>CAVRVS010000001.1:0-811786 GCA_963724705.1 uncultured Actinomycetota bacterium
GTCCTCGCTCGCGAAGATCACAAGGCGTCGCGCGATGAACCCGCGGGTCTTCGCCGGCGACCAACATTCGCGCCAGGTAGTGCAGCGACACGTCCACGTCCGGCCCGGCGCATGCTTTTGATGAACGCGCTGACGTCGTAGTGCTCGTCGCCGTCCCGGTCGTACCGCACCGCCGCCACGTCGACCGCCCGTTCGGCGGTCGCCAGGTGATCACGATCGCGGACCCGTCGCCGGCGGATCGGGCCGTGGAGGCCGCGGCGGCTAGGACGGTCAATGCCTTGCGTACGTCGCCACTGCGCCAACCGGACCAGATGCGCTTCCGCGTCGGGGTCGAGCGTGACCGCGCCACCGAGACCGCGTGGGTCGGTGATCGCGCCGCGGCCAACGTGCGACCGCATCGTCGTCGAGCGGTTTGAGCGTCGAGCAGGACACACCGCGAGCAGCGGCGAAATCACCGAAGAGTACGGGTTCTCCGTTGTCGCGAGCAGTGTCACCGTCCGGTCCTCGACCGCGGCGAGCAACGAGTCCTGCTGCGTCTTCGAAACGGTGCACCTCGTCGATGAAAAGGACGAGTCGGCGGGCCGCCCCGACGGCGCTCGGTGCGTGCGGCGTCGATGACCGCTCGGACGTCCTTCACCCCGGCGTTGAGCGCCGATAGCGCGACGAAACTGCGGATCGGATGCCGACGCCACGAGGTGTGCGATGGTCGTTTTGCCGGTGCCGGGCGGTCCCCACAGGATCACCGACACCGGGGCGGTGCTTCTCCACGAGCTGCCGAAGTTCGGCACCAGGACGCCAGGAGATCGTCCTGCCCGATGAGTTCGTCGACCGACGCGGGTCGCATCCGGACCGCCAAGGGTTCGTCGTCGCGCACCTCATCGAAGCCGATCGCATCGACCCGGCGCGGCCGCAAGCTGTTCGGCGCCCGTCGACCTGCGGCCCGAGCCGGGCCGACGTTGGGGGCGTCGAGTGCGAACAGGCCGTCGGTGCTCCATCGCGGCAAGAGTACCGGGCGATGCTGGCACTACGAAACCGACGATGCGCCACGCACAACAGCGCGCCCGCCAACCGCGCACAACGACGCCCGACCGATGGGTTCCGCCGGCGGCGTCGTTGCGTAACCGATCGGGCCGAGTTCCAAACAGTCCAAGGTACGACCAGCGCCCGCCGATCGTCGCTGGCGCGAAGGCCGGCTAACGGCGGCCGCGCCAGCCGCTGCGCCAGGTCGCAAAGTGCAGGGCGACGAACAGCAGGCCAGCAAGCTCGAGGTCGAGCACGCTGATGGCCGCCGAGTGCTGGTGAGATTGACCGACGAGGCGGCGTACAGCGGTTACGGCGTCGGCTGGACCGGCGCCGCGACGCCTGCGGACCCCGCACCCTCCACCGGCTTCGGTTTCGCGTCGATGCCAGCCTCCAGCCGCTGCTGTGCGGTGATCGGCGTCGGCGCGGACGTCGAGCGGATCGAATCCGCCCCGAGTCTTCGGGAACGCGATCACCTCACGGATCGAGGTCTCGCCGGCGAGCAGCATGCAGACGCGATCCCAGCCGAGCGCGATGCCGCCGTGCGGCGGCGGGCCGAACTTGAACGCCTCGAGCAGGAAGCCGAATTTGTCGGCCGCCTCGGCGTCCGAGATGCCCAGCGTGGTGAACACCCGACGCTGAACGTCGGCCTGGTGGATACGGATCGAGCCGCCACCGATCTCGTTGCCGTTGCACACGATGTCGTACGCGAACGCCAACGCCTCGCCCGGATCCCGTTCGAACGTGTCGATCCATTCGGCGTTCGGTGACGTGAACGGGTGATGTACGGCGGCCCACCCGACCTGGTTGCCGGCGTCGTCGATGGCCGGCTCGAACATCGGCGCGTCGATCACCCAGCAGAACGCCCAGGCGCTCTCGTCGATCAGGCCGGCCCGCCGAGCGATCTCGATGCGCGCCGCACCCAGCAGCTCCTGTGCCTCGCGTCGACGGGACGAGGCGGCGAAGAACACGGCGTCGCCCGGCTTCGCCCCGACCGCGTCGGCCAGCCCGCCGAGGTGCGCTTCCGAGAGGTTCTTCGCGACCGGACCGCGAGCCTCACCCGTCTCGGCGTCGAGGACGACGTACGCGAGACCCCGAGCGCCCCGAGCCTTCGCCCAGTCCTGCCAGCCGTCCAGCTCCTTGCGGGTCTGCGCGGCGCCACCGGGCATGACGACGGCACCGACGTACCCACCGGCATCGATCGCGCCGGCGAACACACGGAACTCGGTTCCTCGCAGGAAGTCCGTCAGCTCGGTCAGCTCGACGCCGTAGCGGAGGTCGGGCTTGTCCGAGCCGTACCGATTCATCGCCTCGTGCCAGGTGATGCGCGGCACCGGTCGCGGGATGACGAAATCGGCCAACTCGGCCCAGAGCGCCGCAACGACCGACTCCCCGAGCTCGATCACGTCGTCCTGGGTGACAAACGACATCTCGATGTCGAGCTGGGTGAACTCCGGCTGCCGGTCGGCGCGGAAGTCCTCGTCGCGGTAACAGCGGGCGATCTGGTAGTAGCGCTCCATGCCGGCGACCATCAACAGCTGCTTGAACAGCTGCGGCGATTGTGGCAGCGCGTACCACGTGCCCGGCTGCAACCGCACCGGCACCAGGAAGTCGCGTGCGCCCTCGGGCGTCGAGCGGGTCAGCGTCGGAGTCTCGATCTCGTGGAAATCGCGCTCATGCAGCACGGTCCGGGCGATCTGGTTGGCCCGGCTGCGCAGCACCAGGTTGCGGTGCGGGGCGGTACGGCGCAGGTCAAGGTAGCGGTATTTGAGCCGCATGTCGTCCCCGGCCTCGATGTGGTCGTCGACCGGGATCGGCAGCGGCGCTGCCTCGGAGAGGATGTCGAGGTCGGTCGCGGTCACCTCGACCTCGCCCGTCGGCAATTCGGGGTTCTCGTTTCCCGCGGGACGGCGACCGACCGTACCCGTGACCTTGACGCAGAACTCATTGCGGAGCGCGTGCGCGGCTTCCATGCTCTCCCGGAAGACAACCTGGACGATCCCCGAGCCATCGCGCAGGTCCACGAAGATGACGCCGCCGTGGTCCCGGCGGCGGGCCACCCAGCCGGCCAGGACCACGCTCGCTCCGGCGTCCGCCGCGCGCAGGCTTCCAGCTTCATGGGTACGGATCACGTCAAGCGCTCCTCGTGGTCTCGGTCCGTCCGGGCACGGGCGTCCGATCGCATTCTTCCAGCAGCGTCCGCCCGCCGTGACACGGCCCGCCGGCCGCGACGCGGTCGCCGAGCCGCCGGCGAACTCGCCCTGCGGCGGACCGACGCCGACGGTCAGGTCGCAAAGATCCGCGGCTCGAGATCCTCCGTGGGCGGATTCCAATCGGACGCGGACGCCTGCACCTGTTCGCCCGAGCGGATGTCCTTGACCTGGTCGGACATGCCGTCGACGCCGGGGAACCAGACGAACGGGATGCCCCGCCGATCGGCGTAGCGGATCTGTTTGCCGAATTTCGCCGGCTCCGGCGCCACCTCGGTCGCGATGCCGCGCGACCGCAGCGCCTGCGCGATCCGCCGGCATGCCGGCCGGGACTCCTCATCCGGCAACGCGACGACAACGCAGGTCGGCACGTGCCGACTCACACCGAGCGCGTTCGCCCCGAACAGCAAGCCGAGCATCCGGGACACGCCGATCGAGATGCCGACGCCCGGATATTTCACCTCCCGATCCGAGGCGAGGTTGTCGTAGCGGCCGCCGGAGCACACCGATCCCGGCGCGCTCGTACCCGGCCATCGTCGTCTCGTACACCGTGCCCGTGTAGTAGTCGAGTCCACGCGCGATCTTGAGTTGCGCCACGATCAGGCCGGGCGCGTACTCGCGGGCCGCCTCGACGACGCGTACGAGCTCGTCCAGGCCCTCGTCGAGCAGCGGGTCGGAGACGCCGAGCGCGCCGACCGCGTCCGCGAACGACGCATCCGGCGCCTCGATTTCGGCCAGCGCGAGGCAGGCCTTCGCCTGCGCATCGGTGGCGCCGGCCGTTGCGACGAGCAGTTCACTCACCCCACCCGGACCGATCTTGTCCAGCTTGTCGATCGCCCGCAGCGCCGCCTCCGGGTCAGACAGGCCGAGCCCTCGGTAGAAGCCCTCGCACAGCTTGCGATTGTTGACCTGGACCGTGACGGGCGGGATGGGCAGCCCGGCGAGCGCGTCGCCGATGACGAGCGGGATCTCGACCTCGTTGTCGAAACCGAGCGTGTCCCGGTCGACCACGTCGATGTCGGCCTGGATGAACTCGCGGTAGCGCCCCTGCTGGGGCCGCTCGCCGCGCCACGACTTCTGGATCTGGTGGCGCCGGAACGGGAACTGCAGGCGGCCGGCGTTCTCCAGAACAAACCGCGCAAACGGTACGGTCAGGTCGAAGTGCAGCCCGAGCGACGCGTCCGACGGATCGTCCGGGTCGGCTTGCAGACGGCTCAGGACGTACACCTCTTTGGAGGTTTCGCCCTTGCGCAGCAATTGGTCGAGCGGCTCGACGGCGCGTGTCTCCAGCGGCGCGAAGCCATAGATCTCGAACGTGTGCCGCAACCGGTCGATGATCTGCTGCTCGATCATGCGTTGGGGCGGCAGCCACTCCGGGAAGCCGGACAGTGGCGCGATCCTCGTTGCCATTTCGGTATTTACCAGCCTTTGCTCGGTGCCGCGGCGCTGGCCGCCTCCCGCAGGTACGGGTTGGTGGCGCGCTCGGCGGCGATGGTCGTCGTCGGGCCGTGGCCGGGCAGTACGACAGTCTCGTCCGGCAGCGGGAGCACCTTGTCCCGAAGGCTCGCCCACATCGCCGCCATGTCGCCGCCCGGCAGGTCGGTGCGTCCGATAGAGCCCGCGAACAGCACGTCACCGCTGAAGCACAGCGGCTCACCTTGGTCGCCGGGCGCGTGGAACATCACCGACCCGTTGGTATGGCCAGGCGCATGGTTGATGGTGATCTCCAGGCCGGCGATCGAGATCACCTGGCCATCCGCGAGTTCGGCGACGTCGTCCGGCTCGGTGTAGGTCAGCCGGCCACCGAACAGCTCGGTGAGGTCGGCCGATAGGCCTTTCGCCGGGTCGGCGAGCATTTCCAGGTCGCCCGGGTGGACATACGCCGTGATGCCGCGCGCCCGGCAGACCGGCGCGACCGAGAACGTGTGGTCGAGGTGACCGTGTGTGAGCAGGACGGCCGCCGGTCGGAGGCGGTGCTTCGCAAGCAGCTCGTCGAGGTGGCGCTCGACTCCGATCCCGGGATCGATCACCACGCACTCCTCACCGGGCGCGGTGGCCACGACGTAGCAGTTCGTGCCGAACGCCTCCGCCGGAAACCCCGTGACCAGCACGTCTACCCCTCTCAGCTGCGCAAATGAGGCGCCAGGCCGACAACCCACCCGCGATCCGCGCCAGGCGGCGGCCCGCCGCCGGCGACGGCCGGGGCGGTTTGGCACCGGCATGCGACACCCCGAGCCTAGCCGTCCGGAGTGTACGGGTGGTCGATGCGCCACTCGGCCAGGCATTATCCGTTTCTGGGTCACAGTTCGTGACCGCGCACATCAATTGTCCAGCCAGTGCCCGTACACTCTGGCGAGTTGTGTCCTGGGCCACCCCCGGCGCAGGACCCCGAAAATGTGATCATTTTTGAGCATTGTCGCAGCTCACGACGGTCGCACGGTGGTGGAAAGGTAACAGCACGTGGCTTCCAGGGAACGCGAGCGGATGCTCGCCCGGGCCAAGGTCGAACGGCAGCAGGCCCGCCGCGCCGCCCGCCTTCGCAAACGCCGCCAGCGCCAGGCGCAGACCGCGGCGGGAGCCGCCGTCCTGGTGATCGCGGTCGGCGTCTTCTTCGCCGCCGGCGGTTGGAATGCGTTGTTCGGCACGAGCAAGGCGAAGAACACCGCGGCCGCCTCGACGACTACCTGCGTCTGGGCGCCTAGCTCGGCGGCGGCGTCGGCGAGCGCCAGCCCGGCAAGCGCCGGAACGCCGCCGACGTCGGGCGTGCCAACCACTGGCACCGACAAGATGACGATCGCGACCAGTGCCGGCACGGTCACGGCGTCGCTGGACCGGGAAGCGGCACCGTGCACGGTCGCGAACTTCGACTACCTCTCGAGCCAGAACTTCTTCGACAACACGACATGCACCCGGGTGACGAACGGCGACAGCTCGTTCTTCCTGCTCTGCGGCGACCCGACCGCCAGCGACCCGAATGGCGGACCGGGCTACACCTACGACGACGAGAACCCGCCGCTCGGCTTCTCCGCGCCGCCCGGTGCGAGCCCGGATCCGAGCGCGAGTGCGGGCGCCCCGCCGAGCGAGGTCGTCTACCCGGCCGGCACGGTCGCCGTCTGGAACCAGGAGTCCAACGCGAACGGCAGCCAGTTCATCATCGTCTACAAGGACTCCACGTTGCCGCCCAACTACTCGGTCTTCGGCCAGGTCACCGGCGGACTCGACGTGGTGAGCAAGATCGGCACCGCGGGCGCCAAGGACGGCAGCCACGACGGCACGCCGGCCACGCCGGTCACTATCACGACCCTGACCGTCGATCCGGTGGTGGCGAGCCCATCAGCCGCGCCCAGCGCGTCCGGCGGGGCACCGGCAACCCCGGAACCCTCCCCGTCGTCGTCCCAGTCTTGACCCCCTGACCCCGCTAGCAGATGCGCCTCGCGGCGCCTCAGGCATCGGCTAGCCGTACCAAGGAGAACCACCGTGACGAACCTCAAGGACCGCCAGCGCGCGGCAGCGCGAGCCCGACTCGAGCGCGAGATGGCGGCCCGCCAGGACAATGCGGCGCACCGGCGGCGGCGGCGCAACGGCATCCTCGGCGGCATCGGCGTGCTCGCCGTGATCGGCGTGGTGGTCGGCATCGTCGTATCCACGACCGGTGGCACGCCGGCCAAGACGCCCGCCGCGGCGGCCAGCCAAGCCGCGGCGAAATGCACCTGGACGACGAACCCGGCGCTGAAGGGCGACGCCCAGAACCCGGTCGACAAGCAACTCGTCAACACCGGACCGCCGCCGCTGAGCACCGTGCCGCACAACGGCACGCAGCAGATGACGCTGGATACGACCCAGGGCAAGATCGTCATCACCTTGGACGTGTCGAAGGCACCCTGCTCGGCCGAGAGCATGTCGTACCTGACCGGAAAGAAGTTCTTCGACAACTCGAAGTGCCATCGACTCACCACGGCCGGCATCTACGTGCTGCAGTGCGGCGACCCGAGCGGCACCGGCATGGGCGGGCCGTCCTACACGTACGCCTCGGAGAACCTCCCCACCGACCAGCAGCCGAACTACCCGGCCGGCGTGGTCGCGATGGCCAACCCCGGAAACAAAGACCTGAACGGCAGCCAGTTCTTCATCGTCTACCAGGACACTCCGGAGCAGGCCGATGAAACCGGTGCCATGCAGTCCAACCTGACGTCCGACTACACGATCATCGGTACGGTCACAACCGGCCTCGACATCGTGCAGAAGGTCGGCAAGGCGGGAGTGGTCTCGACCGACAAGAGCGATCCGAACGACGGTGCGCCGAAGCTGCCGGTCACCATCACGACGGCGACGGTCGGCGCCGTCCAGCCCTAGCGTTCACTCACAACGGCTTCGCTCACGACAGCAGCGGGCCGACCACCTCAGGTGGTCGGCCCGTTGTGCGTTGTGGCCGGTTACGCCCCGGACGTCACCCGGTACGCGTCGTAGACGCCATCCACCCGCCGTACGGCGGCGAGCAGGTGCCCAAGATGCTTCGGGTCGGCCATCTCGAAGCTGAAGCGACTCACCGCGACCCGGTCCCGCGTTGTGGTGACCGTCGCCGACAGGATGTTGACCCGCTCCTCGGACAGCGCCTTGGTCACGTCGGCCAGCAGCTTGTGGCGGTCGAGCGCCTCGACCTGGATCGCGACCAGGAACGTCGACGCGCTCGTCGCCTTCCAGGTGACCTCGACCAGGCGCTCCTCCTGCACCAGCAGGTCCGGCGCGTTCACGCAATCCTCGCGGTGCACGCTGACACCGCCCGACCGCGTGACGAAGCCGAAGACCGCGTCACCAGGCACCGGCGTGCAGCAGCGCGCCAGCTTGATCCAGACGTCGCTCACGCCGACCACGACGACACCAGGGTCGTACGCTGCCCCCCGGTTTCGGGGCGGCCGGGTCGCGACGGCGGTCTCGGCAATGTCCTCGACCGCGCCCTCTTCGCCGCCGTACGACGCGACGAGCCGGGTGACCACGGACTGCGCCGACACCTGGCTCTCGCCGACCGCCGCATACAGCGCCGACCCGTCGGCCAGATGCAGGTCGCGTGCGATCGTCATCAGCGTCTCGCTGGTCAGCATGCGCTGCAACGGCAGACCCTGCTTGCGCATCGCCTTGACGATCGCGTCCTTACCGGCCTCGATCGCCTCGTCCCGGCGCTCCTTGTTGAAGTGCTGGCGGATCTTCGTCCGCGCCCGGGGTGACTTGACGAAGCCGAGCCAGTCCTGGGACGGCGCCGCCGTCTCCGACTTCGACGTGAAGATCTCCACGACGTCGCCGTTGGACAGCGTCGACTCCAGCGGCACGAGCTTGCCGTTCACGCGCGCGCCGATGCAGCGGTGGCCGACCTCGGTGTGTACGGCGTAGGCGAAGTCGACGGGCGTCGAGCCGGACGGCAGCGCGACCACGTCGCCCTTCGGCGTGAAGACGTAGACCTCCTGGCTCGACAGGTCGAACCGCAGCGCGTCCAAGAACTCGCTCGGGTCGGCCGCCTCCCGTTGCCAGTCCAGCAGCTGCCGCAGCCACGTCATCTCGTCGATGTGCGCCGGCGGACCGACGACCGTCGCGCCCTTGGTCTCCTTGTACCGCCAGTGCGCCGCGATGCCGTACTCGGCCGTACGGTCCATCGCCGTCGTCCGGATCTGCATTTCCACCGGCTTGCCGTTCGGGCCGATCACGGTCGTGTGCAACGACTGGTACATGTTGAACTTCGGCATCGCGATGTAGTCCTTGAAGCGGCCTGGCACCGGCTGCCAGTTCGCGTGGATCACCCCGAGCGCGGCGTAGCAGTCGCGTACCGAGTCGACCAGAATCCGCACGCCCACCAGGTCGTAGATCTCGGCGAACTCCCGACTGCGGCTGATCATCTTCTGGTAGATCGAGTAGAGGTGCTTCGGCCGCCCGATCACGTCGGCCTTGACCTTGGCACCCTTCAGATCGTTCTGCACCCGGTTCGTCACCTGGCGGAGCAGACCGTCGCGCTGCGGCGCGTGCTCGTCGATCAGCCGATGGATCTCCTCGAACTTTTTCGGGAAGAGCGTGTTGAACGCGAGATCCTCGAGCTCCCACTTGATCGTGTTCATGCCGAGCCGGTGCGCGAGCGGCGCCAGGATCTCCAGGGTCTCCTTCGACTTCTGTTCCTGCTTCGGCCGGGGCAGGAACGTCAGGGTCCGCATGTTGTGCAACCGGTCGGCCAACTTGATCACGAGGACGCGCGGGTCCTTGGCCATCGCGACGACCATCTTGCGGATCGTCTCCGCCTTCGCCGCGTCGCCCAGCTTGACGCGATCGAGCTTGGTGACGCCGTCGACCAGGAGCGCGACCTCGGGTCCGAAGTCTGAACGCATCGCATCCAGCGTGTACGCCGTGTCCTCGATCGTGTCGTGCAGCAGCGCGGCGACCAGGGTCGTCGTGTCCATCCCGAGATTCGCCAGGATCCCGGCGACGGCGAGCGGATGCGTGATGTACGGATCCCCCGACTTGCGGTACTGGCCGCTGTGCCAGTGGTCGGCGGTGTCGAACGCGCGCTGCAGCAACCGGATTTCGGCCTTCGGGTGGGCCACCCGGTGGGCCGCGATCAATGGTTCGAGGACCTCGCTCACCTGCGGCGACTGCCAGGGCGCGTTGAACCGCGCGAGACGCGCGCGCACGCGACGCCCGGTCGGCACGACCGGAAGGAACGTCGCCGCTCCGGACTCGCCGGAATCGTCGAGGCCGCCGGGGATTTCGATCGTGTCCGCGTCGATTCCGTTGGACGTACCTGGGAATGGAAGCACAACCGCGTCCTCGCCGGTCGCGTCCTCGCCCCCATCGACGTGGTCATCGCTCATGCGGAACCGACCGTGCGTCGGCGCCGCCGCGTCGGCGCGGTCGCGCGCCGACCCGGTCGACTTCCGTCGATCGCCACCATCGCGGCCGGCCGCACTGTCGCTTCGACCCGCGGCGGTCCGGTCCGACGACGGGGCGTCCGGGCCGCTGTCGACCGGGCCGCTGTCGATCGGGCCGCCGTCGACCGGCCGGCTGTCATCCGATCCACCGGAGCCGTCGCCGAACACGCTGTTCCCCGGCGCCGGGGCGGTCGTGGCGCTGCCTTTGCCGTTCGTGCCATCGCCGTTGCTGCCCGTGCCGTTGCTTCCCGTGCCGTTGCTTACCGCATTTCCGACGACACCCGAGCCGGCGGCGGCCGATGTCGCGTTCTCGCCGGCCGGAACCTGGGAGGTCGCGGCCGTTCCAGCGGTCAGACCGGCGCGCGCGGCGACGGCCGTGAGCCCGTGCCGGGCTCGGCCGGCCGAACCGAACCGTCCGGTTCCGACGCCCGGCGCCTGCGTGCGGTCGACCTTACGGTCGCCCCTGGACTTGTCACCGCGCGGCCTATCAGCCCTAGCGACCTTGCTCCGGTCGCTGTTGGCCGCCTCACCCGTCGACGGGTCGACCTTGGCTTCGTCGGCGTTGGCTCGGTCCAGCCTCGCTCGGTCGACCTTGGCCATGTCAGCCGGTTTCGCGGCGCGATGCCGGCCCGCCTCGGCGCGCCTGTTCTCCGACCGAGTCGGGGCGGTTGGGGCCGTTCCCGTCGCCGGCTCACGGCCGCGTTCGGCCGGCTCGTCGGTCGCGTCGCTGGTCGACTTCGTTGACTCGGTTGGCGTACGGTCGGAGCCCGCCGCTCCGCCGGCGGCCCCACCCGCGTCCGGCCGACGAGCGTCGGACTCACGGGCTTCGGGCTCAGGGGCTTCGGGTTCAGGGGCTTCGGGTTCACGCACGTCGGATCCGGGCGTTGCGGTCCGGACCGCCCCGGGCGCGGCGGCGTCAGCCGGGCCGGCCGCTCCGGGCCGTTGGCCGGTGCCGTTGCCGGGTGCGACGTGGTTGGACAATCCGAGCGCTCCCTAGATCGCTGGGTCCGCCCCCGACGCGACCATGCGCGCGGGGAGGACATCATATCTGTCGACGGGGCTCCCTCGACCCTACCCGGCACCGGCCGCTGTGCCACGCCGCTACCCGGCCGGACGGCCGGACCGAACGGCCCGAAACGCTCGACGCCACGGTCTCGCCGCTGCGGCTTCGACGCCACGGCAGGCTAGATCCAATTCGGCGTCGCCGATCGGCCTGCGGCGGGCGTCACACCGTCAACAATGCCTGCACGTCGCGGCCGGCGAGCCGGCTTCGACCGTTCAGGAACCCCAGCTCCAGCAACACGCAAAGCCCGGCCACAATTCCACCGGCCTGCTCGACCAGCCCCAATGTCGCCTCTGCCGTGCCGCCCGTGGCAAGCACATCGTCGACCACAAGCACCCGGTGCCCGGCGACGAAGGCGTCGGTATGGACTTCGAGGGTGGCCTGGCCGTATTCCAACGCGTACGACGCCGCGATGGTGGCTCGGGGCAGCTTGCCCGCCTTGCGTACGGAGACCACGCCGACCCCCGAGGCGTACGCCACAGCGGCCGCGATCACGAAGCCGCGCGCCTCGATGCCGGCGACGACGTCGAAGGACAGCGCACCGTCCGGGTCCCGATAGGTCGTCACAATGCCGTCGATCAGCTCATGGAATGCGGCACCGTCGGCGAACAGCGGGCTGAGATCCTTGAACACGATCCCCGGTTGCGGAAAGTCGGGGACGTCTAGCACATGCTCGGCGACCAGTTGATCGAGCTGCGTACCCACGGGCCTGGCTCCTTCTCCACATGCGTCGCGCGGCGCCACGGACCACACCTGCCGCGGACGACGACCGCTCCGACCAACGAGACGTCCGCCAGTCTGCCGGACGGGCAGAGCTGGCGGACGGTCGACCTGCCTTGGCCGCCGATCAGCGGGCGGCGAATGTTGGCGATCCGGCGACGTTGCCGATCGAACAAACCGGATCGATTCAGCGACGGCGGTTGCCGCCCGGTCGGTTGCCGGAGGGTCGCGAGCCGGGATTGCGCTTGGTCGTCGGCTTGGCACCGACCCTCGGCGTCGAACCCGACGTGCTAGCCAGTGCGTTCTCGCGCGCCGCAGCGGTCTCATCGGGCGCGTCGGTGTCGACGTCTTCGGCGTCGTCGGCGGCCTTCGATGCGGCTTTCACCGCCGGCTTGGCGTTCTTCGCCGCGGTCTTGCGGCGGCCGGACGTCGGCGTGTCGGTCTCGCCCCGGGCGACCGCCTGCCGGCGAGCCATCACACGCTCGACGTGGTTGCGGTAGCGGGGATCCATCAGCTTGAAATCGACCAGCCATGGGGTCGCCAGGAACAGCGACGAGTACGCACCGGTCAGCATGCCCACGAACAGGACCAGGGCCAGATCCTCCAGCGTGCCGACGCCAAGCAGTCCGGCGCCGACGAACAGCAGCCCCGCGACCGGCAGCAGACCGATGATCGACGTGTTGATCGAGCGCATCAGCGTCTGGTTGACGGCGAGGTTCGCCGCCTCCGGGTACGTCATCCGGGTGGTGGACAGAATTCCCTTACTGTTCTCGGACACCTTGTCGAACACGACGACGGTGTCGTACAGCGAGAAACCGAGGATGGTGAGCAGACCGACGACCGTCGACGGCGACACCTGGAACCCGACCAGCGAATAGACTCCGGCCGTCAGCAGGAGGTCGTGGATCAACGCCAGCACGGCGGCGAGCGCCATCCGCCATTCCTGGAAGCGGATGGCGATGAACGCGCTGACCACGACGAGGAAGACGACAAGCGCGATGATGGCCTGCCGCGTCACCTCACCGCCCCAGGACTTGCTCACCTGGTTCGTAGCGATCTGGTTCTGGTTGGACAGGTGGCCGGCCGTGACGAGATTTGCCTTGATCTTGTCGACAGTCGCCTGGGCCTGGTGTTCGGTGTCGATCACGAAGCTCGACGTGCTGCCCTTGACCCCGGCGGTCTGCGCGCTCGACACGTCGACCCCGGCGCTGGTGACCGCACCGCGTACGTCCGCGAGCGTCACACCGGCCCGCACCGGCAGCTGGTAGGAGTCGCCGCCGGCGAAGTCGATGCCGAAGTTGAAGCCCCGCAAGGCAATGCTCAGGATGCAGACCAGGATGATGATCGCGGAGGCCGCATACCACCTCTTCCGTGACCCGATGAAGTCGAATTTCGTGTCACCCCGGTAGAGGCGACCCAGCGCCCCGCTACCCGAGAATCCCGTGCCTGGCATGGTCAGGACTCCTTCGTACGCATTGAGCCGACGCGGCCTGCCGGCGAACCGCTCGGCCCTGCCCGGTCGCGAAGTCCACCGAGGCCGGAAACGCGCGGCGAGGTGAACGTGCGCGTACCGGACAGTACGTGGACGAGCGGGTGGGTGAACAGGAAGACCGTGACGAGGTCGATGATCGTGGATAGGCCGAGCGTGAAGGCGAAGCCGCGGACCTGATCGCTCGCGAGCGCGTAGAGCACCACGGCCGCGATGAAGGACACGGCGTCGGCCGACAGGATCGTGCGCCGGGCACGGACCCAGGCTCTTGGCACCGCACTGCGTACGGTCCGGCCCTCCTTCACCTCGTCTTTCAGGCGTTCGAAGAACACCACGAACGAGTCGGCGGTAATACCGATGGCCACGATGAAACCAGCGATTCCAGCCAGGCTCAGCGTGAAGCCGAGTGAGCGGCCGAGCAGCACGAGCGAGGCGAACACGATCGAGCCGGAGACCAGCAGGCTCGCGATCACGACCAGGCCGAGTGCCCGGTAGTAGAGCATGCAGTAGATGATGACGAGCGCGAGGCCGATGGCGCCCGCGAGCAGACCGTACTGCAGTTGCTGCAGGCCGAGCGTGGCCGAGACGATCTGTGCGGTCTGCTGCACGAAGCCCAGCGGCAATGCGCCGTACTTGAGCTGGGTCGCGAGCGTATGGGCGGTGTCGGCGGTGATGCCCGTACCGCTGATCACGGCGGGTCCGTTGATCACCTGTTGGATGGTCGGAGCCGAGACGACCTGGTTGTCCAGCACGATCGCGACCTGCTGGCCAACCTCGGCCGCGGTCAGGTTCGACCACTTCGACTGACCGCTGCCCTTGAACTGCAGGTTGACCGTCCAGCCACCGGTCGACGCGTAGTTCTGCGGGTCGTAGTTGGCCGACGCCGACCCGATGTCGGTGCCCTGCACCTTCGCCGCGTCCAGCAGATACTTGGTGTCCGGCGTCGTCTGGTCGCACGCGACGACCTGCTGGTTGAGGAACTTGTCGTCGGTCATGTACTGCGGATTGCGGCCGTTCAGCTGAGCACACGTGATGGTCGGCACGAAGAACTGCATCTGCGCCGGCAGCACCGCGACCTCGTCCGGCGTGAGCGTGTAGAACGGCGCCAACGTGTCGATCGTTGCCTGGTCGGTCGGTGCCTGGGTGAGTGCCGCGGCGGTCTGGAACGCGACCAGACCGACCTTCTTCTGGACCTCGGCCTGCGTGGGCTGGCCGGAGAGCGTCGGTGCTGGCGTCGGCGACG
The DNA here is from genome assembly GCA_963724705.1 of uncultured Actinomycetota bacterium. Lineage (GTDB taxonomy): Bacteria > Actinomycetota > Actinomycetes > Mycobacteriales > Micromonosporaceae > DASQPR01. Next base: position 14,651 of record CAVRVS010000001.1, read on the forward strand.
CGCTGGCCGACCCGGACGGAGCCGCACTCGGGGTCGACGACGGGGCCGGGCTCGGCGTCGCGCTCGGCGCCTTCGCCGGGGCCTTCGCGGGCGCCTTCGCCGGGGCAAGGGCGGCGTCCGGGTTAGCCGACGGTGCGGAACCGACCGACGCGCCCGGCGACGGGGTCGCGCCGGATCCGGACGGAGCCGGCGCCGGGCTGCCCGAGCCGCTGGCCGACGGTGCGGGCGACCCCTTCGGCAGGTCCTGCCCGCTGTTCAGCACCGCGCGGAACTCGAGCTTGGCCGGCACCAGCAGTGTCTTCAACCGGTCGGCCTCGTTCTGCCCGGCCACGTTCACGACGATGTCGCGGCCGTTCTGCACGAAGACCTGGGCCTCGCTGACGCCGGTCGAGTTGACGCGCTGGGCGATGATGTCGCGCGCCACGTTGAGGTCGGCGGCGTTCGGCTTGGCGCCGGTGAGTGTCTGCGCCTGCATCGTGACGCTCGTGCCACCCACCAGGTCGAGACCGAGCTTCGGTGTTGGCTTGTGGTTGGGCGTGAGGAACACGAGCCCGTACAGCACGACGATGATGCCTACCAGTACCAGAAAGTACGGGCGTGCCTTGAACACTCCGGTGGGTGCAGCCACTGCGGTTAGTCCGTCTCTACAGGTGGGTGGAGGGCATGAAGCGGCGGAACGTGTCAGTCGTTCTTATCGGCTGAGGACCGGGGAGCCTCGGTGCCGTCGGTCGGCGCGGTGTTCGGCTTGGGCGGAGGGGCGCCCGCGTCGTCGGCATCCGCGTCGGCGTGCGTGGCGTCGAGATCGGCGCCGTCGACGATGTCATCGTCGTCTTCATAGATGACGCCGTCCGACATCGTGTCGTCGACGTCGTCCGGCACGACCTTCGCGATGGCGGAGCGGTCGTAGCGAGCGGTGACGCCGGGTGAGATCTCGAGTGTGACGGAATCGGCGTCCGAGCCCACGATCGTGCCATGCAGACCACCGATCGTGACGATCTTCGTGCCGTCGCCCAGGTTGTTCAGCATGTCCTGGTGGGCCTGGCGGGCGGCCTGCTGGCGACGCCGGTTCGGGCGCAGCAGCACGAAGTAGATCACCACGACAAAGGCCACGATCAACAGGAACGGGGTAAAGGAGGAGCCGCCGCTCTGGGTTGCCGCATAAAACACGATCGAGCCTTCCGAAAGGACTCCCCCGCATCGCGCGTGGCGTCGCGCGCGGTGCTCAGGGAGCCGAATGTGCGTCCAGTCCGGACCGCGGCGAGTCTAGTCGGTGGAACTCGGCTCACCGAAAGCGGCGTAGATCACGGTCGGGTCACGTTCGTCATCTCGCGGCATCCGGCTTACCCGAGCCCGACACCCATCAGTCCCGCCGGCAGCTAAGGCTGCTGGTCGAACAGGTCGGGCGCCGATTCGGCACCGTTACCAAACGTAGCATTCGGTGGTCGTAGCCCAAGGTGCCGCCATGCGCTGGGCGTAGCCACCCGACCACGGGGCGTACGCGCGAGCAGGCCGGCCCGGACGAGGAACGGCTCGCACACTTCCTCCACGGTGTCCGGTTGCTCCCCGACTGCGACGGCCAGTGTTGACAGCCCGACCGGTCCACCGCCGAACGACGTGACGAGGGCGCGAAGCACCGCCTTGTCGAGGCGATCGAGCCCGATCTCGTCGACGTCGTACACGCGGAGCGCGGCCAATGCGGCCTCGCGGGTGACGACCCCGTCGCCGCGTACCTCGGCGAAGTCGCGGACGCGCCGGAGCAGGCGGTTCGCAATCCGTGGCGTGCCCCGCGACCGCCCGGCGATCTCGGTCGCACCGTCGGGGGTCACCGGAACGCCGAGAATTCCGGCCGAACGGTGGATGAGCTGGGCCAACTCTTCGGCCTCATAAAAATCCAAATGGCCGACAAATCCGAAACGGTCGCGCATCGGGCCGGTAAGGAGACCGGAGCGGGTTGTGGCGCCCACCAGGGTGAACGGTTCGACGTCGAGCGGGATCGCCGTCGCGCCGGGACCCTTCCCCACGATCACGTCGACGCGGAAATCCTCCATCGCGCTGTAGAGCAGCTCCTCCGCCGGCCGGGCGATGCGGTGGATCTCGTCGATGAACAACACGTCGCCGGTGGACAAGCTGGTCAGCACGGCGGCGAGGTCGCCCGAGCGCTCGATCGCCGGACCGCTGGTGATTCGCAGACCGGCGCCGAGCTCCGCGGCGACGATCATGGCCAGCGTCGTCTTGCCGAGACCGGGCGAGCCGGAGAGCAGGATGTGATCGGGTGGCGTACCCCGGCGCATCGCGCTCTGCAGTAACAGGTCGAGCTGTTCGCGGACCCGGTGCTGGGCGACGAATTCGGCCAGCCGGCGCGGCCGTACGCTCGCCTCGGCGTCCAACTCCGCGGCATCGGTCGGATCCGCGAACGCGGACACCAGACCGCCGGGATCGGTCATCGTGCGCGGCCCTCGTTGGCCGAGCCAGCAAGGCGGATGGCCAACTTCAACATGGCCGGTACGGTCGGGACGGCGCCACCGGACGCGACTTCGAGATCCACCTGCTCCGCGACGCCGGCCACCGAAGCCTCGGCCTGTGTCGCGCTCCAGCCGAGCCCGATCAGCGCCTGACGCACCTGGTCCTGCCACGCGTGCCGGGTGCCACGAACGGGCGCGACACCGTCGCTGACCAGCGGCACCGTGCCGATCTTGTCGCGCAACTCCAGGATCAGCCGCTCGGCGCCCTTGCGCCCGATGCCCGGCACCTGCACGAGAACGGCCGGCTCGTTGTTCGCGATCGCCTTACGTACGACATCCGGGTGATGGACGGCGAGCACCGCTTGGGCGACCCGCGGCCCGACTCCGGTCACGGTCTGCAACAGCTCAAAGAGCTGCTTCTCGTCGTCGTCGGCGAACCCGTACAGCGTCAGCGAATCCTCCCGGACGACGAGCGTCGTCGCCAACCGGGCCGGGGCTCCGACGCGGAGACCGGCGAGCGTGTTCGGCGTGCACTGGACCGCGAAGCCGACGCCTCCGACCTCGATCACCGCGCCATCCGGCGCCACGGCGGCCACCGGGCCGGCCACACTCGCGATCATCGCGTTCCTTTCGATCCGGCGGCGCGGGCGGCGGCCGCGGCGATCTTCGCTCGGGTGCCGCCACGCCAGATGTGGCAGATGGCGAGCGCGAGGGCATCGGCCGCATCGGCCGGCCGGGGCGGCGCGTCGAGCCGTAGCAGCCTCGTCACCATCGCCGTGACCTGTGCCTTGTCGGCCTGACCGGAACCGGTGACGGCCGCCTTCACCTCGCTCGGCGTGTACATCTGCACCGGCCGCGCTGCCTTCGCGGCGGCCAGGACGGCGACCGCACCGGCCTGGGCGGTGCCCATCACTGTCCGTACGTTGTGCTGGCTGAAGACGCGCTCTACGGCGACCGAGTCGGGCCGGTGCTGCGCGATCAGGTCGGCGAGACTGCGGTCGAGGTGCAGCAGGCGATCGGCGAGCTCGTCGTCCGGATCGCTGTGAACCACGTAGTAGCCGACGAGGGTGCACGGGCGGCCGGGCACGCCCTCGACGACGCCGACCCCGCAACGGGTAAGGCCGGGGTCGACACCGAGCACACGCACGTCCGCCCCTTCCCGCCGTCGCGACCGCACCGCCAGACCATTGCAGCCGTACGTGTGTACGACCCTACTGGACACGTTCCGCACGGGCACCAACCGACACGCGAGACCGGCTAGCGTCGTACGGATGCAGCTGTTGACGGGAGCCGGAGCCTTCACGCCGCCGTCGGGCGCCGACCTCAACGACTTCACCCAGCACCTGGTGGTGGCGGATCTGTCCGTCGGCACGTACTCGATTCCGGCACTGGGTATCGACGACCAGACGCCGCACACCGAGGATGAGATCTACGTTGTGACGCGGGGCCGGGCCCGGCTTGTCACACCGGACGATGACGTTGCCGTCGGCCCGGGTGACGTCGTGTACGTGCCGGCGGGCGAGGAACATCGATTCGCCGACGTCACGGACGACCTGGCATTGGTGGTGGTGTTCGCGCCGGCGTACCGGTCAAGGGTTTAGTCTTCGCCGACCGCAAGCGCGGCCAACGGCGCGGGGAGAGTCAGGCGCTCATGCCCGGCAGCAGTGCGTCGAGGATCTGCTCCGGTAGTTTCGCGGTGTCGAGCGCCGGATTCCAATTCAGCATGTTCTGCACGAGCATCGGCGCGTTGAGCAGCGCGGCCGCCACCTCGATGTCGAGATCGGCCCGCAGCTCACCCGAAGCGACGCCACGGCGCAGGACCTCGCGCATGTGCTCGCGTCGCGGCTCGGCGATCCGTTGATACTGGCGCTGCAACTCCGGATTGCGCTGCAGCTCGGGGATGAGGCACGGCATGATTCGGCCGGCGCGGGAGGCGCGACCCTTGATGGTCGACCGCAGCAGCGTCAGCAGATCGTCGCGGATGGACTCGCCCGCCAACTCCGGCAGCGGGCCCTTCAACGAACCGATCGCGTCGACGATCAGCGACTCCTTGTTCGGCCACCGACGGTAGATCGTCGCCTTGCCGACGCCGGCTCGGGCCGCGACCGCCTCCATCGACAGCGCCTCGACCGTCGTGCCGTCGGCCATGAGGTCGAGGACGGCTTCGATGATCGCCTCGTCGGCGCGCGCGCTGCGCGGCCGGCCGGGCGCGCGCCGCGCCTCGTCTTCGCGGGCGTCCGCGATGACTTCGCCGCTGCTGTCCACCACACCGATCGCCCCAGCGAGCGACGTCGGGTCGAGCGTGGACGCGCCATCCCCGGCGCCGCGGTTCGCGGCGCCGGAGACGGTGTGCGTCGTCGATGTCATCATCGTCATTGTGCCCGTTCGGCTCAGACTTCGGCTAGTTCCACGGCGGTGTCGGACAGGTCGGCCGCGCTGCGATCCGACTCGCTGACCGGACCGCCGATCGGCGCGGACCGGGCGGGCAGCCAGGCGAGCACGACCGCGACGCCGATGACGGCCACGGCGACCGAGCCCCATGCGGCCCAGTGCATCGCCCCAATGAAGGCGCTGTTGCCCGCGTCGATCAGGCGAGCCGCGGCGGCCGGTTGGCCGTGCGCGGCCAGGTTCGCCGCTTCACCGTAGGTCGACGAGACCGAGTCGCCGACGGCGGCCCGCTGGCCAACCGGAACCGTGTCGAGGTGGCCATCGATGCGGGAGCGGTACACCCCGGACAGGATCGATCCGAGCACCGCGATGCCGAGCGCGCCGGCCACCTGCCGGACGGTGTTGCTGATGGCCGAGCCGACGCCGGCCTTCTCCCGGGGCAGCGATGCCATGATCGATTCGGTCACCGGCGGCATCACGTTGGCCATGCCGACGCCCTGGATGAAGAAGTACAACCCGGCCAACCAGATCGGTGTCTGTGCGCCCAAGGTGGTGAATCCGAACAGGGCCACCGCGACCAGCGCGAGCCCCGCCGCGCACACCGCCTTCGGTCCGAAGCGACGCACCATGGCGGCGCTCTGCGGGGCGAAGACAAGCTGCGCAACGGCGAACGGAGTGAACAACAGGCCGCTCTGCAGCGGCGAGTAGCCACGCACCAGCTGAAGGTAGAACGCGGTGAAGAACAGGGTGCCCATGGCGGCGAAGAAGACCAGCCCGACCGCCGCGGTCGCGGCCGCGAACCGCGGGTCACGGAACAGCCGTACGTCGAGCGACGGGAACGGGGTGTGCCTCTCCCAGGCCACGAATCCGGCCAGCACCGCGACGCCACCGATGATCGAGCCCCACGACCGGATGTCGCCGAAGCCGTGGTCGCCGCCGGCGATGATGCCGTACACGAGACCGATCAGACCGACGATGGACAGTGCGACACCGACAAGATCGAGCCGGCCCCGGTTGGGGTCGCGCGACTCGGGGACGAGCCACAGGATGGCGATCACGCCGATCACGACGATCGGTACGTTGATCAAGAAGACCGAACCCCACCAGAAGTGCTCCAGGAGGGCACCGCCGAGGATCGGACCGATGGCGACGCCGAGGCCGACAGAGCCGGCCCACACGCCGATCGCCTTGCCGCGCTCGCGGGGGTCGAAGACGTTGGAGATGATCGACAGCGTGGCCGGTAGGACGGCAGCGCCGCCGATACCCATCAGCGCGCGGGCGCCGATCAGCTGCTCGGGCGTCTGGGCGTACGACGACGCGAGCGACGCGAGGCCGAACATGATCATGCCGGCGAGCAGCATGCGCTTGCGGCCGATCCGGTCGCCCAGGATGCCCCAGGTGAACAGCAGACCGGCAAAGACCAGGGTGTAAGAGTTGATCGACCACTCGAGCTGGCTCTGGCTAGCGCCGAGACCGTGGACCGGATCGGCGATCGTGCGCAGGGCGACGTTCAGCACCGTGTTGTCCAGCACGACGACGAGCAGGCTGACGACCAGCACGCTGAGAATGGTCCAGCGGCGCGGGTGGCCGAATGAAGAGGGCGTCGTCGTTGACGCAGGGGCGTTTGACGTGACCGACATGCGATTTCCTCACGCTTCGGAGGGCGGAACGGCATCGATCGTTCCGATCTGTCTTTGCGATACGGAACCGAATCGATACGCTTGTGACTCGTAACGAGGATTGACATTACCCCGGCGCGATCTGATACGGAACCGTCTCGTAACGAAATCGGTGTGACCTGCATCCCAACGACGGATGTCGCGCACACGTACTACGGCCGCCGACCCCCCGAAGGGTCGGCGGCCGCATCGCTAAGCCGCTGGACGCCGTGCTCAGGCGTCGAGCAACTCCATGATCTCGTCGCTCACATCGAGATTCGAGTAGACGTTCTGCACGTCGTCGCAGTCCTCCAGCGCGTCGATCAGCTTGAAGACCTTCCGCGCGCCGTCCTCGTCGAGCGGCACCGTCACGCTCGGCACGAACGACGACTCCGCCGACTCGTAGTCGATACCGGCCGACTGCAGCGCGGTCCGTACGCCGATCAGGTCGGTCGGCTCGGAGACGACCTCGAACGTCTCGCCCATGTCGTTGACTTCTTCGGCCCCGGCGTCGAGGACGGCCATCAGCACGGTGTCCTCGTCCGTGCCGGCGCTCGGCACGAGCACGACACCCTTGCGGCTGAACATGTACGACACACTGCCGGCATCCGCGAGCGTGCCGCCGTTGCGGGTCAACGCGACCCGGACCTCGGTCGCCGCCCGGTTCCGGTTATCGGTCAGGCACTCGATCAGCAGCGCGACGCCATTCGGTCCGTAGCCCTCGTACGTGATCGTCTGCCAGTCGGCGCCGCCGGCTTCCAGGCCGGAGCCACGCTTGACCGCACGGTCGATGTTGTCGTTCGGGACCGAACTCTTCTTGGCCTTCTGGATAGCGTCATACAGCGTCGGATTCCCGGCCGGGTCGCCGCCGCCGGTGCGGGCCGCGACCTCCACGTTCTTGATCAACTTCGCGAACATCGTGCCGCGCTTGGCGTCGATGACCGCCTTCTTGTGCTTGGTCGTCGCCCATTTGGAGTGGCCGGACATCACGCCTCCGTCGTTGTGCTACCCACATGCTCATGACGCCGCGGGCGATCACCATGAGTCAGCGCCGCCACGCCGCGGCACTCGCCGCATTTGTTCGTCGTCGTCGATCCGGCACGGCGCCGCCGCCTGGCCGCCGCTGCACATCGCTACGGCTGCGCCATGTCCCTACATCTGCGCGGCATGCACCAACTCAACGAAGTAGCGGTGCACGCGCAGGTCCCCGGTGATCTCCGGGTGGAAGGACGTGGCAAGCAGATTTCCCTGCCGGACCGCGACAATCCTACCGGCCGCCGCGTCCGGAACGTCACCCACCGCGACGTGCTCGGTGGTCGACGCCGTGCCGACTCGGGTCACCGGACCGGACATCGGCACCCGTCCGAGCACGGACACCCCGTCTCCGACCTTTTCCACCCACGGTGCCCGGATGAAGATCGCATGAAACGGCTCCTCGCCCATCTCGTCGAGCACAACCGGGGCCTCGAACGAGTCGACCTGGCGACCGAACGCGTTGCGGCGCACGGTCATGTCGATGCCGGCAAACGTCCGCTGATCCGGCCGGCCGTCCAGCACCTCGGTCGCGAGCATGATCATGCCGGCACACGATCCGTACACCGGCATGCCCTGGGCAACGCGGGCCGCAACCGGCTCGAAGAGCCCGAACTCGACGGCGAGTTTGCTCATGGTGGTCGACTCGCCGCCCGGGATGACGAGCGCGTGCACGTCGTCCAGTTCGCTCGGCCGGCGCACCGGGCGCGCGATGACGTCGCATTCGGCGAGGGCGGCCAGATGCTCGCGTACGTCGCCCTGCAGGGCGAAGACGCCGATGGTGAGGTCGGACACGGGCGGGGCGTTACCAGCCGCGCTCGGCGAGCCGGTGCGGCTGCGGGATGTCGTCGACGTTGATGCCGACCATCGCCTCGCCGAGCCCGCGAGACACCTTGGCGATCACGTCCGGGTCGTCGTAGAACGTCGTCGCCTTGACGATGGCCGCGGCGCGCTGTGCCGGGTTGCCGGACTTGAAGATCCCCGAGCCGACGAACACGCCTTCAGCGCCGAGTTGCATCATCATCGCGGCGTCGGCCGGTGTCGCGATCCCGCCGGCGGTAAACAGCACGACCGGCAGCTTCCCGGTCTGCGCGATCTCCTTCACCAGGTCGTACGGCGCCTGCAGCTCCTTGGCCGCCACGTAGAGCTCGTCCTCGGACAACGACGTAAGCCGCCGGATCTCGGCCCGGATCTGGCGCATGTGCGTCGTCGCGTTCGACACGTCGCCGGTGCCCGCCTCACCCTTGGAGCGGATCATCGCAGCGCCCTCGGTGATGCGCCGCAGCGCCTCGCCGAGGTTGGTCGCGCCGCACACGAACGGCACGGTGAACGCCCATTTGTCGATGTGGTTGGCATAGTCGGCCGGGGTCAGCACCTCAGACTCGTCGACGTAGTCGACGCCCAGCGACTGCAGCACCTGGGCTTCGACGAAGTGACCGATCCGGGCCTTGGCCATGACGGGAATCGACACCGTGGCGATGATGCCGTCGATCATGTCGGGATCGCTCATCCGCGACACCCCGCCCTGCGCGCGAATGTCCGCCGGCACCCGTTCGAGCGCCATGACCGCGACGGCACCGGCGTCCTCGGCGATCTTCGCCTGCTCGGGCGTCACGACGTCCATGATCACGCCGCCCTTGAGCATCTCCGCCATGCCGCGCTTGACGCGGCTGGTGCCGGTCGCGCTGGTGGCGGTCACCCCGGTTCCGGTCGCGCTGTGGCCGGTCTCGCCGGTGGCTGGGCTGGTGGTTGCGCTCACGTCAGACACGCTCCTGCGGCTCCTCGCACGTTGGGATCAGCACCTGAAGTCTACGCGGGCGTTTCGGCCGGCTAGAACGCCAATCGACGGACCTTGGCCTGCGTCGTGCGCAGGCTTACGACTCGACGCACGGGTACGGTCGTCCCCTCGCCGCTGGCCACCATTCGCGGGCGGGCGGCACAGGTTTCTTGCCAGACTTGCGGGGCAACCCCACACTGTCCGCATGACGCTCATGGTAAGCACAGCGGCGACACAGAGTTACGCCGATGACGTCACCACACGGACCGACCTGTGGCACCAGCCCGCGGTCGGCCTCATCGCGGCCGGCATTGCCGTGGCCGCCCTGTTCGTCACCATCATCAGCCTGCGCAACAGTCGCATCTGGCTGCTGCAGCTCACGGGCCGTCGCGCGGCCGGAGTGGTCCGGGCGATGGAGATCGTGACCAGCCCGAACGGTGAAGTCCTGCGCCGGCCCCAGGTGGCCTACACCGTCGCCGGTGACACGGTGATCGCCAGTCCGCTGATCTTCCGTACGGCATCGAAGCTGGACAAGGGCGCCGAGGTCGAGGTGCGCTATGCGAAGACCAAACCGGCCCGGATGGTCGTGCCGGGCTTCGGCTTCCGGGGTCGCGAACTCGTTTACGCAGTCGGCGGCATCGCGGTCGCGATCGCCGTCACGGTGTGGTACGTGAGTCTCTGACTCGTGGTAGTTGAGTCTCTGACTCCACGACGTCGACGCGGGCGGTCAGGCGGCGCTGCCGGCCGGATCGAGCATCGGATCTTCGATGTCGAAGAACGCCGGCTGCGGGTGCCGCCGACCGAGTCCCAGCACACGGACGAGCCGGCGGCGACGCATCGCGAGAGCGTCCCGTACCAGGTCATTGTGGATGTGGCGGGCCAGCGAGACGCGACGGCTCGTGGCGATGACGTCGGTCAGCGCCGGTACGTCTCCCGGGTGCGGGAGGTCCCGTAGCCCCTTGGTGAGCGCGTTCTCCGCGTTCTCCCGGTCGGTCGCGGTGCCGTCGTCGCGCGCGAGAGCGGAGCGAGCGAGCCCGCGCAAATCGGGCCGGGCCAGCTCGTCGGCGGCGTCGACCACCGCGACGGCACGGCGCAGGAGCGCGGCGTCCAGCGCGGCAGCGGAAGCCGCGGCGCGGGCATGCGTCCGGTCGACGCGCCCGGCAATCCAGGTCAGGTAGGTCGCGACGAGCACGACCACCGCGACCACGCCGACGATCCACCACATGGTGGCCGATGGTAGTGGTCGATCGCGGCACCCGTGTGACGCGCGGGCCGCCGGGCGGTCGCTAAACCGGCGTGGCGGCGTCGACGTGGACCGATTCGCCCGTCGTCGCCTCGATGGCCAGCGCGTAGACCTCCAGCACGCGTTGCGCGACCGCGGTCCAGTCGTACGCGGCGACGACGCGGGCCGCCTCGGCGGTGTACGCGGCTCGCTGAGCCGGGTCGTCGAGCAGCTCGCGGAGAGATTTCGTCAACGCCACGGTGTCACCGACCGGGAAGAGAAGGCCGGCGCGGCCACCGTCCAGCACGCGCCGGAAAGCGTCGAGATCGCTCGCGACGATCGGCGCGCCGGCCGCGAGCGCCTCGGTCAAGATCATGCCGAACGATTCGCCGCGCGTGTTCGGCGCGACATAGATGTCGAGACTGGCCAGCATGCGCGCCTTGTCGGCCTCGGACACTTTGCCGAGGAACGTGACGCGGTCGTGCACAGCCTGCGGCAGCATTTCGAACAGATCGTCGCGCTCCCCCGGCCCCGCCACCAGCAGGCGCAACCGCGGCCGCTCGGCGGCGAGCGCGACGAACGCATCGGCCAGCACCGGGAATCCCTTGCGTTCCTCGGTAAACCGGCCCAGGAAGCCGATAGCGCCCCCGCCGTCTTCGGCCGGTCCGCCAGGCCACCCGTCGAATGGTTGGGCATCGGCGAACCGCGACACGACGACCCCGTTGGGGATCTCCCAGGCGTCGCCGCCCAGGTGCTCGACCTGAACACGGCGGGCGAGCGCGCTGACCGCGATGCGGGCGGTGATCTTCTCCAGCACGATCTGCAGAAGACCCTGTGCCGCCGCCATTGTGCGAGAGCGGGTGGTGGCGGTGTGGAACGTCGCGACCACCGGGCCGCGCGCCGACAACACGGCGAGCATCGACAGGCTCGGGATGATCGGCTCGTGGACGTGCAGGACGTCGAACCGACCGGTGGTAAGCCACCGGCGCACCCGTGTCGCCGAGATCGGCCCGAAGGACACCCGCGCGACCGAACCGTTGTAGGGCACGGGGACGGACCGCCCGGCGGGGGTCACATAGCGCGGCAGCTCCTCGTCGTCGGCCGCCGGCGCCAGCACGTTCACGTAGTGGCCCAGGCCGATCAGGGTCTCCGCCAAGTCGTGCACGTGGTTCTGGACGCCGCCCGGCGTGTCGAACGAGTACGGCGACACGATGCCAATGCGCATGATCGCCTCAGCCCGACCCGGATTCGACCGCCGCCGGCGCATCGGGCGCGTCGGATCCGACACCGGACCGGTCCGATCGAGCCGCCGGGACGCCGGCCGGCTCGTCGAGGAACATCCGCGCCAGCATGTGCCAGTCCGTCGGATGCTCGCGGATGCCCCGTTCGAATTCGTTCGCAACCAGTTGGGTCAGCCGGCGCGCCCGGTCGCCGAACGACCCGGACGTGTCGGTCAGCTCAATGCGGTGCGACAGCGAACCGACCGGGCGGTCGGGCTCGAACCAGCACGTCACGACGTAGAGCGGCGCACCCGTACGCAGCGCGAGAATGGCCGGACCGGGCGGCATCTTCGTCCGGCGGCCGAAAAACGTCACCTCGACGCCGCGCGCGGACAGGTCACGGTCGGCGAGCAACGGGACGACGGCGCCGGCCTTCAACCGGTCGGCGAGAAGATCGAGCGTCGCCCGGTCGCCGCCGGTCAGCGGCACGATCTCCATGCCGAGCTTGGCCCGGAACGCCACGAACCGCTCGTAGAGCGCCTCCGGCTTCAGCCGCTCGGCGACGGTGGTCAGGGCCATGCCGTTCGCGGTGACGTACGCGCCGGCGGCGTCCCAGTTGCCCCAATGCGCCAGCGCGAGGATCACGCCCGTGCCCGGTACGGCGTTGGCGAGCAGCACGTCGGTCCGGTCGAAGCCGAATTTGTCGAGCCGGTCCTGTTGGGTGAGCGACGGCAGCCGGAACGCCTCGAGCCAGTAACGGGCGTACGACCGCATCGCATCGCGGACGAGGACGTCGAATTCGTCGTCGGGCATGTCCGGGCCGACCACCGCGCGGAGGTTCTCGGCCAGGTGGCGCACGCCACGGCCGTCGCGACGCACGGCCGCGTCGGCCACCGCGCGGAACAGTCGGGCCGCCACGGGCTCGGGCAGCGCGCGGATCACTCGCCAGCCGGCGGCGTACGCCCAGTCGACCGTACGATCCTTTGCGCTCACGCCACCTCGCTTACGCCGGGTCAGGTTTCCGTCGCCGTGGGCTCGGGCGACTCCACCGGGTGCGCAATCCGATCCTGGCGATAGACAGTGGTCATCCGCTGGCCGACCGTCACGATCGACAATACGGCCAGCACGCCCAGGGCGACATCGAGACCGTACGTGACACCGGACGCCGACAACAGACCACCGACACCGAGCAGGATAAGTCGCTCGGCCCGCTCGATCAGGCCCACGTTCGCGGTGAAGCCGAGTCCCTCGGCACGAGCCTTCACGTACGAGACGACCTGGCCGGCGACGAGGCTCACCAGCGCCGCGATCGCCCCCCAATGGCGGCCCTGGATGGCTAGCCAGTACGCCACCGCGCCGAAGACGGCGCCGTCGGCGATCCGGTCACAGGTCGAGTCCAGCAACGCACCGAACTTCGTGGAACGCCCGCGCAGCCGCGCCATCGTGCCGTCGAGCAGGTCCGTGAAGGCACTCAGCGTGACGATGATCGTACCGGCGAGGTAGTTGCCGGTGAGCGCGAACACGACGGCGCCGACCAGGACACCCACCGTGCCCACCGCCGTCACGACGTCCGGCGAAACACCCACGCGCAGCAATGCCCGGGCCGGGGGGTCGCTGATGCGTGCGATGACCGCGCGCGCGGACACGTTGAAGATCTTTGCCATGGCGGCTCCACCCTAGGGGACCGGACCGCCGGTAGCGGCGGCGGGTGGGCACTCTGACAGGCACTTGCCCGATGACGTCGTCGTAACGCGCAGGTTACGTGGTGATGCCGGCAAAGCGACGCCAGTTCTGGCCATCGGGGTTGTGCGACCCCCGGCGCGGGTGTGGGATCAGGTTACTGACCAGCTACTCGCCAGGCCGGCACCGCCGGGGATCAAGGCGGCGCCGCCACGAATCTCGCGGAGGTGCGCCCATGGCGCAGAAGTCGCAAGAGAAGGGAGTCACCGGCCCAGCGCCGGTGGTGGATCAACCCGGCAGGGTACGCAACGTGGTGCTCGTCGGGCACTCGGGCGCCGGTAAGACGACTCTCGTCGAGGCGCTGCTCGCGGCGACCGGCACGATCAGCCGGGCCGGCGAGGTGACCGAGGGCACCACGGTGAGCGACTATGACGCGGCCGCCGTACGGCAGCAGCGCTCGGTGAGCCTGGCGTGTGCCCCACTGATGTACGCGATCGGCGATGCCCCGGCTATCAAGGTGAACCTGCTCGACACGCCCGGTTACGCCGACTTTGTCGGCGAACTGCGCGCCGGGCTCCGGGCCGCCGATGCCGCCCTGTTCGTGGTGTCCGCCGTCGACGGCGTCGACGCCGCGACGATCACGCTCTGGGACGAATGCGCCGCTGTCGGCATGCCGCGCGCGGTGGCGATCACCCGCCTCGATCATCCGCGGGCCGACTTCGACGAGGCGTTGACCGAATGCCAGGCGGCCTTCGGCGACAACGTGTTGCCGCTCTACCTGCCCATGCTCGCCGATGACGGCGAGTCGGCCGTTGGCCTACTCGGCCTGGTCACGCAGCGGGTGTTCGACTACACGTCCGGGCATCCGGGCCAGGTCCGCGAGCCCGATCCGGAACACCGTACGGCGATCGAGGGCGCGCGCGGCGAGCTGATCGAGGGGATCATCGCCGAGAGCGAGGACGAGTCCTTGATGGACCGCTACCTCGAAGGCGAGGACATCCCGACCGACACGATCATCGAAGACCTGGAGAAGGCGGTCGCGCACGGCACGTTCTATCCGGTGATCCCGATCGCGGCCACCACCGGCCTCGGCCTCGACGCCTTGCTCGAGGTGCTCACGCGCGCGTTCCCGACACCGGGCGAACACGACCTGCCGGCCGTCACCGAGTTGGACGGCTCACCGGCCGAGGCCTTGACCTGCGATCCGAACGGCCCGCTGGTGGCCGAGGTCGTCAAGACCACGATCGACCCGTACGTCGGTCGCGTCTCTCTCGTCCGCGTGTTCTCCGGAACGCTCAGCCCGGAGACGGCGGCCCACATCGCCGGCCACGGCATGGCCGAGCGCGGGCACGCCGATCACGACGGCGACGAGCGCATCACGCACCTCTACTCGCCGCTCGGCGCGCAGTTGCGCGAGGTGCCCAAGTGCATCGCCGGCGACATCTGCGCCATCACCAAGTCGACCACGGCGGAGACCGGCGACACGATCTCCTCGAAGTCCGCGCCGCTGCTGGTCGCGCCGTGGAACATGCCGGAGCCGTTGCTGCCGGTCGCGATCGTGGCGAAGACGCGCTCCGACGAGGACGCGATGGCCAAGAACCTGGCCCGGCTCGTCGCCGGCGACCCGACCATGCGGCTCGAACGCAACCCGGAGACCCATCAGTTGGTGCTGTGGTGCATGGGTGAGGCGCACGCCGATGTCGTCCTGGAGCGGCTGCGCTCCGGCGGCGTCGACCTCGACACCGAGCCTGTACGGGTGTCGTTGCGCGAATCCTTCGGCGGCTCGGCCAAGGGGCACGGCCGGCACGTGAAGCAATCCGGCGGCCATGGCCAGTACGCGGTCTGCGACATCGAGGTCGAGCCACTGCCGCGCGGCTCTGGCTTCGAATTCGTCGACAAGGTCGTCGGCGGGGCGGTGCCGCACAACTTCATCCCGAGCGTGGAGAAGGGTGTACGGGCCCAGATGGAGCACGGCCTGGTGGCCGGCTTCCCGGTCGTCGACCTGCGGGTGACGCTTTACGACGGCAAGGCGCACTCGGTCGACTCGTCCGACGCGGCGTTCCAGACGGCGGGTTCGCTCGCGCTCAAGGACGCCGCCGACAAGGCGTCGGTGAGCCTGCTCGAACCGATCGACGAGGTCGCCATCCACGTGCCGGACCAGTTCGTCGGCAGCGTGCTCTCCGACTTGTCCACGCGGCGCGGTCGGGTGCTCGGCACCGATGCCGAACCGGACGTCGCGGAGCGCTCCATCGTGCGCGCCGAGGTGCCGGCCACGGAGTTGGTGCGCTACGCGGTCGAGTTGCGCTCGATGACGTCGGGCACGGGTACGTTCAGCCGCAGTTTCGTCCGGCACGACCCGATGCCCGGCAACCTTGCCGATCAGGTGAAGAAGGAACACGTCGCGGCGCGGGGCTAACAGGCGCGGGGCTGAGAGGGGCTGGCCTGAGAGAGGCTGCCCTGAGAGATCGGCCCTGGGATTGATCAGGGCGCCGTCGCCGGCAAACCGTTCCATCGTGTTGCTGGCGGCGGCCCGCGGCCCGGCCCCGGGTTCAGACGCGGGATGCCACGGTGGCGGTCGAGAGCAGATGCGACACGGTGACCGGCTCCAGTCCGTTGGCCCGAAGCCCGCGGACGATGTCGCCGATGCCCCGCAGACCGGCGAGCCGGCGCGGGTCACCGACATCGTGCGCGAGGATGATGTCGCCCGGACGCGACCGCTGCACGATGTCGGCCACCTGGCCGGCGGTGTCGTTGGGGTACGTGTCCGGGTGCATCTGCTGGCTCCACACGATGATGTCGTAGCCGAGTTTGCTCGCGGCGAGCACTGTCGAGCCGGCCAGGTGCCCCCATGGCGGCCGCATGATCGTCGTCGCCCGTCCGAAGACGCCACGGATCTCGTCGGCCGTCCGGGTCAGCTGGTCGAGGGCATGGTCGACGTCCTGTTCGGCAAGGTCCGCGTGCGTCCAGGTGTGGTTGCCGATCTCGTGCCGATCCATCCGATCGGCGACCAGGTGTGCGTTCGCCCGCAGATGCTGACCGACCATGAAGAACGTCGCTGAGGCCGACACCTCGTCGAGTTGGTCGAGCACGAGCGGCGTCCAGTCGGGCTCTGGCCCGTCGTCGAACGTCAACGCCACGACGGGCTCGTTGGTCTGCACGAAGAATGTGGAGGTGACCTGACCCCGGGTGATCAGGTTGCTGTGATCCTCGGTCGGCGCGTATCCGCCGTTGATCGGCAACCGGTCGGGTTCCAACTCCCGCCGTACGTCCTCGCCGACGACGAGGGCCGCGGCACCGCCGATGGCGACGAGACCACCACGCAGGACCGCCCGTCGGTTCACTTTCGACACCTACGGCCACCCCCCGCGCGGCCCCGTGGTTCGCGCCGCACGCCCGAGACGGCCGTGCCCCCGTGACGCTCCTAGGACCAGCAGAATCGTCGCACGACGGCCTGTCGCTCCGCACGCCGCTTAGCCGCAGATCGCCGGGTCGGCGAGTGTCAGCTTCCCGACGATTCGTCGCCGGACAGTGCCTCGATGGCGGGCAGTGCGGCGACCAAGGCGGCCCGCTGGTCGCTGGACAACCGATCGACGCCGGCGGCGAGCACCTGTGCCCGAGCCGTACGCGCACCGCGCAGCAGGTCGATCCCGGCCGGAGTGGCGCGCACCAGGCACGCGCGGCCGTCGGCCGGATCTGGGATTCGTTCGGCGTATCCGTCGACCACCAGTCCGTCGACGATCCGGGTCATCGTCGGTGCCCGTACGCCTTCCGAGGCGGCGAGGTCGCCGAGCCGGATCGAACCCTCGTTCACGACCGTGGCGAGTGCCGTGATCGAGCCGTGCGACAGGGCCACCGGCGCGTTGCGCCGCATGAGGCGAACCAGCCGCGCGATCGCGATGTACAGGCGACCGGCCGCGTCGTCGGAGACAGTGTCGTCGAGAAGTGCCACACCGCCATGCTGCGCCACGTCGGCCGGAGCAGGCGCGGCGGCCACTGGGCCGGCGGAATCCGTACCCATGTTCACCGCGCCGGACCGGCCCATCAGCGTGTCTTGTCGGCGGCGATCGTCTCGGCCGCGACCACATCGGCGGCCTCGGCGTCGACGGCGTCGATCGAAGGGGCGCCGTCGGCTGACGTGGCGTCCGCGCCGGTCGCAGCCGGTGCGGTGCCCGCGCCCGTGTTCGGGCCGGCCGGCGCGACGGCCGCTGGCTTCGTCTGGATCAGCGAGGCGACCGCACCGATCAGCATCATGATCGCCGCGGCGACGAAGACGACGATCAGCCCGTGATGGAACGGACCCGAGATCAGGTGCGGGAAGAACTGCTTGCCGGTGAGGTTGTCGGCGTTCGCCTTCGGCAGCTGGTTCAGCACGCCGGAGGGACCGAGCAACTCGGCCAGCGGGTTGAAGCCCAGGAATGCGGCGAACAAGCTGCCGACCGGCGGCAGGTTGCCGACCTGCTGCGCGATGTTGCCGGGCACCCCCTGTGCGACCAGTCCTGAGGTCAGGGTCCTCGGCAACGTCGATGCCAGACCGACGATCATCAACGAGAAGAACACGCCGATGGACAGCGCCGAACCGGAGTTGAAGAACGTGCCGCGCATGCCGGCCGCCACACCGCGCTGGTCGGCCGGGACGGAACCCATGACGGCCGACGTATTCGGCGAGCTGAACAGGCCGGAGCCGATGCCGTTGATCGTGATAAGCAGCGCGAACGACCAGTACGGGAAGTCGACCGGCAGCAGCAGGAGTCCGACGAACGTGGCGGCGACGATGACCAGACCGCCGACCGAGAACCAGCGGTGCCCCCACCGGTCGGACAGGTAGCCCGACAGCGGGCCGGCGACAAGGAAGCCGGCGGTCAGCGGCAGCAGGTAGATGCCGGCCCACAGCGGTGTGGCGGCATAGCTGTAGCCGTGCAGCGGGAGCCAGATGCCCTGCAGCCAGATGATCAGCATGAACTGCAGACCACCGCGGCCGATCGACGCGAGCAGGCCGGCCAGGTTCGCGCCGGCGAAGGTCGCGTTCTTGAACAGGCCGATGCGGAACATCGGGTCGTCGACCTTCGTCTCCACGACGCAGAACACGATCAGCAGGACGACGCCGCCGATGAGACCGGCGAGCACCCACGGGTTGGCCCAGCCGGTGGAGTGGTTGCCGTACGGCTGGATCCCGTACGTGATGCCGGCGAGCAGGATGGACAGCCCGACCGCGAAGGTGACGTTGCCCCACCAGTCGATCCGGCCGGCGCGCCGGGTGCCGAGCTCGTGCAGCGAACGGTACGACCAGATCGTGCCGACCACACCGATCGGAACGCTGACCCAGAACACCGAGCGCCAGTCCCACTCGGCCAGCACACCACCGAGAACGAGGCCGATGAACGAACCGGCGATCGCGGCCACCTGATTGATGCCCAGCGCCATGCCTCGTTGCCGGGCCGGGAACGCATCGGTCAGAATCGCCGTCGAGTTGGCGAAGATCATCGCGCCGCCGACGGCCTGGACGACGCGCCACAGAATCAGCCAGAGCGCGCCGCCGCCCTGCGTGAGCGGGTCGACCGACGTCGCGATGGCGGACAGTGTGAAGACGACGAAGCCGAGGTTGTACATCTTGACCCGGCCGTACATGTCGCCGAGCCGGCCGAGCGACACGACCAGCACCGCGGACACGAGCAGGAAGCCCATGATCATCCACAGCAGGTAGCTGACGTTGCCCGGTGCCAACGGGTTCAGGTGAATGCCGTTGAAGATCGCCGGAAGTGAGATGAGCACGATCGACGCGTTCACGGTCGCGAGCAGCATGCCCATCGTCGTGTTGGTGAGCACGATCCACTTGTAGCGGGGGTGGTCGCGGTCGAACCGGAGGGTCCGGCCTTCATTGCGATTCGCCCCTTCGGCGGCGGCTTCGGCGATGGGCTCGGACGGGTCGACCGTTGTCACGAGGCGTGACCTTTCGCTCAGGTGGTGGACGCTGGCGTGCTCGGCGCAAGAGGCGCGACCGGCGAAGTAGTTGCTTAGCAGTAACTAAGTATCAAGAAATTACGTTACACCTGCGTATCGGATGGGCGAGATGTGAATTACCGCTCAACGACAGCTGCGCCGGCGTACCGAGGGCTGATCTTGATCCTCAGCCGAGCGCGGCCCACGCCTTCGCGACCAGGTCACGAGTGTCCGCGAGTAACTGCGGCATGACCTTCGTGCGACCGAGCACCGGCATGAAATTCGTGTCCCCGCCCCAGCGCGGCACGACGTGCTGGTGTAGGTGGGCGGCAATGCCCGCGCCTGCGACGGTGCCCTGGTTCATCCCGATGTTGAAGCCGTGCGCGCGGCTGGTCGCGCGGATCACCCGCATCGCGGTCTGGGTGAACGCCGCCAGCTCCGCCGTCTCCGCGCCGTCGAGGTCGGTGTAGTCAGCCACGTGCCGGTAGGGAACCACCATCAAATGCCCTGGGTTGTACGGATACAGATTCAGCACCGCGAACACCTGGTCGCCCCAGGCCACTACGAGGTCGTTGCCGGATCCGTCGGGGCGGAGGTCGAACGGGCACGCTCCCGGCGTCGCGTCGGCCGATTTGCTCTCACCGTTGATATACGCCATCCGGTGCGGAGTCCACAGACGCTCGAGGCCGTCGTCCAAGTCCGGTTCAACGCTCACCAACCGATCCTATGTTCGCCCGGCACTTGAGTCTCCACCTGCCCGAGAGTCTTATCGTCAGTGCGTGACCGCCGACTGGGCCGACTCCCCTGCCGACGACTTCCGCACCGACGACTCCCCCGCCGACGTCGGTGCTGGCGGCGCTGACTTCGACGCCGGTGCCGTCTGACGCCGGTGCCGATGTTGACGCGGGTGTCGCCATTGACGCGGGTGCCGCCGTTGACGTGGGTGTCGCCGTTGACGGGGGCTCGCCCGGAGACAGCGGTGGACGCCTGGAGTCCATCGGGCGGTTTGCCCGGCGTACCGGTTTGTCCGTCGGCGCCCTTCGGCACTACGCCGAGATCGGCCTGCTCGAGCCGGCAGTTGTCGACGCGGCGACGGGCTACCGCTACTACCAGCGCGATCAGGCCGAGACCGCCCGGCTCATCGGGACGCTGCGCGATCTCGATGTGGGTCTTCCGGCGATTGCCGCGATTCTCGCCGGCACCGACGCAGATCGCGAACGAGCCATCCGCGACCACTTGGCGCGGACCGAAGCCGCCGCGTGGCGCCTGCAACGACTCGCCCATCGGCTGCGCATGCTGCTCGCCGAGGGCCACGACCTCACGACCGAACGGGAGAAGATCATGCCTACCTCGACCTTTGCGCTCGACCCGGACGATGAGCGCCGTCTCGCCGCCGCGCTGTTCAATCGCACCTGGGACCTGCTGCTCAAGCCGGAGCGGAGTATCGCCGACGATGACGAAATGATCCACGCCGCGCACGCGAGCCGGCACCACTGGGGCGTCGTCGGCAAGCCCGTAAATCTCGCTCGGGGCGAGTGGCAGTGCTCGCGCGTCTACTCGGTGCTCGGTCGGGCCGAACCGGCCTTGCACCACGCAACGCGATGCCTGACTCTCGCAACCGAAAACGATCTCGGCCCGTTCGACATCGGGGCAGCGAACGAGGCGATGGCACGCGCGTATCGGGTGGCCGGTGACCCGGAACGGGTTGCGCTCCACGTCGCCGCCGCCGACGCCGTCGCCGCGCAGATCACCGACGCCGAGGACCTCAAGATTCTCAACGACGACCTGGCCGACCTCCGCCCTTGATCGCCGGCTGACCCCATAACTTCACCGCACTCGGGCCTTCACTTCGGCATCAGGGCACGAGTGCGGTGAAGTTAAGCCGATCATGAGTGAGGCGAGAACGCGAGATATCCACAGGCACAGAGTTCGCACTTACCACCCATCGCCCGGTCGTTGCAGGCTGTTGCGCGTGCCGCGCGTGCCAAGCCGCCCCGAGTCGCTCGCCTTTCGCGTGTTCCGCGGCGACGACGCCGTGCGGTCCGGCGCGATCACACCGGAGCAGCTCCGCAGCTCCGCCTGGCTCCGCAAGCGTTATAACGTCTACGCCGACGCCCGACTCGAAGACGACCATGCGTTATCCTGCCGCGCCGCCGCCGCCGTGCTACCGAGTGGCACCGTCATCGCCGGTCGCTCGGCCGCCTACCTGCTCGGCGTGCAGCATTCGGCGGACGCCGTATCCGACGTCGAAGTCTATCCGCGTGTCGAGAGCCGGCTCGGGCATCGAGCAGGGATCCGGGTGCACACCGGGACGCTGGCGCCGGCGGACCTCATCGTCGCCGGCGGCCTGACCTCAACGTCGGCCGCCCGAACCGCGTGGGACGTCGCGAGGTGGCTCCGGGCGGTCGAGGCGGTGCCGATCGTCGACTCACTCCTCGGCAGTGGTGCCGTGACTCCCGCTGAACTCGACGAATATGCACGGCTCCGACTTGGCCTGCGCGGCTCGCGTCGAGCGGCGGACGCATTCAGGCTGACCGACGGGCGCGCACAGTCACCGCGCGAATCGGAGCTGCGCGTGCGACTTGTCGGTGCAGGGTTGCCGAAACCGGTGGCGCAGCTGCCAGTCAAGCTGCCGGACGGTCTGATCCTGCATCCGGACCTGGCCTGGGAGGAGTACCGCGTCGCGGCCGAGTATGACGGACTCTGGCACGCAACGGCGGATCAGCTGCACCGAGATCGTCGCCGGCTAAATCGACTCGTCGCGGCGGGGTGGATCGTTTTGCACGTGACCTCACAACGTCTCCGCACCGACATGCCCGGCGTTGTCCGGGAGGTTCGGGACGCGTTGATATCGCGCGGTTGGCGCCCAAGATCCGGATGACTTCTCCGCACTCGGGCCTTCAGTTCGAGTCGAAGCCACGAGTGCGGTGAAGTTGCGGAGCGAGGAGCGGGGCGAGGAGCGAGGAGCGAGGACGTCAGGGGCGCGGGTGGGCTGCGACGAAATCGGCGATGTACGTATCCAGGGACCGCTTCGGTTTCCAGCCGAGCGCACGGACGTTGGTCGAATCGGCTCGGCCGTGCACGCGCTCGCCCCGCTTCGCGGGCACGAACTCGTACGGCACGCCGAACAACTCGGCCACATCGAGCAACGCCCAATCGCGGCCGGCGCCCAACAGATAACCGTCGCCCGAGCCACGGTCGGCGCAGATCACGATGCCGTCGATGATGTCGTCGATATGTGTGAAGTCGCGGGTCTGGGTGCCGGGCGATACGACCGTCAGTGGCACGCCGCGCTCGTACTGATCCTCGAAGATGCCGATCACGGTCGCGTACGAGCCCTCCCGGATCTGGCCGGGCCCGTAGACGTTGTAGAAGTACGTGATGACATAGTCGAGGCCGTACCAGTCCGAGAAGTTCCGGATGTACTCGACGTTCTTGGCCTTCGTCCACGCGTACGGGTTCAGGTTCTCGTCCTGCCCGTCGTTACCGAATTTCGAGCTCGATCCCGCGTACACGAGCTTCGCCCGGTGCGCCTTCGCGAAGCGGACGACCTCCTTGGTGCCGTGCATGTTGAAGTCCCACGTCGTGTCGACCTCGTCGAACGACTGCACGATGCGGGAGTATTCGCCCATGTGGAAGACGACCGCTGGTGCATCAAGTCCGGAGTTCGCCCAGATCTTCGCGATGTCCACGGTGCTGCCGGCAAGGTAGATCGCCCGCGGATCGTCGACGTGGTTCTTCTCCGTGCCGGTGAAGTAGTTGTCCAGCGACACCACGTGCGCGTCAGGGTGTTCGGACAGCAAGCGCCGCATCAGATGACCGCCGACAAAGCCGGCGCCGCCGGTCACCAGGTACGTCTCGTCGCTCACTGCACAACCTCCGTCGGCTCCACCTCGGCGGCCGCGTCAGACAGTACCGACGGACCGACATTCGTCCGCGAGCGCACGACGTCCACGACGTGTTGGACCGCCTCGTCGAGCGGCACGTTGTTGCGCTGCGACCCGTCGCGGTAACGGAACGACACGGTGCCGCCCTGGACGTCTTCGTCTCCGGCGATCGCCATGAACGGGATCTTCTGCTGCTGGGCCGTCCGGATCTTCTTCTGCATCCGGTCGTCGGACGTGTCGACCTCGGCCCGGATGCCGTGCGTGCGCAACTGCTCGACGAACGACTCCAAATATGAGGCGTGATCCTCGCGGATCGGGATCCCGACCACCTGCACCGGGGCCAGCCAGGCCGGGAAGGCGCCGGCGTAATGCTCGGTCAGGATGCCGAAGAACCGCTCGATCGAGCCGAACAGCGCTCGGTGGATCATCACCGGCTGCTTGCGGGTGCCGTCGGCGGCCTGGTACTCGAGGCCGAACCGCTTCGGCTGGTTGAAGTCGAGTTGGATGGTCGACATCTGCCAGGTGCGGCCGATGGCGTCGCGCGCCTGTACGGAGATCTTCGGCCCGTAGAACGCGGCGCCGCCGGGGTCGGGCACCAGTTCCAGGCCGGACTCGACGGCGGCCTGGCGGAGCGCCTCGGTCGCCGTCTCCCACTCGGCCGGCTCGCCGAGGAACTTGTCCGAGTCGCCCCGGGTCGACAGCTCCAGGTAGAAGTCGTCGAGACCATAGTCACGCAGCAGATCGAGGACGAACGCGAGCAGTGCCCGCAGTTCGGTCTGCATCTGCTCCTGGGTCGTGTAGATATGCGCGTCGTCCATCGTCAGACCGCGTACGCGGGTGAGCCCGTGTACGACCCCGGACTTCTCGTAGCGGTACACCGACCCGAACTCGAACAGTCGCAGCGGCAGCTCGCGGTACGACCGACCACGTGCCTGGAAGATCAGGTTGTGGAACGGGCAGTTCATCGGCTTGAGCCGGTATTCGGCCCCCTCGAGCTGCATCGGCGGGAACATCGTGTCCGCGTAGTAGGGCAGGTGCCCGGAGGTTACGAACAGGTCGGACTTCGTGATGTGCGGCGTGTTCACGAACGAATAGCCGGCCGCCTCGTGCGCCAGCCGCGAGTAGTTCTCCAGCTCGCGACGGATGATCCCGCCCTTCGGGTGGAAGACGGCGAGGCCCGACCCGATCTCGTCCGGAAAGCTGAACAGATCGAGATCGGCGCCGAGCTTGCGGTGGTCGCGGCGGGCCGCCTCCTCCAGCAGTTTCAGGTAGTCCTTGAGCTGCTCGCGGGTGGGCCAGGCGGTCCCGTACACCCGCTGCAGTTGCGGGTTTTTCTCCGAACCGCGCCAGTAGGCCGCGGCGGTGCGCATGAGCTTGACCGCCGCGGCGTTGATCAGCTTCGTGGTCGGCAGGTGCGGCCCGCGGCACAGGTCGGACCAGACGACCTTCTCGGTGGCTGGGTCGACATTGTCGTAGATCGTGAGATCGGCCCCGCCGACCTCGACGGCCTCGTCCGCGTCCAGGTCGGCCCCCGCGGTCCCGTCGCTCTTCAGATCGACGAGCTCCAGCTTGTACGGCTCGTCGGCCAGCTCCGCCTTCGCCTCGGCGACCGACTCGAAGCGGCGGCGCCGGAACACCTGACCGGCCTTGACGATCTCCTGCATCCGCTTTTCGAGACGGCCGAGGTCATCGGGCTGGAACGGCTTGGCCACGTCGAAGTCGTAGTAGAAGCCGTTGTCGATGGGTGGTCCGATGCCGAGTTTCGCGTCCGGGAAGACGTCCTGCACCGCCTGCGCGAGGACGTGTGCCGTCGAGTGCCGGAGCACGGCCAGGCCGTCCGGCGACTCCATCGACACCGGAGTGACCACGGTGTTCTCGGCCGGCGCCCAGGCCAGGTCCCGCAGCCGCCCGTCGGCGTCGCGGACGACGATGATCGCTTTCGGGCCGGCCGTCGGGAGGCCGGCGGCGGCGACCGCCTCGGCGCACGTCGTCCCAGCCGCGACGGCGAGAGCGTCGGGCGCGGCGGTGGCGACGGCTTCGGACACGGTGAGCTCCTTGACGATCGTCAGGTGGTTGACCAGACGATGTTATCGGTCCGCTCACCCGCCGCTGCGTGCGGCGCACAACCCAGCACGGGTACGGCAGAGGCGGAACGTCTCTTGGTGTCTGCTGTTGTCCACGATCACCGGAGCGTTAGATTGTCGCCGTGGCCACTTCCGAGATGATCTCCGCACTCCAGCGGCGCTACCAGTCGTTCTTCGCGGCCAGACCGGCCGTGCCGTTCGCCGTCGCCGACGTCGGCGGCGAGCCGCACCGGTTCGGCACCGGCGACCCCGAGTTCACGATCCGGGTGCTCGATGCTCGTGGTGCGAAGGCGCTCGAGACACTCGACCAGTTCGCCATCGCCGTCGCCTACCTCGAAGGGTGGCTGGATGTGGACGGCGACCTCGCGGCCGCGCTGCGGATGCGACGGTTCTTCCGCGACATCCACCCGGTCAAGTGGGTGTCGCAGTTCGTGCCGTCGCTGATCAAGGGCCGCAAGGCGAGCGACCGCGAGGCAATCTCGCACCACTACGACGAGGACTCGGAGTTCTTCCTGAGCTTCCTCGACGAGCGGCACCGCTGCTACACCGAGGGCGTCTTCAAAAGCGACGATGAGCCGCTCGAGGACGCGATGACCCACAAGATGGACATCGCGTTCGACGCGCTCGGGATCAAGCCGGGCGACCATGTGCTGGAGATCGGCGGCGGCTGGGGCGCCTGGGTCGAATACGCGGGCAAGCGCGGCGTCGAGGTCACGACGCTCACGCTGTCCAAGGAGTCCGAGCGCTATCTGGCTGGCCTGATCGCCGACGAGGGTCTGCCGGCTCGGGTCGTACGCGAGCACATCTTCGCCTATACGAGCGCGAGCCGCTACGACGGCATCGTGAACATGGGCGTCACCGAGCACCTGCCGGACTACAAGACGACGCTGCGCAAATACGCCGAACTGGTCAAGCCCGGCGGGCGGGTCTACCTCGACGCGCTCGCGATGCGCCGCAAGCACAACATCTCGACGTTCATGAGCCGGTACGTCTACCCCGGCGGCCAGTCACCGCTTCTGCTGCATGGCTACCTGCGCGAGGTGGCGCATTCCCCGTTCGAGTTGATCAGCGTCGCCGACGACCGGCACAACTACTACCTCACCTGCCAGCGCTGGGCGCAACGCCTCGATGCCAAGCGCGACGAGATCGTGGCCCGCTGGGGTGAACCGCTCTACCGGCGATTCCGTCTGTTCCTGTGGGGCTCGGCGGCCGGTTTCGACACCGGGCTCGTACAGGCCTATCGCTGGGTGCTTCGCCTGCCAACCGCCGAAGCGTAGGCCAGGCGAGACGAAGGACTACCTGGCAACCGGAGGATGAGCACGTGAAGCGCTGGACATTTGTGATCGTCGGAATCGTGCTCCTCATCGCCGGAGTGATCTTCATGCTCCAGGGCCTCGATGTGTTCGGCGGCAGTGGCGGCATGAACGGAAACAAGACCTGGGCGGTGCTCGGTCCGATCATCGCGATCGTCGGTCTCGTCCTGCTGGTGACCGGCACTCGCACGCGGTCGCGGACGTCCGCCTAGTAGTAGCGCTTCGTACGGCCGGCCTCGCGGGAGGCATCCGGTGCTGTACGCGAGGGCGGGCCGGCCAGGTCGCAGCGGTACGCTCGCCGGCATGCGACGACTCACCAGCCCCGGATGGCTGCTGAAGCACGCCATCGTGCTGGTGCTCGTCGCCGCCTTCCTGACGCTCGGCTGGTGGCAGCTCGGCCGCGCGAAACAGGGCAATGCGCTGAGCCTCGGTTACACGTTCGAGTGGCCGTTCTTCGCCGCATTCGTGATCTTCATGTGGGTCCGGGAGATCCGGATCACCCTGTACGGCCCGCCGGGCGACCGTCGGCGCCCGACCGGGGCGCGTGACGAGATGTCCGAGCAGACCGACACCGACGCCGCATCGCACCGTACCGGCGAAGGGGCCGGTGCGGACCGGTCGGCCACGCGAACCGCGACCAAAGATCGACCGGCCGGCGTCACGGCCTTCGACCTGGACGCCGCGCTCGCCCGGCGCGCGCGGGAGCAAAGCCACCATCCGGGTGTCGACGACACCTCCGACTACAACCAGTTCCTGGCCTGGCTGGCCGCCCACCCCGATGCACGGCCGCGCGACTACCGGCGCACCGGTGCCGCGACCGAGGAGAACTCACATGGCTGAACCGATGACCACCGAGGCCGACCACAACGCGGCATCCACCACGCCTCGCACCGTGCCACCCCGACTGCGGGGTGCGTTACTGCGCTACCGGGCGTTGGCCTACACCGTCGGCGTCGGTTTGGTGATCCTCACGTTCGTTGGCATTCCCCTGCAGATCTGGGCACACAACGACAGCGTCGCGACCTACGTCGGCATCGCGCACGGCTATCTGTACCTCGTCTACCTGCTCCTGGTCTTCGATCTGGCTCGCCGCGCCCGGTGGCCGATCATGCGGATAGCCGGTGTGGCGTTGGCCGGCACGGTTCCGCTGCTCGGCTTCTTCGTCGAGCGCTGGGTGACGCACCGGACCATAGCCGAGCAGTAGGAGATTCCGGCCGCGGGCGGCTGCGGCCGGTGCTACTTCGCGGCGCCCGGCCGCAGCGCGATCGCCTTCAGGAAGATCTGACTGATCTTCGACGGGTCGGCGGTGACAAACGTGCCGCCGCCGGTGGCGTCGGTGATCTTCTGCAACTCGTTCTGGCTGACGTCGGTGCCGATGCCGATCGCGATGACCTGGACCGGCTTCGCCGGGTTCTCGATGGACTTCAGCTGGCTGATCAGGTGGTCGAGCGTCATGCCGCCCGGGTCGTCGTTCTGGCCGTCGGTCATGATCACGACGGAGTTGACGCGGCTGGGATCCCAGTTCTTCTGCACCGCTTTGTACGCCGCCAGCACGGTGTCGTAGAGGCCGGTATTGCCGTTGGGCACCGGCTGGATGTCGGCGAGCTTCGACAACATCTCGGTGCGCCCGCTCGCGAGCGGTTCGATCGGCACCAGTTTCCGGTAATCGGTGTCACCCACCAGCTTCGTCGAGAAGGTCCAGAGGCCGAGGGTCCACTGATCGTCGAAGAGCGACAGACCGGCCTTGGCCGCGGCGATCGTCACCTGCTCCCGCGTCGCGTTGTGGGCCGTCGGGACCTTCTCAGCCATCGAACCGGACACGTCGATGACGGCGAGCAGGCGGCCCGGGACGGTGACCGCGGACCACGTCGACAACGCCTGGTCGATTGCCGTTCCTGAGACGGCCAGAGCGGGCTTGAACGGTCCGCTCGGCATCCCGGGCAGTTTGGGCATCGTGGCGCCGAACGTTCCGTCCGGCGCGCGCAGGGCCGACTTGGCGAGGAGGTTTTTCCACGAGTCGCCGGTCATGCGCGACTCGAACTTGAGCGCGGCGTCGGCCTTGGCGGCCGAGATGCCCGGTAGTTGCGCGAATGGATAGTCGAGCGCGGGTGGCGCCGGGTCGAGGTAGACCGCGACCAGTGGTACGGGCGGCTTCGCCGCGTCGTACGCGAGCACGCTTTGTTCCGGCACCGGCGCGAGCGACAGGCTCCGCGCGATCGTCGTCGCGTCGGTCGCGCGCGGGAAGCGACCCACCAGGTCGTCGCGCAGTTGGCTCTCCCCGGCGGCCAACGCTCGCATCGCAGCGATCGCCTGGGTCTGCGCGGTCGTCGCCGCGTCGGAGCCCGGCGGCGTCGATCCGGTGACGCCGGCCGCGCTCTGCGTCGCCGCGCCGACCGCCAGCAGCGCCGCGAGGCCAGACGCGTCGACATTCGGATCGACGAGGCCGGGCCGGATCTGACCGGTCGCTAGCTTGGCCAGCAGCGTCGCCCACGTCGGCTTGGCATTACCCAACGAGGTCGCAACCGGCTGCGGAAGCGCGACGACGACCGGGCTCGTCGCGATGGACGATCCGTTCATCGCCAGTTGCGGCGACGCGGTCGTGAGACGCGACAACCAGGTCGCGGAGTCCGGGATCCACACGTCTGGTACGGCCGTGGACCCGTTCGCCTGCCCGAGCCCGGCGACCGACACGTTGGCCGCACCGGCGATGGCGGCAGCCTCGCTGGCTGGCGTGGCCGCGCTCACGGTGATCTTCACGCATGAACCGTCGACAGCGGTTCGCGTGGTGTTCCAATCGTCAGCAAGCTGCGAGACCGCCGATGCGATCTCCGGTGCGGCAGCAATCGCCAGGCCGCCATTGCTCGAGCACGACGCCGCTGCCGCCTTGTGTTGCCAGCGGTGGTAACCGAACCACCCGCCGACGCCGGCGCCGGCGATGAGCGCCAGCACCAGCACCGTCAGGAGAAAACGGGACGCGCCCGAACGGCCGGCCTTGCGATGTTGTCCCTTCACGGTTCCCCATACTCACGTAAGCGGCGCGCGGGAACACAAACCGAGACGAGATAGTTAAGCATTCACGCCTATCAAAGCCTATGTCGGTTTATGTACTGGTCGCCCAGGTCGCGGCGTTCTGATGCTAAATTTGACGGCCCCTGCTTCGAGATCACTAAGGTCGCTTCGTGCGCTTTGTTGGTGTACGTCTGGTCGCCACGTGGGTGGCTCTCGTCGGTAGCGTGAACCTTCTCACATCGGTGCGACCGCACGCCAGGCTGGCTCGGTTGGCCGCGCCCATGGACGGCGGCGTACCCGGTCGCGCGCAAGCGTTCGTCGTCGGCGTCCTGCTCATCGTCATCGCCCGCGGCCTGATCGCCCGGCGTTACGCGGCGTGGGCGGCCGGCGTGGTTGTACTGACCGTCTCCACGTACGCCGCCATCCCGCACCGTCCATTCGCGGTCGCACTCGCCGGCGCGAGCCTGGTCGCGCTTGTCGCGCTGCGGCACGACTTTCCGGCCCGCCCGGACCCGGCCCGGCTTCGTCTGGCCGGTCAGATCGGGTTGGTCGCGCTCGGATCGGCGGTCATCGGTGGTGGCTGGGATCTGGTCGCGAACCGACACGATCCGGCCGACGTCGGCACGACCGTGGTCGGCTACTTGTCGACCGATGCACCGACCGGATGGCGTACCTGGTTGGTGACGCTGGTCATCGCCGGCTCGGTCGTCCTCGCCGTCGTGGTCGCCTTCCTGCCGGCCGCGCCGCCGACGCCGGGGTCCCCTGTGGATCGGGCCGATGTCACCGAGCTCGCGGCCGGGCGTGACGCCGACAGTCTTGCGCCGTTCGCAACCCGCGCCGACAAGTCGTACGTGTTCAGCCCGGACCGCCGAGCCGCCGTCGGCTACCGCGTGTTGTTCGGTACGGCGTTGGTCGGTGGCGATCCGGTCGGCTCGATCGCGAGCGCCGGCGACGCGGTCAAGGCGTACTTCGACCTGTGTACACAGCAAGGGTGGCGACCGGCCGTACTCGGCGCGAGCGACGACATGGCACCGCTGTGGCGGCAGTACGGCATGCGCGGCCTGCACATCGGCGACGAGGCGGTGCTGGACGTCGACGAGTTCAGCCTGGCGTCCCGGCGGATGCGCAACGTACGCCAGGCCGTGAACCGTACGCGCAACGCCGGAGTCACCGTGACGATCGGGCCGTTGACCGCGGATCTGGTCACCGACCTTCGTCCGGTGCTCGACCAGTGGCTCAGCGGCCGGCGGGAACGCGGCTTCGCGATGAACCTGGACGCGATTCTCCGGCCGCGGCCCGATTGCCTGTTCGCCGTCGCCTACGCGGCCGACGGAGAGGCGGTGGCTTTCGCCCGGTTCGCGGTCTGCGCGGACGGATCGATCTACACGCTCGATGTCGCCCCGCGCGGTGTCCGG
Organism: uncultured Actinomycetota bacterium; assembly: GCA_963724705.1. Lineage (GTDB taxonomy): Bacteria > Actinomycetota > Actinomycetes > Mycobacteriales > Micromonosporaceae > DASQPR01. The sequence continues at coordinate 45,735 of CAVRVS010000001.1, forward strand.
GCGCCGAACGGCGTCGCCGAACGCATGATCGTCGACGTCGTCGACTACGCGCGGGCGCATGACGCACACGAGGTCTCATTGAACTTCGCGGCGTTCCGCTGGGTCTTCGACGCGCCCGGCGCGATGGCCCGGACGAGCGCAGCTCTGCTGCACGCCTTCGACCGGTGGATCGAAATCGCCTCGCTGAACCGGTTCTGCGAGAAGTTTCAGCCGCGGTGGCGAGCACGCAGCCTGCTCACGCCGTCGTGGCCGCAGATGGGCTGGGTCGCCGCCGCGGCCGTACGCGCCGAACTCGTGCCGAGGCAGCGGACCGGTGCCGACGCGCCGCCGGTACGGACGCCGGACATCGCGCCCGATATCCCGCCGAGCGCCCACGGTGCGCCGGGCGCCCACGTCGCGCCGGCCGCCCGCGGCGCGATCCGGCCGGCGCGAGCGACTCCGCTCAGCCCCGCGGTCCACCGGCGACGTAGATGACCTGTCCGGACACGAAGGACGCGTCGTCGCTGGCCAGGAATGCGATGACGTTGGCCACGTCGGACGGGCGACCGACACGTCGCACCGGAATCTCCGCCGCGGCGCGCTGCTGCATCTGATCGAAGTCAACGCCGACGCGGGCCGCGGTGGCCGCCGTCATGTCGGTGACGATGAAGCCGGGCGCGACCGCGTTGACCGTGACGCCGAACGGCCCGAGTTCGATCGCGAGCGTACGGGTGAAACCCTGCATGCCGGCCTTGGCCGCGGCGTAGTTGGCCTGCCCGCGATTGCCGAGAGCAGACGTGCTCGACAGGTTGACGATCCGACCCCACTTCGCTGCCGTCATGTGCACCTGGGCGGCGCGGCTCATCAGGAACGCACCCCGCAGGTGGACCCCGAGCACGGTGTCCCAGTCGTCGTCGGTCATCTTGAACAGCAGGTTGTCCCGCAGCACACCGGCGTTGTTGACGAGCACGGTCGGCGCGCCGAGATCGGCGACGACGCGGTCGACCGCCGACGCGACCGCCTTCGGATCCGAAACGTCCGCTCCGACCGCGATCGCGCGACCGCCGGCGGCGTCGATCTGCCCGACGGTGTCTGTGCACGCCGACTCATCCAGGTCGACGACGGCGACCGCATGGCCATCGGTCGCCAGCCGCAGCGCCGTCGCGGCGCCGATCCCTCGGGCGGCTCCGGTTACGATCACGACCCGTTGCTGGGCGTCTGACATCGCTCACTCCTCGCAAGTACTGGCAGGTAACAACTCGCCAGCACACTACCGCGCGGGTTTGGGCGGGTCGCCGCTCGATCGCCCTACGGCTGCGAGCGTCCGGACTGGTCCGTTACGTCGCCTGCTTTGCTCGCGCGCGCCGCGATCTCGGCGTCGACGGCGGCACCGTACAGGACGGCGTAGGCCGACAGGTCCAACCACAACAACAGCACGATGACCGCGGCGAGCGCCCCGTACGTCTTGTTGTAGTTCGAGAAGTTCGAGACGTACAGCGAGAAGAGCAGCGAGCCGACGAGCCAGATGACGATCGCGACGACGGCGCCAATGCTGAAGTGTGGACGGTGGCGCGCCCCGCGATCCGTCCCGTACTGGTAGAACAGCGCGAGCGAGCCGCCGATGACGACGAGCAGCGCAATCCAGCGGCCGATCTGTACGAGTACGGCGGCGAACGCGCCGAGTCCGATGTGGTCGAGCACGACCGGGAACGCTGCGACCAAGGCGAGCGCCACAATCCCGATCACCAGGGCACCCAGCGTGAGCGCCAGACTGAACACAAGCAGCTGAATGAAATTGCGGGATTCGGTGCGCTCGAATATGACGTTCAGGCCGGTCATCAGCGCTCGTACGCCGCCCGACGCGGCGAACAGCGTGCCGACGATGCCGATGATCACGCCGATGCTGACCTCGCTGTGACTGGACGATGCCGTCGCGGTCAACTGGCCGACCAGCAGGTCGCCGCCGCCCGGCGGGAGCGTCTTGATGAGCGGGTCCAACTGGCTCTTGATGGTGCTCGGGTCGGCGATGAGCGAGTACACGGACACCGCGGCGATGATGGCCGGGAACACGGCGAGCATCCCGTAGAACGCGACGCCGGCCGCGACGAGGCCGAGGCTGTCCTTTTTCGATCGGGCCGACACGCCCTTGCGGATGTCGTTGACGCGACGCCACCACGAGCCACCGTCCGCGGCGGGCGTCTCCGCCGCTGCGCCGTCGTCACTGCCCGCCGGCGAGCCTTCACGCGCTTCCTGAGCGAAGGTGGCGCGGACGTCGCCGGGTGGCCGCCCGGTCCGACCGGACCGTCGTGGTCCGGTCGGACGGTCGTTGTGGTCCCCCGTCACGTGGCCGCCGGGCCGCGGGGCGGCATCGCATCGGCGGTGGTCACGTCGCCGGTGGTACGCGGCGTCGGCGCGACGCGCCCGCCCTGTGCCGCGAGCAGGTCGCGGATCTCGCCTAGGAGGACCGCTTCATCGGTCGGCGGCGCCGGCGTTTCGATCGTCGGGACGCCGCGGCGTCGCAGCTCATTGAGCTTGTTCATCGGTACGACGACCAAGAAGTACAGGACGGCAGCGATGATCACGAAGTTGATGATCGCGTTGATGAAGTCGGCCCACAGGAAATGCACGCCGCGGACCGTGAACGAACCGGCGCCGACACCCTTGCCGCCACCGATCAAGGCGATCAGCGGCTGGATGAAGTCTTTGGTCAAACTCGTCACGAGAGCGTTGAACGCGACACCGATGACGACCGCGATGGCAAGTTCGATGATGTTGCCGCGCAAAATGAAGTCGCGAAAGCCCTTGAGCATCAGGTCTCCTTGGTCGGCGACGGAAGCCACCGGCCGGGCCCGGTTCGGCGCTCCGACGCACGTAGAACGCGGTCAGGGGAATTCCTGCCCGTACCCTAGCCTCGCGAAACCCGTTGCGCAGCGCTGCCGCGACACAGCGTTCCAACCCGCCGACGCGGCTGACTCAGGCGTTGACGGCCTCGCTCATCGGTTCACCCGAGAACACCGCCCACTGGGACGCGTAGAGGCCGCCCGCGGCCAACAACTCGGCGTGCGTGCCGACCTCGACCACCCGACCGCCGTCGAGTACGGCGATCCGATCGGCCCGCGCCGCCGTGGTCAAGCGGTGTGCCACGACCAGCGTCGTACGGCGTCCGGCCAGCTCGTCCGACGCCCGCACGACCGCCGCCTCGCTCGCCAAGTCCAAGGCGGCCGTGGCCTCGTCCATGATCAGAATGTCCGGATCGACGAGCTGCGCGCGGGCGAGCGCGAGAAGCTGCCGTTGCCCGGCCGACATGTTCCGGCCCCGGCCGGTGATCTCGTGGTAGTAGCCGCCGTCGAGGTGGGCGATCATCTCGTGCGCTCCGACCGCGCGGGCGGCCGCCTCGACCTCGGCGTTCGTCGCGTCCGGGCGACCGTACGCGATCGTGTCCCGTACGGTGCCGGGGAACAGGTATGCCTCCTGCGGCACGACGCCCATCCGATGGCGGTACGACGCCGTGTCGTACGCGCGCACGTCGACATCGTCGACCCGGACGGCGCCGCCGGTCACGTCGTAGAACCGCGATACGAGCTTGACGATCGTCGACTTGCCGGCGCCGGTCTGCCCGACCAGCGCCAGTGTCTCGCCGGCCGGCACGCGCAACGTGACGCCGCGCAGCGCCTCGTCGATGTCCGGCCCGTACCGGAAATGCACGTCGTCGAAGACGATGTCGCCGCGCAGGTGCGAGCCGTCGGGCACGACTACCGGCCGGGCCGCCTGCGGCGTCGACGTCGGCGTCCGCAGCAGGTCGCGGATCCGCGCCAGACCCACCATCGCCTGCTGGTAGCCGTCGAACACCTGGGACAGCTGCTGGATCGGCGCGAAGAACATGTCGATGTAGAGCAGGTAGGCGATCAGCGCGCCGGCGGTCAGCGCGTTGTTGTTGACGAGCGACGCACCGACGATCAGCACCACCGCCGAGGCGACGTCCGACAGCAACTGTACGAACGGGAAGTACGTCGCGATGTACCGCTGTGCCCGCATCCGGCTGACCCGGTAGGCATCGCTGCGGCCGGCGAACCGCGCGGCGTTGTGCTGCTCCCGCCGGTAGGCCTGGGCCACCCGCATGCCGGCGACGTTCTCCTGGAGATCGGCGTTGACGATGCTGACCTTCTCGCGGGCCTCCGTGTACGCCTTCGACGACTTGTTACGGAAGATCAAGGTCGCCACGATCATGATCGGCAGCACTGCGACGATGACGAGCCCAAGTTGGAGATTTAGGTACAGCAGCGCAATCAGGATGCCGACGAAGGTCAACAGGCTGACCGCGGTCGTCGTGAGACCCGTCTGCAGGAACGTGGAGAACGCATCGACGTCGGTCGTCATGCGCGTCATGATCCGGCCCGACATCTCCTTCTCGTAGTAGTCGAGGCCGAGCCGTTGCAGGTGGGCGAATGTCTTCACGCGCAACGTGTAGAGGAACCGTTCACCGGTCCGCATCGTGACTCGCGTCTGCTGCCAGTTGATCGCCCAGTCGACGAACACGATCACCAGGGCGATAAGCGACACGATCCAGATCACGTGTACGGCGTGCTGGGAGACACCGTCGTTGACGCCGGTCCGGATCAGCAGCGGGATCGCCAGCGTCGCCAAGGCGTCGAGCGCCACGAGCGCGAACGCGAACAGCAGCGGACGCACCAACGGCCGCAGAAGTTTCTTGAGCGTGAAGTGCGGGTCGGGTGCCGCGGCCGCGCGCTCGTCGACGTCGGGGACATCGGTGATCGGCGGCAGCTTGGCCACGGCCGCGAGCAGTTCCGGCGTTGCCGGCATGCTCGCGAGCGCCGTCGTCATCGGCCCGCCCGCGGCGCTGACACGACGACCGCCAGCACCGGCACCGCCGACTCGCCCGCCGCCACCGAGTCCGGCGGCCGACGCGGAGGCCAACGGCAAGCCGTCGGCGCCGATCAGATCGTCGGACGGCAGTTTCGACTCATCCCACAGCGCCGGCGTCACGCCGTCGACCTGTGCATCGACGACCGGAGCGTCGACCTCGACCTCGCCGGCGTCGATGCCCTCAGCGTCGTCGCCCGGGCCGGCCAGTAGCAGCCGGTAGAGCGGGCAGCGCGCCTCGAGCTCGGCGGCGGTGCCAACGTCGACCAGGCGACCGCCGTCGAGGACGGCGACCCGTTCGGCCAGTTCCAGCGTCGAGCGACGGTGAGCGATGAGCAGCGTCGTCCGGGTTGCCATCACCCGGTGCAGCGTCGCGTGGATCTCAGCCTCGACACGGGCGTCGATGGCCGATGTCGCGTCGTCGAGCACGAGCACCCGCGGGTCGGTGATGAGCGCCCGAGCGAGCGAGACCCGCTGCCGCTGACCACCGGAGAGAGTCAGGCCCTGCTCGCCGATCACGGTCTCGTAGCCGTTCGGCAACTCCATGATGAATTCGTGCGCTTCGGCCTGCTTGGCCGCCGCGATGACCTGCTCGTCGGTCGCGTCCGGCCGGCCGTACGCGATGTTCGCCTTGACCGACTCGGAGAACAGGAAGCTGTCCTCCATGACCAGACCGATCGAGGCGCGCAGCGAGTCCATCGTCAGGTCGCGTACGTCGTGGCCACCGATGCGGACGGAACCGTCCTGTACGTCGTAGAAGCGCGGCAACAACATCGAAATCGTCGACTTGCCGGAGCCGGAGGTGCCGACGAGCGCGACGGTCTCCCCCGGCCGGACGTGAAGCGTCAGTCCACGCAGCACCGGCTGCGACGCGACGTAGCCGAACGTCACGTCGTCGAGTTCGACATCCGGCGTCGCGGCGTGGTCCAGCGCGATCGCATCCGGCTTCTCGGTGACGACCGGTTTCGAGTCGATCACCTCGAATACCCGGATCACGCTCGCCCGAGCCTGCTGGCCGATCGTGAGCAACGTCGACAATGTCCGTACCGGCCCGACCAACTGTGCCAGGTAGGTCGAGAACGCGAGGAACGTACCCAGGGTGATGGTGCCCTCGACCGCCAGGTAACCACCGAGTGCGAGCACGCCGACCTGGCCGAGCGCCGGAATCGCCTGCAGCGCCGGGTTGTAGACCGCGGTGAGCTTGGCCGCACGCACGCGCGAACCGAACAGGCGGCGCGCGACCGCGTTGAGCTTGCCGAGTTCCTGCGCCTCCTGGCCGAAGCCCTTCACCACGCGCACGCCGGTCACGGCGTCGTCGACGACGGCGGCTACCGCGGCCGATTGCTGCTGGGCTTCCCAGGTCGCCGGAAACAGCCGCTTTCGCGCGAGGATCGAGATCCACAACAGGCCCGGGCCGACTGCCAGCGCGACGACCGTGAGCAGCGGCGACAGCACTGCCATCACGACCAGCGACAGGACGAACAGCAGCAGGTTGCCGACCATGATCGGCATCATCCCCAGCAGGCCCTGGACCATGGTGATGTCGCTCGTCGCGCGCCCGATGATCTGGCCGGTCTGCAGCTGGTCCTGGCGCGCGCCATCCAGCCGGGACAGGGCGCCGAACATCTCCTGGCGCAGATCGTGCTGCACATCGAGGGCGAGCTTGCCGCCCATGTAGCGGCGCATGAACGTCAACCCGTAGGACACCAGCGCGGCGACGATCAGGGTCGCCGCCAGCGGCGCGAGCGCGCGCTGATGCGAGAGGATCGAGTCGTCGATGATCGTCCGCTGTACGAGCGGCACGAGCGCGGTGATCGTCATGCCGGCCACCGACGCACCGAACGCCAGAATGACCAGCTTGCGGTAGTGCAAGCAGGCGGCGACGATGCGGCGCAGCCAGCTGCGGTTCTCCGCGTCCGGGGTCGGCCGGGCGGGTGTCATACGCTGGCCTCCGTGGATACAGCGGCCTCGGTGGCCTGTGGAACGGGTACGGCGATCTTGTGGCGGAGCCGCTCGTCAAGCACCTCACCGATGGCGATCAGATCGGCCACGAGCCGGTCGCCGGCGATCTCGTCGAAGAGCGGGCCGAGCTTCGCGACATACGCTTGATCGGCCCGCCGGAGGGCGGCTCGACCGGCGTCGGTGACCTGGAGCTGGACGACCCGGCGGTCGCCCGGCTCACTCTCCCGGACCGCGTAGCCAGCGGCCACCAGCCCGTCCGCGATCGCGGTGAGCGTCGGACGGCGTACGGCCAGGCGTTCAGCGAGCATGGCCGACCGGATGCCACCGTGGCTCAACGCCATCAGCACCCGGTATTGAGGGATCGTGAGGCCGGAGTCGACCGTTTCGAGCAAGCGGTTCAGCCTGGTCAGCACGCGTACGGCGTCGATCCGGTCCGGCGTGTCAGTCACAGTTCCATACTCTAATACTTAGAGTGCCTAACCTTCCAACCTGGTTTGCCGTCGGCGGCCGTGGGGTATTCCAGCGCGACTGGAAAGGGAGTGGACATGGGCATCCTGTTGCTTGTTCTGCTGTTGGCGCTGATCCTGGGCGGCCTGGGATTCGCAGTGCACGTCCTATGGTGGATTGCGCTCATCGTGTTGATCGTCTGGATCGTGGGCTTCTTCGCCCGTGGTACGGCCACCGGTGGCGGACGCTCCCGCTGGTACCGCTGGTAAGTAACCCCCGAGGGCGCCCCGCGGCGCGGGTGAACCGGCGGGTCAGCCGGAGCGCCGAACCTCGATGAATGCGGGCCGGTCACGTCTACGTGGCCGGCCCCCATCGTGCCCTGTGGCCGGCCGCGTCGTGTCCTGTGGCCGGCCGTATCGAGACCGCCGGGGCGTGGGAGGCTGATCGCGTGACCGGACCTCTGCCGATTCGAGGCAGCATCGCGATCCCGCGCGGTGAGCTGCGATGGCGGTTCTCCCGATCCAGCGGCCCGGGCGGCCAGGGCGTCAACACCGCCGACTCCCGGGTCGAGCTTCTCTGGGATCTCAGCACCTCGGACGCGTTGCCGCCCCCGTTGAAGAACCGCGCCATCGAGCGCCTGCGCAGCCGGCTGGTCGACGGCGTGGTGTCGGTCGTGGTAAGCGAGGAACGCGCCCAACTTCGCAACCGCGCGATCGCCGAGGCCCGCCTGGCGAAACTCGTCGCGGACGCGATCGCGCCGCCGCCGGCGCGGCGGCACCCGACACGCCCGACGAAAGGCTCGGTCGAGCGGCGCCTCAACAGCAAACGCCGGAACAGCCAGATCAAACAGGCCCGCCGCCGCCCGATCGACTAGAAGCCAAGTCACACCGCTTGGTCACGCCGCGTGCTCATGCTGCCTGCTCCGGCCGTGACGACGCCGGGCGCTCAGTAGCGATCCAGCGCGAACGCGCTGACACCGCTTGTGTTGTCGACGTCGATGCGCTGCGTCGCCCCGGCCCACCCGTCCGGAGTGAAGACGGTTCCGCCGGCGATACCAGTGTGCGCTTCGCCGTCGATCGTCGCGCTGCCGCCGCCGCCGGCGAGCGAGACACGGGCCGGCACACCGGCCGGCGCGTGCACAGTGAACTCGCTGGACCCGCCGCTCATGCGTACCGCCAGCGTGCCAGGCTCGGTCGGCAACGTGACGTCGATGCGCGACACGCCGGCGCCGAAGTCGAGCCCGGCCAGACCGCCGTCGCGCATGTCCACGGTCGCCGCCGTGGCACCGCCGTCAAGATGGATCGTCCAGGCGACGGCGGAGCTCAGTGTCACGTCCACGGTGGATGGCCCATTCATTCCCGTCGACACGAGCTGCGCCACGACATGGTCGCCGGACACGACGGCCGCCGGCGCCAGCCCGCCGCCGGGCGGCGTGGCGATGCGGTACAGCGAACCGCCGACGTCGCCACTGTGGATCGTCAACGAGGTCGCGCCGCTGGCCAACTCGAAGTCGGCGGAGCGCAGTCCATCCCGGTCCGCGCTCGCGACGTGGGCGCCGGTCGCGACATCCGCCGGGCCGAGACCGCCGAACGGTCGGTCGAATGGCGACCCGTCGTCGCACGCGGCGAGGGCGGCCGCCAGCACGACTGCGCCGACCAGGCTGGCCGAGCGCAGCGTATGGGGGCCGAGGCTCACAGGTGCGGGTGCCCCAGACAAGCCGCGGCGAAACCAGGCCACCGCGGTCACGTTCGCGGCATCGGCTCGACCGTTGCGGCGTCGGCCGATGCGCTCGATGTGCCCGGTCCGCTCGATGCGCCCACTCCGCTCGACGCACTCGGTCCGCTCGACCCGATCGGCGTCGGAAAGCCGCTGGACTCGCGAGGCCGCGATGGCGTCGCCGTCGCGCCCGACTCTGCGGCGGACCGATCGGCCGGCGTCGTCAGAAACGGCGATAGGAGACCGGGCGTGGCCGCGTCGGCCAGCGCGATCGCGTCGGCCTGCGCCAGATCGAGCACGTCGTAGTGCTGCCGACCGGCCGCGGTCGTCGCGACCAACGTCACGAGCCCGGCGCGTCGCTGGAAGAATGACATCCGTTCGTTCCAGCCGATGATGCCGGCGGTTGCGAGCATGTAGCGCCGGCGAACCAGCGATCCCTGCCGGGTCACCAGGAAACCGTCGCTGAGCGCATGGCCGAGGTTGCGGTAGCGGTCGAGCGCGACCGGCAGCGACAGGGCAAGGATCACCACGCCAGCGATGGGGAACCCGATCGGCCAGTTCGCGAACCACCACAGGACACCGAGCACGACGGTCAATGCCCCGGTGACAAGGATTGCTCGGGTGATACGTCGCCGGCGGGCCCGCGGGCCGTGCCGCGTGAGCTCGACACTCGGCGGCGCGCTGGTCTCGATCACGTCGGCGACCACGCGATCGACCTCCGTGGCCGGCGCGGCCGGCACCAGCACCGAGCCCCCGCGTTCGGCGCCACGGCCGACCCGCAGGCCCGTGGTGATGGCGAGGGCGCGCGCGCCGCGAACGCGGCGGAGCAGGATCGGTTCACTGATCTCGGCACCGCGAAGGCGGCGTGCCTCGATCGTGGTCGCCCGGGTCGTCAACAGCCCTCGCGTCACGTGGAAGGTCGCACCGTCGCGGGTGAGCCGGAAGTTCCAGAACGCAAGAACGTAGCCGCCGGCGGACAGCAGGGCCACGATCACGATCACGATGAGCAGCACGACCAGGACGGCGAAGACGAGCGGCAACTTGGCCAGGTCGTCGCTGGCCGTCCGTACGGCACCGACGTTGGCCGGGTTCACGTGCGCCTGATTGACGACGTTGGCAAGGAAGCCGGCGAACACGCCGATCGTGACAAGTCCGGACAGCGTGAACGGCGCATAGCGTACCCACGCGGGATCGAGCCGGGCGATGAGCCGACCCTGCGGCACCGCGGGCCGACCGTCGACCGAACCGTCGGTCGTCCCGTCACGGCCGGTTCGCGGCGGCGCGGCGCGGCGGCCCTCGTGGAGTAGTTCGTTGCGCAGGCGTACGGCCGCCTCGGTGGTGAGCGCGTCGAGCCGAAGGCCGTCCTCTTTCTTCCGGTCGGTCTGACCGGTGCCGATCGTGATCCGGGCGAGCCCGAGGACGCGGTGCATCAGGTGGCTGGTGACATCCACGGTCCGGACCCGGTCTCGCGGCACGGACAGCGTGCTGCGGCCGAGCAGACCACGCCGCACTTGGATCTGCGTCGGCGTCACGCGATAGGTCGTGGTGAACCACCGGATCAAGCCGAGCGCGATGACGATCACGACCGCCGCGTACGGCCACAGATTGCGGTCGCCGCGCCCGAACACGATCAGCACGACCAGCGGGATGATCGCACGCCGCAACTCCTGGACGGGATGTACGAGCAGCATGCGTGCGGACAGGCGGCGCCAGCCCTCGTCGGCCCGATCGGACAGCGTCGTGAGCGCGCTCGCGTCGATGGTGGCCGGCGGAGCGGCCAGGGAGTCCGGCTCATTGGCGGATACGAACGGCGCGTCCGACCCGCCGGCGGGTACGGCCGGAGCCTCGTTGGCTAGGGCCGCCTCGTCGGAGCGCACCGGATCGGCGTTCGTCACGTCGCGTCTCCCTCCGACGCCTGCGTGATCGTCGTCAATTCGTCCACCAGCCGCTGCGCGACATCCAGGTCGAGAGCGTGAATCCGGATCGGTCCGGCCGCCGACGCCGTTGTGACCGTCACGTTCGCGAGCCGGAAGATCCGTTCGAACGGGCCACGGTGCATGTCGACCGTCTGGATGCGTGATATCGGCGCGACGCGGCGTTCCTGGGTGAACCAGCCCGTTTGCGTGTAGACGGCCTGGTCGGTGGTCTCCCACCGGTGCACGCGGTATCGCCACTGCGGCATGACCACGAGATGTGCGACCGCCACGAGCGACACAATGACGAGGACGGTGGCGTGAACCGACGCGTGCGAGGCGTCGTTGATCCACCAGACGATCTGGATCGCGGTCAGCACAAGCCACGCCGGCAGGGCACGAAGCGTCCAGTAGCCGATCGCGCGGCGAGCCACGAGGTTAGCGGGCGGGCGGAGGGTCGGCTGTTCGGTGGACTGCACCGAGAAATCTTGGCACAGGGATGCCATAGATCGTGAATGCCGACCGAACGCCGCGGCACCCTCGTGCTCCGAGCTATGCCCTGGGTGGCCCGGCGATGGCCCGCCGATGCATGCTCGGCAGCGACATCGCATCCGGCGCCGGACTGTCGATATACCAGGTCGCACCGGCCGCGGCATAGGCGGCGACGTCCTCGTCGTCGTTCGCGTAGACGACGAGGTCGAAGCTCGGTCGCGACGGCAGGTCGAGGCGCGCGGCCATCGCGGCGACGTCGGCCGCGGTCGTCGGGCTCAGGTCGTGCTTGATCGGCGCATACCCGTCCCACCGCAGCGCCCGATCGATCGACGCCGAGCGCGGCCACTGGCCCCCGACCCAGATCGGGATGCGCGGACGCTGTATCGGCGTCGGCCGAAATCGCGCGTCACGGACTTGGTAGTAGCGGCCTTCGACGGTCGTCGGCTCACCCGACCACAGGCCGTCCAGAATGGTCAGCGACTCGTCGAGCATCGCCGCTCGGATCTTCCCGTCGTCGATGTCGCCGAGATGCGAGAACTCCACCGGAAAATCGCCGGCGCCCACTCCGAGGACCAGCCGGCCACCGCTCAGCCGGTCGAGGGTAACCGCCTCACGGGCCACTTTCGCCGGGCGGCGGCGCGGGAGCGGCGTGACGAGCGGCCCGAGTCGGATGCGCTCGGTGGCCAGTGCGATGGCCGTCAACGCGATCCAGGCGTCAACCAGGTCGTCCGCCCACGGCCAGCGGATGTGATCCCACACGAAGAAGCCGTCCCAGCCGCCGGACTCGGCGGCCGCGGCCAGATCGGCCAGGGCACGGACGTCGGCGAAGTCACCGAATGTCGGCACACTCATCCCCATGCGCATCGCGCTACCGTAGCGATGCGGTGTGACAATCCCATGCGGCGTACGGCCTCGGATTGACAGGCATGCGTACGTTCTGGTTCGGTAGCCCGGTGCGACGCTCCCGCATGGTGATTGCCGTCCTGGCTGTATTGTCTGTGGCCGGCGGGGGCTGGCTGGCACACGTATCGGCCGGCGGCCCCGGTAGCGCGAACGCCATCGCGGCTGGCGGCGTGGGCCGCATCGGCGACGGTTCGGTGCTCGTCGCGGCGCAGCCGGCGCCGTCCACGCTGCCGGGTGCGGGCGCCCCGACCGCATCGGGCCCGGCGACGCCGTCCGCATCATCCCCGTCGACGGCGTCGACCAAGCCGAAACCGACCACGACGTCACCGAAGCCGAAGCCGTCGCCGACCAGGACAACGCCGCCAGCGAGCGGCTCGGTCGTCGACCAGTTGCTGGCGCAGATCAACGACCTGCGGGCGCAGCACGAGTTGCCGGCGTACACCCTGCTCAGCGGTTTGAACCGGAGCGCCCACAAGCACAACCTCGTCATGGAGGGCTCGTGCGGCATGTCGCATCAGTGTCCCGGCGAGGCATCCCTTGGTAACCGCATTTCGGCCGAGGGCGTGCACTGGACATCGTGCGGCGAGAACATCGGCTGGAGCGGGCCGCACCCGAACACCACGTCGGCCATCGTGAGCGCTGCCGAGGGCCTGACGACGTCGATGTACAACGAGACGCCGCCGGACGACGGCCACCGTCTCAACCTGCTGAGCAGTTCGTTTCACCACATCGGCATCGACGCTATTCGCGACTCGTCGGGCAAGGTTTGGCTGACACAGGACTTCAGCAGCTGACCCCCCGCCGACCGAAGGTCCAGGCGCTTATGAAAGACAGCGCGCAGACCGCAGGTCCATCGCTTATGAAGTTTGAGCCAGCCAGCCCGGCAGGCGGTCGAGGCAGTCGTTCCAACCCTGTGCGTGCTTGTCGCGTTCGTCGTCGCTCTCGAGTCGTTCATGCCGCAGTTCGAGTTCGGTGTTGTCGCCTCGGGCCGTCAGCTCGATCGTCACGACGCTCTCGGCCGCATCGTCGCCCATTCCGTCGCCGTCCCACCGCCAGGTCATGACCAGGCGGGTAGGTGGCGAGACCTCCCGATAGACCCCAGTCGCCGCGAACCCGGCCGACGTCGCGTCGATCCGGAAGAGGCCACCGGGCCGCACGTCCGCTGTCACCTTCGGGCCCAGGCTCAGCGGCCAGAACCATGCCATCAACGCCTCGGGATCGGTGAACGCGGACCAAACCTCCTCGACCGGAGCGGACAGCGTCCGGGTGATGTGTACGGTGCTCATCGGTTCTCCTCGGTGAGAAAGCGCTCAAGCGAATCGAGACGATCGATCCAGAAGCGATGGTTGCGCTCCAGCCATCCGGCGGCGTCGCGCAACGGCCGTGGATTCAGCGAGATGATCTGGTGGCGGCCCCGGCGCTCACGCGTGGCGAGGCCGGCCCGCTCCAGCACGGCGAGGTGCTTGCTGACCGCGGGCAGCGACATCGCGTGCGGCGCCGCCAGTTCGCCGGCCGACCGCGGTCCGTGTTCGGCCAGCGTTGCCACCATCGCGCGCCGGGTGGGGTCGGCCAGCGCAGCGAAGAGCTCGGTCAGCTCACTGTTAACCACGGAGTTAAGTATCGTCGCGACGAGCGGTCGGCGCAAGACGGAAGCGGAGCGCGGTCAGTCCCCGTTTCCGAGGACGCCGATCCGTGACCTTGCAGTGCCAAGAGCCTCGTGCCTTCATGATCAGACGCCCGAGGTTGCGAGGTCACGGATCATCACTCGCTCATCGGACCCGGCGCCGGCGTGTCCGACCTCAGCCGGCGACCGGCACGCGGTCCGCATCGATCGCCGCCGCCGATGCAGTCCGCCGCGCGGATCGCACAAGCAGCAGTCCGGTCATCGCGCAGACGACGCCGAGCGCCGCGCCAGTCGTCCAACCGGCCCGGAACGAGCTGAGATCGACGCGTCCACCCAGCATCGTCACGAGAATGGCCACGCCGAGTGCGGAGGCGATCTGCCGGCCCGAATTGACCAGCGCGGAGCCGGTCGCCGCCCGGTTGGCCGGCAACGATGTCACGCCGGCCGCGATGAGCGTGCCGAGCGCGAGCCCGACACCAATCCCGCCGAGAATCATGCTCGGCAGCAGATCACGAACGTAATCGGGGGCATCCGAGACGAAGACCACGCGCCAGCCGAGCCCGGCCGAGAAGAGGAGGCCGCCGGCGAACACCAGCGGACCTGGGCCGAGCCTGCGCATGGCGCGCGCCGATGCGATGGTGACGATCGGCACCAACGCCGGGCCCGGCACCATGGCAACGCCCGTCCGCAGCGCCGACCAGTGCCAGACCTCCTGGCACCACAGCACATTCGACAGCAGCATGATGGCGAACGCGATGCTGAAGACGAACACGCCGGCGTTGGCGATGCCGAATCTGGGCAGCCGCAACAGGTGCAACTCCATCAGCGGCGTGTGGTGGCGTAGGCAGCGGCGGGCGAACCACCCGCCGGTCACGGCGGCAACTCCGAGAAGACCGAGAGTGCGCGCCGATCCCCAACCCCAGGTTGGCGCCTGCACCAGTGCCCCGGTCAACGTCGCCACCGAGGCCGTCACGAGAACCGCACCGAGGAGATCTGGCACCGGACCGGACTCGCGGGACCGCGCACGCGGCAGCGTCCGCAGACCAGCGATGATCGTGCCCACGCCGATCGGCAGGTTCACGACGAACACCCAGCGCCAGTCGATCTCGACGAGCAGACCGCCGAGCACCGGTCCGGACGCGGCGGCGAGGCCGCCGACCGCGGCCCAGGCGCGGGCGGCGCCGGGCCGTCGCGCTTCCGGAACGGCCGCGAGTAGCAGGGCCAGCGACGTCGGCAGCTGCAGCGCCGCACCGGACGCCTGCACAATCCGAGCGACGACGAGTACGCCGAGATTCGGAGCGAGAGCACAGGCGGCCGACGCGACCGTGAAGACGACGACGCCGGCCAGGAACACGGTGCGCTGTCCGATCCGGTCGGCGAGCCGCCCGGCCACCACGAGCAGGGCGGCGAGAGTGATGGCGTACGCGTTGAGCACCCACGACAGATCGGCGAGTGACGGCGGGCGGCCGTGGCGGGCGAAGCCGCTTCCCAAGGCCGGGAGCGCGACGTTGACGATCCACAGATCGAGGTTGGTCATGAACACGGCCAGCACCACAACGACGGCCGCGATCTTGTCACGGGACGATCGCGAGGCAGCGCCACTGAGCGGGAGACCTGAGTTTGATAATCCAACCGTCACTCGTGCACCGTAACTGGCGATGGTTTGGAAAGCAAACCGACGAGTGGGATACTCGGCATATGGCATCGCATGAAACTGAGCGTGAGCACACGGCGTCGCTACACCGCATCGATCCGACCACGCTGCCCGGCCGGCCGTGCTCGGTAGCGGCGGCTCTGGACGTCGTCGGCGACCGTTGGGCGCTGTTGATCGTCCGCGAGGTGCTGCTTGGCAACATGCGCTTCAGCCAGATCGCGCGCAATACCGGCGCGCCGCGCGATCGTCTGTCGGCGCGCCTACGTGCGCTCGTCGATGCCGGCGTGCTCGATCGTCACGTGTATCAGGAGTCGCCGCGCCGCGAGGAGTATCGGCTGACCGAGTCCGGTCGCGAGTTGTCCCGGGTCACGCAGGCGCTCCTCGACTGGGGCGACCGTTGGGCGGTCACCGCTCCCCCGGTGCGGCTCGTCCACCATCACGACCATCAACTGCAAACAGCAACGGTCTGTACGGTGTGTGGAGAGGTCGTGGATCGAGCGGACGTGACGCGGGAGAGTCTGACGCCGGGCTGGGACGTCTCGGGTCCGGTCGGGGCAGCGCGCTCGTGACCGTACGGAGCCAACAGCTCGACGGTGAACGTCCGGAAAGGACAGCTGATGCGCATTCTCGTCGTCGGAGCCGGCGCCACCGGTGGCTATTTCGGCGGCCTGTTGGCCCGAGCCGGTCGCGATGTGACCTTCTTGGTTCGCCCGGCCCGGGCCGAAGCGCTGCGGGAGACCGGACTGACCGTCACCGGCCCGGGCGGTGAATGGACGATCAAGCCGGATGTCGTGACGCCGGAGGAACTCGCCGCCGCCCGGCCAGCGGCCGCCGGCGATGGCACCCCTGGCGACGCCGACTCGCCGTACGAGGTGGTGCTGCTGTCGGTCAAGGCTTATTCGCTCGACGAGGCGATCGACGATGTCGCACCGGCGGTCGGGCCGGATACGGTCGTCGTACCCGGCCTCAACGGTATGGCCCACATGGACGTCCTCGACGAGAAGTTCGGCCGCCATCGCGTGCTGGGCGGCGTGATGTACGTCGCGACCACGCTCGACGACAGCGGCCGCATCGTCCAGCTCAATCCGGGCCTCAATGCGCTGACCTGGGGTGCCCGCGACGATCTCGACTCCGACCGTGCGGCTGCCCTGGTTCCGGATTTCACCGACGCCGGATTCACCGCGCGCACCTCGTCGCATATCGAGCTGGCGATGTGGGAGAAGTGGATCAATCTCGCGTCGCTGGGTGCGATCACCTGCTTGATGCGCGGCACGATCGGTGAGATCGCCTCGGCCCACGGCGGCATCGCGTACGCGGACGGCGTCATCGACGAGTGCATCGCTGTCGCGGCGGCGTACGGATTCGCGATCCGCCCCGACGTCGCGGCGCGCGCCCACGTTTCATTGACCGACCCGACATCCGGACTGACGTCCTCGATGTACCGCGATCTGTCCGCCGGGCGCCGGACCGAGGCCGATCACATCATCGGCGATCTGATCGCGCGAGCGCAGTCGAAAGACGTCGACGTACCGCTGCTGGAGATCGCGTACACGAACCTCTCGGTCCATCAACGACGATTGGCGCACTGAGATGATCGACTTCACGTCCGGTACGCCGGTCGCCGGTTCGCTCGACGTGTCGTGGATCCACGGCACAGCCAAGGGCGCGACCGGCACCGAGCCACCGATCCAGGTGCACGCGTACGACGAGCACACCTACATCCTCCGGCAGAGCAAGAAGACGTCGTTTGAGGCTCCCTTCCTCTACCTGTTCTTTGGCAACGATCGGGCACTCCTGCTCGACACCGGCGCAACGAAAGACCCGGCGCTGTTCCCGCTGCGAGACACCGTCGACACGATCATGCGCGACTGGCTGGCCGCGCATCCCCGCGAGACGTACGGTCTCGTCGTCGCGCACACCCACGGCCACGGCGATCACGTCGCCGGGGACGCTCAATTCGACGGGCGGCCGGATACGACGGTCGTCCCGGCCGACGTCGCGTCGGCGACCGCGTTCTTTGGCTTCACGAGCTGGCCGACCGAGATCGTCCCGTTCGACCTCGGCGGCCGGGTGCTGCGCGTGACCGGCATTCCCGGCCACGACGAGCGCTCGATCGCGGTGTACGACCCGTGGACAGGATTCCTCGTCACCGGCGACTCGGTCGGCCCGTTCCGGTTCTACGTCCGGGACATGTCCGCGTACGTAGACAGCCTGGGCCGCCTCGTCACGTTCACCCAAACACATCCCGTCACGCACGTGATGGGCTGCCACATCGAGATGTCCCGCACGCCG
Source organism: uncultured Actinomycetota bacterium (assembly GCA_963724705.1). Classification (GTDB taxonomy): domain Bacteria; phylum Actinomycetota; class Actinomycetes; order Mycobacteriales; family Micromonosporaceae; genus DASQPR01. The sequence goes on from CAVRVS010000001.1 coordinate 63,598, forward strand.
CGTCGCGACTACCCGATGGGCTGCCTGTATCAGCCGCACGAGGCCGACCTGCCGATGACCGTCGCGCAACTCGTGGCGGCGCGGGACGCAGCACTGTCCGTCGCCGGTAAACGCGGCATCCACATCTTCGACGACTTCCTCATCTTCAACGGGATGGGCAAGCGCCAGATGCCCGGCATCATCGGGTACGCGCTGTGGACGCGTATCCGCAACCGCATCTCCCGCATCTAGCGCGCATGTTGGGATTCCGTGCCGATCGCGCGTTCGACGGCGAGCGGTTCCGACCAGAGGGTGCCCTGGTGCTCGTCGAGGGAGACCGCATCGTCGGCGTCGAGCCAGCATCGGCCGCCCCACCCGACGGTTGTGAGGTCCTCACCTGGCCGGCCGCCACGATCCTGCCTGGCCTTATCGACGCCCACACGCACCTGTGCGGCGATTCGGGTCCGCAGGCGCTGGATCGCCTGGCCGGTCTGAGTCAGGCCGAGCTCGACGAAACCGTCGAGGCTGCGCTCGCCGCTGAGCTCAGCGCGGGTGTGACCGCCGTCCGCGACCTCGGCGATCAGCAGTGGACCGTGGTCGATCGGCATCGGCATCGACCGCACGGACCGACGATCGTCGCGGCCGGACCGCCGATCACCAGCGTGGGCGGGCACTGCGCGGCAATGGGTGGTGCCGCCGCTGGGATCGCCGAACTGCGGGCCGCCGTCCGCGAGCGGGCCGAGCGCGGCGCCGACCTCGTGAAGATCATGGCGAGCGGCGGCGTCATGACAACCACGACCGACGTGCTGACACCGCAGTTCACGGTCGACGAGATCCGTGCCGTGGTGGACGAGGCTCATCGCGTCGGGCTGACCGTCGCCGCGCACGCCCACGCCGTAGCCGCGGTCGAAAACTGCGTCGCCGCCGGCGTCGACGGCATCGAACACTGCACGTGCCTCACCGCGACGGGTCCCCGGACGCCACCGGGCCTGGCCGAGGCCATCGCGGCCGCCGGCATCATCGTGTGCCCGACCCTCGGTCGCGATCTCGCCCGCATCGGGGGCGAGCTCCCGCCGCGGATCAAAGCGATGATGGAACGCACCGGCACCACCTGGGAAGCGCGGCTCGGTCAGGTCGGCGATCTGTATCGGGCTGGAGTCACCCTCATGAGCGGCGCCGATTCCGGCATCAACCCCGGCAAGCCACACGGACTGCTGCCGATATCGGTGGCGGAGTTGGTCGCGTGCGGAGCGCCGGTCGGCGCAGCGCTGGCCTCGGCCACGAGCGTGGCGGCACAGGGTTGCGGCCTGGCTGATCGGACCGGGCGGCTCCGGCCCGGGCTGGCGGCCGATCTGCTGATCGTCGACGGTGACCTGACCGCCGATTTCACCGCGCTGCGCCGTCCGAAAACCGTCGTGTCGCGTGGACGTGTCATCACGCCCATCTGAACCACCGGCCATCCGCAGCGCGGTTCACAGCGACCTCATAGGTTGCGCACACCGTCCCATCGGGCTCGGCTGCCAGCATCGGTGTCAGGGCACAAAGACACCGGGAGGCGGTCGTGAATCGAGATCTGGGTTTGACCCGCGCACGGACCGTCACGGTCGGGCTCGCCGGGGTCACCCTCGTCGGTGTCGTCACGGTCGCGGGCCTGGCCCGCCACGACACCGACACGGGTACGCAAGGGGCGACGTCCAGCTCCAGCGGCTCCAACTCCGAGGAGACCGGCTCGAATTCGAGCTCAACGTCGACCGACGACGGATCGTCGAATACCTTCCCGAACCTCGGCGGACACAGCGATTCGGGCGGCCAGGGCGGCTCTGGTGGCGCCGCAACGTCGGGAGGTTCGTGACATGCCACTCGTCGAACGATTGCCGATCGGCACCGGATGCGCCCAATGGTCGGCGTGGGGAACGGTCGCGCGGATCGTTGTCACCGACCCGGCCCGCCTCGACGCGGCCACCGATCTCGTACGGGCCGAACTCGCGGCCGTCGACGAGGCGTGCAGCCGATTCCGTACGGATTCCGAGATACGTGACGTGTTCCGCGCCCACGGCAGCCCGATCACCGTGAGCGTACGGCTGGCCGAACTTGTCCGCGCGGCCCTCGACTCGGCCGTCGACACCGACGGCGACGTCGACCCGACGCTCGGACTCGCCATGTCCGCGCTGGGGTACGACCGGGACTTTGCCGAGATCACCGCCAGCGCGTCGGCGATGCACCCGAACGTGACCGCCTTCGCGACCGCCGACTGGCGCAACGTACGCCTGGAGGGACGCGAGCTGACCGTGCCGCCCGGCGTGTTGCTTGACCTCGGTGCGACGGCGAAGGCCTGGGCCGCCGATCGATGCGCGGCGATCGTGGCCGAGCGCTGCGGGACCGGCGTGCTCGTCGCGCTCGGTGGCGACATCGCAACGGCCGGCCCAGCCGGCGGAAGCTGGCGCGTCCGCGTCCAGGACGGACCGCGCGAGCCGTCGTGCACGATATCGCTGCCGGCCGGCGCCGCTCTCGCCACGTCGAGCACGATCGGGCGCACCTGGCAGGCCGGTTCCCGCCGCCTGCACCACATCCTCGATCCGCGCACCGGGCAGCCGGCGCCCCGCGTCTGGCGCACCGCATCGGTGGCCGCCTACACGTGCGTACGCGCCAACACACTGTCCACGGCCGCACTCGTGCGCGGCGCCCGCGCACGGCGATGGCTCGACACGCTCGGCGCGCCGGCCCGACTCGTCGCCGCCGACGGCACCGTGACCACGCTTGGCACGTGGCCGGCCGAGGGCGAGGCCCGCACGAACGGGAGCGCGGCGTGACCGACGCTCTCTGGTACACCGCCCGCGGCACCGGCGTGGTCTCGCTGTTGTTGTTGACCGTGGTCGTCGTGCTCGGCGTTGGCAGCCGGGCCGGCCGGCCGGTCTTCGGTCTGCCCCGATTCGCCGTGAGCCTCGTGCATCGCAACGCATCGTTGATGGCGAGCATCCTGATCGTGATCCATGTGACGACGTTGCTGACCGACCCGTACGCACACCTCAAACTGCTCGACCTGATCGTGCCGTTCGACGCGGCTTACCGCCCGGCGTGGGTCGGGCTCGGCACCACCGCTCTCGATCTGGTCGTGGCGATCGTCGTCACGAGCCTGCTGCGGCGACGGCTCGGCGCCCGGACCTGGCGCGCCGTGCACTGGTTCGCCTACGTCATGTGGCCGGTCGCGTGGCTACACGGGATCGGCAGCGGCACGGACCGCGGCAGCGGCTGGTACTTGGCGCTGGCAGTCGTGGCCGCGATCACCGTTGCCGGCGCGCTCATCTGGCGACTCGGGTCCGGCTTCGCCACGCTCGGCGGCCGCCGCGAACCGCGCATCGAGCCGGCCCGCACATCCACCTATCGTGTCCCGACACCGATCAACCGGATCCCGACACCGATCAACCGGATCGCGACACCGATCGAAGAGGGAGGCAACCGGTGACCGCAGCACTCGACACGCTCGTCCCGCCGCCACCGACCGGTCCGCACGGGCCGCACCGGCTGCTCGTCGCCGGGGCCGCGACGCTCGACGAGCACGTACGGCGGCACGGCGGCCTGCCGAAGGCACAGGCGCGGCAGATCCGTGCCGTCGTAGCCGACTCCGGTCTCACCGGTCGCGGCGGAGCCGGATTTCCGACGCATCGCAAGCTCGACGCGGCGGCGTCCGGCCAACGTGCAGTCGCGATCGGCAACGCCGCGGAGAGCGAGCCGGCCAGCCGGAAGGACCGCGCCCTGCTCAGTCACGCGCCGCATCTCGTGCTGGACGGGCTCCAATTGGCGGCGCGGGCAATCGAGGCCCGGGAAGCACATGTGTATGTGTCATCCGACGCCGCAGGTGCGGTCCGCGCCGCGCTCGCGGCCCGGGCCGATCCGTTGCCGGTCACGGTCCACATTGCGCCGGACGCGTTCATCGCGGGCGAGGAGTCCGCCGTGGTGAGCGCCGTGGGCGGCGGACCACCGATCCCCCAGGACAAGGGGGTACGGGTGATCGAGCGCGGTTTGTACGGCCGGCCGACGCTGGTCCAGAACGTCGAGACCCTTGCCCACATCGCGCTCATCGTCCGCTACGGCCCCGACTGGTTCCGGCGCGCCGGTACGGCCGAAGAGCCGGGCACGTTCCTGGCCACGCTCACCGGTCCGGTGCGCACGCCCGGCGTGTATGAGTTGCCGTACGGCATCCAAATCGGCGACGTCATCGCCGCGGCCGGCGGCGCAACGGAACCGTTGCAGGCGCTGCTGGTCGGCGGTTACCACGGCGCCTGGGTGCCGGCGCGACCGGACATCGAGATCAGTCGAACCGGTCTCGCTCCCTATGGCGCGGCGCCCGGAGCGGGAGTCGTGGTGCCGCTCGCGGCCCGGTCGTGTGGACTCGTCGCGACCGCGCGCGTGGTGGCGTACCTGTCCGGCCAGCGCGCCGGGCAATGTGGGCCGTGCGTCAACGGGCTGCCCCGAATCGCCGACACGTTCACCGCGCTCGCGCAGTGCCGCTCGTACCCCGATCTCGTCTCTCAGGTGGATCGGCTGAGCCGTCTCGTCGTCGGGCGCGGCGCCTGCAAGCACCCGGACGGCACCGTACGTCTGATCCGGTCCAGCCTGCGTACGTTCGCCCCGGAGGTCAGCGCCCATTTGGCCGGCTGGTGCAGCGCGTTCGAACCGACCACCGAGACCGTCGGGAGCGCGGCATGAACCTGCACATCGACTGGACGGCCTGTGACGGGCGTGGCCTGTGTTCCGAACTGTTGCCGGAGATCCTCACCGAGGACGACTGGGGCTACCCGCTCGTACGCCACGGCGGCGGGGCCGACGTGACGATTCCGACCGAGTTGCGCCGCCACGCACGGCGGGCGGTAGACCGCTGTCCGCGGTTGGCCCTGCGGCTCCGCTGACCTACCTACTGGTAACGGACCGCGCTCAGCCCACTCGTTGGCCGGGTGTCCAAACGCCGAGGATCTGCCAGCCGAGGTCCGGGAAGCCGGCCGCGGTGGCGGTGCGATCGGATGCGATGTTGGCGGGATCGTGGAGGTAGATGGGTACGGCGCCCTGCGCCAGCACCCACCGGGCCGCCTGCGCGACGAGCCGCGTCGCCAGTCCCTTGCCGCGGTGCGCCTCCTCGGTGCCGACCGACAGCTCGAGCCCGGCCGCGTTGTGCCGCTTGATGCCGACGCCGGCGGCGTACGTGTCGTCGATCAACGTGACGAGAACCTGGCCACCGAACGGATGCAGCCACGGCGGCACGCGGGGATCGGCGACGTCGAGCCACTCGCCCGCATCCGGTAGGTCGGAGGGCGCCGTCGACCAACGGAACTTGCCGAGGAACGCACGCGCATCCGGGCGACCGAGCGCCTTCGGCAGCTCCGTCGAGACCCGCTCCCAGCTGTGCACGCCCCCGCGGACCGCCTCGACCTGATCCGGCCGAACCGAGATCACGCCGGCCTCCGGTGTCCGTACGCCGACGACGTCCCGGACCGAGCCATCCCAACCCGGACGCGTACGGACCTCGGACCCGACCACCGTCACGTCGGCGTCCGGCGGCCACACACCGAGATACTCGGCCAGGAATGACGCGAGCGCCGGCTCCGTACGTGTGGTTCCACCGGTCATCGGTAGGCCGCCCTTCGTGCACCTGGTCGTCGATCCGCTGCGGCGACACTACCGAGCCGGTCACCTGGGCACACAAGCCGCCCTATTCTGTTCCGAGCGCTGGCCACCGCCGAGGCCGTCGCGAGAGGATCACGCCATGGCCAGCGCCGACACGGATCACAGCCGCGAGCACGATCGTGCCCGCGGCGACCGGCCCGATCATGCTCATGGTCATGACCATGGTCATGAGGATGCTCACGAGCACGGTGAGCACGGCCATGAAGACGATCACGGTCATGGCCACAGCGCCGGCCCGTCGGTCTGGCACCGCTTGACGCACGCGGTCCGCCCCCACTCGCACGACGCCGCGGACAAGGTCGACTCGGCGATGGAGACCAGTGCCGACGGCATACGGGCCCTGTGGATCAGCCTGACCGTCCTCGGGGTGACCGCCAGCCTGCAGGCCGTCGTCGTGGTGCTGTCGCATTCCGTCGCACTGCTCGGCGACACGTTGCACAACGTTGCCGATGCGTTGACCGCCGTGCCTCTGGGGCTAGCGTTCATTGTCGGCCGCCGCGCGCCGACCCGCCGGTACACGTACGGCTTCGGGCGCGCCGAGGATCTGGCCGGCATCGCGATCGTGCTCGTGATCGCCGCGTCGTCGGCACTCGCGGCGTACGAGGCGATCCGCCGACTCGCGCACCCGCAGACCGTGCACCACCTGTGGGCGGTCGCGATCGCGGCGGTGATCGGGTTCGCCGGCAACGAGATCGTCGCCCGCTATCGCATTGTCGTGGGCCGGCGTATCGGGTCCGCCGCGCTCGTCGCGGACGGTCTGCACGCCCGTACCGATGGATTCACGTCGTTGGCTGTGTTGCTCGGCGCCGGTGGTGTCGCGATCGGCTGGGCCTGGGCGGACCCGGTCATCGGTCTGGTCATCACGGCCGCCATCGCGGTGGTGCTGGCCGATGCCGCCCGAGCGGTCTACCGGCGGTTGATGGACGCCGTCGACCCGGCCCTCGTTGATCAGGTGGAGCAGACGCTGCGGGCGACGCCAGGCGTGGTCGACATCGGTACGGCCCGCATCCGGTGGATCGGGCATCAACTGCGGGCCGAATGCGAGATCGAAGTCGCCGACGACGCGACGGTCGTCGCGGCGCACGCGATCGCCCACGACGCCGAACACCGGCTCATGCATGCGGTTCCCCGGCTGACAGCGGCCGTCGTGCACGCCGAGCCGGCCGGTGCGGTACGCAGCGCCCAGCACGAGGCGACGAGTGCTCACGCCGCCCGGACAGCCGGAACTCGCGCTACCGAGCGGTAGCGCGAGTTCCGGGTCGTCTGAAGACGCTCAGCGTCAGGTCTGGCGCAGCGGCGCGCCGGCGCGATGAAGGTGAACCAGCGCCAGGCGGTACGAGGCGAGCAGGCGGCTCTCGTGGTATGGCACACCGATTTCGCGGCAGTAGTCGCGGACGATCGGGCGCGCCTTCGTGAGGTTGGCCGACGGCATGCTCGGGAACAGATGGTGCTCGATCTGGTGGTTCAGGCCGCCCATCGCGGCGTTGAGCACCGGTCCGCCGATCACGTTCCGGGACGTCAGCACCTGCTTGCGGAGGAAGTCGAGGTCGTCCTCCTCGGTCAGCATGGGCATGCCCTTGTGATTCGGGGCGAACGTCGCACCGAGATACACCCCGAAGATCGCCTGGTGGATCGCGATGAATGCCAAGGCGTGCAGCGGCGGGAGGAGGGTGAACAAGAGTGTGAAGTAGATCGCGAAGTGCGCGATGAGCGTGGCGGCCTCGATCCCGCGGCTGCGGATGCCGGGCTTCAACAGCGCTCGGACGCTCGACACGCGGAGGTTGACGCCCTCCAGCGTCAGCAGCGGCACGAACAACGCGGCCTGGCGCCGACCGATGAATCGGGCGATGCCCTTGCTCTTGCGAGCCTGCCGCTGCGACCAGACGAGGAGATCGGGCGACACGTCCGGGTCGCGCTCCTCGTGGTTGGGGTTGGCGTGATGGCGGGTGTGCTTGTCCATCCACCAGCCATAGCTCATGCCCATGCCGGTGTTTCCGGCGACCCAACCAGCGATCTCGCTGGCCCGCCGGGTCCGGAAAACCTGCCGGTGCGCGATGTCGTGGGACAGAAGAGCGATCTGGGCAAAGACGATGGCCATCACGGGCGCGAGCGCGAGCACCCACCAGCTGCTGCCCAGCACGGCAATCGCCACCCAACTGCCGATGAGCAAGGCGGCGACGACGATGGTTCGGGCGACGTAGTAGCCGGTGCGGTGGCGCAGCAGACCCGCGGCCGCTATCCGCTTGGACAGCACGGCGTAGTCGCTGCCGGCCCGATCGCCAGCGGGGGATTCGGTCGGTGCCCCGGTCTCGGCGGCCGAGGGTGCCGGCGAGGGAAGAGTCATCTCGATCGTCATGCGCCAAGCCTGGCCGGATCACTCGGTAGCGGACAGCCGGCCGCCACCCGGATCGGATCGGGGGTTAGCCATACCCTTCCGGTCCTTACCGCATCGGGGGTTGGCGCACCTAACGGATATCCGGCGGTCGGGGTGGGATGAACCCGACGATCGGCGCATTCGTGATTTCATGGTCGGGCGCGCCCACCCTGGAGTCGCACCGCGGCCAGCGCGTCGGGTAGAGTCTCCACGTTCCCGGGCGATTAGCTCAGCGGGAGAGCGCTCCGCTCACACCGGAGAGGTCACTGGTTCGATCCCAGTATTGCCCACCGCCGCAGCGAGGCCACCTTCCGATTGGTGAAGGTGGCCTCGCTGTTTGAGTACGATCTCCTGGCGTAGGCCGACCAATCGCCGTCGATGGGAGCGCCGTGACTCCGACCACCACCGGCCCGGCGGAGGCTGCCGAGGAAACGCCCGCCGCCGACCACGTTGACGTCCTGATCGTCGGGGCTGGCCTGTCCGGGATCGGCGCCGCATGTCATCTGCAGACCGGCGCGCCGACGCTGTCCTACGCCATCGTCGAGGCCCGCGGTTCGAGCGGCGGCACCTGGGATCTGTTCCGTTTCCCGGGTGTGCGATCCGACTCCGACATGTTCACGCTCGGCTACGTCTTCCGGCCGTGGACCAAGGCCAACGCCATCGCCGACGGCGGCGAGATCCTGCGGTACGTGCGAGACACGGCGGCCGAATACGGCGTGGACGAACACATCACGTACCACACCAAGGTCGTACGGGCCGAGTGGTCGACGACCGCCGCGCGGTGGACCGTTACGGTCGAGAACACCCGATCGGGCGCGCGCAGCACCCGTACGTGCGGCTTCCTCTACCTGTGCTCCGGCTACTACCGCTACGACGAGGGCTTCACGCCGACGTGGCCCGGTCGGGACGACTTCACCGGCCTGGTCGTACACCCCCAACACTGGCCGGACGGCCTCGACGTGACCGGCAAACGGGTTGTCGTCATCGGCAGCGGGGCGACGGCCGTCACGCTCGTTCCGGCGCTGGCCACCACCGCCGCCCACGTGACCATGCTGCAACGGTCGCCGTCATTCGTCATGTCGCTGCCCGGTCGCGATCCGGTCGCCGCACTGCTGCGGAAGATCCTGCCCGAACAGCGCGCGGCCGCGGCGGTGCGGTGGAAGAACATCCGGATCGCCACGGCCGTCTACACCGTGGCCCGCCGCTATCCGCGGCGGATGCGGGCGATGTTGCGCAAGGCGGCCGTCAAGCGCCTGCCGGCCGGTTACGACGTCGACATACATTTCAAGCCCACGTACGAGCCGTGGGACCAACGCCTGTGCCTGGTGCCCGACGGGGACCTGTTCGCGGCGATCAGTTCCGGCCGCGCCGACGTGGTCACCGATCACATCGAGGCGTTCACCCCGAGCGGCCTGCGACTGCGCTCCGGCGCGACGCTGGACGCCGACGTCATCGTCACGGCGACGGGGCTGAACCTCCATCCGTTGGGCGGCATCGATCTCCGCGTCGACGGGGCGACGATGCGGATCTCGGAGCGCGTCGTCTACAAGGGCATGATGCTCGACGGCGTGCCCAACCTCGCGTTCGCGCTCGGATACACCAACGCGTCGTGGACACTGAAGGTCGATCTCGTCGCCGCCTACGTGACCCGACTCTTGTCGGCCATGCGCGTGAACAACGATGTGGCGGTCACACCACGGCTTCCCGCCGACCCGATGGACACGTCGCCCTTCATCGACATGACCTCGGGGTATTTCGAGCGGTCCCGCGATTCCCTGCCGCTGCAGGGCGATCGGGCACCGTGGCGGCTGCGCCAGCACTACGTCAAGGACTCGGCACTGTTCGGCGACCCGACCGCCGACCCCGAACTGGAATTCCGGTCATTCGCGCCGCGTGGCTGACCGCGAGGTTACGCGGAGCGATGTCACGCGGAGCCGATGTCACGCGGAGCCGAACCAACGGCGGATCCGGCTGGCGCCGAAGTCTTCCTTATCCGCGGCGAGCGCCAGCGACGGCTCGTCGAACCGCCCCGACGGCGATTGTCCGCTAACGAACGTGACGTCCACGCGCGCGACCCGACCGGTCCCGAACTCGAGATAGCACATGCCGTTTCCGCCGTACTGCGCCGACACCTCCTCGGCGCGGAGGCCGGCGAGGATGCGGTCGGCGACGACGGCAGCCTGACCTTCGGCGAATACGCCCGCCTTCGGCGTGCCCACGCTGGTGACGTCGCCGACCGCGAACACGCCGGGAAAGTGGGTTTCGAGCGTCAGCGGGTCGACCGGGATCCAGCCGTCCACGGCCAGGCCCGACTTCTCGACCACGGCCGGCGCCCGGTGCACCGGCACACCGAGAAACAGATCGAAGGGCATTTCGTCGCCGTCGGCGAACAGCGCGACACGCCGGTCCGGGTCGAGTGCTCGTACGAGTCGCTGCGGATACCACGCGACACCGACCTCGGCAAAGCGCTGCAACAGCGCCTCGGACGCGGCCGGCGACGGTGGAATCGGTGAGCCCAACGGCATCACGAGCGAGATCTCCGACCGGTCACGCAGCCCCCGGGCCGACAGGTGGTCATGCATGAGCAGCGCCGTCTCGCTCGGCGCCGGTGGGCATTTGAACGGAGTCGACGTGACGGCGACAATAACGCGCCCGCCGTCGAACCGGTCGAGGACGTCGCGTAGCGCGAAGGCGCCCGGCACCGTGTAGAACTCGTGACCGCACTCCTCCAGGCCCGGTGTGGCGTCCGGATGGAGGTCGGCGCCGAGCGCGACGACCAGGACGTCCGCATCGAACGTGCCGGCGTCGGTCACGACACGTTTCTCGACCGGATCGATCGAGCGGACGGTCGCGGGTACGAAGCGCACGCCGGGCTGGACCAGATCCCGGTAGTAGTGCCGGACCGCGGACGCCGGCTGGCGGCCGAACATCACGTCGAGCTTCGCGAACCCGAAGACAAAGCTGTCACTCTGGTCGATGAGCACGATGTCGGCGTCGCCGCGCAGCCCGGCCGCCAGCCGGCTGGCCATTTCCAACCCGCCGAACCCGGCACCCAGTATCACGATCCGCGCCATCCGGTCACTCCATCCGTCGCGCGCCGCCAGCGGCGCCGTCTATGCCGCCGTGCCGTACGGCGATGAGCATGATGCGCCGACCGCGTTGTCGTTCCCGATTCCCGGGTCCGACGATCGGCCGATTTAACTGCGACTGACGGCCAGCTGGGCCGCGGGGTGACGAGCCCGACGCGCGAGCCAACGCTGCGCATCACTGGCCGGCAATGCCGGGCTGAACAGGAACCCCTGTCCATAGGCGCAGCCGATCCGGGCCGCCAGGTCGCGCTCATGCGGCGTCTCGATCCCCTCGGCGATCACCTGCAACCCCAGCACGTCGGCCAGACCGACGATGCCTTGGACGAGCTCGCGTTGCTTGACGGAGGCGGCCATCGACTGGATGAACGAGCGGTCGAGCTTGACCACATCGAGCGGCACATGCCGAAGGTAGCTCAACGCTGAATAGCCGGTGCCGAAGTCGTCGATCGCGATCCGAACGCCGAAGCGTCGCAGATTCTGCAGGTCCTGCCAGACACCGTCGTCGTCGCGGAGCAGCAGGCTCTCGGTGATTTCCAGGGTAACCCGGTCTGGTCGGACACCGCTGTCGCTGATGAGTCGTTGCACTGTCGCGGTGAATCCGGGCGAACGGAACTGGCGCGCCGAAACGTTGATCGCGACGTACGGCGAGTCGTCCGACGTGCCCCATGTCCGGGCCGCCGCCATGGCATTGCGCATGACCCATTCGCCGATCGGCGCGATGAGTCCGGATTCCTCGGCCACATCGATGAACTGGTCGGGCGACAGGCGTCCGCGACTCGGGTGCTCCCAGCGCAACAATGCCTCGAAGCCCGCGGGCCGGCCATCGTCCAGCGCAACGATCGGTTGGTATTCGAGCACCAACGCGTCGTCCTCGATGGCCCGCTCGAGCGACGTGCGCACCTCGAGCCGGGCCATTACGGTGCTACGCATCCACGACTCATAGTGACGCCATTTGCCCTTACCGACGTTCTTAGCCGAGTACAGCGCGAGGTCGGCGTTACGCAGGAGGTCGGGTCCCGTCTCCGCGTCCTGAGCCGTCGTTGCCACGCCGACGCTCGCGCCACACGTGACCTCATGGCCAGCGACGTGCACCGGTTGAGCGAGCGTGGCGATGAGGCGACCGGCGGCGGAGTCGGCCGCCGACTCGTCGACGATGTCCGCGAGCAGCACCGCGAACTCGTCGCCGCCAAGCCGGGCCGCCATGCTGTTGTTCGGTGCGCCGTACCCGGCGACGAAGCTGCGCAACCGGTCACCGACGGCGCTGAGTAGGGCGTCGCCCGTCTCATGGCCGAGCGCGTCGTTGACCAGCTTGAGATCGTCCACGTCTACGTAGAGAACCGCGGTGAGCTCGCGTGCTCGGGCGGAGCGTTCGACTTCCTCGGTCAGTCGTTCGCTGAACGGAAGGCGGTTGCCGAGTCCCGTCAAGGGGTCGTGGAACGCGCGCTGCTCGAGTTCGCTTTCCAGAAGACGCTGCTTGGTGACGTTGCGAAGGGTGAGCACGAGTCCGTCGATGGAAGGGTCGGCCCGAAGATCTCGACAGGACACCTCGACCCGGGCTGGTCCGGCGCCATCGCCGTTGACCATCCAGTCGCCGTCCCGTACGACGTCGGCCACGACCATTCCGTCGCTGGTCAAACGCGTCCCTGTCGTGATCTCGCGCGGTGTTGACGCTTCGCTGGCCAGCGTGCCGGGCACGCCTGCGCGGGCCCGCATCAGCAGGCGCTCAGCGGCTTCTCGGTCGCCCTGCGCCACGAGCCCGGGAAGTTCGACGCCGGTGAGCGAGATCATGCCGAACACCGATCCCGCGGATGGCGATGCGTAGCGAATCCGGTTGTCATCGTCAACGATCAGGATGACGTCCGTGCTGTTCTGCACGAGCGTACGGAAGTAAGACTCGCTGGTGTGACGGATGTTCTCCTTGTTGAGTCGGATCCGTTCCAACGTGAACGCCGCCTGCGTGGCCAGCACCTCGAGGCGCGGGCGAAGCGCGGTCAGCGACGACCGATTGCTACGGACGAGAAGCCTCGATCCGTGGACGAACCCGCCGGAGTCGGTCCGGCCGGTCTCATCGGCGCCGCGGACCGCCGGCACTGCGGTGCCGGCCGCATTCCCTCCGATGTCCGCGTGACTCGGATCAGCCGGGCGGTCAACGAGTTGAATCGCCAAGGTAAGGCCGCGATTGCCGACCTGCCGGGCGATGGGCGGCGGCAAGGCGGTGGTCTCGTACAGGCCGCCAGCCACGGGATCCGGCCACGGCGCGTCTTCCGGCGCCGGCGGGCAGTCGACAATCGCAACCTGGTAGTCGGTGTCCGGGCCGAGCAGCCGGCCCACCGCGCTGTTGATCAGCGGCGCGACGGACGAAACTTCCTGCGCGCCAGCCAGATCGGTGACCGTTTGCCGCAGCACACGTTCGCCATCGACCTGTCTGCGTAGCTGCCGTGCCACATCGACGATCCGCGCCAGGGCCAGGATCAGGATCAGCGTTGCGAAAATGACGATGAATGGCTGATACCACGGAGGTTCCTGAAACAACCCGAGCAGGAGAACCGCCGACGGCATCAGCGCAAGGACCGCGACGAGACCGATTCGTAGTGGCGTACCGTCGCGCACGTTGGCGGCGATTGGCGTGTCGAACTCGCGCATGGTCCGGGTGAGGGCGGCAGCGCCAATGCCGACGGTGAAGAGTAGCCAAACCAGGTCCACCGACGTGCCGGCCAGCCATTCGCCGTGAATCCGTCCCAGCCGGAACAGCACGTCGTAGGCGACGAGGCCGAACAGGGCGATGAGGAGCCATTTCACCGACCGGTTCCATCGCACCGCGGTGGCAAGATGAATCGCCAACGCGAGCACGACCACGTCGCGGAACACATAGGCAACTCGCACCGATCGCCAGAGGTCGCCGACGCCGGGCGCGCTCGCATACGGGATGGCGATGAGAATGCCGCCGATCAGACCGGAGCCGAGAACGATGATCGCCGCGTCGATCGCGGCGGATGCCCCGCGCAGTGTCGACCGGACAAGGCCGAGTGCACCCGCGATCAGCAGGACAAGCATGAGCAAATGCATGGACCAGACGATCCACGCCCAGGATTTCAGGGTGCCCGGTTCGCCGGGCAGCGCGTCGTAGACCACGCGGGCGGCCACGTTGACCGCCACCGCCGACGCGAGCAACCACCATGCGGTGGCGCGTGCTGGCCGGTAACGGCGAACGCCGTAAGCGACTGCTCCGGCCGAGGCCACACCGATCAGGACGACGCTGGCGGACGAGGCCGGCGAGTACCACAGATGCAGCGCCGTCGCTGCGATCACCAGGCCTGCGTACAGCGCCGCAACCCGACGAATCTGCATGCCTCACCCCCGGTGTACCCGGCGACGACGGCAGCGTACGGCGATCACCGAGTGCATCTGTGTCACCGCTAACCGTGCATCAGGGGCCGGGCCAGCGCAACCGTCGGGCGCGAGGTCGCGTCACAGGCGTCCCACCGGCCACTCCCCTGACATAAATTGGGCCGTGCGCTGCTTTTAATGGTACGAACGGTCAGGCTCTCCGCGCTGGCCAACGCCATGCGCTGTGCACCGTCGGACCATGCCACACCCGCGCGCGTGACCACGCCGCGAGACCCCGAATCAACGGCCGAACGGCGTCGCGTGCCGTAAGAAACGGCCAAGACAGCCGTCGCCTGCCGGTGTGCGCAAGAGGTACGGGAGCTCATGCCCGACCCGACCGTCTGATCGAAGGTCGCCGGGAGTGGGCCTGGGCCGCACCAAGGTGTCAGGGTGCGGCCCTCGCGTCGCAGACCGCGCACGGACAGCCGCCGGTGGGGTGCGTATCGCGATGTTAAGAAGTCTCTGGGAGTTCCCTGGGTTTGACAGCCATCGACTTCTCGCGCAGTTCTTCGACCGTGTGGTCGGGCACCCACTCGTCGTTGAAGGCGATGAGGTACTCGGTCATGTCTCCTCCTTGCTGGGGTGGCTCCTGCGACCAACCTCCATCCTCTCTACGAACGGCGGCGGCCCGATCCGACGACGATCGCTGCCATTACTGCCGGCTTGTCGGGTGTCTCATATGGTTGGACGCCGTTAGATTGCATCCGTACATCGGCACCGGCGCGCACGTCGGCGTTGCGCCGCACATTCCACAGTACGGAGATTCCGGCCATGAGAAGCATCGTCCGCGGAGTAATGATCGGGGCGGCGGCGGTTGCGATGGTGGCCGCCGGTTCCGCCGTCGCCTCCGCCAGCACACCTTCGGTGTCGCAGACCGCGGCCGCCTGGACGCCATACCTCGTCGGTACGAATGTCACGGTCAACCAACTCGTACAGTGCAACACCACGATGTACGCCGTCGGCTCCTTCGCCCAAGTGGGCGCGAAGACGCAGGCCACGGTGACGCGCCACAACGTGTTCTCGTTCAGCGCGACCACCGGCAAGATCACGTCGTGGAACCCGAACGCGAACGGCACCGTGAACGCCATCTCGCTGTCGGCCGACTGCTCGACCGCGTACCTCGGTGGTTCGTTCTCGACGGTGAACGGCGTTGCCGTCAAGAACCTCGCCAAGGTGAACGCCGCCACGGGCGCCGTCGACACGACGTTCAAGCCGGCCCCGAACGGCAGCGTCCTCGCCCTGCAGCAGGCGGCGGGCCGGCTGTTCGTCGGTGGCCAGTTCACCAGCATCGCGGGCATATCGCGGGCCGCGATGGCGACGGTGACCCTGGCCCAAGGAACGATCGACAACTACTCATCGATCGCCGTCGTCGGCAACCTGCCGAACAGCGCGCGCAAGATCTGGAGCTTCCGGCTCAACAACGCCCACACGAGGCTGCTCGTCAACGGGAGCTTCCTGACGGTGGCCGGCCAGACCCGCCGTCAGTTGTTCGTCGTCGACCTCGGCTCCTCCTCGGCGACGTTGGACGCCTGGTACGCGCCGGCGCTCACGCTCGCGTGCACATCTTCCGAACCGTTGTACGCCAAGGGAATCGCATGGTCACCCGATGACCAGTTCATCTACATCGCGACGACCGGATACAAGGGGGCGTCGCCGTTGTGCGACGCGACCGCGAAGTTCTCCGCCGCGCCGAGCGGCACTCAGACCGCGCGCTGGATCAACCTGACCGGTTGCGACTCGCTCTACTCGGTGGTGGCCGACGACACCAACGTGTACGTCGGTGGCCATCAGCGTTGGCTTAGCAACCCGAAAGGCTGTGACAACGCCGGTCCGGGAGCGGCGAGCCGACCCGGGATCGGCAGCCTCGTGGCCAGCACTGGCGCGGTCACCGCGTGGAATCCGACGCGCAGCCGCGGCCACGCGGTCAACGATCTCGTGCTCACGCCGGCCGGGCTCTGGGTCGCCGACGACAACCAGTTCAGCTCCAACAATTGTGCGGGCGTGTTCCATCCGGGGATCTGCTTCTTCCCCCGCTAGGCAACCGTGAAGGCGGCCGGACGGCGATTGCCGTCCGGCCATCGGCCCGATGAATCGGTCAGCGGTCGGCCAGATACGCCGCCGCCTGTTCGCGGAGGCGTGCGTGCGCGCCGCCCATCGTCGCCTGTCGCGGTAACCACTGTTTGCGGATCTTCGCGATCGACGTGTAATTCGGATCGACGACGTTCGCCAGCGGCGATTCCACCGCCTGCGACACGAGCTGATAGGCGTCCAGCGGGGCCAGACCGAAATCGGCGGACAGCCATTGCACCAAGTCGACTTGGGCGATCCGGAACGCGTCCTCGAGCGGGCGCGCGGACCCGGTCGACATGATGTAGGCGTCCGACTCGAGTCGTGGCCACGGGCACGGCTGCCCTTTGATGAGGTCGACGATGACGACCGTGTCCATCGCGCACTCGACCGCGACACCGCACGTCTCGCCCTCGCCTTGCCGTGCGTGCCCGTCGCCGAGCGAGAACAGCGCACCCTCGACGTTGACGCCGAGATAACACGTCACTCCGGCCCGCATTTCCGGCGTGTCCATGTTGCCGCCGTGCGCGTCCGGCACCAGTGAGGAGCGCGCTTCGAGATTGGCCGGAGCAACACCGACCGTGCCGTGCATCGGGTCCATCGGCAGGTCGACGGTGTAGTCGCCGAACCGCGATTCAAAGCGGCACAACCGATTGGCCCGGTCGAGCTGCCAGATCCACACCACTTCGGGCAGCGGATCCTGCAGGGACGCGGTGGCGTGCGTCGATGTCAACGCACCAAACAGCGGTACGGTCGTGCACGCCGCCCAGTCGCGCGCCGGCTCGATCGACACGAAGTGCACCGCGAGGGTGTCCCCCGGTTCGGCGCCCTCGACGTAGAACGGGCCGGTCTGCGGGTTGACGTACGGAAACTCGACCACTCGGGACACCAGGTCATCGACGCCCCGGACACGGCCGCCGAAGCAGTCCTCGGTGAACAGCTCCAGCACCGTGCCGGGCGAGACACGTGCGACCGGCGGCACGCCGCCGAACGTCCACACGTACTCGCCCGGCGCCGGCCGGTAGCTGAGCGTTGGCCTTGCGCTCACGCGATCGGAGTCGGTTCGTCGGTCGTGGCACCCGCTTGTGCCGGCGGCCGGAATCCGCCGGACGGCTCGGCCACCTCGGGCGACTCGTCCAGGTGGACGCGGGACACGTCGGCGACGCGCTCCGGGTGGCGTAGGTAGAGGTACCCGCAGTAGAGCAGGCCGAGCCCCATCCAGATACCGACCGCAATGCCGGCGTACGACAACGGCGCGGTCAGCGGCGGCACCCATGAGGCAAAGCGCAGCCCGGCAGCCGTGAGCCACGCCGGCACGAACGCTGCGATCCCGAGGATCGGCACGATGAGGTGCAGGAACACGTTGAACTCGGATCGGCCGCGTCGGAGGAAATACCCGATGCATGATGCATTCGCGATGATGTAGATCGCCACCAGCAGGATCACGATGCCGGTGGCAACAATGCCGAACGCTGTTATCGGGTCGTAGCCGAAGCCCAGTCCGAGCGAGACAGCCAGGGTCACCACCGCGACCGCTCCGATCGCGACATACGGCGCCCGGTGTCGCAACGCGATCCGCGCGAACTGATACGGGAATGCTCCAATCCGGCCCATCGCAAACGCCGTCCGGCTCGCGACATTAACTCCGGCGTTGGCATTGGCGATCGTAGAGTTGACGATCGCCAGGAACACGAGGATCCAGAACAGGCCGTAGAAGCTTCGGGCGAGGCCCTCCCACGACGATGCGCCTGCGGTGCCGAACGTGGCGAACTTGTTCGGGCCGAACGCGACGTCCACCGCGTACGTGGTGAAGACGTAGAAGATTCCCATGATGAGCACCGCGCCCAACACGGCGCGGCGGATCGTTCGGCGTGGGTCGCGGGCTTCCTCGGCCAATGGCGCCGCTCCCTCGAACCCGCCGAAGGCGAGGATCGTGAAGACCGAGCCGGCGATCACTCCGGTGATGCCGTGGTACGTCGACGGCGTGTGGCCGGTGCCAAAAACGGAGAACGTGTTCGCACTGCCGGCGTGGCCGATGAGTAGAAACGCCATGACAACAAACACGGCGACCTCGAAGATGCCTAGCACGGTGCCGAGCCCGGCCGATGCGCGAATGCCGTACAGTCCGGCGGCGGCCACGATCAGCGTGCCGAGGATCGTCCACGGCCACCAAAGGTTGGCCGGGTAGCTCGCCCATTCGGAGTGGAATGTGCCGGCCACCGTGAAGCCGAGCTGCAGCAGCACCAGCGGTCCGATCAACATTCCGGCGAAGACGTATCCCCAGGCGACCAGGAAGCCCACGCCGTTGTGCAGGCCTTGCGCAGCGTACGTTGCCAGCGATCCGGCCGACGGGATCCGCTTGGCCAGCTCGGAGATCGACACCGCACAGAACAGGCACGCTATCAGCGCGAAGACGACGGAGAGCGGAAGCGAACCGCCCGCGTAGGCGGCGCCGAACGGGATGGATGCGGCGACGGCGGCGCCGGGAGCCATGTCGGTGATGCTCTGGAACAGAACTTCCCTGAGTCCGATCGCGTTGCGGCGGAGACCGATGGGAGCTGGGGAGACTTGACCGACCATGAGTGACCTCGCTCAAGAGAGGGTGATCATGCGGAGCGTTGGATGGAAGGTACATCGTGGACCGAAAATGCAAAAGCACCGTGATCCCTATGACTGGGCTGTGCGTCGAGAATCGGCATGCCGACGAGTCCGCGGGTCGCGGGTCCTGCATTCCACATCGGTCCGGGGCATGCTGGTGGCATGTTGCGATCTACCCCACCATTTCGCGCCGATCATGTCGGCAGCCTCCTGCGTCCGCCGCCCGTACACGCTGCCCGGGCACGACACGCGGCCGGCGAGATCTCCGACGATGACCTGCGCGCCGTCGAGAACGCGGCCATCACGGACGTCGTACGGATGCAGGAAGACGTCGGCCTGAGGTCGGCCACGGATGGCGAGTTCCGCCGTACGTCCTGGCACATGGACTTCATCTACCAACTTGGCGGCGTACACCAAGCGGACGAGAAGCTCACCGTGCAGTTCTTCAACGATGCCGGCACACTCGAATTCGCGTCGGCCGCGCTGCTCGTCGACGAGCCAATCACGTTGCCGCGCACCATTTTCGCCGACGCGTACGAGTTCCTCGCCAGTCAGGTCCGTACGGCCACGCCGAAAATCACCATTCCGTCGCCGAGCATGGTGCACTACCGCGGTGGTCGGGCCGCCATCTCAACCGCCGTATACCCGGAGTTGGACGCGTTCTGGGACGACCTGTCGGCCGCGTACGCCGCCGAGGTGCGTGGCCTGGCCAACCTCGGCTGCACATATCTGCAACTGGACGACACCAGCCTCGCCTATCTGAACGACCCGCGGCAGCGCGAGATGCTCGCTGCGCACGGCGGCGACCCGCTGCACCAGCACGAGCGCTACATCGCCCAGGTCAACAAGGCCATCGCGGACCGGCCGGCCGGCATGGCCGTGACGACACACATGTGCCGCGGAAACTTCCGCTCGTCGTGGGCCGCCGCCGGCGGCTACGACTTCGTCGCCGAGGCGCTGTTCTCGTCGCTCGAGGTGGACGGCTTCTTTCTCGAGTACGACGACGAACGGTCCGGATCGTTCGAGCCGCTGCGTTTCGTACCCCCGGGCAAGATGGTTGTCCTCGGTCTCGTCACGACCAAGCGCGGCCAGTTGGAGAACAAGGACGATCTCAAGCGACGCATCGACGAAGCGAGCCGCTACGTGCCGCTGGAGCAGCTGTGCCTGTCGCCCCAGTGCGGATTCTCGTCCACAGTGGAGGGCAACGCGCTGTCCTACGACGAGGAGGTCGCCAAACTTCGGCTCATCGTCGAGACCGCGGCCGAGGTGTGGGGCGACCAGTAGCGAGGTCGTTCGACAACCGCGGCTGGGAACGGAAACGCCCGACCGGCTCGCGTGGCCGGCGTCACGGCCGCGTCCGCGGTAAATCCGGCGCGGCCCGGCCGGTCCGGTGCGACGATCAGCGGGTGGGGCGTCGACCAGTCGCCCGATAGGCCGAGGCGGAGGTGAGATGACCCAGACGAATGGCGGCTTTCCCGACAAGCTCTCAGAGCCAGCGCAGCGGGCACTCGCGTCGGCCGGCTTCACGCGTCTGGAGGAGCTCACCACGGTCAGCGAAGCCGAGCTCGGCAAGCTGCACGGCATGGGGCCCAAGGCCGTCCGGCAGCTCCGCGAGGCGCTGGCCGAACGGAGCCTGTCGTTTGCGCCGAAGCGTTGACACGAGCCCGGTCGGGCGATCCTCCGTACCCGGATTAACTTGATCTTGGTCGTGTGCGGCAAAGCCGGACGTAATCGGCGGCGCCTGGCTACGGTGGAGCCGATGCCAACAGCGCCGCGCTCCGCACCGCCGGACGTCACCGTGATCGTCGGCGCCTACGACGCGATGCCATACCTGACCGACTGCGTCTCGTCCATTGCGAATCAGTCGATCGACCCCAGCCGGGTGGAAATCATCGCGATCGACGACGGCTCCCGTGACGGTACCGGCGAATTGCTCGACGAGGCGGCCGCGGTGATGCCGAACCTCCGGGTCATCCATCAGGAGAACTCCGGCAACGCTGCGCGGCCGCGCAACGTCGGGCTGGACAACGCATCCGGGCGGTACGTCTTCCTGATGGACGCCGACGACATGCTCGGGTCGGAGGCGCTGGAGCGCATGGTCGGTACGGCCGACGCGAACGGATCCGACGTCGTCCTCGGGCGGATGGCGCCCATCGGTCGGCGCAAGGTTCCGACCTCGATGTTCACCCGCAATCAGCCGCACGCGGATCTTTACCGGTCGCGCGTCTACCGGTCGCTGCGGGTCCAGCGCCTGTTCCGGCGCGACATGCTGGAACGCAACCAGATGCGCCTCCCCGAACTCACCCTGGGCGAGGACCAGCCCTTCGCCGCGCTCGCCTACCTCAACGCTCGCGTAATCAGCGTTGTCGCCGACTACGACTGCTACCACCTGCGTGAGCGGGACGGCCGTAATCTCACCGTCCGGATGGCCGATTCGCTTCGGTGGGTGGCGACGCTGGAATACCTGCTGCCACTCGTCGCCTCGCGCGTACCGGCCGGTCGACGGCGCGATGTGTTGATGCGCAAGCATTTCGACGACGCGATGCGCGAGGCGTTCGGCCCGCACTTCCTCCGGCACGACCGCTCGAAGCAGGTCGAGGTCGTCGACCGGGTACGGCGTCTGATGGACGCCTACTACACACGCCGGGTCGCCGCGGGGCTGCCGCCGTTGGTCCGCTACGCGTTCGAGCGCGTTGCGGCGGCCGACCTCGAGGGCGTCATCGCGGCCGCAACGGCTCGCCGCGCCGGCGGCCGGGCGATACAGGAGCTGACCGCCGGCATGCCCGAATCCGCGACCGTGCGATGGTCGCGGGCCATCGGTCGGCTGCGGCGACTGCCCGGCCGGGTGTCCTGACCGCAGAAGCCCACCAGTCAGATCGTGTACGTCTTCGCGACCATCACGAGTTCGGTGTCGTGGGAGCCTTCGATGCCAACGCCGGTCGGCCGCGGCGAGAATCCGGGCAACCCGTCGAGCCCGTCGCTACCGTCGAGGACCCGGATTCGCACCGGGCCGCTCGCCTTGAGCACGAGCGTTACGGGCAGGCCACCGTCCGGCGGTGCATGGAACTCGACGCCGAAGTGGTCGCCGACGACCGACGCCGGCACCGACCGGCCGTCGACCGTTGCCCGCAGCACGGTTGCTCCCTCGACCCGCAGGTCGACGAGCCGCACCGTACGGTGCGACATGACGTTGAGGCTTACCGTGCGCGTTGCGCCGTCGGTCGTATCGGCGGTTGTGGCGACGGTTGGGGCGGGCAGGTTCGCGGCGGCGGCCGGGCCGGTGTCCACCTCGCCGGTGATGATCGGAAACGCGCCGCTGATGTCATCACGGCCGGTCACGTAGCGCCGCGTCCAGTCGCCCGGGCTCGCGTCGGTGCTGATCCACTGTGCCTTGCCGGTGTCCGCGTCGAGCGCGTACATCAGTTGCGCCGGGGCCGGATAGCGAGCGCTGAACTGGTCGACCGCGAGCCCGGTGGCGACGAACGCGACCGTGAGCGCGACCGCGACGATGCCGGGCAGCGCACCACGCAGCCGCCTCCGAGGCAATACGCCGACGGGAGCGTCGCCGCCTGCGGCAGGGTCACCGGCCGCGGCCGGATAGAGCGATTCGACGAGCGGCAGCAGGGCGAGCGCCAGCATCGCGGCGAAGAACGCGGCCGCACCGCCGGTCGCCAGCCCGAGCGCCGGAAAGAACAGGCTCACGGTCGGCGCGAGGATCACCACGCCGACCGCCGCGCCGATCGCCAGCGCGAGCGCGGGCCGCCATGCCGGGCGGGTCGGGCCGGCGGCGATTGCCACCATCGCGGCGATCGAGCCAGCAATCGCCGGAAGTGCGGCCAGGTAAGACCCGCCGGGTGTCACGGCGGCCAGCACGACACCGAGTACGGCGAGCCAGCCGAGGCCGCCGATCGCCAGCGTCCAGCCGCCGAACCGGCGACGCAGCAAGCCGTACCAGGTGAGTACAACCGTCGCGACCAGTGCGACGACCGCGGCCCGGTAGAAGCCCGGACGCCACGGATCGATCATGTTGGCGTAGCCGGGCCGGATCGCGACCAGCAGCAGCCACAGGAGTTGCGCCGCGACCGCCGACAGCAGCAGCGGGATCAGGGCGAGCCCGAAGCCGGTGGCGACCCGGCCGTAGCGGATCAACGAGCGACGTCGGGCCAGAATCGCGAGTGCGAGCACACCGATGACCGCGAGTGCTGCGAACGGCCACACCAGCCAGCCGGGATAGCGGACGAGCGTGCCGAGCACCGGGAAGTAGGTCGCGTCGTGGCCGGCCGGCTTGGCCAGCGCCGCGATGTCCGCCTGTCCGAATGCCCGGGTCAGGGCGAGCGCGTTGGCGCCCTGCTGCTGGAGGCTGCCGCGATCCATGTAGGACGGCTTGTCCTCGGGCGAGTGGTAGACGCCCGACCCGTCGATGTACGCGCTGTTCAGCCCCGTGAACCGGCCGGAGAGCCGGAACATCGTGAAGTCGGTGTCGTTCGGCAGGATCCGGTACACCTCGACGGCGAAGCTCGTCGCCACCGGATACGGCACCGACGAGCCGTACACGCCGACGACGTTCGCGTTGTTCCGCGACGTCTCGAACATGATCGACGGCCCCGATGAGCCGCGCGACTCGAAGTTCAGCACCACGCCGCCACCGGCAGCGAGCGGGTTCTGGCTGACGAACGCCTCGGCGCCGCACAGGCACGCCTCCTCGGCATCGGTGAACACGAACACGATGTCGTTGCGGGGTCGCGGCCCGTGCGTCAGGACGCGCGCCGTCTCCAGCAGTGACGCCACACCGGCGCCGTCGTCGTTGCCGCCGTAGGACACTTGCACCGAGTCGTAGTGAGCGACCGCGAACACTCGACCGGTCGACGCCGTGCCGGGCAGCACCGCGACCACGTCGTGGACATGCGCCATCGCGAAGTTGTCGCCGTCGTTCGCGTCCTCGCCGACCGCGTCCTGGATCTGCGGTTGGAGGCCGTAACTCGCGAGCGTCGAGACGATGTAGTTGCGCACATCGGCCGCGGCCGGGCTGCCGGCCACGTGAACCTGCGAACCGATGCGTTCGACGTGCTGGAAGGCCCGTCCGGCGCTGAACTGGTCCGCCGGCGCGTTGACCGCCGCCGGCGCCGGCGGCAACACCGTCCAGACGCTGAAGAACGCGAGCACGGCCAGGGCGGTCAGGGCGAGGAGGCCCGCAACGCTGCGGGTCCGGGGGGTGCGATCCACGGCCACATCCTGCACTGCCGGCGACGTGCGCGCGATTCCGATCCACGGGTACGCGCGCCGGCCGGCTCGGCGGTCCGGCGCGATCGAGCGGCCGCCCGCTGAACCGTGCTGGTTGCCGTACCGGCGGAGGGTGTGGACCGGCCGCCAACGGTGACGGGCGGTGTGACCGTGCCCACATGCCCCGATTTACAGCTAATGCCGCCTTTCTCCGTATTCCTTGGTCAAAAGCTCTTGCCGACGCTGCCGGGGCGGCGATAGGTTCGCTCTACACGGCGAAAGGAGGTGGTCCAGCGTTGAACGGCAATAGGACTTATGAGGTGGCTGTCCGCTAGCCGCTGTCCTCGACAAGCAGGTTGTCGGGACCGTGTGCAGCGGCTCGGCGACTACGACAGCAACCCGACCCCCGAGGTGATCCGGCCAGTCCAGCCGGCCGCGGAAACGCGGAGCCTCGGGGGTCGCTGTCGTCTGGTGTCCGTCGTCTCATGGCTATCGCGTCCCATGCGGCCTTCTGGGGCCGGCATCCGGCCGACACGGCCGGATCGATGGCCTCAGCCGCAGAAGTACACCGCTGGGCCGGCCGCGGAGACCGGGCCGACCGAGAACGAATTCGTGTGGCAGTGTTTCTCGATCGCCCGGATGCGCGGATCCTCGGCCCGGAGGTCATCCGGCCCCGGAACGACGGCGAACGCGATCGTCCCTGCCGCCAACTCCTGGTCGACCTGATCCAGCGACGGCGAGTCGACGAGGCCGGTGTAGCCGCCGATCGGCTCGACGTGCGCGATCCCGGCCAGGACGAACTGGGCGGCCTGGGCCGACGTGAAGATCGCTAGTCGCCGGTTCGCCGTGAGGTCCGTATCCCAACTCCGACGCAGATCGTCCAACGCCAGCCAACGGACGGCCGTCATCTGTGGGACGACGACACCACCGTAGATGCCGCCCGTCGAGATTCTGGCGGTCGGATGGGCGAGCGTGCCACCGACCGGGAACGGCGCGTCGAACGACCCGCCGTCGTCGGAGACCAGCGCCGTCGTGGCGACGGCGGGCGGGATCAGCAGGACCGTCAGGGCGGCCGCGGTCAGGGCGGCTGTCCGGGCCGGCGCCGTCCGGGCCGTGGATGCGCCGACGTGCCGCCGCCCGCGCCGGGCGGTCGCGGCGAGGACTCCGCCGCCGAGGGCGACGGCGGCACCTACGAGCTGGAACCAGCCCGGCGTACGCCAGCTCAAGACGGCCACGCCGGCGACGCCGATCAGGAACGCCGACGCGCACGCCACCGCCACACGCGGCGCGGGGCCCCGTCTCATCGCCCGGTACGCGCTACGCAGGCCGATAGCGCACAACGCCGCGATCGGTGGCACAAGCACGCCGGTGTAGTACGTGAGGACGACCGCGGCCCGGCTGAACAGCACCGTGAACGTGATGAGCCAGACGCCCCAGACGATCACGGCGGCCCGGACGATGTCCGTACGCGGGCGATGCCGCCGCGCGATCAGAAGACCGATCATGGCGACCAGGGCGACGGGCAGCAACCATCCCGCGTCCCGCCCGACCTCGCCGGTCACGAGCCGTGCCACGCCCGGGCGGGACGAGTCGGCCGACGGCGAGTGGCTGTGGCCGACCTCGGCGGCGTGTTCCCGCGCCTGGGCCGACGGCGTGTACGGCAGGCCCGTACCGAGCCCGTACGTCGACCCGGCCCCGAACCGGTGTACGCCGTTGTACGCGAACACCTGCTCGTACACGGAGTCGTGCCGGCTTCCGTCGACGTACGGCCGGTCGGCCGCGGGGACCAGCGTCACCGCCGTCATCCAGCTCAGTGACACGGCGACGGTGACCGCGCCCGCGATCGCGAGGCGTCCGAGCCGCCGTGACACCGAGCCGGGCGCCGCGATGACGTACGCGAGAGCGAACGCGGGCAACACCGCCCACGCCTCGATCATCTTGGCTTGGAACGCGAAGCCCACGACGGCTCCGGCGAGGACGACCGTACGCATGCGCCCGTTGCCGATCGATCGCAATGTCGCGTCGGCCGCCACGACCAGGAGCAGGACGCAGATGGCGTCGGCGGTGTTGCCCCGGCTCATGATCGCGGTCGCCGGAACGGTGGCGGTGATCGCGGCGGCCACGATTCCGGTGCGCGCACCCGTGACCCGCCGGGTCGCCACGAACATCGCGACCACGGTGAGCGCGCCGGCGACGACCTGCGGAATCACGAGTGTCCACGTCGACAGCCCGAACACGCGCACGACGAGAGCCTGGACCCAGAACGAGCCCGGCAGCTTGTCGAGCGTGATCGTGCCGGCCGGGTCGAAGCCGCCGAACGCGAACGCGTGCCAGCTGGTCGACATCGTCCGGACGGCACCGGCGTAGTACAGCTCAATGGTCGAGTGGCCGGCGCCCCAGCCGTACAAGACGCCGGCAGCCACGGCGATGAGGGCGACGACAGGCCATGCCCAGCGCGGGTCACGGTCCCGACCCGACCGGCCGGAGCCGGCCGCTGGCGGTCGCTCATCGCCGGCTCGGCTGTCCTCGCCGGCTCGGGTCTCCTCGCCGGCGCGGCTGTCGTCGCCGGCCCGGCGCGACAAGGTTCGCACGACGTCGGTCACGGCCCGCATCATGCCAGGTCCGGCTGGCGGCGACCGGGTCGCGAGTGGCGCTGTCTCGGTCAGCCGATGCCGGCGTGCCGGACGTCCTGGCCTCGCGTCAGCTCCTCAAGCTCAGCTCGGAAGCTCCGTTGGGCCGGATCTTGCCTACGCTGGCCGGCGAACTGCATCGCGCGACCGCCGGGCACTCGATCGATCACCGTACGGGACGCGGCCCGCGCGAGATCCAACGGCGACGGGTCGCCGGTCTCCCGCGCCTCGGCGATCAGCGACACGACCTCGCCGACGAGCGCGGCGGGAAGTGACGCGGCCGGCATCAGCGCATCGCCCAGGAAGCCGATGTGCAGATCGCCACCACCGCCGACATTCATCTGGTACTTACCGACCGGAAGACCGTCCGGCGTTGGCGCGACGACCGCCGCCATCCCGACGCCCGGCGTGGCCATCAGATCCCGTTCCAACGCGCTCAGCGCCACGTGGTCGCTGATCGCGGGCGCCGCGACGAGCAGCACGTCCGGCGACCGTACGTCGTGCAGATTGGCGACCGCGTCGGCCAGCCGGTGATGGAACGCGGCCACCGCGACCGGGATGGACGGCTCGACCCGGATACGTGCCGGATCGAACGCCGACAGCGTGGCAGCCTCCGGCCCGAAGCCGGCCAGCGTGACCCGGACGTCGTCGGCCCATACGTTGTGGCACAACTCGGCGACGATGAAACGCAGGAGATTCATCGCCTCGACGGGGTCGCCGCCGATGCCCAGCATGCGCAGGTACTCGAGGTCGAGCAGAGCGTGCTGGCGGTCGCGGCCGCCGACCGTGCAGAGCAGCGGCAGCGGGGCGATCTGATCGGCCGGCGATCCGAGTGTCACGCTGGGATCGAGCCGCCACCCGTTGGGGTCGTCGACGAACGGCGACGGAGCCGACCGCGACTCGTCGGCCAGCAGCAACGTCGCCGATCCGTGGTCGAGCCACACGCCGGCCACCTGTGGAATCGCCTCGACCGGCCAGTCAGCCACCCGGTCCGACAGCACCCGCAACGCTGTGTCGAGTCGGACCACGTCCTCGACCCGGGTCGGTGACATCAGCCTGAGCCCGCCGCCGCCGGTGGCCGGCATGACCGACGTCCGTCCGAGTCGCTGGCCGATCTGGTCCCGCCGCCGCATCACGACCACGGCCAATGAGACGACCGCCGCCAGCGTGCCGGACGCCGCAAGCATCTCGCTCACGACGCCTTCGGCCGGCGCATCCATCGCCACCGACGGCTCGGCGTCCCGAGATCCGTCCGCGGCTCCGGTCGCCCGGGTCGCGCCGCGGGCCGGATCGGCGGCCGTGGGCCGCACGTGATCGGCCGTGCCTTGGGCAACGCCGGACGCCACCGGCGGCGCGGACTCCATTGGCGGCGCCGATGCCACCGGTGGAGCGGACTCCACCGGTGAAGCGGTATCCGTTGGCGAAGCCGACGCCACCGGTGGGGCGGCGCGGTCTCCTGGTCCGGGACGAGCCGGATCCGCCGCGCTGGCCGCCCGCGCCGCCGGCGACGCTGGTTGGGGTAACGGTGCTGATTGCGTGGATGGAGCTTCGCTGTCGCCGGACGATTGCGCACCCGAACCGGCGACGATGTCACCGGTCGCATGCCGGTGCACGCCGGAGTCTTCGGCGCCGGCCGGCAACGTGATGCGTTCGCCGATGTTGATCAGATTCGGGTCCTTGATGTGGTTGTGATGGGCGATCTCGGTCGCACTGCCGAAGGTCCCGCCGAATCGCTCGGCAATGCGGCCGAGGTAGTCGCCTTTGTGGACCTTGTAGACCAGATGCTCATCCGGTGTCGCGGTCTCCGGGCTCACATGCGTACCGGCCAGTGCTGCGTCCTGATGCACGGCGGCGGGCGCGGCGACGGCCTGATCCGCGATCGGCGCTGAATCGGGCGTCGTGACCGCGACCGCGGCGACCGGCGCGTGCGGCGACGCGAGGCCCGCTGCGGGTGCCGTGATGGTCAGCGCGACCGCCGTGATGAGGCCGGCCGCCCAGCGCTGCGGACCGCCGAGCCCGGGTAGGTGGGCCGCGGCGCGACCGCGCAGGCGCGCGACGATCTCGACGACGATCGACAACGCGAAGCAGGCCCACGCCAGCCATCCCACGATGACGAGGAGTCGGATGAACAACGTGCCGGTGGCGTCCTTGTGCAGCAGATCGTCGCGCAGGCTCGACCACGATCCGACGTGTCGCGGCAGCGGATCGCCGCCGAGAGCGGCCAGCAAAAGCGGCACACCGATGATCACCACGGCAAGGATGAGCGCGGCGGCGACAGCGAGCACGAATTGGCTCGACCGCGACCGCATCGTCGGCTGAGACATGAGCACCTCCTGGCCAGCGGGCCGGGCGAGGGTTGGCTATCCGGTCAAAAGCTGGGCGGTCGCGACACCGGTCTCGGTCCACGGACCCAGGTCGATCGCGCCCAGGAGCTTCGGGCTGTACACGACTTGTACGGTCACCTTCACGGCATGGCCGCCGTCGATCACCTGGGCGTTGCCGGTGACTCCGGCATCTCGGAGATAGGCCTGCGCCGCCGCCTGGGCTGCGTCCTGGTGGACGATGTCGGCCGTACCGTTGATGGCCTGGGGCAGATCAATGGCCTGACCGGCCGCCCGCGCCGCCTCGGCCGCGATGTCGTCGGCCCGCGCCAGCGCGGTCAGCCGCCCGCCACCGTCGACGGCGAGACCCACCATCAGGAAAAGCGCCGCGGCGAACGTGATGACCATGAGGGTGAACGCGCCGTCGTCGCCGCGCCAGTCGCGACGGAGGCGGCGAGTAAGCCACGCCGTCATGACCGGCCCCCTCATGACCGCCCCCTCATGACCGCCCCCGGAACTGGTCGAGGTAGCTGGTGAAGGTCGCGGTCAGCGTCTTCGTGCCCGGGAAGCCCGGGCAGGCCGACGTCATTGAGCGGTACGACGCACGTGACGGTGACCGTAACCACGGCCGTTTCGCCGATCGGGCGCTGGAACTGACTCGTATCCGGCACGACCGTCGGGCCGCGAGTGCAGGTGAGGTCTTGTTGGCTGAGTGCATCGTTGGCCGCGTTGAGTGCGGCGGTGTCGGCCTCGGCCTGCGTGCGGGAGATCGAGGCGGCTCGGGCCGCGTCGTGCGCCGCCGACTCTACCGCCTGCGCGGCCACCTCGATGCGCATCGAGATCACAGCGACCGCGATCAGCATAAGCAGGACCGGCGCGAGGATCGCTGCCTCCAGCGTGCTGGCCCCCCGGTCACCACGCACCCGGGCCACCACCGTCTTCCGGTGGCGGCATCGGCGGAGTGGCGCGGTGGTGTGCGCACTCACGGCCGGAACTCCTCCACCGGTCCACTCGCGACCTGGGTGACGTCGGTCGCCAGCCCAGGCACCAAGGACAACGTCTGGCCCTTGACCGTCGCGAACACCTCGTTGCCGCGGATTTCGACCGTGACCTTGGGATTGAGCAGGGAGTCACCCTGCGCGGCGATGAATGCCTCGGCGCGTGCCTGTCCGACGCCGGGGGCGGCGCCGAGCACGCGCTGCGCGTTGACCGCCTGATGAGCGGCGTTCAACGCGATCGACCGTCCGTACGACCACAAGGCGATCTGTACGCACGCGAAGATCGCAAGGAACATCGCCGGCACGAGAATGGCGAACTCAAGCGTGCTCGAGCCGCGATCCGTGCCGCCCAGCCGGCGCCACCAGAGCCGGCGCGATGTCGCGCGGAGGCCGCCGGAAGCGCCGGTGCTCACTTGCTGCCGCTGTTGCTGCCGTTGACGATGTCGTTGTCCTTGTTCGTGACCGCCGTACGGATCGCGATGAACGCGAGTCCAGCGACGGTGACACCGAGCATCACGAGCAGCAGGTACTCGATCGTCGACGCACCACGTTCGTCTTCGCGGATGGCCTGCCAACGCTGGACGAACAGAGTTGTGAAGATCTTGAGGTAGATGAACATGGTCTCCTCCGGGGTCAGGTGGCGATGCGCGAAAGTGCCGGGTATCCGATGAGGACGAGGAACACCAACAGCAACATGCTGGTCGGCACATAGAGAAGGGTGGTCGCCGTGGCCGCGCGCTGCTGCTCCTGCGTACGCAGTGCGACACGCATCGACTGAGCGCGGCTCAGCAACGTCTGATAGACCTGCGCTCCCTGGTCGCCGACGAGACTCATGATCTCGCCGACCTCGCCAAGGTCGGGCACGCCGATCTCGACCGACACCTGTCGCAGGCGGGTCCAGGGTGCTTCATTGGCGTAGCGGGCGTCGGCCAACGCGTCGCGAATTCGCTCGAAGACCCAACTCTCGCCAACCTGGGCGGCCAGTTCGAGCGACTCGACCGCCCCCGCGCCGGCATACCGTACGAGCCCGACCAGCGTCAGGTAGGTGGCGACCGCCCGCCGGAACTCCTCCCGCGCGGCGTCGGCCTTCTGCCGGATGCCCGAGTCGACCAACAGGAAGAACAGGATCGCCAGGACGAGGCCTGCAAGTGTTGGGTAATACCAATGAATGTGGATGCCGAACTGGCCGAACACCGCGGCGGCGACGCTCGGGAAGATCAGTCCGAGCAGTGGATATCCGAGTTTCTCCAAGGTGTAGCGGTCGGTCGTCATGCCGATCAGCCGCATGTCGGCGAGCGGCGGCTTCAGACCGAGCCGGGCGCTCAGGGAGGGTTTGGCGGCCGCCGGCGCTGCGCTCACCTGATTCGTCGTCGGATGCAGCCGAGCCAGCGCCGACTCCAGCGCCGGCGGAGCCGGCACCGCGCCACGTACGACCAGGAACACGCCGAGCCCGACCACCGCGCCGAATACGAGAGCGAGCTGGACCAGCGTCGTCACGATGCGCCACCCTTCTTCGTCGGCATCTGCAACAGGCGTGGGATGCGGGCCGGCGTGTTCAGCTTCCGCATCCACAGCAGGAGCAGCCCGCAGGCGATCACGCACGCGACCAGGACGAACTGCCCGGTGAACGTGTGATACGGCGCCATGTACGTCTTGTTGATGAGCAGCACCAGCAGTCCGCCCAGGGTCAGTGCGGTCAGGATGTTGCCCGACAACCGTGCGTCGGTGCGGCCGGCCGAAATCTCCCGGCGCATCGTGAGCAGCTCGGCGATCCCCTCCGTCACCCGGTCGAGGACGTCGGCAAGCTTCGGCCCGCGTTCCTTGGCATTGAGGATCAGTGCGGCGACGACCTCGTCGCTGGTCGGGTCGGCCAGCCGGTCGGCGAACCGGTGCAGCGCCTGGTCGGTGGAGATGGAGCTGGACAGCTCGCTGGCGAGCTGACCGACCTCGGCGGCAATCGCGGCCGGCGCCTCGGTCGCGCTGACGAGGATCGCCTGGTGCAGACCGCCGCCGGCGCGTACGAGGTCGGCGAGGCGCCGGGTCCAGATCTCGACCCCCTCGAGTCGGGCGATCGATCGCTTCTCCATCCGGCCGGCGCCGAACAGCCAGGGTGCCGCGATGATGGCGACGCCCGCGACGAGGCCGACCGCCGGAATTCCGGTGTAGAGCCAACCGGCCGCCAGGGCGACGACCCCGCCGAGCACGTACCCGAAGCGGCGGTTCCGTTCGGCCGGCGCGAGATTCGCGCCGATCAGGCGGCGCAGGAAGTCGTCGGTGGCCGAAGCCGGACGGGCCGGACCGGTCGTGCCCCGCACGCCGAGCACGACGGCGATCACGCCACCGACGATGGCCATCACGGTGATCGCGGCGAGGACGGCGTCGCTCATCGGCCATCCCCCATCGCGTAGGCGCCAGCCGAATTCAGCAACACGCGCATGTCGAGGCCCGCTCGTTGCAGCTCGACCGCTCGCCGTTCGCTGGGCCGTACGCCGGTCGGCACGGCGAGTCCGGTCGGACCAGGCGCGAAGATGCGCGAGCGAGCGAGCTGCGTGCCTTCGCCGAGTCCGTGCACCTCCATGATGCTGGAGACGTAGCGCTTCGGCCGCCGGCCGGGCAACTCCTCCATGTTGACGTACACCACGAAGTCGAGCGCATTGCCGATGGTGAGGTAGGCGCCCTCGCGGCTCTTCGATGCGCCGTAGCGCAGCAGCAACTCGGCCAAGCGGTCGAATACACCGTGCTCATCGCGCGAGTGGATCGTGCACAGTGAGCCGTACGTGGTGTTCATCGCGTCGAACATGGCGACGATCTCCTCGGCGCGCACCTCACCGACGATGATGCGGTTGGTGGACAGTCGCAGCATGTGCGGGAACAGATCGTCGATGGTGAGCTGACCTTCGGGTCGGCCGTCGATGCCCTTCTCGCCGAAGCCTTCACGCTCTTCGAAGCAGACGGCCCACGGGTGCCGGCCGGTGCTGTCGAGACCGAGTTCGCCGACGGTCTCCATGACCGCGAACCACTCCTCGCGCGGGATCTCGTCGGCAATCGCGCGGAGGAGCGTCGTCTTCCCGGAGTTCGCCCGGCCGGCGATCATGATGTTCATGTGCGCCGCGATCGCCGCTTCGAGGAATGCCTTGACGGTCGGCGTGATGGCCTCCATCTGCACCATGTCGTCGAGCGACACGTCCTTGATGCGATGCCGGCGGATGACGACGACCGGTCGGGACGTGACCATGTAGATCACCGTGAGTCGGGCGCCGTCGGGCAGCCGCAGATGGAGGATTGGCTTGGCACTCGACAGCGAACGCTCGGTCTTGCCGCCGCGTTCGGCCAGCCGCTGCAACAGGCTGATGAGTTCCTCGTCGCTCGCCGCGGCGGTGAACGTCGTCTCATCGATGACACCGTTGGCGTACACGACCCGGACACGGGTGCCGAGCACCATGATGTTCTCGACGTCGGGGTCATCGATGAGCGGCTGCAACCGCCCGAGACCGGTGAGGTAGGCGTTCACTGCTTCGCTGAGCGCGCGCTCGTAACCAGGCCAGGTCACCGGGCCGGTCTCGCCGGACCGTACCCGCGTGTCGACGTTGCGGCGAACGACGGCGTCGGTCAGCTCTCGGGTGATCGCCCGACGATGGTCATTCGTCACTGAAGTCTCGCCGCGTAGGGCCTCGATGACGAGCCGGCTCACCTCGGCCTGGAGGACGCTGACGAGGTCATAATCGATCTGGATCGCCGGATCCGGCGCCGCTGGCGGCAGACCAGCCGGGATCGTGGTGATCGGCGAAAAGTCGATCCGCAGACTCGGCCGGCCGGCCGACGCGCCGTTCACAGCCGCGATCCCGTTGCCACGGCCGCCGTCGACATGATCGCCGCCGATCGGCGCGCCGTTGACGGGCTGACCGTTGGCATGGCCATTCGCTGTCTCGTGGGTGCCGACGGCAGAGCGCAATTCAGCCACGCCGGTGCGACCGGGATCGGCCGTTCGCAGGTGGGTCTGCTCCCAGCGACGTTGGGCGTCCTCATCCGCGCCGTACACACGCGGCGACAGTGGATCGTCCGGGTCGGCCGCCCGCAGCGCGAGCGGTCGGTCGCCGTCCCGCGCCGCGCTGTACTCGCGACGCTCGGTTGCTGCGGGCGGTGGAGGTGGCCCATCAGCCGGGCCAGCGGGGAGCTCCGGGCCGGGCCGGAGTCGGGGATCCACCATGGCGACGCCGTCCGGGGCAGCCACCGAAACGGCCGCGACCGATCCGCTGCCGGCAATCGATGTCGCCTCCGGCGGTGGTGCGTGGCGCGACGTCACATGCCCGGGCGGGCTGAACGCCACGCCGTCGCTCGTGGATGCCGGCCCGGCTTCGAGTGCCGCCGCGGCTGACAACCCCATCGAGGGTGAGGACCTCGCAGCGGCCGCGCCGAAGGTTGCGACGCCGAACGGTGCCGGCGACGCGAATGCGGATCGCGGCGGCGCCGGGATCGGCGGCGGCTCGGAGATCGGTTGCTGCGCTGGGGCATCGGACGGCTCGCTCCACGGCGCGGCGGCAGGTGCGCTCGACACCGGGACGATCGGCGCGGCCACCGTCGCTGTGTCGGTCAACGCCAGCTGGTACGGGCGACCGATCGCGCCCGCGTCATCGCCATGCCCGGGCGCATCGGCGCTGGATGCCGCGTTCCGGCGTTGCTCGGGGATACCACCGGCTTCCGTGAGGGGAACGCCGGGTCGTGGCGTGAACATCGACACCGGCTCGGGCTCGGGGTGCAGGTGACGGCCGCCGGAGCGCTGACCGCTGCCCGCGTCCGGTCCGAGCACGACCTCCCGACCGCTCGCCGTTGCGTCGTTGCCGTACGCGGCGTAGCCCGGTTGCGCCGGCGAGCCGAAGTAACCGGCATGTCCGGCGAACCCGTCCGGCTCCTGGCCGCCGGGCCCCTCCGGTCGGGAGACGAACGCATCATCGGGCAGATCCGGGGGGAACGCCACCGATCCCGTCGGGACGATCGGGTATTCGGCCGTGGCCGAGCCGTTGGGGTGATGGTTCAGCGGCGGCGGCGTCCACGGCGACTCGTACGGCTGCTCGTCCGTCATCGGCGCGCCATCCCTGGTGGAGCGTCCGCCTGGGTTGGCGGTGCCGCGCCAGCGACCGGATATCCGCCGTACGTCCCGGCGGGATACGTCACGCCCGGATGCGTCGCGCCGGGATGTGCCACGTCGGGATATGTCAGGTCGGGATATGTCACGTCGGCGACCGCGGGCTGCGCGGGCGGTGCCGATCGCGCGTCGGCGGCGGAATGCTGCGCGTGTGTGAGCTGCGCGGCCAGTGATTCGGCGGTCTTGCGAGCGGATCGCATCAGCGGCGAGTTGTCCACGACTTTGCCGATCCCGTCGCTCAACGCAGCGGCTTCCTTTTCACGCCACGGAATCGTCGCGACCACCGGAGCACCGAGCGCACGACCGAGATCCGAGGTGCGGTATTCACCACCCTCGATCACGACCAGCCCGACCCGATCGGGATCGCCACCACCGGCGGCGAGTTCGCGCCGGAGCGTGGCGACGACCGGGGCGGTGCTCGAAGCCGAGCGCAATGACGATCTCACCGCCAGCAGCACCAGATCCGCCGAAGCCATCACGGTCAACGGCGGGTACGTGCTGATCAGCCGACCACAGTCGACGATCACGTCGAGCGGCTCTCGTTCCGTCCGGTCAGCGGCGTGCTGCCGGGACGATCGATCGCCGAGCGCGACGAGGAAGTCGGCCAGCCGTGGCCAGGACGGCGCGACGCCGGCCGATTCCACCGGATCGCTCACGCCGGGTATGAGCAGGCGAGTGATTGCAGGCGTGTGCGGTGCCTGCTTCTCCGGCGTCAGGTCGATGACCTGCGCGCCAAACTCGGCGTCGAGCGAGTCACGTCGGGCAGCCACCGCGAGGTAGGCGAGGCCGCGGTCGCCACTCAACTCGGCCCGTACGTAGCCCGCCATCACGTCGCCGCCGGCCGGGTCCGCCTCGACCAGGACCACCGACCGGGGCCAGGTCAACGCGAGCGCGAGACATGTCGTCGTCACGCCGGGCGAGCCCTTGGCCGACGCCACCGCGATGATCGCCAAGATCAGCTCCCCGGGACCAGCACGGCGACGATCCGGCCCGCATTGCCCATCGTTGCGATGGGCGACACGTTGCCCGCGTCGACGATCACGTCCACGACCTGCGTGCCGTCGTCCGCCGCCTTCGCTACGTCGAGCACGGTCGCCGGCCACGTTGGCGCCGAATTGGGGTCGACGTTCGTGGCCGACGGGTCGGGCGTCTCGATCAGCGTGACCTTCTCGCCCGGCCGCAGTGTGCGGCTCGGTCGCTGGTTCGGCTTGAGCTGGAGACCGACCAAGGCCTGTCCGTCGGCCGGTGAACCGGCGTCGGTGAGTTCCTCCGGAGTCAGCAACGAACCCGGAACAAGCTGCACCTTCGCGTGTTTGCCGATGACCTCGCGCACCTCGTCGGCCGGAATCGGGTTGAGGCCGGCCGCCGACGTGATCTTCACGATCTGCAGGTCGTCCGCGGTGATCGACGCACCGATAGGCACCGGCTTGTACACCGCGATGTACGGGTGCGTCCCAGCTGCGGCGACCCCGACGAATCGCCACGCGCCCAGCGCGCCGAGCACAACGAGGATCACTCCGATGCTGACCATGGCCG
Source organism: uncultured Actinomycetota bacterium (assembly GCA_963724705.1). GTDB lineage: Bacteria > Actinomycetota > Actinomycetes > Mycobacteriales > Micromonosporaceae > DASQPR01. The sequence goes on from CAVRVS010000001.1 coordinate 100,619, forward strand.
GACTCCGTCGGCGCGGATTGCCGCGCCGTGGTGTGAAGAATCCGGCGGTCGGGGGTGAGCCTCCCGGAGCAGTCTTCGTCGTCGTCATCGCCACGTGACCACCGCCCGAACTTCATCGCCGACATGACCGTCCTTGGCCCAGCCGCCTACCACGGCGTTGGACCGTCTGCTGTGGCATCGATTTCGGCGACCCGCGAAGTCGGCGCCGGCCGGCGGTGCGGACGCGGTCGCACGGTGGACCGTCACGCTGCGACGCCGCATCAGCGCCTCCCCGTTTCGTGCGGCGAGTTCGCGCGGACCACCATGGTCGACACGCCCGGCCGCGCTCCCCCGGCCACCCGATCAGCGGCCGAGCGGCGCGACCGGTCGGTGGCCGCACCGGCATCGTGTCGCGGATCAAGTGACGTCCGTGCATATGACTTGGGCAGCATAGTTCGGGTCGCCAACCGCATGTCAATCGATTCCGACAGTTGTTCATCCACTGTGATGTGTGCTCCGACGGCAACGTCGGAGGATCCGGTGCTACTCACCTTCGGTAGTCTTTGCGCTACCTGTCGTTGCAGTCCGTTGTGGACGATGGCTGCTCGGACCGGCGTCGGTGGCCAATCGCCGCATTCGACCGAACGTGGCCCTCGAATGGGTGACCGGGAGATCGGCGATGCCATTCCCGGCGGCGCCCACAGTAGTCGTCGCACCGATCGGGCGGGGGGCACTGACCGGCTCCGGCAACGCGGTAACCCAGATCGGATGCAGGCCAACGGCGATCGGAACGGTCGGAAATCCGGCCGTCGGTCGATCCGCCCACGGCGGGAGCCCGGATTCGGGTGTTTCGATCCCGCCGATGGCAGCGGCCAAACTGGGGTCGCCCGCGCTGTCGGCCGCGGTCGCATCGGGCGGGCGCCTGACGATCTCGTCATTGTCGCCGGCGAACAGATCGCCGAACAGGTCCACAATGGAGAATGACGCCGCCACGTTGGGTTGGCCGCAGACGTGGCCCGCGACCGTCGTGAGCGTCCCGGCCTCACCCGCGCCCGACGAGCGGCATTCGTGCGTCAGGTCGGCGAGCCGGTCGCGCATCCGGACGCCGAGCGGATCGTCCGGGCCGTACGTACTGCGAACAAGCTCGCCGGTGCGGTGCAGAATCTGGCGGCCGGTAAGACACTCCCCCGACGCGTGCAGCGTGACAGCGAAGTCGCCATGCGCGGCCAGCGTCCGGCGATCGGTGGCGCCGAAACGCGCGAGCAGCTGGCGCGCGAGATCGCGTCCGACCGGCACCGCCGCGGCCGGATCGCCCGTCGTACGAAGCAGATATGCGTGTATCGCCGCCGTCCGCAACCGGAGATCGGAGCCTGGCTTGGCAGCCTCGCAAGCCGTTTGGTAGGCCGACGCCGCGTAGGCGAGCCCATCCCGGGCACACCCCGTGGTCGCCAGCACGCGCGCGTAGAGACTCGCCGCCTCGGCGAAGTCCAACACGACGTCCGCATCGAACGAGCCCACCGCATCGAGCGGGACACCAACGGTCGCAGCGACAGGCGCGGCAGCGAGGACGGCGCTCAGCGTTGCTCGGGCCGCGGCGAGATCACCGTCGCGGACCGCGATCGTCGCGGCGTTTGTCGCCGTTGCGATTGCCGACCCGTCACGCATGAGGCCAATGTAGACGTCCGCCGGCACAGGCATCAGGGGCTGTGGATAACGTCAAGATCACCCCACCAAACCAGCTCACTCCGGGCCGCGCCAGCGGTCGGTGCCGATACGCTGTGGCCGTGACCGATCCCCAGCTCGCCGCGGCCGAGCAGGCCTACCTCGAGGCGCGTGACCGGCACGACCACGCCGTCATCGCCGCGGCACGCGGCGAGGTCCAGCCGAGCGTCCGTGCGGAAGCCGCGGCCGCGACGACCGAGGCTCTCGCGGCGCTGGCGGCTGTGATCCCCGATCCGACCTGGTCCTCGGACGACCAGCGCGCGCATCGTGTGATGGCGCGCTGGGCCGCCCGGACGCTGCAGGACGGCGGGATCGGCGACGAGCACCACCACGGCTACGACACCGCCGAAAGTTGGGGGGTCACCGCCGATCGAGGCTTCGCTGCGCTGTCGGCCCGCATCGACGACGAATACGCACGAGCGCAGGAGGCGGTGGACATCGGCACGGTCACGGTGACCCGTCTCGACGTCCTCGACCGGCTCGGCGTCGAGCCGAATCCGGACCGCCGCCACCGGCTCTTTTACGCGCTCGAACCGGTGTGGCAGACGATCGACGCTGACGGTGGCGTGGCAAGTCCGTACCAACGAATGCTGCCGCTCAGCATGGACCGCTGGGCGCGGGAGGGTTCGCCGGTGGACCGCAGCGCCGCAGCCCTGGGTTTGACCGGTGCCGACGTTGAGGCGCATCTCATCGCGGTCCTGGAGACGTGGCGCGACGCCGTCGGCGCCGGAAACGCTCGCGTGGAACCGTGGGATTGGTGGTATGAGATCGGTGCGGCTTCGCGCGCGCTGCGCGCCGCCGCCCCCGTCGACCGCATCCGCGAGCTGAGCATCAACTACCACGCTTCGCTCGGTGCCGACCCCCGCGCGCTCGGCGTCGGCTTCGACCTGTTCCCGCGGATCGATCGGCCCCCCGTGCCCGTCGCCTACACGGAGTTCGGCGGTCGCCCCCGCGCACTGGCCGACGGGCGACGCAGGCCGGCGCGCGCCTGGGTGATGGCTACGTATACGACCGGCGGGCTCGGTGAACTGACGGAGCTCATGCACGAGTCCGGCCACGCGATCCACCTCGCGGCAATCGACACGCGGCCGGCGTTCGCGGATTGGCCGGACGGCGACGCATTCACCGAGGCGTTAGCCGAACTGACCGCGCTCGACACGGCCGAGCCGTCGTGGCAGCGGCGTTGGCTGGGCGTGTCCGTGCCGGAGTCGGAGTCACTGCGCGGCCGGTACGCCGATGTCATGTTGGACGTGTGCTGGGCGCTGTTCGAGATCCGGCTGCACGCCGACCCGGAACAGGATCCGAGCGACGTGTGGGCCGACCTGACATCGACCTACCTCGGCATCGAACCCCATCCTGAGCTGTCCTGGTGGGCGATGCGAGGCCAGCTCGTCCAGGAGCCCGGCTACATGGTCAATTACGCTCTCGCTGCAATCATCGCGGCTGACCTCCGCGTCGCCATCCGCGCCGCCCGAGGTGACTGGTCGAGCGGGGATCCTGGTTGGTACGAGTGGGTCTCGGCGCGCATCTACCGATGGGGACTGGAACGGTCCGGTCGCGATGTGCTCGTCGACATGTTGGGCCGGACTCCGACGGCCGACGCGCTCGCTACCGAAATCGGACGGGCCCGCGCGCATTGAGGCAGTGACTTGCGTCGATCGCGCCATCGACTCAAGCGAGCGCCTCATATTGACACACATCAGCGCCCGCTAGCCATTGACATCGCCAAATGTGACGCGTTAGCGTGCGGCCGAACACTTAGGAAACTTTCTTTTTAGTGGTGCCGTACCCGTCCATGTCGTGTCTGGTCCCGGAGGTCCACATGTCTTCCCACCGCCAGTCTCATCACCGTTCACGCCGCCGCTTCTGGTCCGTGGTCGCGGCGGCGCTGCTCACCGCGACGGTGCTCATCCCAGCGACCGCCGCGTCGGCGGCCAACCTACTCACCAACGGGGATTTCGAAGCCGGCAACCTCGCCGGCTGGTCCTGTTCGCTAGGCACCGTCGTGACAAGCCCGGTGCACGCCGGCACGCATGCGTTGCAGGGCGCCGCTAGCGCGTCCGACGACGCTCAATGCACGCAGAACGTATCCGTCGTGTCGGGCTCGCAATACACGTTGTCGGCTTGGGTACAAGGCAACTACGTGTTCCTCGGCGTCACCGGCGGCGTGTCGACATGGACGCCCGCTGCGGCCGGTTGGTCGCTGCTGTCGACCACGTTCACCGCATCGTCCGCGTCGGCTCAGGTCTACCTCCACGGCTGGTACGCCCAGGGGACGTACTTCGCCGACGACGTGACACTGGCCGGACCGGGCGGCACCGTGACCGTACCGGCGGCACCGACCGGACTCACCGTGACCGGCACGACGACAACGAGCGTGTCGCTGTCGTGGACCGGTTCGGCCGGCGCGACCGGATACAACGTCTACCGCAGCACGACGAAGGTCGCGACGGTCACCGGCACGTCGACAACGGTCACCGGCCTGACCGCAGGCACGCAGTACACGTTCAATGTCACGGCCACGAACACGGCAGGCGAATCCGCCCATTCGGCCAACGTCACCGCGACCACGCCGACCGGCAGCCCGACCGTACCGGTCGCGCCATCGGGCCTGGCGGTCACCGCGACGACGAGTACATCGGTGTCGCTGTCGTGGAACGCGTCATCGGGAGCGACCGGCTACAACGTCTACCGCGGCACGACCATGGCGGCGTCGGTCACCGGCACATCCGCGACGATCACCGGGTTGTCGCCGAGCACGCAGTACACGTTCAACGTCACGGCCACGAACACGGCCGGCGAGTCCGCGCATTCGGCCAACGTCACCGCGACCACGCCGGCGTCCGGGGGCGGCGGCACTGGTTCGGCCAAGGTCTGGCCGTACATCGACATCACCATGTCGTCGCCGACGCTCGTCCAGGTGGCCCAGGCGACCGGGCAGAAGTTCTTCACGCTCGCGTTCGTACTCGGATCATCGGCCGGCTGCGTGCCGTCGTGGGGCGGCACGATCGCCCTCAACGACTCGCGGATCGCCGGCGAGATCTCGGCGCTTCGAGCGATCGGCGGCGATGTCGCGGTGTCGTTCGGCGGGGCCGCCGGTCCGTACCTGTCGTCGGTCTGTGGGACGCAGGCGCAGCAGGCGTCCGCGTACGAACAGGTCATCGACGCGTTCAACATCAAGCACATCGACTTCGACGTCGAGGCCAGCATCCCGATCGACACGATGAACAAGGCGATCGCCCAGGTGCAGCACGACCGGCCGGGGACCGTCGTGAGCTACACGCTCGAGGTTGTCGCGGACGATTTCGGCCTGGTCGGCTCGATCGGCACCGACGTACTGACCAATGCCGTAGCCAACGGCGTCAACGTCGGCATCGTCAATCCGATGACGATGGACTACGGCTCGACCAAGGAGTGGGGGGACTCGGTCATCGCCGCCGCCCAGACCGTCGAGACGCAGATGGCGCAGATCTGGCCAACCAGGACCACGACCCAGCTGTACGCGATGCTCGGCGTGACACCGATGATCGGCCGGAATGACACCGGGCCGATATTCACCATCGCCGACGCGCAGAAACTCGTGACGTGGGCCGGCCAGAACCACGTCGGTCTGCTCGCGTTCTGGTCGGTCGGCCGGGACAACGGAGGCTGCCCGGGCGGCGGAGTTTCGCCCACGTGCAGCTCGATATCGCAGTCGACGTTCCAGTTCACGAGCATCTTTGGTGGCTACACCGGTTGAGCCATCGGCACGGCGTGCATCGGTGACACCACGGCGGCGGCCAACCCCCGGGCCGCCGTCGTGGCACGCCGCGACTCAGACGGGCGGGCTGAGCGCTGGCTCGGTGCACGAAAACGTGGGCTCTCGCGATCCCGAACACGCGCGCTCGGCGAGCTATCGCCTGGCCTGGCACAGGCTTCGTCGATCTTGTAACGCTTTCGGCCCATCGCCCGGCGCAAAGGCCCGAAATCGTTACAAGATCGGGGATCATGGCACCGCATGAGCGACCAACGCGAAGCGGCGCGGACGCCGGACTCCAAGGGGGTTCCGGCGCTTATGACTCTGCGGTAACTTTGCCCGCAATCAGGTCCCGGCAGCGCCGCTCGGAGGCATCCCATGTACGACTACGTCATCGTCGGAGCGGGATCGGCCGGGTGCGTGCTCGCCAATCGCTTGTCCGCCGACCCGAATGTCACGGTTGCGTTGATCGAGGCCGGCGGCCGTGACCGCAAGCGGGAGATCCAGATCCCGGCCGCGTTCAGCAAGCTGTTCAAGACGCCGCTCGACTGGGCGTTCGAGACGCAGCCGCAGAAGTTCCTCGACGATCGCGAGCTGTTCTGGCCCCGCGGCAAGATGCTTGGCGGTTCGTCGTCGCTGAACGCGATGATGTGGGTCCGCGGGCATCGAGCCGACTACGACGGCTGGAACCTACCCGGCTGGTCGTACGACGACGTGCTGCCCTACTTCCACCGGATCGAGCATCGGGTCGGCACCAACCATGACAACACGTACGGCACCGACGGCCCGATGTGGATCGAGGAGCTTCGCGATCCGAATCCGCTCACGGCGGCGTTCCTCGCCGCGTGCACCGAAGCGGGCCTGCGGCGCAATCCGGAGTTGAACGAGCCGGACAACGCCGGCTTCGCGCCGACGCCCGTCACCATGCATCGCGGCCGGCGCTGGAGTGCGGCCGACGCGTACCTGCATCCCGTGCGGACGCGGCCGAACCTCACCGTCATCACGGGGGGCCTCGTCGAGCGGGTCATGATGGCCGACGATGCCGACGGCCCAGTTGCCCGCGGCGTCGTCTACCGCCGCGAGAGTGGCGACACGGTCGAGGTGGCGGCACGACGGGAGGTCGTGGTGGCGGCCGGCGCGATCGGCTCGCCGCATCTGTTGATGCTGTCCGGGATCGGTGACCCGGACCAACTCGCCCCGGCCGGGGTGCCGGTCGCCGTACGCAGTCTCGAAGTGGGCCGGAACCTACAGGACCACCTGGCCAGCGGATGGATCGTGCACACGCCGACCAAGGTCACCATGGTCGATGCCGAGAAGCTCGGCCAGGTCGTGAAGTATCTGGCCCGGCGCAAGGGCATGCTCTCGTCGAACGTCGCCGAAGCCGTGGCGATGGTGCACACCGAGGATGGTCTTTCGGCGCCGGACATCGAGATCCTGTTCGCGCCGGTGCCGTTCCTCGATCACGGTTTCACCGAGCCACCGGGGCATGGCTTCACGGTCGCGTCGATCCTGTTGCAGCCGCGAAGCGTCGGCGAGATCACGCTCACGAGCCCCGATCCGGCGGTCGCACCGCACATCGATCCTCGATATCTATCCGATGACGCCGACCTACGTTGCGTCCTGGCCGGATTGACGTTCGCGCGTAACATCATGGCCGCCCCGTCGCTCGCCCGGCATGTCGGCGCGCCGATGCGACCGGACCGTTGGCCCACCGACGATGCGGACCTGGAGTCCTTCGTGCGAACGTATTCCGAGACGCTCTACCACCCGGTCGGCACGTGCCGCATGGGTGCGGACGAGTCGTCCGTGGTCGATGCCGAGCTGCGCGTTCGCGGCGTGGCCGGCCTGCGCGTGGCGGATGCGTCGGTCATGCCGCGTATCAACCGCGGACACACGAACGCTCCCACCATCATGATCGCCGAGCGTGCGGCCGAGCTGATCGCGGCCGGAGTGGCCAGACCGACGACATCCGCGACAACGTGAGCCGGCGCCACGTCGCGCCCAATGCTGCGCTACCCAAGGAGCTGCGCACCGACTCGACACGGAACTGTCCAACGCCCGATCCGGCGGCGCTGCGGCCGCCATCGCACCGTCGCGCGGTCGAAGTTCGTGGCACGACGACCGCGATGTGGCGCCTGACGCGAAGCTCGATCGGTGCGGCGGCCGGGTTGCTCGCCGCGATCGCGCTGTGCGTCGGTGCGATCGTGTCCGATGTGGACATCGCGACCCGGTCGCTCTTCGCCGTTGTCGGCGCCATTATCCTGATGCCGGCGGGGCCGAAGCTGCTCGCCACGGTCCGGGCCTGGCGCTACGTTCTCACGCGGCCGTGGCAATACCTCGAGGGCCATACGTACGTGTCGAAAATGGCGGCCCGCGTCGACCTGCACGCCCCCGATGCTGCGCCCAACGCCGATCCCGAGCCGGACGCCGACGCTGATCGCCACGTCGACGTGATGTACTTCGCCGCCTCGGCGACTCAACGCCAACGTGCGGCGTTGCGGACCGGCATGTTCGCCCACGTCTGGTTCGTCGGAGACCTGGAACACGCCGGCCGCGGCGTGGTGACTCCGGCCGGCGGCGGGCCGATGATCTGGGTACGTCGCCGGGCGGCGCTGCTGTCGCCTACGGTGCACGGCCAAGTGAAGCTTGTCCGGTTCGGCGTGCCGGCTGCTCGCCTGTCTCGCTGGCAGGAGCGCTACGACCGCCAGGAACACCGCCGCCTCGCGGCCATCGAGCGCCTGGCGGCGCGGTCCGGCCCGGCCATGAGCGACCGGTCCGGATCGGCCCGGGCCACCCGGCGGGAGCGCGACGCGAAGCAGCGTGCCGCCGCTGCGGCGTCCGGTCGGGCGCTGCCGGCGCAGCTGCAACGGCGCGGTCGGCGCCAGAGCGTATCCGGCGCGATCACGATGTCCGGCGACGGCGACAAATAGCGCCCGGGCCGATTCTCCACGGCGCCGACCCGGCCGCACTCAGGCCGACACGGCCGCCGGCGCGTCGTCGGTGACCTCGGCGGGCCGGCGCGGCCCGATCGACGGGACCTCGCCGAGCCCGTACCGGTCGCGCAGGTCGGCCAGCACGACCTGATAGGTCAGGCCGTCGACGTAGTTGGCGTGCCGCCGCGAAGCCAGATAGGTCTTTCCGCCCCGTAGCTCGGGCTGGTCGGTCGCCTTGCGCGCCCGCCACGACGACCAGACCTCGCCGCCCAGCTCGCGCGCCGTCGTGTCGAGGACGACGAGCTGCGCCATTTCTTCGAACCGCTGGTACGCCGCGTCGGCGAACTCGATGAACCCGAGAACCGCCAGGCCGTCGTGATCACGGCTGAAGATGTTCAGGTAGAGCTCGGGCCGACCGTCGCGCCACGGCAGCAGGCCATCGTCGAGGAACGGGAGCCGGTAGTCGTAGCCCGTCGCGAAGATGACGACGTCGATGCGCTCGGTGGTGCCGTCGGTGAACACGACGGAATCCTCAGTGAATCGTGCGACGTCCGGTCGCGCGATCAGGTCGCCGTGGCCCAGGTGGTGCAGCACTTGGGTGTTCATGATCGGGTGGCTCGCGAGCAACTCGTGATCCGGTGCCGGTAAGCCATACCGGGTCAGGTCCCCGACGAGATGATCGAGGAACTTCGTCTGGTCGGTCGGCAGGCTCATGCCGGCCGGCGGCGGTACGACGCCGGCGAGCAGCGCATCGGTCGGTACGCCGCCGATGTGCTTCGGAATGTAGCGGTAGCCACGGCGTACGGACAGGTACGCCTGCGACGCGAACACAGCGGCGTCACACGCGATGTCGACGCCCGAGTTGCCGCCACCGACGACCAGCACCCGCCGCCCGCGGAACTCCTCCGGATCGCGGTACGCGGACGAATGGCGGATCTCGCCCTGGAACCGATCGATGCCGTCATACGTCGGGATGTTCGGATGCCAGTTCACGCCGGGCGCGGCGATGATCCCGGCGTACCGTCGCGTTTCGCCGGTGGACAGCGTGACATCCCACGACTCGGCCGGACCCGACGTCGCCTCGACGGGGACGGCGCTGGTGACGGCGGTATTGAACGTCACCAGGTCGGTCAAACCCTCGGCGTCGGCGAAGTCGCGGATGTAGTCGCGGATCTGACGCCACGACGGGTAGTCCGGATAGTCGGCCGGCATCGGATAGCCGACGAATCCGGATGTGTGCCGCGACGAGATGAAGTGCGCGGAGTCGTACATCGGGCTGCCCGCCGCGTCCGCGTTCCAGATGCCGCCGACCGCGTCCGCCCGCTCGTACCAGTCAAAGGGAATGCCCTCGGCCCGCAACGCGCGGGCGGCGATGAGCCCGGCCGGGCCGGCGCCGATGAGGCAGTAGCGCCGCGTCCACGCCGCCGGCCGGTCGAGCGTCCGCGGGCGCGGCCGCAGGGTGGACAGCGCGATCTGTCCATAGACCGCAGGCCGCTTCGCCCGGATCCACAGCCCCGCGACGACGCCGGCCACCAACACGGCACCGAGCAGCCACGGAAGATTGTCGATGACCGGGTTGCTTGTGTTGACCAGTGTCGGAAAGTAGGCCGTGGCGAGCACGAAGGCGGTCAGCAGGCTGATCGCGCCGATCGACGGGAATACCAGCGTGCGCCACCATTGACGTTCACCGCGGCGACGGAAGAACGCGACCACCGAGATCGCCGCCAGCACCTGCAGCGCAACGACGCCCAGCGTGGACAGGCCGACCATGCTGGTCGCGAGCGTCTGGTACGGGTCGAGTCGGGCGACCGCGAACACGCCGACGACGACGACGGTGACCGCAGTGACGGTGAGGCTGCCGGCGTACGGCGACCGGAAGTGGCCGTGGTAAGCGCCGAGTCCCTTGGGCAGCACCCGTTCCCGGCCCAGCGCGAAGAGGTATCGGCTCGCCGCGTTGTGCACGGCGAGCATCCCGGCGAGCACGCTGGTGCACAACAGCACGCCCATGATGTCCATGACCGTGGTGCCGACGTAGGTCTGCGCCTCGTTGAACAACAGGTTCCCGAGATCGTCGCCGAGCCCGGCGGCAACCGCGTGCGTCCGGTCGACACCGATCGCGCCGATCGTGAACCACGTGGTGAGGAAGTAGAAGACACCGACGCTGATCACCGCGACGTATGTCGCGCGCGGGATGCTCCGCACCGGGTTGGCCGTCTCCTCGCCGTAGAGCGCGGCCGACTCGAAGCCCACAAAGCTCGTAAACGCGAACATCAGCGCGATGCCGATCGAGCCGGAGAAAACGTTGTGCGGCGACAAGGCGGCTACCGGGAGCGCCTGGCCGCCCTTGTGCCCGAGCACGCCGAGGTCGAAGACGATCAGGATGGCGAATTCCAGCACCATGAGGACGCCCAGGACTCGCGCCGACAGATCGGCCGAGCGGTAGCCCATGATGGCGACGAACACGATCGCGATCGCGGACGGGATCTCCCACGCCACGTCGATGCCGACATCGCCGAGCACGATCGACACGAAGTAGCCGAACGCGCCACACAACCCGACGGTCAGCGCCGTGTACGACAGCACCGCGAGATAGGCCGCCCCGACGCCGGCCGGTTTACCGATCCCCCGGGCCACGTACGTATAGAACGCGCCCGTGTTCACGACGCGCCGGCTCATCGCCGCATACCCGACGCAGAAGCAGAGCAGGGCCGCCGTCGCGATGACGTACGTCGCCGGTAGACCCGGACCGTTGCCGTAGAGCAGCGCGAGTGGAGTGTTCCCCACCATCGCCGCCATCGGAGCCGCGGCGGCGATGATCACGAAGACCACCCGCGACGTCGAAAGCTTGCGCGGCCCGGTCGATTCGGCCGTGGGTTGACCGCCGGCGGGCGTCGCCGCCGTCGACTCTGCCGCCATGCGCCCCGCTCCGCCCGCCGTCAATCCGCTGCACGATCCGCCGACCCTACCGGCCGGTACGGCCGCGGGCAGCATGAAACACGAGCACGCCCCGGGTCAAGAGGCGGCGGGACCACCGAGTCGCTCGGCGAGCAGATCGACGCCCGGACCGCTCAGTCGGTCGAGTCGCGCCGCGCGCCCGGTCAGCGCCAGCAGGATCGGCTCGATCGGACCCTCGACCAAAAGGCCCTCGCCGCGCGACCACACCACGTCGTGAGCCGCGAGTCGGAGGCCGCGCATGCGCTTACGGGCGCCGAAAAAGCGCGTCTCCCACACCCGGGACGCGGCGACGGCGGCGTCGTTGACCGGCATAGCGAGCACGCGGCGCAAGGGAATCACAATGTCCTGGCCGTGGACCAGGACGTCGATCAACGGTTCGAGATGCGAGGTGAACGGCCGGCGGTGGTCCGAGTCCGCGGCCGAGCGCAGCTCGCCGACCAGTGTCGATGTCCGCTCCGCGCCCTTGCGTTGCGCGGTCTCGCGGATCACGCGGTCGACGTCGCCGTAGGCCCGAGCAAGGTCGACGACCATCCCGCCAACGGTGCTCTCCGGGGCGAGGACCAGATGCGCGACCACGTCGCGTACGCGCCAGCCGGGACAGAGGCTCGGATGGTCCCACTCGGCCGGTGCGAGCTCGTCGAGCAGAGCGGCGAGCCGGAGCCGCTCCCGATGTACGGCGAACCGTACGTCGAGCCGACTCATCGTTGGACCGGCCACCGCCTCCTCTGTGCTCACTCGCGACCCCCTCACAATCTCCCGCGACTGGTGACCAACCCGAGCAGATGTTTGCCCGCGGCGGTGCCGACTGCGCGACATTTAGTACGAGACACTGACTAATATAGCGGGTAAATCTGTCATCCGGTCGTATGAGCACCGGCATCGGCCCTGCTAGTGCTATGTGAAGGGACACATATGCCCGATTCGAGCGCGACCCCGGGCGAGAACGTCGACCGCCGGTCGGCTGGCGAGGAGCTGGACACCGACCGCCCGCCGAGCGTGGCGCTGCTGCTCTTCTCCGCGTACCGGAACATGGAATCGCGGATCTTCGGAGCGCTCGCCCGGGCCGGCTTCGGCGACGTGACGCCGGCACAAGGGCGCCTGTTCCGCGGCGTTCGCCCTGGTGGCTCTCGCATGACCGAGTTGGCCGAGGGGGCTCACGTGACGAAGCAGACGGCCGGATTCCTCGTCGACCAGCTGGAGCGGGCCGGCTATGTGACTCGAGTTCCGGACCCGGCCGACGCGCGGGCGCGGTTGGTCAAGATCGCGCCGAAGGGCACCGCCGCGATCTCGATCGGTGTAGCCGTCGTGGCCGAGGCCGAAGCGGAGTGGGCGGCATCGATCGGCGCGGAGCGGATGGCCGGGCTCCGCGACACCTTGCAGATGCTCTGGGATATGCCCGAGCAGTGGATCGCGTGATCCGGCACTCAGGTCCGATCCAGGCAGATCACAGACGGCCGTGGCAGCATGGCGCCGCGGCCCGATCGCTCGGCCCGCGGTCAGTGAGGACGAGGAGCGGCCGATGACGGCGCCGAAGGCGGAACATGACACGGCGGACCGGCGCGTGCCGGCTGCACGGCGCGTAAGCCGGCGCACGGCGCTTGGCGGTGCCTGTGCGGTCGGTGCCGGCGTTGCCAGCATGGCCGCGTTGACGGCGTGCGGTGCGGCTGGCATCCAACCCGTTGCCGCGCCGAAGGGCACCGGGCCGGTCACGCTTGGCCCGACCTCGGACGTGCCCGTCGGCGGCGGCCGGATCTACGCCGAGCAGGCGGTGGTTGTGACCCAGCCGACGGCCGGCACCTTCAAGTGCTTCTCCGCCACCTGTACGCACGCCGGCTGCCTGCTGCACGACGTGACCGGCGGCACCATCAACTGCACGTGCCACGGCAGCCAGTTTTCGATCGCCGACGGATCGGTGACGCGGCCGCCCGCGGAGCGGCCCTTACCGGCCGAGCAGATCACGGTCGCCGGCGGGCAGATCACGCTCGACTGACGCCAGCGACGGGTTCCGGTGGCCGTCGGTCGGGGGCTGCGCGACATCGGCTGGCCACGATGCCGATACATCCTCCTGTTCTCCCCCGTCGCGTTCCGCCACGCTCGCCGCCGGAAGCTCGGACGCGGCGAGGCCCTCGCCGGGACGTTGTGGCGCCTCCGACGCCGCCGCATGGCTGTCGACCAACACGTCCGCGGGGGCGCTCGGCCGCCCGGCGACGGCCTCCTGCAACCAGATCTTCGCCCGGATGAGTGGCTCGCGGTATCGCCGTTCGCGTCGCTGGGCCCGGGCCAGTCGCGCCTTGCCGCGCCGCCGATGCGGGTGATACCGCCGCCGCGCCCACGGCGAGTGCGGACGGGCGACGCGGATTGCCCCGGCGATCAGCAGGATCGGAAAGAACACGCCGATGAGACCGGTCCAGATCTTGCCCTTCAACAGGGTGATGCCGGTGAGCCCGACGTAGAACAATGCAACAAGCACGGTGGCCACGATCCCGGCCACTCCCGGTGTCGAGCTGCTGCCGATGTCGAACGGTCGGCCGCCGACGACCAGAATTCCGATTATGGCGACGGCGACGAAGATGGCGTCGACCGACGTGCGGCCGGCACTCGCCCAGTAGACGTCCTCGAGATGCAGGATCAGCGCAAATTCATCGAGGACCAGCGCGACGCCGATGCCGAAGATGGCCGACGTGACGCACAGCGGCCAGAGCGCCCGGTCGGGCAGCGCGATACCGCCGACGCCACCGATGATCATGAAGACCACGCCGAACACGACGTGGTGGATGTGCGTACCACCAGGCTGTACGTTGCCCGGCCACCACTTCACCTGAGCGCGGATCATCCGCACCGAGAGGCGGATGAACAGGAATGCGACCAGCACCGCGACGAATGCGCAGAACAGCGGCAGCCGACCTGACTCGACGATCGTGCGGTGAAACCACTCCCCCACGCGCGACCCCAGACTCTCGCTTGCGCCGGCACAGCCACCCGGCCGACGGTGAACGGGCCCAATGTCCCAGGATGGCATCTGGTCCGCCGAGCGGCCGCAAAACGGCGATCACGGTCGATCGGCACGGGTGGCTCGAACCCCCAAATCCAGGCCAAGCCGGCCTAACGCTGCACGGACCGGCGCAGTCGGTCGGCGAGCGAGCCGACGTGCGCCGCGAGTTCCGGGGGCTCCAGCACTTCGAAGTCGACGCCCTTGAGGGCGATGTAGATCGCCAGCTCGTCGAGTGAATTCGAACCGGCGGTCAACACACATGTCGCGTCATCGATGGGCTCGACGCGACTCGCGGTCGGGGACGCCACGTCGGCCACGACGCTCGCCGGCGCGAGCATCAAGACCCGGGCCCGATACCGGTACGGCGCGGACGACACCGACCGCGACACGTAGGTGGCCGCGTCCTCGGGCGGCTCGCGCGGGGTGAACCGCGGTCCGGTCGGCGTCCGGGGCGTCAGGCGATCGAGCCGGAACGTACGCCAGTCGGCGCGGTCGAGGTCGTACGCCACCAGATACCACCACCGACCGGTGTGTACGAGCTTGTGCGGCTCGGTGACCCGCAGCGACTCAGTGCCGTCGTGGGACCGATAGTCGAAGCGCAGCCGATGGTGGTCCCGGCAGGCGGCGGCGACTGCGAGCAGCCGCGCCGGGTCTACCGCCGTCCCGCCGGGCACGAGTGGCACGGTCACGTCCGCGAGCATCGCGATCCGGTGGCGGAGCCGCGATGGCAGCACCTGCTCGAGCTTGGCCAATGCCCGTACCGACGTCTCGGCAATCCCGGCGATCGAGCCGCCGGCGGCCGATCGCAGCCCGACTGCGACGGCGACCGCCTCCTCGTCATCCAGCAGCAGTGGCGGCAGTGCCGCGCCCGCGCCGAGCTGATATCCGCCCGCCACGCCGGGCGCGGCGTTGATCGGGTAGCCGAGGGATCGCAACTTGTCGACGTCGCGCCGGACGGTCCGTGTGGTTACACCGAGGCGGTCGGCCAGCTCGGCGCCGGTCCATTCGCGTCGTGTCTGTAAGAGCGACAGGACGCGCAGCAGCCGGGCCGAGGTTTCCTGCATGGAACCAGATTTCCACATATCGCGGACGGAAGCTGTCCGCAATAGCTCATACCGTGAAGCCATGACATCTGATACCGAGATCCGACCGTTCCGTATCGACATCCCACACGATGCATCTTGATGACCTGGCCGACCGTCTGGCGCGCACGCGTTGGGCGCCACAGCTGCCGGGTGATCGCTGGACGCGCGGCGTTCCGGTCGACTACCTTCGCGACCTCGCGGACTACTGGCGTAACGCCTACGACTGGCGCAAACACGAGGCCGAGCTGAACGCCGTTGCGCAGTTCACCACCGCGATCGACGGTCAGACGGTGCACTTCCTGCACGTACGGTCGCCGGAGCCGGATGCGTTGCCGCTCATCCTGACCCACGGCTGGCCCGGGTCAATCGTCGAGTTCCTGGACGTGATCGGGCCGCTGAGCGATCCCCGCTCGCACGGCGCCGATCCCGCGACGGCATTCGACCTGGTGATCCCATCGCTGCCCGGCTTCGGTTTCTCGCCCGCGCCGATCGAGGCCGGCTGGAACACCCGCCGCGTCGCGCTCGCGTTCGCCGAGTTGATGGCACGGCTGGGCTACCGGCGGTACGGCGCGCAGGGCGGAGATCTCGGCGCTTTTGTCTCGCCCGATCTCGGCCGGGTCGACGCCGACCATGTCGTCGGCGTACACGTGAATGCCGCGACCGTGGGCTTCATCCCATTCGGGGACGTGCCGGACGACGATCTCGCCACGTTCACCGATGCCGAACGTCAACGCTACGTTCGGATGCGGAGCTTCCTGTCGGACGGGAACGCGTACTTCCAGATGCAGGCGACGCGACCGCAGACGTTGGCGTACGGGCTGACCGACTCACCGGTCGGGCAACTGGCCTGGATCATGGAGAAGTTTGCCGAGTGGTCGCACGGCGACGGAATGCCGGAGGACGTGATCGATCGGGATCGGTTGCTCACCAACGCGATGCTCTACTGGCTCACCGGATCGGCCGGTACGGCGGCCAACATGTACTACGAGAACATGCACGCCAACGATTGGCCCACACCGTCGGCCACGCCGACCGGCGTCGCGGTCTTCGCCGAGGACGTGTCCATCCGGCGGTACAGCGACCAACTCAACACGATCACACGGTGGACGGAGTTTGATCGCGGCGGCCACTTCGCGGCGCTCGAGGCTCCGGATCTGTTCGTCGACGACGTACGGGCGTTCTTCGCGACAGTGCGATAGCCGCAGCGTTCCCGTAGCCACCGGTTGAGCGATCTAGGAACACCGACCGTGCGATAGCCGGATCGGAATTCCTAAATCGCCCAACTGGTCGGGCGGCCGATGCAGTTACGCGGGCCACGCCCCGGTGGCCCGCCGCATCGCGGTTGCTCCGCCACGATCGACGGCCGCCTTGATGACCGCGAATATCGCGCCCTGGATCGTGGCGGCCAGCAGGACCTCGGCCCAGCGTCGGTCTTCGTCCCGTGGGTGGGGCGGCGTGTCGTCGTGCTCGATCAGCTTCCAGGTCCGCTTGAAGACCGCGCCGGCCACGGCACCGGCGACGATCCCACCGACGATGCCGACCGGCTTGTACAAGATCTTCTCCGCCTTCATCTGCGATCCTCTCGCCGTGCGGCCGGACGTCCACGTGCGCCGCGCAGACGGCGGCGCCCTGCATCATTCATCCTGAAGGTGGCCCGGCGCCGTCGCCGCGAAACGGCCGATTTCGCTGCTAGCGGCGGCGCCGCTACCGGCGGCGGCGTGCCGGCGGGGCGCGAGCTTCGTCGGGTTCGGCGCTCGGACGGCGAGGCGGCCCGCACCGACTCCGAGTCGATGCGGGCCGCCCGCGTGGTGCGGTGGCGCGGTCAGCT
Source organism: uncultured Actinomycetota bacterium (assembly GCA_963724705.1). Classification (GTDB taxonomy): domain Bacteria; phylum Actinomycetota; class Actinomycetes; order Mycobacteriales; family Micromonosporaceae; genus DASQPR01. The sequence goes on from CAVRVS010000001.1 coordinate 117,849, forward strand.
CACGCTGAACGCCGTGTCGTCGATGACGAACGACGTCTGCAGCGAGCTGTCCTCGGTGCCGGTGAACTTGATCGTCACCGAGCTACCGGCCACGCCGGACAACGGCAACGTGACCTGCGTGTAGCCGGTCGCGTGGTTGAGGTTGGAGAACGTACGCAGCGTCGTCGTCGTCGTGCCGTTGATGAGCGCCACGGTCAACTTGTCGAACTGCGTGGTGGTCGTCGTCTCCGATGTGTCGATGTGGATGAAGAAGCTCACCGAAGCCGTGCAGCCGGCCGGTACGGAGACCGTCTGCGCGAGCGTGTCGGTGTGCGTGGTGCCGTAGCCGTCGAGCCAGGCGTAGTAGGTGCCGCTATGCGACGTCTCACCGGCCCCATTCGGGTTCACGACGCCGGCCGTGGAGGTCCACGGTGCCGCCGACCCGGTTTCGAAACCGGGGTTGCCGAACAGTTGTGCGGCCGTGCAACCACCGCCGCCGGCGGGACTGATCGTCCACGAGAACGACGTACTCGCCGTGCCGGACGCCGCGTCATGGACGGTCGCCGTAACGGTGAAGGTGCCGGCGGTCGTCGGCGTGCCGCTGATGACGCCGGAGGAGCTGATCGTCAACCCGCCCGGCAGGCCGGTCGCCGAGAACGTGTACGGCGGCGTGCCGCCACTGGCCGACAGCGTCAGGCTGGTCGCGACGCCAACCGTGCCGGTCCGGCTGCCCGGATTGGCCAGGCTGAGCGCGGTGCCGCCGGTGCCGTTGGTGAACGCGGCGGTGCCGTTAGGCGTGCCGAGTCCGGTCGGGCCGTCCCAGCCGGGGCCGGCCGTGCAGATCGGTGCGCCGCAGGTGCCGTTGGTCCCACTGGTCACGTCGAACAGGTTGCCCGGGTGGGCGTACGGGTAGGAAGCCGCGTACGTGCCGGCGGCCGGGTTGCCGGCGAGCGCGTACACGCCGGCGATGACCGGTGCGGCAACGCTCGTACCGCCGTAGACGACCCAGCCGGAGGCGCCGAACGTCTGGTAGACGGCGACACCGGTGGCCGGGTCGGCGACCGCGGAGACGTCCGCCTCGGCCCGCCGCGCGCAACTGGTGGTGACGGTCTGCCACGACGGCTTCGCGTCGAATGCCGAGCAGCCGGAACCGGCGTCGGCCCAGGCCGTCTCGGTCCAGCCGCGGGAGTTGGTCGACGTGGTGAGATGCGTGCCACCGACCGCGGTCACGTACTGCGACGTCGCTGGGTATTCGGCGCCGGTCGCGTCATCACCCGAGCTGACAGTGATGGCGACGCCGGGGTGGTTGAAGTGCGAGTCGTCGGTCGTCTGACCGGAGTATTCGCCGCCGCCCCAGCTGTTCGAGACGAACTTCGCACCCATAGCGACCGCGCGGTCCTCGGCCGCGTACAGGTTCGCATCGGTGGCCGAGTTGGCCTCCACGAGGATGATGTTGCAGTTCGGGCAGATCGCCGACACCATGTCGAGGTCGAGCGACTCTTCACCGGCCCAGCCGGCGTCGTTGGCCGGCAGCGGGCTGGTGGCGCCGTTCTGGTTCACGATCCGCAGGCAGCCGCTGGCGACCGTACACGGCGGCAGGCCGAACTGGCTGCGGTACATGGCGAGGTCGGCGGCGGCCGTCGGGTCGTTGTTGGCGTCGACGATCGCGACCGTCTCGCCGGCGCCGCCCGCTGTCGACAGCTTGTACGCGCTGGCCAGGTTGGCCGGACCGTAGCCGGACGGCGTCGCGTTGGGTGCGATCGCGTTGGCACTGACGGCTTTGACGTCGGTCCGCATGAGCGAGAAGCACTGCATGGTGTGCCGGGCGGTCGGCGTGGCGCACGACTGGCGGGTCGTCATATGAGCGGCCGATGGAAGGTTCACCGTCGCGCCGTTGGCACCGCTTCCGGATGCGAGTGTGCCGGACGTGACGGTGTTGGCCACGGTCGTCGCCGCGACCGCGGTGGTCGTCGCCTGCGCTGGCAACGACATCGATAGGGCCACAGCGACAAACGTCGCGGTGGCGGTGAGCAGTGTGAGCACCTGGGGGCGTGCCCGCATGTCTCCTCCTCGGGGGAGCAATCGTGACAGGAAACCCCGAATATGACGTCGACTCCGTCATACTTCGAAGTATTCACATCCTTGATTGTCTGAGGAAGTGACACAAGGCTTCTGGGTAACTATCCGTGCCAATTTCCGACACTGCGCTCACCGGACGAACGGCCGAGCGCGGACTCGAACCTCCATCCCGCGTCCGGCGGATCCGTCCCTGAGCCGCGTACGGCCAGGTCGGCTACACATCGACGCCGGTCACGCCGTCGATCAACTCACGAAGGATGTCGAGATGGCCGGCGTGCCGAGCGGTCTCTTCGATCAGATGGGTGTAGATCCAGCGCAGCGAGACTCGCCCCAACCTTGGGTGCGCCACATGGTGATCCAGCGGGAGCAGCGCCGCGATCCGATCGGACTCGGCGCAGGCCGCCGCGTAGTCCGCGATGACCGATGCGACCGTCGCGTCCGGCGGAACCCACCAACCATCACGATCCTCCGGCCGCGCTGCGATCGCCTGCCCGCCGAGATAACCGGCGAACCACTCGCGCTCGACGAAACCGACGTGGCGCACGAGTGCGATCGGCGTGGTGTCCGACGAGACGATTCGCCGCCGCGCGTCGGCCTCGGACAGCCCGTTGAGCTTGCCGACCATGACAGTGCGTTGGTACGCCAGGAAGGCGCTCAACACATGCCGTTCGTCGCCGGTCGCCGACCGCTCCTCCGGGAACAACGGCGGAAGCACCAGATGGCGCAGGCCGTCGCGCCAACCGTCCTCGTACGCGTCCCGCAACTCCGGGGTCGGAATGTCGATGTGGCGTAGCGAGAGCCGACCACCGACCGCCGTCGGCTCGAAGCGCAGGGTCGCGGTCATGCCCGCCCATCGGATTTCGATGAGTTCGCCCGGCACGACCCGGGTGAACACACCCGACACCCGGCCACCATCGGGCCGCTCGAACGCGAACCGACCGCCGTCGTGGAACTCGGCCACGATGGAGGACGGCATGGCCCCGCGCGCGATGAAAAGCGAACCCGCGCCGATGGCCGCGGACAGATCGCCCGGTCCGACCGGATACTCCCGGGTCATCTCCAGCACGTAGCCGGTCATGACGTCGTGAGCTCGGCGAGATCCGCGGCGTCGAGGCGCAATGCGGCCGCCGCCACGTTGTCTTCCAGGTGCGCAACCTTGCTCGTACCCGGAATGGGCAGCATCGCCGGCGAACGCCCGAGCAGCCACGCGATCGCAACCTGCGCAGGCGTCGCGTTGTGCTTGGCCGCGACCGCGCCGAGCGCATTGCCGCTCGCCGACACCGCACGGCCCGCTCCCAGCGGGAAGAAAGGGAGGTACGCGATGTTCTGCGCGGCACACATCTCGAGCGTCCGCGCGTCCGACTGCTCGGCCGGGCCGAAATGGTTGGAAACGCTGGCGATCGGCGTCTTCGCGAGCGCGGCCGACAACTGCTCGGCGGTCACGTTCGATAGCCCGATTCGCTGGATCTTGCCCTGCGCCTGCAGATCGAGCATCACGTCGAGTGCCTCGTTGAAGGTAATCGGGGCTGATCTGTCCATCCACCGCAGATGCACGACCGGTACCGCGTCGATGCCGAGCACGCGGAGATCGCGCTCGCATCCGGCGCGCAAAGCGTCGGGTGTCAGTCCGGAGACCCAGGTGCCGTCCGCGGCCCGCGCACCACCGAGCTTCGTGACCAGGACGAGGTCGTCCGGGTAGGGCCGGATCGCCGCCGCGATCACCTCGTTCGCGACGTCGAGGCCGTAATACCAGGCACTGTCGATGACCCGTACGCCGAGCTCGACCGCCCGACGTACGGTCCGGATCGCCTCGTCACGGTCGGCCGGCGGGCCCCACACACCGGGACCGGGAAGGCGCATCGCCCCGAAGCCGAGCCGTGGAACCTCGAGGTCACCGAGCCGGACCGTGCCCGCTGCATCCGCGGTGATCTCTGTCGTCATGACCCGATGCTATCGGCGGCCCGATCAGGTCGCGTCGTCTGCACGTGCGTCGGCGTAGGCGGCCAAGCGCGCCGCGAGTTCGGCCGGGCGCGCCAGCGCAACGAGGTGACCGCCCGGCATCACGTCGGGGGTAATGCCCAGCCGTTGTTCGGCCACGCGTCGCTGGAAGTCGGCCGGAAAGCACCGGTCATCGCGGCCGGACAGCACCCGCGTTCGCACGGCAGGCCAGGCGCCGTTCAGCCCGACATCGGCGAACGGTGTGTCCGATTGCTCCTGTGGGGTGGCCATCGCGTCGTCAGCGACGGACCGCGGAACGTCGTGGAAGAAATAGGTCCAGAGGTCGAACTCGGCGTCCGGTGGCCGACCGTCGCGGACGTCCTGCTCGCGCCGCGCCGCACGCGAACCGGTGTTCTCCCACCAGTCGCCGGCCGTCTCGCCATCCGCGGGGATCATCGCGTTGACCAGGATCAGCAACGACACTGGGACTCGGTCGCAGACCGACGGCACGGTGAAACCGCCCATCGATTGCGCGACGATGACCAGGTCGGTGCCGGTCGGACCGGCGATGTCCGGACCAGCATCGTCGATGGCGGCGACAACGGCATCGGCGTACTCGGCGAACCCGGCCTTGTCGTCGCCGGCAGGCAGGTCAACCGCGATCGCACGGTGGCCACGTGCCCGCAATTCGGGCTCGACCAGATGCCAGTAGGCCGCCGCCCCGCCGGCTCCGGGGATCAGTACGAAACTCGCCATCCGGTGATTATCCCCGCGCGGCAGTTATCCCGTACGGCGGTTATCCCCGGCACCGCGGTGTCGATGGGCGAGCGGCGGCGCACCGAGCGGGGAATCCCCTCCGGCGCGCCGCCGTCTGCCCGTCAGCCCAGGCCGGCCGCCGAGACGACGGCCCGCCGGGTCAGCACACTGACCATATGGGTGCGATAGTCGGCCGAAGCCGAGACGTCCGTCGTCGGACGTGTGCCCTCGGCCGCGTGCGCCGCCGCCGCCGCGATGGCGGACTCGGTCGCACTTGCGCCGACCAACGCCGCTTCGACGCCTACCGCCCGAACCGGCACCGGCGCCATGTTCGTCAAGCCGATCGCCGCCTCGGCTATCGAGCCATTCTCGCGTCGTAGGGCCACGGCAACGCCGACCGTTGCCCACATCTGTGCCATCCGGTTGAACTTCTCGTAGTGCGTACCCCAGCCCGGCCGCTTCGGGAGGCGTACGGACACCAGCACATCGTCCGGTCCGAGCGCGGTAGTGAGGTAGTCGACGAAGAAGTCCGCCGCCGCGACCTGCCGCCGCCCACCGGAGCCGGCGATATCGAACACGGCATCGGAGGCGATGGCGACGGCCGGCATGTCGCCGGCCGGATCGGCGTGGGCGAGTGAGCCGCCGAACGTGCCCCGGTGGCGCACCTGGCGGTCGGCCACCGTACCGGTCGCCTTCGCGACGAGCGAGGCGAACTCGTTGACCAACGGGTCCGCGAGCACCTCGGCGTGCGTGGTGGCCGCGCCGATGACGATCACGTCGCCGTCGTCACGTACGCCGCGCATCTCGCTGACGTCACCGACATCGACCACGAGCGTCGGCGCGGCCAAACGCAGCCGCAGCAACGGGATGAGGCTCTGGCCGCCGGCGAGGACCTTGGCATCCTCACCGCCTTGGGCGAGCAACCGTACGGCGTCCTCGACACCCGACGCCTTTGCATAGTCGAACTTCGACGGAATCACTGATCCACCCCAATCCCTGCCGAAGAATTCCGGTTGGCTGCCCGCCAGACCCGCTCGGGCGTACACGGCATCTCAATGTCATTGATGCCTCTGGGCCGCAACGCGTCGACCACCGCGTTGACCACGGCCGGCGTCGACGCGATCGTGCCGGCCTCGCCGACGCCCTTGGTCCCCAGTGGATGGCCGGGGGCCGGCGTCTCCGTCCGGTCGGTCACGAAATCCAGCAGATCGGCCGCGGACGGCAGCGTGTAGTCGACGAACGTGCCGGTCAACATGTTGCCCTCGGCGTCGTAGACGGCCTCCTCGAAGAGTGCCTGCGCGATGCCCTGGGCGACGCCGCCGTGCACCTGACCCTCGACGATCAGTGGATTGATGACCCGGCCGACGTCGTCGACGGCGACGTACTTGCGGATCTTCGTCGTGCCGGTCTCGGTGTCGACCTCCACGGCGCACAGATGCGTACCGTGCGGGTAGGAGAAGTTCGTCGGGTCGTAGACCGCCTCGGCGTCGAGGTTGGCCTCCACGCCGTCGGGCAGGTCATGCGCGGCGAACACGGCCAGCGCACAATCCGCGATCGTCTTGCCCTCGCCCGGCGTGCCACGCACCTTGAACGCGCCATCGGTGAATTCGAGGTCGTTGACGTCGCATTCGAGCATGTGCGCGGCGATCGGCTTCGCGTTCTGGATCACCTTCTGGCACGCCTGGTAGAGCGCGATGCCGCCGACGGCGAGCGAGCGGGATCCGTACGTGTCGAGGCCCTTGACCGATTGCCTCGTGTCACCGTGCAGCACTTCGACGTCATCGAAACCGACGCCGAGCTGGTCGGCAACGATCTGGCTCCACGCCGTCTCGTGGCCCTGTCCGTGCGCGGACGATCCGGTGACCACCTCGACCTTGCCGGTCGGCAGCATCCGCACGCCGGCGTGCTCCCAGCCGCCCGCGCCGTAGCGCAGCGCCCCGAGCACCCGCGACGGCGCCAGACCACACATTTCGGTGTACGTCGAGATGCCGATGCCGAGCTGGACCGGATCGTTCGACGCGCGCCGGCTGGCCTGCTCGGCCCGCAGTTCGTCGTAGCCGAACAGCTCCATCGCCTTGGCCGTGGCCGCCTCGTAGTTGCCCGAGTCGTACGTCAGTCCGGCCACCGTCGTGAACGGGAACTCCTCGTGCTTGATCCAGTTGCGCCGGCGGATCTCCATCGGGTCGACGCCGATCTCCACGGCGAGCTCGTCCATCATGCGCTCGATGGCGTACGTCGCCTCGGGTCGACCGGCGCCCCGGTAGGCATCGGTGATGGTGGTGTTGGTGAACACGCCGGTGCACTCGAAGCGCATGGCCGGGAACTTGTAGATCGCGTTGTACATGAACGCGCCGAGCAATGGCACGCCCGGCCCGACGAGGCCGAGGTAGGCGCCCATGTTGGCGAGCAAGTTCACGCGCAGCCCGAGCACGGTGCCGTCGCGGTTCGCGGCCACCTCGATGTCTTGGATCTGGTCGCGGCCGTGATGCGCGACCAGCAGGCTGTCGGAGCGCGTCTCGGTGTACTTGACCGGCTTGCCGACGCGTTGCGCGGCAAAGTACGCGAGCATCTCCTCGTTGATCAGCTGCAGCTTGCCGCCGAACCCGCCGCCGACGTCCGGCGCGACGACCCGGATCTTCTGTTCCGGCGTACCGGTCAGCAGCGACATCAGGAACCGCAGGATGTGCGGGATCTGCGTGGCCGACCAGATGGTGAATCCGCCACCACGACCGGCCGGTTCGACGACGACGCTGCGCGGCTCCATGAACGACGGCAACAGTCGCTGCTGCTTATACCGCCGTTTGAGGACAATGTCGGCGTTGGCGAACGCTTCGTCGGTGGAACCGCCCGTGCCGGCCGCGCCGGAGTCGAAAATCCAGGTGTAGCTCTTGTTCGTGCCCTTGTCCGGGTGGACGAGCTCGGCGCCGTCGGCGATGGCCGCTTCCATGTCGAGCACGACCGGCAACGGCTCGTAGTCAACGTCGATTGCCGCGATCGCGTCGACGGCGGCGGCCTTGCTGCGTGCCACGACGACGGCCACCGGCTCACCGGTGTGGTTGACCGCATCGACGGCGAGCGGCGGCCGGTTCGGCATCACGATGTCCTCGGTGACCGGCCAGGCGCACGGCAACGATCCCTGGATGTCGGCGATGTCGCGACCGGTGAACACATCGACGACGCCGGGCTCTGAGCGGGCGCCCGATGCGTCGATGTTGGTTATGCGCGCCCGAGCCATGGGGCTACGCAGGATCGCCATGTGCAGCATCCCGGGCAGCACGATGTTGTCTGTCCAGTTTGTCCGGCCGGTGATAAGTCGCGCGTCCTCTTTGCGGCGCCGCGGTGCACCGATCTCGGTCGTACGGTCGTCGGTGACGGTCATGCCGACACCCCCTCGTCGGCCGTAACACCAATCGTGCGATCGGCAACAGGAGTGCGCATGGCGGCCGCGGCGTCGGAGATGGCTCGGACGATGTTCTGGTAGCCGGTGCACCGGCACAGGTTTCCCTCGATGCCCTCGCGGATCTGCTCTCCGGTCGGATTGGGCTCATCGGCCAGCAGCGACACCGCAGCCATGATCATGCCCGGTGTGCAGAAGCCGCACTGCAAGGCGTGGCGATCATGGAAGGCCTGCTGCACTGGATGCAACTCACCGTCGGCCGCGAGGCCTTCGATCGTGGTCACATCCTGCCCGTCGGCCTGCACGGCGAGAACAGTGCAACTCTTGACGCTTCGACCATTCAACAGCACCGTGCAGGCACCGCAGTTGCTGGTGTCGCAGCCAACGACGGTGCCGACCTTGCCAAGGTTGTCGCGCAGATGATGGACGAGCAAAGTGCGTGGTTCGACGGTGTCGTCGTAGCGGACTCCGTCGACAGTGATGCTGACCGACGCCATCAGGCCTCCCGGCTCACGACCGATCCGACGCGCGAACGCGCGGAAATGTCACGTCGCGTGCGCGTCGGCCAGCGGAACGCCCAACAAGCCCAACCCGGTCAAACACAACAAACTCATCGGTGCGCGAGACATTGCCACAAAAGGCATTGCGCTCGTCGCATGCTCAACGACGCAAACTCCGATGGTCACGTGCGCGCTTGCGTAAAAGACAATCGCGTGAACGGGCGCTGCGCAAGCGTTGCTGATCGGTACACAGCCGAAACCAAGCAACGGTACGGACACGGCCGAGTTGCCGGTCAAACTGATCTGCAAGGCTTAAGCGACCATGCGACCGCATCTGCGATGGCAAATCCACTGTATAGTCGCAAGTGCATTTTCGGAGGTCGAAGTCAGCGCCGGAAAGAATTTTCGGCCGATGCGTAATGCGGCCGCGCGATGAACCGTTTCCACTCCGACTTTACGGCTCGTGGTGGATCCGTCCGGCGAGTTCGGTCAACCGTTCGCCCGAGCCGCCCCACTGCGCGGCGATGATTTCGGCGGCGACACTCACCGCTGTCTCCTCGGGCGTACGCGCTCCGAGATCAAGCCCGACCGGTGAGGCGAGACGCGCGAGTTCGTCCTCGGACATGCCTGCCTCGCGCAGCCGGGCCAGCCGATCGTCGTGCGTACGGCGGGAGCCCATCGCTCCGACGTAGGCGAGCGGTAGTCGCAGCGCGACCTCGAGCACCGGCGCGTCGAATTTCGGATCGTGGGTCAGCACGCAGACGACCGTACGTTCGTCGATCCGCTTGGCGTCCGCCTCGGCCTGCAGATAGCGGTGCGGCCAGGCGACGACGACCTCGTGGGCGTCCGGGAAGCGCCGCTTGGTCGCGAATACCGGCCGGGCGTCGCACACGGTCACCTTGTAGCCGAGGAAGACGCCGATGCGCGCCACCGCCGCGGCGAAGTCGATCGCGCCGAACACGATCATGCGCGGCGGTGCCTGATAGCTCGCCACGAACAGGGTCAACTCGTCGCCCCGGCGTTCGCCGTCGTAGCCGTACCGCAGCACACCCGTACGGCCGGCGGCCAGCATCCCGCGTACGTCGTCGGTGACGGCATCGTCCAGGCGCTGCGTGCCGAGCGTGCCCTCGGCTCGGTCCGGATAGATAATCAGCCGGTGCCCGACCCGGTGCGCGGGATCGTCGCTGGTGCTCTGCACGCACGTCACCACCGCGACCGGCGAGCCGATGCGGATCGCCGCGACCACGTCCCGGAACTGCGGAAACAGGTCGTTGTCGATCCGCTCGACGTAGATATCGAGGATGCCGCCGCACGTCAGGCCGACCGCGAACGCGTCGTCGTCACTTACGCCGTAGCGCTGGAGCACCGGCTCTCCGGACGCGACGACCTGCTGCGCCAATTCGTAGACGGCGCCTTCCACGCAGCCGCCGGATACGCTGCCGACCGCGGTGCCGTCGGCGCCGACCAGCATCGTCGCGCCGGCCGGTCGTGGCGCCGACCGCCACGTCGCGACCACCGTGGCCATCGCGACCGGCTCCCCTTGGCCGTACCAGCGGTCAAGGTCGTCAAGGACGTCACGCATGGGCGATCACCTCAACCAACTCTTCGAGAGCATCGAGCGAATGCCCCGATACGAACGCATCAAGGTGCGGCAGGCACGCATTCATTCCCGCGGCGAGCGGCTCGAACCCGGGTTTGCCACGGTGCGGGTTCACCCAGACCAGACGGTAGGCCAGTCGGGACAGGCGCGCGACCTGCTCGCCGAGTGGGCCGGCGTCGCCACGCTCCCAACCGTCGCTGCACAGGACGACGACCGCGCCGCGGGCGACGCCGCGTTGACCCCACCGATCGAGGAATGCCTTCAGGGACTCGGCGAGGCGCGTGCCGCCGTGCCAGTCGGGGATCGCGGCGCCGGCCGCGCGCAGGGCCGCGTCCGGGTCCCGATGCCGCAACGCGCGGGTGACCCGGGTGAGCCGAGTGCCGATCGTGAACACCTCGGTCCGGTTCGGCGACCGGTGGACGGCTGCGAATCCCAGACACAGCAACGCGTCGGCATAGGGTGACATCGAACCGGACACGTCCACGAGCAGGACGAGTCGCCGGGGCACAGTCCGCCGCCGGCGGTAGGCGAGTCGCGTCGGCTCGCCACCGCGACGGAGCATGGCCCGCACCGTACGGCCGGGGTCAATGTCCCCACGGACAGCGTGGATCCGGCGACGACTGGCCCGTGGCGCGGTGCCGACCGCGAGCATGGAGATCATCTTGCGGACGTCGGCCCGCTCGACGGCGGAGAGCGTCGCGACGTCGCGGGTGCGCAGCACTTCGGTGTCGGCGGCGGAGACCGCGATGTCGATGGCCTCGGCCGACTCGCCCTCGGACGGCGTGCCGGCGGTGCCGAACGGCAGCGCCGGCCGGGGCAGCACGTTGGCCATCGGATATGGCAGTCCCCGGATCGGTGCCTGGCCGCCGAAATATGAGGCGAAGCCGAGATCGTAGAGCGCGATGTCGTCCGGGCTGCCGCACAGCGTCATGCGACCGGCCCAATAGGTGTCCCGGACGTCGGTCACGTCCATCGCGTCGACGGCGGTCAACATGGACGCGACCCGCTGCGGCGACGCGTCGACGCCGGCCGACCGCAGCGTACGTGCGAACTCGACGAGAACGCCGGTCACGTCCCGGGCCATGGTTACGCGCCGATCAACGCGGCGAGGCCGCTGGCCCGCACGCGGTCGGCGTCCTCGCGATATTTGAGTACGGTGCCCAGCGTGCTCGCCGCGACATCCGGATCGAGCGTCCGCGCGCCGAGCACCAGGAGTGCTCCGGCCCAGTCGATCGACTCCGCGACGCCGGGCGGCTTGAGCAGGTCCATCGACCGCATCCGGCCGGCCGCCATGGCCACTTCGTCGGCCAGTCGGGCGGTCAACGCCGGCAACCGCGTACGCAGGATCTGCACCTCGCGCTCGAAGCCGGGGTGCTCGACCCAGTGGTAGAGGCACCGGCGCTTGAGCGCGTCATGCACCTCCCGCGTGCGGTTGCTCGTCAGCACGGTCAACGGCGGCCTGGTCGCGGCGATGCGACCGAGCTCGGGGATCGTGATCGCCGCGTCGGCCAGCATTTCCAGGAGAAATGCCTCGAACTCGTCGTCGGCGCGATCGATCTCGTCGACCAGCAGCACGCACGGGTCGTGTTCGAGCGCTTCCAGCAACGGCCGAGCGAGCAGGAACCGGCGGTCGTAGAGGCTCGCCTCCACCGTGTTCGCGTCCAACGGCGCGCCGGTGGCCTCCAGCGTGCGCAGATGCAGGATCTGCCGCGGAAAGTCCCAGTCGTAGAGCGCCTGCGTCACGTCGATGCCCTCGTAACAGGACAACCGGACAAAATGCGCGCCGGTGGCGTCGGCAAGGGCCTGCGCGAAGGCGGTTTTGCCGACACCAGCATCGCCCTCCAGGAACAGCGGCCGGCCGAGTCGCAGCGCGAGGAATCCGGCCGTCGCGAGACCGTCATCGGCGAGGTATCCGACATCGGCCAGAGCCTTGGCCAACTCGGCCGGCGAGCCGTAGTCGCTCATCCCCAGCGGTTGGCGCTGCCCGATGAGGCCGTCGTCGCCCGCGGCAGATACCACGCTTGCCGGTACGACGCCTGCCGGAACGGCACTTGCCGGCACGACGCTTACCGGTGCCGGGTCCGACGATGCCTGGCCGGTCGATGCCTGGCCGGTCGGTGCCTGGTCGGTCGGTGCATCGTCCGCCGGTGCCTCACTTTCTGCGGTCATGGCTGAACTATGCCGCCGTGGGCCGGCTCTCCGCCAGCCTTGCGGCCGCAGATCACGATCTTGCGCGGGTACGGAACGTGCTAAGCGGTTGGCGGCGGCGTATCGATGTCCACGCCGTCGGAGATGTCGTCGCACGCGACGAGGACAAGATCGTCTCGGTGCTGGTGCAGATACGGCCGGGCGCCGCGATCACCGGTCGCCGCCTCGATGATCCCGGCCCAATGATCGCGACCGAGCAGCACCGGGTGGCCCATCTCGCCGCCGTACGTCGCCGCGGCGAGTGCGTCGGGACGGCCGTACGGGCGGAGCCGGGCCAGAGCCGCCGGGGTGACCCCCGGCGTATCCACGAGGAGCACGGCGGCCGCGTCGACGGTCGTCGATTCGAGCGCGATGAGCCCGGCCCGCAGCGACGATCCCATGCCGGTGTCCCAATCCTCGTTCACGACGATGGTCGCCTCGCCGAGGTCGGCGCGCGCTCGGACGTCCGCCACCTGGGCACCGAGGACAACCGTGATGGGGGCGCAACCGCCGTCCCGCAACGTACGGACGCCATGATCGACGAGTAGACCGCCGCCGTGCGCGACGAGAGCCTTCGGCATGCCGTAGCGCCGCCCCGCGCCGGCCGCCAGCAGCAGACCCGCAACCGTTCCCATGACCCGAAACTACGCCGAACCTTCGCCGAGCCGAACCTACGCGCCGAGCGCGGCGACCTGCTTGGCCATCACCGACATCTCGGATGAGCGGTCGAAGTCGTGCGGCGTGAACACGAACATCAATACGGCGACGTTGCCGGCGGAGGCGATCAACGTCGCCGACCGGTTGCCGTACGAGTCGAGATCCGACTTCTCGAAGCCCTTGCCGCCGGGCACACTGGCAACGTCGAACGAGCTGGTCACCGTATCGTCCCGGCCGTAGGCGTCGAGCTGGTTCGACACGTGTTCATCGGCGCCGGCGGCGTCCTTGAACTGGATCAGTTGGATGTCGACCTGCACATTGTTGGAGTTGATCCACTCGCGTTGCGCGGCAACCGCGAAGCCCCGATCGGTCAGGCGGCTTTTCTCCGCAGAGTCGTTGGCGAACGACAGTGAGATCAGCTGGTCGAGCGTCATAACGCCATGGGAGGTCCCGGAAATCGTCTGCGCGTGGCCGGCCGCCGTCGGCGTGACGATCGCGCCGAGCAAGGCCGCTCCGTCGCCGATCGCGATGCCGGACCCGGCCGGTGCGTGCGACGTCGTATTGGCGGCTGTCCCCTTGTCCGGGCGGCCCAGCGTTGCACCGATAGCGGCGAGCCCGCCGAGCACGACCACGACGACCGCCACGATGATCCCGATGACGAGCCCGGTCCGGCGCCGTGGTGGCGTGGCCGGCCAGCCATAGGCCGGCGGTGCTGCCTGACCCGGCGCACCCCAGCCGCCCTGTGGATATCCGGGCGGCGGACCATAGCGCGGATCGATCGGTTGACCATAGGGTCCGGGTTCACCATAGAGTCCAGGTTGACCATGCGAGCCTGGTTGCCCGTACGGCACCTGACCGTAGGCGGACGGGCCGTAGACCGGCGTGTCGTAGATCGGCTCGGCCGACCCCGCCGGGCGATAGCCGGGCTGCTCGCCATAGCCGGGCTGCTGGCCATGATCGGGCTGGTGCGGAATGCGCGGTGCCCACGGGTCGCTCGGTGCGGCCGGCGGCGGCGGTATCGCGGTCGGATCACTCCACGCCGTCGGATCTCTCCAGGCAAACGGATCGAAGCCGGCCGGCGGTTGCTGCTCGGGCACTGGTTCTCCTCGCGTTCCCCGAGCGGAGCAACTCCGCACGGCGCACGCAGACGGCGATCGGGCGAGGCCGACGCATCGGCCGACGTCACCGTCGGTCCCGTGCTGGCGCGGACACCGTAACACCGGCGTGCCACCCCGCCCGCGACCGATCCAGAAGTGATCCACGGGCCCGGACGATGACGGTCGCTGCCGCGACCCAGATCGTCCACGCTGGCGGATCATCGATGGCAACGCGTCAGGCCGGCTGGGCGACGGATCGACCGGCGACGATGTCGTGGCCGCGCCGTACCCTGCTCGTGCGGGCCGGCGCCACGCTGGCTCGAACGTGGCCGGCTACGATCCGGAGCACGAACCCGCCGCCGACGGAAGCGATGACCGCATGACCCAGGACGCCATCCCGACCGACCTGCTGCCGCCCGAGGCCGAATTGCCTGGTGGACCGTCCGATGCGGCCGAGCTTGCCGCCGCCGAGGCCGACGACCTGGCCAGCGCCACCGATGCGGCGATCGCGAACGCTCGCGACGACATCGCCCGGCTGGTTGTCGCACGACCCGAGCCGGGTACGTCCGGCGACATCGCACTCGCGTTGCTCGACCAGTTCGACGAGGCGGTCGCGGAGTTGACGAACGTCGGCGCGCTCGCCGGCCTGATCGCGAAGTGTCACCCCAGCGCCGCGATGCGGGATGCCGCCGATGCGGCCGAGCAGGCGATATCGAAGGTCATGACCGACCTGTCGCTGGACCCGGACGTGTATCGCGCCCTCGCTGCGCTGAACGTCGACGACCAGGATGCCGGAACGCGTCACTACCTGGACAAGACGCTGCGCGAATTCCGGCGGGCCGGCGTCGATCGCGACGAACCCACGCGGGCGCGGGTACGTGCGCTCCAGGAGGAGCTTGTCACGATCGGCCAGGCGTTCGACCGCAACATCCGAGCCGACACGAAGGTCGCGGCGCTGCCGGTCGCCACCCTGGACGGCCTGCCAGCCGACTATGTCCGGGCCCATCCGGCCGGTGACGACGGACTGGTCCACATCTCCACCGACTATCCGGATTACGTGCCGTTTCTCACGTACGCGCGGGACGCCGGTGCCCGCGAGCAGCTTTGGCGGCTGTTCCGTAGCCGCGCGTTTCCGGCCAACACGGCGGTGCTCCACCAACTCGTCGAGCGCCGTACCGAGCTCGCGACGCTGCTCGGCTACCCATCGTGGGCGCAGTACGTGACCGAGGACAAGATGATCGGCACGGCCGCGGCGGCGAGCGACTTCATCGCCCGTATCACCGAGGCGTCGGGTGTCCGTGCCGCACTCGACTACGATGCGCTGCTGGAGCGGAAGCGGGTCGACGAGCCCGGCGCGACCGAGGTGTACCCGTGGGATACCGGCTATCTCGAAGACCGGCTGAAGGCCGAGAAGCTCGCGTTCGACACGCAGGCGGTTCGACCCTACTTCGAGTACACGCGGGTCAAGGCCGGTCTGATGTCACTTGTCGAGCAGATGTTCGGGGTGGAATTCCGTACCCGTGGGGATTTGCCGGTCTGGCACCACGATGTTGAGGCTTACGACGTGATCGCGCCGGACGAGCGCCTGCTCGGCCGGATCTTCCTCGACATGCACCCGCGGGCGGACAAGTACAACCATGCGGCGATGTTCACGATGGTCAACGGCAAGGCCGGTCGCCGGGTGCCGGAATGTGCGCTGCTGTGCAACCTCCCGCAGCCCGGCGCGGAGCCGGCGTTGTTGCAGCACTCGGACGTCACCACGTTCTTCCACGAGTTCGGCCATCTCATCCACCACATCATCGGCGGCCACCAACGCTGGACCGGCACGTCGGGCATCGCGACCGAGTGGGACTTCGTCGAGGCACCGTCGCAGCTGCTCGAAGAGTGGACGTTCGACGCCGGCACGCTCGCGCCGTTCGCCATCCACGACGAGACCGGCGAGCCGCTGCCGGCCGACATGGTGGCGAAACTGCGGGCCGCCGACGAGTTCGGCAAGGGCCTGTTCGTGCGCCAGCAAATGTTCTACGCGTCGCTCAGTCTCGAGCTCTACCGCCGCGACCCGGCCACGATCGACCTCGTCGCGATCGAGCGCGAGGCGATGGAGTCGCACACGCCGTTCAAACATGTCGACGGCACGTACATGCACCTGTCGTTCGGACATCTCGACGGATACTCGGCTATCTACTACACCTACATGTGGTCGCTGGTCATCGCGAAGGACCTGTTCACGCGCTTCCGGGCGGAGGGACTGCCGGCCCCTGCGGCGTGCGCGGCCTATCGCGACCAGGTGCTCGCCGCCGGTGGCAGCGCGCCCGCCGCGGAGCTGGTCCACCGCTTCCTTGACCGTGACTACACGTTCGACGCATACCGGGAGTGGCTCGACGCATAGCTCAGTCGTCCCGATCGGCCGGTGTGACGCGATCGGCCCGCGTGATCGGCGGGATGACGTACGACCCGTCGAAAGCGGCCGCAGTTGGCTGATACATCCGCAGGATGGGCCGGAACGGGCCGCTCGGTGTGGGCAGCCAGTTCGCGGCCTCGTCCGCGTCCGACGGCCGGTCCGGCCGGAGGTGAAGCGTCAACGAGCCGTCGGGCGCATAGTGCCGACCCGGAGTGCGGTCGCCGATGGAATAGCGGTCGATCGGGTTGGCGACCAGGTAGTAGTCCGGCATGTCATACATCGTCACGGACCAGAACGCGTCGACCGGCGGCGGCTCGGCGAGCCGCATCGTGTACGCGCGGCGACCGTCGAGCGGCTTTCCGTGGCCGTCGTTGAAGGTCATCGCGTACGCCGCCTCGTAGGCGTGGTTGCCCCACAGCCCGACCCGGGCGGCTACCGCCCGCGTGAGGTACGCCTCGGCCCGGTCGGCGATAACCCACTCGGCGTCCGACCGCGCTCCGACCTCGAAGAAATCGGCGTTGTAATCGAACGCGTGGTTGGCCAGTAGCCAGCCGTCCTGGACCGTCGTGTCGCGGTACGCGGCCCGGTCCTCGATCCGTTCCTTGCCGGCCTTCATACCGATCCGGAGCGCCTCGGCGAGCTCGGGATCGGGCGAGCAGTACGGACTGGCCGCGTCCAGCAGCCCGAGCTGGGCAAATGCCTGCTGATATGCGACATCGCGCCGGGCTGGCGGGAACGCTTGCATCCGTACCCGCATCTTCTCGAAGAACCTGAGGTCCTCGTCCACGCGGACGTCGGGCTGCGGCAGCCCGACCGCGGCCGCCGGTGTCCCCATCGGTTGGAGCGATACGGCCCGTTGCAACGCCTGTACGGCCGGGAGGTCGTCGGCGCCGGCACAGGCCCAGCGGCCGACGATCGAGGCGACCCTGGTCGGGCACGAGATCCTCGTCAAACCGGGCGGCACCGCCCCGGTCCACCCAGGTGGCGTCAGGAGGAAGCGCCCGGCCGCGGTGCCGGTCGCCCGCCGGCCGACGTACGCGAAGTTGTTCGTCCACGCGTCGACGAACTGCATGACGTAGTAGCGCCCGGCGGTATCCGGGACGTTCATGATCATCGGGCCCGCGCTGAGGTCGAGCATCGCGATCGAATAGATCGTGTCGTTGTTCACGCTGACAAAGGTGTCGTCCGGGCCGGCGAGTTGGGCGGCGTGACTGAACGTGTTGACCGGTGCCGCCTTCATCGCTCCCATGCCGGTGCGTGTGAAGCGGTCCACCTCATCGACGTCGAACACCAACGGAAAGCCGTACACGTAAGCGTCGGTCGCGAGCGCGGGCAGGTCCGACACGGGGTGGGCCTCCATGATCATCCTCGCGCGAGCGGATGGCGGTGCCGGCACCGGTCGGCACCGAACCACCCGCGCCCAGCAGGGCGTTCGGATGCATCATCTCCCGACCCGTCAGCTCGCCCGACCGAATCCGGAAAGACGGTCGACCGGCCGAGCGAACCGCCCGCCGTCGGCGCCTGCCCTCGACCCGACACCGTCCGGACAGGTTCTCGACAGCCGCGGTTCAGCGTTCCGAAAGCGGATCTTGAGGTGCTCACAGGGGGTGGATAGCGTAGGTTTGGTCGCGTGCGGCAGCTTGCGGGAGAACACATTCTGGTCACCGGCGGCAGCGGCTTCATCGGGCGTTCGGTGGTCTCCGCTCTCACCGCCGCCGGCGCCCGGGTGCGGGTGGCCGATCGGGTGCACTACGCCGACGAGACCGCCGATCCGGTCGCTGGTGTCGAAGTCATCGCCGGCGACCTGCGTGATCCGGACGTGCGCGAGGCCGCGGTGACCGGCGAGTTGACCGGCATCGTCCACCTCGCGGCCATCACGTCGGTGCTCGGATCGCTCGCCGATCCGGCCGCCGTGCACGGCGCGAACGTCGACGTCACCGCCGGCCTGCTGGAACTCGCGCGGCGCCGGGACGTCGGTCGCTTCGTGCTGGCGTCGACGAACGCGGTGACCGGGAACGTCGGCGCCGCGACGATCCACGAGGGCCTGCCGCTGCGGCCGCTCACGCCGTACGGCGCGACCAAGGCCGCCGGCGAGATGCTTCTGTCCGGCTACGCGGGCGGCTACGGCATGACGACGTGCGCACTGCGCCTGACGAACGTGTACGGGCCGGGCATGGCGCTCAAGGACAGCTTCGTGCCGCGGCTGATGCGGGCCGCCCGCAACGGCACGACTATCCAGGTGTACGGCGACGGCGAGCAGCGGCGGGACCTCGTCCACGTCAGTGACGTCGTACAGGGCCTGTTCGTCGCGTGGGCGGCGAGCCACGTCGGTCCGCTCGTGATCGGCGCCGGCCGGTCGGTGAGCGTGCTGGACATGATCGACGCCGTCCGGGACGTGACCGGTCGACCGATCGCAATCGAACACGTACCGGCGAAATCAGGTGAGATGCCGGCCGTGATCGTCTCGATCGACCAGGCGCGGAGCCTGGGTTACGCACCGGCGGTCGATCTCGTCGCCGGCCTCGGCACCGTCTGGGCGGACTTGCGGCAGACCGACGCATGAGACCGGGTACGACCGCGACGAGCGGCGGCGACGAGCCGCCACGGCCGGACGCGGAGACCGACCGATCACGAGCGGAGCGAGATCACTCCGCTGAGCCGGCCGCAGCCGGCGGACCCAGCTCGGTGAGCACACCGACGGCCGATCCGAGCACGTCAACCGCGTCCGAGACACCAGCGGAGTCCGAGACGCCGGCCGTCCCCGAGACGCACCCATCGGTTCCCCGCCGGATCGCGAACGCCGCAGCCGCGGCCCTCCGGTCCACCGGAGCGCTCATGCGCCAGCACTGGCTGTTCACCGCGTTGCTGGTGATGGGCATCGGCCTGCGGCTGTCCGTGGTGTACGCCTACCGGCCGGCGATCATCTACGTCGACTCCGTGACGATCTACCTGAACCACCTGCCGGGTTCGCGGATGCCGTACACGACGATCGACTCCCCCGACCCGCTCGGCTACAACATCTTCTGGCTCCGGCCGGTGCTCGCGATCGGCAATCTCATGACGGTCGTCGAGTTGCAACATCTGCTCGGTCTGCTGATGGCCGTCGCGACGTACGCCGTCCTCGTGCACCGGGGCGCGTGGCGCTGGCTGGCCGCGCTGGCGACCGCGCCGGTCCTGCTCGACGCCTACCAGCTGGAGATCGAGCACACCATCATGTCGGACAGCTTCTTCGAGGCGCTCATCGTCGCGGCGTTCGCGGTGCTGGCCTGGCACCGCCGGCCCGGCTGGCGTGCGGTCATCGCCGCCGGGTTGCTGCTCGGCGTCGCGTCCACCGTGCGCGCGGTGGGCGTCGTACTCATCGTGGCGCTGGCCGGGTACGTGTTGATCCGAGCAAAGGGCTGGCCGGCCCCGTGGTGGCGTGGGAAGGTCGCGCTGACCGTCCTGCTCGTGGCCATGTTCGCGGTGCCGCTCTACGGCTACCACCTGCACACCAAGTCGCAGTCCGCCGGATTCAAGGCGACCGACACGCGGACCAACGTCCTCTACGCCCGGGTGGCCACGTTCGTCGACTGTGCGAAGCTGACGCTGCCGGCCGCCGAGCGGGTGCTGTGCCCGGCCGAGCCGATCGGCCAGCGGCGCAGCCCGGACTTTTATGCCCACGACCCCCGCTCGCCGTATTTCCAGGTCAAGGTCGCGTCCGGAACGGCCAAGAACGATCTCGTAAACGACTTCTCCATGCGCGCGATCCGGGCCCAACCGCTCGGTCTCGCCGGGGCGGTCGCGACCGACGCGGTCAAGCTTTTCTCGTGGAATCACGACGATCTTTCGAACCCGGACGCGCCGACGGAGCGGTGGCGTTTCCAGGTGACGTTCCCGGTCTATCCGAACTCAGTCACGCTCGCGACGGTCGCACAGGCTGCGGCCGAGTTCGGCGGCGGCCCGCCGCGCTACGCCCCACTGCCAGCCGAACTCCTGCGCGAGTATCAGCTGCACCTGGGATATACACCCGGCCCGGCCATGGCCGTCGCGATGCTCGCCGCGCTTGCTGCGGCGGTGGGCATCACCCGGCGTAGGCGCCCGCCAACGCGGTGGCCGGCGCTGCTGTATCTGGCCGGCGGCGTGCTCGTGCTGCTGGCATCGGACGCATTCGAGTTCAGCTGGCGCTATCAGCTGCCCGGGCTGGTCCTCGTGCCGGCCGCGGGCGCGCTCGGGCTCACGGCGATCTTCTGGCGGCCGCGTCCGCCCTCGTTCCCGGAGGCGGTCGACCGCGCCGCGATCGAAGACTTCGAACGGGCGTACGGGATGGTCGCGCTCGCACCGGTCGTGGTGGTGATCGCGGCGTACAACGAGGCCGACAACATCGGCGCCGTGATCGATCGCATCCCGTCCGTGACACGGGACGTCGCCGGCGCTCGACCGCTTCCGGTGAGCACGCTCGTCGTCGTCGACGGAGGCACCGACGGCACCGCAGAGGTGGCCCGCGCACACGGCGCCCACACGGTCGAGCTCGGCCGGAACCGGGGTCAAGGTGCCGCGCTCCGGCTGGGCTACTACCTCGCCCGGACGTACGGCGGCGAGCTGATCGTCACGACGGACGCCGATGGCCAGTACGACATCGAAGCGCTGACCACCCTGCTCGAGCCACTCCGCAACGGCACCGCCGACTTCGTGACCGGCTCTCGACGTCTGGGCGCCGACGAGTCGGATGACCAGGTTCGCCGTACGGGCGTACGGGTATTCGCCTGGCTCGTGACCGTGCTGACCCGACGGAAGGTGACGGACACGTCGTTCGGCTTCCGCGCGATGTGGGCCGACGTGACCGCGCGGGTGCAGCTCGACCAGCCGCAGTACCAGTCGTCGGAGCTGCTCATCAGCCTTCTCATGCAGGGTCGGCGGGTGACCGAGGTGCCGATGACCATGCACCGCCGGGGCGGCGGAGTCAGCAAAAAGGGCAACAACCTGCGTTACGGGATGCGTTACGCGGGAGTGGTGTTTTCAACCTGGTCGCGGGAGGTGTCCGGGCGGTGGCGTTCGTTGAACACGAAGCGATCGAGGATCAGGAACTTGAGCACGAACATCACTCCGAATACGCCAAAATAGCAACCGTCGATCAAAAGCGACCGCTGGGCAGAACTGAACCCGGCATGATCGGCGTAGCGGCCCGCGAGGGTGGTCGCGCCGGCAGCGATGAGCGCTGTCACGACCGCGACGACGGAGTACCTGGCGAAGTCCCGGCCGAGCGCGCCGGCCTCGCGGACCAGCGTGTGGCGCCACGCCCAGAACCGGAAAACGCTGAAGTTGACCAACGCGCCGGCGACGAACGCTATGACCGTCGCCACAGCGGGCGACACCGTGTGGTGCCACGAGAGACCGGTCAGGACGATGGCACTGACCAAGGACGCGGACAAGGAGCCGACCGCGTACCGCGCGAGATGCGCCACTCGGGGCGACTGAAGGAAATGTTTGATGCCCCCATTATCCGCACTTCGCGGCCGCCGCGCCGGCCGGGTCCGGAGGCCGGGCGGAAGCGGAGTTCACCAGCACATTGCGGCGATCGGGGCCAAACATGGATAACTCACCGCACACACCGAGGAGATCCCTAGGAACTTTGCAGAAAATTACCAGCGAACCAGTAGTACCGACCGGCTGAATATGGGTAACTTCCGGCCGAACGCCGGAGTCGACGATGGAAGGCGCGTGCGCATGCGAGTACTGGTTCTTGGCGGCGATGGATACCTGGGCTGGCCGACTGCACTGCACCTGTCCGAGGTGGGGCACGAGGTCGGTGTCGTGGACAACTTCGTCCGCCGCCAATACGACCATGAGCTCGGCGTCGAGAGCCTGGTACCAATCGAGACGCTGGCCACCCGTCTACGTGTCTGGCACGAGGTCTCCGGCCGCCAGATCGCGAGCTACGTGGGTGATCTCGTCGATGCCGAGTTCACCTACAAGGTCATCCGAGAGTTCGCGCCGGACGCGATCGTCCACTTCGCGGAGCAGCGGGCGGCGCCGTACTCCATGATCGACCGGCAGCACGCGGTCTACACCCAGACGAACAACGTCGTCGGCACGCTGAATCTGCTCTACGCGATCGCCGAGATCAACCCGGAGATCCACCTGGTCAAGCTCGGCACGATGGGTGAGTACGGCACGCCGAACATCGACATCGAAGAGGGCTGGCTCGAGGTCACCCACAACGGTCGGACCGACCGGATGCTCTACCCGAAAAAGCCAGGTTCGTTCTACCACCTGTCCAAAGTGCACGACAGTCACAACATCGAATTTGCTTGTCGCATCTGGGATCTACGCGCCACGGACCTCAATCAGGGTGTCGTCTACGGCCAGCAGACGGAAGAGACATCACGGGACCCGCGCCTCGCGACGCGGTTCGACTACGACGCCGTGTTCGGTACGGTCCTGAACCGGTTCATCATCCTGGCCGCGCTCGGTGAGGCACTGACCGTCTACGGCGGCGGCGGCCAGACCCGCGGCATGATCGACATCCGCGACACAGCGGAGTGCATCCGTCTCGCGGTGGAGAACCCGGCCGAGCGGGGCGAGTTCCGCGTGTTCAACCAGATGACCGAGTGGATGTCCGTGCTGCAGATCGCGGAGACGGTCGCCGACCTGCACCCGAACGAGGTCAAGATCGACTACTTGGCGAATCCGCGCGTCGAGCTTGAGGAGCACTACTACAACGTCAAGCACACCGGGCTCGTCGATCTCGGTCTGAAGCCGCACCTGCTGTCCGAGACGCTGCTCTCGTCGCTGTACGACATCGCCGACCAGTGGAAGCACCGCGCCGACGTCATCGCGATGCGGCCGACCGTGCAGTGGCGGGACGCTCGGCGGGTGCGCCGGTAGAGGCCCGAACGGCCGCCACCGAGGGTTCCCGCGATACGTTTCTGCACGCACAATGCAGGAATGGTCGCCTCGGAATCCGTACCACCGCGTGATCCTCCGCGCGTGGCCCGTCCGCGGGCCTCGCGCGTCATCTCGCCGAGCCGGGCCGATGCCACCGAGCCGCCGCCGTTCGACGGAGCTTGGGCGCCCGCAGACACCCGGCTCGACGACGCGATGGTGTTCCGGCTCCCGGCCGGAACCGCGCCCGAGGACGTGGTGGTCGACCCCGAGGGCCGCCTTGTCGCCGGCGGCGAGGACGGCACCATCTGGCGCTGGCCGGCGACAGCCGCTCACTGCGACCATCCCGACGCGGTGTCACCCGAGGCAATAGCCCGGACCGGCGGGCGACCGCTCGGCGTCGAGATCGACCCGCGCGACGGGACGCTGATCGTCTGCGATGCGTACCGAGGACTGCTGCGCATCGGCCACGACGGCGTTGTAACGGATCTCGCCGCCCGTGTTGCCGGCACGTCGATCCTGTTCTGCAACAACGCCGCCGTGGCGGCCGACGGGACCGTGTATTTCAGCGACAGTTCGACCCGCTATCCACTGTCGGCATGGAAGCGTGACCTGCTAGAACATCGGCCCAACGGCCGGCTGCTGCGCTACGACCCGAACGACGGTTCGGTCGACGTCGTCGCCGACGGGCTCTACTTCCCCAACGGAGTCGCGCTCACCCCGGACGAACGCGCGGTCCTGGTCGCGGAGACGACGACGCATCGTCTGTTGCGTGTGGCGATCTCCGGCGCGGACGTTCGCGGTGCCGCACAAGAAATCCTCGATTTGGCCGCGTACCCGGACAACATGAGTGCGGTCGGCGACGGAACCTACTGGATCGCGCTGCCCAGTCCACGCCTGCCGGTCGCGGAGAAGATGCTGCCGCACCCGGGCGTGCGCCGGGTCGTCGCGCTTCTGCCCGACAAGATCCAACCCAAGCCCGGCCGGTACGGTCTGGTCGCGCTCGTCGACGGCGACGGGACGGTCCTGCGCACGGTACACGGACCGGCCGGCCGCTACTCGATGATCACTGGCGTACGGCAACAGGGGTCAACGCTGTGGCTGGGCAGCCTGACCGAACCCGGTGTCGCCCGGATTACCCTCTGAGCCGGGTTCGCCGCGCGCCGACGGATCCACAGTGGTATCGCAACCTCATCGCCAAGCCGGTGGTAGACGTCGAGATCGGAACGCCGGCCGGAACCGAGTCCTGTGACGCGGCGGCGCTGGTCACCACCGGCACCGAATACGACGAACTGTGGGCACGGATCGTTGCCGCCTACCCGTTCTTCACGGACCACCAGGCCAACGTCGACCGCCGGATTCCGGTCGTGGCGCTGGAGCGCGCCTGATCGGCAGGCTTATCCCTACCCCTCGTCGAGGATGTCGTCGAACACCGAGTCGGGGATCTTCGATGGCTTCGCCTCCGACGTGGACTCCGATGTCCCGTCGGCCGCCGAGGCTTCGTCGGTGCGGGCAAACAGGGCGTCGTGGATGTCCATCAGGCGTACGAGTTCCGGACAAGGATCGGGGTGATCGTCGACCCGTAGGTCGTACTGCAGGTCGCTGCCGCCGTAGCCGTGGCCCTTCGACATGACGTAGATCGCGGCGCTCTGCCGGCCGCGCTTGTCGCCACCCGCCGCGTCGCCCGCGAGCAACGCCGCCAACAGCCGCCGGCCGAGCGGCAGGGTCTCGTTCGCGAGCCATGCCTCGCGCATCGCGTCCACGACCTCGGGTCCGGTGAGGATGTTGCCCTGGATGGCGTAGCCGTCGCCGGCCACTCCCCCGGCCCAGTCCTCGCAGTCGACACCGGTGTATGTGGCGCCGTCACCGTCGGCGCCGACGACACCGAGTTGGCGGGTCGCGCGCAGCGGATCGGCCGCGGTCAGACCGGCGACGGCGTCGGCCGACGCCACGCCGGTGCGCAGCATCGCAAGGCCCTGCGGCCGATAGGCAACGTTCGCGTACGACTGGGTCGCGATGGCGCCGACAGCGATCTCGGCGGCCGGTACGACCGCGCCCACGGCGAGAAACTTGCTCGCGACCGCAACGCCGAGTGCGCCGTCGGCCGACCGTCCAACAATCGAGAACGTCATGATCGAAACGTAAGGGAGCGCGCGGCCGCTGTGAACCCCTGGGCCGGATCCGTGTCAAACTCGCCGACTTGTACCGAGCCGCGTTGTGCTGAGCCGGGTCGTGCAGAGTTGAACTGACCTCAACTCGCCGAGGCGACGATCGCCTCGATCCGATGGGCGAGTTCGACGTCCCGACTCGTCACGCGATGGCCGGAGGCGTGGGTCGACAGCTTGAAGTTGAGCGTTCGCCACCGGATGTCGATGTCGGGATGGTGGTCGAGTTCCTCGGCCACGATCGCGACCTTGTCCACCACCGCGATCGCGCTGGGGAAGGTCGGCAAAGCGGCGGTGCGCAGCAGCGCGTTGGTGTCGCCGGTCCAGCCCGGAAGGTCGGCCAGCGCTGTGACGAGTGCCTGATCGTCCAATGGCGTACCCATGGATCGACCATACCGCCGCGACATCGCCGCGGCGGCCGACCGACGCCCGAGCCTGGATACGGCCGCGACTCTTGGGTCAGTTGTTGGAGCAGGCCATAACGAGGGCGATGATCCAGCCGATGCCTGTCCAGCCCAGCAGGAGGTTAAGGATCGCGATCGACCCGCTGTTGATCTTCCCGCGGTGCTCGGCGATCGTCCACGGCAACATGTAGCCCAGGGTCACGATTGTCGCGACCCACGAGACGACGAGCGCCGCCGTATTGACCGGCCGGAAATTCGCCCGCAATGGGTAGCCCGCGGACTGCACGATGTTGATCTGCTGCGGCGGGTAGTAGCCCGGATACTGCGGAGCACCGACCGGATAGGTACCCGGCGGTGGGTAGGCCGTCGGTGCCTGGTACGCCGGTGCCTGGTACGCCGGTGGGGCGGAATAGGCGGGGTAAGCCGGGTAGGCCGGCTGCGGATAGGCCGGTGGATAACCCGGTTGCGGTGGGCCGTAGGCCAGCGAATCCTGCGCCGTGTACGGCAGCGTCGGCGCGGGTGACTGCGGGTACGGGACCGGCACGCCGGCCGACTGCTCCGGCCACGCCTGGCCCGCGCCGTATGGGCCCGGCACGGTCACGTCGCCGCCGGGATCCGGCTGCTGCCGGTACTCGAAGTTGGTCACGGGCGCGGTGGCCTTTCTCGCGTGCGGGACGCAGCCCTGATCTTATGCCCCAGTCTCATGCCACTGTCGTCTGCGAGTCAGCCGTGCGTCGTCAGCGATTCGGCCACTCCCGTGTGTCAGAAGAACGACCGGATGTCATTGATGAAGTCGGGGCCGAGGCTGATGGCCAAGCTGCCGGCGACAATCGCCGCGATGAGGACGGCCAGCCCGAGGCCGACGAGGACCCGCACCCACCACCGCTGGCGGCCCACCCACGCCGTCCATGTCGCCACCTGCCGCATGGCGAAGCGACGCAGGCGCGCTGCCCACGTGAATTCCAGCGACCAGATCGCCAGGCCACCAAAGATGATCACCCATCCGGGACCGGGCAGCGGTAGGAGCACGATTCCCACCGCGATGATCAGCAGACCGAGCACCGCAATGATCACCCGGACAGCGAGGCGCCCCGCCGGCGTACGTCGGCGACGCTCGAGAAACCGCTCCACACGTCCGAGTGACGGGTCAACCCCCGGATTCTCATGATCCGGTGAATCGGACTCCCTGAGCTGCGATTCTTCCGTCTGAGCGGAGTGATCGGGCAATTGGGCGCCTCCTCGATTGCCGCACCCGTCACCCAACGGGCGTTGGCGACGTTACGGGAGTGAGTCGACGTCTGAACCACACCCGACGCCGGGCGACTCGGACAGACCTGCGGAACGCAGCATCGTAGCCAGTTTCTGAACATCACCGCAGGTAAACCGATAAGCCATCCCACTACTGGGTGAGATCAGCGTATGGCGGAGCGTGACATGTCACTGTCACTCGACTATGGGAGTGCGAGGTAACCGCACCTCGCAGGCGGTGCCGGGGGGAGAAACGTTAGATGAGTGCCATTCGTCCGACGACAGTTGAAGTTGAAACATCGCTACGGTTGGTGGCGCCGGACTCCACCGCGCTTGCCGTACGCGCGAGTCTGCGCTACGACCCAGCCGATCCGTACGCGGTGCATGTCCTGTTCCACGCGGAGTCGGCGGGGGGCGAGGCCGTCAGCTGGTCGTTCGCGCGCGAGCTGCTGGTAACCGGGCTCGACGAGCCGGCCGGGATCGGCGACGTCCGCGTGTGGCCGTGGAACACGCCGCGCGGCGAGTTCGTCGCGCTAGCGCTGTCGTCGCCGGACGGCAACGCGCTGTTCGAGGTGCCACGCAGCGTCCTGGTCCGATTCCTGCGCCGGACGTACGTCGTCGTGCCGCGCGGCCGCGAGGCCGATCACCTCGACGTCGACGGCGCGGTGACACGGCTGCTCGCCGGTCGCTGAGGTTCGCCGGTCGGGCGTCGGCGGCGTTGAGCCGCTGGCCGCTAGGCTGCTCGACCGCATGACGGCTCCATCGGATCCACCGCTGCATCACGATCACCTCGACGAGGGTGTCGCCAGGAACTCGGGCGTGCGACAGTCTTCGTCGAGGTGATCGCTGTATGCGCGACCGTATTGCTCGCCGGGTGGAGGAATCCGGCCCGCGCCGTCTCTCCCGGCGGCTTCGGGATCGCCGCGTCGACCTGGTGTTCATCGCGTTTTTCGTGGTCAATCTCGGCTTCATCACGTACTTCTTCGACGTCGAGCAACTCACGGTCGCCCACGCCTCCCACATGACGGCCTATCCGGCCTGGCCGCCGGCGCCGATCGTCGATCTTGTCCACTGGTACGGCAACCACTGGGACCCGCTGCTCATGGCGCGTCCGGCGTTCTACCGGATGACGATCTGGATCGACGTGATCGCGTTCGGGCCGTTCTACGCCTTCGCGATCTACGCGTTCATCCGCGGCCGCGACTGGATCCGCGTACCCGCGCTGGTCTGGGCCGGCGTGATGATGGCGAACGTCGCGATGATTCTTTACGAGGAGCGCGATGGCGCATACGCGACCAGCCACTTCGGCATGGTGCTCGGCGCCAACCTGCCATGGGGTCTGCTACCGGTCGCGGTGATCGTCCGGCTCGTGCGCGACCATCCGTTCACCGTCGCTCGCTCGGGCGCGGCCGACGGCGCCGATCCGGCCTCCGCGCTGGTGCCGGCCGCGCCGAGCCAGCAGACCGGGCCGACGTGCCGACGGCCCGGGCAGACCGGGCAGACCGGGCCGCCGGCGGAGGCCACTGCGTGAGGGATCTGCGCGGGTACGGACCATGGGCCGTGATCGCCGGCGCATCGGAGGGCATCGGCGCCGCGTTCGCGACCGCCCTCGCCCGCGGCGGAGTCAACGTCGTGCTCGCCGCGCGACGACCCGAGCCGCTGGGCGTCCTGGCATCGCGGCTGCGAGCCGACCATGGCGTCGAAGCGCGGACGGTGACCGCCGATCTCGCCACGGTCGACGGCGTTGACGACCTCGTCGCCGCGTGCACCGAGATCGAGGTCGGGCTGCTCGTCACGAACGCCGCCTTTGCGCCGATCGGGCGATTTCTGGATCGGGACGAGGCGGACCTGGTGCGCGCCGTCGAACTCAACTGCGTCACGCTCGTACGGCTGGCTCGCCGGTTCCTCCCACCCATGGTGGACCGCGGCCGGGGCGGTCTCGTCGTCATGTCGTCGCTCGCCGGTCAGCAGGGCTCTCCGGGCATCGCGACGTACGCGGCGACGAAGGCATTCGGCGCGGTGCTGGCCGAGGGATTGTGGGCCGAGCTGCGCGGCACCGGCGTGGACGTTGTCGCCTGCGTCGCCGGCGCCGTGCTCACACCTGGCCTCGAGCAGGCGAAGCAGCGCCGTGCACCCGGCACGATCGCGGCGGACGTCGTCGCGTCGGCCGCACTCGACGCGCTCGGCCGCGGGCCGCGTACGGTGCCGGGCCGGCTGATGCGCGTGTCGAGCGTCCTGACGTCGCGGTTGATGCCCAGGCGTGCCGCGATCGCCCTCATCGCGAAGGCGTCGTCCGATCTGACGTAAGTGCGCCGGCAGATTGGATTGTCCGCTGCGTACTTCTAGTCATCTTCGGGGATCTCGGTGAGGGGCACGCCGAGACGCGACGCGACCGTCGGCACGAGTCCACCTTGGACGATCACCGAAAACGCCACGACGATGAACACGACCGCGTAGATCTGAGCCGACCGTTCCATCCCCTCGGCCACCACGAACAGCCCGAGGAGGATCGGCACGGCGCCCTTGAGCCCGCTCCACAACACGAAAAGACGCTCGCCCGGGCTCAGCTTCACCGGCCACAGCACCAGCCCGGCCAGCACCGGGCGAATGACGAACGCGAGCAGCAGCGCGAGCACGAGCCCGATCGCCCACGCGTAATTCCGACCAAGCTCGTTGATGTCGACGGTCAGGCCGAGCACGACGAATGCCACGATCTCGGCCAGGCTCGCCAGCGATCCGCTGAAACTCCGGATCTCGGCGCGGAACGGCAGCGCCTCGTCGCCGACCAGGATGCCGGCGATCAGGACGGCGAGGAATCCGGAGCCTCGGGCGACCGTGGCCAGACCGTATACAGCGAGCGCGCAGGCGATCGCACGCAACGCGTACAGGCCCTCGTTCGGCAGCCGTACGCGGAGCAGCCAGCGCAGCGCCAGACCAGCGGCGACGCCGACCACGGCGCCCACGACCATCTGCAGGGCAAATTCCCGCAACCCGTTGAGGAAGGCGCCGGCACCGCTCATCGTGTGCGCGCCGAGTATCGCGACCATGAGCGCGATGCCGACCGGGTCGTTGGCGCCCGACTCGCCCTCGATCAGCACGCCGGCCCGGCCGCCGACTTCGCGGCCGCCCAGCACCGAGAACACGACCGCCGGATCGGTCGGTGCGAGTGCGGTGCCGATCAGCAGCGACTCCTGCCAGTCGAGCCGGAAAATGAGATGAGCCGCGACGGCGACGCCCGCCGCTGTCACGAACGTCCCCGCGACACCGAGCCACACCACGGCGCCGGCGGCCGAGCGGAAGCGTCCCCAGCCGATGTGCATGCCGCCGTCGAACAGGATGATGACGAGCGCGACCGTGACGACCCGTTCGACGATGTGCACCGGAATGTGCGCGAGCGACGGGACGAGTTTCGAGGCGATGGCCGCGCCAATGAGGAAGAGGGCTGGAGCCGGGATGCGCAGCCGAGCGCTCAGACGGCTGGACATGACAGCAACCAGGAACGCCAGCGACACGGCGAGGACGATCCACCCGTAGTCGACGGCTTCGCCCATGACGGCCACACTAGCGGCCGATCTTGCCCATTCGGCTCAGTACGGCCGGCCCCCGCCGGCGGGCGGTCACCGCTGGGCGTCGAGGGCGGCGACGAGAGTCTTCGGGGCGACGGCGCGGTACGCGTCCTCGATGATCTCCGCCATCTCGTCCCACGCGACCGGCGCATGCAGCCGGACGCCGAGCCAACCGCGGTGCCCGACGTATTTCGGGTAGTGGAACCGGCCCGGATCGGCCGCGATCAACTCGGCCTGTGCGCCCGGTGGCGCGGCACACCACAGGTGGGGGAATTCGTCCTCATGATGGCCGTACGGCCAGATCGTCACGAAGGTCTTCTTGTCCCGGACGAACCACGTCGGCGTGCCGTGACTCGGCCGTTCGGTGACCTCGGGAAAGGCGAAGCAGATCTCGCGTACCCGGGCAACGAGGTCGTCCGGGTCGACAGCGGGTTCGGCCATGGCGTCACGTTACGCCGACCCCCCGATCCCCGTGTCGCACGCGCGGTCGAGGGAGCCGCCCGCACCGCCGGCGACTCCCTCGATCCCTATCCCCCAGGAGGAAACGTTCGTGTGTCAGGAGCTGACCGCACTCCCGATGAACTTCTGCGCGTCGTTGCTGGAGATGGCGAAGCCGATCCCGACGCTGCCGGTGCTGCCGCTCGATCCCGTCGCGATGGCACTGTTGATGCCGACGACCTGACCGGCCATGTTGAACAGCGCACCACCGGAGTCGCCCTGGTTGGTCGACGCATCGGTCTGGATCGCGTCGCCGTACGTGGTGCCGGACGACTGAGCCACCGACTGGCCGCCGCCGCCCTCGCCACCGACCGTGACCTGGCGGTGCAGGGCACTGACAATGCCGGCGCTGACGCTATTGGACAGGCCGAGTTCGTTGCCGATCGCGATGACCGTGTCGCCGATCTGCAGGTTGTCGCTATCGCCGAACGTGGCGGCCTTGAGGCCCGAGACACCCTGCGCCTGGATGAGTGCCAGATCCTCCTGCGGATCGGTCTTCACGATCGTGGCGCTCACGGTCTTGCCGTTGGTGAACGTGACCTGGACCGAGCCGCCGTCGGTGGCGGCCGCGATGACGTGGTTGTTCGTCAGGATCAGACCGTCGCTGCGTACCACGACACCGGAACCCTCGTCGGCCTGCATCTGACCGCGGACCGTGATCGACACGACCTCCTGGTCGACCGCCGAGACGACGTCGGCGATGGACTTCGCGCCGGCGACCGTTTGGACCGACGTCGCGGCCGCAGCGTTCGCGGTCGACGTGTGGTCGAACGCGTGCATGCCAGCCGCACCGGCGAAGCCGCCGCCGGCCGCGAGCACGATCGCGGCAACCCCGGCCAGCGCGAGACGACGGGCCGAACCACGGGTACGCCGGGCGTGCGCCGGCGGCGACGGCATTGCGGCGCCGGGACTGCCACCCATCGACATGGCGGTCGCCGGTAGGAACCCGGCCGGACGCGGCAGCGGCTCCGGCGAATTCTGACCCACGGCACTTTGGCCCACGGCCGCATCGCCACTCCAGCCCGATCGGTAGGTCGATGCCCAGCCGGCCGGCGCCCGGTCCGCCGGAGCATGGTCCAGTGGCTGCCCGGCCCCGGGCAGCGGGGTGGTCGGTTCGGAGGTGGGCGGAACCGCCGCCCGCCCGACCGGCAGGTCGTGCCCCGTCGCGCGCTCGTCGGCGGCGTCGCTCGGGGCCTGGTTCGGATCCTGGTAGCTCTCCATGTCCTCGACTGTGAACCTCGGACCACCCGTCACCGCTGGGAGCCGCCTATGAAGCCGCTGAAAGTCATTGATCTTTGCGGCGCCTGGTATGGAGGTGCCGAGAGTGCCGTTTCCGCACGTCTCAATGCATCTGGGCGGCCGAGCCTACGGTGCCGGCGCTCAGCGATCTTCCAGCCTTCGAGCCCACCGGAGCCCGCGATTCGGTCGGCCAGCGTGGCGCAAGCCGGAGTCGACCGGCCGCCTCCAGTCGGGCCGCCGAGGGGCCGCTCGGCACCGCGGCATCGCGTCCGAAGACCACCGCCGGCAAGTCCGGCAATCGCCTTCCGGCCGGGCGGTCCCGCCCTAGTCTCGGAGGTGACCTGGTGTGGCGCCGTGTCTCGCGGCGAGGGTAGGAGTATCAATGCGTCGTTTGCGCCTTGCGTCCGTGGCCGCCATCTCATTCGGTGCCGCGTCGGCGGCGATCCTGACGCCAACCGCCGCCTCGGCGGCGACGGCGTCCGCGACGCCGAAGTTCGTCGCCAACGGGGCCAAATCCACCTTTCGCGTGCACTGCACGGGTTCCCCGACCTCGGCCAACCTCACCGGCACCGACCTCGGCCTGCCGAGCGACATCGCTATGTCGCGGACGAGCACTGGCCGCTTCGCAGTGACCGTACGGATTCCGAAGGACACGGTGCCCGGCCCGTACGACGTGAACATGCAGTGTTCCAACGGTGACTTCGGCACGGCGTCGATCCAGGTGTCTCCGCGCGGCGGAGCCGCCACCGGAGACGGCTCGGCGTCCGGCGCCGATATGACCACGGCTATCGTCGGCGGCGGAGCCGTCGCGCTCGCGGCCGTGGGCGGCGCCATCCTGCTCGGTCGACGGCAGGACCTGGACCCAGGCAGCTGACATGTCCGACGTAGGGCCGACCACGACCCGAGGATCACCCGTTGCGCCGCCGCCGAACTATCCGCGGCAGGCGCAGGGCTTCCCCTACGTCGGTAGGCGCCGCTACGGCGCGTTTCCGAAACGAGCGGCGGCGGCCTGGGTCTTCGCGATCGTCGCGTTCTTCGGCGGCGGCGTGCTCCTGGCCACGTACGCCGGATCCACGCCGAAACCAACAACGCCCGGCGCCGCCGCGTTACCGGCCGAACCGACGCAACGACCGCCACCAAGGGGCAACGAACCACTGCCCCGGTCCGTACCGGTGAGCATCGACATCTCATCGATCAATGTCCACGCACCGATCGGGTCGGTCGGCACCGCCGCCGATGGCACCGTGGAGGTGCCCCCGCTGAACGAACCGAACCTCACCGGTTGGTATAGCGGCAGCGTCACGCCGGGACAGACCGGCAACGCGGTCATTCTCGGCCATGTGGATTCCCACACCGTCGGCGCCGCGGTCTTCTATCACCTTGGCGATCTGAAGCCGGGTGATCTCGTCAACGTGACCCGTACGGACCGGACGGTCGCCGTCTTCCGTGTGTACGGCGTCGCGAGCTTCGCCAAGGCCAAGTTCCCGACCACGCTCGTCTACGGTCCGAACACGAAACCCGAACTCCGACTCGTCACCTGTGGTGGGGTGTACAACGCTCAGCGCCACGAGTACGTCACGAACGTGGTCGCGGTGGCCACCATGGTGTCGTCACGGCCCGCGTAGCCGTCATGCCGGGGCAGCCGTATCTGAGTGCCGCGTCCGGCCGATGTCCGGCGAGTGACGCAAAGCTGGCCATCCCGGCCGGTTGCCGCGGAGCGGTCCCGTCGTGGGCGACAATGCCCTGGTGAGTGAGATTGCTGTGACCGTCGTCGGCCCGGACCGTCCCGGCATCGTGGCCGAGGTGTCCGGCGCACTCGCCGGCCTGGGCCTCAACCTGACCGACTCGACCATGACGTTGTTGCGCGGCCATTTCGCGATGATGCTCGTCTGCACATCCGAGGCCGGGTCGGCACAGGTCAGCGCGGCCGATGTCAACGCCGCGCTCGGACCGCTGACTGAACCGGGGCATCTCGTCGCCGTCGCCCGCCCACTCCTCGACGAGCCGGAGGACTGGCCGGACGAGTCGGAGTCGATCCCGCTCCCGAATACGTACACGTTGGTGGTGCACGGTGCGGACCGATTGGGCATCGTGGCCGCGATAACAGCTGTGCTGGCGCGGGCGGGCGGCAACATCACCGATCTCACGACCCGCCTCGCCGGCCCGCTCTACCTGCTCACGGCCGAGGTCGACCTGCCGCCCGGCGCCGATGAGGGCGCGCTCGCCGCGGATCTGGCCGAAGAGGCCGAACGCCTCGGCGTCGTCGCGAACCTCACGGCCGCCGAGGCGGACATGTTGTGACGGGTACGGAACCACCCGCGTCGGCCGACGACGGGCCGACTATCGCGGCCGAGGACTGGCCGGCCGACGCGCTGGATTGGATGTCGGGCACCGACGGTCGCGTGCGTCCCGCGGTCCGATCGCCGGATCCAGTGCTCGCGTCGGCCGGCGCAGATGTCGATCCGGCCGCGTCCGGCGATCCAGGCACTCGCCGCCGATCTCGTGGCGACGATGGCAGCCGCGCCGGGCTGCGTCGGACTGGCCGCGCAACAGATCGGAGTCGCCGCGCGCGTTCTCACGGTCGACGTACGCAACCATCCGAAGACCCGTACGTGTCACGGGCTGTTCGTGCTCTGCAACGCCGAGATCGTGGCGGCGAGCCAGTGGCAGAAGGGGCGCGAAGGCTGCCTGTCGGTGCCCGATCTGACCGGCGATGTGAAGCGGGCCGGCCGTCTCGTGGTCACCGGCCAGCTGCCCGGAACCGGCCGCCCGGTCACGCTGACGACGGACGCGTTCGAGGCCAGGGCACTCCAGCACGAGATCGATCACTGCGCCGGAACGTTGTTCCTCGACCGGGTCGCCGGACCGCACGCGGTCTTCGCACGCAAGGTCTACCGCTAGCGGCCTCGTGGCCGGCGTGTTGCCGGACGCAACGATGGCCGTGCGGCGCCGCCCGGTAGATTGCCAGCCATGCCAACTCCGCCCGCGTTCGTCGAGGTCTACACCGACGGCGCATGCAGCGGTAATCCCGGGCCGGGCGGCTGGGGCGCGGTGTTGCTCTACGGCCGGCACGAGAAGGAACTCTACGGCGGTCAACGCGAGCCGACGACGAACAACCGGATGGAGCTGACGGCCGCGATCGAGGCACTCGAACACCTCAAGCGCCCGTCGGTCGTACGACTGCACACCGACAGCACGTACGTGCGCTCCGGCATCATGTCGTGGCTCGCCGGCTGGCAGCGCAACGGCTGGCGTACGGCGGACCGCAAGCCGGTCAAGAACGCCGATCTGTGGCAGCGCTTGGCCGCCGCGGTCGCACGGCACGAGGTCGAGTGGCTGTGGGTCAAAGGGCACGCGGGCGACCCGGGCAACGAACGCGCCGACGCCCTCGCCAACCGTGGCATGGCCGAGGCCCGCGCGGCCGGCTGAGTCCGACCAACGCGGCTTAGGAGCAGTCGGCCTGGATCGTCCGCACGTCGTCGGTCAACCGCGCCGTCAGCGTCGATGACGGCTTGCGGCCGGCGGCGACATCGGCTCGCAGCGTGTCGATGTGGCTGGCCGCCGTACGCAGGTCCGCGCCTGTCTGCGGATGGTTCGACTTCGCCGCGTCGGCGCGGAGTTCGGCCGCCGCGGTGGTGAGCTCGACGACGATCGCGTGCACGTCGTTTCCGTCCCCGCGCACCCGTGCCTCGACCTGTCCGGTGTAGACCACGACGCCGATACACGCGGGGTCCAGTCGGTGCGACAGGTGTGACAAACCGGATGCCACACCGTTGACGATCGGGATCGACCAGAGCACGGCGAGCACGATGCCGAGCAGCGCCCGTACGCGGCCGACGCCACGCCGGCGTCGCGCGCGCAGCAGGCCGATCACTCCGAAGATCATGCCGAGCGGCGGCAGCGGCAGGATTCCGCATACCAGTGCCGCGGTAGCGAATCCGTTGCGCGGATAGGGATCGCCCGGGTAGGGCGGCAGCGGTCGCGAGTCGATCCGCGTCGGCACCGGCGGGCCGGCCGGTGCGCGCGGCCCGGCCGGGCGGCCTGAGCCGACCGAGCCAACTGAGCCGACCGGGCCGACCGGGCCGACCGGGCCGACCGGTGGGGGCGGGCCGGCCGGTGTAAGCGTCAGCGGGCCGATACCGGTCGAATAGGGCCGGGTAGCCGGCCGTACCGATGAAGGGGTCGACCCCGACCATGACGAGGCCGACCCGAACGACGTAGCGGCGGGTGCAGAGGCAGGCACGGCGAATGACTGCGCTCCGGCCAACGCCGTCGGAGCGGGTGCAAAATGCGCGCGCCCGATGATCGGCGGCCGGTCCGGGGCATGGAGTACGGCCCGCGCGGCGGCGGCGCTGGCCGGTCGCTGCGAAGGTTCCTTGGCCAACAGCGCGTGGATGAGCGCCGCTAAGCCCTCGGGCACCTCGGGCCGGATGGATCGCAGCGGCGTCGGGACGGCCGACAGATGCGCCGAGATCCAGTCCACCGGCGTCTCGGCGCGGTACGGTGACCGACCGGCGAGGAGTTCGTAGAGGACGCATCCGAGCGAGTACAGGTCGGCCCGCCCGTCGACGGCACCGGTGTCCAACTGCTCGGGCGCCGCATATCGGAGCGTCCCGACATGGTCGCCGTCGCGGGTCAGGCGCGACTCGCGCTCGACCCAGACGATGCCGAAGTCGACGATCTTCGCCGCGCCGGTGGACGCGCTCAGCATGATGTTGGCCGGCTTCAGGTCACGGTGCACTACTCCGGCGGCGTGCGCCGCGTCCAGGCCGGCGCACACCTGATCGGCGACCGCCCGCACCCGGTCCACCGACAACCGGCCATCTCCCGACATCCGGGCTCGGGCCTGCTCGTCGGCCAGCGACCCACCGGTGA
Source organism: uncultured Actinomycetota bacterium (assembly GCA_963724705.1). Taxonomy (GTDB): domain Bacteria; phylum Actinomycetota; class Actinomycetes; order Mycobacteriales; family Micromonosporaceae; genus DASQPR01. The sequence goes on from CAVRVS010000001.1 coordinate 155,296, forward strand.
TCAGTTCCATCACGAGATAGGCCGCACCGTCATGCTCGCCGAAGTCGTGGGCCGTGACGATGTTCGGATGGTTGAAGGCGGCGACGGCGCGAGCCTCCTGGCGGAAGCGCGCCATCGCCGCCTCGGGCTCGGCGAGGTGCTCAAACGACACGATCTTGATGGCCACATCGCGGCCGAGGGTACGGTCGTAGCCGCGAAAGACCGCGCCGAAGCCGCCTCGGCCCAACTCGGCCCGCAGCTCGTAACGACCCGCGACAACGGTGCCGTCCATTGCCCACCCATCCTGCGCATCGCGGCCGGCCGCAGTCGGCGGCTCCACGTCACCGGCCAGCCTTGCGGATGTCGTCAAGTCGATGACGTCGGGGGCACGCCGTCAAGTCGACTCGCGACCCTCATGTGGCGGGGGCGGCGATCGTCCGACTGCCTGCGCCGACCTCGGCCCGCCGCAACTCGTCGGCCGCATCGACGGTCGACTCGTTGCGCATGGTGAGGATCGCGATGTCGTCGCGCGGCGTCTCCGGCGAGAAGGCGATCGTGGCCGAGCGCAGCCGCGCCGCGACGATGTCCGCGTCGTGGCCGGCCAACGGCGCCAGCACCTCGTGGGTACGGTCGAGGCCGAAGAGCTCGCCGCCGCGGCGCCGTTCGGTCACGCCGTCGGTGAAGAACACCAACGTGTCCCCCGGGTCCATGACGACGTCCGCGGCCACGATGGTGATCCGGGGCAGCAGACCGAGCGCGCTTCCGTTGTGTCCCACCGCTTCCGTAGCGCCCGACGTCCGTACGACGATGGGCCGCTCGTGCCCGGCCAGGTAGATCTCGGCACGCACGGTCGGCCCGCCAGCGTCGACGGCGGCCACCGCGAGCGTCGCGAACCGTCCGGAGCCCTGCTCGGCGAGCTCCTCGTTGATCCGTACGAGGATCTCCGTCACCGGCCGACCCTCACGGACCAGCACCCGCATTACGTTGCGGACGAGTCCCGTGACGGCGGCCGCCGCGACACCTTTGCCCGAGACATCGCCGAGCACCATGAGCCAGCGGCCGTCCGGCATCTCGAGGACGTCGTAGAAGTCGCCGCCCACATCCACCGTGCCGATCGCTGGGATGTACTCGGCCGCGAACCGTACGCCGTCGACCCGGGGCAATGCCGGTGGCAGCAACGCCTGTTGCAGCGTGTCGGTCGCGGCCCGCCGCTCCTCGTGCAGCTGCGCGTTGTCCAGCGCGAGCGCGGTCCGCCGGGCCAGATCCACGATCACCGCCAGCTCGTCGGTGTCGTGGCGGCGACCGCGCGGGCGACCGACCGCAAGCACCCCGAGTCGCTGGCCCCGCACGATCAGTGGAACCGCGACGCCGTCGAGCGCGGTCGACAGCGTGCTGTGCTGGCCCGGATTGCGCGCGTCGGCCAGCACGCGCTTGTTGGCGGCCAGGTCGAGGGCGCGCCGGACGGCCACGGTTTGTGTCTCCCGGGCGTGGGCCGCGCTGACCACTACCGGTGGACCGTCGTCGAAACACCGGAGGACGGCACACCACTCGCCGAGGCGTGGCACGAACAGCCTGGGTACCAGCGCCATCGTGAGGTCGATCTCCAGCGACTGCGCGAGCAGGTCACTCGCACCGGTGATGAACGCGACCTCGGCTCGCCGGCGAAGGTCGGCCGCGCGGAGCCGGTCGTTGTCGACCATGACAGCGAAAGCGTGGGCGCCCAGCGTCGCGATCTGCAGCGCCTGGGTGGGGACCGTCGCCGACCGTACGGTCAGCATTCCGCCGGCCGGCGGCGCGAGCGGAAGCGGGATCCGTACCGGATCGGCGGTGTGATTGTTCGCGGTTCCGGCCCGCGCTAGCTCGACGCCGCCGCGCCCGTCGGCCCTATCGAGCACGAGCTCCACCACGGCCTCGCCGGCCGCCGCCGACACCTCACCAACCAGCTGCATCGCGAATCGTGCCAGATCCGTAGCGACCGCGGTGCCGAGCCAGGTGTCGGCGCCCGACAGCACCGCAGCGTCGCCTACAAGATCATCTCCCGTTGGCAGTGCGTTGCGCTGCGCGGCGCCGACATGCGCCGCGCCGGTTGGGCGCTTTGTTCCGGGTACGTCATCGGACGGCAGATCGCTGCGTCGAATGTCGAACCAGACTGACTTGCCGAAATTGTCATGGACGACGCCCCACCGCGTCGCGATCCGGTCCACCAGAATGAGACCCCGGCCGTGCGACAAGAGAGGGCGCCGCATCGCGGAGGTAGGGTCGAGCACGGGCAATTCACCGCGATGACCGTCGGCTACCGCCACGTGCACGCGGGTCGCATCCACATCGACCGTCACGTCAAGGTCCGTCCCGGCGTGGAGAACGGCGTTCGTCGTCAGCTCGGTCGCAAGCAACAGCACATCGTCGGCCATGTCAGCTAGCTGTGCCTCGTCAAGCAACTGCCGGATCATCGTGCGGACCGCGGCGGGAGCGTGTCGGTCCGCGCGCAGCCGTACGCGGCGTTCGGTACGGGGCTCCGGCAAACGATGTGTTGCATTGGTGGCCACGATCAGTAGTGTCCTCCGAGTGGAGCGGTGGAGCCAACCAGATGGCTGGCGGCCCACGACATACGGGTGCGCTGTGCGCCCGTGGCGCGGCGGGGAGGGTTCCATGACAGTCACGCAACAGCGACCCGACGCCCGGGGCGACACCGAGGCGCTGCTTGACGAACTGACCGACGCCTTACATCGCGTACGGGCCGGCGACTTCAAGGTGCGCATCCCGCGGCGCAACGACAGGGGCGCCGCCGTGGTCGACGCATTCAACGACGTCGTTACCCAGCAGGAGCACCAGACCCGCGACCTCGTACGCATCAGCCGCCTCGTCGGCCGTGAAGGACGACTCACCGAACGGCTCGACGATGATGGCGTCGAGGGGGCGTGGGCCGACGGCCTCCGTACCGTCAACGCCCTGATCGACGACCTGGCCCGGCCAACCACCGAGGTGGCCCGCGTCATTGCGGCCGTCGCCGAGGGCGATCTGTCGCAGCACATGGCGAACGAGATCGAGGGTCGACCGCTGCGGGGCGAATTCCTCCAGATCGGCCGGACCGTGAACACCATGGTCGACCAGTTGTCCTCGTTCGCGGACGAAGTCACCCGCGTCGCCCGCGACGTGGGTACGGAGGGCAAGCTCGGCGGCCAGGCTGACGTACGCGGCGTGGCCGGAACGTGGCGCGACCTGACCTCGAACGTCAACCAGATGGCCGCGAACCTGACGAACCAGGTGCGGTCGATCTCGCAGGTGACGACGGCGATCGCGGACGGCGACCTATCACAGAAGATCACCGTGTCGGCCAAGGGCGAGGTCGCCGAACTTGCCGACACGATCAATTCGCTGACCGACACGCTGCGCGTGTTTGCCGAACAGGTCACCCGGGTGGCGCGCGAGGTCGGCACCGAAGGCAAGCTCGGCGGCCAGGCTGACGTACCGGGCGTGGCCGGCACCTGGAAGGACCTCACGGACAACGTCAACTCGATGGCGTCCAACCTGACCGATCAGGTCCGCAACATCGCCCACGTGGCCACGGCGGTAGCGACCGGAGACCTGTCGCAGAAGATCACCGTCGACGCGCGCGGCGAGATCCTGGAGCTCAAGTCCACCGTCAACACCATGGTCGACCAGCTGTCCTCATTCGCCGACGAAGTCACCCGCGTCGCCCGCGAGGTCGGCACCGAAGGCAAGCTCGGCGGCCAGGCCCAGGTGCTCGGCGTCGGCGGCACGTGGAAGGACCTGACCGAAAACGTCAACCAGCTCGCCGGCAACCTGACCGCTCAGGTCCGCAACATCGCCCAGGTCACCACGGCCGTAGCCAAGGGCGACCTGCTCGCAGAAGATCACCGTCGACGCGCGCGGCGAGATCCTGGAGCTCAAGTCCACCGTCAACACCATGGTCGACCAGCTGTCCTCATTCGCCGACGAAGTCACCCGCGTCGCCCGCGAGGTCGGCACCGAAGGCAAGCTCGGCGGCCAGGCCCAGGTGCTCGGCGTCGGCGGCACGTGGAAGGACCTGACCGAAAACGTCAACCAGCTCGCCGGCAACCTGACCGCTCAGGTCCGCAACATCGCCCAGGTCACCACGGCCGTAGCCAAGGGCGACCTGTCGCAGAAGATCACCGTCGACGCGCGCGGCGAGATCCTGGAGCTCAAGTCCACCGTCAACACGATGGTCGACCAGCTGTCCTCGTTCGCCGACGAAGTCACCCGCGTCGCCCGCGAGGTCGGCACCGAAGGCAAGCTCGGCGGCCAGGCCCAGGTCCGCGGCGTCGCCGGTACGTGGCGCGACCTGACCGACAACGTGAACTTCATGGCCTCGAACCTCACGGGCCAGGTCCGCAACATCGCGCAGGTGGCCACGGCGGTAGCGCGCGGCGACCTGTCGCAGAAGATCACGGTGGCGGCTCAGGGCGAGATCCTGGAGCTCAAGGACACCGTCAACACGATGGTCGATCAGCTGTCCTCGTTCGCCGACGAAGTCACCCGCGTCGCCCGCGAGGTCGGCACCGAAGGCAAGCTCGGCGGCCAGGCCCAGGTCCGAGGCGTCGCCGGCACCTGGCGCGACCTGACCGACAACGTGAACTTCATGGCCTCGAACCTCACCGCTCAGGTCCGCAACATCGCCCAGGTCACCACCGCCGTCGCCCGAGGTGACATGAGCCAGAAGATCACCGTCGACGCGCAAGGCGAGATCCTGGAACTCAAGAACACCGTCAACACGATGGTCGACCAGCTGTCCTCGTTCGCCGACGAGATCACCCGGGTGGGCCGCGAGGTCGGCATCGAAGGCAAGCTCGGCGGCCAGGCCCAGGTCCGTGGCGTCGCCGGTACGTGGCGCGACCTGACCGAGAACGTCAACCAACTGGCCGCGACCCTGACCACGCAGCTGCGGGCGATCGCCAACGTGTCGACCGCGGTGACCCGCGGTGACCTGACCCAGCGGATCGCGGTCGAGGCGCAGGGCGAGGTCGCGGAGCTGAAGGACAACATCAACCAGATGATCGTCACGCTCCGCGAAACGACGAAGAAGAACGCGGAACAGGGTTGGCTCGACTCGAACCTGGCTCGCATCGGTGGCCTGCTGCAGTCCCAGCGGGATCTCGACGAGGTCTGTCGCATGATCATGACCGAGGTGACGCCGCTCGTCGACGCCCAACTCGGTGCGTTCTTCCTGCCCGGAAGCGTCGGGACCGACCGGTCGCGGCTGCGGCTGACCGCGGCGTACGGCCGGTCGGCCCTGGACGGCCCGGCGCTCAGCTTCTCCATCGGCGAGGGTCTGATCGGGCAGGCCGCTGCGTCGCGCCGACGGATCCGAGTGACGCCGCCGGCGGACACCCGTCTCGCGATCCGCTCGGGCTTTGCCGATGCGCCACCGGCCGATCTGGTCGTGCTGCCGGTGCTGTTCGAGGGTGACCTGATCGGCGTGATCGAGTTCGGTTCGGTTACCCACTTCTCCGACCTGCACCTGAGTTTCCTCGACCGGCTCGTGGCCGCGATCGGGGTGTCGCTGAACACGATCCTCGCCAACCGCCGTACCGAAGAGTTGCTGACCGAGTCACAGCGGCTCGCCATGGAGATGCAGCAGCAGTCGATCGAGTTGCAGCGTACGAACGCCGAACTGGAGGAGAAGGCGACGCTGCTGTCCGAGCAGAACGTGAACATCGAGTCGAAGAATCGCGAGATCGAGTTGGCTCGACTCGGTCTGGAGGAGAAGGCACAGCAGCTCACGGCCGCGTCGCAGTACAAGTCCGAGTTCCTGGCGAACATGAGCCACGAGCTGCGTACGCCGTTGAACTCATTGCTGCTGTTGTCGCGCATGCTCGTCGACAACGCGGAACAGAATCTGACGACCAAACAGATCGACTACGCCCGGACAATCTACGGCGCCGGCTCGGATCTGCTCGCCCTCATCGACGACATCCTGGACCTGTCGAAGATCGAAGCCGGCCGCATGGACGTCGAGCCGGCCGAACTCGCCTTCACCGACGTCCGGGCGTACGTGCGCCGGGCGTTCGCGCCGCAGGCCGAAGACAAGGCACTGGCGTTCGACGTCGAAGTCGACCCCACGCTTCCGGACACCATGGTGACCGATCCGCAACGGCTGCAGCAGATCCTGCGCAACCTGCTGGCCAACGCGGTCAAGTTCACCGACACGGGCTCGGTCACATTGCGGATCGAGCGCGCGACCGACGAGGACGGCATCAACGTGCCGTGGCCCGCCGTGGCGTTCCGGGTGATCGACACCGGCATCGGCATCGCCGATGACAAGCTCGACCTCGTCTTCGAGGCATTCCAGCAGGCCGACGGCACGACCAGCCGGCGCTTCGGCGGCACCGGTCTCGGCCTGTCCATCAGCCTCGAACTCGCACGTCTCCTCGGCGGCGCCATCACCGTGGCCTCCGAGCCGGCGTTCGGATCGACGTTTACCCTCACGCTGCCGGAGATGTTCACCGCCACATCGCAGCTTCCGCCGCTGCGTGAGCCAGTCGAACTGCTCCCGGTCGCGTCGACGATCCTCCGCAACCCGGAGCCGGAACTGGTCGACAACCCGTCGATCGCCCGTCTGGCCGGGGCCACGGTGCTGATCGTCGACGACGATGTCCGCAATGTGTTCGCGTTGACGAGTGCACTGGAGATGCAGGGCATCGACGTGCTGTACGCCGACAACGGCGCCGACGGCGTCCGACTTCTCACCGAGACGCCGCACGTCGACATGGTGCTGATGGACGCGATGATGCCGGCACAGGACGGCTACGAAACGACTCAGGCGATCCGCAGAAATCCGACCTTCGCCAACTTGCCGGTCGTGTTCCTGACCGCGAAGGCGATGCCCGGCGACCACGAGTCGGCGCTCGCCGCGGGTGCGAGCGACTATCTCACCAAGCCGGTTGACCTGGACGAGCTGCTGCAAACGATGGCGCGCTGGGTCGGCGCGAGCGGACCGGACGCCGGCCTGGACGAAACAGCGAGCGCGGGCGACGCGGCAATCGCTGACGACGCGGACCGTGCGGATGAAACGGCGACGGATCCGGGCGACCCGGCGGCCGGCGGAGGTGACGCATGACGAACCCGGGCCGCCGGTCGCCGTTCCGCTCGGCGCCGACCGATGCCGCCCAGCGCGGCTTGCCGAAAGTGCTGCTAGTCGACGACCGGCGCGACAATCTTGTCGCCCTCGCCGCGATCCTCCAAGGGCTACCGGTCGAGCCGGTCGCCGTCGACAGCGGCGACGCCGCTCTCAAGCGCCTGTTGATGGACGACTTCGCCGTCATCCTGATGGATGCGCAGATGCCGAATATGGACGGGTTCGAGACGGCCACCCGCATCAAGGAGCGCGAGCGCACTCGCAACGTACCCATCATTTTCTTGACCGCCGCGGACCGCGACGCCGAACTGGCCCTGCGCGGCTACGCGGCCGGCGCCGTCGACTACCTCACCAAGCCGCTCGATCCGTGGGTGCTGCGGTCCAAGGTCTCAGTCTTCGCCGACCTGTGGAGCAAGACACGACAGGCGGCCACACAGGCCCGGACGGCGGAGAGCGCGACGGCGCTCGGGGCTTCGGTCGACTCTGCGCTGGCGCTCCTGCGGGCGGAGAAACCCGATGTCGGTGCGGCCATCGCTGTGCTGGAGTGTGCCGTCGGCAAGTTCCGGGCGCCGGTGCCGCGTGGTATGCCGGGTGGTGGATCGTCCGGTGAGATACGGCCGGCGACGTTCTGACCCGGTGGAGCCGGAGCTCGTGAGGCGGCGCGGGCTCAGACGATGTGCAGGGCCGGCCGCAGGCCGGTCACGTCCAGCACACGCTGCAGGAAGTCACCGACGTTTGTGAGGACGAGCACGCTCTGCACCATCCGGGCCTTCTGGCTCAACGAGACCAACGTCCCGAGGCCTTGCGAATCGCAGAAGGTGACTCCGGCCATATCGAGCACGACGCGCGGCGGCGCATCGACGAGCAGACGCTCCACCGCCGAGCTCATCTGGGCGACGCTCGACATGTCGATCGCACCTTGTAGGGACACCACGGCCTCGGTCGGTGCGCGCTTGACCGAGACCGCGAGGCCCTCATGCTCCATGGCGATCACCCTACCGCTCAGCCAGCATGCGCACCGATTTGCCGATGGTCGTCCATCGATGGCCACCAGCGCGGCTGCCGCCGGCGACCGGGGCGTGCCGGGCAACGTCGGTCGGCCCATGCGTAGGCCGGCCGTCCCGGCTCTGCGTCAGTAGCGGCCCGGCTTCAGTCCCGGCCCCGCAGCAGCGAGACACGGAACGGGCGCAACTCGCCGCGCACGACCCCCTTGGCCACGACCGGGTCGTCCAACATGAGCTGACGCGCGGTTGCTTCGTCCGGCGCCTCGATCACGGCGATGCCCGGTGTTCGTCGGTCCGAGCGTAGGCCCGGCCATGATCAGCGTCCCCTCCACGAGCAACCGCTGCAGCCGGGTGAAATGCTCGGCGAAGACCGCACCCTCGGCCTCGGTCATAGTCGCGGCGAAGTTCTCTCGCGGCGGGTGCAGAAAGTAAATCCACTCGGACACACCGGAAGTGTCCCGGCCTGCGTACGCACGGTCAACGGCGCCGGGATCCCAGCGCGTACGCCGTACCCTTTCGGGCGGGCGTATGTCCCCAAGACCGTCCGCCTGAGGCGACACTAAGCTAGGTTTGCCTAACCTAAGCTGTTCTGACAGGATGTCGCGATGTGCCGTCGGTCGGCGGCAACCATGGGACGGACGGAAGGAATCCAAGGATGCGGTTGCGGCGACGCCTGGCGCAACGCCCGCGAATCGGCGTGGCGGCGGCACTTCTCACGGTAGCGGCGATCGGCCTCGCCGGGTGCGGAAGTTCCGGATCGGGGTCGACCGCCACGGGCGCCGCCGGCGGCTCGGGCGACACGATCACGCTCTACAACGGACAGCATGAGCAGACCACCGGCGCGCTGGTGAAAGCGTTCACGGCGGCGACCGGTATCAAGGTCAACGTACGCAGTGACGATGAGACCGTGCTCGCCCAGCAGATCGAGCAGGAGGGCCGGGCATCCCGGGCGGACGTGTTCTACACGGAGAACTCCCCCGCGCTCGCGGAGCTGTCCGGCAAGGGACTGCTTGCTCCGATCGAGGCGACCACACTCGCGTCCGTACCGGCGAAGTACAGCTCCCCGGCCGGCGACTGGGTGGGGGTCTCGGCCCGGGTCAGCGCGATCGTTTACAACACCGACAAGATGACGCCGGCTCAACTCCCGAAATCCGTCATGGACCTGGCCGATCCGAAGTGGCACGGCAAGATCTCCTTCGCGCCCGGCGAGACCGATTTCCAGCCGATCGTGACATCGGTCGCAAAGACGGCCGGTGACCAGGGTGCACTCACGTGGCTCGCCGGTATGAAGGCTAATCTCAAGGGCCATGACTACCCGGACAACGAGACGATCGTGGCGAAGGTGAACTCTGGCGACGTCGAGATGGGCCTCATCAACACGTACTACTGGTATCGCCTGCGGGCGTCACTCAACGGCGCGGCGATGCACTCGGCGCTCGCGCTCTTCACTCCGCAGGATCCCGGCTACCTGATCAACGTATCCGGCGCCGGCGTCCTCAAGTCGAGCAAGCACCAGGCTGCCGCACAGAAGTTCGTCGCGTTTCTGACCAGCGCGGCCGGCCAGAAAGTCATGGCGGCCAGCGACAGCTTCGAGTACCCAGTCGGGTCGGGGGTGCTCGCTACCGATGGCCAGCAGCCGCTGGACAGCCTGCAGCCGGCGCCGCTGACGATCGGCGACCTTGGCAACGGACAACACGCGGTTCAGCTCTTGCAGCAGGCTCAGTTGTTGTGACCCTCGCGACCGCGCCCGGCGGCGGCAGCACCGTCACCGACAGCGCCAGCTCAGCCGCTGCCACCGGGTCGTCCCGCCGGTGGCGACGGCAGCGGCGCCGGCCGGTACTTGCCGCGTTGTCGGTTGCCGTCGCCGTACTCGTCCTGCTGCCCTTGGTCTTCCTGGTTTTGCAGGCCGGCCAGGCCGGCTGGGGCGAGGTCCGCACGCTGCTCTTCCGGAGCCTGACGTGGCAGCTGTTGCGCAATACGGTCGAACTCGCGGTGCTGGTCACCGCGGCGTGCACGACGATCGGCGTTTCGGCCGCGTGGGTGGTCGAGCGGACGAACGTGCCGCTCCGTCGTGTGTGGGCAGTGCTGCTTGTGTTGCCATTCGCGATCCCGGACTTCGTCACCGGGTACGCCTGGTCGTCGATCTTTCCGTCGGTCCACGGGCTGTGGGGTGCCGTGCTGGTGATGACGCTCGGCCTTTACCCACTCGTGTTCCTGCCGGTTGCGGCTGCGCTTCGCGGTGCCGACCCGGCGCAGGAGGAAGTGGCCCGCAGCCTCGGCCGTGGACGCGTTCGCACGTTCCTAGGAGTCACACTCCCCTCGCTTCGCCCGGCCCTGCTTGGCGGCGGCCTCGTCGTATGCCTGACGCTGTTTGCCGAATTCGGCGCGTTCGAGATCCTCCGCTTCCAGACGTTCACCACCACGATCTTCACGGAGTTCCAGATCGGATTCAACGGGCCGGCGGCGAGCGCGCTCTCGTTGGCGCTCGTCGCGCTCGGCCTGGTCGCGCTCGGAGCGGAAGGCTTGCTCAGCTCCGGCCGTGGCGGCCGCGGCCGGATATTGGCGGCGTCGCGCCAGGCCAGCCGGATGCCGGCACGGCGTCGGCTCGGCGGCTGGACGGCGCCGGCGCTACTCGGTCTGACCGCGCTGGCCGCGCTCGCGCTCGGCCTGCCGGCCGCGGTGCTCACCTACTGGATGACGCAGTCGCACGCGACCACGCTGCCGGGCGTGTCCATGATCGCGGCGGCCGCGCACACGGCCGCGTACAGCGCCGCAGCGGCCGCGCTCGCGACAATCCTGGCGCTGCCGGTCGCGCTCTATACCGTGCGTCGGGGCGGTCGTGTCGCCGCAATCTTGCAACGCAGCACACTCGTGGTGCAGGCGCTGCCGGGTCTGGTGATCGCGCTGGCCGCGGTGTTCTACGCGATCCACTACGCTCCTTGGGTCTACCAGACCCCGGAGCTGCTCGTCGTGGCGTACGCCATCCTGTTCTACCCGCTGGCGTTCGTCGCCGTACGGGCATCGGTTGTCCTCGCGCCGCCGCGCCTTGACGAGGTGGCCCGGTCGCTCGGCCGCCGTCCCGCGGCGGTGCTCGTACGAGTCACGATCCCGTTGATCGCCCCGGGCCTCGCGGCGGCCTTCTGTCTCGTGTTCCTGACCGCGGTCACCGAACTGACAGCCACGCTGATCCTGGTGCCGACCGGCGTGGAAACGTTGGCCACGCAGTTCTGGGCCTATCAGCACGACGCGTCGTACGGGGCCGCTGCTCCGTACGCGGTGGCGCTGGTCGCCATCGCCGCGATTCCGAGTTACCTGATCGGCCGATGGTTCGACCGCCTGCCGTCCCGCCGGTCGACGGGCACTGCGTTGACCGCCGCTCCGTTGACCGGCGCCGCCTCGACGGAAACGGGGGCTGGCCAATGACCGGCTTCGACGTGCGGGGCGTGCACAAGTCGTACGGCGGGCATTCCGTGCTGCGCGGCGTGGACCTCGCCATCGAGACCGGTTCGTTGACCGCGATCCTCGGTGCGTCCGGCAGCGGCAAAACGACGCTGCTGCGTGTGCTGGCCGGATTCGAGCGGGCCGACGCCGGCACGGTCACCATGGGCGACCGCATCGTCGACGACGGGCACCGGCACCTCGCGCCCGAGCGGCGCCGGGTCGGATACGTACCGCAGGAAGGTGCTCTCTTTCCACACCTGACCGTGGCCGGGAACGTCGCCTTCGGCCTCGATCGGGCCGCTCGCCGCGGTGGCCGGGTGAACGAACTGCTGGACCTGGTCGGGCTGGCCGACCTCGGCCACCGGTATCCGCACCAGCTCTCCGGCGGCCAGCAGCAGCGGGTGGCGCTCGCCCGCGCGCTGGCCATCAACCCCGCGATCGTTCTGCTCGACGAGCCGTTCTCCTCGCTCGACGCGGCGCTGCGGGCCAGCGTACGGGCGGACGTCGTCACTGCGCTGCGTACGGCCGGCGCGACCGCACTGCTGGTGACGCACGACCAGGACGAAGCGCTCTCGATGGCCGACCGCGTCGCGGTGCTGCGCGACGGCGTCATCGCCCAGATCGGTGCGCCGCAACAGCTCTATGACCGGCCGGCGGACGTCGACCTCGCCGGTTTCCTCGGCGAGGCCAACGTCGTGCCGGGTCGCGTCCACGACGGCCGGATTCACACGGCACTCGGCGCGCTCGCGCTACAGAACGGGTCACCGTCGGCCATCGAGGGACTCACCGGACTCGAGGATCGGCCAGCCGTCGCGATCGTACGTCCGGAACAGATCCGGGTCGCTACTCGTCACGAGCTTGGCCGTGAATCGGTCGACGCCGGGTCCGCGGTGGCTGGCGTCGTCGGGCGCGTGCAGGAGATCCATTACTTCGGCCACGACACGATCATGCTGGTACGGCCGGCCGACGGCGGCACTCCGCTACGCGTACGGATCGCCGGCGCCGGCCATGTCGCCGCCGGGGCGGCCGTCACGTTGACCGCACTTGGTCCCGTACCGGCGTTCCCGGTCACGTCGCCGGCCGCAAACGCGGCCGCGATCTCGGTCAAGGTGGCCGATGCCGATGCCGATGCCGAGACCGATGTCGAGACCGATGCCAACGCCGATGCCGATCAGGCGACGGCCGACGGGCCGGTCAGGCCGTGAGTTCGGTGGCCGCCGCGGCGATATCGTCGGCGTCACCGGCCGCTGGCACCCACGGCAGTTTCAACGCATCCCGGACCGGGTCGTTGGCGTAACGCGGGATCACATGCAGGTGGAAGTGAAACACCGTCTGCCATGCCGCCGCGCCACAGCTGTTGAGCACATTGACACCGTCCGCACCGAGCCGTTCGACGACACGACCGGCGACGCGCTGTGCCATCAGGGAACACGCGGTTAGGTCACCGGCATCGATCGTGAGCAGGTCGCGGTGGTGCCGCTTCGGGACGACCAGCACGTGCCCGCGCGTCGCCGGACTCACGTCCATGAACGCAAGCGTCCGGTCGTCCTCGTCGACCCGCGTCGATGGGATATCGCCGGCGACGATCTTGCAGAAGATGCAGTCCGGATCGGTCATGGCGACAGGTTACCGATCCGCTCCGGCGGTCGAGCGACGTTCCCGCCGCGTCGAGCGAAGCGGCTGTGGGCACTACCCGAAGCGGCCGTGGACATAGTCGGCCGTACGCGGATCCTGCGGTGAGTCGAACATCGCTTCGGTGGCGCCGTGCTCGACGATGTATCCCGGCGTCCCCTGCTCGGCCAGGAAGAACGCGCACTGGTTGCTGACCCGCTGCGCCTGCTGCATGTTGTGCGTCACGATCACGATCGTCACCTCGGCCACCAACTCCCGGATCGTCTCCTCGATCACCCGCGTCGAGGTCGGGTCGAGCGCCGAACACGGCTCGTCCATCAACAGCACGCGCGGCCGCACCGCGAGCGACCGGGCAATGCACAGCCGTTGCTGCTGGCCGCCGGAGAGCGCACCGCCCGGCTCGCGCAGGCGGTCCCGGACCTCCCGCCACAGGCCCGCCTTCGTGAGACATTCCTCGACCAGCTGGTCCTTCTCATCACGGCTGGCCCGCTGGCCCGTCAGTCGGAGTCCGGCGACGACGTTGTCGTAGATGGACATCGCCGGGAACGGGTTCGGCTTCTGGAAGACCATGCCGATCTGCCGGCGGGCGTCGGTCAGGCGACGCGACGCGTCGTAGATGTCGATGCCGTCGAGCAGCACCTCGCCTGCGAGCGACGCGGCCGGGATGAGCTCGTGCATCCGGTTCAGGATGCGCAGGAACGTCGACTTTCCGCATCCCGACGGACCGATCAAGGCGGTGACCTGTCCGGCCACCATCGCCAGCGACACGCGATCCAATACCTGATGGTCGCCGAACCATGCAGTGATCTCGCGGGCATCAAGGCCGGCGAGCGGCATGGCCGAGATTCCGGCCGACGGCCATCGGTCGGCGGCGCGCATCTCCGGGATGGACGGCACCGGATCGAACTCGGTCGTGTCGTCCGCCCGGACATCCGGTGCCCCGGCGACCGTCGCAGCAGTGGCTGTGTCGTCGTTCACTCGTGCGCTCACGGGAAAGGTATCCTCGTCCATCGGATTCACTCGGTCACATCAGGTTCGGTAACAGCCGGGTGATCTGGTCGGCGACAGCCAGGCTGAAGAACCCGATAACGGGTACGGCGACGATCCACGTCTGCCATCCGCCCCATTGCGTCCGGGCCCAGGTGATCAGGCCGGCCGCCAGCAGCAACGCCTGGCCCCACAACACCAGCACGTACCAGGCCGACGAGTCGCTTGCCATCGCGCGCTCCGCCGGCGGCAGCTGCGCCGCGCCGAACACGAGCGGCACGCTGCTCATGACGGGCGAGACAAGATCGGCATCGACGCGCAGCACACCCGACGGTGCGAAGGGCGCACCGTCCGCGGTCACCAGGATCAGGCGCCCCCCGCCGGCGGCGGGCGGTGGCGGCAGCGGGTCACCGGCCCGTCGTACATCGAGAACCTGGTATTTCTGCGTACCCTGACCGGTGATCACGGTGAGGATCTGGCCCGGAATCAGGCGGCCGAGCCCCTGGAATGGCCCACCGTAGGCGGCCGCGCGTCCCAGAATCTCGCTCGTGCCGGCCTGCCCGGGCAGCGGTGTGTCGCGTAGGTGCCCGGGACCGTTCTGCAGCACTCCGCCGGTCGTGCCTTCGAACACCACCGCCTTCAGGTGGAGCGCCGGAATGTCCAGGACAGCGACCGCCGCGCCGAGCCGCAGCAGCTTGTTCGGATGTCCGGGCTGCGTCTGTCCCGTTGGCGCGACCGCGTTGGCCAGGTCGGTACGGAAATTCGCGTACGCCTGCCGTTGTGCCCGGTCGTAGTGCAGCCCCGAGATCGCCCCGACGTACAGGGCGAAGCTCAGTAGCACCGCCGACAGAATCATGATCGCGGTCGACACGACGCGTACCGACGGCGACAGCAACCGGGGCGGTTTCCGGAATGACATCGGCGCCCATCGATCACCGCCGTCGCCGCCGGTGTCCGCGCTATCCCGGTCGCCGTCGGCGCCGCCCAGCGATCCCGCGTTCCGGCGATCAGCGGGCCGGGTGCCGACCAACGTCATCCGTGCCTCCGTCCGCGAACCACGACGGTCGAGCTCACGCCACCGTCGACGGCCGCCGTGGCACGGACGCCTCGATGGCGCGGCCGGTCACATCCGGCCGCCGATGACGTTGGGTGCGCTGACGCCGTCATTCCTTCTCCCGTGGATCGGCTTCTCGCCCGCCTCCGCCCGGACCCGCGCCGACACCGACCGTCTCAGCCTTCGTCGACCCCGCCTTGGTCTGGGAAAGTTTCTCGGCGGTCTCACGTCGAGCCTGCGCAACAGCATCCGCCACGACGTTGTGGGCACGCACCCGCCGCCACCGCAGATACCACCGCACACCGAAGCCCAGCCCCACCAGGATGATCAACATTCCCAGCTGCGGCCAGGGTGTGGCCCAGATGCCCGCGGTGTGCGACACGATGGCCGGCGGAGCGCCCGATGGCATGCCGACGACCTGGGACGGCGCGAGGTGCACGTGAACAGTCAGTGGACCGGCCGGGAACACGCCGGACAAGTGTTGGGTGATGCGCAGCGATTGGCCGGGCGGCAGGTTGGTCAGCGCCTTCGGATGCGCGGTGGCGAGGGTGATCCCGAACGGCCCGGTCAGGGTGACCACCTGAGCCGTGTTCAGTCGGACGTTGCCCGTGTTGTGGATCGTGTACGAGACCGTGCTGCCGCCGCCGTCGAAGGGATTGATCGTGCCGTGGTAGCCCGACGTGCTCACCGACTCGACCGCGAGTGCGGGATGCAGCGGACCGAGCACCCGCAGGTATAGCGGCGCCGCGATCCGACGGTCGACGATCACCTGGCTCCCACCGGCCCCCGGCGCCGAAACCCGGACCGCGCCGATGATGCCGCCCGTGTGATCACCCGGAGTCGCGCTGGCCGGAACCGTCAAGGTGAACGGCTCAATCGCGCTGGCCGACGGTGCGAGGGTCACGGAGTTCTTGAGGAACTTCACCCACGATCCGACGTCGGCCGGTTTGTCCTTGGCCGCCAACAGGCCGAGCGATCCGGTCGAGGTCTCGAACGCGTCGGTGGCGTAGATCTGGAACGTCACCGGCATCTTGCTGTAGTTCGTGACGGCGACATGATCAGTTACGACCGTGCCGGGTTTGAGATTCGTGTACGTGAACGTGCTCCGTCGGTCCGGGCCGTTCGCCGACGACGGTTGCACGGACCACGTAATTGATCCCTGCGGCATCGATCCAGGCGGCGCGGGCGTTGGTTTTGTCGCCGGCGCTTTCGTCGGCGCCGGCGTCGGGCCAACGGGATCGGCCACGGCCGGGCCCGCCGCCAGCAGGATCGCGGCACCGGCCGACAAGCCGGCCGCCAGCAGCGCTATGCGGCGCCACCGACGCGTCAAGCGGAGAGGCGTCATCACAAACACGTCCATTCAGGAGCGATACGGTCGACCGCCTCGGGACGGTCAGCAAACGGATGAAGTTCCCTTACACGCGGTTGT
This sequence comes from uncultured Actinomycetota bacterium, assembly GCA_963724705.1. Taxonomy (GTDB): domain Bacteria; phylum Actinomycetota; class Actinomycetes; order Mycobacteriales; family Micromonosporaceae; genus DASQPR01. The sequence goes on from CAVRVS010000001.1 coordinate 171,939, forward strand.
GGGGAAGAGGCGCGCGGCGTTCGCCGCGCGTCTCCTCCCCCGACTTCACCGCGCGCTAGATCAGCCCGCGACGAGGCCGTTGTGCATCAACTGGCCGACTCGACCGCCGTGACCGTGAGGGTTGCGGAGTACGCGCCGGGCTTGGTGGTGTTCGGAACCACGAGGTCGAGTCCGGCACCGAGCGTCGAGGAACCGAAACCCTTGCCCGCGGCCGCGCTCGCGAGAGCGCCGCCCTGGTGCAGGCCGGGGTTGGCGCCAGCGACGATCGCAGCACCGGCAACGACATCGCCGGCCGGGTCCTGCGCGGTGACCTGCGGCGTCCAGCCGAGGTCGTTACCGGTGAACGTGAGGGCACCGTTGGCGAAGTCGCTCACCTGACCGGAGACACTCCAACCGGGCACGCTCTGCTGACGACCATCGGACACCGTGACCGGGCTGAGGTTCCCGGTCGACTCGAACTTGGTGCCGTCACCAGGGACGTTCACGAGGTTGACGGCGTTCGGGTCGACGGTCATCGTGAACACGCCCTCTTGCAGCGGCACGTTCACGTTGATCGCTTCCGTACCGGTGTCGCCGTTGTTGGGAACGACGTGCACCGTGACGGCGTCCGACGTCGACGCGCCGAAGGCGGTCGTGTCGGTCGGCTCGAACTTCGCGGTGATCGGGTGATCGCCGACGGCGAGCGTATTGATGGTGTCAACAGCCTTGCCGGCCGCCACAGCCTGCGTGCCGAGCGACACGGCGCCGTCGAAGAACTCGACGTTACCGGCCGCGCCGGCGCCGCTGACGTTAGCGGTGAGCGTCACGTCATTGCCCGCCAGAGCGGTCAGCGGCGACGCGGAGAGCGTCGTCGTCGTGGCAACCGGGCCAGACCCGCCGCCACCGGGCGGCGTGGCACTGCTCGTCCACGACAGGGTGTCGGCCGAGAACGTGATGAACGTGGACTGCACGTTAACGAACGACGTGAGGCTCGCGTTGCACTGGATCACGAACTCGAACGTCTCACCGCCACCGTTGCCGGCTCCAGCCCCACTTCCCTCGGGGCTGAGAACCGCCAGGATGTCGGCCATCGACACCCCTCCCTGAGTGCCGACGCTGAACGCAGATCCGGTCAACGTCGACGGAACAGCGTCGGACAGGTTCTGCTGAATTCCAGCATCGTCCCAGGCCGTCAGATTCGCAGTGGCCTGGAAGCCGACCGGGCAACCATCGGTCGTGTGGAACGTCGGGCTCAGGCTGGAAGCGCCGTGGTCTGGGACGGCCTGCAGGTTGCCGGGCTCGCTCCCGGTGGGCGGGTTCGGCACGTTCGCCTGCGCCGCGGTCGGCGCGAGCATTGCCGCGCCGAAGGCGGCCACGCCGACCAGGCCGGCGAGCACCGCCTTGCGTTTCAGGTGGATCGCTTTCATCGAGGAGTATCCTCGCTTTCTGTGTTGGGGGGACGCGCCTGCTGCGCAGCCCCACACGGTCCCCGTGCGGCGGGGATCTCAGGGGTTCGGTGTCTGCCGGTGTGTGTCCGGCAGACACCGAACGGTGGTGGACGATTCAGTTCGTGCCGCGGGGTCCGAGGTGGCTCATTCGACCCGTGTGTCAGACCGTCCCTGGGGCGAACGCCCGCAGGTTCGTTGCCACCTGGCCGCAGGTGTGGCCGAGCGGCGCGCCGGTCAGCGGCGCGAAACCGAAGCTACGGATGGTCAGCGTTGCGCACGTTTTCGCTGACGTGCCGACGAGGATGCTCGCCAGACCGGGGTCGAAGTCCGCGCTGCCGGTCGTGACCCGGCTCGTCTTCACGACGTCGTAGACCTCACGGGTGATCGGGAATGCCGTGTTCAGCGAGGTGCCGGTCAGCGGCGCGATCCCGTTGAGGCTGTGGATGGCGACGTGGTGACGACGGTCGTTGTGACCGTTGCCCTGCGAGATGAACTGCGCGATCGAGAACGGTCCGACTCCGTCCGGATCCTGGGCGAAGATCGTGCCGTCGTGCTCCTGGACCGACTCGGCCGGGGTGAGCACCGAGTGGTCGTGAACGCACGTCGGCAGCGTCGTGTTGTTGAAGTTGCCGAGCGTGGCAGCCCAGAAGTTGCGCGTGCCCGAGCCCTGCTGCGGGATGTAGAGGTGGATCGCCACGTCACCCGGGGCTGGCGGAGTGGTCAGCGTAGCGTTCGGGTCGTACGTGACCGAGCCGACGGTGGTCGGTGCGCAGTCGTGGTAGAGCGACGTGAGCTGGGCGACGGTAAAGCTGTCGGCATTGGTGATGTGCGTCGCGACCGCATCGTCCGAGGTGCCGGTGACGGCCGTCGCCGGACCGGTCGCCATCGTCACGGCGTCGAGGGCGAACGGGATGTAGACGAGATCGCCGTTGTTGGCCTGGTTGGTGCCCGGACCGCTCGACGAACGGGAGAAGTCGATGCAGCCCGGCTCCGGCGGGTTGGCCAACTGCGCGGCCCCTGTCGAAGGGTTGATCGACTTGCGGAGCGCGGCCAGGCCCTCGCCCGAGCCGTTAGGCCGGGTCATGCTGCAGCCGGGCTTCGGGTTGATGAGGTCATGCGGGGTTGCCGGGTCGCCGGGGTTGACGGCGTCCCACGAGCCGAGGTTTCCGCCACCGGTCGCGGTGGCGAACGTGTTCATGATGTCCTGGATCGTGTCCGACCCGACCGTGGCGTACGTGGTCCCCGGATCGGCGGACGCCGGGCCGGCGACGCCGACCACGAGCCCGACGGTCGCGGCGGCCATCATCAGGCTGCCGGTGAACCATCGTTTCGGGTTGTGTTTCTTGATCATCTGCTTCCCTTCGTACGGGGGAAAATCAGGCCGGCTCATGAGCCAAGCTGGCCAGGTTCATCGTGCGGTGACATTTGGTCGTGCGACACCGGCGCTCCACGTCGGACAGAGGTATCTCCGCTCACGCGAACATGAAGAAGCCATGAACAACCTCGACCCGATGCGGTTCACGACCGGCGCCCGAGCGCGACGCGGATGACGGGGGTGCCGATCGCGCCGACCAAGCCGACGATCATCACGGTCAGCAGCACCCACCGCACCGCTCCGATCGGCGTTTGCGGTGTGGACTTGGCCGCCGGAGTCGTCGGTCCCTGGCTGATCGTCTCCGGCCCCGGCGACGGCGTCGGCGTCAATGCCGAACCGGGCGGACTCACCGTCGCGGTGGGCGTCGCCCCGCCGGTCGTACCTCCACCGCCTCCGGCCCCAGTTGAGCCGGCGGGCGGCGTCGTCGTGCGCGTCGTCGGCCTCGGGGTCGGCGATGTCTGCGCGACCGCGAGCGCAAGCAACACCACAGCGCCGGCCGCGGCCTGGGACTTGAGCTTCTCGGGCAGCGGCAGATACCCGGGCGGCAATTGGCCCGGCAGCACGCCGGGCGTCTGGCCGGCGCCGGCGGCAAAGACAATCAGCGTCGCGTAGTCGACCAACGCGGCCGGGTCCAGGGTTGCGCGGACGGCGGCGTAGGTGACGTCGACGAGTGGATAGGCGTTGGCGCCGGGTTTGGCCGGGTCGATGTGGAGCAGACCGGTGCTATCGGGCTTCGCGCCGTTGAGCGCGGCCGTGACGGTCGCGGTGTCCGGGCTCACGCAGTTGGCCCCGCTCGCATCACAGAGGTCGGCCGGGATTGCGCCGAAACTCGCGAGGTTCGAGGAGTCGGTGATCCCCCACATGAACGTGCTACGGGCCGGCTCGGGGCCGCCGTTGCCCCAGAAGCCGGTCGTGCCATCCGGGGCGAGCTTTGTGTTGTCCCAGGCCGCGCCCTCGGGATTGTTACCCGTTGCCACGCGGCCGGCCGCATCCTCGAAATCGTTGACGTACGGCAGAAGATCGAGCGAGTTGCGGATCTCGTCCTTCGGCGGGGTTTGGCTGTTGTCCGTGCCGAGGCTGAACGACGTCGAGTCCGCCCGCGGATAGGAGTCGATCGGTGCCTTGTCGAGCCGGAGCGTCTGGTACTCCGGGTTGATGACCATGCCGTTCTCGTCCGGGGTGCCGCTCAACCATTTCCGCGCTGACGCATCCGCATCGACCCACGCCCACACCTGCTGATTAATGGCCGAGGCATCGGCCGTGAGCAGCGGCGCGATCGGATTGCCGGAACCAGTTGATCCGACGACCTGCGGGTTCAGCTTCCGGAACTCCGGGTCCGTGAGGATGCTGAGCGAATTGTTCTTCGCCCATTCCGGTCCGTTCGCACCCATGCTCGGCGCGAAATCGGGCAGATCCTGCTTGTAGGACTGGGTGAGCGCCTTCGCGACCAGCCGTGGCGTCAGCTTGATCGGGGTGGACTGGAACCCGGATGCCAGATTGATGTTGACGCCAAAGGTGAGCGCCGACGCCGCCACCGGTGCGTACACAAGCGGCGGGACCTTGGGCGGCGGTCCGCCGCCGTTGATGCGGCTGGCTTCACTCCCGATCGGGATCGTGGTGAACGCGAGGCCGGCCGAACCACCGCTCGTGTCGGAAAGCTGCGTCGTGTCGGTCGGCTCCGGCGTCTTGGCGTAGCCGTACACGGTCTTGCAGTCCGCGGCCTGGTTCAGTGCGAGCTGCCAGGAGAACACCGCCCGGGCGATCAACTGTGTGCCGACGGTCTGGCGCTCCTTGACTGAGCCGATCGGGCAGTTCGGCTTGAGCGGATCGAAGCCGAGGTGGATCTGGATACGCTGGGCCCAGTTCGAGGCGCCAAGCGGCGAGTCGGTCACGAAGTTCGGCGCACCGTTGACGAGGTTGGTGTTGATGTGCCAGCCGTTCGGCTTGAATTCGCCCCGCGGCACGATGACCAACCAGCAGTTGCGCGTCTGCCCGTTCGCTTCGAGCGCGCCGCAACCCAACCCTGGCGACTCGATAGACGTGAGCGTCTGGAAGAGCTGATGGCCAGTGCCGTCCGTGTCGGTACTGGCCTCCTGGACCTCGTTCGTGTTGACCGAGTCGTAGAACTCGGTCGTCGCGTTGTAGACCTTCCGGGTCGGGTCGGTGACCGGCACGAACGGAATGTCGTAGAAGGTGTTGGAAGCACCCGGCCCGGGGTCGATGTGCGACAGATCGGCTGGCTCTTGGGTATCGCAGCCGTTATTCGGAACGGAACCGTCCGCCGTCATCGGCGGATTTTCGGGGCTTGGCACCGCGCCTTTCACGCAGATCGGGCCGCCCCGGCTGCCGATCCCCGGATTGACGACGCCGTCGTGCAGGATTCCGGTTGAGCCGAATTCGCAGCCTTCCGGGTCCGGGCCGGTGTTGGCATCGCCGTAGCACTGCATCATCTGCAGGAAGTCGCCCTGGAAGTTGCCGCCGCCGACGGTCGATTTGCCGCCCGTCCACGTCACCAGCAGCGACTGGTGCACGAGGTTCGTGGTCTGGCTGACGGTGACTTTCAGGTTCTGGAAGTCCGGATACATGAACGACAGCGGGCTGGCCGGATCGCGCGGTTTGACAACCGTCTTGTTGTCCGCGCCGAGAATGCCTTGCGCCCACGAGACCGTCAGCGCCGAGTCGGTCTGTCCGCTGCCGGTGATCTGGTCGTTCGGTCCGGCCGCACGCGCCGGCGCTCCGGTGGTGACCAACGCGACGGCGGCCATCGCGGCGACGACCGCACTGGCCGCACGAACCCGTCCCGTCCGGCTCAATCGGAACGTGCCTCGCCTTGCCGACCGCTGCGTTGCCGACCGCCGTATGACGGACCCCAGCATTGCCCACCGCCTCACTGCTGTCCTCCGCCGAACGGGTTGCGCCGGGCGCGTCGACTCGTGACCGCCTGCGCGATCAGGGGAGGTACGAGACACACACCGAGCAACAAGACCGCCGCGAGCACCATGAGTGTCGTGCGTAGCCCGCCACCAAGGTCGGTCGACGCGGAAACGGGAACGCCGTCGACCTGCTGCGGTCCGTTCGTCGCGTCCGCTGCGCTTGTGCCTTCCGAGCTGCAGGTGCCGCTGTCCGGATCGCAGCCGGCATCGCTGGTCGGATTGCTCCCGGCGGGTACGCCGCCCGCATTGACGGCGCCGCCTGGCGTCCCGTTCGTGGCAGACCCGGGTGCACCGGTCGCGCCATTGCCGTTACCGGTCGCTCCGTTGCCGTTGCCACTGCCCTGCGCGCCCGGGTTGATCGGAGTTCCCGTCGGTGCGCCGCCGGTGCCGGTCGCACATTGGGTCGGCCCCTGACGGTCGCACGGCGGCGGCTTCGGGTCGTTGACCGCCAGCGTGTTCGTGCCGTTCGTCGAGAACGTCGGGTTGTTGCAGGATCTGATGATCGCTGTGGTCGCGGTCGGAACCTGGGCGCCGGGTATCTTCTGCAGTTGCGCGAAACCGGCCTCGACCAGGTTGATCGGCAGTGCCGAGTAGCCGAGCGCGTCGACCTGGCTCTGCCCCTCGCACAGCAGGTACTTGCCGAAATCGCCGAGCGTGAACCCCTTAGTCGTGGTGAAGTTGTTGTCCGTCGTGGTCGGAAGGACCATGTACGAGTAGGACGACAGCTCGTACGTGCGCGAGTCGCGATTCTTGTAGACGTTCGTAAGGTTCTGGGTCAGGTACGTATTCGGATTGCTCTTGTCCATATTGATCTGTGCCGCGAGCAGCGACACCGCGACGTGGCCGGCGGTCGGCTCGGTGTAGTAGCCGGCCGTGTTCAGCACCTTCGCGACCGGGAAGCCGGTCTGGAGCGCGTACGAGTACTCGACGTAGCCGATCGCACCGACCGCCTGCTTCTGCTTGACGTAGCCGGACACGCCAAGGTCGCCGGATTGCGCGCGTATGCCGGGCACGGTCGGATACGCCGACGTCTGCGTGCACGGATTGCGATGCACCTTCCCGCAGTACGCCGTCCAGTACGAGCCTTCGGTCGCGATCATCCACTGGGTGAACTGGGCCGTCGAGCCCGAGCCGTCTGACCGCACGACCGGGACGATCTTGATAGTCGGCAGGGTCAGCCCCGGGTTGTCCCGGGCGATCGCCGGGTCGTTCCACTTCGTCATGATGCCGGTGAAGATCTTCGCGATGATCTCGCCGGACAACCGCAGGTTCGTCACTCGGTGCGTGCCGATGTTCAGGTTGTACATGAACGTCGTGCCACCGGCCGTGTCCGGCATGTAGGCGAAGCCACGGGTCGGTGGCGGGTCGACGTTGTTGCCGTCCTGCACGCCGTACGGGATGTCGGACGCAGCCCAGTCGACCGTGCCCTGCTTGAACTCGGACCGGCCGGTGGTCGAGCCGACGCCGGTGTAGTTGACGACCATGCCGTACTGCGCGACGTTGCCGTTCCATGCGTTGATCGCGTTCTGCGACCAGGTCGAACCGGCCCCGGAGATCGGCATGTAGGTGGCCGCGATGGCCGGCTCGGCGCCGATTGTCGAACTCATGGCCGCGACCAGCAGGACGGCGACGAACGCCGCGAAGCGGCGACGCCGCCGGATCAATGCCGCGACGCGGCGTCGTGGCCGGATCGGGTGGACGCTCATGAGGCTGTACCCTTCTGTCTCTCACGTCGGTGCCGACGGCGGCGCACTGATGCACCCGGCGCGGTTAGCGGCCAGCCGGCGGGCGAGTCCGCGAATTCCCGGTTCGCAAAGCGATCCGCGTCCCGCAACGACCGCACCTCTCGGCGGCGCAATTGCCGCAGCGTGAGTTGGCCGGGCCCGCGGCCGCCGATGATCCGTGCTATCGCGAACAGCACCAGCACGAGCACCAGCAGCACCGACGCCGCCCCGAATCCGCGCGCGATGTCGGCGTTCTGCGACGACTGCACTTCGGTGTAGGCGAACAGCGGCAGCGACATCATCGGACCGCTGAACGGATTGATGTTCATGAAGTTGTTGACTCCGGCGGTCAGCAGCACCGGGCTCGTCTCGCCGACGGCGCGTGCCGTACCGAGAATCACCGCGGTCACCAAGCCGGAGCGGGCCGTCGGCAGCAGGACGTGCCACACCGTGCGCCACTGACCGCTGCCGAGCGCGTAGGACGCCTCGTTGAGCCCACCGGGCACGAGGCGTAGCACCACGTCGCCGGCGCGGATGATGATCGGCAGCATCGTCACGGCGAGCGCGCAGGCCGCGGCGAATCCGGAGAAGCCCAGGCCGAGGATGAGGATGAGCGTGGCGTAGATGAACAGACCGGCGACGATATCGGGCAGCGCGGTCATCGCCTCGACGATCGTCCGCACGAATCGCGGGAAGGGTCCGCGGACCTCGTGCAGGAACACCGCTCCGAGCAGCCCGAGCGGGACCGCGATGCCGAGCGCGATGCCGACCTCGATCAGCGTGCCGACCATGGCGTGCGTGATGCCGCCCTTGGTCAGCGGATCGAGTGGCGTCGTCGAGCGCATGTCCTGGGTGAAGAAGTTCGCGTGCACCAGCGCATGCCAACCGCCGGAGAATGTGTACGCGATGACGAAGATGAGCGCCGCGAGCAGTACCAGCCCGAGGGAGTGCACGGTGACCGACGCAACCCGGTCGCGAACGGTCGGACCGTTTTCGTCGAACGAGACGAGGACGGCGAAGAACGTCACGAACAGCACCCAGGTCGTGACGACGTAGCCGACCACCCCGGAGAAGGGCGAAAGCTGCATCCACAAGAGACCAGTTGTGGTCGCGGCAGCCGCCAACGCACCGAAGATCGCCAGCACATCCGTCGTACGGATCACGCTGGTACTACGACGCCGCTGCTCGGTCGGGGCCGCGGGACGCCGCGGCACCGTCGTCGACGGCGGAATGCGCGTGGCGGTGGGCGGCGCACCGACCGGGGCCGAGACCGCACCGCCCGGGGTCCTCACCGCGGTTGCGTCCTGGCGATCGAGCATGGTCATGCGTCGCTCACAGCGCCCGAGCGTGATCGCGAGACAACCCACGCGGCCGCGAAGTTGATCAGCAGCGTCATCGCGAACAGCGCGAGGCCGGCGGCCATCAGCGCGGAGATGCCGAACGGGCTCGACTCGCCATAGAGGTTCGCGATCAGTGACGAGATCGAGCTCGTGCCGTTCTCCAGGATGTGTGGTTGGATCTTGAACACCGGCGAGATGATCAGGACGACCGCGATCGTCTCGCCCAGCGCCCGGCCGAGGCCGAGCATCGTGCCGCCGATGATCGCTCCCCGGCCGAACGGCAGCACGACGCTGCGGATCATGCCCCACCGAGTCGCCCCGAGTGCGTACGCGCCCTCACGCTCGCCCGGTGGGGCCTGGCTGAACGCCTCGCGCATGATCGAGCAGGCGATCGGCGCGACCATGAGCGCGACGACGAGTCCGGCGATGAATGTCGAGGACGTGTACACGGTCGCGCTGGACAGCGGGTCGTTGCGGCCGACGCCATCGACCTTGAAGATCGGGATCCAGCCGAACCAGTCGGATATCCACCGCGACAGGTAGACGACGCGCCACTGGAAGAAGATGAATCCCCACATGCCGAACACGATGCTCGGCACTGCGGCCATCAAATCGACGAGCGAGATCAGCGTGCGTCGGATGCGCGCGGGGGCGTACTCCGAGATGTAGAGCGCCGTTCCCAACGCCAGCGGCACCGCAACGACGATGGCTACCAGTGCGATAAGTATCGTCCCGACCATGATCGCGGCGATGCCGAAGGTCCCGCCGTCCGGATCCCAGTTCTGGGTGGTCAAGAAGCTGAAGCCGGCCTTGTTCAGCGCCTGGGCGGCGCGGTAGGCCAGGAACGTGCCGACCAGGACCATGACTACCAGAACCAAGGCCCCACCGCCGGACGCGATGCCGCGAAACGCGCGGTCGGCCGGCCCGACGTTCGCCTTCAGAGTCCGACGCTCCGGGGGTGGCGCCGACATCATGGTCGGACCGCCGTCGTCGCCGCGGGCCAGCACGTCGTTGCTCACGGCGTGCCCTCGACGGCCAGCCGCGGTGGGGCACCGCGGCGGTCGCGAAGAGTGACAACGCCGTCGGTGAGCGACGCCGCCGGCAGCAACGCGATGAACTTGGCCAATCCCTGGCGGCTGTCGTGGTCGCGCTCATACCACCGGCCGCTGACCGCGACCGGTTCCCCGTCGAGTTCGAGAAGCCAACTCCATCGTCCGGTGACCGGATCGACCGTGGTCCGCTGGACAAGGCGATCTGCATGGTGCTGAAGGCGGGAAACCGCATGCCGAGCCAGCGGGTAGGACAGGAAGCTCATCGCGTTGCGGCCGACCTCGCGATTGTTCGCGCCCATCAGCCGCCAGCCGTACCAGTCGGCCACGCGCGGGGTGCCCGCCGGGTCCGCAGTGGTCGGCCAGGCCATCCGGTACGGGTGGACCGAGGCGGGACCGAACAACAACTGGAACCGCGCGCGTCGCAGCACAAAGTTGCTGACACGCACGGCGTGCTCGTCGGGCCGCGCCGTAGCGCCGGCGGTATGCAACCGTCCGATGTGCTGAGTCCGGTCGGCATCGCCGACGTCGAAAGCGTCGCGCAAGACCATCCCCCTGAAGCCGCGACACCTGGCGGCGCCGCACATCGTGGCCTTCTTCACGTGAGTCACTCGCCGGAGTCCCTATCCTGACACTGACTCCTGGCAGGGACGACTCTAGGCGCGGCACCATCTGCCAGCTATGACGGGGAATTGAACCGGCAGTGAACATCCGACGACACAAGGTCACGGCATGTTGATTCACCTGGCGCAATCGTCCGAACGGCCAGTCGACGCACACGCCGACCACGGCTCGACGTCGGGCGGCGACACGATTGATGAGCGTACGTTTTTCGGCGAAACGTCAAGGCGGTCGTATCGAATTCAATCGTCCACAAGCGACGCGGGCCGATGGCCGTTTCGAGCGTGCCACGCACGGCAGCCGACGCGACCGTGAATGAGACCGTCAACGCGATGGCCAACATCGCTACGGTGAGCACCACAATTCCGGCCGACGCGATCGTCAGGGCCGGCTGGCCGGCCGCCTGGTCCACATCGACCCACGTAAGCCCGGCCACGCCGCCGATGACCGATCCGACTACGCCTACGCACGCGGACTCTCGACCGAACATGCTCACGATCTTGGTGTGACGAACGCCGCGCCGGACGAGCGCGACGGTCTCGGCGCGACGGTCGGAGGCGGTCCGCCATCCGTATTCGACGACCAGTGCCAGGGACGCGACCAGGATCGCGCGCCAGACCGCATCGCTCGGACCACGTCCCGGCGCTGCCAGGTGGACGACCGACATCGCGGTGGCGGTGGCAACGGCGGCGACGGCCGGGACCGATCGTGCTGGCGAGGCCAGCACGCGTGCCACCGCCAGGCGTACGCGGCCGCGGGTCGCGGCCGGCCGGCCGGTGTCGATCGCGCTGGCAAGGCGAGCGGCGCCACGGCCATCGGTAACCGTGTCGACGTCGGTAACGCCAATGGAGAGGTCACGGAACAGCCGCCGCCGGCGGGACGCCCACCATGCTGGCGCGACGACCGCGGCCAGCGCAACGGCGACCGAGATCGGTACGTTTTCCAGGTCCGCGGCCACTGCGTCCGCTGCCATGGTTCTCGCCGCCGGCGTGGTGCACCAGGCGACAGTGGCGCCAACGATGCCGCCGACGAGCGCCAACATGCCCGCCTCGACGAAGAGATGTCCGATAGTGGCGAGGCGTGACCGGCCGAGGCGGCGCTGCTGCTCAATTTCGGCTCGGCGGTCGACCATCGCCGCGACGGTGCCGAACGCGAGCGTGACACCGACGACGATCCATAACCAGGCCACCGACTCCGGACTCCCGTGTCCGAGTGCGGCCGGCCCACTCAGCAGGACGAGCGTCGAGACCACGCGCCACGGGCGCGAGCGCAGCTGCCGGAGCGCCACCCAGGTCGCGGTCGCCGTGGCCGTGGACACCGCGGTCGACCAGCGCGTCAGCCGCCTCACCACAACGGCGCCGGACGGCCGATCCAGCGACGTACGGCCGCCGTTCCCGCGTCGTTGACGTGGTCGGCGACGATCGAGCCGTCCCGCAGGCCGATGACGCGGCGGCATCGTGCGGCGACCGTGTCATCCCGCGTTGCCAGTACGAGCGTGCTGCCGTACTGGCGGACGAGTCCAAACAAGACATCCAGCACGCCAGCGGCCGCATCCCGATCCAGACCCGTCGTCGGTTCGTCCGCGAGTACGAGCGCCGGTCGAATGACCATCGCCCGGGCCACCGCAAGCCGGCGACGCTGGCCGGCGGTGAGTCGCGCCAGCGGAGCCGCCGCCACCGTGGTCAGTCCAGCCGCGTCGAGCAGTTCCCACGCCCGCCGGTGGCGATCGGCGCGGCGGGGCAACTCCGCGCACCGTTCGACGAGTAGCGGGAACACGACGTTCTCCAACACCGTCAGCGCCGCCACCAATTCGGCGTCGCCCGAGACGAATCCGATCCGTCGCCGGAAGCTCGCGGCCCGGCGGGCGGACAACTCGGCCGGCCGCACGCCGCCGACGATCACGACGCCGGCGTCCGGCTGGTCGATGCCGGCGATGACGTCGAACAATGTCGACTTCCCGGAGCCGATCGGCCCGGTCAGTCCAACGGTCTGGCCGGCCGGAACGGAGAGGGTCACCTTGTCGATAGCGGTGGCTACACCACGATCACCGCGGCCCCGAAACACCCGAGTCACGCCGTCGAGAATCAGCGCCGGCGCGCGGTTGTCCCCCGTCGCCGGGTCGCCGCCCGCGCTCGTGACGTTCGTCTGAACGGCCATGTCCGTCAGCCGGCCCGCGCGCGCAGCCGTACCATGGCTCGGTGCCCTACGCCCATGCGCTGCTCGCGCTGCTCGCCGAGCAGCGCAGCTACGCCTGGCAACTGCGCAACGGAATCGAGGCGACGCTCGGCGACCAGTGGAGCGGCGCGTCGCGCAGCCATGTGTACGCGATCCTCAAACGCATGGAAAAGGACGGCCTGATCACGGCGAGTCCCGATCCGAGCGCCGACCATCGGCCGGACATCACGATCCACGAGATCACCGACGCGGGCCGGAATGAGCTCGCCCGCTGGATCGCTGAGCCGACCGAGCGCACCGCCGGATATCGGGACGACTTCGCGGTCAAGGTCATGGCGGCCGCCCTGCACGGTGTCGCGGCCGTACGTCAGGTCTGCGACATGCAGCGGCAGGCCCGCATGGCCGAGTTGCAGGCGTTGCACGCGCTGCGCGACGACCAGCCGGACGACTCGCTTGTGACCTGGACTGCCGAGGTTGCGATCGGTTACATCGAGGCCGACCTGCGGGCGGTGACGTCGGCCGAGTCCCGCGCCGAGCGGATTGTCCGGGACATGCCGATGGCGCTGGCGCCGTTCCTGACCCGACGCGGCGAAGACTCGCGCACGGCCGTGCAGTCCGCGACGTCGACACGCGACGCTCGCTCGGCCTGACGACGGCTGGGCGTCCACGCTCAGCCGTCCGAGCCGCGGTGAACCATGCGTACGGTCGACGGAATGTCCGCAATCGGCAGCGCTTCCAGGAATCGTCGCATGTTGTAGTCGCACTCGTATTGACGCACATAGACGCGGCTGGCCTCGGCCACCGGATTGCCGTCCAGGTCGACGCGCCATCGCCAGTTCCGGCCGGCGTTGACGACGCTGATCACGCCGCGCAACCGGTCCAGGTGGGCCCGAACGGTGTGCACCTCCGCCAGGCATGCCTCCATGTCGTGGTGCCACCGGACGGCGCGGCCCAACGGGCGGCTGTTCGACGACACGAGCATCCAGCTGATGTCGTCGCGCGGCGCGTCCGCACCATCCTCGTCGGTACGTCGCGCGAGTAAGACGAATCGGGAAACAGCCATCGGGCGTAGCCCCTTTGCGCCGCCTATGCGGTGGGTTCGGTGAGGCAGACGCTGGTGGATCACGGCGTACGGCGAATGTCGGCAACATGAATGCGCGCCTTCGGCCCAACGAAAGATGATCCTCGGAGGTCGCTGTGAACTGGCGAACCCGGCCGCTGCTCAGCCGTTCCCGGTCGGCTGCGGGCCCGCCGCGGCTGCCGGTTACGGTTCGTTGACCGTCACCGCATGAGGCCCCGCGCGACCGGTACCACGCGATCGACCCACCAGGCTAGTTCCGCCGGGTTTCCCGTCTTCGACCAGCCAAGCTGCAGGAAACCGCCGACGAGCGCGAGGCCTAGTTGCCGGTCCCACCAGCCGGCGGTTGCGATGCCGTGCTCCTCCAGTGCTCGCCGGTAGGCCACGATCGTCCGCTCCTTCGACTCGGGCAGCCGATCGCAGTTCACCGCGAGATACCAAGCCAGGTCGGTCAGCGGTGCCGCTCGACCGGGCCATCCCCAGTCGAGCAGGATGGTGCGGCCATCCGGGTGTGCCCCGAGATTGCCGAATTTCCAGTCGCCATGGATCAACGTCGCCGGAGTCTCGGCCAACGCCGCGATCAAGGGGGCGGGGTTGGTGACCAGAGCCAGAGCGAGTTCATGCGCTTCCGGCGCGGCGGCGTGCAGTGCCGCCCAGCCGCCGCCGAGCGCGCGCGGCACCGGATCGTCATAGCCGGCGGCCGCTTCGCGCTCGCCGGTCTCCGGTGTGAGTGCCATAAAGCGCGCACCGGGATCGAGAAGCCCGGGTATGCCGCCGAAGTCCCAAAAACGGACGTGCATCGCCGCCATGTGCTCGAGGAACTGTCGATGGATTGTCAGCGGTACGGGGTCCGAGCCGGCCGGCACGAGCCAGCGCCCGATGTCGTGCATGAGTATCGAGACGCGGTCGGTCGCCGCATCGTAGGCGATTGCGACGGTGGCGTGATCGACCGTTGGCGGCAGGGCGTGCAGCAATCCCGTACGCCACATGGTCAAGGCGAAACAATCGCGATCGCCGAGCGCACGCGCGAGCCAATCGAGGTCGTACCCGATGTGTTTGATGACGTAAGGCCGACCGTCGATCACGGCCCGCTCGAACCGCGAACCGGACAGCGAATCCACATGCTTGTCCATGGGTTCGCGCGCCGAGGCGCCGGCGAGCAGTTCGTCGACGGACGCCGCGACCGGCGGTTCAGCGCGCCGGGATGGAGTTCGGTGTCCAGACCTGATGCATGGCCGACCTCCGCGTCGCCGATCTGCCGCCAGTAGACCACGCGGTCGGCGAAAGCGAACCTGGCTGTCGTCCGGCAGATCCAATCTTGGCCGGATCGCCCGCCGGATCGCCCTGCGCTCGCGAAGTCGGCGGCACGACGCCTGCTCGTCAGCCTCAGGCGGACTGGGTCACGCGGACTGGATCAGGCGAACTGTGTCACGCGAATTGGGTCAGCGACAACACGTTTCCATCGGTATCGGAGAACCAGGCGACGCGGTCGCCGCCGGGCGTTGTCCACACTCCGGTCTCGCTCTGGCCCATGCCGTCGTAACGATGGAAGGCGACGTCGCGGTCGGCCAACGCGCGAATCTCCCGCTCGATGTCCGTCACGATCCAGCCCAGCACCGTGTACGGCTGCGGGTCCACCGCGTCGGCCCGAGTCACCCGCAAAGTCGTCCCGCTGACCGAGAACACGCAGGCGAACGGCGATTGCTCGACCAAGGTGAGCCCGAGGATGTCGGCGTAGAACTCGCGGGCCCGATCGAGATCGGTGGTCGACACGAAAGCCATCAGTTGGCCGTCCGAAAGCATGTCCACTCCCCCTGATTTGAACCGTGCACCCGGTTGAACCGTGCACCCGGTTGAATCTCGCGCCCGCGGGCCGAGGGTACCGACCTGGCCCAACGAAGTGCCATGATCTGATCCGGCCCAGGTTACTGACCCGTCCGGAGGCAGGCATGCAACCCACCGTCATGCAACCCACCGTCGAACCCGATTCGGTTGGCCTCGATCCGCACCAGCTCGGCAACCTCGACCGGCATTTCGCCGAATACGTCGACGACGGCCGTCTCGCCGGATGGCAGCTCGTGATCGGACGTAAGGGCGAGGTCGCGCACGCTTCGACGTACGGCCTGGCCGATCTCGAGTCGCAGACTCCGGTGGCCGACGACACGCTCTGGCGGGTCTATTCGATGACGAAGCCGATCACGACGGTCGCGGCGATGATGCTCTGGGAGGAGGGCCATTTCCAGCTGACCGACGAGATCAGCCGGTGGCTACCGGAGTTCGCCGACATGAAGGTGTTCGACAAGGGTTCGGTCACGCGGCCCTTTGTCGTACCAGCGATCGAGCCGATTCGCGTATGGCATCTGATGTCGCATACGTCGGGCCTGACGTACGGGTTTCTGATGTCCTCGACCGTCGACGCGATCTACCGGGCGAACGGCGACAACATGGACTCATTCACCGTCGGGACGCTCGAAGAGGCGTGCCAGCTGTGGGCGTCGATGCCGCTGCTGTTCCAGCCCGGAACACGCTGGGGCTACTCGGTCGCCACGGACGTACTGGGCCGCCTCGTGGAGGTCATCTCGGGCAAGAGCCTCGCCGACTTCTGCGCCGAGCGAATCTTCGAACCCCTCGGCATGACCGACGCCCGGTGGTGGGTGGACGACGCCGATGCCGCGCGCCTCGCCGGGCTGTACACGCCGGACCCCCGTACGGGCAAGGCGGTGCACCTCCCGTCGATGGCCGGCTTCGCGCGGTCCCGACCCGGCAAGTTCTCCGGCGGCGGCGGACTCGTGTGTACCGCCGCCGACTACCAGCGCTTCATGCAGATGCTGCTCAACGAGGGCGAACTCGACGGCGTACGGTTTCTCGGCAGCCGCACCGTACGGTTCATGACCCGCAACCATCTCCCCGGCGGCCAGGATCTCGCGGCCGCCAGCAGCGGCGGCTTCGCCGAAACGATCTTCGACGGCATCGGCTTCGGCCTCGGCTTCGCCGTGGTCCTCGACCCGACACCGGGCCGAGTGCCGATCACGCCGGGCTCCTACTACTGGGGCGGCCTCGCCAGCACCGCGTTCTGGATCGATCCCGCCGAGGAACTCACGGTGTCGTTCTTCACCCAACTGATCCCGTCGAGCCACCACCCGATCCGACCCCAGCTGCGCCAGCTCATCTACGCCGCCCTGCGCTGACCGTACGAAGTTCGCAAGCCGTCGACGTGGGCCGGGCGTGACATCACGCGCCGGCGTTCCAGCACACGTGACCGCGCCAATTCGCAGCGATGCCGGCGTGACGTCTTCCCCGTCGGCGCAGGGCAAGCCACGGCACCCGGTCGTCCGGGAGCGCCAGCATCACCCCTGCGTTCGTCGCGGGGGTGCAAAGCCCTGGCACGCGGCCGCCCAGATGCATTGGCGTCACGCATGAAATGCGCCACGTGCGGGCGCCACGAATGCCGGTCGCGATGTGGTCTGGTTGCGCCGGGAACCACCGTTTCGCGCGGAGCAGTCGCACCTATCTTCGCTGGGTGGTAGTTGTTGCGGCGAGGTGTGCGGCTGGGATCGACATACGCCGGCGGAATGAACTCGGGTCGTCGATCGGTTCCGAGCTGAACCGTCCAAGCCGATGCGTGAACGAGCCGATGGTGGTGACCGCAGAGCGCGACACCGTTGTCTCGATCTGTCGCCCCGCCATGCTGCCAGGCAACGATGTGGTGAACATCTGTCCAACGCGGCGGGCGATCGCATCCCGGGAAGGCGCAGCCGCCGTCGCGTAGGACAACGGCGGCGCGAGCCGCGCCGGTGTATTGCCGGCGGCTACGTCCGACGTCGATCGGCACGCCACTTCCGTTCAACACAACGGGCAGGAGCTGCGCGGCGCACGCCAGCCGTCGGGTTGCGGCCGGCGACAAGCGTTGTCCGGTGTCCAATTGGCCGATCGCAATATCGCGCCGGAGCGCGTCGAAGTCGACGGTCACATTGAGCTGCGGCGGCTGACCGCCGTTGTCGGGCAGGCCGCCCGATGCGAGCGCGATTCGGCATACGTCGACCAGTGCATCGGCACGACGTGCCGCCGGCGTACGCAGGTCTGGACCATCGTCGCCGCGCACCGGTTTCGCCAGCGGTTCAATAGCGGCCCCGACGATTGCGGCGCACTCTGCATCGAGAATTCCGCTTATCCGGGTGCCGCCGAGTCCATCCGACGAGAGGGTGAAGCCTCGGCGTCGTTGCGCTAGCTTCTCCTCCCGCTCGAGGCGATCGCGCAGCCGGGCGTCGGCTAGCTCCGGGTTGATGTGCGCTAACACGCGCTCGCCCAACTGTCGCAGAATCGTCGGCTCGAATTGACGCGCCTCATCGACCAGGATCGCTTCAACCTTGTCGACCAACGCCGGTTCCTCGGCCGGTACGTCCGCGAGAACGCGGCCGATTGCGGACGCCTGGCTCGTGTTGACTACGCCCGCGACAACAGCGTCGGCCAGCCTCGGACGGCAGTCCAACGTCTCGCCTAGAGCGATCAGGAGCCGTGCCTCCGCCGGCATAATGCGCAGCAGATCTCGCAGCCACGCGACCGTCGATGTCGCGTCCTGACGTCGTGGCAGATCCCGGCCGTGCGCCTCCCGCACGAGCAGACCCAGAGCCGCGGTGGCCCGCGACATCACGTCATGTGCGGCGATCACGGCCTCGCGCAGCGACACATCGGACAAGCCGTGGACAGGCTGCGCGGCGAAAGCCACGACCTCGTCCGCAGCCCGCCGCAGTGCATCGCTCATGAGCCGATATTCGCACGCCTGTACGACACTTTTCACCACTGTGGAAGTCGAGTCGAACGTAGCGAAACTGTTGTGGCACAAACAATCCACGACCTGCCGTCGATGTGCCGAGCTGTCGCGGAGGGAGATCGCGGCTGCGATCGCTAGGAGCAACGAGCGGCGCGGCGCAACCACCACAGCTGCAGCCGCAACCGCAGTGACCAATCACGGATGGGGCGCATCGATCGTGCGTTACCAACAGCTGCCGTAATCGGGACTCGACGCTCGCGCAGTCGCGCGGAGTGCCGACTGCCGGTCGCTGAACGCAACAGTCATCGACCCCGATAAGCCGACCGCCTATATGCCCACTGCGGCATATTCCACGCTCAAGGTCCGCGACGGCTCGGCCGACACTCGCCGAGCACGGCGACCCAAAGCGCTAGCCGATGGGGCCCATTCGCCGGTGGGGCGTATATGCTGCCTTAATGCGCGTATTCGTCGGCCCCGCGTTGCCCCCCGCGCACCGATGATCAGCCCGCTCAACGAAGCCACCGTGACGTCGACCGGTGGCGGCACCGGCACACTCACGCTGATCGAGGGCGCGACTTTCTGCCTCTCGGATGCGACCGGCGACATTGCCGCCGGATCGGCGAACGGCCTGTTCGCCCACGATGCTCGCGTCGTGTCGGTGTGCGAACTCCGACTCGATGGCCGGCGATGCGAGCCGCTGGCCGTTCGTGAGATCAACGCCCGCCAGGCCGAATTCCTCATGCGGCGGCTGCCGGCCGCCGGCACCGCCGACAGCACTCTCCTGCTGGTACGGCGACGAACCATGGTCGGCGCCGGCATGCACGAGACGGTGAGCCTGCACAATCTCAGCGCGGCCGACACGGAAGCGCACCTGACGCTCGCGTTCGACGCCGACTTCACCGATCTCTTCGCGGTCAAGGCCGGCCATGCCGTCGAGGACCGGGCGCCGGCCGAACCGGAACCCGACCGCCTCCTGTTCCGCAGCGAATCCGAACCTGAGCGGTGGGTACGCATCCGCGCCACGGCCGGGCCGGACGTGAGCGCCGACGGGCTGAGCTGGCAGGTGCGCGTACCGGCGCGAACGACCTGGACCACGACGGTGGAAGTGCTCGCGCACGCACCGGACGCGGACCCGGCCATGGATGCCGCCGCAACCGGCTGCGGCGAATGACGGCATTCCGGCCGACTTCGCCGTCGACGGCACCGGCCCGCATGTGATCGGTGAGGGGCCACGGATCACCGCGTCCGATCCGTCGCTGACCCGGACGTTCCAGCGGAGCCTCGCCGACCTCGGGTCGCTGCGGATGTCCGCCGGCGCCGGCCGGGCCTACGTCGCCGCGGGCGCGCCCTGGTTCATGACCCTCTTCGGCCGGGACAGCCAGTTGACCGCGTGGATGACGCTTCCGCTCGACGCCGAACTCGCGATGGGCACGTTGCGCGAACTCGCCGATGTCCAAGGGCGCGTCGTCGACCCAGCGACCGAGGAGGAGCCCGGCCGCATTCTGCATGAGTTCCGCCGCGGCCCGGCCGTACACCAAGCGTTGGGCGGCAACCGTTACTACGGCTCGGTCGACGCGACTCCGCTGTTCGTGATGCTGCTGGCCGAGGCCGAGCGCTGGGGCGCCGACCGGGATGCGGTGGCCGCGCTGCTGCCGGCCGCGGACGCCGCGTTGCGCTGGGTCGACACCTACGGCGACCGCGACGGCGACGGGTTCGTCGAATACCACCGGTCCGCGGACCACGGCCTGGTGAACCAGGGCTGGAAAGACAGCGGCGACGGCATCAACAACGCCGCCGGCGACCTTGCGCGGACGCCGATCGCACTGTGCGAGGTGCAGGGGTACGCCTATGCCGCGCGGCTTGCCCGCGCCCGACTGGCCGACCGGTACGGCGATCCGAACGCGGCCGCCTACTGGCGAGAGCGGGCGGCCGAGCTACGGCAGGCGTTCGCCGAGGCCTACTGGCTGCCCGACCACGGCTACTTCGCCGTCGCGTTGGACGGTGCCAAGCGGCCGGTCGATGCGCTCGCGAGCAATGTCGGACATCTACTGTGGACCGGCATTCTCAGCGACGAACACGCGGCGCAGACGATTCGCGGGCTCGCCGATCCCACGATGGACTCGGGCTTCGGGCTGCGTACGCTCGCGAGCAACATGGGTGCCTACAACCCGATGAGCTATCACAACGGGTCGGTGTGGCCGCACGACACCGCGATCTGCATTGCCGGATTGATGAACTACCAACACATCGACGGCGCCGTGTCGCTGGCCCACCGGCTCTCCGAGGGACTGTTCGCGGCGGCGGACGCGTTCGACGGGCGGCTTCCGGAGCTTTACTGCGGTTTTCCGCGCAGCGTGTTCGACCGGCCGGTGCCCTATCCGACATCGTGTTCACCGCAGGCGTGGGCGTCGGGCGCGCCGCTGCTCGTGTTGACGTCGCTGCTCGGCCTGCAGCCGGTCGCGGGCGCCGGGGCCGGCGGCGGTCCCGGCGTCACACTCGATCCGCTGCTGCCGCACGCCTGGGGCGAGGTCACCATCGAAGGCGTACGCATCGGGGACGCGACCGCCACGGTGACCGCGAGCGGCTCGGCCGGATCCGTACGGTGGCACACCGAACCGGCGCCCGCCTTCGACTGACCAACGGCGCCAAGACCGAACGACTGGCGCCAGCACCGAACGAACGGCGCCAGCACCGAACGACCGGCGCCGAGACCGAACAACCGGGCCGTTGCCGATGGCGGCGCTCCTACCGCCACCGGCAACGACTCAGCCTTTTACCCCACCCTCATTCGCGCCACGAATGAAGAACCGTTGGAATATCAGGAAGATGATCGCGACCGGGATCGTCGCGAGCAACGCGGCGCCGAGCTTCAGCGGATATTGCGTTCCGGCGCCGAGCGATCCACTCACCAGGTTGGCCAGGCCACGCGGCAGCGTGAACAGCGACGGGCTCTGCACCGAGACGAGCGTCGACGGGAATTCGTTCCACGAGCCTTGAAACGACAGGATCGTGAGCGTGATGAGCGAGGGCCGCACCATCGGCAACACGACCGACCAATAGGTACGGAAGATGCCGGCGCCGTCGATGCGCGCCGCCTCCTCCATCTCGGGCGAGACCATTTCGAACGACTGCTTCATGATGAAGATGCCGGCCGCGTCCACCAGCAACGGCAGGATCAGCGCCGGATAGCTGTTGTAGAGACCGAGTTGGTTCAGCACCAGGAACTTCGGGATCAGCAGCACCACGCCGGGCACGCTCATCACCGCGAGCACCGCCGCGAAAATGGCCGCGCGACCACGGAACTTCAAGCGAGCCAGCGCATAGCCGGCGAGCGAGTCGAAGAACACGCGGCCGACCGTCACGAGCACCGTGACCAGGATGGAGTTCAGCATCCACCGCGGGAAGTCGGTGCCGTCGAAGATATGCAGAAAACTCGTGTCGGAGAACGGGTGCGGCACCGGCGACAACGGATTTGCCTGGGCGTCCGCGTCGGTCTTGAAGGCGCTCGCGAGTTGGATGACGAACGGATAGAGGAAGATCAGCGAGAAGACGACGAGGACTCCGTAGCCGGCGATCGAGTTGCGATCCGCCGGCGACGCGTACCGGCGTCGTGTACGGCCGACGGTCGCCCGCTACGGTCGCCCGACGATTGCTCCGGAACCCGTACGGGGGTCGATACGCTCATGCTCGCCTCCTTCCTTCACGCCAATGCTTCGGGATCTCGCGGCGCGACCCCGCGGCACTTTGTCCCGATCCCGCATCACCCAGCGCTGGATGAGCGTCATGATGACGATGATCAGGAACAGGATGAACGAGATGGCGGCGCCCGACCCGTAGTTGAAGTCGGAGAACGCCGTGCGATAGGACAGGAACGCCGGAGTGAGCGTGGTCTTGGCCGGAGCACCCTGAGTCATCACGTAAACCTGATCGAAGACCTGCCAGGTGCCGATGAGTCCGAGCGTGATGACGAGGAAGAGCGTCGGCTTCAGCTGCGGCAGTGTGACGTAGCGCAGGCGCTGCCACCGGTTCGCGCCGTCGATCATGCTCGCCTCGTCCAGCTGGACGGGCAGGTTCTGCAATGCCGCCAGGAACATCAGCATGAACGTGCCGCTGGTCGTCCACACGACGAGCGTGATGACCGCACACATCGCGACGCTCGGTCCGGCCAACCAATCCCAGGTCGACAGGCCGAACAAATGAGAGTTGGCCAACACGGCCGGCGGGTTGTCGTTGTTGACGCCGAACGCGCCGAGAATGATGTGCAGCACGCCGCGCGGGTCGGAGAACCACTGCGGACCCTTGATGCCAAACACATTCAGCAGCGCGTTGATCGCGCCGCCGTTGGTGAACATGAAGAGGAACACCACGCTGATCGCGACCGAGCTGGTCACCGACGGGAAATAGAACGCGGTACGGAAAAAGCCCTTGCCGCGCAACAGACGCCCATTGACGACAAGCGCCAAACCCAGCGCCAGCACGGTTTGCAGCGGCACAACGAGGATCACGTAGTAGAGGGTGTTGCGGATGCTGGTCATGAAGTCTTCGCGAGCGAGCCCGTCCACGGTGAACAGGTGCGTGTAGTTCTTGACGCCGGCCAGCGGCACACCGGACGCGAACGGGCTGCCCTGGCCGTTCCAGCTGGTGAAGCTCACGAACAGGGCCATCAGGATCGGCAGCAGCAGGAAGATGCCGAGAATGACGATAATCGGCGCTACGAACGTCCAGCCGGCGATGCCCTGCCGGCCGTAGATGCCGGTCAGGCGCCGCCGTCGGGACGGTCCATCGTCCGGTCGCGCACCGCCGCCGACCCCTTAGCCGGTACGGACGGACGTTGTTTCGTCGCCACATCGATCGTTCGAGATGCCAGCCCGTCTGACCCCACCGCCGACGCGTGCCTCGGCTGCGGCGTACTCGTCCGGGCCGGCGTGCCCGATCGAGCAACGCCCGCGCCCGGTGGGCCGGGCGGCTGACCGTCGTCCGATGACATCGTCGTCACCACGATCCCTTCGCTTTTACGGACGCCCACTCGGCGACCGCGTAGCTAGCGCACGGTCGGGACAACCGACGCCACAACGATGCCGGTGTGGCGGGTTTCCCCGCCACACCGGCTCGCCAAACTAACTCTTCAACGCCGATGCAAGGTTGTTCTGCAACCGCTGCAGAATCGCTTGCGGACTGCCGCCGGACAGACCGCCGAGTTGGCTGTCGAAGTCGGACAGCACCGACGAGACCTTCGGGGAATTCACCGGTCCCTGGGCATACTGGGCGCCATCGATGAACGCAGCGTCGCCCGGGAACTGTTGCAGGTACTGGTCCTTGGCCGACTGCCGCGACGGCATGACGCCGAACGCCTTCGCGAACGACAGCTGCTGGTCCTTCGCGACCATCGCCTCGACGAACTTCACCGCCTGCTCCTTGTACTGGCTCTTAGCGGAGATGCCCCAGCACTGGGTGAACGACAGCGTGCCCTGGCCAGCCGGTCCGGCCGGGAGCGGCTTCACGACGTACTTGATCTTCGGGTAGTCGGTCTGCATCGCGCCGCGGATCCAGTTGCCCTCCATGGCCATCGCCGTCTTGCCCTTGCCGAATGCCTCGCCGCCCCAACCGGCGTCAACCTGCTTCGGGTAGACCGCGAGGCCCTGCTTGAGCATGGTCTGTACGAACGTCAGCGCCTGCACGTTCTGCGAGGAGTCGGCGGTGGCCTGCGTGCCGTCCTTGTTGACCAGCCAGCCGCCGTTCTCGACCATGAACGCGCCGAGCCGGTCACGCGTGTCCGCCGTCGCGAGCGGGGTGATCCCGGCCGCCTTCAGCTTCTTCGACACGGCCATCAGCTGGTCCCACGTCGTCGGAATGTCGGCGTCGGTCAGATGTGCCTTCGCCCAGAGATCGGTGTTGATCTCCAACGCGAGCGTCGAGAAGTCCTTCGGGATGCAGTAGAGCTGCCCCTTGTACGTGAACGCGTTGCGCAGCGACTGGTAGAAGTCGTTCGCGTCCGGCACCTTGCTGCCGTACGGTTCCAATGCTCCGACGCTGGCGTAGTCGGCGAAGCGCGATGCGTCCACGTAGAAGACGTCCGGCGGCGTGCCACCGGCGAACGCCTGGCCGAGTTGCTGCGCGATGTCCTGCGCCGGCGTCACGGTGACTTTGTTGCCGGTGCTGGACGCGAACGCCGCGGCCGCGTCGGTGACCGCTTTGGTCTCCGCGTCGCCGGAGGAGGCGATCAGGACCTGCAGATTCGCCGGCCCGGCCGACTTCTGCGGCGCCGCCTTCGAACTGTTGAAACTGCTGCCGCACGCCGCGCTGGCGAGCACGAGAGCGGTGGCGGCTATTGCCAAGCCGCCTCTACGGAGTCGTCTTGTCATGGGTGTTGTCCCTCCTTTGGGGGGTGACCTATTAGGGGTGACATTCGAGGGGGTGGCAACGTCAGCCGGACTCCCGGACGACCAGTTGCGGCCGGAGCAGAACGCGCCGGGCCGCCGGATCGATCCGGGCGGTCGAGCCGCCGGAGTCATATGTGGTGTTGTGTGACCTGCCGTCGGTTGTACGTGCACTGCTCTCGGAGCCGGTGGTGCCGCGGAGCGACCTGTCGGTGCCGGCGGCATCGATGGACGCACCGTCGGTCAGCGCGACGTTGGTGATGCCAGCGGACGATTCGTTTCCGCCGGCGGCGATGTCGAAACCGCCGGCGTCGCCGACCCGCGATTGGCGCGGTACGGCCGCGCTGTCGTCGGCCGACCGGCTGCCGGCGGCCGGGGCGATTGCACGGTCGCCCAGGACAAGCGACAGTGTGCGGATGCATTCGGTGGCGACCTCGGCGAGTGGCTGCCGGACGCTGGACAGACCGGCCGCCTGCGCCATCGGGGTGTCGTCGAAGCCGATGGCGGCGAGACCTCCGGTGCGCAACTCGCCCGCGCGCCACGCCCCGATCGCGAGCGGGTCGCTGGCACACACGAAAGCGCTCGGCGGATCGGGCTCGGCCAGGAGATCACGCGCGAGTTGCTCGCCCTCGGCGATACCGTCCAGCGCGTGCCGGGCGAGGCCGTCGGTGGCCAGACCATGCGCCGCCATCGTGGCCGCCCAGCCGGATCGGCGGTCGTCACCGACGCCGGAACCGGGTGGCCACCCAAGGAACGCGATGCGCCGATGGCCGGCGGCGATCAGATGTTCGGTCGCGGCCGCGGTGCCGGCGGCACCGTCGACGTCGACCCAACTGTGCCGCTGTTGCGCACCCCAGGGCCGACCGAATGTCGTGAACGGCACGTCGTGCGCGAGCAGCCAGGCCGTCCGAGCGTCGTGGTAGTGCGTCTGCGTGAGGACGAACCCGTCCAGGGCGTACGTCGCGAGCAGTTCGTCGTACGTCGCGATCTCGGCGTCGTCGTCCGTCGCGGTGTAGAGGACGATCCGGTAACCGGCCGGAGCGGCGGTCTCGGTCAGACCGTGCAGGAACCGGTCGAGCACGGCGGCCTCGATGCCGTTGCGGACCGGGTCGATCCGTACGCCGATCAGTCGCGACCGGCCGGTGCGCATCTGTCGAGCGGCGAGATTCGTACGGTAGCCGAGCGCCTCGATGGCCGCGATGACCCGTGCCCGCGTCTCGTCGCGCACCATATCGGGCGCATTGAGGACATTGGACACCGTCTGCCGCGAGACATTAGCGTGTCTCGCGACAGTGGCAATCGTGACCTTTGACGGCATACGTCCCTGCCTACGTACGGGTTTATCGATCAAGAGGGATTTGATCGATCAAGAGGTTGTGCGTCATCATTGGATCGTTCAAGTTACCGGGATGTTTCGAACTGTCTCGCCGTACGGGCCCATTGTCAAGTCCAAGAAGTCACGTCAGCCGATCCCGTAGGGTCGCCGCAGGTGGTACGAGTAGCCAGGCGCCCGATCGGCCGATGTGGACACGAGGTGGAGGTGCGATGCCGCCGTCCGACGCCAGCGGTCTTCCCGAAACGACCGATCCAGATCGCTCCCACGCTGGGGAAATACCGAGCCCACGTGAGGAGCCGTTGCCGCCGCCGGGCCACGCGGTGCCGGCACCGATCCACCCGCTGGTCGCCTCGGTGGCCGCGCCGGCGTGTGCGCTCGGCGACGCGGACGGGCAGATCCGGCCGGTGGGCGTGCAAGGTCTCTACGTCGGCGATACGCGAGCACTTCGTCAGGCGACGATCGCGGTTGCCGGCGCCGACATCGACGCACTGGGTTGGCGGCACACCGGCCCCGGCGTGACGACGTTCTTCGGCACTCTGCGACATGTCGGCGATCCGATACCCGACCCGACCGTACGGCTGGATCGGACCCGTAGCGTCCGGCCGGACGGGATGGACGAGACCATCCGCGTTCGCTCCACCGCGACCGCACCGGTACGGCTGACCGTCGCCGTACACCTGGATTGTGATCTCACCCCCATGGAGTGGGCACGAGCGGGCCGGACCCGGCCGCCGACCGCCGTCCACCCGGACCTCGGCAACACCGACGCCGAGCCGGCACGGGTCACCTGGTCTGGTCCGACGCGGGCGTGACGGTCACCGTCGCGGCTGAGCGGGCGACGCTCGATCCGGACGCCGCGACCCTGCGCTGGCAGGTTGAGCTGCATACCGACGAAGAGATCACGCTCCGCTGGTCGGCCCTGGTCCGCGATCGGGCGCCGCTTCTCCTGGCGGCCCGTACGCCGGCCGACTGGGTCCGGCCCAGCATCGACGCTGCCGACCCACGGATCGGACGCCTCGTCGGGCAGTCCCTCGACGACCTGGCGTCGCTGCGCCTGACCGAGCTGTCCAGCCCCAACGACGTGTTCGTCGCCGCCGGCGTGCCGTGGTTCCTCACCCTGTTCGGCCGCGACAGCATCTGGGCGGCTCGGATGATGTTGCCGGTCGACACCGGCGTAGCCGAGGGCACGCTTCGCACGCTCGCCCGCCGGCAGGGCACTCAGCTCGACGACGCGTCGGGTGAGGCGCCCGGCAAGATCATGCATGAACTCCGGCGCCACGACACCCGCATCGGACTGCCGGCCGCGCCATCGGCCGAGGCGAATGCCCCATCGGTCTACTACGGCACGATCGACGCGACGCTGTTGTGGATCAGTCTGCTGGCCGACGCATGGCGCTGGGGTCTGGCCGACGACGTCGTCGTCAGCCTGCTGCCCCATGTACGCCGAGCGCTGACGTGGCTCGGCCGTTATGCCGACCCCAACGGCGACGGCTTCATCGAATACCTCGACATCTCCGGACGAGGCCTCGCCAACCAGGGCTGGAAGGACTCCGGGACGGCCGTCCGGTTCCACGACGGCTCGATGGCGACGCCACCGATCGCCCTGTGCGAGGTGCAGGCGTACGCACATCGGGCCGCGCTCGACGCCGCCGCGCTGTTGGAAGCCTTTGGTGACAACGGATTCCGCGACCGAGCGGGCGAACTCGGCCGGTCCGGGCGCGACGACGCGCGCTTCGACGATCCGGATCACTGGCGGGCGTACGCCGCCGATCTCGCGGACGCCTTCCGCCAGCGCTTCTGGGTGTCCGGGCCACTCGGCGAATACCCGGCTCAGGGCCTCGACGGCGAGGGCCGCCCGATCGACGCGCTCACCAGCAACATCGGGCACCTTCTCGGCACCGGTCTGCTGTCGCCGGTCGAGGAGGCCACGGTCGCCCGTCGGCTCGCGGCACCCGAGCTGTCCGGCGGCTACGGTCTGCGCACGATGTCCACACTCGACGGCGCGTACGACCCGTTGACGTACCACTGTGGCTCGATCTGGCCGCATGACACGGCAATTGCCTTGCTCGGTCTGGCGTCGATGGCGCCCGACCCGGACGCAAGGGCCGCCGGCGCGATCCTCGCCGACGGACTGCTCACCGCGGCCGAGGCGTTCGACTACCGCCTGCCCGAGCTCTACAGCGGCGATGCCCGTGACGAGGTCGGGCGACCGCTGCCACATCCGGCGGCGTGCCGGCCGCAGGCGTGGTCGGCCGCGGCCGGGATCGCGTTGCTCCAGGCGCTCCTCGGTCTGCGGGTGGACCTGCCGGCTGGTCATCTGTCGGTCATGCCGATGGTGGCTACCCCGATGCGGGTGCGTGGTCTTCGCGTCGGTGACCAGGTCGTCGAGGTCGCGGTTGACGCCGACGGCCGGGTGGACATCACCGGCGACGGGCGGCCGGTCGATTCGACGGGACGCACGCTGGGCGCCGCGCCCCATCGCTGAGATCCCGCTATCGCAGGCCACGGCTGGTGTCCGACCGTCATGATCGTACTGTCCGACCGTCATGATCGCGGCACACACCACTGACACTTATGACCGATTTACGGTATACGGTGGGATCATGGCGCGCTCACCGGGGAACGCCACGTCTGTGCCTGTCCCCCCAACTTCGACCCTCTTCGGTGTCTCGATGCCGGCATCGCCCTATGGCACACTGACTGCCGTGACGCGACCGGACTGGGCGCCTAGCGGCGTAGACATCGACAAGCCGAGTGTCGCCCGCGTTTATGACTACTACCTCGGCGGATCGCACAATTTCGCCGCCGACCGGGAGTTCGCCGACGAGGTTATCGCCGCCGTGCCGGACGCCCTCTGGGTCGTCCAGGAAAACCGCGCCTTCCTGCGTCGGGTCGTCCGTTTCCTGCTCAGCCAGGGTGTCGACCAGTTCATCGATCTCGGTTCCGGCATCCCGACCGTCGGCGACGTCCACGAGGTCGCGGCGACAATCAACCCGTCGGCGCGCACGATCTACGTTGACCGTGACCCGGTCGCGGTCGCGCACAGCCGCGCGATCCTCAATGGAAACGCGAACACGGTGGTGTATGCCGGCGATCTGAAGGAACCGGATGCCGTGCTATCGGATCCCGCGGTCGGTGCGCTCCTCGACATGTCGCGCCCGATCGGGGTACTGATGATCGCGGTCCTGCATTTCGTCCCGCGCGACGACGAGGCACTCGCCGTGGTGAAGTCGTGGGCGGACCATGTGGTGCCGGGCAGCTACTTCGCCATCACCCACGGCAGCGCCGATCGGATGACCGACGGGGTACGGGAGACCGAATCGCTCTACAACCGCTCGGTCGCGTCCTTGACGATGCGCACGTACGACGAGGTGGTGGACTTGTTCGCCGGCGAGACGCTGATCGATCCCGGTGTTGTCCAGATCCCTTACTGGCGACCCGATCAACCCGACGATCTCGATGCGGACGTGGCCCGGTATCCCGGCTACGCCGGCGTCGCGCGGATCGACTAGGCGCACGATGACCGCCGACGCCAGCCGACCCGTCACCAGGCCTAGCCACGCCGGGCTGGTCGAACGTTGGGTCGAGGCGGTGTCGGGCACGAGCTATGTCCCGCTCAACCGCGGCGAGTTGCGCGCATACCTCGGCAACCTCGCGGCTCGCCTGACCGAAGCGATGACGGCCGAACAGCTCGACGAGTCCGCGATCCGCGACATCGGCGCGTCGATGGTGGCGGCGCACTTCACCGGGCCGGAGTCATTGGCCTCCACGATCACCGTCCTCGGTGGCGAATTCGGTGCGGCCACCGACCCTGGGGTGCACGAACGGTGGCTGCCGGCGATTGCCGCTCTCGCGTCTGGCTACGCCGACGCGCTGCGGCAACGGACGCTCGGCGAGCAGCAGCGCATCACGGTGGCGGCGCTCGCCGCGCGTAAGGATGCCGAAGACGCGCGCTGGTCCAGCGAGCGCCGCTTCGCGGCGGTGTTCGCCGATGCCGCCATCGGGATCGGGGTCGGCACCGTCGACGGGAAGATCCTCGAAGTCAACCGCGCGATGTGCGACATGTTCGGCTACACGCCAGAGGAATTCGTCACCCGGGGCATGAAGGACTTCACCCACCCGGGCGATCCGATCGGCGCATGGGACTTGTACGCCGAGCTGACCGCCGGCGCCCGCGAACACATGCGCATGGAGAAGCCGTATTACCGCAAGGACGGCACGCTCATCTGGACCGATCTCGTGGTGTCGCTCATCCGGGACCAGGGCGGCCAGCCGCGGTACCTCGTCACGATGATCGAAGACATCACCGCGCGGCACGATCTCCAGGCCCGGCTGCGACACCAGGCCCAACACGACCCCTTGACCAACCTGCCCAACCGTACGGTCTTCTTCGAGCGGCTGGACGCGGCGTTGTCCGCCGACGGCGCGCGGCACCCGGTCGGTGTCTGTTACCTCGATCTCGACGGCTTCAAGGAGATCAACGACACGCTCGGCCATGACATCGGCGATCGCCTCCTGCAGGAGGTGGCTCGACGACTGGCGACGGGTCTCGGCGCCGATCACCTCGTCGCGCGGATGGGCGGCGACGAGTTCGTCGTGCTCGTCGAATCGGCGAACACTCCGGACCAGATGGTTGCCGTTGCACAAACGGCGCTCGCGGCCGTACGGGAACCGATGTACATCAGCGGGCACACCGTGACCGTGTCGGCCAGCGTCGGCGTCGTCGCCCCGCCGCAGTCGATGCGTAGCGGCGCCGAGCTCATGAAGGCCGCCGACATGACGCTCTACTGGGCCAAGGCGGAAGGGCGCAACCGCTGGGCATTGTTCGACCCGGATCGCCACGCCAAGGAGGTCACCCGATACGAACTGTCGCGTTCACTGCCGGCCGCGCTCAAGCTTGGCGAGCTGTTCCTGGAGTACCAGCCGCTCGTGCGCCTGGCGGACGAGAAACTCGCCGGTGTCGAGGCGCTCGTCCGCTGGCAGCATCCGGTGTGGGGACGCCTCGAGCCGAGCGAATTCATCGGCCTGGCCGAAGAGACCGGCATGATCGCCGATCTCGGAATGTGGGTGCTGCGCAGCGCATGCGCGCAGGCGCGCGACTGGCGGGACCGGTTCCCCGACCGCCGGCTCGTGGTCAGCATCAATCTCGCCACCCAGCAGGTCAACGACCCGACGATCGTCGACGATGTGGCTGGCCTGATCGCCGAGTTCGATCTCGAACCCGGCCTGCTCGAGCTGGAGATCACCGAAAGCGCGATTATGGCGACCGCCGGGCAGCCGCTGAAGACGCTGCACGCGTTGGCCGACGTCGGTGTGCGGATCGCGATCGACGACTTCGGG
Source organism: uncultured Actinomycetota bacterium (assembly GCA_963724705.1). Lineage (GTDB taxonomy): Bacteria > Actinomycetota > Actinomycetes > Mycobacteriales > Micromonosporaceae > DASQPR01. Next base: position 203,485 of record CAVRVS010000001.1, read on the forward strand.
ACGGGCTACTCGAACCTCGCCTACCTGCGTACGTTGCCGGTGCACTCGCTCAAGCTCGCCGGACCCTTCATCTCGAGCCTGTACGACCAGGGGCGCGACGATCCGGAAGATCACGCCATCGTCCGTACGCTCATCAGCCTCGCCCATACGCTCGGCCTGTCCGTTACCGCCGAGGGCGTCGAGACGGCGGCGCAGGCCGGGGCGTTGCGCCATCTGGAGTGCGACATCGCGCAGGGCTATTACTACGCCCGACCGCAGGCCGCCGCGAATATCGACGACTGGCTGAGCGGTCACGACACCATCTGACCAGGCCTTGGCCGCGTAGTCGGCTGTCTGACATCGCTCCGGCCGGGTGCTTAGTTGCGCGCTCACGTACCCTGACCTGACTTGCTGACGACTTCGGGGACGGGGAGCGCGAATGCGTCGACAGTTGTGGAGGACGGCCGCCCTCATCGCGGGCGTCGTATTTGTCGTTGGCACCGTCGGCGCGTGCTCGCTCGGACGGGCCCACGCCGAGTCCGACGACGCGGCGCAGCCGGTGTTCGTGACGAGCGGACCGGGCGACTCGCCGTCGGCATCGCCGACACCGCCGCCGGCCATTACTCCGACGCCGAAGAAGTCGCCGAGCAAGAAACCGTCCAAGTCGCCCACGAAACGACCGACTGAAACCGTCGCGCCGCCGCCCGGGTGCGCTGGCCTGCAAGGCAAGAACCTGTCGAAGACCGCCGTCAAGAATCTGCTCGTGACCGCGTCGAGCCGCGAGCCCTGGGTCGGCGTGCAGCAGCCGGCCAACCTGACCAAGCCGCTACCGAAGATCACCGTACCGTTGAAGCTGCTCCGAGCGGTCGCCGCTCAGGAGAGCGGCTGGCAGTCGGCCTGCAAGTCGAACGACGGCCTGGGGTTTGGCTTGTTCCAGGTGAGCGCGGACACCGAGGCCTTCGTGAACAGCCGGTTCGGCGAGAACTACGACCGGTTCAAGCCGGCCGACAACGTGGCGATCGCGACGGACAATCTGGCCTGGCTACTGGTCTATTTCGGGCAGTTCCACTTCAACGAGACCTACAGCTGGTCCACGACCAAGCAGTTCGACGCCGTCGTGGCCTCGTTCAACGTCGGCTACGGCACGATCAACCCGGGCAACTCGATCGTCATCCCCGATTACGCGCAGGCCTACGTGAACGCTGTACGCCAGCAGGAGTTGCCGACCGCGGACTGCCAGCATTGGGGATGACGGAGCCGTCACGGCCGATCCGCTCGGGGAGGCGATAACGCCTCGTCATCCGGTGGCCCGCCCATCGAGACCAGCAGCGGCGGCGGCGCGTCGAGGCCGCAATGCAGGGCGTGCTCCTCGGCTGGAATCGGCTCCGGCCGCACCTCCGGATGCGGGTTGCGAATGGTGAGTGCGGCCACCGCTCCGGCGATGACACACAGAACGGCCGAGATCAGCACCGCGGTGTGGAAGCCGCTGGAGAACTGATCCGGATGCAGGTAGGCGGCGCCGGTGATACCGGCCGCGGCCGGCAGAACGGCGACCGCGATGAGCCCGGCGGCGCGAGCGACGTCGTTGTTAATCGCCGACGCGATTCCGGACCGGCGCGACGTCACCGAACTGAGCGCCGTCGACGTCAACGGAGCGACCGTGGTCGCGAGCCCGAGGCCGAACACCACGACGGCCGGCAACACCTCCGTCAGGTAGCTGCCGCCGGCGTCGATCCGCGCGAAGAGGGCCATCCCGGCGCCGACGATGAGCGGACCGACCGTCATCTGCAGGCGGGGACCGATCCGTGATGCGAGGGCGCCCGAGCGAGCCGACAGCACGAGCATGATCGCCGTCACCGGCAGCAGCGAGATGCCCGCCTGGAGCGGCGTGTATCCGGACACCTGCTGCAGTTGGATCGGCAGCAGGAACAATGCGCCGGCGAGGGCGCCGTACACGATGAACGTCACGACGTTCGTCGCCGTGAACTGACGCGACCGGAACACGCTGAGCGGCAGCATCGGATGCTCGGCCCGGCCTTCCCACCGCCCGAAGGCGAACAGCATCAGCACGCCGAGGACGAGCGCGAGGACGACCGGTACGCTCCCCCAGCCGCTCGACGGTCCTTCGATCAGGCCGTACGTGAGGCCGATCAGACCGAGCGTCACGAGTACGCCGCCGGTCACATCGATACGCCCCGTCGCTTCCGGGTCGTGCGACTCGGGGACGTGCCGGATCGTGACGAGGACGACGGCCACCGCGACCGGCAGGTTGATGAAGAAGATGAGCCGCCACGACACGGCCTGGACGAACCAGCCCCCGATGAACGGCCCGATCGCGGTCGCGATGCCTCCGAAACCCGACCACGCTCCGATGGCTTTGCTGCGATCGTCCGGAGCGAACGACGCTTGGAGGATGGCGAGACTGCCCGGCGTGAGCAGCGCCGCACCGATGCCCTGCAGCGCCCGCGCCGCGATCAGCGTGCCCGACTCCGGCGCGAGCCCGCACAGCGCCGAGGCGAGTGCGAACCAGACCACCCCGATGAGGAACACCCGCCGGCGGCCGTAGCGGTCACCGAGCGCGCCCGCGATAAGCAGCAGGCCAGCGAGTGTCAGCGTGTACGCCGTGACCACCCACTGGAGCGTCGACAGGCCGGTGTCGAAGTCGCGGCCGATCGCCGGCAGCGCGATGCCGACCACGGTCGCGTCGATGGCGGCTATCGCCGAGCCGAGAATGGTGGCCGCGAGCACCCATCGGCCGCGGGCGCTGGCGTACCGGATGCCGTCGGACGGTGGTGGCGTCGACGCGTTCATCGCACCCATGATCCTCCCGTCGGCGCCATTCGGGTGCTCGGGTGGTCGGGTGCTTACCAGGTCGTGATGAGACCGCCGTCGATGCGAATGTCGGCTCCGGTGACGTTGCGCCGCGCGATCGCTGGCCAGCAGCACGATCAGGTCCGCGACCTCGGCCGGCTGCGAGAAGCGGCCGGTGACCGACTGTCGGGCGGCCGCGGCCGCGACCTCCTTCGGGTCCTGGCCGGATGCATGGCCAACGGTCTGCGCAACGCCGCTGTCTCCGAGCCACAGTGATGTCGCGACCGGTCCGGGGCTCACCGTGTTCACGCGAATGCCGCGACCGCCGACCTCCTTGGACAATGCCTTCGAGAAGTTCGCCAGCGCGGCTTTCGCCGCGCTGTAGTCGATCACGCCCGGGTCGGGCAGCACCGCGTTGACCGAGCTGGTGTTGACGATCGCGCCACGTCCGGCGGCAAGCATCGCGGGCAGCGCCGCGCGGGTCGCGCGGACGGCCGCGAGCAGGTTGAGGTTGATCGTCACGAGCCACTCGTCGTCGGTCACGCTCAAGAATCCGCCGGTACGGGCGGGTGCGCTGCCGACGTTGTTGACCAGGATGTCGATCGGTTCGCCGGCGAAGTCCACCAATCGAGAAGGGCCGGCCGGATCCGCGAGATCCACCTCGATGATGCGGACCGGGCCGGCGTCAGCGAGATTGGCCAGCTCGGGCGAGGAATGCAACGCGCCCGCCACGACCTCGACGCCTTCGGCGACGAGCCGTTCGACGACTGCGAAACCTATGCCCCGGCTGGCGCCGGTCACTACTGCCCGCCGGCCGGCGAGTCCGAGGTCCATACACGAGTCCTCTCCTCGACCGGCGTGCGTTGTGCCGACGCCAGTTCGCTTGTCCGCCCAGTTCTAGGGCGCCAGGGACGAGATCTGTACGGTGCGATGACGCTCGGACACGATCCGCCGCGGCAGCGAGTTGATCGCCGTACGGTAGGCGCCGGCGTACCCGCGGGCGAGCGTACTCGCGTTGAACCGCATCGCGACATGTCGGCGGCACGCGGCCGGGTCCAGCCGGTCGACCTCGTCGATCGCTGGCGCCAGCTGATCCGGCTTGTCGCAGATGATGCCGGTGACGCCATCGTCGATGACCTCGGGTACCGCGCCCGCGCGCAGCGCCACGACTGGCGTACCGCACGCCATCGCCTCGATCATCACCATGCCGAACGGCTCCTCCCACTGAACAGGGAAGAGCAGGCAACGTGCGTTCGCGAGAAGGATCCGCTTTTCCCGCGCGTCGGCGACGCCGAACATGACGTCGTCCGGCCCGAGCATCGGCCGGATCACATCGGCCAGATACTCCTGTTCGATCTTCTCCGAGCTCTTGCCGGCGAGGACGAGCGGGATGCCCGCCTCGTGGGCCGCATCGATGGCGTGGTGGGCGCCCTTGTCGGCGCTGAACCGACCGAGGAACAACGCGTAGTTGTCCTTGCGCGCCTTGTACGGCCACTGCTCGATGCGCAGCGCGTTCGGAACGGTCGCGATCCAGTTCAGTTCCGGCGCGAGCACGCGTTGGCGCGCGCTGATCGCGACCAGGTTGATGTTCGAGCCGAGTTCCCGGTAGTAGCTGCGCCATTCCTTGTGCTCGGCCGTGCCGTGCATCGTGACGACGGTCGGGACGCCCCAGCTCGCGTACAGCTCGGCGTTGAGTGAGCCGGAGTACGTGTGGTCGTGGACGACGTCGATCCGACCGACCATCTCCCGCACCGAGTTGCGGGTACGCAGGGCGTTCATGACTTCGGGGAAGGCAGTCCCCCAAGCGTTCGGGCATCGTCCGTTCCCAGACCCGGACGAATCGCGCCTTGGTCTCGGCGCCTTCGGCTCCGATGAGGGTTACTGAATGTCCACTTTCTACGAGTGCGTCGGCGAGGTCGGCGACAACTGTCTCGACGCCGCCATACGCGGCCGGTGGGATCCGGTAATACGGAGGTACAACGAGTGCGACGCGAAGCGGCGCATGATCGATCTCCATACGGAGGAACATACCGACGAGTCACACGGCCAACGGCTTTTTTTCTTTTTGTGACCAATGCTGTGATATGGCTGATAGCATCGGCGGGTTGCGGTAGTGGAGGCGGGTTTTCGTCCCGTTTGTCGCCGCGCTCTCGGATGGTCCCCGGACGGGTCGTGAATCCCTCTCACAAACTCGCCGAGTGTCCGAATTACACGGCGACGCTTGCCTCCTCCGTGGCAGGAGATTGCCATCGACGCTGGTTGGGTACACCTTCGGTGGATGCGCGTGATCGTCGCTTGGTCGGCACGCGCGCGAGGCGGAGGATCGTGACCATGACACAAACGCCGAACGAATCGGACCGCGTTCCGGTCGAGCCGCCGAACGGCCGCCGCCGTGGCGGTGCCACGCCATCCCGCATCGGCAGTCTGTGGGTCGCGTCGATCCTGTTCGCCGTGGTGCTCTTGTTGTTGCTCATTTTCGTGCTGGAGAACGGCCAAGACGCAAAGATCTCCTACTTCGGAGCGCATGGAAGTCTGCCGCAGGGCGTCGCGTTGTTGCTCGCCGCTGTTTTCGGAATCCTGCTGGTTGCACTGCCCGGCACGGCGCGCATCATTCAACTGCGCATCCGCGACCGGCGCTACCGTGGAGCCGCCCGAACCCGACCGCCGGCCGATGCCCCGCCAACCCAGGCGCCGCCGCGCGACGCCACTCCACCAGCGGCAAATCCGCCACCCGCAAATTCACCACCGGCAAATCCACCGGCGACCAACCCGCTGACGGCGAACGCGCCGGAAGCGAATGCCCCGTCGACGAACGCGCCGACGACGCCGGTCGCGTCACCGCCCGGCCCGCGGGCGCAACCACCACCGACCGACGCGCGGTGACCGCCCGGCCCGCAGCTACCAGGCGACTGCTCCAGCGGCGTCGCTGAATGTCCCGGTCGGCCCATCCGCGGTGATCTGCGCCATCGTCACGATGACCCGGGCACCCTCCTCCACCGTCTGCGTCCCACGGTGTCCATTCAGGTCCGTGGCCGTGTAACCGGGATCAACCGCATTGATGCGCATGCCCGGGTAGGCCTTGGCGTACATGGTCGTCACCATGTTCAGCGCGGCCTTCGAGGACGGGTACGCGAGCCCGACGAGCGTCGACTCGAAGCGGGTCGGATCGGTGGTGACCGCGAACGACCCCATCCCGCTGGACACGTTCACGATTACGGGCGCCGCACTGTCCTGGAGGAGCGGCAGGAACGCCTGTGTCACTCGGACGACGCCGAACACGTTCGTCGCGTACAGGACCTGCATGTCGTCGGCGGTGGTCTCGCCGACCGGTCGGAATCCGGTGCCGGAGATTCCGGCGTTGTTGACCAGGACGTCCAGGTGGCCAATCTCGGCCTCGATCAGCTTGGCGGCGGCGCGCACCGATTCATCGCTGGTCACGTCGAGCGGAACGTATCGGCCCCCGACTGCCGCGGCGGCGGCCCGGCCGCGATCGGCGTCGCGCGCCCCGATGTAGACGACGTGGCCGGCCGCGATGAGTTGCCGCGCGGCCTCGCGACCGAGGCCCTTGTTTGCTCCGGTGATCAAAGTCGTTGTGGTCATGCATCTACCGTGCGTGCTGGAGGCGCTGCCGGGCAGACGTCTGTTCTTCCTGGTACGGGCGGTACCAGCCTCAGTCGCACGCGGAGAGGGAGACTAGTCGCGTGACATCAAACGAGCTCGGTGCGTCGCTGCGGCGATGGCGGGACCGGCTGTCGCCGGACGCGGTCGGGCTGCCGGCGCGGCGCCAGCGCCGCTCCCCCGGTATCCGCCGCGAGGAACTGGCGATGCTGGCCGGCCTGTCGGTCGATTATGTGACGCGTCTCGAACAGGGCCGGGCGACGAGTCCGTCGGCTCAGGTGCTCGCGGCGCTCGCGCGCGCCCTCCAATTGACCGTCGACGAGCGTGACTACCTGTTCCGGCTCGGCGGCCAGGTCGTGCCGGGATCCGGGCGGATGTCGTCGCACGTGACGCCGGGCATCCAACGGCTTCTCCGGCGACTCGACGAATTCCCGGTGAGCGTTCACGACGCCGCGTGGACATTGATCGCCTGGAACCCGTTGTGGGCGACGTTGATGGGCGATCCGTCCGACCTCCACGGCCATCAGCGCAATCTGCTCTGGCGCTGTTTCACAGCGCCGCAACGGGACGGCGATCCGACGAGCACCGCCGGGCGCGTCGTTCGTACGCCAGCCGAGCAGGGCGAGTTCGAGAAGGCGGCCGTCGCCGACCTGCGGGCGGCCGTCGGCCGGTGGCCGGATGATCCGGGTCTCCGGTCGTTGGTCACCGAGTTGCGTCGCGCCAGCGACCGCTTCGCCGACCTGTGGGACTCGCGCGCGGTCGCCGATCATGCCGCCGATCGCAAGACGATCCTTCACCCCGAGGTCGGCCCGATCGAGGTCGACTGCGACGTCTTCACCGCGGCCGGATCCGACCTCAAGGTCATCGCGTACACGGTCGAGCCCGGGTCGGAGGCGGCGGAGAAGCTGGCGTTGCTGCGCGTCGTGGGACTCCAGGCGCTCGGGCGCTGATCGGTACGGCCGGGATCGGGGTCGCCGCCGACGGCTGTGATTTGACGGCGACTGTGATCCGGATGGCCGAGGGCGGCGGGCGGCTCGGACCGAACCTAGGCGGCCTGGCTGACCGAGGACATGTTGAAGTCCGGCACCCGGAGCGCGGGCATGGCGGCCCGGTTGAAGTATTCGCCGAACTCGCGCCCCACCGTCCGTTCGGTCCGGCCGACCTCCGCGATCCGGCGCAGCATCTCGACCGGCGACTCATTGAACCGGAAGTTGTTCACCGCACCCGTCACCTCGCCGTCCTCGACGAGATAGACGCCGTCGCGCGTGAGACCGGTCAGTAGCAGCGTCTGCGGATCGACCGGGCGGACGTAATAGATACAGGTCAACAAGAGACCACGGTCGGTGCTCGCGACCATCTCGTCGAGCGATGCGCCGCTGCCACCGGTGGACGCAGTCATGGTCAGGTTGTCGATGAACGGTGCCAAGGCGACGCCGGATGTGTTCAGCGACGTGACGTGTCGCCAACAGGTTCGTCAAGACGCCGTCGCGGATCCAGTCCGTTGGTGCGAGCGCCAGACCGTCATCAAAGATCGACTCGACCTGGCTGTTCGCGTGCGCCATGACGAACGGCGGACAGACCAGCCCGGCGGCGTACGGATCGCTCGACACCGTCACCCGAATGTCGCCGCAGAGCTGATCGCCGATGCGCGTGCCGCCGCCCGGCCGGCTGTAGACCGACCGGCCGTCCACGGCGTCGCGGGCCACCCCACCGAAGAAGTGCGCGAACGTGATCAGGTCGGCCACCGCTTCCGGCGGCAGCAGCGTCTGGTAGCGGCCCGGCGGCATTTCGACGCGGCGCTTCGCCCACTCGATCCGCGTTGCCAGCCGCTCGTTCATGTCGGTCACGTCGATGTCGGTGAAGTCGGCCGTCGCCACCCCGATGTAGGCCGACCGCGAGAAGTCGTGCGACTTCGCATTCAGCTGCATCGCCCCGGTGGGTTGGGCGTGCCGGCGGCGTACGCCGGTCGAGGTCCCGAGATAGGTCGTTTTCATCTCGTGCTCGGCGTAGCCGAACAGGAGCCGACCGGTCGAGCGAGCGGACTCGAACGCACGCCCGAGACCGTTCGCGACGTCGTGGAACACACCGATCGAGGTGTGGGCGATCGGCTCGGCGAACGCATTATCGGCGGTTCCGTCGACCAGCGGCTCCGCATCCGGTGACGGCCCGGCCGCGCGGGCCGCCGCCTCGCTCGCGGCCACGAGGTCCCCCAGCGTTTCGGCCTCGACGCCGGCTCGCGTCAGAACCCCGGCGGCCGTGCCCGATTGGCCGTCCACCGTCGAGATCACCGTCATCCGGCGGCCGTACGTCTGCCCGTTCGTCGTGAGTGTGTTGTTGGCCCACCGGATGTTCACCCGATCCGCGTCCTCGACGAGCACGACGCAGCCGTCGGCGCTCGACGCGTCGAGTGCCCGTTCGACAAGCTCCTGCGGGGTTGCGCGCTCCTGCGGGCTCATGCGCCGGCCTCCGAGACGGTGTTGAGGATGTTGACGCCCCGGAAGAGGGCCGACGGGCATCCGTGGCTGACCGGCGCGACCTGACCGGGCTGGCCCTTGCCACAGAAGAAGGTGCCGTGCAACAGGTACGTTTGCGGACCGCCGACGGCCTCCATCGAGCCCCAGAAGTCGGTGGTCGTCGCCTGGTACGCGAAGTCCTTGACCTGCCCAGCGAGCCGGCCATCGACGATCAGGTAGGCGCGCTGCGCGGTGAACTGGAAGTTGTAGCGCTCTTGATCGATCGACCAGGAGTTGTCGCCGACGAGGTAGAGGCCACGCGACACGCGGGCGATGAGTTCCTCGGTCGACGGCCCGTCCGGAGCCGGCCGCAGGCTGACGTTGGACATCCGCTGGATCGGGACGTGTCCGGGCGAGTCGGCGAAGGCGCAGCCGTTGGAGCGACCGCCGCCGAAGCCGGTGAGCGCGGCCGTCCGGCGGTCGAGCTGGTAGCCGACGAGGATGCCGTCGCGGATGAGGTCCCAATGCTGGGCCGCCACGCCTTCGTCGTCCCAGCCCACGGTGGCCAGCCCGTCCGGCGCGTCCCGATCGCCGACGACGTTCATCACCGGCGATCCATACACCAGTGAACCGAGTTTGTCCGGCGTCGCGAACGACGTGCCGGCGTAGGCCGCCTCGTAGCCGAGGGCGCGATCCAGCTCGGTGGCGTGGCCGATCGACTCATGGATCGTGAGGTACAGATTCGTCGGATCGATGACGAGGTCATAGCGCCCGGGCTCGACGGACGGTGCGGCCACCTTCTCGGCCAGCAGACCCGGCAGCGCCGCGAGCTCGGCCTCCCAGTCGAAACCCCGGCCCAGCACAAACTCCCAGCCACGGCCGACCGGCGGCGCGTTCGTCCGCATCGACTCGAACGCTCCGGTCTCGGTGTCGACCGCGATCGCGGTCACGTCCGCCGACACGCGGACGCGCTGCTGGATGAGCCGGGTGCCGGTGAGGCTGGCGAAGTATTTCAGCTCCCAGACCGCCATGAAGCTTGCGTCGACGTGGTCGACGGCGTCGTGCGCGAGCAGATCGCGGCTCCAACCGGCCAACCGCTCGATCTTCTCGGCGTCCGGCACATCGAACGGGTTGATCTCGAACTCCGACGACCAGGTCGCTTCACCGTAGGACGGGACATCGGCCAGCACGACCGGCTCGGCATTTACCGGCCGGCACACCTTGGCCACGTCGACCGCCTGGTCGGCGAGGTCACGAGCCGCGTCCGGCGTCAGCACGACGCCGGCGGCGAACCCCCACGTGCCGTCGTGCACGACTCGCACGCACAGGCCACTGTCGAGCGCGTCGGTGTTGCCGTCCAATTCGGCGTCACGGAGATTGATCTGCTGGCCGCGTACGCGTTCGACGCGTACGTCGGCGTGTTCCGCGCCCAGCTCACGGGCACGGTCGAGAGCAGCGTCGGCCATTTCCGACAGCGGCAGCTCGGTGAAGCTCGGGTCGATCGACGGCATGATCCGACCGTACTGTCCGCCTCCGACGGTTTGCACCCCACGGTTGACGCCGCGCCACCTAGACGCCAAGGCGGGCGGCACGACCGGTGAAAGCGTCGCGCCGCCCGCGTTGCCGGACACGCAGGGCGACTAACCGTCCGAGCGGCGCCGCTGCAGCGTGAACGACTCGAACGCACGCAGGTCGCCCTCGATGCCGACGACGTCGTAGTACGTGACGGTGATCGTTGTCAGATCGCCGCGGTGCCGGCCCGGATCCACGGTGAACGCCGCGAAGCCGTACGAGTTCGCGGCGTCACGCACGGCGGACCACGGAGCGTCCTCGTGGGTGTAGACCGGTGCTCGCTTCCCCGTTGTCGGATCGGGCGCCGTGACCGACGTGATCACCCGACACGCGGGCGGGTTGAAGAACAACTGGTTCGACGGCGCCGACGTGCCGCCGCCGCCGATCACCATGTGTACGGTGCCCTTGCTCGTGTCGATCACGTCCGTACGGGTCGCTGCCGGGATCGGCGTCAGCGTCGCGTTCGCCTGGCGGCCGCGGATCGGGTGGGACCGCTCGTAGTGGTGCTCGTGGCCGCAGACGACGAGGTCGACGCCGTACTGGTCGAACAGCGGCAGCCATTCCTGCCGGATACCGAGGTCGGCCCCGTTGAACTGGTCGGCCGTGCTGATCGCCACCTGGTGCATGCACACCACGATCCAGTCGATATCCCGGTCGCTGCGAGCCTGCGACAGCTCACGTTCGAGCCACGCCTTCTGCGCACCGTTCGAGTAACCGTGCACGTAGCTGTCGCCGCCGTCCTGCAGGCACACGTCGTCGTTGGCCAGGAAGATCACCCGGACCGAGCCGACCGTCAGCGCGTACCAGAGACCACGGGTGACATCGGTCTGGCCGGGCTGACGGGGCGTCGCGAAGTACGTCTGGAAGGCCTGGTAGCCGATCGGCCCGTTGCCCCGCTCGTTCTCGTGGTTGCCCGGTGCCGGCATCCACGGCCGGTTGCGCGCACTGCGCGTGTTGTTGTCCCAGAAGTCCGACCATGTCTTCACCCGGTCGGTGGCGAGGTTGGCGTAGCACAGGTCGCCGTTGAAAAGGTGGAAGAGCGGTTGCACGCGCTCGATGCCGGCCGGCGTGTTAGCCGATGCCGGTCCGCCGAGGTTGTCGTTGACGAACGGGGGGTTGGCGATCGTCACGCCGGCCGGCGGCACGAACACCTTGCCGGTCGTCGGCGTGCCCTGGTCGCCGAAGCTCGTGAATGTGAACGCCTGGCGGCCGGTCGGGGCGGTCGTGAACGAGCCGAACACCGGCTGGGCGCCGTCGTGTACCGCGAGGTAGACGTACTCCTGGTCCGGGTGCAGCCCGGAGATGTGCGCGTGCTGGGCGTAGACGGTCTTTCCCGACTTTCCGTCGGTGTAGCTCAGCGTCTCCGCGTGGTAACTGTTCTTGTAGCGGCCGTCGGTGCCGCCGAGCAGTACACGGGCGTCGTCCACCGGCTGCAGCGTGTGCCAGGAGACGACGATCTCGCGGGCCGGATCGGCGCCGAACTGCAGATGCAGGCCGTTGACCGCGGGCGTGTTGACGGGATCGCCGGCCGCGCCGCCGATCGCTGCCGCCGAACCGTTGGCCGCGGCCGCCGTGACCGCTGCCGACGGGACCGCCGCGGTTGCCGTACCGCCCAATAGCGGGCCGACCGCGATGCCGGCACCGACGGCGCCACCCGCGGCGAGCAATCCGCGCCGGGACATGTGGGATCTGAAGAGATGTTCATCGTTGGCCATGGCCGTCACCCTGCCGGCGTGCCCGGTCGGCCACGCGACGGCAAGGTGAACGGCGAATCAAACCTTCTCGATGCTGGTGACGGGCGCGTCAGCCGTCGGCCGCGGCCGGCGCGCGGGCCGGTTGGGGTTCCGCGGGCGTCACGCCCGACGCACGCATCCGTGGTACGGCAAGGCACGTGGCTGCGCCGGCGGCGGCGAGCCCGGCCGCGACCGCCATCGCCGTGGCGAATCCGTCGCTGAACGCCGTCGGACTCTCGTAACCTCCCGTTCGCGCGAATGCGGCCGCCAGAATCGCGACGCCGAACGCCCCGCCGAGTTGGCGCATCATCGCGTACGTCCCGGACGCCTTTCCGACATCGGCGAGCGGCACGGCCGACACGACCGACTTCGTGATCGCGGGAATCGCCATGGCGAAGCCAATGCCGGCGAGCGTCATCGGACCGACGAGCACGAGATATCCGGTTGCCGGACCGACCACCGCGGCGAGCCACGCCAGCCCGGCCGCCTGGACGGTGAGTCCGGTGATCATGAGCGGCCGTACGCCGATCCGGTCGGATAGGGCCCCGGCGCGGGGCGCCACGAGCAGCGGCGCGATCCCCCACGGCAGTAGCCGCAGACCGGCGGCGAGCGGACCTTGCCCACCGGCGACCTGGAAATACTGCGCCGTGAAGAAGACCGCGCCGGTCAGGGCGGCGTTCAACAGGAAGATCGCGACGCCACTGGCGGTAAATCCGCGCGACCGGAACAGCCGCGACGGCAGCATCGGGGCCGCCGCCCGGCGCTCCCACGCGGCGAACAGCAGCGCGGCGACCACGCCACCGCCGAGGGAGCCGACGATCTCCGCACTCCCCCAGCCAGCGGCGTTCGCCCGGACGAGACCCCAGACCAGGCCGAACGCCGAAATCGTCAGTAGTGCGAGGCCGGGCACGTCGACCGAAACGGCCGGACCGCGACTTTCGGCCACGCGGGCGAACAACGCGACGATCGCGACAACCGCGATGGGTACGTTCAACCAAAAGATCCACTGCCACGCGATGCCCTGCGTGATCGCGCCACCGAGCACCGGTCCGACGACCGCGGACAGACCGGTCACGCTGCCGTAGATACCCATCGCCCAACCGCGTCGGTGTGGTGGGATCGCCGCGTTCAGTAACGCCAAGGCGAGCGGCATCACCGCCGCCGCACCGGCCCCTTGCACGACGCGGGCGGCGATCAGCACACCGACCGTCGGCGCCAGCGCGCACCCGACCGACGCGGCCGCGAATAGCCCCAGACCGATCGCGAACACCCGTCGCCGGCCGAATCGGTCGCCCAGCGCCGCCGCGGTCATCAGGAAAACCGCGCAGCTCAGCACGTACGCGTTGACGGTCCATTCGAGGTCGGCGATCGATGCGTCGAAGTCGCGCTGGATCGTCGTCAACGCCGTCGCGACGACAAGCATGTCGAGGACGACGATGAACGATCCCGCCGAGGCCAGACCGAGCACCCAGAGTTGGCTCCGGCTCGGCCGCGCCGACGTCGTTGTGTCCCGTGCCGTATCCACTCCCATGTCCACTCCCCTGTCCGTGGCCGTTGTCGGTAGATGGACACGGCGGCTCGCGCAAACTGGTCGGCCGTCGACCGCCCAATCTGCGCTCTGGCCGGTGTCTACCTGAGGTCGGTACGGCGCGAGACGAGGAACGGGGCGCGGATGGTCATCGCGATGGCGGGCACGGCGCTGGGCGTGCGATGGGAAGATGCCGGTGTGGGCGAGCAGACGCTGGAGCGCGCGCGGGCCGGCGACGGCGACGCCTTCGCCGCGTTGACCAACCCGTACCAGCGCGAGCTTCTGGTGCACTGCTACCGCCTCCTCGGATCGGTGCACGACGCCGAGGACGCTCTGCAGGACACGTTGACCGCGGCGTGGCGCGGACTGGCCGACTTCGAATCGCGGTCATCGATCCGGACGTGGCTCTACCGGATCGCAACGAACCGCGCCCTGAATGCCATTCGCTCGCGGGCGCGCCATCCGCGGGACCGGGCACTGCCGGATCTGCCGGGCAATCGGCCGGAACCGACGCGGACCGGCGAGGTGCTGTGGCTCGACCCGTACCCGGATTCGTTGCTTTCCGGGGTGCCCGACGATGCGCCCGGACCCGACGCCCAGATCGGCCAGCGCGAAGCTGTGGGTCTGGCGTTTGTCACGGCGACCCAGCTGCTGCCGCCCCGACAGCGGGCAGTGCTCGTGCTGCGCGATGTGCTGGGCTTTGCCGCCGCCGAGGTCGCGTCGATGCTCGACACGACCGAAGATTCGGTGGCCAGTGCGCTCAAGCGCGCTCGCGCGACAGTCGCCGCACGGCGTCACGCGTTGGCCCCGGACGACGCGCCGCTGCCCGGCTCACGTCGCGAGCGGCAGATCGTGTCGCAGTTCACGACGGCGTTTGAAAACGGAGACGTGGGCGGCATCGTCGCCTTGCTGACCGACGATGCGTGGCTCACGATGCCGCCGCTGCCGCTGGAATATCAAGGGCCGGCCGCGATCGGTGCTTTCTTGACGACGATTTCGTTCCGGGCCGGACGGCGGCGCTATCGCACCACACCGGTGCGCGCGAACGGTCAGCCCGCGCTTGCCTGCTGGTCGGTCGACCCCGGCGACCCGGCCGTAGCCCACGGCATCGTGGTGCTCACGCTGGCCGGCGGCCGGGTCGGCGCGATCACCCGCTTCCCGGCCAGCTCGTTTCGTCATTTCGGCGTCTCGGAAAACTTCGGCGTCTCGCAAAACCGGCCCGGGTGATGCCGGCGCGGGCTGGTCGAGCCCGCGCCGGCATCATCGTCGGCTAGACCGTCCGCTGGTACGTCCGGAACGTGAGCGTGGAGAACCAGACGAGCACCGCGGCGAGCGCCAGGAGCCAAGAACCGTGCCACAGGGTCGTCGTCCAGTCGACGCTCGCGCCGAGCGTGCCGCGGGCCGTTTCGAGCGCCCAGTTCACCGGATTCACCGCGGCGATAGCCTGCATCCATCCGGGCATCAACGAGCGCGCCATGAAGGCACTCGACAGGAACGTGAGCGGCAGCAACAGGAAGATGGACAACCCGATGATGCTTTCCCGTTCCCGCAACGTCATGCCCATCACGTTCGACAGCGCGCTGAACGCCGTACCGAGCAGGATCGCCGCGACGACGAGCGCGATCGGGCCGGCCGCACCGTTCGGGAAATGCGCACCGGCCGCCCAGCCCAGTAGCACGATGACGACCGACTGGAACGCGATGCTGATCGCCTGCACGATCACGTTTCCATTGATGATGGCGCCGCGACCGACCGGGCTGGTCAGAAACCGGTTCAGCGTGCCTCGCTCGATCTCGTCGATCACGCCCATCCCCGACCACATGCTCGACGACACCGCGTTCATCACGACGACGCCGGGCACCAGGTAGTCGAGGTACGAGCCGGTGCCGAAGCCCGGCAGCTCGACGATGTGCCGGAACAGATTGCCGAACAGGAACAGCCACACCACCGGTTGTACGAGGGTAATCACCAGCACGGCCGGCTGCCGCAGCAACGCCTTGAGCTGACGTTGGGTCATCCACCAGGTGTGCGCGATCATCGGGCTCCTCCTCCGGCCGCCGCGAGTTCGGATACATCGGCGGTAGCGCCGGCGTCGGCGAACCGCCGACCGACGTGCCGCAGATACACGTCATCGAGTGACGGTCGCGCGACGGTCACGGCGGCAACGCCGACGCCGGCCCGGTCGAGCGCGGCCAGGACACCCGGCACTGCGGCGGCGCCGTCGTCGGCGCGCGCCGAGAGCCGCCGACCGTCCACTGTCACATCCCGGATGCCGACGACGTCGCCCACGAGGACCGGCACATCTCCGCTCGGTACGGCCCGCAGATCCACATGTACGGCATCGCCGCGCAACTCGCCCTTGAGCCCGTCCGGCGTGCCCGTGGCGATGACACGGCCGGCATCGACGATCGCGAGACGGTCGGCCAGCCGGTCGGCCTCCTCCAGATAGTGGGTGGTCAGCAGGATGGTGATCCGCTCGTCGGCCGACAGCCGTCCGATCTCGGCCCACAATGCGGACCGTGCCTCCGGATCGAGCCCTGTCGTCGGCTCGTCCAGAAACAACACAGTCGGCTCATGTACCAATCCGAGCGCGACATCGAGCCGGCGCTGCATGCCGCCGGAGTAGGTCTTCACCGGACGGTCGGCCGCGCCCACGAGATCGAACCGCTCGAACAGCTCGCCGACCCGCCGTTTGAGTGCGCCGCCGCCGAGTCCGTAGAGCCGGCCCTGCAGCGTGAGATTGTCGCGGCCGGTGGCGAGGGGATCGGTGCCCGACCGCTGGGCCACGACACCGATGGCCCGCCGTACGCGTTCCGGGTGCCGAAGCACGTCGTGACCGGCGACCGTCGCCGAACCCGAGTCCGGTCGGGCGAGCGTCGTGAGCACCTTGATGGCGGTGGACTTGCCGGCGCCGTTCGGCCCGAGCAGGCCGAAGATCTCGCCGGATTCGATCGTGATCGACAGACCGTCGAGCGCCCGCGTGGTCTGCAGCCGATGCGTAGCGCTGCCGCGAGGCGTGTGATTCGGATAGGTCTTTACGAGGTCGCGTGCCTCGATGAGCATGGTGGAACTCCTCTTCGTACGGGTCGTGGTGAACACCCGTCGAACGGAAGAGCCCGGCTATTCTTACGGTTGCCACCTGGTGGCCGGGTCCGTTCGCGGGTCGGTTGCGAGGTTCCGACCCCGGTCGCGGTGTTAGCGCACCGCACCGGGGTCTTTATCGATCTTCTGGCGGTCGGTCTCTTGCAGGGTCCGGCGGCACCCCCTCGTCGAGCAATCGCGCGAAGTCGGCCGGCACGTGACCGGTCTCGTGATAGGTCCGCCAACCGTCGACACCGGAGAGCGAGCCGCTGGCGATCTCGCCCAGCAGCGAACGCACCCAGGCCGTCTCGGCCTCCCGCATGGCGAGCGCGTACTCCGACTCGACCAGGAACACGCGGGGCAGCTGGGTGAGCTGTTTCAGCGTCGTACGGTGTGCGGCATTGGCCGCATCGAGGGCGGCGAGCCGCGTTTCGAGCAGGGCGATCGCCTCGTCGGGCGGCAGCACACCGAGGACCGACAGTGCTGCCTCGAAGCGGTTCGTCTCCGGTTCGAGCGCGCCGACCAGCTCACGCACCCAGTCGCGCAGCTCGATCCGGCCGGCGTCGGTGATCGCATATACCGTTCGCTCCGGCCGCCGACCGTCCCGGTTGCTCGTGGTCGCCTCGATGAAGCCGTACTTCTCGAGGTTCTGCACGACGGTATAGAGCGACCCCCACTTGATGTTCATGTCGCCCTCCTTGCCCTGCTGCTTGAGCGCGGTGGCGATCTCGTACGGATGCATCGGTCGTCCGAGGGACAGCTGCGCCAGGATCGCCAAACCCAGCAGGTTGCTGACCTTGCGCCGCTTCGCCATCGGATCACCTCGCTTCCGGATACTCGTCCACGAATATACGTGTGCGAGTAGCGTCGCGCAACACCGTACCCGCCAACCGACTCGGAATGTCGCCGGCGCCGCGTATTTTCACCGCCATGCCCACCACATCGCGGCAATGACAGCAACCGCGTCCGTGCCGGCGCCGACGGTCGCCGCCCTGGCCCACAGCGTCGCGGTCTTCACCGGATTCGCGAATGTCGACCGGGCCGAACGCCAGTTCGCAGCCGACACCGCCCCGCGCCCCGATCTCGGCCGGCTCGACCATCGGGCCGCCCTGCTCCGCTTTCTGAACGCGTGGGGCTGCCGGATCCGGCTGCCGCGCCCAGGTGAACCCGATCTGTTCGATGCCGGCATCGCGGCGTGGTGGGCCACGTTCTCGGCGACCCTGCCGCGGTCGTCGCTCGACCGCCTGAGCGACGCCGCGATCCGACGGCTGGTCGCGCCGTTCGACGCGCTCGCCGCGATCCGCGCCGCACCAACGCGCACACTCGGTTCGACGGCGGCCGCAAAGGCGCTCTATGCGCTGCGCCCGCGGTCGGTGCTGCCGTGGGATGCCGCGATCGCGATGAAACTGCACGGCGGGCGCGACGGCGCGGCGTTCGCGCGGCACCTGGAGCTCGGCCGAGGCTGGGCAAACGCACTGCTGGCCGAGCTCGGCTCGCGCGGGCGGAGCGTCAGCGCCGCCGAGGCACCGGCGTTGCTCGGCCGCGGCAGCGTCTCACTAGCCAAGATCCTGGACGAGTACACGTTCGTGACGATCACCATGCGCCAGTAGATTCGGCGTGTCGGCAGGACTCGGTGAGCGAGATCGGAGCATCGGGATGAGGGTCGCAATCCTCGACGATTACCTACACTGCGCACGCGACGTGGCGGACTGGAGCCGGGTCACGTCGCGCGCCGACATCACCGTGTTCACCGAGCCGCTCGGGTCGCCGGATCGAGTCGTGGAAGCCTTGCGGGACTTCGAGATCCTGTGCCTGATGCGCGATCGGCAGCCGCTGTCCGCCGACACTCTGGCCGCGCTGCCGAATCTGGCCTTCATCAGCTTCACCGGTAGCCACAACGCGACCCTCGACACGGCGGCCGCGCTCGCGCGCGGCATTCAGGTCAGCTACACGACGGGCGGCGTCGCCGTGTCGACGACCGAGCTGATCTGGGCGTTGATCATGGCAACCGTGCGGCAGCTGCCGGCGAACGAGGCGTCCCTACGAGCCGGGCGCTGGCAGGCCACGCTCGGATCCGTACTCGGCGGCAAGACGCTCGGGATCATTGGCCTGGGGCGGCTCGGCACGCGCATCGCCGAGCGTCGGCCGGTTCTTCGACATGTCGGTGGTGGCGTGGAGCCCGCATCTCACCGACGAGCGGGCGGCGACGGCCGGGGCACGCCGCGTCGAGCGCGATGAACTGTTGTCGACCGCCGATGTGGTGACCATCCACGTGCCGCTCAACAGCGGGACCCGCGGCCTGATCGGCGCCGACGAACTCGCGCTGATGAAGCCGACGGCGTTCCTGGTCAACACGTCGCGCGGCCCGATCGTGGATGAGCGGTCGCTGATCCGTGCGCTGCACGCCGGGACGATCGCGGGAGCCGGCCTCGACGTGTACGACACCGAACCGCTGCCGGCCGAGCATCCACTGCTCAGCGCGCCGAACACGGTGCTCCTCCCCCACCTCGGGTTCGTGAGCCGGGAGAACCTCGCCGTGTTCTACCAGAACAGCGCCGACAACATCGCGGCGTTCCTGGACGGAGCGCCGATCCGATCCGTCACGGCAAGCTGACCGGCACTCCCACACGCAACTCACCGGAACCGCACAGGCAATTCGTTCCGCCGCAGCGCGTGCGACCGTACGGTGGGAGTAGGCCCGTGGCCGGGCACGGCATCCTCGCGACACGTCGCGGGTAGGTCACGACGCGGACCACCGCAGCGTTCGCTGGGCCGACGATGAGGATGGCCGACACCGTGACCAATGATCCACGAGCGAAGCGGGTGGCCGAGAAGGCGGCCGGGGATCTCGACGAGGTCCTGACCATGGGCGCCGAGGAGGAGTTCCTTCTCATCGATCCACAGACCGGGCAGATCGTTCCGGCGGTCGAAGAGGTGATGGCCGCCCTCGGCGACCGGCTCGACGGTGACCTTGCCGGTTTGGTCCAGTACGAGTTCCAGGCCAACCAGATCGAGCTGGCGACGCCACCGACGACCGACCTCGCGACACTTCGCGACTCACTGATCTCGATCCGCACGGCCTTGTGCGATGCGGCCGACTCGGTCGGCGTACGCCTCGCCGCGATCGGCACCGGCACGCTCCCGCTCGACGTGCCGCCGCTGCTGTCGGACAATGCCCGATACGTACGGATGACCGAGGAGTTCGGCGCGATCTGGTCGACCGCCGGCGTGTGCGGGTGCCACGTACACGTCGGGGTGCCCGACCGCGAACTCGGCGTACAGGTGCTCAACCATCTGCGCGGCTGGTTGCCGGTGCTGCACGCGGTCACGGCCAACTCGGCCATCGCCGACGGCGTCGACACCGGATACGCCAGCTGGCGATCGGTGCTGTGGTCGCGCTGGCCGAGCGTCGGGCCGCCGCCGCATCTCGATTCGGCCGCGCACTACGACGAGGTGATGCGCGACCTGCGCGGTGCCGGCGCGATGCTGGACGACAACATGCTCTACTGGTTCGCCCGCATGTCGACGCATGTCCCGACGGTCGAGGTCCGGGTCGGCGACGTCTGCTCGACCGTTGATGACACGGTCCTCGTCGCGGCGCTGGTGCGCGGCCTCGTCGGCACCGTCATCGACCGCGTGGCCGCGGGACAGCCGCCCCGCCATGTCCGCGACTGGCTCGTCGCGGCGGCACACTGGCGCGCAGCTCACGACGGTCTGGAAGGCGGTGCGGTCGACGTGGCCACCGGTCGTCCGATGCCGGCGTGGGATCTGCTCCGGCAACTGGTCGACGAGGTGACGCCGGTGCTCGACCGGCACGGCGATCTCGGCACCGTGGACAAGTTGCTTACGCAGCTGCGATCGCACGGCAGCGGCGCCGCCCAGCAACGGGCCAGGTTCGCCAGCGGGTCCGACGCCCGCGAGGTCATTCTCGCCGCGGCCGACGCCACCGCGTCCGTAAGACCGCATCGGTAAACCGCGTCCGCTATCCCGCAGCGGCGCCCCGGGCCGTGGCCGGCGCTTTTGGCGCGGACGGGACACGGCATGCAAAGCTGCATGGCGTGTCCCCCCTCGCCGCTGTACCCTCGCCGCGCCGTTGTCCGTTCCGCCCGGTCTCGCCTCGGGCGGCACCTCCGCGTCCGACGTCTGGCAGCAGGTGACCTCCGTACAGCCGGCGGTGCCGTATCTGCTGGTCGTGCTCACGGCGGATTGCGGCGCTCGCGGTGGTGGCCGCTCCTCGCCTGTGGCATCTGTTCCGTAACGCGATCACGATCGCGCATGAGGGCGGTCACGCGCTCGTCGCCGTCCTGTGCGGACGCCGCCTGCGGTCGATCCGGCTGCACTCGGATACGTCGGGTCTGACCGTGACCCGCGGTCGTCCGAGCGGGCTCGGCATGATCCTCACGCTGATGGCCGGCTATCTCTTCCCGTCACTGATCGGCATCGGCGGCGCCGCGCTGCTGGCCGCGCACCACGTCACGTTGGTCCTCTGGATCTACATCGTGTTGCTGTTCCTGATGCTCGTCATGATCCGCAACGTGTACGGCGTCATCACCGTCATCGTCACCGGCGGCGTGGCGTTCATCGTGTCGTGGTACGCGTCGACGCAAGTGCAGGCGGTCTTTGCGTACTTCGCGGTGTGGCTGCTGCTGATCGGCGGCGTACGGCCACTGTTCGAGCTGGCCGGTCAGCGCCGGCGTCGTGAAGTGTCCGGTTCCGACGTCGACCAACTCGCCGGCCTCACGCACGTCGCCGGCATCATCTGGCTCGCCGCGTTTACGGTCGTCACCTGCGTTCTTCTAGTCTTCGGCGGATCGCTGCTCGGCCTGTTGCACGTGCCGCCGGACGGTGTGCTCGGCGGCGCTCGCGCGTTCTTCAGCTGACCCGCCGCGTTCGAGGGCCTGCCGCTTCATTCCGGCCACACCGCCGGGTCCCGACCGAGCGATCCCGCGTCGATCGTCCAGAGCGCGCGGCACGCCGTCGATCCGGCCCGGTGTGGGGACCCGCCGCGCCGGTCCCCATTCGGTCGTGGTCGGCTGCGTGTCGGTCGCGACCCAGGTCGGCCGGGGACCGGTGAGCCCGCCCGGCGACTGGTCGTGCCATGAGTGCGTTGGCCGTGCCGACCAACGACATCCGGATGTCGCTCGTACGTCCGGAGGTGGCCAAGCGTTCCAACGCGACACCAATGGCCGCGGCCAGCAGATATCCGGTCGCGTGATCGAGTGCCTGGGCCGGAAGCGGCACCGGCTTGTCAACGCCCGCTGCCGCCGCACCCGCGGCCGCGATGCCGCAACTCATCTGCACCAGACTGTCGAAGCCACGCCGAGACTGCCACGGTCCATCCCAGCCGTACGCATCCAGAGTCGCGGTCACGATGTGCGGATTGGTCGCCCGGATCGTCGCGTTGTCGTATCCGAGCCGGTCGAGTGCGCCCGGCCGCAAGCCCGTCACCAGCACGTCCGCGGTGGCGAGGAGCCGCTCGAACGCCGCCCGGTCGGTCGCATCGGTCAGGTCGAGCGCGGCCCGCCGCTTCCCCACCGTCGACTCCGGCAGGATCGCCGGGACCTCCTCGAAGCCGCGCGGATCGATCCGCAGCACATCCGCGCCGTACGCGGCCAGGAATCGGGTCGCGACCGGCCCGGCGATCACGCGGGTGAGGTCGAGAACGCGCAGCCCACCGTACGGTCGCGGGTCGGCGACCGTCAGCGGCCGAGGCGCAGTCGCCGACCGCGTCTCGATCCGAGATACCGGCTCGGCGGCGGCCGCCGCGCCGGCCGGCGAAGCGATCCAGCCCTCCCGGTCGTGCATCGCCGCCGCGCAGCCGCCGACGTCGACGATCGCGCCTTCGAGCTCGCTCGCCCGCCAGCGCCGGACCTCGTCGGCGACCGCCGCCCGATCACCGCCGCCGCCGAGAACCTTCTCCGCCGCGGCACGGTGATAGCGGTAGTTGGTGTGCAGCCGGATCCAACCATCGGCGGCGGGATAGTCGCCGGCGATCGGATCCCATACCGGCGGGCGCTCCCAGCCGTCCGGAGTGAAGAGGACCTCGCTCACGAACGCCGCCGACGCGGCACGCCGGTCGACGCTGATGCGTCCGACGGCCGTGTCGCTGCGCGCGGCCCGAAGGCGCGCGGCGGCCAGCGTCGCTACCGCGACCGCGGCCGTCGCGAAGCCGGTCACGTCGAAGACCGACGGCAGGACGTGTTCCTCGCCGACGATCGTGACCGGTTCGAGGTCTCGCGCGCCGGAGCCCATGCCGTCGCCAGCGTCGCCGACCGGGCCACCGCGTGCGGCGAGCCAGAGTTCCTCGACCATGTCCATCCCGTTGTCCGCCATAGCACTCAGTCTGCCGACGCCTCGACGTACAAATCAACGTTGATTATCGTCAACCCATGGGCGAACAGATCACCGCGCGCGAGGCCGCCGGACGGCTCGGCGTCGACGTACGGACGCTCTACGCGTACGTCAGCCGCGGCTCGCTGCACCGATCCGGTGCCGATGGCAATCGCCGCAGCCTCTACGACGCCGACGAGGTCGAACTGCTCGCTCGACGCGGCCGACCCCGGTCAACCGGCCGGTCCCGCGCCGGCATCGACGTCGTCATCGGCTCGTCGATCAGTGCCATCGGCGACGGCTGGATCCGTTACCGCGGCATCGATCCGGTGCTGCTCGTCGCCGACGGGTGGACGTTCGAACGGGTCGCCGCCCTGCTGTGGAACGAGTCCGCCGACACGATCGACGGCACCGACTGGACGGTGCCCCGCGAGACCGTACGCGCGATCGGCCGTACCCTCGGCGGGTTTGGATCGGACGCCAACGTGCTCGATCGCATGACCGCGGCGATGGCGGTGGCCGCTGGCATCGTCGGACGTGCGGGACGTGACCGACCTGGACGGGCCGGCGGCCGCTCGTCTCGGACGAACGCTCGTCGCGGTGTTGGTCGCGTCGCTACCCGACGTGTCGATCCCGGCGACCCGCACCGCCGCCGCTCCGACGAACGCGACGATCGCGCGCCGGCTGTGGCCGCGCCTGTCACCGCTACGGGCCACGCCGGCGCGAATCGCTGCCCTCGACCGCGCGATGGTGCTGCTGGCCGAACACGAACTCGCGACCTCAACACTCGCCGTCCGGATCGCGACGTCGGTGCGGGCACCGCTGACGAGCGTATTGATGTGCGGCATCGCGACGCTGAGCGGTTCGGCGCACGCCGGCGCGGCGACGCTCGTGCACGAACGGCTCCGGCGTGACGAGGCGCCGAGCCGGATCGGCGGTTCGGAACCACGGGACGTGAGCCGTCCGGCCGGATTCGGCCATCCGGTTCACGTCGCGGGCGACCCACGCGCCGAGCCGTTGCTCGCCGCCGTCGACGCCATCGCATCCGATCGGGTACGGCGAACCATCGCGGTCGCGCGCACGGCGGGCGAACGCGTCGCACCGCCGAATAGTGACTTCGCCCTCGGAGCCCTCTGCTACGCCGGGAAGATGCGGCCGGGCGCCGCCGAGGCGATCTTCGCCATCGCACGTTCGGCGGGCTGGATCGCGCACGCCGCCGAGGAATCGGCCGAACGACCGGTGCGGTTTCGCGCCCGCGCGGTGCCCCGGACCGGTGCCGCGGCACCGTCGCCCCGTCGGACGCGGGCCGGCCTACCGGCAACCGCGGCCGTCCGCCGCACCGCGGCGGTCGGCGCTGACCACGGTCATGCCCGGCCGTCGGCCGCGGCCACGCGGGCGTCGTTCGCGCGCGTCGGCCAGCTCCTCCGCGGGCCGTTCGTCGCCGCCGACGAAGTCGCGCGAACGGATCAGCACGAAGGACAAGACCGCCGCGGCCAGCGCGACGATCGCCGTCACGAGCAGGATGTCGTTCAACGCGCTGGCAAACGCGGTCTCGCTCGCCTGGATGACGTCCGGGCGCAACTGCGGCGGCGTGGTCGCGATCGCCGCCGGCACCCGTCCGGCTGCTGATGTCGCTGGCCAGGTGACTGGCGCTGCCGGCGAGCGGGCCGCCGCTCAGCTGGTCGATGACCGACGCATGGATCCGGCTCGTGAGGATGCTGCCGAGCGCGGCCACGCCGGTCGCGATGCCGACCTGGCGCAACGTCGAGTTGATGCCGGACGCCATGCCCGCCCGCTGGGGCGCGACCACACCGACCGCGGTCGACGCGAGTGGCGGGTTGATGAGACCGGCACCGGCACCGGACACGATCAGACCGGGCAGCAGGTGCGTCCAGCTCTGGCCCGGCTCGACGCCACGCATCAACAGCAGGCCGACACCGACGAGCACGAAGCCCGGCGCGATCAGCCAGCGGACGGGCACCACCGACGACAGCCGGCCGGCGATCGCGGCCACCACGAAGATCGCGCCGCTCAGCGGCAGGAATCGCAGGCCGGTCTGCAGCGCCGAGTAGCCGAGGATGTTCTGCAGATAGAGCACGAGGTAGGTGAGCATCGCGAAGATCGACGCCGAGACGCCCCATGCGGCGACGAGGCCACCGTTGAACGTCGGGATACGCAACAGTCCGAGATCGAACATCGGCGAGGTCAGCCGCGATTCGACCAGGACGAACACGCGCGAGCAGGACGGCCGAGGCGATCAGCGAACCGAGCACGGTCGTCGACGTCCACCCGTCGGCCTGGCTGCGAATGAGTCCGAAAACCAGGGCGGCCAGGGCGACGCTGAACAGCACGCATCCCCACCAGTCGATTTGATGTACGACCGGCGAGCGCGACTCGTCGACTCGCAGCAGCGTCACGATGAGGGCGACGAGCCCGATCGGGATGTTCACGAAGAAGATCCAGCGCCACGACAAACCACTCGTGATCACACCGCCGAGCACCGGGCCGATCGCGACCGCCACGCCGGTCAACGCGCCGAACACGCCGAAGGCGACCCCGCGCTCGGACGGCTTGAATGCCTGGGCGAGCAAGGCCAGGGAGATCGCGAACATGATCGCGCCACCGACGCCCTGCAACGCGCGCGCGAGCGAGAGGAAGACGATGCCGGTCGCACCGCCGCACAACGCCGATCCGAGCGTGAAGACCACGATCCCGATGGCGAACATGCGCCGGCGTCCGAGGCGGTCCGCCGTCGAACCCGCGGTCAGCAGGAAGGCCGCGAGCGTCAACGCGTACGCGTCGATGACCCACTGCAGGTCGGACAGCGACCCGGAGAAGGCCCGCTGGATGTCGGGCAGCGCGACGTTCACGATAGTGATGTCGAGCAGCAGCATGAACACACCAGTGCAGACCGCGATCAGCGTCCACCACTTGCGAGCCATGGTGTTCCCCCTTTTTCTGAGTTCGCGCTCAGTATATGCACAATGACGTTCGCCGGCACAAGGCTTCGCTACGGTGGAGGCACATGACTACCTCGATTCCCAAGCGTCGCGGCCGTCCGCCGTCCGGCGGCCGAGAGGCGATCCTGGCCGCCACGCTCCAACTCTTGCGCGAGCAGGGTGTGGCCCGCTTCACGACGCGCGAAGTGGCGGCCCGGGCCCGGGTCTCCGAGGCGAGCATCTTCTACCACTATGGCGACCGGGCCGGCCTTCTCCAGGCGGTTTTCGCCGAAGGACTCCGCCCGTTGGAGGCGCTGCACGACCGTGGTTTCGACACCCCCGATCCGGGCGATGTGCTGGATACGGTCGCTCACGCGATCGAGCACTTTCTTGATCAGACTCTGCCCGTCATCATGGCCGCCCAGGCCGACGTCGAACTGCGGGACGCGCTGGCCGCGTACATGATCGAGCACGACCTCGGGCCGCACCGGGGCGTACGTGCGGTCGCCGACATTTCTCACCGCGGAGCAGCGGGCCGGACGTGTCGCCGGCGACGTCGACGTCGAGGCGGCGGCCTTGATGCTCGTGTCGACGTGCTTCCTGCGGTCGAGCCAGCGGCTGATCACGCCGCACGGCGACGTTCTCCCGTCGCTCGACCGCGTCGTGGCCGAGTTCTCCGCGATGGTGCGCCGCCCGTAACCGGCCGGCCGCTAGTCGCGACTGGCGAACGCGGCGTCGAACGACGCCGAAGGCGGATCAAATGCGAGGGTACGGACGAAGGCCAGCGCCTCGGGTGCCCCGACGAGTCGGTCCATGCCGGCGTCCTCCCACTCGATCGAGATCGGACCGGCATAGCCGATCGAGTTGAGGGCCCGGAAGCAGTCCTCCCACGGCACGTCGCCGTGACCGGTCGAGAT
This sequence comes from uncultured Actinomycetota bacterium, assembly GCA_963724705.1. Taxonomy (GTDB): domain Bacteria; phylum Actinomycetota; class Actinomycetes; order Mycobacteriales; family Micromonosporaceae; genus DASQPR01. The sequence continues at coordinate 230,446 of CAVRVS010000001.1, forward strand.
GAAATCCCAACCCCGGCGCAGATCGGCCCACGGTAGGTGCGAGGACAGCCGACCGCGGCGCCCGTCACCCGTACGCACCTTCGCGTCCTTGCAGTCGACGTGGTAGATCCGGTCGGCGAACTCGAGGATGAAGTTGACCGGGTCGAGTTCCTGCCAGACGAAGTGCGACGGGTCCCAGTTCAGCCCGAACGCCGGCCGGTGTCCGATGGCGTCGAGCGCGCGCCGCGTCGTCCAGTAGTCGTACGCGATCTCGCTCGGATGCACTTCGTGCGCGAAGCGGACGCCGACCGAGTCGAACACGTCGAGAATCGGGTTCCATCGCGCGGCGAAGTCGGCGTAGCCGTCGTCGATCATCGACTCCGGTACGGGCGGGAACATCGCGACCGTGTGCCAGATCGACGATCCGGTGAACCCGACGACCGTGTCGACGCCGAGTCGCGCCGCGGCCCGGGCGGTGTCCATCATCTCGGCCGCCGCGTTGGTACGTACCTCTTCCGGGTCGCCGCTGCCCCACAGGCGCGCCGGCAGGATCCCCTGGTGGCGTACGTCGATCGGGTGGTCGCAGACGGCCTGACCGACCAGATGGTTCGAGATCGCCCACACGCCGAGGTGGTATTTGTCGAGTGTCGCCTTCTTCGCCGCGACGTACGAGTCGTCGGCGAGCGCCTTGTCCACTTCGAAGTGGTCGCCCCAGCACGCGATCTCGAGTCCGTCGTAGCCCCACTCGCTCGCGAGCCGGCAAACCTCCTCGAACGGCAGATCCGCCCACTGGCCAGTGAAGAGTGTGATCGGTCGGGTCATCGCCAAAGCCTCACAGTCCGCCCGTCGTGGGCTCAAAAAACATTGCGTACCAACAGTTCTAGCCGGCCGTCGCTTCGGCCAGCGCCGGCGCGACCGCCGTCCACGACGAGCCCGCGGCGGCCGATCGCGACACCGCATCCAGCACCCGCTGCACCTGCAGCGCCGCGGCGAACGACGGCGTCGGATCCGCTCCGGACGCGACCGCGTCGACGAAGTCGCGCATCTCGTGGGTGAACGAATGCTCGTAGCCGATGATGTGCCCGGTTGGCCACCACGCCGCCATGTACGGATGGGTCGGCTCGGTTACCAGAATGCGCGTGAAACCCTGCTCCGCCACCGGTGCGGCGCCGTCGAAGAACTCGAGTTCGTTCAGCCGCTCGAGATCGAACGCGAGGGAACCGAGCGAACCGTTGATCTCCACCCGCATCGCGTTGCGGCGTCCGGTCGCGAAGCGCGTTGCCTCATACGTCGCGATCGCTCCGCCCGACAGTCGCGCGAGAAACAGCGCCGCGTCGTCGACAGTGACCGCGCCGCGGGTGAGGCCGTCGCCGTTCGCCGATGCCGACGGTCCGGCTGCCGAGGCCGACAGTCCGGTCGATCCGTCGGCGAGCGGTCGCGAACGGATGAACGTCTCGGTCATCGCGCTCACGCCGGTGATCTGCTGACCGGTGACGAACTGCGTCAGGTCGACGATGTGCGCGCCGATGTCGCCGAGCGCACCCGAGCCGGCCTTGTCCTTGCGCAGCCGCCACACCAGCGGGAATTCCGGATCGACGATCCAATCCTGCAGGTACGCCGCCCGGACGTGCCGGATCTCGCCCAACCGGCCGGCGGCCACCATGTCGCGCATCAGCGACACCGCCGGCACGCGGCGATAGTTGAACCCGCACATGGCCCGTACCCCCGAAGGGTGTGCCGCCGCTGCGGCCCGGACCATCGCCTCGGCCTCGGCCACCGTGTTAGCTAATGGCTTTTCACACAGCACGTGCTTGCCCGCGGCGAGCGCGGCGAGCGCGATCTCCGCGTGCGTGTCACCGGGCGTGCAGATGTCGATCACGTCGATGTCGTCGCGGGCAATCAGCTCACGCCAGTCGGTGGTGGCCGCGGCCCAGCCGAGCCGGGTCGCGGCGGCCCCCACCGCCGCCGCATCCCGGCCGGCAACGGCCACCATGCTCACCTGTCGCGGCAGGTCGAACACGCGATTCACGGTGCGCCACGCCTGCGAGTGCGCGGCGCCCATGAACGCATATCCCACCATGCCGACCCGCAGCGGTCGGTTGTCCCCGGTTGGCACGGCCGAGCCTCCCTCGCCTCACAGTTTGCGGACGGCCATCAGGACTTGAAGCCGAGCGGCAGGTACTTGTCCACGTTGTCCTTCGTGATCGTCTCGGACGTCAGCACGATCTCTTGTGGTACCTGCAACTCCACCAGGTCGGACATGCCCTTGCCCTGGACGATCAGTCGCGCCAGCGATATGGCCGAGGACGCCATCGTCGGTGGGTAGGTGACGGTCGCGACGACCGGCGTGTCGCCGGCCTTGATGTGCTGCATCATGTCCAACGATCCAGCGCCGCCGACCATGAAGAACTCCTTGCGGTTGGCCTGTTTGATCGCGGCCAGCACGCCGATGCCCTGGTCGTCGTCGTGGTTCCAGATCGCGTCGATGTGCGATGCGGCCTGGAGAAGGTTCGCGGTGACGTCCTGGCCCGACTGCGCGGTGAACTGCGCGGCAACGCGGTTGGTCACCTTCAGGTTGTGTACGGCAAGGGCATCCTTGAATCCGCGCGACCGATCCTGGGTCAACGGGAGGCTGTCGATGCCCGCGATCTCCGCGATGACCGGATTCGACTTGCCGCCCAGCTTGCCGGCGATGTACGTGCCGGCCGCGAAACCCATGCCGTAGTTGTCGCCCTTGATGAGCAGGCGGGACGCGCTCGCGTCGGAGAACTCCCGGTCGAGGTTCACCACCGGAATGCCGGCTTGCATCGCGGCCTTGCCGGCCGACGTCAGCTGCGCACCGTCCTGCGGCAGCAACACGATCACATCAGGCTTCTGCTGGATCAGCGTCTCCAGCGCGGCGATCTGCGCGGGCGCGTCGGCGCCCGCGTCGACCTGAGTGAACGTGACATCGCTGTAGAGCGCGGCCTGCTTCTTCGCGTTGTCGGTGATCGCACGGATCCAGCCGTGGTCGGCCGCTGGCGCCGAGAAGCCCATGGTGAGCGCCTTGCCCGGGGCCGCGTTGTTGCCGCCGTTGACGCGAGTCTGCGACGACGTGTTGGTGTTGGCGTTGTCTTCCTTGTTCGACGTACAACCGGCGACGAGTGCGGCGGCACCGACGGCGGCGCCACCGAGCAGCAAACGCCGGCGGGACAGGTCGGGTCGGACTTCGGCCATGACGACCTCCTGGTCGTAGATGAGGTGGTTGATGGGTGCGTTGATCGGCACGTCCGTCGTTCGCCGGACGTCTCGGTGGTGGATGTTGGCTCTGGTTCAGCCAGCCGCGGTTGTGGACGCTCGGGCGGCGCCGGCTTCGGCGGCCGGTTCGGTGGGTTGGTCGGGCGGCGACGCGCCGGCCTTCGGTGGACTGGTGCCAAGCGACGGCCGGCGCAGCGCCGCCACCCGGAACTGTTGGATGAGAACGGCGCCGACGATGATGGCGCCCTGCGCGATCTGCTGATATTCGGTCTGCAGGTTCTTGACGATGAACAGGTTGTAGATCTGGGTGAAGACGAGCACGCCGAGCACCGAGCCGACGATCGTGCCGCGGCCGCCGGTGAGCGCGGTGCCACCGATGATGGCGGCGGCGATCGCGTTCAACTCGTAGAGGTTGCCGTGATCGGAGGAGCCGGCGGTCGACTGGGCGGTCACCATGATCGCGGCGATCCCGCAGCACAGACCGGACAGCGTGTAGATGAGCATGGTGTGCCGGCGTACGTTGATGCCGGCCAGCCGCGCCGCCTCCGGGTTGCCGCCGACGGCGACCGTACGGCGGCCGAACGTCGTACGGTTCAACAGGATCCACGCGAGCCCGGCGACGATGACGAAGATGATGACGAGGAGCGGAATGCCGAGCGGCCGCCACTCGGCGATCTTGTTGATGGTCTGTACCTTGACGAGTTGCGTGAGCTTGCCGGATATCTTCTCGGCCAGACCGCGAGCGGCCACCATCATGGCGAGCGTAGCGATGAACGGGACCATCCGGCCGTACGCGATGAGGATGCCGTTGACGAGTCCGGCGCCGGCTCCGACGAGCAGCGCGGTGAGGATCATGATGCCGGGGCCGTAGCTCTGCGTCGCCACCGTCGTCGACCACACGCTGGCCAGCGCCAGCAGCGCGCCGACCGACAGGTCGATGCCACCGGAAATCATCACGAGCGTCATGCCGACCGTGACGACGCCGATGCTCGACGCCTGCGTCAGCACGGTCAACTCGTTGGACCACAAGCGATGCGCGTCGAGAAAGATGTCCGGCCGCGCAAGCGTGCCGACGACGAACAGCAGCACCAGCACGCCGACGAGCGCGAGGTTGCGGCGCAGCGGCTCGCTCGCGTCGTCGCGCCACCAGGTCGTCCGCCGATCGGCCGTTGCCGCCGCACCGGTCGCCACGTCGATCATGCCGCTTCTCCTGTCTTCTCGGCCCCACCGGTCTTCTCGGCCGCGCCGGTCTTCTCGGCAAGCGCATCCGGCCCCTCGAGCAGCGAGCCGGCCATGACGAGGTCCAGCACGCTGCTTTCGTCGAGATCGGCCGCCGGCGCCTCGCGGATGAGCCGGCCCTCGCGCATGACGAGGACCCGGTCGGCCAGGCCGAGCACCTCCGGCACCTCGCTCGACACGAGGAGCACGCCGACACCGTCGTCGGCCAGGCGCCGGATCACGCCGTACAACTCGGCCCGGGCGCCGACGTCGACTCCACGCGTCGGCTCGTCGAGCAGCAGCAGTTTCGTACGCCCGAGCAGCCACCGCCCGACGACGACCTTCTGCTGGTTGCCGCCGGACAGCGTACGGACCGGCCGGCGTACGTTGGCCGGCACGAGTTGCAGCGACGTCGCCACAGTCGTCGCGGCACCGCGTTCGGCAGCGGTATCGGTGAACCCGACGCGGGCGAAGCGGTTGAACGTGGCCAGCGTGATGTTCCGGTAGACGGGCTCGCCAAGCAGCAACGCCTGGCTCTTGCGTTCCTCCGGTGCCATGCCCAGCCCGGCCCGTACGGCGGCGCCGACGTCGCCGTTGCGCAGCCGTCGGCCGCCCATGACGACGCGGCCGGCGTGCGCCCGACGAGCGCCGTAGATGGTCTCCAGGAGCTCCGACCGGCCGGATCCGACCAGTCCGGCGATACCGACGATTTCGCCCGGGTGCACCTGCAACGAGATGTCCTGGAACTCGCCGGCGCGGCTGAGCCCGGCCACGGTCAACAGCGGATCGCCTTCGGGCCGGAAGTCACGCCGGGGCGGGAAAACGTACTCGATCGTGCGGCCGGTCATGCGATTCACCAGCTCGCGTGTCGGTGTCGTGGTGGCTGGTAGGTTCACCGCCGACGTACGCCCGTCGCGCAGCACCGTTACCTGGTCGCCGATCTCGCGGATCTCTTCCAGGCGATGGGAGATGTAGAGCACGGCGATGCCCTGTGCGGTCAGCTCGCGGATGATGCGGAAGAGGTTGGCCACCTCGTCGTGCGCGAGGACGGCGCTCGGCTCGTCCATGATGAGCAGCTTCGCCTCGCGCGACAGCGCGCGAGCCATGCTCACGATCTGCTTGGCCGCCGCTGGCAGTCGTCGTACCGGCCGGGTCACCGGAATTTCGGTGTGACCGAGCCGCGCGAGCACCGCTGCCGCCGCGCGGCGCGTATGCGCGCGCTGGACGAACCCGCCGAGGCTCTGCTCATGCCCGAGAAGGATGTTGTCCGCGACGGTCAGGTCGTCGACGAGGTCGAGCTCCTGGTAGATGGTGGCGATGCCGGCCTTCATCGCGGCCTGTGGGCTGGCGAACGTGACGGGTTCGCCCTGCCACACGATTTCTCCAGCGTCCGGCCGGTGCACGCCGGAGAGCACCTTGATCAACGTCGACTTGCCGGCGCCGTTCTGGCCGAGCAGGCAGTGCACCTTGCCGGCCGCGACGTCGAGGTCGACACCATCCAGCGCGCGTACGCCCGGAAACGTCTTGACCACACCGGACAGTCGTAACAAGACATCCGGCGCCTGGCGGCTGCCGCTACGCTGCGGCGCTAGGTCGCCCATCACCGCTCCTGGCTGCCGAAGGCGAGGTCGCTCGCGAGCACCGCGGCACCGACAACGCCGGTCCGCGGCCCTAGCTCGGACATGACGATCGGCAGGTTGCCGGTGGCGAGCGGCAGCGAGCGGCGGTAGACGACGCTGCGGATCTCGGCCAGCAGTACGTGGCCGAGGCCGGCCAGGCCGCCGCCGATGACGATCATCGACGGGTTCGCGAAGCTCACCAACCCGGCCAGCACCGTGCCGACCCGGCGCCCACCCTCCCGGATCAGCCGGATGCACGTCGCGTCACCCTCGGCCGCGCCGTCGGCCACGTCGCGCGCGGTCAGCGTGCCGTTGGCGGTGAGCCGCTCGGCCAGCGCCGGCGACGTCTCCGATCGGGCGGCGGCCAGCGCGTCGCGCGCGAGCGCCGCCCCGCTGAACAACGCTTCGAGACAGCCGACGTTGCCGCACGAGCACACTGGGCCGTGGTCGTCGACCCACATGTGTCCAATGTCGCCGGCGCAGCCGTCGGTGCCGCGGTAGACCTCGCCACCGAGGTAGATACCGCAGCCGACACCCGTGCCGATCTTCAGGAACAGCAGGTTGTCGACCGATCGCGCGACGCCGCCGTAGCGCTCGCCGATCGCCATGATGTTCACGTCGTTGTCGACCACGACCGGGCAGCCGTACTCCCGGGCCAACACGTCACGCACCGGATAGCGGTCCCAGCCGGGCATGATCGGCGGCGACACCGGTACGCCGTCGCGGAAGCTCACCGGTCCTGGCACTCCGATGCCGATCGCGTGCAGGTTCGTGAACGCACCCTCGGCCTTGAGTTTCGCGAGGATGTCGTTGACCCGGCGCAGGATGACCTTCGGGCCGGAGCGGATGTCGGCCGGCTCGCCGTACGCGGCGATCGGTTCGAGCCGACCATCGGTGACCTCCACATCGATCGAGGAAGCGCCGAGGTCGACCGCGGCGAAGCGCATTCCGGGATCGAGTTCGACCAGGGTCGACCGCCGGCCGCCGCGCGATGACGCGGGGCCGGCCTCGCGCACGTACCCCGTGGCGATCAGCGCATCGATCTCGGCCAGTGCCCGGGCCCGCGGTACGCCGAGATGATCGCCCAATTCGGCGCGGGACAACGGACCGGTGTCACGCAGCAGCGTGAGCAACCGGTACGGCACTGGGCCGGTCGGGGCGGGCGAAACGGCAGCCATGTCGCGCTCCTGTGATCCGTGTTACACGGACTGTAGGGCTGCATTTCGCAAAGGTAAATAGGCTTCTGCCTTTTGCGTCAAAACTTTTGCGCAGCACGACAAAAGTTCGCGCACTCTCCGACGTCAGGCGGCCAGCGCGGCGTACCGGCCGTTGTCATCGATCAGGCTGGAGTGCGTGCCGGCCTCGATGATCCGACCGTGGTCGATGACCACGATCTGGTCGGCATCGCGCACGGTTGACAACCGATGCGCGATGGTGATCGTGGTGCGGCCCCGGGCCAGGAGGTCGAAGGCACGTTGGACCGCGCGCTCGGTCCGCGTGTCCAACGCGCTGGTGGCTTCGTCCAGGATGAGTACGCGCGGGTTGCGCAGCAGCGTGCGTGCGATCGCGATGCGCTGCTTCTCGCCGCCGGAGAACCGATGCCCACGGGAGCCGACCACGGTGTCGTACCCGTCGGGCAACCCGGCGATGAGATCGTGAATCTGCGCCGCGCGGGCGGCCGCCTCGATCTCGTCATCGGTCGCGTCGGGCTTGGCGTAGCGCAGGTTCTCGCGCACGGTCGTGTGCAGCAGGTAGGTCTCCTGGCTGACCACGCCGACGATGCTGGCGAGGTCGGCGAGCTTCATGTCGCGCAGATCGACGCCGTCGATGGTGACGTGTCCAGCGGTCGGATCGTAGAGCCGGGCGGCGAGCGCGGCGAGCGTGCTTTTCCCCGAACCGGTCTCGCCGACCAGGGCGAGCGTCGTGCCGGCCGGAACGTCGAGGCTGACGCCGGCGACGGCGGCCGTGTCGCTGTTGGGGTAGCGGAAGGTGACGTCGTCGAAGCGCAGATGACCCTCCACCAGAGCCGGATCGAGGCGCACCGGGTGAACCGGGTCGTCCACCTCGACCGGCAGATCAAGGTATTCGAAGATCCGTGCGAACAGGGCGAGCGAACTGGTCAGCGAAACGCCGACACCCAGCAGGCCCATCAGCGGGCGGAACAGACCGGACTGCAGCGCGGTGAAGGCAACGAGCGTTCCGATGCTCAGCTGGCCGGCCGTCATCGGCAGCCCAGCGCTCAGGTAGATGACCGCCGGGATCGCGGCGAAAATGATGCTCATCGAGGCCATCCGCCAGCGTCCGGCCAACTCCGACCGAAGCTCGAGGTCGATGAGCCGCGCCGACGACGCGGTGAAGCGGCCGACCAGCGTTCCTCCGCTGCCCATGGTCTTGCTGAGCTGGACTCCGCTGATCGACAGACCCTCTTCGATGGTCACGTTGAGGTCGGCCAGCTCACGCTGGCGCTGCGCGGTGATCTCCCGGCGCATGCGAGCGACCTTCCGGGACAGGTAGATCGACGGCGGAAGGACGACCAGCGAGACGAGGGATAGCTGCCACGAAAGTGCGATCATCGCCGCGGCGGTGGCCACGGCGGTCGTCAAGTTCGACGCGATGGATGTCGCGGTCGAGGTCACGACCGACTCCATCCCGCCGATGTCGTTGGTGATGCGCGACTGCACCTCGCCGGTCCGCGTACGGGTGAAAAACGCGATCGACTGGCGATGCAGGTGGGTGAAGACGTCGGTCCGCAGCCGGTGCATGACCTGCTGGCCGACCTTGGTGGAGATCCAGGTCTGTACGACGCCGAAGGCCGACGTCACGGCGGCGACGGCCACCATGCCGACGACGAGCCAGACGAGCAGCGTCAGATTGCGCTCGGGGAGCGCCCGGTCGATGACGGCCCGGAGGAGGAATGGCGAGGCCATCGCGACGATCGATGAGGCGACAATGATCGCCGTGACGACGGCCAGTTGACCGCGATAGTTCGTGAAGAGCGCGCCGATGCGGCGCAGCGAGACCTCGCGGGCTTGGGCTTTTTCGGCCGCGCTCACCGCGCGCGACCCGCGCGCCCGGCGGCCCGGTTGTGTGCTGTTGGGATGCAGCTGAGTGTGGTCGGAGTCCAAAGGAATCCCCTTCGGTCGGGGCAAAGTGGTGATATCAGCGAGGCGATATTGCTGAGGTTACCTCAACATGAGGCTACAACAGCATCCGGTGTTAATGTATTTCGGTGGCCGCCGACGAACGTCGCGACGAGGACGAGAGCCTGTCCGACGCCTTCTGGGGCGTCGCTCGGCGGCTTCGCCGGCTGTCCCGCGAGACGCTTGGTCCCTGGGATATCACGCCGAGCCAGTCCCGTGCCGTCGGCGTCCTGATGCATCACGGCCGCATGCGCCTCAGCGAACTCTCCGACCACTTGCGCATCGCCGCCCGCTCCACCACCGAGGTGGTTGACGGTCTGCAGGACCAAGGGCTCGTCGAGCGGCAGCCGGATCCACACGACCGGCGGGCGACGCTGGTCACCCTCACGGACCAGGGGCGAAGCGTGGGTACGGCGATCCGCGCGGCCCGCGATGCCGAGGTCGAGCGCTTCTTCGGCGGCCTCAGCGAGACCGACCGGGCCGAACTCGTACGCATCCTGCGCCAGCTTCGCGAGGGACCGACGGACCTCACCGCCAGCCCGACCGGCGGCGGTTAGTCGAGCCGAGCGATCGCGCCTACGCGCGGGGTGTAACAGCGACCGCTAGCGCGGTGCCATCCGGATTGCGCCGTCGAGCCTGATCACTTCGCCGTTCAGCATCGGGTTGGCGATGATGTGCTCCACCAACGCCGCGTATTCGTCGGGCGCGCCGAGCCGGCTGGGGTGCGGCACCTGCGCGCCGAGCGATTCTCGGGCCTCCTCGGGCAGGCCGGCCAGCATCGGCGTCTCGAAGAGTCCGGGCGCGATCGTCATCACGCGGATCAGCTTGTCGGCGAGATCGCGGGCGATCGGCAGCGTCATCCCGACAACGCCACCCTTGCTGGCCGAATAGGCGGCCTGCCCGATCTGGCCGTCGAACGCCGCGGCCGAGGCGGTATTGACGATGACGCCGCGCTCCTCGCCGACCGGGTCGAGCGCGGCCATCACCTCGGCCCCGAGGCGCAGCACGTTGAATGTACCGATCAAATTCACGGTGACGACCTGCGCGAAGAGCTCCAGCGGCAGCACGCCGCGCTTGGACAGCACGCGTCCGGGCGTACCGATGCCGGCGCAGTTGACGACGACGCGGACGTCGCCGAGATTGCGGGCGGCATCGAACGCGGCCGCGACCTGGCCCTCGTCCGTGACGTCGGTCGGTGCGAAGACGGCCGGCGTGGCAAACGACGCGGCTACCTCGGCGCCGGCCGACGACGGCAGATCGAGCAGCGTCACCGATGCGCCACCCGCGGCCAGCCGCCGTGCTGTGGCCAGCCCGAGCCCGCTCGCTCCGCCGGTGATGACCGCCACCGCTCCACTCAGTCGCATCGCATTCCTCGCATCCGCCCGTGGTTGTCCGGGGTACACCGTAAACCCGCCGGACTCGCCGTCCGCCCTGTGGGTGATCGGCCGCCGACGATGACCGAGCGTGACATGAACGCTCCGGCCGGCGCAGCCATCGGCAAGGTCACCGTCGGCCGCGCCCATCGGGAGGTCGCGCGGGAATGCGCGCCGCCGACGCGGCGGTTGCCGGTAGATATGACGACGGTGGGATTCATCGGCAGCGGCATGATCGGCGGCACTGTGGCCCGGCTCGCCATCGCTGGCGGCTACGACGTGGTGATGAGCAACTCGCGCGGGCCGGAAACCCTCGCTGACACCGTTTCCGCGCTCGGTCCGCACGCACGGGCCGCGACCGGCGCCCAGGCGGCGGCCGAGGGCGATCTGGTCGTCGTGTCCACGCCGCTCGCGGCGATCGACAAACTTCCGGCCGATGAGCTCGCCGGCAAGGCAGTCCTGGACACGATCAACTACTACGCCCAGCGGGACGGCAACCAACCAGAGCTGGATGCGGGTACGACCACCAGCAGCGAACGTCTCCAACGCCGGCTTCCCCGCTCGCACGTCGTGAAGGTCTTCAACAACATCTACTTCAAGCACCTCGGAGCGCTGGCCCGGCCGGCCGGCGCACCGGATCGGACCGCATTGCCGATCGCCGGTGACGACGCCGACGCGAAGGCCGCGGTCGCCGCATTTCTCGACGCGATCGGCTATGACACGGTCGATGCCGGGCCGCTCGCTGCCGGACGCGCGTTCCAGGCCGGCTCGACGGCGGCGTACGGCACACCGTACGGGCCGATGGACGATCCGATCGGCAAGCCCGCTGACACGGCCACCATCCGCGCCGCGTTGGCCGCCGCCGGCTGACCGCACACGCGGCTGGTCGTTCGGTCGGGCTGGTCGATCGGTCGGGCAGGGCCCGCCGCCGCGACTACCCTGGGGGTCGCGTCGGCGCAGGCGCCGGGCGCGGCGAAAGGGGTACGCCATGCGCGGCAACCGCCGGCCGGCCACGGACCTGCGTGACCCGGCCACCGGGGACGTCGAACTCAACCCGTTGTTCGCCCGACCGGGCGAGGTCACGCAACTCCCCCGCTTCGCGCTGCCGCCGGGCGAATCGCTGCCGGAGACCGCCTACCAGATCGTCCACGACGAGGCGATGCTCGACGGCAACGCCCGTCTCAACCTGGCCACGTTCGTCGGCACATGGATGGACGAGCAGTCGACGCGTCTCTATGCACTGTCGTTCGAGAAGAACATGGTCGACAAGGACGAGTATCCGCAGACCGCGGCGATCGAATCGCGCTGCTGGACGATGCTTGCCGATCTGTGGCATGCGCCCGACCCGCACGCTGCCATCGGTACGTCGACGATCGGCTCATCCGAAGCCTGCATGCTCGGCGGCCTCACCATGAAGCGCCGCTGGCAGCATGCCCGCCGCGCCGCCGGCCGACCGACGGATCGGCCGAATCTCGTGATGTCCAGCGCGGTGCAGGTCTGCTGGGAGAAGTTCTGTAACTACTTCGATGTCGAGCCGCGTTTCGTCCCGATCAGCCTCGATCACAAGGTCCTGGACGGCCACGATCTCGCCTCGTACGTCGACGAGGACACGATCGGCGTGGTCGCCATCATGGGCGTGACGTACACCGGGATGTACGAACCCGTGGCGCGGATCGCCGAGGCGCTCGACCGGATCGAGGAGTCGACCGGCCTCGACATCCCGATCCACGTCGACGGTGCGTCCGGCGCGATGGTCGCACCGTTCCTGCAGCCGGATCTCGAGTGGGATTTCCGGATCGCGCGCGTGGCGTCCATCAACACGTCCGGTCACAAGTATGGTCTCGTCTATCCCGGCCTCGGTTGGATCGTCTGGCGCGACAAGGATCGCGTACCGGCCGACCTGATCTTCAACGTGAGCTACCTCGGCGGCGACATGCCCACGCTTGGCCTGAACTTCTCCCGCCCTGGCGCCCAGGTGTTGTTGCAGTACTACATGTTCCTGCGGCTCGGCTATGACGGCTTCCGCAAGGTGCAGCAGGCGACTCAGGACGTCGCGCATTACCTGGCGGCCGAGATCGCGAAGATCCAGGCGCTGGCATTGTGGAACGACGGCAGCGACATCCCGGTGTTCGCCTGGCGCCTGCGCGACGGTCACACGGCGAACTGGAACCTCTATCACCTGTCGGACAAGCTGCGGATGAAGGGCTGGTTGGTGCCGGCATACCCGATGCCGGCGGGCCTGGCCGACATCACGGTGCAGCGCGTGGTGGTCCGCAACGGGCTGAGCCACGATCTCGCCGAGGCACTGATCACCGACATCCGCGCGGCGATCGCCTATCTGGACGGCTTGACCGCTCCGATGCCACCGGCCGACGAGCAACCGGGCTTCCACCACTAGCAGCGACCACGGCCGCACGGACCACTATGGCCGGCCGACGTACGGCCGGCCGGCCCGCGGTTCAGTTGGCCAGACGCTCGGCCGGTGAACGTACGCCGCCCGTCTCCGATGCGTCGACCGCGGACCCTTGTCCGGGCACCGATGGCCAATCCAGCAACGCGGCTCGGTTGCCGTCGGCCGCAGGTGGGGCGATCGGCTGTTGAATCTCCTCGCGGAGGTATCCGATCAGGCTTTCGTCGGCGAGGTCGGCCGCCATCATCGCCTCATCGATGTCGTTTCGGAGCGGCGCGGTCAATCGGGCGTTATCGGCCGACGCCCGCCACTCGGCGTGCAGACTGACACAGCGTTGCTCGGCCATGTACGCCTCTTGCAGGAGCCCAACCGCCTTTGCCGATCCCCACAGGTGCATACGCGCGAAGAGAATCCCGGCCGACGTGGTGGACGGTGGTTCCAACTCGGGGTTGTTGCTCGTGATGTCCCGAAGGATGCGCGACCGGAGCATGGCACGAAACTCGCGAATGGCAATCGCGTCAACGTAGATGTCGGAGCGGCGGTCCCGGATCCACCGCGCGTGTTCGATGGACCATTCCTGGGCGCTCAGGTCGCGCGCGGTGACGATTGAGCGCCTGGCCCCCAGACGCGCGCCGAAATACGCGGCGATGACCGCGGTCACGCCGACGATCACCGTAGCGATCTCGATACCAGTCCACGAGCGGATCGTAGGACATCGATCAGCACCGTCAAGTCGAGCCGATGCCACACCGGCGCCGCCCGTTCGGAAGCGGCATCGTGCGTCAGGGCCGGTCGACGGTCTCGGCCACGGCGAATACGCCGAACTGCGGGACCCAGTGGGCGTACCGCGCGTAGTCGTCACGCCACCGCTCGGGCCGGGCGGCGTGGCCGATGATCAATCCGGCGGCCGCGTCGCGCCACCGGAGCTCTCGCGTGAGCCGCCACGCGCCGTAGAGACCCCAGGCCCGCGAGAAGTTGAGCCCGGCACTATGCACCGTGGGCTGCTGCGCCCCGGCCAGAAGGTCGGTGTCAAACCCGGCGCTGCCGTTGAGCAAGGTCGGGTCGGCGCCGCCGCCGAGGTCCGCTGCCAATAACACCGCCAGGTGTACGGGCGAGAAGAAGCCGCGCCCGGCCTGCGCCGCGACCGGCTCGCAGCCGCCACCCGAAAACGCGCCGAGAATCCGTGCTGCCGCGCGGTCGGCCGCGTCGATCGCGTACGTGTTGCGCCGGGCGAGACCCCATCGTCGCAATGCGACGGTGGCCCAGGTCGCGCTTGGATACTCCGCGTCGACGGCCGCCGAGCTCAGATCGCCCGCACGCTGGAGGGCATCGAGATGACCGACGATCCGGTCGGCCGCGGCGACCGCGAGATCGCCGAACACGTCGATGTCGGACCGCACCGCCTCGGCGTCGAGGACAAGTGTCCATGCCATGCCGTACGGCACCTCGTCGTCGAGCCGTCCGTCGGCCAACGCCGTCGCCTCGGCCGCGACCGCGACCGGTCCGGCCTGCGACAAAGCCGTCTCGGCGAAGGTCGGGTCGCCGGTGAGCCGAGATGCCGCCAGCAGCGCGTACGTGCCGTGGACCGCACTATGCCAGTCGTAGCAACCGTGAAACGCGGGATGGGCGGTGTCGACCCGAGCGACGCCCGCCGCCACCACGGTCGCGAACGACCGCACCAGCTCGTCGCGGCGGGCCAGAAGTGTCTCCCAGTCGTTCACCGATGCTCCCTCGCTCGGCCCGATCACCGATCGCGCACCCATCAACCGGCCGTCACCGTACCCGTGCTGACGACGTGAACGCAGGCAACGGCGGCGCGCGAGACGTGTCCATGGAGATCGTCGGGCCTCAAGTGGAGGGTAGGTCGGCTGATGGGCGGGGCACCCTCGCCATCGACGCGGCCAGGACGAAGCCGATGACGTACGCCCCACCGGCGACGACCATCGCCATCTGTGCGCCGGACAACGTCGCGCCGAGGCCGTGCGCGGCCGCAATGAACGACCCGAGAAGGGCGATGCCAAGGGCGCCGCCGACCTGCCGGCTGGCGTTCAACACGCCGGACGCGATGCCAGCACGCCGTTCGGGCGCGGCCTCGACGACGGCAGATGTGGCGGCCGGCATGCAGAAGGAGATCCCGAAGCCGGCTGCGGCCATCGGCGCGACGATCGCGACGTACGGGGTTCCGGGTCCGATCACGGTCAGACCGAAGAAGCCCACGGCACCGACGGCCATCCCGACCATCATCGGGATCCGCGGTCCGATGCGGCCGGTCGCTACGCCGCCGAACCACGACCCGACCGCGATCACGCCTGTCTGTGGCAAGAGGGCCAGACCGGTGAGCAATGGCGAGAAGGCGTAACGGCGTTCCAGCACGATGGCTTCGACGAAGAGCAAGCCGTAGAACGAAAAGTTCATGATGAATCCGACCGCCGTCGCGCCAACCATGTCGCGGTTGTCGAAGATGGACAGCGGGAGCATCGGCTCGGCGCGACGGCGTTCGATCGCGACGAACGCGGCCGCTGCCCCGAGCCCGAGGGCGATGAGGGCGATCGGGACGGGTGTGAGCCACCCGGTGCGGCCGCCCTCGACCACGCCGACGGTTACCGCGACGAGGGCGATGCCGCCGGTCAGCTGCCCCGGAAGATCAAAACCACGTCGGACGCCGTCGGTCGCCGGTGGGTCGCCGGCACGGACATGGCGTGTCGTCAACCACAACGTGAGTACGGCGATCGGCACGTTCACCCAGAACAGCGCGCGCCAGCCGAACGCCTCGGTCAGGACGCCACCGAGCAGCGGGCCACTGCCGCCGGCGACGCCACCGACCGTGCCCCAGATGCCGATGGCGCGTGCGCGGGTCAGACGGTCCGAGTACGTAGCCTGGATAAGCGCGAGGCACGCCGGCACGAGCAGAGCGGCGCCGACGCCTTGCACGACCCGTGCTGCGATCAGTGCTGCGAGGCCGGGCGCGAGCGCACATCCGACCGAGGCCCCGGCGAACACCGTCAAACCCACGTCGAAGACGCGCCGCGAACCCCAGCGGTCGGCCGCCGAGCCCCCGGTCAGGAGCAGGCCGGCAAACGTCACCGTGTAACCGTCGAGAACCCATTGCAACGCCGACACCGAGGCGCGGAGATCACCGGCCATGCTTGGTAGCGCGACGTTCACGATGGTCGCATCGACGATCACGATGAACCATCCGAGGCAGAGCGCGGTGAGTGGCCGGACGTCGAGGGTGGTGGAGGCGGCCGGAGCGTGCTGAACGGACATCGAGCCATTCTCCGAGAGGGTCGGTTCGGCGATCGCCGAACAGTCTCGCGTCGACGGACTCGATGTATACGGATCGGAACTCGGCGCGTCATCTCCGACGATCGGGGCTGCGGTGCTTCCGCCCACGTACCCGGACTGCCGTCGTTCATGCGCGCGCGGTGCCCTCGTTCCGACGCGATGCGGTGGACCGGGCGCTATCGCGGCTGGAGGGGCAACTCTGGCGTGTCCGTGTTGAGCGGCACCGCGGCCGCTCGCACCAAACCGAGCTGCACCGGCTGCCGCGGCATGAACGCGCCGATCACCCACTCCGCGGCCACGCTCGCGCGGTTCTTCGGCAACGCCAGCAGGTGGTATCCGGCGGTGACACCGGCTGCCGGCAGCCCGGACAGCGGGATCCGCAGCGGGTTCGCCGCCGCGGCGCCGCCGGCGAGGTCGACGGTGAAACCCAGATCGTGATGCCGGTACGCCCGCAGCTTGCCGGCCCCGAACGACGCGGCGATGTTGGCGGCCGCCAACTTCCCCTGACGCTCCGCGTGCTGCGCCGTCATCGCCGTGATCTCCCCCGGCCGGGTCAGATCCGGCACCGCGGCCGCGTCACCGATCCCGTACAGCTCAGGGCGGCCGGGCACGGTCAGATACTCGTCGACGACGAGACGACCCTTGTCCGTCGGCAGACCGAGGCTCTCCACGAACGGATCCGGGCGTACGCCGACGCACCAGATCAGTGTCTTCGTCGCGAGGTGGGTCCCGTCGCTCATGTGCACGCCGTCGGCCATCGCCTCGGTGATCGACGTACGCAATCGGATGCGTACGCCGCGCCGGCGCAGCACGCGGTCGGTCGTCTCGGACAGCCTCGGGTCGAGGCCGGGCAGGACCCGGTCGGCCGTGTCGAGGAGATACCAGCGACTGGTCTCGCCGCGCAGGCGCGGCCGCGACTTGATGATGGACTCGGTAAGGACCTGACCGTGGGCGAGAACCTCGGTGCCGGTGTAGCCGGCGCCGACGACGACGAACGTGAGCCGGGCCGCCCGCTCGTCCGGGTCGTCGGTCTCCTCCGCCATCTCGACCTGCCGCGTCAGGTGCTCGCGCAGGTAGAGCGCCTCCGGAATGCCACGGAAGCCGTGTGCGTGGTCGGCGACGCCGGGGATCGGCAGGAGCTTGTTGACACTTCCGGCCGCGATGACGACCCGGTCGTAGGCGACGTCGCCAGCGCGACCGTCCGGATCGACGTACTCGACGCGGCGGCCGTCGAGGTCGACGTGATGTGCGTCGCCGAGGATGAGCCGTACCTTGGGCAGGGTGGTCGGCAGCGACACCGCGACGCGGTTGGCGTCGAGAAGCCCGCCGGTGACCTGCGGCAAGAGCGGCAGGTAGAGAAAGTAGTCGGTCGGATTGATGAGAGTGATCTCGGCGGCGCCCCGGCCGAGTTTGGACAGTCGACGGGCGGCGTGGAATCCGGCAAATCCGCCGCCGACGATGACGATTCGCGCCCCGGCCATCGATTGCTCCCTCCACCGCGATCACTGTCCGTACCCACCCTAGCCAGCGCACAACCCTTGCGCAGGAAGTCCGCTGTCGCCGGCCATGACGCAAACGAGTCGCGACGGCAGGCTGCGCTGTGCGACCGTGGAGCGTCGAACCGAGACCATCCGACCGCGCGGTCGGCGGCGAAAGGGGCGAGGCATGCCGGCCTGGATCTGTGCGACCTGCGCGGTGCAACAATCGGACACGGACGCACCACCGGACCGGTGCCCGATCTGCGACGACGAACGGCAGTACGTCGGCTGGCAGGGCCAGCGGTGGACGACGCCGGCCGAGTTGGCCAACAACCATCGGATCGACATCCGCGAAGAAGAACCGGATCTGTTCGGGATCGGCACCGAACCCGCCTTCGGCATCGGACAGCGCGCGCTGCTCGTGCGTACGCCCGGCGGCAACGTGCTGTGGGATTGCGTATCGGTGCTCGACGACGCTGCCCGCGACCGCATCGCCGAACTCGGCGGGATCACCGCGATCTGTATGTCGCATCCGCACTTCTACGGCGCACACGTCGACTGGGCGGACGCGTTCGACGCGCGCGTACTCATCCCGCGGGCCGACGCCGCGTGGATCCAGCGCCCGTCACCCCGGATCGAATTGTGGGACGACGAGATAGAGCCGGTCCCCGGGCTGACTCTCGCTCGCATCGGCGGTCACTTCGACGGCGCCGCCGTACTGCACTGGCCGGCCGGCGCGGCCGGTCGCGGCGCGCTCCTGACCGGCGACACGATCACCGTCGTTCAGGACCGCGACTGGGTCAGCTTCATGTGGAGCTACCCCAATCTCATCCCGCTCGACGAGGCGACGGTGCTCGACATCGCCCGTCGCGTCGAGCGCTTCGGCTTCGATCGCGTGTACGGCGGCTGGTGGGGTCGCGTTGTGGTCGAGGACGGTCCCGGCGCCGTACGACGATCCGCCGACCGGTACGTCGCCCGGATGCGCGGCGAGCGACCGGGCGGCTGACGACGGGGTAGCCGGCGTGCGTCGCCGGTGGCACAGTTGCCCCATGCCCCACATCCCTGTCTCCGACGACCTGCCCGGGATCCGGGGCCTGCTCGCGTTCAAGCCGTCGAGCGGCATGAAGGTCGCCCAACTCATCGAGCAACTGCTGCGGGGTGACAGTCAGCTCAGTCGGGCCGACCGGGAGCGCATCGCCGCACACGTCTCGCTGCTCAACGAATGCGAGTTCTGCGCGCGCTCGCACGCCGCGGCGATTAGTCACTTGGACGCCCAGATCCCGGCCGCCCGGGCGGCGGCGGCCGATCAAGGGACGACTCCGCGGCTGGATGCGCTACTTGACCTCGCCGGCGAGGTCACCCGCGGCGGCCGCCACGTGACGCCGGAAGCGGTGAAGAATGCCCGCGCGGCCGGCGCCAGCGACGAGGATATCCACGACACGGTGCTGATCGCGGCCGCGTTCTGCATGCTCAACCGCTACGTCGACGGCCTCGGTGCGATCACGCCGTCCGATGACGCGGCGTACGACGCGATGGGCATCCAGATGGCGGCCCACGGTTACCTCGGTGCGGCGCCGCCCATCGGCTAGTGTCACCTTTTCGGCTTCGTGCGGCGTGGCGCGATCCACCGGAGGTGATGAGGTGACGATCCGCGACTGGGTGCCCGACGGTACGGAGACCGAGCGGCCCAACGCCGCCCGCGTGTATGACTACTACCTGGGTGGATCGCACAACTTCGAGGCCGACCGGGAGATGGCCCGCCGGGCGATCGCGCTGTGGCCGGACGTGCCGAAGATCATCCGAGCCAACCGCGCGTTTCTGCACCGGGCCATCCGCTTCATCGCTGCGCAGGGAGTCCGCCAGTTCATCGACCTGGGTTCGGGCATGCCGACGGTGGGCAGCGTGCACGAGGTAGCCCGCTCCGTCCGGCCGGATGCCCGGGTCGTCTACGTGGACATCGACCCCGTCGTCGTCGCGCACGCTCGGATGATTCTCGACCGCGACCCGATCGCCGCGGTCATCCGCGCCGACCTTTGCCAACCGGCTGAGGTTCTCGATCACCCTGATCTCCGCCGGGTGCTGGACCTACACGAACCCGTCGCCGTACTCATGATCGCGGTCTTGCATTTCGTCCCCGACGAAAGCCGCCCCGCGCAGATCGTCGCGGACTACCGTGACGCGCTGGCCCCGGGCAGCTACATCGCGATGACCCATGCGACGCAGGACGGTCAGCGACCCGAGCAGGCGAGCGAGCACCGCGAGCTCTACGCGCGGACGGCGACCCCGATGACGATGCGCTCTCACGACGAAATCGCCCAGCTGCTGGCCGGCTGGGTGCTCGTGGATCCCGGACTCGTCCGCATGCCGCTGTGGCGCCCGGACAGCGTCGAAGAGTTGCCGGAGCACCCGGAGGAATTCGCCGGGTACGGCGCCGTCGGTCGGCTGGCCACGCCGACCGACGACCACCACGAACCGAACGCCTTGACGTCCCGATAACCACCACCCGAGCACGAGCGACCAATCGCCCGGGTGGCGCCGGCGCGATCGGCCGTACCGTCAAGGCTTCGTCGAGCCTCCGCGGCCCAACGGTGCGTTCACGCGTCGGCGAGGCAGCGTCTCGTGCCGGCTGCGACCGAACGCGTCCCGCGCGCCCCAGCGACCCGGCACGTCGAGCAGCTCCAGGTGCCCGATGCCGGCCGGCAGGGCCGGATCGATCACCAGATCCTCGCCGACCGGTTCGAGGCCGAGCATCGTTCGTAGGAACAACAGCGGCGCTCCGGTCGACCAGGCCTGCGGGCTGCAGGCGGTCGGATACTGCACCGGGAACTTCGTCAGAGAACGCTCGTAGCCACCGAACGCCTCGGGCAGTCGACCGTCGAAGAAGGTCGCCGCGTCGAGGATCCCGGCGGCGATCCGTGCCGCCTCGGCCTTGTAGCCGTAGCGTCGTAGGCCCCAGGCGATGAACGAGTTGTCGAACGGCCACACCGTCCCGACGTGATACCCGATCGGGTTGTAGCGGCCCTCACCCTCGGCCATCGTCCGCACGCCCCACCCGGAGAACAGTCGCGGACCCATCAGGTGGTTGACCACGGCCTTCGCCTTGGATTTGTCGACGATGCCGCTCCACAACAGGTGGCCCATGTTGGACGTCAGGGAGTCGACCTGACCGCCCTCGGCGTCGAGCGCCACCGCGAAGTACTTCTCGTCGGCGACCCAGAAGTCCTTGTTGAAGCGCCGTTTCAGGTCGGCCGCTTCGGCTTCGAGCTTGGCCGCGTAGGCCGGGTCGTTCCAGACGAGCCGGGCCAGCCGGGCGGCGCGCACCTTCGCGTCGTACGCGTATCCCTGCAGCTCGCAGGTCGCTCGCGGGAACCCCGGAATCCGCCCGTCCCGATACGCGATCGAGTCCGGCGAGTCCTTCCAGCACTGGTTTTCCAGGCCGGTCTGCTCATTGCGTCGTTGATAGGAGATGTAACCGTTGCCCATCAGGTCGGCGTAGTCGTCGATCCACGCGAGCGCGGCGCGGGCCTCGGTCTCCAACTCCCGCACGAGGTCGGTGTTGCCGGTCCACCGCTCGTACTCATCGAGCAGCACGACGAAGAGCGGTGTGGCATCGGCGTTGCCGTAGTAGGGCGAGTGCGGTCGTTCCTCAAACGCGACGAGCTCGCCGTAGCGCAACTCGTGCAGGATGCGGCCGGGATCCTCGTCCCGGAAATCGTCGACCCGGCTGCCCTGCCAGTCGGCGAGCACGCGCAACGTCGTCGCGGCGAGATCGGCATTGAACGGCAGGGCCTGCAGACTCGTGAAGATGCTGTCCCGGCCGAACATCGTCATGAACCACGGCAGCCCGGCCGCGGGCAGGCTGTGCATCGGCCCGGCGATGGCCGGTGCAAAGCGCAGGGCGGCCAGATCGACAAGGCTCCGTTCGTACGTCTTTTCCAACGGCTCCCAGTCGCAGTCGAGTCGCGGCGCGCTGCCGACCCACTTGTCGAGCTCGGCCAACATGTCCCGGCGCTTCTCGACCTCGTCGGGGTGCCGCGGCATCAAGTCCTGGCCGCCCGGCCCGACCATCGCGGGCTCGATGTGCAGGTCGGTGCTCCATTCCGTATGGGGATCGATGTGTACGGCAAAAGTCAGGCCGCCCTCGTCCACCTCGGCGGTGACCGAACTCGAGATCGTGGTCTGGCGGTGGAAGGTCTCGCGTTCGTAGCCGTACGTCAGCCGGCCATGCTCCATCCGCGTGTAGAGCTTTCCCTTTTTCTCCAACGCGTCCTTGATCTCGAACATGTCGGCGAAGTCGCTCGCGGCCTCGATCCGTACGGTCAGGTCGACGACCTTGTCGTCGTGGTTCATGATCGTCAGGGTTTCGTGGAAGCCGACGCCGACCGCGCGCCGCCGGATCACCGACAACTTCGCGTCCACATAGATCGTGCCGGTGCCCGGCACCAGGAAGAAGCGTGACTCGAAGTACTGCAGATCATCGACCGATAACACATTGAGCCGCTTGCCGTCGACGGTCAGCAGCCACTTCGACAGGAATCGCGTGTCGTACGAGAACAGGCCGGTTGGCTCGGTCGGCGACGCCTCGATGTCGCCCCGTTCATCGCTGACCACGAACGTGTTGCCGTCCAGGATCCGGACGAGACCATCGGCCATCGTCACCACCCCGCCACGGTCTCGACCGCGTTCGCCCGCCGAGCATTCGCCGGCGGCGGCAGCAGCCGTTGGAAGA
The DNA here is from genome assembly GCA_963724705.1 of uncultured Actinomycetota bacterium. Classification (GTDB taxonomy): domain Bacteria; phylum Actinomycetota; class Actinomycetes; order Mycobacteriales; family Micromonosporaceae; genus DASQPR01. Next base: position 252,914 of record CAVRVS010000001.1, read on the forward strand.
TCACCGTCATTTCCGGGTTGCCCTCGACCGACAGCGCGCCGCGCAGCAGCGCCGCCAACGGGTTCGCCTCACCCGTGACGATCTTGTCCATGACCCGCCGATCCACCCGGACAGTGCTGTCGGCCGGTCCGTCGTCGCGGGACACCGAGATGTGGCCGTGATCGATGTGCAGGTATCGGGTATCAGTCTCGCCGCGATGCATGACGTCGAAGCGCATGACGCCGGTTACGCGGCTCACCAGCGGTTCATGCCCGCGATGGCCGAGCTGCTTGAAAGAACTCGTCGGTCGGGTTGGTCATCGATGTCTCCCCCGGTTTTCGATCTTGATGTCTGGGTTTTCGATCGTGGCGTCTCGGGTTTTCGATCGTGGCGTTCGGGTCGTGGGTTCGGGTCACGGCTTTCGGGTGATGGCGCGCGGATGCAGGTTCGCGGATCAGGGCTGACGCATCCTTCGCGCACGCCCGATGGACGCGAGCGGATCTCGTGTCTTGATCGTGGCGGTTGCCGGCCGCCCGGCGCGCGGATTGCCGGAACTGGCTTGAGACCCTCAGGCGGCGGGTACCATCCGAGGTCCGCCTGCCTACGCGGGGACCGGCGTTAGATACACGCGCATGACGCCCGGATCGTCGGCCAGCCGAGCCCGGATGTCGCCGAGCCGGTTGAATGCCTCGGCTGCCGTGAGCGTGTCGGCGAGCACAACATCGGCCGTGATGAGCCACATCCGCGGCCCGACCACGAGCACATCGAGGCGGGCGACCCGATCCACGTCGCGCGCCTCGATAATGACCTGCCGGAAGCTGTCTACGATCGGCGGCGGCGCGGCCTGGTTGGTGAGCAGTTCGCGCTCGCGTCCGGCGAGCCGGACCGCTACGAAGACCAGTAGGACGCCGATTGCGATGCTCGCTGCGGCGTCCGGCACCGCCGATCCGGTGATCTGATGTGCGACGAGGCCGATCGCGGCCAATCCGATGCCGACAACGGCCGCGCTGTCTTCGTAGAACACGGTCGTCGGCGTCGGGTCGCTCGTCCGGCGTACGTAGAGCCGAAGGCTCACGCCACGACGGCGCGATTCCGAACGCAGTTGCCGATAGGCGGTGCGCCACGAGGTCAACTCGAGCGCGAGTGAGATGGCGAGGACGACGTAGCCGACCACCACGGCATCAAGTCGATGCGGATGTCGTAGCTGGTAAATCCCCTCGACGATCGCCGTGAGGCCGCCGGCGACGAAGATGCCGAACGCCGCGAGCAGCGACCAGAAGAAGCGGTCGGCTCCGTACCCGAATGGATGCGTGTCGTCGGCCGGCCGCCGGCTCGTACGCAGCGCTACCAACAGAAAGACTTCGTTGCCGGTGTCGGCGACGGAGTGGGCGGCCTCGGCCAGCAGCGCGCTCGACCCACTGATCACCGCCGCGAAGGCCTTGGCCAGCGCGATGGCGACGTTGATCGCGAGGGCGACGACGACCGTACGGAGGCTTTCCGGCTGCGCGCCTTCGCGGGTCGCCTCGGACATCGTCACCTCCGCGTGGGCGAGCCGCCGATGCGTAGCGCAGCCGCGAGGCGCCATTGGCCGCGCCGATGCGTAGCGCAGCCGCGAGGCGCCATTAGCCGCGCCGATGCGTAGCGCAGCCGCGAGGCGCCATTAGCTATGGGCCACGCGAAGGCTATCAGCGATCACACGTCATCGGCGGCGACCGCGAGCGGCTCGGCCGCCCCGACGGCAGAGTCCTGACCCGCCGCGTCCGCCGTCGTTGGCGGCGCCGAACGCATGGGCCGAACGGCCGGCATCGCTGCGACCGCGATGCCCATGAGCACGGCGACCACGGCGACACCCACGAATACGTGGTGTGAGGCGCGGGCGAGCTCGGCCGTCGAGTGCTGCTGGCCGCCGTACCCGAGGGTCGCATTCGCAACCGCGCCGAAGAGGGCAACCCCGAGCGCGCTGCCCATCGATCGGCTGAACATGTTGGTGCCGGTGACGACGCCGCGCTCGGACCAGCCCACAGTCGACTGCGCGGCGATCAGTGTCGGCCCGGCGACGAAGCCGAGGCCGGCGCCGACAACGAAGCTGGCGCCCGCGACCTCGGCCAAGGAGGCTCCGGCCGTCAGCAACGTCGTCAGGATCGCACCGACGATCGTGACGGCGCTGCCGATCAAGGCGGTGAAGCGGAATCCGGCGCGCATGTAGACCTTGCCGGATTGGGACGCGGTGATCGGCCAACCGACCGTCAACGCGGCGACGGCGAAGCCGGCGACCAGTGGTCCGACACCGACCACGCCCTGCACGAACGTGGGTACGTATGAGGTCAGGCCGATGAGTACCGCGCCGACCCCGAGCGCGACGAGGCTGCTCGTCACGAGCAACCGGCGACGGAACACCCATAGTGGCAGCACGGGCTCGGCAGCGCGGCGCTCGACGAAGACGAACGCGACAACCAGGGCGGCGCCGATAACGAGCACCGAGATGCCCGGGAGCGACGACCACGCCCAGGCCTCGCCGCCCTCCAGCAGGCCGAGCATCACGAGCGAACAGCCGACCGCGAGCAAGGCCGCACCGGCGTAGTCGAGCGTGTGCGTACGCCGGACGACCCGTTCGTGGAAGTGTCGGGTGAGCATCCATGCGGCGATGAGGCACAGCGGCACGTTCACGAAGAAGATCCAGCGCCACGTGAGGTATTCCGAGAAGACCCCGCCGAGCGTCGGTCCCACGACCGATGCGATGGCCCAGACGCTCGCCAGATATCCCTGCACCTTGCCGCGTTCGGCGGTCGAGTAGAGGTCGCCCGCGATGGTGAGGCTCATCGGCTGGACCGCACCGGCGCCCAGACCCTGCACCGCGCGGAACGCGATCAACGCCGGCATGGACCAGGCGAAGCCGCAGAGCACCGAGCCGAGGAAGAACAGGCCGATGCCGAACAGCATGATGGGCCGCCGCCCGAACAGGTCCGCGAGCTTCCCATAGATCGGTACCGACACCGCCTGCGCCAGCAGGTAGACCGAGAACAGCCAGGGGAACTGTGCGAATCCGCCCAGGTCGCGGACGACCGATGGCACCGCGGTCGCAATGATCGTCGAGTCGATCGCGACCAGACCGGTCGACAGCATCAGTGAGATCAGTACCGGTCCACGCTCAGAGCGGAACCCGACCCGGATGGGTGCGGTCATGCAGCGACCGCCGCCCGGTCGGTAACGACCGGATACGCCGACGTGTCCGTACCACTCACGCATGCGACGCTAGTACCGTCGCCGACCAGTGCGATACGGCGGAACACGTCATCCCGCGATGTCGGCGGTGAAGTTGGTCACGGCACCACGCACAGCGGAGGTAGCAGATGGATCGGCCCAGTTGGGCACCGCCCGACGTCGACATCGAGCGTCCGACGGCGTCCCGCATCTACGACTACATGTTGGGTGGCTCGTACAACTTCGCCGCCGACCGCGAGGTAGCCGAGAAGGCGATCGCGGCGATGCCCGAGCTTCCCGCCGTCCTGCGCGGCAATCGCGCGTTCCTCGGTCGCGCCGTCCGCTGGCTAGCCGCCGACGCCGGCGTGACGCAGTTCCTCGATCTCGGCTCCGGCATTCCGACCGCCGGCAATGTGCACGAGATCGCTGGCCGTATCAACGCGGAAACGCGCGTCGTCTACGTCGATATCGACCCGATCGCGGTGGCGCACTCGCTCGCGATCCTGCGTGACCACCCGAACGCCACGGCGATCCAGGCCGACCTGCGCGACCCGGCGGCGATCCTGGCGAATTCGGCCGTGACGGCCACCCTCGATCTCAGCCAACCGATCGCCGTCCTTCTGGTCGCGGCGCTGCATTTCCTGCCGGACAGCGAGCACCCGGCCGATGTCCTCGTCCGCTTGCGGGAGGCGCTGCCGTCTGGGAGCTACGTAGCGATTTCGCACGCCACCGAGGATGGTCAACTGATGGCCGGGCAACGTGACGCCCAGGACATCTATGCGCGGGCGAACAACCCGGTCGTCATGCGCACGTACGCCCAGATCGCGGAGTTGCTGGATGGATGGGATCTCGTGCCGCCCGGGATCGTTCGATGCCCGGCCTGGCATCCCGACCCCGGTGACGAGGCGGGCGTGGAGGCCTCCACGTTTCCGGGGTATGCCGCGGTGGCCCGGCTCAGCACCTCGCGGTAGCGCGACAACCACAGCAGTCACGCCCGGCACGCGGGTCACGCTAAGCGGGCGCGCGGTGCCGGCTCCGTTGCGCCGGCCGGCGATAGTTCGCCGACAGCGTGGGTACGGTGGCGGTATGGATCGAGGAAGCAGCAAACACAGCAGCCGTCTCGACGAAGAAATGGCCGAGGAGGTCCTCGGCATGACCGAGGGGTCCGGCGCCGGTTCCCGCGTCGAAGAATGGCGAGAGACCGAGCCGTCCGGCGATGACGAGCCGGATGCCTCGCTCGTCCCGGACCTGGACGCGGGCGAGGAGGGGGGAAGCCCGAGCGGCATGTCCCCGCAGGACCGCGAACGGCGCTCCCAATTCGGTCGCTACCTGCGGCGGTCGGTGTTTCCGGCCAGCGCGTCGGCCCTAGTCGCCGAGGCGCAAGCTAACAACGCACCGGACAGCATCGTCGATGCACTGTCCGGTCTGCCCACATCGACGACGTATACGAACGTCGCCGACGTCTGGGCGGTCCTGGTCGGGACGCCGGAATCCGGGCTGGAAGAGCGTTTCTGAGCATCGGCCGTCGTCGCTGCGTCGTGCGTGCGGTCAGGTCGGGCTGACCGTGAGCACGATCTTTCCGCGGGTGTGTCCCTTGGCGAGTTCGGTGTAGGCGTCGCGGACTTCATCAAGGGGATACGTCGCGTCGATCGGCAGCGTCACGGTGCCGTCGGCGATCAGGTCGGCCACAGCGGCCAGAACATCAGCCGTGGAGGCCGCCGACAGCCCATCCGTGTGCACGTGATGTTTCTCGGCCGCGGGGAAGTCGATGATCGTGTTGATCCGATCGGGTGCCACGCCGAGATCGACGGCGGTCTCGACGTAACCGGAGCCCTGCGTGTCGATGAATGCGTCGACGCCGTCGGGGGCGGCCGTACGGATCCGGTCGAGCATGCCGTCGCCGTACGCGACGGGGGTGACGCCGATTGACGTGAGCCACTCGGCGTGCGGATCACTGGCGATGCCGATCACCTTCGCGCCGGCCCGCTTCGCGAGCTGTGCGGCCAGACCGCCGACGCCGCCGGCCGCGCCGGATACGACCACGGTCTCGCCCGTCCCCGGGGCGATCGCCCGGACCACCGCCGTCGCGGTCGCGGCCACCACGAACAGCCCGCCGGCCACTTCCCAGGGCACCTCCGGTGGCTTCACGACGAGGTGATCCTCGGACACGACGACGAAGTCGGCCTGCGCCGAGCGCTCGTCACTCCAGCCGATGACGTCGTCACCGAGCAGGAATCCCGTGACGTCCGGGCCGACGCCCGCGACGACACCGGCGAAATCGCTGCCCTCGCCGGACGGAAACGTCGTCGGGTAGATGGTGTCCATCGCACCCGTACGGATCGCGATCTCGCCCGGATTCGTGCCGGCGACTACAACGCGGACCGCGACCTCGTCACCGCCGGGAATAGGTTCCGGCACATCGGTCACGTGCAGGACGTCGACATCACCGTAGTGGTCGAATTGGATAGCCCTCGGCATCGTTTCCATCCCCTCGTCAGCTGCGGTCCCTCATAAGACTTATCCCGATCGGGATCGCACGGCACGGGGATGGATGAATCCGTCGCCGATGTCGGTCAGTCGCGGGCGTCGGCCGCGGCCATCACCGCGAAGTCGTCTTCCCCATGCCCGGATCGCACCGCGCTCTCCAGCGACTCGCACGCCGCTGTCAGGGCGGGCAACGCATATTGGCTCGTGTGCATCATGAGATCGGCGTCCTTGAGTAGAAGATTCGCCGAGAATTGTGTGTCGGAAAAGTCGGCCGACCGTACGCTCGCGCCCTTCAGATCCTTGATCGCAGAGAGCATCGAGTGGTCCAGCGCCGCCACGATCTGTTCGGTCGTCAGGCTGCCCGAGTGCCCGATTCGCAAGGCCTCCACAAATCCCTGCATCGCCACGGCGAGACTGAGGTTGTTCACGAGCTTGTCCGTTGCCGCCTTGGCCGCCGTGTCGTAGAAGCGCATGCGCGACTTGTCGGCCCACAGCGCCACCACCGGCTTTGCGACGTCGACGGCGCCGGAGTCGCCGCCGAGGAGCACGCCGAGTTGGCCCTGGCGGGCCGGCGCGAGGGATCCGACGACCGGCGAGTGCGCGTAGTGCACCCCACGTGCGGCGGCCCAGATCCCGAATTCGTCGGCGTCGGCGGGGGACACGGTCGTGACATCGACCCAGGTCGTGCCGGGCTCGATAAGACTCGGCGACGTGACGACCTCGCGGACCGCGTCGGCACCGAACAGAACGGTGATGACAAGTTCGACGCCGGTCACGGCCGCGGCCGGGCTGTCGGCGCGGCGAGCGCCCCGTTGGACCAGTTCGTCCGCCGCCGAGGCGGTGCGATCCCAGACCACGAGATCGTGTCGGGATGGGTCGCTCATGATGTGCGCAGCGAGTTCGCGGCCCATTCGACCCAGGCCAAGGAACGCGATCTTCATATCTCCCCTTCGTTCCGGCGCGTCTGCACGCCGACTGCTGCCGTCCCCCGGGGTCGGCTTTCGGTCCGCCGGCGCAACGCGGAGAAACGCCAACTGAGCCGGCGAGTGTCCGTACCCGTATGTGCTCTGGTTTCGATTTTGACCGCTCGGACGCCCCGTGACCGGGGAACCAGCATGTGGCTACGGCAGTCAGTGGGACAATTGAGACGACCTACGACGGGGGGCAGCAGTGTTCGAGGTCAATGACATCCGCGAGTGGCGCAATCACGACGTTGTCGACGCAACCGGTCACAAGATCGGCACGCTCGAATCTGTGTACGTCGACACCGCGACCGACCAGCCGGCCTTCGCCACGGTCACCGTCGGTATGCCCACGCGGCGACGCCTGACCTTCGTGCCGTTGGACGGCGCCCGCGTCGGGCCCGGATACCTCCAGGTCACTCGGCCCAAGAACCAGGTCAAGGGCGCCCCGACGATCGACGTCGACGGCGAACTCCCCGCTCAGGACGAGCCCGCGATCTTCGCGCACTACGAATTGACCTACGCACCGGGCATGAGCGGCGAACGCCGCCTGGCCCGGCGCTGATTAGCTCGCACCATTACGGGAAGAAGTCGAAATGGCGTTTTTCCTGCTCCTGATCATCGCGGCGATTGTGCTCGGCATCGTCGGCGTCGTGGTACATGGATTGTTCTATCTATTGATCATCGGCATCGTGGTGCTGATCATCGACCTTGCCTACGCGGCCGTCCGGTTCCGGCGGGCCGGACGACGGCCGACGCGCTGACCTTTAGATGGTGGTGGGCGTTTCCGCCCCGATCGACGCGCCGCCGGTGTCACCCGAGGACAGCACGCAGAATTCGTTGCCCTCCGGGTCGGCCAGGACTACCCACGTCTGCTCGCCCTGGCCGATGTCCGTGTGCGTGGCACCGAGATCGACGAGTCGTCGCACCTCGGCGTCCCGATCGTCGGGCCGAAAATCGAGATGCAGCCGGTTCTTCATCGACTTCGCCTCCGGCACCGACGCGAACAACAGGCCCGGCAGCCGGTCTTCGGCCGGCCGGATCTCGAACTCCTCGGGGTCGTCGTTGGACACGATCCAGCCGAGCGCACGTTGCCACCAGAGTCCCAACTCCACCGGGTCATGTGCATCGACGACGAGTGACTCCCACACCAGACTCATGGTCGCGACTCTAGAGCGAATCGCCGACATCCTCGCTCGATAGCGCTGACCACGGACAGCCTCCTTCGCAGTCCCGTCGCTCGCCAACCCCGTCTTGGCCGCCGATCGGTCACGCTAGGGTCGATGGCGTGGCAGATGCTCCGGTATCCATCGACGCGGCCGACACGATCGCGGGACAGGTCTTCGGCTTTTCGTTGAAGCCGGCGCAGCGCTCGGCCGTCGCCGCGCTCGTCGGTGGCCGGGACACTCTGGCGGTATTGCCGACCGGCAGCGGAAAGAGCGCCATCTACCAGATCGCCGGGCTCGCACTGGGCGGTCTGACGGTCGTGGTGTCGCCCCTGATCGCGTTGCAACGGGACCAGGCGCGTGGCTTGGGCACCCGCGGCTGGCCCGACGGTCGGCCGGTCCGCGTGGCCGCGCTGAACTCGACGCTGTCCGGAAAAGACCACGCCGATACGGTGGCGCGACTCGCGTCCGGTGACCTCGATTTTCTGATGCTCGGACCCGAGCAGCTGACGAATCCGGGCACGCACCAGGCGCTGTTGTCCAGTGGCCGCCCGATCTCGCTCGTTGCCGTCGACGAGGCGCATCTCGTGAGCGAGTGGGGACACGACTTCCGGCCGGAATATCTGCGCGTGCGCGAGACGGTCGCGGCCGTCGGTCGGCCACCGGTGGTCGCGCTGACCGCGACGGCGTCGCTGCCCGTACAGGCCGATATCACCCGACAGCTGGGCATGACGGAACCGGCCGTGATCGTCGCGGACTTCGATCGTCCGAACATTCGGCTGTCGGTACGGGCGGCACACGTGCACGTTCCAGAGGAACAGGCCGTCGTCGACCGTACGGTCGAAGTGGTGCTCGCCAACGACACCCCGACGATCGTGTACGCAACGAGTCACGCGCGCTGCGAAGACGTCGCCGAACGGCTGCATCGTGACGCGTACCGGGCGGCTCCGTATCACGCCGGGCTTCCGGCGAAGCGTCGGGCCGAGGTGCAGGACGCGTTCTTCCGTGGCCACCTCGACGTGATCGCCGCGACGAGCGCCTTCGGCATGGGCATCGACAAGCCCGACGTACGTACGGTTGTGCACGCCGGTCCGCCAGCGAGCCTGGACGAGTATTACCAGGAGATCGGACGGGCCGGGCGGGACGGCCGGCCGGCGCACGCGGTGCTCGTCTTCGACAGCCGGAGCCTACGCATCCCGCGACTGTTCGCCGCCCGCCCCAAACTCGCGATGCCGGCCGTCCGATCCGTGGTTCGAGCTCTGGAAGGCCTGGGACGCAACGATTCGATGACGGTGGCCGAACTCGTTGCCGCGAGCCACGACTCGCGCGGCGCGACCGAGCGGATCGTCGACGACATGGAGGAACTGGGGCTGATCACCGTCAACGGCGGACGGATCACCGTCGCACCGATCGGATTGCACGACGACGCGACCGACGCGGTCGTCGCCGAGAGCCGCCGCCGCGCCAGCGTGCTGAACAGCCAGGTCGACATCGTCCGCCACTACGCCGAGACGGTGCACTGTCGCCGGGCGGAACTCCTCGCCTATTTCGGCGAGGAACTCGAGCCACCGTGCGGCAACTGCGACAACGACGAGATCCTCGAGCGGCACCGCCGTCCGGATTCGACGACCGCCGCGCCGAACGGCCGGCCCGCAGCGCCGTCCGCAGCGGCATCGTCCGCGACGACTTCGACGGCGGCAGCTCCCGCCGAGGCGACCGGTGCGCCCACCCATCCGGTCCCCGACGGCACGGCATCGCGGGTGCTACCCGCGGTCGGAGCGGCGGTGCAGCATCGGCTCTGGGGACACGGGACGGTGATGTCGGCCGACCAGCACGAGATCGTGGTCGCCTTCGAATCGGTTGGCTATCGCCATCTGACGACGGCCGTGCTCGACACCGGACTCGTGTCGCTCGCCTGATCGGCACTCGGCTCTGGGCGTCGGCGCCGGACAAACGGGCTCCCACCGAGGGTGAGCCCACCAACAGACTGCCGGTTCGTACGGCGTACGCGCTGCTGGACCTCGATACTTGACGGCATGCGCTTTCTCAATTCGCTACCGCTCTACGACCTCACATATGACGACGTTTTCATGGTCCCCAGCCGGTCGGCGGTGGACTCGCGACTCGATGTCGACCTCGCATCGGACGACGGCACCGGGACCACGATTCCGATCGTCGTCTCGAACATGACCGCCGTCGCCGGTCGGCGGATGGCCGAAACGGTGGCTCGACGGGGCAGTCTCGCCGTCATACCACAGGACATCCCGACTGACGTCGTCGCCGAGGTCACGTCCTGGGTCAAGAGTCGCGATGTGGTCTACGACACACCGATCACGCTCAGCCCGTCCGACACCGTCGGCGACGCGTTGACGCTGCTGCCGAAGCGGTCGCACGGCGCCGTGATCGTCGCCGAGAACGGCCGGCCGGTCGGCGTCGTCACCGAACGGGACTGCGCCGAAATCGACCGTTTCACCCAGGTGCGTTCGGTCATGTCGACGAACCTGCTGACGATCGCGGCCGGTACGGCGATGGAGGACGCGTTCACCAAGCTCGTCACGAACCACCGGCGCGTCGCCCCGGTCGTCGACAACGCCGGCCATCTCGTCGGCGTACTGACCCGCAACGGTGCCGTACGGTCGTCGCTCTACCGGCCCGCCGTCGACGCGAACGGCCGGCTGCGCATCGCGGCCGCGCTCGGCATCACCGGCGACGTCGCCGGGCGTGCCGACAAACTGCTCGCCGCCGGCGTCGATGTGATCGTCCTCGACACGGCGCACGGTCACCAGGACAAGATGATCGCCGCTCTCCGGGTCGTCCGGGCGATGGATCCCATCCGTACCGGTGGTCGCCGGCAACGTCGTGACCGCCGATGCCGTACGGGACCTGGTCGCGGCCGGAGCCAACGTGGTCAAGGTCGGCGTCGGCCCCGGCGCCATGTGTACGACACGCATGATGACCGGCGTGGGCCGACCGCAATTCTCCGCGGTGCTCGAATGCTCGGCGGCTGCGCGTGAGATCGGTGCCCACGTCTGGGCCGACGGCGGTGTCCGGCATCCGCGCGATGTCGCACTCGCTATCGCGGCCGGCGCGTCGAACGTCATGATCGGATCGTGGTTCGCCGGGACGAACGAATCGCCCGGAGAGGCGCAGCACGACGGCGATGGTCGGCTCTACAAAGAGAATTTCGGCATGGCCTCGACCCGTGCGGTGACCCGGCGCACCGCGGCCGACACCGCGTTCTCGCGTGCCCGCAAGGGTTTGTTCGAGGAAGGAATCTCGACGTCCCGCATGTATCTCGATCCGCACCGCCCGGGCGTCGAGGACATCATCGACGAGATCGTCGCCGGCGTACGGTCGTCGTGCACGTACGCCGGTGCGGCCACGCTCGACGAATTCCGCGAGCGCGCAACGGTTGGTGTGCAGAGCATGGCCGGGTTCACCGAGGGCAAGCCGCTGCACGCAAGCTGGTAGCCGAGGGTCCGGTAGCCAGCGAGCCGATGGCCGCCGGCATGGCAATCATCCCAACGGCTTCGCGACCGCGCCGCGTACGAATCCATCGGCCACCGCGTGTGCGCGAGCACTTTCCAGGACCGCGGACTCCGGCCATCCCAGGGCGGCGGCCGCGGCGCGTACGTCCTCGAACTCCGGCGTCGCCTGGACGACCCGACCGTCTTCGTGGGCAACCTTGATCCGGATCGGCGCACCAGCGACGTCTACCGTGGCCCAGTAACGCGCCAGTGCCGTTTTGCGAACGTCGCTCTCCCGGACACCGATGGTGGAGGTGGCGTCGACAATGATGCGCCGCAATGTCTCGGCCGACTCGGGTCGGCACAACACACTGACTTGATGCGCTGGCCGTCCCTTCTTCATGAGAATCGGTGTGAGCCACGCATCGTCCGCGCCGGCTTCCATCAAGGATGCGAGCACGCCGGGCCACAATCGCGGATCGAGGTCGTCGACGTTCGCCGTCAGCACGGTCCCGGTCGACCGGATCGCTGTCCCGCTCGGCGCACGAGGCGCGTCGTTTGCGGTGCCGAGGAGAACCCGTACCACATTGGCTTGATCGGGCCGCTCCCGATGCCCGGCACCGACGCCCACGCGATCCAGCGTCATCGCGGGAAGGCCGGTCGATGGACGCGCCAGCGTTACGACGAGCGCGGCGCCGGTCGGCGTCGCGAGTTCGCCTACGCCACCAGCGACGACCGGCCATCCGGTCAACAGCTCAACCACGGCCGGTACGGGGACCGGCAGGTTGCCGTGCTCCGTCGCGGTGCGACCCGACCCGACCGCGACCACGCCGGCGGAGATGTCGGCGATGCCGAGATCGTGGATCGCCGCGCAGCAGCCGACGATGTCCGCGATCGAGTCCCACGCACCGACCTCGTGAAAGTGCACATCGTCCGGCTCGACGCCGTGCACGTGCCCTTCGGCCCCGGCGATTCGGCCGAACACGGCGAGTGCGTTGGTACGAACCGCATCGTCGAGGTCGGCGCGGTCGAGGAGACCGCGGATCGCGTGCCACGTCTGGTGTACGGACGCTGGGCCAGCCGTCACATCCAACAGAGTTGCCCGAAGGCCGGCCCGGCGTACCGTCGACGTCACGAGCCGCACGTCCGGCGCGACCGACTCGACGGCGGCGCGGATGCGATCCATCGACGCGCCGGCGTCGATAAGCGCGGCAAGGAGCATGTCGCCGGCGACGCCGGCCGACACGTCCCACCAGGCGATCGCCCCCGGTGCCATCGTCAGTCCGCGACGACCAGCCGGCCGTCGACGCGGCGCGGCAGCCGCCACGGATTGGCCGTCCGCAATGCCGACGGAAGCAACGACTCCGGTACGTCCTGGTAGCACACGGGCCGGATCCAGCGCTGGATCGCCGTCGCACCGACGGACGTGAAGCCGGCGCTCGTCGTTGCCGGCCAAGGACCGCCGTGTTGCATGGCCCAGGTGACCGCGACGCCCGTAGGCCAACCGTTGTAGACGATGCGGCCGGCCTTTCCGCTCAACGTGGCTACGACCTCGGCGACCGGGAACGGATCGTCCGGTTCGGCGTGAACGGTCGCGGTCAACGTGCCGTCGATGCCGGCGAGGGCGCTCATGAGTTCGTTCGCGTCGCGGTACTCGACAACAAGTGAGTTCGGGCCGAAATACTCCGTCGCCAACACGTCGGCGTCGCGCTGGAACGCCGACGCGTTGGTGCCGAACACGACGCCGGACGCCCACGCACCCGTGGCCCCAGCGTCCGGCGGATCCGCTGCGGCGATCGTCGCGACGTCCGGATGGCCCGACAGGTTGGCGAGGCCGTCGGTGAGTTGACCGCGGATCCGATCGTTCAGCATCGGCGCCGCGGGAACGGTGGCGACGGCGGCCGACAGTGCCTCGGTCATTGCGTGCCCGGCCGGCAGGAACAGCAGGCCGGGCTTGGTGCAGAACTGGCCCGTGCCGAGCGTCATCGAGCCGACGAACCCGGTCGCGATCTCGGCGCCCCGGGCCGCCGCGGCCGCCGGTGTCACGATCGCCGGGTTGATGCTGCCGAGCTCGCCATAGAACGGGATCGGGTCGTCCTCGGCGCGACGCGACGTCGAACAGGAACCGGCCGCCCGCCGTCGATCCGGTAAAGCCGGCCGCCCGTACGCGCGGATCGGTCAACGCGGCCAGACCCGGGCTGTCACCGAAGACCGTACCGAACACGCCGGCCGGCAAGCCTTGCTGCGCAACCACTTTCGACGCGAGCGAGCAACCTTGCGCGACAGCCCGGGATGCGAACTGTGCGCCTTCACCACGACCGGACAGCCGGCGGCAAGCGCGGATGCCGTGTCGCCACCCAGCACGCTGAATGCGAACGGGAAGTTGCTGGCCGCGAACACGAGTACCGGGCCGAGCGGCTCGAGCCATCGCCGAAGGTCGGGGCGCGGCGGCGTACTTGTCGGATCCGGCGAATCGATGATCACGTCGAGATAGCCGCCGTCGGTCACGACGTCCGCGAACAACCGGAGTTGACCACTGGTGCGGCCGACCTCGCCGGTCAGGCGCGCCGCCGGCAGGCCGGACTCGGCGATTGCCAGCGGGACGAGTTCATCGGCGGCCGCGTCCAGGGCATCAGCGAGCGCCCGGAGCAGCGCCGCCCGCACCTCCGGCGTCGACCGGCCGAATTCTGTCGCCGCCTCGGCGGCACCTGCCGAGCACCGACTCCAGGGTTGCCTGATCCGTCTCTGGTACCGCTTCGCCGACAGGTGCGCCCGTGCGCGGATCGACACCTTGGATGATGGCAGTGGTCATCGAGCCTCCTCGGCGGTCGATCGGCGCCACACCGGAGCAAGCCGGCCGGACCGGACCTGCCGGTCCAGGTGGGCCTTGGCGATGGACATCGTCTGTAGGTTCACGCCGCCGTACGGACCGAGTCGCGTTCCCATGGCCTCCGCCAATTCGGCCAGGCCGGTCTCGGCGTGTTCGTCCACGAACTCGGCGACGAACGCGTCGGCGCGGTCGACGAAGGCGATGCTGTCCTCGATGCGTTGCTGTGCGGCGGCGCGATCCATGTGCTCGCCATGCGCGGGAACCATCAGCTCGAAGTCTAGTCCGGCCAATCGACGCAGTCCGTGCCGGTAGCGGTCGACGTCATGGTAGAGCGGCGCGAGCCACAGGTCGGATCGGGCGAACGGGACGCCGGCCCCTTGAACGTCATCGAACGTGAACACGACACGGCGCTCCTCGTCCTGGACCGCAATGTGGCCGGGACTGTGGCCGCTGGTCGTCACCACCGTGAGCGACGCGGTCCCGACATCGATCCGGTCACCATCGCGTAGCAGCCGGTCAATGCGGACGCGGTCGCCGAGCAATCGGGCAATGTCCGCCTTGTCGCCGTCGTCCAGGCGGTACGCGTCCGGATTCGGCTCCCACAGCTCGCGGATGAGCCGGTCGTTGTCCTCCAACCACGTGGCCTCGGCGGCCGGCGCGGCGAACTGCGGATCGGCGATGGCGCGGAGGCGACCGTTGCCGCCCATGTGGTCGGGGTGCGCGTGGCTGTTGACGACGAGCGCGATGTCGGCGATCCGAAGCCCGGCTTCGGTCAACTCGCGTGCGATCGACGTGTCCGGCGTCGTCGCCACGCCGCTGTCGAGAAGCACGACGCCCCGCTCGCCGACGATCGCGTTGAGATACAGCGGAAGGCCATGCTCTTCGAGGTATTCGGTGCGGATCTGGATCCAGTCGTCCGCGAATCGCTTCATCGCTCGGCCCGCTGGACGGTCTCGGGTCCCCGCGCGGGCTCCGGCGTCAACCAGTCGAAAGCCGGCGCGTCGGCCAACCGTACCGGATTGGATAGGCGACCCACGCTATCGATGTCGATGGTGACCTCGTCGCCGGGCAGCAGGGTGAACGTCAGGTCGGGGACGAGCCCGGTGCCCGTCGACAGGATCGCGCCGTGCGGGAAGCTCAGATCGCGGTACAGATGGGTGACCAGGTCGCCAAAGCTCCGCCGCATCAGCCCGGTCGACGTCTCGCCGTGCCACACCAGCCGATCGCCGCGCCGGACCGTCATATCGATTCCGAGCGCGGCCGGATCCGCGATCTCCCAGATCGGCGTGATCGCCGGACCCAGAGCGCAGGCGCCGGCATAGACCTTCGCCTGCGGCAGGTAGAGCGGATTCTCGCCCTCGATCGAGCGGGACGACACGTCGTCGCAGATCGTTACGCCCACGACGACGCCCTGGGCGTTGCAGACGAGGGCCAGCTCCGGCTCCGGGACGTTCACCGGCGAGTCGGATCGGACGCCGATCGGCTCTCCGTGACCGCTGACGCGCCAGGCGACCGCCTTGAAGAACAGCTCCGGTCGCTCGGCGTCGTAAACGCGCGCGTAGACGTCCGCGACCTCGCTCTCCTCCTGCCGGGCCTCGCTGGATCGCCGGTACGTGACGCCGGACGCCCATACTTCGGTGAGCCCGTCGACGGGAGGGAGAAGCCGAGCGGCCGGGCTGTCGCCAGCGGCACCAACGGCGGACGGCCGAACCGGATCCGACTCGACCGCCGCTTTGACGATCGTTCGCAGGTCGTCCAGTGGCAGGGCCAGCAGAGCGCCGAGTGACTCGATGTCGACCGGATGGATCTCACCGATCTCGTCGCCGTATGTGTCGGCCGGCGCGGTCCGGACGCCGATCCGTACGCGGTCACCGATCGCGTACCGGATGATCTGTGTACTCATCGCTCTCCCGTCATTCGAATCGGTGCTCGCGCGCGATGTATCGGGTCAGCGTCATCGGCCGATAAAGCGGGCCGGCCGCTTCTCCGCGAACGCTCGTCGTCCTTCCGCCGCGTCCGCCGTCCCCATGCAGATCGCCTGCATCTCCCGCTCGTACTGGATTGCCGCTGCCAAGCCCATGCTCCGCGCGGCAAGGAGATTGGCCTTGGCCGACTGCGCGGCGATCGGCGGTCGGTCCGCGATCGTGCGCGCGAGGTCGAGCGCGGCGGGCAGCAACGCACCCGGCGGATGGATCCGGCTCACCAGACCGATCCGCGCCGCCTCGGTGGCATCGATCGGATCACCGGTCAACAGCATCAGCGCCGCGTCGCTCGCGGCGAGGCTCGTCGCCAGCAGGGCCGAGACGCCGCCGCCACCGATCCAGCCGAGCTTGATCTCGGCCGCCGCGAAGGATGCCGTCGCGCTGGCGAGCCTGATATCGCACGACAATGCCAATTCCAGGCCGCCGCCGTAGGCGTAGCCGTTGATCGCGGCGATGACCGGCTTGCGGATCGCGCGCAGCGCGTCGCAGTAGTCGCGCCGATTCCGGAACTCCCACGGATCGGGCGATGCATCCACCTCGCCGACATCGCTGCCGACGCAGAACGCCCGCGCGCCCGCCCCGGTCAGGATCGCGACGCGGATCGCGTCGTCGTTGTCCAGTCGTGACACCAAGTCGAGCAGATCGGCGCTCATCTGCTTGGTGACCGCGTTGAGCTTCGCCGGCCGATTCAGCGTGATCGTGGCGACGCCGTCCCTGCACGTCGATGTCCACTGTCCCGGTCATAACCTGGCCGCCTTCGTCTCGGTACGGCCACCGGTCGTCGCCCGAAGACCGCGATATCTCTCATTGATGGTGTCGATGGCGGCGGCTGCGCCGCGACCGCGCGTGATCGCGTCACGTACCAGTGCCGATGCGAAATCCTGCAACCCGATCCAGCCATCCAAACGGGGGCGGATGTACGCGGCATCAAGACTCCGACGGGTGCCGCTGTAGTAGCCGCCCCACGCCTCGTCCACCGCTCGCGAATTCCATGCGGCCACGTTGGCCGGTTGACCACCGTGGCGCGGCACGAACTCGCCCTGGATCGCCGGCTCGAGAAACGCGCACAGAAACGCCGTCACTTCGTCATCGTCGGCCCCTGACCGGGCCGAAACCGCGAGGCCGGTGCCACCCAACACGCTGCCCGGTCGCGCGCCGGGCGTCGCTGCGCGGCCGAATCTCGGCGCATCGGTCCATCGCAACGCTTGAGCGCTCGCGCGCGGCTTTGCGTAGCTCGCGTAGCCGTACGCCAGTGGGCAGTAGGCGATGTCCCGGGTCGCCATCGCCTCGTGGACGTCGATCGGGTTGCCCACGCTCACCTGCTGGTCGGCATGCAACCAAACGGCCCGCAGCAGCTCGATCGCCGCCAACGCGGCATCGGGTTCGAGGAGATCGGCCCGGCCGTTGCCATCGACGGCATCGACCGCGGACGCCTGCATCGCGAGCAGCCCCAGCAACGCATGCGGGCCGCCGAGGCACAGTGCCGTTCGATGTGTGCGCGCCACCTCCACGACCTCCGACCACGAGGTCGGCGCCGCGTCGAGCAGATCGGGCCTGCGGATCGATACCTGCGTCGCCGCATCGATCGGCACCGCCCACTGAAGGCCGTCCATCGTGTAAGACGTCCAGGTCCGCGCGACGGAGGCGTCCTGCCAGCGGGACAGCGTGGCGACGTCGACCAAGTCGTGCAGGGGCCGGATTGCGCCGGCCGAGATCGCCGCGCCGAGACCCGGATGGTCCATCACGATCAGGTCGTAGCGCACCGCAAGCTCGTCGAGCGGATGCGCTTCGAAGTCTTCGAGCGATTGCCGATCCCAACGGACACGCGGAGTCGGATGCTCGTCGGCGTACGCGATCAGCGGCTCGTACGCCCGCGGGTGGTCCCACGTCATGCCGCGCAGTGTCATGGCGCCCGCACAATCCCGGCCGCCGCGAGGTCGGCGACTCGATCCGGCGTGAATCCGAGATCGGTCAGCACTTCGACCGTGTGCTGGCCGGTCGTCGGCGCCGGCCGGGTCAGTGCCGGCGGTGTCGCGCTCATCGTGAACGCGAAGCCGGGCGTGGTGACGGTGCCCTCGGTTGGATGCTCATACGTGATGAACGAACCGTTGTGCTTGACCTGCGGATCGTCGATCACGTCGTCATAGGAGTAGACCGGACCGACCCAGACACCCCGATCCCCGAGGACATCGAGCCATTGCGCGGTCGGTCCACGCCGCAGCCCGCGCGCGACGATGTGGGATATCGCGTCGCGATGCGTGAACCCGTCCCGCTCGGCGTCCCACTGCGCGAGCTCCGGCTCGTCCAACGCTTCGGCCAGGACGGCCAGGTCGGCGAACGCGAGGGAGATGTAGCCGTCCGCGGTCGGGAAGATGCCGTACGGCGCCCGGATGTACGTGTGCGCGTGGATCTCGTGACCGCGGCGCTGCTGAACAAGGCCGACCGTACGTATGGTGAGTTCCTGCATCTGCATGGCGATCAGCGCATCGAGCATGTTGACCTGGACGAGTTGGCCCTCGCCGGTGCGCTCCCGATGCAGCAGCGCGGCGAGCACGCCCTCGAATGCCGAATACGCCGTGATCGCGTCGGCCAGGAAGTACGGTCCGGCCTGCGGCGCGCTGCTCCTGTTGCCCGGCGCTGTAGGTGGCGCCGCCCATCGCTTGCAACAGCAGGTCCTGGCCGGGCCGGTTGACGTACGGCCCCGACTCGCCGTAGCCGGAGATCGATGCGTACACGATGTCGGGCTTGATCGCGCGAATCGTCGCGTAGTCGACGCCGAGACGCTCGGCCACGCCGGGCCGGTAGTTCTGCAGGAACACGTCGGCCGTCGCGACGAGCTCGGCCAGGACGGCCTTACCGTCGACCGACTTGAGGTCGATCGCGAGACTACGTTTGTTTCGGTTGAGTGAGAGGAACGACGCGTTCACCTCGTTACCGCGTGCGCCGCCGCCGGCCGTGTGACGCTGCCACTCCCCCGATGTCGGCTCGACCTTCACCACATCCGCACCGAGGTCGCCCAGGCGCATGGAGGCCAGGGGACCAGCCATCGCGATGGACACGTCCACGACGCGATATCCGTCAAGCACGGGCATATGTGCCTCCGATCGGTACGTGGTGCCGGCTACCGCGACGCACGGCGGTCCCGCTGGATGTCGTGTTGCGCTCCGGTCACGAGCGTGCGCATCAGCGATGCCGCCTCGTCGCCCCGCCGGGCCACGATCGCGTCCAGAACTGCCTTGTGGCCGGGGAGAGTGCGCTTGTTACGCCGCACGTTGCGGGTGTGCACCTGGCGGGCCGACTCGAACGCGCCCGACATGAGCGCACTCAACTGCTCCAGCAACCCATTGCCGCTGGCCCGGACGATCGCATGGTGGAATGCGAGGTCGTGGTGGATGAACACATCCGGCTCGTCGATCGTCTGCTCCATCAACAGATAGGCCTGTTGGATCGCGGCGACGCCGCCGCGGTCTCGCGAACGTGCGGCCAACCGCGCCGCCTCCGGCTCAAAGGCGACCCGGACACCGCCGAGGTCTTCCAGGTGCTTGTCGCTCGGGTCGGTTTCATATCGCCACGCGAGCACGTCCGGATCGAGCAGGTTCCAGTCGGCCTCGTCCTGAACCACGCTGCCGACCTTGGTCTTCGTGCGCACCAATCCTTTGGCCGTCAGCACCTTGATCGCTTCGCGCACGGCCGACCGGCCCGATCCGAACTCGGTCACCATCGATGCCTCGGTCGGGAGCGTCTGGCCCGGCGCGAAGTCGCCGCCGACGATGCTGCGCCCTAGCTCATGGACAAGCCGGCCATGCACACCGTCGGTGCGGTAGCTGCGCCCCTCCGGGCGGGGCCTCGTCACAGCGATTCCTACTTCCTCACGGGCGGACGCCACCGAGCGTAGAAGCGGACGTGCGTCGGTGGCAAGTATTTGTCTGATGAATCTAACTTTTTATCTGCTAAATGGCCGACAGCCGATTGACCGGCGGACACGGCCTGCCTAGCATTCGTGACATGAATCCCGCCCGGACCGACCGAGGAGTCGCCCGATGCCGTTGAGCCGCTTCGATTCTCAGGTCGCCATTGTCACCGGCGCCGCGTCCGGCATCGGCCTCGCGACGGTCCGACGGTTGCACGACGAGGGCGCACACGTGGTGCTGGTGGATCGCTCGGGCGACCTCGTTCACGCGGCGACAGCCGAATTCGGTCGGCGTGCCGACGCGGTCGTCTGCGACGTCGCGGACCACGACGGCATCGCTCGCGTTGTGGCCGACACGGTCGCCCGCCTCGGACGACTCGACGTGGTGGTGACCGCCGCCGGTGTCGACCAGTGCGACACGGTGCCGAACACGACCCTCGAGCAGTGGCGCACGATCATGGACGTCGACCTCGACGGCGTCTTTTACGTATGCCGCGCCGCGCTTCCGGTCTTCATCCGGCAGGGCTCCGGCGCCATCGTTACGATCTCCTCGGCCATTGGTACGGTCGGTGAGCGCCGACGATCCGCCTATTGCGCGGCCAAATCCGGCGTCGAGAATCTGACCCGGGCCATGGCCCTCGATCACGGAGCCGATGGTGTGCGCGCCAACTGCGTCGCGCCCGGCCTGATCGATACGCCGTTGATCCGCAACGGAAAGGTCGGTGGCGGCGCGGATCCGGCCGCGATGCAGGTCATGGTCGACGCGCATCACGCGATCCCGCGCATCGGCCAACCGGCCGAGGTCGCGGCCGCGATCGCGTTCCTGGCCAGTAGCGACGCCTCGTTCATCACCGGTGCGGTGCTGCCGGTCGATGCCGGGTGGACGGCCGCCTGACGCCCCAACGGCCTGGCGACCGTGCGATCACGACGAGTGCGTCTCGATAGCGATCGCGAGCCGGTGCGCGGCCATCGCCGCGGCGAAGCCGGAGTCGATGTTGACCACCGTGACTCCGTTGGCACAGGAACTCATCATCGCGAGCAACGCCGTGATGCCGTCAAGCGCGGCACCGTAGCCGGTCGAGGTCGGCACCGCGATCACCGGGCCGGCGATCAGGCCGGCGACGACACTGGCCAGCGCGCCTTCCATGCCGGCGATCACGATCACGATGTCGCTCGCGCGGATCTCGTCGACGCGGTCGAGCAGGCGCTGTATGCCGGCCACGCCCACGTCGCGGATCTGTCGGACTAGCAGGCCCGCGGCCGCCGCCACGGCCGCGGCCTCGTCGGCGATCGGACCATCTGCGGTGCCGGCCGTCACGACCATGACATTCGTGGTACGGAGTTCCGCCGGCCGCCAGCAGATCGTCCGGGCCGCCGCGTCGTAGTCGGCGCGCTGCCCGCTCCGTTCGGCGACATGGGCGAGGATCCCGGTGGCGTCGCCCGGCTCGATCCGGGTCGCGAGAACCGGTCCGGCCGTCTCCGCCAACAGCGAGGCGACGATCGCAACGATCTCATCCGCCGTCTTTCCGGTGCCGTACACGACTTCCGGGAGTCCCTGTCGGCGCGAGCGGTCGAGATCGAGCGTGGCGAACCCGAGGTCGAGGGACGGCTGCGCGTCGCCGGCAGTGGAGTCACGCATGGCTCAGCCGATCGCCCGGATCGGCGTCAGCGACAGCATCGCGTTCATGCTGCCGCTGCGGAAGCCCGCGAGGTCCACCGATACGAATGTGAACCCACACGCGCGAATGGCATCGGCTACCTCGGCCCGTACGGACATCAGTCGGTCCATGTCGGGCTCGGCGACCTCGATCCGGGCGACCGAGCCGTCGCCGTGCGCCCGCACCCGGCAATGCGCGAATCCACGGTCGTGCAGCAGATCCTCGGCACGCTCGATCCGCCGCAGGACGTCAGGCGTCACAGCGTCGCCGTAGGCGACCCGCGACGACAGGCACGCGGCCGCCGGCTTGTCCGCCGTCACGAGGCCGAGCTCCCGACTGAGCGCTCGGACGTCCGCCTTGGTGAGCCGCGCATCCACCAGCGGGAAGACGGAGCCACGCAGTCGGGCCGCGGCCTGGCCCGGCCGGTGATCGCCGAGGTCGTCGAGATTCGTGCCGAGCGCGATACGGCCGCCGGCCAGTGCCGCCATCGGAGCGAGCGCATCGAACAGCGCGGACTTGCAATGGAAGCACCGATCGCCGGCGTTGCGGACGTACTCCGGCCGATCCAGCTCGTCCGTGCAGACCTCTATGTGGGCGATCCCATGCTCTCGTGCGAAGGACCGGGCGGCTACGCGCTCCCGGTCTGGCAGGCTGGCCGAGATCGCGGTGACCGCCACGGCGCGTTCGCCGAGCACCTGATGAGCACTCCACGCCAGCAAGGCGGAGTCGGCGCCACCGGAGAACGCCACCAGCAGACTGGTCTCGCAGCGCAGGCGGTCGAGCAACGCGTCCAGCATCACGCATCCTCCGTGGCGTCAGTGACGCCGGTCGTCTCGCGGTCGGTCGTCGCGGGGTCGGTGGTCTCACGCACGAACGGGATGGTCTGTGGGCCCTCCGGGAGAACACACACGCGTGCGTCCGGACCGGCCGAGGTCAGCTCGTCGACGACCGCTCGGCCGATGTCCTCGACAGAGTAGAGATGGGCGCTGCGTAACTCGGCATCGGTCAGGCCGCCGGTGAACACGCCGACCCGCGCACGATCCAGGACGCGCGCGAGCACCTGGACCTGCCACTGGTCCGGCACCGTCTCGGTTCGCGAGGCGATCGCGTGCAGCAGTGCCCGCGGCGATGGTTCGGACGCGAGCACCTCACGGAACGAACCGTGGTCCGGAAAGCCATCCGAGCACTCGGCCGCGCAGATGATGAGCCCGCCTGGCTTCACGACCGTCGCCGCGGCGGACATTCCCTTCACGGCCTGATAAAGGTTCTGGTCCAACGGATAGCCAGCATTGCTCGTGACAACCACGTCGAACAAACCGTCGACCGGACACATCGACACGTCGCGGACGGCGGCCCGGGCCGCCTCGTGCATCGGCAGGATGTCGCCGCCGAACGCCGCGACGATGCGCTGCTCTCGATTGAGCACGACGTCGAACGCGAAGTCGACGCCGGTGCCGACGGCGATCGCGCGGACGTCGTCGTGGACTGGATTGCCTTCGCACACCGCCCAGGTGGCCTTCTCGCTGCCGATCCGTCGCGCGTCGTGGAGGGTAAGTACGGTCTCCAGGCCGGCGAGACCCGGTGCGACAAGCTTCGGACCGCCGCTGAATCCGGCGAAGAAGTGGGGTTCGACAAAGCCGGTCGTGATCCGGACGTCGGCCTCGACCCAGTGCCGGTTCAGCCACACCGGCACGCCGTCGCCGTACGTGCCGCGCCACACCAGCGACGTCTGGTCCCGGGCATCGTGGTTCACGATCGTCATGGTGTCGACGATTTCATCGCCCAACATGGCCCGCAGTTCCGCGTCGGTGTTGCCGCGATGCGTGCCGGTCGCGACGAGCAGCGTCATATCGGCCCGGGTGGCGATCCCGTCGAGTTCGGCCAGGAGCGCGCGGACCATTTGCTCCCGCGGCTGCGGCCGGGTCGCGTCACACAGCGAGACCGCGATGCGGTGGCCCGCCCGTACGCGATCCCGCAGCGGCGGACCGGCGACCGGCTTCGCCAAGGCGGTGCGGAGCACGTCGGCCGGATCGGTGGCCGCCGGGTGGTGCGCCGGCGCGACCACGGTCGTTCGATCGGCTGGCAGCCGTACGGGCAGCCAACCGCGGCCGTACGCGAGCGACACATCGACGGTCGTCGGCTCACTCACGAGGGTCTCCGTCCAACTCGGCCCAGGCCGACTCGGGGATGCCGGCCGCGAATCGCTCCAGCGTCGAGGCGACCTGCGCGGCCGTACGCATCCCGCAGACCACCGAGGCCACCGCCGGATGCCGGAGCGGGAAGTGCAGTGCCGCCGCCGGCAGCGCGACTCCGTAGTGACGGCATACCTCGGCGAGCCCCCGCGCCCGGGCGAGGATGTCAGACGAGGCCGGGCCGTAGTCGAAATACGCACCGTCGGCAGGCTCGTCGACGGCGAGCAGCCCGGAGTTGAACGGCGCGGCCGCGACGACCGCTACGCCGGAGCGAGCGCATTCGTCAAGCAGACGCTGGCCGGTGCGATCCAATAGCGTCCAGCGGCCGGCGAGCATCACGACGTCGAGGTCGGTCTCCTCGACCATGCGCAGCGGTGCCTGCCACTGGTTCATCCCGACGCCGACCGCGCCGACCGTGCCCTCGTCCCGCATCCGGATCAGCTCCGGGATTGCTTCGGTGATGGCCTCGTCGACGTACGCGTCGGGATCGTGGACGTACGCGATGTCCACGCGGTCGATGCCGAGCCGCTCGAGACTCGACTCCAGCGAGCGCCGGACGCCGGACGCACTGAAGTCGAACCGTCGCCGGAGCGTGTCCGCAACGTCGAACCCGCCGGCCGCCATGTCGGAGCCGGTCGGGTTCGGATTCGGTTCCAGGAGCCGGCCGACCTTGGTTGACAGGACGTACGCGTCGCGTGGCCGATCGGCCAGCGCCGCGCCGAGGCGGGACTCGGACAGACCGAGGCCATAGTGCGGTGCCGTGTCGTAGTAGCGCACCCCGCCGGCCCACGCGGCATCGACGGCGGCGCGGGCGTCGTCATCGCTCGTCGCGCGATAGAGATTACCGAGCGATCCCCCGCCGAAGCCGAGCCCGGTCAGCGCGATGCCGCGGACCTTGCGGGTATTCACGGCGCTTTCCCGTTCGAGCCGGAGGCATCGGCAACCTCGACCAGGCCATACCAGCGTGCCGCGGTGCCACCGCGCACAGACTCCCGGTCGGCCGGCCGCAACCGGTCCAGCGCCGACGTCAGCGTCGTCATGGCCGAACCGTAGTCGGCCGCCAGCAGGCACACCGGCCAGTCCGAACCCGCCATCGTACGGTCCGGTCCGAACGCCGCGAGCACGTGCTCGATCACGGGGTCGAGCTGACGCTGCGTCCATGTGGCCCAGTCGGCCTCGGTCACCAGGCCGGACAGTTTGACCGCCGCGCGCGGGCAGCTCGCCAGCGCATCGATGTCGTGCCGCCACCGGCCGAGGTCACCCGACCGGACGGGCGGTTTGCCGGCGTGGTCGAGGACGAAGCGGAGGCCGGCGACGGCCTCGACCGTCTCGCCGACCAGCGGCAACTGGTCGCTGGACACGACGACGTCGTAGACCAGGCCGGCCTCGGCGACTGCGGCCAGGCCGTCGCGTACGTCGGATCGCCCCAGCCACCGCGGATCCGGCTCGATCTGGAGCTGATGGCGCACGCCGACGAGTCTGCCGCCGCCGGGCGCGGACCGTAGCGATGCGATCTGTTTGTCCACGTCGGACGCCGTGAGATCAACCCAACCGATCACGCCGGCGAGCCGTGGCTCGGTCGCCGCGATCGCCAGCAGGTCGATCGTCTCGTCGGTGGTGTCGCCCGCCTGGACCACGATCGCGGCGTCCACGCCGTTGGCGGCAAGCACATCGCCAAGGTCGCCAACCGTGAACGAACGGCGCAACAGCGGCAGGTCGTCGGTCCACGGCTGCGGACGTACGTCGAGGTCCCACAGATGCACGTGTGCGTCAATGACCGCCGGACCCCTAAGTGACGCCGTCATGACCGGGGACGGAGCCGCAATCCCGCCATGCCGCCGTCCACCGCGATCTCCGCTCCGGTGGTCGAACCGGCCAGCGGTGAAGCGAGATAGACGACAGCGTGGGCGATCTCGGCCGCGGACACCAGGCGCCCATGCGGTTGCCGCGCCGCAAGCGCGGCCCGCTCGGCGGCCGGATCCGGCGCGCTGTCGAGCAGGCGGCCGACCCACGGCGTGTCAGCCGTGCCGGGGTTCACGGCGTTGACCCGGATGCCGTCGACCATGCCGTCGGCGGCCATCGCCCGAGTGAGCGACAGCACCGCGCCCTTGCTGGCCGAGTAAATCGCCCGCTGCGGAAGCCCGGCGGTCGCCGCGATCGATGCCGTGTTCACCACGGCCGCACGATCCGACTGCCGGAGATGGGGCCACGCGGCTCGGGACACCCGTGCCGTACCGACCACGTTCACGTCGAGTACGCGATGCCATTCGTCGTCGGTCGCCGTCTCCACGGCGCCCTGCGCTCCGATGCCGGCGTTGTTCGCCAACACGTCGAGGCCGCCGAGCCGATCGACGGCCGTCGGCGACGGCGCCGCGAACGGCGGGATCGTCGGAGATGTCCGCGCACACGTAGCCGGTGCCGGTGGGGAGGTCGGCCGGCGGCTCGGCCGCCCGATCGAGGACGACGACCGATGCGCCCTCGGCCACGAACGCTTGCACGATGGCGAGACCGATGCCGGACGCGCCACCGGTCACGATTGCCCTGATCCCGTCGAGTTGTCCCACGTCACGCCTGACCGAGTTGCTGGCGCTGCCGCCCGAGACCGGCGATTTCCAGCTCGACGACGTCACCGGCCCGGAGGAAGGCGCCGTCGGCGCGGCCCAATGCCACCCCGGCCGGCGTTCCGGTGTTGATCACATCACCCGGTCGCAGCACCATGAACTGGCTCAGATACCACACGAGGTGGTCGACGCCGAAGATCATGTTCTTGCTGTTGCCGTCCTGCCGGAGGTCGCCGTTGACCCACAGGCGCATCGCCAGATCCTGCGGATCGGGCACCTCATCGGCGGTGCGGATCCACGGACCGAAGGGGTTGAACGTCTCGCAGTTCTTGCCCTTGTCCCATTGGCCGCCGCGCTCGATCTGGAACTCGCGCTCCGAAACGTCGTTGCTGATCGCATATCCCGCGATGTGCGATCGCGCGGCCGCCGGCGAGCCCAGATAGCGCGCTTCGGTGCCGATGACGACCGCGAGTTCGACCTCATAGTCGGTCTTGACCGACGCCCTCGGCACCAGCACCTCGTCGTCCGGGCCGATCACCGTGTCCGGCGTCTTGAGGAACAGAATCGGCTCCGCCGGCGGCGTCGCGCCGGTCTCGGCGGCGTGGTCGACGTAGTTCAGACCGATGCAGACGATCTTCCCGATCCCGGCCAATGGCGGACCGAAGCGCTCGACCGGACCCATCGCCGGCAGGTCTCCGGCGGCAAGCGCCGCGGCCGCGCGGTCAAGCCCGTCCGCCAGGAACAGTGGGTCGATGTCCGTCGTGATCGGGCGGAGATCGAACCAATCGTCGCCACCACTCACCACTGGAATTTCGGCGCCAGCCGCGCCGATCCGAGCCAATCGCATCTGTTGCGGTTCCTTTCCCATGTGCCTATTTGAGCGGTACGCACGTCGTTCGTACCAGCCCGCCGGGCCGGCCATCAACTGGCGGTCGGTTCGTCCCACGGCGTGCGAAACGACGGCGGCCGGACCCGCGTACGCAGCGCGAGTGTCGCGGTGACCTCCGTGCCGGGCGGCAGTTCGACGTCGAGCCATGGCGCTTCGACATCGGCGCTGCGCTCGCCGACGACGACGTCGTGATTCAGGTATTCGGTATCGCGACCGGTCCACCCCGCCTCGGCCGAGCTGAATCGCACCCGGGAAATATCGTGCTCGGCGAAAGCGCCGGCCTGGATGACCACCCGGCGGGTTTGCGTGCCGGACAGGTTGACCAGTGTCACGACGGTCCCGGCCGGATCGATGTCGCTGACGAGCGCGGCCACGTCCTCGGGCAGGCCGGGGCGGCCCCGATCGGCGTCGTAGTAGCGAACCCGGGCCTGGGCCGCGCCGCCGTTGTAGACGACTTGCGGGCCGCCCCAGGTGAGCTGTACGAGTGCCTCGGTCACCACCGGGTTCAGGTTCTGCCACAGATGGATCGCCGGTTCGGCCACGACGTCGTCGCCGTGCTGTTCCATCAACGCAAGCCGGCGGCGGGCCTGTTCGTGAGCGGCCCCGAGGATGCGTGCCGGGTAGTCCGGGTTGTCCCCGCGAAGGTATGCGTACCACGGCTCCTCGTGGCCGGCCTCCTCCTTGTCGCGGAACGCCCGGACGGCCGTCCAGTCGTGGCCGCTCGCGGCGCGCAAGCGATCGAGCCGCGCCCGGTCATCGGCGGCGGACGTGTGGTGCCAGAGCGCGGCCGGCACCGACGTCTGCACCGGATTCCAATCGAACCAACCCTTGTCGCTGTGCCGATTCGGGATCAGTAACGTCTCGTCGTCAACGGCCGCACCGAGGTGGGCGTTCCACCGTTCCTTGATGCTCGAGTCGCTGTCCGAGAACCGGCCGCCCCGGCCGTGGCCGACGACGATATCGAGCACTTG
This sequence comes from uncultured Actinomycetota bacterium, assembly GCA_963724705.1. Lineage (GTDB taxonomy): Bacteria > Actinomycetota > Actinomycetes > Mycobacteriales > Micromonosporaceae > DASQPR01. Next base: position 281,169 of record CAVRVS010000001.1, read on the forward strand.
ACGCGGCAGGTCGAGGTACGAGTCGTCGGCGTTGGCCAGCGCGGCGGCCATCGCGCCGACCAGCACCGCTTGGGCGACGCTGTACATGCCGTGCGGCCAACTCCAGCCGTAGTGGCCGCCGTACCAGCGGCCGTCGAGTTGGCTGCCGACCGTACCGTCGAGGCCGACGTTGTCGGGCACGAGGCCGCCGTTGTCCTCGGCTCGCTTCTGCCACGCGCCGACGTACGTCGCCAACCAGTCGGCGTACTTCTGGTCACCGCTGGCCAGAAACGCGTTGAGAACGAGGCCGCCAACACTGAGATTGGCGACTACGTCGCCTCGGCCGAGACGCCGCTTCATTTCGGCACCGAGTCGCGGATCGTTGTCGAGCAAGCCATCGGCGGACGCCGCGCCGGCGTCGTCAGCCGATTCACCGGCCGGCAACCAATCGAGCGGAAACCCGTAGCGGGCGGCCTCGGCGGCCGTCCAGGGGTAGGCCGACGTGTTCGACACCCCGTCGCGCGGCCCGCCGCTGCCGTTGTGGGGCGCGGTGATGATGCGCCGCCCCGGGTCGTAGTTGCCATGAGCCGGGTCGACGTACAGATCGGCGAAACGCAACGCGCGCTCGCGCCAGGTACCGGGATCGGCCATCGTGAGGAAGTAGAAGAACAGCATGCTCTCGCCCTGGTGGAACCAGTCGTAGCCGATCTCGAACTCGTCGCGATAGATGCCAAGATCGGTGAGCTGGGCGACGACGCCATGCCAGTGCTTTGCGCTAGCGGTGAGCACGTCGTCGGCCCCACCGAGCAGATACAGCTGGGGCCAGTTGAAGAACGCTTCTAAGAAGTCGTCGCCGCCATCCCGGGTCGACAACCGACCGTCGTAGCGCAGCGATCCGTCCGGACGCGTGTACAGATCGGCGAAGCGCCGCCAGCCCTCGTCGAGGAGCCGGAACAGCGATCGTTCCGCCAGCGCCCAGTACGGCGGGGCGAGCGACGGTACGGTGGCGACGATGCGCGGCCGAGACGAGCCGGACGGCGTACGCGACGCGTCGGCGGTCATGACGTACTCCTCGGAATCTGTCGTTCGTGGCCGCTGGCCGCACTGCCGGGCGGTTGAGCGCGCGTCGGGTCGATCGAACCCGTCACTCCTTCGTCCCGCCCGCGGTCAGGCCGGCCACCAGGAAGCGTTGGGCCAGAAGGAAAATCACCAGCACCGGTGCAACCGACAGCAACGTCGCGAGCACGAGTTCGGGCGGCGACACCGCGGCGTTGGCGCCGACGACCGGGTTGAACGTCGGTGTCGAGGCGAGCATCTGGGTGAGCCCAACCTGCATCGGATATTGGTTACTGCCGGGCAGCATCACGTACGGCAGGAAGAAGTTGTTCCAGTTGGTGACGAAGTTGAAGAAGCCGACGAGCGCGACCACCGGCGCGGCCAATGGAAGCGCAACCGACCAGAACGCGCGGAACTCACCACAGCCGTCGATGCGCGCCGCGGCCAACAAATCGCCGGACACGGCGGTGGAGAAGTAGATATACGTGAGATAGACGCCGAACGGGAAGAACGAATAGGGCAGCACGACGGACAGCGGCGTGTTCACCAGATGCGCGTAGTTGATTTCCAGAAACGTCGGCAGTACCAGCGATGCCGTCGGCATCAGCATCACGACGAGCGTCGTGATGAGCAGAAAACGACGGCCCTTGAAGTCCATCTTTGCCAGGGCATAGCCGGCCGGGATGCTCACCACGAGCGTGATGACGAGCGCCAGCACGGAGTAGAGCACCGAGTTGGCCAGCCACCGCTTGACCGCGCCGTCCTGGAACGACATCAGGTGAGCCCAGTTGTGCCCCAGATCGGCGAACGAACCGAACGAGTACGGGTTCTGGTCGACGAGCGACGTGCTGTTCTTCGTGGACGCCAACAGCAACCACAGCATTGGGATGAGGAAGAACAACACGAACGCGGCCAGCAGCACGAAAACGGCGGTCCGGGTGGCGGCGCGGGCGATGCGGGGGCCGGAGCGGCGGCCGGATTGGCCGCGACCGCCGGCCGCGGCGACGACCGATTCGGCTGAGTCTCCGGTAAAACCGCTGGCGGCGGCGGACTGCCGTCCCGTGACGGGCTTGACGGTTGTCACGACGCCCCCTCAGTCCGTCTCGAAGAGTCGACCGCGAGCGACGAAGACGCCGGCACACAGCAGAGCGACGATCAGCAGGTCGATGGAGATGGCGGCCGAACCGTTGAAATCCGTCTGGGTGAACGCGTACTGGTAGGCCAGCTGGTTGACCGAGTAGTCGTTGCTCACCAGCCCGAAGCTCGCCTGGGACACCAGCTCCGGCTCGACGAAGAGTTGCGTGCCGGCGGCGAGCGAAAGGATCAGCATGTACGTGATCCACTTGCGGATCAGCGGAAGCTCGATGTGCCAGGCCGTACGGACCGGACCGGCGCCGTCCACCCGCGCGGCCTCGACAACATCGTTGGAGATGGTGTTGAGCGCGCCGTAGAGCACCAGGATCCAGCCGCCGGCACCGGTCCAGAACGCGATGATGGCGAACACGATCGGCAGGTGGCCCGGCGTGATGACGTCGGCGAAATGCCGGTCGCCGGTCCAGCGCAGGATCAGCGCGACCGGGCTAACGGTCGGATCCAGGAGGAACAGCCATAGCAGCACGCTGGATGCGCCGGCGAGGGCACCGGGAATGTAGTACGCGAACCGGATGAACGTCCGCGTTCGCTTCGACGCCACCCGGTGTACGACGACCGCGAGCAGAACCACCAGCACGGTGAGACTGACGAGCCAGAAGACCAGATACAGCGCGACGTGCTCGATCGCCGGCACGAAGCGGTAGTCCCGCGCGGTGTGCGTGAAGTTCGCCAGCCCGGCGAACTTACCCGACGCGTTGGTGACGGCCAGGTAGATCGAGTACGCCACCGGTATCACGCCAAATAACGCCAGGAGCACGACATATCCGGAGACGAAGACGTGGCCCGGCCGGAGCCGCCAGGAGCCGGTGGTCGACCGGCTCCTGGCCGTGGCGCCGGGCGGCGTCACGTGCTCCGGGTTCGCAAGCGCTGTCACGGTGTGGAGACCGTGTAACCGAGAACCTTCGCTTCGTTCTCGATCTCCGTCTGCCACGCCGGCAGGAGTGACTCGATCGTCTTGCCCTGTGTCATGCCGGCCTGGACGACCTTGGCCCAGATCGCTTCCTGGCTGAACGCGGCCGAGCCCCAGCCCGACCAGACCTGGCTCGCGGCGGCCTGGATCGGCGCCCCGATGTCGTTGGCCCAGTAGCCACTGGCCTGCTGGGTCGCGAGCCACTTGGTCGCAGCGGCGGTGAACGCCGGGAAGCCGGGCGCGAGGTCGGCCTGATAGGCGTCGCTCGTCGCGACCCAGGTAGCGAAGTCCTCGGCTGCCTTGAGGTTCTTGCTGTGCGACGAGATCCACCACGCGCCACCGCCGACATCACCGGTCACCGGCGGGTTCTGGCCCTGCCACGAGAGTGCCGGAGCGACCGCGATCTGGCCCTTCGGCGTCTTGATCGTGCCCTGGAACACCGCACCGCCGTACCACGCCGGCCCGGGCATCATGAGCACCTTGCTGCCCTGCGCCTTCACGAACTCCGAACCGAACAGCGACAGCGTCGACATCGTCTTGTTCGCGATGAGGCTGTCCAGCATCTTCGCGGCCTTCACGCAATTCGGGTCGGAGGTGTTGACAGTGATCGACTTGGCGCTGGTGACCTGGTTGGCCGGGCACTCGGCGCCCCACATGTAAATCTCCGGCGCCCACGCGTCGCCGGCCGTACCGACGATGTAGCCGGGGTGCTGCGTGGCGACCTGGTCGGCGAGTTGCTCGTACTGCTCCCAGGTCGTGGGGACCGTGTAGCCCCACTGGTCCATGAGCTTCTTGTTGTACCAGAGGACGTTCTGAGCGAGGTCGTTGCGCAGGCAGTAGGTCACGTTGTTGACGGTGCACACGTCGAGCGAGCCCTTGGCGAACCCGTTCAGCGTGTCGCTCGGGACGAGTCCCTTGTTGACCGGCGCGAGGTCGCCCGAACCTTCGAGCGATCCCCACGACGCTGCGTTGTCGTCCGCGGTGAACACGACGTCCGGCCAGCCGGAGTTCGCGCGGTCGTACAGCTGGAACTTGGTCTTGAACGAGTTCGAGCCGTTGGCGTCGCCGTCGTAGCTCACGATGTTGATCTTCTTGTCCGGGAACGCCTTCTGGTACGCCTGGGCGGCCGGCAGGCGCGTCGAGTCCACCCACACCGTGATCGGCGCCGACGTGTCCTGGGCCGCGGTTTTGAATCCGTACGGGCTGCCCGCGTCGGCAACGTTGCTCTTCGCGCCGATGGACTGCCCGCCGCCGCAAGCGGCCAACGCGAGCGCGCCGACGGCCACGACTGCAAGCGCGAGGCTGCGGCCCACGCGCCGGTCCATGCGCCGGCTCGGCCGGCCCACATCACCTTGGTTCATCCTGCGTCCTTCGTCTCGGGGGTACGCCACAAGCATTTTGATCTTGAATCTGTTGCCCTGGTGTGTCTCGATCTTGGTGTTCTGGATCCACGTTGTGATGTCTACGTCGTCGACCCCCGGCCCGACACGTGGCCCTAGCTGGGCTTATGGTCATCGCGCGGGCTCGCTTCGCCGTTCTCGGACCGATTCGTCATCGGGTCACGCCGTCGGCGAGCCGCGCTCCCGGCGAGGGATGTTTCGACCGCGAGGCCGGCAGGTTGCCGAATGAGATAGATGACATCACACATATGATGTCTTAGCAATGGTCTATTCTTCCGATTCGGTAACGTCAGCACACGCGGGACGATAGGACCGTTCGCGGGCGAGAGGAGCGAGGCTGTGACGCACTCGACGGACGGCTCCTCGTCCGTGCTGGACTGGCGCGACGAGCCGGTCAACCGCGAAACACCCGCCGGTCAAGCGGGTCAGAGCGCCGACGGTCGCCCGGACTGGGCCGAGAGTGCGCCCCGCCGCCGCCGGGGCGACCGACTCGGCACGGTCGTGGTCGCCGAGCTGGTCGACGACATCGTGAGCGGCCGTCTCGCGGTGGGTCGGACCCTGCCGACCGAGGCAGATCTCGGCGACCGGTTCGGGGTCTCCCGCACGGTTGTACGGGAATCGGTGAAGTTGCTTCAGGACAAGGGCCTCGTGCTGATCAAGCACGGAGTCGGAACGGTCGTCTGCTCGGCGCGATCGTGGGACATGATCGACGACATCGTGCTCGCGGCGCTCGTCCGCAACGACGAGACGTTGACGGTTCTTGACGAGCTGGTGTCCGTGCGTGCCGCTCTCGAGCGGGACATGGCCGGTGGCGCGGCGACCCACAACAACACCGCCAACGTCGCGGCGATCCACGAGGCGCTGCGGTCGATGGAGCGCGCGAAGGACGACGTCGGCGAATTCGCGATCGCCGACGTGGCCTTCCACGACATGGTCATGCGGGCCTCCGGCAACCGGCTGGGTCGCGCGATCGTGACCAGCATCCACGACAAGGCGCGCACAACCGGGCGCTACCACGGCGCGACGTCGGCGGCGTACACCGCGCTGACCATCGACGAGCACCGGCGCATCCTCGCCGCGATCGAGAGCGGCGACGCCGACGCCGCGGCCGAGGCGATGCACGCGCACATCGTCGGTTCGTGGTCCCGTCGCCGTCCGTCGACGGACAGGTCACCGGCCTGACCCGACGGTACGGTCGGCGGACGCCGCCCGTAGCCCGGACGCCACCGGGGCCGGACACCGCATAGAGGCGGAGCCCACACGTATCGGGGGCATTGACACGAACCGGTCGCCGGGGCGGGATCATGAAGGTATGCCGGGAACCGTACGCAGCGCAGGCCTGGCGCGGGTGACCCGTGGCCTCGGCGGGCTCACGGACGACGTCCTCACGCTCGCCCCGCGTGCTCGTTCGATCCGCGCCTACGTCCGCGACGGCATCGATCAGCTCGCCGGTGCGGATCCCGGTCAGACCCAGCTCCGACTCGCCCTTCAGGCCGTGCTCGGAATCGGTGCCGGAGTCGGCCTCGCGTACGCCTTCGTCCGGCTGACCGGCGCGCTGCAACTGCCGTCGAACGCCGGTCCACCCGCCCTCGTCCAGGCCGGCGACCACGCCCTGCTGATCGTCGCGATGCTGATCTCCGCGATGGTCGCGATGATGGCCGGCTTCGTGGTCAGCGACACGACGCCGCGCGCGCAGATCCTCTCGACGCTGATCCTCCCGATACCGATGCTCGGCGCGATGACGATCGGCATCGCGCTCGGGCCGTACCGGATCGCGTCACTCGCGTGGCTGGTCGTACTTCTCGCGGCCGCCGTCTACGTACGCCGTTTCGGCCCACGCGGCGTGGCCGTCGGCCTGGTCATGTTCAACGGCGGCTTCCTCGGCTTCTTCCTGCACGTCCAGATCGGTCTGCGTGATGTCGGCTGGCTCGCCGCTCTACTCGGCCTCGGCGTCGTCGCCTCCCTCGCCGTACGGTTCACGCTCTTCCGTACGGATCTCCTGCGTACCTTGGCCGGCATGCGCCGCTCCTGGGTCGGCCGGGCGAATCACACGCTCGTGCTGAGCGCCGCTGTACTGCAAGCGTCGGAAGACGATCAACGGCGGCGTGCGTCACAACGGCTCCGGCGGCAGCTCACCCGGCTCAACGAGTCGACGCTGATGGTCGACGCCCAACTGGTGGAGTCGGTCCCGGACTCGGCCGACGTCGAAGCGCAGCGGCTGTTCGACGCCGACCTCGCACTGTCGAACATCGCGCGCTTCGCCGACGCGCTCGCCGGACGGTGCACCGATCCCGCGGTGCGGGCGGACGCCGTGGCGTGTATCGAGGCGACGTTGCGCGGCGACGAGCGCGCGGTTGACGAGCTGGCCTCGAACCTGCATCGGGCCATGTGCGACGAGGAACGTGTCACGGTGGTCGCACATCGCCTCGCCGATTCGTCGCGGACCTACCTCGAGGCCCGGCGGCAGCTCAGCGCCGAGATCGCCGAACGCGCCGAGACGAGGACGGACAGCCATGCCGAACCTCACCGCGACACGCCGGACCATGGCCGCTCGGACACCGCCGATCCCGAGGACGCCGAACTCGACGCCGTCCAACCCGACGCCGCCCAACCCGACGCCGCCGAGCCCGAGGACACTGAGCCCGCCGGTTACACGCCTGCGGTCACGCTGAACGCCGGCTGGCTGCCCGGCTCCGTACCGGTCAGCACCGAGGCCTCCACCACGCCCGGCCGTGGCGGGCCGTTGGATCGTGCGACGATGCCGCCCTACGTCCGAGCGTCGATCCAGGTTGCCGTCGCGGCGGCCATCGCGATCGTGGTCGGCGACCTCGTCTCCAGTCAGCGGCTCTACTGGGCGGTGCTGGCGACGTTCCTTGCGTTCATGGCCACGACGAACTCCGGCGAGCAGGTGCGCAAGGCGTTGTTCCGGGTCGCCGGCACCGCGATCGGCATCGTGATCGGCGATGTCGCGGTCCATCTCACCGGCGGGCACATCTGGTCGTCGCTGCTCATCGTCCTGGTCGCGCTGTTCTTCGGCATCTACCTGATCAGGGTCAACTACACCTTCATGGCCATCGGCATCACCGTCACGCTGTCGCAGCTGTATGCCCAGCTCGGCGAGTTCAGCTGGCATTTGCTGGTGCTGCGCCTGGTCGAGACGGCGATCGGTGTCGGTGCGGTCATCGTCACCGTGCTGCTCGTGGTGCCGCTGCGACCGCAGAGGGTGCTCACGACCGGCGTGCTGCTGTGGTTCCGGTCATTGTCGACGCTCGTCAACGGCGGCTTGGACCGGATGCTCGGCGGTCGCGACGAGTCGCTGCGCGCGGACGTACGCGCGGTCGACGCCTCGTACGCCGCGCTCGAATCGGTCGCGATGCCGTTGCGCCGGGCCACGTACGGTCGCAACTCCGCTCAGCTGACCGAGATCCGGTCGGTGAGCTCGGCCGCACGGAACCACGCCCGTTCGTTCGCCGTCGGCGTGGAGTCCGCGACGATCCCCGCTAGCCCGCGCCTCGACGCGGCGGCGGCCCAGCTTCGCGACTCCATGGCGACCATCGAGGGCCGGATCGAAACCGGCCAGCACGCCACATACACCCGGTCCGGCGCGTTGCTGGAACTAGCGGCGCGCGAGACGGCCGCCGACAACATCCCCGCGCAGCGGACATTGAGCGATCTGACGCTGCTCGACGGCGCGCTTGCACGTCTCGCCGTCGCACTCCAGATGGCCGTGGCCGATTACGACACCACACCGTCGTCCGACGAGGACCTGCGGCCGGCCGAGACCGGCCCGGCGGCTAGCTCAGCATCGATCACCCGGTCTGAATCGATGACACCGTCCACACCGGCCGAATCGATCACTCAGGCCGACTCGACCACATCGGCCGACTCGCCGGCGGAATCGCAGCGGGCGGGCGGCTAGACGCCTATCCGAGCGGCATACCCGTCACGCGGCCACCTCATAGGTCGCGATGACAACGCCCGTCGTCGTGGTCACGGAGTCAGTCAGCCGCAGTTCCTCCGGCGTCGTACCGTCCGGGAACAAGCCGCCGGCCCGATCCCAGCACGAGCGGATGCACGATCAACACGTACGTGTCGATCAAGTGCCGGCGCCGCAATGACTGGATGAGATCCCCGCTGCCCAGAATCACCAGGTCGCTGCTCAACTGGCCCTTCAGCTCGCGCACCGCGTCGGCCGCGTCGCCCGGCAGAAGCGTGGAGTTCTGCCAGGGCAACGGTTCGCGCAGCGTACGGGACGCCACGTACTTCGGCGTGTTGTCGAGTACCTCGGTATACGGATTGTCGGAACGATTCGGCCAGACCTGGAAGAAGTCCTCGTACGTCCGGCGGCCGAACAGCAGCGCACCCGAGGTGCCCATCTGCTCGCCCATCTTGCGACCCATCACGGCGTCGTTATAGGGCAACGCCCAACCGCCACGGTCGAAGCCGTCGCGGGTGTCTTCGTCCGGGCGGCCGGGAGCCTGCATGACGCCGTCGAGCGAGACGTTGTTGGTCACGACGATCTTGCCCATGTCCGTGATCCTTTCGGTCGCTACAGCTCCGGCGACGGCCCCACGATGTCGTCAATCAGGCCGTACTCGCGGGCGTCGGCAGCGCCGAGAATCCGCCCGGCGGACAGATCGTCTTCGATGCGGCTGCGGCTTTTCCCGGTCACCTCGGCGAGCGCGATGATCAACTCCTCCAACTCGCGCAGATGCTCGCCGGCCGCGCCGGCAACCCTCTCGGCCGTACCCGAGGCGATCGCGGCCTGCGGCTCAACGAGGCGGATGCGCGCATGCGGAAACGCGAGGCGCCGCCGGGCCGCCGCGAGGACGGCCAGCGCGGCGCCGCCGGCCTGCGACGGGATGACCACGTCGACCGGGGCGCGCATGGATGCCACGGCGTCCACGACGGCGAAGGCCGCGCTCAACTCGCCATCGACCGCGGTGAGATGCAGTTGGATCGGGTCGACGCCGATCGCGTCCAAGGTCATCAGCGCCGCGGCGGCGTTACTCGCCGCGGCCGGATCGAGCCGGCCACCGAGCATCACGATCCGTCGGTCGAACAGCCGTTCCTGGAGCCACGGCGGCACACCATCGCCGCCCGACCGTCCTGGTTCGCGGTCCGGCTCGACCGGCTGGTACGGAAATCGCGCGGTCACGTTGGCGCGAAGTCGATCACCGTGTGGACTGTCGTCACGCCGCCATCCCGTCATTTACCCACGATATCGGCCATCCGCGGCCCAGGATCGATCCCGGCACTTCGCTGTGCGTGAAACGCGGCTAACCGGCGAACGTCGCATAGAGCAAGTAGACATTCAGGGCCACAATGGTCGACACGATGCAGGTCGCGACGACCGTGGTGATCGGGCGGTTGACGAACGTACCCATCACGTCGGGCCGGCGGGTGAGCATGACCAGCGGGATCAGCGCAAACGGAATGCCGAACGACAGCACGACCTGGGACAGCACCAGGCTATCGGTGGCCGGCAGCCCGAGGCCGAGCACGACGAGCGCCGGCAACATGGTGATACCGCGGCGGACCAGCAACGGGATATGGCGGCGCAGGAACCCCTGCATGATCACCTGGCCGGCGTAGGTGCCGACGCTCGACGATGCGAGTCCGGAGGCGAGCAGCGCGACGCCGAAAGCGAGCGCCGCTCCCCCGCCAACGAGCTGGCCGAGCCCGGCGTGCGCCGCTTCGATCGAGTCGACGCTCGATCGGCCGCTGCGATTGAACAGCGACGCCGCGACGACGAGCATGACGAGGTTGGTGACACCGGCGATACCGAGTCCCACGGTGACGTCGACACGCTGGAAGCGCAGCAACTCGCGGCGCTCGCTGTCGTCCCGGCAGGAGACCCGTGACTTGGTCAGCGCGGAGTGCAGGTAGACCACATGCGGCATGACCGTGGCGCCGATGATCCCGGCTGCCAATAGCACCCCGTCACGGCCATTGAACGTCGGCACGAGCCCGCCGGCGATGCCGGTCGGGCTGGCACCGACCGCGAAGAGGTCGTACGCGAAGCCGAGCAGGACGATGCCGAGCAACGCGCAGATGGCCAGCTCAAATCGTCGATATCCACGCTGCTGCAGGATCAGGATTCCGAACGCGACCACGGCGGTGATCAGGCCGGCCGGAAACAATGGCACGTGGAAGAGCAGATTCAGCCCGATCGCCGCGCCGACGAACTCGGCGAGGTCGGTCGCCATCGCGATCAGTTCGGCCTGCACCCAGAGCCCCATCGACACCGGTCGGCCGAAATGCTCGCGACACAGTTCGGGTAGGTCCTGACCGGTCGCGACGCCGGCCTTCGCAGACAGGTATTGCACGACCATGGCCATCAGGTTCGCCATCACGATGACCCAGATCAGCGCGTACCCGAATCGGGCACCGGCCGAGAAGTTGGTAGCGAAATTGCCTGGATCCACATAGGCGACGGCGGCAACGAACGCGGGGCCGAGCAGCGCGACAATGCCACGCAGTCGGCCCCGGGCTCGGAGTACGTGCAACTCCGCTGTCGCCGTTGACTCCGTCGCCGGCCGCAGCACCCGGTCTCCGGCGATGACCACTTCTCAGCCCACCGACGGTCCGAGGCCGAGTGACTGCGGCGTACTGGAATCCGGTGATGGTTGATGTAGACCCTCGTCGAGCGGGCCGAACTCGGTCATCAGCGCGGCGCTGCCGCCCCATGGCGTCTGCTCCTCGGCGATCAGCGTGTTCGTCGTCAGCAGCAGACCGGCAACCGACGCGCCGTTCTGGAGCGCCGATCGGGCGACGCGCAGCGGATCGACGATACCCATCTCGATCATGTCGCCGTAGCTGCCGCGCAACGCGTCGAAGCCGTCGTCCTGACCCATCTGCATGAGTTTGTTGACGACTTCGCTGCCGGAGTGGCCGGCGTTCGTGGCGATCAGGTACGCCGGTTCGGTGAGCGACCGCCGCACGATGTCGACGCCGGTCTTGTAGTCGTCGATGACGTCCAGGTCATCGAGCGCCACGCTCGCGTGCAGGAGCGCCGCGCCACCACCGGCGACGATCCCTTCGGCCATCGCCGCCCGCGTGGCCGACAAGGCGTCCTCGACGCGGTGCTGCAACTCCTTCAGCTCCGCATTCGTCGGTGCGCCGACCCGGATGACGGCGACTTTGCCGGACAACGCGCCGATGCGCTCGGTCAGCACGTCTTCGTCGATGCCGAATTGCGCCCGCCCCAACTCGGCGCGCAGCTGCGACAACCGGAACTCGATGTCGTCCATCGAGCCGCCGCCGCCGACGATGACCGTACGGTCGGCGGTGACCCGGACCTGTGTCGCGCGGCCGAGTTGGCGGAGCGTCATCGTCTCCAACGTGGCGCCGGAGTGCTTGCTGATCACCGAGCCACCGGTGATCGCCGCGATGTCCTCCAGCTTGTGCAGGCGACGGTCGCCGAAACCAGGAGCGCGTACGGCCACGCACTGGAACGTACGGTTCACGTGGTTGTGGACGATCATCGACAGCGCCGTACCTTCGACGTTCTCGGCCAGGATCACGAGTGGCCGTGGTTCCCGCATGATCTTGTCCAGCAACGGCATCAGCTGCTGTACGTTGGTGATCTTCTCGCTGCACAGCAGAATGTACGGGTCGTCGACGATCGCTTCCAGGCTGGCCGGGTTCGTCACGAGGTACGGCGACAGGTAACCGTTGTCGAACTCGAAGCCCTCGACAAAGTCCACGCTCATCCCGTGGGCGGCGGACTCCTCGACGGTGACGATTCCGCCGTCGCCGACGGTGTGCAGGGCACGCGCGATCGTCGCGCCAACCACGTCATCGTCATTGGCCGAGATCGCGGCTACCCGCTTGAAATCGGCCTCGGTGACCACCGGGTAGGCCACGCTCTGCAGGTGGTCGACGAGCCGGCCGACGGCCACGTCGATGCCGCGCTTGACCAGCACGGGGTTCGCGCCGCCGTCGATCGCCTCCATGCCTTCCCGGATGATCGCCTGCGCGAGGACGGTGGCCGTCGTCGTACCGTCACCGACCACGTCGTTCGTCTTGATCGCGGCTTCCTTGACGAGTTGAGCACCCATGTTCTCGAACTGGTTCTTCAGGTGGATCTCGCGCGCGATCGTCACGCCGTCGTTCGTGACCACCGGCGAGCCGGTGATCTTTTCGAGAATGACATTGCGCCCCTTCGGACCGAGCGTCGACTTGACCGCTTCGGCCAGTTGGTCGACGCCGGCCATCAGCAACGTGCGCGCCTGTGCGTTGAAACGAAGTTCTTTGGCCATCGCTCCTCCTGACGAATCGAGATGAGGGTGCTTTCGGCGGCGAAAGCGCCGCTAAGGGACGAGAATCGCCCGACCGCGGACCCGACCCGCGTCGAGATCGGTGATGGCGTCGACGGCGGCATCCAGGGGGTAGGTCCGGGTGTGCAGCGTGACCTTGCCGGCCTGGGCGAGGACCATCAGCTCGGCCAACTCGTTGTAGGTTCCGACGATGTTGCCGATGATGTTGCGCTCGGTGGAGATGATGTCGAGCGTCGGAATGTGCAGCGTGCCGCCGTACCCGATGACGTAGTAGGAGCCGGCCGGTGCGGTCATGGCGAATCCGTCCATCTCAGCGCCCTCTTCGGCGACGAAGTCGAGCACTACCTCCGCCCCGGCCCCGCCGGTCAGGTCCTTGACGGCGTCGATCTGACCGCCATCGGCGACCACGGTGTGGGCCGCGCCGAGTTGTTCGGCCAGCTTGAGCGCATCGGGATTGCGGTCGACGACAATGATCTTCGTTGCGGTGAGCGCGGCGAGGCACTGGATGCCGATGTGGCCCAGACCGCCGGCGCCGATCACCACACATGACGTACCCGGATAGAGCAGCGGTATCGCCTTGCGTACGGCGTGGTATGCGGTGATGCCGGCGTCGGCCAGCGCGGCGACGTCCTTCGGCTGGGTGCTCGGGTCGAGCTTCACGCAGGCGCGCGCGGAGGTCAGCAGGTATTCGGCCATCCCGCCATCGCTGTCGAGTCCCGGGAACGAACTGTTGCTGCACTGCATGTCGCGTCCGGCGCGGCACGCCCGGCACAGGCCGCACGTCGGCGTCGGGTGCAGGATCACCGTGTCGCCGGGCTCGACGTTGGTCACCGCCGACCCGACCTCGGCCACCCAGCCGGCGTTTTCATGACCAATCGTGTACGGCAGGGTCGGGCTCATCGCCGCGTCCCACTGTCCGTCGATGATGTGCAGATCGGTCCGGCACACCCCGGCCCCGCCGACCTTCACGATGACGTCCAGCGGTCCCTTGACCACCGGGTCGGGAACGTCCTCGACCACCGGGTTCTGGTGATATCCGTGCAAGCGGACGGCCTTCATGTCGCCTCCTCGCTTTCGTTTCGCTGATCCACCGCGTTGCCTTGGGCGGCGTTGTACCGGTGGGCGAACATGCCCCGGCAGATGCTGGTGTTGGCGTCGATGTTCACGTGGGTCGTGCGCGCCCGACGCAGATGCATCGGAATCGCTGCGGCCCCGACCGGCTCCCCGCTGGCCGGATCGATCAGCAGTGCGGCGTCGTCACCCGCCGGCAGCCCGAGATCGATCCGCCGGCGCCGCAGCCGGTCGAGCTCAGGGGACGGTGCAACTTCGCCGAGCGCGAGGCCGGCGAGCGTCTCCGGCGCCATACCGTCGGCGACCAACGGTCGGCAGACCAGATGCGTACCGGCCATGACGGCCTTGCGCAGGAAGTCGGCCCGCAGCGCTTCGAGATCGCTGCACGCTTCACCGGCGAAGGCATCGACGAAGCCGGCGCGTGCGGCGACACCGCCGTTGATCGCATCGGATGCGAAGTGGTCCTCGAGCACGATGTCGGCTCGGGCGACACCTGGCACGCCGCTGACCGCGTCGAACGCGTCCGCAACCATGAGAAACGCGAAGTTCGGCGCGCAGAAGTAGGTCGGTAGCCGCAGGCGGACCGACACGTCACCGCCGTCGGAGACGGTGCATGAGGCCACGAAGCCGAGCGACGTGATCGGCTCGTCCAGCTCCGGGTCGCGCACCGTCTCCAACGCGGCCAGCACCCTCGATCGCTCCGGCGCCGCGAGCCCTGCGTGCGCGGCGACGAGGTCGTCCGTGGCCGTGGAGCCGTCGCGGCGGAGAGTGCTGTCGACCGTCATACCTGTTCGACCAACTGCGCGTCGTCGCGGGCGGCCGGCGTACCCTGGCCCGCGTCCAGCCGGCATTCGGCCGGAACCTCGATGTCGTAGAGCTTGGCGGCGTTGAGGCCCAGGATCTTCTTCTTCGACGCCGTGTTCATCCGTGGGTAGTCGCTGAACTCGTCGCCGTCCGGGAAGTCCCAGTCGACGAAGCCCTCGACCTGCCACTTCGGCTCCCAGATGCCGTAGTCGCTGCCGAAGGTCATCTTGTCCTCGCCGACCCAGAACAGCAGCTCGCCCATGACCTTGGCGAAGAAGCGGGGCCGCGCGTGCATGAGACCGCCGATCACGACCGACAGGCCGGCATAGACGTTGGGCTCCTGCGTCGCCATGAAGCAGAAGTCCTCGATCCGTGGCAGACCCACGTGCTCGACGATGAAGTTGAGGTCCGGGAAGTCGGTCGCGGCGTGGTCGACATCCGACACGTCGAACGCGTCCTTGTCCAGCGGCCAGATTGTCGGGCCCTTGTGGACATGGATGTTCTTGATGCCGAGTTCCTGACACGCCTCGAGATACTTGTAGGCTGCGGGATCCTTGAGCGTCCAGCCCCGCGAACCGTCCTTCCACTCGGCCGTGTAGAGCTTGACGCCCCGGGAGCCATAGCGTTCGACGTTGTGGCGGAGCTCCTTGAGGCCCGCCTCTCCGTCGCGTGGATCCCAGCGCGTGTTCGCGATGAATTTGCCTGGGTGCTTCTCGCCAAGAGCGGCGTTGCGCTCCGTCGTGTTGAAGCCCTCCGTGTACCACTCCTTCAGATATGTCGGCTGGAAGACCGCGACATCGACGTACCCGTCTTCGAAGACATCCTTCATCAGGTCGTCTTCCGTGTACGTCTCGAACTTCTCGAGCGACCAGTGCGTCTCCGGCGGGCCCAGGCTCTGGTAGGCGTGGAAGCACTCGATCCAACCCTTGGCATACTGCTCGGCGCCCTTCACCCAGTTGTCCGGGCCGGCACTCCAGTAGTGCATGTGGCTGTCGACGATGAAATACTTCTCGCCATCCTTCTCGTACACGTCTGCCTCCTCGCAACCGATCCCGATTAGTTCGACGCCGTCAGGTCGAAGTCGATGTATTCAGCGGCGTCCTCCGGATTCGCGAACATGATCGTCCGATCGTCCTCGTGGATCATGCGGCCGTAGTGCGTGGACATGTTCTCCTCGAACGCGGCGGCATCGAAGTAGCCCGGCTCCTCGCCGAGCGCCTCGGAGACCTCGTCGTAAATGACGTCCATTCGGCGCCGCGCGTCGACCCGGATCATCGATGGCAACGGCATCACCCGGACGTCGGGCTTGCCGCGCATCACCTCGGCGACCACGACGCCGACCTGGTTGTTCATCAGCGTGAAGCCACACATGTTGGACGGTGTGTTGTCGGTCTTGAACGGGCTCTCAGCCATCGCGAAGTTCGTCATTGCGCCAGCTCCTTTGGTGTGTCGAGTTGCAGATCGCGCAAGATGCCACTGAAGCGGCTCTTCGCCCGGTCCAGTCCGTCTTCGAAGCGGGGCGGCCTGGAGTCGGGCAGCGACCAGATCGGCTGAAGAAGGCGTGCGGCCGCTATGCAGCGCGGAACCCAGGTCGTCAACCAGCCCTGCATGATCGCCTTGTTCTGGGTCGCGAACTCGCGGTCGTTGGTCAGGAGTGTGAACATCGCCGTCGTGTAGCGGAGATCCCGCTCGGCGAAGTCGTACTCCTCGGCACCGATCACGGTCGGAGTGACGAAGTCACCGTTGCGGGGCGCCGCTTGCTGCACCAGTTGACTACGGAACAGCTCACCCACGAGCGGCTCGAACACGACGTTCGCGGCGAAGATCGCCTCGCACCAGTCGTCGATCCCGGTCAGTTGTTCGGCCGTCTCCCGTATGCCCTGCCACGCCGGGTCGCTGTTCCACGCCTCCAGATGTGCGGTTCCGTCGAATCCCGGAACCTCCTCGGTCAGCGTCAGGTTGTAGAGCGCCAGGTCCTGGGCGGCCCGGATCCGGTGCATGCTGTTGACCGAGATCGCGTTGTTGTGCATGTTCGTGGGTGCCCGCCGGTTGGCATTGGCATACAGGTAGAGGCCGAGGCCGTGGTCAACGTGCATCCAGGCGCTGACATGGTGGGCCACGAAATGGACCCAGTTCGTGTTCCACTGCTCGAACGCCTTGGCCTGCCGAGCCGCCTCGATGTTCTGGCCGAGTTGCCGGACGACGTTGGAGTTGTAGCGGTAAAGCGACAGCTCCCACTCCTCGTTCGGGTCGCGGAACTCATGCCAGCCGTGGGCCGGCCACTCGTAGCCCTTGCCGCCGGAGCCGGGGCCCCGTTTCGGCTCCGGTCGGTCCGAGCCCCAGGCCTTCAGCACGGTCCAGTCGAGCGGATACCCGCCGCGGCCGTCGGAGAATCCGTACAGCCATCCCTGGGCCAGGTAGTGCCGCGGATCCGGTTGGACCTCGACGGTCACGTCCTCGTAGTGGGTCTGCTTGCGCTTAGCCGGTTGGTAGTAGTTGAACATGCGCGCGGTCGAGTCCGGGAACTCCTTCGCGCCCGCCTCGGCGTCGGTGAAGACCGGCTTCGGTACGCTGCGTTCCTGCGTGGTCGTCATCAGGTCCCTTCTCTCCTTGCTAGGTCGGCGTGCGGCCGGATCGCTTCACGGCACGTGGCCGGGTCGCGGGTCACGTGCCGGCGTCGCCGGTCGTGGTGAACTTGTCGTAGTAGATGCGTTTCTCTTCGACGCCCAGGCCACCGAGCACCGGCATCGCCGCCTCGACCATCGGGGGTGGGCCACAGAGGTAGGCGTGCGCGCCGGCCAACTTGGACTCGTGACGCTTGACGACATCCGTGACGAGACCGACCTCGCCGTCCCAAGCGTCTTCCTCGGTCGGCTCGGAGAGCGCCGGCACGAACTGGAATCCCGGCAGTACGTCTTCCAGCGCTCGCAGTTCCTCGGTGAAGCACAGATCGCGCCGGCGCCGGGCGCCGTAGTAGTACGTCGCCTTGCGGCGAATGCCGCGCTCGGCCATCGTGCGGAGCAGGGACAGGATCGGTGCCATCCCGGCGCCGCCACCGACGAAAACCAGATCGGCCTCGCTGTCGCGCAGCGTGAACACGCCGAACGGACCTTGGATGTCGAGCCGGTCCCCGACCCTGAGCTCGGTGTCGAGGAAGTGCGAGAACAGCCCGTCCGGATAGACCTTGATGACGAACTCCAGCTCGCCCGTCTCTCGACTGGACGTGTTCGCCATCGAAAATGAACGGGATTGCTCGGTGCCGGGGACAGTGATGTCGACGTATTGCCCGGGAAAGAACTTGATCTCCGTTGGTTCGACCAACCGGAGCACCAGCCGCCGCATGTCGTGCGTGACTGCCTCGATCGACGCCACCTCGGCCACCGCCTGCTGGATCGGTAGACCGGAACGGATCATCTCCTCGTCGTAGTTGAGCAGCTCGATCCGTACGTCCTCGTAGACGTGCGCCCGGCAGAGCAGCGTGTAGCCTTCTTCCCTCTCGTAGTCGGGCAGCGCGAACGTCGAGTACCGGTCGAGTTCGATGTCGTCACCGTCGAGGACGAACGACTTGCAAGCGGCGCACTGACCTTCCTTGCAGCCGTGCATGAGCATCACGCCCTGCTCTGCCGCGGCGCGCAGGATCGTCTGGTCCTCGTCGACCTCGATCTCGATGCCGACCGGTTCGAATGACACGACGTGCTTGTCTGCCATGGCTTCCCTCGCACCTCACGGGGATCAACGTCGGCCGGTTGCACTCGATCCGCCAGCGGCGCCGATCGTCGGCCGGGCTGGCGGGAGAGGCCCGGAAGGCCCCTCCCCCAGCGTCCCGACCTGCCGCTACCGAGTGCAGATCAGGCGTTCGCCGGCGCGGGCCGGCCGGCCGGTCCGCCCTTGATGTAGTTCGCGTGGAACGCTTCGCGCTCGGCCGGCGTCATCTCGTTGAGCAGGACGTTCGGGCTCAGCACCGGACCCATCCGGCGCAGGTGGTCGAGCGTCCACATCTTGCTCGGGTCGAGATCGAGGTGCGGCTGGGCGACGAGCGTCTTGCCGTCGTCGCGGACGAAGCCCATGTCCGACACGACGTCGGCCCAGTTCCAGCCGTGGTAGAGCGTCTCCCACTCGCGGGAGCCGATCAGCTGGCCCATGTTCGGCGTCTGGCGGCCCTGGTACGTCGGCCGGAACGCTTCCACGTCCGTCCAGCGGCAGGCCTCGTGGCAGTACGTCCGCCACTGACCGTCGACCTCGGCCATCACCATGTCCTCGCGGACGAGGCACGGCACCATGCAGACCCAGCAGCGGTGCGGGTACTGGTAGTTGACGTCCTCGGCGACGATCGGGTGGTGTCCGTTCGGCGTGGACAGGCGGTTGTACTCCTCCCACCACTTGCCGTAGCGGTTGTACCAACCCGGGTACTTGAACTCGAACCACTCGAAGTCCTTGTCGGTCATCGGGTCGATCCGCCAGTAGTTCGCGAGCCAGCCGGTCGCGAAGAACTGGGCCACCTCGTGCACGTACCCCTTGTTCCAGATCTGGTTCCACGCCTCTTCGATGAGGTCGTGCGGGATGACCAGGCCGTACTTCTCCAGCGGTACGAGGTAGCTGCGGTAGTAGTCGTCGTAGATCCACCGGCGCCACATCTCGGCGTAGCTCTCGCGATCCTTGCGGCGGTCCTTCGTGCCGTACTCGATGAAGGTGCCGATCGCGGCGTCGACGACGCGGTGGTTGTTCCACCACGCGTAGCGCAGGTCGCGCTCGAGTAGCTGGTGGTTGCTCTCGTCGGACAGCGCCATGAGCAGCGTGGCGTAGCCGTTGCTGATGTGCCGCGACTCGTCCGACTGGACCGAGTGGAACACCGTCGGCAGCAGGTAGTCGCCGTTGGCGGCGGCCTCGGCCGGCATGGCCACGAACAACGTGTTGGTGAACGCCGTCTCGGCCACGATGGTCAGGTAGATGCTCGCCGCGGTGATCGCGTCACCGGTGATGAAACCCTCGGCGAACTGCCGGCCGATCGTGCCGCAGTAGTCGTTCTGGAAGTTGCGCAGGCTCGAGTTGAAGCCGGCCGGGTCGATGTAGTTATTCATGTAGAGGCGCTTGAGGTTCTGCTGGATCGTCGAGTGGCGCACCTCGTCGATCATCTGGATCGCCTGGCCGTTGTGCAGTTCCGGGTTCGGCACCGTACGGAACAGCAACGGCATTGCCCGCGCGGCCGAGATTTCCGGCAACGGGATGATCGACAGGAACAGCTTCTGCCACTCCAGCCAGCGTTCCTGGACCTGACGGAACATGTTGCCGCGGATCGCGCCGTCGGCCGCTCCGTACACGCGGTGGTCTTTTTCTTCCTGCATCGGGAAGTACGACCGGAGGACCTGCTTCAACGGGTCCTTCTTCTGCGCCTTCCGGAACGTGTAGTCGGTGCCGTACTGCGACACCGGTTCGTGGTACATCGGATCCCAGGACAGCTCCTGGATCTTCTGATGTGCCCTTGCGACGCTTTGGCGACTCATAGCCGCCCTCCTTACGTTTGGTGTCCGATGAGCCTCGGCGTTGCACGTACGCGTCGGCTTGACCGTCGTTGTCCCGGCGTCCAACGCGATGCCGGGATGCCCACCACCCAGTCGTTGGGTCGAAAGCCCTCTTGCCGGATCACACCGCGTAATCGGCGGGTTGCGGGTCTCACATTGATGCACCGTGGACGGCGGATGCGCTCAGCGCTCGTCCTGATCGGATTCGTAGCCGCGATCCGCTGGGCCGTGACCATCACCCGGGCCGCCGTGGAAAGCCGCGGCGCGGAGGTCGGCGAGCTGTTTTCGAACGTTGCGCGACACCTGGCGGTCGCCCTCCGCCGCCGGTTCGATGCCGAGCGCCCGCAACAGCTCCGCCGCGGGTGCGCCAGGATCGCCGCCGGCGCCGAGTGTGGGATGCAGGCCGTTGGCCACGAGATGATGAAAGACCAGGTTGACGACGCTCCACGGGTTGAAAGCCTCGGCGGCCGGATCCGTTGTCCGATCCATCGCCCACCCCCTCGCGGACGGCGCCGTTGCAGCGGAGACGCTGCCGCCATGCGTCGCCTAGAGGCCCATCACACGACAGTGGGAACGTGCCAGGGGTCTCAACATGAGACACCCGAGCGTGACAACACGATTATCGTGGTGTTACGAAGGACAACCCCAACCCCAGCGAACCCCGCTCGCCCAGTGCGCCGACCGTCGGTCCAGGCGCCTAGACAAGCACCGTGCCGTTCACGCACGTCAAAGGGGGGCCACAGTGCAATCCGCTCCGAGTTTCCAGCCGGCGGCGACCGGACCCGACTACCTGGCGAAGGCCAGGGAGCGGTTCCTGACTGCCGACTCACTCGAGCCGAAGCACGTGCGGGCGGCGATCCTGGCCTCGTGGTCGCGGTCGCGGCAGTGGAACGTCGCACCGGATCACATCAAGCTGGACTACATCCGCGATCCGAATCTGGACACGCCGCTGACCAACAGCGCCATGCCGGTGCTGCGCAACCTGCGCGAACATCTCGAGGGCCAGCCGATCAGCATCATCCTCACCGACCAGGCCGGGGTGGTCCTGACCCGGCTCGTCGCCGACCACGATCTCGAACGCCACCTCGATGCCGTACAGCTCGCGACCGGGTTCAGCTACGCCGAGGAGTTCGTCGGCACGAACGGGATCGGCACGGCGCTGGAAGGCGGCCGCCCGATGCACGTGTTCGGCCACGAGCACTACGCCGAAAATCTCGAGGATCTCGCGTGTGCCGGAGTGCCGATCCACCATCCGATCTCCGGCAAGACCGTCGGCGCGATCGATCTGACCTGCTGGCGGCGGGACGCCGGGCCCCTGCTGATCTCGCTCGCGAAGACGACGGCCGACCAGATCCGGCAGGCGCTGTTGATCGACGGCGGCATGCGCGAGGTCGAACTGCTCCAGGAATACCTGCGGGCATGCCGGCGCAACACCGGGATCGTGTTCGCGTTCAATCAGGACACCGTCATGCTCAACGGGTACGCCCGCCAGGTCCTCGGCCCGGACGAGCAGGCGGTGCTGCTCGGCCAGGCGGCCGAGTCGCTGGTCAGCCGGGCCCGGGGTCCCGTCGTGGTCGATCTCCCGACCGGCATGAAGGCCCGCACCTATTGCCGGCCGGTACGGGCGGATGACATCAGCGCCGGCGGCGTCGTGCACGTGACCCTGATCGATCCGGACACGCGGCCGGCAGTCGCCTTGACCGCGCCGGCCCGTACGCCGCTCCCAGGACTGGTCGGCTCCGGCCCATTGTGGCTGCGTGCCTGCTCGTTGGCCGAGGCCGCGTTCGAGGCGGGCAGCTGGTTGGCGGTGAGCGGCGAGCCCGGCACCGGCAAGCTCGCGCTGACCCGGGGTGTCTACCAGCGAGGTCGACCCGGCAGCCGGCTCCGCGTGCTCGACGCGGCCGATCCGGACTGGCTGCACACCGTACGGCGCGAGTTTGGCAACGCCGACAGCGCCCTGGTTGTCCGCCACGTCGATCGGCTCACCTCGCGGCAGATCACGTCGTTGACCACCGCGCTGCGCGACGTTCGCGGTGAAGACGTTCACGCCGAGCTCCCATGGCTCGCCGTCACGTTCGGCGAGCGGCGTGACGGCCGCGAGTTCACCGAACTCCTACAGCTGTTCGGAAGCCAGGTCGAGCTGCCGCCGCTGCGCCATCATGTGCAGGACATCGCCGATCTGGTGCCGGCGTTCCTGGCCCGGTTGAACGTGTCCGATCGCATCGCGTGCTCGCCCGAGGCGATGCAGACGATCATGCGAGCCAGCTGGCCCGGGAACGTCGAGCAGCTGTGGCAGGTCCTCAAACGCGTCGTGAGCCGCCACCAGAGTGGCTTGATCCAGCCGGACGACCTGCCGCCGGAATGCCGTACGGTCAGCCGGCGGCTCCTCAGCCCGCTCGAATCGATGGAACGCGACGCGATCGTGGCCAGCCTGACCGACGCGAACGGGAACAAAGCCAAGGCGGCCAAGGCGCTCGGCATGTCCCGCGCGACGATCTACCGGAAGGTCCACGAGTACGGCATCATCACGGCCCAGTCCTAACCGGACTCCCGGCGGGCGTTGCCACTAAGCGGACGTCGACCAGCGGGCTGCGTACGCGCGCCGGCTCGGCGGCCGCCCGGGCAGCGCCTGGGCGACGGACTGGCTCGACCGTGCCGGACCACGGAGGCCGTCGAGTGCGATGGCGAGCAGCCGATCGCGGACGTTCGCGTCTTCGGCCGGATCGACCGGATCGGGCGCGCGCCGGCTGAACTGCTCGATCAGCCAGGAGATGTCGAGCGCGGTCACGTCCGGGCGAAGGCTTCGATCGGCCTGAGCCCGCGCGACGATGTTCTCGACCAGATCGATCCCCCGTGCCGCCGTACGCCGCATCTCCTCGGTCGTCTCGACATGGCCGGCCAGTGCCGCGAGCGCGCCCGACCGCACCTCGACACACGTGCGGATATACGTCGTGACTCCGTTCCATGGCTCATCGGCGGCCACCGCCTCCGTTGCCGCCGCCAGCGACTGTTCCATCGCTAGTACGCAGAGCCGCTGGAGGAGTTCGGTTTTGCTGCCGTACCGCCGATATAGCGTGCCCATACCGACGCCGGCACGGGCCGCGACATCGGAGATCGGTGCGTCGATGCCGCGTGCGGCGAAGACATCCCGCGCGGCGTCGAGCACGGCGAGATCGTTGCGGCGCGCCTCGCTCTGGCGGCCATGCACGGACTCGGGGCTGAGACGCGACGCCATGATCTGAGCGTACCGCCTAGTCGGATCGATTCGCTCCGACTAGAGTCGGAGTCGGACAGAATCGCTCCGACAACCGGGCTCCGATGAACGGGGAGGCATCATGTACGCCGCGATGATCAGGGAATTCGGTCCGCCTGAGGTGTTGGAACTGACCGAACTGGCGGCACCGCATCCGGCGGGCGACGAGGCACTCATCGCCGTCACGTTCGCGAACGTCACGTTCGTCGAGACGCAGATCCGCGCCGGACGACCGCCGCATCCGAGCATGCTGCCGCCGCTGCCCGCGATCCTCGGCAACGGCGTCGGTGGCGTGGTTGCCGCATTGGGACCCGACGTTGATCCCGACCTGCTGGGCCGCGCGGTCGTGGCAAGCCTGGCCGGATCGGGCGGCTACGCCGAGCACGCGGTGACCGCGGCGGCGCGTCTCATTCCGGTCCCGGACGGCATGACCATGCGTGACGCGGTGGCGTTGCTGGCAGACGGCCGCACCGCGATGAGCCTGCTGGATCGCGCCGGTGTACGCGACGGCGACACGGTCGTGATCGAGGCGGCCGCCGGCGGCGTGGGTACGCTGCTTGTCCAGCTCGCCCACAACGCCGGCGCGCGCGTTGTCGCACTGGCCGGCGGCGATCGCAAACTGGCGCTCGCGGCCGACCTGGGCGCAGACGTGACGGTCGATTACCGTACCGGCGATTGGTCGTCGCAGGTCCGCGACGCCGTCGGCGCGGCCGACGTGGTGTTCGACGGAGTCGGCGGGGACGTCGGAGCCACGGCGTTCGGCCTGCTCCGGCCCGGTGGGCGATTCTGTCCGTACGGCATGGCCAGCGGCGGCTTCGCATCGGTGACCGCCGACCTGGCACGCGACGCGCGCGTGGACGTACGCAGTGGCGGTCCGATGAGCCCGGCGGAGTCGCTGGCCTTATCGCGCGCCGCGCTCGACGAGGCATCGGCCGGTCGGTTGCGCCCGGTCATCGGCCAGGAACACCCGCTATCCAGCGCGGCGGCGGCGCATCGCGCGATCGAAGCCCGCGCCACTGTCGGCAAGACGCTGCTCCGAACGGCGTAACGACTCCGTGGGTCAGGCCGCCAGTGTCGCCGCGGCCGCCAGTGCCGATCCGCGCGCTCCGGCCATGTCCAGGTCCGGCACGAGCGCGAATGTCGCGGCCTTGCGCTGCTCATCCCGCAAGATCGTATTCGCCTGTACGGTCTCCAGGAACCAGTCGCGGAACTCCGGCGCGGCCTCGACGACGCCACCACCCAGGAAGTACGCATGCGGGTCGGTGAAGTTGGCGGCAATCGAGCACAGCCGACCGAGCGCGATCGCCTGCTGTTCGAAGATGCGTCGGGCGAGCGGGTCGCGCCGCTCGCCGTAGCCGCGGACGAGCTTTGCGGCCAACCCAGGCTCGACGTGTTCGAGTTCGTGCCCCGGCTCGCGGCTGAGCCAGTACGGCAGCAAGTTCTTCTCGATCCCGGTCAGCGACGCGAAGCTCTCCGCGTCTCCGGTCAGACCGCAGTTGCACGCCGGCGTGGGCTGGCCCGGATCGAGCAGCCCCTCGAGCGGGATCTGGATGTGCCCCAATTCCGCCGCCATGCCCGCGGCGCCGCGGACGATGCTGCCCTGCTCCACCACGCCGCCGCCCAGACCGGTGCCGACGATCATGGATACCGACGAGCGGCTCGCGAACGCGACGCCGAAGTGGGCCATGTGGGCGTAGAGGGCCGCGGCGTTCGCATCGTTGTTGTAGACAACCGGGATGCCGATCCGTTCCTCGAGCGCGGTGCGCACATCAAAGCCACGCCACTCGGGCTCGGAGAAGTTCGTCGACCCCTTGGACGAGATCACCCCGTCGGCGCTGGCCGGTCCGGGTGTGTCCAGACCGACGGCGCGGATCGAGTCCCGCGCGACGCCGGTGACCGCGAGGATGTTCTCCAGCGACTCCACGAGTGCCTGCATGGCGACGACCGGCCCTTGGCGGACCAGGCTCGGCGTCTCGACCAGCCGGTCCACCAGGAAGTTGCCGTCGGCATCGAGCACGGTCGCGTTGTTGCTGCTGCCACCGTTGTCGAGACCGACAACCGCCCACGCAGTCACCGCTAGCCACCTCAGATCCGTATCGCGAGGCCGGCTCGCCTTGCCGACGACCGGATCTTAGTCCGGCCGGCGCGACGTGCAATGCCGCTAATGCAGATCATCTGCCCGGTCCGGCCGCCCGAGCGACATCGAGGATCAGGCGGCCAGCGTACGGGCGTCCGGCCGCGGTCGTACGGTCACGGTGTCGCCGACAGCGATGCCCAGCGCATCGGCCTCGCCCCGGGTGACCTGGGCCCAGATGTCCTCGCCGCCCGAGGTCATCTCCACTCGCACCTCGAAGCCCAGCCGGACCACGCGCGTGACGGTGGCCTCGACCCCTCTCGCCGCCGAACCGCCGGCTGCCGATACGGGGACGCCGGATGGGGACGCGGGGCCGACCTCGATGTCGTGCGGACGGACCAGCTGACCATCGAGTCGGGTGACCGAGCCGAGGAATCCCATGACGAACGCGTTCGACGGGTTGTCGTAGATGTCGTGCGGGCTTCCGATCTGCTCGACCCGCCCGCCGGCGAGCACCACGATGTGGTCCGCCACGTCCATCGCCTCTTCCTGGTCGTGGGTGACGAACACCGTCGTCACGTGCACCTCGTCATGCAGGCGCCGCAACCACGTACGCAGTTCCTTGCGTACCTGGGCGTCCAGGGCTCCGAACGGCTCGTCGAGCAGCAACACCTCGGGCTCCACCGCGAGTGCGCGCGCGAGGGCCATGCGCTGGCGCTGACCGCCGGACAGCTGGGCCGGATACCGATTCGCGAGCTGTTCGAGATGGACGAGTTCGAGCAGTTCGGTGACGCGCTTACGGATCTCGGCCTTCGGCCGCTTACGGATCTCCAGGCCGAAGGCGACATTGCCGTACACGGTCATGTGCTTGAACGCGGCGTAGTGCTGGAAGACGAAACCAACGTTGCGCCGCTGCGGCGACAGCCGCGTCGCGTCGCTGCCGGAGATCAGTACGCTGCCGGTGTCCGGCGTCTCCAGCCCGGCGATGACCCGCAGCAGCGTCGACTTGCCGCCGCCGCTCGGCCCGAGAAGCGCGGTCAGTGAGCCGGATGCGATCGCCACCGACACGTCGTTCAGCACCGGGGTGTCGCCGAACGACTTGCTGACATGACGGACGTCGATCGCGACATTGTCGAGGACGCCCGGCCCCCGCGTCGACGTCGGTCTGTGTTCCGGTGGACGTATCGGTCATGACGGTTCCTTCGGTGAGGCGGGGATGGCCGGGACGGCGACGACGGCATTCGGTTGTGCCAGAGCCTGGGCCGGCACGCCACGAACGACGGCGTCGCGACGAACGACGGTGTCGCCGGGAACGGCTGGGTCGGCGGGGACGAACGGGTCGGCCGGGATGAACGGTTCGGCGGCCCGACCCGCCCGCGGCTGCAGCAGCTTCGTGATCAGCAACGCGATGATCGCGATGAGCGCGAGTACGGTCGCGGCGGCGTACGCGCCCGGCTGGTCGATGTTGTTGTATTCCTGCTCCACGTAGAGCGTCACGGTCTGCGTCTGCCCGACGATCCGGCCCGATACGACGGCCAGTGCGCCGTATTCGCCGAGCGCCCGGGCGAGACACAGCACGATGCCGTACGCGAGAGCCCAGCGGATGCTCGGGACCGTGATCCGGCGGAACGCCGTCCAGCGGCTCGCGCCCAGGGTGTGCGCGGCCTGTTCCTGCTCCTGGCCGAGTTCCTGGAGGACCGGGACGATCGCCCGTACGACCAGCGGCAGCGACACGAACACGGTCGCGAGCACCATGCCCGGCACCGCGAAGATGATCTGGATGCCGTGCCGCTCCAACCAACCGCCGGCCGGCGCGTGGATGCCGTACACCAGGATGAGCGCGAGTCCGACGATCACCGGCGACACCGCGATCGGCAGGTCGATCGCGGCCGAGAGCAGTCGCTTGCCCCAGAACCGTCCGCGGACCAGCAGCATGGCGACACCGATACCGAAGATCGTGTTCAGCACGACGGCCGCGACGCCGACCTCGAGCGTCAATGTCAGGGCGTGCTTGAAGTCGTCCGACGTCAGGGCATCGGTCACCGGCTGGAGGCCGCCGGAGAACGTACGCCAGACGATGAGCCCGACCGGGATGACGAGCAGCATCGCTAGGTACACGACGACGACCAGGCGCCGTATCCATTTAGCCACGGTGCGCCGCCCGTCGTTGCAGCACGTCCAGCACGAGGAGCACTACGAGCGCGATGGCGAGCAATACGACCGAGATCGCCGCCGCGCCGGTGTTGTCGTCGTTCTGGATCCGGCCGAAGATCGCCACCGCGGCGACCTCGGTCTTGCCCGGCAGGTTGCCGGAGATGAACGACGTCGAGCCGTATTCGGCGATAGCCCGGGTGAAGGCGAGTCCCGCACCGGACAGCATCGCCGGCGCAAGATTCGGCAGCACGATGCGCCGGAACGTCGTCCACCGCGTGGCGCCGAGCGAATGCGCGGCCTGCTCCATGTCCTGGTCGAGTTCGAGGAGGACCGGCTGGACCGTACGCACGACAAACGGCAACGTCACGAACAGCAGCGCGAGGATCACCGCGACGCGGGTATAGGCCACGTTGATGTGCAGCGGACTCGTCGTTCCGTAGAGCGCGAGCAGTACGAGTCCGGCCACGATCGTCGGCAGCGCGAACGGCAGGTCGATGAGGAGATCAACGACGGCCATGCCGGGGAACCGGTCGCGGACGAGCACCCAGGCGATGACCGTACCCATGATGAGGTTGATGAACGCGACCAGCAGCGAACCGAGGACCGTAAGTTTGAGCGCGGACCACGCGTCCGGCGTGGTGATCGTGTCCCAGAACGTAATGGGAGCCGCCTTTGGCGGCGGTGTAGACGACCGCGGCCAGCGGGATCAACACGATCAGGCTGAGATAGAGCACCGCCGTACCGAGGCCGAGCGCGGTGCCGGTCGACGGCCGCATCGGGACGCCGGTGGCCCGAGAGCCGCGCGGCCGCTTCCGGAGGGTGCCTCGCCGAGAGCCGGTCGGGGAAAGCGGACCGTCCGGATCCGGTGTGGCGACACCGGATCCGGACGGGGCTTGGTGGGTAGTCGCCATCTACTCACTCATTCTTGGTTTGTCGGCAGCGGCGCTGCCTGGTTGTCATCAAGACCCGGTTGTCTAGAAGACTCAGTCGTCGGTACGGGGATCGCTCGCGGCTCCGCCACCGCGCTGGTGCGGTCGTCCGGCCCCCACCCGAGGCCGGACGACCCGGTCGTCAGGGTGTCGCCGATGCCTTCGGCGTCGTGGTCGTCGTCGGCACGCCGAGCCGCTGCTCGATCGCCGTCACCGAGCCGGTCTTGGCGTCGAAGAAGTCGGTCGTGACCTTCGTCCAGCCGCCGAGGTCGTCGATCGTGAAGAGGTTCGACGGCGTCGGGAACGACTGCTTGCCGATGTCCGTGCCGGGCACGATCGGGCGGTAACCGTTCTGGGCGTAGATCTTCTGCGCGGTCGGCGTGTAGAGGAAGTCGAGGAACGCCTTCGCCTGCGTCGGGTGCGCGCTGTTGCTCGTGACCGCGACCGGGTTCTCGATGAGGATCGTCGAGTCCGGCACCGTGTAGTCCAGCGCCTGACCGTTCTGCTGCGCGAAGATCGCGTCGTTCTCGTACGCGATCATCGCGTCGCCCTTGCCGGAGATGAACGTCTGCAGGGATGCCCGTGCGCTCGTGTCCTGTACGGCGATCTGTGGGAACAGCTTGTTGAGGTAGGCCATGCCGGCCGCCGCGTCCGCGCCCTTGTTCGACTCGGCCCCGTACGCGGCCATGGTGTTCCACCGGGCGCCACCCGAGCTGATCGGGTTGGGCGAGATCACCGAGACACCGGGCTTGATGAGGTCGTCCCAGGTCTTGATGTTCTTGGGGTTTCCCTTACGCGTAGCGATCACGACGACCGAGTCGGTGACCATGCCCTTGTACTGGTTGGAATTCCAGTCCGCGGCGACGAGATTCGCTTTCACGAGACGGTCGATGTCGGGCGCCAGCGAGAACGCGACGATGTCGGCCTTCTGCCCGGCCGCGACGGCCCGGCTCTGGTCGCCGGAGGCGCCGTACGACTGGGTGAACTTCACGTTCTTTCCGGCCGACGTGGCCTGGAACGCCTTGATGATCTTTGCGTACGCGGCCTGCGGCGTGGAGTACGCCACCAGCGACAGCGTCACGGTATTCGCGGACGTGCCGCTCGAGCAGGCGGTCAGCACGCCAGCCGTCAAGGTCGCCACAACGGCGACGGCGGCGAACTGCAACCTTCTGCGTACGGTACCCATCGGTGTCTTCGACCCTCTCGTCGATCGGACGGCGACATCGTGCGCCGCCGTTCTGGAGGCGGTGCACGATGCTGTTTCCTACTATGCCTACTGATGTAGTAGGAATCTAGCCGGCACACCGAGCCGGCGTCAAACCAAATGGGACGCTAGGCCCACGCCTCGGGATCGGCGACCAGATCCTTGACCCGTTTGGGCAGGTCGGCACCGGCCACGTCGGCGATCGTGACGAGCTCGAGGATCTCCCGCTCGCTCGCCCGCAGCGCGATCCAGACCTCCTGCAGCGGCTTGGCGACGCCCTGGTAACCAAGGTCCTCCGGCCGGGTGTTGCGGATGTGCGCGAGCGGCCCGTCGATGATGCGGATGACATCGGCCAGCGAGATCTCACTGGCCGGCCGGGTCAGCCAGTACCCACCCTCGGGACCACGCTGCGCCGTCACGATTCCGCCGCGACGCAGCTGCACGAGGATGCTCTCCAGGAACTTGCCCGGAATCTCCTGGCCGGTTGCGAGCCGTTCGGCCGTCACCGGCAGCGGCGCCGCTTCGCCCGCCGCCAACTGCGCGGCGGCCAGTTCGGTCGCCGCGCGCAACGCATAATCCACCCGTGCCGACAGTCGCATGCTCCGATTATCCCCGGCCGCCACGAAAAGAGATGATCAGGTCCGCGCGCGTCGATCGCCGTTCGCCCGATGCGCTTGTGGCATCACGATCCGCCCATGGGTACGGCGAACCTCACGCTCCGATACGGCGCAGCAGACCTTCCTGGACCGCGCTCGCGATGAGGCGACCGTCTTGCGTGAACATCCGACCGGTCGCGAGGCCGCGCGCATCCGACGCGGACGGGCTTACACAGTCGTAGAGGAACCACTCGTCGGCCCGGAACGGCCGGTGGAACCAGAGGGCGTGGTCGAGACTGGCCCCGATGTAGCCACCCGGACCCCACACCTCGCCGTGCGTCGACAGGACGGCGTCGAGCAGCGTCAGGTCGGAGGCGAAGGTCAGCGCGCAGGCATGCACGAGCGGATCGTCGGGCAGCTTGCCGTCGATGCGCATCCAGACCTGTTGCCGTTCCGCCGCGGGCCGGTCGCCGGGGCGCACCCAACCGGGCTCGCCGACATACCGCACGTCGATCGGTCGCGGGATGATGGCCCAGATGTTCTGCCGCTCCGGTGCGTGTGCGAGCCGCTCGCTCATGGTCGGCAACTCGTCCGGCCCGGGCACGCCGACCGGCGCCGTGACCTGGTGATCGAGGCCCTTTTCGGCCCGGTGGAACGACGCCGACATGAAGAAGATCGGCTTGCCGTGTTGGATCGCGACCGAGCGGCGGACCGAGAACGACCGCCCGTCCCGTACGTTTTCCACCTCGTACACGATCGGCTCGGCCGGGTCGCCGCCACGGACGAAGTAGCCGTGCAACGAGTGGACCGTACGGGCCGGGTCGACCGTCCGGCCGGCGGCCACCAGCGCCTGACCGGCGACCTGGCCACCGAACACGCGCTGCGGCCCGACCGGCGGGCTCATGCCGCGGAACGAGGCGTCGCCCAACCGTTCCAGGTCGAGCACCCGCAGCAAGAGATCGACGGCGTCCTGGCCGGTCGGCGTCGTTGTCATCGGAAGGCCGTCATCGCCTTCGTCATCGCTTCGTCATCGGGCGACCGTCATCGCGGTTCGACGAGCGAGCCGATCTGGTGCACGCGCAGGGTGTTCGTCGACCCGGGCGTGTTGGCCGGCGTACCGGCGACGATCACCACGTAGTCGCCGGGCTCGGCGCCGCCGATCGCGAGCAGGGCACCGTCCACGCTGCGGAACATGTCGTCGGTGTGCGCCACGTTCGGCACCTCGACCGTCTCGACGCCCCAGGACAGCGCGAGCTGACTGCGCACCTTCGGGTCGGGTGTGCACGCGATCAGCGGCAGGTTCGAGTGCAGTCGCGACATTCGGCGCACGGTGTCACCGGTCTGGGTGAACGCGACCAGGGCCTTCGCTCCGATCGCTTCGGCGATGCCGCGCGCGGCGATGGTCAGCGCGCCGGACCGCGTACGCGGTGCGTGCTGGAGACTCGGCACGTCGAGCGAACCGCCCTCGGTCGTCTCGATGATCTTCGCCATCGTCGACACGGTGAGGATCGGGAACTTGCCCACGCTCGTCTCGCCGGACAGCATCACGGCGTCGGTACCGTCGAGCACCGCGTTAGCGACGTCCGATGCCTCGGCCCGGGTCGGGCGCGAATTCTCGATCATCGAGTCGAGCATCTGGGTCGCGACGATGACCGGCTTCGCATTCTCCCGGCTCAGCTGCACGCACCGCTTCTGCACGAGTGGCACCTGGTCGAGCGGCATCTCGACGCCGAGATCGCCGCGCGCGACCATCGTCCCGTCGAATGCGAGCACGATCTGCTCGAGCGCGTCGACCGCCTCCGGCTTCTCGATCTTCGCGAGCACCGGAACGCGGATGCCTTCCTCGTCCATGATCTGGTGTACGCCCTTGATGTCCTCGGGCGACCGCACGAACGACAGCGCGACGAGGTCGACGCCGAGGCGCAGCGCGAACCGCAGATCCTCGATGTCCTTCTCGGACATGGCCGGCACCGAGACGGCCACGTGCGGCAGCGAGATGCCCTTGTTGTTGGAGACCGGGCCGCCTTCGATGACCAGGCAGCTGATGTCGGTGCCGAGCACGCCCTTGACCTCGACGGCCACCTTGCCGTCGTCGATCAGCAGCCGGTCGCCGGCGCGGACCTCCTGCGGGAGCTTCCGATACGTGCACGACACCCGGTTCGCGGTGCCGACGATGTCGTCACTGGTGATCACGACGGTGTCGCCGGTGCGCCACTCGTGCGGGCCGTCGGCGAACCGGCCCAGCCGGATCTTCGGGCCCTGCAGGTCGGCCAGGATCGCGACCGCCCGGCCAGTCCCCTTGGCGGCCTCGCGTACGAGCTTGTAGACGCGCTCGTGATCGGCCTGCGCGCCATGGCTGAAGTTCATCCGGGCAACGTCCATGCCGGCCTCGACCAGGCCACGGATCCGTTCCGGGCTGGCCACCGCGGGGCCGAGGGTACACACGATCTTCACACGACGGTTCACGGGCATCAGGCTAGTCTCCTTGGCGCAGGTAGCGATCGACCGACCCCTGCCGTCGGCGCGAAATGTAGGTGAACGCTCGCCGCGCGGCAGCGCCACGAGCACGCTCGATGTAACGCTAGCGGTGACCGCACGATGTTTTCGGCCGATCGACGCCGGTCGCCGCGATAGCAGCACCAACGGCAAAGCTGGTGCGGCCAGCCAACGACCCGGTCGCCGGCCGTCTTAGCGAACGACGAGATGAGCGGCATCCATCGGAGTCGCGAACGGCGTGACCGGTGCCGGGAGATCGTCCTCACCGCCGAGGTGCCGGTGGATCGCCGCGGCGGCAGCCCGCCCCTCGGCGATCGCCCAGACAATCAACGATGCGCCCCGGTGCATGTCGCCGGCCACGAACACGCCGTCGAGGGCGTGCTGCGGCCCCGATCGCTCGCCAGCCGTCATCCGCGCTGATGCCGCCGCTCATCGTCGTGGACAAACCCAACTCCCGCGTCACGGGGTGGGCGTCGGTGCCGGCGAAGCCGATGGCGAGCAGCACGAGATCGGCCGGCAGAACCCGACCGGTGTCGGGCACCGGCGTAACGATCCGCCGGCCGTCGCGGCGGGTCACGGTGACCTCGTCGATCCGTACGCCGCCGACCCGCCCGCCATCGTCGCCGGCCGGGACGAACTCGCTGACCACGACCGCGAACACCCGCTCGCCGCCCTCTTCGTGGGCCGGGTAGTTACGCAGCACCCAGGGCCACGTCGGCCACGGGTCGCGGTCGGCGTCGCGCTCGTCCGGCGGAGTCGGGTAGATGTCGAGCTGCGTAACGCTCGCGGCGCCCTGCCGGTGCGCGACACCGAGGCAGTCGGCGGCGGTGTCGCCGCCGCCGATGATGATCACGTGTTTGCCGGCGGCGTCGATCGGCGTGCTCGCCGCCTCGCCGCCGACCACTTTGTTCGCGGCGACGAGGTGCTCCATCGCAAGGTGTACGCCGGCCAGCTCGCGCCCGGGCGTCTCGGGC
This sequence comes from uncultured Actinomycetota bacterium, assembly GCA_963724705.1. Classification (GTDB taxonomy): domain Bacteria; phylum Actinomycetota; class Actinomycetes; order Mycobacteriales; family Micromonosporaceae; genus DASQPR01. The sequence goes on from CAVRVS010000001.1 coordinate 315,022, forward strand.
ACGTCGCGACCCGCCAGCGCACCGCAGGCGAGCAACACCGCGTCGTGCTCGTCGCGGAGCCCGGCCACGGTCACGTCGCGCCCGACGTCGACGCCGGTCCGGAACTCGACGCCCTCGGCCGACATCTGCGCGACCCGGCGCTCGACGTGGATCTTCTCGAGCTTGAAGTCGGGGATGCCGTAGCGCAGCAGGCCGCCCGGTTGGGGATCGCGCTCGTAGACGGTGACCGCGTGCCCGGCCCGTACGAGCTGCTGGGCGGCGGCCAGACCGGCCGGACCGGAGCCGACCACGGCCACGGACTTGCCGCTGTAGGAATCCGGCGGCTGGGGCGTGACGTTTCCGGCGTCGTACCCACGGTTGATGATCTCGACTTCGACCTGCTTGATGGTGACCGGCGCGGCGCCGGCGCCGACGCTCGGGATGGCCAGGACGCAAGCGGCCTCGCACGGTGCCGGGCACAGCCGGCCGGTGAACTCCGGGAAGTTGTTCGTCGCGTGCAGGTCGTCGAGCGCGCCGGCGAAGTCGCCGGTCCGCACGAGGTCGTTCCAGTCGGGGATGCGATTGCCGAGCGGGCAGGCGTGGTGGCAGAACGGGATCCCGCAGTCCATACATCGGCCGGCCTGCGCTTTGATCAGTTCGTCGTCCGCCTGTGTATAGACCTCACGCCAGTCCATCAGGCGGATCGGGACCGGTCGTCTCGTTGGGAGCTGCCGGCCCGTCGTAAGGAATCCAGTTGGGTCAGGCATGCGACTTGGCCTCGTCGGTGGTCGAGTCTTGGGACGCGCTGGTCTGGCCATTGCGGGCGGCCAGACTTCTCAGCGGCAGCACTGGCGGGCTTAGTGGCGCCGCCGCCTGGGACGAGGGCTGGGCCTTGACGACGGCCTTGTAGTCGCGGGGTACGACGGCGGTGAAGCGCTCCAGGCTGTCCGGCCAGGCGGCGAGCAGCCGCTCGGCGACGGGCGACCCGGTCGTGGCGACGTGGTTCGTGAGCAGCGTATGCAGATCCGTCTCGTCGGCCGCGTCCAACGGGTCGAGGTCGACCAGCTCACGGTTGACGAGGTCCGGGTTGAGGTCGAGCACGTATGCGAGCCCGCCGGACATGCCGGCGGCGAAGTTGCGGCCGGTCGTGCCGAGAACCACGGCCGTACCGCCGGTCATGTATTCGCAGGCGTGGTCGCCGACGCCCTCGACCACCGCGACCGCGCCCGAGTTGCGCACCGCGAAGCGCTCCCCCGCGCGGCCCCGCAGATAGAGCTCTCCGCTGGTCGCGCCGTAGAGCACGGTGTTGCCGGCGATGATCTGGTTCTCGGCGGCCTCGCCGGGCGGCCGGTCGGCGGCCGCGAACGGCGCGCTCGGATCGGGCGCGACGATGAGCCGCCCGCCGGACAGACCCTTGCCGACGTAGTCGTTGGAGTCACCGGACAGCCGCAGCGTCACGCCGCGCGGAACGAACGCGCCGAACGACTGGCCGGCAGTGCCGCGCAGCGTGACGTCGATCGTGCCGGGCGCGAGCCCGTCGCCACCGTGGCGCCGCGTCACCTCGCCGCCCAGCATCGCGCCCACGCTGCGGTCGGTGTTGTGGACCTCGATGTCGAGGTGCACGGGTGTGCCGGCCACAAGCGCCGGTTCGGCCGCCGCGATCAGCCGGTTGTCGATCGCCTTGGCGAGTTGGTGGTCCTGTCCACCGGTGCGTCGCAGCGAAGCATCCTCCGGGATGTCCGTCTCGGCCAGCACCGCCGACAGGTCCAGGCCGCGCGCCTTCCAGTGCTCCACCGCTGGTACGGAATCGAGCAGGTCGACCCGGCCGATGGCCTCGTCGAGCGTACGGAGTCCGAGCGTGGCCAGGATCTCGCGCACCTCCTCGGCCAGGAACAGGAAGAAGTTCGCCACGAACTCCGGCTGTCCGGTGAAACGCTTGCGCAGTTCCGGGTTCTGCGTCGCGATGCCGACCGGACACGTGTCGAGGTGGCACACCCGCATCATCACGCAACCGGAGACGATCAGTGGTGCCGTGGCGAACCCGTACTCCTCGGCGCCGAGCAGCGCCGCCACGACCACGTCCCGGCCGGTCTTGAGCTGGCCGTCGACCTGTACGGTGACCCGCTCGCGCAAACCGTTGGCCAGCAACGTCTGCTGCGCTTCGGCCAGACCCAGCTCCCACGGCGCGCCGGCATGCTTGAGCGAGTTCAACGGCGATGCGCCCGTGCCGCCGTCGTGTCCGGAGATCAGGATGACGTCGGCCTTCGCCTTCGCCACGCCGGCCGCGACCGTACCGACGCCGACCTCGGCCACCAGTTTGACGTGTACGCGCGAGGCGGGGTTGACGTTCTTCAGGTCGTAGATCAGCTGGGCCAGGTCTTCGATCGAGTAGATGTCGTGGTGCGGCGGCGGCGAGATCAGCCCGACGCCGGCGGTCGCATGGCGAGTCTTCGCGATCCACGGCCAGACCTTGTTGCCCGGCAGTTGACCGCCCTCCCCCGGCTTCGCGCCCTGCGCCATCTTGATCTGCAGGTCGTCCGCGTTGACCAGGTATTCGGTGGTGACACCGAAGCGCCCGGACGCGATCTGCTTGACCGCGCTGCGCCGCCGCGGGTCGTGCAGCCGGTCGACGTCCTCGCCGCCTTCGCCGGTGTTGGAGCGTCCACCGAGCGAGTTCATGGCGATGGCGAGCGTCTCGTGCGCCTCGGCCGAGATGGAGCCGTAGCTCATCGCGCCGGTCGCGAACCGCTTGACGATCTCGCTCGCCGGTTCGACGTCGGCCAGCGGCACCGGCGGTCGCTCGCCGGTCCGTAGCTCGAACAGTCCGCGCAGCGAGCCGGCCTCGCCGGCCAGCTTGTCCACTGTCGACGTGTACGACTTGAACACGTCGTACTGTCCGGTGCGCGTGGCGTGCTGCAGGAGGAACACCGTCTCCGGGTTGAACAGGTGGACCTCGCCGTCGCGACGCCACTGGTATTCGCCGCCGATCGCCAGCCGGCGGCGACGCGGGATCGCGTTCGGGTCGCTCGGGTAGGCGTGCGAGTGCCGTGCGGCTACCTCGGCCGCGATGCCGTCGAGCCCGACCCCGCCGATCCGGCTCGCCGTCCCGGTGAAGTAACGCGCCGTCAGGGCCGCGTCCAGTCCGATCGCCTCGAACACCTGCGCGCCGCAGTAGGACGTCACCGTCGAGATGCCCATCTTGGACATGATCTTCAGTACGCCCTTGCCCAGTCCGGCGACGATGTTGTGCGACGCCTTCTCGGCCGCCACCCCGGTCAGCGCGCCGGTCGCGATCAGATCGTCGACGGTCTCCAGCGCGAGGTACGGGTTGACCGCCGCCGCGCCGTACCCGATCAGCGTCGCGATGTGGTGGATCTCGCGCGCATCGCCGGTCTCGATGATGAGTGCCGCCCGCGTCCGCGTCCGCTCCCGGACCAGGTGCTGGTGGATCGCGGCGGTGAGCAGCAGCGACGGGATCGGGGCGAGGTCCGCGGTCGAGTCCCGGTCGGACAGGACGAGCACGCGTACGCCGTCCGCGATCGCCTCGGACACGTGCCGGCAGATCTCGGTCAGCCGGGCCCGCATGCCGCGCCCGCCATCGGCGACCCGGTAGAGGCCGGACACGCGGACGGCCTTGTAGCCCGGCATGTCCCCGTCCTCGTCGATGGACAGGATCTTCGCCAGGTCGTCGTTGTCGATCACCGGGTACGGCAGCACGATCTGGCGACAGCTCGCCGGGCCCGGTTCGAGCAGGTTCGACTCCGGGCCGATCGTGGTCGACATGCTGGTGACGAGCTCTTCCCGGATCGAGTCCAGCGGCGGGTTCGTGACCTGCGCGAACATCTGCGTGAAGTAGTCGTAGAGCAAGCGTGGCCGCTTGGACAGCGCCGCGATCGGCGTGTCCGTACCCATCGATCCGATCGGCTCGTAGCCGGTCCGGGCCATCGGCGCGATGAGGATCTTGCACTCCTCGTCGGTGTAGCCGAATACCTGCTGCCGGCGGCGTACGGAGTCGTGGGAGTAGACGACGTGTTCCCGTGGCGGCAATTCGTCGAGGTGCATGAGGCCGGCGTGCAGCCACTCTCCGTACGGCTGCTTGGCGGCGAGCTCGGCCTTGATCTCATCGTCGCGGATGATGCGGCCGGCCGCGGTGTCGACGAGGAACATCCGGCCCGGCTGCAGGCGGCCCTTCTCGGCCACCCGCGCGGGATCGAGGTCGAGCACGCCGGACTCGCTGGCGAGCACGACCAATCCGTCGGTGGTACGCAGCCACCGACCGGGGCGAAGGCCGTTGCGGTCGAGCACCGCACCGGCGACCGTTCCGTCGGAGAAGGCGACGGCGGCCGGTCCGTCCCACGGCTCCATGAGGCTCGCGTGGAACTGGTAGAAGGCCCGTCGCGCCGGATCCATGGCCGGGTCGTTCTCCCACGCCTCCGGGATCATCATGAGTACGGCGTGCGGCAAGCTACGTCCGGCCAGGTGCAGCAGTTCCAGCACCTCGTCGAAGCTCATCGAGTCGGATCCGTCCGGCGTGCACACCGGCATCAGGCGTTCCAGATCACCGGGGATCGCGTCGGTGGCGAGCAGCGCTTCACGCGCGGCCATCCAGTTGCGGTTGCCGCGGATCGTGTTGATCTCGCCGTTGTGCGCTACGAACCGGTAGGGGTGTGCGAGCGGCCAGGACGGGAATGTGTTGGTCGAAAAGCGGGAGTGGACGAGCGCGATGGCGGTCGTCATCCGCTCGTCGTGCAGGTCGAGATAGAACGAGCCGAGCTGCGCCGGCGTCAGCATTCCCTTGTAGACGATCGTCCGCGACGACAACGACGGCAGGTATGCGTCGAGGTCGCGCTCGACGCTCTCCCGCTCGGCCTGCCGGCGAACGGCGAACGCGACGCGATCCAGCTCGACGCCGGCCAGCGGTTGGTCGTCGGGGCCGGTCGCCGCGAGGAACACCTGCCGGATCTGAGGGCGGGCGCCCTCCGCGCTCTTGCCGAGTCCGTACGGCTCGACGGGCACATCGCGCCAACCGAGGATCTCGGCACACTCGGCCGACGCGTATTTCTCCAGCACACTGACGGCACGCGCCGCCGCGGCCTCGGTGGTCGGAAGGAAGACAAGGCCGGTGGCGTACTGCCCCGGCGGCGGTAGGTCGAAGTCAACCGTGGCCCGATAGAACTCATCCGGGATCTGAAGCAGGATGCCGGCGCCGTCACCGGTGTCCGGCTCGGCACCGCGAGCACCCCGGTGATCGAGCCGGCAGAGCGCGTCGAGACCCATCCGCAGAATCTCGTGCGACCGGCGGCCGACCACATCCGCCACCAGAGCCAGACCGCAGGCGTCGTGTTCGTACGCCGGGTCGTAGAGCCCGTACGGTGGGCGGGAGTTGCGGGGATGCGTCATCGCCATGCCGGGCTCCTCGCAGCATCGTCGATCATGATGCGGGACGACGTCGGCCCTGGGCGGAACTGGACTCGCGGAACTGAACCACAGTTTAGGCGCCGGTGTTCACGACCGGGGACGAGCGAGTGACCGTGTCCCAGACGGTGGACGTGTGATCTTTTTCCTTCCATCGACGCCGCGGATCAGGGCGGCCGCACTGCCGCTGCCAGATTTCCAGGTCATTACCGGTGCGCGGATAGGGTGCCCATTCATTGTGCCTGTCGACGCCGTGTCGTCCAAACGGACACCCTTCCGGTCAGCTGACAGGTCGGCCGCGTACCGGTCGACTGGTCAAAGCAGCCGGTTACCGTACGGCTTCGGGCAGGTTTCGACGCGGCGACCGGGCTACGGTCGATCCAGGGCCGACTGCGGGCGGCGCAGGCCTCGGCGCGCCGGCTACTGGCGACGCAGGCCCCGGAGCGCCTGCGACGCGCGGCCGAACGGGCCGGGCGCGAGCCCGATCGCGGCGTCCCGCTCGCGAACCGACGTGCGCGTGGTCGCGAGCGCGGCGCCGACCCGGCGTGACTGCCGACCGATGCGGATCACGTCCCGGCGGCGGTGGTGCGCATACTGCTCCAGCGCCGCCGGCATGCCGGCGATATCGCCGGGTCGGCCTGACCCGGCCGCGCCGACGGACTCGACCAGCGCCGCGGCGTCTTCGAGCGCGAGACAGGCGCCGGTGCCGAGGTGGTGGGACATCGCGTGCGCGGCGTCGCCGACCAGCGCATATCCGCCGCTGCCAGCCCGGACGGCGAACGTCCGCGGCACCGGCCACAGCTCGCCGACTTCGTGCTGGATCAGGTCGGCCGGGCCGGTCGCGGCGATGAGATTGCCGATCGGGGCGTGCCAATCGGCGAACCAGCGTCGCAACAGCGCCAGCTGAGCATCCGGCGACTCGGGGCGGGCGGCTCCGGGCACCGTCGCCGTCCAGTAGATGCCGCCATGCGACGCCGAACTGGCCGAGCCACGGTGGCCGACCACGGCATAGCGGAAGCGGTGACCGCCGCCGACCGTTTCGCCGCCGGTGGCGCCGACCGACTGGCGGCCGAGCAACTCCACCAACCCGGCGGCCCGATACCAGGGGATCAGCGCCCGCCAGGCCGTACAGCCGGCCGACACCACGGTGGCCTCGGGCGCCAGCCGCCGGCGGATCGCACTGTCGACCCCGTCCGCCCCGACGACGAGATCGCCCTGCCAGGTCTGGCCGCCACCCACCACGGTCGGCGGAGCGGACGGTGGCACGTGAGCGGTCCGTACGGTCACGCCGGTACGGATGTCGACCCGGCGGCCGAGACCGGCGACGAGCGCGTCGTGCAGGTCGGCCCGGCGTACGACCAGCGGCGTCTCGGCGTCCCCGGCAACTTCGGCCGGCCGTACCAGCCAACTGCCGTCGGGTCGGCGCACGCCGCGGTCGTGGACGGGAGAAGCGATGGCGTCGAGGCCGCCGGCGAGGCCGAGCCGCTGCAGGGCGCTCACGCCCGACGGCCAGAGCAGGAGGCCGGCCTGGTCGGCGCTGAGCCGATCGGCCCGTTCGATCAGCGTGACGTTCCAGTCGTGGCGCGCGAGAGCGCCGGCGACCGCCAGCCCGCCGATGCCCGCACCGACCACGACCGCCGTCGGCACGGCTACTGCTTCGTCGCGGACGCGGACGGAGCCGCGCCGCCGTTGCCGGACCGGTCGTCGCCGTCGGATTCGTCTCGGCGGCGGGGCGACGCCTGCACCGCATCGCCATCGGCCGCCTCGTCGTCGGCCCCCGGCGGACCGGTGGCGGCAGGTTTACCGCGCGCACTCGGCGGACCGGTACCGGTCGCGTCGTCATCGCTGGCGTCGGCGCCATTGCCCGGCGCGTCGCCGTCGGCCGCCTCGACCGTCGGCTCCGCATCGACCGCGGTCGGCCCGGCGTCGTCGTCCGGCGGGGTCAGGATCAACCGCGGACCTTTCACCCGTACGAAGTAGATGAGCGCGCCCAGGAAGACAATCAAGCGAGACCCAGTCGTTGATCCGCAGCCCGAGGAAGTGGTTCGCCTCGTCGATGCGCAGGTATTCGATCCAGGCGCGCCCGGCCGTATAGGCCATCACGTAGACCGCGAAGGCCCGCCCGCGGCCAAACTTGAACTTCCGATCGAGGAGATAGACGAGCAGCGCGACGCCCAGATCCCAGATCACCTCGTACAGAAACGTCGGGTGATACAGACCGGGGAGGTAGAGCTGACCCTCGACCGGGACCGCCTTACCGTCGACCATCTCGGCGTGGACGCGCAGGCCCCACGGCAGCGTCGTGTGGCGACCGTACAGCTCGTTGTTGAAGTAGTTGCCGAACCGGCCGATCGCCTGCGCGACCGGAAGCCCCGGCGCGAGCGCGTCGGCGACGAACGACAGCGGGATCCCGAGCCGTCGTGCGGCTACCCAGGCTCCGAACGCTCCGCCGGCGACCGCGCCCCAGATGCCCAGGCCGCCCTGCCAGATGTAGAACACGCCGACCGGGTTGCCACCCTTGCCGAAATAGAGCTGCGGCGAGGTGATGACGTGGTAGATCCGCGCCCCGATGATCCCGCACGGGACGGCCCACACCGAGATGTCGAGGATGGCGTACGGCGCGGCGCCTCGGGCGCGCATCCGCCGCTCCGTGATGTACCCCGCTGCGATGATTCCCAGCACGATGCACACCGCGTACGCACGAAGGGGCAGAAATCCCAGGTGCCACACGGATGTGCTGGGGCTCGGGATGCTCGCGAGGTTCACGCGCGAAAGGTTACCGCTGATGGGATCCGAACGTGCGGGTGGCTTCGCCCGCTGTCCGGTTCTAGGCTTTCGTCATGAGCCAGTTCACGACGGCCGTGGCGGCCGTCATCACCGATCCGGCCGGCCGTGTGCTCCTGTGCCAGCAGAGCCAGGGGCATCGTTGGTGGGGACTTCCCGGTGGCAAGATCCACCCAGGCGAGTCTCCGCTGCACGCCACAGTCCGGGACATCTGCGAGGAAATGGGCGCCGACGCCACTCTGATCGATCTTGTCGGTCTGTACCACTTGACCGGGACGAACGGCTCGATCGAGGATGCGCTTCCGGACGTGCTTGTCCACGTTTTCCGGGCGACGGTCGAGGGCGAGGTCATGGTCAACTCCCCCAGTCGAATTGCGCGGGTCTGTTGGCGTGACGCCGACGACCTGCCGGCGCCGATGACCCCGGTCAGCCGGGCGGCGGTGGCGGACGCCAGCGCTGGGCGGGCCGGCATGCTGCGCGTCGTCGAACGTGACGCCGAACCGGACATTCCCGATGCAATCGGCGACAGCGACGACGAGCAGGATGCGGTGGCCGCCTCGGTGGCAGCGTTCTCCGCCTCCGCTACGCCCTAGCTCACGCTGGGCCGCCGGACGACGGAACTACCGGCGACGTACGCCGTCGGCCAGGTCCGCGGTGAGCCGTGCGAGCGCGTCGCGGCCGGCCGCCGGATCGTCGAGGCGGTCGAGGACACACGACACGAGCGCGCTGCCGACGATCACGGCGTCGGCATAACCGGCGACCGCGGCCGCCTGTGCCCCGTCGCGAACGCCCAGCCCGACGCCGACCGGAATGTCCCCGGCCGACCGGACCCGCTCGACCAGCGCCGGTGCCGCGTCGGAGGTCTGCGTACGGGCGCCGGTCACCCCCATCACGCTGGTCGCGTACACGAAACCCCGGCACGCCTCGACCGTGGACGCGATGCGGGCGTCGGTCGACGACGGCGCGACAAGGAAGATCCGGTCGAGGTGATGCTCGTCGGCCGCCGCGATCCACTCCGCCGCCTCATCCGGGATGAGGTCGGGCGTCACGATCCCGGCGCCACCGGCCGCGGCGAAGTCGCGGGCGAAGCGGGCCACGCCATAGCGCTCGATCGGTGCCCAATAGGTCATGAGGATCACCGTCGCGCCGGCGGACGCGACCGCATCGACGGAGCGGATCACGTCGGCCGTCCGTACGCCGCCGGCCAGCGCGATCTCGCTGGCCCGCTGGATGACCGGACCGTCCATGACCGGGTCGGAGTAGGCGAGTTCGACCTCGACGATGTCCGCGCCGGCGTCGACCATCGCCCGCATCGACTCGATGCCGCGCTCGACGGTCGGGAACCCCGCCGGCATGCAACCGACGAGGACGCCACGATCCTCGGCCTTCGCCTTGTCGAACACGACTTGAAGGTGGCTCGCCGGACGGGCTGAGGCCGCCGAGTTCGTCGCCCCGGCACCGCTCGCGACAGTCCCTGAGGCGCTGGGAACAGTCACTGGGCCGCCGCCTCGTCGTCGAGGATGCCGAACCATTTGCCAGCCGTCGTGACGTCCTTGTCACCGCGGCCGGACAGGTTGACGATGATCGTCGCGTCCGGACCGAGCTTTGGCGCGATGCGGATCGCCCCAGCGAGCGCATGCGCACTCTCGATCGCCGGGATGATGCCCTCGGTCCGGCACAGGAGTGCGAACGCATCCATCGCCTCGCGGTCAGTCACCGACTGGTAGTCGGCCCGGCCGACGTCGGCGAGCCACGCGTGCTCCGGCCCGACGCCCGGGTAGTCCAGGCCGGCCGAGATGGAGTGTGACTCGATCGTCTGTCCGTCCTCGTCCTGCAGGACGAAACTGCGCGTGCCGTGCAGCACGCCGACCCCGCCGCCGGAGATCGCCGCGGCGTGCCGGCCGGTCTCGACGCCGTCACCGCCGGCCTCGAAGCCGTAGAGCCCGACGGACGAGTCCGGGATGAACGCGTGGAAGATGCCGATCGCGTTCGACCCGCCACCCACGCACGCGCAGACGGCGTCCGGGAGCCGCCCGGTCAGGTCCAGGCACTGTGCCCGGGCCTCGACCCCGATGCCGCGTACGAAATCGCGGACCATGGCCGGGAACGGGTGCGGTCCGGCCGCCGTACCCAGCAAGTAGTGAGTGGTCTCGACGTTGGCGACCCAGTCGCGCAGCGCCTCGTTCATCGCGTCCTTGAGCGTCTTCGAACCGTGGGTGACCGGCACGACGGTGGCACCCAGCATCTCCATCCGCGCGACGTTCAGTGCCTGTCGCCGGGTGTCCTCTTCGCCCATGTACACGACGCATTCGAAGCCGAACAGCGCGGCGGCGGTCGCGCTCGCAACGCCGTGCTGGCCGGCGCCGGTCTCGGCGATGATGCGCTTCTTGCCCATCCGTTGGGTGATCAGTGCCTGACCCAGTACGTTGCGGATCTTGTGCGCGCCGGTGTGGTTGAGATCCTCGCGCTTGAGGAGGAAGCGTGCTCCGGAGCCGACCTCGGCCGACAGACGAGTGGCGTCGTAGAGCTTGCTCGGCACGCCGGCGTAGTCACGCAACAGGCGGGCGAACTCGACCTGGAACGCCTCGTCGGCCATCGCGTGGCGGTAGACCGCGTCCAGCTCGTCCAGCGCCTTGATCAGCGCCTCAGGAACGAACCGGCCGCCGAACCGACCAAAGTGTCCGTCCGGACCCGGCACCAGACCGGCCGCCGACGCGAATGCGGCGGCACCGCGCTCGGCCGACGTCGCCGCGGTCATCGGGCCGGCCTCGGCGTCGCCGGGTGGCTGCCGGCCGTCACCAGCTCGGCGACCGCATCACGGGGGCTCTTCTGCGTCACGAGACCCTCGCCGACGAGCACGGCGTCCGCGCCGGCCGATGCGTATTTGATGAGGTCGTGCGGTCCGCGGACGCCCGACTCGGCGATCTTCACCACGTGACCCGGCAGGCCGGGCGCGATCCGTTCGAACACCGTACGGTCGATCTCCAATGTCTTGAGGTTGCGTGCGTTGACTCCGATGACGCGCGCTCCGGCGGCGAGCGCCCGATCGGCCTCGTCCTCGTCGTGCACTTCGACGAGTGCGGTCATGCCGAGCGACTCGACGCGTTCGAGCAACCCCTCCAGTGCGTTCTGCTCCAGCGCCGCGACGATCAACAGGACGAGGTCGGCGCCGTACGCCCGCGCCTCGTGCACCTGGTACGCGGATACGACAAAGTCCTTACGCAGCAACGGAACACCGACTGCGGCCCGGACGGCGGCGAAGTCATCGAGGCTCCCACCGAACCATCGCTGCTCGGTCAGCACCGAGACGCACCGAGCGCCGCCGAGCGCGTATTCGCAAGCCAGCTCGGCCGGGTCCTCGATGGCGGCCAGCGCACCCCGGGACGGCGAGGCGCGCTTCACCTCGGCGATGACGCCGACGCCGGGCGCGCGCAGCGCGTTGTATCCGTCGAGTGGTGGCGCCGCGGCCGCGGCCATTTCTCGTACGTGGTCGAGCGGCACTTTCTCCTGCCGCTCGGCGACGTCCTCGCGCACGCCGGCCAGAATCTCCGCCAGCACGCTCTCTTGGCCGGGCCCCGACATCGGACTCCCCTCTCCGGGTGTCATGGACCGATGCTAGGTGGCGGCATCTCGGCCGGGTGTCCGGGGTATGGCAAGGGTCACCGCAAAGCCATGCGGCATAATGTACGGCTACTTGTGGTGACCGGTCGGTGACGGTCGCGGGTGTGTCGGGGCCGTCGCGGGCGTGCTCGGTGATGTGGTGGGCGACGGTGACGATCCGCCGGCGGCGCTATAGCCGAGCGCGGCGCCACCGATGGCGCAGATGGCAACGATCATCACGAAGAGGCCGAGCACCGGGATCGGGCTACCCGCCTTCAGCCGTCGTGGCCGGTCTCCGCGCGCGAGCAGCCGGGCCTGACGTCGACTCGCGCGCCACCGTGCGATCGGACCGGGTGGCGGCGGCTGCCAGCGCAACGCCGGTCGCGGTCCGTTGTAGGGCTCGTCCTCCCACGGGGGGACCACGGGACCGATCCGACTGGTACGGGCTCGGGACGGTCCAGGCGACGGCCGGCGTCGCTGCGCCCGACCCGGTTCCCGTGGCTCGCTGCCCCACGCCTCGGTCGTGGGCCTACCGTCTGGCCGTGCCGGACCACGAGTTGGACCGCGCATCGGACCTCGGGTCGGACGGGGACGTCGATCCCGGTCCTCGTCTAGGTCGGAACCATCGCGCGAACCAGGCCGCCCGTACGGCGTCGGCGACGTTGGCTCGGCCAGTCGGTCGCCGGCCCCGTTGCCCAGGCGCGTCGACCGGTCCCGCACGGCGCTCGGATCACCGAACAGACCGCGATTGAGGTCGCGATGGGGATCGCGCGGCTGTGCCCGCGGCGGGTCGCGATGTTGGTCGCGGCTCGACGACGGAGTCCGGTCGACCGGCCGTGGTGCGGAACGGCGGACCGGTGACAACGACGCAAGGTAGGCGTCGTACGCGTCCCGCTGCGCCTCGTCGAGCAGGATCGCCGCGGCCGCGTTCACCAGGGACATCCGCGCGGCATCACCGGTCGGCAGATCCGGGTGCACCTGCCCGGCCAGTCGGCGCCGGGCCAGCTCGATGTCGGATCGGGTCGCCCACGTACCGACGCCCAACACCTCATAGGCGTTGTGGCCGTCCAGATGGGTGAACTGGCGCGGATACATCAGCGCGGGTGCCCACGCGGGCGACCGTGTCGCCGGCGGATCCGGTGCGCTGCCATGCCGCCATCCTGGCATGACGCCGCTAACAAGCCCAGGCTCCACGCCCGGCGGCTACTGTACGAGATCATGGGGGACGCCGAGGAAAGCGTCGCGCCACACGTTCGACGGCTGCGCCAGCGCGCGCTGTCCGATCGCCTGCGCGAAAGTCTGCTGTTCCTGCCGCTCCTCCTGCTCATCGCCGGCATCGCTCTGCAACGGATCGCCCGCATCATCGACGAGCACGTCTCCGTCGGGTGGCTCGATACATTCAACATGTCGCCCGATGCGGCCCAGACGCTGCTGGCCACCATCGCCGGTGCCACGATCACGACCGCCGGCGTCGTGTTTTCCCTGCTCGTTGTGTCGCTACAACTGGCCAGCGGGCAGTTCTCCCCGCGAGTGTTGCGGACGTTCTGGCGGGACCGCGTCGGCCAGGTGTTGATCGGCCTGCTGCTCACGACGTTCGCGTACTGCGTGCTCGCGCTCAGCGGCCTCGACACGTCGGCCGAGCACGCACCGACGGTGACCATGGCGCTCGCGATCGCTCTCGCCCTCGCGTCGATCCTCGCCATCGTCGGATATCTGAATCGCATCACGCGCCGGCAGTACGTCGGCCGGATCATGGAACGCATCCAGAACGAGGCGCTCGCACTGATCGACGGCCTCCCGTACGGATCGCGCATGGGTGAGCGGTGCGGCGCGCCGATCGATGTCCCCGATCTCACCACGTTAGGCGCACCGCTGGTCGTCGGCGCCCACGAGAACGGCTGGGTCCAGCAGATCAGCCGCCGGGCCGTGCTGGCCGCCGTCCCGGCCGGCAGCGTCGTGCGGTTGGAGACCCGGGTCGGCGCGTATCTCGTCCGCGGCGAGCCACTGGCCCGGATCTGGCCGAGGCCGGATGCGGCGAGCGCCACGGAGACGGCGCGGCTGGTCGCCGAGGCGGCCATCATCGGTGTGGCGCGCACGATGCAGCAGGACATCGACTTCGGCCTGCGCCAGCTGAACGACATCGGGCTGCGCGCACTGTCGCCGGCGGTGAACGACCAGACCACCGCGATCGAGGTGATCCTCCGCGTGTCGTCGGTCATGCGGCCGCTGATCCAAGCCGACCTGCCCGCCCAGGCGCAGCGCGACGACGAGGGTCGCGTACTGCTGACGCCGTGGGATCTCGATCACGGCGAGTACGTCACGCACGCGTACGGCCAGATCGGCCGGTACGCCGCCCCGCACCCGCAGGTCGCCCTGGCACTGATCCGGGCGGTCCGGATGCTGCGTGCCGCGGCCGAGTCCTACGACGGCGACCGTACGGACGCGATCGCGGCACTCGACGCGCAGGTCGAGTCGATGTTGGAATTGGCGGTGTCGGCCGGGCTCCACGACAGCGAGCTCGCACCGTTGCGCGCGGCGGCGACCGCGACGACGACCCAACCATGGGACAGCTACCTCCGCGAGCACCCCGCGAGCGGGCGACGCGACTAACGTCGAGCGGCTGCGGTCAATGGTCGCGGCCGCCGGCCGCCGGCCACCGGCAACCGGCAAGCGGCGGCGCGTCGACTAGCGTGGGTCGCGTGGAGCAGGTCACGATCATCACCGGCGGTTCCCGGGGCATCGGCGCCGCGACGGCCCGACGCCTCGCCGAGGATGGTCACCACATCGCGATCGGATACCGCGCCGACGAGGCGTCAGCCAACCGGGTCGTCGCCCAGGTGACCGACGCCGGCGCGCGGTGCGTCGCGGTCCGCGTCGACACCGCGGTTGACGAGGATGTCGAGACGCTGTTCGCGACGGCGGCGGCCGAGTTGGGTCCGATCACGGCTCTCGTGAACAACGCCGGCACAACCTCCCCGATGGGCCGACTGGCCGATCTACGGCCCGACGACATCCGGCGGGTCATCGACGTCAACGTCACCGGCGCGCTGCTCTGCGCCCGGGTGGCCGCCCGTACGCTCACCCGAGGCGGTGCGATCGTGAACCTCTCGTCGGCCGCCGCGACTCTCGGCAGCCCCGGCGAGTACGTGCATTACGCGGCGAGCAAAGCGGCCATCGATGCGCTGACTGTCGGGCTCGCGAAAGAACTGGCGGCCGACGGGATCCGGGTCAACGGCGTCGCACCGGGCATCGTTCGTACGGATATCCACGCGGTGTCCGGCATGGCCGACCGACCGGATCGGGTGACCGACCGCATCCCGATGCGTCGTGCCGGCGAGCCGCCGGAGATCGCCGAGGTCATCGCGTGGCTGCTCAGCCCGGCAGCGTCGTACGTCACCGGCACGACGATCCGGGCCGCCGGCGGCATGTGACCGCGACGATCGCCGCGCCGGTCACTTGTGCGCCGAGACGGTGACCGTACCGATGGTCAGCTCGGGTTTCGCCTCGAGAATGTCGCCGATGCGCGTGACCTGTTCGTCGAGTTCGCGGCGGGCCGCGGCGGTGAGAGATCCGAACGGCTCGACGACGACTCGCACCCGCCGCCCCGACAGCCGGTGGTGCCATATGCCGGCGACGGTTCCACCGATGAGCACGACCGGGAACGTGCCGGCCTGGCCGTGGGTCAACCCCCGTGTCGCCGCCGTACCGGGGAAGAGCAGGTCACGTGGATGGCAGCCGACGGTATACGCGTCGAAGTAGGGCAACAGCCGCACGCTCGAAGCGAGCGGTTCGGCCGATGCGATGTCGTCGCCCGCCAGCACCCACGCGGGTGAGCGTTCGTCAACGACGTTCTCGATGACGACCGGAACGAGTTCGGCCCGCATCGCGGCGAAGAGTTCCACGCACCACGCCCTCGGCGCACCGAACCATCGAGCGAACTCGTACGGCGTCGCCGGACCGTACGCGTACAGGTAGCGGCGCACCATTTCCGCCGCGGCCGTCGCGCCGTCCTCCGGCCGGAATCCGGGCATCCAAGCCGCCGGATCGGTGTACGTGACGCGGCGCCCCCGGTTCGGGCCAAAGCACAGCACGCCTCGGCGCGCGGCGATGTGGATCACCTGCCGCCACCGCGGCCACCAGTCGCCGAACGCGGGCACGACCGGATCCGCCGCCCACGCGCCGGTCGCACCCACGACCGCCTCGTCCAACTCGTCCACGGTCAGCTCGGCGTCCCGGAGCGCGGTCGCGACGGCGGCGAGCACGTCCTCGGTTTGCGCCGGCGTCAAGCCTCCGGACTCGGGCAACGATGTCGGGGGTGCCGGGATGGCCGACAGCGCGCCGGTCCACATCGGCAGATCCCGCGCCGGCAACAGGTGGACGGTGCCCCGCGGCCCGTACGTCTTGACCAGACTCTTGTGCGTCCACAGTGCGTCGCGGACGTCCGTACGTGTTGATCCGGCCAGCCGGAGCCCGACGGACAGTTCGGCGGCGGAGGGGACCTGGGCGTGCGCGCCGCATATCGCCGCGACCACGTCGTCGATCGCGCCTTCCGAGGGCGCCGTCAGAGCGTGTCGCTCCAGCCGCCGCGCGCAGACCTCGGCCCAGGTGAGCCGGGCCGTCATCCGGCCGAGCGCAGCACGTGGATCATCCGCCACGCATCCGGATCGCCGAGCGCGCCGCCGTCGAAATCGCCGAACTCGCCGTCCACGCGCATGCCGGCGAGCCGGGCCGCGGCGTGCATCTCGTCGCGCGTCCAGAACCGGTCCGGCTCGATGCTGGTGATCGACTCGGTGCCGCTCGGCCCGGTCATGCTGAGCGTCACGTGCAGCGGCGTGAGCTGGGTGACCGGGTCGATGACGTCGCTGTCCGCACCCCAGGCGAGCGTCGCCTCGATGCCGTCCCGGGTGCAGGTCCAGGACGCCTGCGTCGCCTTCGCACCGAACTGCTCCGTCGGATGGCTGCCCTCGATGATGTAGCAGCCGCCGGGCGCCAGCGCCCGTCGTACCGCCGTCAGGTGAGCGATCATGTCGTCGAGCGTGAGCACGTACGAGATCGAGCTGATCATGCACAACGCGAGGTCGACCGGCTCCGCCAGCGTGAAGTTCCGGATGTCGGCGTCGATCACGTCGAGGCTGACCCCGGCCGCGGCGGCGTTGGCCCGGGCCCGGTCGCGCATCGTCGGCGACAGGTCAATGGCAGTCGCCCGCCAGCCCCGTTTCGCGCATTCGATCGCGTGCTCGGCTGGTCCGGCCGCCAATTCCACGACGGCCCGCGGCTCCCGTCCGGACATCCGCACCAGTGCGTCGATCTCTCTCGGCACGTCCCGATAGCTGAAGGCGATTTCATAGCCGAGCGCGAGATCGTAGATCGAGTTCACCCGGACAGTCTTGTAGTCACGCCGCGTCGCGGCAAATATTTGCGACAGCCAGTCGGCGCTCAGGCTTCGCGGTCGGTGGGATCGACGCCGCGGTCCAGGTCATCCCACATCGAAACGGGGGTACGGGCACGACGCCCGGCCGTGGTGGCGCGCTCGGATGACGCCGTCGAACCGCTGCCGTCCGCCGCGGACGCTTCCGTTATCGATGCACCGGCCGTGGCGCCGGCGTTCGCCGCGACCGGCCCGGCCGCGCGTTCGTAGCGCGCACCCATGGCCGGCCAGGTGGTGCCCGACCGGGCCGCCGACAGTCCCGCCCACGCGATGCCGAGACCGCCGACACCGACGATCACCGGCCAGGCGCCAGCGGCGAGGTCGAGACCGTCGATCGCGCCGGCCACTACGCCGAGCCCGACCAGCACGAGCAGCAGCCCGATGATCGTACGTACGCGACCCCGCGTGGCGAGCAGCGCGCCGGCGCCGGCCAGACCGACCAGCGCCAGCGCCGGCAGCCAGCCGATCAGTGCGGCGCCGGTGTGGTCGACGAGCTTGTCCGGCAGCGGCGGTGCCTGGCGCTGGGTCGTCGTTGTCCAGGTCCGCGTCGCGGCGAACAAGGCCACCGCCGCCCCGACGACACACGCGAGCACCGCGGTGGCAAGTCCGCGCCGCGCCGCGCGTCGGTTCGCCGCGTCGATCGGGGTGTTGCCGACCGGGGTGGCCGGACCTGGCTCGGTCATCGGGCCGGCCGCAACGTTTCGGCCGTGGCGATCGCGGCGAGTACGGCGGCCGCCTTGTTCACCGTCTCCTGCTCCTCGGCCGACGGCTCGGAATCGGCGACCACGCCACCGCCGGCCTGCACGTACGCGACGCCGTCGCGCAGCAAAGCCGTACGGATCGCGATCGCGGTGTCGAGGTCGCCGCCGAAGCCGAAGTAGCCGACGATCCCGCCGTAGAGGCCGCGCCGCGTCGGCTCCAGCTCCTCGATGATCTCCATTGCCCGGACCTTCGGCGCGCCGGAGAGCGTACCGGCCGGGAACGTCGCGACCAGCGCATCGAACGGCGACCGATCCGGCTCCAACTCGCCGACGACCGTCGACACGATGTGCATGACGTGGCTGTAGCGCTCGATCGTCGCGAACTCCGGCACCTCGACGGTGCCCGGCTGGCAGACGCGGCCGAGGTCGTTGCGGCCGAGGTCGACGAGCATCACGTGCTCGGCCCGTTCCTTCGGGTCGGCCAGCAGCTCGGCCGCGAGGTTCGCGTCCTCTTCCGGTGTCGCGCCGCGCCAGCGGGTGCCGGCGATCGGATGCAGGAGCGCGCGCCGGCCGGTGACCTTGAGGTGTGCCTCCGGCGACGAGCCGACGACATCGAACTCGTCGAACCGCAGCAGATACATGTACGGGCTCGGGTTCGTCATCCGCAGCACCCGATAGATGTCGAGCGGATCGGCCTCCGTACGGCGCTCAAACCGTTGGGAGACGACGATCTGGAAGCCCTCGCCGTCGCGGATCGCTTCCTTCGCCTGCTCGACCGCCTTCTGGTGCAGGCCCTCGGGCGTCCGTGACGTGCTCCGGCCGGCCGCGCTGACGGTGACCGTGGACACCATCGGCGGGGTCGGGCGCGCCAGCGCCGTCGTCATCGCATCGAGCCGGCCGATCGCCTGGTGATAGCCGGCGAGGTGGGCCGCCTCGTCCGCGTCGGGCGCCACGATCACGTTCGCGACCAGCAGCGCCGTGCCGGTGAAGTGATCGAGGACGACAAGGTCGGTGGCGAGCATCATGCCGAGGTCCGGCACGTGCAGATCGTCGGTCGTCAGATCGGGCAGGCGTTCGAAGCGCCGGACGATGTCGTACGCGAGGAATCCGACGAGTCCACCGGTGAGCGGCGGCAAGTCCTCGCCAGTCTCCGGTTGCTCCGCCGACGCGAGCGCGGCGACCGTCGCTCGGAGCACCTCGACCGCGTCGCCCTGCGTCGGCAGGCCGGGCGGGGGCGCGCCGAGCCACACCGCGGCTCCGTCGGCGCTCGTCAAAGTCGCGACGCTGCGTACGCCCACGAACGAGTAGCGGGACCAGGCCATGCCGCCGGCGGTCGCGCCGTGCTCGGCCGATTCGAGCAGGAAGCTGCCCGGACCACCGGCCAGCTTGCGGTAGACGCCGATCGGAGTTTCCCCGTCGGCCAGCAACCGGCGCGTAACCGGCACGACGCGGTGTGACGCGGCCAGCCGCCGGAACGTCGACTCGCTCGGTGTGATCACCCCGTCGGTCATCGCGCCTCCTCGATCGGGTTGGCGAGGTCGGGCGCGTCGGCGAGTTCGGTCGCATCGGCGAAGTCAGTCGCATCGGCGAGGTCGGCCGGATCGACGAGCAGGACGTCCTCGAAGCACGTCGGCGCGCCGGTGTGACAGGCCGGCCCGGTCTGATCGACGCGGACGAGCAACGTGTCGCCGTCGCAGTCGAGCGTGACCGAGTGCACCGCCTGGCGGTTGCCGGACGTCTCGCCCTTGACCCACAGCGTCTGCCGGCTCCGCGACCAGTACGTCGCCTGACCGCTCGCCAGCGTACGCGCGAGTGCGGCATCGTTCATCCAGGCAAGCATCAGGACCGCGCCACTGTCGTACTGCTGGACGATCGCGGGCACCAGCCCGGCCGCGTCGCGTTTGAGCCGCGCGGCGACGAGCGGGTCAAGGCCGGTGGACAGCGCTACGGGCGGAGGTACTGACTGCGATGCGGACACGTGATCGATTGTCCCGCACGCGTCGCGCCCGTGCCGAGCCGGGTGATGGCGGCCGCGTGACCCGACCTCCGGTGACGATCCGGCGCCGGCACTCAGCCCCCGGAAAGGCGAGGAGTGCCGGCGCCGCATTTCAGGTTCGCTCGGCCGCTCGTCAGCCGCCGGCTAACGCCGCCAGCTCGACCCGTACCCGTTTTGCCAGCGCGACCGCGGCCCGGAGTCGATCGCGAGCGCCGCGCACCGCGGACCGCACCGCCACGACCTTCGCGTGGATGGCGTCGCCGTTCGGCCCAGGCTGGATCGCCAACAACGTGCCCACCTGTCCGGTCAGCGCCGATGCCGCGGCGTCGAGTTGCTGGGCCATCGAGGCGAGCTGCGCGGTCTCGGTCGACGTGTCCTTTCCGCCGGCCGCGAGCTGCGCCGCGACCTTCGCCAGATCGTCGTGGACGGTACGCAGCTTGGTGATCGCGGCGGTCTCGGCGTCGGCGGCGACGGTGAACCGGACCTTCGGGACGACGAGCAGGTACACGCGGTAGTCGTCGATCATGGCGCGCGCGTCGGACCGTACGGCGGCCACGGTCGTCTCGGCGTCGGCGCGGGCCTTGAGCGCAGTGAGTCCGCTCTTGTCGGCACTGACCAGCCCGGCAAGCGTCGACCGGTCGGCGGCGCTCAGGTTGGTGGCCGCGCCGATCGCGGCGTTGAGGCTGCTCAACGTCGCGAGACGCAGGTTGATCCGCACGTCGACGGACTTCTGCCATGCTGGCAGGCCCGCTCCGGGCGGTGGACTGTCCGGCGACGACGGCGCGGCTGCCGTCGGCGACGTCGCGGTGACCGCCGGCGTCAACGCGTCGGCGAACGCCGTCGTGGGAATCGCGATTGCCACGGCCGCCGCAATGGCCGCCGATACCGCGACGGCCGGGCGCACGAGCCACGTCCGGGTCCGGCGGGGAACTCGCCGGTCGGTTGTCACTGTCGGCCCGGTTGCCAATGTCGGCCCGGTTGTCACTGTTGGCTCAGTTGTCACCGTCGGCCGCCTTGTCCGCCTGGGTGATCTGGCTGTCGACGCCGGACAACGTGCTCCCGATCCCGGACAGTGCCCGGTCGACCGACGACAGTTCGGCGGCGGTCGAGGCGGTTCCGGTGGTCGGTGTCCCCCGTGGCCGGGCCGGTGGACCGGGTCGACGTGTCGGACGTCGTCGCTGGCCGACCGGCGGGCTGCGATCGGTCGGCGATGCGGTCCCGTACGCCGCAGCCGGTCAGCACGACTGTCACGGCCATCGCCGCAACCCCGATGCGTAGCACGGCGGCGAGGCGCCTTTTCCTCCCGAGCGCGATTGCTCGTTTCATGGGCTCCTGACTCCTTGTCGATTCGCCGGCACGCGTGGCACCGACCGGACGGGATGAGCATCGGGCCGATCCGCAAACGAAGAACGCGCCAACGCGTACGGGTTCGGTAAAGACGGGCCGCCCGTCCGGAGCATGTCCGCTCAACCGGGTGTTGACCGTGCGAACCGAATTCATCTAGCGTTGATTTCATCGAGCGTTGAATTACGAGACCGGGAGGGGAGTGACCGTGGACGTGGCGATAGCCGTCGACGACCTGGTCGTCTCGCGAGGCGGCCGGACGGTGCTGCATGGGGTGAACGCGCACCTCCCGACCGGCTCCATCACCGGGCTGCTCGGGCCGAGCGGCAGCGGCAAGACGACGTTGATGCGCGCGATCGTGGGCGTGCAGAAGGTCGCATCCGGCTCGGTGACCGTGCTCGGGCAGCCGGCCGGTGCGCCCGCGCTGCGGCGTACGGTCGGCTACCTCACCCAGGCGCCGAGCGTGTACGCCGACCTGACCGTCCGGGAGAACGCGCGCTACTTCGCGACTCTCTACCCGGGCATGACCAAGGTCGACGCCGACCGGGCCATCGACGACGTCGGGCTGAGCCGCGCCGCCGATCAGCTGGTCGGCACGCTCTCCGGCGGCCAACGCAGCCGCGCGTCCCTCGCGTGCACGCTGCTCGGCGACCCGCGCGTACTCGTGCTCGACGAGCCGACGGTCGGTCAGGATCCGGTGCTGCGTGAGGACCTGTGGCAGCGGTTCC
This sequence comes from uncultured Actinomycetota bacterium, assembly GCA_963724705.1. GTDB lineage: Bacteria > Actinomycetota > Actinomycetes > Mycobacteriales > Micromonosporaceae > DASQPR01. Next base: position 336,997 of record CAVRVS010000001.1, read on the forward strand.
ACGAGCTGGCCGCGGCCGGCACCACGATCGTGGTGTCCAGCCACGTGATGGACGAGGCCGGTCGCTGCCAGCGGCTCGTCCTCATCCGCGAGGGCACCGTGATCGCCGACGACACGCCGGCGGCGGTCCTCGAACGCACCGGCGCCGACGACCTCGACGCGGCCTTCCTGACCTTGATCCGCGAGACCGCCGGCGAGGGTGCGTCATGAGCGCAGAGACTGTCCATCCGCGGATCCCGAGCCCGCGCGTCCCGACTCCGCGGATTGCTGGGGCGGGAATCCTCAGCCCACGCATCCTGGCCAGCACCACCGAGCGAGTGCTGGGCCAACTACGACACGACAAGCGGACGCTCGCGCTGATCGTCGTCGTACCGGCGCTGCTTCTGGCGCTCGTCTACTACGTGTTCGACCACCGACCGCTGGTCTTCAACCACGTCGGTCTGATCATGCTCGGCATCTTCCCGTTCGTGCTGATGTTCCTCATCACCAGCATCGCCATGCTGCGCGAACGCACGTCCGGCACGCTGGAACGCCTGCTGTCCACGCCGCTGGCCAAGCTCGATCTGCTGTTCGGCTACGCGCTGGCGTTCGGTCTGGTGGCGGCGATCCAGGCCATCGTGCTGACGGCGGTGGCGTATTGGGCGTTCAACCTGACGATTGCCGGCAGCGTCTGGCTGGTCGTCCTGGTCGCGGTCGCCGACGCCATCCTGGGCATGGCCCTCGGGCTGCTCGCCAGCGCCTTCGCCCGGACCGAATTCCAGGCCGTGCAGTTCATGCCGGCGATCGTGTTTCCGCAGCTGTTTCTGTGTGGACTGTTCGCACCACGGGCGGAGATGGCCGGTTTCCTCGAAGCGATCTCGCGTGTGCTGCCGCTGACCTACGCGGTGCAGGCGCTCGAAGAGATCGGCCAGCACGCCAGCCCGACGGCGCTGCTCTGGCGGGACCTCGGCATCGTCGTCGGCGCGGCGATCGTCGCACTTGCGCTCGCGGCGGCGACGTTGCGGCGGCGGACGGACTGACCAGGATCACGGGGGTACGGATGACCCGCACCGGTCGCCGCAAGGGCAGCCCGGACACGCGTGAAGCGATCCTCGACGCGGCCCGCGCCGCGTTCGCGGACCGCGGCTTCGACGGCGCGTCGATCCGCAGCATCGCGTCGGCCGCCGGCGTCGACCCGGCCCTCGTGCACCACTACTTCGGCCCGAAGGAGCAACTGTTCCTCGCGACCGTCGGCGCCCCGGTCAACCCGGGCGACCTGATCCCGGCCATTCTGGAGGGCGAGCGCGCCGAGATCGGTGAACGGTTGGTCCGGACGTTCGTCTCGGTCTGGGGCGACCCGCACAGCGGCCCGAAACTCGTCGCGATCGTACGCAGCGCGCTCGCGCACGACTGGTCGGCCCGGATGTTGCGCGAATTCCTCACCTCGCAGATCCTGCGGCGGGTGATCGCAAAGGCGGACGTGCCCGCGGCCGAAGCGCCTATCCGAGCGGCGCTCGTGGCGTCGCAGATGATCGGCCTCGGCCTTACCCGATTCGTCCTCAAGATCGAGCCGCTGGCCAGCGCCGATATCGACACCGTGGTCGCCACCGTCGGGCCAACCGTGCAGCGCTATCTGACCGGCCCGCTGGCGCTAGATCGTCCCGCGTAGGCCGCGTCCGCGCGCCGAGAGGCTTCGGCCGGATCCCGTGATCATGGGGATATCCACGTATCGCGGGGCCCGGATAGGTCGTTTTCCCCAAGATCACGGCACAATGAGGCGATGGACGCGGACCTAGCGCGGGCGCTGAGCGTCGTCATGTCGGACATGGCGCGGACGGGCCTACCGACCAACGTGGTCGACGACCACGACTGGGTCGGCGATCCCGGGTTCCAGGTCGGAGCAATGTTGCGTTCTCCGGACGGCGGCGGCCAAGGCGTGTCGGTAATGGTCGGAGAGGCGGCCGATGACCAGCTCGTCAGCGTGGCCGATCAGGTACAGGAGTTCGTACACGAAGGTCTGCTGTGGACGGCTGGGCGTCCAGTCGTGTGGCCGGAGTGCCCCCGGCACCGAGACTCACATCCGCTCACGGCCGTGAGCGATGAGCGCTCCGGTCCGGTGTGGACCTGTCCGCGGGATCGGACCGTGATCGCCCGCATCGGGGAGTTACCCGCGCCCGACGAAACCGCTAGTTGCCATACGTGACGACCATCGGCGCCGGTTTCATCGACATCACCTGGGCCGGCGTCATCAGTTTGTGTCTCGCCTCGAGCTTGTAGAAGATCTTGAATCCGCCGTACTGGAAGTTGCCGTACTTCGCCATGTCGTCGGCGACCCACTTCTCGTACTGACCCTCTTTCACGCCGATGTCGCCCGGCCAGCCGCCGACCGAGTCGATGTGGATCACGAGATCGACGCGCTTGTCGTCGACGAGATTGCGCTTGTCGGCGATCTCCGCCGAGGCCGGGTTGAAGGGCTTGGCGGTGCCGTCGCCGTCGCCACGGTACTGATGAATGATCATTATCTTGCGTGGCACGTGATACTTCATCGGCATATCGGCCACGGCCTCGATCAGCGGATTCAGATCACTGGCCCGAACGTTGGACAGATTCTTGCCGGGAATCCCGTTGTGCCGCGGGAACATCCACTCCGGATCGATGGCGACCTCGACGAAGGGCAGCTTCAGGTACTGCGAAAACGACATCAGTTCGGTGAGCGGGTCGGCCCAACCGATGTTGAGGTCGAGGAACAGCAGCAGGTCGTTCTTCTCGCAGAAGTCGACGTACTGCTGGATGGTCGCCGCGTCGACATGGTGGCTGTACGTGCCGCTCCTGCCCTTGAACCGGTCGGGCACGCTGACCACGAGGTCGATGCCGAGCGCGACGGGATGCGCCGGGTCGAGCTTCTGATACACGGCGCCTTGCGCTTTCAGCCGTTTCAGCATCGCGGTCGACGGCACGTATGCCGGCCCGGTCGCAGGCGCGCCCGGCACGGCGTAGTACGCCACCACGCGATGAGTGGGCAGGATCGCGCCGACGTTCGGATCGAACACCACCGGGGCCGGATTCGGCGCGGCCTGGATGGCGGTGCCGCGCGACGTCTGCTGGCTGGCCACCGCCGGATTGTTGGAGCTTGGCACCCAGATCGCCAGGACCGCACCCAACGCCACCAGACCGCCCGCCACCCCGACGACGACGAGCACCCGGCGACTCGGGCGACGCCGGTGGGGCGGGATGGGCGGAAGTTGCCGGGGTGGCAGGGTGGAAACGGCCATGCGGACATCTTGCCCGCAATGGGTCGCGATTTGTCTAATTTATGGACATGTGACAGGTGAAGTTTTCAGACGCCTCAGGAGTTCACTTCCGTCTCAGCGCGTTTGGGCAAGCCACGACGCATGCAGGCGGCCGTAGACCGAATCCGGCTCGGTCACCAACACGTCGTGCGGACCTCGCTGCACGACACGCCCGCGGTCGACGACGATGACCTCGTCGGCTGCCTGGGCGGTGGATAGCCGATGCGCGATCGCCACCGTGGTCCGTCCACGCGTTACCTTTTCCAGCGCTTTCTGCAGCCGGACCTCGGTGGCCGGGTCGACCGCGCTCGTCGCCTCGTCCAGGACCAACAGATCGGGATCGGCCAGGTAGGCGCGGGCCAATGCGATGAGCTGTCGCTCCCCCACCGACATCGCCTCGCCCCGCTCGCCGACCGGAGTGCGTACGCCGTCGGGCAGGCCGGCCACCCAGTCGCGCAGCCCGAGTTCGGCGAACACGTCGGCGACCCGCTGGTCGGAGTGTTCGCCGCCGAACCGTACGTTGTCGGCGACGGACGCGTCGAACAGGAAACCGTCCTGCGGCACCATGACAACGCGTTCGCGGAGCGAGTCGAACGCGACCGCGTGCAGCGGCACGCCGGCCAGCGATACCTCGCCACGGCTCGGGTCCATGAGGCGCGTGAGCAACTTCGCGAACGTCGTCTTGCCGCTGCCGGTCTCGCCGACGACAGCGACCTTCGTCCGGGCGGCGATCGTGAGATCGACGTCCGACAGCACCTCAGGCCCACCGGGATAGGCGAACGCGACATCGGCGAAGCGGATCTCCACCGGACCGGTCGGCAGGCTCTGACCGTCGTCACCCGGGTCGGCCACGTCCGGCGGCGTCTCCAGCACGTCGAGCACCCGGCGGAACCCGGCGATCGCGTTCTGCGCCTCGTTCAATACCTCGGTCGCGATCTGCACCGGCTGCACGAACAGAGTGACGAGGAACAGGAACGCGGTCAACTGGCCGAGCGACAGCGAGCCGTGTACGCCGAGGATCACGCCGACGACGACGGTGCCGGCGGTGGCGAGTGCGGTGGCGATCTCGCCGGTCACGAAGCTCACGACGTTGGTCCGTTGCGCCTTGTACTGCGCCTTCCGGTTGGCCTCGATGGCGTCGTCGATCCGCCCCCGGGTCCGCTGCTGCACGCCGTACGCGCGGATGACGCTGGCCCCGACGACGCTCTCGGCGACCGCGGCGAGCATCGCACCGACGCGCTCGCGGACCGCCGTGTAGCGGCGGGACAGGCGCTTCTGGAAGAGCCGGATCACCACGACGAGTGGCAGGAACGCGAGCCATACGAGCAGCGTGAGCTGCCACGAGTAGATCGCCATGACGATCGTGGTCAGCCCAAGCTGACCGACGCTGACCAGCAGGATCACGCCGCCCCACTGCAGGAACTGGCTGATCTGGTCCACGTCGGTGGACACGCGCGCGACCAGCGAGCCCCGCCGCTCGGCCTGCTGATGCAGCATGGACAGGTCGTGGATGTGGCGGAACGTGCGGGTCCGCACACTGGCCAGCGCCGTCTCACTCACGGTGTAGAGCCGGACGTTCATCAGGTACGTGCAGTAGAGCGTGATCGACAGCACGAGGACCGTGATGGCGACGATCTCGACCAGCACCCGCATGTTCGGGTCCACCGTCAGCCGACAGTCCCTTGTCGATGCCCTGCTGGATCGCGACCGGGATGGCGACCTTGCCGATCGTGCCGACCGCGGCCAGCCCGATCGTGCCGGCCAGTCCGGCCCGCACCTGCGGGGTCAGCGCCAGCCCGCGCCGGAGGATGGCAAACGTGGAGTCCGTGTTGGCGGTGTGGTCGGCCGCTACGTCCGCGCTCATCCCACGAGCTCCCGTTCGTCGTCACTGTGCCGGTCATCCGTCGCCGCCACCACGGCGTCGGCGTCGACGTCCATCTCGGCGATCTCGTACGCGGTGACCAGGGCGGTGTACCCGGGCACCGTGGCCAGCAGTTCCTCGTGCGGTCCGGTCGCGACGACCCGGCCAGCTTCGACGTAGACGACGATGTCGGCGAGTGCGATCGTGGCGCGGCGGTAGGCGACGACGAGGATCGACGCGGTCGCCCCACGATTGCGGTCCCGCAGCGCGGCCAGGATCGCGGCCTCGACGCGCGGGTCGACCGCGCTGGTCGCGTCATCGATCACGAGCAGGCGTGGTCGCCCGGCCAGCGCTCGAGCCAAGGTCAGCCGCTGTCGCTGGCCGCCGGACAGCGACGTGCCACGCTCGCCGACGCTCGTGTCGAGGCCGTGCGGGAGTGCGGCGACGAAGCGGTCGGCTTGGGCGACCGAGAGCGCCTCGTGAACCGCGTCCGCGCCGATGCCGGCCCGCTCGAGCGCGACGTTGCCGGCGATCGTGTCGTCGAAGACGAATGGCACCTGCGGCACGAGCGCGACGGCGCCGGCGAGCGCCTCGGCGGTGAGGTCGGGCAGCGCGCGACCGCCGAGCACGATCCGCCCACCGGCCGGATCCATCAGGCGGGCGGCCAACGCCGCGATGGTGGACTTGCCCGAGCCGGTCGGGCCGACGAGAGCCACCGTCGCGCCGGGCGGGACGGCAAACGTGACGTCGGTCAACACGGTCGGGCCGGATGCGTACGAAAACGAAACGTGCTCGAACCTGATGCCGAGCGGGTCGCCGCCACGCGCCCCGGTCGGCCCGTCGAGGGCACTGGTGCCGTAGCGCATCTCGCCGGTCGCGGTCAGCACATTGCGTACGCGATCGAACCCGACCGCCGCCCGGGGCAGCTCACCGAGCACGAAGCCGATCGCCCGGACCGGGACGGCGAGCACGCTGAACAGGAACGCGACACTGATCACCTCGGGCAGGCTCACGGCGCCCTGGCCCAGCCGTACGCCACCGACGATGAGGACGGCGAGCGTGCCGAGGCTCGGCAGCGCATCGAGGATCGGATCGAAGAGCCCCCGGACGCGACCGACGCTGATCATCGCCGCGCGTAACTCACTGGCCTTCGCCCCGAAGCGATCGGTTTCGTACGTCTCCCGACCCATCGTCTTGACGACCAGTGCGCCGTCGAAGCTCTCGTGGGCGGCGGCGGACACCTCGGCGCGCAGTTGCTGGGCGCGCGCGATGCGCGGTGACATGCGGCGGGCGTACCAGAAATTCGCCCCGAAGAGCCCGGGGAACACTGCGCAGCTGACCAGCGCGAGCGCCCAGTCGACGACGAACAGCGACACGACCGCGCCGATCAGCATGACCACGGTGCCGACGGCGAACGGCAGCGGCGCGATCGGATACCACGCCGCCTCTACATCGGCGTTCGCGTTCGACAACAGCGTCCCGGTCGCGTGTCGCTGGTGCCAAGCCAGCGGAAGCTCCAGATATCGCCTGGTCACGGCGCGTCGATAGCGGGCCTGCAACCGGTACTGCATCGACCCGGCGCCGAGGCGGCGACCGAAAATTCCGATGACCCGCGCGGCGCCGACCGCGAGGATGGCCAGCGCGCCCATGAGTGAGGCATGTTCGTCGACCCGATGGTGGGCGAAGGCCGGCTCGATCACATCACCGACGACGTTGCCGACGACGTACGCCGTCGCGACCGTGGCCAGGCCGAACAGGCAGCTTCCGGACACCGCGAACGTGAACATCCGTCGTTCGTCGCGGATCCCTTGACGTAAGACGCGAAGCCCCTGACCCAGCACCCCCGGTTCCGACCGCATCCCCACCCCGTATCAGACTCATCCCCGTTGCGGTCCTTACCCTTTCATGACGGCGACCGCGCGTGCACGCGTGTTTCCCGCCACAACGCCGCACGCGTGGACGACCTAGCATCGTCGACATGGGCCAACCCAATTTCGCGCGGGCCGAACGGGCCACGCTCTGCGACCTCCTCGACACCGTCGGTCCCGATCAGCCAACGCTGTGTGCCGGGTGGACGACGCGGGATCTCGCGGCGCATCTGCTCGTGCGGGACCGCCGACCCGACGCGTCCGCCGGCGCGGTGATCAAACCACTGGCCGCACATGGGGAAAAGGTGCGCGCGGCCGCGGCGACCGGCGATTTCGGCCGGGTGGTCGACGGCGTACGGCATCCACCCAGGCTGTCTATGGCCGGACCTTCGGCCGTCGACCGCATGGTCAACACCGGCGAGTTCTTCATCCACCACGAGGATGTGCGCCGGGGGACGCCCGGCTGGACGCCGCGCGATCTTCCGCGCGGTCTCGCGGCCGCTCTGTATGCCCAGGTACGGCTGGCCGGACGGCTGCGCCTACGCAAGTTCCCGGCCCGGCTCACTCTGCTCAGCCCGGACTTCCCACCGATCACCGCCGGCGCCGGTGGTCCGCCCGTGACGGTGACCGGCGATCCCGGCGAGCTGACGTTGTTCTTTGCCGGGCGCCAGTCGGCCGCGAAGGTCGACATCGACGGCCCGGCCGATCTCGTCGATAAGCTCCGCACCGCCGACTTCCGTCTCTGACCGACGCGGAGCGCTGTGACCGGCGCGGAGTGCAGTCACCAGTGGCTGCAGGCCGCCGGCCGGGGATCAATCGGTCGACTCGACGACATGCCGCAGCCACCGGCCCGGCGCGGCCAGAAAGTCGCGCCAGTTCGCGACCACGTCGAGTTCGTGCCAGTCGACCCGACGGATCCCCCACTCCCCCAGTTCGTACGTCGTCGCACCGGGCAACGCGGCGACCAGCGGCGAGTGCGTTGCCACGATGGCCTGGGAACCCTCCTGCCGGATCGCGTCGAGCACCATGAGCAGCGCCAGGCTCGATCGGAACGACAGCGCCGCCTCCGGTTCGTCGAGAAAGTAGACGCCGCGATCGGCGAATCGATGCTGCAGAACCGCCAGGAATGACTCGCCATGCGAGCGCGACTGGACCCGCTCGCCACCCCACGCTCGAAGGTCGGCCGGCGATCGGTCGATCTCAGCGAGGTACGCATGCATCGCTTCGGCCCGCAGGAAGAAGCCGCCCGGCGCGGCCATCGGATGTGTGCGCGCCCGCAGATGGCGGTGCAGCGGCGAGTCCTCCGCACTCGGGCGCGGGCCGGTCACGCTCAGCCGGCTCGTGGACTCGGCGCCACGGCGCGGGTACGCCGCTGCGAACGCCTCGACGAGTGTCGACTTGCCCGAACCGTTCTCGCCGACCAGAAACGTGACGCCGGCCGGCACTTCGAAGCCACCCTCGGAGACCAGCTGCGCCACGGCCGGAATGTCGAACGGCCAGCCGCGGTCGGCCCCGTCGTCCTGCTGGCCGTCGGCCCCGCGTGGACCGGGCACCCAGTCATATCGTTCGAGGTGCCGAGGTCGTTCGAGTCGCCGTGGCTCGGTCATCGCGGCGCTCCCTCCGGTCAGTCCTGGCGTCGCGGTGGAAGTCCGTACGATAACGGCACCCTGCGTCAGAGGCGCCCGGCGTCGGCCGTCGGCGCGGTGCTGCGCTCGGTCGGCTTCAACCGGTCGTTGCGCAGTTCACCGTCTGGCCCGGCGGACGGGAGGGTCACCTCGACGCGCAGACCGGGCGAGGCGTCGCCGAGCGCGATGCCGCCGTTGTGCAGGCGGAGCAGCTCGCGGACGATGGCAAGACCGAGCCCGGCACCGTCGTCGTCACTGCGGGCGCGCGAATTGTCGAGCCGGGTGAAGCGGTCGAACACCCGCTCCCGGTCGGCCGCTGGAATGCCCGGGCCATCGTCGGTGACGACCAGGCGCAGGCCGTCGTCGGCTTCGATGACCGTGACGGCAACGCGACTGGTGGCGTGCTTGACAGCGTTGCCGACCAGATTGTCGACCACGCGCCGGAGCGCGACCGGGTCGCCCAGGGTGAGCGCGTTCGGATCGGCCGCGCACGTCACCGGCACCCGCGCCTTGGCATAGCCGTGGGCGACGTCGGCCGTCAGCACGCCGAGATCGACCGCCTCCACGAGCCGGAGCTGCGGATCGCCCTCGTCGGCCCGGGCGAGCAGCAAAAGGTCATCGACGAGCCGGCCGAGACGAGCGACGTCGGCCATCAGGTCGTCGGCCAGCGGTGCCTCGTCCAGACGCTCGGCGACCTCCAGCTGCGTGCGCAGACTCGCGATCGGGCTCCGCAACTCATGCGCGGCATCCGCGACAAATGCCTGCTGCCGGGCGCGGGCGGCGTCCAACCGGTCGAGCATGTCGTTCAACGTCACGGCGAGGCGATTGACCTCGTCCTTGCCGTCCGGCACCGGCAGCCGTCCGACCTGGCGTCCGCTGGCGCTGATCATTGCCGCGCCCTGCCGGAGCGACTCGACCGGCCGCAGAGCCCAACCGACCAAGCGGTACGTGAACGCGGCGAGTGCCGCGAGCAGTAACGGGTAGGCCACCAGCAGTACCGACTGGACGGCCTCGGTGCTGTCCTCGACCGTACGGGTCGGCGAAGCAACGAGGACCCACTCCCCGTTCGATCCCTCGGTCGCTTGGGTTGCCACCACTCGAAGCGTGCCGTCCTGGCCAGGCTGGACCCGGCTGGCCGGGATAACCACCACGTCGCCCTCGCGTGCGTCGGCGAACTGCGCAGGACCCAGTAACGCGGGGTCGTCGACGGATCGCGACGAGTCCCGGACCGCCCCGTCGGACCCGACGACCTGCACGAACGCCGTACCGACGGACTGGATCGGGGTCGAAATCTTGTTCGCCTCGACTAGCAGCTTCACGTCGCTCGCCGTCTGCCGCGCGGTGGAGTCGACGCTACGGATCAGCACCAGGTGCAACACCATGAGAATCAACAGGCCGCCGAGCGCGAGGCCGGCGGCCAAGCCGAACGAGCCGACGAGCGTGAGGCGCCCGCGCAGGCTCAGTCGGCGCCACCAGCGCACCAGAGTCAGCCTTCGCGGGGAGTGGGCGCGCGGCCAGCGCCCGTCTCGGCGGTGTCAACGCAATCCGCGGTCATGGCCTCGCTCGCAAACATATCGCCGTCGATGTCATCGAGCGGGTCCGCACCGGCTGCGCCGCGTGATGCATCGGCCTTCGTTTCGTCGAAGAGCCGATACCCCGCCCCGCGTACGGTCTGCAGCGAGTGACGCCCGAACGGCTGATCGATCTTGCGCCGGAGATATCCGACGTAGACCTCGACGACATTCGGGTCGGTGTCGGCACCCGCGTCCCACACCCGGTCGAGCAATTCGATCTTCGTTACCACCTGGTCCTGCCGACGCATCAAGTATTCGAGCAGAGCGTACTCGCGAGCGGTCAACGTGATCTCCGTGTCTTCCCGTACGACGCGACGGCTGGCCGGGTCGAGACGGAGCGATCCGACGGCGAGCACGGTCGGCCGCTCGGGAGCGCCGCGGCGGTGCAGGGCACGCAGCCGGGCCAGGAGCACGACGAACGAGAACGGCTTGGTCAGGTAGTCGTCGGCGCCGCAGTCGAGCCCGTCGGCCTCGTCATATTCGCCGTCCTTGGCCGACAAGATCAGTACCGGGACCCAGATGCCCTCTTCGCGAAGCGTACGGACCACCCGATAACCGGACAGCCGCGGCAGCATGATGTCGAGGATCACCGTGTCGTACGCCTCGTGGCGGGCGGCCTCGAGACCGTCGATGCCGTCGGTCGCCAGATCCACCCGGTATCCCTCGGCCGTCAGGCCACGCTGCAGGGCGCGGCCCAGCCGCGGCTCGTCTTCGACCACGAGTATGCGCATTGGTCCAGCGTGTCACGCTGCGTACGCCCTGGCACGGGTACGTCTCAGGGTTGCCACAGACGGGTCGCCACCGCGGCCGCCCGCGGTGCCCCCCGGTCGGGCCATCGTTGCCCTATTCTGTGCCGGCCTTCGGCGATCGATGCTCGGACGGCCGCGGCTGCGGTGGCGCAGCGTTGTGGAGAGGCAGCTGATGATCATGCCCGATTCTGCGCCGCCGATCAGGGTGAAGGTTCCCGCCTGGCAATACCTCTTTGCCGCACTGCTGGTCGCCGCATCGATCGGCTACAGCGTCCTGTGCGTGGTCGCACTGGCGGCCGTTGGTTCGCTCCGATCTATATCCGCGCAAGTGCTGGCCGGCCAGCACCCGGACCTGCTCACCGTCCAGGCGCGACTCCGAGCCGTGTCGAACACCGCGAACGCCGTCAACGGCCTGTGGCTGGTGCTGTTCGTTTTGTTCGTCGCCTGGTTGGTGTCGGTCAACCGGCGCTATGCCGCGGCCGGGCAACCATTGCGTATCGGTCGCGCCGCGAGATATGCGTTGTTCGCCGGCGGGTTGGTGTCGATCATTCTTACGGCCTACGCCCTCCGATTCACCGGCATGCGCACGGTCGCCGACGTCCACCGCGGGGCAACCATCGACATGACGTTTCTCGCCGTCCGTGCCGCTGTCGGGATCGTCTACGCGTGGTGCACCGTGACTTTGCTCGCCGCTCGCCGACGACGCGAGCCGCCGCCACCGGCACAAGCACCGACCGGACCGGACCTGTCGTACGAGGAGTACGTGGCGATGCGGGCTGCACAACGAGCCGCGTCAGCGGCGCCGGCTCCCACGATCGAGGCGACGCCGGTCGCGCCGGTCGCGCCGATCGAGGCGACGCCCATCCGGCCGATCGACGCGACACCGATCCTGCCGAGCCCGACTGCTGGCGAGATGACCGCGGACGCTCCGAACAGCTGAGTTCCGCGTCGCGCCGTCTTCACACGACCTTCACGCTCCACGGCCGGCACAGTGGCAGCACAGTTCGTCGCGAGATGATAGACAATAAGCACGCAACCGGACGGCGTGCCCGATGACGGACGCCGACCGAGGAGGTTGACCGATGGCAGCCATCACCCGCCGCCCCGCCGCCCGCTGGCTCGTGCCGCTCGGCGTCGTGTGCGCGATCGCCTTGATCGCGGCAATGACCGCGATCATTCGCGCCGCATCCGGCGGCGGTCCGCTGCCCGCGCGGAGCGCCACGACGCTGGTCGCCGATCTCGGCAGTACCGATGTCGCCGGCATCTCCGGCACCGTGATGGAGCGGGCCGACCTTGGCCTGCCCGCGCTCCCCGACGTCGGCGGCGATGGCAGCGCCGACTGGACGAAACTGCTCAGCGGATCCCACACGCTGCGCGTCTGGTCGGCCGGGCCGACGATGGGCCGTGTGGCGCTGCTCGGCTCGCTCGGCGAATCCGACATCGTCCGCAACGGGTCCGACGTCTGGACCTGGTCCAGCGCCGACAACACCGCGACCCATCTGCGCCTGCCATCGATCGGCGCCGCGACGCCCGGTTCGCCGGCGCCGGGGCTCCCGGGAGGGCTCCCCTCCGACCTCGCTCCTCTGCTGTCGAAGCTTGTGCCGGCGACGCCACAACAGGCAGCGGCCGAGATCCTGGCCGCGTTGAGCCCGACGACCTCGGTCCGGAACGCGGGCGCCGTCACGGTCGCCGGCCGGTCGGCGTACGAGTTGGTGATCGCACCGCGCGACAAGGCCTCGCTGGTGGCGAGCATTCGCGTGGACATCGACGGCACCGAACACCTGCCGCTGCGGCTTCGGGTGTTCGCAAAGGGATACGCGTCGCCGGCCTTTGAGATCGGGTTCACGCAGGTCAGCTTCGACCGGCCCGACGCGTCGATTTTTGACTTCTCGCCGCCCGCCGGGGCCACGGTGACGCAGGTCCCCGCCCCGTCGCTGAAGCGGCCGTCGACACCGCCGACCCCGAATGGCGATTCGGCGCCGCACGTCTCGGTGATCGGTACGGGTTGGACGGCGATCCTCGCCGTGCAAGGTCAGCTGCCGAGCCCGTCGAGGCGGTACGGTTCGTACAGCCAGCCGGGGCAGTCGGACGGCGCGCAAGGCTCGACCCTCGGGGCGATCATTCAGCAACTGCCGACGGTGAGCGGAAGCTGGGGCACCGGTCGGCTGTTGAGAACGCGCCTGCTGTCCGTACTCATCACGAACGACGGTCGGGTGTTCGCCGGCGCGGTCGCACCAAGCGCTCTCTACGCGGCCGCCGCGTCGCACAAGTGACTCTCGCGGTCGCGAGTAGCGGCCTCACCAAACGGTTCCGATCGGGTCAGGTCGCCGTCGACGGCGTCGACCTGGCCGTGCCGGCCGGCAGCGTGTACGGGTTCCTCGGCCCGAACGGTTCGGGGAAGACCACGACGATCCGGTTGCTCCTCGGCCTGATCCGCCCGACGGCGGGCAACCACCGGCTGTTCGATGCGCCGATGCCCCAGGCGGCCCGAAACGTGCTGCCGCGGATCGGAGCCCTCGTCGAAGGGCCCGCGTTTCATCCGTACCTGTCGGGGCGGGCGAACCTGCGACGTCTCGACGCGGCCGACCGGACCGTATCGCCGTCCACTATGGACGCGCGCATCGACGCGGCGCTCGAACGGGTCGGCTTGCTTGCCGCGGCCACCAAGCGATACCGCTTCTTCTCCCTGGGCATGCGGCAGCGCCTCGCCATCGCCAGCGCGCTGTTGCGTCCGCGCGATCTGCTGATCCTCGATGAACCGACGAACGGTCTCGACCCGCAGGGCACGCGCGAGGTGCGGTCGCTGCTCAGCGATCTCGCCGCCGGCGGCGCGACCGTGGTTCTCTCCACTCACCTGCTCTCCGAGGTCGAGCAGGTGTGCACGCACGTCGGCGTGATGCATCTTGGGCGTCTGGTCGCGCAGGGCGAGTTGGCCGCGCTCCGGGCCGGCGCCGCGCCACGCATGGAAATCCGCACGTCTCGACCGGATCTCGCGCGCGCCGAATTGTCCCGGCTCGGGCTCACCGACGCCGCGCGGCAAGGCGACACGGTTACCGCGCTGCTCGGTAGCGTCGCGCCGGAGACCATCGCGCCGGCACTGGTCCACGCGGACGTGCCAATCGTCGGGTTGCGCGTGCTGACCGCCGACTTGGAAGAGATGTTCGTCGAGCTGACCGGCGAGGGGTTCGATGTCAGTGGATAGCACGCCGGTGGGTCGACCGTCAGCGGATGAGACGCGAGCCGTCGAGACGCCAGCGAGTGAAGCGCCGCCGACGGGCCACGAGCCGGTCGGCGGTGGCCGGCGCTGGTCGACGCGGCTGTTCCGGTCGGAGCTCTGGCTGATCTTCGGCCGGCGCCGCAACTGGGTCGGTCTGGCCGTGCTGTGTTCCCTACCGATCCTGATCAACGTCGCGACCAAGGTGTCCGCGCCGACCGGCGGTGGCCCGGATTTCTTCGTCAACATCACGAGCAACGGGCTCTTCGCGGCTCTCGCGTCGCTCGTTCTCGAACTTCCACTGTTCCTACCGGTCGCGGTCGCCGCGATCTCGGCCGACGCCATCGCCGGCGAAGCCAACCTCGGCACACTGCGTTACCTGCTCGCGGTCCCCGCCGGCCGTACCCGCCTGCTGGCCGTGAAGTTCGCCGCGATCGTCGTATTCGCTTTGGCCGCAACGCTTCTCGTGGCCGTCGTGGCCGCCGTCCTGGGCCTGATCCTCTTCGGCGGCGGCCCGTTCACCACGCTGTCCGGAACGACGATCTCATTCGGCTCCGGCGCCCTCCGCGTGTTGCTCGTCTGCCTGTACGTCACGGTCATGCTGGCCGCGCTCGGCGCCGTCGGCCTGTTCGTCTCGACGCTGACCGAGCAGCCGATCGGCGCGACGATCGCGATCCTGGTCCTCGCACTGGGCAGCGAAATCGCCGACGCCATCCCGCAGCTGCATGCCATCCATCCGTACCTGCTGACGCACTACTGGCTGTCGTTCGGCGATCTGCTTCGCGATCCGATGGCACTCGACCGTACGGTGCCCGGCCTGCTGTCCGCGGCGGCGTACATAGCGATCTTCGGGAGCGCGGCGTGGGCCCGATTCACCGGGCGTGACATCGCTAGTTGACCGCAGGGTGGCCACGCGTACCCGCGTACGCCTACCCTTCGGTAACACAGGAATCGCCGCCGCACTGTCGCCGCGGCGAATCGCCCAACGCCGACCGGACACCGACCGAGAAGGACCAACCGATGTCGCTTGCGATCCCCTACCGCTCGATCCCGGACATGCTCGCCCAGCGGATCGCCGCGACGCCCGGTGCGCGGGCCTTCGGCTATCCCGACTCCAACGGCGGCGTCGGCTGGATGAGCTGGGCCGATGTCGGCGCCCGCGCGACCACCATCGCCGCCGGTCTGCTCGGCCTCGGGGTCGGTTCCGAGGACCGGGTCGCGATCCTGTCCAGCACGCGGGTGGATTGGCTGCTGGCCGACTTCGGCATCATGAACGCGGGCGGGGCGACGACGACCGTCTATCCGACGACGGAGCCGGAAGAGGCGTCGTTCATCATCGCCGACTCGGAGTCCGTCGTACTGATCGCCGAGAACGCCGCGCAGGCGGCCAAGATCTCCGGGGCCACGCTCGACCATCTCCGTCACGTCGTGCTCATCGATGCGGTCGCCGGCGAGAACGTGTCGGTCGGCGTACCCGTGTTGTCGCTCGCGGAGTTGGAGCGGCGCGGCGCCGACGCGCTGGCCGCCGACCCGGACCTGGTCGCCCGCACGGTGGCCGCGGTGGCTCCGGAGCATCTCGCGACGCTGATCTACACGTCCGGCACTACCGGTCGCCCGAAGGGCGTCGAGCTGACCCATGCGGGCTGGTGCTGGCAGGCGGTTGCGCAGAGCGAGAACGGGCTGGTCACACCGGAGGATCTGCAGTACCTCTGGCTGCCGCTGTCGCATTCGTTCGGCAAGACGCTGGCCTGCAGCCTCGTGCACGCGGGACTGCCGACCTATGTGGACGGTCGTGTCGACAAGCTCGTCGCGAACCTCTCACTCGTCCGGCCGACGCTGATGTGCGCCGCCCCGCGCGTTTTCGAGAAGGTCTATAACGCCGCCGCCGGTTCGGCCACCGCGGCGGGCGGCCTCAAGGCAAAGATCTTCACCTGGGCGGTACGGGTGGGAAAGCGCGCCACCACACTCACGCTCGCCGGAAAGCCCGTGCCCGCCGGGCTTGCGGCCCAGCAGCGTGTCGCGGACAAACTCGTGTTCTCAAAACTGCGCGCGCGACTCGGCGGCCGCATCCGCGTGCTCGTGTCCGGCTCGGCCCCGCTGTCGAGCGACATCTCCGAGTTCTTCGCCGCCGCCGGCCTGCCGATCTACGAGGGATACGGACTGACCGAGACGTCCGCCGGCAACTTCGTCAACCCGTTGGACGGGCTGCGCATCGGCACGGTCGGCAAGCGGCTGGGCGACCTCGAGTGCAAGATCGACGCAGACGGCGAGATCCTCATTCGTGGACTGCCGGTCATGCGGGGCTACCACAATCTGCCCGAGGAGACGGCGGCCGCGCTGACCGCGGACGGATTCTTCCGGACCGGCGACATCGGCGAGCTTGACGCCGACGGTTATCTACGGATCACCGATCGCAAGAAGGATCTCATCAAGACGTCCGGCGGGAAGTACGTAGCGCCGTCGCACATCGAGGGAATGTTCAAGGCGATCTGCCCGTACACGTCGCAGGCGCTCGTCGTCGGCCAGGCCCGGAACTTCTGCACGATGCTCGTCACGCTGGACCCGGACGCGATCGCCGCCTGGGCCGCGGGTGGGCCACTCGAGGGCAGGCCGTACGCCGAGATCGTCGGATCGGCGGCGGCACGCGAACTCGTGGACGGCTACGTCGCCGAGTTGAACCAGAAACTGAACCGTTGGGAGACGGTCAAGAAGTTCGCGATCCTGCCGCGCGATCTGTCCATCGAGGACGGCGAACTCACGCCGTCGCTGAAGGTGAAGCGGCGCATCGTCGAGAGCACGTTCGCGTCCGACATCGACGCCATGTACGAGGGTGCGCTCGTCGAGTTGTGAGACATACGGCCCGTGGCCGGTCACGGTGGCGTCGAGTGCCCGACAGCCGTGGCCGGTAACGCGGCGTGGCGCTTGACGACGGGCGTACGACCTGCCATTGTGCCGTCGAGTCGGCCCGCCGAGATTGTTCGTCCGCGGTCTTGACGACGGCGTGGTTGGCGTGTCTCTTATAAGATCCTGTGAATCATCGAGCTCAATCCGGCGCACACCCCTCAGCGCGCGCCGCCCCTCGGCGATAGGAGCACGTTCGTGAATCCCAACCAACCGCAATACCCGGCGCCCGGCAATCAGCCAGCGCCGGCGGGCGCGGGACGCGGGCTGTCGTTCGCACTGTCCGACGTGATCGTCGGCGGCGGCGCATTCCTGTTCCTCATCTTCTCGTTCACGCCGTTGTTGTCCGCCGGTCCCGACCACACGAACCTGTGGGACTTCGTCTCGCCGCTCGGCTGGTGGGTTGCCGTCGCGAATGTTCTGTTGCTCGGCACGGCTGTCGCGGCCATGTGGTGGTCGCGCGAGAAGGAGTACGTGGGCTTCCGCCGCAGCCAGGTGCAGGTCGCGCTCGGTCTCTACGTCTTCCTTTTCGTCCTCGGCATCCTGTTCGCCTACCACTCGTTCTTCGGCTGGGGCGGCTGGCTGATGCTGCTGTTCTCGCTCGTCGCGTTGGCCGGAGCCGTGCTCGGACACCTCGGAATGCTGCAGGAGCCGGTCGCTATCCCGACCGGGCGCACGTCCACTCCGGCCGCCGCGCCGACGTACCAGGCGCCACCGGCCGGCGGCTACGCCCCGCCACAGGCCCAGGGCGGTTACCAGCCGCCGGCGACGCCGAACTACACGCCGGGTCAGGCGCCGGCCCAGCCGCCGCGCCAGGACGACACCATCTGACCGATCCGCGTCAACGAACGGCGCCGGCCCACCTATCGCGTGGGCCGGCGCCGGTCGTCGTGTGATCGCTTGTCGTCGCTCGATTACGCGACCAGGGCGGGTGCCTCCCAGGTCCGGCGACTGCCCCGGGCCACGTCGGCGTACGCGGCGGCGATGCGCGACACGGCCTCGACCAGGACGTCGCCGGGGAGCGTGAACGGCAGCCGTACGAAGCGTTCCAGCGTGCCGTCCATGCCGAACTTCGGGCCCGGCGCGAGCCGGACGCCGAATGTCTCGGCCGATCGGGCCAGCGCACTCGACACCGGCGCATCGAGTTCGGCCCACAGGGTCACGCCACCCGACGGCAGCGTGAACCGCAGACCGGGCAGCTCGCGGCGTAGCGCCGCCGCGAGCACCTCACGCTGCTCGCGAAGTTGCACGCGCCGGGCCGGCACGATGGTGTCGGCCCGGGCCAGCAACTCGACGGCGACGAGTTGGTCAAGAACCGGTCCGGACATGTCGGCGCCGACGCGTACGGCGGTCAGGCGCTGCACGATCTGCTCGGTCGCGCGGATCCAGCCGATCCGGAGACCACCCCAGTAGGGCTTGCTCATTCCGCCGATGGAGATCACACGGGCGTGCCGATCGTGCGCGGCGACCGGCGACGGCATGACCGCGCCGTCGGCCGCCAATTCGTCGAGCGGCAGATCGACGAACGACTCGTCGATGATGAGGTCGGTGCCCGCCGCGTGCGCGACCGACGGCAACGCCGCCCTCAGCTCATCGCTCATCAGATGCCCGGTCGGGTTCTGGAACTCGGGAACGAGGTAGGCGACGCGCGCGCTCGTCTGCCGTACGGCGGTGAGCAGCAGATCGGTGTCCCAGCCGTCGGCGACGCCGTACGTGTGCACGCGGTTTCGTCGCGCGGCGAAGGCGGCCAGTGCGTTGGGGTATGTCGGCGACTCGGTCAGGACCGTGCTGCCGGGCGGCGCCAGCAGTCGTAACGCCAGATCCAGCGCATGTTGGACGCCGTTGGTCACCATGATCTGCTCGGGTGACGTCGGCACGCCGCGACCGGTGTAGGCCTCGGCCACGGCCGTCCGCAGCTCGGGGAGGCCCGTCGGGTGATAGCCGGCTCCGGACAGATAGCGCGGCAGGGCGGCGACGGCGTCGGTCGCGGCCGCCGCCATCTCCGGCGGCGCGGCGAGGGCGGCCGTCGCGAAGTCGATCAGGTCGGGCGCCGTCTCCGGTGTCCACCATCCACTTTGTCCGACGCGGACCCCGCCCGGCAGTCGCGTCCAGCTGCCGGCGCCCCGGCGGCTGTCCAGATGCCCCGACGTACGCAGCACGTTGTAGGCCCCGGTCACCGTCGTACGGCTGACGCGCAACGCCTCAGCGAGTTCGCGCTCGGCCGGCAGCCGTACGTCGAGCGCCAGTCGCCCGTCCGTGACCAGGCCTCGCAGCGTGTCGGCGAGGGCGAGATAGTCCGGCACCGCGCGACGGCCGTTGCCGCTCGACTGCCATGGACCCAACAACCGAACGAGTTGGCTCCCCCGTATCGCCCTCGTCACGGCCACTCACCACCAATTGGCTCTTGGTTGACGCACGATTGGCCTTCAGAGTGGCATCCATGGCCCGGATTGGCAACCTCCCGCTCCGTGATCGCCCGATACGCCGGCTGACCGCCCTGTATCTCGGTCTCGGCCTGTACGGCACCGGCATGAGCCTGATGATCGCCGCGAATCTTGGGCTCGACCCATGGGACGTGTTCCACCAGGGCATGGCCAAACTCACGGGGCTGAGCTTCGGCGTCGTCGTGATCGTGGTCGGCGTCTTCGTGCTGCTGCTGTGGATCCCGCTGCGCCAGCGACCGGGCATTGGCACGATCAGCAACGCCATTGTGATTGGACTGGTGGTCAACGCCGTCAACGACGTCCTACCCGTGCCGCACGCGCTGTGGTTGCGGTGGACGTACGCGCTGGCCGGGATCGTCGGCACCGGTGTGGCTTCCGGGCTCTACATCGGGGCGCGGCTCGGCCCGGGTCCACGCGACGGTCTGATGACCGGCGTCGCCGCGAAGTGGCCCGGCCGGTGGTTCGCCCAGATCCGGGTCGTACGGACGGCCATCGAGCTGACCGTCCTTTTGATCGGTTGGCTGCTCGGTGGCACGGTCGGCTGGGTGACGCTGCTGTTCGCAGTGTCGATCGGTCCACTGGCGCACGTGATGATCCCGCTGCTGTCCGTGCGCGACCGGGAGCCGGAGCCGGCATTCGGCCCGTTGACCGAGCCGGCGCTCGAGGTTGTGCCGGCCGCCGGTTCGAGCGTGGCGTAAAGCGCTTCGTCAGGCCGCCACGAATTTCAGGACGTGATAAACGAGGAAGCCGGGCCAGAAGATGGCCTGCACGACACCCCAGACTCCTGACCAGAAGCCATCGGCTTGCTGGATGTAGTACACAAGCGCGCCCACCAGGCCCATCACGTACACGGCGCCCGTGCCGCCGCTGCGGTAGCGGTTGTCATTACGGTTCATTGACGCCCGTCCCTTCCATTTTGGATGATCACGTTACCGTCTCGCCCAGCTCGCACACAGCCGTCGCGTAAGCCCATTCGTCCCCAAGCCGGGAATCACGGTCTCCACCTGGCGGATGATCTCGTCAGTGATTAACTCGGTTCACCATCGCATGACTATGGCGAAGGGATTGGTACTCTCCTGGCATGGTTGGCAAGCGCGATGGTCCGACCCATCGCCAGCGGCAGGCACTGGCTACCAAAGACCAGGTCGCCCGGGCCGCCCGCGGCCTGTTCGCCGAGCGTGGCTACGTGCCGACGACGATCGCGGGGATCGCCGAGACCGCCGACATTCCGTCGCCGACGATCTACTCGGCGTTCGGCGGCAAGGCAGCGATCCTGCAGCACCTCGCCCACCTCGTCGTGGCCGAGTTGGAGGTCGACCGGGTCCATGAGGACGCGATCGCTCATCCGGATCCAGCGGCCGGCCTCCGGATGGCGGCCGGTCTGCAACGACGGCAGTTCGAGGTCATGTACGACGTGATCGCGATCTACCAGGAAGCCGCCCGGGTCGATCCCGATATCGGCCGGGCACAGCAGGTCATCCTGGCCAATCGCGAACGTGCGTTCCGCCGGCATCTCACGGCGATCGGCCGACACTTGACGCCGCGCGTGACCGTCGAGCAGGCGGTGGACATCTATGTGGCGCTGGTCGTGCCGGAGATCTACCGGACGCTCGTCCTCGAACGCGGTTGGACGCCCGACCGCTACGAGGCGTGGCTCGGCGATTCGCTGGTCGACCAGTTGCTCACACTGAAATAGACCGCGTTGAAATAGATCAGCGTTCCCGCGTTCAGCGCACCGGCTGTCCGGCCTCGCGCAGAGCCCGCTTCACGTCGCCGATCGACACCTCGCCGAAGTGAAAGATGCTCGCGGCCAGGACCGCGTCCGCGCCAGCCTCGACCGCGGGCGGGAAGTCCGCGGCGGCGCCGGCTCCGCCCGACGCGATGACCGGTACGGACACGACGTCGCGCACCCGTCGGAGCAGCTCGATGTCGAAGCCGCGGCGGGTTCCGTCGGTGTCCATAGCGTTCAGCAGGATCTCGCCGGCTCCGAGTTGCTCGCCGCGTCGCGCCCACTCGATCGCGTCCAGACCGGCCGAGCGCCGGCCACCGTGGGTGGTGACCTCGAACCCGCCGCCCACGGCCCGTCGCGCGTCGACCGACAACACGAGCACCTGATTGCCGAAGCGCCGCGCGATGTCGGCGATGAGATCCGGCCGGGCGATCGCGGCGGTGTTCAGCGCGATCTTGTCGGCCCCCGCGCGCAGCAGCACGTCCACGTCGTCCGGGGCGCGTACGCCGCCACCGACGGTCAACGGCACGAACACCGACTCGGCGGTCCGGCGGATCACGTCGAGCATGAGGGCGCGGTCTTCCGCCGAGGCCGTCACGTCGAGGAAAGTGATCTCGTCGGCACCGTCGGCCTCATAACGGGCGGCCAGTTCCACCGGATCGCCCGCGTCGCGCAGGTTGGCGAAGTTGACGCCCTTCACGACCCGGCCGGCCGCCACGTCGAGACACGGGATCACACGTACGGCAACGGCCACGCCGCCAGCCTAACGACGTGGGACGTGGCAGTCTGGTGCGGGCAGCGACGCGTCCCAGACGGCGAGCCGCGACCGGGACCCCGATCGCGGCTCGGGCGGCCGGGACCGGACCGGGATGCTCTGCCCGGTCCCGACCGACGTTCGTCTAGCGCGACCAGGTGCCGATGAGCGTCGCCCGGCCGATCGTGTGGCCGACGATGTTGAAGCCGGCGTATCCCGGCGTCACCGAATCCGGGATGCCGAGGTCATCGGTGTCGAGTGCGTGCACGGCGAAGATGTACCGGTGCTCGCCGTGCCCGGGCGGCGGGGCCGACCCGTCGTACTGCTTCTGCCCCATGTCGTTCTGGAACCGGATGGCGCCAGCCGGCAGATCGAACGAGGCTGCGCCGGCGCCACGGGGCAATGACGTAGTCTCCGGACCGAGTCCGACGATCAGCCAGTGCCAGAAGCCGGAGGTCGTGGGCGCATCTGGGTCGTAGCACGTCACCGCGTAGGCCCGCGTCTCGGCCGGCGCGCCGGACCAGGACAGCGACGGGCTCACGTTGCCACCGCCAGCACTGTCGTGCACGTGGGTGTCCGCAAGGCGCTGACCATCGGTCACGTCGTCACTGGTCAGCGAAAACGACGGCACCTCAGGCAGCGTGTCGTACGGATTCGGCACAGGGATCGGCATCAAAACCTCCCGAGAAAGATCGTTGTCGGGGCAAACATTAGCTCGCGGCGACCGGGCCCGCGCGGGAACTCCACCCTTCATGCGCCTTGCGGCTGCGCTACGCGGCGGCGGTGCCGCCGGCTGCGTCACAAAACGTAGGCGGGATCACACAACGGCGGCGACGACCTCGACCTCGACAAGGTGATCGGGGTGCAGCAGCCCAGCCACGATCACGAGGGTGGCGGCGGGACGGATCGCGCCGAACAACTCGCCATGCACCCGGCCGACCGTGTCGGCGTCGTCGCGGCGGGTTACGTACATCCGGGTGCGAACGACGTTGGCCGGAGGGATCCCGAGATCGCCGAGCGCGTCGAGGGCGATCCCGAAGGCCGTACGGGCCTGGGTCGCCGCATCGCCGACGCCGACCACGGTGCCGTCGACCGTCGCCGTGCAGCCCGAGACGAACGCCAGCCCGTCGGCGCGTACGACCCGGGCGTACCCGTAAAGGTCCTCCCACGGACCTCCGGACCCGCGGCGCTCCACCCTGCCGACGGACCCGGTCATGACGACGCCAAGGTTTGCAGCGCCTCGGCGACCGTGAACGCGCCGACGTAAAGCGACTTCCCGGCGATGACGCCCTCCAGGCCGATCGGTTCGAGCGCGGCCAACGCGCGCAGATCGTCCAGCGTGGACACGCCACCCGACGCGATCACCGGCACATCCGTTCGGGCACACACGGCGCGCAGCACGTCGAGGCCAGGCCCGGTCAGCGTGCCGTCGCGCGAGATGTCGGTGACCACATATCGGGCGCAGCCGGCCGCGTCCAAGCGCGCGAGCACCTCGAACAGATCGCCGCCGTCGCGGGTCCAACCGCGGGCCGAGAGCGTCCAGCCCTCGCCGCCCGGGGCGTCGGCCGATCGCCGCCGCACGTCCAGGCCGACCGCTATGCGGTCACCGTATTCGGCGATGACCCGGTCGCACCACTCCGGCGCCTCGAGCGCGGCCGTGCCGATGTTGACCCGCGCTGCGCCGGTGGCGAGCGCGGCCTGGAGCGAGGCGTCGTCGCGGATGCCGCCGGACAACTCGACCTGCACATCCAGCTTCGCGACGACCTGGGCGAGCAACGCGGCGTTCGAACCGCGGCCGAAGGCGGCATCGAGGTCGACCAGGTGCACCCAGGCCGCGCCGTCGCGCTGCCAGGCGAGCGCCGCCTCAAGCGGGTCGCCGTAGCGCGTCTCACCGCCGGCAACCCCATGCGGCGCGAGGCGCACGGCCTGTCCGTCCGTCACATCGACGGCGGGCAACAACGTCAACATGGGTACGCCTTCCGAAACGGTCGAGTGATCATTTCAGTGGCCCGGTGTGTATTCAATGACTCCGCCGACCGAACGCCAGAACGATGATCGCGGGTGCCACGATCAACAGCGTGGCCGTGAGCGCGATGCGGGTCGCGAAGCTCGCCACGTAGGTCCAGATCAACCACAGCGCGACCACGGCCGCCAGGCTGATCATGATGCGCTCACCGTAGCTCCGCCGGGGGTAGAGCTTGCCGACACGCCGGTCCGGTCGGCGTGGCATCACGCGCCGGATCATCTGACGGCGCTTGGCCTTCCGCGCCGTGGCCCGCTCGCGCGCCGCCCGGGCCCTCGCCGCCTCCGCCTCGCGCTCGGCCCGCCGGATCGCGCGCTGTTTGCTCACCTGAAAGCCCTCACCGCTCCGCTACGCCGGCCACCCAGTTCCGCAACAGCGTAGCGCCGACGTCACCCGACTTTTCCGGGTGGAACTGAGTCCCGGCGAGCACTCCGTCGGCGGATTCGGCGGCGGCCACGAACGGCTCGCCGTGGGTCGTGATCGCTACTTTCACGTCTGGATCGGTGGCCACAACTGCGTAGGAGTGGACGAAGTAGAAGCGCGCGGCCGGATCGATGCCGTCGAACAGGACGGAGCCGGACGGTGCGTCAACGGTGTTCCAGCCCATGTGCGGGACCCGGTCGGCCCGCAGACGCCGGACCGTCCCGCCGAAGTGCCCGAGGCCCTTCGTGACCACACCGTGCTCCTCGCCGACGGTGAAGAGGATCTGAAAGCCGACGCAGATGCCCAGCACCGGTCGGCCGGCGGCGATCCGTTCGGCGATCACCGGGCCGGCGCCGAGTGCGTCGATCCCGGCCATGCAGGCCGCGTACGCCCCGACGCCGGGCACGACGAGTCCGTCGGCCGTGGCGGCCCGGCCGAGGTCGGCGGTCACCGACACGGAGGCTCCGACGCGGGCCAGTGCGCGTTCGGCCGAGCGCAGGTTGCCCGAGCCGTAGTCGAGCACTACGAGATCGACCACAGGATCCCCGCGACGACCGCGAGCACGCCGGCCAGTCCCATGCCGATCACGACCGGCTTCGGCAGTCCCTGCTTGTGGAACGAGTAGGTGCCGCCGAACAGGAATCCGCCGAAGACGATCAGGAGTACGGAGTAGGTCACAGGACGCCCTTCGTACTCGGCACGCCGGCGCCGGCGCCCGCGCCCGACGGTTCTCGGCTCACGGCGGCCCGCAACGCGCGCGCCACGGCCTTGAATTGCGCCTCGACCACGTGGTGAGCGTCGGGCGAGCTGCCCGGACGCGCGGCACGCAGGACGGAGACGTGCAGGGTCAGCCGAGCCGAGTGACCGAGCGACTCCCACACATGCCGCGTCATCGACGTCGGATAGATCGGGCCGATGTACGGCGCCAGCGGCGGCTCGTCGTGCACGACGTACGGGCGGCCGGACAGGTCGACCGCCGCCTGTACGAGCACCTCGTCGAGCGGGATCACGGCATCTCCGAAACGACGGATGCCGCGCTTGTCGCCAAGCGCCTCGGCCAGCGCGGCACCGAGCGCGAGGGTCGTGTCCTCGATCGTGTGGTGCGCGTCGACGTGCAGATCGCCGATCGTCTCGACGGTCAGATCGAAGCCACCGTGCTTGGCGATCTGGTGCAACATGTGGTCGAAGAAGCCGATCCCGGTGGCGATCTTGGCATCGCCACTGCCGTCCAGATCGAGCTGGACCTGCACCGACGTCTCGCCGGTCAGCCGCTCGATCGTCGCGTTGCGTCGGGCCGGCAAGGGCGTACCCGTCGCGGCGGACGGCGCGTCGCTGCGCACATCGAAATCGTCCGACGAACCCGGTGCTCTTGGCGGCGCGCCGGTGGTCGCCGCGATGACCTCGGCATCCACGATGCCCTCGACCTCGCTGTTCGCCGCCGGCACCACGTCACTCATCGCCACTCGCCTCCGTCGGCCACCGCCACGCCGGATGGCGCGAGCGCCCCCGGTATCGCGACGACCTCGCGCACCGCGGCCAGGAATGCGTCGTTCTCGGCCGGCGTGCCGGTGGTGACGCGCAACCATCCGGCCATACCGACGTCCCGGACGAGGACGTCGCGATCGAGCATTGCACGCCACGTCGCCGGGGCATCCGTGAGGCCCCCGAAGAGCACGAAATTCGCGTCACTCTCGGCCACCGGCAGGCCGAGCCGGCGAAGCTCGGTGACCAGGTAATCCCGGCCTTGCTTGATCGCCTCGACCGTCTCCAGCAGTGCGTCGACATGGGCGAGCGCGACCTTCGCCGCCGTCTGTGTCAGCGCCGACAGATGATAGGGCAGCCGGACGAGTTGGACGGCGTCGACAATCTCGGCCGAGGCGGCGAGGTATCCGAGTCGTACACCGGCGCAGGCGAAGGCCTTGCTCATCGTCCGTGTCACAACGAGGCGAGGATTCCCGTCGAGGCTCGCGAGTGCCGTCGGCGTGCCCGCGCGCCGGAATTCCGCGTAGGCCTCGTCGACGACGACGATGCCCGGTGCCACGTCGAGCACGGCGTCGATCACGGCCGGCGGCAACGCCGTACCCGTGGGGTTGTTCGGGGCGCAGAGGAACACGACGTCCGGCGCGTGCTCACGGACCTGAGCCACCGCGGAGTCCGGGGTGAGGCCGAAGTCCCCGTCGCGGTGACCGGCGACCCACTCGGTGGCAGTGCCGAGCGCGAGCAATCGGTGCATCGAATAGGACGGCGTGAAGCCCATCGCGCGACGGCCGGGACCGCCGAACACCTGCAGCAGCTCCTGTTGGACCTCGTTGGAGCCGTTCGCCGCCCACACCCGCGACGCGTCAAGGCCGTGCCCCAGGTAGGTGGCCAGGCCCGCACGCAGCTCCTGTGCGTCGCGGTCGGGGTAGCGGTTCACCGTCGGTACGACCTCGGCCAGGCTCGCCGCCATCGCGACGGCCACCGGCGGCGGCATCGGGTACGGGTTCTCGTTGGTGTTCAGCCGCACGGCGACGTCGAGTTGCGGCGCACCGTAGGCCGACAGGCCCCGCAACTCGTCACGGATCGGCAACGCGTGGATGGTCATATGCTCCTCGTGGCTGCGGGGGTGGTCGCCTCGTCGCGGGCGGTGATCGCCTCGCCGTGCGCCGGCAGATCCTCGGCGTCGGCCAGCGCGACCACGTATGGCGCGAGGCCGGACAGCGCGTCCGCGCTGTATTCAATGATCTGCATGCCCTTGAGGAACGTCTGAACGGTCAGGCCACCGGAATGCCGGGCGCAGCCACCGGTCGGCAGGACGTGGTTCGAGCCGGCCGCATAGTCGCCCAGCGACACCGGTGAGTACGCACCGACGAACACGGCACCGGCCGACGTGACCCGCTCGGCGACCCGCCGAGCGTCGGCCGTCTGGATCTCGAGGTGCTCGGCACCGTACGCGTTGAGCAGCGCCAGGCCGGTGTCGATGTCGTCGACGAGTACGGTCGCCGACTGTGGTCCGGACAACGCCTCGGTGATGCGGTCGCTGTGTTTCGTCGCGGC
Source organism: uncultured Actinomycetota bacterium (assembly GCA_963724705.1). Classification (GTDB taxonomy): domain Bacteria; phylum Actinomycetota; class Actinomycetes; order Mycobacteriales; family Micromonosporaceae; genus DASQPR01. The sequence continues at coordinate 364,466 of CAVRVS010000001.1, forward strand.
GACCCGGGCGGCGGTCTCCCGGTCGACGGCATCGGCCAGCGCGGCCGACGTCGTCACGAGCACGCTCGCGGCCATCGGGTCGTGTTCGGCCTGGCTGATCAGGTCAGCGGCAACGTGGCGGGCATCGGCCGTGTCGTCGGCGAGGATCGCGATCTCGGTCGGGCCGGCCTCCGAGTCGATGCCGACCACGCCACGGACGAGCCGTTTCGCCGCCGCCACCCAGATGTTGCCCGGGCCGGTGATCATGTCGACGGGTTCGCAGACGTCGGACGCCGCTGGTTCGTCGGCGTCCGCCGCCGCGCCCCGCGTGCCGTACGCGAACATCGCGATCGCCTGCGCGCCACCGACCGCGTACACCTCGTCGACGCCGAGCAGGGAACACGCCGCGAGCACGAGTGGATGCGGCCGCCCGGTCTCCCGCTGGGGTGGACTCGCGACCGCGATCTCGGTGACCCCGGCGAGTTGGGCCGGCACGACGTTCATCACCACACTGGACGGATAGACGGCGCGGCCGCCGGGGACGTACAGGCCGACGCGCCGGACCGGGCGCCACGTCTGCGTCACCCTGCCGCCCGGCACCACCTCGGTGACGACGTCGCTGCGCCGCTGGTCGCCGTGAGCCCGCCGGGCGTTCGCGATGGCGATGCCGAGGGCCTGCCGTACCGCCGGATCGAGCGCCTCGGCGGCCGCGGCGATGTCGGCGCCGTCGACGCGCAACCGCGACGGCGTCACGCCATCGAAACGTGCGCTCGCTGCCTTGACCGCGTCGGCACCATGCTCGCGGACCGAGACCACGACGTCCCGGACCGCATCCGCGGCCGATTCGACGTCCAGCTGGGCGCGCGGCAACCGGGCCACGCGCGCCGCGTCGGAAATTCCACGCAGGTCAATACGCGTCAGCACCGCCCAAGTCTAGACGGCCGTCCACGCTTCGAACCGCGGCCGACCAGCAGCTGGGACACACCGGGATCGGGTGCGATCGCCGCCCGTCGCCAGCCGCGCATGATCGGCGCTAGGCTTTGCGCCAATGAGCGAGCGGCTGCCGTTGTTTCCGTTGGGGACCGTGTTGTTCCCGGGGCTTGTGCTGCCGTTGCACGTGTTCGAGGAACGTTATCGGGCCATGGTCCGCCACCTGATCCGCGACGACGACGATCACGGTGCCTTCGGCGTCGTCGCGATCCGGCTCGGCCGCGAGACCGTGGTCGGCGATACGGCGGCCGACGGGACACCGACCGATCAGGCCGAAGTCACGTTGCATCAGGTCGGTTGCACGGCCGAAATCCGCCAACTCACGGCACACCCGGACGGACGATTCGATCTGGTGACCGTCGGGCGTCGCCGGTTCCGCATCCGTGAGTTGCACCGGGAGGCGGCGCCGTTTCTGGAAGCCGACATCGACTGGATCGACGAACCGGATGCCGATGCGCGCGCCGAGTCGTTGGTGCCCGGGATGCTCGACCTGTTCCAGCGTTACCTGCAGGTGATCCGGACCGATGGCGGCGAAGGCGGCGAGCAGCTGCCCGACGACCCGGCCGTGCTGTCTTATCTGATCGCCGCGACGGCCGTGCTCGCGGTCGACGATCGGCAGCAACTGCTGGCCGCGGACACTCCGGCCGACCGGCTGGCGCTCGAACGCCGGCTGATCAACCGCGAGCTCGTGCTGCTGCGCGAACTCAATGCTCTGCCCATCCCGCTCGGCGATCTTGCCGCCGCGTCCAGCGACAACTGAGCCAGGATTTCGTACTCAATCCCTGCAGCGTCCGGATCTGCCGCGGCAACCCGGTCCGTCTGGGGTTCAGGACGGCGCCGACTCGGTGTGCGGAGGTGCGGTCGGCTGTACCCGGCCGCGCCGGCCGCCGACGAGCGTCGGATTCGCCGTGAAACTCGCAATCAACAGGTACGTGATGATCGCGGCGATCGCCAAGTAGAGCAGAACCCCACTCAGGTACGGCAACCAGCCGTGCCACAGCCCGATGTTGCCGGCCTGCTTGATGCGCAGATCCGGCGGAACCAGGACGACCTGGCCGATTTTGCCATGCCGAGCTTCGGCCAGCGCGTGCCCGCGACCGATGTTGTGGCCGAAACGCCAGGCGATCCAACCGGCCGCTATACCGCCGACGGCGAGCGCGACCACCATGAGCGGGCCGCGGAAGCGGCGCAGCGCGACCCAGGCGATGATCGCGACGAGCACGCCGGCGCCGATCGACAGCAGGATGAACCACGTCTCCTGGCCGGCCCGCTGTTCGCCGTAGGGCTGCTGCAGGAACAGACCGTCTGACTGGACCACGCCCGGAAGCCATGGCGCGAATGAGGACCAGATCCAGCCGAGAGGCAGTCCGAGCACGGCGATCACGGCGGCTACCGCGAGCGCGGTCAGGGCTTTCGCTTTCCCGGACGGTCGAGGTTCGGCCGCCAGCGTGGTCGGCGCGCCGTTGCCGGCCCATGGACCGGGCTCGGCGCCGGGATATGCGTACGACTGCGCGTCCGAGCCCGGATAGGTCGGGTAGGGGGCGCCGCCGCTGGCCGGGTCCGCGGGTGTCGCACTGGTCATCGAGCGATCCTCACATGCTGGTGGTCCGGCGCGGCGCGCGGGCGGATACGGTCTGGGCGGCCTGAAATCCATCCTGACACGCGAACCTTGGCAGCGTCCGGCGGACCGGCCCGCGATAGCGCGGGTGCGGCCGCGGCGCCTCGATCGCGGTCGCCGCGGAACGGCCGGGCCAACCTATGCCACGGCGGTCGGGCCGAGCAACGCTTTCAGATCGGCCATGAGCGCCGTCGTGGGCGCGACGCGCATCGGGCTCAGCCGCAGCACTGTGGCCCGCGACCCGTTGACCAGGCGTACGTGCACCTCGGCCGGCCCGGGATGGCTCACCAACACTTCCTTGAGCCGATCGACGAGTGGCGGCGTGCAGCGCGACTGAGGCAGCGCGACGACGACCGGCTTGACCGTGTCCGGCGCGGTGATGTCCGGGATCGAGAGGTCCATCGCCATCAGCCGCGGCTGGTCGTCTCGCCGGTCGACCCGCCCACGGACGACCACGATCGCGTCTTCGGCCACGTACTGGCCCACCAACTCGTACGTGTTCGGGAAGAACATCACCTCGACCGCGCCGCCGAGATCCTCCAGCGTGGCGCTGGCCCAACTGCGGCCCTGTTTCGTGATGCGGCGGGACACACCGGAGAGAATGCCGGCCAGCGTGACGATCTGGCCGTCGCCGACCGTACCCTCTTCCAGCAGCGCCGAGATCGGCATCTCGGCGGCGGCCGAGAGCACATGTTCGAGGCCGAGCAGCGGATGGTCGGAGACGTAGAGGCCGAGCATCTCCCGTTCGAACGCGAGCAGGTCGCCCTTGTCCCACTCGGTGGTCGGGATCGGCGGCGTGACCGCGATACCGGGGCCGTCGTCGCCGGCGCCGAACGCGTCGCCGAACAGGTCGTACTGGCCGACCGCCTCGTTGCGCTTGACGTCCACAAAGGAGTCGATCGCGTCGGCGTGTACGGACAGCAGTCCGCGCCGCGAGTGCCCCAGCGAGTCGAACGCGCCCGCCTTGATCAGCGACTCGACCGCCTTCTTGTTGCACGCGACGGCGTCGACCTTGCGCAGGTAGTCGTAGAAGTCGGTGAACGCGCCCTTCTCCCGGCGCGCCCGCCGGATCGACTCGACGACGTTGACTCCGACGTTACGGACAGCGGCGAGCCCGAACCGGATGTCCGTGCCGACGGCGGCGAACCGCGCGCTCGACTCGTTGACATCCGGTGGCAGCACCTTGATGCCCATCCGGCGGCACTCGGCCAGGTAGACGGCGGACTTGTCCTTGTCATCGCCGACGCTGGTCAGCAGCGCCGCCATGTACTCGGCCGGATAGTTGGCCTTGAGGTACGCCGTCCAGTAGGACACCAGGCCATATCCGGCCGTGTGCGCCTTGTTGAAGGCGTAGTCCGAGAACGGGACGAGGATGTCCCACAGTGTCTTGATCGCCGCGTCGGAGTAGCCGTGCTGGCGCATGCCATCGGAGAACGGCACGTACTCCTTGTCCAGGATCTCCTTCTTCTTCTTACCCATCGCCCGGCGCAGCAGGTCGGCGTTGCCCAGCGAGTAGCCGGCCACCTTCTGCGCGATCGCCATGACCTGTTCCTGATAGACGATCAGGCCGTACGTGTCGTCGAGGATCTCCGCCAGCGGTTCGGCCAGCTCGGGGTGGATGGGCTGCACGGGTTTGCGGCCGGTCTTGCGATCGGCATAGTCGTTGTGCGCGTTCGCGCCCATCGGGCCGGGTCGATACAGCGCGAGCACGGCCGAGATGTCCTCGAAGTTGTCCGGCACCATCGAGCGCAGCAGCGCGCGCATCGGGCCGCCGTCGAGCTGGAACACCCCGAGTGTGTCACCGCGCGCCAGCAGCTCGTACGTCGGCTTGTCTTCGAGCGGAAGCGTCTCCAAGACCAGGTCGACGCCGCGGTTGTCCTTGATGGATTCGAGGCAGTCGTCGAGCACGGTCAGGTTGCGCAGCCCGAGGAAGTCCATCTTCAACAGGCCGATGTATTCGCACGCGCCCATGTCGAACTGCGTGATCACAGCACCGTCCTGGTCGCGGCGCCAGATCGGCACCACGTCCAGCAGCGGCTCGCCGGACAGGATCACGCCGGCCGCGTGTACGCCGACCTGGCGTTTGAGCCCCTCCAGACCGCGGGCGGTGTTGACCACGGTCTGCACGTCCGGATCTGACTCGTAGAGCGCCCGGAACTCGGCGGCCTCCGGGTAGCGCGGGTGCGACGAGTCGAAGATGCCGGCCAGCGGGACGTCCTTGCCCATGACCGGCGGCGGCATCGCCTTAGTGATCTTGTCGCCGAGCGCGAACGGATAGCCGAGCACGCGCGCCGCGTCCTTGACGCCGGCCTTCGCCTTGATCGTGCCGTACGTCACGATCTGCGCGACCCGCTCTTCGCCGTACTTCTCCGTCGCGTACCGGATCATCTCGCCGCGCCGGCGCTCGTCGAAGTCCAGGTCGATGTCCGGCATCGAGATGCGCTCGGGGTTGAGGAACCGCTCGAACAGCAGGCCGTGCGGGATCGGGTCCAACTCGGTGATGCCGAGCGCGTACGCGATCAGCGCACCAGCAGCCGATCCGCGACCCGGGCCGACCCGGATGCCGACCTCCTTCGCGTGCGCGACCAGGTCGGCCACGACCAGGAAGTAGCCGGGGAAGCCCATCTGTGCGATGACGTCGAGCTCATAATGCGCCTGCTTCACGTGCGTGTCGGGCACGCCGTTCGGGAACCGCCGGGCCAGACCACGCTCGACCTCGGCGCGCAGGAACGTCTCTTCGTTCTCGCCCTCGGGTAGCGGGAACGACGGCATCAGATTGCGCGGGGCGAACACGCTGCCGTAATCGCCGATCCGTTCCGCGATCTCCAGCGTTGCGTCACACGCGCCGGGCACCTCGGCATCCCAGATCGCGCGCATCTGTGCGGCCGACTTCACGTAGTAGTCGTGCCCATCGAGTTTGAAGCGTTTCGGGTCGGCCATCGTCGAGCCGGACTGGATGCACGTCAGCACCTCGTGCGCGTCGGCATCGGCCTCGTACGTGTAATGCAGGTCGTTGGTGGCCACGGCCTTGAGGTTCAGCCGTTTGCCCAGCCGCAGCAGGTCGGCCCGGACCCGCTTCTCGATCTCCAGGCCGTGATCCATGAGCTCGAGATAGAAGTTGTCCGGGCCGAAGACGTCACGGAACTCGGCCGCCGACTCACAGGCCTTGTCGAAGTTGCCGATCCTCAGCCACGTCTGCACCTCGCCGCCCGGGCAGCCGGTCGTGCCGATGAGTCCGGAGGCATAGCGGGACAGCAACTCGCGGTCCGCGCGTGGCTTGTAGTAATAGCCCTCCAGGCTCGACAGCGACCCGAGCCGGAACAGGTTGCGCAGGCCGTCGGCGTCCGCGGCCAGCAAGGTCATATGCGTGTATGCCCCGCCGCCGGAGACGTCGTTCTCGCCACCCTCGGCCCACCGGACTCGCGTCTTGTCCCGGCGGTCCGTCCCCGGAGTGAGGTAGGCCTCCATGCCGATCACCGGCTTGATGCCGGCGCCAACGGCCTGCTTGTAGAAGTCGTACGCCCCGTAGAGATTGCCGTGGTCGGTCATCGCGAGCGCCGGCATTTCCAGGCGGGCGGTCTCGGCGAAAAGGTCTTTGAGCCGCGCGGCGCCGTCGAGCATCGAGTACTCCGTGTGCACGTGTAGATGCACGAAAGAGTCACTCATGCTCCGATCGCCTCCTGGGATGTCTGTGGGTCGGGCTCCACGGGCGAGTGCCCAACGCCGACGCAACGACATTAGTCCGGACGACCGACGGAACGCGTGCGCGACCGGCCGGTGTCGCGGTGACTTTCGCGATCCGCGCCGCGGCTGCCGTTCAGGCCGCGGGGTGCCGTTCACGCCGCGGGCGCCCGCTCAGCGCAGGAACGGCTCGAGCATCACGCCAGCGGCCTGCAACCACGCGCGGCGGGTCGCCGGCGCCAGCTCGGTGTGCTCGATCGACGAGCCGGTTTCGAGCATCGGGTCATAGGGCACGACGGCGACCGCACGCGTCCGAGTGGCGAAATGCGTGGCTAGATCCTGCAGCAGCGGCGACGGGTTCGGTGTCGGGCAGGACAGCAGCGTGACCGCGTTCGCGGCGAGGTCGCCCAGGCCGGTGTCATAGAGCAGGTCGAGCATCCAATCGGCGGTGAAGGCGGCATCCTCGCGGGGCACCGTGGTGATCACCAGCTGATCGGCCATCTGCAAGATCGTCTGCCAGTTGGAACTTTCCACGTTGTTGCCGGTGTCGACGCAGATCACTTCGTGGGTGCGTCGGAGCAGTTCCAGCACTCGCCGGACCGTGTACGGATCGAGCTGCCGGGCAAAGCGCGGATTCTCCTCGCCGGCCAGCACGTCGTACGAGCCGTCCGAGGCGTGCCGCAAGTAGTCGTCAAGCCGGTCCAGCAGCTCGTCGCCGTGGTAGGAGACGATGTCGTCGAGGTCGTTGACAAGGTGACGGATGGTGCGCGCATGCCGCGCCGAGCCAGCCCGGAGACCGAGCGTGCCGCGCAGCTCATTGTCGTCCCACGCGAGCACGCCGCGGCCGCGTACGCCGCCGATCGTCGCCGCCGCGAGGACCGTCGCCGTCGTCTTATGTACGCCGCCCTTAGGGTTCGCGAACGCGATGACCTTCGTGCCGCCGAGATCGCGGCGCAGTGCGGTGACAATCTCGTCTACTCCGGCGCTCGTCGGCGGCGCCTGCCACTCGACGCGCCCGCTCATGCGTCCCCGCCCGCGGCTCTGCTGGGGCGGGGTGCCGATCCGCGGCGCGTTGACCGCTCGCGTCGGCGCCGATCCGTACGTCGCCGGCGGTGTCGGCTGCGTCGCCGGCGCCGGGACGTAGCTCGTACCCGTGTACGTCGCGGGCGCCGCGACCCCACCTGGTGGCGGCGCCACTCCAGTCGGTGCGGCCGCGCGACCAGCGACCGGGCTGCGAGCCGACCCACGGGCCGGCTGCCGTGGCGCCGGATTTACCGTGGGATCGACAGGTCGTGCATTCGAACCCGGGCCGGCCGCTCGGCCCGTCGGGGGTTCGCCGGAACCACCGCCACTCACCGGCTGGCGATAGCCACCGCCATTGACTGGCTCAAAGAGCCCACCACCACTCACCGGCTCGCGATAACCACCACCGCTGACCGGCTCAAAGAGCCCACCACCACTCACCGGCTCGCGATTACCACCACCGCTGACCGGCTCGAAGAACCCGCCACCGCTCACCGGCGCCCCATACACGCCGGTTTCGCCGCCGCGCTGCCGCGGTCCGACCATGCCGGCGGGCGGCGCACCCGAGCGATCCTGATAGCCGGCTCGCGACGGGTCACTGATGCGATCGCGGCCGCGATCCGGAGCGGCGGCCCGGCCGGCTGCGTCCCCGCCGACCGCACGCTCCGGCCGGCCACGGTCGCCGCGCCGGCCGTTGTCGACCGGACCCGCAGGGTGATCGTGATCCGGCGACCCGTCACTGGGACGTCGAGGGTCGTCGCCGAAGTCGTCGGCGCCAGGTCGGTTCGCGAGGCGCGCCCGGTCGAGTAGGGAACGCCACCGTGGCGTCGGTTCGGCGCGATCCGCTGCCTCCGTGCGATCCACGCGCTCACCTCCTGCCGCTCGGCCCCAGCCGTTGCCCGTGGTGACCAGGGTACGGTCAGCAACCGACTTCCGGCTGTCTGGTACCCGCCGGTTCGGCGCGCGAAAACGCGGCTCATCAGGGCACGGAGGCCGCGAGCGCGACGCCACGTCCGGTTTGGTCGCTGTGCCGGGTCGGCCAGACACCGACCCCCACTCTTTCACATCGGCGCTCGGATGCCATCACGCTTCGGTCTCTGTCGGCCGCGTGCGGTGTGCTACACGATCGGCCGCCGCGGCGCACCGCGGCGGGTCAGCGTGGTTGAACTTCCTCGACCGGCGGCGGACTAGCGGTCAGCGTCTGGTCCGGCACTAGCGGCATGAACGTGTCACGACTCACATCGGGCGTCAGCGGGACGAGATCAACGGCACGCACCCCGTCTCGATCCGCCAGTGCGCGAAGATCGGTCAGCGATCCGTGCACGACCGCCCCGAACGCGCACTCGCATTCGCTCATGTACGCCGCCTTCTCGTCGATATCGGCGCGGACAGTGTCGTTGTAAATTTCCCGGAGCGCGTTCTCGCTCGGCGAGTGACCCAACTGTCCGATCTTCGTCTGAAGATCCGCCACCGCTCTGTCCAACGCGTACGCGTGCGCGCTCATCGCTTTGGTCACGTCATCCGGGATCATGCGGACTGGTGCCTCGACCACACCGGCCGGCGGCGCTCGCAGGAACACTTCGGCCGCTTGCACGTGGCCGAGCAGCGACGTCAGCCGCTCGGGCGGTACGGACGATGTGAACGAAACCAGCGCATAGCGCGACGTGGGCGGCCCGGCCTGCGCATCGGCCGCCACGGCCTGGTCGAGGATCGATCGGCGCGTCGTGAGGTATTCGTGGATCGCCTCGCCCGGCGAGGCGCCGACACGGATCGGGGCCGGCTTCGGGGCCGGGGTCGTTGGTCTGGTCGCCGCGTAGACCGCCACGACCGTGAGGGCCACACAGGCAACGGCACCGGTCGTCACCACGGCGCGGCCCCACAGAGCGCCGCGGCCGAGGGTCGCCAGGGCCCGCCCGACGGGCGGCAGCAAACGGCGGTCGATGGCCCGAAGGAAGCGACCGACCCGATGCCCGGGCCGCCGGGCCGCTGCACGTCGCAGCGCCGGCGGCAACCGGAGATTGACCGTACGTTCGGTCAGCGCGCTCGGCACCCCGGCGCCATCGGACGTTCCAGCGGACCCGTCGGCAGCCGGACTGGTGGTCGGCGCGGGCTGCCGTGGCATCCGTACGGTGTCGTCGGTTAGCGGCGCGGCCGATCGCGGTCGCGGTGCCGGCGTGTGCGCTGGCGGCGCCGGCGAAGCGTCCGTCCGTCCGACGCCACCGAGCCGACCTCCGAGGATCCCGGTCGCGTGTCGCCGGATCCGGCCGGTCGCGATCGACCATTTCGACATCGGCCGGCCATAGCCGTCACGCCTTGGCCGCTGGCCCCGCCCGCCGGGTTGTGTGGGCGTCGACGGCGGCGTGCCGGGCGGCGTCGGCATACGCGCTCACGCCGCTCGGAGAATCTCGAGTGCGGTCTCGAGATCGTCCGGGTACGGACTCGTAAACGTCACGATTTCACCCGTTCGGGGGTGCGCGAAAGACAGCGACTGCGCGTGCAGCCACTGCCGGTGCAGCCGCAGCCGGGCCGCGAGAGTGGGATCGGCTCCGTAGGTCAGATCCCCCACACACGGGTGCCGGAGCGCCGCGAAGTGGACCCGAATCTGGTGCGTACGGCCGGTCTCGAGGCGTACGTCGACGAGGCTCGCCGAGGGGAACGCCTCAAGGGTGTCGTAATGCGTCACGCTTGGTTTACCGCCAGTGACCACGGCCCACTTGTAGTCGGCCGTCGGGTGCCGGTCAATCGGTGCATCGACCGTTCCTCGCAGCGGGTCCAGATGACCTTGCACGACGGCGTGGTAGCGCTTGTCGACGTCCCGATCGCGGAACGCTCGCTTGAGGACGCTGTAGGCGTGCTCGCTCTTCGCGACGACCATCAGACCTGTGGTGCCGACATCCAGCCGGTGCACGATTCCCTGGCGCTCGGCCGCGCCGGATGTCGCGATCGTCTGGCCGAGCGCGGTCAGGCCGGATAGGACGGTCGGGCCAGTCCATCCCGGACTCGGATGCGCGGCCACGCCGACCGGTTTGTCGACCACGACGATGTCGTCGTCGCTGTAGACGATCCGAAGGCCGGTGACCGCCATTGGCGTGATCGCCGCGCCGGCGCCGGGTGGCGCCGGCAACGTGACGTCGAGCCACGCGCCGGCGGTCACCTTGTCCGACTTCGAAAGCGGCGCGCCGTCGATCATGACGTCGCCGGCTTCGACGATCGCGGCCGCCGTCGTCCGCGACAGCCCGAACATCCGGGACACCGCCTGGTCGACACGCAGCCCGTGCAGGCCATCCGGGATCGGCACAGATCGCCGCTCACCGCGGCCGAGGGCCGGACCCTCCGCTTCACTCACGGGCATCAGGTCCGGGCGCGCGATCCGTCGCGATGCCGGCCGGTGAGCTCGAGCAGGACGGCGAGGATCACACCGATCGTCAGGCACGAATCGGCAAAGTTGAAGATCGCGAAGCCGCGGCCCGAGTTGCTGAACAGCGAGATGAAGTCGACGACCTCGCCGCGGAACGGTGCCGGTGCGCGGAACAGACGGTCGATCAGATTGCCGAGTGCGCCGCCGACGACAAGCCCGAGCGAGATGGCCCAGCCAACGGAACGCAGCCGCAGACTGAGATAGGCGATGGCACCGACCACCACGATGGCGATTGCCGGGAAGACCCAGGTGACACCGGTTCCCATGCTGAACGCAGCGCCGCGGTTGCGGATCAGGTCGAAATAGAGGACGCCGCCGATGACGCGCACGGGCTGACCTTCGCGGAGATGGGTGATGACGAGTTGCTTCGTGACGATGTCCACGACCACCGCCAGGATGGAGACGACCACAAGCACCGATACGGCGCGCGCGCGCGAACCACGCGGGCCGGCCTGATGGCCGTCGCTCGGCTGCACAACGTCGGGTACGCCCTCGTTACCGATGCCACTCACGGCGTTCGCGTTAACTCCGTCCGGCCCGGCCTCGGAATCGCGCGACGGCCCCGGACCGCCGACGCGTACGGCAGCGGCCGGCCGAACGGGCGACGTGCGGGAGTCGTCGGGTGTCGCATCGTCCGCGCTGTCGCCGCCCACGGGCCTCACCGATGCCTCTCCGGTCCGCCGGCGGCGGACGGCGATGCTAACGCCGCTCCTCCAGCTGCTTGCAGGTCACGCAGAGGGTAGCCGACGGGAACGCGGCCAGGCGTTCGACCGGGATCGGATTGCCGCAGCGCTCACACCAGCCGTAGCCGCCCTCGTCGAGCCGCTCGAGGGCGCGCTCGACCTGGGTCACCCGTTCCAGGATGCTGTTGGCCAGGCTGATCTCCTGCTCACGCTCGAACGTCTTGGTGCCAGTGTCAGCCTGGTCGTCGCCGGCCGAGTCGGTGAGCCGGTCTCGCTGCAGCTCGGTGATCTCGGACAGCGTGAGGTCGTACTCGTCGCGGAGTTCGCCGAGCCGCCCGTGCAGAGCGACCCGGATCTTCTCGGTTTCTGCCGCACTCCGCTCGGTGCGCGGCGCAACTTTTGTCGCCGTCTTGCCCGACGTACGCGAAGCGGCGCTGCGCGTCGCGGTCGAGGTCGCCGCCGTCGTCTGGGTGTCCGCGGGCTTGGCCATGATGTCTCCCTCGGCCGCGGAATGCGCGGCGGTCGTCGATGTGGTGCCGGTCGTCGGAGTGCGGACGCTAGCCTTCGTCGCTTCGGACGCTTGAGCGCCCGTCTTGGTTGCGCCGCGCGGCTTGCCGGCCGCCGGCGTTCCCGCATCAACGCTTCCCGTCGGCGTTGTCTTCCCCGCCGGTGGCGCCGTGTCCGGGGCTACTGTCGCAGGCTTGGCCGCACCGCCGCGCCTCGTTTTCGTGGGCGTCGTCTTCGCCGCGGTCTTGGTCGTCTGGCGGGCCGCGGCTGCCCTCGTCGCGGCCGGTGCGGTCGTTGACTTGGGCGCCGTCGACTTAGCCGCGCTGGCCGCAGTCCCGGTGGATTTCGTCCCGGTGGATTTTGTCGTGGTGGATTTCGCCGCGGCCGTCTTGCTCGCAGCGGTCTTCGATCCACCGGTCTTGGCCGGGCTGGCCTTGCTCGTGGCCGACTTACTCTGGGCCGGGGTCGCGGCAGCCTTGGCGGCCTTTGCGGTTGATGTGGTCTTGCCGGCTGCATTCGCCGCCGTCTTGGCGGCGGCCGGCTTCGCCGCGACCGTCTTCGGACCGGCCTTGGCCGGCCCGGTGGCTTTCGCGGTGGTCGATGTCTTTTTGCCGGTACGTCCGGATGCCGCGCCCGCCGATACGGTCGCGGTTGTGGCGCGTGCCCGGCCCGCAGGCTGGGTGGCCGCGACCGGGCGGCCGGTCCGAGCTGCACTCGGAGCCGTTTCGGTCGCGTCCGTGGTGGCGTGTGCCGTCCGGGCGCGCGCCGGCGCCGTTCGCGCGACACCTGCCCTCTCGGCCATCACATTTCCCCCTATATATGAAACGACAGGCGCGGCGTGGCCGCGCACTGCTAAGGCTGGCAAGAATACGGAACCTAAAGCTGGCCGACAAACATGCCACACGATCTAACCAGAATTCGGTCACGAAGGGCATCTACCTGGAGATTATTGGTAATCCGGCCGTATCGGTATGGGACCGTCAATCGCGGCGGCGGCGCAGGAAGCGGTCGCGCACGAAATGGTGACCGTGGGTCGCCCGGGTGCGCTCCGGGATCCACCGCGCCAGCAGGCCACGATGGCTGACGGCGGCGAGCCGATCGGCCGTGGCGTCCCGTACCTCCTCCGTCGCGACGATGAGCAGCGCATCACCCGCTTTGAGCCGGGTGCCGCGATCCGGCACGAAGCCCTTGCCGTCGCGGGTCACCATCGTCACGACCGCACCGACCGGCAGCCGCAGTTCGTCGAGGTGGACGCCGTTCAGCTTGCTGCCCCTCGGGATGTCGAGTTCCAAAAGATCGGCGCCCATCCGATCGAGCGGCGCGATCTCCACGTGCAGATCCGTCGGTTGGCTGTCGGCGGTCACCCGCGTGAGCCGGGCCACCGGCGGCAGGGTGGTTCCCTGGACGACGGTGAAGATCACGACGACCACGAAGACGACATCGAACAGCGCTTCGGCGCCGGGCAACCGCTCGGAGAGCGGTACGGTCGCCAGAACGATCGGCACCGCACCCCGGAGCCCGGCCCAGGATAGAAACGCTTGATCGCGCCACGGCCAGTGCAACGGCGTCAGGCTCACCGCCACCGATGCCGGCCGGGCCAGGAACAACAGCACCGCGCCGACCACGAGCCCGGGCACGACCGCGTGGATCAACCGGCTCGGCGACGCGAGCAACCCCAGCAGCACGAACAACCCGATCTGGGCGAGCCACCCGAGACCGTCGGCGAAGCCGAGAATCGATTGCCGATGCGGGACCCGGGCGTTGCCCAGCATGATGCCGGCAAGGTAGATCGCGATGAAGCCGGACGTGTGGGCGAGAGAACCGACAGCGTAGGCAAGGACAGTCAGGCCGACCGCGGCCAGCGGATAGAGGCCGGCCGCCGGCAACGCGACGTGCTTCAGCGTCCACGCGCCGGCCCACCCAACCGCGACACCGATCAGGGCGCCGCCGACCAGTTCGCCGATCGCTTCCGGAATCTGTACCCAACCGAAGTGCGCATCCGGGACGGACAGCGCCAGCACCAGCAGGACGGCGATGGCGTCGTTCATGCCGGATTCGGCTTCGAGCGTCGCGCCGACCTTGGGCCGTAATGGCAGCCGGCGCAGTGTCGAGAAGACCGCGGCGGCGTCGGTCGAGGACAGTACGGCGCCGTAGAGCAGAGCCAGCTGCCAGTCGTAGCCCAGTAACGCGTGGACGATCGCGCCGAGTACCACGACGCTGACGATCACCCCGACGGTGGAGAGCACGGTCGCGGCGCCCAGCGCCGGCCGTACGGCGGACCAGCGCGACGACAGGCCACCCTCGGCGATGATCAGGATCAGTGCGGCCAGCCCCAAGTGTCGGGTGAGTTCGGCATCGTCGAACCGGATGCCGAGTCCCGACTCGCCGAGGAGCAGGCCGAACCCCAGATATACCAGCAGACTCGGCAGCCCGAGTCGGCTCGACAGCCGGACCGCGACCGCGCCCGCCAGGACGACCGCGGCGCCGATGAGGATCGCGAGGTTCAGCTGATACGTCATCCGCCGATTGCCGCTCCGCGCAGGGCGGCGAGCCGCTCGGCCAGGTCCTTGACGGCAGTGCTGATCGCGATGAGCGTGTCCCGACTCGTGTGTCCGACTCGAACGGCAAGGTCACCTGACCGCCGGCGAGCGCCAGCGGATGCACTGGCGGCGGTGACGCCAGTGCCGCCTGTCTCGACCCTTCGGGGGAACGTGACCATGACCCATTGTGCCGAACCGGTGCCGGCCATACCCGTCAATGAGCGGCCGATGAGCCGTTCGGGACGTTCCCGGCCAAGCCCGGAGGCGTAGCCGGACGGTCAGACCTGCGACGCCTCGGCCAGCAGCTTCGAGTCGGGCTCGCACAACGCGCACGGCGTGAAGCCAAGTTCGATCGCCTCGCCGATGGGCAGCGGTTCGCTGTCCCGGCCCATCAGGTGCACACAGTGTGGCAGGTGGTAGCGCGGACGACCATCGATGACGAGCACCTCGCGGGACAGTGCGGCGACGCGCGCGGCGTCGTCAAGCGAGACCGACTCGGCATCCGGCTCGTCGGCCGGAATCTCGTCGTCGAACTCATCGTCGTAGTCGTCGCGGGCGTCGAACGGTGTGCCGGATGCCATACCATCGCGTCCGGCCGCGGCCAACCCCGCGTCGTCGCTTCCGGTCTCCGTTGTCGACTCCGATCCAGAGTGTGTCGATGCGCCATCGGGACGAGCAGCCTCGTCCGGGCCGGACGCTTCGCCCCGCGCGGCCGACTGCGCGGGGATGGCGCCCCGGCTGGGCGATTCGCCCGATACCGGCGGCGTCGGTTCCGCGCCGGAGATCGTCGCGTCCGGGACACCGCCCCGGCGGAACCGGTCCCACCGGGACCGCCGTCCGGCCTCGACCGTGTCCCGAAACGGCGAGGGGAAGACCTGCGTCGGCGTGTTGTCGCCGGCCGGCGCGTCCTCGTCGTCCGCATCGGCCGACTGGCGCACACCGACAACGAGAACGATGGCGGCGATCACCGTCGCCGCCATCGAACCGACGATCAAAGGGTTCGAGCCATCCACGACACCGCCAACCAACAACCCGACGGCGACGAGGATGAGCAGAACGCTTCCGACTATCACCACGTACCGCCTGCGGGGGGTAGGCGATTACCGGCTGGGCGAGTCGATGGCGGACCGGTTGCCCGCGCCTCCATAGGCGTTGGTCGTGCCGGCCGCTGCGAGACCGCCGGAGTTACCGCCGCCGGGACGGTTGGTCGCTTCGCCCGCCCGGCCCATCTCGGCCTCGAGCCCTTCGCCGCGACCGTGCAGGTCGCGGAGCTGGCTCTCGAGGTACGCCTTGAGCCGCGTACGGTACTCGCGCTCGAACTGCTTGAGCTCCTCGATGTGCTTCTGCAGCGCAGTGCGCTTGGTGTCCAGACCGCCCATCGCCTCGGCGTGCCGCGTGCGGGCATCGCGATCGAGGGCCTCGGACTTCGCCCGCGCGTCGCGGACGAGCTCTTCGGACTTCGTCCGTGCATCCGAGAGCAGCTTGTCGGCTTCGCGACGGGCATCGGTCACGTGGTCGTCAGCGGTGCGCTGAGCCATCATGAGCACGCGCAGCGCCTGCTGCTCGCCGTCGCCGGCCGGAGCCGCGCCGCCCTGCGAGCGGAGCTGCTCAAGCTCGCTCTGCATGGACCGGGCCGCCTGCTCGGCGGCCGCCTTGTCCCGCTGCAGGCGGTCAAGCTGTGCTTTGAGGTCGCCGTTCTCCTGGGCGAGACGCGGGTCGGCGGCCGAACCGGTCGCCTGACGGGGTGCGCCGCCGGAGGAGGCGCGCAGCTCGTTGTTGTCCTCGATGAGGCGCGCCAGTTCGCGCTCGACCTCGTCCAGGAACGCGTCGACCTCATCTTCGTCGTAGCCCCGCTTGCCGATCGGGGGCTTCTTAAAGGCGACGTTGTGGACGTCGGCCGGGGTCAGCGGCATCGAGACTCCTTGGTCAGTCAGTTGCGGGTGCCGCGGAAGTGCTCACCACGTCAACGGCGCCCAGGTCCGGGCACGTGACTAGATCAACACGCCTGCCACGACTCTCATCAGCACGTACAGGATAAGCAGCAACACGAGGAACGCTATGTCGATGCTCACCGTACCAATACGCAACGGTGGGATCACTCGCCTCAACGCATGAAGGGGCGGATCAGTGACGGTCCACACCAATTCGAGTGACGCCGCCGCTCCCCGACCAGGTCGCCACCGCCGGGCGTACTGAAGGACATACGTCAGCGCCAATCGGACGATGAGTAAGAGCAGGAGGAAGTACAGCACCAGGTAGAGGACTTGACCAATGATCGACTTCATGGCGTGCGGTCGGAGCCTCCGTGCGTCGGCGCCTGCGCTGGACTGCGAAGTGTCAGACAGCAGACAGATTTATCGTGGTGCCGTCAACTCCGGAAGAAGCCGCCCTCAGCGATCTTCGCCTTGTCTTCGGCGGTGACCTGAATGTTCGCCGGCGACAGCAGGAACACCCGGTTCGTCACCCGCTCCATCGTACCCCGCAGGCCGAAGGCCAGGCCGGCGGCAAAGTCAACCAGTCGTTTCGCATCCGGCTCGGCCATGTCGGTGAGGTTCATGATGACCGGTACGCCGTCCCGGAAGTGCTCGCCGATCGCCCGCGCCTCGTTGTACGTGGTCGGGTGCAGCGTGGTGATCTGGTAGCGGCGGTCGTCGGCGGTGACCGGCGGCGCGATCCGTTGCGCCGGAACGGCTTCCGGCTCGGTCTGCCGCTCCGGCGCCAGGGCAAGGTTGTCGTGGGTCGGATAGGTTACGGCCGCCGACGCAGACGTCGTCGGAGTACGCGGCATCGGTCGTACCGTGGTCGGCTCGGCGTCGCGCTGGTAGGCGCCGTGGTCGGCGCGCTCGATACGGTCGGCCCGCTCGCTTCGATCGGTGGCCACCCGCGCGGCGTCGCGCTCGGCGCGAGCCTCGGCGAGACGGTCGGCGACGCGAGCCCGGACCACGGCCGACGGGTCGGCGTCATCATCGGCGTAGTCGTCGTCGTAGCCGCGGTCGTCATATCCGTAGCCACGCTCGTCGTCGTCCTCGATCAGGCCGAGCCACACGCCCGCCTTGCGCAGTGCACTCACGCCATCCCTCTTCTCGCCCCGTGTGGCGGTGCCGCCCGACGGCATGCCACGTCCCCTGCGTGATTGGCGTTTTGCGGTCCATCACGCAATTACCGGTCGATAGATCTGATTGTTGTTGTATGCCGGGCCCGCCGCTTATTCACCATGCGATGCCCTAAACAACATCGGTGTAATTCGCTGTCCGATCGAGGCTACCCCAGCTTCGGACGCATGCCGAGTAACGCGCTGCCTACCCGTACGTGTGTCGCGCCCCGCGCGATGGCCGGTTCAAGATCGTTGCTCATGCCCGCCGACAACGACGTCGCTCCCGGGTACGTCGTCCGTAGCCGTTCGGACTCGGCGGCCAAGACGTCGAAGGCGGCTTCCGCCGACATGCCGAGCGGGGCCACCGCCATCAATCCGGCGAGTCGCAACGCGGGCTGGCCGGCGACCGCCTCAGCGATGACCGGCACCTCGTCGGCCAACGCACCGCCGCGCGCGATGTCGCCGTCGATGCTCAGCTGCACGAAAACTTCAAGGGGTGCGAGCCCGGTCGCCTCGCGCGACTTGCCGAGCACGTCGACCAGGCGTACCCGGTCCACCGAATGCACGGCATACGCATAGCCGGCGACCGCCCGTGCCTTATTGCGCTGCAACTGGCCGACGTGATGCCAACGGACCTCGATGCCGGCCGCCGCGATCTCGGCCACCTTTGGCGCCGCCTCCTGCTCGCGGTTCTCGCCGATGTCACGCACGCCCAGCGAGGCCAGGTGGGCGACGTCCGTGGCCGGATAGGTCTTGGTTACCGCGACGAGAGTGATCTCGGACGGATCACGTCCGGCCGTCGCACAGGCTGATCCGATGCGGGCCCGCAGTCGCTCCAGGCTCGCGCCGATCTCGGCCGTGCGGGCCTCCGCGCCGTTGCCGGCGCCTGCTGTCGCTGCCCCGATGATCGATCTCCCCAGGAATTCTTGGTTGCCGCCGACAGCGGCCGCGACACCACCCGGCGCCCCTATCGTCAACCAGATCGAGTCAGGCGCCGTTCTTCAGAAAATCCGGTACATCGACATCATCGAACAACACGCGGCGCGGTGTCTGCGCGCTCACCGTCGGTCGGGGCGATCCGCCGTTCGCGCCAACCGTGCTCGCGTCCGTGCCAACCGAGGTTGTGACCGATGCCTTGCGGGACTCGGCCGGCTTGTACGCGGGCGTTCCACCGTCGAACCCGGCCGCGATCACGGTCACGCGGACCTCGTCGCCGAGCGCATCGTCGATGACGGCGCCGAAGATGATGTTTGCATCCGGATGTGCCGCGTCCGTCACCAGCTGCGCCGCATCGTTGATCTCGAACAGGCCGAGGTCGGAGCCGCCGGCGATCGACAGCAGCACGCCGCGGGCGCCGTCCATGCTCTGCTCCAGCAGCGGGCTGGAGATCGCCGCCTCGGCTGCCTCGACGGCGCGGTTGTCGCCGCGAGCGCTGCCGATGCCCATCAGTGCGCTGCCAGCACCACTCATGACGCTCTTTACATCGGCGAAGTCCAGGTTGATCAGACCGGGCGTCGTGATCAGATCGGTGATCCCCTGTACGCCGGAGAGCAGCACCTGGTCGGCCTGCCGGAACGCGTCCATCATGCTGATGCTGCGGTCGCCGAGCGCCAGCAGTCGATCGTTCGGGATGACGATCAATGTGTCGCACTGGTTGCGCAGCTCCTCGATGCCCACCTCGGCCTGCACCTGGCGGCGCTTGCCCTCGAAGGAGAACGGGCGCGTGACAACGCCAATGGTCAGCGCGCCGATCTTGCGCGCGATGTTGCCGACCACGGGCGCGCCGCCGGTGCCGGTGCCGCCACCCTCGCCGCACGTTACGAACACCATGTCGGCGCCCTTGAGCACCTCTTCGATCTCGTCCTTGTGATCCTCGGCGGCGCTGTGGCCGACCTCGGGGTTGGCGCCGGCGCCGAGACCGCGAGTCAGTTCGCGCCCGACGTCGAGCTTGACGTCGGCGTCGCTCATGAGCAGCGCCTGGGCGTCGGTGTTGATGGCGATGAACTCGACGCCCTTGAGCCCGACCTCGATCATCCGGTTCACGGCGTTGACTCCGCCGCCGCCGATGCCGACGACCTTGATGACCGCCAGGTAGTTGTGCGGAGGTGTCATCCCCGTCCTTCCCTCTAACCACTCGCGGCCAGGTAGATCGCGAGGGTGAGGAAAACCCTCACCCTCTACTAGAGACTTAGACATATGTCAACAACTGCCCCTCTGGGCAAGGTATGCAACGCTTCGCCGCTAACCAAGGACCTTGTCCGGCGTGTCGCCGCCGGACCGGCCCTGGAATGCCAAAACGCGGCCACCCCACATCCCCGGGGGCTCCGCGGGCGATGACTGCGATCCGGAGCTCAGCGGAGGGCGACTACGGTCGGTGCGCTCATTGGACGGTGACGACATTCGGGGCGCTGACGTCGATGACCCGGCCGGATCGACCGAGCAACGACGCCGCCACCCGTGCTTTCGTCGCGTTGTCGGTCGCGTCTCCCCACACGATCTCGCGCCCGCCGGTCAGGATGAGCTGGATCTCGACTGGCGTCAGTGCACTGACATGGTCCACTTTGTCGCGCAGGTCCGGCGGCAGCGATGCCAGCACGGCGAGCGCACCGATGGTGCTCGGATCGTGCGGGCCGGGGTTCGTCAAATCGACCACGACGACGCCGCCCGGCACGCTGCCGACCGTACGGAAGGCCACGCCGCTCGCGTCCACAAGCCGGTACGACGTCGGCGTCTTGGCCGCGGCCGTGGTGCCGGAGCCGGAGCCGGAAGCGACCGCTGCGGGAACGGCAGCGACCGGTGTCCGCAGCCGTACGTCGATGACGACCGTCGACGGCAGGCGCCGGGATACGTCCGCGTGCGCCACGCCGACCAGGCCCTCGACGCGATGGGCGACCGCGGCGGTATCGACGCCGAGGAACGGTTCGCCCGCTCGCACCGCGGCCGCCGTACGGATGTCCGTCGTGCTCACGAACCCGGCGCCCCGTACCTCGATGTGCGAGACACCGAGCAGCGACGTGCCGAAGCCGACGTAGCCGAGCCCGGCCACCACGACGAGCACGATCGCGATCACGATCAGCGGCCGGGCACTGCGCCAACGGCGAGCCCGCGCCCGGGCGTTGAAGCGGCGCACCGACGGTGGGATCGCCGTAGCCGTGGCACGAACCAGCCGCCAGCGTCGGGTGCCCGGATCGATCACCGCCGGCGCCTCAGGCGATCGGTTCCGACGGTGTTTCGGCGGCGTGCCGGGGTGCGTACGGCCGGGCCGGCTCGCCGGCGGATCCGCCGTTGCCGTTGGGTCCGTCGTCCCCGGGACCGAAGCCGCCCGGTCCACCGCCACTGTCCTCACCGGGACCATTGCCGCCGGCGTGCTCGGCAAGCGCGGACACGAGCTGATCACCCATCAACGAGATCGGCGGCGCCCCCATCGTTACCACTACGTCACCGCGTCGCGCCCGGCGCAGAACCTCGCGTGGCACCTCGTCCCAGATCGGGACGAAGACCTTGTGCCGGGAGGCGAGGTCGACGGCGGCGGTCAGCGCGACTCCGCCCTCCCCCGGACCGCGATGCTCGCCGGGCCCGAACACCTCCAGAATCACGGCCTGGTCGGCGAGGGCCAGCGCGGTGGCGATCTCGGCCTGGAAGTCGCGGGTGCGATACATCCGGTACGGCTGGAAGACGACGATCAGCTGCCCGTCGCCGGCGACGTCCCGCAGCGTCTCGAGCGCGGCAGTCATCGAGGTCGGGTGGTAGGCGTATTCGTCGAAGACCCGTACGCCACCGGCGGTGCCTTTGAGTTCGAAGCGGCGCCGTACGCCCGGGAAGCCGGCCAGCGCCTCGACGATCGTGTCGATGTCGACGCCCAGCTTGGCCGCCGTCAATACGGCCGCGGCCGAGTTCAGGGCGAGATAGCGACCGGGTACCGGCAACGTGATCTCGCCGAGCGGCTCGCCGTCGAGCGTGGCCAGGTAGCGGGTGCCGGTGCCGGCCGTGACCAACTCGGTCAACCGCAGGTTCGCGTCGGGCGCCTCGCCATAGGTGTAGACCGTCTGCCCGGCCGCACGCGCCTGCGTTGTCAGCTCCCGGGTGCCCTCGTTGTCGGTGCACGTGACGACGAAGCCGTCGGCGGCGGTCAACGCAGCGAATTCGGCGAACGCGTCCCGCAGCCCGGCCAGGTCGCCGTACGTGTTCAGATGGTCGGCGTCGATGTTCGTGATGATCGCGACGTACGGCCGGTAGCGCAGGAACGACCGGTCGCTCTCGTCGGCCTCCACGACGAACAGCTCGCCGGTGCCGTGGTGGCCGTTCGAGCCGGCCTCGGAAATCTCGCCGCCGATGACGAACGACGGGTCGAGGCTCGCGTGTTGCAACACCCACGTGGTCATCGACGTGGTGGTCGTCTTGCCGTGTGTCCCCGCGACCGCGATCGCGCGTCGACCGGCCATGGCGGCCGCGAGCGCCTCGGACCGGTGCAGCACGCGCAATCCGCGCCGGCGCGCTTCGACAATCTCCAGGTGGTCGTCCGGAATCGCGGTCGAGTAGACGACAGTGTCGACGCCGTCCAGATTCGACGCTTGGTGCGTCATGTGAATCGTGCCGCCCAGTGCCCGCAGCCCGGCGAGCGTCGGCCACTCACGCAACTCGCTGCCGGTGACCGGGATGCCGCGGGTGAGCAGGAGCCGTGCCAGGCCGCCCATGCCGACCCCGCCGACGCCGATCAGATGGACGGTGCCCAGATCCTCGGCCGTGAGCATGTCCGCCTTCATACCCCCACCAACGTCATCTAGCCATCATCCCTGACTCATCATGCCCGACTCATTGCTCTAACCGTGCCCACCAGGCCGGCGCGTCAGCGCGAAGGCCCTGCGCAGCAGTCAGCGCCAAGGCCCCGCGACAGCAGTCAGCGCGAAGGCCCCGCGGCAGCGGCTTCGTACATGAACGACCGCAGCGCCTCGTCGCCGTCGCGGCGGCCGTACGACGCGGCACCCGAACTCATCTTCGCCAGCGCCACCCGATCGTGCGCCAAGCCGATGATGTTCTGCTCGATCCACGCCGAGGTGAGTTCGCTGTTGTCGACGATGATTCCACCACCGCGCTCGACGAGCGGCAGCGCGTTTCGTCGCTGTTCACCGTTTCCGTACGGCAATGGCACATAGATGGCGGGCATGCCGACCGCCGCCGTTTCCGCGCATGTCATCGCACCGCCGCGGCACAACGTGAGGTCAGCCGCCGCATACCCCAGTTCCATCTCCTCGATGAACTTCACCGTCACGTACGGCGACGGCAGGTCGTTCGGGATCTCCACCCACTCGTTGCGCGCACCGATCACGTGCAGCACCTGAATGCCGGCGGACGTGATCGCCTTGGCGGCACCGGCCATCGCGAGATTGATCGCCCGCGCACCCTGCGACGCGCCGAACACGAACAGTGTCGGCAGGTGCGGGTGTAACCCGAAATGCGCGCGGGCCTCCTGCTGCCGCGCCTGCCGGTGCAGCGTCGAGATCGAGGTGCGCAGCGGGACACCGGTCACCCGGGCATGCCGCAGCGATTCGACCTGCTCGACCTGGTACGGGAAGCCGACGGCAACGTTCTTGGTGAATCGCATGCCCATCTTGTTGGCCACACCCGGTGGCACGTTCACTTCGTGGATCACGGTCGGGGTGTGTCGGCGCCACGCCGCGAGATAACCGGGCACCGACACGTACCCACCGAAACCGACCACAATGTCGGCCTCGACCTCGTCCATCACCTTGCGTGCGGCGCGCGTAGACCGGACCATGCGGTCGGGCGTGCGGACGAGGTTCATGTTGATCGATCGCGGCAGCTGGAACGCCGGCACCAGCCGCAGGTCATAGCCGCGCGGCGGGATGATCTCGTTCTCCAGGCCGCGCGGGGTGCCGAGGCAGGTGATGCGCAGCGACGGGTCGTGACGGCGTAGGCAGTCGGCGAACGCCAGCAGCGGGTAGATGTGCCCACCGGTTCCGCCGCCCGCGAGCACCACCGACCGCACCTGCCCCATCAGCCTCTCCTCACCCGTCGTCCGGCGCGTCCGACGCGCGTGTCCCCACGCATCATGCCTGGCGGCACGGCGCCGGTCACAGGCGGCTCGCGCTCATCGGTCTTCCCGGCGCGGGCCGCCGATGCGTAGCACAGCCGCGAGACGCATGTCACCTGAGCACTGCGGTCACGCGGCGTGGTCGGGCGGCCGGCGGCGCCGTCGCGCGATTTCGAGACACCACGGGTACGCCCGGCCGCCCGGCCGCCGCGGTCGTCGGTCGGAAGCGCCCCCGAACGCGGAGGTTGCGGGCGCCGCGGACGTGGTGGCGCGATGCGGGCCTGATCCCGCTTCGGTCGGTCGATCGCCGTGGGCGGCTTCGGTCCGGCGCGACGCGGCCGAGGACCCGCTGCAGCGTCAGCGCCCGGCAACGCCGGCAGCGGGGCCCAGATCAGTCGTACCCATCGATCGGGCGGGCGGGCGTTGAGAGCGCGCGCTGCATCCGGCTCGGCCCGCGCGAACGACGCCAGCACGCCGATCGCGGCCAGCACGACGACGAGCGCGGAACCACCGTCGGAGATGAACGGCAACGGCAGGCCGGTGATCGGCAGGATGCCGATCACCCCACCGATGTTGATCGTGGCCTGGCCAACGAGCCAGGTCGTGATGCCGGCGGCCGCGATGCGGCGGAACGGGTCGGCCGAGCGGCGGGCGATCCGGAAGCCGGTGTAGGCGAGAACACCGAGCAGCGCGAGCACGACGAAGCAGCCGACGACGCCGAGTTCCTCGGCGATCAGCGCGAAGATGAAGTCGTTGTGGGCGTTGGGTAGGCGCCCCCATTTCAGGTGGCCCTGGCCGAGCCCGACACCGAACCAACCGCCGTTGGCGATCGCGTAGCGGCCCTCTAACGCCTGGTAGCACGGATTGTTCGGGTCGCTCACATTGCATTTCGCCGGGGACGCCAGGAAGCCGGTCAGTCGCTGCACCCGGTAGCTCTGGACGAGCACGAGCGGGATGATCCCGGCGATGCCGACCACGCTCAGCCAGCCGAATACGCGCAGGCGCACGCCGGCGGCGTACATGAGGCCGACCAGGAGGATGGCCATGCAGATCATCGTTCCGAGGTCGCCGTAGCCGACGAGAAGCAGCATCAACACGGCGCCGGGTACGAGGTTGCCGGCGATGTCGCGGAAGCGCTTCTCGGTGTTTCCGGCCTGCGCCAGGACGCCGGCGCCCCACAGTGCCAGCGCCAGCTTGCCCAGCTCGGACGGCTGCATCTGCACCGGACCGAGGTACAGCCACAGGTCGTCGACGCGGATCGGGCCGAATCGCGGTGAGCCGAGCGCTCCGACGCTGACCAGACCTTGGGCCAGGTCCTGGATGCCGACGAGGAGCAGCGCGACGGCCATCAACGGACGGGCGACGGCGTGATACGTACGCACCGGCAGCCGCTGGGTGAACCAGAACGCCACGAGACCGATCAACGCGTACACGGCCTGCCGCGTCACCGACGCGTACGGATTGCCGCTGGTCACGTACGCCTCGACGCTCGTCGCCGAGAAGACCATGACGAGACCGATCACGAGCAGCAGGCCGGAGGTCGCTAGCAGTAGGTAGTAGGACGAGAGCGGCCGGGCGAGCAAGCCACGCAGCGCGGCGAGCGGGTCGTGTGCGAGAGCTTTTGGAGTGGCCGGCCGTCCATGCGGGACCGGCCGCGCAACCGGTGCCACAGTCTCGGTCTCCACGCGGCGCCTCCTCGGTCCCGTCGGCGTGGTTGCGATCACCGATCGGTGACCGACAACCGTGATTGACGTCAGCCGGCCGGGTCCAACGCACGCACGGCTGCCGCGAACGCGTCGCCACGCGCGTTGAAGCTCACGTACATGTCCTTGCTGGCCGCCGCGGGGGCGAGCAGCACGGTGTCGCCCGGCCGGGCGAGGCCGGCCGCGGCCACGACCACCTCGCCCATCGCCCTATCATCCGTGGTTGGCACGTCGACGACGGGGACATCCGGCGCGTGTCGCGCAAGTGCCGCGATCACCTCGGCCCGATCGACGCCGAGCACAACGGCGCCCCGGAGCCGGTCGGCGACCGATGCGACGAGGTCGTCGACGTCGACGCCCTTGAGCTGGCCGCCGGCGATCCACACGATCGACGGGTACGCGGCCAGCGATGCGGTCGCCGCATGCGGATTCGTTGCCTTGCTGTCGTCGACGTACGTGACGCCGGCGATCGTTGCCACAGTCGCGTTGCGGTGCGGCTCGGGCTGATATCCGGCCAGCCCGGCCCGTACGGCGTCCGGACCGACGCCGTACGCGCGGGCCATAGCGGCGGCGGCGAGCGCGTTGCTCACGTTGTGCACACCTGGCGGCCGGATCGCGCTCGCCTCGATCAACGGCACCGAGACATCGGCGTCATCCCGGCCCGACCAGTCGACGCGATCGACCAGCATGCCGTCGATGACGCCGAGTTGACCTGGCTTCGGTGCGCCGACCGTGAAGCCGACCGCGCGGCCGGTGACCTTCGCGAGTCCGGTTGCGACGATCGGATCGTCCAGGTTGCCGATCGCGATGCCGCCCGCCGTCGGGGTCGCCGACCGCCAGATCTCGAACTTCGCGGCAACGTACGCCTCGAACGTGCGGTGCCATTCGAGGTGATCGTCGGCGGCGTTGAGAAACGCGCCGACCTCCGGCGCAAGCGTCGACGACCAGTGCAATTGGAAGCTCGACAGTTCCACCGCGAGCACGTCGAACCCGTGGTCGCCCCCGGTGATCGCCGCGGAGGTCACGAGCGGTTCACCGATGTTGCCGAGCGCGGCGGTCCGCGTGCCGGCCGCACGCAGGATCGCCGCGAGCATGGTGACCGTGGTCGACTTGCCATTGGTTCCGGTCACCGCAAGCCAGGGCGGCGCGCCCGCGGCGCGCCGGCGCCAGGCCAGCTCCGGCTCGCTGTAGACATCGATCCCGGCCGCGACCGCGGCCGCCGCCAGAGCATCATGCGGCGGCACGCCGGGCGACACGATCAGATCGTCGACCTCGTCCAACAACTCTCTCGGTGGCGGATCGGCCAGGACGACCGTCGCGCCGGCCGCTGACATCCGGTCAAGCGCGTCACTCGGCCGGCGGTCGGTGATCGTCACATCGTCGCCGTCACGCAGCAGCGCCTCGGCGCTGGCGATGGCGGCCATCCCCGCTCCGACGATGAGATGCGATCGCGCCATCAGCCCAGTGCCCGGAGGAAGTCGCCGTAGAACAGGCCGAGCGCGACGGCGACACCGATCCCGGCGATGATCCAGAAACGGATCACGATGTTCACTTCGCTCCAGCCAGCGAGTTCGAAGTGATGGTGCAGTGGGGACATCCGGAAGACGCGGCGGCCCGTGGTCTTGAACGAGATCACCTGGATGATCACCGACATGGTGTCGATGACGAACAACAGGCCCATGATCGGCAGCAGCAGCTCGGTCCGCGTCGAGACGGCCAGCGCCGCGATCAGCCCGCCGATCGCCATCGAGCCGGTGTCGCCCATGAACACGCGGGCCGGCGACGCGTTCCACCAGAGGAAGCCGAGCAGCGCGCCGGCGGCCGCGCCGGCGATCAGCGCAAGCTCCAGCGGATCCCGTACGGAGTAGCAGTAATTCGCCGTGAAGCTCGGCGCGGTCGGGTCTCCGCACCAGTGGCGGAACTGCCAGAACCCGATGATCATGTAGCCGGCGAAGACCATCGTGGCGGCGCCGGTCGCCAGACCGTCGAGGCCGTCGGTGATGTTCACGCCGTTCGTCGTGGCCATCACGATCGCGATGGTCACGATGACCGCGCCGATCTTGCCGATGTCGAGCCAGGACACGTCGCGGACGAACGAGATGAACGTACTGGCCACGGTCTGTCCGTTGGCCGGGAAGTAGAGCGCGATCGTGCCGAACACGCCACCGACGATGAGTTGCAGGAACAGTTTCCAGCGACCACTCACGCCGAGGCTGTTGCGTTTGCGGACCTTGAGGAAGTCGTCGGCGAAGCCGATCGCGCCGCAGCACACGAACAGTCCGAGGAGGACGAGCCCGGTGATCGTGGGGCCGGACGGCACGATGTAGTTCTTCGACAACGTTTTGAGCATCAGGTGGCCGGCGATGTAGGCGACGAGGGTGCCGGCGATGAAGACCAGACCGCCCATGGTCGGCGTGCCGCGCTTGGTGGTGTGGCCGGCCGGGTTGATGTCGCGGATCGGTTGCCCAGCCTTGAGCCGGATCAACGCCTTGATGGCGAGCGGCGTGAGCAGCAGCGAAAAGACGAACGCGACGCAGACGGCGACGATGACCGAGCCGACCGCGGTCATGCGCGACCGTCCGAAACCACGCCGTCGGGGCCCGCGCTTCCACCCGTCGAGGTCACGGGCGGGGACGGTGCGCCGACCGTAGGTCCAGGCGCTTCGACCAGATCCAGCTCCCGCAACGCGTCGACCACCGCCCACGTGCGGTAGCGCGACGCCTTGACGAGTACGACATCGCCGGCCCGCAACTGATCTCGGAGTGCCTCGATGGCCGCGTCCTGGTCGGCGACCATCATCGCGGTGCCGGCCCAACCGGACACCGCGGCCGCGCCGTCACGGATCGGTCGCGCGGCGTCGCCGACGACGATCAGGCGGTCGACGTCAACCTTCGCAGCTAGTTCGCCCACCTCGCGATGTCCGGCCGCCTCGTAGTCGCCCAACTCGGCCATGTAGCCGAGCACCGCGATGCGGCGCCGGCCCTGGCCGAGATCGGCGAGGGCATGGAGCGCGGCCGCCATCGACGCCGGGTTCGCGTTGTACGAGTCGTCGATGACCGTGATCCCGTCGGACCGCTCGAACACGTCCATGCGTCGCTTCGACACCAGCCGCAGCTCGGCCAGCCCGGTCGCCACCTCGTCGAACGGGACACCGGCGGCGAGCGCGACGGCCGCGGCAGTGAGCGTGTTGCCGACCTGATGCCGCCCCGGCACGGCCAGCTCGACGTGGGCGGAGCCGGCCGGGGTCACCAGCGTGTACGCCATCCGCCCGTCCGCGTCCACGCTGACATCCTCGGCTCGTACGGTGGCGTCCGGCGCCTCGCCGACGTAGACCACCGTCGCCGCCGTACGGCTGGCCATCGCCCGTACCCGCGGATCGTCCGCATTGAGCACGGCCACCCCGTCGGTCGGCAGCGACTCGACCAGCTCACCCTTCGCCTCG
Source organism: uncultured Actinomycetota bacterium (assembly GCA_963724705.1). Taxonomy (GTDB): domain Bacteria; phylum Actinomycetota; class Actinomycetes; order Mycobacteriales; family Micromonosporaceae; genus DASQPR01. The sequence goes on from CAVRVS010000001.1 coordinate 393,196, forward strand.
GCGATGGCCTCGACGGAGCCGAACTCGCCGATGTGCGACGTGCCGACGTTGAGCACCGCGCCGATCCGCGGCGGCGCGACCTGGCAGAGATAGCGCACGTGGCCGCCGCCGCGCGCGCCGAGCTCGAGAACCAGAAAGCGGGTCGCCTCGGTCGCCTGCAAAACCGTGTACGGGTGGCCGAGCTCGTTGTTGAACGAACCGGCCGGGGCCACCGTCGCACCGACGCGCGATACGAGTTGCGCGATGAAGTCCTTGGTCGTCGTCTTCCCACTCGACCCGGTCAGGCCGATCACCGTGGTCGCCGGCAGGCGGTCAACGACGTAGCGCGCAAGCAGCGCCATCGCGGTCCGCGGGTCGTCGACGACAATGCTGGGCACGCCGTCGACCGCACGCTGACCGAGCATCGCCACCGCACCGGCGGCCATCGCGGCGGCGGCGAAGTCGTGTCCGTCGACCTTCTCGCCGTCGAACGCCACGAACAGCCCGCCGGGCGAGACCTTGCGCGAGTCGAATTCGACGGTGCCGGTGACCCGGACCTGGGGATCAGATGCGATCAGGACGCCGCCGACCGCCGCGGAGATCTCCGCGAGCGACAACGCGATCATGCCGCCCCACCCGCCGGTACGGAAGCCGACGAGTCGCCACCGTGACCTCCGCCGTCCGAGCGTTGCGCCGCGCCTTCCGCGGCGCCATCAGCCGCGGGGCCACCGACCCGATCGCCGAAGCGCGCCGTGAGCGCGGCGGCGAGCTCGACCCGATCGTCGAAGGGGTGGAGCTGGCCATTGATCTCCTGGCCGCGTTCGTGACCCTTGCCGAGCAGCGCGATCACGTCGCCCGGCTCGGCACGCCGGACCGCCTCGTCGATCGCCGCTCGGCGACCGGCCACCTCGATGATCTCGATGTCCACCTCGGCCGCGCTCGCGCCGCGCAGGATCTCCGCGCGTACAACGGCCGGATCCTCGGTGCGCGGATTGTCGTCGGTGACGATGAGCAGGTCACAGCCCCGCGCCGCGGCCGCGCCCATGATCGGTCGCTTGCCCCGATCCCGGTCGCCACCGGCGCCGATCAGGCAGATCGTGCGACCACCACCGCCGCGGAGCGACGTTGACGAGGATGAGCCCTGTTCACGCAGCGCATCGAGGGCAGCGATGATCGCGTCGGGCTTGTGGGCGTAGTCGACGACCCCGATGACCGGACCCGGCGCGGCCACGCGGTCCAGTCGACCGGGCACGCCAGCGCAGGCGGCAACGCCATCTGCCGCGACGGTCACGTCCACACCGACGGCGGCCAGGCTCGCAATGGCGAGCAGAGCGTTGGCGACGTTGTGGCGGCCGGGCAGCCGTACGCCGGCGGATACGGCGACGCCGTCCGGGCCGTACGCGGTGAACCGCTGCGCGAACCCGTCCCGCCGCATGTCCGCGGCCCGCCAGGTCGCCGCCGTGCTGCCGTCGGCCGAATACGTCACGGTCGCCGGCTTGTACAGCGGCTTCAGCGCGGGGTCGTCGGCGTTGAGGATCTCGATGTCGCACCGGCCGTCGAACAACTTCGCCTTGGCCGCGAAATAGTCGTCCGCGTCGCGATGGAAGTCGAGATGGTCCGAGCCGAAATTCGTGTAGCCGCCCACCGCGAAGCGGGTGCCACCGACGCGGTCCAGGGCGAGTGCGTGGCTCGACACCTCCATCACCATGGCGGTCACGCCGCGCTCGACCGCCGCCGCGAACAGGCCGTGCAGGTCGCTCGCCTCCGGCGTCGTACGCACGCTGTCGACCACGAGATCACCGAGCCGGGTCTCCACGGTGCCGATCAGGCCGGTGACGTGCCCGGCGGCACGCAGGCCGGATTCAATCAGGTACGCCGTCGAAGTCTTGCCGGCCGTACCGGTGATGCCGATCAGGGTCAGTCGGGTGGCTGGCTCGCCGTAGATCGCTGCGGCGGCCGGACCGAGCGCCGCGCGCGCATCCGGCACGACGATCGCCGGCAGTCCCGCCTCGACGGCGGCTGGAGCGCCGGCGGCGTCGGTGAACACGGCGACCGCGCCGGCCGCTGCGGCCCCCGGCACATACGCCGACCCGTGGGCCTGGGCGCCCGGCAGCGCAGCGAACACGTCGCCCGGCCGGATCTCGTTGCTCGCGTGAGTGATGCCGGTGACCATGACCGTCGCGGCGGCCGCGCCGCCGGTCGGACGATCAGCATCGACGACCCGCGCATCACCCAGCCGGGCGGCGATCTCAGCGAGAGATCGAGGAATCGGCGCGCTGGGTCGCGGATAGCCTGGCACGGCGTCAGACCCTACCCGTCCGATGCTTCGGGACGGTACTTGACGCCCGAATCGGGCGCTGTGTCACGTTCGTCTCGCCGAGCCGTATCACGGATGCAGCGTAGAGCCGACCACCCAACTCATTTCCCGGTGATCTCGAACGTGGGCGCCTTGGCGCCGTCCGGAGGCACGCCGAAATGCTGCAGCGTGAAGGTCATCATGTCGTGGAACGTCGGCGCCGGTACGGTCGTGCTGGATCCGCTGTGTACATGGGCGAACACACCGATCACATAGCGCGGGTTGTTGGCCGGCGCCATCCCGACGAACGAGACGACGTTGCCCGACTCGTATTTGCCGTTGGAGACCTGCAGACCCGTACCCGTCTTGCCGGCGACCTGGTATCCGGTCACCGCTGCCGTCGTACCCGTAGCGCCCTTGACCGTGGTAACGGCCTGCAGCAACGTTCGCATCGTGGCCGCGGTCTGCGGCGTGACGACCTCGCGCGTTACCGGCGCCGCACTGGGCGTCACTTTGCCGTCCGGAGCGACGGTCGCCTTGACCAGGTGTGGTTGCACCCAGGTCCCGTTGTTGGCGATCGCGGCGTAGGCCGCCGTCATCTGCAGCGGCGTGACCGAGATGCCCATGCCGATCGGGATGGAGCCCCAGCTCGAGCCGCTCCAATGCGATGGCGGCTGGACGAGGCCGCCGGACTCGGCCGGTAGGCCCTCGCCGGTCGGCTGGCCGAAACCGAACTTCTGCTGGTACGAGTAAAGCTTGTTGGCGCCGAGTTCGCCGGCCACCCGGATCGTCCCGATGTTCGACGAGAACGCGAGGATGCCGGGCACGGTCAGCTTCGTGCCGTTCGGGAACGGGTGCGTGTCGTGATAGGTGGTGTCGCCCCGCGTGATGCCACTTCCGACCGGGACCAGCGTGTTCGGTGTGATCACGCCCTCGTTGATCGCACCGGCGAACGTGATGAGCTTTGCCACCGAGCCGGGGTCGACGGCGATCTGGGTGGCCGCGTCCAGCCGGTCGGCCGTCGAATAGCTCTGCCAGGCGGCCGCGTCGTAGGTTGGATAACTCGCCTGGGCCAGCACCTCTCCGGTGTGCGCGTCCATAACGACGGCGGCCGCGAAGTCCGCGTGCGCCTTCGACATGTGGTCGTAGAGCACTTGCTGGACCTCGTATTGCAGGTCGCGGTCGATGGTGAGTTCGAGACTCGACCCGGACCGGGCCGGGGTCGACTCGTCGTATCCGCCGGGCAGCTCCGTGGACAGGTTGCCGTCGCCGACCTCGTACGTGTGCGAGCCGTTGACGCCCTGTAGCTGCTTGTTGTAGGCCTCCTCCAGCCCGGCCAGACCGGCCGAGTCGTTGCCGGTGAAGCCGATCAGGTTTGCCGCGAGGTCGTGCCCCGGTTCGTCGCGGCGCTGGTCGTACGCCGTCCCGATGCCCGGCAGATCGAGCGCTTGTACGGACTGCGCGGTCGTCGGGTCGAGCCCGCGCGCAAGGTATTCGAACTCGTCGGGCTTGCCGTCGGCGCGCGTCTTGGACGACAACTTCGGCAGCAGCTCGGAAACCGGGACGCCGAGGAGATCGCGCAGCTTCGCCGCGGTGCCGGCCGGGTCGACCACACGGGTCGGGTCGGCGAACACGTAGCGAGCGTCGAGGCTCTGGGCCAGCACGTTGCCGTTCCGGTCGACGATCGATCCGCGCCGCGCTTCGAGCACAGTCGTGGTCAACCGGTCTTTGAGTCCCGCCGCGGCGTACGCCCGGCCGTCGGTGAGTTGCAGCAACACCAACCGGCCACCGAGCACCGTGAAGACGAGCAGCGCGATCACGGTCCCGATGCGTAGGCGCTTGGTCGGCCGGAACGTACGCAACGGTGGCCGTATACGCCGGGGCCGGCCGTCCCGGGACCCGCGCGCCGGTCCGCCGTCGAGGCCGGACTCCCGGCTCGGCTGCCGTCGCGGTGTCGGCCCTGCCTTGCCGGCGGCGCTGCGCGACTGCGACACATCGGCGCGCTTCGTGCCGCGCGGCGCGCCGCGGGATACGTCGCGCGTCCGGATCGCCGTCGACGCGTTCGCTCGGCGCCGAGCGGCCGCGACGAAGTCCGGCCCGGCATCAAGATCATCGTCCCGATCGTCGAAGTCACCCCGGTCTTGGAGATCAGCACGGTCGTCGTCGAAGTCCGCGTCGCGGTCGTAGCGGTTGCCGCCGCTGTTACCTGGCCCGCCGTCGAACCGGGCCGCCCGCCGGGGCTCGGCGACACTCGACCCACGTCGCCCGCGTGCAGCCGACGGATCCGCCGGCCCGCCATCGACAAGTCGAAGAGCGGGCCGGTCCGGATCCGTCGGGCGGTCGAGACCGGTCTCCCGTACGGTCCGACCACGTGGGGTGTAAGCGCGCGCCTCGGAGATGCCGCCCCGGCCGGTGCCGGCCGCGCCCGGGCGTCGTGCCGACAGCGGCCCGATCTCGAGGACGCCCGGGGTACGGCGACCGGCGCGCCGGGCACCGCCGACCGGTTCGTCGTCGCGCCGCTCGGCCATCGCTAGTGGCCCGCCGCCGTTGTCGAGCCGGTGCCGCCGGACTTTCCGGTTGCCGTACCCGTGCTCGCCTTGGCGCCGTTGCCCGACGGCGTCGACGTTTGTGCCGTGACGCTCGGCGTCTTCGCGGCCGGCTGCGGCACGCCGACGAGCGAACCGTCCGGCATCTGGATGTAGGCGAGCGTGCCGGCCGGCACGAGCCCGAGCTTGTGCGCGGCCGCGACCAGGCTGCCGGGTGACTCCTGCTGCGCCAGATTCTGCTGAAGCTGTTGCTCCTGCTGGTTGAGGCCGGCTTGCTTGCTCTGCAGGTCGTTCAGGCGGAACTGGTTCGCGTTGATCATTGTCGTCAACACGAGGATGCCGACGACGCCGAGCACCACGATGCCGATGAGCGTGGCGACGAACGGGGCCCGGGCCACGTTGACCGGCAGCGGCGGTGCGACCAGCAGCCGGCGGCGAGAGTCCGTGGCACTTCGACCCGTGGCCCGCTCCGCGGCGCGTCGCGCGGCGCGGGCGTCCGCCGCCTCGCGCTCCTCGACGGTCCGCGAGCGCATCGGGCCGAGGTCGTCAAAATCAACATCCGCGGGTACGGCGAGTGCCGCGCTCCCATCGACCGGGAAGTCGCGTGCGGCCGTGGCTGCTCGCCGGCGCACGGTGTCGGGCGCCGGTGTCTCGCTGCTGCGGCGAGCGGCGGGCACAGTCGCGCGGCCGGCGGTCGCGGTGGCCCGCGCTCGCGTCGGCGGCGTTGCCTGAGTCATGCCGGGCCGGGTGGGACGGCCGCGCTGAGCAGTCATCGTCGCTCCCTCGTGGTGCTGGTGCCTGTCGTCGTGCCGGTGCCTGTCGTCGTGCTGGGGTCTGTCGTGTGGCTCGTCTCGGTCGATTCACCGGTCGTGTTGCTGGTGCCGGTTGAGCCGGTTGTACTGGTTGTGCCGGTGTCTCGCGTCTTGCCGGCGCTGGCGCTGGAGTCGCTGTGTGTGCCGGTCGGATCGGGGAGATCGCGACGCCCCCGCCGTGCGCCGCCGGGCGTCGGCCGGTCGGGGTCGATGCGTTCCGCGGCCCGGACCCGCACCGAGGCAGCGCGCGGATTGGCGGCCACCTCGGCGTCGCTCGGCCGTTCGGCCCCACGGGTGACGACGCGAAACTCCGGCTCGGTGCCGGGCGGCGCGACCGGCAGGTCGACCGGGGCTGTCGACTTCGTACGAGGGGCGATCGCCGCCTTCGTGATGCGGTCCTCGAGCGAGTGGTAGGACATGACGACCATCCGACCGCCCGGGGCGAGCGCGTCCAGAGCGGAGGGCAACGCGCTTTCGAGGGCCGCCAGTTCGCCGTTGACCTCGATGCGCAGTGCCTGGAACGTACGTTTCGCCGGGTTGCCACCGGTCCGCCGCGCGGCCGCCGGTATTGCATCCCGGACCAGGTCGGCGAGGTGCGACGACGAGACGAGTCGCGCCTTGGCCCGTTCCCGGACGATGGCCGACACGACGCGTGGCGCGAAGCGCTCCTCTCCGTACACGCGCAGGATCCTGGTCAGCTCACCCGGCGCGTACTCGTTGACGACCTGCTCCGCGGTCACACCCCGGGTCTGGTCCATGCGCATGTCCAACGGAGCGTCCTGCGCGTACGCGAAGCCGCGCTCGGGCCGGTCCAGCTGCAGCGATGAGACTCCCAGGTCGAACAGAGCGCCGTCGATCGCCGGGTAGCCGAGCCGGTCGAGAACCCGGGGCAGCTCGTCGTAGACGGCGTGCACGAGGTGCGTCCGCGACGCGTACGGCGCGAGCCGTTCGGTGGCGCGCGCCAACGCTTCGGTATCGCGGTCGAGCCCGATGAGCACGAGCCGCGGATGCGCCGCCAGCACGGCTTCGGCATGGCCACCGAGGCCGAGCGTCGCGTCGACGTGCACGGCGTCACGGTCCCCGATTGGCCGGGACAGCGCCGGGTCGAGGAGTTCGAGGATCCGGTCGAGCAACACGGGGACGTGTCCACCGGGGGTCGACCGGCCGCGGTCGGACGCGGCGGCGCCCGGTGCCATCGGCGGCTCGATCTCCATGGTGAACACCCCCTGCGGCGCGTGCCGCCCCGTTGATCGACGACGTACGCGGCGTCGTTCGGTCGGTGACGCAAGCACGGCCGTGAAATGCGTCAGCACAGGCGCATGGTCAGCCGTCGCGCCGGTGGATTGCCTCGATGCTGGTCGCGTGGCGACGGTCCGACCGGGCCGCTCCCCCCTCGTGGCGCGTCGGTCGATTCGTCACCGCGTGCGGGTCGCGGACCCGCGTGCGATTGGTCGTCTGTCTGCTGTCTCGTCTGGCCGCGTGCCCGCGGCGGTGGAAGACGATCCACCGATGGCCGGTCGATGGGTCGCGTGTGTGGGCTGTTGACGGGCCGGGATCCGTACCGTCAGATCCCCATCCGCTCCTGCGTGCCTGGCACCGGGGAAGAGGTGTCAGGAACGAAAGCGCGGCTGGAGATCTGGCCGTACGGCTCGCTGGTCGCGCACCGTGTCCGAGATCGCGAACCGGGACCGTCACAAACCGGTCGGCAGCACCCCCTCCTCGATGTCGGAGAACGCGTCTTCACTCTCCGCCAGGTAGGTCTCCCAGGACTGCCGGTCCCAGACCTCGACGCGACTGCTGGCGCCGATGACAACCAACTCGCGGCCCAGCCCGGCGTAGTCCCGCAGGTGCGCCGGGATGGTGACGCGCCCCTGCCGGTCGGGCACCTCGTCGTGCGCGCTCGCGAAGAACACGCGGCTGTAGGCGCGCGCCGCCTTGTGCGTGACCGGTTGCTCGTGGAGTTGGTCGGCGATACGCCCGAACTCGGCGGAGGTGAACACGTAGAGACAGCGCTCCTGCCCTTTGGTGATCACGACACCTCCCGCGAGCTCGTCCCGAAACTTGGCCGGCAGGATCAGCCGACCTTTTTCGTCGAGGTGTGGCGTGTGGGTGCCGAGGAACATCGCACCCCACCCCTCACGTCAACCGACCCTCCACTGATGACGGCCGGTGACCCGGTGATCTCCGCCAGTGCGCACCACTGTACTCCACTTCACTCCACCGTCAATGAGAATGCGACCGAAAGCCGGTGCGTCGCTCCACAGATGCCCAGCTCAGCATGCGTGGAGCGGGGTGGAGTAAGAAAGCGGACACGGCGCGTCATGTGTCGTCAGCTTGATTGCCGTCGGCCCCGCATTCCGGCCGAGAGCGCAGCTAGCAACTCACTTGGCCGGCGCGCGACCGCGCCGCTTTTCGACCGAGCTCGCTTCGAGGGAGCGAAGTGGAGCGCGTGGCTCGCGACTCCGACCGCTAGATCATCGCAACTTCCCGGAAGTCGCCCGGTGCAAGACGGTCCAGACGGGCGAGTTCATGGAAGTCGCCCGAGAGGACCGGACGAAGAAAGCCCCGGCGCGCCGACCGCGCCGGGGCTTTCCAAAGGTCGTGACACGCCCGCCGCGAGTCAGCGACCACCGGCAGCGCCGACACCATTGTCAACGTCGCCAGCAACCCGAAGATCCGCCGAGAGCGTCACCACCGGGCCGTCTGCCAGTCGGGTCACCGGGAACCCGAGCCGATCGAAAGTGCGGATCATGGCCGCGTTGTCGCGATACACGTGAGCATGGGCGACGATCGCCCCGGCCGTGGCGGCCATCCCGACGAGGCGCCGAGTCATCGCCGTACCGACGCCTCGTCGCTGCACGGCATCGTCGACCAGCAGGGCGATCTCGGCGTCGGGGCCGTCGAAGCCAAGCGTCCCGACCGCCACGACCAAGCCGGCCGTGGTCACGCCGACGAGCGTGGTGGACGCCGATCGCGACGGCCGCGCCGACGGGCGTCCGCCCAGGAACCGGTCGCGCAGACTCGCCGTCGAACACCGCCCGTAGAGCGCCTCGACGGCGTCGAAATCGACGTGCGTCGCGGTCCGGATCTCTATCTCGTCACCGTTTGCGAGCGCGACGATCCACCGCACCCCAGCGGTACGGCGAACCTCGGCGGTCAACTCGACGAGCGCTCGGGCGCGGGCGTATTCGGCCGGCGTGAACGGCGGTGCGGGCCGTTCCACGAGAAGCGTGCCCCCGGCCGGATCCGGGATCCGCATGCGCGTGTCGGTGAAACCGGGCCGGTAGCTGTCGGCCGGCGCGGCGTAGCGCACCACGGTCGCGAGCAGGATGCCGGCCAGCGCATCGGCCAGGTCATCCGGATCTCGAACGATGCGGGTAGCGGCGCCGAGCATTTCGGTCGGCGGGTCGACGAGGTGATGTGCCTCGGTTCGCCGTACCCATGCATCTCGACCTCGCCCACGCTCGACGGCGCCGAGCAGTTCGTTCTCGCTGAGATCGTTTGGGGCGTCGACCAGGAAGTCGTCGACGGCGCCGGCCTCGGTTCCGTGCACCTGCACGGACAGGATGTTCACCGACTTGAGGGCCAAGCTCGCAGTCAGTACGGCGAGAAAGCCGGGTCGGTCGTCGACGGTTGCGCGGACTCGCCAGAGCGTCATGGATCCCCCAGTGGCTCGTGCCGGTCGGGCGGCCGCGCTGACCCCGGCCGGCGTATCCATGCTGCCAACCACCGGTTAAGCCGAGATTTCGCGGCGATTGCCGGCGGCCACGATTCCCACTCGGCCGCGGCGGGAATTACAACGGGTAACTGAAAAACAATGCCGTCTCGCCCGGGTGCACGGCTGGGTCGTAGAGCGTCTCGTCGAAGCCACACAGGCGAAACCCCAGGCGTTGATAGAACGTGATCGCCGGACCGTTGACGTTCTGCGTCTCGAGCCACAGGCACCGCGCCGGGGTGAGATGGGCGCGACGCACGACGGCGGCCATCAGCGCGGCGCCGACACCCGTACGTCGGGCCGCGGCCGCGACGTAGAAGTCACCGATCTCCGCGCGTCGATTCCATTCCGCGTATTCGACGTGCGCGTATCCGACGGTCACCCCGCCGCGGCGGGCGACGAGGCCGCCTTCACGCGGCGTCATGTCGTAGCGCTTGGTGAGGGACGGGATTGTCACCGGTCCCACCAGATCGACGGACATCGCAACACCGTCGGAGCCGGGACTGCGGCGTATCTCGTACGCGGTTGTCGTGGTGAACGAACGATCGAGCGCCTCGATGGCGGTGGCGTCAGCCGGTAGCCGGATCGGACGCGTAATGATCACGTCGTCGATGGTAGGTCGAGTTCCCGTCGATGGCTGGCCCGGTCAACCCGAGTCGCGCTCAACCAGGTGGGTGCCGAGGATGACGTACGGCTGCGCCGGCTCGACGCCGCTGATCTTGTCGTACAGCAGTCGCGCCATCGTCCGGCCCATCTCCTCGACGGGTTGGTGCACGCTCGTCAGCGTCGGGAGCGTCTGGCGCGCGAGCATCGAGTCGTCGAAGCCGACGACGGCGATGTCCTCCGGAACCCGCCGCCCGGCTTCCCGCAGGACGCGCAGCACGCCGAGGGCCATCGGGTCGGAGGCCGCGAACACCGCGTCGATGTCCGGGTGAGCCGCGAGAAGCGCACGCATCGCGACCATGCCGGAGGCCTCGCTGAAGTCGCCGTACGCGATGAGTTCGTCAACTGTCTCGACTCCCGCCGTGGTGAGCGCCTCGCGGTAGCCGGCCAAACGCGCGATGCCCACGCCCATGTCCAGTGGTCCGGTGATGGTGGCGATCCGTCGGCGGCCGGTGTCGACGAGGTGGCTCGTAGCCTGGCGGGCACCGCCGACGTTATCGACGTCGACGAAACTCACGCCGGCTTCCTCCGGCGCGTCGAGCATCCGCGCGAAGCGACCGCCCAACACGACCGGCAGGTCCCTTTCGGCCAACATCGCCGGCAGCGGGTCATCCGCGTGCAGCGACAGCAGCAGGACGCCGTCGACGTGCTGCGGCGTCAGATGCTGATGGACCCGGAGGCTTTCCTCCGGCGACGTGGCCAACGCGAGCCACAACTGCAACGGTGTTTCCGTCAGCATCGAGGAGATGCCACGGATGATGCCGGCGAAAAACGGCTCACCGAACAGCCGGTCCTCCGACTCGGAGATGACCAGCGCCACCGAATCGGTCCGTTGCCTGACGAGGGCGCGGGCGGCGCGGTTGGGTACGTACCCCAGATCGGCGATCGCCCGTTCCACCGCTGCCTTCGCCGCCGGGCTGACCTGCGGCGAACCGTTGACCACCCGCGATACGGTCCCCCGCCCGACGCCGGCCGCGACCGCGACCTCTTCGAGCGTCGGGCGCAGCGGCGACCGTTGCCGCTGGTTCACCATCGAACCTCCTCCTCGAACGGCCGCCCACCGGCCGACCCACCGTCGCCTTCGATCGTCTTCGCCATTCTCGCCGCCACACAAACGCTGACGCCCACCTCCCCCGCGTGCCCGCGCGGGCGCCGTCGGGCTCGGGAGCCGTCCGGCTCGGGGGCCGTCCGGCTCGGGAGCGCTCCCACGAGCGTTTCGCCTGATTGCTCTCGTGTCAATGGCCGACCGCGCGCAACTGTACGGAACTTGGGCACGAAGCAGCGACGGCGGCCGGCAACTCCCGTACAAATGCCGGCGCCCGGCCGACACAGGCAGACCGGCCGACACAGGCAGATAGGCACAAGGGCGCCGCGCCGGCGCTCAGCCGAGTCCGAGTTCCGCGATGGAAACCTCGCGCATCTCGACCTTGCGGATCTTGCCCGTCACGGTCATCGGGAACGCGTCGACGATCTTGACGTACCGCGGGATCTTGTAGTGCGCCAGCCGGCCGGTGCAGAACGCCCGGACGGCGTCGGCATCCAGCGGTGGCGCTCCGTCGCGCATGCGCACCCAGACCATCAGCTCCTCGCCGTATCGTTCGTCCGGCACGCCGACGACCTGCGCGTCGACGATGTCCGGATGCGTGTAGAGGAACTCCTCGATCTCGCGCGGATAGACGTTCTCGCCACCCCGGATCACCATGTCCTTGATGCGACCGACGATCGACAGATATCCATCGGTGTCCATCACGGCCAGGTCGCCGGTGTGCATCCAGCGCGCGGCGTCGATCGCTTCGGCGGTGCGCTCGGGCATGTTCCAGTAGCCGAGCATCACGCTGTAGCCCCGCGTGCAGAACTCCCCGGGCTCACCGCGCCGCACCGTGCGTCCGGTGACCGGATCGACGACCTTGACCTCGAGGTGCGGGTGCACGGCGCCGACGGTCGAGACGCGACGGTCCAGGTCGTCGTCGGGTCGGGTCTGCGTCGAGACCGGCGACGTCTCGGTCATGCCGTAGCAGATCGTCACCTCGCTCATCCCCATCTCGGCGATGACCCGCTTCATGACTTCGACCGGGCACGGTGACCCGGCCATCACGCCCGTGCGCAAAGAGGACAGATCATGGTCGCGGAACGTCGGATCGGCCAGCTCCGCGATGAACATCGTGGGTACGCCGTACAGCACCGTGCAGCGCTCGGCGACGACGGCGTTGAGCGTGGTCGCCGGCTCGAACCCCGGGCCCGGAATGACGATGCAGGCGCCGTGCGTCACCGCGCCGAGGTTGCCCATCACCATGCCGAAGCAGTGGTAGAACGGCACCGGGACGCAGACGCGATCCCGTTCGGTCCAGTTCTGCGTGCGGGCGACGAAGTAGCCGTTGTTCAAGATGTTGTGGTGCGAGAGCGTCGCTCCCTTGGGGAAGCCGGTCGTGCCCGACGTGTACTGGATGTTTATCGGGTCGTCGAAGTCGAGCGTGGCCTCGCGTTCGGTGAGCGTGTCGGCGGGGGTCGACGCGCCGCCGGCCACCATCGCCACCCACGACGGCGTTCCGATGTAAACCACGTCGACCAGATCGGGGCAGTCCCCGCGTACGTCGTCGATCATGCCGCGATAGTCGGACGTCTTGAAGGACTCCGCCGACACGAGCGTACGGATGCCGGACTGCTTGAGCACGTACGCCAACTCATGACTGCGGTACGCCGGGTTGATGTTGACGAGAATCGCGCCGATCCGAGCCGTGGCGAACTGGATCAGCACCCACTCCGGCACGTTCGGCGCCCAGATGCCGACCCGGTCGCCCTTCTCGATGCCGAGCGACAGCAGGCCTCTGGCGACGGCGTCGACATCGGCGGCAAGGTCGCGATATGTCCACCGCCGACCGGTCGGAAAGTCGACCAAGGCATCGCGATCACCGTGCGCGGCCACGGTCGCCGCGAGGTTCTCGCCGATCGTCTGACCGATCAGCGGCACGGTCGAGGGCCCGTTCACGTACGCCAGCGCCGTCATTGCCGCCTCCACATCGCCGATCGCTCCGGCGGCACCACACCGACGCCCGGCCTGGCCGTTTCCGCCGCTGGCCAGTTACCGCCAGCCAGCTTCCGCCCCTGCCCCGCGATTGTCACCCTCGATCGGTGAACGGCGCCATCCCCGACGCCGCCACCGGGTCGCCCTCGCCCGTGTCCGCACCTCGCCGGATCGGCACACCGAAATTCGCCGGGATCGCGGCTCGCCGTTCTACCGTGGTGGAAGCGGTGGTCGGGGTGTCACTCGCGTCGTTGCCATCCCGGCCGCCGCCTTGGCGTGTCGGCGGCGGCGCGGAGCTAAACGCGGAGCTAAACCGGGACGGTCCAGCCGATCTCGTCGAGGAATGCCTCGACGGCGCCAACAACCCTGGACATGGCGTCGAGCGATCGACCGATTCGTCCGTCGACGAGCAGGCTGTGGTCGGCCCCGGGGATCTCGCAGACGTACGGCGACAACCCGCGCGCCACCTCGCCGTCCCACGATCGATCGGCCGTCCCACCGACGATCAGTGAAGGCGCCGTCCCGGCGTGGATCCCCTCGACCGCACTCGGTGCCGTCAGCACCGGCGTCAGCCAGATCGCCGGCAGGCCGAGCCGCGCCGCGATCGGCGCGGCCGCCACTCCGAGGGACTTCGCGATAACGAGCGGCCGGATGCCGGCGGCCGCCATCTCACCGACGGCCCGACCGATCTCGCTCGACACAAAGTCAACGGGGTCGTCGACCGGCCCGTACGGCCGGCTCCAGGAGTGCGGCCGCAGTTCGGCGCGGCGGCGTACGGCGGCCATCGCCGGGTAGTAGAGCGCCGGGCCCTCGACGCCGTACCCCCGCCCGGGCAGCACGAAGACGACGCGGTCGCTCATGCCATCCGTCGCAACAGTGCCGTCGCACGATCCGGATCGAAATCGCGCTGATCGAAATCGCGGCCGTACCATTCGCGGATCTCGGCATGTTCCGGATGGCCGTGATCGGCGATGGCGGCGAGGAAACGCTCGTAACCGTAGGTGCCACCGACGTCCTCGGGTGGGCAGGCACCCGCGCCGTCCAGGCACCACGGATACCGCTCGTCCGCGTCGGCGAGCAGCACGTCCTCGACGATCACGTGATGCTCCCACCAGTCGCCGAAGTCGTACGTATAGCCGAAACGATCGTCCTTGGCGACGACATCGTCGAGGCGGCTGTCGATCTCGTCTCGCATGTCCAGCAGACCGTCCGGATCCGGCTGGCCATACTGCACGGTGCCGATATCGAACGAGTGCAGGTGGCAGTCCTGCCAGCCCATCGCGAGCTGGATCACCCGGTGCACCCGATCGAGCGTGTAGGCCCCGGGTACGGCCACGCGGCGCCACACCGGCGGCGTCACGTCCGCGAGTGTGATCTTCAGGTAGTAAATCTGCCGCGCCATCCGTACCCATCCTGCCGGGGCATGACAACCTCGATGCCGCCCATTCTTGACGCACCGCGCGGCCAAGCGCAGGCTGAATTCGTGATCTGCCGCGCGTGTCGCGACAAGCGACATGACAAATGCCGAGGTCGATCCTGGTGCGACTGCCAACATCGGCCACCGGATCCGACGCCTCCGGCAACCGGAGCGCCCGGCGAATGATGTGATGGGCGGATGCGCGCACTCGCGATCGACGACGGCCCAGCACTGGACACCGAGGCTCTCACGGCGGCGTACGCGCCCGATCGGGCCGTCCCGTGCCTACGCCTGAATTTCGTGTCCAGCGTCGACGGCGCGGCGACCGTGGACGGCAAGTCGGCGCCGCTCGGAACCCCGGCCGACAAGCAGGTGTTCAGACTGCTCCGCCGGCTCTGCGACGGCCTGATCGTCGGAGCGGGCACGGTGCGCGACGAGAACTACCGTGCGATCCGGTCCGACGACGAGCAGCGCCACTGGCGCATCGACCACGGGCTCCAACCGCACCCCCGACTCGTGATCGTGTCGTCGCGACTGGACCTCGATCCGTCCGCCGCCGTGTTCACCGACGCACCCGTACGTCCGATCGTCGTCACCCACCGAGGCTCCAAGGACGCGCGCGAGGCGTTGGCGGAGGTCGCTGACGTGATCGTGCACGGCGTCGACGAGGTGGACCTGGCCGGCGCCGTCGGCGAGCTGCGCGAGGCGTACGCATTGGACCAGCTGTTGAGCGAGGGCGGCCCGCACCTGTTCGCGAGCCTGTATGCCGCGGATCTCGTCGATGAGCTGTGCCTGACGCTGTCGCCGCGGCTGGCCGGACCGGGGGCGGACCGGATCATCGTCGGTGACCGCGGCGCCGACACGCCACCCACGACGCCGATGCGGCTACACCACGCGATCGCCGCGGACAGCGCGTTGCTGCTGCGGTACGTGCGCGCGGACTGACCGTCGCCGGAGGCTGGGAATCCGATCCGGCATACCTCCACGCGCTTAGCGCAGAGCGCTCCAGGCAACGAAACCCAGAAATATAACGACGGCGACGAAGAACAGGCTGATCATCAACAGCGCAACCCTGGACCACCGTGTCTGAGCGATGAGCTGCGGCCGGACGATCGGCGCCGGCTGACTGACCGTACGCAGGACGCTCATCGGCACGAGGTCGTCGTGAAGATACCGACCGACCGGCTGCCCGTTAGGTCGCCGCAGGGACCGCCGCGACGCCCGTCGTGCCATCCTCGCGCGCCGCCGAACCGCTCGTCGAGCCGCTGCCTCCGAACCCGGCATAACTCCAGGATGCTCCGAGGCAACCTCATCGGAGGACGCAACCTCTTTGGACGACACCGCCCGTCCGGACAATGCGGTCGCTGGCACCGTTCCGTACCGCCGGAATTGCGTCTTTCGCCCGGAAACCGGACCCCGCGCGATGAACCTCACGCGCGACGCGCGGCGCGCGCCCGTGCCCGGACCGCCGTCATGGGGCACGATGTCACGGATGCGTACAGACGATCGAGAGATCATGTCCGGTCCGGTGCCACGCGAGGCGTCGGGCAAACGCATCTCCAGCGAGGGGGTTCGCGGATGAATGAGCCGGTCGGACGCGTGCTCGGTACGGCCGACGCGACGCCGCTGCAGTTCTGGGTGGCCGTGACGCCCGGGTCGTACCTGCAGCTCGATGACGTCGTCATCACCCACCGCGACGTGCCGGGTCGACAGCCGGTCGCGATCTCCGGCGTGGTCACCCAGGTACGCGCTCGACACGAGGGTGCCGAATTCGAGTCTGACGTGTTCGCGATCGCCGAGGGCACGCTGCCGGCCCACGTCCAAGAGGCGGCCGAGGTCACCACTACCCGGGTCGAGCCCGAGGTGTACGTCCCGCCGGCCCCCGGAGCGCTCGTCCATCGGGCCGCCGGCGACGAGCGCAACGCGGCGCTCTACTTCGACCGGATGGAAAAGCGCATCCCGATCGGGACCGGCCGCGACGGCGAGCCGCTCTATTTGAACGCCGAGTTCCTCGACGGTTCGCGCGGGGCGCACGTGTCGATCTCCGGCATCTCCGGCGTGGCGACCAAGACGAGCTTCGCCACGTTCCTGCTCTACAGCACGTTCCGGTCCGGCGTGCTCGGCGGCGAGGCGGCCAACACGAAGGCGCTGATCTTCAACGTCAAGGGCGAGGACCTGCTGTTCCTCGACCATCCGAACACGCGGCTCGACGAGCCGACGATCGCGGCGTACGCGAAGCTCGGCCTCGCCGCCGGCGCGTTCCCGGACGTGGCCGTCTACGCCCCGCCCCGCGCCGGCGACACGTCGGGTACCCCGGACGTGTCCAGCCGCCTGGCCGGCGTCGACACGTTCTACTGGACGCTGGCCGAGTTCTGCGCCGACCGGCTGATGCCGTACGTGTTCGCCGACGCCGACGACGAGAAGCAGCAGTACACGATGGTCGTCCACGCCGTGACCGCCTACCTGGCCCGAGCCGCGCAGCCGGCCGACGGCGGTGTGACGATCGACGGCACGCGCCTGGGCAGTTACGCCGATCTCGTCGACTACGTCGTCGCGGCGCTCTCCGACGACGCCACCCGGATGCTCTGGGCCGGTACGGCGGTCGGCCTCGGCACGATCAACGCGTTCGCTCGCCGGCTCATCGGCTCCAAAAAGGATCTGGCCCGATTGATCCGGGGCGACCTGCCGACCCGGCGCGCGCACGCGATCAACACCGCCGAATCGGCCCAGGTGACGGTCGTCGACCTGCACAATCTGGCCGATCGTGCCCAACGCTTCGTCGTCGGCGTCACGCTACGCACCGAATTCGAGCGCAAGGAGAAGGCCGGTACGGCCAAGCCACTGCTGTTCGTGGTGCTGGACGAGCTGAACAAGTACGCGCCACGGGACGGCAGCTCCCCGATCAAGGAAGTCCTGCTCGACATCGCCGAACGTGGCCGTTCCCTCGGCGTCGTGCTGATCGGCGCCCAGCAGACGGCGTCCGAGGTCGAGCGCCGGATCGTGGCGAACTCGGCGGTCCGGGTCGTCGGCCGTCTCGACCCGGCCGAGGCGTCCCGCCCCGAGTACGGCTTCCTTCCGCCCGCCCAGCGCGCCCGCGCCCTGATCGCCAAGCCGGGCACCATGTTCGTCGGCCAGCCGGAGATCCCCGTACCGCTGGTGGTCGAATTCCCTTTCCCGGCCTGGGCCACGCGCCCGGCGGAGGCGGGAGCGGCACCGAACGCGACGCTGCGCTCGATAACCCAGGCGGTCGATCCGTTCGACGTCATGGCCGGCGATCGTACGGGTGAGCTGGCCGGGGCGCGCGGTGGCCGGCTCGGCAACGGCGCGAGCCTGTCCGACGACGACATCCCGTTCTGATGGCCGGCCACGCCGGTGCGCGGACCGCGAGCCTACCGACCACGCTGAAGGAGCCGGCTACGTGAAGATCCTGCACACGTCCGACTGGCACGTCGGCAAGGTGCTCAAGGGCCGTTCGCGCACGGACGAGCACATCGCCGTGCTGGCCGATGTCGTCCGCATCGCGCAGACCGAGCAGCCCGATCTCGTCATCGTGGCCGGCGACCTGTTCGACACGGCCGCGCCGTCGCCGGATGCGAAGCGCATCGTCACCCGGGCGCTGTCGGCGTTGCGGGCGACCGGCGCCGACGTCATCGCGATCGGCGGCAATCACGACAATGGCGCCGAACTCGACGCCCTGCGCGCCTGGGCCGAGGCAGCCGGCGTGACCCTGCGCGGCACGGTGCGCGACCGGGCCGCCGATCACATCGTCACCGGGACGACCGCGGGGGGCGAGGCGTGGCGGGTGGTCGCGCTTCCGTTCCTGAGCCAGCGGTACGCGATTCACGCGACCGAGATGTTCGCACTGACCGCGGCCGAGGCGAATCAGACGTACGCCGACCACATCGGGCGGCTGATTGCGGCACTGACGGCCGGCCAGTCCGCCGAGACGGTCAACATCGTCACCGCTCACCTGACCGTGGTCGGCGCGAAACTCGGCGGCGGCGAACGGGACGCACACACAATCCAGTCGTACGCGGTGCCGTCGACGGTGTTCCCGGCGAGCACGAATTACGTTGCCCTCGGGCATCTGCACCGCCGGCAAACCGTGGCCGGCCCGTGCCCCGTGCACTACAGCGGCTCACCACTCGCAGTCGACTTCGGCGAGGAGGAGAACATGCCGTCGGTCACGATCGCCACGGTCGGCACGAGTGCCGCGGCGCGGACGAAGCACGTGCCGATCCCGTCGGCGCTGCCGCTGCGTACGGTCCGGGGCACGCTCGACGACCTCGGACGCGTCGACGCCACGGCACCGGGATGGCTGCGCGTGTACGTACGGGAGCGGCCCCGGGCCGGGCTGCGGGAAGCGGTCCAGGACATGCTGCCGAACGCGCTCGAGGTACGCATCGATCCCGACGTGCTGGCCGATCTCGACCCGGCCGGCGCGCGCGCACCCCGGCAGGTTGGCCGGACGGCGAGCGAACTGTTCACCGAGTACCTGACGTCGCAGGGCCACGCCGACACCGATGTCGCCGAGCTGTTCGACCGGTTACACGCCGAGGTCGAGTCGGCGCCGTCGCCGGCCGGGTTGCAGAACGCCGGGGCACGCTGATGCGGCCGCTACGCATCGACATGGCCGGCTTCGCGGCGTTCCGCGAACCGACGACGGTCGACTTCACCGACGCGGATTTCTTCGCGCTGGTCGGACCGACGGGTTCGGGCAAGTCGACCGTGCTCGACGCGATCTGCTTCGCGCTCTACGGCACCGTCCCGCGCTGGAACGACCGGCGCGCGATTGCGAACGCGCTCGCCCCTTCCACTGCCGAGGCCCGCGTACGGCTCATCTTCGAGTCGGCCGGCCGCCGGTATGCCGCGACCCGGGTGGTCCGCCGCGACGGCAAGGGTCGCGTGACCACGAGCCATGCCGGGCTCGAACTGCTCCCCCAGGGTTTCGACCTCGGTCGCCTTGACACCGGACTCGACGCCGGCGACCTCGGCGACCCGCTGGCCGGCACGCCGGCCGAAATGGACGCCGCGGTGCTGGACGCCGTCGGTCTCCCCTTCGAGCAGTTCACCAGTTGCGTCGTGCTGCCGCAGGGTCAGTTCGCCGAGTTCCTGCACGCCAAGCCGGCCGTACGCCAGCAGATCCTGGTCAACCTGCTGGGGCTGTCGGTCTACGAGAAGGTACGCGAGCAGGCCACCAACCTCGCGGCCGAGGCCGACGCCCACCTGTCCGCGACCGATCGTCAACTCACCGAGCTTGCCGACGCCGACGATGCGGTCGCCGCAGCTGCGGCTCGTCTGGCCGAGTTGGAGCGGCTCGCCGCCGACGTCGATAAGGCCGTACCGGCGCTGGAGAAAGCGCGACTGGGCGAGGAGTCGGCGCGGGCGGCGCTGGCCACGCTCGACGGCGAGTTGCGGACGCTCAGCCGGATCGCGGCACCCGGCGACGCGGTCGCCGTGGCCGCGGCGGCGACGTCTGCTCGGGAGGCACTGCACGACGCGACGGCGCGCGTGCTGGCGGCCGAGGAGCGCGAGGAGAAGCTGCGCGACGAGCTGCTCAACGCCGGTGACGCGGCCGAGTTGCGGCGGCTGATCGACGCGCACGGCGAACGCGCGCAACTCATCGACGAGGCCGGCAGCATCGCCGCCATGGTGGCGACCGCAGCCGCCGAGCACGAGAAGTCAGCGGCGGCGCTTGTCGCGGCGGCCGAGGCCGCCGACCGGGCAATCGCGCGGGTCCACACGGCCGAAGCCGAGGTCGAGGCGGCCCGGACGGCGGACCGCGCGGCGACGTTGCGCCCACACCTGGTTGCCGGTGAACCGTGCCCGGTGTGCGAGCAGGTCGTGGTCAGCGTTCCCGCGTTGCCGCCGGCACCGCGCCTGGCCGCGGCCAGTACGACGCTCGAGAAAGCCCAGCGAGCCGCCCAACAAGCCGCGAACGACGTGAAGACGCGCGACCGGGCCGCCCGCGATCTCGACCGCCAGCTCGCCGCCGTCGAGGCCCACCGCGACCAGCTGGCCGCCCGGCTGAGCGACCTCGACGTACGGCTGGCCGACGCGCCCGGGCCGGCGAGTCTGCGCGACGAACTGCAGGCGATCGGCGCGCTTGGGCGCCAGGTCGATGAGGCGACGGCCGGCGTACGGTCGGCCCGCGAGGCGAACCGGCGGGCGGCCGCCGACGCGAAGCGCGCCGAGGAACGGGTGCAGGCAGCCTGGCGTACGTTCGACGGCGCGCGCGATGGCGTAGCCGCGTTCGGTCCACCGCCGGCCGATCGCTCCGATCTTGCCGTCGCCTGGGCCACGCTCACCGATTGGGCGGCGGGTCAGTCGGCATCCCGCGCCGGACGCCGGGACGACGTGGTCGCGACCGCGCAGTCCGCGAGCGCGTCGGTCATCGCGGCCGAGTCGGCGATCGTCGCGATGTTCGAGGCGGCCGAGATCTCCTCCGTCGCCGGGACCGACCACGTTCGGATCGCGACGGTCGCGGTCGAACAAGCCCGGGCGGCCCATGCCCGGCACGCGGAACGGCAGGCGCAGGCCGAGGCGCTCCGCGCGGCGCGGGCCGGCCACGAGCACGACGGCCGGGTCGCCCGCGCCCTGGCTCAACACCTGCGCGCGAACAATTTCGAGCGCTGGCTACTGGCCGAGGCGCTGGACACGCTCGTCGACGGCGCATCGCGGATCCTGCGCGAGCTGTCCGGCGGCCAGTACGACCTCGGCCACGACAAGGGCGAGTTCTACGTCGTCGACCACCATGACGCCGCGCTGCGACGCCCGGTGCGTACGTTGTCCGGCGGTGAGACGTTCCAGGCGTCGCTGGCCCTGGCGCTGGCGCTGGCCGAGCAGCTCGCCGGCCTGTCGACGAACGCGGCGAGCCTGGAGTCGATCGTGCTCGACGAGGGCTTCGGCACCCTTGACGCGGCCACCCTCGACGCGGTCGCGGCCACGCTGGAGAACCTGGCCGCGCGTGGAGACCGTACGGTTGGCGTCGTGACACACGTGGCTGCCCTCGCCGACCGGATCCCGGTCCGCTTCGAGGTCAGCAAGAACGCCCGGACCGCGTCCATCGTGCGGGTCGGCTGACATGCGGATGTTCGTGGACGCGTGGGAGCCGGGCTACGGCACGGCGATGGATCTGGCCGAGGATGGGCCGGCGCAGCGCAGCACGGCGGCACTCGATACTGATCTGGAGCTGCCGGCCGACGACTGGCGGCCGCTGCTCCCGGGCCCGGGCACCACGGCCCCGAGCGTGGTCCATGTCGTCGACGGCGTACGCCGGATCGACGCCCGCGTCTGGCTGGAGACCGACGATCAGACGTACCCGGGCATCGCGGCCTCGTACGCGGCCGGCGTCGTCCGCTGCGATCTTCGGGCCGGAGCGGCCGAACTGGTCCGGGCCAAGATCGAACGAGGCCTGTTCAGCGCCTCGCCCGACATCGCGCCGATCGGCGTGCCACCGGCCCGCTACGAGTCGGTTCCGTTGGACGACCGCGGCCCCAATGTCCTGGTCAACGCGGTGCAGGCGAGAATGACCGGCATCGAAAACGAAGTCTCCGCGTCGCTCGACGAAGGCGACCTGGTAGTCCGCGACGGTCCGCTGCGCACGCGCTCATCGGGTGCGAACGTGATCGGATACGTCAAGACACACAGCCGGCAGTATCTCGACGACCGTCTGACGGCCGTGGTCACCGGACTGCATCCCGGCCAGCGCTCCCCGATCTTCACCATCGAATCGCAACGACCGATCCACTCCTGGTATCTGCGCCTGCCCGGCCCGCTCGGCTCGGCGTGGGCCGGCATCGTCCGCATCGAGTGCAGCGGTGATCTGTCCACCGACGCCGCCGTCGCGCTCGCCGATATCTCCGCCTTGACGCTGCCGCGCTTCGCGTCGACGTCGTACAAGGACGCCCGAGCGCCACAGAATCTGATCCCGATCGCCGGCCTCGAACGGCGACTGCGTGCGCTGCTCGGCGATTCGCGGCTCTTGCATCGCACCCTGGTCCGCAACGCATCGCTCGCAGCGGGCACGGCGGTCGGCTCGTCGGCCGGCTCGCTCGGCTGGGGTGCCCGCGTGACCGCGCCAGCCGCGACCCAGGTCCGACGGATGGCGATCCCCGAGCGCTACAGTCTCGCCGGCACGCTCGCGCCACTGGTCATGAACCGGCACGACCCGGTCGCCCGCGTCGGCGGCCATTCGGCCTGGTGGGCGGCGCGCACGCCGGACGGCCCGGCCACCCTGCATCTCGAGCGGGACGGCGGCGCGCTCGTCGCCACCGGCTACGGTCCGGGCACGTCATGGGTCATCGACCGGGCCGACGCGGTGGCCGGGCTGCGCGATGACGTGTCCGGCTTCGGCGCGATAGCAGACCTCGATCCCGTGGTACGGGACGCCTGGCGCCACCATTCCGGACTGCGCCTGACCGCCAGCGGTCGCGTCTTCGCGCTGTGCGTTCCGGTGATCCTGACCCAGAAGGTCACCGGCCTGGAGGCGTCCCGGGCGTGGCTCGCGATCGCGCGTCGATTCGGCGAGCCGGCTCCCGGTCCGCTCGACGGCCTGCTGCTGCCGCCCGATCCGGCCGCGATCGCCGCCACGCCGTACTGGGGCTTCCACCGGTACGGCGTGGAGCAGCGGCGGGCCGACGCGCTCTGCCGGGTGGCGGCGCTCGCCGACCGGCTGGACGCGGCACCGGACGCCGCCACGGCCACCCGACTGCTGACGTCGATCCCGGGCATCGGCATCTGGACCGCCGCCGAGGTGGTCCGGGTGGCGTACGGCGACCCGGACGCGGTCACAGTCGGCGACTATCACCTGCCCAACCACGTCGTGTACGCCCTGACCGGCGCCGCACGGGCCGGCAAGCGCGATGGCACGCCGGTGCGCATCTCGTCGGCCGACGAACGGATGCTCGAGGTGCTGGAGCCGTTTCGGCCGCAGCGCGCCCGGGTCGTCCAGCTCCTGCTGGCCAACGGGGCCGCGGCGCCGCGCTTCGGACCGCGCTCGCCGGTGCGGTCGTTCGCCCGCTTCTAGCGCGTCTACCGCCCACCCGATACGGCCGGCGCCGCCATCTCGTACGTGGTCCCGGCTCGGTCCCGGACGAGCACACCCTCGTCAACCATCAGACGGCGCAGTTGCGCGACGTCGTCGGACACGATGGCGAGCCGGCGGTTGATCTCCGCCTCGTCGACCGCGCCCTCAAAGTCGATAAGCCGGCCGAGCAGCGTGGCGAGATCGCGGCCGTGAATCGACAGGTCCGGCAGGGTGACGAGGCGGCCGTGAGTGAACACGCCGCGCAGGCGTGGGGCGTCGGCGAGCAGGTCCGTCAGTGGGTTCTCGGCGTCGAGATCGTCGGCTGCTTCGCGCAAGGTGGCCAGCCGCACCGCGTACGTCTGGTCGATCCGGTCCAAGAGACCGATGCCGTGCAGCCGGGAGACCGCGTCGGCGACCTTGCGGATCGGTGCGTCGAGCGCGGCCGCGATTTCGGGGATGGCCAGCGGGCGCTGCCCGTCGGCCGCGCGCCGCGTCAGCTCGCCCACGACCGACAGGCGCAGCGGATGGGACAGTTGCGACAACAACTCGGCGGCGCGGGCGCGTGCGACGGTGGACATGAGCGGACCTCCGACCTCCTGGACCCGGTCACGGTATCCGGCCGCCCGACCACCGTCGCGCGATTTACCGTCTCGTCAGCCGCTGGTCAGTACGTCCGCGAGGAGGAAGCTCACCGGCCGCTCCAGTTGCTCGTACGTACACGACGCGGGATCCCGGTCCGTACGCCATCGGACGAACTGTGCCGTGTGCCGGAACCGCACGCCCTCCATGTAGTCGTAGCGAACTTCGAGCACCCGCTGTGGCCGCAGCGGCACGAAGGAGAGGTCCTTGCCGGCGTTCCACCGGCTGGTCTCGTTCTTGCGTGGCGTCCGCTCGCCCTCCATCTGCTTCGCCCAGTCCCACGGGTGCCCGTCGAATGTGGTGACCAGCGGCTGCAGCTCGGTGAACAGCTTCTTGCGGGTGGCCATCGGAAATGCGCCGACGACGCCGACGGACGCCAGCACGCCACGATCGTCGTAGAGGCCGAGCAGCAGGGAGCCGATCGCATCCGGGCCGGACTTGTGCACGCGGTAGCCGGCCAACACGCAGTCCGCCGTGCGTTCGTGCTTGATCTTGCTCATCACCCGTTTGTCCGGCTGATACGTCAGGTCCAGGCCTTTCGCGATCAGCCCGTCGAGGCCGGCCCCCTCGAACTGCTCGAACCAGCGGCGCGCGGTCTCCAGGTCGCGCGTCGCCGGCGTGACGTAGATCGGTGGCGCCGCGTCGGCGAGCGCCCGCTCCAACATCTCGCGCCGCTCGGCCATCGAACGTCCGGTCAGATCATCGTCGCCCAGGGCGAGCAGATCGAATGCGACAAAGCTCGCGGGCGTCTCGGCCGCGAGCAGGTTGACCCGGCTCGCGGCGGGGTGGATCCGCTGCTGGAGCGCCTCGAAGTCGAGGGTGTTGCGGGCCGTGTCGGCGAGGACGATCTCGCCGTCGATGACCGCGCGCGGCGGAAAATTCGCCAGCACCGCGGCGACGACCTCAGGAAAGTAGCGGGTCATCGGTCGCTCGTTGCGGCTGCCGATCTCGACTTCGTCGCCGTCGCGAAAAACGATCGACCGGAAACCGTCCCATTTCGGCTCGTAGAGCTGGCCGGCGGGGATGTCGCCGATCGGCTTGGCGAGCATGGGCGAGACGGGTGGCATGACGGGTAGCTTCACCCGCCCATTGTCGCCGCGATGCCCGACATTCCCACCGACATCCGCCGGAGAATCCGACCTGTCTTCGCCGCGCCGGGGTTGCCTCCGCCCTCCTGCGGTGCCGACGACCCTCGTCCACCGCCGGGCCACGCCCCAGATGCGGGTATCGGTCAGTACGCTCGACCTCGGCACACCTGCGCGACGAACGATGAGGGACGGTCGATGAAGCGGCGTTTTGCGGTAGTTGCGGCGGCAGCAGCGATGCTCGCCCTGTCCGCGTGTACGTCATCGACGCCCAAGCCGACCCCGTCGACCGCGCTGCTGCCAGCACCGGGCGTCGCGACCGGGTCGCCCGGCACTAGCACCGTCAACTGGACACCCTGCAGTGATGTGGCGAGCCAGATTCTCAATCAGCCGGTGCGCGGCTATTCCTTCGACTGCGGCTCGATCAAGGTGCCGCAGGACTGGCAACACCCGACCAACGGGAAGACCTTCAACCTGGCGCTGATCCGGGTGCGCAACGCCAACCAGAGCAACCGGATCGGGTCGCTGCTCGTGAATCCGGGCGGCCCGGGCGCCTCCGGCGTCGAACTCGCCGTCGAGCTCACGCAGGAACTGCCGAACGCGATCACCGATCGGTTCGACCTTGTTGGCTTCGACCCGCGCGGTGTCGGCCACTCCACCGAAGTGCAGTGCATCAGCGCAAAAGACCAGGACGAACTCTACGCGGAGACGCCCGACCCGGTCTCGGGCGCGCAGTTCAACTCGATCGTGACCGACACGAAACAGGCCGAGGCGCCGTGCGGCACGAAGTACGGCGCCCAACTGCCATTGTTCTCGACCGAGCAGGCGGCCCGGGACATGGACGCGATCCGCTCCGCCGTCGGCGACTCGAAACTCAGCTACTTGGGCTACTCCTACGGCACACTTCTCGGCGCCGTGTACGCCCAGCTGTTCCCGACGAAGATCCGCGCGATGGTGCTCGACGGCGCGATTGACCCGCTCCAAGACGCGGTCGCGCGATCCGAAGCCCAGGCCGGTGGCTTCGAACTGGCCTTCGGAGACTTTGTCACCTGGTGCAAGGCCAACGCGAGCCAATGCCCGATCTGGAAGGACCCGCGCGGCGCGGTAAACAGTGCGCTCGCCGCCGCGAGCAAGGCTCCGCTCACGAACGCCGACGGTCGTAAGGTCACCGATGGCTGGGTCTACTACGGGATCATCAGCGCGATGTACAGCCAGCAGCTCTGGCCCGTACTCGGCCAGGCCATCGCCCAGCTCAGCCAGCAGAACCCACGCCTGATCATGGCGCTGGCCGACCAGTACGTCGAGCGCGACGCGAGCGGCAACTACTCGAACCTGCTGGACGCGAACCTCGCTGTGAACTGTGCCGACTTCGCCAGCGAACCGACCGTCGCCCAGGTGCGGCAGCTCCAGTCGCAGTGGCGCACGAAGTATCCGATGTTCGGTGCGTCGGCCGCGGTCGGGCTGCTCAGCTGCGCCGCCGGCGAATGGCCGGGCAAGGACGACCCGTACCCGACCGGGAAGGCCGCAGGCGCCCCGCCGATCCTCGTCATCGGTACGACGAACGATCCGGCCACGCCCTACGCCGGCACCGCGAAACTCGCCAACATGCTCGGCGTGGGCGAGGTGTTGACCTGGCAGGGCGAGGGCCACACCGCCTATCCACAGACGACGTGCATCACCAACGCGGTGGACAACTACCTGCTGAATCTCCAGATGCCGCCGAAGAACACCGTCTGCCCCAAGCGGTAGCGTCCGCGGCTCCGCTGCTATGCAGTGGTCGGCCGGGCGCGGCTCGGCTGCACGCGCATGGGCTCGCCCGGCATTTTCGGATACTCCGGCGGGTAGGGCATGTCGCCCTGGCCCGCCCGCTCGTCGCGCTCGACCCACTCCAGCAGCGGAGTCAGATCATGGGCGACATCGTCGATGGCGACGTGCGGATCACCGATCGCGGCGATCCGCGGCGGCACGGTTGCAAGATCGAAGTCGTTCGGCTCGACGTCAGGCAATTCGTCCCAGGTCACCGGCGTCGACGCGGTCGCGCGTCGGTTGGCCCGCAACGAATAGGCGCACGCGATCGTGCGATCCCGGCACATCTGGTTGAAATCCAGGAACACCTTCTCGCCCCGCTCCTCCTTCCACCAGCTCGTGGTGGCGAGGTCGGGTCGGCGCCGCTCGACTTCCCGCGCCAATGCGATGACCGCCCGGCGCGCCTGGATGAACGTCCAATCCGGTCGGATGCGCACGTAGACGTGGATGCCCCGACCACCGGAGGTCTTCGGAAATCCGATGAATCCGAGATCGTTCAAAACCTCGCGCACGATGGCCGCGACCGCAACCGCATGGGTGAAGTCGGTGCCCGGTTGGGGATCGAGATCGATTCGCAGCTCATCGGGGTTGTCGGTGTTGCCGGCACGCACTGGCCACGGGTGGAAGACGATCGTGCCGAGCTGCGCAGCCCACGCGACATGGGCGAGGTCGGCCGGGCACAACTCGTCCGCCGGGCGTCCGCTGGGAAAGGTGATGCGGGCCGTCTGCACCCAGGGCGGAACCCCCCTGGTCGGTACGCGCTTCTGAAAGAACGTCTCGCCGTCGAGGCCCTCGGGAAAGCGCTGCAGCGTCGTCGGGCGGTTGCCGAGCGCACGCATGATGCCGTCGCCAACCGCGCGGTAGTAGTCAAAGACGTCGCGTTTGGTGAAGCCGCGATCGGCGAAATAGATCTTGTCCGGGCTGGTGAGCCGCACGGCCCGACCCGCGATCTCCACCTCGGTCGCGTCACTCGCCTTGGCCATGTCCGGGACTCTATGCCACCGGCCGGACAATCTCCCGGTTCTGCCGGGCGGCGACCGGTCGTGCCGTTCGCGTTCGGTAATCGTCGCGCGAGCGTCCGCGTCGTACGGTTGGGTCATGACGGATTACGTACGCTCCACCGACGCCCTGCCGCAGACCGAGGACGAGTGGAAGGCGCGACTGACGCCGGCCGAGTTCCGGGTACTCCGGCAGTCCGGCACGGAGGCGCCGTTCTCCGGCGAGTACGTCGAGACGAAGACAAAAGGGACGTATCACTGCCGGGCATGCGGCGCGAAGCTGTTCGACAGCGCCACGAAGTTCGACTCGCATTGCGGCTGGCCGTCCTTCGACCAGGCGATCCCTGGGACGATCCGCTACATCGAGGATCGGTCCCACGGCATGGTGCGCGTCGAGGTCCGGTGCGCGAATTGTGACTCACACCTCGGCCACCGCTTCGACGGCGAGGGCTACACCCCGCTCAATGCCCGCTACTGCATCAACTCGCTCAGCCTGCGGCTCGAACCGGAAGCCGCCGCCTAGCGTTCGCACCAACTCCAGTCGTGCAGGGGGCGCACGAGTCGTCGGGTGATCGGCCCGGCGGCACCGCATCGACGCCGCCGGGACGTCACGTCCCGGCGGCGTCGCGCGTGTGATGTCAACGCTCCCCCGGCATGGGAATCTCCAAAAACGACATCCCCCGGAAGTCAAGGAACATGCGATCCGGTGCGCTCACGATGCGGATCAGGACGTCGCCGCACGACACGCAACGAGCCACTGCGCCGGCGGCGTGGGCGTACACATGGGTGGTTCCGACGGGGTTGACGTTGCCGCAGCCGGCGCAGCGACCTTGCGCGTTCGTGACGTCGACGGCAAAGACCTCACGCAGTGCACCGCCGATGGCATTGCCGTCGACGTAGTCGGCCGAGTCGATGAAGGCGTCGGTCATCTCAACCTCCGGTGGGTCCAAATCGTTCGGTGCGGATGCGCTGCGGGTCGTGCCCGGCGTCGACGAGGAAGTTCGCGACCGCCTCGACGAAGCTCGTCGGGCCGCATATGTAGACGTCCGGTTCGAGGGACGCCGGCCAGCCGTCGCTCTGCAGCCGCGCCGCGTCGAGGCGGCCGACCTGGCCGCGCCACCCCTCCGGCGCTTTGCGCGTGTATACGTAGGCGACGTCGAGCCCGCGATCATCGCGTAAGCGTTGCCGCAGCTCGTCGGCGTACATGGCGTCGTCGGGCGTACGGACCGAATAGATGAGGCGGAACGGCGTACGGCTGCCGGCGTCACCCCGCGCGCGCAGCATCGACATCAGTGGTACGACGCCGGAACCGCCGGCCACGAGCAGCACCGGCGCGGTCCGATCGGGCGACCAGACGAAGTAGCCGCCGATCGGACCCCGCAACTCGATCGGATCGCCGGGCTGAGCGACGTCGGCCAGATACGGCGATATTTCGCCGTCCTCGACCCGTTGGACGCCGATCTCCAGCCGACCGGGTGCGGGCGCCGAAGCGACCGAATAGCTGCGCTGCGCCGAGTAGCCGTCCTCGGCGGTGAGCTTGACGTCGATGTGCTGGCCGGCCAGGTGGGATGGCCACTCCGGCACGTCGAGCGCGAGCGTCACCGCGGTCGGCGTCTCGCGATGGACAGCCGAGACAGTCGCGACCTTCCAGGTCAGTCGCCCCAGTACCGTTGCTCTCGCCACGGGTCTCCGTAGTTGTGATAGCCGGCGGTTTCCCAGAATCCCGGCTGGTCGTCATGGGTCAACTCGATGGCGCGCACCCATTTCGCGCTCTTCCACAGGTAGAGGTGCGGCACCAGCAGACGGGCCGGGCCGCCGTGTTCCGGTGGCAACGGCTCACCGTCGTACTCGTAGACCACCCACGACTGACCGTTGAGCAGATCAGCGACGGGCAGGTTCGTCGTGTATCCGCCGTACGAGTGCACCAGTGCATAGTCGGCCGCACTCTCGACGGAGTGGAACAGCGTGTCGAGGGCGACGCCACGCCACGGCGTATGCAGCTTGGACCATTTGGTGACACAGTGCAGATCGACGGTGACCGACTCGCTCGGCAACATCTGCATCTGTGACCACGACCATTCGTGGCGTTGCCCGTCGGCGATGATCGAGAATTGCCATTTATCGGTGTCGACCCGGGGCGTCGGGCCGGCCGACAATACGGGAAACCCGTCGGTCAGATACTGGCCCGGTGGCAACGCGTCATCGCGTTTGCCGCGGCCGAAGAATCCGCGGTTAACGACCGCCATACCGTCTCCCTGCGCGTGAGTAGGCGTCCACGAAGATTATCAACGTCGGGCGCGGGCCGGGCCACGTCTGGACATTCACCCGGCACGCCGAGGTCACCGTTGCGCGGCTCGGGCGACGAGCGCGAGCAGGTCGTCTACGTCGTCCTCGAATTCGCGATCCCAGTCGGTCGCCTTGTCCAGGTACGTGGCCAACCGGAAATGAGCCGGCACGTTGTCGGGCGCGGCCTGGGCCCGCCGGCCGCGCGGATCGACCGTCCCGGGACCGAACCGGCCGTTCACCTCGCTTAAGGCATAGCCGAGGCAGAACGTCGTGAACAAGCGTTCCAGCCGCGGCACCTGCTCATCGGGCACGCCCGCATCGAGCAGCGCCTGGTAGACGAAGTCCACGAGGCGTACGGCGTCGCTCGTCACTGCCGGTCGGTCGAACAGCAGGGTGAACGCCGTCGGGTGCCGGCGGGCCATATCGCGCGCCGCGCCGGCCACCCGGCTCAGCCGTTCCCGCCACGGGATCCCGGCCGCCGCCAGCGACTCCGGCAGGTACTCCCCCAACATCCGGTCGACCAGGCCGTCGAGGAGTTCAGCCTTCGACCCGACGTACGGGTAAAGGGCCATGGGGGTGACCCCGACCTCCGTCGCGACCGCACGCATCGACATCGCCGCGAGCCCGCGCTCGTCGGCGAGGCGCAGAGCGGCGTCAAGGATTGCCGTGCGGTTCAAGGGTTGACGTTCACGGTCGGCCATGTTCTACACTGTAGATCTATACAGCGTAGATCACAAAGGCGGCCAGCATGCTCGAAGCGATCAATCTCCGCAAGCGGTACCGCACGGTTGCCGCGCTTGACGGATTCGACCTGACCATCGCGGCCGGCGAGATCGTCGGACTGATCGGACACAACGGTGCGGGCAAGACGACATTCGCCGAGATCGTCACCGGGCTCGTTCGGGCCGATGAAGGCCGGGTGAGGGTCGACGGCATCGACGTCCGACGATCGACCCGGGCCGCACGCGCTCACATCGGCTATGCCCCTCAGGAGCTGGGGCTCTATCCGACGGCGACGCTGCGACAGAACCTCAGGCTCTTCGGACGGCTGCATGGCCTGCGGCGTCGCGCGCTCGACGAAGCGATCGACGCAACCGCGCACGACCTTGCCTTGACCGACGTGCTGGACCGGCCGATCGGTGTGCTGTCGGGTGGCCAGAAACGTCGTGCCCAGGCGGCGACCGCACTGCTTCACGAACCGTCGGTCCTGCTGCTGGACGAGCCGACCGCCGGCGCCGATCCGGTGACCCGCGATGCGTTGCTGTCGGTCGTCGCCGCACGCGCGCGCGCCGGTGCCGCCATCTGCTACACGACCCATTACCTGCCCGAACTTGACCAGTTGGCGGCCACGATCGCCGTCGCCGCGTACGGGCGGGTGATCGCCCGCGGTGACCGGGCGACGCTGCTCGGTAGTCTCACCGACGTCCCAGAGCCGACCCTGGACGACCTCTACCGTCGCCTCACTGGCGGCGCCGACGACCGTCTCGCCGGAGGCGACCGTCTCGCGGGAGGCGACCGTGTCCGCTGACCGCGCCATCGCTCTCATCCGCCTGAACGCGATCCTGTTCGCCCGCGACCCCGGTCCGCTCATTGGTCGCGTCGCGATGCCGCTGGTGCTCATTACCTTGATGCGCCCGCTCTACACCGCCGCGATCGGATCGGTGTCCGGCACCGCCCAGGCGGTCGCCGGCATGCTGGTCACGTTCTCACTGCTCGGCATGTCCATTGTGGGCAGCTCGATATTGGTCGAGCGCATGTGGCACACCGCCGAGCGCTTGCGGTCCAGCCCGGCCGCGACGATCGAACTGTTGGTGGGCAAGGCCGCGCCGGCGCTCGCCCTGCTCGTCGTGCAACAGGCCGTGATCCTCGGGTACGGTCGGCTGGCCTTCGGCCTGCGCATCGCGTCGCCATGGCTGCTCGGCGGCACGGTGCTCGTGTGGGGCACAACATTGCTGTGCATCGGGGCGATGCTCGGCACGCTGGCGCGAAGCGGCGGTGGCCTGAGCGCGATGGTCGACCTCGGCAGCTTGGGGCTTACTGGCATCGGCGGCGCGTTCGTGCCGCTCGACCTGCTGCCCGGCTGGGCCCAAGCGATCGCGCCGGCCTCCCCCGGCTACTGGGCCATGCACGCGATGGATGCCGCGTTCACCGGAGACGTACGCGCCGCGCTGACTGGCTGGCTGGTGCTCGCCGCCTTCGCCACCGCGGCCGCCGCGGTGGGCGGCTACCGGCTGCAGCGGTGGGGACGCGGAATGCCGGCCTAGCGACCATCCTCAGGCCGATCGTCGCGACCACCAGCGCGAGCGGCGAGCGGCGCGTGCCGGAGCGTCGTTCTCGGTCGCGGTGGCCCGCGGTGCAGTGGCCGCGGCTCGGGCGCTGCGCCACTCACGGACGACGGCGTCGGCATCGAGCGGCTTCACGGCGACCGGCGGACCTTCCACCGGCCCGCGCCGAGCCAGCAGGATGCGGTCATTGAGATCCGTCACGACCTGCCGGACGGCGGTCTCGGTGCGTTTGCCGGCCAGCACCTTCGGCAGATCCTCGACCTCTTTACGGAGCGCAAGCGCCGGCGGCAGGCCGGCCGAGGCGATGCTCTCCCGGCGTACGAGTCCCTTCAGCCACCACTCGGCGTCGTACTCCTCGCCGTTGTTCGGCAACGGTTTGCCGGCACCGGGCAGGTTGTCGAAGTCACCCCGCTCCTGCGCCTCGCGCAGTTGCCGATCGATACGCGTCTCGTACCAGCTCGCCACGCTCGCCTCCCGCCGGCCGACATCCGCGCGGCCTCGGCCGCACGCGGTCTGGACCAACGAGGATACCCGGCCGCTCGGTCAGTCGGCCCACGCCTCGCGAGCCACGGCAACGTCCGCGCCGGCGCGACTCGATTCCTCGATCGCCAGCGCGATCAGGTGGTCCTGGCAGGCCTGCGCGAGCGGGTACGGCGGGGGTGCGTCGCCGCGAGCCCAGGCGCCGGTCGCCTCGACGATCGACGCCACCGCGATGTCATCGTCCGACATCCCGCTGCCGACGAACGGATTGCGGTAGACGACGTCGCCGTCGAAGCTGATGTGCTTGAGATCGAGCCCTTCGAGATTCAGGTCGATGCCAGTCTGACGACGTGTCAGTGCCGATGCGATCGGAGTGGTTGGGTCGTGCAGCCGGGTCACCGCGTCGTCGACGACCTCGCCGGCGCTCCCCCGGATCACGATCCGCCTTGTACGCAACGGGTTCCACCATTGGTTGTCGGTGAAGTCGTAGAGGCCCATCCGCCCACCGAAGTCGATGCTGGCCACGGTCGTCGTCGCGGGTCGCGGCACCGCGTCGTGCGTCCAGCCGTCCGGCGTAAGCGGGTCGACGAGCGGCGCCACAAACGCCCGGGCGTTGACGGTCGCCGGCTCGTACGCGACGCCAAGCAGCCCCCGGATGAGCGAGACCGCGTGATACAGGTGGGTGGACGACACCTGCACCGACGTCGGGTCGCCGATCGTCTGCCGGCGTACGACCTCGAGCCGCGCCGCGTGACCGGGCATCAGCAGGTATTGCTCGGCCACCTGCACCAGGCCCCGTGCACCGACATCCGACCAGAGCGCGCGGAGCCCGTCAGCGTCCGGCGCCGGTGGGGTCTCGGCCAGGACGGCCAGGCCACGATCGACCAGGTCGCGTGTCACGTATGGCGTTGCGGCCCAGGGCACCGAGACGATCACGAAATCGGGCCGGTCGCCGCCGAGCATGTCGTCGACCGTGGTGAACGCCGGTACGCCCCACTCGCTCGCGACCTGTTCGGCTCGGCTGCTCGTACGCGTGACGACGCCGGACACGCGCATCCGATCCGGCACGGTCGCGGCGATCCGGACGAAGAACCGCGACCGCCAGCCCGTGCCGACGATCGCGAAGGTGGTGGCCACGTACGGCGGCCGGATCAGTGGAACGCGATGGTCAGGTCGGCGACCTGCCCGTCACGCCACCGGATCGTCATCGTGCCATCGCCGCCGCGATCCCAGGAAAACCGCACCCGGGCCGCGTCCTCGTCGACCGGCTCGACCGCGACCACCGTCATCGTGTCGTCCGGTGGCTGTTTCGCGTACGCCGTGGCGATCGCGGCCCGACCTTGGTACGGACCGACCGGCCGGTCCTCGAAGCGCATCTGCGCGTCGTCATCGAACGTCGCGACGAACAGCGACCATTCCC
Organism: uncultured Actinomycetota bacterium; assembly: GCA_963724705.1. Taxonomy (GTDB): domain Bacteria; phylum Actinomycetota; class Actinomycetes; order Mycobacteriales; family Micromonosporaceae; genus DASQPR01. Next base: position 427,673 of record CAVRVS010000001.1, read on the forward strand.
CGGTCAACACCGACGCGTTGAACAGCGCAGCGTGTTCGTCGACGGCTCGCAGCAGATCCTCCACGGTTGCGACCTCTCCTCGGCTGGACCTCGGTGATCATCTCTACCGCTATCGCGATGCTACGGCGTCGGTCCCGTAAACGCATGGCGGGAGGGGGTGGCCGGCGGAGGGCGAGCGCTCGGCTAGGCGGCGCCGGTCCGAAGTCGCGCGCCCGGTCCCGGCGTCATCCACAGCTTCGCGTTGTCCGGCAGAGCGTGCCCCGCCTCGCACGTCATTGTCAGGTGAACCGGTGCGCCGCAGTCGGGATGGGTCAACGTGACCGGAGCGCCGTCCGCCGAGCGGTATTCGTCGCCCCACGCGATCAACGCGAGCAGCACCGGGCGCAGATCCTTTCCGGCCTGGGTCAGGCGGTATTCGTAGCGGGTGCGCCGGCCCGGCTCCTGATACGGCACCTTCGTGAGCACGCCTTCGTCGACGAGCGTGGTCAGCCGTCGGGTCAGCACGTCGCGGGCAACGCCGATGTGCTCGCTGATGTCATCGAATCGCCGTACGCCGTTGAACACCTCACGCAGCACGAGGAGGGTCCACCGGTCGCCGAGAACGGCCAGTGCGCGGGCGGCCGAGCATGCCTCGCCGTCGTAGTCGAGCCATCGCATGTGTCCAGCGTACCCAACTGAGTTGCTCATCCAAACTCAGCTGCTAGTCTGAGTTCTTCGAGCAGACCCAGGGAGGTCGCCGTGCTGATCCGACCGTGGCGTACGGGTGACGAGACGCTCGCCTGCGCCGCCGTGCCGTACCTGTCGGCAACGAGCCTGTCCAACCGCTTCCTCGCCGGCACCGGCGGCCGGCTGCCGGCGGCGTACGTCCGCCACATCGCGGCCGGACCGCGCCCGACCTGGGACGCGTACGTGGCTGAAGGCGACGGACACCTGATCGGCTGGGCCGAATTCGGGCGGGTGAACGCGACCTCCCCAGAGGCGGATCTCGCCGTGATCGTCGCGGATCCGTGGCACCGGCAGGGCATCGCGTCCGCGATGATTCGCGCGCTCCTCCCCCGTTGCTTCACGACGGGCGATGAGCCTCGCGGCTGCGCTACACGTTGGCTGGATGGTGTCGCGCGCCTCGGCGCGGACATCCTGCCCGGAAACAGGGCGGCCTACGGCCTACTTCGGTCGCTGTTCGGCGACCACCTACACGGCGAGTTCAGCGATGGCGTCCTCCGATACAGCGTCTCGGTCGCCGATCTCGAGCAATCTGCCGATCTTCAGCAGTACGAAGCGATTCGCGCCGGACGCGCGGCCGTCCTCACGGCGATCTGACGTCGCGCGGTCGGCCGTCGGGCGATGCTGGTCATCCGCACGCATCGGAGCGCCGTGACACGTTCATTCGTCCAACATCACGGCTGCCACGGCGGGCCCGGGGTGTCACGCCGGCCGGCATGACGAAGGCGGACCCGTGCTCCCATCTCAGTCGAGGCCTCGTGCAGTTGACGGTCGGCGAGGCGGACCGCGTCAGCCACGGCCGCCTCCTCGAACGCGGCCTTGACGGCGTCGTAGGGTCGGCGCCGACGCAGTGACGAGATGACCTTGAAGGTGATCGGCAGGATCTCGATCACGAAGAAGATCACCCGGAACGCGACCACGAACGGTCCCATCGGCGTCGGGGGCAGCAGGAAGCGATGCAGACGGCAGAACACATTCGTGCAGCGCGGCAGCGAGTCCTGTACGACCGTGTCCGGCTTGCGGTCGTTGACGAGTTGGTTGAGCGCCGCCTGCCGGACCAGCAGCCCCTTCACGCTGCCCGGATCTCCGGACGCGGCGGTGATGGCGGCCTGTTCCGCGCTGGCCGCCTGGCGGTCTTCGGTGGCCAGCGTGGCCAGGGCGCCGGCGTTCGTCGCTTTCACGGCCGCGATCCGTGCGTCGATTGCGGTGTCGGTCTGGTCGAGCCGCGCGGACAGCGTGTTGACCATCTGCTGCGTCGCGGCCCGACGACCCTGCAGGCTGTGGGAGGCCGCACCATCGCCGCGCATTCCCGTGCTGGTCACGGGCGTACCGTCGGAGAGCTTTCCGGTGAACGGTAGGCCATCGCGCTCGGCCGCGGCCGCGGACTGCAGCACTTCCAGATCCTTGCGCGCGTTCGCGAGCTGCCTCGTAACCGTTCCGGCGCGGGTTCGCAGGCGCAGCACGTCCGGATCGGCCGCGCCGGACAACTGCGCCCGTTGGGCCGTCCGCTGCGCCGCCTGCGTCTTCGCATCGGCCTGGATCGCTGCGATGCGCTGGGCCTGGTTCTGTTGCTCGATATAGCCCGCCCGCTGGGTGATCTCGGGCGCGAAGACCAGGAACAACACCATCTCCGCCGCGATAAAGCTGGTGGCGACGGCGAGCGCAATGCGCAGCGATGCCACCAGGAGGACGCGTACGACTTCGCCGACGCGCGCGACCACCGGATGGCGGGTGCTCACGTCGCCGTCCGTGACGTGCTGCCAGACCGAGTCGGCCGGCGCATCCCGCAGGCTCGCGATCTGACCGCGACTGAAGTGGTACGGGTTGAAGCTGCCGGACACAAGTGCCCGGTCGAAGAAGAAGATCAGTGCCGCCCAGATGAGGCCGACCAGCACGGTGACCGGTGTGATCGTGAACCGCCCGGCCAACAGGAAGCTCGATGCGGCGAGTCCGGAGATCGCGGCCACCAGAGCGGTCAGGATGACGAGGGTGCCCTGCACCACGAAATCGGACTGCTCGATCGGCACGTACGCGAGGACTCGCGAATCCACGCCGGACGCGAAAAGCGCGAACCGCCGGGCCGGCCGTGGCGCCGGATTGCGCAGCTGACGCCGTACCAGGGCGGGTGCCTCCGGTGGATCGGAGACCTCCGGCTGGACGGCCGGAGGCACCGGGTCGGACAGCCACGGTGCCGGTGACTCCGGGACGGCGAGCTCGACCGTACGGTCGTCGGCCTCGGCGAGCAGCCAGGTATCACCTGGCCGGTCTGGGTCGCCGTCGGTGCCGCCGCCGACCATGACCACCTCCGCTCCCGATGAGTACCTCCGTGACCGGCATGACCGGCATGTCCCCTTAGTCTGCCGTCCGCACGCATCCGTGTCCTGAACTCACGGACCTGGCCAGGATCATCGCGATGTCCGGTTGCGCTCGCTGCCGGTCGATCGAGTGGGTGTACCATGTGGTACATACAGCCGGAAGGCGACCGGGACATGGGAGGACGGGTATGGACTTGCGGCAAACCACAACGGCGAACGCCGACATTGCCCGGACATGGGCGGCGTTGACCGACGTCACCACGTGGCCGAACTGGACGAAGTCGATGACGTCCGTACAGCGTCTCGACGACGGCCCGTTGCACGTCGGCAGTCGGGCCCGCATCAAGCAACCGCGGATGCCCGTCATGATCTGGCAGGTCGACGAGATCCGGGACCGCGAGGAGTTCACGTGGTCGGCACCGGCCCCGGGCGTACGGGTCACCGGCATCCATCGCCTGGTCGCCAACCCGGACGGCACCACCCGGATCGAGCTGGAGATTCAGCAGCGCGGACCGCTGGCCGGCATCATCGGCTGGCTGACCGCGGGTCGCAACCGCCGTTATCTGGAACTGGAGGCGGCCGGCCTGAAGGCGGCGAGCGAGGCGGGCGGACCGGCGGGTCCGGTCACACGTGACGGACCCACTCACCTCATCGCGGCCGCCCGGACCGGAGGCACCGCGCGAAGCGCTCCTTCGTCGGTGTATCGAAGCGCTCGCCCGCACCGGCTTCAGCGACCTCAGCCTGCGCGAGATCGCGCAGGCCGTCGGCACCAGCCATCGGATGCTGATCTACCACTTTGGATCGCGCGACGGCCTGCTTGCCGCCGTCGTCAACGCGATCGAGGCGGAGCAGCGGGCGGCACTCGCGGAACTCTCCGCGTCGAACGCGGACCTGATCGACATCTCACGGGCGTTCTGGCAGCGGATCTCCGACCCGTCGCTGGCGCCGGCCGAGCGCCTGTTTTTCGAGGTGTACGCGCACGCACTGCACGGACGACCGTGGACCGACACGTTCCGGTCCACGGTCATCGCGGCGTGGGAGCAGGCCCTGAGCGAGCTGTTCACGAGCCATGGCTTCGCGCCCGATGACGCGCGAAGTCGCGCCCGGCTCGCGCTCGCCGTTGCCCGCGGTCTCCTGCTCGACCTGTTGATCACCGGCGAGCGGGACGTGCTCGATGCGGCCGGCGAACTGCTCGCACCGATCATGACGCCGCCGCGACCGGACGCGGCGACATCAGTTGCCGGCGCGCCAGCCGCTCAGCCGGGGTAGAGCCAGTTGCGGCGCTCCTTCTCCGCCTCGTCCTCGGGCTGCAGCCGGCGCGTATCGACGGACGCGACCATGTCCGCGGGCGAGACAGGCGTGGGCAACTGCCCGAACCGGAGCCGGCGGAACAGCTCCGCTTCCTCGTCGGTGATCAGCGAGATCTTGTTCGGATCCTCCTCATCGGGCTCCATATTCGGATGGTCCCGCATGTGACCGAGTGTCCGCAACGGATGCCCCCCGATCCGGCACCGCGGCGGGACCGGCCGTTACGCCGACGAACGAGCGAGCCTCCGCACGGCCAACTCCGCGAGCATCGCCGCGCCGTCGCCCAAAACGCTGTCGTCGAACGCGGCGCGAGGCGAGTGATTCGTCGGCGCGTGCTCCGGATCGTCCGTGACGCAGGCGCCGAGGAACATGTACGACCCGGGGACCCGATCCAGCACCCGAGAAAAGTCTTCGGAGCCGGTGATCGGATTCGGCATCTCGGCGAAACGCTCCTCGCCGAAGACCTCGCGCGCGGTCGCGGCCACGAACTCGTACTCGGCCGCGTTGTTCGCCGTAACCGGGTACTCGCCCTCGAAGCGCGCCTCGACCCGCAGCCCGTACGCCGCCGCGATCCCCTCGCACAACTCGACCGCGTACTTTGCTACCTGCTGGCGGACCTCCGGATTGAACGTACGGATGGTCGCCTCGAACGTCGCCTCGTCCGGGATGATGTTGCGCCGGGTCCCGGCCTGGAACAGCCCGACCGTGAGCACCACCGGCTCGAACGCGTCGATGCGCCGGGAGAGCATCGTCTGCAGCGCGGTGACCATCTCACAGGCCGCCGGCACCGGGTCGAGGGCGCCATGCGGACGTGAGCCGTGGCCGCCGGCCCCGATCACCTTTACGAACAGGCCGTCCGACGCGGCCATCAACGGACCCGGACGCGACACGAACTGACCGCGCGCGATGACCGACGACTGGACATGCAGGCCGTACGCCGCGTCGACCGGCCGACCCGCGGCGTCGAGAACGCCCTCGGTGATCATGTGACCGGCACCGTCCCAGCCCTCCTCGCCCGGCTGGAACATGAACACGATGTCGCCGCCGAGATCGGCTCGACGGGCCGCGAGCAGCTGCGCCGCACCGACCAGGCCGGCGGTGTGCAGGTCGTGCCCGCACGCATGCATCGCACCGTTGTGGTGGGACGTGAACGTCTCGCCCGAGTTCTCGGTCACTGGCAATGCGTCCATGTCTCCGCGCAGCAGCACGACCGGGCCGGGCTTGCCACCACGCAGCACGGCCGTGATCGACGACAGGCCGGTGCCGGTGGATACCTCGAGCGGCAACGGATGCAACGCGGTGAGCACCCGCTCCTGCGTCTTGGGTAGGTCGAGCCCGATCTCGGGAATCTGGTGCAGTTCCCGGCGCAACGCGGCCAGCTCCGGCTGCAGCTCGGCGGCATCCTCTCGCAAACTCATCCGTACCCCTCCTGTCAGCGGCCGACACGGTGAGCGGCCGTTACCGAAGCTACCGGCGACAGGCGGGTCGGCGCGAGACCGGAGACCCTATCGGACGTGGCAACCTCATGCCGTCGTACGTGGGATCCCACTCGCGCGGTCCCCGGTCGATCGGCGATGCTGACCATCGTGGAGATCAGAGAAGCGACCGCACACGACTGGCCGGCACTGTGGCCGATGCTGCGTGCGAACGCGCGCGCCGGCGAGACGTACACCTGGCCTTCGGACATCACCGAGGACGCCGCTCGCGCGCAGTGGATGAAGCAGCCGCCGGGTCGCACGGTGGTCGCGGTGGACGATGACGGTACGGTCCTCGGGACCGCGTACACCCGACCGAACCAGGATGGGCCGGGCGACCACGTCGCGAACGCCAGTTTCCTCGTCGATACGGCGCATTCCGGTCGGGGCGTCGCACGGCAGCTGTGCCAACACGTCCTCGATCAGGCGCGCGCGGACGGCTACCGAGCGATGCAGTTCAACGCCGTCGTCGAGACGAACACCCGGGCGGTGGCCCTGTGGCAGTCGTTCGGATTCGACATCCTGACCACGGTGCCCGAAGCGTTCCGGCATCCGACGCAGGGACTCGTCGGGCTACATGTGATGTACCGCGTGCTCTAGCGGGACGCGCTCGGCCAGGATTGCGGTGACGAGACGCGGGCGTGGCACGACGCTGAGCTCCAGACCGATGCCAGGACACGGGTACGCCGCGGCTAACAGCGCCGCTCCGAGCGCCGCCTGACGATCGGGCGGTACGGGGCTTCGCGACCACGACAAGCACGTCGACATCGCTGCGCTCGGGCCGGAATCCGCCCAGGACGCCGATCCGTGGACGTACACGCCGACCAACCCGCCGGCTCCGACGCACTCGTCGACCACGGCGGCCAGGCGGTTGCCGTACCCGACAAAGTCGATCATGGAGCGCAGCCTAGCCGCACACGCTGACATGTCGACGGTGGTGGTGTCAGCGTCGTGTGCGTGCCGTGTCAGCGGCGCCGGCCACCATTCGTGCCATGACATATGCAATCCAGGCCGAGGGTCTGGTCAAACGCTTCGGCAAGACGACCGCGGTGGACGGTGTCGACCTGACCGTGCAACCGGGCACGGTGCTCGGCCTGCTCGGGCCGAACGGCGCCGGCAAGACGACGGTCGTTCGCATGCTCGCCACGCTGCTGCGACCGGATGCCGGCAACGCCACCGTCGGCGGTTTCGACGTCGTGAAGGACGCCGACCAGGTGCGGACGATGATCGGGCTGACCGGTCAGTACGCCGCCGTCGACGAGGACCTGACCGGCTTCGAGAACCTGCTGATGATCGGGCGGCTGCTGGAGATCCCGACGAAGGCCGCGAAGCAGCGGGCGCGCGATCTGCTCGACCGTTTCGAACTGTCCGAGGCCGGCAACCGGTCGACGAAGACGTATTCGGGTGGCATGCGACGGCGCCTCGATCTCGCCGCCAGCCTGGTCGCCACGCCGAGGATCCTGTTCCTGGACGAGCCGACCACCGGCCTCGATCCACGCAGCCGCGGCGACGTGTGGGCGATGGTGCGCGAGCTTGTCCGCGAAGGCACCACGGTCCTGCTGACGACGCAGTACCTCGACGAGGCGGATCGTCTGGCCAACGAAATAGCGGTCATCGACCACGGTCGCGTCATCGCGAGTGGCACCGCCGCCGACCTCAAGGCCAAGGTCGGCGGGCAGACGCTGGACGTACGTCCGACCGACCCGGCCGACCTCGACCGCGTGGCCGGCATCATCCAGGCCGCGGTCGGCACCGCACCGGCGCGCGGTATCGAAGACCCCGGTCTGCTGTCGGTCGCCGTCGACGACGCCCAGGCGCTGCCCATCGTCGTCGGCCGGTTGCAGGCCGACGAGATTCCGGTCACCGAGCTTGCGCTGCGCCTCGCGAGCCTCGACGAGGTGTTCCTCGCGCTGACCGGCCACACCGCCGACGAGACGACCGACGGCGACCGCTTCGACTACCGGAGGTAACCGATGACCACGATCACCGCGACCGTTGGCGGCAGCGCCTGCCCGCCACATCGGACCGTTGCGCTCCGCGAGGCACGCGCGAACGCTTGCCTGGCGCGCTCTCGTCCGCATCCGCCGCAATCCAGAACAGCTGCTCGACGTGACACTGCAGCCGATCATCTTCACGACGCTGTTCGTGTTCCTCTTCGGCGGCGCGCTCGCCGGCATGAACCGGCACCAGTACCTGCAGTTCGTGCTGCCCGGGATCATGGTGCAGACACTGATATTCGCGAGCGTCGGCACCGGCATCGGGCCTGAACACCGACATCACGAAGGGCATCTTCGATCGCTTCCGCAGCATGCCCATTGCCCGGTCGGCGCCGCTGTCCGGCGCGATCCTCGGCGACATGTTCCGCTACGTGACGTCGTTCGCCGTTCTCTTCGCGTACGGTTCTCTGCTTGGCTTCCGAGTGCAGACCAACGTGGGGCTGGCACTGGCCGGCGTCGCCGTACTTATCGCTTTTGCGTTCGCACTGTGCTGGATCTGGGCACTGCTCGGCCTCTATGTCCCGTCGCCGCAGAGCGTGCAGGGTTTCGGGTTCATCATCATGTTTCCGCTGACCTTCGGCAGCAACGTGTTCGTGACGACCGGTACTTTGCCGGGTTGGCTGCAGGCATGGGTCAAGGTGAACCCGGTCACGGCGCTGACCAACGCGATGCGCGGGTTCTATCTCGGCGGTCCGATCGCGACGCCGGTTTGGCACGCACTCGCATGGGCGGTCGGGATCACCCTGGTGTTCGCGCCGCTTGCCGTCCGTCGCTACCGCCGGATCGCCTGACGCCGGGCCTCGGCCGGCGCTTTGCCGTCGGCTGCGGCTCACGCTTGTTAGCAGCGCAGCCGCGCCGTGGCCGGCGGGGCGGTCACGGCTCGGCGGGAATGCCCAGCGTCGCCGCGGCCGCGCGAAGGGCGTCGATCGCGGCATCGACGCCATCAATGGCCCGACCGCGGGCGTGCGCTCGGTCGTATGCCTCGTCGCCGAGACGCTGCCGGGCCGCCGCGACGACGGCGGCGACATCGGGATTGCCCGGCTCCGCCAGACCGCGCATCGCATCGGCGACGCCGACAAGGTGGGCCGCCTGCCCGGGGTCGACGTCGACGATCGCGGTCGCCAGCGCCATCGATGCCATCACGACGACGATGTGCTCCCGTACGGTGTGGGCGAGCAGACGAGCGCCGGTCCGGCGTACGGCCGGCTGGTCCCGAGGTGCACGTCGGTCACCATCAGGCCGGTACGGCCGGCGGCCCGCGCTCGACACTGTTTCGACACCGATTCGAACCGGCTCGACGGCCGCGCGGGCCGGCCGGCCGGCTACTGCCCGGCGATCTCGTTGAGCCGCGCGGTCACCTTGTCGAGGCTGGCGCTGCCCGCCATGATCTCGTTCGCGGCCTGCGTGATCATGTCCACGTTCGCCGTGCCGGTCCCATTGACGCAGTCGGTCGCGCCCCGCTCGTACGCGGCGAGGGCGGCGGCCCAATTACGCTGCGCCGATGCGTCGGGGATCGGGGCGTACGCCTGCGCCGACTCGACGTCCTTGCGCAGTTGTTGGCAGCCGGCGCCCATCGTCGTCATGTCGGCGGCGTTTGCGGCCTTCTCCAGTGCGCCGAAGTCGGTGCCTAGCGTCGTCAGCTGCTTGTCGCCACCCTTAGCGACCCAGGCGGCCACCTCGACGACGAGCGTCGAGGTCGGCGTGGCCGTCGCCGGGGCGGCAGCGGGCTTAGGCTGAGCCGGCGTCGCCGACGTCGGGGTGGCGATCGCCGGCGCCGACGCTCTGGGTGCTGCGGTTGCGGCCGATGCGCTGGGCGCGGGTGGTGCCGCCGACGCGGCCGACGCGGCGAATGCGGTGCCCGCGATGGCGGCCGCGGTCAGCGCGACACCGGCCACGGTGCGGCGGAGCATGGAATGCGTAGTCACGGGGGGCCCTCCGGTGCGGTGTACGCCTACGATGCGTCGCGGCGTGCCTACATTTCGTAACGGGTACCGGACCCAGGTTACGGAGGCATTCGCCGGAATTGCGAGTCTTTCTCGCGACGCATATCGGCGTATAACCGACACTTGTTATCAGCCGCCACACCGGCACGGAACGCTGCGGCGCGACGCGGCGTCGGGACATCGGGCCGACGCCGCGTCGGGACGTGCGGTGCCGACGCCGCGTCGGGACGTGAACCACGCCTCCGTCGGGCCGCTCCCCGCGGGCAGACCGCGAAGATCACTCCTCGACGGGGACCGGCGGTGCGCTGGCGGCGGCTACCAGCACGGGCCGCTCCAGCAGGCTCACCGAGACTCGGCGACCCTGAGCCACCTCCGGCGCGAGATGCGACGCGACGTCGGCCACCAACTCGACGCCGTCCGCGCGCAGCAGGCGCAAGCGCGTCGTCGCACCACGGAACGTCGCTACCATCACGACCGTGTCGCCGCTGCTGTCCGGCGTGACCACCAGCGCCTCCGGCCGGACCAGGATCTGGATCGGACCGCCACCGGCCGGCGCGACGCCGTCGGCCGGCAACAGCTGCGTGCCCACCCGGACCATCGAGCCCGGCTCGGCCACCGCGTCCATCCTGTTCATCCGTCCGACGAACTCCGCGACGAATTGCGTGGCCGGTCGGTCGTAGAGCTCCTGCGGCGCGGCACATTGCTCCAGCCGGCCGTCGCGCATGACGCCGACGCGGTCGGCCAGCGACAGCGCCTCCTCCTGGTCGTGCGTGACGAACACCGTCGTGACGCCAAGTTCGAGCTGGAGTCGCCGGATCTCGTCACGCAGCTGTTCGCGAACCTTCGCGTCCAGTGCGGAGAGCGGCTCGTCGAGCAACAGCACCCGCGGCGAGATGGCCAGCGCCCGCGCCAGCGCGACCCGCTGCTGTTGTCCGCCCGACAGCTGATGCGGGAACTTCTTGGCGTGTTCGCCCAGCCCGACGAGTTCGAGCAGTTCGACGGCGCGCGCGCGCCGCTGCGGACCGGACTGGCCGCGCATCCGCAGCCCGAACGCGACGTTGTCGCGCGCGCTCATCGTCGGAAAGAGGCTGTAGGACTGGAAAACCATGCCCATGTCGCGCTTGTTGGCCGGCACGTCGGAGACATCCTGCCCGTCGATGAGCAGCGAGCCCGAGGTCGGCCGGTCGAATCCGGCCAGCAGGCGCAGCGCCGTTGTCTTGCCGCAGCCCGACGGACCGAGCAGCGCCAGCAATTCGCCCGGCTCGATCCGCAGGCTGAGCCCGGCGAGCGCCGACATCGCCCCGAACACCCGGTGGACGTCGCGGTATTCGACAGTGGTGCCCGATTGCACGACGCCCGATGGGGCGATCGAAGTAGCCGCGGACATTCGTCAGCCTCGCTTCTGGGTGCCACGGCGCCAGTTGAGGGCACCGATCATCAGCAACAGAACCTCGACCAGCAGCAGGCTGAACACCGAGACGGCGGCCTGCACCTGACCGGAGGTGGTCGGCAACTGATAGAGCCAGACCGGGAACGGCTTGGTGTAGAGCAGGATCGACGAGATGGTGTATTCGCCCATCACCAACGCGAAGCACAGGAACGCGGCGTTGACGATCGCCGTACGCAGCGGCGGCATCAGCACCCGGAACAGTACGGTCAGCCAACCGGCGCCGAGACCGCGCGCCGCCTCGACGAGGGTGCGCGCATCGATGGAGCGGATGCCGGCATCGATCGTACGGAAGACGAACGGCATCGCCAGCGTCACGTACAGAAACGACAAGCACCAACGGGTGGCCGCCGCCGCGGATGTACGTCACGAACGATGAGAGCCCGCCCTTGTTGTCGCCGACCCACGCGAACGCGTCGCTGACACCGACCACCAACACCACCGGCGGGAACACCAGCGGCAGCAGCGTGAGCGTCTCGACGATGCCGCGCGCCCGCGGCACGCGCAGATGCAGCAACAGCTGGGTCGGCAGCATGAGCGCGAGCGTGATCACGATCGTGATCGCGGAGAGTTCGAGCGAGTAGACGAGCGCGGTGGTGAAACCGATCTGGCCGGTGGCCGGCGTCGCGAAGATCTGCCGGTAGGCGGAGAAGCTGATGCCGCCGTGCACGTGGTCCTGCACGGTGAAGCTGATGGCCGCGATCAGCGGACCGACGAAGTAGATCGCGGCGAGGATCAGGATGACCCAGCGCAGCACGGTGCCACGGGCCGGGCGGCGTGGCGCGCGGCGCGCCACCGCCGGTTGCGGCGTGGCATCCGGCTGCGCGACCTGCTCCAATGTGGCGCTCACGACAGCCACCTCGACGTACGTCGTTGCAACAGCTGGTAGATGACGGTCAGCGGCAGCACCACCACGATCATGTCGAGCGCCAGCGCGGCACCGAGATTCTCCTGACCGGAGAGCACGTTGCCGGACAGCACGCTGGCGATCTGCGTCGGCACCAGCGGGAAGGACTGGCCGGCCAGCGCGTTCGCCGTCGCGTACGCCGAGAACGACGAGCAGAACAGCAGCAGCACCGAGCCGAGGAAGTTCGGCAGCAGGACCGGGCCGGCGACGAACCGCCAGTAGTGCCACCGACTCGCGCCCAGGTTCTCGGCCGCCTCCGCCCACTGCGGTTTGAGTCCCTCCAGGGCCGGCGTCATCACCAGCACCATCAGCGGGACGAGGAAGTACATGTAGACCAGCGAGATGCCGGTTATCGTCGCGAGCTGGAAGTGCAGGTCGCTCTGCAGCGAGAAGCCAAAGTGGTCGTTCAGGAACGTAGTGACCACGCCGGCGTTGCCGACCGTCGCGATGAACAGGAACGCCAGCGGGATGCCACCGAAGTTGGCGGTAACGGCCGACGCCGACGTCACGATCTGCTTGAGCAACTCGCTCCGGCTGTTCACGACGGCGTACGCCAGCAGGATGCCGAACACCGCGCCGACGATCGCCACGACGGCCGACAGCTGCAACGTGTTGATCAGCGACGTCCGGTAGACGCCCTTGAGCGACTCGGCAATGTTGCTGCCGCCGAAGCTTGTCGTGGTGGTGTGCACGAACTGCTGGGTGACCGGGTCGCGCACGGTCGAGGCGGACGTCACCTTCTTCAGGAACGCGTTGTAGAGGATGAAGCCGATCGGCACCAGGAAGAAGATCAGTATGTAGGCGAAGAACGGCACCAGCCCGAGCCAGCTGGCGCCGATCCGGCGCGGAAGCCGGCGGCGGGGCCGGGTTGACCCGGCCCCGCCGCTATCGACTGTCTCGTCGCGGGGCTGCTGCGCCGTGGACAGTGTGTCGGCCACTACGCGACCGCCGCTGCCCAGTTCTTGGTGACCGTGTCCTTGGCTGCGGTGACCTGCGCCTGCGTCGGGTTGAACGGGTTCGCGTCCGTCACCGACGGCAGCGATGCGAGCGCCGTCGCGTCCGCCGAACCGTTCGACTGCATGGCCGTCAGCTCAATCGGCCGCGCGAAGCCACGGACCCAGCCGTTCTGGCCACCGTCGGAGGTCTGGCTGTAGAGGAACTCCTCCCACAGCCGCGCCGCCGCCGGGTGCGCCGCGTTGATGCTGACCGCCTGTGCGTAGTAGGCCGAGACGAGACCGTCCGACGGGTCGGCGACCTTCCACGTCACGCCCTGCTGCTTCAGCGACGCCACGTTGCCGAGTTGGAGGTAGTCCCAGTCGAGAACGATCGGCGTCTCGCCGGAGGCCACCGTCGCCGGCGTGACCTTCGTCTTGTTGAAGATGCCCTCGGAGTTCAGCTTCTTGAAGAAGTCGATACCGGGCTGGATGTTGTCCGCCGAGCCACCGTTGGCCAGCGCCGCCGCCCAGACCGCCTCGAACGCCGCGTTGGCGCTCGTCGGGTCGCCGTTGAGCGCGACCTTGCCCTTGAACGCCGGGTTGTCCAGATCCTTGATCGTGGTCGGGCAATTGGTGATCTTCGTCGCGTTGCAGCCGATCGAGATGTAGCCGCCGTAGTCCGAGTACCACAGACCGCCGGAGTCCTTCAGCGCAGCGGGGATGTCGTTCCAGGTCGCCACCTTGTACGGGGCGAAGTCGCCCTCCTGCGCACCGGACAGCGCGTAGGAGTTGCCGATGTCGACGACATCCGGAGCGCTGGCCTGGCCCTTGGTCGACTTGACCGCGTTGATCTCGTCACCGCTGGAACCGTCCGGGTTCTCGCTGTTGATCTTGATGCCGTACTTCGCGGTGAACGCGTCGATAATCGCGCCGTAGCCCGCCCATGTGCGCGGGACGGCAATGAGGTTCAGCGTTCCTTCTGCCTTGGCTGCCGCAACGAGCGCATCCATGCCGCCGCCGGCCGCCGCGGACTGGGCTGTCTTCCAGTCCACCTTCCCCGTGGTGTTGCTGCCGCTGGCGGACCCGCCGCCACTCGAACTCGAACAGGCCGCCATGGCGAGCACAAGTGCGCCCGTCCCAATGGCGATCCCGATTGGCCGCACACCCTTGAGTAGCACGTGATTCCCTCTCTGCTGGCGCACACCCGCGGCGCATCTTACGGACGCGGGGCGACCATCGCGGTCGAGACAGACAGTGAGGGTCGCGAGGTAAAACCTAGTTAAGGTGCGGGTGCGTCGAGGTGAATGTACGGCGACGGATCGGTCACGGACAAGGTATCGATTTCGCTAAGTAAGGTGGCCGCCGTGATCGAACTTCACGTCGCGCGCTTCGCCGAACTCGATATCGTCACGCTTTATGCGGTTCTGCGCCTGCGCAGCGACGTCTTCGTTGTCGAGCAGGACTGCGCATACTCCGATGTCGACGGTCGCGACGTGGAACCGGGCACGCGACACGTCTGGCTGACGGCGACGGACGGCGTTGCCGCGACCGAGCCGGCGCCGGGCACGAGCGCCACCGGACCGGTGAGGCCGACGACACCGAGCGCGCGAACACGATGCCGCGCATCCTGGCGTACCTGCGAATCTTGGATGATCCGGACGGCACGGCGCGAATCGGCCGGGTCTGCGTCGCCCGCGACGCACGTCGGGCCGGCCACGCCGCGACCCTGATGGCCGCCGCCCTGGATCTGATCGGCAGCGGCCGGGACACGGTCCTGGACGCGCAGGCCTACGCAACGCGGCTCTACGAGGATGCCGGCTTCGTCCGGGATGGCGAGGAATTCCTCGACGACGGCATCATGCACGTCCCGATGCGGCGACCGGCACGCTAGGTCGGCGCACGCGCCACGGACAAACGGCTGGCACAATATTCGAACAATAAACGTGACGCAACAATAGTTGCGTGCGCAACTAAGTGGTACGGATCACCGTCGCCACGGGAAGCCAGCGCCAGGTCTGCGATCGTTTGCTCGAACGTATGCGAGTTGGGCCGACGCCCATCACTCGCGCCCCCCTTTGTTCGAGGAGATCTTGGCATGACCCAGACCGCACTAGCGCCGCTGGCGCTGTCCGACGACGCTCAGGAGTTGCTGTTCCGCTCCGCTCGCACGGCCAACTCGTTCACCGACGAGCCGGTGAGCGACGAGCAGGTACAGGCGATCTACGACCTGATCAAGTGGGCGCCGACATCGATGAACCTGCAGGCGTTGCGCATCGTCCTGGTCCGGTCGCCGGAGGCCCGGGCCAAGCTCGTCGATCACATGTCGGACGGCAACAAGGCCAAGACGGCGACGGCGCCGCTCGTGGCAGTGCTCGCCGCCGACGTCAATTTCCACGACGAATTGCACCGTACGTTCCCGCACTTCCCCGGCGCGCGCGACGTGTTCGCCGGCGACGACACCGCCCGCGAGGGCGTCGCCAAGTTCAACGGCGCGCTGCAGGTCGGTTACTTCATCCTCGGCGTACGCGCCGCTGGCCTGGCCGCCGGACCGATGACCGGCTTCGACGCCGAGGGCATCAACGCGGACTTCTTCCCGGACGGCGAACACAAGGTGCTCGCCGTAGTGAACATCGGACACCCGGGTGAAGGCGCGTGGTTCGACCGGCTGCCGCGGTTGGATTACGACGAGGTCGTCAGCGCTGTTTGACCTTGCGGTTCAGCCGGCGGTACGACCGGCGACGGTGCGACCGGGGCGACGGTGCACTCGCATCCACCACCGTGGACGATTGGTGTCGGAATCCGGCGCCAATCGTCCACCACAGTGGATCATCGACGGACCTAGACCAGGGTGGCGACGATCTCGGCGATCGACCGACGCCGACCGGTGTAGAACGGCACCTCCTCGCGAACGTGCCGACGGGCCCGCGAGGCCCGCAGATCCCGCATCAGGTCCACGATCCGGTGCAGTTCGTCGGCCTCGAACGCGAGCATCCACTCGTAGTCGCCGAGCGCGAAGCTCGCGACCGTGTTCGCGCGTACGTCCGGGTAGCCCCGCGCCTGCCGACCGTGCTCGGCGAGCATGTCGCGGCGCTCCTCGTCGGGCAGCAGATACCACTCGTACGACCGGACGAACGGGTAGACGCACACGTACGCCCGGGCGTCCTCGCCGGCCAGGAATGCCGGCAGGTGGCTCTTGTTGAACTCGGCCGGCCGGTGCAACGCCATCTGCGACCACACCGGTCGGAGGTGGCGACCCAACGCCGTACGCCGGAACCGGCTGTAGGCGTCCTGCAGTGCATCGCTCGTCGCCGGCATGCCACCAGATCATCACGTCGGCGTCGGCACGCAGACCAGCGAGGTCGTACGTGCCACGGATGACGACGTCCTTGGCGGCCAACTGCTCGAAAAGCGACTCGGTCTCGGCCGTCAACGCATCGCGTACGGCCGGCAGCGGCGTCTCGGCCCGGAACACCGACCACATCGTGTATCGGATCGTCGTGTTGAGCTCGCGAATCCGAGCGGCATTCGTCGGCTCGGCCGATTGCTCGGGGTGTGCATCGACGCGCGGTTCCACGTGGCCGTTCGGTGTCGGGGTTTCGTTCGGTTCGGTCATGAGTACAACGCTCCGATGACTTGGTCGGCGGCCCGCTGACCGGACCGGATGCAGACGGGAATACCGACGCCGTCGTACGCCGCGCCGGCCAGCGCGAATGTCGGCGGCAGCGCGGCGCGGGCCGACGAGACGCGGTGGTGGTGGCCCGGCGCATACTGCGGCAGGCCGCCGCCCCATCGCGTCACGGTGGCGCGTAACGGCGCGACCAGCGGCGCGCCGAGGATCTTCCCGAGGTCGGCATGCGCGAGATCGACGAGTGCATCGTCGTCGACCTGAAGCACCTGCTCCTCGCCGTAACGTCCGATCGACGCGCGGAGAAGCACAGCGCCGTCCGGCTGGCCGGCCCATTTCGTCGAAAAGACCGTCACCGCCTTGACTGCGTGGCCGGCCACGGCCGGGACGAGTGCACCCGATCGACCCTCGAGTGAGGTGCCGTCGAGGGCACCGGCCGGCAGGAGCATGGTGACCAGGCCGATGCTCGCGTAGTCGAGCGTACCGACGCTGGCCGACGCATCGGCCGCGAACGGCGCCAAGAGTCGCGCCGCCGGGCGCGACGGCACGGCCAGCACGACGGCGTCGACGTCGAGCGCGTGCGCGTCCTGAGTCGAGCCGTGCACGACCCGCCACCGTTCGCCGATCGGCACGATGTCCCGGACCGTCCGGCCGAGCAGGACACTCGCTGCCGGCATCGCGAAATCGATCGCGGCGACGAGTCGGCTCAGGCCGCCGGCCACGGTTGCGAACGCCGGAGCGATGGTGAGCGCACGCCGTGAGAGTGTCGTCTGCACCGCCTGCTGCAGCGTGTGCTCGACGCCGCAGGCCTGCGCCAGACCGGGCATCGTCACGGCCAGCGAGAGGTTGTCGGCCCGTCCGGCGTAGACGCCGCCCAGCAACGGGTCGACCAGATCGTCGACGACGGCGTCGCCGAACCGTTGCCGTACCAGCGATCCGACCGAGACATCGGCCCCGGCGGCCAGGAGCGGCCGACCACCGTCGTGGTCGGCGTCTGCGGCGCGTGCGGCACCCGCGATGCCCGGCCACGACGCGACATCCGCCGGTACGCCCATCAGCGTGCCGCCGGGCATCGGATGCAGTTCGCCGGCGGCGAATATGGCCGCGGTTGCGGTCTGGGGGTGGATCAGCGCGTCGCCGAGCCCGACCCGGTGCGCGAGCGTCACGGCCGCGTTGGCCGCGCCAGTCGGGTCGTCGGGCTCACGCGTCAGGAAGGTTTCGGCGCCCGTCTCGACGCGGCGGCCGTCGATCGTGCCGGTCCGAAGCTTGCCGCCGAGCCGGTCGCCGCGTTCGAGCACGGTCAGCGTGACATCGTCGCCGAGCGCGTCATGCAGCGCCAACGCGGCCGCGAGACCGGCGATGCCGCCTCCGATGATCGCGACGTGGCGCTCCATGCCGTTGTGCCCCCAGTGTGTGGCGTGCTCTCGTCGGCCGTGGCTCAGCGGGCCGAAAGTTTGTGAACGAGATCGACGACGCGGGTCAACACGTCCGGGTCGGTCTCCGGCAACACGCCGTGACCCAGGTTGAACACGTGCCCACGTGCCGCCCGCCCCTCATCCAGGATGCGGCGCACCTCGTGCTCGATCACGTCGAATGGCGCGAACAGTACGGCCGGATCGAGGTTGCCCTGCACCGAGCGGTCACCGACGAGCGCGGCCGCCTGGTCGAGCGGCGTACGCCAGTCGACGCCGACGACCTCCGCACCTGCCTCGCCCATGGCCGGCAACAAAGCCGCCGTGTCGACGCCGAAGTGGATCCGCGGCACGCCCGCCTCCGCCAGAGACTGCAGCACCCTCGCCGAGTGGGGCTGCACGTAACGCCGGTAGTCGGCCTCGGACAACGCGCCCGCCCACGAATCGAACAATTGGACGGCGCTCACGCCCGCGTCGATCTGCACCCGGAGAAACGTCGTGGTGATCTGCGCCAGTCGCGCACACAGGGCATGCCACACGTCCGGCGCTCCGTACATCAACGCCTTTGTCTTGACGTGATGCTTGGACGGTCCGCCCTCGACGAGGTAGCTCGCCAGCGTGAATGGCGCACCGGCGAAGCCGATCAGTGGCGTGGCGCCCAACTCGGCCACGAGCAGGTGCACGGATTCGGCGACGAACCCGACGTCGGCCGGTGCCAGGTCGGGAATCCGATCAAGATCCGACAATGTGCGTACGGGCTCGGCCACGACCGGCCCGACGCCCGGCTGGATCTCGACGCCGACACCGGCCGCGTGCAGCGGCACGACGATGTCGCTGAACAGGATCGCCGCGTCCACCGCATGCCGGCGCACCGGCTGGAGGGTGATCTCGCAGACGAGATCCGGGCGGCGGCACGACTCGAGCATGGCGATGCCAGCGCGCAGCGCCCGGTATTCGGGCAGGGACCGACCGGCCTGACGCATGAACCACACCGGCGTGTGCGGCACCGGCTCACCCAGGCAGGCGGCCACTAATGGCGAGCGGTCGAGCGGCGACCCGTTGGCTGGTGCTGGTTCGGTGGTCATTGGCGCCATCATCGCACGCGGTTTCCGGGCCTAACCACCGGCGCGTACGCAAGGGACCCAGGACACCCGCCGAGGGCACAAACCGTGACATCCGACGGTCAGATCGTTACCCGACCGGCGAATACGTCCGGCGTGCCGCGCGGCTGTTCGCGGCACTGCTGGTCATAGGCTTTCACGTATGGTGCCGGAACCCGCTCCGCCCGAATCCTTTACCCGCGCGATCGCGGGGCTGCGATCGGTCGTGGCCCGCCCGGAGATCGCCCTCGAGGACGCGCCCGCGCCGGGCAAGCTGGCACCCCACGCGTTCGCGATCGGGGGCACCGTGACCCGTGGCGGAGAAGAGATCGCCACCGGCCGCTTGATCGTGTTGTGCGATCCGGCCGGACACGACGCCTGGGCCGGGACGCTGCGCCTCGTGACGTACGTGACCGCGGAGTTGGAACCGGAGATCGCGACCGATCCGCTGTTGTCCGAGGTGGCGTGGAGTTGGCTCATCGATGCCCTGGAGGCGCACGACGCGACCTATCTGGCGCCCGGTGGCACGGTGACCACCACGACCTCGACGCGGTTCGGTGATCTTGCCGGTGCGCCGAGCGCGGCCGACGTGGAGATCCGCGCGTCCTGGTCACCGGCCGATGATCGGTTCGCGGCGCATATGGAGGCCTGGTGTGCCCTCCTCGCGTCGACGGCCGGGCTACCGCCGCCCGGCGTCACCGCTCTCTCAGGCCGCGGCGCGTCCTCCGGAGCCTGACCGGCGTCCTAATCCTCGCCCGGGCTGAGTTCGCGGTCGGCGAGATATCGATCTTCCCGTGGATAGTCGAAGTACCCCTCGAAGAACTCGTCGTCCAGACCCGCCGGCAAGCAGACGCCGCCAGCGCCAGTGGCTCTGATCTCGCCTACGAGCCAGTCGACTTCGTCGACCACCGTGGTCGCATAGTCGCCCACGGGCACGTATCCGATCGTGGCCGCGGCCGTCATGTCGAGCACGATCGGATACCGGGCTTCCCAGGGGTGGGCGCCGAGCTCCTGATCGCTGGCCTCATCGAGCAGCACCTCGGTCCACGTGTGGCCGAGCGTGTGTGCGATCGCTCGGGAGATCTCCAGCGCGTTCGGCGCATCGGGGTCCGCACTGTTGAGGATTCGTCGTCCCGGGTTGGTCGCCACCGCCTCGATCAGAGCGGCCAGGTTGACCGCGGCGGTCGTGTGGTCGACGCTGGCGCCCCGGGCGGCCAGGAACACCGCTGGGCGTCGGTCGAGTGCCCGTTTGACGAACACCCACTCACGTGGCCGGAGCGCGCCGGCCCCGTGGATTTTCGACGGGCGTAACACGGTGACCGGGGCGCCACTGTCGAGCAGGACGTTTTCCGCGGCGACCTTGTTCGCGCCGTACCCTTCCCGCGTCTGGAAGTCGCCGAAGCCCGGTGCCATGGTCGGCTGCGACTCCGTGACCGGACCGTCGAAATGGGGCGCGATCGGCGAGTTCGTGTGGTTGCCGTCGTCGTCGACGTAGACGGCCTTGCTGGAAATCATCACGGTCGAACCGACGTCGTCCATCAGCGGCAGGAGCACTCGTGCGTGGGCGGCGGTGTAACACACGCAGTCGACCAGCAGGTCCACACCGCCATTGAGCGCTCGGCCAAGGGCGGCGGCGTCGTCGCGATCGACCGCGGTGAACGTCGCGTCGGCAATCGCCGGCGGTAGGCGGGACGCGTCGCGGCCGGTCACGTCGACGCTCCAACCGGCGTCCAATAGTCGACGCGCCGCGGCACGACCGACAAGACCGGTCCCGCCGATGATCAGGGCTCGGGGCATTCCGGGACCGTATCGCAGCGGCCGAGGCGACGCGTACGCGATTTCCGCACCGCTGGTGTCACCCGTCGGCCAGCACCTGCGAGAGTGCGTGCGAGGCCTGCCGGACCATCCCGGGATTGGTGTCCCAGTAGTACGGCAGCGCCGACACGGCCTGGCAGAGTGCCCATCCACGACCACGCAGCCACGAAGCGTCGTCGACCTGGAGTTCGGCGCGGAAGCGAGCGCGGCTTGCACCGGTGAATACGTTCCAGGCGGGCTGCAGGTCGCACGCGGGGTCGCCGACGTTGAGGCCACCGAAGTCGATCACGCCCGACAGGCGGCCGTCGACAACCAGCAGGTTGCCCGGCAGCAAATCGCCGTGCACCCACACCTCCGGACCGTCCCAGGCCGGAGCATTCAGCGACTGCTGCCATGCGCGGAGGGCGGCACCGGCATCGATGCGATCGCCGAGCTCGGCGATCGATCGGCGAACCTGGTCGTCGTTCTCGGCCAGTGGTGCGCCTCGACCCTGCGGGCGACGCGGATGGGCGCCGGCCGTATCGATCTGGCGCAGCGCGATCACGAACGCGGCGAGATCGACGGCCGCGAGATCCAGATCGTTGAGCGTGCCGTTGGCATTCTGGCCCGGCAGCCACGTGCACACCGACCAGTCGAACGGGTAACCGTCGGCCGGATGTCCCATGGCGAGCGGAACCGGAAGCGCGAGTGGCAGGTGCGGCGCGAGCCGCGGCAGCCACTCCGCCTCCCTCGCCGCCTGGCCGGCGGCCCAGCCGATGCGCGGTAGTCGGGCGACCAGGTCGCTGCCGAGCCGATAGATGTCATGGTCGGTTCCATACGACACGACTTGCTCGATCGACCGCTCGGACCATTGCGGGAACTGTGCGGCCAGCAGGCGGCGGACGAGCCCGGTGTCGGTCGCGACCTCGTCAGCGTGCATCTTCGTTACGCCCACCGGCGCCATCCTGGACGACCGGCATCCAGGGTGGCAACCGAGTTCCCTGCTCAGCGGTGCCGGCCGCTCGAAAGCTAGTTCAGGTACTTCTGGGCGGCGTTGCAGTTCGTCTCCATCGTGGTCTGTGCGGTGGACTGCTCGGCCGACGTACCGTTCTCGCCGACGACCGTGAAGAAGTTGTTGATGCTGGTGATGCACTGACCGAGCACCGTCTTCTCCTGCTGAAGTTCCGTTACCTGACCCGCCGAAGCCGCGATCTGGTTCTGCAACTGCTGGCTCTGCGCCTGAGCCGCGGCGAGCTTCGAGCGCAGGTCGTTGATCTGGCTTACGTTCGACGCGATCGTGGCCTCGCGCTGGTTCACCGTGGTGACCTGCTTGTGGTACGCGTCGTTCCGATTCACGAACGCGTAGGCAAAACCGCCGCTCACCAACGCAAACAGCACCGCGAGCGCGCTCGTGGTGACAAGGAGCGCTCGCCGCCGTCCCGGCCGCGCGGCCGCATGTCTTGCCGGTGCGAAGAGTTCGCCGGGTGCGGTAAACCCGAGCGGTGCCGGGGAAACGGCCGCCGCCGGCGGCGGATCGGCCATCGGCGGATGCCACTCGACCGACGCGACGCCTGGGGCGAAGCCGGCCGGTTCCGGCTCGCTGGGGGCTGGCGATGACTTCGGCGGCGCGGCGGCATTAGCGGTCGATTCGTCCCTCGCCGGTACCGTCACCGTGGGGTCAGATGCGGCTGTACCCACGTCGGCCCGCGCGTTCGGGAGGACCGGGGCATCCGACGTGACCGGCGCCTCCGCGAGTGCTGTCGCGTCGGCGATGGATTCCGACGCCGGCACTGGGGCCGTGGCCGCGTCCGATGTATGTCCACGGCCGCTGGGCGAACGCGTCTGCGGCACCTGTCCGCGACCCAGCCAGACCGGGGCGGCCCCGGTCTGGCTTGCCTTGACCGGGAACGGCTTGATCGGCGTCGCGACGACGGGTGTCGCCTTGATCGGCGTGGTCCGTAACGGCGCCGGCTTGACCGGCGTGGTCTTGACCGGTGTGAGCCGCGCCGGGCGGCCGACCATGTTCTGCGTACGAGCCTCGTCCGTGTATGGGTCCCGGTGGATCGGAGCTGAGGGGTCCGCCGTACCACCATCATCAGAGTCGTCGCTCGACGTAGCGTCGGACGGTCCGGCCGGGTCGACCGGCGACCCGGTGTCGATTGACGGCCCCGTGTCGATTGACGGCCCCGTGTCGATCGACGGCCCGTGTCGAGCGACGGCCCAGTGTCGATCGACGGCCCAGTGTTGAGCGACGCTGCCGCGCCGCTTGGCGCGTCCCGGCCGGTTGCCGGGTCGGTGTGGACGTCCGTATCGGATTCGGTGCCGGCCGCGATGTCAGCGTGGGCGTCGATATCGGTCGCCGTGACGTCCGGATCGGCTGATCCGCTCGGTTCCGGGCATCGGTCGGATGCCGGGTCGTCGATGGGCATCTACGGCTCCTCCCCGATCGCCGTCACGCGCCGGCGTCACCCCGTTCACGTGCAATGGGTGAGCGGGCACCGGCGAGGGCAACATACATGCTCCCACGGTCCGCTGTCCCCCCTGCGATTTGTCGGATTGATCCGCCCGGAAGATCGACGCGCCGACCCAGCTGCACCTGCCCCGCGATGGACCGCCGTAAGTTGGACGGGTGACCGACGAAGAGCACCGCCCCGACGGCGACCTGTCGCGTCAGTCAACCGCCATCGACAACGTGGCGACCGAGACTCCCGACGACGCAGCGACCACCCCCTCGGCCGTACCGCTGATCGCCCCGCGCGACGGCACTCCGGCGCCGACCGAGGACCCCGCCGGCCTGGCCCGGGTGATCTTGGCGCTGTCGGGCGCGAGCGGACCGGTCGCGATCGATGCCGAGCGCGCGTCCGGTTACCGCTACTCGTCGCGGGCGTATCTCGTGCAGCTCCGGCGGGGCGACTCCGGCACCGTACTGCTCGACCCACTGCCATTCGGCGATCTGAGCGGGCTCGCCGCCGCCATCGCGGACGAGGAGTGGGTGCTCCACGCGGCCAGCCAGGACCTTCCGTGCTTGTCCGAGATCGGATTGCGCCCGACACGACTCTTCGACACCGAGCTCGCCGCCCGCCTGGCCGGCTACGAGCGGGTCGGACTCGCGGCGTTGACCGAGTCGCTGCTGGGTTACTCGCTGGAGAAGCACCACTCGGCGGCCGACTGGTCGACCCGGCCATTGCCGGAGTCGTGGCTCACGTACGCGGCGCTCGACGTCGAGCTGCTCGTCGACCTGCGCAATCTGCTGGCCGACGAGTTGGCTCGGCAGGGTAAGACCGAGTGGGCGGCCGAGGAGTTCGCCTCACTAGTGACGCACGGCGGTGCGCCGCCCCGCGTACGGCCGGACCCGTGGCGCCGTACGTCCGGAATCCACCGGGTACGGGGAGCTCGCGCGCTCTCCCGCGTACGGGCGATGTGGTATGCCCGCGATACCGTCGCGTCCCGCCGCGATACCGCGCCCGGCCGGGTGCTCGCCGATGCCGCCCTGATCGCGGCGGCCGAGATGGACCCCCGGGATGAGCGAGCGTTGCTGTTGCTGCCCGGCTTCGGCGGCCGGTCCGTACGGCGCCTGGCTACCACCTGGCTGAGTGCGCTGGACGAGGCTCGCGCGCTGCCGAACGATCAGTTGCCCGTGCCCGTGGCGACCGACGGGCCACCGCCGGCACACCGCTGGGCGGAGCGTGACCCGGCGGCCGCGGCCCGACTTGCCCGCGCCCGCGGTGCCGTGAACGCGATCGCGGCCGAACACAATCTGCCGCCGGAGAACCTGATCACCCCGGACACCGTACGGCGAGTCGTCTGGGAGCCGCCGACCGAGCCAACGATCGACGCGGTCGGCGCGGCTCTTCGGTCGCACGGCGCCCGACCATGGCAGGTGAAACTGGTCGCCGGCACCATCGCCGACGCCCTGTCCACACCGGAGCCCGCACCGGCGGCACCCGCAGCACCGGAAGCGCCGGAAGCACCGATGCCACCGCCCGAAACGACGCCGGACGGTCCGAGCTGACAGACGATCGGCAGCCGCCGTGGCACTTCGTCGATACCGACGGGTCAATACGCGATGTCGATGTCGCTCACGGTGTGCACGTCGGTACCACCGCCGGTCGCCGCGGTGAAGCCGAACACCGCCGATGCCGGCAGTGTCACGGTCGCGTCGATGTAACGCGTTCCGTCGATCTCGACCTCCAGATGGCCGTTGGCCGCGGTGTACACCTCGACGCGGTGCGACCCGGTGCGTAGCGCCGGCACCGTCGTCGATGTCGCTGCGAAAGACGACCCGACCAGCACGCCGACGAAGTTGGACGACGAGACATTTCGTTCCGGGTACGTGACGAAGCAGACCGCCACCCCGGGCAGCCCGGCAAATCCGAGGCCGGAGCCGGGAGGCCCGAGGGAGGTCGTCGTCGTGCTGCCCAGGATCGCGAACGTCGCGCCGTCGGCGCCGGTCCCACCGCCGATCGTCAGCGTGAATGTCGCGTCGAGGTGAGCGGTCGGCCGCGCACCGGGATACCACGCCGAACCCGCCAATTGTTGACCGGCTTGAGTCAGTTGCAACGACGATCCGACCACCGATGTGTTGCCGTTGATCGCCCAGCCGCCGGCCGAGGGCACGGGGATGAGGCCACTCGTCACGATCCGCGATTCGGAAATCGCGTGCACATCGGTGGATCCGCCCGTGGCGCCCGAGTAGCCGACCACCGCCGTTCGGCTGAGTCCGGCCACCGTCGCGGTCATCACAGTCGTGCCGTCCACACCGACGGTCACGACCTGCCCGCTGATCGAGACGCTGATCGCGCGTACGGCCGCCCGCAACGCCGGGAGGTTTGTCGTGCTCGTGACGGTGGTGCCGCCGAACTTAATCGACGCTTGATCGTGCGGGTAGGTCGCGAACTGGACCGAAACACCGGACAGGCCGGCGAAGCCGAGCCCGCCGCCCGCCGTGCCAAGCGACGATGCCGGTTGGGTCGGGGCGAGCAGATTGAACGCGACGCCGTCGGCACCCGTACCGCCGCTCATCGATAGGTTGAACGTCGCGTTCAGGCCGTCGGTCCGCACCGGCGACGCGTAGAGCAGCGATCCGGCCGCGTTCGATGCCGCCGGCGTCAGGATCGTCGAGGCGCCGCTTGTGGTCGCCGCACCGTTGAACCTCCAGCCGGTGCCCGGCGCCGGTAGCTTGGTCGTTCCGGTCGTGATGGCGACTGAGGACACCGTGTGGTTGTCGGTCGATCCGCCGGTCGAAGCCGTGAATGCCGGCAGCACCGTCGCCGGAATCGCGACCGTGGTCGACAACACGGCTTGGCCGTCGATCGAGACGTTGAGCTTGCCACCGGCGGCTGTCACCGCCACGACGTGTGTTCCGCTGCGGAGGTTCGGGACATTCGTTGCGGTCGCGGCGTAGGTCAGCGACTGGCCAGTGCCGACGGTTGAGATGCCGATGAAGTTGCTTGACGGATCGGTCGGGCCCTGAAGGGTGTCGAGTGCGACGGCGACCCCCTTGAGCCCGGAGAAGCCCAGGCCACCGCCGCCCGCGCCGATGCTGGACGGCGTGGCGTTCGACGCATCCAGCAGGGCAAACGTGAGCCCGTCGGCGCCGGTTCCCCCGCCCAGCGCCGCGGTGAATGTCGCCGACAACCCGGCGCTGGGTACGGGAGCGGAGAACACTGCCGAGCCGACCTGCTGCGACTTGGCGGTGGTCAACACGATGCCGGACGACGTCATGGTGGCGTTGCCGTTGACCTTCCAGCCGCCGCTGGCCGGATTGGGCAGCGCCGTACCGGTGGTTGCCACGCCGGTGCCGGTCACCGTGACCGTGTGCGACCCGGCCCCGTCGTCGGAGCTGATGATGTACGGAGCGCTCGCCGCACCGGCCGCTGTCGGCACGAAGGTCACCGGTATCTGGAGTTCCTCGTCCGGCGCCAGCACCTGCCCCT
Source organism: uncultured Actinomycetota bacterium (assembly GCA_963724705.1). Taxonomy (GTDB): domain Bacteria; phylum Actinomycetota; class Actinomycetes; order Mycobacteriales; family Micromonosporaceae; genus DASQPR01. Next base: position 454,590 of record CAVRVS010000001.1, read on the forward strand.
CAGCGAGCGGCGCATTCACCTCGAAGGGCGCGGCCGGCGGCGCCGCCTTGGTGATCGTGACGTACAGGTTGCCGGTATTCGAGACAGTCAGGATCTTCGTAGCCGAGGAACCCACGCCGACCGAGCCGAACGAGATCGTCGCCGGCGAGATCGAGAGCTTCTTCACCCCGGTCACGGCCGTGGCCGTCAACGTGGCTACGCCGGATCCGTGCGGACCGACGAATGTCATGGACGAGGTAACGGAGCCGGTCGCGGTCGGTTTGTAGGTGACCGACACCGCGACCGAGGCGCCCGGCGCGACGACGGTACCCACCGGCGGCAGACCGGTGACCGTGAACGCCGCCGACGGCTTGGTGATCGACGAGATGGTCTCGGGGTCCGTACCGGTATTGGCGAAGTTCTCGGTCAGCGACACGCTCGACCCGACCGGTATCTCACCGAAGTCGAGTGTCGCGGGTGTCGCGGTAAACCCTGGACGCACACCGGTGGCCTGCAACGCGGCGCCCAGCGTCGTCGATGTCGAGCCGCTTGTCACGGTGAACGTGGCGACGCCGGTAACCAGTCCCGGGTCGGTCGGAGTGAACGTGGCTGGCACCGAAAGCGTCGCGCCCTTGGCCAGTGACTTGGGAAGTCCCGACAGCGACACGCTGAACGGCGCGGCCGCCGATGCGGCGGTGATGGTCACGGCCTCGTTCGCGGTCAACTTGATCGTTCCGGAGCCGGAAGTGCCGACGTTGACGCTGCCGAAGCTGGTCTGTGGGATGGACAGCAGTGGCGTGGCCGGCGCGCCGATACCGATCAGATTGCCGTCCCGCGTGCCGACGTAGATGCGGCCCGCGCCCGAGCCCGGCACCGAGAACTTCGAGGCGGTGCCGACCGGGAAACACCGAAGCAGCTTGAGAGTGCCGCTGGTCGGAGTGCCGTTATATGCGCAGAGCTGCCCGTTGGCGCCGGTCGGACCGTCGGAACGGGTAACCCAGACGATCGCGCTGCCGGATGTCGTACCGTCCGAGGTCACCAGTGGCGAGCCGGACGTGTAGCCAAAATGGTCGACCGTGTTGCCGGCGAGGCTCAGCGCCGGCTTGCCCGAGCCGTCGGTGCCGTACTTGAAGGCGAGCATCGTCGACGAGTTTTGGACGACATAGATGTAGCCGCCGTCGCCGCCGAACACCGCCGGATGACCCCACTGGCCGCCGTACGGGCCGAGCGTCTGCAGTACGGCGTCGGTGCCGCCCGCACCCTGCGCCTTGCCGCCGAGGTTATCCCGATTCAGCAGGAACAGCCGTCCGTCCTTGCCCATCTCGACCATCAGGTGCGGGAACGCAGCCGTGCCGAAGTATTGGTTAGGCAGCGCGACCGGACCGCCGGAGCCGAGATCCTGGTCGTTCACATCGAGGATCGAAGCGTTGGCGGGGCTGAAGAAGTCCTGGGCCGCGAGCGAGCCATCGACGTTGATACCGAGGCGTACGACCGATTGCGACAACGTCGGCGGCGGTGCGTTGCCGGGGCCGTCCGGCGCTGTGACGCCGTTGCCGGTCGCGAGGAAAATGCGACCCGCGCCGTCCGAGACGAGACCGCCGCCGGCCTGCCAGATGCCGGACTCCTCGCTGGTCGCGCCGGTCTCGTCGGACCACAGGTTGACCTGGTGAGTGCTGACGTTCACGCCAGCGACCCATCCGACGTACGAACCGAGGTCGCACTGCGAGCCGAACGCCATGTACACCACGCCGCCGAGCAGCAGCAGACCCGCCCGCTCATTGACGTCGCGCGCAGCGAACGGATGAGTCGGATCGTTGGCCGGTGTCCCCACGATCTTCACCGGCCAACCGGCGCGTTCGGCGCCGGTCGTGGGGTCGAGCGCCTGGAGATACCAGTTCGGGTGATCCGCGTCGGGTCCGTCGTTGACTTTCGTCGTGACGTAGTACGTGCCGGTCGACGCGTCATACACCCCGGTCCCGGTGCTGCCGATGTTCGGCGTCAGGTCGGCGCATCCGACCTGACTCGCCGGCCACGGTGACCCGAAGTTGCGCGACCAGTTGATGTGTCCCGTCGCCGCATCGAGGCCGTACGCCCAGTCATTCTCGGTGCTGGCGATCACGGTGTCGCCGATTACCAGCGGCTGGGCATATACCTGGCCGTTGAGCTGGGTCGAGAACAGCTGACCGAAGTCACTGCTCAGCACATCACCCGCGGACATCGCCGGTTCGGCCTGGTCCCAGTCGGTTCGAAGTGTGTCGAGACCCGCCGTCTGAACCTCGGCCGAGACTTTGCCTACGACCACGACGACGATGAGCGCAGCCAGCACAGACATGACCGCGACGAATGCCGGCTTGCGCCGCATGAGACCTCCGATTGATCCGCCTGTCGGAGACGAGGGCCGCGAGTTCGAACGGAAGCCGGGCCGCACTAAATCCAGCGGGAACGTGCGATGCACCGATTAGATGCCAAACACGGACCAACGACACGCTAGCGATTGATTCGGACAAAGTCGCGACGACACACGGTAGGCGCGGGCTTTCGCCGGTCGGCCCATGAGCGATCACCACCATGGAGCGACCGCTAGGCAGCCGTTCCGGGTTGAGCAGCCGACCTCGTCAGCAGTACGAGCACGACGCCCGTGAACCTGTCGGTTCCAGCAACCTTGTAGTCGCGCTCGAGTAGCGACGCCCGGTTGGCTGTCATGCCCGTGAACGGATCGCGGGAGGAGCCGGTGTAGATCAACCAGAGCCTCGGTGTTGTGCCGAGACACGGCTCCGGGTCGACACACTCCAATGCCGCGTACCAACCGCGCTCCACCCCGGTCTGCCGCAGAAACACGTCGCGCGGCTGTTGTTCGTCGCGCATCTCGTACGTGACGGCCAGCCGAGCCAGGTCCGCCGATCCACCGAACGGATCGTTGTACACGATGCCGTCGCCCGGCTTGAGCCGGTCGTGGATCGCTGTGGCCGCCTCACGAAAATCGGGCTGCCCGGCGACCGGACTCTCCCGTACGGTCCGCTGATCGGGCAGGCCGACCCAGGCCACCACGAGGATTGCCACGGTGGCGGTGAGCGGCCACAGATGTTGCCACACAAGCTCGCCGGCGCGGCAGGCGGCGACCGCGGCGAGAATCGACCAGGCCGGGACGATGAAGAGTACGTATCGCGGCAGGAAAAGATGCAGCAGCGGAAAGCTGACATAGCAGAAGACTGGCGGCAGCACGGCCCAGGTCGCGAGCATCGCGGCGACCGTACGATCTCCCCGCCGCCTGGACACGAGCAGGAAAATTGTGCCGACGACGGCGAGACCGATGATGGCCGCCGCCACCGGAGCCGACAGGAAGACATGCTCCGGGAACGTCTTTACCCGCTCCGCGTCCGCCGTGATCCACCCAATCGCCGACGACTGTTGGGACGCGAGGGCAAGCAGCGGAATCACGACAAGCATCGCGATCCCGGCCGCGACCACGATCCGCCAGCGTCGCGCTTCGGTCGATCGCGTCGTCGTGAGAAGCAGGACGACGTGGGCGGCCACCACGGTCAGGGCGACGAAGTGTATGAGGCCGATAAAGGCGATCGAAAGCGCGTAGAGGGCAAGACGCCGACGCGTGTCTTTCTCCAACGCGCGCAGCAGCATGAGCGTCGCGACGACGGCGCCCATTGTCACGAGCGCATAGGACCGTGCCTCCTCGGCATAACGGGAGACGGACGGCACGACGGCAAAGATCAGTCCGGCGACCAGGCCGACGGGCGCCGTGGCCAGCCGTCGCCCGACGAGCGCCACACACGCCGCACAGATCGCCATGGCGAACATCGACGGAAGTCGAAGCGCGAGGGGCGAGCTGCCAGCAAGCTGGATCCAGCCATGGAGGATCACGTAGTAGGTGGCATGGACCACGTCGATGTGGCGGAAGAGTCCCCCCAGCTGAGTCAGCGACCGCGTCGACGCGTGCCACGTCGCGTACTCGTCCTCCCACATCTCGCGATCGCTGAGGCCGCGCAGGCTGATCGCCGCCGCGACGACCGCGGGCAGCACCGCGATCAGCGCGGGCCACCGACCCGCCGGCGCCTCGCTCCACACGCGAGGCCGTCGATGAACACCGGGACGACCATCGGCCAGCGTCACGTGACGGTCAGATACGGCGGTCATGGCCCGCACCGCCGATCCGCGTCATCGGCGGCCTAACCATGGACATCAAAGCCAAACGCGGAGGCTTTGGCTGCTCGGCGGAACGCCGCCACGGCCCGCGCGTCGTTATCGATGCGCCAGCCGCCCGTTCCAGGGTTGTCGAACCATACGAGCCCGATGAACCCGGAGGTGTGCGCCACCCCGTTAAACAGGTTGGCGATCTCACCCGGCCGCGCGGCACCCGGCTCGGCGCCGGTCTCGACGATCAGTATCGGCTTCTTGGTGAAGCGTCGGACGGCGGTCGTGGTCGGTCCGAACAATGTCGTGAAGGTCTGTTGTCCCTTGTGGGTGTAGTAGCCGTCTATGCCGATCCAGTCGACGTACGCGTCACCCGGATACAGCGGGCCGAGATGCACGCTGGGCACCGGGTTGATCACATTCGGCGCCCACACCCAAATGACGTTGGTCGCACCGGCGGCGACGAACACATCGTGGACATGGCGCCATGCCGCCACGAAGTCGGCCGCCTTCGTCTTCTGCGGCCCCCAGGGATACCAGCGACCGTTCATCTCGTGCGCCAAGGCGATCGCCACCGGCAGATTCAACGTCCGAACGGCCTCGGCGAACGTCTTCAGATAGTCGTCCTCCTGGCCGCGGGCGATCTTCGCCATCGGGGCGGTCAGGGGCTCCCAACTGAGCAGCGGCAGCGAACCGTACTCGTAGATCTTCCGGACTCCGGATGCGTCGAAATTGTCATCGAAGCTCTCGTAGAACTCGACGATGTTCGGCTTCTTGCCGATCGCGTGCGCGAATGCGTCGATCGGGGCCATGCTGGCCGGCGCGCCCTGAATTGTTACGCCCAAATACTTGCGAGCTGGCGAGACCAGACTGGTGACGTCAAACGGTGGCCGGGCCGACGGCGATGCCGACCCGGCAGCGCCGGCTGCGACCTTCGATCCACTACGGGAGGTGTCTCGGCCAACGTCGACCAGCGACACCAGGCCGTATTCGAGCAAGCCCGCGGCGATGATGACCATGATGACGATCAGGTAGCGGGTCTTCACGCGACGACCTCGCTGTTATCCGTCCGGGGATCAACCAGTAACGCTTGAGTGACGACGGTGAGAAAGAACATCCCGGTGAGGAACGCGGCCGCGTACCGCAGCACGTTCGTGTGGAGCATGTGGTACGCGGCGCCGCCGACCCACAAGACCGCGGTACCCCCGGTCCACACGGACATCGCGATCCACAGCCGCCGGGTCTTGCTCTTCTTCGCCGTACCTCCGGTCGGCTGCCAGCCCACCCGGTGTCCGCCCAGGATGTCGAGGATCGCGAAGGCGTGGGCCCAGCCATAGATCATCTTCACGGTCCACCCGTCCAGCCGATACGGGCTGCGGTGCCACACCGGAAAGATGATCATGTTGTAGACGATGCTCGGCGCGATGAGCACGTAGTTCGCTAGCGATATCCGGTCGGGGAAGACGTACAACAGACCGATCGGAATCACCGGCGCAACCAACGTGAACACAGCGGTGTGCACGTAGTACATGAACCCGGAGATGTAGGACAGCCGGGCGCGAACGGCCAGCTTTGTGCGCCAGAACTTGGCCGAGCCGAGGAGACTCATCGATCCGGCGCACCACCGGTACTGCTGCGTGAAGAAAGAGTTCACGTCGGCCGGGCATAGTCCGGCGGCGAGAGCGACGGGAATGTAACGCAGCTTCCAGCCCGCACGTTTCAGGTCGAATCCGGTGTGTACATCCTCGGAGTGCTCGATGAGTGCGGTACCACCGATCGAGTTCAGCGCCGCGCGTCGGTAGATCGCACAACTCCCGACGCAAATGGCAGCGCCGTGATGCTGCCGGGAGACCTGGACCGAACGGTAGAACAGCTCCTGTACGCTGCCGGCGCCGCGCTCGACCCATCCCTGTCCACCGTGGACGCGGAAGAATTGTGGCGACTGGACGATCCCGATGTTCGGCTCGGTATCGAAGTACGGCAGCATCTCGTTGATCATGTCGGGCCGCGGCGCGAAGTCGGCGTCGAGGATCAGGATGAAGTCGCCGTTCGTGCGCTCGAAGGCATGTCGCAGGTTGCCGGCCTTCTTGAACCATCCCCGATTCGGTCGTCGCACATAGTCGAAGCGAAAGGCCATCGCCATGCGGCGCAATGTCGGCTCCGGCGAATCATCCAAGACGTGGACACACGCCAACCCGGGGTACGCCCGCGCCATGTCCCGTACGTTCGCCCACGTGTTCTGGAGGACGTGGGCTGGCTCGCCGCATACCGGCAGAAATACGTCGACCGACGGGAAGCGCTCCGGACGCCATGCCCGGACGACCCGATCGTGCTCCTGGAACGAGAAGCCTCGCGTGAAGATATTGACGGCGACGGATACAAGGTAGTAAATCATCGTGAATCCGACGGCGGGCGCGAGAAACAACATCGCCGGCGTACTCCGCAGCAACAGCGTCTGGCTGGCCAGCAGGCACGAGAAGCTGACCAGCGAGGCGATCATGAGTACGGGAAGTCGCCGTTTGTCGTAGACACGCTTCTCCGCGTCGGTCGGTGGCAGCGGCACGGGCGCGTACGCCGAGCGGCGCGGCTGACCGGAGGGATCGTTTCGACGAATGGTGCGAGTCTGCCCCGGCATACGGAAGGCCTGGGGTACGCGAAACTCCGCTGTGAGTTCCGCGCTATACGCTGACTCCGTAGGCTTTACCACCGTCATGTACGTTTTGCCCCCCGGCACTCGGCCCCGCCAGCGTTCGGCGGCCACGCGTGGGACAACGCTCAGACCCTGCGATCGGATGCGCGCTCTCGACGATCCTTAATCTCCCGTTCGTCGGAGCCCGAAGATGGGTCGCGGCCACGCGCCCGCCGACCGCGTCACGCCTCAGGCAGCGGCGTCGCTGACAGCACCGAGATCGGCGCGGCAGGCGTCGGTCAGTCCGTCGAGCGTCACCGGCACCGAACGGTGCGCGAGCCACCGCGCCCGATCGATCCGGAAGCGCCGGTGGACGGTGAGTTCGCCGCGCACCGCCCATCTCTCCAGGCCGTCATCGGCGTAGCCGACTTTGCGCGACACGCGACCGGACGCGACGTTGCTGTCGCGCGCGGCCGATATCGCCTCGGCCGCGCCCAGGCCTTCGAACGCGAGATGCAGCACCGCCGCTCGCATCTCGGTCCCGATGCCTTTGCCCTGATATTTCAGGCCAATCCACGATCCGGTGGATACCTCCCGGGTCACCGCGAACTCACGTGCCGAAAGATCCTGGATGCCGACGGGTGCGCCGTCGTACGCGACGCAGAACGGCAGGTGCCACTTCGCTGTCGTGGCGGCAGCGAGCACCCCGAGGTTGTAGGTGATCACCGACCGCGCCCGTAGCCGCCGGCTCCGCGTCCGTCCACGGCACCAGGAACGGCATGTCCGCCGGGTCATGTACGCCCTCGATGGCGACGTCGGCGAGTGCGGCCAGGTCGTCGAGGTCCGGCAGGCGCAACTCAAGGCGGGGCGTACGCAACCGGATGCCGTAGGCCGCATAGTGGTCGGTGAGCATGGCTCATGCTGACGGAGATGAAGCCATCGCGCCACGCAAAATATCCGTACGAGCCACGTCAAGGAGGGCGACCATGGCGACGGCGCTTGTCCTCGGCGCCGGCGGCCCGACCGGCGTCGCCTGGGAGCTGGGCATTCTCGCCGGGCTCGCGGATGAGGGCGTCGATGTGACCGACGCCGACACGGTGATCGGTACGTCGGCCGGTTCAGCGGTCGGCGCGCAGTTGACCGCTGGACTGCCGATCGAGCAGCTCTACCAGGCGCAACTCGCGCGCGCGAGCGCGGAGATCCCGGCCAAGCTCGGCGCGCGCTTCAACCTGATGACGGCGGCCGCGATGCTGCGCTCCCCCAGCCCACAGCGCTTCCGCCAACGCGTGGGCGCCCGGGCGCTCGCCGCGTCGACAGTGTCCGAGGCAACTCGGCACGAGGTGATCATGAAACGCCTGCCGAGCCAGTCGTGGCCGGACCGTCGCCTGTTGGTCGTCGCCGTCGACGCGATCAGCGGTGAGGTCGCCGTGTTCGACCGGCAGTCGGGCGTATCACTCGCCGACGCGGTCGCGGCAAGTTGTGCTCTACCGACGATCTGGCCGCCGGCGCGGATCGGCGATCGCCGCTTCATCGACGGAGGTATGCGGTCGTGGGCGAACGCGGATCTAGCCGAGGGCGCCGACCGGATCGTGGTGCTCGCCCCGATGCCGCAGGGCAACGGCCCGATGACAAAGGTCGCCGACCAGGTCTCGGCGCTCGCCCGTGCGGCGACCGTCGCCCTGATCGTCCCGGATCGCGATGCGCGGCTCGCGATCGGCGGCAACATCCTCGATCCGTCTCGACGTTCGGCGTCGGCCCGAGCAGGGCGGCGGCAAGGAGCGCAAGCGGCGGCGATCGTGCGGTCCGCCTGGCTGGGAGCGGTCGCGTGAGCGCCGACCGAGGCGGAGTCCGCGACCGGTGGGCGGCGTGGTTGCTCGATCGACGGTTCGGCGGCGACACGGCGCAGCGCGACGCGATGCTGCCGGCCCTGTACCGGTATCGCGACGAGGTGCTGCGGCGAGCGGCCATCCGGCCGGGCGACATCGTGCTCGACGTCGGCTGTGGCGATGGATTGATCGGATTCGGGGCGGCGGACCTGGTCGGCCCGTCCGGCCGCGTCGTGTTCAGCGACATCTCCGCGGACCTGCTCGCCGCGTGTCGCGACATCGCCGCGTCGAGTCCAGATCCAGATCCCTTGGGTACGCAGACCAGCCGCTTCGCGTTTGTCCAGACCGGACTGCCCGACCTTGAAGGCATCGGATCGAGCACGGTCGACGTCGCCACGACGCGCTCCGTCCTGATTTATGTCGATGACATCGCCGGCTCGTTCGCGGCGCTGCACCGGGTGCTGCGCCCGGGCGGCCGATTATCTATCTTCGAGCCGATCAACCGGTTCGGCCGCGACGACCGCGACGATCGGCTGTGGGGCTTCGACATGTCCGGTCTCGAAGCGATCGCGGCCAAAGTCCGGCATCATTACGACGCGATCGCGCCCGGGCTGGCGACCATGCTCGCGTTCGACGAACGGGATCTGCTCCAGCATGCTGAGGCCGCAGGATTCGAGCACCTCCAATTGGCGTACACAGCCGAGGTCACCCGCATGGGCGGCGGCTCGGTCGACGACATGCTCCGGCGATCGCCGAATCCCCTCGTACCACCGTTGGGTGAGATCGTGGCGGCGGCGCTGACGCCGCCCGATGAGGCTGCGCTGCGCGAACGTTTCGCGGCCGAACTCGCCGCTGGCCGGCAGGATTGGCGGCTGGCCACGGCCTACCTGTCGGCGACGCGCGACTGACACCGATCTTGTGGCCCGGGCCACAGTGAGCCCGGTTCCGTGGCACCGTTACTCATGAGTAACATTGCGGTGCGCATCCGATCGCGCCGTGCTCTAGGAGGCTCATATGCCCCGTTCCGTCCGCGACGTCGTCTTCGTCGACGGAGTCCGCGTCCCGTTCGGCAAGGCCGGCGGCATGTACGCGAACACCCGCGCCGACGACCTCGTCATCCGCTGTATCCGCGAACTCATGTCCCGCAACCCGAGCCTGCCGCCGGAGCGCGTGGACGAGGTCGCGATCGCCGCCACGACCCAGATTGGCGACCAGGGCCTGACCATTGGCCGGACCGCGGCATTGCTCGCGGGTCTGCCGAAGTCGGTGCCGGGCTTCGCGATCGACCGCATGTGCGCTGGCGCGATGACGGCCGTGACGACGGTATCGTCGGCGATCGCGGTCGGCGCCTACGACGTCGCGATCGCCGGCGGCGTCGAGCACATGGGCCGGCATCCGATGGGCGAGGGCGTCGACCCGAATCCGCGCATCGTCGCCGAAAAGCTCGTCGACCCGTCGGCGCTCGTGATGGGTGCGACGGCGGAGAACCTCCATGACCGACTGCCCGGCATCACCAAGGAGCGGGCCGACGCGTTCGGTCTCGCGTCGCAGGAGAAGACCGCGAAGGCGTACGCCAACGGCAAGCTCCAGCCCGACCTCGTGTCGGTGGCGACCCGGGACGAGGACGGCGCCTGGGGCCTCGCGACAGTGGACGAGGCGCCACGCGAGACCTCGATGGCCAAGCTTGCGACGTTGCGGACGCCGTTCCGGCCGCACGGCAAGGTGACCGCCGGCAACTCGGCCGGCCTGAACGACGGCGCGACGGCGTGCCTGCTCGCGGCCGAGGACGTCGCGCGCGAACTGGACCTGCCGATCGGCATGCGACTGGTCAGCTACGGTTTCGTCGGCGTCGAGCCGGAGGTGATGGGCGTCGGTCCGATCCCGTCGACCGAGAAGGCGCTGCGCCTGGCCGGTCTGTCCATCGAGGACATCGGCTTGTTCGAGCTGAACGAGGCATTCGCCGTCCAGGTGCTCGCGTTCCTCGACCATTTCGGCATCGCCGATGACGACCCGCGCGTCAACCCGTGGGGTGGCGCGATCGCGATCGGGCATCCGCTGGCGTCGTCCGGCGTACGGCTGATGACACAGCTGTCGCGGCACTTCGCCGAGCACCCCGAGGTCCGCTACGGACTGACGGCGATGTGCATCGGTATCGGGATGGGCGGCACGGTGATCTGGGAAAACCCGCACTGGACCGGCGCCGAGGCCGTTGCCGCCGCCGATGACCGCGTGGAGGTTTCGGCATGAGCATCGACGTCAGCGCGTTCCCGGACGAGGTCGTGACGCAGGCGAAGCTGCGTTTCGTACGCGTCCCCGGCCTCGATCGGCCGGCCGCGCTCATCACGCTCGACAACGGGTTCGACCACACCAAGCCCAACACGTTCGGACCGGGCGGCCTCGCGAGCCTGGACGCCGCGATCACGTCGGCCCTCGATGCCCGGCCGGCATTCGTCGCGCTGACCGGCAAGCCGTACGTGTTCAGCGTCGGCGCCGACGTCACCGGCATGCCCCGGATCTCGTCGCGCGACGAGGCCCTGGAGGTGGCCCGGCTCGGCCACCGGGTGTTCCGACGCCTGAAGGACTCCGACGTGCCGACGTTCGCGTTCGTCAACGGTGCGGCGATGGGCGGCGGGCTCGAGGTCGCCCTGCACTGCCACTACCGGACGGTGTCCACCGGCGCCGCCGCGCTCGCACTGCCGGAGGTGTCGCTCGGGCTGGTGCCGGGCTGGGGCGGCACGCAACTGCTGCCGAATCTGATCGGTGTCATCGCCGCGGCCAAGGTGATCGTCGAGAATCCGCTGACGCAAAATCGCATGCTGAGGCCGGCCGAGGCGCATGAGCTCGGCATGTTTGACGCGATCTTCGAACCGGCGGACTTCCTGGAGCGATCGCTCGAATGGGCGGCGTCCGTTGTCGCTGGCACCGTCGCCGTCCAACGCCCCGAGATCGATCGCAGCGAGATGTGGGACGCCGTCATCGGCTTCGCCCGCACGACGCTCGACGATCGGCTGCACGGCGCTCCGGCCGCGCCGTACCGCGCCTTGGACCTGCTGTCGCTCGCGAAGGACGCGTCGTTCACCGACGGGACCGCGGCCGAGGACGACGCCCTGGCCGATCTCGTACGGTCGGATCAGTTTCGCGCCGGGCTCTACGCGTTCGACCTCGTCCAGCGTCGGGCCCGCAAGCCGGCCGGCGCACCGTCGCCCTCCCTGGCGCGTGATGTGACGAAGGTCGGCATCGTCGGGGCCGGACTGATGGCCGGCCAGATCGCGCTGCTGTTCGTCCGCCGGCTGGAAGTGCCGATCGTCCTGACCGACCTCGACGCCGAGCGCGTCGACAAGGGCGTCGGATACGTGCGCGGCGAGATCGACAAGCTCGTGGCCAAGGGTCGGCTCGATGCGGGCAAGGCTGCGAAGCTCCGAAGTCTCGTCAGCGGCGCCACCGACAAGGCCGCGTTCGCCGACGCCGATCTCGTGCTGGAAGCCGTGTTCGAGGACCTGAAGGTCAAAAAGCAGGTCTGGGCCGAAGTCGAGGCGGTCGTCACACCCGAATGCGTGCTGGCCACGAACACGTCGTCCTTGTCAGTGACGGAGATGGCGGCCGACCTCGCGCACCCGGAGCGGGTCGTCGGCATCCACTTCTTCAACCCGGTATCGGTGATGCCGCTGGTCGAGGTCGTTCGGGCCGAGAAGACCGACGATGTCACGCTCGCGACCGCGTTCGCCGTGGGCAAGGCGCTGCGCAAGTCATGCGTACTGGTCAGGGACGCGCCGTCGTTCGTGGTGAACCGGCTGCTGACCCGGTTCCTCGGCGAGACGTACGCCGCCGTCGACTCCGGCACCGCGATCGACGTCGCGAACGCCGCACTCGACCCGCTCGGTCTGCCGATGCGCCCGCTACAACTGCTGGGCATGGTCGGTCCGGCGGTGGCATTGCACGTGAGCGAAACGCTGCACGAGGCCTTCCCGGACCGCTTCGGCGTCTCGGAGAACTTGGCGCGTGTCGTCAAGGCCGGCAAGCCGGGCTTCCTCACCCGTGACGGCGAGATCGACCCGGAGGTCACCGCGCTGCTCGACGTCGGCGACTCGCCGGTGTCGGCCGACGACCTCCGTGAGCGCGCGCTGGACGCTCTGGCGTACGAGATCCGACTGATGCTCGACGAAGGGGTCGTCGCCGAAGCACAGGACATCGACCTCTGCATGATCCTCGGCGCAGGCTGGCCGTTCTACAACGGCGGGATCACACCGTACCTGGACCGTACGGGCGTGTCCGAGCGGGTGACCGGCCGGCGCTTCCTGCCCCGGGGCGTGGCCTCGCTGCCGTAGCGCGGGTGTGACGTCGCCAACACGACGGGCGGCCATCCTTCGTGGGTGGTCGCCCGTCGTGTGTTCATGACCAGCAACGATGACTCCGACGTAGGGCTGTCCCTACCCCAACTTAGGGGGAGTTCCCCAGCCAAAGTTCGGGGGAGTTCCGGATCGTTTGTGGTCGGTCGCTGGGCGAATCTGTTGCCAGTCAAGAAATCGAGAAGGGATTCTCCTCATGGCAACGGATACGTCGGCGACACGCGCGCCGGTCGCATCGCGCGCCGCCGCCGCGCCCCGTGGTGCGATCGCGGCGGTCGGGCGAGCATGCTTTCGGCACCGATGGCTCCTGCTCGTCGTCTGGCTTGCGGTCGCCGCGGGCGGCTTCTTGGCCAGCGGACCGGTGTCCGACGGTCTCTCCGACCAGCCGGGCGCGAACTCGTTGGAATCCATCCAGGCGTCGAACGTGCTCGACAAGGAAAGCAAGGTCGGTCCCACGATCGTCGGTGAAGTGACCGGAATCGACCCCGGCAGCGCCCAGACGCGCGGCGCGGTCGTTGCCAGTGCGTCGACTCTTGCGCACGTCCCAGGCGTACGGTCGGTCGCCACGCCGTACGACACCGGCGTACCGGCGGCGCAGGCGCATCAACTCCTCGCCGGTGACGGGCACGGCCTGCTCGTGACCGTGACCCTCGACGAGTTGGCGGATGGCCCGCAGGACACCGCGGTCGACGCCGTCTCGAAGCAACTCGATGCGCTCGGCAGCACGCTGCGCGCTCGAGCGCCGGACGCGCGCATGCTCCTGGGCGGCGGACCGATCATGGACAACCAGATCAACGACCAGGTCGACCACGACCTTTCGCTGGCCGAGGGCCTGTCGCTGCCGCTCACGCTCGTGGTGCTCGTCTTCGTGTTCGGTGGCATCATCGCGGCCGGCATCCCGGTCTTCGCCGCCATCCTGTCGGTCTTCGCCGGCATGGCCGCGCTGCTCGGCTTCGAGCACATCACCAACATCGACCAGAACGCGACGATCGTCGTCACGCTGCTCGGTCTAGGCCTGTCGATCGACTACGGCCTGCTCCTGGTGGCCCGCTACCGCGAAGAGCTGGCGCACGGCTACTCCCCCGAGGACGCCGTCGGGCGGGCCTGGGCTACGGCCGGCCGTACCATCCTGTTCTCGGCCCTGACCGTGGCCGGATCGCTCTGCGGCCTGGTGGTCTTCGGCGTCACGTCGATGACCGCGCTCGGCGTGGCCGGCGTATCGATCGCGGCCGTCGCCATGCTCGTCGCCCTGACCGGCACGGCGGCGATGCTCGGCTTTGCCCGCAAGCGGATCCGCCCGTCCAAGCGGGCGCTGGCTCGCGCCGAGCGAGGTCCGTCGAAGCACGCTGGCGATGCCGCCGACCGTGGCTTCTTTGCCGGATTGGCGCGGGTGGTGCAGCGCCGCCCACTGGTCACGGCGATCGCCGCCGCGGCCGTGCTGCTCGCGATCGGGCTGCCGCTGCTCGGCACGACGCCGCGGCTGAACCCGCTGTCCGGATTCCCGAAGTCGATGTCGTCGGTCCAGGTCGCGAACGACCTGTCCAGCCAGTACGGCCGGCCGAGCGATCCGGCGATGACCGTGGTCGCGCGCACCGACGCGGCGACGCTGGATACCTGGGCACGCCGCTGGACGACGGCGCCCGGCGTCGTTGCCGTGCCGCCCGCCGACCAGGTCGCGCCCGACCTCGCGACCGTGGACATCTACGTCGCCGGCGACCCGGAAAGCACCGCTGCGCGCAACCTCGTGCATGAGGTGCGCGCCGACCGGCCGGCCGGCGTGACATCGTGGGTGACCGGCGATGCCGCGGTGCTCGACGACGTGGTCGGGTTGATCGACAGTCGCCTGCCGTGGGCGATCGCCGTCACCGTCGTTGCCATGTTCGTGTTGCTGTTCCTGATGACCGGCTCGTTCATCGTGCCGATCAAGGCGATCGTCATGAACACGCTGTCGCTCGGTGCGGCGGCCGGAGTGATGAATCTGGTGTTCCAGCACGGCGTCGGCGGCGGCTTCCTGCACACGCTGACCACCGGCAGCCTGGATCCGTTCGTGGTCGTCGGCGTGCTGGCGTTCGCGTTCGGGCTGTCGATGGACTATGAGGTCTTCCTGCTGTCGCGGGTCAAGGAGTACGTCGACGCGGGCGAGCCCACCGACGTCGCGGTGCGCCGTGCCCTGCAACGCACCGGCCGGGTCATCACCTCGGCGGCACTGTTGATGGTGGTCGTCTTCGGGTGCTTCCTGGTCGGCCGGACCTACAACACGCAGCAGATCGGCCTCGGACTCGCGGCGGCAATCGCGATCGACGCAACGCTCGTACGGTGTGTCCTCGTGCCAGCGACGATGACACTGCTCGGCAAGTGGAACTGGTGGGCGCCGCGACCGTTCGCCCGGTGGCACGCGAAACGTCGGGCAACGTTGCTGCCCGAGCTGCCGGCGCAATCCGCGCCGGAGGGGGAACTCGCCGGCGTTCGCTGAACGTCAAGGCGCGACGAACGACGGGCGGTCCGCATCGCGGGCCGCCCGTCCGCATGGTGGGCCCCGGTCGTGTCAGCGGGCGTGCACGACCATCGGCATACCGCCGCGCGGCCGCAGCGTTACGCGTGGCGTCATGCCGACGCGGTGACCTGGCTTCGGGGTCATCTCCCAATGCCGTGAGGTCTGGGCCAGCACGAGCGCGATTTCCATCAACGCGAACGAGTTACCGATACACATCCGCGGACCGCCACCGAACGGGAAGTATGCGTTGCGGGTCTGCGGCGCTGCTTGGTATTCGCCGGCCGATCCGGTCAGCCACCGGGTCGGGTCGAAGGTTGTCGCATCACGCCACCACTGCGGGTCACGGTGGACGATGAACGGACTCATCAGGATCGTCGTCCCGGCCTCGATCTCGTGACCCGCGAGCCGTGCGCGATCGCGTGCATGGCGCACCATCATCCACGCTGGCGGATAGAGCCGCATCGACTCGTCGACAACGGCGCGCGTGTAGTTGAGTTTCGGCACATCATCAGCCGTCGGTCGGCGGCCGTCGGCGAGCACCGCGTCCAGCTCGGCGTGCAGCGCCCGGCCACGTCCGGATGCTCGGCCAGGAGGTGATACGCCCAGGACAGCGCATTGGTCGACGTCTCGTGACCGGCCAGCAGAAGCGTGAGCACCTCGTCGCGGATGTCCTGCTCAGTCATGCCGCCGCCGGTGTCGTCGTCGCGCGCCGCGAGCAGCCATGACAACACGTCCTGGCGATCGTCGGCCGACGCTCGACGCTCGGCCACCAGGCGATTGATCATCGAATCGATATCGGCCAGCGCTTCACGCCGCGCGGCCAACGCATATCCGCCTAGGCGACGTGCGAAGGACACGAGGATGACGTTGGCGCCCGGTCCCCGCATCGTCGCGTTGACCGCGTTCCTGATCATCGCGGCGTCGTCGCCGGTCACCTCCACGTCGAAGACGGTCCTGGTCAACACCCGCAGCGTCGCGGCGGCGAATGCGCCGTGCAGGTCGACTGTCGCGCCGTCGCTCCACGCGGCCGTCATCGCGGCCGCCTCCGCCACCATCACGTCGGCGTACGAGGCGATCCGCCGATGATGGAACGCGGGCTGGATGAGACGCCGTTGCCGCCGGTGGTGTTCGCCCCGGCTGGTGAGAAGCCCGTTGCCGAGAACGGCACGCAGTGGCGTGTCGCCGGGCTCGCCGCCGGCCACGCCGCGGCCCATCCCCTTCGGGAACGCCCGCTCGTCGACCAGCACCGCGCGTGTGGCGTCCGGGTCGGTCAGCAGGACGACCGGTCCGCGCCCGAGCTTCAACTGGACGACGTGACCGTGCCTGGCCGCCGTACGCTGCAGAAACCTCGGCGCATCGACGGCCATGGACGCGAGTTGGCGGGCGCGCGATCCGCTCGCGGCCGGGACTTGCCGCATCGACTCGGACACCTGCTCGATCGCCACGGGCACGTCCCTCCACGCGAAACGGTGTTACCCGATGGTAACCACGGATGCGTGAGCTGCGCTCGCTCGGCTTCCCGTCAGCCGCCGTCGGGTGGGGTCGCCGACCGGACGTTGGACGAGCGCGCGCCCGCGATCGCCGGTGCGGTCGGTTCGATGCCGGCCCGGGCCTGCTCGTCGTCGCCGACGGCGGCCGGTCGAATCCGCGGATCGACTTCCTCGGTGAACTCGATCTCTTTCGGGTTCGAAGCCGCGCAGCCAGGTGAGGCCGCGAACGAAGGCCCAGATCACGATGCCGGTCATCACGAACGACATGGTCGGCTGGAGGAATTTGGTCAGCCCGCTGCCGTCCGGCAACACCACGCACGACAGGAACGTGATCGCGATGATGAACCAACGGATCCGCACCTTGGTCACCGCGAACATGGCCAGCGGCCAGACCAGATACCACGCCTGTACGACCGGGGCCAGGAAGATCGTCGCGAGCAGGGCGAGACCCGCGCCGTAGAGCGGATTGTGGTTCCGCGAATGCCACAGGATGACGAGCAGGACGATCGGCATCAGGATGAGCGCCACGAGGCGGCAGGTCGGTACGGCGTCAAAATGTCCACCGAACGGCCGCTCGAGGTAGCCGATCGTGAGACCGACCGCCGATCGGTGGTGACGTCCAGACCACGGAGTCGCCGGCGTGCGACAGCGCCGTGACCCAGCCGAATGTGCCGAGTCCGAGGCCGTACGACAGGCCGAGCAGCGTCACGAGGGCGGAACCGATCACAGCGATCGCCCTCCGCACGATCACTCCGAGCGCCGGCAGCGCCGGGCCACCGGCGGCGAACAGGGCGGCGAACGGCAATGCGGCGCCGATCGTCGTCTTGACCGCGACCGACAGTCCGATCAGCACGCCACCGAGGATCAGCGCACTGGTCCGGTGCGACCGGTTTGCGAGCAGAGCGAGGCCGGCGAGGAGGAGACCGACCGTGAGGGCGTCGTTGTGGGCGCCGCCGATCAGGTGAACGACGACGAGCGGACACGCGAGCACCAACCAGAGCGCTCGGTCGGTCGGCACTCCGACCCGCCGGGCCAGCGACGGCAGACATGCAGCGATCATGATGACGCCGACCACGGCGATGATCCGGAAGATGACGATCGCCGCCGTGAGCGAGCCCGTCTTGGCGGCCAAGCCGGCGATCATCAGGAACAGCGGCCCGTACGGAGCCGGGGTGTCCCGCCAGATCGGCGACACGGACGCGAGCCACTGGCACGGGAGAGCCGATACGCCCTCGTGGTACGGGCTGTGTCCGGCGGCGACGAGCGCGCCCTGGCAGGCGTACGCGTAGACGTCCCGGCTCCCGGTCGGCGGGCACACCAGCATCGGCAGCATCCACAGCGCGGCGGTGACGATGACCCAGCGCGCCGAGAGCAGGCCGGTGCCGATCAGATGTCGGCCGAGCCACCACGAGCTGACCAGACTGATCGTGCCGACACCCCACAGCGCATAGATGAGCGCGCCGTTCGGGCAACTGGGCGATCGTGACCGGGTTGGCGTTCGGGCACGAGCGCTGGAAAGGCGCCGTTGATGAAGGCGGCGATGGAGAGCAGGACACTGCCGACGAAACCGACCCAGCGGACGAATGCTGGACGCCGCGTCAGACCTCGTACGGCGACGCTCGTCAGTGTCATGCAAATCCCCCTCACGCCGCCCGCGATGCTATACCGACCCACTACCCAATGGATTACGCACGAGTTCCACCCGAGTGGCCTGGTTCCCCGGAAACGTCCAGCCGAATCACATTTCGCACCCTTGTGCCGCGCGTCGCCAAGCTTCCACGGAATAGCTTCCCTTCGTCATCCGGTGTCGTTGGCCCGCAGGATCGTCACCCCGTCGACCACGCGGTCGGGGTGGTAATACCTGGTCAGGTCGCTGGCGATGCCGCCGCTCGGGTCGACGGCGTTCGCGTTTGGCGTGTCCAAGATCACCAGAGTCGGCCGATCGCTCGCTTCCAGCATCGTGCGCAGACCTGGGACTGCGCTGGGAATCTTCTTGATCGGCATACCCCACAGATAGGGATAGGTCGTCGGACGCTGGGCGAGGAAGTAGACCAACGCCTCGGACTCCAGGACGTAAATCCGCTGGTCGGGACGGGTCTCGGCGTCGACGGCAGCGGCGATGTGCCGGTCACGAATCGCGGATGCGAAATAAGGGATGGCGCGTTCGTGAACCTTTGTCGACAGCGGAAGCACAGCGACCATCCAGGCCACCGCGGGGACAACGAGAACGGCCGCGAGCGCGACCCGTAGCCCACGGGAGGCAACCGCGACAGCGGCGTACGAAGCCGCGAGGACGAGCGGCGGCAGCAACTGCACGTAGTAGTGGGTCCAGTAGGAACCGCCCAGGTTGACCGCGACAACCCCGGCGACGAGCCACCAGACGAGGGCCGCGCGACCGCTGCGCGGCAGGAGCCGCAGCCCCAGCAGCGCTATGACGATCAGGGCGCCGATGTCCCACAGCATCAAGGGCAGCGAGTCGACGAACTCTTTCCACCGCGAGTCGGCGTTGTTGTGTGCGCTGTCGAAGGAGGACAGCTGGTAGCCGGCCAACGCCGTCCAGTAGCGCGACCAACCACGCGACCAGCCGTCGACGACCAACGCGATGATCGGCACCACGAACCCGGTCAGGAAGACGGCCGCCGAGCGGAGCCGAACGCGCCACGCCCCGGCCACGCCGAGCGCGACCGCCAGCCCGACGACGAGTCCGTCGAAACCGGACTGCTTCATCGTCAATGCCAGGCCCGCGAGGACACCGGCTCCGAGCAGCCACGCCGCGTGTCGGCTCCGTCGCCACTGCAGGACCGCCGCCACCGAGGCCGTCGCCGGTACGGTCGCCAGCAGTTCACCGTTGAGAGTGAACCCTTCCAGGTGCGGGGCGACGCCGACGACGGCGTACACAGCGGCGGCCGCGATCGCCAGCCGGCGACCGGCGAGTAGTGCGCCGATCGACGCGATGAGGACGGTCATCACGGCGCCGATCAACACCACGAGGACTCGAATCGCCCAGCCCGATTCGCCCAGGGCCAGCAGCCCCCGATAGGTCAGCAGCAGGCCCTGCGGTCGGTCCAGCCAGGCCGTGTCGTAGAGCCGGGCACCACGGGACCATTCCTGCGCCACGTACGCGTAGCCACCCTCGTCGGTGGACAGCCCGGTCCAGACGTACGGCAACCGCAGTGCCGCGGCGAGAACGGCGAGCGCCCCGATGATCCACAATGTCTGGCGGCCGCGATCGGTCGGCTCGCCCGCGATCGGCGCGTCCGGGTCGGTGCGCGGGACCGACTCGGGCAACGTCAACGGATCATTCCGTCGGTACGCTGACCGGTCGGGCGATCAGCTTCACGCGCGTTGTCGACGGCTCGGTCCGGCCCGAGGAACACGCGTTCGAAGACGGTCCGGGCATGCCGTAGCGTCCGCAGATATTCGTCGACGAACTCACCGGCTTCGCGGCCCGAGCCACCGCCCAGCACCCGTACGAGCCCGGCAAGTTCGACGCCCTGCCGCGGCACCTGATCGGTCGGCCGGCCACGCACGATCATGAGGGCATTGCGTACGCGGCTGGCCAGGCGCCACGCGGCTTCCAGCGCGTCGGCGTCACCGTCGTCGATGAGGCCGGCCGTTCGGGCCGCGTCCAAGGCGGCGAGCGTCCGTGGCGTACGCAGCCCCTCGACCTCGTACCCGTGCCGGAGCTGCAACAGCTGTACGGCCCACTCGACATCGGTGAGCGCGCCGCGGCCGAGCTTCGCGTGCATCGCCGGGTCGGCCCCCCGGGGCAGTCGCTCGGTGTCGACGCGTGCCTTGATGCGCCGGATCTCCATCACCTGTTCGGCGCGGAGGCCGCCGACCGGATACCGAACGCCGTCGGCCATAGCGAGGAACCGGGCGCCCAGGTCGGCGTCGCCGGCGACGTGCCGCGCCCGTAGCAGTGCCTGTGCCTCCCACACCTTCGACCAGCGCGCGTAGTACTGCTGGTAGGCGGCGAGGCTGCGGACCAGCGGCCCCTGCCGGCCCTCGGGTCGCAGGTCGGCGTCGATCGACAGCGCTGGCTCGGGCGCGGGCGCACTCAACACGCGCCGGACCTGCTCGGCCACGGCGTGGGCGACGCCGCTGGCCGTGTCCTCGGCGACGCCGGGCGGCGGCTCGTAGACGAACAACACGTCGGCGTCGGATGCGTAGCTCAACTCCCGGCCACCGAGCCGGCCGACGCCGATGATCGCGAAGCGGAGCCCCGGGGCGGCCGTCAAGGCGCTCGACAGCGTCGCGGCGAGTGTCGCGTCGGTGATGTCGGCCAGCGCCGAACCGACCTCGATCACGTTGGCCAGGCCGGGCAGCGGCGTACCGGCCTCCGTACCCAGCAAATCGCCGCAGGCGACCCGGAAGAGTTCGCGCCGACGCAGCGCACGCACGGCGTTGGCCGCGTCCATCGGGTCGGCGTGGCGCGCCGCCGCGGCCGTGAACCCGGTGCACAGCACGTCGGCCGACCGCGGCGCGAGTTCGCGATCGTCGGCCAGCAGCCGCAGCGCCTCCGGGTCGCGGGTGAGCAGGTCGGTCACGTAGCGGGATCGGCCGAGCAGCGCGGCGAGCCGCATCGCCACCGGGCCCTCGTCGCGTAGGAGCCGCAGGTACCAGGGACTCGCGCCGAGCGCGTCGGAGACCTGGCGGTAGGCCAGCAGGCCGCGGTCGGGTTCGGTTTCGTCGGCGAACTCGGACAGCAGGACGGGCAGCAGCGTGCGTTGGATCGCCGCGGTGCGCGAGACACCACCGGTGAGCGCGCGGATGTGCCGCAGCGCGCCGGCCGGGTCGGCGAAGCCCAACACCTCCAGCCGACTGATGGCCGCGTCGGTGGTGAGCGTCAGGTGCTGGCTCGGCACGCGCGCGACCGCGTCGAGCAGCGGACGGTAGAGCAACTTCGCGTGCAGCCGGCGGACTTCGGCGTTGTGCGCGACCCACGCGGCCCGGAACGCCTCGACCGCGCTACGTTCGCCCCTCGCGCGATAGCCCAATGAATGCGCGAGCCACCGCAGCGAAGCCTCGTCGGTCGGGACGGTGTGCGTGCGCCGCAACCGTTGCAGTTGCAGCCGGTGCTCGACCATTCGTAGGAATCGATAGGCGGCCACCAACGCCTCGGCGTCGTCGCGGCCAACGTACCCACCGGCGGACAGTGCGGCGAGGCCGGCGATCGTGCCCGGCTGGCGCAGCGATTCGTCGGCCCGGCCGTGGACGAGCTGCAACAGCTGCACGGCGAACTCGATGTCGCGCAGGCCACCCGGTCCACGCTTGATTTCGCGATCGACCTCGTCCCGTGGAACGGCCTCGACGATGCGGCGACGCATCGAGCGGATGTCGGCGACCGCCTCTGGCCGCTCGGATGCGTGCCAGATAAGTTCGTCCAATCCCTCCAGCCACTCGCGGCCGAGGTCAATGTCGCCGGCTACCGGTCGCGCCTTCAGCAGCGCCTGAAACTCCCACGTACGGGCCCACTTGCGGTAATACGCAAGGTGGCTTTGCAGCGTCCGGACCAGCGGACCTCGGTTGCCTTCCGGACGCAACGCGGCATCGACCGGCCACGCGACCTGGGCGCAGATCTGCATGAGCTTGATCGCGATCGGCGTCGTCTCGGCCAGGTCGTCGTCGGTCGCGCAGACGTAGATAACGTCGACATCGGACACGTAGTTGAGTTCGTCGCCGCCGCATTTGCCCATCGCGACGACCGCGAGCCTCGTGTATTCGGTGCCACCGGCGAGCGTGAAGGCCGCACGCAGCGTCGCTTCGGCCAGGTGGGTCAGCGAAGTCATCGTCGTCTCGACGTCCGCGGCGCCGGTCAGGTCCGCGGCGGCAATGCGCAACAACGCACGCCGGTACGCGTTGCGTAGCGCGACGATCGTCGGGCCGGACGGGCCGGACGGGCCGGACGGGTCGGTGGCCGTGGTGGCATCGAACTCGAGCGCGGCTGGATCCTCGGTGACCGCTCCGGCGGCGAAGGCTTCGTCCGGGTTGGCGACGAGATGGTCGCCAAGCGCGCTCGACGCGCCGAGGACGGCGATCAACGAGGCGCGCAGGTGGGAGTCGCGCCGCAGCGCCACCATCAGGCTGTCACGGTTGTTTCGCGACGCGTGCCCGGCTTCGCCTGGGCGCTCGGCCGTGTTCGGCTGGCGCTCGGCCGTCGGCTTCGGCCTGGCGCTCGGCGGCCTCGGCCAGGCGGCACAGCGTGCGCAGAGCCAGATCGGGATCGGCCGCGCGCGCGAGCGCGTCGAGGACATCGTCGGCGCCGTCGCCAGTGCTGTGCTGCCCGGCCGGGTCCCATAGACCCAACTCGGCCAGCATCTCGGTGGCGCGCGTCGGATCGGCGTACCCGTAGCGCAACAACCGACCAGTGCCGTGGGGTGGTCGGCCGGCAGCTTCGACGGTGGGACTCACTATGTGGCCACCGGCTCAGTGACCAAGGAGCGGAAGGTGACGCGCCGGCAGCACCTCGAGCTCGCCCCGGGCGACCGCGGCGAACCGGAGGGCGAACGGCTGCCACACATCCTGGACGTCATCGAGCACAGCAGCGCACTCCTCGACGAGCGTGGCCGCGTCGGTGCCGAGATCGGCCAGCACCTTGGTATTGGAGGCGGCCCAGTCGCCGATCATCTCGGCGTCACACTCGATGTGGAACTGCAGGCCCCAAGCCCGGTCGCCCATCCGGAACGCCTGGTGCGGATATCGCGTCGAGGCGGCGAGCAGCGTGGCGCCGACCGGCAGCTCGGTGATCTCGTCATGGTGCCACTGGAGTACGTCCGGCACAAAAGGTACGTATCGCCAGAGCGTGTCGTACTCGGCCGCGTCCCGGCGCGCGATGAGCTTGGCGCCGATCTCCGGCCCGGACGCGCTGCGCTCGACCGTGCCACCCATCGCCGTGGCGAGCAGTTGACCGCCGAGGCATACGCCGAGTGTCGGCACCTTGTTGCGGACCGCCTTGCGCAGCAGGCCTTCCAGCGCCGGGAACCACGGCGCACCCGGGTTGCCGTGCGGGTCGTCGTACGCGTGCTGGTCGCCTCCGAGCACCACGAGCGCCGCATAGCCGTCCAGGTCGGCGGGGAGCGCGTCGCCTGCGTACGGCTTGGATACCTCCAACTCCAGGCCGGCGTCGGTCAGCCACTCCCCCAGCCGCCGGGCGTCGTCGGTCGGGTCGTTTTCGATCACCAGGGCGCGATTGGTCACGTGTCGAGGTTATCCCGGGTCGTACGGTTTGTCGAGGAATCCGTTGCTGTCCGGCCAGCTCGACCGGTGCGGTGCCGCGCGGCGTGTCGAACGGCGTCTCGTACCGGTGGGTGACCGCCTGCGTGGTCGCGTCGATGGCCACCGTGGTGGTGTTGTGCGGGTCGTCGATCAGCCAGGTCAGGCCGGTGTTCGTGCGCACAGCGACTGGTCGCGCCGTCGACGTCGAACTCGCGCTGGCAGCACAGCGCGCCGGCGCTGGTGCGGGTGATCTGCTCGCCGTCGACGTACAGCGTCGTCGAGGTCGGACCGTGGCTGATCAGCAGGTTGCCGTCGGCGTCGTAGATGTTGCTGGTCGTGTTGGCGCCGTCGGTGACGGTGGCGAGGTGACCCTCCGGGTCCCAGGTCAGGCTCTGCTGCCCGTTCGGTCCCGGCCGGTCTGGTCGTCTGCCCGTCGCGTTGTAGCCGTAGCGTGCCGGTCGACGGGCCCGCCGACGCCGTGCTGGTCGTGGACTGCAGCGCGTGCGGCCGGGCGCCTGCCGGCGGCGGGTACGCGTAGCCGGTGTCGGTGTTGCCGCCGCTGGTGTGGTTGACCTGCTGGGTGCGCAGACCGGTGTTCGCGTCGTAGCTCCAGGTCAGCCAGTACGGCGCCGGACCGCCCAGCAGCGACGGTGGACGGCCCGGCGCGCGCAGGTGCAGGTCGTCGTCCACGCCTGGGAGCCGGGCCTGGCCGTCGTAGCTGAAGCACTGGTTGTCGTCGGTGCCGCCGCCGAGGTCGTCGATCTCGGTGGTGTTGCCGGCGGCGTCGTAGGCGTAGGTGGCGTTCACGTCGGGCGTCGCGTTCGTGTCGTCGGTGACCAGCGTGTTGTGCAGCCGCTCGGTGCCGTCCTCGTAGGCGTTGGTGTGCTGCACCCACTTCGCGGTCGGCGACACGCCCAGCGTCATCTGCTGGAGCTGGCCGAGCTTGGTGTACAGCGCGCTCTGCACGATGCCGGTGCTGCCCTGGATTGTCGGCGAGCTGCCGGGTCGGCGTTGTAGGTGTACGTCAGCGCCTCCAGCGGCCAGACCGCCGCCGGCCGGGATGCGTCTGCAGCTGCAGGGTGCCGTCGAGGTTGTAGGCGGCGGCGCGGTGTAGCGTGCCGGCGATGCCGGCCGCCTCGCTGGTCGGGATGGTGACCTTCGTGCCGGTCGACCCGGTACATCGCGTCGTAGGACGTGACCGCGTTGACGTAGGCGGGACCGGCGGACGCCGCCGACGTAGCGGGTCGACGAGGTGAGCTGCGCCCTTGGCGACGGTGTCGTACGGCCAGGCGGCGAGCTCGTTGGCGGGAGCGACGCTGCCGGCGTACTCGGCGGTCTTGCGGTCCAGCGCGTCGTAGGTGTAGACGAGCGTAGCTGCCGCGCAGTGTCGGTGGTGTCGGCGACGTTGTCGTCGGCGTCGTAGTCGGTCGGTAGTCGTGCCGGCGTCCGGGTCGACGGCTCTTGATCTGCCGGCCTTGCAGGTCGTAGGTGTACGACCAGTTGTTGCCGGCGGCGTCGGTGATCTGTCGCGAGTTGGTTCGCTGGGCGAGTACGTGTACTTGGTCGCGACGAACGAGCCGGTCGGCGTGGCTGCGTTGTACTGGTCGCGCTCGGTGACGTTGCCGCGGATGTCGGTGATCGCTGGTGGTGGCGACGCCGCCGGTCGGCGGGGTGACGGTGGTGCGGTCGCCGCCGTATGTCGTGGTGGTCGTGCTGTTGAGGACGCCGTCGGCGTAGCAGCGTCGACGCGACGGCGCGGCCGGCACCGTCGAAGGTGGTGGCGGTGCTGCTTCGGCCAGGTCGATGGTGACGTTGGCCATCGTCGTCGACGGCGCCGATCGCGTCGGTGTAGTCGGCGTCGGCGTCGACGGCCTGGCCGAGGGTGTTGTAGTCGGTCTGGGTGATGACTCGGCCGCCGCCGGGCGCCGGCGTCTGGGTCTGACGGCTGCGCAGCATCGCGTCGTAGAGCGCGATCGGACGTGGTCAGGTAGGTGGTGCCGTCGTTGTTGATCGATTGGGTGACGACGTGGACGGCGCGGTGTTGGACACGGTGTAGACGTAGTTGATGTTCGGGTTCTGATTGCTGGCCTTCGACCGGGTCGGCTCGCCAGACCGCTGACGAGCCGGCCGAGCGCGTCGTAGGCCTCGTCGGTGCGTTTGCTGTTGGCGTCGACGACCGACGGTTGTCGATCCCCAGGCCGGGCTGACCGTGGTGGTCGTGACCTGGCTGAGCGCGTTGGTGACGGTCGTGCGGTCAGCGGGCCGCCGCGTCGCCGGCGTGTAGGCCGTGGTGGTGGCGTAGTTGCGCGGCCGTCGGTGGCGACGAGCGGCCGGCCCTGCGCTGTCGTAGCGTGGTCGTGTGCTGACCATCTGGTAGTCGGGGTCGAGCCGGTGTAGGACAGCAGCCGTTCGGTCTGGGTCGCGTTGCCCTTGGTCGGGTGCGGCGCCGAACGCGCCGCCGTCGTATTCGGTGCGGGTGTCGGAGATCACGTCGGCCGGCCGGTTCGGCGTAGCGGCGCAGCCGACCGCGACGGTCTCCGTCCGGTCGGCGTAGTCCATCAGCCACAGGCGTGGTGTTCTGCGCGTACGTGGTGCGGGTGCACTGCTCGTCGCCGGTGACCGCGGTGTCGCCGGTGTCGTCGACGGTCAGCGGCAGGCCGGTCGCCGGCGTGGTCGGGGTGTGGCTGGTGTCGTAGGTGGTGGTCGACGTCTGGGTGCGCACGCCGCCGGCGGCCAGGTCGGTGCGGGTGTGCGTGGCGGCGTCGCGCGACGATGTCGGCGATGACTGGTCCCCCAGGCCTCGGTCTGGCTGGCGGTCTGGTAGACGAACTTGTCGGTAGATCGTGCCGGAGACCTCGGCGCCGCCGACGCCGTTGTAGGTGATCGTCTCGCGGGTCTGCCCGGCCAGCGGCTCGGCGTCGGTGACCTGGGTGCCCTGCGAGTCGGTGATCTTGCACGGTCTTGGTGCCGCCGGCGGCGAGCTTGTCGCCGTCCATGCCCTGGAAGTACAGCGACTTGCGTTTCGGTGCGCACGTCGCCGGGTGCGCCGGTGGTGGTGGTGACGTGTTGCGTAGCCGCGCCACTGCGACCAGGTCTTGTACTTGGCCTTGCCGATGCCGTTGTCGTCGTCGTAGTGCCAGGCCGGGTCGGTGTAGGTGTAGTCGGTCTCCGACCGTCGACGGAGCCGCCGGTCGGGTCGGACTGCAGCACCTGGGTGACCGGGTACTTCTGGAACCAGTCGAGCTGCGGGTCGTGGCGTCCCGGCGGTGTCCAGTACTGCGGGAAACAGCGCTTGGTGTTCGCGTCGGGGCTGGGCATGGTGGTGCCGCCGACGCACTGCGGCGCCATGTAGCCGACGGTGATCACCGAGCCGGTCTCGGAGGTGATCGTGCGCACCCGCCAGCGGATCAGCGCGGCGATCGAGTCGGGTCGGACGGTGTCGACCCGGTTGGTTTGCTGGATGCCGCCGAAGGTGACCGCGTTCTCGGCGACGAGCGCGGTGCCGACCTTGCCGGTGTGCGTGATCGAGTTCAGCCACATGCGGCGGCGCGGTGCCGTCGCCGGTGGCCGGGAACGACTGGCCGAGGTCCCAGGAGTCGACCTTGCTGGTAGGTGGTGCCGGTTCCGGTCCAGTACTGGGTCGTGACGTTGGTGAGCCGCTTGCTGGTGAAGAACGTCGGGTGCGACCTGCCCTGCGGTGCAGTGGGTGCCGGACGCGCAGATCTCGTCGAACGGGACGTCCGGCCAGTCGGCCTGGTCGGCGCTGGTCAGGCTGGTGCAGGTCTCGGACGCCGGTGACGATGCACCGCTCGCTCGGTGGTGAACAGCACCTGCTCGGGCGCGGTCGAGGTGTAGATGTTCGACGCGGTCTGGCCGTAGTCGATGCGGGTCAGGTAGCCGCCGCGGGTGTACTTGGCGCCGTTGACGCCGGTGTCGCCGTTCTGGGCGTAGTAGTTGTACTCCGGGCGTGTACCAGAAGGTCTCGGTGTTGCCGTGCGGGTCGACGACGTAGTCGAGGTTCCACCGCCACGCCTGCGGTGCACGAGGAGGTGGCGAAGGTGGAGCCGTGGCACGGCTCGCCGGAGTCGTCGCCGAAGACCGGGACGGTCCACACCGAGTTGGTCACCGCGTTGCCGGTCGGCCCAGCCGGGCAGCTGGTTCAGGCCGAAGACGTACTGGGTGCCGTCGGTGGTGGTGACCGTCCAGTACTCGCCGTCGTTGTCGCCGTTCTTCGACGGCGTCCGGTGGTGTGCGCACGATCCGCGAGCCGTCGTCGTCTCTTCGGCCGCCACATGCCGGTGCGTGTCGTCCTTGACCAGCTCGGTGGCCTGGCCGTTGAGGACGAGGCGAGGCGTTGTCGTACTTCCAGCACTGGTCGTACTTGCCGGTCTGCGCCGTCGTCGTCGCAGGAGCCGTAGGTGCGTTCGATGTAGCGAGGTGGGCAGGTCGAAGCCGTCGCCGATCCACGACGGCTGGTTGTTGTTGGCCGGCAGGCGCCCGTCGACCGACTGCGAGTCGTAGTTGATCGACAGGTCCGGGGACGGGCCGCCGTGGGCCGGCGGCACCCGCAGCGGGTACGACCAGGTGAAGTCGCCGCTGCTGCCGCCGGACTGCCAGGTCGCCGACGCCGACAGGGAGGTGGCGGTGTAGTCGCCGGCGCCCGACGTCGGCGCGGGCGTAGCGGCGACGACGATCGACGGCGCCGCCGCGGTACCGGTGCATCGGCCGCTTGCCGGGCGGGGTGGCGCGCCGGCACGGTGACGTCGGCGGTGAGGGTGTGTGTTGCCAGGTCGTTGCTGGAACTGCACGCGGGGTACGCGGTCTGGCACGCAGCCACGGTCGGGGTGCTCAGCGCGCAGGCCGGCAACTCGACCAGGGCGAGCCGGGAGGCGTAGTCGCCGCCGGCGGCGGCGAAGCCGCAGTAGTCGACAGCAGATGGGTCAGGAGCTGCCGGACCCGGCGGCGCCGGTCGCGCGGCTAGTCAGGGACGAACATGCCGTCGATGCCGGCGGCAGCGTCGCGTGTGCGAGGCGACGGTGACCTGACGGCCGACCCGACCGGTGCTGCAGCGGCACCGCTGCCAGCGCGGCGGCCGCCGTAATGGTCGGCGCCGAGCGGACGGGCAGGGTCCGGCCTGCACCGATGTCACCGCGTGCCAGGCAGCGGCGACGGTGGGTGCCAGCCGCCGGGGTAGTGCACGCCGGCGCATCGATCGCGACGCGGTGACGCGTCGGCGGCGGCATCGCCGGGTCGGGTTTCGGGCGCAACCGGCGTTCTTGCGTCGACGGCCGAGTTCGGCGCGGCGCGGCGTCATAGCCGACCGGGTGGCGCGGCGCAGCGCGGAAGCTGCGCACGTCATGCGCGGCGACAGCAGCAGGAGCGTGACGCAATGCCGCACAGCACGTTGCAGATCGCACGGCGACGTGCGGGAGGTGGTTCGTGTCATAGGATTGTCCACTCCTGTCATGGCGCCTGCGGCGAGATATCGTGTCGGTGCCAATGCGGCGGATCAGCGTCGGTCACTGACTGCGACTCATCAACGCGACTGTTGAGCAGGTGTTCTGGTCGGTGACGTCCGCTGCTGAAGTTCGACGTCGTCGACCTCGCCGGGGAAGTAGCCGCTCCAGGTGCCGTTGACTCAAGCCGCGGCCGACGGTGAAGCGACGCGGAAGTCTGCCAGGCGGTGGTGAACGGGTCACCGCGGCGAATCTGCTCGAAGCCGTTGATGTAGAAGTGCATCAGGTGGTTGAAAGAGTCGTAGACGCACTGACAGCATCACCCAACGTCGGTCTGGGCGGGTTGTGGACGCGAGTGGTCGTGGTCGTGGCTGCCGGACGTGTCGCGCTGGTGCGGCCGAAGTACCAGTAGCCGGTATCGGGCCGGCGGTCTGGGCGTACCACAAGCCCACGTCGCTGGCACAGAGCCGTCTTGTGCGAGACGATACGCGGTCCGGGCACCAGTGCCGAGCGTGGCGCTGGTCAGGTTTACCCAGGCGTTGGCGGTGAAGCTGCCCTGGCAGTCGACGCGTCGTAGCGGTCGAGGTACCGGGTGCTGCCGTTGAGTTGATGACACGTGTCCGAGGGTCGTCGATCGCGATGTCGGCGTCGTCGCCGATGTGGCAGCGATGTACAGGTCGTGGTTGTAGCCGCTGAGTGTCGCGATGACGTGCCGGAGTCGTCGGTCAGCGGCCACTGCGCAGCACGTCGGGCTGAGCAGACCGGTAGCGGGTCGATGATCTGCGTGGCGTCGCTGATTCCTGGTCGCGCAGCATGCGGTCCCACACCTAGACGTTGTCGATGCAGCCGTGCAGTAGTCGGCGTAGGCGCTGCTGTGAGACCGTCCCGACCGATACTGCAGTGCGCCGGTGGAGTTCCACGGGGTAGTGTAGGCGACCGGCGCGCCGGGCACGCCGTTGACGTAGAGCGTGGATCGTTAGCGGCAGCGTCGAACACGCCGACGAGGTGGGTCCAGAGTCCTGTTGGACAGCGTGTCACTCGGCGGCAGTCAGTGCGGCGACGTCGCGCAGCGGCCTGCTGAATCAGCGTAGGCGGTGTGTAGCGAGCTGGAAAGTGCTCGTGCTGAAACCGTCCTGAGACGCGAACGTTTGAGCCACGTCGATCGTAGACAGCAACCCACGTGAACGGAGAAGCTGTTGAGTGTGACGACCGGGCGCGTGGGGTATCCGTGCGCCGTCGAACTCAGCCGACTGTGATGCGTCCGGTTGTTGACCAAGGCACCAGCAGAGTCAGCGTTAGCGGATGGTGTGCCCCGCGTGTGAGTCTGTCGGCGGTGGAGCCGCTGATCTCGTCGAAGTTCCAACGGCGACCGGGTGCTGCCAGCGGCGACTTTGAAGTCGTATTCGCTGGCTGGACTTGTTGCCGGCAGAGTCTTTGGCCTGTACCTGCAGTATGTTGACGTCCCGAGATTCGGGGTTATCTGAAGTCGAGAGACGCGGTCGATGCGTTGACGCTCACCGTGTGCGGCGTGAACTCTGGACACCCGAGTTGAGGGTGTACAAGAACGTGGTATGTCGGACGCGCTGGTGAAGCGTGAACGGTCCGGCTGTCCGACACCGCCATATGCGGTGCACGAGTCGGGTTGTAGGTGACGCGCATTGCCCGTCGATGCGAGCTGAGCAGTGGTTGCGCCGGTGCAGCAGTGTCGATCTTGAAGTAGCACGGTGAGACCAGCCGAGAAGTCCGATCCGGAGATAACGGAGGACGTTGTAGGACCACTGATACTCGGTGCGAGCGTGTAGTAGTACACGATATCGGTCGCCAGCGCCGACGTCTTGGCGGTCACGGTCGCGCCGGACGCGACGAGGCCGGACGAGTTCGCCGACCACGTCTTCGTCGTTCCGTTGTAGACCTGGAAGTTGCCGCGCATGTGGCGCTGGAACCGTCAGCGTCAGTCAAGGTTGCCTACAACGTCGGGGTCGAGGTGATGATGTAAGTCGGGCTCGACGACGAGTGAGCAAGACAGCGCGGCGTCGACATCTGCGACGTTAGTCGGTGTAGCGGCTTAGTCAGGTATGTCACCGACAGCACCGGCTTGTGCGACGTTCCGACGGCGATCGGAACTGCTTCCAGTCGTTTTGGGTCGACTCACCCGAGAGGTGGCGCGCATCCCAGGTGTGTCGGAGACTGGCCGGCGGTGTAAGACACCGCGGCGTGGCGATTGAAGTCCTTAGTGCCGGCGGAGCAGTCGACTGTCGGAGCCATGCGCGAACGTTTCGCTGATCGACCTTCAGCGACCAGCGGCGGATGTTCCACGACGTTGGAACTGATCGTCGAAGTCGGTACAGATCTACCTCGTAGGCGGTGCAGTTCGGAATAGTTGTCGTAGGGGTGTAGTGGCAGCAGAATGTGTTTAGCGCCAGCGCCGAGGTGTTGAACTGCACAACCGACGCGACCGAGGTGCCGTAATAGTCGTATCCGACGCTCATGTCACGAAAAAACGGTCGCGGCACCCGACTCGGCGGCGGTGGGCGGCTCTGGGCGAGCGTCCGCAGGCGATGGCGGCTCGCGGCGCCGCCGAACCGACGCTGGCTAGACTCGCGCGGTGACCGTACGTCCACCTGTCCTCAGCGCCGGTGACGTCGTCATGCTGGTGTCGCCGTCCGGGCCGGTCCAGCCCGAGCGGGTCAACGAAGGCGTGGCGCTCCTCGAAGGCTGGGGCCTCGTGGTCCGCCACGCACCCGGCACGCTGGATCGGCACGGCTATCTCGCCGGCCTCGACGACGCGCGGCTGTCCGGACTCAACGGGGCATTGCGCGATCCCAAAGTCCGCGCGGTGATCTGCACCCGCGGCGGATACGGTGCCCAGCGCATCGTCGACTCGCTCGACTCGGCGGCCTTGCGGGACGATCCGAAACTCCTGGTCGGATTCTCGGACATCACCGCGTTGCAGCTCGCGGTGTGGCGCCACGCGAAGCTCGCCAGCGTCTACGCGCCGATGGCCGCCTGGAGCGCGGAGCGGACCGGTGCGGCCTCCGCCGAATCACTGCGGGCCGCGATCATGACCGGCGCTGACTGCGTCCTTCACGCGCGGCCGGACGAGGAGACTTCCGGGGTACGGGTGGGCGGCCGGCCGGTGACCGGCACGCTGATCGGCGGGAACCTCTGCATGATCGCGTCGACCATCGGCACACCGGACATGCCGAGCCTTCGGGATGCGATCTTGCTCATCGAGGATGTCGACGAGCCGCCGTACAAGGTCGACCGG
Source organism: uncultured Actinomycetota bacterium (assembly GCA_963724705.1). Lineage (GTDB taxonomy): Bacteria > Actinomycetota > Actinomycetes > Mycobacteriales > Micromonosporaceae > DASQPR01. The sequence goes on from CAVRVS010000001.1 coordinate 487,442, forward strand.
ATGCTCACCCAAATGCGCCGGTCCGGGGCGCTGGACGGCATTGTCGGAGTGGCCGTCGGCCAGTTCACGCGGTGTAGCGACGGCTGGGCGACGACGATCGTGGACGTCCTGCTCGACCGGCTCGGTGATCTTGGCGTACCGGTGCTCGGCGGTCTGCCGGTCGGCCACGGTCGGGATCAATTGTCCGTACCCGTGGGGGTGCCGGCGGCGCTGGATGTCGGCGCGGGCACGCTCACCGCGTCTGCCGCCGTCGCCTAGCCCCGCCCGCGGATCGCGAGCCACGCTCGCGTTCACCGGACCCGCTCGGCGATGTGCCGGTATGTTGCGGATATGCCCGGCTCTGTTGGCAATGCCGCCGGCTGCGCGGCCGTGCTGGCCGCGGTAGGGGCGCCTTCCTTCGGGCTACCAGTGATCAACAGTGAGATCCCGCCACAACCACTCGTGTCCGCAGGCGGAGCCCTACGGAATCGGCCTCGGGGCCGCCGTAATCCCGCCCTCGCACACGGTCGTCGACTCACGCGGCACACAACCGTCCACGAATCTCGTGCTGTTCGTCCGGGACGGCGTCCAGTACCGATTGCAGGCCGTTCCATATGCCGGGACGGTCGCGGCACTGGCCGAGACGCTGCGCGCCGACGTCGCCCACGCGCGCGGCGCTCAAGCCGTCGGGCCAGCCATCCCGCTGTCGACCGCGCACGGCGTGCCGGGCATGGCGGCGCGTTTCGAGGAGTCGGACGGTGCCGGATTCGTGGCCGCATTCGTCGATCGCGGTGTCGGCGTCGACATCCTCGTCAGCGGCACCGATCAGGGCATCAGCACCAACGCGGACGAGATCCTCGACAGCGTCCGCACGCTGCAGTTCGAGGATCGGCAGTGATGGCCCGGGTGTCGGACGGCCGCCCCGTCCGAGGCGTGCACTTCCTCGCGTCCCGCCAAGTTGATGTTGGGCATGTGCACGTGTCGACGGCGACTGATACGTGCACGTGCCCAACATCAACTGAATACGCCGAAGCAAAGCCATCGGCGCAACGCCCGTCGCGCGGCGGCGGCCGTCCGTTGCGGCGCGGAGGCGGCCGCTGATGGCCGCGGCCACGATCGCGCCCCGGCATCGCGCGCGCTCTCACGCAGATCTCGGCCGCCCGAGCCCGACTCGGTCCGATCGGCATCTCGGAGTCGGACACCACCCGCGCCCACCGCACGTGGGCCGGCTGGCTCGCCATGCTGGGCGGAGTCGCGACGATCTTTGCGCCGCACGCCCTCCTCATACCCATCGTGCTTGTCGTGTGGCGCGTACGCGCCGTCCGTCGGGCTCACCAATACGCCGATCCGCGACTGCTCACCGGCCTACTGATCGGCATCGCGCTGCTCGTCGTCTGGCTCGCGTTCCACGCGGTCGGCGCCGTGCAGATTGATTAGGGAGGCTCTCGTGTTCCGACATTGGCTCATCACCGGCGTCGCCGCGACTCTGGTCGGCGCCGTACCCGCGTCCGTGGCCTTTGCCGCGCCAGCCGGCAGCGCCGCTCAGCCGGCCGTGCCCGTCGCCGCGCCCAGCGGCGACCCCGCGGCGGTGGCAGCGCTGACCCAGAGCGTCGCCGCGCTCGAAACGCTCAGTCACAAAGTCCAAATGAAGACATCGCGGTCGACGATTCAGGCGGCGGTCGATCCGACCGGCGGCACCGGCATCTTGGTCGATCAGGAAGGCTCCAGCCAGTTCGCCGAAACCGTGATCCACGGCCAGGTGTGGCTGAAGCTCGACATCGATCCCAATACGAACAAGCAACTCGGCATCACACCGAACACCTGGCTGTCACTCGACCCGACCAAGTTGCCGAAAAACAATGCCTTGCCGATCCCGCCTGACGCGTCCGATCCGCTCGACATGCCAGGAATCCTGACCGGCGTCAACTCGGTGCAGCAAGATTCGGCGAACCAGTTGAGTGGCACGCTCGACCTGACGAAGATCTCCGGCCGCAACAAGCCGGACCCGAACGAGGTCCACCAGGCCGGCGCGGCGGCGAAGAAGGTCCCGTTCACCATGACACTCGATGGTCAACACCGGATCAGCGAGTTCAACGCGGACGCCAGCGGGTTCGATCCGGGCCTGTCGGCCGACATCAAGTACAGCAGTTGGGGCGCCGATCCGAACGTCAAGGCGCCGTCGTCGTCGGTGCCCGCGCCAGACGCGCTCTACACCGTGCTCGCGAACTAAACGCTGGTACGGGGGCCGTGCCGGCGCAGCCTTCGCCGCCTGCTCGGTGGTCGTCGCCTTCGCTGATTTGCTGCCGACTTCGCTCCGCGGTCGTTGTGGATAACTGTCGCTGAGGGTGTCCGGGTCGGCGGATATTCGCTACGGTCGTTGCCATGAAACGCGGGAGTGGCACGGCTGGGGCACCGGGCATTTCGGTGCACGTCGATGCGCTCGAAGCGTTTGCGCAGGCTATCGATGCCGTGATGAGCGATCACGTGCACGGCATCTCGACCGTGGCGACGGTGCTCGGATCGGGCGTGCCCTTCGGGCTCTACAGCCCGAGTGGCGACGTCCAGGCGGCCAAGACCGCCTATGGCGACGCCGCAACCGGCATGACTGACCAGCTGCATCAATTTGTCATCGGGCTCACGATCCTCGCCGATGCCGCGCGGCAAATCTCGACGCGCTACCGGACCGTGGACGCGTTACGTGCGGCCTCGGTCGAGGACATCGAGATGACGATCGGCACGATTGTCGGCCGCGATACGCCGCTGCCCCAGGCTCCCGGACAGGCGCAGTATTCGTGAGCGCAGCCGACTGGAAGCCGTACGACGTGCCCGGGCTGGCCGGACTACTGGCCGAGCAGCCGACCGACTCCGGCACGCATGCGATGGCGTGGCAGCAGGCGTACGAGACGCTGACCGACCAGCGACAACGCATCGAAGCCGCCCGCGCAGCGTTGACGGAGGCGTGGCCCGCGACGCCCGGCAGCGCGGCCGGATCGTTCTTCGATCAGGTCGACGCGCTGACTCAGGCGATGAACGCCACGGCCGAAAGCGCTGTCAACGCACACGGCGCGTTGACCGGCATCGTGACCGCCGTCGACGGCGCAACCACCAAAGTGGACACGCTGCACCGGTCGTGGCAACAGAATCAGGCAACCATCGGTGACGTGGTGCCGAGCTGACGACTGGACGCAGCCGCTCAACGACCAGGCGCACATGGTCATGGGCCAAGCGGACGCGGCCATCGCTGAGCACGCGACCCAGCTCAGCCCCGCCCCCTAGCTACGTTGCTGGGGTCTGGCGAGACACGCTAATTCCTTTATCGGCTCTGACCAGTCGTACGCAGGGTATCCAAGCGAGACCCACAAAGTCGTCTGCGAACTCTGCGCTGAAGTCGCAAGCGTCAGGCACACCGATATTGACGAGCGTGCGAAACCGAACGCAGGGATCTGAGCCCTTGAGCAGGTCGCGCAAACAACACGATTGACGCCGCCCCGTCACCGATGCCCATGGCAGGCACATTCGATCGCTCGGCAATCAGCCCTGCGAGCACGGCGCACAACGCCTCCTCAACGCGTCAAGGAGCCGACCACGCCGACACGGTCCGGAGTCGGCAGTCTGCCGAGCCCACCGAAGTTGCCGGTCGCATAGATCATCATTTCGGATCGAACCGTGCCCTCGGCTCACCGAGCGGCTTGGCCGCTACCGAAGGATCGTCGAGCGCACTGGGACGCCGATTACTCGGCGATCACACAGCGCGAATATCGGCGGGTCTGACACGCCCGGGCCAGTCAATGGATCTCACCTCGGCCAACCCGATGTGGGCCCGCGAACGGCGAGAATATGTTCGGCAGCTCAATCGGAACGGATGCCGCGCCGACCGTCTGCCGGACAGCCCAATCGGATGTCAGTAGGCGCCGGAGGCGGCGAGCCGATTCCATATGCGGGGATGCTTACTGCAGGTTCGTCAGCGCCAGGCCGTTGGAGCAACAACTCGACGCGATGACGGCCGAGGCCGATAGCTGAATGGGCAATGCCAATTGGTGGTCGGCCGTAATCGAGCCCGCGCCAGAAATCGTTGTGCGACATGATCCTGGCCCTGGTGTCATCGGGATCGATCGGTGAGAGTCGACGCTCGTACCGGACTCCGCGCGACGGCGATCTTCGTGTTCGGCGTCCTCTGCGTCGTCATGCAAGCACCGTCGGCGCAAGCGGACGTCGCGCCAGCGAGTCAAGAGTGGATTTTGCCGTCACTGCGTGTGGCTGCAAGCGCAGCACTTCTCGACAGGTAAGGGGATAACTGTCGTCGCTGTCATCGACACGGGCGTCGCGGCCAATCAGGTCGATTTGCGCGGGAACGTTCTGGCTGGCGTCGACCTTACGTCGGGTGCACCGACTCCGTCGGGAGGCATGCCGATACCGACGGCCACGGAACAGCGATGGCTGGACTCATCGTCGGACATGGACACGGCGCCACGATGAGGACGGCATTCTCGGTATCGCACCCTAAGCCAAGGTACTTCCAATTCGGTTATCTCGAGCTTCAGCCGGTAACGCTGGATCCGCCGCGGCAAGCCGTTACTTGGGCAGTGAGCCACGGGCGCAATGTGATCTGTATGTCGTTCGCTCAGAGCAGTCGAGACGAAGCAAGCCGCCAGCGCAATGCTCGCTGCCTCTCAGGCCAACGTTGTTCTCGTCGCGGCAGTCGGCAATGTCACCAGGGCTCACGCTCCGTCGAGTATCCGGCGGCGTACCCAGGAGTTGTCGCCGTGGCCGGGACTGACGAACACGGCAACCATTCCAAAGTGTCCGTGACGGGCAATCTCATCACGATCGCGGCGCCATCGGACAACATTCCGTCGACGTACAACAACGGTGGCTACGCGATCGGAAGTGGAACCAGTTCGTCAACGGCGATTGTTGCTGGGGCGGCGGCGCTCGTACGGTCTCGGTTTCCGAACCTCACTGCGGGCGAAGTCGTGAACCGGCTCACGGCGACGGCAATAGACAAGGGACCACCGGGACGCGACGACGAGTACGGTTACGGGCTCATCAACCTCGTCGGTGCCCTGACGGCCAAAGTCCCGCCGGCCGGATCGGTGACGCAGACCCCACCGGCCACCGCATCGACTCCGACGCCAAGTCGATCGACTCACTCCGACAGCCAGTCCAACTCCCTCGCCCCCGCGTCACGCAGCACGAGCACCACGATCGTCGCAATCGTCGGCGTCGTCATCGTGCTACTCGCGGTCCTCGGCGCGTGGACACTCGTCCGACGACGGCGTCCTGGGTAAATGATCGACGCCTGACGGGCGTCGCCCGAGAGGCCACCGCTGAGCAAACCCTGGCCGCGTACTGTGACGGCAACAAACGTACGGACGAGCGGGAGCGCAGATGGATTGGAATGACTTCCTCACCGAGCGCGACCGCAAGCTGCTCGAAGCAACCGCGTGGACGAAGCATCGCGAGTTCGGACTGGGTACGCGTCCGGCCGTGCTGGTCATCGACGACTACTACGGCGCACTCGGACTACCGCGTGCCCCGATCCTCGACATCATCGACGAATGGCCGACCGCGTGTGGCGAGGACGGCTGGGCGGCGATCGACCGTACGCGGCCACTGCTCGAAACCGCCCGAGCGCACGAGATACCGGTCGTCTACTTCACGAAGGCGCCGCGTTCCGTACTCCATGCGCGCGGCACCATGGTCGCGAGCGCGATCCCGGAGTCGAAGCGCCGCGAGATCGTTGCCGAAATTGCTCCGGTCGACGGTGATCTCGTCATCGAAAAGGTTGGCCCGAGCGGCTTCTACGGCACCTCACTCGACTTCCACCTCCGCTCGTGGCAGTGCGACACGCTTCTCGTTTGCGGAGAGTCAACGAGCGGCTGCGTGCGGGCAACCGTCGTCGATGCGTTCGAGCGCGGCTTCTCCATCGGCGTCGTGACCGACTGTTGCTTCGACCGCATCGAGGCGTCGCACTGGATCAGCCTGTTCGATATCCGCCAGAAGTATGCGGATCTGCTCGACAGCGCCGAAGCGGCAAAATTCATCGAAGCGCTCGAGCCAAGCTGACAACGACCACCCTCACCGACGCTGAGCACGCCCTCAAACCACAAGACCCGTCAATCCTGGTACGTCGAGCGGACGTCGCCACCAATGACGACGACCGAGCGCGTCGACGCCACCCGCACCGCAGCGCGGTCAGAGCATTCCGAGATACCGCTGCCGCTCGTACGGCGTGACGACGCGCCGATACTCGTCCCACTCCGCGCGCTTGTTGCGGAGGAAGAAGTCGAAGACATGCTCGCCCAGCACCTCGGCGACAAACTCGGACCGGCTCATCACGTCGATCGCCTCGGACAGGTCGCCCGGCAACGTCTCGTAGCCCATCGCCCGACGCTCGGCATCGGAGAGCGACCACACGTCGTCCTCGGCACCGGGCGGCAACTCGTACCCCTCTTCTATGCCCTTGAGTCCGGCGCCGAGCAGCACCGCGTAGGCCAAATACGGATTGCAGGCGGAATCGAGCGATCGCACCTCGACGCGGGCCGAATTCGGCTTGCCGTAGGCCGGGACGCGCACGAGCGCCGAGCGGTTGAGATGACCCCAGCAGACGTAGGCCGGCGATTCGGTGATCCGACCCTCGATCGACTGCGGGAACAGCCGCTTGTACGAGTTGACCCACTGGTTCGTGATGGCCGCGTACTCCCGGGCGTGCGTCAGCAGACCGGCGATGAATGAACGCGCGACCTTCGACAGCTTCATCGGGTCGGACGGATCGTGAAACGCGTTGCGCTCCCCCTCGAAGAGCGAGAGGTGCGTATGCATACCGCTACCGGGCTGGTCGGTGAAGGGCTTCGGCATGAACGTCGCCCGCACGCCGTGCGAGAGGCCGACCTCCTTGACGACATGGCGGAAGGTCATCACGTTGTCGGCCGTGGTCAGCGCATCGGCATAGCGCAGATCGATCTCCTGCTGCCCCGGCGCGACCTCGTGGTGGCTGAACTCGACCGAGATCCCGATCCGTTCGAGCGCGAGGACGGCCTGGCGCCGGAAGTCGCGCGCGACGGCGTGCGTCGTGTGCTCGAAGTAACCGCCGGCGTCGACCGGCGTGGGCGCTCCACCGTCGGGCGGAAAGTCCTCGACGAGAAAGAACTCGATTTCGGGGTGCGTGTAGAACGTGAAGCCCTTCTCGGCGGCGCGCGACAGCGATCGCCGCAGCACATGCCGCGGGTCGGCCCAGCTCGGCGATCCGTCGGGCAGCAGAATGTCGCAGAACATCCGGGCGCTCTCGCCGGACAGGCCACCCTCGAACGGGAAGACCTGAAATGTCGTGGGATCCGGCATCGCGATCATGTCCGACTCGTAGACCCGAGCGAAGCCCTCGATCGCTGAACCGTCGAACCCGATGCCCTCCTCGAACGCCGACTCAAGCTCGGCCGGCGCGACGGAGACGCTTTTCAGGGTGCCAAGGACGTCGGTGAACCATAGCCGGACAAAACGGATGTCCCGCTCCTCTAGCGTACGCAGGACGAACTCCTGTTGACGCTCCACGCCCCAACTCCCCACCGCTCCCGAGCGACGCGGTCGCGCCTACTCCACCGTTCACAGTCTGCCCGTCACCCATTACAGCACTGTTAACTATCGGTGCAAACTACGCAAAACGACCGACCGCTTCGCTGCCGGGCTGTATCCCGGCGTCCCACGTCTCTGCACGCATTGGCGCCAGCAGAGAGATAGGCCGCCGGACCGACTCAGGCAGCCGACGGGCCCAGGAGCGCCGCGCACGCACCAACTCAGGCCGCCGACCGACCCGGGAGCGCCGCGCACGCACCGACTCAGACTGCCGACCGACCCGGAAGCGCCACTCACGCACCGACGCGGGCCGCCGACCAGCGCGAGAACGCCGCGCACGGACTGGCGCCAGCAGAGACTGGGCCGCCCTGTGACGTGGCGGACGCTTTGCGGTCGCGCGGTCGCTGCTTTGCGAAGATGGATGCATGCCGAATGCCCGCACGACCCGCCTGCGCATCGCCCTTGCTCAGGTCAACCCGACCGTCGGCGCCATCGACGGCAACGTCGCGATCGTCCGGGCGACCACCCGGCGCGCGGCCGACGCAGGTGCCCAGCTCGTCGCGTTCCCGGAAATGATGATCACCGGATATCCGGTCGAGGACCTCGTTTTCCGGGAGTCGTTTGTGGCCGCGTCGAAGGCCGCGGTCGCCGATCTCGCGACTCAGCTCGCGGCCGACGGCCTCGGCGAGACCCCGGTCATCGTCGGCTATGTGGACGCGGACGGGCCGGCGCGGATGAGCGCGGACGCGATGCCAAACCGCGGTCCGCGTGATGCCTTGGCGTTGTTGCATGGCGGCCACGTCGTGGCGACGTACTTCAAGCACCACCTGCCGAACTACGGTGTCTTCGACGAGGACCGGTACTTCGTGCCCGGCGACACGCTCACCGTGGTCCGGGTCGGTGGCGTCGATGTGGCGCTCACGATCTGTGAGGACATGTGGCAGGCCGGCGGCCCGTTGACCGCGGCCGCGCGCGCCGGCGTCGGGCTGGTGGTGAACATCAACGGTTCGCCGTACGAGCTGAACAAGGACGACATCCGCCTCGCGCTGGTGGCCCGGCGAGCGGCCGAGGCCGGCGCGACGGTGGCCTACGTGAATATGGTGGGCGGCCAGGACGAGCTGGTGTTCGACGGCGACTCCATCGTGGTGGCCGCCGACGGCACGGTCATCGCCCGGTCGCCACAATTCGACGAAGACCTGCTCGTCGTGGACCTGGATCTGCCGGTCGCATCCGGGCCCGCGGTGGACGACCCTTCCACGGGTACGGACGGCATGCACATCAAACGCGTACCCGTGTCGGCTGAATTGCCCGCGCCCGACGGACCCGCAGCGGACGCGACGGTGGCCGACCGGGTCACCGACGAGGCCGAGATCTGGGCGGCGCTGACCCTCGGTCTCGGCGACTATGTCCGCAAGAACGGATTCAAGTCGGTCGTCATCGCGATCTCGGGCGGCATCGACTCCGCGGTCGTCGCGGCGATCGCTGTCGATGCGATCGGTGGTTCCCGGGTGGTCGGCGTCTCGATGCCGAGCCGGTATTCAAGCGAGCATTCCAAGGACGATGCGGCCGATCTGGCCAAACGCACCGGCCTCGACTACCGCGTCGAACCCATTGCCCCCATGGTCGACGCGTTCATGAATGCGTTGCACCTGACCGGTCTGGCGTCAGAGAACCTGCAGGCGAGGGTACGCGGCGTCGTGCTCATGGGTCTGTCCAATCAGGAGGGTCATCTCGTCCTGACGACCGGCAACAAGAGCGAGCTCGCCGTCGGCTATTCGACGCTCTACGGCGACTCGGTCGGCGGCTTCAACCCGCTGAAGGACGTGCCGAAGACGATGGTGTGGAAGCTTGCCCGATGGCGCAACGCGGAGGCCGAGCGGCGCGGCGAGACTCCGCCGATTCCGGAGAACTCGATCTCGAAGCCGCCGAGCGCCGAGCTACGGCCGGACCAGCTAGATTCGGATTCGTTGCCCGACTACGACGTGCTTGACCCGATCCTCGTCGGATATGTGGACGGCGACATGAGCCGCGACCAGCTGATCGCGGCCGGTCACGATCCGGAGATCGTCAACCGTACGGTGCGCCTGGTCGACTTGGCGGAATACAAGCGGCGGCAATCGGCTCCCGGCACGAAGATCTCCATCAAGGCGTTCGGCCGGGATCGGCGGCTGCCGATCACGAACAACTGGCGAGAGCACGTCTGACGCGACCCGCGGTTAGCCGGTCAGGCTCGCGGCAAGGCGACTGATCACCACGGTCGCCGCTGTGGGGTCGTCCGCGAGCGAGCCGAGCGCGTCGTAGGCCGGGAACGACGTCACCGCGACCAGCCCGGCGAGCACGTGAGACCGAGGCATGGCAAGCACCTGGGACCGCGGCATAACGTCGCGCTGCGGCAGTGGGTTGCCCGATCGTTCTTCGGCCAGGCGGTCGAGAAGCCGATCGAGCTGGTCGGTGCGCCACCGCTCGCGCTGGGCGAGGTTCGCCGCGACGTCCTTGTCCACGGCGGACAATCCAAACAGCGGCCGCAATACGGGACGCTCGGCGTGCCAGAACCGGCACGTCCGCTCGACGATGTACGCGCGCGCCTCCTCGGCCGGCATCGCCTTCGTCGCCGTGAGCAACTGATCCATGCCCGCGCGTTCGGTCAGGTCCGTGAGTACAGCATCGAGCAGGCCGGACTTCGAGTGGACCTGGTTGTAGACGGTCACCCGCGTGACGCCGGCCGCCGCGGCGACGGCGTCGAGGGTGAATCCTCGCCAGTTGCCGGCGGCGAGCAACTGGCGGCCGGCGTCGATGATCGCTCGGCGGGTGGCGGCCGTCGCGGCGGCTCGGCGACCGTCCGTCCGCATCAGTGGGCACCTTTCGCTTGACGCAGCGTATAGCGGATGACTATACATGGCGTACAGCGAAATGGTCCGACGGCAGGAGTGATCGCGTGGCTGGTGGCCTTCTGATCGAGTTCGGCGGCTTGCCCGCCAGCGGCAAGTCGACGCTTGCCCGCCGTCTGGCCGACCGGACGGGCGCCGTGCTGCTCCGCATCGACGAGATCGAGGCTGCGATGCGGCGCCACGATCTGACCCCGGACCAGACCGGTATCGCCGCGTACGGCGTCGCCCACGACATCGCGGCGAGCCATCTGCGCCGCGGTTTCACCGTGATCGCGGATGCGGTCAACCCGGTGATCGAGGCGCGCGACGGGTGGCGGGACCTGGCCGCCGCATCGGATGCACGTCACGCCGTCATCGAGGTCGTCTGCCCCGATCCGGCCGAACATCGGCGCCGGGTCGAGACGCGCGCAAGCGACGTGCCGGGCTGGGTCTACCCGGACTGGTCCGAGGTCGAAAAGCGCGCCGCCGAATACCAACCACGCATCGACGACCGGCTGGTCGTGGACTCGACCCGACCGATCGAGACGTGCGATCGCCAGATCGCCGACTACATCGATGAGCGGGAGGGGCACTGTGAAATCTTCCACTGATCCCTGCCGGGTGGCCGCGTGACGGTGGGACGATCGGCTCGAATCCGGGGACCGCGAACACCCGTCCGATCGAGGCGGGGCGGCGGCCTCGAGACGACGCGAGGAGACAACGATGTCCGAGCCCACGATGTCCGGCCAGAAAACGTCCGACCCGACGACCCGACCAACCGCCGACCAAACCGAAGTCACCGCCCTGTACGGCGGCCCGGCGACCCGGCGCATCCGCATCCGCGACCTGCAACAGGCCAAGGACCGGGGCCAGAAGTGGGCCATGCTCACGAGCTACGACCAATACACGGCGGGCATCTTCGACGCGGCCGGGATCCCGGTCCTGTTGGTCGGCGACTCCGCGGCGAACAACGTTTTCGGATATGAAACAACGGTTCCCATCACCGCCGACGAACTCATCCCCCTCGTCCGCGCCGTCGTACGCGCCACGACCACCAGTCTCGTCATCGGGGATCTGCCGTTCGGTTCGTACGAGGAAGGGCCGAAGCAGGCGCTGCGCACCGCCGTACGGTTCATGAAGGAAGGCGGCTGCCACGGGGTCAAGCTCGAGGGCGGTCAACGGTGCGCCAAGCAGATCGAAGCGATCACCAGGGCGGGCATCCCGGTCATGGCCCACATCGGTTTCACGCCGCAGAGCGAGCATGCGCTCGGCGGATACCGCGTCCAAGGACGTGGCGATGCCGCCGATGACGTACACGCCGATGCCCACGCGGTCGCCGAGGCCGGAGCATTTGCCGTCGTCCTCGAAATGGTCCCGGGCGGCATCGCGAAACGGATTACCCACGACCTGACGATCCCGACCATCGGCATCGGCGCCGGGCCTGACACTGACGCCCAGGTCCTCGTCTGGCAGGACATGGCCGGTCTCCGCGCGGCAAAGGCGCCCCGGTTCGTCAAGCGCTACGCCGATCTGGCCGGCGTCCTGGGCGATGCGACCCGGCGCTACGCCGACGAGGTGCGCTCGGGCGCGTTCCCGGCCGCGGAGCACACGTTTGAGTAGCCAGTTCCTCGCGGCGATGCCGAAGGCCGTCACGCGGCAGCGGGACATCCTCACCGCCATGCTCAAAGTGGTCGAGCTCGAACCGGCCCTGCGCTGGTTCGAGCTCGGCTGCTCCCTCGGTCGCAATGCTGGCGACGAGCTGTCCGACATCGACTGCGGGGTCGGGGTCACGGGCGAAAGGTGGCCGGACGCGCTCGACCTCGGCGCGCGCCTCGCCGCTTGCGGTGGACCGATCAGCGACACGATGCGGCAGCAATTCCCCGGCCGCGGTGACGAGCACGGCTGGCACCTGTTCACGCTGTACACCGACGGCGCGCAGCTCAGCCTCGTACTCATGCAGTCGACCTGGCGCACTGGCCTGCCGCCGGGATCGGTTGCGCTCTACGACGCCGACGCCCGGCTAGCGACTCCGATGCGCCCGGCCGCCGCCGACGTCGATGCGGCGACGCTGCGCGAATGGGCCGCGCTCGGCTGGATCGCCCTCGGCGACCTGGCGAAATACCTCGATCGCGGCTCGCTCTGGGAGGCCCACGCGCGCCTCCACGAGGCGCGCGGCGAGGTCTTCAGGCTCTGGGCCGCCGGCAGCAAGATCGACTTTCCTGGGTACGGGCTGACCGCGATCCTTGACACGCCGGGCGAGTCGGTGCCGACAGACTTCGACGCAACGGTCGGCGCCTTCGATGCGGCCGATCTGCGCCGCGCCGCCCTCGCGTGCGCTGACCTGCTGACCGAGGCAACGCAGCGAGTGGCACCGATGCTGCGCGACGCCGGCCTGGCTCCGCCGGACGGGCTACGCGCCTGGGTGTTTGGTCGGCTCCGCTAGGCGCCGCGAAGCTGCGCCGTAAGAACGTCCCGCGCCTCCGCGAGCGACGGTCCGTACCAGGTCAGGTGGCGACCGGACACCAGCGCGTACGGCACTCCGGGAAACGCCTCGGGCCCATCGGCGTCGGTGAACGCATAAGGCTCGTCCGGCAGCACGAGCAGGTCCGGCGCCGCGGCCCGCAACTCGTCCAGCGTCGGTCGCGGGTATCGGTCGGCGGCGTCGGCGTACAGATGTGTCGACACCGAGTCGCCGCAGCACGTCACCGGCGAACGTGTCCGACCCGAGGACAACCCACGGCCGGCGCCACACCGGAACGAGTGCGCGCCGCAGCAACGAGCGCCGGCGCCGGCGCCCACGCCGCCTCCGCCGCGGCCAGCCATGCCGGCTCCGCCACGCCGATCGCATCGAACATCCGCCGCAGGCTCGCGAATGCCTCGTCGAGCGTTCGCGGGTACGTGACCCACACCGCTACGCCGGCGGCCCGGATCGCCTCGATGTCCTCGCGCCGGTTCTCCTCGACGTTCGCCAGCACCAGGTCCGGAGCGACGGCGAGTACGGCGTCGACCGACGGGTACTTGCTGCCACCGACCCGCCTCACGTCGAGCGAAGCGGGATGCGTGCAATAGTCGGTCGCGCCGGCCAGCAGCGAGACGTCGACCGACGCGACGGCCTCGGTCAGCGACGGCACCAGCGACACGATGCGGCGCGGCGGCAACGGCAGGTCGAGTGTGTCGCCGAGATCGTCGCGCGTCACGACTTCAGGTCGGGGAAGTCCTCTTCCCAGAACTCCCCGGCCGCCCGGGCCGTCGCCGTACCGTCGGCGTGGCGCTCGACCTCGACGCCGCGCAACTCCACGCGGCGGATCTTGCCGGAGATGGTCTTCGGCAGGTCGGCGAACTCCAGGCGGCGAACGCGCTTGAACGGCGCGAGCCGTTCGCGGGCAAAGACAAGGATGTCGCGGGCCGTGCTGGCGTCCGGCTCATGGCCTTCGGCGAGAAGGACATAAGCCTTGGGTACGGCCAGCCGCAGCGGATCCGGTGACGGTACGACGGCGGCCTCCGCGACGGCATCGTGCTCCAGCAGCACGCTCTCCAATTCGAACGGCGAGATCCGATAGTCGGAGGCCTTGAAGACATCGTCGGTACGGCCCGACGTACGTGATGTAGCCGTCGGCGTCGCGCGACGCGACGTCGCCCGTGTGGTAGACGCCGTCGCGCATGACCTCGGCCGTACGCTCCTCCGAGTCTCGATACCCGGTCATCAGTGCCGTCGGCCGGGCGGACAGGTCGATGCAGATCTCACCCTCGTCGCCGCGCTCGTTCGTCACCGGATCCACCAGCACGATCCGGTAGCCCGGCAGCGGCCGGCCCATCGACCCGGGCTTGACCGGCTGATTCGGGGTGTTGCCGATCTGGGCCGACGTCTCGGTCTGGCCGTAGCCATCCCGAACGGTGATCCCCCACGCGGCGCGTACCTGCTCGATCACCTCTGGGTTGAGCGGTTCGCCGGCGGCGACGCACTCGCGCATCGGCACGCGCCACGCCGGCAGATCGGCCTGGATGAGCATGCGCCAGACGGTCGGCGGTGCGCAGAACGTCGACACCCCGCAGCGCACGATCGTGTCCAGCAGCGGGCCGGCGGCGAACCGGGCCTGGTTCACGATGAGGATGGTCGCGCCGGCGTTCCACGGCGCGAAGACGTTGCTCCAGGCGTGCTTGGCCCAGCCCGGCGACGAGATGTTCAGGTGTACGTCGCCGGGCTGCAGGCCGATCCAGTACATCGTCGACAAGTGCCCGACCGGGTACGACGTCTGGGTGTGCTCGACGAGCTTCGGCTGGGCCGTCGTGCCCGACGTGAAGTAGAGCAACAACGGATCGCTGGCCGGGGTCTGGGCGTCCTCACTCGAATCGTCCAGGGAGTCGTAGGCGTCGTCGTAGCGCAGCCATCCCCCGGTCGGCTCGCCGACGGCGATGCGGGTCCAGCCGCCGTGGATGCCCTCGAAGCGCGGGATGTCGACACTCCGCGCGATCACGTGTGAAACATGGCCGCGATGGATTCGGTCGGCGAGGTCGTCCGTACCGAGCAACGTCGAAGCCGGAATGATCACCGCGCCGAGCTTGATCACGGCGAGAATCGTCTCCCACAGTTCGACCTGGTTGCCGAGCATCAGCAGCACGTGCTCACCGCGACCCACGCCGCTCCCGCGCAGCCACCCGGCGACCTGCGACGACCGCGATGACATGTCGGCGAACGTCAGCTTCTCCTCGCTGCCGTCCTCTTCCACGACCCACAGCGCGGTCTCGTCGGCGTGCTCGACCGCGAGCACGCCGTCGAACCAGTCGCGGGCCCAGTTGAAGTCGGTCAGCCTCGGCCACCGAAACTGCTCGTACGCGGTCGCGTAGTCGCCGCGGTGCGCGAGCAGGAAGTCCCGCGCACTGCGGAAAGCCACGATGTCGGAGCCGTTGTCGACCACGGTCACGAATCCCTTCGTCCAGTGGATACCAGCCGATGCTCATCGCCCAGCCGATTGTGCGTTTTCGGGCGCAGCGCGCACCGTCTTGTCATACCACTCGATTCTCGACCGGGGCGACCGTCTCGAAGAGCACCCGGCGCTCGACCGGATCAGCAACCGTGAGCCAGACCGGCAACCGTTCGCCGGCGACCAGGCCAGGGCCCTCGCAGCGGGCCCGCACGGCCGGAGCGTCGAGCGCCACCGTGCCACGCGGCGGTCTGGGCGGCTTGGCCGGTTCAGCACCATGCGCATGTTCCGGTACGTGGTTGAAGCCGTCCACGTCCAGGACCGCCGCGTCGAACCGCTCCCCGACTCGGCCGGCGAGCAGCACCGCCTCGGCCAGATCCACCGCGCCGCGCTCGGCCGTGTTCGCCACGCGGTCGGTCGCCGCCATCACATCGGGCAGCTTCGGCAGGGCCGGGCGGACCCAATCGGGCACCTCCGTCCCGGCGAACAGCGCGAGGCACGCCTCGGTGGCGTAGCGGTCCGCGAGCCGCCGCAGCGGCGCCGTCACGTGGGCGTACGGGGCGGCCACCCCGCCGTGCTCGATGCAACTCGGGAACCGATCCGTCGACGGCCGCGTAGCCCGCGCCCCGCATCAGTTCGGCCGCCTGGCCGAGAAATGCCGCACCGCGGGGGTCGTTGCCGTTCACTGCGCCGATCACGCGACCGGCCGAAACACCGGCCGGCCAGGCGACACCGAGTGGTCCGGCCGCCGCCTTGAGTTTGGCGATCGCCTCCGGTGTCGGCGCCGGCATCGTACGCAGCAGCCCGACCTTGCCCTCGATCATGATCTGGGCGGCGGCCATGCCGGTCAGCAGCGATATCTGCGCGTTGAAGTCCTCGACCGGATCGGGTGCCCGCAGGACAAGCTCCCACCCGCCGTCGACCGGCTCAACCTCTTGCGACGGAATCGGCAGGTTGATGGCACCGCGCGCCAGCCCCCGCTCGATGAGCAGGGCACCTATTTCGGGCAGCAACGCGATCGGTTCGTCGAGGGATCCGGCCGCGACATCCGCCTGTACGGCTGGATAGCCGAGCTTGGCCCGGCTGCGTACGACGGCGCGCTCCACGCGGACCGCCGTCGTCGCACCGTCGGCGTCGAGATCGATCGTCCACACGACCGCTGGACGCGGTTGATCGGGCAGCAGGCTGGCGGCGCCCTCGGACAGGATCGGCGGGTGCAGCGGCACGCGACCGTCCGGCAGATACACCGTCTGGCCGCGTTCCCAGGTGTCGTCGATCAAGCGCACCACCCGGTGCGACGAACGCCGAGACGTCGGCGATCGCGTACCACACGCGGTATCCCCTGGGCCGGCGCTGCAGACACATCGCCTGGTCGAGGTCCATTGACGTCGGCGGGTCAAGGGTCACGAACGCGATGTCGGTATGGTCCACCGCCGGCATCGTCGGGCCGCGGGCCGCGACATCGTCGGCTTCGCGCTGCGCCGCGGGCGAAAACTGCGTAGGCAGCTTCAACTCGCGGCGCAGCGCACTGAAATCGATACTCGGCGCGATGAGCCGGCGGATGACCATGGCTCAGTCATACCAGCGGCGCAGTGCTCCGGTCGTCACCGACCCGTCGTCGAACGGCCCCGCGCGATCGCGCCGGCCCGTGCCGTGGAGCGCGTGCCGGTCGAGCGCGACGCCGGTGCCGTCCGCTTGGTCGCCGTCCGACGCGCGCCGGCCTTGCGGGCCGGTGCCTTCTTCGCCGGCGCCGCGCGCTTGGCGGCGGTCGATTTCACGGTCCGGCTGGCGGTCCGTCGCCCAGTCGCCCGAGTCGCCGAACCAGCGGTCGCCCTACGGGCCGTCACCTTGCGCGCGGTGGCCTTGCGCGCCGGTGCTTTGCGGGCGGTTGTGCGGGCCGTTGCGGTCGTCCGGCGCGCAGTTGTCGACCGAGCGGCTGCCGTCGTCTTCCGTCCCGTCGCCTTACGAGCCGTCGCCTTACGCGCGGTCGCTTTGCGTGCCGTGGACGTGCGACCGCTGGCGCCGCGGGTGGCCGGTGCCTTTTTGGCGGCGGTCGGGCGGGCTGGCGAGGCCTTTCGAGCGGTCGCTTTGCGGGCCGTCGCCTTGCGCGCGGTCGGCGATGCCTTCTTGGCGGCGGTCCGGCGGCCCGGTGACGCCTTCCGGGCGGTCGTGGCCTTCGCGGTCGTACGCTTCGCGGCCGTACTGCGCGCCGCCGCCGTGGTCTTGCGCGCGGTCGTCGCCTTCCGGGCCGTGGCCTTGCGAGCGGTCGCCTTGCGTGCGGTCGACTTCGCCGCGGTTGTCCGCTTCGCGGCCGGCCGCGCGGTCGCCGTCTTGCGAGCCGGAGCGCGCTTCGTGGCCGTGGCTTTTCGAGCTGTCGCCTTGCGAGCGGTCGACTTGCGCGCGGTCGTCGCCTTCCGCGCGGTCGTCTTGCGAGCGGCCGTGGTCCGCTTGGTCGCAGTAGCGCGAGCCGTCGTCTTCTTGGCCGGCGCCGTCCGCTTCGCGGTCGTGGCGCGCGGCGCGGTCGACTTGCGTGCAGCGGTGGTCTTCTTCGCTGCGGCCGTCTTCTTCGCCGCGGGCGTCCGCTTGGTCGCCGTGGTCTTCTTCGCGGCCGTGGTCTTCTTGGCTGCGGTCGTCTTCTTCGCTGCGGCCGTCTTCTTCGCCGCCGGCGTCCGCTTGGTCGCCGTGGTCTTCTTCGCGGCCGTCGTCTTCTTCGCCGCCGGCGTGCGCGTGGCCGTCGTCTTACGAGCCGCCGTTGTCTTCTTGGCGGTCGTCGTCTTGCGGCCGGTCGTTGACTTCGTGGCGGTCGTCTTCTTCGCCGGTGTCGCCTTGCGGGTGGAAGCAGACTTGGTCGCGGTGGCCTTGCGGGCGGTCGTCTTCTTCGCCGGCGCTGACTTTGCCGCCGCCGTCCTCTTTGCGGTGGATTTTGCCGGACCGGCCTTCTTGGCGACCGTCGCACGCACCGTATTCTTCGTGGCGGACGCCGGCTTGGCACCCGTCTTCGTCGCGGCGCTCTTCGCGGCCGCGACCGTCCTACCCGCCGCGCGAATCACGGCCGGCATGATCGTGGCCTCGGAAGCTGCGGCCATCATGTCCCTCCCTTGGGAACCTCTCCGGTGTACGTCACGTTCGTCGCGGCGAGCGGGGCGCCCGTCCGTCGACGACCACAGCGGTTTTGGCGCAGCCCGGATACGCGCCGCCAACCCCACTGCTACTCATGACATCACTGTGCACGGCAAACCTCTCATCCGCTACCGATTCAGGCGAAATGCCATACGGCTTCCACATTGGATGCAATCAGCCAAGAATCGGGCGCCGCGCACCGATGACGGCACCGGCGACTGCCGGCAGTGCGAGATTCCTTTGCGTACCAACGGTTCTAGATTTGTGTCCCCGCTCGACTGGACGCTGGACGCGGCCGGGATCGCCGCCAAATCGGCCTCTGGGCGACACAAAACTTTTTCGGTGCGACACGCCGTCCGCGTACGATCTCGGTCGCTGATCCGCCCGAGAGCCGGCATGACCGACGACCAGACCGGCCTGACGAGGTGTGTCCGTCGCAGACCGCCGCGCCGACCCTGCTGCCGTTCGCGACCGATCAGGACGTTCTCATCGGCACCGTGCGGGCCGCGGTCGGACCGGATCACGTGTGCGGCGCAACTCGTTCCCCGGTTGCCGCTACGACCGCGATCCCGACTTGGGCGGGCACGCGAGCGCCGGCGCGATCAGTGCACGGCCGCGGTCGCCGCGATCGCCGCCTCCACGGCAGCCAGCGTCGCGGTGCGGTCGAGACCGAGTCGGCGCGCTCGGGCCACGAAGTCGACCGCGGCCGCGAATGCGGCACGCGCCGCGGCATCGCCGGTCGCGGCGACGAACGTGCCGTGCCGGCCCCGCGTTTCGATGACGCCGTCTTCTTCCAGGGTCCGATAGGCGCGCGCGACTGTGCCGGGGGCGACGTGGAGATCTTCGGCAAGCCGACGTACGGTCGGCAGCCGCGTCCCGGACGCCAGGTGTCCCGTCCGGACGTGGTCCGCGATTTGCACGCGAATCTGCTCGTACGGTGCGACCGAGTCACCCGTGTCGACTGTGATGCCCATCTGCGACCCGTCCATGTACGCCTCCCCCCAGGTCGGCGACGCCCCGACCGCCGGATCTACCGCCACGCTTCTACCCGGCCTCGAGCGTGACCAACCACCGAGCCGGCAACCATCCACCCGTGACCGGTCCCGACATCATGCAATTCCCGGACAACAGCGGCGCGCCGCTGCCACGATGAGCGGGTGACGGGCGGGTCCGCCACACGGCCGCCTGATAACACGGGGGCGGGACGGCCGCTGTCGCGGACCCGCCCGTCAGGCTCTTTCCGGCTCCTCACAGCACGAATCTCAGCAACGGCAGCATCCGGCCGGGAATCGAACTGGACGGCGCCTCGCCGATCCGTACGGCACCCATGGCCTCGTAGAAACCGAGCGCGTTAGGTTCGGCCTCGATCATGACCGTTGTGCCACCGCACTCGCGAGCCGCGCTCATCGCATGAGTCCACAACACGCGGCCGATGCCGGTGCCGATGGAATCCGGCTGGACCCACAAATTACTGAGGTCGAATTCCGGCGGGTCGCCAACTAGCTCGTAGAACCCCACAATCCGTGCATTCATCCCAGCCTGGGCGTCCGATGCACATCCGAGCGCCGACCCATGTTGCTCGGCGAGCACGAAACGGCCCTGGCGTACCTTGTCCTCGCTGAACGTGAGACCGGGGCGGCACGCCTCGAGAAACGTCGCGTCGTAACCCCAGTACGCCTTCGATCGCTGCGCTATCTCACTCAGCACCCCGGCCTCGGCCGGCCGTGCGGCACGCAACCGCATATCAGCCATCGACGGCACCCGCCACGGCTACGACGCTGACCGATGTGGAAAGGCTCACCGCGCGCGATAAGCGTTCGGGTAGACCGATGTCGGACGGCTCGGCGGGCGCTGTTGTGGCACCTTCGGCGTTCTGTTGGTCGACGGTTGCTCCCCCGTAGTCGCCGCGTCGGGGCGGCTCGGCGGGGGCGTCGCGGCGCCGGACGCGGCCGAGCCGGGCCGCTGCTTGACTGTCGGGACGGACAGCTTCACCGTTGATTGCGATGTCACTAGCGCATCGACATCCACGCCGACCACGTCCGAAGACGACGGCGGACCAGGCGGTACGAACGCGTGCTGCACCACCTTCGGCGTGTAGGCGTAGCGGGACGAGACATCACCGGTCTGCTGATGACGACCCGATCCGACCCGCCGACCCCATCGCGTTCGGAGCCACGCACCGATCCGCCGACGACGGCTCGCACGCGTCGAGACCTGATACAACGACATGCGATCCTCCCCCCACCAACGTGCCGACTGCCACGCGTCCATCCCCCTCGCATGCGGACGCATTCTGGCCGACACTTCCGTTCGCCGCGGATGACCGAGTCGGCCGCACGATCGGGCGGCAACTTTTGGCGTCTTCGACTCGAAGATTCCACGTGAATGGAAAAAGCCTGCGTGCGTGATCCTAAAGGCGGTCACATGAGGGTTAGCGGCTCAGGAGCCCCGAGTGTCACCATCTGCGCCATCGACATGCATCGATGACGCAACGTTCCGTCCGTACGCTGCGGATACGGACAGCGGCAAGGCGCGAGGTCACCAGCGCGCCGAACTAACGCGCCCTCCTCGGGAGTCCGATCAGTCCCGGCGATTGCCCCGCTTCGCTGCGGCGTCAGGTGGACGTACCGGCGCAAGGTTTTTCGACGACGGGGCGGAACGGGTCGGCGGCACCGCGGTGTCGGCGGACGACGCCACGAACGTACGGCTTGACCATAGTTTCTTGCCATCGGCGGCGTACACGACAAGATCACGATCGTCCTGTAGGGCGAGCACCGCCCCCTCGTGACCCCTCGTGCGGCTGCGCCACGCCGGCTTGTCGCCCTCGTGATAGATGACCAACTCGCCGTCGTCGCGCATCTCCGTGATGTTGGCACCCGATCCGGCGGTGTTCGATCCCCACACCGGCTTGTCGACGTCGTACATGACCAGGTTGCCGTCGGTCTCCATGGCTACTTTGTAGCGGCCGTTCGGCGACGTCAACGCTTCGCCGCCGCTGATTCGCTGCCCGGAGCTGAGTCTGTCCATCCGCGTCTCCGTCCGCCGCTCGACGCACATCTGCGTTGACTGGCGGTCGGCGCCGTTGCCAACCCCACGGATCCAGGGTAGGGCGACCGGGGGCCGGTTGACGATGCTTCACAGATTCGCTTCGGGCCGTCGCTACGCGGTTGCATCGCCTCCCGGGCCGGGCTGGCGTTGGCCGGGTGAGCGCCCACCGAACCTTGCCCGAGCCGACGGCCGCCGGCATCGACGTGCTGCTGGCCGAGGCGTGTGGGTTCGACGCCGATGGGCCGTTGAGCGGTGGCCATTCGACCGCCGGCGACGCCGCGCGCCTCGCATTTCCGTCCAATTCGGATGGTCACTCATGACATGGCGACAGCGGGCACGGCGTCACCTAGACATACGCATCCCTCTAACGGCCCCCTCAATACGAGCTGTTCGGTTCCTGAAAACTGCCTGGGATCTGCCCGTACGTCACAGCGGTGCGCCACAGCCGTAACGAGCCCGTCAAGGTTTCCTGTGAATCCACAGTGAGACCAACGGCCCGACGTTTCCTTGAGACACCGCAGCACCCGCGTTAGCCGTTCCATGCGGTCGGCGTGTTCCAGTTGGTTGCTCGCGGTACAAATCTGGAGGAGACATGCGCCTAGGGACGAAGAGGCTTACCGGTCTCATCGCTCTTTCTGCTGTTGGTCTGCTCGGCGTCGCCGCGTGTGGCACGAGCAAATCGAACGGCGGCTCACAGTCCACCGCGTCGGCCGGGTATTCGGCATGCGCTACCAACCCGGACACATGCAACAGCGGCCCCCGCAAGGACGGCGGCGACATCGTCGTCGCGCTGGGCAAGTATCCGTCGACCTGGAACACCAACAGCTCCGACGGCAACGTCCTCGAGACGACTCAGCAGGTCGCGCTCATCGCGCCCAGTCCGTTCACCTTGCTGCCCAGCGGCAAGATCGTCTACAACTCGGATCTCTTGGCGAGCGAGCCGCAGATCACCAGCACAAGTCCGCAGACGGTGGTCTACAAACTGAAGCCGACCGCCAAGTGGAACAACGGCACGCCGATCACCGCAGACGACTTCATCTACCTGTGGAAGTCCCTCAACGGCCACGACAAGAACATCCCGATCGTGGGTAGCACCGGCTACGACCAGATCAGCAACATCGCGAGCTCGGACAACGGCGAGACCGTGACGCTCACCTTCTCGAAGCCGTACTCCGACTGGAAGGGCCTGTTCAGCGAGCTCCTGCCGGCGTGGTTCGCCAAGCAGAAGGTGGGCGGTCTGGACACCGACGCTCAGCTCGAGGCCGCGTTCAAGGTATGGAACGCTCCGCCGACCGACTGGTCCGGTGGCCCGTACAAGTTGTCGAACGTGCAGTCCCAGCAGTCCGCGACGTTCGTCCCGAACACCGCGTGGTACGGCGCTGACAAGACGACGCTGAAGACGCTCACCTTCAAGTACATCACCGACCAGACGCAGGACGTCCCGGCGCTGCAGAACCAGGAAATCCAGGCGCTGAACATCCAGCCCGACCAGGACACCGTGCAGCAGCTCAGCCAGATTCCGGGCGTCAATTACGAGGTGTCGGCCGGGTTCGGCTTCGAGCACCTCGAGGTCAACAGCACGAGCAAATTCCTGAAGGACCCGGCGCTCCGTGAGGCCGTGTTCGACGCGATCAACATCCAGGACATGATCGACAAGACGATCAAACCGTTCTTCCCGAGCGCAAAGATCCTCTACAGCCACAACATGTTCCCGGGCGAGACCGGCTACCAGGACGTGACGAAGGCGGCAGCACCCGACGAGGGCACCGGCAACGTCGACAAGGCGAAGCAGATCCTGCAGCAGGCCGGTTACACGCTGAATGGTTCGACGCTCATGACCCCGGGCGGCGAGCCGGTGACGATCAACTTCGTGCACACCGACACCGCAGTCCGCGACCAGTCGGCACAGCTCATCGCGCAGTACCTGTCGCAGATCGGCATCAAGGTCACCGACAAGGTCAGCGCGGACCTCGGAGCATCGTTGTCGAACTTCGACTTCGACATCATCCAGTTCGGTTTCTCCGGCAACCCGCTGCTGTCGGCCGATCACGACCTGTGGTACAAGGACGCGGGCAACAACTTCACACACTGGAGCGACCCGCAGTCCGACCAACTGCTGGACCAGATGGCCGTGGAACTCGACCCAACGAAGCAGGCGGCCCTGCTCAACCAGCAGGACACCATTCTCACCAAGGCGTTCGTCGACCTGACGCTCTACCGCAAGCCCAACCTGATGGTCTCGACGAACCAGTACATCAACATCCGCGACAACCAGGCTGGCTCGTTCTTCACGTACAACACCCAGCAATGGGGTCTTGCGGCCTCAGCGCAGTAACCCTGACTCACGGTTTGTGGGGGAAGCCGTGACTGCCGGCCCCGAGTGCCACTGGCACCCGGGGCCGGCGCATATCGCCCAGCGGATCGCCGTGGAATCTCACCACTGCACCGGTACGGACGGACGATCCGGCCGGTACGCCGTCAAACCCAGCAAATGCGCGCTGATCTTCAGTCCGCTCTCGTATACGGCGTCGCGGATCATTCTTCGAAGAATTCCGGGAGGCGGTGTCGGATCGGGGCGGTGGTGTTCGTAGCAGGGGTGAGGCCGCCCACAAGGGGCGGCGCCAAGGCGAAGGAACCGCGATCATGAAGCTGACGACCATGACTCAGGTCACCATCGATGGAGTGATGCAGGGAAACGGCGGCGCGTCGGATGAGGACCGCAGGAATGGATTCGAGCGCGGCGGATGGGCCCGGGGGGCGGGTGACGACGAGACCCGGACGTTCATCACGCAGACCTACCAGCGCGCCGAGGCGTTCCTGTTCGGCCGGCGCACCTACGAGTTGTTCGCCGGCTCCTGGGGATCGACCGACCAGATGCGCACACATCCGATCGGCGTGGCCTTGAACGAGGCCCCCAAGTACGTTGCCTCGACCACGCTCACCGCGCCGCGTTGGGAGGACACGACCGTTCTCCGCGGTGACCTCGCGGTGGCCATCGGTGAGCTGAAGGCGAAGCCTGGGGGTGAGCTGCAGGTG
This sequence comes from uncultured Actinomycetota bacterium, assembly GCA_963724705.1. Lineage (GTDB taxonomy): Bacteria > Actinomycetota > Actinomycetes > Mycobacteriales > Micromonosporaceae > DASQPR01. Next base: position 511,983 of record CAVRVS010000001.1, read on the forward strand.
CACGGCAGTGGCGCCCTGACCCGGTGGCTGCTGGAGAACGATCTGGTCGACGAGATGACTCTGATCGTGATCCCGGTGATCCTCGGCCAGGGCGCGAGACTGTTCCCGGAGACCGGCCCGGATCTTGCGCTCGACCTGGTCGAGTCGCGGGTCGACTCGAAGGGCGTGACGATCCAGGTCTACCGGCCGGCCGGGCGCCCGCGGTATGCAACGGCCTGAAGTCCCTGACCACCGAACCACGCTGTCGTGACACCACAGGAGATGATCTTCAGATGCAGTACCTGGTTTCCGTGATCGATGACAAGAGCAATCCCGGCAGCACGGACAGGCGGCCTGCCATCAGCGCGTTCAACGAACGACTGATCGCCCGAGGGCTACTGGGTTTTCGCGGGCGGACTCGCGGACACCGACACAGCCACGGTCATCGACAACCGGGGCGAGCAGGCGGTGTTCAGCGACGGGCCTTTCGTGGAGTCGAAGGAGTACCTCGCCGGCGTCTGGGTGTGGGAGGTCCCCGATCTGGATGTGGCGCTCAAGCTCGCCACCGAGGCGTCGAAGGTCTGCGATCGGAAGATCGAGGTGCGGCCGGTCCAGTGAGCGACGTCGAGGAGGTGACGACCCGGGCCACCACCACGAGTGGGCAGGTCGCTTCCTCGAATCGTTGGCCCGTATAGACGGTTCACGGGTGCAGCTCAACGACATCGCGAGATCGATGGTCTGGGATAGGACGGACGAGTCGGCCTGTACGCCGGGTCCTGTCCCGATCAATGCCGAGGCACCGACCGGTGGCGGCCATCCATCTCGGCCTGCCGTCGCCGACAGGCTCTAGCGGTCTACCCGCAGGCTCGGGCGGGCCGCCCTCAAACGCCTGCGCAGGCCGTCGCCTTGCGACAACGACCCTCTTGACCTTGCTCCGGGTGGGGTTTACCGAGCCATCCCGGTCACCCGGGATGCTGGTGGGCTCTTACCCCACCGTTTCACCCTCACCGGCCGGTCGCGAGCCGCCGAAGCGGCCGCGACGCGGGCGGCGGTCTGTTTTCTGTGGCACTGTCCCGCGGGTCGCCCCGGGTTGCCGTTAGCAACCACCCTGCCCTATGGAGCCCGGACGTTCCTCGGCGGCGGTTGCCCGCCGACGCGACCGCCCAGCCAACTCGTCCGTCGTAGATCATTCTAGCCTCTGCCGGACGCCGGCCCCCGAGATCGTCGGCGCATGGTCGAAAGTCGACGCAAATGTCGGCACCACGCGAGTACGCGCCGCGATCGGCCGGCGGCCTGGCAGGCTTCGACTATGGGCTCGTACGAAGTCACCGCCGAGTTCTACGACTTGCTCCAAGCGACTCGATACGTACAGCGGGCGGACGCGGTCCTGTCCCGGTGGCTCGGTCGGCCACGGGTCGGTGCGCTCGACGTCGGCGCCGGCACCGGGCTCGCGACCGAGCTGCTGGCCAAGCGCTGCGGCGTGACCGTACACGCCGTCGAACCGACTCGCAGCATGCGTACGGTCCTTCTGAGCCGGCTAGCCGGGCGGCCGGAGCTGCTGGAACACGTACGCGTGCATGCCCGTCCGATCCAGGATCTCGGTCTGCGTCAGGTGGCTGACTTCGGGCTCTGCCTGAACACAATGGGCACGCTCGATCGTGACGAACGGGCCGAGGCGCTGGCGGCCCTGGCGGTCGCGCTCACCCCGGACGCAACGCTCGTCCTACAACGGCCACCGGATGCGCCCGGCCGGCCGTATGCCACCCTTCCCGCATGGCACCTCGGCGGGGACATCTACTCCGGCGAAGTGACGTGTATCGAGAGCCGGCCCGGCGCGATCGAATGGCGCTTTACCTATCGCGTCACGCGTGACGAGGCCGTGATCCGCGAAGAAGTCGAGACGTTCGACGGGTTCCTCGTGTCCGCTGATGCCTTCGACGTAGAACTGCGCGACGCCGGCTTCGTCGTCACCGACGTCGATGACCACGACGTCGTCGTCGCACGCCGCAGCGGCGCCCGCGCCGCCGGTCCATGATTCGCCAGCCCACCCCGGCGGGATCTAACGTAAGCGCCCATGAGCGCCGCCCACATCGCATTCCTGCTGGTCGCCGGTCTCGGCGCCGGCACGGTGAACGCGATCGCCGGCGGCGGCTCACTCATCACATTCCCAGCCCTACTCGCGACCGGTCTGCCGGCCAAGGCCGCCACAGTGACGAATTCGGTCGCGGTGTTCCCCGGATACACCGCATCCGTCTACGGCAGCCGCATGGATCTCGCCGAACTGGCCGACTCCCGCGGCCGCCGCCCATTGATGTGGCTGTTCCCGACGTGTGTGATCGGTTCGGTCTTCGGCTGCGTTCTGCTGTTGGTGACGCCCGCCACGGCTTTCGAGGACATCGTCCCGTTTCTGGTCATCGGGGCGGCCTTCGTACTCGCCTTCCAGCAACGGTTGCGCAATGTCGTCGGCCACCCGCGAGATATGTCGCCGCGCCGGCGGACGGTCACGCTGCACCTGCTCGTCGGGGTCGGGTCCGTCTACGGCGGCTACTTCGGCGCAGCGCTCGGCGTGATGCTTGTGGCGGCGCTCGGACTCATCCTGGATGAGAGCCTCAAGCGCATCAACGCACTCAAGAACGCGATCTCCGCACTCGTCGGACTGATCACGGTCCTCGTTTTCGCACTCTACGGCCCGGTGGACTGGGTTGACGTCCTCATCCTCGCGCCGGCCACGATCGTCGGCGGCTATGTCGGCGCTCGTGTGGCGCGCCGGCTCCCACCTGTCATCCTGCGCGCCGTGATCGTGACCCTCGCGTTCGTCGTCGGCATCATCCTGCTTGTCAAAGCGTTCGCGTGACCACCTTCATCGCGGTCGTGCTGCTCGCGGCAGTGCTGGTGTTCGCCACACTGCGGCCGAACCGGCTGCCCGAGGCGGTGGCAGCCGTGCCGGCGGCGGCGTTGGTCGTCGTCGTGGGAGTGGTGTCCGGGCGACAAGCGCTCGATGAACTCGGGGCACTCGGTCCGACCGTCGGCTTCCTGGCCGCCGTACTCGTGCTCGCCCACGCCGCCGATCGGGCCGGGGTCTTCCGCTGGGCCGGTGCGGTCGCGACCCGGGTCAGTCGCGGCAGCGCACAGCGCCTGCTCGCGGTGGTCTTTCTGATTGCGTCGCTCACGACCGCGGTCCTGAGCCTCGACGCCACGGTGGTGCTGCTGACGCCGGTCGTGCTGCTCACGGCACAGACACTGCGGGTACGGCCACGACCACATGTCTACGCCTGCACCCATCTGGCGAACTCGGCGTCGCTGCTGCTGCCGATCGCCAACCTGACGAACCTGCTGGCATTTGCCGCAAGCGGGGTGAGTTTCGTACGGTTCGGTGTCCTGATGTCGCTGCCGTGGATCGTTGCGATCGCCATCGAGTACGTGATCTTCCGGCGCTTCTTCGCGGCCGACCTCACGAGTTCCGACCCGGAACCGGTCGCCGACGGCGGGCGCGCAGGTGCCATTGTCGGGCTCGAACCGGCACCGCCCGCGCCCCGCTTCGCATTGTCGGTCCTGGCGCTGACTCTCGTCGGTTTTGCCGCCCTCGAACCACTCGGCGTAGCGCCGGCATGGGTGGCCCTGGCCGGAGCGCTCGTCCTCGCCGTACGGGATGTCGCGACGACCGACCGGAGCGAGCGCGGTCGAGTCGCCGGTCGACTGTTCCTCGCGTCCAACCCGATGTTCTGCGCGTTCGTCTTCGCACTCGGCATCGTCGTGTTGGCCGTCCGCGACACCGGGCTCGGCCATGTCGTCGCCGAATGGGCTCCGTCGGCACCGACGTTCGTCGGACTGTTGGGTGCCGCCGCACTGGCGGCGGTGCTCGCGAACTTGGTCAACAACCTGCCGGCGACACTGTTGTTGGTGCCCGTCGTCGCGCACTCCCCCGGGCTCGTGTTCGCCGTGCTGCTCGGTGTCAACATCGGGCCAAACCTGACGTACGTCGGGTCTCTCGCAACCCTGCTGTGGCGCGAAGTGCTGCACGCCCGTGATCACGTACCGGACATCCGTACGTTTCTGGCGCTCGGCGCCCTCACGGTGCCGGCGTGCCTTCTGGCGGCCTGCGGTGCGCTGTGGCTGACGCTGCGTCTCACGGGCACCACCTAGCGCCGCGAGCCCAGGCTGCGGGGCGGAGGTTTCCCCGGAGTCCCGCTGGCATATCTTGGCCGATAGGACCTCTGTGACCTTGTCTACCGGCCGGGATCGGACGCCCGCGAGCGACCGTGGCGTTTGCCCTCCCGCAACCCGGGAAGCTGTGAGAGGTTGATCAGGACTGATCCGCGTCCGTGAGGAGCGTCGAAGTGCCCATCGCCACCGTCAACCCCACCACCGGCGAGCAGCTCAAGGCGTTTGACGCGCTGCCGCCCGACCAGATCGACCGCCGACTCGCCGCCGCCGAAGCCGGCTTCGCCGCGCTGGGCCGCACCACGTTCGGCCAGCGGGCCGAGTGGATGGTTGCCGCCGCCGGCATCCTCGACGCCGAGGTCGACAGCATCGCGACGATGATGACCACCGAGATGGGCAAGACGCTCGCCTCGGCCAAGGCTGAGGTCACCAAGTGCGCCAAGGCCTGCCGCTACTACGCGGAGCACGCCCAACGGTTCCTGGCCGCCGAGCCGGCCGACGCCGCTGCGGTGGGCGCCAACCAGGCGTACGCGATCTACCGACCGCTCGGTCCCGTACTCGCGATCATGCCGTGGAACTTCCCGCTCTGGCAGGCCATGCGATTCGCGGCGCCGGCCCTGATGGCGGGCAACGCCGGACTGCTCAAACACGCGTCGAACGTGCCGCAGACCGCGTTGTTCATGGAGGAGTTGTTCCGCCGGGCCGGGTTCCCGGATGGCAGCTTCCAGACGCTGCTCATCGGCGCGGACGCGGTGGAGGGCGTGCTGAGCGACCGGCGGGTCAAGGCCGCGACGCTGACCGGCAGCGAAGCCGCCGGCCGATCGGTCGCCGCGATCGCCGGACGCGAACTCAAGAAGATGGTGCTGGAACTCGGCGGCAGTGATCCGTTCGTGGTCATGCCGTCGGCCGACATCGAGGCCGCGGCCAAGGTGGCCACCACTGCCCGTTGCCAGAACAACGGCCAGTCGTGCATCGCCGCGAAACGCTTCATCGTGCACTCCGACGTGTACGACAAGTTCACCGATGCGTTCGTGGCACACATGACGCTCCTGACCGTAGGCGACCCCATGGACGCCGAGACCGACGTCGGTCCACTGGCTCTGCGGGCCGGTCGGGACGATGTCGCGGCCCAGGTGGCCGACGCGGTCGGCAAGGGTGCCGCGGTGTTGTGCGGCGGCGAGGCGCCCGACCAATCGGGTTGGTGGTATCCGCCGACCGTGGTCACCGATCTCACGCCGGACATGGCCATGTGGTCCGAGGAGGTTTTCGGCCCGGTGGCCGGCCTGTTCCGGGTCGATTCCTATGAGGAGGCGGTGCGTCTCGCGAACGGCACAGACTTTGGACTCGGTGCGAACGCGTGGACGACCGACCCGTCCGAGCAGGAGCGATTCGTTCAAGACCTGGACTCCGGCATGGTGTTCCTCAACGGCATGGTCACGTCGTATCCGGAGCTGCCGTTCGGCGGCGTCAAGCATTCCGGGTACGGCCGGGAGCTGTCCGCGCACGGCATCCGAGAATTCTGCAACCTCACCTCGGTGTGGGTTGGCGGTCCGGCGACGACCACGCTCGGACCGGGCGCACACAGCGAGTAGGACGATCCCGATCACACCGACGACGGTCGGACACCACGACGATCAAGGATGGCGAGGCATGGCCAAGCACACCCGCAACGATCCCGAACGCGACGAGCTGTGGAAGGAGTTCCACCGCCTGGTGACGATGCCGTCGCCGGAGTTGAGCGATTGGCTGGTCGAGACGCGCGAGGGCGTGGAGATCTACGCCAACGAGCCGGACGTCGATGTACGCGAGCTGGGCGAAGGCGTGTCGCGGATCCTCGGCAAGCGCAAGGTCGACCTGACTCCGGCCGACGAGGACCTGATGGCCGAGGTCGTCGACGAGATCAGCCAACTCCTGGAGAACCCGCCCGAGCCCGGCTCCGACCGCGGCCCGTGGCAGGACACGTTGCGGACACTCGGACACGACCCGCTGCGCGAGAACGAGGAGCTAGGCGACGAGTTCGACGAGGAAGAGGAGTACCCGCCGAGCCGATGAGCGATGCGGTGGACATGAGCGGTACCGGCGACATGAGCCGCACCGGTGAGATGAACTACTCGGGCTGCGGCTCCAGTTGCCGGCGCCGGCGGACTGACCGTGCGGTTCGACGCGACACGTACACGCCCAGCAGGCACAGCGCGCCGCCGAGGTAGGCGAACCCGACCGGCGCCTCGCCGAGGAGCCACCATCCGAGCAGGATGGCGATCGGCGGTACCACGTACGTCGAGACGCCGAGCCGGCCGGCACTCGTGCGGGCCAGGGCGTACGCCCACGTGGTGAATGCGAGCGCGGTCGGGAACGCGCCGAGGTAGACGATCCACCACACGTTGGCCGGGTCCGCGCGGCCGATTTCGCGGACCAGCTCGGGTGCATACGGCAGGCAGACAATCGCGCCGACCGTACACGCGATCCACGTCACGCGCAGCGCCGACATCGCCTGCAACAGCGGTTTCTGGGTCACCACCGACACCGCATAGACGACCGCCGCGACCAGGCAGCCCACTACGCCCCAAACGTCCGCGGCGCCACCGTCGGAGGTAGCCAGACCAATCACCACGACACCGGCGAACGCGATGACCAGACCGATGACGAGCTGGCTCGGAAAGCCCTCCCGGAGCACCAGTCCGGCAAGCACCGCGATCAGGATCGGTCCGACGTTTACCAGCATCGCCGCTGTCCCCGCATCCACCCGCCGCTCGGCCGCGTTCAGGGATACGTTGTAGACGCCGAACCACAGCACCCCGATGGCAATCAGCCGTACCCACGTTTCGCGCCGCGACATCGAGGCTTGCGCCGCCGTCGCCGGCTCCGCCACCGCGGTGGTCGCGCTGGTTTCAATATCGCCACCACGGGTACGCCCCCGGCGGGGCGGACGGTTTCGCCGGGCGAGCACGACGACGCCTAGTACGACGGAGCCAACGATCAGCCGCCCCAGGGCGAGCGCACCGGGCCCGAAATCATGACCGACCTGACGGATCGCGACGAAGGCTGATGCCCAGAAGAACACGGTGACCAGGGCGGCGGCGCCGGCGAGGAGAGCGGCGCGACGATCGGCCCGATCTTTCACGTGCTGACCCTACGGAGGGACCGACGCTGATGCCAACGCATTACTGGCGCTGCTAGGGCCTATCTCAGGCATCGGTCGTTAAGGTCTATCGGGACAAATCTTTTCGGAGCACCACTAAATGACCTTGAGAAATTCGTCCGACCACTCACCCACCGCCTTCGGCTACAGCCCGGCGCTGGATGGCCTTCGCGCGTTCGCGGTGCTGTCGGTCGTGCTGTTCCACGCCGGCGTCGGCGGCATCAACGGCGGCTTCCTCGGTGTCGACGCGTTCTTTGTCCTGTCCGGTTTTCTCATCACATCGCTGCTGCTCGCCGAGCACGTCCGCCACGGCAGCATCAAACTCAGCCGGTTCTGGGCGCGGCGGGCGCGGCGGCTCATGCCGGCACTGCTCGCGATGCTGCTCGCCACGGCGATCGCCGGTCACTTCCTGCTCGACAGCGACGACCTCAAGCTGCTGCGCGGCGACGGCCTCGCCGCGATCGCGTACGTGGCGAACTGGCGGATGATCTGGCGCGGCACCGGGTACGTCGCCGCCACTGCCACGCCGTCGCCGTTGCAACACACGTGGTCGCTCGGCATCGAGGAACAGTTCTACGTCCTGTGGCCACTGATCATCGCGGGTCTGCTGGCGTGGCTGGCGGCCCGCCGTACCCGCTGGGTGTTGCTGGTGGTGTGCGGCGTCGGGACGGTCGCCTCCGCGCTTCTCGCCGTCGCGCTCTACTCCCCCGACTCGATCAGCCGCGACTACTACGGCACCGACACGCGGGCCCAGGCCCTGCTCATCGGAGCCGCGTTGGCCGCGATCCTCGCGCCGACCAACGATCGACCGGTGCCCCGCCATGCGGGGGCGTCCAGGCACGTGGTGCTCGGTGCGCTCGCGGTCGTGGGCGCCGCGACGACGCTGTGGATGTGGCACGACGCCGGCGACAATGACGCCTGGCTCTACCACGGTGGCTTGGCGGCCATCGCGATCGCTACCGCGTTGATCATCGCGCACGCCGTCGTCAGCCCACAGTCGCCGACCGCGTGGCTGCTGGGGCTGGCACCGCTTGTCTGGCTGGGTCGCATCTCGTACGGCGTCTATCTGTGGCACTGGCCGATCTTCGAATTCGTCACGAGCGACCGGACCGGTCTCGGCCGGTGGCCGTTGCTCGCCGTACGGCTGACGGCAACTCTCGTGATCTCGATCATCAGCTTCTTCGTCATCGAGCAGCCGATCCGGCGAGGTGGCCTGACCCGCCTCGTGCAGCGACGGCTGCCACGGCGGGCACCGGTCGGCGTGACCGTTCTCGCGATGAGCGCGACCGCGTTCGCCGTCGTGTTGACCACAATCCCGCCACCGACGCCGGCGCTCTCGGCGGCTCCGGTCATCGTCACGTCGACGAAGCCGCAGCCGGCCGCGTCCAAGGTCGGTGCCTACGTCCCGATGGACCGTATCGACCGGACGAAGGGCTCCTCGGGCAGCGAACCGCGGGTCACGTTCTTCGGTGACTCGGTGTCCTGGGTCATCGGAACGTATCTGCCGAAGCATCCCGGTCTGTGGACGAGCGTACGAGCGATCGAAGGCTGCGGTATCGCGACGCTGCCCGACATTCTCGAACTCGGCACGCCGCATACCAACTACCCCGGCTGTACGAATTGGCCGAGTCGTTGGCAGAAAAGCGTCAACAAGGACGATCCGGATGTGTCGGTGATCGAACTCAACCGATGGGAGCTGATGGATCGCAAGCTCAACGGCACGTACCAACACGTGGGTGACCCGGCCTACAACGCGTATCTGCTCGGGCAACTCGACAAGGCGGTGACGATCGCCGGCTCGAAGGGCGCCGCCGTCGTGCTGCTGACCGCCGCGTACACGCACCGGGCCGAGAAACCCGACGGCAGCCTTTATCCGGAGGACACACCGGCCCGTGTCGACGCGTGGAATCAGCTACTCGTCCAGGAGCAGGCGAAACACCCGCGTACGGTGACGATCCTGAACCTCAACAAGCTTGTCTGCCCCACCGGCAAGTTCACGTGGACGATCGGCAATCTCCGCATTCGCAGCGACGGACTGCACTACACGCCGGCCGGCGTCCAGCGCATCATCGCGCCGTGGTTGCTACCGAAGCTTGCCGACATCGCGGACGGTACGTACAAGCCGTAGCCGCCGCCTCCGCGGAACCGCCGGGGCCACCTACGGCTTACAGGCCTTGTCGACCGCGCCGGCGTCGGCGACGAATTTGTTGATCTCCGCTTGGGTGAACGCCTGACCCTTGCTGAGCGACGCCGCATAGGTCGTCAGGTCCGCGGCGAATTGCTTCATCGCGGCCGCCGCGGCCGGACGTGCCGTCTTGGCTTGCGCCGCGGTCATCAGGCTCGCCATGGTGTGAAAGTCGGCAACGAGCTTGGTCACGTTGCCGGCCTTCGCATCGGCCTCCATGGTCGCGGCGGCGCCGGATCCCTCGGCCATCGCGCATCCGGGATCCATGACCGTTGCCGTCGAGCTGGTCGGGTTATTGGCGGTGGCATGCGGGCCCGGATGCGTCGCCGCGACGATGAACCCAGCTTCGACGGCGAGCCAGATCACTCCGAGCACCAGGCCGGTGGTCGCCATCGCGCGGCCGCGGCCCACGATCTTCGCGCGCGCCCGACCGATAAAGCCGAGAACGATGGCGAGCACTGAGCCACCGAAGATGCCGAAGACGAGTGCGGCTACGGCCGCACCGTTGGGCCGAGGCTTGCCGTCGGCGTAACCGGGGGCACGTGCCGACGACGCCGGCGGCGCAGCCGGCCGCGCCGCGTCGTCGAAGAACGTAGACGGCTGGTACGGCCGGCTGAGACGTTCCTGCCCGCCGGTCGTCGCCGTGCGTTGATCCGGGTACGGCGGCGCAGAGCGCTGCAACGGCGGCGCGGACCGCTGCATCGGTGGGACCGACCGTTGCTGAAGCGGTGGCGCCGAGCGCTGCTGCATCGGCGGGACGGAGCGCTGCGCGAAGGGCGGCGCCGAGCCCGGGCTCGTCGACGGCACAGCGGGCTGCGCGCTCTGCCCGGGCGTTCGGCGCGGAAGCGGCGGCGCGGACGCGGGCCGACTCGCCATATCGGTGCGGCGCGGACCGGATCCGTATCGAGGCGGTGCGGTCGGTCGCCCCGGCATGGGCGGCACGGACCGCTGGGCATACGGCGGCGTCGAATGCTGCGCATACGGCGGGGTCGAATGCTGCGCATACGGCGGGGTCGAATGCTGCGCGTACGGCGGGGTCGAATGCTGGGCGTACGGCGGAGTCGAATGCTGCCGGCCGGGCGGTCCGGACGTCGGTGGTGACGACCGCTGGGCGTACGGCGGTGCCGACGCGTGCCGTGGCCCGGCGGGCGGGGCGGATCGAGGAGCTGGAGCGGCCCAACGCGCCCCGGGCGTCGTTGTGCCGTGGCCCGTACGGCCGGGGTCGGTGTGGTGCGGATGGGCGGTGTACGGGCGGGCTCCGGCCGCTGTCGACGTCGATCCGCTGCCGGCGTTCCAGCCCCGGTCGGTCTCTACCGGCGCGCGAGCCGACCTCGAACGAGCGATGACCGGTCGGATCTCGCCGGATATCTGGCTGTCCGGGACGTGCCCGCGCGGTGACGTGGCGGGAAACGCGGACCACGTGTTGGTGTCACCGCGCGGCGATTGACCCGATGGCGATTGACCGTCTGCCGGCCAGCGCGGCTCGGCCCATTGCTGCGGCGGCCACAGCGGTTGGGTGAAGGACCGAGATGCCGTCGGCGGTCCGGTGCGTGACTCGTCGAGGCTGTGCCGTCCGGTTGACTCGGAGTCGGCTAACCGCACACTGTCGCGGGTCGTTTGTGGCCGTGCGGAGTCATACCAATACGCATCGTTACCATCGCCGGCCCATGACGTCTCGCGTGCACCCTGTTCGTACGGGGAATCCTCCGTACGGATGCGCTGGCCATGGTCGCGCCACGGATACGACACGTGTCCCTCTCGGCCGGGAAGACTTGATCGGTCACTCTAGCGTTCCGGACGGCCGACCGCACCCTATCGGTACGAGCGATTTCAAGCCGGACATGAGCGTGTTCGTCACTGAGCGTCCGTTGTGGACGGTCAGAAGCCTCCGCATACCGTATGCAAAACGTCGTTGTCCGACTTCTGCTTGGCAAGTGTCGCCGCGTCCGGCTGTGCGCCCTGACCGAGATACTGCTGCAGAAGTTCGACGTCAGAGAGTTCGGTCAGCGCGGCCGTACGGACCTCGGCGTGCTGCGCCACCGTGGCGACACGCATGAGTGCGGCCGAATACGCCTGTAGATCGGCGAGGTGCTGCGCGGGGACACTTTGGTCCGCGGCCAGCTTCGATGCCGGATAGTCCTGGTCGAATCGCGCCAACATCTGACATCCCGCGTTGTTCGCCCGGACGACGTGGGGAACGACGAACACGGCGGCGATGCCGCCGCCGGCCCATAGCCCGGACAGGACCAGTCCGACGATCGACATTGTCATGCCGACCTTCACCTTCGCCGCGCGGATGATGCCCAGCACGCTGAACACGATTCCGAACGGCGCCAGCGGCAGGATCCCGAGCACGAGGCCAGTGACCGCGAAGCTGTTCTTCTGCTTCGCCTCGGCTCCGGTCGGATAGGACGGTGCGGTCGCTGGCGGGCTCACCGTCATCACCTGTGTCGAGGCCAGTCCCACGCCGCCGTCCTCGCCGGGCCGGTCGTCAAAGGAGCTTGTCAACGTCGTCTCCCTGGATCGTGCAACGCGCCGTCACCCACCGATCGGTGAAGAGGCGCGAGGCGGCAGTCACCCCCGACGTGCAGCGATCGCCACGATGCGACACGGTCACCACAACGCAGCAACGGGATCCGATGGTAGGCGAGGGCGGAGACCAAGTCGACAAGCACACAGCCGGCATCGGTAACCGAACGTGCCAAGCCTCGGGGCATTTCCCCATCTAGGCCTCATATGCGGACCAAAGGCGAAGGGATGCTCGACTTCCGCGCGGCGCGTGCCAGCGCGGAAATCACCTGTTAGAGGTGGCTTGTGTCGTTGACCGTTCGCACCGATACCCCACCGTCCGGCCACGAGTCGACGATCGACAACCCGGCCGGATCCAAATGCAGGCGATACAGGAACGCATCGCCCGCCGCGAGCGCGTCGCGCAACAACACCTTGATCGGCGTCACGTGGGAGACCACCACGATCGTTTGAGATGGGTACGCCGCCCGCAAACCGGCCGCGACCCGGCGCACCCGGGTCGCCACGGCTCGAAACGACTCACCGTTCGGCGGAGCTACCGCGGGCGAGTCGAGCCACCGCTGCATCTGATCGGGCCAGCCCTCGGCCACCTCGGCGAACGTGCGCCCCTCCCACGCCCCGAAGTCGCATTCCATCAGATCGGGCTCGATCCGGATCGGCCGGTCGCCGCCGAATCTGGCGTTGATGCTGTCGGCCGTGGCGGTGCACCGTACCAGCGGTGACGTGATGATCGCGGCGAGCGACGGCCGGTCGGACCCGGCGCTCGACGGCGCCGAAGCATCCGCTGACCCGCTCTGAAGGAGCCGCTCGACGCGCGCGGCGACGGCCACCGCCTCGTTGAACCCCGCCTCCGATAGCGGCACGTCGCCGCGTCCCGAGTAACGGCCCTCGGCCGTGTACGCGGTGCGTCCGTGCCGCACAAGGATCATCCGAGTGGGCGTCCCCTCGGGCAGCGTCCACGATCGGGTAGCACGCTCGGCCGGCGCTCCTCGGTCACTGACGACGCCGGCCGCGTCGTCCATCGCCCGGTTCGCGAGCGCGTCCGCGTGCTTGTTTCGTTCTCGGGGCACCCACTCGAACCGTACGGCGTCGAACCCCGACACGAGCGCTGCCGCCCTCGCCGCGAGCGGCCGGAGTCCGGCGTGCCGGATCTGCCAGCGACCGGACATCTGCTCGACGACGAGCTTGGAGTCCATTCGTACGGTCACATCGCGGGCGCCCAGCTCGGCAGCGGCGGCAAGGCCCTCGATGAGACCGGTGTACTCGGCCACGTTGTTGGTCGTGACGCCGAGCGATCCGCTGCGCTCGGCGAGCACCGACTCGGTGGCGGCGTCCCGGACGACGGCACCGAATCCGGCCGGTCCCGGGTTGCCCCGGGCGCCACCGTCCGCCTCGACGATGACGCTGGACGTGCTCGCCTCACCCCCGCCGCTCAGCGAGGCGGCCGGGCGATCCGCCGGTCCGACGAGGCCAGCCGGTGACGTCACAGACCGGACTCCTCCGTGCGCACCATGATCCGGCGGCACTCGTCGCAGCGGACGACTTCGTCGGGCGCGGCCGCCTTGACCCGGGCCCGCTCGCCACCGGACAGTTCGATACGGCAACCACCGCACCGGCCGGAACGAAGCAATGCCGCGCCGAGACCGCCGGACGCCGCCCGGATCTTGTCATAGAGGGCGATCAGATCGGCCGGGAGATCGTCGGCGAGCGGCCGGCGAGAGCTGGTCTTCCATTCCTCGTCTTTGGCCATCTCGGCCAGCGCGTCATCGCGTTCGGCCTCCAGGGTGCTCCGCCGCTGACGGGCGTCGGCGAGCTTGGCCAGCGTCGCGTCGACCGCTGCCTGAGCCTCCTCGCGCTGCTCCATGAACTCGAGCTCGCTGTCTTCGAGCTCCGACTGCCGCCGGGCGAGTGACGCGATCTCATGCTGCAGCGCTTCCAGCTCACGGGCCGGACCGGAGCCGCCGGTCAGCCGCGCCTGATCTTTGCTTGCCCGGGCCCGCACCTGCTCGGTATCGCGCTCGAGACGCGCGATGTCCCGATCGATGTCGTCGACCGCGACCTGCGCCCGCACGCGCTCGTCGTCGAGCCCGGCGATCTCGCGGGCGACGGAATTCAGGGCGGAGTTCTGCGGCAGCGTCGCGCGGCGATGCGCGAGCTGCTGCAGCGCGGTGTCGATGGCCTGCAGGTCGAGCAGGCGGCGCTGATCTGAGGGTGCGGCCTTCACAGGCGCTGCTCCTTGGCGGTGAGGTCGGATGGAACGGTGAGGGTGGATGGAACATGGCTGGTCCACGGATCGGTGGCCAGGTCGGACACGGTGACGGCGAGGCCGGTGCGATCTCGTACGGCGCCAGCGACATCGTCGAGCCACGGTCTCTCGGTGGCCCAGTGCGGGGCGTCGATCAACGCTGGGCCGCCACCGGCGAGGTGTTCGCTTGCCGGATGGTGGCGCAGGTCGGCGGTGACGTACGCGTCGACACCGCCATGCACCGCGTCGTCAAGGTAAGTATCCCCGGCGCCACCGCAGACGGCCACCGTGACAACCGGGCGGTCCGGATCACCGGCGGCGCGGATGCCGGCGGCAGTCGCGGGCAGCGACGTGGCCACCAGCGCGGTGAACGCCGCGAACGTCATCGGCGCCGGCAACCGACCGATCCGGCCGGCACCGCGATCGACACCGTCGGCGCCCGCCGACGGGACGTGACCGTCCGGACCCGCAGAGACGTCCGGCGCCTCCGGTCGCAACGGTCGCAGGTCACCGAGACCGAGCCGCCGGGCCAGCGAGTCGGACACACCAGGACTGGCGTGGTCGGCATTGGTGTGCGCCACGAACAATGCGATGTCGTTCTTGATCAGATCGTGCACGATCCGGCCCTTGTACGTCGTCGCCGCGACGCTCGAAACTCCGCGAAGCAGCAGCGGATGATGCGCGACGATCATGCCGGCACCGTTCGCAACCGCTTCGGCAACCGTCTCGGCGACGCAATCGATCACGAAATGGATGTGGCCGATTGGGGCGCGGGGGTCGCCGACCACGAGACCGACGCGATCCCAATCCGCGGCCCAGGCCGGCGGATAGCACCGGTCGAGAAACGACACGACGTCGCCGACGACGGCTGCGCCGATCGTGTCGACGCGGTCCGGCGCCACAGCGCTATCCCTCGACGCCCTGGTCGGGATTGCTCACGTCGCGACGTTACCAGCCGGCGAGCCCGAGTTGATCGACGAACCAGGGCTCGGTCGGCGGCGTACCCACGGGTTCGTCGGGTTTGGCCCTGCGCACGTCGACACCGCGGAGATCACGCCTCCGGCGGCGGACCCAGCGCGTCGAGCGCCGCGTGCCACGGGAATTCGTGCGCGATCGCCTCGCCAGCGCCGGGCGGATGGAACTTGATCACCCCGTCGTCGTAGAGCACCCGTACACCCCAGCGGCGAAGTTTCGCGATGCTCTCCGCGAAGGCGGGATGGTTGGCCATCGCCGCGTTCGTGTACGGCACGGCGACGATCGGCAGGCCCTTGCCGAGCCCCTCGATCAGCAGGCCCAGCGGAAGCGTGTCGGCGATGCCCAACGCCCACTTGTTGATCGTGTTGACGGTCGCCGGGGCGACGATCATCGCGTCCGCGTCCGGCAACACATCGACGTCGCCTGGATTCTTGTACGTGCTACGCACCGGATGGCCGGTGAGGGCGGCCAGCGCCGGCGTGTCGACGAACTTTCGGCCGTCCGGGGTCACGACGGCGCAGACGTCCCACCCGGCCGCTTGGGCCAACCCGACCAGCCGGTCGAGGTGTCGGGTCGGTGGTGAGCCGCATGCGAGGACGTAGAGGACGCTCTGGCCGGTCACACCCCGACGCCCATGTGTTCGGCCAGCTCGGCGACGGCCGGCGCGGGCGTCCCCCGCGTACGGCGGAGCACATCGCTCATTACCTCATGCGCGATCGGCCGGCAGCGGATCTCCGACGGCGCGAGCCGGTCGCCCTCGAGGAGCATCTCGCTGGCGCGATCGATGTCGCCGATCTGGGTCAGGCCGCGTGCAATGTCGATGAAATGGTGCGCCCGCCGCTCCGGCAGCATCGCGGTGAACCCGACCGGGTCGAGAGAGTCATGGATGTCCACCGCGACCCGGCCCTCGCCCAGTTCGACGGCGGCCGCCGCCCGGTGGAGCTGTACGTTCGTCGGACCGAACGACGTCCAGTAGTGGTTGGCGTCGACGCCGACCGAGCGCGCCGCGTCCTCGGCGCCACCCATCAGATCCCGTACGGTCGACGAGTCGCCGATCCGGGCGGCCGCCATTCCACCCTGTAGCAAGAGCATGCCGTAGACCGACAGGCGTTCGGGCGTGGTCGCCTCACCGTCCGCGCCGGGCGCGAGTCGGTTCGCGATGTTGACGTTGACTTCGAGTGCCGGGCGGGCCCGGCCGAGCGCGAGCAGCGCGGACGCGACGCGATAGGTCGCGCATCCCGCGAGCAGCTGATCGCCGGCGCGCTGCGAGACCGCGATCGACCGATCGGCCGCGAGCCAGGACAGCTCGTGTTCACCGAGCTTGCGCAGCATCGATGACGCGAGTTGGTAGACCTGCCCGAGCAGCTGCGCCGCGTCGCGGGTGTGGTCGGTGCCGGCGTACGCCGTGTCGGCCGCCTGCGCTTCGCGGATCAGTTTGGGCAGGATGCGCGCAAGGACGCCGTACTTCGCGTGCTGGAAGGTGTTCCACGCGTGCCCCACGGCCAACCGCATCTGGTCCATCGCCGGTGGTTCCGGCGGCGCATAGAAGAACGCGCTGATCTGGTCGTACCGCTCGAGCGCGGCCCGGATGTCCTCGACCTCGACCTGGTCGATGCAGTTGACCGACCCCTCGCGGCGCTCCGGATCCTTGCCCATCAACAACGCGACGTCGAGCTGCAGGACATCGGCGATCTCGTACACCACGGAGAATTTGTCCAGCCGACGTACGCCGCGTTCGACCTTGTCCACCCAGCTCTTCGACTTGCCTAACCGGTCGGCGAAGACTTGCTGCGACATCTTGCGACGGCCCCGCCAATACGCGACGCGACGCCCGATCGGCAGCTCGTCCATGTCGGCCCCTTCCGTCGTGCTCGGGTACATTTCCGACCCAACGCACATTGCCGGTCTCGCAGTGTTGCCGTGTCGCGTACGGGCGTTCCGTGCCCTGGTCGCCCCATTGTCCACAGTCGTCGCACTCGATGTGCGCCCGCCCTGCGCTTGATGCTCGTACGTTTGGGTGCAACTTGCAATCGTCGCTCTGCCCGGCTCAACGACCACCACTTCGGACAGGTGACGTGAAATCGGCTCTCAATTTGGCCGAACTCCGCCGGCGTTGGCCAATGGACTGTCCGAAGTGGCATGAAAGCGGCCGATGTCGTGGCGATTGCGCACAGCGCAGACGTGGGGGGACGCCGTGAGAATGCGGCAGCGGGTGTTCGCCGATGGTTGTCCCGCGCGCTCCCGCCTGCGGCGGCTGTCGCTGCGCCACTCGGCATTGCGCTACGCGACCCACGACTGGGGCGTGCTTCCCGGTGCCTGTCTGATCGGCACGCGTTTCACGTGCGGCCTCGGCTGCCGGACGGTCGCCGTACACCCGGCGCGCGAGCCGTGGGGCGACCACGTGACGACCGATCCCGACGAAATCTCGCAGGTCTGGGCCCGGCGGCCGCACAGCGTTCTGCTCGCGACGGGTGAGGCATTCGACGTTCTGGACGTGCCGGCATATATCGGCGTGCCTGCCGCGCGCGCGGTCCGCGGGCCGGTCGCGGTCACGCCGTTGGGCCGCTACATGTTCTTGGTACGGCCGGGTGACGAACTGCGGAGCGAACTGGCCCAGCAGCACTCCGTGGTGCTACACGGCAAACACTCGTGGATCCCGGCGCCACCGACCCGGACACCGCACGGCCACGTACGGTGGACGGTCACTCCACAGCAGACGGAGTGGGAGGTGCCGGAGTCGTCGCGGGTCCAGGACGCCCTCGTGGCGACGATCCCAGGCCTCGCCTATCGAGAGGCACGTCGGGCCGCATAACGTCGTCCGCGCCGCCGATCGACAACTGTCCGTGATCTGACTCGCGATTTGGCACAACTGGACGCGCGTATTCCCAGCTCATCGACGGTCCGTCTCGATGTCGTTACGGAGCGTCGTCACTTACCGTGATCGCGTTCGGTTTTCGGCCGCGGAGATCGTCCGAAATGGACGACGGGTGGAAGCATCGATCGCGAATGTCGTTGCCAAGACGCTCGGCCACCTCGACCGGTGCCGTGCCAAGCGCACGATCTAGCACGTCGCTCACGCTGGGCGCGCGTATCTGACGGCCGAACTCGCTCGACCGGTCAGCGTGGCCAGCCGAAGCGACGGCGGTCAGCGCCGCCGGTCGGAGCGACGGCGGTCAGCGTGCCTCCGAGCGCGCTGCGGCGCGAGCCGCCCTCTTCGCGCGCCGGCGCCGCATCAATCGCGGCGCGGCGAGCCCGAGCAGCATGCCGACGGCGAACGTGATCAGGAGCACGAGCCACATCGGCCCGCTGACCGTGGGCACCCAAAGCCTGATCTTGACGTCCTGTGTGTTGGCGAAGATGAACCACAAGGCCGCGGCCAGGATCACGAGACTGACTATCGCCTTTGCCGGCACGCGGGCGCCGCGCTTCGGCGGTCGTTGCGGCTCGACGGCACCGGTCGTTCCGGTGGGCGGTAGGCCGGTCGACGTCCCGAACGCTTGTCCGGCCGGCGGATCCGACGGTCGCGGTGGTGGCGCGTTACTGACCATGTTTCTACGCTACGCCGCGCCGTCCACCGGTCGATAGATTTTGAGCGCTTTGTCGGATTCATCGACATCGGCCGCGCCGAACCTGGACCAAGCTGGCATCCATGATCCACCCCGGTGAACGATTACGGCCGCTGCAGCGACACCAATCGTCCACCGCAGTGGATCATGGCGGCTGTCCGCGCGATTCTGCGGTGCGACGACGAAGGGCAACGGCGGGCCCGGTCCGCGCAGTCCGGGCCCGCCGTCCCCCAACGCATCCTTTACGGGATGCGGCTTCTACCCACTACCCGACCGTGTACACGTACGGCAGGTCGATCAGTTCGTCACCGGAGCCGGTGAGGAACCCGAACGTGTCGACGTAGAGGTGTCCGCGCACGAGCGAGTGCGGTGCACCGGTCGGCGTGATGGTGACCGTGATCGTCGTGGACTGGCCCGGGAACAACGTGATCGGACCAGTACCGGTCGGAGTCGCCGCATCCTCGGTCGACGCCGCGGCCGGCTTGGACGTCGCGAGCCCCGTACCCTCGCTGATCTTGGTCGCGGCGGCCCGGCCCTGGCGCAGCAGGCTGGCCACGGCGCTGTTGGCGCCGGGGTCGACCCCCGCGGCCCAGACGTCGCCCGTCGTCGAGCTGATCGCTGGATCGAACAGCTGGCCCCGGGCGGTGGCCGAGATCATGAACGTCCCATGCGGCGCCGGACCGTCGAACGGACCGGTCTGGCCGATGTCGGAGGCCCACAGTCCGGGCGACACCTGTGGCGCATCGACGTTCACGGTCGCCGAGTTGTTGACGTTCGCCGCATACACGTCCGGGTTGCCGGATGTATAGAAGAGGTCGAGGTTGACACCCGTCGTCGCGACCGCGGCCACGTCGAAGTGCGTCACGTCCGGCGGCACCTGCCACCGCGGCGCGATCCCCGGAGCCACCGGCAGGTCGATCGGCTGTGGCGTGCCGGACAACTCGGCCAGCGGTATCTCCCCGGTAGTGTTCAACCGACCGTCGGCGAAGTATGTCAGCGGAACCAGGCCGGTATTGGTGACCTTGACCGGTACGTTGACCGCCTGGCCCGCCTTGAGCACGGTCGACGCGCTGTTGGGCAATTGCGCGCTTACCTTCACGGTGTTGAACGCGAGCGTCGCGTGGAAGCCCTGGCTCGTCTCGAGCCCGGTGATCGGGTCGATCACCAGCAGCGAAAGGATCCACCGACCGGCCGCCGGCGACCGCTTGTAGAGCTGAAGGCCATTGCTTTGCTGCGGATTGCCGGCGTTGTCGAAGTTCACGTTCGACTGGTAGGACGCGACCTGGCCGTTCGGGTCGGTCAGGAGCGCCTCGATGATGTCTCCGGCGTCACTGTCCAGGGTGAGCCCGACCGTCATGTCCTTCTTCCCGGCCGGCACGTCCAGGTAGTACACATCGGACTGCGCCGGACCGAATATCGGGATGTTACGGCCATTGCCACCGGTCACGACGCCGGTGAACGTGTTGCTCCCCTTGCTCGTCGGCACCAGGGTCCGCAGTGTCAATGGCACCGAGACCACCGCGCCGCGGGCCGGCGTCACCTGTACGGATGCGGATACGTCACCGACCGCCTTGGCCAGCTTGGTCGACACCTTGACCGTAGCGCTGCCGTGGGCCGGGATGCTGACCGACGACGGCGACACTGAGCCGGACGTGGCGAAGCGCTGGGTCGTAAAGCTGAAGTCGACCGGACCGTTGAATCCGGACGTCGGCGCCATCACGAAGTACGCCGACCAGGTGCCGGCCACCGGGAAGTTCACGTCGACGTGACCGAAGTTCCCGTTGCCCTGCGGCGACGAGTACTGCTGGAAACGCCCGCTCGGGTCGATCAGGTTGACCCGGATCGGCGAGACGGGTGTCGGCGCCGCGAACGACACGTCCAATCGATCGGCGCCCTTCGGCACGGTGAACGTCTTGCGTACGAACGCCCGAGCAAGACCGGTGAAGTCGAAGAACGTCGGCGCCGTGGCGGCGTCGAAGGTGACCGAACCGGACTGCCGCGACAGCAACGCTCCGAGCTTGCGGGTCGCGAGCTTCACGGTCTGTGCGCTCGACGACGTGTTCGTGAGCTTGAGCGACTCCGTCGCCGTCGACCCGCCGTTGCCGATGCCGGTGAGCTGTGTCGGCCCGGCGATGACCGCGTTCGCGACGCTGGGCGGCGTGCCGTTGCCATCCCGCCAGCTGCGGGCCGCCTGCACGGCAGCGAGCGAATTCAACTCGCCCGCGCCCTGCTCGTACGCCGGTGCGCCGAGGTCGGTCGCGGTGCTCGTCAGGAACTGCTTGACGAGGGCTGGACTCGGCCGGACACCGTGGTGGGTGTTCTCGTACGCCTCGATGACAAGCGCGGCCGCTCCGGCCACGAGGGGCGACGACTGGCTCGTGCCGCCGAAGTCCTCGATCGGCGACGGCGCTCCCTTGAAGTCGGCGCACTCCGCATACTGATCGAGGTCCGGCGTACACAGGGCCCAGCCGGAGTCGCCCGGCGCGGCAAGATCGGGGACACGTGCAGCCTGCGACGTTCCGCCGCCGGACAGCGACGCGATGTTGTCGTTCGCCCAGGTGCCGTTGTCGAAGTTGGCACCCTCGAACCCGGTCTGCTGGTAGAGACGGAGGTTCGTGGTCCCGGCAACGCTGATCACGTTCGGATCGGTGCCGGGCGACTGGAATGTTCCGGCGGTGCCGGCGTCCCCCGTGCCGGAGACGACCGTGACGCCCGCGGCCACGGCAGCGTCGTCGGCCAGTGAGACCGGGTCCAGGCCGAAGTCTGGGAACGGGTTCGCGCCGAACGACTCGTTCAACACGTCGACCTGGTCGACGTTAACGGCGTAGTCGATGGCCTCGATGAACCGGGACGTCGGAGCGGTGGGGGCAGCGCCGAACACCTTCAGCCCGACGAGGCTCGCTCCGGGCGCGACACCACGGACGGTGATCGTGCAGCCGGTCGGCAGCTGGTGCTGCGGCACGACGAAGTTGGCGAGGTCGTAGGGGTGCAGGCCCTGTGCCGCAATCGAGCTGGCGTCGCCGAACGCCTCGCCACCGAGCGTCGGCGCGGCCAGACCGTCGCCCGAGAAGTCCTGATAGTCGACGAAGACATGGCTGCCGTCCGGCCGGATGAAATCCGGGTTGTCGATGTCGATGCCGTCGGCGATCCACGCCACCTTGACGCCGGAGCCGTCCACGATGTTCTGCGCCTGCGGCGTGTTCTTGTTCAGGAACGCCGTATGCGTCGTCTGCAGTGCCTCCGGTTCTAGCAACGGCTGGCTGGGGTCGGATGGGCAGATCGTCGACGTGTCGGTGGCCGCCGCCGCGGCGCCGGGGGCCGGGCTCGTGGAAGCCGTCGATCCTCGGCTGATCGGCCGATCCGGCAACACGGCCGCGACCTGGGGGTTTGCCGCGATCGAGTTGACCTGGGCCGCCGTCATGCTGGCAGCGAAACCGTTGACGAGGGAGAAGCCGCGGACGTTGCGCGCCCCCATCTTGCTCGCGCTGGCGAGCAGCGGCGCCTGGTCGCGCTGGGTCGCTTGGACGCGGGCCGATCGCATGCCCTTGCTGATGGCCAGGTTCGTGTGCTGGTCACGCAGCACCACAATGAAGTTGTGCTGGAGTTGGCTGGCGCTCGTCGTGCCGGGGGCCGCGGTTGCAGACGTCCAGGCGATCGACGAAGCGGCCAAGCCGACGGCGACAGCGGATGCGAGTAGCAGCCGGCTGCGGACTCGGGGCATGGATCACACTCCTACGCGGGATTGATGTTCGCCCCTGAGCGTCCTGGCCAGCGCCCCGTCCGGAAAAGTCATCTACGCCCTTGTATGCACCCTCGCCGGCCGCCGACGCCCGAGGGATGACCCTTGCTGCCCCCCTTGCTCGGCAACCGCGGCCTTCTGCCACCGGTCGCGATGTCCGCGCCGGATCGGCAGTGTCACGCGTCCTCAGCAGGACTTCCACCTTTGACGGGTACGCACAACCGAACGGCACCGGCTGCCCCGCTCGGGCTGGTGCGTAACACCCGGTCGCCCGCTTACGACGCGATTGAGCGCTGGGCCTCCTCCCACGGCTGCTCATCGACGAGCGGCGGGCCGAAGTCGACCACCTGGATGCCGTACGTGGAAAGCAGCGGTATCGAACGCTGCCGCGTCGACCTCGCCCGCGCCGGCATCGATCGCCGACAGCCGGCCCGGCCGCCGGAGCACAATGAAGGAATGTGGCGCCGTTACGCCGTGGCGAGCTGGCTCGGAGTCGCCCTGCTCGCGGGCTGCGGCGCCGATCGCATCCAGATAACCGACGGGGCGGCTCGGACGTCGGGCCATGGACCGGCGGGTCAGGGACCGGCGCTGACGCCGGCCACCGAATCGGCACATTCGCTCACGCCGGACACCGCCACACTGCTCGCCGTGGCCGACGCCAATGGCCAACCGCTGACCCGCGAGATCAGGCTGCGTGGCGGATCGATCGTCATCGGGCCGCCGGCCGATGCGGCCCGAATACGCGTCACCGCGGCCCAGGCCCGACAGACCGTCCTCGCCGAGCCCGGCGCGTCCGATCCGGCGTCCCTGATCTGCCGGAGCGGGTCGCTGACCTTCTTCGACGACGGTGCCTCCGACGACGGCAGCACCTCGGCCAACAGCACGCTTGACCGCAGCGGTGCCGAAGTCTGGATGTGCGTCTGGGTGAACGCCATCGTGGGGCCGTCTGACACGCCGAGGCAGCATGAGAACATCATCGCGTTCGTCGACGCCACGACCGGCGATGCCTTGCTCACCATCGCGGACACGACGTGAGCCGCCGGCGATCGGTCGCACTCGCCGTGACCGCGGCGGTGGTCACCACGGTCGGCGCTTGCTCGGCCGACCGCGTACCGGTCCCGGCCGACCGGACGGCGCCGCGCACCATCGGGCCGTACGTCCGCGCTCCGGTACCGGATCCGTCTCGTACGGTCCAGCCGGACACGGCCGCGCTCCGCGCCGTCGATGAGGCCGATGGCACGCCACTGACCAGTGACGTCATCCTGCAAAACAACACGATCGTCGTCGAGCCATTGGCGTCGGACGCCATCGCCGACGCGACGGTGAATCTGGCAACCGCCCGCGCCACCACCCGCCTCGATGCCAACACGCCCCGGTCCGCGCCATTGACCTGCCGTTTCGGTGTGCTCTCGGAGACGGTCGACGGCGAGGTCCGCGTCGACCACCTGCCGGTCTGGATGTGCTTTCAGGTCGGGGTGCTGATGTCCACGTCGATCAATGGGCGTGCGACGCCCATGAACACGGTGACCTTCGTCGACGCCACGACCGGCGAATGGTTGTTCACGAACGAGGACCCCGCGTAACTACTGCGCACCGGGCGAACCTGCGCTGGAAAGCGCTCGAGAGGAGACGTACCGTTTATGGCTCGGCGAAAGCGCGACCAGCACGAACCCTCGGCCGACGAACGAGCCCTTGCGGCGGTGCATGACCAGTTGGACCGGGCCATCGCGACGTATGCGGACCTGAGCGGCAGGGGCCTCGCCGACGCCGACAATGTCGCTGCGTTCATCAAGGTATACAGCCGTCATGAGCCGGCCGAAGTCGTCTCGCTGCTGGCGCTCGCCGTCCAGCGACTCGCGCGGCGCAAGCAGAAGTGGGCGTTCAAGCTCTAGCGGCGTCGCCAGATGCGTCCCGCGCGCGCTCAGTCGTGGCCGTTCGCGTCTTGACGTGCTCCGCCCGTCGTGGATGGTTGACCACGATGGCCGATGGTCGAACAAGCCGTCTGACGGAGTAGCTTTCGTCTGGGCGGGACCGTCGAATGTGCCGCTGGATATGTGCCTCACGTCCGGGTCGTTCACGAACGGAGGGAGTCACTGTGGCGACGATGACGGACGTGGCTCGCATGGCGGGCGTGTCGGTCAGTACGGTGTCCTACGCGATGACCGGGGCCCGACCCATAACTGCCCAGACCCGACAGCGGGTCGAGCATGCGATGGAACAGTTGGGATACACGCCTAATGCCATGGCGCGTGGCCTGAAGAGCCGGCGCAGCCACATCGTTGCGGTGCTCTTCCCGACCGGTGGGCGTGGCATCGACACCAGCGGCATGGCCTACATCCTCGGCGCCAGCGACTTCGCGCAGGAACACGGCTATCACGTACTGCTGTGGACGGCCAATGCCGGCGCACTCGACGAGTTGCGCCTCCTGGCCCGGCAGGGCCTGATCGACGGTGCGCTGTTGATGGAGGTCCGCCTCGCGGACGAGCGTATCGAGGTGCTCGCGCAGGCCGGCGTCGAATTCGGGTTGATCGGCCACAACGGCGGCGACGTTGCATCCGACTTCGTCGACGCGGACTTTGACCAATGCGGCCGGGTCGCCGTGGGCTATCTCGCCGACCTCGGTCATCGGCACATCGCCTTTGTCAATCAGTCGCGGTCGTTCGTCGCCGCCGGGCTGGGGTCGTCCGTGCGCGCGCGCGACGCGGTCGTTCGGGCCGCGAATGACGCCGGGATCCGGTTGACCGTGCACAACTGCGCGTCGTCGGCGGCCGCCGGCCAACGGCTCTTCCGCGATCTGGTGCGTCGCGACGGTGACGTCACGGCGTTGATCGCGCTCAACGAGCAGGCCGTGCCCGGCGTGATGACGGCGGCCCAGCTGCACGGCTGGCGGGTGCCGCAGGACTTCTCTCTTGTGTCGCTGGCCATGACGCCGCAGGCCGCGTTGATGACCACGCCGGCTACGACGACGGTCAGCCCGGACGCCAGCGGCATGGGCCGTGCCGCGATGGCGGCGTTGATCCTTCGGTTGGACGGTGGCACCGGACCGGCGACGCAGACACTCTTCCCGGGCCAACTGATCGTCCGCGGCACCTCCGCTCGACCGCGGGCAATCCGACCGACGTAGACGCCCGCGGGCGGTGGACCGACCTGGCTTCGTCGGCGGCTTCCGCGCGGCGAGAAATCCTCCGAACAAGAGAAATCCTCCGAATAACGGGAAGGAGCGTCGGTGGGACGCGATTCGAGTGACGTGCCGGCGTCGGGCGCGGCGGCAGATTCGTCGGCGGCAGATTCGTCGACGAACGCGGCGTGGTGGCGCACCGCGGTGGTCTATCAGATCTATCCACGGAGCTTCGCCGACGCCAACGGCGACGGAATCGGTGACCTGAACGGCGTACGGTCGAAGCTCGCGTACCTGGCCGCGCTCGGCATCGACGCGCTCTGGCTCTCGCCGTTCTACCCGTCCCCGCAGATCGACTTCGGCTACGACGTAGCCGACTACCGCGATGTCGACCCCGCCTATGGCACGCTCGACGACGCGCACTCTCTTATTCGCGAGGCGCACGACCACAACCTCCGCATCATCGTCGACCTGGTGCCCAACCACACCTCAAATCAGCACCCGTGGTTCCGGGCCGCGCTGGCCGGAGCGCCGGGCAGTCCCGAGCGGGAGCGATTCCTGTTCCGCGACGGTCGTGGCCCGGACGGCGCCGAGCCACCGAACAACTGGCAGTCGAGCTTCGGCGGACCGGCCTGGACAAGGGTGGGCGACGGGCAGTGGTATCTCCACCTGTTCGCTTCCGAACAGGCCGATCTGAACTGGACGAACCCCGAGGTCGTGGCCGAATTCGAGGACATCCTCCGGTTCTGGCTCGATCTCGGCGTCGATGGCTTCCGCATCGATGTCGCACACGGCCTCGCCAAGGATCCCGACCTCA
Source organism: uncultured Actinomycetota bacterium (assembly GCA_963724705.1). Taxonomy (GTDB): domain Bacteria; phylum Actinomycetota; class Actinomycetes; order Mycobacteriales; family Micromonosporaceae; genus DASQPR01. Next base: position 538,436 of record CAVRVS010000001.1, read on the forward strand.
CCGATCTTGTCGGTGCCACCGACGACCTGCGCCGCACCGGTACGCATCCACACTGGGATCGGGACGAGGTTCACGACGTGTACCGGGGCTGGCGCCGGATCATCGATCAGTACGCCGGCGACCGTGTCTTCGTCGCCGAGGCGTGGGTGCCCAACCCGTCGCGGTTCGCGCAATATCTGCGGCCCGACGAACTCCACACCGCGTTCAACTTCGACTTCTACAACGCCGGCTGGGACGCGACCGCGATCCGGAAGGTCATCGACCACACGATGATCGAGCTCGCCACCGTCGGAGCGTCCCCCACGTGGGTGCTGGCCAATCACGACGTACAACGCCCGCCGACCCGCTTCGGCGGTGGCGAGCTGGGAGTTCGACGGGCCAAGGCGGCGACGCTGCTCATGCTCGCGCTGCCCGGCGGCGCCTACCTCTACCAGGGCGAGGAGTTGGGTCTCGAAGAAGTCCTGGACATCCCGCCGGAGCTCCGCCTCGATCCCGTCTTCCGGATGACGGGCGGTCGTCGGCTCGGTCGGGACGGGTGCCGAGTGCCGCTTCCGTGGTCAGGCACCGAGCCGCCGTACGGCTTTGGCCCGTCCGGCACGCCGTGGCTGCCGCAACCGGCGAAGTGGGCATCGGTCACCGTGGCGGCCGAGGACGCCGATCCGGCATCGACGCTCTCCTTCTACCGACGCGCCCTTCGGATCCGGCGGGGCACGGTGGCGTCGGCTGACGCCGCGCTCGAGTGGATCGACGCGGATGACGGCGTGCTCGCGTTCCGGCGCGGGCGCGACGTCATCGTGGTCGCGAACGTTACCGACGCGGCGGCCGCCCTGCCGGAGTTGGTGGCGGGCGACGCTCCGGTGATCAGCAGCGCGGACGGCGGACCGGGCACTATTGCCGCGAACGCAACCGCATGGTTCGTCAGGCGCGACCGGTAGCCCGCCCGCATCGCGGGCGGACCGCCGGTCCGTGGGCCGGGGCCGCGCCGGACAGCTCCGTTAGCGCTTCATGAGCGCGAATACCCCCCACCCCAGAAGGTCGCGCGCATACCGGGCGTAGTCCAGCGGCGCCCGATTGAGTTCCGCCCGTAGTTCTGGCACAAGATCGTCGCTCGGGTGCGCGTCGATGAAGGTGCGAACGTTGAGCCATTGCGCGGCCCGATACCGATCCCAGCTGTCTCCGTCGGCGAGCACCATCTCGACGACGTCATAGCCGAGGTCACCGAACAGCGCAACGAGGCCGGGCAACGAGTCGAAGTCGTCCGCCGATCGAGCGTGGCACGCCTCGACTGCCTCCTGGCTCGACGGCTCGGCCCGCCAGAAGGGCTCCCCGATCAGCATGATGCCGCCGGGCCGGAGGCTACCTTCAAGCAAAGCTATGGTGCCGCTCACCCCGTTGCCGATCCAGGTCGCGCCGACACAGGCCGCGATGTCGACCGGCTCGTCGGACACGTACCCGGCGGCATCGTCATGCACGAACCGCACGCGGTCGGCGACCCCGAGTTCGGTGGCGCGTTCGTGGGCTTCGGCGAGCGAGACTGTGCTGATATCGACACCGACGCCGGTGACGCCGTGGTCGCGCGCCCAGGTGGCGAGCATCTCGCCTTTACCACAGCAAAGATCGAGAACCGACATCCCGGTACGGAGACGGATCGCTCGACCGAGCGTGGCCAACTTCTTAGACGTGAACGGATTGAGGATCCGGTGACTACTCTCCCGGATCGTATAAATGCGTGGCAGGTCCACTTCGGTGATTCCTTACGTGTGATGGACGGGTCGTCTGGACTGGACGGAGACGGACGCCGTCGACACGCATCAAAACACCTTCTCGCACGCTGGATCGGTCGGGTCAGAGCTGATCCGAACCGTAACCACGGGCGCTGACCCAAGCAAACGGATTAGTGCGCTACGGGCGCGTACGGCCCAGCGCCGGCCGCCACTGCACGATCTCCCGGTCGTAGCTGCCCTCGCGGATGTCGCGAAGTGCGAACGCATAACCCGACTCGACCGCCCGCGACATCATCTGCAGCACTGGATGCGGAGCGCCAAGAAAGCCCCATCGAGACAACTCCCGCCCGACCGCGTATTCGACCTCGCGCCGGGAATACGCGTGGCGCATGGCGTAGTCGTGAAGCTGATCGATCGCCTCACACCACGAATCGACCTCGTATGCGGAGAAGCCCTGATCCATGGGCATCAGTATCCCCGGGGGCCCGCATCGGCGGAAGCAGCCTGGTGGGTGCCTCCTCCTGTCGTGTCGTACGGACTCGGTAGCGGCGGTTCAGTGCGGCTGCCAGAAGTTTGTTCGACGAGCACTCAGCCGCTCGTCAATTGCGGAATGAACACCGCCAGCACACTGGTGAGCAGAGGCGCGAACAAGCTCAAGGCGGTCAGCGGATTGCGCAGCAATCCAACGTCGAGGTGCAGCAGTTGCTCCAGCTGTTTCCGGTCGCTCAGCCAGCCGTCGGCCGGACGGACGCCGAACCGGACCGGGTAGACGACGTCGACGAGCGACCGGGCTCGGGCCCGCCAGGACGTGATCAGCGGCAAGCCGATCGCCGCCTGGAGGAGCGCGAACAGCAAACCGAACAACAACACGGTCGACGCCGGAAAGTCGGCGGTGCGCCGGGGCGCGTACGCAAGGAATGCCGTACGCAGAGCGCCGGACGTGACGATCGCGACGACAATGGTAATGGCGGCCGCACCCACGCAGCGGGTCATGAGCCGCCAGAGACGCTGCAGTTGCTCGATCGTCTGTCGGGTCGTTTCGACGCCAGCATCGCCCGGCCGGCCATTTAACCCGTCGTCGTCATGATCGGTTGCGGACACTGGCCATGGGGACAGCTTTTCGATCGTCGACTTCACCTGAAAGCACTCGGCATGCGCGAGCCATACCAGGGAGAGCCACGGGACCATCGCCAGGAATCCGGTGACGAGCACGCCGCGTGTCCGCCAGATGATGTGTTCGACGGGCAGGCTCGCCACCGGTTTTGAGGGCGTGCTGCCGAAGACGAGGATGCCCGCGAGCGCCGCGACGAACAACAGCGCGACCGCGAGATATCCGAACCGGCGACGATCCGGTGTCGTGTCGAGGCCCCAGTCATGCGGAGGACGCACGATCGCGGCGAGCCCGAGGACCAACATCGTCACGAATACCGCCACCGACAGACCGGCGGCGATCGTCCAGGTGGTCCATTCGGTGCTGGCCACAAATCTCGCGCTGTCCGACGAGCCGGTCTGCGCAGCGAGACCGACGAGCCAAACGCCCACGCCAATCGCGACAAGCAGTCCGATGGTCAATGCGGGCGGAGACGGAACGCGTCGCTTCATGACCTCGGACATGTCGCTCCGCTCACGTCTGATCGCCACTCAGTCAAGTCTGGCGCCATCTTCGCGCCTCAGCGCGGTCGTGGCAACGCACGCCCACCATCCCGACGGTCGTTACGTTGGTAGAAGGGCGATCGCCCGGTCGACCCGCACCGGCGCTACATGGCCACCGACAGTCACATCCCAGGCAAAATCCCGATTGGTCCGGGCCGCTCGCGCGGTGGTCGCTTGCCGCTCCGTGACACCGGACCGCCGGCTCGCGAACCGTCGCAATCTGCCACAACCACCCCACTGGCCACCGTCGTGGTTCCTGGCGGATGTGATCGTCGCCCGCCTGGAATCAATCGTCTGCGAGCGGCCTCCCCCGGTCGGCCCCGGCCCGTGGGTGAATCGGACTACATCTACGGCAGGACCGCATCTGCCCTGCTAGCGATGGCTAGGCTGACAGATATTAGCGATCTTCGAGGGACGATGACCGATGCGGCTGCCAGTGACAGTGGGTGATCTGGCCCGCATCGCTTTGACGATCTCCGCCGACACCGCGTGCGCCGATCTCGACATGACCTTCCGAGGCGACACCAACCTCTCCTGCGTGGCCGTCAGCGATGGCGAGCGCCTCGGGCTCGTGATGCGCGAATCATTTGGACAGATGATGTCCGGGCCATTCGGTTACGGACGCACACTGTGGGCGCGCCGCAGTGTCCGGGAGATCACCGACTGGGCGCCCCTTCGTGTGGCCGTCGATTCCATGGTTCCGGCGGTCGCGAACCGCATGCGGACCCGGCCCGAAATCCATCGGTACGACGACGTGCTCGTCGACATCGACAGCAACACCGTCGGCCACGCATCGGCGGCGGATCTCTTCGACGGCCTCGCCCGGCAATTCGCCTATCGCGCGATCCACGACGACCTCACCGGCCTCGTGAACCGTACGCATTTCTTGGAGCTGCTCAGCACCATCTGTGCGGACTTCCGCGATGACCGGGTCATGCTGGCATTGATCGACCTGGATGGCATGAAGCGGATCAACGACACGTACGGCCATACGGTCGGCGACGCGGTGTTGTCGCGCGTGGCCCGCCAGTTGACGAACGCCGCGCGGGCGGGGGAAGTCGTCGCCCGACTCGGGGCGGATGAATTCGTCGTCTTGACGCGGACCGCCCGGCGCGGCTCGGCCACCGACGCAGCCCGCGAGTTCGGCCAGCGCTTCCTCCTGACGATCGGCGCCCCGAGCGACTCGCGGGTTCCGGAGGGACGACTGACCGCGAGCATCGGTGTATCGGTTTCGGGCGATCGCGCGGACCCGACGACGCTTCTGTCCGAGGCCGACATGGCGATGTTCACGGCCAAGCAGGCCGGCGGCGGGCAGGTGCATGCGACGGCGGACGTCGAGGCCGACCTCGCCATCGGTGTCAACCTCGTCGACCGAACCGTCGCTCAGGCGATCGTGAGCGGCGAGATGCGCGTTTGGTACCAGCCGATCGTGCGGATCGCCGACCGGTCGCTCGTCGCCATCGAGGCGCTGGTGCGCTGGGCACATCCACGCATGGGCATGCTCGCGCCGGACCGGTTCCTGCCGGGCGCCCGGCGAGCCGGCCATCTTCCCGATTTGGATCGGTGGGTCTTTGCTCGGGCTTGCGCAGACATCCTGGAACTGGACCGGCGGCTCGGCTCCCGCGCCCCAGCGCAGATCGCCGTGAACATCTCACCGGCAACGCTCGCCGCCGACTTCGATGAACTTGTGACTGCCGCACTTGCCGAGACCGGCCTCGCCGCCTCGCGACTCCTCGTGGAACTGCCCGAGGGCGCGAGTCTGGACACGTTGAACGCTGCAAAGCGCGGGCTCGAGCGATTGCGCGAACTCGGCGTCGGTCTGGTGCTCGATGACATGGGCGCCGGGTCGACCAGCCTGCGACATCTGACCGCGCTGACCATCGGCGGACTGAAGATCGACGCCACGTTCGTCAACGGCATGATCCACAATCCACGCGACCACACGGTGGTCAAACTTCTCGCTGACCTCGGTCGGGGCTTGAACCTTCCGGTGACGGCAGAGGGCGTGGAGTCGCTCGAACAACTGGCCGCGCTGGCCGAGCTGGACGTCGAATACGCGCAGGGGTATTACCTCGGCCGTCCGCAACCGCTCGATGTTCTGACCGACCGCATCGTCGACGTCGGGTCAAAAGTCAGCTAGCAGCGGCAACCGTGATCTCTCGGAGACCGATAGAGTCGTCCCGCTCATCGAGCGACTATGCATGGTTTTCAGACGCGGGGCTCGAACGCCTGCGGCAACGGCGTTGCCCGGATTGACGCGACGTGCCGGATGTCGTTGTCGCAGCGCCGGGTCGGATGGCTTCTCCTTGCGGGTACGGTCTACGCCATCCTGGATCGAGGATGGGTCGGTATCGTCGTGCGCGGACTCTCCACCGGAGTTTCATCCAAGAACGTCGTATCGACCACTCCGTCTGACAGCGCCACACCCGCACTGCGCGCGGCTCCCATGTAAAGCAGACCGTCCACAGTGAACCGCTGGTCCATGTCCTTCGTCACAACTGTTAGACCATTGGACCTGGCGAAGGAGGCTCAACGTGGGGACGAAGCGACGAGCCGCATGGCGGGCGGCAGTTGTGCTCGTGGCGGCGATTACCACCACCGGTGCCCTGGTGGGCTGGGCGAAGGGCGGCAACGGTGGTCACGGCTCACTCGTCGCGCTTGGCCGCAGCGCGACGTGGACAACCGTTTTCCGCGGTACGCAGGCCGGGATCGAGGGCCTCACCGGTGATGATCACGGGAACCTTTACCTGGCCGAACGCGGCGGCGGCACCAACCCGTGCCCCGTCTGGAAGATCGCGGCCGCGACCGGCGCCACGACCGAGGTGGGATTCGTTCCCGGTCCGTGCTCACCCAGCGGACTCGCGTTCGGGCACGACGGTCGACTCTACGTCACCGGCGGTGACGCACCGGCACTCGACCAGATCGACGTCCTGACGCCGGGCGCCGCGACGACGGCGGCCACAGTCTTCGCGACAGGAGTCGCGCAGGCCAACGGAATCGCTTTCGACAAGGACGGAAATCTCTGGGCTACCGACGGGAACAACAAGCAAGGGATCGTTTACCGGGTCGGTCCCGGGGGCGGTAGCGCGTCCGAGATGTTCCGCGTTCCCCCGATGGCTAATTCCATCGGTGTGGGTCGCCAGAACGGGACCTTACAGGGGACGGCCCCGGCCAACGCTCCGAATCCCCAGGACATCGTCGCCAACGGAATCGCGTTCACCCGCGATGGCGACATCGTGATCGGGGACACCGCTCGCGGCGCACTCTGGCAGGTCAGTCTCGGCCGAAACGGCGACGTCGCGAGCCCGACCGGCTGCGATCAGACGTACACCGCCGACACGCTCTGCCTGGACGACGTACTCGTCGAGAGCCCGTATCTCGAGGGCGTCGATGGCATCGCCGTGGACTCCGCCGGTCGGATTTGGGCCGACGCCAATGAGCGCCAAGCGATCGTCGTCGTCGACGACCACAGCGGCATCACCGAGTTCTTCCGCAACCCGGTCGATGCGACCACCGATCGACGCAACAACGGCCCGCTGGAGACGCCGACGAGCCCGGTGTTCCTCGGCCGTACGCTCTGCACGACAAGTTCCGACGGGAACCGGCGCGACAACTTCCCGAACTCGGGTGGCGAGGTCACGAACACCGGCAAAGTCTCGTGCCTCGACCAGGAACTGGATGTCTCCGGGTTGGCTCTGCCGATCCGGTGACCCGACGGCGACGCGCGGCCGCCGGAACGACGGTGGCCGCGCGTCGTGCTCGTCGGGACCGCAGTCGTCCGGGCCGGCGGCCAACCGGCCTCTACCTGTCAGCTCTCGGGAATCGCCCAATCGAACACCTCGGGGCGGGGAATGTCAGGGTCAGGTCCGCTACGGGCTCCCGTATCGAGCGCATCAATGTCCGCCAGCTGCTCTTCGGTCAGTTCGAAGTCGAAGACGTTGAAGTTCTCCGCGATACGACCCGGGTTGGTCGACTTCGGGATCGCCGAGCGGCCCTGCTGAAGATGCCAGCGCAGCATCACCTGCGCGGGACTCTTGGCGTGCTCGACTGCGATTGCGGCGATGATCGGGTCGTCGAGAACGTTCTTGCGTCCCTCGCCGTAGCCCGGGTAGAAGGTAATGCCGCCAATCGGTGACCAAGCCTGCGTGAGGATGCCCTGTTCGGCATCGGCGGCCCGCACGTCAGCCTGGGCGAAGTAAGGGTGCAGCTCGACCTGATTGACCGCCGGGACGACCTCCGTACGCCCGAAGAGGTCGTCCAGGTGGTGGCGCTTGAAGTTGCTGACGCCGATCGCTCGGACCTTGCCGTCGCGCAGCAGAGTCTCGAGCGCCCGGTAGGCCGCAACCGTCTTGTCGAACCGGTCGGGCGCCGGCTGGTGGAGGATGAGCAGGTCGAGCTGGTCGACACCCAGTTTGCGAGCCGCCTTCTCGAACGCATGAAGGGTCTGGTCGTAGCCGTAGTCGCTGACCCACACCTTGGTTTCGATGAATACCTCGGCGCGGTCGACACCGGAACGGCGGATGCCCTCGCCGACCTCGCGCTCGTTGCCGTACACGGCCGCCGTGTCGATGTGCCGATAGCCGACCTTGAGCGCCGCCTGGACCGCTGCCGCGGTCTCTTCCGGCGGACTCTGGAACACGCCCAGCCCGAGTGCGGGCATCGAGACACCGTTGTTGAGAACAAATTCCATGGTCATGCCTTCGATACTTACCCCAACCGGGTGACCCGGCGCCAAAACGTACGAACATTCAGCAGCGTGATCTCGTCGGGTGACCATTCGGTCGTCGGCGCATCGATCACGCCCTTCTCCTCATCAACGGTAAGCGGGTACCTTGTCATTTCCGATTGTTATCCGTTCTCGCTCGGCGCCAGCTTGGCGCATTCACCCCCTTGGATGTAGGCGCGGTCCCCGTTCTCGACATTCGCGGAGATGCGCCGAAGAATTCGAGTCGCTGGCTCCTCGGCGACGCTTGGCTCCGGAGCATTCGGGGTAGTGCGATTGCCGTGTGCGTCGGCCGGTCCAGCGCCTGGCCGGGCGCGTGGTTGACGTCCGAAGACTGACGCGGCGAACGGTGGTGACGGTGACCGGCGACAGCGTAGACACCCCGGACGCGTTGACCGCCGCGATCGCGGCCGCGCGTAACGGAGACGACGACGCGTTCCGTACGGTCTATCGCCTCGTACACCCCCCTCTTCTGCGCTATTTGCGCACGTTGATCCGCGGCGATTCCGAGGACGTCGCGTCCGAGACATGGCTGCAGATCGCGCGAGATCTCCCGAGCTTTCGCGGCGACGGGGACGCGTTCCGCGGCTGGGCCGCCACGATCGGGCGCCATCGCGCCTTGGACCACATGCGCTACCACCAGCGTCGGACGGCGGTCGCCGTACCAGCCGAGGAGTTCGCCGAGCGCGCCGCCTGCGATGACACCTCCGCAGATGCCGTCGATGCATTGGGCAGCGAGCGGGCGTTTTCACTCATCCGGTCGTTGCCGGCCGACCAGGCCGAGGCCGTGCTGCTGCGAGTCATCATGGGTCTGGACGCCAAGACGGCCGCCAAAGTCCTCGGAAAGCGACCCGGCGCCGTCCGTACCGCCTCTTATCGCGGTCTTCGACGCCTCGCGACGCTCTTGACCGAGCCTGAACCGATCGACGCCGCGGACCGGCCGCCGAGCCGGGCAGTGACACCCACGTCGGCGTGGACGCTGAAAGGTACGAGATGAGTACCCATCGCCCTCACCGGGTCACGCGCACATCGGCGCAGCAGACGCTCGCGAGCCTCGCTCGCGGCGCATCGCACCGGGACGAGCCAGTCGCTAAGCTGCTCTCGACCCTTGTGGCGCCGGCGCTCGATCGGGAGACGGCCGGCGAGCGTCAAGCATTGTCCATGCTGCGGGCGGCACAGCGCACATCGACCGAAACGGACCATACCGGTACGCTCGCGCGGCGGCTCAAGCAGGTTCTGACGGTCAAGATCGCGGTCGCCGCCGCCGTCCTCACGATAGGCGGCATTGCCCTCGCCGCCGGCTCCGGCGGCCTCGCGCGAGCACTGAGCGGCCGCACAGTGGGCTCCGCGTCGCGACCACCAACGGCCGCAAGCGCGCCGGACGCGACCGGACAGTCGACCTCGCGCTCGACAAACAACAGTTCGGCGCCGGTTGGCCCGGACCCTACCCCAGTGGCATCGACGGCTGCGCTTATCGCTAGTTGCGGGGAATTCAATGCGCTCAGCGCCGGCGACCAACGCCAGGCGTTACGCGGCCAGGACTTCGCCGACCTGGTCCGGGCGGCCGATGGCCCGAACCGGGTCTCCGCGTTCTGTGCGGTGCTGTTGGCCGTTGGCTCGCCCGAGCCGCACGCCCGGTCGGGGTCGGTCGGGGCCTCGAGTCACCCGGTGCACCCAACACGCCCGAGCCACCCGACACACCCGAGCCGCCCGAACTCGTAGCTCCACCCGATATCGGCCTTCGCAGAACCAGCCGCGACCAGGGCTCCCGAGCACCAGTAACGCCGGGGGCGGCCACAGCGCTGTTCATGATGAGCCGCCAATCCAGTTGGGGTCGACGACTCAGGTCGGCGATCCGCCTACGGCCGCTGGCGAGGCGTACCCCACTCCACGCGCGCGAGGACGTACTCGGAATGGAATCGTACAAAATGGACTTCCATGTCTCGGTGACCGATCGGCCGGACGCGGTCGTCGTACGCCTGGTCGGGGAACTGGACATGGCAACCGCCGAGCGTGCCCTAGATGCGCTGCGGGCAACTGACCTCAGTGCCGCGCGCCGACTCATCGTGGATCTTGCCGATCTCAGTTTCTGCGACTCGTCCGGGCTCCGGCTCCTTCTGCGTCTGCGCCAGGAGATGGTCGACCACGGCGGTGGCTTTGACACGGTCGGGGCGCACGGCATCGTCGCCAGCACGATCGACGTGACCGGACTCACCGAGGTCCTGCACGTACCGCCCGGTCGCAGCCCGTCTGAGCGGAGTTCCGACCGTTGACGCCAGCCCGGCGATGTGACGAACGACGTTTTCGTGCGTCGATCTGCCGGCACCTGGGTACGGGCCTTTAATGCACCCGGGACAAACGCTTGCCAACCGCTACCGGTTGGACGAACCGATCGCCACGGGCGGTATGGGCGAAGTGTGGCGCGCGACCGATGCCGTACTCGGCCGTACCGTCGCCGTGAAGATCCTGCGGGCCGACCGGTCGGTCGACGCATCGTTCGGCGCCAGATTCCGAGCCGAGGCACGCACGCTCGCGACCTTGCACCACCCCGGAGTCGTCGATGTCTACGACTACGGCGAGATCTCGTCCGGTCCGGGGGCGCCGCAAATGGCGTACCTGGTGATGGCGTACGTCGACGGTGAGCCGCTGTCCCACCGGCTGACCACCTCCGGGCGCCTGTCCGCGCCGGCGACCATGTCGATCGTGGCTCAGACCGCGGACGCCCTCCATGCCGCGCACAACGCCGGAATCGTGCATCGGGACGTGAAGCCCGGCAACATACTCATCGACGCCACCGATCGGGTCATCCTGGTCGACTTCGGGATCGCACATACGGCCGACACCGACGGACTGACCGGTGTGCGCGACGTCCTGGGCACGGCTCGATATATGGCACCGGAACAGGCCACGAAACGGCCTCTGACGCCGGCGACGGACGTGTACGCACTCGGCGCGCTTGCCTACGAATGTCTAGCCGGTACGCCGCCGTTTCCGGGTAACGACGTTATCGCCGTTGCCATGGCGCACGTCTATGACGAGCCGCCCGCCTTGCCGGCCGATGTTCCGGCGGCGGCGCGAGACGTTGTGATGACGGCATTGGCCAAGGATCCCGGGAGCAGGTATCCGACTGGCGCCGCGATGGCTACGGCGGCGCGACGGGCGGCAAGTCCGCGGGCAGCCGCGAGTCCGGCCGGGGCGATGCCGCCGTCCACCACGACGACTGCGCGCTTCGCGCCGACCGGGCCGCTGCCCGCTACGGGAATCGCCCGGCCGGCCTTCCCCTCCGTACCCCCGAAAGGGCGTTCGAAGCGCGGAGTCGTCGCCGCCGTCGCCGGCCTGGCGGTCGTCGGGGTCGCGATCGGGGTCCTGCTGGCCGCCTTTCACCCTGGTGTATCCGCAACGACACCGCCGGGGCAGCGGACATCGACGGGGTCGGCCGGCACCAGTGTCGGGCCAGGGCAGTCACGGTCGCCCGGCCAGTCCGGCGCGAACGGCCGAACGTCGCCGTCCCATCAATCGTCGGGCGCGGGGCACTCCGGCAAGCCGGGAGGCACATCGGCGACCAGCAAGGCGCCCGCGCCGGCTCCCTCGACCGCTCCGCCCCAAACCGGCACGCCGACCGGTGGCGGCGGTCCTTCGGCCGCGCCAAGTCCGACCGGCGGCGGCACCTCCGGAGGGGGCACCGGCGGCGGTGCGGGCGGCGGGACCCCGACGCCACCGCCGAGCACTACCGGATGATCTTCGATCCCTACGTCCGCGGGTTCGACGTTTGGATGAATCTGCAGGGCGGACATACCGACTGAAGGCGTCATCGGTGAGGGGAGCGAAGCGTGAGTGCAGGCCGGCAGATTGGCCGGGCCAAGGTGCGACGACATGTCGGTCGGGCGCCACTGGGACGCGTACGCGGGGTAAAGCACGTGCCCGCGGCCGAGACAAGCGTGATGTCCGGACCGACGACGGCCGTGCCGGTGTTCGTCGACGACTCCGGCCGGCGCCGGCGACGGATGCGCGCGATCGCGTTCGGGGTGGCGTGCCTGGTCGTGCTGGCGGCCGTCGTCGTCTGGTTCAGCATTTCGGCGTCGCCGCTGCGACCTGACCCGGTCGCGACCTGCACTCAATCCGCCGCGCACGCCTCGAGATGCCAGCAGCGATGACCATCTACTCCAGCCGCAGTAACGCCGAGGGCCGAAGCGGGGCAGCCGGCCAAAACGGGGGCAATGCGATCGAGGACCGCTCGCTCGCCGCCCAGACAACCGGCTTTCTGAGTGTGCAGAATCCGGTAGGTCACTGGTTGCGCCGGGTCATGACCGTCTGTGCGCTGCTTGTCGTGGCGATGTTGTTCCTGGTCGAGGCATACACCAACGCGTCGTTCACGCCCGACGGAGCATCCGCCGCCAAGCAATCCGGTGCCAACGTTCCACCTGCGATCAGTCACGGCGGACCCGTAATCGACACGACTGGACCGCAGCCGACCACGTACCGACCATCGGTCCACACGATCGCTCTAACCTTCGACGACGGACCCGATCCGACGTGGACGCCGCGGATCCTGGACATCCTCGCCCGATATCACGTACGGGCAACGTTCTTCGTCGTGGGATCGCAGGTCGCCCGCTATCCCTCGCTGGCTCGCCGGATCGTCGACGAGGGCCACCAGATCGGCGTTCACACGTTCAGCCACCCCAACCTCGACGCCATACCGACGTGGCGGCGGACCCTGGAGTATTCGCAGGCCCAGATGGCCATCGCCGGAGCCACGGGTGTCAAGACATCATTGCTGCGACCGCCGTACTCGTCGTCGCCGGAGGCGATCGAAGACTCAGACTGGCAGGTCATGCGGCAGATCGGCGTGCAGGGCTACATCAACGTGCTCGAGAACGTGGACAGCGACGACTGGGCCCGTCCTGGCGTGTCGAAGATCCTGACCAACGCGACGCCCCGCAACGGGGACGGCGCGATCGTGCTCATGCACGACGCCGGGGGCGACCGGGCGGAGACCGTCGCGGCGCTGCAGCGCTACATCCCGTCGATGCAGGCGCGCGGTTACACCTTCACTACCGTCTCGCAGGCAGTGCAGCCGCATTTGGCGACGCCGGTGAACGTTAAGGCTTCGACGTCCGAGCGCTGGCGCGGACGCGCGCTTGTCTGGACCGTACAGGCGGCCGACGGCTTCATGCGCGTGTTGTGGTGGCTGTTGCTGACGATCGGTGTGTTGACAGTGCTGCGCGCGCTGCTTTTGTTCGGCGTCGCGCTCTGGCATGCCCGCCGCCGCCGATCCCCGACCTGGTCGTGGGGCCCGCCGGTCAACGAGCCGATCTCGGTCATCGTGCCGGCGTTCAACGAGCAGGACACAATCGCCGCAACGGTACGGACTCTCGCGGCGTCAACCCACGCAGAGGTGGAGGTCGTCGTGGTCGACGATGATTCCACCGACGCCACCGCGGATCGCGTCACCGCACTCGGCCTCGACAACGTACGCCTGGTTCGAGTCCCGTCCGGCGGCAAGGCAACGGCGCTGAATGCCGGCGTAGCCATGGCTCGCCACGACCTGATCGTGATGGTCGACGCGGACACGATCGTCGACGCCGACGCGTTGCACCAACTTGTCCAACCGTTCGGCGATCCCTCGGTCGGTGCGGTCGCCGGCAACGTCAAGGTCGGCAACCGGCGTCGGCTCCTGGGCCGGTGGCAACACATCGAATACGTCATCGGGTTCAATCTCGATCGGCGTCTCTACGATGCTCTCGGGTGCATCCCGACGATCCCCGGCGCGCTCGGCGCGTTTCGGCGACGTACGTTGCAGGAAATCGGCGGGCTCAGCCATGACACCCTCGCCGAGGACACCGACCTGACCATGGCCATCCTGCGCGGTGGGTGGCGCGTGGTGTACCAGGAGAACGCGATCGCACACACCGAGGCACCAGCCACGCTGCGGCAACTGTCGCAACAGCGGTATCGATGGAGCTACGGCACGATGCAGGCGATGTGGAAGCATCGTCGGTCGATCATCGAGCGCGGACCATCCGGCCGGTTCGGACGCCGCGGGCTACCGCTGATCGGCCTGTTCACGGTCGTCTTGCCGCTATTTGCGCCGCTGCTCGACGTACTCACCGTCTTCGGCGCGCTCTTCCTCGACCGTTGGCTCACCATCATCGGGTGGTTGGCCGTCCTCACGGTTCAGACAATCACGGCGGTACTCGCATTCCGCCTCGACCGGGAGCCGCTGCGGCCGTTGTGGGCGCTCCCCCTACAACAGCTCGTGTACCGCCAGCTCATGTACGTCGTGCTCGTACGCTCCGCCTTCACCGCATTGACCGGCCGTCGGCTTCGGTGGCAGAAACTGAAGCGAAGCGCCGAGGTCGCGGTGGACGCGGCGTGACGCACCGGCGCCCCCACGGATCTTCCCCCGGGGTGCGCCGGCGCGTGGTCGGCCTACGCCGCTACTTCTGCATCGCGGCTGCTACTTCTGGATCGCGGCTCCGGCCGGCGAAACGAGCCACCAAAGACCGCCGAATTGGTTCAGACCCTGGCCCGTCGTCTGCCCGGCGGCGGTATCGGCCACGTAGTAGTAGAGCGGGTGACCGTTGTACACCACCTGTGTCGAGCCGTCGCTCCGGGTGAACGTGGTCAGCATCGACGCGGTCGCGCCGCTGCCGGCCGTCGGCTGGCCCTTCGTGGTCAGCGGCGGCCAGGCGGCCGCGCACGCACCATTGCAGACCGACTTACCGCCGGTGTCGGCAACGAACAAATACAGAGACTTGCCCGAGCCGTCGGTCAGATACGTCCCGGCCGAACCGGTCTTCGTCATCACCACGGCGGGTCCGCTAGGCGCCGACGGTGTACTTCCACCGGCCGCCCCTCCAGTTGGGTTGGTGGTTTGGCCAGTGGTGCTGGTACTGCCGTTGCTACTGCTCCCGCACGCCACGAGTAACAGGCCCGCGAACACGAGCACCGCGACGGCGCGCCAACCATGCATGTGCGCTCTCACATTGCGTGACACTGCAAATTGCATGCCTCGGCCCTCTCTCCAGATTGAGGAAGTTGTGGGCAGCACGGCGAGCCCGGCCGCGGGTGTGCGCGCGGCCGCGTTTCGTAAGACCGTCGCCGCTGTCGAGCGGTCCGCCGGCGCGATCATGAATAGGTCCCGGAGCCCGAAGAACTTCGTTGTCGGGACGTGTTTTGTCGCCTCAGTCCAGGCGGCCAGGCACCCAGGTGCTATCGCCGTTCGAGCCCCAGGGTAGGCGCGTTGACCGGACCGAGTGCAGGATCGCGATATCGGGCCCGCACCGGCCTCGACGCGCTGTACTTTTGCACGCCGCCTGGCTCGCGCACCGATCCGCCGCGCGCCGTCCCGCACGCGCTCGGGCCGAGGCCGGAAAGCAATGACGCGGTACGGGAGACCGCGTACGCTTACCAGCCCAGCCAAAGATCTCTTGCGCTGAGTCTGAATCAAACCGTACTTGGGCAGCGGCTACGCCGGCGCCACCGGCTGGGACGCCGCCGTCTCCTCGGATGCGCGCTGCGCTGGGACCACGTTGTTCGTGTCGGGGCGGGCGTGGTTGCCGTCGACCGTCGCTGCCTCTGTCGGGGCGTCCGTCGCTGCGTCGCTCGCCGCCTCAATGAGGGCGTTCGTCGGCACCTCTGACGGCGCGGTCATCTGCGCGGTCGTCGGCAACGCGGTCTCGTCGGCGACCTCCTTTTCGACGGCCCCGGACGGCTCGATAGCCATGTCCCCGCGCGGATCGGTTGCCTGGTCAAACTCCGGCTCGCCGGTGTTGTCCGGGTCTGGCTCAGTTGCGTCGCCCTTTGCGCGCGCGCTCGCGTTGTCCGGGCCCGGCCCGGTCGCGCTGCCCAGGCCTGGCTCGGCTGCCTCGTCCTCGGCAGGCTCGGTCTGCGTGTCGGCGACCCGTTCCGACGCGGCATCGATCGCTCGCCTTGCATCCGAGGCCACCACCACCTGGGGGTACTCCCCCGTATCGCCACTGCTCGCTGCGGCCGCCATCACCGCGGCTGCGGCCAGGTCGGCTACCCGCTTCGCCTCGCGCTGGACTCGAGCCCGTACCTCCTTCGCATGCCGGTCGGCGGAGTCGGCCGCCCGTCGCGTTTCCTCCAGCCGCGTCAGCTCCGCAGCCAGGTCCTCGCGGACCCCGCCGAGACGCTGCTGCACCTGGCTCATCTGGGCGTTCGTGGTGTTCGCCTCATGACGTGACCGAACCAGCTGCTGCTCGGCGGTCTCGAGCTCGGTCTGCAGCTGGGTCAACGCCTGCCGACGGATCTGAATCTGCTGCTGAACACCGGCAAGCTGCTGCTGATGAGCAGCGGTTTGCTCGTCCGCGCGCCGGCGGAGATCGGCGGCCCGACGCTGTGCGTCCGCCTGAAGCGCTGCGTTCTTCTGATCGGCGATGGTCCGCTGCTCGGTCATGTCCTGCTCGGCCGCCGCGCGCTGCTCACCGATCTCGCGTTCGAGGTTGGCCTTGGCCTGCGCGCGCTCTTGTTCCATCTGCACGCGGCCAGCCTCGATCTCCTGCGCAACCTGCGCACGTGCCGCCTCGATCATGGCCGCGGCCTCGGCGCGAGCGCGCTCACTCTCCTCGGCGCTACGTTCGCCGATCTGCTTGGCCTCCTCCTCGGCGCGTTCCCGAGCAGCGGCACCCTCCGCCCGCAGCTTGTCAGCGCGCTCGCTGCTGTCGGCCAGCATCCGCTCCGCTTCAGCCTGGTGGTGAGCAACGCGCTGCTCGGTCAGGTCGGTGATGGCATCGGCCTGCTTCTCGGCGAGGGACAGGATCTGGTCGACCATCGGGCCGAGGTGGCGGAACGACGCCCGGTCCACCTGCGGCGGTCGCTCGCGCATCTCAGTCAGTTCGCCTTCGATATGGCGAATCTGCGCGCCGAGATCCTGGATCTGGTCGTACGCCCGCTCCCGCTCTGCCGTCAGGGCTGAGATCTCGCTGGTCAGCTGCGAGACGTAATCATCGACCTGACGTTTGTCGTAACCGCGCATCGCCAACGCGAAACTGGGCGACATCGGAGCGTCGTCGCTGAGAGCGAGCAAGCCATTGTCATGCGACATGCGTAATCCTCCAACCGATCGCGGCGCGCGATGCCGACCGATGAGCGGCGCCGCAGGGCACAGTGGAGTGCAGCCGACGACCGGGTCACCCGCCTGCGCCTCCACGAGATTATCGCCGTAGGCGAGTGTGCATCAGGCCGCCCCGGCGAGGCGACCTCAGAGCGTGCGGCCGTACGCGATTTCGGTCAGCGTGGCACGTCGTTCATTCAGGCATACATGTCCGTTAGTACGGCTGTCGCGGTCCTGAGCCGTTGCCGCGTGGATGCCAACCGATGGGCTGGGCCGTCCTTGACCATGGGACCGGGGTCAATTGCCTGACCCGCAGGTCTTTGTCGCGCTCTCTTGAGCTATGAGTCCGTGCCGCGCCCGGTCGCCGTCGCTCGTTCGTGGCGAGGGAGCCGTTCGGCGCATTTGTGCCAATCACAGTCACTGGCGGTGCCAGGGCATCGGCGTCTTGGCCTGGCAATCCGGATGACCGCGACCCGGCCACTCACGGCCGAACGAACGGTTGCACGGGCATCGAATCGGCGTATTGGCATTGTTCAACACCCGAAACCTCGGCGGCTTGAGTCGAGCACCGTAATCCAGGCGCGCGCCCGTCAGCACGACAAGGGCCGCCGGGCTAACCACGAGACGGGCGCCCTCGCAGCCGAATCCCTCGTCGGCCGCACCTTCGTCTGCAACGTCAATCACGTAAGCCGTACCGGAACACCCCAACGCGGCGAGATCGATGCGGACCGTGCCATGCCGACCGATTTCATCGATCGCCGCTTCGGTTACTTCAAACGGAGGAAATCGCATGCGGTATGGCCTACCAAACCCGACCGACACCGTGACGCGACCACCGCGGTCCACCGTGATCCGTCGGGCAACGCTGCGGGTCGATGTCCGCCATGCGCCGCGTAACAGACCAGGCGGTCACTGTCGACGTTCGTTTCCGCCACGCGCAGCGGCCCGGCCCCCGATCGGGAGCCGGGCCGCTGTTGATGGCGCTACGGAGCGACGACACCGCCGTCGGAGTCCAGGTAGTTGCCGGTCCAGGTGATACCCGGGTGGTTGCACGCGTCGGTGAGCCCGTATTTGGCACTGTAAAGCGTTCCGAGCTTCGGCGGCACGAACCGGTTGTTGCGGACGACAAAGTTCGTGCCTTGCTCCGGGCAGTACAGGGTGTAGCCGCCGCCGCCCATGAGGTTGTCCTCGATGAGCCAACCGTTGTCCTGCGTCGGGTTGGTGATGATCGCCGACGTGATCGAGTCGCTGCCCCCAGGGACGAGAAGGGTGTTGTGGCGGATCACCACGTTGGTCCCGTCCTGGGCCTGGATCCCGTCGCCGTGGGAGGTCGGGGCACCGTCGCGGGCGGTGAGAACCGAGTCGACGACGGAGGAGTTCGAGTTGATCTCCAGCGCGTTCTCGCAGTCGTGGACGTAGACGGCATGCGCGGCGAAGTTTGGCCCGGCGATGCCGGTGCTACGGCCGTCCGTGCAGTTGATTTCGACTCGGTCCAGGATGGTCGTGCCACCGGCCGAATACGTCCCCACACCGTAGGAGCCGCACGGGCCGATGATCCGCGAGTTGCGGATGGTGACGTTCGAGGCACGCACGTCGACGCAGCCGTGGATTTCCTTACCGGAGATCACGGCGCCGTTCGTGGTAATGGTCAGGCCGCCGTTGATGACCGTGAGCGCGGTACCCGCGGGTACGCCGGCGGTGGCGGTTGTCGGGTAGCCGCAGGCGCCCGGGTTGCTCGCGCAGCCGTGCTCCGAGGGGCTGGCTGACGGGGCCGTCGAACCGCCCGAGGAACCTCCGCCCGACGGCGAACCGGTCGGCGTCGGCGCGACGGTGGGGCCGCTCGGGGTCGGCGCCGCGGTCGGACCGGTCGTCGGCTGGCCCGTGGGGCCGGTTGTCGGCGCGCCCGGACCTGACGGACTCGGCGTCGCGCCTGGGGTCGACGGTCCCGGAGTTGGGGTGCTGGGCGTGCCCACGGTGAAGGTCTGCCGGGGGTTCAGGCTGGTCCAATGACCACCCTTCTTGTACATGAACCAATACGTGTACGTGCCCGCCCGATTGAACGCCCTGCTCCCGGTGAACACCTTCTGCGACGTGCCGAGCTTCCAGTCGTGCGCGTGCGCGAAGTCGACTCGGATTCCGCCCGGACCCTTCACCGTGAGGGCAACCTCGGACAGCGTGGTCTCGCTAGCGGCGACAACCTTGGCGCCTGCGGTCACCGTTTGACCGACGGCAGCGTTGCTGACGTCTACACCCAACGCCTGGACCGTTACGGGAGAGGCAACCCTGAAGTGGATGGCGCCGGCGCCGGTCGCCGCCAGCGCGATGCCACCAGTGAGAGCGGCGGCCATCGCGGCAACCGGTACGAGAAGCCACTTCTTCTTTCCGGCGATACGGCTGACGCGACGATGCCCGCCTCTCCGGCTGTCGCCCCGCTGCGGAGTGCGGCTCTCCGTCATGCGACGGTGCGGTCCGCCGAAGCCCGGCGCGCCATGCGCGCTGCGGCTGTGGGTGGTTGTCGGGAGGCTGGCCGTGTCGTCGTCACCGGCCCAGAAGCGGGCGAAGCGGTCTTCATCGTGGTCAGAGTCAATGCGATGGACTTGGCGGGGCACTGCGCCCGGGCGCGCTGAAGGAGTGCCCTGGCTGTCGCCGGGCAGGGTGTATCGATGCACAGCTATCCCTTCGTACGCCTGCGAGGTGAGCTGTCGGGTTCGGGCGCGAAGGTTGCCCGGCCGGGTTGCCCCGGCTTCACCCCAAGGCACCGCGATGCGGTGCCGTCTAGGGTTCCCCCACTCCTGTCCTTGTTCATTTCCTGGGGGCGCACCACCCGGTGGACAGGACTCGGCGTATCCGGGAGGCGCGGCCGGCCCTGTTCAGCCAGCACATCTTGATAACACAACGTGTCGATCATGAATCGGTCACGCGATGCTCGGGCCTGGGACCGATAGGTCACCAGAGCCGCTAACCGCCCGATATGCGATCACATATGGTGCCGGCGCTGCTACGCGGCGCTTAGGTGGACTCGCAATCCGACGTGACGCGAGTCACAAAGACACCCGAACGAATGACGATCTCCTCGGGCGATCGGCGGTCGGCCGAACGCGGCTGCCGACCCGCCAGCCCTCCGCGCGGCCGCTCTCTCACGCAGGTCAGCAGGCCGGATCATGTCCGCGACCCACTGTTGCCGTCGATATCCGTCCGTCCCGCCCGCGCGGACCGGAGGCGCTAGACAGTCCGCCCAACGCTGCTCACAAGCGAAGGTTGCGCGGCTCGGCCTTGGCGTGATTCCGCTCGCGGAGGGCGAGTGCTCGCGGACGGCCGCAGCGGCACGAACGGTGTTTCGGTGAACGGTCCGTTAACGCTGCGTGGCGGTCGCGACTTCCTCGCGGTCGGCGCGCGACGGCGTGCGGACGGTTGAGCGGACGGCGGCGTATCCCAGCCCCGCCGCGACCAGGGCGGTGGCCGCCAGTGCGCCGTCGGTGACTGCGAAGGCGTGAGTCGCCGAGGAGGCGCCGATGCGACCCCCGACGACGGCGAGATAAGCAGTGCCGAACGTTGCCACACCGACCACCGCAGAGACCTGCGCAGTCGTCGTGACCAGGCCGCTGAGGTCCGCGGCGAACCGGGGCGGCACGGCTGCGCTGAGGTGGGCAAGCGTCGCGCTGAAGCTACATCCGAGCCCCAATCCGCCAAGCCCGAGCGTCGCGACCAGCAGCGGGCCGGACGGCTGCCCCGCGATCGCGAGCGACGCGTACGCGCCGGCTAGGAGAAGACACCCGGCGGGAACGAGGTATGGCACGAGCCTCGACGGGAAGCGGCGAAGAACCGGCCCAGCTGCCCCGAACGCAGCCACCCACGACACCAGGGCGAGACCGGAGAACAACGCGCTATGCCCGAGCCCCCGCTGTAGATACAGCGCAAGCACGAACAGCAAAGAAAAGTACGTGCTGCTCGCAGCCGCGTTCGACAGCAACGCCTGCCATACCGGCCTGGTCAGGATGGACAGGTTGACGAGCGGATGGCGGCCATGTGCCACAACGGCTCGTTCGGCGGAGATGAAGGCGGCCACGGCGAGACCGCTCGCCGGTAGGCAGATCCACACCCACAGCGGCCAGTGCAGATCGCGACCGAGAATCAGGGGCAGCACGATGAGCATGACTGTCGCCGACAGCGTTGCCACGCCCGCGACGTCCAGCCGGTCGGGCCGGCGTTCTCTGTCCGGCGGCAGCAGTTTCGAGGCAGCGGCCAGCAGCACGATCCCAATCGGCACGTTGATGAGGAACACAGGTCGCCAGGTGGTGTGGAACAGGTCAGCCCAGACCAGCACGCCGCCGAGTATTTGACCAACGACCGCGCCACCGGATAGAGCGGCCGCGTACCAGCCAAGCGCCCGGAGCCGCGCCAGACCGTCCGGAAAGGCGCGCTGGATTCCGGTCAGCACCTGCGGCACCATCAGCGCCGCACCGACGCCTTGGACAACCCGGGCGGCGATCAGCGGGACAGCAGCCGGCGCGAGACCACAGGCCAGCGACGCCAGCGTGAAAATCACGAGACCGCCCAAGAAGGTCCGTCGGTAGCCGTGCAGGTCACCCATTCGCGCTCCGGTGATCAGCAGCATCGCGTACGCGAGGACATATCCGGACACGATGAGCTGAAGTTCGGCGCCGCCGGCCGAAAGGCCGGCCCCGATCGACGGGCCGGCCACGTTGACGATCGCGACATCGATGTTGTTCATGACCATGCCGGCAAGGAGCACGGCAAGGAGCGGGCCGCGGTGACGGATCGGAAGCTCAGACATGGGCTCAAAGATGCCCAGCGAGTGGCGCGAATGCTGGCGGTATCCAGACATCACGTTCCGACGGCAGCGGGCTCCGCACGGTGCGGACTCGGCGTCACTCCGCCGTCGACAAAGGACGAACGCAGATTCCAGGTTGACGATTGTCCAGTCGGTGCCGAGGATCCGCCACGGCAGCGCGCGGCATAGTCATGGCCCCGAAGTACGCGCGCCGCCCGGCCCGACTTCTACAGCGCGTCAACGCCAAACTCGGCCGCGGCGGGGGGTCAGGTCGGATGCGGTGTTGGCGATCGCGATCTGCGGTCGATCGCGGAACGCAGAGTTGGGCAGCCCCCGGCGCATCCAAGCGCGGTGGATGTAGGCGTTGCGGTCTGCGCCCGCATACCACGCGGCGCTGCGAAGCTCCGGCATTGATCATCCAATTATTAGAACGCCAGTTGATTATCTGGAATCTCGGGTACGGTACTCCGATGGAGCCCGCAAGCGCACCCCATCTTGTCGGGACGGATCGCGTGCTCGGGATCCTCCATGAACTTGCGCGCCACCCGGACGGCATCTCGTTGGAGGGTCTGACGCGTGCCACCGGAAGCCCGAAGCCCACAGTGCATCGGGCGGTTACGTCTCTATGCCGATTCGGGTTCGCGGCTCGGAATGGGCACGGCCACTACGCGCTGGGCGACGAGTTCCTACGGCTGGCATTCGCCCACCACGAAGCGCGCCCCGATCACTTGCGCATCGCGCCGGCGTTGACCGAGCTCGCCGAACGGTACGGCGAGACGGCCCATTACGCAGTTCTTGACGGGGCCACTGTTGTCTACCGGGCGAAGGTCGACCCACCGAGCGGTGCGCTGCGGCTCACGTCCACTGTCGGCGGACGAAATCCGGCGCACAGCACCGGTGTCGGCAAGCTGATGCTCTCCTACGCACTCCCGGACGACGCCGCCGTAGCCGCCTGGGTCGGTGACCGAACGTTAGAGCGACGGACCCCGTCGACCCGGACGACCGCGGATAGTCTCGCCGCCGCGCTTCGCACAACCCGAGAGCGTGGGTACGCGGTCGACGATCAGGAGAACGAACCCGGCATCGTCTGCGTCGCCGTACCGGCCTTCCTCACCTCCCCGACCCGCCCTAGCGGTGCCGTCAGTGTCTCCGCACCAGCGTCCCGCACGTCGCTCGCGCTCCTGATCGAACATGTCGGTGAAATCCGCGCAACGGTCAACGGTCGCATGGTCACCGGATGAGTCCGGGATGGACGCCCAAGTAAATCCACGTGGATCCGCGTCGCTGACGGATCCACGGCGAACCGGACGGAGACGACGATGCGTGCGCTCGTGTTCCATGGACCGAGGGAGATGACGGTCGAGGACCGCCCCGAGCCAGAGCCGGGACCCGACGACACCCTCCTGGCGATCATCGCTACCGGGATCTGCGGGTCGGACCTGCACGGCTACACCGGCGAGACCGGTCGCCGCCATCCCGGCCAGGTCATGGGCCACGAAACCGTCGCCCACGTGCTTGAAGACCGGACCGGCGCGTACCGTCCTGGCGCACTCGTGACCGTCAATCCCGTACTGGGCTGTCGACGGTGTCCCGCCTGTGTCGCGGGCACTCCGCAACGCTGTGCCACGCGGCGCGTCATCGGCGTGAACGCCGACATTAGCGCCGCGTTCGCCGAGCGCATGGTCGCGCCGACCGGCAACCTCGTACGCCTACCAGAGGGAACCCCGCCGGAAATCGGCAGCCTGGTCGAACCGCTCGCCGTCGGCTACCACGCCTGCCGACGGGGTGGTCTCACCGACCAGGACACCCTCTACATCATCGGTGGCGGCCCCATCGGCCAGGCGGTCGCGATCGCCGCCCGGCGCATCGGTGCCGCTGCACCGGTGGTCGCGGAAATCGATCCCGCCCGCCGTGGCCTACTCAACCGACTCGGCTTCGCCACGGCCGACCCGAACATCGAGACCATCGATGACATCAAGGCACACCTCGGCGCAGCGCCGAGCCTAGTCATCGACGCGGTCGGCGCTACCCAGACTGTGCAGAGCGCCCTGGACATTGCGGCGCTCGGGGCCCGCATCGTTCTCGTCGGGATGGCGACACCACGGCTCGACCTCATCGCCTACACACTGTCCACCGGCGAACGGTGCCTGGTGGGAAGCTTCGCCTACGACGACGCTGCCTTCCGCGACACGGCGAGCTGGGCCAGCGCGCACGCCACGGAGCTGGCACCGCTCATCGAGGCACGCGCCGACCTCGACGAGGCTCCCGAAGCGTTCCGTGCACTCGCGGACGGAACACTCACTGCGGGCAAGGTCCTGATCTACCCCGTGCGCGGTGCGGACGGTCATGTCATGACCGAGATATCGGGCTAGGGCTGGTCCTGCCGGGTTCGACCCAGACGAGCCGAGCAGATCAGCCCGTGGGTGCCAACGTCGGTGAGACTGGCGAGGTCCCGTGCCACACCCGCCGCAGGGATCCGGGGACGTGCGTTGATGACAGACGGGAGTCCGAAGTCGACTCTGTCATGCCTGCGTCATGCGAGGTCGGATCGCTGCGGGTGGTGAGATGATGTTGTCGACCGGCGAAGGCGAGTTTGGACACGATGTCTGGCGGCTTGCCCTCGGTGAGCCGGGCCGCAAGCTCCACTCGGAGCTGCTCGGGCGAGAGATGCGGTGAGGCGGGTGTCGAATGCCGGTGGCCGCGACGTGGTCTCCGAGGAGTTCACCATGCATGACCTTCGCCGGATTCGGGACCTCGTTGCCGGCCTAGCAGGCAGGGCAGGCATTTCGGCCCCGAAGATCGAACGCCTGGTGTGGGTGGTCAACGAGTTCGTGTCGAACGTTGTCGTGCACGGCGGTGGTCGAGGTCGTGTGACAGTGACCACGACAGTCGACGGCGTTCAGGTGGCGGTGACCGACTGGGGTCCTGGGCTGGCGATGTCGACGGGCAATGATCAGCCGCCGGCGGCTGCGTCCAGCGGTCGCGGATTGTGGATGGCGCGGCAGCTCTATCCAGAGATGTCGATCACCAGCGGTCTGGCCGGCACCACGGTGACTGTATTCGCCGCACGTACGTGAAGCCGTCGATATGGCGTACACGTTGCCGGTGTGTGTGGCCACACAGGCCACCAGACCGGTCAGGAATCGAGAAGCGCGGCCGCACCTAAACCGGTGAAGAAGAGCTTCTGCGGTTACGGCGGTGTTCGTGACACGCGATCAACGCGGATAGGGGCCCCGCCGCGACCGTGACGGCGGGCCTACTCGTTCATCCGTCTTCCCGTGGGTCTGTGCCGCCGCGATAGAGGAAGACCGCCTCTTGGCAGTAGCGGGCGACGATCGACCGGTACGGACGGAACGGATCGCCGAGCGGCTTGAGCTGTTTCGCGGTCGGTGCCGGGTCGATCCGCCACACGAGCCCGAAGCCTTCGCGCACGTCGAGGTCGGCCACCGGCCAGATATCAAGCCGGCGGAGACAATGCATCAGGTACATCTCCGCGCTCCAGCGGCCGATGCCGCGTACGGTCGACAACCGGGCGATGATCTCCTCATCGCTGCTTTGGGTCGACATGTTGAGGTCGACGGTTCCGTCCAACACCTTGGCGGACAGATCGCGCAGCGAGGCAATCTTGTTGCCTGACAGTCCCGCGGTCCGGAGCGTCTCGTCGGACACCGCTGCAAACGCCTCCGGGCTGAACGAGCCGCCGACGGCCGCGGCCACCCGACCAATGATGGCTTGCGCTGCCGCGCCCGAGATCTCTTGGGACGCGATCGCTCGTACGACAAAGCCGAAGGCACCGTCCGGGAAGCGCGGCAGGTACCGAATCGGCCCGACCCTCGCGACAAGGTGGGCGAAAACGGCGTCGCGCGCCGCGGCCTCGTCGATGGCAGTGGTCAAGGCAATCCGTGCCACAAGCTCAGCCCCCTGGCGCGATGGGCGGCGACGCCACGGCGCAGCCAGTCCGACCGCCACAATCGCGTCGTCCCGCGAAGCAGCCGCGGCTCGGCGACGCGAGCACCGCGCGTCAGGTCTGCGGACGCAGCATCATCAGCCGACGCTTCGACCGTACCCGCTGGCATTGCGCCAGATGGCGGCACCGACGAAACCGAAGAAGATTGATGTTCGCCACTTGCCGATGTCCTCAGCGGTCCATCAGTGTCCGGCGATGTCCGCGCCGGTCTCGGCGCAAGAACGCCGCATCGCTTCCGGCTATCGCCGCCCGCGGTGACATGACAGGCTTGCCATTGCAGGCACCCGCCAGTCCACAAGTGAAGCGACAGTCCACAAGTGAGGCGACGGAGGGTGTGCATCCTCGGCCTCGCAGAGGGCGCTCGACAAGGAGAAGTCATGGCAACCTTCACCCGGTCCGACGAACTGCAGGGAGCGGAGTTCGTCGACGCGGACCTGCGTGGCGCCCGGTTCGTCGGCGCTGACCTGTCCGGCGTGGTGATGCGCGCCGTCGACGTGTCGGGGACGGACATCGACGCACCGTGGCTGTTCGAAGGCGAGAGCTTCCTTGCACGTCAACGGCGTCGACGTGATCCCGCTCGTCGAGGCCGAACTCAACCGCCGCTTTCCCGGCCGCGCCGAGCGGCGCGCCGCAGATCCGGACGGCCTGCGCGCGGCCTGGGCCGCGCTCGAGCACACCTGGGCGGCAACGCTCGAACGCGTCGCGGCGATGCCGGCCGGCACGGTCGACATTTCGGTCGGCGGCGAGTGGTCGTTCGCGCAGACGCTGCGGCACCTGGTCCTTGCCACGGACATGTGGCTGGGTCGGGCGATCCTGGAGATCGAACAGCCATTCCACCCCATCGGTCGACTGGACACCGGCACCGAGGGCGACGGCTTCGACATGTCGATCTTCACGACGGTCACGCCGTCGTACGCCGAGGTGCTCGAGGTCCGGGCGGGCCGCGTCGCGATGGTGCGCGACTTCCTCGCCACGGTCACGCCGGAGGTGCTGGCCGCGACGCGCAGGAATCCCCACGCCCCCGATCACCAGGAGACCGTGCTTTCCTGCCTGCACGTGATCCTCTACGAGGAGTGGGAGCACCACCGCTACGCCGTGCGCGACCTCGACGCGATTAACGCGAAGTCTGGATAGGTCGGTCGTTTGCGAGGCGCGTCACAGAGCCGATCTTTATCGGCCGGATCGCTCATCTGGGATTGGCTCGGTCAATGACGCCCGCCACGGCGCCGCCGGGAATGGGTCGGCGAAATACTGCGTCTCGTGCGCAACGAAGCCGCGCGCGAATTCCATGATGCTTACCGAATGCGTGGGCTCGCCGTCGTAGGTAATCACGCATTCGCTGATCCAGAGATTCCCACGTCCGCTGATCCGGTCGACAGTGAAGTGCCGGTCCGCTGGATGGCCACCGCGCTGCGCCTGGATCTTCGAGCGGCCGCGAAAACGCTCACCCGACTGCGGGTATTCAAGCACTGCATCGTCGGCGTAGATCGCATGCTCGGCGCCCGCGTCCCCGCGCTCGGATGCAGCCCAATGCTCCTCGATCCGGGCCCGGATCTCAGTGTCCTGGTTGATGGTCACTTCCGCATTGTGCCGGCTCGTCCGGACGGAAGGCTGAGGTTTCCGCCATCGACGGAGTAGGGCTAGATCCGGCGCGGCTCGATGGGGGTCGCGATCGCCCCGCCCGATCGGTCGGGCTCGACGTACCACGCCTTCTTGCCGTCGCGGATGCTGATTGCCTCGACCATTTCGGTGCCCACGTAGTGCAGCCCGACTCCGTCCTCCGACGCGTATCCGGGCGCGAAGGTGCCGTCCGCGACCATCTGCCGGTACTTCTCCCGGCGCGGCTGGTCCGGGAAGTCGTCGTGTACGCCGTTGCTGTACGGCAGCAGTCCAATCCCGTCGGTGAACGGGTCCAAGTCATCGGAGAACGAGTCGGTGGTGCCGCCCTGGTGCCAGCAGATGCTGCCCGCACTGCCGCCGGTCAACACCACCCCGGACTCCCAGCATTCCCGGAAGATCTCCCGCAGACCGTGCGCCCGCCAGACCGCCATCAGATTGAGCACGCTGCCGCCCTCGACGAAGATCACGTCTTGTTCCAGCAGGTGCCCGCGGGCATCCGCCAGGCTCGGCTGTGGGAACAGCTTCAGCACGGAGTAGTCGACCTCCGGTTGGACCATGAACACGCTGTTGTAGTGATCGATATGACGCTGCGAATCGCCGACCGCGGTCGGCACGTAGCACACGCGCAGCCGGCCAGCCGGCGACGTGAGGCCGAACGCGTGCCTGAGTAGCGCGTACGCCGTCGGTTTGCCAGGCTCGTAGTTGGGACCAGAGAACGCGAAGATCTGTGCGGGTCGAGACATTCGAACAACGTAGACGAAGGACAGCGACAATGCGTGCCCGCACGGCGGCGTCACACCGTTGTCGTCCCACCCGAGCGATCCGGATCCGAGGCGCTAGCTCGGAACGGGTCGCCCGACGGGATCCAGGCGGTTTCGGCGTCCAGGCCGAGCGCGCCAACGTCGCGGGTCAATGCTTCGACGGTGGCCCGTACCGCCGTGCGCGTCTCGTCCCGCCGCGACACGAGGGCCCACGTCCAGTAGGGCGCCGGATCCACCACTGGCCGCTGTGTGAGATCCGGCGGCACCGGTGCGGTCTGGCCTTTCGGCGAGTTGATGACGGGATGGCGGAGCCTGCGTACGTGATCGAAGAACGCCGGGCCGGTGATGCCACCGTCGTCGATGCGTACGATGCGAGCTCCGGTATGGCGGGCGAATTCCTCCGCGTACAGGTTCCACGATGACCATCTGGGGGCGTCGGCATCTTGCAGCACCAGGGTGTCCTTGGCGTGGACCGCGGATGCGGCGCTGCCGGCCGAGACGGCGTAGAGCCGATCGGCACCGATCAGCCGTGCGTCGAGGTCGTAGTGGACCAGGTCGTCGGTCTGCACCCAACAGATCGCCAGGTCGATGCTGCGGTCGGCGACCCGGCTCGCCTGTGTGTGGGAGGGAAGGACCCATGCGTCGACATGCAACTGCGCGACGCCCGAAGTGCGTGTGGCCAGGTCGGCTGGCCGCCAACTGACGTAGCCGAGCCGGACCGGTTCGGTCGCGGACATGCCGGCCGCGAACCGGCTCAGTGCGTCGGCCTGTTCGAGCAGCGTCCGGGTCCGGGGAAGCATCGCCTCGCCGGTGGCGGTGAGCGTGACCGAGCGGCGGTCACGGTCGAATAGCCGTACCCCCAAATCCCGTTCCAGGGCCTTGATCTGCTGGGAGAGCGACGGACCGGCGATGCGCAAGCGGTCAGCGGCCCGGCCGAAACTCAGCTCCTCGGCTACCGCGACGAAATAGCGCAGCTGGCGTAGCTCCACCCGCTCAGCGTAATGCGGTAGGAGGCGCCACCTACCAGCAGGGAGTTAGCCGGTCGTGGCAGACGACGCCGGTCGGGCTGACAATTTGTCCATGACCTCCACGGCGGAAAAGATCCCGGTGGCGGTGCGTTTGATCGGCGGAGCGACCGCAATGATCGAGATAGGTGGGCTCCGGCTGCTGACGGATCCGACCGTCGACTCCCAGAGTCGCGTCGCGATCGCAAACCGGACGCTGACCAAAACGCAGCCGCCGGCCGTGCCGGTCGACGAGATCGGCCCGATCGACGCGGTGCTGCTTTCGCGCGACCGGCACGGCGACAACGTGGACGACAGTGGACGCCGGCTGTTGTCCCGGGTACCGCTGATCATGACCACCGTCGCGTGCGCCGCACGCCTCGGCGACGCCGGCCGGGCGATGCCTCCCTGGTACCACCTCGGCCTGCCCCGCCCCGATGGCGGCTGCCTGCGGATCACTGGTGTACCCGCGCACAGGCACGGCATCGACGGAGCCACGCACGTCACCGTCGAGGTCACCGGATTCGTCCTGTCCAGCGCGGACACGCCGACCGTGTACGTCAGCGGCGGCAATGCATGCCTCGATGTCATCCGAGCTGTCGCCGAGCGTTGCGGACGGATCGACATAGCGATGCTCTACGCCGGCGCGGCACCCACCGCGCTTCGCGATGCCTATCCCGCGCTGACCAGCGACGAAGCAGCGCGGGCCGCGCTGATCGTCAACGCCGGCACGGTGATCCCGGTGCACGCCGAAGACTGTGCCCACCCCGCCGACGGCATCCGCGAGCTGCGAGCCGCATTCGGCCGGCACGGTCTGATCGACCGTCTCCGGATCCTCACGCCGGGAGAAACAGCCACCCTCTAACCACAGCCACAACCACGGGCGCCGCATCACAGCGGTGCGGATAACGCACGCCCGGTAACCAACAGAAAGAAGAGCGAAAAACCAATGAGTACACAGAAAGTTGCCGTCATCACCGGCGCATCTCAGGGCATCGGCGCGGCACTGGTG
This sequence comes from uncultured Actinomycetota bacterium, assembly GCA_963724705.1. GTDB lineage: Bacteria > Actinomycetota > Actinomycetes > Mycobacteriales > Micromonosporaceae > DASQPR01. The sequence continues at coordinate 568,771 of CAVRVS010000001.1, forward strand.
ACCGCTTACCGCAAGCTCGGCTACGCCGTCGTCGCCAACGCCCGCTCGATGGCTCCGTCGGATGACCCGCTGGTGCTGACCGTCGCGGGAGACGTCGCCGACCCGGCGGTCGGAGCCCGCGTCATCGACAAAGGCCTCGCCGCGTTCGGACGCATCGACACGCTCGTCAACAACGCCGGCGTGTTCGTCGCCAAGCCGTTCACCGAGTACACGGACGAGGACTACGACCTGGTCACCGGCGTCAATCTCCGCGGGTTCTTCGAGGTGTCGAAGCGGGCCATCACGGCAATGCTGGCCCACGGCGACGGCGGACACGTCGTCAACATCTCTACGAGCCTTACCGACCACGCCAACAGCAGCGTGCCCGCCGCGCTTGCCTCACTCACCAAGGGTGGGCTCAACGCGGTCACCAAGTCGTTGGCGATCGAGTACGCCACCCGTGGCATCCGGGTCAACGCAGTATCGCCAGGCACGATCCGTACCCCGATGCATCCGGCCGAGACACACGAATTCCTCGCGGGTCTGCAGCCGGTCGGCCGGATGGGTGAGGTCAGCGACATTGTCGACGCGATCACGTATCTCGAAACCGCGGGGTTCGTCACCGGCGAGATCCTGCACGTCGACGGCGGTGTCAGCGCCGGCCACTAACCGCGACCGATCCCCGGGGGCGGGCGGCGGCATCGCCGCCCGCCCCACGGCCCGCAGCAAGGCAAAGATGAGCACCACAAGGGAGACCACCATGACCACTACTGAGACCGAAATCCTGCGTACCGTCCTCGACCAGTGGAAGTCCGCCGTCGACGCGCATGACTCAAAACGCGTCGCGTCACAGTTCACCGAGGACGCAATTTTCCAAGGCCTGCACCCGTACAGCATCGGCCCGGACTCCGTCGCCGAGTACTACGACTCGCAGCCGATCGGTATGACGGCCGCGTACACCATCCTCGAGACCCGGCGCTTAGCGGACGACCTGGTCCTCGGCTACCTGAGTGTCGACTTCGCCTTCACCGACCGGCCGCTCCTCACCGTCTACCTCAGCGTCATCGTGCGCCGCATTGGCGACGCCTGGTTCATGAGCCACTACCAGGTATCGCGGCTCGCGTAGCCCGATTCCCGCAGTAGCCGAGACGGGCGTCGGACCGCGCTGGGCGGCCGCGGACGGTGTTGGGGCCGTCGCGCGGCGTACCTGCTCCGGCTCACGCCGGCTTGGCAAGACCTGACCACGGCCCGGCGGAGCCTCTGACGCTCCGCCGGGCCTCAAGCACGGATGTCCTGACGGCGGTGTTCGTGCAGTCTGTGGGCTGGACATCTGCCTTGTACTGGACTGACTACGGCGACGCCGGCTCAGGCGGTGTGACGGGTCAGCCCGTTCGAGGTGCCTGCCGCCCGAGCACGGCCGCCCGCCGGTTGCGGGCGGCCGTCATATCGCCGGCGCCGAGACGCCGCCTTGCGAGGCTAGGGGTTGGGTGGTCCGACGTACGGGAACTGGTCGAGCAGGTCGTCGTGCGATTTTAGGCCGGTCGGTGGGACCTTGCCGTTGCTCAGCCAGGCGAAGCGGTAGCTGTAGACGTCGTCGGTGAGCGTACGGCCGTTGGGGTAGGCGGCGGGTTTGGTGCGGTCGTATTGGAGGATGTCGGGCAGTACCTGCATGGCGGCGGCGGTGGCGTCCTCGGGCGAGTAGCCGCCGTTTTCGAGGATCTTGGACCATGGGCCGAGGTAGTTGGCCACGTCGTCGGCGGGCTGCCGTGAGTTGTAGAGGTTCTTCTCCCCGTCGGGGTTGATGAATGGGTTGATGGTCGGGTTCCCGCCGCGGTCCATCTGCTCGAGGGTGCCGTCGTCGCGGCGTCGGCTGATCGAGGCCCAGACTCCGATCGTCGGGCCGGTGCCGAGCATGTCGCTGGGCAGCTCCAGGGCGATGGAGTCGACGTTGTTGTCGGCGAAGTCGTCGTGCCCGGTCCAGACCAGTCCATGCAGGGCACCCTCGACGTCGGCGAAGAACGGGTCACTGCGCAGCCCGGTAAACAGCCGGACCGGGCCGGCTTGGACGGGCTCGACCGTGCCGTCGAAGCTGACCGGCATCGACTCGGCGAGCACCTCGCCGGCCGGCTCGGGCTGGCGGGCGTCGGGGCCGGTGGCGTACCAGGCGGTTGCGGTCTGCCGCCCGTTTTCGTATGGCGGAGAACACGAACGTGAACGCGATGTTCGCCTGGGCGTCGCCGTCGGTGTCGATGTTGATCCGGTAGACCGCGCCGGGGTAGAACGCCGGGCCCTTGGCCTGCGCGGCGATCGGCGGTGGGGCACTGGTCGGGTTCGCGTCAATGATCAGCACCGTCTTGTTGGGGTCCTCCGGTGCGGGAAACGCGAACACGTCGGTCAAATCCAGACGCCGATCGTCGCCGGGGAACTTGATGTTGTCTGCGCTGAAGTGGTTGGACATGGTAACTCCTTCGGTGTCATTGATTGGTTGGCGTTGCAGGCAGGTATTAGCTGCGCATGAAGTCCAGAAGCGATCTGTTCACCTGGTCGGCGTGGGTCCACGGGATGGCGTGCGGACCGCCTTCGATTACGTCGATCTTGACGTCATTGATCAGGCCCGGCAGCCGCTTGGCGGTCTTGTCCAGGGGCAGCACCCGGTCGGCGTCGCCGTGGAGCACCAGCACAGGCACGTCGATCTTGGGCAGGTCGGCACGAAAGTCGGTTGTCCAGGTCGCGATGCACGCCACCGCGGCCGTGGCTGAGGCGGTGACGGCGAGCTGCCAGCTGGCCTGCCAGGCTTGGTCGCTCACCAGGGTGCCGCGCAGCGTGTCGGCGTTGTAGAAGTTGTCGAGGAACCCCTTCATCCAGGCCGGAGCGTCGGCCTGGGCCGCCTGCACGAACCCGTCGAACACGCTTTGCGGCACACCGTCAGGGTTGTCGGGCGTCTGCAGCAAGAACGGGGGGATCGGCGAGACCAGCACGCCCTTGGCGACCCGCGCCGACCCATAGCTGGCCAGATAGCGGGTGACCTCGCCAGTGCCCATCGAATGCCCCACCAAGACCGCCTCGCGCAAGTCGAGGTGCTCCAGCAGGGCGCTGAGGTCGGCGGCGAAGGTGTTGTAGTCGTAGCCGATGGTGGGCTGACTGGACCGGCCGAAGCCTCGGCGGTCGTACGTAATGACCCGGTGCCCGGCGTCGAGCAGTGCCGGGACCTGCTTGTCCCAGGCGCGTCCGCTAAGCGGGTACCCGTGGATCAGCACGATGGGCTGGCCGACCCCATGGTCTTCATAGTGGATTTCGATGTCGGCGGAATTCTCCCGGCCGACGATGACTTGGGGCATGGAGCTTTCCTTCCGGAGGCGGGCAGGGCTGTCGCCTGCCCGTCGTCGAGGTCTTGAAGCCACCATGAGCCCAGCTGGTGCCAATCCGCCACGACCAGCATCCTCTCTGCTGGTAGCCACAACCTCCCACCGCCGCCAACCAGCGTGACCTGCCGCGACACCAGCTGCGCCACACAGTCGAGGTCGCCGCGGAGTCCACTTCGGACGTATTGCCGAGCGTCTACACGGGCGGGGCTTCGCCACCCCAGCAGATCAAGGTCCTGGATGCCGGTGTATGTCTTCTGATTCCTTCCAAGCACCCATCGCATGAGCCGCAAGTGTGGCCTCATTGGCGTATGGACGCCGTGCTGCGCGAGACCTGAGCACTCGATGCTTCGCTCCATGCCCGCGTCACGCGCACAGTCGATCTCCCGGTCGTGGTCCGGCGACCGCCCGCACTCGGGAGGCACGGCGATCAGTTCCGGAGTCCTGCGGTGTCTGTACGACGATGGGCGGGCCAGCGGCCCGGGGTAGGAGAGGCGGAGATGGTGACAACTGACCTGATCTCGCGAGCGCGGTCCGGTGACGGCGAGGCGTTCCGAGCGCTGACCGAACCGCACCGCCGCGAGCTACACGTGCACTGCTACCGGATGCTGGGCTCGGTCCAGGACGCCGAAGACGCGTTGCAGGAGACTCTGGTGGCGGCATGGCAGAGTCTCGGTGGTTTCAATGAGCAGGCGTCGATCCGTACATGGCTGTACCGGATCGCAACCAACAAATGCCTCAACGCGCTCCGCACTGCTCGCAGGCGGCCAGCGAAGGCGTGGGATATTCCCGGGGTCGAACCGCCCGAACCGACCCGACTCGGCCACGCCGTGTGGCTCGGACCGTTCCCCGACTCGCTCATAGACCGCGCGTTCGACTTGCCCATCGGGCCTGAGGCGCGCTACGAGCAGACCGAGTCCATTTCATTGGCGTTCGTGGCCGCGCTGCAGATGCTCCCACCGCGACAACTCGCAGTCCTGATCCTGCGCGACGTCCTCGGGTTCCACGCAAACGAGGTCGCCGACATGTTGGACACCACCCAGCCGTCGGTCAACAGCGCCCTGGCGCGGGCACGGTCAGGCCTGGAACGACAACGAGCACGCCTGCGGCAGGAGTCGTCCCCAGCCGCGGGGTCACCGACGGAGGACGCGCTCGTGGCCCGGTTCGTCCGAGCCTACGAGTCGGCCGACCTGCCGGCACTTGTCGAGTTGTTCACCGACGACATCTTCCTGTCGATGCCGCCGATGCCGCTCGAATACGAGGGTCGGGATCTGGTGGCGCAGTTCTTCAAGCTCCTGCTCATCCCGGGCCGGCGCTACAGCCTCGTTCCAACGCGAGCCAACGGCCAGCCCGCGTTCGGCGCCTACGTCCTCGGACCGGACGGAACTCGACGAGCGACCGGACTGTTCGCCGTCACGCTCGCCGGCGATCGCATCCGAGCGATGAGCCGCTTCGAGTCCAGTGAGTTCGCGTGGTTCGGTCTACCGATGGCGCTCCCCGGAAGCTAGATGTTCGTGCCGCCCACCGATTAGTTCCGTGTCGGCCCGGTGTCTACACCGTCGGTAAGTGACACAACGGAGCGAGGAGCACTGCCATGGGAAAGATCGTGATCACTACGAACATGTCGCTCGACGGCGTCATCCAGGACCCGGACGGGCAGGAGGGCTTCCGCCTCGGCGGGTGGTTCGGCCAGTTTGGCGGCAAGGATCTCGAAGCGTGGACAAAGGTGGAGACCGACGAGGCGATGAGTGCGCAGGCGCTCCTGCTTGGCCGGCGTAGCGACGAGTGGTTTGCCTCGCGGTGGAACGGCCGCACCGGCGAATGGGCGGACAAGTTGAACAGCATGCCCAAGTACGTCGTGTCCTCGACCGTCGATGAACCGAAATGGAGCAACGCGACGGTCATCAGCGGTGATGTGATGGCTCAGATCTCGAAGCTGAAGCACGGGTCATCCGGGGACATCCTCGTCTACGCGAGCTATCAGCTCGTGCGCGGTCTCCTTGAGCACGACCTGGTCGACGAACTGCGCCTGGTGGTATTCCCGGTTGTGCTCGGTGCCGGAGAACGCCTGTTCGGCGAGACCAGCGACAAAAAGGCCCTGCGCCTGCTCAACACGCGGACCCTCGGCGAGGGCCTCGCCTTCGTCACCTACGAGGTCGTCCGGTAACGATTGGCCACGCAATCTTGGCGACGCGTTCGGGGGGTACCGTGCGGGTGCGGTACCCCTCGACGTCAGCGACGGTGAGGTTTGACAGACCTGCTGGCTAGCATCCGGCCTATGGCGCTCTCCGTGGAAGAACGTGAACAGTTCCTGGCCGAACCCCACATCGGTGCGTTGTCGGTCATCGAGCGGCCGGATCGTGCGCCGCTGACCGTCCCGATCTGGTATCAGTACAGCCCGGGCGGTGAGCTGTGGGTGCTTACGGAGCCCGGCGCGCGAAAGACCCGTGCGATCGATGCGGCGGGCCGGTTCAGCCTGATGGTGCAACGCACCGAGCCAACGATCCGTTACGTCGCGGTGGACGGGCCGGTGATCAGGGCCGCCGCGGGTAGCGCCGAACTTTCGTGGGAGATGGCGGCGCGGTACCTACCACCGAATAAGGTCGCTGAGTTCGTGGAGTACGAACGCACACAGCTTGGCGAACACATCGCCATCTATATGCGTCCCGAACACTGGCTGTCCACCGATCTGGGTCCGGCCTGGTGAGTCCCGGGATCCAACAACTGACGGTCGACCAGAGTCATCCCTCCGGCGACGCGTCTTCGGCCGCAAGAAGCTTCGCCATCAACGCGATGAATTGACGACGCTGCACATTTGTCAGAGGTCTCAGAACTTGCTCCTGAACACCGTCGATGACGTTGTCGAGTTCCTGGAGTTCGTCGACTCCAGCCGGGGTGATGGTGACGATGTTACGGCGCCTGTGCTCGGGGTCGACCGACCGCTCAATGAACCGGCGTGACTCGAGCTCAGTCAGCGCCGCGGTGACGTCACTGCGATCGATCCCGGTCCCACGACCTAGGTCAGCCTGACTCGCGGGCCCCCACTCGTCGAGCGCAGCCAAGAGGCGGTAGTGGTAACTGCGAAGGCCACGGCCGTATGACTCGAACCCCGCGGCGAGGAGACCCGACGAGCGGGCGAAGGTCCGGCTTATGAGCCAGGTCGGACGATCCTTGACGCGGGCGGGCGTGCGACTTGGCGGATGGGCCATCGGCATAGTTGGACATTACCAGTTGTTGGCGCGACCAACATGCGTTATGTTGGTCGTACCAACATTAATTCTGGCTGGGAGGCCGACTCATGGACGAACCAACCACCCGCGGACCCGATCGGATTCTGGTCATTGGCAGAAGCCCGAGCGTGATCCTTGACGCCGCTGACATCCTGCGCAGCAAGGGCTTCCACGCAGATGCAACAAACCAGTTCGACGACGTGCTGACGGAGTACGACACCACGAACATCGATGTCGTCGTCTTCGGTGGCATGGTTCCGCCTAACACCAAGCAACACCTCACCGAAGAAATCTCCAAGGTCAACGGCCATGTCGCCTTCGTACAGGGACTCGCCGGAATCGCAGGCCTCATCGCCGCCCAGGTTCAGGGCGTCAGGTCCACGGCCGCAGACCCCAACGGCGTGGCATATGACACGACTGAGAGAACGCTGCAGCTCACCCTCAAGGAGCCGGCCCCGGTGGTCGTCGAGGCTTGGTGGGCCACTTCATTCAGGCCGCCGGAACCCACGAGCACCTCGATGCGTGTGATCGACTCCCACTTCGAATCAGGTGAGCACCGAATTCCGCTCCCTGCTGAGGTTCCGCCCGTAGCGTCGTTCGTCACGGTGTCTGTCGGGCCGGTCGTCCACGCGTTCACGGTCGGCGCGATGCCAGAGGCAGTAAGGCGCATGGTTCCAACCGGCGACCCGTCCCAGCCTTCCGCGCTTCCTCCCGTGCGAGCGGTGGCGACCCACAGCAACGACTGACGAGCCGGGCACCCCAGCCGTACACCAGGTCAGCGCCCGATGAACCGATGCCGCTATGGGCGGTCGGCCACGAGCTTCGCCAGCCGGTCGGACATCACGCGGTCGAGATCGGCCGGGTACACAATTCCGTATCTCCGCGCGAGGGGCACCGCCAGCTCCGATAGAAGCCGACGATGACGTTTACCGCATCGAGCATCGCGCGTTGCTCGACGGACAGTACGTCGACCGCAACGCGGCCAGCTCGCCAGCCGGTACCGCCTGGTCCAGCTTCTCGTAACGATCAGCCGGCGCCGAGAAGTCCTGGCGCAGGCGGGCCAGGTTCACACAGTGCCCGCGCACCTCCTCGAGCTGGCCGTACGCCCACGACAGCTGCCCTCGTCCCATCGCGGCGGTGAAATGGAACAGGTCGTGCCAGAACCAATAGACCGCGCGTCGCAACGTCTCGACCTGGCAGACGCGAGGCGGCTCGCGCCCGGCGGCGCTAGGAACAGCGGCTCGCCAAATCGTCGGACAAACGCTTCTCAGCTCAAGCGGAAATCGTCGTACCCGACGGCGGTGATGATCACACCGAGGTCCAGATCGGAGTACTCATCCGCGGCACCCCTGGCGTGGGAGCCGCTCAGAAATGCGGCCACAACTCGTTCATCGGCCCGGCAGGCAGCGACGAACCGATCCAGGACGACCCGATGGCTATGGGGTAAGCCAAAGCCCGACGAGTCAGTTGTCGCGCCTTACACCGACCACACCTCCGGTTCGTGGCATCGTTCAGGAGATTGCGGCCCTTACCAGTTCGGCGACCTTTTTCTCCACCGCCGGGCTCCACTTGGTGAGCGCGTACGACACCGGCCAGATCTCGCCGTCGTCGAGGCTCGCCGCATCCTGGAACTCCAGGGTCGAGTACCGCGCATTGAACTTGCCCGAATTCTTGAACGCGACGACGATCTTGCCAGCTGCGTTTGCATATGCGGGCATGCCGTACCAGGTCTTCGGCGACAACTCGGCGGCGTTTCCCGTCACCGTCGCGTGGACGCGCTCGGCGAGCGCACGGTCGTCCGCTGCCATCTGCGCGATGCTGTCGAGGGCCGCCTGCAGATCATCGGCTTTCTTGGCGCCCTTCTTGCCTTCTGCGCGCAACTCGTTGGCGCGTGCCTTCATCGCAGCCCGCTCCTCGGTACTGAAGCCGCCGGACTCGGTCTTGGCATTCTTCGCAGGCATCTCAGGATTCCTTTTCTCGACGTGTAGGACTCGGCGTCGCGCCGGGCTGCCATCGACGGTAAGCCCCAGCACCCGGTGGTGCTTCTCGGATCCTGATCGGTTCCTGATCGGTTTGGGATCCGATTGTGAGTTCGGATAGATCTGGCGGTCGAGCCTCCGTGTTCTCTCAGCCGGCGTGGAGGATCCGAAAGTGATCGGGTTGCGCCGGATCTCGATCAACGACTTGGATCGGCGGCCATGCCCATTGCCATACGCTGATGCCTGACGTACGTGAGAACTGGATCAGCCCGCGGGTGCCTTCGACGGCAACGCGGGGCCAGGATTCGGCCATACGCGCCGGATCCACGCCGTGGGAACGCAGCATATCGGCGAGGACGGCCACCGTGTCGTAGCCCTCGAAGGCAACGAAGGAGGGCGCCTCGGCTAAGCGCTCGCGGAGAGCCGCCTCGACTCGTGTACCGAGTGGGCTGAGGCGCTCGGGCCGGTAGCGCAAGAACGGGATCCCGACGCTGCCGTCGCCCAGCAACGTCTTCCATCCGGCGAACTCCGGTTGCCCGGCCGGAGCACCAATCATGATCTCGGGGAGACGCTGGTCGTGGCGGACGGACTTGACGATCGACACCGCCGGCTCCGGGTAGCCGACCAGGAGAAGGAGCGCTGTCGCGGGGTTGTCGACGAGTTCGTCGCACACGGCCGCGGGCGTGAGCGCGCGCATGTCGAGTTCGGTGATGGTACCCCCGCGCGGAGCGAGGTAGTCCCGCAGAATGCGGGTCCCAGATGCCCAATAGACACTCGACTCGGCCACGACGGCGATTCGCCGGTGGCCCGCGTGGAGGAGGAAGTCTGCGTAGATCTGCCAGCCGCGAGACTGTGCCGGCGCGAGACGGGCGACCCATTGCGTTGGTTGTTCGGTGAGCGCATCGAGAACCGCTGACGAGCAGAGGAACGGCAGGCCGAGGACGTCTGCCTTGGCGGCGGCCGCGCGCGCGACGACGCTGTGATACTCCCCCGCCAATGCGACCACGCCCAGGCGAGCCAGTTCATCGACGGCCGCCACGGCCCTGCGCGGATCAGCCGCAGTGTCTCGGACGACCAGATCGAGTGGTCTTCCGACGATCCCACCAGCGTCGTTGACTTCGCGAACGGCCAGCTCGAGCCCAGCGAGCAAGTGTTGGCCCGCCTCGACCCAGCCGGGCCGAGTTAGTGGGACGAGCGCGCCGATCTGGACGGATGATCCGTCCGTCGGCTCAGTTCCGGCCGGCGATAGCGGCGCGTTCATGCGTTGGCGTCTCCCGTATGACGATTCGGTGGCAGCCGCGGGGCGCGCGCGGAGCGGACCCAAGTCCGTCGCGGCGCATGCCGCCTCTCTAGTGGCCGCCCGGACGGTGCGGCCGCAATGGATGAAACTTCGCTCGGCGCGATCCTAGGGCTAACCAGTAGTACAAACCCGCGCTTGAACGAACGGTCCACGTTGTCTCGCCACGTCCGCTGGTCGCGTCGATACTAGTGATCGCCTTCTCGTGGAGGTCTGCGTTGGCGGCCGTCGGTGGCCGTTGCTGTCACGGTTGCTGTCATGGAGCCGTCGCCCGATTCAAGGTTCGCAAGCCCCGAGCCGCCACGAACCGTGCGCTAGTGCGGCGGTCCGGTTCGCCCGTGTGAGCTGCTGGTTCATAGACGTCGAGTAGGCCAAGTGGCATCGGTGCCGGTACGGTCACGATGCCGATGAAACGTGCGGTGCTCCGATGTTCGAGCGCGCGAGCGTTGGTCGCATCGCCGATATAGGTTCGCCGTCATGATGGTGCAGATCGCGGCGGCGCAGTTCCACGCGGCCGATGGTGTCGATGACTGGCGTTGCCTGTACCACGTGGTCTCGGCGCATTTCCGGACCGGCTCGCTGGCTGAAGGCGTCGCGTTTGTCAATGAGATCGGTCGACTCGCCGGCGAGGTCGAGCAGCAGTACCTCACCGTCGACCTGCGCCACGCGGGTGTCACGGTGAGCCTGGGGCGGCGTGACATCACGCTGGCGAGGCGGATCTCGGCCGCCGCCAAGGACTTCGATATCCTCGCCGATCCGAGCGCCGTACAGGTCGTCAACGTCACCCTTGACGCGCTGGTCGGCGCGGATGTGCTGCCGTTCTGGCGGGCGGTGCTCGGTTACGGTCAGATCGGCGATGACTACCTGTTTGACCCGTCACGCCGCGGTCCGGGCTTCGGGTTGCAGCAGATGGACGCGGCGCGGCCAGAACGCAATCGCATGCACATCGACATCGCTGTCCCGCACGATCAGGCAGAGGCCCGTATCGGCGCTGCTCTGGCTGCGGGTGGCCATCTGGTGTCCGATGCGCACGCACCGATGTGGTGGGTCCTGGCCGACGCCGAGGGCAATGAGGCGTGTGTCGCCACCTGGGTCGGCCGCGATTAGCGGACCTGCGCCGCTCGGGCACTACCGCTCTGGTACACCGAATCGTGTGTACGGGCTGCTCATGGCACGCTGATCGCGGCATCGGCGTGCACGCGTGCGCCTCGGGCGCGGATCAGGATCTCGGCGGGCCGTAGATCCAGGACGCGAACACTACTTCTCGCCCGTCCGGATCCTGGTAGGTGACGCCGCCGTTAGCCTCCCAGTAGTCGATCTGCACAACCGGGTGCACACCGGCGGCGGCGAGCCGTGCTGCGATGCGCTCCTGTGCGGCAACATCCGGCAGGTAGAACACAAGCTGATCACTTCCGAATGCCGACTGCGGCGCATCTTTCAAACGGACGATCTCGAGGTGAACTGGGCCCGCGGGCAAGCCCAGGATCGTTCCGTCCAAGCCGTAGCTGTCGTGGAAGGTTTCTAGGACCGGCAGCCCGATGGTGTCCCGGTAGAAGATGACCGTCTGGTCGTAGCGCGCGCTCCACCGCACGACACGCAACGCACCCACCGGAAGATGTTCTGGCCAGTGCACCTGGCGTAGCTCTGCCGACCCCACGGGGAAATTCTTCATCGAACGGGCGCCGCCGCGGCACAAAGCGTCGAACTACCGGCCGGAAAAAACCACGGCCGGCTCCCGCGGCCGCTGGCCCGGCACGGCTTGCCGCGAGCGGACCTGTCATGTACTTTCCATTAAGAAAGTACATGACAGAGGAGCCTCAATGCGGGATGTGGCAGGAGACCCGGCAGCGCTGGAACGGCTGAGGGTGCAGCGGAGCCGGCTGGCGGACCGGATGCGGCCGCCGTGGTGGTACCTCACCGGTGGCGCCATCCTGTCGGCACTGGCCTTCGCGTTGCCCTTCATCTCGCGGTACCTTCCCGGCTTTACCATCTGGCCCTTCCTGGTTGCCGCATTGGCAATGGCCTGGGTGCTGCAGGTGGGCCTGGCCCGGGCCACCGGCATATCGGTGGGCATCCCAGACCTCACCTATCGCCCGGGCCGGCCCGCACGGATCGCGATGCTCGTGGTCAGCCTGGCCGCCATCGTGAGCGAGCACTTCCTGATCGATCGGGGCCTGCTCGCGGCCGCGGTCGTAGTCGCGGCTCTCGCGGTCGTGGCGGGGGTGGTCAGCGCGCAGGCCGCTCTGCGGGGGATCCGCCAGGCCCTACGAGCCGGCGGAGGGGCGGCGTGACGGCCAAGCCGGACCCGCTCATTCACCCGATCACGCGATTGTCGATCTGCGGGCTGCTTGCGGCTGGCGCGGACTGGGTCGAGTTCGCCGCGCTGCGTGACGCGGCCGGGATCAGCGACTCGGTGCTGTCGAAACAGTCCCGCGTGCTCGAAGACGCCGGGTACGTGGAAGTCCGGAAGGGCGCGGTCGGCCGACGGCCGCGCACGTGGTTCCGGCTCACCGCGGAAGGCCGCCGGGCAGTGGAGGGTCATCTGGCCTGGCTGGCCGAGTTGGAGGAGACGGTCTCCGCCGGCACTCGGGACGCGCGGCCGGCCACTCCCCGATGATCGCGACGCGAACTCGGCGACCTCGTCCAACAGACGTGTCAAGCCTGGGACGCCTTATCCAGTTTCTTTTGTACCGGCGCGACCCGTGAAACGAGCCTCCACAACGACGTTGCGGACGTAGCGGTCGGCAATGGCGCCGGCGACGGTGAGACCTGCGATCAATGTCGCTGGCCGTTCCGCCGGATGAAAGCTCGGGCCACTCCCCGCCGCCGACATCACTGATTGGGCGCCGCCAGGTCTCCGGCCGGACCGGGGCACTGGTAACACGCTCGATCAGCTCCGAGCTTATGCCGCGATGCGTGCGGCCAGGCGAGAGAGCGTTAGCGGCAACGTTCGCCTTGTCTCCATGGAGATCCGAATCGGCATTCGCATCGTCGACATGTGCGACTGGATGTCGCGCACGACCGGCCCCGACATCAATAGCCGGCCGGCCATGACCTTCGAGTGCCCGAGATCAGCGATGGGTGTCAAGGCCGTTGCGATCGAGCGTTGCTCGGATCTGGCGGAGCCACTCTGTGCCCAGCTGGCGCCCGTTCGGGAGTTGGTCGTCTCGATCCCAGCGCCACGTCGTAATCATCGCCAGCACGAGGATCCGGCAATCGCGTAGCAAGCCTTGATTGACAGCCGGATAGTGCACGCTGACCTCTTCGGGCGCATGGGCGAGGTCGAATTCGATGGGCCCACGGCAGCACGTCTCGAGGTCTATAAACAGCAGCCCGTTCTTCGTGTTGAGCACGTTGCCTGGGTGCGGCTCGCCGTGCAGTAGCTGCTCGACACCGCCGTGCTCACCGATCCCTCGCCGTAGGCTTCGCAACATGTTGCCGAGGAACTCCCGGTCCTTGTCGGCGAGTGCCGGAGTACGTTCGCGGCTTGCTACGAGTTGTTGGGCCTGCTCGACCCGATCCGTAAAGTGCGGCGAAGGGATATCGAGCAGGCGCATCCCGGCATGCAGCCGCCCGAGCGCGTTGGCGTAATCGGCTGGTGAGACCTCTTGAGGCGTCGCGCGTTCGTAATAAGTCCATAGCGTGACCGCGAAGCCATCACGCTCGTAGACGCGTGGCTCGACTCGAGGCTCAAGAGCAGCCACCGGGCTTTCGGATTCGGCGAGTCGTTGAGCAAGGTCGATTTCGAACTGTGCGACCTGATGCCCTACAGGTGCCACCCGGGCCAGGACGTCACAAGGCAGCAGACGCAGAGTGAGCTTGTTCGAGTCATGAAGAACGATCGCGTCGTCGACTGTCAGATCAAGTGATAGGACGGTCGACATGGCCGCAGCCACAGCACGCGGCACGTCCGACGCCTGCATCGTTGCCTGGCCCGTCTCCCCTGCGCGCTGTCGTGCTTTCCAAGCGGTACGACCTGGCCACCGTACCAAGTTGCCACGGTCGCCAGTGCGTGCCGGGTCGACGGTACACGGTTCACTGCGCCAGATGGCGTCATGCTCGCAGCCATTGAGTCGGCGAATGTGGCGAAGCGCGACACGCTCCGGGACGGTTCTCCCTGAGTCAGGTTGCTAGGTCGGTTGCGGGGAGCCGATGACGTTCATCGGCCGGACGCGAACTCCATAGCGCGGTAGCGGATATGACGAGCGTCGCTGCAGCGACTGCAAACACGGTCCCTGGCCAACTGGTGTCAATGGTGATCGCGAATAGCGCAGTCGCCGCTGTCGGCACGACCGCTCCCGTAAGCGCGCCGAGCCTTGTCATGAATTGCGCTGTCGCGGCAGTCTCTTTGCTTGTCGCAGAAGGCGACGGCGCTCCAAAGAAGCGTCCACCTTGTCTCGCCGCATCGGCCGGACAAATCGAACGGGATCGACATGATACACCGTTAGAGGGGATCGGACGGGCTGCATGCTCGGCGGGACGCGCCGTCATTCGCGCGACCCGTCGGGGTGACCGGAGTCGTCCCGCGTACCCCGGAGACAGGGCACCGCGCGGGGACTCCCACGTCGTGGATGGGGAGCGGGGCGAGATGCAGGCGTCGGCGTTCGACGGCTACGGAACTAGGCGAGTCCAGACTCGCTCTCGATCGGTAGAGGTCTCGCAGCAGGCAGATCTCAGCACCGTGGTGAATGACCTCCACGTGGGTGTAGAGGATCAGCCTCGCCATCGGCGCATCCGCGTACTCCGGCGGTGAGATCGCGCCCTGCGGCCGGAGCGAGTCGTTCGGTCGCCGAGGCTGCGCACGCTCGCCGACCGAAGCATGCGTGACCATCATCGGGTTGGCGCAATGCTCCTGCGGCGGCGCCCGAGTATCCAGACGCCGCCGCGAACTGACGCGGGGGCCGCGCGAGGTCACGATGACTCCAACTGGGGTGCCGCTAGCCACTTCGGACGGGAGACCTCAGTGACCGATTCTTTGTACCGCAGGGCGTAGCCACCGGCTGCAGTCCGTGTCGGGTCACCCTGTGGGTCGCCGACGCCGCTGAGTATCACCGCCCACATCGCCACGAAGCCGGCGATGACCAAAGCGGGTACCCACCAGCCGACGTGGCGGGCGGCGGGTCCAATCGTGAAGCCTCTGCCAGCGATGCGCAGGTACGGCCTGCACAGGACGCCGCCGACGACCACAGTGGTGAAGGTGCGCAGCGAGCCAGGCGACCGGCAGCGCCTCGGGAACGCTACGTCATCGGTCAGTGCGACGATCGTGAATCCCGTCAGGGCCGAAGCTGATGCAGCCAGCATGCCACTCGACCTGGTCAGACGCGAGCTGCGAAGTCGCATGATCGATACGGCAACGGACTGCCGACAACTCGGAGCCAGGACGCCGCACGCAGACCTGGAACGACCCCGACCGAATAGCTCAGAACAGAAGATCATCTAGCCGGACGTGTCACCGATCTTCCCGAGACTGATCTGTCACGGACGTCCTGAGACCCGACAAGTTGGCTCAGTCCACGTGTCCCGTGACGCGACGTGCTTGACGTTCGCGTCCCACCACCTGCTTTACACGGCGGATCGGTGGACTGCCGATCCGCGTACGAGCTGCTGGAGCTGCACGGTGATCGCGCAACGAGCGGTCTCCGGTTGTTGGTAGCGTTCGCGGACGTGGAGTCGCGGATGATTCGGGTCGGAGATGTCGCGTTGCACGTTGGTGTGACGGGTCACGGGCCTGACGTGGTCGTGCTGACCGGTGGACCTGGTTGTGTGCAGTATCTGGAGCGGGACGAGATCGCGCCGCTGGGCCACCGCGCGTGGTATCCCGAACCGCGCGGCGTTGGCCGCTCGGGCGGCGGCCCGCACACCATGGAAGAAGCAATCGCCGATCTTGAAAGCATCCGTGAGGCGGTCGGTGTCAGCACCTGGATCGTGGTAGGCCATTCATGGGGCTGTGATCTGGGTGTGCGCTACGCGGTCGAACATCCGGAAACAGTGGCCGCGGTCGTGGGCATCGCTGGTAAGGGTCCCCAGCGTGACCGCACCTGGTCCGAGGCGTACGAAGCCGGCAAGGCCGCAGAACCCGTCGTCGACATCGACTGGGTACCCGACGTGCACGCCGCTCTCGGCGACTCGTTCACCGATTGGATTCACCGACCCGATCTATGGCGCGCACTGGCCGACTGCCGCGTGCCGATGCATTTCATCGCCGCCGGAGACGACATCCGCCCGCCATGGCCCCTGGCGCAGCTCGCCACGCTCATTCCGCGCGGGAAGTTCTCCACCGTACCTGGCGTACCGCATGACTTCTGGTTCACCCACCCCGAGGTGTGGACCAAGACCGTCACGAATGCATGCACCGCTGGGAACGCCTACCCGTAGGCATGCTGGAGCCGTAGTGCTTCGGCTCTGAACTCATCGGAAGCGGCGCCAGGTCGTCTGGCTGAAGTGATCGCCCTTGCGGAACCCCAGGCCTCGCACCGGGCGTACTCGGAACACGATTACGCGCCCACCGGCATCCCGGTCGCTGAACGCCCCATCGCGCACAACGAAGTCCCACGGACCGGTCGGATACTTGACCGCAAACGCGGTCGCGACCGGCTCGAGCTCGGCGTCATCGGTCACCTGCTCGGCCTGGCCCTCGAGCACAACGTCAAGCGCTCCCTCGACGAGGTCGCTGCCCCCGGTCGTCAGCACGCACGACGGGTTCTCGGCCAGGTTCTTCGCCTTGCGCTCCTCAGGCCCGGTGGCGAACCAGAGCGCCTCCGCGTGCCAGACAGCGATCAGCGGCGTGACGTGCGGTCGGCCGTCGGGACGGACGGTGGATAGCCAGAAGGTATCCGCGGCACCTAGCTGCTCGAGTCCCGCTGCCCACGGCGTCGGCGTCGCGTTCGGCTCGCTGAACCCATGGATCTCCGCTGTCACGTCTTCCGCTGCCATCCCATTCCCTCTTTCTGTGGATCGACACAACCGGTTGCGATCTGCAAGTGACATCGGCGAAATTACCGGACGAAGCCTTGACGGTGCCTTGCCGGTATCGTCACGCGCCGGAGGAAGTCATCAGCGGGGCGCGAAGCTCCCGATCGAAGCCGGTCGCATCGGCCCACGCACCGTGGACGAGGACGATCGTTGGGGTCTCACCAGCCATTTCTGCTCACCACTTCCTCTTCAACAGTTTCATCCCTGATCCACCGATGATCTTGTCGGTTACACGCGTCGGTACGTAAGAATGCCGTTGCGTGGCAACAGAATCGGATTGCTGAAGTCCTGATCCCTGTTGGCTCACGAAGGACATCTCGTAGATGGGACTGTCTCATACGCTGCGGGTGGTCCCGGCGTCGTTCGATGAACCGAATCTCGCGCGTCCCAAGCCGACGATTGGTCGGGCGAGTGCTTGAGTACGGGTACTCACCACAGTCGAGTATCGGCGCGCATCGACGTCGAGCCCCCGCCGGCCGATGCTACGGGCATGCGACGATATTCGATCGACCCGGCCGGCGATGGATCATGTAGACCGGCACGGCATGTCACGGCCTGGTGGCCGGGCGTCGCCATCATCACGGTGTTCGTTGTCATCACACAAGCTGGGTGCGCGCCGGTGCGTCCGCACGCGCTGCGGACACAACCGACCGCCTCGACGCGGCCAACGTCGTCGAACTGTCCGTCGGACAACCCGGAGCCGCTCGACTCAGCGACTCCGAACGATCCGAACCCACAATTGCCACCGTTCACACCGCCGGACATGTGGCCGGTGGCGGGGGGCGTGCCGGGTACCGTGGTGACGCTGACCGGTCGGGGGCTGCTCGTGACGTCGCCGGACGGTCACTCCCGCGAGGTGCCCCTGCCCGGCCGGTGCGACAACTCACTGCACGTGGATCCGGCCGGCTCCCCAGACGCGAGATCAGTGGCATGGCTTGGTGAGCCCTACCTCGGACCGTACCTAGGGTTGGACATCGCGGCTACGGACGGTTCACGCACCATCGGCGTCGACGTAGCGCCGGACCCATTGTGCGGCAGCCCGGTGTGGTCGCCTGACGGGCGTCAGCTGGTCATCCGGGTACGCAACGCCGCCGGCACTGTCGAGGTAGTCAACGCCGACGGGACGGGACTCCACGTCGTGGATGCCGAGGGCGGCTGTTCACCGATATGGTCCGCGGACGGCCGGACGCTGGCATACCTCGATACCGGCGACGACACGATCGTCACCATCAACCCGGACGGGTCGGACCGCGTCGTCTGGGCCGTTCACGCGCCGACCGGTACACCGATCACCGAACTACGCAGCGTGTCACCGGCAGGGGTAGCGGTCGTGGTTCTCGAGTCGAACGATGGAAACTGTGGTGACAGTGCCGGACAGTTCAAGCGCACCCTGGTGCCGTGCGGCGACCTCTATCTCGCCAACCTGACAACCGGCAGGCTGACACCGTTGACCAACCCGGACGGCGCAGTCCGCAACGCCCTGTTCGGCGCAGACGGCAGCATGGCCCTCCAGATCGATGTCGTGGCAAAACACACGTACCAGACCAAATATGTCTTCTTGGCCCCCGACGGCGAGGTTGCCGCCACCGCAACGATTCCGATGTACGGCATCGGTATGCAGACATACACACCGGTTGGCTAGCTGCCATGACCCAGATCAGTTCGCCACGATGAATGTCCTGCCCTGGCCTCAGCTTAAAACGCGGCTGTCCGATCCGTCGGACTGTCGGGGGAAAGATCGATGACATTCGGGCCGCGCTGCATGGTCAAAACGACTGCCACATGCGCTATCACGGACGTACGGTCCGGTGTATGACAGATGACCTAACTGGCGACCTCGCCCGTTTCGACGAGCAGATCGACGAGCTTGACCGCGACCTCGACGCGCTGACTATGAAATACCGCGAGATCGCCGCCGACCGCGGCGAGCTGGCTGCGTTCGCGCTGATTCTCGACACCCTCAAGGAGGCGCCCATGTTGTCACCGGCCCTAGTTGCGACCGGTGCCGTTCGGCGTCTCGCACGTAGCTGACGATTGATACTCCGGGCGGCATTCGAACCTTCGTATATGCGAACCAGGCGAGGTGCAGGCGGGTGCGGATTCGTGCGACGTCCGATCGCCTGGTCGATGACGGATACGCGGACCGGACCGGGGTTGAGATCCCGTCGGCGGCAACCTTTCACCTGCGAAAACTGTGGACTAGAGCGCGAGCCCAGTCATCCGCTGGCGCAAACCGCCGACGTCGACGCGCATGCAATCGGGTGTGGACTGATTCAGAACGTGAACCGTGATGCGTGACACTTCGGACCCCGTTGAGCGTCGGTGTTCGCCTACCTTGCGGTGCTGCCGTTCCCGGTTGCCGATGTGCGGGCCGCGATCCGGGAGTGATCGACCTGACCGGTGGCGAGGCTCGCGACCGAATCTGGGGCGCGCGACGCAAGCGCCCGCACTAGTCTCCGGACGCATGACGTATCAGCATCCGCTGGCATACCTGCTGGGTCTGGAAGGCCACGCTCTGCTCCGCGGCTGGGCTGGCGACTACGACCGCGCGTTCGTCGAAGAGCGCCTGGCTGAAATCGTGGCGCTGCTGGCCAACGATGCGCTGACCGGCCACCCCGGCGTCAACGTCGGGCGAGGGACGACCCAGGGCGGCTAC
This sequence comes from uncultured Actinomycetota bacterium, assembly GCA_963724705.1. Lineage (GTDB taxonomy): Bacteria > Actinomycetota > Actinomycetes > Mycobacteriales > Micromonosporaceae > DASQPR01. The sequence goes on from CAVRVS010000001.1 coordinate 588,246, forward strand.
GAGACGTGGGCGCCGTCATACGACGAGCCCAACGGCTTGTTCGACATGGACGAGCCGGTCGTGTACGGGATCGTCGAGGGACTACCGGTGGGCGACGCGCTCGACGCGGCCTGCGGCACCGGCCGGTTCGCCACGCACCTACTCGAGCGGGGCCACCGCGTCATCGGTGTGGACAGCTCGTCGCACATGCTGGACATCGCGCGGGCCAAGCTGCCAGATGCCGACCTCCGCGTGGGTGAGCTGCAGGCGATGCCCGTTGACGACGCTGCAGTAGACCTGGTCATGTGCGGTCTGGCGCTCATCCATGTGCCGGACCTCGCGCCCGTGATGGATGAGTTCGCGCGGGTGCTACGGCCCGGCGGTCACGTGGTCGTGTCCGATGTCCACCACCAGCTGGTGTTGCTCGGCTCGGTGGCGCACGCGACCGGCCCGAACGGGGAGCCCGGCCTGACGCCCACGTTCCGCCATTCGGCCGGTGACTTCGTGCGCGCGGCGCTTGCGGCTGGTCTGGAGATTCGCCGCTGCGAGGAACTGCGCACGGTGCCGACGACCCCGCCGAAGCCGGCTCACGCCGAGGCCGAACCCGGGCAGTGGGCCGACTGGCCGTGGACGCTGATGGCCATGGTGCCGGCCGCCGCTCGCGCGACCGCCGGCGGCGAAGTCATTGTCTGGGACCTTCAGAAACCTGCCGCGTGAAGTTCTGCGTGGTTGGGTCGATCCGACCAGCTCCTCACCGCCTCCCACCAAGGGATGTGTCGGGCTCCACCTTGATCCGTTTTGCCCGGAGCGGCTGGACGGCCTTGGGCACGCTCGACGGGCGGCTCAGCTGAGGACGTTGCTGTCACGGCAGCTGTCAAGCCCGGATCTCTCGATCTTGCAAAGACGGCTCCGGGGGCTGTTCAGGACTGGTGGGCACGGCTGGTTTCGAACCAGCGACCCCCCGCTTGTGAGGCGCATTTGGCATCATCCCTACCGTCCGACACAGTTCGTCGGCGCGGATGGCAACGGTTGTTCTGGTCGTCGCAATTCGCCACGGTCCCGCGCAGTTGATGTCAGAAATGGATGTCACGCCGTCGCGTGCGTATGGGCGACTCAGGGCGCAAAACCTGGCTTTGCCGACACGGCAGCCACCGTTTTTGGACCGACCTGATCGCGACCGTCCACCGGCTGCCGCGTAAGCCGATCGGTATGCGGTTGGCCGAGGCTCTGCGGATGCTCATCGCGCAGCGGTTGGGGCTCGACGTGCTCGTTCCGCGCGTGCTGGCCTGGCTGGAGCGTGATCCGCTGCTGGAAGGCGGCTTCTATCCGGGTGATGTGTTGGTCGCCGCACTGCACCTGCCGGTCGAATACTGGGCGGCACACCGCGATGAGCTGGTGCGGTTGGATGCCGTGGCGGCGTCGGTGACCGCACCGCCCGGCGATCTAGCCGCCGATATCGAAGGCTTTCGCGACCGCACGCGTAGCCTCGGCCGCTGAGGGCGCCCCGTCCGTACGGGCTGACATTTGAGGGCTCGTCTGCTGGTCGCCGACGACGTGACTAGCGGACACAGGATCGTGTGTCACCATGCGGTGGCGCAGGGCAACGTTGGCATCCCCGATCGGAGGGTCCACGTGGCTGAGACAGTCGACCGTCCAGACGCGCACGTGGCGCTGTCGCCGGACGATGTTGTCGTCGTCAGGCAGAGTCGCCTTTGGCGCAATGGTGGCTTTGCCCTCCTCGCGGTTGTGTTCGTCGCCGTCATCGTTTATGGCGTTACGAGAAAGACCGTCGGCGGCGTCGCCATCGCCGTCGTCTTTGGCTGCATCTTGGTCGTGCTCGTCGTGTTGGGATTCGTGCTTGCACGTAATGACGCCAGCATCGAGGTGTCGACGGACCGAGTGCGATATGTAGGCATGCTCATGCGCCCGCAGCCCGAGATGAACCGTGAACAGGGAGCGGACCTCCTGCTCTACAAGCACCGAACGGAACGCCACACGTCACGCGAGCTCACGCTAGAACAGGTGGCCACGTCGGTTGCGTGGACCTTGCCGTTCTTCACCCGGCGGGCCCTCCGGGCGGCGTGTACGTCGCGTGGCTGGCACGTCGAGAGCCGGTGGCTGCGGGATCGCCGAGCGTTTGGACGGCGAGTCACCGGGGACGGGCTCGGCGTAGAAACAGCCCCCGGCGTCCCGGTGACAGAGGCTGTGGACGATCCGAAGGCACCTGTCGCGGCGCCATCCGACGTCGTTGTTGTCAACCAGAGTCATTCGAAGCGCGACAGCCTCTTCGGTAGCCTGGCCGCTCTGTTATTACTCGTGCTTGTCGATGACTTCAACGGCCCGGGTAGCACGGGCGACCTCATCAGCGGCGCCGTATTCACCGGCGTGTTACTCGTCATCGTCATCATCGGCTGGTGGCGGGTGGTACGCCGTGAAAGCCGCATCGAGGTCTCCGCGGATCGACTGCGGTTCGTGGGCAGGTCGTCGCGCCGTCATCCGGACCTGATGCACGATCAGGGTGTCGACCTCGTGATGCGCCAACGCCTCGCGTTGAAGCTCAAGCAAGTGGATACGTCGGTGACGTGGTCGATTTGGTTCTACAGCCGGTCCAACGTTGCCGCGGCTTGTACGTCGCGCGGCTGGCAGGTGCAGAAACGGCGGCGGAGCCCACGTCGGTGAGGCGCTCGACCGGCGGTCATCGCCTGCAAAACGTCGTCGATCGATCCCACTCCACCGGGTATGTCCAATGGGGCTGAGGTTGGGTGCAGTCATTCGCCGGGCTGACTGCCGCGGCCGCTCATCGGAACCGTTGGTCTCCGAACAGCTACGAGGACGGGGTGGTGCTACGGATTTGTGGTGTGTTGCAGGTTGAACGGTGGCGCACCGTCGACGAGCGGGGCCGGGTCTTGGCCGGGTTGTGCCGCGTAGGCGTGACCGTCCACGGCGTAGAAGATGACCACTATGGGTGTTCAGGCGCCGCGCGCATCGCGGTTGCGGCCGCGGAGCCCAACCTCTCGCTCCGCCTGGCACGCAGAAGATTCGTGGTCGCAAGCGACGTCACGATGATGGCAAACGCAGCAATCGTGCTCGTCGCCAGCGTGATCAACACGGTCGTGAACGATACTGTCGGGATGCCGGCAGCGACGCCGAACGTGACAATTCCACCGGCAACCATTGCGAACCCGACGCGGCGCGGCCAGCGCATCCATGGCGGTGGTCGGTGCATGTTCGTGCCTGTGATGGCCGCCCGGCCGGCTCGGGCAAACGCGACGGAGTACCAGATGCCGCCAAGCAAACCCAGGATCCCGGGCAGGCTCCATTTGACTGTCTGAATCGGACCGTGCTCGTTCGCGACGGTGGAGCCCATTGCCGACACGGTGAATATGTGTCCATCGAAGCGTTCCACATCGGCAGGAAACCCGTCCGAGAAATGGGCCCGCCACTGGGCGGGCACCACCGAGGCGTTGATGGCGTCGCCGTCGGATAGGTGCAACAGGTAGCCCGTGGTCACGCCCTTCTGACCTTTGAACGTCTCAATGTTGACTACCCGGACTGATGTGTGCGACCGGCAGCCCGAGACAACGCTCGTAGAGCATGCTGGGGCGTCGTGGTAGCGCCATGCGACCGTCGCGCTAGTCCCAAGGAGGACCGCGAATCCGACAGTAAGCACCCCGAGCACGACGGAAACAACGATCCCGACCCAGAACACGCCTCTCGCACGTCCCGCCACGCGCGCAGGGTACATGCCGGCGTCACACCGTGGTTAGTATCTCGATCTACCGCTCCTCTGACACGCCGACCGGGCGGTGTCCCACACACCGAAATCCCGAAGAGCGTCCCGATGTTCCTCGCGATGTCAGCCGCATCGGGTTGTTCAACCGGGACGTCAGTTGCGGCCAGTCAACGCTCCGCAACTCGCCCCTCGACCCCGGGAGTAGGCAGGACAGCAGACGGTTGTGGTCGCCGATCGTCCGGAACCGCCGATACCATCTCCGCATGGGCACCCTGACGGTGAACGGCTACCGGATCGAACCCCTGACCATGCGGACGTGGGACGCGTTCGCGGATCTGGCCGAGCGGCACAACGGTGTGTGGGGCGGTTGCTGGTGCACGTACTTCCACCTCCACCCGGATCCCAAGGAGGAGCGCCGGGCGCTCGGCCATCGCGAGTTCAAGCGGCGTCTCGTCGAGGCCGGCCGCGCGCACGCCGCCCTGGTATTCGACGATGACGTCGCGGTCGCGTGGGCCCAGTTCGGGACGGTCCCAGAGCTATCGAACATCCACCACCGCAAGGAGTGGGAGCAGGGTGTCGTCCGGATGCCGGACTACCGGATCACGTGTCTGTTCGTCGACCGCAGATACCGGCGCGCGGGAATGGCCGCGGTCGCCGTGCGGGGTGCGCTGGCGCTGATCGCCGCGGCGGGAGGCGGCCTCGTCGAGGCGTACCCGCACGACCTGCCCGAGGGCAAGAAAACCTCGGCATCGTTCCTCTACAACGCCACCCGGACCATGTACGAGCGGCTCGGGTTCAGCTACGAGCGCTCCAAGGGCAAGGGCAACTGCGTGATGAGCACAGTCGTCCCGGCCGCCACGTCGTGACAGGCCGCACGTCCCTTCTGCAGGGAGGCCACGGTGTTCGCCATCTGGCGGCTCGACCTGCTACGACCCGCCGGCACGACTCCTCGTACCTCGAACGGCGGGATCATCGTCAATTCGGACCGCGGCTGTCGGAACGCTCGCTGGTCCTTTCCGGCCGCGGCGTCGGCTGCAGAGGTGATCACACGATGGCGCAGCCGAAGCACGTCGCGGCCACACCAAAGGGCCAGGTCAGATATCAGCAGTGGAACCGACCGTGTTGAACCGAGGTGCTAGCTTGCGCAGAAACCTAAGGGAGTGCGATGAGCAGGCGTCGGAAGTTGCTTGCGTACGCGCTTGTCGCTACGTGCCTCATTGGCCTGACCGCCGGGGCGGGTAGGTTCTTTTTCCGATTCTTTGGAGACCCAAGCGAGCACAGCATGGCCTACATGGGGCTGATTCGGGTGGACGCGGTCTACCACGACATCAGCGCGTACCACGGCGGCAGTGACTCGTGTAACTGCGTTCAGCGTTGGTACATCGGACCGGCCAGGCTCGATCCCATGCTTGGGTTCACAGTGCCGGGGCTGGTCTGGGTGCCGACACAGGGCATCGATCCACCTGGAACGGGTTGGCATGGAGTGGCCGATGCCGATCCAACGACGCCTCAGACGGGTCGATGCGATGTGTCGCTTACTCGCGAAACGTCTGAATACCGGCTTGACGATGCCGTGCGCATGTCAACCCAGCAGATCGACAGCTGGGTTGGAGGAAACCTCGATGTGATCGAGGTGGACGTCAGGTGCGAACGCGATACAGGCCGACTGTGATGTTTGACCATTACCGACCACTCTTCGCCGCCGTGCATAAGCGTCCGGGAATGTGGCGGCTGCAGGTCGATAATCTCCGTCAACAGGGCCACATGACGCCCGCAGGGGCCGAACGACGGAAGCCCCGTGAAATTTTCTTCTGGCGGAGTGTCGGATCCCTAGCGAGTCGTTCGTAGAACAGGTGAGAGGCGGCCGGAGGAGGCCGCCGTGACAAGGAGGAATGAGATGACGCGGTACCTGATCTCGTTCAATGACGGCGCGATGGACCACATCACCGGCGAGGAGATGCCCGCCGTGGCCAAGGCCGCGCACGAAGTGGTCCAGGAGGCCGTGAACGCCGGCGTGTGGGTTTTCGGCGCCGGGCTGGAAAGCCAGCAGGCGAGCGTCGTGGCGACCGACGGGACGGTCACCGACGGCCCGTACCCGGAGACCAAGGAGGTCATCGGCGGATTCGCGGTCGTCGACGTGCCCTCACGCGAGGAGGCGCTGGTGTGGGCTGCCAAGACCGCCGTCGCCTGCCGCTGTGCGCAAGAGGTCCGGGAGCTCGGGAACGACCCTGAACAAGACGCGATGCTCCGCCAGGCTGACAGGCGATGGTGACGTCCCGACGACGTCTGATCGAAGGAGACTCGCCACCCAGCGCGAGCCGAGGTCACAACCGCCGGAGTGGCCCACTTCCAAACTGATGGTCTGCGTCGGCCGTTTACTCCATCGCACGCCAGCGCTCATTCGTCCGCATCAACTGATTGGCGATGTTCTTCGCTTCGGTCTCGTTGGCCGCGCGCCACCGCTTCGACTCGCCTTCGGGACCGCCCTGTCGCGCTTCGACCGCCCACGACTCCGGTTCGTGATGGATTTCGACGCGCACGCCGGGCAAGGACGCCACTCTTTCGACTGGATCTGATCCGAGATGGGGAAACCCGGCGGCGTGGGTGCAGCCGGCCTCCAGAGCGTCGAACGCGAATCGGTTTACGAGTGCGCGTCCGATCTTTCCGCGCTGGTGCTCAGCAACAACTGCTATTTGATCAAGCCATGCTCCCTCCTCGAAGCCCGCTGGTGTGATGTCCTCCTCGAAAGCAACGTCGAATCGGCCCTCGATCGCACCGACGACGTAACCGTCATCCGTGACCGCTACGTACGACTCGGCGTATATGCGCGCTGTCTGCTCATCCGCGTGAAGCCCTGCGTCGTCGAAGATCTGCTGTATTGCGGCCGCGTCATCGTGCGTCGCTTCGCGAACGGTGACCGTCATCTCGCCTCCTTCAGCAAAACAGACCCTCGCCACGAACCAGGCCGACCAACCTGCGCTCGAACGGCCTCTTGTTCGCGCCTCTTAAGGAGCGCGGCCGTCAACAACCTCCTGGCCAGCAACGCCTGGGCCGGGACGTCGTCCCGGCCCAGGCGTTGACGACTACTGCTGCTGGTCGCGGTGGGTCAGTGGTGGCCGTTGCCGCCGTCACTACGACGGCGTTGGAGCGTGAACTTCTCGAAGACCGACAGCTCACCTGTGGGCGTGATGATGTTGTAGTAGGTGACGTAGATGCGGGTCATGTCACCGGGGTGACGGCCCGGGTCGACGGTGAACTCGGCGAAGCCGTACGGATGCTCCGCGTCGCGGACGCCGATCCAGATCGCCGTCTCCTGCTCCTTGACCGAGTTGAACTTGCCGACGTGCTCCATCTGGACGAATGCCGAGTGATGCCCGTGACCGTCAGCGTCGTCGGTGGTGAAGCTGTTGTTGGTGATGCCGGACACGCCGCCACCGCCGAGGACCATGTGCGTCGTGCCGTACGCGCTGTCGATCACGTCGAGTGCGGTCTGACTCGGGTTGGGTGTGAGGGTGACGCTGCCGGGGACGACGCCACGCACCGCCAACGAGCGCTCGTAGTCGTGCTCGTGGCCGCAGACCACCAGGTCGACGCCGTACTTGTCGAACAGCGGGCCGTACGCCGCACGCAGCGCGACATCGGGGCCGTTCGCGGCGGTCGCCGAGCTGATCATCACCTGGTGCATGCAGATCACGATCCAGTCGATGTCCTTCGAAGCCCGTGCCGACTTGAGCTCCTTCTCCAGCCAGGCGAGCTGCCGACCGCCGGAGTAGCCGTTGATGTAGATGTCGCCGCCCTCCTGCAGGGCGATGTCGTCGTTCTGCAGGGAGATCACCTTCACCGAGCCGACCGTGAAGGAGTACCAGAGGTTGTCGAGCTCGGGCTGGGTCTCGGTCGAGGGCAGCTCGAAGTAGGTCTGGTACGCGTCGAGACCGAGCTTGCCGTTGCCCAGCTCGATCTCATGGTTGCCCGCGCCGGCATCCACGGACGGAATCGCGCTGAGCGGCTGTTGTTGGCGAGGAAGTCGTGCCAGACGCGGATGCGGTCGGGCCCGGTGTTGGCGTAGCAGAGGTCACCGTTGAGGAGGTGGAACAGCGGGCCGACCTTCTCGATGCCGGTGACGATGTCGGCGGCGGCGGGCGTGGCGTTGGGCTCGAAGTCCCGGCCCGAGGCGTCGGCCGGGTTCGCTCCGGTCTTCCACGTCACACTCGGCGCACCCTGGTCGCCGAAGCTGGTGAAGGTGAACGGAGCTCTGCCGGACGGCGCCGTGTGGAAGGTGCCGGCGTCGGGGGTGGCGCCGTCGTGCTGGGCCGCGTACAGGTAGTCGGTGTCGGCCTTGAGCTTGCTGATCAGCGCGTGATGGACCCAGACGGTCCGCCCGGAGGCGCCGTCCACGTAGGTCTTCGTCGTCGCGTGCGCTGTGGAGCCGAAGCCGCCACTCAGCGTGCCGTAGACGACCCGCGGGTTCTTGACGGCCGCGTCGGTGACCCACGAGACGACCATCTGGCTGCGTGGGTCGGCGCCGAAGGTCAGGTGCAGGCCCTGGACAGGGGTGGTGGCCGAGCCGGTGGTGAGACCGGTGACCTCCGACTTCGCCGGAACCGCCTCGGCGGTTCCGGCGCCGAGGAGCAGTGGCCCGGCGGCGGCGCCGGACACTGTCGCGCCGAACAGGCCGAGCGCGTTGCGACGAGAGATTCGAGTTTGCTTGGATTCTTCGGACATTCCGGGGGCCCTTTCGCGTCTTCGGGTGCAGTCGAACACCGACCGGACAGCAGCGGTTCGAACCTGACAGCGGACTGCGGCAGGCCAGTGGTGCGCACACTCACGGACGCTAGGAAGAACGGACGACCGGCGCGGCGGGACGGGCATGAACGCCAGATGGCAGTCACCGCAACGGACGGCAACTCCCGACGGCCTGGCCCTGCAGGCGTCCGGCAGCGCGGCCGGCACCCGCCCATCACGTTCACCGGACGATCCGGGCGCCATCGGCGAGGCAGCGCGGCGCGGGCATGTGCCGACGAACGCCGCGGAGATCGCCAAGGCTCCCCTGCTCGAAGAGGAGGACATCGGGCCTTAGCTTGACTCTGTCGGGGATCTTGGTGTTCGCGTGCCGGTGATCATGGTGGTGCGGCAGTCTCGCGGGTGGATGTGCTCGTGAGACTGTGAGACGCGCTCCTGTGCATCACGTGATGTGGCCAGCGATGCGTCAACTTCGCCTCGTTGGCGCCCAAGGCAGTTGTCGCCGGACACAAGCGGGATGGGCGTTCGGACGATCCGGCCAACATCGAGGCCACGCGGCAGTACATCCGCGACGCCGAGACGTTCCTGCAAGCGAACCCGAGTGCTCGGGAGCTATACGACGCGATGGTCGCCAAGTATCCGCCGCGCATCAATCCGGGCGCGCTGTGGGACTCGGCCAACGCGCTCATGCCCGCGGCATAGCCGCTCGACGGCGCTCGGCGTTCAACTGACGTCAGTCGATACCTCTGCGCGGAACGATCCACGCGTGGGGCTGACCGGTGGTCGATGTGTCACCTCACCCGTACGAGCTGAAACCAGTTCAGCCCATCCTCGATTTCGATCTTTCCAGGTACTCCTTCGTACAAGGGCTTGACGCGGTCGCCACGCTCGATTGCGTCAGGCCGAATCAGGCCGCTCTGAGACACAAACGGTGCCGGCAAAGCGGGACACGTGCGACAATTTGGGGCTTGCAGTGTCCCGTTGTCAGTGATCGGGACGAGGAGTCGGCCGCGCCGAATGCGTACGCGGCTGTGTGGCGCCCCGGTTGCGGCGAAGGCTACGCACCGACGTCAGGGGAAGGCTCATGACACAGGCGGTGGGCGTGATGATTGGCGCCCTACGAACGGAACTGAATGGACCGGTGATCGGCGCCGCGGACCCGGACTACGACGAGGCCCGCCGCCTATGGAACGCCGACATCGACCTACACCCGACGATGATCACCAAGTGTGAATCAGCCGGCGACGTGTCCGCAGCGGTCACCTTCGCCGTGGAACACGGGCTCGAGATCGCAGTGCGCGCAGGCTCGCACAGCATTTCCGGCGATTCGAGCGTCGACGACGGGCTCATGATCGACCTCAGCCGGCTCAACCGGGTCAGCGTCGACGCGAAAGCAAAACGAGCACGCGTCGGCGGCGGCGCACTGCTGAGCGACCTGGACGCCGCGACGCAAAAGCACGGCCTCGCCACGCCCGCGGGCATGATCAGCCACACGGGAGTCGCCGGACTTACGCTCGGTGGTGGCATGGGATGGCTGACGCGTAAGGCTGGACTGAGTATTGACAACCTCGAATCCGCCGAGGTGGTAACCGCCGACGGGCAGATACGGCGGGCCTCCGCGGAGGAGAACGCCGACCTCTTCTGGGCGATCCGCGGCGGCGGCGGCAATTTCGGCGTCGTCACCGAGTTCGAGTTCCGCCTCCACGAGCTCAACCCGGTCGTGCAGCTAGGCATCCTCTTCTGGGGGATCGAGCAGGGGCCCGACGTGCTGCGCGTCGCCAGACAGGTCACCACGGACATGCCGCCGGATGTAAACATTCTCATCGCCGGCCTGAACGCCCCGCCCGCGCCATTCGTACCCGAAGTGCACCGGCTTCAACCGGGTTATGCCCTCGTCGTCGTCGGTTTTGGGTCCGTCGACGTGCATGACCGAGTGGTGGCACGCATCCGCGAAGCACTGCCGCCGCTGTGGGAGTCCGTCACTCCCACGCCGTACACGGCCTTGCAGCAGCTGCTCGACGAGGCAAACGCGTGGGGCTTCCACTCCTATGACAAGGCCACCTACATCTCGGACTTGTCCGAGGAGGCGATCGCGGTCATCACCGACCACATGCGGCGCAAGAGCTCACCGCTGTCGGTCCTGCTGTTCTACCGCCTCGATCAGGCGTACTCCGAGGTCGGCGAGGACGACACAGCGTTCGGAGGCGGGCGCTCACCCCGATACTCCGCGTTCATCATCGCGATCTGCCCGACGCCAGAACTCCTCGTCGCCGACCGCGAATGGGTGCGCTCCTTCTGGGAGGCGTTGCGCCCGTACTCGCTCGGCGTCGGCAGCTATGTCAACGCGAATACCGAGTTCGAGGAGGATCGCGTGCGGGCCTCATACGGCCCCGAGAAGTACGAGCGGCTAGCCAGACTCAAGGCGAAGTACGACCCTCGCAACGTCTTTCACCGCAACGCCAACATCCAGCCAGCAACATCCGTCCACCGCTGACTATCGACCAGCTCGTCACGGCCACAACTGCACTCGAGAGGTGGACCACCGCAGGCGAGTGGCGATGGCTGATGCGCAACGGCTCCCTGATGACCGACGTGACGAACGATTTCGAGCGTCGCCGACCAGCCGACGCCTTAGTCCCTACACCGCCACCGTTCATCGGTTCGCATCAGCTGCTCGGCGATCTTACGTGTCCAGTCCTCGCTTGCGGCGGGCCAGCGTCTGCTCTCGCCTTCCGGGCCGCCCTGGCGGGTCTCGACGGACCACGACTCAGGCGCATGGTCACGAAACAACAGTTACACCTTGCCGACCCGGCGGACTGAGAATCCGTCGCGAGTGTCGTGGCGTCCCCCGGCGTGCCCCAGCGCGAGGGCAATCGCGGGTAAAGAAGGTCAATGACGGTCAAGCTGCTGCCTGCGGATGGCGTCACAGCGACCAATCCCTGAAGGAGCGGGGCCGTGTCAACCGGCGGACGCTGAGGGGTTTGGCTCGGTTGGTGCTGGTTTCCCGGCTCGGTGCAGACAAACGCCGGCGAGGGGTCGGGGTCAAGGCTTGACCGTAGGTCGACCCGCGCAGCGGGCGTGGCCTTGACGCTGGCTCCGGGTGGCGCATAATTCCGGCCGCCGGGGACGAGCTATGGGTTTGTGGGGCCGTGTTCTCCAATGTCCGATGTGGACGGGTGGGCAGCGCGGATCGGATCCGGTTGCCGGTCATCCCTTCGCCACGTGGTGGTGGCATGGAGTGATGCGGCCGCAGCCAGGCGGGGTCAATCAGATTGCTCGACCTCGCCGTGTGGGGGTCAGACACGGAACGACCTCGCGTCCTGGCTGCGTCCGGACCTGTCTCACGCCGGTCGGGCCAGGCAACGGATGTGCCCGTCGCGCAGCCCGTAGAAGACCAGGGTGAGAAGCTTGCGTGCGACAGCGACCTTGGAGATGTTCGCGCCGCGTCGTTCGCCGATGCGGGCCCGCGCCGCGCCGAGCGGGCCGCGCTGCAGCCGCTGCACGGCCTCGATCGCGGCCCACCGCAGCAGCGGGTTGCCCTGTTTGGTGATCCGTCCGCGGTGCACGGTGGTATCGGACTCGCGGTGCCGTGGGCGTCAGCCCGGCCCAGGAACACAACTGCTCCGGCCGGTGAAAGCGGGTCACGTCACCGATCTCGGCGACGAAGATCGCGGCGAGGATCGGCCCGACCCCGTCGATGGCCTGGACCGCCCGGTAGCCGGGATGGGTCGCCAGCTTCGCGGCGGTCCGCCTGCCCACCACGTCGATCTCGAAGTCGAACGCGTCGATCAACCGGCGCAAGCGAGACGACCCGGGCGTTGTAGGCCGGATCCAGCCGCAGCATCGTCGAGGAGCTGGCCGCCGGCGACACCGAACAGGTCGGTCATCGGCACCCGCACGCCCTGTTTGGCCAACACCGCGTGGACCTGCGCCTTGAGACCGGACCGCAGCGCGACGAGTTTCGCGCGGTGCCGTACCGCCTCTCGCAACTCCCGCACCGCAGGCGGTGCGATCCACGCCTCCGGCAGCCGACCCATCCGCAGCAGATCCGCCAGATCTGAGGCGTCGCGCACATCGTTCTTGACCCGGCGGTAGGCGAAACCCTTGACCCCCAGCGGATGCGCCAGGTGCACCGCGGCGCCGGCGTCTTGGAGCACGTCGACCGCCCAGTACCAGCCGTAGGTGGCCTCTAGCACCACCTCCGGCGCCTCACCGGCCTTCGCGATCTCCAAGCCGAGGGCCAGCGGATCGTTGTCGATGCGCACCGTTTCGAGATGCTCACCCGCCTCGCGTCATCCGCACGATCACCGATCGTCGCCGATGCAGATCAATACCGACGACCTGCTTACCGTCATAATCGTCCACAAGGGGCCTCCTTCGTCGTGGTGGACGTTGGGTTGACAGCCCAAGAGAACATCGCCACTTGGGTGACTGTCACGAAGAGCGGAGGCCCCGCTCCTTCATCGCATCAGGTATGCGCAACTCGGTCGCATGTAGTCGGATGCGACATCAGCCGGTCTGCTGGGGACGCTCGCGGCTCGACTTAGGGCGGTCGGTTGCTGTACCCCATTGCTGTACTCGTCGTCGGTGGCCCCGTGACGCGCAAGCGTCAACGGCTACTACCGCTGGGTCGTGAGGCGGCATGGACCGATCGACAGATGCCGGACTGTATCTGCTATCCGGCTCGAGCCGGTGCCGCTGGTTGCGGCGTCCGGTGACTTCCCAGGATTCTGGTGTCGTCGGTGGAGTCTCGTTCCCGAATTCGTTCCCAACGGCAGTTCAGCGCACGGTCACCTCAGTCGCGGTCGGGCCGAGCGCCCCAGTCGATCAGGGAGGGATGGAAGGACGACAGCGGCAGGATTACCTGCCGGTGACTTCCGTCTGGATGCATCCGGTAGAGGCCGAACAGCCCATTCTCGTCCAGCCGGAAGACGAGCCACTGACCGTCCGGCGAGTAGGAACCGAGGAACTCGTTGGTCATCGGATCGTGGGACTCGGTGAGTCGTCTCAGGCCCGAACCGTCGGGCCGCATGGTCACGATGTGTGCGGAGTCGTTGGGATCGAAAAAGTTCGCGTTTTCGGTGACCGCGATCCGGCGACCGTTGGGCGCCCAGTCCGCTTTGATCGTCTGATCGGAGGTGAACGGTCTGATCTGGGTGATGTGTCGGCCGTTGATGTCGGCAGTGAACAAGCCCCGAGCCGGCTCGAAGTTGGGCGGAGGGCCGACGACGGAGCCGTCCCAGCCTTGGAAGCTCATGGTTTTGCCGTCGGGCGAAATGTTCGGGTCGGTAACGAAGCCGTTCGGGAATGGGTTCAATATTCGGCGCTGGTCGCGGCCGCTGGTCGTCATGCTCCAGATCGCGTCGTCATTGGTGGCGACCGTGAACCGCTCGAAGAAAATGTGGCGACCGTCTGGTGAGTAGGAGGGCTGGTCGTCGAATACACCCTCGGGCTGGGGCAGCATCCGCAGATGGGACCCGTCCGCTCGCGCGACTGCGATTGTGGCCGTTGTGTCGGTGCCGATCGTGAATACCAGGTGCTCACCGTCCGGCGACCAGTCCACATTGGTCGCGTCGCCGGCAACGTGCGTGATCTGGTGGAGATCCTCGCCGTTCGGCCTGACGGTGAATAGCTGGGTACCTGACGTTGTCGACGCGCTGAAGGCGATCAGTCCATCGGGACCTGGTGGCGTGGCCGACGCCGTAGAGGGAAGCCCGACAGCCGCAAGTAGTACGCCGGCGAGAAAGAAGGCGGCTTTGCCTGTTCGTCGCATAACGACTCTTTTCTTGTCGAGGACCGGCGCGCGGCCACGGAACCTGCTCCCGTGGCTGCTGCCCAAGTGGCCGCTACCAGTGCCGGGCATGTCCGGTTCATCGTGGCCGATTTAGCACTTGACGTTTGTGCATTGCAACGGGTTGCCGTTGCCTGCGGCGTGGTTACCGCCACCATCAGTAACTCCGGGTACGGCCTCGATGCCGAGGTTCCCGTTCCGGTTGGCGATGTTTCGCGCGATGGTCGTCGACGAACTGTTCACACGAACACCGTCGACGCCGGCACCGACGACTACATTGCCTACCACCTGGGTATCTAGGACAGGGCCGGCCAGCTCCAAGTCGACGGCGATACCGTCGGCGCCGGAGGCAGTCACGACGTTGCCCCGTATTTGGCTGCCTTGCGCGTCAGCGCCGAATGCGTCGACGCGAATGCCGTACTGGCCGCCGGTGATCACGTTGTTGTCGAGCACGTTATCGGTACCACCTTCGAACGAGATGCCGAAGTTGCAGCCGTCCGGGCCGCATCCGACCGGGACCGTCATCTGATTGCCGCTGACGACGTTGTGGTCGCCGTTGACAATGACGCCGGTGGGGCTTCCGGCGATGTGGTTCCCGATCACCTGCTGCCCAGTTCCGTCGACCCGATGACGCCTACCTCCGGGTTTCCGACGGCGCTGTTGCCGATGATCCGGTTGTCGTCGGACCCGATGGTCGTGATGCCGGTGCCGCCGTTGTCGGTCATGACGTTTCCGTCGAACTGGTTTCCGCTGCCGAAGACGACATTTATCCCGGGGGATTCGTTGGGGATGCCGGCGTCGTGGAGGACGTTGCCGGTCACCCGGACGTGCTGCGCGTTGAACAGGATGATGCCGGAGCTGAAGGTCCTCGACACGGATAGGCCGCGCAGCACATCGTTGCTGCCTTCGTCGAATACACCGTGGTCGAAGTCGGTCAGTACTCCGCTTTTGACGGTGACGCCGGTGTGGCCGGCGGTGTTGTTGACGCCGAGGTCGCAGAAATCGGCGCCGTTGGGGCAGGGGTCGTTGTTCACGCCATCGCCGTCGATGGTGTGGCCGTTGAGGTCGAGGGTGAGGTTGTCGGCTCCGATCACGATCCCGTCGTCGGGACAGTCGACCAGGTCGTGATGCAGCGTGGTGTTCGTCGTGATGGTTTGCCCGCAGGTCACGCCACCGGCGACGCCAGCAAATGACGGCCCGCTTGCGAGGGCGATACCCAGCATCGGCATTGCAACGACGACGGCAACTGCGACGTATCGCCTCATGACCTCACCTATTCACGACCACGGGCTTGCTCACGACATCCGGTGCCGGCCGCTGAAACGCGAGCCGACGTGACCTGTCAAATCGCTGTGCCGTTGCACATCGGCAGCTACATGTTGTCTGTGACTGTAGCGACGAGTGTGACGGGCGTCACTATCTGTGACCCGAAAGTGGCGCGGATCAGCCTCACCTAGGTCCGACGCGGCGAGTCCTGCCGCGTACGCGATCGCGGCCCGGTCTGCGCGCCGGTCACAGCGGAAGCCACCGTGCCAGAGCCCACAAAGGACGATCGAGTAAGCGATAACATGCACGCCGCATGATCGGCAGTTACGACGATCTGAGTTCGAATGGCTGCGTCGTGAAATAGGTGGTGGGTAGCACGACGCGTCGCTCGTCCCACAGCTGGACCACGACGTGTGTCAGGCGGAGGTCCTCGACCTGCCCCATTCGTTGTCGACGAGTACGGCGTCGTCGAGGCGGAGCATGTCGGTGAACGGAAGCTGCAGCCCGGCGACGAAGTTGCTGAGCGTCGATTTCGCGGCGAGCCCGACAACGACTCCGAGGATGCCGGCGGAGGCGAACAGCGACGCTCCGACGGACCGCAGATGTGGAAACGTCATGAGGGCCGCGTAGGCGGCGATCAGGATCACGGCCGTCGCGGTCGCCCGTCGGCTCACGGCGATCCGCGTCCGCGTTCGGCGCATCCGCCGGTTGTTGGCGACGTTGACCGGGTAGCGGCGAAAGGTGATCTCTTCGAATGCGAACAGGAGCTTCACGCACAGCCAGGCGCCGGTGACGATGAGCGCCAGGACGAGGATGTGCCGGACGTCGTCGACTACCGTTCGCGGCAGGTCCGTCACCGGTAAGGCCACCAGCAGGGCAACGACGAAGATCACGGCAGTCCAGGGCCGGTGACACATGCGGTGCACGGTGGTCAGTGTGGCCTTGCGACGTCCCCGTGCCAGTGACGCATGATGACGTCGGATGTCCAACCGGCAATCGCGGCAGCGACTGCCGCTGCTGGGAGGACGATCGCGGCACGCATCAGCCCGCCTCGCCGTGGAGTCGTTCGTGCACCATGCGGACCGCGATCGCTCCGTCCCCGACGGCCGAGGCGACCCGTTTGACCGATCCGGCCCGTACGTCGCCGGCCGCGAAGACGCCGGTCCGGCTCGATTCGAGTGGCAACGTGCCTCCGCCACTCGACGGCGATTCGACATCGGTGCCCGTCTGTACGAACCCGTCGTCGTCGAGGGCGACGCTGTGGGCGAGCCACCGTGTCGCCGGGGCGGCGCCGATGAACACGAACAGTGAACGCGCGTCGATTCGGGAACGGTCGCCGGTCTGATTGTTCTCGACGAGGACGGTGTCGAGGCTGCGGTCGCCGACGAGTTCGCGCGCTTCGGTGTGGGTGAGTACGGCCACGCCGGGGTGATTCACGAGCTGGTCGACGAGGTAGCGTGACATGTCCTGGCCGATGTCGCCGCTGCGTACCAGTAGCGTGACGTGTGCCGCGTGCCGGGCGAGGAACAGCGCCGCCTGTCCGGCCGAGTTTCCGCCGCCGATGACCGCGACCGGATCCCCGGCGCACAATCGCGCTTCGATCTGGGTCGCGGCGTAGTAGACGCTGACACCTTCCAGCCGACCGAGCCCCTCGATGTCCGGCTTGCGGTATTGGGCGCCGGTAGCGACGAGTACGGTGCGGGCGCGGATCTGGCTGCCATCATCGAGCGCAACGGCGTGATAGCCGTCGTCGTCGGTGAGTCCGACCGCGGCGGCCGGAACACTCACGTGCGCACCGAATTTCGCGGCTTGGATCGATGCTCGCTCGGCGAGTTCCGCGCCCGACAGTCCGGCCGGAAAGCCGAGATAGTTTTCGATCAGAGGCGAGGTCTCGGCTTGACCGCCGGTGGCGATCGCCTCGACGGCAACCGTGTGCAGGCCCTCCGACGCGCCGTAGACGCAGGCGGCGAGTCCGGCTGGACCGGCACCGACTACGAGCAGATCGCAGACATCGGGGGCGTCGAGTGGTGGAGGCAGCCCGACGAGCCGGGCTAGATGTGCGTTGGTCGGGTTGCGAAGCACGCTCTCGTGCCGCCAGATCACGACCGGCGTGTCCGCCGCGGCGACACCGGTCGCGGTGAGCAACGCCTCGGCGTCGTCGTCGGTGTCCAGGTCGATCCAACGGTGCGGGAGTCGGTTGCGGGCGGCGAAGTCGCGCAGCCGCCGGGTGTCCGGTGAGTAACGCGATCCGATGATGCGGAATCCGGTGCCGAGCCCGATCAGCATGGATCGCCGTTGCAGATACGCCCGCAGGATCAGGTCGCCGAGGTGGGTGTCGCGGACCACGCGTTGACGTAGCCGGTCGGCCGGAACGGCGATGATCTCGCCGTCGGTGAGTGCAACTGTGCTCACGAACGCCGCGTGACCGGCCAGCACACCGAGTTCGCCGAGGAACCGTCCCGGTCCGTGTACGCCGATCCGGCGCTGTTGCGGCGTTCCGTACGCCTCGTACGTCGCGACGATTCCGGCCGTGATCACGATGAAGTCGGGCGGCGGTTCGCCTTCGGCGATCAGAACGTCGCCGGCTCGGGTGGAGCGTCGAGCCCCGTCGGCGGCCAGACTTTCGATCTGGGCCGTGTTAAGCCGTGGGTAGGCGCCGAACGTGTCGGGCGTTTCCTCGGCCGGTGTCGCGTCCGACGGCCGCTCAGACATAGTCTTCGTCGACGTAGCACCAGCGCCAGTCTTCGCCGGGCTGGAAGGACTGGACAATCGGATGGTCGACGCCGTAGGCGTGGGCGCGTGCGTGGCGCAGCGGCGACGAGTCACAGCATCCAACGTGACCACACGTCAGGCACAGACGCAGGTGCACCCACGGCGAGCCGATGCGCAGGCACTCCTCGCATCCGTTGGGTGTGGACGGCGTTACCGGGCGGATCATGGTGAGGTGCGGGTCCATGGTGGACTCCTTGATGCGAAGGTCATGGTCCGGAAGCGCCCGCGCCGATCGTGTCGGTCACCCACTGACGGATGACGGGTGCGGGCACCGCACCGGCGCGGCGTGCTTTGACCTCGCCGCCGCTCATCACCAGTAGTGTCGGGATGGCCTGTACGGCAAAGCGTGCGGCCGTCTTGGGGGCGGCGTCCACGTCGACCTTGGCGAGTTTGACCGTCCCGGCGAGGTCCCGCGCCACCTGCTCCAATGCTGGACTGACGACGCGGCACGGCGCGCACCATGTCGCCCACAGGTCGACCAGTACCGGCAGTCGAGCGGCGTCGACGACCTCGGCGAACGATTCGTCGTCGGCGGCGGTGATCCACGGCAGCGGGTTGTGGCAGTTGCCGCAGCGGGGCACGTCCGGCGGCGGCCGCCGGGACACGGTTGCGCTTCCCGCAGTGCGGGCAGGCGATGATGTTCGGCGCCGCCGTCATGGCGTCTCGCTGGGCACGCGGTAGTCGACCACGAGTTCGCCGCCGGTGACGCCGACCCGGATGGCCGCACCGGGCTGCACGTCGCCGGCCAGCAGCGCCCGCCCGATCCGTGTCTCGACTTCGCGGGAGATGAACCGGCGCAGTGGCCGCGCACCGTAGACCGGGTCGAAGCCCCGCTCGGCGATGAACCGTCGAGCGTCATCGCCCAGTTCCAGGGTCATCTGGCGCTCGCCGAGACGCGCCCGCAGATCGGCGAACATCAGCTCGACGATGTGCTCGATCTCGTCCTCGCGAAGCGGTTTGAACAACACGATCTCGTCGACGCGGTTGAGGAACTCGGGGCGGAAGTGGCCCTGCATCGCGGCCAGCACGCGCTCCCGTGCCTGCGTCGACAGCTCACCGGATGACGTGACACCGTCGAGGAGGAACTCCGAGCCGATGTTGGAGGTCATGATGATCACGGTGTTGCGGAAGTCGACCGTGCGGCCCTGCGCATCGGTGAGCCGGCCGTCGTCGAGGACCTGCAGCAGGATGTTGAACACGTCGGAGTGCGCCTTTTCGATCTCGTCGAACAGCACCACCGTGTAGGGCTTGCGCCGTACGGCCTCGGTGAGTTGGCCGCCCTCCTCGTAACCGACATAGCCGGGCGGCGAACCGACGAGTCGGCTGACCGTGTGCCGTTCCTGATACTCGGTCATGTCGACGCGGACCATGTTGTCCTCGGTGTCGAACAATGCCACGGCGAGCGCCTTGGCCAGCTCGGTCTTACCGACACCGGTCGGGCCGAGGAATATGAACGAGCCGATGGGTCGGCGCGGGTCCTTGATACCGGACCGGGCCCGGATGACCGCGTCGGCGACCAGATCCACGGCCTCGTCCTGACCCACGATCCGCTCGTGCAAGATGTCGGCGAGGCGAAGCACCTTGGTTCGTTCACCCTCCTGCAGACGGGCCACCGGGATGCCGGTCCATCGGGCGACGATCCCGGCGATCTCGTCGTCGGTGACGACCTCCCGCAGCAGTCGGCCCTCACGTTGCTTGGCGGAGAGGGTCTCTTCTTCGGCGTGCAGCCGACGCTCCAACTCGGGCAGGCGGCCGTGGCTGAGTTCCGCCGCGCGGTTCAGGTCGTAGTCCCGCTCGGCCCGCTCCGCTTCATGGCGCACCTGTTCGATCTCCCGACGCAGCTCCTGCACCTTTCGCAGCGCCTGTCGTTCGGACTCCCACTGGGCGCGCGTGGCCCCGGCCTCGGCACGCAGGTCGGTGAGTTCGCGACGCAGGTCGGCCAGTCGGGCGATACTCGCCGCGTCGTCCTCCTTGGCCAGGGCGGCCTCTTCGATTTCCAGGCGGGTCACCCGTCGGGTCAGTTCGTCGAGTTCCGCGGGCATCGAGTCGATCTCCGTGCGCAGCTGCGCACACGCCTCGTCGACGAGGTCGATCGCCTTGTCCGGCAGGAACCGATCCGAGATGTAGCGGTGGCTGAGGGTGACCGCGGCGACCAATGCGCTGTCTTGAATCTTGACGCCGTGGAAGACCTCGAGCCGTTCACGCAAGCCGCGCAGGATCGAGATCGCGTCTTCGATCGACGGTTCGTCGACGATGATCGGTTGGAAACGCCGCTCGAGCGCGGCGTCCTTCTCGATGTGGCTCCGGTACTCGTCGAGTGTCGTGGCGCCGATCATGTGCAGTTCGCCGCGGGCGAGCATCGGCTTGAGCATGTTTCCGGCGTCCACCGCCCCCTCGGCCGCGCCGGCACCGACGACGGTGTGCAACTCGTCCACGAATAGCAGGATCCGGCCCTGCGCGGCGCGGACCTCGTTGAGCACGGCCTTGAGCCGTTCCTCGAACTCGCCGCGGTATTTCGCGCCGGCCACCAGCGCGCCCATGTCGAGCGAGAAGACGGTCTTGTCGCGCAGCCCCTCGGGTACGTCGCCGGCCGCGATCCGTTGAGCGAGGCCCTCGACGATGGCCGTCTTGCCGACGCCGGGGTCACCGATGAGAACCGGGTTGTTCTTCGTCTTACGCGACAGGATCTGCACGACGCGGCGGATCTCACCGTCCCGTCCGATGACCGGATCGAGGCGGTCCTCGGTCGCGTCCGCGACGAGATCGCGGCCGTACTTCTCCAACGCTTCGTAGGCGGCCTCGGGCAGGGCGGAGGTGACCCGCTGATTTCCCCTGATCGATGTGAGCGCGCCCAGGAACGCCTCACGGGTGACGCCCTGCTCGCGCAGCAGCCGGCCGGCCGGTGTGGCCACGCCCTCGCCGAGCAGCGCGAGGAGTAGATGTTCGACGGAGACGTACTCGTCCTTGAGCCGGCCGGCCTCGGACGCAGCGCTGTCGAACAACCGGCCCAGGCGTTGCGTGACCCGGATTTCGCCCGGCGCGGCACCGGGTCCGCTGACGCGGGGGCGGCGTTCGAGTTCGGCGTCGATTTCCTTGTCGAGTGCGTCCGGGTCGGCACCAGCCTGGCGCAGCAGGCGCGGCGCGAGACCGTCGGGCTGTTCGAGCAGCGCCAACAACAGATGCTCGCCGTCGACGTCGCTGTGGCCGAACCGCAACGCTTTGGTCTGCGCGTCGTGTAACGCTTCCTGCGACTTTTGAGTCAGCCGGTTGAGGTCCATGGTCTGTCTCCGACTCCGGACCCGCCTCGTGCGTCGAGGCGATCCAATAGGTCAAGCACGAGACCGATTGCGGCGTAGTTGAGACCGAAACCGGCGCGTAGACGTTGGATCCGCGCCACCGTGGCAACGTCGCCCGGCCGGAACCACAGCCGGCCCGCCCGGTCCGTCCGCGGCGAGAGCAGGCCGAGAGCAACGAAACGGCGGAGCAGATCGGGATGCAGATGCGACGCGGCCGCGAACGCGTTGATGTCGAGGCCGCCCGCCGCGGAGTCGACCCGGATGATGGCCAGTGTGCTGGTCATGGCGAGCTCCTCGGATTGAACGTGGAGGCGGCGGCGAGTTCCTCGAACAGCCGGCGCTCCTCCGGCGATGGTTTCGGAGGCACCATGATGCGAACCTCGGCGTAAAGGTCGCCCGGTCGGCCGCGCGGGTCCGGGATGCCCTGACCACGCAGCCGCAGTCGACGGCCGCTGGAGGTACCCGGTGGGATGGTCAGCTTCTTGTCGCCCGTCGGCGTGGGCACGGTGACGGCGGCGCCGAGCGCTGCCTCCCATGGGGTAACCGGCAGAGTCGTGGCCACGTCGCGACCGTCGACCCGGTACCGCGGATCCGGTGCGATGCGCACCACCAGGTACAGGTCGCCGGCACCCGCTCCCTCGGTGCCCTGACCGCCCTGGCCGGCCAGCCGGATCCGTTGTCCGTCGACGACGCCGGCGGGAATCGTCACGTCGTAGGTTCGGGTGCCGCCGGGACCCGACAGGGTCACCGAGCGGCGGCCGCCGCGGTAGGCGTCTTCGAGCGACAACTCGAGGCGCGCCTCCTGGTCGGCGCCCGGGATCGGACCCCATCCGCGGCGGCCGGAGAACATGCCGCCGAACAGATCCTCCAGGTCGACCTCGGCGCCATCGCTGCGGAACCAGAATTCGTCGTCGGGTCCGCCCGCCGTCGACCCGGCCCGTGGGCCTGCGCCGGTACGCGCGCCGGATCGTGCGCCGGCGGTGGAGCGTCGGCCGCCCGGGCGGGCACCGGCACCCTCGGGTACGCGTCTGAAGTCGGGTCCGTAGGCGTCGTAGCGGCGACGCTTTTCGGGATCGGACAGCACCTCGTACGCCTCGCCGATCTGTTTGAATCGGTCTTCGGCACTCGGATCGGAGTTGACGTCGGGGTGATATTGGCGAGCGAGCTCCCGATAGGCGCGCTGAATCTCGGCTGCGCTGGCCGTCGGCGACACGCCCAGGATTTGATAGAAGTCGCCGCTAGCCGCCATCACGGTCTCCGGAGGCGACCACGACCGAGGCGGGCCGTAGCTGATGGTCGCCCTCGCCGTAGCCCGGGCGGATGACGTGGACGACTGTTCCTGGCGGTGCGCCGGGGTCGTCAATGACGGCCACCGCTTCGTGCCGGGCCGGGTCGAATGCGTCGCCGGTATGGTCGTGGCGCGGGAAACCCAACGCCGCCAACACGTCAACCGCCTGATCACGTACGGCACGGACGCCGTCGATGATCGAATCCGGATCCGCGTCGGCATGTTCCAGCGCGAGGTCGAGGTTGTCGATGACGGGTAGCAGCGCCCCGGTCACCCGATTCCGCTCGTCGGTGCGTTGTGTCACGGCGTCGCGGGCTGACCGTTTGCGAACGTTGTCCAAGTCGGCGGCGGCGCGGCGCCATTGGTCCTCCAGCTCGGCGACTCGCGTCTGCAGCGCCTGGATCGTCTGCGGATCGTCGCCGCCCGGCCGGTCTGCGGAGCTGGTGACGCTATCTGGGCGGTCGGCCGCCCGGTCCGCCGCACCGGCTGAGGAGTTCGGGCTGCGCGGTTCCGTCACAGCGCTCACCCCTCGCTGAAGTCGGCGTCAATCACGTCGTCGTCCGCGCCCGGCTCGTTGGTGCCGGCCGCCGAGCCGGTCGGGCCGCCGCTCGCCCCGGCCCCGGTCGACGCCGCCACCGACATGCTCTGTGCGATCTGCTGGAGCTCGCCGGTCAAGCTACGCAATCGTTCCAGCGGCTCCTGTTGCTTGAGAGCCTCCTGGGCGTCGCCGACCAGCATCTCGGCCCGCGCCTTCTCGTGCACCGGCACCGACGATCCCAGCTCATCGACGCGACGTTGGACGACGTGCCGTGCCGCATCAAGTTCGTTGCGCGCGTCGACCGTCTCGCGTAGCCGTGCGTCCTCACCGCGATGCGCCTCGGCGTCCTTGACCATCCGGTCGACCTCGGCGGAGTCGAGATTCGCGCTCTCGGTGATCGTGATGCGCTGTTCGGCGCCGGTGTCCCGATCTCGCGCGGAGACGTTCAGGATGCCATTGGCGTCGATGTCGAACGTGACCTCGATCTGTGGCTCGCCACGCGGCGCCGGGCGGATGTTTTCCAAGCGGAATCGTCCCAGCACCCGGTTCTCGGCGGCGACATCGCGCTCGCCCTGTAGCACCACGATGTCGACACCGGGTTGGTTGTCCTCGGCTGTGCTGAATATCTCGGTCCGGCGGGCCGGGATGGTGGTGTTGCGCTCGATCACCTTCGTCATCAGTCCACCGAGCGTCTCGACGCCCAACGACAGCGGTGTGACGTCCAGGAGCAGGACGTCCTTGACCTCGCCCTTGAGAACGGCGGCCTGGATCGCGGCGCCGATCGCGACGACCTCGTCCGGGTTGACCGTCATGTTGGGGTCTTTGCCACCGGTCAACCGCCGTACCAGAGCCTGCACGGCCGGCACCCGGGTCGACCCGCCGACGAGGATTACCTCGTCGATGTCGTCCGCCGTGACCTTCGCGTCCGCCAACGCCTGCTCGACCGGCTCCTGACACCGTTCGACGAGATCGGCGGTGAGCTGTTCGAAGGTCGAGCGCATCAGGGTGGTGTTGAGGTGCTTGGGCCCGTTCGCGTCGGCCGTGACGAATGGCAGGCTGATCGTCGTCTGGGTGACCGAGGACAGTTCCACCTTGGCCTTTTCCGCGGCCTCGAACAGCCGTTGCAGAGCCTGCGGGTCGCGGCGCAGGTCGATGCCGTTCTCGTTCTGGAACGTGTCGGCGAGGTGGTCGACAATGCGGCGGTCGAAGTCATCACCTCCGAGATGCGTGTCGCCCGCCGTGGAGCGAACCTCGACCACACCGTCGCCCACGTCGAGCAGACTGACGTCGAACGTGCCGCCGCCGAGGTCGAAGACGAGAACCGTCTCGTGGCCCTTCTTGTCCAAGCCGTAGGCCAGGGCGGCCGCCGTCGGCTCGTTGATGATGCGCAGTACGTCTAGTCCGGCGATGCGGCCGGCATCCTTGGTCGCTTGCCGCTGCGCGTCGTTGAAGTAGGCCGGGACCGTGACGACCGCCTCGGTGACCCGTTCACCGAGGAACTTCGCCGCGTCCTCGGCCAGCTTGCGCAGGACGAGCGCGGAGATCTCCTCCGGTGCGTACAGCTTGTCCCGGATCTTGAAGCGGACCGCGTCCTCGGGGCCGGGCACGACGTCGTAGGTGACGGCGGTGAGTTCGCTTTCGACCTCGTTGTAGCGCCGGCCGATGAATCGTTTGGCCGAGTAGATGGTCGCCTTCGGGTTCAGGATCGACTGACGTCGGGCCAGCTGGCCGACCAACCGTTCGCCCTGATCGGTGAACGCCACCACCGACGGCGTCGTGCGCGAACCTTCCGAATTCGCGATGACGGTCGGCTGACCGCCCTCGACCGCTGCGATGACTGAGTTTGTGGTGCCGAGGTCGATACCAACGGCTCTGGCCATGACAAAATCCCACCTCGAATTCGGGGATTGTCGGACTGCCGGGAAGTGTCGACGGGTCGTGCGGGCCCATTCAGCGTGGGCCGCGGATGCTGACCCGCCCTGGGTCACGCGACTGGCCGCCAGCGGCACACCTGCCTCATGGCGACCGGTGGCATGGCATCGTAAGCGCGGTGCGGCTCCGTACAACCCCCGACACTACGCCCGCCCCGCCGGGAAGAGAGCCTCTGACCTGGAATAACTTAGAACTCCGTCGGACTGTGCGGTTGCTGTGGCGCAGCTTGAGCTCGACGACACGGATCGGTGGCATGGTGTCGTTCGCCGATGGCGCACCGGTGACGAGGACCACCCGGACAAGGTGAGTCCGGCTCACCCTCCCGACACGACGATGGTCGCGATGGATCCGCGCGGATCCGGAACGGCGGCGAGGATGGAGACGTGGTGGGAATCATGACTCCAGGGCGGCTGGCGGTACCGGTCGGCGCCGCCGACCACGTCCGTGGCCCTCGGCATCGACGAGGTCCAGCCAGAGAACACCAAGGGCCGGTACGCATTCCCGTACGGCGACTTCCAGCGCGTGCACCGGTGTGCCGTGCTTGCCGCGGAGGCGCGGGCCGGACAGTACAACCACCACGAGATCCAGACCGCGGTGGCGCATCCGCACGGCGAGATCGACGCCAGTGCCCGCTTATGAGGAAAGGGTTAGGCCGATGGTCGACACCGGATTCGCGTCCTTCAGTGCCACGGTGGACAAGACCAACCAGGTGTTGCGGGAGATCGAGGAGGCCTTCGGTTGGCCGAAGGAGCGCCGCAAGCAGTCCTACGCCGCGCTGCGCGCCGTCCTGCATGCGCTGCGCGACCGTCTCACGGTGGATGAGGCCGCGCAGTTCGGCGCGCAACTGACCATGCTGATCCGCGGTATCTACTACGACGGCTGGGATCCGAGCCGGGCTCCGCAGAAGATGGGCGCGGATGAGTTCTTCGAACGGGTGCGACAGGAGTTCCCGTACAGCATTCACGAGAGCACCGAGGAGCTCGTGCGCCGCGTGACAGCCACACTGCGCAACCACATGACCGACGGGGAATGGCACGACGTCACGTCCAGCCTGCCCAAGACACTCAAGTCCATCGTGGCCGCGCCGGCCGGATGACACGCCTACGGCCGACGAGTGCCGTCTCACGAATCCGACGGGAGGATGGTCCGCATGGCTGGCCCGGTAATCGTGCGCGGTTCAATGAAACACAGAGGCGGAGAGTTGCACATTTCGCAGCCCGGCCGGTTGGGTGTTGGCTCTAGTCATCGCGGTCGGTGCGATTGTGGTATGCCCTATTTCCTGCCCATCCTGCACCGGCCGGTCAGCTGCCGTAGACGCTGATGTTTTTCATCGCCGCGCTGCTCGTAGCGCACCGGCGACCGGCCTGACCGGCACCGCGCGTGTCGTCGCCCATTCCGTCCTGCTCGTCGCTCTGATTGGCGCCGTCGCATGGCTCGCGATCCGCGTGTTGTCCTTCCTCGAGGAGATCCGGCTCACTCGCGTCGTTCGACGGCTCGGGGATCACCTGCGGTTGGTGCCGTCCACAACGTAGTTCACCATGACACCCGTCCAGTCCCCCTTGGCCGTCGTCTCCCGTGACGTACGTCGTCAACCGACGCTTGACCACACTCCTTGGCGAAGGCCCGTCCGCCGTCGACCACCCTCCGGGGAGCGGGCCGGCCGGTGTCGCCGCAACACCCTCGCGAGCCTGACCGGTGCGAGCAACGTTTGCGGCGGTGCCGGCCGGTCTGCTCGGCTTGCCTGGTCGGTGGTGGATGGGCCGGCCCGCAGACGAGTTGCGCTTCCTCGGCCCAGTCTGACTGCCGGATCGCGCTGCCGAGCTGGCGCAGTTCCTGCCAGACCTGGTCCCGTTGTCCATCCTGGTACCGG
The DNA here is from genome assembly GCA_963724705.1 of uncultured Actinomycetota bacterium. Classification (GTDB taxonomy): domain Bacteria; phylum Actinomycetota; class Actinomycetes; order Mycobacteriales; family Micromonosporaceae; genus DASQPR01. The sequence continues at coordinate 615,451 of CAVRVS010000001.1, forward strand.
TCAAGCCAACGCGGCGACGACATCATGCAGCAATCTTTCCGGAGCGACAGCGCCTGCACACTCCCTGCCGCACCCAACTGGGTTCGCTTCCGAACCGCTGATCGTCTAGTCGCACGTCTCACGCATGTCCCGAGACTGATCTGTCACGGACGTCCTGAGACCCGAGACGAAGCCCGACACGATGATCGAGGGAAAGCTGGACGCCACCATTCTGGCGGGGCCGGTGCAGCTACGAACCACGGTGATGATAGGTCGCCGCGAGCTGCTTGTGGATGAACTGGTGGACAACTTCTCCCAGCCTGGGGATAACCTGTCCACTCCTGTGGATGAATTGGGCCATCCTCGAGGAATCTCGATTCGGGCCTCGTAGGCGGTTGCAGAAGTCTCCCGGCGGCGATAAACATTTCACACGCCACCAGAAATGGTGACCCGAGGTCGATGAACACAGGGGACCTAGAGTTCGCGAAAGCGGGCACTGGACCCGGCGTTAGCGACATGGGTCGCCTGACTGGAAAGCCGCCCCTGGAAGGCGCCGTCCGGGGAGGTAGATTCCGAGTCGACCGGAGTTTGCCGAGGCTATGCCAAGCGACGGTGGCACGTTCCGCGGACTCGTCGGACCGAGCAATCGGACCGTCGGAGCCACGGAACACCAGAGGCCCCTTCCATCTCATACATGGAAGGGGCCTCTACCTGTGTCTGAGGTCTATTATGCACATTGATTTGCCCGGGCATACACGACACGCCTGTATCGTGCATGGTTGAGACGCGTTCGGGCGACCTGGGCGATGTCGTCGGATTGTTACCTCAGCGCGGGAAACCGCTGATCAGCCCGGCCACGACGGTCGCGCCGAACTGCGGGCCGAACGATCGGCGGCGAGGACCAGTCGCCGCCGGCGCTCATAGGTAATCTCGACTCGCTCTCGATCGATAGAGGTCTCGCAGCAGGCAGATCTCAGCACCGTGGTGAATGACCTCCACGTGGGTGTAGAGGATCAGCCTCGCCATCGGCGCATCCGCGTACTCCGGTGGTGAGATCGCGCCCTGCGGCCGGGCGAGCCCTTCGGCGCCGAGGCTGCGCACGTCGCCGACCCAAGCATCGTGACCATCATCGAGTTGGCGCAATGCTCCTGCGGCGGTGCCCGAGTATTCGACGGCCGGCTGATCGGGGGGCGCGTCAATGAAATGGGGTGCACTCGGCGGCCCGAACCCATCGATCAGGTGAGCGAGCCGCCAGGCGATCGTGGTGACAGGCTCACAATCGTGCCGGGGCCTGGCGCAGTCCATCGTGAACTCGCCCGCTCCGATCGACATCGGCGCCGCACTCTGGCCGCGACGACTGAGGGTCCAGCAGCCAGGGACCGGCTGCCAGAAGTACTCATCGTCTGTCAGGCCCTCCAGCCGGGGCCGAAGCTGATGCAGCCAATGCCACTCGATCTGATCGACCAGCTCGAAGTTCCAATCAATGTCCACGCTCCGACACTAGGAGCCAGGACCCGATCAGACCCAGAATGACCCCGACCGAATACGCTCCACAACAGAAGATCATCTAGCCGGACGTGTCACCCACCTCCCGAGACTGAACTGTCACCGACGTCCTGAGACCCGACGCGAAGCCCAACACGAATGTCCCGTCACGAAGCCCGACACGAAGCCCGACACGAAGTGTCCTGTCACGGGACATGCTCTACATCGCTGTCCCACCTGACGCTTTAGAGGCCCGCTTTGTCGCCCGGCCGCTTCGTTGACGGTGCGTGACTCTGGCGCGCTCATCGCGGAACGAGAGTGCGCCCTCTTCTAGGCTCAGGTCGTGCCTGACGACGAGGACTACGAGGGACTGCGTGACCTTCTCGCTCATCCGGAAGGCTGGACCGAATCGGAGGTCAAACAGGCGCGTTTGCTGCGGCAGTCGCAGGCGGAAGGTGCGGCTTCCTACGATCAGCGCGATCGTCGTCGAGTTGCCGCGATGTGGCAGGTCGTCGAGCAATTCGATGACGCGATCGCCGTCTGGGATGCCAGCCACTAACAGCGCGCTCGTTCGGCAGATCCGGTCGTGTCCAGCGAGCGACTCGCGGCTAGATGAGGGCGAGTCTTCGGGGGCCGCGAGGCCAGGCAATATCCGTCATGCCGTAGCTGGCCACACGAAATCCCAATCAGGTTCCGGCGCGGCACGCCACGAGCTGACGAGGGGCCCGGCCGAAGAACGGCTGTCTCGTTGTTAGTCGCCGGTGACGCCATCGGCGAGCTCGCGGAGGATGTCGAGGTGGCCGTTGTGCCTGGCAGTCTCCTCGATCAGGTGCGTGATGATGTACCGCAACGCGAACGGCTTGCCGGTGTTTTCGTCCGTGGCCACTGCTTCTGCGTCCCAGTCGCGGGCAGCAATGACGTCGTCGGTGTGGGCTGCCTGGGTGGCGTACTCGTCGAGTAGTTGGGCCAGCGGTCGTTCGAGTCCGCGGCGCATCTGGAGCTCGGAGTCGTCGTCCGTCCCCGGCCATTGGTTGGGCTGGCCGAGGAAGACGACGTCGATCCAGAAGGCTTCTGACCAGCGCAGGTGGCTGACCAGGCCGGCGATGCTCATGGCCGGCGAGCTCGGCAGCGGGGTCTGCACCGCGTCCGACTGGGACAGGCCGACGCACTTGGCGTGAACGGTCAGGCGCACGTAGCTCAGGAGTTGGATGAGGGTGGCGCGTTCGTCGAACGCGGCCGGGAAGTCGGTGCGTTTGTTCAGGTCGATGTGGGTCACGGGAGTTCCTCTGCGTGCGGCGTTCCTCGTGACAATCAGATCAGCAGCGCGATGCGAAACAGACCCGCCATGTCAAACAACGCTACGCCCAGGTGCGCAGGCTGGGGACCCCCAGACATCCGCTCATCGGCTACTTGTTTCATTGCCCTAGGACCGCAGCCCGGCCAGGCTTCGGTTTAGGCGCCCGGGCTGTCGCTCTCACATCGGCTGCCCACGTTGGTTGTGTGGCTCTCTTTTGGCCTGCGCAGTTCCGGGCGCCGCCGCAGGGCGGGGAGAGGCTCAAGAGGGGTTTGCTCAGCTCGAAGTAGCGTTGCCCTCCCGGCTCGATGAACCAGTTGGATCGAGCATCGGAGGATCTCTTGAGCTCCACATCGGATCGCGTGGTCATCGGCATGGACCCGCACAAACGTTCAGCCACCATCGAGGTGATGGCCGGCGACGAGACCATCCTCGGCGCCTGCCGTTTCGGCACCGGCCGGGACGGCTACGCGGCGATGAGGAAGTACGCCAAACAGTGGCCGAACCGGGTCTGGGCGATCGAGGGCTGCCAGGGCATCGGCCGGCACATCGCCAACCGGCTGCTGGCCGATGGTGAGCAGGTCGTCGACGTCCCACCGAAGCTGTCCGCCCGGGCGCGGGTGTTCGCCACCGGGCAGGGCCGCAAGACCGACGCCACCGACGCCCACTCGATCGCCCTGGTCGGTGTGCGGATGGGAGGGCTGCGGCCGGTGGTCAACGACGAACAGCTGGCCCTGCTGCGGATTCTGGCCGACCGGCGCCGCTCCTTCGGTGAGGATCACACCCGGATGATCGCTCAGCTGCACCAGCTGCTGCTGGAGCTGATCCCCGGCGGAGCCAAGAAGAACCTGTCCGCTGCCCAGGCCAAGGCGCTGCTGGCCACGGTCAAACCCCGTGACACGGTCGGCAAGGCCCGCCGCCGGGTGGCCGCGGAACTGATCGGTGACCTCGAGCGGGTCTACCAGCGTTCCAAGCAGGCCGACAAGGAACTCAAGGCACTCGTCGCGTCCACCGGCACCACGCTGATGGACCTGCACGGCATCGGACCTTCAGGCGCAGCACGCCTGCTGGTCGAGGTCGGCCAGATCACCCGGTTCCCTAACCGCGCCCACTTCGCCTCCTGGAACGGCACCGCCCCCATCGACGCATCCTCCGGCGACCAGGTGCGCCACCGGCTCTCCCGCGCGGGCAACCGGCAGATCAACCGGGCGCTGCACATCATGGCCACCGTCCAGCTGCGCAACCCGACCGAGGGACGCGCCTACTTCGACCGGAAAAAGGCTGGCGGCAAGACATCGATGGAAGCCATGCGGTCTTTGAAACGACGCCTGTCCGACATCGTCTACCGGCAGATGGTCGACGACGCCACGGCCGCGATGACGGGTCCGGGAGGACACCGGGGAACGTCTACAGACTCCAGCGTGACCAGCTCGCATCCCCATGCCGGCTCTTCGGAGAAGTCACTTCCCGGACCCGCCACCACCCACCCTAAAACATCAATTCCCGCCGCCGCTTGACACAGAGGGGAGCCATGACAGTGCGTTGCCGAGCAGTCGACCATGACCCTGCGCGACCGCGGCGACCGCTTCTGCTAAATCATGACAGCACGCTCGCTAGGCGCGGCAATCGTCAAGACCTGTGGATGGGAGTCGTATCCACCCAGCGGTGATAGGCGTCCACGTCGACGTTGCTGCCGCACACGATGGTGACGACGTGCCGGCCGGCGAACCGGTCACGGTCTTCGAGAATCGCCGCGATGCCGAGCGCGGCAGACGGTTCGACGACGAGGCCTGCATGGTAGAGGAGCATCCGCATTCCGGTGATGATCGATGCCTCCTGGACGAGGACGGCGTCGTCGGCGACCATGAGGAGGTCGTCCAGGACGGCGGGGATGGGACGGCGGCCCGCGACGCCGTCAGCGATGGTGTTGGTCGAGTCGGTGGTGACGACGCGTCGTTGCCGCCACGAGTGTGTCATCGCCGGTGCGCCCAGCGGCTGGATGCAGATCACCTCGACATCGGGCGCGCAGGCCTTCACCACGTGACCCACACCGGTGGCCAGCGCCCCGCCGCCGAGAGCAATCAAGACGGCGTCGAACGAGGGTGCGGTGTCGACCAGTTCCAGGCCGATGGTCGCCACGCCCTCGCACGTCTCGATGTCCAGGCTGTCTTCGACCAGTCGGATGCCGTCGTACCGCGAGATGGCCGCCGCCCGCTCACGTGCCATGTCGAAGTCGCCGTCCACCAACTCCAATCTGGCGTCCAACGCGCGGATGCGATCAAGTTTGGCCGCAGGCGCAAAGCGGGATGCCACGACGGTCACGTCGAGCCCCCGACCACGCCCCGACCAAGCGAGGGCTTGGCCAAGGTTGCCCGCGCTGGCGCACACAACGTCTCGCGCGCCGTTGCAGGCAAGCAGGCTCGCGACTACCTCGGTGCCGCGGGCCTTGAAGCTGCGGACCGGGTTCGCCGTTTCGAGCTTAATGCTCACCTTGCACCCGAGGGCGGGATCCAGCGCCTCGCAGCGGTACAGCGGAGTGTCGAGAAAAATCGGTTCGATTACCCGGCGAGCGGACCGGATCCGAGCAGTGTCGAGGCGCGTCTCCCGCATGACAGAGCAGCGTAGCGCCGCCGCTGTTCGTTTTGGGGCGAGCGCCCGCCGACCGGTGCCCGTGCTAGGACGTGGTCAGCGCCGACGAGGACGGAATGTCTGTGACACGTGCATCCGTCTGACGTCGCTCGTACTCTCGCTGTCGTGACCTCGGTTGCTGATGCTCGGGCTTTGGCCGAAGACTGCCTCGCTGCGCTCCTCCCCCGCCGGTGGAGCCATGTCAAGGCGGTCGGCGCCAAGGCGGATGGCCTACAGCAAGCGTTCGATGTAGAGGACGGCGCGGCACTCGTGGCGGCGGCGTGGCTACATGATGTCGGGTATAACCCTGCTCTCGTGGACACCGGGTTGCACGCACTCGACGGAGCGCGTTGGCTCCGGACACTGGGCGTCGACGAACGAATTACAGGTCTGGTCGCCCACCACTCGTGCGCCTGGTTGGAAGCGGAGGAGCGTGGCCTAGGCGACTTGCTCGGGAGCGAGTTCAGCCGGGAGTCGTCGGCAGCTGCAGACGCCTTGTGCTACGCCGACATGACTACCGGTCCGGATGGTGAAGACCTTCACGTGCGCGATCGCCTGGCCGAGATCCCTTCTAGGTACGGTACCGGTCAGTTGGTCACCAGATTCATCCTTCGAGCTGAGCCCCACATCGTCGGTGCTGGCGAGCAGACGGAACGTCGGCTGAGCGCGCACGGAACTCATCAGCCGATGTAGGGATCACCGTCACGCTCGTAGCCATGGCTGATGCGAAGGCGCATGGACGGGTGGATATTTACCTCATCGAGTGCATCCCTGGCGATCAATCGCACGCGATTGGACTCGTCGCTGGGCGTCGGCTGTCCCGAGATGTATCGACCGCGTAGGCAGATCGAAAACTGTTGCCGCACCTCGCCATCGTCGTAGGCGACAACGTGACTCGGATCGCTGTAGATGCCGATGAGCCCACTCACCTCGATCCGAATACCGGTTTCCTCGAGCGTCTCCCGAACGGCTGTCTGCTCAATGTTCTCCCCCAGCTCTTGGCCGCCGCCGGGCAGCGCCCAAAGCCCGTTGTCATGACGTTCGATAAGTAAGACCTGGTCCCGATCGTCGAGCACGAAGACCGTCACCGCCACGACGATGCTGTTGGCCTTCGGCGCATTGGGATCGTAAAAGTAGTCGGTGCGACTCACCGCTCTAGGGTGTCACGTCCGCCGGCGATGCAGGTTGGGACGCCGAGAGAACACGGTCGAAGCTGTCGGCATATTCGTCGTCAAAGCGATAGATCGAGTTGTACAGCGTTGTGCGGTGGAACCGCACCTTCGGCGAAATCCGCGCCAACCGCACCAGGCTACACATCCGTCGTCCGGCGGCACCTCATCCCCGGTCTCGGCAAGCAGCGACTCGATCGCCTACAGGCGCAGCATGTTCGCGCGTTCCTCGACCAGTTCCGCACCAAGTGCCTGTGCTGTTCAAACGGCTGGGATCAGAATCGGCCCGTCTCGCGGCAGTGCTGTTCGGTTGGGAATTGCTGTCGTCGCGAGCCGGGACCGCGGCAAGTCCAGTTTGTGCACGCGGTTCTCCGTAACGCGCTCGCTCACGCTGAACGTGAGGAACTGATCAGCCGGAACGTTGCGAAACTCGTGCGCGTCCCCAGTCCCCGATACAAGATCGGCAAGAGCCTCACCGTCGACGAGGTCCGCCGACTCCTCGCCGCGGCGTCGGGCCATCGCCTCTATCCGCTGTATGTCGTTGCAGCAACGATGGGACTGCGTCGTGGCGAGTTGCTCGGCATCCGATGGGAAGACGTCGACCTCGCCAACGGAACGCTGAGTATTGAGAAGACGGTGCAGCGCGCGGGCGGGCATCTTCGCCTACAGGACACCAAGACCGAGGGCTCGGAGGCGGTTCTTCCGCTGCCCGAGTGGACGTGGCTCACACTGCTGGAACACCGGGAGGCGCAAGAAACGGAGCGGACTCGGCTGGCCGAGATCTGGCAGGAGCACGGCTTGGTGTTCCCATCCGAACTTGGCACGCCGATGGAGCCGCGCAACCTCAACCGCCATTTCGCACGGCTGCGGATTGCGGCGGGGTTGCCAAATATCCGCCTTCATGATCTTCGGCATACGGTCGTGTCGTTGCTTATGGATCTCGGCGTGCCGCCACACATCGTCCAAGCCATCGCCCGCCACTCGGACGTGAAGATCACCCTGAAGATCTACGCGCACACGAACCTGGCCGAGATGCGATCGGCCTTGGGCAAGCTCGACGGGCGGCTCAGCTGAGGAGGTTGCTGTCACGGTAGCTGTCAGGCCCGGATCTCTCGATCTTGCCGAGAGGCTCCGGGCCTGTTCAGGACTGGTGGGCACGGCTGGTTTCGAACCAGCGACCCCCCGCTTGTAAGGCGGGTGCTCTCCCACTGAGCTACGCGCCCGGGTCGGCGGCCCGACATCGGGCCGCCGAACTCGGTATGGGTGCCGCTCGCGTCTGGCGAGCAAACCGTCGCGGCGTCAGCAACCGTACCAATGTCGGCCCGGGAAAGCAGAATGCCGCGACACGCCGGCGGGCCCGACCGACACGCCGGCGAGCCTAGATCACGACGCCGGGTGGGCCGAGAGCCCCGGCACGGCGGGTCTAGACCGCCGCGAGCGCCTTGCGCCAACCGTTCTGGTCGCGGGCCTCACCGGGCTGGTTCATCTCGGCGAACCGTACGATGCCTTCCCGGTCGATCAGGAATGTGCCACGAAGGGCGAAGCCGCGATCCTCGTTGAACACGCCGTAGGCCCGAGCGACCTCGCCGTGTGGCCAGAAGTCGGACAGCTGCCGGAACTGGTAGCCCTGTTGCGTCGCCCAGGCCTTGTGCGCGTACGGCGCGTCGACGCTGATCGCCAGCAGCTCGGCGTCGTCGTTGACGAAATCGCCGATGTTGTCCCGGATCTCGCACAGCTCGCCGTTGCAGACGCCACTGAACGCGAACGGATAGAAGACGAGCAGCACGTTCTTCTCGCCACGGAAGTCGGACAGGGTGACGTCCTGGTTGTTCTCGTCCTTGAGCGTGAAATCGGGCGCAACAGCGCCCACCGCGATCGGCATCAATTGCTCCATCTAACGCAGGGGTGACGATTCATTGTCAGCATGCCACGGCCGCGGCGAACGGCCCACGTCGGGCGCGCACGCGACAAACCGTGACTACGCACGCGACGGCGAGGGCGGCATGGCGTCCGATCAGAGCAGCGCGACGCAGCAACGACAGGGCAGGCACGAGCCACCGCGACCGCGACTCGCGGCCGGCGTGACGGCAAAGGGAGAACTCAGCGCTTCCCGCGCGCCGCCTTCGGCGCCACAAGTCGGGCGGCGCTCCAGTCGACTCCAGCGCTGATCGTCGACGTCTGGGCAAGCCCGGCGGTCGGCGCTGATTCGGTGATGTCACTCGGCTCGACGTGTCCGTCGCGGCCGGCCTTCGGCGTCAGCAACCAGATGACTCCGTTGTCGGCCAGCGGGCCGAGCGCGTCGACGAGCATGTCGACCAGGTCACCGTCTTCATCGCGCCACCACAGCAGCACGACGTCCACGACCTCGTCGGTGTCCTCGTCAACCAGCTCCCCAACCCGGTCGATCAGGGCGTCGCGGAGATCTTCGTCGACATCGTCGTCGTAGCCCATCTCCATAACGACCATCCCCGGTTCGATGCCGAACCGGTCCGCCAGGCTGCGTACGCCGTCAGCGGCCTGACCAGCGGTCGCGCTCACTGTCTGATGCCTCCTCTTCGGTTGCGGCGCCACTGCGACGCCGTATCGGGTAGTCCACACAGTTGCTGTCCGGTGCGCAAGAGACCCACCGTAACCGAGCCTAAAAGAGAACGGTACGTCTCACCTCCCGAGCAGCCCACGAGCACCCTCGATGATCGTCTCCGGCGAGATCAGCACGTGCTGGGCAGCCGGACCAAGCGGGACGAATGTGTCGATACTGGCCACCCGGCGCGCGACGCCGACGAACCCCGCGTCGACGAGCGCGGACAGCACACCCTCGCCCACTCCCCCGGACCGGCGCGTCTCGTCCGCGATCAGCACGCGCCCGGTCGCGGCGGCCTGCTCGATAATGTCGGCGACCGGCAGCGGCGCGAGCCAGCGGAGATCGACAACCCGGCTGCCGATCCCCTCGCCGGCCAGTGCGTCGGCGGCGCGCAGCGACATCCGTACGCCGTTGCCGAACGTGATGATCGTCAGATCCTCGCCGGACCCGATCACGTCGACCCGGGCGCGGCCGATCGGCGCGTGCGCCGCCGCCCAGTCGGCCGGGGCCGGATAGTGCGCGAGCCAGCCCCGGTCGCCGTCCGCAAGCAGGTCACGCGTGTGATAGAGCGCGATCGGTTCCAGGTACGCGCAGACGCTGCCGTCCGTGATCGCCGCGGCGAGGCACGTGCGCAGCAAGGCCGCGGCGTCGTCCGGGCGGGCGGGACACGCGACAACCAATCCGGGTACGTCCCGCAGCACGCCGACCGCGTTGTCGTTGTGGAAATGGCCGCCGAACCCCTGCTGGTACGCGAGCCCGGCCACTCGGACGACGAGCGGATTCCGGTACGCGCCCGACGAGAAGTACTGCATCGTGGCCGCTTCGCCACGCAGCTGATCCTCCGCGGTGTGCAGGTAGGCCAGATATTGGATCTCGGGAATCGGCAGCACACCGGCGAGGCCGGCACCGAGCGCGAGGCCGAGGATCGAGGTCTCGTCGAGCAGCGTGTCGAAGACGCGATCGTCGCCGAATCGGTCGCGGAGACCCTTGGTGACGCCGTACACGCCGCCCTTCGCCGCGACGTCCTCCCCGAAGAGGATCGCTTGCGGCCAGGCCAATAACGCGTCGGTGAGCGTCGCGTTGATCGCCTGGGCGAGGGTGAGCGGCCCGGCATGCTCGGGCAGGCGGCCACCGAACGCCGACCCCCGCGCATCCGCGGCACGCGTTACCGCGTCGGCGGCCGCCTCGATCGTCTCGGCGACCCGGGCCGACCGGCGCGGCGCGAGCGGCGCGATCACCTCGGCCGCGGTCGCGAGCTTCGGCTCGGAGATGACCTCCTCGGCGAGCGTACGGACCTGCCAGCCGATCTCGTCATACCGAGCCAGCACCCCGGCCGCGTCCACCACGCCGGCCTCGATGAGCAGCTGAGCACTGCGGACCAACGGATCGCGCTGCGCGTCCTTGGCGATCTCGGCACTGGTCCGGTAGGCCACCTCGGCGTCGGCGCCGGCATGGCCCATCAGCCGTACGGTCGCGAGGTGCAGCACGGCCGGCCGCCGATTCTCCCGGACCCAGCCGGCCGCCGTCGTCGCCGCCTCGTACGTCTCCACGAGGTCGCACCCGTCGGCGGCCACGTAGTGCAGACCCGGCCGGGACCGCAAGACGTCGGCGACCCAACCGTCCGGCGACCGTACGCTCACGCCGAGTCCGTTGTCCTCGCAGACGAAGAGCACCGGCATGTCGATTCCGCGATAGGTGGCCCAACCGGCAGCGTTCAACGCGGCGGTGGCCGCGGCCTGGTTGACCGACGCGTCACCGAAGGAGCAGATCGCGACGGCGTCGGCCGGCCACCCACCCGATGCCCACTCGGCCTCGACCGCGTCGCCGTACTGCGGCGCGTTCGCCTCGGCGGCCCGGCGCGAGATCGCGAAACCGAGACCGACCGCGCGCGGCAGATGCGATGCGATCGTCGACGTGGTCGGGATGACCGCGAGGTCGGCGTGGCCGAAGACCTTGTGGCGGCCGCCGGCGATCGGCTCACGGGCGGAGGCGACGAGGCCGCGCAACACGTCCCGGAATGCGTCGGCCGCGTCCCGACCGGATTGCGCGGCTCGTACCAGGTAGAACGCACCGGACCGGTAGTGGAGCAAGGCGGGATCGGTGGACCGCAACGCGCCGGCCACCGCGGCGTTGCCCTCGTGCCCGGACGAGCCGATCGTGTAGTAGCCCTCGTTGAAACTGCGCAGCCACCGTGCCGCGAGGTCGAGATGGCGGCTCGCGATCTGCGCGTCGAACAGAGTCAGCGCCTCGCCACAGGTCAGTCGCGCGCCGGCGCGAAGCGGCTCGCTCGCGTCGCGAACGGGTCCGGCTAGCCCCGGGCCGACGTCCGCGTCGCGGCTGACCGGCGCCGGCTCAGCGGCCGGCCACGACCCAGCGGCCGGCCCGGTGAAGTCCGCGACCGCTCCCCGGAACCGCTCGTCCAGGTCCCCAGGCGTCGTCACCGAAACAGCATTGCGCATTTCAGCGGCCGTCGGCCAGCCGTACCCGCGAATTGTTTTGCGTTGAGTGACGCAGTCGACGCAGACAGCGACCAGCGCCGATCCGCCGCACCGATGCACACGACTCGACCTGGCATGACACGGCGGCGCGCCGAAGAGGCGGTCGAAATCACCGGCACCCGGACACGCGCATCGCGAGGGACCGATGTGGACAACCGACAGCGCGAACCGGCCAGGGCCCGTCGTGTGTCAGTGCGCCGGCACCGCCGCGAGCTGCTTGCCGAGGAAGTCGAACGCGGCCGGATAGGCGTCGAGCCGATTGGTTCGCTTCGCCAGGCCGTGCCCCTCGTCATCGTAGATTCGCAGCTCGCATGGGATGCCCTTGGCCGCGAGCGCGGCTTGGAGCTGCTTAGCCTCGCCGACCGGCACGCGCGGGTCATTGGCGCCGTGGATCACGAACAATGGCGCGCGCATGTCGTCGATCCGGGTCAGCGGCGACGCCTCGGTGAGGAAGTCCCGGTCGCGCTCGAGGCTTCCGTACTCGCGCTCCCGCGTCGCTCGGCGGTACGGCGACGTGTTCTCCAGGAACGTCACCAGCGACGACATGCCGACGATGTCGACGCCGGCCGCCCACAATTCAGGCTGGAACGCGAGGCCGGCGAGCACCATGTATCCGCCGTACGAACCGCCCCACAGCGCCGAGCGGGACGGATCGAGCCCGAGCTCGGGCAGGTAAGCGTGGATCGCGGCCAGGTCAGCGACCGAATTGAGTCGCAGCCGTACGTCGTCGAGCGAATACCAGCGCTTGCCGTAGCCGACGGAACCGCGAACGTTCGGCACGAGCACCGTGTGGCCGGCGAGCGCGAGCCCGCTGATGATCGGGCTGAATATCCGCTTGGACTGGCCCTCCGGGCCACCGTGGATGTGGAGCACCGACGATCCGGCCAGCCCGTTCTCGCTGCCCGCCGCCGCGTAGACGAAGCACGGGATCTCTTCGCCGTCGGGGGTCGGGATCCGGATGCTGCGCGGCTCGGCGAGGGCGAATCCGGCGATCGGCGCGGCGGACTGCGTCAGCGCGGCCACCTCGCCGCTTGCGACGTCCAGGCGCAGCACGTCGCCCGGCACGGTGACTCCGGAGAACGACAGCGCGACCGTACGGCCGTCGGGCGACCAGTGTGGCGCCGGCAGCGGGTGCCCCTCGACACAGCCGACGGCGGGCAACGCGACGTCGCGACGGTGGGCGCCGGACGCATCGTGCAGGGCAACGCGCGACTCGCCGTCGACGTTCGTCACGACGATGAGGCCGGAGCCGTCCGGTGCCAGCCAGCCGGTCACGTCGTACGCCTCGTCGGTGACGAGCCAGGACCAGGCGCCGCTGGTGAGGTCGTACCGCGCGAGGCCAGTCAGGTCGCGGTCCCGGTCCGTCGTCACGAGCAGCGCGTCGCCGGTCGGTGTGAAGTGCATCTCGCCGTACTGGGCGTGCTCGTCGGCGCCGGTGATCGCCGAGACGCGGTCCGCACCGGCCGGCTTGGTCAGATCGACGAGCAGGATCTGGTCGGAATTGGCCGGTGCGCTACTCAGCGTGACGGCCACCGACCGTCCGTCCGGCGAGATCGCCGCGTGCCGGACGGCACCGCCTTCATCGAACACGACCGTCTCGCGCCCGGTCGCGAGATCGCGGATGATCACGTCGAAGTCGACAGCGTTTCGCCGGTTCGTCAGGTAACACAGACGCTCACCGCTGACGTCGACCACGTTGTGGATGAAGCGTGGATCATGCACCACGGGTTCGAGATCGGCCAGTCCGACCGGCGCATCGGCGGCCGATCGCGCGTCCAGTGACAGTCGCGAGATCTGCGCGCGCTCGTTGCCGCCGTCGTCGTGGCTGACCAGGATCGCGCGTGCTCCGGGCAGGTAACGACCGCTACATGCGCCCGGAAGGGCGGTCAACGCCGTGATGTCGCCATCGGCCGAGATCTCGATCATCTGCATCGATCCGGACTCGTCCGTCCCGGCGAGGACGCGTCCGTCCGAATCGACATCCATCGCACGGAACACCGGTATCGTCAGCATCGTCGCTACGTCGAATGTCATGCCGGAGACACTCTCATACGAAATTCGACGGGCCACGGACGCCTCAGCCAGCCGCCAGCGCCCGCGGCAACCTTGTTGTGCTTGGCAACATATCCGCCGGTACGGCGCCCTCCACTAATCGGCGACGATCGATCGCGGAGTTTGATGGCTTTTCCCCGGGTACGGCAGCATCTGGCGTACATATGTGCCCAGGTCATGCGAGTATGACTCACAAATGTGCAACGCAAGGTAGTCATTGGCGGTACAGAAAGTGACTGACGCATATCATGTCGATGTGGTTCGCGTTACGGAATTGTTACTGGCGTCAACAAACTTGGCGCGAAGATCTATTGTCCAGTGGTGATTGTCCGTAATACGTTGCCGGACACAACAAACTGTTTGCGCCACCTTCATCTCAATGGACGCGCCAGTCGCACCCACCCACCCGCACCTCGGCCGGATCCACCGGACCGGCCGGCTCCCAACCAGGAAAGGACCCATGCCATGCGCAAGGGGATACTCGCTGTTGCCGCCATCGGCGCGGTAGCACTGGGTGGCATGGCCGCTTGTGGAAGCTCCAGCAACACTCCAAGCGGCAGCAGCACCACCTCGAACGCCAAGCAGCCCTTCGTCGGTGTGATCCTGCCCGACACGAAGTCGTCCGCTCGTTACGAGACCCAGGACCTTCCGAACCTCACGGCGGCGTTCAAGGCGGCCGGCGTCAAGGCCACCATCCAGAACGCTCAGGGCGACCCGTCGACGTTCCAGACCATCGCTGACAGCATGCTGACGCAGGGCGTCAACGTGCTGATCATCGACAGCCTGGACAGCGCCAGCGGCACCGCCGTGATCAACAAGGCGAAGCAGCAGGGCGTGCCGGTCATCGACTATGACCGTCTGACCGCCGGCGGCGGCGCCAAGTACTACGTGTCGTTCAATAACGCCGGGGTCGGCAAGCTCCAGGGCCAGGGCCTCCAAGCGTGCCTCACCGCCGCGAAGGCGACGAAGCCGATGATCGCCGAGCTCAACGGCGCGCCGACGGACAACAACGCGACGCAGTTTGCGCAGGGCTACAACTCGGTCCTCGACCCGCTCTACGCCAACGGCACGTACGTCAAGGGCCCGAACCAGTCCGTTCCGAACTGGGACAACACCCAGGCCGGCACGATCTTCGAGCAGATGCTGACGGCTAACCCGCAGATCAAGGGCGTCCTCGTGGCGAACGACGGCATGGCGAACTCGGTCATCTCCATCCTGAAGAAGAACAAGCTTCAGCTCCCGGTGACCGGCCAGGACGCGACCGTCCAGGGTCTGCAGCACATCATGGACGGCGACCAGTGCATGACCGTCTTCAAGGACACCAAGAAGGAGGCGGACGCCGCCTCGCAGCTCGCGATCGCACTCGCCAAGGGGCAGACGCCGACCAACGCGACCGACGTGACGGTCGACCCGACGAACAAGGCGAATGTGCCGTCGGTGCTGCTGGACCCGGAGCTGATCACCATCAAGAACATCAACGATGTGGTGGCCGCGGGTGGCACGACCAAGGCCGCGCTGTGCACCGGAACGTACGTTGCCAAGTGCACCGCCGCGGGCGTGCAGTAACGAACGGCCACTAGGCGGCCGAACAACCGCCAAGCGACCGATCACCAATCGGCTCCCGGTGCGGCTAGCGTCGCACCGGGAGCCGCCGGCACGATCACTGCCGACGCGTAGCGCCAGCCGCAAGGCAGCATGCTTATGGCCAACAACGCCGCCAGTGCGCAGGCAACGATCGAGTTCGGCCGTCCCACCCGTTGCACCGGCGGCGATGAGGAGCTTTGAGCGTGGCAACGACACCCCTGCTGGACGTACGTGGAGTAAACAAGAGCTTCGGCGCCGTCCAAGTCCTGCGCGACGTCGACTTCTCGGCGAATGCCGGTGAGGTCACCGCGCTCGTCGGCGACAACGGCGCCGGCAAGTCCACCCTGATCAAGTGCATCGGCGGCATTTACACGTCCGACTCCGGCGAGTATCGCTTCGACGGCAAGCCGGTGACGATTCACACCCCTCGTGACGCGTCCGACCTCGGCATCGAGATCGTCTATCAGGACCTCGCACTGTGCGACAACCTCGACATCGTGCAGAACATGTTCCTCGGCCGGGAGAAGGTCTCGCACGGCGTCCTCGACGAGCCGACGATGGAGCAGATGGCGGCGGACACGCTGCAGGGCCTGTCCGTCCGCACGGTCAAGTCGATGCGCCAGCTCGTGTCGAGCCTGTCCGGCGGCCAGCGCCAGACCGTTGCGATCGCCAAGGCCGTGTTGTGGAACGGAAAGCTCGTCATCCTCGACGAACCGACCGCCGCGCTCGGCGTCGCGCAGACCGCCCAGGTGCTCGAACTCGTCCGGCAACTCGCCGACAACGGCCTCTGCGTCGTGCTGATCTCGCACAACATGAACGACGTCTTCGCCGTGGCCGACAGCATCGCAACGCTCTACCTCGGGCAGATGGCCGCGCAGGTGAAGGCGAGCGATGTGACGTTCTCCCAGGTCGTTGAGTTGATCACCGCCGGTCGCAGCGGCGAGCTCGGACTGCGGCCGGCCACGGCCGGGGCGGCCGCGAACCACGGCGGCGGCGGCACGATCGACATGAACGGAGCGCAGGAATGACCACGGTGGAAGAACAGCCCATCGCGACGACGCCGGCGCCGGTCGCAGAGAACAACCTTGGTGGGTACGTCCGCGAATACTTCGCGAAGGTGCGCGGCGGTGATGTCGGTGCGCTGCCGGCCGTCGCCGGCCTCGTCGTCGCGTGCATCATCTTCGGCATTGCGAACAGCAACTTCTTCACCGACCGCAACTTCGCCAACCTGTTCCAACAGGGTGCGCAGGTCACCATCATCGCGATGGGTCTCGTCTTCGTCTTGCTGCTGGGTGAGATTGACCTCTCGGCCGGCTTCACCAGCGGTGTCTGTGCCACCATCATGGCGGTGCTGCTCACCCAGCATGGCTGGCCGTGGTACTGGTCAGTCCTCGCGGCGATCGGCGTCGGTCTCGTCATCGGGCTGTTCCTCGGGTCGCTCGTCGCCAAGCTCGGCATCCCGTCGTTCATCGTCACGCTGGCGGCGTTTCTCGGCCTGCAGGGTGTCCAGTTGCTGTTCCTGTCCGGCGGAACCGCGATCACCATCCACAACAGCACGATCCTCGCGATCGACAACAACAGCATGCAGACCTGGCTGGGCTGGGCGCTCTACGCCTTCTGCGTCATCGTCTATGCCGGTCTCCGCGTGATGCGTTCGGTCGGCCGTCGTCGCCGTGGCCTCGTTCCCGAGCCATGGAGCGTCACGGCGGCGCGTGTGCTGGTGCTCGCCGTGATCGGCGGCTTGGCCACCTACGCTTTGAACTCCGAGCGCAGCCCGAACCCGCTCGTCATCTCACTCAAGGGCATACCGATCATCGTTCCGATCATCCTGATCCTGCTGGTGATCCTGACGTTCATCCTGTCGCGTACCGCGTACGGCCGGCACATGTACGCGATCGGCGGCAACGCCGAAGCGGCGAGGCGCGCCGGTATCCGAGTCGACCGGCTGCGCATCTCGGCGTTCGTGTTCTGCTCGACACTCGCCGCGATAGCCGGCATCGTGGCGGCGTCCCGTCAATCCGGCGTCGACTCCAACCTCGGCGGTAGCAACACGCTGCTCTACGCGGTCGGCGCGGCCGTTATCGGCGGCACGAGCCTCTTCGGCGGCAAGGGCCGGGTGCTGGACGCCATCATCGGCGGCGCACTCATCGCGGTCATCGACAACGGGATGGGGCTCATCGGCTTCGACGCGAGCCGCAAGTACATCGTGACCGGCATCGTGCTGCTGATCGCGGCCGGCGTCGACGCGATATCCCGACGACGGGCGGCTGCCGCGGGTAGGTAGCACCTGTCCGTTTCCCACCCCCCGACCCTCAAGGAAGTCCCAAGTTCATGCGCGCAGGCCCGAGCCAGGAGGAAATCCGTCGACAGAACCTAGGTGCTCTGTTGCGGCTGGTTCACGTGCGTGGCGCGCTGTCCCGGGCGGAATTGACCACGGAACTGGGCCTCAATCGATCGACGATCGGCGCGCTGACCACGGATCTGGTCGCCGCCGGCCTGGTGCGGGAGGGGCTACCGAGCGACCACGGCCGGGCCGGACGACCTTCGTTGGTTGTCCGGCCCGAGTCGACTCGGATCTACGTGTACGCGTTCGCGATCGGCGTCGATCGACTCACCGCGGCCCGTGTCGGGCTCGGCGGCAAGGTCCTCGACCGGCGGGAAACCGTACGGGGTCGGGGCGACGTGTCGCCGGCCGAGGCGGTGGCGCCGCTGGCCGAGTTCGTCCAGCAGATGCAGCGGGCCACTCCCCCGGACGCGGTGTGCGTCGGCAGCGGCGTGTCCGTCAGCGCGATGGTCCGCCGTGAGGACGGCGTCGTACGCCTCGGACCGCACATCGGCTGGGTCGACGAGCCGCTCGGCGCCGCGCTCGACGGCATCGTCGCCGAGGGCTCGAGTATCGCCATCGGCAATGTCGCCGACCTCGCCGCGCTGGCGGAGCACACACGCGGTGCGGCCGCCGACTCCGACAACCTGATCTATCTGCACGGCGACGTGGGCATCGGCGGCGGCATCATCGCGGGCGGGCGGCCGGTCGCCGGCCACGGCGGCTACGGCGGTGAGGTCGGCCACATCGTCGTCAACCCGAACGGCCTGGCCTGCAGTTGCGGCTCGCGCGGATGCTGGGAGACCGAGATCGGCGAGCATGCGCTGCTGCGTGCGGCCGATCGGAGCGGTACGGGACGCGAAGGCATCCTGACCGTCGTCGACGAGGCGTCCCGTGGCGACGCGCTCGCCCAGGCCGCCGTCCGGCAGGTGGGCGAATGGCTCGGCTTCGGCGTGGCCAACCTGGTCAACATCTTCAACCCGGAGACCGTGCTGTTCGGCGGCACGCTGCGGGAGATCTACTTGGCCGCGGCGGCCCAGGTCCGTAGCCGCGTCAACCGCAATGCCCTGCCCGCCTGCCGCGAGCATCTGCGCCTCCGTACCCCCGAACTGGGCGACGACGCACCCCTCATCGGCGCCGCGGAGCTGGCCTTCGGGCGCATCCTGGCCGATCCCCTCGCCGGCGCCGAGCCGCCGGACGCCGCCGACGCCGCCGACCTCGGCGATGCCCCCGACCGAGCGGCCGCCGAGCCGGTCACGGCGGACAACTAGCCGGCGCGCCAGCGGCGGTTACCGCCTGGTAGGTGGCGTGCGTCGCTGTGGCGGCCCGTGCGCGTGACGCTGGCGTGCCGGGAGGGCAGGATAGAAGGCAACGCGACACCTGACGAGCGCCGCACCACCCGCACCGGTGCTCACTTAACCCACGAGGACTAACTGTGGCCACTTCCGAGCGCAAACGGCCGGTGATCAGTGACGGCCTGCCGAGTCAGCTCCCCGACATCGATCCCGAGGAGACCAACGAGTGGGTCGAGTCGCTCGACGGCGTAATCGACGAACGCGGCGCCAAGCGCGCCCGGTACGTCATGCTGCGGCTGCTCGAACGCGCGCGCGAGCGGCAGGTCGGCGTGCCGCCGCTGACCACGACGGACTACATCAACACGATCACGCCCGAGGCCGAGCCGTGGTTCCCCGGCGACGAGTTCGTCGAGCGGCGCATCCGGGCCTACATCCGCTGGAACGCGGCCATGCTGGTGCACCGCGCGCAGCGGCCGGGCGTCGGCGTCGGCGGCCACATCTCGACGTACGCCAGCTCCGCATCGCTCTACGAGGTCGGCTTCAACCACTTCTTCCGGGGCGCGAACCACCCGGGCGGCGGCGACCAGATCTTCTACCAGGGCCACGCCTCCCCCGGCATGTACGCCCGGGCCTACCTCGAAGGTCGGCTGACCGAGCACCAGCTCGACGGGTTCCGCCAGGAGCTGTCGCACCCCGGCGGCGGCCTGCCGTCCTACCCGCACCCGCGGCTCATGCCGGACTTCTGGGAGTTCCCGACGGTCTCCATGGGACTCGGCGGTCTGAACGCGATCTACCAGGCCCGGTTCAACCGCTACCTGCAGCACCGCGGCATCAAGGACACGTCGCAGCAGCACGTGTGGTCGTTCCTCGGCGACGGCGAGATGGACGAGCCGGAGACGCTCGGCGCGATCGGCGTCGCCGCCCGCGAGGAACTCGACAACCTGACCTTCGTCATCAACTGCAACCTGCAGCGGCTCGACGGTCCGGTGCGCGGCAACGGCAAGGTGATCCAGGAGCTGGAGGCGTTCTTCCGCGGCGCCGGGTGGAACGTCATCAAGGTGATCTGGGGTCGCGAGTGGGACCCGCTGCTCGCCGCCGACACCGACGGCGCGCTGGTCAACCTGATGAACGTGACGCCGGACGGCGACTACCAGACGTACAAGGCCGAATGACGGCGCGTACGTCCGCGAGCACTTCTTCGGCCGCGACCCGCGCACCCGCAAGATGGTGGAGAACTTCACCGACGACGCAGATCTGGAACCTCAAGCGCGGCGGCCACGACTACCGCAAGCTCTACGCGGCCTACCAGGCGGCGATGAACCACACCGGTCAGCCGACGGTGATCCTCGCCAAGACGGTCAAGGGCTGGACGCTCGGCTCGCACTTCGAGGGTCGCAACGCGACGCACCAGATGAAGAAGCTGACGCTGGACGACCTCAAGGGCTTCCGCGACCGGCTCTACCTCGACATCCCGGATTCGGCGCTGGAGGCCGACCCGTACCTGCCGCCGTACTACCACCCGGGCAAGGACTCCGACGAGATGGCGTACATGCACGAGCGCCGCAAGGCTCTCGGCGGGTACATGCCGGAGCGCCGGAACACGCCGCGCAAGCTCGACCTGCCGAAGACCGAGGCGTACAAGGATGCGAAGCGCGGCTCCGGCAAGCAGAAGATCGCCACCACGATGGCGTTCGTACGGCTGCTGAAGGACCTCATGCGGGACAAGGACGTTCGGGGCGCGCTGGGTGCCGATCATCCCGGACGAGGCGCGGACGTTCGGCATGGACTCGCTCTTCCCGACCGCGAAGATCTATTCGCCGCACGGGCAGAACTACACGCCGGTCGACCAGGATCTGTTCCTGTCCTACCGCGAGTCGACGAGCGGCCAGATCCTGCACGAGGGCATCAACGAGGTCGGTTCGGTCGCGTCGTTCACGGCGGCCGGCTCCTCGTACGCCACCCACGGCGAGCCGATGATCCCGCTCTACATCTTCTACTCGATGTTCGGGTTCCAGCGCACCGCCGACGGGCTGTGGGCCGCGGCCGACCAGATGGCACGCGGCTTCCTGCTCGGGGCCACGGCCGGCCGGACCACGCTGAACGGCGAAGGACTGCAGCACGAGGACGGTCACTCGCACCTGATCGCCGCCACGAACCCGGCCGTCGTCGCCTACGACCCGGCGTACGCGTTCGAGACGGCGTACATCGTCGAGGACGGCCTGCGCCGCATGTACGGCGACGACCCGGAGAACATCTTCTACTACCTGACGCTCTACAACGAGCCGATGGTGCAGCCGGCCGAGCCGGAGGGCGGCATCGACGTACCGGGGCTGCTCAAGGGCCTCTACCGGTACTCGCCGGCACCGGCGGTCGACCGGCACGGCGCCGAGGGCGACGCGCCCAAGGCCCAGGTGCTCGCGTCCGGCGTCGGGCTGCCGTGGGCGCTCAAGGCCCAGCAGCTGCTGGCCAACGACTGGGGCGTCGCGGCCGACGTGTGGTCGGCGACGTCCTGGACCGAGCTGCGCCGGGACGCGGTCGAGTGCGAGGAGCACAACCTCCTGCACCCGGCGCGACGAGCCGCAAGGTGCCGTACGTGACGTCGGCGCTGGCCGGCACGGGCGGTCCGGTCGTCGCCGTGTCGGACTACATGCGGGCGGTCCCGGACCTCATCTCGCGCTGGGTGCCGACCGACTACACGTCGCCTCGGCACCGACGGCTACGGCATGTCGGACACCCGCCACGCACTGCGCCGCCACTTCCACGTCGACGCCGAGTCGATCGTGGTCGCGACGCTGCGGCCAGCTCGCCCGCCGCGGCGAGGTGCCGGCGTCCGCGCCGGCCGACGCCGCGGTCAAGTACGCGATCGACGACGTGTCGGCCGCACCGGTCGGCGAGACCGGCGGCGACACCTGACGGTCGTCGTCGGCACGCCATCGCTGCCCGCTCCACGCTTGGTGGGGCGGGCAGCGCTTTGTCCGGGTCTTTTGGGTCGGTACGGGGTAGCCGCAGCGCCGACTCGGCCGCTAACGCCGTGGCGACCGCCGCCTGGATCAGATCAACCCGCTCGGCGGGATCGTTACTTCCACTGCGACCACGGAACGGCCCAGTCGGCCACCGTGTTGTCGAAGCTGACCTTCACCGGCGTGTTGACCACGTCCACGATGTCGCCCGTACGCAGGAGCTTGTACATGTACGACGCGTACGCGGCACCGACGTTGATGCAGCCGTGCGACGTGTTCCGCTTGCCGATGTCACCGACGGTCCACGTACGCAGGTGTACGAACTCGCCGCTGTAGGAGATCCGGACGGCGTCATGCACCGTCTCCGGCGCGTAGAAGAACGGCGACTTCGGGTCGGTGATGCCGTACGACGCCGACGACATCGTGACGGTCGGGGATTTCACGATGACGACGTGCGGACCGCTGCGCGTCCAGTAGTTGATGAACTGACCCTGCGAACCACGGGTCGAGCCGCCCATGCCCATGCTCACCGGCACGGTCTTCACGAGCTTGTCGTTGATGTAGACCTTCATCGTGTGCGTCTTGTTGTCGGCCACCGCGTAGTGCTTGTCGCCGATGTGGATGGTGGCGTGTGCGTTCGCTCCGCCGTAGACACCGCCGCCGAGGCTGACGCCGTACAGGTTTGCGCTGACGCTGACCGTCGCGCCGGCCGGCCAGTAGTCCTCGCCGCGGTAGTCGACCTGCTGCGAGTTGATCCAATGCCACCGCCCATCGACCTGCGGCGTCGACGTCACCGTCAGCGCGTCGACGATCGCCGCCCGTTGGCTCGTCGGGATGGCGTGGGCGAAGTGCACCATGATCGGTTCGCCGACGCCGTACGTCGCGCCGCTGTCGAGAGCCGAGAGCGCGTTCGCGATCAGGTGCGGCGACACGGTCTTCGTGGGCTTCACGGTGGTGAACGTCGACGTGGTCTGTGACTGCCCGTTGGCCAGGTTCGTGCCGCTGACCGCGACCGTGTATTTCGTGTTGAACTTGAGCGGGCTGGTCGAGGTCCACGTCTTGCCGTCGGCGGCGAGCGTTCCCTTGATCGTCGACGATCCGGCGGTCACGGTGACCGACGTCACAGTGGCACCGGCGGTCGCCGCGACCTTGACCGACGCGTTGGGGGCGACGTTCTTACTGTTCGGCGTCGGGGTCACGGTGAGTGAACCCGGGGCGCTGGACGGGTCGGTCGTAACCGCGGCCCCGGCGTTCGTTCCGCCCTGGACGCCCGAGTCCCGGAAATGCGCGCCCGACGACGCCGTGCACCCGGCGAGGAACAGCGCACCGCAAGCGATCAGAGCTGCGGCAATGCGTCGCGACGACGCACAACGTACCGATGGTCATCTAGGTCCTCGCTAGAACCGGGTCGGGTGGATCGAGTGAAGGGTACTCACCGTTATCTAGACGCTGAAACCCCATGGATTGGTTGCCGCCACCAACCCTTAGTCTGATCACGTGACGGTTCGCGTTAGATTTGCCCCATCTCCGACCGGTATGTTCCACGTCGGCGGCGCCCGCTCGGCGCTGCAGAACTGGATCTACGCCAAGCAGCACAACGGCGCCTTCGTGCTGCGCATCGAGGACACCGACGCGGCGCGGAATCGCCCCGAGTGGACCGAGGGCATCCTGTCGGCGCTCGACTGGATCGGCATCGAGCGGGGCAACTACGAGGGCCCGTACTTCCAGTCGGCGTACGCCGACAAGCAGAAGGCGGCCGCCGCCGATCTCTACGCGGCCGGCCGTGCCTACTACTGCGACTGCACCCGCGAGCAGATCGAAGCCCGTACGGGCAACAAGTACACCGGCTACGACGGATTTTGCCGCGACCGCGGTCTCGGCCCGGGCGAGGGCCGTGCGCTGCGATTCCGTACGCCGGACGAGGGTCACACCCGGCGTGGTCGACCTGATCCGGGGCGAGCCGACGTTCGAGAACGCCAAGATCGAGGACTTCGTGATCGCCCGTTCCGACGGCTCGCCGGTCTTCCTGCTGGCCAACGTCGTCGACGACATGACCATGGGCATCACCCACGTGTTCCGCGCCGAGGAGCACCTGTCCAACACGCCGAAGCAGCAGCTGCTGTGGGAGGCGCTCGGGCACGAGCCGCCGGTCTGGGCCCACGTGCCGGTGGTGGTGAACGAGAAGCGGCAGAAGCTGTCGAAGCGACGCGACAAGGTCGCGCTCGAGATGTATCGGGACGAGGGCTACCTCGCCGACGCCATGCGCAACTATCTGATGCTGCTCGGCTGGGCACCCTCGGGCGACCGGGAGATCGTGCCGTGGTCGGTCATCGAGGACGAGTTCCGCATCGAGGATGTGAACCCTTCGTCGGCGTTCTTCGACGAGAAGAAGCTCCGGGCGTTCAACGGCGAGTACATCCGCGCTCTGGACGCGGAAGAGTTCGTCGACGCCTGCCAGCCGTGGCTGACCGGCACCGCCACGATCCCGCCGCCGCCGTGGGCGCCGGGCGATTTCGACCCGGTCGTGTTCGCCGCCGTCGCACCGCTCGCGCAGACCCGCATCAGCGTTTTATCGGAGATCGTGGACTATGTGGATTTCTTCTTCCTGGACGAGCCGCGTATCGACGAGGCGTCCTGGACGAAGACGATGCGCGACGGCGCGACCGAACTCCTTTGGGCGGCGCACAAAGGTTTCAGCGCGGTCAGCGAGTGGAAGGCCGAAACGTTGAAAGCGACGCTCGAGGCGATCGGTGCCGAGCGGGGCCTCAAGCTCGGCAAGGCACAGGCACCGGTACGTGTGGCGGTCACCGGCCGCACTGTCGGATTGCCCCTGTTTGAGTCCATTGAACTGTTGGGTCGAGACCGTACCCTGGAGCGTGTGCGGCGCGCGGCCGACACGGCGTGACGCCGACCGTCCCCTCATCACGGGGTGGATTGGTGTTGAATTCCTGTCACCGGTGGCGCGCCTGACCAGGTGCTCGTCCGCCGGCCGACAGTCGACGGCGTACACCGCCGGCCACCGCGAGGAGTTGCTTGTGACGCCGCGAGCCATCGGCACGATCGCGCGCACCGTTGTGGCCGTCTTCGCGGCCGCGGTGTTCGGGGCGCTTGTCGTTCACGGTGGCCGCGAGCGCACAAGCACCGGTAAAGCCCAGCCCCAAGGTCACAAAGCCGCCGGCGTTGACGATCACGATCACCGGTCCCGACGTGAGTCCGCCGATCGTCATCAAGTCCACCGACGATCCGACGCTCTATGACCAGGTCCAGGCCCAGGTTTCGTGGATGAAGTCGGCCACCGGAAACGTGATGCCGTCGACGCCGACGCCATTGGGCCCGGACTACACCGTGACCATGAGGACCGGTACGACCAAGACGGCCGTCTACGATCTCTACCCGTTGGTCGCCACTGGACCGCGAGCGCATCGTGCCGCGATCGGTTCGCAGAAGGCGGCGTGGTTCTTCGCGCCGGTCTCCATGGCCAGCGCCCTCGAGGCCGCCGGCGTCACCTTCCCGACCTCATCGGCATCCGGGCAGGCAGCGCCGCCGACCGTCGCGACGTCGGCACCGACGACCAGTCTTTCCAAGATCATGGCGCAGAGCAAGATCGCGCTCGGACTCGCGGCCGCTGGCTGCCGCGGCCGTCCTGGTGATGCTGGCTCTGGCGGCGCGCCGCAGTCGGCGGTTGGATCGCCGTCGAGCGATGCCAGCGGCGCTTGCCCGGTTGGAGACCGTCGCCGGCCGGGCTCGGGGAACCGGTCTCGGCGGCGCGGCCCTGGCCACTGGCGGCGCCGGGCTGCGTCCGGCCGTCCCGGCCGCCCGCGCGGAGAGTCGGAGCAGGCAAAGCCACGGGTACGGCACGGGTGAAGCCACCGAGTCAGGCGACGAGTGCGGCGCCCAACGCCGGATCGGCTTCGCTATCCAATGCCCCAGTCAGCGCGGCGTCCGCGCCCGTCCCGCCGCGTGACGGCCCCCCGCTGTCCCAGCCGGGTCAGTCTCGTCAGGAGTCGAGTTCTGGTCCGGCAAGCTCCGGCCCGGCAAGCTCCGGCCCGGCAAGCTCCGGCCCATCCGGGTCGGCCGCCGCAACGGCACCGGTGGGATCGATCCCCTCCGTGCCTACTGGTCGGCCGACCGGGTCATGGTTCGGGACGCCCAGCGCTGGGCCGAGGAATTCCGACCAATCCGGCGGCGCTTCCGCGCAGCTGGATAATCCGGACGCCGACACTCGGCCGCCGATGCAGCGCGCCGCTGTCGACGTTCCGGTTGACCAGTCCGCCGAGGTGCCCGCGGCGACTCCGGCCGAGATCGCCGTCGGGACGGCGCACGTCGTTGCGACCGGAACGGCCGCAGCCGAGGCAAGCGCGCCCGCCGTGGGCCGGCCAAGGTCGACGCCGCCGAGGACCGGGCGATCGGCGTGGCGCCAGCGCCACGAGCACCCGCCGACGACGTCCTAGAGCCACGGCTGGGCCGCCCGTACGTTATGCCGGGCGCAGCCGCGGCATCCGACCGTGCGTCACTCACTCCCGCCGCCGAGGCCGGGGCTGGCCGAGGCAGAACCGACGAGCGGCGTGACCGATGTGGATGACAAGGCCGACGATGCGGCGACTGTCAGCACGGACGCGACCGAGCCCAGCCTCAACTCCGGCCCCGATGGCGACGCCGCTGACAGCCCACATGTCGATGCGTCCGCAGACACGGGTGCCGACGCCGCCGCGACCATGGATGCGGACGCTGACGTGGATGCGGACGCCGCCGATAGGACGGACGCTGCTAACGACGCGGGCGCCGGCTCGCGCGCCGACTCGGCCGAGAACCCGGTTGTGGACGCGGACGCCGCCGATGACCGGACCGCCGAGGCCTCGGATCGCGATGCCAACGCCGGTGCGGATGTGGACGCCGCTGCCGACGACACGGCCGCACTCGACAACCCAGACGCGGACGCCGAGGCAGCGGACGTCGATGAACATGCGGACGCCGATGACGACGCGGACGCTGTTGATGACGCGGCCGGCGACGCTGAGGACGCTGCCGACAACCATGACGCAGGCCGCGACGACGCCGCCGACAGCCAGGACGCGGACGCCGAAGGCGGCGGACGCCGATGAACATGCGGACGCCGTTGACGATGCGGACACTGTTGATGACGCGGACGCTGTTGATGACGCGGCCGGCGGGGCCGAAGATGCCGGCGACGCCACCGAACTCGACGAGAACGGCGACGACGACGGGCTCGACTCGACCGCCGATGAGATGCCGCTGACAGTCGCCTCTGATGCCGGCGCCGACGTCGCGTCGTCGACGGCCCCCACGGAGGTCGACTCGGACGCCTCGGTGGCCGCCGGTGCATCGGAGTCCGCGGAAACCGCACCGGCTATAGCCGTACCAGCGGGTTCCGAGAACCACCACGACGGCGCCGCGACCGACACTCACCCTGGCGAGTCGAAGGGCGAGCGGTCATGACCCACAACCCGCCGCCGCTCGTGTCGCCGGTGCCGGGCCTGAGCGTTCGAGCCGTGCTCGATCAGGACGGGCTGGTGACAGCCGGCCTGGCGCTCTCCGACGGCGGCGACCGTGCCGTCCTGCTCGTCGGCTCCGACGTCGCCGCGCCGGGCGGTCGCCGCGAGTTCCTCGCTTGGTGCCAGGCCCTCGCGGACGTCGGACGGGTCGCGCCGAGTTCGCACATCGCCGGCTTCGGTCACACCACCGAGGGGCGACCCTACTTCGCCTCGTACGTCACGCCTTCGCTCGCCGACCGGATGCGGCTGGCCGGTCCGCCGCCACACCGCGCGGTGCGGGTCATCGCGACCGCGGTGGCCGACGTGCTCGCCGCGGCCCACGCCACCGGCATTGTTCACGCAGCGGTCAGCCCGGCCACGATTCTCGTCGATGCGGGCCAGGCGCGGCTGGGCGGATTCGGCGCCGCCGCCCCGGGTCTCGACGCGCCGCTTGGTGTTTGGGCATTCACCGCGCCGGAGCATCGTGACGCGGCCGCGGCCGGGGGCATCGTCGGTACGACGGCGAGCGACGTATTCAGCCTCGCGGCATCGATCTGTGTCGCGCGAGCCGGAATGCTGCCGTGGAGCGACCCGGTCAGTTGGGCCGATGCGGCCGGCCTCCCATCGGGCGCCGGCATTCCCGGCTGGGTCGAGGTCATACGCGCCGCACTGGCCGTGGACCCGGACCGGCGCCCAACGGCGGAAGAGTTCGCCGCCGGAATGCGCAGCGGCGCCGACTCGGCCGAGGAGCCGGGCAGGGCGGCGCGCGTCGACCTGCGCGGACTCATCCCCCGCGAGGTACGGCGGCTCGCGGCGTACAGCGTCGACGCGATGAGTGACGGCAACACCGTTGTCGCGCGGGCAACTCCGCCGCCCATCGTCACCCGGCGCCGGTCAGCCGACGGTCGAGTTATCGACCTGCCGCCGGATGCGACGGCCATGTTCTCGCGGATCACCGCTCCCGCCCCGGCCGACGCGCCCACGACGTTGCTGCCACTCGTCGCCGCGGACACGGCCGACTCCGCACGAACCGCGCGCGCCGACGTCGGGACGACGACCGGCAGGCCTACTCCCGACACGAATGGCACGCCCGCAGCGCTTAACCCGGCCGCGGATGCCGAAAACGGCAGCGCCGTCGCGACCGACGATGACGACGTGGACGAACCGCCAACCGGTTTCATCCACGCCATGCTCACCAAGCCAGCAGCGGCCGCCATCGCCGCCACGGCGAGCGCTCTCCTGCTCGGCACCGGCGCGTACGCCTGGGCACAGCAGAAACCATCGCCCGCTCCAATCGCAGCGCCCATACCGGCCGCCAGCGCGCCGGCACGGCCGACCCCGACGCCGACGCTGTCCCAGACGCAGTTGCTGGCCGGTGCGCGCCAGGCCGGCCAACAGTTCCTCCACAACGTCGGTGTGCGCAGCGACCTCGCCTGTGCCGGGGTGATCGGCGGCAACGTGGTGACGACGGCGGCCGGGGAACCGCCCATCAGTTGTCCCGCCCTGATCGCGCGCGCGAGATCACTGCTCGGTTCGGACACTCTCGACGCGATGACGAATGCGAACGTCACGTCCGCCGTCGGCTATGCCGGTGGTTCGGTCTCCGGCTCGACCGGCGGCCCATACCCGGAGGCCGCGATTTCCCTGTCGCACGTGCCGTCATTGCGTCCGGTGCTGAAGTCATTCGAGATGGTGCTGACCTTCCGTGACCAGCAGTGGTGGGTCGCCGAGGTGACCTTCGGGTGAGTGACCCGAGCGACACCCCGGCCCGCGACACCTCGGCGCGTGGAACGACACCGCGCGACACGCCGCCGCGCGCAAAGGCACCGCGATCGAAGGCGCCGGCAGCGAAGACGCCGGGAGTGAAGGCACCGCGCGATAAGACAACCCGCGACACGGCGCCACGCGAGCCGGAAGCGCCGGAGGCGACGCCGCCCAAGGTAGTGCGCGCCGCCTCGGCCGAAGCGACCAGCGTGTACGGCACCGGACCGCTGGCCGGCACGCTGGCGCGGATCGAACGCTCGGCCGGTGCGTTGTCGACCGCCAGCGTCGCGCGGATGGACGACGTGCTGCCGTGGTTCCGCGAGGTGCCGGCCGACCAGCGGGCCTGGGTCACACTCGTTGCCCAGGCTGGCGTGCGCTCGCTGGTCGAATGGCTGCGGCGGCAGAGCCTTGATCCGGACCAGGCGTCGCAAGAGGTCTCCGATGAGGTGTTCGACGCCGCCCCGCGGGCGCTCGCGCGGTCGATCAACCTCGAGCACACCGTACAGTTGATCAAGGTCACCATCGACGTGGTCGAGCAGCAGGTGCCGCGGCTGGCCGAGCCCGGCCAGGAGGCCGCGCTGCGGGACGCGGTCGTGCGTTTCTCCCGCGAGGTCGCGTTCGCCGCGGCGCGCGTGTACGCCCGGGCGGCCGAAACGCGCGGGCTCTGGGACGCTCGACTGCAGGCGCTACTGGTCGACGCCCTGGTCCGAGGCGAACAACCGGACGTCATCGCGTCGCGGGCGGCCGCGCTCGGCTGGCCCGATCCGACGCCGGTCGCGATCGCGGTCGGCCGGTCCCCCGGCGGCGAGGTCGCGGCGATCGTGCACAACGTCTACCGCGCCGCGCGCCGGATCGGGGTCGAGGTCATCGGCGGCGTACACGGGGATCGCCTGGTCGTCATGCTCGGTGGCGCGACCGACCCACTGGCCGCGACCGAGAAGATGCTCGGGGCGTACGGCGACGGCCCGGTAGTCGTCAGCGCCCCCGCACCCAGCCTGGACGAAGCGAGCCAGGCCGCGCGCTCCGCGCTGGCCGGATTCCGGGCCGCGCCGGCCTGGCCCGCCGCGCCTCGACCGGTGCTGGCCGGCGACCTATTGCCGGAGCGGGCGCTGGCCGGCGATGTGGACGCACGGCGGACGCTGCGGAACGACGTGTTCGCCGCGCTCGCCCGGGCCGGCGGAGAGCTGCTCGAAACGCTCGATGCGTTCCTCGCCGCCGGCGGCGTGCTCGAAAGCGCCGCCCGGTCGCTGTTCGTCCACCCGAACACGGTCCGCTACCGTCTGCGTCGGATTGCCGATATCACCGGATTCGCGCCGTTAGTGCCACGGGATGCGTTTACTCTCCGGGTAGCGCTCGCGATCGGTCGCCTGGGTGCCGCGAGAGGCGGGGCCGAGCGCGATTGACCGGCTGCGAACTGCTAAAACGTGATACGCAAGATCCAGATCCGGAGCGACGTCGAGATCCACTCTCCGCGATCCAGGTCACAGTCAACCAAAAGCATTAGAGGATCCCTACAAAAGAGCTCGGTGGCTTTGGTACCTGGCGACAGGGACCCGGCCGCCGCCGATGCCGCAGAGTCATATGTGTGCTTGCCCTCCTCGCACCTGGCCAAGGTTCACAAAAACCTGGCTTCCTGACTCCCTGGCTCACCGAATCCTCCACCGAGGCTCGACTGCGCTGGTGGTCCGCGCTCGCTGGCCTCGATCTCCTGCATCTCGGCACCGCCGCCGACGCGGACGAGATCAAGGACACCGCCCGGACGCAGCCGCTGCTGGTGGCGGCGGCGCTGCTCGCGGCCGAGCACCTTCCGTTGACCGACAGCACGCCCCTGGTCGTCGCCGGCCACAGCGTCGGCGAACTCGGTGCGGCCGGCATCGCCGGAGTGCTCACGCCCGATGCGGCGGTCACCCTCGCGGCCGTACGCGGTCGCGAAATGGCGGCCGCCTGCGCGCTCGAACCAACCAGCATGTCGGCGGTCCTCGGCGGCGCCGAGGACGAGGTCCTCGCCGCGATCGAAGCCGCCGGCGTCTTCCCCGCGAACCGCAACGGTGCCGGCCAGATCGTCGCGGCCGGGTCGGTCGACGGGCTGGAGAAGTTCGCGGCGGCCCCACCGGCCAAGGCACGCATCATCCCGCTCTCCGTGGCCGGCGCCTTCCACACGACGTACATGGCTCCGGCCGAGGCCGCACTCGCGGCGGTGGCGAGCGGAATCGCTCCGGCCGACCCGCACCGGATCCTGCTGTCGAATCTCGACGGTCGGGCCGTGCCGAGTGGTACGGCGATGCTGCGACGACTGGTCGCTCAGGTCACCGCGCCGGTGCGTTGGGATCTGTGCATGCAGACCATGGCCGACCTCGGCGTCACCGCGATCATCGAACTGCCACCGGCGGGCACGCTGGCCGGCCTGGCCAAGCGAGCCCTCAAGGGCGTCGAGATCGTGACCGTCAATACGCCGGACGACCTCACCGCCGCGCGCGAGCTGATCGCCCGCCACGCGCCATCGCCGACCCACGAGCCGACACCGCATTTCCGGGTCGTCGTCGCCGCGGCCAGCGGCAACTTCATCCCCGTCACCGACCTCGTCGAAGGTGCGGAGATCACCGCCGGTACGGTCATCGGCCACGTCTCGACACGGCAGGGTCCCGTTGACGTGATCACCCACGCTTCGGGCGTCCTCACCGAATGGCTCGCCCATCACGACGACCCGGTAGCGCCCGGCCACCCACTCGCGCGCATCGGCGGTCACCAGTGACATCACATCGAGCACGCCCAGCAACGTTGCCTTCCGGGAAGTTGCCCACAGGGAGAGGCACAGTATGACCGGGTCCAAGATCCTGGCGATGGGGCACTATCAACCGAGTCGAGTGTTGACCAACGCGGAACTCGCGAAGATGGTCGACACGAACGACGCGTGGATCCGTGACCGCGTCGGCATCGCCGAGCGCCGCATCGCCGAGGGCGAGACGGTCGCCGACATGTCTGCCGCGGCGGCCGGTAAGGCATTGGCGAACTCCGGTCTCACCGCCGCCGACATCGACCTCATCGTCGTTGCCACCTGCTCGTCGGTCGACCGGTGCCCGAACGTCGCCACCCGCGTCGCCGCGAAGCTCGGCGTCAGCGCTCCGGGCGCGTACGACCTCAACACCGCCTGCTCCGGCTTCTCGTACGCGCTGGCCAGCGCCGACCACGCGATCCGGGCCGGCGCGGCGCGCAACGTGATCGTTGTCGGCGCCGAGAAGCTCTCCGATGTGACCGACTGGAGCGACCGGTCCACCGCCGTCCTATTCGGCGACGGTGCCGGCGCCGCGATCGTCACGGCGTGCGCCGAGAACGAGCCGGCCGGCATCAGTCCCGTGGTCTGGGGCTCCGCCCCGGAGTTGAACGACGTCATCCAGATCGAGGGCTGGCGCCCGTACATCAAGCAGGCCGGCCAGTCGGTCTTCCGCTGGGCGACGTACTCGTTGCCGCCACTGGCCCGGCAGGTGTGCGAGAAGGCCGGCGTTGACCCGAGCGAGCTCGCAGCGTTCGTGCCGCACCAGGCGAACCTGCGGATCATCGATCCTCTCGCCCGCAAGCTCGGCGTCGAGAACGCAGTCGTCGCGCGCGACATTGTCGAATCGGGCAACACGTCGGCGGCGAGCATCCCGCTCGCTCTGTCGAAGTTGCTCGAGCGACGCGAGATCCCGTCCGGCGGTCCGATCCTGCTGTTCGGCTTCGGCGGCGGTCTCACGTACGCCGGTCAGGTCGTTCGCTGCCCGTAGGCCAAGCCGGTGCAGCGCAGCCGCAGCACCGACCTGCAACACCCGGCCAATAAATGCATGATCGTCTAGGTTGGTCGAAGAAGTTTGCCGCCACGAACGTGGCATGACAAGTATCGATACCGGAAGGAATCCCACCCATGAGCAGTCGTCCCGAGATCACCGAGGGCCTCGCCGAGATCCTCGAAGAGGTCGCCGGAGTCAACCCGAGCGACGTCGCCGAGGAGAAGTCGTTCACCGATGATCTGGACGTCGACTCGCTGTCGATGGTCGAGGTCGTCGTCGCGGCCGAGGAGAAGTTCGGCGTCAAGATCCCCGACGACGAGGTGCAGAACCTGAAGACCGTCGGCGACGCCGTGTCATTCATCGAGAAGGCGCAGGCGTAACACTGTGGCAACGGACGTCGTCGTTACCGGGCTCGGCGCGACGACCCCGCTCGGCGGGGACGTCACGTCGACCTGGGACGCCATGCTGGCCGGTCGCTCCGGGGTCACGCCGCTGACCCAGGAGTGGGCCGCCCAGCTTCCCGTACGGATCGCGGCGCAACTCGCCGTCGAGCCGTCCGAAATGATCGACCGGGTCAAGTTGCGCCGGCTCGACCGCTCCGAAGCGGTCGCGCTGATCGCGGCGCATCAGGCTTGGAAGGACGCCGGCCTGGCTCCCGCTACCGCGGATGCCAGCGCGGCGGTCGCGGCCGGAATCGATCCGGAGCGGCTCGCCGTCGTTGTCGGCAGCGGCATTGGCGGGGCCCAGACACTGCTCAGTCAGGACGACATCCTGGAGCAGTCGGGTCCCCGGCGGGTCAGCCCGCACACCGTACCCATGTTGATGCCGAACGGGCCGGCGGCCTGGGTCGGCCTTGAGCTTGGCGCCAAGGCCGGCGTGCATTCGCCGGCCAGCGCGTGCGCGACCGGCGCCGAGGCCATTGCCTGGGCGCTGGACATCATCCGGTCCGGACGCGCCGACATCGTCGTGGCCGGCGGCACGGAAGCGGTTATCGCGCCGCTGCCGATCGCCGGGTTCGCCTCGATGCGTGCCATGTCGACGCGCAACGACGACCCCGAGCGGGCGTCGCGGCCGTGGGACAAGGCCCGCGACGGCTTCGTGCTGGGTGAGGGCTCCGGCGTGATCGTGCTCGAACGCGCCGACCACGCGGCGGCCCGTGGCGCTCACGTCTACGCCAAGTTGGCCGGCGCCGGCATGACCTCGGACGGCTACGACATCGTGCAGCCGGATCCGGAGGGTGCCGGTGGTGCCCGGGCGATCAAGCTCGCGTTGCGCGACTCCGGACTGGCCAAGACCGACATCGTCCACGTCAACGCTCACGCGACGTCGACGCCGACCGGCGACATGGCCGAGATCATTGGTCTACGCGCCGTGCTGGGCGACCACATGGTCTTGACGTCGACGAAGTCGATGCACGGTCACCTGTTGGGCGCGGCTGGCGCACTGGAGTCGATCGCCACGATCTTGGCGATCTACCACGGTGTCGTGCCACCGACGATCAACCTCGACGACCCCGAGGACGGCCTGCTCGATGTCGCCGCGCACAAAGCGCGACACATGGAGGTGCCCGCGGCGCTGAACAACTCGTTCGGCTTCGGCGGTCACAACGCCGCCCTGATCTTCACGCACGCCTGACCATCCCCGGAGGGATCGCCGTGACCACCACCGAGACGCCTACCCCGACCGCCGACGACACCACCGACTATCGCGACCCCGAGCTTCGCCTGCGCAACCTGTTCGACCGGGGCACGCTGCGTCTGACGATGCAGCGCGACAGCTCGGGCGTGCTGTGCGCGAAGGGCGAGATCGACGGTACGCCGGCGATCGCGTACGCGACCGACGGTACGAAGATGGGTGGCGCCATGGGCATCGAGGGTTGCCGCCACATCGTCGACGCGATCGACATGGCCGTGCGCGAACGCGTACCGGTGCTGGGTCTGTGGCACTCCGGCGGCGCTCGGCTGCCGGAGGGCGTACTGGCCCTCGACGGTGTCGGGATCGTGTTCGCGGCAATGGTGCGGGCCTCGGGTCGGGTGCCGCAGATCTCGGTCGTGCTCGGCCCCGCCGCCGGCGGCGCGGCGTACGGCCCGGCCTTGACCGACGTCGTGATCATGGGTGGTGACGGTCGCATCTTCGTCACCGGCCCCGAGGTGGTCCGCAGTGTCACCGGCGAGAACGTCGACATGGAGCGCCTCGGCGGTCCCGAGCCGCACGGCCGCCGGTCCGGCGTCGTACACGTGACGACGAAGGACGACGCATCGGCTCTCGACAGTGCGCGCCAGATCGCGTCGCTGCTCGGCCATCAGGGCCGGCTCTCGGTGTCCGACCTCGCCGAGGAGGTCGACCTCGGTGCGCTGCTGCCGGTCGAGACGAACCGGGCGTACGACGTGAAGCCGGTGGTGAAGGCGCTGCTCGACGACGCGGCCGAGGACACCGGACTCGGCGGACCGGTCGAGCTGCACGCCAAGTGGGCACCGAACATCGTCACGACACTCGGCCGGTTCGGCGGCCGTACGGTCGGCGTGATCGCGAACAACCCGCTTCGCCTCGGCGGCTGCCTGGACTCGGCCAGCGCCGAGAAGGCGGCCCGGTTCGTACGGATGTGTGACGCCCTCGGTGTGCCGCTGATCGTGCTCGTCGACGTCCCCGGCTACCTGCCCGGTGTCGGCCAGGAGTGGGACGGCGTCGTACGCCGCGGTGCCAAGCTGCTGCACGCCTTCGCCGAGGCGGTCGTGCCACGGGTCACGCTCGTGACGCGGAAGTCGTACGGCGGCGCATACATCGCGATGAACTCGAAGGCGCTCGGCGCGACCGCGGTGTACGCGTGGCCGAACGCGGAGATCGCGGTGATGGGCGCCAGCGCCGCGGTGAACATCCTGCACCGCAAGAAGCTCGCCGCCGCGAAGCCGGAAGACCGCGAGGCGCTGCGGGCGCACCTGATCGAGGATCAGGCCCGGGTCGCCGGTGGGGTCAACCGGGCACTTGAGATCGGCGTCGTCGACGAGGTCATCGAACCGAAGGAGACGCGGCTGCGGATCGCGGAGGCGATCGCGGCCGCACCGGCGGCCCGCGGTGCGCACGGGAACATTCCGCTGTAGTCGCATCCCCGCGATCCAGCGTCGCGACACGTCAAACGGCACGAACGGCGCCGGCCCAGGTCACCCTGCGGCCGGCGCCGTTGCCATGTTCATCGGCGGTGCGGGGACGGCTGCAGCCGCTTGACGCGTCTGCGCTCGAGACCGACCAGCTCAGCCGACCTGCGT
This sequence comes from uncultured Actinomycetota bacterium, assembly GCA_963724705.1. Classification (GTDB taxonomy): domain Bacteria; phylum Actinomycetota; class Actinomycetes; order Mycobacteriales; family Micromonosporaceae; genus DASQPR01. Next base: position 651,582 of record CAVRVS010000001.1, read on the forward strand.
CAGCAGCATGGCCGGCGCTCCGTCGCCGGCGTAGCGGTACGGCTCGAGTTCGTCATCCCACGCCGTCCCGAGGGCCTTGTCGATCTCGTGGGCGAGCGCCTCCGGGTTGCGTGCCTTTGCCATCAACGTACGAAGACGGTCCTCGCCGAGCATGACATCACCGTTGGCGCTAGTGGGCGCACCAAACAGCCCCCGACCGGGTACGTGCATGAATCGCTGCCCATCGACGCCTGGGCTCGGCTCCTCGGTGACTTCGAAGCGCAGCATCGGCCACTGCCGCAGTGACGCGGCCAACTCGGAGCCGGTGCCCGGCCGACCGGACCACGTGCACTCCGCACGGCGGGCCACGGGATCGACGGGCTGCGCGGTCCAATGCAGGTTCACGGGCGCATCGAGGACACGCGCGATCGCCCACTCGACGTGCGGGCACACTGCCAGCGGTGTCGAGTGGACAAATACGACGCCACGCGTTGGCACGGATACCTCCCGACGGTCCAGGTGCGTCTTCCCCAACGACCTGTTCCGTATGACGTACGCATGCCTCGCGTGCTCATCATGATGCCGGCGGGACGCATGTGGCGCCAGTGAATCGCCGATTTCCGCCACAATCCGGCCGGCGTGTCGCGCACGACGCGCCGAAGATCACGTCCGCGCAGTTTAACGGACCTCGGCCGGGGCGATTGCCGGGCAGGCGGCGCGTCGACCAGTGGACGGCCGGCCTGGGCAGCCGGGGTCGCGCGCACCCACGGCCCAGGAGCAGGGACCCACCCCCTGGGTTGATGTTGGGCAAGAACACCTGTCCGCGACCCGTGATACGTGCACTTGCCCAACATCATCTTGGCGAGGTCGGTAGTGGACGCTTGCATCCGGCGATCTTGGGGTTGTCTACCTTAAAAACGGCGGCGGATAGGTCAATATCCCCAAGATCGTGGGGCCAAGCGCGGCGACGGGCGGGCGGCGGGTCGATCGGTGGCGAGGCGGCCCTGCACGCGACCACACCCAGCAGCCACTCCCCCGGCACAGACGCGGCACGGCGACCTCTTTGTGAGCCGTGCAACGCAATCCGCCGGAGGGCGACGCTCGGCCCGCTTTCGGCTAACATTGGTCGCGGCCGGCAGCCCCGGCTGATGGTGCTGTGTTGCTTCAAGGGCCGGCCGGGTATCGAGACCGGACGTCGGAAGCCAGGCACACCCCCCGTGAACCGCTACCGACGTTTTCGCAAGGAGTCCCCCCGTGGCAAGCAACACTTCAAAGACCGCGCGCGCATCAGTCCGCGCTGGCCAGAGTTCTGGTGCCGCGCTGAGCGTGCTGGGTGAGTTCAAGTACGTGATCCCGCTCGACGGCGGCAAGCACGCCTACGTGCGCAACCTCGTATCCGGCAAGACGACGCGACTCAAGACGAGTTCGGACGCGTTCGCCGAGGAAATCCGCGCGCTCGCCGCGGCCGGCCATGGCGCCAAGGTCCGGGCCGAGTTCGACGCACTCGACGCCGCGGAGCCGACGCACGGCTGGGGTCTGACCGAGAAGCGCCTCGTGGAAGCGGGCGTCTTCGGCGACTGAACCCGCCGCCGCACGATCCACAGCGACGAAGGCCGGCCACCCTGCGAATGGGCTGCCGGCCTTCGCCATGCCCGCGTGCGACCTCGGGCCGCTAGGAGATATCCGAGACTCGTACGCCGTCCAGCTTCGCCGCGAAGTCGACGCCGAACGCCATCGACGGCGTGTACGCCCCCGGCTCCGGACAAGTACGGAGCGTCGGTCAGCTCGCCCACGGCGCGGACCACAGCATCGGCGGTCAGGTCGTACGCGTTGGGACCGGTGAGCGTGCCGGTGCGCGCGTGACCGTCCGCGTCCCGGACCTCGCCCCAGACCTCGGATCGGCTGCGTGCGCGACGATCGGCATTCGGCCCGGTGACCCGCGCACTGACCACCCGTCGCGCGAGGGCCAGCACCGGAGCCGATCGGAGCACGCCGGTCAGGGCGGCTCCGCGGCCGTTCATCGGCAACTCGGTGTAGACCGTGATGTTCGGGATGCCGGTGCTGCGAAAGGCAGTGACCAGATCGCCCCACCGCACACTCGCGACCGACCGCTCGCCGGACGGAAACGGAGCTCGACGGCGAGGCGAGCCGACCCGGGTCGAGACCAACACGCCGTTACGCCGTACCCGGCCTCCGCCAGCCATCCCGGACAGCGCCGAGCGGGCAGTGCCGCGGCTCAGACCACCACCGGCGTGGAACGCCAGCTCCAGACTGCTCGCGCCGGGCAAAGCGGCGGCGAGCCGTGCCGCCAGACAATCCGTCGGTACGACATCGAAGCCGGCCCCCGGCACGAGGACGACACCGGCCGCGACCGCCTCCTGGTGGCGAGCGAAGATCGACTCGAAGACCTCGATCTCGCCGGTCACGTCGAGGTAGTGCGTGCCGGTGGCAAGGCACGCGTCGACCATCGGTGCCGACGTCGCCACGAACGGCCCCGCGCAGTGCGCCACCAGCCGTACCCCCGAAAGAGCGGCCCGAAGCGCGGCTGGATCGTCCAGGCCGACCACGACGTGATCCAGACCGAGTTCGGCCGCGAGCGCGCGTATCGGCGCCGGCGCTCCGGCCGGCCAGCACGGGGCGCAGGCCCACGTGCACCGCCCGTCGGGCGACAAGCCCGCCGGTGTAGCCGTTGGCGCCGTAAATCATCCACTCCGGCATGTGCACACCGTAGGTGGCGGTTCGGGCCAGGGCCAGCTCGAGCGGGCGCTCGCGGGCCGCGAACCGCGCCGCGACCGGTCCGCAGCCCGGCAGCGTATTGTTGAACGTCCGCCGAATGGGCGGCGCCGCCCGTATGTCCACGCCCGGGGAGACTCGTGACCGCCACGCGCGATGAACAGCCGCCAGCATCGGGGATCGAAGCCACCACAACGACACCGGACGACGAAGCGGTCGACGCTGACCCCGGTGGCGACGCGGCCGCCGAAATCGCCGCGGAGCAGCGGTACGTCGATCGCGTCTACGCCCGCCTGGAGCGCGCGAAGAAGGACGCGGCCGAGGCGGAGGCGGCCGGCTACGGCCTCGCGAACGTCGGGAACTTCGGTGCGCTGGTCGAGCGCGACGCGATGGTCTTCCATGCCGCCCGGCGGCGCCGGATGCTGGACGCGGAGCACGAGGGCCTCGTGTTCGGCCGGCTCGATCTGCACGGTCCGGAGACTCGATACATCGGCCGGCTCGGCCTGCGCGACGACGAGGCTCGGCGCGCTGGTCATCGACTGGCGGGCACCGGCCGCCGCGCCGTTCTACCGGGCCACGCCGACCGATCCGATGAAGGTGATCCGCCGCCGGACGATCGCGAGCAACGGCGAGCGGGTGACGAGCATCGAGGACGATCTTCTCGACCCGGACGCGGCGCCGCCCGACATGCGGGTCATCGGCGACGGCGCGCTGGTGGCGTCGCTGGCCCGCACGACCGGCACCGGGATGCGCGACATCGTCTCCACCATCCAGCGCGAGCAGGACGACGCGATCCGATCCCCGGCGTCCGGGGTCACGTTCGTCCGCGGCGGCCCGGGCACCGGCAAGACCGCGGTCGCCCTGCACCGCGCCGCCTACCTGCTCTACTCCGATCGGCAACGCTTCGCCGGCGGCGGCGTCCTCGTGGTCGGGCCGTCGCCCGTCTTCGTCACCTACATTTCCCGCGTGCTGCCGTCGCTCGGCGAGGACGAGGTGACTCTGGCGTCCTTGGGCTCGATGGTCGACGGCATCGTGGCGAGCCGCCACGACGACAGCGCGGTCGCCACGGTCAAGGGCTCGGCACGGATGGCGCGCCTGCTGGCGCGGGCCGCGCGGGGACGGCGCCGGACGCGCCGACCGAGTTGCGCCTGCTCTATCGCGGCACGCTGCTCCGCCTCGGCCGTCGCGAGCTGGACCGGTTGCGCGACACCGTGTTCGGGCTCGGATCGTCGCGCAACGGTCTGCGCCGCAAGGCCGCCGGCTACGTGTTGGATGCGCTGTGGCAGCAGGCGCGCGACCTCCTCGGGCCCGGCTGGACGACGCCGCGCGAAGACTTTGCCGAACAGGTGGCCGAGCGGCGCGAGTTCGTCGTGTTCATGCGCGGATTCTGGCCGGTGCTGCGGCCGATCGACGTGCTCGGCTGGCTCGGCGATCCGGACCGGCTGCGCGACTACGCCAACGGGTTGCTCGATCGCCGCGAGATGGCGATTGCTGGCCGGCGCTCGTCCCCGCCGCCGACGAGAAGCCAACCAAGGTCTCGGTCGAGGATGTCGCGTTGCTCGACGAGCTCGGACGACCTGCTCGGGCAGCCGCCACGGCCACCGCGGCAGCAGGGCGATCCGTACACGGTCGGCGGCGTACGGGAGGTCACCACGTACGCCGACCGCCAGGCGGCCGCCCGCCGGCCCGTGGACCGGCCGACCGACTATCGCGACTACGCCCACATCGTCGTCGACGAGGCGCAGGACGTCTCGCCGATGCAGTGGCGGATGATCGGCCGCCGGGCGGCGTACGCCTCGCTGGACGATCGTCGGCGACCCGGCGCAGTCGGCCTGGCAGGGCGACCCGACCGAGACGCGCAAGGCGCGCGACGCCGCGCTGCGCGGGCGCAAGCGCAACGATTTTGTGCTGCACACGAATTATCGGAACTCGGTGGAGATATTCGACGTCGCGGCGACCGTCGTCCGCCACGCCGAGCCGGATCTCGAGTTGCCGACCGCGGTCCGCCGCACCGGCGTCGATCCGATCCATGTCGTCGTTGATCGCGACGGGTTTCCGGCGTCCGTACGCGACGCCGTGGCGGATCTGCTCGGTGGCGTGGCCGGAACCGTCGGCGTCATCGCCGCTCAGTCCGACCGGGACGCGGTCGCGGCCTGGATCGGCCCGATGTCGATGCGCGGGTGCAGGTGGTGACGAGCCTCGAAGCGAAGGGCATGGAGTATGACGGAGTGCTCGTCGTGGACCCGGCCGCGATCGTCGCCGAGTCGGCGTCGGGTGTGCGTACGCTCTATGTCGCCCTGTCCCGCGCGACCCAGCGCCTGACCACGGTCGCGACCGACGACCTGTGGCTGCACGGCAAATCCTGAGGAGCCCCAATGGACTGGAAGCTCGAACTCATCGTCCTGCCGGTCTCGGACGTCGACCGGGCCAAGGCGTTCTACACCGAGCAGGCCGGCTTCGCGGTCGACGTCGACGTGACGGTCGGCGAGAACATGCGCATCGTGCAGCTGACGCCGCCCGGGTCCGCGTGCTCGGTCACGTTGATGCACAACGACAATGCCGGCACGGTGCAGGGTCTGCATCTGGTGGTGAACGACATCGACGCGGCCCGCGCCGAGTTGGTCGGGCGGGGCGCCGACGTCAGCGAGCCGTACCACTTCGCCGACGGCGTGCAGACCCCTGGCCCCGACCCGGAGCACCGGGACTACGGCTCGTTCCTGTCGTTCAGCGATCCGGACGGCAACGGCTGGCTCGTCCAAGAGGTCAATCGATCGACGACCTGAGCGCCGCGGCGGTCACGGTGGCACGCAACAACATCGCCGTCGTCACCGGACCCACTCCCCCGGGTACGGGAGTGAGCCCGGCCGCGTTGGCCGCGCCGGTCGGGTCGACGTCGCCGACGAGACCACCGTCGGCGGTCGGGTTCGTGCCGACGTCCACGACGATCGCGCCCGGCTTGATGTAGTCGGCGGTGACCAGCGCCGGCCGGCCGACCGCCGCGACGAGGATGTCGGCGGTCGCCGCGACCGCGGGTAGGTCGACCGTCCGCGAATGGCAGACGGTCACCGTCGCGTCGGCGGCGATCAGAAGCAACGCCAAGGGTTTGCCGACGACCGTGCTGCGGCCGATCACGACCGCCCGCGCGCCGCGCATCGGCACGTCCTCGCGGCGCAGGATTTCCATGACGGCGGCGGCGGTCGCCGGCGCATAGGCGTCGAGCCCGGCCGCGAGCCGGCCGAGGCTCAGTGGGTTCGCGCCGTCGACGTCCTTCGCCGGATCGATGAACGCTCCGGCCGCTGCCAGCGACAGGCCGGCCGGCAACGGCGTCTGGCAGATGATGCCGTGTACGTCCGGGTCGACGCTCAACGCCGCCGAGTCGCCGCGTCAGCGACCCGGTATCGGCGCCAACGAGGCTCTCGACCGCGCAGTCGACGCCGACCTTGGCCGCCGCCCGGCCGATGTTGCGGACGTACCACGCCGTCGCCTCGTCGTCGGTCGGCACGACGACCGCGAGACGCGGCACGATCCCTTGGCCGCGTAGGCGCTCGACGTCGCTCGTCACGGCCGCGTTGATGGCGGCTGCGTGCGCGCGACCGTCGATCGTCCTCATCGGCGGCCGTCCTTGCGCCGGAAGCCCTCCCGTACGCGGCGGATCGTCGCCGTTGCTGTATCGGCCGCCGACAGATGGGTCGCCAGTTCGGCCGCCAGCGTCGCCGCCAGCTCGCGGTCGTGCAGCGCGGCCAGATTGACCTCGACGTTGATGGCGGCCGATTCGAGTGCGGCCCGCGCCGAGGACGCCGCGACGGCGATGTCCGAGAGCACGTTGACGTTGGCGCCCTCGTGAATGCCTTCGGCGAGCGCGATGACCTGTGCCGCGAGCTCCGCCGTCCGCAGCGGCGGGCGGGCCGCCTCGGCCGTGGTGCGCTGAATCTCGGCACTCCGGTCGGGATCGTCCTTCGGGATCTTGTACGCGGCCGCGACCGAGTCGAACGCGCGTTCGTCGTCGTCGGCGGCACCGAGCGCGGACGTACGGATCTGGACGGCTGTATCACGCGCGACGATCATCGTCGGCTCGTGCTCGGCGTATCGCGGTCGGCCGATCGTGAGATTGGCGACCATCTCGACGAGCGCCGCCGACGTGGCGACCAGCATCGCGGCCGCGGCGCCGCCGCCCGGGGCCGGCGCGGCCGAACCGAGCGCGTCCAGCCAATCGCCGATCGTTTGCTCGCGCATGGTCCCCCCGCTGCGCTCGGTCGTTACTTGCGTTTGCCGAACATGCCCTTGATCGCGGCCAGCATCAACAGAGCGCCGACGACGACGCCGGTGAGCACGACCCCGGGCACGTGATCCGGTCCTCGGTCCGCGAGGTACGTCGCCATGATGTGCACGCCGTCCACTGTGTCAGGGCCGTCCGCGATCGCAAAGTCAGGCGATGACTCGCGCCCGGACTAGGGTCGCCGACGCAGATACGTCGTGCGCGGCTGGTAGCGGACACTTTGCGTGGCGTGTCCGCGGCGACCGACCGGCGCGGTGTCGGCGAACTTTAGCCACGCGGTGGCGCAGTCAGCACACGATTCCTCCTTGAGCCACAGATGGCGAAGGTGGCCGGCAGTGCTACCGCAGGTGGTGACCATGGCTCAGTGTGCTCCCTCGGCAGCGGCCGCCGTCAGGCCGGGGTAGCGATACGGCCTGTTGATCACGAGTGGCACTACTTGTGCCGGAAATGTACGAACACCCGGCCGAAGTTCTTCGAGTCCTTCTCGACCCGGTGATACATCGCCTTGACGTCCTTCTGGTCGAGGAATTTCAACACGTGCTTCTTCAGCGCACCCGATCCCTTACCGGGGATGATCTCGACCAACGTCGCCTTCTTCGCCACCGCTTCATCCATGATGTCGCGCAACGCTCGATCGATGTCACGGCCACGGTTGAAGATCTCGTGCAGGTCGAGCTTCAGCTTCATGCCCTCCAGTATCCCGCGGGCCGATCGGATGCCCGCCGCCCGGCTCACGTCGCCTTTGGACGCTTCGGGCACCGTGACCGGGCGGCCGCCCGCCTCGTCCGCTGGCGCGAGCTCGCCGAATCGCGCGAGCATCAGCGCGCCGGCGATCGCGACGACGAAGCCGAGCACGGCCAGCCACACCAGCCCGGGTCGGGTTCCGTCGCCGAGCACGATCACGCCGACCAGGGACGGCAACAGCGTCTCGGCCACCACGACCGCGGCGGTGACCGTGGTGACCTTGCCCCGCTGCAGCCCCGTCGCGTAGAAGAGGAACGAGACGAATCCGGCGATGAGCATGGCGTACGTGGCCGGATTCGTCAGCAGCGCGCCGATCGAGAGATTGGTGATCACTCGGGCGGCCAGCGCCACGACACCGAAGCCGAGCCCGGCGAGGAACCCGAGCACGGGCGCCGGCGCGCGACCCTTGACCTGGCCGGCGGCGTATCCGCCGACCGCGACCGCCACCGCCGCGCCGAGGAACCACCACTTCACGGCGGTCCGGACCGGATCGACGCTCTCCGACCCCGCCGCCGCCGCGAGCAGCGTCAGGCCGACGCACACCGCGGCGACCGCGGACCATTCGCGACCCTTCAGGCGCACGCCGAGAAGAGGAATGGCGGCGACGGCCGTGACCGCGAGATTTCCGGCCTGCACCGCCTGCACCACAAACACCGCGAGCGTACGTAACGCGATGAACTGCGCGATGAAGCCGACGAAGTCGAGGCCGAGCCCGACGACGAATCGCCAACGCTTGGCCAGCCGGACGAGCAGCCGCACGTCGAGGCCGCCGACGTCCGGCTCATCTCGGGCGGCGACGGCCTGCAGCGTCGATCCGATGCCGTAGCCGAGCGCCGAGATGACCGCCGCGATGATGCCCATCGTCACTGATCAAATCTATCGATCGCTTCGCGCCATGCGTGCCAACAACACGATGGCGCGAGGCTGCGTCACCACAGCCCGGGTTGCTCCACCTCCGGCTCGCCGCGCTTTGGTCGGTCGCGGCCGTTGGGTGCGAACAATCGCGCCCGGCTCACCTCGGTCGGCGTTCGCCCCTCGGTCGCCTCCGGCACGTCGCGCGCCGCGCTCGCGCCGCTGGTCGAGATGCCGGTCTCGACGCGCCGCCATCCGTACGCGTGCGGTCGTCTCACGCTGTGCCGCGTCGGCCTGGTACGAACCGGATCCGAACAGCCGGCGATATCGCGGCACCAACTCCGGATGCACATCGGCCGAGCCACGCCGCGTACCACTCGCGGGCGCCCGGCCGCAGGTGCAGGGTCATCGGCACGACGCCGGTCGCGCCGGCGCGGGCGATGGCCGCCACGGTGGCATCGATCGACTCGTCGGTGTCGGTGAGTCCGGGCAGGATCGGCGCCATCAGGACGGTCACGTCGAAGCCGGCGTCGGCGAACCGGCGGACCGCGTCGAGCCGCCGGCGCGGGCTGGGCGTGCCCGGCTCGACCGCGCGCCACAGCTCCTCGTCGACGAAGCCGACCGAGAAGCTGATCCCGACCGACGTCACCTCGGCCGCCTGGCGGAGCAGGTCGAGGTCGCGCGTGATCAGCGTGCCCTTGGTGAGGATGGAGAACGGGTTGGCCGAGGTCGCGCAGCGCACCGATGATGCCGCGCATCAACCCGTAGCGACCCTCGGCCCGCTGGTAGCAGTCGACGTTCGTCCCCATCGCGATGTGATCGCCGGCCCAGCGGGCGCGGCCAGCTCGCGGCGGAGCAGCTCGGGCGCGTTGACCTTGACGATGACCTTGCTGTCGAAGTCGCGGCCGGCGTCGAGGTCGAGGTAGGTGTGGGTGTTGCGGGCGAAGCGGTTGTGGCTGACCACGCCGGCGGCGAGGAAATCACCGGTACCGGTTGCTGATGTCGTACATCGTGACTCTCGGTACCAAGCGACTGCACGACCGAGACGACCGCGAGCCCGGAGCGCGTTCGTCACGGTCCTTGATGGCTCGTCGACGCGGATCGCGTCGACCGGTCGGCGCCGTCAGCGCCCGTGCCGTCGGCGATCACCCTCGACGAGATACGGCCAGTGGCCGAGGCCGTTCGCCGCCCCGGCGACGTGCTTCCAGCCGTAGGATCGGCGGCGAGACGGTGGTCGCCCGGCTCGCGGTGATCTCGGTGCCGTCGGACAGGCGTAGGCGGGCAGGCAGGCGGAATGCCGGCTTCACCGTCTTGCGGTAGCACGGTCGTGTCACGTATCGGCGAAGCCGTCCCGGCGTTCCGTGCCGCAGATCTCGTCGCCGATACGCAGCCGCGCGAGCGCCGGGTGCTGCCGTCGGCCATCCGGATCGGCGTGTTGCCGGCCAGGCAATAGGTGCGCGCATGCGTCCGCCCCGATAGGGGATGATCTGTCCACTGGAACGGCACCCGCGACTGGCCGGGCGCCTTGTTGATGATCGAGGCCCGGATCTCGTAGAACGTGATTCCGGCGAGATCCGGCGTGTCGAACGTGCGGCGTATGCCGCCGGCGGGCGGGGTGGTGGCAAGGGCGGCGCCGCCCGCGCTCGCTCGTCTTCGCCTCTACCTGATTACGTCCTCCTCTCTCTCGCCTCCTCCTCCTCCCTGGTCTCACGATTCTCCCTAAGGTTCTCCCACCGCATCTGCCCAATTCGAGACACACGTTCTAAGGATTGCTGTCCAGCAGCGCGGCCGGCAGCGAGCGACCGGAGCACTCAGTGAACGGTCTCGTGGGTGTGGCACGTCGGAGACGAATTTTTGAATCCGCCGGGCCCGCGTCTCCGGACGCTTCGCATCCTGGACGCGATACAGGATCGCGTAACGGTTGACGCCGCTGAGCGTCGCGAAAAACGCGGCCGCCTCCGGATCCGCGTCGAGCGCCGCGGCCAGGTCGTCCGGGACCGTAGCGGACTTCTGTCCGGCGTACGCCGCATCCCAGCGGCCGTCGGACCGGGCCCGTTCCACCTCGCGCAGCCCGGCCGGCCGCATCGCGCCGGCGGCGATCAACGCTTCGGCCTTGTCGCGATTGATCTGCGACCACTTGCTTCGCGGACCGCGCGGCGTGAACCGCTGGAGCCAGAACGCCCCGTCGAGACCGCGCTTCTGACCGTCGATCCATCCGTGGCACAGCGCGATTTCCAGCGCCTGGGCATAGTTGACCGTCGTCGGGCCGCCCGCTTTGCCGATCTTCAACCAGAACCCGCGATGATCCCGATGGTTGTCCGCGAACCACGCCTCGCAGTCGGGCACGGTCGCGAACGAGATCACCGGCTGCCCGGCGACGTCTTCGTCCGTCATGGCGCCATGGTTACACCGCGCACCGACAGCGGCCGGGACGCGGCCTCATCCGCGGGCGCCCCTCATGCGCGGACGCGGCCTCATCCGCGGGCGCCCCTGATGCGCGGACGCGGCCTCATCCGCGGGCGCCCCTCATGCGCGGACGCGGCCTCATCCGCGGGCGCCCCCTCATCCGCGGGTGCCGCGTCATCCGCGGGCGCCGCCGAAGCCGATCACGGCGGCCAGCCCGAGCGCGCTGCGGGGCGCGTACGGTCCCCGCCACAGCCCGCCGTGCGCAGCGCCGTGCGCCTCGTCCTGCCACGGGTATTCCGCGGCGCGGCACCGGCACACGTAGGTCATGCACGAGCAGCGCCGCCATCAATGTGTTGCTGGTGGCCGGTTCGAAGACCTCGACGTCGAAGAGGTGAGCGCCCGCGTAGGCCGCGGCCAACGCCCGGTTCTTGACCACTGACCGCGTCCGGGTCGGCGGGGCGACCTTGAAGCTGACCGTGGTGCCGGCCGCGCGGGCAACGGGTCGCCCGCCACCGCTGCAGTCGTTTCGCAAGCGCGTAGTTCGGACCCTGCTGGGCCACGAGACTGTCACAGATGCCCGGATCGGCGCCGGGCGCGTAGTTGCGCTTCAACAGCCGGCCGGCCGACAACACGCGCACCGGCTGCCGTACGCGTTTGATCGTTGTCGGGCGCCCGTACGCCTCGACCGAGAACGCGACGGCCTCGCCCGGCACCGCGAACACATCCGTTGGTGTGGCGAGGAAGGCGAGGGCCGTCTCCGGGCGCTCGGCGACGATCCGGGCGGTCAACACATCGACCGCGGTCGACACGCGGACGTTTACCGCGCCGTCGGCGTACACGTAGTTGCCGAGCACGAGCCGACCGTCGAGGCCGCCGAGCCATCGCGTCACCTGAGCGACGTCATGCAGAAGATCGGCCCCGGCACGCTCGGCGAGTCCGGAGTCGTCGCCAGCGCCGCGCACCGGCAGATGCAGGCGTCCGCCGTACCGTCGGTTGATCTCCAACAGCCGCGACCAGATGGCCGGGCGCGGGAGATCGACCGCGACCACGCCGGCGCCCCACCGCAGCAACGAATGCACCGGCCCCATCTCGGCCCCCGCACCGAGCACGACGATGCGCTGGTCGGCCAGATCCAGCCAGTCGGGATTGGCCACGACGGCGCGCACCGGCGTCGGCCGCCGACGGTTCCATGACGCCGCGGTCGGTCCAGGCATCGATCTGCCGCTGGAGGTCCGCACCGCGCAGGCGCATCCCGTGGTACGGAACGGACAGCTCGCGATCCACCGCACCCTCGCCGGCGACCGTCACGGTCCGCATCCCAGCGGCGTCCTCCGCCGCGGATCCACCGGCCGACGTCTCCAACGCACCGTCGAGACCAGTCTCGATCCCGTCGTCCCCGATGTAGCGCATGCGCGCATGCAGGGCAGCCAGGCCGTTCTCGGCGATGGCGCGACCGGCCGAAGGTGACGTCAGACCGGCCTCGACGAGCCGGCGGAAATGCGTGACGTATCCGCGACGCCAGTTCGTCTCACCCTCGGCGGCGCGGGCGCCGATCGGATCAGCAGGCGCGCAGCGCATCGGCGACGACGGACCGACCGAGCGCGGACGTGCTGCGCGCCGCATCGGTGCTGTCGGGTGTGCCGGCGTTCGGCGCCGCACCGCTCCGCGGAAACACCACGCCGCTGGGCCCGTCCTCGGTCATTCGCGGATCATCTCCTCCGTACCGGGCGTCGTTGGCAACCCGCGCCTGGCGGCTACGCTACGCATCGGCTGCCGCGTGCCGCCGACCGTAGCGGATCGGCGAAGTTCCCACACGGTCGCGACCGTCCGGTCCGCATCCTCGATCGTGACCGGTGTCGGCACCTCGTAGGAGGCGAGCAGGTCGAATCGGTCGGAGGGCAGGAATCCACGGCCGCCGTCACCCACAAGTACCCGGATGCCGAGGCGCTCGGCGCGGCGGAAGAACGGCATCGATTGGTCGCGCATGCGTCCGGTGTAGAACACATCTCCGGCCAGTAGGACGTCGACGTCGCGATCGAACTCCGCGTCCGGATCGTTCAGCAGGTCGGCGAGAACCGCATCGACGCGGATGCTGGGCGCCCCAGGCCGGGCCGAGGCCGCGACATTTCGTCGGATGGCGTCGATCGCCTGCGGATCGACCTCAACGGCTCGGACCGCGGCCGCTCCCGTAAGCGGCGGCGAGCCCGACCAGCCCGGAGCCGGCGCCGAAGTCGAGCACCGTCCGGCTGGCGACGACGTCCGGATGATCGAGGATGTACCGGGCCAGCGCCTGGCCGCCAGCCCATGGAAACGCCCAGAACGGCGGCGGTCGGTCGCTGTGGTACGCCCCGCCGGACGCGTCCCAGAGCCCGGTGCCCGCCGGTGCTTGGAAGATCGACACCTCGGGGACGTACGGCACCGGGCCATACGTCAGGCGGCGTCCGGTCATCGCGATGGGCGGGCACAGGTTCATCTGTCGACGCCGCGGGCCGGGGTCACGCATCGTTCCGCCACCGCATGGCGGGGGCAACGAAGGTGGTTTCTACACTGCAGGTGCAGTTACCGGCGGCAGCGACCGCCTCGGGGCGACCCGGCCGACGACGGCGAGGAGATCGATGGCGGACCAGCAGATCCGGGCCGGTGAACGGTTCGCCGACATCACGTCGTTCGCTCAGCGCGCGGGGGACGGGCCGAATCTGTGGCGCACGCTCGGATTCCGGCGCACCGAGTGGGGGCCGGGCACCGCGACCGTCGAGTGGGACGCGACCGTCGACTACGGCTTCGTCACGCCGGCCGGCCCGGTGATCCAGGGCGGGCTGGTCACCGCGATCCTCGACTCGGCGATGGGCGGCGCGTGCTGGACGACGCTCGACAACCACGAGGTCTTCCTGACCGCCGACCTGCGGGTCGAGTTCTTCCGACCGACCCGACCGGGCACGTTCCGCGCGGTCGGGCCACGTCATCCGGCGTACGTCTCGCGTCGTGTTCTGCGCCGCCGAACTCTTCGACGCCGACGGCTACACGCTGGCCGGCAGCCGGTGCACGCAGGTGCTGCTGCCGGCGGGCCCGGCCGATGCGTAGCGCAGCCGCGAGGCGCTTGTGATCGCTAAGGTGGACCGATGAGCTTGGCGGACGGGCTGGCGGGCCGGAGGTCGCGGGAGGGCTTTCGCGTCGGCGTCGACGATGACGGCGTCGCCGTGATCAGCATCGACCGCGCCGCCAAGCGGAACGCGATCACCTTGGATATGTGGGAGGCGCTGCCGAGCCTGCTCACCGATCTGACGTCGGTCGAGGGTCTACGGGTCTTACTGATCACCGGGGAAGGCGAGTCGTTCTCGGCCGGCGCCGACGTACGCGAGCTACACGACATCTACGCGGAGCCGTCGCGGGCCCGGGCCTATCAGGACACCAACATCGCGGCCGAGGGCGCGCTGGCGTCGTTTCCGTATCCGACCGTCGCCGCGATCCGTGGCGCCTGTATCGGCGGTGGCTGCCGCAGCTGGCGGTCGCCTGTGACGTCCGGCTCGCGGCCGACACGGCCCAGTTCGGCGTCACGCCGGCAAAGTTCGGCATCGTCTACCCGGTCGAGCCGACCGCGCGCCTGACGCGGCTGATCGGACCGGCTCGCGCCAAGTACCTGCTCTACTCGGCCGACCTCGTCGGCGCCGGGCAGGCGCTCACCTTCGGCCTCGTCGACGAGGTCGTGCCGGATGCCGGTCTCGAGACTCGCGCGCTCGAATTCGCGCGGACGATCGCGGGCCGCTCGCCGCAGACCGTTGGCGCCGCCAAGGCAGTGATCAACGCGCTCGGATCCAAGCGGGACGCGAACATGGAGCTCGCAGCGTGGCAGCGGGCCACCGATGACGTACGTGAAGGGATCACGGCGTTCCTCGACGGACGTAAGCCCCGCTTCGGCGACGCCCGCTGAGGCTCGGACCCTGGTGGCGCGACCGGTCGCGCGTTGTGACGCGACCGGTCGCGGCTTGGTGGTCAGGGCGCGACGCGATGCAGGTCGCGCGGGAACAGCGTGGTCTGCCGCACGTTCGGCACGTCGAGCAGCCGCGCGAGGAACCGTTCCAGCCCGAACGCGAACCCGCCGTGCGGCGGCATGCCGTGCCGCATCGCGTCGAGGTAGCCGGCGTACGGCGTCAGGTCGGGCTCGCCGCGCTCGGCCAGCACGCCGACGTAGTCGCCGTACCGGTGCAGCCGCTGCGCCGCCGCTGACCAGCTCCAGCCCCCGGAAGATCAGGTCGAAGGCGCGCGAGTAGCCGGGCCGGGCCGGGTCCGGATGCGTGTAGAACGCCCGTGCGCCGTCGGGTAGCCCTCGACGAACACGAAGTCGGACCCGTGCTCGCGCAGCGCCCACTCGCCGAGCCAGCGCTCGTGCGCCGGCGCGAGGTCGGGCTCGCCGGTGACGTCCTCGCCGGTGCGCCTTGCTGATCATCTCCAGCGCGTCGGCGAAGTGCACGATCGGTACCTCCGTCGGCAGCAGCGGCATCGCGACGTCGAGCAGCTCGACCAGGCGGCGGCCGGGCTCGCGACCGCGCTCGAGCATGCCGGCGACCGCCGCCTGGCAGGCCGCGATCACGTCGCGATGGTCGTCGATGAACCCGAGCTCGGCGTCGAGCGAGGTGTACGACGCGAGGTGGCGGGCGGTGTCGCTCGGCTCGGCGCGGAAGACCGGGCCGACCTCGTAGACCCGCTCGAAGACGCCGACCATGATCTGCTTGTAGAACTGCGGCGACTGCGCCAGGTAGGCCGGGCGGCCGAAGTAGTCGAGCTTGAAGACGTTCGCGCCGCTCTCGGTCGCCGTACCCACGATCTTCGGGGTGTGGATTTCGACGAACGACCGCTCGTCGAGCGCGGTCCGGAAACCGGCCGACGGCGGCCGCGCCGATCCGGTGCGTCGGCCGCGAGCCGCGGGTGCCGCAGCGCGACCGGCGCGTGGTCGAGCATCGTCGGCAGGCTGACCTTGAGGTCCGGCCGGTAGAGGTCGAACGGCGGCGGCTCGGCCGGGTCGGTCAGCGGCTCGATCGCCGGCTCGGTGATCTCGACGCCGCCCGGTGCCTCGGGCTCGGCCGTGACCGTGCCGATGACCGCGACCATGGTCTCTTCCGGCAGCGCTTCGAGCTGGGCGCGGGTCGCCGCGTCGGTCACGACGATCTGGGTGAGCCCGGCGGCGTCGCGCAGGATCAGGAACGCGACCGACTTCAGCAGCCGGCGGCGGTGAATCCAGCCCGCGACGCGGACGGTCTCGCCGATGTGGGCGGGGAGCTGGGAGGACAGGATGCGTTGCATGGCTTGGTGCCTCCTCTGGTGTCGCAACGCGTCCCCAGAGAGGTGTGGGCGAGCGGGATCCTCGCGGTGCCACCACACCTTCACCGCGCCATCGACTCGTCGGCGGCCTCTTCAAACCCGTGACGTGGGCGATTCGGCGGGGCTCTACTGGGCCCGTCGCGAGGCCGTTCTTCCCCGCAGCTCAGGAGGGTCTTCGCGCCCCGGCCGGAGTCCGCCTTCGCAGCTGCCGGCGGCTCTCTCCGACTCCGGTGGTCGAGGCGTTACTCGTCTCCGTCGTCGCTGTTGAGACTCGACGATAGCAGCGGTCCGGCCAGCTGGGCGAACGAAATTGCGTCTTGGCGCCGGCGTTTTGGTCTCCTCAGCCAAGGTCGGCCGGGTTGGTGTTCGCTCCACACAGGACGACGACGACACGTTCGTCCGGCTCGGGCACGTACGCGCCGGCGGCGAGCGCGGCCCACGCGCGCCGCGGCGCCGTGCTCGACGACGATGCGGTGGCTGTCCCACAGTGACCGGCGCGCAGCCACGATGTCGGCGTCGTCGACGAGCACACTGACCACGCCGGTCACGGGCCGCCACGGCGTACGCGATGTCGCCGACCCGACGAGCGCCGAGCGAGTCGGCCGCGCACGCCGGAGACGGTCACGTCGACCGGTCCGCCGGCGGCGAGCGCCGAGTGCAGCGTGGCCGCGGTGGTCGGCTCGGCGGCGACGACCCGTACGCCGACGGGTTCCAGCGCAGCCGCCACGCCCGGCCATCAGTCCACCGCCGCCGACCGCGACGATGACCGTGTCGAAGCCGCCGGGCACCTGGTCCAGTAACTCCAGCCCGATCGTGCCGGCACCGGCGGCCATCTCGACGTGGTCGTACGCGTGGCAGTAGACCGCGCCGGTCGCCGCTGCCCGTCGATCGCGCCTGATAGGCCTCGGCGTATTCGGCGCCGTGGCCGACGACGGTCGCACCGAGCGACCGCAGTCGGGCGACCTTGACCGGCGGGGCGGTCGTCGGCACCCAGATCTCGGCCGGCACGCCGAGGTGCGCGGCGGCGTACGCGACCGCAAGGCCCGCGTTGCCGCCGGATGCGGCGATGACACCGACGCTTCGGTCGAGTTCGCCGTCTCCTCGGCGGCGAGCACACGATTGAACGCCCCCGCGCCTTGAACGAGCCGGTGTGCTGCAGCCACTCGCACTTCCACCAGATCGGCGCCGGAGCACCGCCCGGCGGGCGTCGGCCGCCAGCACGGGCGTCCGGCGCACGTGAGCCGCGATCCGCTTGGCCGCCGCGTCGACGTCGTCCCTGGTCAACATCGCCGATTCGTCCTCGTAGACGGCGATGCGGGGAACGCGGCGGGGTCAGCCTGGTATGCCGGTCTGCCGGACGTCGCGGGCCATGGCGAGCCCGTGCGACCCAATACCCTGATCGGCGACGATGGTCGTGGGTCGGGCATCACTGTTTACGGTTGCTCTACGCACTCACGCTGTACGGTCACACCCGGGATCTTTTGTGTACGAATGGTTGCGTGCCGCACCGCAAGCGATCGACCCAGGCACGCATGCGAATATCTTTCGCGTGGTCGACCGCCTAGTGCTCGTCAACGGATTGCCCGGCGCCGGCAAGACAACTCTTGCCACCGCATTGGCGGGCGCGTTGCCGGCGACGTTGGTGAGCAAGGACGCCATCAAGGAAGCGCTCGCGACAACCGTCGTCGGAGCGTCGCCGGTCGCACTCGGCGCGGCAGCAATGGAAGCGGCCTGGACACTGACGGCCGCGATCGACGGCACGATCGTCTTCGATTCCTGGTGGTTCAAACCGCGCGATCTGCGTTACGCCGAGGCCGGCATCCGCCGCGCCGGTCGCCCGACGGTGATCGAAGTGTGGTGCGACGTGCCCGTGCAGCTCGCGCGCGCTCGCTATGAGGCCCGGCGACGAGCTGGCGAGCGCGCCGCCACGATCCACCAGTCCGTCGACTCGCCGGATGTGTGGATCGACTGGGTGGCGCGAGGCGAGCCGCTCGGTATCGTGCCGACGTTGCACGTCAATACGGAACGCCCGGTGGACGTCGATCGCGTCGCCCGGCAGGTCCTCGACGCGCTCGACGGCTGAGCGGCGGCCCTACCGTCGCCAGCCCGCGGCCAGCGCTGTGGCCCGCCGGCTTTGTGTCCAGCCAGCGCTGTGGCCCGCCAGCGCTGTGGCGGCAATTCCGCTGACACAAGGCTGCCGTTGATATTTCGGGGGCGTCCGCGCCGCGCCGCGGTATACGGTGTCGCGTCGGAGGGCGGTGGGTACACGTGATTGCCGGCTGGGAGTGGGACGAGACGCTGTTCGCCGGTACTGCTGCCTACTACCAACGTGGCCGGCTACCGTACGCCCCCGGGCTGGCGGACGAGCTCGCCGACGCGCTGAAGCTCGACGGGCGCGGGCGGCTGCTCGACGTGGGATGTGGGCCGGGCACCGTCGCCCTCGGCCTCGCGCATCTGTTCGGCGAGATCGTCGGCGTTGACCCGGACGGCGAGATGATCGCCGAGGCTCGCCGCGCGGCCGCCGCGGCCGGCGTGGGCGACTCAGCGCAGCGGTGGGTGCAGGCCCGGGCCGAGGACCTGCCCGCCGGCCTCGGCACATTCACCGTGGCCACCCTCGGCTCGTCCTTCCACTGGATGGATCGCGACCTGGTCGCCTCAACCATCAAGGACATGCTCGAGCCGGACGGAGCGTTGGTACACATTGCCGATCTGAAGACCGAAGCCTTGGATACTGCGGGCCTGCCGGATCCGGCGGTGCCGTATCCGGCAATTGCCGAATTGATCCCGGCGCTACCTGGGTCCGATCCGACGAGCCGGCCTTGGCGTGCTGCCGGACGGAACGCCCGGCGGTGAGGCGGCGGTGCTCAGCCGGGCCGGCTCGCCGAGCCCGAACCGCACATCATCGGCGGAGGGCAGGCGCTGGTACGCACATGCGACCACGACATCATGTCGTCGACGTCGATGTCCTGCTCGGCGCCGCACCTGTTCGGCCCGCGCCGCGACGACTTCGAGCACAACTTTGGCCGTCTGACCGACACCCTGGCCGCGGCCGCTTTCTCGGAACGGCGGCCGAGCACCGACGCCGTGGTCTGGCGTACCGCGAGCTGAAACGCCATCGTCAGCTCTCGACGCCGGCAGGTTGGCGATCTCGACCGGCTCGATCTCCCCGGCCGGCGCGAAGCCGAAGACCCGGCCGTAGAAGTACAGCTCGGCCTCGGCCGTGCGCTTGATGTTCTCCGCCTTGCGGAAGCCGTGCTCCTCGCCCTCGAACGGCAGGTACGCGACCGGGACGCCCTTGGCCGTCAGCGCCGTCGACCATCGTCTCGGCCTGGTTCGGCGGCACGACCTTGTCGTCGAGGCCCTGGAAGAAGATCGACCGGGCAGTTCGAGCTCGCTCGACGTGGTAGATCGGCGAGCGCTCGCGGTAGACGCTCGCGCGCCGGCCGGGTACGGCCCGACGAGCGAGTCGAGGTAGCGCGACTCGAACTTGTGCGTGTCGCGTCGCCAGCGCCGGCGAGGTCGCTGACGCCGAAGTGGCTCGCGCCGGCCGCGAACACGTCGCGGAACGTCAAGCGCGCCAGCGTCGTGTAGCCGCCGGCGCTGCCGCCGCGGATGGCCAGCCGGTCGCCGGTCGACCAGTCCCTCGCGCGCCAGATACGCGCGCGCGTTGACGCAGTCGTCGACGTCGACGATGCCCCACTCGCCGCGCAGCCGCTCCCGGTACTCGCGGCCGTAGCCGGTGCTGCCGCCGTAGTTCACGTCGAGCGACCGCGAAGCCGCGGCTGGTCCAGTACTGCACGGCACGGCTTGAGCGTGCCGTCGATCGCCGCGTCGGCCCGCCGTGGCTCATCACGATCAGCGGCGGCAGCTCGCCGTCCGGGCGCGACGAAGTCGGCGTTACGCGGCGGGTAGTAGAACGCGTGCGCCGTTTGCGCGACGCCGGCTGCGGTGGGGAACTCGATCGGCTCGGCGACCGACACGTAGCGCTGGTCGAGGTCGGTGTCGAGGGCCCGCTTGAGCACGTCGACGTCGCCGCTGGCCAGGTCGATCGCCACGACGGCCGCGGTCGGTGGGGCTGGCCGCGACCGCGGCACGCGGCCGCCGGCCGCGACGCTCGTCGATCACCGTGTACGGCGTCGCGACGTCGCGCAGCTTGCCGGTCTCGGTGTCGAGCGGTGGCCAGCTGCCAGTCGCCCTGGTCGGCGTACGTGACGGCGAGTGGACGGGTCGAGGAACGGCGAAGGTGGTCATGCCGAACACCCAGGCCGGCATGCCGAAGTCGCGTCGCGGACGGACCGGGCTACGATGCCTCGGAGGAGACGTCGTCGCGGCAACCGGTAGATGTTCCAGTAGCCGGAACGGTCGGAGGCGAAGTACAGCGTGCCGTCGGGTGCCCAGGTCGGCTGGGAGATCGACTCGTACCGGCCGCCGGCGATCGCGGTCGGGTCGCGACCGCACCGCCCTCGTCGATCTCGCCGACCGACAGCACGCAGCCGTCCCACGGCATGTTGGGATAGTCCCAGGCCAGCCAGCAGAGCCGGCCGTCCGGGGACAGGCGCGGCGCGGCGAAGAAGTCGTGCCCCCGGCCAGCACGGTCTCGTCGCCGGTGGCGAGGTCGACGCGCGACCGTGTTGACGCCTCGGCGCCGCCGGTGTGATCCTCGCGTACGCAGACCAGCCGGTTGCGGGCCGCGTCCACGTCGCCGTCGGCGTAGCGCATCCCCTCGGCGTGGGTCAGCGGCTCGGCCACGTCACCGGGGCGTACCCGGTGGAGCTTCTGATCGGTGAAGCTCGACGCGTAGATGGTGCCGTCGGTCGAAGACCGCGGCGCCGCCGCCGTACTCGTGCACGCGGGTCCGGACGTTGAACGGCGATGGCGTGACGTCGACGGTGCTCCGTCCGGCGTACGCCGCACGATCACCGGCCGGCCGCCCTCGGTCGGACGGCCCTCCATCCAGTAGATGTCGGGGCCGAGCGATCGGACCGCCGAGCGGACCGCCGGAGACCAGGAAGTCGGAGGTGAACGGCGAGGTCCAGGCGCCGTAGGGCGTCGTCGTGGGAGCGGGAGAGGCAATGTCGGTCACCGCCCGATCGTGCCACGGCATCGCGAAGCCCGTCCGGCCGCCCGCCCCTTGCCGTGTTCGGCCCCGTCGGCGACCGTGCCGAACGAGCCGGTCACGGTGCTGGCCTCCTCAACGCCCGGCGGGCTCACGGGCCGGCGGCATGGCCGGCAGCCCGTCGATGCTCTCCGGATTCTTCTTCGCCCAGTAGCGTTGCGCCGCCGCACCATCCTTGTCGGCCCAGTTCGCGGTCAGCCGGTCGCGATGGCCCTCGAACGCCATGTAGGGCACCGCATAACCGCACGAGTCCTGGACGCGCTCGACGCGGACATCGATGATCGCGCGCAGCCGGTTGTGTACGACCGGGAATGCCGACCGCAGCTCGTCGAAATCGGGGTCACCGGCGAACACGGGGCGGCCGGTGCCGAAGAGGCGCAGGATGTTCGGCGATCCCTCGAACGCCGCGAACGTCAACGTAATCCGACCGTTCTCGAGCGTATGCGCGATGGTCTCGGCGCCCGAGCCGCCGTAATCGAGATATGCGACCCGGTGCGGATCGACCACGACCAGCGACCCGGCCAGACCCTTCGGCGATACGTTCACGTGACCGGCGGGATCAAGTGGCGCGGTCGCCACGAAGAACATGTGCTGGGCCGCGATGAAGTCGCGAACGCTGTCGCTGATCTCGGAATGCAGCTGCATGGCCTCCATGTTCCCCGCTCCGGCGGGTTGCGGGCGAGTCCATTACCGCACTGCGACACGCGCATAAAACCGAGTCCGGCCGATCGTTGTCGGGCGCTGCCGGCATGATGGCGCCATGGCAACCATCGGCGCCGTGTTTCCCCCGTCCCTGCCGCCCGAGCGTCTGCGTAGCGTCGCGCGCGCGGCCGATGCCGCCGGCCTCGACGAACTCTGGCTGTGGGAAGACTGCTTCCGGGAAGGCGGCATCGCGACGATGGCCGCAGCGCTCGCCTCGACCGAGCACGTGCGGGTCGGGATCGGCGTCCTGCCCGTACCTCTGCGGAATGTAGCCCTGGCCGCGATGGAGGTGTCGTCGCTGCATCGCATGTTCCCCGGCCGGCCGATCGTGGGGATCGGTCACGGCGTCCAGGACTGGATGGCCCAGGTCGGCGCGAAACCGGCGTCGCCGATCACGCTCTTCCGCGAATATGCGACCACGTTGCGAGCGTTGCTCGCCGGTGAACGCGTCACCGTCGGCGGCCGCTACGTCCAGCTCACCGACGTCGCGTTGGACTGGCCGCCCATGGCCCAGCCGGCCGAGTCGGCACCGCCGGCGATCCACGCGGCCGCCACCGGCCCACGATCGCTTCGACTGGCCGGTGAGGTAGCCGACGGAACGATCTTGACCGGCGGCTCGACGCCGGCCGACGTACGGCGGGCAGCCGACCTGGCGGCCGAGGGTCGAGCCGCGGCCGGCCGTACCGGGGTGCATTTGATCACCGTCTACCTACCGGTCGTGATCGGTCCGAACGGAGCCGAGCGCCTTCGCGCCGACGCCGCCCACTACGGCGAAGCCGAGCTATTTGGCGCGAGCGGCGATGCAGCCACCGTCGCGCAGGGGGTGCATGCGTTGATCGACGCCGGCGCCACCTCGGTCGTGCTACAGCCGACGCTCGACGGGTTCGATCTCGAATCCTTTGTCGAGTTCGCGGCGACCGAGGTTCGCCCGCTTGCTTCCCCGCGACGCTGACAGGTCCGAGTCCCCGTGAGCAGTCACGCCGCAGTGTTGCGTGCGACGACGACGGGTTGGCGTCCTGAAGCTGTTGCCGCACCAGTCGGCCGTAGGCCGAGGTCCAGTTGGTGGCCGGAGATCCTCTTCGTGGAGTTGGCCATGAAGCCGATGGCCAGCACCGGGCCGCCCTCCTCCAGCAGCTCGGCGCGGATCGACAGCTCATCGCTGACCGGCAGCCACCGCCGACCCCAGCTCCAATGCCGCCATGACCGGTACCAGCTCGATCGACGCTTCGGTCAGGCTGTAGATCGCCTTCTGCTTGTGGCTCGGGTCGCTCCGCTTCCGTAGCATGCCCAGATCGACCAGCCGTTTCAGCCGGTTGGCGAGGATGTTGTGGGAGCGATGGCCTGCTGCGAGCCAGTCAGCAGTTCGCGGAAGTGCCGGCGGCCGCCCCAGAAGTCGTTGCAGGATAAGAAGGCTCCACTTGCCGAAAACCTGAAGCGACAGGTTGATCGGGCATCCCGAGCGGTGGGTATTAGCCATCCAAACCTCCGGGACGCCGGCCGGCGCGCGCCGACACGAATCCGCGGCAACCAGACCGGTTGCATTCCGGAACCAGTTTACCTTCAGGCTTGATGCTGAGTACGAAATGCAGACGATCGCCCGACGCGGGAGGACCACCATGGCAAAGCTGGTCTACACGGCCATCACGTCGCTTGACGGTTACGTAGCCGACGAGGACGGCAAGTTCGACTGGGCGGCGCCCGACGCTCGAGGTGCTCACGTTCGTCAACGACCTCGAACGACCCATCGGGACGTATCTCTGCGGACGCCGGCCGCTATACGACACGATGGTTGTCTGGGAAACCATGCAATTGGCCCCGACCAGCACCCGGTCGTCCGCGACTCCAGAAATGGCCGTAGCGGACCGAGTCGTTCTCCACGACGCTGGAGGGCGCGTCGAGCACGCGGACACGGGTCGAACGGCGATTCCAACCCGGATGCGGTCGGTCGAGGCCTTCGCCGACCTGGACCTGTTCGAGGTCGCTGATCCACACCTCGCTGGTCAAGCGATCCAGCGGTTGTAGACAGTGCCACTTGTTCGTCACGCCGGTCATCGTCGGCGGCGGTACGCAGGCTCTTCCCGACCACGTACAGGTCGGCCTTCAAGATGCTCGACGAGCGCCGGTTCGGCAACGGCGTCGTGCACCTGCACTACCGCGTTCGCCGCCTGACTCGGCACACCCACTCCAGCAGGCTTCCAGACACACCCCGATTCTGGACCCGGTGGAGCCCGGTGAGGTCAGACGGCGTTCCGGTCGCCTCGGACCGGGCTCAGGACGGCGCGCCGAAGTCAACCTCTTCATGGTTCCAGCAGTGACCCGGCGCCCGATGATTCGTCCAGTAGAGGTTCGTGTGCGCGATGACCTTGTCCGGCGGAGGCGCACCCCACTCCGTCGTCCTCCGTCGTGTGCGCGTCCTTGACGAGGGTCGCGTCGTAGCCGCGGACGACTGCGCCGTGGAGCGTCGAGCGAGCGAATGCACTCATCCGTCTGCGCGCCGGCGACGACGAGTCGCCCCGACTCCGAGACCGGAGAGCACGGACTCGAAGGATGGTGTCCTCGGAAGAAGATGGCGTAGCTCTTCTCGACGTGGGGCTCGGCGTCGTGCGGATCAGCTCGGGACGATCTGCCAGTCGTCGCTCCCTTTGGCGGAGCTGCCCGTCGTTGTGCTCGATCCAGACGACGGGGACCTGCTCCCGTCGAGCCTTCTCGACCAGGCTGTCGACGTTCGCCACGACGGCGTCGCGCTCATCAGCCCCGCCACGACGCCGTTCTGGACGTAGATGACGAGCAGCGCGGTGTTCGGCCGAATTCTACGAAGTCTCGTCATGGTCGCTACCTTCGCTCACTGTGCTCCGATCCAGCCACGGTAGACGTACCCACCGACAGCCGGCCGGTGACCGGTCACTCGGCCATCGACAGCGAGTCCGGGCGTCGGGAGCGGGCGGCGTCGACCAGTGCGGCAAAGAGTCGCCGATGGTCGTCTCCTCCGGATGCCATTGGACGCCGATGGCAAATTGCTTGGCGGGGTCCTGGACTACCTCCACGAGCTCCACGCCATCGACGTCGTCGTCTACGGCCCAACCGGTGGCGGCCAACGCCCCAACCGACGCAACGCCCTGGTGGTGAAGCGAGTTCACGGTCGTACGGTCGCCGAGGATGGCCGCGGCCTTCAGACCGGACGGCGAGGCGTACGTAGCGTGGGATCCGTATCCGGCCGCCGGCAGGTGGCTCTCGTGTGCGAGCGCGTCGGGCAGGTGCTGGTAGAGACGGCCGCCGGTCGGCCACCGACATCAGGCTCCATGCCGCGACAGATCGCGGCGCCGGCATGTCCCGCTCCAGGGCGGCCCGCAGCAGCATCATCTCCGACATGTCGCGAGCCGGCCGGGTGTACGTGCGCTCGTGCGAGAGCCTCACCATAGAGGTGCAACGTCGGAGCACCGGTGAACACCATGCCGTCCCAGCGCGTCGAGGACATCCGTACCCGGATCGTCCTCGGTGACCAGGACCGCGCGCCCGCCGCTCGCGTGTACGGCGCGAACGTAGGACATCGACAGCGCAGCGGCGTATATGTCCCTGGCCGCCGAGCTTCACGACCTTCGCATACATCGTCGAATCCGATCAGTGGGCGCATAGCCGATCCCCTCGAGCGGTGTGACGTAGGCGCCAGTGAGGCCGCCGTCGACCCCAGAACGTGTTCGCGGTCATGAACCAGGAAATCGTCACTGGCCAGGAACGCGACCGCGGCCGCGATTTCCTCCGCCGCTCTCGGCGAACCGACCCATCGGGATGTCTACAGCCGCCGCGCCGCCCGCTCCGGGTCTTCACCGACGCTTGAGGCTCGCGCGACAACGGCGTGTTCGCTCCAACCGGGCGCAATTCGTTGACCCGGATACCTTCCCGGGCGAACTGGACACCGAGCTCCCACATCGTCCGGAGTTCGCCGCCCTTGCTCGCCGTGTGCGCGAAGTGGGAGTGGCCGCACCCATCAGCGCGACGAACGACGCGGTGTTGATGATCGAACCCTTACCCAACGCCCGCATATGCGGAATCGCGTATTTGCAACACAAGTAGACGCTGGTCGGATCTACCCGCTGCACGCGCTCCCACGCGTCGAGACCGGTGTCGAGGATCGAGTCGTCGTCCGGCGGGGAGATTCCGCTCGCCGGCGTTGTTGAAGGCGATGTCGAGCCGCCGTGCGTGGCGACCACATGCGCGAAGAGATCCCGTACCGCCGCTTCGTCGGTGACGTCGACCGCGAGGAACTCGCCGCCGACCTCGGCGGCTGCCGCAGCACGCCGTCTCGGCCGACACATCGACCACGACGACCGTCACACACCCTCGTCCCGGAACCGCCGTGCGGTGGCCAGGCCGATACCGCTCGCACCGCCGGTGATCACCGCGACACGATCTCGCAGACGCTTCGTCACGTTGTCTCCACACCCTCGTCTCGTCGCGATGGTCAATCGGTGGCCAGCTCCAGTCACTGGACAGCTCAGTCACTGAACGAGAATCATTTTCTGCACATCGGTGAACGCCAGGAGCGCGTCCGGACCGAGTTCGCGGCCAGACGGACTGTTTCATGCCGCCGAAGGGCGTCCAGTAGCGCACCGACGAGTGCGAGTTGACGCTCAACATTACCGGTCTCGATCCCGCGCGCGACGCGCAACGCGCGCCCGAGGTGGGGCGACACGACCCGGACAGACCGTATTCCGTGTCGTTGGCGAGCCGCACCGCCTCCTCCTCGTCACGGAACGGCAGCACCGACACGACCGGACCGAAGATCTCCTCGCGCAGTCGCATTCGTCAGCGGCTTCGGTGACCAGACCGTTGGGGCGAACCAGAAACCCTCGCCCCACCGGCACCAGCCCCGAAACGCCATGCGCACCGTCGACATAGCCGGCGACGACGTCGCGCTGCGCCGCGGTGATGAGCCAAGGACGCCCATCTGCGCCGTCTCCAGCGCCGGATCTCACATCGGTACGCCGCTACCGCCGGTTCGAGCAAGGCCATGAACTTCTCGTACGCGGATCCTCGACCAGAATCCGTGAGCGCGCGCAACAATCCTGGCCGGCGTTGTCGAACACGCCAGCTGGCGCGGCCGCGGCCGCCTTCTCCAGATCCGCGTCGGCGAAGACGATGTTGGCCGACTTGCCGCCGAGTTCGAGCGTTACGCGCTTCACCTGGTCGGCGCAGCCGGCCATGATCTCCTTGCCGGACCTCGGTGGAGCGGGTGGAGTTCGCGCCTTCCGTACGGCCGGATGCGTGACGAGCCGTTGCCCGACGACCGATCCCTTTCCCGGCAGCACGGTGGAGACTCATTCGGCAGTCCAGCCTTGAAGCGCAGGTCGGCCAGGCCGTCGCGGTCAGCGGCGTGACCTCGGCTGGCTTCAACAGGACGGTGTTGCCGGCCGCGAGCGCCGGCCCGAATTCCCAGCCGGCGATCAGCATCGGAAAGTTCCACGGCGCGATGACACCGACGACGCCGAGGGGTTCGTGGAATGTGAGGTCGACGCCGCCCGGCACCGGGATCTGCTTGCCGTGCAGGCGTTCCGGCGCGCCGGCGAAGAAGTGCAGGACGGCGGCGCGCGCGTACGTTTCCCGCCTCCCACCGCGCGTTGCCGATCGTGTGCCGCCAGGAGTTCGCGACCTCGAAGCACGGCGGGCTGATCGATATGGGCGTCCACGACGGCCGCGAAGCGACGCAGGAGACGCGCACGATCGCCGGGCGAGACCCGACGCCAACCATCGAACGCCCCCCTCGAACGCTCGATGGCCGCGTCAGTTCTCGGCCAGCGAGGTCGGCTCAACCGTCCGGAGTGCCGTTCCGGTGGCCAGATTGATCAGTTGCATCCAGGCCGCCCGGGTCGGTGGATGCGCGCCGACCGCTTCGTTGTTGACCAGCTCGTCCCGATGCCTCCCGCCAGGCCCTGTTCCCCCCACCGCCCGGCCGCCCCACAGCGGCCGGTCGCCTCTTCCCCGGCACGGCCCGCGTCGGGGCGCGTGCCAGACGCCTGGGGCCTTCGACGTCCGTCGTCACAATCGCTCGAAGCCACGCATGAGCTTCCCGATCGGTGGTTCAGCGTCGAACGCGGCCAGCTCCACGCGTGCGTTGTTGCGCGTAGTGCGCGACGACCTCATCGCCGAACGCGGCCACTGCGACCGGCGACGACTCCCACGCACTCAGGGCGTCCCGCAGGGTCCCCGGCATCCGGAGCCCTTCGGTGTCGCCGTACGCGTTGCCCGGGTACTCCGGCTCCAGGGTCAGGTCGTTCTCGATGCCGAACAGCGCCGCGGCGACCATGCCGGCGATCGCCAGGTACGGGTTCACGTCGCCGCCGGGCGTACGGTTTTCTACTACCGGGCGCCGATTCGGCCGAGTGCCCGACCATCCGCAGCGCACACGTACGGTTGTCGCGACCCAGCGCAGCGCGATCGGCGCGAACAACCGGGTTGATACCACTTGTACGAGTTCACGTTCGGCGCGTAAAGCAGGCTGAATTCTACATGCTCGCGAGCATGTCCGGCCAGCACCGATTCACCCAGGCCGGGACGAGATGCACCAGCCCGTCGCGGCCATGGCCGGGCCGCCGTCGATGGCGCAAGGAGAAGTGGATGTGGCAGGATTGCCCTCGCGCTGGTTCGGCTTGGCCATGAAGGTCAACGCCATGCCCTCCTGCGCGGCGATCTCCTTGGCGCCGTTCTTGTAGATGACGTGTTGGTCGGCGCACGCGAGGGCCTATCACCGGCCGAACTCCCGGCCGAGCCGACACTGGCGACCGTCCGATGGACCGGTCACCCAAGCAGACCGAGCAACAACTCGGCGGTGCCGTCGCAATGCTCCTGCATCGCCGTGCACACAGCCCTCGCATCACCCACCAGGATCGCTTCCACGATCCAGACGGTGCTGCGCGTCGGAGTCGGCTCGATCCGTTCGATGCGCTCGGGATCGGATCCAGCAGGCGTAGATCGTCGCCTGGACGTCGCGCACCGCCGCTGGGGCGATCAGCGGCCGCTGACTGACGCCGATGCGCGGAGTGCGACCGGGAATCGGCGACTGGGCGGATCGGCCGCGGTCGTAGCCCGCCGCGGCCAGGCAGGCCGACAGGTGCGCAGCGCTCACCGGCGGCAAGGGTACGGGTGGCGGCCAGCCCCGCTTACCGGCTCGACGACGCGGCGGAATCGAGCGCATCGTCCAGCTTCTTCGCCCAAGTCTAGCGGCGAGCGCGGCCGCCTTCGTCGGACCCGCGCATCGCCAGCGCGTCGCGATACACGACGAACGTTCCACCGGCCCGACCACGGCGCGTCTCGAGGTAGCCGGCGTCGCCCAGTTCGCCGATCGCTTCGCACAACGTCACCCGACTCACCGCAAGCCGCTCGGCCAATTCACGTTCGGGTGGGAGCTGATCGCCCCGCGACCATGCCACGCCGGATGGCCTGTGTGAGGTCGGCGACCGTGATCTCGAACGCGTTGCCGCCGCGCGCCGGACGCCACACCGCCGCCGCCCCTGCTCCGGACGGTGCGGCACGGCGCGGCTGGCGAGATCGACGCTCGGCCTCGTTCTCTGTCGGTCGGCCGATGGTCACCGTCGCTGGCTCACCCATGCCCCCGCACTCCTCGGCCGTTGCCTCGACCTATGCGGGCGGACGCGAGAGCCGCGCCCACCGGGCATCGTTCGTGCGGTCGGTGTTACGTCGTCGGTCGTTGCCGTTGGGCGCATCCGTGGTGTCCCGGCCGCGGCCAGGTCTGCACCGGCCGCGGTCACGTGGCACCGGCACGCCGGCCGCGTCCGCGAGCGTCCCACCGTCGATGTTCTGCGCGGCCGGTGAACCAGTTCTTGGCCGAGGGCGCCCACCAGATCGAGGCGCCACCGAGCACGACCGCCACAGCGACGATTGTGTAGTTGAAGTTCGAACCGGTGATCGGGTAGGTCGTCGCAAGGATCAACAGGACGCAGTCGATGCCGACCAGACGACCGCCGTCCACCGATCGGTTGCTCCAGCGTCCCAGGTTCCAGGGACCGACCCGGAAATCCTTGTCCCGCAACCGGAGGTAGACCGGAATGACGTACACCACGTAAAGGCCGATGACCGCGATCGCCGTCGTCGCCGCGTACGCGATGATGCTCGTGAGCACGCGGCAGAACGAGGATCGTCGAGCAGACGACGCACAGCCAGATCGAGTTGGTCGGCGTACCGGTCCGCGCGTTCACTGGCTCCACCACCGTGAACCCGGCAACGCGCCGTCCCGGCTGAAGGCGAACGCCATGCGTGAATTCGCGGTGACCGACGCCATGCCGCAGAAGAATTGCGCCAGGACGCAGATGAACAGCAGGAACTCGCCGGTGTGCCGTCCGGCCGCGTCGATGAAGATCTGCGCCGGCGGGAACGCCGCGTTCAGTTCGCCCGCGTAGTCCTGGATCGCCCAGTGACGGCGAAGAGCAGGAAGAATCCGGCGACGACCGACACGACGACGGACATCACGATGCCCTGCGGTGCCTTGCGGGCCGCGTCGTGTGTTCCTCCGACAGGTGCGCGCTCGCGTCGTAGCCGGTGTACGTGTACTGCGCCATCAGCAGACCGATGAGGAATGCGTAGATCGCGGCGCCGCCGCCGTGCAGGCCGGTGCTGTTGAACGTGCCCGTGAACACCTGGCCGATCGGGTAGTGGTGATCCGGCACGACCCAGAGGATGGCAAGGATGACAACGACGCCGGCGATGTGCCACCACACGCTGATGTTGGAGAGCAGCTTGACGAGGTTCACGCCGAACGTGTTGAGCAGTCCATGCAGCGCGATGATGCACAGGAACACGATGAATGTGTTCAGCAGGGTGTACTTCAAGCCGAGAACGAGCCCGAAGAACGTCGTCGTCGTCCAGGCGGCGCCGTAGTCGATGGCAGCGGTGACCGCCACCTGACCGAGGAAGTTGAACCAGCCGGCGAACCAGGCCCATGCGCCTTGTTCTTCGTCGCGACCGCGTACGCCCACCAGTAGAGGCCACCGGCGGTCGGGTAGACCGAGCACACCTCGCCCATGGCCAGCGCGACGAGGGTGACGAGGCCACCGACGATCAACCAGCCGATCGTGATGGCGAACGGGCCGCCGTTGTGCATCGCGATGCCGTACGACGTGATGCAGCCGGCGAGGATCGAGATGATCGAGAACGAGACGGCGAAGTTCGAGAAGCCGGACAACCGGCGGTGCAGTTCCTGCTTGTAGCCGAGTTCCGCGAGGCACGCCTCGTCGTCGAGGACGGCCGCCGACGCGACGGGTGATGACGTTGCAGGGATCGCTCATCGTTGACTCCAGACGCCGAATCCAGCTGAAGACGGCACATGCCGAGACAGCACGTGCCGCGCAGATAGCGCTCGGAGATGCCAGTGCAGGTGGAGGTGGGTACGCGTGTGACCGATGTCACCGTGAGGCTGATGATCGACCGGCGGGAAATGCCTGTCAATGAGCCGTGCCCGTAAATCCCTCAGAAATAGACCATTAGCCGATGCGCCGAGGTCGGGTCAGGCGTTTCGCGCCGGGTCAGAAGGACGCCGGCGTCAGAACAGAACGGTCGCGAACGTGCCGACCTCACGGAATCCGGTCCGCGCGTACGCCCGCCGGGCCGGTTCGTTGAAATCGTTGACGTACAAGCTGACCGGCGGGAGCTACCCGGCGCAGTGCGTCGCGGACAACGGCGGCCATGCCGGTCACCGCCAGCCCGCGGCCGCGGTAGGCCGGATCGACCCAGACGCCCTGCACCTGAGCGGTGTGCTTGGTGACGACGGCGAGCTCGGCCTTGAACACGACCCGGCCGTCGATGAAGCGTGCGTACGCCCGCCGCGAATGGACGAGATCGGCGATCCGTTGCCGGTAGCGGTGTTCGCCCCGATCCGCCAACGGCGAAACGCCGACCTCCTCGGTATACATCGCGACCGCGGCCGGGAAGAGCGCGTTGATTTCGTCCGGCCGGACCAGCCGTACGGCCGGATCGGCCTGAACGGCGCGGCGGTGCGTCCACGGCCAGCAGTGGCTGGCATGGGCGCACCTCGCGTGCGCTCCCCCACACCGGAGCGATGCGATCCCAGAAGCCGAGGACGGCATCGGCCGGTCCGACGATGGACGAACACTGCCGCGGATTGACGGCGGCGAGATCGGCGAATGCGGTGACGGCCGGCGGCGTCGCCTCGACCGGGATCACGTTCGCGCCCAGCCAGCACACGGATTCCAGCTGCCGTCGCGGACCGTAACCGAAGACCCGGGCCTCGGCCCGCCACCACTCCAGGCCGTGCGCGGCCACCTGTTCGGCCACCGGTGCCGCCGCGTAGGGCGCACGATCGAGGACGCGTTCCACCGCGGCACGCTCGGCGTCCCCGAGCAGCCGTACGTCCGCCGTCAACACACGTCAAGCGTGCCAGAACCGGAGCGCGGACGCAGCATCCAGTGTGGCGCCCGTCTCACGTTCTGACGGCCGGCTTGCGTTCGATAGCTTACCGATATATCGTCGACACATCCAAGAACAGTCCGTAGGAGGAATGATCATGAATTACCACCATCACGAGCACCATGAACACGAGCACGGCCACGAGTCGCGCGAGCGCGGTCGGCGCATGCGCCGCGGCGGCGGCTTCGGCCCACCGTTCCCGGCTTCGGTCCGGGCGGACCCGGTGGTCCTGGCTTCGGCCCGGCGGTCCGGGCTTCGGCCCCGGCTTCGGCCCGCGCCATCACGGCCGTGGCGGTCGAGGCGGTCGGCGGGGCAACGTTCGCGCCGCGATCCTCGCCCTGCTCACCGAACGTCCCATGCACGGGTACGAAATGATCCAGGAACTCGATCAGCGCACCGGCGGTGTCTGGCGACCGAGCCCCGGTTCGGTCTACCCGACGCTGCAGCTTCTCGAGGACGAGGGGCTCATCAAGAGCGACGAGGGCGCCGGCCGGAAGGCGTACACGCTGACCGAGGCCGGCCAGACCGAGGCCACCGCCGCGGCCGCGAACGCGCCGTGGGCCGACTTCAGCGCGCGAGACGGTGGCCAGCGGCCACGACACCCGTGAAGCGATCGCCGGGATCGCGATGGCACTGCGCCAGATCGGATACGAGCGCGACCAGGAGCGGTGGAACCGCGCCGTCGATGTGCTCAACGAGACCAAGCGCAAGCTCTACGCGATCCTGGCCGATGCCGAGTAGGGCGATCGTCACCCGCCGCGATGGGCGACGACCAGCGCGACGATCACCGCGGCGATGACGATGAGCGCGGCCAGCACGGCGGCGGCGATCTTCACCTTGCTGTACGGCCGTGATCCGATCACCTCGCCGGTGCGGCCGTTGACGAGCACCTGCCAGGTCTTGCCGGCGTACAGGTAGGCGACGACCCAGACGGGCAGCAGCATCAGCTTGTACATGACGTCGGCGTAGCTCGTCGACACGTTGTGCACCCGCTGCTCGTCGCCGCCGATGTCGTTGCGGCAGTCGCGCTCGATGACCTTGGCCATCTGCTCTGTTGCGGCCACCGCGAGGCCGCGCTCGGGCTCGACGTCGTACCGCAGCGCGCTGTAGCCGGCCAGGTACTCCGGCTGGTACGCCACCGCGGCACCGAGCGGCCACGGCTCCAGTTTGTCCTGATGCTCCTCGATGAGCCGCGCCGGTGCCGCGGACCATCACGTCGTCGAACGCGCGGGCGACCCGGCCGGACGCATGGGTCCACCTCGTGCGCTGACCTGGCGGGTCTGCGTCTGGGTCTGCCCGTCGACGGTCGTCGTGTAGGTCTCGGTCTCCCAGTAGTGGTCGCCGCGCTGGCCGACGTAGTCCGATGTCGTGTCGGCGTCGAACGTCCAGTGCGGCACGTACGTGCCGGACAGCGACTCGGCCTCGGAGACCGAACGGAAGTTCCGCGGCGCGAACCAGCGCGACGCCACCCACTCACGCAACGCCGACCGGACGCCGGCCCGGTCGACCTCGAACGGCAGCACCGCCTCCGGCGCGATCTGCTCGTTGGCCTCGCCCGCGTCGACCAGCGGCGCGCCGCAGAACTGGCATTTGCTCGGCGAGCAGGTCGCTGTCCGTCGTCGCGCCGCACTTCTGGCAGGTCCAGACGTGCGACGCCAGTGCCGTACGCGGCCGGCGCGCCAGCTCGTCGAACGGGTGCTCGCGGATCGTACCGGGCGGCCGGGATCGATCGCCTGCTCGTGCTGGCAGTACGGGCACCGCAGCGCAGCCGTACCGGGCGCGAACTCCACCCGGGCGCCGCAGCCCGCGCACGCGTACGTCAGCGGCGTGCCGCGCGTCCGGTGCCGAGGCATTCTGGGCCGGCACTCGCGCCGGCGGCGCGGGAATCGTGGCCGCCCCGGCATCGGGGGCGGCGCGGGCGACTCGGTCATGACCGCGGCAGCGGCGGCGGGACGGCGCCGAGAAGCGCCGCGACCTCGGGCACGTCGGCGGCGGCGGCCCACGCGCTCATGCCGGCCTTCCAGACCAGCGTGTCGCGGTGAGCGTGCCGTCGGAGGCGTGCCGGGTGAGCGCCGCCGGTCGTAGGGGCCCTGCTGCTCGCCGTTGACGCCGATGTACCACTGTGCCTGCGTCGGCAGCGGCGGCGGTCCGGCGCGCCGGCCGCGTGTCGGGCGCCCGGCTGGCCGACCCGGCCGCCATCCGCTGGCCGACCGCCATCCCGAGGCCGAGGCCGATGCCCTCGCCGGCGCCGCCGCCCGGGTTGCGGGCCGCGTCGTCGATCGCGTTGGCCGTCTGGAACTGGGTGTACTGGTCGAGGTCGCCGACGATCGCCCATCTGGCTGCGCTTGTCGACGGCCTGCCTCGACCTCGGGCGGCAGCGAGATGTTCTCGATGACGAACTTCGGGATCGCGATGCCCAGTCGGCGCGAGCTCGTCGGTCAGCGTCGCCGGCCAGCGTCGGCCGCGATGCGTCCTGCTGGTTGGCGGCGAGGTCGAGCACCGGCAGATGCGCGGTCGGCCAGCGCCGTCGCGAGCCGGCCGACGATCGTCTGGCGCAGGTACTCGCGCGATCTCCTCGGTGCGGAACTGCGGGTCGGTGCCGACGAGCTCGTCGCAGCAGCGTGGCCGGGTCGACGACCTGCAGCCGCGTACGCGCCGAAGGCGCGCAGCCGGACCATGCCGAACTCGGGGTCCCGCACGATGACCGGGTTCTGCGTGCCCCACTTCATGTCGGTGAACAGCCGGGTGGAGACGAAGTAGACCTCGGCCTTGAACGGCGAGTCGAAGCCGTACTTCCAGCCCTTGAGGGTGGACAGGATCGGCAGGTTCTGCGTCTCGAGCGTGTACGTGCCCGGGGTGAAGACGTCGGCGAGCTGGCCCTCGTTGACGAAGACGGCGACCTGCGACTCGCGGACGACGAGCTTCGCGCCCATCTTGATCTCGTTGTCGTAGCGCGGGAAGCGCCAGACCGATCGTGTCGCGGCTGTCGTCGAGCCACTCGACGATGTCGATGAACTCGCCGCGGATCTTGTCCATCAGCCCCATACGTCCCCCTGTCGGGTGCCGTACCCGCCGTCGCGCGGGCGCACGACGAGCGAGCGATTCGCGCCGAAGGCTAGCAGGCGTCGCCAAGAATGGTCGGCCCGATCGCGGGCCGCCGGAGCGTGGCGTGACAGACGTTCGGCCCGGCTCCCTCATCGGGAGCCGGGCCGAAGCACGTTGCTGTGGTCTGCGGTCGGGGTTAGCCGACGGTCACGGTCGGACCGGTCAGGCCGCGCAGTTCCTCGGGCAACTCGATGCCCATGCCATCGGCGAGGCGCAGCGCCTCTTCGACCAGCGTCTCGACGATCTGCGACTCGGGCACGGTCTTGATGACCTCGCCCTTGACGAAGATCTGACCCTTGCCGTTGCCGGACGCGACCCCGAGATCGGCCTCACGGGCCTCGCCCGGTCCATTCACGACACAACCCATGACGGCGACACGCAGCGGCGCCGGGAAGCCGTCGAGCGCGGCCGTCACCTGGTCGGCGAGCGTGTACACGTCGACCTGGGCGCGACCGCAGGACGGGCACGACACGATCTCCAGACCGCGCTCCTTGAGGCCGAGCGATTCGAGGATGGCCGTGCCGACCTTGACTTCCTCGACCGGCGGCGCGGACAGCGACACCCGGATCGTGTCGCCGATGCCCTCGGCGAGCAGTGCGCCGAAAGCCACCGCCGACTTGATCGTGCCCTGGAACGCCGGGCCGGCCTCGGTCACGCCGAGGTGCAGCGGGTACTCGCACCGCTCGGCGAGGAGCCGGTACGCCTTGATCATCACGACCGGGTCGTTGTGCTTGACCGAGATCTTGATGTCGCGGAAGCCGTGCTCCTCGAACAGCGAGCATTCCCACAGCGCCGATTCGGTCAGCGCCTCGGGCGTCGCCTTGCCGTACTTCTCCAGCAGCCGCTTGTCCAGCGAGCCGGCGTTGACGCCGATCCGGATCGGGATGCCGGCGTCCATGGCCGCGCGTGCGATCTCGCCGACCTTGTCGTCGAACTGGCGGATGTTGCCCGGGTTCACCCGGACGGCCGCACAGCCGGCGTCGATCGCGGCGAAGACGTACTTCGGCTGGAAGTGGATGTCGGCGATCACCGGGATCTGGGACTTGCGCGCGATCGCCGGCAACGCGTCCGCGTCGTCCTGGGACGGCACGGCGACCCGGACGATCTGGCAGCCGGACGCGGTCAGCTCCGCGATCTGCTGGAGGGTCGCGTTGACGTCCGACGTCAGTGTCGTCGTCATCGACTGGACGGAGACCGGAGCGCCACCTCCGACCGGGACCGAACCGACCATGATCTGGCGGCTCTGCCGGCGCGGGGCGAGGGGCGCCGGCGGGGCGGCCGGCATACCGAGGTTGATAGCTGTCAAAACGAGATCACCCTCACTGCAAGATGTTGATCGGGTTAATGATGTCGGCCAGGATCGTGAGCAGCGAGAAAGCTCCAAGGACCACGATAACGGCGTTCGTGATCGGCACCAGCTTGTAGTAGTTGACTCGGGCCGGTTCGGGCCGCCGGCGCTTGTGCGCGAGCCACGAGCGGACCTTCTCATACCACGCGATCGCGATATGTCCGCCGTCCAGGGGCAGAAGTGGGAAGAGGTTCAGCACGCCGACGAAGAAGTTGAGCGCGGCGGCGAGCAG
Organism: uncultured Actinomycetota bacterium; assembly: GCA_963724705.1. GTDB lineage: Bacteria > Actinomycetota > Actinomycetes > Mycobacteriales > Micromonosporaceae > DASQPR01. The sequence goes on from CAVRVS010000001.1 coordinate 688,825, forward strand.
CAGGAACACGCCCCACTGGCCCAATGCGACCGTCTGACCGCCGAGTTCGCTCGCGCCGACGACGCTGATCGGCCCGTTGGGGTCACGTGGCTGACCGGACAGGGCTCGCCACAGGCCCGGAACCTTGCCCGGCAGATGCTTGAGCGCCGAGCCGATGCCGGTGAACGTGCTTCCGGCCAGCGCTCCGGCGTGGGCGACGCCGTCAACCGGGCCGTACGTGACGTTCAGCGGCACGTTCGCCGGCAGGCTCGGGCTGACCCCGATGGCAAACGTGTCGACCGGTGTGCCCTTCGGGTCGTTGAGCGGCGCTCGCTTGACCGGTGCCAGCTGAAGATTCGTGGTCCGTGCCTGACCGTCGTGCACGAACGTGACCGTGGCCGACGATTGCTTGGCGTTGCGTACGGCGGCGACCAGGTCGCCATAGTCGTGGACGGCGGTCCCATTCACCGCGGTGATCTCGTCGCCGTTAGTGATGCCGGCCTGTTTCGCCGGGGCGATCGCCGTATTGCAGTTCGTCCCGTCGGCCGCCGCCGGCACGCAGGGCGCGACCGCGACGTACGGCGCCGACGCGTTGATCGTCGCGTCGTCGGAGGAGAGGAACTTCTCCCACTTCGGGTTCGTGATGCCGACGAACGACACCACGATCCAGAGCAGCACGAAGCCGAGGACGAAGTGGGTGAACGACCCTGCGGCCATGACGATCGTGCGTTTCCACACCGGGAATCGCCACATCGCGCGGGGCTCGTCCTCGGGCGCGACGTCATCGTCCTGCGGCGTCATACCGACGATCTTGACGAAGCCGCCCAGCGGGAGCGCCTTGACGCCGTATTCGGTCTCGCCGCGGCGGAAGGAGAACAACGTCGTGCCGAAGCCGACGAAATAGCGGGTGACCTTCATGCCGAAGGCCTTCGCGGTGACCATGTGCCCGGCCTCGTGCAGGCACACGGAGAGGAGGATCAGCAGCGCGAACAGCACGATGCCGATGATCTTCAACATCTACGACCCTTCCGTCACGGCCGCCACACGGGTCCGCGCATGGCCACGCGCCCAGGACTCGGCCGCGAGAACGTCTTCGACGGTACCTGGTTCCGCGAAGTCCGGGGCATCGGCCAACACGGACTCCAAGGAATCCACGATGCCGAGGAACGGCAGCCGACCGTCGGCGAAAGCGGCCACGAGCTCCTCGTTCGCCGCGTTGTAGATGGCCGGCCGGCAGTGCCCGGTAACGCCGGCCGCCTTGGCCAGCCGTACGGCCGGAAACGCCTGCTCATCGAGCGGAAGGAATTGCCATTCGTGGGCTTTTGTCCAGTCCACCGGAGTGGCGGCCGCATCGACCCGATCGGGCCACCCGAGGGCCAGGGCGATGGGCAGGCGCATGTCGGGCGGGCTGCACTGGGCCAGGGTCGAACCATCCCGGAACTCGACCATCGAATGGATGACCGACTGCGGGTGAACTGTGACCGAGATATCACCGTACGGGGTGCCGAACAGCTCGTGCGCCTCGATCACCTCGAGCGCCTTGTTGACCATGGTCGCCGAGTTGATCGTGACGACCGGGCCCATGTTCCAGGTCGGGTGACGCAGTGCCTGCTCGGGTGTCACGTCGCCGAGTTCGGCGCGGCTACGCCCCCGGAACGGTCCGCCGCTCGCGGTCAGCACCAGCCGCCGTACCTCGCGCGGGGCACCGGAGCGCAGGCATTGAGCGAGCGCCGAGTGCTCCGAATCGACCGGCACGATCTGGCCCGGCTTCGCCACCGCCCGTACGAGTGGTCCGCCGGCGACCAGCGATTCCTTGTTGGCCAGCGCCAGCGTCCGGCCGGCCCGGAGCGCGGCCAACGTCGGCGCGAGGCCGCGCGACCCGACCACGGCGTTGAGCACGGTGTCGCACGGAAAGCTCGCGAGCTCGGTCATCGCGTCCGGGCCCGGCCACGATCTTCGGCAGTCGGAAGTCACCGGTCGCCCAACCGCGTTGCTGAGCCACGGCATAGAACGCGAGCTGGAGATCTTGTGCCACCGACGCGCGGGCGACCCCGACGATCTCGACACCCAGTTCGAGGGCCTGCGTCGCGAGTAGCTCGACGTTTCCGCCGCCGGCGCCGAGCGCGACGACGCGAAACCGGTCCGGATTGGCGCGAACGATCTCGATCGCCTGGGTGCCGATCGAACCCGTGGAACCGAGGAGGACGATCTCGCGCGGTGGACTCACGGCGCCATTGTCCCCCACAACCGTCCGGTCGCGCCTTCCGCCGTCGTCATCTTCGCCATCCTGGACTCAGTGCCGACCCAGCCGGCGCCGCGCGGACCGTCGGAGCCGACCGAGGCGACCACGGATGCCGTGCCGGCGCAGTCAACCGCCCATCGCGTCGATGCGCGCGACCTCGTCCGGCGTCAGGTTGAAGCCGAAGATGTCGAAGTTGGACACGACGCGCTCGGGCTTGGACGAGCGCGGGATGACCGGTGTCTCGTGCTCGATGTGCCACCGCAACACGACCTGCGCCGGTGTGACACCGTGCGCGCCGGCGATATCGACCAGTGTCGGGTCGTCGAGATTCGTCTTCTTGAGCGGGCTGTAGCCCTCGAGCACAACGCCGCGCTCGCGGTGCCCGTCGAGCACCGTACGGTCGAAACGCTTCGGACTCCAGGAGATCTGGTTCACGACCGGACCCTCGCCGGTCGCCTCGACGAGCTCGTCGAGTTGATCGAGGTCGTAGTTGCTGACGCCGACCGTCGTGGTGAGTCCGGCATCGCGGATGTCGAGGAACTCCCGCCAGGTGTCCACCCCGGCCGTCCCGCTCGGCGGCCAGTGGATGAGCCACAGATCGATGTGGTCGAGTCCGAGCAAGCCGAAGGCTGTCCTCGATCGTTGCCCGGACGCGGTTCGCGCGCTCCGGCGGCAGCTTCGTGGTGACGAACAGATCCTCGCGCGGCACGCCGCTGTCCTTGATCGCGCGGCCGACGTCGGCCTCGTTGCCGTACATGGTGGCCGTGTCGATCAGCCGGTAGCCGGCGTCGATCGCGGCCCGCGTCGACTCGTACGCCACCGCGGGGGCAAGTTGCCAGGTGCCGAAGCCGACCATCGGCATGAACACGTCGTCCGTCAGCCGCACCTGTGGCTTCGCGTCAGTCATGGCCCGATTATGCCCGTGCCGGCGGACCGGAGCGCCGTTGCGCGCACCGATCAGCCCGCCGAACGATCGTTGGCGCCCTATGCCGCCTCGTCGAGACCGCGGTCGACCGCCGTGCGCAGTGCGTCGAGGGAGAGCCCGGTGTCGGTAAGGATCTTCGCGGCCAGACCCTCACCCTCGCGGATCAGACCGAGCAGTATGTGCTCTGCACCGATGTAGTCGTCGCCACGCCGGAGCGCTTCGCGCAACGACAGTTCGAGCACCTTCTTGGCCCGAGGGCTGAAGTGTGGATGGTCATATGACGCCGTTGGCACGCCGGCGCCGCGCCGGAAGAGGCCGCGTCGGCGGCGCGGTCCGTCGTCGTCGGGCGCGCGCAGCGCGCCCTCGCCGAACGTGCTCTCGACACTGGCGATCACCGCGTCGAGGTCGATCCCGATTGCGCGCAACGCCTCCGCGTCGGCCGGCCCGAGCGGATCCGCCGGCGGCGGCACCAGGCGCAACGCCTCGGCGCGAACCCCGTCGGCGGTCAGGCCGGCGGAACTCAGCACCCCATACGCCACGCCGCGGTCCGTCGCCAGCAGCGAGATCAGGATGTGCTCGGTGCCGATGTAGCGGCGGTGCGCCGCAATTGCCTCGCCCCGGGCGCGCTGAACCGACTCGCGCGCGGACGTCGTGAATCGCTCGAACATCCTCAACCCTCCCGTGTCGCCCGCCGGCGCGCCGGTGTCTCCGGCGTCGCGGCACGCGCTGCGTGCTTCTGGTGCACGGCCTGCTTGCTCACTTCGAGCGCGTCCGCGATCTCCTGCCACGACCAGCCCTGGCGGCGGGCGTTGCTGACCTGGAGCGCTTCGAGGCGTTCGGCCAGCCGTCGCAGCGCGAGGGCGGCGCGAAGGCCGGTCCGTGCGTCGGCGCCGCCAGCGGCAACCGCGAGCTCGTTGACCTCACTCATGACGTCAACGTTAGTTGACACTTACGCCTTCGTCAAGGCGACTTGACGCTCGCGCCGGCGAGGTTATTGCTCGGCTACTACGCTCTGCGCGCATGCGCCAGCAGAGTGGTAGGACCCAGAACGACCGTTGTGTCCTACGCTCTGCACGCACCGACGCCAGCAGAGTCGGTAGGACCGCAGAACGACCGTTTGTGCCCTATCGCTCTGCACGCACCGGCGCCAGCAGAGTGGTAGGCGGTCAGGGCGGGAATGTCGCCTGGGCGAGCCGGAAGGCATATTTCCTGGTACCGCGTTCCGCCGTATCGCGCCAGCAGTGATCCCGCTCCGACACGATCGAGAAATGACGTCGACCGGCGCCGCGACGGCGTATCCGCCAGCGACGCTGCGCCGGGCTCGCATCGGCACCGTTCTCACGTTCGCGCTCGCGGCCGCGATCAGCGCCGTCTGGGTCGTGCGGACACCGGCGCTCGTCGACAAGCTCGATCTCGACCCCAGCAAGGTCGGCATCGTGGTGCTGTTCTGGGGCGGCGGCGCTCTGATCACGATGCAGTTCACCCAGCGGATCGTGGCCCGCGTCGGCACCCGTACGGCGCTGCGGATCGCCGGACCGGCCAGCACCGTGACACTGGCCCCGATCGGGCTGGCGAACACATATCCGTGGCTGCTTGCGGCGTCGGCGGTGTTCGGGATGGCGTTCGGCGTGCTGGACATCTCGATGAACACCCACGCCGCGGCGCTGGAGCGCGCCTACGACCGGCATCTCATGAACGGCATGCACGCCGGCTGGAGCATGGGTGCGGTGCTCGGCGGAATCGCCGGATCGCTCACCGCCGCGGCCGGGCTGTCGTTCGGCGAGAGCGTCGTCGGCGCGGCCGTCGTCGCAACGCCACTCGCCGTCGCGCTCGGACCGACCTATCTCGCGACCGGCCAAGAAACGGCCGACACGCCGAGACGCCGCGGTCGGCTGCCGGGCATCGCGTACTTCGTCGGCGGTATCGCGTTCGCCGCGTTCATGGTCGAAGGGTCAGTGGCCGACTGGAGCGGCATCCACATGAACGACGACTTGCACGCTTCCCAATCGCTGGCCGCGCTGGCCTACCCCGCCTTCGAGCTCGGCGCGCTCGGCGGCCGGTTGGTCGGCGACCGCGTCCGGGCCGCGATCGGCACCCGTACCCTCGTTTCGGTGTCGGGTCTCGCCACGTCGGCGGCCTTCACCCTCGCGATAACCGCACACAACCCGTGGGTCGGCTTGGTCGGTTACCTGCTCATCGGCATCGCCGTATGTGCGGTCGCGCCGATCGCGTTCTCGCTGGCTGGGGACATCGACCCGACCCGGGCGGCCGCCTCCATCGCGCTCGCGGGCACGCTCGGCTATGCCGGGCTACTGCTCGGACCGGTCGTCATCGGCTTGCTCGCGGACGCCACCACGCTTCGGGGCGCGCTGTTCGTCGCCGTCGGCTTGGGACTCGCCATCGCGGTCGCCGGCCGGTTGCTCCCGAAACAGTGGCGGGTACGGGGCCACGACGCGCCTGTCTTGGCCGAAAGCGCCAGCGACCCGGCTAGACGACGCTGACCTCGATGCGCTGGACGCTGTTGTTGGCGTAGCCGCGCTTGTTCCAGACCGGTGCATCGGGCTGCGTGGTGCCCGCTTCGTCGATCGCGCGTACGGCCAGTGTGATCGGCTGACCTGCGGCGACGTCGACGACCGCCCGCCAGACCACCCGCTGGTAGGGATCGCGACTCGACGTGATCTTCGCCAACTCCCAAGCGCCGGCGCCCACACGGATCTCCACCGACGCGACGCCCGCTCCGGCCCACGCGATGCCGGTGATTTCGAGGTGCCCACCGGCAACCGCGTCGCCGTCTGCGACCGAAACGAACAGCGCATGCGGCGGCATCAGGTCGAGACGGGTGCCGATGCCGGTCTCCCCGGCCGGTTGGAAGCGGTAGTCCAGCTCCTGGAACGCACCACGGAACGGCTCGGTGACGACCTCGATGCCAGTCAGCCACTTGACCGAATCCATCGCGTACCAGCCCGGGACGACGGCGCGAACGGGCGCGCCGTGCTCGCGCGTGAGCGGCGCACCGTTCATGTCGAGTGCCAGGATCGTGTCCGGATGCAGCGCCTTGGCCAGCGGAAGCGACCGCGAGAATGTGTGCACTCCGGGTACGTCCGGGAATGGCCCGCGATCCGCGCCGTGGAGGACGATCTCCACCGCGTCGTCACGTACGCCCGCGCGCGCCAGGATGTCGCCCAGGACCGGGCCGCACCAGTCGGCCTGACTCAAGGCACCGAGACCCCACTGCACGCCCCCGATCGGCGGGGTGAACTCGGTGCGCCGGTGACCGGCGCACTCCAGCAGCACGCGGTGCGTGGCGGACGGCAGTGCCCGAAGATCGTCGAGCGTCAGCTCGTACGGCGACCGGACGGCCCCGCTGACCGGCAACCGCCATCCGTCCAGAGTTCACACGCGGATAGGCGAAGTGGTTGCGACGGTAGTGGGCCGCTGCCGAGGTCACGTCGTCGAGCAGCGCCGGGAGCGCGGCCGGCCGGTTCTCCGGCGCCGCCGCGGATGGTGCCGTGCTCGATGTGAATGGCGCGGACATCCGTCCCGTACCCCCATTGGTCCGACGTCCCACGATGGTACGCACCTGACGCAGGTCGCGGCGGCACAGCGCAGCGGCGGGTGAGCCGTACCACCCGTATCTGTTGATCTTGACCGTGCGTCTACGGCGCGAACAGCACGCTCACGCTCTCCCGCTCGTGAATGCGGCGAATGGCCTCGGCGAACAGTGGCGCGACCGAAACGACCTGGACCTTCGGCGATAGCTCGACCGGCTGGTTTTCCACGGTGTCGGTGCAGAGCAGCCGCGTGATCGGGCTCTTCTCGAGGCGTTCCATGGCGTCGCCGGTGAACACACCGTGCGTGACCACGGCATGCACGGAGCGCGCACCCCGCGACATCAGGCACTCGGCGACCTCGACGAGCGTGCCGGCGGTGATCGTGAAGTCGTCGACGATCAGCGCGTGCCGGCCGTCGACGTCGCCGATCAGGTCCACGACCCGCGCGGTCTCGCTGTGGTCGATGCGTTCCTTGTCGGCGATCGCCATCGGCGCGGACAGGCGTTTGGCGTAGAGGCGGGCCTTCTTAGCGAAGCCGGCGTCCGGCGATACGACGACCAGATCGGTCAGGTCCAGGTCGCGGACGGCGTCGACCAGGACCGGCAGCGCATAGAGATCATCGACCGGTATGCCGAAGAATCCCTGGATCTGTGGCGCGTGCAGATCCATCATCACGACCCGGTTCGCGCCGGCCAACTCCATCGACTGGGTGCACACCCGGGCCCGGATCGACACCCGCGGCTCGTCCTTCTTGTCGCCCTTGGCGTAGCTGAAGTACGGCACGATCGCGGTCACCGACGCCGCGCTGGCGCGGCGAAACGCGTCGAGCCAGAACAGCAACTCCATGAAGTTGTCGTTGGTCGGGAAGACGGTCGACTGGACCAGGTAGACGTGCCGGCCGCGGACGTTCTGTCCAATGCGGACGAACAGGTTGCCGTCCGAAAATTTAATGACCTCACCCATGCCCGGCTCGACGTCCAGGTGACCGCAGATCTGTTTGGTGAGAGCCGGATTGGCCGAACCGCCGAAGATGATGAAGTCGTCGTCGCGCATGCCGACCGCCCGCCCTGAGGTCTCGACTGACGCTCACATCATGGCACGGACGTCTGTCCGGACGACCGGCGTCTCAGCCACCGGCCACGCCAGCGCGGCCGTCTCAGGGCATAGGCGCCTCAGGGCACCGGCGTCTCGGCCAGCGGCTTCTCGTCGACCGGGCCGGGTTCGGCGCGATCGGCCGGCTTCGACCGCAATTCGTGCCCGGCGCTGGTGAGGCAGCGACCGGAGGCGAGATCGAATTGCCAGCCGTGCAGCTGGCAGGTCAGCGTCTGGTCGTCGATGACACCGAACCGCGTGAGGTCCGCCTTCAGGTGCGGGCAGCGTCGCTGCACGATCCAGTCGCCCAGGCGTACGTCTTCGGCATCCGGCTTCTGCTCGGCATACCAGCCCTCGGCGTACTGCAGCCGCTCCTCGGACAGGCACTTGAAGAAGGCGTACACGAACTCGTTGTACTGGCCGATCCGCGCGGCCGAGAAGCGGCAGCTCAGGAACAGCGAGTTGACCCAGTCCACTTGATCGGTGGCGAGCAGGTGCTCGATGTAGGCCCGCTTCGTACGGAAGCGGTAGCGGACCTTCTCGTCGGCGTACGGCCGGACCTCCTTGCCCGGAAAGTCCACGACGATCGACTCGACGGTGTCGTCGTCGCGTTCGAGGTCGAAGCGGACCGGGCCGCCGACGCCGGTTGCCAGGTAGATCGATTCGTTGAGCAGGGGCTCGATCCGCTGTTTCATACCCTGCAGCACATCGACTTCGGGGTGCCGCCACGTGCGCTTCGCCAGCTCGATGACCGGGCGCTGACGCTCGGCGTACGACTGGAGATGGTCGGCCTTCTTGGCGAAGAAGTCCGCAACGCTGTCGACCGGATGTGTGGTGGTGCACTCGTCGGCGGTGACCGTGGCGGTCGAGCCGGGCAGCAGGATCACGCCGTTCGTACGGCCGAGGCTCTCGTAGTGCTCGATGAACGCCTGCTGGTCCGGGAAGATGTTGCCCTCGTCGCCGAAGATGTCGTTGAGGTGCCACAGCTCCTCGTCGAGGAAGCACGGCGGGCCGGCGATCGGGAAGACCCAGCTCGCGCGTAGGTCGTCGATGTAGCGGATGGTGCGGTCCATCTGCCGGTCGCGCTTCTGCTTGCCGAATGCCGTCTTGGCCGACTGCGGCAACTCGTACACCATCGGATACCAGATGGCGCCGGAGAACTGGAGCATGTGCGCGTGCACGTGGCCCAACTCGTCGAACGGGATGAGGTCGGTCGGCCGGGCGTCGTTCTGGTTGAGCAGCCGTACCCCGTCGTACTCCACCCAGAGCGACGAGTCGCCGATCGGCCCGTCCGTCGGCGAAGTCAACGCCTGGATCATGATATTGAGGCCGCCGTCCAGCTCGTACACCTCGTTCGAGGTGGTGGCGAGGAACCGGCGGAAGCCGATCTCGCGCAGCTCGTCCTCGAGCTCGCTGGTCGGGTAGGCCGGCAGCAGTACGGTCGCGTCCTTGTTCACGAAGCGCGTGAGGTGGGCCGCGTCGAAGTGGTCGCGATGCAGGTGGGACACGTACAGGTAGTCGCAGTTGCCGAGCGATTCCCAGTCAAGCTGCGAGTTGTCCGGGAACGGAAACCAGGACGCGAAATAGGCCGGGTTCACCCACGGATCACACAGAATGCTGCCCGCGGGCGTGTCGATGCGCATGCTCGCGTGCCCGGTGCCGGTGATCCGCACGTAGCTCCCCCTCGTCGCTGTCAGACCCGTCGCGCGCTTCGCGAAGGCCCGGTTTACCGGACGAATCTACCTGTCGCGTCCCGGCGCGTCCCGCAAGCGGGCCACCCTCCGTTCGACGGCACCGGCGGCGTGCCACACTGATCGGGAGAGCGCACGTGTGTCGGAAGGACCTGGACGTGTCGGACGAAGAGCCAGTGACATCGCCGGATCAGCACAAGCCAACGCCGGTGAAGGCGGCCTACGCGGCCGGATTCGCGACCATCGTCGTGCTGATGTTGATGTTGATCGGCAACCACCAGGGCCACATCGAGGACATCTGGCTGATCGGGATCGCGGCGACGATTCTCGCGATCATCGTCACCGACTGGGCCCAGCGCCGAAACGGGCTCAAGCCGAAGCGGTAGCTGACGCGACGCAGTAGCTGATACGACGCAGCAGCTCATACGACACAAAGCGCTCCGACACCCTGGGTGTCGGAGCGCTTTGTCGCTGACGGCGGCTGTGGTCACCGCCGGAGCCGCAGGTCGTCACCGCCGGCGCAGCATGTCCCTTACCTGCCGTAGCGCCTCGTCGACCTCGTCCTCGTAGTAGCCACCGGGCACCAGGTTGAAGCGGTGCGGATCGAGCTCGGCGTCGGCCACGGGCCGCCCGCGGCCGGCGAAGGTCGCGAGAATGCCTTCGAAGAGGTTGTCCACCTCGGCCCGGTCGTAGCCGCTGCCGAATCGACGAGGCTGGAACGTCCGCCGCAGTTGGTCGACGTGCTGCGCGTCGGGCGGCAACGGCGGGCCGGACGGCTGATTCGGGCCACCCGGACCCACCGGGGCCGGGCTGTCCGCCCGAGCCCGGACCGCCGAAGCCGCCGGGCACCGGCGGACGGCCGGGTGGACCGCCGGGGCCAGGCTGACCACCGGGCGACCCGTAGGTGCCGCCGTCGCGCGGTCCGGGACCGCCGTCACGTGGTTGGACGCCCGGCGGCGGAGGCAGGCGCATCTCGGCCGTACGGTCGGCGTGGATGCCTCGTTCATCGGGACCGTATCCGCCGGGCGCCGGTCGAGGCTGGTCCGGTCCGGGGCGGGCCGGACGCTGTTCCGGTCCCGGCCGGTCTGGCCGAGGCTGATCCGGGCCCCCGCCGAAGGTGGGCGGAGCGCCACCGTATCCGGCGTTGCGATAGCCCGGCGGCGGGTACGACCCAGGTGGCGGACCGTAGCCGCCCTCGGGCTGCTCGCCACGGTCGCCCCGGTCGTCGTACCGCGGGAAGTTGGTGGTCGGCCCGTTGGCCGGCGCAGGCCGATTGGGCAGCGGCGGCAATCCGGGCGCCGGCATGCCGGCGACCGGCATTCCCGAACCAGGTGAACCGGGCGCGCCCATAGGACCGCCCGGCCCTGGGCGGCCGCCCGGTTGGCCGCCGGCATCGGACCACCCGGCGCCGGCGGCCGGTCGAAACCGGGCCGGTCGAAGCCGGGTCGATCGTAGCCAGGCCGATCCGGCGGCATCATCCGGTCGTCGCGTCCGGCCATGCCGCCCGGTCCACGGTCCGGAACGGGCGCTCGATCGAAGCCACGGTCGGGCATGCGGTCCGACGGCATCTGTTGACCGTCCGGCTCCTGCTCGGCGAGTTGGCGCTCGACACGATCGAGATGCAGGTCGACCTGCCATTCGTCGTATCCGCCGAACTTCACCCGGAAGACGATGTCGTGCACCTCGCTGGCCCGCACCGGCGGGTCGACGCGTTCGCCGTTGAGGGTGGCCTCGACCCGGTCGAGGAACGTGTCGACCTCTTCGACCTTGTATCCGCGCCGCAGCGACCGACGCCGGAACCGCTGACCTTGACTCGTCACAACTCCACCTCCGCTGCAGCGAGCTGCCCACACGCACCGTCGATCTCGCGCCCACGGGTGTCCCGGACCGTGGTGGCCACACCGGCCGCGCGCAGCCGGCGAACGAACTCCCGCTCCACCGGCTTCGGGCTGGCATCCCAGCGGCTGCCCGGAGTCGGATTGAGCGGGATCAGGTTCACATGCGCAAGCCGGCCGGACAATAGCGCACCCAGAAGATCGGCTCGCCAAGGCTGGTCGTTCACGTCTCTGATCATCGCGTACTCGATGGAGATACGTCGCCCGCTGTGTGCGGCATAGCGCCAAACCGCATCGAGCACCTCGGCGACTTTCCAGCGCTGGTTGACCGGGACGAGTTCGTCGCGCAGATCATCATCGGGTGCGTGCAGTGACAGCGCAAGAGTGACCGACAGATCCTCGGCGATCATCCGCTCGATCGCTGGCACGAGCCCCACCGTCGAGACCGTGATGTGCCGCTGGGACAACCCGAGACCCTCCGGAGCGGGCGCGGTCAGACGGCGTACGGCATCGATCACGCGCGTGTAGTTGGCGAGCGGCTCGCCCATGCCCATGAACACGACGTGCGACAGCCGTGGTGGGCTGCCGGGCAGCGTGCCGCGTGCCGCCACGTCGGCGAACCAAGCGACCTGATCGACGATCTCGGCCGTGGACAAGTTGCGGGTGAGCCCCGCTTGGCCGGTCGCGCAGAACGGGCATGCCATGCCGCAGCCGGCCTGGCTCGACACGCAGACCGTGACCCGGTCCGGATAGCCCATCAGAACGCTTTCCACCAGCGAGCCGTCGTGCAGTCGCCAGAGGTTCTTGCGAGTCGCCCCGCCATCGCAGGCGAGTTCGCGCACCGGTGTGAGGAGCCGCGGGAGCAACGTCTCGGCCAGCCGGGCCCGGTCGGTCGCCGGGATGTCGGTCATCGCGTCCGGGTCGCGCACGAGGCGCCCGAAGTAGTGGTTCGACAGCTGGTTGGCCCGGAAGGGAGCGCCGCCGAGCGCCTCGACGGCCGCCCGACGCGCGGCCAGGTCGAGATCGGCGAGGTGGCGGGGTGGCATCGCGGCGCGGTGCCGTGCGCGTGCATTCGGCTCCGCCTCGCCGCGGCCAAGTGCGATCGGACCGGCGTCGCCGCGGGTCGCCGTGGCTGGTTCGTCGATCGTTGATGGCGGCGAAGAGGGCAGGGGTGGGAGCAACGGTAGGGCGGTCATGATGGTTCCATCCTCCCACGCCGCCCCGGTCGGAGGCCCGGTCGACCCACCTGCGCACAGCGTCATGTGGCTACGGGCGCAAACACCGCGAGCAGCACGAATGCCGTCGGGGCGGCAAACACCACGGAATCGAGTCGGTCCATCAGGCCGCCATGGCCCGGCAGCAGGTTGCTCATGTCCTTGATCCCGAGATCACGCTTCAACATCGATTCGGCCAGGTCTCCCAAGACCGCAGCCGCCGACACGGCCACCCCGATGATCGCTCCCTGCCAGTACGGCTGGTGCAGGAGGTAGTGGATGAGGAAGGCGCCACCCACGCCGGTGGCGACGAGCGACCCGGCAAGGCCCTCCCACGATTTCTTCGGGCTAACCGACGGTGCCATCGGATGCTTGCCGAAGAACACGCCCGCCGCATATCCGCCCGTATCAGACAACACGACCATCGCCAGGATGGACAGCACGCGAAGATCGCCATTGTGCGGACGAGCCAGGAGAATGCCGAAGAACAGCAAGAACGGGACGTACGCCGCGATCAGGGTGGCCGCCGAGATGTCCCGGGCGAAGCCGGCCGGGCCACTCGACAGTCGCCACACGATCACCGCGAGGATCGTCACCAGTAGCCCGAGCACGAGCGACTCCACGCCGCCGATATAGGCCAGCGGCGCCATGACCAGACAACCGCCGATCAGCGGCACGAGCGGCGGTTCGGCGCGGGACGCGGACACTGCGTGCTCCGGCCCGGTTGATTGCGATGGCCCGGTTGATTGCGACGGCCCAGTTGGTCCTGGCGGCCCGGTCGGTAGCGCCGCGGCGGTTGGTGGCGGCGCAACGGTTGCCCGTCGGCCCGGAAGCGCGAACGCGTGCACCATCTCCCAGACTCCGACGCACGCCCCGACCGCCAGCACGGCGACGAACGCCGGGCGCCATAAGAACAACGAGCCGAGGACGATCCCGGCCAGCAGCACGCCGACGCCGATCGCCTTTGGCAGATTCCGGCCGGCGCGGCCGACCTTGGGAGCGTCGGCGCCAGGCCCGGCGTCCGGCATGGCTTCCGGGGGCGGTCCCGCTGCGTCGGCCGGTCGCCCAGCAGCGTGCGATCCGGTGGTACGGGTACGGTCCAGGCCCAAGTCGAGCGATGTGATGTCGGCGGCGTCGGAGCGCCGCGTGCCGTTCGGTGCGGTTCCCGATCGCGGGCCATCGGGTCGCGGGCCATCGGGGTCGGGCGCCTGGTGGTCGCGAACGGTCCGGCCATGGACTGCCCGGTTGGCGACTGCCCGGCCGCGGGTCGTCCGGACGTGCGTTGCCCGGGACGAGGCCCCTCGAGCTGGGGCACGGGTCGGGTCGGGCCATCGAGCGCTCGCATAGCCGCACGGTTCACCGGCGGCGAGGCGACGGGCTGCGGCGCGGCGCGCGGCGGCCCGGCGGGCGGCGGCGAGGCGCCGGGCGGGGGCGGGGCGCCCGGCGGGGGCGCCAACCGCCATGACGGATCGACGGGGACCGGACCGGTCGCACCGGCCGGCGGGCGCCCGGCTCTCGGCATCTCGCCGGTGGGCGGACCGCCGTCGCCGCGACTCGGTCGACGCGGTTGCCCGTTCGGCGCCGGACCGTACATCGGCTGGGCCGAGACGCCGTCGCCGTAGGAGAACCCGTACGAGTCCTCGTCGCGAGCGTCGTCGTACGCGTCGGGCGCGGCATCGGCATGCCGCGCCCGGTGGCGTCCCCGACGTACGTCGCGATCGGCGGTGGGATCGTAGGCCATCAGACCTCGAGCAACTCGGCTTCCTTGTGCTTGATGATCTCGTCGAGATGAGCGACGTACTTGTGCGTCAGCTCGTCGAGTTCCTTTTCGGCCCGCCGGCCGTCATCCTCGCCGGCCTCGCCGTCCTTGACGATCCGGTCCAGCTCTTCCTTGGCCTTGCGGCGGACGTTGCGGACGGCGACCTTCGCGTCTTCGCCCTTCGACCGGGCGATCTTCACCATTTCCCGACGGCGTTCCTCGGTCATCTGGGGAAGGTTGATGCGCAGTTGGGTGCCTTCGTTGTTCGGGTTCACCCCGAGATCGGAATCCCGGACGGCCTTTTCCATCGCGGCCATCTGCCCGGTGTCGTACGGCTTGATGATCGCCATCCTCGGCTCCGGGATCGCGATCGATGCCATCTGCGTGAGGGGGGTGGGCGATCCGTAGTAGTCGATGATGATCTTGGCAAACATGCCGGGGGTGGCTCGACCGGTGCGGATCGTCGCAAAGTCTTCCTTCGCGAACTCGACCGCCCGCTCCATCTTCTCCTCGGCTTCGAGGAGGGTGTCGTCGATCACGTGCTGTCTCCTTCACACTCCGTGCCCACGTCGTTGTCGGCCCGGGCGGTCCGACCCGTTCGTTCGCCGCGGCGGCCGCCGCACTCGTGAGGGCCGCCGCCGCGGACGCCCGTGGCGGCGAGCCGGCTGCTGTGTCGCCCTTCGACGGCTGCCGCCGCGGTACGCGTGCAGCCCGGCGGCGCCGACGGTCGTCCGATGTTCAGTTCGCGGTGATCAGGGTGCCGATCTGCTCGCCGCTGATGGCACGGACGAGAGTGTCCGGCCCGTCCGAACCGAACACGAGCATCGGCAGCTTGTTGTCGCGGCAGAGGGCGAGCGCTGCCGTGTCCATGACCCTGAGGTCACCGCCGATGGCATCATCGAACGTCACCGTATCCAGCTTACGGGCGGTTGGGTCGGTACGCGGATCGGCGGTGTATACGCCATCGACGCCGTTCTTGCTCATCAACACGATGTCGGCGTGGATCTCCAGTGCACGCTGGGCGGCGACGGTGTCGGTCGAGAAATACGGCATGCCGGCGCCGGCTCCGAAGATCACCACGCGGCCCTTTTCCAGGTGCCGGATGGCCCGTCGGGGGATGTACGGCTCGGCGACCTGCGCCATGTTGATCGCGGTCTGTACCCGCGTCTCGATGCCGATCTTCTCCAGGAAGTCCTGCAGCGCAAGGCAATTCATCACGGTGGCGAGCATGCCCATGTAGTCGGCGCGCGGCCGGTCCATCCCGCGACGCTGCAACTCGGCGCCGCGGAAAAAGTTGCCGCCGCCGACGACGACCGCGACCTGCACGCCCTGCCGTACGACGACCGCTATCTGCCGGGAGATCTGCGCGACGACGTCGGGGTCGACACCGATGGAGCCGCCGCCGAAGACCTCGCCGGACAGCTTGAGCACGACACGGCGAGGCCGGTCCCCCGACCTTGTTATCGGTGCCGCCTGCGCTGCCGTACTGCTCATCGCACCTCCCGGTGATGTTCACGAACCCGTGTGATGGCGGGTACCTAAATGTGCCATGCCGGCCGCACACCCGCAGCGGCACCCACCTGGTTGCCACCGTGATCGCGGGATACAACCGTCGAAACAACCGCAAAGTCACCACGAATGGGCACGATGGCTCGGCCTCACGGGCGGACGACCGGATTCCGAGAGCAGACGAACGGGCTTCGAGGGCGGACTACCGGATCCCGAGAGCAGACGAGCGGGCCCGGACGGCAGACGAGGAGGCCGCGGCGACGTGCGCCAGCGGCCTCCTCGATCCGTTGCTCTGGTCCGCCGATCAGGCCTGGCCGACCTCAAAGCGGGCGAACGTCGTGACCGTCAGCCCGGTCTCGGTCAGAACCTGCTTGACCGACTTCTTCTGATCCTGCACCGACGCCTGCTCCAGCAGGACGAAGTCCTTGAAGTAGGCGTTGACACGACCGTCGACGATCCGGGACAGCGCGGCTTCGGGCTTGCCCTCGGCCTTGGCGGTCTCCTCGGCGACCCGGCGCTCGGTCTCGATCACGTCGGCCGGCACCTCGTCCCGCGTGACGTACTTCGGCCGCATCGCGGCGACCTGCATCGCGATGCCCCGTGCGTCGTCCAGCGCCGCCTCGTCGGAGTCCTTTCCGGCGTACGCGATCATGACGCCGACCTGCGGCGGCAGGTCTGCGGCCTTGCGGTGCAGGTAGACGGCGACCGGTCCGTCGAGCACGGCGAACCGGTTGACGACCAGCTTCTCGCCGATCTTCGCCGACTGCTCCTCGACCGCGGCGGCGACCGTACGGCCGTCGGGGAGCGTTGAAGCCAGCAGCGCGTCGACGTCGGCCGGCTTGGTCGCCGCGACATGCTCGACGATCTGCTGGGCGAGTTCGATGAAGTCCTCGTTCTTCGCTACGAAGTCGGTCTCGCAGTTCAGTTCGAGCAGTGCGTTGCCGGAGTGGGCGACGAGACCGTTCGCGGCCGTACGCCCGGCACGCTTGTTGACATCCTTGGCGCCCTTGACGCGAAGGATCTCGACGGCCTTGTCGAAGTCGCCGTCCGCCTCCACGAGCGCGTTCTTGCAGTCCATCATCCCGGAGCCGGTGAGCTCCCGGAGCTTCTTGACGTCCGCAGCGGTGTAGTTCGCCATCTCGTCTCTCTCGGTATCGTCAATCGATCTTGTCGATTAATTCTGGTCCCGGGCCGCCCAACGACGCCGTACCCATCAGGTATTCCAAAGCCCACGCACGACGAACCCGCAACGCCAACTCCAAGGCTCGCGGCTCGCGGTGCCGCCGACGCAGCCCAACCAAGTCCGGTGTTCCGGCTGCCTCGACCACGTCGGGATCAAGCCTGACCGCCCAGAGTGGCTCGGGGCAGCCGGAACACCAAATCAGGACTCAGACGGAGCAGCCTCCGGCGCACCAGCGGGAGCGAGCAACTCCTGCTCCCACTCGGCCAGCGGCTCGTCGCTGCCGACCGTGCCCGGCTCGGGCTTGTCGTCGCCGCGGCTCTTACCGGAACGGGCGATCAGGCCGGCCGCGACGGCGTCCGCGATGACCCGGGTGAGCAGCGCCGCCGAGCGGATCGCATCGTCGTTGCCGGGGATCGGGAAATCGACCTCGTCCGGGTCACAGTTCGTGTCCAGCACCGCGATGACCGGGATGCCGAGCTTGCGCGCCTCGTCGACGGCGATGTGCTCCTTCTTGGTGTCGACGATCCACACCGCGGCCGGCGTCTTCTGCATGTCGCGCAGGCCGCCGAGCGTCCGGGTGAGCTTGATCTTCTCGCGCGACAGCTGCAGGGTCTCCTTCTTGGTGTAACCCTGGGCGGTGCCGGTCAGCTCGAGCGACTCCAGCTCCTTCATGCGCTGCAGCCGCTTGTGCACGGTCTGGAAGTTGGTCAACATGCCGCCGAGCCAGCGGTGGTTGACGTAGGGCATGCCCACGCGCGACGCCTGCTCGGCGATCGCCTCCTGGGCCTGCTTCTTCGTGCCGACGAAGAGCACGCTGCCGCCCGCCGCGACGGTGTTCTTGACGAACTCGTACGTCTTCTCGATGTAGTCGAGGCTCTGGCGCAGGTCGATGATGTAGATGCCGTTGCGCTCGGCGAAGATGAAGCGCTTCATCTTGGGGTTCCAGCGCCGGGTCTGATGCCCGAAATGGACACCGCTCTCCAGCAGCTGCCGCATGGTTACGACGGCCATGTCTGTCTGATACTCCTTGGTCCTGGTTGTCCGGCCGGCCGGTCGGCCCGCCGCCTAGCGCCCGATGCCGGCCGACCACCCGACACAAGATCGGGACCAGGACGACCGCCGTGTGATCCGTGATGTCCGCATTCGAGGACTCGTCGGATCGAGGACGCGCGAAGTCGACCACCTCACGGTGGCCGCGATAACCAAGTGTACGCGTTACGCCCGGCGGGCCCGAATCGGTGCGCCCGTCCGCACGGCCGCCGGGATTCAGACCGCCGGACCGCGGTCAGGCGGCTGGGTCAGGCCGCTAGGCCGGCGGCGACGAGGAGGATGAGGCCGATCGGGAGATACGCCAGCGGTGTCCGCAGCCAGGCCCGGCCGACATTGGGACCGCCCGCGATGGCCGCTCCGGTCGCGAGGCCGTAGAGCCCCAACGCGACCATGGGTACGCCACACAGCGCGAACACGCCGGCGAGGACGCCGCCGGTGTTCGTCGGGTGCGCGGTGACCGAATCGATCAAGACCTTGACCAGCACCAGGACCTCGACCACGACCGCCACGGTGCCGAGAAGTCCGGCGATCCCGGACCGGCGCGCGCGGTAGGCCTCCTTCGGCGCTCCGCCGACGGTTGCACTCGGCACGGCGGAGGCCGGAATCGCCTGCGTGGGGGTGGAACCGGCCTGGTAGACGGTGGACGAGGGCGAGCCGAGCGATGGCGGGATCGTCGCCGGTGAGCCCGGTGACGACGGCGAGGGCACCGGCGGGCCCGACGCCGGCCCGGCCGGATTCGGTCCGCTGGGCATCACGTTCACCGGGCGAGCCGGCCGAGCCGGGCGCGAGGAGACCGGACGCGGCCGGGAGACCACCGGGCGGAGAGCCGAGGTCACCCAGGTCGGCGGGGCGGCGTAGCGCACCGCGATCGAGCATCTCGGTGCGATAGCGCGGCGACTCCTCGCGGGTCTGGTCCACCTCGTCTTCGGGAAGTTCGAGGCCGGAGCGCATCCCGCGGCGACCGCCTCGGGTGGCGCGCTCATCGTCACCGTTTCGGTCCGGCCGGCCACCCTCGCCGTCGTGGCGCTGGTCCGGCACATCGAACGAGTGCTCACCGGAGTCGCCGCCGCCGGGGTAGCGCGATGTACGCGTCGCGGTAGCGCTGGTCGTCGCCGAACCGCGAGTCGTCCGCGTACGGCTGATCGTCGCGCCGGGCGTCCTCGCCGTAACGGCCGTCGTCCGGGTAACGGTCGCCATAGCGCGGGTCGCGTTGCCCGCGCGGCATCTCGTCGCGATCGTTGTACCAGGGCGGGGGTTCCGTCGAGTACGGCCGTTGTGCGTCCACGATTTCTGACCGTAGGCGAACCGGCACCCTGGCCGCCAGCGCGAGGGCCGGGTTGTGGCGGTTTGTCGGCCGAACCCGGCCGCCCGGTCGGCGCACGGCCGGTGACCCGGTCCACGCGCGGCCGGTGACCCGGTCGGCGCACGGCGCGTGACCCGGTCGCCGTTTGGCGAGTGACCCGGTCGCCGTTTGGCGAGTGACCCGGTCGGCGCAGAGCGGGGACATACGCCGACGCTGTGATCGCCGTCGCTGTGCGCGGCGTCCCACCAGCGGACGATCGCGCCATGACAGATCGGCATCCACGCGTGGCATCCGACTCACCGGCCGCCGACGCGATCGCCGCAAGCTTCCGGCGCACGGCGGAGGCCGAGTTCGCCGCCGAGTCGCCGCTCTACGATCGGCTCGCCCGCGCCGTCGCCGACCGGCCCGATCTGTCCGAACCGCTGCTCGCGGCGCCACCGACCCAGCGGCGTGCCCTGCTCTACTTCGCCGCCGTCGGGTATCTTCTGCGCACCGCCGATCCGGGTCACTCGCTGGCCGACTGGTACGCCACCCTCGGCGGCAGGCGTGCCGCCGACGACGGCGATCCGGTTGCGGCACTGGCGGACTTCGTGGCCACCCACCGGGCCGAGATAGCGGCGTTGTGCGCCCGCAAGATCACTCAGACGAACGAAGTCAACCGCGCCGCGCTGGTCCGCCCGGCCTGGGGTCGGGCGGCGCAGATCGCAAGGGCGATGCGGCGACCGTCACTCGCGGTCGTCGAACTCGGCGCGAGCGCCGGGCTTCTCCTCGCGACCGACTGCTATGCGATCCGCTATCACCAGGGCCAGTCGGAGCGAACATACGGTGATGGTGCCCTCATGATCGACTGCGACCTCCGGGGCGACGGATGGCCCGACCACGCGGCGACGGCGGTGCCGGTGGCGTCTCGTACCGGCATCGATCTGGACCCGATCGGGCCCGGCGACGCGGAGGGCCCGGCCTGGCTGCATGCGTGCGTCTGGCCCGAGCACACCCAGCGCGACACGCGCCTCGACCTTGCGCTCGCGGCGGTCGCGGACCTCGCGCCGAGAATGATCGCGGCCGACATGCGCACCGGGCTGTCGTGCCGTACTGGCCGACATCCCGCCCGACATCACACCATGCGTCCAGACATCGCATTCAATCGTCTATCTAGATGCCGAGGGACGTGGCGATTTGGTACGGGCGCTCGCGTCGTTCGGCACGGAACGCGACATGATCGTGCTCATGAACGAGCCATCGGTACTGCATTCGTGGACCGCGCCGATACCGCGGCCGGAGGCGGGCGTCACGACTCACATCACGGTGGTCGCGTGGCGCGGCGGCGCGGCCACCGTCCAGGTGCTGGCCGAGGGCGACCCGCACGGCCGCTGGATCCGATACGACCCACGCGGGTACGCCTATGCGCCGCCGGCCCTGTCCGGGGGAAGCGATGTCTGACGAACTCCGGCGTACGGAGCGGACCACGCATCACAGGTTCGCCGAGAATGGCGTCTACGACCGGGACGTCATGCGCGCGATCCTGCGGGCCGGATTCGTCTGCCACCTCGGCTTGATCGTCGACGACTATCCGATGGTCGTCCCGACCGTGTACGGCCTCGATCCGACCGGCGACACTCTCTACCTGCATGGTTCCGTGGCCAGCCGGAGCCTTCGCGGCCAGCCGCAGACGGTCTGCGTGACGGTCACCCACGTCGACGGGCTGGTACTCGCACGGTCAGTGTTCGAGCACGGTGTGAACTACCGCAGCGTCATGGTCTACGCCGTGCCACGTGTGATCGCCGACCCGGACGAGAAGCTCGTCGCGTTGCGACATTTGAGCGAACATGCGGCACCGGGTCAGTGGGACTACGCGCGCCAACCGAGCCGCAAGGAACTGGCGGCCACGACGCTGCTCGCGATGAACCTCGACGAGGTTTCGGTGAAGGTGAGCTCCGGCCCACCGGACGATGGCGACAGCCCGGATGCGGCGCTCGGGTTGTGGGCCGGTGAGCTGCCGCTGCGTGCGACCTGGGGCGAGCCGGTGCCGGATCCGGCACTCCCCGGCGGCGTTGAAATTCCCGATCACATCGCGCGGCGGGCCGGCACCCGTTTCGGCCGGTAGCGTCACGGCGCCGCTCACGTCCCGCGGGCATCCGCGATCGCCTCGCGTACGGCCGGCACGACCTCCTCGGCGAAGCGCGCGAGCTGACCGGGGCCGTCGCCCCAGAACACGAACGTGTCGAACCCCAGGTCGAGCGCGAGGGGTGCGAGTTCGTCGACCCATTGCGTGACCGGGCCGCGCAGGAGGCCAGCGGATTCGCCGTCGGTCACCGCGCCGTTCACGTTGACCACGCGGCGGATGTCGCCCGGTTGGCGACCGGCTGCTGCGGCTGCTTCGTCCAATCGCATCGTCGCGTCGCGCAGCCGGGCCGTGCCGCCGGCATCGCCACGCAGCGACGGCACCCAGCCGTCCGCGACGCGACCAGCCAGCGCCACTGCTCTCGGGCCGTACACACCGAGCCAGATGCCGATCGGGTGCTCCGGCACCGGACCTGACTGCGCGCCCTTGAGCTGGTAGTGACGGCCGGTGAATCGGAGGTTCCGCTCGCCGCTCCAGACCTTCCGTATGACCTGGATGCCTTCGTCCAGCGCAGCCAACGCCTCGGCCGGCGTACGCCGCGGTCCGCCGTACGCCTCGATGGCGTCCCAGAAACCGCCGGCGCCGAGACCGAGCTCGAACCGGCCGCCGGACAGTACGTCGAGGCTCGCCGCCGTCTTGGCCAGCACTGCCGGCGGCCGGAGCGGAAGGTTCGCGACGTCGGGAAACAGTCCGATCCGATGTGTACGCCCGGCAATCATGCCGAGCAGCGAGAGGGCGTCGACGTACCGGCGTTGGTAGGGGTGGTCCTGCACCGCGATGTAGTCGAGGCCGCGCGCCTCGGCCTCGACGGCCGTGGCCAGCAGTGGAGCGTCCGCCGCGGGGACGAGGAAGTAACCGAATGCGATCGGGCCGGCCGTGATCGGGCATATCTGCACGCTATCCGTTTGTCGGTGCTTTGGTTACGGGCCGAATTCCGACCGGCGCCGGCCTGCCGAGAGATCCTGCATCGACGGTGCAAAATCGAGGGTCGTCCCGCCTCAGACCGGGGCTTACAGTCACATCGATCACCCGTGGGCCGCCCGCCGGCCACGGGCCGTTCAGCACGTGCCCATCGTTTGTGCACGAAGGAGTTGCCATGAGTCGTCTCTTGACGACACACCCCCGCCTGGCACTGGCTGCGATTGGCCTCGCCGTGGCCGCCATTGCGGTGCCGACTGCCGCGTCGGCCAGCGGCCCCGACCACCATGGCGGTTCGCCGGCCAAGGTCAGCCTGTTCCCGAGCGATACCCTCACCGTTCGCGATCACAGCCAGCTCACCGGGCGACGCGTCGCACTTCCGTTGCCTGACTGCACGACGCATCCGACCGACTGCAACACGATCCGCGAGCTCAATACGTTGGACGGCTTTGACATCGATCCGCAGTTGGCGCTCACGTTTGCGCAGGCGGTCGACGCGACCGCCGTTGCCGCGCACACGACCGTGACCGCGGTGCCGGTCACAACACGCCGATCGGCGTCGACCGGGTCGTCTGGGATGCGACGACCAATACGGTCTACGCGCACCCGATCGACCAACTCGCACCCGACACGACTTACGAGCTTCGGGTACGCGGCGACAGCAATGCCGGTATCCCGGGTGCGTCGACGACGTTCACCACCGAGAGCGCGACGACGGATCTGCTCGACATGCGCGCACAACTCGACTCCGGAGTGGCGTACGCGCTCGCCGGCATCGCGCCGAACGCCCGCGGCCTGCAGATCGACGCCGAGGTTCCGGCCGCCGGCACGACGCTCAGCTACACCCGCGATCTCGGTCCCACGTGGCGGCCTTTCGACCGTACCGGTGCCGATCACGTCGGCCACGGGTGCCGCGAGCTACGTCTTCGGCTCGTACCTCGCGCCGAACTGGCTCAACGCCGACAGCGTCATCCCGCAGACGCCGACGCGCGGCGTCGGCCCGCGGGTCACCGGGCAGGCGCGGCTCCCGTTCGTACTGATCGTGCCGGCCGGAACGGCGCCCAAGGGCGGTTGGCCGGTGGCCATCTTCGGCCACGGCTTCGGCGAGACGGACGCCGACGTGTTCCTCGCCGCCGATCTCAACGCGAGCCACGGGATCGCCACCATCGGTACGGACGTGGTCGGGCACGGCTTCGGACCGCGCAGCACGTGGAACATCACGACGGCGAGCGGAACGATCTCCGTCTCGGCACACGCCCGCGGCCACGACACGAATGGCGACGGCGTCATCGGCAGCACCGAAGGCGTGGGCGCTCCGATCCAGCCCGCACCCGACGCCGAGGTGGCCAACCGTGACGGACTGTCGCAGACGGTCGCGGACGTCATGTCGCTCGTACGCGCCATCGGCCACGGTCTCGACGTCGACGGTGACCATCACAACGATCTGCGCGAGACCGGCGTGAGCTACTACGGCCAGAGCTTCGGCGGCATCTACGGCGTCATGCTGGGCGGCGTGGACCCGAAGGTCCAGGTGCTCGCGCTCAACGTGTCCGGCGGGCCGATCACCGAGATCGCCCGTCTGTCACCGAGCTTCCGGCTCCTCAT
Organism: uncultured Actinomycetota bacterium; assembly: GCA_963724705.1. GTDB lineage: Bacteria > Actinomycetota > Actinomycetes > Mycobacteriales > Micromonosporaceae > DASQPR01. The sequence continues at coordinate 712,803 of CAVRVS010000001.1, forward strand.
CACGCAGGACCTCGCGCTGCGGACGCCGAGCCTGCTGAACGGCGGCTTCGACAACTTCACCGAGTCGCAGCCGCTGCGCGGCGACCCGCCGGAGTTGAACCCGGCACCCGGTGCGGTCGCGATCCAGGTCGCGCTGGCCCAGGGTACGTGGCTCGACCGCTCCGGCGACCCGGAGACGTACGCCCCGCTGCTCCGGCTCGACCCGCCAAGCGGCAGCGAGCCGAAGCGTGTCCTGTTCCAGAACGCGTTCGGCGACCAGACGGTGCCGAATCCGACCAACTACACGGTGCTCGCCGCCGGTCATCTCTTCGACCGGGAGAGCCTCTACCGCAACGACAAGACGGCGCAGGCCGGCAAGAACCCGCACGGGTTCCTGCTCGACCCGTCGTTCCCGCAGGGCAACGTGCCGGGTCAGACCCAGGTCGTGACGTTCTTCGCCTCGAACGGCAAGACGATCATCGACCCGGATGGTCCCGGTGCGGTCTGGGAGACGCCGATCACGGATCCCTCGGAGTTGCTCACGCTGAACTTCCCGAGTCCGATCGTTCCGTGATCCCGGCCGATCCGGCCGATGATCGGGCCGGTTGATCAGGCCGGTTGATCTGGCCGACGGGCGCCGTCGAGGTTTCTCGGCGGCGCCCGCCGCTGTCATGTCGGGCGGGGCGGCGCTGGCCGGGCGTCGCGGTTCGTTGTCCACATGCGCCCTCGCCGTCCACAGTCGAGCGCCGGTACGCGTCGCGCCTAGTCGCCCGTACCGGCGAATGTCTGTGCATGGCAGCGAAAGACGCAGTCGGCAGGTACGGCGAACGGGTGGCCGTCGAGTATCTGACCGCGCAGGGCATGCGACTGCTCGACCGCAACTGGCGATGTTCGGCCGGCGAGATCGACGCGATCTTCCGCGACGGCGACGCGCTCGTTTTCGCCGAGGTAAAGACTCGGCGCAGCAGCCGGTATGGCACACCGGCCGACGCGGTCGGCTACGTGAAACAGACACGGCTGCGGCGGCTGGCCGCGATCTGGCTCGCCCAATCTGACGTGCGCCCGACCGAGATCCGCTTCGATCTCGTCTGCGTGCGTCCGCAGCCGGTCGGCGCGGCCGACGTCGAGCACCTCAAGGGTGCGTTCTGATGCGCCGTTTCGGGTGGCTCGTCCGCGTTCGGGCGGCGCGCTGATGTCGTACGCGAAGGTGTTCGCCATCGGTCTCCTCGGCCTCGAAGGTCACCTGGTCGAGGTCGAGGCCGACCTGGCCTCTGGTTTGCCCGGCCTCAGCCTGGTGGGACTGCCCGACACCGCGCTGCACGAGGCACGTGACCGGGTCCGGGCGGCGCTGGTCAACTCGGGCGAGACGTGGCCGAATCGACGCATCACCGTCAACCTGCTGCCGGCGTCGCTGCCGAAATTCGGTTCGTCGTTCGATCTCGCGGTGGCGGTCACGGTGCTCGCCGGGGCCGGGCTGCTGCCGCTCGCCCCGCTCGGCGGCGTCGTGCTGATCGGTGAGCTCGGACTCGACGGCAGCGTACGACCGGTGCGCGGCGTCCTGCCCGTGCATCCTCGCCGCCGCTCAGGCCGGCATCACCCGGGCGGTCGTGCCCGTACGCGAACGCGCACGAGGCGAGTCTCGTGCCCGGCGTGACCGTCCGCGCGACCGACAGCCTGCGGCGACTCATCGACTTCGTTCGGGGCGCCGGTCCCCTGCTCGATCCGCCGGCACCGGACGAGACCGTGCCGGTCGCCCAGGGTCCCGGATCTGGCCGACGTCATCGGTCAGGAACTGGGGCGGCGCGCCATCGAGGTCGCCGCGGCCGGCGGCCACCACGTGTTCTTCGTCGGGCCGCCGGGCGCCGGCAAGACGATGCTGGCACAGCGTCTGCCGTCGGTCCTGCCGCCGCTTGGACGATGCGTCGGCGCTGGAGGTCACGGCCGTGCACTCGATCGCGGGGACGTTGCCGCCCGGCGCACCGATGATCCGGCGAGCGCCGTTCCAGGCTCCGCACCACACGTCGACGCCGACCGCGCTGGTCGGCGGCGGTGCCGGCCTGGCCCGGCCCGGCGCGATATCGCTGTCCCATCGCGGCGTCCTGTTCCTGGACGAGGCGCCCGAGTTCACCGGCTCGGCGCTCGAGGCGCTCCGCCAACCGCTCGAAGAAGGGCAGGTCACCATCCACCGATCTCGCGGATACGCGACATATCCGGCGCGCATCCAACTCGTCCTGGCGGCCAACCCGTGCCCGTGCGCTAAACCGGCCGGCGATTCCTCGTGCGAGTGCTCACCCCTGACCCGTCGCCGTTATCTGGCGCGCCTCTCCGGACCGTTGCTGGATCGGGTCGATCTGCGCATCGAGTTGGATCCGGTGACGTCCGCGCAACTGGTCCGCGAGGACGTGACGGCCGAGGGTTCGGAGCCAGTCCTTCGGCGAGTGGTGGCCGCCCGCGACACAGCGGCCGCGCGCTGGGCGCGGTTCGGCGGCCGTACGAATGCCGAGGTGTCCGGCTCTCAGTTGCGCGACCGCGAGTTCCGGCTGCCCGTCGCGACGACGCGCCGGCTGACCGACCACATCGACCGTGGCCTGCTGTCCGCGCGCGGTTTCGATCGGGTCCTTCGCATCGCGTGGACGGTCTGCGACCTGGACGGTCGGGATCGGCCGGACAAGGACGACATCGATGAAGCGCTCTATCTTCGAGGCGGTGCCCGATGACACGAGACCGCGTACGGATGGCCCGCATTGCGCTCGCCTATCTGGTCGAGCCGGGCAACCGGGATCTTGCGCTGCTGGTCGACGAATGCGGTCCGGTCGACGCACTCGACCGGGCGGTTCGTGGCGACGTGGCGAAGACCCTGCGGGGCATCGTGCAGGCGCGCTTGGATGGGCGGGACCCGTACGACATCGCCGCTGACCTGCTCGCCCGTACGGTCCGGGTCGGCGCGCGCGTCGTGACGCCGGAGGACGACGAGTGGCCTCTCCAACTCGACGATTTACGGCGGATCAGCCGCGATACCGGTCTCCGCGTGGACCAGGACGTGTTCCCGCCGGTGTGCCTGTGGCTGCGTGGTTCACCGTCGCTGGCCGATGTCGTCCACCGATCCGTGGCCGTGGTCGGCGCCCGGGCGTCGACACCGTACGGCAACCATGTCGCGACCGAGTTGTCGTACACCTTGGCCGAGCGCGGCTGGTGCATTGTGTCCGGTGGGGCGTACGGCATCGATGCCCAGGCCCACCGCGGCGCGCTCACGGCCGGCGGCTGCACGATCGTCGTCCTGGCCTGCGGCATCGACCGGGCCTACCCGATGGCGCACGCGAATCTCTTCGAGCGTGTCAGCGAGGACGGTCTGCTGCTCTCGGAGTGGCCGCCCGGCGCCGACCCGCATCGTCATCGCTTCCTCGTTCGCAATCGTGTGATCGCGGCGCTCACCCGCGGCACCGTGGTCGTGGAGGCATCCGCCCGCAGCGGCGCCCGGCAGACGGCCGGCCGGGCTCGAACTGCTCGGGCGGTCCACCATGGCCGTCCCCGGGCCGGTGACCTCGGCCATGTCGGTCGGGACGCATCAGATCCTGCGTACGCTCGGCGCGCGACTGGTCACCAACGCGGCCGAGGTGATCGAGGAGGTCGGGACGGATCGGGGATGATCTGGCACCGCTCGTGCGGGGTCGGGACCGAGATCGCGACCGACTCGGGGCGACGCTCGGCCAGGTGCTCGACGGCGTTCCGGCGCGGCCAGCCGTCGGGCCGCAGCAGATCGCGGCGACCGCGGGATTGCCTCTGCGCGTCGTGTTGCGCGCGTTCCCGGCGTTGCGCGACGAGGGCTTCGTCCTGGAAGACGTGTCCGGGTGGCGACTGGCACCGAAACGGCGAGCGTCGTGACCGGATCGCGACCCGCTCGCATCAGGCTTCGGCGCACGCCTTGTAGGCGGCCAGGACTTCGGTCCAGCCGCCGGCCGACTCGAAGCGACCGTGGTCATCGTCGGACACGAATCCGCTGTGTCGCAGTGTCACGTCGGCGACCAGGTCCCCGTCGGCGAGGTCTCCGGTGATGTCGCCGGCGAACCGGACGTCGAGCTCGGTCGGATCCGGTGCACGGACGCCGAGCGTCCACACCATCGTGATCGCGGTCCCGTCCTGGATCGCCTTGACGGCTCCCCAGGTGAATTCGTCACCGCTCTTGCTGATCTCGTACACCCGACCGCCGACGTGCGGCTCGATCACGACATCGGCAAGATCGTCGCCGCTGGCCGAGAACGCCGGTGGCCACCATTCGCCGATGCGAGCGGTGAAGGTCGCGTAGGCGTGCGCACGCGAGCAGTTCGCGGCGACCGTACGGACGACCGGCCGGGAGCACGCCCGGCTGGTCGGCGGCGGCATCGGAGGTGATGCCACCCATCGACGAATCCGCCGGAGACGCAAGCTCCCCTCTGGGCTGACGCCGACCGCAGGTTCGCCGTCTGACGCCACGCGGCTCACGCCGACCGCAGGTTCGTCGTCCGCAACCACACGGCTGACGCCGACCGCAGGTTCGTCGTCCCCAACCACACGGCTGACCCCGACCGCGGGTTGGTCAGACGGCATCGGGTGGCCGTCATCCATGGCATCGATCACCTCCCTAGGGTGTCATTCCCCGCCGACAGCGGCCAGGCCGGCCTCGGTCAGCGACGCGACCGGCCACGCCGCTCTCGCCGCGTGGTGCCAACCCGCGCGCCGGCTCGCTACGACAGTCGGCCCGGCGCGGCGCGGTTGACGCGCGAATCCCCGACCGGCAGCGTCACCAGGTATGGCAGCGTCACCAGGCATGATCGGTCGCGGCGAGACCCAGACCATCCTCGCCGGCCTGCCCGATCCGATGCAGCAAACGGTCAACGCGTTCACGCGTCATCTGGAACGCGAACGCGGTCGCTCGGCGCACACGGTCCGGGCCTACGTCGGCGATGTTGTATCCCTTCTCGACCACGCGACGCGGATGAGCTGCACCTCCGTCGAAGACATCGATCTCGCTGTGCTCCGGAGTTGGTTGGCGCGGCTGCGGACGACCGGGTCCGCCCGTACGACGCTCGCGCGTCGCGCCGCCGCCGCTCGGACGTTCACGGCCTGGGCCCACCGGGAAGGGCTGCTCCCCCATGACGTCGGGCAGCGCCTCGCGAGCCCCAAGGCGCGCCGCGACCTTCCCGGCGTGCTCCGCCAGGACCAGGCCACGGCGCTCGTCACCGCACCGGATCGCCGCCGGCCCAGTACCGACGGCCGGACCGCCGACGCCCAGGCCACCGCCGTGACGCTGCGGGACGCGGCGGCCTTGGAACTGCTGTACGCGACCGGGATCCGGGTCAGCGAACTGTGCGGGTTGGACGTGACCGACGTCGACCACGGGCGGCGGGTGGTTCGGGTACTCGGTAAGGGGTCGAAGGAGCGCAGCGTGCCGTACGGAGTGCCGGCCGATCGAGCGATCGGAGCGTGGCTGCGACGCGGGCGACCGGTTCTGACGACTGACCGCAGTGGCTCCGCTCTCCTCCTCGGTGCCCGTGGCGGACGCTTGCAGCCGACCACCGTACGGCAGCTCGTGGCGGCGTACGCCGAGGCCACCGGCCTGCCACACCTGTCGCCGCACGGGCTGCGACACAGCGCTGCCACGCATCTCCTCGAAGGCGGCGCCGACCTCCGCACGGTCCAGGAGATTCTCGGGCATGCGTCGCTCGCGACGACGCAGATCTACACCCACGTCTCGATCGAACGCCTGCGCGCGGCCTATCGCCAGGCTCATCCACGGGCGTAACTGCCCGCGCGCAGACCGAACAGCCCCGACGCGGCCGCCGGGTCACGTGCACACAGAATGCGCCGACCGTCGGTCCAGGCGCCTAGAAGGAATTAGGATCATGGTCGTGACGCCGCCGCCCGCCCCGCTGCCCGGGGCGCGCCTGCTCTTTTCGCTCGATCCGGCGGTGGCTTACCTGAACCACGGCTCGTTCGGCGCCATACCGGTCCCGGTGCAACGCGCCCAACAGCGCCTGCGCGACGAGGTCGAGACAAACCCACAGCAGTTCTACACGGCTGGCCTCTGGGACCGACTCGGCCATGCCCGCACGCACCTGTCGCAATTCCTCGGCGCCGACCCGGCCAGCACTGCATTCGTCGCCAACGCGACGGCGGCGGTAAGCATCGTCCTGCGCACGCTGACATTCGGCCGCGGCGACGAGATCATCACAACGGCCCACGGGTACGGCTCGGTCGCGCTCGCCGTCAATCACATGTGCGCCCGTACGGGGGCGACGCACACCGTGGTCCCACTGAGGCTCGACGCGTCCGACGACGACATCGTCACGGCGGTCGCCGCCGCGATCACTCCGGGGCGCACCAAGCTGATCATCGTTGACCAGGTCGCGTCCGCGACGGCGCGAGTCCTGCCGGCCGCCCGACTCGCGGCCGCGGCTAGAGCCCGCGACGTACCAATATTGGTCGATGGCGCCCATGCGCCCGGCACGCACGCGCTACGCGTGGATGCCATCGGCGCCGACTTCTGGGTCGGGAACCTCCACAAATGGATGTACGCGCCGCGGCCGACGGCGATCTTTTCGGTCGCGGAGAAGTGGCGCGACCGGATCGAAGCCGCCGGTCATGTCCTGGGCCGACGCGGACGGCTTCCCGGCGAACCTGGAAATGGGCGGAACGCTCGACTACACGGCGTGGCTGACGGCGTCGACCGGGTTGTACGTGTTCCGTACGCTCGGCGTCGACCGCGTACGGTCGCACAACGCCTCCCTCGTCGCCTACGGCCAGCGGGTCGTCGGAGCGGCACTCGGGCTGCTCAGCCCCTCGGAGTTGCCGAATCCGGGCGGCGTCACGCCGTCGATGCGGGTGTTGCCGTTGCCCAGCCACGTCGGTCGGACCGAGGCCGACGCAATCGCCCTGCGTTCCCGCATCGCCGACGAGCTTCGGGTGGTCGTACCGATCATGTCCTGGCGCGGCCGGGGACTGCTGCGGCTGTCCGCGCAGGTCTACAACCACGCCGACGAGTACGACCGGCTCGCCGCCGGCCTACCGCGCGTGCTGGCCGCCATGCGTTAGTGCTGCTTGGCCGCCGGCGGCGATCGAGCCGTCATGGCGACGGGTACAGCCGCACCTGGCCGAGCCCGAGCAACATCAGCGGGTCGAGATAGACGCCACCTCGGATGAGTCCCCAGTGCAGGCAGGCCGCCGGGCCGGAGGGACAGTGCGGCAGGCGCGCGGCGATCGTCCCGATCCGCGTTCCGATCGCCACCCGATCGCCGCTGTGCACGCTGGCGGTGACCGGTTCGTACGTCGTCCGGAGCCCGTCTGGATGCGTGACGCTCACGACTTCGGTGCCGGCGACCCGGCCGGCGAACGAGACCGTGCCGGGGCCGGCGGCGTAGACGGGCTGGCCGATGGATCCGGCGAGGTCGACGCCACGATGCCCGGGAAGCCACGGTTCGGCCGGCGGGTCGAACGCCCCGATCACCACCGGTGCGCCGGCCAACGGCCACACGAACACCCGGGGCACGGGTGTGACCGACGGAGCCCTGGTCAGACCGACGCTGACCTGGGAGTGCGGCCGTGAAACCGCACCGGCCGCGGCGACAGCGTCACCGATCACCAATGGCACGGCGACGACCACGACCATCGCGATGGCGGCGCCCGCCAGGCGACGTACCCATGAAGTCATGGTCTGAGCGTGGCCAAAGACGGAGCGGCCGGCGATCACGATACCGGCGCTCTGGGGATGGCGAGGGTGGGTGTGGACGATGCACCTGGCGGGACCCTGAGGCCGGATCTGAGAGAACTCGGGGGTTATCCGGATGTATGTACTTGCCGCAAAGTGCAACCATTGATGTCGGACCGCCGGTGAACGCCGTGCCTATCCGGCACGGATCTTCCGGCCCCCCGGAGGAGACGAAAGCCATGAACGAGAGCCACCACTTCTTCCGCAACACGCTCCTGGTTATCGGCGGCGTGATCGTCGCGGGCTGGCTGGCGCTGTGGCTGATCCATTTCGTGTTCAGCATCCTGCTCTACATCATCGTCGGCGCCGTGGTCGTCGGCGGCGGCTACTACCTCTACGGCCGGGCCAAGAAGTCGCTGCAGGGCGGCCGCATGCCACGCCAGATCCGCCGATAAGCCCGCCCGCCCGCGGGAATCCGCCCCCAACCGCGCGAGAAGCCGCGCCCGGCGGCGCGAGCACGCGAGAAGCCCCGCCGGGCCGTGCGAGTATGCAGCGCGGGTGCGGAGGTCGTGCGCCGCAATCGCTCCAAGATCCGTGACCTTGCAGCGCTAGTGCCTGATCCGCTCAAGATCAGGTACTTTTCGCTGCAAGGTCACGGATGCTGACGGTCGCCAAACGTCGCTGCAAGGTCACGGATCTTGACGGTCGTCAGCCGGCGCGAAGCCCGCCCCGGGCGCGACGCCCGCTCGTGTAGCACAAACATCAATGGCCGGCTCGATATACGAGCCGGCCATTACTCTGTCCGCTTCCCGACACCAGGCGCCATCTAGGCGCCGAACCCCGAATCGGTGGGCAGCGAGATGTCGGGCTTCTCGAGTTCCTCGACGTTCACGTCCTTGAACGTGATCACTCGAACATTCTTCACAAAACGGGCAGGACGATACATGTCCCAGACCCAGGCGTCATGCATCTCGACTTCGAAGTAGACCTCTCCGTCCGAATTGCGGACGTGGAGATCGACCTGATTCGCAAGGTAGAACCGCCGTTCGGTCTCGACTACGTAGGAGAACTGGCGAACGATGTCCCGATACTCGCGGTAGAGCTGCAGCTCCATCTCGGTCTCGTACTTTTCGAGATCCTCAGCGCTCATCGTTCTCCACATCTGGGGCCGCCCGCGCCGGTGGGAACCGGGCGTCGGGCTGCCCTGCTCAGCCTGTCGTCATCCATTCTCGCCCACGCCTGACCGGTCGGGGGTCGTGCCGGCCGGACGCCACGCCGTGGCCGACATCACGCCTGGTCGACGTACTGCTCGACGTACCGGTCGAACGCCTCGTCCAACGCCTCGGGGGAGGCTGGGGCACCCTCGATGACGCCGTCGATATCGTCCTCGAGCGGGGACGCCACGCTGACCGTACCCCGTCGCCGCCGGCCGCCGGAAACGGCCGCGACATTCACGTACGAGAAGCGATGATCAGGACACGCGCCGTGCTCGGCGAGCGCGGCCGAGTGCTCCGGCGTCGCATAGCCCTTGTGCTCGGCGAACCCGTACTGCGGCCAGGTCTCGGACAGCTCACACATGATCCGGTCCCGGGTCACCTTGGCGATCACGCTCGCGGCGGCCACACACGCCGCGACCTGGTCACCCTTCCACACGGCAAGGCCCGGTACGCCCAGTCCCGGCACCGGGAAGCCATCGGTCAGGACGTAGTCCGGGCGGACCGACAGGCTGGCCAACGCCCGTCGCATGGCGGCGACGTTGCACACGTGCAGGCCGCGTTGGTCGATCTCGCCGGGCGGGATGACGACCACCGCATGGGCGACCACCCTCGCCATCACCTCGGCATAGACCCGTTCCCGGACCAGCGGAGTGAGCAGCTTCGAGTCGTTGAGGCCAGGGACCTCGCCGCGTCGACCGGCGGGCAGGATCGCCGCCGCGGCCACCAACGGTCCGGCGCAGGCGCCCCGGCCGGCCTCGTCGGCCCCGGCGACGTGGGCGAATCCGCGCCTGCGCAGGGCCTGCTCCATGGCGAGCATGCCGGCATCCTTGGCGAGGATCGTTCGCGTCGGGGGCAGCACCCCAACAGCCTACGGCGGACCGGCCGCGCGTCACCCGCCGCTGGCGGCCGGAATTCGACCATCAGACGACGGTACGGAGAACCGGGCCGCCCGCCCCACCGGCCAGAACAGCAGGATGGCCCGGCCGATCACCGAGCTCACCGGAATGGTCGCCGCGTCGATGCTGCCGGTCTCCTCGTACTGCTCTCGCGAGTCGCCGGAAAAGAAGCGGTTGTCGCCCATGACCCAGAGCCGATTGGGCGGGACCACGATGTCGAAGCGATCGGGACTCGCCGGAAGGTGACCATCGTCGCCATTGAGATAGGGCTCGTCCAGTGACACGCCATTGATCATGAGCCGGCCCTGTACGTCGCAGCAGACCACCCGATCACCGCCGACTCCGATGACCCGCTTGATGAAATCGGTCTCGTTCGGCGTGAGCCGCCACGACATCGGCGAGGTGAAGACGATGACCTCACCGCGCTTGGGCTGACGGAAGTCGTAGACGAGTTTGTTGACCAGCACCCGGTCGTTGATATTGAGCGTGTGCTCCATCGAACCGGACGGGATGTAGAACGTCTGAAGCACGTACGTTCGGATCACGAGCGCGGCGAGAAGGGCGAGGACCAACAAGATCGCGAGCTCGCGCAGATACCGGCGGCGATGGCGCGGAGCTGCATGTTTGGGTCCCGAACCGCCTCGGCCGACGGTGGCAACGCTCGTCACGGAGGGAGCGTACGTCGCGCGAGCGCCGATAACCGACACTTCGCGTATTAACGCGGAAATACCTAGACAACGGATATGTCGGTGTTGCGGGTGTGGACCGGTCGGTAACAGTGCAGACGAAAGCCCGCAACCAACAGTTCGGAGCTGTCCGGTCGCGGGCTTCGTGTGTCGTCATGGCCGCCGTGGCGGCCGAGCGGCGCGGGTGCGCGTCAGTTCGACGGCTTCTCGCGCAGCTCCTTGATCTTCGCCTTCTTGCCGCGAAGATCACGCAGGTAGTAGAGCTTGGCCCGGCGAACGTCGCCTCGCGTGACGACCTCGACCCGGTCGATGGCCGGGCTGTTGAGCGGGTACGTCCGCTCGACACCGACACCGAAGCTCACCTTCCGTACGGTGAACGTCTCCTGAAGGCCGGAGCCCTGGCGACGGATCACTACGCCCTGGAAGATCTGCACACGGGACCGGTTACCTTCGACGACCCGGGCGTGCACCTTGAGGGTGTCGCCGGCCCGGAACGGCACCACGTCCGTGCGGATGGACTGGGCGTCAAGCGCGTCCAGCGTCTTCATCTCTCGTGTATCCCTTGAGATATGGCGCGACGGCAAGCGGCGCGCGGGCGGCTGAAGCTGATCACACGCGGCCTCGCGCACCGCGGACGCGGCGGACGTGGAGCGGGAGATCCTCGGCGCCGCGGGGCTTCGGCGGCCGCGCCGGGAAGGGCGCGCACCATCCGACGGCCGCGCGGGCCGGCAGGTACAACCCCACTACTGTGCCACATCACGCGACCGGACCTGAAATCGGGCATCAATGACGGCACGATCAACGAGCGTTATTCGGACCGACCGGATAGATCGAAGCCGATATCGGCCAACACCGCGACGTCGTGGCGGTCGAGCGCCCCGGCCGGCAGCGCGCGCAGCAGATCGGGTCGGCGCTCGGCCGTCCGTCGCAAAGCCTGGTCGCGACGCCATCGCGCGATCCGACCGTGATCTCCCGACCGGAGCACGTCGGGAACCGGGCGGCCACGCCACTCCGGCGGCTTCGTGTAGACGGGCGACTCGAGCAGCCCGTCGGTGTGCGACTCGTCGTCGAGCGACGCGGCGTTGCCCAGCACTCCGGGGATCAGTCGCGTCAACGCCTCGATCATCACGAGGACGGCAACCTCACCGCCGAACAGCACGTAGTCGCCGATCGAGACTTCGGTCACGCGCAGCCGGGTCGACGCTTCGTCGACGACACGCTGATCGACGCCCTCGTAGCGGCCGCAGGCAAAGACGAGGTGGCTCTCGGCCGCGAGGTCGGCGGCGAGCGCATGGGTCAACGGCACGCCGGCCGGGCTCGGAACGATCAGGCGGGCAGCGCCGGTCATGCCCGACTCGCCGCTCGTATCAGGCTCACCAGTCGTGTCGGACCGGCCGGACGGCGTTGGCGCGATCGCATCGAGGGCCTCGCCCCATGGTTCGGGGCGCATCACCATGCCGGCGCCGCCGCCGTAGGGCGAGTCGTCCACCGTACGGTGCACGTCGTACGTCCACCGGCGCAGATCGTGTACGGCGATCTCCACCAATCCGGTCGCGCGTGCCTTGCCGAGCAGCGACAGGTCGATCGGCGCGAAGTACTCCGGAAAGATCGTGACGATGTCGATCTTCATTGCTGGTGGCAACCTCACCGTGAGGTCTCAACCTCACCTAGAGGTCGAGCAGGCCGTCGGGTGGCGTGATGACGACCCGACCGGCGGCGATATCGACCGTCGGCACGATCGCGGTCACGAACGGCACCAGCGTCTGACGCCCGTCGGGCCGAGCGACGATGAGCATGTCGGCGCCTGGGCCGTGATCGACCCGGACGATCTCACCGATCCGCTCGCCGGCGGCAGCGTCGACCGGCGGCCGGAGCGTCGCCGGCGGCACCAGCCTCACTGACGGCGGCGTCCCCGACGTGGACGGCCAACCCGATCAGCTGGAAGTCGTGGAATTCGTCGGGGTCGTCGGACGGTTCGATGTCGTCCGCGTCGACCAGCAACTTCACGCCGCGAAGCCGCTCGGCGGCGTCGCGATCTTCCACGCCTTCGAACGCCACGAGCAGTCGATCGACGCCGCTGGACGTATGGACGCGGAGGCCTTCGATCGTCAACGGTCCGGCCGTTGCCGGGTCGGTTTCGAGCACCGACCCGGCAACGTACCGATCCTGCGGTTCGTCGGTCGTCACCGCGACCACGACCTCGCCCCGCACGCCGTGGGCCCGGACGACCGAGCCGATCACGAGTTGCATCAGCGTTGTGTCCGCGCCAACGACGGATCGGATCAGTACGAGTCGACGATGTCGACCCGTACGGCCCGACCGCCGATGGAGGTGATCACCTGACGCAGCGCCTTGGCTGTCCGGCCACCGCGGCCGATCACCGTACCGAGGTCTTCGGGGTGCACCCGCACCTCGAGACGTTGACCGCGCCGGGAGTCGATCATCCGGACACGTACGTCATCCGGATGGTCGACGATCCCCTTGACCAAGTGCTCCAGCGCTGGCTGGAGCGTGCTGTCAGCCTTGCTCTGTGGCGCTGGCATCGGTCGCGTCCCCATCTGCCGGTGCGGCAGCCGTCGGCGTCTCGGCCGCGGGAGCCTCAGCCGCCGGCGCCTCAGCCGCCGGGACCTCAGTGGCGGCCGCCTCGGCGGCGGGTGCCTCGGCCTTCGGCTCGGCTGCCTTGGCCGCCTTCGCCGGAGCCTTCTTCGCCGGCTTGGCCTCCGGTGCCGGTGCCAGACCGGCCGATGCCTGCGCCTCGGCCTCGTAGAGGGCCTTACGGTCGGCGCGCTGCGGCGCCATCTTCAGCGGCTCCGGCGCGGGCAGGCCCTTGAACTTCTGCCAGTCACCGGTCTTCTCGAGCAGTCGCTGGACCGGCTCGCTCGGCTGCGCGCCGACCGAGAGCCAGTGCTGGACGCGCTCGGAGTTGACCTCGATGATCGACGGGTCTTCCTTCGGCTGGTAGACGCCGATGAATTCAATCGCCTTGCCGTCGCGCTTGGTGCGCGAGTTGGCCACGACGATGCGGTACTGCGGGTTGCGGATCTTGCCCATCCGCAGAAGCCGGATTTTGACGGCCACGTGTGTCGCTCCTGTAGGTGTTCGCGGTTGAGCGCACCGGTGCACGTCGTGGGGATGACGCGGCCGGAAAACTCGTGCCAGTGGCGACGTGCCCGGTTAGAGGGCGCGGTCACGTGCCGGATACCAGGCGCCTATTCTGCCAGATCGTGCCGGGACTTCACGAATCACCCACGAGATCCGACGTTTTCACCACCGTGGCGAAGTAGTCGTGCAGCGTGGCGGCGGTCGCCTCGGCCAATTGTTCCGCCGCGAACGTCGTACCGTCCGGGCCCTTTTTGTCGAAGGTGTGCATGGCATCCGCGGCGAACACCACGTCGTACCCAAGATCACCGCCGACCCGCGCGGTCGACTCGCAGCATCGGTTGGTCTGGATGCCGCACACCACGATTTGCGAAATCCCCTGGCCGGCGAGCCACGCGTTCAGGTCCGGCGCACCGTGGAACGCCGAGTGAACGTCCTTTTCGACGTCCAGGTCGGGCGTGAGATCGGCCACCACGGGCTTGAACGCGTGCTCGGGCGCGTCGGGTGCGAACGGTCCGCCGTCCTGGTCGGTGTGCGCGACCCGGACGATCGGTCGGCCCGACGCCTGCCAGGCGGCGACGAGACGACCGACATTCGCTTCGGCGTCCGGATTGTCCCGCCGGCCGAGCGCCGGATTATCGAACGCCTTCTGCACGTCGATCACGATCAGGGCCGCGGTCGGCTCCAGTTCCACAGTCATGCCACCATCCTGCCGCGGTGGCTGGGCCTCGTCACTCACGCGCCGGCCCTACCGGTGTCCGGCCGGTGCGGTGACCTACTACGGCTGGACGCCGCTCACCACGCGCGGGGGCGGTCCCAGCCGGCCGGCATGTCGACCGGCACCGACCACGCCGGATCGGGCCGGTAGTCCGTCATCGTGCCGTCGAACGGGAACTCCCCCGCCTCGGCCAGCTTGATCAGCCGCTCGCCCTCCGCCCGCACCGCGGACTCGTCGTCGACCCAGTAGAGCGCCGGTTCGCGCAGACGCGCGGCGAACTCGTCTTCGTCCTTCCAATGCCACGTCCGGTCGGCGGCGACGATCACGTCCAGGTCGTAGTCGACCGTGTCGACACCGCCGAGCGCCTCGTCCCGCCAGCGCGTCGCGGGGCGCTCGAGGTTGACGTACCACCGTTGCAGGGCACCCGCCGGATCGAAAAACAGCCAGACCGAGTAGTCGCCGTCGTACGGGTGCAGCATCAGGACATCGCCGCCCCACGGCCGTGGATCGAACGCCTTCGGCACGCTCGACCACTCCGCGAGGTCGGCCAGGTCGCGCAGGTGGCGACCGTCGGCCGCGCCGAGATCGCGATGTGCGCTCCCCGTCGCAACCCAGATCCACAGGCCGTGCTCATCGTCGGCCGCGACACGGCCGACCCAGACGCGCGACATGAGTTCACGTTGGAAATGCCGGCGCAGCACCAGTTCGCCGGGCCGGAACGGCTTTCGCGGCATCAGTACGAGCGGCCCAGAATCGCGATCATTCCCGGTTCGTCGTCGGCGTCGGGCACGCCGCCGTCGGGGCGGACGAGACACCGTACGGTCACCGCCGACGCGTTCGCCTTCGCCTCGCCGTCCAACCCGACGTTGTCCCATGGAACCCGCGCCCAGCCCGTTGACGACGCCTCGATCGCCTCATCGACCGATGCGACGTCGACGGTGTGCGCCTCGCGATAGGCCAACGCCTCGTCGTAGAGCGCCTTCTGGTCCGCGTCGAGCGCGGCGAGCACCGCGGCCGTCACGTCGTCCAACTGCGTCGGCGTCTTCTCGCCGGTCGTCCGCCGCGCCAACGTCACGCGACCCTCGGCGAGATCGCGCGGGCCGATCTCGATCCGTACCGGATAGCCCTTCAACTCGGCGTCGACCGCACGCCGCCCGAACGGCGTATCCACCCGATCGTCGAAACCGACGCGGACGCCGGCGTCGCGCAGCGTGTCGCGGACTTTCGCGGCGGTGGTCATCACGCCATCGCCGTCCTTCACGACCATCACGTGAGCCTGGATCGGCGCGAGCTTCGGCGGCACGCGGAGGCCGTTGTCGTCGCCGTGGCACATGATGAGGCCGCCGACCATGCGGGTCGAGCTGCCCCAGGACGTGGTGTAGCAATACTCCTGCGCACCGGCCGCGCTCGAATACTTGATGTCGAAGGCGCGCGCGAAGTTCTGGCCGAGCTCGTGGGACGTGCCCATCTGCAGCGCCTTGCCGTCGCGCATCATGCCTTCGAGCGTGTAGGTGCTGATCGCGCCGGCGAAACGTTCACGCGCCGTCTTGCGGCCCGGCACGACCGGCATCGCGAGGACGTTGACCATGAAGTCCTCGTACACCTCATGCAAGATCCGGCGCGCGTAGGCCCGCGCATCGGCGAAGTCCGCGTGCGCCGTGTGGCCTTCCTGCCAGAGAAATTCACTGGTACGCAGGAAAATCCGCGGCCGCATCTCCCAGCGAACGACGTTGCCCCACTGGTTGAGCAGCAGTGGCAGGTCGCGATAGCTGGAGATCCACTTCGCCATGAACTCGCCGATGACGGTCTCCGACGTCGGCCGTACGACGATCGGCTCGGCGAGTTCCTTGCCGCCGCCGTGGGTGACCACCGCGAGCTCCGGGCTGAAGCCCTCGACGTGGGCCGCCTCCCGGGACAGGTAGCTCTCCGGGATGAACAGCGGGAAGTACGCGTTCTGCGCGTCGGCCGCCTTGATGCGGGCGTCCATGCCGTTCATGATGCGTTCCCAGATCGCATAGCCCACGGGCCGGATCACCATCGTTCCCCGGACCGGGCCGTTGTCGGCTAGCTCGGCCTTGGTGATCACATCCTGGTACCAGCGGGGGAAATCTTCGCCCTGCGGAGTCAGCACACGCGCCATGAGGCGTCATCCTACCGATCAGGTACGTGCGCCTCGCCATCGACGCTGTGGACGACGCGCATTCGTTCGGACCAGGTACCGGGCGCACCGCCGACGTCGACCCAGGCGGGCTGTGGACGACGCGAGCGTCGACGGCGCGATCGGCCCACGATGGCACCGGTGCCGCCGATCGCACGAATTCCCTCGAGAGCTTCGCCTGCTTCCGTTCCGCGGCTCGGAAGCGGTCCGAGCCGGTCTGCTGACCTGGGCTCAACTTCGGCATTCTGGATGGCGCCGGTTGCTGCCCGATGTCTACGTCGCGGCCGATGTCGAACTCGATCATCGTCTGCGATGTCGCGCCGCACTGGTCTACGCCGGCGCGCCCCGGCCGGGCGTGGCCATCAGCGGGTTGAGCGCGGCCGCATGTTGGGGTGTCGACCTGCTCCCGCCCGGCTCACCCATCGAGCTAATCGTGCCGCCGAATGTACGACTTGACTCCCGCCCCGGTCAGGTGCGTCTGATTCGATCTCGATTGCGCCCCGACGGAAATCACAACCCTCGGAACGATCACGCTCACCAGTCCTGAGCGCACGGCATTCGACGTCGTTCGGTGGAGCGACCGTATTGACGGCATCGCGGCACTCGACGCATTGCTTCACCGGCGGGTGGTTGAGATGGCGACGCTGTCGTCGTATTGCGCCGCGATCGGCCACGGTCCCGGGAGCCGGCTGTTCTCCAACGCGCTCGCTGTGGCCGATCCGCTAGCCGAGTCGCCGATGGAAACGCGGTCCCGACTTGTCCTCATCGACGCCGGTCTACCACGGCCGGTCGCACAGTTCGTGGTGCGCGACGGCGCCGGCCGTTTCGTCGCGCGAGTCGACCTGGCGTATCCGGTCGAGCGAGTCGCGCTCGAATACGAGGGAGATCATCACCGCGAACGCGATAGGTTTCGCCGCGACATCGACCGCGCTCAACGCCCTGACGGCACTCGACTGGGTGGTCGTTCGAGCAACCGCGCGCGACATCTATCGCGATTCGGACCAATTGGTCCGTCGGATTGGCGAGTTGCTCCGTCGGCGCCGAATCTGAACGACCGATTGCGGTCTCATTGTCCTGATCATGGACGTCCACAGGTCAGTGAGACCGCAGCCACGCAAATCGGACGTGGACCGAGGGCGTGGTCGAGGGGTTGGATTCGGTCGGCCGCTTGAGGGCCGGGCGCGCACCGGAATCCAGCAAGTCAGCGTCACGCGACAACGCGGACGCCGAAATCACAAAACGACCCGCCCCCGGAGCACGACGTGCCGTGGCGCCTGCAGCACGCGGAGATCTGTGCGCGGGTCGTAGTCATACACCACCAGGTCGGCCAAGCCACCGTCGACTAGACCGGGGAAACCGAGCCACGCACGCGCGCCCCACGAGCCGGCGGCCAGTACGGCCTCGATCGGCATGCCGGCCTTCTCGTGCAGCAGCAACATCTCCGCGGCCGCCATCCCATGGCTGATCCCGCCGCCCGCGTCCGAGCCGACGTACACCGGCACACCGGCGTCGACGGCGGCCGCGACAACGGCCGGGAAGCCCGACTGTAGATGCCGCATGTGAGCTGCATAAGCCGGGAACCTCGCTTCGGCCGCCGCCGCGATCTCCTCGAACGTCTCGATGTTGATCATCGTCGGAACGAGCGCGGTCCCCCGTCGCGCCATCTCATCGATCACGTCGGTCGACAGGCCGGTGCCGTGCTCGACACAGTCGATTCCTGCCGCCACGAGCGTCGCGACCGACTCCTCGGCGAAGCAGTGCGCGGTCATCCGTACCCCGGAATCGTGCGCGGCCTGCACCGCGGCGATGAGTGTGTCGCGGTCCCAGGCCAACGCGAGGTCCCCGACCTCGCGGTCGATCCAGTCGCCGACCAGCTTGACCCACCCGTTGCCGGCCTTGGCTTGTGCGGCGACCGCGCCGGCGACGTCGGGCGCGGTGACTTCGACGCCGACGCCGCGCAGATATCGGCGGACGGGCGCCACATGCTGGCCGGCGCGGGCCAGTCGCGGCACGTCGGGGTCGTCGTCAAGTTCTGGATACGGGTACGGCGAACCAGCGTCCCGGATCGCGAGCACCCCGGCCTCCCGGTCCATGGAGGCAAGGGAGCGAGCCTCGTCGAGGCTGGTGATCGGCGCCGAGCCGGGAGCGATGCCGATGTGGCAGTGCGCGTCGACCAGCCCGGGCAGGATGAAGCCGCTGTCGCTCACGGTCAGCGCATCGGGCACGGGCGTCGTCGTGACCCGGTCCCCGACCAGCCACAGATCGCGCACCTCGTCGTCGGGCAGGACCACACCGCGTACGTGTAACGCCATGCCAACACCCTCGCACGCCAACGGTATTGACGCTCAGCGCACCCGGGCGTGCGCGCCCGACCAGCCGGGACCGACCTACCGCGGCGCGTCGGGCGCAACCACTGTCGAGGTGGTCTACTTGCCGTCCTTCTTCGGGAACTTGGAGAAGTCGAGCTTGGGCGCCTTGAACCCGCCGTCGAGGCCAGATGGGTCGAGGCCCGGCGGCAGCTGCGGAACGCCGCCCGGGAATCCGCCGGGCAGGCCGGCCGGCATACCGCCGCTGCGCGGGCCGCTGCTGCCGGTCTTCGTACCCTTGCGCTTGTTCTTGGGCGACTTCGTCGCCTTGCGGCGGCCGGGAATGCCCATCATGCCGCCCATCTGCTTCATCGCCTTCTGCGCGTCGACGAAGCGGTTGAGCAGCTGGTTCACGTCCATAACGGTGACGCCGGAGCCCCGCGCGATCCGGGCCCGCCGGGAGCCGTTGATGATCTTCGTGTTTGTACGCTCGATCGGCGTCATCGACCGGATGATCGCCGTGATCCGGTCGAGGTGGCTGTCGTCCAGCTCGGACAGCTGATCCTTCATCTGGCCCATGCCGGGCATCATGCCCAGCAGGTTCGCGATCGGACCCATCCGGCGGATCGCGACGAGCTGCTCCAAGAAGTCGTCGAGCGTGAAGTTGTCGCCGCCCATCACCTTGGCGGCCATCTTCTGCTTCTGGTCCTCGTCGAACACGGCCTCGGCCTGCTCGATCAGGGTCAGTACGTCGCCCATGCCGAGGATGCGGCTCGCCATCCGGTCCGGGTGGAAGACGTCGAAGTCCTCGAGCTTCTCGCCGGTGGACGCGAAGAGGATCGGCTCACCGGTCACGTACCGGACCGAGAGCGCGGCACCACCGCGGGCGTCACCGTCCAGCTTGGACAGTACGACACCAGTGATGCCGACGCCGTCGCGGAACGCCTCCGCCGTAGCCACCGCGTCCTGGCCGACCATCGCGTCGATCACGAAGATGATCTCGTCTGGCTCGACGGCATCGCGGATGTTCGCGGCCTGGGCCATCATGTCGGCGTCGATACCGAGACGTCCGGCGGTGTCGACGATGACGATGTCGCGCATCGCTCGTTTGGCGTGGTCGATCGCGTCCCGCGCCACGCGGACGGGATCGCCGCCGTGATGATGTTCGCCACTGGCGTCGACGACGTTGCCGGGCTCGGGCGCGTAGACCTCGACGCCGGCCCGGTCGCCGAGCACCTGCAACTGCGTGACGGCGTTCGGGCGCTGAAGGTCGGCCGCGACCAGCAACGGCTGGTGGCCCTGGCCCTTCAGCCACCGGGCGAGCTTGCCGGCCAGCGTGGTCTTACCAGATCCCTGCAGACCCGCGAGCATGATCACGGTGGGTGGCTGCTTCGCAAAGCGCAGCCGGCGTGTCTCACCGCCGAGGACGTTGACCAGTTCTTCGTGAACGATCTTGATGACCTGCTGGGCCGGGTTCAGCGCCTGCGACACCTCGACGCCGCGGGCACGTTCGCGCAGCGCGGCGATGAACGCCTTGACGACCGGCAGCGCGACGTCGGCTTCCAGCAGCGCGAGCCGGATTTCGCGAGCGGTCGCGTCGATGTCCGCGTCGGACAGCCGGCCCTTGCCTCGCAGCTTGGTGAAGATGCCGTTGAGCCGGTCACTCAGTGTGTCAAACACGCCGCTTCATCCCTGAAAGTCTTATTTGCCCACGGAACGTGTACCCACGCCCCTGACGAGGGTAGCCGGCCGGCACGGCGTTGCGTCACACCCGCGGTACCGACGCGGCTCGGTCCGGCCGACGCCAAGGCTTCGAAGAGCCGCGACCTTGTAGCGCTACGGGCCTCTCGCCGCCATGATCAGGCCCGTGACGTTGCACGGTCACGGATCTTGACGCTCGTCTGGCGGCGACTCACCTCGCGACGGCAAGGATCGCAGCGGCGACCTGGGCCCTCAGCTGGTCATCCGGCCACGCCCCGGCCAGGTAGAAGGCGTCGACCACATCACCGCCGAGCGTCGCGACCCGCGCCGAACGAACATCGGCACCTGCCCGCTCCAGCGCTCTCGTCACGCGGTAAAGCAAACCGGGCGCGTCCGACGCCCGCAACTCGACGACGGCCGCGTCGGTCGCGTCCGCGTGCCAGCTGACCACCGGTTCGGTCAGCGTCGCGCGCCGGCCGCGGTCGCCGTTGGCCGCCGGCCGACTCGCGGCCACGCGGGCCAACCGGTCCGCACCCAACTCACCGGTCGCGGCCCGTCGAAGATCAACCGCTAGACGGGTACGGTCCGGAGCCTGACCGAATCGCGGCGCGACGGCGACGCGTACGACCGCCTTCGCGCCGGTCGTCCAGGTGTCCGCGCCGACCACGTCGAGTCGATGAAGCGCGAGCACACCGGCGACGGAGGCGAGGAGCCCACGGCGATCGCGCGCCGCGACGGTCACCTCGTCGTCGGTGATCTGTACGGCCGGCAGCGGCCCGTCGGGCACGGCCCGCTCCTCGTACGGTTCGTCGGGCAGCGTGCCGTCGGCCAGGCGACGCTTGACGTGACCGACGAGCTCGCCGATCAGGCGGGTCTTCCAACTGGACGTCGCGCTCGGTCCGGCCGCCTTCGCGTCGGCCAGGCACAGCGCGTGGAGCAGGTCGAGTGTCGCGGCGTCGCCGACCGCGTCCGCGACGCCGGTGACCGTCACCGGATCGGTGATGTCCCGCCGGGTCGCGACATTGGGCAGCAGCAGATGCAGCCGTACCAGGGTGGCGATGGTCCAGGCGTCCGCATCGTCGAAGCCGAGCCGACGGGCGACGCCTTCGGCGATCGGCGCACCGGCGGCGGCATGGTCATCACCTGGACCGGCGGTCAGGCCCTTGCCCACGTCATGCAGGAGCGAGGCGACCAACAACAGGTCCGGCCGCGACACCGTGCGGAGGTAGGCACACGCCTCCACGACCGCCTGTACGGCGTGCCGGTCGACCGTGAACACATGGATCGGATGATGCTGCGGCAGGCCGCGAAGCCGATTCCACTCCGGCAGCCAGACGCCGACCAGCCCGTAACGGTCGCACGCCTCCCACACGGGCAGAAGGTCGGCGCCTGTGCCGAGCAAGGTGACGAACGCCCGGCGCGCATCGGCCGGCCAGTGGCGGTCGGGCGGCGCCGGCATCGGCTCGGCAAACCGGGCCAGCCACTCCAGCGTGCCGCGCGCGATCGGCAGGCCGGAGGTCGCCGAGGCGGCGGCCACCCGCAGCGACAGGCTCGCGTCTGGCTTCGGTCCGACCGCGGTCCGGGCGAGGACTGCCTCACCGTCGTACGCGACGACATCGCGCGCGATCGGCGTCCGCGAGGGCCGGCTGGACCGCTTCGGCGCGTTCCGCCAACGGTCGACCGCGCGCCACGCGTCATCGACGGCGTACGCGATCGTCCGGGCGTCGGTGGATACGCGACGCAGCAAGGCATCGCCGTCGCGCAACTCCAACTGGCCCGCGACCGCGTCGCGCTCCTGCGCGCGGACCCGGTCCAGACGCCGCCCGATCGTCAGGTGCAAGGCGTCGCGTACGTCGAGCATCCGCCGGTGGGCGGCCCGGACCGGCGGGCGGTAAGCATCGGTGATGCCGAGCGCACTGATCGCGTGCAGGAGTTGGACATCACGCAGACCGCCGCGCGACTCCTTGAGGTCGCCCTCCAACAGATACGCGAGGTCGCCGTGGCGCGCGACCCGCTCGTCCACGGCGGTGCGCAGCCGGACGAGCGCGCGGCCGGCCGTACGTCGCCATTGGTCGTACGCGACCGACCGCAGTTCGGCGGCGAGCCGCGGATCGCCGGCGATGTAGCGCGCGTCGAGCAGCGCGAGCGCGACACGTACGTCGTCGATCGCGACCGACAGCGCCTCTGGCACCGTCCGTACGGAGTGATCGAGCGCGACGCGCGCGTCCCAGATCGGGTACCAGATCCGGTCGGCGATCGCGGTCACTGCCGCCCCACGGTGCAGCAGGAGGAGATCCAGGTCGCCGTACGGCGAGCATTCCCGGCGCCCGAGCCCGCCGGTGGCAACAAGCGCGACACCCATGACGCGCGAGTCGCCGACCCGATCCGACCGCGGCGGCGCGAGTGTCGCCACGGCAGCGGGATCCGCGGCGGCGGCGTTCGATGTCGGGATCGGATAGCGCGGAACGAGCCCAGCCGGAGCCGGCGAACCGGCGACGGCCGCGTCGAACAGGTCGGTGAGCCAACCGTCGAGCGCCGCCGCACGCTCCTCGCGTGCGGCGGCGCCAACCGTTGCTACCCCCATGATGTGGCGTTGTGGTGTCAGAGCGCGTCGATGCCGCGCTCGCCGGTACGGACTCGGATGACGTCCTCGACGGGGGTCACCCAGACCTTGCCGTCGCCGATCTTTCCCGTCTTGGCGCTCTCCACGATCGCGTCGACCACCTTGTCGACGTCGACCTCGTCCGTGACGACCTCCAGCCGAATCTTCGGTACGAACTCGACCGTGTATTCGGCGCCGCGATATACCTCGGTGTGGCCCTTCTGCCGTCCGTACCCTTGTACCTCGCTCACGGTCAGGCCGTTCACGCCGAGGGCGTGCAGGCCTTCTTTGACCGCGTCGAGCTGGTACGGCTTGATCACCGCGGTGACCAGCTTCATGCTCAGTCCCTCCATCAGGTCAGGATTCCAGGCCGGTCGCTAGCTCGAAACCGTCTCGCGCGCCGGTGTCTCGACGGCGGACGGCTCCGGGGCCGCACCGGACGACGATCCAATTCCGGCCAACGCGAATGCTCCGCTGCCACCCGTACCGGATGTCAGCTCGTACGCGCTCTCCGCGTGCTCGGCAATGTCGATGCCGTCGACCTCGACCTCGGTCGCGGCGCGGAAGCCCATCGTCTTCTCGATGATCCAGCCGATGATGAACGCGACGCCGAACGAGTAGACGGTCACGATGCCGCTACACAACGCCTGCCGGCCGAGCTGAAGCCAGCCGCCGCCGGTGAACAGACCCTCGGCCGAGCCGGCGTTGTACGCCGTCGTGCCGATCAGGCCGATGGACAGCGAGCCGATCCAGCCACCGACGAAGTGCACACCGAAGACGTCCAGCGAGTCGTCGACGTTCATCCGGTACTTGAGGCTCACCGCGAGCGCGCAGACCGCACCGGCGACGAGGCCGAGGCCGACCGCGCCGAGCGGCGAGATGTAGGCACAGGAGGGAGTGATCGCGACCAGGCCGGCGACCGCGCCGGACGAGGCACCGACCATCGTCGGCTTACCGTTGCGGATCCACTCGACGATGATCCAGCCGAGCAGTGCCGCGGCCGTCGCGTCCTGCGTGTTGACGAACGCGATCGCGGTGACGCCGTCGGCCGTCAGTTCGGAGCCGGCGTTGAACCCGAACCAGCCGAACCACAGCAGTCCGGCGCCGAGAGCGACCATCGGTACGTTGTGGGGCTTCATGCTGTCCCGCGGCCAACCGACGCGACGTCCGAGGACTATCGCCAGGGCCAGTGCCGCTGAGCCGGCGTTGATGTGCACCGCCGTGCCACCGGCGAAGTCGAGCGCGTGCAGCTTGGCACCGATGAAGCCGCCGCCCCAGATCCAGTGGGCGACCGGGACGTAGACGATCGTGAACCAGCCGAACGCGAAGACCAGCCAGCCGGAGAACTTCGTCCGGTCGGAAATCGATCCACTGATCAGCGCGACCGTGATGATGGCGAACATCATCTGGAACGCGAGGACCACATAGGTCGGGATGCCGATCGGCTGACCGCCGACCGTCCAGATCTCGGTCACGAAGTTCTTCGAGCCGAGGTACTGCGTCCAGCTACCGATGATGTTGTTCCAGCCCGAGCTGGAGTTCGTGCCGAATGCAAAGCTGAAACCGTAAGCGATCCACAGAACCGAGATGAGCCCGATACAGGAGAAGCTCATCATCATCATGTTGAGCACGCTCTTCGACCGGTTCAGCCCGCCGTAGAACAGAGCTAGACCCGGCGTCATGAGCAGAACCAACGCGGTCGATGCCAGCAACCAAGCGGTATTGCCGGTATCGATCACGGGTCCGTCAGCGAGCGCGGTGAGCATGCTGCCTCCTTGGGTAGCGAAACCTCCCTCCGGCAGCAGTAGCGTCCTCGCTCTCGCGCCGGTTGCCCGCGACTGTCGTCCTCACCTGTTTCGCACAAAGTCACTGCTCGGTTTCACATCGATGTCAGTTTGTTTCGAATCGGTGAACAGAGAACGTCCAACGCGGCAGCGAGCAGCGCTTCGACATCTGGCTGTCCCACCGGCTCGGTCACATCTGGGCGTTCGGTCCTACCTTGCCGGACGCTCGGCGGAGCGTTCGCGCGCGGACGATGCGCGGAGATCGTCCGGCAGCGCCCTCAGCGAAGGGCGCCTTCCAGGTACGCCCGCTCGAAGTCGATCAGCCGCAGGTCCCGTTCGGGGCGGCGCAGATGGCCCTTCTGCACGATGCGGACGAACGCCGGCTCCCCGGCCGCCGCCATCCGGCGGATACCTTCGATGTGGTCGACGATGCGCTGGCGAATCGTCGTGACCAGCCGGGCACGGTCCGCCGTCGTCAGCCCGTACGCGTCGGCGAACAGCCGGAGCCGGTACGGCCGGTGCACCCGACCCCAGCCGAGCGTCGCGGTATCGCGATCGGAGAAAATCGGCACCCAGGTCCACGCCGCGTACGCCACGTCATAAAGCCGGGTGCCCGGCGACGAGAGGTCGAAGTCGATCAGCGCGAGCGTGCCGTCCGGCCGCCAGATCATGTTGTGCGGGGCCGCGTCGTGGTGGCAGACGACCTCGGAATCCCGTGGCGGCGGGCCGAACGCCCGCCAGATCGCACCGGCCGGCGGACGGTAGCCGTACTGCGCGTCGTGGAACATCCGCAGCGTTGTCGCGACCGCCGTCAGTGCCTTGTCGGTGACCCATTGCGGGGCGAGCGGATAACGGCCGCAGTCGCCCGCGATGTAGGACAGCACCTCGCGACCCTGCTCGTCGATGCCGAGCGCACGTGGCGAACCGGTGAAGCCGACCGCCTCCAGGTGGCGCAGCAGGCCGTGGACGGCCGGCGTCCATGGCCCGGCATTGCGGCGCACCGTGTCGCCGACCCGCACGACCGTACTGGTGCTACCGCCGAGAAGCGGAATCTCGGGGAGGGTCACCGCAACGAGGCTACTTGATCGCGGCAGCGACGGGGTGTCGACATGTCACCAACCTGTCTCCGTCCCACCAGCGCGTCGACGGCCCGTCTGTCACTGTTTGTCTCGCAGGAGGGCGTCGACGCTCGACCTCATTGTTCGTCTCCGCCCAGGAGGGCGTCGACGCTCGACCTCATTGTTCGTCTCCGCCCAGGAGGGCGTCGACGAACGCTTTCGGCTCGAACGGTGCGAGATCGTCTGCGCCCTCCCCCAGGCCGACGAGCTTGACCGGGATGCCGAGCTTGCGCTGTACGGCGATGACGATGCCGCCCTTCGCGGTGCCGTCCAGCTTGGTCAGGACCACCCCGGTCACGTCCACCACCTCGGTGAACACCCGGGCCTGCTCGAGACCGTTCTGACCGGTCGTCGCGTCGAGCACCAGAAGCGTCTCGTCGACCGGGCCGTGCCGCTCGACCACCCGCTTCACCTTGCCCAGCTCGTCCATCAGACCGACCTTGTTCTGCAGCCGCCCAGCCGTGTCGATCAACACCGCGTCCACGCCGGTGTCGATACCGCGCTTGACCGCGTCGAACGCCACCGCCGCCGGGTCGCCGCCTTCCTTGCCGCGTACGACTTCGGCGCCGACCCGGCCGGCCCAGGTGGCCAACTGGTCGGCAGCGGCCGCCCGGAACGTGTCGGCGGCGCCGAGCACGACGCTGTGGCCGTCCGCGATCAACACTCGGGCGATCTTGCCGCAGGTTGTCGTCTTCCCCGAGCCGTTCACGCCGACCACGAGCACGACCGCGGGGTTGCCGTCGTGCGGTGTGGCGTGCAGCGACCGGTCCATCTCCGGATCGAGCGCGCCGAGCAACTCGTCAGCGACCAGCTGCCGCATATCGGTGCCCGACCGGGTGCCGAGCACCCGCGACCGCTCCCGGATCTGCGCGACGATCTCGCGGGTCGCGTCGACGCCGACATCCGCGCTGATCAGCGTGTCTTCGAGATCTTCCCAGGCCTCGTCGTCGAGATGATCACGCGAGAGCAGCGCGAGGAGTCCCTTGCCGAACACGCCCTGCGAGCGGGACAGGCGCGACCGCAGGCGAACCAGCCGACCGGCGGTCGGTGCGGGCCGTTCGATCTCCGGTGCGGCCGGTGCCTCGACCGGTGCCTCGACCGGTGCCTCGACGGGCGGCGAAATCGGCGCCTCCACCGGAGGCGGCGCCGTCGGTGCGCCCGCGCGTTCGGTGGGACGTTCTGGTGCGGCTACGCCACCCGGCCGCGTCGCATCCTCGCGGGTCGCTGGTCGCGTCGTGTCACTCGGCCGCTGCCTCGGGCGCCGCCGGGTGCGCGGGATGGCCGCGAGTATGACGCCGAAAAGGACGAAAATGCCGACAATGATCGGGACGTAGACCTGCCACTCCATGGCGGCAATCCTGACAGATATGTGCGGTGGCGGTGTGTCGGCGGCCGAGGCGAGCGTCACAAATCCGTCATCGCCGGTCAAACTGCGGTCATCGGACCGCACCTGACACGTTGTAGGGACGTGAGCGCTGCGGCCAGGGCTCCGGGCCGGCAGGATGGGCGGGTGCCTGACTTCGAAACCCGTGCACCGCAGCAACGGACGGCCGTGGACGAGACCGAACAGTTGGTCATCGGGCCTGTGTTGCGGCGCGTACAAGGCGGTTCGGCCACGATCTGGGTACAGACCGCAAACCCCGGCACGGTACGGGTCACGGCCGGCACCGTGAAGGCCGAGACGCGGACGTTTCGTGCCCATGGTCTGCATTTCGCGCTCGTCGTACTCGACGGACTGCCGCTGGGCGAGGAGACGCCCTACGAGGTCGAGGTCAACGGCGAGCGCGCGTGGCCGCCGCCGGACTACGGCTACCCGGCGCCGGTGATCCGTACGCGCGGCGACGACGACGCGCCCGTACACATCGTGTTCGGTTCCTGCCGTGAGTCGACCCCAATGTATGTCCAGGGCCTCGAACCGGATGCGCTGGACGCGTACGCCACCCGGCTCGCCCGGTCGGACGCGGCGCACCCCGACTTGTTGATGCTGCTGGGCGACCAGGTCTACGCGGACGTGACGTCGAAGTCCACGCGCGCGTGGCTGAAGCGGCATCGGCACGAGCACTACCGCGCCGACCGGCCGTCGACGCAGGTCGTGACGTTCCCGGAGTACGCACGGCTCTATCGCGAATCGTGGTCCGACCCGGACGTACGGTGGCTGCTGTCGACGGTATCGACCGTCATGATCTTTGACGACCACGAGATCATCGACGACTGGAACACCTCGTTGTCGTGGCGACGCGAGGTCCGTGAACTGGACTGGTGGTCGGACCGGATCGCGGCCGGGCTCGGTTCCTACTGGGTGTTCCAACACGCTGGCAACCTCGACCCGACCCAGTTGACCGCCGATCCCACGTACCAACGGATTGTGGAACTCAACAGCGCGGACGCGGACGCCGTGCTGCGGAAGTTCGCGCTCGCGGCAGATGCGGCCTGCGATGCGGCGGCGGGCGACATACCGACCGTGGCGGAGACCGACACTGCGGTGCGCGCTGCCGGCGCCCTCGCCGAGGCCATGGCCGCCGTCGGTCGGGCCGCGACGGCGCCGTCCGACGCCGCGAGCGCCGTCGCGGTGGCCGACGACGCCGCGGGCGCCTACCGCTGGAGCTATCAATTCGACCTCGGGCGTACGAAGGTCGTGATGCTCGACAACCGCTGCGGTCGGGTGCTGATGCCGGGGAGTCGGGCGATGGTGTCGCCGACCGAGTGGGCGTGGTTCGCGAGTGTCGTCGCCGGCGACGACGCCGACTACGAACACCTCGTCATCGGAAGTTCGCTGCCATGGCTGATGCCGTACGCGATCCACGATCTGGAGGCGGCGAGCGAGCGCTGGGCCGAGTCGGACTCCCGAGTCGTCGCGAGTTTCGGCGAGCGCACCCGGCGGGCGTTGGACTTCGAGCACTGGGCCGCGTTCGGTGCGTCCTTCGACGATCTGGCGGCGACACTGGCGGCGATCGGCCGCGGCGACTCGGCTCCAGCCAGCATCAGCGTGCTCTCCGGTGATGTGCACCACTCGTACGTAGCGCGGGCTGCGTACGGTCCCGATGTCCGTACGCCGGTGTATCAGCTGACCTGCTCCCCGGTACACAACCGGGTGCCCGGCGCGATAAAGCCATTGATGCGGTCGGCGTGGCATCGACGGGGTAAGCGGATCGGTCGGGTGCTCGCGCGCCGGTCCGGTGCCGTACGGCCGCTCGTGTCGTGGCGCAAGCTCGCCGGTCCGTTCTTCGGCAACGCGATCTCGACGTTGTGCCTCGACGGCCCGTCGGCGTACGTGACGATCGAGCGTACGGACGCCGACGGCGCGCTGATACCAATGGCGCGCACGAGTCTCACCGAGTCGGCGCCGAGCGAGCCGGCCCGACTATGGCATCGACTCAGCGGATCGCCGCGCCCGCGCCCGGAGCCCGTCGAGCACGACGTCTAGCCCGGATTCGAACGCGCTGTCGCTCCGCCGGACGCCAACCTGACGCAGCGCCTCGGACAGTCGCGGGTAGTCCGCGAATGCTCGAAGCGCCGTCTCGAGTTCGCCCGGGTCGAGGTCGCTCACGGTCGGACCGCGCATGGGGTCGGCCTGTTCGTCGAGCGTGAAGCCGGAAACGTAGTCGCGGATCGTGAGCAGCGCAAGCAGCGCGTCGGCCGGCTGCAAGCCGGCGTCGACCAGCACCGAGATCTGTGCCTCGATGTCCTGCCATTGGCTCGGCTGCGGACGTGTCGACGCTGCCAGCATCGCCCCGTCACGATGGCTGTTACGCGACCGACGAATGTCGCGTGCGCGTTGGGCGAGCCACTCGTCCCACGCCTGGCCCTGCGCCGGCAACTCGACCGGTGCCTCGGTCGCCGAGATGGTGACCATCATCTGATCGAGCAACTCCTGCTTGTTTTTGAAATGCCAGTAGAGCGCCGGTGCCTGCACGCCGAGTTCCTGTGCGAGACGGCGCAGCGTCAACCCGTCGAGGCCGACCTCATCGAGCAATTCGATGGCGGCCGTCACGACCTGGGCCCGGTCCAGCGCCATGCCTGACAGCTTAACTTCGTTCAAGGCGCCCAGAACGACGTTACGGAATGAACGCCAGCGCTCGTCGACCGGATGAGCGATGGTGCCGCCTTCGTAGACTCGATGCCATGCCGCAGCTCGAACTCGTCTGTCCAGTGTGCTCGAACCGCAACTTCCGTGAGGAAGAAGGCCGCGTCCCGGCCGGTATCGGGCACCACCGGCTGACCATGATGATCTGCACGCAGTGCAACTACGTCATGCAGTTTTACAAGAAGCGCACGACGCTCTGAGGATCGCGGTGGACACGAGCGGTGCGGCGGCTGCAATCAGCGCGGCCGCCGCCGATCCCTCACCAAACGACTGATGACCGGTACGGCACTCAGCACGGTGCCGCCGAGCGCGGTCAGCGCGATGCCGATGTCGACCGACAGCCGGCCCTGCTTCGCCCAGTAGACGTCCTTGAGGTCGAGCAGGAGTGCGAATTCGTCGACGATGAGGGCGATTCCGGCGCCGTACGTGAGGCCGATGCGCGGATGCCGACGGGCGCGCTCGCTGCCGGCGACGGCGACCGCGCCGACACCGCTGACCATCCCGATGCCCCACATGTAGTGATGGAGGTGCTCGCCGCCGACGCTGATGTTGTGGAACGGTCCGTCGCCAGCGTGAATGCTGTACGTGATCCCGCGTACTGTCACGAACGTTGCCGTGAATCCGATCCAGGCCCAGAGCGCCGACCGCTCACGTGGTCCAAGCTCCTCGCGGTAGGCCGTGCGCAGTTCACCCGGAATCGGGACGGCCGAGGCGATCGGGCTCATGGTCACGCCTCCAAGCTATCCGTTACAGGCACTGTGACCAGCCAAAATGGGGACTCGCCGGGATATGTAGGCGCGAGATCGCCGCCGCGTCGCGATCATTGGTGGCACGCCGCCGTCACGGGGCCGATAGGCTCGACCGGCCGACGATCTCGAGCGCCCGTCACCGCGGTCCGGTCCGCCCACCGCGATCGAGACGACCCGACGCGCAGGAAGGGCGTGCCGCTGACATGGACGCGCAACAGGAGCGCGAACGAGGGCTGGGCCGGCTCGTCACCTTCAGCGACGCGATTGTGGCAATCGCCGCAACGCTCCTGGTCCTGCCACTGGCCGACGCCGCCGCCGCCATCGGCGACCGTACTGTGTCCGAGCTGTTGTCGGACAACCACCAGGCGATCTTCACCTTTGCGCTGAGCTTCGCGGTCATCCTGCGTTTCTGGCTGGTCCACCACAGCATGTACGAGCACGTGGTCGACTACACGACCGCCTTGGTCTTGGTTAACAGCGCATGGCTGCTGTGCATTGTCTTCCTTCCGTTCCCTACCGAACTCATCGGCAAGGACGGCGGCGCGGTCGCGGACGGGCTCTACATCGGCACAATCCTGGCCGCCACGGCCGCCGGCTCGGTCGGCCAATGGATCCTCGTCCGGACGCCAAGACTGCTGAGTGAGCAAGCGCGTGGGACGCTCACGCTCGCACCCGCGATCACGACCACGGTCGCGATGGTCATCGCGTTCGTGATCGCCATCGTGTTCCCGGTCATCGGACTGTGGGCATTGTTGTTGCTATTTCCGGCCGGCTGGGTCGAGGCGTACTACCGGCGACGACACAATCGCATCGCTCAGTCGTCGAACGCGGCCCGTACGTAGGCCAGGTCGTCCACGCCGGTATAGCGGTAGCCGAGCAGTCCGGCGGCGCGAGCGCCCGCGATGTTGCGTACGGTGTCGTCGACCAGCAGGCACAGGCCGGGAGACGTGTCGACCGCGTCGCACGCGGCCCGGTAGAACTCCGGCATCGGTTTCACGTAACCGATCTCGGCCGAGCTGACCACGGCGTCGAATGCCTCGGCCAGCCCGAACCGAGCCAGGTCCTCGCGTAGGTCGTCGGTCGCGTTCGTACACAGGGCGACCGGGACGCCGGATGCACGCAGAAATTCGATGGTGTCCAGCACCTCGGGCACGATCTCGCCCCGGTACGTATCCCAGTCGGCCACCAGCTTCTCGGCCGTTTCGAGGCCACCGACGCGATCGGCCAGCGCCACTGCGATGTCGGTGAGCCATCCGGCCCGGCTGACCCGGCCGAGGATGGCCGGGATCAGCAACGCCGGATCGGAGGCGACCGCAAGGATCTCGCCTTCGTCGAGCCCGTTCGCTGTTTCGAGCGGCCCCGGCACGCGCATGTCATAACTGCGCAGCACGCCGTCGAAGTCGACGAGGAGTGCCGTCGGACGTCGCCGCCTCATTCGGCGTCCTCGTCGTGGTCGAGTCGCTGACTGATGACCTCGGTGACACCACTGCGCATCGTCACGCCGTACAGGGCGTCGGCAATCTCCATCGTGCGTTTCTGGTGCGTCACGATGATGAGCTGGCTCGCTTGCCGGAGTTGGCGCATGAGCGTCAACAGCCGGCCGAGGTTGATGTCGTCGAGCGCGGCCTCTACCTCGTCCATGATGTAGAAGGGGCTGGGACGCGCGCGGAAGATCGCGACGAGCAATGCCACGGCGGTGAGCGAGCGTTCGCCGCCGGACAGCAGCGACAGCCGCTTGATCTTCTTGCCGGGCGGCCGGGCTTCAACCTCAATGCCGGTGGCCAGCATGTCCTCCGGATCGGTCAGCGTCAGCCGACCCTCGCCGCCCGGGAACAGGACCTTGAACACCGCTTCGAACTCACGCGCGGTGTCCTCGAACGCACTCGTGAAGACCGAAAGGATCCGCTCGTCGACGTCCTTGACGACGGTGAGCAGGTCACGTCGGGTTGCCTTGAGGTCCTCGAGCTGATCGGAGAGGAACTTGTAGCGCTCCTCGAGGGCCGCGAACTCCTCCAGCGCGAGTGGGTTCACCTTGCCCAGCAACGTCAGCTCGCGTTCGGCCCGCGCCGCGCGCTTCTCCTGGATCGGCCGATCGTACGGCTGCGGTTTGGGTTCCGGCTCGCGCGCGTTTTCCGCGGCGAGCATCTCGGCCGCGGACGGCGGCACCGGCGCGGACGGTCCGTACTCGTCGAGAAGCGCTTGTGCGTCGAGTCCGAAATCCTCGGCCGCCTTGCCTTCGAGTTGTTCGAGGCGCAACCGCTGCTCGGCCCGGGCGACCTCGTCCCGGTGCACGGCCGAGGTAAGCCGTTCCAGATCACCGGCGAGCCGGCCGGTGGTGCCGCGAATCTCCGCCAACTCGGCTTCCCGCGCGCTGCGAGTGGCGGCGACCTCGTCGCGGTACTCGGCGGCGGCGGTAAGGGTCGTGGCAATCCGGGTCAACGCCGTCGCGGCACCGGCGGCCACGAGCCGCGCGATCGTGGCGCCGCGAGCGCGGGCGGCGCGACGGGCCGCGGCTCGCTCGCGGGCGGCGCGTTCGGCGGCGGCTTGCCGAGCGAGACCATCGGCCCGGCCGGTCAGTGCCCCGACCCGCTCCTCGGCCGTACGGACCGCGAGCCGCACCTCCATCTCGTTCTGCCGGGCGCCCGGCACCAATGCCGCGAGGCGGTCACGTTCCTCGCTGGACGGATCGGCGTCCAGTGGCATCGACTCGGCCAGCCGGAGCCGTTCCTCCAGATCGGTCAGACCGGCGAGGCCGTCCTCCCGGGCCGCCTCCGCCTTCGTACGCGCCGCGGCGAGCCGGTCCGCCTCGGCCCGGGCCGAGCGAGCGGCCGCACCCAACTCGGCAAGCTTGCGCGCCAAAGCGTTGCGGGCGCCGTCCGCTTCCCGTCGCGCAGCGACCGCGGCGGCGACCGCTTCCTCGCGTGTCGCCACGTCGGCACGGGCACCGGCGAGCTGCGCCCGCAGCGTCGCGAGTCGGGATTCCGCGGCCGATCGCCGCTGCCGAGCCTCGTCGACGGCCGCCTGAACCTCGATGAAGCTGGTCGCCTTGGTCGAACCGCCGGCCGCGGCGAACGCGCCGAGCACATCACCGTCCGGCGTCACCGCGCGCAATTGCGGATGGGCGCGCACGAGATCGCGGGCCGTGTCCAGATCACCGCAGAAGATCACTCCGGCGAGGGCCCGCTCCAACGCAGGACGGAGCGCATCGGTCGTACGTACCACCTCATGGGCGAAGCGCGCGCCGGCTGGGAGTGCGATGCCGGCCGCGATGGCCGCCGTCGCGCCCGGCGCATGGTCCGCCGATGCCACGAGCAGTTCGGCCCGGCCGGCGTCCTGCGTCTTGAGCAGGCGCATCGCGGTCGCGACGTCGTCGACGCTGGCTACCGCGACCGCATCGGCCAGACCGCCGAGCGCCGCCGCCAGCGCCGCCTCATATCCCGGCTCGACCGCCAGCAGGGCCGAAACCGAACCCAGCAAGCCGGGTACGACATCACCGGCGGCAAGCAGCGCGCCGGCTCCGTCCTTGCGTCGCAGGCCGAGAGCCAGGGCTTCCTCCCGAGCGCGCCACTCCGAGGCCTCGCGCTCAACCGCCCGCTCCGCCTCGTCCAATTCGGTCGCGCGAGCCGTCGCGACCTCGAGTGTCTCCTGGGCCTCCGCGTGGCGGGCGTCGACCGCGGCGTCGCCGGCCTCGACCAGTTCCGTCTCGGCCTGCTCGATCTCGAACTGTTCCTCGGCGACCTCGGCCCGCGCCCGAGCCTCCTCATGCGCCGTCCGATGCCGCTCGATCTCCTCCTCGGCCGCGCGGGCACGGGTGCGAGCGGCGTCGACCTGGCCGGTGAGCTTGGCCAGCCCCTCGCGCCGGTCGGCGATCGCCTTGACGGCGTTGACCAGGGCCCGCTCCGCGGTGGCCAGGTCGCTCTCGAGCTGCTGCCGGCCGTTCACCGCTTCGTTGAGCCGCTGTTCGTCGGCGGCGAGCGCGGCCCGTAGCGCAGCTTCCTGTTCGCGGATCCGGTGTGCCTCGGCGTCGAGCTCATCGGGGTCGCGGCCCGGCCGCTCGTCGTCGGTCGTCGCGGAGAGGTGCCGCAGCCGCTCGGAGGCCAACTGCTCGGTTGAGCGGAACCGCTCCTGCAGCGACGACAACTCGTACCACGTCTGTTGTGCCCGCGCGAGCACAGGCTGGTCGGCCGCGTGCGCCGACTCCAGCGTGGCCAGTCGGCCATTGGCCGCGGCCAGATCGGCCTCCACCTGCTCACGCCGGATTCGCAACGCGGTTTCGTCGGCGATCTCCTTAGTGAGCGTGTCGCGTAGCGTCGCGAAATCGTCCGCGAGCAGTCGGAGCCGCGCATCGCGCAAATCAGCCTGGATGCCGGCTGCACGCCGGGCCACTTCGGCCTGGCGACCCAACGGCTTGAGCTGGCGCCGCAGTTCGGCGGTCAGATCGGTCAGGCGGTTGAGATTCGTCTCCATCGCCTCGAGCTTGCGCAGCGCCTTTTCCTTGCGCTTGCGGTGTTTGAGAACGCCAGCGGCCTCCTCGATAAACGCGCGCCGATCCTCGGGCTTAGCGTGCAGAACGGCGTCGAGCTGTCCCTGGCCAACGATGACGTGCATCTCGCGGCCGATGCCGGAGTCGGACAGCAGATCCTGGATGTCTAGCAGCCGGCACGAGTCGCCGTTGATCTCGTACTCGCTCTCGCCAGATCGGAACATCCGCCGGGTAATGGAGACCTCGGTGTATTCGATCGGGAGCGCCGCATCGGTGTTGTCGATGGTGAGCGTGACCTCGGCCCGGCCGAGTGGCGCACGGCCGGTGGTGCCGGCGAAGATGACGTCCTCCATCTTGCCGCCGCGCAGCGCCTTCGCGCCCTGTTCACCGAGCACCCAGGCGATCGCGTCAACCACGTTGGACTTGCCGGAGCCGTTCGGACCCACCACACAGGTGATGCCCGGTTCCAGCTTCAGCGTCGTCGCGGACGCGAAGGACTTGAAGCCCTTGACCGTCAGGCTTTTGAGGTGCACGAATCTCCGCTCGTGGGTCGTCGGCCCGGCCGCGCTCGTCAGACCTCGACGAAGGCGTACGTCTAGTGAATCAGCCCGCGCCGGTCGTCGAGCCTATTGTCTCCGCCCACCAGCATGACTGCCAGCACATACGACGCGCGCCGAACCACCGGGTGCCGGCGCGCCGATGGTCCCGGGGCCCATCCGCACTGGCCGATCGGCGTTTGTTCGCTGTGTCGGGCGCGGCCCAACCAGGGGCCCGACCTGCGGTTCGGCTGAGCGATGCACCAACTGCCGCGGTGCTCGACTGCCCTGGTCAGGACGGCGCGCGGGGGCAACGGGGGTGCATGGGTAGCCGGCATCACATGGGCGTTGGTTGTCCGGCCGGAGCCGAATCACGTCGTTCGCGGTCGCCGGTGGGCGCCGCGACGGCGGGCCGCGCGGCGAAGAGACGTTGCTATGACGGGCTTGGCCAACGTTTCGCCGGTATCGGGCCGATGCGTTGCATCAGCCGCGAGATCTCGGGCAACAACTCCGTCGTCCGATACCGGGCTCAACGTCCCTGCATGCCTGGAAGGCGATGCCTTGAGTGTGAGAATGTTCCGCTGGTAGTGCGCCGAATGGCGGCCCATCGACCGCCGATCGGTTGGCGGATCAGGTCAGCGCCGGCTCGGGGAGACGGAACAACTCATCGGCTTCGGCCGACGCTGCGGCGAGCCGATCATTTTCCGCCCGGAGCCGGGTGAGCTCAAACTCAAGATTGCGTACCTTGGCACGCAAAAGGGTGACCTCGTCGAGTAGGCGCCGGTCGGACGCGCTACCTACGTGGCCGAAGAGGGCCTTCGCCATATCTTCTCCTTTGAATGCGTTGTCGCCGGGTGGGCCAGCAACACGCGCGCTCAACCGGCGAGCACGGCACAGTCAGTATCGAGGCACGTTTGCGGTTATCAAGCGTGGCTCGCTGAGAGCAGTGGCTCCGCTGAGCAATGGGCACAGTCAAGCGCGACTGGCGACTCATCTATGGTCCGCCGTCCGGACGTGACAGTCAAGTCGAATCTGTCCCATTCATCACGAATTCTGAGCGACTCCCCAGGTAGCTGTCAAGTTGGCACGTGTCACCCAATCGGCCGCACCAAGATGGCTTTTGGGGTGTCATGCCGCATTCCCGGCGTCTCACGCACTGTCCTGGACTATCGTGCGTCCTGCCCATTTGTTCGAAATTGCCCCTACTTGCCATGATCAGCCCGGGATGACGGCTCGGCCGAGCCGATGTGGTGCCCTCGGGCTATCCCATGGCCGGTACGTGGCGGCATGGAGAGGCGATACTTACGGTGCGGGTCGGAATGATCAATGACGGGGCCTACCCTTACCGCCAGGGCGTCGCCGCGACCTGGTCTCACCGTCTGATCAGAGGCTTGCCGGAGGACGACTTCGATCTCATCTCGATCGGCGACCATTCGACCGCGTTGCCCGCATACCAGCCGCCGTCGAACACGAGGAGCCTCAGGTCGATCCCGGTCATCGGGCGGCCGATCGGGCCGAATCGCGGCCGGGCCGCCCTCGCCCACCGCCGGTTCGCCACACACGCGGCCGTGCTGCTCTGCCGGGGCATGATGTCGGACGCACCGCACAGCCTCGCGATGTTCCGATCTTCGCTGCGGCGGCTCGCGACCGCGAGCGCGACCGGCATCCATCCCCTCCATGGCGTCCCGCTGTCCGCGGTCCTACTCGACGCGTGGCGGGCCGCCGGTACGAACGCCGAAGCGATCTTGCCGCAACCGGCACTGCCGCAGGCCACTGCGGCCGACGCCCAGAAGATCGCCGCCGTACTTGAGCGAACTTTGCGGGTCCTGTCCACGCCGGTCGACGCGGCCGATCTCCATCACGCAACCGACGCGAGCCTCAGTGCGCTTGTCGCGATCGCAGCGAAGTGGCGGGCCGGGATACCGTTCGTTCTGACCGAGCACGACACGTACCTCACGGCCAGCATTCTCGCCGAGGCGACGGGTCGGCCGGGCGTACGGACCGTGCTCCTCCGCTTTCTTCGTTCGCTGGCGCGGTTGGCGTACCAGGAGGCAACCCAGGTCGCGGCCCCGACCGAGCGGTTGCGCCGTTGGGCGCTCGATCACGGCGCCGATCCCGCGATCGTCACGATCGTCGGCTACGGCGTTGATCCGCACAGCTGCCCGCCGTTGCGCGGCGAGCCGGCCGAGCCGACGATCACGTTTCTCGGCCCGGACCGCGACGCGGTCACGTTGCTGCGTACGCTCCCCCGACTTCGCGCCGCCCACCCGGACATCCGATTGATCGTCGGCGCGCCGGCCGTGACGACCGACGTGATCAAACCCGGCGATCCGGTGTTCTTCCTCGGTCCGGTCAACCACCGTCGGTCGGCGTACGCGCTTGGTCAGATCGTCGTCGTGTCCGGCCGGCACGAAGCGGCACCGTACGCGTTGATCGAGGCGATGATGTGCCGGCGCCCGACGATCTTGCTGGGCGACGGCGCGCTCAGTTCCGTGGCCGGTACGGCCGCCGACATCGTGCCGTACGGGGACGAGGATCGGCTCATCGACGCGTGCCTTGCGTTGCTCGGCTCGGCCGACCGCCGCCGGAGCCAGTCGACCGCCGGCTCGCAGCGGGCCCGGAGCCTCTTCGCCCTCCGTACGACGATCGACGCCGTCCGTACGGTCTACGCCGAGGCTACGGCCGACACGACCGACCTGATCCGCCGTATCACGATGACGGACGCGGACATCGCCAGCGATCTCGTCGGCGATCTGATCGGCGACCGCGCGTCATGAGCGCTCGCTCGATGCCCTTCTGGCGGCTCCGACTACGGGCGTGGCTTCATGCCGTCGCCGGGCTGGGCGGCGGATCGCCGTACGCGGCCGCGGTTGGCAGGTCGGGCACGAGAAGGACGATCGATTCATGAACGACTCACGCCGGATCGGTGCACCGCATCGGTCGCAGGGCCGGCCCTCGCGCCCGTACGCGTGCAGCGACCGATCGAAGTAGCCGCTCTCGCCGTTCACGTTGACGTAGAGCGCGTCGAAGCTCGTCCCGCCGGCCTTCAACGCCTCCCCGAGCACATCGCGAACGTGACCGAGCAGCCGCTCGATCGCGGGTTTGGTCAAGGTGTCGGTCGGTCGGGCGCCGTGCAGCTTCGCCCGCCACAGCGCCTCGTCGGCGTAGATGTTGCCGACGCCCGAGATGAGCGACTGATCGAGCAGCGCCCGCTTGATCTCGGTGTGCCGCCGCCGGACCGCCGACACGAATGCCGCGTCGTCGAACTGCGGGTCCATCGGGTCGCGCGCGATGTGGGCGATCTCGTCGGGCAGATCGGCACCGCCCGGGCTGATCGACAGGCCACCGAACGTCCGTTGGTCCACGAACCGAAGTTCCGGGTCGCCATCGGCGAAGCGGATCCGTACCCGCAGATGGGTTTCGTCGGGGGCATTGGCAGCGCCGAGCCGGAACTGGCCCGACATGCCGAGATGCGCGAGGATCGCCGCGCCGTCGTCGAGCGGCAGCCACAGGTACTTGCCGCGTCGCCGCACGTCGACGATCGTCCGGCCGGCGAGCGCACCGACGAAGTCGAGTGCGCCCGGCAGATGCCGCCGAATCGCGCGCGGATGCAGCACTTCCACGGCGTCGATCGGTCGACCGACGGTCCACGCGGCGAGGCCCTCGCGGACCGTTTCCACCTCCGGCAACTCGGGCATGTCAGATCGCGTACTGCCAGACGGTGATCATGTACGCGCCGTACCACAGGCCGAACAGCGCGTAGCCGGCCAGCCACCACGCCGCTCGACCCGGTCGGGTCCGGCCGGCCGCCCAGGCCGCGGGCAACAGCACCAGCAGGACCGGCAGCAACAACCGCGGCTTGGAGTGGAAGAAGCCGGCCTGTCCGACCACGAGCACGTAGGCGAGCAACCCATAGACCGTGAGCGGCAACCATGCGTTTTGTCGTACGCCGATCACCAGTGCGACCGTCGCGGCGATCAGGATCAGCACAACGCTGATCGCCACCCAGTCGGCACCGGTGTGCACCGTCGTCGTGACGAAATCCCAGGTCGATCGCCCGTAGTCGAAGGTAGTGCCCCAACCGGCCGTCTGGATCTTGAACCAAGCGTCAATGTCGCCGACGCGAAGGCCGACCCAGCCGATGTAGGCGGGGACGCCGGCGAGAGCGATCAGCGAGCCGACGACGGCGGCGACTTTCTCCCGCCCACCGCGCGTGCGGTCGGCCAGGCACATCACGGCCGCGACGGCCAAGCCGATGGCCGCCGCCGCACCGGTCGGCCTGGTCAGGCCGGCGGCCGCTCCGAGCAGGCCGGCCACGAGCCACCAGCGCCGGTACGCCGCGAGGAACATGCCGGCGACGAGCGCGAGGAACACGGGCTCGCTGTAGCCCATCGAAAGCACGACGGACAAAGGCTGGGCGAAGCACAGGACGACGAAGGCATACCCGATCCGTCGCGCGATTTTCGCCGACTGGCCGGCGCCGATCGCGACGCGGCGCACAAGCGCATAGACGAGTACGGACGCGACGGCGGCGGCGAACCAGGCTACGGCGAGCGCACTGTTGTCCGGTGCGATGCCGAGATCGTCAACGATCCGGATGAGCCATGGATAGAGCGGGAAGAACGCCAGCTCATTGCCGGTGAGGTTGCCGCCCGAGTCGTACGTGAACGTGTGTGGATAGCCATGCGTGGCGACCCGGATGAACCAGTCTGCGTCCCAGCTCAGCAGCCGTCCGGACAGCGTCGAGCCGGGTGGGAGCATCCATTCGAGGATGGCGATCTGCAGTGCGCGGGTGACCGCGAAAATGGCGAGCGGGACACCGGCGTCCCGGGCCCAGTCCCACCGGGGCATCGCCGCAACGCCGCTATCCCCGCGGCCGATCGCCGACGTCTTGCCCGGGTCGACCGGGTTCTCCGGGTTGGCCGGGTTGGCCGGGTCGGCCTGGTTGCCCGGATTGCCCTGGTTACCCGGGGGTTCGATGCCCGACGCCCCGACTTCGGACGGCGTGCGGGTTTCGCGGGTGTCAGCCACGTCGGTATCGCTCGCGGCGCGTCATGCGGACGCATCCGAGTGCGCTGCTGGGTGATACAACTCCTGCCAGGCGGCCTCGGCGGCGCGCTGCTCGGCTTCCTTCTTGCTGCCGCCCTCGACACCGCCGTACGCCTGACCGGACACGACCGCCCAGGCCGTGAACGTCTTCGCATGGTCCGGGCCAGCATCCTCGATGCGGTATTCGGGCACGCCGAGCCCGAGCGACGCGGTCAGTTCCTGCAGGCTCGTCTTCCAGTCCAGTCCGGCGCCGCGCCCGGCCGCCTCGGCCATCAGCGGATCGAAGAGTTTGTGGATGACCTTGGTCGCCACCGGCAGACCGTGCTCCAGGTAGATGGCGCCCAACAGCGCTTCCAGCGTGTCGGCGAGGATGCTCGCCTTGTCGCGGCCGCCGGTCGACTCTTCGCCCTTGCCGAGACGCAGGTGCGCGCCGAGCCCGGCCGGGCCGAGGCCGCGAGCGACCTGGGCCAGAGCGCGCATGTTGACCACGCTCGCCCGCAGCTTCGCGAGATTGCCCTCGGGCAGGGTCGGGTGCTCAAGGTAGAGCGACGTGGTGATCACGACGCTCAGCA
This sequence comes from uncultured Actinomycetota bacterium, assembly GCA_963724705.1. Lineage (GTDB taxonomy): Bacteria > Actinomycetota > Actinomycetes > Mycobacteriales > Micromonosporaceae > DASQPR01. The sequence continues at coordinate 754,221 of CAVRVS010000001.1, forward strand.
CTGCGTCGCCGAGGAACTCCAGGCGCTCGTTGGTCGGCAGGCCGCCGTTCTCGTACGCGTACGAGCGGTGCGTCAGGGCCCGTTCGAGCAGCTCCGGATCGAGCCGCACACCGACGGCCGCCTCGAGCAGCGTCGCCGGTGGGCGGGACTTCATGACATCTCCTGTTGATGCGCCGGTCGGGCGCGGCGCGGGCCACCGCTTACGGCCCTGCCACGGTTAGACCGACGACCTCGCCGGCCGCGCGATGCGTCCCGGCGAGGTCTCGATATGACGATCGCCGTCAGACCTCGATGATCTGGCGGCCGTTGTACGTGCCGCAGACCGAGCACGCCGCGTGCGGCAGCTTCGGGGACTTGCACTGCGGGCAGGCGACGGTCACGACCGCCGTGGCCTTCCAGTTGGCCCGACGGGACCGGGTGTTGCTGCGCGACATCTTGCGCTTGGGGACGGCCACGGCTTCGTACTCCTAATTCTCGGTCACGGTGTGACCGTTCGGTGATGGACTCCCCGAACGGTCGTTGCCCTGGCCGGCGTCTGCCGAGCCAAGCTTGCTCAATGCGGCCCACCGCGGATCGGTCACGGTGTGGCCATGGTCGGCCGGCAGGTCGTCCCACGGTACGCCGCACTCCGGGCAGAGCCCCCGGCAGTCCTCGTCGCAGACCGGATTGACCGGTAGCGCCAGCACGATCGCGTCGCGGACGACGGGCTCCAGATCGATGAGGTCGCCCTCGATCCGACCGACCTCGTCTTCCTCGGCCGTCTCGTCGGTGGTGCTGTCGGCGTAGGCGTACAACTCTGCGACGTCGACGTCGACGTCGTCTTCGATCGGCCGCAGGCAGCGGCCGCACTCGCCCGCGAGCGAAGCACTGACGTGACCGGAGACATAAACGCCTTCGGTCACCGACTGCATCGTCAGGTCGAGACTGAGGTCGGCGCCGGCCGGAACGCCGATCAGCGCCAGGCCGAGATCGTTCGGAGCCGGCACCACCCGGCGCACCTCACGCATCGAACCCGGGCTACGCGGCAGGTCCCTCGTGTCGAGGACCAGCGGCGCCCGGGCGTCGAGGTGGTGGGTCGGATGGTTACGCATTGTCCTAGCGATCTCGGTACGGGAATGTCGGCGCACAGGCCGACGAAAAGCGTACCCGAGCCTGGTTGGACACGTCGAATCGCGCCGGTTTACCCGCAAGATCAACCAGCGCGAACCCTCGGTCTCGGTCAGAACGGCAGGGGGCGTTCGTCGGCGTCGCCGACGAACGAGCCGATCTCCCGCAGCGCGTGCATCTTGTCGCGGCCGCGTTCGATCGACGCCAACGACCGGGTCAGGAACTGTTCGAAGTTGGCCAGGGCCGTGTCGACATAGTCGTCGACCTCGTCCCGCAGCCGCTGCGCCTCGGCTCGGGCATCGGAGACAAGGCGGGCACCCTCATGCTCGGCCGACACGGTGATCTCGTTCACCGACACGAGCCGGGCATGCTCACTCTCGGCTTCGCCGATGATCCGGTCGGCTTCGCGCTTGCCGGCGTCGAGGATCTTGTCCCGCTCATCGAGCAGGGCCGACGCCCGGCGCATTTCACTCGGCAGCTCGATGCGTAGTTGATCGAGAATCGCGATCAGCTCGCCCCGGTCGAGGATGCAGTTGCGCGACATCGGCATCGAGCGGGCACCCTCCACCAACGCGATGATCTCGTCGATGCGATCCAGCGGATCCACGAACACTCCCGTCACATTGCTCACCGTGCCGCCCACCCCCGACGCTATGCTCGCGGGCCCGCTAGGCGGCGCCAGCGCGATGTTTACCTACCCATGATGCGCGGCTCAACCATCATGACGGCCCGGCGCGCCGGGGGCGACTGCCCGAACCGCTGAGCCGATGGCGGCCACAGCGTGACATGCACAACACCCGACTGTCCGGCCGCGACCCGCAAAAGCACCCGCGACCTGGGAAAACGCGATCGGTGCGGTGGCGGGTCGCGCCTATGCGCCGGTCGTTCCCGAACCAGGGGTACGGGGATACAGCTCAGCGAGCCGCTCCACGAGGCGGGCCGCCACCATCTCGGGTACGTGCGGCGACACGTCTCCGCCCCATTTCGCGACGTCCTTGATGAGGCTCGACGACACGAACGAGTAGAGCGGGTTCGTCGGCATGAACAGCGTCTCCAGCCCGGAGAGCCCGTAGTTCATTTGAGCCATCTTGAGCTCGTAGTCGAAGTCGGTGACGGCCCGCAGGCCCCGGACGACGACCTGGACGTGCTCGGTTCGACAGAAGTCGACGAGCAGCCCCTCGAACGACGCGACCCGTACGTTTTCCAGGCCTTTCGTGACCTCGCGGAGCATCTCCATGCGCTCGGTGTGCGTGAAGAGGCCGCTCTTCGACTGGTTCACGAGCACGGCCACGATCACGTCGTCATACAGCCGGCTGGCGCGGCCGATGATGTCGAGATGCCCGTTGGTAGCGGGGTCGAACGAGCCGGGGCACACGGCCCGGCTTGGCTCGCGGGTGCTCATGAGCGGCGACCGTACCAAAGCATGGCCTCACCGTAGCGGCGAGACCGCTCGCCGGTGACCGACCGCACCCAGGTCGGCTCGGGCGAGCGCTTCGATCGTTCGAGGATGACCAGGCCGCCGGCGTTGATCCATCCGTGCCCGACGAGCGCGTCCAGCATTGCGGTCACGTCCTGCTCGCCGAGGTCGTACGGCGGATCGGCGAACACGATGTCGTAGCCCTTTCCGAGTCCGTCCGAGCCGCCGTTGGCGTCTGGTCGCGGGCCGGCCGCCCGCGCTGGGCCGGTGGCTGGCGTTGGGGCGGCGGCCCGCGGTGGGCCGGCGGCCAGGACGCTCGTCACCCGCTGGGCGGCGAGCGTGACCACGTCACCGGCGCCGAGGGCGGCAATGTTCTCCCGGATCACGCGGACGGCTTTGGGATCGGATTCGACGAGCAGCACGTGCTCGGCACCACGGGAAGCGGCCTCGAGTCCGACGGCGCCGCTACCGGCGTAGAGGTCGAGGAAGCGCCGGCCGTAGAGCACATGCGTCGCGTCCAGGCCACTGAACATCGCTTCGCGTACTCGGTCGGCCGTCGGGCGCGTGTCCGGGCCGGTCGGAGTCGCGAGTCGGCGGCCACCGTACGTGCCGGCGATGATCCTGGTCACGGATCCAGACGTTACCCGTCGTGCACGGAGCCGGCCGGCGCGTCCGGGGCCGGTCGGTTGCTGCCGGTCGATGTCGCTTGCTGTGGTTCGCGTGCCATCCGTACCGATTCGCCTGCGGCACTGTCGGCAGCGCTGCTATATCTCCTTTATGCCCTCAAATGAGGTTTGTCGGTAATGGCGGGCGCGGCGGTCTTCGTGGTGACCGCGGTCCTCGCCGGGTCGATGCTGGCCGTGGCGTCGCCCAGCTCGGATTCGGCGACACGTTACAAGAACTGCGCGGCCATGCACGCTGACTGGCCGCACGGCGTCGGCAAGCTGTTCGCGAGCGATCACGTCGCGAACAAGAAGACGGACAAGCCGGTGACCACGTTTCACCTGAGCATCGGGCTCTACAACGCGAACAAGAAACTGGACACCGATCACGACGGGATCGCTTGCGAGCAACGCTGACCCAATGATCATCGCAACTTCCCGGAAGTCGCCCGGTCCCGCACACCCTGACCCGGCAACTTCCAGGAAGTTGCGGCCAGGAACTGCAGTCAGGACGTCGCGGCAAGAGTTGAAGTGGCGTCAGGAATGTCCGCCGGTTAACCCTTCTCCAGATACTCGGCGCGCTCCTCGTCGACCAGGTCGGCGACCCAGTCCCGCAGCAGCGGATGCCGGTCAAGTTCCGGGTCGTCCTCGACGAGTTCGATGGCGGCCGTACGCGCCTCGCCGATCATCTCCGCGTCGCGAAGCAACGAGAGCAGTCGCAGGTGCGAGCGCCGGCCCGACTGGCTCTGCCCGAGGACATCGCCCTCCCGGCGCTGCTCAAGGTCGATCTCTGCCAACCGGAATCCGTCGAGGGTCGCCGCCACCGCGTCCAGCCGCTCCCGTGCCGGCGTGTCCTCGTTCGCTTCGGTGACGAGCAGGCAGAGGCCCGGCGCCGTACCTCGGCCGACGCGACCGCGCAGCTGATGGAGTTGGGACACGCCGAATCGGTCGGCGTCGAGCACGATCATCACGGTCGCGTTCGGCACGTCGACGCCGACCTCGATCACCGTCGTCGCCACGAGCACGTCGATCTCTCCGCCGGCAAACGCCCGCATCACGGCGTCCTTTTCGTCGGACGGCAGGCGGCCGTGCAACACGCCGAGTCGTAGTCCGGCCAGCGGACCCGCTTCGAGCAGCGGAGCGATCTCGGTCACCGCGATCGGCGGGCGCCGCGCACTGTCCGCGTCGATCCCCGGCTCGACGTCGTCGTCGGGTTCGTCCCCGGCGCTGTCGCCGATCCGCGGGCAGACCACGTACGCCTGGTGGCCGGCCTCGACCTCTTCGCGCAACCGGCGCCAGGCCCGGTCGAGGTATGCCGGCTTCTCGGCCGCCGGGACGACGTGCGAAGCGATCGGTGAACGACCGAGCGGCAACTCGGCCAGGGTCGAGGTGTCGAGGTCGCCGTACACGGTCATGGCGACCGTACGGGGAATCGGCGTGGCCGTCATCACGAGTACGTGCGGCGGAACGGCGGCCTTGGCCCGCAGCGCATCGCGTTGTTCGACGCCGAAGCGATGCTGCTCGTCGACCACCACGAGCCCGAGGTCGGCGAAGTCCACGCCCTCGTAGAGCAGCGCGTGCGTGCCGAGCACGATGCCGGCCTCGCCGGAGGCGATCGCCCCGAGCGCGGCCCGCCGCCCGGCCGCACCGAGTGATCCGGTGACCAGTGTGACCTGCGTGCCGTCCGGGTCGCCGTCGAGCTCGCCAGCGCGACCGATCGACCCGAGCAGCTCGCGGACACTGCGCAGGTGCTGGGTGGCGAGAACCTCGGTCGGTGCGAGCAGCGCGGTCTGCCCGCCGGCGTCGACGACCTGGAGCATCGCGCGCAACGCGCAAAGCGTCTTGCCCGATCCGACCTCGCCCTGCAGCAGTCGGTGCATCGGATGTTTCGACGCAAGGTCATGCGCGATCTGGACGCCGACCGCCTGCTGGCCGCCGGTCAACTCGTACGGCAACATCGAGTCGAAGCGGGCCAACGCACCATCGGAGCGCATCGGACGTGGTGTGGCCGGCGTCTCGGCCGCCCGGTGCTTGCGCTGCACCAACGTCAGCTGCACAGCGAATGCCTCGTCCCACTTGAGCCGTTTACGGGCGGCGGCAAGGGACTCGCGGCTCGTCGGGCGGTGGATCTCGCGGATCGCCGTACCGAGGTCAACCAACCGGCGCTCGGCCAACAGGACCGCCGGCATCGGGTCCGGCGGTGGTGTGAAGACGTCGAGCACGACCCGCACGCATCGCGCGATCACCCACGTCGGCACCGCGGCGGCCGCCGCGTAGACCGGGATCAACGCACCCGCGAACTCCTCGACCTCGCCGGCCGCCTCGCCGGTGAGATCATCGCCCAGCAGCACGTACTCCGGGCTGTTGAGTTGCCGCTTGCCGCGGAACTCCGTCACCTTGCCGGCGAACATGCCCCACCGGCCCGGCCGCAGATCGCGCTCGCGCCAGGCCTGCTTCGGACCGAAGAACGTCAGCGTCAGCACGCCGCCCGAGCCGTCGCCGACGGTGACTTCGAGGAGCGTGCTGTTGCGTTGCCGCAGCGGGCGCAGATTCGTCGACCGCACCTGGGCCAGCACTGTGACCTGCTCCCCCACCGACAGCGTACGGATCTCGGTGTGCTCGCCACGCTCGTCGTAGCGGCGCGGGAAGTGGTAGAGCAGATCGCCGACCGTGGTCAGCTCCAGATGGTCGGCGAGACCCTTCGCCGTCTTTCCGCCGATCACCTTGGTGAGCGGGGTGTCCACAGTGACGTCGGCCGCGGCGGTCACTCGATGCCTACCAGCAGTGGATGATGCGGCTGGCCGCCGTGGTAGACCTGCGCCTCGACGAAGGGCCAATGGTGGGCGAGATGTTCTTCGAGCATCGGCGCGAGGTCGCTCGGCGCCTGCTTGCCGGTGAGCAGCGTCACCAGCTCCCCACCGGCGGTGAGGAGGCGGTCGAGCAGGTCACGGCAGGTCTGGCCGAGATCCGTACCGATCAGGTTGACCTCGCCGTCGACGAGCGCGAGCACGTCACCGGCCTGGCAGCGGCCGGCCACCGTGATCGCCTCCCGGCTCGCGTAGGTCACCTCGGCGTAGCGGCACGCGCCGGCGGCCTCGGCCATCGCGATCACGTCGTCGTCGAAGCGCCGGCCGGCGTCGCGGACGGCGAGGGCGGCGAGGGCCTGCATCGGCGACCGGATGGGGACGACGGCCACGCGTATGTGGTCCTTACGTGCCTCCTGTGCCGCGGCCGATGCTGGCCCTTGGGTGGCCGCGACGTCGGGGAGCACCACTACGCGGGCCGCACCCGTGCCACGAATCGCGGCGAGGATCTCCGCGGTCGACGGGTTCGGACCGCGGACGACCGCGGCGCCCTCGGCGTCGAACAACGCGGCCAGACCGCCGCCGGTCGCGACGACGACGGTCGCGCGCCGGGGCCGCGCCTGGTCGGCCGGCTCGTGCGAGGCAATCGCCGCTGGTTCGAACGCGTCCGTTGCCTCAAGATCATTTGCTGGTACGGTCGATCCACGCGCCACCGCGACGGCGTCCGCTAGGGACGGCGCCGCGCGTGTCGCAGCGATCTGATCATCGAAATGCGTCACCGAGATCCGGTGCGGCCGTCCGGCCCGGACGCCCGCCTCGATGGCGGCGCCGACGTCGTTGACGTGCACGTGGACGTTCCACGTCGGCGGCAACGTGTCGACATCGCCGTGTGACCCGGTGCCGACGATCACCAGCGAGTCCCCGAGTCCGGCCAACTCGGTCCGCAGCGCGTCGACCGCGACACCGTGGGCGTCGAGCAGGAACTGCACCTCGAACGCGTACGCCGACGATCCCGTCTCGCGAGTCAGGCCGCTGATGCGGGTGGCGGCTCCCATCGAACTTCCGTCCGACCGGGACCGTGGCGGTGCCGGCAGCCCGGTCACGACCTCGACCAGCGCGTCGAGAAGGACGAGAAGGCCACGGCCGCCGGCATCCACCACGCCAGCGCGCGCCAGTTCCGGCAACTGCTCGGGCGTCTTGGCCAACGCTCCGGCCGCGGCGGTAGCGGCGGCAACGGCGACCGATTCGAGGTCATCGGAGTCGGCGTCGGTGGCGGCCAGACCGGCGGCTCGGGCGACCGACAAGATCGTGCCCTCGACCGGCGCCGCGACCGCCTCGTAGGCCGCGTCGGCCGCGGACCGCAGACCGATGGCCAGGTCACGTCCGCCGGCGGCGGCAAGACCGCACGTGCGGGCGAATCCGGCCAGCAGCTGCGACATGATCACGCCCGAATTCCCGCGCGCCCCGAGCAGCGCACCGCGGGCGAAGCCGGCCATCGTTGTGGCGAGATCCGAGGGCGGCTCGCTGGACAGGTGATCCTGTGCGGCCGCGAAGGTCAGGACGAGATTCGTGCCGGTGTCGCCGTCCGGGACCGGATAGACGTTCAGCTCGTCGATCTCGTGCTGGTGCTGCCGCAGTCCGGCGAGGCCGGCCGCGCACCAGCGGCGTACGGCGTCGCCATCCAGACTGTCCAGCACGGATTCGAAGCGTAATCGCGGGGCGCGACAAAGCGCGAGCGGCGTGCAGTTTCGCCAGCTCGCGCGCGTCGCCCGCCCCGCCCGCGATACGACACAGTGGGGCGCGACAAAGCGCGAGCGGCGTGCAGTTTCGCCAGCTCGCGCGCGTCGCCTGCCCCGCCCGCGATTGGCTCCTCGTCAAGATCCACTGCGGTGGACGATTACGGTCGCTAATGTGACGTTAATCGTCCAGTGCGGTGGATCATGGCCGGAGCCGCGGATCGGCCGGATCGGTCGGACGAGGCCGATTGGCCGGATCGGTGGCCGGTCGGGTAATCTAGCCAGGTTGCCCCATCGGGTCGCGCATTTCTGCGTGCCCATGGGGCGTGAGCATGAAACGTGACCGGTCGCCGCACAACACCGGCGAACCGACGATCAACCAGGAGATTCCCGTGGCTGCCGTGTGCGAGATCTGCAACAAGAAGCCTGGCTTCGGCCACAACGTGTCCCACTCGCACCGCCGGACCAACCGCCGCTGGGACCCGAACATCCAGACCGTGCGTACGCCGGCCGGCGGCGGCACGACCCGCAAGATGCAGGTCTGCACGTCCTGCCTCAAGGCCGGCAAGGTCGTCCGGGGCTAGTTCCCGCCTCGCACACCCAGCACCATCGAGCCGCGGCGCCCATCTTGGGCGACCGCGGCTCATCGTGTGTCATGCCGATGCGAGCAACGCGGACCGCTACTTCGCGACGAACCTCCCGGTCCGGCGGAATCCCACGAAGTCGTCGACGGTCTCGGCGACCGACCGAGCCAAGCCGCCCGGCAGCCGGTCGAGCGGATAGAACACGGCGTCCGTCGTCTCGTCGGTCGCCCGCGCAAGCTCCCCGGCCCACGACCGGATCCAGAAGGCGGTCGAAAATACCTGGTACGTGTGGCCGTACATGTTCGTCCCGGTGAACCGCGCACCGGAGTAGAACGCAAACGGCTCCAGCGACGTCGCCACGAGTCCGGTCTCCTCGGACAATTCCCGGGCCGCGCACTCCCCGATCGATTCGCCGAGCTCCATCGCGCCGGCCGGCAGCGCCCACTCGCCGTTATCAGCGCGCCGGATCAGCAGTACCCGGTCGTCCTCGTCGACCACGACACATCGCGCACCGATAAAGAGCAGCGGCCTTTCGTCGCCCGCGAGCGCACGAAGCTGTCCTTGATACGACTCGTCCCAGGCGACGCTCACCCGACCGGCCGCGGTGCCAGGTCCCGCCCGTACGAGCGGACGCCGGGCGCGTCCTTGTAGTGCCCGAAGTCCGGGATGCGGGCGTAGCCGAGTTTCTCGTAGAGCGCGATGGCCTCGGGTTGGCGTTCGCCACACTCCAAGATCAGGCGCGTACGACGCTGCACGGCGGCGGACTCCTCCACGGCGGCCAGCAGCGCCGTCGCCACGCCGGAGGCGCGGGCCGACGGGGTCACGTACATCCGCTTGAGCTCCGCCGTGCCCCGGTCGCCAGCGTGGCTGCGCCACCCGGCGCAGCCGACGGGCTCGCCGGCACGCCACGCAACGAAAAACCCGCCCTCGGGCGGATCGAATTCCATCGCCTCGATCGGCGTGTCGTCGCCGGGACCGCCGTAGCGCCCGGCGAGTTCGGCCATGGCCGCGGACGCCAGCGTCTGTGCGACGGGCGCGAGGTAGCGCGTCGGGCGGATCTCGATATCGGTCACGGGCGGATAGGCTACCGCAGCTCCGGAGCGTCGCCGCGGCGCTACACAGCCGCGACCGCGATCACCGGAAGTGGTCCCAGCCGGGCGGTGAATCCAGGTACTGCTCGCCGTCGACGGTCAGCGTGGCCGCTGCTGTGCGCTCGATGACCGTACCGATCAGCCGCCATTCGTCGGTCAACGTTGTGAGCGCCGGGAACGTCGCCGCCATTGCATGGTCGTCGCCACCAGCCAAAATCCATGGGTACGGATCGACGCCGAGCGCCGCCGCCACGTCGATCAGAGCCTGCGGGATCTCGAAGGCCTCACGCGACAGATCGATGGCGACGTCGCTCGCATCGGCGATGTGCCCGAGATCGGCGAGGAGCCCGTCGGACACGTCGATCATGGCCGTCGCGCCCATCCGGCCGGCCGCCGGACCGGCGCTGTACGGGACGACCGGCCGCCGGTACGCGTCGACCAGGACCCGCGGTGATCGGAAGCCCCGGGTCAGAACCGTCAATCCGGCCGAGGCGTAGCCGAGGCGGCCGGCGACCGCGACGATGTCGCCGGGGCGGGCTCCGGACCGTACCACCGGATCGGCCCCACGCAGGTCGCCGAGTGCGGTGACCGCGATGGTCAGGGTCGGGCTGGCAGAGATGTCGCCGCCCACAACGGACGCGCCGGCGATCGCGGCCTCAGCCGCGAGGCCGTCGGCCAACTCCTCGGCCCAGCGAACGTCAAGGTCGGGCGGCGTGCAGAGCGCGACCAGGAGCGCGGTCGGCGTGGCACCCATCGCGGCGATGTCGGCCAGGTTGGCGGCCGCGGCCCGGTGACCGACATCGACGGCGGACGACCAGTCGCGCCGGAAGTGCCGGCCTTCGACCAGGACGTCAGTGGACGCCACGACGCGGCCGTCGGACGCGGCCACGATTGCGCCGTCGTCGCCGGGTCCGAGCAGAACGGCGTCGCCGCTGCCCAACCGGGCGGTGATGCGGTCGATCAGACCGAATTCACCGGTCTCCGCGACAGTCAACGCGATCTCCCTCCGCGCTCGCGCGCCTACGTTCGTTAACGCGCGATCGGCTTCGCGGGCACGCTACCGCGCACGTTCGCCCCGACGGCGAGCCGGATCGAGTCATCGAGCGGTGCCGCTGAAGACTCCGGGGAGATAGATCGGCGTCGCGTACGGTAGTTTCACACGGTCCGGCTTGGCCGGCTGTCACGCGTTGCACCGTCATAATCGGCTCCACCCGCGCCGAAGCGTAGCGGGGCCGCAAGGCGCCATGACGGCGCCGTGGCGTCGCAGTGGATACGCATGGCGCTCTGTCGATTGGAGGCGTGTCGTTGGTCCAGGCATACATCCTCATCCAAACCGAGGTGGGCAAGGCGCGCGAGGTCGCTGGCGCGATCGCGGGTGTGCCCGGCGTCGTACGAGTTGACGCCGTCACCGGCCCGTACGACGTGGTCGTGCTGGCCGAATCCGGGACGGTGGACGAACTCGGCAAGATGATCGTCAGCCGGGTCCAGATGGTCCCCGGCATCACCCGCACGCTCACCTGCTCGGTAGTCAATCTGTAGGCTGTGCGCCGGTTGGCGACCGCGGGGCGCCGGGACACATAAGGAATGAAGCGATAGGTCATGGCAGATCCGGCTAGCCGCCGTGCCGCGCTCTACGCCACCCTGGTCGCGGTGCCGGTCGCCATCCTTGTCGGCGTGCTCGCGTTCGCGTACATCGGGTCCCGGACGTCGAAGTCCGACGCGAAGCCGAGCGCGAGCCCGAGTGCGATCGTGCCGACGAGCGCCGTCGCAATGCCGGCGCCGAAGCTGTCACCCGCCCACGCGCAGGCTTGCCTGGCCTTCATCGCCCAGCTCCCGACGCAACTGCGCAACCTCCCGGAGCGCCACGTGACGGCCGGCCCGGAGCAGAACGCCGCCTTCGGCGAGCCGCCGGTGACCGTGGAGTGCGGGGCGGCCCAGGTCCGACCCGGTCCAACTGCGACGGTCTACCCGATCTCCGGCGTCTGCTGGTTCGCAACGACCGGCACTACCTCGACGATCTGGACCACGCTGGATCGCGAAGTTCCGGTGGCCGTGACCGTGCCGAACGCGTACGCGCCCGGGGGCTCGGGTTCCGCCCAATGGGCGGCCGAATTCTCGGCTCCGCTGGTGAGCGCCATGCCATCCATCAAGACGCCCTACAACTGCTAGCCAACGAGTCACGTGCACACGTAGTGCGCCGACCATCGGTCCAGGCGCTTCGACAGGACGAGTGCGCCGAGCGACCTCCCCGATGCCACGGTCACACGTAGTGCGCCGACCATCGGTCCAGGCGCTTCGACAGGACGAGTGCGCCGAGCGACCTCCCCGATGCCACGGTCACACGTAGTGCGCCGACCATCGGTCCAGGCGCTTAGAAATGACTAGTGCAGGCCGGTGCCGCGCTGCGATGCGGTACGGATCAGCCGGGCGACGACCTTGGGATAGTCCAGTCCGGTGGCGGCCCACATCCGGGGGAACATCGACGTCGCGGTGAAGCCGGGCATCGTGTTGATCTCGTTGAGGTAGACATCCAGCTCCGGACTGACGAAAAAGTCGACGCGGGCCAGCCCGGCGCAGTCGAGCGCGGTGAACGTCTTGCACGCATAGTCCTGGACCTGGGCGGTGACGCGGTCCGGCAGCCGCGCCGGGATGTCGAACTCGACGGCTTCGTCTAGATATTTCGCCTCAAAATCGTAGAAGTCGTGATCACCCGCGACCCGGATCTCGGCGAGAACGCTCGCCTCCGGCGCGCCGCCGGCCTCCCCCTCGAGCACGCCACACTCCACCTCGCGGCCGACCATGTGCGCTTCGATGAGGATCTTCGGGTCGACCATGCGCGCTTCGGCGATCGCCTTGTCCAGTTGCGTCCAGTCGGTGACCTTGGTTACACCGAACGACGAGCCGCCGCGCGCCGGCTTCACGAACAGCGGCAAGCCGAGCCGGTCCAAGTCGGCTTCGGACGGCGATTGGCCGGCTCGGAGCACGACGTAATCGACGACCGGGATCCCTTCCGCCGTCGCGAGCTTCTTGGTGAATTCCTTGTCCATGGCGGCCGCCGAGGCGAAGACGTTCGATCCGACGTACGGGATGCCGGCCATCTCGAGCAGACCCTGAATCGTGCCGTCCTCGCCGAACGCACCGTGCAGCACCGGAAAGACAACGTCGACGTCGCCGAGTGCCCGGGCGCCCTCGGACGGATCGAGCACGACGAGACCATGCGTCGTGGGATCTCCGGGCAGGACGACGGCTGACCCGGATGCCGCGGTGATTTCCGGAAGCGTGCGTTGTACGTCGAGAGAGAGTTGGCGGGGATCACCGTCCGTAAGGATCCAGCGACCCTCACGCGTGATACCGACGGGCACGATTTCGAACTCGTCCGGGTCGAGTGCGGCGAGTACGCCACCGGCGGACAGGCAGGAAATGGCGTGCTCGGTGCTGCGACCGCCGAACACGACTGCGACTCGCGTCTTTCGAGGTGAGGACACGACGTCTCCTTTCCCGCCCGTGGTGCCAGCCGTTGCCGTGACACGCAGTGCGCGTACCGCGTGACGCTACCGTATGGAATGCGCGCCCGCCTGGAGACTCAAACGGCTGGTTTATCCGGCTTCTGGCCCTGTGGCGGGCTAGTCGACTGGCCGTTCGGCTGGATACTCTCGCGCCGTGACCAACTCCCCCCTGATCGCGTCACTGACCGCTGCCGTCGAGGCGGCACCGGACGATCTACCGTTGCGCGTGCACCTGGCGGAGTTGTTGTTGCAGGCGGATCGGCGCGCTGACGCGATTGGGCAACTGGCCCAGGTTCTCGCGCGCGACCCGGGCCACGAGCAGGCACAGGCGCTCATGTCGCGCGCCATCGGCGGCCTCGGTCGACAAAGCCGACAAGCCCGACAAGTCCGGCGGCGAACAGGCTGGAATCGTCAGCGGCCAGACGGGCACGTCAGTGCGCCCCCCGGAGGCGCAACCGCCCACGCCGCTCGAGCCGAATGCACCGCCGATCCCCCCACGCGATGAGGTCGACGAGATCACCGAGCGGGCGCAAGCGGAACCGCCGCCCACCGAAACGACCGAGCCGGTAGCGCCATCCGAACCAACCCATCCGACCCCATCCGAACCGGCGCATCACGCGCCCGAGCCACGTCGCCCGGCCGACGACATCGACTGGAGGGCGTTCGAGGACGAGTTCTCCGGCGTGGTGCCGCCGCGGTTCGCCCAGGCGGCCGACGAGCCGGAGCCGGTCGTGGGCGACGACGACCGGATGTTCGACGTCGAGACGTCCTCGGTCTTCCTGGCCGATGTGCACGGCATGGACGACGTCAAGAAGCGGCTCGAAGTCGCGTTCCTCGGGCCGCTGCGAAACCCCAAGCTCCGCGGTCTCTACGGGAAGAGCCTGCGGGGCGGGCTGCTGCTGTACGGACCGCCCGGATGCGGCAAGACGTTCATCGCCAAGGCGGTCGCCGGCGAGATGGGCGCCAAGTTCATTTCGCTCTCGATCGTCGACGTGCTCAACATGTACGTCGGCAATTCCGAGCAGAATCTCCACCAGATCTTCGAGACTGCCCGTCGCAACGCACCGTGTGTGCTGTTTCTCGACGAGATCGACGCGCTCGGCCACAAGCGGAGCTCGGTCAACTCGTCGACGATGCGTACCCTCGGCAACCAGCTCCTGGCCGAACTCGACGGCGTGGACGGCAACAACGATGGCGTGTTCGTGCTCGCGGCGACGAACGCGCCCTGGGATGTCGACCCGGCACTGCGCCGCCCGGGCCGCTTCGACCGGGTGATTCTGGTGCTGCCGCCGGACCGGGCGGCCCGCGGCCCGATCGTCCAATACCACCTGCGCGACCGCCCGGTGGCGAACATCGACCTGAAGAAGATCGTCGGCGCCACCGACGACTTCTCCGGCGCCGACCTCGCCCATCTCTGTGACAGCGCGGCCGAACACGCCATGCACGACTCGATCATGACCGGAGATGTACGGATGATCGAGCAGCGCGACTTCGACCGCGCGTTGCGCGAAGTCCGGCCGTCCACCGGACCCTGGATGAGCGCGGCCCGCAACGTCGCCATGTTCGCCAACGAATCCGGAACGTACGACGATCTGGCCGCCTACCTCAAGAAGCGAAAGTTCGCCTAGTGTCCGGCGTCGACGTGGCGACGGATCTGAAACGCGCGGAAGCTCTGCGGGAGATCGGTCGCGCCGCGGACGCCATCGCGATTCTCAGCCGCGTCGTGTCCGAGTCACCCGGCAACGCCCAGGCACTGTGCCAACTCGCCCAGTGCTACAACGCAACCCGTGACCACTACAGCATGTTGACCGCCGCCGACCGTGCCGCGGCGGCGAATCCACAGTCCGAATGGGCACACCGTCTCCGCTCGCTCGCGCTGCACAATCTCGGTCGGCATCCGGAGGCCGTGGCCGCGGCGCGACGCTCGATCGAGCTGGCGCCCAACGCGTGGCGGCCGCACATGATTCTCGCCGATGCCGTACTGGTGAGCCCGCATTCGGCCGACAAACGGATCGCGTACGAGGCTGCGCTGCGCGCCCTCCAGATCGCGCCGCAGGCCGCCGACGCGCACGTGACCATGGGTCGCGTGCTGTTGAACATCGGCGAGCACGAGCACGCCCGGGCGTATTTCACCAACGCACTCGCACTCGACCCGACGAACGCCGCCGCGCACACGAACCTCGCGGTCACGCAACTGCGCAGTGGCAAGGTCGTCGCGGCCGGACGCGGCTTCGGCGCGGTCGCCGCGGCCAACCCGACCGAGGATATGTACGCCCGCAATGTCGGCGCCAGCGCGTTCGTGTGGGTGCAAGGCATCCTCGACGCCGGCGTCGTGACGGTCGTCGTGGCATTGGTGATAGCAATGACGGTCGCCGCACCGCTCAGCGCGTTCCTGACCCTCGGTGCCTTGGCGGCGTTCGTCACCGGCAGCACGATCGCTTATCGCCGCCTGCCGGTGCCGATGCGCCGGCTCGCCCGGCACGGCCGCAATCCCGCGCTGACCCGGCTGAACGTCGGGGTGCTCGTCGCCGTGCTCGGATTCCTGGCGTGGACGGCCGCGACGGAGGGTTTGGCCTCGCCCGATCAGGCGTACGTGACGCCGCTGCTGCTGTGGGCCGCGGTGCTGGCATGGCGACTGCGAATGCGGTTCGGCCCGCGGCTGCATCAGCACCGGCAACGGCGTCGCTACCGGTCGGCCGTGTTCGGGCCGGATCGGCGACCGCACATCGTCACGCCGCGCGCGCCCATCGACTGAACGCTACGGTCACAGCGTCCGATCGGCTGCGATATCGAGAGCGTGCTCGATGTCGGAGACGAGATCGGCGGCGTCTTCGATACCGCAAGACAGCCGTACCAATCCGGGAGCCACCGGATCGCCCCATTGTTCGCGCCGGTCGGCACTCGTATGCACGCCGCCGAACGACGTCGATGCGGCGACGAGCGCCGACTCGGTCAGGAACGCAGTGACGTGATCGGCCGACGGCAACGTAAACGTGACGATGCCCGGAACCCGTCGCATCTGGCGCATCGCGAGTGGATAGGCCGGATCGCCGTCCCGGCCCGGAAAACGTACCGACGACACCAGCGGATGCTTGGCGAGCATGGCCGCGACGGCGGCCGCGTTGGCCGTCTGACGCGCGAGCCGGATGTCGAGCGTGGCCAGGGATCGGTGCGCTAGCCAGGCATCGAAGCCGCCCGGGATCCCGCCGGTCTCGCCACGCCACGCCCGAACTCGGTCAGCCAGAGCCGCATCCACCGCGCACACGTATCCGAGCAGCAGATCGGAGTGCCCGGTCAGCGCCTTGGTTCCGGACGCGACGCTGATGTCAGCCCCGAGCGCGAGTGGTCGCTGTCCGAGCGGCGTCGCGGTCGTGTTGTCCACCGCGACGAGAGCGCCGGCGGCGTGCGCGGCGGCGGCGAGCCCGGCGATGTCACACACGTCGAGGCCCGGGTTCGCCGGCGACTCCAGCAAGACCAGGCGAACACCGTCAAACGACGGGTACGGGCCAGCCGTCGGTGCCTCGAGAATCGTGACGCCCAACGGGGCCAGACGGGCGGCCGCAAACGCGCGCGTCTTGTAGTAACCGTCCGACGGCAGAACCACCGTGTCCCCCGGCCGCAACACCGTGAACAGCACAGCGGAAATGGCGGCCATGCCCGAAGCGAACGAGACACACGCGGCACCGGCGCCGGGCGCCTCCAGTTCTGCGATCGCCGATTCCAATCCTCGCCAGGTCGGATTGTCGGTGCGGCCGTAGCCGTCGACGCCCGGCTGCGGCCCGGCCGCCGGATCCAGGTGATAGGGCGCGGCGAGCATCGGCCCGGGCACGAATGGCTTACCCGGTACGGCCGGTGGGAGACCAGCGTGCGCGGCGCGGGTGCCGTCGCCGTACCCGGATTCTGAGGAGGTCTCCGTCATTATCAATGCGCCTCGCGGCTGATGCTACGCATCGTCTATTCCGGCTTCGTCTCGCGACTCATCAATGCGGCGACCGCGACGCGCGGATCGGCGCCCTCATGGCAGACGCGCTCGACCTGCTCGGTGATCGGCGTCTCGACCCCTTGCGACTGGGCGAGATCACGGATCGCGAGGCAGCTCTTGACGCCCTCGGCCGTCTGCTTCGTTGCCGCCTGGGCTTGCTCCAGCGTCTCGCCCCGGCCGAGCCGCTCCCCGAACGTACGGTTGCGCGACAGAGGCGACGAACACGTCGCGACGAGATCGCCGAGCCCGGCCAACCCGGCGAACGTCATCGGATCGGCGCCCAAGCGCATGCCGAGGCGGGCGGTCTCGGCGAGACCACGAGTGATGAGGGTCGCCTTCGTGTTGTCGCCGAAACCCATGGCGTGCACCATGCCGTAGGCCAAAGCAATCGCGTTCTTCACCGCGCCGCCGAGTTCACAGCCGACCACGTCGTCATTCGTGTACGGCCGCAGATACCGGGTCGCGATCGCCGCCTGAATCGCCTGCGCCCGTTTCTCGTCGGAGCACGCGACCACGGTCGCCGCGACCTGGCCGGCCGCGATTTCGACGGCCAGGTTGGGGCCGGTCACCGTGGCCACCCGGGACGGGTCGACCCCGGCCGCCTCACTGATCACCTCGGTCATGCGCTTACCCGTGCCGAGTTCGATGCCCTTGATGAGGCTGACGAGCGTCGTCTCGGGCCCGATGCTCGACGACCACTGGGCCAGATTGCCGCGCAATGTCTGCGACGGGATCGCCAGGAAGACGAGATCCGCGTCGGCGATGGCCGCGTCGGCGTCCGCCGTTGCCCGCACCGACGGCGGCAGGATCAGGTCGGGGTGATATTCGACGTTGCGGCGGGTCCGTTCGATCCGCTCCGCCTGCTCGGGTCGGCGAGCCCAGAGGACCACGTCGGTGCCCGCATCGGCCAGCACCTTGGCGAATGCGGTCCCCCACGATCCGGCACCGAGCACGGTCGCCCGTCGGACGGTGATCACGATGCGCCCGCCCGCGGCCCCGCGTCATTCGGCGCCACATCGTCCGGCGCCACATCGTCCGGCACGACATCGTCTGGGTCATCGGCCACCGCGTCGCCCGCGCCATTCGGTTCGATGCGGCCGGATGGGAAGGTCCGCCGGCCGGCCGAACTCGGCGCCGGTGGCGGCGTCGCGCCGCGGATCTCGCCCACCATCGCCCGCAGCACCAACATGATCTCGTCCGTGATCGCGTACAGATTCGCCGCCGTCGGCTCGGCGCCACGCCACTTCGACAGGTCGATCTCCTCGCCGGCCACCACGGTCACCGGGGTCCGCGGCCGCAGCCGCAGCTTGCGCGTACGCGGATCGAAGATCTGCTGCGCACCCCAGCTCGCAATCGGTATGACCGGAGCACCGGTGGCCAGGAACAGCCGCGCGATGCCCGTCTTGCCACGCTGCGGCCAGAGATCGCCCGACTTCGGCGTGGTGCCCTCCGGATAAATGATCACGCCCTCGCCGCGCTTCACCGCCGTGATCGCCGCGTCGAGTGCCTTGCTCGCGTCGACCGTGCCGCGCTCGACCGGGATCTGCCGGACGGCCTTCACGATCGGACCGAGCACCGGGATCTTGAACAGGCTCGACTTGGCCAGGTATTGCGGCCACCGGCCGGAGTCGTACACGAAGTGGGCAATAACGAATGGGTCGAACTCGGACATGTGATTCGCGGCCAGGATGACGCCACCGGTGGTCGGCACGCGCTCCATGCCGAGCCAATCGCGCTTGGTGACGACGTACAACAGCGGTTTGACCAGGCCCACCGTCATGCGGGGCCAGAACCCGATCTTTCGTACCACCGCGTCATCCTCCTGGGCATCCGGCCAGCTCTGCAGCAAATCATGCCCGGCAAGACGGCCACAGGCTAGGACAGGGTGCATCGGGTGGCGATCATCGTAGGAGGATGACCGGTATGCACGACGCACGGTGGACGATCATCATCCCGGTCAAGCGGCTCGCCGCCGGCAAGTCTCGGCTCCGCGATGCTCCCGCGGACGACGCCCTGGTGCTGGCAGTCGCGCTCGACACCATCGAAGCGGTGCACGACTCGGACGCCGTCGGTCGGGTGCTCGTCGTGACCAGCGACGCGACCGTCACCGACGCGGTGCGCGCGATCGACGTCGAGGCGGTCGCCGACGAGCCGGACGCCGGTCTCAACGCGGCGATCACACTCGGCTCGGCCCACGCCGGCACCGCCGGACCACAAGCCGCGCTGCTCGCCGACCTGCCGGCACTGCGGAGCGCAGAACTCACCGACGCGCTTCACAAAGCCGCCGGTACGGGCACGCGGGCGTACGTAGCCGACCACACCGGCGCCGGAACGACACTGCTGACGACGCCGGCCGGCGTGGACCTGGACCCCCGGTTCGGTCGCGGATCGGCCGCGGCGCACGCTGCCTCCGGCGCTGCAGCGCTGGACGGCGACTGGCCGAGCCTGCGGCTGGACGTGGACACCGCGGCCGATCTGGCGGCGGCGGCCCGGCTTGGCCTCGGCGCACACACCTCGCGCGCCGTCCACGCCGCCGCACGCGCCGGCCGACCGATCGCCATGATCGACATCATTGGGTAGCGTCGGGGCCATGCAGGGCACCGTCGCGACATTCGACCCGGCCTCCGGAGCGGCGTCGGTGTTGCTCGACAACGGCTCATCGGTCGACGTACCGCCGGCCGCATTCGCCGCCTCCGGACTTCGCCTACTGCGACTCGGCCAGCGCCTGCGGCTAACGACCGACGCGGAGCGCCGCGTGATTGCCGTCGCGCTCGTGACCATGTAGTTGTCGCGCCGGGCGGATGTTGCGACGGCTGCCCGCTGACCATCGCAGCGAGCTGCGGACGAGCTGAACCCCAGATGTCAGGAAACATTTGCGGCGACAGGGCTTGGCGAGTAGGCCTGTCAGGTGATGATGGATTACGTGACGCCGACTCCCGACCCCGCCCAGCACGATTCCCCGACGTCCGTTCCGTCGCCGGCTACGCCACGCCAGCGTCACATCCGGCCGAATGGGCCCGAGGCGGGCGATCCGTCGCGCCTGCCCGGAGCTACGCCGTCGGAGGCCGGCGCCCCATCGACGCCACCGGCGACCGTGTCGCCGAACACGTCGACACCACGCTCGCCGAAGGCCGCGCCGCTGCGCGGTGCCGATGGGCAGGTTCGCCGCACGCCCGGCCGAGACCGGCAGGGGCGCGAAGGCGGCTGAGAGCGCCGCTACGGCCACCGTACGGTCGGCGGCCAGTCAGGCTGAGGCAGCGACCCACGCGCGCGCCGACGGGGTGTTCGCCACCGTCGGCGCATCGAAGACGCAACCGGCCCGGACAACCGGCACCAACGGCTACGCCAACGGCGCCCACCCGGCGAGGCTGAATGCTGAGCCACCAGTCACCCGAGACCCCTGGGCGGCCGGTCTCGGCGGATGCCCGAACCGAGCGGACCACCGCGGTGCCCGGCTCCGGCCGTACCCTCGAACCGGCCGACGCGGGCGCGACCGATGAGACAAGCCGCCGCGCGGCGGTGATCGGATTCGACGTCCCGGCCGGCGCCGACGCGGCACCCCCGCAGGAACAGCCGCTTCCCGAAGACCGGTATATCAATCGCGAGCTGTCCTGGCTGGACTTCAACGCGCGGGTGCTGTCGCTGGCCGAGGACGAGACGCGTCCGCTGCTGGAGCGGGCATTCTTCCTCTCGATCTTCGCGAGCAACCTCGACGAGTTCTACATGGTGCGCGTGGCGGAGCTCAAGCGCCGCATGCAGACCGGCCTGCCGCTGCGGAGCGCGGACGGCATGTCGATCCGGGAACAGTTGGCGATGATCACTGATCGGAGCGCCGAGCTCGTTGCCCGCCACGCCGAGTGCTTCGACGAGACGGTCGGGCCGGAGCTGGCCGCGGCGGGCGTCGAGATCGTCCACTGGGCCGACCTCGACGCGGGCGAGCGCGACCGGATGCGCGACTACTTCCGCAGCCAGGTGTTCCCGGTGCTGACGCCGCTCGCCGTCGACCCGGCCCACCCGTTCCCCTATATCTCCGGACTCGCCTTGAATCTGGCGGTTGTGGCGCGCGACCCCGACGGTGGCCCCGAGTTCTTCGCCCGCGTCAAGGTGCCCAACAACGTGCCGCGGCTTGTCCTCGTCGGCGGCGACCCCCGGACGCGCGTGCGGTACCTTCCGCTCGAAGACCTGATCGCGGCGCATCTCGGCGGGCTGTTCTCCGGTATGCGCATCGTTGAGCACCACGTGTTCCGGGTGACCCGCAACGCCGAGCTCGAGGTCGACGACGAGCGCGACGAGGACCTGCTGCAGGCGCTCGAACGTGAACTCGCGCGCCGCCGGTTCGGTCCGCCGGTGCGTCTCGAGGTCGCCTCGACGATGTCCGACCACGTCCTGGAGCTGCTGGTCCGCGAGCTCGACATGGATCCGGGCGACGTGCTCCGGGTGCCGGGCGTGCTCGACCTGACCGCGTTGTCTCGGCTACACGACGACATCGACCGGCCGGAGCTCAAGGACAAGCCGTTCGTCCCGGCAACGCATCCACGTTTCCTGGAGAGCGAGCCGACCCACCTGCTCGGCGGGGGCGAGACATCGGGCTGGCGCAGCGTGTTCGCCATGCTGCGCGAGGGAGACGTGCTCGTGCACCACCCGTACCACTCGTTCTCCACCAGCGTGCAGCGCTTCATCGAGCAGGCCGCCAGCGACCCGAATGTCCTTGCCATCAAGCAAACGCTGTACCGCACGTCCGGAGACTCGCCGGTGATCGACGCGCTGGTCGACGCGGCCGAGGCCGGTAAGCAGGTCGTCGTCATCGTCGAGGTCAAGGCGCGCTTCGATGAGCAGGCGAACATCGGCTGGGCGCGGAAGCTGGAGAAGGCCGGCTGCCACGTCGTCTACGGCCTCGTTGGCCTGAAGACGCATTGCAAGGTCGCGCTCGTGGTACGCCAGGAAGGCA
Organism: uncultured Actinomycetota bacterium; assembly: GCA_963724705.1. GTDB lineage: Bacteria > Actinomycetota > Actinomycetes > Mycobacteriales > Micromonosporaceae > DASQPR01. The sequence goes on from CAVRVS010000001.1 coordinate 776,058, forward strand.
ACCAGATCCGCCGATACGCCCACATCGGCACCGGCAATTACCACCCGAAGACCGCGCGGGCGTACGAGGATCTCGGGCTGCTCACCGCCGACCCGGAGGTCGGCGCCGACCTGACCGACCTGTTCAACATGCTGACCGGCTACAGCCGGCAAACCGCCTATCGTCGGCTCCTCGTAGCGCCGTACGGCGTGCGGTCCGGCATCATCTCCCGGATCGAGACCGAGACCGCGCTCGCGAAGGCCGGGCAGCCCGCCCTCGTACAGATCAAGTGCAACGCGCTCGTCGACGAGGAGACGATCGACGCGCTCTACCGTGCCTCCATCGCAGGCGTACGGGTGGAGTTGCTCATCCGTAGCAGCTGCGCGCTCCGGCCGGGAGTTCCCGGACTGTCCGAGAACATCCGCGTCCGCTCGATCCTCGGCCGCTTCCTCGAACACTCGCGCATCTACCGGTTCGGCCTGGGCGACGCGTCCGACTTCTGGATCGGCTCGTCGGACCTCATGCACCGCAATCTCGACCGGCGGATCGAAGCCCTGGTGCGGGTGACCGACGCGGAATCGAAGACGAGCCTCGACCGATTCCTGACCCGTGCGATGAGCGAGCACACGATCGCCTTCGAGTTGCAGCCCGACGCCTCCTGGATCGTGCCCAAAGGGCCACCCGACGCGACGGAACTGCAGGAGGCCATGCTCGCCGCGATCGTCGAGCGCTCCAGTTGACCTGCGTCTAGGCTCACGGAGATGGTCGAGGAGGAGCGCAAGTTCGACGTGGACGCGCGCTTCAGCCTGCCCGATCTGAGTGGCTGCGTCCCGACCGGCGGGCGGGTCGTGACCCGGCCACCGGTCAAGCTCCGCGCGACGTACTACGACACCGACGATCTGCGACTCGCGCGGGCCGGTGTCTCGCTCCGGTACCGCAGCGGTGACGACAGCGCTCCGTGGACCGTGAAACTGCCGACCGATGTGCCGGGAAACCGTCACGAAGTCGATCAACGCGGTGAGGCCCAACGCATCCCGGCCGGCCTCGCCACGCTCGTGACTGTGTACGCCCGCGGGGCGCAACTCCAGCCTGCCGTCACGATCCGGACCACGCGCGTGCGCCATGACCTGATCGACGCCGACGACCGGATCCTGGCCGAGATTGCCGACGATCGCGTGGCGGTGATCGACGGCACGCAGATCGCTTCGGCGTTCCGTGAGATCGAGGTCGAGCGCAAGGCCGGCCGGCGCAAGTTGCTCCGCCACGTGGCGACGGAACTGCTTGCTGCGGGCGCGCGGTCGGGAGAATTCACGGCGAAACACGTACGAGCGTTGGGCGAAGCGGCCACCCAGCCGCCGGACCTCGCCCCGCCGGGGGCACCACCGGGCCGCAACGCCAGCGCCGCCGAGGTCGTGACGTACGCACTGCGGTCGGACATCGCACGGATGCTCGCCCACGATCCGCTCGTCCGGCTCCGCGCGTCGATCGGCAACGGCGACACTGCGGTTCACCAGATGCGGGTGGGCATCCGCCGTCTCCGTGCCGATCTGTGGACGTTCAAGCCCCTCGTCGCATCTTGGGTGGTGCCGCTGCGTACGGAGTTGGCGTGGATCGGAATGATGCTGGGCGCCGCTCGGGACGCTGAGGTGCTGCGGGCCCGGCTACGGCGAACGGTCACCCACGATCCGGTGAGCCAACTCGATGCCGCCGCGGTCGCGCGGATCGACGCCGAACTCGTGGCTCGTCACGAGGAGGCGCTCGACCGGCTCGATCTGGCGCTCGACAGCGACCGCTATCGGCGGCTGGTGAACACACTCGTGCTCATCGCAGCGGCCCCGCCGCTCACTGACGCCGCACTGCAGCCGGCGGTGGCCATCCTGCCGCGGCTCGTGGCCCGCCAATGGCATCGACTGGCCGACGGCGGGCGCGGCGTGCAGGGCGCCGGTGAGCTCGACCAGGCGGCACCCGACGACGAATGGCACGAGGTTCGCAAGCGCGCCAAACGAGCGCGCTATGCGACCGATGCGGCCGCGCCGGCGATCGGATCCGCCGCGGCCGATCTCGGCGTGGCGCTGGCCGCCGTGACCGATGCGCTCGGGGCGCATCAGGACGCCGCGATCGCCGCCGATACGTGGCTCGGCATCGCGCTCGCCGACCCGGACAACCACAGCCTCGCCATCACCGCCGGCCGACTCATCGAACGGGAACGCGCCGCGGTCATCGCGAGCCGGCGCGACTATCCACAGCGATGGGCCGATGCGACGCAGGATCGGTTGACCGCATGGTTGAGATGAGGCTCATCCGCTCGGCCGGCGGCGTCCTCTGGCGCCCGGCGCCCGATCCGAGTCGCCTCGCCGGCGTGACCGCGGACGGGGCCACCAGCCCAGACGTGACGGGCCTTTCCGGCGCACGCGCCAACGGCGTCGAGGTTGCTGTCATTCACCGCAACCGGTACGACGACTGGTCGCTGCCGAAGGGCAAGCTCAAACGCGGTGAGCACGAATTGGCCGCGGCCGTTCGTGAAGTCCGCGAGGAGACCAGTGTCACGGCGATCCCCCAGGTTCGGCTGCCCTCGACGCGTTATCTCACCGGCGAGCCGGACACCGAGAAGAGCGTCGAATTCTGGTCCATGCAAGAGCTGTCGCCCTCGACGTTCGTCACCAGTGACGAGGTCGACGAATTGCGCTGGCTCGCACCGCATGACGCTACGGGTCTGCTGACGTACGCCCACGATCGCGGCGTTGTGGCCGCCTACGCCGAACTCCCGCCGGTGACCGGGATCGCCGTCGTCGTACGTCATGCCGACGCCGGCAGCCGCTCGGGTTGGGCGGCCGATCCGAACACCGGACATGACGACGACCGGCCGCTGGACGAGACGGGACACAAGCAGGTCTCGGCGCTCACGCCGTTGCTGGCGTTGTTCAAGCCGGCGCGGGTCTATTCGGCGCCACTGGTGCGATGCCTGGACACGGTTGCACCGATCGGCTTACCGGTGCGGACCGATCCGATGTTCGCCGAAGAGACCGGCGCCGTGCCAGCGGCCGTGGCCGGCCGGCTGCGCGCTCTGGTCGCCGAATCCGGGCGGATCGTGGTCGCCAGTCAGGGCGGCGTGATCCCGGACCTCGTCGCCGAATTGCATCCGGGCAACGCGATCGCGAGCCGGACGTACGCGACGCCAAAGGGTTCGGGCTGGGTGCTCGCGTTCAGCGGCGACGCCCTGATCGCAGCCGATCCTTTGGTGCCATAGCGTTTTCGGATCCGGGTGTCGCGACAGCCGGCCCCGTGGCGGTTCCACGCGCACCAAGCGACGACGATGCTTCCCTAGACAGACGACCGGTGTCGGCCGATCGGGCCGACACCGGTTGTGTGCTGTGATGCGGTTGTGCCGTATGAGGTGCCGTTCAGGTGCCGCGTCAGCGGGCCTTGCGGGCGGGCGCCTTCTTGGCGGCCGTCTTGGTGGCCGGTGCCTTCTTGGCGACTGCCTTCGTCGCGGCAGTCTTACGCGCCGTCGTCGCGGGGGTCGTCTTGCGGGCCACGGTCTTCTTGGCCGGCGTTGCCTTAGCAGTGGTCGCCTTAGCGGTCGTTGCCTTGGCGGTGGTCGCCTTCGCCGTGGTCTTGCGGGCCGTCGTTGCCTTGGCGGTGGTCGCCTTGGCGGTCGTCGTCCGCGACGTGGTCTTGGCCGCCACCTTGGCCGTGGTCTTGCGAGCCCCGGCCGGCGCCTTGCCACTTGCCACCATGTCCTTGAAGCCGGCACCGGCGCGGAACGCCGGGATAGCCGTCTTCTTCACCTTTACGGCTTCGCCCGTCCTCGGGTTGCGCGCCATCCGGGCGGCCCGGACGCGCTTCTCGAAGACACCGAATCCGGTGATAGAAACCTTGTCGCCCTTGGTGACCGCGGCCTGGACCTCGGCAAGCACCGCGTCGAGCGCGGCGGTAGCCGTCTTCTTTTCACCCAGGCGAACCGCGAGCGCATCGATCAGCTCGGCCTTGTTCACGAGTTCCCTCCATACCAAACGATGACCATCTTGGCCATTCTGCGGCACGCTATGCCCTTTGCACCAAGGAATCAAACTTCCGTGGGCAATTCTTCTTGTTGTGGCACAACGGGAACAGGATACCTGGTCCGCCGAAAGTCAACGTACGGCGGGAAGAAAGGACGCCCGCGAGGCCTCGAAATCAGCGATCACACCGTCCATACGCAGGGTTAATGCAATGTCGTCGAGTCCTTCGAGCAAACGGGTCCGGGCGAAATCGTCGAGCGGGAACGGCCAGGATTGCGTGTCCAGGCGAACTTCCCGTGTCGTCACGTCGACAGTCACTTTCGTGGACGGATTCGCTTCGACGATCGACCACAGTGTCTCGACGGAATCCGGCGCCAAGGTGACCGGGACGAGTCCTTCCTTGAGAGCGTTGCCGCGGAAGATGTCTCCGAAACTCGGCGCGATGACCGCGCGCATTCCCCAGTCGCGCAATGCCCAGACCGCATGTTCGCGCGACGATCCGGTGCCGAATTGCCGCCCGGCAATGAGAATCGAGGCACCGGCGAACTCCGGCTTCTCCAGCGGGAAGTGCGGGTCGTTGTCCCGCCACGCACGAAACAATCCGTCCTCAAAGCCGGTCTTCGTGATGCGCTTGAGATAGACGGCCGGAATGATCTGGTCGGTATCCACATCGGAGCGGCGCAGCGGCAGTGCGGTGCCGGTGTGCACAGTGACCTTGTCCATTGCTGAGCTCCCTTAGATCTCGATCGGCCTAGTTAAGGTCGGCCGGGGCGGCGAAGTGACCGGCGACCGCGGTCGCGGCGGCGACGGGCGGCGACACGAGATGCGTACGACCGCCGCGGCCTTGCCGACCTTCGAAGTTGCGGTTCGACGTGGAGGCCGACCGCTGGCCCGGCTGGAGCGTGTCGGGGTTCATGCCGAGGCACATCGAGCATCCGGCGAAACGCCATTCCGCACCCGCATCCTCGAACACCTTGTGCAGTCCTTCGGCCTCAGCCTGCAGACGTACGGCGGCGGAGCCCGGTACGACGAGCATGCGTACGGATCGCGCAACTCGCCGACCCCGCAACACATCCGCGGCGGCCCGCAGGTCTTCGAGCCGTCCATTCGTACACGAGCCGAGGAACACAACATCGACCGGCACGTCATACATCCGAGTGCCGGGTTCCAGTGCCATGTAAGCGAGTGCGCGCTCCGCGGCCGTACGGCTGCCGACGTCGCCGAAGCTCGACGGATCCGGCACCACACCGTCGAGACGTACGCCCTGACCCGGGTTCGTGCCCCAGGTAACGAACGGACGCAACGATGGCGCGTCGATGTGCACCTCGGCGTCGAACGTCGCGCCGGCGTCGGTCGGCAGCGAACGCCAGTAGTCCAGCGCTGCCTCCCAGTCCTTGCCAATCGGCGCGTACTGCCGGCCCTCCACATAGGAGAACGTGGTGTCGTCCGGCGCGATCATCCCGGCCTTCGCACCCCACTCGATCGACATGTTGGCGACCGTCATGCGGCCTTCCATCGACAGCGCCTCGATCGCCGGGCCGCGATATTCCACGACGTGCCCGATGCCGGCGCCCGTACCGACCTGAGAGATGAGCGAGAGCACGAGATCCTTCGCGGTCACGCCCGGGCCGAGTTCACCGTCGACCGTCACCGCCATCGTCTTCGGTCGCGCCTGCGGCAGTGTCTGCGTCGCGAGCACGTGCTCGACCTCACTCGTACCGATGCCGAACGCCAGTGACCCGAACGCGCCGTGCGTCGCGGTGTGCGAGTCGCCGCACACGATCGTCATGCCCGGCTGGGTCAGACCGATCTGCGGTCCCAATACGTGGACGATGCCTTGTTCAGCGTCGCCGAGCGGATGAGATCTGATCCCGAACTCCGCGCAGTTGCGGCGCAGTGCCTCGATCTGCGTCCGGGACACCGGTTCGGAGATCGTGGTCAGGCTGTCCGTCGGTGTGTTGTGGTCCTCGGTCGCGATCGTGAGATCGGGCCGGCGCACCCGTCGGCCGGCGACCCGCAGGCCGTCAAACGCCTGTGGACTGGTCACCTCGTGGACCAGATGCAGGTCGACGTAGAGGAGATCGGGCTCCCCCGGCTCCGTACCGGGGCGCACCACGTGCGCGTCCCACACCTTCTCCGACAACGTACGTGCGTTCACGTTTCCTACTCCCACCATCTGGACTTCCTAAAGTTTGGGAGGTATGTTTCGCCCTATGGGACAGAGTATCAGCGGGGTCGGGGTGCTTGACAAGGCTATCGTCATCCTCGGCGCGTGCGTCGATGGAGCGAGCCTGGCCGAGCTCGTGGAACGGACGAAGCTGCCGCGGGCGACGGCCCACCGGCTCGCCCAGGCGTTGGAAATCCACCGGATGCTGGTTCGTGACCCGCAAGGCCGGTGGCGCCCGGGACCCCGGCTGGGCGAGCTCGCCAACGCCGCACCGGACGTCCTGCTGACCGCGGCCGAGCCGATGGTCGCCGCATTGCGGGACGCGACCGGCGAAAGTTCGCAGCTCTACCTTCGCCGGGCCGATGAGCGCATCTGCGTCGCCGCCGCCGAACGCGCGAGCGGCCTCCGGGACACCGTGCCCATCGGTGCCGTCCTCCCCATGATCGCCGGCTCCGCCGCACAGGTACTGCTGGCGTGGGAGCCGCCCGAGGCGGTCATGCCGCTGCTGCCGCGGTGCAAGTTCACCGGTCGCACACTGGCCGAGGTCCGCCGGCGCGGCTGGGCCGCGAGCGTGGCCGAACGCGAGCCGGGGGTGGCCAGCGTCTCGGCGCCGGTGCGGGACCGTACCGGTCGGGTCATCGCCGCCATCAGCGTGTCCGGCCCGATCGAGCGGCTCGGCCGCCGCCCCGGCGACCGGCACGCCATGGCCGTCGTCCGCGCCGGCCAGCGTCTGTCCGGCCTGTAGGTCAATCCAGCGGTACGGCGTCGGCCAGCGCTTGCGGCGGCGCCGCGTCGGGTCATAGCGATTCGGTCACCGAACGCCGGCCACGCGGTGGATGCGGCCCCGCGTTTCGGGGGCCGTCGGTTTGTCAGGGCTCGGTACGATCGATGCTCGACAAACCCCCGGAAGGAACTCCCTCGTGAGTGACCACACTCCGCCGGCATCGGGCTCTACCGAGCCGGTGCGCGCGCCGGACCCCATTCCTTCGCCTTGGGCCGCACCGCCGGCCGGTACGGGCGACCACACGTACGCCCCGCCGGTCAGCGACATGACAGTGTCCACTGCCGACCTGTCGACGCCGGTCCCCCATCAGCTTGGCTCCGGCGGTGAGACCTTGGTCGAGTTCGGCGCGGCCGAGCGCCCCGCGCCTCGTCCGGGACGGCGCCGTGCGATCGTGCTGTCGGCGAGTACGGCGTTGCTGCTGCTGGTCGGCGTCGGTGCGTACGCCGGCGTGCGGGCCTGGACCGGCAGTGCGGTCGAGCCCGAGTCGGCGATGCCCGCCTCGGTCAGCGCCTTCGTACGCATCGATTTCAACCCCGGCTACGGCGACAAGCTGACCGTCAACGGTCTCGTCAAGAAGTTCCCGACCAGCGGCAAATCCGCCGCGGATCTGCTCACCAAGCTCGAGACCGGCATCGCGAAGGACGCCGGCCTCAATTACGCAACCGACGTCAAACCGTGGTTCGGCGGCCGGGCCGGCATCGGAGCGTGGACCGATGGCCAAGGCAAACCGGTCGCGCTGATCGCCCTCGCGAGTACGGACGACGCCAAAGCAGCGGCGACGCTGACGAAACTCCGCTCGACCAAGGGCGCGGACTCGTTCGGCTTCGCGATGGAGAAGGGCTACGCACTGATTGCCGGCTCGGACGGCGACATGCAGGCGGCCGCAGCCGCGGCGGTAGCCGAGGCCAAGACCGCCACGCTCGCCGACAGCGACACATTCAAGTCGACCGTCGCCCATGTCGGCGGCGGCAACCTTCTCCTCGGGTACGCCGACCTCGGCAAGGTGTCCACGCTCGTCAAATCGGCGTCAGCGTCGGCGCCCGATCAGTCCGGCGGCGGTTTCGAACCCGGCGCCGGCCCGCTGGGCGTCGGCCCATTCGGCCTCTTCGATCTTCCGCGTCTTGGTACGGCTGGCGGCTCGGCGGCCTTGACCGGATTCGCCGCGGTCGGTGGCAAGGTGACCGGTGATGGCATCGAAGTGCGCGCCCACGTTGACGGGCTCAAGGCCACCGTCGCCTCATCCGGCACGAAGGTCATGTCGACGCTCTCGGCGCTGCCGTCGGCCACGATCGTGGGCGCCTCGACAGCCGGCCTCGACCCGAACAGCGATGCGGCCAAACAGCTGTCGAGCACGCTCGGCATGTTGGCCAGCGGCGCGGCCTTCGGGGCCAGTGGGACCGACGACCCGTTCGCCGGCGGCCCCACCGATCCATTCGCCGCGGATCCCGGCACCGATCCATTCGGCGGCGACCCCGGTAGCGATCCGTTGACCGGCACATTGCGGTCGGCCATCGCCAACGTGGTCACGCCCGTCCTCACGGCCAAGCGGTTGACCGTCGCCTTCACCGGGCTGGGCTGCCGATCACACCCCGGGCCTGCTGGTGAATGTCGAGGAACGCGATGCCACGGCCGCGTCGTCGCTGGCCGATTCGATAAACCAACTCGCCACTGGCGCACCGGCCGGCCTGCTGAAGGTCACACACAGCGGCACGTCGGTCAACGCGACGGTCGGTGCACCGGCCATGGGCGGCGCACTCGGCACATCCGACCTCTTCAAGACGACGATGGCCGGCATGTCGGACGCGTCCAGCGCCGGCTATCTCGATATGCAGAAGATCATCGCGTTGACCGGCCGCAGCATGCCGTCGGCCACCCGCGCCGACCTCGCGCCGGTCAAGGCGATCGGATTCGGCACCACGTCGACCGGTACGGCGTCGGACGTCCTTCTCCGCATCGTCATCAGGTAGCGCGCGTTCGAACGCAGTACGGCCCCGCAGCCACATCGGCTGCGGGGCCGCGCTCGTCGGCTCATGTCACTATTTGCCAACACCGACCGGCCAACACCTTCGGTCGAAAGGGAGAACGACATGCAGCGACTGGCGTATTCGTTGGCGGCGGTGACGATCGTGCTCGCACTTAGTGGATGCGACGGCCAGCCGATCGGATCGACATTCGCAGTTGCGGTGCGCATCGTGGCATGTGCCGGAGACTGCCTAGAATTGCCGCTCCCGAACGCTGCCGTCGAGGTTCTGTCGGATGACGACAAGCCTGTTGGCTCTGGCCAGACTGACGCGACCGGCGAATACCGCTTCAAGGTTTCGGGAGGCGGCACCTTCCACATTGTTGTGAAGTCGCCGTTTGTCAAGGGCGGCATGAAAGACACGTACGCCGACGGCTCGGGCAAAGGGTCGGACACGACGGTAACCCTGCTGGCGCCCATGTCGTCCGTGACGATTCCGGCTCCGGGCTGACCGGGGTCGGTCACGACGCACCACTGACGACGGCCAGAACGGACCGAACTCTCCTGGGAGCCTGGGCGGTCCTGGTGTCGGTCTTGAACCACGACCACGGCAGGCAAGTGAAACCACTCGACACTTCGCCGTTGGGATGCGTGAGCCGTTGCCTGCGCTGCCGTTGCCGGTCGTTGCCTCAGCATGTGCGCCAGTCTCGCTGCGGCCAGAAAATAAAGCCACAAGCCCTGGTAGATAGGGCTTGCGGCGGATGTAGCCCCGATGGGATTCGAACCCACGCTACCGCCTTGAGAGGGCGGCGTCCTAGGCCACTAGACGACGGGGCCGTGCGGTTGTGCTGAACCGGGGGTCACGCCCTTCTGGCGGGCACGACGCATCGGTCGCTGGGGTACCAGGACTCGAACCTAGACTAACTGAACCAGAATCAGTTGGGCTGCCAATTACCCCATACCCCAATTGGCCCGTGGTGGCGCCGAAGGAGAACTGTACCCGACACCGATAGGGCGGCAAAATCGGGTTCATCGACCTGACCGAGCCCGAACCGGCCCGCGCTGCGACCGCCGCCCGCGCCCGAAATCGCGGTCAGTCGAGGGTGACAACCCGGTTGGTGAGGGTGCCTATTCCCTCGATGGACACGGTGCAGGTGTCGCCGTCGACGATCGGTGAGACGCCCGCCGGCGTGCCGGTGAGGATCACATCGCCGGGCAGCAAGGTCATGATGTGCGACACGTACGAGATCAGCGTCGGCACGTCGAACACCATGTCCTTCGTACGCCCGAGTTGGCGGACCTCATCGTTGACCTCGCACCGGACTTCAAGATCGCCGGCGTCGAGGCCCGTCACGATCCACGGGCCGAGCGGGCAGAACGAGTCGAAGCCCTTGGCCCGCGTCCACTGACCGTCGCTGCGTTGCAGGTCACGTGCGGTCACGTCGTTGGCGGCGGTGTATCCGAAGATCGCCGCGCTGGCACCGGCGCGGTCGACCCGCCGGGCGCCGGCCGCACCGATCACCACAGCCAACTCCGCCTCGTGCTCGACCCGCTTCGACTGCGGCGGCAGCTTGATCGCGTCGTTGTCACCGATGATCGAGGTCGACGGCTTGAGAAACAGCAGTGGCTCCTTGGGCACGTCATTGCCGAGCTCCGAGGCATGATCAGCATAGTTACGGCCGACACACACGACCTTGCTCGGCAAGATCGGCGACAGCATCCGGACGTCGTCGAGCGCCCACCGCGAACCGCTGAATGTGAGATCGCCGAAGGGGTGGCCCTCGATCTCGGCGACGGTCATGCCGGCACTGCCGGCCCCGGACTCGCCCTCGACCGCACCGAACGACATGCCGCCACTATGCACAAACCGTGCAATCCGCATCAGATTCTCCCCTATGCCACCGGCTCGTCCCCGCCGGTCAAATCTATCCCGCACCGGATTTCCACCCGGCGCTCGGGCCGGCCCGGCCGTTGCGTCGAGATCACGCCGCGCCGAGCGCGACGTCGCCATGGCATTCGCATCGCGTCGCCGCGGCGTTGCATCGTGTCGCTGCGGCATTCGCGGCGCGGCGCCGCGGCAATGAGCCGCCAGGCTGAGCGGTCGATACGCTGGACGTCGTGACCGCCACGATTGCCGCCGACATCCTGTCCGGCCCACAGTGGCGTGCGCGTCGAGCCGCCCACGAATCCCGCGTCGACGGATGGATCGCCGAACATCGCGATCGGCGACGGGTCGGCCGCAAGCATCCGGTCGAGGACTTCCTGTTCACGTACTACTCGTCGCGTCCGCGCCAGCTTCGCCGTTGGCATCCCGGCGCGGGCGTGCTGCTCACCGACGCGGATCCGTCCGACTTCGGCCCGGACTACATGTTGCGGTCCGCCGGGGTCACGCTCGACGCGGCACGGGTACGGTCGCGCCGCGGCGAAGCGATCGCGTGGATGCGCGAGGTGCTCGCTGGTACGGCATCGCGGCCACCCCAGTTCGGTTGCTTCGGCATGCACGAGTGGGCGATGGTCTACCGCCAATCCGCCGACGAGATACGCCATGCCGAGTGGCCGATGCGGCTGACACCGGCGGAGACGGCGGCCGTCGTCGACGCCAATCGCGTGCGGTGCAGCCATTTCGACGCGTTCCGCTTCTTCACGCCGCCGGCCCGCCCGCTGAACGTGCTGCAACCGACCCGTTCGTCGCAGGCCGCGCTCGAACAGCCCGGCTGCCTCCACGCGAACATGGACCTCTACAAATGGGCGTACAAGCTGTCGCCGTTGATTTCCAGTGAACTCGTCGCGGACTGCTTCGCCTTGGCTCGGGAGATCCGTACGGTCGACATGCAGGCAAGCCCGTACGACCTGACGGGGTTGGGGTACGCGCCGATTCGGGTCGAGACCGTGGCGGGCCGAGCCGAATACGTGGCCGCTCAGCGGGACTTCGCCGACCGGGCCGGCATCCTCCGCATACGGCTGATCGACGCGATCGATGCCGCGATGCGTACGGGCGATCAGTAGCCGCCCAACAATCCCCGGTGTGACTGACCGATACGACATGCATATAGCGAACTCAGTGCAGGATATTGACCGCCCGCGCGACGACCAGTGCGACCGTGGCCAAGGACACCGCCGATTGGAACATCATCGTCAGCTTCGCCCACCGCGTCAGCGGGAGCGTGTCGGTCGGGCTGAACGCGGTCGAGTTCGTGAAGGAAAGGTAGAGGTAGTCGACGAATCGCGGTTCCCAGTCCTTCGCCGCGAATTCCGGTGCCGTCATCTCGGCGAAGAGGAAGTCGGTGTGCGTCCGATCGCCGCACGCTCGCGCGGCCGGACCGCCACGATCCAGGTCCCAGTACCAGAGCGCGAAGACGATGACGTTCGTGAGCCAGATGCCGCCGCCGACGCGGAGCAGAGTGCCGGCGTTGTTCAGTGGGCCGTGCGGATTCATGTTGCGGACGAGCTCGTCGATGAGTTGGACCGCCGACCACGCCGTCGCGAGGCCGGCCGCGACCGCCAGCGACAGGCTGAGCACCCGTAGCGTTGTGGCCTGGCGATCGATCTTGGTCTGCCGGAACAGGATGATCACCACGAGCAGGAGCAGCTCCACGCCGGGCAGCAACCACCACGGATGGAACGCAAACTGATGCGGCACAAAGCCCTGCAACACGATTGCGATGAGAACGGCACACGCGACCGGCAGGCGTGGCTCCTCGGCCGTCCGACGCAGCCACGCGGGCTGATGCAACTGCCCGCTCGCAGCGGCGAGCCGCTCGACGTGGGCCGCGATGTGCGCGAGACGCTCGTGAATGACGCGCGGATCCATCGCGCCGTCCGCGCCAACGAGGTCGTCGTCGCTGAACATCCGGGCGCCAGCCCCGTCCGGGCCAGTCGTCGTCGGCGGCGGTGGGTCCGACGGAACGCGGTCGCCCAGATCGGCGGCGGGTAACGGCTGCGTGCCGTCACGTGGGTGCAGGGGTGAAGTCACGCCCACATTCTCGGCATGATTTCTGTGAATTCCAGTCCCCGGCCGAGCCGACGAACGGGCAGTCGTACGTTTTCTGGGACTGTCCCGGCGTGCGCACAGTGCAACCGGATACGGTACGCCGGTGGAGATCAACGCCCTGCCGGCCGGGCCGGCCGATGCCGGCGCCGCGTTACGCGACGCCGAGGGTGTGGCTCCACGCAACGAGGACGAACCGCCGGCGGCAACAGCGGCGACCGAGTCGCGACTGAGGCGCGGATGGCGCATCGGCACCGGCGTTCTCTGCTGGGCTCTGGCCGTCGCGTTCGCGGCCTTTGCGATCATGCGTTTGTTCGGGCTTGAACGCACGTGGTATCTGGACACGCTCATCGCGTTCACGCCGTACGTTGGGCTGCTCTCGCTCCTCTTGATCCCGGCCACGATTCTCGCCCGCCGATGGTGGACGACCGGCATCGCCGTAGCGACCGCGATCGCGTTGCTCACCGTGCTCGTACCGCGGACGATCGGCGGTCCGGATCCGGGGCCAGGGCCGCGACTGCATGTGCTCAGCTCGAACATGAAGCTCGGCGCGGCCGACCCGGCCACCATCGTGGCGCTCGCCCGGCTCCACCGGACCGACGTGCTGACGCTCGACGAGTACACGCCACAGGCTCAGCGGGGCCTCGCCGCGGCCGGCATCGACTCGCTGTTCGCGTATAGCGCCCAGACGCCCGTACCGGGTGCCACTGGGTCCGCGATCTTCTCGCGCTATCCACTGCGGGACGCGGGATACCGCCCGCTCGCCGGCGGGTTCGGCCAGGAGTACGCGACCGTGACCGTGCCCGGTGCGCTGCCGCTCATCGTCGAAGCCGTACACCCCGAGGCGCCGGCGGTGCCATCCGCGAACGCAAACTGGGCCGCCGGACTCGCGGCACAGCCGGCGGACACCCCGAACGGGCCGGTCCGCCTCCTGATCGGCGACTTCAACGCGACGCTCGATCACCAGCGGCTCCGGACGCTGATCGGCACCGGCTACCGGGACATCGCCACGCAGATGGGCGACGGGCTCGACACCACGTGGCCGTACGACGGCCGACCGGAGCCGCCGGTCATGCTCGACCATGTGTTGGCCGACAAGCGGATCGGCGCCATCAGGTTCGGCACCGCGTTCATGCCCGGCTCCGACCACAAGGCGATCTACGCGACGCTCACGCTGCCGGCCGGCTGAGCACCGGCGCCCTGCGCCAGCAGGCCGTACGTCAGCGCATCGACCAGCGCGTGCCAGCTCGCCTCGACGACGTTCTCGTGCACGCCGACCGTCGTCCAGTCGCGTCCGTTTGTCGCCCCATCCGTGGCAATGGTGTCGACGAGCACGCGCGTGATCGCTCCCGTGCCGTGGGAACCGGCGAGGATACGCACTTTGTAGTCGGCCAACTCGAACGTGTCGACATCCGGGTAGCCGGCGCGCAGGCCCGATCGCAGCGCATTGTCGAGGGCGTTGACCGGTCCATTGCCTTCCGCCGTCGAGATCACGCGTTCACCCCGTACCCGCAATTTGACCGTGGCCTCGCTGACCACCTCGTCGTCGGCGCGGTGTTCGACGATCACGCGGTAGGACTCGAGATGGAACGGCGCGACGACGCCGCCCGGCAGGGCCGAGCGCACCAGCAACTCGAATGACGCGTCGGCCGCCTCGAACGACCACCCGGCGGCCTCCAGGTCCTTGACCGAATTCGTGACGCTGGACAGCGCGTCCGGCTGGTCCGACAGGTCGAGACCGAGCTCTCGCGACTTGAGCTCGATGCTCGCCCGGCCGGCCATCTCCGTGACCAGGATCTTCATGTCGTTGCCGACGACCGCGGGCTCGATGTGGTTGTAGAGCAGCGGGTCGACCTTGATCGCGCTCGCGTGCAGCCCGGCCTTGTGGGCGAAGGCGGCGGCCCCGACGTAGGCCTGGTGGGTGTCGGGGGCGAGGTTCGCGATCTCGGCGATCGCGTGGGAGACGCGTACGGCCTGGGGTAGGCAGCCGTCCGGCAACACACGCATGCCGAGCTTCAATTCGAGATTCGCGACGACGGCGAACAGATCGGCGTTGCCGGGCCGCTCGCCATAGCCGTTGGCGGTGCACTGCACCTGGGACACACCGGCCTCGACCGCGGCGATCGTGTTGGCGACCGCGCACGACGTGTCGTTCTGGCAGTGGATGCCGAGGTCGACCGCGCCGGCGACGTCGGCCGGCAGCCGATCGCGAAGCGCGCCGATGGTGGCGCCGATCCACGACGGCACCATGCCGCCGTTGGTATCGCACAGCACGACGACCTCGGCGCCGGCGCGCGCTGCCGTGGCGACCACCCGAGCGCCGTAGTCCGGGTCGAACCGGAACCCGTCGAAGAAGTGCTCGCAGTCGACCATGACGCGCCGGCCCTCGGATCGCAGATACGTGACCGTGTCGTGGATCATCGCGAGGTTCTCGTCGGCCGAGGTGCGCAGCGCGCGCTCGACGTGGCGGATGTCGGACTTGGCTACGAGGCACACCACCGGCGTCTCGGCCGCGAGCAACGCCCGGACCTGACCGTCGGTACGGACGTCGACGCCGGCCTTTCGGGTGGACCCGAAGGCGACAAGATCGGCGTGGGTGAGGTTCAACTCCTTACGGGCGCGGGCGAAAAACTCCGTGTCCTTGGGCATCGCGCCCGGCCAACCGCCTTCGATGAATGCGACGCCGAATTCGTCGAGCAGGCGCGCGATCGCAAGCTTGTCCGCGACCGAATACGTGAGTCCTTCGCGCTGCGCCCCGTCGCGGAGCGTGGTATCAAACACCTTGACCGTCATCGGGTGTTTCCCTTCGCCAGTGTCTTGGTCCCCGCCTGACCTCGCCGCGCCCGGCCCCGCCCAACCGGCGCGGCCGCAAACAAAAAGACCCCCCGCGGATGCGGGAGGTCTGCGCGCGCAGGTCGTTCAGCTGCGCGCGCTAGTCGATAATCGCGAGTACGGCGAGGACCGATGTCACGCCCTGTAGTCTGGCACACACGTCCGTTGTCTGGAAGCGACCGTCCACATACTGGACCGAGGCATCCGGACACGCGCCGTACCTCGGGCGTTCATCGCGTCCTACCCGCCCTGGGTAGAGTGGCGACGTGCCCCGGGACCCGAACGACGGCGCCGCATGGCAGCGCTCCGCAGCGACGACATTTGCCTCCCTCGACAACTTCCGTGACGTCGGCGGCGCCGCGACCGCCGACGGCCGACGCGTACGGTCCGGACGGCTCTTCCGATCGGACACGCTGACGAAACTCAGCGCTAGCGACGCGGACGCGTTCGGGCGGCTGGGCATCCGTACGGTGATTGATCTGCGCCGCCCGACCGAGGTCGAGGAGTTCGGCCGGATCGCCGACGCGGTCGATCGCCGATACATCAACATCTCCCCGCAGCACCGGCTGTGGGACGGCACGCCGTACGACGAAATTGCCGGCCCGTCCCGGTTCCTGGCCGATCGCTATCACGAACTGACCCGCGAGGGTGCCACCGACATCGGCGAGGTGATCGCCACACTCGCCGAGGCGACGACCGAGCCGACCGTCGTGCATTGCTTCGCCGGCAAGGACCGCACCGGCGTGGTCATCGCGCTCACCCTGGCGATCGTGGGCGTCGGAGTCGACGCGATCGCCGACGACTATGCGTTGTCCAACGACTGGGCGCAGCGGTTCGTCGACACGAACGGCAATCTCGCTCGACACTGGATCTTCGCGCCGCGTGAGGCGATGACCGCGTTCCTGGCCGAACTCGTCGACGCGTACGGCTCGGTCGAGGGTTACCTCGCCACTGCCGGTGTCGGCCCGAAGGAGTTCGACGCACTGCGCGACAACCTGCTCATTTAGCGCGCGCATCGCACCGTACCGGTGAATGCACCGCGGCGCCGGCCGATCTGGCCGACGCCGCGGATGTGACAACGGAGCCTAGGCGATCTTGTGCATCCAGCCGTACTTGTCGGCACGCTTGCCACGCTGGATGTCGAGCAGTTCGTCGCGCAGACTCTGGCCGAAACCCCCGTCCCGCACCGCGAACTCGCCCTCCCGACCACGAACGATGCCGACCGGCGTGATGACCGCCGCCGTCCCGCATGCGAACGCCTCGGTGAGCCGCCCGGTCGCGGCGTCGGCGCGCCACTCGTCCATGGAGTACGGCCGCTCGTCGGTCGTGATGCCTCGCTCGGCCGCGAGCGTGATGATCGAGTCGCGCGTGATGCCGGGCAGGATGGTTCCGGTCAGCGGCGGCGTCACCATCGTGTTGTCATCCATGACGAAGAACAGGTTCATGCCGCCGAGTTCGTCGACGTAACGCCGCTCGACGGTGTCGAGGTAGACCACCTGGTCGCAGCCGTGCCGGATCGCCTCGGCCTGCGCCGAGAGCCCGGCCGCGTAATTCCCGCCGCACTTGGCCGCGCCCGTGCCGCCGGGCGCCGCGCGCGTGAACTCTTCGGAGACCCAGATCGTGATCGGCTTGACGCCACCCTTGAAGTACGCGCCGGCGGGCGACGCGATGACCATGTACGTGTATTCGGCCGACGGTTTGACGCCGAGGAACACCTCCGAGGCGAACATGAACGGTCGCAGGTAGAGGCTCGCGTCCTCGCCTGGCGGGATCCACTCGCGATCGATCGTGACCAGCTCGGTCAGCGAGTCGATGAACAGCTGTTCGGGCAGTTCGGCCATCGCCATGCGCTCGGCCGATTGCTGGAAGCGCCGCGCGTTGGCCGCCGGCCGGAACATCGCGATCCCGCCGTCGACCTGGTTATAGGCCTTCAGCCCTTCGAAAATCTCTTGCGCGTAGTGCAGAACCGCGGTGGCCGGATCGATCGTGATCGGACCGCGCGGCTCGACGTGTGCGTCGTACCAGCCCTTCGACTCCGCATAGCGGATGGTGACCATATGGTCGGTGAAGACGCGACCAAAGCCCGGGTTGACCAGCATGCCGGCGCGTTCAGTGGCGGATACGGGCGCCGGGTTCGGACGAATCTCGAAATCGAGGGTGTCACCGCCACTCATCGCTTTGACCTCCGTGTCACATCGTGGGAACCCTGGTGGAAGAAACTTACCCCGTCCACATCGCGTTACGCGATGCGAGCACGCTCGGCCAGGCGGCACTCACGATGCGCAAGATCAGCTCGCGGCGGCGGCCAAGCGGTCTCCGACCTCGGCGGTGCGCAGCGGCGTGCCCGGCGTGCGGGCGGCAAGATCCGCGGCGACCGCCCCGGTTACTCGATCGGCCGCGGCGGGATGTCCGAGGTGTTCGAGCAGCAGAGCGACCGAGAGTACGGCCGCGGTCGGGTCGGCGACGCCCCGGCCGGCGATGTCCGGTGCGGAGCCGTGGACCGGCTCGAACATCGACGGGAACGTACGGTCGGGGTTGATGTTGCCGCTGGCGGCGAGCCCTATACCCCCGGTGACGGCGGCGGCGACGTCGGTGAGGATGTCGCCGAACAGGTTGTCGGTGACCACCACGTCGAACCGTTGCGGATCGGACACAAGGAACATCGCGGCCGCGTCGACGTGCTGATACTCGGTCTTCACGTCCGGGAACTCGGCGGCGACCTGGGCAAACGTACGGGTCCAGAGGTTGCCCGCGTGCGTGAGCACGTTCGACTTGTGGACCATGGTCACCTTGCGCCGTTCCCGCGTCGTCGCCCGACGGAACGCGTCGCGGATAACGCGCTCGACTCCGTACCGCGTATTGAGGCTCTCCTCGGTCGCGATCTCGGCCGCCGTGTCCTTGTGCAGGACCCCGCCGGCGCCGGCATAGAGGCCCTCGGTGCCTTCCCGGACGACGATCATGTCGATCTCACCCGGCTTGACGTTCGCGAGCGGGCTGGCCGTGCCGGGCCACAAGCGGGACGGCCGCAGGTTGACGTAGTGGTCGAAGGCGAATCGTAGTTTGAGCAACAGGCCGCGCTCGAGCACGCCCGGCGGGACGGCCGGGTCACCGACGGCGCCCAGCAGGATCGCGTCGTGGCCGGCCAGCTCAGCCTCGACCGAGGCGGGCAACACCTCGCCGGTGCGGTGGTAGCGCGCCGCACCCAGGTCGTAGTCGGTGAGTTCGACCCCGGGGAGCACGGTGCTCAACACCTTCGTCGCCTCGGCCGTCACCTCGGGTCCGATGCCATCGCCACCGATCACCGCGATGTGTGCCACGATCACGCTCCTCGTCGTTGTCGACCTGCCCGCCTCATTGTCACCCCGGCGGAGGTCACTATTGTCGCCCCCGGCAACGGCCACCCAACGAACGTTAAGGCACCGTCTTATCTGACGGAACTCGCGTCTCAGATCGTGGTCAGTTTCCTCAGATAGTCAATGTCCCAGATGGTCAGTTTCCCCGATTGCCGATGACCGCCCGGACACGACTGCGCCCCGCCCGGGGGCTGGGCGGGGCGCAGGGTCTCCGTGAGTTGCGGTTAGTGGAATCTGTCGAATTCGTTGGAACGGCGCTCGATCAGTGGTGGTTCAGCCCGTCGTCGCCGCCGCCGTGGTCGTCACCGGGCGGGTCGTCGTGCCCGCCCCGGCCGTCACCATGGTCGTCGGTCGCCGTCGGTGAGGGTGTCGCGGTCGGCGAGCCCGGGCCGCCGCCCCGACCGTGGTTGTCGGCGTCAGGTGCGGTCGTGGCGGTGGCGACGCCATCCGCGCACTGCACCGATACCTTCAGGTCTTCGGCCACGTCGCTCTCGAACCGGACGCTGACCACCGATGCCGGCCCGAAGACCGGATCGTCGGCGCGGAACCCCGTGTTCGGGCTCCATCGCAACAGGGTTGTGACGTTCCCGCTGCACCGGACGACGACCGTTCCGGCGGCTGTGCTCAAGGCTTGCGAGCCGTCAGCCGCTTGGGCGGCGTCCGACAGCGTCGTGTTCGCCGTCGCTACGGGCGCCGGCAGAGCCGCCAGATGCCGCGCCACGTCCTGTTGACTCAATACGTCGTGACCGTTCCCGGTCGACGCGGCCGCCACGGCCGCCGTCCCTGCGCCAACGGCGACAACCGCCGCGACGCCTCCCAGCGTCAAGCTGATCCATCGGTTTCTCATGTCCACCACCGTGCCGCGCGCCGTGCTAAGAGCAGGCTAAGCGGATGTCAAGCATTGCCTCTAGATCTGTGGTACGGCCTCGCGCGCGGGTAGGTTCGCCGACATGCCGCATATTTTGGTGGTCGAGGACGACGCCGCCGTGCGTTCCGCGCTGCTCCGTGCGCTCGGCGACCGTGGGTACGCGACGAGTTCGGCCGCGACCGGCATGGCCGGGCTCGCGGCGGCCGTGGATGGCCAGCCCGACCTCGTCGTCCTCGATCTCGGCCTGCCCGACATCGATGGTCGGGAGCTGTTGCGGATGCTGCGAGCGGTCAGCTCCGTCCCGGTGATCGTGGCGACCGCCCGCGACGACGAGCAGCAGATCGTGCGCGCGCTCGACGCCGGCGCCGACGACTACCTCATCAAGCCGTTCGGTGCGGCTCAGCTGGACGCACGGATCCGGGCCGTGCTGCGGCGCGCGATCTCGCCGGACGACGGTCGACCGGCTCCGATCGAGGTTGGCGGCCTGGTGATCGAACCGAACGCGCGGACGGTCACGCTCGACGGCATCCGGCTCGATCTCAGCGCACGCGAGTTCGACCTGCTGCGCTATCTCGCCGAGCGTGCCGATCAGGTGGTGAGCAAGCGCGAGCTGTTGACCGAGGTGTGGCGGCTGCCGTACGGAGGCGCTGACAAAACGGTCGACGTGCACCTGTCGTGGCTGCGACGCAAGCTCGGCGAGACCGCGCAATCGCCTCGCTACCTGCACACCGTACGGTCCGTGGGCGTACGCCTGACCGCGCCCGGCGTGCCCGCACCCGTGGACCGGCCGTGAGTGCCGTCGGCGCGGCCGCCGACCGCGGTCCGGGTGTGCGCCGCCAACTGGCCACCCTCGTCGCGGTCACGATGTCGTTGGTGCTTCTCGCATTCCTTGTGCCACTAGGCATCGTGCTCCGCGGCGCGGCAGCCGATCGCGCGATCGCGGCGGCGACGCAGGAGGCACAGTCGATGGCGGCCATGATCGCGGCCGATCCCGACGCCGCCAGCGTCTACAACGGCGAGCGCGTCGTGGCCGGCCTAGCGGTGTCGGTGTTCATGCCGGACGGCACGGTGAACGGCGAGCCGTCACCGCGTACGCAGTCGATCGACCTGGCCAGCCGTGGTCAGGCATTCACGGCGTCGAGCGACGGTGGTGTCGAAGCACTGGTACCGGTGCAAGGTCTGCCGGGCGGGACGGCGGTCGTCCGCGCGTACGCTCCGCCGGCGTTGTTGCACGATGGTGTCGCGCGTACGTGGGCCGTGCTCGTCGCGCTCGGCCTCGCGCTGCTCGTGCTCGGATTGCTTCTCGCCGACCGGCTCGGGCAACGTCTCGTGGGCTCGGTGACCCGGCTCGCCGCGACCGCGGACCGCCTCGCCGACGGCGACCTCACGGCTCGGGCGTCGCTCGACGGGCCTCGGGAACTTCGGCGTGTCGGTGCCGAGCTGAACCGGCTGGCCACGCGCATCAGCGAACTGCTCGTTGCCGAGCGCGAAGAGGTCGCCGATCTGGCGCACCGGTTGCGTACACCCGTGACGGCACTGCGCCTCGACGCCGAAGCCGTCGACGATCCCGAGGACCGGCAACGGTTCGCCGGAGATGTCGACCACCTCGCCCGCATCGTCGACGAAGTGATCCGCACCGCCCGGCGGCCGGTGCGTGAGGGGGTCGGCGCGCACGCAGACCTTGGATCTGTGGTTGCGCAACGGATTGCGTTCTGGACGCCGCTGGCCGAGGACGACGGGCGAGCCGTCGAATCCGTCGTCCCGACCGGTCCGGTTCTCGTACGCGGCAGCGAGGCGGATGTCGGTGCAGCCGTGGATGCGTTGATTCAGAACGTCTTCGCGCATACGCCGGACGCCACCGGGATGCGGATCGAAGTCACGGCACGGACCGAAGGCGGCGGTGTGCTTGTCGTCGCCGACGACGGGCCCGGCTTTCCCCCGTCGGATTCGCCCGACGGCGCCCCAGCGCGCGGAGCGTCGGACACCTCGACCGGCCTGGGACTAGACATCGCGCGCCGCACCGCCGAGGCCTCCGGTGGCGGGATGCGGATCGGGCGAACGCTGCATGCCCCACGCACAGCGGTGGCGCTTCCGATCGGCGCCGTGCCAGGGCCGGTCGGCAATCCGGACTCGGACACCACCGTTGAGTTCCCGTTGGGCGGCGCGGTCATCACGCTGACTTTCGGCCCACCTACCGACTCCCCCACCGCGCGCGGATAGCCCGCCGTCAACCTTCGTGCTTCCGCCGTCCTACCTCTCTGCACGCACCAACGCCAGCAAAGAGATAGGACACCGCCGAGCCGTGCCGCTGGTTGTCCACTGCCGAGGGCCGCGAGGGCGGTCGCGGGAACCGATGTCACGCAATGTCCAGCGTCGGGCTCGCGCCCACACCCGCCATCGGGTAACCGTTCCCGAACCACGTACACGCGCAAAGCCTTAACCCGCGAGCGTCCGCACCCACCGCGCCGACAACAGATTGTGGCGGCCGGCTTGCCCACGAAGACCTAAAACGCTCTACCAGTCGAGTGGGTAAGCCGCGAAAGCCGCAACACTCACGCAGTCTCAGTGAGGGGACGATCGACCCAGGACATCATGCCCCGAAGCTTCGCCCCGGTCTCCTCGATCGGGTGCGCTGCGCCCTGCTCGCGGAGCTTCGTGAAGTTCGGCCGCCCGTTGTCGTCCTCGGCCACCCACTCCCGAGCAAACTCGCCGTTCTGGATCTCGCCCAGGATCCGTCGCATCTCGGCCTTCACGCGCTCGTCGATGATGCGCGGTCCGCGGGTCACGTCGCCGTATTCGGCGGTGTCCGAGATGCTGTACCGCATGCGGGCGATCCCGCCCTCGTACATCAGGTCGACGATGAGTTTCAGCTCGTGCAGGCACTCGAAGTAGGCGACCTCGGGTGCGTAGCCCGCTTCGGTCAGCACCTCGAAACCGGCCTGCACCAACGCCGTCGTGCCACCGCACAGGACGGCCTGCTCGCCAAAGAGGTCGGTCTCGGTCTCTTCGGTGAACGTGGTACGGATGGCGCCGGCACGCGTTCCACCGATCGCCTTCGCGTACGACAGTGCCAGCGCAAGCGCGCCACCGGTCGCATCCTGGTCGACGGCGACGAGCACCGGAACGCCTTTGCCGTCGACGAACTGCCGCCGGACGAGGTGACCAGGCCCCTTCGGCGCAACCATCGCGACATCTACGTCGGACGGTGCTTCGATCAGGCCGTACCGGATGTTGAAGCCGTGGCCGAAGAAGAGAGCCTTGCCGGCGGTGAGCGTTGGCGCGATGTCCTCGGCATAGATCTTCCGCTGGGCCGTGTCCGGCGCAAGGATCATGATGACGTCAGACTCGGCGGCGGCCTCGGCCGGCGTGACGACGCGCAGTCCCTGCTCCTCCGCCTTCGCACGGCTGCGCGATGTGGCTGGCAGGCCGACGCGGACGTCCACGCCCGAGTCGCGCAGTGACAGCGCATGCGCGTGTCCCTGGCTGCCGTAGCCGATGACCGCGACCTTGCGGCCGGCGATGATCGACAGATCGGCGTCGTCGTCATAGAACACTTCTGCGGGCAACGTAACTCTCCTTGGTTGATACGGACCGGCCACGCGGCCCGCGCTATGTATCCGGTGCGACCCGCTACGCGGCCCGCCGAGATGTCCGGCGAACCGCTACGCGGCCCGCAGTGTCGGCGCGGTGATCGAGCGGGAACCCCGCCCGATTGCGACGACGCCGGACTGCACCATTTCCTTGATTCCGAACGGTTCGAGATCGCGCAACAACGCGTCGAGCTTCGATGCCGTACCGGTGGCTTCGATCGTGAGGGTGTCGGCCGCGACGTCCACGATGTGCGCGCGGAACATCGTGACCGTCTCCATGACCTGCGATCGTTGCGTGCGATCGGCACGCACCTTGACCAGGAGCAGCTCGCGCTGGATCGACGCGTCCGGCTCCAACTCGACGATCTTGAGTACGTTCACGAGCTTGTTGAGCTGCTTGGTGACCTGCTCGAGCGGCGACTGCTCGGCGTTGACCACGATCGTGATGCGAGAGACCTCGGCGTGCTCGGTCTCCCCCACCGCGAGCGAATCGATGTTGAATCCGCGGCGGCTGAACAGCTGCGAGACGCGGGCCAGAACGCCGGGTTTGTTCTCCACCAGGACGGATAGCGTGTGCAGAGTCATCAGATATCGTCCTCGTCGAAGATCGGGCGGACACCGCGGGCGAACATGATCTCGTCGTTGCTCGTACCGGCCGCGACCATCGGCCACACCATCGCATCCTTGCCGACGACGAAATCGATCACCACCGGAGCGTCGGTGACGGCCATCGCCGCCTCGATCGTCTTGTCGACGTCCGCGGCGCTTTCGCACCGCAGGCCAATACAGCCAAGGGCTTCGGCGAGCTTCACGAAATCGGGTACGCGGTGCTTGTGCGTGCCGAGATCGGTGTTCGAGTAGCGCTCGTTGTAGAACAGCGTCTGCCATTGGCGGACCATGCCGAGGTTGCCGTTGTTGATGATGGCGACCTTGATCGGGATGCCCTCCAGCGCGCACGTGGCGAGTTCCTGGTTGGTCATCTGGAAGCAGCCGTCGCCGTCGATCGCCCAGACCGTGGTGTCCGGCATGCCGGCCTTGGCGCCCATCGCGGCCGGTACGGCGTAGCCCATCGTGCCGAGGCCGCCGGAGTTGAGCCAGGTGCCCGGCTTCTCGTACGAGATGAACTGCGACGCCCACATCTGGTGCTGACCGACGCCGGCCACGTAGATCGCGTCCGGCCCGGCGATCTCGCCAATGCGCTTGATGACGTACTGCGGCGCGAGCGAGCCATCGGGCGGCTCCTCCCAGCCGAGCGGACACTGTTCGCGCAGTTCGTCGATCGCGTGCCACCAGTCGGCCAGACGTTCCTGGTCCGTTGGCGCATCGCCCGCAGAAGCGGAGGCCGCAGCGGCCGCCGGCTTCTGGGCCGCGTCCCCGCCCAACGCCGCGCACAGCTCGTCGATGACGAACTTCGCGTCACCGACGATCGGCACGTCGACCGCACGGTTCTTGCCGATCTCGGCCGGATCGATGTCGGCATGGACCACTCGCGCCCCGGGCGCGAAGCTCGACAGCTTCCCGGTCACCCGGTCGTCGAAGCGCGCGCCGAGCGCGACAAGCAGGTCCGACTTCTGCAACGCGTACACGGCGGCGACCGTCCCGTGCATGCCGGGCATACCAAGGTGTTGCGGGTGCGAGTCCGGGAACGCGCCGCGCGCCATCAGCGTGGTGACCACCGGGATGCCGGTCATCTCAGCCAGCCGCTTCAGTTGTGGCGCCGCACCGGCCTTCAGCACGCCGCCGCCGACGTAGAGCACCGGCCGCTTCGCGCTCTGGATCAGCCGGGCGGCCTCGCGGATCTGCTTGGTGTGCGGATGCACGGTCGGGCGGTAACCGGGCAGATCCAGGGTCGGCGGCCAAGAGAACGTGGTCGGTGCCTGCAGGACATCCTTGGGGATGTCGACGAGGACCGGGCCGGGCCGGCCAGTGCTCGCCAGGTGGAACGCCTCGGCCAACACCTGCGGCAACTCGTCGCCGCTCTGCACGAGGTAGTTGTGCTTGGTGATCGGCAGCGTGATCCCGGAGATGTCGGCCTCCTGGAACCCGTCCGTACCGATCTGAGCCTTGGCGACCTGGCCGGTGATCGCGACGATCGGCACCGAATCCATGTACGCGTCCGCGATCGGCGTCACGAGGTTGGTGGCCCCCGGTCCGGAGGTCGCCATGCACACGCCGACCTTGCCCGTCGCCTGTGCGTAGCCGGTCGCGGCGTGGCCGGCGCCCTGCTCGTGGCGGACCAACACGTGCCGTACGGACGAGTCGAACAACGGGTCGTAGGCGGGCAGGATCGCGCCACCGGGAATCCCGAACACCACCTCGACGCCGAGCGCCTCGAGCGACCGTACGAGCGCGCTTGCTCCGGACATCACCTCACCGGCGGTGGCGCGTCCGCTCGGGGGGGTCACCGGATTGGGTTGCGGAGCGGTTGCGGAGTGACCGGGTGCAGCGGACGCGTGCGCGCGCTGCGCCAGGATCTCCGGTGTCGGGATGTTCATCGTTGCTCGGCCTTTCGGCTCAGGGTGATCGATCGTTCGTGGGTCGTCGGGGCAACAAAAAAGCCCACATGCCGGGCGGCACGGGGCTTGCGCACACTCTCCAGGTGAAGAGGGTGCGCCTAACTAAGTACTCGGGCGAAGCTACGGAGACCGGACATGCGACAACTCTGACTCATCTCACGCCCTGAGTCAAGCTGTCCCATATCCTGGAAGACCGGCGCACCCCGCCCGCGGGAGACCGGCTCACCTGGCCGGCGGCCGCTGCCGTCGCTGCGGCGGGATGGTCGGTGCCGGATCGACGGGCGGGATCGATTCCTGGATCCGGCCTGGGTCGGGCTCCGCGTCGACGACCACCTGCAGTCCGCGATCCCCGCCGTCTGGTGCCGATGCCGCTCCACCGATGCGTGAGAACTCGGCCTGCAGCATCGCCTCGATCCGTTCGGCGGGTACGGCGGGGCCGAAGAGATCACCCTGGGCGAGCCGGCAGCCCGAGGCTTCCACAACCTGCCGCCGCGCCGCGTCGCTTACCCCCTCCGCGATCACCTCGAGATCGAGCCGCGCGCCGAGCTGGACGACGACGTCGACCAATGGGGCCACCGCCCGCGACCGGGGGCTGCCGGACGGATCGCCGACGAGCGAACGGTCGATCTTGAGGATGTCGACCGGCAGCTGGCGGAGTTGGCCGAGGGAGGAGTATCCGGCGCCGAAGTCGTCGAGAGCGATCCGGACACCGGTCGCCCGCAGCTCGGACAGGCGGCCGACGATGGAGTCGAGGTCGAGCGCGGCGGAGTGCTCGGTCAGCTCGATCACCAGACGATCGGGCTTCACGTGATGAATGCGCAGCGTCTCGGCGACCTGGTCGACGTACTCCGGGAGGTGCAGCTCCCGGGCCGACACGTTCACCGAAAGCCACAGGTTATGACCGTCGTCGAGCCATCGACCGAGCTGCCGGCAGGCCTCGTGCATCACCCAGCGGTCGATCGGCGCGATGAGTCCGATCTCTTCGGCGATCGGGATGAACTCGTCCGGCGGCACCCGGCCGAGCCGAGCGCTGTCCCACCGAAGGAGAGCCTCGACGGCGATGGGCCGCGCGTCGGGAAGCGTGACGATCGGCTGGTACGCCAGCGTGAACTCGCCCGCCGCCAGGGCGCCTCGAAGACCCTGCTCGATCGCCGTACGGCGGTGCACGAAGTCGTCGTAGGCGGCGTCGTACCGCTGGATGCGCCCGGTGCCGTCTCGCTTGGCCAACCGCAGCGCGACGTCGGCGTTACGCAGCAGCGTCTTCGCGTCGTCGGCGGTGTCCGACGCGGCATGCCCGACGCTGGCGGTCAGAAACACCGTGCCGGCCGACGTCTCGTACGGCTCGGAGACGCCCCGGCGCAACCTCTCGGCCACCGCGCCGGCGTCGGTGTCGGCCCCCATCAGCAACACAGCGAACTCGTCGCCACCCGTACGGACGGCAAAGTCGCCGGGGCGAAGGTTGGCACGCAGCCGTTCGCCGACGGCGGCCAGAACCTCGTCACCGGCGACGTGGCCGCGCAGGTCGTTGATGCCGGTGAAACCGTCGAGGTCGAGGGCGACGAGCGCACATTCCTGATCACGAACCCGCCCATCGGTGAGAGCCGCCATCAGACGCCGCCGGTTGCCGACCCCGGTGAGCGGATCGGTATAGGCCAGCTCCCGCAGGTGCGCCTCCTCGTCGCGCAACCGGTCGAGATAGCGGCGCGCATCGGTGAGCGCGAGCGCCTGCCGCACCACCAACGTGAATCCGGTCAGTACCCCGAGCACCGCGCTCACCACGTCCGGCCGGCCGCCGGTCAGCAGGTGAACGACCGTCGTGACCAGCGCCACGCTGACGACGGCCACCGGCAGCCTCCACCGGATCGGCACCTGCTCGGCGGCCGGTCCGGCAGGTGCGCGCCCCGAGGTGCCGACGCAGCCGATCGCGGCGAGGCCGACGACCGCGAGCGAGCCGGCGACAATCATCGACGTAACCGTGTGCCACGCGATCGCCACCGCGGCGATACCCGCGTCGCCGGCGGCAAGCGCGACGATGCCGATCATCAGCACCGCCACCGTGGCGCGGGGGCGCGGGGCGTGGCGCACCTCGACCACGGTGAAGCTGATCGCCGCGGTCAGGCCGACGACCGAGACAGCGGACGCGATCCAGGCCGGGTTGCCGTGTACGGCGATGCGATCATCGTTGGCGGTCATCAGCGCCGCGATGGTCCAGCCGCTCAGTAGCAGCGCGGATGTGACCTGGAGTCCGTCGACCGACCGCCGCAGGCGAGCGGCGGCGGAACTCGCCGCGCCGGGTAGCCCTTCGACTGCCGACAACAGCAGGGACGTGCTCAGAACTACGGTCGCCGCCGCGATGATGGCGACGGCGACGTTTTCATGATCACGAGTCGGCGCGGCGAGTACCACCGCCGCCGACGCCAACCAGCCCAACGCACTGACCGAGACGCCGGCCACCAACAGACGGGTGGATGCGGTCCTCGGCAGACTGCCGGAGACGGTCGTCGAGCGGGGTCGGGCGGCGACCACGATGGCTGCGGCGATGACCCCGACCACGAACGCCACGACCGTCCAGTACGTATCGAGGGCCACGGAACCCACTGTGCCGCAATGCGGCGGGATATCAATACCTTTGGCCGACGATTCCATCGACAAGGATGATTGCCAGCATGTCGGGGGTGGTATCGCATCCAGCGTCGGGTTTCCGACCTGACGTCCGCTTCCTACCTGGTGGAACGCGGGGCGCCAATCGCGCTCATCGCGCCGAGCGGTGGCATGCTGGATAACATGCCCGACTTGCGTTCGAAGACGTCCACGCACGGCCGCATGATGGCCGGCGCCCGCGCGCTGTGGCGGGCCACCGGGATGACCGACGACGACTTCGGCAAGCCGATCGTGGCCATCGCCAACAGCTTCACGCAGTTCGTCCCCGGCCACGTACACCTGCGCAACATGGGCGCCCTGGTCGCCGACGCCGTGGCCGAGGCCGGCGGTGTCGGCCGTGAGTTCAACACGATCGCGGTCGACGACGGCATCGCCATGGGCCACGGCGGCATGCTGTACTCGCTGCCAAGCCGCGAACTGATCGCCGACGCCGTCGAGTACATGGTCAACGCGCACTGCGCGGATGCACTCGTCTGCATCTCGAACTGTGACAAGATCACGCCCGGCATGCTGATCGCCGCGTTGCGGCTCAACATCCCGACCGTCTTCGTGTCCGGCGGACCGATGGAGGCGGGCAAGACGATCGCCATCGAGGGCGTCGTACATTCGCGGATCGACCTCATCGACGCGATGATCGCATCGTCGAACGAGTCGGTGACCGACGACCAGCTCGGGGCGATCGAACGTTCCGCGTGCCCGACCTGCGGCTCGTGCTCGGGCATGTTCACCGCGAACTCGATGAACTGCCTGACCGAGGCGATCGGCCTGGCGCTGCCGGGCAACGGTTCGACACTGGCCACGCACGCATCCCGCAAGGCCCTGTTCGAGCGGGCCGGTGGGCTCGTCGTCGACCTGGCCAAGCGGTATTACGAGGACGACGACGCCTCGGTGCTGCCGCGCGCGATCGCGAGTCGCGAAGCATTCGAGAACGCGGTCGCGCTCGACGTCGCCATGGGCGGCTCGACGAACACCGTGCTGCACCTGCTCGCGGCGGCCCGGGAGGCCGAGCTGGACTTCCACGTCGCCGACATCGACGCCGTCTCGCGCCGGGTGCCGTGCCTGGCCAAGGTCGCGCCGAACACGCCGAAGTACCACATGGAGGACGTACACCGGGCCGGCGGCATCCCGGCGATCCTGGGCGAACTCGACCGGGCCGGGCTGTTGCACCGCAACGTGACCACGGTGCACTCGCCGACCGTGGACGAGTGGCTGTCCACGTGGGACGTGCGCGGCGATGCTCCGTCGCCGGACGCGCTCGAGCTGTTCCACGCGGCGCCCGGCGGCGTACGGACGACCGAGCCGTTCTCGACCACTAACCGCTGGGATCGGCTGGACACCGACGCGTCCGACGGTTGCATCCGCGATCTGGCCCATGCGTACACCGCCGATGGCGGCCTCGCGATCCTGCACGGCAACCTGGCCGTCGACGGATGCGTGGTCAAGACGGCCGGCGTCAGCGAGGACGTCTGGACGTTCTCCGGACCGGCCAAGGTCTACGAGTCCCAGGAGGCGGCCGCATCCGGCATCCTCGGCGACCAGATCAAGCCCGGCGACGTGGTGGTCATCCGGTACGAGGGCCCGAAGGGCGGCCCCGGCATGCAGGAGATGCTCTACCCGACGTCGTTCCTCAAGGGACGCGGTCTCGGCAAGGCGTGCGCGCTCGTGACCGATGGTCGGTTCTCCGGCGGCACGTCCGGGCTGTCCATCGGCCACATCTCCCCCGAGGCGGCGGCCGGTGGCACGATCGCCCTCGTCGAGGACGGCGACATCGTCGAGATCGATATCCCGAACCGATCGCTACGCCTCGCCGTTGCCGACGATGTGCTCGACGCCCGCCGGGTCGCTCAGGAGAAGCGGGATCGGCCGTACACGCCGGTCGATCGGGAACGCGTGGTGTCGGCGGCGCTTGCGGGCGTACGCGTCGATGACCACGAGCGCCTCGGACGGTGCGTACCGGCGCGTGCCGGAATAGCGGCTTTCCGACTGATCCGGCTTGGGCGAGCCTCCCGCCCCACGGCGGGTTTGCCCCCGACGATGGACAGATGCAAGAGACCGCGGCCGAACTCGCCGCCCTTCAGGAGCTGCTCGATCGGTCCGCCGCAACGCGCAACGCGCACCTGCTCGCGATCATGACGCCCCAGCGGCGGCTGTCGGCCGGACAGATCGTCACCGCGCTGACCGGCATGCATGTCTTGGTCGTGGCGACCGTGACGTCGGCCGGCGAACCCCGCACGAGTTGCCTCGACGGACATTTCCTGCACGGCCGGTGGGTGTTCAGTACCGGAGCGAAAGCGCTCAAGGCCCGTCACATCAAGGCGCGCCCGGCGGTCAGCGCTACGTACGTCGACGGAGAACGCATCGCGGTCTTCACCCACGGCCGAGCCGACTACATCACCTCGGCCTCGCCCGACTTCGGGCCGCTCGACGCGTACTTCACCGGCTACTACGGTTCGTCGCCGACGACGTGGGATCCCGAGATCGTGTTCTTCCGACTCCAGCCGACCTGGATGCTCGGGTACGCCGCCGACGCCGAGTCACTACCGGATCACTGAGTTGGCATGTCGCGGACTGATCATGATCAACAGATCCGGTAGCATCGAAGGGTCACGCGACTGGCGCAACACCGATGCGTAGCGACGCCGCGCATCAGAGGGTGGATAACCACCGGGGAGCGACGAGAGACCGCGCACCGCGCGCCTGGGTGCCCGGCCATCTGGCAAAGGGGATCGCCGTGCACGTACCACCAATTCCACACCTCACCGCCGAAGACCCGCAGCTCGCCATGCTGATCGAGGGCGAGGCCGCGCGCCAGCACGACAAGCTACGCATGATCCCGTCGGAGAACTACGTGTCCGAGGCCGTGCTCGAAGCGACCGGCACGGTGCTCACGAACAAATACTCCGAGGGGTACGCGACCAAGCGCTACTACGAGGGCCAGCAGTTCGTGGACCCGATCGAGCAGCTCGCCGTCGCGCGAGCGACCGAACTCTTCGGCGTTGACCACGCGAACGTCCAGCCGTACTCGGGCTCGCCGGCCAACCTCGCCGT
This sequence comes from uncultured Actinomycetota bacterium, assembly GCA_963724705.1. Classification (GTDB taxonomy): domain Bacteria; phylum Actinomycetota; class Actinomycetes; order Mycobacteriales; family Micromonosporaceae; genus DASQPR01. The sequence continues at coordinate 807,805 of CAVRVS010000001.1, forward strand.
GTACCTCGCCTTCGCCACGCCCGGCGACACGTTCCTGTCGCTGGAGCTCGCCCACGGCGGCCACCTCACCCACGGCTCACCGGTGTCGGCCACCGGCAAGTGGTTCCATCCGGTCCACTACGGCGTCGACCAGGCCACCGGTCGCATCGACATGAACCGGGTACGCGAGATCGCCCTGGCCGAGCGCCCGAAGATGATCTTCTGCGGCGGTACGGCGATCCCCCGTACCATCGATTTTCCGGCGTTCGCAGAGATCGCGCGCGAGGTCGACGCGCTCCTGGTCGCGGACATCGCGCACATCGCCGGTCTGATCGTCGGCGGCGCCCACCCGTCGCCGGTCGGCTACGCCAACGTCATCTCGACGACGACGCACAAGACGCTGCGCGGTCCGCGGGGCGCGATGCTCATGTGCGACGAGGAGTACGCCACGGCGATCGACAAGGCGGTCTTCCCGGGTCTGCAGGGTGGTCCGCACAACCACACGACGGCCGGCATCGCGGTCGCGCTGCGCGAGGCCGCGCAGCCGTCCTTCCGCGACTACGCCCACCAGATCGTCGCGAACGCGAAGGCGCTGGCCGCCGCGCTGACCGAGCACGGCTTCGACCTGGTCTCCGGCGGCACGGACAATCACCTGATCCTGATCGACCTGACGAACAAGGGCGATCAACGGCAAGCCGGCGGCGAAGGCACTGGACGCGGCCGGCATCGAGCTGAACTTCAACACCGTGCCGTTCGATCCGCGCAAGCCGTGGAGCCCGTCCGGCATCCGGCTCGGCACGCCGGCGCTCACCACGCGGGGCCTGACCGAGGAGCACATGCCCCAGGTCGCGGCGTGGATGGACGACGCGATCACGGCCGGCGTCAAGGACGACGCCGACGCGCTGGCGAGCATCGCCGGTGCGATCTCCGAGCTGCTGTCCGGCTTCCCGATGCCGGGTTACACCGCCTGACGCGCGCGGCCGGCCGCTGACGGGCGGCCGGCGGACCGGACACCCGCGGCCGGTCGCTGAGGGCGGCCGGCCGGTGCGGAACCCACGGCGCCGGATGGGCTCGCGGCGACTCCGCCTGCGATCGCCGCGTCGATTTCCGGCCGGCCCACAGGTTCGTCGCCCCCGACGGTGGCCGGTGGCCCGCACGGTGGAACAATTCTCCGGTGGAGCGCGCCCGATTTCGTTACAACGTGTCGATCTGTCTCGCCGGCATCCTGGCCTTCCTCGGCGCGATCCCGGTGGCGACGGTCGGCTTCGGCCACGACGACGTGCCGGCGTACGCCTATGTGCTCCTGTTGATCCTGCTCGTCCCGCTGGCGGTCGCGGTGTGGGGCTGGCGCGCCGGCACCGACGCCGACCCGAACGGCCTGCGGATCCGGGCGTTGATCAGCTCACGTCGGATCCCGTGGACCGACGTAGCGCTCCTCGGTCCGCGCGGGCGCCGCGTATATGCCCAGCTCACCGACGGTCGAGCGATCAAGCTGGCCGCGGTCAGCCCCGGCGATCTGCCGCGGCTGGTCGCCGCGAGCGGTCAACAAATCACCGAACCGGTACGTGACGATGCCGCGCCAGTCGACGATGCGACCGCTCGACCGGCCGACGACGCGCCGGCGACTCAGACCGACGATGGCGCACCGGCGACTCAGGCCGACGACCTTGCCGAGTCCCACGTTCACCGGGCGCCGGTGTCCGCCGACGATCAGTAGTCGCCGACGACCACGTTCTGCAAGGCCTCGCCGTTCACGTAGCGCTCGACCTGGGCCCGTACCAGCTTGTACGCCCGGCCCATCAGCCCGGCGACGGCGCCACCGACGTGCGGAGTGATGAGCACATTCGGCATCGACCACAGCGGGTGCCCGTCGGGCAGCGGTTCTGGATCGGTGACGTCGAGCGCGGCCGAGATGCGCCCGGTCGCGAGGGCGTCCATCAGCGCGACGGTGTCGACGATCGGGCCGCGGGCCGCGTTGACCAGCAAAGCGCCGTCGCGCATCCGGGCCAGGAAGTCGGCATCGACGAGCCCGATCGTTTCGCGCGTCTGCGGCAGTAGCAGGACCACGACGTCCGCGTCGGGCAGCAGTTTGGGCAGTTCGTCGACTCCATGTACGCCATCTCGCGCGGTCCGGGCGACCTTGACCACACTCGCCTCGCACGCGACGAGTCGACGTTCGAGCGCGTCGCCGATCGCTCCGGCGCCGACAATCAGCACGCTCTTGTCCGTCAGCTCCGGCGCCAGCCCGATCTCGTCGCGGGACAGCCAGTGACCCTCGGCCTGCGCGCGGACGAAGGTCGGGAACGTACGCAGCCAGGTGAGCATCGCCGTCAGCGCCCACTCGGCGGTCGAGGCGTTGTGTACGCCTCGTGCGTCGCACAGTGTCACGCCCTCGGGCACGTGGCCGATCCACGCGTCGGCGCCGGCACTCAACAGCTGGATAACGCGCAGGCTAGACATCTGCGCAGTGAGCTCGACAATCGGACCGAATGACAGGAACGGCGGCACCAGGAAGTCCACGTCGGCGGGATCGCCAGGGAGTTCGTCAATGCTCGGGCAGATCTGAACCGTGACCGGCAGTCCGGCGAACAGATCGTGCGGGTACGGGTACGGCAACCAGATCGTCACGGCTACCGACGATAGCCGGTCGTCGCGGAGCGGCAGTGCGGGAATGGGCCGGTTAGGCTGGGCCGCGTGAAAGCCCCCCGATCCCGTTCGATCCTCAGTCCGGATGCCGGTGACGCCAGTGCGGCGAGCGCCGCGGCGGCCATAGCGCCGGCGACGAGCACCCGGCGGCGGCTTCGGGGCAACCGGCGGATCGCCTTGTCCGTCGCGGTGGCCGCAGCGTGTGCGCTCATCTCGGGCTGCGCATTCGGCCCGCCGCCGCCCGACGACGGCGGCGCGCCACCCGAACCTGCCGAGCCCATCGCCGTCGGCGTCGTCCCCGGACAGCGGTGACGATTCGGCCGCGACGGCCAACGTCGTGGCCAAGCATCTGTCGGCCCCGTGGGGACTCGCGTTCCTGCCCGACGGCAGCGCGCTTGTCACCGAACGCAAGACCGCGACCATTGTTCGCGTCGGGCTGCCGCTGACCGCGGCCGGTCTCACGGTGACCCCGATCGCCACTGTTGCCGGCGTCAGCACGACCGGGGACGGCGGTCTGCTCGGCATCGCGGTGTCGCCGAAGGTCGCAGACGAACCATACGGTCTTCGTCTACTACTCGACGGCCACCGACAATCGGGTCGCGACGATCCAACTTCCGACGGCCGTGCTGAGTGCACCCCCCTCCGACGGCGCGTCGGTCGGCCCGTCGTCCGCGCCGTCGTCCTCGCCGCGCCGGCCCCGACGGTGGCACCTCATCCGATCCTGACCGGGATCCCGCATGGCGTGACCGACAACGGTGGGTGGCTCGGCTTCGGCCCGGACGGTTCGCTCTACGCATCGACCGGCGATGCCGGCCACCCGGCCACGAGCGCCGATCGCAAGAGCCTGGCCGGCAAGATCCTGCGCATGACGGTGGCCGGAAAGCCGGTCAGCGGCAAGTCACTCGTCTACGCCAGCGGACTGCACGACGTGCAGGGCTTCGACTGGGATCCGACCGGTCATCTCTATGCCGTCGATGCGGCGACCGCGACCGACGGCGTCCTCGCCATCCGGTCGGGCGCGAGCTACGGATGGCCGGCGACCGCCGGCTCGGCAAGTGAGTCGGCCACTCCGCCGATCCAGACATTCCCGGCCGCGCAGGCCGGCTGCGCCGGCGTGGCTATGGTGCAAAACATTCTCGCCACCGCGTGCCTGACCGGTGAGCGCGTGTGGCTGATGCAGGTGACGGCAAACGGCGCGGTGTTCGGCGCGCCGCAGGCGAGCCTCGCGAAGAGCTTCGGCCGGCTCCGGACGGTGGTCGCTGCCCCCGACGGATCCCTGTGGATCATGACATCGAACACCGACGGGCACGGAACGCCGTCGCCCGATGACGATCAGATCATCCAGGTCGTTGTCGCA
>CAVRVS010000002.1:0-540000 GCA_963724705.1 uncultured Actinomycetota bacterium
ACGGAGCCGCGGCTGGCACGCATCGGGACTGAGAACGGCGGGAGCCGACCTCACCACCGAGCGTGAATCGGACGAGGCGCACCTGTCAATAGACCTGACGTCAGGTAGCGGAGGCTATGCCCAAAAAAGATGGGGCCATCGAGATCGAAGGCCGAGTCATCGAGCCACTCCCGAACGCAATGTTTCGGGTAGAACTCGCCAACGGCCACAAGGTCCTGGCGCACATCAGCGGCAAGATGCGGCAGCACTACATCCGCATCCTGCCCGAGGACCGGGTCGTGGTGGAGCTGTCTCCTACGACCTCACTCGCGGACGCATTGTCTACCGATACAAGTAACCCTGACCGAGCCGTCGATCCCGGCGGCGAGGCCAGAGAGGCTGAAAGGCACACCGTGAAGGTCAAGCCGAGCGTGAAGAGGATCTGCCAGAAGTGCCGGGTCATCCGGCGCCACGGGCGGGTCATGGTCATTTGTTCTGACCCGCGCCACAAGCAGCGCCAGGGCTGAGGCCCGCCGCGCGGCGATGTGCCGTGCTCGACAGCGACGCAGCAGCGCACCACAACTTGATGAAAGCTCGTTCCAGCCGCGACGAGCACCCGACGCGAATGCGTCGATGCGACTCGTGGTCGTCCCCCGGTTAGAGGCCGGGGCCCGTCCGGGCAGACGGGGCGGAACGACACAGACCTCTAACTGACCACGAGGAGTCGCCCGCTAATGGCACGTCTACTCGGCGTCGACCTTCCCCGCGAGAAGCGGATGGAAGTCGCGCTCACCTACATCTTCGGCATCGGCCGCACCCGGGCCCTCGCGTCGCTCGCCGCGACCGGGATCTCCCCGGAGAAGCGCAGCCGTGACCTGACCGACGACGAGGTCGTCGCACTGCGCGACTACATCGAAGCCAACTTCAAGGTCGAGGGTGACCTGCGCCGCGAGGTGCAGTCCGACATCCGGCGCAAGATGGAGATCGGTTGCTACCAGGGCATCCGGCACCGTCGCGGCCTGCCGGTCCGCGGTCAGCGGACACGCACCAACGCGCGCACCCGCAAGGGTCCCAAGCGCACCGTCGCCGGCAAGAAGAAGGCCGGCAAGAAGTGATTTTTGTTCGATCCGGTATGCCGCGGCCCCTGGCCGGTGCGCTGGCGGGTTGCGAGCAAGGTCGAACAACTCTCATTAAGCGGATCTAGGAGCGCATTCGAATATGCCACCGAAGGCACGCGCAGGGGCCCCCGTCAAGAAGGTCCGGCGCAAAGAACGCAAGAACGTCTCCCACGGGCAGGCGCACATCAAGAGCACGTTCAACAACACGATCGTGTCGATCACCGACCCGACCGGCGCCGTGATCTCCTGGGCCTCCGCGGGCCAGGTCGGCTTCAAGGGTTCGCGTAAGTCGACTCCGTTCGCCGCCCAGCTCGCCGCCGAGGCGGCCGCGCGCCGGGCGATGGAGCACGGCATGCGCAAGGTCGATGTGTTCGTGAAGGGTCCGGGCTCCGGCCGCGAGACCGCCATCCGTTCGCTGCAGGCCGTCGGCCTCGAGGTCGGCCAGATCGCCGACGTCACGCCGCAGCCGCACAACGGTTGCCGTCCGCCCAAGCGTCGCCGGGTCTAAGGGAGAGATAGAGAAATGGCTCGTTATACAGGTGCCGACTGCCGCCGTTGCCGCCGCGAGAAGATGAAGCTCTTCCTCAAGGGCAGCAAGTGCGATGGGCCGAAGTGCCCGTTTGAGTCGCGTCCCTTCCCGCCCGGCCAGCACGGCCGTGGTCGGCTGAAGGAGACCGAGTACCTGCTCCAGCTGCGCGAGAAGCAGAAGGCCCGCCGGGTGTACGGCGTGCTGGAGAAGCAGTTCCGTCGTTACTACGAGGAAGCCGTCGGCAAGCAGGGCAAGACCGGTGAAGAGCTGCTGCGCATCCTCGAATCGCGGCTCGACAACGTGATCTACCGCGCCGGCTACGCCAAGTCCCGCGACATGGCCCGTCAGCTGGTCAAGCACGGTCACATCACGGTGAACGGCCGCAAGGTCGACATCCCGTCGTACCGCGTCAGCGAGCACGACATCATCCAGGTCCGGGAGAAGTCCCGCGAGCTCACGCCGTTCGTCGTCGCGGCCGCCGAGGCCGGGTCGAAGATCGTGCCGGCGTGGCTCGAGGCGATCCCGACCCAGATGAAGGTGCTCGTGCACAACCTGCCGTCGCGCGCCAACATCGACACGCAGGTGCAGGAACAACTCATCGTCGAGCTCTACTCCAAGTAGATTTGGACATCGCCTCCAGACTCGCTGGCGGCGTTGCTCCGCGACCTTGTGTGCAAAGGACGCACACGGCGGCCGCGGTGCGCCTTGCCATCGAGGCTGGAGCCGGTCCCAAAACCGGGTCCGCGGGCAAGATCAAGACCCGGTTGAAGGGCAACACGGCAACGGCAACGGCCGGCAACGGCAGCGAAAGCAAGGCAGCACAAAGAAGTACCTGGACGGGCATCAAATAGCGGGTGCCCCGAACGAAAAGAGAAGCAATGCTCATCTCACAGCGACCGTCGCTCTCCGAAGAGGCGATCAGCGACACACGCTCCCGATTCATCATCGAGCCGCTCGAGCCGGGCTTCGGCTACACGCTCGGCAACTCCCTGCGGCGTACGCTGCTCAGCTCGATCCCGGGCGCAGCGGTCACCTCGATCAAGGTCGACGGCGTGCTGCACGAGTTCACCACGATCCCTGGTGTCAAGGAGGACGTGGTCGAACTCGTCATGAACGTCAAGGAACTGTGCGTCAGCTCCGACCACGACGAGCCGGTCAGCATGTACCTGCGTAAGCAGGGCCCGGGCGACATCACCGCGGGCGACATCCAGCCGCCGGCCGGTGTCAACGTGCACAACGCCGACCTCAAGCTCGCGACGCTGAACGGCAAGGCTCGTGTCGACATGGAGCTCACCGTCGAGCGTGGCCGTGGCTACGTGACGGCGACTCAGAACAAGAATGCTGGCGCCGAGATCGGCCGCATCCCGGTCGACTCGATCTACTCGCCGGTGCTCAAGGTGACGTACCGCGTCGAGGCGACCCGCGTCGAGCAGCGTACGGACTTCGACCGTCTGATCATCGACGTCGAGACGAAGCCGTCGATCTCGCCGCGTACGGCACTCGCCTCGGCCGGCTCGACGCTCGTCGAGCTGTTCGGGCTCGCCCGTGAGCTGGACGAAGAGGCCGAGGGCATCGACATCGGCCCGTCGCCGCAGGACGCGCAGCTCGCTGCCGACCTTGCGCTGCCGATCGAGGAGCTGGACCTGACCGTACGGTCGTACAACTGCCTCAAGCGGGAAGGCATCAACTCGGTTGGCGAGCTGATCGGCCGGACCGAGGCGGACCTGCTCGACATCCGGAACTTCGGCCAGAAGTCGATCGACGAGGTCAAGATGAAGCTCGCCGGCATGGGCCTTGGTCTCAAGGACTCGGCTCCGACGTTCGACCCGGCCAACGTCGTCGACGGGTTCTCGGACACGGACTACGACACCGACGACTACCGCGAGACCGAACAGCTGTAGTAGCAGTAGGGGTCGGCTTCGGCCGGCCCCTACGCACCAGATGCACGCGACCATACGAGGAGCACCAACCATGCCCACGCCCACCAAGGGTCCCCGTCTCGGCGGCAGCCCGGCGCACGAGCGGCTGATCCTGGCCAACCTGGCCACCCAGTTGTTCCGCCACGGCCGCATCACCACGACCGAGACGAAGGCGAAGCGGCTCCGGCCACTCGCCGAGCAGCTGATCACCAAGGCGAAGCGGGGCGACCTGCACGCTCGCCGTCGGGTGCTGACTGTCGTCCGTGACCAGGACGTGGTGGCGACGCTGTTCGATGACATCGCGCCGCGCTTCACGACGCGTCCCGGCGGTTACACGCGGATCGTCAAGACCAACCCCCGCAAGGGCGACAACGCTCCGATGGCCGTCATCGAGCTGGTCGAGGAGCTCGCGGTCCCGACGACGACGGCCCGCCCGGCGAAGTCGACGGCCCGCAAGGCGGCGAAGGCGGAAGCCGTGGCCGTGCTCGCCGGTGACGACGAGGACGAGACTCCGGACACGACCGCCCAGGCGGACGCCACGGCGGCCGAGGACACCGACGACGACAACACCGACAGCCAGACCAAGGACGACGAGTCCTGAGCGAGTCACGCCAATCGGCCGGGCCCGGCGCTCTCCAGACGGAGGGTGCCGGGCCCGATCCGTCGGTCCCGGCCAACCCCTCGTGGGTACGTCTGCGCCTCGACGTGAGCTACGACGGCACCGATTTCTCGGGGTGGGCGGCGCAGCCCGGCCGCCGTACGGTCGCGGGCGTCCTTCTCGTCGAACTCGAGCGCCTGTTCGCTGCCGGTGGTGCCGTCGGCTTGACCGTGGCCGGCCGTACGGATGCCGGTGTCCACGCGTCCGGTCAGGTGGCGCACGTGGACGTGACCTCCGACGGCTGGGCGAGGGTGGGCGACTCGCTTGTACGGCGGCTGGCCGGGTTACTGCCGCCGGACGTACGCGTCGTCGCCGCCGCGCCCGCACCGGCCTCGTTCGATGCCCGTTTTTCGGCCCTGTCCCGGCGGTACGTCTACCGGATCACCGACTCGCCGTGGGGCGCCGAGCCGCTTCGTGCCCGTGACACGCTCGCATGGTCGCGGCCGCTCGACCTCGACCTGATGAACGGCGCCGCAGCGGCACTCGTCGGGTTGCACGACTTCGTCGCGTTCTGCCGGCGCAAGGATCACGCGTCCACGATCCGAGCGGTGACACGCTTCGATTGGCGACGCGACGATGATGGCGTCCTCGTGGCCACCGTCGCGGCCGATGCGTTCTGCCAGTCGATGGTCCGCAGCCTCGTCGGCGCGCTGATCGCAGTCGGCGAGGGCCGGCGGCCGGTCACCTGGCCTGTCGACCTGCTCCGCCGTACGGAGCGCGCTAGCGACGTCGTCGTGGCGCCGCCGCACGGGCTGAACCTGGTCGAGGTCCTCTATCCGGACGCGACCGAATACGCCGAACGCGCGGCGCAGACGCGAAACCGGCGCGACCTCGAATAGCCCGCCGAAACGACGACGACCGTACTACGAATAGCTGGCCGCGCTCAGGTCGATGCCGGGTTCGGTGTGGCCGACTTCTTGGCCCGAGCGCCCAACACCTTGTCGCCGAGGTAGTTCTCGACCACGTCAGTGATGATTGCCGGCACCCGCTTGTCCGATGTGGCGATCGCCTTGCCACTGGCCAGCGCGATGATGCTGTACACGAGGTAGTGACCGCGGGTGTCCCACGCGACCTGCGACTGCGCCGAGGTGATGGCGGTGGTTGTGCCGCCGGCGTCGAGCCCGTTCAGGCGTCCGGTGCCCTTCGCGATGTCGGGCTGCAGGGAACTGGCGACCTTGGTCGCGGACGCCGTATTCGGCAGGTTCAGCACGCCAGCCGTGATCACGTACGTTTGATCCGGCGACAGCATCGTGGCCCGCACCGCCTGGTTGCAGCCGACCGATGCGAGCAGGGTGCTGATCGCGGCGGTCGCGGCAGTCCCGCACGACGCGTCCGCCTCGGACTTGATGATCCGGTAGGTGCCACTCGGCGACGTCGCCGGGATTGTCCCGGCCCCGAAGACCTCCGCCGCCGTGAGCAACGCCGGGTCGACCGTACGGTCGTTGATCGCGGCGGTGTTGATGCTCGGCCTCGCTGACGTGGTGCCACTTGCGTTGGCCGATCCGGAACCGTTGTGACGGAGAAGCTTCACCCCGGCGAAGCCGAGGGCGGCGAGCACGACCAGTGAGGCAAGCACGGCGATGGCGACGCGCCCTCGCCGTCGCGGCGGCTCATCGGCCGGCACCCGCGACAGCCCGCCGGTCGTGCGCGGGTCGGCGTCGTACAGACGCGGTTGGCCTCCGGTGGTGCGGGGGTCGGGGTCGTAGAAGCGCGGTTGGCTGCCGGTCGCGCGCGGGTCAGCGTCGTAGTAGCGCGGTTGGCTGCCGGTGGTGCGGGGGTTCGCGTCGTAGAACCGTGTCTGGCTGCCGGTGTCTCGCTGCGACGGATCAAACGTCGGCGCCGGCTGCGCGGTCGGCTGCGGCCCGGGCCCGAACGCTCGCGGCTGTGGCGTCAGTCGGCCGCGGCGCTTGCCGAGCGGCGGCGTCCGACCAGCGCTGCTCTCCGGTCGTCTGTGCGCCGGGACCGAAGATCGGCATCTGTCCGGTGCTGCGGACGTCCGGACCGGCGCCGGCCGACTGACCGGCACCCGGCCCACCGGTCACCGGCGAGCCATCCTCGGCGAACCGGCGCAGTCGTCCGTCCGGTGTGAACGGCCGGAGGTCGGCGAGGCGTCCCCGCGGCACGTCCCGCCGCGGATCCGGACGAGGCGGTACGGAGGTCGGCGGATCGCCGTGACCGTACGGAGTCGACGGCTCTCGTCGCCCCGGCACGAAACCATCCGCCTCGACCACGTACGCATCCGGATAGCGCTCGTAGGACGGCTCGGGACGACCGTACGGCGGGGCGGTCGGTCGTTGCCCGTACCACGGCGTGTCACCCGCGTAGGGCACCGCGGTGCGCGGCTCGGCGGCCTCGTCGTGCGGAGTGCTGGACTGGGGTGACCAGGCGCCGGTCGCCGGATCGGGGTCATACCGGTCGTCCGGGGAGGGCCGTGCCGGCCGCGGTGGCGGCCATTCATCGCGGTCACCGCGATAGCCGCCGTGAGTCATGCCGACACGTTACCGAAGCACCGCAGATACGGCGAGTCGCAGGGAAGTCGGGTAGCCGATCGGGGGAGTCCCTGGGCTGGTCATTTCCGGCGGGAGGGTGACCGGTCAACCCGACAAACCGGTCAGCGACAATGCTGCGATGAGCGATCACTATTTCTCCGAGGCGCCGGCCGGGGACGAACGCCCGCGCGAGGTGACGTTCATGGTCGCCGGACGGGTCTATCGCCTGACCGCAGCGGCCGGTGTGTTCTCCGGCGATCGACTCGACCCGGGGACGGCCGTGCTGCTGCGGAAGGCGCCGCTACCCGGTCCGCGCGGCGGCACCTACCTCGATCTGGGCTGCGGCTACGGTCCGATTGCCTGCGTGCTCGCCGACACGTCGCCCTCGGCGACCGTCTACGCCGTCGACGTGAACCGTCGTGCGCTCGACCTGGTCCGGCGCAACGCGGCCACCGTCGGTATCGGTGACCGGGTCGTTGCGGCGACCCCGGACGAGGTGCCCGAGGCCGTTCGATTCGACGAGATCTGGAGCAACCCGCCGATCCGAATCGGCAAGGACGGTCTGCACACGCTGCTCGGGCACTGGCTGCCCCGGCTCGCGCCGGACGGCGCGGCGTGGCTCGTCGTGGCCCGGCACCTCGGCGCCGATTCCCTGCAGGCGTGGCTGGAGAAGGCCGGCTGGACGGTCGAACGGTTCGCCGCACAGAAGGGCTTCCGCGTGTTCCGGGTCAGCGCATCGATCGGTGCCGACGGCTCCGCGCAAAATCGGCGCGACACGCCTGCGGCTTAGCCGGCAGAATCTGCTGCTTATGGGGTACGTGGACGTCGCCGGTGTTTCGCAGGTGCTGCCGGACGGCCGGGTGCTCTTCGCCGACGTGAGCTTCCGGGTGGGAGAAGGCGCGAAGGTGGCGCTCGTCGGGCCGAACGGCGCCGGCAAGACGACTCTGCTCCGGATGGTCGCGGGTGACACGCCGGTGCCGGTCGGCACGATTGCACGCGCCGGTGGTCTCGGTGTGATGCGACAGTTCATCGGCATGATCGGTCGCCCGGTGCCAGAGCATTCGGACCTCGGTGGCGACGACTTCGGATCGGGATCCAGTGCGACGGCCGACCGTACCCTCGCTGAGTTTGCCTTGAGCCTGGCCCCGGCGGCGCTCTCGGCGGCCGGCGAGCGGTTGGCTGCCGCCGAACGCGCGATGCTCGCCGCCCCCCATGTCGAGAAGGCTCAACTCGCGTACGCGAATGCCCTGCACGCCTGGGGGGAGGCGGGCGGATACGACGTCGAGGTGCTGTTCGACACCGTCGCGACGACGGTCATGGACAAACCGTGGGACGAGGTGCGCGACCGGCTGGTCGGCACGCTCTCCGGTGGCCAGCAGAAGAGGTTTGCGCTGGAGTTGCTGCTGCGCGGCTCGGACGAAGTGCTGCTCCTCGACGAACCGGACAACTTTCTCGACGTGCCGGCGAAGCGATGGCTGGAGGAACGCCTGCGCGAGTCGCCGAAATCGGTGCTCTACGTGTCGCACGACCGGGAATTGCTCGCGCGGACGGCCGACCGGGTCGTCGCCGTCGAAGGTGGCTCGGCGTGGACCCACCCGGCCGGCTTCGAAAGTTGGCACGAAGCACGGTTGGCGCGCCACGACAAGCTGGAGGAGCGGCGCCGCCGCTGGGACGAAGAGCACGAGAAGATCCGCCAGCTGATGCTGATGTACAAGCAGAAGGCCGCCTACAACGACGCCATGGCGTCGCGCTACCAGGCGGCCCAGACGCGGCTGCGGAAATTCGAGGAGGCTGGGCCGCCGCCGCTGCCGCCCAAGGAACAGAACATCCGAATGAACCTCGCCGGTGGCCGTACGGGCAAGCGCGCCGTGATGTGCGAGCAGCTCGAATTGGAGAACCTCACGTTCCCGTTCGACGCCGAGATCTGGTACGGAGACCGGGTCGCCGTCCTCGGCGCGAACGGTACGGGCAAGTCCCACTTCCTGCGGCTGCTCGCTCGCGGTGGCACCGATCCCGATCCGGCCGTCGTGTCGCCGGAATCGGTGCGGCTGTCGCCGGTGGCGGCCGGCGGCAGTGCCCGGCTCGGTGCGCGAGTCGTGCCCGGGCACTTTTCGCAGACGCATGACCGACCGGACCTGGTCGGCCGTACGCTCGTGGAGATCCTTTGGCGCGGCGACGACCGCCGTCCCGGCCGCGATCGGCCGGCCGCGATGCACGCGCTCGGCCGCTATGAGCTCGCGGGCCAGGGCGACCAGCGATTCGAGACGCTCTCCGGCGGTCAGCAGGCGCGCTTCCTGGTGCTGCTGCTCGAACTCGGCGGCGCCACGCTGTTGCTGCTCGATGAGCCGACCGACAATCTCGACCTGGCCAGCGCCGAGGCCCTCGAAGAGGGGCTCGCTCAGTTCGAAGGCACGGTGATCGCGGTCACCCACGATCGGTGGTTCACCCGGTCGTTCGACCGCTACCTTCTGTTCGGCGGCGACGGCGAGGTGACCGAGACCACTGAACCGGTCTTCGACGTCCGGTGACCAGCCTTGGCCGGCCAGGCTCGGGGCGGGGATTTTGACCCTGTACAGCACGTCCGGGTATTGTTATGGGCTGTTGTGCGGCTGTCTTTGCTTCGAGTCCGGGCACCGCGCTCCGAGCAGGCACGGCTGTGTCGATCGGGTGCGGCTCATCGGGTAGGATTGCCAACCGCACGATGATGCGTGCGCAATGATCGCCGCCGAACGGCGGCCCGGCGCGCACTGCGAGACTGCCGCGGCCGGCTTGCTCCCTCGGGGAGCGGGCGAGCGCGCGATCAGCAGACCCGCGACTCCGCAACCGACGACGAGACAAGGTAGACCTGTGCGTACGTACAGCCCGAAGCCGGGAGACATTCAGCGTCAGTGGCACGTCATCGACGCGTCTGACGTCGTGCTGGGCCGCCTCGCGACCCATGCTGCCACGCTGCTGCGTGGCAAGCACAAGCCGACCTTCGCACCGCACGTCGACACGGGCGACTTCGTGATCGTCATCAACGCGAGCAAGGTCGCGCTGACCGGCAACAAGCGCCAGAACAAGATGGCCTACCACCACTCGGGCTACCCGGGCGGCCTGCGCGCCACCGCCTACCAGGACCTGCTGGACAAGCACCCGGAGAAGGCAGTCGAGCTCGCCGTCAAGGGCATGCTCCCGCACAACCGGCTCGGCCGGCAGCAGATCGGCAAGCTCAAGGTCTACCCGGGTGCCCAGCACCCACACGCCGCGCAGCAGCCGGTGCCGTTCGAGATCAAGCAGGTCGCGCAGTGAGCGCGAACGAGGAAGATGTGATGACCGACAACACAGACGAGCCCCAGGCGCCGGCCGAGACCGAGGCTCCGGCCGCCGAGACCGCCGTTGCCACCGACGAGGCACCGGTCGTCGAGACCGTTGTCGCCGTTCCGGCGGCGCCGGCACCGACCGGCCCGGCCACCCGTTCGCGCGCGGCCAAGCCCGCCAAGGGCGGCGGCCATCTCGCGCAGACCGTCGGGCGGCGCAAGGAAGCGATCGTTCGCGTCCGGGTCGTCGCCGGCACGGGCACGTTCACGCTCAACGGGCGCCCGCTCGAGTCGTACTTCCCGAACAAGGTGCACCAGCAGCTCGTCCGCGAGCCCCTGGTGATCACGGAGAAGGCCGAGTCGTTCGACATCATCGCGAACCTGCGTGGCGGCGGCATCACCGGCCAGGCCGGCGCGTTGCGCCTCGCCGTGGCCCGGGCGCTTGTCGAGGTCAACCCGGACGACCGGCCGGCGCTCAAAAAGGCCGGATTCCTCACCCGTGACGCCCGCGTCACCGAATCCAAGAAGTACGGCCTCAAGAAGGCCCGCAAGGCGCCGCAGTACTCGAAGCGCTAGTCATCCGCGCACGGTGCTGTCCACCTTGGCAAGCTAATGCGACCGGGTCGTCCCTCGGGACGATCCGGTCGCGTGCTTTCTCCCCATGCGGTGATTGTCCGGGGACGGCTCGGGTAGATGGCAACGAGCGCATGGGCGTAGTTTCACGGCGCGCAGCGGCGCCGACCGGGAGGATGTACACATGGGACGTCTGTTCGGCACCGACGGCGTACGTGGCCGGGCCAACGTCGACCTCACGCCGGAACTCGCGATGGCGGTGGCGGCCGCGGCCGCGCGTACGCTCGGCGACCTGGATCGCACCCATCCGCCGGTTGCCGTCGTTGGACGTGACCCGCGAGCGAGCGGTGAGATGCTCGAGGCAGCCGTCGTCGCCGGGCTAGCGAGCACCGGCGCGATCGTCGTACGGGTCGGCGTGCTGCCCACCCCCGGCCTCGCCTACCTGGTCGGCGCCGTCAAGGCGGACCTGGGTGTGATGGTGTCCGCGTCGCACAATCCCATGCCGGACAACGGCATCAAGATTTTCGCGGCCGGTGGCTTGAAGCTGCCGGACGACGTCGAGAACGCGATCGAGGACGCCATCGCCGACGGCCTGTCCGCGGGCCGACCGACCGGGCCGATGGTCGGCCGCGTCCACGACCTCGTGGATGGCGTCGACGCGTACGTCACGCACCTCGTCGAGGCCGCTCCGAACCCACTGACCGGCGTGAAGGTCGTGGTCGACTGCGCCAACGGCGCCGCGTCCGACGTCGCTCCCCTCGTGTACGAGCGGGCGGGAGCCGAAGTCATCGCGATTCACGCCGAGCCGGACGGACTCAACATCAACGACGGGTGTGGCTCCACCCACCTCGACTCGCTGATCGCCGCCGTCGCCGAGCACGGTGCCGACCTAGGGATCGCCCACGACGGCGACGCCGACCGGTGCCTCGCCGTCACCGCCGATGGCACGGTCGTCGACGGTGACCACATCATGGCCATCCTGGCGCTGGCCATGCGCGAGGCCGGGACGCTCACCGAGCACACGCTGGTCGCCACGGTGATGAGCAACCTGGGTCTGAAGATCGCGATGGCCGAGCACGGCATCAAGCTCGTCGAGACGCAGGTCGGCGACCGTTACGTGCTGGAGGCGCTGGCGGCCGGCGGCTTTGCGATCGGCGGTGAACAGAGTGGCCACGTGGTACTGCCGAAATACGCCACCACCGGCGATGGCGTGCTGACCGCCGTACATCTCATGGCTCGGATGGCCGCGACGGGCTCGTCGCTCGCCGAGCTCGCCGATGTCATGACCCAGATGCCACAGGTTCTGATGAACGTCGCTGTCGGTGACAAGACAACCGCATCCCGTTCGACGGCGGTCGCCTCCGCGGTCGACGCGGCCTCCGCCCAACTCGGCGGCGAGGGGCGCGTGCTGCTCCGTCCGTCCGGGACCGAGCCCCTGGTACGGGTGATGGTCGAGGCCGGTACGTCCGAACTCGCGACCTCGATCGCGGAGCAGATCGCGGACGTCGTTCGGGAAGCGAGCCCGGCCGCCGTCTGATCCCGCCAAGCAACGCCATGAGACGCCGTGCCGGATTCGGTCGACGGCGATCGGGCGCCAACCCAAATGAGCAAAGAAGATGATTGAACATTGGGGTTCTGCGCACCGACAATGAGCGTTCGTCCGCTAGGCTGGCGGCCATGTGCGGAATCGTGGGGTACGTGGGCGCCCGGCCGGCGCTCGGCATTTTGATCGACGGGCTGCGCCGGCTCGAATATCGCGGCTACGACTCGGCCGGTGTGGCCGTGCTGGCCGACGGCCAGCTGCGCACCGAGCGGCGGGCCGGCAAGCTCGCCAATCTGGAGAAGGCGCTCGCCGAGTCACGCGACAATGTCGCCGGTGTCGGCGATGAGCAGGACGGCATCGGCACCGGCACGACCGGTGTCGGACACACGCGGTGGGCGACGCATGGTGGTCCGACCGACCGCAATGCGCATCCGCACAGCTCGGCCGATGGCCGGGTTGCGGTCATCCACAACGGGATCATCGAAAACTTCGCGAAGCTGCGCCAGGAACTCGAGGCCGACGGCGTGATGTTTGCCAGCGACACGGACACCGAGTGCGTCGCGCACCTGCTGTCGGCCGAGTTGCGACGTACCACCGCAGCCGCGGTGACCGCGACCGACGGCGACGCCGCGACGACGAGCGGCGGGGACGCGCTCGCCGCGGCGATGCGCACGGTCTGCCGGCGACTCGACGGAGCCTTCACCCTGCTTGCCGTCGATACCGCGGCGCCCGGCGTCGTGGTCGGAGCCCGGCGCAACTCGCCCTTGGTCGTCGGGCGCGGCGATGGTGAGAACTTCCTGGCCAGTGACGTGTCTGCGTTCATCGAGCACACCCGTGAAGCGGTCGAACTCGGTCAGGACCAGGTCGTCACGATCACCGCGGACGGTATCGACATCACCGACTTCGACGGCAATGCCGCCGTCGGCAAGGACTTCCACATCGACTGGGATGCGCGCGCGGCGGCTAAGGACGGCCACGAGTTCTTCATGGTCAAGGAGATCGCGGAGCAGCCGCGCGCGGTGGCCGACACGCTGCTCGGTCGGCTCACCGAGACCGGCGAAATCATGCTCGACGAGGTCCGCCTGACCGATCAGGACCTGCGCGACGTCGACAAGATCTTCATCGTGGCGTGCGGCACGGCCTATCACGCCGGGATGGTCGCGAAATACGCGATCGAGCACTGGACGCGCATCCCGTGCGAGGTCGAGTTGGCCAGCGAATTCCGCTACCGCGACCCGGTGCTGGACCGGTCGACGCTGGTGGTGGCGATCTCGCAGTCGGGCGAGACGATGGACACGCTGATGGCGCTGCGGCACGCGAAGGACCAAAAGGCACGGGTCCTCGCGATCTGCAACACCAACGGTTCGACGATCCCGCGTGAGTCGGATGCGGTGCTCTACACGCGAGGCGGTCCGGAGATCGCGGTGGCGTCGACCAAGGCGTTCCTGACTCAGCTCGTTGCCTGCTACCTGGTCGGGCTGCACCTGGCCCAGGTCCGCGGCATCAAGTACGCCGACGAGGTGTCGGCCGTGGTCGCGCAGTTGCAGGCCGTACCGGCCAAGCTCGACGCTGTGCTCGACGTCATGGAGCCCGTACGGGAGCTGGCCCGGGATCTCGTCGAGGCACGTACCGTTCTGTTCATCGGCCGGCACGTCGGCTTCCCGGTCGCCCTGGAAGGCGCGCTCAAGCTGAAGGAACTCGCGTACATGCACGCCGAGGGCTTCGCCGCCGGGGAGTTGAAGCACGGGCCGATCGCACTGATCGAGCAGGGCACCCCGGTCGTGTGCATCGTGCCGTCGCCGGCCGGCCGCGGGATGCTGCACGACAAGATCGTGTCGAACATCCAGGAGGTACGGGCCCGTGGCGCGCGCACGATCGTGATCGCCGAGGAGGGCGACGACGCCGTGCGGCCGTACGCCGACCATCTCATCATGGTGCCGCGTACACCGACGCTGCTCGCGCCGCTCGTGACGACAGTGCCGTTGCAGGTGCTGGCGGCCGAGATTGCGGCCGCCCGTGGCCACGATGTCGATCAGCCGCGCAACCTGGCGAAGTCGGTCACCGTCGAATAGCGTCCGCCGGTCGCGACGGCGGCGGCTAGGGTGATGGCGTGATCGTCGCGGTTGGCATCGATGTGGTCCTCGTCGACCGATTCACCGCCGCAGTGAGCCGTACGCCGCTGCTGGCCGATCGTCTCTTCACCGAACAGGAGCGGATGACCGCGTCTGGCAATCCGCGGTCGCCCGAGTCGCTCGCCGCCCGGTTCGCGGCGAAGGAGGCCGTGGCCAAGGCGCTCGGCGCGCCGGCCGGTCTGTCCTGGCACGACTGCGAGGTCGTTTCGGACCCCGACGGCCGACCGTGGCTCACCGTCTCCGGGACGGTCGCAGCGGCGGCCAAGACGTGTGGTGTCACGCGATGGCATCTGTCGCTGTCGCACGACGGCGGAATCGCGTCGGCGATGGTGGTGGCGGAGGGCGACCAATGAGCGACCAGGTCACGGCCGGCGCCGTCTATCGCGTCGCCGAGGTCCGAGCGGCCGAACGCGACCTGATGGCGACGCTGCCGCCCGGGACGTTGATGGCTCGGGCCGCAGCCGGTCTCGGCCGGCGCTGCGCGCTCGCCCTCCAGGACCGCTTCGGTGGCGTCTACGGGCGCCACGTCGTCCTCGTGGTGGGCGCCGGAGACAACGGCGGCGACACGCTCTACGCCGGCGCACTCCTGGCTCGCCGGGGCGTCGCCGTACGGGCACTGCTACTCGATGCGAAGCGCGCCCATTCCGGCGGGCTAGCAGCGCTGCTGGCCGCGGGCGGGCGCGTGGTGGCCGACGTACCGTCCGCGGTGGACATGGCCCTCGACGGCATCGTCGGGATCGGTGGGCACGGTCCGTTGCGCCCGCCGGCCATCGCGGCCATGGAAGCTCTTTCGCGGGTACGGGCATCCGACGGCGACCGACCGACGATCGTCGCGGTCGACCTGCCGTCGGGTGTCGAGGCCGACACCGGCGCGGTGGAAAACGCGACCAAGGCGGTAGCCGCCGATATCACCGTGACGTTCGGATGCCTCAAGCCGGCACACGTCGTGGGCGCCGCGACCCGGTTGGCCGGTTTCGTGGAACTCGTCGACATCGGACTCGGCCCGTTCCTGCCCGGCCGTCCGATGCTGCGGGTGCCGACCGCGGCCGACATCGCCGCCTGGTGGCCGATGCCGGATGTCGACTCGGACAAGTACACCCGCGGCGTGGTCGGGCTCGCGACCGGCTCTGCCGCCACGACCGGCGCCGCCATCCTCGGCGTGTCGGGCGCGTCGGCCGGGCCGGCCGGGATGGTGCGGTATGCCGGTGGCGCGGCGCCCTACGTCCGCGACTGGCATCCGGCCGTACTCGTCTCGGATCGGGTCGCCGACGCCGGGCGGGTGCAGGCGTGGGTGTGCGGCAGTGGTCTGGGCACCGACGATCACGCGCGGTCGGAGCTGCAGGGTGTCCTCGCCACGAAGGTGTCGCTGGTGCTGGACGCCGACGCGCTGACGATGATCGGCGACGTGTCCACGTCCGAGTTCGCCGACCTCTTGCGAGCGCGCCATGCGCCGCTGGTCGTCACCCCGCACGATCGGGAGTTCGCGCGCATCGCCGGCGGCGCGCCGGGTGCCGATCGCGTCGAGTCGGCCCTGCGGCTCGCGGCTAAGTTGCGCGCGACCGTGCTGCTCAAGGGCGACCGTACGGTGGTGGCGTCGCCGAACGGCACCACGTGGGTCAACCCGACCGGCACTCCGGCCCTCGCCACCGGTGGCACCGGCGACGTGCTGGGCGGCCTCCTGGGCTCGCTGCTCGCCGCCGGACTGCCGGCCGACCGCGCCGCGATCTCGGCGGCGTACGTGCACGGCCTCGCCGGCCGGGCCGCCGCGCGCCGGGGTCCGGTCACGGCGACCGATGTCGCGGCGGCGCTGCCGGGGGCGATCGCGGATCTCCTCTCTCGCGGCTGACGCCTGGCCCGCTCGATCGGTCCTGGCTGCGGTTGATCGGTCTGGGCCCCGAATAACCGGGGCCGACCGCATGCTCACGCGGACCAGCCGGTCTCCACGTGACCAGCCGGTAGGCTGAGACACATGTGGCAGGCGGAGATTCGCGTCGACCTCGGCGCGATCCAGAACAACGTCGCCTTGCTGCGCGCCCGGACCACGGCGCAGGTGATGGCCGTCGTCAAGGCGGATGGCTACGGCCACGGCATGGTGCCGGCCGCCCGGGCCGCGCTCGCTGGCGGGGCACGCTGGCTCGGCGCCTGCACCATTCGAGAGGCGCTGACCCTGCGGGACGCGGGCATCGACGTACCGATGCTGGCCTGGCTGTGGGCACCGGGTGAGCCGGTCGCGGATGCGGTGCTTGCGCATGTCGACCTGTCGGTGGCGAGCCTCGACCAGCTTGGCGCCGTCATGATGGCCGCGCGGCGCTGGAACCGGACCGCACGCGTACACCTGAAGATCGATTCTGGGTTGAGCCGCAACGGGGCGCCGCTGGCGGCGTGGTCGGCCCTTGTCGACGCATCGGCGAAGGCGCAGGCGGACGGCGATATCGATGTCGTCGGGGCCTGGAGCCACCTGGCGGCGGCCGATGAGCCCGGACACCCGTCGATCGACCGGCAGTTGGCCCGTTTTCACGACGGACTCGACGCGGTGATGCGCGCCGGTCTCACTCCGCAGGTGCGGCACCTCGCAAACTCGGCGGCGACGCTGACTCGACCGGACACCCACTTCGACCTCGTCCGGCCCGGTCTCGCCATCTACGGCCTGGCGCCGATCCCGGAGCGCGCGACCGAATTCGGGCTGCGGCCGGCGATGACCGTACGGGCAACCGTCGCGCTGGCCAAGCGCGTGCCGGCCGGTGAAGGCGTTTCCTACGGGCACACGTACACCACCGACCGGGAGACGACGTTGGCATTGATCCCGATCGGGTACGCCGACGGCGTGCCGCGCCACCTGTCCGGCGTGGGCCCGGTGCACCTCGCCGGCCAGGTCCGGACCATCGCCGGCCGCGTGTGCATGGATCAGATCGTCCTCGACTGCGGCGACGACGTCGTCCGGGCGGGCGACATCGCAACGCTGTTCGGGCCGGGTGATCATGGCGAGCCGACGGCGGACGACTGGGCGGCGGCCGCCGGCACGATCAACTACGAGATCGTCACGCGCGTGGGCGGCACCCGCATCGACCGGGTCTACGACGAGGCGGCGCGGTGAGCCAGCCAGGTTTGCCACCGCTGGAGGTGGGCAGCAAGACAGCACGCCGGCGGCGCGCCGGTGTCATCGGCGCCGTGGTCGGTGTCGCGGTGGCGGGTGTGACCGCCGGCGTCGCCGCTCAACGGCTGATCATTCGACGGGCCAGGATGTCGGACACCGATCTCGCCAGTGAACCGTTCGGCCGGTTGCCATTCGATGAATCCATGACCGTAGCCACCGACGACGGGGTCGACATCTACTGCGAGATTGTCGAGCCGACGCCGGAGACCGGCCCGGACACCATCGACATGGCCCGACCGACCCTCGTCTTCGTACACGGATTCTGCTTGGACATGGGCACGTTCCATTTCCAGCGGCGCGAGTTGACCCACTCCGGCCAATGCCGGCTGGTCTTCTACGACCAGCCGGGTCACGGGCGTTCGTCGAAGATCCACGAAGGCGAGTACTCGCTGGACATGCTCGGCCGGACGCTGAAGCGCGTGCTCGACGAGACCGTGCCGACCGGGCCGATAGTCCTGATCGGACACTCCATGGGTGGCATGACGATCATGGCGCTGGCGCAGGAGCATCCGGAACTATTCGGATCGCGCATCACCGGCATCGTCTTCATCTCGACCTCGGCCGGCCATCTCGACGAGGTCAACTTCGGCATGCCGGCGGTGCTCGCCCGCTTCAGCCGCCAACTGATCCCGCTGATCAGTTCAACCGGACGTACCGGAGCCGGTGTGATCGACGCGGCCCGCCGGGCATCGAGTGATCTCGCCTGGCTGTTGACCCGGCGGTACGGCTTCGGCAGCAGACGGGCGAACCCCGCTCTGGTGTCCTACGTCGAGCGGATGAATGGCCGGACCAGCACCGATGTTGTCGCTCGCTATGTCCGGGCGTTGACCGCGCACGCGGGCTATCCGGCGCTGGAGGCGCTGGCCAACACCCGAGTGCTCGCCGTGTGTGGCGACAAGGACCAGCTCACGCCGCTGTCGCACTCGGAGGAGATCGTGGCGGTCCTGCCCAAGGCTCGACTCGTCGTCGTGCCGGAGGCCGGACACGTGGCGCTGATGGAGTACCCCGATATCGTCAACGACGCGATCTTCGCATTCCTCGACGAGGTCATGGATTGATGGACGGGACATTGCGCTCGGTCGAACTGCCGACCGTGGCCGACACGCGCGCGTTCGGCACAGTGCTCGCCTCCACGCTCCGCGCCGGCGATCTGATCGTGCTGAGCGGCCCGCTCGGGGCTGGAAAGACGGCGCTGGCGCAGGGGATCGGCGCCGGACTCGGCGTGGCCGGCACGGTGACGTCGCCGACGTTTGTCATCGCTCGCGTCCACCGTGCGGGGCACCCGGGCGGGCTGCCGCTCGTCCACGTGGATGCCTACCGGCTCGGTGCGGTGACCGATCCGCGGGCCGAGGTCGACGACCTTGACCTGGACGCATCCATGGACGATGCCGTCACGCTGGTCGAGTGGGGCGAAGGCATGGTCGAGCAATTGGCCGACACACACCTCACCCTGCGGATCGAGCGGCGCGACGACGAGACACGCGTGGTAACCCTCGAGTCCGCCGGCCCGGACTGGATCGAGCGGGTCGCGGCCCTCGATATCGCCACCGTCGCCGCCCACCGCTGAATCCGGCCGATCGTGTGGCGGAGATAGGGTACATACCGTGCTAGTTGTCGTGCTCGATTCGGCTACCCCGGCGATCACCGCGGCGGTCGTGTCGATCGATCCGGCCCCGTCGAGCGATCGCGCGCTGCCGAACGCCGGACCGGACGTCACCGTGCTGGCCGAACGCGTCCACGTCGACGGCAGGGCCCATGGCGAGCGGCTCGCCCCCGAGATCGCGAGTGTGCTGGGCGAGGTCGGCAAGGTCGCCGCCGACCTGGGCGCGGTCATCGCTGGCGTCGGACCCGGGCCGTTCACCGGCTTGCGGGTCGGCCTGGTCACGGCGGCCGCATTCGCCGACACGCTCGCCATCCCGGCGTACGGCGTCGGCACGCTCGACGCGATCGGTGCGGCGGCCGGACCCGGTACGGTCCTGGTTGCCACGGATGCTCGGCGACGTGAGGTCTACTGGGCGGTTTACCGCGACGGCGTACGCCTGACCGAACCGTCGGTCGACCGCCCAACCGATGTCATTGCGTCGCCGCAGTTTCAGGCGGCCGGAGTCGAGGCGGCCGTCGGTGCGGGCGCCCTGCTCTACGGATCGGTGATCGGTCTGCCGATCCGCGACGAACCGACCTACCCGCCCGCGGGCGCGCTCGCGTCGCTCGCTGCCGCCCGCGTCCTCGCCGGCGCACCGAGTGAACCGCTGACGCCGCTCTACCTGCGCCGCCCGGACGCGGTCGAGCCGGGCCAGCGGAAGGCCGTGTCGTGACCGGTACACCGCCGCCGATGAGTAGCGCAGCCGCGAGGCGCATGTCGCCGCCGATGAGTAGCGCAGCCGCGAGGCGCATGTCGCCGCCGATGAGTAGCGCAGCCGCGAGGCGCATGTCGTCGATGAGTAACCCGGCGACCCTCACCCTCACCCGCATGCGCTGGTGGCATATCGACGAGATCCTGCCGATCGAGGCCGACCTCTTCGGCGCGGAGCTGTGGTCGGCCCCGATGTTCTGGAGCGAGCTGGCCAACGGGCACCACTACGTCGTCGCGCTCGACGACGACGGGCACGTAGCCGGCTACGGTGGCCTCGCGTTCGCGCCGCCGGATGAGGCGTGGATCCAGAACATCGCCGTACGCCGGGACCGGCAGCGGCTCGGCATCGGCCGTACCGTGCTGGAAGCTTTGTTGGCCCAGGCAGACGTCGAACGCGTGCGGTCGGTGCTGTTGGAGGTCGCCGTGGACAACGAGCCGGCCCAACGTCTCTACGACGCGTACGGGTTCGTTGGCGTCGGCGTACGCAAGGGCTACTACCAGCCGAGCAACACCGATGCGCTGGTGATGAGACGGGATGAGCGGCCATGACCGACGAGCCGCTGGTGCTCGGCATCGAGACGTCCTGTGATGAAACCGGCGTCGGCATCGTACGAGGCCACACGCTGCTCGCCGACGCCATAGCGTCGAGCGTCGCCGAACACGCGCGCTTCGGTGGCGTAGTGCCCGAAGTCGCCAGCCGGGCGCACCTCGAGGCAATGGTGCCGACGATGCACCGCGCACTCGCCGAAGCCGGCGTGACACTGGCCGACGTGGACGCGATCGCAGTCACCGCCGGTCCGGGCCTCGCCAGTGCTCTGCTTGTCGGCGTGGCCGCGGCGAAGGCGTACGCCCTGGCCGCCGGCAAGCCGATCTACGGTGTGAATCATCTGGCCGCGCATGTCGCGGTCGACACGCTCGAACATGGTCCGTTGCCCGAGCCGGCGATCGCGTTGCTGGTCTCCGGCGGGCATTCGTCGTTGTTGCGCGTGGACGACCTGGCCCACGGCGTCGAGCCCTTGGGCGCCACCCTCGATGACGCGGCGGGGGAGGCGTTCGACAAGGTAGCCCGGCTCCTCGATCTCGGTTTCCCGGGTGGCCCACCTATCGACCGTGCGGCCCGTGACGGCGACGCCGCCGCGGTCGCGTTTCCACGCGGGCTGACCGCGCATCGGGATCTCGCCGAACACCGCTACGACTTCTCGTTCTCGGGCCTCAAGACGGCGGTCGCGCGATGGGTTGAGGCGCGTCAGCGAGCCGGTGACGCGATCCCGGTGGCCGACGTCGCGGCCAGCTTCCAGGAGGCGGTCTGCGACGTCCTCACCGCGAAGGCAATCGCGGCGTGCCGGGCGTACGGCATCGACACGCTGATCATCGGCGGCGGCGTGGCGGCGAACTCGCGCATCCGATCGATGGCGGAGTCGCGGGCGGCTGAACACGGCATCACGGTTCGGGTGCCACGGCCGAAGCTCTGCACGGACAACGGCGCGATGGTCGCGGCGCTCGGGTCGCATCTCGTGGCGGCGAACGTGGCCGCGAGCCCGCTGGACCTGCCGGCCGACTCGGCGATGCCCCTCACATTGGTGGCGGTGTGAGCCGATGATCGTACGGATGTGGGAGGCCAAAGCGCGACCGGACACGATGACAGATGCGCTGTCGTGGGTGTGCGACGTCGCATTGCCGATCATCGAGGTCGATCCGCAGCACGTCGAGAGCGAGGTGTTCAGCTCGGCCGACAATCGGATCGTGGTGATCTCGCGCTGGCGGGGCACGCCGGTCGACATGCCGGAGCCGCCGCGCCGGTTCATCGAGCGGGCCGGGCACACGTGGGACTTCAGCCCGGTCGATCGTTGACCGCGCGTTAGGCCGGCTGCTCGACGATGCCGGCGATCTCGGCGATGTTGCCGATCCGTGGACCGTTCCAGTCGCGATCGGTGACCGCGAACTGCGTCGTCTGGTAGACCCGCATACCGAGCGACTTCGCGCCGTACAGCTCGTGGTCGGCGCCGTCGCCGACGTACAGGCACGACTCGGGGGGCGTATCGACGGCCGCGCACGCGACCTCGTAGATGCGGGTGTCCGGCTTGGCAATGCCGACCCGGTAGGACAGCACGACAGCATCGACCGCGGCCGCCAGGGGCGTCTCGTCGAGGACAATGCCGCTGTCGACCGTACAGTTGGACACGATCGCGAGCTGGAACCCGGCGGCGCGCGCGGCGGCCAGCGCCGCGAGCGTGGCGTCGGCCACGACGATGGTCCGCCGGTTGAACGCGAGTCGCAGTTCGACAGCGCGGGCGATCTGATCGTCGGTGGGATCGCCGCCGACGCTTCGCGCGATCGTGCGGCATTGCTCCGCGAGATCACCGAGCGTGCCCACCATGCGTTCGCGCCATGTGCGCACGAAGGCCTGCCCGAATGCGTCCGGTTCGACGCCGAGCGTCGCGCCCATCTCGCGGACGGTCATCGCTCGTCTCCGGTCGCCGCTCGCAATGAGCGTGTTGAACAGGTCGAACAGGATGGCCCGCGTCACTTCCGCACTGTATGACACCGCCACCGGCCGGCGGGCCGCTGGCGCGATCGCGGCGTTGTGCGGGTTGGGTCTGCGGTGGGATCGGTGGCGGGTAGGTCGCGGGACGCCGAAATGGGGTGCCGCGACGTCGGCCCGAATGGCAGTGTCGGAGACGGTACGTAGGCTCGGCTGACGGGCGCGCGGAGACCCCGCGTGACCCGGCCCGGCCCGCGTAGGACCGCCCCAGAAACCCGAGGAGCCCACGCACATGACTGGATATCTGCGAAGCCCGGCGATCCATGGCGACGATGTCTATTTCGCGAGCGACGACGACCTGTGGCATGTCACGTCCGGCGGTGGCCGGGCCGATCGGTTGACGTCCGGCATCGCCGAGGCAAGCGGGCCTCGGGTGTCTCCCGACGGGACCCGGCTTGCATTCGTCGGCAAGGACGAGGGCGCGCCGGACATCTACGTCATGGCATCGACCGGAGGCAGCGCTCGCCGGCTCACTCACCTCGGCGGCCTCATGGCGGTGGCCGGCTTCGATCCCGACGGCTCCATCATCTTCGCCACCGATGCGGAGCGCCCGTTCTATCGGGATCGGCGGCTCTACCGCATCGGCCGGGACGGCGAGTCGGGCGAGATGCTGCCGTACGGTCCGGCCAGCGTCATCGACTATGGCCGGGGTGGGGCGATCGTGCTCGGGCGTATCACGAGCGACCCAGCGCACTGGAAGCGCTACCGAGGCGGCCGCGTCGGCGATCTGTGGATCGACCCCGACGGCACGAGCGAATTCCGCCGGCTCATCAAGGTCGAGGGCAACCTCGCGTCCCCGTGCTTCGTCGGCGACCGCGTCTATTTCCTGGCCGACCATGAGGGCGTCGGAAACGTCTATTCATGTAGGCCGGACGGCGAGGACCTGCGCCGGCATACGCATCATGACGACTACTACGCCCGCGGTCTCAGCGGCGATGGCCGGCGTCTCGTCTACCACGTCGGTGCCGAGTTGTGGCTGCTCGACCCGGACGAGAGCGGTCCACGCAAGCTCGATATCGATGCGTCCAGTGGCACGAGCCAGCGGAATCGCCAGTTCGCGTCGGCCGCCGACCATCTCGACACGGTGACGATTTCGCCAGACGGCGCCCGACTCGCGCTGTGCGCCCGCGGAAAGGCATTCTCGTTGGGGCACTTCGCCGGGCCCGTACGGCAGTTCGGCGAACCCGACGGCGTCCGCTACCGCCTGCTGAGCTATCTGCACGGCGGTGACCGGCTGGTCGCTGCCACGAGTGACGAGTCGCCGAGCGAACGCCTCGTGGTGTTCGACGACAACGGTGCGACCCATCTGTCCGAAGTAGACACCGGGCGGGCGGCCGAGTTGGCGCCGTCGCCGACCGAGGACCTCGTCGCGGTCGCAAACCACCGCAATCAGTTGATCCTCGTCGACGTCCGCGGCGGCACGGCGACGGCGTCCGTGGTGGACGAGAGTCCATACGGCCGCATCGAAGACCTCACCTGGTCGCCGGATGGCGCGTGGCTGGCGTACACACGGCCGGAGTCGGCCAAGACGACCGCGATCCGGCTTCTCGACGTCGCCGAGCAGACGGTCCAGGCAGCGACTGTCCCCGTCCTCCGTGATCGGCGGCCAGCGTTCGATCCCCTCGGCCGATATCTGTACTTCATCGGCCAGCGGGAGTTCGACCCGGTCTACGACGAGCTGCAGTTCGAGATGGGCTTCCCGCTGGGCAGCCGGCCGTACGCGGTGACGCTACGCGCCGACGAGCCGGCGCCGTTCCTCGGCGAGATCACTGCGCCGGGTGCGAAGCCGTCCGATGCCGCTACGCCGGCGGATGCTGCGAAGCCGTCCGATGCTGCGGCCGCCGTCGCCGGTGGGGACGGCAGCCGGCCCGCGCGGGTACGGATCGATTTCGCCGGTATCGAGCGGCGCGTGGTGCCCCTGCCCCTGCCGGACGGCCGCTACGACCGGGTCGCCGGCACGAAAGACAAGGTGCTGGTCACGTCGCACCCGGTCAAGGGCGTGCGGGGCGGCAGCCCGTTGAACGGCGACGGCGACGATCGGTCGCTGCAGGTGGTTACGCTCGCGACCGGCAAGAGCGAGCAGCTCGTCGACGGCATCACCGACTTCCGCCTCGGTGCCGATCACACCACGTTGCTGTATCGCGCGAAGGACAGGTTGCGCGTGTTGGCAGCCGGCGAAAAGCCGAGCGATGCGACCGAGCCGGGTCGGGAGAGTGGCTGGGTCGACCTCGATCGCGTCAAGGTGTCGGTGCGACCGGGCGCGGAGTGGCAGCAGATGTATCGCGAGGCGTGGCGGCTGCAGCGGGAGCAGTTCTGGGACCCGGACATGTCGTCGCTCGACTGGGATTCTGTCTACGAGCTGTATCGGCCGATCGTCGACCGGGTCGGCACCCGGGCCGAGCTGTCCGACCTGCTGTGGGAGATGCAGGGCGAGCTCGGCACGTCGCATGCGTACGAGCAGGGCGGCGCATATCGCAAGAGCCCCCAGTATCGGCAGGGATTCCTCGGTGTCGACTGGGACGTCGATGTGTCCAGCGGCACCTACCGGATCGCTCGCATCCTCGACGGTGATGTGTGGTCGCCGCGGGACAGCTCACCGCTTGCGCGTCCGGGCCTTGACGTGCAGGCGGGTGACACTGTTGTGGCGGTCAACGGCATCGCCGTGGACCGGTTCCGCTCGCCGGCCGCGCTGCTGGTCAACCAGGCCGAGCAGGAGGTTGAGCTCAGCGTCCGCCGGGCGGACGGTCCGGTCCGGACATTGCGGGTGCGTCCGCTCGCGAGCGAACAACTCGCCCGCTATCGCGATTGGGTGAACGCGAACCGAGCGCTCGTCCACGAACGCTCCGATGGTCGGGTCGGATACCTGCACGTCCCGGACATGCAGGCATGGGGGTTCGCCGAGTTCCACCGCGGCCTGCTGACCGAGTTCGACCACGAGGCACTCGTCGTCGATGTGCGGTTTAACCGCGGCGGCCACGTCTCCGGCTTGTTGCTGCAGCGGCTCGCCCGGCGCCGGATCGGCTACGGGTACGCGCGGTGGGGCCAGCCGGAGCCGTACCCGGACGAGGCACCGCGCGGACCGCTGGTGATGCTGACGAACGAGGCCGCGGGCTCCGACGGCGACATCGTGAGCCACGCGTTCAAACAGCTCGGTCTCGGAACGCTGATCGGCCGGCGTACGTGGGGCGGCGTGGTCGGCATCTGGCCGCGGCACCCGCTGTCCGACGGCACGGTCACGACCCAGCCGGAGTTCGCGTTCGCGTTCGACAACGTCGGCTGGGGGGTCGAGAACTACGGTACGGACCCGGACATCGAGGTCGAGAACAAGCCGCAGGACTACGTGAAGGGCGTTGACCAGCAACTCGATCGAGGCATCGAGGAAGCACTCGCGGCGTTGCAGAAGACGCCCCCGCACTCGCCGGTGATCTTGCCGCGCCGCAGCCTGGCCCGGCAGCCACTGCCGCCGGCCCTGTAGCGCCACAACGATGGCCCCGGGGCGGCGCTACTCCGGTCGCCGCTGGGTTGGTACGTCGATCCGTCGATCGTCGCCGGCGGCCGTGGCCTCGAACACGGTCGTGCCGGTGGAGCCGCCGAACTCCCGGTCGAAGTCACGTCGGAGGCTCGCGGCCCGGGTCGCCACGCGTCCATGTCGTGGCGACCCGGCTGGCGTACCGGCCAGGAGCGACTCCCAGGCCTCCAGATCGTCTTCGCCGGACGGACTGGTCGCCCAGCGCTCCAACATCGCGTAGTCGCCGGTGTGTAGCACCGCGTCGCGGACCAGATCGTCGACCTGCCCGCGCAGACGCACGATGCCGGGCGACTCGGAACCCGGCAGCAGCGGACCAGGGTAGGTCCGCAGCGCGGCACCGATCGATCCGCCGCGAACGAGGTCGCTGACCGAGCGGAAGTCGGCGGCCATCGGCTCGGTCAGTCGATACGGCCGCGACTGAAAGAGGCGTCCGAGGAGTTGCCGCAAGCGAGACAGTTCGGCGCGCAGCGTCACGGGGTTGATCAAGCGTTCGCCGTAGAGCTCCCAGGCCAACCGCTCGTTGGAGAGCCCGTCAGGGTGTGCGGCGAGCAGCACCAGGATTTCGCTGTGCCGCCGGCCGAGCCGATGCCGGGCGCCGCCGACCTCGAGGATCGCCTCGTCGCGGCCGAGGGCCCGCAGCCGTGCCCCATTGCCGGGCCGTCCAGGGCGCAGCGTCACGAATTCGGCCTCCGCCGCGCGGGCCGTGGCCTGGACGAGCGCGAGACTCTGCGGGTTGGCCAGGTGACAGCCGCCGGTGATGTCGACGGCGCCGAGGACCTCGCCGGTCTCGGGGTCGTGGATCGGAGCGGCGGCGCCCGTCCAGGGCTGGACGGCCCGGCTGAAGTGCTCGGCACTGAAGATCTGGACGGCATGGTCGATGGCCAGTGCCACGCCGGGTGCGCTCGTGCCCGCGTGCAGTTCGTCCCAGCGTGCGCCAGCGACGAAGTTCATGCTCTCCATCCGCTGGCGAACGCCGGCATGGCCCTCGACCCAGAGCAACAGACCGTCGGCGTCGCAAACGGCGAGCAAATGGGCGCCGTCGTGGGCGATCGTGCCGAGCAGGTCACGCATCAGCGGCATGACACGGGCCAACGGGTGGTCGTTGCGGTAGGCCCCCAGCTCGGCGTCGGCCAGGTCGACGGGCGCAATCGTCTCCGGCCCGACTAGCCGCGCGGACCGTCGCCACGACTCGGCTACCACATCGCGGACGGGTGCCGAGACCACCCCAGAGGTCACGAACGCCTGGTGGGCGAGGCTGATCGCAGTCCAGCGCTCGTACGGATCCGCACCGACTTCCAACGCGAGCCACGGGTTATGCAAACGTCGCTCCTTCGGGGTCCGGCCTGGAGCTCGTCGCAGGCTGGACCGATCAGACGATCCGACTGTGACCTACGACACGCTGTAGGACTTGGCTCCAGACTGCCCCACCCGCTCGTCCGCGACAACTGCGTTGTCCACTGAGGTCGGTGAGTCGGCCCGATCGGCGAGCGGCGGGCCAGCCTCACGGGTCGGCCGTACCGTTCGTTCTTTCGCCGGGCCTTGACCGGCCAAGTTTCGTACAAGTGCGGGTTGGGCAGCCGGTCAGGGTGCGGCGATCAGGGCGACGACGGCGCCGGTCAACGACGCCAGATCGGCCGGCGCGAGCTCGATCTCGAGGCCGCGGCGGCCGGCGGACACGTACATCGTGGCCAGATCCACGGCCGAGGCATCGATCACGGTACGGAGACGTTTGCGCTGCCCGAGCGGGCTGATACCGCCGCGTACGTAGCCGGAGCTGCGCTCGGCGGCGGCTGGATCGGCCATCGCGGCCCGCTTCCCACCGACCGCGGCCGCGAGAGCCTTGAGATCGAGCGAACCGGTCACCGGCACGACCGCCACGGTCAGGGTGCCGTCCACGTCAGCCACCAGCGTCTTGAAGCACAGCGCCGGATCGATTCCGAGAGCCGCGGCCGCCTCCATGCCGTAGCTCGTCGAGCGCTCGTCGTGCACGTACGTGTGCAGCTTGTGCGCGACCTTCCGCTGCTTGAGGACGGTGGTCGCCGGCGTGCCCTGCCCAGCCATGATGCGAGACGATACAAGAATCCCAACGGTCAATCACCGCAGCGGCGAGCCGAACAACACGGTCGGCGCTCCGCCCACGCGCGTCAGGATGATCGTCAGCTCACCGGCCCCGCGCAGCTTGAGATCCCGCCGGAGCTGCGACGGCTCCAGTGCCGAGCCGCGCTTCTTGATCGTGAGCCGGCCGATTTCGCGTGCCCGCAATGTCGCCCGCAATCGCTTGAGCGAGAACGGCATCACGTCGTCGATCTCGTACGCCCGGCCGAACGGCGACGCGACATGTGCATCGGTGTAGACGTAGGCGATTGTGGCATCGCCCAGCCGCCCGGCCACCGTGGTCGCGAATTCGGCGACCAGGTGAGAGCGGACCACCGCGCCGTCCGGGTCGTAGACGTACCGGCCGATCGGGCCGACCGGTGCGACGGCCGTTCCTGATCCGACCAGCGTGACCTCGGCGGACCCGGACAACAATGTGGCGCGGCGGTAGGCCGTCGCCAGCGGTCCGCACCACAACGCGGCCTCCACGACGTCTCCATCCACGGACACCCACTCGGCCTCGGCGCCGGCAGGCACGAGCGCGTGGTCGATTCCCGGTGCCACCTTCACGACGGTCGCTGGCACAGCGGCCGTTAACGACGTCACGAAGGTCCATGGCGGCGAGTAAGCGTCGGGGTCGAAGACGCGACCGGTCGCGCGCCGTCGGGCCGGGTCGCAGAACGCCGCGTCCACCGTGCCGAGATCGACACTGTCCGCGGTCGCCGCGCGCACGGTGACGAGATGCCCGAGGCCGAGCGCGTCGACGTTGGCCGCCGCCACGCCTGCGGTGGTCGCGTCGGCATCGACGGCGGTGACGCGCAGGCCCGCTCGCGCGAACGCGATAGTGTCCGATCCGATGCCGCAGCCCAGGTCCGCGACGTGCGTCACACCGGCAGCGGCCAATCGCCGGGCGCGCCGGGCCGCCACCATTCCGCGGGTCGCCTGCTCCAGGCCATCGCGGGTGAACCACATCCGCGCCGCGTCCGGACCGAACTTCCCGACCGCCCGCGCCCGCAGCTCCGCCTGGGTGAGTGCCGCCGCGGCGAGTTCCGGCGGGATGCCGCCGGAACGCAGCGCACTCACCGCGGTCAGCGGATCACCGCCGGCAACGGCGGCCGCCGCTGAGAGTGCGCTCGACCCTTCTGCGGTACGCAGTGCCGCGAGCGCCGCCGGATCCATCCGATCATGGTGTCACGTCAGCCGAGGACGACCCGTCTGTGTCTGCCGGCGTTGTCGGTCGACGGAGTGGGCCGGACCGACCTCGGTGGTCGCCCGGCGGCCCCCGTCCCGGCAGTGGTTGACTGGGAGACGCGCAATTTGGGCGGCCGGCGGATTCTCGTGATCCGCACGGCGCGATCTGGCACTCTCCTTGACGGAGTGCCAGCCCGCGGACTAACGTCCGATTAGCACTCTCACCTGGAGGGTGCCAGCGTCCCGCCACCCGGCGAGGCGTTGTACCGAGCGGTCCGGCACCCGCGACGACGGAGCCGCCCGGTCTGGTCGCGTGCTTGCACGCGGTTGTTGAAGATCGAAGACTCCAAGTACCCCAGGAGGGTATGACCGTGACTACCGCGACGAAGGTTGCGATCAAGCCGCTCGAGGACCGCATTGTGGTCCAGGCAAACGAGGCCGAAACGACCACCGCGTCGGGCCTCGTCATTCCCGACACCGCCAAGGAGAAGCCGCAGGAGGGCACCGTCCTCGCTGTGGGCGCCGGCCGTTTCGACGACAAGGGCAACCGGATTCCGGTTGACGTCCAGGTCGGCGACACGGTCCTCTACTCCAAGTACGGCGGCACCGAGGTCAAGTACAACGGCGAGGAGTACCTGGTGCTCTCCGCTCGTGACGTGCTTGCCGTCATCGAGAAGTGATCTAGACAGCGTGGCCCCGTCCGCCCGGCGCAGCCGGGCGGACGGGGCCACGCTGCGATTCGGTAGAGCTTTCGACCCGGCACGGCCGCTTCGCGGCCGCAACGGTGTGACGTGGCTGGCTGCCCGATCCACGTCACCGTCGGCGCCGCGGCCGGTCCGACCGGCAAGATGTGCAAGACCCAGAAGGGACAAGAAGAACTCATGGCGAAGACTCTGAGCTTCTCCGACGACGCCCGGCACTTGCTGGAGCACGGCGTCAACGCGCTCGCCGACGCGGTCAAGGTGACGCTCGGCCCGAAGGGCCGCAACGTCGTGCTGGACAAGAAGTTCGGCGCGCCGACGATCACCAACGACGGCGTGACGATCGCCAAGGAGATCGAACTCGACGACGCGTACCAGAACCTCGGTGCCCAGCTCGTCAAGGAAGTTGCCACGAAGACGAACGACATCGCCGGCGACGGCACCACCACGGCGACCGTGCTCGCCCAGGCGATGGTCCGCGACGGACTGCGAAATGTCGCTGCCGGCGCCAACCCGACCGGCCTCAAGCGCGGAATGGACGCCGCGGTCGCGGCGATCAACGACGCGCTTCTCGAGAAGGCGATCGAGGTCGCTGGTAGTGCGGAGGTCGCGCACGTGGCGACGATCTCGGCCCAGGACCCGGAGATCGGCAAGTTGATCGCCGAGGCGATGGACGCCGTCGGTCGCGAGGGCGTCATCACCGTTGAGGACGGCTCGACGATGGCGACCGAACTCGAGATCACCGAAGGTATGCAGTTCGACAAGGGCTTCATCTCGCCGTACTTCATGACCGACCCGGAGGCCGGCGAGGCTGCTCTCGACGACCCGTACATCCTGGTCACCACGCAGAAGATCAGCGCCTTCGAGGAGCTGCTGCCGCTGCTGGAGAAGGTGCTGCAGACGGCCAAGCCGTTGATGATCATCGCGGAGGACGTGGACGGTCAGGCGCTCGCCGCGCTCACGGTCAACGCGATCCGTAAGACGATCAAGGTCGCCGCGGTAAAGGCTCCGGCCTTCGGTGATCGCCGCAAGGCTCAGCTGCAGGACATCGCGGTGCTCACCGGCGCCGAGTTGATCAACCCCGAGCTGGGCTACAAGCTCGACTCGGCCACGATCGACATGCTCGGCACGGCTCGCCGGGTGGTCGTGACGAAGGACGACACCGTCATCATCGACGGCGGCGGCAAGTCGGCTGACGTACAGGCTCGGGCCGAGCAGATCCGCAAAGAGGTCGAGGCGTCCGACTCCGACTGGGACAAGGAGAAGCTGAACGAGCGACTCGCAAAGCTCTCCGGCGGCATCGCCGTCATCAAGGTCGGTGCGGCCACCGAGGTCGAGCTCAAGGAGAAGAAGCACCGCATCGAAGACGCCATCGCGGCGACGAAGGCAGCGGTCGAAGAGGGCATCGTGCCCGGTGGCGGTGCGGCACTCGTACAGATCGCTCCGGTGCTCGACGCGCTCAACAAGACGGGCGACGAAGCGACCGGCGTCAAGATCGTCGCCGGAGCGCTGGTCGAACCCCTGCGGTGGATCGCGCAGAACGCGGGCCGCGACGGATATGTCGTCGTCAACGACGTCCGCACCCGCAAGTGGGGTGAAGGTCTCGATGCCGCGACCGGCGAGTGGGTCGACCTGGTCAAGGCCGGAATCGTCGACCCGGTCAAGGTGACGCGCAACGCGGTGGCCAACGCCGCCTCGATCGCCGGCCTGCTGCTCACGACCGAGAGCATCGTCGTGGAGAAGAAGGAGCCGCCGGCTCCGGCGGCGGCGAACGGGCACGGGCACGGGCATTCGCACGGGCCTGGCTTCTGATCGTTTGTTCGTTTGAAGGCCGGGCGGCTTGCCCACTCTGGGCGGTCAGGCTTGATCCCGTCGTGGACAAGCCGCCCGGCCTTCGGCGTGCCTGCGCCTCGTCGGAGCGGTTAAGAGCTTTCGGGGGTACGTGATACCGAGGGCGGTTACGTGGGCCCGAATATTACGGCGGTCCGGGAAGTTTCTTATAGATCGCTTACGAGGCTTGTACCTGGCGGCTAAGCGATGAGACTTGGGACCGTGGCAGTCGTGAACAAGCAGGCTCGTTGGCTCGGGTCGCTCGCCGGCGTCGCGGCCGCCGCGGTCTCCATCGGACTCGCCGAACTGATCGCGGCGTTCGCGGGCCCGCAGAGCGCCCCGGTCATCGCGGTCGGCGACGTGGTCGTCGATTCCGTACCGCTCCCGGTCAAGACGTTCGCGACATCTACCTTCGGCACGCACGACAAGACAGCGCTGATCGCGGGTACGTTCATCCTTCTCGCGATCGTGGCCGCGGTCATCGGCGCCTGGGCGGTGCACGACATCCGCATCGGTTACGCGGGAATCGCCGCGTTCGGCATCCTCGGAGCGGTCGCCGCGGTGACCCGGCCGGCCGCCGGCTTCGGTGCGGTCTTCCCTTCGTTGATCGGTGCCTGTGCTGGGGCCGCAGCGCTCTACTACGTGCTGCGCGGGCCTCGCGTACGGCGGCCGGATCTCGACACGCGAGCCGGGCGCCGTACGGTGCTGATCGGTTCCGGCGCTCGCACTCGTCGGCGCGTTGATCGCCGAGGTGATTGGGCGGCAGCTCGGCGAACGCCGCAGCGTGGCCGCGGCCCGACAGTCGGTCGTGTTACCGACGCCGACCGGCTCGCCGGCGCCATCGCTCGCTCCGGAAGAGGGCATCAGCGGCCTGACGCCGTTCGTGACGCCGAATGATCAGTTCTACCGGATCGACACCGCGTTGGTCGTGCCGCAGGTCGATCCGACGACGTGGACGCTGCGGATCCACGGGAAGGTGCAGCGCGAAATGACGCTCACCTACAAGCAACTGCTGGCGCGTCCGATGATCCAGCGATACATCACTCTGGCCTGCGTATCGAACGAGGTCGGCGGCAACCTGATCAGCAACGCGCTGTTTCAGGGCGTGCTCCTCAAGGATCTGCTGGAGGAGGTCGGCCCGCTGCCCGGTGCGGATCAGCTGGTGGGCCGGTCGGCCGACGGTTTCACCGCCGGCTCACCAACCGCGGTCGTGATGGACGGCCGCGACGCCATGCTCGCGGTCGGGATGAACGGCACCCCGCTGCCGGTCGAGCACGGATTCCCGGTGCGCACCGTCGTTCCCGGTCTCTACGGGTACGTGTCCGGGACAAAGTGGATCACCGAACTCGAGCTGACGAGCTTTGCCGACTTCGACGCGTACTGGGTGCCGCGCGGATGGTCGGCGATGGGCCCGATCAAGACCGAGTCGCGCATCGACACGCCATCCGACGGCAAGACGGTCAACGCCGGCAGCGTCACGATCGCGGGTGTGGCATGGGCGCAACATCGCGGGATCAGCAAGGTCGAGGTGCGGGTCGACAACGACGCATGGCAGACGGCGAAGCTCGACGCCGTGCCGTCGATCGACACATGGCGTCAGTGGTTCCTGACCTGGAACGCCACCCCCGGACAGCACCAGCTGCAGGTCCGCGCGACCGACAACGCGGGCCAGACGCAGACGAGCGTGCAGGCCGATCCGGCTCCCAACGGTGCGAGCGGCTATCACACCATCGGCGTGACGGTGCGGTAACAACCGTCGACATCGGGCCGGACGGGCGCGACCATGAACCCGGAAGGGGCAGTCATGGCGGGCCAGCGATCGGCAATCCCCGTGTTGATCGCGTTCGTTGTGCTCATCGCCGCCGCCGGCTGTACGGCCGATCGCATCGCTCTCACCGGTTCGTCGACGCCGACCGTACGAGCGTTGCCGCCGGTCGTCGTACCCGTACGGTGTTCCGGGTCGGGTGGCGAGCCAATGCTGCGCGGCCTGTTCGCCGATCTCAGCTTGGGCCGGACGCCCGACATCGGGACGTACTTCGTCGATCCCCTGGACTTCGTCCGCTGGTGGGATCCCACCCTGCCGTCCGGACAGGTCATTTCGTTCGAGGCCGGCGACGGAAGCGAGACGGCCACGCTCGACACGCTCCAGTCACATCTCGATGCGCTGCGTCGCCGGGGCGTCAACGGCACGGTGAGTGAGTTCGCGCCGACCGGGTATGACGCGGCCTCGTCGAAGGAGGCCGGCGGCGGATTCACGTTCGGGCTCCGTGCGCGCGCGACCGCTAGAGGTGCGCTTCGGGACGGCGGTGGAGAAGGCATGATCGACTGTGTCACCGGCCGATTGAAATCGGTTGTGATCGACGAGTGGTGACGACGGCTGGGAACCGACGGATGACCGCACGCTGGGTGAGCGTCCTTGTCGCGGTAGTGACGGCCACCGTGGCCGCCGGTTGTGCGGCCGATCGCGTACCGCTGCCGCACGTGACACCCACGGCGGTCGCCGGACCGTTGACCTGCGATGGCACGTCTGGCCAGCCATTGCTCGCTGAGCTGTTCGCCGATCTGGGGCGGGGCGCGCCGACGCCGGTCGAGCGATTCTTCAGCGGGCCGAAGAACTTTCTCCGGTGGGAGGATCCGACGACGGGTACGGACATCACCGCGGGGTTCGGCGCGGGCACCTCGGCGTACACGCTCGACGCTTTGCAGTCACACCTCGACGCGCTCGCACGTGATGGCGTCGCCGGCACGATCACGCACTTCGCCACCGACGGAAACCCGCGTGGCGATGGGCGGGACCCGGGCGGTGGTTTGTTCCGCTTCAGCCTGCACGCCCGATGGCACATCGGCGACCCGGAGGCCGACGAGGGTGGTGTCGGCACGATCGACTGTGCGACCGGCAAGCTCAAAGAGGTGGTCATCTCCGGCTAGCGGCCGGTCCAGCCGGCCCTGTCAGCTAGCGACGGCCTCCCGCTGGCGGGGGACGGCCGTTTGGTCGGCGGGTGACAACGCGGGATGGCGGCCGAACGATTTCGTGATCTCGTGGTTCAGTCTGGCTTCGAGCTTGCCGACGTCGACCCGCCGCCGGTAGCGCTGCCAGGCGTCCTGCCAGCCGATGGCGAGCAGACGCAGCCGCTCGGTCTCGGTGAATCCGCCCCAGACGCCGTACGGTTCGCGGGCGGCAAGGGATTGGGCAGCACATTCCGGACGAACAGGGCAGGATCGGCACAAAGCCTTGGCTTGGGTCTCGCGACGCGTGCGCGCGGAGCCGCGTTCGCCATCGGGGTGGAAGAACTGCGCGCTGTCCCGGCCGCGGCACAGGCCTTCGCGCTGCCAGTCCCAGATATCGGCGTTAGGGCCCGGCAACCTCCGAACGTTGCTCATCGCGAACCTCTCTCGTGAGCCGTGGGTCGGGGCGTAGCTGCGGTACGGCTGGGGGTACCCAAGGCTTGCCGGTTCTATGCACTCTCAGATCAGACGGAGGGACTCGCACCTGGTGTGCGCTTTTTGGCGCCACATCCGTAGAAAGTGGTCGTAGACCGGTCCAATTCGTGTTCTCCTCTCCTTCAGAGAACACACCAACCGCCTGAAAAGGGGATGCGCGTGCTGACGGTCCTTGCCTGTGTACGGACGCCAGATGCGGCTCGGGCGGTGGCGGTGTGCGCCGACCGACTGGGCGTCAGCGCAGCGGTGCGTACCGCGGTCACTTCGGTCGAGGCCCTGGCCCGCCTGGCCGAACGCCCCGCCGATCTGGTGTTTGTCGATGGCGCCCTGACCCGGCCCGATCCGATCGGCTTCGTACGCCGTGCGATGGCGTACGCGCCGCGGGCGACCCTCGTCGTCTACGGCCTGCCGGAGCCGACGGTGGCGAGTGCGTTGATCTCGGCCGGTGCTCGCGGCGTGATCCGCGGTGGCGACACCGACCTGGTGACCGCCGTGACCAAGACGGTGCTGCTTCTCGGCCTCGGCGAATCCGGCATGGTCGCGGCAGGCGCCGTCCGGGGCCAGGAGAACGGCCGAGCGGCCGTACGGGTGGAGTCGGCGCTTGCCGGTCACGCGACGAGTGGCGTGCACGCCTCTGCGGTCGCCTCCGCCGCCGGCCGCCGTGATCGCCCGAACATTGCGGTCGGCCCGGCGGCCGACCGGACCTCCCACCCTCTCGACACCCGCAACGGCGGCCCAGGCTTCGCGGGCTCCCGCGGAGCCGTGCCCGGAACCGGTCCCGTCGATATGGCGCCGGTCGCTGCTCGTGGCGCGCTCGCCTCGGTGGGAGCGACCGGGCGCGGAGGGACAGCAGCGCTGCCGACGCTCGTGCCGCAGCAGCGTATGGACCTCGCGACGCCGGGCGCCCCTCGGCCACCATCGCTCACCGAGCGTGAGTTGCAGGTGCTGCGCGGCATGGCCGATGGCAAAAGCAATGCAGAGATCGGCCGCGAGCTGTTCGTATCGGAAGACACGGTGAAAACCCACGCACGTCGCTTGTTCCGCAAGCTCGGCGCCCGTGACCGCGCACACGCGGTGGCGTCCGGGTTCCGTACCGGCTTAGTGGGTTGATCTTTGACCGTCGCCGTTCGTGGCGGGCGTGATCAGGACTCCGGTTCACTCAGCGTGTCGTGTACGCCGTCGGCGTAGCCCCGCGCATATTCCCAGGTCACGTAATGCTCGGGATCGGGGTCGTAGGCCGGCTCGTGCACCCGCGGGCGGCCCGAGTCGAGCAGGTGCCGCAGATTGCTGCCGAGGAGATCCCAGTCGAAGTAGTGCGGTTCGCGGCAGTCCTCGCACTCGATGACGAGCCCGCGCACTCCGACCGGCGCCAGGAGCGCCTGATAGATCTCTAGGTCGGCCAGATCTTCCAGGACGTCCTCGCGCTCCGCGTCGGCGAGCGCGTCGGTGTCGACCGGCTCGTTCTCCTCCGGATCGTCCAGTCCGGCGAGTTCGGCGGCGGGATCTGCGGGATCGCCGGCGAAGGGATCGATGGGCTCGTCTTGCACAGGTCAACGGTAGTCCGCTCGGGCGGTTGGCAACAGCACGGCGGCGGGATGGCACGCCGGGCGCGGCCTCGCGACGTGGCGCTCGCCTCACCGGTCGCCGTGCCGCGTTTGTGCCCGGTCGAGTCGGTACGATGGTTGCACCGCAGCCGAGGGGACCTCATCGTGGATCTTTCGTACCCCGACCACCCCGACCACCCCGATCGCGACGAAGGTCTCGATCGACCGGAATTCGTCGAGCGCGCTCCCGCGATGGCGGCCGCCGTGGCCGATCACGGCCTGCCCCTCGCGCTGACCTTCGACGATGTGCTGCTGCTGCCGGCGCAGTGTGACCTCGACCCGAGCCAGGCATCCACGACGTCGCAGCTCACCCGATCGATCGAGTTGTCGATTCCGCTGCTGTCGAGCGCCATGGACACGGTGACCGAGTCTCGGATGGCCATCGCGATGGCCCGCCTTGGTGGTCTCGGCGTGTTGCACCGCAACTTGTCGATCGACGAGCAGGCGTCGCAGGTCGACCTGGTGAAGCGGTCCGAGGCCGGCATGATCACCAACCCGGTGGTCTGCTCGCCGGAGGACACCATCCGTGACGTCGACGCCCTGTGTGGCCGCTATCGGATCTCCGGCGTGCCGGTCGTCGACGCGTCCGGGCGGCTGACCGGCATCGTCACCAACCGCGACATGCGCTTCGTCGCGGACAAGTCGGCGCTGGTCCGCGACGTGATGACACCGATGCCCCTGGTCACCGCGCGCGTCGGGGTCAGCAAGCAGGACGCGCTTGAGTTGCTCCGGCAGCACAAGATCGAGAAGCTGCCGCTGGTCGACGACGGCGGCCGTCTGCGCGGTCTGATCACGGTCAAGGACTTCGCGAAGAGCGAGCAGTTCCCGCACGCGACCAAGGACCCGGCCGGCCGCCTGCGAGTGGGTGCGGCGATCGGCGTCGGCGACGATGCGTATAAGCGGGCCCGCGCGCTCGTCGAGGCGGGCGTCGACGTGTTGATGGTCGATCTCGCTCACGGGCACAACAGCGCCGTCATCCAGATGATCGGCCGGCTCAAGCGCGACACCAACGTCGACATCGTCGGCGGGAACATCGCGACGTACGCCGGCGCCAAGGCCCTCGTCGAGGCCGGCGCGGACGCGATCAAGGTCGGTGTCGGCCCCGGCTCCATCTGTACGACCCGGGTCGTGGCCGGCGTCGGAGT
This sequence comes from uncultured Actinomycetota bacterium, assembly GCA_963724705.1. Lineage (GTDB taxonomy): Bacteria > Actinomycetota > Actinomycetes > Mycobacteriales > Micromonosporaceae > DASQPR01. The sequence goes on from CAVRVS010000002.1 coordinate 37,824, forward strand.
GCCGCAGGTCTCCGCGATCATGGAGGCCGCCCGCGCGGCCAAGCCGGCGGGCGTGCCGGTGATCGGCGACGGCGGCATGCAGTATTCGGGCGACATCGCGAAGGCGATCGTCGCCGGCGCCGATGTCGTCATGCTTGGCTCGCTGCTGGCCGGCTGCGAAGAGTCGCCCGGCGATCTGATCTTCATCAACGGCAAGCAGTTCAAGTCGTACCGGGGGATGGGCTCACTCGGGGCGCTCTCCGGTCTGCGGAACGGACAGCGCGGCCAGTCATATTCGAAGGACCGCTACTTCCAGGCCGATGTCACGGCCGAGGACAAGCTCATTCCGGAGGGCATCGAGGGCCAGGTGCCGTTCCGCGGGCCGCTCGCGGCCGTCGCCCATCAGCTCGTCGGTGGCTTGCGCCAGGCCATGTACTACACCGGCGCGGCGAACATCGAGGAATTGCAGCGGCGCGGGCAGCTGGTCCGGATCACGTCGGCCGGACTCAAGGAAAGCCATCCGCACGACATCCAGATGACCGTGGAGGCGCCGAACTACCACTCGCACTGAGCCGGTAGCCGGGTCGCCGCTGCCGTGTCGGCGGTGGCAACCCGGACCCGACGCTGCACGGGGTCGACTGCTGTTCGACAATGGAGCCGGCTCATGGCCCCTCGCGGCTGCGCTACGCTTCGGCGCGCCACTATTGATGGACGGCAGGGATCGACATGCGTGACGTCGTCGAAATCGGGCTCGGCAAGAGCGCTCAGCGCGGTTATCACTTGGACGAGATCGCGATCGTTCCGAGTCGGCGCACCCGCGACGTCGACGATGTCTCCACGGCCTGGCAGCTCGACGCGTACCCGTTCAAGATCCCGTGCGTCGCACATCCGTCCGACGCGACGATGAGCCCGGCCACGGCGGTGACCCTGGGCGAGCTTGGCGGCCTCGGCGTGCTGAACGTCGAGGGACTGTGGACCCGTTATGAGAACCCGACGAAGGTGCTCGAAGAGCTGGCCGGCCTCGACGAGGACGCGCACGCCACCCGCAAGCTTCAGGAGGCGTACGCCGAGCCGATCCGGCCCGAACTCATCGCCGAACGCGTACGGGTGATGCGCGAGGGCGGTGGCACGGTCGCCGTACGGGTCAGCCCGCAGCACACGTTGTCGCTCGCGCCGGTGATCCTCGACGCCGGGGTCGACATCCTCGTCATCCAGGGCACGCTCGTCTCGGCCGAGCACGTCTCGACGACCGACGAGCCGCTGAATCTCAAGGAGTTCATCGCCGACCTCGACCTGCCGTGCGTGGTCGGCGGTTGCACGAACTACCAGACCGCGTTGCACCTCATGCGTACCGGTGCGGCCGGCGTCATCGTCGGCGTCGGCGCCGACGAGTGGTCGACCACCGACCGGGTGTTGGGCATCCGGGTGCCGATGGCCAGCGCCATCGCCGACGCGGCCGCGGCCCGCCGCGACTACTTGGACGAGACCGGCGGTCGCTACGTGCACCTCATCGCGGATGGCGACCTGCGGACATCGGGCGATATCGCCAAGGCGCTCGGGTGCGGCGCGGACGCCGTGATGCTGGGCGAACCGCTGTCGGTCTGCTCGGAGGCACCGGCGGGCGGCGCGTGGTGGCACAGCGCGGCCAGCCATCCGAATCTGCCGCGCGGCGCGTTCGCGGTGGCCGACGGTGGCGAGCCGCTCGGATCAATGGAACGGCTGCTGTTCGGGCCGTCGGACGATCCCGAGGGCAGCCTGAACCTGTTCGGCGGCCTGCGCCGGGCGATGGCGAAGTGCGGCTACCGCGATCTCAAGGAGTTCCAGAAGGTCGGCCTGGTCCTCGACAAGTAGCGGCCGTCGCCGGTCGGTCTTCCCACGTCAGACGTCGAGCATCGCTCGCAGCTCGGCGGCGTTGCGCTGGGCGAAGTCGTCGCGGCAGTTGTTCATCAGTACATGCACCTTCGCGGCCTCGCGCGACAGCCGTTCGAGCTTCGGCACCCAGCCCTTGAGCTCTTTCTCCGAATACTCATAGCCGAACTTCTCGTAGATGTTCCGGCTCGTCCACTTGTCACTGTGGCCGTGGAAACGCATCACGGCCAGATCGCTCGTCGCCGTCACCACCGGCGGGATGGATGACTTGTGGCCCTGCGGCATGTCGACGCAGACGAACGGCAGGTGATGGCGCTTGAGGAACTCCAACGTCTCGGACTGGTTGTCCCCGGTGAACCAGCTCGCGTTGCGCAGCTCGATCACCGCTCGCAGCGGCGAGCAACGCTTGGCCACCTCGACGAGATAGTCCTTGTTGTCCCGGCGAATGCCGAACCAGGGTGGGAACTGGAACAGGATCGCGCCGAGCTTGCCTGCTTCGACAAGCGGATCGAGCGCGGACAGGAATCGGGTCCAGACGTCCTCGTACGCCTGCGGCGTCAGATCGTCCGGATAGACGTTCGCCTTATCGGTCTCCGGCCGGAGGTCCTTGTACAGCGCGCTCGGTTTGGTCGGGTGCCCGGTCAACATGCTGAATGCCTTGATGTTGAACGTGAATCCGGCAGGCGTCCGTTCGGCCCACCGGGCCGCGGTTGCCTCGGCCGGCGGCGAATAGTACGTCGAGTCGACCTCGACGAGCGGGAACTGCTTGGCGTAGTAGGCGAGCCGCTTCTCCGGGTTGTCCGCGGTCGACGGATACCACCCCGACTCGAGCAGCGTCTTATCGGTCCACGAGGCCGTGCCGACGAGGATGTCGCCCATGCCACCATTGTCCCCCGACCACCGACAAGATCAAACGCTTGACTACGCTGGACTGATGACACAGCCGCGCCCGGTTCTCGTCATCGACTTCGGCGCCCAGTACGCCCAACTCATCGCGCGCCGCGTACGCGAAGCCCGGGTCTACTCCGAGGTCGTCCCGCACACGATGTCGGTGTCGGAGATGCTGGCGCGCAACCCCGCCGCGATCATCCTCTCCGGCGGCCCGTCCAGCGTGTACGAGCCGGGCGCGCCAAGCGTCGACGGCTCGATCTACGACCTCGACGTGCCGATCTTCGGCATCTGCTACGGCTTCCAGCTCATGGCGCAGGCACTTGGCGGGACGGTCACGAAGACGGGCCTGCGCGAGTTTGGCAGCACTCCGCTCGCGGTGACCGGGTCGTGCACGCTCTTCGACGGGCTACCGGAGTCGCAGGACGTGTGGATGAGCCACGGCGACTCGGTCAGCGCGGCACCGGTCGGCTATACGGTCATCGCGTCGTCGGCCGGCGCCCCGGTCGCGGGCTTCGAGCACCTGATGTCGCGCCGCGCCGGCGTGCAGTTCCACCCCGAGGTCGGGCATACGCGACACGGCCAGGCCGTACTCGAACATTTCCTGTACGACGTGGCCGGCATCGAACCGACGTGGACGCCGGAGTCGATCGTCGAGCAGCAGGTCGCCGCGATCCGCGCGCAGGTGGGTGACAAGGAGGTCATTTGCGGCCTCTCCGGTGGGGTCGACTCGGCGGTGGCCGCGGCACTCGTCCATCGCGCCGTCGGCGACCAGCTGACCTGCGTGTTCGTCGACCACGGGCTGCTTCGCGCCGGCGAGGCCGAGCAGGTCGAGAAGGACTACGTCGCCGCGACCGGCATCAAGCTCAAGGTCGTCGACGCCTCGGCGCGCTTTCTGGAGGCGCTGGATGGCGTATCCGACCCGGAGCAGAAGCGGAAGATCATCGGGCGTGAGTTCATCCGCGTCTTCGAGCAGGCGGCTCGGGAGGTCGCGGCCCACGGGGACGTCGAGTTCCTCGTCCAGGGGACGCTCTACCCGGACGTCGTCGAGTCCGGTGGCGGAGCCGGGACGGCGAATATCAAGTCGCACCACAACGTCGGCGGCCTGCCGGATGATCTCGCGTTCGACCTGGTCGAGCCGTTGCGCACGCTGTTCAAGGACGAGGTGCGAGCGATCGGGACCGAGCTCGGGCTGCCCGACGCGATGGTCTGGCGGCATCCGTTCCCCGGTCCCGGTCTCGCGATTCGGATCATCGGCACGGTCACGCGCGATCGTCTCGACATCCTGCGGTTCGCCGATCAGATCGCGCGCGACGAGTTGACCGCGGCCGGGCTCGACCGCGACGTGTGGCAGTTCCCGGTCGTGCTCCTGGCCGACGTACGCAGCGTCGGCGTGCAGGGCGACGGCCGCTCGTACGGGCATCCGGTCGTCCTCCGGCCGGTGTCCAGCGAGGACGCCATGACGGCGGACTGGTCCCGGCTGCCGTACGACGTGATCGCCCGGATCTCGACGCGGATCACGAACGAGGTGCCCGAGATCAACCGAGTGGTGCTCGACGTGACGAGCAAGCCGCCGGGAACGATCGAGTGGGAGTGACGCCGATCTAGCGTGGGTCGGACGAGGTCGTCGCGCCGGGGTAGCCGGGGAACGACGAGCCGGTCGGTCCAAACTGGCCCGGTTGGTTCGAGCCGTTGTAGCGGTCCGTGCCGGCGTGCTGCCAGACCGGGGCCGGCTTGGCCTCCTGCGGCATCACGATCATGGCCACGATGTACGCGATGATGAACGCGCCGCCGGTGATGATGGCAAGCGCGACCGCCGCGAGACGGACGAGGGTCGGGTCGACGTTGAGGTATTCGGCGATACCGCCGCACACGCCGCTGATCTTGCGATCGGTTTGCGAGCGCCGCAGTTGCCGGTACGAAGGCGTTGGTGTCATGTATCTACAGTCTCGCATCGGGGTGCCATCGCGCCTCGGTGACCGCCCGGATGAGTACCCTGATATCCGCCCCCCGATCCCCGTGTACGCCTCCTTAGGTCATGCGTGACGAATGTCATGTCTTGCCCTATATGGTGACAAAAGCCCAGTCGAGGTGAGTCGCGTCCATGATCGAACCGCCGGACCAACCGCCGAATCTGGAGCCGATCCGGCGCATCGCCGCGTACGGCGTCTGCCATGACCGCGACGAAAACGTCCTGCTCGTACGCGCGAGCCAGACCACCGGCACGCCCGGCGCCTGGTCCATGCCCGGCGGTGCCGTCGCGCACGGGGAAGACCCGCGGGACACGGTGGTTCGCGAGACCGCGGCCGAGACCGGTCTGTCCGTCGCCGTTGATGGTCTGCTGGACGTCACCGCCGACCTGCGAACAATGCCGGATCGCGGCCTGACGATCCACACGGACCGGCTGATCTATCGCGTACGCGAGCGAGGCGGCGCACTGATCGATCGGGTCGGTCAGCCGACGGATCTGTGCCGCTGGGTGAGCCTCGCTGACGCGGCGACCATGCCGCTGCGCCCGTTCACCGCGATCGCTCTCGGGCTGCCGGCGGCCGCGGTCGACCTGCAGCCCGACGAGGCGCCGGACCTTCCGTCCTTCCATGCCGTGCCGGGGCCGGACGGGCTGCACCGCGCGCAACGGTTCGCCGCGTACGCCGTGGCCCGCGACGCGCGTGATCGGCTGCTGTTGACGAGGATCGCCGACGGATATCCCGGTGCCGGCCGCTGGCATCTGCCCGGCGGAGGCACCGACTTCGGTGAGTCGCCAGGCCCGGCGCTCCTGCGTGAGCTGCTCGAAGAGACGGGACAAGAGGGCCAGCTCGTACGCCTGCTCGGAGTGGCCAGCCACCGCGACGCGGCCTCGCTCGGTCCGGAGGGATACCCGATCGACTGGCACGGCGTCCGCGCGTTTTACCTCGTCAGCATTGCCGCCGCGACCGATCCGACCGTGCACGACGTCGGCGGTTCGACCGGCGAGGCCCGGTGGTTCACGCCGACCGAGGTCGCTGCGCTCGATCCGGCGGCCGACCTGACCGAGGTCACGGCGGAGGCGCTGGCCGGCGACGGCAAGGCACCGCGGCAGCGCACGAAGACCGCACGTCGACCACGTACGGCCCGTACGCACCATGCCCGGTAGCGCGCGGCGGCAGGCCGCATCGGCTGATGCCGCAACGAGTGCGACCGACGGGCTCGACCGTCTGATGGACCAGGCGTGGCCCGCGCCCGAAACCATGGCGATCGACGGCTGGCAGGCGCGTTTCGCCGACGGCATCACGCGCCGCGCGAACTCGGTGTTGCCGCACGCCGAACCGGCCGATGTGGACGCCGCGATTGCCGCGGTCGAACGGGCCTATGCCGACCGCGGCCTGCCGCCGACATTCCAGATGACACCGGCGGCGCAACCGTCCGATCTGGACAGCCGGCTGGCCGATCGCGGGTATCGGGTCGACGGGCCGACCCACGTGCTGGTCGCGGCGGGGGCGATGAGTCCGGCGCGGCTGCGGGCCGATGCCACCCTGAGCGATGAACCAAGCGAGGCGTGGATGGATCTGTGGTGGCTCATGGACGGCCGCGGCGACAGCGTGGCCCGCGCGGTCGCGCGTTCGATCCTCACCGGCGTACCCGCGGTCTACGGGTCGATCATCGACGACAACGGCCTGGCGGCGGTCGGGCGCGTTGCGCTCCTCGACGGCTGGGCCGGCATCTACTGCATGGCCGTTCGGCCGGACGCGCGCCGGCGCGGCCTGGGCGCGGCGATGCTGCGGATGCTGGGCGGCGCGGCCGGTGGTCGGCGGTTGTGGCTGCAGGTGCTAGCGGACAACGTCGCCGCACACGCGCTTTATGCATCCGCCGGCTTCACCCCCGCCTTCGCGCACCACTACCGGGTCCGCGACGCGATGTAAGGTTGTCGCCCAGATGACCTTGAACATTCGGGGTACGGGGGGCGCGGTGCAGCAGGGTCGCAAAATTAGCGCGTACGGGATCGTCCACGACGAGAGTGGACGATTGCTGCTGGTGCACGGCTCGGACCAGTCGTACTTCCCGGGATCATGGAACCTGCCGGGCGGTGGTATCGAGCACGGCGAATCGCCGATCGATGCGGTGACGCGCGAGTTCCTCGAGGAGACCGGCCTGGCCGTCGAGATCGGTTCGCTGGTGGACGTCCGCTCCGACCTCGCCCTGTCGCCGGCCGGCGACCGGCTCACCCACTTCGACCGGATCGTCTACGACGTCCGAATCACCGGCGGCGAACTGCGGGACGAGGCGGACGGAAGCTCGCATGGCGTGCGCTGGTTCGCCAAGGACGAGTTGGCCGAGATCACGCTGTTGCCGTGGCTCGCACGATTGCTCGACTATCCGACGCGCCCGCCCATCGACGCGGCGACCGTAGCGACCGCGCGGTTGGAGCCGCGTGATGCGGCCGAGGTCCGGTTTCAGCGATTCAGCGCGTACGCGGTGGTGCGCGATCCGGCCGGGCGTATCTTGTTGACCCGGATCGCGTCTGGTTATCCCGGCGCCGGCCACTGGCACCTGCCCGGTGGCGGCACCGACTTCGGTGAGTCCGCCCGGGACGGCCTGCTCCGCGAGATCCGCGAAGAGACCGGCCAGGAGGCCGTCCTCGGCGACTTGCTCACCGTGGTGGACATGCACAACCCACGGGCGTACGGGCCGGAGCAGCGCGCGCTGGATTGGCACACCGTACGAGCGATCTTCGATGCCCGGGTGCCTCAGCCCACTGACCCGTTCGTGGATCTTTTGGGGGGTTCGACCGATCGGGTGGCATGGTTCACACCCGACGAGGTACGGCAGCTCAAGCTCAATCGCCTCGCTCAGGCAGTGCTTGTGACTTACGCAGGGTGATGTCTGGATCACACATCGCTGTTGCGGAATGGCGGGTTTGCGTACACTAGAGGCGCACCGTGTTCGCCCAGTTCGCGGCGCCCGCCGCCACGTCTGGTGACGAGCAGTTCGCAGTTCGGCCATCGCCAACCGGCGGCCGCTTATGGGATCGTGTAGACCGCGACTCGCATCGGGCTCCAAGCCCCCGAGGCGGACACGAGGATTGATCCGGAACCGGCAAGGTGCCGAGTTCCCACTGGAGGAAAAGTGCCGAGAGCCCCCTGGCGCCGGCGTTCGAATGACAGCCCCCGTCCCGCGGGACGGCGTTGGACCGGCCGACTGCGTCGCAGTGGATCGCTGGCCCGACAAGCGCCGTCCATGATGATCCGCGTGGTCCGCCGGCGCGGCGGCGAACCCCGCCAGCCGTACGCGACTCGCCGTACGCTGACGCTGCGCCGTACGCGCCGGATCGACACGATCGCGCCCGGAAGCCCACCGCCGACCGGCGCTGCGATCGTCGATGCCGCCGTCCTCGAGGAGACCCGCCGCGAACTGGCCGAAGCGGCTGCGCGTGCGTTGCAGGAAGAAGCCCGGCGCACAGTGGCCGAGGCGGCGGAGCGGCGCCGCGCCTCGGCCGCCGACGATGCGGACGTGCCCCGTACGATCCCGCTGATCCCGGGCGAGGTCACCCCGGCCCGCCGCGCCAAGTTCGCGCTGGCCAACTCGTTCACGATCGCGAGCCTGATGCTCGGCATGTCGGCGATCTTCTTGAGCATGCACCACGACGTGCGGCTCGCCTCCGTGGCGCTGATGTGCTGTGTGGTTTTTGACGGCCTGGACGGAGCGGTCGCCCGCAAGCTCGGCGTCGCCAGCCCGTTCGGGGCGCAGATGGACTCGCTCGCCGACATGTGCTCATTCGGCATCGCGGCGCCCGTCGTGGTCTACGCGTCGCTGCGCGGCACCGCGCCGACGGCATTGATCGCCGCTGCCTGCGCGATGATCGCGGCTGGGGCGATGATCCGTCTTGCCCGCTTCAACGTCTCGCCCAAGGATGGCCGCTTCTTCACCGGGGTACCGACGACATTGACGGCGGCCGTGCTGGGCATGGCCGTGTTGATCGGTCTGCATCTGCCGGGCGCGGTGGCGGTGGCCGCGGTCGCCGTGCTGGCGGTCGCCATGGTGTCCGGCTTCCCGTACGCGAAGCTCGCTCGGGTGGCGAAGCTTCCGCCCTGGCTGTGGGCGGCGCCGGTCGTAGGCTTCTACTTCGACTACCGGGTCACGTTTGCGCTGCTGGTCGCGATTTACGTGATTAGCGGGCCACTGCTGTGGGTGGCGCGCCAGCGCACCGAGCACCACGCGCTGACCGCCTGACGTCGCAAGTTCGAGGAACGCCCGGTCCAGCGTTGGACCGGGCGTTCGTTGCGATATATCGAGCGATCAGCGCCAGCGCGCGATGACGGTCGATCCGCCGCGGACCTTATCCCCGGGTACGACCGACGCCTCGCTCACCGTTGCCGGCAGGTAGACGTCGGTGCGCGACCCGAAGCGGATGAGGCCTAGTCGTTCGCCCTTCGCGAGCATCGATCCGACCGGAGCGCGCTGCACGATCCGCCGGGCGATGAGTCCGGTGCGTTGCGCGACCACGACCGTGCCGTGGACCGTGTCCAGCACGGTGTAGGCAGCCATGTTGTGCTCCGCCGCCGGGCTCATGGCCGCGGCGTAACCGCCGTCCTCGACGAAATAGTCGGCCACCCGACCCGCGACCGGCGACCGGTTGATGTGGACGTCGAGCACGGAGAGAAACACCGCGATGCGCAGGAACTGGTCGTCGCCGAGGCGTTTGTCGCTGATGCGCTCCACCGACAGGACCTTGCCGTCCGAGGCGGCCACGATAGCGGCCTCGTCGTCGGGAATGTCGCGATCCGGATCACGGAAGAACGTGGCCACGGGCGCGGCGGCGAGCGCGGGCACGAGCCACCAAGCCGTCCGGCGACCGGACGCCTTGGCCGCGGCCGCGAGGCCGAGCGCGATCCCGGCCGCGGCGACGCCGTTCGAGTCGATGTTCATCGTGCGGGTCAACGGGACACTCGATGGCCGGAGGGCCGGCCGTAGCCGTTCCGCGACGGCGACCGGCGCAGCCTCGAAGCGCAGCCGGTGAATGCGTAGCGGGGGCCGGTTGCGGATCAACAAGTCGTCGCCGACGCCGTAGAACGACGTTTGCCGGTCGAGTTCGGCGCTCGCGCCATCGGCCATCCCCGGTGTGGCGAGCGTCGCCACCGTCACGACGCCACCCTCGGTGAGCCGCGGCGTGACTTTGTCGAGCACAGCGCGGGTTGCCTCGGCGGTGCCGGTCAGCGGTTCCGCGAAGATCGCTACGTCGGCTCGGTCGGACGCATCGATGGCATCGAGCGTCTCGACGACCCGTACCCGTTCGGCTACCCATGTGCCCCGGTCGGCGACGAACGCGCGGACCTGGTCGGCCGTGGCGTCCGCCGCGACGACCGTGAGGCGATCGTCGGCGCGGATGGCCTCGAGCGCGGCAACGAGGACGGGCGATTCGGGCCGTACGCCGATCACCAGGCCCGTCTTGGGACCGCCGTGGCGGGCGAGTTCCGTGCTGAGCGCCGCGACGGCGCGGCCGCTCAACCGAGTGGCGGTCCGGACACGCTCGGCATCCTCGGCCGGAACGGGCGACAGGCTCATCGCGCCAGCATATGCGGGCGAGATGAGCGTGTCCTGCGGTACCGTTTCCACCTTTATGTCGGTTTACTCGAGCGTTTCGGTTGCCGTGTCGACGTTGACCGCCGACATCGACCGGAGGTTATCGTCGCCACTGCTCCGAATCGTCGCGGTGCCGGTCTCGGTCGCGGCCGCGATCGCCGCGTACGACACTCAGGATGCCCAGTGCGCCGACCGCGATCAGGACGAGTGCGACGATCCAGCCGACGCTCGGGAGATCGAGCGCGAAGCTGTGGTTGAGGACCCACCACACCGCCGCTGCCACGAAGACCAGACCGAAGGCGAGTGCGGCCACATCGGGCCGGCGTCGACTCATCGCTTCACCTCCACAAGACCCGCGAACGCGATGTGCGCGTTGATGGTGACCTCGCCGCCGCCCGGGCCATCCGCACCGTCGTTGGTGACGTCGGCGTGGGCGCGTAGGCCGCTGTTGTTGTGCTCGCCGAAGATCATGGTGTCCCCGGCACCCACCTTCGCCACGACGTGTGCGTCGACGTTCGGCGGCAACTCGACCAGGATCTGCCCGGCCGACAACTGCAGGTCGATCCGCCGATCCTGGCCGGTGAAGTTGAGTTTGCGCAGGTCAACGGTGATCTGTCCAACGCTGCCGTCGTACGTGGTTGGCAGCTCGGCGAAGTTGGTCGGCCGGATCGTCACCTGTTCGCCGTGGTACGCGCTTGTCAGGCTCGTCACGACCAGCCCGACGGCGAGCACGATGCCGAGGAAGATCGGTCCCCGTACGCGGCCGAACATCGACCCGATCACCAGTCCGAGTCCCACCGTCGCCAGGGCCGCGGCAAAGTACGCGGGTGCCGGCACCGACATGGCGTTCGTCGCGTCGAGGATCCCCAGCAGCCCGACGACCAGCACCGTCGCGAACAACGTGATCCGCCGGGCGACCGTCGATCGGCGGCGCTGAGCCGGTGGTGTCGCCGGCGGCGGGGGCGGTGCGTCGGGCGCGCCCGGTGTCAGGCCGGGAAACCCCACCGGGTACGCCGGATCGTCGTACAGGTTCGTGAAGGCCGCCGTCGGCGCGTACGGGTCGCTCTGCGCGTACGGGCCGCCCGGGGCGAACGGCGGGCGGTAGCCCGGCGGCTGCCAGCCAGGCTCGTCGGCGAGTGTCGAACCGTCGGGCGCGGTCGGGTAACGCGGGACGTCCGTGAGCGCGCCGGCGTCCGGTAGCGTGCCGGTCCCGGCGCCGGGCGTGGCATGCCATCCCGTCGACTCCGGCCAACCCGTACCGGTCGCGGTGGCGATCGGATCGACCGAGGACGCGGGACCCGCAGAGGCACCAATCACGCCGCCCATGGTCGGGCTGCCCGTGGTAACAAGTCCCGGTGTAGGTACGGCTCCGGCCGAAGCGCCCGCCGCCGGATCTGCGGCCGCCGGTGCGGCCGTCTGGCCGGACGCGGCGTACCAGCCATAGCCGTACGGGTCGGTCCCGGGCTGCGGCTCGACCGGCCGCCTCGACCAACGGGGTCCGTTGTTGCCGCGCGAGCTGCCGATCACCACGACCGCGCCGACCACTGCGGCGGCGACGACGATCTTCCACCCGATGCCGGTGCTGAACGTGCCGACGATCCATGCGCCAGCGATGAGGCCGAGCACGATCGTCACCAGCTTCGACGTGCTCGACCGACCGTGCCGGAACAGCGCCTCGACCGGCGATCCTGTGTCGCCCTCGGCCGGGATGAGCAACCACCCGAGCAGGTAGACCAGGATGCCGAAGCCACCGAGCACGGACAACACCGGAAGTGCGACGCGCCACAACACCGGATCGGTGTTCGTCGCGCGGGCGAATGCGCCGCAGACACCGGCGACGTATCGATTGTGCACCGGCCGGACCAGGCCGTAGCGGGTGGCAAAGCCCGAGGTGCCGGGCGGCGGAGGTGGCGGCGGGCGATAGGTCGCCCACGGCGGGACGAACCCGGTGCCCGAGCCCGATGCGGCCGACGTCCATGGCGGCGGACCGCCAGCCGTCGCGGCGGCGCCCCCTCCGAACGCACCCGCGGCGCCGGCGTCGCCGGGCCCGAACGCGCTCGTAGCGGCGGCGTCGCCGGCCCCGATTGCGCCGGGGTCGGCCCCGAACGCTCCGGTGCCGGTCGCCTCCGTGCGGGCGCTGCCCGCATCGACCGGATCCGGTCCGGCCGCGACCGCACTGCTCGACGGCCCCGCCGGGTCGGCGTACGGCTCCATTGGGCGGGTGGCGCCGTCATGAGCGCCGGCGTCGCCAGCGTCGATGTCCTCGGCGGCGGTGTCGGTAGCGGCAACGTCGTCAGTGGCGGCAGTCTCGGCGTCGGCCGAGTCAGCGGCCGTGTCGGCCGCCGTGACATCGGCCGCTGTGGCGTCGGCCGCTGTGGCGTCGGAGCCGCCGTCTGGGGCTGGATCCGGTGTCTGTTCCGGCTCGTCCCGGCGGTCGTCCGGCTCGGGTGTGCTCGTCATGTTTTCGAGCATCGCCCCAACCAGGCCCGACCGGCCTCCGGCAGCGACCCTGAGGCAACCCTGACTTATCGCGGCACTCGACTCGGGGGCGTCCCCCTGTGCACTCCCGGTCGTACGTGTGACGATCGGTACGTCAGCGCACCTCACCAGCGCAACAGGAGACCGTACGAGCGTGAATCCGACTGCCGACCGCGGGACCGGAACGGGCGCCCGCCGCCTTTACCGGATCCCACAGCGCCAGATGATCTCCGGCGTGGCTGCGGGCCTCGCCGAGCATCTGGGCGTCCGGGTGTCGGTCGTCCGGACGGCCCTCGTCATCCTGCTGCCGTTCAACGGGGTCGGCGCGCTGCTCTACGTCGCGCTCTGGGCTGTCATTCCAGTCGTACCGGTGAAAGAACCGGCGCGGCGCCGAAGCCTGCGGGAGATCTTGCCCTATGCCGCGCTCGCGGCCGGTGTCCTGTTGCTGCAGTCGCTGGTCGGCCTCGGTGGTTTCTCGTCGGCGCTCGGCTGGCTGATCGCGCTGATCGCCGCCGGCGCCGGCCTGATCTGGCACCTGGCCGACGCGGACCGGCGGCGGCGGTGGAAGCGCACGGTGCCGTGGGCGCCATGGCTCGGCACGTTCTTCGACGAGACGGACCGGCGTGGCTACGTGCTGCGGCTGGTCGGCGGCGGCGCTCTGGTCATCGTCGGCATCATCGGTGTGATCGCGGTCTTCGCGCCGGTCAGCGGGGCCGGGTTCAGCGCGATCCTGAGCAGCGCGCTGTTTGCGATCCTGGCGTTGTGCGGCGTTGCGCTGGCGGTCGCGCCGTTGCTGTGGCGCATGATCGGCCAGTTGCGCGCGGAGCGCGAGGGTCGGATCCGGGAGGCGGAGCGCGCCGAGATCGCCGCCATGGTGCATGACCAGGTGTTGCATACGCTCGCGTTGATCCAGCGCAACTCCGGCGACCCGACGGTTGTGGTCCGGCTCGCCCGCGGCCAGGAACGCAGCCTGCGTAACTGGCTTTACAAGCCGACCGGCTCGGCGTCGGAGATGTTCTCGGCCGCGATCGAGGAAGCGGTGGCCGAGGTCGAGGACACGTACGCGATTACGGTTGAGTCCGTTGTGGTCGGCGACGCGGCAATGACGGAGGCGGTCCGTGCGCTGGTGGCGGCGTCGCGTGAGGCTATGGTCAATGCCGCGAAACATGCCAAGATCCAGAGCATTTCGCTGTACGCCGAGGTGGAGCCGGACCAGGTCAGCGCGTTCATCCGGGATCGCGGGGTCGGCTTTGACATGTCATCGGTGGAGTCGGATCGCCATGGCGTACGCGGCTCGATCATCGGCCGGATGGAACGACACCACGGTCGGGCGGAAATCCGTACCGAGCCGGGCGACGGCACCGAGGTTCGCCTCACGATGCCGATCGAGGACGGGAGATGATGGAGAACATGAGTAGCGATCCGGTTCTCGACGACACCGACGGCGCGGGCAGCCCCGCTTCGGAGCGTCGACTGCGCGTCTTCCTGGTCGATGACCATGCCATGTTCCGCGCTGGCGTACGGTCCGAACTCGGCGCCCACGTCGACGTGGTGGGGGAGGCTTCGACGGTGGCCCAGGCGGTCACGTCGATCGGCGCGACGCTGCCCGATGTCGTGCTGCTCGACGTACACATGCCCGACGGCGGCGGCCGCGCCGTATTGGAGGCGTGCCGGACCACGTACCCGGAAGTCAGATTCTTGGCTCTGTCCGTGTCGGACGCGGCCGAGGACGTCATCGGCCTCATCCGGGCCGGCGCTCGCGGTTACGTCACGAAGACGATCTCGCCGGACGACCTGACGGCGGCAATCCGTCGCGTCGCGGACGGCGATGCGGTCTTCAGCCCGCGGTTGGCCGGATTCGTCCTCGATGCGTTCGCGTCACGTCCCGACACCCCGGTCGCCGACCCGGAGCTTGATCAGCTCACCAACCGCGAGCGCGAAGTCCTTCGCCTGCTCGCGCGCGGCTACGCCTACAAGGAGATCGCCAAGGAGCTCTATATCTCGATCAAGACGGTCGAGACACACGTCTCCAACGTGCTGCGCAAACTCCAGATGTCCAATCGCTACGAGCTGTCCCGGTGGGCCGCCGACCGTCGACTCGTCTGACCGCGGGCGTGCGTTCGGCCCGGGTATTCGTCAGCCGGTACGGATGATGCTGAACGACTCGGCCAGCCGACCGTCGGGCAGACCGCCTTCCTTGGCCGTGTTGCCGAGCATGGTGCGCAGCCGCGCGTCGAGATCCATGTGGCTGGTCTGCGTCGCGTGCGCCTGCAGGGCCGCAAGCTTGCGCGGGTAGACGTCGGTGATATCGACGAAGTGATCCGGGTTCGGGCTGGCCACGAACCACATCTCCCGAACCGTCCAGGGCTCGAGGCCTTCGTTGGCCAGCAATTCCGGGAACGCGAACGCGTTGCGTGCGTCCGGGTAGACCGCACACGTCGTCGCCTCCGCGACGGCCAGGTGGTCCGGGTGGCCGGCGCCGATGCGATCCCATCGGCGCATCGGCGAGTTCGTCAGGATCCGGTCCGGGCGCACCTGCCGGATGACTCGCGAGATATCGCGCCGAAGTTCGAGCGTCACGGTGATGGTGCCGTCCCGATACCCGTCGAGGAAGATCAGGTCCTCGACGCCGACGGCCGTGGCGGCCGCCCGCTGCTCCGCCTCCCGCAGCAACGGCATCTGCTCGCGCGGTGTGTCATCGAAGCCGCCCGCATCTCCGCGCGTGATCAGGAGGTACGTGACCTGTAGGCCGGCCTCGACGAAGCCTGCGACCGTCCCGGCGAAACCGAAATCGATGTCGTCGGGATGCGCTGCGACACACAGCACGCGCTTGGCGTCGTCGATTGGCTCAGGAGATGGTGGGAAGCCCATGACCGCCGATCGTACGGCCGCAACCTAGTGCATCGTGGTCGGGTCACCGCCGACCTACAGTGGCCCGGGACCTACAGTGGCCCGCGACCGGCCCGGAGGATGAGCAGTGCCAGCTGCACGCCGTCGGCACCGAGTGCATCGCGGAAGCGATCGACGATCTCCCGCTCACGCGAGAGAACGAGCCGGGTGCCGCCCGAGGCGATGCGGACCCGACCGACCTCGGCCGAGATCGACGCGCGTTCCTGCCACAACTGGATGATGGCGCTGTCGATCTCGTCTATGCGTTCGCGTAGGCCGGCGATGTTCTCCACGGCCGGGCCGGACGCGCCGGTCGTCGCGGTGGCCGGCGCCCGGCCGGCAACGATCCCGTTGTCGCTCGTCGTGGCATCGGTCGCTGTGCCATCGGACGGTGCGGAGAGGATCGACGATGGGATATCGATCATTGCGGACATGTCGTGGTGCTCCGTTTCGTGGGTAATCGGTCGGCCGGTGGTCGGCAGGTCCGGGTCACGATCGCTCAAGGTTCCCTCGCACGGAGCAAAAACCGCCCCGGGCTCGAGAGCCCGGGGCGGTTCGCAGGATTGGTGTGCGCTCAGACGCGACCTACGAGTGCCGGACTCCCGGACTCATAGGCAAAAAATCGCGCGGTGGCGATGACGGTCTGCGTCACGCCGACCAGTATGCCACGCCAACCTGAATTGGCCAGCGGCGACCGCAATGTGGGACCGCTCACTCGGACTCGGCCGGCGCCGGCTTCGCACCGCGAAGCAACCACCAAAGACCGAGAATCGGGAGTACGAGCGGGACGTAGCCGTACCCAGAGCCGTAGTCCGACCAGACCGTGGCATCCGGGAAGGCGGCCGTGTCGAGCTGGCTCACCGTGCCGACTACGAGCACGCCGACCAGTTCGATCGACACGCATACGATGCCGAGTCGACGTGATCCGACGGTGGATCGCGCCAGGCAGACGGTCGCGACGATGTAGATCACCGCGGCCACGGCAGACAGAACGTACGCGAGCGGAGCGTGGTGAAACTTCGTCGCGATCTGTACGACGGCCCGGCCGGTCGCGGACAGGGCGAACAGGCCGTACACGAAGATCAACAGGCGGCCGAGCCCGACGTTGATGCTGCGGCGGTTCTTGATCGGCGGCGTTTCGGTGTCGGGACTGGTTTCCACGCGTTCAGTGTCCACCTCTGCTCACCCGACTCCCGTGAGGACCTGCTGCAGGCGTACGACCAGGATCGCCTCGACAAGACCGACGACCGCGATGATCACCGAGCCCCATCGCGTCGGCTCCAGCCGGGCGAGCACGAAGCCGGCCGGCGGGATGATCACGAACGCGATGAGATAGCCGATGAACGTCGCAAGATCGTGGTTGTGATGCCCGTCGGTCACCCGCGCCACGGCCGTAGCAGCGAGCGCCAGCGCAAACAGTTCGAGCACAATGGTGCCGATCAGATGGCTGCGACGCGGTGCCTGGTCGCGCCATGCCGCGTACCCGGCCCACGCGGCCAGCGCGAGACCGACGACCGCGGTCGCGATGCGTAGAAACTCCGGCACGGCGACACCCTATGCCACTCTTGCGCTCGGCCGGCGTCGCGGCGGCGCCACACGTCGGCTCGGCCAAGCGCCGTTCGGCGGCGTGCCCACGGAACGTCGTGGGTCGTGTGTCGGACCGCCGGCATAGACTCGACAGCGCGATGCATGCGCTCTTTGAGACCTCCCCAAACTCGCCGGATCAGGCTGATTCCGATCGGCCAGCGGCCGTGCGGTCGGCGAACGGCCAGCCGCACGGCGACCGCGGCGGTAGCGGCGGCGATCACACTCGCGGTGGCGACCACGACCGGAGTGACCACGACCGGGGTGACCACGGCCGAGGCGGCCGGCGGCGCTCCGATCCGGAGATTCTGCTCGAAGGCCTCAATGACCCGCAGGCGGCCGCGGTGCGGCACAGCGGCTCGCCACTGCTCATCGTGGCCGGCGCCGGCTCCGGCAAGACCCGGGTCCTGACCCACCGCATCGCCTATCTGCTCGCCGCTCGCAATGTGCATCCCGGCGAGATCATCGCGATCACATTCACCAACAAGGCCGCCGGCGAGATGAAGGACCGCGTCGCGGCGCTCGTCGGTCCGAAGGCGCGGCTGATGTGGGTGTCGACGTTCCACTCGGCCTGCGTCCGGATCCTGCGTGCCGAGCACGAGCACGCCGGCCTCAAATCCACGTTCTCGATCTACGACGCCGACGACTCGCGGCGGTTGATGCAACTGGTGGCGCGCGAGCTCGACCTCGATCCGAAGCGGTACAGCGCCCGTTCGCTAGCCGCGGCCGTCTCCAACCTCAAGAACGAGCTCGTCGATCCGGAGACCGCGGCCCAGAACGCCAAGGGACCGATCGAACGTACGGTCGCGGAGGCGTACGGGCTGTATCAGCGGCGGCTGCTCGAGTCACACGCGCTCGACTTCGACGATCTGATCATGACGACGGTCCACCTGCTCCAGTCACACCCCGGGGTGGCCGAGAAGTATCACCGGCGCTTCCGCCACGTGCTGGTGGACGAATATCAGGACACCAACCATGCGCAGTACGTGCTGGTCAACGAGTTGGTCGGCGGCGACGAACTCGTGCCGCCGGCGGAGCTGTGCGTGGTCGGCGACGCCGACCAGTCCATCTACGCGTTCCGGGGCGCGACGATCCGCAACATCCTGGAGTTCGAGCGCGACTATCCGGATGCACGCACGATTTTGCTGGAGCAGAATTACCGGTCGACGCAAACGATCCTGTCGGCCGCGAACGCGGTCATCGACCGCAACACCGAGCGCAAGCCGAAGCGCCTGTGGAGCGATCAGGGTGACGGCGAGCAGATCGTCGGGTACGTGGCCGACACCGAGCACGCGGAAGCCGACTGGGTCGCCCGCGAGATCGATCGCCTGACCGACGCCGGCGAGATCCGGCCGGCCGACGTCGCCGTGTTCTACCGCACCAATGCGCAGTCACGTGTGTTCGAAGAGGTGTTCATCCGCATCGGGTTGCCGTACAAGGTGGTCGGCGGCGTCCGGTTCTACGAGCGCAAGGAAGTGCGGGACGCGCTGGCCTACCTCCGGGCGATCGCGAACGAGGACGACACGGTCAGCGTCCGTCGCATCCTGAACACACCGCGCCGCGGCATTGGGGACCGGGCCGAGGCCTGTGTCGTCGCGCTGTCCGGCCGCGACCGGATCTCGTTCGGTGCCGCGCTGCGTCGAGCCGCCGACGCGCCCGGCATCGCGCCGCGGTCCGCCAACGCCATCGCCGAGTGGGTCACGATGATGGACGACCTGCGTACGTTGTCCGAGACGGCTCCGCCCGAGGACGTGCTGGAAGCGGTGCTCGCGCGTTCCGGGCTGCTCGCCGAACTCGAAGAGAGCCTTGACCCGCAGGATGCGGGCCGGTCGGAGAACCTCCAGGAATTGGTGAGCGTCGCCCGGGAGTACACCGAACGGCTCGACTCGACGCCGGCGGTTGACCCGGACACCGGTGAGGTGACCGGTGACGGGCCAGCCGAGCGGCCGACCCTGGCCGGTTTCCTGGAACAGGTGTCACTGATCGCGGACGCGGACCAGATTCCCAGCGACGATCCCGACCACCAAGGCGTGGTCACGTTGATGACGCTGCACACGGCGAAGGGCCTGGAGTTTCCGGTCGTGTTCCTGACCGGCATGGAGGACGGGGTCTTTCCGCACCTGCGCTCGCTCGGCAATGCCCAGGAATTGGAAGAAGAGCGGCGCCTGGCCTACGTCGGCATCACTCGCGCCCGCAAGCGGCTCTACATCTCGCGAGCGGTGACCCGCGGTGCCTGGGGGCAGCCACAGTTCAATCCGGCGTCGCGATTCCTCGATGAGTTGCCGGAGCAGCTGGTGCGATGGGAGCGGACGGAGAGCGCGTACACGTCATGGTCCGGGACCGGCGGCGGCGTCGGCGGACGGGCCGGTGGCATCGGCGCACGCACGAGCCGGTTCACCGGCGGGACGGCGCGGGCGGCCGAGATCGCGTCGCGACTCGGCATTTCGGCCAGCAACCTGGCCACGGCGAGCGATCTGGCCAAGCCGGACGTGCCCACACTCGTGCCGGGGGACCGGGTCAACCACCAACGGTGGGGCCTCGGTCGGGTCGTCGCCGTCCAGGGCGCCGGGGTCCGCGCGCAGGCGCAGATCGACTTCGGCGATCAGACGATGTGGATCGTGCTACGGCACGCACCGATCGAGAAGATGTGACGGCCGCGGATCAGCTGGCGTCGCGAAAGGGCGGTAAGAGATCAGCCGCTGAGCGAGTCGCTGTGCTTCGAGATGTCGACGCCGTGGTCCAGCAGATATGACGACGGGTCGGTGGACACGCCGTTGACGCGGACCTCGAAGTGCACGTGCGGGGCGAACGAATAGCCACTGTTCCCGGACAGTGCGACGAGCTGGCCCGAGGCGACGTGTTGGCCTTCCTTCACCGTCAGCGCGGATGCGTGTCCATACACGAGCTGGACGCCGTTGCCGATGTCAACGATGACGGTGTATCCGTAGCCGCCGTACCAGCGCGCGAGCGAGACGGTGCCGGCGTGGGATGCGTAGAGGGCCGTTCCGACTGGTGCCATCAGGTCGACGCCACGGTTGAGTGTGCCGGCGCGCTCGCCGAACGGCGCCGACGCGAGCGAGTAGCTCGTCATCGGTAGGCGCCAGACGTCGGCTGCGGCATCCGCGGTCGCCGATGTGGACGTCCGTTCGGTCGAGCGGTTCGCCCGGTCGAGGACGGCGTTGCGGTTGAGGGCCGTGCTGTTGCCGGCCATCGTTGCGAGGCTGCCCGGGTCGCTAACCTTCATGTCGGGCATCGCGGCGGCGGTAGCCAATGCCACGGCGCCCGCACCCAGAAGTGCGGTCGTCGCGACCGCTGTGTAGCGGCTGCGTGGTGGGGTCGGAACCCGGCGACGACCGATATACCGGTCGCGCTCCTTCCGAGAACTCACTCGCACACCCTTCGCCGTGTGGTGCCGAACGTCGCCGTACCCATCGGTTTTGGGGGTCGATGAGGCCGGCGTCGTGTTGTCATCTAGGTGTCAAGCAGGTGACAACCGGGACACCGTAGCCAATCTGTTACCGGGAACACAAGCCGGAGCGCCGGCAGTTTCGGGGAATGGTGCGGTTGTGCGTCGCCGCTTGCGCATTTCGTTACGTTTTGCCGGCCCACTCGTTAAGTGCCAAATTCGCACTGTCACGATTCCGCCACGATACGTTTGGTGCGCATCGTTCCGGTGTGTCGCCCGATCTCGCTGGACAGGCCGCGGCGGGTTACCGTTCGTTCAGGAGACGCACCGGGCGGCCGGTTCGCTGATGGAGAAGGGTCACACCGATGAGCTCTCGTATCCGGGTTGTCGTCGCGAAGCCCGGCCTCGACGGCCACGATCGCGGCGCCAAGGTTGTCGCCCGTGCCCTGCGCGATGCCGGCATGGAAGTCATCTACACCGGTCTGCACCAGACGCCGGAACAGATTGTGGAGACAGCGATCCAAGAGGACGCCGATGCGATCGGACTGTCGGTGCTGTCCGGCGCCCACATGACGTTGTTCCGGCGCGTTGTCGAGCTGCTGGCCGAACGCGGGGCCGCGGACATGGTCGTCTTCGGCGGCGGGATCATTCCGGACGCCGACATCCCCGAACTCACCCGCATCGGCGTTTCGAAGATTTTCACGCCGGGCGCGACCACACAGTCCATCGTCGACTGGGTCCGCACCCACGTCGCCACTCCGGTCTCCTAACCACTGAACCGTTCTCCGTATCACGCCCACCCCGATAGCCCTTACGCCATCCGGCGATCCTTGTGCTGGGCAGGTTTTTCGGGGACAGTCCGCCACGCAGGGATCAAGCCTGACCGCCCGGAGTGGCGGACTGCCCCCGAAAAACCAAAGCCAAAGAGGCACAAAGAGAGACCGGACGCACCCCTCATACGCCCGGTCTCTCACGCACGATGCCCCGCCGCCACCCCTCGACCGACAGGGCATCGGCCGCCTTTGATGTCGGCTCGACGTTGTGCACAACGATGGGCGCGGCGGCGGGTTACGCGCCGGCTCAGGGCCAATCCAGCGGTACGGCGGCCTCCGGCGCACGTGACCGCCGGACGACCGCGTGTGCGGTAGGGCACAGGCGCCACCCTTGGCGCCTGTCCGCTGGCCACGGTGGCTAGGCTGCGCCCGATGGGCCTAGCTTCCGGTCGCGGGAGCGGGCGGCGAGCCACTCGGCCGGTAACGATGCCGGCGGAGCTAGTCGAGGAGCGGGACAGGCGAACATGGACCTGTACGAATATCAGGGGCGCGACCTGTTCGCCCGGCACGGGCTGCCGGTGCTGGACGGCGGCGTGGCCACGACGCCGCAGGAAGCTCGAGCGATCGCGGAACGCCTCGGTGGCCGTTCGGTCGTCAAGGCACAGGTGAAGGTCGGCGGCCGTGGCAAGGCCGGTGGCGTCAAGCTCGCCGTGGACTCGGCCGAGGCGGAAGCCCGGGCCACCGACATTCTCGGCATGGACATCAAGGGCCACACGGTCCACAAGGTGATGGTCACCGAGACGGCCGACATCGTGGAGGAGTACTACTTCTCCTACCTCCTGGATCGCGCAAACCGTACGTTCCTCTGCATCGCCAGCACGGCCGGCGGCATGGAGATCGAACAGGTCGCGCACGAGGCACCCGAGAAGGTCGCCCAGGTCGCGATCGACGCGAACAAAGGCGTCGACGAGGCGACCGCGCGCGAGATCGTGGCGACCGCCGGCTTTCCGGCCGATGTCGCCGATCAGATCATCGCTATCGCGATGCAGCTCTGGCAGACGTTCGTCGCCGAGGACGCGCTTCTGGTCGAGGTGAATCCGCTCGCGAAGGTAGCCGACGGTCGCGTCCTGCTGCTCGATGCGAAGGTGACCTTCGATAACAACGCCACGTTCCGCCACCCGGATCACGAGGCGTTGGAAGACGTCGAGTCTTCCGATCCGCTGGAGCAGCGGGCCAAGGAGCGCGATCTCAATTACGTCAAGCTCGATGGCACCGTGGGCATCATCGGCAACGGCGCCGGCCTGGTGATGTCCACTCTGGACGTTGTCGCGTACGCGGGGGAGGAGTATGGCGGGGTGCGCCCGGCCAACTTCCTCGACATCGGCGGCGGCGCGTCGGCGACCGTCATGGCCAACGGTCTGGAGATCGTCCTGTCCGACCCGTCGGTCAAGAGCGTGTTCGTCAATGTGTTCGGCGGGATCACGTCTTGTGACGCGGTCGCCAACGGCATCGTGCACGCGCTCGCGATGCTCGCCGACCGGGGCGAAGCGGTCACCAAGCCGCTGGTCGTACGCCTGGATGGCAATAACGCCGAGGCCGGGCGAGCGATCCTCGACGCGGCGGCGAACCCGCTCGTCGAACGGGTGGACACCATGGACGGTGCCGCGAAGCGCGCCGCCGAGCTCGCAGCCGTGGGGGCGTGACATGGCAATCTGGTTGACAAAGGACTCCAAGGTCATCGTGCAGGGCATGACCGGCTCGGAAGGGTCGAAGCACACCCGGCGGATGCTGGCGGCCGGCACGAACGTCGTCGGCGGGGTCACGCCCGGCAAGGGCGGCCAATCGGTCGACTTCGGCGGCACGACGTTGCCCGTCTTCAACTCCGTCGGTGAGGCGATGAGTTCGACCGGCGCCGACGTCACTGTCATTTTCGTACCCCCGCGTTTTGCCAAAGCGGCGATCGTCGAAGCGATCGACGCGGCCATTCCGCTCGCGATCGTCATCACCGAAGGCATTCCGGTGCATGACTCGACCGCCGCCTGGGCGCACAATGTGGCGTCTGGCAACAAGACCCGGGTCGTCGGGCCGAACTGCCCGGGCATCGCATCGCCGGGCGCGAGCAATGCGGGCATCATCCCGGCCGACATCACACCGGCCGGCCGCATCGGCCTCGTGTCGAAGTCGGGCACGCTGACCTACCAACTGATGTACGAGTTGCGGGACTTCGGCTTCTCCACATCGGTCGGCATCGGTGGCGACCCGGTCATCGGGACGACTCACATCGACGCACTGGAAGCGTTCCAGAACGATCCGGACACCGACGCGATCGTGATGATCGGCGAGATTGGCGGCGACGCCGAAGAGCGCGCGGCCGCCTTCATCAAGGCAAACGTCACGAAGCCGGTGGTCGGCTACATCGCCGGCTTCACCGCGCCCGAGGGCAAGACGATGGGCCACGCCGGTGCGATCATCTCCGGCTCGGCCGGCACCGCCGACGCGAAGAAGCAGGCGTTGGAGGCGGCCGGGGTCAAGGTCGGCAAGACGCCGAGCGAGACGGCCCAGCTGATGCGAGAGATCATGCAAGCGCGCTAGCTCGCACATTGTGGGCGTTCGGCCGGCCGGTCATACATGACCGGCCGGCCGTCGTTTGAGAGAGTCAAGGGCGATGGCTGCCACCCCGGACCACCCCGCGGATGCGCCGGACACGATGTCGCCCACCGATGCCGACGAATCGCTCTCGAGGAGGAACGGATCGTCGGTCGCTCCGGACGATGACGTGTCCGCGCGGCCGACGGTTGTGCTGCCCGTGCAACGCCGGCCCGCGCGGCGCCGGCCCGAGCCCGGCCGGGGCCGGCGCGCCCCGTTGTCGGTCGCGGCCGTCATCAACGCTTTGTGGGCGGCCGCGTGGTCATTCGTGCCGATCCTGGTCACGGTCGCGGCGGTCACGCTGGTCGGCTCCCCGCGGCCACCGGTGGCGACGACCCTCCGGTACGGGATGGCGGCCTGGTTGCTCGGACACGGGGTGCCGCTGCGACTCGACGGGCAGCCGATCACGCTCGTGCCATTGGCGGTCACGGCGCTGGCGATCTGGCGATGCGTACGGGCTGGGCGCAACACCACGCGGGCACTGGGCGTACGCCGGGCTCGGTCGGTCCGGCCGGCGGTCGTGGTCGCGGCATCGGTCGCGATCCCGTACGGGTTGCTCGGTGCGGCGGCGGCGGCGCTCGCCCGGAGCCGGGGACTGGAGGTACCGATTCTGCGGGCCGGTCTCACCTTCGGCGGGCTCGCGCTAGTCGCCGCGTTCTTCGGCGCGTGGCCGCACAGCGGGTTCGCCCGGCGTCTGCGGACCCGGACCCCGTACGCGGTCCGCGACGGCGTACGGACGGCGATCGTCTCCGTATCCTTCCTGCTCGCGGCCGGTGCGATCGCCGTCGGCGTGCAGATCGCGGTGGCCGGAGCAACGGCGACGTCGATCCTGCGCAACATGCATCTGGGCTTCGCCGGCGACCTCGGGATCGTGCTCGTCTGTCTCGCGTACGCGCCGAACCTCGCCGTGTGGGCATCCGCGTATTTGGCCGGCCCGGGTTTCACCCTCGGACAAGTTCCGGAACTGCCGGTGTTCGCGGGTCTCCCAGACCAGGCGATCACCGGTGCCGGACAGATTCTCCTCGCGACGCCGGTGATCGCCGGGCTGGTCGCTGGCGTGTTGCTCGCGCGCCGGTCCCGCGCCGATCCGAACCGCCCGGTGAGTCGGGGCGCCCTGGTCGGCGCCACACTCCTGGCTGCCCCGGTGGCGGCGATCGCGCTCGCCGTCATCGGATTTGCCGGTGCCGGCGCGCTGGGCGGCAGCGCGCTCGCCAACACCGGCCAGGTCGGCTGGGAGTTCGCGTTGATCGGGGGGCTCGGCATCGCCATCGGCGCCCTGACCGGCGCACAGGTCGCGGCGACGACCAACTCTTCGCGGGCGTAGGCCGAGGCCCGACTCCGGGTCGACGGGGGTTGGCCGTGGTGCCGCCTGTAGGGTTGCGCAGGTGACCGCACGGCTCGTTGTGCTCGTCTCCGGCATCGGCACCAATCTGCAGGCTCTCCTCGACGCATGTGCCGATCCGGCCTACGGTGCCCAGATCGTCGCCGTCGGTGCCGACCGTCCCGGCATCGAAGGTCTGACCCGGGCCGAGAAGGCAGATGTCCCGACGTTCGTACGGTCGGTGAAGTCGTTTTCCACGCGGTCGGAGTGGGATGCGTCCCTGACGGCGGCGATCGAACCGTTCGAGCCCGATCTCGTGATATCGGCGGGCTTTCTCAAGCTCGTCGGGGACGAATTCCTCGGCGCCTTCGGCGACCGCTATATCAACACCCACAACGCGCTGTTGCCGAGCTTCCCCGGCATCCACGGTCCGCGCGACGCGTTTGCCTACGGCGTCAAGATCGCCGGTGCCACGCTGTTCTTCGTGGACGGCGGCATCGATACCGGACCGATCATTGCGCAGGTCACCGTGCCGGTCCAGGACGGCGACACCGAGGAAACACTGACCGAGCGCATCAAGCACGCGGAGCGGCGGCAACTCGTCGATGTCGTGGGCCGCATGGTGCGCCACGGCTGGACCATCAACGGACGAAAGGTCACGATCCCATGAGTGAGCGTCAGCGAGCGAATCAGAAGGCTCAGTGTGGCCGTGCCTCATGCGCGTCCGACGCGAAGCGAGGACGGGCATGAGTGACGCTCAGATGAGCAACGGTGCCGTCAGTGACGCTCCGATGAGCGCTGCCGACGCTGGACGTCGACCGATCAAGCGAGCGCTGATCAGCGTCTACGACAAGGCCGGGCTGGATGAGCTGGCCCACGCGCTGTCCGGTGCCGGCGCCGAGATCGTGTCGACCGGGTCGACGGCGGCGCACATCGAGTCGCTCGGCTTGCCGGTCACGCGGGTCGAGCAGCTCACCGGCTTCCCGGAGTGCCTCGACGGCCGCGTGAAGACGTTGCATCCCAAGGTGCACGCGGGTCTCCTCGCCGACCTTCGTCTGGACACGCACGCTCAGCAGCTGACCGAGCTCGGCATCGAGCCGTTCGACCTGCTGGTCAGCAACCTCTATCCGTTCACCGAGACGGTCGCGTCGGGCGCCGACTTCGACGGCTGCATCGAACAGATCGACATCGGCGGGCCGGCGATGGTGCGGTCGGCCGCAAAGAACCACGCCAACGTCGCCGTCGTGACGTCGCCGGTTGCGTACCCGGATGTCATCAAGGCCGTGGAAGGCGGCGGCCTCACCCTCGCGCAGCGTCGGGCGTTGGCCGCGCGTGCGTTCGCGGACATCGCGGCCTACGACGTCGCTATCGCCGAATGGTTTGCCGTGCAGGAGGCCATGGCCGCCGGTGAGTGGTGGCCGGCCTTCGGTGGCATCGCCACCACGCTCGAAACCACCCTGCGCTACGGGGAGAATCCGCACCAGCAGGCGGCTCTCTACCTCGACCCATCCCGATCGCACGGCATTGCGCAAGCGACGCAGCTGCAGGGCAAGGAGATGTCCTACAACAACTACATCGACGGCGATGCCGCCTGGCGCAGCGCGAACGACTTCACCGAGCCATGCGTCGCCATCATCAAGCACCAGAACCCGTGCGGGATCGCCATCGGCGTCGACGTTGCCGAGGCCCACCGCAAGGCTCATGCGTGCGATCCGCAGTCCGCCTATGGCGGCGTCATCGCGGTCAACCGCACCGTCACGGCCGAGATGGCGGCCCAACTCAAGGGCGTCTTCACTGAGGTCATCATCGCGCCCGGCTACGACGACGACGCGCTGGAGTTGCTCGCGAAAAAGAAAGATCTTCGGGTGCTCATCGCCCCGGTGTGGACGGCCGAACGTGTCGAGACTCGGCAGATCTCCGGTGGCCTGCTGGCCCAAACCGCCGACCGGATCGACGCCCCCGGTGACGACCCGGCAACGTGGACGTTGGCCACCGGCAGTCCCGTCGACGCGGCCACGCTGGCCGATCTGGCGTTCGCGTGGCGAGCGATCCGATCGGTGAAGTCGAACGCGATCCTGATCGCCCACGACCGTGGCACGGTCGGCGTCGGGATGGGGCAGGTGAACCGCGTCGACGCGGCCCGGCTCGCGGTGGCGCGCGCCGGCGCTGAGCGTCTCGTCGGCGCGGTCGCGGCGTCCGACGCGTACTTCCCGTTCCCGGACGGGCTCGAGATCCTGACGGACGCGGGCATTCGCGCGGTGGTCGAGCCGGGCGGCTCGATACATGATCCCGAGGTGATCGCGGCGGCCGAGGCCGCGGGCATCACCCTCTACCTCACCGGTACGCGGCACTTCTTCCACTGACGCTCACGGTCGATCACCGATCCTGGCCGCCGCACGAACAAGCCGCGGACACCGAATGGTGTCCGCGGCTCAGGTCGGGTTGTGAGGCTGGGTGAGAGTCCTCAGGCGACCGGTGCGCCCGGCCATGCCGGTTCAGGCCCGGCGTTGATCTGCTTGGGATTCGGGCCGTACTGGTTCGGTCCCGGCTGGCTGTCCTGCGCGCAGAACACGATCAGGATGATCCACCCGACGATCGGGATCAGCCCGATGAACCACCAGCCGCCCGACCGGCCCGTGTCGTGGAGTCGACGCACGGTGACGGCGATGCCCGGGATCAACACGGCTAGGCCGTAGAGCGACGAGATGACCAGCACGATCGTGCTGCCGGTGGACCGCTGGACGATGTTGAGGACCGCATCGATGATGAAGTTGATCAGCACGAACATCCAGAACTCCGTGCGTCGCGCACGGCCCCCGAATGTGGCGTACTTCTTCAGTACCTCCAGGTACCAGTTCATGCTTCTCCTCGTTAGCGAATTGTTCCCTGTCCGATCGGTGTCTGGCGACTGCGCCCATCATTGGTGGCACGAGCCAGCGCGGGATCCGTCGGTGTGACATCTTTCGATGTCTGAACGTGCGACTTTAGCGGGCGTTCGCATCGCTCAGACACCCCATTTGTTGCCAGCTCGGTCGCGGAATGTGCCATATGGCAAGATCGGCACACGTGACCGCGACGATTCTGGATGGCAAAGCCACGCTCGCCACAATCAAAGACGAACTCCGGGTACGTATCAAGGCCCTCGCCGACCGCGGCGTGGTGCCGGGGCTCGGTACGGTTCTCGTCGGTGACGACCCCGGCTCGCGCGCGTACGTCGCCGGCAAGCATCGCGACTGCGCCGAACTCGGCATCGCGTCGATACGGCGGGATCTGCCGGGAACGGCAACGCAGTCGCAGGTTTTCGACGCCGTGGCGGAACTGAACGCGGACCCGACGTGTGCCGGCTACATCGTGCAGCTGCCACTGCCGAAGGGTCTGGACGAGCTCGCCGTTCTCGAAGCGGTCGATCCGGCCAAGGACGCCGACGGCCTGCATCCGGTCAACCTCGGCCGGCTCGTCCTGGGCAAGGCCGCTCCGCTGCCGTGCACCCCGCGCGGCATCGTCGATCTGCTCCGGCGATATGACGTGCCGATCGCCGGGGCCGAGGTCGTCGTCGTCGGTCGCGGGACGACCGTCGGCCGGCCGCTCGGACTGCTGCTGACCCGACGCAGCGAGAATGCCACGGTGACGTTGTGCCACACCGGTACGCGTGACCTCGCGGCGCACGTACGGTCGGCGGACATTGTGGTCGCCGCCGCCGGCGTACCCGGGCTGATCACCGCGGAGATGGTGAAGCCGGGCGCGGCCGTGCTCGACGTCGGCATCTCGCGGGTCGAGCTCGCGGACGGCAAGACGAAGCTCGTCGGCGACGTCGCTCCGGACGTACGGGAGGTCGCCGGACATCTCGCCCCGATGCCCGGCGGCGTCGGTCTGATGACCCGGGGGATGTTGCTCACCAACGTCGTCGAGCTGGCCGAGGCCCGGGCGGCTCGCTGATGGCCGGTCGCGTGGGCCACAAGATTATGCCCGCGCCGGGTGGACCGACCGTGGTGGCGATATCGTGCGGACGTTGAAACACAATCGATGACCTTGGGAGATGTAGTCCGATGGGCAAGAAGGTAACCGTCGTCGGCGCCGGTTTCTACGGCACCACGACCGCGCAGCGGCTGGCCGAGTTCGACGTGTTCGAGACCGTCGTGCTCACCGACATCGTCGATGGCAAGCCCGCCGGCGTGGCGCTCGACCTCAACCAGTCGCGCCCGATCGAGGGCTTCGAGACCAAGGTCGTCGGCGTGACCACTGGCCCGAACGGTGAGGGCTACGAAGCGATCGAGGGCTCCGACGTCGTCGTGATCACCGCAGGGCTGCCGCGCAAGCCGGGCATGAGCCGGATGGATCTGCTCGGGACGAATGCCAAGATCGTCCGCCAGGTCGCCGAGAACGTGGCCAAGTACGCGCCGAACGCGGTCGTGATCGTCGTGTCGAACCCGCTCGACGAGATGACGGCGCTGGCCCAGATCGCGACCGGGTTCCCGCGCAATCGCGTGCTCGGCCAGGCCGGTGTGCTCGACACCGCGCGCTTCACCAACTTCGTCGCCGAGGAACTCGGCGTCCCGGTCAAGTCGGTAAAGACGCTCACGCTCGGCTCGCACGGCGACACCATGGTGCCGGTGCCGTCGCACTGCACCGTGGATGGCAAGCCGCTGGACCGCGTGCATGACCGCCGACAAGATCGAGGAACTGGTCGTGCGTACGCGCAACGGCGGCGCCGAGGTTGTCGCACTCTTGAAGACCGGCTCGGCGTACTACGCACCGTCGGCCGCCGCCGCCCGGATGGCCAAGGCCGTCGCCGAAGACTCCGGCGAGGTGATTCCGGTGTGTGCGTGGGTCGAGGGCGAGTTCGGCATCTCCGGCGTCTACCTCGGTGTGTTGGCCGAGATCGACGCGACCGGCGTACGGAAGGTCATCGAGACCGATCTCACCGACACCGAACTCGCTTCGTTGCGCGAGGCAGCGGAAGCCGTTCGGGCGAAGCAGGCCGACGTCGCCAGCATGTAGGTGCCGCTCGGCGCCCGCGGCGTTCGCCGGCGCCCTCGCCGTCGCCGTTCGTCGTCCTCGCGCATTTGTACGGAAGTTGGCCAGTGTTCCGGCTTGCGGCCGCCCAACTTCCGTACAAGTGCGGGGGAGGGCGCATCCGAGAGGCTCGCGCCCTAAGCGGATCCGATGGCGACGGCGAGGGCGGCCAGTGACAGCGCTGCCGCGGTGACGTACGCGCCGACGGGCAGTCGCCGCGACTCCGCACGGACCTGGCCGTCCGGATCACGCGGCCGCAGCGCCGTGATGACCGGGCCCATGACGATGAACATCACGCCGAGTACGGCCGCCACGCAGGCCCACTGCCAGCCGATCAGGAACGCGGCTCCGCCGCGCGTCGTCTGCATCCTGGCCACGAGATCGTCGTGGCCGTCGCCGGGAATCGGCAGGAACACGACGGCGAGTGCGATCAGCGCGGCCACGGGCAGGCGCCAGCACCAGACGTACCAGGAACGACGGGCTAGACGGTGCCCGTCGGATGCCTTGATCCGCTGCATGAGCAATGTGCTGTCGGACAGTGGTCCGACGTCCGGCCGGCCGTAGCGGCGGCGGTGATCGCGATCGAGGAGGATGGCCGCGAGCGGCAGCAGTCCGTACGTGCACCATCCGGCGACCGCCATGCCGATCGGCACGTTTCCGACAAGACCGTTCGCCGCGTGGAACAGTCGAGGTGTGACCGCGTCGCGGGCAAACTCGACGGCAATCGCGACCGCGGCGAGGCCGAGGAGTGCCCCGACGACGATGACGCGACGACGGTGATGCGCGTTGCGTCGCACGCGATGTCGGGTCGCTGTGCGAGCCGCGGGGGGCGACGAGGCGGACACAAGCCGTGACAGTACCGAGCCGTGGCCGTACCCACCAGTGTTTGTGCAGCTCAAATGCGTTGCGACGGATGAGGACGCCCCGGACTGTGCCGCCGGGCGGTCTTCCAGTACGCTCGTACTGTTAATGAGATCCGAGAGGAGCGCCACCGACCATGGCGAAGATCAAGGTAACCAACCCCGTCGTCGAGATCGACGGCGACGAGATGACCCGGATCATCTGGAAGCAGATCCGTGAGCAGCTGATCCGGCCGTATCTCGACGTCGACCTCGAGTATTACGACCTCGGCATCGAGCACCGCGACGCGACCGATGACCAGGTCACGATCGACTCGGCGAACGCGATCAAGCGCCATGGCGTGGGCGTCAAGTGCGCCACGATCACCCCGGACGAGGCCCGCGTCGAAGAGTTCGGCCTGAAGAAGATGTGGCGGTCGCCGAACGGCACGATCCGCAACATCCTCGGCGGCGTCGTGTTCCGCGAGCCGATCGTCATGTCGAACGTGCCGCGGTTGGTGCCCGGCTGGACAAAGCCGATCATCATCGGCCGCCACGCGCACGGCGACCAGTACAAGGCCACCGACTTCGTGGTGCCCGGCCCGGGCAAGGTCACCATCTCCTACCAGCCCGCCGACGGCGGCGCGCCGATGGAGTTCGAGGTGGCCGACTTCCCCGGCGGCGGCGTGACCATGGGCATGTACAACTACGACGACTCGATCCGCGACTTCGCCCGGGCATCGTTCCGCTACGGCCTCGACCGCAACTACCCGGTCTACCTGTCGACCAAGAACACGATCCTCAAGGCGTACGACGGTCGCTTCAAGGATCTGTTTGCCGAGATCTTCGAGTCCGAGTTCGCGGCCGACTTCAAGGCGGCTGGCCTCACGTACGAGCACCGGCTCATCGACGACATGGTCGCCGCCGCGCTCAAGTGGGAGGGCGGCTACGTCTGGGCGTGCAAGAACTACGACGGCGATGTCCAGTCCGACACGGTCGCCCAGGGCTTCGGGTCGCTCGGCCTGATGACCTCCGTGCTCATGACGCCGGACGGCCGCACGTGCGAGGCCGAGGCGGCGCACGGCACCGTGACCCGGCACTACCGGCAGTGGCAGCGGGGCGAGAAGACCTCGACAAACCCGATCGCCTCGATCTTCGCGTGGACGCGGGGGCTCGCCTTCCGGGGCAAGCTCGACAACACGCCCGAGGTGACGGCGTTCGCCGATACGTTGGAGCAGGTCTGCGTAGAGACCGTCGAGGGTGGTCAGATGACCAAGGACCTCGCGCTGCTCATCGCGTCGGACGCGCCGTGGCTGTCCACCGATGAGTTCATGAACGCACTGAACGACAACCTGGCCCGTAAGGTCGGCGCCTGACGTTCGTCGTGGTTGAGGTCGGCCGGGGCATTGCGCTCCGGCCGACCGGTGTTTGACGGGTACGTCCAACCAGCGCGCTCGTCGTCCCGGCTCGGTTTGTGATACGTCGTCCGCGTGTCGGCAGTGTGCCATCTGATCGCGTGCCGTCTCATCGGGTGATATAGGGATTTGTCCGTCACCGGCGGCCGGCATGTGTCGTTGATACCAACGTGAACGCGGCTTGCGCGGTCACGCGTCGGCCTGGGTCTCCCGACAACCTGGCGGGTCACCGCCAGCGCTCTGCTCAGGCCGGGTGAACACCAGCATGGGGATCATCCCCTGCGTCCCTCAGCGGGGGTCCGGCGAGCCGGGCCCCCGCCCCCTTGCCGCCGTGCTTCCTAGATCCACGACTTCGGAACAGCAGCGAGGTCAAGGATGATCCATAACGACCCTGCGGTGACGCTCAGCCGCAGGAGAACGCGCGCGGTGATCGAAGATCTCGATGTGAGGTCTCGCCCGCGCCAGGGCTAGCTGAGGTGCCAGGTGGCGCCGCCCGGGGTGTCGCGGATCTCGATCCCGGCCATACCGAGCTTGTCGCGAATGGTGTCCGCGGTGGCGAAATCCCGGCTGGCCCGCGCTGCGCTCCGGATCTCGCACACGAGGTCCAGCACGGCGGGCAGCGCGACTGCCTTGGGATCGACGGTGCCCGCGAGGTCGCCGAGTCGCACGATCATCTGGCGGAAGACGGTGCGCGCGTAGCCGACGTCGTCGGAAAGGTCGGACGCCCACTCGGTCAACAACTGATCGAGATCGAGCACCGCCGCGACACAGCCGTCGGCGTCGCCGGCCGCGACCGCCGCCGCGAACGCCGCGTTGAGCCGATCGGCTTCGGCCGCGAGGATCACCGGCGCGGATCCGTCCGCCGCGGCCGCCCCGTCCGGCCGAGCGGCTGAATCGGAGGATCGTCGCTCCGACGCCGAACCGGGGTGCTCGCGGTTGAGTTCGTCGAACGTGAGCACCGTCCCGCTGCCGAAGACCGTGCTCGCGCCGTGACGGCGGATCGTCATCGTTCCGTTGCCGGACACCGTCGCCGTGGTGGCGTCCAGATCAAGCGTGACGGCGGTGTGTTCGTCGACGCCGATGATGAAGGTGTCGTCGGGCAGCATCTGCTCCATCTGCGACAGGCGACGTTCGCCCAGGTAGCAGAACCGCGTGTCGTGGTGGCCGCCTTCGGCATTGTCGTAGTGCGGCACCACCACGACCGGCATGCCGGTCACCTGCCGGACGATGTCGAGCCCCTCGGCCCAGGCCGGTGACTCGCCCGCCTTGTAGATCTCGTACACCGGCACAGTGTGTGAACCGAGGGTGAGCGCGGCGGCGCTGGCGAAGACGACCACACCGCCGCGCTTGAGCCGATCCGTGATGAGCTGCGGGACCTCGGTGTCGCGCCATTGCCGCAACGCATAGGTCGGGCTGCCCGGACCGGCGAAAATCCAGCCGGCGTCGCCGAGGTCAGCGAGCGCTCGGGCGCGGGCGGCCGGTCCGAGGTCGCGACTCCGCCACGACACCACGTTCACCTTGCGCCCGACGCTCGCGTCGAAGTAGGCCACCGCCCGGTCGGAGATGTCGTCGGCGTTTTCCTGGAAGCCGTACGGAGTGTCGAGAACGACCGCCGGTGCGTCGCCGAGGCGTGCGAAGAACTCACGATGCGGCTTGATCATCGTCGGCGCCGTCTCGCCGGAGCCCATCATGACGAGCAGTCGCGTCATCGCGTCGACCCTTCGCTCGCCGGGTCGAGCGCGCTGACATCGTCCAACTGTTCGGTCGGTGCCAACAGATCCAACTGGGCGGTCGGTGCCAACAGATCCAACCGGGCGGTCGGTGCCAACAGATCCAACCGGGCCGCCAGCGCTAACAGATCGTCGGCGACCCGCCCGGGCTGCTGGGCATGCAGATCGTGATCGCCGCCCAGATACTCGCTGATCCTGGCGTCGGGCAGCGCGGCGGCCGCTCGCATGATCCGCTCGCGACGGACGGCCGCCGCGTCCGCATCATCCGGGAGCGCGGGCATGAGCAACACGGGGACGGCAACCCGCGGATAGTACGCGGCTGGCGGATCGTCCCACATGCTCCGCGCGATCTGCATGTGGTGCTCGATGCTCAGCCGGCGATGGATTGTCCCGTCCGCGTCTTCCCGGAGATTGGCCACCGTCGCTTCGATCGCGGTATCGCTCCATAGCGGATATGCCGCCCGCATCCGAGCGCGCATGGTGCTGGCCGGCTGGCCGTCCACATCGGGCGGACGCATCCGACGCTCCGCCGATGCCCAGGAGTCGAACGTATCGCCCGGACTGAACCACCCGCCGTCGACCAGAGCAAGGGCCGCCACGATCTCCGGGTGTTCGGCGGCGAGCCGGATGACGACATTGCCACCCCACGATTGACCAGCGACCACCGCGCCGGCGATGCCCAGGTGACTCGCGATTGTTGCGACGTCGTCGGCGGCCGTCGCCGTGTCGTACCCGTCGTCGGGCGCATCGCTCTCGCCGTGCGAGCGCAGGTCGACCGCGGTGGTTTCGTGACCGCTCGCGGCGAGGCGGACCGCGACCTCGTCCCACAGGCGAGCGTTCGACGACAGGCCGTGCACGAGAACGAAGTCTCGCGGGCGTGGCCGGTCGCCGGCACCGGGTCGTGACGCCTTCGGCGGAAACCATCGCCGCAGATGCAGCCGCACGCCTGGCGCGACCGCGACCCATTCGTCACGCACGACGGACGAATCGTCGACGGAGGGATGGTCCCCGGAAGGCATGCGCCAACGATAGCCGTGCCGACCGACACGAATCAGTGACGGTTGTAGCGGTGAGCGACGGTCAGGTGCCCCAAGCGCGCCGGTCCAACGCACCGAGCACCCGATCGGCCCGTACGACACCGCTCGCGGCCGCGATCGCCATCGCCGTCCCGGGTTCGCGCCAATTGTTCCGGATCGCTTTGGCGCTGAAATACCACGCGTCCCGCCGGTTGCCCGACGCGGCGGACCAGCACGCGAGTTCGCCGTAGACGCGAGCGGCGCCGGGTCGACAGCCGCGGATCTCCGGATGCCGTGTCATCATCCAGCGCAGCGAGGAGATCCGGGTCGCATACTCGTACGCGGAATGCGGCCGTCGTGGCCAGTGGACCCGTACGAGGGCCTGGTCAACGTGTACGACGGGGGACCGTTTCGCGGCCCGGAGCAGCAGGTCCCAGTCTTCGTTGTCGCTGCCTGGCGCATCCTCGGCGACCAAGCCGAGCCCACCGAGCAGCGCGGTCCGACGCACCAGGAACGTCGACGAGTGGAGCATCTCCATGCGAGCGGCGACGAGGTCCTCGACGCGGACGGTGTCCTGGTCGGCCAGCCGTGGCGTACGGCGCCCCGCGTGCTCGACCTCGATCGCGCAGGTGACGAACTCTGACTCCGGCCGGGCCGTCAACGCTGCCACCTGGGCCGTGAGCTTTCCGCTCGCCCACTCGGTGTCGTCATCGCAGAACGCGACGAGATCGGTGTCGAGCCCCAGGACTCCCGTGTTGCGGGTGCCGGCGAGACCAGGCGTACGCCAATTCGACAGCACCATGACCGGCCGCGGCAGGGCGCGGGCCAGCAGGTAGTCGGGCGGCGTCCCGTCGTAGACCACGATCACCCGCATCGGACCGGCGTAGTCCTGCGCCAGCACGGCCTTCAACGCTTGGCCCATGGCCTCGGGACGGTCGCGGGTCGGGATGACGACGCCGACGCTGGGGAGATCGGCCGCCGTGGTCGATGCCGGCTTCACAGTGGTCTCCGGGCCCCGGGTACGCCCGGGAGCCACACGGTACGGCCGGGCATTGCGCATCGGCTGGGCTGTGTCGATCATGCGTCCGTCCGATCATTCGTCGTGTCCAGATCAAACGCTGTCGTCCGGATAACGAGTGATGAGATGGGTTGGAGGCTCATGTGTATAGAAAAAACGACATGAATGCCGCCATGGGTTGTGGCTCGCAGTCGAAAAGTGCCTGCATATCGCGCCTGCGGCCGTACGGCGTCCGCCGCTGTCTGCCACCAATTGCCCGATCGCCCGATCAGGCATTAATCCGGGCACACCCGTTGATTAGCGGAGCAAACCGTCGGTGCCGGGTCAGCCTCGCTCGCTGGCCAGTTCGTCCGTTCGCAAGGCCGTCGTTGTCGTCGTGTTCGCATCGGATGCCGGTACGCCCTCGTGACTCGCGAGTGCCGGCAGACCGTTGCGACGGCGTACCCAGGCCCAAGCGACTGGCCCGAGCACGGCGGCGGCCGCAACGCCCGCGATCAGTTCCGTGTTCGATGCGTGCAGAAGCTTGAGCGCGCTCGCGAGCAGCACCACCGCGAGCGCGCGCCGGATGAAGCCGCCCTGCGCCCGTGCCGAGACCTGCGCGCCCAGGAACACTCCGGGGATCGAGCCGATCAACAACGCGGCCGTCACGCTGAACTGGAAGTCACCGAAGATCAGGTGGCCGAGGGCGGCCGAGGCGACCAGCGGCACTGCCTGCACCAGATCCGTGCCGACAACGTCGCCACCGCGCAGCGTCGGGTAGAGCGCAAGTAGGACGACAATGATCAGCGAGCCGGAGCCGACGCTCGTCATGCCGACGACCAGACCGCCCGACGGCGCCGAGCAGGACGGTGGCGAGTGGCCGTACCTGGATATGGGCCAGCGCGGACCGGCGGCCGTCGATCGGGCCGCTCAGGCCGGACCGGGCGGCGGCACGGCGGCGCGCGTGATCGCGCATGCGGAGGAAGGCGCGCATAACAAGGCCGGCCACGGCCAGTAGGAGCGCTACGCCGAGCGCGATCTGCACAGCGTTCTGCAGCGACTGGCCGTTGCCGAGCGCCTTGTTGACGAGTACGCCCGCGAAGGCGGCCGGCACGCTGCCCAGGCAGAGCCAGCGCACCAGACTCCAATTCACGCGGCCGTGTCGGATGTGAACGAGGGAGCCGACCGGCTTCATCACGGCGCTCGCGACCAGGTCGCTGGAGACCGCGGCGAGCGGCGGAATGCCAAAGAAGATCACTAGTACGGGCGTCATCAGGGCGCCGCCGCCCATGCCGGTCAGGCCGACGATGATGCCGACGCCGAAGCCGGCCGCCGTCAGTGCCCAGTTCATTTACCCAGTATCCCTACCTGTCAAGGGGCCTTATCGGTGGCCCGGCCGTGTTGCCCATTACGAAGGGCCATTGCGCCAACGCAGCCGTGAGACGACCATTCGCTGCTGAAACGGATAGCGGTAGGTTTTGGAGCGCTGCAGGAAGGGAGGAGGCATCGGTGGCGGAGATACTCGTGCTGGGACCGGTCGAGGTCCGGCACGGCGGTCGCACCCTGGTGTTCTCCCGGCAGCAGGAGCGCTTCATCCTCGGCGTGCTGGCGTTAGAGGTCGGCCGGCCGGTCGCCTCCGACCGCCTCATCGATCTGTTGTGGGGCGACGAACCTCCGCGGAGCGCGCGCGCTGTGCTCCAAACTCGGGTGTCGGAACTGCGAGCGTCGTTGACCTCGTTGCTGCGTGAGCCCGCCGCTGGTCTTGGCGCTCGCGATGATGCTGCCGACGTCGCCGTGACCATCGAGTCGCGCCGGTCAGCGTACGCATTGATGGCGCCGGAGCAGATCGTCGATGCATACGTGTTTCTGCAGCGGGCTCGAGATTGGCGTTCGGCCGCCACGCCCATTGCGGGACGTGACCAATTGCGCACTGCTCTGGATTTGTGGCGCGGGCCGGTTTTCGGCGAGCCGGATCACACCGGGGCGCCGCCTATGCGACAGGCACTGGAATCGGCGCGGCTGACAGCGCTGGAGGATCTCTTCGAGCTGGAACTTGGCTTGGGCAATCATGCAGCGGTGGCCGATGGGATCCTGCGCCTGCCGGCCGAGGACCAGACGCGCGAACGGCTCGTCGAGCTCGCCATGATCGCCCAGTTTCGCAGTGGTCGAGCGGCCGACGCATTGCACATGTTCGATCGGTGGCGCCGCTGGCTCGATGACGAACTGGGTGCTATGCCCGGTCCGCGGATTGGCCAAGATCCATCGCGCGATCCTGAACAATGTTGACCCAGGTTTGGTGCCCGTGCAGGCCCAGCCGCGTCCAGGATCGACTGCTCCGGACGGCGCCGACTTGGCGGCGACATTTATCCCCATCGTGCCGCGGACCCTGCCGCCCGATGTCCACACGTTCGCCGGCCGAGAACAAGAACTCGCCTCCTTGGCTGACATGCTCGGCACCGCTGGCGAGTCCGTAGTGTCGATCACGGGACCGCCGGGCGTCGGGAAGACTGCGTTGTCGCTGCGGGTCGCGCACGATCTGGCGGGTGAGTTTCCCGACGGACAACTGTTCGCGGATCTGCGCGGCGCCGATAAGCGCGCGGCTGCGGAGCCGCACGAGATCCTCGCGCGTTTTCTTCGTGCGCTCGGTGTGCAGACTGCCGCCGGGGCAACGCTCGACGACCAGGTCGATATGTACCGAACGGTACTAGCCGACCGGAACGTCCTGGTGATTCTCGACAACGTCCGCGACGACGCCCAAATCGAACCGCTGATTCCGCCCGGCCCGGGTAATCGAGTCATCGTCAATGGACGCAGTCGAATGCACAGCGGGGCGGCGACGCGGACCATCGACCTCCGCGTGCTCGATGAAGACGGTGCGGTCGACTTGTTGAAGCTGCTGGTCGGTGGCCGACGGATAGACGATGAGCCTCTCGCCGCGCGGGATCTCATTCAGCTGTGTGGGCAGCTCCCATTGGCGTTGCGGATCGTCGGTGCACGCCTTCGCGTGCGGCCGCACTGGACGATCGAGCGGCTTGCGCGGACCTTACGGGAGGAGCGGCCGCGGCTGGATCAGTTCACGCATGGCCAACTCGACGTCCGGGTGAGCATTGGGCTGAGCTATCGCGATCTGGGCGCCGACGCGAAGATCCTATTGTGTTCAATGGCCGACCTTGATCTCGTCCACCTGTCTCTCTGGGCCGCGGCCGCGCTTCTCGACTCGACATTGAGCGACGCCGAGCAAGTCCTGGACGAGATGTTCGATGCCCATTTGGTCGACATTGTCGGCCACGACGCGATCGGGCCGCACTTCCAGATCCACGACCTCGTTCGTGCCTACGCCCTCGAACAGTCCGAGATCGCGGAGATTGCAAGCTGCCTGGTCGCCGCCCGGCACCGGCTTTATGGCGTGTACCAG
The DNA here is from genome assembly GCA_963724705.1 of uncultured Actinomycetota bacterium. Classification (GTDB taxonomy): domain Bacteria; phylum Actinomycetota; class Actinomycetes; order Mycobacteriales; family Micromonosporaceae; genus DASQPR01. The sequence goes on from CAVRVS010000002.1 coordinate 77,639, forward strand.
TACGTCGCTGCGGCGGCGAACAAACGAGTCAACTACGGCTCATACATAGGTCTGGTTGATGTGTCGCGCCAGTGGATCCCGGATGTCGACGTCGCGACGGTGCTTGCCAGTGACCCGTCGCGGTGGTTCGAGACCGAACGCCCGCACATTTTGACACTTGTCCGGCGGGCAGCCAAGGACGGCGACGACGCCGTGTGCTGCGCGCTGGTGAAACTCGCCGCAAGCTTGTTCGAGATGCGTCGTTACTTCGACGATTGTCTCGCCCTCGTCGAGATGGGCCGCACCGCGGCCGAGCACTCGCATGACCCGTGCGACGAGTCCTCCCTACTGATCATCCACGCTCAGGCGCGCTTGGAGTTGCGGCGTTACCAGGAGGGTCGCGCCGATCTGGCCAATGCGGCCGCGATCTTCGACCGGCTCGGTGATGCAACCGGACGGGCCACGGTTACTACTCTCCTCGGAATGTTTGACCGGCACGAAGGCGATATCTCGTCGGCGTTCGCACACTGGGAGCGCGCCGTCTTGGATCTGGCCATTTTGGAAAGTCCAGGCGCATTCGGGCTCGCCGCGCGATATCTCGGCCAAGCGCATTTGGCGCTCGGGCACGACGATGGCGCCGAAAAGTCATTCGCAGCCGCCCTCGACGCGTACCGGTCGGTCGGCATACGGCTGGGCGAAGCACAGGTCTTGGTGCACCATGGCTTCATGCTCGTGTCCAGGGGCGAACTCGATCGGGCAACGCAGCAATTCGAGCAAGCGCTCGCGTACGTTCGCGAGATCGGTGACCTGGCCGGCACCGCGCAATGTCTACGGGCACTCGCTGCTGCGGACCGCGCACGCGGCGACATCGAGGCGGCCCGCGGGAAGCTGACCGAGGCCCTGCAGATTGTCCGGCAACCGAAGCCGACGTTACTGGAGGGAATCGTGTCCACCGATCTTCAGCGGCTCGACGAACCGCTGGACAGAGCTACCGCCGACGGCTAGGTCGATCTGCCGGCCAACGTCCATGGACAACCGGGGGCCCGACCGGGTCAAGACGCAATCGTGGGGTCGGCGCTCCGAACGCCCCCGTGGTGTTCGGAGCGCCGACACGCAACGCGCATCGAAGGTCGCTGCGTCGGCGGTGACATCCTGACGTGACCGCGCTCCCAAGACCTTCCCAAAACCTTCCCAGCCCGCCCCGACGTCGGGCGCCGAGCCGGTCAGGTCCGGGTACGGGGTGCGATCCAGCCCTCGTCCGCGAGCCGTTCCAGCACGGTACGGACGCCCTGGTCGATGCTGACCCGGCTGGTGTCGACCACGATGTCGGCGTCGGTCGGCTCTTCGTATGGGTCGTCGATGCCGGTCATCCCGGTGATCAGGCCGGCGCGCGCCTTGGCGTACAAGCCTTTGCGATCCCGCTGTTCGCAGACCTCGAGCGGCGTCGACACATAGACCAGGACGAAGCCCGCCCCGGCCGCCGACGCCTGCGCGCGAGCGGTGGCCCGGGCGGCGGCGTAGGGCGCGATGGGGCAACAGATCGCGAGCCCGCCGTGGCGGGCCACTTCGGCGGCCACCCAACCGATCCGGCGGATGTTGAGATCGCGGTCCGCCTTGGAGAACGTCAGCCCGGCGGACAATTCGCGCCGCACGACGTCGCCGTCGAGGAACGTGACCGTGCGTTCGCCCGTCTCTTGCAGCGCATCGGCCACACCGCGGGCGATCGTCGACTTCCCTGAGCCGGACAGGCCGGTGAAGAACAGTACGAATCCGCGTGTGTCGCGCGGCGGCCGCTGACGCGACAATTCGCGGGCCACTGCCGGCGGCGTGTGCCATTCGGGCAGTTGGCTACCGTCGTCGAGCAGTTCGTTGATCTCGTCCGGCGTCATCGCCACCCGGCGGAACCGCTTAGGCACGTCCTCGGCCGATCGCCACTGGCCGTCCCGTGTGTCGTACGCAAACTCGCGAGGGACGAGGACCCGCAATCCGCCGCCGGAGATCATCGCGTCGCTCGTGGACAGGGCATGGGTGGCGCCATAGTTCTCCATCACCCGGCCGCGGAGCAGCGCGTCCCGTACCTCATCGCCGCGGCCGGCCGACGCCGTGGCGAGCGGCACCGCGACAACCTGGACGCCGGGGAGGCGATCGGCCGCCGCAAGCACGGCTCGGACCAGGGATTCGGGCGGCAAACCATCCGGACCGGGCCCGGCCACCGGCACCAGGAGCAGGAGTTTCGCGCCGATCGTACGAGCCGCGTGCACGATCTGGGCCAGCTGCGGCCGGTGCAAGGGGCGGTCCACGATCACGCCGAGCACGCGACCGTCGCCGAGCGCCGAACGAACGTGGGCCGGCGTGTGTCGCAGCCGCCGGAACACGCCGTGCGTGCCGTCGCCGTACGCGGACACCGGTCCGCCGACCAGCACGCCGCCGTCGGAGGCGGTTGCCTCGGTGACCTCCATCGCCGCGATCGGCGCGCCCTCCGCGTCGGTCAACACAAGGGTTCGCCGGGTCGGGTCACCGGGGTCGATCATCGCCGCCACCGGGACCGGGATCTCCAGCGTGACGGGCACTGGCCAATCCGTACCGTCGGTTAAATGACCGCTGTTGCGCAGGGACGCTACGTCCGACGCACCGAGGAAGCCACGCAGCGGTGCATACGCCCCGGCCAGCAGCAGCTCAAGATCGGCCAGCTCGGCCGGGCTCGGTGCCCAGGTCGGCGCATCGCGCAGCAACTCCTCGGGCCCGGCCCAGCCGTCCATCGCTCCCCTTTGAGGTGGCGTCAGTGATCCTGAGACTCATAGTTTCCCAGGAGGTCACCAGCCGGTCCACCGGGGTATCGACCGCCGCACAGAAAACGCACGGCGTCCGCGGATAGAGCGCGCCGCTCTCTGACGGCGTCGCGCCCGCTCGCGGTGCTCGCGCCACCGACGACGACCGAAATGCGGAGTGCGACACCACCCCTAAGGGTGGTGGATCCGGGACTTCTGGGGCCGCGGCGGACGGCGCATTGCGCATCCGCGGCCTTAGGGTCACCGTGTGCCAATGATCGAAGCTCAAGCGTTGACGATGCGGTACGGCGGTCGGGTCACGGCACTCGACGCGCTGACCGTCGCCGTCGAACCGGGCGTGATCGGCCTCGTCGGTGCGAACGGCGCCGGCAAGTCGACGCTCATCAAGCTGATGCTGGGACTTCTGACGCCCACGTCCGGTGCGGTGCGGGTCTTCGGGCTCGATCCGCTGCGCGACGGTGAGGCGATCCGGGCCCGGGTCGGCTATATGCCGGAGTCGGACGCGTTGCCGCCCGATCTGCCGGCCGCCGAGTTCGTCACCCACATGGGACGGATGAGCGGCCTGCCGGCCGCGGTCGCGCGCGAACGCGCCTCCGAGACGCTGCGCCACGTCGGACTCTACGAGGAGCGGTACCGCCAGATCGGCGGCTACTCGACCGGTATGAAGCAGCGCGTCAAGCTGGCGCAATCACTCGTACACGATCCGGATCTACTGCTCCTCGACGAGCCGACGAACGGTCTCGACCCGGCCGGTCGCGACGGGATGCTCTCGCTGATCTCCCGCATCGGTGCCGACTTCGGCATCGCGGTCGTGGTCTGTTCCCACCTGCTCGGCGAGGTCGAACGCATCTGCGACACCTTGGTCGCGATCGAGGCCGGCCGGTTGTTGCGCGCCGATCGCATCGATGCGATGACCACCGTCCAGGGCGTGCTCGCCGTCGAGGTGGACGAGGGTACGGACATCCTCGCCGCCCGCCTGACCGAGTTGGGTCTGCGGGTGGGCCGGGACCCGCAAGCGGAGCGGCTGCTGCTCGTGCCATTGGAGTCGGACCGGACGTACGACACGATCATGCAGGCCGTGGCCGATCTGGACCTGCCGTTGCACCGACTCGACGAGCGGCGCCACCACGTGTCCGAGCTCTTCGCCCAGCGCTCCGGCTCCGCCGAGGAGGTCGCCGAACATGCCCACCGGTGAACAGATCCGCCAGCCGGCCGGTGTCATCCACGACATCGGATATCAGCGCTACACCGGCGTACGGCTGGGCCGCGCCTACGCCACCCGGTCGCTGTACGTGCACGGCGTCCGTACCGTGTTCGGGTTGGGTCGCGGCGCGAAGTCGAAGATCTTCCCCTGGTTCGCCGCCGCGGGCCTGATGTTGTTCGCGGTCGTCGACGTGGCCGTCCGGTCGCAGACCGGCACCATGCCGATCCACTACCTGGATCTGGCCAACGACGGCGTGCTGCTCGTCCTGCTGTTCATCGCGACCGCCGCACCCGAGTTGGTCAGCCGCGATCTGCGGAACAAGACGCTGCCGCTCTACTTCTCGCGACCACTCGGCCGCATCGACTATGCGGTCGCGAAACTCTGCGCGCTCGCGACCGGTGTCTTTGCGATCCTCGCCGCGCCGATGCTGGTGATCTTCATCGGCGGTGCGTTCTCGCTGGATGGTGGGCACGCGGTCTGGCACGAGTTCACCGACTTCCTCGGCGGCCTCGTGCTCGCGGCGATCATCGCCATCGTCGACGCCTCGGTCGCGCTGCTGATCGCCTCGCTACTGCGCCGCTCGGCTGTCGCGACCGCGGTTATCGCCGGCTACTTCCTGCTGACGGTCGCGATCGGTGGTGCGATCGAGGGAATCGTCGGCGGCGATACCGGCAAGAACGTCGGCCACATGTTCAGCCCGCCCGATATCGTCGACGGCCTCAAAGAGTGGATCTTCCGCATTCAGGGCACGGATCTCGGCAGCTACGGGCCGGTCTACCTCGCCATCACCGTCGCCATGACCGGTGTGGCGATCGCGCTGTTGTTCCTGCGTTACCGAAAGGTCTCCGTATGAGCACCGTCGACCTGACCACCGTCTCCCGCTGGTACGGCAACGTGGTCGCGGTCAACGACGTCACGATGTCGTTGGCGCCGGGCGTGACCGGACTGCTCGGCCCGAACGGCGCCGGCAAAACGACGGTGCTGCACATGATGGCCGGCTTCCTTCCACCGTCGCAGGGCACGGTCACCATCGACGGCGAACCGACCTGGCACCACCCGGACATCTATCGCAAGATCGGGCTCGTCGTCGAACGCGAGGCCGTCCATGGCTTCTTGACCGGGTACGAGTTCGTGCTCGCGAGCGCGCGCCTGCACAAACTGGCCGCCCCGAAGACCGCTGCCCGCCGCGCGATCGAGTTGGTCGAGATGACCGAGGCGGCCGACCGGCGGATGGAGACGTATTCCAAGGGCATGCGTCAACGCGTACGGGTCGCGGCCGCCCTCGTCCACGAGCCGCCGGTCCTTCTGCTGGACGAACCGTTCAACGGCATGGATCCGCGGCAACGGCTGCACATGATGGATCTGTTGCACGCCATGGGTTCCGCCGGTAACACGGTGCTCTTCTCCTCGCACATCCTGGAGGAGGTCGAGCAGGTGTCCGGCACGGTACAGGTGATCGTGTCGGGTCGGCTCGCCGCGTCGGGCGACTTCCGTACCATCCGGCGGTTGATGACGCACCGACCGCACGTGTTCGCGATCCGATCCACCGACGACCGTCGGCTGGCGGTCGCGTTGCTCGGTGAGGAGTCGGTCGCCGGCATCGACGTGGCGGCGGGTGCGATCGAGGTGCGGGCCAGCGACTACGGCGCGTTCACCCGAGCGCTGCCCCGTATCGCGATCCGCGAAGGCGTGCGGGTGTCGCAGTTGCGGCCGTCCGACGAGTCGCTCGAGAGCGTCTTCGCGTACCTGGTGGCGTCATGATCGTGCGTTTGGTTTGCTCGAGTTCGCCGGGAGCGTGGTAGTGCGATGAACATGACGATTGCCAGTCTTACGCTCCGGAGCCTGCTCGGCCGCAAGCGGATCTGGCTGCTGTTGCCGTTGCCGGCGTTGCTGATCGGGCTGACGCTGCTGGGCCACCTGCACGACGCCGTGAGTACCGACTGGATCCAGCCGATCGAACAGGGTCTCGGATTCGGAGTCGTCGTGCCGGTGATGGCACTGATCATCGGTGCGAGCGTGATCGGATCCGAGATCGACGACGGCACGATCGTGCACATCCTCACGAAGCCGTTGCCGCGACGGGAGATTCTGATCGCAAAGCTCGTCGTCGCGGCCGCCGTCACAGCGATCACCACCGGCGTCACGTTGTTCGTGGCCGGCGTCATCGCGAGCGATCTGCGCTTCGGCGTCGGGCTCGCGGTCGGCGCAGCGATCGCCTCATGCTGCTACTGCGCGCTGTTCGTGGCGCTCAGCCTCGTGTCCCGGCGCCCAGTGCTGGTCGGTCTCGTGTACATCCTGTTGTGGGAGGGACTGCTCACGCATGTCCTGACCAGCGGCGGGGTGATTTCCATCGAGGCGTACGCGGTGACGATCGCCAACCGGATCGGCGGCGGGTCGTTGCTGGACGCTTCCGTCTCCGTGCGTACGGCCATCATCATGGCGATCGTGTTCGCGGTCGGTGGTGCATGGCTCGGCATCAACCGGCTGAAGTCGTTCACGCTCGCGGGCGAAACGAGCTAGCCGCCGGGCGTGTTCTTGGACCGGTTGTCCACAAGCGCCCTACCGGTCCACCGACAGATCGGTTAGTGGCCGCACGATATCGGATGGGCAGCGATGCTCGCACGATGCCCCGATCAGCGCATCGTCCGTCGCAGTTGCGCCGAGGACCGTTCCGCTCGCGGGACGTCATCGCGGCCGGTTGCTCACTCCGGGTCAGCTCCGCTCCGCCGCGTGGCGTCATCTGGGACGCGGCGTCTACATCGACGCTGACGTTGCCGTCACACCACTCGTTCGGATCCAGGCCGCCGGGTTGTGGCTTCCGGCCGAAGCCGTGATCACCGGCCGCTCAGCGGCGCAAATATGGGGTGTCGATCTCGCTGACCCGGACAACCTCGTCGAGGTGGTGAGCCCGCGTCGCATCCGGCCGATGCCGGGAATCGTTGCCCGTGCCGCCCACATCGCCTCGGATGAGGTCACGGTCCACCGCGGCATCAGGCTGACGACTCCGCTGCACACGGCGTGGGAGATCGCTCGAGCTCGGCCTGAAATCTCGGCGATCGGATGGATCGATGCGCTTGCCCGCCGTCGACGGCTCAGCCGCCGGGAACTTCGGTCGCATGCGAGCCGGCATGTTGGCGAGCCTGGCAGTCGGGCAGCCCGCCGGACCCTGGCGCTCTGCGATCCACGGGCCGAGTCACCGCCGGAGTCACGATTGCGGATCGAGATGTTGCGGGCCGGGCTGCCGGTGCCCATTCCTCAGTTCGACGTGCTCGTAGACGGATTCTTCGTGGCGCGTCTCGACTTTGCCTGGCCGGCACTCCGATTCGGCGTCGAGTATGACGGGCAGTGGCATGCTGACGCGGGTCAGCTTCATCGCGACCGCTCCCGTCTGCGTGAGCTGAATGCTGCCGGCTGGCGCATCTTCCATATCACGCGCGAGGACATGCGGGATATACCCGCGCTCATGCGGCAAATCGCCGCGGCTCTGGCGCAGGCTTCGTCGATCTTGTAACGCTTTCGGCTCTTCGTTGGACGCGAAGGCCGAAAGCGTTACAAGATCGGGGATCATGAAGGGGACTCGCGGAGCCAACGAGATCCGGTGCCTTCGCCCGCGGCCTCGTCGTCGGGGTTGAGGAGCGCACAGTCGTTCATCGACAGGCAGCCGCAGCCGATGCAGTTGACCAGCGATCGCCGCAGCACCTGGAGGTCGGCGATGGCCTTGTCGACGCGTACGACCCATGGTTCGGAGAGCCGACTCCACTCCTTCGGGCCGGGTGGCCGATCGCTTGGCAGCGTCGCCAGCGCGGTCGCAATCTCACCCAGCGACAGTCCGATGCGCTGTGCGGCCGCGATGAAGGCAAGCCGGCGCAGCACGTGACGCGGGAAGTAGCGGCGGTTGTTGGGACCCCGTACCGAGGCGATCAGCCCGACGGACTCGTAGAACCGTAGCGCCGCAACGGATGTGCCCGACCGCCGAGCGACCTCGCTGATCATCAGGAGTTGCGATGGCACGCGGTCCGACACGCCGGCAATCTTGCCCGACAATCGCATTGCGCTCAAGCGCACTTGAGCTGAGAAGCTTCGAGGCGTGACCACGGCCGAACCAAGCGCCGAGACTACGCCAGAGACGACCACGCTCGAGTCCACGGCGGTCGAGAAGACGTCGTCCTATCGCGGCGTGCTCGCCAACCGGCGGCTGGCCGCGTTCGTGGCCGGGGACGCCGTCTCCAAGCTGGGTGACGGCATGACGTTCGTCGCGTTGCCGGTCCTCGCGCTCCAGCTCCACGGCTCAGTGTCGCCGGCGCTCGCCGTCGCTCTCGTGACGTCCGCTCCGTTCCTGCTGCCGGTGCTGCTGAGCCTCACGTACGGGCTGGGCCGGCGCCGTTTCCGGCCGCGCCGCATCCTCGTCGCCGACTGCGTCCTTCGCGGCGGGATGTTCACCGCTCTCGGGATCGCGGGGCTCGCCGGTGCGTTGCGTCTACCCGAATTCGCCGCAGCCCTGTTCGTCGGGTCGGTCCTGCGTACGTTGTCGATCAGCAGCCGCCGACTCGCTGCCACCGGCATGGTCGACGCGACCGGGCGGCTCGCCGTGAACGGTCTGCTCAGTACGAGTGACAGCCTCGCGTCGTACGTCGTCGGACCAGCGCTCGGTGGCCTGCTCACAGCGTTCGGCCACGCGCCGCTGATCCTCCTTCTCGACGGGCTGACCTATGCCGTCCTGTTGATCGTCACGGCGGCCACGGTTCCCAAAGCGGTCACGGTTCCGAAAGCGGTCGCCGCACCGACGACCAGCCCGCAGCCAAACGCGACCGCGTCCGGCTGGGCGATCCTGCGCCGTACGCCGACCGTGGCCAGCCTGCTCGTGCTCACGTTCCTGTTCAACATGTTCTACGGCCCGGTCGAGATCGCCGTTCCGTTGCTAGTGACCGTGTCGCTGCACGCACACAGCGCGGCGATCGGCGTGCTGTGGACGGGATTCGGCGTTGGCGCTCTCGCCGGGGCGGCCGCGACGAACATGCTCCGGCGCGTGCCGCGGGTTCCGTTGCTGCTCGGCATCGTGGCCGGTTGGGCCGCCAGCATGGTGGCGCTGGCGGTCGCACCGACCGTGCTGGTCGCTGCGATTGCCCTCGCCGCCGGCGGGCTCATCTACGGTCCGTACACGGCGGTCTCATACACGATCCTGCTCGATGCGTTGCACAGCGATGAACAGCAGCCCGTACTCACCGTCTGGACCGCGGCCACGACGGTGGCCCTGCCGCTGGGCCTCGGTGTCGGCGGACCGCTCGTCGCTGGCGCGGGCGCACGCGGCGGACTGCTCGCGTCGGCCGCGGTGACGGCGCTGCTGGTCGCGTTCGGCGCCCGGTGGGTACGAGCGCGGGCCACGTAATTTCAGCCGGTGTTGCGCATCCCGGCGGCGATCCCGTTCACCGTCGTGAGCAGCGCGCGTTCCAGGGCCGGATCGATCGTCGAGGCGCGGCCGGAGCCCGGCTCGGCCAGCGACGCCCGGTATTTCGCGAGCAGCGCGACCTGCAGGTGATGCAGCGGCTCCAGGTAGGTGTCGCGCACCTGGAGCGTACGGGCGAGCGACGGCTGGCCGCCGAGCGTGGTGGTCTGGTTGCTGATGGCCAGGATCTGCTCGCGCGTCAGCTCGTATTCGGCCTTGATCACGTCGAAGATGGGCCGCAGGTCCGGCGGCACCAGCGTCGCGACGTAGCGAGCGGCGATCGTGAGATCCGTCTTGGCCAGCATCATCTCGACGTTGGACACGAACGTCTGGAAGAACTGCCACTTGTCGAACATCTCGCCCAACACGTCGCCGAGACCGGCAGCGCGAGCGGCGGCGAGCCCGGTGCCGACGCCGAACCAGCCCGGCACGATCTGCCGCGACTGCGTCCAACCGAACACCCACGGGATCGCGCGCAGGCCGCCGAGCCCGGCGCCGGAGTCCGGCCGGCGCGACGGCCGCGAGCCGATGTTCAACTGACCGAGCAGCTCGCACGGCGTGGCCGCCCAGAAGTAGGCCGGTAGGTCCGGCGTCTCGACCAGATCGCGGTAGGACTTGAAGGCCGCTCCGGACACGACGTCCATAACCGAGTCCCAACGCGACAGCGCTTCGCGCGGAGCGCGTGGTTCGGTGTGCAACAGCGTGGCCGTGAGCACGGCGGCAACCGTGAGTTCCAGGTTCTCCCGGGCCAGCGCCGGCAGCGTGTACTTGTCGCTGATCACCTCGCCCTGCTCGGTCACCTTGATCGGGCCGTCGAGCGTGCCGTACGGCTGGGCCAGGATCGCCTCGTGCGTCGGCCCACCGCCACGGCCGACGGTGCCGCCGCGACCGTGGAACAGCCGCAGCCGTACGCCGTGCTTGGCGGCGGCATCGCGGAGCGCCCGCTGTGCCTTGTGGATCGTCCACTGTGACGTGGTGATGCCGGCTTCCTTGTTGGAGTCGGAGTAACCGAGCATCACTTCCTGGACGTCGCCGCGAGCGTGCACGATGCGCCGATAGGCGGGCAGCGACAGCAACTCGTCCAGGAGTTCGCCGCCGTTCTCCAGCTCGGCCGGCGTCTCCAGCAGCGGTACGAACCCGATGCGCGCCTTCGCCCCGGTGACGTCGACGAGGCCGGCCTCGCGGGCCAGAACGACGGCCGCCAGCACGTCGTCGACGCCGCGCGTCATCGAGATGATGTAGGACTCGATCGCCTCGTGACCGAACTGGTGCTGGATCTCGCGGATCGTGCCGAAGACGTCGAATGTCTTGCGCGCGCTGTCGGTCAGGCCGTTGTCCACCCCGGACAGCGGCCGGCGCCCGGACAACTCCTCGGCGAGCAGTTCGGTGCGGTCGGCCCGGCTCAGGCGGCCGTAGTTGGCCTGCACGCCCGCGCGGGCGAACAACTGGGCGAGCACGGCGTGGTGGGCGTCGGCGTGCTCGCGGATGTCGAGGGTGGCGAGTTGGAGCCCGAACGCCGAGATCGTCCGGATCACGGTGGCGAGCGTCCCGGTCGCGGTGAGCTGGCCGGCGTTGCGGGCCAACGATGCGCGCATGAGCTCGAGATCGGCGATCAGCTCGGCGGTGCCTCGATAGTCGCGGCCAGGCACGCGCGGCGCGCCCGAGGCGAGACGGGCCCGAGTATTGGCGAGCTTCGCCTTGATGCAGCGGACCTTCAGCCGGTACGGCTCCTCGGCGTTGACCCGGCGATAGCGGCTCGACAGCTCAGGCAGCGCGTCGAGATCGGCCGCGAGCGACGCGGACAGGTCCAGCGACACCGGCCGGAGCCGGCGGGACACCGACACCTCGTTGATGAGCGTGTCCATCGCCTGCTCGGCGGCTTGGATCCCGTGCTCGTACTGGATGCGCAGCACGTCCCGGGTGACCTTCGCGGTCACGTACGGGTTGCCGTCCCGGTCGCCGCCGATCCAACTGCCGAAGGTGACCGGTCGACCGTTCGGCGGCGTCTGTACGCCCAGCTTGAGCAGCGTCTGGGCCAGATCGGAGAGGACCTGTGGCGCCGCGTCGGCGTACAGGTCGCGCAGGTAGTAGACGGCGTTGCGCGCCTCGTCGGCCGGATCCGGGCGGTCCACCCGCAACTCGTCGGTCTGCCACAGCAGGTCGATCAGTTCGGCCAGGCGGGTGTCGGCTTCGGCGCCCGACCCGGATGGTGCGCCGTACAGTGCGGCCCGGCCGGCCTCCGCATCGAGCTCGTCCGCGATCGCCCGCAGTTTCGACAGGATCGAGCGGCGCGAGGCCTCGGTCGGGTGCGCGGTGAAGACGGGACGGATCGCCAGGCGACGGGCGGCCGAGGCGACGTCGTCGGCTGGCACGCCCTTTACGTTGATCTCCGCGGCGGCGGCGTCCAACCAACCGCCGAACTGCGCTCGGCGACGGGACAGGTCACGCGCCCGGTGGGCCTGTTCGGTGATGTTCGCGAGTTGGAAGTACGTGGAGAACGCGCGCGCCAGTTTCGTACCGGTCGACACGTCCATCGCGGTGAGCGCGCGGGCAGCGGATGCCGGATCGGTCCGTACCTGTGCTCGCACCTGCTCAACCAGGTCGAGCAGCGCCTGACCCTCCTGCCGGACCAACGTCTGGCCGAGCAGAGCACCGAGCCGCCGGATGTCAGCTCGGAGGGCGCTTTCGGCGTCCGTTCCCAGCGGGGCGTCGGCCCCGCCGGGGCCGGGGGTCGGTTCGGCTCCGGTGATCGGCGGTGTGTCCACCGAGGGCACCTCGTCGGGCGGCATCCCACGCGCCTCATGACTCGTGTCGTCTCGCGGTGCCGGTCGGGTCGCGACAGAACGGCCGGCCGGATCCGCGAAGCGATCAGGGAACGGAAGATCGGATGTCACCGGGCGCTCCTGACGATTGGGGACGTCACAGAAGGACAGCGCTGTCCGGCTCCTGCCATGCTAGCTCGGTAGGCATGTTAGCTCGGTATTTGTGGTGACTCGGCCCGGGGCCGGACGCTACTCTGCCGCAATGGTGATCATGCCGCGGCCGTATCCCCCGAAACCGCGACCGGGTGATCGCGTAGCGGTGCTGTCGCCCGCCGCCGGCGTGCCGGCCATCTTCCCGCACACGTACGAACTTGGCCTGGGTCGCCTCCGCGACGCGTACGGTGTCGTCCCGGTCGAGTATCCGACGACGCGCCAACTGAACGCGAGCGCGGCCGATCGCGCTCGGGACATCCACGCGGCCTTCGCCGACCCGTCGATCGCAGCGGTGGTCGCGACCATCGGCGGCGAGGATCAGATCACCGTGATCCCGCACCTCGATCCCGAGCTGCTACGTGCCAACCCGAAACCGTTCTTCGGCTATTCGGACAACACGAACCTGCACAACTACCTGTGGAATCTCGGGCTGGTCAGTTACTACGGCGGCTCGGTGATGGTCAACCTCGGCCGGTCCGGGCGGGAGAATCCGGACTCGGCCGCATCGTTTCGGGCCGCGATGTTCGACTCCGGCTGGACCGACCTCGTGGAGCCGACGTGGAGCACGGACGAGTCGATCGACTGGTCGCTCGGGCCGGCCGCCCTCGCGGACGAGCCGCCGATGTTTGCCGCGCGACCGTGGGAGTGGCGGCACGCCGATCGCGTCATCGAGGCGCCGACCTGGGGCGGCTGCATCGAAGTGCTGTCCTGGATCTTCCAGGTGGGCCGCGACGTGGCGACGGCCGACGCATACGCGGGCCACATCCTCATGATCGAGACGAGCGAAGAGATGCCACCGGACGCCGAGGTGTACCGGATGCTCCGACACATCGGCCTGCGCGGCCTGCTCGCCGACACTCCGGCCGTCCTGGTCGGCCGCCCGAAGGCGTGGGACATCCAGCGGCAGACCACCCCGGAACAGAAGCAGCGGTACGTCGACGACCAGCGCGCTGCCATCCTGCGCGCCCTCGATGCGTACGCCCCGGATGCGACCGTCGTCTTCAACGTCGACTTCGGTCACACTGATCCGCAGTTGATCATGCCGTACGGCGGTCTCGTACGCATCGACGGCCCGCAGCGGAAGATCTCGGTGCGTTACTGAGCGGCGCTGCGTCAGCCCGAGCTACCAGGCCGTAATTGCCGTGGGTGAGACCGCGTGCGATGACATACGCTTGCCTCGCAACCCCCGTCCATCTGGGCGCTGGGGTAAAAGGCGCGTGCCACGAAGCTGCCGCGCATCCGACGACGGACATGACGATGGATACGCGGGCGGACCGCCCGGGACGGAGCACACGACGCAATGAGGCTTACCGGGCTACTGACGGCGGCACTCGATGACCAGGCACTCGCGACGGTGGCCGGCCTTGCCCAGGGCGGCGGCCCGGCGGCCGAACAGGTAGACATCACAGCTCCACCAGCGCTGCGGCCGTTCGTGGTCGCCGCGATCGCGCGTGGTGACCAGCCAGCTACAACCGGCGACCCGGACGGCGTTCGCGTCGGCGCGCAGACCGCCGGCCTGAGCGGCGCCGGGCGACCCGTCCTCGCGGTGACCGCGACAACCCGGGAGGCCGAGGATCTGGCCGCGTCCCTCGGTGATCTGTTGCCGGCCGATGAGATCGCCGTCTACCCGTCATGGGAGACGCTGCCACACGAGCGGCTGTCGCCGCGTTCGGACACCGTCGGTCGGCGACTCGGCGTCCTGCGCCGGCTCGCTCATCCCGATCTCGACGACGCTGCCCGGGGACCGATCCGGGTCGTGGTGGCGCCCGTGCGTTCGGTGCTCCAGCCGCAGCTCAAGGGTCTCGGCGATCTTGAGCCGATCGAATTGCGTACGGGTGGCTCGGCCGACCTCGACGACGTGGTCCGCAAGCTGGCCGAGTTGGCATATGCCCGCGTTGACCTGGTGACGAAGCGCGGCGAGTTCGCCGTCCGCGGTGGCCTGCTGGACGTGTTCGCACCGACCGACGAGCACCCGGTGCGCGTCGAGTTCTGGGGCGATGAGGTCGAGGACATCCGTACGTTTGCGGTCGCCGACCAGCGCACCATCGACAAGGTCGAGCGTCTCTGGGCGCCGGCCTGTCGCGAGTTGCTACTCACGCCGGACGTACGCAAGCGCGCGGCCGAACTGGCCACGAAGCATCCGGAACTCGTCGAGATCCTCGATCAGCTGGCCGAAGGCATTCCGGTCGAGGGCATGGAGTCGCTGGCCCCGGCCCTATTGAACGGCAGCGACAGCGTCGAGTTGCTGGTCAACTGCATGCCGGCCGGCACGCACGTGTTGCTATGCGACCCGGAACGGATCCGGACGCGGGCGCATGACCTTGTCCGTACCAGTGCTGAGTTCCTGGAGGCGAGCTGGGCCGCGGCCGCCGGCGGTGGCCGGGCGCCCGTGGACACCGGCGCGGTCGCCTTCGCGAGCCTGGCCGAGGTGCGCGCGACCGCAACGGACCTCGGCCTGCCCTGGTGGACGACGGCGCCGTTCGGCGTGGCCGAGGAGTCGCGACCGACCGCACTCGAAGACGCTCCGTGGCTCGAAGGCGAGCTGGACACACTGACCGACGTCACCCCGGACGAGAGTCGCGCGCTCTCGCTCTCGGCGCAGGCGGTGCCGCTCTACCACGGCGACGGCGGTCGGGTCGTCGACGACGTGAAGCGCTGGGCCGCCGATGGCTGGCGCGTCGCGCTGGTGTTCGAGGGTCACGGGCCGGCGAATCGCGCCGTCGAGGTGCTGCGCGACGCCGGCATCGGCGTGGCTCTTACCGACGACATCTTTGCCGCGCCGCAGGCGGGAACGCCTCTGGTCACGTGCGGCGATCTCGGCAACGGCTTCGTCGATGAGGCGGCGCGGCTCGCGATCATCACCGGTACGGACATCTCCGGCGGCCGGGGTGCGTCGACCAAGGACATGCGCAAGTTGCCGAGCCGGCGGCGCAACACGATCGACCCGTTGGAACTCCGCGCGGGCGACTTCGTCGTGCACGAACAGCACGGCATCGGCCGGTACGTGGAGTTGGTGCAGCGTACGGTCAACGGCGCCGAGCGCGAATATCTCGTCCTCGAGTACGCGGCGACCAAACGGGGCCAGCCGGCCGACCGGCTCTTCGTGCCGACCGACCAGCTCGACCAGCTGTCGCGTTACGTCGGCGGCGAGACTCCAACGCTGCACAAGCTCGGCGGCTCCGACTGGGCCAAGGCGAAGTCGCGGGCCCGCCGGGCCGTACGCGAGATCGCGGCCCAGCTCATCCAGCTCTACGCCGCTCGGCAGAGCGCACCGGGGTACGCGTTCGGCCCGGACACGCCGTGGCAGCGTGAACTGGAGGACGCGTTCCCGTACACCGAGACGCCAGACCAGTTGTCGGCGATCGAGGACGTCAAGGCAGATATGCGGCTGCCGGTGCCGATGGACCGACTGATCTGTGGCGACGTCGGCTACGGCAAGACCGAGATCGCCGTACGGGCCGCGTTCAAGGCCGTACAGGACGGTAAGCAGGTCGCCATCCTGGTGCCGACGACGCTGCTGGCGCAGCAGCACTTCAACACGTTCTCCGAGCGGATGGCGCAGTTCCCGATCGACATTCGCCAGCTCTCGCGCTTCCAGACCGCCAAGGAAGCCGAGGTCGCGATGGACAAGGCCGCCGACGGAACGGCGGACATCATCATCGGTACGCACCGGCTGCTCCAGCGGGCGACCCGGTTCAAGCAGCTGGGCCTCATCGTCGTCGACGAGGAGCAGCGTTTCGGCGTCGAGCACAAGGAGACGCTCAAGCAACTGCGTACGGCCGTCGACGTGCTGACCATGTCGGCCACGCCGATCCCGCGCACCCTCGAAATGGCGATCACCGGCATCCGCGAGATGTCGACCATCGCCACGCCGCCCGAGGAGCGGCACCCGGTGCTCACGTACGTCGGCAAGCAGGAGGACAAGCAGGTCGCGGCCGCGATCCATCGCGAGCTGCTGCGCGACGGTCAGGTGTTCTACCTGCACAACCGCGTCGAGTCGATCGAGAAGGCGGCCCGTCGCCTGCGCGAGCTGGTGCCCGAGGCACGGGTCGGCGTGGCCCACGGCCAGATGGGCGAGGACGCGCTGGAAAAGGTGATGGTCGGGTTCTGGGAGAAGGAGTACGACGTCCTCGTCTGCACCACGATCGTGGAGAACGGCATCGACATCCCGAACGCGAACACGCTCATTGTCGAGCGCGCCGACCTGCTCGGACTGGCTCAGTTGCACCAGATCCGCGGCCGGGTCGGTCGTGGCCGCGAGCGGGCGTACAGCTACTTCCTCTACCCGCCGGACAAGCCGCTGACCGAGCACGCGCACGAGCGGCTCGCGACGATCGCGCAGCACACCGAACTCGGTGCGGGCATGTACGTCGCGATGAAGGACCTGGAGATTCGGGGCGCCGGCAACCTGCTCGGTGGCGAGCAGTCGGGGCACATCGAAGGCGTGGGCTTCGACCTCTACGTCCGGATGGTCGGCGAGGCGGTGCAGCAATTCAAGGGTGAGGCGCCCGAGGAGACCGTCGACGTCAAGATCGACCTGCCGGTGGACGCGCACCTGCCGTACGACTACATCTCGGTCGAACGGCTGCGCCTCGAGATGTACCGCAAGCTGGCCGAGGTCCGCGACGCGGCGACGCTGGACGAGGTGGTGGCCGAGATGACCGACCGCTACGGCACGCCGCCGGAGCCGGTCGCGAACCTGATCGCGGTCGCGCGGTTCCGGCTGCTCGCCCGCTCCTACGGGCTCAGCGACGTCTCGTTGCAGGGTCGGCACGTCCGGTTCTCGCCGATGCCGCTGGCGGATTCGAAGCAACTGCGGCTGTCGCGCTTCTACCCGGAGGCGGTCTACAAGGCGACGTCCGAACAGGTGTCGTTGCCTCGGCCGACGACGGCTCGTGTCGGTGGGGAGCCGTTGCGGGACGCGGCGATGTTGTCGTGGTGCGCCGAGTTGTTGTCGACCGTCCTCGGGGCTCCTGCTGTGGTCGCGGCCTAGGGCTTACGGTCTTCGGCCGGCCCCATCCCGCTTGACTTGGGAAGAACGTTTTTAGGTCTGCGCGGGGTGGGGCCGGCCGAAGACCGGTCGTGGGAAGCGGTGGCGTCGGCGGCCAAGGCTTAGAGCTTTCGGAGTTACGTGGTACGGGGGACGGTGAGCGGTTACGGGGGACGGGCATCGGGGCGGGGGCGCGATCTTGGCGCGGCCGGAGATCTTGGAGGCGGCGAGTATCTTGGGCCGGGCGCCCGCGTGACCCGGTGCATGGGGGATGGCTGGGGGCGTGAGAGAGTGGCGGCGCGTATGAACCTGCGCGCGAACATGAGTAGTGCCCTGCGGGGGAGAGGATCAGACGTGACCGAGCGCGTTCGGGTGCTGGGCGCGAGCCCACGCCGTCGACTCATCGCCGTGGCCGCCATCGGCCTGGTCGGCGTCGGTGTGCTCGCCGGATGCCGGTCCGAGACGGGTACGGCGGCATTCGTCGGCGGCACGCGGATCACCGATCAGCAGGTCAACGACGGTGTGAAGACGATCTCGATCCCGAATGTCGGTCCAGGTCCGATCCGGCAGACGTACGTCGCCGACCTCACGTTCATCGCGCTCGCCGAGCACTACGCCAAGGACCACAAGATCAAGCTGCCCGCCGTCACGAACGACGAGTTGGCGCAGGAAGCGCAGAGCGTCGGAGTCCCGGCGGCGCAAGCGACCACGAACCCCGTCGTGCGCGCGCTCGCGCAGTCGGCCAAGGATCTGAGCACCCTGATCGAGGCGGCGACGCCGGCCAAGCCGACCGAAGCGCAGCTCATGGAGATCTTCAACCGAGCCAAGGCCGCCGGTCTCACAACGGACACGTACGCCCAGGATCGGGCGACCATCGCGCAGATCCAGGGCATCGGTCAGGCGGTCGCCGTGCAGAACGAGATGTCGAAGGCGACCTCGACGTACGACCTTGAGATCAACCCGCGCTATCTGCCGACGGCGGTCGCCGGCAAGTCCGACAGCGGACTCGAATTTCCGATCCTCCAGCTGCAGAACCAGCAGACCGGGGCACCGACGACGGTCCTCGGCATCCCACTCGGTGGCGCGGGACCGAGTCCCGCGGTGATCGCGAACCCGAACGCGACCGACAGCGGCACCACCGACGCGACAACTCCGTAGCGGACGCCGTCGTGGCTGGGCGGATCGTCCTGCTGGTCACGTCGCCACGGTTGCCCGCTGGGCTGTTGACCGCGGCGGCGTGGGACCTCGTACGGACGCATCCAGTGTTCGCCGCGGCGGACAGCGACCAGTCGGCGGCGCTCCGGCGGGCCGGAGCGACCGTCACGATCACCGACCACGGCATCGATGATCTGATCGCGGCCGTGGCGACGGACGGCACCGTGGTCTGGCTCGCTGGACCCATGGGCGACGAGCCGTTGGCTCGCACGCTCGGCCGCCGCCTCGCTCGCGAACCCCGGCTTGCCGAGATGGAGTTGGTCTACGGTTCGTGGGACCCACCGGGCGCCCGACTCCTCGACGCGGTCGCCGTCATGGATCGGCTTGCTTCGCCGGGTGGTGATCCGTGGAAACGCCAGCAGACTCATCGGAGCCTCGCGAAATACATGATCGAGGAGGCGTACGAGACGGTCGACGCGATCGAGGCGAACGACCTCGATGCGCTGCGCGACGAGCTCGGCGACGTGTTGCTTCAGGTCGTACTCCACGCCCGCCTGGCCGAGAATCTTCCCGACGGCGAAGCCTGGTCGGTCGACGACGTCGCGGCCGGGCTGGTCGACAAGATGGTGCGTCGCAACCCGCATGTGTTCGGCGAGGCCGACGTGACGACGGTCGAGGCGATCACCGACCAGTGGGAGCAGATCAAGCGGGCCGAACGCAGCGGCACCGGCGTCATGGACAGCATCGCGCTCGGCCAGCCGGCGCTCTCGCTCGCCACCAAGATCCAATCGCGGGCGCGTCGGGCCGGCATCGAGCTGGACGGCGAGATCCGGGTGACCGACGTCGAACCAAGTCTGGGCGAACGGCTCTGGGCCTTGGTTTCCGAGGCCACGGCAAGCGGACTCGACGCGGAGGCCGAGTTGCGCCGGGTCGCGCTGGCCCGGCTCGCCCGTGCTCGCGACACCGAGCGACCGTCGTAACGAGTCGCGCCGGCACGGTCCCGTACCCGTGTGGTCTCGAGGTCTTGATCTTGAGGTCCAGAGGAGGGCGACGGCGCACTCGTGGCGATCGGGAGAGCGGTAGGTTGGCGGGCATGCCACCTGAGTTCGCCCCGCTCGCCGACAGCATCGTCGACGCGCTGTTGGCCGCGAACCCGTCCGCCGCGACGTTCGCCGGCGACCACCGGTTCGATGACCGACTCGATGACTTCTCCGCGGACGGCGTGGCCGAACGCGTGACCATGCTCCGGCAGGCGTCGGACACGCTCGCCGCCGCCGACATCGACGAGCTCGTGCTCGGCGAGCAGATCGACCACGCGATCCTGCAAGCACGCGTCGATCAAGAGCTTTTCGAGCTCACCGAGGTGCGTGAGCACGAGTGGAACCCGATGTCGCACAACCCCGGCGCGCTGCTGGACGCCCTGATCGAGCGCCCCACGGCGCCGGCCGAGGTGCGGCTCGCGAGCCTCGCCGCCCGTCTCGCCTCGATCCCCGATGCGTTGGCCACTGCCCGTGCGATGTTGCGCAACGTGCCGCAGATCCATCTCGAGACGGGCGCCGGCCAATTCACCGGTACGGCCGCCCTCGTGCGCGACGGCGTGCCGCGGCTGTTGGCCGAGGCCCCGGCACTCGGTGGTGATGTGAAGCCGGTCGCGGAGGAGGCGATAGCGGCACTCGACGAGTTCAGCGAATGGTTGCGTGCGCAGGCGGCCCAGGATGTCGACCGGCCGAGTCCACGTCTCGGCCGACGCCTGTGGGAGGCCAGGCTGTGGCACACCTTGGACACCGAACTGTCGGCGACACAGGTGATGGAGGCGGCCCAGCGCCGGGTGGCCGATCTGAGCGAGCGGATGCGTGAGTGCGCGGTCGCGATGATCGGCGGTCCGCACGACGACGACACGGTGCGTCGGGCGCTCGCCGAGTGCGCCGAGAGGCGGCCGGACAACACGACGATTGTTGGCCGGGCCACCGAGGCGCTCGGTGACACGACCGAGTTCGTGCGGCAGTTCGAGCTCGTCTCGCTCGTCGATGATCCGTGCGTGGTCAAGGAGATGCCGGAGTACGCCCGCGGCGTCGCCGTCGCCTACTGCGATCCACCCGGGCCGCTGGAGACGGCGAACGTGCCGACGCTGTACTGCATCTCGCCGACGCCGGCGGACTGGTCGGCCGAGCGCGTCGAGTCGTTCTACCGCGAATACAACGACGATCTCGTACGTGATCTCACCATCCACGAAGCGATGCCCGGTCATTTCCTGCAGCTCGCGCACTCGCGGCGCTACCGCGGCACGTCGAAGGTCCGGGCGCTCGGTTTCTCCGGCCCGTTCGTCGAGGGCTGGGCGTGCTACGCGGAAGAGGTCATGATCGACGCCGGGTACGGCGGCCTCCCGCTGAAGCTTCAGCAGCTCAAGACCGCTATGCGTTCGGCGCTGAACGCGATCCTCGATCAGTCGGTGCACTGCGACGACATGTCCGAGGCCGAGGCGATGGCACTGATGCGGCATCGCGGCTTCCAGGAGGAGGGCGAGGCGGCCGGCAAGTGGCGTCGTGCGCTGCTGACATCGACGCAGCTGTCGACGTACTTCGTCGGCTACTCCGAGGTCAGCGCGATCGGTCGGGCGCGACCGGATGGTTTCGCGCTGCGCGACTGGCACGACCAGATGTTGGCGTACGGGTCGCCGCCGCCCCGCCATCTGCGGACGCTGCTCGGCCTCGCCGCAGCGGCCTGACGGATCGGCGCTACTGTCCCGTCACGGCCGGCTGGCTGGCCGTCGGCAGCTCGAATTCGTCTGACGACACGGATTTCCTGAAATTGATCATTACGATGTCGACCGAAGCGCCGTTGATCGGGCCGCTGAACGAGCCGAGCAATCCGTCCGCGGTCACACAAGCTTCGTATTCGTCGGTCGTGTCCGCGCTGCTGTCGACGGTCACGCACGTCGCGGACGTACCGGCGATCGTGGTGTCGTGCTCCGAGATCACCGAATTGCGGTCGAGCGCCGACGCAGTTGAGCAGCGAGATCACCGAGTCGGTCCGGACAAGGCCGCCGCGCGCGAGATCCGGTGACGTCGCCACGACGCTTGGCCGGGAGCCGCAGGTCGCTGGACGGTTGGTCGCCTTCGTACACAGCGTGGCCCTTCCCGACGTCACGAGCAGCGCACCGGTCGGATAGGTGTACGCGGCCTGACCGGTCGCGGGCAGCTGTGCGACCGTGCCCGTGCCACCGCCACCCAACGCGTACAGCGCCGTGTACGCCGTCGACGACGACGCCGTCAGCCGCGCCGCAATCTCCTGGACGAACTCTTGATTGCCGGTCGCGCCGTTGGCCGCGGCGATGTTGTCACAGGCGGTCGCCACGCCGATGGCGGCGAGCGCGGTCAGACCGAGCACGACCAGCAGAGCCGGGCGGGAGCCGGCTCCCAGCGGCGTACGGCGAGGTCGGACGGACAGATCCGGCCGGGGGTCGGCGGGCACGCACCCAATCTGGCCCGTCACATTTGTGCTGGCAAGCTCATTGTCGGGTTTGCTCGGTAATGCGATCCGGATTCTGCTGAGATTCATGTACGCGCACCCGGACCGAGCCGGTGCCACCGGCCGGATGTCGCCTCGATACGCTCACCCCATCGCCCACGCACGGCGGGGCGTCGGTTGCAACGTGGCGACCATCCTGGAAAGAGCATCGTCGGCACCACGGGGTGCACGCCACTGACATGAGGAGCCCGCATGGCCACCATCGAAGCAATTGTCGCGCGCGAGATTCTCGATTCGCGCGGCAACCCGACCGTGGAGGTCGAGGTCGGCCTCGACGACGGCACCACCGCTCGGGCCGCCGTGCCGTCCGGCGCGTCGACCGGTGCGTTCGAGGCGAATGAGTTGCGCGACGGCGACGGCTCGCGCTACGGCGGCAAGGGCGTCGAGCAGGCCGTCACGAACATCGAGGACCGCATCCTCCCGGAGATCATCGGGTACGAGGCCAGCGATCAGCGAGCGATCGACCAGAAGATGATCGACATCGATGGGACGCCGGAGAAGTCCAGCCTCGGCGCCAACGCGATCCTCGGCGTCTCGCTCGCGGTGGCCAAGGCCGCCGCCGGCTCGGCCGAGTTGAGCCTCTACCGCTACCTCGGCGGACCGAACGCCCATCTGCTGCCGGTGCCGATGTTCAACATCCTCAACGGTGGTGCGCACGCCGACTCGAACGTCGACATCCAGGAGTTCATGATCGCGCCGATCGGTGCGCCGACGTTCCGCGAGGCTCTGCGGTGGGGCGCCGAGACGTACCACTCACTCAAGTCCGTCCTCAAGAAGAGGGGCCTGTCGACCGGTCTGGGCGACGAGGGCGGCTTCGCTCCCGACCTGCCGGCCAACGCGGCCGCGCTCGACCTGATCGGCGAGGCCGTCGGAAAGGCCGGCTTCACGTTCGGCACCGACATCGTGGTGGCGCTCGACGTCGCGGCGACCGAGTTCTTCGGCGACGGTTCGTACACGTTCGAGGGTGCCTCGAAGTCGAGCGACGACCTGGTCAAGTACTACGCGGGCCTGCTCGACTCGTACCCGATCGTGTCGATCGAGGACCCGCTGTCCGAAGAGGACTGGTCGGGCTGGTCGGCGATGACGTCCGAACTCGGCGGCCGGATCCAGATCGTCGGCGACGATCTCTTCGTGACGAACCCGACGCGCATCGCCCGCGGGATCGCGGAGAGCGCGGCCAATGCCGTGCTCATCAAGGTGAACCAGATCGGGACGCTCACCGAGACGTTCGACGCGATGGACCTCGCGCACCGGGCGGGTTTCCGGACGATGATGAGTCACCGTTCGGGCGAGACCGAGGACACCACGATCGCCGATCTCGCCGTCGCGGCCGGCACCGGTCAGATCAAGACCGGCGCGCCGGCCCGCTCCGAACGCGTCGCGAAGTACAACCAGCTGCTGCGCATCGAAGAGGAGCTCGACGACGCGGCGCGCTACGCCGGGGCCGGCGCGTTCCCGCGGTACCGTTCGGCTTAAAGCCGACGCCCAGCGCGGTGAGGCGCTGTGTTGAAGCCAATGCGTAGCGCCAGCCGCGAGGCGCTTTGTCACGGCCGACGCTCAGATCGAGAGAACCCGGGGGTACGCATGCCGGAGCGCCGCACGCCGAGCGGACAACGCCCCGGGTCCTCGGCTCGCGGGATCGCGGATGCGCGGCGCGATCGAGGACCAAGTCGGGGCCGGCCATCGCGGCTGGCAGCGACTGGGGGCGTCGCGGCGACCGGATCGCGACGCAGCCGACCGTCGTCCTGCGGACCGGCAAGGACAATGGTCGTTCGCAGTCGCGTCCGGCCACGGCTCGACGGTCGGCCGCGGCCGACACGGCGAAGCGAACGACGGCGCCGGCACCACGCCGATTGAGCGGTCGTGCGATCGCGCTCGGGCTGGTGTTGCTGGCGCTGATGCTCGCGTACGCCTATCCGGTGCGCCTCTACCTCGATCAGCGCGCCCAGATCCAGCAGCTCGAGTTGTCGCAGGCGCAGCAGCGAACCACGATCGGGCAGCTGACCACCGAGTCGGCGAAGTGGAGCGATCCGGCCTATATCAAGGCGCAGGCGCGGGCACGATTCCAGATGGTCGAGCCCGGCACGAAGGCCTACCTCGTACTGCCCGCGCCGCAGACCGCATCGGCCGGAGCATCGGCTGCTCCGGCCGAGACGCCGACCACGTGGTACGGCGCCCTCTGGTCGGCGCTGCGGGCGGCCGACCATCCGGACGGACCGTGACCGCGCGCGCCGACGTGCCGCCGCCGCTGCACGAACCGGCCACCGACGCCGACCGGGCCGTCGTCGCCGCGCAGCTCGGGCGATTCCCGCGCGGCACTCGGGCGATCGCGCACCGGTGCCCGTGCGGTCTGCCCGATGTCGTCGAGACGACGCCGCGCCTCGCCGACGGCACGCCGTTCCCGACTCTGTTCTACCTGACCTGCCCGCGCGCGGTGACCGCGTGCAGCACGCTCGAATCGGCCGGCGTCATGAAGGAGATGTCGGCCCGATTGGCCGAGGATCCCGACCTCGCCGCCGCGTACCTGGCCGCGCATGAGGACTATCTCGCCCGGCGTACGGCGATCGCCGAGGTACCCGAGATCGACGGAACGTCGGCCGGCGGCATGCCGGGTCGGGTCAAGTGTCTACACGTGCAGCTCGGCCACGCACTGGGCGCCGGACCCGGCGTGAATCCGTTCGGCGACGAGGTCATCGCGATGATCGATCCGTGGTGGCGCGACGGTCCCTGCGTCATCGATGCCTGACGCTCACGCGCCGCAAGATCCCTGCGACTTCCTGGAAGTCGCCGTCCGAGGGGCACTCCAGACCGGCGACTTCCCGGAAGTTGCGGCGCCGGCCGGGTCGTCGACGAGCGACTAAGGCCTGGGCATACCCTGCTTGACATGGATGTGGTGATTCGGCGTGCGGTCACGGCCGATGTCACCGCCATCCGGACGCTGATCGACACGTACTCGGTCGAACGCCGGCTGCTGTCCAAGGCGACCGTCGCGATCTATGAGGCCGTCCAAGAGTTCTGGGTCGCCGTACGCACCGGCGACGGCGCCGTCGTCGGGTGCGGCGCGCTGCACGTGATGTGGGAGGACCTCGCCGAGATCCGTACCGTCGCGGTCGACCCAGCCGTGCGCGGCCACAAGATTGGCCATCGCATCGTCAGCGAGTTGCTCGCCACCGCCGCGATACTGGGGGTACGGCGGGTCTTCTGCCTCACCTTCGAGACCGAGTTCTTCGGCTCGTTCGGGTTCACCGCGATCGACGGTGCGCCGGTGCCACACAAGGTCTTCGAGGAGTTGCTGCGCTCCTACGACGAAGGTGTCGCCGAGTTCCTCGACCTGGAGCGGGTCAAGCCGAACACGCTCGGCAACACGCGCATGCTGCTCCATCTGGATCCCCGGTCGCGCTCGGATGCCCGGTCGCGCTCGGATGCCCGGTCGCACTCGGACACCCAGTGACGGCCAGCGTCCGCAAGAACCGGGTCGCGGCGATCGACTGCGGCACGAACTCGATCCGGCTGCTGGTCGCGGATCTACCCGCGCCCGACTCGAGGCCGGCGACACCGCTGACCGATGTCGTACGGCGGATGGAGATCGTGCGCCTCGGTGCCGGCGTGGACCGCACCGGCCGGCTCGCCGCGGACGCGATCGAGCGCACCCGGGTTGCGTTGGCCGACTACGCGCATCAGATCTCGGAGTTGGCTGTCGACCGGGTACGGATGGTGGCGACGTCGGCGTCTCGCGACGCGGCCAACGCGGCCGACTTCACCGCTATGGTCCGCTCGACGCTCGGCGTCGATCCCGAGGTCGTCTCCGGTGACGAAGAGGCACGCCTTTCGTTCGACGGCGCCGTACGGGGTCTCCCGGCGAGCGAACCGGCGCCGTACCTGGTCGTCGACATCGGCGGCGGCTCGACCGAGTTCGTCACCGGCGCTCAGACCGTCGACCACGCCATCAGCGTGGACATCGGCTGCGTACGGATGACCGAGCGGCATCTCGTCACCGATCCACCGACGGGCGCCGAGATCGCCGCGGCCGAGCGCGACATCACGGCCGCCGTCCGGCGCGCGCTCGACGTGGTGCCCGGTCGGGACGCGAAGACCCTGGTCGGGCTGGCCGGTTCGGTCACCACGGTGGCCGCGATCGCGATGGTCCTGGAAACGTACGACCCGGGCCGGATCCACCACGCCCGGATCAGCGCCGCCGACGTCGCCCGAGTCACCGACGACCTGCTCGCGGCGACGCGCGCGCAGCGGCTGGCGATGCCCGTCATGCACCCCGGCCGCGCCGACGTCATCGCCGCCGGTGCGCTGATCCTCCGTACGGTCATGGTCGAAAGCGGCGCGACCGCGGTCGTTGCCAGCGAACACGACATCCTCGATGGCATCGCCTGGTCGCTCGGCTAGACCTGGCCGCTGGAATAGATCAGCGACCTGATCACACCGGCCTGACCTGGTGCGATGCGTGCTGCGACGTACAACACCGACATTGGGTGTATCCCTGGCGGCGGTGCGCATGATTGGCTACCCGTCACAACCTGTCCACGGCGCGGTCACAAGCTTCGCCGGAGGGACGTGCGCGAAGCGCAGGTAGCCAGCCGACGACGTCTGACAACCAGGAGCCGGTCATGGGTGAAATCGTCAGTTACCGCAGCAACGGTGGTTCGAGCGAGGGCTATCTGGCTCGCCCGTCGACCGGTGCCGGCCCCGGCGTGGTCGTCATCCAGGAGTGGTGGGGCCTGGTGCCGCACATCAAGTCGCTGGCCGACCGCTTCGCCGGCGCCGGATTCGTGGCGCTCGCCCCCGATCTCTACCACGGCGAGCAGGCCAGCGAGCCCGACGAGGCGGGCAAGCTGATGATGGGCCTCGCCATGGACCAGGCGGCCAAGGACATCGCCGGCGCGGCCGACTACCTCACCTCCCTGGACGGCACGACCGATCGAGTCGGCACCGTCGGGTTCTGCATGGGCGGCAGCCTTGCGCTGTGGTCGGCGACGCTCTCGCCGGCGATCGTTGCGACGGTGGGTTTCTATCCGCCGGTGCCGTGGGAGCGCATGTCGCCGACGTGGTCCAACTACGCCGGCAAAGCCGCGCTGATCCACTGTTCGGAGCACGACGGGACAAGCGCAGCGCCCGGCATCAAGACCGCCGTCGAGGCGATCACCGAGGCCGGCGGCGAGTGCATCACGTACGACTACCCGGGCACCGACCACGCGTTCTTCAACGACGACCGTCCGGAGGTCTACCACGCGTCGGCCGCGGCCACGTCGTGGGCCCGTACCCTCGAATTCCTCCGGAACCGGCTCGGGTGAGTGCCCGGCCGGGCGCACACACGACGGTGACGGTGTGAGCCGCGTGGCAACCACGGCGGCCGGGGTTAAGGCGATCGCCAGCGGATGCCATGAACTGACCGATTTGGACCACGCGGTGGCCGGCTGCCGCGCCTGCCCGCGCCTCGTATCGTGGCGCGAGGAGGTCGCAGTCACGAAGCGCGCGGCATTCGCCGAACAGACCTATTGGGGCCGTCCGGTGCCGGGTTTCGGGCCGGCGGACGCACGGATCGCCATCCTCGGACTTGCGCCAGCCGCGCACGGCGGCAATCGCACCGGCCGCATCTTCACCGGCGACCGGTCGGGCGACGTGCTGTTCGCCGCCCTGTACCGTGCCGGGCTAGCCAACCAGCCGACCAGCGTTGCCGCGGATGACGGCTTGGTCCTGCGCGACACGCGGATCATGGCCGCGGTCCGGTGCGCGCCGCCGGACAACAAGCCGACACCGACCGAACGCGACACGTGCGCACCGTTCCTCCACCGAGAGGTCGAGCTGATCGCGCCAACGCTGCGCGTTGTGGTCGCTTTAGGAGCATTCGCGTGGAATGCGTGGTGGCCGGCGTACACCGCGGTTTATCGTGAACCGGCACCGCGACCGCGGCCAAGATTCGGTCACGGCGCCGTGTGGCACGGGTCGGCCGGTCGTCCCGCGTTACTAGGTTGTTACCACGTGAGCCAGCAGAACACCTTTACCGGTCGACTGACCGACAGCATGCTGGACGACGTACTAGCGCAGGCCGTCGCGCTCGTCAATGCCGGCTGACGGCCGAGCTGAACAAACGGGGACCGACGTGCGAAGCTACACCGACGCCACGCGTCGCTGGGTACCGCTGGTCATCGTCGGCGGTCTGCTCGGCGTGGCCGCGATCGCCGCGTCGATCGCGACCCCGGGCGTCCACAGCGTCCCGATTCCCCATGACTCGGCCGACGGCGCTGGCGGCGCAAGCGCATCGGCCACCGCCCTGCCCAGCGTCGATGGCGGGTCCGGGGGCGCGCGTCAGGTGTTCAGCGTCCCGGGCTGGGCCAGCTGGATCGGTGGACTGGCGGCGGCGGCGTTCGTGATCACGGTCGTCGCCGTACTGGTCTGGCATTTCATCCGTAACCACTGGCTCGATATCCGTCAGGTGGCGCGCGACGCCGACCGGTCGGGCGAGGCCATGTCGGCGCGGCGCGAGGACGTCATCGCCGCGCTCGACGAAGGTATTGCCCGCTTGGCCGGCGATGGCGACGCACGGTCCGCGGTCATTGCCTGCTGGGTACGTCTGGAAGAAGTCGCCCAAGCGGCCGGGACACCACGCGCGCTCTCGGATGCACCGGCCGACCTGGTGACGCGCTTGCTCGGTGCGCATCACGTGAGCACAGCGGCGCTGACGTCGCTCGCCGATCTCTACCGCGCCGCACGCTATAGCACTGCCGTGATCGACAACTCGATGCGCGAGCAGGCCCTGTCGGCGCTCAGCACGATCCGGGGGCAACTCGAGGTTTCCGGATCGACGATCGGGCCGTCCGGGTTCCCGCTCCGTGACCCGTACGTCAGCGGGGCCGACGACGGGTGGCGCCGATGACCCGGCTCGACGATCTGCTGAGTTATCAGGACACGCCTCGTCACCGGCCACGCCGGCGGCCATCGGCGCGGTTGATCCGCACCTTGATTTTCTCCGTACTGGCGTCGGTCCTTCTCGACCTCGTACTGCGAGCCAAGGGCGTCGGCGTGCCGTACGTGTTGATGCTGACGGTCTTCCTCGCTGGCGGCGCGATGATCGAGCTGATCCGGCGACTGGCCCCGCCGCCGGTTCCCGAGACGTTGCGGGACACCCAAGTACCCCGGCCGCCCGATCGGCTGCCCGATGCGGACGGTGCGTTCCGCGCCGTTCGGCGGTGGGCGGCCCGCCTGGAGTGGGGCGACGACGACATCCGCCGGTTCGCGTACATCGTGCAGCCGGCGGTCGCCGGCATCGTCGATGAACGCCTGCGGCTTCGGCACGCGGTCGTCCGGAGTGCGGATCCCCGCCGGGCCGAGGAGTTGTGCGGTCCGGAGTTGTGGACTTTCATTACCGTGCCGGCGACCCGGCCGGTCAGCCCGAGCGAATTAGCGACGGTTGTCGCTGCACTGGAGGCTCTGTGAATGACGTGAGCGACGTGACCGACGCGGCCGACGTTCCTGACCCGTCCGAGCTCGATGGGTTCGACGTGCCGCTCGTGCTGCCGCACGAGGTCGGTCAGCTCGGCCAAGCCATTCTGGACGCGGTCGGCACGGTCGTCGTCGGCAACCGGGCCGCGCTCGAGTTGGTGCTGGCCGGGATCCTGGCCGGTGGCAACGTGCTGCTGGAGGATCTGCCGGGTCTCGGCAAGACGTTGACCGCGCGTTCGTTTGCCCAGGTCCTCGGCATCGGTTTCCGGCGCGTCCAGTTCACGCCGGATCTGCTTCCGGCCGACGTCACCGGCTCTTTCCTCTACGACCAGCGCAATCACGACTTCGTGTTCCGGCCCGGACCGATCTTCACCAACCTGCTGCTGGCCGACGAGATCAATCGCACGCCGCCGAAGACCCAGTCCGCGTTGCTGGAAGCGATGCAGGAGAAGCAGGTCTCGGTTGAGGGCACCACGTACGCGCTGGCACCTCCGTTCCACGTGCTGGCCACTGCGAACCCGATCGAGTACGAGGGCACCTATCCACTTCCGGAGGCGCAGCTGGACCGGTTCCTCCTGCGCGTCTCGTTCGGCTATCCCAGCCATGACGACGAGTGGACGGTGCTGCAGCGGCGGATCAGTCGCCGGCGAGAGGAGGCGCAGCTGACGCCGTTGGGCGACGCCGGCATGCTCCTCGGCATGCAGGCGGCGCTGGAGGACGTCACCGTCGAGGATTCGATCGGCCAATACATGGTCGACCTCACGGCCGCCACCCGCGAACACTCGCAGGTCCTTGTCGGCGCGTCGCCGCGAGGCTCACTCGCGCTGATGCTGCTGTCCCGGGCGAAGGCAGCGCTGGCCGGACGCGACTACGTCATACCGGAGGACGTGAAGCAGGTGGCGAAGCCGGCACTCGCACATCGGCTCACCCTGAAGCCCGAGGTGTGGTTGCGCCGCGTCGATCCCTCATCCGTCGTCGCCGACATCGTGGCGAAGACGCCGACCCCGACGAGCGGCGCCCTACCTTCCTACGCAACCGGGCCACGGCCGTCCTCGACCGCGCCGGCCGATCACGACCGCTACCGCCCGCCGCAGGGCTGACGAGTGGCGGATTTCGGCGGTTCTCGCGTCGTGCGGCGGTCGAGCGATTCGGGTCCGCCGGGCACGATTGCACGCGGGTCGCTGCCAACGCGCAGTTCGCGGCGACCGTTCGCGATCGATCTGCCGGACCGGGGCACCGACCAACCACCTGAGGTGGAAGTTACGTCCGGCTGGGTGCCGACGCGGGCGTTCGGTCGCATGGTGTTGCTGACCGGATTCCTCCTGGTGCTGGCGGTGTTTCTGCGACGTCCCGATCTCGTCGTGCTGGCCGCGCCGCTGGCGATCGGCGCCGCCCTTGGACTGTGGCGGCGCCCGCAGGCCGCACCGGCAGTGCGGGTGACGACACCCACGCCGGCCGTGTCCGAGGGTGCGGATCTCAACGCGTCGATGACGATCACAAATCACGATCCGATCCGCTACGACCTGGTGGTCGCCCGGTTGCAACACAGCCGCTGGCTGGAGGTCAAGCACACCGGTCGGCCGTACGCCACCGCGCTGGCGCCGGGCGAGACGGTCGGCATCGATCTCGACGGCCGGGCGCTGCGCTGGGGCCGGCATACGCTCGGCCCGACCGTCGCGTACGCGGTGGCCGGCGACGGGCTGTTGATCAGTCCGGCCGGCGTCGCACCGTACGCCGACATCCGAGCGTTTCCGAACACGGACCCGTTCCAGGCGAACGACTCGATGCCCCGCGCCGCCGGCATGATCGGGTTCCACCGGTCCCGCCGTCCCGGCGAGGGCGGGGAACTCGCCGGGGTGCGCCCGTTCAGCCCGGGCGACCGGCTGCGCCGCATCGATTGGCGGGTGTCCCTGCGCACGCGCGAGTTGCACGTCGTGGCGACCTTGTCCGACCGGGACGCGGAGGTCACCATCCTTCTCGACCTGCTCCACGAGTCCGGGATGTCCGGGGGCGTACGAGGCAGCCGGTCGGTTCTGGACCTCACCGTACGAGCGGCAGCGGGCATCGCCGAGCACTACGTCACGCGCGGCGACCGCGTCGGACTGGTCGAGTACGGCTGGCCGGGTCGCAAGCTGCGCGCGTCGTCCGGCCGGCGGCACTACCTCACCGTGCTGGAGTGGCTGCTCGACACGCGCCCGTCCCCGGATGGCCGCGAGCCGACGGTGTACACGTTCGGCGCAGCGCAGATCAAGACGAATGCGCTGACGATCGTGCTCACGCCACTGATCGATGCTCGGTCGGCGGGGCTGCTCGCCCGGCTGGCTCGCGGCGGCCGGTTCGTCGTCGCCGTCGACACCATGCCGCCGGAGCAACTCGAGATGCTCGCCGGCGGCGGGCGGCGGGGGGATTGGCTGCGCCACGGGCAGTACACGGCGATGGCCGCCCGACTGTGGCTGCTCGAGCGGTCCAACATCATCGCGGAGTTGCGGGAGCATGGCGTACCGGTGGTCGAGTGGGGTGGGGGCGGCAGCCTGGACGAGGTGCTCGGCCTGGTGGCGCGGATGGCATCCGGACCGATGACGATGCCGCGATGAACGCGTTCCTCGGCGCCGTCCGCGGTGGCATCGACCTGCGGCTCGAACGGGCGGCCACCGTCATCGAACAAGCCACCGCCGGGCCGGTGGTGCTGCGGACCACGCTGGTGGTGGCCGCGCTGGCGGGTTTCGCGGTCACCTGGCCCATGCGCGACCTGCTCACCACGGTGCTCGTGCTGCCGATCGTGCTCGCGCTCGGCGTCGGGGTGGCGCCGCGCAGCTTTGCGCCCACGGCGACGATCATCGCGATGGTGCTCGGTTATCTGGTCAACATCGGCAGCGGTGCCTCGCCCGATGCCTGGCGCCCGATTGCCGCGGCCGGGTTGATCTACATCGTGCACACCGGAGCGGCCTTTGCGGCGGTGCTTCCGTTCAACACCGTCGCAACGCCCGGGCTGTACGTGCCGTTCGTGCTACGGACGGCGGCCGTGATCGCGATCACCGTCGTCATCGGCTTCGCCATCCTGGCCGTTCCCAGCCTCGTTGGCGATCATCGCCTGGTCAGCGCCGCAGTCGCCGGCATGGTGGCGATGGTGGGTGTCGCAGCTTACGTCGCTTACCTCGGGAGTCGGCGACGATGACCTGCCGATCCGCGCCATGATTGCTGTGTGAACCCTCAACGGATCCTGGTCGTCGGCGGCGGTCACGTCGGCCTCTACGCCGCGCTGCGCCTTTCGCGCAAGCTCGGGCGTAACGATGCCGAGGTCACCATCGTCGACCCGCAACCACACATGACCTACCAGCCCTTCCTGCCCGAGGCGGCGGCCGGAAGCATCTCCCCGCGTCACTCGGTGGTGCCGCTGCGGCGTGAGCTGAAGAAGTGTCGCGTGTTGTCCGGTGAGGTCACCAACATCAACCACGCGACGCGTACGGCGACGGTCATGCCGATCACCGGTCCGGCGCGTGATGTGCATTACGACCAGATCGTGATCGTCCCGGGCAGCGTGTCGCGGACGTTGCCGATCCCCGGCCTCCGCGAGAACGCGGTCGGGTTCAAGACCATCGGTGAAGCGATCTACCTCCGCAACAAGGTGCTCGATCAGCTCGACGTGGCGGCGACGACGGCCGACCCGGAGGTCCGGCGCCGCGCCCTCACGTTCGTGTTCGTCGGCGGCGGGTACGCGGGCATCGAGGCACTCGCCGAGATGGAGGACATGGCGCGGGACGCCCTGCGCTACTACCCCGAACTGTCCGCGACCGACATGCACTGGGTGCTGATCGAGGCGTCGAAGCGGATCCTGCCGGAGGTCGGAGCGGATCTCGGCGCCTACACGATCGTCCAGCTGAGCAGGCGCGGCATGGACGTACGTCTCGGCACGACTCTCGACTCGTGCGTGGATGGCATCGTACGGCTTTCCGACGGTGACAGCTTCGCCGCCGACACGATCGTCTGGACGGCCGGCGTCAAGGCGAGCCCGCTGCTGGTTCAGACCGACTTACCACGGGACAGCAAAGGCCGTCTCACCTGCCTGCCGACGTTGCAAGTCGTCGACGACGCCGGCCACATTGTGCCGGGTGCGTGGAGCGCTGGAGACTGCGCCGCCGTGCCGGACCTGACATCCACGGAGCCGGGCGCGTTGTGTGCGCCGAACGCGCAGCATGCCGTACGGCAGGCCAAGGTGCTCGCGGACAACATCGTCGCGGTGATCTTCGGCCGGGAGGTGCACCAGTACCGGCACAAGTACGCCGGGTCGGTCGCGAGCCTCGGCCTGCACAAGGGCGTTGCCCAGGTGTACGGCATCAAGCTCCGAGGATTCCCGGCCTGGATCATGCACCGGACATATCACGTCAGCCGCATCCCGAGCTGGAATCGGCGCCTGCGGGTGGTGGTCGACTGGACGCTCGCGCTCGTGCTCAAGCGTGAGGTGGTCTCGATGGGCGAGCTGCACGAACCGCGCGAGCCCTTCATCGAGGTCACGCCGGATTCCAGGCCAGCGACGGCGTCCTCCACGACACCGTCGGCGTCGGCGGCGTCCGAACCGTCCGTGACCCGGCGCGCGTAACCGTCTACGGTGGTGCCATCAGTCCGGGTGGTGGAATGGCAGACACAGCCGCCTTAAAAGCGGCGGCCGAAAGGCGTACGGGTTCGAGTCCCGTCCCGGGCACGGCACCCCACATCCGCGCCCGCCGGCCGGTCCGGCGATGCGCGGGATATCCAGGCATCGAGCGAGCAGAATTCTCCCTATCGGCATGACCGACAAGTACGGCCTGACCGACGAGCTATCGGCAAGACCGACGAGCAGGGAGAACTCACGTGAGCGAGAATCCTTCGGGCGGCGCGGGCGACGGCCCAGGCGCGGGCAACAGCCCAGGCGCGGGCCACGGTCCAGGCGACGGCTACGGCCGGACCCCGGAGCACGGCCCGTCCGATCAACCGATTCCGCCTGGCGACGCGACGGCCCCTGCCCACGCCGAACCGCCGACAGCGGCGCCCTATGAAGCGTCGGCCATGCAGCCGGCCGGCTACCCGGGACAGATGGGCGCGGTCGCTCAAGGCGCGCAGATGAAGCGTCGCAACCCGGTCGCGGTGTGGATCGGGCTGCCGCTGATCACGCTCGGCATCTACCACTTCGTCTGGTACTACAAGATTCACGCCGAGATGCAGGACTTCGACCGTCGGCGCAAGATGGCCACGATCGGGCCGGTCCTTGTGCTGATCTTCCTGAGCTGGACTGTGATCGCGCCGCTGATCTCGTACTACCGGACCGGTGATCGGATCGTCGAGTCGCAGCGTGCGGCCGGGATCCCGACGACGTGCGCACCGATCATCGGCATGCTCCTGATGTTCGTCTTCGGCCTTGGCACGCTGTACTACCAGGTCGAGTTGAACAAGGTCGTCGATGCGTACGGCGGAAAGGCCACGCCGCCCGGCACGGTGGTCCCGCTGCGGGCGTGACCTAAGTCGCGGCCGCGGCAAGCGGACGTCGCCGGAACATGCGCGCGAACGCTACCCTGAAATCACCATCGGCGCGCCAATCGCAGCTACGTGATGTCGCAGCGTTGGTCGGCGGAGCGTGAGGAGCGCGGCGTGAAGAGTTCAAATCCGGTGCTCGGCCACTTGGACCAGACGGCGGCGGCCGAACGTCGCTCGGGTTACGGCTCGGGCGGATATCCGGCAGCGCAGTATCAGAGCGCGCCGCCGGTGGCGTACGGCCCGACCGGATACGGCGGATATGGTCAACCGCCGGTCATGGGTGTCCGCGAGCCGGGTCGGGCGATGGCGCTCGACGACGTCGTCACCCGTACCCTCGGTCTGGTCGTGGTGGTCGTTGCCGCGGCCACGCTCTCCTGGATCTTCCTGCGCACCGGCGGCATCGTCGGCATCGCGGTGTTCGGCTCGGCCATCGCCGGCCTGGTCGTCGGTCTGGTGATCTCCTTCCGGGTCATCACGAACCCGCCGCTGATCATCACGTACGCGATTCTGCAGGGCATCCTGCTCGGCGTTGTGAGTCGCGCGTTCGAGCAGGTTTACCCGGGTGTAGTGCTGCAGGCCGTGGTCGGCACACTCGCGGTTTTCCTCGCCATGGCCGTGCTCTACCGGTTCCGGGTGCTGCGCGCGACGCCGCGCTTCGCGCGCTGGGTCATCGGCGCACTGATCGGCGTGATTGCACTCAGCCTTATTACCTGGATCATGTCGGCGTTCGGCCACGGGCTCGGCCTCGAACCGGGCGGCCGGAACAGCTCGATCGGGTTCATCATCGCGCTCGTCTTCGTCGGCGTCGCCGCGCTCACGTTCATCCTGGACTTCAACCAGGTCGAGCAGGCCGTGCGCTACGGCCTGCCCGAGCGGTTCGCCTGGTATTGCGCGTTCGGCCTGGTCGTGGGCCTGATCTTCCTCTACTGGCAGATCCTGCGACTCCTCGGATACCTCCGCAATTGACGCACGCCGAGCCAGCCGAACTACAGCACGCGGTCGACCGCTTGGTCGGCCGCGTTGCACATTGGACCCCGGTCCGCTGGACAAAGGCGGCGTCGGACGCGGGTGCGTCGCGCGCCGAACGCGTACACGACCTCGTGCAGCGTCTGGCCGACGCGGCGGCCGACGCCGACGGGACGTCCCGCCACGCGGTGCCGCGGCTGGACAACGATCTCGCGCTGCCGGATCAACTGCGCGTTGTGACAGCCGACGTGCTCACGGCGTGCGCGGCACGCCCGGACGTGCTTGCGGATCTTGCTTCGGCGGTACGGGCAACCTCAAGCTCCCTGGAATGACATTGCCGATCGTCGCCCCCGCCCCGACTGCTTCCCCGACGCTCATGATCGCAGCGACTTCCTGGAAGTCGCCCGGTCGGAGTCGGCGCGGATGGGCGACTTCCAGGAAGTTGCGAAGGTCTTAAGGGCGGTAGGATCGTGGTATGACCAGAAAGCTGAGCATCAGTGTGCCGGATGACGTTGCGGCATGGCTCGATCGGCAGGGGAATGTCTCGAGTGCCATCACCGAGGTCATCCGCGGTCACCTGGCTTCGCAACGCACCATCGATGTGCTGCGTCGCGCCGGCTTCGACCCGTCGGCCGACGGCAAACGGCAATGGCGGGAACGGTTGTCGCAGCCGATACCGTCTCATGCCGTCGAGGCGGGTCAGCAGATGATCGGCCGCGCTCGGCCCGATTCGGCCGGCGCGTGACCGACGTAGCGGTTGTTCTCGACACCTCCGCGCTACTTGGCTACATAGACGGCCACGTCGCCGTCGGCGAGCTCATCGCCGAGGTGGCCGACGAGGAGCGACTGGTCGCGGTGCCGGCAGTCTGCTTTGCGCAGGCCCGCGCCGCCGTCGACGATGATGTGGCCGCGGCCCACCTGCTGTTGCTGACGTCCGCGCCGACAATCACGATCGAGCCGCTCGGGTCCGCACGGCCGCACGGGGCGGAATCGATCTGGCGGGTCGGCGACATGTCTCGCGTGGCCGACCGCGACATCGGCATCGGTCACGCGGCATACGCAGCGATCGATCACCGTGCACATCTCGCCACCATGCGACCGCACGTCTTCGCGGCGCTCCTGCCGGCGGACTGGTCCATTCTGGACCTTCGCTAGCTCAGGCCGAGGCGCGCCGAGCGCGGTAGGCCGCGGCGGCCATCCGGTCGTTGCACAGCTGGCAGCAGAAGCGCTGGCGGCCGGCACGGGTGCGATCGACGTACACGCATCGGCACGGATCCCCCGCACATGTACCGAACCGGCCCGGGCCACCGACCGCCATAGCCTGCGCGAGCGCATCGGTCGCGACCGCGGCCAGTTCGGTCACCGGGTCGAAGTTGTCGGTGGCGAGGGCGGCGGTCAGTCGCAGCGAGCCGTCCGGGCCGGCCGCGATCCGAGGACGGACCGGCTGCGAATCGAGTGCGACGTTGAGCGCATCGACGGCGGCGTCGGCCTCGGCTGCCGCGAAGATCTGGTAGAGCTGGCCGCGGACGGCTCGCATCCGGTCGAGCGCCGCACCGGCTCGCGCCGGCGGGATCGCAGCGAGTCGGTCGGCCAGGCCCGGGCGTCCGTACGCTCCGGCGATCGCCACGGCGCGCTCCATCGTGAGGATGTCGGGCGGCGACTCCAGCAGGTCGTACGTGTTGACAAAGGCGATCGCGAGTTTCAGGTCGGCATCGCGGGCCGGCACCGTACTCATCGCCGCGCGCCTCCCGGTGTTCGTGGCCGAATCGTCATCTTCCCCTAGCTTGACCCGACTTTCTGTCCGGCCTAGCGTCGTCATTGATTAATGACTAATAATAACTGACATGCCAACGGAGGCCACATGCATCTGGGACGACGAATGACAGCGCTCAGCCTGGGCGCGATCACGATCGCGGGCGTTGCCGTCGGCACGTCTGCCTCGGCCGCCAGCTCAGCCGGGGCTCCCGCGGCGACCACCCCGCGGCTACGTTCGGAGCCGGTGGTCGTGACGGACGTGTCCGTGCCCGTACCCGGTCAGAAGTCAGTGAACGCTTGGCTCGTGCGGCCGTCTGGCCATGCCGCGCCGCGGACGCTGGCTGGCGTCATCTACCTGCACTGGCTGGAGCCGCCAGCCTCCACGCAGAACCGCTCAGAGTTTCTCGACGAGGCGGTGACGGTCGCCGAGCATGGCGCGGTCGCGATCCTGCCCGACCTCACCTTCCCGTGGACGGGTCAGGTGTTCGGGGACGAGCGCGACGTCGCATCGGTCCGGGCCCAGGAAGCCGCCGTGGACGCGACCTATCGTGCGCTCCTGGCGCAGCCGGGCGTGAACCCGAACCGAACCGCGGTGGTCGGTCATGACTACGGCGCGATGTACGGGTCGATTCTGGCCGCGCGTGAACCGACGATCCGGGCCGAGGTGTTCATGGCCGGCGACGCGACATGGGCCGACTGGTTCTCGATTTTCTTCCTCGGCCTGGATTCGGTGCCGCCGGCCTACCACGCGCTGTTCGCCGGGCTCGATCCGGTGGACAACGTGTCGCGGATGCGCGCGCATCTCTATTTCCAATGGTCCGGCCAGGATCCGTTCGTGACTCCGGACGTACGCGTCGCGTTCGCGGCCGCCGACCCCAGGGCAAAAGTGTCGCTCTACCCCAATGCCAGCCATTTCCTCGATCAGAACGCCAAGGACGAGCGGATTCCGTGGGTGCTCGACCAACTGGGTTCGCGGTAGGTCGGAGCGCAAGAGCAGCCGGCCCGCCCCCTGGTCCCCCGTGCCCTGGTGGCGGCGCGCGCCGTAGCTGAACCAGTCGGCGTACGGCGCGCGGCGTCCCCTGGAGGCGGGCTGGTGTGGCCGGCGGGCCAGTTCGACATTTTCCAGGTGTCGGACCGGCCCGCCGGCCGGAGGTGCCAGGCTGCGAACTTGTGATCCGCCGCCTGGTTGGTGGCCGGCAGGCTGGGTGCACGCAGCCTGCCGCCCCGCTTATGTGGCCACGGGCAGCGCGTCCCGTGGTGCTTGGGCACCGGCCTCGGCCGCCGCGAAGAGCGCTGGACGCAAGGCGAGCGTCGCGACGGTCGCGACGCCGATCCGGAGGGCCGCCGCGACGAACCACGGCGCGCGGAGCCCGTAGTTTGTCGCGATCACACCACCGATCGCGGCGCCGACGGGCATGGAGCCCCATCCTGCCAACCGGTAGACACTATTAACGCGCCCCCGAATGCGATCCGGAATGATTCGTTGCCGCATCGATACCGTTGCCACGTTCCATACGGTCGCCGAGAATGCACTCGCCGCCATGCAAGCTCCCATGACGTACACGTCCCGGGCCAGGGCGCCAACCACACCGGCACTGGCTGCGCCGATCGCGGCGCCGAGGATGATCGAGCGGCGGGTGCCGAGGTGCGCGACGATGCGACGGCTCGCAAGGCCGCCGGCCACGCCACCGATCGCGCTCGCGGCGAGCAGGATGCCGTAGCCGCGGGCGCCGACGTGCAGGCGTTCGGTCGCGAACAGCACGAACGTCGAGTTCGCGATCTGGCCGGCCATGTTCGTGACCGCGAGCAGGATCGCCAGCGTGCGAAGCAGCCGATGGCCCGCGAGCCACCGCAGCCCTTCGGCGATGTCGTGGCGCATCGGTCGGCGAGCCGCCCTAGGCCCGGCGAACGCGGCTGCCGTGTCGACCGCGCGTACCGGCCCCGGACCGCCGAGCGCGGCTGCCGTCTCGGCCGCGCTGGCCGGAACCGTCCCGGCCAGCGCGGCCGCCCCCGTTGGTCGCGGCAGGTAGATCCGCGCGATCAGGAACGCCGAAAGTGCGAAGGTCAATGCGTCCAGCCAGAACGGCAGCGACCGCGTCGCCGGTAGCGCGGCCGCGAAGAGCAGGCTGCCGAGCGGCGGGCCGATGAATTGCTGGGTGACCGTCTCGGTCGCGTACTGACGCCCATTGGCGGCCTCGAGCTGCGCCGGTCCGACCACCGCCGGCAGCATGGACTGCGCCGAGTTGGCGAACACGGTCTCGGCCGCGCCCAGCGCGAACGAAGTCAGGTAGAGCATCCAGATGCGCCCGCCCGGCAGCATCGCCGTAACGGCGGCGATCGAAACGGCCAATGCCTGGACGACCTGGGCGATGGCCATGAGTCGCCGGCGGTCGTAGCGGTCGGCCAAGGCTCCGGCGTGCAGGCTGCACAACAACCATGGCAGGCTGGCAGCGGTGGCGACGCCGGCGACTTGGGCCGGGCTGTGCGTGAAATAGACGGCCAGCAAGGGAATGGCGGCGGCGTAGGCGCCGTCGCCGAGTGACGATATCGCGTCGGCCGCCCACAGCCGCCGCCAATTTGCCCCCAGACCCACGGACAGCAGCTTCGCCTAAGTCATTGAGTTTTACCTACCATTTAGCGCACGCTAAACGTATGAGTATCCGGATCCAGCTCAGTGGCGCCGACATGGCGCGGGTGCGGTTTGGGTTCTCGGCCGTCTCGGAGACCGTACGGGCCCTGCGGATCGTGGCCGAACCCGGCGACTCGGCGATCCATCTGCCCTGGCTGCGCTGGGCGGCGCCACGGCTGCCGGACGACCCGGAGGTCGCGTTGCTACGACGGCTGGTCGCCGGCCGTGCCATTCCGCTCGCGTTGCTGCCGACGCCGGACACCCGTCTGCCGGATCTGCGTCATGAGTTGCGCCGCGTCCGGCAAGCGAGCCCGAGCCGTACGATCGAGAGTCTCGAATCGATCTTCGGCCGGCCGAAATGGCTCGATGAGTTCTACGCCGACCCACCGGCCACGCTGGCGCGTCTCGCGACCGCGATCGACCGATGCTACGAAGCCGTCGTCGCGCCGCACTGGCCACGGATGCGCGCGGTTCTCGAAGCGGACATCGACTTTCGGGCTCGGCGGCTTGCCGCGGCCGGTGTCGAGCGCGTGATCCGCGAACTGCACCGCGACGTACGGTGGACCGACGATGGCGAGGTTCAGCTCTGGCCGAGCCAGCCGAACAAACCGGGCGGCGTGGTCGCGACCACCGGCGCCGGACTCGTGCTGTGCCCGATGGTCTTTGGCTGGCCGCACCCGACGGCGGCGCTGCGGCCGACCGGGCCGGCGTGCATACGCTATCCGGCCCGAGGCATCGGCACGCTCTGGGAGCTGCCGGTCGAGCGGCCCGATTCGGCGCTGTGCGACCTGCTCGGGACGACCCGGGCCGGATTGTTGATCGCGCTCGCGAATCCGGCCGACACGCCGACGCTCGCGCGCCGCCTGGACGTCACACCCGGCGCGGTGTCGCAGCATCTCCGCGTGCTGCGGGACGCGGGTCTCGTCCGTACGGCGCGGGACGGCCGGACGGCGCTACACCTGCGTACGAGTCGGGCCGACGTGCTGCTCGGCAAGTGATTGCCTAGGCCAGTCGCTCTAACACCATGGCCATGCCCTGGCCGCCGCCGACGCACATGGTCTCCAGACCGATCGACTTGTCGTGCCAGTTCAGCGAGTTGATAAGCGTGCCGGTGATCCGCGCGCCGGTCATGCCGAATGGGTGCCCGACGGCGATCGCGCCGCCGTTCACGTTGAGCTTCTCCAGCGGGATGCCAAGCTCCTTGTAGGACGGGATGACCTGAGCCGCGAACGCCTCGTTGATCTCGACGAGATCGACATCGTCGATGGTCATCCCGGCTCGGGCGAGAGCCATCCGTGACGCCTCGATCGGGCCGAGCCCCATGATTTCGGGGGACAGGGCGGTCACGCCGGTCGAGACGATCCGGGCCAGCGGCGTGATGCCCAGCTCGCGAGCCTTCGTGTCCGACATGATGATGACCGCCGCCGCACCGTCGTTGAGCGGGCAGCAGTTGCCGGCCGTGATGCGGCCGTCCGGGCGGAAGACCGGCTTGAGGCCGGCGACCGCGTCGAGCGTGACACCGGCCCGCGGGCCATCGTCACCGCTGACAACCTTGCCGCCGGGTGTGGTGACCGGGGTGATCTCGCGCGCCCAGAACCCGTCGTTGATCGCCTTCTCGGCGTTGTTCTGGCTGCGTACGCCGAACTCGTCCATCTCCTCGCGGCTGACGTTCCACGCCTGCGCCACGTTCTCGGCGGTCTGACCCATCGCCATATAGACGTACGGAAGTTGGTCCTCGTCGCGCGGATCGGTCCAGACCGGCGCCGCGCCCTGTGCTCGCTTCTCGGTGCGGGCCCAGCCCTCGTCGAAGCGCGGGTTCTGCCAACCGCCGCCGACCTGCGCCTGCGCGGCCGGTGGAAGGCCATCGGAACTGCCGCGCGCGAAGCGCGAGACGCACTCCACGCCCGCGGAGATGAACACATCGCCCTCGCCGGCCTTGATGGCGTGGAAGGCCATACGCGTGGTCTGCAACGACGACGAACAGTAGCGGGTGATCGTGGCGCCGGGCAGCTTATCCAGGCCGAGCATCACGGCGACGACGCGAGCCATGTTGAAGCCCTGCTCGCCACCGGGCAGACCGCACCCGAGATACAGGTCCTCCACCAGATGCGGATCGAGCGCCGGCACCTTCGCCAGCGCCGCCTCGACAATCGTGGCGGTGAGGTCGTCCGGGCGGACGTCTACGAGCGATCCCTTGGCGGCACGGCCGATCGGCGAGCGTGCGGTGGCAACGATGACGGCATCAGGCATGACTGGAACGTTACCGCCCGGTACCTCCGCCGTCACTTGTGCGATCTGACACGCACCGCACCGAATCGCCCGCCGCCGCTACCGCCGGGGAGTCACTCCGATGGCCTCGCGGACGGCCGGCATCAGCGCGTGGGCCCAGACCCGATATCCGTCGGCCGACGGGTGATATCCGTCCGCACTCAGCGTGCCGGCGTCGGCCCGGAACACCGCGCCGGTCAGTGTGGCGAGATCGACCGGTACGCCGCCGGCCGCCCGTACCGCCGAGCTCTGTGCTCGGGCGACGCGGCGCCCACGCAAGCCGACAAGCTGCCGCAACGGCGGCGCGATGGCCCGCAACGCGCCGAGATCGGGGCAGGTTCCCACCACCACCGGCACATTCGCGGCTCGCAGCCGGGCGACCGCCGAACCGAGCGCGTCCGCAGCGTCGATCGATCGGTGCATGCCGGTCGCGTCATTGGTGCCCACGAGGATCACGGCGGCGTCCGGCTTCGGCCCGAGTAATGCGCGCGCGACCTGCGTGGCGAGGTCGGAGCTGCGTGATCCGACGACCGCGACGCTCGACAACTCGACGCGATAACCGTCCGCGACGAGCAGCTCGGCGACGCGACCGCCGACCGTGTCAACGACGCGACCGACGCCGACGCCGAGAGCGGACGAGTCGCCGAGGAGCACCAGCCGCGTCGGCGGCAACGTGCGGTCACCGTGCGAGGTGCGGATCGCGAGATGAGGGTCCGGCTTGGCGTAACGACGGCCACGGGCGACCGCGGCCTCGGTGGCGAGCACGACCGCGCCGCCGAGCGTGCCGGCGACGACGCTGATCGCGGCCGCGCGCCCGACTCGCCTCACCACAGTCATTCGCATCGCCGCCTTAGTCGGTGACCACTTCGCCGTGCTCGTCCGGTCCGTCGTCGGTCGGATCGGACACAGGCAAGGGTACGGCGGAAGCGTCGATCGTGGGACCGTGCGGACGCTCGGTGAACTGCCGGACGCGTTGGCGCAACTGTGCCCACCGACCGGCCGGTCCCCGATCCTGACCGCTGACCTGGGCCGCGGAGACCTCGGTGCCGGGACGGTCGGCCGCCTCGACCGCCGCCTGGGTCAGCGAGCGCAGCCCTTCGGCGTGCGTCAGGTGTGGCCGCGCCTCGGTCGGGCCGCGCAGTGCAGACAGCGTCGTCGGCAGGATCGCCGCGACCGCGGCCGCGTAACCGATGGCCGAGGGGTGGAAGCGATCGGCCGCGAACATCCGGTCCGGTGCCGAGGCGAACTGCGGTCCGAGCAGGTCGCCGAGCGAGACCGTACGGGCGCCGGCCGCCACGGCCGCCACCGTCTGTGCCGCCGCCATCTCCCGGCTCCAGCGGCGGACGACCCAGCGCAGTGGCGGCAGGATCGGTCGGATCGTGCCGAGGTCCGGACACGTACACACGACAACGTCGCAGCCGGCG
Organism: uncultured Actinomycetota bacterium; assembly: GCA_963724705.1. Classification (GTDB taxonomy): domain Bacteria; phylum Actinomycetota; class Actinomycetes; order Mycobacteriales; family Micromonosporaceae; genus DASQPR01. The sequence goes on from CAVRVS010000002.1 coordinate 121,704, forward strand.
TCGCGCAGCCGCCGTACGGCGTCAGCCAAGTGACCGACCGCGACCGATGTCCGTACGCGGTGCGTGACGTCGTTGACTCCGATGAGGATGACCGCGAGCTGTGGCTGACCGGCGAGCGCACGGGTCACCTGGTGGTCGAGTGAGGCCGAGATCGCGCCAACGACGGCGTGTGACCTTACGTCGACGGGGCGATGGAGTTGTTCGACGATGCCGACGGCCAGCAATGCGCCCGTGGTGTCCCGCGCCCGGTCAACGCCGTAGCCGGCCGCCGACGAGTCGCCGAGCAGCGCGAGACGAAGGTCCGGCCCCGGGTATTCGGTGCCGTAGCGGCCGTCGCATCGGGGCGGCGGCGAATCCGCCAGCGGTATTGTCCGGCGCGCCAACTCGGCCTGCCCGTAGAGCAGTCCGGCGGCGAGCACACCGGCCAGCCCGAGACCACCGCCGCCGTACGCGGTCACTCGGGCGAACCGGCGTAGCTCCGGCCGGATGCGGCGCAGCTCGGGTACGCGGGTCAAGACGTCGCTCACCTTGGCCAGTCACTCCCTCCGAGCCCAGTGTCGCGCACGCCACCGGTCTCGACCTTGGCGCGGCGATCGACATCGCCCTCCCTCGCGAGGCTAACGCGCCCGTCCCACGATTTCGTGGAGGTTCTGGCGCGCCGTTACGCTGGTCGGTGAGACCCGCATCGGTGCGGGTACGCCCGGGTCAGAAGGGTTGCCGCAGCGTGCGCTACTACGACAACGTCGTCGAGTTGATCGGAAACACCCCACTGGTCCGTCTCCGCAACGTGACCCACGGCATATCGGCGACCGTCCTTGCCAAGATCGAATATCTCAATCCGGGCGGCAGCGTCAAGGACCGGATCGCGCTGCGCATGGTCGACGAGGCCGAGAAGTCCGGCGCGTTGCAAGCCGGCGGCACGATCGTCGAACCGACGAGCGGCAACACCGGCGTCGGGCTCGCCCTCGTCGCGCAGTTGCGCGGATACAAATGCGTCTTCGTCTGCCCGGACAAGGTGTCGGAGGACAAGCGTAACGTCCTGAAGGCCTACGGAGCCGAGGTCGTGGTCTGTCCGACCGCCGTGGCACCCGAGGACCCGCGCTCGTACTACAACGTCTCCAACCAACTCGCCCGCGACATCCCGGGCGCCTGGAAACCCGATCAGTACAGCAACCCGAACAACCCGATCTCGCACTACGAGTCGACCGGCCCGGAGATCTGGGAGCAGACGGACGGCAAGATCACCCACTTCGTCGCGGGTGTCGGCACCGGTGGCACGATCACCGGCGTCGGCCGTTACCTCAAGGAGGCCTCCGGCGACCGCGTACGGATCATCGGCGCCGACCCCGAGGGTTCGGTCTACTCGGGCGGTTCCGGTCGGCCGTACCTGGTGGAGGGCGTTGGCGAGGACTTCTGGCCGCAGACGTACGACCGGACGATCTGCGACGAGATCGTGGAGGTCTCGGACAAGGATTCGTTCGACCTGACCCGCCGGCTGGCGCGCGAGGAAGGGCTGCTCGTCGGTGGCTCGTGCGGCATGGCGGTCGTCGCGGCGCTGACGGTTGCCCGCAGCGCGGGTCCGGACGACGTCGTGGTGGTCCTGCTGCCGGACAACGGACGCGGCTACCTGTCCAAGATCTTCAACGACGACTGGATGGCCCGGTACGGGTTCATGACGTCGTCCGCCCACTTCGGCGGCGGCGAAGCCACGGTGGCCGATGTCCTCGCCGGCAAGACCGGCACGATGCCTGAGATGGTGCACGTCCACCCGACCGAGACGGTGCGCGACGCGATCGACATCATGCGCGAGTACGGCGTCTCCCAGCTACCCGTGCTGAAGGCCGAACCGCCCGTGGTGACCGGCGAGGTCGCCGGCTCGATCTCGGAGAAGGCGCTGCTCGACGCACTGTTCACCGGTCATGCCCACCTGCACGACATCCTCGACAAGCACGTCGCGCCGGCGCTGCCGATGATCGGAGGCGGGCAGGGCGTGTCCGAGGCCGTGGCCCTGATGGAGAGCGCGGACGCGGCGATGGTGCTGATCGACGGCAAGCCGCGTGGCGTCCTGACCCGCCAGGATCTGCTCACGCACCTCGGGAGCTGACGGCCGGACGCGCCGGCTACCGGCGCGACGCGAGCTCCGTCGGCACCGAGATCACGTCAACAAACGCGTCCCGGCGCAGCACGGTGATCGGCAACCGACGACCGATCGCCGGCCCGAGCATCAACCGCTGCAACGCTTGTACGGTCTCGGTCGGCTGGCCGCCGGCCGAGACGATGATGTCGTCGAGGTAGATGCCCGCGATGCCCGCCGGGCTGCCCGGGATCACTTCGACGACCCGCAGCCCGTTGCGCTGCCCGAGCCGCTTCGCCGTGGCCGGTGGCAGAGGCATCGGTACGCCAGCGACGCCGAGCCAGGCCCGCCGGACCTTTCCGGTCGACGTGAGTTCCGAGATGATCTGCCGGGTCGTCGTGTTGATCGGAACGGCGAGGCCCAGGCCGTAGCCGGCGACCGCGGTGTTGATGCCGACGACGCGGCCGCGCGCATCGCTCAGGGCGCCACCGGAATTGCCCGGGTTCAAGGCCGCGTCGGTCTGGATGACGTCGTCGATCAGGCGCGTGAAGCGACCGTCCCGCGCCGGGATGGAGCGGCCGAGACCGCTCACGACGCCGGCGGTGACCGATCCAGCCAATCCCATCGGGTTCCCGACCGCCACCACGAGCTGTCCGATCTTGAGCGTGTCGGCGTCGCCCAGGTCGGCCGACGGCGCCGCCGGCGAACGCGCCCGCAAGACGGCCAGATCGGCCAACGGATCGGCGCCGACGACGTCGAACGTGGCCGACGAGCCGTCGCCGAACGTAGCCTCACCCTCCTCGCTCCGCGCTACGACGTGCGCGCTCGTCAGGAGGAAGCCGTCGGAGGTGAAGACGACGCCGGATCCGGCCCCTTCGCCCCGGGGACCGCGCACCCGAAGCGCGGCGACCGATGGGCGGAGCCGGGCGGCAACCCCGGTCACGACCTGGCTGTACGCATCCAGCGGGTCATCGGTTGCCGGGACATTCAGGTCACTCATACGAGCTGAAACGTCGCCAAGGGTCGGACTGATCCCGCTCGCGTTTCGCCGACCGCGAACGGCCGGCGGTTGCTCCTCCGTCGATCAGCCAGGCACGCAATTTGCTGCCGCCATATCGCGCGTCCGACTGACGGCGGTCGCACATTCCGTCCGATTGTGTAACCAAGCCGTTGCCTACGGTAATGGTCCGGCGTTGAGTCGTGTGAGGCCCGTGAAGGTCACCTGGACAAGGTGAATGGGCCACCGGCTCCAACGGAAACACCGGATCGACCCGTCCGTCACCGTCCGTCATTCAGCCGCGTACCGACCTCGTCGCGACCTTGTAGCTTCTTCGCAGCTGGTCGCGACCGCCGGTCGAGTTCCCGTCGACCGTGCTTCCCATACGTTTCCATCGCCACGTTTTCTACCGTCGTGTTGGCCTCGCCAGGTCCACCGACTCCGACCTTCCCAGCGGAGGCGGCCCCGCACCCCGCCAGTGCGGCGCGCAAGCCTCCGTCCCGCCCGCTCGACGCGAGACGCCGGCACTGCCTCCGCCGGCGGAACACGCCTCCGGCCAGGCGTGACTTGCCCGAACGGGCCCGGCAGGCGGGCGTACGCGGGATATCGGTTCCCCCGCGAACAACCCAACCGCGTACGCCCGCCTTGCCGATGGGTCCGCAGCTGTCGTGTTGCCGACTCGCTCTCGTCGCGCGACCCCGGTTCGTGGCGTCGATCATCTACAGTGGCGGGACAGCTACCGCGGTGAGATCCGAGCAACGATACGAGGTGCGCCGCATGATCGACACGTCGCCGGAATCGCCGTTGGACGGCGCCTACCCCGTGGCGCCGCCGGTATCGGCCGACGGCGGTCGGTCTCCGCGTCGCTCACGCCGAGCCACCGCCATCGTCGCGGTTTCCGTGGTATTGGCGGTGCTCGTGATCGTGGGGCTCGTAGTCACGCTCTTCTCCGGAGCCGTATTCGGCGCCGGTGCCGCGGGTGGTTGCGGTGGCGGCTGACGGCTTCGGATCCGGCGAACGCGCCAGCAGGTAAGGCAGGCTTTCCCGTAGGAATGTCCGCGGGAACTCGTCGCGTAGCCGCCACAGTCCCGCGTCCACGACGAAATGAGCCATGACCGCGCCGAGATAAGCGCCGTAGAGCAGACGTACCGGCCAGGCCATGTCGTGCAGATGCGACATCAGGTTCAGCGCGATGCCACCTAGCAGTCCGATGTTGAGCAGAACGGCCAGGCTGACCGTACGAGACGCTCGTCGTGACAGGCCGAGGCGATCGCTGGTGACCGGTCGGCGAGCCGCGATCATGCCGACGATCAGCAGATACTGCAGCCCGTGGGCGAGCGTCAGGCCGGCCACGGCGGCGTAGGGCGAGCGGAACAGGAACACCGGCGCGAAGAAGCACAGCGAGATTAGGTAGACCGTGACGTACGCCGCCGGTCGTCGCTCCGCCGGCCGCCGGAGCAGCGCCGCGACGCCGAGCAGGACGCTCGCCGCGAACGCAACTCCCGCTGCCGGGAACGCAAAGCCGAGCCGTGGGTCGACGGTCAACTGCAACAACGCCGGATGTACGACCAACCCGACGATGCCGCTGACGCCGGCCGCGATCAGTGCCCGGCGCTCCCAGAGCCCGAGTGATCCTGCGCGGTGCGCGATCCCCGCCAATGCGGCGAGGCCCAGGTTCTGCTTCTGGAAGTGGAAGAACTGCCACCCGAAGTACGCGAGAAGAAGCCACGTCAACTGGTGCGGGCTCAACACGGCCGCGAGAGCCGCCGTGCCGACGATGAGCGCTGCCGGCACCCGTACGTACCGGGTCGGATGGGCCCGCAGGTGCGTACGGACCTCCGGCACCGCATAGAACCAACCGGTCGCGGCGACGTGGACCGAGGCACCGATGAACAGCAGAAACCGCAGTGCGGTGGCGGGCGACGCCGAGGCCGGGGGAGCCATCGCGATCGTCACTGCGAACGCGCCAACCGTCAGGCCGATCGTGCCGAGCAACCAGAAGCGGCGCCACACGGCTCCGTCCGTCCGGGCCGCTCCGGCCGGCCGCGCCGCCATGGTGGACATTCGCGGAGCGTACCGACGAAGGTCTTGGTCGCGCACGACCGCGACGCCGACGCGTGGATTGCCGGCGGACACGCCGACCGGCGCCAACCTGTGGGTTGACGCCGGTCGGCTTCTGGAGGAGTCGGTTGCTTGGGTGGTCCCGTTGTCAGCTATCGGTTGCCAGGGAGCGTCCGACGATCGTGCGATAGGCGTCCTCGATGCGGGCGGCGAGCGTCACTTCGCTCGCGGACAGCTGGCCCTCCGAAGATTCCAACCCGATGTGGGTTTCGCCGTCGCGCCGGCGGATGCGTGGTCGGAGTTGCAGTGCGTCGGAGTAGACCTTGATGCGTTCGGTCAGTGCGGCGTGCTGTGCGTCGTCGATTGGCAAGGTACGGTAGATCTCCGCGCCGTTGTTGTGCCAACCGTCGAGCAGTGCAAACGCATCGACCAGATAGTCCTCTCCGCGTGTTCTCCGTCGTGTGGTCATGCACACCTCCCCGGCGTCGTTACCGGCTTGTGGCCGAGTCGTCGCTAGCTTGTTGTCAACGGTGCCCCCAGTGTTGCTAACGCCACACGCTCTGTCTATGGCCACAAATCCGACGCGACGGCACTGATGGGGACACCGAGGGTGCCGGATCGAGCCAAGATCTGGCAGTCTGATGGCTCGTGCAGACCGAATGGCCTACGCCCCGGATCATCGTCGGCGCGGCAATCATCGAAGACGCACGGGTTCTGGCGTGCGCGCGATCCGAGCCGCCCGAGTTCGCGGGTCGCTGGGAGTTCCCGGGCGGCAAGGTCGAAATCGGCGAGTCGGAGGTCGCGGCTCTCCAGCGCGAATGTGCCGAGGAGCTGAACGTCAAGGTCGAAATCGGCGCGCGCGTCGGGGCGGACGTACAGCTCGGGCATGGGTGGGCCGTGCTACGCGTGTACGTCGCGCGGCTCGTCGGTGGAGGTCGACCGCAGCGGCTCGAACATCTCGAGTTGCGCTGGCTCGCCGCCGACGAACTCGACAGCATCGACTGGTTGCCGGCCGATGCCCCGATCGTCGCGGCGTTGCCCCCTTTCCTGCGCGCCTGATCTTTTGCCAGTCTGCTTGCCGTGGCTCGCCGGCGTCGCCTCGGCGCAACCCGCGACAAGATCACGCTGACTTCACCGCAGTCGGGGCCTCACATCGCGCGGAAGCACCGAGTGCGGTGAAGTCGCCGGCCGGAACGGAACCCGGTCGGCCGTACCCACGGAAAAGACTGAGGGTGCCGGCCGAAACGGCAGGCACCCTCATTGACCGCGACGGATGTCAGGATTTGACCTGGTCCCGGCGGAGGATCTTGTTGCCGAGCCACACCAGTGGGTCGTAACGCCGGTCGACGACGCGCTCCTTCATCGGGATGATCGCGTTGTCGGTGATGTGAATGTGCTCGGGGCAGACCTCGGTGCAGCACTTGGTGATGTTGCAGTAGCCGATGCCCTGGTCCTCCCGCGCAAACTCCTTGCGGTCGTCGCGGGCGTCGAGCGGGTGCATGTCGAGCTCGGCGGCCCGGATGAAGAATCGCGGTCCCGCGAACGCCGGCTTGTTCTCGTCGTGGTCGCGGACGACGTGGCAGGTGTTCTGGCACAGGAAGCATTCGATGCACTTGCGGAATTCCTGTGAGCGCTCGACGTCGACCTGCTGCATGCGGTATTCGCCCGGCTCGACGCCCTTCGGCGGTGCGAACGCCGGCATCTCGCGCGCCTTCTGGTAGTTGAAGGACACGTCGGTCACCAGGTCGCGAATGACCGGGAAGGTGCGAAGCGGCGTGACCGTGACTGTCTCGGTCTCCTCGAAGGTCGACATGCGCGTCATGCAGCCGAGCTTCGGCATGCCGTTGATCTCCATCGAGCACGAGCCGCACTTGCCGGCCTTGCAGTTCCACCGCACCGCGAGGTCCGGAGTCTGGGTGGCCTGCAGGCGGTGGATGATGTCGAGGACGACCTCGCCATCGTTCACCTCGACGTCGAAGTCCTCCAGCTGGCCGCCGGTGTCGTCACCGCGCCAGACGCGGAAGTGACGATTGCTTCCCATGACTAGCCACCAATCTTCGTGTCGACGGTGTCGTTCACCGTGACCTGCTTCGCCGCGGCGGCCGCCGCCTCGTAGTCGGTCAACTCGTCCTTGGTCATGTATTTCGACAGCTCCGACTCGTCGAACAGGCCGAGCAACTCGGCCCGTAGCGTCGGCAGCGGTTTGTGGGTCAGTTCGACGCCGTCGCCGGACGCGTTCAGCGAGCAGATCAGGTTGACCTGGCGCCAATCCGGGTTCATCTCCGGGAAGTCCTCGCGGGTGTGACCGCCGCGCGACTCCTCGCGCTCCAACGCCGCCCGCGCGGTGCACTCCGAGACGATGAGCATGTTGCGCAGGTCGAGCGCCAGGTGCCAGCCCGGGTTGAACTTGCGGCCGCCGGTCGCGCCGACGCCCGCGACCCTGGCTGCGCAGGTCGGACAGCAGCTTGATGGACTCTTCCAGCTCGCCCTTGCGCCGGATGATGCCGACCAGACTCTGCATGACCTCCTGCAGGTCGTGCCACACGTCGTAGGGGTTCTCGCCCGCTGCGCCACGCTCCAAGGGCGCCAGCGCCGTCTTCGCGGCCGCTTCGACCGCCTCCGGCGACACCGTCGGGCGTTCGCTCAGGCTTGACGCGTACGCCGCCGCGAACTCGCCGGCCCGCTTGCCGAAGACGAGAAGGTCGGACAGCGAGTTGCCGCCGAGCCGGTTGGAGCCATGCATGCCGCCGGACACCTCGCCCGCCGCGAACAGGCCCTGCACCCGGCCGGCCGCCGCCGCGGTGTCCGGGTCGACCTCGACGCCGCCCATCACGTAGTGGCAGGTCGGTCCGATCTCCATCGGCTGCTTCGTGATGTCTACGTCGGCCAGCTCTTTGAACTGGTGGTACATCGACGGCAGGCGCTTGAGGATGAACTCGGGTGACCGCCGGCTCGCGATGTCCAGGTAGACGCCGCCGGCCTCCGTACCGCGACCGGCCTTGACCTCGGAGTTGATCGCGCGCGCGACCTCGTCGCGGGGGAGCAGCTCGGGCGGGCGCCGGTTGTGGTCCGGGTCGGTGTACCAGCGGTCGGCTTCCTCTTCGGTCTCCGCGTACTGCTTGCGGAACACGTCCGGCACGTAGTCGAACATGAACCGCTTGCCGTCGGAGTTCTTGAGCACGCCGCCGTCGCCACGAACCGATTCGGTGACGAGGATGCCCTTGACCGACGGCGGCGAGACCATGCCGGTCGGGTGGAACTGCAGGAACTCCATGTTGATGAGCGTCGAGCCGGCGCGCAGCGCGAGTGCGTGACCGTCGCCGGTGTACTCCCACGAGTTCGACGTCACCTTGTACGACTTGCCGACACCGCCGGTGGCCAGCACGATCGCCGGCGCCTCGAACAGGATCAGGTTGCCGTTCTCGCGGAAGTAGCCGAAGGCTCCGGCCACCCGGTCGCCGTCGAGCAGCAGGTCGGTGATCGCGCACTCGGCGTACACCTTGAGGTTCGCCTCGTAGTCACCGGTCTCGGCGAAGTCGTCCTGCTGGAGCGAGACGATCTTCTGCTGGAGCGTACGGATCATCTCCAGGCCGGTACGGTCGCCGACGTGCGCGAGCCGCGGGTACTCGTGGCCGCCGAAGTTGCGCTGGCTGATCTTGCCGTCCGGCGTACGGTCGAACAGCGCACCGTACGTCTCCAGCTCCCACACCCGCGCCGTCGCCTCTTTGGCGTGCAGCTCGGCCATCCGGAAGTTGTTGAGGAACTTGCCGCCGCGCATGGTGTCGCGGAAGTGGACCATCCAGTTGTCGTTCGAGTTCATGTTGCCCATGGAGGCCGCGGCGCCGCCCTCGGCCATGACCGTGTGCGCCTTGCCGAACAGCGACTTGGAGATGATCGCCGTACGTTTGCCGGCGAGTCGCGCCTCGATGGCCGCTCGCAGGCCCGCGCCGCCGGCGCCGATGACGACGACGTCGTACGGCTCCCGCTGAATGTCTGTCATGTCTTTCCCATCGTGGTGGTGCTCCGTGAGCTGCGTTGGGTGGCCGCGCGCGGCGGGCCGGTCGGTGCTAGTTGATGAAGCGCGGGTCGGCGAACCAGCCGGCGGACACGGCCATCACGTAGAAGTCGGTGATGGCGAGCGATGCCAGGGTCGTCCAGGCCAGGCCCATGTGGTGGCCGTTGAGCTTCGACACGAAGCCCCACGCCTTGTATCGCACCGGGTGCTTGGAAAAGTGTTTCAAGCGGCCACCGACGATGTGCCGGCATGAGTGGCAGGACAACGTGTACGCCCACAGCAAGATGACGTTGGCCAGCAGCACGAGGTTGCCGAGCCCGAACCCACCGCCGTCGGTGCCCCAGAACGCCCGGATCGCGTCCCAGGTGTTGATGATCGAGATCAGGAACGCGGCGTAGAACATGTACCGGTGGGCGTTCTGGAAGATCAGCGGGAACCGCGTCTCGCCGCTGTAGGTCTTGTGGCCGTCCGGCACGGCACACGCCGGCGGTGACGCCCAGAAGCTGCGGTAATAGGCCTTGCGGTAGTAGTAGCAGGTCAGCCGGAACAGCAGCAGGAAGATCAGCGTGATCGCGGCGTACGGAATGATCGGCCAGTTCGGCAGGAACCGGCCCCACTCGGCCGCGGCCGGCGTACACCCGTCGGACAGGCACGGCGAGTAGAACGGCGTCAGGTAGTGGTAGCCCGGCACCCTCGGAGAAGTAGTCGCTCTGCATGAATACGCGGACCGTGGCGTACGTCAACCAGGCCACCAGGCCGATGACGGTCAGCAGCGGCGCTAGCCACCACCGGTCCTTGCGGAAGGTCTTTTCCGAGATCGCGGCGCGGGGCCGCGGCGCGGCCGCCCCGGCGGACGGTGGTCGAGCCGTCGTCGTGGTCATCTTCGTCTTCGCTCCCTGACGGGTCTGCTAAGCCCGGGGTTCGACTCCGGGCATGCCGCACGTGATCAGCTACAGCGTTTGGGTGCGGCGAGCACGTCGGGATCCTGGTCCGCGACAGGGCAGGCCGAAGATCGCGAGCGCCACGCCGCCCCCGCGTCGGTGCACACGTTACGCCCGGGGTTCGAGCGCACATGGCATCGAGGGGCAGTCTGATCCTTCGATCGGTGGGAAGGAAAGTCGTCACCTCACATTTCGGGGGTGTTGTGGACAACTTCACTTCCGGCGGCGCGCGCCTCTCGTTGCCGCGGTCGCTGCCACGCTCCTTGCCCGCCCGGCGCCCCCAAGATCACCGCAGCGTCCGTCCCCAAGATCACCGCAACTTCCTGGAAGTCGCCGGGTCAGTCTCGCGATTGGTGGGCGACTTCGCGGAAGTTGCGGTGATCTTGAATGCACGTAGACGGGCGGCGCTGATCGCGATGACTTCACCGCACAAGGGGCTACCAACGAAAATGAAGCCCCGAGTGCGGTGAAGTCGCGACTGACCGGCGAGGGACCGATCAGCCGGACGCACCGCCGGTGAAGTTCCACGACGCGAGGTGCAGCGCCGGGCACCGGAACGACGCGACCGAGTAGTTGTTCGGCACGGCGCGGGCGTGCGTACCGACGCCGAGAACGACGCCCGGTCCCAGCGCCTGCGGGTACGACTGCGTGAAGCGGAAGTTGCGCAGCGGCTGGGTGATCTGGCCGTTCTCGATCAGCCACACGCCGTTGCGGGTGAGACCGGTCATCACCAGCGTGCGCGGGTCGAGGACCCGCGTGTACCAGTGATCGGTCACGAGGATGCCCCGTGACACGTTGGCCACCAGCGCGGCGACGGTCGAATCGGCCGCCGGCCCGACTGACCTCGGTGACCTCGCCATTGGCGGCCGGCGGCCGCAGCATGAGGTTGAGGGCAAACGGACCGAACGACCCGCCGCCGGCGCCGTTGCCGGTCGACTCCGTGCCGGCCTCACGCGCCGTACGGCGGTTCTGGACCGGCCCGACCGTCCGACCGTTCTCGACGATCGGTGTGACCTGTCGCGGCGTGCCCTCGTCATCGAACGGCAGCCCGATCATGCCCGGGCTCACCGCGTCGTCGACGAACGTGATCGCCGGATCCATCTGCTGCTCACCGGCGACGAGGAACGACCGACGCTCGTTGACTGCCTTCCCGTCGAAGCCGAACATCGCCAGCGCCTGGAGAACGTCGGCCACCGCGGTCGGTTCGAGCACCACTTCGTATCGTCCCGGCGGCAACTCGGTCGCGCCGTCGCCGGCCCGGGCCTTGGCAGCCGCCCGGGCACCGAGTTTCGCGCCGTCGACGTCGGAGAGATAGGCGCTCGCGTGCCGAGCCGATCCGTCGCTCGACGCCGTTCGGGCGATGCCGTCCATCGCGATCTCCGCGGTCGCGCCGGACACGGCCTGGCCGGCCGAGTTGGCAAATGCCGCCCGCGCGTGCCGGGTGCGGCAATAACCCGCCGTCGTCAGGCCACCGGCCGCGTCGACGAACGCGCGAATCCGATCGGCGCGGTCGGCCGGCGACGCGTTGGCGATCGCATCGTCGACGGTGCCCGGCGGTGGCCAGCTTCGCCGCCGGCGCGAGTCCCGGCCAGCCCGGATCGAGCGGCGCCAGGCGGGCCGCGTCAAGCGTGCGGTCGACGAACCCACGCAGGGCGTCATCGCCGGTCACGGTCGTCGTGGCCGTCACGGTCCGACCGTCCACATGCGCCACCAGCCGTACGGTCGTTGTCTCGTCGGCAACGTTCTGGTGGATCATCGAATTCGCGAACCGGGTCAGCGCCAGATTCGTCGTGTCGACGAGCACCTCGACCTCGGCGCTTCGGGGTCGATCGCCGTGACCAGCTCGACGATCCGACCGGCCAGGTCTACCTGATTGACGTCGCGCATCAGCCGCGCACCCCCACTCGTACGTTGGTAAAGCGGGCCGGAGCGGCCGGGTGGCCGGTGTGCCCGGTCTGGCCGGGTTGTCCCTTGCCGCAGTTCGGGGTGCCCCACGGCAGGCTCTCCGACGAGAGCATGTCCATCGACTGCCAGAACTTCGGGCCGATACCGGTGTACGTCGGGTTGCGCAGCATCCGCCCGCGCTTGCCGCCCTTGACCTCCCAGCCGATCTCGCAGCCGAACTGGAAGTTGAGTCGGCGGTCGTCGATCGACCAGGACCGGTTGAAGTCCATCATGATGCCGTCGTCGGTGGCCGCGATCATCTCGTCCAGCGTGTGCGGACCGGGCTCGAGACCGACGTTCGTCATGCGGACCATCGGCAGCCGGGCCCAGCCGTCGGAGCGTACGGAACCGGCGTAGTCGAGGCCGGCGACGCTGGCCGAGTCACGGCCGGCCAGCACGCCGACCCAGATGCCGTTGCGTACGGCGTCCCGAGGCGCCGCGGCCGTGCCCTCGTCGTCGTACCCGAACGAGCCGAGCGCGCCCGGGATCCGCGGGTCGATCACGATGTTCATCAGCTCGGAGCCGTAGCGCAGCGAGCCGAGCTGGGCCAGGTCGAGCCAGGACGTCCCGGCGTACGCCGCCTCCCAGCCGAGGATCCGGTCCAGCTCGATGGCGTGGCCGACCGACTCGTGGATCTGCAGCGCCATCTGCTCGCCGCCGAGGATCAGTGTCGTCTCGCCGGCCGGACACAGCGGCGCGGTCAGCAGCGCGCGCGCCTCATCGACGATGCGTTCGCCGTGCGCGGCCAGGTCAAGCTCGGTGATGAGTTCCCAGCCGCGGGTGCCGTACTGGCCGCGGTACGACGGGTAGGAGCGCCGCTGGGTCTCGCCCTCACCGATGACGGTGGTCGAGATGCCGCCGCCGCACTCGCGGAAGTGCTGGTCGATGCGGTGACCCTCGGACGAGACGAACCACTTGGTGGTGTCCCAGATCTGGTACAGGCCGGTCGATTGGTCGCCGCCGGCCCGGTGCATGTCGCCGGTCACCCGTACCAGCAGGTCGCCTTTGTCCGACAGCGCGACGGACAGCGGGTCGACCTCGTAGGCCGACTCCCACGAGCCCGTCGTCGGCGTCGAGCCGACGAGCTCCACGGGCCGGCCGGCGACCGTCGCGCTGGCGGCTGCGATCGACGCCGCCTCCGCGCCCGCGGCGCGTGCGGCGGCGTCCGAGATATCCGGTACGGCGTAGAAGCCCCAGCCGGATCCCACCAGCGCCCGCACCCCGATGCCGGCGCTCTCGTTCTGCTCGAGTTCCTCGATGTCACCGTTGCGCGCGGACATCGACTCGGTGCGTCGATGCATTACGCGCGCGTCGGCATAGCGGGCCCCGGCGGCGATGGCCGCCTCGACCGCCGCTGTCGCCGCGTCGAATTGAGTCATGTGCCGACCCTATGCGCCGACCGTCGCGACAACGAGACCGCTGGGCCCGCTGTGCCCCTGACCTGGCCCTACCGTTCGGACGGTAATGAGTCAGACACGGATGGCACTGATACGGGCGACGTCGGTGCCGCGCTTGCCGTGCCACGTCCGCACGGTGCGCCGATCGTCGGTCCAGGCGCTTTGATATTTACGTGTCGGCGAGCCCGAGCGCGTCACGCAGGAACCGCAGCTCGAGGCGCATCAATGCCTCTCGCAGACCACCGGCGGCCATGTGCGAGGCACCGGGCAACGGGATCATCGAGTGCGGTCGACCGGTGGCCAGCAACGCGGCCGATAGCCGCAGCGTGTTCGCCGCAACCACGTTGTCGTCGGCGAAGCCGTGCACGAGCAGCATCGGACTGATCGGTTCGCCGGGCCGGACCCGTTCGTGGGCGAGTTCCACCAGGCTGTGGTGGGCGTACACCTCGGAGCCGTCGCCCGGCAGGCCGAGGTATCGCTCGGTGTACGCCGTGTCGTAGAGCTCCCAGTCCGTGACCGGAGCACCGACGACGGCAGCCCGGTAGATGTCCGGCCGTTTGAGCGCCGCGAGTGCGGCCAGCCACCCGCCGAACGACCAACCGCGGATCACGACGCGGCCGAGGTCGAGATCGGTCTGCTTGTCGGCCAGCGCGTGCAACGCATCGACCTGGTCGCCGAGGACGATGTCGGTCATCCGCCGATGGATGACCTTCTCGAAGCTCGGCGCCACGCCTGGCGTACCCCGGTTGTCGATCGTGACCACCGCGAAGCCGGCATCGGCCCACCATTGGCGTTCGAGATAGCGCGCCCGTGCGGCGACAACTTCTTGGTGGCCAGGTCCGCCGTAGATGTCGACCAGCACCGGAAGTCGGCGACCGCCGACGTGGCTGCGCGGATAGACCACGCTGGCGGGTATCCGGCGATCGGTGACGCGTTCCAGCGCGGGACGCGGTGCGTACGGCGGTGTGGCGGCGAGGTTCACCAGCTCGCCGATCGGACTTAGCAGCGCGCCGGACGCCGCGACACCCGATGCCGATGGCCGACGGGCGACCAATGCCCGGCGTGAGCGGCAGCTCGGTCGTCGGCTCGGTGAGTACGCCGTCCGGATCGGACAGGCGCTCCGGCTGCACAAGCGGGCCGTTCGGACGGCCGGCCGAAGCGGTGCACGGTCCACCGCGTGCCGGCGTGGTCCAACGAGGCGGCGCCGATCACGAGCGTTGCACCGCCCACCACCCCGGTGTGTACGCCGGCGACGCTGGTCAGCCGCGCGACGTCCACGCCGGACATACCCGCGCCGACGCTGACCCGGAAGAGGTGCTGCTCACTCGGCTCGCCGTCGGATGCCTCGACGATCAGGTCGCCGCCGTCGATGCGCCCGCAGACCCGGCGTACGTAGAGCCCCGGCGGACTGACCAGCGTTCCGTCGGCGAAGAGGCAACGCGCGTCGTACCCGTCGTGGGCCAGCTCGCCACCGACCAGGACCCGTCCGTCGGGAAGGTACGTCGGCGTGCCGTCGATCGGCTCGACCCACCGCGGATCGGCCAGCTCCGCGTGCACCTGGGTCTCACCGGTCCGCGGATCGACCGCGAGCACCAGTCCGTGCTGCTGGAGCCGCCGCAGCACGGTGATCAGCGGCCCGCCGGTCTCCGACCACGACACCGCTACCACGTAGGGATAGGTTTCCCGGTCCCAGTGCACATCCACCCATCCGCCATCGAGATCGAGCAGATGGAGGCTGACCTCGGCATTCGCGGATCCGGCGTGCGGATAAGCAATCGTCCGCGGCTCCGCTCCAGGGTCCGTCGGGTCGGACAGGTGCCAGCGATTGACGCGTGCCTCGTCGACGCGCGCCGCGAGCAGCGCCGTCCCGTCCGGCGACCACCAATAGCCGCGATAACGGGCGAACTCTTCGGCCGCGATGAATTCGGCCAGCCCCCACGAGATGCCTTCCTCGCCGGCGATGAGCACGTCGGAGGCCGGATCGTTGCTGGTCGCGCTAGTCACCCGGAGCGCGGCGTCGCCGCTGTCCGTCGACACGTACGCGATGCGCTGGCCAGTCGGGTCCGGCCGCGGGTCGATCGCGCCGCCCTGTGCCGCCGCTGGGTGAACGTCGCCGGTGCGCAGGTCGGCCCGGTAGAGCGTGCCACCCAGCGCAAAGGCGGCGACGGTGGCTTTCGGATCGGTCGCGAACGTGCCGATGCCGGCGGCGGACAGACGCGTCCGCTCGCGCAGGGCACGCTCGGCCGGCGTGAGCTCGGCCGACGCGTCGCCGAGCAGCGCGACCGGGTCGGCGACGAGACGCTCTTCGCCGGACGCGACATCGAAGACGTAGAGACCGTCGGTCGGATCTTCGGGGCCACGCGAGCGGAGGAAGGCCACTCGCGCACCGTCGGAGCCGACGGTCACCGCGCGCGGAGCGCCATAGGAGAATCTACGGGTACGGGCGGCGAGTTCCGGGTACTCCATGGCGACAATGATGCCGCCACCGGCGCGATTCGCGCGGAAACTCCACAGAGTTGCGATCCAGTCGCGGATTTGTCGAAAGCGCAGGTCGCAACGGTTGTCGGCGGATCTTCCCGGTCCTCGGGTGGCGGTCTGGTGTGGGAATTCTTCGCGATTTTGTAATGCGGCGCGGCGGCGTGGTGACACGGCAGAGCGGCGCCGACGTGGCTCAGCGGCCCTCGTAACCGCGGCTCGGCGGCTCGGACCCGAGCTGGTGATGGGCCTGACGATCATCGAGGCGCACCAGCCCAGGTGGCCCGCCGCCAACGGCTAGAGTTGCTGAGTGACCGCCAACCCCGCCGCTCGCGACTCGGCTCGCCGGATCATGTTCGTACACGCGCATCCCGACGACGAGACCGTCGGCACCGGCGCGACCATGGCCCATTACGCGGCCCAGGGGGCGCACGTCAGCCTGGTCACGTGCACGCTCGGTGAAGAGGGCGAGATCCACGTGCCGGCGCTGTCCCAGCTGGCCGCGGCCGAAGCCGATCAGCTCGGCGGCTGGCGCATCCACGAGCTGGACCTGGCCTGCGAGGCACTCGGGGTGACCGATCACCGCTTCCTCGGCGGTACCGGGCACTACCGGGACTCCGGGATGATGGGACTCAAGGAGAACGAGCACCCCCGCTGCTTCTGGCAGGCCGACGTCGACGACGCCGCGAAGCTGTTGCTTCCGGTGTTCGACGAGGTCCGGCCGCAGGTCCTCGTCACGTACGACACGTTCGGGTTCTACGGGCACCCGGATCACATCCAGGCGCATCGGGTCGCGATGCGCGCCGCCGAGATGGCCACCGACGCCGGATTCGGGCCGGCCAAGATCTATTGGACGACGGTGTCGCGCAGTTCCATCGAGCGTGGCTTCGAGGCGTTCCGCAATTCGGCCGACAACCCGTTCGGCGACGCCAAGAGCATCGACGACATCCCGTTCGGCACGCCCGACGACGAGATCACCGCATGCATCGACGGGCGTGCCCAGAGCGCCCGCAAGTCGGCCGCGATCGACGCGCACGCCACACAGATCCCGACCGATTCCTGGTTGCGTTCGGTCGCCGGCAACCAGGGCGCGGACTTCCTCGGCATCGAGTACTACATCCTGGTGCAGGGAGGCAAGGGCCCGGGCGACGGTCCGTACGGCTGGGAAAGTGATCTCTTTGCCGGCCTCGACTAGCCCGACCGGGGCTCGTGGCGCCGGCGGCAAGGATCGCGGTGCGGCCGGTCAGGATCGCGGTGCGCGTCGGTCCGCCCAGTCGAAGCATCCAACGCCGGCCGCGAGATCATCGCTGGCTGGGCCGGCTCCCGCGGCGGTGCCGGACACCAGATCGTCGGCGACCGACCGGGTCCTCCGGGTCGTCGGTGTGATCGTCGGCGTGTGTCTGGCCGCGGTCACGGCGTTCTGGGAGGCGCTGCTCACTCCGTTGCACGTGACGATCTTCGGGGCGGTGGTCCGACTGCCGATAGCTCCGTTGGTGGCGATCATTCTCAACGTCGGCATCTTCTGGTTTGGGCGGGTCGTGACGGGTCGCACCGGACTCGCGCTGCTGCCGGCGATCGCGTGGTTCGTCGTGATCTTCGCGGCCGGCAACCGTACGTCCGAGGGCGACATCCTCATCGCCGGGAACAACTGGGTCGGCGTCGTGACGATCCTGCTCGGCGCGCTGGCGTGGGCCGCCGGCGTGTACGTGTTGATGTTCTGGGGCCGCCGGCACGCTCCCGAGCCCCCGGTTCCCACATTGCCGGCACGACCTCGGTCGCGGGCGCGCTAAGACGGGCGTCCGTGACCGCCACGAACGAAGGTCCCACCGGGCCACGCGAGCGTGATTCCCAGTAACTTTCCAGCTCCCGGGGCTGGCGAGCACGCAGTGATTGCGGTTATATCTGGTTTCGATTACGCCGCGACTAAACAGGCGTTACCGCCAGCCGAACCGATCGGCCGGATCCGCCCCCGGGGGTCACCGAGATGAACGAGCGCTCCAAGCCGGTCGCGATGGTCGCCGGCCTGCTGTTCGTCGTCTACACGCTCGGCTGGTTCGGCAATTGGCTGCTGCGGCACCACCACCATCGCCAAGAGGCCGTCGGCATTGCCGAGATCGTGCTGATCGGTCTGATCGTCGCCGTCGCGATGTTCCGGTGGGCCGCGCGCTGGCCGCTCATCGAGGCGATGCCGCGGTTGGTGGTGGCAATCGCGATCGGTTGCGTGGCATCCGCGTTGCTCTCGCCGTTCGCCGGCGGCTCGTACCCGTTCAAGGGCGGCGCCGGTGACTTCTTTCTGAAGATCTGGATCTTCCTCGGGGCGTCGATCGTCGGGATGCTGCTCGGGTATATCGCCGTCGTGGCCGTCGGTAAGGACTACCGCACCGGTGCCCTCCGGCGGGTCGAGGCCGCGCGGTTGAAAGCGGCCCGGGTCGCTGCGGGCAAGGCCAGCGCGCCGACAAAGCCGAAGCAGAAGGCATCACCGGCCCGCTCCCCGAACGGAAAGCCGAAGACCGGCAGCGGCCGGCGATAGTCGCGCCCGGCTCGGACCGCGCCAAGATCTGCAAAAGTGCGCTGCCATTGTCCTGATCTTGGACGGGATAGGTCCATGAGGGGCACTTGGCGGATCATGGCGATGGGTCCATGCCGGCGCACCACGGCGGATCCTGGCGATGCGCCCCGACGAGGCGCGGGTGGCGGGATGCGCTTGCCGGCGACGATGGCCGCGATCGGCACCGTGACCGGACCGCGGCGCGTGACCACCGTGATCGACTCGTCGTCCCAGGCGACGAGATCGCCGACCACATCGGTGAAGAGGGGACGATCGTCGCGGATCTCGACGAACCGTCGCACCACCACCCGCTGTCCCACGTCGCCACGGCCTAGCACTCTCGCCCCTCCACGGTGGGGATACTAGGCTGTGCCGGGTACGCGCGAGACGGCCTTGAGCGCGGCGAAAACGCCGCGAACCGGCCCGATCCGCGCGATGGATGCGAACCCCGGCACAGACGCCGGGAGAACGAGGCGCCCGTCGTGTCGGTTCGACCGACGGTGCGGTGTGGAGAGGACGAGGTTGTGACCTATATCATCGCCGAGCCGTGCGTCGATCTGCTCGACAAGGCGTGCATCGAAGAGTGCCCGGTGGACTGCATCTACACGGGCAAGCGGATGCTTTACATCCACCCGGACGAGTGCGTCGACTGCGGCGCGTGCGAACCGGTCTGCCCGGTCGAGGCGATCTTCTACGAGGACGACGTTCCGCAGCAGTGGAAGGACTACACCGCCGCGAATTACGAGTTCTTCGAGGACCTCGGCTCGCCCGGTGGTGCATCGAAGATGGGCAATATCGACAAGGACGCGACGTTCGTCGCGGCCCAGCCGCCACGGGAAGTCGAGCACTGAGGGTGCCCTCGACGCGATCCGGCAGTCCCGCCGCGGGGCTGCCGGATTTTCCGTGGGACCTGCTGGAGCCGGCGAAGGCCAAGGCGGCCGCGCACCCGGACGGAATCGTCGACCTCTCCATCGGCACGCCGATCGACTCGGTGCCCGTCGGGGTGCAGGCCGCGCTGGCCGCCGCGTCCGATGCGCCGGGCTACCCCCAGACCGCCGGTACGGTGGAACTCCGTGCCGCGATCACGTCGTGGGTCGCGCGTACGTGTGGCGCCCGGCCCGGATTCGGCGTCCTGCCGACGATCGGCTCGAAGGAGTTCGTTGCCTGGCTGCCCGACGCTGCTCGGCATCGGTGCTGGTGATGTCGTCGCCATCCCGAGCGTGTGCTATCCGACGTACGAGGTCGGGGCGCGCCTCGTCGGCGCGACGGTCGTACGTACGGACGATCCGCCGAGTCTCGGCAACACACCGGTCAAGCTGCTGTGGATCAACTCGCCGGGCAATCCGAACGGTCGCGTACTCGCGCCCGAGGAGTTGCGGTCGACCGTAGCGTGGGCGCGCGATAACGGCGTCGTCGTGGCGAGCGACGAGTGTTACCTGACGCTGGGCTGGGAAGAGCAACCGACCTCGATCCTCTCGGTCTGCGGCGATGACATGACCGGTGTGCTGGCCGTGCACTCGCTGTCGAAGCGTTCGAATCTCGCCGGCTACCGTGCCGGCTTCATCGCCGGTGACTCCGGCTCTCGTCGGCGACCTGCTCGCCGTACGGAAACACATCGGAATGATCGTGCCGGCACCCGTACAGGCGGCGATGGTCGCGGCGTTGACGGATGAGGTCCACGTCCGTGAGCAGCGCGACCGCTACGCGCATCGGCGCAATGTCCTGCGGGTCGCGTTGGAGCGGGCCGGCCTCACGATCGAAGACTCGCGTGCCGGCCTCTACCTGTGGTGCCGGCGCGAAGAGGACGGCTGGGCCACCGTGGATTGGCTGGCGGGCCACGGCATCCTCGTCGCACCCGGCGACTTCTACGGGCCGGCCGGCGCTCCGTACGTCCGGGTAGCGCTGACCGCGACGGACGAGCGCATCGAGGCGGCGGCCGAGCGACTGTCGGTCGCGTAGCGGCGGATCGCCCGCCGGCTACGGCGGGGTCAGTTCGAGTGCAGCGCGGCGTTCAACTCGATGCCGCGGCCCGTGCGTGAACGGGCCTCGATCGTGCCGGTGACGGAATTGCGCAGGAACAGGATGCCGGACGCTCCGGACAGTGTCACCGCCTTGACCACCTCGCCGGTCGGCAGCGTGACCTTCGTACCGGCCGTGATGTAGCAGCCGGCCTCGACCACGCAGTCGTCGCCGAGCGAGATCGCGATGCCGGCGTTCGCGCCGATCAGGCAGCGCTGGCCGACGGTCACGACCTCCTTGCCACCGCCGGAGAGCGTACCCATGATCGAAGCACCGCCACCCACGTCGGAGCCGTCGCCGACGACGACACCGGCGGAGATACGGCCCTCCACCATGGACGTGCCGAGCGTGCCGGCGTTGTAGTTCACGAAGCCTTCGTGCATGACCGTGGTGCCCGGCGCGAGGTGGGCGCCGAGGCGCACGCGGTCGGCGTCGGCAATGCGGACGCCGGCCGGTGTCACGTAGTCGATCATCCTCGGGAACTTGTCGACTCCGTAGATCGTCAGGTAGCGGCCATCGGCGCGGTCCAGCATCCGCAACTCATCGACGCGCTCGGGCGGGCACGGGCCGGCCGACGTCCAGGCGGTGTTCGTGAGGAGACCGAAGATGCCGTCGAGGTTGGCCTCGCGGGGGTGGATCGCGCGGCTCGACAGAAGGTGCAGGCGCAGGTACGCATCCTCGGCGTCGATTGGTGGATCGGCGAGCGACCCGATGGTCGTGCTGATCTCGACCACTCGCAGGCCTGGGAGAAGGCGATCCCCGGTCAGGCGCAGGAGTCGCTCGACCATCGTTGCGTCGGCCGGACGCACACCGAGTCCCAGGTGGTCGGTCGGATACCAGGCGTCGAGTGTCTGACCTTCGGCGGTCACGGTGGCCAGACCGAGCCCCCATGCCGGGGTTGTCACATATGCCGTCACAGGTGGCCACGCTACCGAATCGACCGCCGCCGGATCCGGGCGGTCCGACCCAGACGCCTGCAGGCTCGCGGGCTGGTGGCTAGTCTCGTGGCCGTGACCGCACACCTGGATGACGCCGCACTCGCCGATCCCGTGGAACTGACCCGCGCGCTCGTGGACATCGAGTCCGTATCCGGCGACGAGGCCGAGATCGCCGACGCCGTGGAAGCCGCGCTGCGTCAGGCCGAGCACCTGTCGGTCGGTCGGATCGGCAATACGGTCTACGCACGTACCCAGCTGGGACGCCCCCAGCGGGTCGTGCTCGCCGGACATCTGGACACGGTCCCGATCGCCGACAACCTCCCGAGCCGTACGGTCGGCGACCTCATGTGGGGCTGCGGGACCGCGGACATGAAATCCGGCACCGCGCTCGCTCTGTGGCTCGCCATGAACGTGCCCGAACCGCGACACGACGTGACCTACTTCTTCTACGAATGCGAGGAGGTCGAGGCCGAGCGCAACGGGCTCACCGTCGTGTCGCAGGTCGCGCCGGAACTGCTGGCGGCCGATTTCGCGGTGCTCCTCGAGCCGACGTACGGACTGGTCGAGGGCGGTTGCCAGGGCACAATGCGGGTCCGGGTCGCCACGCACGGCGTCCGTGCTCACGCCGCCCGCTCCTGGCTCGGCGTCAACGCCATTCACGCTGCCGGTGAGGTGTTGCAGCGGCTGACCGCGTACGAGGGGCGCGAGGTCACCGTCGACGGCTGTGACTATCACGAGGGACTCAACGCGGTCGCGATCAACGGCGGCGTCGCGTCGAACGTCGTACCGGACGAGTGCGTGATCGACGTCAATTACCGGTTCGCACCGGATCGTGACGAAGCGGCGGCCGAAGCACACCTCTGCGAGGTCTTCGCCGGATTCGTGGTCGAGGTTGTCGATTCAGCGCCCGGCGCCCGGCCGGGTCTGCACCACCCGGCCGCGAAGGAGTTCGTCGAGTTGGTCGGCCAGCCGCCGATCGGCAAGCTCGGCTGGACCGATGTGGCGCGCTTCGCTGCGCTCGGCATACCGGCGATCAACTTCGGCCCGGGCGATCCGAATCTGGCGCACAAGCCGGACGAGCACGTCGAGATCACCAAGATCCGCGCCGGCGCCCAGACGCTGCATGCGTGGCTCACCGGCCGACCGGCACCGACCGTCGACCAGGCCGACGGTGTCACGCGGGACCCGGGCGGCGTCGCCGGCACGGCGCACACCGGCCGGCACGAGGCCGTCGAGCGTGACGACGTGCGTGAACCGCGGCAACGTACCCCGCGGCCGATAGCGTGAACCCATGACGAATGATGGCGCGCCCGGTCGCGATGGTGAGGAGCGACGCCGCGGCCCGGTCACGCTGCGCCGTGACGCGATCCCGAGCGGTACGGCCGATCAACGGTTGCTCGATTCGCGGCTCCGCGCGGACTGGAAGACCCGCGATGCCTGGCGAGCGCTGCGCATCCTGTCGGAGTTCGTCGAGGGGTTCGATACCCTGTCCGACCTGCCGCCGGCGGTCAGCGTGTTCGGGTCGGCGCGGGCCAAACCTGAATCGCCGGACTGCCAGATGGCCGAGTCGCTCGGCGGCGCACTGGCCCGGGCCGGCTACGCGGTCATCACGGGTGGCGGACCGGGCGTGATGGAGGCGGCGAACAGGGGCGCGACCGAGGCCGGTGGCCTGTCCGTCGGTCTGGGCATCGAACTGCCCTTCGAGCAGGGCCTCAACGGCTGGTGCGACATCGGCATCGACTTCCGCTACTTCTTCGCCCGCAAGACGATGTTTGTGAAGTACGCGCAGGCGTTCGTGGTGTTGCCGGGCGGATTCGGCACGATGGACGAGTTGTTCGAGGCGCTGACGCTCGTACAGACCGGCAAGGTCACCCGCTTCCCGGTCGTCCTGATGGGCTCGGCGTACTGGCAGGGACTCATCGACTGGATGCGGGACCGGATGGGTGCCGAGGGAAAAATCAATCCGACCGATCTCGACCTGCTCTGCGTGACCGACGACGTGGACGAGGCGATCCGGCACATCGTGGAGTCCGACACCACCCTCTCGGAGGGTTTGGGTCCCGAGCAATAGCCCGGCGTGGGTCGCGCTCGGTCTGTCGTACCGGCGTGGTCTGATGAGCCTGTGACACCACCTGCCGCCCGGCCCGCGCCATCGCCCGCACCGGCGCGGACGTGGCGGCTTGTCCGCTCGGCGGCGCGGGGCAGGTCTGTCTCAGCGGCCGAGTTCGCGACCGAGCAGCGAGGCTGGGATGACACCGCGGCGGCCGTGATCGCGCACGACCGCGGTCCATTGCTGGTGCGCGGCGGACCAGGGACGGGCAAAACGTCACTCCTGGTCGCGTCCGTCGCCGCACGGGTTGCGTCCGGCATCGATCCGTCGCGCATCGTGGTGCTGACCTTCGGCCGCCGCGGTGCATCCGCGCTGCGCGGACGTGTCGAGGCCGCGCTCGTGCGGTCCGATGTGGACGGTCGCGGTCACGTCACGGCCGAGCCCATCGTCCGGACCTTCCATGGGTACGCGTTTGGCCTGCTCCGTCGGGCCGCGACCGAGCTCGGCGAGCCGACACCGCGATTGCTGTCCGGTCCCGAGCAGGATCTGGTGATCCGCGAATTGTTGGACGACGGCGACCCCGCCATGTGGCCGCCCGGTCTCGGGCAGGCTCTGCGGACCCGGGCCTTCGCGAGCCAATTGCGGGATCTTGTGTTGCGTGCGGCCGAACGCGGCATCGGCCCGCGCGAGCTGGCCCGAATCGGGGACGACCATGCGAGGCCCGACTGGCACTCGGCGGCCCGGTTCCTCGCCGAATACGACCAGGTGCTCGCGCTACGCGACGCGACCGGTCGCGCCGGCATCGGCTACGACAGCGCCGAGCTGGTCCGCGCCGCGGCCGACCTGCTGCGGGCCGACCCGGATCTGCTGGCGGCCGAGCGTCGTCGGGCGGCGCACGTCTACGTCGACGAGTTCGCCGATACCGACCCGGCCCAGGTGGAGTTGCTCGAACTCATCACCGGTGGCGGCGCGAACGTCGTCGTGTTCGGAGACCCGGATTCGTCGATCTACGGATTCCGCGGCGCCGATCCGCAAGCCGTTGCCGAGTTCCCGGACCGGTTCGCGCGCGCTGACGGCACACCTGCGCCGGTTATCACGCTGACGCGCACATACCGCGCGGCCGGGCCGTTGCTCGACGCGACGCAACGGATCGCCGGTCGGCTGCGGGGTCCGGCTCGACATCGGACGATGAGCGCGGCGGCCGGCGTCGTCGACGGTGATGTCGCAGTCGATACGTTCCGCTCCACCGCGAGCGAGGCGGCGTACGTGGCCCATCGGCTGCGTGAAGCGCATCTCATCGACGGTGTGCCGTGGGATCGGATGGCCGTCCTGGTCAAATCGACAGCGTTACGGCTGGCCAATCTACGCCGGGCATTGCACCAGGCCGGCGTGCCGACTCAGACGCTCGCCGACGACCTGCCGTTGGCGGCTCAGCCGGCGATCGTGCCGTTGCTGCAGGTGCTCGCATGTGCGGTGCATCCGGAACGACTCGATGAGACGACGGCCGTCGCGTTGCTCCACTCACCGATCGGCGGGGCGGATCCGCTTGCCGAGCGCCGGCTGCGCCAGGAGTTGCGGGCGCTCGCGGCTGCCGCCGGCGACCGTCGTCCGTCCGGTGATCTGCTCGTCGAGGCGCTGCGACAGCCGGCCGAACTGGCCGCCGTACGACCTCGGTGGGCCGCACCGGCGTATGCCGTGGCAAACGTGCTCGCGGCGGCGCGGGCGGCGAGCGAGCGGCCGGCGGCCACGATCGAAGACGTGCTGTGGGAGCTGTGGCAGGCGACCCGGCTCGCCGACCGGTGGGCGGCCGAGAGCGCTCGCGGCGGACCCCGAGGCGCGACCGCCGACCGCGACCTCGATGCCGTCGTCGCGCTCTTCGAGACCGCGTCGCGGTTTGTCGACCGACTGCCGGGCGCCCGGGCCGAGGTGTTCCTGGATCACGTACAGGGCCAGGAGCTGCCGGGCGATTCACTGGCGCCGACCGCCGACCGGGGCGCGGCCGTTCGCATCCTCACCGCACACGCGGCCAAGGGACTCGAGTGGGACGTGGTGATCGTCGCCGGTGTGCAGGAGGGACTGTGGCCCGATCTGCGACCCCGGGGCAGCGTGCTCGGCGCCGAACGACTGGTCGACGTGGTGTCGGGCCGGGTCGGCGCGCCCGCGGATGTCACCGAGGCGGCCGGAGCCGGGGAAGGTCCGCGCGTCAGCATCGCCCGGCAGGCAGCGACGCTGCTCGACGAGGAGCGCCGCTTGTTCTACGTCGCGGCGACCCGGGCCCGCCGGCGGCTCATCGTCACGGCGGTGCATTCCGGTGACGGTGAGGAGCAGCCGTCCCGGTTCCTGCGTGAGCTCGTGCCGCCGCCCGACGAGGATGACGGTGAACCGGAAGCGACCCGATTGCCACGGGCGCTGACCCTGGACGCACTGATCGCCGAGCTTCGCGTCGCGCTCACCGATCCGGCGGTCGGAGCCGATCCAGCCGTAGCGGCCGATCGCGATGCGCTGGCCGCTCGGCGTGTCTCCGCCGCTGCCGCCCTGCGCCGGCTCGCCGATGACGGCGTTCCCGGCGCGGATCCGTCGCAGTGGTGGGGTTTGGCCGACCTCTCCGACAGCCGGCCCCTCGTCGACGAGGGCGAGCAGATCGTGGTGACACCGTCCACCGTGGAGATCGTCGATCGGTGCAGCCTGCGGTGGCTGCTGGAACGCAACGGCGGTCGGGATGCGCCGTCGCCGGAGCAGAATGTCGGCAACCTCGTGCACGACGCCGCGATGCGTGCGGAGGACGCGGCCACGGTGGACCGGGCCGACCTGGTCACGTACGTCGTCGGACGGTTCGGCGAGATCGAGCTGTCGGCCCGGTGGCTGGCCGACCGGGAGCGTGACCGAGCCGAGAAGATGATCGACAAACTGATCGGCTGGCTCGGCTCGAACCCGCGCCGGCTATCAGCTATCGAGCGTGACTTCGTTGCGCAGCTCGATGCGGACATCCAGATCCGCGGCCGCGTCGATCGCCTGGAGGTCGACGAGGACGGCCGGCTTGTCGTGATCGATCTGAAGACCGGCAAGACCGTGCCGCGCGACGCCGACATCGCGGAGAACGGCCAGCTCGGCGCATATCAGGCCGCGGTCGAAGCGGGCGCGTTCGACGATGTTGGCTCGGTCTCCGGCGGTGCCGCCCTCGTGCAACTCGGCGCTTCCGCGGCCACCGCCAAGGAGCAGCGGCAGACCGATCTCGCCGCGGCCGACGATCCGAAGTGGGCCGCCGAGCTGGTCCGGCGTACAGCGCGGACGATGGCCGCTTCGACGTTCCACGCGATCGCGAATTCGCGCTGCCGCAACTGTCCGGTGCGGCACGCGTGCCCGATCACGGGCAAGGGTCGCCAGGTCACGGGGGAGGGTGAGTCGTCATGATGCCGTCGGCAACGCTCGCCACCGCCGGTCCGCGCTACACACCGTACGAGCTGGCCGAGCTGCTCCACCTGCCGACCCGCCCGACCGTAGAGCAGCAGGACATCATCGCCGCGCCGGTCGCGCCGATCCTCGTGGTGGCCGGCGCCGGCTCGGGCAAGACCGAGACCATGGCCGCCCGTGTCGTCTGGCTGGTCGCGAACGCGTACGTGCGTCCGGAGCAGATTCTCGGCCTCACCTTCACCCGGAAGGCGGCCGGCGAACTCGGCAGCCGCATCCGGCAACGTCTCGGTCAGCTCGCGCGCCGGCTGGGCCCGACCGATGTCGCCGCCGGCACTACCGCCACGATGGCCGGAGGCGAGCCGACCGTCGCGACCTACCACTCGTACGCGGCCCGGATCGTCACCGAACACGGAGTGCGGGCCGGTTTCGAACCGACCACGCGGCTGCTCACCGAGGCATCGTGCTGGCAGTTGGCGGACGCGGTCACGCGGGCGTACGCCGGCGACATGTCGGCCGTCGAGAATGCTCCGGCCACCGTCACCGACGCCGTTCTGCACCTGGCGGCCGAGCTGTCCGAGCATCTACGGACTCCGGATGACCTCGCCGCCTGGACCGGTCGGTTCACCGCCGACATCAACGCGCCGGCCGGCAAGATGTACGCCGACGTGGGCCGGATGCGCAGCGTCCAGCAGGCCCGTCTGGCGATCCTTCCGCTGGTGCGGCAGTACACCGCGCGCAAGCGCGACGCCGAGGCGATGGACTTCGGCGATCAGCTGTTCCGAGCCGCCACCGTCGCCGTCCAGCACGCCGAGGTGGGCGCGATCGAACGGGACCGCTTCCGCGTGGTGCTTGCTCGATGAGTACCAGGACACGAGTCATGCTCAGGTGACCCTGCTGCGGTATCTGTTCGGCGGCGGGCATCCGGTGACCGCCGTCGGTGATCCGTGCCAGTCGATCTACGGCTGGCGCGGTGCCAGCGCCGGCACGCTCGACCGCTTCCCGGACGAGTTCCTGGATCGTCGCGGCCGCCCGGCCGAACAGCTCACGCTGTCGACGAGCTGGCGCAATCGACCGGAGATCCTCACGGTCGCAAACCGTCTCTCGCAGCCGCTGCGGGCGGCCGGACATCGGGTCGCCGAACTCGTGGCGTCACCGACCGCGCCCGACCCGTACGGGGCATCGACCGTCCGCTGTGCACTGCTGGAGACGTACGAGGACGAGGCGGCCTGGATCGCGGACCAGATCGCGGCCGCCTGGCGACACCGCGCGGGGCTCGCACCCGACGCCGACCTCGCGTCGATCGCGGTGGCCGACCGGCCACCGAGCGCCGTTCTCGTCCGTACCCGCAAGCAGATCGTTCCGATCGAGAAGGCGTTGCGGGCGGTCGGGCTGCCGGTCGAGGTGGTCGGCCTCGGCGGCCTGCTCGACACGCCCGAGGTGCGCGACGTCGTCAGCACCTTGCACGTTCTCGGCGACCCGCTGGCCGGCGCCGCCCTGCTGCGGCTTCTCACCGGCGCGCGGTGGCGCATCGGTCCGCGCGACCTGGTCGCGCTATACCGGCGCGCGCGAGATCTCCAGGCACGTCGTCGCGCGACCGGAGAGAAGAGCGGATCAGCAGCCACTGCTGCCCGGCCGGCTGGACGAAGCGGCGTTGATCGATGCACTGGACGATCTGGGCGACAACGATGCCGATCGGTTCTCGCCGGAGGGGTATGCGCGGATGTCGGCGTTCGCCGATGAGCTGCGCGGGCTCCGGACTCGACTCGACCAGCCGTTGCCCGATCTGGTGGCCGACATCGAGCGCGAGATGGGTCTCGACGTCGAAGTCGCCGTACGGGCCGGCGATACCGGTCTCGCGCGGGCGCATCTCGATGCGTTCGCCGAGACGGCCGCACGGTTTGCCACCGAGACGCAGGGCGCGACATTGTCGGCCTTCCTGGCGTTCCTCGAGGCGGCCGAATCGGAGGAGCGCGGACTCGACAGCGGCGAGACGGACCTGGTCGAGGGCGCGGTACAGGTTCTGACCGCGCACGCCGCGAAGGGCCTGGAATGGGACATCGTCTCGGTCGCCGGCCTCACGAAGGGCATCCTGCCCGGCAAGACGAACCGGTCCGATCACTATCTGGGCGGCCTGGGCGTGCTGCCGTTCCCGCTGCGCGGCGATCAAGTCGGCCTGCCGACGTTCCCGTATGCGAACGCGGCCGACCAGAAGGGCGTGCGCGACGCCCTCGACGCGTTCACCGCGGACTGGGCGGCACACGGTGAGCGAGAGGAACGGCGTCTCGCGTACGTCGCCGTGACTCGCCCGAAGCAGCTTCTGCTGTGTTCCGGCTTCTGGTGGAGCGAGGGCAACGTCAACGCGCAGGGCCCGTCGGTCTTCCTGACCGAAATCGCAGCGGCGTGTGACGCGGGCGCCGGCGTCGTCGAGCAATGGGCGCCGCCACCGGCCGACGGCGCGGCCAATCCGACAAGTGCCGAGGTCGCACGCGCCGCCTGGCCGCTCGACCCGCTCGGCGGACGCCGAGAGGCCATCGCCGCCGCCGCAGAACAGGTCCGCGCCTCACCGACCGACTGGTCGGTCGAGAACATCGAACATCCGCTGGTACGGGCGGAAGCGGAGCGCTGGTCCTACGAGGTCAACCTGCTATTGGCCGAGCGGGCTCGTAACCAGCGGGCGCCCGATGCCGCGATGGAGGTGGCGCTACCGGGGCAGTTGTCGGTGTCGCAGCTCGTCGAGCTGCGTGACGATCCCAGGCGCGCTCGCCGCTCGGCTGCGCCGGCCGATGCCAGTCCGGCCCGATCCGCAGTCGCGACGCGGCACGGCGTTCCATCGATGGCTTGAGCAGCGGTTCGGCAGCCAACAGCTGCTCGACCTGGACGAGTTGCCTGGAGCCGGGGACGAAGGGGCGGCCGACGACGCCGCACTGGCCGAGTTGCAGGCCGCGTTCCTCCGCGGTGCCTGGGCCGATCGCATACCGACCGCGGTCGAGGTCGGCTTCGCGACCACGGTCGCCGGCGTCGTGATCCGGGGCCGGATGGACGCCGTCTTCGCCGGCGAGGACGGCACGTTCGACGTGATCGACTGGAAGACCGGGCGCCAGCCGAGCGATCACCATGCGCAGGCGGTCGCCGTCCAGCTCGCCGCGTATCGCCTGGCCTGGGCGCAACTCGCCGGCGTGCCGGTCGACGACGTACGGGCCGGGTTCTACTACGTACGCGACGAGGAGACCGTACGACCAGCCGACCTTCTCGACGCCGACGGGCTGGAACGGCTGATCGTCGCGCTGCCGTCCACCGTCGACGATCGGTCCTAGGCCGGCCGCGCGCTCCGGTAGCACCGTCGACCACATCCGACTCCGAGCGGCGCAAGGTAACCTCGGTTGTTGTGTCCGAGCAGCCGACTTCGTCACAGCCGCCGTCCCCGTGGGCGCGCGGTGGTGCCGGTGACGGACACGGCGGTGCCGGCGACGCGCGCGACGAGGTCGTGTTCGGCCCGCCCGAGCAGGACTCGACGTCGTCCGGGTCGGGCTCGCGGCGCGGATCCGAGCCGCTGACCGTTCGCGGCGGTGGCTCGTCCGACCGAGACCGGTTCGGCGCGGGCGCGGTGACCGGCAGCGAGCCGATCGTCATCAACCTCGATCGTGAACCGGAGCCGGTCGCGGACCCGGCACTCGCCCGCCGGCGGACAATGCGTTACTTCGCGGGTACGGCCGGTGCGGTGGTCATCGTCGGCATCGTGGTGATCCTGGCGTTGACGCTGACCGGAAACAGCCCGTTGCACAAGAACACCGCCGCGCCACCGCCGGACACCCGATCGCAGTTGGCCAAGCTCTGTCCGCCGCCGTCGGGCGGCACGAGCAACCGGCAGGCCGCACCGCCGACGCCGTCCGGCCCGCGGACGAACGATCCGGATTCGGGAATCTCCTACCGGGCGTTCGGAGCACCGTGGCAGACCTGGAACCAGGACTGGTCGGACGCCGGCGACGATCTCGCCGTCAACTACCGCGTCGGTCAGTACTTCGTCACCGAGGAGTATTCCCAGGGCGATTACCTCGCGACGATCCTGTCCGCCTCAGTGCCCGCGGCCACGAACGACGCGCTCGCGATCGACCTCAAGTGCACCGGCAAACAGGTGGCCGCAGACGCTCGTACGGCGTTCTATCCACAGCCGAACACCATGGATTCGATCCGCGACGAGCAGATGAGCCTGGGCGGCCTGCCGGCCTGGGTGAGCGAGTTCCGGCTGCACTTCCACGAGACCGGGCTCAAGGCGACGAGCGAACTCGTGCTGCTGGCCACGATCGACGTTGGCCGGCCGAACGCCGCGATCCTCTACGTTTCAATCCCCGGGACGCACTCCCAATATGATTACGTGATCGATCAATTGCTCGCCTCGGTCCGCCCGACGTCCTGATCGATCTCGGCCCGATCGATCGGCTGGGCCGGGCCTGCTCCGCACGACGTGAACTCGACGTGGCCCGGAGTTGGCTCAGCTCGCCTTGGCTCAGCTGTTTTGATCGGAGTGCCGTGAAATTGTCGGGGCGAATGATCGACTAGGCGACTCTGCCGTTCAGCGCGGTGGGCGGCGCGCTAGTGTCGATCACGTGCCTGGTCGCGTACGCATCCCCGCCACGAAATATCCCGTCGAGCGCTTCACCCTGCCCAATGGGCTGCGGGTCGTGCTGAACCCGGACCGGTCGGCGCCGGTGATCGGTGTCGCCGCCGTCTATGACGTCGGCATCCGGTCCGAGCCGGAAGGCCGTACCGGGTTCGCGCACCTGTTCGAGCATCTGATGTTCCAGGGCTCGCAGAATCTGGAGA
Source organism: uncultured Actinomycetota bacterium (assembly GCA_963724705.1). Taxonomy (GTDB): domain Bacteria; phylum Actinomycetota; class Actinomycetes; order Mycobacteriales; family Micromonosporaceae; genus DASQPR01. Next base: position 153,395 of record CAVRVS010000002.1, read on the forward strand.
AGCTCGCCCACTTCCGCTATGTGCAGGGCTCCGGCGGCACGTTCAACGGATCGACGCACCTCGACTACACCGATTACTTCGAGACCCTCCCGGCCAATGCGTTGGAGCGGGCGTTGTTCCTCGAAGCCGACCGCATGCGCGGACCTCGACTCACCGAGGAGAACCTGCGCAACCAATGCGACGTGGTCAAGGAAGAAATCAGGGTCAACGTCCTGAACCGCCCGTACGGTGGATTTCCCTGGTTGAAGCTGCCGCCGGTCATGTTCGACACCTATCCGAACGCGCACGACGGATACGGATCGTTCGCCGACCTGGAGAGTGCAACCGTCGCCGATGCGCAGGATTTCTTCACCAAGTACTACGCGGCCGGCAACGCGACACTGTCCGTGTCCGGTGACTTCGACGTCGCCACGGCCACGAAGCTGATCGAGGCGCACTTCGGTGACGTGCCGAAACGGCCGGCGCCGAAGCGGCCGGATTTCGACGAGCCCGACCTGACGTCGGAGCGTCGCGACTCGTACGTCGATCCGCGAGCGCCGCTGCCGGCGTTCGCCAGTGCCTGGCGCGTGCCCGATCCGATCGATGACTTCGCCGGATACCTGCCGTACGTGGTGTTGGCCGAGGTGCTGACCGACGGCGACGCGTCCCGTCTCGTACGGCGGCTCATCCAGCAGGATCGGGTCGCCACCAGCGTCGGCGGCTACATCGGATTCATGGGCGAGCCTTTCGAGGTCCGCGATCCCACCGCGTTGCTGCTGCAGACTCATCTGCCACCGGGCGGCGATGCGGACAAGGTGCTGCGCATCATCGACGAGGAATGCGAGCGGATCGCGACCGACGGTCTCGACGATGGCGAACTCGCTCGGACTCAGGCGCGCATCGCGACGCACATGTTGCGAGAACTCGATCCGGTGCTGGGTCGCGCGCTGCGAATGGCCGTTCTCGAATTGCAACGGGGTGATGCCGGCGTGATGAACGAGCTGCCGAAGCTGATCGGGCAGGTGACCGACGAACAGGTCGTCGCGGCCGCGGCCCGGCTCACGGCCGATCGGCGCGCCACCGTCGAGGTCAAGGTGGCGGCGAAATGACCGCGCCGACCGGATCGACCCGCAAAACGACCGCTCGGAAGGCAGCCGCGCCGGCCAAGACGGCGACGAAGGCGACGCGCAAGGCGGCCGTACCGGCTAAGACGGCGACGAAGGCGACGCGCAAGGCGGCCGTACCGGCCAAGACAGCCCGGGCCTCGACCGCTCGGACCGCCGGCGCTCAAGCCGGCCGCGGGCCTGACGAGGCTGCCGGACCTGGAGCCGAATCGCAAGCTCACGTTGCCGCGGTCAAGCGAGCGCAAACTCGCGAACGGGCTGACCGTGATCGCGATTCGACGGCCGGCCGTCCCGCTTGTCGAGCTGCGCCTGCGGGTGCCGTTCGCCAAGACCGATCTCGCTCGCGGCGACGTGTTGAGCCAGACATTGTTCTCCGGCACACCGAGCCGCGACACCGTCGAGATCGCGGCGGAACTGCAGGCCGTGGGTGGAGCGCTCGGCGCGTCGACCGATCCCGATCGCCTGCTCATCTCCGGCAACACGCTCGCCACCGGCGTGCCGCGGCTGCTCGAGATCCTGGCCGACGTGCTGGAGCACGCGAACTACCCGAAGGGCGAGGTCGCTACCGAACGGGAGCGCATCGCCGACCGGATCCAGGTGATGCGCAGCCAGCCCGGTCACTTGGCCCGGGTCGCGTTGCTCCGGCGGATCTACGGCAGCCACCCGTACGCGGTGCAGACGCCGTCGCCGGACGAGATACGCGACGTTCGTCCGGGCGGCCTCCGCAAGCTGCATGGCGACCGCGTCGTCCCGAACGGCGCGACGCTGGTGGTCGTCGGCGACATCAACGCCGACCGCACGATCGACCAGATCGAGGCCGCCCTCGTCGGCTGGACCGGCGGCGGCAAGCCGGTCGTACTGCCGCCGACTCCGGCGCTCAAGTCCGGTCCGATCGAACTGGTCGACCGGCCCGGCTCGGTGCAGTCGTCGATGCGGTTGGCGCTGCCGGCGGTCGGTCGCACGCACCCGGACTTCCCGGCACTACAGCTGGCGAATCTGATCTTCGGCGGATACTTCTCGTCTCGCTGGACCGAGAACATCCGCGAGGACAAGGGCTACACGTACGGGCCGCACTCCGGCGTCGAACATTCCGTCGCCGGCTCCTCGCTGGTGCTTTCGGCCGAGGTCGCGACGGACGTCACCGCTCCGGCGCTCCTGGAGACCTGGTACGAGCTGGGTCGACTCGCCACCGTCGCGCCGAAGGAGGACGAGCTGGAGCAGGCCCGGCAGTACGTCATCGGCTCGCTGCTGCTCGGCATGTCGACGCAGGCCGGCCTGGCCAGCTTGGCCAGCACGTACGCGGGCCACGGTCTACGGCTGGACTATCTCGTCGCGTACGCGGCCGATCTGGCCCGGGCGACGCGCGACGACGTTGCCGCGGCGGCGGCCAAATACCTCGCGCCGGCGAAGGCGGCCACCGTCATCCTCGGCGACGCCGACGAGGTCGAACCGTCGCTCGAACTGCTCGGCCCGGTGGAACGGGGCACCGTCGAGTGACCGAACCGCTCGACCGCGCTGCGCATCACCGTACGGATCCACAGTGGCTCGCCGACGCCTGGCAACGGGCACGAGTGATCGTTGTCGACTCGCCCGATCTCATCACCGGTCAGGCACTCGTACGCGGACCGGTCCAGGTGTTCGGACGGCCGCAGCTGGACCTGCCGCGCGGCGTGACCGAACTGGTGCTGTTCGACGCGAGCGATCCCGAAGTGCGTGACTCGGATCCGGACAGTCGGTTCTTCCTCGGCGTCGACGAGGACGAGACGCCCTACTTCGCGGTGAATGCCCCGCTGCCCGAGGTCGACGGCGCGCAGCCGGCCACGCTTCGTGAGGTCGGACACCTGATGGACGTACGGTCGTCCGGGATCATGGCGACCGGACTGGCGCTGGCGAACTTCCATGGACGCTACGGTTTCTCGCCTCGGACGGGCGCGGCGATGAACGCGGCCGAGGCCGGGTGGACGAGGGTCGACGACGCCGGTGCGCAGCACTGGCCGCGTACGGATCCGGCCGTGATCATGCTGGTGCACGATGGCGTGCCCGGTGATGACGGTCGATGCCTGCTGGGCAGCAACACCGCGTGGGCGCCGCGGCCGGGTCGGATCCGCCGCTACTCGTGCCTCGCCGGGTTCGTGGAGCCGGGGGAGTCGGCCGAGGACGCCGTGGCCCGGGAGGTCTTCGAAGAGGTCGGCGTGCGCGTCGCGACGATCCGATACGTGTCGAGCCAGCCGTGGCCGTACCCGGGATCGTTGATGTTGGGTTTCTACGCCACCGCGGACCCGACAGGACGAATTGCACCTGGATCCGGGGGAGATCGCGGCCGCGCGATGGTTCACGCGGAGTGAGATCCGGGCATCGATCAAGGCGGCGGCGGATCCGGCCGCACCGGAACGTGAGCCCGGACTGCCGGGCGGGTCGTCGATTGCGTTCCGACTGGTCCGCGGGTGGATGGACGAAACCGGCTTGATCTGAGACGCAACGGTCGGCGGGTCGTGGATTGGCGGCGTCCGTGACGTTGGCCGCAACCCGCAGGATTTGCGTCGGCCGCGTTGTGCGACGTCCGCTAAGCGAGTCGGATGACCTTCACGCGTTGCCGACCCGACCGAACGGAGCCGGACGAGGCGAATGCGCGGGCCATGTGCAGAGCGGCGTCGCGAGACTCGGCCATCGCTGTTTGCCGCCGGCGTTCGGGATCACTGCGTTCGTCGCGCGCGTACTTGGGCGCGTCAACAGCCTCCGCGGAGACCTGACGAACGTCAGTGCGAACTATGAGGTAGGGCATCGAGCGGCTCCACTCGCCGGTTAGAAGCCAGACACCATGTCGTGCAACTTGCACTTTTCTCTCGAGTGTGACGCTGTGCAATGCACTTGCCGCCAAATCAGCCAAATGGCCAGTCGCCATCGACCGAATCGTCACCCGTTGTCGCGTATCCGACAGTCGAAAGACTTCTTTTAAAATGAGTCTTTCGAAAGGTCGCTTTCGAAAGATACGCTTCGACGCGTGACAGACGATGTGAGTCGCTCGGCCGACGATGGATCGCCGGCGCCGGCGCCGGCGCCGGCACAACACGACGCGCCGCCACAACACGACGTGGGCACACCCCGAAAGGTGACCAGCGCGCAGGAGCTACGCGCGCTGGCCCATCCGCTACGCCTGCGACTGCTCGAAGAACTCGTCGTCAGCGACCCGGCGACGGACACCGCCACGGCCAGCGAGCTGGCCGAACGCGTCGGTGAAAGCCCGGCGAACTGTTCATGGCACCTTCGGCAGCTGGCGAAGTTCGGCTACATCGAAGAGGCGCCCGGCGGCACCGGGCGCGAGCGTCGGTGGCGCGCGGTGATCGAGATGCACGACTGGGACACCGCGAATTCGCGCGACCCCGAGTTTCTCGCGGCCGCCGATGTTGCCCAGGACATCGTGATGGACCACGAGTTTCAGCAGCTCCGTCAACGGCGGGCCTGGCTCGCCCATGAGCCGGAGGAGTGGCGCGCCGCCGCCGGATCGCTGAGCGGGATCGGTTGGTGCACGGCCGAAGAGCTTCGCGAAATCAGCAACAAGATCTTCGAGATCCTTGCGCCGAGCTTTCAACGCCTGACCGATCCGGACTCACGTCCGGACGGCGCTCGACTCGTGCGGTTCGTGAACTGGGCGATCCCGGCGCGGCCGTACGTGCACGACAATCCACCGACCTCGGACCGGACACACGGAGGCTCCCGATGCGTGACGTCTTGCGGCTGCGCGGCACGCGTGTGCTGCTGATCGGCGAAACCACGAGCACGTTGGGCGACTGGGCTCTCCTGCTCGCGCTCGCGATCTGGGTCAAGACGCTGACGAACTCCAACAGCTTGGCCGGCCTCGTGCTGCTGGCGATGACCGCGCCGACGCTGGCCGCACCGCTCTACGGCTGGATCGTCGACCGGTTCCGGCGCAAGCCGTTCCTGGTCGCGGTCAATCTTCTCTCCGCTCTGGCTATCGCGTCCTTGCTGCTCGTCAACAGCCGGCGCGACGTCTGGATCATCTTCGTCGTCTGCGTCCTCTACGGCATCTCGTTCAGCATCACCGGCGGCGCGTTCGCCGGCCTGATCAAGGAACTCGTCCCGGATGACAAGATCGGTGCCGCCAACGGGATGTTTTCGAGTGTCCGCCAGTCCATGCGCTTGGTCGGTCCGCTGGCCGGTGCCGGTCTGTTCGCCGCGTACGGCGGTCACCTGGTCGCGATCGTGGACATCGCGTCCTTCGCCGTCGCCGCGGCCGCCCTGGCCATGGTCCGGGTGGTCGAGGCGCGGCCCGAACACGTGGAACAGCACTGGTTGCGCGAAGTCGGCGCGGGCGTACAGCATTTGTGGCGTACGAAGGTGATCCGGGATACGACGGCTTCGGTCGCGATCGGGCTGCTCGCGCTCGGAGCGGTCGACACGATCGTGTTCGCCTACATCGACCAGGGCCTGCATCGGCCACCGTCATTCCTCGGCGTACTGCTGACCGTGCAGGGCGTCGGCGCGGTGGTCGGCGCCGTTGTGGCGCCACGGATCATGCACCGACTGGGCGAAGTCGCTGTGGTCGCCGTCGGCATCTTGGCGTTCGGGATCTGCATCGGACTGCTGATCTATCCGTCGACCGTCCTGGCACTGGTCGCGATGCCGATCGCCGGGTTGGCTAATACGGCGGCGTTCGTCTCGTACAACACGCTGCTGCAGCGCAGGACACCTGGGCCGATCATGGGACGCGTGTCGGCGGCGACGGACATGGTGATCGGCACCGCCCAGACGTTGTCGATGGCGGCCGGTGCGAGCCTGATCGCCATCGTCAACTACAAGATCATGTTCGCCGTCATCGCCGGCGCACTGCTCACCAACGGCGCCGTGCTGTGGCATCGCCGCGGCATAGGCCCGGTCGGGGTGCCCGGCGTCGAAATCGGCGTTGCCGGCGGCGCAGCCAAGGTGCCCGGCAGCGAGTCAGGCGTCACCAAGACCGGCGAGTGGCATGGATCGGCCAAGACCGGAAACGCCGCCACCCCGGCGATGCCGGTCGCGGCGGCGTCGGCCGACTGAAACGGGGTCAGCTCGCGGCAACGACCGCGAGCTGTGCCTTGACCTGGGTCAACGTGGGATTGGTGAGGGCCGAGCCGTCGTCGAAACGGACCGTCGGCACGGTCTGGTTGCCGCCGTTGACGCTCATCACGAATTCGGCCGCGTCTGCGTCCCGCTCGATATCGACCACCTCATACGCGATGCCCTCGCGATCGAGCTGGGTCTTGAGCCGGTGACAGTAGCCGCACCACGTCGTCGAATAGACGGTCAGCATTGTTTCGTACCTCCGGGGGGATCGTCGGCAACCAACCTATGCGCGCAACGTCGGAGTGGGCTGAGATGATGCCTAGCTGTGGTGGAAAACTCATCGCGCGGCCCGGTCGGTCCCGCGTCAGCGGCACGGCGAGTTCTCGCCGGTCTCGACGACGAGCAGCGCGCCGCGGTGACGGCACCGGCCGGTCCGGTGTGCATCCTCGCCGGCGCTGGCACCGGCAAGACCCGGGCGATCACCCACCGGATCGCCTATCGCGCGGTGACCGACGAGATCGAGCCACGCCACGTTCTCGCCGTCACGTTCACGGCACGGGCGGCGGCCGAGATGCGAGCCCGACTCGCGGCGCTCGGTGCGACCGGCGTCTCGGCCCGCACGTTCCATGCCGCAGCGCTACGTCAGGTCCGATACTTCGCACCCCGGATCTTGCGGGGCCGTCCGATGCCGGAACTCGTGGAGAGCAAGGCACGGCTCGTCACACTCGCCGCCGCGAGAGCGGGGGTACGAGCGGATCGCGCCGCCGCGCGTGACCTTGCCGGCGAGATCGAGTGGGCAAAGTCGAGCCTCGTCGAGCCGGACGAATACGCTGTCGCGGCCGCGAAGGCGATGCGTGAGCCGCCGTACGACCCGGTCAAGGTGGCCGCCGTCTTCAGCGCGTACGAACAGGTCAAGCGCTCGAGTGGCGTGGTCGATTTCGAGGATCTTCTCCGGGCCGCGGTCTGGGCGATCGAGGATCATCCGGACGTCGCCGACCAGGTGCACTCGCAGTATCGGCATTTCGTCGTCGACGAGTATCAGGACGTCAACCCGCTGCAACAGCGCCTGCTGGAGGCATGGTTGGGCCGCCGGAGCGACCTGACCGTGGTCGGCGACGCCAGCCAGACGATCTATTCGTTCACCGGTGCGTCCAGTTCCTACCTCGTGGATTTCGCGCGCGCTCACCGCAAGGCGGTGGTCGTACGCCTGGTGCGCGACTACCGCTCGACCCCGCAGATCGTCGGTGTCGCCAACGCGGTCATCCGCCAGGCCCGCGGCGTCGAGGCGAAACTGCGGCTGGAACTCGTGGGTCAACGGCCGCCCGGTGCGGAGCCGGAGATCCGGTTCTTCGCCGATGAACCGGCCGAGGCCGCCGCGGTCGCCGCCCGGTGTGCCGCGCTCGCCTCGTCCGGTGTCCCGGCGCGAGAGATGGCCGTGCTGTTCCGGACGAACGCTCAGTCGGAGGCGTACGAGGCGGCCCTGGCCGAGGCCGGTGTGCCGTACGTAGTCCGCGGTGCCGAGCGCTTCTTCGAGCGGGCCGAGATCCGCCAGGCGATGGTCGCTCTCCGGGCGGCGGAACGGTCGACGCCGTCCGAGACGCCATTGGTCGAGGCTGTTGTCGCGGCGCTCGAGGCGGTCGGTTGGCGGCCCGACGCGAAACCCGCCGGCGGCGCCGTCCGCGAACGGTGGGAGGCGGTCGCGGCGCTCGTCGGTCTCGCCGAAGAGTTCAACGCGCCCACGGCGGAGCTTGTCGCGGCGGCGGAGGCTGAGCCGTCGTCTGGACGTACCCTCGCAGATTTTGATCTGGAGTTGGCTCGGCGGGCCTCGGCCCAACACGCGCCGACCGTCGAGGGCGTGACGCTCGCGTCGCTACACGCGGCCAAGGGTCTCGAATGGGATGCGGTCTTCGTGGTCGGACTGGCCGAGGGCACCTTGCCGACGACCTACGCAAAGACGCCCGACCAGATGGAAGAGGAACGGCGCCTGCTCTACGTCGGCGTAACCCGGGCCCGTGAGTGGCTGTGGATGTCGTATGCGGGCTCGCGCGCGCCGGGTGGGCGCCAGCGACGGGCGAGTCGATTCCTCCCCGGCAGCGACCCGGCGGCGTCGAAGACAACCGGGCCGACCGGGCGATCGGGTCGCCGGAGCGCCGAGCGTCGCAGCGTGGTGGTGTCGTGTCGCGTGTGCGGCACGGCTCTGCTTACCGGACCGGAGCGAAAGCTCGGCCGGTGTGCGACGTGCCCGTCCGACCTCGACGAGGTGCTGTTGGAGCGATTGCGCGAGTGGCGGACCCGCACGGCGTCGGCGGCGAAGGTCCCGGCCTATGTCGTGTTCACCGATGCGACGCTGCTGGCCCTCGCCGAACGCCAACCGTCCAACGACGCCGGCCTCGTCGATATCGCCGGCATCGGACCACGGAAGCTGGCGCGCTATGGTCCCGCCGTCCTGGCGCTCGTCGGCGGCGCGGCTGTGGACAACGCGGTGGCGATGGTCGAGGAAGCCGAATGATCAAGCCGAATGTCCACCGTCCGAGGGGCCGACTGGCACCGGAGGCGGACCGTGGGGCGGAGATTTTAAAAAAGTTCGGCCGACGGACGTTTAATTGGTTGCCTGGCTCCCGCACTGGCAACTAACCTGCATTTTGTCAGCGGGAGGCTTGTGTCGACCGCGCCAAGATTTGATCTCGCATCGGGATCACACACGCAGAGAGGGGTGACCGACATGGAGAGCTACACCTACCCGACGTCGGTGCTGCCTGTGCTGCGCGTGTGCACGCCCGTCGCGAAGCTTGCCCACCCGACCAAGGTGGGCTTCCTGGCTGTCCAGGGTGACGCAATCGGTGGCTCGCTTCTCGAGTCGCGTTCCATCACGTTCGATGTCCGGATCCAGCCGAGCAATGGTGCCAACGGCATCAGTGGCTCTGCTGCCCAGGGATCCCCGATGGTCGACGTCGCCGTTCCGGCGGAGACGAAGGCTCGCGGCGTTCCACCTCGAGGTAGGCCGGTCTAACCACGACCAGTCGGCTCACCTCGAGGCCGCGGAACCCGCCAAGGGATTCCGCGGCCTCTCTGTTTGTCCAACAGCGTTTGTCAGGAGTGGCTATGCCCACGGTGGGTTTCTCCAGGCCGATGCCGGTCACGCCAGAAAGTGTCCGCCGACTGTTCGACAATCCGATCCCCACTACCGATCGAGGTCACATGACCGCAGCACGAAGCCGGTGCCGACCGCATCCGGTCCATCCCACGAGTCCCGTCCGATCTACGTCGCGAAGCAACCGCACCACCGCGCAACTCCGTCAGTGCCGCACCGCCCAACTCGTTGGAAAGAGGTGAAACGACGATGTCTCTGGCGTTCGCACCACTCGACCAAGCGGTCGAGGTCGACGTCGAAGTGCCCTGCCGCCGGTTCGACCCGGACCTCTGGTTCGCCGACTCGCCGGCCGAACTCGAACTCGCGAAGTCCATGTGCCTCGACTGCCCGGTCCGGGTGGAGTGCCTTGCCGGTGCACTCGACCGGTCCGAGCCCTGGGGTGTCTGGGGTGGGGAGATCTTCGACCACGGTGTCGTGATCGCCCGCAAGCGGCCGCGTGGCCGGCCGCGCAAGGCCGATCTGGCTCGGGACGCAGAGCTGGCCCGGAGCCAGGGCTTCGCATCTCGCCGGTTCGGTGGCCTGACATGAAGACGACAGCTATCACGCGACCGCGGACGCGGTCCATCAACGCTACGAAGCGCACGACCCTAACGAGGAGCAACGAAATGAACCCGATCGATCGCTTAATCATCCACGAAGCCATGAGCCGGGCCCGAATGCTTGGGCCTCAGGACTACACCTCTGAGGCTTCCCGACCCGCCCGTGAGATCGCCATGCGTGCTCGCAGCATGCAGCGACGCATCTGGGGCCACCAGTAACACCCGATTCGGTACTCGTCACAACACACCGCCCGCCCGGCCTCAGGCCGGGCGGGCGGTCCGCTTTTGGTCGATCGGTCGGTGCGCTAGTCGGCGTCGTCGCCGAAGCCGGGCATCCAGCGTTCTACGACCGAGCGGTACGGTGCCCGCGCCTCCAGCTGGCACAAGACGCCGATCGAACCGAGCGTGACCCGGTGAATGAGAAGGTACGACGGCGGAAGGTTGAGCTGCTTTCCGAGCTGAAATGCCGGACTGCGCGGATTGGCGATCCGGGCCGCTTCGGCACGTAACCACGCGCGGGTGAACTGGAACTCCGGCTCCGCGATCGGCTCCATCAACGGACGTAGATATCCGAGAACGGCGTCCGCGTCGACGTCGACAGTCGACTTGATGAAGCCTTCTTCGCGCAAGCCTTCCAGGACGTCGGCGGCTTTGCCCTCGAGCGCGAGTCGCGTCAGGCGGCCGATCGGTTCCGGATGACCGTGCGGCAGCCGGGCAACCGCGCCGAAAGTCGAGCACGCCCAGGCGACCGTCGTCCAGCATCCGGAAGTTGCCTGGGTGCGGGTCGGCATGCAACAGACCGGCCCGCGTTGGGCCGGAGAAATGCAGTGTCGCCATCAGATAGCCGGCTCGGTTGCGCATCTCCTCGCTGCCGCTCGCGATGACTTGCGACAGCGGCGTCCCGTCGATCCACTCCGTGACGAGGACACGGCTGGACGAGCCGACGACGGCCGGGATGAAGATCTCAGCGTCGCCCTTGTACGCCTTCGCGAATCCGCGCTGTGCCTTCGCTTCGAGTTCGTAGTCGAGTTCCTCGGTGATCCGGGCTCGCAACTCGGCCAGAAGCGGCTTCACGTCGAGACCGGGTTGCAGGACCTTGAAGAGACCGGCGAGCCGCGACAACTGTGACAGGTCGGCCAGCAACGCCGGGCCGGCGCCCGGATATTGGATCTTCACGGCGACCTGGCGGCCGGCCTTGCCCCGACCCTTCCATACCGCCCGGTGCACCTGGCCGATGCTTGCTGCCGCCGCCGGGACGTCCTCGAAGTCGAGGAACTTGCTGCGCCATTGCGGTCCGAGCTCGGTCGCGAGGACCTTGTGCACGGTGGCGGCGGGCAACGGTGGCGCGGCTTCTTGGAGCTTCGTCAACGCCTGCCGGTACGGTCCGGCGAGATCCTCGGGCAGCGCGGCCTCGAACACGGACAGCGCCTGACCGAACTTCATGGCGCCGCCCTTGAGCTGCCCAAGGACGCTGAATAGATGCTCGGCCGTCCGCTCCTGGATCTCGGCGGTGACGACGTCGGACGCGATGCCACCGACACGCTTGCCGAGGCCGAGCGCGGCGCGGCCGGCAAAGCCGAGTGGCAACGAGGCCAACCGGGCGGTACGGGATACGGCGCGCCGGGGAATATCCGTCACTGGATCATTCAACCCCATCCCGTTGCCGAACCCGGCGCCTGGTTCGGATCCGGACGGGTGTAACCCCGGCCGAACACCTAGTGTCACGCCTCCGCTCGCCCAGCGGCTCGTCGCCCGGCGCTGGTTGGCCGGCCGTTGGCGTGGCCGGCGTCACCCGGCCCGAGCTCGCCGCCGGTGACGCGAACGGTACGCGCAGTCGCAGCGCGGATGCGGTCCCCAGCTCCGCCGGCGCAGCGTGCTGGGCGGCCCGACCTCGATGCTAGCTCCGATCGTCGGTGCGTCGTCGCCGTCGAGATAGGCAAGGACCTGTGCGACAGCGACCCCCACAGCAATCAAGGTCGTGGCGGTCGAAATGGTCGGCGCCGATTCGGTCGATGTCGCAAGCTGGGCCACCAGCGTCGGCCATGCCGGATCGCGATCGCGGCGATGCAGGTCAAGACAGCGCAGGCATGGCGATCCGCCGGGCGGCACGAGCGGACCGATCAGGACGGTGTCGTCGCGTTCCTCGATCAGCAGGTGCGCGAGAGACTTCCGGGCGTACGCGAAGGCGGCCAGTTCCGCCGGCACGCCCTGGCCCACCTGTACTACGAACGAGGCGCCGCCGACCCGGAGCGCGCGGGTATCGGTGAACGGCGCCGCTCGAAGGACAGCTTCGCTGGCCGCGGTGCCGCGCGGCCGGTCGGTGTCTGCCGGGGTGAGTCCACCGATCGCGTCGTCGTGGATCCCGACGCGGCCGCTGACCGCCGGATCGACGTGGCCGACACCGGCACGAGCGAGCGTCGAGGCGATCGGTACGACCAGACGACTCCCACCGGTCACCTGTACGGACGCCGCCGCTCGCCGTCGAATCGCTTCGGCCGGCGGTACCCGTCGTCCGGACGCGGCCGGCTGCGATCGTACGGTCGGTCCGCACTGCGTCCGCCGGCGTCCGGTTGCGTGGCCCGACGTCGGTTGGCGCTCCTTGGTCCGACCGGGCCGGGCTTCGCGTTGATGGTTGATCTGTCGTTGCTGGGTTGTCGTCGTACGCGTCGATGCCCGGGATCTCGACGGCCCGCCCCGCCATCGCGATCGCGGCCGCCTCGGTCAGCAACCGCCGCCGTACGGTCTCGGGCATCGACGACGGCACCAGGCTCTCCGTACCGATCAGGACATTGGCGGTGCGCAGGGCGGAGATCATGGCCGAAGTCACGTGGCGGGGGACCCCGAGCGCGCCGGCGTCACGGAGCACTCCGCGTTCCGTACGGGAGCCGTCCAGTAGATCGAGGACCCGGGCCGCGCCGGCATCCGGCAGTTCTATGACGATCGCCCGCGACGGATCGGTGCCGAGTTGGACGGCGGTCTCGTCGCGCCACAGTCGGGACAGCCCGGGCAGCAACGTCAACCGTCCGCGTCCGGTGCCGGCGGGCGAGACTCGCGATGTCATGTCGTGACGCTGACACATCAACCGACATCGTTGCGCCGTTGTCCACAAGGGGCATCCGGCCGTCACCGAAAAATCCGAGGATGGCCACTGCTTATCCACAGAATCCGCGCTCATCTGTCGCCTATCCGACAGGCAGTTGCGCTCCGAGGTCGAGGCCGGCCGTCGCCGTCGCCGTCACGGGTTCCGACCCGCCTGACGCCTGCCCGTCCGAACCGGCGCCAGCCCGACCCGACGGACCAGCCCGACCCGCCTCCCGCATGGCCGATTTGTGTGACCGCGGTGTCATAGTCCTGATCTTGGCGCAACCGAGGCCACGCGACCGCACTCGGACAATTCGCCGGTGACGGCGGTCGTGATCGCGCCGACCCGCGGCGGGCAACGACCTCGGCTGTCACGCGTCCGCGCCGGCACCGACTTGTACGGAAGTTGCCCGGTCGCGGCGCGATCGAGCACCCAAGTTCCGTACAGTTCCGGGCGATCTTGGCGCGATCTTGGCGCCGGGCACCGTAAGCGAGCAGACAGCGACGCGGCACGGCCGCCCGGAGGCGTGCCGTGCCGCGACTGTCGCCGATCCTCGTTGCGAGGCCTACGTCTGGCCGATCTGACGCTTACGCCTTGCCGAGAATCCGGTTCATCGTGGTGCCGCAGACCGGGCACGGTCCCTTCGCCATGCGCATACCGGTCTTCGTGATCGCCACCGTGCCGTCGAAGTCGCGCTTCTCCTTGCACTTGACGCAATATCCGTTGTACTTCTCGACCTTCTCCTCGGCCTGGCCCTTTCCGGCCACGATGCCCTCCTCGTAATTCCAGCGGGCGTGTTGTGCTCGATGCCCGGGACCGCCGGTGCGGCCGACTGATCTACTGTGCATCGCCGCTCGCCTGAGCGTGACATGTTCTGCGGGGACACGCCGGCAGAATGCGTGCGAAACCGGCGTCTACGTCGAAAACGGCCACCACATCTCATGCCCTATTCATGATCCAAAGAATCTTTCGGGCACCAGGCTACCAATCCGATCAAGTCCGGCGGGCCACGGTCAGTTGGGCCTTGCGTACCCCCGGTTGTCGGCCGTTAGCGTGCCAGGGTGACTCCAGTTCCGGGCCTCCCCGGCTGATCGCGGGGGACCCGTGCCCGCCGCTGGGAAGCCGAATGTGGAAGTGCGACGCAGCCAGCGCCGCCTGTCGACGGTGTCCGCATATCGCGACGGCGGCCGTGTGATCGTCCTCATCCCCGATCAGTTCACCCGCGCCGAGGAGCGCGAGTGGGTCGACAAGATGCTTGATCGTCTCGCCGCTCGCGACGGCCGGGCCAAGCGGACAGATGCCGAACTCACAGTCCGGGCCCTACGCCTGGCCGCCCGCTATTTCGCCGACTACGGCGCGGTCACCAAGCCGGCCAGCGTGCGCTGGGTCGCGAACCAGAACGGCCGCTGGGGGTCCTGCACACCGGACGACTCGACCATCCGAGTGTCCGACCGGATCATGCATATGCCGGACTGGGTCGTCGACTACGTGCTTCTGCACGAGATCGCTCACCTCGTCGTGCCGGTGCACAACGCCATGTTCTGGTCGCTGGTGAATCGCTACCCCAAGGCCGAGCGGGCCCGCGGCTACCTGGAAGGGGTCGCCGCCGCGCACGGCACACCCGTGCACGACGATTGACCGGTGACCCGCCGCGTCGTTGTCGTCATGCTCGCCCCGCCGGTCTGGACGCCGCCGGGCGTCGAGCCAGCGACATGGCGTCGCGCCCTGGCCGACGACGCGGTGGACCTCCTGGCGATGCTCGCCGAGGTCGAACCCGCGCTCGCCGTGGCCGAGGCCGACCGTACGCTCGCCACCGCCGTAGCCTGGCCGTCAATGCAGGTGTACGCCCCGCCCGAGCTGACCATCGGCAACGTCCTCGCCGCGGCCGCCGCCGACGGGTACGAGCAGGCGGCCGTTCTCGCCGGCGATGCGCCCGATCTGCCGGGAATGATGATCGCGAAGCTGCTCCGCCCGCTGACGACGCGACCGGCCGCCGCGGCGCCCGATGCCGCGGCCGCGAGCGGGCTTCTCGGCGTCGCGAGCCGACTGCCCGCGCCGGATTGGCTGGCCGGGATCGACTTGGATGGCGCGACGGTCGCCACCGTACGCAGTTCCGCCCCGGCCGCGACCGAGGTCATCGGTACGCCCGGCTGGCATCGTCTCCGTACGGCGACCGCGCTGGCGCGGCTTGATCCGGCATTGGACGGCTGGGAGGCGACGCGCGCGATCCTTAGCCGCGGCGGATCGCCCGCCGTGCCGTAGGCCCAGCGCTACTCCGGCTTGCGTCCGTCTCCGGTGGGCGGCGCCCCGCCGTCATCGTCCGACCCGCCATCGCCCGAACCGTCCGCCTCCGGGTCAGCCTCGGAGGTGTCGGGCGTCGAGAGGTCGCCGGCGATGTCCTCGAAGCCGGGCATATCGGCGATCGTGTCGAAGTCCGCCATCGACTCGAGATCGAGCCGCGACTGCGCGTACGCGTTCGGGTCGGCGAAGTCGTCGGCCGACGGAAGCAGGTCCGGGTGGCCCCACAGGGCGTCCCGACCGGCGATGCCCCGGTGCTCGGTCAGCGCGGCCCAGAGCGCTGTCGCCTCGCGCAGCCGGCGCGGCCGCAATTCGAGGCCGACGAGAGCGGCGAACGTCTGCTCGGCCGGCCCGCCCGCTGCCCGGCGCCGCCGGAACGCCTCGCCGAGCGCGACGACATTGGGCAGCCGGTCACCGGCGGCCGAGTCGACCACATGGTTTACCCAGCCCTCGACCAGCGCCAGGATCGTCTCGAGGCGGGTGAGCGCGGCCTGCTGCGCCGGTGTGTCGTCCGGGGTGAAGATGCCTTCGAGCGCCAGCTGCTGCATCGACTCCGGGTTGCCCGGATCGATCTGTCCCATCGCCTCTTCGATCGCCTCGCGGTTGACCTGAATCCCGGCCGCGTAGGCCTCGACCGCGCCGAGGACGTGCCCGCGCAGCCACGGCACGTGCCCGAAAAGGCGCTGGTGGGCGGCTTCCCGCAGGGCCACGTACAGGCGTACTTCTTCGGGGTCCTGGGTCAGGCCCTCGCCGTAGGCCGTGATGTTCGCCGGCACCAGCGCGGCCTCGCCGGCCGGTCCGAGCGGCAAACCGATGTCGCCGGCCGAGAGCACCTCGCCGGCGAGCGAGCCGAGCGCCTGCCCGAGCTGACCGCCGAACAGTGCGCCGCCGAGCGTCGCGACCATCGACGCCATCGGGCCCAGCTGGTCACGCATCTCCTCGGGCACGATGTCGCCCATCGCGGCGACCATTCGCCCGGCGACCGGGTCGCACAGCTTCTTCCAGACCGGCAGGGTGTTCGTGATCCACTCGGCCCGCGTCCATGCTGACGTCGTCGCGATCCCGGACGGCAGCGCCGACGTGTTCTCTAGCCACAGATCGGCCAGGCGCAGCGTTTCGCTGACTGCGGTCCGTTCGGCGGCGGTCACACCGGGATTGCCGATCGGGCGGTCCGCGCCCTCGGCCTCGCCAGGCAGCGCGTTGGGAACGGCTGCACCGAAGCCGAACGGCATCGCCGAGCCCGCGCCATTGCCGGTCAGCGCAGCGAGCGCGACCTGGCGCGCGAGTTCCCAGTTCACCGGGCCCTCGGACGAGGTGGCCGTGAACATCTGCTGCAACTGGCTCATGAACTGCTGCATCGCCACCGGATCGTTCGGATCCGGTGCGCCGGCCGGCAGATCAAATCCAAAGGGCACGTCGGGCACCTTTCCACGGTACGCGGTCGGGCCATGCCCGACGCCACCCGCGGGCAGCGCTTCCGCCCAGGGCGTACCCGGAAATGATCGACGCCAACCCGCAAATCCGCGCAATCGGCCCGCAAGCTCCCAGCAGACGCCCAGCCACCCGGCGCCAGTTGGTTACGCCGGGCGGATACTCTCGCCTGATGACTCGGCGCTTATGGACGTTGTTCACCGGTGTCGTGCTGCTAGCCGTACTCGTCACGCTGGCCGTCGTGGCGCCGGTGCGATACGTCGAGTTGGTGCCCGGGCCGACGTTCAACACACTGGGGACCTCCGGCGGCACTCCGGTGATCACTATCAGTGGTGCGCCGACGTCGTCATCGGCCGGGCAACTCCGCATGCTCACGGTCGGCGAGATCGACAACATGACGGCCTACGACGTGGTCCGGGGTTGGTTCAACCATTCGGCCGCGGTGTTGCCGCGCGAGGTGTTGATCCCACCGGGCGAGTCGCAGCAGCAGCTGAACCAGGAGTCAACCGACCAGTTCAAGGAGTCTCAGACGTCGGCGGTGACGGTGGCACTCCGCCAGGAGGGTTATCCGGTGCTGGTCACGGTCACCTCGGTCGAGGCCGGCAAGCCAGCCCAGGGGCACCTCGCCGCCGGTGATGTCGTGACATCGGTGAACGGTAAGAAGGTGCTGTCCAACGACGACCTGAGCGCATTTATCCAGGCGCAACCGGTCGGCTCGACGCTCCAGATCGGCTATACGCGGGCCGGCACGGCCGCGCAGACCGCGATCAAGAGCGTCGCCGGCAGCGACGGCAAGCCTCAGATCGGCGTCGCCGTCACGCAGAACCAGCCGTCGCCGATCAAGATCTCCATCAAGCTGCAGGATGTTGGCGGTCCGAGTGCGGGTCTGATGTTCACGCTCGGCATCATCGACAAGCTCGACCCGGCCGATCTGACCGGCGGAAAGATCATCGCGGGGACCGGGACGATGGACAACGACGGCGACGTCGGAGCGATCGGCGGCATCCCGCAGAAGATGATCGCGGCGTATCAGGCCGGCGCGCGGTACTTTCTCGCCCCCGCCGAAAACTGCGCCGAGGCACTTGGCAGCCCGGTCGCTGGCCTCAAGCTCATCAAGGTGACGAACATCAATGATGCGCTGACCGCCCTGGCCGACCTGCGCGATGGTCAACAGCCACCGTTGTGTACGAAATGACCACGCGTACGGGCTACCTCGCCGGTCGGGTCACGCTCGCGCGGCGCTGACCTCGTACGCTAAGACGCGCGGAGATCACCGTACGGCGGGCTCGAGCCCGGCGGGTGGTTTCGCGGTGAGACGGGCGCACCGGCGCGCGTCGACGGAGAGGTGACGGCAGTTGTGGTAGTTCGATCGCCCGTACCGAGGATGGGACGCCGCGGCCGGCTGATCCTGATCGTCGTCGCGACCATCATCGTCGCGCTCATTCTGCTGAGCGCCCTCGTCAACATCCTCACCGATCGCTACTGGTTCGCCGAGGTGCACTACTCGCAGGTGTTCAGCACAATGCTGTGGACCCGAGTGGTGATGTTCTTCGTGGTCGGCATCGTGATCGGCGGCATTGTCGCCGGCAACCTGTATCTGGCGTACCGGCTGCGGCCGTTGCTGCGCCCAAGCTCGGCGGAGCAGCACGCCCTCGATCGCTACCGAATGCTGCTTTCCGGCCGGATCGGGTGGTGGATCGGGATCCCGTCCGGCCTGATCGGGCTGTTCTCCGGCATCTCCGGGCAGGGCCACTGGCAGACCTGGCTGCTGTTCGTCAACGGCGGGTCGTTCGGCGTCAAGGACCCGCAGTTCGGCACCGACATCGGCTGGTACGTGTTCGACTACCCGTTCTGGCGATACCTGCTCGGCATCGGCTTCGCCACCATGACGCTGTCGCTGATCGGCACCCTGGCCATGCACTACATCTTCGGCGGCGTGCGGTTGCAGGGACGCGGCGAGCGGATCACCTCGGCCGCCCGGGCCCAGATCACCACGCTGCTGGCCGTCTTCATCCTGCTCAAGGCGATCGCGTACGTGCTCGACAAGCACGGTCTGCTCCTCGATCACATCGCGAGCATCGACTCGACCGGCGCCGGATACGCCGACATCAACGCGCTCGTGCCGGCGAAGACGATCCTCGCGTGGATCTCGGTTATCGCGGCGGTCGCGGTGTTGGTGTTCTCGAACGCGTTCATCCGCAACCTCGTCTGGCCCGGCATGGCGATCGGTCTTCTGGTGATCTCGGCGATCGCCATCGGCGGCATTTACCCGTTCGCGGTTCAGCACTTCGTCGTCAACCCGAACCTGCCGAGCAAGGAACTGACGTACATCTCGCGAAGCATTGACGCGACCCGAACAGCATTCGGCTTGAGCAACATCAAGACAACGCAGTATCCGGCCACGAATCAGACGCCGCCGCCCGGTCTCGCGGATGACACCGGCACGGTGCCGAATATCCGGCTGCTCGACCCGGCCGTCGTTGCCGACACCTATACACAGCTGCAGCGGGCCCGTGGCTTCTACGACTTCGGTCAGAAGCTCGACATCGACCGCTATACGACCGGCGGCAAGACCCAGGACTATGTCGTAGGTATTCGAGAGATCGATTACAGCAGCCCAGCCGGGCAGAGCTGGAACTGGCAGAACGCCCACACGATCTACACCCACGGGTCCGGCTTCGTCGCCGCGCCGGCCAATCAGACCGTGTGCCAGGGCGCGCCGTACTTTGTCGCCGGAGTGCTCGACACGAGTTCGTCCGGTTCGGATCAGACTGATCAGCAGTGCTTCTCCGACACCAACCAATTTCCAGCCCAGATGCAGGGCATCTACTACGGCGAAGGAATGGGCTCGTACGCGGTCGTCGGCCAGCCGGCCGGCTCGAAGCCCCGTGAGTATGGTGGCCCGACCGGCAACAACGCCGACCAGTACGTGACGTACAGCGGCAGCGGCGGGGTGTCGGTGGCGTCCTACTGGCGGCGTCTGCTTTACGGCTGGAAGTTCAAGGAGCCGAACTTCCTGATTTCCGGTGTCTTCAACGCAGACTCGAAGGTTCTCTACAACCGGGATCCACGGCAGCGGGTCGAAAAGGTCGCGCCGTTCCTCACGATCGACGGCGACCCTTACCCGGCCGTGGTCAATGGGAGGATCACGTGGATCCTCGACGGCTACACGACCGCGTCCACGTACCCCTACTCCAACCAGGTCGACCTGCGGAACGCGACGAGCGACGCACAGGTCGGCACGGGGGTCGCGCGGCAAGCCGATCAGACGATCAACTACATGCGCAACTCGGTCAAGGCGACTGTCGACGCCTACAACGGGACCGTCACGCTCTACCAGTTCGGTGCGGACGACCCGATCCTCGACGCGTGGAACAAGGCATTCGGCGGCCACCTCGTCAAGCCGGCGTCGGACATCCCGCCCGCACTGGCCGCGCATTTCCGGTACCCGGAAGACCAGTTCAAGGTGCAGCGCGACCTGTTGACGCGCTACCACGTCACGAACCCACAGGACTTCTTCTCGGGCCAGGACTTCTGGCAGGTGCCCAACGACCCGGCGAACGAAAACACCGGTCTACAGCCGCCCTACTATCTGCTCGCGCAGTTCCCGAATCAGGCCGCGCCAACATTCCAGCTCACGGCGGCCATGACTCTGCGTACGCAGCCGAACCTTTCGGCGTTGGTGACCGGCTACTACGGCGCGGACGGCACTCCGCAGCTGAACATCCTGCAGACTACGCAGGTGCTCGGACCGACCCAGGTCCAACAGAAGATGCAGAACGATCCGAACGTACGAACACAGTTGTCGCTTTACACCTCGGCCAACTCACAAGTCGAGTACGGCAACCTACTATCGCTGCCTCTCGACGGCGGGATTTTGTACGTCGAGCCGGTCTACATCAAATCGACGAACCCGGGCTCATACCCGCTGATGAAGAAGGTGCTGCTGAATTACGGCGACTTCGTCGCGTTTGCCGACGATACCGCCGGCGGCATCGCTGACCTGCTGAGCCAGGCGAAGAACGGGGTTCCGTCCACGACGCCACCCACGGCACCGACAAATCCGTCTCCCTCTCCGTCAGCGACACCACCACCGACAGCGCCTCCGCCGACCCCAACGGCGCCCGGGACGGCGAATTCCGCCGCGCTGGCCGCCGCCATCCATGACATCAACCAGGCACTCGCCGATCTGACTAAGGCACAGAAGGCGGGCGACTTCAGCGCCTACGGAGCGGCCCTCCAAGAGCTCAACAATGCGACGGCCGCCTACGAGAAAGCCCTGAATTCCAGCGGCAGCCCTCCGCCGGCTAGTCCGACCCCCGGACCGACAAGATAGGGCGCCGGCCCGGCCCGGCCGGGTCGGCATCAGCTCGACATCCGGACGCCCCAGATCTCGACGTCGACCGGCAGCAGGCCGCCCGCGCCACTCGGGTCGTCGTCCTGTGCCGCCCGTACGTAGTCGGCGGCGGCCGGCGCCGGGACACGGATGATGGTCAGCCGTGCCCGGCCGAAGATGATGTCAACCGCTCGACGAGGTCGGAAGCTGCTTGATCAGCGGATCGCACGGGCAGTGACTGTTCACGTCGCCGACCCGCCCGGCGATCGGCAGGAAGAACACGAGACCGAGGGCCAGACCGATGACCATGCCGGTCAGCAATCCGACCGAGCGCGCCGGCCGCCGCCGGTAACCGACGATCGCGGCAATGACGACCGCCATCGTGACCGCGGAGCCGGCAGCGACGAGAAAACCGAGAGCAGCCGCGAGTGTGTCGTGCGGATCATGGCCGCCCCGATAGAAGGCCGCCCAGGCGTACGCACAAATGGTGAGCGCGTATCCGATCAGTCCCACGAGAAGGCCGTTGCCGAAACTGTCGGGACGGCCGCGCCGCGCACGGGGGCGCGGTCGGGACTTGAACGCGTCCACCACGCTCTGGTCGTTTGCCACCCGACCTCCCTCACAGGCGCGTCAATGCGTCTCGCGGCTGCGCTACGCATCGGCGGTGTCATGCGCCTCGCGGCTGCGCTACGCATCGGCGGTGTCATGCGCCTCGCGGCTGCGCTACGCATCGGCGGTGCCAGGCACAATATCGCCTGATCGGGAGGTTGGGCACGGCCGACCGTACGGAAGTTCGTCGATCAACTCGGGCGGCGCGTACGGGCCGCGGGCGGTTTCACCCGTCCGGGCGATCGAGGAGACCGACCACCATCGCGTGGATGGCGTCGGCATCGTCCTTGTCGCGTACGTGTGCCCGAGCGTTGCGGACCGTGTACCACTCGTCGGCGTCCTTGTACTGCACGTGGAGCGTCACGTCGCCGGCCTCGTCGACGTCCGTCCGTAAGGTCAGCCGTCCGGTGATGACGCCGACGTCGTCGGTCATCACACCGCCGGGCGGCGCGGTCACATCGGTGGTGCGAGGGCTCGCTGGGCTGCTCATCGGTTCTCGTCCCTTCGCCGGCGGACACCGCGGGGGACACCGGCCGTCACGAGCACGTGGCGAGCATGTCCAGCAACGCAGCCTTCTCTGCCGTGGTGATGGTCAATTTCCAGTACGCCTTCACCGTTACCCAATCCGTGGCGTACGTGCACCAGAAATCGTGATTCGGCGGCTTCCACTGTGACGGGTCTTCGTCGCCCTTGGCCTCGTTGTCCTTCGAGTCGACGGCGAGCAACTGCGGGCGGGTCAAATCGTTGGCGAATGCCTTGCGTTTGTCGTCGGTCCAGTTCTTGGCGCCCGATAGCCAGGCGTTGCCCAACGGCACAACGTGGTCGATCTGTAGGTCCTGCGGATCGCTGTACGTCTTCTCGTTGTACGGACTCGTCCACGAACCCTGATAGATCTTGCAATCGGCCGACGTCTTGACGCCGTGTCCCTGACGCTTCAGGACGACGTCGCGGGTGTCGCAGCCGCTGCCTTGCGATGCCCAGATGTGGAAGCGTGTGCGGCTGTAGCCGGCCATCGAGAGACCGCCCGCGATTGTCAGGTCCTTGAGCTCTTTGGTCGCGGTGCTCGCACTAGCACCGGTCGGTGTGGCGCCCGGGTCCGCGCTCGATGGCACCGTGAGACCTTCGCACCCGGCCAGCGCCAGCGATGCGAGCACTACGGCGGCCGTGGTCAGGGCGAACTTGAGACGTCGCATGCGATGTCCTGTCGGCAGGGGCGGACCGGCCGCGAGATCCGCGGCACCAGCGAGGGGACTGGTGCGAGCAAAGTACCGGGCACCCGGCCTCACCTCACGTGGGCACGCCGACGCCCGGCCGCCTGGATCTGAGCGCTGGTTACGCGCGGATCTGAGCGCGGGTTACGACGGCCATCCGACAGGCGACGTCGAGCGTGAAAGGCTTCCTGGGTCGAGTCGGCGGGCCGACAATGTGACGGGTGGGGACGCCACCATTCGTCGGTCGCATTCGCGAGCGCACCGAGCTGGTTGACCGTGTGGACGCATTGTCCGCCGGGGCCGGCTCGATCACGTACGTCATCGGCGAGGCCGGGATCGGGAAGTCCGCCCTGGTCGACGAGGTGTTGGCCCATGCCGTGGCGACGGGTGTCCCGACTCGGATCGGTCGCTGCGTTGACGAGGATGGCGCGCCCGCGTTCTGGCCGTGGCCGGCGATCCTGACCAGTACGCACGGAGCCTCGGACGCAGACACGCTGTCACCGTCGCTACTCGACGCCCCTGACGCGACGCAGAGTCCCGCCGCGGCCCGCTTCGCCGCCGTCCGCCGTACGGCCGACGCGTTGGCTCGCGCGAGCGTGACTCACGGCTGCGTGATCGCATTGGACGATCTGCAGTGGGGCGACGACGGCTGCCTCGCCCTCGTACGCCATCTGACCACGCGTCTGCCCGAGCTGCGGATCTGTGTGCTCGCGACGGTCCGTGACCCGGACGGTGGTCGCCCCATGTCCGACGCGCTGGCGCAGTTGGTCGCCGACTCCGGTGCGCACACGCTCCGGTTAGCCCCGCTGCCCGTCGATGCGGTCGATGCGTACGTGCGATCGGTCGGCGGTGACGTGGACTCGGCGTGGCCGGACGAACTGCACCGTCGAAGTGGTGGCAATGCCTTGTTCCTGCGCGAGCTGACCCGGATGTTGTCCGACGACGGCCGGCTGGCCAGTTCACCGGCCGAATATCCGCTGCCGGCCGAGCTTCGTCGGTTGGTGGCGCTCCGGGTGGCCGCCGTCAGCGCCAGCGGGCAACGACTGCTCGGCGTCGCCAGCGCGATCGGCGATGACGTCGACGTCGGCATGCTCCGCGCGGTGGCCGCGTCCGACTTCGGAGCTCTTGCTGAGGTCATCGCGGCCGGCGTCCTGGTTGAGGATCCCTCAGATCCCAGCCGAGTACGGTTTTCGCACGCACTCGTCCGGCAGGCGCGTTATGACATGGGCGGCCGCGACGAGCGGATCGCCTGGCACCGCGACCTCGCGGCGGTTAGTACGGACCCGGCGGTCCGGGCCCGTCATTTGATCCGCTCCGCCGTCGATGCCGCCACCGCAGGTCAGGCGCTCGAGGCCTGTCGGCTCGCGGCCGTGCGTGCCGATGAACGCGTCGCCTTGGATACCGCCGTCTTCTGGCACGAACGGGCGCTTGTCCTCGCCGACACCGCGTTCCCATTGGCGGCCGATTCGGGCGACGCGGCGGAGATCGACGAGCTTCGCGCCGTGCTGCGCCTCGAACTGGCCGAGGCGTTGGCCCGCATGGGCCATGTCGAGACCGCGTTGACGCATTGCGCCGTGGTTGCGCGGGCCGCCGAACGGATCGGCAGCGCCGAACTTGCCAGCCGAGCTGCCCTCGTCGTGCATGACGTCGGCGGGGCACCACCGAATCTCGTACTCATCGACCTGTGCGAACGCGCCCGCCGGCTGCTCGGCTCGGATCCTTCGCCGGCACACGTACGGATCCTGGCCCAACAGTCGAGGGCGTGTTTCGAACTCGCCGACGCGCCCCGGGCCGACGAACTCGCCGCGGCCGCCATGGCGATGGTCGCCGAGCTCGGCGGCGACCCGCGTGTGACGCTCGGCGGCGACGAGCGTGCGCGCAGCGGTGCCGATAAATCCGACGACCCGGCGGTGGCCAGCGCAACCATCGACGCATTGCACGCGCGACACACCGCGCTGAGCGCGACACCAGAGGTCGCCGAGCGGCTCGAGATCGGTGCCCGAATTCTGGCGCTGGCGCCGCGTGCCGGTCGACCCGACACCATCCTCTGGGGACATCTCTGGCGGATCGACGCGTCCCTGCAGATCGGCGCGATCGCGGAAGCCGAGCGGGAGACCGGTGATCTCGCCGGTCTCGTCGATCGGCTCGGCTGGCCGGTGGCACGCTGGCATCTGCTCCGGGTGCGCGCAGTTTCGGCCGCGCGGACCGGCGATTTCGACCGGGCCGAGCGGCTCTCGCTCGAAGCGCTTGCGGTCGCGGAGGAAGGCGAGGACTACAGCGCACGATTCCTGTTCCTATCGTTCATGGACAACTTGCGCTGGCTGACCGGGCGTTTCGACCGGTACGGCCTTGGTATGGTCCCAGCCGGCTTCGACCACCTGGTTCCGATCGCCGATGCGCTGCTGGGACTCACGGCCTGGACGGTCGGCCACGCCGACGAGGCCGAAACCCACCTCGCGCGGCTTCGGCCCGTGCTGGCGACGCTGCCGGCCGACACGCGACGCATGCCGACCCTTGCGGCCAGCGGTGAACTTGCGGCCGGGTTGGGCGATCTCGAGTCCGTTGGTACGTGCTTCGAGCAGCTACTGCCGTACCGGACGTATTTCATCAATTCGTCGTCGGGTCTGCGTGGCACCGCCGCCCGCAGTCTCGGCGTCATGGCGGGCGCGCTAGGTGACCTTGCCGGAGCCGACCGTTTCCTCGTCGAGGCGGCGCGGATGGAGCACCGTACCGGCTCGATTCCCTTCGAGGCGTTGACCGCGTACGAGCATGCGCGGATGCTCGCCCGACGCGGTGCATCGGGCGACCGGGAACGGGCGACCGGCCTCTGCGACAGAGCCGCCTTCATTGCCCGCCGCCTCGGTATGGACCGGATTCTGGCCGGCGCGGCCGCCCTGGCCGACGAACTGTCGGGGCTGCGGGTCGGGGCGGCGAGCCTCACCGGCCGCGAGCGCGAGATCGCCGCGCTCGTCGCGGAGGGCCTGCCGAATCGGCAGATCGCGGAGCGCCTCGTCGTCTCCGAGCGGACCGTGGAAACCCACGTCCGGGCGGCGCTGGCCAAGATCGGCGCGACAAACCGGACACAGCTCGCAGCATGGGCTTCCCGAAGCGGCATCCGGTCACCGCGGCGCTAGGCGCCGGAGGACAGCCGCCAACATCTACGTAGCGACATCTACGTAGCGCTTCTCCGTAGGTCCACGGAGGCGCAGACGGGCCGACTTCGCCGAGCATCGACCGTGACAGCACGACATCACGGAGGTGTTCGACATGTACGCGCAGATCGCAGCGCTCGGTCCGGAACCGGATCCCGTCGCCGTCGCGGCTCTCGAGAGCGCCCGCGCGCGCCCGGGGTTCGTGGGTGGGTACGCACTCGCGCTGATCGGCCCGCCCCGCGGGTTGATGGTGACGTTGTGGGACGACGCCGCCGTGGTGCCGGATCCGGCGGTCGAGACCTACGTCGTCGACGGTGAGTGGATCGGGCGCGACGGCGGCGCGACACCGGCCGCCGCGTCGATCGTCTCGTTCGACGGACCGATCTCCGCGGAGCTGGATGCGGCCGCGGCGTTCGGATCGGAGCATCGCGTCATTCCGGCCATCGTGGCCGTTCCCGGCACGATTTACGGCTTCGCGATGTGGGACCCGGATCTTCGGGCGCGGCGAGTGCTGATGCTCACCGACTCGGTCGACGCGATCGAGGCCGTGGGTCGGGCGGTGAACGCGACCGAATTGCTGCCCGGCGAAGACCGTGCCCTGCTGCCCGGCCCGGATCGCGTCGAGGTCTATCGCGTGATCGCGGCATACACGCCCGCGCCCCGGCACTGACCGGCGGGATTGCCGCCGCTTCAGGCCAACCCTGCGCATCCGCTTATCCATCACCACGAAACCGTTGGGAGACAACGCCATGACCACATCAACCACGCCGACCATCGCGACCGGTACGTACGTCATCGATGCGGTGAGCAGTTCGGTCACCTTCGAAGCACGGCACATCTTCGGGCTCGGTCCGGTGCAATGCTCGTTCGCGATCCGGGACGGATCCATCCGCATCGCGGCGGATCCCGCGGAGTCCTCCGTGGACGCGACGCTCGACGCGGCCAGTTTTGCCACCAATAACCCCAAGCGGGACAAGGACATCCGCTCGAAGCGATTCCTCGACGTCACCACGTATCCAGACATCACGTTCGCCGGCACGATCCGCGGCACCCATGCCGACGGCGGATGGCGGCTCGTCGGAAATCTCCGCGTCCGCGATACCACCTCGCCGATCACGTTCCACGTGACCGATGTCGTGCCCGATGCAGCCGGGCCGGCGAGCGGCTTTCGGGCCACGGCGACCGCGCGTATCGACCGCTTCGCGGCGGGCGTTCGGGCTCGCGGTCCCGTCGCGAAACTCGTCGACGTGCGGCTCGCGGTCGTCGCCGTACCGGCCGGATAGCCGTACCCGCAAAGGAAAGGGGCAGGCGGAGCGTGACGCTCCGCCTGCCCCTGCACGCACGACGGTGATCAGGTTGTCGGCGCGGGCTCCGGCAGCTCGTCGCCGGCCAGCGTGCCCTGGCCCGGTTGGCGAGGCACCGTCGCCGGCTCCGGCCGAGCTTCGGCCGGGTCGTGCGTGTAGTCGTCCGGGCTCGTAGCGTCCACGCCGTCCGGTGTCTTGAGTGCCTTGCAGATGAGCGTGACGATGACCGCCACCACCAGGTTGGCGATCACGGCGACAAAGCCGACGTAGATCGTCGTCTTCGCGTTCAGGCCGATCGACGTCGGATCGAACCACTTCGAGATCGCGAACGCGGAACCGCCGAAATGCTGGTGGTTCGTGGCCGGGTTCGGGATCTGGTAGAGCATCCACATGCCGAGGCCCATCCCGACGATCCAGCCGGCGACAAGGCCCCACCGGTGCAGCCACCGCGTGTAGAGACCGACGGCGACGGCGGGCAGCGTCTGCAGGATGATGACGCCACCGATCAACTGCAGGTCGATGGAGAACTGCGGACTGATCAGCAGGATTACCGCAACCGCGCCGATCTTCACGACCAGCGACGCGATCTTGCTGACCGCGGCCTGCCGGGCCGGATCGGCGTCCGGTCGGATGTATTCGACGTAGATGTTGCGGGTGAACAGGTTGGCCGCCGCGATCGACATGATCGCGGCCGGCACCAATGCGCCGATCGCCACCGCCGCGAACGCGACGCCGGCGAACCAGTGCGGGAACATCTGGTCGAACAGCACGGGTACGACCGTGTTCGTGTCCGCCTTGCCGTCGGTCACGATCGGCTTGACCTTGGCCGCGATCGCCATGTAGCCGAGCAGCGCGATCAGACCGAGCAGCAGGCTGTAGGCCGGCAGCGCGGACATGTTGCGCTTGATGACGTTGCGCGACCGGCTGGCCAGCACGCCGGTGACGCTGTGCGGGTAGAGGAACAGCGCGAGCGCCGAACCAAAGGCCAGCGTTATGTACTGGATCTGGTTCGCCGGGCCGAGCAGCGTGCTGCCCGGGGTTTTCTTGGCCGCGAGCGTCGTCTGGGCGGTGTCGAAGATCTTGTGATAGCCGCCCAGCTTGTACGGGATGTAGATGATCGCCACGATGATCACGATGTAGATCAGCATGTCCTTGACGAAGGCGATCAGCGCGGGGGCGCGAAGCCCGGAGCTGTACGTGTACGCCGCAAGAATCGCGAACGCCACGATCAGTGCCCAGGTCGGGTTGACGTGCATCGCCTTGAGGACCGACTCGATGCCGACGAGCTGCAGCGCGATGTACGGCATCGTGGCGACGATTCCGGTGATCGCGACGAGCAGTGCCATGGTGGACGAGCCGGATCGGGCGCGTACGAAGTCGGCCGGCGTGACGAGTCCGTGGCGCCGCGACACCGACCACAGCCGGACGAGCACGACGAAGACCAGCGGGTAGACCACGACGGTGTACGGCACCGCGTAGAACCCGATCGCACCGGACGCGAACAGTAGCGCCGGTACGGCGACGAACGTGTAGGCGGTGTAGAGATCGCCGCCGACCAGGAACCAGGTGACCCAGGATCCGAACTGGCGTCCGCCCAGACCCCATTCGTCGATGTGCGCCATCGAGGCCGGTCGCTTCCAGCGGGCCGCGAGGAAGCCGATGACCGCGACGGCGAGAAAGATGATCGCCGAGATGATGATTTCGCTCAGATGCGCCCTCACGACCGGTCACCTCGGTCCTTGGTGAGCCGGTAGACGAGCGTCGTCGTGCCGACGCCGAGGATGATGAACGCGAGCTGTAGCCAGTAGAACCGGGGGAAGCCGAGGAAGTACGGGTTCTTGCCGTTGTAGAGGAAGGTCAGCAGCGGGACGATCACCGGGACGATGAGCAGCCAATGCCAAGGGCTTCGTCCATTTGACCGTCCGGGACCGCCCGAATCTTGTTGCTCGGACATGGCAGGGTCCCTCCGATGAGGAGACGGCCGACTCTGTCGCCGGCCGAGCGTCGGATCGCCACATCGGCATACACCAATATGACGATCACATTGATCGGACGTTACCGCTGTGTGGACACTGTGCTCAAGAACCAATTCAATCTTGGGTACTCGCAGGCACGCAGCGTGATCAAACGCCGTGACGCAAATCGATCATTTGCGGATGGTCGGCGATGGGTCGGGCATCGTGCGGGTGCCGCTGCATTCGTCCGGGCGACCGTTGGTCGGCCCGCAAGCGAGCACGCAACACACTTGAGCGGGCAACGCCGGTGTGACAGTGTGCGCGACGTGGACTCGTTCGCCGTCAACCGTGCCAACTGGGACGAACGCGCGCCGGCGCACGCGGCGTCGGCCGATTACGGCCTCCAGCGCTTCATCGACGACCCGGACGCACTGAGCGACGTCGTGCGGTTCGACCGGCCACGGCTCGGCGACATTGCCGGTCTACGCGGCGTCCACCTCCAGTGCCACATCGGCACCGACACAATCTCGCTCGCACGCCTCGGCGCGCGCATGACCGGCCTCGACTTTTCGTCCGCGGCGCTCGTCGAGGCCAGGCGCCTGGCCGCGAGTGCCGGCACCGACGTCGACTTCGTCGAATCAGACGTGTACGGCGCCCCGGACGCGCTCGGCCACGAGGTGTTCGACCTCGTCTACACGGGCATCGGGGCGCTGATCTGGCTGCCCGACATCCGGCGGTGGGCCGAGACCGTGGCGGCGCTGCTGCGACCGGGTGGCCGGCTGTTCCTCCGCGAAGGTCATCCGATGCTCTTCACGATCGACGAAACGGTCACCGACGCGCTCGTCGTCCGGTACCCGTACGTCGAGACGGTCGAGCCGTTGGTCTTCGACGAGGACACGACGTACGTCGAGACGACGCATCTGCTCACGAACACGACGACGCACGAGTGGAACCACGGGCTCGGCGAGGTCGTGACGGCGTTGCTGGACGTCGGCATGCGGCTGACCATGCTCGTCGAGCACGACAGCGTGCCGTGGATGGCGCTGCCGGAACAGATGCGCCTGGGCTGCGGACGGCGAGTGGCGACTCGTCGATCGTCCCGAGCGCTTGCCGTT
Organism: uncultured Actinomycetota bacterium; assembly: GCA_963724705.1. Classification (GTDB taxonomy): domain Bacteria; phylum Actinomycetota; class Actinomycetes; order Mycobacteriales; family Micromonosporaceae; genus DASQPR01. The sequence goes on from CAVRVS010000002.1 coordinate 183,739, forward strand.
GACGTACACGCTGCAGGCTCTGAAGCGAGCGGCGTGAGGGCCGCGCGGCCGCACACGCCATGCTCTCCGTCCACCTGGGCGGCGATGACGGCCGGAACGTGTGTTTCGGGGACGTTAAGCGCACCCGTTTGCTGGCTCGGCCCAGGTCATAGCCAGCTCCATCCATGCTGATGGATGGCGAGTTCCCTTGTCATGACCTCTGACGAGGGCATATCTGTCGCCGGACCGCTGCGACGACCCATTCCACAGTGGATCAGCGCACTTTGGTCGACTCTCAAATTTAGTGGCATTCGTTACCTCGCCGTTATTGACGTGACATGTGTCTCTCCGGTTGACTCAGCCCACGGAACCGCTTCCGCAACCGCTTCCGCAACCGGTTCCGGCGAGTTTCTCTTGTCCCGTCGAGGTAGGTAAGGGGGAGGCATGCCGATCACCATCGCCGATGTCGCAGCGCGCGCGGGCGTCAGCAAGACGACGGTCTCCCGAGTGCTGAACGGCAAGGGCGAACTCGACATCGCGACCGCGTCCCGGGTCCGAAAGGTCATCGACGAGCTCGGATATGTGCCGAGCGCACGCGCCGTGGGCTTGGCCCGCGGCCGCACGCGCATCGTCGGCATGCTCGTGCCGTCGTTGACATGGCCGTGGATCGGCGACGTCGTGCAGGGCGCCGTCGACGTGCTGGAGAGTGACAGCTACGGCCTACTGATGTTCACCTGTAACCGGGGCGACGAGTCGATGCGCCAGTTCGCGACGCACGTATCGGCGAAGTCGTTCGATGGACTGCTTGTGATCGAGCCGGAGAACACCCTCGACTACATCACGGAGCTGCACCACCGGGGGTTGCCGGTAGTCCTGATTGACGACCGTGGCCACCAGCCGCTGTTCCCGTCGGTCGCCACGACGAACCGCGACGGCGGCGAATCGGCGGCCCGGCATCTGATCAGCATCGGCCGCACACGGCCACTCGTGATTACCGGCATCGAGGCATTCGGCTGCACGCAGGAGCGCTCGGACGGGTTCCGGGCGGCCTACGAAGCGGCCGGCATCCGGCTCGAGCCGATGCGCTTCATCGAAGGTGACTTCACCTTCGACTGCGGTCGGTTCTCGGTGAAGCAGGCCATCGCATCGGGCGTCGAATTCGACGCCATCTTCGCTCACAACGACCTCTCCGCGGCCGGTGCGATGCAGGCCTTGCGAGAGTCCGGGCGCCGTGTGCCCGACGACATCGCGGTCGTCGGCTTCGACGATGTCCCAGCGGCGGCACATACCGATCCGCCGCTCACCACCGTCCGCCAGCCTCTCCGGCAAATGGGCGCCGCGGCCGCCCGCATGCTGCTCGCGCAGCTCAACGGCGCGCCCATCTCGCCGGAGCCCAACGTCATTCCCACGACACTCGTGATCCGAGGAACTACCGCCACGATCGGTTAGCCGTACGCCTTACCGACTCGACCGACCGCAACCAGCTGGCCGGACGATCGAACACGCCCAATTGACGCAATGTCCCGCACCACACTCCGAAACAAGCCCCACCGGAAACAAACCCCACCGGAACAACCTCACCCGGAAATCCAGCAAGGGTTCAAGGAGGATCCATGCGTGTCACCCGCATCGCCGCCGTCGCCCTCACGGGCGCGTTAGCGGCTGTCGCTCTCGCTGCCTGTGGCAGCAGTAGCGGCGGCAGCCACTCGGCGGCCGGCTCTGGAACGACTGTGTTGAACATCGGCATGCCGAACGGGCCGCAAACCAATAACAGCAACCCGTTCGTCAGCTCGTCCGCGGGTGCCTCACTCGGCTACCGCTTCATGATCTACGAGCCATTGGTCATGACGAACCCGGTCAAGCCGGCCGATGAGGGCAAGCCGTGGCTTGCCACCAAGTGGACGTGGTCGAACAACTACCAGGCGCTCGCGCTCACCATCCGGGACAACGTGAAGTGGTCCGACGGCCAGCCGATGACCAGCGACGACGTGGCCTACACGTTCGACTTGCTCAAGAGCAACGCCGCACTGAACTCCAACGCGATCGCGATCGACACAGTGTCGGCCAGCGGAAGCACGGTGAACCTCACCTTCAAGGGTTCGCAGTTCGTCAACCAGACCAAGATCCTCAACCAGTTCATCGTTCCGAAGCACGTCTGGTCGGCGATGAAGGACCCGGCCACGGACACCGACCAGAACCCGATCGGCACCGGTCCGTACGTCCTGAAGTCATTCACCGCGCAGACCATCACGCTTACCGAGCGCACCTCGGGCTACTGGCAGGCGCTGCCCAAGGTGAAGGAGCTGCGCTACACGTCCTACAGCGGCAACGACACGCAGACGGCCGCGCTGGCCAATGGTGCCGCGGAGTGGAGCTTCGTCTTCATCCCGAACTACAAGGCCGTCTTCACCAATAAGGACCCGCAGCACTACAAGGTCTGGTTCCCGCCGACGCTCGGCATCCACGGCCTGTGGTTCAACACGACGAAGGCGCCGCTGAACGACCCGGTCCTGCGCCGCGCGATCGGCATGGTGATCAACCGGGCCGACATCTTCAACCAGGGTGAGGCGGGCTACTTCTACCCGCAGGTCACCAACGTCAGCGGCATCCCAACGCCGGCCGGCAACTCGTTCATCGCCCCGCAATACCAGGGCAAGGACCAGTCGGTGGACGTCGCCGGGGCCAAGTCGCTGCTGCAGTCCAACGGTTACACGCTCAACGGCAGCACTCTGACCAAGAACGGTAAGCCCGTCACATTCACGCTGGCCGACCCGGCCGGCTGGTCCGACTACCAGACCGACCTGTCGATCATTCAGGACAACCTGAAGCAGATCGGCATCACGGCCAAGGTCGACAAGGCGAACCAGGATGCCTGGACGAAGAACGTCGACACCGGCAACTTCGATGCGGTCCTGCACTGGACGAACGGTGGTGCGACGCCGTACGACCTGTACGAGAACGTGATGGACGGCGCCATCCTCAAGCCGGTGGGCACCGGTGGCGTGGCCGGCAACTACGGCCGCTTCTCCAGCCCGCAGGCGACCACGGCCCTGCAGCAGTACGCGAACGCGAGCGATGACGCAACCCGCACCGCTGCGCTCAGCACGCTGCAGGACATCATGGTCAACCAGGAGCCGATGGTCCCGCTCATGGCGGCGAACTCCGGCGGCGAGTACAGCACCAAGAACTGGGTTGGTTGGCCGGACGACAGCAACGGGTACGCGTCGGGTCAGCCGACCGTGCCCACCTCGCTCGATGTCGTCCTGCACCTGACCCCGGCTAAGTAAGCAATTTCCGTGACCCGTCCGGGTGGCCTACGCCGCCCGGACGGGGCCGGACCGGGGATTCAGCCGGCTTTTCTGCTGGTCAGCCCTTGGCTGATCGACCGAAGAGCACCAAGATGAGCTGGCCGTCGCGGGTGCCTGGCGAAGTTCTCCGGGCACCCACGACGGCCGACGAACGCGTAGCCGCCGATGCGTAGCGCAGCCGCGAGGCGCATTGACACCGCCGATGCGTAGCGCAGCCGCGAGGCGCATTGACACCGCTGATGCGTAGCGCAGCCGCGAGGCGCATTCGATTGGGATTGGGAAGAACGGACGCGCGGATGACGGCAACGATCAGTAGGACACCCGCCACCGATGAGGTGGTGCTCGAGGCGACCGGCCTCACCAAACACTTCCCGATTCGCCGGCGTGGACGAGCACTGGCCCGTGGACCGGCGCGTCGCGTGCACGCGGTCGATGATGTCGACATCGCACTCCGCCGAGGGCGCGTCACCGCCCTGGTCGGCGAGTCCGGCTCGGGCAAATCAACCGTCGCCCGTCTGCTCGGCCAGCTGTATTCGCGAACGTCCGGCGACATCCGGCTACACGGCACGTCTACCCGTGTCCGCGGCGGCCGGAAATTCCGCGAATACTGCCAACGGGTACAACTGATCTTCCAGGATCCGTTCGCGTCGTTGAACCCCGTGCACACCGTCCGGTACGACCTGACCCGGGCCCTGCGCGTACATCACCACGCCGGCCGTACGAAGGCCGATCTCGAGTCGGCTCTCGCCGAGCTTCTGGGTCAGGTGAGCCTGACGCCGGCCGAGCGCTACCTGTCGAAATTCCCGCATGAGCTCTCCGGCGGTCAGCGCCAACGCGTCGCGATCGCCCGCGCACTCGCCGCCCACCCCGAAGCGCTTCTCGCCGACGAGCCGGTGTCGATGCTCGACGTGTCGATCCGGCTCGGGGTGCTGAACCTGCTGCGCGATCTCAAGGAGCAGATGCATCTCGCGATCCTCTACATCACCCACGACATTGCCTCGGCGCGCTACTTCGCCGACGAGACCCTCGTGATGTACGCCGGCCGGATGGTCGAGGGCGGCGACAGCGAGACGGTCACGCAGTCGCCGGGCCACCCGTACACCCGGCTCCTGATCGCGTCGGCGCCCGATCCCGACCAGATCACCGGCACCGCCGACCGGTTTGCCACGACCGACAGAGGTGAACCGCCGAGCCTGATCGACCCACCGACGGGTTGCCGATTCCACCCCCGGTGCCCGTTCGCCATGCGTCGCTGCGTCGCCGAATTGCCGCCACGGATCGAGATTGGCGACGCACCCGACCATTGGGCGGCGTGCTGGCTGTTCGACGCGGACACCGTGGCCGCCGACTCGCCGGGCTCGGCCGCGACGGCACCGGGCGGCACCATCGCACCCACGTCGCCCGCACCCGTGCTGGGCTCGCGGGTGATCCCCCAACCGACCGCTCCGGCCGACGACGCAGGCGGCGAGCCTACCGACGGCGAGGCGGTGACCCGATGAGATTCCTGGTGCAGCGCGTCGCGTTCTACGTGTTCACCGCGTGGGCCGCGATCACGCTCAACTTCTTCATCCCCCGTTTGATCCCGGGCGATCCCGTGCTGTCACTCGTGGCACGGTTCCAGGGTCAGATGAGCACGCAGGCGATCCACTCGCTCTACATCCTGTTCGGGCTCGACAAGAAGGAGAGCCTGTGGCACCAGTACCTCGACTACTGGGGCCAGCTCTTCCACGGTGACCTGGGACTATCGTTCACATTCTTCCCGACGCCGGTCTCCGAGGTCCTCCGGCAGGCACTGCCCTGGACCATCCTGTTGATCGGCGTCACCACGGTGATCAGCTTCATCCTCGGCACGAGCCTTGGCGTCCTCGCCGGCTGGCGCCGAGGCAGCTGGGTCGACGCGGTGTTGCCGGTGACCACTTTCCTGTCGTCGGTGCCGTACTTCTGGGTCGGCCTGATCCTGATCACGCTGCTCGCCGGCAACGGCGGATTCTTCCCGTCGTCGGGCGGGTTCGACCCGGGCGTCGTTCCCGGCTGGACCTCCGGATTCATCGGCAGCGCGATATACCACAGCCTGCTGCCCGCGATCACGATCGTGCTGACGTCAATGAGCGGTTGGATCCTGTCGATGCGCAACATGATGGTGACGGTCGCGGCCGAGGACTACATCACGGTCGCGCATGCCAAGGGGCTCTCCGAACGCCGGGTGATGTGGAGCTACGCGGCCCGCAACGCTCTGCTGCCCAACGTCTCCGGCTTCGCGCTCGCGCTCGGCCTGGTCGTCGGTGGCGCGTTCCTGGTCGAGATCGTGTTCTCCTACCCCGGCATCGGGTACGAACTGCTGCAGGCGGTCGGCTCCAACGACTATCCGCTGTTGCAGGGGATCTTCTTGGTGATCACGCTGTCGGTGCTGGTGGCGAACCTGCTGGCCGATGTCGTCTACCTGCTGATCGATCCGCGCACGCGCAGGGAGGGCTGAGCCGTGGCGCATCACACCATCGATCTCACCGCCGTCGCCCATACCACGACAGTCGACCCGACGCCGGGGCCAAGCCGCCGGCACTTCCGCTTTATCGCGAACCCGAAGGCCGCGATCGGTCTCATCGTGATCGCGATCTACCTGATCTTCGCCGTGATCGGGCCGTGGGTGGCGCCGTACGACCCGAACGCGCGCAGCAACGATCTGGTGAAGGGGCCGTCGGCCCATCATTGGTTCGGCACCACGCACCTCGGCCAGGACATCTTCAGCCAGGTGCTGGTCGGCACACGGAGCGTCGTCTATGTCGGCTTCGTCGCCGGGGTCGTGGCCACCGTCCTGTCGATCGCGATCGGTGTCACCGCCGGCTACCTGGGCGGCCTCGTCGAGGACACGCTCTCCGTCGTCGCGAACGTCTTCCTGGTGATTCCCGCGCTCTTGCTCATCATCATCATCACCACCACCGTTGAGAGCGCGGGCGACGGTACGGTCGCACTGATTATCGGGTGTACGTCGTGGGCCTGGGGCGCGCGCGTGTTAAGAGCGCAGACACTCTCGCTCCGACATCGCGACTACGTCGAGGCGGCCCGGGCGACGGGTGAACGTACGTGGCGGGTCGTCACCTTCGAGATCCTGCCGAACCTGACCGCGGTCATCGCGAGCAACTTCGTCGGTACGGTGCTCTTCGCCGTGATGAGCGAGATCACGCTCGCCTTCATCGGCATCTCCGGCCAGTCGAACTGGAACTGGGGCACGATCCTCTTCTGGGCGCAGAGCCAACAGGCACTCGACCAGGGTGCCTGGTGGTGGTTCGTGCCGGCCGGACTCGCGATCGCGGTCCTGGGCACCGCGCTCTCGTTGGTCAACTTCGGCATCGACGAGTTCGTCAACCCGCGACTACGGGACAGCGGCGGCCACAAGATCCGTACGCGTCGGGGCACGGCCTGGATGCGGGTCGGCTTCACGCCGGTCGTCCGCGACGAAGATCTGACCGGTCCCCGTCGCGGCCGTAGAGCCGAGGCTCCGGCTCCGATCGCCGAGGGCGCGACCACCGTCAGTTTCGGCACCCGAGGAGGTGACCGGTGAGAGCGCCGATGCGTAGCGAAGCCGCGAGGCGCCGTGAAATGGGGCCTATCGTGTCCGAACAACCAGTGCTTGAGATCAAGAATCTGAACGTCGACTACGGCTTCGGGCCCGGTGCCGTACGGGCGGTCAACGACGTAACGCTGACGCTGCACCGGGGCGAGGTCTTGGGGCTCGCCGGTGAAAGCGGCAGCGGCAAGTCGACGCTGGCGTACGGCCTGACCCGTTTGCTGCCGCCGCCGGGCATCGTACGGGGCGGTGAGGTGATCTATCACCCGAGCGAGGGCGAAGCCTACGACGTGCTGTCGTTGAGCGACAACGAGTTGCGGGCGTTCCGCTGGGCCCAGACATCGATCGTGTTCCAGGGCGCGATGAACTCGCTGAACCCGGTGCACAAGGTGTCCAGCCAGATGATGGATGCCCTCAAGGCGCACGATCCCAGGATGTCCGGCCGGGCTCGTCTCGACCGGGCCCGGGAACTGCTGGGCCTCGTCGGGATCGCGGCCGATCGCCTGGACAGCTATCCACACCAGCTGTCCGGCGGCATGCGGCAGCGCGTCATGATCGCGATGGCGCTGGCGTTGGAACCGCAGGTCGTCATCATGGACGAGCCGACGACCGCGCTCGACGTCGTGATGCAGCGCCAGATCCTGGCGCAGCTGGTCGAGCTACGTCAACGGCTCGACTTCTCCGTGCTGTTCATCACCCACGACCTGTCGCTGCTGGTCGAATTCTCCGACCGGATCGCCATCATGTACGGCGGGCGCATCGTCGAGGAAGCGCCGGCCGGCACGCTCTACCGGGACGCGCTGCACCCCTACAGCGACGGGCTCCTGCACTCGTTTCCGGCGCTGCGCGGTGCTCGGCGCGAACTCACCGGCATACCCGGGTCGCCACCGGATCTGCGTGCGATGCCGGGCGGCTGCTCGTTCCATCCCCGCTGCCCGAAGGCGTTCGAGCCTTGCGCGACCGACTTGCCGGTGCTCGGGCAGCCCGTGGCCGCAAGCGGCGCGAGCACCGAGGCGCGCTCGGTAGCGTGTTGGCTGCACGAGGTTCGGCCGGTCCACTGAGACACAGATCCACCACAGCGAGAGGTTCCGCCGCCGCGATGACGGCGCTGCTTCCCGGCGTACCCACGCGTCGTTGACAAGCCCGACCACCACGAACCTGACCGATACGGGGAGAGCTATGCAGACCACCAGCACGCACAGCCAGGGCGTCGCGCTGCGGCACGGCGCAAGTGCCAGCGGGCCCGCCGCGGCCGTCGAGGTCGTCGACCGGCTGACCGGTCCGTTCCGGTGGGGCGTGGCGACGTCCGCCTACCAGATCGAGGGCGCCGTGGCCGAAGATGGCCGCACCGCGTCGATCTGGGACACCTACTGCCGGGTCCCCGGCGCGGTGGCTAACGGCGACAACGGCGACATCGCCTGCGATCACTACCACCGCATGCCAACCGATGTGGCGATGATCGCCGAGCTTGGTGTCGACACCTATCGCTTCTCGGTGTCGTGGCCACGTGTGCAGCCGGGCGGTCGCGGCCCGGTCAACGCGGCCGGCATGGCGTTCTACGACCGGCTGGTCGACGAGCTGCTCAGCAAGGGCGTCGACCCATGGCTCACGCTGTATCACTGGGATCTCCCGCAGGAACTGGAGGACGCCGGCGGTTGGCCGGCCCGCGATACCGCCGAGCGGTTTGCGGATTACGCCATGCTCGTCTTCGATGCGCTTTCTGATCGGGTACGGGTGTGGACGACGCTCAACGAACCGTGGTGCTCGGCCATGCTGGGCTACGTGTACGGCGTGCACGCGCCCGGCCGACGCGATCTCGGCGCGGGTATCGCGGCCGCCCATCATCTGCTCCTCGGCCATGGCCTGGCCACCGAACGGATGCGAGCCGCCGCGAGCGCGGCCGGTCGCGATGTGGAGCTTGGCATCACGGTCAACCTCGGCAGCGCGATCCCGGCGTCCGACGACCCGGCCGACTACCACGCCGCCCGGCGCGCCGACGGTCTCGGTGCGCGCATCTATCTGGATCCGCTGCTGCGTGGGCGGTATCCGGCCGACGTGGTGGCCGACCTCGCGGAGGTCGGTGTGCAGATCCCGGTCCAGGACGGAGATCTGGCCGTCATCGCGACGCCGACCGATGTGCTCGGTGTGAATTACTACAGCGACACCGTGTTCAGCGGCCGCGACGAGGCCGGCCGGGACCGCGACGACGACGGCCGGCCGATCGAACGCCGGATCTCGCGCGGTCTGCCGCGTACCGCGATGGGTTGGGAGATCCGGCCGGCCGGGCTGACGGATCTGTTGGTACGGCTGAATAACGACTACCCAGGCGTGTCACTCGTCATCACCGAAAATGGCGCGGCGTTCGATGACGTCGCCGACGAGACCAGCTTTGTCCACGATGCCGATCGCGTGGAGTATCTCGCGACACATCTCGGCGCGGTCGCCGATGCGCAGGAGGCGGGCGTCGACGTGCGCGGCTACTTCGCCTGGTCGCTGATGGACAACTTCGAGTGGAGCTTCGGCTACGACAAGCGGTTCGGAATCGTTCGGGTCGACTATGACTCGCTCGTGCGGACGCCGAAGCAGAGTGCCATCTGGTGGCGGGATGCCATCCGCCGGTGGCGTTCCGTCAACGAAGGCTAGCGAACGGGCTATTTGCCGACGGCGACGCTGGTGTGCCGCTCGCGATGGGTACGGATGATGTCGGCGTAGCGGTATCCACTCGCCTTGATGGTCCGTCGCTGCGTTTCGTAGTCGACGTGCACGAGTCCGAAGCGCTTCGCGTAGCCGTACGCCCACTCGAAGTTGTCCATCAGCGACCAGGCGAAGTAGCCGGCGACCGGAGCACCGTGCCGGGCCGCCCGCAGGCACGCCTCCAGATGTTGTTCGAGGTAGGCGATGCGGTCCTTGTCCTCGACGTTGCCGTCCGGCTCGATCTCGTCCGGCCAAGCGGAACCGTTTTCGGTGACGTAGATCCGGCGGACTCCGTACTCGTCGGAGAGCCGTACGAGCAGTTGCTCCAGACCGTCCGCGTAGACCTCCCAGCCCATCGCGGTGAGCGTCCAGTCCGGCACGGACACCATGCGGGCGAAGGGCGGATCGCCGGTCGGGTCGTCGGTGACGACCTGCCGGAAGTAGTAATTCAGTCCGAAGTGGTCCATCGGCGCCGCGATCGTGTCGAGATCGCCGTCGCGGACCGGGGGCTCGATCCCGTACACCTCGATCATGTCGCTCGGATAACCCCGGCCGTAGAGCGGGTCGAGCCACCAGCGGTTGGTGTGGCCGTCGGCCCGCACCGCGGCCGCGACGTCGGCGTCGGTCTCGCTCGCCGGATCGCACGGGCTGAGATTCAGAACCGCGCCGATGCGTACCGGCCCGGGCGCCGCCGCCCGTAGCGCCGCGGTGGCCAGGCCATGGCCGAGCAGCAGATGATGAGACGCCGGGATGGCGAGGCTCAGGTCCTTGATGCCGGGCGCCATGGTCCCTTCGAGGTGGCCGATCCAGGCGGAGCACAGCGGCTCGTTGATGGTGAACCAGTCGGTCACCCGGTCGCCCAGGCGCTCGCCGACGACGGATGCGAACTCGGCGAAGGCGTACGCCGTCTCGCGCGCCGGCCAGCCGCCGCGGTCCTGCAAGACCTGGGGGAGATCCCAGTGGTAGAGCGTTGGAAACGGTGTGACGCCCGCCTCGAGCAGCTTGTCGACCAAGCGGTCGTAGAAGTCGATGCCAGCCGCGTTGACACGGCCGGTGCCATCGGGCAGGACCCGCGGCCACGCGATCGAGAACCGGTACGAGTCCAGGCCGAGCCGCCGCATGAGGCCAATGTCTTCCGGCCAGCGGTGGTAGTGATCACAGGCGATATCGCCGGTGTCGCCGTTGTCGATCGCGCCGGGAACGCGGCAGAAGGTATCCCAGATGGAGGGCGAACGACCGTCCTCGGCCACCGCCCCCTCGATCTGGTATGCCGCCGTGGCCGCACCCCAACGGAAATCCGGCGCCAGGCCACGGTCGTACGTCATAGCTCTCCCTGATTTGCGAGCCCGTATAAGCTCTGGCCCAACTTATCTTGAGTGTTGAGTTATGTCGTGAATTTAACCAAGATAGCTCACGGGACGTCAAGGCCGTTCGCGTGCACGCGGAGCGCGTACGCTCGTGATCTCCCCGGCTCGCCGCGCCACCGCAGGCATCCGCCGACCAACGTCCCGCCCGAGAAATGTGCGCCCATGGACTCGACGCGAACCACCACCCGCGACATCCGGCGGCAGAACCGATCCATTCTGCTGTCGAAGCTGTTCTTCGACGGCCCACTGAGCCGACTCGAACTCAGTCAGCTCACCGGATTGTCGAGCGCGACGGTAAGCACCGTCACGGCGGAGTTGATCGACGATCGGCTCATCGTCGAGGCCGGTCAGGTCGAGTCCGGCGGCGGCCGGCCACGAGTGTTGCTGCGGGTCGACCCAGCCTTCGGATATGTCGTCGGTGTCGATGTCGGCGAGACCGGCGTGACCGTGGAACTCTTCGACACCGCGCTCGAGCGGCTGGCCAGCGTGGTGCGTCCGGTCGCGTCGCACCGACCGGATCCGAAGACCGTAGTGGCCGAGATCGTCGGCGGTATGGCGGACGTCCTCGCGAGGCACGCGGAGGACGTCGCCGGAAACGCCGACCGCGCGGACGAGTCCGACGTGGCCACACTGGATCATCATTGCCCGGTCGACCCTGCGGACATCGTCGGCGTTGGTGTTGGCGTGCCGGGCATCGTGGCCGAAGGCGCTGTCGGGACCGACACGTCAACCTCCGGCTCGCGCCCGTCGGCCGGCCGGACATCTCTCGTACACGCGCCGACCATTGGTTGGGACGGGGTCGCGCTGGCCGAGATGCTCGCCGACGCCGGGGTGAGCGCACCGATCTTCGTCGGCAACGGTGCCAAGACGCAGGCACAGGCCGAGATGTGGTTCGGCGCGGCGCGGGGCGCTCGGCACGCGATCGTTGCGCTGGTCGGTTCGGGTGTCGGCGCCGCGGTCATCTCCGACGGCGTGCCCTATCAGGGCACCACCAGCAGCGCGGGGGAGTGGGGCCACACCACTCTCGTGTACGGCGGGCGGCAGTGCCGTTGCGGTGCGCGCGGTTGCCTCGAGGCGTACGTCGGGGCCGAAGGCATCCTCGACCGTTACGCGGCGTCCGCGCGCTCGGATCACGGCGACCCGAAGGCCAACGTTTCCACGGGCGGCGCGGCCGACGAGATGGCCGGGATCGCGGCGCTGGTCGCGTCGGCCACGGGCGACCGGAGCGACCCGGCCGCGGCCGACCTGCTCGCCGAGACCGCCGCGTTCCTCGGGACCGGCATCGGCAATCTGATCAACCTGTTCAACCCGGAGCGGGTTGTGCTCGGCGGTTGGGCCGGACTCGCACTCGGGTCGGTCGCGTTGCCGCAGATCCGGGCCGCGGCCGAGACACAGGCGCTGGCCCACCCGTACGACCAGGTGCGGATCGAGTTGAGCGAGCTCGGTCTCGATGCCGTTGCGCTCGGTGCGGCGACGTTGCCGCTGGCCGAGCTGTTGCAGCGCGGAGACGATCCGCGGCGACCGTAGCGGCAGTCGCCGCCGTGAACTGTCGGGTTGGTCCGGCAGAATGCGCGCTATGACGGATGACCCACGCACGGCACCGGCTGGGTTGCCGTGGGCGCCGGCCGACTATCTGGCGCCACTCGCGGCCGAGATGGCGGCGTTCGAGGCGATCGTCGCGTCGCACGATCCGGACACTCCGGTGCCGGTGAGCCGCACCTGGAAGCTCCGTGGACTCGCGAGCCACCTCGGCGGCATCCATCGGTGGGCGGCGGAGAACGTACGCACCGGTGTCCGCTCCTCACCCGTGCCGACGTTGCCGGACGGCGCCGATCCGGCCCGGTGGTACCGCGAGGGTGCGGACATCCTTCTGGAAACACTCGGCTCGGCCGACTACGCGGCCCCGTGCTGGAACTTCACCAAGATGCCACGGGTGAAGGGATTCTGGACGCGGCGCCAACTACACGAGACGACCATCCACGGCCGGGACGCGGACCTCGCTATCGGTGGGCCGCGGATGATCGAGCCGATCCTCGCCGCCGACGGTGTCGACGAAGTGCTGCGGACGATGCTCCCGGTGGCCCATCGATGGGGCAACCGGATGCCGGCGCAGCTGCCCGGACCGGTGTTGATCCGGCTCACCGACACGGGCCATTCGTGGCTGCTCACGCCGGACGGCGAGCCGATACCCGCCGTCGAGGGCCCGAACGCGAGCGCGTCCGATGGCGCGCCCGGCGTGGCGATCACTGTAACCGGTCGGGCCGAGGACATGCTCCTGTTGCTGTGGCAGCGATCCGATTTGGATGCGTCGGGCGTCCGGGTCGATGGCGATGCCGCCGCCGTCAACGAGTTCCTGCACGGCCAGATCACCCCGTAGGCCCGGCGTCCGACGCGGTGGGTCGGCCGCATCGTGGCATCAGACGTCGCGCTTGTTCGCTCCATCGCGGAAGGGGTCGTCCGAGTCGGTCAGGCCGAAGCTGATGATCCGCGTCGGCGTGATCCGGATGATCGCACCGTCGAAGCCTCGAGGGTCGGCCCGTGCCTCGGCCGGTGGGGGCACCGCCTCGGCCGTTCCGCGGATCTCCAGACACCGGATCCGCCATGGCTGCCGGGATGCGATGTCGTCCACGACAAACGCCACCTGACTATTGGCGCCGACGTTGCGATATTTCTGGCTGACCGACATTCCGTGACCGGTGATGTCGATCGTGTCGAGGTCGGCGTTGTAGATGAACCCGACCGGACTGTTCTGCAGCGTGCCGTTGCGCTGCATCGTCGCGAGCCGCCCCAACGTCTGCGAGGCCAGGTAGGCGATCTCCGCTTCGGTGAACCTCACGTCGACGTTCCTCCGGATCGGGCCGATGGTGGCGGGCGGTTATGTCGAGCCAACCGTCACCGTCGGGTCGCGAGGATCCCGAGCTCCGTGAGGCGCGCCATGACCTCGTCCATGGGGCGTTGGGTCTTGAGGATCATCATCGTCAGTCCGGCGTCCTGGTCGCTCAAGGTGCGCAGTAATGCGTCTTCGCCCGGGGTCCAGCCAGCACCGGCGGGACTCGCCGTGGCGGGTGCGATGTCGGTCGACGGCACCGCCGTGGGTGCTATCTGATGAGCGCCGGCGTCCGACACCGCATCGACGTCGGCGATCGGTGCGACGTTCGCCGTCGATGATGAGCCGCCGAATCGCAGGCCGGCGACCGCGTCGACCGGATAGCTCGCGATCGCGGCTCCGTCCTGCCAGGCGATGAGCTGCCCGCCGTCAAATGTCGTTCTGTCCGCGAACACGGTCGCAAACGCGTTCGGCGTCCGCAGCTCGATCGTGAGTTCGGTCCGGCCGTGAGTCATAGCCGTCATCGTGGCACGACGCCCGTTCGGCCGGAAGGCGCATTGACACAGTCGTGATCGGGTTGCCATGGTGGTGTCGGGCCCGCGACCGCGTGGCGGACGGTTGTCCGGCAGACGTCGACTGCCGGCTAAGAACCTGAAACTACACTCGCAACGGAGAACTGCGCGGCAGACGCCGCTGTCTCACGAAGAGGTGACCGGCATGGGACCAGAGTCAGCGTCCGAGGTCTTCGGCGATGGGCGACCGATTGTGTTTCGCAACGGGATCGTGCTGCCGATGGACGGATCCGGCGTCATCGAAGGCGGCGACGTGCTCGTCGTCGGTGACCGCATCGCCGAGGTCGGTGTCGGCTTGGCCGTCCCCGATGGCGCCGTCGAGATCGACGCGTCCGGCGGCATCGTCATGCCCGGCATGATCGACACCCACCGGCACATGTGGCAGACCGCGATGCGCGGGTACGGCGCCGACTGGACGCTGACGCAGTACTTCGTCTTCTACTACTTGACCTGGGGAAAGATCTTCCGACCCGAGGACATCCACGCCGGAAACGTGTTGTCGATGATCGAGGCGCTCGACGCCGGCGTCACGACATCGCTCGACTGGTCGCACGGCCTGCAGACGATCGAGCACGGTGAGGCGGCCGCGGACGCGTTGCGCTCGACACCGGGCCGAGCGGTCCTCGCCTACGGCAACCTGCTCGGCGCGCCGTGGGAGTGGTCGAATGGCGCCGATTTCCGCAACTTCGTCGCTCGCCTGGCGACCAGCGACATGTTCGGCTTGCAGATGGCCTTCGACGTCACCGCAGATCCCGCGTTCCCGGAGAAGGGGGCCTTCGAGGCCGCCCGCGAGCTCGGTCTGCGGGTGACGACACACGCCGGCGTGTGGGGCGCGACGAATGACGACAGCATCCGTCTGATGTGGGAACACGGGTTCATGACGCCGGAGGTCACGTACGTTCACGCGGCCACGCTGGCCGAGGATTCGTACCAGCGGATCGCGGCGACGGGTGGCACGGCGTCCGTATCGACGGAAAGCGAGCAGAGTGCCGGCCAGGGTTACCCGCCTACCTGGGCGCTCCGCAAACACGGCATCCCGGTGTCGCTGTCGATGGACACCAGCGTGTGGTGGAGTGCGGACCTCTTCTCCGCCATGCGCGCGACGCTGTCGGCGGATCGTTCGCGTGAACACCTCGAAGCTCACGCGCGTGGCGAGACCGTCGTCCACAACCTGCTGCGGGCCCAGGATGTCGTGCAGTGGGCGACGATGGGTGGGGCGCGCGCACTCGGGCTCGACTCGGTGATCGGCAGCCTCACGCCGGGCAAGCGCGCCGACATCGTCCTGCTTAAGAACGATGAATCGCCGGCGATGAGCCCGATCGTGCACCCGTACGGCACCATCGTCTACCAGGCGGGTCGTGGCGACGTGCACACCGTGCTCGTCAACGGGAAGGTCGTCAAGCACGCGCACAAGTTGATCGGGATGGACGTGGCCGCCGCCAAGGCCGCGGTCGCCAACACCGTCGACTACGCCCGCGCCACCATGGGCGAGGAGGCCTGGCACGACAGCATGCATCCCGAGCTGCCGACCGCGGAGCGCGTCCCGAACCCGTACACGTATACGTCCTACGACGGCGGCGAGGGTCGGCACACCGCGCGCGCGGCGAACGCGGAGGCCGATCCGGGCATCGATCCGCCGGTTTAGCGGCGGAAGCCGCGGGCGGTGCCGGCACAGGTCCTGGCACCGACCGTGGCCGAACGGGTGCAGATGCGATCTCGCGAGATCGTCACCGAGCCGGCAGACTGTGGGCGTGGGATACCACGGCGATGGACCAGCGACCATCTTGGTTGCGATCGATGGATCAGAGACGTCGATGCGTGCCGGCGCGTACGCGGCCGGCCTGGCCCGCCGCCAGAACGCGCGCATCATCTGCCTGTTCGTCCGCACGGCGAGCGCGCTGACCGGGTTCAACCCGAGTCTGGCCGGGCCGGTGCAGCAGGCCGCGGACAGCGTCGCCGAGGAGATCCGCGAACTGATCCGGTCCAATGCCGGCCGGATCGGTATCGAAGCGAGCTTCATCGAGCGCAGCGGCAGCCCGGTGCAGGTCATTGCGCGCGTCGCCGATGAGCTCCGCGTCGATGCGGTGGTCGTCGGCGCGTCGACGCAGGCCGGCCACCGCTTCATCGGATCGATTGCTACGCATCTCGTCCGCATTGCGCGATGGCCGGTCACTGTCGTCCCGTAGGTGTAGCTGGCGCGCTGTAGGCGCAGCTGGCACCGGATTAGTGCACGTCCACGAGTTCTGGCTGCTGGCAGGCGGCGTCCACGCGGTGCTGCGCGCTGCCGGGCCGCCGGGCCGCAAGCTCGGACGCTTCGGCCGGCCTCGTCCGCCGGGCCGGCCGGATCAGGCCGAGCAACGCCAGCGCCGCGAGCACCATGACCGCGACGCTGTAGCCCCGCGCCGTCGGCAACAACCCATCACCGTCCACGACCAGGAACCCGGCGATGACGGCCGGCAGACCCATGGCGAGGTACGAGATGACGTACACGATGGACAGCACGCCGGCCCGCTCATGTGGTGCGGCCAACGGGACGATCGTCCGGATCGCGCCCTGGAATCCCGCGCCGAATCCGGCGCCGGCGATGACAGCCCCGACGAAGAAGAGCGCAGCCGACCGCGAGTCGATCGCGAGCAGCGTCATGCCAACGCCGACCACCAGCGCGACCCCGCCGAACGCCATCACGCGGCGTGGTGCGGCGTTGCGCAGTAGGAGGACCGTGACCACGGCGCTGGCGGCGAGTGTGAACAGCGCGAGCCCCGCCAGTACGAACGAGCTTGAGCCCGTGATGAATCGGACGATGGCCGGGCCGAGTGATCCGTACAGACCGGCCAGCGCCCACACCGCGACCAACGCCGGCGCGGCGACGAGCATGGGCCGGCGAACGGCCGGTGGCAGCGCAAATCGTGGGCGCAACGACGCCACGGCACCGGAAATCGGCGTGGACGTCTCGTCCATCAGCGTGACACCGACGCCCTGCAACAGAAAGATCACGAACAATACGAGATACACGAGGTGCGTCGGAGCCGGGAGGAATTGCACCGCGAGCCCGGACGCGAGCGCGCCGGTAGCGGTACCGGTCAGCGGAGCGACCGCGTTGGCGATGGTGCCCTTGGCTCGATCGATGTCCAGCATGCCGGCACCCACGGCGCCCGCTGCCGCGCCGGTCGACAGGCCCTGGATCACCCGAGCCACCAACAACTCGGGTACGCCCTCGGCCGTTGCGAACACGAGCATAGTCGCCGCTTGCACGGCGATCGCGGCGAGCAACACCGGACGGCGTCCGATGTGGTCGGAGAGCCGGCCGACGACGAGCAACGACGCGAGCACGGCCAGCGCATAGACGCCGAACACGACGGTGGTCGTGATCGGCGAGAAGCCCCACTTCGCTTGGTAGACCGCGTAAAGGGGCGTCGGCGCGCTGGAGCCCGCGAGGAAGAAGAGGATGATCGACGCCTGGAGGTAGAGCGCCGCACCGGCCGGTATGCGTACGGCCCGCCGGGCAACCGGGGCGTTCGCGGTGGACACAGAATTCACGATCACTGCCTTCGGTATCTCGTCGGTCGGGGGCTGGGTGATGGTTCGTACGGTGCCGGGTCTTCGGTGACGTTCGGCGTTGTTTATGACGCTGTGTCCGAATCTCGCGTTACCCGTCATCGTGTCTCCTGCGGCTCAGGTCTGAGTAGACCGTTCTGTCTAGCCCGATGACAGTAGACAGATCTGTCTGCTAGTGTCAAGTCATGTCGACCAAGACCACAGCCCGGCCGTCGGCCCGCGACCGGATCCTCGCCGCCGCGGATGAGCTGTTCTACGAAGAGGGCATTCTCAGCGTCGGTATCGACCGGGTCATCGAGCGAGCCGGGGTGGCCAAGGCGTCGCTCTACAACACGTTCGGCAGCAAGGACGAACTCGTCCGGTCCTACCTGCTCAGCCGGCAGGCCGCTCGGGAGGCGCGGATCGCCCGGAAGCTCGCCGGGGCCAAGACGCCGAAGGCCGGCCTCCTGGCGATCTTCGAAGTGCTCGGGGACGTCATCGCCGATCCGGACTTCCGGGGTTGCGCTTTTCAGCGGGCCAGCGCCGAAGCCCCGGACGGCGGGAGCATCCGGCAGGTCTGCGACGGCTCGCGCGCATGGACGCGCTCGTTAATGGTCGACCTGGCCCGCCAGGCCGGTGTGGCCGATCCCGAGGCGCTGGCGCAGCAGCTGCTGTTGGTCTACGACGGCGCGTTGATGGGAGCCCGGCTCGACCGTGATCCGTCCACGGCGATCGCGGCCCGTACGCTCGCGGAACAGCTGATCGACGCGGCGATCGCCCAGAACCGGTCGGGACTGGAGCCGAGCTAGTCCGGCGGCCGAGGGTTGCGGCGCTCGGTGGGTGTCACATCATCCGCGGGCGCGTCGGCCGCCTGCCTGCTCCCGTTGTGTACGGTCCGCGGCCGCCTCTGAGGCGGGGATCTCGGCGGCCGCACCGGACTCGGCCGCACCGGTGGGCTGGGCCTCGACCGTGGAGCGGAAGCGCCACCCGTCTCCGGTGACGTACGGCAATGCGAGGGCCGCCAATACGCCGCCGATGAGCGGAAACACGAGGAAGACCCAGAGCTGCGACAGTGCCGTACCGCCGGCGAAGATGGCCGGTCCGAACGAGCGCGCCGGGTTGACCGACGTGCCGTCCAATGGCACGGCGAAAAGGTGCAGGGCGCCCAGCGTGATGCCCATCGCCAGACCGGCGAAGCCGGCGTTCTCGGTGCGAGCGGTCACGATCAGCACGACGAGCACGAGCACGAACGTCATCAGAATCTCGATGGTCACGGTGCCACCGAGGCTGATGTTGCGGCCGTAGCCGTTTGCACCCAAATCGCCGGTTTGATCGCGTACCTGTCCCCAGCGGGTCAGTCCAAACAGCACGAACGCCCCAGCTATGGCCCCGGCGAACTGAGCGATCCAGTAGCCGATGGCGTCCTCGATGTCGATCCGGTTGGTGATCAGGGCGCCGAGCGTGACGGCTGGGTTCACATGGCACCCGGAGACTGGGCCGATCGCGTACGCCAGTGCCAGCAATACGAAGCCGAAGGTCAGGGCGACGACAACAACGCCACCGGACAGGAGGCCGGCGACCGCGCTACCGACAGCGAGGAAGACGAGAAATCCGGTGCCGAGGAATTCCGCTCCATACCGAGTGACCCGGTCCATGTCCATGCACGTGCCTCCCCTGGGACAAGCTCCGGGGCGGGCAGTCCCCAAGTCGACTGCCGACGCCGGTAGCCACCAAGCGTAGGAAGATCTGCGCGGCCACATGCCGATTCGGCGCGATTGAGGACACTGGCCCGCCCAATCGACGTCCGGTCAGTGGCCGGTCCGGACACCGGTACGCCTCAGCCCGGCGCTGGCCCCGGCGCTGAGCCCGGCGCCGGGCTGTCGCCGTCGCTAGACCGGATCACTCAGCGTTGTGATGATGCGATCGATCTCGCCGAGCGCGAACGTCGCGATCTGGCGTTGGGCCGCCTCGGCGGTCGCATCGGTCTCCTCCAGATCGCCGAGAACGATGATGTTCTCGTCGTTGAGTGTGGTCGCCGGCGACGTGTAGTTGAAGCTGCCCGCGATGACCAGACGTTCGTCGATCACCATCAACTTATGGTGGACCTTCCGGACACCCGTACCCGGCCGGTTCTCGAAGAGCTGGACACCGGCCGCTTTGAGCGGCTGAGTGGCCGCCCACTTCTGCACGCCCTGACCACGGTCGAGCACGCCACGGATGCGCTGAACGTCGTTCACCAGCCGGATCATCGTGTCGTCGATGCCCGACGACTGGGCAAAGGTGAACATCGCGAAATCGATGCTCGTCTTGGCCTTCAGCATCTGCTTCATGATCTCCATCTCCGGTCCTTGTTCCGGAGCGAAGACCGGCTTGATGCGCATGTGCGCCAATTGGAACTCGGCTGGTCTGGGCTCGACCCGTTCATGCAGGTCGCCGAACGTTCCGCTGCGCAGCCGCTGGAACTCGGCCAGGTAAAGGTTGGTGGCGCGGGCGCCGTGGAGGACGACGACATGGTTGAGATTGTTTCCGGTCTTTGCGCTGTTGCCGGGCGGGTTCGTGCCGGTGTCGGTCAGCGTGAAGTTCGTCGAGCCGGTGAGCACCGCCGCCGAGTCCTGCCCTGGATCGCGCACGATGAACTTCTGGTGGAAGATAGCCGGGTTCAGATCGGTGATCACGTCGATGCCAGCGCGGAGAAGTGCCGAGTGGATCGTGCGATTGACCTCGTAGTCGCCACCCGCCGACCACGGATCGCCGAGCGCCGGCGCCTCGACCAGATAGTCGCCTTCCAAAATGATCTGCATGTGCACTTTGGACTTCTTGGCCGCGAGTATCGCGTCGGTGATGGTCCGAGAATCCAATTCCTGTACGGCAATCAGCAGCTGTTTCTTCGCGCCGCCGATGAAATCGCGGATCACCGCGTCGAGGTCGTCCGGCCCGCCGAGCACCGGTGGTCCGGCATAGAACTCGATACTTCCCAGCTGTACGCCCACGATCGGCCCCCTCGCCCGGCGTCCACGAGCGTGGACATGGTGGAAACGACTGATACAGCTTGCTGGTCTCGGTGAGGTTGGCGGGCGCAGTGTCGCCAACGTGTCTCAACGAGTCGTCGACGACCGGCCTGTCCGTGCCGTCAGCCGACCTGTCGGTCCAGTCGAGCCCGCCGGACTGAGCGGACGTTGTCGGAACTCCCTGCGATGATCGGTGGCGGCGCCCACCTGGCTCGGAGGTCCGCACATGAGCGATCCATCGTCCGAATATCTTGCCGCGATCGCACGCCACAGCGCGGGCCTCGCCGACGCCGCGGAAGGAAACCTCGCCGCCGCGGTCGAGCATTGCCCCGGATGGACCGTCGCTGATCTCGTCAACCATGTGACCGAGGTGCAGTGGTTTTGGGCGACGATCGTCGAGCAGCGGCTGACCGCGCCGCCCGAGGCGGCGCTCCGGCCGGCCCGAGCGGACCCCGAGCGGCTGATCCCGTCGCTCCGGTCAGAGTCCGTGCGGTTGGTCCGCGTGCTCGCCGAGGTGCCCCCGGATGAACGCGTCTACACGTGGGCGCCGGCCCAGCAGGACGTCGCCTTCGTCGTGCGGCATCAGGTCCAGGAGGCCGCTGTGCATCACTGGGACGCGGCCCACGCGCGTGGTGACACCGTGGCCATCGAGCCGGCGATCGCCGCCGACGCGGTTGAGGAGTTCCTGACGTTCTCGGTCTCATCGGACGCCGATCCGGCCGAGCCGCCGCGACCGGCACTCGATGGGCGGTTCGCGTTGAGCGCCGAGGCCGGTGCTGGTTGGACCATTTCGGACGGCCGGGCACCCGGCACGGTCACCTGGACGCGTGGCCTCGACGACGCCACGCCGACGATCGCCGCCTCTGCCGGCCGACCTCCTGCTCTGGCTATACGGCCGCATTGACGTCGACACGCAGCGGTGTCGCACCGGATCTGGTTGCCCGCTTCCGCGCGCTGTGCTTCACCGACTGAGCCGTCAACCCGGCGCGCCGGCAGATCGCCGTGTTCCGGCGGCCCGGCCGGCGATGATCCGCTGCGGCGGACGATGAGCGTCGCCGCGCGGCCGTGATCGTCCGCGCTGGCGGATCACCGGGAGGTCCGGCCGGCTTCGCAAGCCCGCGCCTCACGGCCCCGGGCCGCGCGACCATCGGGCCGGCAAGACCGCAAGCTGAGAGAAGCGACCGTCATCCGTCCGTCCGTAGCGTCGAGGTCAACCAGAGAACTGGTTGACTCACAACCGAGGACGAGACATGGACCGCTTGACTGCCCCCGCCATCAAGGTGACCGCTCGCCCCGTATGGCTCACAAGTGCGCTGGCCTTTCTGGTGGCCGCGATCGCCACGGAGCTCTACGGTCTCGTAGCCCGCGCTGCCGGGATCCCGATGGCTGCCGGCAATCCGGGCGGCGACGTCGCCACACCGATCACCGTCGGCATGTTCGCCATGGCAACCGCGCTCGTCGGGATTGTCGCGACGATCCTTGCCGCCGTAATCGCCCGGTACGCCAGCAACCCGGCCGGCATCTACCTGCGTACGACTCTCGTGCTGGCCGCCGCCTCATGCGCCGCGCCGCTGTCGGCCGGAGACACCGCGCTGTCGACCAAGGTCATGCTGTGTGGCGGTCACGTCATCGCGGCGGCGATCGTGATACCGATCGTGAGTCGGCAGCTGAGAACCATGACATCTAGCACGTCCTCGCCAAGCTCGCGGTGACCAGCCCGCAGAGTCGATCATCCGAGCTCGGTCGAGGGTTTCGGCACTGCAGCGCGTGCCGTCGAGGCGGTGCTAGCTGCGGTTCCGGCGAATGGGCGTCGGCATCCGGGGTATGACGTGACTATGGAAAAGGTCATTTTGGTGACCGGCGCTTCCGGCTTCATCGGTTCGCATCTCGCCCGGGCACTCGTGGACGCCGGATATCGGGTCCGGGCCATGACGCGGCGTCCGGAAACGTACGACGGGGCGGGCACGCCCGTCGCCGGCGACGTGGGTGACCGAGCGGCACTCGACGCCGCGCTGGACGGCGTGGACGCCGCCTACTACCTCGTCCACTCGCTCGACTCGGACGACTTCGAGGAACGCGATGCGCGCGGCGCGCGCAACTTCGCCGCGGCCGGCGCCGACGCCGGCCTCGAACGCATCGTCTATCTCGGCGGCCTCGGATCCGATGACGACGATCTGTCGGCTCATCTTCGGTCGCGTCGCTCGGTGGAGCGGATGCTGCGCGAGGGCAAGGTACCGGTGACCGTGTTACGGGCCGCTGTCGTCGTCGGCCACGGCAGCATCTCGTGGGAGATCACCCGACAGCTGGTCGATCACCTGCCGGCGCTCGTCACGCCGCGGTGGGTCAACACACGTGTGCAACCGATCGCCCTGCCCGACGTCGTACGGTATCTGGTCGGCGTCCTCGAACCGGAGTCGGCTCGGGGCCGGATATATGAGATCGGCGGCCCCGATGTGCTGCGCTACATCGACATGCTGGAGCGTGTCGCCGCCGTACGGGGCAAGGGATTGCCGAACGTGACCGTGCCACTGTTGACACCCCGGCTCTCCTCCGTCTGGCTGGCACTTGTCACGGACGTCGATCTGGGAACCGCACGCAACCTGGTCGACTCGATGACCACCGAGGTGATCGTGCACGACAGATCGATCGAAGATGTGGTGCCCGGCGCGACGCTCGGCTACGAGGAGTCCGTACGGGTGGCGCTGGCCGACCGTTCGAGCGCGTTGTCAACGGGATCCGGCCGCACCCGCCGATGACCTGGCGTACGCGTATCCAGGACATCGTCGCGCCATCGCTGATCGACCGCGTTCCGCGCGATCACGAGGAGACAGATCGCCAGTTTCTGCGTCGCCGGATTGTGGTGGCGATCGCCCTCGTGGCCGGAGCCGTACTGCTCGGTTTCTCGCTCTCCATCCGGCCCGGCGACTCGACGTTCTACGCGCTGACCGGAGCGGTCGCCGTCGTATGGACCATCGGCGGCCTCGCATCCGGTCCGCTGCACCTCGGCTACATCTCGTTCCGTGGCGGCCTGCGGCGCCCGGTCCTGACTGCGTTCGTCACCGGACTAGCCGCCGCCGCCATTTTCGTCACCGGCGCTCTGGCCGTACGGGAGATTCCCGCGCTGCGCGACTACGTCGAAAACGTGCTGGCCCACGCCCAGCAAGGTTCGACCGCGCTGATCGTGGTCGTGACGCTCGCGAACGCGATCGGTGAGGAGATCTTCTTTCGCGGCGCCCTGTTCGCCGCGATCGGCCGGCGGAACGCCGTCGTCATTTCGACGATCGTGTACGCGATCGCGACGGCCGCCACCGCGAACCCGATGCTCGTGTTCGCCGCGCTCACGCTCGGCGCTGTCTTTGGCCTACAGCGACGAGCGTCCGGCGGCATCCTCGCTCCGATCATCACGCATGTCACATGGTCGATGATCATGTTGTTTGCGCTGCCGCCGCTGTTTGGCCTCTGACACCGGTTGCCCTCTGACACCGGTTGGCCTCTGACACCGGGCGGCGCGTTGGATTACTCCTGCTCGGTCGGACGGATCAACAGCTCGTTGACTGCGACGTGCCGCGGTCGAGTGACGATGTAGCCGATCGCATCGGCGACGTCCTCGGGCTGCATCGGCTCGATGCCGGTGACCTGCGTTCGCATCGTCTCCAGAACTTCGGCGCGGTTGTGTCCGGCCAGTTCGGTGGCGGTCGCGCCCGGCTCGATGAGCGAGACACGTACGTGCCGACCGGTGACCTCCTGGCGCAGCGACTCGCTGAAGGCGCCGATGCCGTGTTTGGTGAGGTTGTAGACGCCTCGGCCATTGCGCGCAACGCGGCCGGCCACCGAGCTGATGTTGACCATATCGGCGACCCGTCGTGGCCCGGTCTCGGCCGCCTGCAGCAGATGTGGCAGCGCGGCGTGGGCGCAGTAGAGGAGGCCGAGGACGTTGATGTCGACCATGCGCTGCCACTCGGACAACGGAGCGTCGAGTACCGGGCCCAGCAGCATCACGCCGGCGTTGTTGATCAGCGTGTCGAGACGGCCCAGCTCGGCGACCGTACGATCGACAGCCGCGGTCGCCTGGCGCTCGTCGGTAATGTCTGACTCGAGCACCAATGCCGTCCCGCCTTGTTCTCGGATATCGGTGGCGAGTGCCGCCAGTCGGTCCGTACGCCGCGCAGCCAACGCCACCGCCGCGCCGTGCGCGGCCAGCATGGCCGCGGTGGTCGCTCCGATGCCACTGGATGCGCCAGTCACCAACGCGACCGTGCCGGCCAGTGGCCGGGTCGCCGGACGCGCACCGGCGACCGGGGCGGTACGAGGCTCGTCGAAGATGGATGCGTTGGTCATGTCGTCTCCTCGAAACACGGTCGGCCGGTGCCGCGTCGAATCGGAGGATGCTCCGATTGCCTCGGAAACTATAGACGGAGAATCCTCCGGATAGCAAAATCGCGCGACAGCCTGCGAACTCTCCCCAAATGATCTCTGACGTCGCGCCGTCGGGTTGCGGGATCGCCGTGTCAGGGCGCCGGCTTCCTGACCGTCGTCGCGTCCACTGTCGCCGCTCGGGCCGCCCATCCACAGACGTTGAGTCGCGCGGCCACGTGCCGCGCCGCCGCGCGGCCACGTGTGGCAACTGCGCGAAGATGTCGCAACCGCGTCGTTGTCCTGGCGAAGGTGGACACGCCTTGACAGGCTGGGCGCATGGATCAATACGACGTAGCGATCGTCGGCGCCGGACCGGCCGGATCGAGCGCCGCACTCGCGGCTCGTCGCCTCGGCGCTAGCGTGCTTCTGCTCGACAAGGCGGCTTTTCCCCGCGACAAAGCCTGCGGCGACGGCATCGCGCCGCATGCGCTGGACGTGCTGCGCGAGCTCGGCGTCACGGGCGTCGAACACGGGTACGCCCCGGTGCCCGCGCTCCATCTCGTCGGTCCGAGCGGTGCGGCGGTTGTCCGGAATCTCACCCGGCCCGACTACACGATCCCACGCAAAGTGTTCGACGCACGTCTGGTCGAAGCGGCGGTGGCGGCCGGCGCGATTCTTGCGCAGCACACCGTACGGGAGATCGACGAAAGGTCGGATTTCGTGGTGCTGGACGGAGTGATCTCGGCTCGTACCGTCGTCGGCGCCGATGGTGCCTACTCGCTGGTGCGTCGTACGCTCGGTGAACCGACCAATCCGGACGGTTGCATGGCGTTGGCGATCCGCGGCTACGCCCCGGCGGTCGGCCCCGTACAGCAGCACATCATTACCGCTCCGGCGACGCATTGGCCGGCGTACGCGTGGAATTTCCCGATCGGTGACGGACGCGCGAACATCGGTTATGGCGAAGTCCTTCGTGGCGCGACGTTGTCGCGGCAGCACCTGCTCGACCGGATGGCGTCACTACTGCCCGAAGTGGACACTTCCGCGGCGACGGCCCTGCGTGCCCATCACCTCCCCCTGTCGACGCATCGCCCGACGCCGGGCCGCGGTCGATTGCTGCTCGCCGGCGACGCGCAGTCGCTGATCAATCCATTCACCGGCGAAGGCATCTTCTATGCGGTGGTGTCGGGTTCGCTGGCCGGTGCGGCCGCCGCCGCGCCCGGGAACAGCGTCGCCCGACGGTACGGTGACTCGCTTCGCCGCCGACTGGGCCAGCATCTGCGCCACAGCCGGATGGCTGCTCGCCTCACCGGTAGTGCCCGCGTTGTCGATGCGACCATGCGGGCGGCCGCCCGGGATCAGCGGGTCTTCAACTCGATCGTCGAGTTGGGGCTCGGCGACGGCCGCCTCACCGGTCGCACGCTCGCGGGCATCGCACGCAATCTCTGGTGATGTTTGCGGCCCTGGTTGGTCGACAGGCGCGGTCAGCGGCCCCACCCCGGTCAGCCGCCAGCCGACCTGCTCCCGTCGGTGGCGAGCCACTCCTCGAACGTCTGCGTTCCACGCGGCCCGTCGCCGGTCGGTAGCAAGCCGTTGCCTCTCATTGCCCGGCCCACCGCACCCGGCAGGCGCACGGGCACCATGAGGCGGTGCTCGCCCCGGGCGTGGACCAGAGCGCGAACCAGATCGGACATCTCGCGTTGTTCGGGGCCGGCGATGTCGGGAGCCCGACCGACCGGCTCGCCGAGCGCGAGCGCAACGAGCGCGTCCGCGACCTCGCGGGCCGCGATGGGTTGGGTGGTCATGCGGGGCACGATTGCGAACGGCCCACCCCGAGCGAGCATCTGGCCGGCGAATTCGTAGAACTGCGTCGCGCGCAGCACCGTCGCCGGCACGGGTCCGGCCAAGGCGACCCGCTCCTGCGCCTGCTTTCCCCTGTAGTAGCCGAGATCCACGCGGTCGATGCCGACGATCGACAAGACAAGATGGTGCGTCACTCCCGCACGCTGTCCGGCATCGATCAGGTTGTGGGTAGCCGTTTGGAAGAACGTGGTGGACTTCTTCGCGCTCACCGTGGTCACGTTGGTCACATCGATGACGATGGCGACGTCCCGCAGCGCGTCGTCGAGCCCGGTCCGCGTGATCACGTCAATCCCGCGCGACCGCGAGATGACGGTCGGCTGGTGGCCGGCGGCGCGTACGGCGTCGACCACGTATCGGCCAAGTGTCCCGGTGCCACCGGCGATTGCGATGCGCATGGTGTACCCCTATCGGTGTTCGACGGTCAGGCGGTTCTGACGCTGCGCCGCCGTCGGCGCAGGTGTGCGGATCGGGATCACCAGTAGAGCGGACAGGACCGTCAAGCCGCCGAGCGCGACCACGTTGCCGATCTTGTCGGCGGTGCCGAACATGCCGAGGTGCGACAGGTGGAACCCCAGATGCTCAAGATTGAATACGAGCCACGACCACCCTGCGACCTGGAGGAGCTGCTGGCTGGGCCGCAGCACCGACCACGCGGTCATGACGAACAGTGCCAGGTAGAGTCCGCCGACATCGCGCGTCAGATGCTCGTTGTACGGTCCGAGCATCGAGACCCAGCCCCGTCCGGGGAGCGGGAACGATCGATAGAACGACAGCGGAAGCGCGGCCGCCCACACTCCGACGGACACCGCCGTGAGCGCCAACACGGCCGCCAGCAACTGCTTGGTTCGGATGGTCATGTACCGAGGACTAGATGGCATCGTCAGATGTGACACGGCCCGTGGCATCGGATCGGCCGGGTGCGCCCGGTCGTGCCGTCGCTAGTCCCGGTCGTCCTCCGGCTCGAGCAGCAGCCGCGCGTAGTTGCCCATCGAGCGCTGATAGCGGGGGAGATGGGGCGCCAGCGCCGCGACGGCGATCGACACTGCCTCGCGCTCGCGACCGGTGTCGACGAGGCATAGCGCCAGCGTTGCACTAATCGCGTCGGCCAGTGTCCGGGTTTGTTCGTCGAGTTTCGACGGGTCGATGCCGCGCTCGGCCTCCAGCAACGTGACCGCCGTTTCGACCCGACCGGTGTTGCGCAGCGAGCTGGACATCTGGATCACCGCACGACGCCGGCGGTATCCGGTCAACCCGCCGTCGATTGCCCGCTGGTAGAGCGGTACGGCACGGTCCGAGTGTCCGGTTGAATCCCAGGCGCAGGCACGCTCGAACAGACCGATCGGGTCATCGTCGGGCAGCTCAGCCGCCAGTTTGTCGATCAAGTTACGGAAGTCGTCGTCGCGGCCTTCGTATTCGTCAATCGACGCCCAGGCGTCCGCGACTTGCTTCTCCCAATCGTTCACCCGGACACGCTGGCACAACCTCTGCGTGGGCGCACCGGATTTTGCGCTGTGGGACATCGGCGACACCGGCGGTGACCGTGCCCCGCCCACTCGGGTCAATCTCGGGTTCGATCGGCGCGTCCTCCGCCTCGCAGCGGATGGTCGGCGGAGATCAGCGGTCCGAGGTGGTGGAGCTTGTCGGGGTTGACGACCGAACGTACGGCCTGGATCGTGCCGTCGAGGATGTCGAGAACCACGACGTTCAACAGCCGTCGGTCGGCGTCCATGAACAGCGCGCCCGGCTGCCCGTTGATCCGTACGTGTTCGAAATGTAGGTCGTAGTCGCGCGCGGCGTTGCTGATCGCCGTCAACAGCCGCAGCACCTTGTCGCGACCGTTGATCGGGCGCGGCAACGACGGGCCGTTGCCGCCACCATCGCCGTACGCGACGACGTCGGCGGCCAGCATCGTGATCAGCGGGTCGAGGTCGCCGTCCTCCAGGGCATCGAAGAACCGGGTCGCGAGCTCGCCGTGCTGCTGATCGCGGGCATCGAAGCGCGGTTTGCGCGCCTCGATGTGTTGCCGGGCTCGCCGCATCAGCTGGCGGCAGTACGTCTCCGACCGCTCGACTATGCCGGCGATCTGCGGATAGTCGAACTCGAAGACTTCGCGCAGCAGGAACACTGCTCGTTCCGTCGGGCTGAGCGTCTCCAGCAGGACGAGGAAGGCCATCGAGAGCGTGTCGGCTAATTCGACCCGTTCGAACTCCGGCCTGCTGCCCGTCTCGACCAATGGCTCGGGCAGCCAGGGGCCGAAGTACGTTTCACGCCGCATCCGCGCCGAGCGGAGATGATCGATGCTCAAGCGTGTGACCACCGACGACGCGTACGTCTTCAGCGAATCGATCCGCGTACCGCCCGATTGGGCGCGGCGCAGCCGGAGATATGACTCGGACACGATGTCCTCGGCGTCGGCGACGCTGCCCGTCATCCGGTAGGCGAGCGAGAACAGCAGCGGACGCAGGGCCACGAATTCGTCGGTGCCGGTGGGTGTGTCCTCGGCTCGGTTCCCGGCCATGCAGCCGTCCTCCGCTCGTGCTGGATCTGGGGCTGGATCTCGGCGCTCGTGCTGGATCCAGGATCTCGGATCGTGCTGTTCCCACTGGAGACGAGACGGCACCGCGATCTGTGACAGCCACTGGCCGCGATGCCGGTGGGCGCTCGCCGCTCGCGGACCCCGGGTCGAAGTTGCCGGCGCTGTCACAGCCCGACCGCCTATCTCGTCCTAGACATTGACCACACGTTGTCGCTGAGACGGGAGGACCGGCAGCATGAACCATCACGTAGTGATCATCGGTGCAGGTTACGCCGGGCTGCCGGCGGCCAAGCGCTTGGCTCGGCAGGTGCGACCGGACGAAGTCTCAGTCACGCTCATCAGCGCGTTCAGCGATTTCGTGGAGCGTCCGCGGCTACACCAGTTGGCCGTTGGCCAGGATATCGAGCCGATGCCGTTGAGCCGCTACCTGCACGGCTCCGGCGTACGGCTGATAGCGGCCTCGGTGATCGGCATCGATCTCGACGGGCGAGAGGTGCGCACCACCGACGAACGCGGCCACCGGGGTGCGGTGCATTACGACACACTGGTGTACGCGCTCGGCAGCAACATCGATGTCACCTCGGTGCCGGGTGCGGCCGAACACTGCATCACCTTGGTCGGTCCGTCCGCGGCAGCGGAGTTGCGCGACCGGCTGACCAGTCTGGGCCCCGGCGCCGCGGTGACCGTCTGCGGGGGCGGGTTGACCGGCATCGAGATCGCCGGCGAGATCGCGACGGCGTTCCCGGCCGTACGCATGCAACTGGTCAGCGCGAGCACGACGGGCGGATGGCTGTCGGACAAAGGCCGTCGCTACCTTCGCAACACGTTGGCCGAACTTGGGGTCGAGGTCGTCGACGGCGCCCGGGTCGGACTCGTGGAGCCGCGGTGTCTGGTGCTGGCCGATGGTCGACGGATGCCGTTCGACCTGTGCGTGTGGGCCGGCGGGTTCACGGTGCCGACACTCGCGCGCAAAGCGGGGCTAGCGGTCAACCAGGCGGACCGGGCACTGGTCGATGCGACGTTTCGTTCGGTGACCCACCCGGATGTGTACGTCATCGGTGACGCCGCCGCCATCGCCGGTGCCTGGGGCGAGCAGTTGGCCATGGGTTGCCGCACCGGCGGCTTCACCGGGCCAAAGGCGGCCGACATCATCGCCGCCCGCCTGACCGGCCGCGATCCGAAACCCTTTGCGTACCGCTATATCCATGAGTGCATCAGCCTCGGCCGCCAGCACGGCCTTGTTCAGTTCCTCAACCGGGACGAGACGCCGAAAGACCAGATCCTGACCGGGCGCACGGCGATCATGTACAAGAACGCGACCCTCAACGGAGCCAAGCTGCTGTTCCGATACTCCGGGCCGATGTGGCCCCGCCGCCGACACCTGAATCCGACCGAACCCATCGCGCCGCGCCGCCGAGCCTGAGTGCCTCGGGCCAGCGGCTGGTTCGCCACTGAAAACACGAATCCGGAGGAGAGCAATCATGCAAGAGACAAAGCACGGGTACGCGTCATGACGGCGCCCATCCTCGTCACCGGTGGCACCGGCACTCTCGGTCGGCTTCTGGTCCCGCGCCTGCGTGCTGCCGGATGTGCCGTACGGGTGCTCAGCCGGCACGGCCACGCCGCCGCCGATGGAGTCGAGTACGCCGCCGGTGACCTGACGACCGGTGACGGTGTTGCGGCCGCGGTTGCCGGCGTGGAGACGATCGTGCACTGTGCCGGCAGTGCGAAGGGCGACGAACACAAGGCCCGCAATCTGGTACGGGCGGCCGCCCCGGCGGGGACGAAGCATCTGGTGTACATCTCGGTCGTCGGCGCTGACCGTATCCCGGTCGTCAGCGCGGTCGACCGAGCCATGTTCGGCTACTACGGCTCGAAGCTGGCGGCCGAGCGGATCGTGGCCGACTCGGGCGTGCCGTACACGACGCTGCGCGCCACACAGTTCCACGACTTGCTCCTGACCGTGGCGCGGCAACTGGTGAAGCTGCCAGTGATGCTGAGCTTTGCCGGCGTACGGTTCCAGCCGATCGACACCGACGAGGTGGCGGCACGCCTCGTAGAGCTGGCGCTCGGCAGGCCGGCCGGTCTTGTACCGGAGATGGGCGGACCTCGGATCTACCCGATGGCTGACGCGTTCCGCGGATACCTACGGGCCGCCCACAAGCGTCGGCCGATCATGCCGGTATGGCAGCCGGGCCGGGCCGCCCGCGCGCTCCGTGATGGCGGCAACCTCACTCCCGATCACGCCGTCGGCCATCGAACCTGGGAGGACTTCCTGGCCGAGCGGGTCGGCGGATAGCGGCCTCCGGGCGCTTGACCGGCGGCTTCCAGCCAGGCATGTCCGTCGATGGCACGTGCCTTCTGAGCTGCGTTAACAGTCGTGATTCAAGGTTGCCAATGTCGTCACGATCGTCGTCTGGTCGCTGTAGCGTCATCCCTAGCCGGGGTGTTGATGATCACCTGATCGAGCGGTGAGTTCCGGCATCCGCCGCCACCGGCGGACGGTTTGGGTGCTCTGGACGCGGACCAAACGACGCTGCTCCGCCCGGGCGCGAACGCCACGAGGAGGATGAAATGGCTAAAAATGACACATTCATTTACGTCGCTACCTACCCTAACGAAATGGCCGCCCAAGACGACTATGACGTCATCAAGGGACTGCACGACGAGGGCATGGTCGGCTCCTATGACGCCGCCGTCGTCACCAAGGATATGAATGGCAAGGTGCACGCGAACAAGGACGAGACGGCGACGCGCCACGGAGCCTGGGGCGGCATCGCGGCCGGCGCTGCTCTAGGTCTTCTCTTCCCGCCGTCCATTCTCGCGTCGGCGGCTGTCGGTGGGGTTGTCGGCGGCGTCAGCGGCCACCTCGCCAAGGGCATGTCGCGATCCGGTGTCAAGGAACTCGGCGACTTCATCGACCCCGGCCACGCCGGCCTGGTTGTCGTCGGCGAGAGCAAGATCATGGGTGACATCCAGAAATCCGTGACCAGGGCCGAGAAGGAGACCGCCGAGGAACTCGGCGTAAACCCGAAGGATCTCGACCGGGCCATGGCGGAGGCCATGAAGGACATGTAAGACGGTCAACCGCGCGTGGCGGCGGCCATTCGAATGCCACGCCAGTCCGTCGAAGGCCCTCAAACCTGTTGGGTTTGAGGGCCTTCCGCGCATCGTGACGCGGCGCGAGCGTAAGTCTGTCGCGGATTGCTCCAAGGCATGCTGAACTGGTCGTAAGAACCGCGAGAATTTCCCGTGCGAGACCCCGAGCCCTGAGGAGGACCGATGCGCGCGACGTCGATCGCTATCGAAGAAGACCTATTCGTCGATTCGAAGGGCAAGACGTTTGCTGCGCAGGACACTCAACCTCGGGATCTTGGCACACGTCGACGCGGGTAAGACAACGCTGTCGGAGCGGCTGCTCTACGAGGCCGGAGTCATCCGGGAAATCGGCCGTGTGGACGATGGCACGACACAGACCGATTCGTTGGCGTTGGAGCGCCAACGTGGCATCACGATCCGCGCGGCGGTCGTGTCGCTCGCGATCGGTGGCACGTCGATCAACCTCATCGATACGCCCGGACACCCCGACTTCATCGCCGAGGTCGATCGGGTCTTGGCGGTGCTCGACGGTGCCGTTCTCGTGATCTCGGCCGTGGAGGGCGTGCAGCCGCAGACGCGCGTGTTGATGCGCGCGCTGCGTCGGCTGCGTGTGCCGACGCTGCTATTCATCAACAAGATCGATCGCCTCGGTGCCGACGTCGAGCGGACGCTCGCGCAAGTAGCGCGGCGACTCGCGATCACCGTCGTGCCGATGGGCCGGGCCGATGGGCTTGGCACCCGCGGTGCCGAGGTCGTTCCGTACGTGATGGACGACGAGGGCTTCCGGACCAGGGTCCTCGAAGCACTGGCCGATCAGGACGAATCTTTGCTGGCGTCCTACGTCAATGATGAAGCGGCGATGACGTCCTCGGCTGTGTGGTCGGCGTTGGCGGCCCAGACTCGACAGGCGCTGGTTCACCCGGCGTACATCGGCTCGGCCGTGACTGGGGCTGGCGTCGGGGCGCTGATGGACGGACTCGTCGATCTCCTTCCGGCCGCGGCCAGCAACAGCGACGGCCCGCCGAGCGGCAGTATCTTCAAGATCGACCGCGGTACGGCCGGCGAGAAGGTCGCCTACGTACGGCTGTCCTCCGGCGCTATTCGCATCCGCGACCCGCTGAACGACGGCCGGGACAAAGTCACCGCCATCAGCGTCTTCGACGATGGCGCCTGGGTGCGGCGCGACATGGTGGCCGCCGGCGAGATCGGCAAGTTGTGGGGATTGGGCCACATGAAGGTCGGCGATGCGATCGGTCGTCGATCCGCCGACGACGCGCGGCACCACTTTGCCCCGCCGACACTCGAGGCCGTCGTTGTCCCCGTCCGGCGCGGTGACCACGTCGCTTTACGTTCCGCGCTGACTCAACTAGCCGAACAAGACCCGTTAATCAACGTACGTGTCGACGACGTCGACCAGGATCTGGCCGTATCGCTTTACGGCGAGGTTCAAAAGGAAGTGATCCAAGCAACGTTGGCCGCCGACTTCGCCATCGACGTCGCGTTCCGGGAGACGACCACCCTCTACATCGAACGTCCAGCCGGCACCGGTGAGGCGATAGAACTGCTCCACGGGCCCGGAAACCCGTTCCGCGCGACGATCGGGCTGCGCATCGAGCCGGCGCCGCCGGGGTCCGGCATCGAGTTCCGTCTTGAGGTCGACTTCCGCTCCGTCCCATTGTTCGTGTACCGCAATATCGACGACTTCGCCGCCAACATGGATGGCTACGTGCGACGCACGTTGCGAGAGGGGCTGTACGGCTGGCCAGTCGACGACTGCACGGTGACGATGACCGGCTGCAACTACAGCGTTCCGGACGGACCTCCGTCCACCCGCGGGCCGCTGAGCACGGCCGCCGACTTCCGCAAGCTCACGCCCATGGTGGTGATGCAGGCGCTCGACAACGTTGGCACAACCATCTGCGAGCCCATGTCGCGTGTCAGCATCGACAGTCCCGTCGCGACCATGGGTCCCGTGCTGGCCGAGCTCACCGCGCTCGGTGCAACGGTCGAGGAGCAGACTGTTCGCGACCATGACGTCACTGTCGAGGCGGTGCTGCCGGCCGCGTCCGTACCCAGTCTGCATCGCAGGGTGCCCGCGCTGACCGGTGGCGAAGGCGTCATCGAGGCCAGCTTCGCCGGCTACCAAGCGGCGCGGGGCAAGCCGCCGTCCCGCCGCCGTACCATGGTCAACCCGCTGCATCGCCAGGAATATCTGGCGTCCCTGAGTGGCCACGTCTCGGGGCCGTCAGCACGCCGTGAGGGTTCCCCGGTCAACGGAGCACGATGACCGCTGAGTCGCCACCTCCTGAGTCGAAATCGTCCGAACCCGTCGTTGTCTCAGGGTTTGCGCTCCGTGAGTCAGGATCGGCCGAATCCGAATGCACTCGTCACCCGCTGGCCCAGCACATCCTCGGTCATGGTCGTGTCGACCTCGATGATCCGCATGTCGAGGCGCCTCGTCTCGGCGTAGAGGCGCTCGGTGAACATCCGATCCCGCTCGAGGAGATTGTGGAGTGCCTTCGCCGGATCGCTGGTCCTCCCGGCGATTGTCCACAGCGAACCTCGTTGCTCAAGAGCGGCCAGGCGGAACTCGGGGGTCGGAAGCAACCAAACGGCGTTCCTGGGCGCAGCGAGGAGCGGCTTGACGAGGTGTGGCAGCAGCCGAAAGCCCTCGACGATCACCGTGGGTTCGTGTGGAAGCCGGAGGAGGTCATCGACGATCAGGCCGAAGCCCTCGCCTCGAAACCAGTGAAACGTCTCGAGCATCACTTCCGGCGATCGGTTCAGCCACCGCTCGTCCATGTCCATGGCCGAGAACTTGCTCAGGAGGGGGCTGTCGTCGGCTGAGCTTCGGCTGGCGTGGTTCGCCATCAGGTCGTCGGTCGCGTATAGACGCAGGCCGTACCGATCGGCGATCCGACGAGCGATGGTCGACTTGCCGGCACCGCTTCCGCCACCGATCCAATAGACGTGCGCGAGGCGCTGACGAAGCGCTGCGGCACCGTCGATCTCGGCGCGTTGCTCAGGTCGCATTCTTCACCCTTAGCAGGTTTCGCGGGCAAGAGCAGAGTGGTGGTCGACGCGTACCCATCCGATTCAGTTGGGCTCGCGCACTCGTACCAGCATGGTGAAGCTTGGTATCATGCCGCAGCCCACGTCCTGCGATCCCGCACCGACGACCACCACAGCCTGTCGGCCGGATTCATTCGACACGTGCAGTGCCGGCGCAGGTCGCGGCCCATGATCGCTGAGGCACGGAGGTCGTCTGGTGGCTGATAGTCGAATGAAGGGTCGCGTCAAAGGCCTGCTTAACGGGGCGCCCAACGAGGACGTGGCACTGGATGACGCGCACGACGTACTCGATCCGGACGCGCAGCGACAGGCACTTCAGGTGCTGATTCTGGCCCAGCGGACGGCCGACGATCATGTGGCCAGTGCTCAACACCAAGCTGGCAATATCCGATCGGACGCGCGATCGGCCGCAGAGCAGATCGTCCGAGATGCGCAGGCGCACGCGGACGGTGCGCGCCAGGATGCCGGTAAGAAACTGGCCGATGCGCATGCGACGGCAGAGCAGATAGTCCGCGAGGCCCAGGCGCAGGCCGACGGTACGCGACGCGACGCCGACAAAGTCCTGTCCGATGCGCGCGCCGGAGCGGCGGAGATAGTCAAGGACGCCCAGGCCAACGCAGCCGGGCTCGAACGTGAAGCTCAGCAGCGATATGACGACGTCGTTGGGAGTCTGGAAGGCAAGCGTGCGGCGCTTCAGGAGCAGATCGAGGCGCTCCAACAGTTCGATCGCGACTACCGGTCGCGCCTGGCCGCGTTTATGCAGAGCCAGTTGCGCGCGCTGGGATCGGCGATGCCCGTACTGGACGCGGAGATCCCGCCGCAGAATTCGCTCACGGTGACCGGAGGACAACCGACACATCGTTAGCCGTGCGTGCGCGCACCGACCGTGAACCGGCTCGGGTGCACCGTTGCGCCGGTGGAAGGAACCGAACTCACCGTCCGGTGTACGGCAGCGTCCGCGGTCCAGCCACTTCGGCGCCGACCGCGGTGAGGCGTTGCCGCAGTTCGCGGTCGGCGGTCACGACGATCACGCGACGTCCACGCGCCGCAAAGGCGGCCGCGATACGCACGATTTCGTCGTCGCCCGAGCCAGGGGCAGCGGCCACATCGACGCGTGCGGTCGAGGCAACACGGCCGGCCTGACCCTCGACGACCAGGATCACGTCATGGTCGTCGGCCAGCGGCTCAAGGGCGTCGCGGAGCCGTACGGCCGCGCCGTGCCGATCACGCCACCAGCCGTCCGGCCGCGAGCCGACGACGTTGGCCGCATCGACCACCAGAACCGGAAACGCGTCGTTCATCTCACCATCGTCGCGTGTCGGTCGGCGCCGACAAATGACGGATCGCCAGATGATCCTTGAGAAGGCGACCGCTGGAGTTCCACTCGTCGCGCTGGCCGACAGCCCAAGGCGTTGTTTCTATCGATCTCCGCTCGAATACCCGATAGATGAGTCACGCTCATATGCAAGTACGGCGGCCGAAACGGACTCATGACGTGGCCGGCGATCGACAGATGCCTTGCGGAGGTCCGATGGACGCGTACCCGGCGATTGAAGATCATGGCTTGATCGGCGACCTGCAGACGGCCGCGCTGATCGCGAGCGATGGCACGATCGACTGGTGGTGCGCGCCGCGATTTGACTCGCCGAGCATCTTCGCGGCATTGCTTGACCGGCGAAAGGGCGGCCATTTCAGGGTCGCGCCGGACGGCACCGACTATGTGAGCAAGCAGCTTTACCTACCCGGCACGCCGATCCTGATCACGAGATTTCTCAGCGCCGACGGCGTCGGTGAGGTCATCGACTTCATGCCGGTCGCCGGCGACCGCGCGACCGACCGCCACCGGCTCGTACGTATGGTCCGCGTCGTGCGCGGACAGATGCGCTTCCGGTTGGACTGCCAGCCACGGTTCAACTACGGACGCGACGATCACGAGATCGAGATCACCGACGTCGGTGCGGTCTTTCGAAGCCCGCACATGACACTCAACGTGAGCGTGTCGCGGCGCGGCGATCGATTGGTCAAGGACCAGGACATCGCCGTCGACGAGAACGGCCTGCGCGCCTTTGCCGCGCTTTCCTCCGGCGACATCGGCGGCATGGTGCTAGAAACCGCGCCGGACGGTGCGCCGCGGCTCATTCCGCCCGAGGAAGTCCTCCGCATGTTCGAGCAGACTCGCGACTTCTGGCGAGCGTGGCTTGGCCGGTCACGGTACAACGGGCGGTGGCGTGAGATGGTCGAACGCTCCGCCATGACGCTGAAGTTGATGACGTACGCGCCGACCGGAGCCCTGGTCGCGGCCCCCACCGCCGGACTTCCCGAGCAGGTTGGCGGGGAACGCAATTGGGACTACCGGTTTACCTGGATCCGCGACGCGTCCTTCTCCGTCTACGCGCTGCTCGGCCTCGGGTTTACCGACGAGGCTGGCGCGTTTCTGCGGTGGCTGCATGACCGCGTGCGGGATGCCGGCGAGCGGTCCACGCCATTGCAGATCATGTACCGCATCGACGGCTCACCCGACTTGGACGAGGAGATCCTCGACCATTTCGAGGGATACCGGCAGTCCCGCCCGGTACGGATCGGCAACGGCGCCGCCGATCAACTCCAACTCGACATCTACGGCGAGATGCTGGACTCGATCCATCTCGCCGACGCTCACGGGCTACAGATGTCCCACGACGGCTGGAAGGACACCGCGAAGATCGCGGATTGGCTGTGTGATCATTGGGACCAACCCGACGAGGGGATCTGGGAGACCCGCGGTGGTCGGCAGGACTTCACGTACGGCCGGCTGATGTCCTGGGTCGCATTCGACCGCGTGATTCGCCTGGCACAGTCGCGAGGCCTACCGGCCGACACCGATCGCTGGGTCAACATGCGCGACATGGTGTACAGGCAGATCATGGAGCGCGGATTCCATCCCAAGCGGGACGCGTTCGTGCAGCACTACAACACCGATGTCGTGGACGCATCGCTCCTGTACATGCCGTTGGTCGGGTTCATCGCTCCCACCGATCCGCGATGGCAGTCGACGCTGCGTGCGATGGACGAGGAGATCGTCGCGGACAGCCTGGTCTACCGGTACGACCCGGCCGCCTCACCGGACGGGCTCGCCGGATCGGAGGGGACGTTCACCATCTGTACGTTCTGGTATGTCGACGCGCTCGCCCGCTCTGGTCGGCTCGAGGACGCCCGGCTGGCGTTCGAGAAAATGCTTACGTACGCAAGCCCGCTCGGGCTCTATTCGGAGGAGATCGCACCCACCGGCGAACAGATCGGCAACTTCCCACAAGCATTCAGCCATCTGTCCCTGATTTCGCGCCGCGATGAATCTCGACTATCAACTCGACCATGGCGCCGGCTACGTCGAGCCGGTCCTGGCTCGCGGAACGCACCGCCGTTAGACGCGGACCGGGGCACGAGAGTGCGTGCTAACGGACATCCGCACTGTCCGAATTCGTCGGCTGCGATGGGAGCAGAAATGCCAGCACGAGGCCGATTGCGGCAACCACCACGAGAGTCGCGAGCGAGGCGGCGAACGGGCCGCCTTTGGGGAGCGCGACGGCGACGATGATCGACCCGGCGAGAGCCGTACCGAGGGACGATCCGAGATTGGAGACGCTGCGCGACAAGCCGGAGATATCCGCCTGATCAGACTCCGGAAAGCTCGACTGCACGACGTTCACCGACGAGGTCAGCATGACGCCGATACCGATGCCCATCAGCAACAGGCCGGGTATGAAACTCCACACGCCCGAGTTCTCCCTGACAAGCAACAGCAGGAGCACCATGCCGCTGGTCGTGACGATGAACCCAGCCCGGATCAGGAACCGTTGGGAGCGCCGCTTGGCCAGTCGGCCCGCAGCCGCCGACGACGCAAGAATGCCAAGCGTTGCCGGCGTGAGCATCAGCCCGGTCTTGATGGCGTCATACCTCCACACCTCCTGCAGATACACGGAGATGACGAAGAACGAGCCCTGAAGCACGAGCCACTGGATGTTCTGCGTGCCCAGGCCGAGATTCGAGGTTCGATTGCGGAACAGACGCATCGAAAGTAGCGGCTCCCTCGCCTTTCGCTCCGTGGCCCGGATGTGCAGGAAGAACCAAACGAGGATCAACGCGCCGATACCAACGAACAGCCATACCGGCGAGACGGAACCCTTGGATAGGACGACCGTGTTGCCGATGGAGAAATCCTTGCGGGACACGAACCAGCCGTAGGTTCCGGACTGCAGGATCCCGAGCACGACGAAGAAAAGGCCGGCCGCCGACAGAATCGCGCCAACGAGATCGAAATGCGGCTTCGGACCCTGCCGTGGTGGATCCACTATCCGCCGGGCAAGCACGGCGATCAGTCCGATGATCAGAACCTGCAGGATGAATGACGCACGCCAGCTGATGGTGCTCGTGATCAGGCCGCCGACGAGCGGGCCGGCCGCCGCGCCGAGGCCGGCGGCGCCGCTGACCACCCCGAAATACTTCGCCCGCGATCGGGTGTCCGGGAATGCCACGGTGATCAGAATGTAGATCGGCGGGATGAACAAGGCCGAGCCGATGCCCTCGAGCAGCGAATAGCCGAAGATCATCAACCCGAGCCCCTGCGCGAGCGACGCCAGCAAGGCGCCCGTGCCATAGACAATCAGGCCGGCTACGAAGCAGCGCTTCCGGCCGTAGATTTCGGTCGCCTTGCTGCCGGGGATCATCAACGACGCCATCGTGAGGGTGAATAGCGTGATCGCTGTCTGCAGGCCGATCACGGTAGAACCGATGTCCTTGGCGATGGTGCTGATCGCGACGTTCATGTTTGTGCCGGCGTAGCTCGCAAGGAACTGCGCCAACGCCAATGGCAAGACCATCGACGCGGCCGACGCGGCTTGGACTCCCGGGGTGCCGAGCGGCACGCGGGATCCCGATCCGGCCGAGCTGGGCCGTATTCCCATCGGTCGTGCCTCCAAGTCGGGAACCATGGCGAGCCGGACCGACCGTCGGCGACAGACGAGCTACCCAACCGTCACACTGACTGTGTCGTGCCTGCGGATCGCCTCCGATGCGTTGGCTTTCAACGGCTCCCGAGACTGTCGGCGATACACCACCCGGACGGGCCGGGTTCCCGCAGGCAACCCTGTAAGCAGACGATAGATGCGGTGCCGTCGCGATAGGCCAAATTCGACGACAGCCGTCCGCACCGGATTGCATGTTTGTCAGAGAGTGGTTGGGCGCACCCGACGCCTGAACCGCGCTGGCCGCCACCGTCGCCGCCCGTCGCGGGCCTCTTGACCACTACGGCTATATGAGTAGAGTTAAGCGCTATGCAGCGCAACCGGCCACCGTCGCCGCAGACGATCAACGTCTTGCGGGCGTTGGCCGCCGATCCGGCGCAGTGGCGGTACGGCTACGACCTGGCCACCGAGGTGCATCTGAAATCGGGCTCGCTGTATCCGATTCTCGTCCGTCTCGCCGACCGTGGCCTGCTGGACACCTCGTGGGAGCCGGGGGTCGGCAGCCGTCCGCCCCGCCACCTGTATCGACTGACCCCGACCGGCCGGGAGTTTGTGGCGGCGTTGACCGCCGCCCGCGTCGACGGCACCGTCCGCCATCCGCACAACCGTTGGAGTGAGGCGTAATGGGTGGCCTATTCTTCGTGCCCATGTTGGGCCTGTTGGGCATCATGATCGCCCTGTACCGGCGTAACCCGAAAAGGTTCCTCAACGGCCCGACCGAGGATGCGCCGCTGCGGCTTCTGCGCTGGGCGGTAGGCCTGCTGTCGCCTCAGCGTGCCGAGTGGGGTCAGGCCATGCTCGGCGAACTCGACCACATCGACGGCCGCATCCGTCGGATGCGCTTTGCGCTCGGCTGCGTCGGTGCCGCACTCATGCTGCCACCGTGGGGAAGGGCGGCCGCCGGGGTCTGGGCGATGGTCACGCTCGCGGCCGGTGCCGTCGGTCTGTACGGCGGATTGGCGGTCCACTACCGGCTCGGCGTCGGCGATTGGATCGCGGCCGGGATCCTGACCGTGTTCGCGATCGGCGTCCTTTTAGGCGCGAGCGCCCTCGTACGCCGTCCCGGTGTTGCGATTCCCGGCCTGCTGGGCGGCCTGTTCATCGCCCTAATCTGGCTGAGTTTGTCCGGGTTCACCTTCCTCGACCAAGTTCTCCCGGACATCGTGCCCTGGCACCCGCCGGTTGAGGTGATCGTGGTGCCGTTTGTCGTCGGAGCCGCCGGCACCCTATGGAGCCGTGACCCGGTCGTCGGGCGACGTATCGCCCGGCTCGCCGCGATCGCCGCCGGCCTCGGCCTCTTTGTGTACACCACCGTCGCAGTCGCCGTCATCGGCGGCGGCGGACCGCCCGACGAGGATGGTGGCTTCACCCTGCGGGGCACCATCAGCGACCGGCTCGCCAACAATCTGATCCTCCTGTTCTTGACCACCATGGTCGCCGCCACCATCGGATGGGGCGGCGCCGCCGCGGCCGGTCGCCTGCTTCGCCGCACAGTCCCACCGACAGCGCCCGGCCCGCTCACCGCCAACCCCGAAACCGAGCAGGAGGCGTAACCCCGGATGACCACACCGGACGAGACCGGCCGAGCTGTTCCCGTACGAAGGTGGCGCAGAACCGTGCGCATCGCGCTGCTGTGCCTCGTCGTCGCGGCGATACTGTGCCTCGCGGCCACCAGTTGGCTAAGCGGCCGCTGACAGGTGGCGCTGGCGGGACCATTTCGTGGGACTGAAGGTGGTTCAGGTCAGATACTGAATGAGGAAGTCGGCCGAGTCTGAATCCGACTCGATCTGATTGTCGGGGCGCGTGAATCCGTGGCCTTCTTCTCGTACACGTCCGTTGGCCGCCCAAGCGGGCCGCTCAGCGCTTCGCTATCGAAACCTGCCCCGGCAGAAGGAGCTCGCGATGTCTGGAGCAGCAACGCCCGCGCCGAACCAAACCCGAGTTGACCTCCCGCAAGGACCGATCACTTACCGCGTCACCGGCCCGGCCGGCAGTGCGTTCCCGCCGGTCGTGTTTGTGCACGGCTTGCTGGTGGACAACCAGCTTTGGACGAGTGTCGCCGATGTGCTCGCCCAGCGCGGCGTGCGCAGCTATGCGCCGACCTGGCCGCTCGGCTCGCACCGCATCCCGATGAACGCCGACGCCGATCTCAGTCCGCGCGGCATCGCCGCAATCATCAATGGGTTCCTGGCCGCTCTTGACCTGAGCGACGTCACATTGGTCGGCAGTGACACCGGAGGCGCCATGTGCCAGTACACAATCGACACCGACGATAGTCGCGTCGGCCGGCTGGTCCTCACCAACTGCGACGCCTTCGACGTCTTCCCGCCGCGCGAGTTCGAAGGGCTCATCAAGGTGGGCAGCCACGCCGCACTGATCAAGCCGATGCTCACCGCACTTAGGCCCACCAGAATCCGACACAGCACGACCGGCTACGGACTCACGTTCGCCGGCACGCCGGACGCCCGCGTCACCCGTAGTTGGATCGAGCCCGCGCTCCGCAACAAGGCGATTCGCCGCGACGCCGCCAAGCTGATGAGCACGATGCAACCGAAGGATCTCCTTGACGTGTCCACGCGTTTCGGTGCGTTCACCAAACCGGTACGGCTTGTGTGGGGTGACGCCGACAAGTGCTTCCCGATGAGCTTCGCCAAACGGCTGGCCGCCGCTTTTCCGAACGGGACGTTGACCGCCGTTCCGGGCGGGCGCACGTTCATCTCGATGGAATTCCCCGAGCAGGTCGCCGACGTGATCAGCAAGTGAGCGGGATGACAGGGTCATCCGCCTGCCGTTTATCTATCCCGACGAGCGTCTCGCAACTCTTGGCCAGCCCGGCTGGATCCTGTATGAGTCAAGAGGCGAGTGCCTCCGTTGTTTGTATGCCGGCGGCCGGGCGCGAGATGGTCGGGATGGTAGATGTCTGAGCTCACCAGGTCGCTGCCCGACGCTACGAGCAGGTCAAGCTGGCTCTTGCTCACCAGTTCGCCACCGACCGCGGCCGCTACGTTGCAGAGAAGTCGGCGATCGTTTCCGATCTGCTGGCCGAGGCCAACCAGTGGGCAAACGGTGCCCGGTAAGCGGTAACCCGCAAGCCGCTGCGTCCTCACTCGCCTGACGCGTCCCAGACCGTCCACTCCATATCGCCGGTGAGCGCTCCCGCCTCGATCAGGCCCAGCACTCTGGCGACCTCGCTTTGCGCGTTCTGGCGCTCCAACGCCCGACGGTCCTCGAACACTTCGATGACGACGAAGCTGTTCGGGTCCGTCAGACTGCGAGCGACGTCGAAATGGATGACGCCCGGAAGGTCACGGCTCGGTGCTTCTACGGCTGCGATGGCCGCGGCCATTTCCTCGCTGCGGTCCGGCTGACACTGAACCTTGAAGCGGCCGACGATCATCGAGCCTCCTTGTCTTCGCTCGACAGAGCACCCCTACAACGTGCCACATCATCGAAAACCGGCACCGTCAGCCACCGCCTCGCTCACACCCGCTGCGGCGGGCCGAAATCAAACCTCCCAGTCGGCCCATGTCGGAGTGATAGAGCTACTTGCTACAGCGGTCGGTCGGTCGGTCGGCCGGTCGGCCGACCGGCGAGCGCGGGCGCGGCGCCGTGACATCCCCCAGAGATACGGGACTCTATCGCCGTCTCGTGCTCGGCTGAATCAGCGCGGTGCTCGCCGACGCGGCGCTCGATGGGCCGACGACCACCCTGTTCACCGGCACGACGCCGCCGATCTGAGTACAGACACGATTCAGGGTGTTGTCGGAGACCGCGCCCGTCGACCAGAAGACAAGCGCCTGGCCGTAGGCACCGGACTCCGCGGACAGGAACGTCGCCGTCTCCGGGACTACGCCTGCTTGTTGCGACAGCAGCAGTGGGCCGTCAAGCGTGCCCATGAGTGCCCCGCCGGCGAGAGCGTCGCCGTCGCGATTCCGGTGATTGTCGCGCCGACGAAGCCGCTAGTTTCCGCGCCAGTGAAGAACGTCGCGGCCATAGCGTCGGCGGCCGACAATCGCCAACCGTTGCTTGCCGACGCGGCGCACAGTCGTGATGACGTCCCGACGACTTCAGATGGCGTTGGCAGCGTTACGGATGACGTCAAGCACGAAGTCCGG
Source organism: uncultured Actinomycetota bacterium (assembly GCA_963724705.1). Taxonomy (GTDB): domain Bacteria; phylum Actinomycetota; class Actinomycetes; order Mycobacteriales; family Micromonosporaceae; genus DASQPR01. The sequence goes on from CAVRVS010000002.1 coordinate 228,634, forward strand.
GTGCGACAGCATGGCGACGTGACTGCTGTCCAACTGGTACGTCGCGGCGCCCATCCGATCCGCGCAGAACCTTTCGAGGTCCGGATTCACGGTCCGGTCGTCGTTGGCGACGATGTACCAACTTGGCTTTGACTTCCAGGATGCTGACCCGAGCTTCTGGTTGAACAGGTCCGTGTCGGGTGCGCCCTGTGTCGCCCATACGACCTTCTGTTGCTCGTCGGGCAAGTCGCCGCAGAAGTATTGGGTGCCGTCCGGTCGCATCCATATCCGACCGTCCTTCACCTCGATGTGTTGGAAGATTTCCGTGGCGTCGAACTTGTCCTGAAGGCTCTGCGAGGTCTCGTCCTCGTCAGGTGCGAGTGCGGCGATGTAGACAAGCCCCGCAACTCGGTCGTCGTTGCCGGCCGCCGTGATGACTGTGCCGCCGTAGGAGTGCCCGACCAGGATGGCCGGCTCGTTCACCTGCCCGAGCGCACGCTTGACCGCCGCGACGTCGCCTTCCAGCGTGTCGAGACTGTTCTGTGTAGATACCACCTGGTGACCATCCGCTTGGAGGGCGGGCGTCACCTTGCTAAAGCACGAGCCGTCTGCCCACAAGCCGTGTGCAAACACGACGCTCGGCATGGTTGGTTTAGTCATCGTGGCTCCCTTCGTCGACTCAACGGCAACCGTATCGATCAGGTACGTGGCCACGACGGCTGTTTCAAAAACAGGCTTCTTCCACGCTGATTGACCGTGCGGCGCGGCACACCACGCACCGCGTACGTCCCGCCGATAACGTCCGTCGCACACTGCGCGCCGAACGCAGCGACCTCGAATGGGTGCGTCGGACAGCCGACCTTCCCGAAGCATGCGCTCTGACTACGCAGAGGAAAACTTCGGTTTGATCCGGTTGCCCTTCACGATCGCGCGCGCCGCCGTAAGGCAGTTCTGCTGGGCAAAGTGCCGGACTGTTGGCAGCAGATCCCCACTCGTCTTCGGGGTGAGTTGACCAACCCAGTCGCCCTCGATGCGGACTTCGATCACCTCGCGCGAAGTGCGTCCACGACGGCTGACCGCCGAAAGGCGCCGGAGGCCGGGGCGAATCGCCCCGGCCTCCGGTTTGTGTTGCCAATCAGTCGGCGTGCATCCCGCGACCCCGGGGTCAGCGCCCCTGGTGCGATCCACGGAGGCCGGGAAGGACCTGCGTGCCCTCGACCTTAACGGCCGTCAGCGTGGCCGGGTTGAGCCCCAAGACGGAAAGGATCGTCGGTGCGACCTGGGTGGTCTCGACGGAGGCGGAGTCGACCTGAGCCCGGATACCCGGGCCGCTGACAACCATCAGGACGTGACGGTCACCGGTGTTCATGCCACCGTGCTCGGCGAGCTTGGTCGGCCCCGAGTAGACGACGCCCTCCTGGACCTCGCCGAAGACGTCGGGGTAGTGGCCGTTGTCGACCGAGACGCCGAAGAACTTGGCGGCGGCAGCGCCGGCCCAGATCTCGGCGAGGCCGGAGTGCTGAACAGTGACGGGGTTCTTGTTGACGTCGTCACCCTGAGCGGTGTGGTTCCACAGGTAGCTCTTGACGAAGTCGCAAGCAGCCTGCGAGTTGTCCGACAGGTACGACTGCCACAGGTCGTCGTCGGTACCGGCGACGATCAGGCTCGTGTTGCCCGGGTGCGTCTGCGCCCAGGCGGCATTGATCGCGCTGATGATCGGCCCGTCCGGGACTGTGATGAGCTTGTTCGGATCCTGCGGCGACTGGCCGTGCTTGGCCGTGACGATGATCGTCGTCGAGCCCGCGAGGCCGTCCTTGTGGATCTGCGAGACCATGCGGCCAAGCTGAGCGTCAACGTAGTCGAGGGCGCTCGACAGGACCGGGCCCGGAACGAGCCGGCCGTTGACCCACTGGTAGCCACCCGGCTGCGGAGCACTGGTGGTGTAGTTGCCGTTCGCGTCCGGACCGATCAACGTCGTCGAGGTGGAACGGATCTTCTGCGCGACCGAGACGGTCTGGAAATTCATGCCGAAGATCGCCGGCGTGCCGACCTTGGTCTTGCCCGAGTGGTCGCGGCCGTCGACTTCATTCAGGATGGCCTGGACCTTGTAGCCGTCGTACTGCTTGGTGGCGGCGTCGATGTGGGCCCAGTCGTCGTCCTGCGGGTACGGCACACCATTCGGCATGACAGCCTGCGAGTCGATCTCCGGCGAGAAGAGGTCGTCGATGCTCTGACCGTTCGAGCCCGGACCGTTGAACGACGCGTAGACCTCGTGCTTGTCCGACCAAGCGGTGCGCAGGCCGGCGTTGTGGATCACCTGGAAGATCGTGTTGTCGCCGAGGTAGTCCCACGGGGTGATCGGCTTGCAGGTCTTCGGGTCAACTGGGAACGTGCCCGGGTCGAGCGACGTGTTCGGGTCGAACTTCAGGTTCATGATCGCGCCGGGGTTGGTGTCAACACCCTGGGGATAGATCGAACCGTTCTCGTCGAACGATGGGAAGGTGCCGTTCGCCGGATCGACGAAGTCGGGGACCTTCGCCAACGCATCATCCGGCGAATCGTAGATGACATCACCGCCGGTTGCCGGCTGGCCCGGGGTGCAGGCAGCGCCGGCCTCGTCGACCTTGTGGCTGTACTCAACGTCGTAGAAGACGCCGGTCGATTTAGGGTTACCGCCGGTCATCAGCGCGGTGCCACCCGGGTCGGAGTCCGACGGGTTCGACGTCAACGCATTCGTGTACTCGATGCCGGTGTGAGTCAACTTGGCAAGCGTCGAGCTCGGGTGCTGGGCGACGTACCAGTCAAGGTCACTCTGGTGCATGCCGTCGATCGAAATCAGCAGAACGTGCTTGTTCGTGTGCGCGCTCGCCGGCCGGCCCGGACCCCGGTCGTCGGCACCGGCCGTGCTGGCAAATGCCGTGCCGGCACTGCCAAGCACCAGGCCCAGGACCGCCAACCCGGCGACTACTCTGCCTCGCATGAAAACTCCCTACACGTAGTAGTGACCAGGACATCGGAACCTGCGGAGATGGCCCAGGCCTTAACCCCAGTCGAACCGGCAGTGAAGACCAATGTCAGACAAACGATCGGCTTCAATCCGTCGACTCCCAGCCCCAAGACGACGCCGCTCGCAGACTGGGCAGCGTGAGACGTCTGTGACATCTTGATCTTGATGTGCCGGGCCGCGACAAAGCGCAAGCGTTCTGAAATGGGAGACGTGGAGCCGACGGCGGACAGAAACCCGCAACCGCCCGATTACGCGCGGAGCGGCTGCATGCGACGGCCGCACTCAAGGCCGGCGTTCGCCTGAAGATCGTTTCGGCGAGGCTTGGTCACGCTTCGGAGGCCTTCACGGCACGGACCTATCAGCACGCGTTTGCCGGGTATGGACGTGAAGCCGCCGGAACGATCGCGGTGCTGTTCGTGGGGGAGGTCGGCAAACCCGCCGGTTAGCAAATCCGTTAGCGGAAGGTAACAAAACGCCCTCCCGATGATCTCTGAGAGGACATTTTCCGTGGTAGCGGGGACAGGATTTGAACCTGCGACCTCTCGGTTATGAGCACGGCTCAGCCATCTCATCCTTTGCTGACAGTCTCGTTTCGCAGCTCGGGACGGCGTGGCGTCCCACCTGCCTCAGCGGATCTCGCTGGTCGCGTCTTGTTTTGGCTACAGATTTGGTTACAGGGCGCGCGTTGCTTCCCGGCTCGACCCGAGTTGGGGCCGGGAATGGTCCGGTCGATCATGGCTGGCTACTTGAGGATGTTCACGGCTCGGGCGATCACCAGTCCGAGAACGGCGAGCGAACCAAACGCTTGCACGGTCATTGCCAGCTTGGCCCACAGCGCCAAGCGGCATGACATCGGTCGGGCTGAACGCGGTGGCGTTGGTGAAGCCGAGGTAGAGGTAGTCGAGGAATCGCGGTCGCCAATGCGGAACGCGTACCTCGGGATTCAGGTGTTGCGGGAACGCCAAGTCCGGCACTGCCGGTGGCGCGCCGGTGCGAGCCGTCGCGCCACCGCTGTCGACGACCCAATACAGGAATGCGAAGGCGATGACGGTGTAGATCCAGACGCCGAGTCCGACCGCGAGCAGTTCCGACGGAGAGTTCGTCTCCGGGCCACCAGTGATCAAGTCGTCGACGAGGCGAACCGTGACCCCGGCGCCGTTGGCCACGAGAACGACCGCGATCGCGATGGTAAGGATTCGACCGACGATTGCTCGACGGGGCAACGGGCTGTGATCGACGATGACGAGGGCGAGCACGACGAGTACGAGGATCGCCGGGACGAGCCAATCCGGTCCGAGGCTGAATCGGGATGGGAGCGCGAATTGCACTGCGATTGGTATCGCCAGGGTGAGCGCCATCGGCCAGCGACTCTCGGGCCGCGTGCTTGCCCACCATTGATGGACGCCGGCCTCCCCGGGCGAACCGAGCGAGCTCGGCGATTCGCGGGAGCCGGTTGTGCTGTCGTCGACCGCGTCCGTCTCCCTGATCAGGTTGCGTGCCGCGTTCATCATGTCGGCGACCTGCGCCGGTCGGCGGTCTGCCGGCATCCGCACAGCGATCCACGCACGGTCGTTATCGGTGTGCGCTCGCCCCGGTACGTTGGTCGCCCGGGCCAGGCTGTCGTAGCGCCGCGTCCAGGCCTCGGTCACCGGTTGGGTGAGCGGCAGCCGAGCGGTCACATCGTCGCCTTCGGAGCCAAGCTCGAGTTCGCCGTGCGGATCGATGGCAGTCATGCCAAGCGATGCCTCCATCTGCGTGGACCTGTCCGTCGACAGCAGCATGGCAGCCAGGCATCCCTCGCACGCCGGGATCCGACGGTTCCACGACTGGCGGTTCCGCGCGGATACCCAATGTGCATCCGAGCTCCGGGCCGGCAACGAACGAACACGGCACGCAGGCGACTACGGTCACGCGATTCCGCTCTGACGATGACGTTGTTCAGCGCGGCCGTGGCGTAGCCCAACGGCCCCGGACACCACCACTACTCGAACTAGAGACTGCTAGCCCAACACCAATGTGCTCACAAGCTGCCGTATGTCTTCGACCCGCCGTCGCGGGAGTGGGCCTGGAGCCGGGAGTCGCCAGGGAGCCGTGGCCGTGGTGGCCAGAGTGTTCTTGGGGTCGGTTAGTTCGGGGGCTGGTCGTCGAGGTACTCGACGACCGTGCGGCGCATCGGGCCTAACTCCTCCAGCCGGCCAATCTCGGCGACCATGACTTCCACTGCGTGGTGCACGTCGCGCAGCGCCTGCGCCGGGCCGTGCGCGGGCACGGTGGCGGCGAGCTTGGCCAGACCGTCGGGGCTGGCGGCCGGCGACTCGGCGAGCAGGGGTTGCGAGCCTGGGGGCAGCAGGTGCACGAACCTGTCGACCGCTTGCCCGTGCCGGTCGGGGTCGGGGCTGCCGCGCAGTTCGAACGCGATGTCGACGCGGTACGTGTCGGCCTTCACGCGGCTAGCCTACGCCGGACGCGGGGGCGCCGATTGCACGATGTGGCCGCGTCACCGGGGACGAGGCCGCCGACGGGCATCGCGCTCGTGGCTACACCAGGCAAACAAAGACGCCCTCTCAGATGATCTCTGAGAGGGCGTCTTCCGTGGTAGCGGGGACAGGATTTGAACCTGCGACCTCTGGGTTATGAGTCGCAGGTGACGCGTCTCAGATATGTCGACGAATCGCACGAGCAGTGTTACCCGGTCGTCGCTGCGTCGTTGTCTCGGACCGTCTCAAACGGACGCGTCCGTATGGGCCTGTGCTGGCTTCACTGTTGACGTCACCGCGGCATCATTGCTTGGTCGTCGCACCACACGGCCCGACCGAACTCATCCGGCTTGCGTGCGGTCGAATCCGCCGACCATGACGGCATAGGGTGGCTCCGCAACAAGGCCAGCGGCGACGCGACCTTCGTCGGTGAGCCTCCCCGCTGCCGTGGTTGTGCAGCCATCTTCGCGCCATCTGCCGAAGCCTCGTCCGCAGCGATCACAAAATGATCGTTGAGTTGACGCCGTCGGCGATCATTCTGGGCGACGTATTCGTCGGTACCGCGCCGTGGCGTCGGCAATTTCGGCGTTCCCGGCCTTTGACCTGGGCAGGGGCGGAAGGATGAGGGTAACCATTTGGAAGCGATGGGCCGCTTCTCGGTCTGCCCGTTCTGACGGGCCGCTTCTCGGTGTGCCAATCAAGGGGTGGGATTCGAATGGCAACTGCCGAGACGTCCGCCGCGCCCCGCACCGGAACGCGCGCGCGCAAGTCCACGGGACGAACGGCTCGTCCGGCGAAGGCCGCCACGAGCCGGGCCAAGGCCACCACGAGCCGGGCCAAGGCCACCACGAGCCGGACCAAGGCCACCACGAGCCGGACCAGGGCAGCGGCGAGCCCAGCCAAGGCCGCAGACCAGCCGACTGGCGGTCGAAAGAGCGTGACGGTGCCGCTGGTGAACGTACGGGTGCCGGTGCTAAGCGCACACGTCCCGGGCGGGGACATGGCACGACAGCAGACGATGTGGGCCGCCCAGACAGTGCGGTCCTTCCTGCCACCGGCCGAGCGCCTGCTGTATTACGGGGGCCTGGGCACGGCCGCCGTCATCGGAGCGTTGGAGTGGCCGGTCGCCGTTGCCGCCGGCGCCGGGGTCTGGGTGGCAACCCGTACCCGGCGCCAGGCAAATCGGGCTAAGCCCGAGTGACGGCGACGTCTGCCGCACGCGTCAAGGCGAAGCCGAAGCGTAGACGCTCGATCGGTCCTCGGCACGCGTGGGCGCGGGACGGCATTGCCCATATCGAGGTCCGCCGAGCAGACATGGATGCCGATCGGGCGAACCAGATCGAGAGTGCGATCGAGGCCGCGGACGGCATCGGCTGGGCGGCCTACAACGGTGTACTCGGACGAATGGTGGTGAGCTTCGACCCCAAGCGCATCAAGTTGCCCAACCTCATCGCCCTCATCGAGCACGCCGAGCAGCAGGTCGCTGAGCCGGAGCCGAACCTCGGGATCCCGGATGTCGATCCGAGCGTCGCGAATGCGGTCGCGCTCGGTGCCGATCTCGTTGGCGCCGGTGTGGGGCTGCTCGGCCGAGCCGTACATCTGCCGCGGCTGCCCGCCGAATTCGCCGGGCTTCCGGTCGCACTCGACCTCCTGCCACGGCTCAACAGAGGCCTACGCGGTGTGGCCGGCACCGCCCGCACCGACCTTGGTCTGGCTCTCCTTTCATCCGGTATCGGCGCCGCGTCGCAGACCAACCTGGCGAGCCTGGCCGACGCGGCGCTGCGCGTCGTACTGATGTCCGAGGCATCGGCACAGCGCAGCGCCTGGACGCGCCGGGCGGCCGATCTCCACAAGGACGCCGCGTCGAGCCGCGCCGATGGTCTGCCCGCTGCCGAGCGGCCCACACCGTTGGCCGACGGGCCGATCGAGCGGTACGCACAACGGATCGGCATGATCACCCTGCTCGCCGCCGGCGGGCTCGCGGCCTTACCCGGCAAGCGCCGCCGGGCGGCACAGGCCCTCGCGATCGGCTCGCCCACGCGGCACGCGCGTGGGCCGCGAAGCGTACGCGGCGCAACTCGGCCGGCTCCTGGCCCGCCGCGGTGTCGTTGTACGCGACTCGTCCGCCCTGCGCCGGCTGGATCGGATCCACACGGTCGTCATTGACGCGCCCGTCCTCATCACCGGCCGAACCGTCATAGCCAACGTTGTCCCGGTGCTGGGCACTGCGGAGGACGCGCGGGAAAAGGCGGCCTGGCTGATTGATGGTGCACGGTCGGCGGGTGCACACGTCGGTGGCCGGTCGCCGATCACCCGTGCGGAGTGGGCGCTTGGCGTGGCGTCGCGCGCTGATGTATCGACGGCGAACGTTCTGGCCGACGCGCCGACCGGGAGCATGCAGGAGCACGCGCCGCGAGGCGAAGAACTCGCGCTGACTCATAACGGCGCGCTTGTGGCGTTGGTACGTGTGGAGGCCGAACTCGATCCGTTGAGTACGGCTCTCGTCTCTACTGCGCGGCGGGTGGGACGGGTGCTGATTGCCGGCGGCACATCAGATCTGGCGAGGCGACTACATGCCCATGACACCGTCGCGGGCGGCTCGAAGCTCGCCGATTCCGTCCGCGACTTGCAGGGCGGCGGCACCGGAGTCGCGCTCATCGCGGCGCGCAACGATACCGCACTCGCCGCCGCCGACTGCGGCATCGGGATCGTCACTTCGGCCGAGCGCCGGCCACCGTGGGGTGCTCACCTGATCACCGAGCCGGGTCTGGAATCGGCCTGGCTCGTGCTGGAGGCGGCCAGCCTCGCCCGACAGGTGAGCGGGCGTAGTGCCCGTCTCGCCGTGCTCGGATCCGTCGCCGGAGCGGTACTCGCGTTGGTGGACAACACGCCGCAGGCAGCGCGTCGCGCGCTCACCGCGACCGGCGGCGCGGCGTTGGCCAACGTCGCGTCGGGCCTGTGGTCGGCGCATGCTCTCGGCCGGCGTCCGGTGCCGGTACCGGAGGGACACGTACCGTGGCACGCGCTGCCGATCCGCGAGGTGCTTCGCCTCCTCGATGCTTCGACAGACGGCCTGTCGGAGGAGCAGGCGCGAGAGCGCCGCGGTGCGGAGGCCGTTCACAAGCAGAACGGCAATCGAGGGCTCCTGGCGGCCGCGGTGGCCGAACTCGACACGCCGCTGACGGCGCCACTCGCCGCGGGAGCGGGAATCTCGGCCGCTTCCGGATCCACCACCGACGCGATCCTCGTCATGTCCGTCGTTCTGGCCAACGCCCTGCTCTCTGCGGGACAGGAGATAACCGCTGGGCGCGCGATGCACCGCCTACTCAGTGCCGGCGCGCTCCGGGCACGGCTGCGGCGGGGCGACGAGATACTCCTACGATCGGCCGATGAGCTGGTACCCGGCGACGTCGTATCCCTCGAAGCGGGCGACGCGGTGCCCGCTGATTGCCGCCTCCTCATCACCAACCAACTGGAAGTCGACGAGTCCACGCTGACGGGGGAGTCGATGCCCGTGGCGAAGGACCTCGCACCGACCCTCGCCGCGACGATCGCCGACCGTACCTGCATGGTCTACGCAGGCACCACGATCGCGGCCGGCACCGCGACCGCCGTCGTCGTGGCTGTGGGCAGTTCCACTGAGGCGGGTCGCAGCGCAAGCATGATGCTCGAGGACGCGCCCGCCGGTGGGGTACAGGCGCGCCTACGCACGATGGCCGCCGCCTCGTTACCCGTATCCGCCGCCGCCGCCGCGGCATTGCTTCTCGGCGGACTCGCACGCGGCCGCCTCGCGGATTCGATCAACGCCTCGGTCGCGCTCGCCGTCGCCGCGATACCGGAGGGTCTGCCATTCGTCGCCACGGCAGCGGAGTTGAGTGCCAGCAAACGTCTCGCGCGACACAACATCCTCGTACGCAATCGTCGCGCGATGGAGGCGTTGGGCCGCGTCGACGTCGTCTGCTTCGACAAGACCGGAACGCTGACCGAGGGCCGCATCCAGCTCCGCGCGGTTTCCGATGGACGCGCTCATCGGCCAGTCGAAGAAGCGGGCCCCGACTTCCGCGGCATCGTCGCCACCGCCCTGCGGGCCAGCCCGGTGCCGAACGGCGGCGAGGTCCTACCCCACCCGACCGACCGCGCGGTCGTCACGGGCGCCGAAGACGCCGGCGTCAGCATCACCGACGAGGCTGCCGGCTGGCGGATGGTTCGAGAGCTGCCGTTCGAGCCCGGACGCGGCTACCACGCCGTCCTCGGCCACGTGCCTGCGGCGCAGATGATCAGCGTCAAAGGTGCCCCGGAGGTGGTGCTGCCCCGGTGCGTCGCGTGGACGCGCGACGGCCGGATGCGACCACTGACGAGTCGGGACCGGCGCGAGGTCGACGCCGAGGTTGATCGGCTGGCTCAGCAAGGGCTCCGGGTGCTGGCGATCGCCGAACGGAAGGCGTCGCGTCGCGGGGATCTCGACGAGGATCGGGTGGATCACCTGGAACTGCGCGGGCTGCTCGGACTCGCCGATACGACGCGGCCGACGGCGGCCGAAGCGGTTCGGCGGTTGCGCAGCGCCGGCGTCAACGTCGTCATGCTGACCGGCGACCACCCGAGCACGGCTGAGGCGATCGGCGCGGAACTGGATCTACTCAACGGCGGCGCGGTCGTCACCGGGCCCGAGTTGGACGAGGCCGACGACGAAACACTCGATGCACTGGTCTCCAAGGCCGCCGTCTTCGCACGGGTCAGCCCGGCGCACAAGGTGGCCGTGGTCCGGTCGCTGCGACGAGCCGGTCGAGTCGTCGCGGTCACCGGTGACGGCGCCAACGACGCGCCCGCGATCCGCCTGGCCGACGTCGGCATCGCCCTCGGCGACCAAGGCACGGCGGCGGCCCGCCAAGCGGCGGACATGATCGTGGTGGACGGTCAGATCGAGACGATCGCGGACGGGGTGATCGCCGGCCGCGCCATGTGGGCGTCGGTCCGTGACGCGGTGGCGCTGCTGCTCGGCGGCAATCTCGGCGAGATCCTGTTCACCGTCGGTAGTTCCGCGATATCGGCAACCCCGCCACTCAACGCGCGCCAGCTCCTGTTCGTCAATCTGATGACGGATCTGCTTCCGGCGCTCACGGTGGCATCCCGTACGCCGCGCGGCCTCAGCACCGAGTCGCTGGCGAGCGAAGGGCCGGAGTCATCGTTGGGCACCGCCCTCACCGATGAGGTGACGCGGCGCGCGATCGCCACCGCGCTCGGCACGACCGGCGGTTGGCTGGCCGCCCGGTTCACCGGCACAGCCGGGCGCGCCAGCACCGTCGCCGTCGCGTCCCTGGTTGCGTCGCAACTGGCGCAGACGGCAATGGCGTCACACGGCGACCCGTACGTACTCGGCGCCGTCGGCCTGTCGTTCGCCGCACTCGTCGGCACCGTACAGACACCGGGCATCAGCCACTTTTTCGGATCACGGCCACTCGGCCCCGTCGGCTGGACCACCGTACTCGGCGCAGCCGTCGCGGCCAGCGCCATCGGAGCCGTACCGACCAAGTGGCTGCCGGACGCAACCCGAGGCATGGAGCGCCTACGCGCCGCGGCTACTCGCGTGGCAAGTGCCGTCACGACGAGTACGGCGGCCACGCGTCTCGCCGAAGCGGGCGCGAAGCCATAGAGAGGAGCGTGCCATGACAACAACCAATGCACTGGAGTCCACCAACACGCGTACCGCGCGAGCCCGCGCGCCGGCCCGTAAAGCGACGGGCGTACCGAAAGGTCGGAAGCCGACCAATCAGCGCGGGCGCGTGCCTGCGGAGCGCAGCCGTCGCGCGTCGGCGCGACCGCGCGAGCAACAGGCTGCCACGCCGGCTGACGGCCGACCAGAGTGGGGATTTCCGGTCGCGCATGCAGCGCTCGCCGCCGAGCGCGCCGTGCGACGCAACAGCACCCACATCGATCTCCCGGTCATCGGGGCCGTCCATTTGCCGGCGAAGGACGACCTGGTGTACATCGGCGGAGTCACCGCCCTGGCCGCCGTGGGACTCGTTGAGTGGCCGGTAGCCCTGTTGCTCGGCGTCGGCCACACGCTGAGCACGAACAGACACAACAAGTTGATGCGAGAGTTCGGTGAGGCCCTCGCCGAGGCCTGAATTAGTACGGCAGTTGAGGTTCGTCCGTTGAATTGCTCGGATTCGATGATCATGCCGTGCATGTGACGGCTGGTCTGTGCGGCCGGCGATGTGGTGCCGGCGCCAGCGTGACCGTCCAATCGTGGTACGTGCGTCGGTCGGGGCGCTGGTCGTGGCCAGTTGGGGTTTGGTCCGGACGCCTCTCCTTCGCGCCGCGCGCGGATCGCGTCAACGCGATCTCCTCAACGAGTAGCTCTGCCATACCGCCATCCGGGACAACTGTCGCGCCACCCACCGGGGAGGTCACCAGACCGCCGACGGTGAGCCTCGCGCCACTGTGGACACTTGCGCAGCCCTCACGCGCGCCGGCCGCCGGCGTTGGGATCTGCCGTTGTCGGCCCGCGTGTGACGCTCCCGGCCGGTCAACAGGTCCAGTCGACCTGGACGGTCCTAGCCGTGCTGCCTGTGGGTACTGATCGTCCGGGACCCGGGCCGTATCGACGGGCAGCAGACGTGGCTGCGGATCCTCATGGGCATCGTCATCGATCTGCGCTGGTGGTCATCAGGTGCTCTCGGAATCGTCTGGTCGTCTCCCATGCTCATCCGGCGACAGCCACCGCGGAACAGGCGCGGCGGTCATTGCCAGCGGGCGCGCCAACCTGAATGCTGTAACAACGTTCCCCCGGCGGCGCTGGAGGCAAAATGCCGGAGTTCGCTGAAGACAATGCGGGGAGCGAGTCGCGGTGGTGGCGCCGCCTCGGACGCTCTTTCGTCTCGGTCGATAGCTATGGGCTCGTGCTGTTGCTTGTCGTGGCAACCTACGTGGTGTCGGTATCGGTGACCGAGACGCGCGCCGTTTCGATCGTGCTGACCGTCCAGCTGGCGACGGTCTGGCTCACCCTCCGCATCTCGCAGGCGCGCCACGTGACTCGACTCATTGCGGGCATAGTGCTGTGCCTGGCCGCCGTCGTCGCGGTTGTGGGCTTCTTTGCGCACAACCCGGGCGGCGAGCTGGAAGTGATATTCGTCGCCTGCTGCGTGCTCTACCTGATCGCGCCGTTTTCCATCGTGCGCCATCGGATGCTGGTGCGGAAAATTGACACCGAGGCGCTGCTCGGCGCCATCGCTGCGTACCTGCTGATCGGTATGTTCTTCGCCTTCGCCTACCGGACGGCGGGCGAGTTCGGCAGCGTGCCGTTCTTCGGCTCGGCGGGGCACGGCACGCTCAGCCAGGATCTGTTCTTTAGCTTCGTCACCATAACCACCGTCGGGTACGGCAACCTGGTGCCGGCCGCCAACCCTGGGCAGACGTTCGCGGTGCTGGAGGCGGTGACCGGGCAGCTGTTCCTCATCGTCGCCGTCGGGAAGATCATCGGCAGCATGCCCCAGCGCAGCGAGCGCTCTGGCTCCTAAGGTGCCCGAACACCGACCAAACCGGCATCATCCGCCGCGGCTTGACACGGAGCAGCCGTAGCGGCGTGCGGTTTCGGCGACCGCAACTGGTCAGGCGCTATGCGTCGGGTCATCAACCCGAAGGACCGGCAGCGGGCGAGCCTGTCTGTGGTTTAGTCGTGGGCGACCGCGTAGAGCGAGAAGCAGATCGCTCCCAGTCCCACCAGCACCCGTGCCGGTATGAACACATTGGAGTCGGCCACCGCTGCTTGGAACGCGAACGCAGCGAGGAAGAGACACGTGAGTGCTGTGAGAGTATCGAGCAAGGGCACCCGGTCGGCAAGGGCGAATGTCCGGCGCCACACGACGGCGAGCAAACCCACCTTGGTCAGAATGCTGAAGCAGATGAGCCCCAACCCGATCAATACGAAGCCAGGCGTCAAGTAGTAGGACTCGCTGTCCAAGGCGAGCAGGACGATCCCCCAGATCAGGCTGAGCGACCCCATGACGATCACGAGCCAGGGCCACGTGATCCGATCCCTTTGACCGTACGTGTTCTGCACCTGGCGGACGAGGGTCAGGACCAAACCGATCAGGCATGTGCAGATCATGGCCAGACCGGCGACGACATTGCCCACCGTGAACCTTCCCGGCGTTGTCGTCCTGGCGAGGTTGTCGATCGAGAAGACCCACGCGACGATCGCCAGCACGACGGGTATGGCGCTCAGCGCCAACACGGCGGCCTGAGGGAAGCCTGTCGGGGGGACCCGCCGATGTCCTTCGGCGGACTGCGAGTTCTCCGCAATGAGCGAGAACTTGGTGGCGGCTGTTGCGACCGTCGCTACGCAACCGCTGATCAATCCCAGTCCGAAGACGACGTGACCGGCCACGTATCGCTCGTTCAGGCCGCTGCTCGGCGCTCCCGCGAATAGATATGCGCCGTATGCGATCGTCCCCGCCGCCGCCAGATAGGCAATCGTCGGATAGAAGACCCGATCAAGAGTGGTGTAGCGGCCAATCAACTGGAGATTGATAGTCGCTCCGGCGCAGAAGAGGCACAAGCAGATTGAACCGAGAAACGTGACCACCCGACCGGCGACAAAGTTCCCAGACGTCCCTCCTGCGGCTAGCCACACGTCCAGACCAAAGCCGACACAGACGGCCGTCATGGCAAGGGGGATCGCCCGGAAGATGACGCTCACCACACGGTTCACGAATTACACCATAACCGCCCTGATCCGGCACTGAACCGACATCGCCGATGGCGCCGACCGACGTGGCCACTGCGACCTGGGATACGCACCGAGGCTGCGCCCTGCGCATCCAACCCCTCGCCACCGCAGAGCGTCACGCACCGACGGCTGCCTCGCGGGGACTACCCTGCACGGCCCCGGCGGCTCGGTCGCCTACGCTCGCCAGTCCGGAGATGTAGGACGACGTTCAGCTGGGAGCCAACGAGCGTTATAAGGGCCTGCAGGTAGAACCACCAGAGGATCGTGATGACGGTCGCGAAGTGACCGTACGTGGGCTCCGCGTCCTGGAGGCGGCGCGAGATGACGAGCGAGGAGACGAACTCCAGCAACCAGAACGCCATCCCTGACAGAACGGCACCAGGTAGGACCTGCCGGAACGTGATCCGGCGATCGGTGAGTATCCGAAACGCCAGGAGGAACAGACCTACGTCCAGGATGGCCGATACCACGTAGCCGAGGCCCTTCCCCGCTGCGCCGAGGTGCACGTCGCTGCTGCGACCGGTCAGCAATCCACTGAGGAGCGCGCTCACGACAAGCCCGAGTCCGATTGTGGAAAGGGTCAGAACGGCCCGTTTCATCTGTTCAGCGATCCTCGGCCGCTCGACTGCGGGAATCTCCCACGCGGAGTTGAAGGCAAACTCGGCGCTTCGCATCAGCTGGGTGCCGCTCCACAACGCAGTGGCGGTCCCCACGACGATGCTCCAGACGCTCCCCTTGAGACCACCGACGTTCGCTGTGTCGATGAGGGGGAACAGCGCGGCCACGTTGTGCATGACCTCGGACCTGGTGGAGTCGGTGAGAAAGAAGCCCAGCAGCGATACCAGCACCAGCAAGAGCGGCAACACCGCAAAGAAGGCCCAGAACGCGATGCCAGCGGCGAGACGCGCCGAGCGGTCCCGCTGGAACTTCACGACGGTGGCCACCGCGACATCCCTTACCCGGCGACCCAGCCCGCCATGAACCCAGTTTGGAGGTGCCGCCCCGCCGTTCAAAGCGCTGTTCCGGTCAAACCGAGCACAGGGGGAACGTCCCGACGGTCGTTAGTCGACGGCCGCCGTAACATCCTCGATCTGGTTCGGGCCGAGGTCGTGGAGTAATCCGCCGTCCATGCCGGTCACAGCCCGGGCAGCGATGGTCATCTCGTTGTGACGGAACGGTCGCTCCTCCCGCAGGAGTAAGTGGGTGACGCGGCGGCCGTCGCCCGTAATGACGAAGCGCTGTACGCAGCTGACCCGTCCGCCAGCAGCGTATACATGATCGCCGGAGGTTGTCCCGAGTCCCATAGAACTACGAGCGCTGCCCCACTGATCACCAGGCTGCCGTCACGGTTGTGGATACTCGTGCCCTCGCCGGGCAGCCCATCGACGTCGACGACGTCATCCGCGACCGACCGGCACTCCTGCATTGACGCGTAGGCGCCTGCTCGACGGTCGCTACCGTATCGAGCGGATGCTCGGCGGCGGAGGTATGGCCACTGTCTGGGGCGGCCGTGACCTGCGTCTGGACGGGTCGGTCGCGATCAAGGAGCTATCCGGTGAGGGACTGTGTCAACCCGTTGGCACTGGAACGGTTCGACCGTGAGGCTTGGGCTGTGGATTGTCTGTCGCACCGCAAATGATCAGGTCGCGCTGAAGGTGCTCTACCTCATCATTCGCACCCCACGGGGCAACCGGGCCAACGTCACCGGCAAGACCGGTGGCTGGAACGCGGCGTGTCGATCGAGCTCACCCGAGTCGAGTTCGACCTTGGCAACGATCTGCGGCAGGATCCGGTCAAGGCCTGACTGCCACCAGATGCGGTGGCCCAGCAGGTGGAGGCGGTCGGGATGCAGCGCATTAGCGGTAATGTGCGAGACGTCCATGGGTTTGTGCTCGTGAGCGGATGGCCCGCCTCGGGCAAGACCACCGTGGCGCGCGCCGTCGCCGATCGGTTGGCGCTGCCGGTGCTGGCCAAGGACGAAATCAAGGAAGCGCTGATGGAGGCGCTCGGCCGGCCGGAGACAGTCGCCGAGTCACGCCGACTCGGCCGGGCGGCCGTGCTGGCCATGTTGCGCGTCGCTCAGCGATGCCCGGCTGCGGTGCTGGACAGCACCTGGTTCGACTACACACGGCCACTCGTCCGTGCGCTCCCCGGTCCGATCGTGGAGCTGTGTTGCGTTGTCCCGCTGCCAGTCGCCCGACACCGGTACCGCGCGAGGTCGGCCGGTCGTGATGCCGGCCACCTCGACTCGGCGCGTAGCGAGGACGAGTTGTGGGGTCGGCCGGTGCGGCCGCTCGGTCTCGGCCCAGCGTTGGACGTCGACACGAGCGGTGTGGTGGATATCGAGGCCGTGACCGGCTGGGTCGAAGCGGAGCTCGCGGCGGCGGAACTCGGTGGTCGTCACGACCGCGCTTTCTAGACTCGCCAGCAAGTGCGCGTGGAGGAGGACTGCCCCGACTCTGGATGACCTGATCGGAATGCGGTCGGTACTAGCCATGCTCGAACCCGTTCCCGGACGACGCCTCGACTCGCGAGCACCCCCGCCGCGAACGCTGTCCCGGACGCGGCCGGAATCCCCTGCCGGGCATGACTAGTACACAGATGAACCGAACAGCCTGAATCGCCAGCGGTAGCCGAAATCTACCTATAGCGTGGTCGTTGCGGCTCTTCAGTTCGCGGTCGCCCGGACTTCACGCGTTTCGCGGTCCATGATCGCGTTTGATGACAGCGAGTCAACGTCGACCCCGGTCCGGCGCTAGCGTATTTCGTCCGGAGGTGGGCGGTGCTCTTCGCGCTTCCCACCCCGTTGCTGGCGCTGCTGCTGCTGATAGTTCTTGTCGGTGCGGCGACCGGCGGCCTACTGCTGGGACGTTCCCTACGCAACAAGCGGGAGTCCGGCAAGGAGACATTCGGGGTCCTCCAGGCCGCGTTGATCGGCTTTATGGGCCTGATCCTGGCGTTCGGCCTGTCGCTCGCAGTCGGCCGGTATGAAAGCCGCCGTCAAGCCGTCGTCGACGACGCCAACACGATCGGCACAGCGTATCTGCGCGCGCAGACCCTGCCGGAACCGATCCGGAGCCAGTCGCTGGTCCTGCTCACGCGTTACACCGACGCTGAGCTTCGCCTGTCGGAGGTCGTACCCGGCAGCGCCGCAGCCCGCCGGGTGATCGCCCAGGCTGACGCACTGCAACGCCCACTGTGGCGGCTGGCCGCTCAGGCCGTACAGGAACAGCCAACCGCCACCGCGCCGCGCCTGTATGAGGAGAGCCTGAATGACATGATCGATGAGCAGACGGTGCGGGTGGCGGGCCTCGGCAACCGCATCCCGTTCGAGGTGCTGCTGCTCGAGATCTTCGGAGCGGCGGTCACCCTGTCCCTGCTCGGACTACACGTTGGCGTGCTCGGCCGGGGCATCGTGCCGCTAATCCTGGCCGCGGTGATCGTGGCGCTGCTCGTGTACACCATCATCGATCTGGACCGACCGACCCGGGGCCTTATCCAGGTGCCGGATACCCCTCTCGTCACGCTACGGGCATCGATGAACTTACCGCCCGCAGCCGGGAACCCATGAGGATCGGTCCGCTCCCGCGACGGTCGCAGAAGCAACGGGCCCCAGTGCCGAGTACGGCTGTGCCAGCTACGCCCGTGAACTCCCCGGATGAGCTGGCGTCACGCTCGAAGCAATCACGCTGGTGCGCCAGCCGCAGCTCCAGCAAAACGGCCAGTAGCAGCCAGACGCCGACTGCGAACCAGAGTGTGATGGCCCGAGAGAACCTGTTGGCGGTTGGTGTAGAGATCGATGGAGACGATGCCGAAGGCCATGACGACCGCTCCCGATGCGGGCGGGAGCGCATCGAGCACCTGCCGCAGGCGAGGCGCTAAGAAAGCCAGGGACTGTCGCGCTCGGCGATCACGGCCGGCGTCAGCGTGCGATGACTCGCGGTTCATGCTCGTCGCTCACCTCCTGGCGCAACCTCACCCAGCGGGATGAGCTAGAGGACAGCCGACGAATGTGAACGCGGGAACGTTCGCACGAAGTCGCCACTTCCCGGTCCTGAATGGCTCGCCGCGCGATGCTCCAATGCATGACGCGAGCCCTTGTGAGCCTTCTCCCGATTGTGGCGCGCTCGCGGCGGTACCGATCGTTATCGCGATGCTGCCCAAGATTCTCGACTTGGAGCTTTATCGAAAGCCGCCCTCGTCTGGCTTGATGTCGACACTCGCCTGCGACGACGGCTGTTCCTTCCGGGTGTTGGCGTCGACTGACCTGGCTACTGGTCGCGCTTGCATGCGAGCCGGCGAAACCGGCGGCGAGGATGGCTCTGGAAGGTCGCCCGCGCGGGAGATAGCTGGTTTGCCCACATCTCCGATCGACCAGCGCGAGCATGAACGTATGCATGAGCCCTGCCGTACCCCATGTCGTGATCGTCTGCGACCGATTAGCCGGTGTGGCGTGCGCAAACCCGTTGGCGGTCGATGACCGCGCCCGGCCGAGATTGATCGACCGGTATGGCTGCCACCAGTGCTAGTCGCTCCGCTACAAGGGTCGCCACCGCTGAGCTCATCAGCCCTGATATTCCGCGGTCAGGACAGCCGCACGCTCGTGCGGTCCGATGCGTACGCCGGCCGGCAACGCACACATTCTTATCCGGGTTTTCCACTTTGCCGTGATCAATAAGCCGACGCGAACCTGAGCGAAATGGTCGGCGAAAGGCGAGCGACGATGACTACTCCCGACACAAGCCAACGAGGAAGGCGGCGCCACTGGCGCGGAGCCGTGGGCTTTCTGTCGAAGGTGTTCCATCTGAACCCCGCCGGACTGAATTGGCCCCGCGGGGTGATGTTCCTGGACGTCATGCTCGTGCCGCTGGTCGTCTTCTGGGCGATCGGGTACGAGCAGTACCTTCTCAGTGCCCTGTTCGGCGCACTGCTGACCGTTGTGGCCGACCCGGGCGGCGCCTATGGTCGCCGCGCATTCGACCTTGCCGGCTATGCGCTCGTCGGCGCCGGGCTCACCGCGCTGGCCTTCGGTATCGGCGGTAGCAGTTGGGGCTGGCTGGTGCTGGCGGCCTCCGGGGTGACCTTGGTGGCCAGCCTGGCCGTCATCTTCGGGGTACATCGGTTCGTCGCAGGCATCCTGCTCAATGTGTGGTTTCTCATCGCCTTGTCGCTCGCGTTCAGCCTCCATAAACACACCCACATCACCAACTACACCTGGGCTCAGGTGGTTGCCTGGACCGGTGGGTCAGCGCTGTGGATCGCCGTGACGTTCGTGGAATGGCTGATCCGTGGCCGCAAAGACCAGCCTGAGCCGATCGCGGAGATCCCTGGCGACACCGCACGGCGGAAGCTGACCGCGCCACTGGCGCTATTTGCGGTGATCCGTGCTCTCGCCATAGCCGGGAGTACGGCGATTGCCTTCGGCCTGAACCTGTCGTACAGCGATTGGTTACCGATCGCGACCATTGTCGCGCTGAAGTCCAGCCTGGCCCAGTCCACACTCGCTTCGGCACAGCGGGTTGCCGGGGCGCTGATCGGCGCCGCCGCCGCCGCGCTGCTCCTGCTCATACCCGTCAACGAGCACGGACTCAGACTCGTGGCGGTCGAGCACGGACTCGAAGTGGTAGCGATCGTCCTGATCATGCACGCGACGGCGATCCGCACCTGGAACTATGCGTGGTACAGCAGCGCCATCGCAGCCGCAGCGCTGATCCTGGTCGACCTTCCACAACCCGACAACTACTCCGCCGAAGGCGACCGGGTGCTCTGGACCCTGTGCGGCGTCGGAATCGGCATCCTCGTCATGCTCCTCGCCGGCCTGCTCACCAAGCTCACTGCCCAAAAGTCGCCGAAGCCAGCCTCACAATCGGCCTGACCGACCGATCGGATGCGGTCAAGCGCCAAGCCGGACAGTAGCTAGGTCTCAGGGTCCGACGCCGCTGGGTGTCAGGGTCGACCCGGCGGCCCGTCCATTGAAGCCACTGCCGGCCGATGCCCAACCCGCCCGCGCCAACTCCCTGGGGCGGCGGCTCCCTGCGACGAGCGATCTCTCCGGCGTCGGAGAGAGCTAACATTTCCGACAAAGCCGACCACGCCTTGTTAGAGTCGAATTGATTCAGCCGCCGAAGCCGCCGCCACGGCCGTCCCCATCGGAGCCGCACCATAAACGCCCCAGCCACGCCAGTGTTCCCTTGAGGTCCGCGTCGTGACCAACTCGGCCGGAACGAGCGCGGCACCGCCGGTGACCCATAAGCGGGAGTTCTGGGTCCTGATGGGTTACGCGGTGGTCCTGGGGGTCTTCGGCGCGTTCGCCGGCCTGGTGTTCATCGGAGTGATCAAGCTCGGGGGCAAGTGGTACAGCGATGCCCATCCGGGCTGGTTCGGCGGGCATTGGTGGTGGGTCGCGGTCGCCGCGGCGGCCGGTGCCGTCGTCGGGCTGCTGCGCCGCCTGACCCGCCTGCCCGAAGAGGTTCCCGGCCTGGTCGCCGACCTGAGCACCGAGCACGTCGATCCGCGCCTGGTGCCGGGGATCGCGGCCGTCTCGGCGGTGTCGCTAATCGGTGGCGCCAGTCTCGGCCCGGAAAAGGCGCTGGGCGCCGCGGGCGGCGGGGCGGGCAGTTGGCTGGCCCAGCGAAGGGCACTGGCCAAAGAGGATTCCCAGGTCAACACGCTATCCGGATTCGCCGGCGCCTACGGCGGGTTGTTCTCCAGCACGGTGATCGTGGTGCTGCTGATCCTGGAGGTCGCCCGCCCGGGCGGGCACCGATTCACCAAGGCTCTCGCCGCGGAGATCGTGGCATCGAGCGTCTCGTTCGGCATCTATTTCGCCATCGCCGGCGCCGTGTTCCTCGACGACTACCAGGTGCCGTCCTACAAGTTCGAGGACTGGCAGCTACTGGCCGGGGTTCCCCTGGGCCTGTTCGCGGCCCTGGTGGTAACGCTGCTGGCCGCGTTCATGATGGCGGCGGCGAGGCTGTTTAGCCGACTCAAGGCCCCGGCCATCGTGAAGTCAACGCTGGGCGGCGTCATATTCGGGATCGTCGGCGTCGCACTGCCGCTGACGATGTTCTCCGGCAGCGATCAGCTCAAGACCGTCATCAAAAACCCAGGGGCGCTCGGCCTGGGTCTGATCATCGCCATCCTGATCGGCAAGATGCTCACCTTCGCCGTCAGCCAGGGCAGCGGCTTCATCGGTGGGCCGATTTTCCCCTCGCTGTTCATCGGCGGAACCGCCGGGGTCCTCGTCCATCAGGTCATCCCCGGTGTGCCACTCGGGCTGGCGTTCACCTGCCTGATCGCCGCCGTCCCCGGGGCGGTCCTGCCCGCGCCGTTTTCCATGGTGCTGACAGCCGCGTTCCTGACCCAGGTCGGGGCGTTGCAAACCGCGC
This sequence comes from uncultured Actinomycetota bacterium, assembly GCA_963724705.1. GTDB lineage: Bacteria > Actinomycetota > Actinomycetes > Mycobacteriales > Micromonosporaceae > DASQPR01. Next base: position 250,213 of record CAVRVS010000002.1, read on the forward strand.
CGATCCTGATCGCCGTCGTCACCGCCTTCCTCGCCATGGAGGCCGTCAAGTACGTCCTCGCCAGCCGCAAACGGGCCAAGGCAGATTCGGCGAAGCCAGCAGCCCGGGCCTCAGGGTGATCGAGCGTCCGGGAAAAGCCAACATTTCACGACAAAGCCATCCACGCCTTGTAGGGTGAATTTAATTCAGCCGGCGACCGGACGCGATCTGACCATGATCGCTTGCGTCGTCTCCAGCAGCGAAAATCGGGAGCGCAGATGAGCGATTCCCAATCGACTCGCGTTGTGATCGTTGGCGGTGGGTTCGCCGGGGTCGCATGTGCCAAGCGACTGGGCGTCGATAAGGGCGTGCGCGCGATCATCTTCGATCGCAACGGCTTCCACCAGTTTCAGCCGCTTCTTTATCAGGTCGCCACGGCCGAGTTGACGCCGGGCGACGTCTCGTTCAACCTCGACGAGATATTCAGGCACCACCACAACGTGGAACCGCGTACCGAGGAGGTGGCATCGGTCGATGCCGCCGCCCACTCGGTGACGCTCGCCGACGGAAGCACAGTAACTGGGGACTTTCTCGTCCTGGCCGCTGGCGCGCAGCCGAACTTCTTCCGTACGTCGGGCGCGAAGGAGTTCGCATTCCCGCTGTACTCCTTGGCGGACGCGACGGGCGTGCGATCCCGGATCCTTCAGCTGTTCGAGGATGTCGCGCGGAAGCCCGAACTGATCCGCGACGGCGCGCTGAACTTCGTGGTGGTCGGTGCCGGGCCGACCGGCGTCGAGGTCGCCGGTGCGATTTCGGAGCTTGTACGTGACGTCATGCCGCACCGCTACCCGGACATGGACATTGACGCCGCGCGCATCATCGTGGTCGACCTCGGCGATGCGCCGCTCGGCCCGTTCTCCGACGAGGCGCACGCGTACGCGGCAAAACAGCTGAAGCACCGCGGTGTTGAGCTGATGCTCGGGACTGGCGTGAGTGAGGTGGCGCGCGACCACGTGAAGCTGGCCGACGGGACGACGATCAAAACCCACTTGGCGATCTGGGGCGGCGGTGAGAAGGCGGCGCCGGTAGTCGAGACGTCCGGCCTCGACGTCGGTCACGGCGGACGAGTGACCGTACTCCCGGACCTCACCGTCGAAGGCTTTCCGCGCGTGTACGCGGTCGGCGACGCGGCAAACATCCCGGATGCGGACGGCAACGTTCTCCCGCAGCTCGGCAGTGTCGCGCAGCAGGCCGGCGACTGGGCCGCCCGCAACATCATGGCCGATCTGAATGACGAGAAGCTGGAGCGGTTCCGCTATCACGACAAGGGCATCATGGCGATGATCGGCCGCCGTGCCGCAGTCGCCGAGATCGGGCCACATCGGCACGAGCTGAACGGCCGCGTCGCGTTTGCTGCGTGGCTCGGCGTGCATGCCGCGCTCCTCGCGAACATCGGTGCCGAGGTGAAGGCGTTCCTGTCGTGGGCCGAGGACTTCTATGTCCGGCCCGATCATCGCTCCGCGGAGCTGCTCGATCCGGACACGGTCAACCTGCCACGCATCCGTTGGCACGACTCGACCGCGAAGCAGTCCGGACCTTCGTCGGGCGACACATCACAACGCTAACCGTCATCGGGGGATTGATATGGCTGACGACAGGGCGAGCCGCATCATTGTCGGCGACGTGATACCGGAGGAGATGTCATGAACGGTGGGGATATGCCGTCCGCATTCGACGTCATCATTATCGGTACCGGCGCCGGCGGCGGTACGCTCGCGCACCACCTCGCGCCGTCCGGCAAGCGGATCCTGCTGCTGGAGCGTGGTGGCTTCTTGCCGCGCGAGCCAGCAAACTGGGACACCAAGGACGTGTTCGTGGACGGCCGCTACATCTCGCCGGACTCCTGGACCGACATCAAGGGCAAGTCGTTCCAGCCGCAGGTGCACTACTACGTCGGCGGCGCGACGAAGCTATATGGTGCGGCGCTGTATCGGTTGCGGGAACGCGATTTCGGCGAGCTTCGGCACCACGACGGGATCTCGCCGGCGTGGCCGATCTCGTACATGGATATGGAGCCGTACTACTCGGCGGCGGAGCAGATGTACGCGGTGCGCGGTGTGCACGGCGAGGACCCGACGGAGGGGCCGTCGAGCACGGCGTATCCGTTTGGGCCGGTGTCGCATGAGCCGCGCATCCAGCAGCTGTCCGACGATCTCGCGGCCGCCGGACATCACCCGTTCCATGCGCCTTGCGGGGTGCTGCTGACCGAGGCGAACATGCCGTACAGCATCTGCGTGCGCTGCAATTCGTGCGATGGATTCCCGTGTCCGTTGCACGCTAAGGCGGATGCGGAGGTGATGGGTGTCCGGCCGGCGCTCAAGTTCGAGAACGTCACGCTGCTGACCGACGCAATGGCGGTGCGGCTGGAGACGAACCCGGCCGGCAACGAGATCACCAATGTCGTGGTCGAGCACGAGGGCCATCACGAGAGGTACGCCGCGAACATCGTGGTGGTGGCGTGCGGTGCGGCAAACAGCGCCAAGCTTCTGCTGAGTTCGGCCACGGACAAGCACCCGAACGGTCTCGCGAACGGCTCCGACCAGGTCGGTCGCAACTACATGTTCCATGAGAGCCAGGCGGTGCTGGCGCTGTCGAAGGAGCCGAACCCGACCGTGTTCCAGAAGACGTTGGGCGTCAACGACTTCTACTTCGAGGGGCCGGATTTCCCGTATCCGATGGGCAATATTCAGATGATCGGCAAGTCGCAGCCGGAGCACTATCGCGGTGAGAAGGCGATCGCGAAGCTCGCACCGACGTTCACGTTGGAGGAGGTCGCGCGTCACGCAGTCGACATTTGGTTGTCCACCGAGGATCTGCCGACGCCGGATAACCGGGTGACGCTTAACCAGGACGGCAATGTTCGGCTCGTGTACAAGCCCAGCAACCAAACCGCGGCGGATCGGCTCTACAAACAGATGAAGTCGATGCTCGGCAGCCTGGGACTGCATGAGAACCACCTGGTGCACCGGTTCGAATACATGAAGTCCGACATCCCGATCGCTGGCGTGGCACACCAGGCAGGCACCTGCCGGATGGGCAACGACCCGACCACGTCGGTGGTGAACGCCGACTGCCGGGCACACGAGGTCGACAATCTGTACGTCGTCGACACGAGCGTGTATCCGAGCATCGGCGCGGTGAATCCGGCGCTGACCGCGATGGCGAACGCGATCCGGGTCGGCGACCACCTGCTCGGGCGGCTCGGCGCGACGGCGACCGCGGGCGCGCGCCCGACCCGGTCCGCCGGCTGAGGCGCGCGCTGTGACGACCACGTTGCTCGCCCTTGCAGCGGGGCCGGTACAGCTCACGCCGGCCCGCTCGCAGATGGGTTTCACGCTGGCGTTCCACATCCTGCTCGTACCGCTGGGTGTGGCGCTGCCGACGATCATGCTGATTGCCAACTACAAGGGCATCAAGCATGGCGACGCGGCCGCGCTGACCTTGGCGCGGCGGTGGTCGCACGCCGCGGCTCTGACGTTTGCCGTCGGCGCGGTGACGGGCACCGTGCTGTCGTTCGAGTTCGGGCCTGCTCTGGCCGAACTTCACGAGGGTGTTCGGGGACGTGTTCGGCCTGCCATTCGCGATCGAGGGGATATCGTTCTTCCTCGAGGCGCTGCTCGTCGCGATCTACATCTACGGGTGGCGCCGGATGAAGCCGTGGACGCACTTCTGGTTCGGATTCCCGATCCCGTTTGTGGCGATCATCGGGGCAACGTCGATCATTTCCGTGAACTCGTGGATGAACGCGCCGGCGGGCTTCTCCCTGAATGCCAACGGACGGCCGACGAAGATCGACCCGCTGAGCGTCATGTTCAACAAGGCGTTGCCGTGGGAGCTGACGCACTTCTTGATCGCGGCCTACATGGCCGCCTCGTTCACGGTCGCGTCGGTGTACGTCGTCGGCTGGCTCCGCGGCCGCCGCGACCGCTACCACAGGCTGGGCATCCTGATCCCGTTCACGATCGGAGCCATCCTGGCGCCGATCCAGCTCGTCGTCGGCGACCAGATCGCACGGTGGGTCTACCAGAACCAGCCGGCCAAGTTCGCCGCGATGGAGATCGTGACAAAGTCCGGCACAGACCAGGCGGAGTACCTGTTCGGCATCTACCACCCGGGATCGAACACCGTCAGCGGCGGGATCAAGATTCCCGTGCTCGATTCGATCCTCGCCGGTGGCTCGCGCAACACGTTTGTCGAGGGCCTGGTCGCGATTCCCAAACAGAACCGGGCGTCGAACGTGACACTTGTGCACTACGCGTTCGACATCATGGTGCTGATCGGCACCCTGCTCGCCTTGCTCACCGTCTACTACGTGATCGCGTACTGGCGGCGCCGGGATGTGCCGCATGGCCGGATCTTCCTATGGGTCGCGGCCGTGGCCGGCGTCCTGGCGTACGCCGCGATGGAATGCGGCTGGGTCACCACGGAGGTCGGCCGGCAGCCGTGGATCGTGTACAACATCGCCCGTACGTCATCGGCGGTGACCACCGCACAGAGTGTCACGGTCACGATGATCGTGATCTACGTGCTCTACGCGTTGCTCGGCGTCGCCACCATCGTGGTGCTCCGAGCGATGGCTACCCGATGGCGGCTCACGCCGGTCATCGACGACGACGAGGCACCGTATGGTCCGCGCCCCGAGGCCGCGGCGGAGGACCGGGAAACCGAGGCCGCGTCGACGGCTGACCGGGGAGGGAGACGGACGTCGTGACCTCCGCCAATCTGGTCGCGGGAGTCATCGTCATCGGCATCACGCTCTACGCCTGGTCTGGTATCGCGGACTTCGGCGCCGGATTCTGGGATCTGATCGCCGGCGGCAAGGCACACGGCCGGCGGGCGCGAGCGCTGATCGACGAGGTCATCACGCCGGTATGGGAAGCGAACCACGTCTGGCTGATTTACATCCTGGTCGTCACGTGGACCGCGTTCGGCGGCGCGTTCGGAGCGATCATGACGGCACTGTTCGTACCGTTCGCCCTCGCGGCGCTCGGCATCGTGCTGCGCGGCGCGAACTTCGCCTTGCGCAAGGACGCCGCGCGCGCCGGCGGTCGCCAGTGGGCCGGTTGGCTGTTCGGTATCGGCGCGGTGATGACGCCGTTCTTCTTCGGTACCGGCGCTCGGCGCGATCCTGTCCGGGCGAGTACCGCCGAACGGCGTCGGCAATCCGGCGAGCGCCTGGGTCAACTGCGGTGTCGATCACGGTTGGAGTGTTGACAGTCGCCGTCGGCGCGTTCGTGTCCGCGACATACCTCGTGGTCGAGAGCGCGCGGCGTGGCGTGCCGGAGCTCCGCGAGTATTTCCGTATCCGCGCGTTGATCGCCGGGATCGCGGCGCTGTTGTGCAGTGTCGCCGTGGCGATCGCGCTGCGCGTCCAGGAACCCTCGATGTTCAATCGGCTCACGAGCCGGAGCATCCCGCTGATCGTGCTCGGGGTTCTCGCACTCGGCGTGTCGCTCGTCATGGCGCTGGCGCGGCCTCGCGCGCGGCCTGCGCGTCGTGGCAGCGGTCGGGGTCGGCGCGCTCGTCTGGGCGTGGGCGGTCGCGCAATATCCATACCTTCTGCCGTTCCGACTCACCATCGCGCAAGGCGCCGGATCGTCGACCTACGATGAAGTGGTTGCTCGGCTGGTTCGTCGTCGCACTCGTCACGGTCATACCGCTGCTGGTCGTGTTGTACACGCTCGACCAGCGTGGCCACCTTGGCGAAGACCCAACAACAACGTCCCGCGTCGAGGCGGCTGGCGTCGGCGAGATCGCCGCGGGCTCCGCGGCAGCGGACGAAGCCGGTACGAAGCAGGCTGGCCCCTTGATCGCCGGCCGGCCGGGCGCTCAGATCGGCGGATGCGCCCGACAGCGCGACGACGGGGCGCGACACCGTCGAGACGAAAGACGGGAAGAGTGGGCCGCGGCACCGAGCCGATCGCCGGAGTCGCGGTAACCATGGATAGCCATCCCGGATTCTCGCCGGCAGTCGGGTTGCCTGACCCGACGCAAGTGAAACTGCGGAGAATCCACCCGGGACGGTCGGCGCCGAGAGCGCCTGGTTCATCGTGACCATCGGACAGCCGGGCCTTACGAGTGCCGAGTTCGATTCGCTGTTCCACGACGTGTCGAACTGGGACAGGTGGGGCGCCAAGTCGGTGCGAGGGACGCTCAACTACATCACGCCGGACCGGATCGTCGCCGCATCCCGGTTGGTTCGTTTGGGTACATCAGGGAGCTTGTCGCTACCGATGGACAGAGATCGACGCCTCGATAATCCCGTTCCGGTGCAGCACCGGATGACCCAACTAGCTGACGACGAGGCGAAGGCGGAGCAGTTCATCAAAGACTTTGTCGGCGCCGACTACCACAACGACGGACACAGTCACCTGGACGCGCTCTGCCACGTCAGTTACCTGGGCAAGCTCTTCACGGGCGTACCGGATTCATCGGCGACTGCGGACGGTGCGGCGGTCGGTGACGTCACCGCGGTCAGCGATGGGATCGTCGGCCGCGGCGTCTTGCTCGACATTCCTCGGCTGCATTCGGTTCCGTGGATAGAGCCCGGTGATCAGGTGACTGCCCATGAGCTTCTGGCGGCGGAACAGTCCCAACATGTACGTGTGGGCCCGGGTGACCTGTTGTTCGTACGCCTGGGCCACAACCGGCGCCTGGCCGAGCTCGGGCCGTGGGACACCACCGGCGCAAAGGCCGGCTTACACCCGACGACCGCGCGGCTGCTCAGCCAACGACGTATCGCCGTCCTCGGTAGCGACACCAACAGCGACGCTGCGCCGAGCACCACCGAAGGCGTTCCATTTCCGATCCACGTGCTGGCCATCAACGCGATGGGTCTGTTCTTGCTCGACTACCTCCAGCTCGACGAACTCGCGGCTCGGTGCGAGCACCTGGACCGGTGGGAGTTCTTCTGCATCGTCGCGCCGCTGCGGGTGCCCCACGGCACCGGCTCGCCAGTGAACCCCATCGCAGTCTTCTAGAGACCAGGCCGCCGTGCCTGAATGGGCGCTGAGACTCGTACCGCGGCAAAGGGGGCCTGCATGACACGTCCGCCACGGCAGAACCACGTACCACTCCGACGCCGAGCGACGCGACCGAAGTTGGCCATCGGCCGGACCGGGGGCAGGCGATCTGCTGGACTTATCCAAGACACAATCGGGGGAGCGATCACATGAACACGACAGATGATGCGGATGTGCTCGTCATCTTTGGTATCACCGGCGATCTGGCGAAGGTGATGACGTTCCAGGCTCTGTATCGCTTGGAGGCGCGGTCGCTGCTGAACTGCCCGATCATCGGCGTGGCGGTCGACCACTGGAGCACGGACGACCTGCGCAAGCGGGCCCAGGAGTCGATCGAGGCCACCGGCGAGAAGCTCGACCACGATGTCTTCGACCGGTTGGCCGCTCGAATGTCATATCTGGATGGAGACTTCGCCAACCCTGAGACCTACGACAAGGTGGCCGGGGCCATCAAGGGCATGCGCAAGCCGGTCTTTTACTTGGAAATCCCGCCGTTCTTGTTCGGTGCGGTGGTGAAGGGGTTGGGTAAGGCCGACCTGATCCGGGACGGCCGGGTGGTGGTGGAAAAGCCGTTCGGCCACGATCTCGCCTCCGCTCGCGAGCTGGCCGCCGAGATGCACCAATACGTGCAGGAGTCACAGCTGTATCGGATCGACCACTTCCTGGGCAAGCCGGGCATTGAGGAGGTGCTCTTACTCCGCTTCGCCAACGCCGTTCTGGAACCGGTGTGGAGCCGCAACGACCTGTCGTGCATCCAGATCACCATGGCCGAGATCGTTCGGCGTCGAGGACCGCGGTCACTTCTACGACAAGGTCGGCGCGCTGCGAGACGTGGTGGTGAACCACCTGTTGCAGCTGACGTCGGCGGGGACGATGGAGGCGCCCGCGGGCTCCGGGTCACAGACGATCAAGAACGCGCAGGTTGCGCTTTGGAACGCGGTCCAGGCCGCGGATCCGTCCCATTATGTCCGCGGCCAGTACGACGGCTACCAGAAGATCGACGGCGTCGCGCCCGGCTCCAGCACGGAGACGTACGTCGCGTTGCGCCTGGACATCGAGAACTGGCGCTGGGATGGCGTACCGATATTCATCCGGACGGGCAAGCGACTGCCGGTAACCCAAACGGAGCTGCGCCTGATCTTCAGAAATGCACCAAAGCTGGGGCTGGGCCTGCCCGGCATCCACGTGACGGACCCCTCCGAGCTCGTGATGAGACTCGACCCGACCACGGGGATCCGGCTCACCGTGAACGCGCAGCGCGGCTATTCGAAGGGGCCGAGCAGCGTGAACCTCGACCTGGACTTCGGCGGCGACGAGCCGGTGCCCTACGAAATCTTGCTACACGCGGCGCTGATCGGGAATCCGACCCGATTCGCTCGCCAGGACGGCGTCGAGGAGGAATGGCGCATCGTGCAACCGCTCCTGGACAATCCGCCGCCGGTTCACACCTACCAGCCGGGCAGCTGGGGACCGGCCGCCGCCGATCAGCTGGTCGCCGCGTACGGCGGCTGGCGCGAACCATGGACGGAGGAGTCATGACCACGACGGTCAAGGAACGCACGACAGCCAAGGAGCCGACGACGAACGCCGACAGCGAGCCCACGACCCATCCCGAGATGTCGCCGTTCCCGAAGATTGCCGACTACGCTTTCCTGTCGAACTGCCACACCGGGGCGCTCGTGGGCTTGGACGGCTCGGTGGAATGGCTGTGTGTGCCGAAGTTCGACGCGCCCAGCGTCTTCGGCAGTTTGCTCGACCGGGAGGCGGGCAGGTTCCGGTTCGGACCGTACGGCATGGACCATCCGACCACGCGTATCTACGTCCCCGGCACGAATGTGGTCGAGACGACGTGGAAGACGCCGACCGGCTGGATCGTCGTGCGGGATGCGTTGACGATGGGGCCGCACGACACGGACGACTGTGTGACGCCGCATACCCGTCCCCCGATGGACTGGGACGCATCGCACACGCTGGTGCGGACCGCGACCTGCATCGAGGGCGATGTCGAGGTGGAGGCGGTCTGCGAGCCCGCGTTTGACTACGGGCGGACACCGGCGACATGGACACTGGAGAACAGTCGGCACCAGGCCGTGGGCAGCGGCGCCGATGTGACCATCAAACTTCGGTCAGACCTCAAGCTCGGTATCGAAGGCCATCGGATCCGTGGCCGCCACGTGCTGTCCAAGGGAGACACGGTCTACTGCGCACTGTCCTGGTCGGACAAGCGTGAGATGCCGGCGGACGCAGCGGAGGCGGTGGCCGCCATCGACGCGACCGTGGAGTTTTGGCGGCACTGGCTGGCCACGGCCCGCATCCCCGATCATGAGTACCGGGAACCGATCCAGCGCTCGGCGTTGGCTACCAAGGGCATGACCTACATGCCGACCGGAGCCACCGTGGCCGCGTCGACCACGTCGTTGCCCGAGACGCCCGGCGGGGCACGCAACTGGGACTACCGCTACACCTGGCTTCGGGACTCCACGTTCACCCTTCAAGCACTGCACTGGCTTTCGCTGGACTGGGAGGCCGACGAGTACATGCAGTTCATGGCCGACCTCGAACCCACCGAGGACGGCTCGCTACAGATCATGTACGGCATCGACGGGCGGCGTGACCTGACCGAGTCGTTCCGCGAGGAGCTCTCCGGCTACCAGGGCGCCCGACCCGTACGGATTGGCAACGCCGCCTATAACCAGCACCAGAACGACGTCTTCGGCGCCGCACTCGACTCGATCCTGCTCCACACCCGACGCAGCCAGCGCCTGCCACGGCGGCTGTGGCCGATCGTGCAGAGCCAGGCCGAGTGCGCCACCAAGATCTGGAAGCAGCCGGATCAGGGCATCTGGGAAGCCCGCGGTGATCCGAAGCACTACGTCTCGTCGAAGCTCATGTGCTGGGTCGCGATGGACCGGGCCGCCAGTCTCGCCGAGATCCGCGGCGAGGACGACCTCACCAAAAAGTGGCGCGCCACGGCCGACGAGATCCACGCCGACATTCTCGCCCACGGCGTCAGCGACGCCGGGGTGCTGCGTCAGCACTACGAGACCGACGCTTTGGACGCATCAACGTTGTTGGCCATCGCCTTCGGGTTCGTCGAGCCAACCGATGACCTCGCCCGCAAAACCGTTGATGCCATCAGCAAGGACCTCACCGAGGACGGCTTCGTGCTGCGCTACCGCACCGGCGAAACCGACGACGGCATGTCGGGCAAGGAAGGCAGCTTCCTCATCTGCTCGTTCTGGCTCGTCTCCGCCCTCGCCGCCGTCGGAGAGCTGGCCCGGGCCAAGGACCTGATGGAGAAACTGCTCCGCATCGGGTCGCCGCTCGGCCTCTACGCCGAAGAGTTCGAACCCACGACGGCGCGGCACCTCGGGAACTTCCCGCAAGCGTTCTCGCATCTGGCCCTCATCGAGGCGGCGGGCAAGATCATCCTCGGGGAACGACTCAGCGAGTTGGAGTGAGTAGGCGATACGACGTAATCATCGCCGGCGCCGGCATGCCGGCGCCGGCATCCGCAGCGGTAACTATCGAGGACCACAAGTGGCGCGACGAGCCGGGTTGGATCCGTGGTCGCGCGGAAAGGGAGCCTTTCATCTGTGATGTAGAGCCGGCGTTGGCTCGCTGGTGATGGCGATCCTCCGACTATGGGCAGGGCTTTACGTTTGATGTGGCGCCAGCAGTCGGCGCCACAAGCCAAGGGACTCGGACACACGGAAACGGTCGCTGTGGCCGAGTTCGGCCGCGTGGCCGCCGAGTAGCTGCGCGCCGGCGGCGTTGGGCCGCACGAAGTTAGATTGCTCGTCCGGGTGGCCGAACAACGCGGGGCCCGACTGATGCGCTAACGCAACCAGGTTCGGCCTCTCATGAGGAATGCAATACGAGGAGAGTCGTGGGCCGGCGATGACTACCAATCAAGTCCTGCTTGGCGTGGGCCTGATCCTGGTGCTCGCGGTCGGTTCGCAGGTGATAGCGAGCCAGTTGCGTATCCCGGCGCTGATTATCATGCTTCCGGCCGGTTTCACGGCGGGTGCGCTCACCAGCGACGTCAATCCGCAGAAGTTGCTGGGCTCGGCCTTCCAGCCCTTGGTGTCGCTGGCCGTGGCAGTGATCCTCTACGACTCCGGTCTGGCACTTCAGTGGGGCAAGGTGCGCGGCCGCGCCCGCCGGGTCGTGCCCCGCCTCGTGATAATCGGCGTGCCCATCACGTTCGCAATCGCCGCTGTGGTCGCTCGCCCGCTCCTCGGTATGTCGACCGGGGCGGCTCTCATGACCGGCGCAATTCTGGTGGTGTCCGGACCGACGGTGGTCGGCCCGCTATTGTCGTTCATCCGGCCGACCGAACGCCTCCAGCGGATTTTGTCCTGGGAGGGCTCGTTGATCGATCCGGTCGGCGGCATTCTGGGCGCGGTGGTGTTCCACGGCGTATTGGCACGAACGAGTCACGGTTCCGTTCACCCGGTCGCGCAGTTCTTCATCTCGATCGGCGTCGGCGTGGTCGGCGCAGCGGTTGGCATCGCGCTCCTGTGGGTCTGCCTACGAAAGCTAGATCTGGGCGAGGTGCTCAGCACCACTTGCCAGCTCGCCTGTGTGGTAGGTGTCGCGGCCGTCTGCGACAGCCTCCGTGATGACACCGGTCTTATCGCCGCCATCCTCATGGGACTCGCGGTCTCTAACGTTCGCGGCTTCGATATACCCGCTCGCCGACCGTTCTTCGAGACCCTCGTCCAGCTGATCATCGGGGTCCTGTTCGTGAGCATTTCGGCAACGGTCACGCCCGAGTCGGTGCGACATCTGATACTGCCCGTGCTCGGCCTGGTGGCGGTCCTGGTGTTCTTGACCCGTCCGCTGGTCGCCTTCATCGCCACCATCCGGACCGAACTCACCGGAGGGGAACGGGCGTTCATCGGCTGGATGGCACCGCGCGGAATCGTCGCCGCGGCTACCGCGTCAACGTTCGGCGCCGAGCTGGCTGCCAACCACGTGGGCGGGGCGTCCAAGATCCTTCCGGTCGCGTTCCTGGTTATCGTCGCGACCGTCGCCGTGTATGGCCTGACCGCAAGCCCGGTGGCGCATCGCCTCGGAGTCATCCGTCCTGCCCGCACGCGTCCGCTCCTCATCGGCGGCGACCCTTGGGTCATCGACCTAGCCCGAGCGTTCCGCACGGCTGGCCTGGACGTCGTGATGTGGGCCTCGTCCGAACGGGAGCGCGAGCGGATCCGAGGCGCTTCCTTCGAGCTCGCAGAGGGCCAACAGTTCGCGTCCGCCGCCACCCAGGGGTCCGGCGTGGAGGGCGTCAACACGATCCTCCTGCTGACCGACGAGGACGACTTCAACGCGCTGGCGGCCAGCAATCTAGCGGGCGACCCCGAGGCGCCCGTCTACCGGCTGGCCGCTCGCCACCCTGGCGACGGCGTCGTTGCCCCGTACACGGCTGGGGAAACGCTGTTCGCACCAGACTTGACGCGCGCCGCGTTGGCCGCCGACCGCGCCGCCGGCTCACGTATCACCACCACTCGCGCCAACGGCGACACCGCACCAGGAAACGACATCCTGTTCCTGATTAACACCGAAGGCACCCTGATCCCAGTAACAAGCTCTCGTCCTCCCACGCCACAGCCGGGCGACACGCTCGTCCGCCTTACCGGCGGCGGATAGTCAGGAGACGCAGCAACGACCGGCGCCGTGAGATTAAGGCGCGCGCCGATCCCAGGAACGCGTGACGGCGTGCGAGACGACCAAGATCGTGTACCGGGGCGTGTCAGAACGTCTTTGTGTACCCGACACATCCGAGCGACGAGTCGGGACCGAGCACGAGTAGGCGCGACGGGCCCAAGAATCGCTGATTCTCTAGGAGATTGGCGAGTACCTGGCCCAACGCCGCCACCGCCACAACGGCCGGGCCATGTTGCGTGCCCGTACTGCTCAATAGAGCGGTTGCCGCGACGCGGGTTCGCCGATAACTGGCCGCGCACGTCTCGGCCTCCTCGCGGTAGTCCCGCGCAGCATCTGTCATCCGGATGATCCGATGGCCTTCTGCCACGCTTTCCCAAACTCCGTCGTGCCTTAAGTCCAATCGCCGGCTCACTGTTGGCCGGGCTCTTCTTCTACACTCAGGCCCAGCATTTTCAGCTCGCGCTTGGACTTGCCCTTGAGCTTGCGCCCGAGTGGCGGGCGTCCATCGTCGTGGATGTAGACGCCTTTTGGTTCGGCGGCGAGCGGCTCCTCCCAGGCGAAATACAATGCCAGCATTCGGACGGTGTAGCCGACTATGAAGGCGATGAGGGCGCTCGCCCAGGCGTCCAGCCCCGCATAGTCGCAGGCCACCCAGATGAGCCCGGTCAGCAGCGCGATGGTCACAAACCATTCACCGCGGATGAACTGCTTTGGCGGGACGTCGCATGAGACATCCACGTACCATCGGCCCGCGGTCGGCGAGATGACCGCCAGCGCGAGCACTCCCAGTACCGGTAAGCCGACGTCGACGCCTTTCTGCGCCCCGACGATGGCGTACAGCGGCAGTGAGATTGACGTGACGAACTGGAAGAGCCCTTCGCGGAACAGTTGGCCCGCGGAATAGGCGATGTTGTAACCGATGATTCCGGCTATCACGGAGATAGTGATGTACGCGGGGTCGATCAGCGCGATGGGTACCTGGTTTACCAGCACGTCACGGGTGATGCCGCCGCCTAGACCCATGAGCAACGCCATTATCATGATCCCGACAATGGTGAAGTTCTTGTAATGGTCGGGGCGGCGGGCCAGCAACGCGCCGTTAAGGGCGCTCGAGCCGACGGCGATCAGGCCCAGCGTGGTGAAATGCCCGGTCCATCTCCAGTCGCCGATGTGGATCCCACCGGCGGCGAGAACCGTTGCAGCTGCGCTCATCGGGCCACCTCGCGTCTTTGTTGTCGGTGCGACCTCATTCGTGCTCCGCCGGATGCCATGGCCGGCCTGCGCGAAGCCGACGCCGATGCCGGGCCCCAGAACCAGGACGACACTAATGATCACCAGCGCGACGCTGAACGGGTCGCAAATCAGGTTTGAGCGGTCATCGCGTCCTCACACCTGCAGAACGGCGACGTGCCCGACCGGGTTGAAGCTCAGGATCAGGCGCTGTGACCGCGGCGCGGCCCGCCGCTCGATCATTTCGAGAGTAAGCGAGCCTTCCTCCCAGGCAACCACCAGCGAGGTGCCCGGCGGCACCAGACCGACGAGCGCGTAGCTGATCGTGTCGCTCGTCGCGAATGCGGCGGCCCGCGAGATCGGATTGACCAGCGGCGCCTGCCGTGCTCATTCGTCTCATTGACACCACACCAGCCCAGGTCGCTCATTGACGGGCCGCCGAGCGCACGCTACCCGGCCATACGCTGCTGGATCAGTCGATCGGATATGACATGTCTGGGACGGCACCAGGAGCCACACATGGTGGACCGGCGAACCAACCCCACGCGGCTCATACGTCCATTTGATCGAAACAAGATAAATCCGTGGACCATGTTCGCCAAACCACAGTGACAGCTGGGAGTGCTGCGCCAGGCTGGTGATGTGAGTTCAGGCGCGCCCGACCCAATGGACCGCCCGCCATCACCGGACGAGTCCCGGCACGGCGGGCCGTCAGACGGCAGCACAGAGGCGGGCAAGCTGTTACGCGAACGGGTGCCACGCGAGTCGTCACCGCCCGAGACCACCGGTTATCACTACATACTCCTCGGCGTTGTCGTGCTCTACCTGGTGATCATCGTTGTGTCCACTCAGCAGGTCGGCGGGCCGCTGCGGGTCGCGGTACTCGGCGTGCTGGCGCTCGTGACCATCAGAACCGGGCGCCGCGCGGGAGCGTTGGCCACGCCGATGCTGGTCCTCGTCCTGCTCGCGGTCACAGCGACAGTGGTGGCGGCCATTGTCGACAACGAGACCGTGCAGACCTGCGTTTCGCAGGCATCCACGGCGGTGCTCGCGGTGTCCATGATCGTTGTGCTCGCGCGGAGGCTGCTCGCCGCAGGCGTCATCGATGGACGAGCGGTCGGCGGTGTGCTCACCATCTACCTGCTGCTCGGACTCCTGTTCTCGGCAGCGCAAGGGTTCTTCGCCGTCCTGATTACCGATTACCTCAACGGCGTCACCGGCCACCCAACGCCATCGGACACGCTCTACTTCAGCCTCATCACGCTAACCACGGTCGGCTACGGCGACATAACGCCGGCCGCGAACCTCGCACGCGCCATCGCATCCGCCGAGGCGCTCACCGGCCAGCTGTACCTCGTATCGATTGTCGCCGCCGTCGTCGCGCACTTCCGGCCGTCCCGACCGCTCCGCAGCAAGGCAACCAGCACGCGAACCTCACACGACGCACGGTCAGGTGGGCCGGACTCGACAGCGGGCGACGACGGCGGCGGCAAAGCGCCGACCTGACGCTGCGGACGAAGGACGCCACCGGTGCGTGTGTACACACTGGCCACGATGCCGGCGCCTAGCGCTGGCCGAGCCATCCCGCATAAGACTGGGAATGATCGAGGCCGAGTTCCAGACCATCGGGCAGGGACTGGGCGAACACCAGCGCGGCGATGGCCTCGAGTTCGCTGCGCAGCCGATCGACCGGGCCGGTCGCCTCGAACCCCAACGTCCACCAGTCCTGGCCGCGCGTGTGGACCTCAGTGAGCTCGACCTCGCACCGCGGCATTGGTCCCAGCCCCGCCGTGGCCGCGACGATCTGCCGCTACCTGGAGGATTCCCGGGCTCCCTCGGTGGGCCTTCACCTCAAATACCCCGCCCCCGCGGATCTTCACTGACAACCCAGGCAACGGCGGATCCACCAGGTAGCTGTCCTCACGTGACTCCGGCGCGGCCGGGGTCCGCCCGAACCATCCGGCCACCGCGGCCGTCAGTTGGCCCGGGAAGATCCAGCGCACCTCGAGGCTGCGGATCGGTTCGCGTTATCGGGGTCTGGGGCGGTTCGGCGGTCATCATTACATGCTCCTGACGCTGGCTGACGGCCTGCTTTGGGCCGCTGCCCGCCGCGCGCGTGTTTCCGTCGGGGCGGGCCAGGCGCTGCCCGCGCCGGGTAGACACTCCATGGTGACTCTGCCCGGTCGGCCAGGAGGTGGGATTCTGCTTCCCGGGTGAAGTTGTCTCCGCGCGTCTAGCGTGGATAGAGCAGGAGCGCACACGAAGCCGGGGCGTGTTGAGCGCTCGTAGGAGCCTGTGGCCGAGGGCCGTACGGATGTTTGGTCTGGGGGCGAGTGGGATGGCTGTGCGGAAGATCGCGCATCCGAGTGTCGACGATCGTAAAGCGATGGGTTTGGAGGCTCGGGATCGGGCCCCGTTGTCGAGTCATACGGGGTGGCGTCCTGCTTCGGATCGCCCTGACCCGGTTGCGCTGCTCGAGGAGCAGGATGCGGGGCGGGAGAAGGATCTGGTGCCGGTGCGTCATGGCCGGATGATGGTCTCGCCGTTCACGTTCTACCGTGGCGCCGCCAAGGTCATGGCGGCGGATCTCGCGGACACGCCGGTGTCTGGTCTTGAGGCCCAATTGTGCGGTGATGCGCACCTGTCGAACTTCGGTGTGTTCGCCTCGCCCGAACGGATGCTGCTGTTCGATGTGAACGACTTCGATGAAACGTTGCCGGGGCCTTTTGAGTTCGACGTGGAGCGGATGGCGGCGAGCTTTGCCGTCGTTGGCCGCAACAACGGGTTCGCCAAGGCGGACACGCGCGCCGCGACGCTGGCATCGGTGCGGGCGTACCGGGAGGCGATGGCCTCGTTCGCGCAGATGGGGACGATGGATATCTGGTACGCGCACCTGGACGAGGATGAGCTCAGGCGGTCGATCAGCAGCGCGGTGGCCGGCACGGTGACGCAGGCCAAGCAGGCGGGCAAGAAGAAGGCGGGCAAGAAGGAGGTGAAGACGGCGCAGAAGGCGCAGAAGCGGGCGGACAAGGCAATGGCGAAGGCGCATACGCGCGACAGCTTGCAGGCGTTGTCTAAGCTCGGCGAGCGGGTCAACGGGGGATACCGGATCGTCAACCAGCCGCCGATCGTCGTACCGGCGCGCGACCTGGCCGCCACCTACCACCTGTCACCGGACGAGGTCGTCTCGGGGATCAACGAGCAGTTCCGTGCCTACCGGGACACCCTGCAAGACGACCGACGCAAACTGCTGGAGCGTTTCCAGATCGTTGACGTGGCCCGCAAGGTGGTCGGCGTTGGCAGCGTCGGTACCCGGGATTTCATCGTTTTGCTCGAGGGCCGCGACGCGCAAGACCCGCTGTTCCTGCAGGTCAAGGAGGCCACAGCCTCGGTGCTGGAGAGATATCTGCGCAAGAGCCGGTATCGGCAGCACGGCGAACGGGTGGTGCAAGGACAGCGGATGATGCAGGCCGCTAGCGACATCTACCTCGGCTGGACAAAGGGCCCAGACGCGCGCCACCAGTTCTACTGGCGGCAACTACGCGACATGAAAGGCTCGGTGGACGTCGAGAAGGCCATGCCGCTCGGGCTCACCGCCTACGCCCGCGTCTGCGGGTGGACGTTGGCGCGGGCCCACGCCCGGTCCGGTCAGCCGATCGCCATCGCCGAGTACCTGGGCGACAGCGACACGTTCGACAAATCGATCACCGACTTCTCCGAGCGGTACGCCGACCAGAACGAGCAGGACTATCAGCAGTTCGTGAACGCGATCCGTTCCGGGAAGCTGCAAGCGGTCGAGGGGGTCTGACGATCCGCTAAGGGGCGCTGCGGCCACCGTCGGATAGTGGCTTGATGCTAGAGACCTGTGCCTCGCTGACCTAGCGTCTACAGTGGAGGGTGATTTGCGCGATCGTCGCGCGGATGACTGGACCGGTGACATAGACCCACCACCCCGTACAATTCACATTGACGAGGTCGGGTCCGAGAAAGCGCGCCGGGTTCATGGACGAGCCGCTATGCGGCTCGCGAACAAACCCAGCAGTCCGACTGTCGACCAACCGCGATGGCTGCGTTGTGGCCGATGGTGCCATGTCCCGTCACCGCTTTCAGCATGATGCTCACCAGAATCGCGGTCAGGACAGCCTCCATGACTAGCGATGGCCACTCGCCTCCGGACTTGGCGATCGGATAGGTCCCGCCCGCGCTATGGATAACACCCTGCGACCCGCCAACGCGAAGGTCACTGCCGGATTGATGTGAACGCCCGACAACGATCCCACGCCTAGATCATGGCCTTCACGGCATCGCGCTTGATGGATGCTGGTCCAGGTGGCCACGGGGGAGACGATGACGAGGCCGACGGTGGGGGACCAGCGATGAACGCCGCGTTCTTTGGCCTGGCGTTCCTCGCGGCGCTGAACCCGAAGCTGCTCGTCATCGACCTGATCCTGGCGACAAACAGCCGGCCCCGTCCGATGTTCGTGTGCTTCCTACTGGGCGGCATGACCGTCGCCATAGCGGTCGGGCTGCTAGATGTGTTCGTGGTGCACCTCGATGCCATCAAGATTCAGAATCATGCCAGCGGCGGGGTCGACCTGGCCCTGGGAATACCGTTGCTGGCCATCGGCGCGCTGCTGGGCGCCAACCACCTGCGCGTCCACCGGCGACCGCCGCACACTCCACCACAGAAGAAATCGCCGTCGAGGCTGGACCGCTGGACACTGCGGGTCTTGCATGAGCCCCGGTTCGGGCTCGCAGTCCTCATCGGAGCGGTGGTCGGCCTGCCGGGCGCCTCGTACCTCGTGGCCCTGCACCACTTGGTCGCCACGAAGGCGCCCACCGGGACAGCGGTTGTCGCCGTGCTGGTTTTTGTGATTATCAATTGGGCGCCGGTGTTCGTCCCGTTCGGGTTGCTGATCGTCAGACCACAACGCACCGAAAAGGCGATCAAGCGGGTTGCGGACTGGATCACCAGCCACGAGCGGCAGATCGCGGCGACGGTCGCCCTGCTCGCCGGCGCCTACATGGTGATCAGCGGCACAGTGCGCCTGGTGAGCTGACAGCGCCTTCGAGACGGCCAGGACCAACGAGTCTGGCCCCATCGCCGGGTGCGGAGCTGAACCTGTACACGTCATGCCGATGCCACGGCTACCGTCCACTGTCGCGAAGCACTTCACTGAGCCATCCTGCGCTGACCGACACATCGGCCAACGCAATTGGAGCCGGCTCGGCTGCTCAGCCTTTTTGCGTTGGATCTTGCGACCGACCACGCGGGGTAGAACGCGCGCTCATCCCGGCGCTTATTTATCAGCACCGGATGGGCCATCGTGGCTGCCGAGGACGGCTCAAGCGGGCAAACTCCCCAGTGGGAGGAAGCGTGATGTCGAATAGGGCAAGCATCCCCGGGGGAGTCGCCGCCAGCGCGGTGGCATGCCCAAGGTCAGGCCTTCGCGGTTCATCGCGAGTGTGCTGTCGCAGCCGCTGTGTGCTCTCTTGGTCCCCGCGGATGAGCTTGCGAATGGCAAGGCGTTGATGGCCGAATGTCATCGGGCCCGGGTCCAGACACGCAGCCGGCGCGGCCGGACGACGACGAACCGGGCGAGCGGTGGTGGCCGGTAGCGCTGGCGATCGTGGTCACCGTTGCTCTCCACGTGGCGCTGCCGGCGAAGTACCGGGTGAATCCCGCATGGGTACTTCCCGTTGTGTTGCTGGGGCTGCTGGTCGCTGTGGTCATCGGGGACCCTGGACGAATCGACCGCCAGAAACCCTGGCTGCGGATCACCATCGGCGCCATCATTGCGCTGCTAGCGCTCGCGAACCTGTTCGCCGCCGGCCGTCTTGTCGGCGACATCCTCACCAACAACAAGCTCTACGCGAACAACGCAACCGGGCTGCTGGCCACCGGCGGGGTCGTCTGGATCACCAACGTCATCGCCTTCACGCTGTGGTACTGGGATCTCGACCGGGGCGGCGCCGCTGCGCGGGCGCACCACCCGAACAAGGACCCCGCGTTCGTCTTCCCGGAAATGCAGCACACCGACTTCGTACCCGGCGGTTGGGTGCCGCGTTTCGCCGACTACCTGTCTCTCGCGTTCTGGACCGCAACCGCGTTCAGCCCCACAGACGTGTCAGCGATCAAACGGTGGGCCAAGCTGCTGATGATCACCGAAGCAGTGGTTTCCCTCTTGATCGGCCTACTGGTGATCGCCCGCGCGATCAACATATTGACCTAGCGTTCATTTGCCGGACCGGTGGCTGCCGGACATTCGCCGTGCCAGCTGTCGGAATGGGACGACCAGGTACACCGCGAGAGCGAAGTACAACCCTATAGCCGCTCGGGGCAGGGCGAGCCCGATGAGGATCGCGATCACGTATCCGATGATGATCGGCAGAGATTTGCGTTGGTCCGTGCGCAGTTCCTCGTCGGCATCGGGCGTCGAGTAGAGGTGTTCGCGGCGCGAGTACTCATCCAGGCTGAACGCCAGGATCCGGATTGTCAGCAGCGTTAGCCCGTAGAAGGTGACGAACACCCGTTCGCTGTCAGGTTTGCCCAGGGCGTCAGCCATGAGCCGAGTCGGAAACGGCAGGACTGCCACCCCGAGCAGAACGAGAAGGTTGACACGCAGGAAGATCGCGTCGACGCGTGTGAGCCGATCGGTCAATGCCGTGTGGCCGAGCCACGCACCGCCGATCGTCAGGAAGCTGATGAGGTACGCCACGTACGATGGCCAGCCGCGAAGTAGCTGCTGCAGCGGGCCGCCTGGCGGCCGAATTGCCAGTGAGACCGCGAGCAGCGTGATGGCGAATCCGAACACGCCGTCGCTGAATGACTCCATCCTTCCCTTGTCGAGGGTTCGGTGCTCTCGCGGGGGCTGCGCGTCAGGTGGCATGGCGCTGCCTCCCTGGTGTCGGACGAGGTGCGGCCGAAACCTTGGATCCGGGCCATCCGCCAGGTTTCACACTGCTAGACCCGACAATCACAGGCTCCCAGCCAGGCTCGCTCGGTGCCTAGTGCGGGACCGGGCCGATGACTCCCGCTTGGCTTAGGCCATCAAGGATCAGTTGGACGGCGATCGCAGCGATCAGGAAGCCGAAAACCTTCTCGGTAACCAGCATGCGGCTCTCGTCGAGCTTCTCACTGACCCGGTTTGCCCAGCGGAACACCAGGACATCCAGCAGCAGGACGAACACCAAGATTCCGAACTCAACGGCGAAAACGCTCAGCGACTTGGCCTCGGCGGAGATCGTCACCAGGCCGACGATGCCCACCGGGTTGAGCAAGTACGGCACCGCCAGCGGGAACTGCGCGAGCTGCATCGGGTCTTTCCCGGCGGTCTGGTGACTGCTGCGATCCGCTGGCGCGAGCACCATCCACACCGCGAGCACCAGCAAGATCACGCCGCCCGCGATCGACAATGACCCGATCGTAAAGTGCAGCAACGCGCGCAACAACTCGCCCAGCACCATAAGTAGGACGGCCACGACTGCCGCCGTTGTCAGCATTTTCCGGAGCACCCGCTGCTTGGTGGCCGGGTCCAGGGGAGCGGTGATTTCCAGGAACGGGACCAGCGCGATCTTCGGCCCGACACCGATCAGCAGAACCAGGAACGTGTCGATCGCACCGGCAGCGGTGATCGATGTCTGCTCCACCTTCTCAGTGTGCCGGGCTGACCGTGAATAGGTACAACGAACCGTGTGCTACAGGGCGGAGGGGATGCATCGCGGCCCCAAAACAGCGTTCGTCACCACAGGCACCGGTGGCATGCCGGCGCTTGGCGAGCGACATTCAGCTGTCGGGCGTCCCGTCGCCGGCCGCGTCGGGGATTTCGCCGGTTTCGATCTCACGCGCGGTCGTCTCGTCGCCGGCGCGCTCGATGTCTTCCTCGTCGGTTTGGGTCTGCTCGGCGAGCGCTTCCTCCTGCGCCGGCGTGTGGTGCCCGGCCGGGTCTGGGCCGATTCGTCGATGTCCGGCTCGGTCGACGACGGACGCGGTTCCTCGTTGCCGCGGGCGCGACTGTTGTCGGTCATCACCCACCCCATTTCTCGTGGTAGATGCAGTTTACGGGGGTGGTCGCGGCCGGGATGCCGACTTCGCGGCCTCTGGTTGGATCGTGGTGGCCCACCAGTAGATTTCGACGCCGGCGTCACACTGCGGTACAGGATGGCACGCCTGTGACCACGCCGAGTTTGCCAGCGGGCGCGGCGGTGCAGGAAGCCATCGTCGTCGATCACCGGCCCGGACGAACGATGCCGTTAGGCGAACACGGTCCCTGCCGTGATGCTACGAATGTTGGAGGTAGGCACGGACGCGGGAAGGAACTGACCTGCCGCTAGTTCGCGCGAGGACGTCGAGCAAGCTCACGCGGCCTGCTATATCGGCGGGTGAAGCGGCAGCACCGCCGGGCGCGAGACCGTCAGACGCGATCCGGAAGAGCCGCACGGTAGACGATCGGGAGGCGACGATGATCGCTCGGCCTGTGCGACCGGTGCCGATGATCGGAACGGGCCGCCGCGGCCCGGTAAGGGTCACGGTGGCCTGACGGTGGCCGGTCCGGCCTGGACTGCCGACGCGCTGGTGATCTTCGGGATCACCGGCGATTTGGCCCGGAAGATGACCTTCCCGGCGCTGTATCGCTTGGAGCGGCGCGGCGCGCTGAAGTGCCCGGTGGTGGGCGTCGCATCGACCGCGCTAAGCACGCAGGAGTTGGCTCGGCGAGCACGCGCGGCGATAGAGGAGTCCGGCGAGCAGTTGGACGCGGCGGTGTTCGCTCGGCTGAACCGGCGGCTGACGTATCTGGCGGGCGACGCGACCGACCCGGACCTGTACAAGGCGTTGGCGGTAGAGCTGGCGGGAGCTCGGCGACCGCTGTACTACCTCGAGATGCCGCCGTCGCTGTTCGCGCCGATCGTGGACCGCTTAGACGCGGCGGGCCTGATCGGCGATGGGCGCGTCGCGGTGGAGAAACCGTTCGGGCACGACCTGGCTTCGGCACGCGAGCTCGACGATCGCTTAGACCAGGTGCTCGACGATCAGCAGCTCCTGCTCGTGGATCACTTCCTCGGCAAAGAGCCGGTGATCGAGATCGAGTATCTGCGGTTCGCGAATTTCGCCATGGCTGAGTTGTGGGACCGCACCAGCGTCGAGGTCGTTCAAATCACGATGGCGGAAAACTTCGGCGTCGAAGATCGCGGAAGGTTCTACGACTCGGTGGGCGCGTTGCGGGACGTGGTGCAAAACCATCTCCTTCAGGTGCTGGCCCTGGTGGCGATGGATCCGCCGATCGGAGCGTCCGCAGACGAATTGCGGGACAAGAAAGTCGAGGTGCTCAAAGCGATACCGCCGGTCGAAGCGCGCCAATGCGTCCGCGGCCAGTACGACGGGTACCGCACGCTGCCCGGGGTGGCCGACGGCTCGGACACCGAGACGTTCGTCGCACTGCGATTGGACATCGACAGCTGGCGCTGGGCCGGAGTGCCGATCTTCATCAGGGCCGGAAAGCAGTTGCCGGTGCGCGCCACAGAGGTACGGCTGGTGCTTCGAAACACGCCCCGGCTACGGTTCCTGCCCGACGCAACGCGGGTAGAGGCAAACCAGATCGTGCTACGCATCGCTCCCGACGCCGGGCTACGGCTGCAACTGTCGGCGCTGGACGAGCACCAGGCGTGGCGGCCCGTGCGGCTGGACTCGGAGTTTGAGCGCGACCTCGGAGTGCCGCTGCCTCCATACGAGAGGCTGCTGCACGACGCGTTGACGGGCGACGACCGGCTGTTCGCCCGGCAGGACGCGATCCTGCAGAGCTGGCGGATCCTGCAGCCCCTGATCAGCTACCCACCCCCGGCGCGCCCGTATCCGGTCGGATCCTGGGGACCTCCCGAGGCCGAAGCCTTACTGTCCGGAAACCCGCCGTGGCAGCCGCCGTGGCTGCCCGAGGAATCGACACGATACTGATCCGGCAACGCGAGAGCGCTTCCCGCGTCCGTTGCGTCCAGGTCGTGCTTTGTCTCGCAACCGATATCAGTGACTCGCTCCTACCCGACCGCTCGATCTCGGTCACGTCAACATCCATGGCGCTTATAGCTCGAAATCCGTCCGGACCGCATCGAAGCGACAAAAGCATGACAAAATGTGTCATGTAAGGGTTACGATCCGCCTGTCCGCGCCGAGCATGCGTTCGGCTCAGGCTACGAGATGTCCGACGCCCGTGGGGCTTCAGCCTTCAAACGCACGGAGGCGGCCATGTCCGACCTGACCAAGCTGCACGATGGGGCCCCAACCGACGAGCGGTTCGCGCCACGAACCCGGCACCTACTCCAGCTGGAGTTCGGCGACCGTGACGATTTTGACAATCCGAGGCTGGAGTATCGCCGACTGTTCTCCGAGCTGCTCGGCACGTTCTTCCTTGTACTCGTCGCCGCCGGCGGTGGCCTGTTACACGGCTTGGGTCAAATCAGCCTCGCGGCCGCGGTCGTTGCCCCCGGCCTCATGGTGATGGCCATCATCTTGTTCATGGGTGCAGTGTCCGGTGCGCACCTTAACCCCGGCGTCTCGATCGCGTTCGCGCTGCGCGGCGACTTCCCGTGGCGTCGAGTACCGGGCTATATCGTCGCGCAGCTTTTCGGCGCGACGCTGGCGTGTCTCTTCCTGTGGGGTGTGTTCGGCAATGTCGAGCATCTCGGCGCGACACTGCCAGGCCCGGGATACGCGAATTGGCAGGCGTTGTTGATGGAGATGGCGCTCACGACGGGTTTGGTCAGCGTCATCTTGGGCACCGCCTCGGCCGCCCAGAACGTCGGCGCCATCGCCGCCCTTGGTGTGGGCGGCTACATCGCCCTGGCTGGACTGTGGGGGGCACCGGTCAGCGGCACCTCGATGAACCCCGCACGGTCTTTCGGCCCCGCGCTGGTCAGCGGCGACTGGACGAGCTACTGGGTGTATGTCGTGGGGCCGCTGGCCGGCGCGGTGATCGCCGTCGGCTTCGCGTACCTTCTGCGCGGTAGCGGCGGCGACCCGATCGCACGCGCCGCTGGCTCCGGTGTGCTAACTCCTGGTAGGGCGAGGCGGAAGGCCAAACTCGCGCGCGAGATCGCCGCGGGCAAAACGACGCCGCCAGGACTGCCACCGAGCGATGACGAATAGCCGACACGATGGACCGGATCTTCCCCACGCCAGGTTCCATCAGCGCTGACGGTCTGGCACGGATCGGGCTCGCCGTCGCGTGCGCCACTTCGCCAGCGCGGCTCTGATCCCTAGTCCGATGGCAACGACCACGAGTACGCCGAGCAGCGCCCTCCCACCGGCGGTTCCGATGCGCTCCGCGATATCTGCGCCCAGGAAGTACGAAACGCCTACGTACAGTGCGATGAGGACGAATCCGGAGGTGACTGCCCCTAGCACGAACACCCCGAAACTCACTCGGAAGATCCCGGACACGTAAGACGGCATCGTCAGTGACGCGATGAAGTTGTGTCGACCGAAGATGTGGTCGCCCTTTGCCAGCACTTTCAGACGCGACTTCTCGAGTCGGCCCGGATGCTCGAGTAGCCGACGCCCGCCGCGGATGCCGATCCAATAACCGGCCAGAGAGCCGAGCATCCAGGCGACGATGCCCGTTGCAGCGACGATCAGTACATTGAGTCGACCTTCTCCCGCCAGCGTGCCCGCTGCGATCAGCGCCGCATCGCCGAGTGCGGGTAGGCCGCCGCCCTTGGTGATGACGACGACGAACAAACCGAGGTATTCGGCCAGGGTCATCGTTGACGCGCCCGCACGGTCATGGACTTCCTTGGACGGCTGTCGTTGGGCCGACTGCTCACGCCGCGACGCACGGCGTCCGCGCGAGCATCGTCCGGCGCCGTTTTGGTCCAGCTCGGTGCGGGTTGACCCGCAAATCTCGCAGACCTCTGCGTCGAGGTGCTTGTTGGCGGCGGCATCCGCTCCGCACTTTCACAGCAGGACAAGCTCGATGGTGGTCCGGCTCCAATCTCATCATCACGAAAAGTCGAGCCGGAAGCATCGTGATCTGGGCAGATACCTGCCTGTGCCACCGGGCACTCTTTCGGGCCCGACCCGATCGCCGGGGTGCTTAGCGAGTACGTACCGGCACCGCGGTGATCGCTCTGACCACCCTCACGGCCCCGTCGTTCGGTCTCGTTCATTCACGGGTCGCCACGACGCACATCTGCCGGGTTCGGACCCGTTGTCTGTGCCGGCCGCAGCCCTGCCACATCCGCCGCAGCCATGGCACTTGTGGTGGGACGACGAGAGGGTGCGTTTGACAGCGGCTACCGCGCCCATGGGGCAAGAGGGACTCGAACCCTTAAACCACCTCGGCGGCAGAGCGTCGACTCAATTCGGGCATCGCATGGTCGTGACCTGCTCGAACCCCTTTCGGCGCTAAGCCTGAACCGGCGAACGCGGCGACGGAGGACGTGAGCGCGCCCAGCGGTGAACGCCCTGGGATCTTCGCGGCTGATCTAGGACCGCGAATCCACTGGTCACTTCCCTGAACTCTGACCTGAGGTACCGCAATAGGGATAGTTTGTCCGGAGACCGGCAGAAACGAACCGGTAACGCCGCTCGCGTGACGCTCCCTATGACCACCGACCCGGTGTGCGCACGTCATTCGCGGGGCCTCCGATGACGGCTAGCACAAACAGCCGGCAGCATGAGAGGAAGCTCAATCATGAGCAAGCCGTTTGAGGGCACGGTCAACATCGACATCAAGGATTCGATCCCCGACTGGGAGCCGTACCGGCAGCCGAGTCCCCCCGACGGGGCGCCGAGCGTGTTGTACGTCATCCTCGACGACGTCGGCTTCTCAGCGCTGGAGTCGTACGGCGGGGCGATTGAAACGCCGAACATCAAACGCATCGCCGACAAGGGCCTCAAGTACACGAACTTCCACACCACTGCGCTGTGCTCGCCGACGCGATCATGTCTCCTGACCGGCCGTAACCACACGACGAACGGGATGGCCTGCATCTCCGAGGCGTCGTCGGGCTTCCCGAACGCGAACGGGCACATCCCGATGGAGTGCGCGATGGCCTCCGAGGTGCTGGGCGAGCGCGGCTGGAGCACGTTCATGGTCGGCAAGTGGCACTTGTGCGCCGAGGACGAGGAGAACCTGGCCTCAAGGAGGCAGGGGTGGCCGTCCGGGCGCGGCTTCGACCGCTGGTACGGGTACCTGGGCGCCGAGACAAACCAGTGGTACCCCGACCTCGTCTACGACAACCACCCGGTCGATCAGCCGAAGACGCCGGAAGAGGGCTACCACCTGTCGGTCGACATCACCGACAAGGCGATCTCGTTCATCCGGGATGCCAAGGCGGTCGCCCCGGACAAGCCGTTCTTCCTCTATTACGCCTTCGGTGCCGGCCACGCGCCGCACCACGTGCCGAAGGAGTGGGCCGACAAGTACAAGGGCAAGTTCGACATGGGGTACGAGGCCTACCGCGAGCAGGTCTTCGCCAACCAGAAGAAACTCGGACTCCTCGCCGACGGCGCGGAGCTGTCGCCGATCAATCCGTACACCGATTTGAAAGGTCCGCAGGGGCAGGACTGGCCGGCGCTCGACGTCGTGCGTCCGTGGGCTTCCCTCTCCGATGACGAGAAGAAGTTGTTCTCGCGGATGGCGGAGGTCTACGCCGGGTTCGTCAGCCACGCCGACGATCAGCTCGGGCGGATGCTCGACTACCTCGAAGAATCGGGGCAGCTCGAGAACACACTGGTCGTCCTCGTCTCCGACAACGGCGCCTCCGGCGAGGGCGGCCCGAACGGCTCGGTCAACGAGAACAAAATCTTCAACGGCATCGCGGACACGATCGAGGCCAACATGAAATACCTCGACGTGCTCGGCAGCCCGAAGACATACAACCACTACCCGACCGGCTGGGCGTGGGCCTTCAACACTCCGTTCAAGATGTGGAAGCGCTACGCCAACTACCAGGGCGGCACGGCCGACCCGATGATCGTCTCCTGGCCGGCCCAGATCAAGAAGGCGGGCATCCGCAGCCAGTACCTGCATGCGATCGACATCGTCCCGACAATCTACGACTGCCTCGGGGTCGAGATGCCCGAGGTCTACCGGGGTGCCACGCAGATCCCGCTCGAGGGCGAGAGCTTCAAGGCAACCTTCGACGACGAGAAGGCCAAGGGCCGGCAGACGCAGTTCTACTCGATGCTCAGCACTCGAGCCATCTACCACGATGGCTGGAAAGCCGCATCGGTTACCCCGGCTTCACCGGCCGGGTGGGCCGAGTTCGCGACGCAGCGGTGGGAGCTGTTCAACACCGAGTCCGACCCGAGCGAGTGCCACGACCTGGCCGGGCAGCACCCGGACAAGCTGGCGGAGCTGACGGCGCTGTGGTGGTCGGAGGCGGGCAAGTACAACGCCCTGCCGCTGGAGTCCCGAAGCACGTTGGAGATTCTCGGCACAGAGCGGCCGCAGCTTGCCAAGCCGCGGGACCGGTACGTCTACTACCCGGACTGTGAAGAGGTGCCGGAGTCGGCTGCGGTGAACATCCGCAACCGCTCCTATGCCATCTCAGCGGAGCTCACGATCGACACGACCGACGCGGCCGGAGTCCTGTTCGCCCACGGGTCCCGCTTCGGCGGCCACGCGCTCTACATCAAGGACGGCAAGCTCAAGTACGACTACAACTGGGTCGGCGAATTCGACCAGTACGTCGAGTCAAGTAAGCCGGTCCCGACTGGTGACTGCGTGCTTTCGGCCTCGTTCGAGAAGTCGGGCACCGGCACGCCCACCGAAGGCCTCCTCCGCCTCTACATCAACCAGGAGAAGGTCGGCGAGGCGAAGATCAAGACCCAGCCGGGCAAGTTCTCCGTCGCCGGCGAAGGCCTCAACATCGGCATGGACAGGGCCGAGCCGGTCACCCCGGACTACCCCGGCGAGTCGCCCTGGGCGTTCACCGGGGGAACGATCCATAAGGTTCTCGTCGATGTCGCCGGCGACCCCTGGGTCGACCTTGAGAAGGAGGCGCAGGCGGCGTTTGCACGCGACTGACGGCCACGAGTCGGGGGTGCGAGTGGCGCCCGCGCCCCCGACGCAAGAGGACCAAGGTCACCTTTCAATCCTGCAATCCCCGGGGAACAGGCGACTACGGTCACGCGATTCCGCTCTGACGATGACGTTGTGCAGCGCCGGCCGCGGCGTAGCCCAACGGTCCCCGGACACCCACTACTCGAACTAGAGACGGCTAGCCCAACACCAATGTGCTCATAAGCTGCCGTATGTCTTCGACCCGCCGTCGCGGGAGTGGGCCTGGAGCCGGGAGTCGCCAGGGAGCCGTGGCCGTGATGGCCAGAGTGTTCTTGGGGTCGGTTAGTTCGGGGGCTGGTCGTCGAGGTACTCGACGACCGTGCGGCGCATCGGGCCTAACTCCTCCAGCCGGCCAATCTCGGCGACCATGACTTCCACTGCGTGGTGCACGTCGCGCAGCGCCTGCGCCGGGCCGTGCGCGGGCACTGTGGCGGCGAGCTTGGCCAGACCGTCGGGGCTGGCGGCCGGCGACTCGGCGAGCAGGGGTTGCGAGCCTGGGGGCAGCAGGTGCACGAACCTGTCGACCGCTTGCCCGTGCCGGTCGGGGTCGGGGCTGCCGCGCAGTTCGAACGCGATGTCGACGCGGTACGTGTCGGCCTTCACGCGGCTAGCCTACGCCGGACGCGGGGGCGCCGATTGCACGATGTGGCCGCGTCACCGGGGACGAGGCCGCCGACGGGCATCGCCTCGTGGCTACACCAGGCAAACAAAGACGCCCTCTCAGATGATCTCTGAGAGGGCGTCTTCCGTGGTAGCGGGGACAGGATTTGAACCTGCGACCTCTGGGTTATGAGGCCGCATGGACCGATCCGATGGATGTCGCCTTGTGTCCATCGTCCAGGTCATCGCCGGTGTGGCCCGCGCGGTCTCCGAGGTGGTCCGAGGTTTCTGGTGTCGTCCGTGGAGTCTCGTTCCCGAATGTGTTCCCAAGGTCCGACACGGGCCCGTGCGCGCTCCGAGGACCTCTTCCGTGTCCGCCGGGAATCGCCCAATGTGGAGCATCAGCCGAATGCCCCGGCTGCCGCGGCTGACCGAGTTGAGGTCCGTGGCGATTGGCGGGCAAGGATTGCGCCATATTCGCGGGCTGATCGGCGACGTGGGATCGGTGTTCGACGCAGTGCACTCCGTAATTGCCGGGTATTTGCTGCCCACCTGGGCGGGAGCGGTCCGCTCAGCCGGCCGCGGCACTCGGCGGCGTGTCGCTTCGGGGCGGCGCCTGCCTGGTGTCGGCCCGGGGGCGTCGGGTCAGAAGGAGTACCAGCAGCGCGGCGAGTAGGGCGAGGATCCCGATGATGAGCAGGATCAGCGGCAACGTCGTGCTGAAGAGGTCGATCGTGTTCTTCTTGTCCGTCGCGTCGCTAGCCGCGTTGGCGACACTCGTCGACGTGAATGCCGTGGTCACGTCGAATACCGGAATACCTGCGGCGAGGGTCAGGCCTGCCACGGCGAGGCCGGCCGTGCGGATGTCCTCGCGTTGGGTGTCGATCACGAGTCCGGTGGTCGGCTGCACCCAGTAGGTCGAGTTGACCTGGTAGGTGTAGCTCAGCGGCACCGGCTGGGTCAGCTGCGGCAGCAGGGTGGAGAGCTGGGCCTTGACGTCCGGCGGCAGCGGCAGTATCGGCGCAAGCGCCCGCAGCGCGCTGACCGGCAGTGCCTTAGGTAAGGCGTTGAGCACCTGCGGGTCCTTGATCGGCGCGGGCTGCGTATTGGCCTGGTAGACGTAGGTGGTCAGTCCCTGCTTCGTCTCCTGCCGCAGGTACTTCAACGTCGTGGTGGTCTGCGTCTCCTGAACCCAGCCGGTGTAATCCTTCTTCTCTGCGCCGATCGGCCAGCTCACCGTGAGCCCCTTGGCGGGGGTCACGTGCCAATTGGATGGGTGATCCGACGTGGCCTGCAAGGTCTTGCGATCGACCGCGTAGATCGCCTGCGTGTTGCCGACCGGCTGGCCGTTTGCCGTGGTGAGCGTGCGGGTGTCCTGCACTTCGGCAACGTCGCCGCTGGTAGCCAGTGTTTTGACGTTGCGGGTTGCCTTCACCGGCGTGTTGACGACCAGCGCGGACGTGAGGTTGCCGGTGTTCAGGGCCTGCGGGTTGAGCAGGATCTTCGCGTTTCCGTCGTACTGACGCGTGGTGTTCTCATCGGAGGGCAACTTCGCCCCGCTCGGCACCACGACCCATTTGAGGATGGCTGCCGCCGCGAGACAGAGCACGCCGAGCACGGCGAGGCCCACCACGAGTGTGAGTCTGGACCTCGATCGCATGATGCGTCCTCCGATCTGACCCCCGACGAGCTAAGCACACTATTCGTGGCAAGTGGTCCGACTTGGGCGGATCCGAGAGTATGCCGCAATACGCTCACGCTCGCGGAGGTTAGTCCGTTGCCGCGGGCCTTTGGCAAACCCGCCGGTGAGCAAATGCGTTAGCGGAAGTAGCAAAACGCCCTCTCAGATGATCTCTGAGAGGGCGTTTCTGGTGGTAGCGGGGACAGGATTTGAACCTGCGACCTCTGGGTTATGAGCCCAGCGAGCTACCGAGCTGCTCCACCCCGCGTCGGCTTGGTAACACTAGCGCACCGCTAGCGGGCCCGCCAAATTGCCGAGAAGCGTCGACCGGCTGCGTCGGCGAAGATCATCGGAGAGCGAACATACCGACACAGAGCGCTCAACGGCGCCACGACATCGACGTCCGCGACCGGGCGGAGGGCAGTTAGGCGGCCGTACCCGAGGTTCGACCGACGGAGACCTTGCCAGCCCGAGCCGCGCGCGACGTCGGCGAAGGGAGGTCGCCTGCGCCAACTCGCGCACGGCGTTGGGGCGCGGCGGGGGTAATTGGACGCGCCGCACGCACCGGTGCCTTGCGCGCGGTCCGCTGCGGCTGGGCATACCTCGCCATCCCGAGTACGGCGATGAGCGTGCACGCGAACCCGAGCGCCGCGATCCACTGCCGTCCGGGCCAGATCTGGTCGCCGAGCAATGCGAGCCCGATGATCGCGGCCGGCGCTGTGGCCGCGGCGTCCATCGCGGCGACCGCGACCGTGATTGGGCCGCGCTGCATGGCCATGCCGAGCAGCAACTGCCCGAGGAGCGCGTGCGCGAACAACAGATAGATCAGCGGGTGCGTGACCACCATGTTCCAGTGGTGGGCGGCGGCGAGGGCGCGCGAGTCGACCGCGGCCGCGCCGAAGGCGAGGCCGGCCAGGGCGCCGAGCGCGGCCGAGCCGACAGCGCCACGGAGTCGCGCCGCGAAGAATCCGAGGACGCCGATGACGACGAGAACGGCGAGCAGCATCGCGAACCCGGCCGGCGTGAGGTGACGCGCGACGCCGGGCTTGGCCGAGATCACGAGCGCACCGATGCCGACGCCGAGCAGCGCGAGCAGTCCGATCTCGGCCCGTGGGAGGCGCCACTTCAGGAAGACGACACCGAGGATCGCCATCACGCCCAGACCGGCGGCCACACTCGCCTGTACGAGGAAGAGCGGCAACTCACGCCGAGCGAAGAAGGCGAGGGTAAAACCGGTCAATTGGCAGCCGACGCCGAGCAGGTAGACGCGTTGATTACAGAGCCGTAACAGCAGCTTTGGTTGCATAGAGTGACAGCGCCGTGTACGCGTAGCTGCGATCGACTGCAACAGATTGGCGGTGCCGTACGCGAAGATCATCGCTGCTAGGCACAGCCAACCGGTCGAGACCATCCGCCGAGGATAGACGGCGCAAGCGAATATCGCGCGTTTTGCGCCCGGCAAATGTTGTTACTCACCGTAAGCGAGGCGTTCGAGCACGTCGCTGTGTAACACGCCATTCGTCGCCACGGCGCTGCCCTGACCAGGACCCGGGCGGCCGCTCAGATCGCTGAACGTCCCGCCGGCCTCGGTCACGATCGGGACGAGCGCGGCGAGATCCCACAACGACAATTCGGGTTCGACCATGATGTCGACCGCGCCTTCGGCGACGAGCATGTATCCGTAGAAATCTCCATATGCTCGGCTGCGCCAGCACCGGTTCATGATCTCCAGCATCGCCGGCAGCCGGCCGATCTCGTCCCACGACGGCAACGACGAGTAGCAGAACGACGCGTCGGCCAGCCGGCGGACACCGGAGACGCGGATCGGCGTCGCCGCGGAGGCGTGCCGGCCGGCATAGGCACCGTGGCCGGTCGCTGCCCACCACCGTCGTTGCAACGCCGGCGCCGATACGAGACCAACGACGACCTGGTCGCCGTCCATCAATGCGATGAGCGTGCCCCAGATCGGTACGCCGCGGATGTAATTCTTCGTGCCGTCGATCGGATCGATCACCCAGCGCCGGTGGCCCGGGCCGGCTGGTGCCTCGGTCGCCCCGAACTCCTCGCCGAAAACCGCGTCCCTCGGCCGGGTACGGGCAAGCGTCGCGCGCAGCGCCTTCTCGACGGCAGTGTCCGCGTCGGTCACCGGTGTGAGATCAGGCTTCTCGGTCACCTGCAAATTCAGCGATCGGAACCGGCTCAACGAAATCGAGTCGGCGGTGTCGGCAAGTACGTGCGCAAGTGCGAGATCATCGGCATATCCGGCCACACGCGAAACCTAGCGGATCGACGGTGAATTGCGGGTTCACCGTGCGGGCGTGGTTGTGTCAAGAGTCGTGCGCGCGGCCGCCGAGCTACGGATCGTAGGCCGACGGTCACGGTGCCGACGGCCGCGCCCGTACGTAGTCGACCCAGTCGAACGCGTACGCGTGGCGGTCGTCGGCACCGTGGTGGGACCGATCGACCTCGGTCCACAAGCGAGCGTCGAATCGGGGGAACCAGGTGTCCGCGCCGGCGACGACGCCGTCCACCAACGTCAGGCGCATCCCGGTCGCGTACGGCAGCGCCAGCGCGTATACCTCGCCGCCGCCGCCGACGGTCAGCCCCGATTCGCCGGCGAGACCGACGGCTTCTTCGAGGGACCGTACGGCGACCTGTCCCGGCCACGGTGCCGGTCGCCGCCGGCTCAGCACGTAATTCGTCCGACCCGGCAGCGCGCGGCCGATCGACACGGCCGTACGGTGCCCCACCACGACCGGCCGCCCGAGCGTGATCTCCTTGAATCGCCGAAGGTCGTCGGGCAGGTGCCACGGCAGCATCTCGTTGCCCCGACCGATGGCGTGGTCGCGATCAAGGGCCGCGACGAGCACCAGCCGGCCGAACGGGGAGTCCATCGCTCAGACCGCGATCGGCGCCTTGATCGACGGATACGGGTCGTAGCCGGTCACCACAACATCCTCGTACCGGTAGTCGAAGATCGACCGCACGCCCGGCCTGAGCTCGAGTCGCGGCAATGGCCGGGGCGAGCGTTCCAACTGGATGCGGGCCTGGTCCACGTGGTTGTTGTAGAGGTGGGCGTCGCCGAGCGTGTGGACGAAATCGCCGACCCGCAGGCCGGTGACGTCCGCGATCATGTGCGTGAGCAGCGCATAGCTCGCGATGTTGAACGGCACGCCGAGGAAGATGTCGGCCGATCGCTGGTAGAGCTGGCAGGACAGCCTGCCGTCGGCGACGTAGAACTGAAAGAGCGCGTGGCACGGCATCAGCGCCATGTCGGGCAGGTCGGCGACATTCCAGGCGCTCACGACGAGTCGGCGCGAGTCGGGATTCCGGCGGATTTCGTCGATCACCCCGGAGATCTGGTCGACCGTCCGCCCGTCCGGACACGCCCACGACCGCCACTGCTTGCCGTAGATCGGGCCGAGCTCGCCGCGCTCGTCGGCCCACTCGTCCCAGATCGTCACGTTGTTGTCGTGCAGATAGTCGACGTTGGTGTCGCCGCGCAAAAACCAGATCAGCTCGTGCACGATCGACCGCAGGTGCGTCCGCTTCGTGGTGACCAGCGGGAAGCCGGCGGCAAGATCGAAGCGCATCTGGTAGCCGAAGACCGACCGCGTGCCGGTGCCGGTGCGATCGCCCTTGTCCGCACCGTGATCAAGCACGTGCTGGAGCAGATCGAGGTAGGCGCGCATGGGCGCAGTTTAAGCGACGCCTGCGACAGGACATGCGACACCGACCGCGAGTCGCGACGCGATAGATTCGCATTTGTGCGACCGGATGCGGTGTGTGGCCTGCTGGCCGAGGAAGAGCGGCTGTTGGTCTTCGCGTCGGTGGTGCTGGGTGCGGCCTCGCCGTCCAGCGTCGCGGCGTCGACCGGCTTGCCCGCCCGCGACGTCGTGCGCGCCATCCGCCGCCTGGAGCAGGGCGGAATGATCAGCATCGCCGATGGTCAGCTGGTCGCGGACCGCGCGGTGTTCAAGGAAGCGGTCCGTGAGTACGCACCCGAGCCGATGCCGGACGAGCCGCTCGATCCGGATCGGGCCAAGGCGGCGGTGTTGCGCGCGTTCGTCCGCGATGGTCGCCTCGTGTCGATGCCGGCGGCCCGGGCGAAACGCCGGATCGTGCTCGAGCATCTCGCCGCCTGCTTCGAGCCCGGCATCAAATACCCCGAGCGCGCGGTCGACGCGGTGTTGCGGGCCTGGAACGACGATTACGCCTCCCTGCGCCGCTACCTCGTCGACGAAGAGCTGATGGACCGCGAGAACGGCGTCTACTGGCGCACCGGCGGCCCGGTCGACGTCGCCTGACCGCCGGGCTCCCATGGAGCGCTCAGCCGGTGGCGGTCGTCGGTGCGGCCGCGGTCGTCGAGGGTGTCTTGTGGACGGTGGTTGCGCTCTCCACGCTGTCCGCGATGCCGGTCGGCTTCCAGAAGATGCGGTACGTGGACAGCGTCGCGCCCAGCACAATGAGGAACGAGGTGGCGAGCGACTTGCCGTGCAGCTCACCGGCGGCCCAACTGGTCGCGACCGCGGCGACAGCGACACGAGGATCGCAACGAGTCCCTTGACCTGCGACTTCCAATGCGACTGATTCACGAACGACACGACCAGCGGCACGATGAGACCGACGAATGCCGAGCTCAGCTGAAGGTTCGACACGGATGCTCCGGCGGTGTACGGGTGCGGGCGGCCCGCGAAAGTCACGCACACGGTAGTGGTCGGACCGACACTCCAACAGTCGTCTGTCGTGAATGGATCTGTCGGATCGGCGGCACGTGGATCGGGTGCAGCCGTGGCGGCCGGGCGGCGGGGTACGGGCTTCGGCCGGACTCTAACCGGCGTCGAACGGATAGTCCGGTGGGAGCGCTGGCAGTTCGTCATCCGTGCCTTCGGTCCGCTCGGCCTCGCCACTCTGCGAAGCGAGCAGCCGGCGGAACGAGGCGAGACGGCGCGGGTCGGCGCCGCCGGCGGCGACGAGCGCGTCGAGGCCGCACGACGGGCTCGTCGCGGTGTGCTCGCAGTTCGGTGGGCAGTTCACCGAGGCCTCGACGAGGTCGGGGAAGCCGTGCAGCACGCTATTGGCCGAGACATGAGCCAGCCCGAATGACCGTACGCCGGGGGTGTCGATGATCCATCCATCGACGCCGTCGAGGCGCAATGCGACGGCACTGGTCGACGTGTGGCGGCCCTTGCCCACTGCGCTGACTACGCCGACGGCCCGGAACGCGTCCGCGACAAGGCGATTGACCAATGTCGACTTGCCCACACCGGAGTGCCCGACCATCACCGAGACCTGGCCTTCAAGCGCCGCCACGAGATCGGTCAGCGGCTCGTCCGGTCGGCACAACACATGCGGCAGCAGCAACTCGGCGTAGTAGTCGAGCACCGGCTTCGCGCTGGCCAGGTCGGCCTTCGTGAGACACAGCAGCGGTTCGATCTCGGCGTCGTACGCCGCGACGAGGCACCGGTCGATGAATCCGGTTCGCGCCGGCGGGTCGGCCAGCGAGCTGACGATCACCAGTTGGTCGGCGTTCGCCACGATCACGCGTTCGAGCCGGCCCTCCGGCGTGGTGTCGTCGTCGTCGGCCGTACGCCGGAGCACCGACGTACGCTCCTCGATCCGTACGATCCGGGCCAGCGCGTCGACGCCGCCGGACACGTCGCCGACTACGGCAACCCGATCGCCCACCACGACACCGCGCCGGCCGAGCTCCCGGGCCCGCATCGCGGTGACCATCGTGTCCTCGACCTCAACGGTGTAGCGGCCGCGATCGACGGCCACGACCATGCCCTCGGACGCGTCCGTGTGCCGGGGCCGGATCCGGGTACGGGGGCGGGACGACCGTCCGGGCCGCACCCGTACGTCGTCCTCGTCGTACTCCCGCCGTTTCGCGGTCACGCGGCCGCTTCGCTCATCCGGAAACCATTCCCGCCCAGAGCGCCGGGAAGTCCGGCATCGTCTTCGACGTACACGCGACGTCGGAGAGTTCGATCCCGGGCACCACGAGGCCGATGACGGCGGCGGCGTGCGCCATCCGATGGTCGGCGTACGTCTCGAAGACCGCACCGGACAGTGGTCGGGGTTCGATCGCCACGCCGTCCGGCAGCTCGGTGACGCGGGCACCAAGGTGTTCGAGTTCGCGGGCCAGCGCGGCAAGCCGGTCGGTCTCATGGCCGCGGATGTGGCCGACACCGGTCAGCCGCGACGGCGAATCGGCCAGCGCGGCCAGTGCCGCGATCACCACGGTCAGCTCGCTGACCTCGCTGAGATTCGCGTCGATGCCGTGCACGGCACCGGTGCCACGGATGGTGAGGCCG
Source organism: uncultured Actinomycetota bacterium (assembly GCA_963724705.1). Lineage (GTDB taxonomy): Bacteria > Actinomycetota > Actinomycetes > Mycobacteriales > Micromonosporaceae > DASQPR01. Next base: position 287,834 of record CAVRVS010000002.1, read on the forward strand.
GCATCGGTGAGGGTGACGTCGCCACCCATCGTGGTCAGCAGTTCGCGCAGTTGGTCGCCCGGCTGCGTCGTCTCCCGGGGCCAGCCCGGCACGGCGACCTCGCCGCCGGTCACCAGCGCGGCGGCGAGGAACGGCGCCGCGCCGGACAGATCCGGTTCGATGACCCAGTCCCGGCCGGCGATCTTGCCCGGTGCCACCGCCCAGACGTCGGGTGTCGTGTCGTCGATCTCGACACCGGCCGACCGCAGCATCGCCGCGGTCATCCGCAGATGCGGCGCGCTCGGCACGGGCGGCCCGCTGTGTCGGATGACGAGGCCCCGGTCGAACCGCGCGGCCGCGAGCAGCAGCCCGGACACGAACTGGCTCGACGCCGACGCGTCGATCGCGACGTCGCCGCCGGCGACGGAGCCGCGACCGTTCACCGCCATCGGGAGGGCGCCGCCATCCGCGGTCGGTCGGGCGTCGATGTCGACGCCGATGCTGCGCAGGCTGGCCAGCAGCGGGCCGAGCGGCCGTTCCCGGGCCCGGAGGTCACCGTCGAACGTGACGCGACCGTCCGCGAGAGCGGCGACCGGCGGCAGGAACCGCATCACCGTGCCGGAGAGCCCGACGTCGACCGTGGCCGGACCGGCCAGCGGCTGCGGGCGCACCACCCACGCGAGCGGATCCGCGATGTCGAAATCCACACCCATGGCGGCGAGCCCGCCGGCCATCAATTCGGAGTCGCGCGAACGCAGCGGCGGCCGCACGGTCGACGGATCGTCGGCCAGCGCCGCCAGCACGAGTGCGCGCGCCATCATCGACTTCGAGCCGGGCAGCCGGACCTCGGCGTGCACCGGTCGGGTCGCGGTCGGGGCAAGCCAGGTGTTCGCAGCGGTAGTCACGCGATCCATTGTCGCGTGCCCGCCCGCCACGCGGGCGGCCGACCGCCCTCGATGCGCTAACTTGGGCGCTATGTGCGGGCGTTACGCCACTACCCGTTCGGCCGCCGACCTCACCGCGCTCTTCGAAGCGCTCGACGTGAGCGGCGGCGCGATCGCGGTCGACTACAACGTGGCGCCGACCGACCCGGTGCCGGTGATCCGGATGTCCGCCAGTCGCGGTGGCCGCGTCCTCGACGTGGCGCGCTGGGGCCTGGTCCCGTCGTGGGCCACCGATCGCAAGGTCGGAGCCCGCATGATCAACGCCCGGGCGGAGACGATCGCTTCCATGAAGGCGTTCGCGATCCCGTTCGCGCGGCGCCGGTGCCTGATCCCAGCCACTGGCTGGTACGAGTTCGCTCCGCGACCGGCCGGCGGCGCAGGCGGTACGGCGAACCGCAAGCAGCCGTACTTCATGACGTCGCGAGACGGTGGCCCGGTCGTGTTCGGCGGGGTGTGGACGGTGTGGTCGAGCCCGGACGGATCGATCCCGAAGCTGCTGACATCGTCGATCGTGACCACGGCCGCGGTCGGCGAGCTGGTCGACGTGCATTCCCGCATGCCGCTGGTGCTCTCGCCGGACCGGTGGGCCGCGTGGCTCACCGCGTCGCGAGACCTCGACGCTTTGCTCACGCCGCCGTCGCTGGATGTTGTCGCCGCGCTGGAGATCCGAGCGGTCGGCGCCGGCGGTGGGCGACGTGCGCAACGACGGTCCGGGGCTGATCGAACCCGTACCCGGTTATCCGGACGGTGGTTCGGCGCAGTTGGCTCCGGTCCCGGATCGCGCCGATCTCACCCTGTTTTAAGGCTTTTGTTCGGTAAACATTCGGCAGCCTTCGACGTAACAGCGACTAAGCCCTTGTCCGCAGCCCGTCTTGTGCGGTAGAACACAGCGCCGACATCGTGAACTTTCATTGCAGTAAGCACGGTGTCGCGCAGTTGTTGTACCCGCGGGGGAGGTGGGTTATGACCCGAGCACGCACGCCACGACCACATGAGGTGGCGGCTGCACGGCGCGACCCGCGACTCGTTCGGGCATTTTCCGAACGTCGCGAGTCCGAAGGCAGGACCGACGAATCCTGGCGATCGCGAGGAGTGTGTCGGCGACACGATCCAGAGACGTTCTTCCCGGCCCCGAGTGAGACGCCCGAAGCCGCGCTCTCGCTCTGCCGCGGCTGTGACGTGCAGGGCGCATGCCTTGCCTGGGCACTCGACGCCGGTGACTGCCACGGCGTCTGGGGCGCGACGACGCCGCGCGAACGTCGCGCGATGTCCGTGGTCTGGCGGGACGAACCGGCGCCGGCCGAGGTGACGCCGAGCGCACTCGGCGAGGTCGTCATTCTTGCGTCCCAACGGCAACCGATGATCGTGGAAGCGCTCAATCACTCCGTTCGGGTTGCTTCCTGATCCAACCGGTCGAAATATGGGTACGTGACACAAACAGCAACGCCGCGCGGCCCGGCTTCGGTGGCCCTGACCGAGCCGGGCACCGGCGCGCGGAGCCTTCTCGTGCTCGGGCACGGTGCCGGCGGCGGCGTTGACGCGCCCGATCTCGCCGCGGTCGCGAAGGCCGCGTTCGGCCGCGGCGTCGCGGTCGCACTCGTGACGCAGCCGTATCGAGTGGCGGGACGCCGCTCGCCCGCACCAGCGGCGCATCTCGACGAGGCGTGGACCGCCGTCGTGGCGGACCTCCGCTCGGGTTCGCTCGGCGATCTCCCGCTCATCGTCGGCGGGCGATCCAGCGGCGCCCGGGTCGCATGCCGTACGGCGGCCGCTGTGGGCGCATCGGGCATCATCGCGCTGGCGTTCCCGCTCCACCCGCCGGGCAAGCCGGACAAAAGTCGTGATAGCGAACTCGACACCGGTGTGCCGACCTTGGTCATCAACGGCGACCGTGACCCATTTGGCGTTCCGGAGGAGCGCCCGGGTGTGACCGTCGCCGTCCGACCGGGACAACGCCATGACCTTCGGACAGACGTACGGGGGACGGCGGCCCTCGTCACCGACTGGATGAATCAGCACGGGTGGGCCGTCACGGAGACCCAGGCGTGACCCCCGCCGACGCCGCTCGTTAGACACCCGCAGGCATCCGAGCACGGCGCTGCCCGCGCTGCCGGTGCACGCTTCGGCAAGGCGCGTGCGCGGCCGGAAACCCGGTGTGGTCGGGCCTGAAACCCGGTGTGGTCGGGCCTGAAACCCGGTGTGGTCGGGCCCGAAACCCGGCTCCCACAAGCCATTCCTGGCCCGTCGGCGGGTGTGCGGCGTCACATCGTGCGTCGCGTCGTACCCCGGTCCCAGCCGGCGGGCCAGGGTGGCCTTTCCGTCTCGGTCTCGGTTTCGACCGGTTCGATCGCTTACCTGGTCAGGGCCGGAATGCCCCGCACGCGGTCGGTGTTACAGCACCCGTAGGCGCGTACGCGGTCGCGGCGTGCCCCCCGACCGGAAGGAGAAATGCGTGGCCATCACTCGAGAGCGCACCGATCGCCGGGACGACGCGTTCGTCACGGGATTGTTGAACGCTCCGACCTGGCCAGCCTCCGTCGACGGACCGCTTGCCGGACCTAGCCGTCCGACCGCGTCCGAGCGAGTGACCTCCCGCGTATCCTCGACGAGACGGTCGAGGGAGGGCGTTCGCGTGACACCAGGGCAACCGACCCAGCAGGGGGAGCAGGCCCAGCAGCGGGAGCAGTTCGAGCGCGACGCGATGCCGTTCGTGGATCAGCTTTACGGCGCCGCGCTGCGTATGACCCGCAATCCGGCCGACGCCGAGGATCTCGTCCAGGAGACGTTCCTCAAGGCGTTCGCGGCCTTCCACCAGTTCGAGCCGGGCACGAATCTCAAGGCCTGGCTCTACCGGATCTTGACGAACACGTACATCAACTCGTACCGGAAGCGTCAGCGCCAGCCGATCCAGGCACCGACCGACGAGATCACCGACTGGCAGCTCGCCGAGGCGTCTTCGCACGCGTCGACCGGCCTCAAGTCGGCCGAGGTCGAGGCACTCGACAAGCTCGCCGACTCCGACGTGAAGGACGCGCTGCAGGCGCTTCCCGAGGAGTTCCGGCTCGCGGTCTACCTGGCCGACGTCGAGGGCTTCTCGTACAAGGAGATTGCCGACATCATGAACACGCCGATTGGCACCGTGATGTCGCGGCTGCACCGTGGCCGCCGCAACCTGCGTCGCAGCTTGGAGGAGTACGCCGGTCGGCGTGGCTTCAACCGCAACGGCACAGCAGTAGACGATGACGTCGAAACCCCGGCCGCGCCGGCCGGCCAGGAGGTATGACCGTGGGCAGCGAGAACTCCCACAAGTCCGACTGCGGTGAAGTCCTCGACGAGGTATATCTCTACCTCGACCTCGAATGTGACGAGCAGCGGCGCGACCTCATCCGTACGCACCTCGACGAATGCTCGCCGTGCCTGCGGGAGTTCGGGATCGAGCAGGAAGTGAAGTTGCTGGTGTCGCGATGCTGCGGCGGCGAGAAGGCGCCGGAAGCGCTGCGCGAGCGACTCCGCGCGAAGATCACCGAGCTGACCGTGCAGGTCGAGCGCCAGCGCTAGTGCTCGTGGTCGGCCGTCGCTCGATGGCGACCCGGCCCCGGGCGCGGTGGCGAACGAAGCGTGACACAAGGACGGCCCGGCAGCGCACTCGCGCTTGTCCGGGCCGGACCTATCTCCGGAGCTGAGTGTCAGGAGTTGGGGCGCTTGCCGTGATTGGCGGCGTTCTTGCTGCGGGCCTTCTTCTTGCGTGACTTCTTCGCCATCTCGGCCTCCGGCCTCTGGGTGGTTGCGACAGTCGATCGTAGCTGGCCATCGCCTGGTCGCTCGGGGCGGCCGAGCCAGCATCGGGCGCGGCGAACGATTGGCCAGCATCGCGTGACACTTCCATGATTGGATACCTCTCGCGAGCTGCCAAAGTGACGAGAGGGGCAGATGATGGCCGACGAGATTCACGCCGAGATGGTGGCGAATGTGTGGAAGGTCGTCGCGAAGGCCGGCGACGCGGTGGAAGAAGGCGACACGCTGGTGATCCTCGAGTCGATGAAGATGGAGATCCCGGTCATCGCCGAGTCGGATGGCGTGGTCAAGCAGATCGCGGTCAGCGAAGGCGACGTGGTCCAGGAAGGCGACCTGATCGCGGTCGTCGATTGAGTGGCGATAAGCGGCAAAGGCATCAACGCGCTATGACGGTACGGACGAGGCCGGCGACCGAGGCGGATTACGCGGTCGCCGGCAGTATTTGCTACGAGGCCTATCGCGCCGACGGCCAGCTCGACGGCGCCGGCGGCTACGGCCGCGTGCTCGCCGACGTGGCCGCCCGCGCGGCGGTCACCGAGGTGATCGTCGCCGACGACCCGGACACCGGCGAGCTCCTGGGCTGCGTCACGTTCGTGTTGGCCGGCCGCCCGTGGGCCGAGATCGCGCGCGAGGGCGAAGGCGAGTTCCGCATGCTCGCGGTCGCGCCGGGCGCGCAGGGTCGGGGCGTCGGCTCGGCACTCGTCCGCGCGTGCCTCGAACGGGCCAGCTCCGAGCAGTGCACCGCCGTAGCGATCTGCACTCGCGACACGAACGACCGGGCGATCGGGATGTACGAGCGGTTCGGCTTCGTCCGCGAGCCGGAACGTGACTGGACCCCAGAGCCGGACATCAAACTCCTCGCCCTGCGGCTGCCATTGCCGGCGCAGCCGCCGGTTTCGTCGGCCAGCTGACGGCTTCCGTGCTCAGCTGACGAGCTCGAGCGCGACGGCTAACCCGGCGGCCTGGCGGTCCTCGTCGCTCACGCTGTCGTCGCGGAGGATGAACCAGGTCGCGTGCACCGCAAAGATCGCCATCGCACGCTTGAGCCGCTCGGCCAGCGCGGCGTCATCGTCGCTGAGCAGACCGATCAACTTCATCATCAGTTCGCGCATCCGTTCGCTCGACGGATGGTCTCGCAGCGCCGTCTGGTTGCGTTCGAAGAACCGCATCGTGTCGTGGTGCCGGCCCTCGTGCAGCTCTTTTGCGTACCCGCGGATGAATTCCGCGCGTCCCTCCGGCGTCTTGGGCAGCGTGCGGCCCCACTCGATCAGCGCCTTCGAGCCGCTCGACGCGATCGTCGATGAGGCTCGTGACGATCTTTTCCTTCGTGTCGAAGTGGTAGTAGAGCGCGGCCTTCGTCACGCCGAGTTCCTCGGCGATCTCCCGTAACGAGGTCGCTTCGTACCCCTTGTCGATGAACATCTGCAGCGCGACGTCCTGGATGCGGCTGCGGGTGTCGTTCCTGTTCATCGTTCTGTCCAAATCTACTTGACGGCCGGCAAGTAAGGAGTCTACCTTACTGTCGAGAAGCTTACTAGCCGGCCGGCAAGTAAGGCCGGCGGCGGATGTGAACGAGACGGAGCGTACCCATGTCTGCTGTTATCCAAGCGCCGGCGGATCCGGCGCCCGCGCGTCGACGCGAGGTCATGGTCGTGCTGCCCGGGCTGATGCTCGCGTTCATGCTCGCCATGCTCGACAACTTCATCGTCGGAACGGCGATGCCCACGATTGTCCGCGATCTCGGCGGCCTTTCGCACCTGTCCTGGGTTGTTACGGCATACGTTCTCGGAACGACGGTGTCCACCCCGCTCTGGGGCAAGATCGGCGACATGTACGGCCGCAAGGGCATCTTCATCACCTCGATCGTGACGTTCCTGATCGGCTCGGCTCTGTCCGGCGCGGCGCAGAGCATGACCCAGCTCATCGGTTTCCGCGCCTTGCAGGGCCTCGGTCGCCGGCGGGCTCGTGGTCGGCGCGATGGCGATCATCGGCGACCTCGTCCCGCCCCGCGAGCGCGGTCGCTACCAGGGCATCATGTCGGCCGTCATGGCCGTCGCGATGGTCGCCGGGCCGCTCGTCGGCGGCTACATCACCGACAACCTCGACTGGCGTTGGGCGTTCTACGTGAACGTACCGATCGGCATCGTCGCGCTGGCCCTCATCGTGACCCGCCTGCACCTGCCGAAGCACCGGGCGCAGCACCGCATCGACTGGGCCGGCGCCGGGCTGCTCGCCGTCGGCATCACCGCGCTCGTGCTGATCACGACGTGGGGCGGCAGCCAGTACGCGTGGGGCTCGTCGATGATTCTCGGCCTCGTCGGCGTGGCCGTGGTGGCGTTGGCGTTGTTCGCGTACGTCGAGCCGCGGGCGCCGGAACCGATCCTGTCGCTGTCGCTGTTCCGGAACCGCAACTTCGCGCTGACCTCGGTGATCGGCTTCCTGGTCGGCTTCGCGATGTTCGGCGCGATCAGCTACCTGCCGCTCTATCAGCAGACCGTACAGGGTGCATCGGCCACGAATTCCGGCCTGCTCCTGCTGCCGATGATGGCCGGACTCCTGGTCACGTCGCTGGTCGCGGGCCAGCTGATCACGCGTACCGGCCGGTACAAGGCGTACCCGGTCATCGGTGGCGTCCTGATGACGGTCGGCATGGTGTTGCTCGCGTTGATGGGCGTACACACGTCGAAGCTGTCGACGTCGCTCGCGATGCTGGTGCTCGGTCTCGGCATGGGCTTCCTGATGCAGACGACGATGTTGATCGCCCAGAACAGCGTGCAGCAGCGCGACATCGGCGTCGCCAGCAGCGCGTCGACGTTCTTCCGGTCGATCGGCGGCTCGTTCGGGGTGTCGCTGTTCGGTGCGATCTTCAACCACACCCTGACGAGTTCGTTGACGGCAAGCGTCGGTGCGACGGCCGCCGCCAAGCTGACGGCCAGCGGCGCCAGCAGCCTCAGCGGCGCGGCCGGGGTGAAGCTGCCACTGCCGGTGCTGAGTGGGATCGCGGACGGGATCTCGAACGTGTTCTTCTGGGCCACGTTCCTCGCGGTCGTCGTACCGGTGCTCGCCATCTTCATCAAGCACGTTGCTCTTCGAAGCGGAGCGGCACCGGCGGCCGCCTCCGCTGACGAATCCGGCGCCGGTTCGTCGCCGGCCGACCGGGAGCGGGCTGCGGCGTCGGCTTAATCGCCGCAACTTCATGGAAGTCGTCTCCTTTCGCGCGCTTCTTTGGGGCGACTTCCGTGAAGTTGCGCGGGTCTTGGGCACGCCGGTGCGCGACAAGCCGAGTGCGAGCTACTGAGAACGTGAGCGCAATCGCACGAGCGGACGCCCGGCGTACCCCTACATCAAGCAGTATCTGCGCGAATCGTTGCGCTGCGACCGGGAAGCGTGCAGAATTGCGCAGAACCTGCGCGGATCCTGCGCACGGGCAGATGCGGACAACGAAGGCGGCGACAACGTGGCAGAGCCGACCGCTCAGCGCCAGCTGGGGCAGGGCATGGCGACGGACATCGCCGAGCAACCGGAGGTCTTCGCGCGACTGCTGGAACCGCGCGCACGCCGACGCGATCGCCGCGATCGCCGCTCGGATAGTCGAGCAGCGGCCACGTCACGTGGTGTTCACCGCACGCGGGACGTCCGATCACGCCGCGCTCTACGGCGCCTACCTGTCCGAGATCCGGCTCGGTATCCCGGCCGGGCTCGCGTCGCCGTCCGCGGTCACCGTCTACGGTGCGCGCCCCGATCTTGCCGGCGCGCTCGTGATCGGCGTCAGCCAGAGCGGCGGCTCGGCCGACCTGGTCGAGGTCGTGCGCGCCGCTCGCGACACCGGGGCGCTGACGCTCGCGGTCACCAACAATCCCAACTCCGCCGCTGGCCGAGGCGGCCGAACTCCACATCGATGTCGCGGCCGGGCATGAGCGCGCGGTTGCGGCGACGAAGACCTATACGGCGGAGCTGCTGGCGCTGTTGCTGCTGGTCGAGTCGGTGCGGGCCGGCGGTCGGCTGCCGGGCGACGAGCGGTCCGCGCTGACCGCGCTGCCGGATCTCGCCGCCGGCTTGCTGGACGACCCGACGCCGGCCGACATCGCCGGTCGCTACCGGTTCGCCGCGCGAGTGGTCACCACCGGCCGGGGGTACGCCTATCCGACGGCCCGCGAGGCGGCGCTCAAGTTGATGGAGACGTCCTACCTGCCGGCGCTCGCCTTCTCCGGCGCCGATCTGCTGCACGGACCGCTGGCGATGACCGCGCCGGACGTACCCGTGCTGGCCGTGGTCGGCGACGGCCCGGCCGGCGCGGCGATGCGCGAGGTCGTGACGAAACTGGACGAGCGGCGAGCGGACGTGGTCGCGATCGGCCCGTCGGCAATCGACGGCGTACGGCTGCGGATCGCTACCCCGTCGGTGGATGAGCGCTACGCGCCGCTGCTCGACATCCTGCCGCTGCAACGGTTGGCGATGCATCTCGCGCTCGCCCGTGGTGAGGATCCGGACGCGCCGCGCGGGCTGAACAAGGTCACGATCACACGCTGAATCGAGCCGGCAACGCGCGACGTCAGGCGAGCCAGGAACTCGCGACGTCAGCCGAGCCAGTACGACGGCAGACGCAGGATTGCAGCGATCCGGTCGCCGATCTCGGCGTGGGCATCGGGTATCCCGATCGACGTCGGCTCCTGCGTCACCGGGTCGTAGCGGGTGACCCCGCGCTGCACATATACGTAGAGCGACGTCAACGTCTCGATAGTGTTCGCGGCCCAGGCCGGCGTCGGTCCGGGTGTGCCGGCGTCGATGGCCGCGTGCAACGGTTCGAGCCAACCGACCGGGTCGGCGAGGTCACGCCGGCACAGGAGGGTCGCCATGGCGTACGCCATGCGGGCGTCCTCGCCTTGAGAGAAGCGGTACGACGTCGGCCGCAGCAGCCGCTCGACCCACAGCCGGGCGAGACCGGCGAGATCGTCGGCACCGAGGCGAGGCGACATCGCGAGTGCCCGTACGGTGTCGGCGCCGTGCGCGATGGCGTGCAGCCAGCCGAGTTGATCGTCCCACCCCCGCAGATCGGTCTCATCGAGAAACCACGCAGCGAACGTGCGCTGCCATTGCCGTACCCGCTCATCTGTCAGTTCGCCGGTGACCGCATCGCGCCGGATCACCGCACCGAGGATCAAGGTCGCGAACGTCCGTGCCTGGATCTCCGGACGCACATGGGCGGCGGCCATCTGGTCGCCGAGATCACCGAGCCGGCCGTCGAGGTCGCCGCGGATGATCCAGGTGGCGATGATCGGGTAGGCGGTTTCGTCCCGGATGGACGGGTCGGGATCGCTCAACATCGCGACCAGTTCGGCCACCGACTCCTCGATCGGCCGGTCGACGGGGACCAGCATCTCGTTCGCGAGAACCGAGACCCAGGTCGAGCCGTCGGTCATTTCGAGATCGTGATCACGGCGGGTGCGTTCTGCCGCACCTGCGACGCGGCAAACGTCTGCGCCGGCCGGTCGCCGATCTGCGACACCGTACGAGTTGGAACTGCCGGGAACGGCGCGGATCTCGAACGGGAACGCGCACGTCGTCGTCGTCCCGCTGCGGGCGAGGATGCCCGAGCCGAGCGAGCCGTTCGCGATCGCGATGCCCTGCTCGTCGAGCACCTTGACCGGCGTGCTGGCCGCGATTCCGGGCACCGAGGCCGGGGCGGTGCACGTGGTGCCGACGGCGGCGTGGTTGCTCGCCGGCAACGCGACATCGGCGTGACCGATCAGCACGAACGAGTCCGGCTTTGTGGACGCTCTTCTGCCCGGCGGCGATGAATCCGCAGCCGGAGACCGCAGTCGAGCGCGACGGCGGCGCTAGCGGCGGCGAGCAGGCGCGGGATCCGAGTCACGTGAGCCGACGCTACTCCGACCGGCTGTGGGCATGGCACGCTGGGGAGCCGGGCCGCGATCGTCGCATACGATCAGGTTTTCAGCTGGGTGCGGTCGGCGGGATCGCGCCGGCCAACACCGAACCAGCCGCCGGTACGGACGGGATGGAGGCGAGTCGACATGTCGACCCTGCGCGATCTCGTCGAGGAATACACGACGCTCGACGCGGCCGACGTCGAACACCTGCACCGGCTGGCCGGCGAGTGGCAGCTGGTCAGCGATCTTTCCTTCGCCGACCTGTTGTTGTGGGTCAAGCTCAGCGACGAGGACGCGTTCGTCTGCATCGCCCAGGTGCGCCCGACGACCGGTCCGACGGCGTACGAGGACGATCAAGTCGGACGTGTCGCCAGCGGTTCGGACGTCGCGCACCTCACGGTCGCCGCGGTCCAGGGTCGGATCTGGCGCGAGGGCGACCCGGTCTGGTACGGCGACGTTCCGGCCCGCAACGAGGCGATCCCGGTACGGCGGCCGGGCCGCCCGCACGTGATCGCGCTGATCGGCCGGGACACGAACCTGTCCACCGCCCGATCGCCGAGTCAACTCGAGCTCAACTATCTGACCACGGCGGACGACCTGGCCCAGATGATCACGGACGGCACGTTCCCGCCACAGTTGCACCTCGGCGAGACGACGACCGCGCCACGGGTCGGCGACGGGCTCATCCGGCTCGACGCGGCCGGCACGGTGACGTACGCCAGCCCGAACGCGCTGTCCGCCTACCGCCGCCTCGGCCTGCAGTCGAACCTGGAGGGCGAAGACCTGGCGTTGCAGACGAAGCGGCTGATCGACGACTCGCTCGACGCGTCCGAGGCGACCAACCGGATCCTGTCGGCCTTGCGCGGGCGAAGCGCCGCCACGCAAGGAGTTGGAGACCCGGGGCGGCGCCGCCGTGCTGATGCGGGCGCTGCCGCTGCTGCCGGCCGGAGTGCCGATCGGCGCCGCTGGTCCTGGTCCGGGACATCACCGAGGTACGTCGCCGCGACCGTGCCCTCATCACGAAGGACGCGACGATCCGGGAGATCCACCACCGGGTGAAGAACAATCTGCAGACCGTGGCGGCGCTGCTTCGGCTCCAGGCCCGACGGGTTGGCATCCCGGCCGCCCGTGGCGCGCTGGAAGAGTCGGTCCGCCGGGTGGCGTCGATCGCACTCGTGCACGAGACGCTCTCGATGTCGTCGGACGAGCACGTCGACTTTGACAACATCGTCGACCGGGTCGCGGCCGCGGCGGCCGAGGTCGCGGGCGACGAGTCGCGCCTGGTCATGCGGCGGACCGGATCGTTCGGTGTGCTGCCGGCCGAGATCGCGACGCCGCTGGTCATGGTGCTGAACGAACTGCTGCTCAATGCCGCCGAGCACGCGTTCGAACCCGGCTCGGACGGATCGGTCGAAATCGCTGTCGAGCGCGATCGCAGCCAGATCCAGGTCCGGCTGACCGATAACGGGCGCGGCATTCCGGACGACTTCGACCCGGAGAACAGCCGCCGGCTGGGGCTGCAGATCGTCCGTACGCTCGTCGCGGGTGAGCTCCGCGGCACGATCGACATCCGTCGTGGTGACGACGTCGGCACCGAGGCGGTGTTGGTCTTCCCGCTCGAGCGCCGTTGATCTTGGCGAGATGGGTACGACGTGTCGTAAAGCACTGGCCCGAGGCGTGAGACCACGTGGTCAGCAGTCGGACCGGTGTGGCAGAGTGACATTCGTGGTAGTCGACAGCTTCATGACGTGCGGCGAGATGTCGCGTGGCATGACGGCGGGCGTGCGAGCCGGGGCAAACATGCTCACGGCCCGGCGTCATGTCGACTACGGGCGCGTTCGCAGCGCCATGTGTCCGGCTTGCTGAGCCCCGACTGTCCTCGGGCGCCCGATTACGCCGGCGCACCTTCCTGACATTGACGTCACCGTCCCGCCATCACGGCGGCTCGGGCCGGTCGTAGTCCGTGCGTCCTCCTCGGAGAAACCGTACGGAGGATCGCAATGTCGATCATCGCCGACAAGCCGGCTACGCCGCCGCGGCCGACGCCGCGTTCCCGCGGCGAGGCCGCCGGCCAACGCCGGCGCGGCGAGGGCCAGTGGGCACTTGGTCACCGCGAGCCGCTGAACCCCAACGAGCGCATGAAGCGCGACGACGACGGGCTGAACGCGCGCCTGCGTATCGAGCACGTCTACGCGCACCGCGGATTCGCGAGCATCGACCCGCAGGATCTCCGTGGTCGGTTCCGCTGGCTCGGCCTCTACACCCAGCGCAAGCCCGGCATCGACGGCGGCCGCACCGCCATCCTCGAGCCGCACGAGCTGGACGACGAATACTTCATGCTCCGCATCCGCATCGACGGCGGCCAGCTCAACGTCGCCCAGCTGCGCGCCATCGCCAACGTGTCCACTCGTTACGCCCGCGACACCGCCGACCTGACCGACCGCCAGAACGTCCAGATGCACTGGATCCGCATCGAGGACGTGCCGGCGATCTGGCGGGAGATCGAGAGCGTCGGGCTCAGCACGACGGAGGCCTGTGGCGACACGCCGCGCGTCGTGCTCGGCAGTCCCGTTGCCGGGATCGCGGCGGCCGAGGTGATCGACGCGACCCCGGCCATCAACGAGATCACCGAGCGCTACGTCGGCGACTCGCAGTTCTCCAACCTGCCGCGCAAGTTCAAGACGTCGATCGGGTGGCTGCCCGACCTGCCGTACGAAGTCAACGACATCGGCTTCGTCGGCGTCGTACACCCGGAGCACGGCCCCGGCTTCGATGTCTGGGTCGGCGGTGGCCTGTCGACCAACCCGATGCTCGCGAAGCGGCTCGGTGCGTGGGTGCCATTGGCCGACGTACCGGATGTCTGGGCCGGCGTCGTCGGCGTGTTCCGGGACTACGGATATCGGCGGCTGCGCAGTCGGGCCCGGCTGAAGTTCCTGGTGGCCGACTGGGGCATCGAGCGTTTCCGCGAGGTGCTGGAGACCGAATACCTGCACCGGACGCTGATCGACGGCCCGGCGTCGGAGTTGCCGGCGCGACCGGTCGACCACATCGGCATCCACCCGCAGAACGACGGCAACGTGTACGTCGGCGTCGCGCCGGTGGCCGGCCGGGTCAGCGGCTCGACCCTCGACGAAGGTCGCCGACATCGTCGAGGCGCACGGCTCCGGTCGCGTCCGCCTCACCGCTCAGCAGAAGCTGATCGTGCTCGATGTCGCGCCCGAGCGGGCCGAGTCATTGGTCACGGCGCTGGCGCAGATCGGGCTCGAGGCTCGCCCGTCGACCTGGCGTCGCTCGACCATGGCGTGCACCGGCATCGAGTTCTGCAAGCTCGCGATCGTGGAGACGAAGGCGCGCGCCGCGTCGCTGATCGAGACTCTGGAGAAGCGGCTCGCGGACATCGACGTCGACATCACGGTCAACATCAACGGATGTCCGAACGCCTGCGCCCGCACCCAGATCGCCGACATCGGACTCAAGGGCCAGCTCGTGCCCGGGCCGGGTGGCGACATGGTGGAAGGTTTCCAGGTGCACCTCGGCGGTGGGCTCGGGCTCTCCGCCGCGGATCAGCCCGGTTTCGGTCGCAAGCTGCGCGGCCTCAAGACGACGTCGGCCGAGCTTCCGGCGTACGTCGAGCGACTCGCCCGCGCCTACGCCGACGAGCGTGCCGACGGCGAGTCGTTCGCGTCCTGGGTGGCCCGGGCCGACGAAGGAGCGCTCCGATGACCGCCCCCGGTGGGGAGCGCGTAGCTCCGTATCACTGCCCGTACTGCGGCGAAGAAGACATCCGACCCAGCGAGCAGGGCCATGGCACGTGGGAGTGCCGGTCGTGCGCGCGGGCGTTCACGGTGAAGTTTGTCGGTCTCGTTCCCCGGAAGGCGACCAAATCATGATCACTCTCTCTCCGGTCATACCGGGCCGGCGTAGCGCCGAAGAATTGCGCGAGCTTGCGATCGACGCCAACGCGCGACTCGACCGGGCGCCGGCCGAGCGCATCGTCGAATGGGCCGCCGACGAGTTCGGCGAGCGGTTCTGCGTGACGAGTTCGATGGCCGATGCCATGCTCGCGCACGTCGTGTCGCGCGTGATACCCGGCGTGCCGGTCGTCTTCCTCGACACCGGGCTCCACTTCGCCGAGACGCTGCGAGTGCGCGACCTGGTCGCCCGTACGCTCCCGGTCGAGGTCATCTCCGTGACGCCGCGGCAGACGGTCGGTCAACAGGACGGCCAGCACGGTCCGCGCCTGTTCGCACGGAATCCCGATGAGTGCTGCGCGATGCGCAAGGTCGAGCCGCTGTCGCGGGCGCTGGAGCCCTACGACGCCTGGGCCGCGGGCCTCCGCCGGGACGAGGGTCCGACGCGAGCTAACACGCCGGTCGTCGGCTACGAGGCGAGTCGGGGCAAGGTCAAGATCGCGCCGCTGGCGTACTGGACGCAGGCCGAGGTGGACGCGTACATCAAGCGGTTCAACGTGCCGGTGAACAAGCTCATCGAGCAGGGGTACGGCTCGGTCGGGTGCTGGCCGTGCACGCGCCGTACGCTGCCGGGCGAGGATCCGCGCGCGGGCCGCTGGCCGATGTTCGACAAGACCGAGTGCGGACTGCACGCGGCCTGACGCGATGACGATTCTCGCCTCCGCTCCGATCGCGGTCGGGCCCCGATCGCGGCCGGCCGCGGTCGCTGACGTCGTGCTCGCCGCACACGGCAGTCGCGACCCGCGCGCCGCCGTCGACACCGCCAAGCTCGTCGCCGCGGTAGCGACTGCGCGCCCGGACAGCCACGTGCGGGCGGCGTACCTGGACTTCACCGCGCCCGCGCTCGGTGCTGCCCTCGACGGTCGCGACGGCCCGACCATCGTGGTGCCGCTGCTGCTGACGCCGGCTTACCACGCCCGGGTCGATGTCCCGACCGTGGTCGCGGCGGCCGGTGACCGTGGTGTGTCGGTGCGAACCGCCGGGGTGCTGGGGCCGGCCGATGACGACGATCCGGGCCTTGATCTGCTTGTCCGAGCGCTCGTACGTCGGTTGGTCGAGGCGGCCGCCCAGTCTCGTCGCCAACGCGACGGATGGGACGGGATCGTGCTCGGAGCGGCCGGCAGCCGGGACGCGCGGGCGCTCCGGACCGTCGATCGGGTCGCCCGAGCCCTCGGCGCGGCGCTCGATCTGCCGTGCCGGGCCGGCTACGCGAGCGGTGCCGGTGAGCCGGTCGACATCGCTGTCGGGCGACTGGCGGCCGGCGGAGCCGATCGAATCGCGTACGCTTCGATGTTCCTGGCCGCCGGGCGGCTGTCCGATCGTGCCGCAGCCGCCGCAAGCACCGCCGGCGTTGCCGTCGTAGCAAGGCCGCTCGTCGATGCGCCCGAGCTGGCCGAACTCGTCGGAATCCGTATCGACGCCGCCTCCCATTATGGGGACTCGTAGCAACAAAGCCGGCGTTTTCCCGTGGATTCCGTTGCAAGGATGTTTCAAGACGAAGGAATCACTTGTCCTGAGTGAGTTTCTCTGGCAGGGTGCCGTCACGGCCTGATGGTCAGCAAGCTGACAGTGACCCTGCCGGAGGGACCTTGTGAAGGTAAGCAACTTCGTCAATGGGCAGCACGTTGACAGCGCCGACGGTCGGACGACCGACCTCATCGACCCGTGTACGGGTGAGCCGTTCGGCCAGGCGGCCCTATCCACGGCGGTCGATGTTGACGCGGCGATGGCGGCCGCCGCCGACGGCGTTCGAGAGCTGGCGCGACGTTACGCCGGCCGAGCGGCAGCGGGCGTTGCTGAAGATCGCCGACGCCGTGGAGTCCCGAGCCCGCGAGATCGTCGACGTGGAGTGCCGCAACACCGGCAAACCGATCGCCGTCACGATGACCGAAGAGATCCCCCCGCTGGTCGACGAGCTCCGCTTCTTTGCCGGTGCCGCGCGCACGCTCGAGGGCAAGTCCGCGGGCGAATACATGACCGGTCATACGAGCTACGTCCGGCGGGAGCCGGTGGGCGTCTGTGCCCAGGTGACACCGTGGAACTATCCAATGATGATGGCGGTCTGGAAGTTCGCGCCGGCGATTGCCGCGGGCAACACCGTGGTGCTGAAGCCGAGCGACACGACGCCGGCGTCGACCGCCCTGCTGGCCGAGATCGCCGCCGAATTCCTGCCGCCAGGCGTCTTCAACGTCGTCTGCGGCGACCGGGACACCGGACGGGCCCTGGTGGCGCACCCGACGCCACAGATGGTGTCGATCACCGGATCCACGCGGGCCGGTGCTGAGGTGGCCGCGACGAGCGCTCTCGATCTCAAACGTACGCATCTCGAACTCGGCGGTAAGGCGCCGGTGCTGGTCTTCGGCGACGTCGACATCGAAGCGGCGGCAGGCGGCATCGCCGCGGCCGGCTATTTCAACGCCGGGCAGGACTGTACGGCCGCGTGCCGGGTCCTGGTCGAGGCCAAGATCGCCGACGAGTTCACCGCGGCGCTCGCGGACGCGGCCAAGCGCACCATCGTGGGTGACCTGACTGTCGAGGACGCGGCATTCGGCCCGCTCAACAACGCGACCCAACTTGCGCGCGTGCAGGGCTTCCTCGCGCGTACGCCCGGCCATGCCAAGATCGTCACCGGCGGCGCTCGAATCGGTACCCGCGGCTTCTTCCACGAACCGACCGTGGTCGCCGACCTGCGTCAGGATGACGAGATGGTCCAGGACGAGGTTTTCGGGCCGGTGATCACCGTTCAGCGGTTCAGCGACGCGAAACAGGGCTTGAGCTGGGCAAACAATGTCCGTTACGGGCTTGCCGCCAGCGTCTGGACACGCGACCATGGCTTAGCAATGGAAATGTCGCGCTCCTTGGATTTTGGGGCTGTTTGGGTGAATACGCACATTCCGTTCGTCTCCGAAATGCCCCATGGTGGCTTCAAGCACTCGGGTTATGGCAAAGACTTGTCTATGTACGGCTTCGAGGACTACACCCGCATCAAACACGTGATGCATAGATGGGGCTGATTTGGCGCTGCTGCTGGCGCTGATCTGGCGCCGTCCCGGATCGGACCAGGTCAACGAAGGAAGACGGGCACAGCCGGCGAAAGACGGCACAACGGAAGAGCGGACACGATGACTAACGCAACGTATGCGACCGATTCGGACGCATCGGCGGCCGCGCTGGGACGAGCGGCTCCGGCGATCGAGCTCGTTGGAGTGGTGAAGGAGTTCGTGTCGCACGGCGAGGTGATCGCCGCCGTCAACGGGATCGATCTCGCGATCGCGCAGGGCGAGTTCTTCTCCTTGCTCGGGCCGTCCGGCTGCGGCAAGACCACCACGATGCGGATGATCGCCGGCTTCGAGGAGCCGACGCGCGGGACGGTGTTGCTGCACGGCAACAACGTGACCGGTGTTCCGGCCAACAAGCGCGACGTGAACATGGTCTTCCAGTCGTACGCGTTGTTCCCGCACATGACGGTGGCCGAAAACGTGTCGTTCGGTCTGCAACAGCGCAAGGTGCCGAAGCCGGAAATCCGTGAGCGCGTCGGCGAGATCCTGGAGATCGTCGGACTCGCCGGCCGGGAGAAGCGCCGTCCGAAGGAACTGTCCGGCGGCCAGCAGCAGCGCGTCGCGCTCGCCCGAGCGCTGGTGAATCGGCCGAGCGCCTTGTTGCTGGACGAACCGCTCGGTGCGCTCGATCTCAAGCTCCGTCAGGCCATGCAGGTCGAGTTGAAGCGCATCCAGCGCGATGTTGGAATCACGTTCGTCTATGTCACGCACGATCAGGGTGAGGCCCTGACCATGTCGGACCGCATCGCGGTGATGAACGAGGGATGCGTCGAGCACCTTGGCACGCCGAGGGCCATCTACGAACATCCGGCGACGCGGTTCGTGGCCGGCTTCATCGGCACCTCCAACCTTGCTCGACGGCGTCGTCGCGAGCATCGACGGCGAGTTCGCCGTGCTGCGGACGGGGGCCGGCGAGCGCATCGTGGTTCCGGTCCGTCCGGACGTGGCGGCCGCGGTCGGAGCAAAGGTCGAATTGACGGTACGGCCGGAGAAGATCGTCCTGCACGCGCAAGCTCCGGCCGACACGTGAGGGCAGCGTCCTCAGTGGCACGGTGACCGAAGTTGTCTACCTCGGCACATCGACCAACTACAACATCACGACCGCGGACGGGTCCGACGTCGTGGTCTTCGTCCAGAACGTCTCGTCATCCGAAGATCTGGTCGCTCGTGGCCACACTGTTTGGCTGACGTGGGAACCGCAGCACTCATATGCGATTGGAGCCAGTGCGCTATGACCGAGCAACGTGTTGATCCTGCACTCCTTCGAGGTCTATCGGGTCGTCGCATCGATCGCCGGGACATCTTCAAGATCGCCGGGCTGGGCGCGGCGGTGTCCGCCGCGGCGGCCTGCGGCGTGAAGGGCCAGGCGACCGGATCCGCGTCGCAGGCCCCCGACCAGGTCCAGAAGTTCTGGGCCGGCAAGTCCGCCGGCAGCCAGCATCTCGTTCGCGAACTGGCCGCTCTACATGGACCCGAGCCACCCTGAGCTCAAGAAGTTCACCGCGCAGACGGGCGTCGCGGTCACGTACAAGGAGGTCATCAACGACGACCCGACGTGGTTCGCGAAGATCCAGCCGCAGCTCGCGGCCAAGAAGTCGATCGGCTATGACCTGATGGTCATGACCAACGGCGTCGAGTTCGAGGAATGCGTCGAGTTGGGCTTCTATGCGCCGCTCGACCACTCGAAGATGCCGAACTACACGGCGAACGCCGCCCCGAAATACAAGAACGAGGCGTTCGACAAGGGCAACGTCTACAGCGTGCCGTGGGCGTCCGGGATCACCGGGATCGGCTACAACCCGAAGTACATCAAGACGCCGCCGACGAGCATCGAGGACATGCTGAACACCGCGTACAAGGGCAAGATCGGCATGTTTTCCGACACGCAGGAGATCGGCAACTTCGGAATGATGGCCACCGGCTCGAATCCGGAGACGTCGACGCCGGCCGACTGGAAGAAGGCCGCCGACTGGCTGACCAAGCAGCGCAACTCGGGTGTCGTGCGCAAGTACTACGACCAGGACTACATCTCGGCCCTGTCCAACGGCGACATTTGGATGTGCATGGCCTGGTCCGGCGACATCTTCCAGCAGAACGCGTCGGCCGGAACCAACCTGCAGTTCGTGATCCCGTCCGATGGCGGGACACTGTGGACGGACAACATGACGATCCCGATCACGGCGGCGAACCCGGTTGGGGCAATGCAGCTGATCAACTTCTTCTACGACCCGACGATCGCGGCCAGCCTCGCCGAATACATCAACTACATCACGCCGGTGCCGGCGTCTCAGCCGATCATCACCTCGGACGCGGCCGCGGCGAGCGGTGAGGACAAGGCGGCGCTGGAGCAGGTGGCGAAGAGCCCGTTGGTCTTCCCATCCGAGTCCGACTACTCGAAGTTGCACTACTACCGCGACTTCAAGACGCCGGCCGAGCACTCGGAGTACCAGGCAGTGTTCAATCCGATCGTGACGTCGTGAGCGGGCGGCTCCGCGCGCGGCTGATCCCATACCTGACGATCCTGCCGGGTGGACTATGGCTTGTCGTGTTCTTCGTCGTGCCGATGGTCGCCATGCTCTCACTGTCGTTGCAGCAGGGCGACGTGGTGCACGGCTTTCAGCAGACATGGCACTGGCAGACGTACACGACGGCCATCTCCGCCTACCGCGACCAGTTGATCCGCTCTTTCCAGTACGGCTTGATCTCGACCGTGCTGCAGATCATCATCGCGTACCCGATCGCCTACTGGATCGCCTTTCGCGCGGGGTCGCGCAAGTCGTTCTACCTGTTCCTCATACTGCTGCCGTTCTTCGTGTCGTTCGTGTTGCGGACGATCTCGTGGAACTTCATCCTGGCCGACAACGGCATCCTGCTCGGGCCGCTGAAGGACATCCACCTGCTGCCGCAGGGCTACCACATCCTCGCGACCGGGACGGCGGTGGTCGGCGGCCTGACGTACAACTACCTGCCGTTCATGATCTTGCCGATCTACGTCGCCCTGGAACGGGTCGACCCGAGGCAGGTCGAGGCCGCATATGACCTTTACGCGACGAGGATCAGCGCGTTCCGCAAGGTGATCCTGCCGCTATCCATTCCGGGCGTCTTCGCGGGCGTGGTCATCACGTTCGTGCCGGTCAGCTCGGACTACGTCAATGCGCACATCCTGGGCGGCCCGACCAGCACCATGATCGGCAACGTCATCCAGAACCAATATTTGGGTACGCAGGACTATCCGACTGCGTCCGCGCTGTCGTTCGTCCTGATGGCGTTCCTGCTGATTCGTCATTTTTGCCTACGCGAAAGCACTCGGCACCGAGGACGCGTTGGAGGTGGCGGCGCGATGACTTCGGTGGCGGAACCGCGCGGCTCGGCCCTGGACGCGCTGGAGGAGAACGCGAAGCCGCGCACGCGCCGGTCGTCGCGTGGCCCCCGACCGCGGCGGCGAATCGGCGACGTGCTGCTGCACGGCTACACGTGGCTGGTGATTCTCTGGCTGAGCCTGCCGATCTGGGTGATGATCGTCTTCAGCTTCAACAACCCGAAGGGCCGGTACAACACCACGTGGGTCGGCTTCACCACGAAGTTCTGGTCGACCAAGCTGTTCGCGTACCAGGACCTCACGAACGCTCTGGTGGCATCGCTCTGGATCGCGGTGGTGAGCACGATCGTCACCACGATCCTGGGCACGATGATCGGCATTGCGCTCGGCAAGTACCGTTTCCGCGGTCAGGGTTCGTTCAACCTCTTGCTGTTCGCGGTGATTTCCGCACCCGAGATCGTCTTGGGCGCCGCGCTGCTGTCGCTGTTCACGACGATCAACACCGGCCTCGGCTATATCACGATCCTGATCGCGCACGTGATGTTCTCGCTGGCGTTCGTGGCCATCGTCGTACGAGCGCGCGTGCTGACCCTCGACCCGTCCATCGAGGACGCCGCGCGCGACCTCGGAGCGAGTTCGTGGACCACCTTCCGCCGCGTTACGTTCCCGATGATCTTCCCGGGCATCCTGTCCGGTGCGCTGCTCGCGTTCGTGCTGTCCATCGACGACTACGTCGTCACGAGCTTCACGAGCGGCAACGTCGTGACGTTCCCGCTGTGGATCTACGGCGTCGTCTAAGCTCGGGCTGCCACCGCAGGCCGACGTGATGGGCACGATCATCTTCGCGCTCGGTCTCCTGATCGCGTTGACGAACGGCATCGTGTCGAAGCGCCGGGCGCGATAGCGTGCGGCCCGACGGCGATCGCGTTGCGCGCGCGCTCGCCGATGCCGTACCGGAGTCGTACTGGCTCGATCGCCCCGACGCACCGGCGAGTCTGGCCGCCTTAGATGGGCCGACGACCGCTGACCTCGCGGTCGTCGGCGCCGGATTCACCGGGCTGTGGACCGCGCTCATGGCCAAGGAGCGCGACCCGGGCCGGGACGTGGTCGTGTTGGACGCGGTCCGGTCCGGTTGGGCCGCCAGCGGGCGCAACGGCGGCTTCTGCTCGGCCAGCCTCACCCACGGCCTGGCCAACGGCATCGAGCGCTTCGGCGATGAGATCGCCACTCTGGAGAAGCTGGGCCAGCGAAACCTCGACGAGATCGAGGCGGCCATCGGCCGCTACGCCATCGACTGCGACTTTCGGCGCACCGGCGAGCTGAGCGTCGCGACGGCCGAATGGCAGCTCGATGGGCTGCACGAGGGGTATGCCGAGGCCCGGCGATTCGGCGGCGACGCCGTGCTGCTCGACCGGGACGAGGTGCGGGCCGAGGTCGCGTCGCCGACGTACCTGGGTGGTCTGTGGAATCGCGACAGTTGCGCGATCGTCGATCCGGCCCGGTTGGCCTGGGGTCTGCGGGAGGCGTGCCTCCGCCTGGGCGTACGGATCTTCGAAGGCACCGTGGTCGAGTCGATCACCAACGTCGGAGCAGCGCTACGGCTACGAACGCCGGCCGGCTCGGTCATGGCCCGCCGCGTCGCGATGGGCACTGGCGCGTTCCCGGCACCGTTACGGCGACTGCGCGCCTATCTGGTGCCGGTCTACGACTACGTGCTGATGACCGAGCCGTTGAATGCGCAGCAGCTGGCCTCGATCGGATGGCGGAACCGGCAGGGCGTCGGGGACACCGGCAACCAGTTCCACTACTACCGGCTCACCGCGGACAACCGCATCCTCTGGGGTGGGTACGACGCCGTGTACTACAACGGCGGAAAGATCACGACCGCCCGCAACCAGCGGCCGGCCACGTCCCGCAAACTCGCGGCTCACTTCTTCGAGACGTTCCCGCAGCTCGACGGCGTTCGGTTCAGCCACACCTGGGGTGGGGTCATCGATACGTGTGCGCGATTCTGTGCGTTCTTCGGCACGGCGTACGGCGGCCGGTTGGCGTACGCCGCGGGCTATACCGGTCTCGGTGTCGGGGCCAGCCGGTTCGGCGGCGAAGTCATCCTCGACCTGCTCGCCGGTGAGCCGACCGAACGGACGACGCTCGAGATGGTCCGCACCAAGCCGGTGCCGTTCCCGCCCGAGCCGCTGAGATCCGCCGTCATCCAGCTCACGCGCTGGTCGATTGCCCGCGCCGATGAGCGCGAGGGCCGTCGCAACCTCTGGCTTCGTACGCTCGACCGGGTCGGCCTCGGGTTCGACAGCTGATGCCGGCGTCGCATCGCCGCGCCAGCGCGTGCGCCGTCCCGACCGGGCCGACGGTTGCCGTCTGTCACCGAAGGCGTAACAGAAACGACATACCCCCGGCACCACGTGGGCGTCGGGGGTATGTACTGTGACCTTCACATCGGATGTTCGGTTATCTCGAACGGGAGCCGATGGTTCGGTCATAGTCGGTGTGTCGCGGCGGTGAAGACGATGGGTGGTGCGGCCGAGGTGCGCGGTGTCTCACAGCGAAGCGCGGATGCGGATCCCGCCGCGACGCTTGACCGCACGTCGCTCATCCTCGCTCATGCCGCCCCAGACGCCCGCATCCTGACCGGACTCAAGCGCCCACTGGAGGCACGAATCGACAACCGGACAACGCCGGCACACCGCCTTGGCCTGCTCGACCTGCAGTAGGGCCGGGCCGGATGTCCCGATCGGGAAGAACAGTTCCGGATCCTCATCGCGGCACACAGCACGGTGACGCCAGTCCATGGCGAAAACACTCCTTGCTTGAGACAGAACTCAGGTGGCATTGACCCCTATTTGCACGGCTTCGACATCTCGCGGGCAGTCATCGGCGACGACCTCGACAAGTGACAGCGCGTGAACAAGGCAACTCTGTTCGCTTGTGAATACTTTCACGAACTAGGCGTATGTCAAGGGGGAGCGCTGGAAAAAGCTCGTACGGGTGAGCCAACTCACGCCCGATTTGCAGCTACTCTTCCCATTTGCTCCAAGATCTCGGTCGGCAACTGTCAGTAGTCAACGTAGTACCGTACGCTGGCCCGCACCAGCGTTTTCCGACAAGTGTCGCGTCTGTCCGATATCTACCCCGTTAGCACACTACTCGAATCGCCGCTGGCACCGAGGTAAAACGCACTTTGTTGCGTTCCCCGATGAAGTCACCGTCAACCTGAAAGCTGACCGGCGAGCTTGCACTGAGCGTGAACTCCGACAAATCGTGGAAATGGACGACCTGTTTGCCGTGTGGTCCGACCGGCAGTTCCGTGTCCTTGCTCCGCCGGCCCACGAGCAACTGCGTCATCGTGCGAGTGGTCGCGGCGACCGTCATATGCCGGATCGCCATGACATCCAGGCCGAGGTCGAACGATGCTTCGGGAGCGGCATCGATGCGCCGGTCGCCGATAAACGTCCACGGTGCCGTGTTCTGGATGATGACGGTGGACATCTCGTCCGTCGGGTCCTCGGCCGGGCGTTCGATCGTGATGCGCTGCTCGCGCGCCTGCCGTTCGAGCAGAAGATTGCCGGCAATGGACTGCATGTAGAGCAGCGGCGTCGATTTGCGACCACGCAGGCGGGATCGTTCAACACGGTGAATGACGTCGGCATCCATGCCGAATCCGGCGCAGAACGTGAAGTAGCGGTCATCGGCGCGGCCCAGCCCGACCGCGCGGGTCCGGCCGTCGCGCAGCGCCTCGAGGATGACCGCGGTGCCTTCGGCCCAGTCCGTCGGCAAGCCGAGCGCGCGAGCGAACACATTCGTGGAGCCGCCCGGCACGACCGCGACCGACGGCACATCCGCGCCGCCGCCGTCCCGAAGTAGGCCGTTGACGACCTCGTTGACCGTCCCGTCACCGCCGAGCGCGACCACAAGATCCATGCCGTCGGCGCGGGCGTCTCGCGCCAGTGTCGCCGCGTGGCCTCGCCGGCGGGTGTAGGCGACGTCGAGTTGCGTCTCGCTGCGCAACGCCCGGACCAGAACGTCGCGCACCCGATCGCTGGTCGTGGTCGCTTTCGGATTACACACGAGCAGAGCGCGCATGGCTGGCACTGTACCGGCAGGTGACAGAGCGTGTGCACGCCCGGGCTACGCTGGGCCTCGTGACGGACAGCCCAACCCGTACGAACGCGCCGACGCTCCGCTGGGCGGTGCGTCTTCTCGCGGCGGAAGCCGTAGCGCTCACGGGGTTGGCGATCTACGTCGCCTGGGCCACGCTGGCCCGGTCGACCACGAGCAAGCAGGGCGCCGGAGCACTCCTCGCGCTGATCGTCATCGGTGTGCTGATCGTCGGCGGGTTGTCGCGGGCGCTGTCCAATCTCAAGACCTGGGCGCGCGGCCCGGCCATCGTGCTCGAGCTGCTGCTCTTGCCGATCGGCTACACGATGATCAGCGGCGGGCTCGCGTACGTCGGCATTCCGGTCATGGTCTGCGGACTTTTCGGGGCTGGCCTGCTGCTCGCCCCCGCAACCCGTACGGCGCTCGGGCTCGATCGCTACGGCAGTCAGTGACGCGGCCGCAGTGCGTGAAGGCGGTCGCGGTCCCGGCGCGTCAGCCGGAGCGACGCTTCGTGAGTGAGATGGTCGCTCGGCCGTTGCGTGCGTCGGCGGCGACTTCGCCCGCGAGAGCGGTCAGCACCTGCCAGGAAAACGACTGTGCTCCGGGAAGCTTGTGACCGTATGGCGTCGTGACCGATACGTCGATCCGCAGCGCCTCCGGCATCACCGTGAAGCGGCAGGTCACCTCGGACCCGGCCGCATCGGGTCGGTTAGCGGTGGCGAGCGGCACGAGAATCGCACACGCCTCGTCGACCGCGATGCGAAGGTCCTCGATCTGGTCGAGAGTCATCGTGAGGCGGGCCGCGAGACCCGCGGTCGCGGTGCGGAGCACGGCGAGGTAGGTGTTGTCGGCCGGAACGACGAGCACGACCACGTCGCCGTCGACCGAGGGATCCGGCACCACCGCACCCACGGCACCCACCGCAGCCCCCTCACACCCCGCTCCTGACCGAAACTCTATGCCGGCTGGCCGACATTCGCGTTCCCGCCGGCGCCCTTCGATCGAGGGGCCTCGCTAGCTCAGCGAGGCGTCAGCGGAACCGGCGACGTCAGTCAGCGCGGCGCCGGTCAGCCGGTACGGTACCCACTCAGACATCGCGACCGCGCCCAGGCGGTGGTAGAACTCGCGGGCCGGATTCCACTCCAGCACCCACCAGTCCAGCCGCGA
Organism: uncultured Actinomycetota bacterium; assembly: GCA_963724705.1. Lineage (GTDB taxonomy): Bacteria > Actinomycetota > Actinomycetes > Mycobacteriales > Micromonosporaceae > DASQPR01. The sequence continues at coordinate 314,069 of CAVRVS010000002.1, forward strand.
GTAGCCACGGTGGACGCACGTGTCGGCGAGCGTGGCCAGCATCGCCGCGCCGAGCCCGTGGCCGCGCGCCGCGGGTCGTACGTACAGGTCCTCCAGGTAGATGCCGTGGCGGCCGGTCCAGGTGGAGAAGTTCAGGTACCACAGCATCATGCCGACCGGCTCGCCACCCGGGTCGTGTGCCACGTGCCCGAACAACGCCGGACGCGCGCCGAAGAGCGCCGCGTGCAGGTCGTCGGCGGTGAGGTGGCATTGGTCGGCCGCACGTTCGTAGTCGGCCAGTTCGTGCACCATAGAGACCACAGCCGGCACGTCCTCGGGACGTACCGGCTGGATCGCAAAACCGTTGCTCACGCCTGCTTGGTCTCCCAGAAGATCTTGGAGATCTCCTCGATCTTGCCGAGGAGCTGGTCGGCGACGGCGGGGTCGGCCGAGCCCTTGGCACCAGAGGCACCGGCTAGCTTGGTCGCCTCGTTGAAGAGCTGGTGCAGGTTCGGGTACTTCTCGAAGTGCGGCGGCTTGAAGTAGTCCGTCCACAGCACCCACAGGTGGTGCTTGACGAGCTCGGCCCGCTGCTCCTTGATGACGATCGCGCGAGTGCGGAAGTCCGGGTCGGAATTGGCCTGGTACTTCTCGCAAATTCCCTTGATCGATTCGGCTTCGATCCTCGCCTGCGCTGGGTCGTAAACGCCGCAGGGCAGGTCACAGTGGGCGCGCACAATGGTGCGCGGCGTCAACATGCGTGGCAGACGCATTCCTCGTCCTCCTGGATGATGCGATGATCACCTGTCAGTACCCGACCCTACTCCTGGCTAACAGGGTGAGTGACGCGGAGCGGATTGTGTACGGGGTCTCTGTTGCTGGACCATCCATGGCACCTACGCTGCAACATGGCGATGCCCTTCTGGTCCGGCGAACCCGGCGCGGTCGGGCGGGTGCGGTCGCCGTGGTGCGCTTCCACGGTGACGAGCACCTTTACGTCAAGCGTCTGTCCCATGAGGTAGACGGTGGCTGGTGGGCAATCGGTGACAACCCGTACGCCTCCACAGACTCGCGTCAATACGGTCCGGCGGAAGTGGTCGGCCGCGTGCTCATTCGCTATTGGCCGCGGCTGTCCCGGATACGCTCGATCGATAGCCCTGGGAGTTGACCATGCCGTTCTCGTTCTCGCCGGACGATCCGACCTTCATCATCCACCGCGGCGGCAAGATGGAGATCGCCCCGACCGTCGCCCTGTCCAGCCGGGACGATCTCTCCCGCGCGTACACACCGGGTGTCGCCGACGTCTGTCTCGCGATCGCCGACGATCCGGCGCTGGCCGCCACGTACACCTGGGTGTCACACGCCGTGGCCGTGGTGACGGACGGTTCGGCCGTGCTCGGCCTCGGCAACATCGGCCCCCGAGCGCGCGATGCCGGTCATGGAGGGCAAGGCCGTGCTCTTCAAGGCTTTCGCCGGCGTCGACGCGGTGCCGATCTGCCTGGACACGCAGGACGTTGACGAGATCGTCGCGACGGTCACCGCGCTCGCGCCGTCGTTCGGCGGCATCAACCTGGAGGACATCTCCGCGCCGCGCTGCTTCGAGATCGAGCGCCGGCTGGACGCCGCGCTGCCGATTCCGGTCTTCCACGACGACCAACACGGTACGGCCGTGGTCGTGCTGGCGGCGCTGCGCAACGCGGCGCGGCTGCTCGACCGGAAGCTGGGCGACCTCCGGGTCGTCGGTGGTCGGGGCCGGAGCCGCCGGCGTGGCGGTCACGAAGATGCTGATCGCCGGCGGCGTGAACGGCGGCGACGTCGTCGTCTGCGACTCGCGCGGCGCGCTCTACGACGGGCGGCCGGACCTGTCCGGTGCCAAGGCCGAGTTGGCCGCGCTCACCAACGCGGCCAAGCTCGACGGCGACGTCACGGCGGCGCTGCGCGGCGCGGACGTGCTGATCGGCGTGTCCGGCGGGCAGATTCCGGAGTCGGCGCTGGCCGGGATGGCCGGGACACGGCATCGTCTTCGCGCTCGCCAACCCGACGCCCGAGGTGCACCCCGATGTCGCCACGCGCTACGCGGCGGTGGTCGCCACCGGCCGCAGCGACTTCCCCAACCAGATCAACAACGTGCTGGCGTTCCCCGGCATCTTCCGCGGCGCGCTGGACGCCGGCGCGACCCGGATCACCGAGGGCATGAAGGTCGCGGCCGCCGAGGCTATCGCCGGTGTCGTCGAGGCGAACCTGGCGCCGGACACCATCGTGCCGAGCGCGTTGGATCCACGGGTCGCGATCGCGGTGGCGGCCGCGGTGGCCGAGGCGGCCGGCCGGGACGGCGTGACCGACTGACCCCGGTGCCGCCAGTGTTAGCGTGGCGCTCATGCGAGCCGCGTACGCCTCGGCGATCAATCCGAACGACCCGCTCGCCGGCCTCACCGTCGGCGATCTGACCCAGCCGGAGACGCCCGACGATTGGGTGACCGTCGCGGTCAAGGCCAGTGCGCTGAACCATCACGACCTGTGGTCGCTGCGCGGCGTCGGCCTCGGCGCGGAGCAATTGCCTATGGTCCTCGGCTGCGATGCGTCGGGTGTGGACCCGGACGGCAACGAGGTGCTGATCCACGCGGTGATCGGTGACCCCGCGGCCGGCGACGAGACGATGGATCCGAAGCGGACGCTGCTCTCGGAGAAGTGGCCGGGCACGATCGCCGAAGCCGTACGGGTGCCACGCCGCAACGTCATCCCGAAGCCGCCGGAGCTGAGCTTCGCCGAGGCCGCATGCCTGCCGACGGCGTGGCTCACGGCGTACCGGATGCTGCGCGTACGCGGCCGGCTGCCCGAGGGTGGTTCGGTGCTCGTGCAAGGTGCGGGCGGCGGTGTCGCGACGGCAGCGGTCGTGCTGGCGCAGGCTCTCGGCGCGCGGGTCTATGCGACGAGCCGGGATGCCGGAAAGCGCGAGCGCATCGCCGAGTTGGGCGCGACCGCGGTCGAGCCCGGCGCGCGGTTGCCCGAGCGGGTCGACGTCGTCATCGAAACGGTCGGTGAGGCCACGTTCGACCACTCGCTGAAGTGTGCGAAGCCGGGCGCCCGCATCGTCGTCACGGGTGCGACGTCCGGCTTCTTCCCCAAGGTGGACCTGCGGCGGGTGTATTTCCTGCAACTCGAGATCATCGGATCGACCATGGGCACCCGTGACGAACTGGCCGCGCTCGCCACACTGTGCGTGACGCAGGGCATCCGGCCCGTCATCGACTCGCAGTACGGATTCTCCGACGTACGTGCGGCGTTCGAGCATCTCGAGTCGGGCGATGTGTTCGGCAAGGTCGTCATCGACCACACCCGATAGACGGGCCGTCGCGATAGACCGGCCGGCTCAGGGAAGCCGGGTCACCGAGTCGATGCGCGCCAGCGCGAATTTGCGCTCGTCGTCGCGCAGTCGGCACCAGGCCACGAGCATGCCGCCGGTGAGCTCGATCGGTTCGATTACCCGCTCGCTGATCTCACCGGACCCGTTCGTGTAGGCGATGGTGATCGGCCGCGCCGCGTCGATGGCATCACACAGCAGCTCGCGCTGGGCGACCGGCAGTTGGCTCGCGTATCGGCCGACCAGCATCGACGTCGACGCCGTCGACGGAGCCGGCACGAGCCGCAGCGTCGGTTGCGCCGGCGCCTCCGGCACCGGCTCGGACATCAGGACGTCGGCCCGGTCGTACGGATCGGCAACGCTCGGCGTCCGCCGGCGCGACTGGATCGGGATCACAGTCGCCCGCGCGCCGGCCCGCCGTTTCGCGATCCGTTCGACCAGCGGTTCGCCGTCGGGGGACTCGCCGATCGGGGCGTACCCGGCCGACCGAAGGGCACGCAATGTCTCAGTCGCATCCAGGGCGCTGCCGAGGACGTTCGGCGCCAGCTCGGTCAGTTGCAGGGCGCGCAGCGTCCGTGCCGCGACAAGTTCGGCCAGCAGCGCCGGGTCGTCGGCGCGGAGCACGCAGCCCAGTGCCCGGACCCGGATCCCGCCGTGGCGTCGAGCCGCATCCGCGATCAGATATTCGAGCGGTTGCGGCAACCGCCCGCTGGCGGCGACCGCACGCAGAGCCGCGGTCAGGGTCTCGCCGCTGTGGCCGGCGTCGAGCGCCCGACGGACGGAATCGGCCGAGAACCGCCACGTCGCCGCGCCGCCGCGGGACTCGCGGTCGGCCGAACCATCGAGAAGGCCGGCGAGATCGGCGGCGGGTGTGCCCGTGACGACGACCGTCAGGTCAGCTTGGAAGATCGCGTCGTGCGTATGCTCCGGCAACATCTGCGAGGCGACGTCGGCGATCCGCGCCAACCGTTCGGCCGCATCGGTGAGCCGTAGCGGCGCCTCGGGCGGCAACGGGTCGATCGCGACATCGTCGGCCGCGTCGCCGAGTGCGGCCCGACCCAGGGTCGAGAGGGTCCCGCGCGCCGCCACGCCGAGCAGGTGCGCCTCGACCCACAACGCGGCCACGGCGTAGCGCACGTCGGTGAGAAGTCGTGCCATCGCCGGTCGCCGCCACTCGACCGCGGCGGCCAGGCCAAGACCGTCCGCGGCCGCCCGGCCGGCCGGGATCGCGGTCGCGGCCGACAGCAGGTCCCCGCGTAGATCGGCGGCGACCGTCGCGTACGCATCGTCGGCCAGCACCGGTCGAGGTGGACTGTCGTCGGGTCGGTCTACCAGCGTCGGCACCGTGCGCAGATCCCACCAGGCGTCGACGAGCATGGCCAGCCGCTGGGACGGCGGCTCGGCCAGCCAAGCGTCATAGCCGGGCGTCGGCACGAGTCCGTCGTCCTCGACGTCGATCAATCCGACGTCGAGCGCGAGCGTCAGCCACAGCCGTACCGCCGGTTCGGGCAGGGCGGTGGCCTTGGCGATCCGACGGAGATCGCGCACGCCGACGCCGCCCGTCTTGAGCAGGGTCGGCGGCGCCACCTCGCACGCGTCGACCACCAGTGTCATGTGCTCGGTGGCCAGCGCCGCCGCGGCCGCGGCATCCTCGTCGACCACGTCGATGCTGACACCGACGGTCGTCTCGACGTCCGGTCGTGGCGTGAGCGTGGGGTGCCAGTCGTCGCCGCGGATCGCGAGCGCGACCTCGCGTGGCACGACGATCTGCTGCCAGTCGGCGATGACCAGTCCGTGGGTGAGCAGCCACGCGATCGCTGGGTCGGGGCGGCCGGTGTAGAAGAACGAGCCGCCGTAGTCGAGCGCCGGGCCCCGCCAGGCGGCCTCGGCGAGGCGTTCCCGCTGTGCCGACGGCGCCGCCGCGTAGAGTGCGCGCACCGCGTCGCCGTCGCGGTAGAAATCGGCGATCGCGGCCACGAGGTCATGCTTGCGCGCCGTCGGATTGAGGCCCAGGGCACTGGCCCGGGTACGGAGGTCGTCGACCGCCCGTGGAGCGAGCAGATCGGCGATCCGTGGACCTAGGTGCAGCGGTCGGGGGAGAGCCGCGGTCAGCGCGGGTGCGACGTAGACGTCTCCGTCGACGACCCAGGCGACCGCCCACCACTGGCAGACGTCGAGCGCGGCACTGAACAGGCGATCGTCGACGTCCACCCCGAGCACGCTGGCCAGGTCGTCCACGTCGATCCCGGCGGCACCGTAGACCGCGATCGTCTCCAGCAACTCGACGCACGGCTTGGGCAGATCGCGCAGCACGGTCTCGATGCCGTACGGCACCGACAGGCGGGACGCGACCTCGCCGAGATGGCGGGCGCCGAGCGTTTCGGGACGTCGGGCCAGGATCGCCGCGAGTTCGTCACGGCTGCGCTCGGCCAGCCACCGCGCGAGCGTGGGGGTCACGTTGCCTGAATGTGCCTTACCCCGCCGGCCGCGTCAACTCGCCACCAGCGCTAGCGTGACCAGGTGACCAACGTCGGTGGCGAGACCTGGGACGGCCCGCGCTTCGGGGAGCAGGGCGGCCTGCTCACGTACGGCGCCTATCTGCGGCTACCCGAGCTGCTCGACCAGCAACGGGCCGAGTCCGACCCGCCGGCCCACGACGAACTGCTGTTCATCACGATCCACCAGGTCTACGAACTGTGGTTCCAATTGCTGCTGGCCGAGTTGGGCGACGCGCGCGACCGGATGCTGGCCGGCGAGTCGTATCTGCCGCGCGTACGGCTGGAACGATGCCTGGCCATCGAGCGCGTCCTCATCGCGCAGGTCGACGTGATCGACACGATGACACCGCAGGACTTTCTGGCCTTCCGGACAAAGCTCGCGCCGGCGTCCGGTTTCCAGTCGGCCCAGTTCCGGGAGATCGAGTTCCTGTCCGGACTGAAGGATCCCGGCTACGTGCAGCGGTTCCGCGGCCTCACGCCGGCCGAGCGCGAGCAGTTGAGAAGGCGACTGGACGAGCCGTCGCTGTGGGATGCCTATCTCGACGTGCTGCGCCAGGCGGGCTTCGCCGTCGAGACGCCGGAGGAGCGGGTCGCGTCGTTGCGGACGATCGCCCACGACCGGGCGGCGTACGGGCCGTTGTGGGATCTCGCCGAGGCACTCGTCGACCACGACCAGGCGTGGTCGCTGTGGCGCGCCCGGCACGTGCTGATGGCCGAGCGGCAGATCGGCACCAAGCCCGGCACCGGCGGGTCGGCCGGCGGCGCATATCTGCGGTCCCGTACGGATCTGCGCTTCTATCCGGAGTTGTGGGAGCTGCGCAGCCAGTTGTAGCCGGTCGTGTCTATCGGCCCAGCGCCGCGACCCGGTCGGCAACGGCAAACCGTACCGTCGCATCGGTCTGTGGGGCGACCGTGCCCCAGTGGTCGAGCGCGAGGAGCGCGGCGCCGGCGACCGGACGGTCGTGCACGATCTCGATCGTCGCGCGCGGAGCGGCCGTCGCGAGCCCGGCCACGACGGGGCCGTGCAACAGCGGACGCCGCGCCGTAAGGACACCGCCGCCAAGCACGATGGTGTGCGGCTCGTCCAGGAGTTCCAGGCGTTCGGCGGCGATCCGGGCCAGCAGCACGATCTCCCGCGCCTGCTTGGCGACGACACTTTGGGCGACTTCGTCGCCGGCCTCGGCGACGTCGAAGAGCAGCGGAGTCAACTCCTCGATCCGGGACCGCGGTATGTCGCGTAGGTGCATGGCCGCGCTCACGTCCTCGACGCGGGCACTGCCGAAATGCTCGGCAACGGCTCGGGAGAGGGCGGTCGCGGGGCCGCGGCCGTCTTCACCGCGGGCCGCGTGCCACAGCGTCAGATCGGCCAGGTGGTGGCCACCACCCCAGTCGCCGGTCAACGACCCGAGGGCCGGGAAACGAGCGGTCCGGCCGTCGGCGCGCCGGCCGACGCAGTTGATGCCGGCCCCGCAGATCACCGCGATGGCGTCCGGGTCGGAGGTGCCCGCGCGCAGCAGCGCGAACAGATCGTTGTCGACCACGTTCTCGGTCGCCCACCCGACGTCGCCGACCGCCTTGGCATACCGCTCGACCTCGATCGGCAGGTCGACGCCGGCGAGGTAGGCGACAAGCAGGTCGATGCTGACACCGGATTCGGCCAACGCAGGGCGGATCAACGAATCGAGCACGGCCAGCGAACCCTCGATGCCGAGCCAGTCCGGCGACGATCCCGGTCCGCGGGCGAAGGCCAGGACGCGACCGTCCTCGGTGCCGACCATCACGTCAGTCTTCGAATTGCCGCCGTCGATGGCCAGAAAGTGCCGCATGTTGTCGCTCACGCTGCCCAGGCCAGGTGGTCGCGACCGGCCGAGATCAGGTCGTCGGCGAGCCGCTCGGCGAGGTCGTGCTGGCCGATCAACGGGTGCGCGAGCAGCGCGCGATAGACCCGGTCGCGGCCGCCGTGGATCGCGGCGTCGACCGCGATCTCCTCGTACGCGCTGACGTGGGCGACCAGTCCGGACATGAGCGGATCGAGCGGACCGGTCGGAATGGGACGCGCGCCGGTGGCGTCGACCGAGCAGGTCGCCTCGATCACCGCGTCGTCGGCCAGGAACGGCAGCGTGCCACGGTTGCGCACGTTCACCGAGTGGGCCGCGCCGTTGTCGGTCAGCAGCGAGGTGACGAGGCCGATCGCGGCCTCCGAGTAGAACGCGCCGCCGCGCTGCCCGAGGAGGTCCGGCTTGGTGTCGAGCGCCGGATCCTGATACATGGCGAGCAGCTGCGCCTCGATCTTCGCGACCTGCTCGCCGCGCGTCGGCACGCCGATCAGCTCCTGTACCGCCTCGTCATGGGCGTAGTAGTACCGGAGGTAGTAAGACGGCACGCAGCGCAGCGCATCGAGTACGGCCGGCGGCAACTCCACCTCGGCGGCGAGATCTGCCCCGCGGGTCGCCAACAGCTCGGGCAGCCGGTCGACGCCGTCGACGTACGCCGCCCGTTCCCACGTCAGGTGGTTGAGTCCGATGTGGTCGAGCGTCACGGCGGATGGTTCGACGCCGAGCCAGCCGGAAAAGCGCCGTTGGAATCCGATCGCGACGTTGCACAAGCCGACCGCGCGATGCCCGGCGTCGAGCAGCGCACGCGTCACGATCCCGACCGGGTTGGTGAAGTCGACGATCCATGCCCCGGGCGCCGCCAGCCGCCGCGCCCGTTCGGCGACATCGAGGACGACCGGCACGGTTCGCAGCGCCTTAGCCAGCCCGCCCACGCCCGTCGTCTCCTGGCCGAGGCGCTCGTATTTGAGCGGCACCGTCTCGTCGGAGATCCGGGCGGCCTGGCCGCCGACTCGCAGCTGGATCAACACGACGTCGGCGTCGCGCAGGCCGTCGTCCGTCGACGTGGTCCAGGTGATCCGGCCCGGGTGACCGTAGTGCGCGAAGATCCGCCGGGCGAACGCACCGACGATCTCCAGCCGGTCGGCGTCCGGGTCGACGAGGGCCAGCTCGGTGACCGCGAGCGCGTCACCGAGCCGGGCGAACCCGTCGATCAGTTCCGGCGTGTACGTCGAGCCACCGCCGATGACGGTGAACTTCATGTGGTAGCCCCTCTATGCGTACGCGTGCGGGTGTCCGTACCCGTGGAAAGGTTGTGTGGCGCGCGCCGTGACGTGGCGTCAACCCTTGACCCCGGTCAGGGTGATGCCTTGGACGAAGGCTTTCTGCGCGAAGAAGAACAGGACGAGAATCGGTACGACGGTGATCACCGCCGCCGCCATGACAAGGTTCCACTCGACGTTGTGCAACCCATGGAAGGACGCGAGTGCGAACGACAGCGTCCAGTTGCTCCGGTTCTCACTGGTGTAGAGATACGGCCCGTAGTAGTCGTTCCAGCAGTAGAAGAACATGAACATCGATGTCGCTGCGATGCCGGGCCTGGCCATCGGGATGATCACGCGCAGCAACGTCCGCCACTCGCCGGCACCATCGACCCGCGCCGCGTCCAGGTATTCGTCGGGAATTGTCACCATGAACTGCCGCAGCAGGAAGATGGAGAACGCGTCGCCCAGCAGGTTCGGCAGGATCAGCGGCCACAGCGTGCCGGTCAGGTGGAAGTTCGCCCACCAGAGATACAGCGGCACCGTCGTGATCTGCGGCGGCAGCAGCATCATGCAGATGATCACGAGGAACACAAAGTTGCGGCCGCGCCACTTCAGCTTCGACAGCGCGTACGCCGCCGGAACGCTCGAAATCAACATGAAGCCGGTCGCCAGGACCGCGTACAGCAGCGTGTTGAGCAGGTAACGGCCCATGTCCAGCTTGCGGAAGACGTCCAAGTAGTTGCCGAAGTGCCAGGTGGTCGGCCAGTAGTTGCTGGACAGCGACTGCTGCGGCGACATGAACGACGTCAGGACGATGAACAGTACGGGTGCGAGCGCACAAACCACGATGGCGATGGCGATGGCGTGGCGCGCGACGAAGACCAAGAAACCCTCGCGCCCAACCGGACCCGACGGCCGGGGCTTGACCGGCGCCGGCTCCCGGATCGTGTCCGCCGGTGCGATGACTGCGGTCATGACGCCCCCTCGGTGAACGAACGGAACCGGCGCAACAACACGGCGAGCACCGCGCAGGTGACGACGAACAGCACGATCGCGAGCGCGTTCGCGTAGCCGAGCAGGTTCTGCGGGAATCCGGTCTGGTAGATGTAGAGCGGATAGGTCAGCGTCGACTCCTGGGGATAGCCGAAGTTGGACGCCGCACCCCCGCCGACCGTCGCCGCTCCCGACGCTGCCGCCGCGGCGACGGCGGCCTCGGTGAACAGGCACAGCGTGGCGATGATGTTGATGACCGTGGTGAACAGCAGCACCGGCGAGATCGTCGGCAGCGTGACGTGGCGGAACTGGCGGGCGGCGCTGGCGCCGTCGATGGAGGCCGCTTCGTAAAGGCTCGACGGCACGTCGAGAAGCGCAGCCAGGAAGATCACCATGGTGTTGCCGATGCTCCACATGGCCAGCAATACGAGCGACGGCTTTGACCACGACGGCGAGTTGAACCAGAGCGGACCTTCGATGCCGACCTTGCCCAGCAGCGTGTCCACCGGCCCGACGCCGGGCTTCAGCAGGTAGACGAAGGCCAACACGCCGGCCACCGTGGGTACGAGCGCCGGGAGAAAGAAGATCGTGCGGTAGAGCGAGGAGGCCGAACGCATCTTCGTCAGCAGCATCGCACTGCCGAGACCGGTCACGAGTTGGGCCGGCACCATGATCAGACAGAACCACAGCGTGTTCCACGCCGCGGTGTGCACGAACGGGTCGTGCAGCAGGTAGCGGTAGTTGCCGAGCCCGTACCAGGTGCCGGGGGCGTCCAGGATGCCGAACTTGTGCAGCGACGACTCCAGTGCCGTACCCAGCGGGAACAGCAGGAAGATCGCGATGCCGAGCAGCGCTGGCCCGATGAACGAGCCGACGGTGAGATAACGCCGCAGCGTGCGCCGCCAGGTTGGCCGCCGCCGGACGGCGCGCCCGGCCGGGGAGCCCTGGACCTGCGTGGAGCGCTGGTCCGGTGGCTGCCCCTCGCTTTGTGGAGGCCCCTCGCCTTGTGGGGGCCGCCGGCGCGGCCGGGTCGGTCCCGGCCGCGCTGACGCGTCTGTTGCCGACATGACCGCTATCCGGCGATCGACAGTGCTTGGTTGATCTGACTATCGACCTGTGTCAGGCCGGTGCCGAGGTTCGACACCTTGCCGGCCTGCCACTTGTCCACGAACGCTTGCATGTCGTCCTGGTAGGTCGTGCCGGCGCCGCTCGGCGGGGTGGTCGACGTGGCCGGGTTCGCCGAGATCTGCAAGAACAGCTTGAAGTTCGCGTCCGCCGACAGGTTCGGCGAGTTCAGCGCGGACGTGAGGGTCGGGACATTCTTGATGCCGTTGGCGAGCTTGACCATCGCGTCGGTGTTCGTGGTCAGGTACTTGATGAACGTCCACGCCGCCTCGGGGTTCTTCGAGCCGCGGGAAATACCGATCACGTTGCCGGTGATGTAACCGGAGCCGTACGTGCTGGCTCGGGCGGCGCTGACCGGGATCGGCGCGACGCCGTAGTCGACCTTGGATTTGTCCGCGGCGATCGACGCGATGCGCCACTCACCGTCCATGTTGATCGCGAGCTTGCCGGCCTCGAAGGCGTTCTGCGCGCTGAACTCGTCGCCGAAGGACGCATTGAATTTGGTGAGCTTGTTGTAGCCGTACCAGTCGACGAGGCTCTTCTGCCAGTTGAGCAGCTCCTGCCAGGCCGGGTCGGTGCCGATCGCGGACTTGCCGTCGTCGGTGAGCCACTTGGCCCCGGTCATCGGCGCGAAGTGCGCGGCCGAATTCTCGTAGACACCGAACGACGGATCGAAGCCGGCGACCTTGATCGAGCCGTCCGGGTTGAGCTTGGTGAGCTTCTTCGCGTCGGCGGTCAACTCGTCCAGCGTCTTGGGCGGATCGGTGATGCCGGCCGCGGCGAACATCGTCTTGTTGTAGTAGATGCCGTACGCGTCGTTGAGGAACGGCATCGTGCAGCGCTTGTTGTTGTACTGCGTGTAGTTGAGCACCGGCCCCGGGATCTGGGACAGGTCGACCTTGTCGCGCTTGATGTAGGGCGTCAGATCCTGCCACGCGCCGGACTGACAGAACTTGCCGACGATGTCCGTCGAATAGGACAGGCCGACATCGGGACCGCCGCCGGCCGCGATCGCTTGGGTCATCTTGTCGTCGTCCTGGCCGTCCTTGACGATGACCTTGATGTTCGGGTGGGACGCCTCGAAGTCGTCGACCACACCCTTGATCGCCGCGGACTCGCGGTCGGTGAAGAAGTGCCAGAACGTGATCGTGCCGGAAGCGGTGACGCCGGGCGAGGCGATGGGTTTACTGGCGTGGGTGCTCGGCGTGCACGCGGCGGCCGCCGTGACTATCGCGGCGCCGATCGCGACCACGCCGACGAGGCGAGTCCGGTGGCGCCGTGCGGCTATCGCTCCATCTCGGTGTGACTGGCGCAGGTGACCCTTCATGGCCGTACTCCAATCGAGGGGGTGGCGGTGCTGCTGGGTGGGTGTGAAATGGCAGGTCTATGGGCGGGAATCGAATGGCCGGCGTCTCGCCGGCGCCTATGGGCGTGCGTCGTGGACGGATTGGATGAGGTCGTTACGGAGCCGGTCGAGGCCGGCGTCGATCGCACCGAGCAGGACCGGGTCGTCGCTGACGCCACTGGTGGCGATCGCGGCTTCGAGCGGGCCGTTGGCCCGCATGACAACGGCGGCGGCGTCGCGGAGGCGCGCGCCGCCGGCCCGGCCAACCGCGCCGGCCAGGACGATGAGCGACGGATCGAGCACGGCGACAACGGTCGCGGCGGCCAGGGCGACACGTTGTGCCAGGGCCGCGATGAATGCCGCACCGCCGGTCGCGACCGCCTCGGCCGGGGTCTTGGTGTGCACGCCGTGCTCGGCCGCAAGCCGCAGCACCGCCGGGCCGGAGAGCACGCTGTGCAGATCTGGACTGTCACGCGGGGCCGCCGAGCGCTGGCTCGGCGGGTTCAGACCGGCACGGGCACCAACCAACCCGAGCGGCATGTAGCCGATCTCGCCGGCACCGCCGCGCGAACCGCGCAGTAGCGTGCCCCCGAGATCGATGGCGAGCCCGAGGCCGTTGTCGAGCCAGAGCAGCGCGAACGATTCGGTGCCGGCCCCGACACCGTGCCGGCGCTCGGCGATGGCGGCGAGGTTGACGTCGTTGTCCACCTCGACCGGGGCGGCCAGGCGGCGGCGCAGCGTCGACACGAGCCCCGGGCGGCCGAGGCCCGGCACGTCGACGTGGTGGATGGTGTCCGTCGTGTGGTCGTACGACCCCGGCACGCCGAGGTGGGTATGCCGGATCCTCGTCGGATCGAGGCCCGCGTCCAGGCAGACCGAGCGGAGTTCGACGATGAGCGTGTCGGCCGGGTCGGTCCCGTCGAGTGCCACGATCCGTTCGTCGCGCGCCCGCGTGGTGCCGGCGAGGTCGCACACTGCCAGGGCGATTTCTGGCCGCCCGTCGGTCTCTCGTACGGACAGGGCGGCCGTGTAGGCCCCATCCGGGTTCGTCGCGTAGATCTCGGCATTCGGGCCGGGGCCGCCACTCGTGTGACCGGTGATGCGGGCGAGGTCGGCGAGAACGAGCGCCCGCAAGACGTCCGAGGTCGTCGGCTTGGACAAGCCGGTCAGCTCCCGGATATCCGCCCTGGTCAGCGGCCCGCGAGTGAGCAGGTGGGCGAGGACGGCGCTGGTGTTCATGGCGCGGAGCAGTTTCGCTGAACCGGACGGCCGTTCCATCGGGCCCCCATCCGCGCGATCGTCGAAGCGATCATCAGTTAGGCAACCTGACTAACTATTGCGGGAGAACGTACGGCCGCGTCGGCGTCGTGTCAATGGGTAGTTTTCGCAGCCTATGGATCATGAAAGTGGCCCTCCGGGCCGGCCAAATCGGCGCTCTGGGGCGCCGATGCTCCACGCCCGACGGAGCGGTGTGGACAGATAGATGACCTCTAATGTGGACACGCAATAGCGATATCCTGGACGGGTCGGTCAAATCGTGGCACCGTGGACTCATGCCAGAGTCTGGAGTAAATGCCACCGCGGCCGCGTTGTTGGGGCTGCTACATGACGGTCCGATGACCGGTGGCCAGTTGATGGCCGAAGCCGACCGCAGGCTCGGCGCTTATTGGTCGATGACGCGCAGCCAGGTCTACCGGGAGCTGCCCGCGCTCGCCGACATGGGATACGTACGGATGGGCAAGCCGGGGCCACGGTCCAGCCAGCCGTATTCGATCACCCCGGCCGGCCGTCGTGCCTTCTCGCGCTGGCTGAACGAAGAGCCGGCCCGGGAAGCCGTACGCAATCCGGTCGTTCTGCGGGCCGCATTCGGCAACTTGCAGACGCCCAACACGCTCGCATCGGCGTACGCGGAGGCTGCTGACTACCACAGCCAGGCGCTCGCGGATCTTCGCGAGACGGTCAAGACGATGAAGCGCGACGGGGACACGTTCACGGCGGCGGCCCAAGAATTTGCGATCGGGTACCACAAGGCCGTGCTTGCTTGGCTGAAGACGGCTCCTACGAAGTAAGCCCTAGATCAACGGCGGCTGGGGCCCGAGCCTACCCACTCGACTGCAGAGCGTATTAGGTCTTCGTGGGCAGGCCCGGGCCCCAGCCTGACCTGCGTGGGGTGCGTCGGTATCCGAGGGTTAGGGCTCTCGGGGTGACCGTGGTTCGGCGAACGGTCACGTGGCGTTGTCTTCGCGATCTAGGAGACTTTGGCCGGTCACAGCCGGGTCGGGATTCCTAGATCTACGTGCTGCACCGTCAACCGCCCGACGCTGGCTGCCATCTGCCGCCTGGTGGACGTGGGCCAGGTTGCACGGGCGTCCGGTGTCCGGGGCGCGGTTTGGGCTGGGTAGTCAGTACTGTTGATTGCTGTGACTGAAGTCGATTACGCCGAACAGCTCAAGGGCCTCGATGCCGTCCTTCGCAACGTCGAGGTCGTGCTCGACCTGCCGCGCATGCGCAAGGAGAAGGCTGAGCTGGAGGCGGCGGCGTCCGAGCCGAGCCTCTGGGATGATCCGGCGCGGGCCCAGCAGGTCACGTCGAAGCTGTCCTACGCCAGCGCCGAGATCAACCGGGTCGAGAAGCTCCGGGGTCGGCTGGACGACGCCGGTGTGCTGTTGGAACTGGCTCAGGGCGAGGACGACCCGGCATCGTTCGCCGAGGTCGGCACCGAGATCGTCGCGCTTGCGAAAGGCGATCGACGAGCTGGAGATCCGAACGCTTCTGTCCGGTGAGTACGACATCCGCGAAGCGCTCGTGACGATCCGGTCGGGCGCGGGCGGCGTGGATGCGGCCGATTTCGCCGAGATGTTGCTGCGGATGTATCTGCGTTGGGCCGAGCGGCACGGCTATCCGACCGAGGTCTACGACACTTCCTACGCGGAGGAGGCCGGGATCAAGTCGGCCACGTTCACGGTCAAGGCGCCGTACGCGTACGGGACCCTCTCGGTCGAACAGGGCACGCACCGGCTGGTGCGGATCAGCCCGTTCGACAATCAGGGTCGGCGCCAGACGAGCTTCGCGGCCGTTGAGGTCGTGCCGGTCGTCGAGCAGACCGACGCGATCGATATCCCGGACGACGAAATCCGTGTCGACGTGTACCGCTCGTCCGGCCCCGGCGGCCAGGGCGTCAACACGACCGACTCGGCGGTGCGGCTGACGCACATTCCGACCGGAATCGTGGTCTCGTGTCAGAACGAACGGTCGCAGATCCAGAACAAGGCCACTGCCATGGTGGTGCTACAGGCGAAGTTGCTCGCGCTCAAGAAGGCCGAAGAGGCCGCGACGATGGATGCGCTGCGCGGGGACGTGGCCGGCTCGTGGGGCGATCAGATGCGGTCGTACGTGTTGCACCCGTACCAGATGGTCAAAGATCTTCGCACCGAGTACGAGGTCGGCAATCCGACTCCGGTCTTCGACGGTGATCTCGACGGTTTTGTCGAGGCCGGCATCCGCTGGCGTAAACAGAGAGAGATGGCCATCGGCGCTTAGTGACCCAGCTCACACGCAATTCGCGGGAATTCGTGGGCTTTTGTCCCGAGTTGTGCACCCGATTGTTCCGAATCGGCACGGGACACCGACTTGGCTCAGAGTCATCACCGCGTAAACTCCACCCGTGATTCAGCTCGAAAACGTCACGAAGACCTATCCGAAGGCCGCCCGTCCCTCCCTCGACGGCGTGTCTGTGTCCATCGACAAGGGCGACTTCGTCTTCTTCATCGGCCCCTCCGGGTCCGGCAAGTCGACCATCGTGAAGCTGCTGCTGCACGAGGTCGCGCCGACCAGGGGCCGGGTCGTCGTCAACGACAAGGACGTCTCGACGCTGCGATCGTGGCGGATCCCACACTTCCGCCGGTCGATCGGTTGCGTGTTCCAGGACTTCCGCCTGCTGCCGACGCGGACGGCCTATGAGAATGTCGCGTTCGCCCTCGAGGTGATCGGCAAGTCGCAGGCGGTTGCCCGGCGTGTGGTGCCCGAGGTGCTCGAACTGGTCGGCCTCGGGGGCAAGGAGCACCGCTACCCCCACGAGCTCTCCGGTGGCGAACAGCAGCGCGTCGCGGTGGCGCGGGCATTCGTCAACCGGCCGCTGATCCTGCTGGCCGATGAGCCGACCGGAAACCTCGACCCCGATACGTCGATCGAGATCATGCGGCTGCTTGATCGGATCAACCGCACCGGCACGACGGTCGTGATGGTGACGCACGACTCGAACATCGTGAACCAGATGCGTCGCCGCGTCGTCGAGATCGAAGGCGGCAAGATCGTCCGGGACCAGCCCCGCGGCGTGTACGGCTGACGGTTCCCCCGCCGGCCAGCCGACCCCGTCCGAAAGGAACACCGAACTCCGATGCGTGCGAAGTACGTCCTGTCCGAAGTGATGGTCGGGCTGTGGCGCAACGTCACGATGACCATTGCGATGATCATCACGATGGCGGTGTCGCTCACCATGCTGGGCGCCAGCCTCGTGATGTACCACCAGGTCGGCGAGATGAAGAAGACGTTCCTGTCGAACGTCCAGGTTTCGATCTTCCTCGACACGGCCGTGACCAACGACCAGGCGCAGGCCCTGGACTCCAAGATCAAGAGCGACTCGCGCATCTCGAGCGACCAGTTTCTGGACAAGGACGCGTCCTGGAAGCAGTTCCAGAAGCAGATGCAAAACGACCCGGCGCTGCTGCAGTCGATCACGCCCGATCAGGTGCCGCAGTCGTTCCGGCTCAAGCTCAAGGATCCGAACCAGGTCGCGCAGATCAAGACGACGTACGACGGGCAGCCCGGCGTTGACCAAGTCATCGACTCGTCGGCCGTGCTCCAGCGGGTGTTCAAGGTGCTCGGCGCGCTGCAGGGTCTGGCGCTGACACTGGCCATCGCCCAAGGACTCGCGGCACTTCTGCTGGTCGCCAACACGATCCAGGTCGCGGCGTACAGCAAGCGGCGAGAAGTCGCGGTCATGAAGCTGGTCGGTGCGTCGAACTGGTTCATCCAGTCGCCGTTCGTCCTCGAGGCGATGTTCGCTGGCGCCATCGGTGCGTTGATCGCGTACGGAGGCCTGGTCGCCGCGAAGTTCTTCCTCATAGACGGATCGCTGTCGGCGTTGTCGACGCTGCTCGGTGAGGTGAAGTGGTCGACGATCAACATCATGCTGCCGCTTCTGGTCGTCGCCGGAGCGCTGGTGTCCGGCCTCACCGGCTGGATCACCCTGCGGTTCTACATCAAGAAGTAGCTGCCTCACGAGGCGATCTTGTTGAAAGGCGCCGGCATCCCGTACGGGTGCCGGCGCCTTTCGTATGCCGCGTGCCCGCGTGATAGCAGCCGTCGCCGCCGGGCCGTTCGGCGTTAACGAACAAGACGCCGACCCGCCGTGCCGGATACCATGGATGTCGCACTCATCCCGCCCGCAAGCATGTGATGAACGTGCCGATGTCCGGGAGGTGATCAGTGATGCCCAGAGAAAAGGGTCGCAAGGTCATCGCGTCCAACAAGAAGGCGCGACATGACTATTCGATCTTGGAGACGTACGAGGCCGGGATCGCCCTGACCGGCACCGAGGTCAAATCCCTCCGGATGGGCCGCGCCTCGCTCGTCGACGGCTTCGCCCAGGAGCGCAACGGCGAGATCATCCTGCACGGTGTCCACATCCCCGAATACACCCAGGGCACCTGGACCAACCATGAGGTTCGCCGTACCCGCAAATTGCTCTTGAAGCGGGCGGAGATCGACAAGATTCTCCGCAAGGTCGGCGACTCCGGTCTCACCCTCGTCCCGCTTCAGCTCTATTTCTCCGACGGTTGGGCGAAGGTCGAGATCGGTCTGGCCCGGGGCAAGCGGTCCTACGACAAGCGGCAGGACCTGGCCGAACGAGATGCGAAGCGGGAGATCGCCCGCGAGTTCGGGCGGCACCTCAAGGGTGCGTCGCGCACCAGATGACGGCGGACGCCGTGGTGTTCCGTGACGCCGGCGATCAACTCAGATGACGCTGGCCGCCGCGGCCGGCTAGAATGGTGTAGTCGCCCGCAAGGGTGACGCCTGCGACAACTCGCAGTCTCGGGGCTGACAGGTTTCGACTCTGTACGTTGCGGCAGGGGAAGCGAGCCGAGGAAGCCAACGCCGTCTCGTTAATCGACGTTGGAAACTATAAGCGCCAAGAATAATCGCGCTGAGCTCGCTCTCGCCGCCTGAGGCGAGTAGTAGCTCCGTCGGTCTGAGCATGCCTTCGGCCCAGTAACCGGCGTCATTTAGAGGGCTGGCCAACCAGACCCTGTCGCGGGGTCTGCGCGGCGAGACTAATCGCGACTGGGCCCGTCTCACCGTCTTGCTCACGTGAACGGTGGGGCCGAGTAATGACACAGTGAGCTGCGCTCGGAGAAGTCCTGTCAAGGCGGCGGAGGACCCGGGTTCGATTCCCGGCAGCTCCACAGCGACGACGGCCCGGACCAGCAAATGGTCCGGGCCGTCGTGCATCGCCAGGCCTCGGCCGGCGCGATGCCGTGCCTCGCGGCTCGGCCTCATGCATGGCCAGGCGGCTCCGCCGGCGGCGTCACGGCGACACAGCGACGCCGATCGATTGCGCCGCGCCGAATTTCGGTGCGCCCTTCTGATAGAACTCGTCAAGCTCGGTGATCGTGAAGCCGGCGGCGGTCAGCATGTCGACGACCGGGCGGGTCAGGTGGCACCCGGCGAAAACGCGTACCTCAAGCGGGTCGAGGCGACGCTGCCAGCGGCGTACGTTCTCGTCCGGCGCAAGCCCGTGTTCGGCGAAGTGGAGCGCACCGCCCGGCTTCAGTACCCGGCGCAACTCAGCGAGGGCGACGGCGGCGTCCGGAACCGTACACAGGGTCCAGGTCGACAGGGCGGCGTCGTAGCTGTGATCGGCGAACGGCAGCGATTGCCCGTCCAGTCCGGATCGTTCGATCAGCACCGTCGATTCACGCATCCGCTTATTCGCCAGCTTCCAGCCGACATCGGCCGGTTCGACGGCGGCGACCCTCGCGACCTCGCGGGGGTAATGCGGCACGTTGTGACCCGACCCGAAGCCGATCTCGACGACATTGCCGTGCAATCCAGCGCAGACACGTTCCCGCATCGGCGCCATGGACTTGCCGCCGCAGGCCGCGTTGACGACGTGCGGGACAACCCGGTCAGCGTAGAAGCCCATGGTCTGCCTCCTCGTATCGGCGCCGGTGCGCATGAGCGCGAGTGGCACACCGGCGACGTTAGGTCGCGGCCGCGCTCGACGTCATGAGGCGTTCTCCTCATTTGCCGCCGCCGTCGCTACAACCTCCGGCCGCTACGCGGACTCGAAGTGGCCGGTCAGCCCGTGCTGGGTGGCGAACAGCGTCGCCGCCGCCCGGCTGGATATGCCGAGTTTCGTGTAGATGTGTTCGACGTGGTTCGACGCGGTTTTCGGCGAGACCACCAGCCGGCGGCCGATCTCCTTGTTCGAGCAGCCCCGGGCCAGCAGCGCGAGCACCTCGACCTCACGTGCCGTGAGGCCACGGGGCCAGTCCCGCCGGGCCGGTGCGCGCCGGCCCGCGGCGATCAGTACGGCCCGCACCGCGTCGCCGTCCAACCGGCCGGCCCGTACGTCCGACTGCAGCTCCGCGGTGGCCTGCTCGATGTCGAGTGCCGGCCGGTGTGGTCGTGGCTCCGTCATCGCGTGCAAGACGTCCGCGGCCGCCAACAATCGATCCGACGGTGTCAGGGAACCCGCACTCAGCCCGCGCGGATAACCCGAACCGTCGAGGCGCTCATGGTGGCGCGACGCGATCACCCGGCTCGACTCGAGGGCGTCGACACGCGCCAGCATGCGATCGGTGAGGTACGGATGAAGTCGTACGCGTTCCACCTCGGCCGGGGTCAGCCGACCGGACCGATCCCAAATCGTGTTCGAGACACCGAGCCGGCCGAGGTCGTGGATCAGGGCGGCGCGCCGGATGGTCGTCACGTCGTCGGCCGACTAGCCCGGACGCGCGGGCCGCGGCACTGGCAAGGTTGGCCACGCCGCGTGAGTGTCCGGCCAGATAGGGCGACTTCAGATCGACGAGGTCGGCCATCGCTTCAAGCACGCCGTCGAGCTCGGCGCCATCGACGCGCCGGGACAGCTGAGGCTCGGCGTCGAGCACGGCGTTCCAGTCGGACGCGTCGTCCAGACCGTCCAATGTGGCCGGTGCATGTGCCAGGAACATGTCCACGAGACCGGCGTCGAATTGGGTTCCGCGATTGCGCATGGCCATGGCGCGGGCTCCGTCGAGACCGCGGCGGCGACTGAACACTTCGACCGGACCGGCAATGTGGACGAGTCGCGCCGGCAGGCAGATCTCGTTGCCCCGCAGGTGTTCGGGCTGACCCTTGCCGTCCCACTGCTCGTACGCCTGCCGCATCGCCGTCGCGACCGCGCCGTCGAGGCCGATCCGGTCGGCGAACTGGGCTCCGAGTGTCGAGTGCGTTGTCAAGAACGTAATCATCCGTCGTTGCCCGACGACCGGGAACGACGCGAGCCGCCGAGCCCGCGCGATGCCCGAGCCGTGTGAACCGATGCGGCGCAGCAGGAACGAAATCATCTGCGGCGTGTTCATGTCGAGCATCTCGAAGCCGTCGCTCTTGAAACTGATCTCGTCGCCGAACCACATCGCCTGCTCGGCCGCGTCGGCGTGGCAATACGCGTTCATCATCAAGCCGAGATAGAACGTCGCTTCGCGGTCGTCGTCGGTCGCGCCGGCGAGATCGGCCAGCCGCAGCGCGATGACCGTCCGTCGCATGCAGTGCTCCATCGGCTGACCGAGGCCCAGGTCAGCCGCATAGGAAAGGGTCGCGACCAGCTCCGCGATCCGGATGCCGCGCGGGTCCGGCGTAACCGCCATTACTGGAGTCTAGGCAGGTCACGGACCCGGGCGGCCCTCGGCGCGCGCGTTGGCACGATCGAGATCATCGATGGGCTGATGGCACCGCCCGCAAGAGCCCAGTGACCATCCGGATCTGCAACTTTCGGAAACCACCCGACCGATTTAATCCGATATGTCAACCTGAGTCGGTGGGGGGCACGAGTTGCGGTGTGGCACTATGAATGAGCCACTGCTTGATGATCGCTACCGCTTGATCGCTCCGCTGGCCGAAGGCGGCATGTCCGTCGTTTGGCACGGCCACGACGAGGTGCTAGCCAGGTCCGTCGCGGTCAAGGTGATCAAGACCGAGGCGGGTCCAAGCACCAAGTTCGTCCAACGGGTACGGCGAGAAGCCACAGCGCTCGCCCGGTTGAGTCATCGGCACATCGCGAACGTGTACGACTACGGCGAGAGTGATCTGGGCGGCGTTCGGGCGCCGTACCTGGTCATGGAGCTGGTCGACGGCGAAAGCCTCGGTGCGATGCTCCGGCGCGGCCCGATCACCTGGCCGACCGCGGTCGGGATCGCGGCGCAGGTGGCCGGCGCGCTCGCGGCCGCGCATGCCGCTGGGGTCGTGCACTGCGACGTGACCCCGGGCAACGTGATGTTGTGCGCCGACGGCGTGAAGATCATCGACTTCGGCATCGCGTCCTACGCCGGCGATGTTGCCGAAGGCGTCGTATTCGGCACACCGGCCTACCTCGCTCCGGAACGTCGCAACGGCGGCCGGGCGATCCCGGCCAGCGACGTCTTCGGCATCGGCCTGCTCCTTTACGAGATGCTGGCCGGCCGGCTGCCGTGGCCGGACGGCACCGCGACCGAGGTAGTGGCGGCCCATCGGACGATCCCGCCGGCTCCGCTACCGGACATCCCGGGCCTGCCCGAGCCGGTGGCCGCGCTCTGCACCGCCTGCCTCGACGTCGACCCAAGTCGACGCCCGGTGAGCCGCGAGCTGTGGCTTTGTCTGAACGGCATCGTCCGGGCGGCCGACCCACGTTCCCGCCGGGTCCTGAGTGAGGTCACGGCGAAGATCGGATCGCCCGTGACCGCCAGGTCGCCTATCGCGGCCGCGGTGGTGCCCGGCGCAGCGGGCGCGTTGGTACCGTCTGCCACATTCGCATCCGGCCTCCCGATGAGTTCCGGAGGGCCGCTCGGATCGGCGGCGCCGCTCGGATCGGCGGCGCAGCTCGGATCCGGTACACCGATCGGATCTGGGCCACCGCTCGGATCCGGAACGCCGATCGGCGTCATGATGGCGCCAGCGTTCGAGCCGGGCGCCTCGGCGACGGATATCGCTCTGAGCCCGGATGCCACCCATCCCGGCGCGCTCGGGTCGGCCCAGGCCGGTCGATCTCGTAGCGGCACGCGGATCATGCCGCACGGAGTGACCGCGTTGCCTGACCCGGGCCGGGCGACGGAGCCGATCGAGGAACCGCCGCGGTCCTGGCGGCGACGGTCACGCCGGCCGTTCTTCGCGCTGCCGTCGCTGCTGCTGCTTGTGCTGGTGGTCTGCCTCGGCCTGAGCAAACTCGGCGCGAGCAACGGCGCAGCCGCCGCACCGGTGCCGGAAATCCACCCGACGCAGCCCGGCCGCATCGCGGCGCCGCCCTCAGCAAGCCCGTCGGCCACCCCGTCGGCCACGCCGACCGGAGACACGACCTCCGCGAGCAATAGTGACGGCGACGGCAACGGCCAGGACAAAGGGAACGGTCATAGCAACGCGGACGGCCACAGCAAGGCGGACAGCCACAGCAAGCCAACACGCGACAGCAAGGCCGGCCATGGTACGGCCAAGGATCACGGCAAGAGCGCCGCCAACGGCCGCAGCGGCGCCAAAACCGCGGCCGAGCAGGCTGGCCAGGGCGCCATCGCCGCGCCCGAGACCGCCGCTCTGGCCTGCCACGTCGACTATCAAATCGTGACCCAGTGGCCGGCCGGGTTCAGCGCCCAGATGACCGTGACGAACGCTGGCCAGGTCGACATTTCCGGCTGGAACCTGCAGTTCCGGCTGGCCGGCGACGAGCATGTCGGCGGCGGATGGAACGGCGTTTGGGAGCAGGACGGCTCCGAGGTGTCCGTACGGGATGCCGGGTTCAACGAGGCAGTGCCGCCCGGTGGCACGGTCACGCTTGGTTACGTCGGCGTGCTGGACGACGGCGGAGCGCGCGTGCCATCCGATTTCACACTCAACGGCACCTCCTGCGACGGCTGACCTCTCCGGCTTGAAAGCGCGAGGCCCACATCGGCGGGCCGCCTTACGGATCGCGGAACATCATCGCCGGCCCCCGGTCGGTGCGCCGATCCCGGCCGTAGGCTCTTTTTGTGGGCCAACGAATCCTCGTCGTGGACGACGACCCGACCGTGAGCGACGTTGTCCGCCGCTATCTCGAGCGAGCGGGCTACGACGTCGTCCTCGCCGCCGACGGGCCGGCCGCTCTCGGGGCGTACGCCCGCGAGGAGCCCGATCTGGTCGTGCTCGATCTGATGCTGCCCGGCATGGACGGTCTGGAAGTCTGCCGGCGGCTACGGGACAGCTCGACCGAGGTTCCAATCATCATGCTGACCGCGCTCGGCGAGGAATCCGACCGAGTGCTCGGCTTGCAGCTCGGCGCCGACGACTACGTGACCAAACCGTTCTCGCCGCGCGAGTTGGTGCTGCGGGTGCAGTCGGTGCTGCGCCGGTCCGGCGCCGCGGCCAGCGTCGACGCGAAGACGGCCGGACAGGTCCTGACCGACGGTGACCTGACGATCGATACGGCGCGCCGGGTCGCCATGCGCGGCGGCGCCGAGTTGGCTCTGACCGTACGAGAGTTCGATCTTCTCGCCTACCTGATGTCGCACCCGGGCCGAGCGTTCCGGCGGTCCGAACTGCTGGAGGCGGTGTGGGGCTGGACGTTCGGCGATCAATCGACGGTGACGGTGCACGTGCGACGGTTGCGCGAGAAGATCGAGAACGATCCGGCCAACCCGACCCGGATCGTCACGGTGTGGGGGGTCGGTTACCGATTCGAGTCGGCCAGCCGGTCCGCCGGTCGGGCAACCGGCGAGGACTCCCGTGCGTGACCTGGTCGGTCTCGTGCTGGCTGCCCTGGCCGGTGTGTTGATCGTCGCGATCCCCGGCGCGGTCGCGCACTACTTCCTCCGCGGTCGTTCCATCACCGCCCACATCGTGCTGATGCTCGCCGTGACCGTGCTCGCCGCGGTGGCCGGTGTCATCGCGGTCGCGCGCGGCATGTTCATCTCCGACCACGACCTGCGCGTACTCCTGGTAGTGCTCGGCATCTCCGGCATCTTCAGCCTCGCCATGGGCCTGTGGCTCGGTCGGCGGCTCGCTCGCGACGCGATGTGGGCCGACGAGGTACGGGATCGCGAGCGCAGCGTCGAAGCGAGCCGGCGCGAGCTTGTGGCGTGGGTGTCCCACGACCTGCGTACGCCGCTGGCTGGCATGCGCGCGATGGCCGAGGCGCTCGAGGACGGCGTGGTGACCGATGAAGCGACGGTCGCCGACTATCACCGGCGCATCCGCATGGAGACCGACCGGATGACCCAGCTCGTCGACGATCTGTTCGAGTTGTCCCGCATCAATGCCGGCGCGCTGCGGTTGTCGCTCGGCAACGTACCGCTGGGTGATGTGGTGTCCGACGCCGTGGCGTCGGCCGAACCGATCGCCACCGCAAAGCGGATTCAACTGCAGGCCGAGCGGGGGGAGTGGCCGATCGTGCACGGCAGCGAGCCGGAGATCGCGCGCATCGTGGCCAACCTGCTGCGCAACGCGATCCGCTACACGCCGGCCGACGGTTCGATCACCGTCAGCGGCGGCCGCGATGAAGAGGGCGGCTGGCTCGCGGTCACCGACGCATGCGGCGGCATCCCCGAATCCGACCTGCCGCGCGTCTTCGACGTCGCGTTCCGGGGCGAGGCCGCCCGTACCCCTCGAACGGGCCATGACCACGACGGCGGTGGCGGCGGTCTCGGCCTTGCTATCGTGCGCGGTCTGGTCGAGGCGCATCGGGGCGAAGTCGCGGTCACCAACGTCGGCGACGGCTGCCGCTTCATGGTGCGGTTGCCCGCGATCTGAACGGTGCGGTTGCCCGCGATCTGAACGGCGGGCGTCGTCGCCGGCGCCGCTACGGCAGGTCGAACGGAAGCTTCAGACCGTCGAGGGCATGGCCGCAATCGCACGGTCTGGCGTCGGTGGTCGGCAGCCGCGTCACGGCGTCGAGCAGGATCTCGCGAACGCGGTCGGTGTTCTCGGCGAACACGCGGAACACCTCCTCATGGGTGACGCCATGGTCGCCTTCCACGCCGGCATCCAGATCGGTGACAAGCGCGATCGGGGCGTAACAGAGGCCGAGTTCGCGCGCGAGAACTGCTTCCGGATGACCGGTCATGTTGACCACCACGCCGCCGATCGAGGCATACCACCGGGATTCCGCGCGGGTGGAGAAGCGCGGGCCCTCGATCACGACCATCGCACCGCCATCGGTCGCGGTGATGCCGTGCCGCGCGGTCGCGTCGAGCGCGGCCCACCGACCGGTCGGGCAGTACGGATCGGCGAAGTTCACGTGCACGGCGCCCTGGTCGTAGTACGTCTGCACGCGTGCGCTAGTGCGGTCGATCAACTGATCGGGCACCACGAACGATCCCGGGCCGAGATCCGGCCGTAGTCCACCGACGGCGCACGGCGCGAGAATCTGACGTACGCCGATGCTGCGGAGCGCCCACAGATTCGCGCGGTACGGGATCCGGTGCGGCGGGAATCGGTGATCCCGACCGTGGCGCGGCAGGAACGCAACTGGCCGTCCGGCCACGTCCGCCACTGTGATCGGGTCGGACGGCTCGCCGTACGGCGTGTCGACCGGGTGCTCCACGGCACCGGTCAGTAAGGCATAAAGGCCCGACCCGCCAATGACCGCGACATCAGCGATATGGCTCACGTACAGACCTTATCGGGGGCCACATCGGCAAGCTATCGTGCGTGCATGGCGCTGCATGTCGGGATGGTCACCATCGACTCGGTGGATCCCCGGAGCCTGGCCGATTTCTGGACCGTGGCACTGGACATGAAAGTCGTCGCCGACCACGGCGGTGAGTACCTGATGTTGAAGGGGGCCGGGGATCTCATTGTCGGCTTGCAGCGCGTGTCCGAACCGACGGCCGGCAAGAATCGCGTCCACCTCGATTTGTCCACCCAGGACCGGGCGGCCGAAGTCGCGCGGCTGCGCGGGATCGGCGCCGACTTCGTCGACGAACACCAGGTCCCCGGATTCGCCTGGACCGTGCTTTCCGACCCGGATGGCAATGTGTTCTGCGTCGGAGCGGAGGAGTAGCGGATCATGGCGGCGGTCGGCGAGTCGGGGCGGATCGGGGGGATGAGAATGGAATCCCTCGCCGGACGTCTTCTCGTGGCGACGCCCGCACTCAAGGATCCGAATTTTGAGCGCACCGTCGTGATGCTCGTCGCGCACGAGCCGGGCGGCACACTCGGCGTCGTCCTGAACCGGGCGACCGAAGTGACGGTGGCCGAGGTGCTCGACGGCTGGGGCGGCCTGGCCGGGGACCCGTCGGTCGTGTTCGAGGGCGGCCCGATGCAGCCCGAGTCGGCCATCTGCCTCGCCCGTACGCGCCTCGCGTCCGGCCGCGTTGCCGGCTTCAACCGAGTTTCCGGCGCCGTCGGCACGCTGGATCTGTCACAGGATCCGCAGACGATCAAAGACAAGATCTTGGGGGTACGGGTCTTCGCCGGCTACGCCGGGTGGGAGGACGGGCAGCTCGAGCGCGAGATCGAGAGCGGCTCGTGGTTCGTGTTCGACGCTTTGCCCGGCGATCCGTTCGTCGCCCGGCCCGAGGATCTCTGGCCGATGGTTCTGCGCCGTCAGGGTGGGCTGATGGCCGCCGTTGCGATCTTCCCGCCCGACCCGACGATGAACTGATCTTCCGCCCCGCTGGGCTCTGTCCCCGCAGGCGCCGCGGTGGTCCGAAGTGACGGCGCTGAGACGGCTGTGTACTATTGCGCAGTGCCCGGCCACCCGGGCATTGGGGGCCGTGGCGCAGCTGGTAGCGCACCACACTGGCAGTGTGGGGGTCAGGGGTTCGAGTCCCCTCGGCTCCACCCAAGACAAGCGCCCTGGCGAGGGACTTTATCCCTTGAGCCAGGGCGTTTCTCGTAGCCATGCTGATCTTGCGTGCGTGCCAGATCATCTCTCGATCTTGGATCTTGCGTCCTCAATCAGCTCGGCTGGCGCGGAAGCAGCCGGACGGAAGGTGGCGGGCGTCCGTACCTTCGTCGTCCGCGCTGAGCCCATCGTGCTGCTTCCCGGCGCCATGAGCTGCTGGATTGCGAGCAGGTCCCGTTGGCTGCCCTGGCGGACCGCGAGTTCGTGGAATTCGAGCAGGATGGGCATACGGCAGTTAGCGTCGTGAGAACGCGGGACATCGAGTGAAGGAGCAGACGATGCAAAGTCCTCGGGTCATGCCGCGTATGACAGCGACGGACGCCGCGGTCGCGGGGTCGGTCGTGGCGCGGGTAGCCGGACATGCCGAGATGTCACCGCAGCCGGGTCCGGGGCCGACCGGGCCATCGGCGGCTCGGGTGCCGGTCGGGTACACCGAAAGGAGAGCCCGCGTCGGCGACGTGCAGATCAACTACGTGCGGGGCGGGAACGGGCCGACGCTGGTGTTGGTGCACGGATACCCGCAGACCTGGTACGTGTGGCGTGAGCTGCTGCCGGAGTTGGCCAAGCACTACACGGTGATCGCGCCGGATCTGCGTGGTGCCGGGGCCAGTGATGCCCCCGCCGACGGATACGACAAGAAGACCATGGCCGCCGACATCCATGGGCTACTGACACAGCTCGGCCTTGCCGACGGCATACGGCTGGTCGGCTTTGACATCGGTACGACGGTCGCCTATGCCTACGCCGCAGCGCACCCCAGCGAGGTGGTCAGGCTGGTGCTGTCCGAATCACCCCTGCCCGACGAAGGCCTCTACGAGTTCCCGTCGCTGACGTCGAAAGGCCCCGGCTTCTGGAACTTCGGGTTCTTCAGCAACACCAACGGTCTACCCGAAGACATCATCACCGGCCACGAGGACGTCTGGGTGGCCCGGTTCATCGACGCACTCGAGGTTCACAAGGACGCCATCGGCCCAGAGCAGGTGCGAGAGTACGCAAGCTATCTGCGCGACCCGGCGCACCTGCGCGCCGGCTTCGAATGGTTCCGAGCTTTGCCAACCGACGTGAACGACAACGCCGAATACATCAAGACCATGCTGCCCATGCCGGTGCTCGCGGTCGGTGCTCAGGGCGCCTTCGGCGACTTCGTGGCCAACCAGGTCCGCCGCTACGCCGACGATGTGACCGGCATCGTCATCGAGGACTGCGGCCACTGGATTTACGAGGAACAACCGCAGCAGATCCTCGAGCCACTTCGCCAATTTCTTCGGTAACCACCGACATCCGTCGGCTCCATGCGACTCGGCCACCGGACACGCTGCCGCGGCTGAGCCGACGTGCCCGCACAGATTAGCTGCCCGCGAGCAGACCAGCCGGCAACGTCGCAAACGTTTGGTCGTGCGACACAGGCTCGCGAGGGTGTTGCGGCGACACCCGCTCGCCCGCTCCCCGAAGGTGGTCGACGGCGGACGGACCTGTGAGATCGGCCATTGAGATTTCAGCCCTCGCGCTTGAGTGCGAGTTGTCCCAGGTGGAATCCGAGTCGATTCTGGGTGTCTCCAGGTTGCTGCAAGCCCTGCTCCAGGAGGGCTTTGATTCTTTCCTGCGCCGCTGGTCGCCGGACGGAATCTATGCAGGCGTCCCAGCCCGCTCTGATTTCGACATCAGGCGGCAGGCTGGCTTCGTTGACGAGGCGCTTGGTGTTGGCGATCGCCCATTTGTCGAACGAGGCGATCCGGGTTGCGAGTGCGTCGACGAAATTGTCTAGCTCTGTATCCGGTAGCGCGCGGTTTACGTAGCCGAGGAGTTCGGCATCGGCGCCTTGGATGTCGTCCGAGCTCAGGAGCACTTCGAGGGCGCGTTGCCGTCCGATGGCTCGCGGCAATCGCGCCATGGGTCCTCCGCCAGCGACGAGGCCGACGCCGACTTCCCACTGCGACAAGATTGCTGTGTCTCGGCTTGCGAAGCTCATGTCGCAGGCGAGCGCCAGTTCACTGCCGTTTCCGGTCGCCCGGCCCCGGATCAGTGCCATCGAAACAAACGGGGCGCGCGTCAGGCGCACCAGGACGTCGGGCCATGCCTCGAGGCCGGTCGGGCCTTGCGGGATGCTCGTCAGATCTTCGAGCTTCGCGAGGAAGTCGGAGTGATTCAGAAAGAAGCCGTCGACCGCACTTTCGAATACCACCACCGTCACTCGTTCGTCGTTCTCGAGCGTCGTGACGATCTCTCGCATCTGCGAAACGAATTCCGGACCCATGAGGTTGAGCGGCGGGTTATCGAGTACGACTCGACAGTATGAGGGTGTAACTCGATTGAGCCTGACTTGCGGAGCCTTGGTTGCTGAGTTCATCCGACCCTCCCGTCGGGTGGATAAAGATGACTAGCCGCCCCAGACGTACACCAGCCGACGGCGACCGGGAAAGCAGCGTTCCAATCCGGACAGCGCGCATCGCAGGCTGCCAGGCTACGGGCCGACCCGCGTCGCGGCGGTCGTAGCGGCCGTCGAATTTAGACGAGCGTCGGGTTGCGCGACTTTAGACGAGCGTCGGGTTGCGCGACGCGTCAAAGATCGTCCGCTCGGGCGGCGCCACTAGTGACTCCGGCAGCATCGCCATGACCCTGTCGACCTCCGGAATTGACTCTTGTCGTTCGAGAGCGGCACCGTCGTCATAAATCGCGGTCGCGATGAACGAATTAGGATCGATCAAGTCGCGGGCGATGTCCAGGTTGATGACGCCCTCGGTGGCTCGCGCCGGAGTGATGATCTCGGCAAGCGCGGCCATCAGCTCGTCGCTCTTGTCGGGCTTGGCATGCACTTTGAAACGAAGAATGATCATTATTACTCCTCCGGATTGAGGCGCCGTCGGAGCAAGTTACGTTACGCCAGCGAACTTGAGCGGGCTGGCTAAACGCGACGAGCCACCCATGTTCACGCTGCTCAACGGCATCGACGCCACGCTCGCCAAAATGGCCCGACATTACGTGCCCTCTCCTCCGCCCAGCCGTGGGCAGCAACGATCGTGCGGACCGCGTTCGACCAACCCGACGTCGCATCCGTGGCCGACCAGATCGGTCGGATCGTGGACACGATCGCCACCAGATTCCCTGACACTGCAACAGGCGCGCGCGATGTGGCGGGGTCCGCGCCGGCGTGGGCGTCGGCCCATGAGTTACGGGAGCCGCGATACCTGGTAGTGGCTGATCAACCACGTGTCGGCGATGCGGCGCACGATCACGCTGAGGTTAACCGCCAGTATGGGCCGGTCGGTGAAGGCGAAGTCAACGCTGAGGTAGCCGAGGATCAGATCGTCGGCGAGGCGCCGGGTTTCGAGGATGTCGTAGGTGGCGGTCATACCGATCGGCAGCGAGTCAAAATACTCGGCGATGCTGACCGGGCCGACGCTGTACGGGTGCAGGCCCTGGAAGATCGCGTCCGCCGTGAAGTATGACGCGACGCGCTTGGGGTCGTGAGCATCGACCGCAGACTTCCACCCGTCGACGACGGTACGAATGATTTCACGTTCTGTGTTGGTCATAACGACCTCCCTTGTGGATTGTTGGTTCGGTGAATGGATCATGGATCTGGCTGGGCGGAAGCCTCGTCGGCGGCCCCGAGCTTGCGGTAGGCGGTCACGAGTGCTGCGCCGATGCCCTGGGAGGCGCGGGTGATGACGGCGACTTTTCAGTGTTCATGGGCGTATCTCTTTCTCTTCTGACTGACGGCGTGATCTATCGCACCTCTGCGGTGCGTCCGGCCCGCTGTGGGTCGGGGATCGTGGTGCCGTCGGTTCTGCGGCGCCGGACAGCTTCGTCGCTGGTCGGCACCCGGATACCAGGCGCTCCCCGCAGTCTCGAAGATCGGATCGCTCAGGGTGCGTTGCGTGCCACCACCCGGTAACTGAGATCGGCCCGCCGCGACGCGCGTCACCGCGACTTTCTTCGATTGCCGTGGTCGTAAACCAAGCGTGAGCCGGAGCGCCGCCGTCTGCCAAGACTGGATTGCTCACTGCTGGTAGGTGCGGCCTCCCACGGCATTACGCCCCACCGATGGAGCTGCGGCAGCCGCGTCACTTCGTCGCGGTCGTGGGGAGCTGAATCTTGGTCGACTCGCAGACCGGTGTGCATCGCCGGCCCATCGCTGCGTCAGCAAATCTGGGGGTACGGGACTATTTGACCGCGACGGCCGCTCGGTCACGCTCCCCGTTTGGGAGCGGCTGCCGGCCCGAGCCCTCAGAGCAATCCGCGCTCCTTCGCGTTCATCCCCGCCTGGAATCGGGTAGTCGCATTCAGGTTATGCATGAGCCGCTGGATGCGACGTTGGGTCGTCCGAGGGCTCCAGCCGAGCGCCCGGGCTATGCCGGCGTCGGTCTGTCCGGCGGCTAGCAGGGTCAGCAGCGTGCCCGTTTCGGCGTCGTCGGTCTCTTCCGGTTGGCCGTGGCCGATCACCTTGGCCAGCGGCACGGCTCGGGCCCACTCCGCCTCGAACAACGTCACGAGCGCGTCGAGCAGCGCCGACGGGTGGATGACGTATGCGGCGTCGACGACGTGGGGTGACGAGCTGATGGGGATGACCGCCATCTGCTCGTCGGCCATGAGCATCTTGATCGGCAGCGTGGGCCGGACTCGCGATTGCTCGCCCTGGGCGCTGCTGACCAGGATGTCGTTGTGAAGCCGGCCCGGGATGGCGATCGCTTCCCGGTCGTAGATGACGCGGTATCGGATTCCGTCGGTCAGCCGGCGGTGCTCGTTGGCGTGGTTGCCGCCGGGCGGGTCGACGTACGGCGGCCTGTCGAAAAAGCGGATCTGCGCCCGTGCGCACTCGTGTAGCCGAGCGACCCGGTTGCTGATGTTGTCGGCGCCGGTGACGACCTCGATCAGCTCGGCCGGGTGAGTGAACCGCGAGGCTTCGCGGAACACCTCCATCAGCTCGTCGATCGTCGCGCGCGTGCCCCTCACTTCCGCCGCCTTGGCGGCCGCGAGTTCGCCCAGTGCGATGTCGGGCGCTGCGGCGAGGTATCGGGCGGGCCGGCCGGGTACGCGGCTCGCCATGCCGCTGGTCGTCAGCCGCGCCAGTCCTCGGGCCACCTGCTGGGTGGAGAGTCCACAGTGTTCGGCCAGATCGGTGGACGTGGTCCGCGGATGCCTGATCAGCGTGGTGTAGATCTGGCTGTCCACCGGCGGGATGCCGATCGCGTCGAGCTGGTGATTGTCGTGGCGATGATCGGCCACGTGGCGACTATTGGTCATGGTGGCTATCTTGCGCCACACATCGATGTTCTGCGACGTTGTCCCGACCACCGGTTGACCGTCGTCGCTCCGGTTGTCCCGCCTCCAAGGTCCCCCCACAGTGAGAAAGGGGCGTCGTGCTCCGCACACGAACAACCTCATTCCGCGCCTTGCTCGTTCCGCTCGTCACCGCCGCCACCGTCGCCAGTAGCGTCCTCGTCGGCCCCGCATTTGCCGCACCGGCTGGCGCCGCACCGTCGCCCACCCCCGCCGGGCAGCAGCAGGCGGACGGTACCCGGAAGGTGCCGATGCCTGACGGTGGCAGCATCAGCGTCGCCCCGGACGGCACCGCCACCCTTACCTCCGCACAGGGCAGGGTTCTGGGCATCAAGAAGTTGGTGGTCCCGCAGGGTAGTTCCGGGCTCGGCCCGTTGGCGGGGCCGACCGATGACCAGGTCCGGGCGGCGTTCACCCAGTCGCCGTACCAGAAGTCCCCGACCGACGTGGTGGCCGTCCTGTCCGACGCCACGACAGTCACCGGCGCCCCGGTGGCGGGAAAGCAGGCCTTGCGCACCCGCGCCCCGCTCACCACGAACGGCCAGCGTGAACTCGGCGCTGGCCAAGGTCGGCGCGGTGTCCGTGCAGCCGATGTTCCCCGATCTGTCGGCCACCGATGCCGCGCGGCTGACCGCCAGCGCCCGCGGCCGTCTCGGCGCCTCCGCACCTGACCTGTCGAAGATCGTCCTGGTAAACCTCAAGGGCGGTAACGCGGATGCGGCAGCGAAAATCCTCGCCGCCACCCCCGGTGTGACCTCGGCTCGGCCGGACCTACAGGTCACGACCATGTCCACCGCCCCGTCACCGTTGCCGTCCTCGATTGCCAAGGACGCCCAGAACACGCTGCGTAACATGCAGGCGAACAAGATCCCGCCGGCCGCGCCCGGACGCAGGGCTGCCGACCAACTTTGGCCTGACCTCCTCGCTACAGAGCTTCCTCAACGCCGGCGGCACCGACGCGATGGGCGCCTACAGCCTGCTGGAGAACCGGTTCGGGCAGTTGCCGGGCGCGGGCGAGGTGATCACCAACGTGTCGATCGGTGACCTGACCGACCAGGCGCATGGCCGACGCCGGCGACGCCTACGTGCAATCGAACGGACCGACGACGATCGTCCAGAACGGCCAGCGTTACCTGGACCTGCCGTCCATGCCGCTGATCCCGACGTACACGCGGACCCTAGCGGCACGCTCGACCCGGTCGGCTCGACCGAGGGCGAGGATCCGTCGCTGGGGGAGGTGATGCTCGACTTCGGCGTGATGGCACCGCTGCCGCACAACCTGCAGCGCCCCTCGGACGCTGGGCAGCGGCCTCACCGACCTGCTCGGCATCGCCCCCGGCGCGCAGTACCGCCTGGTGGTGCCGCAGCAGCCGACCTTCGACCAGATCGCGGTCGCGTTGCTCGCCGCCGCCCAGCAGAACCCGCGCCCCAACGTGATCACCGCGAGCCTCGGCTTCGGCACCGACGCGTTCGGCTTCCCCGGCCGCTACCTCGAGGACGACCCGGTCCTCCAAACGGTGATCGCATCGATCGTGCAGCAGTACCACATCGTCGTGACCATCTCCGCCAACGACGGCACCCGGCTGTTCACCCCGACCGCGGTCGGCCCCGACGGGGGCAGCACCGCCACCAACACCACCCGCGACCCGGGTGCGACGACCAACATCAACGACGACCAGACCTCGACCACGCCGAGCCAGGTGCTCGACAGCGGCGCGATCGCGGTCGGCGGCACCACCCTGGACGACATCATCGGCGGTCTCACCGCAGACCGGTGGACCGCTGTCGCACAACCCGACGTTCGCGACCACCCGCACCGACGGGGCCGGGAACTTCTCCTCCGGGTTCGGCAGCCGGATCAACGTCTCCGCACCCAGCGACGGAATCGCCGTGTACGAGCATCCGCAGCGCGGGTCGGCGCAGCAGGTCGTACCGGTGCTGAACGGCGGAACGTCCGCGTCGGCGCCGATGACCGCGGCCGCGGCCGCGGTCGTGCTGCAGGCAGCCAGGCTCACCGGGAAGTCGATGAGCCCCGAGGACGTGCGCTCGCTGCTGGAGAACACCGGCCGTCAGGTCGCCACTCCACCGCAGATCGACCAGCCGCTCAACGTTGGCCGCCAGATCGACATCACCGCGGCCGTCAGCGCGGTCCTCGGTGACGCGCACGGGCAGAACCAGGCGCAGAATGTTCAAGGCAGCAGCGGATCGGGTGGGTCATCCACCAGCATCGTCCGGCTCTCGGTCGCCCACCGGCAGACGATCGGCAACCTCGGCGGCGAATTCACTCGAGTACACCGATCCGAATCGGATCGACCTGGCCGATCAGACCTTCAACAACCCCGGTCAAGGCGTGATTCAAACCGTTGAAGGCCTGAACGGACCGGTCACCATCGGCGCGGATGTGACAGGTCTACCCAGCGGCACGAAACCGGACTACGTGCTGCGGATCGGTGGTCACGAGTTCCACTCCCAGGTGCCGGCGGTTCGGCTGACTCCGAAGCAGATGCTGCAGGCGGCCGGGTTGCCGCTCGTGTCGACCACTGACCGGACCATCCAGCTGACCTTCGAGGTCCGCTCCGCCGGGCAGGTGCTCGCCTCCGCGCACCAGCCGCTCGTGTTCGGTCCCACCGACGGGACCTACCTCGAGGCGCTCGCTCCGGTCGCGCCCGCGACGGTGAAGGCCGGCAGCCCGGTGACGGTGCACTACGACCTCACCGGCGTGCAGAACGTGAGCTCACCCCAACTGGTCGTGTCGACGGTCGGGCACTGGAGCCCGGCGGCGGCGCCGCTCTTCACCGCCGCCTACACGGCCCCGCTGACCGGCTTGACCGGTGACGTGACCATCCCGGCAACCGCGTTCGACGGTGGTGGCGGCATCTACGGCATCGGCCTCATCACCGGAACCGGCAGGAGCTTCACAACGCACCGGTGTACGGCGAGTTCACCCCGATCCGGGTCGACGGCGGGACACCGGCACAGCGCCCGGCGGCACCGACCCTGGCGGCCGCCGGGAGCGACCAGTTCGGGCACGTCCTGGAGATTCCCAAGACCGCGCCCGGGTTCAAACTGCGCTACGACGTGCGCGGCGTGCCCGGCGCGGCCGGCGCGACCTTCGAGGTTTCGGCACCGGCGGCACCCACCGTGTACAACTCGCTCAACACGGTGACCAACGCCAATGGCACGGTCCGCGACCACGACGGGGTGGACACCGGCTCCGTCGTCTACCGACAGTTGCCCACCAGCAGCGGCACCGTCGCCCTCGATGCGGTGAAGCTCGGGCTCGCCGGTTCGCTGAACTACAGCATCCGGGTGTTCCCGACCGACCGCAACGGAAAGGTGATCGGGCAGGCGTCGGCGACCTCGATGCTGACCCTCGACGACGGCCTGGCGCCGGACGGTGGTCTGGTCGCCAGCTTCGCCATACAGCCCGGCGGCACCTCGGCCGTCTCGGTCTTCGACCCGACGACCGGCGGGGAGTCCCTGCGCGAGTACAACGCCTCGACCGGCACCTACGGCCGGACGTTCGCCACGGACCCGCCAACGCTCTACCAGAGCGGCTACCAGATCATCGGTATCGACCCCGGTGTACACCGGCTCCTGGTGCTGCACTGGACAAACTGGGGTCCGTACGGGCAACCGTGCTCGGCGGCTAACCCGCCGTCATTGCAGACCTACGACACGCTCACCACGAAACTGGTGAGCGATGTCTCCACCGGCTGCCAGTACACCGCGCTTGGCGGGCGGGTCGACACGGTCCGCCACCGGGCCGCCATTCTGGCCCACCGCACCAGCGACAACGCCGACATCCTGCTGCCGCTGACCCTTTCCACCGGATCAGTCGGCACGCCAATCGAGGTTGATACCAACCCGGACGTGCAGCAGGCCGGGGAATACCACGGCATCGCCATGAATCGGGCGACCGGCCTGGTCTACCTCTCCCGGACGGACGGCCCGTGCTTCAGCTTCGGCCCGAGCGCCCTCATTTCAGTGAACCTGGACTCAGGCGTGCAGACCCCGGCCGTCGCCGGTCTCTGTGTCGGCGGCCTCGACGTCGATGAGGGCGCCAACCAGGTGTTTGAGGACACCGACCATGCGTCGGTCAACCGGTTCCTCCCGCCCACCGTCACCCTCTCAGGGTTCGCCGGCGACACCATGAATGCCCTCGACCCGATGGTGGTGCGCCCAGGCGCAGCCATCGATCGGCCTCGTCATCGACTCGACGCACCATCTCGCGCCTACTCCCCTACCCATCATCGACCGCGCCGGGGGACAACAACGCGACCAGTCAGACCGACGTCGTCGACCTCACCACCGGGAACACGGTGTCCACGGTCTCGAGCTTCAACTTCGTCACCGGCTTCTGGGGTGGCCAGTTCGACCCCGATCCAGCTTCTGAGCTCATCGACCCTGGTGTGGACATCGACAACCAGCCGATGCAGCTCGATCCGGCCACCCGCACCGGGTGGGTCATCTCCGGTGACGGGAGGCAGATCCAGCAGTTCAAGTACTAGCCCAAGATTGCTGGCACGTCAGCGGCGGAACCCCTGCAGGTGCAGGGGTTCCGCCGTTAGCTACGTTGCCAATGAGATCACCGACCATCGCTTGTCGATCTCCGTACAGGGAGTCGCATTCGGCCGCCGGACGGCGTCGCCGTCAGATTGTCTACTCACTTGGTGGGAAATTACCCACGCTCGGTTGACGCTCGGCCGGCGATCGTGTTGCCTGAGTTGGTGCGCCATCATTCGGCTCTGACCCGCCGGCGTCACGTGGACTACGGCCGCGTGGCGGCCCAGGCCTGTCGCGTCTAGCCAACGTCCGACCAACAAAGCCTGATCGCGCCTCAGCGCTTGATCGGCCGCTCAACTTGCCAGCATGTTCCCGCCGCCGTCCGGCCGCGTTTTCATTTGTCTCTTGTGGAGTTCACCATGCCTGCATTTACCGACGTTCGTACCGACTATCTCGCCATCGCCCGGCGATTCGCCGACCACCCGGACGATTGGCCGCTTACGCCACGCTTCGATCCGAACAAGCGCTGGTACCACCGAATCGCCGATACCGAACAGGCCGAAGTGTGGCTGCTGAGCTGGCTGCCGGGTCAGGCCACCGACCTACACGACCACGGCGGCTCCGCCGGTGCTTTCGTGGTCGTCACCGGCACGCTTATCGAGCACACGCTGAGCGACGACACCGAGCGGGCCGATCAGTCCGGCGGCGCCCGACTACGGCCAACGTCGCTGCCGGCCGGCGCCGGGCGCCGATTCGACGCCCACCACATCCACCTGCTCGGCAACGAGGGCGACCGACCCGCGGTCAGCGTGCACGTGTACGGGCCGGCGCTGACGTCGATGACGCGATACCGCGTCGACGGCGGCCAGTTGCGGGTGACCGCAGTGGACCAGGCTGGCGCGCAGTGGTGACCACCGCTGTTCCGGCCGCTCCCAGCGGTTCGGTCGGCATTGACGAGATTTTGGCGGGAGCCCGGGCACGGCTGGATCGCCTAGACCCGGCGGCTGCCCACGCCGCCCATCAAGGCGGTGCGGTGCTCGTCGACATCCGGCCGGCCCAACAGCGCCAAGCGCACGGCGAGATTCCCGGCGCGCTCATCGTGGAGCGAAACGTGCTGGAGTGGCGGTTCGATCCTCGCTCGGCGGCCCGCCTGCCGATCGCCGATCGATACGACTTGCCGGTGGTCGTGGTGTGTCAGGAGGGCTACACCTCGTCGCTCGCGGCCGCGTCGCTGCAGCAACTAGGCCTGCACCGAGCCACCGACCTCGCCGGTGGTTTCGCCGCGTGGCGGGCGGCCGGCCTGCCCACCATCCGCAGCTCAGCCGCGCTCGACGCCGAAACCGCAGCCGGAGACACCCCATGACGGTCATCACACTGCCCAGAGGGATCGGTACCGACGCGCCGACGACGCAGATCTCAGGATGATCCGACTCCTCTGACCCGGCGCCGTCGACACCAGCCGAGGACGCGGGATTGCCTCGGTTTGTCCGACACGTCAGCGATTGCATGCCTGCTCATCGCCCATGGCAGAATCTGCCGGGTGCAGATCGGGATGCTCGGATCGTTCGAGGTTCGTACGGACGACGGCGCCCTCGCCGACGTGCCGGGCGCGCGGCTGCGCGGGCTGCTGGTCGCTCTCGCACTCGAACCCGGTCACGTGGTCTCGAAGGCAAAGCTGTTGGACTGGATCTGGGGCGAAGCGCCGCCGGCCGACGCGACGAATGCCCTGCACCGCTTGGTTTCCCGGCTGCGAAAGGCGCTGCCGAAGGGATCGATCGAAGGGCTAACGGACGGCTACCGGTTGATCGTCGAACCCGACGCCGTCGACGCCATGCGGTTCGAACGCCTCGTCGGCCAGGCCCGCACTGACGCAGATCCGCAGGTACGGCTGCTGCGCGAAGCGCTTGCATTGTGGCGCGGAGCGGCCATGCAGGACGTCGGTTTACGGGACAGTGCGGCGTTTGATGCGGCGGTCACCCGGCTCGATGGGCTACGCCTGACTGCCATGGAGGATCGATTCGAAGCGGAGATCGGCCTCGGTCACGGTGTGGAGATGGTCTCGGAGTTGACCGACTTGGTGGCTGCGCACCCGGTGCGAGAACGGCTTGTCGCCTCGTTGATGCGTGCCCTCGTCGCGGCCGGTCGCGACACGGAGGCGCTGCAGGTGTACCAGCGCACGAGAGAAGCCTTGGCCGACACGCTCGGCGTCGATCCCTCACCGGAGCTGTCCGCATTGCATGTCGCGCTTCTGCGCGGCGAGGTCGGACGGCGGGAGGACAACCGGAAGACCAACTTGCGGGCCGAGCTGACCAGCTTCGTTGGCAAGGACGCTGATGTCGCTGCGGTGCGCGAACTCATCGCTGAACATCGGCTCACCACTCTGATCGGTCCCGGCGGCTCGGGGAAGACCAGGCTGGCCACCGAAACCGCGCGTACGCTGCTGGGCGACTTGCCGGACGGTGCGTGGTTGGTGGAGCTCGCGGCCATCGGCGCGGACGGTGACGTGGCGCAGTCGGCGTTCGATGGGCTCGGGCTCCGGGATGCGCTGCTGGGCGGGGGAGCGAACGCGGAGCTGACGGAGAGGTTCATCGCCGCCATCCGCGAGCGGGACGCGCTGCTGATTCTCGATAACTGTGAGCATGTGATCGAGTCGGCGGCCGTCTTCGCCG
This sequence comes from uncultured Actinomycetota bacterium, assembly GCA_963724705.1. Lineage (GTDB taxonomy): Bacteria > Actinomycetota > Actinomycetes > Mycobacteriales > Micromonosporaceae > DASQPR01. Next base: position 354,028 of record CAVRVS010000002.1, read on the forward strand.
AACGAGTGCTCGGGGAGTGCCGACGGATGCGGATCCTGGCGACAAGCCGGGAGCCGCTCGGCATCACCGGTGAGGCGCTATGGCTGGTCGAGCCGCTGGCCTTGCCCGAAGGGGACGTCAGCCCCGCCGAGATCGAGTCATCCCCGGCCGTCCAGTTGCTGCGGGACCGGGCGGGTGCGGTTCGCAAGGATCTCGTGCTCGACGCCCAGACGTTGTCGACGATGGTGCGCGTCTGCCGGGCGCTGGATGGCATACCGCTGGCGATCGAACTGGCCGCGGCCAGGTTGCGCACCATGTCCATCGATCAGCTCGCCCATCGGCTCGATGACCGTTTCCGCTTGCTGACCGGGGGGAGCCGGACCGCGTTACCGCGGCACCGGACGCTACGCGCGATGGTCGACTGGAGCTGGGAGTTGCTCTCCGACGCCGAACGGATGGTCCTGCGCCGGCTCTCGGTGTTCTCGGGCGGGGCGAGCCTGGAAGCGGCCGAGCGGGTCTGTGCCGGCGACGGGATCGAGCAGGACGACGCGCTCGAGCTGCTCACGTCGCTGGCCGAGAAATCGTTGCTGCGTACCGAGGGCGACAGCACACCCCGCTACCGGATGCTCGGCACGATCAAGGAGTACGCCGGGCACCGCCTCGCGGAGGCAGGGGAATCCGAGCTGACTCGCCATGCCCATCTCGCCTACTTCACCGAACTCAATGAGACCGCGGAACCGCACCTTCGCCGCGCCGAGCAATTGGAATGGCTCGCCACGCTCGGGGACGAGCACGACAACATCGGTTCGGCGATGCGTGGTGCACTTGCGGCCGGCGAGGCGCAAGCGGCGATGCGGCTCGCGGCGGCCGCCGGTTGGTACTGGTGGCTCGGCGGCCGCCGGGCCGAAGGCATCGAGCTGATGATCGCGGCCACCAAGATTCCCGGCGAAGTGACCGATGACGTCCGGGCCATGACGTACGCGCTGGTGGTGCTCTTCGTGACGTCCGGACGCGGCGACGAACACCAGGGCGCCGAATGGATCCACAAGGCGTACGAGTTCAGTCAGCAAAGTCAGCACCACAACCCCCTGCTGGGACTGGTTACCGCGCTGGAACGCATACTGCACACGCCGGACGCCGCGGTGTCCGCGTTCGAGTCGTTGCTGGACAGCGAAGACCCATGGGTACGCGCACTGGCCCGGCTACAGGCCGGCAAGATGCGGATCATCCTCGGCCACGGTGGTCGGGATGCCGAGGCCCATCTGGAGATGGCGCTCGCCGAGTTCCGGATGCTGGGCGAACGATTCGGGATTTCGTTGGCTCTGTCCGAGTTGGCGGGCCAACTCGCCGTGCGCGGCGAATTCGCCGATGCTTGCGATCGCTACGAACAGGCGATCGCGGTCATCACCGAGGTCGGCGCGATTGAGGATGTCATCCGGCTGCTCACCCAACAGGCGCTGCTGTATCGGCTCAACGGCGATCAGGACTCCAGCGCGGCCGCCATCACCGAGGCCGAGCGGTGCGCCGAAGGTGTTACCTGGCCTTACGCACTGGTCGAGCTGGCGCTGGCCAAGGCGGAACTCGCGCGCTGGGACGATAACCCCAACGAGGCCCGCCATCAGCTCGACGTCGCGATCACCTTCCTGGGCGAGGAGGCGGAGCAGGCGAATATCCGCGCCGAGATACACGACCGGCTCGGATACCTCGCCGACGATCTCCAGGAGGCTCGCACTCAACGTCTGGAGGCCTGGCAGGCGGCGTCCGAGGCGGGACACGCACCTTTGATCGCCCAGGTCCTTGTCGGGGTAGCGGACCTGGCAGTTCGCCTCGACCTTTATGAACAGGCGGCGCGGCTGCTCGCGGCCAGCGTTGGCGTCCGCGGCCTGCCGGATCGCTCCCGACCTGATGCGGCCCGAATCGAACAGGACGCGCGACGTCACCTCGGCGAAGCACGGTTCGCCGAGGTGACGCAGGAGGGCACGCAGACGAATTGGTCTCGGCTGATCGAAGTCACGCTTGCTTCGTGAGGTCAGTTTGCTGCGCGTTGAACGATGATGTCGCCGTGCCGCGTGCGGGCGTGGACCGAGACCTTGGCGTCGGATGCGCCCGCCTCTGTCGGCAACGAAACGAAGTTGTGCACCGCCCCTCGCTCGCTGTTCACGTCGATGGAGGCCGCGGCGCCCTCGCTGATGCCGACCTCGATGTTTCCCGAGCCGTTCATCAGCTTCGCCTGACCGTTGCTCATCCGGCGGATCCGAATGGCGCCGCTGGCGGTCGTCGCCGTGACGCTGCCGTCGGCGCGGTCGATGTCGAAACCGGCGCTGCCACTGCTGAGATCGAGGTCGGCCGAGGCGTGGCCGATCCAGATCTGCCCGTCCGAGCTCGAGAGCTTGACGGTGTCCTTGACCTCGCTGATCCGCAATGCGACCGCCTTGCCTTCGATGGTGGCGCGTCCGGCGATGTGGCCGATCGCGACGTCGCCACCGGCGATGCTCGCCAGCAGCGCGTTGATTCGATCCAGCTGAACGTGACCCGATGCCATGTGCAGCTCGCACTCGCCGAGTGAGCCGTCAGCGTGAACGTTTGAATGCGCCAGGTATGCGACGAGGCTCGAGCCTGCGGGCAGGTCGATCGTGATGACCACCGAACCGCTCTTGTCACCGGAGGCGGTCGTTTTGACCGATAGCTGACCGCCGGCGAATTCGACCTTCGTCTTATTGGCCACCTTGACGTCCTTCTTGCTCGTCCTGTCGGTGGGTTCGACCAGCACCACGGTGTCGGTCCGGTCGCTTGCGGTGACCCGCACCTGAGCACCGGCGACAACAACTGTGGCGGCGATAGGCCCAGGCGTGGCGAATGTAGGCATCACATTTCTCCTCGTGTCTCGTACTTGATTTGTGGGCGGCAGCCTCTGCGGTCACGCTCGCTTGCTGAACGTGGCACGCGACCACAGATAACCGACGAGGGCGATCCCGACGCACCAGGCGAGCGCGGCGGCTGTGTAGCCGCCCGACGGGTTGCCGGCCAGCAATCCACGCAACGACTCGATGATCGGCGTGAAGGGCTGATACTCCGCGAATTGCCGGACGCCCTGTCCCATCTTGTCGGCGGGCACGATCGCGCTGCTGAAGAACGGCAGCATGATCAGCGGCACCGTGGCCAGACCCGCTGTTTCCGGAGTTTTCGCAGCCAATCCCAGGGCAACCGTGAGCCAGCCGGCCGCGAAACCGGTGAGGATGACCAGACCGATCGCACCGAGCCAGTCAAGGGCAGTCCCGGAGGAGCGGAATCCCAGCAGGAACGCCGTCCCGATGATCGCCGCGATGGCTATCAGGTTGGTGAAGATGCTGGCGGCCACGTGACCGGTCAGCACCGCACCACGAGAAACGTCCATCACCTTGAACCGGTTGATGATGCCCTTTGTCATGTCGGAGCTCACGGACACTGCGGTGGCCGACAGCCCGTAGCAGACGGCCAGAAGGATCAGACCTGGTGTTGCGTATTCGATGTAGTGTTCGCCGACGCTGAAAGCGTCGCCGAGCACATACACGAACATCAACATGATCACGACCGGAAACAGGATTGCGTTGAACACCGCAGTCGGGTTCCGGACGATGTGCTTGAAGTTGCGGCGCAACATGAACGCCGAATCACCGAGCGGTGTGGCAGTGGTGCTCATTTGGCTATGGCCTCCGTACTTGAGTGACCGGTAAGGGCAAGGAACACGTCGTCGAGGTCCGGTGTGTGTACGGAGAACTCCTCGGCGTGGATCGAGTGCTCGTCGAGCTGATTCAGCAGGGCCCGCAACGCTTTCGTCCCACCATCGCTGGGAACCTGCAACGTCAGTGCCTCGTCGTCCCGCGTGGAGCCGGTCAAGAGCCGCGCCGCCGCGTCGAGTTCGAGGCCGTCGGTGAAGCGGAGCCGGACGTGACCGCCGGGAACCTGGCGTTTGAGATCGTCAGGGGTGCCCTGGGCGACAAGACGGCCCTGATCGAGTACGGCGACCCGGTCGGCGAGCTGATCGGCTTCCTCGAGGTACTGGGTGGTAAGGAAGATGGTGACGCCGTCGGCTACCAGCTCCCGTACGATCTGCCACATCGTGCGACGGCTGCGCGGATCCAGACCGGTCGTCGGCTCGTCCAGGAAGATGACCTGTGGGTTGCCGACGAGAGTCATCGCCAGGTCCAATTTCCGGCGCATACCCCCGGAATAGGTGGAGACCAGCTTCTGCGCCGATTCCGCGAGGTCGAACCGTTCGAGCAAGTCCGTGACAACCCGCCGACCCGCGCCGGAGCCCACCCGGTGGAGATCCACCATCAACTGGAGGTTCTCCTGACCCGTCAGCAGCTCATCCACCGCCGCGAACTGACCGGTGACGCCGATCGCCGCGCGCACCGCCTTCGTCTCGGTCGCAACGTCATGCCCGGCAACGCGTACCGTGCCGCTGTCGGGCTTCATCAACGTGGTCAGCACGTTGACCGTCGTCGTCTTGCCTGCCCCATTCGGACCGAGCAGGGAGAAGACCGAACCCGTTCGAACATCGAAATCGATGCCATCGAGCACGACCTTGTCCCGGAATGCCTTCCGCAGCCCTGAAACTGCAATCGCTGAACTTGTCATGCCACTACCATCGGCGCCGTCCCTGTCACGCCCCTGTCACGCCTCTGACACCGCCTCTGACACGGCGCTACACCGCTGGGGTGCGATCAACGGAACACGTGTGAGCTCCTGAAACCGATGAAGCTGACGCCGATTCGAACAGCCGAGCGCTGTCAGGTGCCGTACCCGAGTAAGGGTTTGATCCGGGTGGTCCCTGAACCGGCCGCCCGGCAAGATCCGGGATTGCCACGGTGCCGGCACCGACACGGCCGCCAGCACCATGTGCTCATGAACATTGACGCCGCTCGGCTGTCCCGCCCGGCTCTTGTCGCGTTGACCGTGGCGACTGTCACCAACTACGTCTGGCAAGTGCCCTACGCCATTCATCAATACGGCAGCGCGTGGGTCGGACTGCCGCGCCTGTCCGGCGTGCTCATCATGACCTTGGTGTGGTTCGTGGTCGGTGTGATGCGCTACGCCCGCCAACAGCGTGGCGGCACCGCGCTGTTGGCCAGTTTCCTGGCCATCGAGGCGCTGTTCTACGTGTTGCACAACCTGACCGGCGCGTTCGGTCACGATCTGCCGGTGACCAACCCGGTCGTGCTGATCGCAAACGCACTGGGATACCTCAACCTCGCGGCCTCGGTGGCCGCGTTGGCGGCGCTCATGTGGTTGAGCCACGTGCGCACGCTGCCCTGACGTGGGTCGTACCGGCGGGAGCCTCATGTACATCGGTCGAGTGCGCCCGGTGGCGGCAACATGAGGACCTGGGGGTGAAATGTCCGGTCCGGTCGGCGACCAGGCCGGTTACCAGGGCGTTGTCTCGTAACATGGTGGTTACTCGCCGCACGCCAGCACGCGAAGCGAACAAGGGTCGAACGCGCGGCGTGGAGTTGGAGCATGGGCGCTGGCCAGACGTCTGCCGGCAGACAGCCGCCGAGTCGAGTGGAAGTGTTGCACGAGACGCAACGGACTCGGGTCACGCGGTTGTTATTGGCTGGCCGGACTGTTATCCGCAAGGAGCCGCTGGGACCGGGCTGGCCGGATCGCTTGCGTCATGAGCTGGCCATCCTCGACCAGTTGCGGAGCGTTGCCGGTGTGGCGCACGTGGCGGATGCGCCACCGTTCCCCGATTCAATCCTTCTGGAGGATGTTCGTGGCGTGGCCCTATCCACCAGGCCGATGCCACTGGACCCGGACGAATTGGTACGGGTGGCCATGGGTCTGGCCCGTACGGTGGCCGGGATGCACGGCCGGGGGGTGATGCACCGAGATATCGGGCCGGCGAACATTCTGCTGTCCGGATCGGATAGCGCCGTTTGCCTGGTGGATTTCGCGTTGGCGAGCACTTTTGCGGAGATCCGGCCCGGGTTCACCCACCACAGCGAGATCGTGGGAACCCTGCCGTACCTTGCACCGGAACAGACCGGGCGTACGGGTCGTCCGATTGATCAACGGGCAGATCTGTACGCGGTGGGGGCCACGCTCTACGAGCTGGCGACCGGCGACCCGCCGTTCGGCCGGGGTGATGCCTTAGTCCTGAGCCACGATGTTCTCGCTCGGGTGCCGGTTGCGCCCGTCGTCGTCAACCCGGCGGTGCCTCGTTTCTTGTCTGACATCGTCATGCATCTGTTGGAGAAAGAACCGGACAGCCGGTATCAGACGGCCGAGGGATTGGTCCACGATCTGGCCGAGCTGACCGAGCGCGCCGGCCAACGCTCGGCGATGCCAGCTGTCGGAGAGCGCGACTTTCCGGTGCGTTTGGTCCCACCGTCGCGGTTGGTCGGGCGTGAAGCTGAGGTCGCCCGTCTGGGCGCTGCGTTTGCCGGAGCGAGCTCGGGTCAGTGTCGTGGGGTGCTGGTCTGCGGGGAGCCGGGTGTCGGTAAGACCACGTTGATTGACGAGTTGCGTCCGCTGGTGACGGCGGCCGACGGCTGGTTCGTGGCGGGCAAGTTCGAGCAGTACCGCGACGATCAGGGCTACGGGCTGTATCAGGCGTTTCGCGCCGTGAGCCAGCTCTTGCTAGCTGAGCCGGAGGAAGAGCTGGCGGACGTACGCGATTGGCTCCTGAATTTGCTCGGGCCCAACGCTGGTCTGGTTACCGCGATGAGCCCCGAGTTCGCGGCGCTGCTCGGCGTCGTACCGGAGGTGGGCGATCCGGTCACGGCGGCGACGCGGTCGTTGCAGGCCGGCCTGGCGATCCTGCGGGCAGCGGCTTCCCGTAAGCGGCCACTCGTTCTCGTTCTTGACGATCTTCAATGGGCAAGCCCCCGGACGTTGAGTTTCCTCGATCTCGTATTCCGTGAGGACCGCGTCGATGGATTGCTGGTGGTCGCCGGGTATCGCGAGAGAGCGGTCGACGCGGCCGATCCGCTGACCTCGTCGCTCGCCCGATGGCGTCAGATCGGCGGGCTTGAGGAGTTGCGCCTGGGGCCCTTGGCGGCGACCGATCAGACCACGATGGTCGCGGACATGCTTCGCCTGGACCCCACGGCCGTGGCGGAGTTGGCCGAAGCGATCGCGCCACTGGCCCGAGGCAATCCGTACAACACCGTTGAATTGCTCAACGCCCTGCGTCGCGACGACATCCTTCGACCAAGGGCGGGCCGGTGGTGGTGGGATCCGACCGCATTGCACCGTTACCTGGCCACCGCCGACTTTGGGCACGTGCTGGCCGCGCGGGTCGCGGCGATGCCGCGCGCCACACAAGCAATGCTGCAGGCGATGGCATGCCTGGGTGGCCATGTGGAGCTGGCTCAGCTCCGGGCCGCGACCGGACACTCAATGACGGTGGTAGAGCAGCGTTTGGTGCCCGCTCTCGATGATGGGTTGTTGGTGATGGAGTCCGGCACCTCGGATGCGCTGCGGTTTCGCCACGACCGTGTGCAAGCGGTGATCCTGCAACAGATGGAGCCGGTACGTCAGCAGCGGTTGCATCTGGGCATGGCCAGGCGGCTGGCCACCGTTCCGGAGTTTCTCGGCAGCGCCGCGCAGCAGTACCTGCCGGTGGTCGACTTGCTGCGAGATGCTGCCGAGCGGCGACGAGTGGCCGGGTTGATGAGCCGGGCGGCTGGGCAGGCCGAGCTGCTGACGCATTACCCCGTGGTCGACAAGCTTCTGGAGGCCGCGGTGCGCCTGACCGACCCGCGGCAGCGGGTCAAGCTGATCGAGATGCAGACCGGGCGCCATGCCGCTCTCTTCGGTCTCGGTCGATTGGGCGAGGCCGACAGGTTGTACGCGACGATCGCCGGGCTGTCGACGACGCCACTCGAGCGCGTGGACGCGACGTTGGTGCAGGTCAGCAGTTTGATCAATCGCGGCCGCGACGAGGAGGCCCTCCGTCTCGGTGCCGAGGTGCTGGGACAGCTCGGCCTGGTGGTGACCTCGTTGGACGACATGCCGGCCGAGATCGATCGCGGTTTTGCGGCGTTACATCGGTGGCTGGACGAGACCGATCAGGCGGATGATCTGCGTCGTCCACAGATCACTGACCCGGTCATCCTGTCCCGGGCAGTCATGATCAACAGAATGATACCGGCGGCGTACCGTCGTGATCAGCTCCTGATGAGCTGGCTGACCCTCCAGTCGTTGCAGATCCTGATCGAACACGGTCCCGGCCCTGCGCTCATCGGACCGGCCGGCTTCACTGCTCTGGCCAACATGGTCATGCGCGAGGACTACCGGACCGGCTATCGGGCCATCCGCCGGATTCTGGCGCTCGGCGAGGCGCATGGGTATGCGACAGACATTCCGCACGCTCGCTTCGTGCTCTCCCAAATCAGTCATTGGTTCACGCCGCTCGAAGATTCGATCCGACAAAACCGGCAGGCGCGGGAAGGTCTCATCCAGAGCGGCGACCTCGCGTACGGAAGTCTCACCGACGAGGTCAGTGTGCCCGAACTCCTCGACTGCACACCGTCGTTGGACGCCTATTCAGTGATGGTCGACTCTGGCCTCGCCTTCGCCAGGCGCAGCGGCAGCGAACACACATTCGAGGTGATGGAGGGTTATCGCAGGTTGGTTGACCGGCTTCGGAGCGGGGACACAGATCCGGCCGTCGACGAGGCGGGATTCCTCGACAGATACGCGGACAACCAGCACGCCAAGACCCACGCACACATCGGTCGAGCGGTGGCCGCCGCTGTCTTCGGTGACAAGGACCAGTTGGCCGCTCACACCACGGCGGCGATGCCGATGCTTGCTGCCATGATGGGCAACTACTCGACGGCGGTGGCGCGCATGCTGCACGTGCTGGCGCTGACGGATCAGATCCACGCGAGCACGGGGGAGGAGCGCGAGCAGCTACTGGGTGAGCTGGATGAGGTCATCGATTGGCTCGCCGCGCGGGCGGCGGATGCGCCGACGAATTTCCTCCATCTGTTGCTGTTGGCTCAAGCCGAACGTGCGTGGGCAGTAGGCGAGTTCCGAGCCGCCCTGCACGCCTTCGATGCGGCCCAACGTGAAGCGTCAGCCCAGCAGCGCCCGTGGCATCGAGGTGTGATTTTCGAACGTACGGCACAGTTCTACCTGGCCGACGGCATGCAGAACAGCGGATACATGTTCTTGGCCCGGGCCCGCGCGGAATACCAAGCCTGGGGTGCCACGGCCAAGGTCGACGAGCTTGACTGGGCCTACCCGGGCCTGCTGTTGTCACCTGAACAGTCCAACGATCAGGTAGCTGTGCCATCCGCCGATGAGTCCGGGCAGCGGCGGTCGACGATATCGACCGGAGCCATTAACCTGCTCGGGGTGCTGTCGGCGTCGCAGGCGTTGAGCTCCGAAACTAGCGTCGATGGGTTGCGGGCCCGGATCGCGGATGTATTGTGCGCGATGACCGGCGCGACCGGTGTCAGCCTGCTGTTACGTGGCGACAACCCGCGGGATTGGCTGTTGTCTACTCCAGACGTTCCCGGCGGTGTCCTGCCGGTCGACCAGGCCAAGCAGAATCGGCTGGTCCCTACCTCGGTGCTGCGCTACGCGCAACGGATCCAAGAACCTTTGGTGGTCAACGACGCCGTCCACGACGACCGGTTCGCTCGTGATCCGTACTTCGGTGACGTCGAACGATGCTCCCTACTAGCCGTACCGATCGTCAACCGGGGTGAGCTGAAGGCGTTGCTGCTGCTGGAGAATCGGCTCATGCGCGGCGCGTTTTCCGGCGAGCGCCTGGGCGGGATCATGCTCATCGCGAGCCAACTGGCCGTGTCGCTGGACAATGCGTTGATCTACGCATCACTGGAACGCAAGGTGGCCCAGAGCACCCGGGAACTAGCCGACGCCAACGACCGGTTGCAGTTGCTGAGCATCACTGACCCGCTGACCGGGCTGGCCAACCGGCGGCGGTTCGAAGATGTGCTGGACGCCGAGTGGCACCGTGGCCAACGCTCCGGCAAACCCCTCGCCCTCGCCATGATCGACATCGATCACTTCAAGCGCTACAACGATCGACACGGACATCCGGCCGGGGATCGACGCCTGCAACATGTCGCCGCGACGTTGCAACAGAGCATCCGCGACAGTGACCTACTTGCTCGCTACGGCGGTGAGGAATTCGCTGTGGTGATGCCCACCACCGACGTCGTCGCGGCCGAACAAACGGCGGAGCGGCTGCGCACCGCCGTCATGCACATGGCTACCGGAGGCGAGGACGATATCGACTCCGCCATCACCATCAGCATCGGCGTCGCGGCCACCGTACCGGCGTTCGACGGCAGCGCCGAACGGCTCATAGAGCTTGCCGACGACGAGCTCTACCGGGCCAAACGCAATGGCCGGAACCGGGTGTGCGCGGCCGACATCCCCACCTGACGATGCGCCCGTGCGGCGGGTCACCGATCCGCGTGGCGAGAGCCGCGTGGCAAGGGCCGCGTGGGAAGGAACCGCGCGGCCCTCGCCAGGACCGCGATGTTGTCAGGGCGCCGGCCGGAAGATGAGCAGGGGCACATCGGGGCCGGCCACGCGCGACTCAACCAATTGAAGTCGCGTCACCACGCTCGGGTCGGTGAACAGCCGTTTGCCCTGTCCGAGGATGACCGGGTAAACCATGAGTCGGAATTCGTCGACGAGATCGTTCACCCGGAGGAATTCCGCCAATGTCGCGCTGCCCGCGACGAGGACATCGCCGTCGTACCGCTGTTTAAGCTCCCGCACCGCCGACACGACGTCGGTGGATACGATCGTCGTGTTGCGCCAGTTCGCCTCGGTCAGCGTGGTTGACACGACGACCTTCGGCATGTCGTTCATCTTCTTGCCGAAGTCGCCGGTTTCGGCCTCCATCGCGGGCCACGCGGCGGCGAAGCCCTGGTAGGTGATGCGGCCGAGCAGCTGGACGTCGGCGGCCAGCAATTCCTCGAATTTGAACTGCATGCCCTGATCGGTGGGGAACCCGGCGGTCCATCCGGCGTTGGGACTACCTTCGGAGCCGCCCGGATCCTCGATGACACCGTCGAGGGTGATGAACTCGGTGACGACGAGCTTTCCCATTGTCGTGATCCCTTCGTGGTTGACGGTGAGCTGACGCCGCTCCGCCGGTCGTCATGCTCGGTCGCCATGTTCGGTCGACATCTACGCGTCGAGCGGCGCGGCCATCGTTCGACAAGTCGCGGAAAAATCTTGGCCATTGACCAAGGCCGGCACCGGAGGCGTGACGGTCATCATGCAGGTGCAGTGCCCAAGACCAACCCACACGGTCCTTATGCTGTACGGCGGGGAGCGACGATCTGACCGATCCGCGCAAAAGGGGGGCCACGCCCGCAACGCCGGGTCTGAACTCGTGAGCATTTCGGGGGGAAGCACAACGATGACCGGTTCGGTTACACGGTCGTGGGATGGGATGACCATCCCGGCCGCCGGCTCATACGTGCTCGACCAAGCACACAAACGGATCGGCTTCCTGGCGCGGCACATGATGGTCAGTCCGGTTCGTGGTGAATTTGCCGATGGAACGGCCCAGATCTTCGTGGCGGACGATCCATTGCGATCGTCGATCACCGCGACCATCCAGGCGGCCAGCGTCACGACCGGCAATCCCGAGCGCGATGCGCACCTGAGCAGCCCCGACTTCCTGGATGTCGAGCGTTATCCGACGCTCGAATACCGCAGCACGGGCATCAAATACCAGGAGAACAAGGATCCGATCTTCTATTGGGCTCAGTTGAGAGGCCATCGACTCGGCCGCCGGGGCGAGCCCAAGATCCCGCAACAGTCCCCTCAGCCGGCCGGCAAATTCGTGCTCACGGGCGAGCTGACTGTGAAGGGCGTCACGCGCGAGGTCGATCTCGCGGTCGACTTCGGCGGCGCTCGGCGCGATCCGTACGGGCGGGACATCTTCGGGTTCAGCGCAACAGCCGAAATCGACCGCGAGGATTACGGCCTGATCTGGAACGTGGTCTTGGAAAGCGGCGGTGTGCTGGTCGGCAAGAACGTAAGGATCGAACTCGCCGGCGAGGCGATCCGGCAATCCTGACCCGGTCCGGCCGCACGGTGAACGTCCATAATGATCCGGTGTTCGTGGTCTGCGATGCGTCGGCGAGCCGTTGATGGTGGCTAGCCTGCGACGGGTTATCGCATCGCTGCCGGCCGAGCCCGGCGTCTACCGGTTCCGCGACGGCCGCGGCCGTACGCTCTACATCGGTCGGGCCACGCATCTACGGAGCCGCGTCTCGTCCTACTGGTCTGATCTCCGCGAGCGCCGACACCTCGCGCCGATGGTCGCGAGCATCGAACGGATCGAAGCGCTGGTATGTGAGTCGGTTCACGAGGCCGCGTGGCTGGAACGCAACGTTCTGGAAGCGTCGATGCCACGCTGGAACCGTACAGCCGGCGGCCAAGAGGTCGCGGTGTGCATCCGGATGGACGTGGGCCCACGGTCACCCGGTCTCCGAGTGGTTCACAGTGATCGGTGCACCGACGACGCGAACACGTACGGCCCGTACCTGGGCGGATGGCAGGTACGGCTCGCCGTCGCGGCGCTGCATCGGGTGCTGCCGCTGGCGTACGCCGGGACCGGTCTGCGTGGCGCCGAGGTCGAAATGGCCCGACTCCGCGGCATTGCGTCGACCGACCGGGACCGTATGGTTGCTCGCCTCACCGACGCGCTGCGACGGGAGCCGATCGCGGTCGCATGGGTGCGTGCTGAGCTAGAGACATTGCGTGAACGGGCGTCGGAAAGTCTCGCGTTCGAACTAGCGGCTCGCATCGACGCGGAACTGAGGGCGTTCGCCTGGATCGCGAGCACGCAACGCGTGACGATGCTGGCCGACTCAAACGCCGAAGCGTACGGATGGTGTGGCGGCCTCCTCGTCCGGTACGACATCCGGGCCGGTCGCTTGTCCGGCTGGACCCAGCGCGCATGTGGTTCCGCTCGGGCCCGGGCTTACGTCGAACGGTCGCCGCACGAGTGGACGGACTTTGCCGAGCGGAACGCGAAACTTGCGGCCTCGCTGGTGACGCTCGGGCGCTAGATCCGCCGGGCGCGGATGAACCAGGACTCGGCAAACGGCAGCGCGGTCGGCGGATCGGCCAGCTCAAACCGACTGGGTTCGATCGCCTCGATACGCCAGCCGTCCTCGAACGAAGCCTCGAGTTGCTCCCGGCCCAGGCGATGCGGACCCCACGTGCCGGGCTCACGGTCGCTGAACACCAGGGCCATGTACTGCCCGCCGGGCGAGGTTACGGCGGCGAGTTGGGCAACGTACCGGGGACGGTCGGCGGCGTCGAAGACGTGTAGCACGCCGGAGTCAAGCACCGTGTCGTACGGCGGCGTCGTGAACTCGGCGAGCCGGAGCACGTCGCCCACGACGAATTGTGCGGTCAGTCGACGTTCGGCGCATCGCTTGCGTGCGATGGCAATGGCGGTGGGCGAGGCGTCGATACCAGTCGTGTCGAGCCCTTGCGCCGCTGCCATGAGCGCTAGTTCGCCGGTGCCACAGCCAGAGTCGAGCACCCGTCCGCGGATCTGCTCGGCCGCGCCGACGAAGGCGGCCTGGGGACGGCCGATCTCCCACGGTGGTCGCCCGTGATAGGCCTCTTCGAACCCGGCCGCGCTGCTCATCCCGGCATGTTAACGCGGCCGCGACCGGTCGCGTGTTTGGTCTTGCGCATCGCGCGAGCGCCCCGGCACTCGCGCGACGCGCGGGCGGCCACGGCGAAAACCGATCACTCCGGGTTGTTACCCGCCGGACCACCGATCACGTACGGCTCGGTCACCCCGGTGTACGCCAGGTGCGCCAGCAACCCATCGGCGGCGTGCCGGAGGTTGTGGCAGTGATCCATCCAGATGCCGGGGTTGTCGGCGACGAACGCGATCACGTACCTCGACCCGGTCTCGACATCGAGCGAGTCGAACCACCACGGGCTCCCGGTCGTCGGCACGCCATTGCGCGACACGACGACCGCGTGATGCCCGTGCAGGTGCATCGATGATTAGCTCCCACCTACCGTCGCGAGCCGACGCATTGCTGGCATCGACGGGCGTCAACACCTACGCATCCCGACCGTAGTCGACGCATCGGTTGCGCCACCAGAGGGCGCTCCGTCGGCCGGAGCCGAACGAAGTCAACCTGGGCGAACGAAGTCAGCCGGAGCAGACGAAAGAGCCCGGTCCAGTACGGACCGGGCCCTTTCGGGGTGGGATCAGTGGAGCATCGTCGCTAGTTGATCTTCTCCACATAACTCGGTAGGTGCTTGAAGTCCGGCAGCCGCTTCTCGCCCGCCTTCTGCGCCCGCGCCTTCGGCGTCGCGTCAAGGTGCTGGCTCTTCGCCGCCGACTTGCCGCCAGTGCTGAGGCTCCGCAAGCTCGCCCCGTTGAAGAACGGTTCAGGCCCGCTCATGGCGGTTGCGTATGCGCTCATGACGTTCGTCGACACCACCGACGAGCCACCGAAGCCGAATTCGGCAAAGTATGACGCCGAATTCTGACTCAGGTAACCGGTGACGCTCCCGTCGGCCGCCGTTGGCGGCGTCAGGAGCAATGGTCCGCCGAACGTAGCAAGCAGCGCACCGCCGGACAGAGCGTCCGGGAAGTTCGTTCCTGTGGCGACGCCAAACACCTGCGCGCCGGCGAAGAAGAAGTCGGCGACCTGCGCAGCCGTCTCGTAACGGTTGTCACCAACGATGCCGAACCCCGGCAGTCCTGACGCGGTGAGTGCGTCAGCCGCGGAACCACCGATAGCGACGATCGCGGGTGGGTTGGCGCCGCCGACTAGACCACTCAGGTACGACTGGGTGGCCGCCGGCATGGTGTTGTTAGCCGTCAGCACGACGACCGCCGACACACCAGTGCCGGGCACATCGAACGAGCCGGCAGCGGCACCCGCACTGAGCGCGTCCGGGAAGTTCAGGCCGGTCGCGACCAGCACCGCGTCCGGGCTCGGGTTGATCGCCTTGGCGACGTTCACTGCCGTCTCGTAGCGGTTGTCGCCCGACAGGCGCACGGTGTTGTACCCCATCGCCGTGATGGAGTCCTGGATCCCGGCCGACAGGGCACCCAGGCCGCCCACGAGGTAGACGGTCTTGGTCTTGTCGGAGCCGAGCAGACGCTGGATCTCGGTCTTCGTGTCCGGGAAGAGCGAGGTCGGCGGCGTCAGCAGGAGCGGACCGTTCTTCGCGGCGGCCAGCGCCGAGCCGCCGAGCGCGTCGGCGAACGTGTCGCCGCGGCTCAGCACCACCGCGTCAGCAGTCGGGAAGTCGGGGTCACCCGCCGGTGCCCAGGCCGCCTGCGAGACGGTGATAGCCGTCTCATACCGGTTGGCACCGGCGAAGCGGATGTCGACGTCCTGCTGGGCCGACTGGTAGGCCGGCACGCCGGTCAGGCCTGTAGGCGACGATCGCACTCCGCCGGCGGCGGGAGCGGTGAAGACCGAGGTGCCCTCGTCGAAGGCGATCGTGTTGCCGTCGGGCGACCACGTCGGGATTCGAGTGATCGACCGCGTCCGAGGTCACCTGGACTGCGGCACCGCCGCCATCGGGCTTGACCCAGACCTGAGCGTGGCTGCCGTCGCTAGCGATGTACGCGACGGAGTTGTCGATGGGGCTGGCGGCCGGGTTCGACGCGCTCGACTGGACGAGCGTCGGGGTGACCGTGGCGTCGAACAGGTTCGACTCGTCGATCGAGTAGACGCCCGGCGCGCCGTTGCCGACCTGGCCCTGCAGGACGATCGTGCTGCCGACGCCACCGTCGGGATGGGTCCAGTTCGTCCCGTCGTCGAGGTTGATCGTGTTCCAGTCAGTCGTGCCGACTGCGAACTCAATCGCGTCGTGGGTGACGCTGGCGTCGGTGACGTGCGCCGACCACAGCGTGACACTGCCGTCGTCGGTCCACGTCGGATGCGAGCGGGCGTCACCGTCGGCCGCCGCGACAATGACCGTGTCGGCGGCCTTGTTGAAACGCACCGTCTCGATGGCGCCGTTCTGGTTGACGAACACCATCCGGCTGCCGTCCGCCGACCAGGCGCCGTCGGTGACCGAGTCGGTCTGCAGCGTCAACGCCGCCGGGCCGCCGCTCTGCCAACTGATCGTCTTCGAGCCGTTCGTCGCACTCAGCCCGACCGTCTCATCTCCCGCGTGGCTCGCGGACGCACCGTTGATTGCCACGATGGTGATCGCGGTCCCAACGGCGACCGCTGCCGTAGCCGCCAAACCGATGCGGCGGCGACCTAACGACAAACCGGAGAACAATGCAGCTCCTGACCTACGCGCCGACAACCCCGTTCGCGCCGGAACGTCCGACATGGGTGGCGCGGGCTGACTTTAGGGCACCGAGCCCGTTCGGGCGACCCCGTGCCACGCCGCCGACCACCGGCGCGCATGCGAGTTGAATCGACCATGCGCACTATCGGCAAGCAGACAACGACACTGAGTCGCCTCGATGCACGGACGGCCGCCGACCCCGCATGAGGTATGCGCGCAAGCCCCACGTGACACCGAGGCATCTGCTAGGCAATTCGTGGATGCGCGGAGATTTGGGTCGATTTGCCGAGGCGACGAAATCAATACAAAGACGGGTACGGCCGGCCGCGGCGCGAGGGATCCGATTCGCTTGTTCGAGTCGAAAATTTAGTCGACCGGATGATCTAAGCCTCAGCCGTCCGGCTTATCCGTCGAAGATGGACCATCGTGCTCGCGTAGTCACCAGCCGGTAGTCGTACGGACACGTCGAGTCCGTAGGCCATGAGCACCGCGCCTGAGAACGTGGCGCCATCGTCGTCGACGTAGGTGGCGTCGGGGTCCAGCGCCCGCAGCCGTACGGGTTGCTCCGAGGCGCCGTGGCGGGACATTGGTCGCCACGCAAATACGACACATTCGGACCGGTCGGCAGTGACGTACTCGATGGCGGTCAGCCGACCGGTCGCGAGCCGGTGTAGATCGCCCCGTTGCACCACGGTCCGGATCCGCTTGTACGCCGCGATCAGCTCGGCCGCCTCCGCCCGATCCTGCGGGGACCAGGCACGGACGTCGCCGGACAGACCGAGGACTCCGGCCATCGCCGAGTGGAAGCGGAAGCGCAGCGGCGTCGTGCGGCCGGTGACGGGATTCGGGCTGTCGGTCACCCAGGCGCCCATCACCAGGGCCGGATAGATCTGGCCGAATCCGTCCTGGATCGGCAGCCGGTCGACGGGATCGGTGTTGTCCGACGTCCATACCTGATCGGTCCGGGACATGATCGCGAAGTCGGCCCGCCCGCCGCCACTGGCGCAGCTCTCGATGCGCAGGTTCGGATGCGCGGTTCGGAGCCGATCGATCACTTCGTACACGCCGGTCGTGTGGTCGAACCACAGCCGTCCCGGATCGGCCGCGCCCGGCCAGCCGGCCTCGGTGAACGGTCGGTTCATGTCCCACTTCAGGAAGTCCACCCGCCCGGCGACGACGAGCTCGTCGAGCCAGCCGTACGCCCACTCGACCACGTCCGGGCGCGCGAAGTTCAGCACGAGCTGGTGGCGGATCTCGGTGCGATCCCGCTGCGGCATGTGCAGCACCCAATCCGGGCGGGCGCGATAGAGGTCGGAGTCCGGGTTCACCATCTCCGGCTCGACCCAGATCCCGAACCGCATGCCCAGGCCGTGTACCTCGGCGGCGAGCGGTGCGATGCCGTTCGGGAACTTGGCCACGCTCGGTTGCCAGTCACCGAGCCCGGCCCGGTCGTCGTCGCGGCGGCCGAACCAGCCGTCGTCGACCACGAACAGCTCGATGCCGAGCGGCGCGACAGCGCGGGCCAGCTCGCGCTGATCCGCCTCGTTCACGTCGAAATACGTCGCCTCCCAGGTGTTGTAGAGCACCGGGCGGATCTCGTCCGGGTACGGGATCACGTGGTCGCGGGCGTACCGGTGGAAGCCTCGGGAAAGCCCGCCGAAGCCATCGCGCGTGTAGAGGCCGAGCGCGATCGGCGTCGTCCAGCTCTCGCCGGGCATGAGGTGCCGCGCCGGCGTCGCGTCGTGACCGGCGCCACCGGCAACCGCCACGTTGCCGCTCAGATCGCGCGTCGTGGTCAGACGGAACCCGCCGCTCCACGCGAGCGCGACCGACCAGACCTCGCCCGACTCTTCGGTCGCATCGCCGGGATCGATGGCCAACCACGGATTCGTTTGATGGCGCGTTGTGCCCCGCCGGCTCGTCGCGGTCGTTTCGCCGTACGGCAGGCGCGTGCGGTCGAGGGTGAACTCCGCCGCCCACTCTCCGGTCACGTGAGTCAGCCGGTAGTCGGACCGGCGGGGTAGGGCCCAGGCCGCCGAATCGAGGCGCTCGACCACGATCGGGTCGCCGCTGTCGGTGTGGGACAGCGTGGCCCACCGGGCGATCACGTCGCTGCCGACGTACCCGCGGTAATGCAGATCGAGACGGACCGGAGACGCGCCGTCGACGAGGCCGATGCGCAGTCCCTCAGCGGTGATCTCGTGATCTTCATAGCTGAAGTCGACTGCGCGCACGCCGCCCGGGAGTTCGACGACGAGGCCGGCCGGTCCGAAGCGCAGACCGCCCTCGGGCGGCAGCTCCTCGCCCACCAGAGCGCCATCCGGCGCCGCCGGACGCGCCGGAACCGCGGCCGCCTGGGACAGGGAGAGGCGCCGGCCCCAGTGGACCTGGTGCACACTGCCGCCGATCAGTCGTACTGCGTAGCTCGTCGACGGTGTGGACAGCACGAACGTGCGCGTCGACGGATCGAATTCGATGGACGTCACGACGAATGCCTCCGGGCCGGGGTCTTCGCGAGTCTGTCACGCCGATCCACAGAATCAAACGGCGACGGCTCGGTGGGTGAGCGGTTTGTGTCGACGGTGTCACGACGTCGCCGACAACGCGATCCACGCCTGATACCGCGCGCCGAGGACATGCCGGGTCCGCCGTGGCGGTACTCGACTGATGGTCGTACCCGATGGGTTGTGTTTTAATTTGATCGTTTTTCGTGGACCGATCCCGGACCGGTGGTGCGGAGCGCCTTGATGCACAAGACACAGGCATGGCTGGCCGATGGTCGAGAATGTACGTTCTACGACCGGCGACCGATGCAGCGCGACATCCCGGCGGATCGTCGTCCGCTACCGGCCCGACCGGACGCGGCGGAACGGCGTTTCGACGTGCGATCCGGTCGATGGGTCGTGATTGCCGGGCATCGCCAGGGCCGTCAAGCTCGGGTACGTCTCCCTGCCGCATCACCTGACGTTCTCGAACTTCACGCAGGCGTGGACGCAGTCGCAGATGTGGCACTTCTTCCTGAACTCCGTCTACATCACCGTCCCGGCGGTCGTGGTCACGCTGTTGCTGGCGTCGTCCTTCGCGTACGTGGTGTCCCGGCTCAGTTTCCGGTTCAACATCCCGCTGCTGATCCTGTTCACCGCGGGCAATCTGCTGCCGCAGCAGGTCATCATCACGCCGCTCTACCGGATCTATCTCGCCATCCACCTGCCGACCGCGTTGACCGGAAGCGGCCTGCTCTACAACTCGACCCTCGGCCTCATCGTCATCAACACGTCGTTCCAGCTCGGATTCTGCGTTTTCGTGTTGAGCAACTACATGAAGACGATCCCGACCGACATGGACGAGGCCGCGATCGTCGACGGCGCCTCGCTCTGGACGCGTTACTGGCGCTTGACGTTGCCGCTGTGCCGGCCGGCGCTCGCCGCGCTCGCGACCCTGCTCACCACGTGGATCTACAACGACTTCTTCTGGGCGATCACGCTGATCTCCACCGGCAACAAACGGCCGATCACGTCGGCGCTCGCCGACCTGCAGGGACAATTCGTGTCGAATCAGAACATGATCGCCGCGGCCGCCCTCATCGCGGCGATTCCCACCCTCCTGGTGTACGCCGTCCTGCAGCGTCAGTTCATCGCCGGTCTGTCGCTCGGTTCGTCCAAGGGATGACACGGCGCACCCGCGTTTGATGAGCGCGCTGACCGGGCAGGGCTCTAAGAATCGCGCAGGGCTCTAAGAATCGCGCAGGGCTCTACGATCGGCCGGGGCGAAGGGTTGGTGGCGATGGAGCGCGTACCCGAACCGCGAATCAACGACGAACGTGAGCTACTGCTGGGCTGGCTTGCCTTTCATCGCAATGCCTTGGCCGCCAAGTGCGACGGGCTCAGTGACGAGCAACTCGTGACGATGTCCGCAGAGCCGTCGGACCTGTCACTGCTCGGCCTCGTACGGCACCTCACCGAGATGGAGTATTACTACCTCGCACACGCGATCGCGGGCGGTAGCACCACGCCGGTCTACTGCACCGAGGACGACGAGGACGGCGACATCCTCGGTCTCGCGCCGGACATGGCCCGCCCGTCAATGGACCGTTGGCTCGCCGAGTGCCGCAGCGCCGACGCCGAACTTGCGGCCGTCGAGGCACTCGACGCTCGGACTCCCGGCAACGGATTCTCGGTACGGTGGAACCTCGTCAAGATCATCCAGGAGTACGCCCGGCACAACGGCCACGCCGACCTCCTCCGGGAGCGCATCGACGGAGCGACGGGCGAATAGTCCGGTCCGGTCGGATCGTCGGGCTACCGTTGCGGCATGGATATCGGCGTACAGATCGTGTTCGACGCAGCCGACCCGCCGGCACTCGCGAAGTTCTGGATGGCGGCGCTGGACTATGTGCCCGAACCACCGCCTAGCGGGTTCGACACCTGGGACGATTTCGGACACCACATCGGCATGCCCGAGGAGCAGTTCGGGGATCAGGCCACGGCGGTCGATCCGGCCGGTGTGCGCCCGCGGCTCTACTTCCAGAAGGTGCCCGAAGGTAAGACCACGAAAAATCGGGTCCACGTCGACGTACAGATCGGTCGCGGGTTGCAGGGCGACGAGTACACGGCGCGGGTGGCCGAGCACGTACGCAGGCTCGAGGCCCTCGGTGCAACGGTGGCCTGGCAGGCGGACGACATCCGCGGTTCGGCCACCGTCATGCGCGATCCGGAGGGCAACGAGTTCTGCGTTTGCTGATCCGGCCAGTTCGGTAGCCGTCACGGAACTGTACGGAAGATGGGCCGTCGGACGGCGGCATGACCGCCCAACTTCCGTACAAGTGGCGGAGGGGCCGGCGGCGCAATGCCACCGGCCACCTCGCATCACCGTGTCAGATGTTTTCTCCCGGCAGTAGCACGATGTCGATCGTTCTGCCCCGGGCCGGAATGTTGATGGCTTCGGCGGTGGCCGCGCTGGTGCCCCCAACGAATCCGTCATACGGCATCAGCGTCGACTCGTCCTGGAACAGGTAGCCGATTCGAACACTTTGGCCCGGCGTCAACTGCATCGAGTAGGTGCCGTCCGCGTCGGCATACGCATAGCCCATGACATCGCCCGTCTTCACGTTGTAGGCGACGATGTAGCCGCCCTGGCTGAAGGACGTGCCATCCGGCTTGAGCGCGGTGCCGTGCAGCGTCGCGCCGGCCGACATGGCGATGTCGTTGGTCACCGAGGTGCCAGCGGTCACCTGTACGGTCTGCGCCTGGTAACGGTTTCCCACGCCACCGGTCCACTGGGCCGCGAGGCCAGGGGCGGCGGCGAAGATCGGCCACTGGTACGGCCCGAGCCCGGAAAGGGTATAGCGACCGGACGAGTCCGTTCCCACGTTGTTGCCGAACGCTCCGACTCCCGGGGTCACCGTGTTCGGTCCGACCGTCGCGTTGGCGATAGCTGTGCCACCCGGGCGTTGGTGACCAGTCCGGTGATCGTCCCGGCCCGGTCGAGCTTGATTGGCGGAATGCGCGTGGTCTCGCCGGCCGGCGCCGTGATGACCCGAGCGTCCTTCTCCAGCCCGGTGCCGCCGGTCTTGCCGACCCACTGGTCTCCGTACGTGCTTCCCTGCGGGGCGTTGACGAACAGCGAGTACGAGTTGCCGAACAGAGGAGCGATCTTGACGACGCCGTTCGTGTCGCTGCAGTAGCCGGAATTGTCCGGCCACACCGTAAACCCGGGTACGAAGGGCAGCACGCACGCGTTCGGCACCGGTGCGCCAGTCTGCGCGTCCACGATCGTTGTACGGATCACCGCCGCTGGCTGGAACACGATGTTGGCGTCGACGTTCTGACCGGCCGTGACGTCGACGTTGATGGCGGTGTTCGCACTCAGGTATTTGACACTCGGCGACACGTCGAGTTCCTGGGTGCCCTGGCGTACGTTCTTGACGACAGCCACACCGGTGCCCTTGGCGCACGCGCGTTCGCTGTCGATGAAGGCGCAGAAGTTGCTGATGGCCGCGCCCGTCGTTCCGTCGGTTGCGGTGACCGTGACCGTTCCGGTCGCGATTTGGGCGTCGTCGACCTCGGTCGTCTCATTCGCAGTGACGTCGATCTTCGCCGCTGTTGCCGAGGTGAGCTGACCAAATGCGTACTGAAACTTGTTGTCCGAGCCAAAGAAGCTGACGTTGTACGACCCGGCGAAGACCGGCATCGAGTATGTGCCCGTGGCGTCGGTGAACCCGAAGGCGACGCCCAGGCCGTCGGGGATGCTGACAACCACCTGGGCGTTGGGATCTGGTCGGCCGGCCGCGGTGGTGTAGCGGCCGGTGATCACACCGGTCGGCAGGAACTGGTCGTCCACCGTGACGGTCTGGTCAGCGGCGACCGGAAACTGCCCGGCGGTGTCCTCCGATGTCTGGCCGGGAGCATATTGAGTGAGTCCAAGGTTTGAGAACGACACCTCGTACGAGTCGCCCGCGGGAACCTGCATCGTCCACTGGCCCGAGTCGTCAGTATTGGCAAAGTTGGTGAAGCCGGAGGATCCGAAGCCGCTGACACCGACTCCGGCCGCCGGACTCCCGTCCGTGTTCGTCAGGGTGCCACTCAGTGTGCCCGTGGCCAGTTGCGCCTCGTCGACGGTTGTGTCCGCGCCAGCCTGCACGGTGAAGACGTTGGCCTGGAACGAATCGATCTGCTGATGCGCCCACTGGACGAATGATCCGGAGCCGAACTCGACGATGTAGTCGCCCGCCGGAACGTCGACGGTATATGCGCCGGAATCGTCGGTCGCGGTGTTGGTGACGAACTCTTCCTGGTGTGGCAACCAGATCTCGACATCCGCGCCGGCGATCGGATTGCCGTGCGAATCAGTGAACACACCGCTGATCGAGCCGGTGGCATCGGCGGCCGAAGCCGCAGCAGCCGTGCCGAGAAGGGACAGGACAACGGCTAACGCCGCGATGCCCGTACGACGGACGAACGATCTGCGCATTTCTCTCGCTGCTCCCCCGTGGTTTAGAAGGAGGGTGACCAGCGTCAATATCGATCACCCTCGACGCGCTGAGGTGTTGGCGAGGATGTTAGTTCGCTTGACGGATCCTGTGGGGGCACTGTCCACAGTCTCTATCGAGTAGTCACGAAAGCCTCAACGCGGCCCGACACAGAACGGATCAAATCGGCCGTCAACGCCCGAGAACGGCGACAACATCCCGCAACGGCGGACCTCCCGAGTGCGGCGGCCGCGTCCACATCGGTCAGTACGGTTCAGACCGGAGCATCCGTGGGGACGCTGACCGTGGCCCGCAGGCGCTTGCGATCGAGTTTGCCAACCGAGGTGAGCGGGATTGCATCGACAACGTGCACTTCGCGCGGGTATTTGTGCGCGCCGAGCCGGTCGCGGGCGTACGCCACCAGGTCGTCCGGGGCCACGGATGCACCGTCGGCCAACGAGACGAACGCGACGACCTCTTCGCCGAGCCGATCGTCGGGCCGGCCGACCACCGCCGCCATCGCGATGGCCGGATGCGTCATCAGCACGTCTTCGACGTCACGGGGATAGACGTTGAACCCACCGCGGAGGATCACGTCCTTGATCCGGTCGACGATCGTCAGGTAGCCGTCGTCGTCCATCCGGCCGACGTCGCCGGTCGCGAACCATCCGCCGGCCAGCGGTTCGCCGCCCCAGTAGTGCGGCATGACGTTCGCGCCGCGGACGACGATCTCGCCGTCCTCGCCCGCGGCCACATCGCGTCCATCCGGGCCGACGATGCGTACGGTCACGCCCGGCACCGGCCGTCCGACCGTGCCACGGCGCGGTGCGAGCGGCGGTGAGCTGGAGATGATGCCGCCGGTCTCCGTACACCCATAGCCTTCCAGGACCGTGGCCGACGGAACGCGCCGCGCGAACTCAGCCGCAACCGCGGCGGACAGCGGCGCCGCACCGGAGAACACGAATTGCAGCGCACTCAGGTCGTAGTCCTCGAGCGGTTGCCCGAGAAGGATCGCGAGCATCGACGGCACGACCGCGGTCGTCTGCGCGCGGTGCTCCGCCGCGAGGCAGAGCCACTCGGTCGGCTCGAACCACCGTTGCAGGATCGACTCGGTCGGCTCCGGCGCATGCAGTCCACCGACCGTGACCAGCAGGCCGAACGAGTGCGACAACGGCAACGCGGTGATGCCACGCACCAGCCCAGGGACGTGACTGACCGAGCGTGACGAGGCGCCGGCGTGGGACAGATTGGCGTGGCTCAGTGCGACGCCCTTGCTGCGGCCGGTCGTGCCGCCGGTGTAGAGCAGCGCGGCGAGATCGTCGCCGGCGCGGTCGATGATCGATCCGGCTTCGGCCGCCTCAAGCTCGGCGAAGTTCTCCCCGACGACAAAGGACGGCAGCTGCCGGTCGAGACCGTCCTGCGCGGCGGCGACCTTCGGCGCGAGTTCGGCCGTCGTGACCACGGCGACCGCCCCGGAGTCGGCGATGATGTGGCGCAGCTCGGGCGCGGTTACCAGGAAGACGACGGGCGTGATGACCGCTCCGGCCCGCCACAGCGCGTGATAGGTGACGATGACCTCGGGGCAGTTGGCCATGATGACGACGACCCGGTCGCCCGGCGTGACGCCGGCGGCCCGCAGGCCGGAGGCCACGCGGGTGGCTCGCTCGTGCAGGTCGACCGAAGAGAACCATCCGCCGGCGTAGTGCAGCGACGGATAGTCGCCGGATCGTTCGAGTGCCGCCTCGGCCAGCCTCGCGAGGTTCGTTTCCATCCGGGTCCTCTCTGGCCGTTCGTGGCGACACGGTTTCTACACTGCCTATGCCGAAACTTCGGTGTAGTCAACCCTGCGCCCGTCGCGGTCCGGCGGATGTTTCAACCCCTTGACGCGTACGGCCGATGCCAGGTTGTCGCGGGTCGGAGCGCATCGGTGGGCGCCGGCGGGCGAGGCACGATGGACGCGTGGTCGTAACGACGAGGGTGCGACGGCGCGCCGGCCGGCGAACGAATCTGGCGCTGGTGATCCTGCTGCCTGTCGCGTTCGCGTCCGGATGGCTCGCGTTCGGCACCGGCACATTGTGGCCGGCCCGGATCGTCACCATCGGCCACGCCGTCGTCGGCATCGCGGTGTTGGCACTCATTCCGTGGAAGCAATTGATCGTCCGACGCGGTCTCGCTCGTCCGGGCGGCGCGGGCGGTGTGATCGTCAAGGCGTCGAGCATCGGGCTGGCGCTGCTCGTCCTGCTGTCCTTGGCGGCCGGTTTCGCCCACTCGTACGTCGGTCCGCGTACGTACTTCGGCGTTACCGCGATGCAGGTGCACGTCGGGGCCGCGATCGCGGCGGCGCCGCTGTTCGTGACGCACCTGTTCACCCGGCCGCAGCGGATCCGGGTGACGGATCTGTCGCGGCGGAACGCGCTGCGACTGGGCGCGCTGCTCGGTGTCGGCGCCACCGCGTTCGCCGCCGCCGAAGGGCTCGCGACTTTCGCCCGGCTGCCCGGCCGGCTGCGGCGGGCGACCGGGTCCTACGAGACCGGGACCGACGATCCGGCCGCGATGCCATTGACCTCGTGGCTGTTCGACGAAATCCCGGACATCGATCCCGCAAGCTACGCGGTATCCGTTCGAGTCGATGGCACGTCACGGTCGGTCGGCTATGACGAGCTGAACGCGGGGACCGATGAGGTCCGCGCGATCCTCGACTGCACCGGCGGGTGGTACGCCGCGCAGACCTGGCGGGGCGTACGGCTCGATCGGCTGCTCGGCGACGTACCGGACGGTCGCGTAATCCTCGTGACGTCGACGACGGGCTACTCGCGGCGGTTCCCGGCCGAGGAGGCATCGCGACTGTGGCTCGCGACCACCATGGCCGGCGTACCGCTGGAACCGGGTCACGGTGCGCCGGCTCGCCTCGTCGCCCCCGGCCGTCGCGGTTTCTGGTGGGTGAAATGGGTGGCGTCGATCGAGACGGTCGCTGGCCCGGATTGGTGGCAGTCGCCGTTTCCGTTGCAATGATCTTGCTTTCGATCACGGCCCGCGTGATCGCGAACCCCGGCCCTGATCGCGCAACCCGGCGCCGATCGCGCAACCTTAGGTGATCTCGGCTCGTTGATCTCGGCTTGATGATCTTGGTGCGGCGCGTCCCCGCGGACCGGCTGATTCTCGGGTCGATCTTGGTTTGGTCCCTCTAGGCTTTGATATATCCCCTGGTCAATACGGGTCGGATGAGGTACCAAACGCGGCGGACCGCCGTCGCGAGGCGCAGGCACGGTGCTCGGAGAAGGGGATGCCATGCATACGTTCCTCGAACATCTCGGCCGATTCTGCGCCCGCCGACATTGGTACGTGATCGGCGTATGGCTGGTTATCGTCGTCGGCCTTGTGGTGCTGCGCAGCGCGTTCGGCGGGTCGTTCGTCAACGACTACAACGTGCCCGGCAGCGCCTCGGACAAGGGTCTGACCGTCCTCCAGGCCGAGTTCCCGGCTCAGGGCGGCAACGCCGGGCAGATCGTGTTCGCCGCACCGGCCGGCGCCAAGCTCAGCTCTAGCGAGAATCAGGTCAACCAGTCGGTGAGCAACGTGTCCCATCTCGACCACGTGCTCAGCGCGACCAGCCCGTTCGCGACGTCGAACTCGCCGACGGTCTCGTCGAGCGGCACGATTGCCTACGCCCAGGTGAACTTCGACACCGCGACGAACAATCTCGACCAGGCGTATCTCGACCAGTTGCACAACGCGGTGAAGCCGGCCACCGATGCCGGTCTCACGGTGGAGTACGGCGGCTCGGCCGGGCAGATCGCCAACAACACCAACGACGCAAAGTCCGAGCTCATCGGCCTGATCTGCGCATTGATCCTGTTGCTGATCATGTTCGTCTCGCTCGTCGCCGCGGCCATCCCGTTGGTCGCGGCCGGCTTTAGCGTGGTGGCCGGACTGTCGACGCTCGGCCTGCTGGCGGCGGCGTTCACCTTCCCGACCACCGGACCCACGATCGCGACACTGCTCGGTCTCGGCGTCGCCATCGACTACGGCCTGTTCCAGCTCGCGCGGCACCGCGAGCAGGTCGACGGCGGTGCCGACATCATCGAGTCCATCGGCAGGGCAAACTCCCGGTCCGGCGGCGCAATCGTGGTGGCCGGCACGACGGTGATCATCGCGATCCTTGGTCTGTTCGTCGCCGGCGTGCCATTCATCAGTGCGCTCGGCGTCTCGGCCGCCGTCGTCGTGGCCGTGACGATGCTCTCCGCGCTCACGCTCGTACCCGCCTTAATGGGGTTGGCCCGCGGCACCGTGCGGTCGTTCTTCGATCGTCGCCGCGAGCGTCGCGAACGCCACGCCCGAGCGGCGGCGCACCAGCCGGCGGCGGCCGTGGTGCGCGACGACCACGCGCATGAGAACAGCGCATTCGCGCGGTGGGGTCGGCGGGTCAGCGGGCGGCCCTGGCCCTATGCAATCGGAGCGGTGATCCTGCTCGTGGTCATCACGATCCCGCTGTTCTTCATCACGTTCGGCCAACTCGACGCCGGCACCGACCCGACGTCGGACACCGACCGACGCGCGTACGACCTCATCACCGAGGGCTTCGGCGCCGGCGCGAACGGTCCCATCACCGTGATCGTGAACAAGCCGGCGGGCCAGTCGTCGTCCGACTTCCAGACGCTGCTCGGCAACACCCAGCAGACGTTGCAGAAAACGCCCGATGTGGCGTCGGTGTGGCCACCGTCGGCAAACCAGGGCGGCACCGCTGCCATCATGAACGTGATCCCCAAGAGCACCCCACAGGCGGAGGCGACCACGTCTCTGGTCAACAACCTGCGGGACGATGTCCTGCCAGCGGTGTCCGCGCCGACTTATCTGACCGGCACGACCGTCGGCAACGTCGACTTCACTGAGCGAACCGTGCAGAGGCTGCCGTGGCTGATCGCCGCCGTCGTTCTGCTGTCGCTGTTGCTGCTGACGGCGGCGTTCCGCTCGCTCGCGATCGGCATCAAGGCGGCGGTGATGAACCTGCTGTCGGTCGGGGCCGCATACGGCGTCGTCGTCGCCGTGTTCCAGTGGGGATGGGGCTCGTCGCTGATCGGCATGGACCAGAAGGTGCCGATCCCGGCGTTCGTGCCGATGCTGATGTTCGCCATCGTGTTCGGGTTGTCCATGGACTACGAGGTGTTCCTGCTGTCGCGTGTGCACGAGGCCTACGTACGTACCCACGACCCACATCGCAGCGTGGCGATCG
Organism: uncultured Actinomycetota bacterium; assembly: GCA_963724705.1. GTDB lineage: Bacteria > Actinomycetota > Actinomycetes > Mycobacteriales > Micromonosporaceae > DASQPR01. The sequence goes on from CAVRVS010000002.1 coordinate 382,491, forward strand.
GAATTGGCGGCACCGCGCGCGTCATCACCACGGCCGCGGCGGTCATGGTCGTCGTCTTCGCGAGCTTTGTGGCCGACTCCGATCCGATCATCAAGATGCTGGCGGTCGGCATGGCCGTCTCGGTGCTGATCGACGCGTCCGTGGTCCGGATGGTGCTCGTGCCGGCGATCATGTCGCTGCTGGGTGACCATGCCTGGTGGGTGCCACGGTGGCTGGACAAGATCCTTCCGCATATCGATGTCGAGGGCAGCGATGCGCCACTGCCGGCCGAGCAGCGCAAACCGGTGCCGGTCGGCCGGTAGCGCCGGGCTTGTTGCCGCGCCGCACGGCTCAACTCAGCAGCGGATAGCCCATCGTGGCCGCGACCTCGTCGGGAGTGAGCGGTATGCGGCCGGTTGCCTTGAGCACGTATTCCTCGGCCGACCAGCCCGGCGGTCGACCGGATCGCGCGTCGTTGACGGTGGCGGGCTCGACGAATCGAGCTAGGCCGTCGAGCGTATCGACGGCGGCGGCTAGGGCCTCCGGATCAGGTGCGGGTGCTGCGGGCAGATTCAGCGTCATGTCGAGGTGGTGGATCGCCGCCTCGGTCGCGAGCGTCGTCAGGAAATCGGGTACGGCGAGCACGTGCCCCTGCGTCATCACGAGCCGTCCGGATCGGCGGCGTGCGCGGCGCGTACGGCCGCGGCGCGGTCTCTGCCAGAGCGCGATCGATCCGAGCCGTCCGGAACGCGCGGCCGACCGCTTGATCGACCATGCGCCCGGGATCGGATCGCGGTCGGCCGCAAATCCCCGCCAATAGCTCACGAAGTCGCGATCGGACGGTCCCGGATGCGGGCTGGCCAGCGCGATCAATGCTCGTTGCGCGTCGCACAGCACGTGAAACAGCACATCGGCGACGACCCAGCCGCGGCAGCGGGAAAACTCCAGGAGGTCATCGCGGCTGAGTGTGGCCGCGAGTCGGTCGATGCCCTCGTACGCCTTCGTGAGGCGGTGCCGAGCCGTGGAGTAGTCGACGACCATGCGTTCATCGTCGTCGATCCGGACCGCCGTGTCGTGGCTTATTGTCGCGCGAGGCGATCCAACTCGGCCGCCAACGGCTCGGCCGCCGAGACATGGGGGCAGTGTCCGGCGTCGAGTTCGACGATCTCGGCGTCGAGTCGGCGTACGGCCTCGCGGCGGCACCACCCCGCCCGCAACGCACGGTCGCGCAGTGCCACGACGTACGTCGACGGGATCTCCGGCGCGAGCGTGACGGTCTCCGTGTAGAGGACGTGGGGGGCGAACAACCGTACGGTCGTCAGCGCCCACTGCAACGTCTCGAAATCGCAGTCGTGGAATAGGAAATACGTCGCCAGCACGGGATCGGTCGTCGGGTCCCGGCCGAGCCAGTCGCGATGGAAGATGTCGGTCGGCGCCGCCTGGATCTCGTCGAGGAAGCTCTGCCGCCCGTCCGGCACGAGCGCGGCCAGCCAGACCTGGCGGCGCGCGCCGAGCCGCCGTGCGACCGCGGGCAGCAGCGGGGAAGATCCCGAGTGCGCGACGACGAGCGGCGTCGTGAGGTCACTAGGCACCTGCCGACCGACGATGTCGGCATACTCCGCCACGGAACTCGCCGGCTCGGCCGCGAGATCGACGGTGATGGCGCGATGGCCCCGGGAATCGAGCGCGTCCACCAGCCGCCGCCATCCGACCGGCGACTGGGTGGTGCCATGGATCAGAACGATGTCGGCCACCGGCCCAACCTACGTCGCCGGTCCCGGCGCGCGTGGCGTCGAGCCGGCCGGTCCTCGTGTGTTGCGTCGGGCAGTCAGCCGGTCCGGAGCACGCTTCGCAAGGCGCCGGCGAGCCATTCGTTCGCCCGCTCGGGCGACTCGGGGCTGCCAAGATGCCGCGCCGCGATGTAGAGATCGGGCCGGACGAGCAGCGCCCCGCCGTCCTCGATCTCCCGCAGACCGGCCCAGGTGCCGTACGGATCCTCGTAGCGCTCGCCAGGACCGATCGATATCGGAGTGATGGTCACGCCGGTGGTCTCGGCCAACGCGGCCGCCGCGTCGAGCCAGGGTCGACCGCCGATGCCGGTGACGAGACTGAACGTGCCGTGTCCACCGAGGTCCAGGGTGGACACTCGGCGACCGTTCTCGGTCACCCACGTGTGCGGCAGCTTCGCGCCGGGCCAGGTCGTCGGTTGTGCGTACAGCTCCGGGTCGCGGCGGTATTCGGGCATCGGGGTACCGTCCGGCACCACGGCCGTCGATACGTACCGCTGGTTGTGTTCCACGCCGTGCGCATCGAACTCGTACGCCTTGAAGGCGATGGCTTCGCGCAGTGCGCCCCGGATCTTCTCGCCCTCCGGTCCCGGTGCCTTGCGCAAGGCGAGTTGCTGGTCGAGCTTCTCGACGTCGGTCGTATCGGTCAGGTCGAGCGCGGACAGGATCCGGCCGGTATCGGCAATGGACTGGTTGGCCCGCTCGACGATCTGCCGCGCGATCGGGCCACGCTCGGTGTCGTACGTCGCCAGCAGTTCCGGGCCCGCAGTGCCGGCGACCACGTGCGCGAGTTTCCAGGCAAGGTTGTACGAGTCCTGGATCGACGTGTTGGAGCCGAGACCGTTCGTCGGCGGATGCCGGTGCACGGCGTCGCCGGCGCAGAACACGCGGCCTTTCGCGATCGTCGTCGCATAGTGGTGGTTGACCGTCCACGGCGACGCCGACGTCACGTGCATCTCGAAGTCCTCGGTGCCGACGAGCTTCACCGCGAGCTCGCGGATGAACTCGTCGCTGAACGTGGGCGGCCCGGCCGCCACCTCGTAGCCCCACATCAGCATCCACTCGTGCCACGGCTTGATCATGCGAAGTACGCCGAGGCCGACGCCTTCCCGTTCGGCGCCCGGTTGCAGCATCCAGTAGAGGACCGACGGGCGATGCGCGACGAAGCGCGACAGATCGGCCTCGAAGATGATCGACAGGGAGCCGGCCACGGCGCCCGGGCCCTCGAACGGCAGACCCAGGTCCTCGGCGACCTTGCTGCGGGCGCCGTCGGCGCCGACGAGGTATTTCGACCGGATGTCGTACTCGATGCCGGTGAGGCGGTCGCGAACCGTCGTGGTGACGCCATTCTCATCCTGGACGTGCGACAGGTATTCGGTGTCGAAGCGGATCTTCGCCCCGCGCTCCTGAGCCGCTTTCACCATGACCGGCTCGGTGATCGTCTGCGGAGCGTCGAGCATCGTGCACGGACTCTGCAGCTCGTAGTCGGCGTGCCGAACGGTGTCGGTGCCCCAGGATGGAATGCGCCCGAGTTCCTCGCCGGCGAGGCTGGTGCAGAACGTCGTGTTGCCCATCCACTCCCATGGCGTCGCTTCGCGCATGAGCCGATCCTCGATGCCCATGTCGCGCAGCGTCTCCATCGTCCGCTGGTTCGTGATGTGCGCTCGCGGCGTATCGGACAGTCGGCTGTACTTCGTGACGAGCAGCGTCCGGGTGCCGTAGGTGGCGAGGAAGAGCGCGGCGGACGCGCCGGCCGGGCCGGATCCAACTACGAGGACATCGGTCTCGACCACGCTGCGGGCTGTGCTCATCGAAGCTCCTTGAAAGGCGGCGCCGCCCGGTCGTCACGGGCGGCGCGCGTCGGCCGTCAGGCGGACACTTGTCCGTAACACTTGTCGGTGTTGTTTGCGGTGTCAAGGGTCGGCCCGGACAAGGGAGGGTGTGATGCTCCACCGCACCTCCGATAATCGCTACGTGACGCTGCGGTGACGTTGCGTACCACTCGCCGGTCCAATCTGGATACGCCGGCCGTTTCGGGCGTCTTGATTGATAGACGTGGCGTCGCCCCGCTCGATACACTCCGGCGTCGGCCAATCCGCGCATCGCGGCACGCTTTCACCACGGTCGGTCGCCGCGTCTGGCCGCCCATAGTTACGTCAGAGGTTCGGCGATGACGACATTTGCGCAGCTCGACCGCGCGCGCGACCGGCACCGGGCGGTCGCGAGTCGCGCGCTGCTCGCTGTCGCGGTGCTGGTGCCGAGCTGTGTCCTCTTCCTACAGGCGTGGAATAACGAGCGCGACGATCTCGTCGCGCTGGCTCAGCAGCAACATGGCGTCGCGTACGTGCGGACGCTCGAACCGCTCATCGGCGCGGTCGTTGCCGCCGAATCCACCGCGGTGGTCGGCGGCCGGGTGAATCTCCAGCCGGTCGACCGCGCCGCGCTCGCCGTCGCGGCCGTCGATGCGCGCTACGGCGCCGATCTTAGGTCGCAGGTGCTCTGGGCCGACGCCGACAACCGCATCCAACAGCTGCACAGCCGCTCCGCGTCGTCGCCGATCGACTCGTTCGCGGCCTACAGCGGCGTGACTGGCCTGCTTCTGGAGCTGGCCGACAAGGTCGGCGCGACCGCCGGGCTGAGCCACAATGCCCATCCCGAGCTGGCCGCGCTGCAGGACGGCGCGGCCCATCAGCTGCCGGCTGTCGTCGTTGCTGCCGGTGCCTATGCGGACCTGTTGGCGCTCGGCGGCTCCGATCCCAGGGCATCGGGTGGCATCGCGATCGGGCCGGACGCGGTCGCTGGCACACCGACGGGCAGTATCGCCGAGCAGCTGGCCGATCAGCGGGCATCCATCGAGCAGGCGGCAAGCGATCTCGTCGATGACGTGCAGAATGCTTCCGACGCGTCGCCCGATGCCGCGATCAGCCAGAACACGCTGGCCAGGCTGGACCAGTTCCGCATCCAGGTCGACGCGCTCATCGCGGATGGCACCACGAATTCCACCGCCGGGAGCAGCCCGCCGGCCGGAGGCTCCGTGCGCAAGGCGGCCGACGACGCGGTGACGGCACAAGCCGCCGCGAACACGCTGACCGAATCGATCCTGCAGAGCGTCGACAACCTGTTGACCTCGCGCATCGGCCACGTGCGCCTGATCCGGTCGCTGACCATCGGTGCCGGCGTGCTCGCGGTCGCGATCGCGTTGACGCCGCTGCTCGTGGCCGCGTTGCGCCGCCGCCGGATCGAGGACGAGTCGGTCCCACACGAAGAGCCGGATCGGACGGCCCCCTCGGTGGCGCGTTTGTCGCCGCCGCGCGACTTCGATCCGCCGACCTACAACGGCGGTGCGCTGCCGCGACGCCGGCCGGCAGTCGCCGCAGCGGCGACTAGTGCGTCGGACGCCGGGCGCGAGCTTATGCCCGCCGGCGTCATGCATCACCGGCGCTCCGGCGCGGGTACGTCGACGACGAGGTCGGCCGGGACAGACGTCGCTATCCCGTCCGACGACTGGGGGCGGTCCGGTGTCGCTCGGTAGGTCAAGTATCCGGCGTCGGATGGTCGTCCTCGTCGCTCTGCCACTTGCGGCGTTGCTCGCGGTCACCGCGACGGTCGCCGTCGGTCGGCTGAACCGCGCCGCCGCGGCCAGCGACGTCGTACACGCGATGACAGTCGCCAATGCCGTACGGGGTGTGCTCGCCCAACTCGAAGCGGAGGAGGTCACCTCGGTCGGCTTCCTGGTCAGCGTGCAGACCGCCGCGGACGTCGACGCCCAGACGACCCGGGTGTCGGACCGCGTGGCCGACCTCGAGGCAAGGCTCGGTGGCGGACTGCCGGATCGCGTACGCGCCGCCCTCGACGCCCAGGGCGCGCTCGGTCCGGTGCGTCAAGGCGTGTCGTCCCGGACCCAGACACCGGCGCAAGTGGTCGAGGCGTTCAGCGCGACGATCAACTCGATCATCACGTCGTTGTCGTTGGCCACCGACGCGGATACCTCAACGGCAGCCGGACGTCAGGTGCTCGCTCTCGACGCGCTGCTGCGCATCGACGCGGTGCATGCCGCCGGCGCGGCCGACCTTCTCGCCGCGGCGACGCAGAGCAACGAAGCGGCGATCGTCGACTACGCTGCCGACCAGCGTTCGGCCACCGTACTCGAGGCAGAATTCGCTTCGTACGCGTCGCCGGACCAGCTGGACGAGTACGGACTCGTCAAAAATGCGTACGTCCAGCGTCTCGGCGACAGTTTCGTCTCGGCATTCGCGAACTCGCCGAGTGTCGCCCTCGCGAATCTGACTCCGAGCACGTTGTATCCGCAGCTCGTCTCGTACATTCAGCTCGGCGGCCTGGTCGAGGCGAAGATCGTCGCCGCCGTGACGGACGCGGCCAAGGACGATCAGCGCACCAACCGGATCACGGCGTACGTGCTCGCTGGTGCCGCACTCCTGATCCTGTTGCTGGCCATCCTGCTGGCCTGGCTCAGCGTCCGATCGGTGTCGCGGTCGCTTCGCGGCGTCGCCACCGCGGCCGGGCGCGTGGCCGACCGCTCGGAGACGAGCCTGCGGCGGGTCGCCGACGATCACACCGACTCGGTCGAGCATTCGACGCTGGAGGCTCTGCCGGTCGCCGACCGTACCGAAGTCGGCGATTTCGCTCGTGCGTTCGTGCGGGCGCAGCGCGCCGCCGCGACGATCGTGGAGCGGCAGGCGGCCGCGCGCCGCAACCTTGCCCAGATGACCGGGACGGCGGGACGGCGCAGCGCTCAGCTCGTGTCCCGGCAGGCGAACATCATCGATCGACTGGAACGGTCGCAGGTCGATCCGGATCTCCTTGCTGACCTGCACCGCCTTGACCACATCACCAATCGACTGCGCCGCGTCACGTGGAGCCTTCTGACGCTGGCGGTCTCCGGCGACGGGGGTCGCCACGCCGCCGACGAGAGCGGCTACATGACGCCGATGGCGCTCGAGGACGTCGTGAGGCTCGCCCTCGACGAGATCGAAAGCGAGACGCGGGTCGACGTGTCGGTGCCGCCCGGGACGATGGTCGTGCCCGCGATCATCGACGACGTCGTGCTGCTGTTCGCCGAGCTGATCGCGAACGCGGCAGCATTCTCGCGGACCGCGACGCGAGTTCGGGTGTTCGCGCGGCCGTTCGACAGCGGTGTGTCGATCATCGACGAGGGAATCGGCATGTCCGAGGACCAGCTCGCGACCGTCAACGGGCGGCTTGCCCATCCGGAGCGCCTCGACCTGGCCACTTCCGGTGCGCTCGGGCTGTTTCTCGTCGGCCGTCTCGCGCGGCGCCACGACCTGCGGATCACCTTCGAACACACGCCCGGTGGCGGCGTGACGGCCATCGTGGATCTGGGCCACCATGTGACGACGATGGCGCCGGCCGAGACCGCTCGGGCGACGGCACGAGTCGCTGCCAACGCGTCCATCCCACGGCCACGCGATGGCCAGGCGAGCCCGTTTGTCGGCGCTAGCCGCGGCCGGTGGGAACCGATGCTGGAACTCGACTCGCGGCCCTTTGATCTCGCGACGTTCGAGCGGGCAGCAGAGGTGCTCGGCACCGGAGGGACCTGGAACGCGTTCGAGGTGCTGCCACCTCGCTTTGCGGAGCTGCCGGCTGGTCCAAGCCAGCCCGAGCTGCCCGGGCGTGGCATGTACGCGACGTATGACGGCGCGTCCGACGATCTGCCGCGCGCCGGGCGGGGGTTCGCCCCGAACGGTGCGTCCTCGAACGGTGGCGGGTCCCTCGGCGCCGGGCCCAGTGGCCGTGGCTCGCTGAGCGGCCATGACGCCGACCGGCCTTACGCCGGTGGTCCGTTCGCCGCGCCCGGACGACCGTTCGCCGGCATGAACCGAGCGTTCAACGACCCACTCGCTGCTCCGCTACGGCCGGCCGCCGGGGGCGGTTCGACCGGCGGCTTCGGCCCGTTCGACGACGATGTGGTGACCTTCCCGGCCGGCGGGATCGCGCGCTACGTACCGCCAGATTCCGCCGACGCATCGGCGGACGGTCTCACTGCGGCCGATGGAAATCGGACGAATGCCACGGCCACGTCGGCCGAGGGGACCGAAGCTCCGCTTTCACGTCGGGTGCCGGGCGCCTCGTCACCGGGCGCGTCCCTGGATCTCGCGTCGCGGTTCCGTACGCTGGACCCGGACGAGGCGCGCCGCCTCGTCGAACAGTTCGAAATCGGGGTGGCGCGCGCGCTCGGAGAGACTGCCACCGACCGTGTCGACGACGAGGGGTTTAGCCGATGACCGGTCCATTCGCGTACGGAGTGGGTGACTTCGCCGATGACGGACGCCGCGGTGTGGGCTACGCCGAAGGCGGCCACGCGAACGACCGTCGCAACGGGCATGCGGAACCGGCGCTGAGCCCCGACGCCGAGGCGTTCACGTGGCAACTCGATACGTTCACGTCCACCACGGCCGGCGTTCTCGGAGCGGTTGCGGTGTCATCCGACGGGCTTCTCGTCGCGGCCTCGTCGATCAAGGATCGGGCCAACGCCGACCGGCTCGCCGCGGTGGTGTCCGGCATGACAAGTCTGGCGACCGGGGCCGCGCACAGCTATGCGCTTGGCATGCTCAATCGCGTCGTCGTGGACATGTCCGACGGCTACTTGCTGATCAGTGCCCTCGGCAGCGGATCCGTGCTCGGCGTCGTGGCCGAGCGTTCGGCCGATCTCGCCACCGCCGCGTACGAGATGACGTTGTTCGCGACGCGGGCCGGAAGTCGGCTGACGCCGTCGCTCATCATCGAGTTGCGGGCCGCGATCCCGAACTGAGGTCGGTACGTCGGCGAGGCGGCTCGCCCTGCCCGGCCGGACGCCGTACGGATACGGTGACCGACGTGTGCACCGTACTGCTCCGCCTGTCACCCGGCACGCGCTGGCCGGTTCTCCTCGCCGCCGTCCGGGACGAATTCACCGGCCGAGCGTGGGACCCGCCGGCCCCGCACTGGCCGGATGAACCGACGGTCTGGGGCGGCCGGGACCGGGTGGCCGGCGGCACCTGGCTCGCCGTCGATCGGGACCGGTCGGCCGTAGCCGCCCTGCTCAACGGCGTACGGCGGGATCCTCCGGCCGATGGCGCCCCGCGCCCGACGCGCGGCTCGCTCGCGCTCGCCGCGCTCCGGGCGCCCGTCGGTGACCTGGTTCCCGGGATCGCGGACGCCGCTTCACTCGGCCGATACGACAGCTTTCATCTGATCCGCGCGGACATCGACGGCGCCGAGATCTGGTCCTGGGACGGCGTTGAGTTGTCGCACGACCGGTTGCCACGCGGCGAGCACATCGTCGTCAACCTCGGCCCGGATCGGCTGGACGATCCGCTGGTGCCGCACTTCCGGCCGCTGTTCGCGGCGTTGCCCGACCCCGATCCGGCGCCCGGTCTCGCGCCCGCGGACGCGTGGCCGGGCTGGATCGACCTTTTGCGTGGGGACGGTCTGGCGCCGGACGACATACGTGGGCTGATCATCGACCACCCGATCGTGGACGCGGCCGGTGACACCCACCACTACGGCTCGACATCCGCGACGCTCGTCGGATTGGCCGCCGACGGCCGCGTGCGCTACGACTTCACCGCCACACCAGCGACACCCCAGTGGTACGAGGTGGGCATCGACCACTGAATCGGGCTGCACCGGCAACGTCGTCAGAGCCGGCTCAGCGCATCCTCGATCGCGCGGTGGAATGTCGGGTACGCGTAGATCATCGAGCGCAGCGTGGCGATCGGGACCTCGGCCTTCACAGCGACCACGAGAGCGCTCAGGACCTCGCCGCCGACGGGTCCGGCCGACGTGGCGCCGACAAGCACGCCGCGATCGGCATCCGCGACGAGTTTGATGAAGCCGTCGTTGCCGGCCTTGTGGATCCAGCCGCGAGCGCTCGACGGGATCTGCGTGATCGCGGTCCGAACCCGTACGCCCGCGTCTGACGCCTGCTTCTCGGACAGACCGACCGAACCGATCTCCGGATCGGTGAACGTCACGCGCGGTACGGCCTTGTAGTCCGCCGGCGGCCCGTCTTGGCCGAGGATGTCACGAATCGCGATCCCGGCCTGATACATCGCCATGTGGGTGTACGCACCGTGACCGGTGATGTCGCCGATCGCCCACAGCTTGTCGCCGGCCCGCATCCGCTCGTCCACCTCGATGATCGGAGCGTTGGCATCGAGACCGGCCGCGGCCAGGCCGAGGTCGGGGAAATTCGACCGTCGCCCGACCGCGACGAGCAGCTTCTCCCCGCGTACGGGATCGCCGCCCTCGACGTGGACGGTGAACTCGGCGCCGTCGTGGGAGACGCGTCGAGCCCTCGCCCCCGTACGCATGGTGACGCCGTCGGCGGCGAGCGCCTTCGCGGCGAGCTCGGAGGATTCCGGCTCCTCCATCGCGATCAGTCGGTCGGCCGCTTCGACGATCGTCACCTTCGTACCGAAGCGCGCGAACGCCTGCGCGAGTTCGAGCCCGATTGCGCCACCGCCAAGGCAGATGAGCGATGACGGCACGGTCTCGGCCTCGATCGCCTGCTTGTTCGTCCAGTACGGCGTGTCCGCGAGCCCGTCGATCGGCGGGATCGATGCGGTCGTTCCGACGCCGATCACGATGCCGTTCCGGGCTCGGTACGTCGTCCCGTTGACATCGACGGTGTTCGGCGAGGTGAGGGTGGCGCTGCCGCGAACGAACGTCCCGCCCTTGCCGACGAAACGGTCGACGGCGACCTTGTCGTCCCAGTAGTCGGTGGCCTCCTCGCGAATACGTTTAGCGACCGGTGCCCAGTCCGGCGTGACCGTGGAGTGGCCGGACATTCCGTCGACCCGTCGCGTCTCGGCCAGCAGGTTGGCCGCCCGGATCATCATCTTGCTCGGGATGCACCCCCAATACGGGCATTCGCCGCCGACCAGACGTCGCTCGATGCCCACAACGGCGAGGCCAGCTTCGGCCAGCTTGCCGCCGAGTTCTTCGCCGCCGACGCCGAGCCCTACCACCACGATGTCCGCTTCTTCGGTCACCGCCTCAGCATCCCATCGACGCGCCGATCGCGCCGTTCGGGGCAGATTTCGGATACTGCCGGTGACCGTCAGGCGTAAAGATGGCTCGACCGGGCGTCGTCGACCAATCGCCCGTCGGCGAGTGTGATCACCCGGTCGGCGGCGTCGATGACGGCACCGTCATGGCTGGAGATCAGCACGATGTTCCCGGCGTACGCGTGCTTGCGCAGCAGTCCCAACACCATGTCGACGCGGCGCCGGTCCTGATGGCCGGTCGGCTCGTCGCCGATGAGGACGAACGGGTTGAGTCGCAGGGCCCGGGCGATCGAGGTCCGCTGCTGCTCCCCGCCGGAGGTCTGGGACGGGTAGCGCGGCGCGAGATGTGCGATCTCGAACTCCTCCAGGAGCGCGTCGGTGTCACGACCGCGCACCGACGGGTCCAGCCGGGCCGGCAGGTCGATGTTGTCGCGAACGCTCAGCTCGTCGAGCAAGGCCAACGATTGCGGCACGAAAGCAAGGTCGCGCCAGGGCAGTTTCGCGATCGGTACGCCGGCCGGCAACGGATCGCCCGTCCGGATAGATCCGCTGTCCGAGCGTTCCATCCCGGCCAGGATCGACAGCACCGTCGTCTTACCGGAGCCGGACGGTCCGGCCGCGACCGTGAGCTCACCGGGGCTGAGCTCGAACGACACGTTGTCGACGGCCACGATCGTTTCCGGGCCGCGACGGAAGCGGCGGGTAAGGCCGGCCACGCTGATCGGTGCGGTCATCGGTCCTCCTCGCTGATGCCGTCGACGATGCGGCCGTCGACCATGTGGACGACACGGTCGGCGTGCTGGGCAACGATCGGATCGTGGGTAGCCGCGACGATCGCGACGCCGGTCCGGGCAAGTGCGGTGAACGCGTCGAGGACGTCGCCGACCGTGTCATGGTCGAGCTGACCGGTCGGTTCGTCGGCCACCAGCAGCGCCGGCGGTCCGATTGCCGCGAACGCGATGGCGGCGCGCTGCTGCTCGCCGCCCGAGAGCTGGCGCGGGAGGTTGTGCGCGCGGCCGGCGAGCCCGAGGCGTTCCAGCAACTCGTCCGCCTCGCGATTGCGCACCGACACGCCGCGCATCTGTGCTGCTAGGCGCAGGTGCTGGCGGACGGTGAGGTAGTCGAGCAGGTTGTCGGCCGGGTTCTGGAACATGTACCCGAGGCGCCGCCGGCGCAGCTTCACCCGACGCGCCCGGGACAGTCGCGCGGTGTCGCGGCCTTGGATCCGGATCGACCCCGAGTCCGGCCGGTCGACGCACGCGAGCAGGCGCAACAATGTCGACTTTCCGGATCCGGACGGCCCGATCAACGCCGTCACGGTTCCCGGATGAAGGGCCAGGTCAACACCCTTGAGCGCCGGTACGGTGTCGTCCGCCGAAATGCGATACGTGCGAACCACGTCTCGACACACGACGTTGGGCTCACCGGTCGGTGCGGTCGGCCGCAGCGGCGCCATCGAGCCGCGCGGAACCGGCCGTGGCCGCGGCGGGGCGTCCGGCGGGGTTACCTGCCAGGACGATGACGCCGGCCATGACGAGGTTCCCGACCACGCCGGCGGTTCGGAGCGGGGGACGGGTTGGGCCTGCGCCGGGGGTCGCGCGTAGTCCGGTGGTGAGTAGTCGGGGTCGTGAGTAGTCCGGTGGCCGGTCGTCGGGCTCCCGGGCGTGACGCGGTCCGCGCGGTTCGGCCCCAGGTTCGGGGCGCGCCCACTGCGACCATTCGGACCGTGGCGTTGGTACGGAACCATTCGGCGGTACGGATTCCGGTGGCGGCATGGAATCAGACGGTGTCACGGAGGACCTCCGATGGATTGGCGCGGCCGACCCGGAGTTGGGCGAAGCTCGAAGCGAGCACCGCGACGACCGCTACCGCCAGGCTGATGCCGATGATCACCGCGGCCGGCAAGGTGATCAGTGTGTGCGGGGGCAGCGTCGGATCGACGTCGAAACCGGCCGAGAACCCGTACGTCAGAGACATTGCGAGCCCGAGACCGAGACCGAGCCCGGCAATCAGCGGCACCGCCAGTTCCACGAGCAGGGCACGGCGGTGGGTGCGTGCGCGCAGGCCCATCCGGCGGGCGATGACGTAGCCCCGCCGGTGACCGGGTGCCCGAGCCTCGACGTAGAGCAGCAGTCCGACGATCGTGACCACGCCGGTGAGGATCGACAGCGCGGTCAGGTACTGGAACGTGTACGTCAGCGGCTGGAACACCGTGCCGGAGTAGACGTCATCGACGCTCGACAGGCTGACAACGGGCAGGTTGAGCGTGAGGAGCTTGGCCCGGATCGTGGCCGGGTCGCCGCGGATCCACAGTTGCGGCTGGGCCTGGCTCGCCTCGGAGCCGAGCGACTCCTTCGTCACGATCAGCGACTTGTAGCTGCCCTGCTCGGCCGGCAGCGTCTCGTACGTAGCGAGGTCATACTTCGTGTCGGTCGGGAAGCCCCACGTCGGCGCCTGTATGCCGGCCGGCACGTTGCCGCTCGTCACGGCCGGAAACGGCGTACCGGGCAGATGCGGTTCCGACAGTGGCGCCAGGATCGACGACAGCGACTCGCCGTCGATCTGGTCGTTCCAGAATGCGACCTTGCTGAACTGCGCCGGATCCACGGCGTACAGGTTCAGGTTGTTTCCGGCGATCGATACGCCGGTCAGACGCAGCACCGCGGTCGCGTCGCCGCCGAACGCCGCCGGCACCGGAATCGTCTGCTTCAACCCGACGACCACATCGGCTCCGATCAGGAGCTTGGCCTCGCCATCGACCGTCGCCTGGACGGATCGCGTCACGGCGTCGCCATAGGTGGCCAGCGCGATCGGCAGCGCCGTTGCGCCGGCCAGTACGGCCACGACCGCGGCCTCGCGGGCCACCCGGTGCCAGCCTAGATACCAGACCATCGAGCGGGTACGCCGCGACGCGCCCGCCCCCACCGTGGTGGCGGCCGGCGGCGGCGCTGCGGCTCTCGGCGATGACTCCAGCGCGGTCCATCTCGGGCGAGCGCCCCGCCGCCGCACCCTCCGGCGCACGACTGCCGCCGGTACGTCTGGCCCGCAGGGCCAGCGTGACGAGGCGGCCGATGAGCATCAGGCATCCGACCGTGATGAGCAACGGCACGATGAGCAGCTTGGGCGGCACCTGTACGACGAGGCCCCCATCACCGCCCGGAGTGTCCCGGGTGACCGTGGCCGAGCCGAAGCTGATCGCGGCCCAGACTCCGCCCCCGATGATCAGCAGCTCCCAGGGCCATCGGCCGAGGTGGAAACCGTGCCGGACCCGACGCTCGTCGGTGAGCGTACGGGCGCGCAGGGCCGCCGCGACGCCGACGACAATGATCGCGGCGACGAGCGCGACGACGGTGGCCCGGAGCGAGTCCATGATCGCGCTACGAGCGATATGGGGGTCAGGGCCGGCCGTGTGCACCAGCCACCAACCGCCGACCCAGGCGAGCGCGGCCCCAGTCACGAGCGCGGGCAGCGTCTCGAGCACGGCTTTGACGCCGATGCTGGCCGATCCCATGCCGTGCGCCGACAGGACCGTCAATTCGCGCCGCCGCCGAAGCACCCAGAAGACGGCGGCCGCGCCGACCACCACGAGGCCGACCAGCACGCCGGCGGCGGTGATCGGCAATACGGTCGGCTTGATCCCGGAACGGGCGAGCTGCGAGCGGGTGGCGAATGCGGTCAGTTGCGACGTCGACGACTGGCAGCCTTGGCAGGGGCCCATCAGCGTTGGAAACGTACGGTTGACGGTCTTGATCGTCGCAATGACGCGGCTCGTCTGCTCGGCCGGAATCCTCGCGTCGGCCAGGGCGAAGTTGATCGTCGCCTTGCCGTGGTAAGGCACCACGCCAGTGAGGAACGTCGCCCGGTCCATCAGCACGATCGGGGCGACGGCCGAGTTCGCCAGCTGCGCACCGCGTGGGCCGAAGATCAGATCGTGCATGCTGCAAAAGGCCGGGTTGTTCGGGTCGCCGCGCAGATCGGTATAGATGGCCGCAACCCGGAGCTTGGTCGGCGGCCCCCAGAGCGACGTGTAGACGAACGGATCGCCGACCTTGACGTGGTACGCATTGGCGAATCCGTCCGGGATCCACACCCCGTGGCCGGATGGCCCCGCGATCGGGTGCACGTGAGCGGCGAAGTCCGGCAGCGTCATCGACGTGACCGCCACGGATTGCTGGCCGATCTGAACCTTGGAATTCGTCGCGTGCCAGACCGTTTGGGGTGCGCTCAACCCACCCCCTGACGCGGCGACCTTCGCGATCTTGGCTTCGCGCGTCTCGTCGGCCTTGAGTGCGGCTGCGGGCGACGGTGGCGGGTAGACCGGGGCTGGGTTGGCGTAATCGGCGGCACCGTACATGCCCATGTCGTAGGTGAGGACGTCACCGACCGAGGCCGGGCACGTCAGGCTGATCTGCGTGTGCAGCGTGGCGTTGGCCGACGAGGACAGGAACGGCGCCGCGGTTGCCGCGGGCAACGCCGCCACGAACGCCGCGGCGATCAAAGCGATTGCGACCCCAGGGCGTCGCAGCAGCAGAAACGGCGCTCGGACCCAGGGCGCCATCCGCCACACTCGAAACACGCGGTCGTCCTTCCTCGAGTGCCCAACCCTCGGGTCCATCGCCGGCACCGCGGCCGCACCGAAGCGCCCGATCGGCCGTCGCCGCTCGGCCGCGGGCCGTCCAGCCACGAGCACCCAAGCCCCGCGGTGCGTCCTTGCGGGCGTACCGCCGGGCTTCGCCTTTGATTGACTGACGCACCGCTGCCGGCGCAGGTTGCACGTGCTCGGTGGCTGGCCGGCAGCGGACGGCCGGGTCAGCGTCGCGGGCCCGGGCGCGTTGTTGGCACCCCTGGCCCGCGGTCATGGTCGCGGGGACTATTCTCCTGGCGAGGCACGGCTTCGATCAACCGCCGAGGGGCGGGCGATCGGGCACGGCCGCTGGGCATCCACAGGAGGGCGCGACGTGGCGACAGATGTGACGACACTCGTTCCGAGGCCGATCGTGACGCGGCCTTACCCGGTGCATCAGCCGGTCAAGGGTTCGGCGTTCGCACGTCTGCTGCGGACCACGGACGCCAAGCAGATCGGTCTGCTGTACCTGACGACGTCGTTCATCTTCTTCCTGGTCGGCGGCGCGATGGCGCTGCTGATGCGGGCCGAGCTGGCCCGCCCGGGCCTGCAGTTCCTTTCGCTGGAGCAGTACAACCAGCTGTTCACCATGCACGGCACGATCATGCTGCTGCTGTTCGCGACGCCGATCGTCTTCGCGTTCGCGAACTACATCGTCCCGCTGCAGATCGGCGCTCCGGACGTCTCGTTCCCGCGGTTGAACGCGATCGCCTACTGGCTCTTCGCGTTCGGCGGCACGCTGGTGGTGTCCGGTTTCGCCACTCCGGGCGGCGCCGCCGACTTCGGCTGGTTCGCCTACCAGCCGCTCGCGAACCAGCGAGAATTCGCCCGGTGTCGGCGCCGACTTGTGGATCATGGGACTGGTGCTCTCCGGCCTGGGAACGATCCTCGGCGCGGTCAACATGATCACGACGATCCTGACGCTGCGCGCGCCCGGCATGACGATGTTCCGGATGCCGATCTTCACCTGGAACATCATGGTGACGTCGCTGCTGGTGCTGATGGTCTTCCCGATCCTCGCGGCGGCGCTGCTCGCGGCCGAGGCCGATCGACAACTCGGCGCCCACGTCTTCGACTCCAACACCGGCGGAGCCCTGCTCTGGCAACACCTGTTCTGGTTCTTCGGCCATCCCGAGGTCTACATCGTCGCGTTGCCGTTCTTCGGCATCATCACCGAGATCCTCCCGGTGTTCAGCCGCAAGCCGGTCTTCGGCTACAAGGGCCTGGTCGCCGCGACGCTCGGCATCGCGGCGCTGTCGATGAGCGTGTGGGCGCACCACATGTTCGCCACCGGCCAGGTGCTGCTGCCGTTCTTCTCCTTCCTGAGCTTCCTCATCGCCGTGCCGACCGGCATCAAGTTCTTCAACTGGATCGGCACGATGTGGAAGGGCCAGCTCACGTTCGAGACGCCGATGCTCTTCGCGCTCGGCTTCCTCACCACGTTCCTGTTCGGCGGCCTGTCCGGCGTGCTGCTCGCCGCCCCGCCGATCGACTGGCACGTGTCGGACACGTACTTCGTGGTGGCGCACTTCCACTACGTGCTGTTCGGCACGATCGTGTTCGCGGTCTACGGCGGCATCTACTTCTGGTTCCCGAAGATGACCGGCCGCATGATGGACGAGCGCCTCGGCAAGGTCCACTTCTGGCTCACGTTCATCGGCTTCCACACCACGTTCCTCGTGCAGCACTGGCTCGGCGCCGAAGGCATGCCACGCCGGTACGGCGACTACACCGCGGCGTGACGGGTGGACGACGCTGAACACCATCTCCACGATCGGCGCGTTCATCATCGGGGCGTCCACGCTGCCGTTCCTCTACAACGTCTGGAAGTCGTACAAGTACGGCAAGATCGTCGACGTCGACGATCCGTGGGGCTACGGCATGTCCCTGGAGTGGGCGACGAGTTGCCCGCCGCCGTTGCGGAACTTCGATCGCATGCCGCGCATCCGCTCCGAACGGCCGGCCTTCGACCTGCACTATCCCGAATACGCGGCCGGTTCACCGCAGCAGCAGATCCCGACGGGCGCCGCCGAGCACTAGCGCGCCGGTCCGCCGTCCAGCGCGACGTTCGACGCCGACGACGCGCCGGTCGACCGGCGACCGGCGGCGGTCAGGCGCGGACGACCGGCTCGCCGACGAGGCTGACTCCGGCGTCGGTCATCGCGGCCAACGCGGCGTCCGTGGTCGACCGGGCAATGCCGGCGGTGAGGTCGAGCAGCACGGTCGTCGCGAAGCCTTCGGCCACGGCGTCGAGCGCGGTGGCCCGGACGCAATGGTCGGTCGCGATGCCCACGACGTCGACCTCGGTGACATCGTGCATGCGCAGCCAGGCCGCGAGCGAGATGCTGCCGGCGTGTCCCTCGAAGCCGGAGTAGGCCGCCGCATGCTCGCCCTTGACGAAGACCGCCTCGATCCGGTCGGTGTCCAGGGCCGGGTGGAAATCCGACCCGCTCGTGCCGGCGACGCAGTGCACCGGCCACGAGTCGACGTAGTCCGGCGGGTCGCCGAAGTGCGCGCCCGGGATCGATGTGGAAATCCTTGGTCGCCACGACGTGCGTCCAGTCGCGGGCCGGGTCGGCCAGAGCCGCCGACACACCGGCGGCCACCTCGGCCCCGCCGGCCGACTGGCAGCGACCCGCCCTCGCAGAAGTCGTTCTGCGACGTCGACGATGATGAGTGCTCGGGTCACGATCGCTCCTACGAGGTCGTGGAATTGGTCGCGGGAATCATGGTCACCGGGATGGCCGGATCGCCGGCGGCCAGCCGGAGACCCTCCCACGGGATCGAGATCAGGGCCTGCCGGAGATGCTCGCGTGAATCGGCCAGCGGCACCGCCGCCGCGGCCACGCCGCCCTCGACGTACGAGCGCTGCAGGAGCCGGTCACCGGGGCGCGGATCCGGGACGCCGCGCGACACGACGATCTCCTCGGTCGCCGTACCGGTCGGCTTGTGTCGCCGTACGGCGACCTTCCGCCCGCCCACGGTGGCCTTGTGCTCGCTGCGCTTGATGACCGGGCGGCCGTCGACCTCGACGAGCTTGTAGACCAGGCCGGCGGTCGGCGCTCCCGAGCCGGTCACCACGGCCGTACCGGCGCCGTAGACGTCGACGGGTTCGGCGGCGAGTGCCGCGATCGAATACTCGTCCAGGTCGCCGGAGACGATGATCTTCGTGTCGGGGGCGCCGAGCGAGTCGAGCAGTTCGCGCGAATGCCCGGCAAGGACCGAGAGGTCGCCGGAGTCGATCCGGATCGCGTTCAGGTCGGGCCCGGCGACCGCGATCGCGTTGCGGATGCCCTGCGCGATGTCGTACGTGTCAACGAGCAGCGTCGTGTTCTTGCCGAGCGCGGCGACCTGCGAGCCGAACGCCGACTGTTCGTCGTCGTGCAGCAGCGTGAACGCGTGCGCCGCGGTGCCGGTCGTC
The DNA here is from genome assembly GCA_963724705.1 of uncultured Actinomycetota bacterium. GTDB lineage: Bacteria > Actinomycetota > Actinomycetes > Mycobacteriales > Micromonosporaceae > DASQPR01. The sequence continues at coordinate 401,331 of CAVRVS010000002.1, forward strand.
GGGATGCCGTACGCCCGCCCGGCGGCCAGATTCGACGTGTACGCGAACCCGGCGAGGTAGGCGGCGCGCGCCGCGGCGACGGCGGCCCGCTCGTGGGCTCGTCGGGAACCCATCTCGATGACCGGGCGGCCCCGGGCCGCCGTGACCATCCGGGCCGCGGCCGCCGCGATCGCGCTGTCGAAGTTGAGGACCGACAACACCAGCGTTTCGAGGACGACGCACTCGGCGAACGTGCCGGAGACGGTCAGGATCGGTGAACCGGGGAAGAACAGCTCGCCCTCCGCGTAGCCGTCGATGTCGCCGCGAAATTCGTATTCGTCCAGCCAGGCCGCCGTCGCGTCGTCGACGACGCCGGACGACCGGAGGAAGTCGATATCGCTATCGGTGAACCGGAAGTCCGCCAGCGTCTCGACCAGCCGCCCGGTGCCGGCGACGACGCCGTACCGGCGACCGGTCGGCAGTCGGCGCGCGAACACTTCGAACACGCACGACCGTGACGCCGTGCCATCGCGCAGGGCGGCGTTGACCATCGTCAACTCGTACTGGTCGGTCAGCAGGGCGGCACTGAGATCGGTCACAGTCTTGAGCGTAGAGCGGTCCGGTCGGCTTGCGGGCGTGAGGTCAACAACCCGGTCGTCGGTAAGAGTCGGTCGCGGTTCGTGGCACGATGGAGGGCATGGCCGCACCGCAAGTGATCCCCGTGGAGGCGCCCGAGATCGAAGAGGTCCCGGAGCGAGACCGGCCGTGGGTCACGATCGTCTGGAACGACCCGGTCAACCTGATGTCCTACGTGACCTGGGTCTTCCAGAAGCTGTTCGGCTACAACAAGGAGAAGGCCGAGAAGCTGATGCTCGACGTGCACCACAAGGGCAAGGCGACCGTGTCCTCGGGCGCCCGCGAACGCATGGAGCACGATGCGTCACGGCTGCACGCGTACGGGCTCTGGGCGACGGTGGACCAGCCCTGACAATGTTTCGGCGCAAAGGTTCCCGCTGCGTCGCGCGCCTTGAACCCTATGAGGTCCGAGCGCTGCGACAGGTCGCGGCGGAAGTGGTCGCACTGCTCACCGACGGCTTCGACCGTGGCGATCCGGTTGTCGAACGCCTGTTCCCGGACGTCTATCCCGACGATCCGGCGAGTACGGCCGATCTGCGGCAGTACATCGACGGTGACCTGAAGACCGCCAAGATCGACCAGGCCGGTGCGATCCTCGCGGCGCTGCCGGCGGCCGGTGGCACCGAGGTTTCGCTCGACGACGAGGCGGCCGAGGCCTGGCTGCGCGCGTTGAACGACGTACGGCTTGCTCTCGGCATCCGTCTCGAGGTGCGCGACGACATGGACATCGAGGAGGAGCTGGACGAGGCGGTCCTGCGTGATCCGACGTCACCACGGGTCGGCCAGCTCGAGCTCTACGGCTACCTCGGCCTGCTGCAGCAATCGTTGCTGGAGGCGCTGACGAGTTGACGCGGGCTCAACTCGGGCTCAATTGTCCCGGTCGACGAGTCCACGGCGGACGGCCAGCAGCGCGGCCTGGGTACGGTCCGCCACACCGAGTTTCATCAGCACGTTCGAGACGTGTGTCTTGACGGTCTTCTCGGACAGCGACAGTGCGCGGGCGATCTCGCGGTTCGAGCGCCCTTGCGTGATCTCCGCGAGGACGTCGCGCTCGCGCGCGGTGAGCGGCGACGCGGCCGCCGGGTCGGGCGCCATCAACGCGGCCGCGACGTCGGGCTGCAAGAGCGTATGACCCGCGTGTACGGACCGGATGGCGCTCGCGAGATCGCGTGGCTCGACGTCCTTGAAGATCACTCCGGCCGCACCGGCCCGTACGGCGGGGACCGAGACGGCCGGATCGGTGAAGCTGGTGATGACGAGCACCCGGGCCGTGGACCCAGCGTCGCGCAATCGGCCCAACGCCTCGACGCCGCCGACCCCCGGCATCAGCAGGTCGAGCAGGATCACGTCCGGCGAGAGCTCGGCGGCGGCGGCGACACACGTCTCGCCGTCGGACGCCTCGCCGACCACGTCGATGTCGTCCTGCAGTTCGAGGAACGTACGCAGACCACGGCGTACGACGGCATGGTCGTCGGCGATGAGGACGCGGATCGGGGCTTCACTCATGCGGCACCTCCATCCGGATAGTCGTGCCCCGGCCCGGTGTCGACTCGACGGTGATCCGTCCGTGCACGGCATGCGACCGCTCGCGCATCGATGCGAGCCCGAGACGGTGTGACGCGTTGGCGGTGGCCGGCTCGAAGCCGCGGCCGTCGTCGTGGACTTCGAGGATCGAGCTGCTGTCGTCGCCGCGCAATGCCACCGTCACATGCTCGGCCCGGGCGTGCTGCAGCGCGTTGTGCAGTGCCTCCTCGGCCACCCGGAGCATCGCCTCCTCGACCTTCGGCGTGAGCTTCGGACAGCCCTCGTCCGCGTACGTGATCGACGCGCCGTGTACGCGATTCAGCAGCGCAACGCGAGCCCGCAGTGTCGCGGCCAGCCCTTCCCGGGACAGATCCGGTGGCCGCAACTCCGCGACGATCTGGCGCAGTTCGTTGGTGGCCTCGGTCGCAAGCGTCGTGACGGTGTCGAGCTCGGCGATGGCGCGATCCGGGTCCCGGCGGACGAGCGCGGCCGCGGCTTGAGCGGTCAGCCGCAGGCTGAAGAGCGTCTGCGCGACGGCGTCGTGCAGTTCGCGAGCGATCCGTTGCCGCTCCTGGACAAGCGTCAACTCGCGCCCGCGCTCGAACAGGCGCGCGTTGGTCAGCGCGATGGCCGCGTGGGCCGCAAGGACGCCGAGCAGTCGCTCGTCGTCGTCGCTGAACTCGTCGCGACCGTTCGGGTTGGCGAGGAAGATCGCGCCGAGAATCTCGTCCTCGTCGGTGAGCGACCCCATGATCGGCACACCGAGGAACGCGCCGAGATTCGGATGAGCAGCCGGCCACCAGCGAAATCGCGGGTCGGCGTGCAGGTCGCGGAGTCGTTGCGGCGTCGGGTCGGACAGAATCACGCCGAGTAAGCCGTGCTGGCGGGGGAGCGGGCCGATCGCGGCCCACTGCTCGTCGCTGATGCCGTCGACCACGAACTCGGCGAACCCACCCTGGTCGTCCGGGACGCCGAGGGCCGCGTACGCGCAGTCGAGCAGGCTCCGCGCCGTACCGACGATGGTTTGCAGCACATCGCGAACCGATCGGTGCTCCGCGACCGCGAGCACGGCGGCACTGAGCTCGTCGAGCGTTCGGCGCGAATCCACGGGTACGACGCTAGCCGGCCGACGCCGTCGCCACATGCGGCAGCGGTCCTAGGTCCAAAGACTGAGGCCGCGGCCGGCTCGGGCCCGATCCGGCCGGCGCCGCGCCGCCATAGCGTCGAAACATGCCTACTGCGATCATCACCGGAGCCTCACGTGGCCTCGGCCTTGCTCTCGCCCATGCCCTCGCCGCCGAGGGGTGGGCGCTCATCATCGACGCGCGCGGCGGCGACGCGCTGGCCGCGGCGGCGTCGGAAATCCGCGAGCGGTCGCCCGACGCCGACATCGAGGCGCTCGCGGGCGATATCACGGCGCCAGCCCATCGAGCCGCCTTGATCGGCGCCGCGCGTGGCCACCTCGACCTCCTGGTCAACAACGCCGGCACGTTGGGTCCGAGTCCACTGCCGGCCGGCGCGGACCTTGACCCCGCGGCCCTGCGGAACATCGTCGAGACGAACGTTGTCGCTCCGCATGCGTTGACTCAGGCGGCGTTGCCGCTATTGCGTACGTCGCGCGGCATCGTTGTGGACATCACCTCCGATGCGGCCATCGAGGCGTACCCGGGTTGGAGCGGGTACGGCGCCGCCAAGGCCGCGACAGAACAGCTGCGCAATGTGCTCGCGGCCGAGGAAACCGACGTGACCGTGTGGCGCGTCGATCCGGGCGACCTGCGTACCCAGATGCACCAACTCGCGTTCCCGGGCGAGGACATCAGCGACCGGCCGCTGCCGGAAACGGTGGCGCCCGGACTCGTCGGTCTGCTGGCCGCCGGCCCGGCGTCCGGTCGCTACCGTCTGGCCGACTACGTTTCGCGCCCCGACGACACGCGCTCGGCTCGCCGCGATGGCGAATGCCCGAATATGCAGCGCGCATCGGGTGACATCGCGGTCGTCGCGCTCGTCGGCGATGCCGCCGCCGATGCCGCTGCCGACGGTGCGAGTGATGTCGTCGACGCCGCTCGGGCCGCCGACGCGGCCGTCGCGGCCGAAGCGATCTGCACCGGCACCGGTCCGATCGCGATGTGGCTCACGATCGAGGTCGACGATTTCGCGCCGGCCGCCGCCTTCTACCGCGACGTGATCGGTCTGCCCGAGATCGACGGCTGGTCCGGCGACGGTGAAGTCGGAGCCGTGTTCGCGGTCGGTCCGGCCGCGCGAGTGGAGATCGAACGCCCGGCCAAGCCCACCCCCGGCGCCCGGATCGCGATCGAGTACGCGGATCTCGACGCTCTGGCGGCCGCGCACGAGCAGATCGCGGTGCACCTCGGAGCCGATGCCGTCCCGCTGCTCCGCCACTACCGCGGCCACTCCGGCTTTACCGTCCACGACCCCCGCGGCACCGAGCTCTACCTCTGGAGTGAGAAGTGACCTTGGCCACCAAGACCAGTGCGACGTCCCCCGTCTCCGTCGAATTCCACGTGCCACCCGCGCTCTCCGCCCACGAACCACCGGAGGCCCGCGGCGTCGCGCGCGACCAGGTCCGGATGCTCGTCGGCCGGCGCGACACCGGCCGGCTGAGCCACCACCGCTTCGCCGATCTGCCCGACGTGCTCACATCCGGCGATGTGCTGGTGGTCAATACCTCAGCGACAATCCCGGCCGCGATCGACGCGCTCGGTCGAGCCGATCTCGTCGTGCACGTGTCGACCGAACTCCCGGACGGCACCTGGGTCATCGAGCTACGGCACCGAGTGGCCGGCGGCGCGACCGAGCCGTACGCCGACGGGATTGCCGACGACCGGTTCACGATCGCGGGTGGCGCGCATGTCCACCTGCGCCATCCGTACACGCGGGATCGCCTGTGGGTGGCCGAGATCGACGCGCCGTCGGTGCCGAGCTACCTCATGGCCCATGGTCGGCCGATCCGCTACTCCTATGTGGAGCGGGACTGGCCGTTGTCGGCGTACCGATCCGTGTTCGCGGCCACCCCGGGCAGCGCCGAGATGCCGAGCGCGAGCCGGCCGTTCACCGAGGAACTCGTGACGCGACTGGTTTCCCGCGGCATCGTGTTCGCGCCGATCCTGCTGCACACCGGGGTCGCGTCGCCGGAGGCGCACGAAAAGCCGTACCCGGAACGGTTTTCGGTCCCGGACACGACGGCGCGCCTGGTGAACGAGGCCCGTGCGGCCGGGCGCCGCATCATCGGCGTCGGCACGACCGCGGTGCGAGCCATCGAAACGGCCGCCGACGAACGCGGTCGGTTGCGCGCCGCGGCCGGCTGGACGTCGCTGGTGGTCACGCCCGAACGGGGGGTACGCGCCATCGACGGCCTAGTGACCGGCTTCCACGAGCCACAGGCGTCCCATCTGGACATGCTCAAAGCGATCGCGGGGGAGCGTCTGGTCGCGGCGTGCTACGCCGAGGCACTGCGCCGGGGCTATCTGTGGCACGAGTTCGGCGATATCAACCTGTTGCTCGATCGCTAAGTGGCGTGGTCTACGACGCCTCGTAGACCACGCCTCCCTCGACGATCGTGAGCCGGACGGTGGAGTCGGTGATCGCGCCGCCGTCCGGCTCGTACGGATCCCGGTCGAGCACCACGAGATCGGCGTACTTTCCGACTTCGATCGACCCGGTCATGTCGTCGTGGTGATTGGCGTGAGCCGAACCCATCGTGTAGGCGTACGCGGCGTCGGCAAACGACAGCCGTTCGGCCGGCAGGAATGGCGGCTCATCCGGGCCCGTGCCCGGCTCGGTCCGGGTGACGGCGACATGCATGATCTCGAGCGGATCGGGGCTCGACACCGGCCAGTCGCTGCCCAGCGCGAGGCGGCCGCCGGCGCGCGCGATCGACGCGAACGGGTACTGCCACGTCGACCGCTCGTCGCCGAGGTACGGGATGGTCAGCTCGGTCATCTGCGGCTCGGCGCACGCCCACAGCGCCTGGATGTTCGCGGTGGCGTCGAGCGCGCCGAAGCGCGGGACGTCGTCGGGGTGTACGACCTGCAGGTGCGCGATCTGGTGGCGATTGTCGCGGGCGCCGTTCGCCGTCCGGGCCGCCTCGATCGCGTCGAGCGCGGTCCGTACGCCCCGGTCGCCGAGCGCGTGCATGTGGACCTGGAAGCCGGCTCCGTCGAGCGCGGTGACGATCTGTGGCAGGAGCTCTGGGTCGATGAAGTCCAGCCCGCTGTTCGCCGTCTCGTGGCCGTGGCCGTCGAGGTAGGGCGAGAGCATCGCGGCGGTGAACGTCTCGCAGACCCCGTCCAGCATGATCTTGACCGACGACGGGCGGAAGCGGCCCACTGGTCCGCGGGCGCGGCGGTCGATCATCTCCTCGACCTGGTCGAGGCCGCCGGACCGGTCCCACCACAGCGCTCCGATGACCCGGGCCGTCAGATCGCCGGACGCCGCCACGTCGAGGTAGGTCTGCAACGAGTCGCTCATGCTGGGACCGTCGCCGACCCATGCGTCCTGCCAGGCCGTGATGCCGAGCGAGTGCAGGTAGGCCTGGCCGACGAGGAGACCGTGACGCATGTCATCCGGAGTCGCGATCGGCACGTGCTTCTCGACGAGATCCATCGCGCCCTCGTGCAGGGCGCCGGTCGGGTGACCAGCGGAGTCGCGTTCGATGCGGCCGTCGACCGGGTCAGCCGTGTCCCGCGTGATCCCAGCGATCTCCAGCGCCCGTGTGTTGACCCAGCCACTGTGATGGTCGCGGTTGGGCAGGAACACCGGCCGGTCGGCGACGATCGCGTCGAGCGCGGCGGCGGTCGGGCAGCCGCCCGGGAAGGACTCCATCGACCAGCCGCCGCCGTCGATCCACTCCCGATCCGGGTTGGCCTCGGCGTAGGCGCGGATGGCCGCCAGATACGCCGCCTCCGTCTTCAACCCGGTGAGATCGCACCGGGAGCGCTCCAGGCCGCCGGACACCGGATGCGCGTGCGCATCCTGGAAGCCGGGCATGACGGCCCGGCCGGCCAGATCGAGGACGTCGGTCGCGGGCCGCATGTACTCGCGAATCTCCTCGTCGGATCCAACGGCCAGAATGCGGCCGCTATGGATCGCGATTGCGCTGGGCGGCGGGGCGGACGGGTTGCTGTACGGTCCGGCCACCGCGCGGACCACCCCGCCGGTGAGGATGAGATCAGCGTGCACGAGCGCCTCCCGCGGCTTCGTAGTGCCGCCGAGCAGCAGGATAGGCTATGCGGGTGCTGACTATCGACCGCGGCATCGTCGACGGGATCGTGGCCCATGCCCGCCGTGACCACCCGGAAGAGGCGTGCGGCGTGGTGGCTGGCCCGATCGGCAGCGACCAGCCGGAGCGGCTGATCCCGATGGACAACGCCGAGCGATCGATGACGTTCTACCGTTTCGACCCGATGGAGCAGTTGCGGGTGTGGCGCGAGATGGACGACCGCGACGAGGAGCCGGTGGTGATTTACCACTCACATACCGCCACCGAGCCCTACCCGTCGCGCACCGACATCGCGTTCGCCGGCGAGCCCGGTGCGCATTACGTGTTGGTCTCCACACGGGAGCCCACGGTCGACGAGATCCGGTCGTTTCGCATCGTGGACGGCGAGGTAACCGAGGAACCGGTGCGTGTCATCGGTGCGAGCGTGGACGGCGGGCCGGCCGGCTCCCCGGACGCCGTCACGACGTACATGTTCGGGCAGACGCAGAACAACGTCGACTACGAGTGTCCGGCCTGAGCAATATCCCGGCCCCGTTTGTCGTTGCGTCCAACGTTCCTAGGTTCAAGACCGTTCAAGGAGTACGCCCACCATGGCCATCGAGGTTCGCATCCCGACCATCTTGCGCAGCTACACCGGCGGCGCGAAAGCCGTCGACGGATCCGGCGATACGCTCGCCGATCTGCTCACCGATCTTGACGCTCGTCACCCGGGCCTGCGGGACCGGCTCATCAAGGACGGTTCCCTCCATCGTTTCGTCAACATCTACATCAACGACGAGGACGTGCGCTTCCTCGGCTCGCTCGACGCGAAGCTCGCCGACGGCGACAACGTGACGATTCTGCCGGCCGTCGCCGGCGGCGCTCTGCCGTCGCTGCGTGGACCTGTCGCCACCAGGAGCTAGTCATGGCCCGGTTCGACAGCCTCATCGACGCCTGCGGAGGCACGCCGCTCGTCGGGCTGCCCCGACTATCGCCCTCGGCCGACGTCCGCCTGTGGGCGAAGCTCGAGGACCGCAACCCCACCGGCAGCGTGAAGGACCGGGCCGCGCTGTGGATGGTGCGTGCCGCCGAGGCCGAGGGTCGGCTCACCATGGGTGACACGATCTTGGAGCCGACCAGCGGCAACACCGGTATCGCTCTGGCCATGGTCGCGAAGCTCCGCGGCTATCGGCTGGTCTGCGTGATGCCCGAGAACGTGTCGACGGAGCGCACCCAGCTGCTCCGCATGTACGGCGCGGAGATCATCTTCTCGCCGGCGGCCGGCGGCTCGAACCAGGCCGTCGCGATGGCGCGACAGATCGCCGAAGACCACCCGGACTGGGTGATGCTCTTCCAGTACGGCAACGAGGCCAACGCCCGGGCCCACTACGAGACGACCGGCCCGGAGCTGCTGCGCGACCTGCCGACGATCACGCACTTCGTGGCCGGCCTCGGCACCACCGGCACGCTCATGGGCACCGGGCGCTATCTGCGGGAGAAGCAACCGGACGTCGAGATCATCGCGGCCGAGCCCCGCTACGGCGAGGTCGTCTACGGCCTGCGCAACATCGACGAGGGCTACGTTCCCGAGCTGTACGACGCGACGGTGCTGAGCCGGCGTTTCTCGGTCGGCACGCGCGATGCGGTACTCCGTACCCGGCAATTGGTCGAGGTTGAAGGGATCTTCGCCGGGTTCTCCACCGGAGCGGTCCTGCACGCGGCCCTGTCCGTCGGGCACCAGGCCGTCAAAGAGGGTCGCAAGGCGGACATCGCGTTCCTGGTCGCTGACGGCGGTTACCGATACCTGTCCACCGGGGCGTACGGCGGCACGCTGGCCGATGCGGAGGCGGCGCTCGAAGGCCAGCTCTGGGCCTAGAGGGACAGCACCAGGATCAACGCCACGATGATGGTGACCGATGCCACACCGAGCAGTGCCCACGGTGCGATGCGCCACCGCGCGGTGACGAACGCGCCGAGTGTCGAGCTGAAGCCGATGAGGCCGACGATCGCGGCGAGAGGCGTGAACCAGGCGGGTGCGCCGGCGATGATCGCGAACGCGGAACGGATGGCGAGCACCAGACCGATGATGCCGATGACGGCGGCCCAGGCGCAGAGGCCGACGAGGCGGCCGGGTGCCGGCGGCTGCTTCGTCTCCGGCCGCATGGCGAGCGTGACCCGGGCGAGCCCGGCAGGCTCGCCGTCGTTGGCCACGACGGGCGTGCCGCCCATAGTCGCGTCGAGGTCGCCCGCGTAGGTCTCCGCGATGTACGTCCCCGGCTTGGTCCGGGCCGGCGGGATGCTGCCGACCCTAACGTTGCCGACCTTGGCGCTGCCGACCTTCGCGCTACCGACCTTGGCGTTGCCAGTGGCGGCCTGGCCCACCGCCGTACGGGTCGCGTCGCTGCTCACAAGCTATCGGGCCTTCCGGAAGAAGCGGCATATCAAGCCTCTACCCTACCCAGCCGTCGCCGCCGGGAATCCTGCCGACACCCGACCGCAAACCGACCGGACGTTTCGGACGTTTGCCGGCATGATGCCTGTCACGTTCCAGACAGCCATGCCCGTTGTGTCCCGTGTGGTGATGCCGCACAGCGTAGGCTCCGCAGCGTGAGCGACGCGCCCATCGGCATCTTCGACTCGGGAGTCGGCGGCCTGACGGTGGCCCGTGCGATCCTCGATCAGCTGCCGCATGAGCAGCTTCGCTACCTCGGGGACACGGCTCATTTGCCGTACGGGCCGAGGCCGATCGCCGACGTACGCCGACTCGCGCTCGGGTGCCTCGACCGGCTGGTCGACGAGGGCGTCAAGATGCTCGTGATCGCGTGCAACACGGCGTCGGCCGCATGCCTCCACGATGCCCGCGAGCGATATTCGGTGCCGGTGGTCGAGGTCATCCGGCCGGCCGTACGCCGTGCCGTCGCCGCCACCCGCAACGGCCAGATCGGCGTGATCGGCACTCGGGCCACGATCAGCAGCGGCGCGTACGCCGACGGTTTCGCGGCCGCGCCGCACGTGAATGTGACGAGCGTCGCGTGCCCCCAGTTCGTGGACTTCGTCGAGCGCGGTATCACCTCCGGCCGGGCGCTGCTCGGCCTGGCGCACGGATACCTCGATCCGTTGCAGCGCGCCGACGTCGACACGGTGGTCCTCGGCTGCACGCACTATCCGCTGCTGACCGGGCTGCTGGGCGTCGTGATGGGCGACGGCGTCACGCTGGTGTCGAGCGCGGACGAAACGGCTCGCGAGGTGTACCGGCGCCTGACGGAGCTGGACATGTTCCGGGCACAGGACGCGCCGTCGCCACGCCACGAATTCCGCAGCACCGGTGACCCGGTCGCATTCGCCCGGCTCGCGCAGCGATTTCTCGGACCCGAGGCGGCCGCCGACCCGCGTCGGTCACGCCGAGTTGCCCGTGGTCACGGCCGAGCCTGTCGAGGCCGTCGGTGTCACCGCCGAGCCAACCGGCGCTCGGGAGGTCGTGGCCCAGCCGGCCGGCGCGCGGGGGATCGCGTGAAACTCACGGTCCTCGGTTGTGCGGGCAGCTTTCCCGGGCCCGAGTCCGCTTGCTCGGCGTATCTGATCGAGGCGGACGGATTCCGGCTGATGATGGACTTCGGCACCGGCTCGTTGTCGGCGCTGCAGCGGTATTCGGGTCTCAAATCGGTCGATGCCGTGCTGCTCACGCACCTGCACTGCGATCACATGCTGGACGCGTGCTCCTATGTCGTCGTCCGACGGTACGCCCCGGACGGTCCGTACGAGCGGCTGCCGCTGTTCGCCCCGGCCGGTGCCCGCGAGCGCATGATCGCCGCGTACGGCAGCGACGAAGGCCCGCTCGACGACGTGTACGCGTTCTTCGCGCTGAAGCCGGGCACGTTCCCGATCGGACCGCTGTCGGTCACCGTCGACCGCGTCGAGCATCCGGTCGAGACGTACGGCGTCCGGATCGAGCACGGTGGCCGTACCCTCGCCTACTCGGCCGACACGGCGCCGTGTGACCCGTTGATCCGTCTCGCGTCGGGCGCGGACGCGTTCCTCTGCGAGGCCAGCTATCTCGACACCGACGACAACCCGCCCGGCCTCCACATGACCGGCGGCGACGCCGGTGAGGCGGCGACCAAGGCCGGCGCACGCCAGTTGCTCCTGACCCACCTCGTCACCGCCTGGGGCAGCGAGAGCGCGACGCTCGACGCAGCCACCGGCTCCTACTCCGGGCCGGTCGAAGTGGTGCGGCCCGGCGCCACCTACGAGATCTAGCGCCCGCCTGTCGGCTGAGCACAAACCCGCGCCCGTAACATGGCGGGCATGGCCCGACCCGATGGACGTAAACCCGACGAGCTGCGACCCGTCACCCTGACCCGCGCCTGGAGCATGCACGCGGAGGGCTCGGTGCTCGTCGACTTCGGCGATACCCGAGTGCTGTGCACGGCCAGCGTCACCGGTGGCGTGCCCCGGTGGCGAAAGGGTTCCGGCCTCGGCTGGGTCACCAGCGAATACGCGATGCTGCCGCGCGCGACAACCACCCGCAACGATCGCGAGAGCATCAAGGGCCGGGTGGGTGGCCGTACCCACGAAATTTCCCGGTTGATCGGCCGCAGCCTGCGCGCGTGCATCGACCTGGGGGCGCTCGGCGAGAATTCCGTCGTGATCGACTGCGACGTGCTGCAGGCGGACGGCGGCACGCGCACCGCGGCGATCACCGGCGCCTATGTCGCGCTGACCGACGCGGTCAGCTGGATGGCGGCCCGGGGGATGCTCAGCGGCAAACCGGAGAAGGTCATCCACCGGTCGGTGTCCGCGGTCAGCGTCGGCGTGATCGACGGTGAACCCCGACTCGACCTCTGCTACGCCGAGGACGGCACGGCCGACGTCGACATGAACATCGTTTGTACGGGGACCGGCGAGTTCGTCGAGGTGCAGGGCACCGGCGAGCACAACGTCTTCGGCCGCGACGAGTTGGACACGCTGCTCGACCTCGGCGTCTCGGGCTGCCGCCAGCTCGCGGAGTTGCAGGCGGCCGCGCTTGCGGCCCCACTCGGCTGATCGGGCCTACACACGTGAAGATCCTGCTGGCCACCCGCAATGCGAAGAAGCTGCTCGAGCTTCAGCGGATCCTGGACGCCGCGCCGGACATCGCCGACGTGACGATTCTCGGCCTGTCCGACGTCGAGACGTACGTGGAAGTACCCGAGTCGGGCCTGACGTTCGATGACAACGCGCTGCTCAAGGCGCGCGAGGGCGCCGAGCACACCGGCCTGCCGTCGGTGGCCGACGACTCCGGTCTGGCCGTCGACGTCATGGGTGGGATGCCCGGAATCTTCAGCGCCCGCTGGTCCGGCCAACACGGGGACGACGACGCGAATCTGGATCTGCTGCTCGCCCAGGTCGGCGACGTCCCGGACGAGGCGCTGACGGCGTCGTTCGTCTGCTCGGCGGCATTGGCGCTGCCCGACGGCCGGACGTTCACTGCGCAGGGGCGGATGCCTGGGCGCCTTGTTCGGGCCCGGCGGGGCTCGGGTGGCTTTGGCTACGACCCGATCTTCGTCGCGGACGGGCACACAAGGACGAACGCCGAGCTGACGCCGGACGAGAAGGACGCCATCAGCCACCGTGGGCAGGCGTTCCGCGCGCTGGCGGCGATCATCGCGCGCGAACTTCCCTGACCCGCGTCCGACCGGCATCACTCAACGTGATGTCACGCATTGTTACGGCCGGACCAAAGGCGTCGAGGCCCGATCGAGGGGCTTCAGTTGAGCACCTTCACGCACCGCGGTTGCTGACCTGCGTCTTCGTCAGCAGCCGCGGGTAGCGGCTCATCGGGCGACCTCACGTTGCGTACAAGTGGTGCGTGGCGGTGCTCATTTGAAGCCCCTCATGTCATTGCTGTCGGTTCGACGGCCTGATCACTCTCCGCACCGAAGCGCGGGATCGTTGTCCCCACCAGCGCCGCGACGATGCCGGCCATGAAGATCAGCGGTTCGGGCAGCAGTGGAGTGATTAACACCAGCGCCGCCGCGAGCGGAAAGACGACCGACCGGAAAGTCGATTCGCCGGGGCGGCGGTGGAGCAGCCACACGCAGGCCACGTAGATCGCCACCGGTATCGCGACGGTGAACGCGGCCGCCCGCGGTGACAGCTCCGCGTGGCCGGCGATCGAGTCGACGTTCACGGTGATGCCGGCGCCGACGGCCGCGGCGGCGGCGAAGACGAAGTAGTGGCCGTAGCCGAATAAGAAACCGGACCGTGCGGTACGGAGCAGTTCCTCGCCCGGACGATCGAAGTAGATCCACCACATGGCGAAGACGGTCACCAGCCCGGACACGCTGAGCACGAGGAGATCGCCGCGTTCGCCGCCGGTGTCGAATCCGGTCTGGATCGCGGTGGTGGCGGCGAGGATGGCTTCGCCCAGGACGATCAGCGTGAACAACCCGTACCGCTCGGCGATGTGGGTCGGGTGCCAGGTTGTGCCGGCCGCGCGCTCGGCATAGATGGGTACGGCCAACTCCGCGATCACCAACGCGATGAAGCTTGCGGTCAGGTACCGATCGGACACGCTCGACCGGAGCACCCAGCCGATCTGAACGATCGTGATCCCGATCGCGAAGCGGAGCGCAGTGACCCGTCGCACCGGATCGGACCACGAAACGCGCAGCCATTGCCCGACCATGGCCAGCCGCATAACGACGTAGCCGATGACGACGACCGTGAAGTTGTTGTCATCGAACGCCCTCGGCACGCCGGCCGCGAGGATGAGCGCGCCGGTGATCTGAACGAGCGTGGTCACGCGGTACGGCACGTCATCGTTGTCGTACGCGGATGCGAACCAGGTGAAGTTGACCCACGCCCACCAGATCGCGAAGAACACCATCAGATAACTGCCGATGCCGTGACCGATCTCGTCCGCCGACAACGCATGGTGGAGCCGGCCGGCCGCCTGCGACACGCCCACCACGAAGCACAGGTCGAATAGCAGTTCGAGCGGCGTCGAGGCGCGGTGCGGCTCGTCGACGTCGCGCGCGACCATGGGCCGATACCACCGCCGGGTTTTCGCGTCGGGCATCCCGCCATTGTGGGCTACGGTGCAGCGATGCTGGTGCAACGGGAGCTGATCGCCCGGGTGCGGTCGCCGGCTGACCAGACAGGCAACTCAGGCCAGTGGGCCGATCGCCGCCTCGATCTCGGCCCGCAGAGCCGGGCCGCCGATGACGGCTCGGGCGTGCTCGATGACGGGCGCCATGAAGATGTCCGGCCCGGGCGTACCGGCGAAGGGGGAAACCGCCGCGAGTGCCGCCCGACCGGCGGCCGACGGCTGCAGCGGTGCCCGCAGTTGGATGCCCCGGACGCCGGCGATCAGTTCGACGGCGAGCAGACTCGTCAGGTTGTCGAGGACGGTGCGCAGCTTCCGTGCGGCCGCCCACCCCATCGAGACGTGGTCTTCCTGCATGCCCGACGTCGGCACGGAGTCGACGCTCGCCGGCGACGCGAGGCGGCGGTTCTCGGCGACGATCCCGGCGGCGGTGTATTGAGCGATCATCAGACCTGAGTTCACGCCCGGGTCCGGAGTCAGGAACGCCGGCAGGTCGCGGGACCGCGTGACGTCGAGCAGGCGGTCGACGCGGCGTTCCGAGATCGAGCCGACCTCGGCGGCCGCGATGGCCATGAAGTCGGCCGCGAAGCCGAGCGGCGCACCGTGGAAGTTGCCGGTCGACACGACGCGTCCGTCCGGTAGCACGACCGGGTTGTCGACGATCGAGGCGAGTTCGCGCGCGGCGACCTGGCGAGCGAAATCGAGCGTGTCGCGGGCGGCCCCGGCGACCTGCGGCGCGCACCGGATCGAGTAGGCGTCCTGCACGGCGTGGCCGAAGTCGTCGCGATGGCTGTCCATGATGGCCGAGCCCTGCAGCAGCCGGTGAATGTTCGCGGCCGACACCGCCTGGCCCGGCTGCGGCCGGATCGCGTGGATCTCGGGCGCGAACGGCCGGTCCGAGCCGAGCATCGCCTCGATCGACAGGGCCGCCGTGACGTCGGCCATGGCAAACAGATGCGCGGCGTCCGTGATCGCCAGGAACAGCATGGCGAGCATGCCGTCCGTGCCGTTGATGAGCGCGAGGCCCTCCTTGGCGGCCAACTCGATCGGTTCGATCCCGGCATGGGCCAACGCATCCGCGGCGGCGACCCGGGAGCCGTCCTTGCCGAGCACCCATCCCTCGCCCAGGAGCGCAAGCGCGCAGTGTGCCAGCGGTGCGAGGTCGCCGGAGGCGCCGAGCGATCCGTGCTCGGGAACCCACGGAGTGATGTCGTGGTTGAGCAGGTCGACGAGAGCGTGCGCGACGAGCGGCCGGACACCGGAGTGGCCGAGCGCAAGCGAGCGTACGCGCAGCAGCATCATCGCGCGGACAACCTCGCGCGGCATCGGTGCGCCGACACCGGCCGCGTGCGAGCGGATCAACGCGTGCTGCAACTCGGCCCGGCGCTCCGGCGCGATGAACGTGCTTGCGAGGGCGCCGAAACCGGTCGACACGCCATACACCGGCCGACCCTGACGCTCGATGTCGTCGATGATTTCCCGGCTCGTTCTCATGGCCGCGTCCGCCGCCGCCGATATCTCGATCCGGTCGGCGCCGCGGGCGACGGCGAGGACGTCGGCGTGGGTGACGCCGGTCGGTGTGACGATGACGGTCATGTTGCTTCTCCGTTGGTGGGGGTTCCGTTGACGAGCACGGTGCGAACGAGGGGAACGCCGGGCCGGTACGCCAGGTGCAGGAAGCTCGGCGCGTCGAGGATGGCGAGATCGGCCCGCGCGCCGACGCCGAGATGGCCGATGTCCGTACGGCGCAAGGCTTTCGCGCCGCCGGCGGTCGCCGACCACAGCGCCTCGGCCGGGGTCATGCGCATCTCCCGGACCGCGAGTGCGATGCAGAACGGCATCGAGGACGTGTACGACGACCCGGGGTTGCAGTCGGTGGCGAGCGCGACCGTCGCGCCCGCATCGAGCAGCGCACGCGCGTCCGGGTAGTGCGACCGGGTGGAGAACTCGGCGCCCGGCAGCAACGTGGCGACCGTCCCGGGTGCACCGCCGCTCACGGACGACGGCGAGCGCGTCGATGTCGGCCGGCGCGAGGTGCGTGCAGTGGTCGGCGCTGGCCGCTCCGAGTTCGACCGCCAGCCGTACGCCGCCGCCCGGCGTGAGTTGGTTGGCGTGGATCCGGGCGCCGAGTCCGGCCCGGATGCCGGCGGTGAGAACCGCGCGGGAACGGTCCTCGTCGAACGCGCCCCGTTCGCAGAACACGTCGATCCAGCGGGCGTACGGCGCCGCGGCGTCCAGCATCGGGCCGCAGACGAGTGCGGTGTAGTCGTCCGGATCGGCATCGGCCGGGATCACGTGCGCGCCGAGGTATGTCGTCTCGTCGGTGAATTCGCCGGCGATGCGTAGCGACCGGCGCTCGTCGGCAACGGTCAGCCCGTACCCACTCTTGATCTCGATCGTGGTCGTGCCCTGCCGCAGCATTTCGCGGTGCAGGCGCGCGACGGTGGCCCGCAGGTCGTCGTCGGACGCGGACCGCGTGGCGGCGACGGTCGTGCGGATGCCCGCCGCCCGTGTAGGGCGATCCGGCCATCCGGGCCGCGAACTCCGTCGGCCCGGTCGCCGGCGAAGACGAGGTGCGCGTGACTGTCCACGAATCCCGGAATGACCGCGGCGCCGGCGGCGTCGAGGGATCGATCGGCGGGCGGGGCCGACGAGCGAGGCGCCGACCCAGGCGACGCGTCCGTCGTCGCCAACCACCACGGCGGCGTCCCGGACGATGCCCAACGCTCCGTCGCCGAGCGAAGCGTCGTTGGTGACGAGCTCGCCGATGTGGTCGATGACGAGCGTCATCGCGCGTCCGGCCGCTCGACGGCGATCGGCTCGTCGAGGCTTGCGGTCGTCGAATCGTCGGCGCCGCCGGGTTCGAACGGCACCGGCATCACGAACGAGGCCGGCACAACGGCGGCGGGCAACCACAGCGGCGTGATAGCGGTGGCGAGCGCGGAGCCGACATCGATCGTGGCGTGCCGGCCGTCGTGCACAACGGTCGTGCCGTCGATGACCACGTGCGTGACGTCGGCCGCAGTGGCCGCGTAGATGGCTGCCGCGCGCGGATCGGCGCCGGCCGTACGGCGGCTGTCGAGCCGCAGCGTGACCAGATCGGCGCGGGAACCCGGCGCGATCGTCCCGGCGTCGGTCCAGCCGAGTGCGCGGTGGCCGTTCGCCGTGGCCGCCGCCATGAGTTCGGCGACGTCGAAGTGCCCTCGCGTCTCGGTGCGCAGCCGCTCATGCATCTCGATCGCGCGCGCTTCGGCGAACATGTCGATGACTGCGTGGCTGTCCGAACCGAGCGACAGCGGGGAGCCGGCGTCGACGAGCGCGCGCGCCGGACCGATGCCGTCGGCCAGATCCTGCTCCGTGGTCGGGCAGAAGCACACGCCGGTGTCGGTGTCGCCGAGGACCGTACGGTCGATGTCGTCGAGATGCGTCGCGTGCACCGCGGTGGTCGTCGGCCCGAGAAAACCGTTGTCCGCCAACAGTTGCGTGGGGGTCGCGTGATGGACGGCCTGGCAGGCCGCGTTCTCGGCCCGCTGCTCGGACAGGTGCACGTGCATCGGCCGCCCGGCCGCGACCTCGACCACGCTCGGCAATGCCCGGGCCGGGACGGCGCGGACCGAGTGCGCAGCCACGCCGACGCGTGCGGTGGAGTGGTCGGACAGCGCGGTGACCCGACTCGCCCAGGCGTCCGCGTCGCGGTCGGCGAACCGGAGCTGCGTGCCCGACAGCGGCGTGCCGTCGACGTTCGCGGTGAGGTAGAGCGTGTCGAGCAGTGTCATCCGCAGGCCAGCGTCCCGAGCCGCGTACATGAGGGCGGCGGCCATCGCGTTCGGATCGCCGTACGGCGTGCCTCCCGGACCGTGGTGCAGGTAGTGGAACTCGCCGACGCAGGTGATGCCGGACAGCACCATCTCGGCGTACGTGGCCCGGGCCAGCCAGTAGTACGCGTCCGGGTCGAGCCGTTCGGCCAGTGCGTACATCCCGTCGCGCCACGTCCAGAAGCTGCCCTTGCCGGTCTGCGTACGGCCGCGCAGCGCGCGATGGAACGCGTGCGAATGTGCGTTGGCCAAGCCGGGAATCGTGAGTCCGACGAGGCGCAGAGCCCCGTCGGTGGCGGCCGTGCCGACCGGCACACCCGGGATCACGCTCGTGAAGCGGCCGTCGCTCACCTCGATCAGCACGTCGGATTCGACGCTCGGGCGCTCACCCTGCGCGTCGGACAGCCAGGCGAATTCCGCGTGAAACCGGCGGATCACCGGCATGCCAGCTCCGTCAACACGTCGGCCAGCGCGGTCACGCCGGCGGCGCAGTCCTCGTCCGTGGCCGCCTCTTCCGGCGCGTGCGATATGCCGCTCGGGTTGCGGACGAACAACATCGCCGTCGGCACGTGCGCGGCCAGGATGCCCGCGTCGTGGCCGGCGCCGGTCGCGAGCAGCGGCGCGCCGGGCAGTACGGCTTGCAGCCGCGATCGCATCGTGGGCGCGAACTCCGTCTCGGCCGACACCGACTCGGCGCTTACGGTCACGCTGGTGCCGTCGCGCTCGGCGCGCTCGGACGATTTGCTGATGATGTCGGCGATCAGTCCGGCCAGGGTCCCGTCGCTGGGTGCCCGGGCATCGAGCCAGCCGGTGACGGCCGACGGGATCGCATTCGTCGCGTTCGGCTCGACCTGGATCCGTCCCATCGTCGCGTGCGCCCCGGACAGCCGGGCCGCCTTGTTCGCGGCCAGCACGGTGTAGGCGTACGTGAGCATCGGGTCGTGCCGGTCGGACATCCGGGTCGTGCCGGCGTGGTTGCCCTCGCCGCGGAACTCGAGGCGGTAGCGCCCATGCGGCCAGATCGAGCTAGCGACGCCGACGGCGGCGTCCGAGTCGACGAGCGACCGGCCCTGTTCGACGTGCAGTTCCACGAACGCGCCGATGCCGCTGAGCCGGTCCTTATCCGGGCCGACCTCGGCCGGATCGAGTCCGCCGATGGTCAACGCATCGGCCAGCCGTACGCCGTCGCTGTCGGTCAGCCGGAGCGCGTGCTCCGGGGAGACTGCGCCGGTCAGCAGGCGGGAACCGAGACACGCGAGGCCGAAGCGGGAACCCTCCTCCTCGGTGAACACGACGATCTTCACCGGGCGGCCCGGAATCGCGCCCCTCGTTCGCATCTCGTCGATGGCGAGCAGCGCGGACACTACGCCCAACGGACCGTCGTACGGTCCGCCGTGCGGTACGGAGTCGAGGTGGCTGCCGGTGACGACGGCCGCCTGGCGCTCGTCCACCCCGGCCGGACACCAGGTCGCCCAGATGTTGCCGTTTCCGTCCGTCTCCACTTCGAGATCGCGGTCGCGCGCCTCCTCGATGAACCACTCGCGGCAGTCGAGGTCGGCGTGTGTCCACGAGTAGCGCACATAACCGGAGCCGGCCGGCCCGTCGACGGCGCGGCTCGGCGCCCGGCCGATCGGTGTCAGCGAACCCCACAATGCGGCGAACTTGTCGACGGCATCGGTCATCGCGGCACCCCCGTGTCGACCGGCTCGGTGCCCTCGCGCATCGGCACGCGTACGCCGGCGGTCTCGGCGACCGTCTCGGCGATCTCGTACCCGGCGTCGACGTGCCGGATCACGCCCATGCCCGGGTCGTTGGTCAGCACCCGCTCGATCTTCTGGCCGGCGATCGGCGTGCCGTCGGCGACGCAGACCTGACCGGCGTGGATCGAGCGTCCGATGCCGACGCCGCCGCCGTGGTGGATGGACACCCAGGACGCGCCGGAAGCCGTGTTGACCAAAGCGTTGAGCAACGGCCAGTCGGCGATCGCGTCGGAGCCGTCGGCCATCGATTCGGTCTCCCGATACGGCGACGCGACCGACCCGCAGTCGAGATGATCCCGACCGATCACCAGCGGCGCGGACAGTTCGCCGGACGCGACCATGTCGTTGAACCGCACGCCGGCCTTGTCCCGTTCGCCGTAGCCGAGCCAGCAGATACGGGCCGGCAAGCCTTGGAAGGCAACACGTTCGGAGGCCATCTTGATCCAACGGGCCAACGACTCGTTCTCCGGGAACAGGTCGAGGATCGCGGCGTCGGTCTTGGCAATGTCGGCCGGGTCGCCGGACAGCGCCGCCCAGCGGAACGGCCCCTTGCCCTCGCAGAACAGCGGCCGGATGTACGCCGGCACGAAGCCCGGGAACGCGAACGCGCGCTCGTACCCGCCGAGTTGCGCCTCGCCCCGGATCGAGTTGCCGTAGTCGAACACCTCGGCGCCGGCGTCCATGAACCCGACCATCGCCGCGACATGCCGGACCATCGAGGCGCGCGCGCGATCGGTGAACTCCTCTGGCTTGCTGGCCGCGTAGTCCGGCGCGTCGTCGGGCTCGATCCCGGTCGGGACGTACGACAGCGGGTCGTGGGCCGATGTCTGGTCGGTCACGATGTCGACGGGCACGCCGCGCTGCAGCATGTCCGGCACGACGACCGCCGCGTTGCCGACGACCCCGACGGACAGCGCTCGTCGCTCGCGCTTCGCGGCCAGCGCCATGTCGATCGCATCGTCGAGCGAGTCGGCGACGGTGTCGAGATAGCGCGTCTCGACGCGACGGGCGAGCCGATGCGCGTCGACGTCGATGATCAGGCACACGCCGCCGTTCATCGTCACCGCGAGCGGTTGCGCGCCGCCCATCCCGCCGCAACCGGCGGTCAGAGTCAGCGTCCCGGCCAGCGTGCCGCCGAATCGTTTCGCGGCCACGGCGGCGAACGTCTCGTACGTCCCCTGCAGGATCCCCTGGGTGCCGATGTAGATCCACGAGCCGGCCGTCATCTGGCCGTACATGGTGAGGCCGAGCTTCTCCAGGCGCCGGAACTCCGGCCAGGTCGCCCAGTCCGGCACGAGGTGGGAGTTGGCGATCAGCACCCGAGGCGCCCACTCGTGGGTCCGGAAAACGCCGACGGGCCGCCCCGACTGCACGAGCATGGTCTCGTCGTCGGCGAGCGTCGTCATCGTCCGGATCAACGCGTGGTAGGACGGCCAGTCGCGCGCGGCTTTGCCCGTACCGCCGTAGACCACAAGGTCCTGGGGTCGTTCCGCAACGTCCGGATCGAGGTTGTTCTGCAGCATCCGCATGGCCGCTTCCTGCGGCCAACCGCGCGCGGTGAGCGTCGTCCCCCGAGGTGACCGGATCGGGTCCACTGGCTACTCCTAAGGTCGGTTCGTGAGTCCAGGGCTGTCAGCTGAGGCCGTGTCGACTCAAGCCGTGTCAACTCAGGCCGTGTCAATTCAAGCCGTGTCAATTCAAGAACAGGTCGCGTCGCGCGGCCGAAGCGTCGAACGCTTCGAGCCGCGCCTGAGTCTGAGCCGGGGCGGCATCGCAGATGGCTTGCAGCAAGACCATCGCGAGTGCCATCGGCGCGGCGTGGAGATCGAAAACGAGCCGCGGACTTACCCGGGCGTGCAGCGTCAGGTCGGCGGCGTCGGCCACGTCACCGATCGGCGAGTCGGTGAGCGCCACCACGGTGAGACCGGCGGCCCGCGCTTCGCGCAGCGCCGCCAACGACTCCCTCGGGTGGCGCGGCAACACAATCCCCAGCATCGCGGTCGCGCCGGCCGCGCGCGCCTGTTCCAGCTGATCGGTGAGCAGGCTGCCACCATGATCGAGTACGTGGACCTCGGGCAACACCTTCGCCGCGAAGTAGCCGAAGTACGCGGCGAGCGGCGCGGCCGTGCGGAGTCCGAGCACCGGCAGCGGCCGGCTGGCCGCGAGTGCCGTGGCAGCGGTGTCGATCGAAGCCCGGTCCAGCGAGCCGTCGGCCAGGCGGTCGGCGAGGCGGCCGAGGTTGTCGATCTCGGCCCGTACGGCGTGCTGCAGGTCGTTGCCGGCGTTGCCGTCCGGACCGGCCTCGCCCGCTGCCGGCCGACGATCTCCGGCGCCGGCCGGGTCCCGCAGGGCTCGGCGGAGGGCGGGGTAGCCGTCGTAGCCGAGCGCGATGGCGAACCGGGTCACCGACGGTTGGCTGACGGAGGCCATGTCGGCGACCTCGGCCGCCGATAGGTAGGCCGCCGCCGGCGCATGCTCGAGCAGGCAGTGCGCGATGCGGCGCTGGGTCGGCGTGAGCCGCACACCGTCGACGATCGCCAGCAACTGTTCATGCACACCGTGACTCTATGGCAAGTTTTCATTCAGTTGGACGGCCGGGGCGTGCCACGGTGCGTGTCGCTGTGCGGCTGTGCCGGCGTGCCGGCTTGCGGTGGTGGTCGGCTCGTCCGGTGGCGGGTCGGCGTCGGTCTACCGGCGTGCGGTATGGGGCTCGACGGGGTTTTCGGAGCGCTTGTAGCGTGGCGTCATGCACGTGACCGGGCTGCACACGTACGCGATCAAGGGCTGCTACCGGACCGATATCGCCGAGGCGATCGTCGAGCCGTGGGGGTTCGCGGGCGACCGACGGTTCATGATCGTGGACGAGGGCTACCGCATGCTCACGCAACGCGAGGAGCCGGGTCTCGTACGCATCCGTCCGGCGCTCGACGCCGATCAGCTCACGCTGCGCGCGGCCGGCCACGACGATCTGGTGGTCGACGTGGTCGCGGGCGAATTGGTCGACACGAATGTTCATTCGAGCTCTGTTGCAGGGCGCCCTCGTCGACGAGGTAGCGGACAAGTGGGTTTCGGCGCGTGCTCGGGCGGCCGGCGCATCTGCTCTGGCTCGACGACCCGACGCGGCGGCGGATCAACCCGGACTACTCGCTCGACACCGATCGCGTGAGCTTCGCCGACGGCTATCCCGTTCTGCTGGCGAACACCGCGTCGCTGGACGTGCTCAACGATTGGCTCTACGAGGCGCAGAGCCTGGAGGGCCCGCTGCCGATGACACGATTCCGGCCGAACATCGTGGTGGGCGGTGCGGCGCCGTGGGCCGAAGACGGCTGGACCGGTGGCCGGATCCGGGTCGGTGACATCATCTTCCGGGTGCCGAAGCCATGCGATCGCTGCGTCGTCACGACCACCGACCAGGACACCGGTGAGCGGGGACACGAGCCGCTGCGTACGCTGGCCCGCTACCGCAATGTGAACCAAGGCTTGATGTTCGCCACAAACCTGATCCCGGACGGCACCGGGACGGTTCGCGTCGGCGACGAAGTCACCGCGCTCGACTGAGCCCGGCCGCCCGGCCGCGGCGGTGGCGGCGCGCGACTGTACGGAAATTCGGCGCTAGATCGGGCCGTGGGCGGCCATCTTCCGTACAAGTGTGGGTGTCGCCGTCGGGAGCGCCGGGAGACGCGGACACGCAAGGCGCGACCCGCGTTGGCCGGGGTGGGTGGACACGTGAGAATGATCGGCGATGACTAGCACTCACCGACGGCGTTCGGGCGCGACCACGCTCGTCGCCGGACTTGTGGCCGGCTTCGCCGCCGATGCCGTCCTCGGCGACCCCCGTCGCTTTCATCCGGTCGCCGGGTTCGGGCGCGCCGCGAGTCGCCTGGAACGGGCAATGTACGCGCCGACACAGTCGGCCGGGGCGGCGTACGCGGCGGTGGCGGCCGGCGTCCCGACGGTGCTGGCCGTCGCCGCACACGTCGCGACGAGGCGACGACCGGTGGCACGCGCCGCGTTGATCGCCGCCACCACGTTTGCGGTGCTCGGTGGCACATCGCTTGGCCGCGAAGCCGACGCCATGGCCGCGGAACTGGACCGGAACGATATCGACGCCGCCCGGGATCGCGTGCCGAACCTGTGTGGCCGTGACCCGGCGGCGCTCGATGCCGGTGAGATCGGTCGGGCGACGGTGGAGTCGGTCGCCGAGAACACCTCCGACGCCACGGTCGCGCCGCTGCTCTGGGGCGCCGTGGCCGGCCTGCCCGGGCTCGTCGCCTACCGGGTGATCAACACGCTGGACGCGATGGTCGGACATCGGTCCGAGCGCTACCGCGACTTCGGGACCGCGTCGGCGCGGCTCGACGATGCGGCCAACCTGCTGCCGTCCCGGCTCACCGCGCTGCTGACTATCCCGGCCGCCGCGATCGTGGACGATGGTCGGCCACTCGGCGATCCACGACACCGCGGCCCGCGACGCTCGGCGTTCGCCACGTTCGCGACGTGGCTGCGGGATCGCAACCGGCACCCGAGCCCGAATTCCGGGCAGTGCGAGGCGGCCATGGCCGGCGCGCTCGGCGTACGGCTCGGTGGACGCAACGTGTACCACGGTCGCGTGGAGGTCCGCCCGATGCTCGGCCGAGGTCCGCTGCCCGGTCCGGCCGAGATCCGTCGAGCCGCTCGGATCTCCCGTACGGTCGGCGCGTTCGCGCTCGTCGTGAGCGTCGGCGTCGTCGGTGCTCGACACGCGATAGGCGCTCCGAAGGCGTGAGCGGGGCGCTGCTCGTCGCGGGTACGACGTCGGACGCCGGCAAGTCGACGATCGTGGCCGGCATCTGTCGATGGCTGTATCGCCAGGGTGTTCGCGTGGCGCCGTTCAAGGCCCAGAACATGTCGAACAACTCGGTCGTCGTGCTCGACGCGGACGGTATCGGCGGCGAAATCGGGCGGGCGCAAGCGATGCAGGCGGCGGCGTGCGGGCTCGCCCCGAGCGTCGCGTTCAATCCGGTGTTGCTCAAGCCCGGCGGCGACATGCGTAGCCAGGTGATCCTGCACGGCCAGGCCGGTCGGCGACATCGGTGCCGGCGACTTCCTGGGCGGGGACTGGCGCGCTCGCCTCAGCACGGCGGCCTATCAGGCCTTCGACGACCTGCGCGCCGACTATGACGTCGTCATCGCCGAGGGTGCGGGCAGCCCGACCGAGATCAACCTGCGGGCCAGCGACTACGTGAACATGGGTCTGGCCCGCCACGGCCACGTGCCGGTGATCGTGGCCGGGGACATCGATCGCGGCGGCGTGTTCGCGGCGCTGCACGGCACGCTCGCGTTGCTCGACCGAGCCGACCAGGCGCTCATCGCCGGGTTCGTGATCAACAAGTTTCGCGGCGACGCCGGCCTACTCGAACCCGGGCTTGCACTTGCTCGAAAAGGCGACCGGCCGGCCGACGCTCGGTGTCGTGCCGTGGAGCCCGGATCTGTGGATCGACGCCGAGGACTCGCTGGCGTACCCGGACGGCCGGGTCCTCGGACGGCCGGCGCCGCCCGTGGGTGACCAGTGGCTGCGCGTGGCCGCCGTACGGCTGCCGCATCTGTCGAACGCCACGGATCTCGAAGCGCTCGCGGCCGAGCCGGGCGTCGTCGTCCGCGTCACGACGTCGCCGGCCGAGGTCGCCGACGCCGATCTCGTCGTGCTTGCCGGGCAGCAAGGCGACCGTCGCGGATCTCGACTGGTTGCGGGAGACCGGTCTCGCCGCTGCGATCACGGCGCACGCCGACGCCGGGCATCCGGTGCTCGGCATCTGCGGCGGCTTCCAGATGCTCGGCCGCACGATCGACGACGATGTCGAGAGTGGTCGTGGACGCGTCGACGGCCTCGGACTGCTGCCGGTCGACGTGACCTTCGGGACGCAAAAGACGCTGCGCCACGCGGTGGGCACGGGCTTCGGGACCGCCGAGGTCCGCGGCTACGAAATCCATTACGGGTACGTGTCGAGCCAAGCGTCCCGGGTCCGGCCGCTCATCGAGCGGGTCGACGGAACGCACGAAGGCGCCGTGGCCGGCAGTGTCTACGGCACCCACTGGCACGGAGCGTTCGAGTCCGACGAGTTCCGCCGCCGGTTCCTCGCGGCCGCCGGCCGCGATGCGGGCCGCGCCGGCTTCGCCGTCGCCCCCGCCACGGTGTTCGCCGACCGTCGAACGCGGCGGCTCGATCTGCTGGGCGACCTTGTCGCCGCGCATCTCGACACCGCCGCGCTCTGGCGCCTCATCGAATACGGCGCGCCTGCCGGTCTGCCGTTCGTGCCGCCGGGGGCGCCGTGACCAATCCGGCGGTCCCGGTCGTCGAGACATTCGCGGCGTTGGCCCGCGTGGTGATGGGCCGCCGGCCACGCCTCGGGACCGTCCGCCTGGTTGCGGTCGACGGACCGTCCGGCGCGGGCAAGACGACGTTCGCCGGCCGGCTCGCCCGCGCGCTACAACGCGACTCGCGGGTGCGCTACGCATCGGCGATACAGGTCGACACCGCGGTCGTGCCGACCGACGCGTTCCTCGACGGGTGGGCTGAACCGCTGTCGGTCTGGCCGGCATTGCGATCGGACGTGCTCGACCCCCTGGCGGCGGGCCGGCCGGCGGCGTACCAGGCCTATGACTGGAAGCTGGGTCGGTTCGGCGCGGAGGTCGATTCCGCTCGCCGTACCCAGTGTCTTGATTCTCGAGGGCGTGACCAGCGCGTGCGCCGCCGTCCGGGCGCAGCTCAGCCTGGCGGTGTTTGTGACCGGCGACGCCGCGGTGCGCACGGAGCGGACTCTGGCGCGCGACGGCGCCAACATCGAGGCGGCGCTGCGAAATTGGCAGGCGGCTGAGACCATGTACTTCGAAGCGGAGCGTACGGCGGACGCGGCTGACGTCGTGGTAGACGGCACGACCGATCTGCGGCACGATCCCGAGAAGGAATACGTGTGCCTGCGCCGTGCCGGTGCACCCACGGGAGGATGGCGCCGATGACCACCGAGAACATGCCGACCCGACGCCGCATCGTCCTCACCGGGATCAGCTCGCGGGCCTGGGAGCACCCGGCCGACCGGGGTGCGCTGACCGCGTTGCGGGAGTTGCGTGGCTTCGACGACGTCCTCAAGGCGATCGCCGGGATCTGGAACGAGCGCGCCTGGCGGCTGATGTATCTCGGCGGCTCGATCCGCGTCGACCACCGCCAGCACCCGCGCGTGCACCGCCTGTTCGCGGAGGCGGCCGCGACCCTCGACGTCGACAAGCTTCCCGAGCTCTACGTTGAGCAGTCGCCGATCATCAACGCATCGTGCATCGGCATGTCCAAGCCGTTCATCACGGTCACCAGCCGCGCCGTCGAACTGCTCGACGACGAAGAGCTGCGGTACGTACTCGGCCACGAACTCGGCCACCTGCGCAGCGGCCACGCTGTCTATCGCACGATGATGGTGATCCTGGCCCGATTGTCGATGAATCTGGCCTGGCTGCCGGTCGGCGCGATCGTGCTGCGTGGCGTGATCGTCGCACTGCAGGAGTGGTGGCGAAAGGCCGAGTTGTCCGGCGACCGGGCCGGCCTGCTCGCCGGCCAGGACCCGGCGGCCGCGTTGCGGGCGCACATGAAGCTCGCCGGCGGCGGCGACCTGGCCGAGATCGACACGGCGGCGTTCCTGGAGCAGGCGAGCGAGTATGAGTCGACCGGCGACCTGCGCGACAGCCTGCTGAAGCTGCAGATGCTGCTCGGTCTGACGCACCCGCTGCCGGTGGCGCGCGCGGCCGCGTTGCGGCGAGTGGATCGACTCGGGGGCGTACGCCCGGATCCTCTCCGGCGACTACCCGCGCCGCGACAACGACAAGGACGCCTCGATCCGACAGGACGCCAAGGAGGCGGCCGAGTCCTACCGCGACTCGTTCCGGCGCTCGCAGGATCCGCTGGTCGGGCTGCTGCGCAAGCTCGGCGACGGTGCATCCGGTGTGGGCGACGTGGTCGGGTCGGGTGCGAGTCGCGTCCGCGGCTGGATGGGCAACCGCAACGACGGCACCGCGCCAAGCAACGGGACCAACGGCTCGCCGCCGCCGGACGAACCCGCGAGCTGACCCGGCGTCGGCTCGCGCTACGCATCGGCGCGTGTCACGCGCCTCGCGGCTGCGCTACGCATCGGCTGGCCTACGATCGCAGTCATGACCGATGACGAGCTGCGCGCCAAAGTCGCCGCCACCATGCCCGGTGTCCGAGCCGACCTGGAACGCCTGGTGGCGATCCCGAGTATCGCGTTCGACGGATTCGACCACTCGCACGTCCACGCGTCGGCCAACGCCGTGGCCGAGCTGTTGCGGGCGGCCGGGCTGCCCGATGTGACGCGTCGTCGAGGCCGGCGGCCAACCGGCCGTGATCGGGCGCAAGCCCGCCCCGCCGGGTGCGCCGACCGTGCTGCTCTACGCGCATCACGACGTACAGCCGATCGGCGACGCCGAGCCAGTGGCGAGACCGAACCGTTCGTGGCGACCGAACGGGACGGCCGGCTCTACGGCCGCGGCGCCGCCGACGACAAGGCCGGTGTGATGGCGCACGTCAGCGCGTTGCGGGCACTCGGCGACGAGCTGCCGGTCGGCGTGGTGGTGTTCGTCGAAGGCGAGGAGGAGTTCGGCTCCGACTCCCTGGAAGAGCTGCTCAGGCAGCACCGCGACGAGATCGCGGCCGACGTGATCGTGATCGCCGACTCCGGCAACTGGGACATCGGCGTGCCCGCGCTCACCACGAGCCTGCGCGGCATCGTGAACTGCTTCGTCGACGTCCGTACGTTGGACCATGCCGTACACAGCGGGATGTTCGGCGGTGCCGTGCCGGACGCGTTGACGGCGCTTGTCAAAGCTCCTGGCCACGCTGCACGACGACGCTGGTGACGTGGCGATCGCGGGTCTGGTCCAGGCGTCCGCGTCGCCGCTGGACTACCCGGAGGACCGGTTCCGCGAGGAGGCCGGCATGCTCGACGGCGTCGAGTTCATCGGCACCGGACGGCTCGTCGACCGGATGTGGACGAAGCCGTCGGTGTCGGTTCTCGGCATCGACGCGCCACCGACCAACGCGGCCCCGAACGCGCTCGTGCCGACGGCTCGGGCCAAGATCAGCGTACGGATCGCGCCCGGCGACGATGCCGCGCAAGGCGTACGAGGCCGTCAAGGCGCACCTCGAATCGCACGCACCGTGGGGTGCCACGGCGACGGTGACGCTCGAGGCCGACGGCGACTCCGTGCGTGATCGACGCGACCGGCCCGATGTACGACGCCGCGCGTGCCGCGTTCCGCGATGCCTGGGACGGAACCGATCCGGTCGACATCGGCGTCGGCGGTTCGATCCCGTTCATCGCGACCTTCCAGGAGATGTTCCCGGACGCGGCGATCCTGGTCACCGGCGTCGAGGATCCGCAGGCGCGCGCGCACGGTCCGAACGAGAGCCTGCATCTCGGCGAGTTCGCCCGGGTCTGCCTGGCCGAGGCGATGCTGCTGCGCAATGTCGCGGCGGCCGGCCGCTAGGTAACGGTGCGAGCGTTACCGCCGCGGCCACCGTCTGGCCCGCGCTGCCTGTAGAGCGCGGGTCAGACCGCCGCTCTCGATCGAGCCGGTCACGGACGGGGGAGCAGGACCGGCGGCCGGCGGCGGCGCCTCGCCGGTCCCGTCCCGCGCGGCCAGCATGGGGCCGACGACCACGCGGATGGCTGCGGCGACGGGAATCGCCATCAACGCTCCGATCACGCCGAGCATGCTCGCGCCGATCAATGCGGCCAGGAGCACGGCCACGGACGACAGGTCGACCGCGTTGCGCATCACGCGCGGCTGGATGAAGTAGTTCTCGACCTGTTGATAGACCAGGAAGAATACGACCAGCACGACGGTGTTCGGCCACAGGTCCGTGGTCGCGAACGCGACGAGCACGCAGACGGCGGCGCCGATCGTCGCGCCGATCAGCGGGATCAGGTCGGTGATGGCGACGGCGACCGCCAGCGGCAGCGCGAACGGCACGCGCAAAATCTCCATGACGATGAACGCGCTCACGCCGGCGATCAGCGAGATGATCAGATTTCCGATCATGTAGGCGCCGACCTTGTCGATCATGACGGTGGTCGCGTGCGTCACGCGCGGCCGGTGGCGCTTGGGGAACAGCCGGACGATCCCACGACGAAGTCGGGGCAGGTCGGCCATGAAGTAGACAGCCAGAACCACGACCAGCAGCGTCGTGACCAGCGCGCCGAAGAACCGCGTACCGACGGTCACTGCCTCATGGCTCAGGTAGGACGGTGCTCGGTGGGCCCACGACGCGATCCTTGGCTGCAGGTTGAAGCGGTCTTCGAGGCGTGCGAGGCTCGGCGACCGCTCGCGCAGGTGCTGGAGGTAGCCGGGGAAGTCGCTGCCGAGTTGGCCGGCCTGGTCGATCAGGGTCGGGATCGTCGCGTACCCGAATCCGGCCAACAGCAGGAGCACGACCGTAACGATCAGCGCGACCGCGCGCGATCTCTTGATCTTGTGGGCAATCAACCATCGGACGGCCGGGTCGAGACTGACGGCGATGAACGCCGCGACCGCCACCTTAACCAGGAGTCCGCGAAGCGCGTAGACGGCCAGCGCGAGCAGAACGACGGCGAGAACCGCGATCGCCGCAGTGATCGCATAGCCGAACATGTCGCGGGCTGGGATGTGGCGGCGCGCAGCCTCCGAAGTCGCGGGATCCGCGGTCGCCGCCACCGGCTCGGTGGCGTCCGCCGGTGGCGAGCCAGCCTCGCTCTGCATGGGCCGCAGGTTACCCGGTCCCGCGATGTCCAAACCAGCGACGCACCCGGGTCGACGTGCGGTTTTCCGGCCTCGGTGACGGCGCACACGTTCCGGCGGCCGATTCCGCCAGCCGCGCGAGCTAGAGGTCCAAACGGTCCGCGAAAGCTTCCGACGACGGCCCGTCGAGTTCGTGCAGCGTCACCTCGCGACGGTTGGCGGTGGTGGCGACCCGGACGGCGACCAGGCTCCCGTCGTCGAATCGGAGGCTGAACAGCGGATCGAGCGAACACAGGAACTCGAATTCCTCGATGACACCGTTCCCGTCCGGGACGAGCCAGGCCCGCGCATCACCGCCGTCGTCCGTCGAGCCGAGGTCGAGTTTGACTTCGATGCTCCCCAGACGGGTCGAGGAATTCGCCCACCAGTCGAGCCAGGCATGATCCGTGTCGCCGTTCACCGATCGAGCCTCGGCGCTGTGGGCCGCGTCGTCAAGGGCGCCGACCGCTTCGGTGTGACTTGTCCGGCCGAGCGGCCGACTCGCGCGACGGCGGCCGGTCGTTGACACGTACCGGCGGCCGTCCACTCACGACTTGAACGGGCCGATGATCTCGCTGGTGATCCAGCCGCCGTAGAAGTCGCTGGCCTGCGGCGTGACCTGCTCGCCGGCGACCGTACATTCGTCGACCCGGCCCGGGTAGAACGCGAAGTAGCCGGTGATGTCCTCGTACGACTCGATCGGGTCCGCGTAGTACCACGCGACATTCCGTACGGTCGATCCGGGCAGTACCAGGTCGACGTAGTGGGCGACGCCCTTGAATTCGCAGAACGTGTGGTGATCCGTGGGCACGAGCAGATCGGTCCGTACGTCGGCCGGCGGGAGGTAGAACGTCGGCGGATGCGACGTCTCGAGCACGCGGAACGCCCCCGTCGTGCGCGCGACGGACACGCCGCGGTGCGTAACGGTGACCTCGCGCGTCGTCGGCTCCAGGCGCGGCGGGCGCGGATAGTCCCATACCGATTCGGTCGCCATCACGTCAGTCTGCCACCGGATCGAGACTCCGGCCCGGCGGTGCTGGTCGCGCTCGGTGTCTCACCCGATGGTGTGGTTCGTCCTTTTGCGTGTCGGTCGTCCGGGGTAGTATTCGAACATGAGTTCTAATTCAGAGGTTTCCCGCGATCACATCACCCTCGACGACAGCGCAGTGGACGCGGCGCCGAGTGGGTTCGATGGCGCAGTCGTCACCCACCTGGTCATCGCCGATCTCGGCGGTCACGACTCGGCCACCGACAATGCCAACTGCGCCGGCGACCCGGACGCCGAGGGCGCCGTCATTCACCGCATCGACGCGGCCGTGGACACGCTCGGCGACGTCGACTTCGCCACCTGGTCCGACTCGAGCCTGAGCGGACATCTCGACGAGCTGTCGCTCGTCTTGTGCCGGATCGACGCCGAGTTGTCTCGGCTCGCCGATGCCGTGCGATCGCGGGGGTTCGACATCGCCGAGGTCGACCTGCCGCTCGCAAGTTGACGTTCGCAGATCGTCGCGCTCCGTGGCCGCCGTCGAATCATCGATGGCGGACGCCACGCGTGGCGGCCCGGCGCGGGTCACACGGAGCATCGAGTCTGGAGCCGTGTGACCCGCCGAAAGCGTCCGACCCGACTGGCACGATGGACGGGTGCTGGCAACCGACCGGAGAGACCGACATGCGATTTGCTGATCTGGTCGCTGCGTCGGCGGCGGTCGCCGCGACGTCGAAGCGACTGGCCAAGGTCGAGCTGCTGGCCGGGGCGCTGCACGAGTTACGCGGCGCCTCGGATGAGGAGGTCACCGCTGGGGCGGCATATCTGTCGGGCGAGCTTCGACAGCGGCAGACGGGCGTCGGGTGGGCGGCATTGCGTGCCCTCCCACCGGCGGCCGAGACCACGTCGCTCACGGTCGGTGAGGTCGATGCGGCCTTCGCCGAGCTGGCCGTCCAGTCGGGACCCGGTTCGCAGACGCGTCGTCGCGATCTCGTGTCGGCGCTGTTCGCCCGTGCGACCCACGCCGAGCAGGAGTTCCTGATCCGACTCATCGGCGGCGAGTTGCGCCAGGGAGCGCAGGCCGGCGTGCTCGTCGACGCGATCGCCCGCGCCGCGGAGGTCCCAGCGGCCAGCGTGCGCCGAGCTCTGCTTCTCAGCGGCAGTCTGACCGACGTCGCTCGCACCGCGTTGGAGCACGGTGCCGCCGGCCTGGACGCCTACGGACTTCAGGTTGGTCGGGCGCTGACGCCCATGCTCGCCGCGTCGGCGCCTAACGTGAGCGAGGCGATCGACGCCACCGGCCTGCCGGCGGTGGTCGACGCGAAGCTCGATGGCATCCGCATCCAGGTCCACCGGTCCGGGCCGTCGGTGCGCGTCTTTACCCGGAGCCTTGATGACATCACGGTGCGGCTGCCGGGCGTCGTCGCGGTCGTCGCGGCGCTTGGATCCACCGACATCGTGCTCGACGGTGAGGCGATCGCTCTCGACGTCGGCGGTCGGCCGCGCCCGTTCCAAGAGACGTCGTCAGCGGCGGCGACGCACGCGGACAGCGGCCTGCGGCCGTACTTCTTCGATCTCCTGCACATCGACGGCGACGACCTCATCGACGAGCCGGGACGGATCCGGTGGGCCCGGCTGGCCGAGGCGGTGCCGGGCGAGCACATCGTCGAACGCCGGGAGGTGGGATCGGTCGAGGAAGCCTCAGCGGCGTTCGAAGCGGCCGTCGCGGCCGGCCACGAGGGCGTCGTGGTCAAGGCGATCCAGGCGCCCTATGACGTCGGCCGTCGCGGTAGCGGCTGGGTCAAGGTCAAGCCCCGGCACACCCTCGATCTGGTCGTCCTCGCGGTCGAGCGCGGGCACGGACGGCGCTCGGGATGGCTGTCGAACCTGCACCTCGGTGCACGCGATCCGGCCACCGGCGGGTTCGTCATGCTCGGGAAGACGTTCAAGGGAATGACCGACGAGATGCTGGCCTGGCAGACCGAACGTTTGACATCCCTGGCGACGGCGCCGGTCAGCCCGGACGACTGGGTCGTCCAGGTGCGGCCCGAACTGGTCGTCGAGATTGCGTTCGACGGCGTCCAGACAAGCCCCCGTTACCCCGGCGGCGTGGCGCTCCGGTTCGCCCGGGTGCTGCGCTATCGAGAGGACAAAAAGGCGTCGGAGGCGGACACGATCGACGCTGTCCGGGCGCTACATCGAGGCACGGTCACGCCCGACGATGACGTCGGCCTCGCGTGACACGCCGGCCTGAACTCGCCGCGCCGCAGCCGTCGCGGCTCAGAGAAGCGCCACCGACCGGACGTAGTTCACCTGGTTGTAGACGTTCTGGACCTGCGCTTGGTTCGCGACCGGGATGCGCGCGACGTATGCGGCCGGGCCATTGGAGATCGTCACGGTCACGGTGCCGAGGTAGACGTCTTCCTTGGCCAACAGGAACAAGAGACTGAGGAATCCGGTGCAGGGAATGAGCACGATGGCGAGCACGATGGCCCAGGTCGGGATCTTGGTCCCCACCGACCACTGGTCGGTGACCATCCATTGCGAGCCACGCAGCGGGAACGCACCGGCCGGCGTACGCACCGCGGACGATGTCACCGAGACCTCGCCGATCTGCGCGATCGGCGGATCGTGGTAGATGGCCATGGACGGATCCATGGTCACTATTAGACCAGCCGGACGGTGGCGGCGTCGTCCCTCGGACGATCCCCTGGCATCTCGTCGCCGAGACGGTCCTTCGACGTGACGCCGCCGGTCCGGTCGCCGGCGAGCCGGTCTTTGGACAGGCGGTCACGGGGCCGATCGCCACGCGAGCGGCGGTCGATGCCGTCGCGCCGATCATGCGCCTCGCGCCGCGCGGCCCACCCGAACAAGACCAATGCCAGAGCCGAGAACATCCACCACTGCACGGTGTAGCCGGCGTTCAACCACGAATTCTGCCGGTCGGCCGGGATGCGGGTGAAACCGGCCGCGGCCGCCGGGTTCTGCTTGTCAAGGAGGAGATAGTCGGTGTATGCGGACGAGAGCCCGATCGTCGGCGCGATCATGCGGGGATCGATCCGGCGTACCGTGGTCTGCCCGTTGATCTCGGTCGGCGTCTCGCCCTTGCTCTCCGGCAAATGGATCCGCCCGGTCACGGTGACTGGACCGGCGGGGACCGCGGCAAACCGCGGCGCGGTGATCCCGTTGCCGCCGCCCGGCGGGATCCATCCTCGGTCGACCATGATCGTCGAACCATTGGCCAGATCGAGGGGGACGAGGACCTCGAAACCGACCGTCGAGTTGACCGAGCGATCCCGGGCGATGACCGTACGAGCGGGGTCGTACGTCCCGGTCACGGTCACGCGTACCCACTCCTGGGCGGAGGTCGCCGGCCGGGTCGGTGAAATGACGGTGTCGATCGGCACCGGCGCGGCCGCGTTGGCGCGATCGATTCGGACATTGATGCCGTGGTGCAGGTGGTACCGGTCGAGTTGCCAGAATCCGAGTCCGACCATGATCGCCGACAACGCCACCATCAGGGCGGCAAAACCCACCCATTTCGGCGTCGCGAGGAACCGGTACACGAATGCTGACGCTACCGCAGCAACCTGGGGGACATTTCCTAGGTCATACCAAGCACGGCATGGTTGGGTATCTTTGCGAGTGCGATTGAGCATGGCTGCGGATGTCACGTGGCGAACTGTCGTACAAAGGTACGCATTGGCGCGTTCCGGAAAGGCGGCTCGGTGACCCCACTCGAGGTCGGAGTGTCTGGCTCAAACGTCGCTCACGATGCGGCGACCCTTGTGGCACTGGCTACGGCACAGGCGCAGCCCGGCGGGATACCGGCCCATGCACCGGTCGGAGCGATCATGGTCGACACCATGGCGGCTTCGCTGGCGACCTCGGTCCGCAGTGCCCGACTCACTCCGGGTCCCAACCCGGTCGTGGCGCCGGTGGATCACCCGTCGCGCCGGCGTCGGCCAGCCTGACGAGCGCGGAAGCCGCGCCGCCCGACCCGGTGCGCCCGAACAACACGCGGGGCGCCGCGCCCGACCGAACCAAGCGGGCTATCACCTCGGCCGCCGGGACGCCGCACGCTTTGTCGACGGCCCATCCTCCGGTTCAGCGGATTCCCAGCGTGCCCGGGGGAGTGTTCGTCGGCGAACGCTTCCCGCACCTCACGATCGCCACACCGCGCCTGCACGTCCGTCCACACACACCGGCCGACGCCGACCGCGTGACCGAGATCTTCGGCGACCGGCTGACCCAGCGGTGGCTGCCCTTTTCCACGGAGCACGGTCCGATCAACGGCCGTGCCTGGTGCGGCGAGATGGCGGCCGAGCGTCGAGCCATGGGCCAGGGTGATCACTACGCGATCGTGCGTCGCGAAGACGAGCAGTTGGTCGGATGCGTGTGGACCAAGCGCACGGATTGGCCGGCCCGCTCCACCGAGGTGTCATTCGCGCTCGCGTCCGAGGCCCGCGGATTCGGTTTCGCCGCCGAGGCGATCGACGGCCTCGCCATTGAGCTGATCATGCGGCACGACTTCGGCCGCATCGAGTTGCGCGTCGCGCCCGGCAACACCGGCTCGCGCCGGGTCGCCGAGAAGGCCGGCTTCCACTACGAGGGATTGCTGCGTAACGCGGGCTACGTACACAGCGGTCGGGTCGATCTGGAGATGTGGTCCCTGGTCGCGGCCGATCTGCGCTGACGCGTTTGTTGTGCGTGGGCTCAAGGCGGCTGGGGGCCGTCCTCATCCGCTTGGCGGGTAGGGCATTTAGGCCGGCGCGGGTGAGGGCGGCCCCCAGCCGGTCGGGCGTGCGCGCCGAGCGGCGGCGGCGGGTTAGGGCTTTCGAGGTTCCGTGGTACGACGAGGGACGGCGGCCGTAATCGCGGCGACGACGGGTGGCTCGCGGTTGGCGGGCCACCCATCGACGTATGCGCCTCCTCTTGGCTAGTCGTTTTGGGCAGGTGGGAGCGGGTGCGGGTGGGCTCGGCCGAGCATCGCGCTGGATGGCGGCGTGAAATGCTCCACCGGCATCCCCTTGACCGCTTCGGCGAAGGTCGCCCCGAGTGCCGCCATTGGCAACGGGTGCAGGCCGCCGCCGGCGGGATTCGCCGCGCTGTCCGGATCTGCGACGAAGGCCGAGCCGGCGAGCTGCGGCGTGAACGCGGAGAACCACGCCGTACGGTTGTTGTCGGTCGTGCCCGTCTTGCCAGCGATCGGACGGCCGACCTCGCTGGCGATCTGGCCCGCGGTGGGCGTTCCGCCGCAGCCACCTCGAGCCGCGCCGTAGCCGGTCACGCAGCGGGCCGCGTCCGTGGCCGCCCGGGCGACGTCCTTGCTGAAAGCGCGGTTGCACCGGGGCGCGTCGATGCGTACGCGCTCGCCGTTCGACGTTGTCATCGCCGGCTTGCCGTCCGGACCGACGATCGAGTTGACCGGCAGCGGCTGGCAGTAGATGCCCTCGGCCGCGATGGTCGCGAACACGTTGGCGATCTCCAGCGGCTGCGCGTCGGCGACACCGAGCGTGAAGGCACCCCAGCCGTTCGAGTTAGCCGGTGACGACGAGTCTCTGATCGACCGGTGTACGGAAGTGCACGCCGAGCCGCTGCGCCATGGCGACGGCGTTCTTCGCGCCGATCTTCTCCTCGACCTGTACCCAGTAGGTATTCACGGACATGCCGAACCCGCTCCACATGTTGTGCCGACCGGTGTCGGCACCACCCGCGTTGGATGGGCACCATCGGCCGCCGCAGGAACCGGCGCCGCCGCCGAGGTAAATCGTCCGAAGCTTGGCCGGCGCGAAGTAGGAGAGGTTGAGGGTGTAGCCCATGTCGAGGGCGGCCAGCATCGTGAAGACCTTGAACGTGGAGCCGGCCTGATAGCCGGGTAGGTCCCCGCCGCCGTCCAGCATGTTCACGGTGTTCGGATAGTTGCCTTTGACGCCGTGCCTACGGTTGTACGCGTTGGAACTGGGCTTGTTGTCCGTCAGATCGAGCGAGTAGTTCCGGTTGACCGCCATGGCCTGGACCCGACCCGTACCAGGTTGGATCAGCACCTCGCCGAGCGCGAACTTCGAGTTCTTCGATAACCCCTTGGTGACCTTCGACTGGGCGATCGACTGGATCTTGGGGCTGATCGACGTCACCACTCGGTAGCCGCCGCGCTGGAGGGCATCCAGCCGATCCTGTTGGGTCTTGCCGAACGCCGGCTGGGCGAGCCACCACTGCTTGAATTCGTCGCAGAAGAATCCCCAGTCGTTGTGCTGCTTCGACACACTGACGCAGTCGTTCGGGGGCGACGACAGGCTCAGCTTGATCGGTGACCGCTCCGCCTTGGCGGCTTCGGCCGCCGACACGTAGCCGAGTGCCTGCATCCGGCTGATCACGTAGTTCCGTCGCTCCAGCGCGGCCTTCTTGTCCGATCCGGTCGGGTCGTAGGTTGTCGGGGCCTGGACGAGCCCAGCGATCATCGCCGCCTGGTCCAGCGTCAGGTCGTTGGGGCTGGTCGAGAAGTAGGTGTGGGCGGCGGCATAGACGCCGTACGCCCGGTGGCCGAAGTAGGCGAGGTTCAGGTAGCCCTCGAGGATCTGCTTCTTGGACATTTGCGTCTCGAGGTCGAGTGCGAGTTTCATCTCGCGGATCTTCCGCGCCGGAGTTTGCTCGGTCGCTTCGACCGCGGACTCGGGCGTCGTGGCGCCGTCGCGAAGCGCGTTGCGGACGTACTGCATCGTCAGCGTCGAGGCACCCTGGGAGACACCGCCGGCTTCGTCGTTGGCCACGAAGGCCCGGGCGACGCCGCGCACGTCGACGCCCTTGTGGTCGTAGAACCGTCCGTCCTCGGCGGCGACGATCGCCTGCTGCATGTACGGCGACATCTGGTCGATCGAGACCGCGGTCCGGTTCTCGGCGTAGAACTCGGTCAGCAGGGTCTTCCCGTCGCTGGCATAGACGTAGGTCGTCTGGGCCAATGGCGGGATGGTGAGGTCGGCGGGTAGCGATTGAATCGCGTCGGCACCGGCCTTGGCGCCGAGCCCGCCGGCCGCGGCCAGCGGATACGCGACGGCGGCGACGGTAACGCCGGCGATGAGGCCGGCACGGACGAGGGGGACAAGGCGGCCGCTGGCCGAGAGTGCTCGCTTAATCACGTCATCAAGGTATGACAAATCCATAAATAGCATGATTTGAAGTGGGAACAAGGAGGGAAAAAAGGCGCGACCGGCCACGTCGGACACTCCGTGGACCGGCCGCCGACCGGTTTCGCGACCGGTCGCCTCTACCAGGCAGTATGGCGGGATGGTTGACGTTGTGCGGAGTCTTGACGAACTCCTCAGGTTCCATGGAGATGCCGAAGCCTCGCGGGGGCTCGTCGACCTCGCGGTCAACGTTCGCTCGGCGCCAATGCCGGCCTGGCTTGCCGAGCCGGTCGTCGCGTCGCTCGCCGAACTTGCCCGCTATCCAGATCAGACGGCGGCCCTCGACGCCGTGGGGGCTCGCCATGGTCGGCCGGCGTCCGAGGTGCTCTTGACCGCCGGCGCATCGCAGGCCTTCACCCTCATCGCGCAGGCATTCGCCCGGGCTCGGCATCCGGTGGTCGTGCATCCCCAGTTCACCGAGCCTGAGGCGGCGCTGCGGGCGGTCGGCCTGCGGCCGGATCGCCTCGTTTTGGACGCGGCCGACGGATTCCGGCTGGATCCGGCCGCGGTCCCGAATACGGCCGACCTGGTCATGATCGGCAATCCCACCAATCCGACGTCGGTCGCGCATCCGGCCGAGGCGGTCGCCGCGCTCGCCCGCCCGGGCCGGCTGATCGTCGTCGATGAAGCATTCGCCGACACGATCCCGGGCGAGCCCACGTCCCTCGCCGGCCGGCGCGATCTGCCCGGCCTGGTGGTGATCCGGAGCCTGACCAAGACGTGGGGGCTCGCCGGGCTTCGCGTCGGCTACCTGACGGCGGAAGCGGCGACGATCAATGAGCTCGCCGGGCAGCAGCCGCTGTGGCCGGTTTCGACGCCAGCCCTCGCCGCGATGGCCGCGTGCGTCCGGCCGCTTGCGGTCGCGGCGGCCGACGAGATCGCGCACGGGATCGCGGCCGACCGAGATCACCTGCTTCGCGCGCTCGCCGACGTACCGTCGGTCGAACTGCCGGCCGAGTCGACCAGCTCGTTCGTGTTGCTGCACCTGCCCGACGGTGCGCGGGTGCGGGCGGACCTGCGCGAGCGCGGATTCGCGGTCCGTCGCGGAGACACGTTCCCCGGGCTGGGCGCCGATTGGCTGCGCGTGGCCGTACGCGACACTGCATGCAGTGATGCATTCGTCGCAGCGCTGCGCGACTGCGTGACCGCATGATCAGGGAGTCGACTGCGGCGGTCTGCGCCACGAACCCGGGACCAAGGAGAACGCGTGCCTGATCCGACGCCGTACCCGCTGGGCCTGCAGCTCGCCGGCCTCCGGGTGCTGGTGGTCGGCGGCGGCGCGGTCGCGACGCGGCGGGTGCCCCCGCTGCTCGCCGCCGGGGCCGAGGTGACCATCGTCGCGCCGGCGCTGACGCCCGCCCTTCGCGCGCTCGCCCATGCCGGTCGCGTCATGTGGCGGGACCGCCCCTTCCGTGCGACGGATGTCGACGGTGCCTGGCTCGTCCATGCCGCGGTGGACGACGCCGCCGCCGCGGCGGACATCAGCGCGGCGGCCAACGCGCGCCACGTGTTCTGTGTCCGGGCCGACGACCGTCGGGCGGCCACGGCGTGGACGCCGGCGGTGACGCGACATGGTCCGGTGACCGTCGCTGTGCTGGGCGGCGGCGATCCGCGCCGGTCGATGGCGGTGCGGGACCGGATCGCGGGTGGGCTCGCCGACGGCACGCTCGATCCGTCCTCGCGCGAGGCGTCCGGCGCCGGTCTGACACCGGGCCACGGCTCGGTGACGCTCATCGGCGCCGGTCCGGGCGATCCCGAGCTGATCACGGTGAAGGGCCGCCGGCTGATCGCGACGGCGACCGTCGTGGTTGTCGACCACCTCGCTCCTGGGCTCCTGCTCGATGAGCTCGGTCCGAATGTCGAGGTCGTCGACGCGTCGAAGCTGCCGTACGGCCCGCAGAAAGCGCAGGACGAGATCAACCAGATCCTGGTCGACCGAGCTCGGGACGGGCACACCGTCGTCCGGCTCAAGGGCGGCGACCCGTACGTGTTCGGCCGCGGCGGCGAAGAGGTGCTGGCTTGTGTCGCCGCCGGCGTTCCGGTGACGGTGGTTCCCGGGGTGACGAGCGCCTTCGCCGTACCGGCGGCGGCCGGCATTCCGGTGACTCATCGGGGCGTGACCCATGAGGTCGTCGTCGTCTCCGGCCATCTGCCGCCCGGTCACCCGGCATCGCTCGTGGACTGGCCCGCGGTCGCCCGACTACGCGGCACCGTGTGCGTACTCATGGGCTTGAAGAATCTCCCGGCCATCGCGACCGCGCTCATCGCCGGCGGGCGCGACGTGGTGACGCCGGCCGCCGTCGTGCAGGACGGGACGACCGATCACCAGCGCGTCGTCCGCGCACCACTCGGCGAGATCGCTGCCGCGGTCGATCGGGCCGGGCTGCACGCTCCCGCGGTGGTCGTGATCGGGGCCGTCACCGAACTGGCAACGGCGGTCGACCACGCCGCCGGCTAGCGATCCGCGTCCTGGCGCATCAACGTGGGGCGGTCGAACCTGGCCGTCCGGCACGATTGCGTAAAAGGGCAAGCGGGTGCAACGGTTTGCATCTGGATGCATTAGGCTTGCGCGCATGACACGGAGACTCGCCGACGTAGCGAAGTACGTCGGCGTCAGCGAGGCGACGGTCAGTCGCGTCCTCAACAGCAAGCCCGGCATCTCCGACGCGACCCGCGCGGCGGTGCTCACCGCCCTGGACGTCCTCGGCTACGACCGGCCGGCGAAGCTGCGCGGGGAGCGAGCGCGGCTGGTCGGTCTGATCCTGCCGGAGTTGCAGAACCCGATCTTCCCGGCGTTCGCCGAGGTGGCGGCGGGCGACCTCGCCAAGCGGGGCTTCACCCCGGTGCTGTGCACCCGCACGGCCAACGGCGTGAGCGAGGGCGACTACGTCGACATGCTGCTCGACCAGCACGTCTCGGGCGTGCTGTTCTCCGGCGGTCTTTATGCGCAGGCCGACGCCGAGCACGAGCACTATCGCCGGCTCAAGGAACGCGGTCTGCCGGCGGTGCTCGTCAACGCGGCGGTCGAGGATATCGGCTTCCCGCGAGTATCGGTTGACGATGTGCACGCGGTCGAGCAGGCGTACACGCATCTCTCGTCGCTCGGCCACGAACGCATCGGGCTGGTCCTCGGCCCCCGCGACCACATGCCGTCGGCGCGGAAGTACGTGGGCTACACCGGTGCCGTCACATCGCGCGGTGGCCAGGTCGACGAACAACTCGTCGAGCGCACCATGTACTCGATGGAGGGTGGCCAGGCGGCCGCGGCGCGCCTGGTGACGCGCGGCGTAACTGCGCTGATCTGTGCGAGCGACGTACACGCGCTCGGCGCGATCCGCGCGGTGCGCCGGTTGGGCAAGACGGTGCCGGGCGACGTGTCGGTGGTGGGCTTCGACGACTCGGTGTTCATGAGCTGCATCGATCCGCCGTTGACGACCGTACGGCAACCGATCGAGGCGATGGGCCAGGCCGCCGTGGCGCTGCTGGTCGGTCAGATCGCCGGCCAGACCGCGCCGACCGAGGAGCTGATGTTCGAGCCGGAGTTGGTCGTCCGCGGCTCGACCGGTGCCGTCTCGACCCGCATTCCGGAACAGGCCGGCCGCCACGGCGCGTCGAACGCGATGGCCTGACGAACGTCTGGGTCGTTGATCGCGTCGACCCCGACCGACCCGTACCCAAGGATTGACGGCGCTCGCCCACGACGAAGGGCGAGCGTCGTTTTTTACGGCCGTAGTCTGATTTTCAAAGCAGCAAGGTGAGTTCTTGCAACTCGCCATAGACTAATTGCACTGAGCGGAATACGCTCGCTGACGCGAGACCTCGACGCGGCATGACCGAACGGCTGGAGGGCGAACGGTGGTCGTCAGCAACCGGCATCCCGACGAGAATGCCGGCGCCTGGTGGCGAAGCGCGGCCATCTATCAGGTTTACGTGCGCAGCTTCGCCGATGGTGACGGGGACGGGATCGGCGACATCGCCGGCATCCGCACCCACCTGGCCCACGTCCGCGCCCTCGGCGCCGACGCGATCTGGCTG
The DNA here is from genome assembly GCA_963724705.1 of uncultured Actinomycetota bacterium. Lineage (GTDB taxonomy): Bacteria > Actinomycetota > Actinomycetes > Mycobacteriales > Micromonosporaceae > DASQPR01. Next base: position 444,351 of record CAVRVS010000002.1, read on the forward strand.
AATCCCTGGTACGTGTCGCCGCAGGCGGACGCCGGCTACGACGTGGCCGATTACCGTGACATCGATCCGGTGTTCGGCACGCTGGCGGACGCCGAGGCACTGATCACCGACGCGCACGAGCTGGGCATCCGGGTGATCGTCGATATCGTCCCGAATCACTGCTCCGATCAGCACCCCTGGTTCCGGGCCGCGCTCGCCGCTGAGCCGGGTTCGCCCGAGCGGCAGCGATTCGTGTTCCGTCCCGGCCGCGGCGTCGACGGCAGCGAGCCGCCGAACAACTGGCTGTCGAACTTCGCCGGTTCGTCCTGGACCAGAGTCACCGAGGCCGACGGCTCGCCCGGCGAGTGGTATCTGCACCAGTTCGCGCCGGAGCAGCCGGACTTCAACTGGGCCAACCCGGAGGTGCACGCCGAATTCGAGGCGGTGTTGCGGTTCTGGCTCGACCGCGGCGTCGACGGCTTCCGGATCGACGTCGCGCACGGCCTCGTCAAGGCCGACGGGCTGCCGGATGCCGAGACCGGACGACCGGCGTGGCTGGATGCCCTTCGAGGACCAGGACGGCGTACACGACATCTGGCGGGAGTGGCGCCGGATCGTCGACTCGTATCCTGGCGAGCGCGTGCTCGTCGGCGAGGTGTGGGTGCCCGAGCCCGAGCGCTTCTCCCGGTATCTCCGCCCCGACGAGCTGCACTCTGCGTTCAATTTCGACTTCCTTCGTTCGCCCTGGGGTGCGACGCCGATGCGGGCCGTCATCAACAAGACGCTCGCCACGCACGCGCTGGTCGGCGCGCCGGCGACCTGGGTGCTGTCCAACCACGATGTGCCCCGACACGTCACGCGCTACGGCCGCGTTGACACGTCGTTCGAATTCGGCCACAGCCAGCTTGGAGTGCCGAGCGATCGGGAGGTGGGCACTCGCCGGGCCCGAGCCGCGGCACTGCTGACCCTGGCGCTGCCCGGCGGTGTGTACGTCTACCAGGGTGACGAGCTCGGCCTATGGGAGGTCGAGGACATCCCGGACGAGCTTCGCCAGGATCCGATGTGGGAGCGGTCCGGTCACCTCGACGGCGTACGCGACGGGTGCCGCGTGCCGATGCCGTGGTCCGGTGACGAACCGTCGTTCGGATTCAGCCCGGACGGTGCCGCCGCGCGGCCGTGGCTGCCCCAGCCGGCCGAATGGAAGGGCTGTACGGTCGCCGCCGAGGTCGGACGCGAGGCGTCGATGCTGTCGCTCTATCGCGACGCGCTACGCCATCGGCGAGCGACACGCGGGACTCGGCGACGGACCGTTAGCCTGGCTGCCTTCCCATCCGGACGTACTCGCGTTCACCCGCGGCGGCGAATTCGCCTGCGTGGTCAACATGTCCGACGGTCCGGTCGCGCTGCCGCCGCACGAGGAGGTCATGTTGTCCAGCGGCCGGCTCGACGCCGGCCTGTTGCCGGCCGATACCGCCGTCTGGCTGCGTACCGCGGGGTGACGCTGCGCGGCCAGACGGGGATTAGCGGACTCGGGGGATCAGTGAGCGGCTGGTCCCCCGAGTTCACGTCGGCGCGGTCGAACTCTCCCACGGACTCATCGTCAACCGGCCAATCGGTTCAGCGGACGGCTACCGGTAGCGGACCACGAGGTCACCGTGGCCGTCGACCTCTGCGGTCGGCGCCCAGGCCTCGTATACCCCGCGTTCGACGCAGGTCGCGCCCAGGCGCGTGAGCGACTCCGGATTCGGCCGCATCATGCGTACGCGCAACCAGTCGCCTCGGTCCCGGACCACCGAGCAGGTCTCGCCGCGCCACGACACGAGCGGCGTCCGCCGCGAGGGCGACGTCATCGGATGCCGGAGCGCTCGCACCTTCGCCAGCAACCAGAACTCGTCGGGCGGTTCGGCTATTGCTTCGTATTCGGCGTCACGGAACACGCCGATCAACCGTGTCAGCGGCTCTTCGACCGGGAAGTATTCCTGGTCGGCCGCAATCCCTTCCACACCATCCAACAATTGGCGCCACTGCGGCCCGGCCAGTCGAGCCCAGGCCCGCTGCTCCGCAAGATATCGATAGAGCAGGACCTCGGTGCCGTCGGCGGTGAATGCAACGAGTTCCGCCCGCGCCGGCAGCGGCAGATCGACCAGGTCCGCAGTGATCCACTCGGGGATGATGTGTACCCGCGACGGTGCGAAACCGGTGCCGAGGATCGGAGCGCCGAGGCGGTCGTGTGGCGGGATCCGCAGGAGACCGTCGTACGCAGACCGGGACGGCACCTCGTAGTCGGCCGGATCGACAGCTCGCCAACGCAGAGCGAACGCCACATCGCCGGCGACGTCCTCACTGCCGTCGGTACGGAGAACGGCCAAGTCTGCCGGTGTACGGAGATGGGCGATGTCGTATTCGCGGTGGCAGAACCCGTACGGGAGTCGACCATGCAGGTAGCCCGCGAGCTGGCGACCGGACAGCACCTTGACCATCCGCGTACCGCGCTGGATCGTCGCCGTTTCGCGTACGCCGGACAGCAGCGGCGAGGCGGCCGCGGGTGCCGACTGGCTCAGTCGATAGACGGTGGCCCAGGACACTGTCCGCCGGAGCGGGACCGACAGCGGCGTGTCCGTCGGCTCGGTGAAATCGCCGGCGACCACATCGACATCGGACGTGTGCACGAATCTCCGAAAGGGTAGGAGCGTGCCGGCGCGGGGGTTTCGGAGGAAGCCGTCGTCTCGGGACGTCGAGAAGATCTCGAACGCGGCCCCACGAGCGACCGGCTCGGCCGGATAGGTGACACCGTTCAAGACGACCGCCAGCGGCTCGTGGGCCACCGTCGCGGCGGTCGTCGTCATGATCGGCAGAGTAAGGCAGCGACGTGCCGTCGAAGTGAACGGCGGATGAACCCCAGCTGCTCGGGGCGTCGGCGAGGCTCGACGATCTAATCGGGTTGCCTCACCAGATCCGGTCACGTAGAAAGATCGGCGACACGTTCACGACGCCGGCGGTGCTCCTGCCGGCCGGCTGACGCAGGCGATCGCCTGCCGAGAGGGCTGAGGCCTCCCCAACCTGGCGCGCCACAGGCTGCGCCTAGCGACCGCGGCACTATCGCGCGGCTGCGCCATGCAGCGGCCGCGAAACCGCGCCTCGCGACTGCGGCAAACCGCGCGGCTGCGCTCCGCTGCGGCAGCGCTATGCGGCGGCGGCAATCCCGCCGGGTGCGGCTTCCTCGTCCGTCACGTTCAGCCCTCATCAAGGTGTGATCTATGTCTGAGCAAGAGAAATCCAGCTCAACCGCGCCCGCCAAGCCACACGATCTGTCCCGACGTGTGGCCGCCTACATCGTGGCCTCGGCCGCCGGCGGGATCCGGGTCGGACCCTTCACCGTCCATTTCGACGCCCACACGGCCAACGTCTGGCGCAACTACGCCGTACCGGACATCGGAGCGACCCCAACCGGAGGCAGACGTCGCCGCGCTCCTTGCCCTGTTTGCCGATCGGGACCGTACGCCCCGCTTGGAGTACGTGCCGGCCGCCTCGCCGGACGTCGAACCGGCGCTGGTAGCGGCCGGGTTCACGGCCGAGTTCCGGTCGCCCGTCTTCGGCTGCGCCCGAGGCGAAGCGAGTGACCTGCAGCCGCCCGAAGGCATCACGTTTGGGCTCGTCACCGGCGACACGGATGTGCTCGATGCGGTCCGAGTGCAGCATGCCGCGTATGACGAACCGGCGCCGGCCGGGCCGAACGACGTCGCGCGGTTGGCCGCACTCAACCGTCGCGGAGGAGCCGTCGTGCTCGCTCGCGACACCGCCACCGGTGAGCCGGTCGGCAGCGGGCTGTGCGAGAACCCGACGGATGCCGTGAGCGAACTGGCCGCTGTCGGGGTCACCGAGCGGCACCGTCGTCGGGGCATCGGCTCGGCCATGACCGCGTTCCTCGCTCGCGCGATGCACGCTCGCGGCGCCGAACTCATCTGGCTCGAGCGGGAACCCCACGTGCAGGATCGGATGTACGAACTGGCCGGGTTCACGCGCGGGGCGGAGAAATTGTGGATATCGCGGCCGGCCGGCGTGATCGTGGCCGGCCCGGTCCGACTCCATCCACTCGCTGTCGTCCAGGCGCAAGACATCCTCGACGGCAACCTCACCGGGCTCATCCCGGGCAGCGGTTGGCCCCACGAGGACACGGCGGCCGGCATGTGGATGGTCGTCAACAAGGGCGCGGACGGCTGGTTGATCACGCGCGACGGCGTGGTCGTCGGGGATGCCGGCGCACTTCTCGAAGACGGCGACGCGACCTTTGCGTTCACCGTCGCGCCGGCGTACCGCGAAATGGATCTTCAAACGACGATTGCCAACGCGCTGACCGACGCCCTGCGCGCAAGACCAGGCACGCGCAGCGTCTCCGATGGCAGCCCGACCGCGAGCGAACGCCGCCCACCGACGATCACGGCGGGAGAGCGCGAAACCTTGCTCGCCTTCATCGGCTACCTGCGGGCGTGCCTGATCGCGAAGCTCGACGGTCTGTCCGAGGCAGACGCCCGGCGTGCGATGGTCGGTTCCGGAACGAGCCTGTTGGGCCTGGCCAAGCACGTCGCCTCGGCGGAGCATGCCTGGATCGCCTACAGCTTCGCCGGCGGGTCGGCCGACGATATCCCGGACGAGCACGTCACCACAGAAGACACGATCGCGTCGGTGAGCGCGCTCACCCGGACCGTTGGCGAGCGGACGACGGAGATCGTGTCGACGTGCGACGACATCGATCGGCTCGCGGCGGTTGCCTATGGCTCGCAGTCGCGGACGCTGCGTTGGATCCTTGTGCATCTCGTCGAGGAGATCGGCCGGCACACCGGCCACGCCGACATCCTGCGCGAGCAGATCGACGGCGCGGTTGGTCGGTAGGTCCCGGTCGCGGGTTGGTCCAACCAGCGGAAATTCGGTGGTACGCCGTCCGGTCGTTCCGGGATCCTTGGGTCTCGTGACTATCAGCATCAGCGACCGGGCGGTGACCCCGGCGACATCAGCAACGGCCAACTCGAACGGGGAATCCCGGTTCTCGGTGCCGTCCGTCACCATCGCACTCGACGACGGCAACGGTGCCCACGACGTCATCGACGCGCTGGCGCTCGCCCCGTTCACGTCGGGGAGCCAACCGTGGTCGCGCGCTGTCGTGATCACCCGTACCCGTCTCGACGCATTGCTCATGCCGGCCGGGGCGACCGTGGCCCGATCATCCGAGGCGAACGGCAGCTTCGCCCGCCTCGTGGTCGGCGACGGCTGGACACTGCGCGCCACGCGATGGAGCAACCGTCGTGCAAGGGTCAGTGTGACGGCGACCTCCGACGCGCTCGCCGAGCGCATCCTGGCCGAGGCGACCGACGACGCCGCTGAGGAGCCGACCGACACGCGCGTGCCGATCGGTTTCTGGCACCTGCAGCACGCCGGCGTCCGGACCGAGCGCCTGATTGCGAGGCAGCCGTGGGCGGCACTCCGTCGCAACTACGCGAGCGCCGTAGCCGACCAGATCGACCGGCTCGTCGCGGTCACGCCGGGAACCGTACGGGGTCGACTCGTGCTGTTGCACGGCGCGCCGGGCACGGGCAAGACGACGGCGCTTCGGGCACTGGCGACCGAGTGGCGCGACTGGTGCCAGATCGACTGTGTCCTCGATCCGGAGCGGCTGTTCAACGAGCCGCGTTATCTGATGAGCGTCGCGATCGGCATGGATGGCGAAGACGGCGACGACGACGGCGGCGAGATCGAGGACGGAGGTGACGATGGCGCCGCGCCGACGCGGCGATGGCGGATGCTGCTGCTCGAGGACTGCGACGAGCTGATCCGTTCGGGTGCGAAGGCGGCGACCGGCCAGGCATTGTCCCGATTGCTGAACCTGACCGACGGGTTCCTCGGGCAGGGCCGCAATGTCCTGGTCGCGATTACCACGAATGAGGACCTGGCGCGGCTGCACCCGGCCACGGTTCGGCCCGGTCGTTGCCTGGCCCAGATCGAGGTCGGTCCGTTGCCGCGCGACGAGGCGCTCGCGTGGCTGGGCGCCGGCGACAACTATGCCGACCGCGTCGGCCCGGCTGGTGCCACGCTCGCCGAGCTGTACGCGTTGCGTGCCGGCGAAGCGAACGTCCGGACCGGGTCTGCGCCGGCGACCGGAATGTACCTGTAAGGACGAGTGCGAGCGGTTACTCGGCACCCAGCAGGATCGCGCAGCGGATCAGCCCGAGGTGGCTGTACGCCTGCGGATGGTTGCCGAGCCCGCGCTCGTTCTCCGGGTCGTACTGCTCGGGCAGCAAGCCGGTCGGGCCGGCGCAGTCGAGCATCTGCTCGAACAGTTCCTCGGCGTCGGCGCGCCGCCCGGTGCGCAGGTACGCCTCGATCATCCAGGCGGCGCAGAGGTGGAATCCGCCTTCCCGGCCGGGCAACCCGTCGTCCCACTTGTAGCGGTAGACGGTCGGACCGCTGCGTAGCTCCGCCTCGATCTTCAGGACAGTGGCGAGGAACCGCGGGTCGTCGTCGGCCAGCAACCCGGACAGGCCGATCCAGAGCGATGCCGCGTCGAGGTCCTCATCGCCGTACGCCACCGTGTACGCGCCGACTTTCTCGTGCCAGCCGTACGTGAGGACGTTCTCGGCGATGCGTTCGCGCAGCTCGATCCACTCCGGGCGCGCCGGTTCACCGATGACCGAGAGCGCGGCGAGTGCCCGATGCACGGTCATCCAACACATGACCTTGGAGTACACGTAGTGGCGGGGCGCCATACGCGCCTCCCACACACCGTGATCGGGCTCGTGCCAGCGCCGCTCGACCGCGTCGACCATCGCCTCCAGCACGCGCCGGTCGGCGTCGGTGGCCGTGCCCCGCCGCTCGACCACGGCCGCGATCAGGTCGGCGATCGGCCCGAACACGTCCAGCTGGACCTGCCGGTTCGCCGCGTTCCCCACGCGTACGGGTCGGGACCCGGCGTAGCCGGGCAGCGTGTCGAGCACCGCCTCGGGACCGAGGTCGCTGCCGTCGATCGCGTAGAGCGGATGCAGCCGCTCCGGGTGGCCGCCGGTCCCCTCCACGCATCGGTCGACCCATCGCAGGTAGGCCTCGGCCTCGCCGAGCGAGCCGAGGTCGACGAGGGCTCGGGCCGACATCGCGGCGTCACGCAGCCAGCAGTAGCGATAGTCCCAGTTGCGTACGCCACCGAGTTCCTCGGGCATCGACGACGTGGCGGCGGCGAGGATCGAGCCGGTCGGCTCGTGCGACAGGCCGCGCAGGGTCAATGCGCTGCGGCGGACGAGATCCCGGGCGGTGGCCGGCAGCGTGAGGAACGCCGTCCAGTCACGCCAGGGCGTTTCGGCCGCCGCCTGGCGTTCGGCCGGTCGCTGCAACGGTGGGTCGAGCCGGTTGGACCCGAATCGCATTTCCAGAACGCATTCGCCACCGATCAGGTCCAGGTCGATGACCGCGGTCGCGGTGTCGTGGCCAGCCTCGTCGACGACGTTCCATTCCACGCCGGGCGCGTAGAGCGCGATCGGTTGATTCGAACCGAGGACCAGCAGTCCGTCGCCGAGCGGTTGCATGCCGACGGCGACCTGTCCGAACTCGGGGCGGGGGGCAAACTCCACGGCCACGCGGCCGTGTCCCGTCAGCACCCGGACGAGCGTCGAGGAGTCCGCGTCGGCGTCCGGGTAGCCACCCATGTCGAGGAAGTCCGTGACCGTGAGCCCGGACCAGCGGGTCTCGACCGTCATCGTGCCCGGCCGGTAGCGCTGGCCCAGCGGGATGCCGCCGCGGTCGGCCGGCCGGACCGCGAAACGACCGGCCGGTGGCCCACCGAGCAGGTCGGCGAACACGGCGGACGAATCGGGTTGCGGGTGGCACAGCCAGGTGATCGTGGAGTCGGGGGCGACGAGTGCGACCGTACGCCGGTTGGACAGCATCGAATGCCGCTCGATGGGCACGGCACGCTCGCCGTAGAGCCACGTACGCCGGGCGTTGAGGACGAGACCGAGCACCCGGGCCGCGGACTCCGGGTCGCTGACGCGATAGGAGGCGGCGGTCGGGCCCATGCCGATCTTGATGCCGACGTCCGGGCCGTGCAACTCGCCGAACGCGTTCTCGTCAGTGACGTCGTCGCCAAGGAACAGCACGGCGCTCGCCGAAAGCTGCATGCGCAACGCATTGAGCGCGGTGCCCTTGTGGGTCGTCAGCACGGACAGCTCGATGACCGATTTGCCGGACGTCACGTACACGTCGGGCCAGGTCGCCGGGCCGGACCGTACGGCGTCCAGGATCGACTCGGCCACTTCCGGTGTGGCGGTGCGCAGATGCACCGCTACCGACGCCGGCTTGCGTTCCAGCCGTACCCCTGGGGCTCCGTCTACGAGGGTGACCAGCGCGGCCTCGAGCTGCTGGCGGAGAGCGACCTGCTCGGGCGCGAGACGCTCGACGAAGCCGATGTCGAATTCGCTGCCGTGCGACCCGACGAGATACACCTCAGCCGGCAGGCGGGACAGCGCGGCGAGGTCGCGCAGGGCCCGACCGGACACCACGGCCGCGGTCGTCTGGGGCAGCGCGGCCAGCGAGCGCAGCGCGGCCACCGCCTCCGGCAGCGGGACCGCCTTCGAGGGATCCTCGACCAACGGCGCGAGCGTGCCGTCGTAGTCGCATGCGACGAGTAGCTGCGGCACCCGGGCGATGCGGACGATCGCACTGCGCAGATCCGCGCCGAGCGCACCAGCATCCGACGGCGCCGCTGTAGGCGGCGCCGTCGTAGTGGGGGGCTGCTTTGCGATCACCGTTCCTGCTCCCCAACGTCCGCATCAACTCCGCGGCCGTCCGACTTGATTTGATCCCCCGTCGACATTTGCGCCGCACCGTGTGGTGCGTCCACACCGGCTGACGTGACATTGTCCACGCTGCCAGATGTCGGCGGGTCGGGGGCAGGATTGTTCGCTTCGCGGGACGCTAGATCAACGGCCCGTGACTCAGCCGCGCGGACTCCGCCGAGCGCGTCGAGGAATGCCTGCGCCCAATGCGAAACATCGTGGGTACGCAGGAATCGGCGCATCGCCCGCATGCGCCGCATGCCATCCATCGGGTCGACCGTTGTGGCTCTGATCAGGGTGTCCTTGACTCCGTCGAGGTCGTACGGATTGACGAGGAACGCTTGCCGAAGATCACCGGCGGCGCCGGCAAACTCGGACAGCACGAGTGATCCGCCGAGATCGACACGCGCGGCCACGTACTCCTTGGCCACGAGATTCATCCCGTCGCGCAGCGGCGTGACCATCATCACGTCGGCCGCGCAGAACAACGCGACGAGCTCACTTCGGTTGTACGACTGGTGCAGGTAGTGCACGGCCGGCACACCGACGCGCCCGAAGTCGCCGTTGATGCGACCGACCTCGCGCTCCACGTCGACCCGCAGGGCCTGATATCGCTCGACACGTTCCCGGCTCGGCGTGGCCACCTGGACCATCACCGTCTCCGGCACCGAGAGGCGGCCGTCGGCCAGCAGCTCACGGAACGCCTTGATCCGGCTCTCGATGCCCTTCGTGTAGTCGAGACGGTCGACGCCCAGGATCATCGTCTTCGGTTCACCGAGTTCGACGCGGATGCGCTCGGCCCGCTGGCGGACGAGCGGACTGAGCGCCAGGCTCTCGATCTCGCCGACGTCGATCGAGATCGGGAACGCGTCCGCGCGCACCTCGCGGCCGTCGACCTCGACGACGTTGCCGCGCGGCCGGAGGCCCAGCAGATGGCGGGTCAGCCGCAGGAAATTCTGCGCACCCAATGGGCGTTGGAAGCCGACGAGATCCGCGCCCAGCAGCCCCTGGAGGATTTCGACGCGGCGCGGCACCTGCATGAACAATTCGACCGGCGGGAACGGGATGTGCAGGAAGAAGCCGATGCGCAGGTCCGGACGCATCCGTCGCAGCATCGCCGGTACGAGTTGGAGTTGGTAGTCCTGGACCCACACCGTGGCGCCGCGATCCGCGACGCGAGCGGTCTCGGCGGCGAACCGCTCGTTCACCCGGAGATAGGAGTCCCACCAACGACGTTTGAAGACCGGCGTCTCGATCGCATCGTGATAGAGCGGCCAGAGGCTGGCATTGGAGAAGCCCTCGTAGTAGCGCTCGATGTCCTCCGCCGTGAGCGGCACGGCGTGCAGTTCTACGCCGTCGACCTTGGTCGGCTCGTCGCCGTGCCCGGCAGCGCCCGGCCATTGGTTGTGGTGACTCGGGCTGGTCACCGGACCACCGGGGTATCCCACGCGGCGGTGGCCACCGGCCGATGCCGCTACCTCGTCGTTCTCGGCGATGCCGCCGGACCAGCCGATCCATGCGCCCTCATGCTCGACGAGTACGGGATGCAGTGCAGTCACGAGCCCGCCCGGGCTGCGTCGCCAGGAGCGCCCAGACTCGGTGATCACTTCGTCGACCGGGAGTCGATTCGCGACGACGACGAACGAACTCACGCCCGCCTCCTCGTAGGGTCATGATCGACACTATCCGTGTTCTACCACCTGGACAACCGGATCCCGCTGCGATGGAACAAAACACGCAATCTGTGTCAACTGATACGAGCATGCCAGAATCATCCTGAGTCTGAACGCGATGCGCACAGACTGCATCCGCAGGATCTCATTCCTGCCGTCTCGGGGGCGATGTGGCCGTCTGATGAATACCTGGGAAGATTGACCGTCGGGCGGCTCCGACAAACATTTCGTACGCGTGCCGCCTCAGGATCTTGGTCACATGACCGGCGACCAGCGCAACCACCAGTGTCGCCACCACGAGCGCGACAACGACCAGCGACGCCAACGACCAGCGACGCAAACGACCAGCGACGCAAACGACCAGAACGAAGAGGTAGCAGCACACCGTGGCGCAGTTCATCTACACGCTCGACAAGGCACGCCGGGCCCACGGCGACAAGTTGGTGCTCGACAACGTCACGCTGAGCTTCCTGCCCGGCGCGAAGATCGGTGTTGTCGGACCGAATGGCGCCGGCAAGTCCAGCCTCCTGCGGATCATGGCCGGCCAGGACCGTCCGACCAACGGCGAGGCCCGGCTCATGCCCGGCTACAGCGTCGGCATGCTGGCCCAGGAGCCGCCGCTGAACGACGCGAAGACAGTCCTGGGCAACATCGAGGAGGCGGTCGCCGAAACCAAGGCGAAGCTGGAGCGCTTCAACAAGATCGCCGAGCAGATGGCGACCGACTACTCCGACGAGCTGATGGAGGAGATGGGTCGGCTCCAGGAAGAGCTCGATCACGCCGACGCATGGGACATTGACTCCAAGCTGGAGCTGGCGATGGACGCGTTGCGGTGCCCGCCGCCGGACGCCGACGTGACCGAGCTGTCCGGCGGTGAGCGCCGCCGCGTCGCGCTGTGCAAGCTGCTCCTGCAGGAGCCCGACCTGCTGCTTCTCGACGAGCCGACGAACCACCTGGACGCGGAGAGCGTGCAGTGGCTCGAACAGCACCTCGGCAAGTACGCCGGGACGGTCATCGCGATCACCCACGACCGCTACTTCCTGGACAACGTGGCGCAGTGGATCCTCGAGCTGGACCGTGGCCGCGCCTATCCGTACGAGGGGAACTACTCGACGTACCTCGAGAAGAAGCAGGCTCGTCTCGCGGTCGAGGGTCGCAAGGACGCCAAGATGAAAAAGCGCCTCGCCGACGAGCTCGAATGGGTGCGCTCGAACGCGAAGGCGCGACAGACGAAATCCCGGGCCCGTCTCGACCGCTACGACGAGATGGCGACCGAAGCCGAGAAGACCCGCAAGCTCGACTTCGAGGAGATCCAGATCCCGCCGGGCCCGCGTCTGGGCAACACGGTCATCGAGGCCAGTCACCTGGTCAAGGGATTCGGAGATCGCGTCCTGATCAACGATCTGTCCTTCTCGCTGCCGCGCAACGGAATCGTCGGCATCATCGGTCCGAACGGCGTCGGCAAGACCACGCTGTTCAAGACGATCGTCGGCCTGGAGCAGCCGGACAGCGGCACGGTCAAGGTCGGGGACACGGTCAAGTTGTCGTACGTGGACCAGAGCCGGGCCGGCCTGGACCCGAACAAGACGGTGTGGGAGGTCGTCTCGGACGGGCTCGACCACCTGATGGTGGGCAGGGTCGAGATGCCGTCGCGGGCGTACGTCGCCGCCTTCGGGTTCAAGGGTCCGGACCAGCAGAAGCCGACCGGCGTGCTGTCCGGTGGCGAGCGCAACCGGCTGAACCTCGCACTCACGTTGAAGATCGGCGGCAACGTGATCCTGCTCGACGAGCCGACCAACGACCTCGACACGGAGACGCTGTCGTCGCTGGAGAACGCGCTGCTCGAATTCCCCGGCTGCGCCGTGGTCATCTCCCACGACCGGATGTTCCTCGACCGGGTCGCCACCCACATCCTCGCGTGGGAGGGCACCGACGAGCACCCTGATACGTGGTTCTGGTTCGAGGGCAACTACGAGTCGTACGAGCGCAACAAGGTCGACCGGCTCGGCGTCGAGGCCGCCCGGCCGCACCGGGTCACGTACCGGAAGCTGACGCGTGACTGACCCGGCCGAAGCCGCCGCCGGCGTGCCGATCGGACGGCCCGCCGTTCCGAACGTGTACGAGGCGCAGGTGCGCTGGTCCGACGCCGACGTCATGGGTCACGTCAACCACGCTCGCTACCTGTCGTACTTCGAGGACGCGCGGATGACTCTGCTCGCGACGTCGCCGGCCGGGCTGGCCGGAGTGCCCGGCACCCGGGGCTATATCGCGGCCCGGGTTGCGGTGGACTACCTGTGGGCGGCCGAGTTCCGGCCCGGCCTGATGCTGCGGGTCGAGACCATGGTCACCCGGATCGGTACGACATCGTGGACCTTCGAGCAGAACATGTACGACGGTGACCACCACGTGGCTCGCTGCGAGTGCGTGCTGGTCGGTTACTCGTACGCCGACGGGAAGCCGCGACCACTCGGCGCCGATGAGCGGGAGTTCTGGCACCAGTACCTGGTGGCCGCGTCACGATGAGAATCGCGCTGTCATGAGATTCGTCTACGAGTGCCCGGTGCGATGGTCCGACCTCGATGCGTTCGGCCACGTCAACAACGCCCGGTTCCTGACCTTGTTCGAGGAGGCTCGGGTGGCGCTGATGTTCGTCGGCGCGAAGGAGGCCGGTCTCACGTCCTTCGAGGAAGGCATCGTGATCTACCGCCACGAGATCGACTATCTGCGCCCGGTCGACTACGGCCCGGTCGTACGCATCGAGATGTGGGTCTCCGAACTGCGGGCGTCGCGGTTCACCGTCTCCTACGAACTCTTCGACGGCGACAATCTCGCGAGTCGGGCCGCCTCGGTCTGCGTACCGTTCGATCTGGCCACCCAGCGGCCGCGCCGGCTGTCCGATGCGGAGCGCGCGTTTCTCAAGCCGTGGTCGGAGTAGGTCGTGGGTGGCGCGGGCGCCGATGTGGAAGCATTTCTCGGGCGGCTCGTCCGACTCGATCCGGTGGCCCTGGTGCGGGTGCGCCAGGCCGGCGACCGGAGCACGCTCTGGGGCCATGTGCCGTGGAACGTGCTGGTCAGCCGTACCGTTGCCGGTTCGTGCGGCGCGGAGCGCCGACATTGTGGTCCGAGCGCGCGACTGGCTCGCGGCCGGCGGCGACGCCGCCGCGGTGACCGGTCTGCTGCGACGTGACGCCGAGTGGCGCCTGGCGCTGCCGCCCGACGAGCGGACGATGGTCGAGGCGATCCCGGCCGCCGAGTTGCGGTCGCTCGGCGCGGCTGCGGCGGACACCCTGCGCGCGGCCGAGGCCGGCGGGGTCGGTGGTCGCGCGGTCGGTGCCCGTGCAGTCCGCGACGCCTTGCTCGACCACGTCGCCATCGTGGTGTCCGCGGGCGAGCGGCGGGTCGAGATCCCACAGCGTCTCGTACAAGCCGTGGTACGGATGGACTTTGCGGCCAGTTCCGGCGCGCACCGCGACGGCGGACCGGTTCGGGTGGTCCGAGCCGGACCGTGGATCGGGCTCGCCGCCGACTACGGCACGGCATGGTGGCGCGAGGCGAGCGGCTTCGGCATCGCGCCGATTCGCGGCCGCTGATCGTCGCGATATCGGGCATGCATCGACGCGCCGGAGTCGGAAGGTCGACAAAACGTCGCGACCCGCAGGGTCTCTTACCTGCGTCTCTCTAACCGGCCCACCCTACATCGCCCATTCGGTTGAGTCAGCCCCTGTTGTCGCACGGTTCCCGGCTGTAACGTGACGGGGCGAGTTCGCTTGCTGGCGGTGAGCGATGGCTTGCTGGACGTGTTGTACGGGCCTGGGGACGAGGAGCGTGGCCATGCTGTGGTGGCCCAAACGCGGGGACTCGGTGGGTGAGGGCGACGCCGGGCACAGTTCGGTGCGATGGGCTGTCGCGGACTATTCGGGCGCCGCGCCCGAAGCGATCACAAGTGGCGCGATCGTGCCGCGGCAGTGTGGCGCCATCGAGCCGATCTCGGCGGACCGTGTCGCGGCGGCGCTCGATCAGCTCGACATCCGGTACATCCGCGACGCCGACGGCGATCTGCTCGCGATGTGGGAGCGGCACGCGGTGCTGTTCGGGATCGAAGGGCCGGTCGACGAGATCCTCGTGATCCGAGCCCGTCCGCACGCGACCGTTCCCGGTGACTGGGCGCAGCGGGCGTACGAGGCGGTCAACGAGTGGAACCACACGCGCCGCTTCAACAAGGCGTACGTCGGGGACCTCAACGACGTCGGTCAGCTTCCGATCTACGCGGAAGTCCAGTGGCCACTCGTCGCCGGTGTACACGAGGCGCAATTGGTCGAGTTCATCGAGTGTGCGGTGGCGGTGTCCGAGTGCTTCGTCAGCTGGCTGCACGACGAGGGCGCGCTGCTCTAGGTCGCTCGAGCGCGTCAGTCCTCGAACGTGTTCACCATGAATTGCGCCGCGTGCTCGAGGTACTCCCACAGCTCGGCATCGTGCTCGGGACTCAGGTGCAGGGAATCGACCGCCGCACGCATGTGGGTGAGCCACGCGTCGCGTTGCCTCGGGCCGACGTGAAACGGTGCGTGGCGCATCCGCAGCCGCGGGTGTCCGCGCTGCTCTGAGTACGTTTTCGGCCCGCCCCAGTACTGCTCGAGGAACATCCGCAGGCGCTCCGCGGCCGGTCCGAGATCCTCCTCCGGATATACCGGCCGGAGTACGGGGTCGGTCGCGACGCCCGCGTAGAACTCGTCAACCAGCTTCCGGAACGTCGGCTCGCCGCCGACGGCCTCGTAGAACGTCACGCTGGCCAATGGTACTGGCCATGTAGCCGGCGCTTCCGGCACGTGGCGCCCGGGCCGGCGCAGGCGGTGAGTGGATCAGCCGGTCCACGGCGTCTCGGCCGGTGGCATGGCTCGCGGAAGCGACTTTTGCCCGGAGCCGTAGCCACCGATCGACGAGCGCGTCCCCGGCTTGGGTGCGGTCGGTTGCGACGGGGCGGCCGTCTGCGCCGGTATGTCGCTCGGCGCCGTCAGCGGGGTCGGCTGGGTCGACGCGTGCGACCGGGAGCCCGCCGACCGGTCGCTGGCGTCCGCGACCATCTGGGACGTCACGGCCGGCTCCGGCTCTTCCGGCGCGGCGTGCCGCGGCCGGCGACCGTCCACGGCGGCGATCGTCACGGCGTTGTGCGCTCGCACGGACGCGATCGTTTCATCGACCCGCTCCGGCGACGGCCAGAGGACGCTGATCCCGATCATGACGCAGACACCGATCGCGCTGAAGATCGTGACCGCGGTCGACACCTCGACGTGAGAGGCGATGTAGCCGGCGGCGAGCAGGCCGGCTCCTTGAAAGAGCGCCAGCCCGGCCTGCATGACGCCGAACGCGCGGGCTCGGAACTCGGCCGGCAGCGCCTGGACGAACAGCCCGTTCGCGGGAGCGGTCAGGCCGGCGACGGCGAACGACGAGATGAGCGACGAGCATTCCGATGACCGCGACCGAGTGCGTGAGAAACACCGGCACGAGCGCCGCCGGAACGAGTACGGCCAGCGGTCGCAGCAGCCGTTGTCGGGTGGCCGGCGAGACCAGCCGGCCGACGACGATCGCGCCGATGACGGCACCGACCGGGCTCGCGGTCATGATGAAGGCCTGATCGAAGCCTCGGTCGCCACCCTGGTGGCTCAACTCGGACGCCCAGGCGGCGGCGAGGCCCTCGGGGACGACGACGAACATCGCGCCGAAGAACACCACGGCCGCGATGGCCCGCAGCACCGGACTGCGCAGCACGAGCCGGAATCCGGCGACCGTTTCGGTGACAAGACGGCGACGTTGCGCGGCCGAGGCGATCACCGATCGGGGTTGGATCCACGTGGTGAGGATCGCGCCGGAGCCCAGGAACGTTGCCGCGTCGACGAGCATCGCCGCATGCGGGTGGAACGGGGCGATGGCGCCACCGACGACGTACCCGAAGATCATGGCGATGTTGGCCGTCGTCGCGTTCATCGAAAGACCGACCACGTAGCGATCGCCTTCGAGGATGCGCGGGAGCAGCGCCGACCGCGATGCGTCGAAGGCTGGGCTCAGCAACGCCGTCGCGAACAGCAGCACCAGGATCGCTGGAACCGGCAGGTGCGGGATGGCGACGAGCGAGATGAGCACGGCGCGGACGACATCGCACGTGATCATCACTTTGCGATGCGGGTAGCGCTCGGCCAGGGCGGCGAGCAGCGGACCGAATGTCACCGACGGCAGGTAGCTGATCGCGAACGACGCGGCCGAGAGGACTACCGAGTCGGTGACGCTGAATACGAGGGCGGTCGCGGCCGCCCGGGCAAGGTTGTCGCCGATCCACGACATCGCGCTCGCGGCAAACAGCGCGCGATATTCCGGAACCGCGAAAACGTCCCCGAAGGTCGCCGGACGTTCGGCGGCTGGCTTCGGGGGGGTCACCGGGGGCCTCCGGTCGATGGGTGAACGAATCGATACGACTGAACGAAAGGACGATATCTGAATCAGCCGTGCCGCGCGAGACCCCGCCTTAGCCGACGATGGTCACGCCCGAGTTCCCCCTGTGTCCGTGCCATTCGTCCCATCCCCGGGTCCACCTTCCGTTGGCGGTCGGAGGTAGACCCGCCCAGCGGACATCGCCCGTGCGACTCCGGCCACCGCTAGCGCAGTGGTGAGCCGATTGCGTAGCTCGCGGGTCACCGAGACTTGAGCCTCGGCGGACACCTTCACGGTCGTACGGAGGATAGCGCCGTCGACGGTGAGCTGCTCGACACCGAGCACCTCGGGCGTGCCCATCATCTTCTCGCTCCACTGTGGGTCCGCGGCCATCTCCTGCGCCGCCGCGGTGAGCGCCTCGGTCGCCTTGTCCACACGGGCGAATCCGATCGGCAGATCGATCACCACGACGCCCCAGCCCTGGCTCTTGTTGCCCACCCGGACGACCTCGCCGTTGCGAATGTGCCAGAGCACGCCCACGCCGTCGCGGATCGATGTTGTCCGCAATCCGACCGCTTCGACCGTGCCGCTGGCCTCGCCGAGATCGACGATGTCGCCGACGCCGTACTGATCTTCCAGCAGCATGAACAGCCCGGCGATCATGTCCTTGACCAGTGTCTGGGCACCGAAGCCGATGGCCAGCCCGGCGATGCCGGCGCTGGCGAGCAGCGGCGCGAGTTGGATGCCCAGCTCGCCGAGGATCATCAGGAACGCGATCGAAAAGATCGCGGCGGTGCCGAAGCTCATCAGGACCGACCCGATCGCCTCGGCCCGCTGTTGCCGCCGCTCGCGGAAGGTCGCGTCGGCGAGCCGCAATCGCAGTGGCTTGAGCGACGACGGCGATTCACCCTCCGTCGGTGCGGGCGACGAGTTTGCGGATCGTCCGCTGGATCAGCCAGCGCAGGATCAGCGCGATCACGATGATCAGCAGGATCCGGAGCGGCTTGATCAGCAGGTAGTAGCTGCTGGAGGCGAGCCAGGAGTTATGCGTGTGGTCGAAGACGAACCGGCAGAGATCGCTGTCCCGCAGGCACGACGGCGATGGCGACGGGGTCGGCGCGACACCCGACGTCGGGACGGCACCCGGCAGGACCGTGGTGGTCACCGTGGCGATCGGCGGTGGGCTGGAGGGAACGAGGTACACCGATGACATCCCGCTTTCGTCCGGCCGGTGGTCGCGGTCGCATACCACAGTCGAGCCGCGGTTGATCGTGGAGCCACCGAATAGTACGTGCATTTGCGCCCCCTATCGGGGACGATTGGCCCACGGATACTGCCGTGCGCGACCGAGATGGCGCAAACCTGGCGGAAGGCGACTCGCGATGCCTGACATACGACCCGCAGTCAGCTCCACTTCCCTGGTGCTCAACCAGACGTATGAGCCGCTGTGTGTCGTGTCAGTGCGACGAGCAACCATCCTCGTGTTATCCGCCAAAGCGATCTGCGTCGTGGACGGCGACGGCATCCTGCACAGTGCCCGCACGGCCCTGCCCGTCCCGAGTGTGGTCCGGCTGACCCACTACGTCCGGGTACCGTACCGCGCCCATGTCGGCCTCTCCCGGCGTGCGGTGTTCGCACGTGACGGAGGTCGCTGCGCCTACTGCAGCGGGTCCGGCCGAGACGATCGACCACGTGATGCCGCGCAGCCGGGGCGGCCAGCACGACTGGGACAACGTCGTCGCCGCGTGCGCGCGCTGCAACCACAGCAAGGGCGACCGGCTCATCACCGAACTCGGTTGGCGGCTGCATTCGCAGCCGGCGCCACCGCGTGGACAGGCGTGGCGTGTGCTCGGTCACCGTACGCCCGATCCGCGCTGGTCGGACTGGCTCGACCTGCCCGCCGCGGCGTAGCGACGCCGAAGGGCCGTCGCAGCGCTGGCGCGCCTGTCTCAGCCGCGCAGGGTCATCGATGCGTAGACCACGATGTTGTCGGCGTAGCCGGCCGAGCCGCCGAGGTAGCTTCCGCCGCACGTGATGAGCCGCAGTCCCGGCCGGCTCATGTCGCCGTACACGCGATCGCCGGGGAACTTTCCTTTCGGGTAGTACTCGACCGAATAGATGGTGAACAGGGCCACGTGATGGTTGGCCAGGTCGACGTGCACCTTCTCGCCCGGCTTGAGTTGGCCGAGTCGATAGAAGATCGACTTCCCGCTCGGTCCGTCGACGTGGCCGACGATCACCGCCGGTCCGAGTTGTCCGGGTGCCGGTCCACCGGAATACCAGCCGGCAAGGTTGTTGTCCGACAGCGGCGGCACGCCGATCGCTCCATCCGGCGCGAGACCGACCTTGTCGACCGGCGCCGAAACGCCGATCGCCGGAATGCTGATCTTGGTGGGAGTCGACCGGGCGATCGGTTTCGCGGCGGGCCCGCCCGGCTCGGAGTGCGCGAGGCCGAGGCCGGGCAGCACCGGCGCGCCGGCGAGGGCGCCCAGGCCAGCTCCGGCCGCGAACAGTCCGCCGAAGATCAGCGCGAGGACGATGAGGGCGTTCGGGGGCCGTCGTACCGCGACCACCGTGGTCAACCGCCGAAGGTCGTCCGCCTACGGACGGCCGACACGATCCAGACGACAACACCGAGCACAACGGCGCCGAGCCCACCGAAGATCGCGATCCGCGCACCGTCGGAGGCGGCCATCTCGCCGCCGCCGGTCGCCGGCCCGACGGTCGGATTCACGGTGTGCGGCGGCGACGTCGGCCGGATGACCGAGAAATTGGACGTGGTCGTCTGGCCGCTCGCACAGCTCAGAGTTGACGTTGTACGTCCCGGCCTTCGTGGTCAACGGCACGGTGATGCTCGTGTGGAGCTTCCCCTTGTCCGGCACCAGCGTGACGGTGCCGAAGACCTTCGAGGTGACGATGGCCGGATTGACGTTGTCGCCACAGGTGGCGCTCAGCGTGACGGCGAAGCCGGCCTCGATCGTGCTCGGCGTGATGAGCAGGATCGTGGCCGCCGATGCCGGGGTCCCGGGCAGGACGGCGGCCGCTAACGCGAATGATCCGGTGGCGACGACCGCGACCAGCCCGGACTTGAGTCCGACGGCGCCCCGCCGGACCCGACCTGGTGACGCCGTAGGCATGCCGCCAGTATCACGGCTTTTGTTGCTGTACGAGGGGATAAGCGGGGAATAGGCGTCGTCAGGTCACGCGACCGCGGTGCGCGGAAAACCCGTCGTACGCGTGACTCGTCATGACTTCCCGGAGCCGTCGCATCCCTTCGTACACATCGACGAACCGGGTGTAGAGCGGCGCGAAGCCCAGGCGGAGCCGGTCGGGGGTCCGGAAGTCCGGGATCACGTCCGCGGCCTTGAGCGCCTGGCAGATCTGCCACGCCTGCGGGTGGTGCAGGGTGATCTGAGCGCCGCGCCGGGTCGGGTCGCGGGGCGAGGCGAGGCGGAATCCGTCCGCGGCCAGCCAGTCGTCGAACAGTTCGACGGCGTACGCCGTGAGGGCACGCGCCTTGGCGGCGATCGCGTCGATTCCGGCCTCGGCCGAGACGCGGGCACCTTCCCGCGCTGCGTACCCGCTCAGGATCGGGGGAGAGCCGACCAGAAAGCGGTCGACGGTCTCGACCGGGTCGTAGCTCGCACCCATCGCGAACTGGTCGCGCTGCGCGAACCAGCCCCAGATCGGCGATCGCAGGATCGGCTGGAGGTCGGCGCGTACGTAGAGGAAGGCCGGCGCCCCGGGCCCGCCGTTCAGGTGCTTGTACGTGCAGCCAACCGCAAGATCGACGTTCGCCGACGTGAGTCCGACCGGCACCGCGCCGGCCGAGTGACACAGGTCCCACATCATCAACGCGCCGACGTCGTGGGCCGCCGCCGTGATGCCGGCGATGTCGGCGACCGCCCCGGACCGGTACGCCACGTGCGACAGGCACACCAGAGCGGTGTCCGGTCCGATGGCCGCGACCACGTCGTCGCGACGCAGGCCGTCGTCGATGTCGGTAGGAATCACCCGCAGTTCCAGGCCGCGCGCTTCGGCCAGGCCCTGCAGCACGTACTTGTCGGTGGGGAAGTTGTCGTCGTCGGTCACGATCACGGTCCGCCCGCGGCGGGCGTCCAGCGCGGCCGACGCCAGTTTGAAGAGGTTTACGCTGGTCGAATCGGATAGGACGATCTCGCCGGGTTGCGCGCCCACGATTTCGCGCGATCAGGTCGCCCGTCTCGCGGCCCAGGTCGATCCAGCGATCCCAACCGCGAATCAGTTCGGTGCCCCATTCGACATCGACCACCTGGCGCAACCGCTCACGGGTCGCCGTCGGCAACCGACCGAGTGAGTTGCCGTCCAGATAGATGAGATCGGCATCGTCGATGACGAAGCGTTCGCGGAAGCCGGCCAACGGATCGGCGCGATCGGCCGACTCCGCCCTGGCCAGGTGATCGACCGGTGTGTCGCGGCGATCCGCATCGCCAGCGCTCGCACCGTCGCTAGGCTCACGTCGGTCGGCGTCGTTCGCGCGCGGCGAGGCGTTCATCCTGCCACCGTAGCGAGCGGTCGACGGTTC
The DNA here is from genome assembly GCA_963724705.1 of uncultured Actinomycetota bacterium. GTDB lineage: Bacteria > Actinomycetota > Actinomycetes > Mycobacteriales > Micromonosporaceae > DASQPR01. The sequence continues at coordinate 465,803 of CAVRVS010000002.1, forward strand.
ATCGGCACCCAGCCGGCGGACCTGCCAGGATGCTCCGCTACCGTGAGTGCGTCCCGCGGGATGTGCCGCACCGCCACGGCGGGCGTGCCGGTGCACCCGGAACCCTACGGCGCCATGGGGGCGTTGAGTTGACCATTACAGAGACCGTTCTGGTGTTTGTCGGCATACCCGCAGCGGTCATCGCGATCATCTATGGCCTCGTTTACGGCGGCAGCGCCGCGCGGAGCAAGCGCTACCGGCCGGGACGCCCGTTCAACCAGACGGCCGTCTGGTTCGTCGCGAACAAGCAGACGACCGGCACCGGTGCGTCGTCGGCGGGCCATGAGCTCGGCGCCGGCTCCACGGCCCACGCCCTTTCCGGGGGTACGGAATCTGCCGGCACCGCCGACGGCGCGGCCGCTCACGGCTCCGCCGATGCGGGGCATGGCAGCGGCTCGGGCCTGTCGACCGTTAGTTATGGCGAGACCGGAGGCGCAAGTGACAGCTGGTGACAAGTCCGCCATCGCGGCACGGCCCGAGGTGCTCAACGGCCCCTTCACGACGCGCCAGTTGCTGCGGCTCGACGACGCGCTGCGCGGTGCGGACGAATCGACCGGACTGACGTTCAGCGTGTACGTCGGCGAACTCGACCAGCCGGTGCGCGGATTCGCCGAGAAGCTGCACAGCCAACTCGAGGACCCCGACCGCAGCGTGCTCGTCGCGGTCTCGCCCAACCAACGGGTCCTGGAGATCGTGACCGGTCACGAGGCACGCCGCCGGGTGCCCGACCGTCAGGCGAAGCTGTCCGCTCTGTCGATGGCCGCTGCGTTCGGCGGCGGAGATCTCGCCGGCGGTCTCGTCGCCGGTATCGCCCAGCTCGCCAACCAGGCCGGCCGCTTCTAGCTACGCTCGTCAGTCAAGATCATCGAGTTCGGCAAACTGTACGGAACTTGGGCGCCTCCCGGTCGGGGGAGCGCCCAAGTTCCGTACAGTTGCGCGTTCGAACCGTCCGACTAGGACGCGGCGGCGTCCTTGGCCCGTGCCGCGAGTGCCCGGACCACGCCGTCGCGGCCCTCGGCGACCAGGCGCCGCAGGCTCGTCGGTCGTCCGGCGGCGGCCAACCACCCGTCGGTCGCCGCGACAGTCTGCTCGCTGACCTGCAACGACGGGTATGCGCCTTCGACGAATTCCTGCGCCGGCTCGCTGTCGCGCGTCGCCCAGATCTGGTCGATCACCGCGAAGTAATTCTCGGCGTACGGCGCCGTCAGCGCGACCTGCGACGGGTGCTGGAAGCCGCCGAGCAACGAACGCTGCAGCCAGTTCGGCAATGCCTCGTCCGCCGTCAGCCGCCGCCAGGTCTCGGCCTTCGCCGCCGCCGTCGGGATGAGCGCGGTCGCGATCGCGGCCTGCCGCTCGCCGCCGGCCGTACGGTCGTTGTCGAGCTCCGCGTTGATCTCGGCGTCGCCGACGCGGCCGGCGGCGGTCAGCGCCTGCAGGATCGACCACCGGATCTCGGTGCCGATGGTCAGGCCGGCCGGAACACCGTCGCCGGCGAGCCAGCCGGCGATCACGTCGAGGTCGGCGTCGGCGCGAGCCGTCGCGACGTACGACCGGGCCCAGGCCAGCTGGAATCCGCTGCCCGCATCGGCGGCGGTCATCGCACTCCGGGCCGCGGCGTTCAGCTCGGCCCAGCCGGTCGGCGCCCACGCCGGGTCGGCGTAGTTCGTCAACGCGCCGTTGGCCTGGCGCAGAACTCCGGTCACCAGGTTGATGTCGGTCTCGGCCGGCAGGCCGTTGATGGCCAGGGCCACGTAGTCGCGCGCGGCCATCTCCGCGTCGCGGACCATGTCCCACGCCGCCGCCCAGACGATCGCACGAGCGAGCGAGTTGTCGAATGTCGCGATGTGCGTGACGACCGTGGCCAGCGACGCTTCGTCGAGCCGCGTCTTGGCGTACGCGTAATCCTCGTCGTTGAGTAGCAGCACGGCGGCGGCCGGGCGACCGGCGAGCTCGGTGAGTTCGGTCCGCGCGCCGCTGACTGTCACCACGACCGTCTCGCGCCGGGTGAGCCGACCGTCGACGAGGTCGTAGAGGCCGACGCCGAGCCGGTGCGTACGCAGGGTCGGGTAGGCCGCCGGCGCCTCCTGGCGTACGACGACCGAGGCGTACGTGCCGTCGTCGCCGACCACGATCTCCGGGCGCAACGTGTTGACCTGGGCGGTCTCGAGCCACTGGGCGGCGAAGTCGCGCAACTCGATGCCGGAGGCCGCTTCCAGGGAGGTGAGCAGGTCACCGAAGGTCGCGTTGCCCCATGCGTGCTTGCCGAAGTAGTCGCGCAGGCCGGCGACGAACGCGTCGATCCCGACGTACGCCACGAGTTGCTTGATGACGCTCGCGCCCTTGGCGTACGTGATGCCGTCGAAGTTGACCTCGACCGCCTCGACATCGGTGATCTCGCAGTAGACCGGGTGGGTCGAGGAGAGCTGGTCCTGGCGGTAGCCCCAGTTCTTGCGCAGCGACAGGAAGCCGGTCCAGGCGTCGGTGAAGCGGGTCGCGTGCACGCTGCACCAGTGGCTCGCCCACTCGGCGAACGACTCGTTCAGCCAGAGGTCGTCCCACCAGCGCATCGTCACGAGGTCGCCGAACCACATGTGCGCCATCTCGTGCAGGATCGTGTTCGCGCGGTTCTCGTACTCGTAGTCGGTGACCTGCGACCGGAAGATGTAGTACTGCTCGCCGTGCACGATGCAGCCGAAGTTCTCCATGGCGCCGGCGTTGAACTCGGGCACGAACACCTGGTCGTATTTCGGCAGCGGATAGCGCACACCGAACTGCTCGTGGAAGAAGTCGAAGCCCTGCCGGGTGATGAGGAACAGGTCGTCGTCATCGAGGTAACGCTTCATCGACTGCCGGCAGAAGATACCGAGGTCGATCCCGTCGTGCTGCTGGCGCACCTCGTGGTACGGCCCGGCACAGATCGCGGTGATGTACGTGCGACATCCGGGCCGACGGTGCGAAATGCAAGGTCTTGCTGGTCGTGTACTCGCCGGGCTCGGTCGACTCGACCGGCGAGTTCGAGATGACCGACCAGTGCGCCGGCACGGTGACGTGCCAGGTGTAGACGCTCTTCAGGTCGGGCTGGTCGAAGCTCGCGAACACGCGCTGCGCGTCCGCGGTCTCGAACTGGCTGTAGAGGTAGACCTCCTTGTCCACCGGGTCGACCGAGCGGTGCAGGCCCTGGCCGGTGGTGGAGTAGAGCGCGTCGGCGTCGATCACGAGGGTGTTCTGCGCGGCGAGATCGGTGAGGGTCAGGCCCTTCTCGGCGACTCCAGCCGCCGACGTCAATCGGCGAGCCGTTGAGGGTGGCCGACCGGATCCGGTCCATCGCCGCCTCGATGAACGTGGACGCGCCGGGTTCCGTACAACCGAATGTGATGACGGTCGTCGATCGGAAGGTCCGCTCACCCGGGCCGCCGGTGCCGTCGGTGAGGTCGATCGTGATGTCGTACGAGGTCACGTCGAGGAGCCGGGCACGTTCCGCGGCCTCGATCTGCGTCAGATTGCGTACTCCGGCCACGCTGAACAGCTCCATTCGTACGGGTCCCCGTCGTCCCGGGCCGGCCGGCGCGGGCGTGAAGCAAGTCTTTCACGGTCGCCCGACGACGCCAGCAGTGGCCTGAGACACACGGGTGAGGTATCGGGTCAGACACTTGACGGGGCAACAATAGTAAGGACCCCCATCCGTGGTGGGCATTTACGGCAAGGGAGCGCAATCAATGGCTGAAGAGCGTGTCAAAGCGGACATGTGGTTCGACCCGAGGTGCCCGTGGGCGTGGATCACGTCGCGCTGGCTGCTCGAGGTTGAGCAGGTGCGGCCGGTTGATATCCGGTTCCACGTCATGAGTCTGACCGTGCTGAACGAGAACCGTACGGATCTGCCGGAGGATTACCGGGCGCGTCTGGCCGAGGGTATGGGGCCCGGTCCGAGTCTCGATCGCGGTCGAGCAGAAGTACGGCACCGACGCGCTCCGTCCGCTCTACACCGCGTTCGGCAACCGGATCCACCACGACAAGCAGGCGCTCGGTCCCGAGCTTTACGAGGGTGTGCTGGCCGAATGCGGCTTCGATACCGCGCTCGCCGACGCGGCGACGTCGACCGAGTTCGACGACCGCGTCCGGGAGAGCCACAACGAGGGCATGAAGCCGGTCGGCCTGGACGTCGGAACGCCGGTCATCCACACGCCTGGTCCGGACGGCGACCAGATCGCGTTCTTCGGACCGGTGATCACCCCGCGCCCGAAGGGCGAAGCCGCAGGCAAGCTGTGGGACGGCGTCCTCCTGGTCGCCGGCACTCCCGGTTTCTATGAGATCAAGCGCACCCGCGAGGCGAAGCCGATCTTCGACTGAGACTCGCGCCAGCGCGTCCACTTCCCGTCGGTACGGACCGGCCGCGCCACAACGCGCGGCGTCCGTCCGATTCTGCGGACCACTGTCGGGTCTGGCCAAAACGGCCGGTGCCCGCCCGGTAGCGTCGAACCATGACCATCGCGCATCCGATCGGGCGGGCCTGGTTGTCCGCGGGCGGCCCCGAGGGCCTGTCGACCGGCTCGCAGAACTACGACGAGTTCGCCGACGAGGCGGAGATCACCGCGATCATCGCGGCGAACCCGATGAGCGCGCTCGGGGTCGAGATGCCCCATCGCGCGCCGGACAGTCTCGGTCGCACGATCGAGGCGTCGTTGCCGGCCGCCGCCGAACGGCTGGCGGCGGCGAAGGACGCCGGCCGCTACGTGCCGTACGACGATGTCGCCGTCGTCTACGGAATCACGGCACCCGACGGCACCGCGGGATACGGGCTGTGGTGCATGATCGACACCGCCGAGATCTCGACCGCGGCCGACGAACCGGGTCATGTCATCCGCAACGAGGACGTGTTCATCGAGAAGGTGCGCGAGCGGGTCGCGCTGGCCGAACACATCGGCCATTTGCTGTCGCCGGTGCTGCTGCTGGCGACCGACCAGGCGCCGGCGCTGCAGACGGCGCTCGCCGCCACCGCCGAGGAGTTCGGCACTCCGGTGGTGAGCGACGTCGACCAGGCCGGTCGCCGGCATGAACTGTGGCCGGTGCTCACGGCCGACCGCCGCGACGAGTTGCTCGCGCTGGCCGGCTCGGGTGACCTCGTGGTCGCCGACGGCAACCATCGGAGCCTCGCGGCCCAGATGGCGAAGCTGCCGCGGTTCCTCGCGGTCATCACCACACCGACCTCGGTCGCGATCCAGCCGTACAACCGGCTCGTCGCGACCGCACCCGCGGTGGCCGAGCTGGTCGAGCGTCTGGGGGCCGCGGGCGCCGAGATCACGCCGGTACGGGCAACCGACGGCCCGCCGTCCGAACGGGGCACGGTCCATCTCTACGCCGGCCCGGACGCCGCATTCGCGGTCCGCCTCCCGTCGACGCCCGGGGCAACCGACGTCGACAACCTCGACCATGCGCTCGTCGAGCGGATCATCCTGGCCGACGTGCTCGGCCTCGACCCCGGAGACAAGGCGATCACGTACGTCGGCGGCGACTATCCGGCCGACTGGCTGCGGGGCGAGGTGGACGCGGGTCGGGCCGGCCTGGCGATCCTCATCCCGCCGGTGACGGTCGACGATTTCGTCGCGGTGAACCTGGCCCGGCGCAAGCTGCCGCGCAAGAGCACCTGGTTCACGCCGAAGGCGCGGGCCGGGCTCGTCGTCGCCGAACTCGGCGGGCGCTGACCAAGCCGCCGATGTCTGGCGGCAGCCGCGAGGCGAATATTGCTGTGCGAGACTGCGCGGTATGCGCGTGTACATCGGCTCCGACCATGCCGGCTTCGAGTTGAAGGCACACCTCGTCGACGTGCTGCCCGGCCAGGGGTACGACGTGGTCGACGTCGGTCCCAAGACGTACGACCCGGAGGACGACTACCCGGCGCACTGCATCGCGGCCGGAATCGCGGTCGTCGGCGACCCCGGCAGCCTCGGGATCGTGATCGGAGGCTCCGGCAACGGCGAGCAGATCTCGGCCAACAAGGTCGTCGGCGTACGGGCCGCCCTCGCGTGGAATCCGGACACCGCTCAGAAGGCCCGTGAGCACAACGACGCGAACGTCGTCGCGATCGGTGCCCGCGAGCATCCGGTCGACCAGGCGACCGAATTCGTGCTGGCCTTCCTGCGCACACCGTTCAGCGGCGCGGAGCGGCACCAGCGACGGATCGACCAGGTGGCCGCGTACGAAAAGACGCACGAGTTGCCGCCGCTGTCCGGCTGAACCGGGCCGCCAGAGGGCCGGTCCGACGCGCGAAGGCCCGGCGACCCGCAGCGCAAGACTATGTGTCCCGCGGAACCCAGCCGCGGTGGACGATGGTCAGTGTTTCCTCGGCGTGGGCGATGTCGGCGTCGGTCGGCCGGGACGAGTCGCGCGCCCGCATCGCCGCGTCGACGCTGACCTGGGATGACCCACCACCGATCAACCCCCGAAGACCACGTTCATGATCCTCGGCCGGCACCGCCAGGTGGCTGTCATAGGGCTCGCGCTCCCGACCGTGGTCGGGTCGGCGGCGGCGGGTATCGCTCGGACGCTCAGACACTGGCCCGGATCGAGGGGGGCTCGGTGATGCGCTGGGCGCGGGAGCAGTGGGTCCGTGCGGAGTGACGTCGGGCTCGGTCGCCGGCGCGGCCGTCGGCGTCGGCTGACTCGAGCGGGTGCCGCGCACGCGTCGTCGACGCCGCTCACCGTCCGACCGCTCGACCATGCGCCGACGGTACCGCGAGTAATAGGTCAACAGCGGCACCGTCGGCATCTGGATCGGCACGTCAGGGATCGGTCGGCCGGCTCTAGAACATCTTGATGGGCTCTAGAACATCTCGATCGAGCTGGGCGCGCGGTGCCAGCCGAACGCGACGGACGTGCGTGCGAGGGTGTCCGGGCGCAGTTCCCGTACGTCACCGCCGGCCGCGAACGCCGTCAACGGGGCACCGCCCAGGTACGCGGAGCCGAGCGCGTGCGCGGTCGCCACGATGTCGGCCGGCTCGTCCGTCCGCGTACACGTAGCGGATCGTTGGTCGCCGACGAGCCGGAACCGACCCGCGTTGGCCGAGATGTTCGGATCCGTCACCTCGATCACGACGTCGACCGGCGCCGCATAGCGGCGGGCGGCCAGCGCGACCGGCACGTCGAGAAGCCGCAGCCAGAGTCCGTCGACCAGCCGCATGCCAAGCGCCTGCGGCTCGTTGACGAGGAACTGCAACGGCTCGTCGATGGCCGCGAAGCGCTGCCGAGCCGAGCGGGTCAGGTCGACGGAGAGCGCGAAGCGCCACAAGGCTCGGTAGGCCTCAGGCGTGTTCGCGATGAGCTCCCGCACGATGACCTGGCCGTTCGGACCGGTCTCGGACCACTCGGCTCTTGGTCCGCCAGAGCATGTACCCGTCGACGCCGCCAGGCCCATCATGGACGACGGCCCGCAGCGGCGTCGCTCCGTTGCGGACCGACTTGATGTCCGCTGTGCAGTACCGCCACCAGCGCTCGTCCCGCGCCGTCCAACCCGGTCGCTGGCCGCGAGCCTCCTCGAAGACCTTCTCGAACACGTCGAGGGAGTCCGGCGGAACAGGCCGCAGCTGTCCCTCGTCATCGCGGGCCGGATCACGCAACGCCACCTCGCGGGCGTTGGCTTCGATCGTCAGCCGCTGGGTCGCCGGGCCATAGCCGAATCGCTGATAGATCCGGCCCTCGCTGGCATACAGCACCGCGACGGGCTCACCGAGGCCGATGCTGTCTGAGTGGAGCTTGTCGATCATGCGACGTAGCAGGCCCTGACGACGATGGGTGGCGCCGACGTTGACCATGGTCACGTGGGCGGCCGGCACGACAGCGCCGGGGATGGTCAGATCGCGAGTGAACGCCGAGACCATGCCGACGATCGCGTCGTTCTGGGTCGCCACGATCGACCTGGCCGGCTCGAACACGCTGTGCTCGAGCTCGTTGAAGTCGTCGTCCATGTCCTCGTTGAACGCCTCGCCCATGAGCTTCGCCAGGACCGGCCAGTCGTCGTCGACCGCGGTGCGCAATTCGTAGTCACTCGTCACACCTGACTGTGTAGCTCATCGTTGCCTACCGCGCGACCTGATTACCCGGCCGGCCGTGCCGGACGGGGGCCGATCCGAGTGCCTTGGACCGACCGCCAATCACGGCCGCCGGGGAGTGCGCCGACCGTCGGTCCAGGCGCTTGGGAAGACACACGCGGTCGCAGCGGCGCGGCTTCGCTACGCTCGAAGTCGGCGTGCCATTCCGGGTACGGCCACATAGCGCTCCGGCACCGGATGCCGCGAAGGGTGGGTCATGGGCGAGTCCGCAGTGGTCGACCTCGTGTGCGGCCCAGCCAGCCCGCTCGCCGAGACGTTCCAGCGATACCGACTGGTGGCCCGCCTCGGGGCCGGCGGGCAGGCCGACGTCTACCGAGGTGTACGGCTGTGCGGCGGGGTGACGTCGACGTCGGTAACCGTCAAAGTGTTCCGGATCAACCCGAAGCGGACGATCGCCGACGAACTTCGCTCCTGGGACAAGGGCGACGCGGCGCTCATGGATCTGAACACGCGAGGCGTGCCCGGCATCTGCCGGCGAGTGGACGGGTTCTACGGTCCGCCGCCGCACGTGACCGGCGTCGCGCCGGCCAGCCAGGACGCGGTGCCCTACCAGGTGTACGACTATCTGCACGGCATCAATCTGCGGGACTATGTGACGTCGAAGGCCGGCTTCGGCGCCACCAACCGGCTGTCGGCCACCGCGTCGCTGCTCGGCCTGGCCGAGTCGCTCAAGGCCATGCACGAGCCGGACAACGTCACCATCTGTCCGGTGCTGCACATGGACGTCAAGCCGTCCAACATCATGGTGCTGACCAACGGCGACACGCGGCTCATCGACTTCACCGGCGCGCGCTACTGGCGCAGTGCCGAGATCACCCAGATCGCGTACACGCCGGAGTCGGGTGGGCCGGAGGCGCTCAGTGGCGAGGTCACGCCCGCGTACGACGTCCATGGCTTCGGCGCCGTCGCGTTCTTCCTGATCTCGGGCGTCGCACCGCGGGGGAGTGGCGCTCCGCCGATGGACCGCCACGACGTGTTCACCGGACGACCGGCGCTGCGCGATCACATGCTGGCCGTGCTCGCCGATCGACCGCAGGACCGTCCGTCGACGTACGAGTTGACCGACTGGACGCAGACGCTGGTCAAACTCGTACGCGCGAGTCACGTCCCGGACATGGGGCTGGACTGGTCGGATCGACCGGTCGTCACCGGTCAACCGGCGCCCCGGGCGGTCGGCCGCGCCCGGGCGGCGTTGACCGGCACCGAGACCGATGCGTTCATGCGAATCGAGGCACTGGAGCGGGAGCTCGTCGCACTGCGGGCCAAGGTCGGGCGCCCGCCCGCCGCGGCGTTGCCCGGCGCGGTCGCCCCGGTCATGCCCGCCCCCGTCTCGCCGGCGTCGCCGGCCGGGCCGATCTCCGGGTCACCGCGGCCGACATCCGGGTCGCCGCGGCCGGCATCCGCAGCCGCGGCGGGATCTGGGTCGCCGCGCCCGACCGCGGTCCAACCGGCGCCGGCCGCCGGTGGCGCGATGGTCGGCCGGGCGCAGGTCGTCGCCCGCCCACCGGAGCCCAGTGGGTACGCGGCTCCGGAAGGCACCTATGTCGGCGGACCGCCGAACCAGGGTGCGCGGGTCAGCCGGCGACCGAGGGTGAACCTTCGAACGTTGCGGAAGGGCGGCGGCTGGACGATCGCGGGCGCGTCCTTCGCGGTGCTGTGCTGGTTCGTGTGGGCCGCGGCGAACCGGAAGTCCGGCGCGGTCCTCGCACCGGGTTTCCTGGTCGCAACGGCGGTCGTCGCGGTCGGTCTGTTCATGGTGCTGCGGCTGCTCGGTCGTCTCGTGATCGAGGGCTGGATGCACAAGCCGCGAAACGGTGCGCACGGCGCCCACTTGGGCACGGCGGCGTTTCTCTTCGCCGTCGGCGTGACCTATCTCCAGGAGACGGCGTGGGTGATGCAGGCCTATCGCTGGGTGAAGGGGCTCTAGTGGCGGCGGTCGCCCGCGGCTACGTGTTCGAGGGACTGGTCAACTTCCGCGATCTCGGCGGCATTCCGGCCGACGGCGGTGTCATCCGGCCGGGCCGACTCTTCCGCAGCGATTCGCTGAGCTACGCGACGGAGTCCGACGCCGCGCGGCTGGTCGACGCCGGTCTCGCGACGATCGTCGATTTGCGGGACACCGTCGAGGTCGACAAATTCGGACGGGGTCCCCTAGCCTCGGCTCCGATCACGTACGTCGGACTGCCGTGTACGGATTCGATCCCCACGGAATCGCGCTCGGAGTATTACTTCCGCCTGCTTGCGATGCAGGGCCCGGCGCTGGCCGACCTCGTACGACGACTGTCTGTCCCAGAATCCCTACCGGCCGTGGTGCACTGCCACATCGGCTGCGACCGGACCGGCGTCGTGTCGGCGATGCTGCTGGGCCTGGCCGGCGTGTCCGACGAGGACATCTGCGTCGACTACGCGCGCAGCACCCGGGCCAGCGCGGCGATCCGCGAGCGGGCGGAGGACCGTCGACGCCACCTCGGTCTCCCGGTGATGGGGCCGGCCTACTACGACGCCTGGGAGCCCCGGCCGGAGACGATGGCGGCCACACTCGATCTGGTCGCCCGCGAATGGCGTGACATGTCCGGCTGGGCGAATGCGTTCGGTCTCACCGTCGACGAGGTAGCGGCGCTGCGCACCGCCCTCGTCGGCCCCGCCTGAGCCGTCGTAGCACGGCCGGTCAGACGAGCCGGTCGGCCGAGCCGGTCAGCGCGCGGCGCCAACCGGCTCGTCCGCGGGCAGCTCGACGACCGGCTCGGGCGGCTCGACCGACAGGTGCGGCAGCCAGCGGTCGATCCACCGCGGCAGCCACCAGTTGGCCGCTCCGAACATGTGCATGAGCGCCGGCACGAGCACGGTACGCAGGATGAACGCGTCGATGAAGACGGCGCTCGCGAGGCCGATGCCGAACTCCGCGACGACCCGCTGGCCGCCGAACACGAACGCGAGGAACACCAGGATCATGATCGTCGCGGCGGCCGTGATCACGCGGCCAGTGGACGACTGGCCGGTGATGACCGCGGCGCGGTTCTGCCGTGTGTGCACCCACTCCTCGTGCATGCGGCTGACGAGAAAGACCTGGTAGTCCATCGACAAGCCGAAGAGCACGGCCAGCGTCAGCACCGGCACGAATGCGTCGATGGGACCGGCCCGCCCGAGGCCGAGCGCATCCGAACCCCAGCCGAACTGGAAGAACGCGACCACCACACCGAACGAGGCACCGGCCGCGAGCAGGTTCATCACCGCCGCGGTGAGCGGCACGACGATGCTCCGGAACGCGATCAACAACAGGATGCAACCGAGCACCACGATCACGCCCAGGAACAGCGGCAGCTTGCTCGACAGGACGTGCGAGAAGTCGTTGAAGATCGCGGTCAGACCGCCGACGTACACGCGCATGGTGGTGCCGCTCTCGGCCTTGGGGATGACCTCCGACCGCAACGTGTTGATCAGGTCGGTTGTGCCCTTGTCCTGCGGCGACGTCGTCGGGATGACTTGCATGACGGCGAGTTGCTGGCCGGGCTTGATTGGCGCGGCGTTGGCCGCCGCGACGCCCGGCGTGGCTTTGACCGTCGCCGTCAGCTGGGCGAATGCTTGCGCATCGGCCGCCGTGGGTACGGTCGCGACCAGCTGGAGCGGCCCGTTGAAGCCCGGGCCGAACCCGTCGGCGAGCAGCTCGTACGCATTGCGTGTGGTCGAGCCCTTCGGATCATTGCCCTGGTCGCCGGTGCCGAGGCGGAGCGAGAAGAACGGGATCGCGAGCACCACGATGATCGCGAACGCGCCAGCAGCGAGCGCCTTCGGATGCCGCGCCACGAACGCCGACCAGCGCGCCCAGCCGCCCGTGGCGTGCTCGTCGTACGGGCCTTCGGTCGCCAGCCGGCGCCGCTCCCGCCGGCTCAGCACCCGCATCCGGAAGATGTCTTTGTGACCGATCCGCAGTGCCAGCAACGCCGGCAGCAGCGTGATGGCGGCGAGCACCGTGAACAGCACCATGAGGGCGGACGGCACGCCGAGGCCGGCCAGGAAGTCGACCCGGAGCACCAGCAGGCCGAGCATCGCGATGCACACCGTCGCGCCGGCGAAGAGCACGGCTCGTCCGGACGTGTTCAACGCCTGGACGATCGACTCCTCCACATCAAGCCCGGCTCTTCAGGCCGTTGCGATGTCGCGTGACGATGAACAGCGCGTAGTCGACGCCGACGCCGAGCCCGATCAAGATGGCAAAGACCGGCGACAGGTTGTTGATGGCCATGCCGTGGCTCAGCAAAATGATGGCCGAACTACCGAGCAGTAGCGAGAAGATCGCCACCAGGAGCGGCACCAGCATGGCGAAGAACGATCCGAAGGCGAGCAGCAGAACGACGGCGGCGGCGACGATGCCAACGCCTTCGGACAGGTTCGTGGAGACCTGGTTGACCTGCTGGATCGCCTGACCGCCGAGTTCCACCTGGATCTGGCTCGTCCGCGCGTCGTCGGCGATCGTGATCAGGTTCTTCACCGAGGCGGCCGGGATCTGCGCGCCGAACCCTGGCCACTGCACGGTGGCGTAGGCCGTCTGGCCGTCACGACTGATCTGCGCCGCCCCGGTGGGCGAGTAGGGGCTGGTGACGCCGCGTACGGACGGCGAATGCGCGACCTTGTCGAGCATCGCGGTGATCGGTTGTTGGACCGCGCTGTCGGTGACCTTGCCCGACTGGACGTGCCAGACGATGGTGTCGGCTTCGCCGGCCTGGTTCGGAAAGGCGGTCTGCAGCAGATCGAGCGCCTTCGTCGACTCCGTACCGGGCAGGTTGAAGTTGTCGCTGTAGGCGTTCCCGACCGCCCGGTCGACCGCACCCAGCGCGATCAGTGCGATCAGCCAGATGCCGATGACGGTCCAACTGTGCCGGACACACCAGCGCGCAATGCCTGCCATGATCCACCTATTTAATCGAACGGTCGGTATCTACGCTTGAGGAGTGTAGCGTCCGTCTGCGAGGCGCATTACCGAGGAGGCGAAACTGGTGGCCCGCACCGCTGGAAGCGCTGCCGACGATACCCGTCAGCGCATCCTCGACATCGCCGTCGACCTGTTCATCGAGCAGGGGTACGCCGGCACGTCCGTACGGGACATCTCGGAGCGGCTCGGCATGACCAAGGGCTCGCTCTACTACCACTTCGCCTCGAAGGAGGAAGTCCTCAACGCGCTGGTCGCACCGTTGCTCGAAGACCTCGACCAGTTCGTGCTCGACGCCGCCGCGGCCGGCAAGATCGACCGTGACCTGCTGGAACGGCTGGTGAACCTGCTCGACGAGCACGGCGTCCTGTTGCGGTCGTTGATGGGTGACCCGTCGGTCCTGCACGGTTTGACGATCCGGCGGTCGATGCCGCAGCGGATCGCGGCCCTACAGCGGTCGCTGGCGGACTCGGACGATCCGGCGGCGGCTCTCCGGGGCCGGTGCGCGCTGGGTGTGATCAACGCGGGTGCGATCGCTCCCCGCTTCGACACCGTGGGTCCGGATGGGTCGTACGCCCGCGAGCGGGCCGTTCGCACCCGGCTGACCGAGCGGGAAAAGCGGCTTGTCGTCGACGCGGCGCTCGCCGTTCTCGCCGTGCCGGCCTGAGGATCGCCGCGAGTCTCACCGCGACCGTCCGATGTGGGCGGCAGCATGGGCGGCGGCATGTGGGCGGCGGAAGGGTGGCCGCCGGCGCCGATTTCGACTGCCCCCACGGCCGCGTACGTCGGTGTTATGTTGCGGACATCTTCGACTCGGCAGGTGCATGGACATGGCGTCGCGAGACCGGTTGCCACCCGAGGACCGTCGTCGATGGGGCATGCCGACGATCTGGCTCATTCTGGTCGCCATCATCGTCGTGGTCTGTGTCGGCTGCTCGGACGTGCTGAAGCGCTTCGGCGGACCGTGAGTGAGGTCCCGAGGACGGCGTGGACTTAGGCTGGCGTCATGCTGACCTCGACCATCGGCGGCCGACCGATCGGCGCCTCATCCGACGCAACGGTGCTGACCTCGAAGAATCCGGCAAACCTGACGGACGAGGTGGCCAGCGTCGCGCTGGCCGACGCCCATACGTTCGTCGACGCGTGCCGCTCCGCGAAGGCCGCTCAGCGGACGTGGGCTCGCGTCCCGGCGCCGGTACGAGGGCAGGTGATCGGCAACCTGTCCAGGCTGGTGGCGGCGAACAAGGAGGCGCTGGCCCAGATCGTCACGCGGGAGATCGGCAAGCCGATCGTCGAGGCCCGTGGCGAGGTGCAGGAGATCATCGACACCTGCGACTTCTTCCTCGGTGAAGGCCGGCGGCTCTACGGCCAGACCGTCCCGAGTGAGATGCCGGACAAGCAACTGTTCACGTTCCGGGTGCCGGTCGGCGTGGCCGCGATCATCACGGCCGGCAACTTTCCGGTCGCCGTACCGTCCTGGTATATCGCTCCGGCGTTGCTGTGCGGCAATGCGGTGGTATGGAAGCCGGCCGAATACGCCGCGGCGTCGGCCCATGCGTTTGCCGAGCTGATCCGGCGGGCCGGCGTACCGGACGGCGTGTTCGAGGTCGTGTACGCCGATGGCGAGACGACGTTCGCCGGCCTGACGAGCGCGCTCGAAGGCGGCTTCGTGGACAAGGTCGGGTTCACCGGCTCGTCCGACGTCGGCGTACGCATCGGCGAGTTGTGCGGCCGCCACCTGCAGACACCGTGCCTCGAACTCGGCGGCAAGAATCCGATGGTCGTGACCGGCGACGCCGAGGTTGCTCTCGCCGTGGAGGGTGCACTGTTCGGCGGCTTCGGGTCGGCCGGGCAGCGGTGTACGTCGCTCGGTACGGCCATCGTCCACGAGTCGGTTTACGAGGAGTTCCTGACCTCGCTCGACGTCGCTCTGCGCGAAGCGATCGTCGGCGATCCGACGCGCGAGAACGTCCTCTACGGCCCGCTGCTCGCGGAGCGCTTCGCCCGGCGCTACGAGGAATTCCTGAGCTGGATCGAGCCGTACCATCGGGTTCTGGGCTCGACGTCGACGGGACGAATCGGACCGGACAACCCACGGGACGGCTTCACCGGTCAGCCGTCCGGTTTGTACTACCACCCGGCGGTCGTCGCAGATCTACGCCCCGGCGACAAGCTCTTCACGACCGAGACGTTCGGGCCGATCATCGGCGTGTTGCCCTACCGCGACCTGGAGCACGCGATCGAACTCGCGAACGCGCCCGGGTACGGGCTGTCGTCGTCGATCTACACGACGAACCCGACATCGGCCTTCCGCTTCCGGGAGGGGATCGGCGCCGGCATGGTCTCGGTCAACAACTCGACGTCGGGCGCCGAGGCGCATCTCCCGTTCGGCGGCAACGGACGCTCCGGCAACGGCTCCCGGCAGTCCGGCGTCTGGGTGCTCGACCAGTTCACCCGCTGGCAGTCGATGAACTGGGACTACTCCGGCCGCCTGCAGCGAGCGCAGATGGACACCGCCACCACGACGGCCGACCTCGACTTCCGGCTCTAGCCGGCTCGGAGCCCGGAAGGCTCCGGCCCGGATGGGCATTTCCGTTTGACCCGGTTGCCCACTAGCCTGGCTCAGGCCCGGTCGGCGTCCCCCGCCGGGCAAAACGGGTTTTGCCTGGTGAACCGGGCATGGAGGTGTTCATGGCGCACCGGGCCGCCCGGTGGGCACGGTTGGTGCCGCTCATCGCGGTCGGGGCGCTCGCGGTCACCGCTGTCGCGTGCTCGACATCACGGCAAGCGCAGTTCGTGCCGGGCGCGACCGCAACAGGCAGCGCGCACGGCGACCGCGTCACCGCGGCCATCCGCGGCGGCTACTGCCGCCGACACGACGTTCACGCTGTCGGCGGTCGGGGACACGATCATGGCGTCGGCGCCGAAGTTCCTGCCACCGCACGGTGGTGCCGACTTCTTCGCGCCGGTCGCCGATGCGCTGCACTCCGATCTGCAGATGGCCAATCTCGAAGAGCCGCTGACCAACGTGGCCGCGTCGACGAAGTGTGGCACCGCACTCGGCACGACCTGCTTCGCGTTCCGCGCGCCGACCTCATACGCCGGTGTGCTGAAGGACTCGGGATTCGACCTGGTCAACATCGCGAACAACCACGCGATCGACTTCGGTCAGAACGGCCACGCCGAGACGGAGCGGGCGCTCACCGACGCCGGCGTGAAGTACACCGGGCCACCCGGAATGATCACGACCACCACCGTCAAAGGGGTCCGGATCGCGGTACTTGGCTTCGCGCCGTACCCGTGGGCGAACGATCTTCGTGACATCGACGACGCCGCGCGACTCGTACGGACCGCGGCGAAGTCGGCCGATGTCGTGATCGTGCAGGCGCACATGGGCGCCGAGGGCGCGGCCTACCAGCACGTCCAGCCGGGAGTGCAGACGTTCCTGGGCGAGAACCGCGGCGACGCGATCGCATTCAGCCACGCGATGATCGACGCCGGCGCCAGTATCGTGATCGGACACGGTCCCCACGTGCTGCGGGGCATGGAGTTCTACAAAGGGCACCTGATCGCGTACAGCCTCGGCAATTTCGCCGGCTACCACGCACTGTCGATCAACAACGTGACCGGCGTCTCCGCCGTTCTGCGGGTGACCATGCGACGGGACGGCGCGTTCGTCAGTGCGAAGATCGTGCCGACGTCGATGGTCGCGCCCGGCGTGCCCCGCCTCGATCCGCGGGATCGGGCAATCGACATGGTCCGGTCGCTTTCGCATGAGGACTTTCCGACCACCGGTGCGCAGGTCGCGGCGAGCGGGGCGATCACTCCACCGAGGCCGTAGCACCGGCCGGCCCGACGCTGGCCGGGTCAACGCTGGCCGGGTCGACATCGGTCCGGACAGGGCTGCTGCGGTCGGGCAACGAAGCGGCGATGACCGGCCGTCGAAGCACGGCAACGAGGCCCAGCGCCATACCGATCGCGCCGACGACCTCGGCCGTCCGCAGGCCGTACGCCTCGGCCACCGCACCGCCGGCCAGGGCAGCGATCGGGATCGGCGCCGCCGACAGGAACCTGGCCGCTCCCAGCACCCGTCCACGTACGGCATCGACCGTCCGCACCTGGAACATCGTCGTGTACCCGACGCCGAAGATCGCCATGCCGGCGCTGAAGCACGCCTCGCCGGCAACGATGAATCCGGCCGCCACAAGCCGCGGCCCGGCCGCCGCCGCGAGCAGAGCACCGCCAGCGATGAGGACGAGTTGTCCGACGACGATCAGCCGTCCGAGACCGAGGCGCTCGGCCAGCCGGCCCGCCCCGAGCGCGGCGGCGAATCCGATGACGCCGGAGGCCGTGAACACCAGGCCGATGGCCGTCGGGCTCAGGTGCAACGTACGAGCGAGATAGAGGAAGTAGACCGCGGCCTGGAGTTGCGCGAAGAAGACGAGCACGGCGTTGGCCAGGGTGACCGACCGCAGGATGCGGTCGTTCCACAGCAACGGGAAGCCGCTGCGCGTCGACGCCCAGAATGCGGACCAACCGCCGGCCGCTGGGCCTGAGCGCACGGCATCGCGGGCTCGCATGCGCACGATGCAGCCGGCCGAAACGACATAGCTCACGGCGTCGGCGATGACCGCGGCGGCTGGGCCGCCGGCGTAGATGAACCACGATGCCAGTCCCGGTCCGGTGACTTCGGCGACCGACTGGCTGGCCGAGAGTTTCCCGTTGCCGTCCGCGAGGCGGGTAGCCGGAATGACATTTGGGAGAAACGCCTGGTATGCCACATTGAACAGCAGCGTGAGCAGGCCGACGCCGAACGCGACCACGACGAGTTGCCACAGCGCGAGCACTCCGAGCACGGCGGCGACCGGAACCCAACCGAGCAATGCCGCCCGACCGATGTCGGCGATGAGCAGCAGCGGTCGCCGCGCCCGCCGGTCGACAAGCGGGCCGACGAACGGACCTACCAACAGCGGGGGAAGGCGCTCAACGGCGGCCAGCAGGCTCATCCCGAACGGGTCGACGTGCAACACACTGACCGCGACGAGTGGCAGCGCGATGAAGCTGATCGCCGACCCCACCATCGACACGGTCTGGCCGCCCCAGAAATAGTCGAAGTCGCGGTGCCGCCACAGACTCCGATCGCTCGGGGTCCGCTGACGGGGTGCGCGCTCCGCGGGTGCCGATGTGCCGTCGCCGTCGATGGTCACGCTCCACTTCCGGGGTACGCACTGGCAGGCGCACCGACGCCGGCGACGGTATCGGGCTGGTGCGCCGGGTGTCGCGACATTTTCCACGGCCACCGGCGTCCTCCCACAGCCACCGGCGCGAAAATCGATTGAGACGGGCTGCGGACGGTCCTAGCGTTGCCGGCATGATGTCCGGTCGATGAGGCCCGCGGTTCCGCGGGAAAGCGTATTGGTGTCGTCGAGGCTGCCGGCCGGTCCGGATGTGCCGCGGGGACAGCGCATTTGCGCGTGCCTACGCAACTACTCGCACGACCGTCCCATCGAGGCTCGTCATGTATCCGGACATCGACTTCGGCTCGCCCGTCGGCCTTCAGCCGGCCACGCTTCAGCAGATCGGCCTGCAGCACCCGCGCATTCGGCAGCTTCGCCGCATCATCAACAACACCGCGCCGAACCACCGCCACCTCCTGGTAGCCGAAGGATTGTGGGCGCACAACGTGGTGTTGGAACTCGGCGCGGCGGTTGACACGTTCCTGTGGTGCCCGGAGGCGGCGTACTCGGACGAGGCGCGGAGTCGAAGCGCCGAGATCCTCGCGCGTGCCCGTTCCGCCTACCGGATCTCGCCGTCGGTGTTGGCCCGTATCTGCGAGCGCGAGCGTCCGGATGGCCTGGTATCGCTGGTCACGCTGCCGTACTGGGAACCAGATGAGGTGACGCTGAGCGCGGACGCGCTGGTGCTCGTCGCCGACGGCATCGAGATCCCCGGCAACCTGGGTACGTTGATACGTACGTTGGACGCCTGCGGCGCCGACTGCCTCGTCCTGACAAATCGGCGGACGCGACTCAGCCACCCGAAGGTGTTCCGGGGCAGCCGCGGCATGAACCTCCGAGTGCCCACGATCGAATTCGCGTCGCCCGATGCCGCCGCGGACTGGTTGCGAGATCGAGGCTTCGACGTACACCTGGCGACGACCGGTCCGCTCGCCCGTGACTACGGCAGCGTTGCGTTCCGTGGGCGTACGGCGGTCGTCGTCGGAAACGAGCGCTACGGCATTTCGCGACCTTGGTTCACGTACGGCTTCGCCGAGGTGACCGTGCCGATGCTGGGGCGGGCCGATTCACTCAACGTCTCGGTGAGCGCATCGATCCTGCTCTACGAGGTCCGTCGGCGTCAGCGTGGCCGGCCGGCGTAGCGGTTCTGGTTCCGCCGCGGCGTACGAAGATCGCCGCCGGCCTTAGCCGGTCGCGGCGAGCTTCGCGTGCACCGAATCGCCATGCCGCCGATCGAGCCGGTCGAAGATCTCTACCGCCTGCGTCCAGGCTCGCCGTGCGGTTTCCGCATCGCCTGCGGCCCGAGCCGCGTCGCCGAGATGGTCGAGGATCAGCGCCGCGTTCAGCTTGTCGCCGACGGCGTCGAACAGCTCGTGCGCTTCACGGAAACGCTGCACCGCCGCGACGAAATTGCCGGACTGATGCTGGATGAAACCGAGGCTGTCCAACGCGTCGGCCTGCCCGTGCCGATCGGTCGTCCCGGCCAGGACGTGAACGGCCTTCGTGCAATGGACGAGCGCCTCGTCGTATTGGCCGAGTTGCGCGTGGAACCAGCCGATCCCGTTAAGGGCCCGTCCGGCGTTCGCGTCATCGCCGCAGCTGACGAAGAGATCGTAGGCCGCCCGGACCCGCGTGAGCGCACTCGCGTTGTCGCCCAGCGAGGCGTGGAACATGGCCAGTTCCATCGCGACGCGGGCGGCGCTGGACGAGTCACCCTGCTCCTCGGCCAGCTCGAGAGATGTGCTGAGGTGCTCGATCGCCTCGGCCGACCGACCCGTACGATTCGCGGCGCGGGCCAGGCTGTAGTGAGCGGAGATTTGCCAGTCGCGCCGGCCGAGTGCGATGGCCGCGCTCAACGCGAGTTGGTGCGTGCGAGCCAACTCGGCCCAGTTGCCACTTCGATCGAGGAAGGTCGCGACCGCGAAGGCCAGTGCGCAGACGCGGGCGTGATCGCCGCGGTCGGCCGACTCGTCGATCATCCGCAGCGGGCTGTCTTGAGCGTCGGCAAACCAGGCCAGGGCGTCCCGCGAGTCGGTGTGGTGGCGGACGCTGACGCCCGGCCCGGGCGGATCGACGGGTCGTTCGTCCCGGGTCGGTTCGACCAGGCGGTCGCCGGCGCGCGCGGTGTGCAGGTAGTGCTCGTAAAGACGAATCCAGCCGGCCTGACATTCGGCGCGGACGCATCCGCCCGAGTTCGACGGCGTACGCCCGAACCAGGTCATGCACCGAAAACCGGTCGGGGGCGTACTCGGTGAGCAGACTTGATCGCACCAGCTCTCGCAGCGCCGCCCGCGTCTCGGTCACGGGTCGGCCGGCCGCGCTCGCCGCGGCGTGAATCTCGAACGTCGGGCTGGGGTTAAGCCCGATCGCCTCGAACATGCGAGCGGCCGCCGCGGTCAGCGATTGATAGGACAGTTCGAAGACATTTCGTGCGTCGGCGCTCGGATCGGTTGTTGTCAAGGCGTTGAGCCGGCTGTCCGCGGCCGACAGCTCGCTGGCCAGCGCCGATAACGCAAGGTCGGGCGCGATGGCTGCGCGCGCTGCGATGATGGTCAGCGCGATCGGCAGGCCGCCACAGCCGGCCACGAGATCCTCGACCGACGTCGGCTCGCGATCGAGGCGTGGCTCGCCGAGATGAGCGGCGAGCACCTGGCGCGCGTCCGGGGCCGGCAGCCGATCGAGCGTGAGAGCCCGGGCACCGGTCGTGGCGACCAGGCCGTGCATCTGATTGCGGCTGGTCACCAGCGTCACGCTGCCCGGCGACCCGGGGAGCAGCGCGACGACCTGCGCGGTGTCCCGCGCGTTGTCGAGCACCACGATCATCCGGCGGTCGGCGAGGAGGCTGCGATAGGTCGCGGCCATGGCGTCGGGATCGCTCGGTACCTGCCCCGGGGCGACGCCCAACGTGGACAAGAAGCCCCGCAAGGCGTCGATCGGATCCACCGGAGGGGAGTTCGGATCGAAGCCGCGCAGATTGACGTAGAGCTGTCCATCCGGGTACCGATCCCGGGCACGGTGCGCCCAGTGCACCGCGAGCGCGGTCTTCCCGATCCCGCCGGTACCGAAGATGGCCGAGATCGCGATCGCGGTTGGCTGGGCTGCGTCCGCTGCCGCGGCGGCGTCGATCCATGACAACTCGGTGGTACGGCCGGAGAAAGCGCGCGTATCGGCCGGCAGCTGATTCGGCGTCCCGGGTTCGAGCGGCCGTGCCGTCGCGTCGGGCTGGCCTTGACTGCCATCGTCAACTGGGTCGGTGTCCGCGCGCGCGGCCTCGCTCGAGCCGGCGTCGGCCCGTGTCTCGGTCGGGTCGCCGTGGCGGATGCCGTACGTCACGAGCAAATTTCGAATCAAGGTGTGCTGCGACACCTGACTGAGCATGTCGCGGTGGGCCCGACGAAGGTCGACGGACGGATCCGTGCCGAGTTCCGCGGCAAGGAGCCGGCTCGCGTTCCGGAACGTCGACAGAGCGCCAGCGACCTCCCCGCGCGCGTAGAGCGACGTCATCAGAATCTGATATGGACCCTCGCGCAAGGGGTCGAGCCGGATCAGTTCCCTCGCGGCCTCGATCGCACGGATGAACTGGCCGGTGTCTACGTGTGCCACGGCCAGCTGCTCCATCGCGGTCAACCGTCGATCCCACAGTGCCTGGGCGTGAGAGGCCACGTACGGGCTGTGCGGTAGGTCTTCGACGAGCCGACCGCGCCACAGGCCCAGCGCCGCGGTGTAGTCCCGGATGGCCGCCGCCGTGTCGCCACCGTTGAGCGCCGTGTGAGCCCGCGCCACCCCGGTGCTGAATCGGTCGATGTCCACTGCGCTGTCGCTTACCGCGAGCCGGTAGCCGGAGGGCACCCGGGCCACGTCGACTGCGCTCTGTCCGCCCGCAACGGCCGCGCCGAAGGATCGGCGCAGGTTCGCGACGTACATGCGGAGGTTGGCGGTCGCCGACGATGGCGGTCGGTTCGGCCACAGATCGTCGACGAGGTCAGCGGTCGTGACGACCTGACTCCGTCCGAGGACCAACCGCACGAGCACTTGGCGCTGTTTCGGTGGCCCGAGCGGCACAGCGCCCGATGGGCCCCGAACCGCTAACGCACCGAGCAGCGCAAATTCGATCATCGGACCTCCAGGGACGACCGATGCACAGGCTATACAAGAAATGTCGCTCACATATCGGCCGGCGTCCTACGGTCATCGTCGGGCGGCAGTTGCACGGGGGAACTGCGGCCGGCGCGCTGGCAAGCCGGCGTGAGTGAGCATCGCGGACATCGGCGTCCGCGATGCTTTTTTGCTACGCAGTGTCGCTTGCTTACACAGACAGGTTTGTAGTGTAAAGTTCATGGCATGGAAGAGGACAGGTCGCAGTCGTCGGAGACGGCGCAGCGAACCGTCGATGAGGTCACGGGGCTTCGTCGCCGCACCCGCCGCGCTCGCCAGGCATTCTGGTTCCCACTGATCGTGTTCGGCGCATTGATTCTCGGGTCGACGCCGCTCTACTCGCCGCCGCCGCTCATCAGTGCGCCCGACGGTGTCGTCGCGATCAGCGGGACATGCGTCGCTCGGTCCGCTGGCGCCCGACCTCGCGGCCAGCCTGTTCTGGCTCATCGGCATCCCCGTCGCTTATCTGCTGACCGCGGCGTTCTATCTGTGGCGCGGACGTCGGCGCGGAGTACGGACGACCTGGCGGGCGTACGTCGGGACGGGGTTGGGGTTATTCGCCGTCGTTGCGCTGTTGCTGGTCAACCTGCCGCGCAAGGTGCCTGGCCGCCGGTTCTTCCTGAGCCTGTTCGACCACCTGCCCGGCGATCTGGTCATCCGCGGACTCATCCCGTTGCTGGCCATCGCGGTCGGGTTCATGATCCTGGCGCTGGCCGAGCGGAGTTGGGCCCTCGGGGTCTTCGCGATCGTGTTCTTCGCGGTCGCCTTGACGGCCAATCTCTACGACATGTCCAACTTGGCCGACCGATTGGCGCTGCGGGGCGGTGGACCGGAGGTCAACAACATCGTCGTCGGTCTGCTCGCGCTGCTGGCCGGGGTCGGTTTCGGTCTGGCCGTATTGCTTCGAGGCCGACGCCCGCGCTTCGCCGCCGGTGCCGCACCGCAGCGTACAGCCGCATGAACGGCGCGCCCACGCATCCGACCCAATCGCTCGACGACACAGTCCATCAGCGAACGCGCCTCGGCATCCTGGCCGTGCTGGCCGAAGGCGGCCGGGTCCAGTTCGGCTTCCTCTCCGAGGCGCTTGGCCTGACCGACGGCAACCTCTCGCGTCACTTGACCACGCTGGAGGACGCCGGTTACGCGACTGTTGAGAAGACGTACGAGGGCCGCCGTCCGCGGACCTGGATCCGCATCACCAAGGCCGGACGGCGCGCGTTGGCGCAAGAGATTGCACTGCTCAAGACCCTGATCCAGCGCCTGGACGCCGGCGTCGCAGCGCCTTCTAACGACGAGTAACTGCGATGTGGTCGAAGTAGGACGGATCGGGCCGGCTGGCGGGTCAGGATCCGACGGTGCCGTCGATGCGCTCCCGGATCAGGTCGGCGTGGCCGCAGTGCCGCGCGTACTCCTCGATCATGTGGACGTATACCCATCGCAGACTCATCGTCGCCTGGCGGCGAGGATGCCAGAACGTTTCGTCGACCGTGCGCGCCGCCGTCGCCGCCCGAGCCGACTCGAGCTCCGCTACGAATGCCGCATAGTCGGTCTCGGCGCGCTCGGCGGTCGCGTCGTCGAAGTCGGCATCCGGGCTCTCGTCGCTCACGTACACCCGGTCTATGGGTTCGCCGGCGAATCGTCGGCGGAACCAGGCACGTTCGACCTCGGTCATGTGCCGGAGCAAACCGACGAGCGAAAGGTTCGAGGGCGGTGCCGCGCGTTCGGCCAGTTGCTCGCCGGTCAGGCCAGCGCACTTGTGCAGCAGCGTGGCGCGATACCACTCCAGGAAGCCGCTGAGGATGTCGCGCTCGTCGCCGGCGAAGGGTTCATCGATGCGGGTGACTGCCGGTGCTCTCCAGGCCATTTCGCCATGATGTCAGCGGCTCACCCGGCCGTCGATTGACTAACGTGGGTTTCTCTCTCCCAGGGTGGCGGATTCGTCGGGTCGTTGGTGATGCGCCGGCGCCATCGGCCGAGCGTGATGTGCGCGCGCCGGGCCTGCCAGACGGTGAGAAACGTGGCCGCATTTCGAAGTCGGTCGACGGCCGGCTGATCGTCCGTGAGCAGAGCCCGAAACGTCTCGACGGTAAGGCGGTTGTGATCACCGGTCGGGCGCCCGAACTTCGCTGGCAGCCGACCCCGGCGCACAGAGTCGGGATCGAGCCAGGCATATACGGCCGCCGCGTCACCGGATGAACCGCTTCTTCGGTTGCTGCCGAAGGTATTCGAGCTGTGGATTCGACGATAGAACAGTGGCTCGTCGATGAGGTGGAACCCTCCTTTTGCCAGCAGTTCCACGAGAAACTTCTTGTCCGAAGACACATAGGCGCCGAACGGCTGAGTCGAGCGGACCGCATCCATTCGTATGAGCCCAAATAGCTCGTTGCACAGGGCCCAGGAGCGCACGTACTCGGAGATTCGACGCCACGGACGAGGGTCACGCAGATCTAGGTCGTTTTCCCACCGGTCGACTTCCGAGCCGTGGTCATCAATGATTATCGTCGATGGATAGGCGAGAACCGCAGTAGGATCCGACTCCAGGACGTCGACGCATCGGCTCAGTAGAGTCGGTGCCATAAGGTCGTCGTGCGCAGTGAGTCGGAAGTAACGACCGTTCGCCAACTCCATGACTCGGCGAACATTCATGAACACGCCGATGTTTTCCGGGTTGCGGTAGACCCGGAAGCGGGCGTCCTTTCGCGCGTACTGTTCGCAGATTTCCCACGTCGAATCGCTCGATTGGTTGTCTGCGACGACCACCTCGAAGTCTTGAAAGTCCTGTGCGAGCACTGCGTCAAAAGCACCGGAAATATATTGTTCGACGTTATAAGTGGTGAATGCGAGAGTGACGGTCGGTCGGGCGGTCATCAGGACTCCGCCTGGGCACTCGTCGCGGCGGCACTCTCGCCGACCCGCCGCAGCCACCCGGAGCGCCAGTAAGGAGTGATCGCACGTTGGCAGAACCGATGGTAGAGGCCAAGACAGATGACGTCCTCCAGCAGGTAGCAGTCACTCAGCTTGATCATTTTTCCGGTGCGCTCGTCAAGGATCCGCGAAACCTTGCTGAGGACTCGCGCGCGTCGACCGCAGTACGGAAGCATCTCGGCGTCGAACAGCAGGTTCCTGTTGCGCAGGTCTGGTCCGAGCGTGGCCAGGATCTCTTCGGCCGGTTTGACTTCGACGAGGTCGCCCGGCATGAACTCAACTGGCGGTAGGCGCTCGCCCGTGCCGGTCGGCACCACGAACGGTGCTCGATGACCGTCGTTGATCCGTAGCCATCGAGGGAGCGCGCGCCTGCTTAGGTCCTGGTACTTGTTGAACGCGAAGAGAAGCAGCCCGCGAATGGCGACTCCAGGGGTGATGTTGCGGCTTCGCACATCCGTGAGGTACTGCCCGTAGTCGTGTCTCGGAATCGGCGCAGAGGCCCGAAGGTGCTCCGTCGCCTGGCACCTAAACGAGTCGCCGTCCGGTCCTCGAGTGGCCGCCGTCAACGTCGTCTCCGGTAGTGGCGAATCCGCGTCGTTCACCGGGCTGGAAATAGGCCGTCCGCCCGCGTCGGGCCACTCCAACCACTCCTCACGCCAGAAGAGCAGGCATTGTGCCTGGCAGCCACCGTGAGCACTACCGTCGCACCTGGCACCGGCGAGGTGGACCGTGTTCGTCATGCGTCGGTTGCCCGACGACTCGATTGTGTCGCAGGACTTGTCGGCCCTGGCCCAGACCTGGAGTTCCTTGCCCGCGAATTCCAGCATCTCCGGCATGAACGGAAGACCGTTTACCGCACCGTCAGAATCAAGCGTTGCCAGGATTTCTTCACGACTTCGCACTCGGACGGAGTCGCCGCGGCGTGGCTGTTCGCGCGTCCCGCGGCGGTCATCTATTTGGGTCATGTGGCATCTCCGGAGATCAGGGTGTTGAGCATTCGCCGACGCCCAATAGTTCGCAGACGTGAGTGCACATCAGGCATCGGAAGTCGTCAAGGACTTGTAGAACGTGGCGAGGTCGTGCCGAAGATTATCGACCGTGTATCGGGCCAATACGGCACGCGACGCCTGGATTCCCATAGCGGCGAGCGACGCCGGATCAGAATCGTACCGACCGATGGCATCCTCTACCGCCTGGGCGTACGCCAGAAGATCACCCTCGCCGACGGGCGAACAGTAGGCCGGATCAAAGAAGTCTCGCCCGGCCATACCGGTGTACCCCACCACGAACGCGCCGCAGGCCATTGCTTCGGCCGGCGGCAGCCCAAATCCCTCGCGTTCGCTGAAGCTGAGAAAAAGAGCGCAGGATCGGAGAATCTCGGCCGTGTCGAGTTCGGATCGCCCCTCGATCGGCGCGAGGTCCCATCCGGCCAGTACGCCACGAGACCGGAGAATATGGAGCAATGCGTCGCGCTCCTCAGCGCGCCGACGGCTCATGAACGCGATCCGCCGACCGGCGGCCTGGGCCGGGTGAAACACGGTCGGATCGATGACCTGTCGGGCCAGGTGCACCGCGACCGACGGGAAAGCGTGACGTAGCAGCCGGACGTTGTCGTCGGAGACGGTCAGAAGGGCACGCAGGCGGGGAATGGCAGCGTAGGGAGAGCCCCCGTCGGTCGATTCGTATGGAACTCGATCGAACGTGTGATAGGCGCGCTGATTGAAGATGACGACGGACGGGCCAATCGGAAGCTGGTGCAGGTTCGGACCGTAATACTCGGGGACAACCAACACGTCGTTGGAGTGGATCGTGACGTTCGTCGCGGCAGTTACGGCGGTGTCGTTCTCGAACCAGTCGCATCGGTCGCCGGGCCTTGGATGGACGACCAGCGCCGGGCGGCCCATTGCGTTCAATTCGTCGACATGGCGATAGATGACCCGTACGCCACCGGCGGGCCTCGCCGGCTTCGGAGCAAGATAGTAAATGGTCGACGTATGACCGGGCCGATCCTCGACCCGTAGGCTGGGCAGGCGGCGTGAGCGCATGTCGCGAGCGGCCAGCACCGACCTCGCCGCGCGCCGAGCCGGGCCGGACCAGCGGCGACTCATCTGGACTCCTCAGTGCTTAGATGTCGGCCGAACCGCTGGGTTGCGATCATTCGGTGGCTCGCTGCCCGCGAGTGTCCCACTCGCTCGCTCCGCTGCTGTTCCATCGGGCCTCGGGCGGGATCGTCAACGGACGACGCTTCGGCTGGGGCGGTCCCCGAGAAGCGGCATTCGACGTTCTTCACACGAACTCCGGAATTGGTTGGCTCGATTGGCCCCCGCCAAGGTCTCACAATGCTGGCAAGGCGTGGGCCTCATGGAGTCAACCCATCGGACAAAATACCAGTAATCGATCGGACAAAGTACCGATGATCCTCCGGGTGATGCCCTCGGTCGCGCCGTCGACGCGACCTTCCGCGAGCCTCAGCCGCCGGCATCGATCACACAGAACAGGTTGCCGTCGGGATCGGCGAGCACCACGAAGTCGGCATCGTCCGGGATAGACCCAGTCCTCGACCCGGCGGGCGCCGAGGGACACCAGCCGGTCCACCTCGGCCTGCTGCTCCGCTGCGTTGGCCGCCCAGAGATCCATATGCGTGCGATCGTCGGTGTCCAGCAACAACGTCGGACCGGCACCACCCACGGGTACGAGCATCGCGTCGTTTCCATCGCCCGCGACGTATCCGAGAGCCGCGCGCCAGAATGTCGACGCGCGATGGATGTCGCGGACGTTCAGCACCACCGCACCGATATTCACCATGGTCACAGCATGGCAGCCGGACCCCGGGGCGCGCCCGTTGATGCGAACGGCTCGCTGCGGCCGTCCGCCCTGTCATCGCGGGCCCGCCGTACGGACAGGCAACATGCCCCGAACAGAGTGTGCGTCGAACGCAACGTACCTCTAGTGTGCATGTCGATCGCTTGTGGAGGCTTTGGTCGATCCGGCCGGCGCCCACCGGAGCGCTGGCCAGGAACGAACGTACGTCGAACGGAGTTTCGGTCCGCTGATGTTCGCCTATTGACTGCCGCGTTTGCCCGATTAAGTTGTCATCAAGTCGACATCGGGCGCGGAGGTATGGCGGAAACGGCGATGACGCCCCAATCTACTCGTGCGAGAAAATTTCACGGCTGGATCGGCGTCGATCGCTCGGTCAAGCCAGGACAATTGCGTCCTCAACCGCATGTGCGACCGGTCCGGACGGAGGCGAACGTGACGACCACGGAGACAATCTCCTCCGTAGAGCCGCTGGGCGAAAACAACAACGTCACGAAGGTGTTGTCGGCCATCGATGTGCCCAACGTGGCCGGCTTCGCCCGGGCCAACTGGGAAGGCCGATACGTCCGCGTCGTCATGTTGCTCGATTTCCTCGTCGGTGCCGGCGCCGGGCTGACCGCCTTGTTCGTCCGGTTTGGTAGCTCTGTCGACGCGGTGTACAACCGCGACTACCTGTGGCTAACGATCGCGTTTCCGTTTGCCTGGTTCACCGCGCTCGCGGTGAACCGCGCATTCGAGGCCCGCTATCTATTCGTCGGCAACGATGAGTACGAGCGCGTCGTCCGGGCGAGCATCGGTCTGATCGCCGTCGCCGCGGTCGTTTCCTTCGCATTCAACCTGCATATGTCCCGGGTCTACCCGCTGATCGCGATCCCCGTGGCAATCGTAGGCAGCCTGACAGTGCGCTACCTGATGCGACGACTGCTGCACCGGGCTTGGGCCAAAGGTCGTCGGCTCTGGCGTGTCGTCCTCGTCGGCCATGAACAATCGGTCTGGGAGCTCACCCGCAAGCTCGGGCGCGAACGTTTCCATGGCAT
This sequence comes from uncultured Actinomycetota bacterium, assembly GCA_963724705.1. Taxonomy (GTDB): domain Bacteria; phylum Actinomycetota; class Actinomycetes; order Mycobacteriales; family Micromonosporaceae; genus DASQPR01. The sequence goes on from CAVRVS010000002.1 coordinate 495,045, forward strand.
GGGCGTCGTCGGCGTCTGCCTGCCGCGGCCGGCCGTCCTGGCCGGTGCGATGCTGCCCGATCGACAGATGCGGCCGCCGGTCTTCTGCGACCTTCGTGTCGAGCAGATCGCGCACGCGGTGGCTCAGGCCGAGGCAGACACAGTGATCGTCTTGCCATGTCCGGAGTTGGATGCGTCGGCCGTGCGCCGCCTGGCCTGGAAACTCGAGCGCGACGACATCGACCTCATTCTGGCCAGTGCGCTGCTCGACGTCGCCGGCGACCGTACGACGATCCGCCCGGTCGACGGACTGCCGCTGCTGCACGTCGAGCACCCCCGACTCAAGGGCGCCCGTCGCATGGTCAAGGAAGTGTTCGACCGGGTCGTTGCCCTGACCGCGCTGACGGCGCTGATGCCGCTGGTGGTCGCGGTCGCCCTCGTCGTCAAATGCACCCGCGGCGGGCAAGGGCCGTTGATCTTCCGGCAGATCCGCATCGGTCGCAACGGTCAGCCGTTCGTCATCTACAAGTTCCGGACCATGTATCAGGACGCCGAGGCGCGCCTGCGTGATCTGCGGCATCTCAACGAGAACGATGGCATCCTGTTCAAGATGCGCTACGACCCGAGGATCACGCCGGTGGGCCGCTGGCTGCGTCGGTTCTCGGTCGACGAGATTCCGCAGCTGTTCAACGTGATCAAGGGCGACATGTCGCTCGTCGGTCCGCGACCCCCGCTACCGCGCGAGGTCGCCGAGTATGCGTTCGACGTGCGCCGTCGCCTGGTCGTCAAGCCGGGCCTGACCGGACTGTGGCAAGTTTCTGGCCGATCGGATCTGTCCTGGGAGGACGCGATCCGGCTTGACCTCCGATACGTTGAGAATTGGTCACTTCCGATGGATTTGCTAATTCTGGCGCGTACGATTATCGCGGTTTTCCGCAGTTCGGGGGCGTACTAGTCAGGCAGGGCAGGCTGGCGCGACGCGACGCGGCCGCAGCGGTCCCGATGTATCGTCCGGGGCCGCGTGACCAGTTGTTGGAGGAGAATTGTCCGGAGTGTCTCCCGCGCCGCGCATGACGACTGGACTGACGACGTACGGCAACGGGCGCGGCTCGCCCGACGCGTTCGACGACTTGCTCGGACAGAATTTCCCCGACTTCGACTTCGTGGCGGGAAACAACTGCTCAACCGACGAGCTCGATAAGTTTCCGTTTGGCGATCCGATCGTGGCGATTGGTAGGTTCATCGTCGTGCGGGCCGCCTTTCTCGTGCGCGTCGGGCTCGGGGCGAGGCGCCGGCAGATCGGCGCCCGATATGCCGGGTCTACCTGCGCGGCGGCTGGATAGGCACGGTGGACACCGCTAGGCGCCGGTCGCCGTTCACTGTCCCTGACCGGCTGTCCGACGCGACGGTCGACCTACCCGTCATCGGGATAGCGATGGGCGCCGACCTCATCGCGACCTCACCGCGCCACCGGGTAGAGCCGGAGACGGTTGAGTTCGCTGTGTCGGCCGCTGCGGGACTGGCCCTGAGAGGTCCGTCCGCGGCAACCACGGATCTCGCCGCGGCGACCCCGGCCACAGCGGAAACGACTCTGGTGGCGACGGGCGCCCAGACGGATGCAGCAGATCCGGATACGGCCGAACCGGAGGAGGTGGCCGAAGCCGAGAAGTTGCCGAAGTCGGCCGTGTTCTGGTCGTACCTGCTGACCGTCGGACGCCTCGCCACAACCGGCATCGTCACAATCTTCATGGCGGCTTATCTGTTGCCGGCGGACTACGGCGTGATGGCGCTTGCCATGGTCTGGGTGACGTTCGCGCAGACGCTGGCACTGCACGGCACCGGGCAGGCGGTGATTCAGCGCGAGGAGGTCGATGAAAGCCATTTCGACGCCGCGTTCTGGACCACCGTCGGAGGGTCGACGGTACTCGCGCTGATCTTCGCCGGTGTCGCACCGTTGTGGGCCCGGCTGACCGGCACCCCGGAGTTAGTCCCAGTGTGCTTTGCGCTCGCTCCGGCGATCGTGTTGAACGCCCTCGTCGTCGTGCCGGACGCGATTCTGCGTCGGGCGCTGAGGTTCCGGACTCTGTCTCTGCGGGTGCTGATAGCGGGCATCCTGAGCGGCGTTGCCGGTATCCTCGCCGCGGTCAACGGGCTGGGCGTATGGGCGCTTGTCGTCCAGCAGATAGTCATCACGACGTTCAGCGCCATCGCGGTATGGGTGGCCGTGCCGTGGCGACCGCGCTTTCGACGCGTCGGCCCGGCGCTGCGCGAGATCCGGTCGTATTCGCTGCACTCGGTGTCGGGGTTCTTCGCCAGTTTCCTGTCCCAACGTACCGACGCCCTCGTCCTCGGCCCGATCTTTGGTCCGGTCGCGATCGGCCTCTACCGGTTCGCCAGCCGCATCACCGACATGGTCAACGACGTCGCCGTCGGCGGTCTCAGCCAGGTGTCGATGCCGCACCTGTCGCGATTCGCCGCCGACCGGGACGCTTTCGTCAAGGCGGTCGCCCGCATCATGCACGCGGGCGCATTACTCGCACTACCGATGTTCGGCATTCTGTTCGTCACGGCTCCATGGCTGCTTACCTGGATCGGACCGCAATGGGCGGACGCCGTGCCGGCCTTCCGGGCGTTATGCATCGGCGGCGCGGCTGGGGCCATAGGCGCGATCCTCGGAGCCGTCCTCCAGGCGGCCGGTCGGCCTGGAACGAGCGCCGCGATCGGATGGTGCGCGGCAGTCGCGACGGTGGGGCTCATGTTGGCAGTCGGCCGCGTTTACTCGTCGCAGTCCCCCCGGCAACAGGTGTTTGCGATCGCGGTGACCTACGCCATGATCCAGACGTTGACGTTGCTGGCCGCGTTGATCGTGGTTTACGGCGGGCTCGTCAGGATATCGATGCTCGCCGGGCTCCGGCCGTCATTGCCCGCCGTCGCCGCGTCGGCGGGCGCGGTTGTGGCCGGATTCCTCGTTCAGCCGTTGCTTCACGGCTTTCATCCGTTCGTTGGCCTCGTGGTCACCGGCGCTGCCGCGACGGTCGTGGGTTCGCTCGTGCTGATCGCGGCCGACCGCGAGGTGGCTGATCGCGTCCGGCCTTTCCTTGCATCGCGGCGTGTGATCGGGTCGAGGCATCGCGGACGCCACACGCTGGCCGCCGCACGCGCTGCCGGACGTTCGCCTACCCTCGGCCGCGATGCGGGCACCGTCACCGATGGCGATCGGGCCGACCTCGCTTTCAGTTCGCTCGACGATTAGCATCCTCGCGTGGAAGTCACCGGCCGGTGTGTCGCCCTGACTGGCGTGTCACGCGGACTCGGCGCCGCGCTATTTGACCAACTTGTTAAGTCCGGGGACGACATCCTGGCCATCGGCCGTACCTTTACCGCCGAACAGCATCGGCTCGCCTCGGCCGAGCCATCTCGGATTCGGCTCTACTGCGCGGACCTGGGTTCGCATCTCATTCCGGGCGTCGATACCTTCCGCACGCTCTTCGCGGCTGCTGGTGACCGGCCGGTTGTCCTGCTTCACAACGCGGCGACGATCTCGCCTCTAGGCGCGGTGGGCAACCTTCCACCAGACGACGTCGCCCACGCGGTCGCCGTCAATCTGACGTCCGTCATCATGCTGACTAACTCCTTCTTGGCGGCCAGGCCGCCCGGCGCCGTGGCCCGAATCGTCCTGGTGTCGTCGCGTGCGGCGGAGGTCGCGAAAGGCGGTCAGTCGATCTACTCGGCAACCAAGAGTGGCGCGGAACGATTTCTCGACGGGGTCGCGCTGGAGTGTGCCAAGGATCCCCGGGTGCAAGTCTCATGTGTGCGGACACCGGCGATGGACACGGGCATGCAGGAAGATATCCGAGCCGCCGTCGATCTGCCTGACCGTGATCAGTTCGTTGGTCGATATCTGCGTGGCGAGCTGACCGACGCGGCCGCGGTCGCGTCGAAGATCATGGCCGACCATCTCGCCTTCTGACGTTCGCCGAGGTCGAGCTGACGGTCGCTGAGGTCGAGCCGACCGCCGCGTTCGTCTCGCTTGCCGCTGTCAGAGACGCGGCGGCGACTCAGTGACTGGCTCGCTAGTCGGCCCACCATTCGCCGCGGCCGCGACCAGTCGCGCCTTCGACGGATCGGTCACTGCCCGCATGCGCAGGATCCGGGCGCGGGCGGCCCCACGCAGCGCCGCCCAACTCCGATGACGCTGGAACGGGATCTCGAAGACTGTCGCGAACAGCCATGCGAAGGCAACCGAGAGGGTGCCGGCGATTCCCGCCGTGGCCAGGAATGCGGCGGATCCCGTGCCCAGGTGGGGTGCGACAAACTTGGTCGACACCACGACCAGGATCGGCGCGTGAATCAAGTACAGGCTGTACGAGAACGATCCGAGCCGCCGGATCGGCCGCAGGTCGAGGACCTTGAGCAGCCACGCCGGGTGACCGGTCGCGACGGCCGCGAGCAGCAACGCCACCGGTATGCCGATGAGCATGTCGACCCAGAAGAAATGAGCCACCGTCCAGATCGATCCCCGGAACTCGATCAGCGCGAACACCGGAACGGCGGCGAATCCGGCGAACCATTGCCACGGCAAGCGTTGAGTGGACGGGGAACTCGCCAGGATGCCGGCCGCCACCACGCCGAGCGCGAAGAGTACGGCGAACTGCGGCGTGAACCGCATCAGCTTCTCCACCAACGGCATGCTGGGCGCGAAGATCCCGACCAACGCGACGACACAGCCGACCACGCTCAGCATCACGGCCGCGCTTCCACGCCGCAGCAGAAGAAGCATCAACGGGAACACAATGTAGAGCTGCGCCTCGACGGCGATCGACCAGAACGCGCCATTCGGCGTCGGAGCCCCGAAGATGTCCTGCACCAGCAGGCCGTTGATCACGACCGACTTTGCCGTCGGCGAGCCTTCGCCGGGCTGGGGTATGACGGTCCAGGCAATGGCCAGGCTAAAGATGAGCGCGGCCCAGTACGGCGGAAGGATGCGCCACGCCCGGCGCTTCGCGAACTTCGCCTTTCCGCCGAGCTTCCAGCCGTGCCGAGCCGCCGAGACCGACAACGAGAAGCCGGACAGGACGATGAACACGACAACCGAGAAGTGCCCGTAGATGAACCAACTCGCCCACCACGGTCCGGTAATCGCCGGGTAGCCCGGATACGCGGCCAGATAGCTGTGATGTATCACCACGAAGAGGGCAGCAAGGCCGCGCATGCCGTCGAGGCCGGTTAAGCGCCGGCGGTCGGGAGGCTGCGCGGTCGTCGTCGCTTTGGGGCCAACGACGGTCGCTGGTCGCGGCGCGACAATCGTCGCGGCCACGGTTGAACTCGGGGTCGACGGCGAAGTTGTGTTGGAAGGAACCGGGTCACGTGTGGTCGTCGCCCCGGGTACGGCCGCTGATCCCCGGGCACGGACAGCGGGCTGGCCCGCAGGCGCTGCCACGGCTGTTCCCCTGGCGCCGGCGGTGGCCGAGGGGGCTGGCCCATCGGCCATGGAACCGGCGGCTTCGGTGCGTGGCACACGCCCAGCCGTCCCACCGGTCGGTGGGACGGCCGCGACGCCAACGGACGGCACGGAGGCGACGCCAGTCGGCGCGACCGGTCGCGCGTTCGGAGCCGGCATGGGCGAAGTGGGCGGCGTGCCGCCAGCGGCGGACGACTCCGTACCATCCGCGCCGTTTTCGTCTCGCCGCTCATCGTTGGAGACCGCGCCATTGCCGGTCGCGGGTAGGAAGACCGTCGGGCCACCGCCGCCGGCGGACGTTCGGGTCGATGGATATGCCAGCGTGGGTTGCGGCGTCCCGTCGTCGACCGATGTCACGCTTCCCCCCTGCGCTCGGTCGTCACGCCGAGGACCCAATCGTGGACGCGCGGTCGCGCCTGGTCGGTCGGTGGATTCATGGACGAAAGGCTCCGAGGGTCGGACCGCTCGGTAGCCGTACCGGCGGATACTGTATCGGGCGGCGCACCGACAGTGGCGCGCACGGGTGGGGCGGCATGGAGGACAGCATGAGCGGCGCGGCGGGGGCCACGGGTTCTGCGCGACCGACCGTCAGTATCGTCGTTCCGGCACACAACGAGGAAGCCGTCATCGCGGCGAATCTTCGCGCCCTTCTCGCGGAAACCTCGCCGGACGAGTTCGACGTCATCGTCGTCGCCAATGCCTGCCACGACCGCACTGCAGACATCGCGAAGGCGGTTGGCGTGCGCGTCATCGAAACCGAGACTCCCGGCAAGGCGCACGCGATCGCGCTCGGCGATGCAGTCGCGCGCGCGTTTCCACGGATCTACCTGGACGCCGACGTACGGCTGTCGGCAACGTCCGTGCGCGCGCTCGTCTCCGCTTGCGCACGGCCCGGCGTGATCGCTTGTGCGCCGGTGCCGCAGCTTGAGTTGACCGGCGTCGGTCGATTCGTCGGCCGGGTCCATCGCGTGCATGACCACTTGATCGCGCCGAATCGAGCGCTCGCCGGAGTCGGCGTGTACGTCCTGACCGACGCCGGCCACGCGCGGGTGTTCCCGATGCCGCCGGACGTGATCTCCGACGACGGCTGGGTTCATGCGAGCTTCACCCCCGGGGAGCGTGTCGTCGTGCCGGACGCGGTTTCACTTGTCCGGCCGGCTCGCACCGTCGCTGCCCACCTTGACCGACGGGTGCGAGTCCGGCGTGGCAACCGGCAACTCGCCGCCCTGGGTCGTTCGTACCCGGAGGGTCGGCTCGGCCTCGGATCCCTCGCGTCGCTGGTCCGGCGGCGGTCCGTCGGACCGTTGGACGCCGGCTGCTACCTGGTGGTGCTCGTCGTCGACCGGGTCTTGACGCGATTGCGCCGTCGGCAGGAGACGGTCTGGGCCAGTGACGCCAGCAGTCGCGTCCCGGCGGCGGTTCGCGACTGACGGATCGGGTGAGCCGATCGCTGCCTCGTACGCTGCGATGAGCGCGATCCGCGACCGGTCCCAAGACAGTTCGCCGGCGACGCGGGCGCGACCGATTTCACCCATGCGATGCCGGAGGTCGGGGTCGTCGAGCAGGGCCGCGATGTGCTTGGCAAACTCCAGCTCGTCGTTGGGCGTCGCGTAGACCGCGGCGTCGCCGGCCGACACCCGGGCCTCCCGCAAATCGAACGAGACGATCGGGCGCGACATGGCCATGTACTCCATGATCTTGTTCATGGTCGACACGTCGTTCAACGGATTGAGCGGGTCGGGCGCGAGGCATACGTCCGCCGACGACAGGTAGCGCAGGAGATCGTCGTCGGGCACCCGGCCGGTGAACTCGACGACGTCCGACAGGTTCAGCTCGTCGGCCATGGTGCGCATCGCGTCGAACGTGTCGCCGGCGCCGACGAAAACGGCCCGCCAATCGGACCGGCCGACCTCGTCGCGCAGCTTAGCGAGCGACCGCAGCGCATAGTCGACGCCGTCCTGCGGGCCCATCACACCGAGATAACAGATCAGGTACGGCTTGTCCCCGCGGATCGTCTCGTCGCGTGGCACCGGGCGGAACCGGCTGCCGGCGGGCGCGCTGCGGACGACGAAGACCTGGTCCGGTCGCTTGCCACCGCGTGTCAGCGCGGCGGTCCGGTAGCTCTCGTTCGTCGCGATGACGACGTCGGCGGCTTGGTAGGTCCGGCGTTCCAGCCAGCACACGAGCCGGTAGAGCCGATCCTCACCGCGTCCGAACCGGGACAGATACAGCTCCGGTACGAGGTCGTGCTGATCGAACACGAATCGCGCGCCACGGCGCTTGAGGCGGCGGGCCAACAGAAAGAACAGGTCGGGGGGATTGCACGCGTGCACGACGTCGACGCGGCCGATCTTCCGCGCCAGCCGGTACGTGTGCCACAGCGCCGACGCATACTCCTGGAGGTATCCGAGCGGCCCACCCACGGCCGCCCGCAGCGGGTAGCGGTGGATCTTGACACCGTCGAGCTCGACCTCTCGTTCGGTGTCCCGCTTGGTGCCCTGCGGGCAGATGACATGCACGTCCCACCCCGCGTCGCGGAGTGTCGTGCTCTCCTGCCAGACGCGCCGGTCGAACGGCACCGACAGGTTCTCGACAAGAATGAGCGCTTTACCAGCCAAGGCCGAAATACCCCGGGTTCGTCCGACGCACGTGCGCGTCGGGGAGGCGGACAAGGTCGATGATCGTACGGTCGCCCGCCGCGTCGAGCGCGGCGAGGACTGCCGGGTCTTTGCAGCCGACGACCATCACGTCGGCGTGTGCGAGGACATCGTCAACAGAGTCGGCGAGCAGGTCGCCGAGGTGCGGCAGCCGGCTCTCGATGAATTCGCGGTTCGCGCCCATCAACCGGGACACGGTCACGTTGTCGTCGTAGATGCGCAGGTCGTACCCCTTGCCCAGGAGACGCTCGGCCAGTTCGACGAGCGGGCTTTCCCGGAGGTCGTCGGTGCCCGGCTTGAAAGACAGCCCGAAAAGTCCGATGCGACGTTTCCCGGTCGCGGCGATGAGATCGAACGCACGCCGCAGGTGCTCTTCGTTCGACGGCAGCACGTGCGAGAGCAGCGGGAGCGACAGGTCGGCGCGCCGCGCCGCGTAGACCAGGCCGCGAAGATCCTTGGGCAGGCACGACCCGCCGAACGCGAAGCCGGGCCGCAGGTACGCCGGGCTGATGTTGAGCTTCCGGTCGGCCAGGAAGACGTCCATCATCTGGTGCGAGTCGATGCCCAGCACCCGGCACACCGCGCCGAGCTCGTTGGCGAAGGCGATCTTCAGACCGTGGAACGAGTTGTCGGCGTACTTCGCCATCTCCGCCACCGGGATCGGGACGCGGAACACCTCGCCCGGCAGGCCCTCGTAGAGCGAGGCCACGACGTCACCGCTGCGGGTGTCGAGCTCGCCGATGACCGTCTTCGGCGGCTCGAAGAAGTCGCGCACGCTTGAACCTTCGCGCAGGAACTCGGGGTTGACGGCGACGCCGAAGTCCACGCCCGCGGTCAACCCGGACGCCTTTTCGAGGATGGGCACGAGCAGGTCCGTACACGTGCCCGGCAACATCGTGCTGCGGAATACGACGGTGTGCCACCGGCCCTGGTCGGCCAGCGCCGCGCCGATCTGCTCGGCCACCCGCTCCAGATACTCCGTCGACATGCTCCCGCTGGGCGCGGACGGCGTGCCGACGCAGATCAGTGAGATCTCGGTGGCGGCGATCGCCTCGGCGATGTCGGCGGTCGCACGCAGCGCGCCGCTACGTACGACCTCGGCGGTGAGCTCGCCGATCCGCTCCTCGACGAGCGGCGCCCGGCCCCGGCTGATGAGCTCGATCTTGGTTGGGTTCACGTCCACGCCGACGACCTCGTGGCCCTGCGAAGCAAGGCAGGCGGCGGACACGCAACCCACGTAGCCGAGTCCGAACACACTGATCTTCATGAGGTGTTTGCCTTTCGGTCGACGCGACTCATGAGTTGCGAAGCTTTCGGACGACATGGCGCAGCGCGGGGCCGAGCGGCGACGACTTGGCGACGTCCACTACCGACGCCCGCGTACGCCGCAGTGCGCGACGCGCCGAGTTCCGCGTGACCATACCGTGGTTTACGGTAGTTTCGCCGGTTTTCGCCCGACGCTTGTACTCATCTTCGCCCCGACCGAGATCGAGTCGCGTGATGCCGATCGCGGGGCTCGCCTCGACGAGTTCGCGCAGCAGTAACCAACCGGGTGCCAGCGCCGCGAACTCCGGGTCGTAGACCGGAAACCACCAGTGCAATACGTTGTCGGCGCGCATCCCGAAATGTGCCGCGACCAGGTTCGGACCGACGTGGAGAGTGGACAGCACGCCGCCGAACTCGGCGTCTCGGGTGTGCAGCAGCCGGGTGAGCAGGTCAACGCGGGACGGGTCGGCGAAGTAGTCGCTCGCGCCGGTCGCTTTGTACTGTGCGCGCTTGAGCGCCACGACTTGGGCGAGTGCTTGATCGTCTACGACGTCCGCGGCGAAGCGGACCGGCCCGTACGTGCGCTCGGCCTTCGCCAGCCGTCGCCGCGCCTGATTCATGTTGTCTTTGCCGCTTCGGGACGCACGGCCGAGGTATCCAGCCAGGCCCCCGGTCGTGTCGATGTACGGCGACGGACGGCCGCCGTCGATCCACGGCGCGAATTCGGGGTAGCCGTCCAGGAGGTGGTCGAAGGCGAATGCCCGTACGCCGCCGGCCAGCAGCGTCAGCGGCGGGCACGTCGTACCCGGGGCCAGAATCGGGCCCTGGAAGTCGGCTCCGGGCCAACCGACCGGCCGCAGAAGCTTCCGTTCACGATGGCAAGGCAGCAGCGCGCAGACGTCACCGGCCGCGTCCCGCCCGACGACGACTCGAACGTCCGCCCCGCTCGCGTGTACGGCCTCGGCAAAGCCCGGGTGGAAGTACGGGCTGTCGAGCGCTGGGTTCGCCGCGCGCAGGCGGAGCCATGCGTCGCGTTCGGCTGACCCCAGGTCGTCCAACGCGACGATGCGCGCGCTCACCACCCGCGAGGGCGCCGTGGAACCGGCTCGTCCCGCCGCGCTGCTGGTGGTGGTGTTGGTCATTGGTCCGCGCCGCCCATCAGTCCGCAAGCACCCGGGTGAGACTGACTGGCCGGAGCAGTGCCACGACCGCGGCCCGCGCGATGCGTCGGCCCGTCAATGCGCGGACCGACTCGCCGAGTAAGACGACGAGATAGAACGCCGCCGCGGTCGGGAACCGGTGGCGGCGGCGAAACAGCGCGACCTTGTTTACGGCGACGAGAGCGGCAAGCCGCGGGCTGGTGCCAGACTCGCCGCCGCTGTGTTCCACGACTGCCGCTGGCTCGTACCACAACGTCCACCCGTTGTCGGCGGCTCGCAACGCGTATTCGGTTTCTTCGCTGTAGAGCAGGAACGACTCGTCCCAGGGGCCGATCGACGCCATGGCCTCGGTAGAGATCAGCATGGCCGCTCCGGTCGCCCAGGCGGCCGGGCCGGGCTTGGCATAGTGCGCCGGGTCAGCGATGAGTTCGCCCAGGGAGCCGATGCGGCCGGCGCGGGCGCCGAGCACCGCCTCCGCAATCGCACGTCGAACCGTGGGCAGACGTCGCAACGATGGCTGTAGCGTGCCGTCCGGATTGAGCAGCCGGGGTACGGCGATCCCGCGCCCCGGCTCGTGAAGCGCGCGCCACAGCACGGCGATGGTGTCGGGACGGAGCTTGCAGTCGGGGTTCAGCACCATGATGGCGTCAAGACCGGCGACGTCGATCGAGTCGATGCCCGCGTTGATCGCCGCCGAGTAGCCTGCGTTGCGACCCAGCTCCACGGTGAGCATCGGCAGGTCGGTCGCGGACTTGGCGATCATCAACGAGTCATCGCGTGACCCGTTGTCGGCGACGACGACGGTCTTCAGGTCGACTCCGATGGACCGCAGCGAGCGTAGGCAGCCCTCCAGCACCGCCGCGCTGTTGTAGGTCACGATGACGATCGCAACGCGCGGAATGGTCGCGTCGACCTCGAGCGTCGACGGGTGATTGTCGGTCATGGCTGTCCTCGGCGGCGCTTGACCTGTCGGGCCGCGAACTTCCGGGCTCTGGCGGCCATTGCCGGCCGCCGGTCGAGCGTCCGGACCAACCATGCCTCATCCAGATCGTGACGGAGGCTGTTGCGCGGTTGCACCCACGATTGAGGCCGAGCCACGCCACCGTCGCTCGTGTACACGCGCGTGACCTTGGCCTGCCGGAGACGTCGGAGCACATGGCGGTCGTATGAACCGAATGGGACCGCGACCCGCGACACGGGTTGGCCGGTGATCTCGCGAAGCACGCGCTTGGCCTCGACCATCTCCTCGGCCGCTTGCTCGCCGTCGATGCGCCGCCAGTCCCGGTGCGCCCAACCGTGCGACCCAACCGTCATGCCCGCTCGGACGAGTTCGCGAACATCATCGGCTCGAAGCCGGCCGGCGTCGCCGAGCAGGCCGGCGAGCACGAAGAACTCAGCCTTCAGCCCGCGGTCGAGCAGCCGAGGGAGCGCGATCTGCACGTCAGACGCGTTGCCGTCGTCAAAGGTTATGCGGACATCGTCGCGGTCGGCGACGGCGTCGAGCGTCTGCTCGAACTGCTCGACACCGACCCAGGTCTCGTCTTCGCCCGGAGCCAGGTCGCGGTCGGTTGGTCCGATGCCATGCACGGTTATGTTCACGCATCGTGTTGCCAGCCGCGTAGAGATGGCCCTGCTGAAGGAGCGAACCAACGACCCACCGTCCGTTTTAATATGTCCGAGCCCAGACTGACCCGTGGATCTTCGGTCAGATGGGACGAATGCGATATCGGTAGATCGGCCGAACCGCGTATCGGCAAGGCGACATGTACCACCGAGGCGGTCCGACTCGTCGTCCGCTTGGCGGGTCCAGCCAGTAAGTTTGATCGAAGCAACCGGATGTACGATGTTAGCCCGTCGACGAGCGGTCATACCGATTTCTAGCCGATGACGCGCCGCTTCGATGATGATTGCCTTTGGATTCCAGTCCTGGTGTTGTATTAAGGCCGGCCGGCCACAACGGATACTCGGAGGACGTGTCCTACCCGCGCTACGGACTGACACGGGATGCTTCGGGCCACGCGCACCTCGACTGAGCAAGGGATCGACGTTGGACTTTTGGGACCTCACTGCACTGCTCCGTCGGCGTTGGCGCATCTCGATGCCGTTGTTGCTGCTGACGGCGGTGTTGACGGGGATCACGGTCGTCGCCGTGAAGCCCACTTATGTGGCCACGGCCTATGTTGAGCTCGTTCCGCCGGCGCCCATCACGACGATCAACGGCACGATCGCCATTGATGTGCGCAACCCGTGGCTGAACCAAGGACTGCAGGGGCTGGGCTTTGCCGCTTTGGTCACTGTCGAGGATCTGACCTACCTCAACACGCTCAAAGCGGCCGGATACAGCGACAAGGTGGCCACTGCGATGGGCGGCAGTATTACGCCGGTGGTCACATTCACGGTGAATGGTGCGACCCGGGAGCAGGTTTCGCAGTCGTTGACCAAGGTCGTCGGTCGATTCCACGACAGCATCCACTCGCTGCAGACCGACTCGGGCATCGCGGCCGTAGACCTCGTCACCGACATGCGTCTGGATTCGAGCGGCAACGTCACCCCGTCGTACTCCAGGGTCAAACGGGCCGTCATCGGGATTGCCGGCCTCGGGTTGATCTTGACGGCTGGGTTCACCGTTGCCGTTAATGCGTGGCAGCGTCGCCGTAGCGACCCGAGTTCGCCGGCGGAGATGGGTGGGTCATCGTCATTCGAGCCGGCCGACGAGACATTCACGTCCGCCGGGGGGCCGTTGGTGGGTTCGGCGGCCGGCGCCGCGTTCGCGCGAAGAAGCTCCGCGCGTACGGCCTGACACCGCGCACGTGCTGCGGGAGCGCCATTCGGGCTGGTGACGTACAGTACGGTGCGATCCAGCCACCTGGAGGGCTCGCCGATGTCGACACCGACACCACTGTGCCGCGCCGCGCTCGCTGCCGCTGCACTCTTTGCGGTGGCCGGATGTTCGGCCAACGCGAGTAGCGCTCACACGCCGGATGGTCCGTTCTCCGCGTTGCAAGGCCCCGTCGTACCGTCGCCCTCGGTCAGTTCCTCGGCCGTGCCCTCCCCGAGCGCGTCCGAGTCGAACTCGGCGAGGCCCACGCCGTCGAGACGTTCAACGCCGAAGCCGCAACCGCCCGCTTCGCGTGGCGGCAAGCCGGGTGCGAGTAACACCGGAGTCCCCGCCGGTACGCAGCTGACGGTCGTGAACGGCAACCAGACGTTTTCGACGAGTGGTCAGACGATCAGCGGTAAAGACTTCCACGGCTATGTGAAGGTCACCGGCAGCAACATCACCTTCAAGGACTGCATCTTCCGGGGTGGCACACCCAACGGCAACAACGCCCTACTCGACACCGAAGCCGGCACCAACACCGTGGTGGAAGACTCCGAAGTCGTTCCGCTGCACCCGGCCGCGACCATCGACGGTGTCTGGACCAAGAACACCAAGCTGTACCGAGTCAACATCCACGGCAGCGTCGATGGCATGAAACCCGGTTCCAACACCCTCGTCCAAGACTCCTGGATCCACGACCTGTCATGGTTCGCCAGCGATCCGAACCAGGGCGGCGGCTCCACCCACAACGACGGCATCCAAGCCTTCTACCCCGACTCCGGCATCACGCTGCGGCACAACACGATCGACCTGTCGACCTCGAAGGACCCCAACGCGGCGCTACAGGACTCGGCCTCCAACGTCACCGTCGATGACAACTGGCTCGACGGCGGCGGCTGCATCCTCAACTTCGCCAACCTCAACCACAGCGTGCCCGGCCTTGTCGTCACCAACAACCGGTTCGGCCGACACTCCGGCTTCCAATGCCCGATCCTGCTCAGCAACCTGCTCAGCCTGGCCAAGAATTCAGGCAACGTCTGGGCCGACACGGGTACGCCGATCCCCGCGCCCCAACAACACGACTGACCGCGTGCGGCACTACGGGCCGACTCCTGCCAAATCCGGTCAGCATCGGTCCCGGCAGACTGCATTGCGTGAGCGAGCCCATGATCGCGACATTGTGCTATTAAGATGTGTTGGCCGAGCTGGGCCGGCCGCGCCTCCCGGATACGCCGAGTCCTGTCCACCGGGTGGTGTGCCCCAGGAGATCGAGTAAGGACAGGAGTGGGGGAACCCTCGATGGCGCCGCGATCGCGGTGCCTTGGGGTGAAGCCGGGACAGGCCGGCCGGGCAACCTTCGCGCCCGAACCCGACAGCTCACCTCACAGGCGTACGAGGGGACGATCGTGCAGCGGTACAGCCCGCACGGCGAGCGCCAGGGCAACGCTCCACGGCGCCCGGGCGCAGTGCCGCGCCGGGACGACTTCATTGACGTTTCCCCTTATCAAGCCGGCTTCGCCCACTTCCCGGCCGATGGCGACAGGCCGAGCTACCGATGGACCAGCAACGGTCGCAGTGCCGATGGCACGCCGGGACCCGGCGGCCCCCGCCGCCAGGGTGCGGGGGCCCACCCGGCACAGCGTGACGACCGCCGCCGAGGCGGCAATCGACGCGCGGGTCGTGGCGCCGGTAAAAGGAAGTGGTTGCTCGTCACCGCGGCGGCGACAATCGCCGTCCTCACGAGTGGCATCGCGTTGGCGGCGATGGGTGTTGGCGGCATCCACCTATGGGCGACCCCGCCGGTGACAGTCCAGGCGTTGGGTGTGGACGTCAGCAAGGCTGTCGTCGGTCAGACGGTGACCGCTGACGCCAAGGTCGTCGCCGCGATTCAGACCACGCTGTCCGACGTAGCCCTCACCGTGACGGGTCCGGGTGGAACCCGAACCGACTTCGCGACCGCACACGATTGGAAGGTCGGCACGTCGCAGAGGGTGTTCACGGGGAGCCGGACCTTCAGCCGGTCGGGCACTTACACGTACTGGTTCATGTATAAGAAGAACGGTCACTGGATCGACTTGAACCCCAGGCTGACGTTCACCGTGGATGCGATTCGCGGGGCGATTATGCCCGCTGTGACGCCTAGTGCGCCGAGCTCGACCGCCCCGACCAAGGCTTCGACCCCGACCGGTTCCCCGTCGGGAGGTTCGTCGGGCGGTTCGACGCCCCCGCTAGCCAGCCCCTCGGAACATGGCTGCGCGAGCAACCCGGGCGCCTGCGGCTACCCGACAACGACCACCGCCGGCGTACCCGCGGGCACAAAGCTCACGGTCGTCAACGGTGACATGACCGTCACCACCAATGGTGCCGTGATCTCCGGTAAGGAAATCCACGGTTGCATCGAGGTGCGCGCCACGAACGTCACGATCCGCAATACACGGATTATCGGCCCGTGCGCCTACGGCGTGAGCACCTATTCGGCCGGTGGCACGACTGTGCTGAGCCGAGTCGAAATCAACTGCACGGACGGCCGCGGCACCGGCCTGGCCGGGCCCCACTTCGCCGCGCATGCCGTCTACATCCACGACTGCGAGAACGCGCTGGAGATCAACGCGAACTCCTCCGTCGTCGACTCGGTTCTCACCGCCCGCGACGGTGCCCCGACCTCCCACGGCGACGGGATCCAGTCCCAGGACGGGACCAACGTGGTGATCCGCCACAACACCCTTCTCGTCCCGGGGGGGAACGACTCGATCACGTCGGCGATCATCACCAACCCGACGCAGGACAACGGTTGGCTCATCGAGGACAACCTCATGGGCGGCGGCGGCTACACCCTGTACTGCCCGGAGCAAGGTACGAACTTCGTCGTCCGCGACAACCGGTTCGTGCCGCCGACGCTCGGCTCGCTCTACAGTGCTAAATACGGGCTCACCGACGCGTGCGACCACACGGGAATCACGTGGACCGGCAACTACCAGGACTCCGACGGCAGCGTCGTCACTCCGTAGTCCGATCGACGGATCACAAGCGCGAAGGGATCGGGGCCTCGCGCCTCATCCGGCCTGAACGATCGCCGCGCACCGTTCAATCGCGGCCCGTCGGATCTCGACCGGCGTACGGGACTTGGCTGAGATCATCATCGCCACCGCGTCCGGACCGAGCCGATCGGCGAACTCGATCGCCGCGGTGTGGTCCATCGGGGTGCGCTGCCACGTGTTGTGGCAGATGTTCGGGTCGGCCGGCGGTCGCTCGCCGCCGGCGCTGAGCACCTCATCGACGAAGATGCCGTACATCATGAACTCCGAGATGTGCAGCTCGGACGTGAATGCGTCGAGCCAATCGCGCCCGGTCGTCTCGGCTATACGCTGCTGGATGCCGCGGATGACCGCCGGTTCCCAGATGTTGAACGATGACACGTAATCGGTCAGTGGCGGTGGGGGTGCCGGCGGCAGCCCAAACAGCTCGCGCGAGACCCGGTGCCAAATGAGGTGGCGGTCCATGTCGGCGCTGACGCCCTTTTCCTCGCGGTAGAGGATCCGTCGGCCGTCGACGGTGAAGCGCTCGGCGGTCACCGGGCGGACCAGGACAACGTCTGAGTCGGCCACCACCACCAGCTCCGCGTCGATCCGACCGGCGGCGGCAATCTTGATGGCCTGCTGCGTGATCCAGCCGCGCACCGGCGGCCAAGGGCGAATCGCGTTCATGTACGAATCGCCGCGGCCGATCCGTACATATCGGCGCGGCATCAATTCGGAACTCGTCCAGATCCGGCAGCGTGCCCCGCTATATTGTGCGAACAATGCCTTGTCCCGTTGCGGGACGAAGACGTGGTGCACGGTGTCCGTCGGCGTGAACTCGAGCACTGACCGATGCAGGTCGGCGAAGATCTCGGCGTCTCCCCGAAAGCTCGGGGTAATGACGGCCAGCTCGGTCATCGGCTGTTGCTCCAAGTCGTCGTCGCTCGCGCTGTGGCACGGTCATTGTGCCCGATTCAACGACTGACGCAGCGGATGGAATCGCCCGGCATCAGCGGTCAGTCGTACCGCGCTCGCGCGCCGATCGCCACCAAGCGGTGCCGTCGGGTGGCAACGGTGCGGCCCGTTGATATTCGATCAGTCACCACTCGTAAGCATCGGTAGTTCGGGCGGATGTTCGGTCGGCATCCGGACAGGTCTCGCTCGTACGTTATGGGACCGAGGACGATCCGGCTTACCACCCCATGACCTGGCCCGGCTGAGACAGCGCGATGATGCCGACGCACGAAACGGCGCGCCGCCGTGGTTTGGCGAGCGGTGGGGTCGATGTTTTACTGACACGGCCGGCGGCCACTCGGCCGAGCCCATGACGGGTACCTGCATTTTGACTGGCGGAGACCACATGACCAAGGCACCGACCCCGACGCCGATTCCGGCATCTGATCTGGAGCCTTCGCTGGTCTTCGGACGGACCTACATAACCCGCCGACGACTTACGCGGATCGACGCCGCCGCGTTACTGGGTTTCATGACGATCCTGATCAGCGTTATTCCGTTCAACCTCATTGTTCCGGGAATGACTGACCTCGGACGCCCCGGCCTCGTCATCGGGATGCTGCTGTTCTGCTGGTGGGTGCTAGCACGGTTCACCACACACCTGTCGATGACTGGCCGGCAGCCGATCCGTTGGGCAGTGCTCGCATTCATGGCCGCCGCCCTGTTGTCGTACGCGGCCGGCTTCATGCGTAGCTTGACCCGTATCGAGGCCAATGGCGCGGATCGCACCATGCTGTTGTTCTGTATTCTGTCCGGCATCATCCTGACTGCCGCCGACGGCATCCCGAATTGGGTGCGTCTTTACGGCCTCGTCAAGGTCGTCGTTGCGTCGGCAACGTTCGTCGCAGCGCTCGCCTTGATCGAATACCTGTCCGGGGTCGCGCTGGCGAAGTACATCACGATCCCCGGGCTGCAGGCGAAAAGCGATGCGGCAGGCTTAGAGGCGCGCGGTGCCGGCATTCGGGTGGCCAGCACGACGACCCATTACATCGAGCTCGCGGCCTTCCTCGCACTGGCCTTGCCCTTCGCGATCCACGTGGCCCGGTTCGGATCGGCGCGGTCGCGTCAATGCGGGATCGTCGCAGCGATCGTGATCGCCGGCGGCATCGGCGCGTCGATCTCCCGTACCGGAGTCTTGGCCGTCGTTCTGCTGTTCGTGGTGCTGGTGCCGGTCTGGACCTGGCGGGCGCGCTACAACATCCTGTGCACCACGCTCGCGCTCTTCGCCGTGATGGCCGCGGCGAGTCCCGGCATCGTCAAGACGTTGCTCAATCTGTTCGACAATCCGTCCAACAACCCGGCCTTCACCGTCCGCGCGGCGCGATATCCGCTCGTCTGGAGATACTTCGCCGAACATCCGTGGCTGGGCCGGGGCACGGGCACCTACCTATCCCCGCAGTATCAGGTGCTCGACAACCAGTGGTTGGGCATGCTGGTAAGCAACGGTGCAATCGGTGTAGCGACGCTGCTTGCCCTTAACCTGACCGGCATCACTCTCGCCTTCCAAGCATTGCGCCGCAGCACTACGCCGGCAGACCGCCATCTGTGCGCCGTGTTGATCTCGACTCAGGTCGTGGCCATCGCCGTATCGGGAACCTTTGACGCCCTGAGCTTCAGCACCTACACCACACTCTTCGCGCTTTCGCTCGGCATGTGCGGCGCCGTCTGGCGGTTGACCCACCCGATGCGAACAGTCCGAACGTCGACGACGCATTGGTACGTTGAGGGCGACGCCCCCGCTGATTCCGTACCGCGGCTGAAAGCTTCGGCCAAATCGGCCGCCATTGGCCGCGAGATGATGAAGGTGGGACCTGGCTGAGAGCCGACTGTCCAATGGCGGCACGGACGCGCAGAATCGCGTAGCGTATGCGCCACTCTCGACAACGAGGTCCCGCGTCACTCGCGCGCGGTGGGCATTGTTGAACCGAATGTGCGGCTAAGCTTGGACGACCGCGGTATTGTTCGCGTCGAAACGCTGCCGGAAACTGCAGCGACCGGTCTGCGCCAAGGCGGCATATGCAGACGGCTGACCTGAGGGCGCGCGCCCTCCGCTAACAAGGGAATCGTCTTGGACATCTGGGACCTCGGTCGTCTGCTCCGCAGGCGTTGGCGGATCGCCGTCCCGATCCTTCTTGTGGCGCTAGTGATGACCGCATTCGTCTTCACTCGGGTAAAGCCCAACTACATCGCGACGGCCTATGTGCAACTCGTGCCACCCGTGCCTACCCAGGCATCGCCCGGCAGTAACCAGGCGCCGGACCTACACAACCCGTGGCTGGGTCAGGACCTGCGGACGCTCGGCAACGCGGCGCTGGTGAGCGTGCAGGATCTCGGCTATGTGCAGGCGCTGAAGGACCAGGGATTTAGCGATGCGTTCACCGCGACCATGGGCGACAGCACGCCGCTCGTGACGTTCGAGGTCACCGGCAAATCGGCCGCACAAGTCCAGGAGACGGCGACACAACTCGTCTCGCGATACAGCGGCAGCGTGTCATCGCTCCAGACGTCGTACGGCGCGACGCCCGCCGATGAAATCACGGCTCGACGGCTCGACGGTGGCACCAACATCACGATATCGAGTTCGAACAAGAAGCGGGCCGTGGTGGCGGTCCTCGCTGCCGGCATCCTGCTGAGCGTGGCGATCACGGTGGCCGCCGACGCCTGGCTTCGCCGACGTCGTCAGCGCGCCATCGAGTTGGCCGATGAAACCGAGCCGACCCCGGAGCCGACACCTACCCCCGAGCCGATACCTACCCCTACCCGGGAGCGCCCGGAGGTCGTGAAGACGTCGACGCTCACGATGCAGCGGATCTTAGCGTCGGGTGGCACCAACGGCTCGTCCCTGCGTCAACCCGCGGATAGCCGTGCAAACGGCGACGATCGGGGATCGGACGCGACGATCGCGATCCGGACCGGGTTCGTCGAGCGAGACCTACCGGCCGACGCCACGGTCGTCCTGCCCAAGGCGATGCCGATGAAGGACAATTAGGGTCGGCGTCACAGGCGGCCCGAACGCCGAATCGACTTGGTCGCCCCAGTCCGGCTAGGCGACCAGAATGTCAGCGATGACGCCGTATTCGGACAGCGATTTGGCGATCTCGTCGCGGTATGCCGGGTTGGTGATGATGACGGTCGTCGGCTTGATCTCGCGTAGCACGTCGGGTGACTCGACGCGATGCGCCGTCATCGGCAGGTAGCGCCCCCACTTGCGGGGGTTGACGTCGACGACGGCGGCGAGCTGCCGGCCAGGGTCGGCGAAGGTCAGGAACTGCACGCCCCGCGAGCCGGCGCCCCACATCACCGGTCGCTTACCCTGCGCGGTCGAGCTCGTCGATCGTGATGCGCCAGCGGCTCACGCTCGGCGCGGTGGCGCTCGGCGAAGCCGCCGATCGCGGCGAGTTGCCGGTCGCGCGCCTCGCCGCGCCGGCCGAGCCGCGCCGGCCGGCTCGGCGACCGCCGGTCGCGGCCGCGTTCGTCGCGACCTCCATGAAGCGGAACATCCCGTGGAACATCGTGCCGCCGCCGGTCGACCCGCCAGCCGGCCCGCTCGAAGATGCTGCGCAGCGACGTCGACGTCGAAGTAGGACACGTGCGGGTAGATGACCTCCCAGCCGGCGGTGGCGAGGTCGTACCCGGCGTCGGGCACTTCGAAGTAGCCGTACACGGGTCGGTCGCCGGCGCGTTCGCGCAGCGCGACCAGGAAGTCGTACGGGTCGTCGATGTGCTCGAACCAGTGCCGGGACGTGACGACGTCAAAGTCCGGCAGTGCCGGGTCTCGCAGCGGCGCGAATCCGGTCGTGAAATGGGCGCCGGACGGGTCGGGGCCTTCCACGCCGGCGTACATCGCGTCGTAGCCGAAGCCCGTAGCGCCGGCCTCGTGACACAGCTCGCGAAGGAACTCGCCCTGTCCGCAGCCGATGTCGAGGATCACCTTGCCGGCCAGGTCGAACCGGGCCGCGAGCGATGCGGACCAGGTCGGCGGAGAAGCTCTGGAAGGCGGGGGAGTGGTGCAGGTTCGTGTCCATGGTCGTGTCGTAGACCAGGGCGTCCGGGTCGAAGGCGATGTTGCGGACGTACGCGCATCGCTCGCAGTACGCCGAGCGTCATCCGGCCGAGCGGGGAGCCGAGCGCCTCGGCCTCGGTCGCGTAGTGGACGCCGCAGAGCACCGGGATGTCGCCCAGGTCGGCGAACTCCGCCAGCTCCCGCTCGCCGCAGGCGAAACACTTCACGAGCTGACCCACCGGAGATCCGCGTCGATCGCACCGGCATTGCTCAGCGCCTCGATCCGCCGCAGCCGCTGGAACGGGGCGCCGCGGAAGTCGTCGAGCGTCAGGCCAAATTTCTGGTACGCCTCGACCAGCTGCTCGACGCCCTTGCGTACGGTCCATTGCGGGCGGAACTCGGGCACCTCGTCGGCGACCAGATCGCCGGAGACCCGGTAGTTCCGCAGATCGGTTCCGGCACCGCCGGCGAAGCTCACCTTGCTGCCGACAACCACCTCGGCCACGATCTCGGCGACGTCACGGATGAGGTAGTTCTCGGCGTTCTGCGCGATGTTGTACGCCTTGTTGTGCACCCGCTCCCGCGGGACGGACAGCAGCGCCACGAACGCGGCGGAGATGTCCTCCACGTGGATCAGCGGCCGCCACGCCCTACCGTCGGAGAGCAGCCGAACCTCGCCGGTCAGCAGGGCGTGCGCGGTCAGGTCGTTGACGACGATGTCGCCGCGCAGTCGGGGCGAGAAGCCATATGCCGTGGCGTTGCGCAGGAAGACCGGCGAGAAATCGTCGTCGGCGAGCTCGCTGATGCCCTGCTCGGCGAGGATCTTCGACTCGCCGTACGGGGTGACCGGGAAGAACTCGGCGCTCTCGTCGAGGAAGGGGCGCTCGTCCGGACTCTGATCGGTCGACCCGGCGCCGTAGAGGGAGCACGACGACGAGAAGAGAAAGCGGGTCACGCCGGCGGCCTTCGCGGCGGCGGCCAGCCGGACCGAGCTGCGGTGGTTGACGTCGTAGGTCAGGTCCGGATTGAGGTTGCCGAGCGGGTCGTTGCAGAGCGCGGCGAGGTGCATCACCGCGTCGAATCCGCGGAGGTGCTCGACCGTGACATCGCGCAGGTCCACATGGATGGACGGGATCTCGGTCGGCGCCGGGCCGAGCAGGCACTCCGCGAAATAGCCGGTGTCGAGGCCGACGACCTCGTGCCCGGCGTCGACAAGTCGATCGGTCAGCACGCTGCCGACATAGCCCTCGTGGCCGGTGACCAGAATGCGCACGGTTGTCCTCTCTCTCAGATAAGCGAGTGGAGTCTACGATGCCGACGTTTCGCCGGGTGGAAACTCTGTCGGCGTTGCGATAATCGTCGTCGCCGTCGTCGTCCGGGCCGGTACAAACGTCGGCCCTGCTCAACGAATCGCGGCCACCCCGGCCCACCGGTCGCGACAAATCACCGCTACGGCCGGTGTGCGTCTGGCCGATGAGATGAAAGCGTCGTACGGCAGATTCTGCGTGAGCAGTGTGAGACTCTGTGTGCCTGTTGACCGCGATCATTCGGAGAATGCGTGAACGTCCAGTGCCGTCTATGTGGTGCCCCGCTGACCGAGACGTTTGTCGATCTCGGGATGTCGCCGCTCTGTGAAAGCTATGTGCCGCAGGAGCGGCTGGACATGGTCGAGTCCTTCTACCCGCTGCACGTCCGCATCTGTGGCCAGTGCCTGCTCGTCCAGCTCCCCGCCTACGTAGCGGGTGAGGACATCTTCTCCGACTATCTGTACTTTTCTTCATATTCGACGTCGTGGGTCGAACACGCCCGGCGTTACGCCACGCAGATGACCCGCCAGCTCGGCCTCGGCCCGAACAGCCTGGTCACCGAGGTGGCGAGCAACGACGGATATCTCCTCCAGCATTTCGTCGCCGACGGCGTGCCGGTGCTGGGCGTGGAGCCGGCGGCGAACATCGCCGAGGTCGCGCGCGAGAAGGGCGTCCGGACCGAGGTCGCATTCCTCGGCGCCGCGACCGGTGCGGACATCGCCAAGCGGTACGGCCGAGCCGACCTGGTGGCGGGCAACAATGTCTACGCCCATGTCCCCGATATCGTCGACTTCTCCGCCGGCCTGGCGGCGCTGGTCAAGCCGTCCGGCCTGGTAACGCTCGAGTTCCCGCACCTGCTGCGGCTGATCGAGAGCCGCCAGTTCGACACGATCTACCACGAGCACTACCAGTACCTGTCGCTACTGACCGCGTCGCGTGCGCTGGCGACCGCCGGCCTTGCGGTGGTCGACGTCGATGAACTCTCGACGCACGGCGGATCGCTTCGGGTGCACGCCATGCATGCCGAAGCGGCCGGCGAGCATTCCGTACGCGTCAAGGAAGTTCTGGATGCGGAAGCCGCCGCCGGCCTGCACACGCTCGACGGACATCGCGGTTTCGACGACGCTGTCTTCCAGATCAAGCGCGACCTGGTCGAATTCCTGCTTGTCGGCGCGAGCCGAGGGCAAGCGGGTCGTCGGCTACGGCGCACCGGGCAAGGGAAATACGCTCCTCAACCATTGCGGAATCCGGGCTGACACGTTGGCTTATACGGTGGACCGATCGCCGCACAAGCAGGGCTGGTATCTACCTGGCACGCACATCCCGATCTACGCCCCGGAGCGCATCGCCGAGGATCGTCCGGATTACGTGCTGGTGCTGCCGTGGAATCTCCGGACCGAGATTTCGGCCCAGCTGTCCTACATCCGGGACTGGGGCGGACGGCTCGTGTTCCCGATCCCCGAGATTGCGGTGGTGTAGGCAATGAAGGTGGTGCTGTTCTGCGGCGGCCTCGGCATGCGCATGCGCGAGGGCGCTAGCGACGTGCCGAAGCCGATGGCGATCATCGGGGACCGACCGCTGCTCTGGCACGTCATGCGGTATTACGCGCATTTTGGACATAACGATTTCGTGCTCTGCCTCGGGTACGGCGCGTCCGTCGTCAAGGACTACTTCCTGCATTACGACGAGACTCTGTCGAACGACTTCACTCTCGTCGCGGGTGGCCGTGACGTCCGGCTGTTTTCGTCCGACATCAGCGATTGGAACATCACCTTCATCGACACCGGCCTCAAGGCCACGATCGGCGAACGGCTCATGCGGGTGCGCGAGCACGTCGAGAACGAGCCGATGTTCCTGGCCAACTACGCTGACACGCTGACCGATGCGCCGTTGGACGAGATGATCACCGCGTTCGATCAGTCCGACGCGACGGCGAGCATGCTGGCTGTTCCGCCGTTCTCGTCGCATCACGTCGTGCAGATCGACGACGCCGGGCAGGTGACCGGCATCCGCGAGTTCAACCAGCTTACGCAGTGGGAGAACGGTGGCTATTTCGTCATGCGGCCCGGCATTTTCGACGTGCTCCGCGAGGGCGAGGACATCGTGCCGCACGCGCTGAACCGGCTGTATCCGATGGGCCAGTTGATGGCGCAGCGCTACACCGGGTTCTGGCGCGCCATCGACACGTTCAAGGACCGCGCCGAGGTTGAGGAGCTGTGCTCGCGTGGTGCCGCGCCGTGGATGCTCTGGCGGCCGGCGCAACGCGCGCTACCGCGTCCGACGATCCTCACACCCGAATCGGATGAGTTGCCCGAGGCGGCGTCCGAACCCGTAAGCGTCTGACGGGCCGGACGTGCTGAGCCTTCAACTCACTGGCGTCCGGTCGGTCGTGGCGCTCGGCGCCCACCCGGACGACATCGAAATCGGCGCGGGTGGTCTGTTGCTCGCCCTCGCCGACGCGGTTCCGGACGTACGGGTGCGGTACGTGGTGTTCGGTGGCGTACCGTCGCGCCACGCCGAGGCCCGGGCGGCGGCCCGTGCATTCCTGCCGTCGGCCGATCTCACGTTCGACCTGCACGATCTACCGGATGGCCGGCTTCCCGGTCACTGGAACGAGGTCAAGCAGATCATTCAGGACGCTGCCGCGGTCGCCGCCGATCTCGTCCTGGCTCCGTCGCGATTCGACGCCCACCAGGACCATCGGTTGCTGGGCGAACTCGCGATGACCGGTTTTCGCGATCAGGTCGTCGTGCACTACGAGATCCCGAAGTGGGACGGCGACCTGGGTCAGCCGAACCTGTACGTACCGCTGACCAGCGCCCGGGCGGCGCGCAAGGTCGAGCTGCTCAATGAGCATTTCCCGTCGCAGAAGGTCCACGACTGGTGGGACGACGAGGTGTTTTTCGGCCTGATGCGGCTGCGCGGCATGGAATGCCGGTCCCGCTACGCCGAAGCGTTCACCGCGTCGAAACTCGCGCTTGCGCTCACCTGAGCGGACCGCGCAGCCCGATCATCGTCACAGCGGCGGCGCTCCGGCGTGCCTCGATCGCACGATCCCTCGGGCGACGACGCCGACCGACGAACGTGAATGTCCTTAGTGACGGCCCCGGGCAACGTATGTCCTTTCATCGTCGCGGCGGGATCGGCGATACGCAGATGACGAACCTCTTTGTCGACAACGCGGCACCGGACGTCGAGCGTCGGGCCGCGCTCTTCCGTGGAGCCAGTCCGGGTCGGCCTGGCTGTAGGCAATCGACCACCCCCAGTCTGCCCGAAAAGGACGACCAGTAAGCCTACGGATGGGACATTAGCGGCACGCGGCGCGGCGGACGCCAGGACGGCTGTCCTTAGGTTACTGTCGGTTTCGCTCCGACTGGTTTGGTAGCCAAGGGTGGCTGTTTGGGGGTGGGCTTGCTTCGCACAGGCGCCGTACGTTCCCTCCATGTAGTGCAAGGTCAGTCGTGATCTTGTCGAGCCTGGGACAGAGCGACCGATGGAGCTGTGTTCCCCTGGGTCGGCCCGCTTACCGAAGAGGAGCACATGAACCATCCGGTGGTCATCGACCTTAATCAGCGCATCCACGACCGCGTGGTCGAGTGCCTGCGCTCAGAGCCGCGAGGCCGGATCCTCGACGTGGGTGCCGGTGACGGCAACCTCGCGATGCGACTGCGCGACGAGGGGTTCGACGTCAAGGCTGTCGACTTGTTCACGAAGGATTTCCGTCCGACCGACATCGAGATCCGGTCGGCGAACCTGAACATGGGTATTCCGTTCGCCGACGCCGAATTCGACGCGGTTGTGGCGACCGAGGTGATCGAGCACGTGGAGAACCCTTGGCAGTTCGTCCGCGAGTTGTACCGGATCACGAAACCAGGGGGCGTAGTCATCGTCAGCACGCCCAACCTCGCCAACGTGTACACGCGGCTCTGGTTTGCGCTGACTGGCCGTCTGTTCAACTTCCTTGAGTCGGCCTATCAAGGAATAGGCCACATCACCCCCGTTTACCTGTGGAACCTGCGGCGAATGGCGGAGGAAAAGTTCGATATCGAGGCGGTCATGATCAACGCGAGCCCGATACCGAAGACCCGCATGCGACTGCCAACCACGTCCCTCCTGTTCGGGCAGTGCATCGTGGTGAAACTTCGCCGCCTAGCGGGGCCCGCCCTGGCCGAGCCCCGAGTGTGGGAAGAGTCAAGAGTTCTCCGCGTCGAAGGGGAGATGCAGCCAGAGCCGGCGTCGAACTAATCCCCGGACGGATCGCAGGTCTTTGCTCTGGCCGACGCCCATGTCGGCACTTCTCGGCGTTGATCGTGGTCGCGCATTGCTCGCTGCTGTGTTGCGGTGATCCGGCCGAGATGGGCGGCAAGGAGGTGGGTGGGACTGCCTCGACGTGATGAGGTCGCTCATATCCGGCTGTGTAACCTCCGCGTCGATGGGGCAGGGCCGTCCGTCTGTTTGCTACTCACCGGTCAGCCCATCCACTGACTCACGGATGAGGTCGGCATGGCCGGTGTGTCGCGCGTACTCCTCGATCATGTCGACGAGGATGCGCCGCAGGCTGGGTGCCCGCCCGTCAGACCATGTGCGCTGTCCCAGCCGATCCAGGCCGCCGTCGGTGAGCGCCGATGCGACTAGCGCGCGCGACCGGTCGACCGCGTCCTGCCAGAGCGCGAAGATCTGCTCGGGCGAGTCCTCAGCGGCCGATCGCCAATCCCAGTCCGGATCGGCCTTGAAGTCCACGGTGTCCCATGGAGGTCGACGGTTCTGTCCGAAGAGCCGGCCGGAGAATGCATCGTCCTCGACGTAGGCGAGATGCTTGAGGAGCCCGCCGAGCGTGATCGGCGATGGGCCGAGCGTGGCCCGCATGCCGGCCGCGTCGAGTCCGCCGCATTTCCAGGCCAGCGTCGCGCGGTTTCGCTCCAGCGTGCCGAGCAGGGTGGCGATCTCGTCGCCGGCGACTGGGGGATCGGGACGGTTCGTCTCGTCCATTTCGCTCAACTTCGGTGAGCCGCTGGGCGTCGCGGCTGCGCCACTCGATGCCGAGTCGCTAAGGCTCGCGAGGATGGCCCGCGCGAGGTCCTCCGGCCGAGTGAACTGCGGCCAGTGGCCGGTGGGCAGGTCGACGTATTCGACATCGTGGATCTTCGTGAACTCTCGTACCGGCGCGAGGCCCTGGGCGATCCAACTCTGGAGCATTTCGCTGCTGAACTCGGTCGAGATGACCGTGACGGGCACGTCGTACCGGCGTTCGTCGGACAGTCGCTGCGGATCGCGGGTTACGCGCTCGGGCGACGGGATCGCGCGCTCGCGGAACTCGGCGCGGGCCTTGTCGTCGAGATCGGCAAGGTCCTCATCCTCGAAAGCCGACCAGTCCGGCAGCGGGACCTCGCCGTTGCGTGTCGGGTACCCGTCGGCAACGGCGTCGCCGTCGCCGACCGGAAAGCCGCCGACAGCGACCAGGCGGGCGACCCGGTCCGGCCGCGCGTCGACCGCCGCGTAGGCAATGGCGGCGCCGGCGGAGTGTCCGACCAGCACGACGTTGCCGTCGGCCGGGTCCACGGCATCGATCTCCGCGATGACGGCGTCGACGTGATCGCGCAAGGAGATCTTGGACCGGTCAGACTCGGTCGAATCCATGCCGGGCAGCGTGACCGGGTGCGTACGGTGCCCCGCCGCCTCGACGGTGGGGACCACCTTGTCCCACGACGAGCCGTCGAGCCACAAACCGGGAACCAGGATGATGTCCATGCTCGTACCGTCCCCTCCGGGTGCGCGAGTCCGGCGAACCCGCGGTTACAATCCACTATTACAGATCGATCCAACATAGTCGAACGGTCCAAACATGTCGATCGAAAATCAGGTTCCCGACTACGAACTGGCGGACGACGTCGAGGTGTCGACGCCGGCGAGGTTGCGCGCGATGGCCGACCCACTGCGGTCGACGCTTCTGGATCTGCTCCTGGAGCGGGCCGCGACGGTGAGCGAGTTAGCGGCGGCGGTAGGGCGCCCGAAGAGCACCATCGCCCACCATGTCAACGTCCTGGTCGACGCCGGACTCCTCCGCGTCGTACGCACGCAGCGGGTCCGGGCGATCGACGAGCGCTACTACGGCCGGACGGCCCGCCTGTTCCGAGTCGGCGTGATCAACAAGACCGGCGGGGTCCCGGAGGTCACGTTCGCCAACGACCTGTCGCTGGCCGCGGCCGAGGCCGGTCCCGCGCACGAGGCCGACGACCTGCGCAGCGTCTTCCGCCACGCCCGCATTCCGCGCGAGAGCGTCCGGGAGTTCTGGGAGCAGGTCTTGGCGCTCAGTCGCGAGTTCGCCAAGCTACCCCGCTCGGGAGACACGGTGTACGGCTTCGTCGCCGGTCTCTACCCGACCGACCATCCCACGCTGCCCGAGCAGCACGATCACTAGCTGCCGCTCATCGGTAGCGGCCGCTCAGATGTCCGAGCGGACGAGCGAATAGATGCGCAGATCGACGCGGCCGTCGTGGACGTAACCACCCGACCGCGCCACACCCTCAAACCTCATCCGAGCAGGCCACGGCGACCGCCGGCACGTCCCGACCGTCGAACGGCCGCAGCGTCAGCCGTTGGGTCACGAGCGACGGATTGGCGAATGTGGACAAGGCGGCTCCCAAATTGCTACATACGTTGCGGTGCAAGGATCGTAGCCGTGCACGACGCGCCTCGATGAGTCGGACGGGCGCCGGGTTGAACTCAATCGTCGAGGTACGTTCCGTGACCCGCCACGATCAGCGGGCCATCGAAGACGAGTACCTCGTTGACGAGACTGCCCCGCTGATTGCGGTAGTTGATGACCACTGTGTCGACTCCGACGTACGTGGCCAGGACCTCGAAGTGCAGGTCGGGAAGGCGACGCAACCCTTCGGTCCAGTACTCCCGTAGGGCGGCCTTGCCGCGGATGACGCCGCCGGATGAAGTAAACAGTTGAGCCGCGACCGGAGACGTGAAGACGACGTCTTCGGCGAAGTGTTGCAGCAGCCTCTCAACGTCGTGTGCGTTCCAGGCCATGGCCCACTCGTCGACAAAGGTTCGCAGCGCCGCCAGATCCATCCCGTGATCATGCCGAATCGCGCGCAGGAACTCACGGCATCCTCCGATAGGGGCACGTAGCGTCGAAGCCGTGACAGCCGACACGAGGTCCGAGACTTCCCGACCTCGCGGCGGACCATGATCGCAATCAGTCAGAACATCGACCGACAGGAAACATGATGGAGATTCTGAGCAAGCAGCCCACGGTCAAAGCGCCGGCCGAAACGTTCACCGGCGACGCCTGGTTCGACGTTATCGTCAGAGGTGAGGCGCCGTCCCGGATGCGTGTGAACGTCGTCCGCTTCGCGCCCGGTGCTCGCAATGCCTGGCATAGCCATGCCGTCGGTCAAACCGTGCACGTCACCGACGGACGCGGCCTGATCCAGGCCCGCGGTGGCGACGTCCTTGAGATCCGTCCGGGTGACACCGTCTACACACCGCCGGGCGAGTGGCATTGGCACGGCGCGGCACCCGGCCACTTCATGACGCACCTCGCCATGTGGGAGGCCGCGGGCGACGGGCCCGAGACTGAGTGGGGCGAGCTCGTCAGCGACGAAGAGTACGGCCAATCGTAGATCCGCGCGGAGTTACCACGTCCGCGTATCTGCCAACCGCACAACGGATTGGACACGATAATGCGAGCGACCCTGTTGTACGGAGCCGGCGACGTACGGGTGGAGAACGTACCCGACCCGACGCTCCAATTACCGACCGATGCTGTGGTGCGAGTACTGCGTGCTTGCATCTGCGGTAGCGATCTGTGGCCTTACGGATCGATGCCGGCATCCGACCCGGCCCGGCGTATCGGTCACGAGTTCCTCGGCATCGTGGACGATGTCGGCGCGGATGTGTCCGGCCTCAAGTCCGGTGATCTCGTGCTGGCGCCATTCGTTTGGAGCGACAACACCTGCGACTTCTGTACCGAGGGCTTGCAGACATCGTGCCGGCACGGCGGTAACTGGGCCGCGGGCGGTGTCGACGGCGGCCAGGGCGAAGCCGTACGAGTGCCGCAGGCGCAGGGCACGCTGGTGAAGTTGCCGGTCGGCGAAGACTCCGCGCTGCTGCCGTCCCTCCTGACGCTCTCCGACGTCTTCTGCACGGGCCACCACAGTGCCGTCACAGCGGGCGTCGGGCCGCGTACCACCGTCACGGTCATTGGCGACGGCGCGGTCGGCCTGTCCGCCGTGCTGGCCGCGAAGCGGCTTGGCGCCGAACGGATTCTGCTCATGGGCCGGCACAAGGACCGTACCGACCTAGGTCGCGAATTCGGCGCCACTGACGTGGTGGCCGAACGCGGCGATGAAGGCATCGCACGGGTTCGTGAGTTGACCGGTGGCGATGGCACCCACACCGTCCTCGAGTGCGTCGGCCTGAAACCCGCCATCGAGATGGCGTTTGGCGTCGTACGCGACGGTGGTGTGGTCAGCCGCGTCGGCGCGCCGCAATATCCGGATGTGCCGGCCGACTTCGCCGTGTTCCTGCGTAACATCACGCTCACCGGCGGTGTCGCTCCGGCCCGCGCCTACATCGAAGAACTGATGCCCGACGTGCTCGACGGGGCAATCGAACCGGGTCGCGTGTTCGATCGCACCGTCGGCCTCGACGACGTGCCCAACGGCTACCGCGCCATGGCCGACCGCGAAGCGCTGAAGGTGCTCATCCGCCCCTGACGCGGGAAGCGTCGGCGTGAGTGTGGGTGCGAGCGATTTCCTCGGAGGACTTCAGGACAACATGTCGAAAGCCCGCGCGCACGTTCGACGTGTTGGTGAGACAGGGAACAGGGTGGCACGGCGAGTGTGACGGGATGACGTCGCCGTCACAGCCGGCCAGGAGTCTCACCGCGTCCAGGGTCTTGTGGGCCCCATCGAGAGGAAGCTATCCATGGCACTCGTCATCTGCGACATGTCCATCTCGCTCGACGGATACGTCACCGGCCCGAACGACAGCCGCGAGAACCCGTTTGGCGACGGCGCCTCGACGCTGCACGACTGGATGTTCGACGCGGCGACCGACGACGACAGGGCCATCCTGCACGGTATGGTCGACGGCGCCGGCGCGGTCGTGATGGGTCGCAAGTCGTTCGACAAGAATGAGGGCGACGGCGGTTGGGGCGATGGCGGCCCTCTCGGCGATACCCCGTGCTTCGTCGTGACCCACAACAAGCCGACCACGTCGTACCCATCCGTCTACACGTTTGTCACCGATGGCGTGGCCAGTGCAATAGAGCAGGCCAAGAATGCGGCGGGCGACAAGGTCGTCGGCCTGCACGGCGCAACCGTCATGCAGCAGGCACTCCCGCTCGGCCTGGTCGACGAAATCCGCGTGCACGTGATACCGATCCTGCTCGGTGGCGGCACGCCGTTGTTTGGCACGCTCGACTCGTCAATCACCCTCGAACGTACCCAGGCACTGGCGACCCCGGCCGCGACCCACATCGGGTTTCGCGTCGTCCGGTAGAGAGCAGCCCGAGACCGGCGGCCATGTAATTTTGGGCGACCGGACCGAGTCACCACGGAGGACACCATGACGACCACACCGGACGATCCGTCCACCTCGCTACCCGGCCGCCCACCCGTCGTTGACCTGGCCACCTGGCAGGCCGCCCGCGACGAGCTTCTCGTCCGCGAGAAGGCCCACACCCGCGAGGGCGACGCCATCGCCGCGGCCCGTCGCCGGCTGCCGATGGTGGAGTTCGACGGGACGGTCGAGGTCGTCGGAGCCGACGGACCGGTCCCGTTCCTGGACCTGTTCCAGGGCCGCGACGAGCTCGTGGTCTACAAGCACATGTGGTACGACGGCGCGCCGCACCAGGGGCAGTGCGAGGGCTGCACCACCACGGCCTGGCACGTGAAGGACGCCGTCTACCTCAACGCCCGGGGCGTCTCGTTCGCCGTCCTGACCTCGGGCCCGTGGGACGAGGTGGCGCCCTACGTCGAGTTCATGGGTTACACCCAGCCCTGGTACTCGGTGCGGGGCGTGGAGGCACCGGTCGGCGGCAGCATGGGTTCCATCACCTCTTTCCTGCGCGACGGCGACCGCGTGTTCCTCACCTACTCCACGACGGGCCGTGGCAACGAGCCGGTCAACGGATCGATGAGCCTGCTCGACATGACGCCGTACGGCCGCGGCGAGGCGTGGGAGGACAACCCCGAGGGCTGGCCTGTGATCGGCGAAGTCCGCGAGGGGCACCCGGCCGGGGGCCGCCAGGCCTGCTGGTATTGGCGCTCCGACGCCGACGGCGTCGCCACCTGGGGCCCGACCAGCCGGCCCGTGCCGCAGTGGACCCGCCCGGGCGCGACCCCCGTGGAGACACTCGGTCGGCAGGGCCACGACCACTGACGGGCCATCATCTTGGGACCACGGACGGGGTGAACCTGTCGTTGGGAAAGGCGGTTGAGCATGGCATGGTCCCTGCGCCGAGAGCCGCATTTGCCCGTCCGTCCGGAGATTCGTGACTACTCTGGCAGCGGGTACGAGGGTGGACTCAGTCGATGGGGACGGGCGGCGGTCGGCACTCCCCAAGAGGAAGGCGATCAACCATGCCTAAGTTCATGATTACCGCGTCGTACACCGTCGATGGGCTGCGTGGACTGCTCGCGGACGGTGGCAGCGGTCGGGTCGACGTCTCGCGCAAGGCGATCGACAGCCTCGGCGGCCACCTTGATGCGATGTACTTCGGGTTCGGCGAGCACGATGTGTACATCCTGTGCGACTTACCAGACAACAAGGCCGCGGCCGCCGCATCGCTCATGGTCGGCGCAGCGGGCGGGGTCAACACGAAAACCGTGGTATTGCTGACACCCGAGGAGATCGACCGCGCGACGAGGGAGACCGTCGACTATCGCGCACCGGGCGTCTGAGTCCGATCGATCCCCAGCACCGCAACGCGACCGAAGCATCGCGGAGGCATTGAGCCTCGGCATCGCTGAGCGACGCGATCGGGCACGTAGCGGGCACGAAACGGATATTCAGGCGTCGCGATAAACGGAAGCCCAGGTCAGATCTTGTGTTGGGCTGGGCTTTGAACATGGAGCGGGCGACGGGAATCGAACCCGCATCATCAGTTTGGAAGATCATTCAGGCCCGCGCAGGCTGCCTGGTCGGCAAGGTCAGCGCGCTGACAGCCGTGCCTCACATGGCCTCGAATACACTGCCGCCGCCTCTCCGAATGGCACGCCAATGGCACGCGAGGGCAAACGATCATGAGCTAAGCGACACAGGCCGCACCCAGGTGCTAGCTTGTGGACCAAATGACGGACCGGCGGGCAGGCGACATGCGCGGGTTGGATTTCAAACGGTTCGGGTGGCTCGTCGATATTGCCGTTGGCCTTTATCTGGCCACGTCTGGGATCCGCGCGTACGTCATGTGGATGAATGCCGACGCGCACGACCGGGTCGTCCCCACTGGTCTCCCTACCGATTTGGCGGAGCCGTTCGTCGGCAAGGTCGGCGTCTTGACGCTCTGGCTCGTCGCAGGTGCCGCGTGCGTTCTGATGGGCATACGAGGGTGCAAGTCGACGCATGAGTGGTCCTGGAAGGGGAGAGCGATCAGACGTTGAAGCGGAACTCCACCCAGTTCCGTCACCGATGGACATCAGGTCGCGGGGCAGGACGCAGCATCACGGTCACGACGTCTCCTTCGCTTATGTCTTCGGCCTGCCTGACGGCGTCTTTGACCGGAACCAGATAACGGCCGTCCTTGGGAAACAGTGCCGTGCTGAACTCCGTCTCCCCGATGACGACGTGCACCGGAACCTGGCCCCAGTAGATCAGTGATTGCGCCTCGTCCTTGAGTTCGGCGCTGTCGGACTCGGACATGGCCACGAAGAAGTACGGCGCCGGTCCGCGCCACTCGATGATCTCGCCCTCGAACACCCACTCCACGGTGAGCCATTGAACCAGCCGGCCCCGACGGCCACCACCGCTCGCCTTCTCGGCCTTCGGGCTCCGCGATACTGCCGCTGTGATCGCCCCGGTCCCGCAGACTGCCTGCGGAGACGTACCTGACCGGGGAGCCCGACTAGACGTTGAAGCGGAATTGCGAACGGCAGACGACCGACCTGAGCAAACCGAGTCGGGCGTGCCAATACGATCGTTCGCAGCGTGCGTCCTCGGATGGCTTTCGTCGACGTTTTACAGTCCCTTGTGCCCCCGTGGTGCCCCAGGCGGTGACCCGCGTCTAGCGGTACAACTGGCCTGTGCCGCCCGTCGTCGGGCGGCGATGTCGGGCGGGGCATCGACCGGCATGGCTGTATTCGTGACCGCATGCCTGCACGCCTCAGCCAGATCCGCTGACGCGGTAGTCCTCGAACTCCCACTCACCAAACCGGCCAACCTTCTCGGCCAGCTCCACCCAGCCCGGAGCCTCCAAGTTACCGATCAACTTCCGGAGGATCGCCTCGACCGCAGGCGCCGAGAACTCCGCTACGAACAGCCAATGCCGCCCTATCACGAAGGGTTGCTTGGCCAGCAACTCCGCCAGCGCCGCTGAGGTGCAAACAGTCACCTCGAACTGCTCCTCGCCGGGCGCGCCGACCGCGCCGACGTAGACCTCGGCGAGTTGGACAGTGTTCGCCGAGTCGAAGAGCGGACCAAACTCGATGTCCGGGAACCAAATTCGTCGCACTTCTGCTCGCATCGGAGAAGGCTACCGCCGACCCTCGACCGACCAGCGGATTAAGAGTCGGGCGCAGATCCCTGGTTGTGGTCCTGGCCTCCTGGTCAAGTGTCCGCGAGTGTCGGTCGATGTCGGCCTCGGCTGGACCGCTTGGCTGTACGAATGGCTGTACGTCCGATGTCCTACGTTTGGCCGCGCGTCTCGCGTCCGGAGGGGTTACAGGAGGCGCCGCCGCTGGGCTAGGCCGCTTGCCACCACGACAAGGCAGAACGGGCCGAAAGTTGCCGGAAAGTCGTCGTTATTGGTGTTCCACGCCCACACCGTCATGACGCTGAGAATGAGTAGATAGAGGATCGTCAA
The DNA here is from genome assembly GCA_963724705.1 of uncultured Actinomycetota bacterium. Lineage (GTDB taxonomy): Bacteria > Actinomycetota > Actinomycetes > Mycobacteriales > Micromonosporaceae > DASQPR01. The sequence goes on from CAVRVS010000002.1 coordinate 530,766, forward strand.
CCAGACACGGTGTTGTCGCCCCCACTGTCGTTGCGCCACGACGGCCACGATCCCGAGAGTTGTCCCGGCGACGATACTGATGGCGGTGCTGACCATCGGGACTCCGCAATGATCGAAAGAGAAGACGCCCGTACTCATACCATGCGACCGCACACCCGATCTATCCCGCGCCGGCCGCCCGGAGCTGTGGCGACGGATTTACAGTCCGCCGGGGTCGCGGAACGGTAGCTGGCCTTTCTCCCCGACGCGCGGCTTGGTTGGGACGCCTGGATCCACTACGGCTACGTGACCTCGTCCCGTCCAGGCCAGGCAGCGTCGCGGAGCGGCGCTGTGTCGCGGTGTCGCACGTGCGTGACGGTCACAAACGCGTAGACCGCGACGATGGCAGCGACGAGAAGCACCAGGCCGTCAAGTGGCCCGGAGTGCGCGTGCCCGGCGGTCGCCAAGAGCCAGACGCCGGCAACCGACACGGCCGCGAACAGGGCGCAGGCAGTGATCACGGCCAACACCCGGTGCCGAATCTTTGATCCATCCTTACGCCGGCCGCAGAACCCGGTGACGACCCCATAGCAGGCGATTGTTGGCGTCGCCGTCCACAAGAGATCGACGCCAGTCCAGCGATCGGACAGGGCGTAGAAGCCGGCCAAGAGCGCGAAGAATACGGGAAACGAACGAGCCGAACCCAGCCACGGCACGACCCGATCGTTGTCTGGCCCCACGGTCGGAAACAACCACGCCGCGGTCCGCCGCCAAATCTGACCCCTCGCCATGACTGTCCGTCCGCCCTGCCAACAATGGCGTCCCTCGTGATTGAACGGATCGTATTGACAGTGGCGCATGACTGTCGACCCGACCTGCCTGCTGTTCGCGCCTAAGCGGGTGCTGGTTCGTGTCCCGTATGCCGTCGACCCACCGAGCAGGGAGCGGGCCTGCCCCACCGTGTCCGGGTGGAGCACCCCACGGCTGAACGACCTGGACACGGTGGGGCAGGTCTGCTCGGCTTCGCCTGGGTCGATGGCGGGGACGGATGCCCGGAGCCCGAGATCCGGGGGTCTGGGGCGCAGCCCCAGCAGGTCTTCACGGCTGGCTCTAATGGCATGTTAATGGCACGAGCGGGGGATGGATCTCGAAACGAAAGCGGCCCAGGTACGGCGATCATGCCGTTTACCTGGGCCTTCGAGGGTGGAGCGGGCGACGGGAATCGAACCCGCACCATCAGTTTGGAAGACTGAGACTCTGCCATTGAGCTACGCCCGCGCCGGGTCGCCCCGGGGCTGCGCATAGCGTACTAGGTGAGTGGTCGCGCTGCCGCGAGGCACGGTCGGTTACCCGCTATGTCGATGGTGCCGGCAGCGCTTAGACTTGCGGCGCTATGTGACGGGATGTGGCGCAGCTTGGTAGCGCACTCGCTTTGGGAGCGAGGGGCCGTGGGTTCGAATCCCGCCATCCCGACTCGGTTCGATCGCTCGATCGTCCAACCGGTGGCAAGGACGCTATCGACTTACCGCGGCGACACCGGGCCACTCGGCGACAATCGTGACGATTGGGCGTCTGTGCCGTGCCCGGCCCATATGCGTACGCCGGACCGCGACTCGCCTACACTCGATCGGGCGCCTCTGCGTTGTTTCGCGCCGCGCCGTCGTGATCAACACCACCAAGGAGTACGTCTGTGAAGAGCACGGTCGAGACCCTGAGCCCGACCCGGGTGCGGCTCGCCATCGAGGTGCCGTTCGCCGAGTTGGAGCCGAGCCTCAAGAAGGCGTACCGAGAGATTGGCTCCCAGGTGCGGGTGCCCGGATTCCGCCAGGGCAAGGTGCCGTCCGCGGTCATCGACCAGCGTGTCGGCCGGGGCGCGGTGCTCAACGAGGCGGTCCAGGACGCGATTCCGGAAAACATTGTTGCCGCCGTTCGCGAGCACGACGTTAAGTCGCTCGGTCGGCCCGAGGTGGAGATCACCGATTTCTCCGACGGGGCGCCGCTGAAGTTCACCGCCGAGCTGGACGTACGGCCGGAGATCGCGGTCCCGGACCTCGACGCGATCGAGGTCACCGTCGACGATCTCCAGATCGGTGACAATGAGATCGACGAGCAGGTCGACGCGCTCCGCCAGCGGTTCGCGACCCTGAAGACGGTCGAGCGCCCGGCCGCGGTCGGCGACTACGTGCAGCTTGATCTTGCCGCGACGGTTGACGGCGAAGAGGTGCCGGGCGGGTCGGCGACGAACATCTCGCACGAGATCGGCAGTCAGCAACTGCTGCCGGGCCTCGACGAGGCGCTGCCGGGTCTTGCCGCGAACGAGTCGACGACCTTCGTTACGCAGCTGGTGGCCGGCGATCTGGCCGGCAAGGACGCGGACGTCGCGGTCACCGTACGGACGGTCAAGGAAAAGGAGCTGCCGGCCCTCGACGACGCTTTCGCGCAGATGGCCAGCGAATTTGACACGTTGGATGAGCTGCGCGAGGACGTTCGGACCCGGATCGAGCGCGTCAAGCGCATCGAGCAGCTGTACGCGGCGCGAGACAAGGTCCTCGCCGACCTCGTCGCGGCCGCGGACGTACCAGCGCCAGAAGGCATCGTGCGCGAGGAGGTCGCCAGCCGGAAGCAGGCGATGAGCGATGAGCTGGAGCGCATGGGCGCGTCGATGGAGGACTACCTGTCGGCCGAGGACAAGACCGAAGACGCCATGAACACCGAGCTCACCGACGCCGCGACCGACGGCATCAAGATCCAGCTTTTGCTCGACACGATCGCCGATTCCGAGGATCTGCAGGTCAGCGACGACGAGTACACGCACGAGGTCGTACACCGCGCGCAGCGTGTCGGGATGGCGCCTCAGGCGTACTACGACCAGCTGGTGCGGTCGGGCGGAGCGGCGGCCGTGTTCGGCGACGTACGGCGCGGCAAGGCGCTCGAGACAGTCATGAACCGGGTCAAGATCACCGATGCATCCGGCAACGTTCTCACGCTGGACGCGCTTCGCGCCGGCGCCGACGAGCTTGATCACGAGGGTCACGATCACGGCGACCACGAGGGTCACGATCACGGCGACCATGAGGGCCACGACCACTGATCTCGATCGGCTCCGCCGTCATCGGTGCGATGGCGTCCGGAAGGTCAGCTGCGGCTCAGCAAAGTCAGCTGTGGCTCAGCTCCTGGCTGAGCAGTGTGAGCGGTCGGCCTTGGGCGGGGCGTTTGTACGGAACTTGGCAACCCGGTGGGCCGTCGAGCACCGAAGTTCCGTACAAGTCCGGGGGACACACCACTTGTACGGAACTTGGGCGGTTATGGCCGCCGCGAGCGCTCAACTGCCGTACAACTAGAGTGATCTTGGAAACGCAACCGGCCGTGCGCTATGAGCGAACACCCTGCCGTCGACGGGCTTTCGGTCGGCGTGACCGGATAATGTCGGCGTACCAGGGACTCACATGAAGGGCCTGCTATGACCGATCTGCATTTGCCGCCGCAAGCGCGCGGCGCCGACTCTCTTACCGGCAACCTCGACGATTCGGTGTTCAACCGGCTGCTGAAGGAACGCATCATCTTCCTCGGCAGTGAGGTCAACGACCAGGTCGGCAACCGCATCTGCGCCCAGCTTCTGCTGCTGGCCGCAGAGGACGATGAGCGGGACATCAACCTCTACATCAACTCGCCAGGCGGCTCCGTATCCGCCGGCATGGCGATCTACGACACCATGCAGTTCGTCCGGAATGACGTGGTGACGATCGCGATGGGCATGGCCGCTTCCATGGGCCAGCTGCTCCTGTGCGCCGGCACCAAGGGCAAGCGCTATGCACTGCCACACGCCCGAATCATGATGCACCAGCCGTCGGGCGGCATCGGCGGCACGGCGTCGGACATTGCAATCCAGGCCGAGCAGATGCTCTACACCAAGCGCATGTTCCAGGAGCGCGTCGCGTTCCACACCGGCCAGGACCAGCCTGTCATCGAAGCTGACTCGGACCGGGACCGTTGGTTCACCGCCGAGGAGGCCAAGGACTACGGCTTCATCGACAAGGTCATCACCGGGGCCATGCAGGTCCCGGAGGGTGCGGGCACGCGTAGCTGAGGAGTTTTTCGTGACTGATCTTCATCAACCGGCCTTCGCCCCGGTGACCAACCGGTATTTCTTGCCGAACATCACCGAGCGGACGTCGTACGGCCTGCGCGAGATGAACCCGTACTCGAAGATGTTCGAGGAGCGGATCATCTTCATGGGCATGCCGATCGACGACACGGTCGCCAACGACATCATGGCCCAGTTGCTCACGCTTGAATCGTCCGATCCCGAGCGCGAGATCATCATGTACATCAACTCGCCGGGCGGTTCCTTCACCGCCATGACGGCGATCTACGACACGATGCAGTACATCCAGCCGACGGTCCGCACGGTGTGTCTGGGGCAGGCGGCCAGCGCCGCGGCCGTGCTCCTGGCGGCCGGCAACCCCGGCTCGCGGCTGGCGCTGCCGAACTCGCGGATCATCATCCACCAGCCGGCCACCGAGGGCGGATACGGGCAGAGCTCGGACATCGAGATCCAGGCCCGCGAGATCCTGCGCATGCGCTCGCAGCTGGAAGACATGCTGGCGCGGCACAGCAACCGCACGGTCGAGCAGGTTCGGAAGGACATCGACCGCGACAAGATCCTTACGGCCGAAGAGGCCAAGGAGTACGGCCTTGTCGACGACGTGATCGGCAGCCGCAAGAAGACACTGGTGGCGTCCGGCAAGGCCTCCTGAGGCCACCGCGCGGCGACGCACGAACCCACTGGCCTGCGACAACGCCGGCCCGTGCCCGAACACATCGGATAATTCGGGCGCGGGCCGGCGAGTTTTGCGAAAACGCGATACGCGACACCCGCCTCGGGGTCGACACTTCCGCTCTCCGACCGGGTACCGTCAATCCTGCGGCAGAAACCGGGCCGGCAAGCGAGCATCGAGCACCGCACCATTGAGCATTCCCGTTCCGGCCGCCCGCGAGTAGGCTGACCGGACTCGGCCAGCCGGCCCACGTATGCGCAGGGAGAACAAGTGGCACGGATCGGCGACGGCGGCGACCTGTTGAAGTGTTCCTTCTGTGGGAAATCGCAGAAGCAGGTCAAGAAACTGATCGCCGGACCCGGCGTCTACATCTGCGACGAGTGCATCGACCTCTGTAACGAGATCATCGAAGAAGAGCTCGCGGAGTCGACCGAGGTCAAATTCGACGAGCTGCCGAAGCCGATGGAGATCTGCGAGTTCCTCGACTCGTACGTGGTGGGTCAGGACCAGGCGAAGAAGGCGCTGTCGGTCGCCGTCTACAACCACTACAAGCGGATCCAGGCCGACGCGTCCGGCAGCGGCGACAACGGGGTCGAGCTCGCGAAGTCGAACATCATGCTGATCGGCCCGACCGGGTGCGGCAAGACCCACCTGGCGCAGACACTGGCGCGGATGCTCAACGTACCGTTCGCGATCGCCGACGCGACCGCGCTGACCGAGGCCGGCTACGTCGGCGAGGATGTCGAGAACATCCTGCTGAAGTTGATCCAGGCCGCGGACTACGACATCAAACGGGCCGAGACCGGCATCATCTACATCGATGAGGTCGACAAGATCGCCCGCAAGTCGGAGAACCCCTCGATCACGAGGGACGTGTCCGGCGAAGGCGTGCAGCAGGCGCTTCTGAAGATCCTCGAGGGTACGGTCGCCAATGTCCCGCCGCAGGGCGGCCGCAAGCATCCGCACCAGGAGTTCATCCAGATCGACACCACCAACGTGCTGTTCATCGTCGGCGGCGCGTTCGCCGGCCTCGAGCGGGTCATCGAGCAGCGCGTTGGCAAGAGCGGCATCGGGTTCGGCGCGAACCTTCGGTCCATCAGCGAGCGTACGACCGACGACACGTTCGCCCAGGTGATGCCCGAGGATCTGCTGAAGTTCGGGCTGATTCCGGAGTTCATCGGTCGCCTCCCGGTCATCACCAGCGTGCGCAGCCTTGATCGCGAGGCCCTGGTGAGCATCCTGACCGAGCCCCGCAACGCGCTCGTCCGTCAATACCAGCGCCTGTTCGAGTTGGACGGCGTTGAGCTGGAGTTCCGCCCCGAGGCGCTCGAAGCCATCGCCGATCAGGCGAATCTGCGCGGCACCGGCGCCCGCGGCCTCCGCGCGATCCTCGAAGAGGTCCTGCTGTCGGTCATGTACGAGGTGCCGAGCAACCCGGACGCCGCGCGTGTCGAGATCACCCGCGAGGTCGTGCTCGACAACGTCTACCCGACGATCGTTCCGCGCGAATTCACCGGCCGACGGGCCCGCCGGGAGCGCGAGGAAAAGTCGGCCTGACGGCGGCAGCGCACCTGACGGCCGAGCACCACCAGATGACCAGCCTCGCCGGCATTCTCGACGGCGTAGCGCGGGGCGACTTCCCGCCGAACGACATGGGCATGACTCAGGTGCCGCAACCCTCTGCGCGCGACGCCGCGGTGGTCGCCACGACCGGTCACGTGATCGTCGCGGCCGACGTCGAACCGGACTGGCTGACCGCGCGCTATCCGCATGGCCAGCCCGGCGAGGCGTTCAATCCGCCCTTCCTCGGCGCGCTCGCGACAGCGATGGGTCGCCGCGTCAACAACATCGACGTCATGCTCATCGCGGCGCCACGGTCCGGTCGCTCGGCCCTGTCACTGTCCGCGGTGCGCGATCACACCCATCCACGGGTACGGCGGGCCGCGCGCTATCGGGGCGACGTGACCGTCTTTATCTGCGAGGGCGGCGTGCTGGCCATCGGTCGAGGTCTCGCCGGTCGATGGGAAGTCGGGCTAGAGGTCGATCCCGCGTACCGCGGCAAGGGTCTCGGGCGAGCCATGGCCGAAGCGGCCGCGCACCTCACGCCCGACGGCGCTCCGATGTGGGCGCAGGTCGCGCCGGGGAACGCGGCCAGCCTTCGTGCGTTTCTCGCCGCGGGATACCTGCCCGTCGGCCAGGAGGCGTTGCTCGTAACGCACTGGGGCGAGGAGCCGGGTGAGGAGCCCTAGCGCCGACGGTCCTGCTCTCCCGGCGGCATGACGACCACCATCACAATCCGAGCCGCCGAATCGCCATCGTTGCGGTAGCCGTGCGGCCGGTCGGCGGCGAAGTCCACGGTGTCGCCCGTGCGGGCCATGTGGTCGGTCCCGTCGATCGTGACAGCGACCTCGCCGTCGAGGACGTGCAGCAACTCGCGAGTACCGGCGGCGTGATCGTAGGACGTGTGGTGGTCACCGGGCTCGAGGATCCACTCCCACAATTCGACGAAGTCGGGCTCGTTGACGCCGCCGAGCAACCGGGCCAGGCCGCCGCTGGGGCCGCGCCACAGAACCGGAGCGTTGGACAGCGGCGCTATGCGTACGGGCCGCGCGTCGGCGACCTCCAGCAGACGGGCGACGGTCACGCCGAAGGCATCGGCCAGCCGGCAGAGCGTACCCACGCTGGGGTTGGTCCTAGCGCCCTCGATCTGGACGACCATCCCCTTGCTGACGCCGGATCGACCGGCGAGCTCATCGAGCGACCAACCGCGACCGGTGCGCAGCGCCCGGACCTGATGGGCGACCGCGGACGTCAGAGCCTCCACGGCGTCGGCGGCGCGCGCGCGGCCGGCCACGTACGGCGGAGCCGCGGCTCCGCCGTCACTGGTGTTGGTCAACACGCTGTCCTCCACGGTCACTATTGTGATACACCTATCGAGTGCTGTCCACACTTCCGATCCTGCTAGCCGCGCTGTCCGCCGGTGTTTGGGGCAGTGGCGACTTCAGTGGCGGCAAGGCCAGCCAGCGGGCGAGTCCGCTCGCCGTCGCGCTCGTGTCGCAACTGCTCGGCCTGCCGGTGCTGGCCATCTGCCTGGTGCTCGTGCCGAGTGACGGGCCGACCGTCGGCGATCTCGGGTACGGAGCCATCGCGGGCGTAGCCGGCTTCGCCGGCATCCTGTTGCTGTATCGCGGACTGTCGCAGGGCGCGATGGCGGTCTTCGCGCCAATCAGTGCGGTGACCTCGGCGCTGATCCCGCTCGTCGTCGGCTTGGCGACCCAGCGGGCGCCTTCGACGATTGCGCTACTTGGCGCCGCGTTCGCGATTGTGGCGATCGGTTTGGTCAGCATGAGTGGCGGCGGTGGTGGCCGTGCCCGCGTAGTGACTCCGAAGTTGGTCGGGCTGGCCCTCGCGACCGGCGTCATGTTCGGGATCTTCTTCGCGGTGCTCGGGCTCGCCGGCTCGAACGCCGGCGTGTGGCCGATGGTCGGCGTACGTATCGGCTCGATCGGCGCCGGCCTGATCGCCGCGGCGGCGACGCGCACGTCGTTGCGACTTCCGACCGGCACGTGGCGATGGACGGCGACGGCCGGCGTGTTCGACATCGCCGCGAATGTGCTCTACGTGCTGGCCACCGAGCGTGGCCAACTCAGCATCGTGGCCCCGATCGCCGCGCTTTATCCGGTGAGCACGGTGCTGCTGGCGCTGGCGATCGACCGCGAACACGTCCGCCCGGTACAGCTCGCCGGCTTAGGTCTCGCCGCGACCGCGCTGGTCCTCGTCGCGACCTGACGCCCGCAGGATTCTCGCCGGCGCTGGCAACGGCTGAGGTCCGCTTCTACGCTGAGCCCATGCGCGTAGCGATGTGTCAGGTCAACTCCCGGGACGACCGTGCGGCCAATCTGAAGGTGGCGCGCGATCTGCTGGCGCGCGCAGCGGATGCCGGCGCGGACGTAGCAATGCTGCCCGAGTACGTCGACTATCTCGGCCGATCGGCCGGCCAGCCGGCCGGCGAAACGACCGATGGTGAGTTCGCGTCGTTCTTCGCTGAGGCCGCGCGCGAACTCGGTATCTGGGTGCACGCCGGCTCCTTCCACGAGGCGGCGCCGGACGGCCGCACGTACAACACGTCGCTGGTCTTCGATCGATCCGGGCGGCTGGCCGCGTCGTACCGGAAGATCCACCTGTTCGACGTGGAGATCCCGGGGCGTGTGGCGATGCGCGAATCCGATCATTTCGCCCCCGGGTCCGCGGTGGTTGCGGTCGAGATCGAGGGGGTACGGTTCGGCCTCACCATCTGCTACGACCTGCGTTTTCCGGAGCTCTACCGGCGGCTCGCGGTGGATGAGCGGGCAACCGTGACGGTCGTACCGGCGGCGTTCATGGCACACACCGGCCGCGACCACTGGGAAGTCTTGCTGCGGGCGCGCGCGATCGAGAACCAGTGTTATGTGCTGGCCGCGGCGCAGATCGGCGATCAC
>CAVRVS010000002.1:545000-807185 GCA_963724705.1 uncultured Actinomycetota bacterium
CCTGCCCGGTGCTGGAACGTTAAGAGGACCTGTCAGCCCTTTCGGGGGTGAAGCGGAGAATTTAAGCGCCAGTAAACGGCGGTGGTAACTATAACCATCCTAAGGTAGCGAAATTCCTTGTCGGGTAAGTTCCGACCTGCACGAATGGCGTAACGACTTCCCTACTGTCTCAACCATAGGCCCGGCGAAATTGCATTACGAGTAAAGATGCTCGTTACGCGCGGCAGGACGGAAAGACCCCGGGACCTTTACTACAGCTTGACATTGGTATCTGAATGTAATTGTGTAGGATAGGTGGGAGACGTTGAAGCTCACACGCCAGTGTGGGTGGAGTCAATCTTGAAATACCACTCTGTTAGATTCGGGTATCTAACCTAGGACCGTGATCCGGTTCAGGGACAGTGTCTGGTGGGTAGTTTAACTGGGGCGGTTGCCTCCTAAAATGTAACGGAGGCGCCCAAAGGTTCCCTCAGCCTGGTTGGCAATCAGGTGTTGAGTGCAAGTGCACAAGGGAGCTTAACTGCGAGACTGACAGGTCGAGCAGAGACGAAAGTCGGGACTAGTGACCCGGCACCGGCATGTGGAAGCGGTGTCGCTCAACGGATAAAAGGTACCCCGGGGATAACAGGCTGATCTTCCCCAAGAGTCCATATCGACGGGATGGTTTGGCACCTCGATGTCGGCTCGTCGCATCCTGGGGCTGGAGTAGGTCCCAAGGGTTGGGCTGTTCGCCCATTAAAGCGGTACGCGAGCTGGGTTTAGAACGTCGTGAGACAGTTCGGTCCCTATCCGCCGTGCGCGTAGGATACTTGAGAAGGGCTGTCCCTAGTACGAGAGGACCGGGACGGACGAACCTCTGGTGTGCCAGTTGTTCCGCCAGGAGCACGGCTGGTTAGCTACGTTCGGAAGGGATAACCGCTGAAAGCATCTAAGCGGGAAGCCTGCTTCAAGATGAGGTATCCCACCCCCAGAGGGTTAAGGCCCCCAGCCAGACGACTGGGTTGATAGGCCAGAAATGTAAGCCCAGCAATGGGTTCAGTTGACTGGTACTAATAGGCCGAGGACTTGACCATCAAAGACGCTACGCATCCACTGTGTAATCCCCAAACAACAAACCCCACCACACCCCCAACAACAGGGGGTCACACCGGTGAAAAGAGGATGTTGTTTCATAAAGTTACGGCGGCCATAGCGGCGGGGAAACGCCCGGAAACATTCCGAACCCGGAAGCTAAGCCCACCAGCGCCGATGGTACTGCACCCGCCAGGATGTGGGAGAGTAGGACGCCGCCGGACACAACCCCCGTTGAGGGCCACCCCACCAGGTGGCCCTCAACGCATTTCTATGCCCGTTTGTGGCTGTCTGCATGCCTCGTATTTCGTCGGCCTGCTCGGCATATTCGGTCGCTCAGGATATGCCGACGCGCGCGCCGACTAGGGAGTCCAATCGCGCCGGAGCAAGCCGTAGATCACCATGTCGGCGAAGCCGTCGCCGTCGTACTCGCGCTCCCGCTGGGTGCCCTCGTGAATGAAGCCGCACGTTTCCGCGGTCCGCCGCATGGCCGTATTGCTGGCGAGCGTCTCCAGTTCCAGGCGGCGCAGGTTGCGGTTGCGGAAGCCGTACCGGCAGAGCAGCCGGATCACCTCGGTCCCGTACCCCTGGCCGCGCGCCTCGGGGAGCAGGGTGATGCCGAGGTGGGCGTACCGGTTGAACGCATTGATGCCCCACAGCACACCGCCGCCCAGGAACGTGCCGTCGGCCATCGTCTCGGCCAGCAGCGACACCATGGTCTGGCCGTCCGGCGGCTCGGTGACCTGCTTCTCCAGACGGGCCCGGACCTGGCCGACGTGGCGCGGGAGAAACGGCGCGTCGTCGGTGATCAGGTGCAGTTCGGGATCGCCGTGCAGACGGAACATATTCGGGGCGTCGTCGGGCGTGGGCGGGCGCAGTCGGACCCGGTCGGTGGCGAACACGCCGCGACGCTAACAGCCGGTGCGGTGATCGTCGACCGGGTTAAGGCACCGCGTCAGGTACGTACCCGTTAATGGGTCTCGAGCGCGGACCGCATCTGGCCGAAGAGCGCAACCGCATCGGAGATCGACCGGTTCGGGAAGAGCGCAAGGCCGACGGTGTTTCCGTCGGCCCAGCCGCACGCGGCCATCGCTTCGGACGCGCTCGCGTCGCCGACGTTCGCTTCGGTCGTCGTGGCGCAGTCGACGAGGCCACCCAGCTTGCCGGCCTGCTCGTGGGTCACGTTGGCCACCCCGTCAGTGCCATCGTCCAGCAGCCCCAGTAGGGATTTGAGCCGAGCGCTGCTTGAGCCCGCGGTCGTGGTGCCCCCGACGAAGATGACGCTGTGCGAGTCGCCGGAGCCATCCGTGTAGACCGCGCCGACCGATGAGTCGAGGTTCATCCCGGCGGCGATCGCGCTGCGGAGGTATTCCGCGGTGTCGGACGCATTCGACTGGCGGTCGAGCGTAAGCCCGGCGACGTGTGTCGGCGCGGCGACCGTCCCGGGCTTTGGCTTGGCGATATGCGCGATGACCAGTGCAGCAACGGCGATCAAGACAACGAGCAACCCGATGCTCAGCCACAGTGCACGGCGACCGTGCCGGCGATCGGCCGAGGTGTCATCGGGCCCGTTAAAGCCCAACAGCTCAGGCTCCGAGGTCACATCGGCCGAGCCGTGGTCCATAGGGTCTCCCAACCTGCGGATGTCTCGCGGGCGACCGCGATCGATAGGCGGTGACGACACTATCTCGCTGGTTCGGGCACCGAGGCGTAATGGCCGCGAAGATCCCCATCTGTGTACGGCGAGCGGCGTCTGGGCACGGTCAGGGCGTCCGGACCCAGGCGGCCACGTTTGTCCCTCGGATTCGTTGACGAGCGAGCGCCGGTGGGCCAGATGGCTCAGCTGTGCTCGAACGACGGTCGAAGCTTGCGGGTCTCGCTCGCCGCCGAGGAGGCCGATCGAGAGGTGAAGATCGTCAGGATGAGACCGTGCTTGTCGGCCACGGCGCAGACGCCGACCGGAATGGTCTGCCCCAATTCGGACAAACTTCCGCCAGCGCATTCCATCGCGCCGCCCTGCGAGCCGGCGCTGTACGACTTCGGTGACTTGAGCTTGATCGTCGGACTCTGCCCCATCCCGGCGAACGCACCAGCGACGGCGATATCGGGATTGCCGACACTCGCTTGCGTACCGATCAAGATTAAGATCTTGCTCGGGTCGCTGGCGTCGGTGTAGAGCCCGGTGGTGGTTTCGCCGGCGACGCCGTCCGGCAGGGATTTGGACATGAGATCGCCCAGGCCGGAGTTCGGCGAAAGCGTCATGCCGGCGACCGTCTTCGGCAACGTGAAGATGCTCTTGCCCCCGCCGGCCGTGCTCGAGGGCGGCGGCGTGCTCGGCGGTGCCGTGGTCGGACCAGTCGTTGACGGCGATGTCAGAACCGGCGCGGCTGAGCTCGCGGACGCCGTCGGTTTCGAGGATCGCGTCGCCAGGACGGCGCCGGTGGCACCGCCGATCACGACGAGCACCGCGACCACGATCAGCACGATCGCCGTGGTCGAAAGGCCCTTCTTGGCCGGCGGGGTATACGCATACGGCGCGGTTCCGTAGGGCGACTGATACGGCGGTTGCCCGTACGGGCCGGGCTGACCGTAGCCCGCGTCCGCCTGGCCGTAACCCGGGGCCGGCTGGGCGTAACTGTCCGACTCTCCGTACGAAGGTGTGCCGTATTGCGGCGCCGCCTGGCCGGTCGCGTACGGCTGCGCGGGGTATTGCCGCGTCGGCTCGTACGTCGCCTCCGGCCCGGAGTGCTGCGTCGGTGGTCCGGAGTGCTGCGTCGGCGGCTGCGGTGGCTCGGAGGTCGGCTGGCCGCTGTAGTTGTCGGGGGCGCCGGGGTAGGGCTCGTTCATAAGATTCTCCTGTGAAGGCTCGCCCGAGCGTAGCGAATGCCGACACCCCATGGCGCCCCCGTAGACTTTGGTTGTGAACCCGGACATGGCCCGCGTCGAGCGTGAGCTGGACGAACGCGGCATGGGGCGGCTCGTTGCCGATCGCAGCCGCATTGAGGCGCTGCTGGATCTGATGGGCAGCCCACAGCGGGCCTACCCATCCGTGCACCTGACCGGCACCAACGGTAAGACGTCGGTGGCCCGGATGATCGATTCGTTGCTCCGGGCGCATGCGCTGCGGGCCGGCCGGTATACGAGCCCGCACCTGGAAACCGTACGCGAACGGATCAGCATCGACGGCGAGCCGATCAGTGAGGAACGTTTCGTCGAGGTGTACGACGAGGTCGCACCGCTGGCGGATCTCATCGATCAGAAGAGTGCGGCCGCCGCCGAGCTCGACGATCACGTCGACCGGGTCACGTACTTCGAGCTGACGACCGCACTCGCGTTCGCGGCGTTCGCTGACGCACCGGTCGACGTCGCAACCGTCGAGGTCGGGTTGGGCGGGGCGTGGGATGCGACCAACGTGCTGCACGCCGGCACATGTGTGATCACGCCGATCGGCCTCGACCACATGGAGCTGCTCGGTGACACCGTCGGCGAGATCGCCGTCGAGAAGGCCGGCATCATCCACAGCGGCGCGACCGTGGTCGTTGCCCTCCAGGAACCCGACGCGCTGGAAGTCATCGCGCAACGCTGTGCCGAAGTCGGCGCGACGATGCTGCGGGAGGGCGTCGACTTCGGAGTGGTGGATCGCTTCACCGCGGTGGGCGGTCAAGTGCTGACGTTGCGTGGGCTGGGCGGCGACTACACCGATATCTTCATTCCGCTGCACGGCGCCCATCAGGCCCAGAATGCCGCGGCCGCCCTGGCTGCGGTCGAGACGTTCCTCGGCGGTGTCGAGCACAAGCGCCTCGACATCGAGTTGGTCCGCGAAGGTTTCGCCGGCGCGACGTCGCCCGGCCGGCTCGAGCGCGTTCGCAGTTCTCCGACGATCCTGTTGGACGCCGCGCACAACCCGCACGGGATGGCGGCCACCGTCCGCGCGCTGGAGGAAGAATTCAGCTTCCGCCGCCTGGTCGGCGTGTTCGCGGTGCTCGCCGACAAGGACGCGGAAGCGGAGCTGGCACTGCTCGAACCCGTACTGTCCGACATCGTCATCACCCGGAACTCCTCCCCCCGAGCCATGGCAGCACGCCGGCTCGCAGAGTTGGCGGAGGAGATCTTCGGTCCGGACCGCGTACACGTCGAACCGCAACTACCCGACGCCATCGAACGCGCGGTCACACTGGCCGAAGAGGACCTCGACGGAGACCTGGGCGGAGTCGGCGTGTTGATCACCGGCTCGGTGGTCACGGTCGCAGATGCGCGGTTGCTGCTCCGCCGATGACTTCCGCCGTAAACCCACCGGACCGGCCTACGGACTCAACCCACGCGGCCTCCGACGACACTCGGCCGACGCCGGCGCCGACGAAGCCGTCGGGATTGCGCAACCCCCAAGCGGCGGTACGGGGAGTCGGCGCGGGCGGGCTGTGCATCGAGGCACTCGTCCTGCTCCTCGCAATCATTCCGCTGCACGTGCTCGGCGTTCGCCACGCCGGTCTCGCGATGGGATGTGTCGCCGGGCTTGCCGGGCTGTGCATCGTGCTGGCTGGCCTGCTCCGGTTCGCGTGGGCATGGTGGGCCGGCGTCGTCATCCAGGTCTTGCTGATCGCCTGCGGCTACTTCCACATTGCGCTGACCGTGGCCGGTGTGCTCTTCCTGCTGCTCTGGTTCTACGTCCTTTCCGTACGCCGTACGGTCCTGGGCGGCACGACACAGTAGGTCGGCGTCGTCGGCGAGCCCTATGAGGCCGAGTTCGGCTGACCGGGCTCGGCGTATCCGGCATCGGAGTTGTATCCGGCGTCCGGGTCGTAGTCGGTGTCGTCGGCGTACGCGGTGTCCGGGCTGTAGCCGGGACCGTCGTCGGGCGCGTCCTGATCGAAGAGTTCGTCGTCCGGTGCCGGTCGGTTCCGCGGTACGCGTCGGGCGGTGACATCGGGATCACTATCGCCGGCCGAATCCCCGGTCGCGTCGTCAGCGTCCTCGTTATCCCATTGATGCGGCAACGCAGCTGCCGCGGCGGCGGCCGCAGCCGATCGCGGCGGCCATTCGGGCGGCGCTGACCGTGATGTCCCACCGGAGGGCGGTCCCGCCGGCGGCGCCGGCTCGAACAGGTCGAAGGCAACCAGCTGACCGTTGTCGATCATCAACGCGGACTCGATCGATGTCGCCGGCGTGGGTGGTGCGGGCGCCACGGCGTCGCCATCGTTGTCGTCGGGTGCGGCGGCAAACGTATCGTCATCGACCGGCAGGACATCAGCCGGGTCGGTCGGTCATCGACCGGCAGGACGGCGGGCGCGTCGTCATCGACCGGCAATACCGCAGGGGCTTGTTCCGGCTCGGGTGGCGGCGGGTCGCTGACATCGCGCGGCGGCCCACCGGGTGCCGGCTCAGCGGATGCCGGCTCACCGGATGCCGGCTCGGCCGGACCGACACGCTCGCGTCGGCGCCGCCGGAACGGCGATGGTCGGGACCCGTACGGGCGACTCGGCGGCGGACCGCTCCACCGCATCACCGACGGGTCCATCACGTCCATTTCGATGGTTCGGGTGCCACTCGTTGCCATCGCCGGCTCGCTTTCCGCCGGATAGGCGTCGCCCTCACCGGCGCCGCCCGCCGCGAGCGGCGGCTCACCGGCGCCGGCGTCGTCGAGCGGGGCCTCGGCTCGCCGGGCCGCCGCTTCGCCGTCCATGTCGTCGGCAAGGTCGAGGTTGTCGAGGGCGGCATCCAGGTTCGCGTACTCGTCGCGCTCCGCCGCCATCGCGGCGGCCTGGTCTTCGGCCTCGCGGGCCCGGGCCCGCTCCTCGGCTGCTTCCCGGTGGGTCGCCACGTCGCCCCACAGGACACGGCTTCGCTGTGGCTTGTCGATCGAGATCATCACGGGTAATTCCGCGCCGGCATCGGGCCACTTCGCGACCGGGACCGCGGTATCGCGGATCTTGACACCGACCCCGTTGATGCCCTTGCCGTAGAGGACGAGGTTCAGCCGGCAGCGGCCATGAGTCACCCCGGACGGCGGCGCCGAAGCGCTGAGCACGTGCGCCATACCCTCGATCTCGGATGTGGCCCGGCTGTTCAGCGCGGACAGTACGAATACGCCGGCGCCGACTGCCATGACCGCGATGCCGATCGCTCCGACGAGCCACGCGCCCATGCCGACGCTGCCACAGACAAGGAAGATGCCGATGACGCCGAGCACGGCGGTCGCGGCGATCCGCTTGGGCGGCACCGACCAGCGCCGCGTACTGGGCATTTTCGACCTCCCGCGTCTTGTGGCCAGGCTAGGCTGCTTTGCGCTGATTGAAAAGCGCATCGCGCGCGGGTCGGACGGCCCCGACATCTGACACCGCCACGGAGCCCTCACGGGGTCGGCCGGCCCGGCGGTTGCCCGACCGCGGGACCGGATCCACGCATCGCTAGGCTGCCAACACCGACCCACGAAACGCCGGTGGGAGCACCGCGAAGGAGACACCGTGACCCAGCGCACGCTCGTATTGATCAAGCCGGACGCCCTCCGGCGTCGCATCGTCGGGCGCGTCCTCGACCGTTTCGAAGCGAAAGGTCTCAGCATCGTCGCGATGGAGATGCGGCTGATGGACGGCGCGCTCGCCGACGCCCACTACGCCGATCACCTCGACAAGCCGTTCTATCCGCCGCTGAAGACGTTCATGACCGGTGGTCCCCTGGTCGCGATGGTCCTCGAGGGCGACGAGGCGATCGAGGTCGTCCGTACGCTCGTCGGCGCGACCGACGGTCGCAAGGCACTGGCCGGCACGATCCGGGGGGACATGTCGTTGTCGAATCGCGAGAACCTGGTCCACGCGTCCGACTCCGAGGCAAGCGCCAAGCGCGAGATCGGTCTCTGGTTCCCGCACGTCGGCGCGTGACGCATCCGCCTGTCGGTGCGTGAGTCCGAACGCGGCGGATCACTCCGTATAGCGGCGAGCCGCCTCGACGAAACCGTCCGCGTACGAGTCGGGCGGAAAGTCGCCGAGGTAATACGTGCGGACGCGCTGTCGCGTCCCGACCAGCGGATCGTCGCGTAGAAGATCGTCCAGGACCGGATCGATATTGCTGCCGGTGCGGTCAATGACGTACGCCGCCTTGGCCAGCGGAAACGACGTCTCGAAATCGCCCGCGGCGCGGCCGGCCATATTGGTCAACGCGAACGGCTTCATCGAGTAGAGGAAATCGGACGCGACACCGGAGACATCGGAGATCATCGCGTCCGACCGGTTGATGCACTCGAACAGCGACATCTGCGTCGTGGCCGCCGCGCCGAATATGTGCTGCCGGCCCGTACGGTCGCGATCGGTGGAAAGGATCTGCTGGAGCCGGGCCAGCCGGCGGACGCTCGCCGCGTCCCGGTCCGCGTACGGGTGCGGTCGCAGGATGACCGTCGCGCCGCGCTCCAGTAGCTTGGTGACGA
The DNA here is from genome assembly GCA_963724705.1 of uncultured Actinomycetota bacterium. Taxonomy (GTDB): domain Bacteria; phylum Actinomycetota; class Actinomycetes; order Mycobacteriales; family Micromonosporaceae; genus DASQPR01. The sequence continues at coordinate 553,489 of CAVRVS010000002.1, forward strand.
TCTGCTCGCCGATGGGCAGCGAGCAGTAGTCCGCATCCGCGTAGTGGCTGGTCCACGTCGTCGCGTAGAGCACGACAGGCTCGACGACGTCCCGGATGCGCGTGGCGCTCACCTTGATCGACTCGACCTGCGGCCGGCCGACGATGTCGAACTTCTCCCGCGGGATGAGCACGCCGTGCGCACCGTACCGGTCGATCGCGGCCTCGCCGGCGACGAAGATCCGGTCGAACATCGCGGTTACCGAGTTGTAGCTCGACGCCTTGTCCGAGTCGCCGTGCAGCAATTGGATGTGGGTCAGCCGGTGGAACCGGACCAGGTGGCTGTTCTTCATGCCGTTGTTGACATAGAACACGGCGCGAAGCCCGGGCGTCACCACCTCGTCGACGTGCTCGATCAACGGGCAGAACACCACCGGTACGCCCGGCGGCGCCGTACGTGAAAGAGTCTCGAACGGCTTGCGCTCGCGGGCGACAATGATCCACCGCCGTCCGACCCGCTCCAGGTACGGCTGCCACATCGCGACGTGGTACTCCGTGTTGTCCGGAGCGCTGAAGTGCAACGCGAATGCGGCGTCGTAGTCCGCCAGCGCCGAGTGGATCTCGCGGCCGGATTGTCGTACGCCGTGGATCCGTACCCGTAGTGCCTGCGCTCCGACCACGACGGTGCCGGCGGTGGCCACCGCGACGATCGCGGTGAGCGGCCAGATCGGCAGTTTCGCGACGGCGAACACCCCAACGAGCAGGAGCAGCACCGGGGTGGCGACGTAGATGGCGGCCGGCGGCGCAAGCAGCCGACGTTTGGGCCGGAAACCGGGCAGGCGAGACGGCGTCCGCCGTCGGCCGGTCGACCGTGTCGGCGAAGATCGGCTGGTTCGCGATCACGAGCACGACCAGGGCACCCGTCAACGCGAGGCCGGCCGTGGACACGTCGACGGTGGATCGGTAGGCGGCGAGCAAGCCCGCTGCGATCAACAGCTGCGGCGCGATCGTGGCGCGCGATCCGTGCCGGGTCTGCCAGGCGATACCGGCGAGCGTGACGCCGGCGAGGACGTACCCGGTCACATGGTGGGCAGTGAGCGCGAGGATGACAAAGGCGACCGCCGCGATGAGGTTCAACGCAGCCCGGGCGGCGTTGGCCACCAGCCGATCCTTGACACCCACGTCGATGCCTCCCTTCGAACCAGAGTGTGCCCTGCCGATCGACGGCGCGCCGACCCGGGTGGTGAGCCAGGTAACGGAGGTGAATTCCACGCCTAATGTCCGGTACGCTTGGTGCACAGGCTTCGACCCGGCAATCACCGGCGAGCCTCCGGAAGAACGGGCCACCGGCCGCCGGGCCGACGACCTCAGTAGAACCGGACGGGTAGGCCCGTCATAGCCGATCGCCAATGAGCGGGCGCTCGACGAGAGATCGCCAATGAGCGCCAAGCGGGGTGGTACCGCGGGCAGCAATGCTCGTCCTCGCACGAACGATGGGCCAGACGGCCCGTCACCGACGTGCCGACCGACGAGCAGCCCAGCGAGGAGACCCGCCCCGATGTACCCCAAGCACCAGCCCGATGCCGGCGTGCCGGCCAGTCCGTCGCTGCCGTCGCTCGAACGCGACGTGCTCGACTACTGGGCCGGTGACAAGACGTTCCAGGCGAGCATCGACGGCCGCGACCCAGGCGCTGCGGGCGCGAACGAGTTCGTCTTCTACGACGGGCCGCCGTTCGCCAACGGGCTGCCGCACTACGGCCACCTGCTCACCGGATATGTGAAGGACCTCGTCCCGAGGTATCAGACGATGCGCGGTCGCCGTGTCGAGCGCCGATTCGGGTGGGACTGCCACGGTCTGCCGGCCGAGGTCGAGGCCGAGAAGCAGCTCGGCATCACGACGAAGGCGGAGATCCTCGAGCTCGGCATGCAGAAGTTCAACGACGCCTGCCGTAGCTCGGTGCTGCAGTACACCAAGGACTGGGAGCGGTACGTCACCCGGCAGGCGCGCTGGGTCGACTTCGCCAACGACTACAAGACGCTCGACACGAACTACATGGAAAGCGTCATGTGGGCGTTCAAGTCGCTCTACGACAAGGGCCTCGTGTACGAAGGCTTCAGCGTGCTCGCCTACTGCTGGCGTTGCGAGACGCCACTGTCCAACACCGAAACCCGGATGGACGACGTCTACCAGGATCGGCAGGATCCGGCGCTGACCGTCGGCTTCCAGTTGGAGACCGGCGAGAAGCTGCTCGTGTGGACGACGACGCCGTGGACCCTCCCGTCCAACCTGGCCGTCGCGGTCGGCCCCGACATCGACTACGCGGTCCTCGAACGCGGCGGCCAGCGCGTGATCCTCGGAGCTGCGCGCGTCGGCGCGTACGCCAAGGAACTCGCCGACTACGAGCCGGTCGGTACGGTCAAGGGCAGCGACCTCGTCGGCCGCTCGTACACGCCGCTGTTCGATTTCCTGGCCGACACCCCGCACGCGTTCCGGGTGCTGGGCGGCGATTTCGTGTCGACCGAGGACGGCACCGGCGCCGTACACATGGCGCCGGCGTTCGGCGAGGACGACCAGAATCTCTGTCTCGCGGCCGGCATACCGACCGTGGTCACCGTCGACGACCGCGCTCGCTTCACCTCGCTCGTCCCGCCGTACCAGGGGATGCAGGTCTTCGAGGCGAACAAGCCGATCATGCGCGACCTCAAGGACCGCGACGGCGTTGTGTTCCGGCACGAGAGCTATACGCACTCGTACCCGCATTGCTGGCGCTGTGACACGCCGCTGATCTACAAGGCGGTGTCGTCGTGGTTCGTGGCGGTCAGCCGCTTCAAGGATCGGATGCTCGAGCTGAACCAGCAGATCGACTGGACGCCGAAGCACATCCGGGACGGCTCGTTCGGCAAGTGGCTGGCCAACGCGCGCGACTGGTCGATCAGCCGCAATCGCTTCTGGGGTTCGCCGATCCCGGTGTGGAAGTCCGACGATCCGCAGTATCCGCGCGTCGATGTCTACGGATCCGTCGCTCAGTTGGAGCACGACTTTGGACCGCTTGCGGGCCAAAGCGACGAGCACGGCGGTGTGAAGGTCGCAGACCTGCACCGGCCGGGCATCGATGAGCTGACGCGGCCGAATCCGGACGACCCGACCGGCAAGTCGACCATGCGGCGGGTGCCGGAGGTGCTCGACTGCTGGTTCGAGTCCGGGTCGATGCCGTTTGCCCAGGTCCACTACCCGTTCGAGAACGCCGAGTGGTTCGAGAACCACTACCCCGGAGACTTCATCGTCGAATACATCGGCCAGGTCCGGGGCTGGTTCTACACCATGCACGTACTGGCCACGGCGCTGTTCGACCGGCCCGCGTTCTCGAGCGCGATCGTGCACGGCATCGTGCTGGGTGACGACGGTCGCAAGATGTCCAAGAGCCTGCGCAACTACCCCGACGTGTACGAGATGTTCGACCGCTACGGCTCGGATGCCATGCGGTGGACGTTGATGTCGTCGCCGGTGTTGCGCGGTGGCGACATGGCCGTGACCGAGGTCGGGATCCGCGATTCGGTGCGACAGGTCCTTCTGCCGCTGTGGAACGTGTACTACTTCTTCACGCTCTACGCCAACGCAGAGTCGTATTCGGCGACGGCGCGGACGGACTCGCCGCACGTCCTCGACCGGTACGTGCTCGCGAAGACCCGGGAGCTGGTGGAGGACACAACGGCGCGGCTCGACGACAACGACATCTCGGGTGCGTGCGCGTCGGTCCGTACGTTCCTCGATGCGCTGACGAACTGGTACGTACGGCGGTCGCGCGACCGCTTCTGGGCCGGCGACCAGGATGCCGCCGACACGCTCTACACCGTGCTCGAAACGGTCGCGCGCGTGATGGCACCCCTGGCCCCGATGGCGGCCGAGGAGATCTGGCGTGGCCTGACCGGCGGGCGCTCGGTGCACCTGACCGAATGGCCGGCCGCCGATGCGTTCCCGGCCGATCACGCGCTGGTGGCCGCGATGGACGCGACGCGCGACATCTCGTCCGCTGCGCTGTCGCTTCGCAAGGCACGCGGCCTGCGGGTGCGGCTGCCGCTGGCCAGCCTGACCGTGGCGACCGCCGACGCCCAGGACCTGCGGGACTTCACCGAGCTCATCGCCGATGAGGTCAACGTGAAGGAGGTTGTGCTCACCGACTCCGTCGCGAACTACTGCGAGCGGGTCCTGTCGCTCGTCCCGCGGACTCTCGGCCCACGCCTCGGTGGCGCCGTGCAAGGCGTGATCAAGGCGGTCAAGGCCGGCGATTGGGCGGTCGCCGGCGGCGTCGTCGTGGCCGGCGGCGTCGAACTGCAGGACGGCGAGTACGAGTTGAAGCTCGTGGCCGCCGATCCGGAGCAGTCGGCATCGTTGCCGGGCGGCGAAGGCGTCGTCGTGCTCGACACGCACGTCACGCCGGAGTTGCAGACCGAAGGCTTGGCTCGTGACGTGGTCCGGGTGGTGCAGCAGGCCCGGCGCGAAGCGGATCTCAACGTGGCCGACCGGATCACCCTGACCGTCGACGCGCCGGACACGGTCGCCGCCGCCATCGATACGTTCCGAGACTTCGTCGCGGGGGAGACCCTGGCCACGTCGGTCGAGGTCGGGCCGGTCGACGGTGGCTTCGCCGGTGAGGTCGGTGACGGCGAGACCGTACGGGTCCGGGTCGCGAAGGCCTGACGGCACCGCAACCTGCGTGGGTCGGCCCGCCCGACGCGGCCGGCGGCTCCGAGTCGATCGCCGGCGGCTGGCGTCCGTGATCCATTGCGGTGGACGATAAGTGTCGTTGCAGCGGCACTAATCGTCCACTGCGGTGGATCATGCGCGGGATGCAGAGCCCGCGGGCGATCAACGCGGCTCAGTCGCCCTCGGTCTTCGGACGCTGCGCGTAGCGACCGGTGTACTCCTGGCCGGACAGCTTCTGGATCTCGATCACGATCTCATCGGTGATGGCGCGCATGGTGGACATGTCGTCGGTGCGGTGGGTGAAGTCGAGCGGCGTGCCGAATTTGATGATCACGCCGGAGCGGCCGAGCATGCCCAGCCGCGGGATCGAATGACCCTTCGGCTGGATCTTTTCGGTGCCCAGGATGCCGACCGGCACGACCGGGACGCCGGCCTGCATCGCGAGGCGCGCGACGCCGGTGCGCCCGCGATACAGGCGGCCGTCAGGCGAGCGCGTACCTTCCGGAAAAATGCCGACGAGTTCACCGGACTTCAACACCGGCACGGCATCGTCGAGGGCATTCAACGCGGCCCGGCCGCCCTCACGGTGCACGGGAATCGTGCCGAGACCGTGCATGAGACCGGCCATCGCCTTGCCCTTGAGCCCGGGGAGGTGGAAATACTCCTCCTTGGCCCAGTAGTGGACCTGGCGATCGACAACGGATCCGAGGAACAGCTGGTCGGCGACCGACAGGTGATTCGCGGCTAGGATCGCGCCACCGGTCCGGGGGACGTTGAAGAGCCCTTCGACGTGCGGCAGATATCCGTACTTCATGAACGTGCCGACCGTCAGCTTGCCGACGATGTACAGCGGTGTCACTCGTATCTCCTAGCTCCTGAGCCTGGTGGCTCCCGCACGACCGGGGTGCCCCACCTTAATTGGTGCCCCGCTGACAACGGAATGCCTGGTCAGGTCCGGCTCGGCAGCCGAAGCCGGAATCGGTCGCGGTGCGGCATATCGGAACCGAGCGCGAGCGCCGCCGCGTATGCGCCGGTCGTGATCGTGAATTTGAAACCGTGTCCAGAGCACGCCGACAGGAGGACGACGCTGGGGAGTCCCGGACAGTCGTCGATGACGAAGTCCGTGGTCGGCGTGGATGTGTAATGGCAGGCGCGCACGTCGACGACGTCGAGCGGCCGATCCAGCCCGAACAAGCCGGTCACGACCTCGGTGGCCTCCGCGACCGATTCAGCACGGATCGCCGCGTCGTCCGGCTCGGCCGGATCCAGCACCTCCTGCTCGCGATCGTGCTGATGAATGCCGGCGAGGTGCACGAATCCGCCATCGGCCCGGGCAACGTTCACCATGCCGTAGTACCCGGCGCCCGCGTAGTCCATCCAGGGATGCGGCTGCCCGTCGCCCAGTGGCGCGTCGGTGCGGAACACGACCTGGAATCGTCGGGTGATCACGAACGACGCGGCGGCCTCGGGCGCCAACCGGAATGCCCACGGTCCGCCGGCGACGATCGCGCGATCAAAATCTTCGGACCCATCACGGGTACGAACTCGGACGCGCCCTGCCTCGCCGGTCGGTTCGATCGCGGTAACTTCGGTGTGATCTCGAAGGCGAGCGCCGGCCGCTGCCGCCGCCTCGGCCAGTGCCGTGCGGACCTGGGTCGTGTCCATGACGCCGGCGCCCGGCTCATAGACGGCCGTACCGCCGTCGGGCAACGCGATGCCGAACTCGGCCAGCCGCCGATCGCCGGCCCGCACGATCTCGTACGGTTGCCCGGCGTCGCGGATCGCACCGGAGACCGTCGTGACGTCGTCGGGGGTGCCGGTATGGAAGCCGCCACGCAGCCGCATGAGTGTGCGGCCGGTCTGCCGAGCGAGCGCGTCCCAGCGCGGCATCGTCTCGCGCATGAGGTCGGCGTAGAACGGGTCGTCGTACCCGAACCGGATGATTTTGCCCCGGCCGCCCGAGCTTGCCGGTTGGTTGTCGAGATCCGACTGTTCGTAGCCGACAACATCGCAGCCGTGCTCCGCCGCGGACCAGGCGGCACCGAGTCCGGCGCCCCCCAGCCCAATTACGGCGACCTTGGTCCGAGCCCCTTCCGTCATGCGTACATCATCCTCTAACGGTGGCCACCGTGGTCGGTGTAGATCACCGACGACCACAGAAGTCCGATGACGTGGCGGCCGAGTAGCGCAATCAGACCGCGTGGATGATGGCGCCGACGAGTAGGCCGAGCACAAGCAATCCGCCGGCTCGCCGCATGTGTACGAACGCAACCGGCGCCCACCACAGCGGCCACACGACGTCCTCCGGTGGCGCCTCGGCCGGCTTGGGCTGGCCGAACGCCTTCAAGGTGCCCAATAGCGCGAGAGGGATCGCGGCCAGGGTGAGCAGCGCTGGCCAGGGCATCGCTCCGACGATCACGCTGATGACCACGCCGATGTAGAAGAGGACAAGCATCGCCTGAGTGACGACCTTGGCCCGGCGCTCACCGAGGATGACCGGCAGCGTACGAGTTCCGATCGGCTCGTCGTACGGGATCTTGTCGATGTGCTTGCCCATCAGCACGGTTGTGGGCAGCAACGCGTACGTCACGGCGGCGAGGTTAACTTTCCAGTCGACCGTACCGAGCCCGGCGAAATAGACTCCGCCGACCATGAGTGGTCCCCAGGTGATGAAGACGTCCAGCTCGCCGAGGCCGTACTTCTTCAGGCGCAGCGGCGGTGCCGTGTAGGCATACGAGAGCAGCAGACCGGCGAGCGCGTACACGACGATCGGCCAGCCATGCCGTACGGTCAGCACGATCATGATCACGAGATCGATCACGTTCGCCACGAGAATCGCGGTGACGAGCCGTTTCTTCGTGACGAGCCCGGTGAGGATCGGGTGCGGCGCGTATAGCGCGCGAGGATAGTCGGCCGTGTCGCTGCCGACCTCGGTGTCGGCGAGGTCGTTCATCATGTTGTTCGCGACGTGTGCGACCAGGATGCCGACGATGGCCAGCGCCAGCCCGAGCCAGTCGATGCCGTGGATCGCCGCGTAGCTGCCGGCCGGTCGGGCGGCCACGGCCGCGAGCAGCAGCGCGATCAAGCCGGAGAACAGCGTCAGTGGAAGAACGCCGGCCCGCGTGATGACGAGCCATCGCGTGACGCCGTCGACGACGCCGCGTTCCGGCGGATTGGTGGTGAGGAACGCGTATCGCCAGGCCGCGAGACGCTCGGAAAGGGGGAGTGGGGCCGGGGTCGCCCCAGTGTGCGTCGCGTCGCTCGTCACATTGACGAATGTTACCGATGAGATCGTCTGGCCCGACCGGCGGTAGCAGAGACGGTAGTATCAGTAGTAGCATCAGCGGTATGAAAGTAAGTGTGAGTCTCCCGCCGGCCGACGTCGAGTTCCTCGACGACTACGTGCACGGCCGGCACGGCACGTCTCGCTCAGGGGCGATTCATGAGGCGATCGCGCTGCTTCGACGCGAGGCGCTCGAGGATGAATACGCGCAGGCATGGGCCGAGTGGGATGCCTCGGGTGACAACCAGCTTTGGGAAATGGTCACCGCAGACGGCGTGAGCGATGCGTCGCGGTGAGGTGTACTTCGTAGATCTCGATCCACACGTCGGCAATGAGGCGAACAAGACACGGCCCGCGGTGATCGTGAGCAACGATGCGGTTAACCGTACGGTCGAACGTGTCGGTCGAGGGGTCGTCACCCTGGTCCCCGTCACCTCACACGTCGATCGCGTATTTCGTTTCCAGGTGCTGCTGCCGGCGGGCGCGGCCGGCCTTCGGATGCCGTCGAAAGCGCAAGCCGAGCAGGTCAGGTCCGTCGATGTCGCGCGTATCGGCCGCCGGATCGGCGCGCTGCCACCTGACCTGCTCGCCCGGCTCGACGACGCGTTGCGGATCCACCTGGATCTGTAGGACCGCGATCGCTGCGTTGGCTCCGGCGTACCCTGAGTGGTTGACCCGGGGAAGGATCACCTCATCATGACCGTCACCACCGTTTTTCCGCAGCTCGAGCGGCTGCTGCCGCAGGTGAGCAAGCCCATCCAGTACGTGGGCGGCGAACTCGGCGCCGTGGTCAAGGACTGGGAGTCCGCGACCGTACGGTGGGCGCTCATGTACCCGGACGCGTACGAGGTCGGCCTGCCCAACCAGGGTGTCCAGATCCTCTACGAGGTGCTGAACGAACAGCCCGACGTCCTGGCCGAGCGCACCTACGCGGTCTGGCCGGATCTCGAGAAGCTGATGCGCGAACACCGCGTTTCCCAGTTCACGGTCGACGCTCACCACCCGGTCGGCGCATTCGACCTGTTCGGCATCTCGTTCTCCACCGAGCTGGGTTACACGAACATGCTGACGGCACTCGACCTCGCGTTCATCCCGCTCTACGCCCGCGACCGGACGGACGAGCACCCGATCGTCGTCGCCGGCGGCCACGCCGCGTTCAACCCCGAGCCGATCGCCGACTTCATCGACGCCGCCGTGCTCGGCGACGGCGAGGAGGCCGTCCTCGAAATCACCGGGATCGTCCGAGCATGGAAGGCCGAGGGCAGCCCGGGCGGCCGCGACGAGATCCTGCTGCGCCTAGCCCGCACCGAGAGCGTCTACGTTCCGCGCTTCTACGACGTCGACTACCTGCCCGACGGCCGGATCCAGCGCGTCGTCCCGAACCGGCCGGACGTCCCGTTCCGGGTCCACAAGCGGACCACCATGGATCTCGACGCGTGGCCGTACCCGAAAAAGCCCTTGGTGCCCTTGGCCGAAACGGTGCACGAGCGCTACGCGGTGGAGATCTTCCGCGGTTGTACGCGCGGCTGCCGCTTCTGCCAGGCCGGCATGATCACCCGACCGGTCCGGGAACGGTCGATCACCACGGTCGGCCAGATGGTCCGCGACGGGCTGGAGTTCTCCGGTTTCTCTGAGGTCGGCTTGCTGTCGCTGTCGTCGGCGGACCACTCCGAGATCGGTGACATGTGCTCCGGGCTGGCCGAGCAGTACGCAGGCACGAACGTGTCGCTGTCGCTGCCGTCGACCCGCGTGGACGCGTTCAACATCGATCTCGCCAAGGAACTGTCGCGCAACGGGCGGCGCACCGGTCTCACGTTCGCGCCGGAGGGTGGCTCGGAGCGGATCCGCAAGGTGATCAACAAGATGGTCACCGAGGAGGATCTGATCCGTACGGTCGTGACGGCCTACACCAACGGTTGGCGCCAGGTGAAGCTCTACTTCATGTGCGGGTTGCCGACCGAGACCGACGACGACGTCGTACAAATCGCGCGGATGGCGCACGAGGTCATCAAGGCCGGCCGGGCAGCGACCGGATCGAAGGACATCCGCTGCACGGTGTCGATCGGCGGGTTCGTACCCAAGCCACATACGCCATTCCAGTGGGCGTCGATGGCCACGCCGGAGACCATCGACCGGCGGCTCAAGCTGCTCAAGGACGCGATCAACGCGGACCGTGGCCTCGGTCGCGCGATCGGCTACCGCTATCACGATGGGCAACCATCGCTGATCGAAGGCCTGCTGTCACGCGGCGACCGGCGTGTCGGTGCGGTCATCCGGCGCGTGTGGGCCGACGGCGGTCGGTTCGACGGTTGGTCGGAGCACTTCTCGTTCCAACGGTGGGTGGACGCCGCCGCGGCCGAGTTGCCGCGCTTCGGCGTCGATCTCGACTGGTTCACGACACGCGAGCGTTCCGAGATCGAAGTCCTGCCGTGGGATCATCTCGACTCCGGTCTCGACAAAGATTGGCTCTGGAAGGACTGGCAGGACTCGGTCGACGAGTTCGAGCAGGATGACTGCAGGTGGACGCCGTGTTTCGACTGCGGCGTCTGCCCGAGCATGGACACCGAGATCCAGATTGGCCCGACCGGCCGCAAGCTGCTGCCGCTCACGCCGGTCGGCGGCCTGCGCGTGCCGGCCTGACCGTTTGCCGTACGCCGCTGGCGTATTCGCTTCGCGGGCAGCGAACCGGCCTTGTGACCCGGTTGCGGCCCGTGGTCCGCTCGCGCTATGCGAATCACGATCATCGGGGGTACGGAGTTCATCGGTCGCCGTACGGTCGAGGTGCTGACCGCGCGCGGTGACGACGTGATGGTTGTCCATCGCGGGCAGACGGAGCCGGCCGACCTGCCGCGGTGCGAGCACGTCCATGTGGAGCGGGCCGCCTTCGCCAGTGCGGCGGCCGACGTGACCGCGTTCCGGCCCGACGCGATCGTCGACACGACCGCGAGCAGCGCCGCCGACCGAGATGCCGTCCTGCCGCACTTGCCGGACGTACCGCTGGTCCTGCTGTCCAGCATGGACGTCTACCGATTCTTCGAGTTGCTACATGCCGACGACGACACACCGCTGCCGGTGCCGTTCGACGAGTCCGGCGAGCTGCGGAGGGGACGATATCCGTACGCCGGCCAGGGCATCGGCGAAGATGACTACGAGAAGTTGGACGTCGAGCCGGCCTACCTCGCGCGGGGCGCGTCGGTGCTGCGGCTCGGCATGGTCTACGGAAATCGCGACCCGCAGATGCGCGAAGAGTTTGTGCTACGTCGAGTCCGCGCCGGTCGGCATCGCATCCCGATCGGGCCGGCGGCGACGATCTTCACCCGGATCCACGTGGACGATGCCGCATCCTCGATCCTCGCGGCCATCGACCGGCCCGATGCCGCCACCGGTCAGGTATTCAACATCGGCGAAGCCGGTTCCTACAGCATGCGGGCCTGGATGCGGTTGATCCTGGCGGCGGCCGGGCACGACGCCGACCTGGTGCGAGTCGCCGATGACTTGGTGCCACCGGACCTTCGACTGACTCGCGCACTCTCGCAACACCTCGTCGTGTCCAGCGCGAAGGCGATGTCACTGCTGGACTGGACACCTGGGCCGACCGCGGCCGCCGTGGCTTCGTCCGTACAGTGGCATCTCGAAAATCCGCCCGCAGACCGCGACGCGCCCGACTTCGGCGCGGATGACGCGGCGCTCGCGTCGGTCGGATGACATGACGAGGGGCCCGCCGAAGCGGACCCCTCGCGTTCCGGACGTATCCGTTTGACTTACCTAGACCCGTCGGCGGCGATATCCGCCGCCCGAGACGAGCGCCACGCCGATCGCGGCGAGGATGACCTGAATGAGCAGCTGAATCCAGTCGATGCCGCTCGTGTGCCGGACGCCGAGCGCGCCAGCGATCAGCGTGCCGATGAAGGCGGCGACGATGCCGACGAGGATCGTCGCGACCATGCCGATGTTCTGGCGGCCGGGCAGAACCAGGCGACCCAGGGCACCGATGACGGCGCCAATGATGATGCCGATGATGATGCCTGCAACGGTCAGATGCACGGTCGTCACCTTTCGCTTTTGGGGGAACGTCTATTCGTTGGGGCGGAACAACTTCGGCGAATAGATGCCCCCTGGCATGCATCGCTAAACCTGCGGCCGGTCAGGCCACCAGGCGTCGGCGCACCCGATCTATGTCGGCGTCGGTGAGACCGCCAGGGAGCAGCAACGACACGGGGTCGAGTGATCGGACGACTCTCGAGCTGCTACGACGTGGCGGTGGGGAGCCCCTGGCTGACGGGGTTATGGGCCAGCGGCGTCGATCAGTCGAGCAGCCAGCTGGACACCTGAACGCCGCCCGGCGACAGCGCCACGACCAGCGTGGCGATCAGCAGGAGCGTGCTGACCAGCAGGGTGATCCACTGGACCCGGTACGCGCGGACCCGGCGCGTCACGAGCAGCCCGATCGATGTGGCGGCGGCGAATCCCGCGAACAGCGGGCCCGTCGACGCCGTCGCCATCACCAGTCCGGACCATTGCCAGCCGCCGGTCACGTCGGCGTTGGCGGTCGCGGCGTCGCCGGTGGCCGGGAGCGGGAAGTAGTGGCCTTCGAAATGCGCCGCCCGGGCGAGGGCGAGATAAACGGCGAGGGGAAACCAGATGGCGTACGCATACTGAGCGGCGGCCAGCAGCCATACGCCGTTCCGCCGGGCCGGTGGTGTCGACGTCGCGGCCCGGACAGTTGCCGTCATGGATGCATGCTACCGGCGCACGCGGCCCAGGCACCGACCTCGGATGTCGACGCGCGCTTTCCGCTTCGCAGCGCAAGCGAGGCTAAGCCAACCAGCACGCAGCAAGCCAGTCCCGACTCGGGGTGCTCAGGGTGCTGGAACGGCCTTGACCAGCGTTGACTCCGCCAGCCGGAGGGCCGGACCGAGTGCGGCGCGGGCCGACGCGAGAGTCGGTCTCGTGCCAAAGACCCGGATCGTAGCCAAGACATCGCGTCGACTCACGGCGGCGGTGCAGATATAGCCGACCTGCCCCTTAGCTCTGGCCGGCGACACCGTGGTCGTCTTCTCGCAGAACGCGTAGGCAGCGTCGATTCCGGATAACGGGGTGAACGCATACGGGCCGATGAACGCTATCCGCCCAGTTCCGGACGAATCCTTCTGGTCGTACGACTGACACGACGACGCGCGGTTGCGGATCTGGGTCACGACGACCGATGCGGCGCTCGGATAGCCGAAGACTCCGTGCTCGACGTACGGGATCCGCTTTCCCGCCCACCGCCAGTAATGCGCGAACAGTTCGTCTTGGTCGGCGGCGATGCCGACATTGCAGACCGCCACCGTCGGCGCAATTCCCGTTATGTCGTTAACGGGCTTCGCCGCGCCGATCGCGCTCGCCGGTAGCTTCGCGGCGTTGACCCATTCGGTGACCTGGGCGACGGTCGGCGGGGTCTCGGTCGGCGAAGCGACCGGGGACGGTGGCTCGGGCGACGAGCCCAAAGTGACCGAGGACGTGGTCGGGCTCGGACCTTGCGGCGCGGAATGTGCGGCCGAGCACGCCGTCAACGCGAGCAAGCCCGCGGTGACGGCAGCGATCATGAGACGTCGCATGCTGGGACCTCCCGATCGCCCCGGCGAGGGCGTCCCGCTCGGCGAGAAGTGTCCGCCCGGCGGTGTGTCCCGCCCGGCGGTCGCCAAATCGTGCTCAGAGTAAGCGTCACCGTGGGCCGTGCGCTGCCCCGCGACCCCGCGCTCCCGCGACCCGACGGGTTCGCAGTGCGTAGCGGGGGCCCGGCCGGGCCGCGTTGCCGGGGTCCTGCGCGAACAGATAGCCCCGCGGTGCGCGAGGATGGAACGAACCGGGCATCAATGCGCCGCGGTCAACCGAGTTACGCGGTCGAGCAGGAGAGTGTGTCATCAGCAAGCGCAATCAGCCGGAGGGCGGTCAGGCGCCGATCGTGCAGCGGGTACGGATCCGCTACGCGAAGCGCGGCCCGTTGCGATTCACGTCACATCGTGACTTCGCGCGCGCGTTCGAGCGGGCGATCCGCCGCGCCGGCGTCCCGATCGCGTACTCCCAGGGGTTCACGCCGCACCCCAAGATCTCGTACGCCAGCGCGGCGCCGACCGGCGTCGCCAGCGAAGCGGAATACCTCGAGATCGGGTTGCAGGCGCCGGTGGAGCCGGACGAGCTGCGCCGCGCGCTCGACGCGGCGCTGCCACCGGGCCTGGACATTCTTGACGCCGTGGAGGCCCGCGGCGGCAACCTGGCCGAGCGGGTGGATGCCTCCCAATGGCGGGTGGAGCTGCCCGGCCTGGATCCGGCGACGCTCCGCGAGGCGGTCCAGCGGTTCCTCGACACCCCGGAAGTGCTGGTTGAGCGGATGACAAAACAGGGCATACGGGCCTTCGACGCCCGGGCGGCGGTGGTGTCGATGTCGGTCCCGACGGACCCTGCCGACGCGGCGACACCCGGTTCGTCGGCGCCTTCCGAGGTCAGCCACGACGAGTGTGCGATACTTGAGCTAGTCGTACGGTTGGCGTCACCGACCGTACGGCCCGATGACGTTCTGTCCGGCCTGCGTGTGGTGGCCGCCCTGGAACCGCCGGCGCCCGCCCGGGCAGTCCGGCTGGCGCAGGGCTCGCTTACCGCAACGGGTGAGTTCGTCGATCCGCTGGATGCGGATCGCGACGGATCGCGTGCTGGAACGCTCACCGGAGCTCCGCCAAACGCGGCGGAGTAGGCAGACTTCGCCTGCCCGCAACCGTGGGCAGGCGGGATTTCATGGGACCGCCCGCGTGGCTTGCGTTCAATCGCGCCCGGGCGGCCAGAACTGGAGAACGTGCGAATGCTCGACAACGAGCCGCAGAACGGATCGGCCGAAGCGGCCACCAATTCCGGCACATCGTCCACGGGCGACGAGACCTCAACCCCAGCCCGCCGCACCACCCGCCGTCGATCGGCGGCAAGCTCGGCGGCCAGCGCCGCGGCGCCGCCGGCAGAGACCGGCACGCCCGACACGCCGGCCCAGGCGACGTCCGATGAGAGCACGGCCCGGCCGGCCCGCTCCCGCGCACGCAAGGCCACCAAAGCCACCACGGGTACGGCGCCCGACGCCGTCCCGCCGGCCGAGACCACCACGCCGCCGGCAGCGCGGACAACGCGGCGCCGCCGCGCCAGCGCGGTCGAAACCGGACAAACGGCGCTTGAGTTCGATGCGCCGACCGATACCCCGGCTCCGGCCGTGACGTCGAACGCAGCCGACTCAAACGATGGAACCGAGCCGCCAGCCCGCTCCCGACGGCGTCGGAGCACCGCGGCTCCGTTCTCGGTGGACGACCAGGCGTCCGGTCCCGCGACCGCGCCGACTGAGCCCGAGGCATCGCGTCGCGGTCGTGCGCCGGTCGCCGCGCTCTTCGTCGCCCCGGTGATCGACGAGCCGCCGGCGCGATCCGCTCCGCCGGCCGCCGAGCCGGCCGCCAGTGACGAAGGCCCCGCACCGCGGTCGACGGCGTCGCGACGGCGTACCCGACGTACCCCCGAAGAACCGGCACCGGCCGCGACCGAGACGACCGACGACGCGGATGCCGACGACGAAGACGATGAAGAATTTCCGGGCGAGTCCGCCGCCGCGCGGCGCCGGCGCCGCCGTGGTCGCCGTGGTCGCGGCCGGGGCAAGGGACCGCACGACGACGTGGACGGCGAGGACGAAGAGGCGCCGTCCGACGCCGCCGACGACGAGGACGTGGCCGAGGAGGGCGGCGACGGTGTGACCCGTCGTCGACGCAAGCGCCGTCGGCGCGGCGCGGGCAGCGGCGAGGAGTCCGAGACCGATGACGGTGTGGTCACCGTCGTCAAGATCCGCGAGCCTCGGCCGCCACGCGACGAGGTGCAGGGCGTAACCGGCTCGACCCGCCTGGAAGCCAAGCGCCAGCGGCGGCGCGATGGTCGTGACCAGCGCCGGACCCGGCCCGCGATCCTGTCGGAGTCGGAGTTCCTGGCCCGCCGTGAGGCGGTGGACCGCGTGATGGCGATCCGGCAGAAGGGCGACCGGACGCAGATTGCGGTGCTCGAGGACGGCGTGCTCGTGGAGCACTACGTGACCAGGGCATCCAGCGGCACCATGGTTGGCAACGTCTACCTCGGCAAGGTCCAGAACGTGCTGCCCAGCATGGAAGCGGCGTTCGTGGACATCGGCCGCGGCCGCAACGCGGTGCTCTACGCCGGCGAGGTCAACTGGGACATGGCCGGCCTCGAAGGTCGGGCGCGCTCGATCGAGCAAGCGCTGAAGGCCGGCGACTCGGTGCTGGTCCAGGTGACCAAGGATCCGATCGGTCACAAGGGCGCGCGCCTCACCAGCCACGTGGCCCTATCCGGACGGCACCTGGTCTACGTGCCGAACGGGAATACCTCGGGCATCAGCCGCAAGCTCTCCGACGTCGAGCGCAAGCGGCTCCGGGACGTTCTCAAGAAGCTCATTCCGGAGGGTGCCGGCGTCATCGTTCGTACGGCCGCCGAGGGCGCCAGCGAGGACGAGCTGTCCCGTGACGTCACGCGCCTACAGGCGCAGTGGGCCGACATCGAATCGAAGGTCGCGGCCGGCAACGCGCCGGCCCAGCTCTACGAGGAGCCCGATCTCGTCATCCGGGTCGTTCGCGACCTGTTCAACGAGGACTTCCGTGAACTCGTCGTCCAAGGCACCGACGCATACGACACGGTAGACAGCTACCTGACGCACGTGTCGCCCGATCTGGTCGAGCGACTCCGTCGGCACACCGGCACGCAGGACGTCTTCGCGACGTACCGGATCGACGAGCAGATCCTCAAGGGCCTCGATCGCAAGGTGTTCCTGCCGTCCGGCGGTTCGCTGGTGATCGACCGGACCGAGGCGATGACCGTCATCGACGTCAACACCGGCAAGTACACGGGTACGGGCGGCAACCTCGAAGAGACCGTCACCCGCAACAACCTGGAGGCGGCCGAGGAGATTGTCCGCCAGCTGCGCCTGCGCGACCTCGGCGGCATCATCGTGATCGACTTCATCGACATGGTGCTGGAGAGCAACCGCGAGCTCGTCCTGCGGCGACTCACCGAGTGCCTGGGTCGGGACCGTACGAAGCACCAGGTCACCGAGATCACGTCGTTGGGCCTCGTCCAGATGACCCGCAAGCGCATCGGTCAGGGCCTGCTCGAAGCGTTTAGCGAGACCTGCGAGCACTGCAAGGGCCGGGGCGTCATCATCCACCTCGATCCCGTACCCGAGCGCAAGGCAGCCGACCAGGGCGGCCGGGAGTCGCCGGCGCGCGAAGCGGCACCGCACCGTGAGCCGGCGGCGGCCGGCGAGCCGACGGGTCGCCGGCGTGGCCGTCGCGGGCGCGGTGTTGGCGCCGATGAGCCAGCCGCGGAGGCGATCGATTCGACCGCGGGGGAGACCGCCGAAGCTCAATCCGGCGCGGACGAGTCGTTCGACGCCGACACCGTGACGGCGACCGTTCCTCCGCCGGCCACCACGAACGGATATGCGGCCGCCGTACCGCCGCCGCCTCCGTCCGGGTGGGTCAATCTCGCGGCCGCGCCGCCGCGCGGATCGGACGCCGTCGTTGGTTCGAGTCCGTCGCCGGAACCGGCCACCGCCGCGCCGACAACGGGTACGGATCTCGAACCGGTCAGCGATTTCGCGCAGACCGCATTGCCCGAAATCGATGGGCTGGAGAGCGAGTCCGCCGAGACCGCCGGCCGACGCCGCGGATCACGGTGGCGGCTGCGGCCCTGACCGACCGGCAACAGCGGTAACGCAGCCGCCTTGCGGCTGCGTTACGCGTCGGCGGTGATGTTGCCGCCTTGCGGCTGCGCTACGCGTCGGCGGTGATCTTGCCGTCTTGCGGCTGCGCTACGCGTCGGCGGTGCCGCCGTCAAGGTTGCTCGCCTACACTCGCTCTCGCGGTCACACCCCCAGTGGCCGCTGCGACGGGTGAGACGGGAGCAACAATGCGTCGAGTCGGCGGTACGGCCACCGCCAAGGTGGCCGCGACCGGCGCATTGCTCGTTTTGCTCCTGGCCGGCTGCATGACGCAGGCCGCGAACGCACCGGCACCCCGAACCGCCGCGGTCTCACCCACTGCCGATTCAAGCGGAGCGACGGCAACCGTTTGCAAGCAGATCCGTTCCGACCTCGCCAGCCGCATGAGTTCGCTGGGCGAAGCGCTGGGGGATTATCTCGGATATCGGGCGGCCGACGACGACGATGCGGTCGAAGACGCCCGTGTGGCCGTCACTGCCCAGGTCAAGGAGATCGGGTCGGCCATATCCCGGGTTGGTCGGGCCGCCAGCGACTCTGCGGTCCGCGAGGCTGCGTCGAAAGCCTCGGCGGCCATCGATCGTGTCGCGGCCAGCAGCGACTTGTTCAGTGACCTTGACTCGCTGTCCGACATTCCGGCCGCCGTCGACAAGATCAGCGATGCTGCTCAACCCATCGCTAGCGCTTGCAACTGACCCGGCCGGGATCGCGCGTGAGCCCGACCACGTTCGGCCGGTAGTGACCCGCCCGGTTTGAGGCTGGGCCGCCCGATGCCGTACTCTTGTCTGCGGCGCAGTTGATGCGCCATGTTCTTGCGTGCCCGCTGACCTTGAGGGGTTGGCGCGAGCGGCGTTCAAGTAGTCACGAACGACAGGGAGTCCGCGTCTCATGTACGCGATCGTCAAGACCGGCGGCAAGCAGTACAAGGTCGCCGAGGGCGACGTGATCGAGGTCGAGAAGCTCACCGGCATCGCCGGTGACGAGGTGGCACTGCAGGCAGTGCTGCTCGTGGACGGCGACGACCTGGTGACCGACGCGGCCAAGCTCGCCAACGTCGCGGTGACCGGCGAGGTCCTCGCGCACACCAAGGGCCCGAAGATCCGGATCCACAAGTTCAAGAACAAGACCGGCTACCACAAGCGCCAGGGTCACCGCCAACCGCTGACCCAGGTGAAGGTAACCGGCATTTCTAGCGGGAAGTAGGCGCCGAGATGGCACACAAAAAGGGTGCGTCCAGCTCGCGGAACGGTCGCGACTCCAACGCCCAGCGGCTTGGCGTCAAGCGGTTCGGCGGCCAGGTCGTCCAGGCCGGCGAGATCATCATTCGGCAGCGCGGTACGAAGTTCCACCCGGGCGACCTGGTCGGTCGGGGCGGCGATGACACGCTGTTCGCGATGGCCCCCGGCGCGGTGCTATTCGGCACGAAGCGCGGCCGCAAGACGGTCAGCATCGTCCCGTCCAGCACGGAGGCCTAGCTTCCGAGCGGCGTATGCCTGCTCGGCGTTCCAGGATTTTCGAAGCGGCCCGCCGGACCACGGTCCTGCGGGCCGCTTCGCGTGTCTCGCCCAGCTTCCCGTGCCCCACACGCGCGACGGTGCCGAGACTTCTTGAGCGCGCCCGAATCGGCCACTTCCCGGGTCCGGCCGGGGCGATGACGGGGATCATGCAGGAATAGCCGCATCGTCGTGCGGCTTGACCCTCAGGTGCCGACCCGTGTCGAGGCCACTGACGTGAGCCGGGACCATGACCGAGAGCGCGACCCGAGACCGCGACCCGAGACCCGAGACCTGAACCGAAACGCAAGATCGAAAGTTGGAGCCGGCTGTGACTGCCTTTGTTGACCGCGTCGTCCTGCATATCCAGGCGGGCAACGGTGGGCACGGCTGCGTCTCCATCCTGCGCGAGAAGTTCAAGCCGTTCGGTGGTCCCGACGGTGGCAGCGGCGGTCACGGCGGAAACGTGTTGCTGGTCGTCGATCCGGCCGTACACACGTTGCTTGATTTTCATTTCCGCCCACGTCTGCGCGCGACGAACGGCACGGGCGGCGCCGGCGGCAACCGCCAGGGCGCGAACGGCGCGGACCTCGTTGTCAAGGTTCCGGATGGCACGGTGGTCCTGGGTGAGGACGGTGAGGTGCTGGCGGATCTCGTCGGCGCCGGTACGACGTTCGAGGCGGCCCGGGGCGGTCGTGGCGGCCGTGGCAATGCGTCGCTCGCGAACACCCGACGGCGCGCTCCCGGCTTCGCCGAGTTGGGGGAGCCGGGTGAAGAACTCGATGTCGTCCTCGAACTCAAGAGCGTTGCCGACGTCGGCCTCGTCGGCTTCCCGTCGGCCGGCAAATCCTCGTTGATCGCGGCCATGTCGGCCGCCCGTCCGAAGATCGCCGACTATCCGTTCACGACGCTCGTGCCGAACCTCGGCGTCGTACAGACCGACGGCGGTTCGTTCGTGATCGCCGACGTGCCCGGCTTGATTCCGGGTGCGGCCACGGGGAAGGGCCTTGGGCTCGAGTTCCTCCGGCACATCGAGCGCTGCTCGGTGCTCGTACACGTGGTCGATACCGCCACACTCGAACCCGACCGTGATCCATCCGCCGACATCGCAGCGCTCGAGGCCGAACTGTCGGCCTACGGCGGCCTCGACGATCGGCCGCGACTCGTCGTGCTGAACAAGGTCGACGTGCCGGACGGCCGCGCGATGGCCGAATTGGCGCGACCGGAGCTGGAAAAGCTTGGTTGGCCGATCTTCGAAACCAGCGCCGCGACCCGCGAAGGATTGCGGGAGCTGACGTATGCGCTGGCGACCTTGCTGGACGAACTCGCGGCGGCACGGCCCGCGGCCGAGCCGACCCGGATCATCTTGCGACCGGCCGCGGTCGACGACACCGGCTTCGAGATCGTGGCGGACGACGAGGGCGTCTATGTCGTGCACGGCTCGCGGCCGGAGCGCTGGGTGCGCCAGACGAATTTCGAGAACGACGAAGCAGTTGGTTATCTCGCCGACCGGCTGGCTCGCGTCGGTATCGAAGACCGGCTCCGCAAGCTCGGTGCCGAGCCGGGCGCGTTGGTCCGGATCGGGACGTACGAATTCGACTGGCAGCCGTCGATCTATGCCGGCTCGGACTTCACGCCGGGTAACCGTGGCACGGATTACCGGCTCGACGAGCCGACCGGCCGGCCGACCGCGGCCCAGCGACTCGCCGACCGGAAAGCACGCCGGATCCCGTACGAGCAGCGGGTGGCCGCGGCGGCCGAGGCGCGGCGGGCGGCTACCGAGCACGGCGTCGACATCGACACTTCATTCGACGACGATCTCGACTGACCGCCGCCGACCGGCAGGACTCGGCTCACGACGGACGGGCGTCGGCTCTCCACGGGCGTCGGCTCTCCACGGGCGGGCGTCGGCTCTCCGCGGGCATCAACCGACCGGCGACTCCACACTCTCCGACGGCGTCCGCTCGGCCGTGGCCGGCGCGCCGCGCGGCTTGCGTCGCGCCAGCAGCACCGACGCCGCGGCCAGGCCCATGACACCGATCGGCAGGATGAGCGACAGGCGCATGCCGTTGGTGAAGCCGTTGTCGAAGATTACCTTTGACGCGGCGCCGATCTGGGCCTGCGCCTGCCCCGGCAGCTGCGTGACCCACTCGGGCACACTCGGCCGCCCGGTCACTTCGAGTCCGGCCGAAGCGGCGTCCTTGAAACCATTGACGAACTGATCGTGGAAGGACGGCGGCACGACGTCCTTCAGCGGCCCGTTGATCTGCGCCTGCGCGTCGGTGCCGAGCTTGGTCGACAGCTGCGATTGAAGCAGAGCGCCGACGGCGGCCGATCCGATGACGGCGCCGAGCTGACGCGTCGTGTTGATGATGCCGGACGCGGCGCCGGCCATCCTGGGTTCGACGTCACGCATGGCGATCGTCTGCAGCGGCGCGAACGTCATCCCGAGCCCGAATCCGGCCACGATCAAGCCGGGCAGCAGGTGGAGCCGGGTCGAGCCGACGTGGGCCGAATCGATCAGGATGCCCATGCCGCCGGCGAAGAGCGCAACGCCTACGAACAGGATCCATTTGCCGCCGACCCGATCGGCGAAGCGCCCAGCTACCGGCGCCACGAACATCGAGATGACAGACATCGGCGCGGTGGTGAGACCGGCCTGTAGCGCCGTCAGCCCGAGGACCGATTGCAGGTAGATCGTCAGCGGCAGGAACAAGCCGAGCATGCCGAAGCCGATCGAGGCGACGACGAAGTTCATCGTCGAGAAGTTGCGGTCGGCGAATAGCTTGAACGGCACCAGCGGCTCGCCATCACGTTCCAGATACTGCAGGTACAGGAATAGCGCGAGCAACACGACGCCGGCGCCGATCACCATCGGGATCGTGATCGGGCCCCACACCTTGCCCCAGTCGTGCGACTGGCCCTCGATCAGCCCGTACGTGATGAGGAACAACGACGCGGTGGACAGCGCGACGCCGGCGAGGTCGAGCTTGTGCCGGCGGTTTAGCTTGATGTTCGGCATCACGACGCCGGCGAGGATCAACGTGACGATCCCGACCGGTACGTTCACGAAGAAGATCCACCGCCAGCTGTAGTCGGTGACGAGCCAGCCGCCGAGCGTCGGGCCGGCCACCGTGGACACGCCGGCGACCGCACCCCACAAGCCGAACGCCGCACCTCGCTTGGACGGCGGGAAGATCATCGTGATCGTGGACAGCGTCTGCGGAGTCAACAGCGCGCCGCCGAGACCCTGCACGATCCGGAAAATGATCATTTGGGTCGGGTTCTGCGCGATTCCACACGCGGCCGAGGCGGCGGTGAAGACGATCAGGCCGGCCAGGAAGAGCTGCTTCGGGCCGTACAGGTCACCGAGGCGGCCGGCGGTGATCAGCAGCACGGCGTACACCAGGATGTACGCGTTCAAGATCCACAGCACATCGGACAGGCCGGCGTTCAGATGCAAGCTCATCTGGGGGATGGCGACGTTCACGATCGTGGTGTCCAGCAGGATCATGAAGAAGCCGAGACACAACGCGGTCAGGATCAGCCACGGGTTGTATTTCGTGTGCAACGTGCTGCCGTAACTCGGTGCGCCGCCCTGCGCTGCCGGCGCGGCTCCGGACGGATTGACCGGCCGGCCACTGGGGGCCGGGGAGTTCGGCGACTGGGCCGGCGGCTGCGCGTCCGGCGCGGATGAGGTCATGAAACGTGCTCCTTGGGTGTCGTCCGTTGATCGTGCGGTGCTTCCGGCAGGTGGTGGGGGTTCCGGCGCACGCTTGGCGGCTCGGCGTGGTGTCGCGCCGGGGACCAGGCGATCGCGCCGGCGTCGATATCGTCGATCAGGTTACGAACCCAGGTCAGCTCGGCCCGCAGCATGTGCTGGGCGTATTCGGTCTCGACGATGTGGATGCGATCGAGACCGGATTTCGCGAGCGCGGCGGCCACTTGTTCGACCCCGGCGACCTGGGCCTCCAAAGTGAACATCCGCTGCATGAGCAGGTGCCGCGCCGCCGCGGGCTCGATGGTCGCGAGCATCTCGAGCGCGGCGGCGAACACCGGGAACTCCTCCGCCGGCGAACGCACGAGATCGCGCAGGTTGTCCATAAACTCGTCGCGTCCCGCGTCGGTGATCGCATAGACCGTCCGCTCCGGCCGTCGCCCTTCGCGTCCAGTCTCGACCGGGGCAATGAAAGCGAGCGTCGCCAACCGTTCGACCGCGTGATAGAGCGAGCCGGCCCGCACTTTGATGACGAAGTCAGTGCCGCGGTCGCGCACGATCTGATGCATCTCGTACGGATGCATCGGGCGCTCATGCAGCAGTCGAAGGATGGCCAGCGCGAGCGGCGTCAGGGTGCGATGCGGTCTAGCCCTCATGGGTTACTCCAGTTGGAGTATTGATCCTTCCCGGCGATAGTAGCGGCGCGCCGAACAAGCGGTCGAGGGGATTTTCGATCCGTTGCCGAGGCACCGCCGCCGGTCCATGATGCTGCCACCGACCCCAGACATTCCGGCGCTCAACCACACGTCGCGCAAGACCGCGCCGGCCGCCGGCCCGGGACTCGATCGGTGACGCCGACCGTGGGATCGCGCCACGGCATGACCACATCGGACCAGGCCGCGCCGGCCCGCGAGGCGAGCCACGCAAGTGCCGTTGCTGGTTCGGCCGGATCCTGAAGACCAGGATCGTCGGCGGAAGCAGTTCCGGCCCGTGCCCGGTCCATCTCTTCACGGGTATGGGACGACGGCGACGACCTCCGCACCGGACTTCCGCACCGCGAGCGTCAGCCGCACCGATGCCGCGGGCTCACGCCGGTGATCAGCACGGTCTTGTCCGTCAGGTCAACAGTCATGGCCTGCTTCCGCCAGGCGGCTATTGGTCTTCCTCGCCGAGGTACCGGCGACGATTGGGAATACTGGTCACCGTGTCGGCGACTCGGACGTCGACGAGCGTCGGCATCGGGTTGCTCGCGAACTCCAGCGCCGCTGCGCGCAGCTCTTCCGGTGTGCGTACCAGCGCTCCGCGACCGCCGAGCGCGCGTCCGACGGCGCCGAGGTCCGGGGAGTGAATCGCGATCATGTCCAGGTTGACGTCCGGCTTCCCGCGGTAGTGGTGGAGTTCGGCGCCGAAGCCCTGATCGTTGAAGATGTTCACCATCACCGGCACGCGGTAGCGGACCGCCGTCTCGAACTCGGCCAGGTGCATCATGAAACCGCCGTCGCCCTCCATCAGATAGCACGGCGTGCCGGTCGCGATCGATGCGCCCATGGCCGTGGTGAGGCCCTGACCGAGGCAGGCGAAGTGCAGGTTGGGCAGCAGCCAGGAGCGCTGCCGGTTGGCGAGCATGATGCCGAAGTGGTTCTGGTGCCCGCCGCCGAGAACCATGCCGAACTCCGCCGGAATCGTCTCGTCCAGCGTCCGGACCGCCGCGCGCGGATCGATCGTTCCCGGTGGGAGGTCGTACGCGCGTGGGTCGTCCCAGGCCGTCGACAACGCCGTGCGGGTGTCGGCGGTGTGATAGCCGTCCGACTTGACCGACTGGTCGGTGAGCGCGGCATTGAGCGCCGCCAGTCCGAGCTTCGCATCCGCCTGGATGTAGCAGTTGGCCGTGCGCTGGCCGCCCATGAGCGCGTGCTGGCGCGGGTCGATGTGGACGAACGTCGCGTTGGGATAGAGGTAGCCGTGCTCGGTCGTGTACTGGTTGAGCGAGGCCCCGATCGCGATCACACAGTCCGACTCGGCGAACAGCTCCATCGCAGTACGGGTGGCGAACAACCCGGTGATGCCAGCGTGGTACGGATAGTCGCCGAGCCAGTTCTTGCCCATCAGCGTGGTGGCGATGAGCGCACCGACGCGGTCCGCTAGTTCTCTGACGTCGTCGCCCGCGCCTGCCCGGATGGCACCGCGACCGACGATGATGACCGGTCGCGAGCTGCGGCCGATGATGTCGACGGCTTCGGCGATTGCCGCCGGATTAGGCTGCACCGGCCGCCTCGTGGCGAGCAGCTCGGTCGACGGCACATACACGTCGTCGTCGTCCACCTGCTGCCGACCGAGCTCCGACGGCACGTTCAGCATGACCGGACGAGACTCGGTGCGAGCTAGGTAGAACGCCTTTTGCGTCGCCGAATACGCCTCGGCGGCCGAGTGGACCCGGACGAAGCCGGCCTCGATTCCGTGCGCGAACGCCTTCTGGTCGAGTGCCTGAGCGTTCTCCTCATCACCCGTCGGTGTATCGCCGCAAAACGCCACCAGTGGCGTCCGGGCCCGACTCGCGACGACCATAGTGGTGGCCAGTTGCGCTGCGCCAGGGCCACCCGTCGTCGTACATACGCCCGGCCGCCCGGTCATCCGCGCCCACCCGTCGGCCATCGCGAGACCGGCGCCCTCGTGCCGGATCTGGTAGAACTGGGCACCCAGCTGCTCGAGCGTGGTCAACCAATGGATGTTCGAATCGCCGGACATGCCGAACACGTTGGTGGTCTGCTCGGCGGCGAAGGCCTTTGCCATCGCGTCATAGAACTTCATGGCCGCGTCCTCCCAAAAGTTGCGCGTTTCGACCGCGCCTCGCCCGGGGGCGGCGACGGCGGTCCGGATGGTTGTGCGACCTTACGAATGGCCCCAGGCGTCGATTAGTTGCTCGGAGGTCACCACGTCCCAGCGCGCCCTCATGATGGTGAGGGCAGCCTCGTGGAGTTCCCTGTTCTTACTGGTCACACAGTCGCTGACGATGACGGGGTAGTAGCCGTTGTCCTGCAGACTTCGTACGGTCGCCTCGACACAGCCCTCGGTCGCCGTGCCGACCACGATGCCGGTCCGGACTCCGCTGCCGCGGAGCAGATGATCGACGGGCGTACCGACAAACGCGCTGGAGTGGAATTTCACGATCTGGCGCTCGTCCGAGCGCGGCGCCAGACCTTCGGCGACCGCGTTTCCCCACGTCCCTTCGCGCTTGTAGTCCCACACGCCGACGTTGCGCTTGCGCGCGAGAAATCGCAGGGCCGGACCGGTCTCGAAGCGGCCATCCGATGACTTCGTCGAGACCGTGTAGATGATCTGTACGCCACGGTCGCGTGCCGCGTCGAGCAGCGTACGCAGCGGCGGGATGATCCGTGTCATGTACGTGATGTCGTTGCCATGCTTGGCCATAGCACCGTCCGGCGAGGCCTCGTCGTTCTGCACATCGATGACGAGGAGCGCGGAGTGATGCGGTGCCACGAGCTCGTCGAGTGTCTCTAGGACTTCGATGCCGCGGACGATCCTCATGTCTGTCACCTATCCAATGGCGTCGTGGGCATCCGCCTCGGGATCGATACGCGCATCGACGATGAACAGACCCGGGCCGGGCAGTTCGAGGTCGACCAGTTCCTGCTTGGTGTGCACGAGCACGCCGCGGCCGCCGTACGCCCGGGCTAGCGGCTCGACGTCCGGGAAGCCCATCCGCAGCACGTCCGGTGGTAGGCCGAACTTCGCGAGGTAGCGCACCTCGGCGCCGTACATCAGGTCGTTGAGGATGACGACCGTGATGTCGAAGCCGTATTCGCGGATCGTGTCCAGAGCTTGCGAGCCCATCGTGAATCCGCCATCGCCACAGAACAGCGCGATGCGCCGTCCGGGATGCGCCGCCGCGGCGCCAATCGCCGCGCCGAGCCCGAGCCCGACCGAGCCATGCCCCCGCGACAGCAGCCAGCTACGAGCGTCCCGAGCGCCGACAAGCGTTGGTACGCCGACGATATGGCGACCGGAGTCGGTCACGACGACGCGATCGGCCGGCAGTTTGCGGTCGAACTCGGCAAGCACCTCGCGCACGTCGAGACCGCGGTCCGGATCGTGTCCGATGTCGACCTTCATCACGGACGCGCGGATCTCGTCGACAGTCGGTAGGCCGCCCTGCACTGTTCGCGCCGGCAGGTCGCGCCGGCTCCACTCGTCGATCAGCGCCGGTACGGTAGTGCGGGCATCGCCCAGCAGCGCCAAATCGGGGCTGGACGCCATCATCGGCTGATCGAGGTCGATCTCGCAATGGATGATCTTGGCGCCGCCAAAGATCGTGCCACGGGCCGTGGTGTGCCGGTTCAACGAGGCGCCGACACCGAGCACAACGTCAGACTTAGCCAGATACTCCTGGACCAGCCGCGGTGCCCAGGTGCCGCACAGTCCGAGGTTGCTGGGATGGCCGGAGAAGATGCCGGTGCCCTGGAGCGAGTTGGCCAAGCGTGCGCCCGTCAGGTCGGCTAGCTGCGTGAGTTGAGATTGGACGTCGGCGTTGATGGCGCCACGACCGGCGACGATCAGCGGCCGTTCGGAGCGTTCCAGCGCGTCGACCGCCGCTCGTACGGCATCGGCGTCGACCGCGGTGTCGGTGGCGACCGCCGTCTCGAAGTCCAGCGTCAGCTCGACGTCGTCGCCGAGCACACCGTCGCCGATGCTCAGCACCTGAGGGCGGCCGTTCCAACGGGCGTCGCGGACCGCCGCGTAGTAGCGCGCCTCAATGTCGCTGCCGTCCACCGCATGATGGAAGCCGATCCCGATGGAGGCGACGATTTCCTTGTGATGGGCGCTCTTGGCCGTCACGTCCTTCGTCGCCGGCAACTCGGCGACCAGCACAACGACCGGCGCATGCACGCTCGAAGCGACCATCAGCGCGTTGATCGCGTTCGCCAGCCCGGGACCGCGCTGCACACTACTGATGCCAACGAGACCCGTCGCCCGGCTATACGCCGCCGCGGCCGTGGTCGCGGTCTCTTCGTGGCGCGTCTTGATCAGGGGGAAAGCACCGGTGGCGGTGCCATACGCGAGGTAGGGCGCGTTGGTGGACGCGAGAACCGCGAACACTGTTGGCGAGCCACTGCGCCGGATCAACTCGGCGATCGCCTCGAAGCCTTTCAACGCCGACCTCCCCAGCTGCCCGTCGTCGGCGTGCCGAACTGGGGTGTCCGCTTCGACGACTTACGCCCGACCCGGATGGCGCTTCCAGGCGCTCCGCTGCCGGCGTGGATAGCATACTAAGCGCATACGATCGTGTCGACAGCCTAAATCGCCGGCTGTTCGACGTTGGATTCCTCGGCCACCGCCCTCGCCTCGGCGGCCACCCGGGCCAAGTAGTCGAGAGTCTCGGACAGCGCGATGACGTGCGCATACTTGCGGTGCATGTCGTACAGGTTGATCGCGTGCGAGGCCTCCGTACGGTCGAAAACGCACTCTTCGGGCACGACGACGGGATACCTCAGGTCGCGCGCGTCGACGACGGCAGCACGGACGCAGCCACTCGTCGACTCGCCGGCAATGATGACCGTGTCGATCCGCAGCTGATTGAGCACCGACGCGATCGCGGTGCTCCCGAACACGCTCGCCGAGCGCTTGCGCAGGACTGGTTCGCCGGGCTCGGGCGCGAGTTGGTCGAAGATTCCGTACCAGTGCTCGCGCTCGGCGCGCTCGTCGGCGGACGGCGACATGTTGCCGTGGCCGACCTCTCGCCACTCCGAGATCTCGACTTCTCGTGTCACGTGCACGATGAGGATGCCGGCGTCGCGAGCCGCCGCGAGCAGCCGCCGCAGGTGCGGCAATGCGTTCCAGCCGGCCAGGCCGAGGTGTGAGCGATTGTGTCGGACCGCCTCCAGCAGCGGCTCGGGGTGGTCGCCGAACGCCAACCGATATAGGTCGATCAGCAGCGAGGGCCGGCCGGCGACCGAGTTCGCGCTTGTCGGAGAACGTCGGGTACGCGGCGTCGTAGATCCGATCCGATTCGGACAAGAACGCGTCCCAGACCCGAGCCATCGCGACTCCCTTGACGACCGGACGAGACGTCGTGCGCGCACTGCGTACGACGCGCATTGGATGCGCATACTACCGGCACAGTCTTGGCCACAGAAGATCACAGATGGTCGAAAGCTCGGTCCTATGCGCCTTTCAGCGCGCCTAGGTGGCACGACTGGTCACAAACTGGTTTGCCCTATGTGACGAAGTCTTGACGCGCGTTCTGACCTTAAGCTACTTTCCGGGTCACTCATAGCATACAACCAGTATCCGAATCGCTTCGGGGTGGCCATCGCGCAACGCTCAGCTGCGCCGGCCGTGCCGACCATCCAACACCGTTCGCACCGAACACCCGCCGTTCATGCGAGGAGAAGCGAGATGAAGACCTCTGTCAGGTCACTGGCCGCAGTGGTGTGTGTTGCCCTGCTTGTGGCCGCGTGCAGCAGCAATGGTGGTGCGCCGTCAGGCGGATCGACTAACGCGGCATCGAGCAGCGGCCTGCCCGCTGATCTGATCGCCGCCGCGCAAAAAGAGGGCCAGCTCGCGATGGCCACGTCGGACAACATCAACGCGGCCGATTCGAAGATCTTTGATGCGTTCTCCAAGGAGTTCGGCATCAAGGTCACGCAGACCTCGGGGAACACCTCCGAACTCAACAGCCGGATCCTCGCCGAACGCTCCCAGGGCATCCACAGCGTCGACGTCGCAATCCTGGGCGACACCGGCCACACGAACTTCCTCAAGGCCAAGGCGTACACCCCGATCCTCGATGACATCGTGATCCCGGACTTCAAGGACCGCTCAGACTGGTACACGCCGACGATTCCATTTCTCGCGGCTGACACCGACCAGAAGTACGTCACTGACTACCTCGTTCGGGTGGATCCGAACCTGACGCGCACGTACTACAACACGGACAAGGTGCCCGACAGTGACCTCGCCCAGCTCAACTCGATGCAGGACTTCGCGACGAACCCGAAGTGGAAAGGCAAGATTGTCATCCCGGACGTGGGCGACGGCGCCGGCGACGGCGGTCTGACCGGCCTGCAGTACACGTGGATGAACCTCGGCGCTACTTGGTTCAACGCGTTGTTCGCGAACAACACCCCGGTCGTGGTTGGACCCTCGCAGACCCGTCAGATCGTCGACGGCCTGTCGCAGGGCAAGTGGTGGGTCTGCCTGTTCTGCGACGAGATCTCCGCGGACGCCGCGACGGCGCAGAAGGACGGACTGCCGATCAGCGAGCTGAACAAGACGCTGAAAGAAGGCCCGGCCACCGACACGACGGGACACATGGCCGTCTTCGATGGCGCGCCGCACCCGAACGCGGCGAAGCTCTTCATCAACTGGATGCTGACGAAGGAGGGCCAGGTCGCGGTCAACAAGTACATCGACCCGACCGTCGCGTCCGGCGCCGCCGCGCTGCGCAAGAGCGCACCGCAGGGCAACCAACCCGACGACCTCTGGAACGACTTGCAGAACTTCAAACTCGAGTTCGCCACCCCGCAGGACCTGCAAAAGGCGAAGGACGAAGTGCAGCCCTTCGTCCACCAGCTGTTCGTGCAGTACGGACTGAACACGTCCTCGTCGTAGCTCGTCGACGGACACTCCGGTGTGCCGAAGGACCCTAGTGGTCGAGGGAGGTCGTGGCCGAGCCAGCTACCCGGTCACGATCTCCCTCGTGCAACTTCGACAATCCGGCCGAGACCGCGCTGCGCCGGACGCCGCCAAGACCACCGCTGACCGCCCGGACAGCAGGTGTCACCGCCTCGTTGGACAGCCACGCTAAACGTGTCGGAGGTACTCAGCAATGGTGCTCACCACCCGGCCGAGCGACGAGTTGGCCGACCAGATTCCGCCGCCGGACGAAGAGGACGTGCACGTCCGAAGATTCGGTCGGTTCAGTCTCGGTGGCGGCGTCATGGCCGCGACCATTGTGGTGTTGGGCGCCTATGTCCTCGTGCCGATCGGCATCCTGCTCGTCATCAGCTTCAACACCGCACCGAGCATCTTCATCGGACCCGCCAAGTGGGGATTCGGCAACTGGGTTCACGCCTGGAGCGGCAACGACGTCCTACCGTCGCTCTATCACACGTTCACCATCTGGTTCTGGGTCGCATTGATCAGCCTCCCGCTGGGTGTGGGCATCTCACTGCTGCTGGCTCGTACAAACATGCCGTTTTCCCGAGGTCTTGAATTCTGCTTCTGGATCGCATACATATTCCCGCCGCTGTCCTCGGCATTCGGCTGGATCTACATGATGGATCCGGACAACGGCTTCCTCAACAAGCTCGTCGAATACCTGCCGTTCGTCCACCATGGTCCGTTCAACGTGTTCAGCGTTCCGGGCATGGTCTTCGTCCGATTGATGTCTGACGGCATCGCCTACTTCGTCATCCTGCTGACGCCGGCATTTCGCAACATGGACGGGTCTCTGGAGGAGGCTGGCCGGGTCTCGGGCTACTCCGGCATCAAGACGATGTTCAAGGTCACCACGCCCATCCTGATCGCGCCGATCGTGTTGGTGAGTTCGCTGCAGCTGATCAAGATCTTCCAGGGCTTCGAGGTCGAGTACATGATCGGCTCGCGGTTCCACTACTTCGTCTACTCGACGCTGATCTACAACCTGGTGCGGCTGGACGAGATTCCGAACTACTCGGAGGCCGTCGTGCTGGCGAGCATCACATTGCTGATACTCGCCATCATTATTCCGCTGCAGCACCGCGTGGTGAACCGGCGGCAATTCACGACGGTCAACAGCTCGTACAAGGCCGGTGTGCTCGACATCGGTCGGTGGCGCTTCGTGGCGTGCGCGTTTGTGTCGCTGCTCGTCCTGCTGGTGACGGTGGTGCCGACCTTCGTCGTGGTGCTGGGCAGCTTCATGACCCGCGTCGGCTTCTTCGGCATCAGTCACGTCTGGACCCTGCGACATTGGCAGTACGTGTTCGACAGTCCGGACTTCTACAACGCGCTGCGTACCACGATCATCCTTGCCGTCACCGCCGCCGTCGTCAGCCCGTTCCTCTTCTCGTTGTTCGCGTACCTGATCGTGCGTACGAAGCTCCGGGGACGGTTGGCGCTCGACACGATCATCTGGTCGTCGGCGGCCATGCCGGGCATCCTGCTCGGTCTCGGCCTGTTGCTGATGTTCTTGCTGGTCCCCGGTCTGAAGTGGATGTTCGGCACGATCTGGCCCCTGATGATTGTGCTTATCGTGCATGGCAAGAACACGGGTACCAACGTCATCAAGGGCGTGATGATCCAGCTCGGCGCATCGCTGGAGGAGGCGGCACGCGTGAGCGGCGCGGGCTGGCTGCGCACCTACTTCCGCGTGGTGCTGCCGGTCATGCTGCCGACCATGGTGCTGGTCGGCATGCTGAGCTTCGTCGGCGCGGCGAACACGACCTCGTCGGTCATTCTGCTCGCTTCACAGAGCACCACCACGCTGTCCATACTCTCGCTCCAGATCGGGTCCGGCGACGTCGGTCAGGTTGAAGCGGGCGGCATCATCAGTCTCATCATCATGGCGATGTCGCTGGCGCTCGCACTGCCGGCTCGGATTCTCGCGCAGCGACTGAGTTTGAAGCAGGACGCATATGTCTGACGCCGCGACAACCGAGACGTCGGCGTCGAGCCGGCACGACAACATCGGTATACGAGAGGACCAGCCCATTATGCAGGAGGCTACGGCGGGCGTGACCGCATCGAGCACTGCTTGGCCGGTGCACCAGCGAAGCAGCGTGGCGGTTCGGCTCCAGTCGATCTCTAAGACGTACCGGGGAGCGGCATCGCCCGCGGTCAACGATGTCTCGCTCGATATCCCGCACGGTCAGTTCGTCACGCTGCTCGGCCCGAGCGGATGCGGAAAGACCACGACCTTGCGCATCGTGGCCGGGCTGGAAAAGGCCGACCGCGGCAAGGTGTTCTTCGGCGACAAGCCGATCGTGGACACCAGCCGACAGCTCAGCGTCCAGCCGGATAAGCGCAACGTCGGAATGGTGTTCCAGGCGTACGCAATCTGGCCACACATGACGGTCGCGCAGAACGTGGCATTCCCGTTGAAGGCGCACAAGTACCCGCGCAAAGACATCAAGAGGCGCGTCTCCGAGGTTCTCGAACTAGTCGGGCTCGGCGGTCTGGAAGATCGGCCGGCGCCCCAGTTGAGTGGCGGGCAGCAACAGCGCGTTGCCCTCGCGCGAGCGATCGTGACCGAGCCGCACATCCTGTTGCTCGATGAACCGTTCAGCAACCTCGACGTCAAGCTGCGCGAGCAGATGCGCCTCGAGATGAAGTTGCTCCAGGAACGCGTCGAGGTGGCGGTGCTGTTCGTGACGCATGACCAGACCGAGGCACTGGCCTTGTCGGACAAGATCGCGATCATGGAGGCCGGCGTCATCCAGCAGCAGGGTTCGCCGGCCGAGCTGTATCAGCAGCCATCGACGAAGTTCACCCGTGACTTCATCGGAAGCACGCTGCTGTTCACGGGCACCGTCACCGAATCGATCGCGAGTGGCCGCTTCACGACATCGGTGTCGACGGTGGGCAACTGCCACGTGCCCGGCCGGGCGTACGGCGACGCCCACATTGCCGCCGGCGAGGACGTACAGGTCGCGGTGCGCCCCGAGGACATCGACATCCTGCCCGCCGAGGCGACCGCTCGTCCCGACAATGCGCTCGAAGGCACACTCGTGACCGCGCTCTTTATGGGCGATCGGTTTGACTACCAGGTCGACATCGCCGGCCAAGGCCGGCGGGTCGTGCCGGGCCACCTGTCGGTGCCCTTTGAACGCGGCATGCGGGTGTTCCTGCGCATCAACGGTGAGGGCCACACGATCTGGCCGCGGTGATGCCGCGTCGGACCGTCTGTGGGCTGGCGTCGGCAGCTCACGGTGCCAGCAACCCGATCGCCCTGGAGGCGCGGGCGACGGTGGCTCGCGGCCGGACACGGGCCCGAGCGGCACCGTCCGCGAGTACGGCGCGCAGCCGCCGCGGGTCACCGGCCAGCTCGGCGTAGCGCACCTGTAGCGGCGCGAGCGTCGTGATCACCGCGTCCGTGACGGCCGCTTTCAGCTCCGCGTACGTGTCGAAGCGCAGTTCAGTCGGATCGGGCGTACCGGTGCAGGCGGCCAGGATGGCGAGCAGATTCGCGACGCCGGGCTTCGCCGTCGGATCGAACCTGACCTCGCCGTCGGCGTCGGTGACCGCTCGCCGTACCTTCCGGGCGATCGTGTCCGGCGGATCGAGCAGGCGGATGACGCCGGCCTGCACCGTCGATGACTTGCCCATCTTGGTCAGTGGATCGGCGAGATCCATGATCCGCGCCGCGTACGCCGGATTGACGGCCCTCGGCACCACGAACGTGTCGCCGTAGCGGGCATTGAACCGGATCGCGACGTCCCGGGTCAGCTCGACGTGCTGCGACTGGTCCGAGCCCACCGGCACGTCGTACGTGTCGTGCTGCAGGATGTCGGCCGCCATCAGCACCGGGTACGTGAGCAGCGACAGGCGTACGTGTGGCTGGCCGGCGCCCTTCTCCTTGAACTGGATCATCCGCTGCGCCTCGCCGAAGGCCGTGGCGCACTCGAGCAGATAGTGCAGTTCGGTCGTCTCGCGCACATGCGACTGGACGTAGAGCGTCGTGCGATCCGGGTCGACGCCGGCGGCCAGTAGCAGGGTCGCGTTCTCGAGCGTCGCGGCGTGTACGTCGGCCGGCCGATGCTCGATGGTCAGCGCGTGCAGGTCGGCGATGAAGATCAGAGATTCGCCGCGCGTCTGGTCGGCGATCATCGGACGGATCGCGCCGAGATAGTTGCCGAGGTGCATCGACCCGGTGGGCTTGAACCCGGAAATGCGCCGGGTCGCCCGAGCGGCGGAGGGCGTTGCCTCGTTGGCCGCGGCGGCGATTGTCGTTGTGGGGGTGGTCGTGGTCAGCGTGGTCATGGTCGACTCCTCGGAACTGGGCTGGCGCCCGCCCGATCAAGGCCGTCCGAACACGCGAAACGGCCGCCCGATCGGGCGGCCGCGTGGGATGTGGATACGCGAAACGATGGCCGCCGTCAGGCGCGCCACCAACCCTGGACATGAACGCAGGTGTTCCGCATGGCAGCAGTCTAGCGCAGGTTGGCATTAGGGTGAGCCCTGTGCCGAGCCTCACACGCGCCGCGGCGCACGAGCGAGCGGCGTCGATCCACGTCGATGCCTATGACCTCGATCTCGATCTGACGCAGGGCAACGAACGATTCTCATCGACGACGACGGTGAGCTTCGGTGCGACCAGCCCGGGTTTGTCGACGTTCATTGACGTGCGGCCGCACTCGCTGCGATCGGCCACGCTGAACGGCATCCCGCTCGACGTGACGACCTGGCGTGACGGCCGGCTGCCACTTCCCGACCTCGCCAGCCGCAACGTTCTGGTCGTCGAGGCGGAGATGTCCTACACCAACACCGGGCAGGGTCTGCATCGCTTCACCGATCCGGCCGACGGCCGTACGTATCTCTACGCCGCCAACTTTCTCGACCAGGCGCCGACCGTTTTCGCGTGTTTCGACCAGCCCGATCTCAAGGCGCCGTTCACCGTACACGTCACCGCCGATCCGCTGTGGATGGTCGCCGGCAACGGCACCGCGGCGGCGGTCGCGGCCCGGGCGCTGGGACCTTGCGACGACACCACCGCTCGCGACCTACTTCGTTACGTTGATCGCCGGGCCGTACCACGCCGTACACGACGAGCACGACGGCATTCCGCTCGCGATCTATGCGCGTACGTCACTCGCCGCCGCGCTCGACGGCCAGGCCGCCGAACTGTTCGCGATCACCCGCGCCTGCTTCGACCGCTATCACGATCTGTTCCGGGTACGGTATCCGTTCGGCCCTTACCAGCAAGCCTTCGTGCCCGAGTTCACGATGGGGGCGATGGAGAACCCGGGCTGTGTCACGTTCCGCGACGATTACATCTTCACGTCCGCCGTCACTGACGCCGAACGCGAAGAGCGAGCACTGGTGATCGCGCACGAGATGGCGCACATGTGGTTCGGCGACCTCGTGACAATGTCCTGGTGGGACGACCTGTGGCTGAACGAGTCGTTCGCCGAATACCTCGGCCACCGCGTAACGGCCGAGGTCACCGAATTCACCAACGCCTGGACGACGTTCGCGCTCGGTACCAAGGCCTGGGGGTACGCGGCCGATCAGCGCCCGTCCACGCATCCCATCTCGGCCGACGTCATCGACACCGACGAGGCGCTGTCGAACTTCGACGGAATCTCGTACGCCAAGGGTGCGGCGGTGCTGAAGCAACTCGTGGCGCTGCTGGGCGACGAGGTCTTCTTCGCCGGCCTTCGGGCTCATTTCGACGCGCATGCGTACGGCAACGCGTCCCTCGCCGACCTCCTTAGTGCGCTGGGCGACGCCAGCGGACGCGACCTCGCCGAGTGGGCACACGTCTGGCTCCGTACCGTCGGCGTCAGCACGCTCCACCTCACGACCGCGTACGACGAGACGGGGACGTACGCCGACGTGTGGCTGACGCAGGAGTCGCCGCATGCCATGCGGCCGCACCGGATTCGGATCGGCGCCTACGTGGCCTCGGGCGGCACGACGACCCGGCGCGAGGTGGTCGACCTCGACATCGATCCGAGTCGCAACAACGGTTCCGCCGAGGTTGCCGCCTTCCGCGGGCGGCCGATTGCGGATCTTCTGTTGCCGAACGACGAGGATCTGACGTACGCGAAAATCCGTTTAGCCAAGGCGGACCTTGGCCGACTCGCGGCCGTGCTGCCCACGGTGCGCGATTCACTGGCCCGTGCGTTGCTGTGGGGCAGTGCGTGGGATCTCACACGCGACGCCGAGTACGCCGCCGACTGGTTCGTCGACCTGTGTCGGGCCGCGTTGCCGGTCGAGCCGGACGTGGCGATCTTTACCGAGGTCGTTGGCTATGCGCGCGACTATGCCATTGCACGCTACCTACCGCCGGGCGCGACCGCGGCCGCACGTCGGACGCTGCTCGAAGCGAGCCGGGCGTCGTTGAATCGGGCCGAGGGCGATGCCGGTCGTCGCCTGGCTGCCGCGCGCGCAATGATCACGTTGGCCGGGCCGGAGGATATCGACTGGCTGTGGGATTGGCTCGACCCAACTGGCGTGACCCGACCCGTCGACCTCGCGATCGACGCCGAGTTGCGGTGGCTCGTTGTCGGCCAACTCGCGACGCTCGGCGCGGCGAGCGGTGCCGATATCGACGCCGAGTTCGGTCGTGACCGTACGGCTATCGCCGCCGAGCACGCAGCGACCGCGCACGCCGCACGTCCGGACGCGGAGGCGAAGGCGGCCGCGTGGGCCGCGTTGATGGACGATGACACCCGATCCAACCGGCTGCTGTTCGCGATCGCACGAGGGTTCTGGCAGCCCGGTCCGGGCGGCGCGACGGCGTCCTATGTGGATCGATACATTGCCGACGTGCCCGCCATGGCGGCGCGGCGACCGGCACAGGTGGCCGAGCGCATCGCCTCGCTGGCGTTCCCGTCGTACTCGATTGACGCCGGGACGCTCGCGGCAATGACGCGCATGCGCGACGATGAATCGCTGGTGCCGGGGCTCCGGCGCGCGTTGATCGACGAGACGGACGAGCTCGCCCGGTCTGTCGCGGCCCGCGATCTCGCGGCCCAGCTGCGGCGCGCCCGCGATGACGAGGGGAAGCAGCCATGATCTTCGATCCGGCCGAGTCGATCTCGGTTGACGAGCGGGCCGCGCTCCAATCGCAGCGGCTCCGAGGGCTGGTTGACTCGCTTCTCGCCGTGGACGGCGGTCTGCAAGGTGAGCGGCTCCGGACCGCGGGCATCGACTCGGGGACCGAAGTGACGCTCGCTGATCTGCCGCACTTGCCGACCGTCGCGAAGCGTGACCTCTGGGACGCGTACCCGTTCGGGATGCTCACCGTACCGATCGAGGACTGCGCGTGCGTCCACGGTTCGTCCGGCACCAGTGGCCGGCCGACTCTCGTCGCGTACACGGACGCCGACCTCGACCTGTGGGCACACGTCGTGGCGCGGAGCCT
The DNA here is from genome assembly GCA_963724705.1 of uncultured Actinomycetota bacterium. Classification (GTDB taxonomy): domain Bacteria; phylum Actinomycetota; class Actinomycetes; order Mycobacteriales; family Micromonosporaceae; genus DASQPR01. The sequence continues at coordinate 591,538 of CAVRVS010000002.1, forward strand.
CGTCGGCGCCGGCGCCACGCCGAAGTCCTTGATACACAACGCTTACGGCTACGGGCTGTTCACCGGTGGCCTCGGCATCCATCACGGTGCACGGGCACTCGGCGCGACCGTGGTGCCGATGTCCGGCGGGCAGACGGCACGCCAGCTCCGCCTGATGCAGGATCTCAAACCAGACGTGCTGACGTGTACGCCGTCCTACGCGGTCTATCTCGGCGAGGCGGCGCGAGCCGACGGCATCGATCCGGCGTCGCTGTCGCTGAAGGTCGGTATCCACGGCGCCGAGCCGTGGACCGATGCGATGCGGGTACAGATCGAAGACCTGCTCGGGATCCGGGCACTCGACATCTACGGGTTATCCGAGATCATCGGGCCGGGTGTCGCGTGCGAGACGCTGCACTCGGGCGGCTGGCTGCACGTACAGGACGATCTGTTCCTGGTCGAGGCGCTCGATCCGGCGACCGGTCAGCCCGTGCCCGACGGCGAACTCGGCGAACTCACGTTCACCACGCTCACCAAGCAAGCATTGCCGCTGCTGCGCTACCGGACCGGAGACCTGGCTCGACTCGACCATGCGCCGACGCCGGCCGACGACGCGGAAACCGCATGGCGAACGTCGGTGAAGATGAGCAAGATCGTCGGACGCGCCGATGACATGCTGATTGTCCGGGGTGTGAACGTCTACCCGAGCGAGGTCGAGGCGGTCGTGCTGGCCGAGCCCGGCGTCGGACCGCAGTATCTGCTCGTGATCGACGAACGGCCGGCCCTGCCACGGATGATTGTCTGCTGCGAGTCCGATCTGGACTCGTCCACCGTGTCAGCGCGGCTGGTCGGCGCATTGGCAAAACGACTCAGCGTGTCCTCCGACGTACACGTCCTGCCGACCGGTTCGCTGCCGCGTACCGAGGTCGGCAAGGCGGTCCGGGTGATGCGATGGTCGTCGGGCGACGCGCCCGTGCCGGGGCTGTAGATCGCAGCGCCCGCCGCCCGGCCGCTGCGCCGCGGTCGCCCAAGATCCGCGCAACTTCCTGGAAGTCGCCCGCTAAAACGCACCCCCGCCGGGCGACTTCACGGAAGTTGCCCGCAAAAACGCCCCGCGGACGGGCGACTTCACGGAAGTTGCGGCAGTTGGGCAAGCCGAACGCGCGCGCGGATACGATCAGCTCATGGACCCGGACGACGATATCGCCGCTTCGATGCTGATGCGCGAGCGCAGAGTGGGCATCATGGGCGGGACGTTCGATCCGATCCACCACGGCCACCTCGTCGCGGCCAGCGAGGTCGCGGACCGGTTCAGCCTGGACGAGGTCGTGTTCGTGCCGACGGGCCGTCCGTGGCAGAAGGACGACAGTGTCAGTTCCGGCGAGGATCGTTACCTGATGACGGTGATCGCCACCGCGTCAAACCCGCGCTTTGCCGTGAGCCGGGTCGACATCGACCGCGACGGTCCGACCTACACCGTCGACACCGTACGGGAAATGCGCGAGGTGTACGGGGCCGCGACGCAACTGTTCTTCATCACCGGCGCCGACGCGCTCGGCAGGATCTTGTCATGGAAGGACGCCGACGAGATCTTCAAGCTGGCGCATCTGGTCGGCGTCACGCGACCCGGGTTCGACCTGTCCGACGACCACCTGCCGGCCGAGTCGGTGAGCCTCATCGAGGTGCCCGCGATGGCCATCTCGTCGACGGCATGCCGCGAACGCGTCGCAGCCGGACATCCGGTCTGGTACCTCGTGCCGGACGGCGTGGTGCAGTACATAGCAAAGCGGCGTCTGTACCGAAAAGAGGACGTACCGGGTAAATAAACAAACCGGGTACATAAACCAACCGGGCAAATGATCAACCACGCGCCTGGACCGGCCACAGCGCGGTTGTGAGACGCTTGAGTGACGCGGCGGCGGCGGCAAGCCGCCCTGAATGCCGGCCGAACGTGGAAAGGAACCAGGTGCCAGCATCTGAGCGCGCTATCGAGTTGGCCCTTGCCGCGGCGCAGGCGGCGGCGGACAAGAAGGCCGACGACATAGTCCTCCTCGACGTGGCTGACCAGTTGGTGATCACCGATATCTTCGTAGTCGCATCGGCGCCCAACGAGCGCCAGGTGGGCTCGATCGTGGACGCCATCGAAGAAGCGCTCCTCGCGCTGCCGGAGAAGGCTAAACCCGTGCGCCGCGAAGGCGAGCGCGCCGGCCGTTGGGTCCTGCTGGATTACGTCGACATTGTGGTGCACGTGCAACATGCCGAGGAACGCGAGTTCTACGCGCTCGACCGGCTCTGGAAGGACTGCGAACGCATCCCGTTCGTCGATCGCGATCTGGCCAACTCCGTGCCGGGCCTGTCGGCCGAGACGGCGTGAGCCGGCTGATCATCTGGCGGCATGGCCAGACCGAATGGAATGCGACCGACCGGATCCAGGGGCACGCGGACGTAGGTCTCGACGATGTTGGTCGAGCGCAGGCGGCTGCGGCGGCAAAGCGTATCGCCGCCGGTCATCCGGATGTGATCGTGTCGAGTGATCTGCGGCGCGCCGCCGACACGGCGGGTGCGCTGGCCGCGATCACCGGGCTCGGCGTCCGGCTCGACCCCCGGCTCCGCGAGCAGTACTTCGGCGACTGGCAGGGCTTGACCAACGCCGAGGTGCGCAGTGCGTACCCGGACGAATGGGCTCGTTGGCGACGCGGCAACCTGGGGGTCGCGGCCGGTATCGAGGACCTCGACACGCTGCGAGACCGGGCGCTCGCCGCGATGACGGACGCGGCCCACCTCGGCGGCACCGTCGTGGTAGTGACCCACGGTGGGACGGCGAAGCAGGCGATCGGGTCAATGCTGGGCTGGCCGGCGGACGTGTCGAGCCGGGTCATGGGGCTGATGAACTGTCACTGGGCCGAGATCCAATGGCACGTACAACGCGGCGGCTGGGTCCTGCACTCGTACAACGTCGGCGTCGTCTCGGGATTGTCGGTGGCATCCGACCGGACCGCTGCGCCGGCGGACGCGACGCCCGCGGCTCGCGACCGGACCGATGACGTCTCGACGGCCGTGGCTGGCGGGCACGTCGTTGACTGACGGCGGTGGTGTCGCGTTGATCGCGCGCCGCGAGCGCCGATCGGATACGGTGCCGGCATGGCCCGTATCGCGGTAGTCACCGACTCGACGGCCTACCTCCCGCCTGAACTCGCCGCCGCGCACGAACTGACGGTCGTGCCACTCACCGTTGTCATCGGCGGCCGAGAAGGACTTGAAGGCATCGACATCACGCCGACCGACGTTGCCCAAGCCCTCGTCGCCCGGCGCGGCACGGTCACCACGTCGCGACCGGCACCGGCCGAGTTCGAGGCGGTCTACCGCGCTCTTCAGGACAGTGGAGCCAGTGGCATCGTCTCTATCCACTTATCGTCCAAGCTCTCCGGCACGTACGAAGCAGCGAAGCTTGCGGCGGCGAATTGCGACGGTCCGGTCGAGGTGATCGACGGGATGTCGGCCGGCATGGGCTTCGGCTTCGCCGCGATTGCGGCGGCCGAGGTGGCCGCCCACGGCGAAAGCATCGACGCGGTCTGCGAGGCGGCGCGCGTCGCCATCGACAACACGAGCGTGCTGTTCTACGTCGACAGCCTGGAGTATCTGCGGCGCGGTGGTCGCATCGGCGCGGCGTCTGCGTTGCTGGGCACGGCGTTGTCGGTCAAGCCGATCCTGCACGTCAGTGACGGCGCCATCGTGGTTCGGGACAAGGTGCGTACGACCAGCCGAGCCATCGCCCGCATGGTCGATCTCGCCGTTGAGGCGGCGGGCGATGCCGACGTTGACATCGCCGTCCACCATCTGTTGGCGCCGGAGCGGGCGGCGCAGATCGAGGCGGCGGTCGCCGAACGATTGGGCGACAAGGTCGGCCTGACGTACAGCAGCGAGATCGGGGCGGTGGTCGCCGCCCACGTCGGCCCAGGGCTCGTGTCGATCGTGTTGCACCGCCACTGACGCTTTCTTCCATCGGGCTCGGTTCTCGCCGGCAGTTGTACGGACGTTGTCCCGCGAACCGCGCCGTTCGAGGCCGAGTTCCGTACAAATGCGCGAACGCACGGCCATGGGTGGGCTGTCCACACGCACCCTCGCCATCCACAGGTGACGGCTGTGCCGCTCGTGACGGCCCGACCTCGCGCTTAGCGTGCCGGGGTGCGCAGAAACGATCAGCCCCCAGACCCGTTGGTAGCACGCCGATTCGAGCAGGTCTGGGCGTCGTCGCCGTCGCCCCGCGGCCGCGCTCGCGAACTCGGTGCGCCCGATCTCGGCGCCGACTTCACCGACGCGAGCATCGGCGGCTCCGCCCAGGGTGGGGTTGACGCAGCGTCGTCGCCGGACGAGGGCCCACCTCCGATTTGGTCGGCGGATCCGCTTGCCGTCCCACTCGGCCAGGCGCTGGCGGCGGGGCGCCGTGCGCATGTCGGCGAGCGAGCGCTGGCGGCACTCAGCCCTCATCGTCGTGCGGTCAAGGCGTTAGCAGTCGTCGCCGCGTTCGTTGTCGTCGCTTCCGCGTTCCTGGCGTGGCGCGCGCGGCCGAGCACGGTCACCGTCGCACCGGGCGCGTCGATCGCCGCGACGGCCGGGGCACTGGGTGGGCCGCCGACGAACGTCGGCCCGACGGTGCCACCCACCGCGTCGACGACGAGTGCCGCGACCACGCTGGTCATCGCCGTCGAGGGCAAGGTGCGCCACCCGGGTCTCGTACGGCTGCCGCCCGGTTCCCGCATCGCCGATGCGATCGACGCGGCCGGCGGAGCCGAGCCGGGCACCGATCTGTCGTTCGTCAATCTCGCGCAGAAGGTCGTAGACGGTGAGCTCATCGTCATCGGCGTGACGCCGCCACCGGGCGTCGCCGCGACCACTGGAGCCGGCTCATCAGGCGCTGGCGGCTCCGGGGCAGGCGGTTCGAGCGGCACCGCCCAGGCGGGGGCACCGATTGATCTGAACACCGCCACCGAAGCCGACCTTGACACCCTGCCCGGCATCGGTCCGGCGCTGGCCCAACGGATCATCGATTACCGCACCCAGCACGGGGCGTTCCGGAGTGTCGACGAGTTGCGCAACGTGTCGGGCATCGGCGACGCGAAGTTCGCGGAAATCAAGGACCTGGTGACCGTGTGACCGCGTCGGGCTGGCCGGACGTACGCCTGGCCGGGGTGGCCGTGGGAGCATGGCTGGCGGCTGTTGCGGCACTGCATTCCACTACGGCCGGCGCGATCTGGATCGCCACGGGCGCGCTGCTGTGCGCCGTTGCCGTCTGGTTCGTTCCGATCGGTGTCGATCGGCTGCGCCGGTCGCGTGGGAGCCGGTTGCCGGGACGGATGCCTGGACGCACCCCGGGAGCGGAGCGACCCGCCGACGGCAGCAAACGCAAGCGGCCGACGCCGGACGCGGACGATTCGATGCCCGGACCGTGGTGGATCGCGATGCGCTGGACCGTGCTCACGTTCCTGATCGGCGCGGTGTGCGGCGCCGGCGCCACGGCGGCCCAGCTCGTCACCGCGCACGCGCAGCCGTTGGCCGGTCTGGCCCGAACCCAAACCCGCGCGACGTTGTCGTTGACCGTCAGCAGCGACCCGCATCCGGTCGGCCGCCCGGGCATCGGGCCAGAAACGTACGGATTCGATGCCCACTTGACCCGCATCGCAACGGCCGGCGCGACCACCCAACTCTCCGCTCGGGTGTTCGTGTTGACCAGCAACGCTGCCTGGGCGGGACTGCTGCCGGGCCAACGTACGACGGTCGATGGTCGCCTCGGCGCGTCGGACGGTGCCGACCTGGACGCGGCCGTCGTCTCGGTGACGGCGCCGCCGACGCTGATCGGTCGACCACCATGGACGCAACGCGTGGCCGGTTCGCTTCGGATGGGACTGCAGCGCGCATGTGCTGGCCTACCGGCCCAGGTTCGCGGCCTCTTGCCCGGACTGATCGACGGCGACACGACCCATCTGGATCCGGCGGTGGCGACAGCATTCCGTACGACGGGCATGACGCATCTGCTGGCCGTGAGCGGAAGCAACGTCGCCATGATCATCGGATGCGTACTGCTGATGTGCCGGTGGTCCCGGGCCGGACCGACAGTGTCCGCTGTCGTCTGCGGCATCGCTCTCATCGGGTTCGTCATCCTCGTCCGGCCGACGCCGAGCGTCTTGCGCGCCGCCGCGATGGGCTCTATCGGGCTTGTCGCACTTGCCACCGGTCGGGTTCGTGCCGCCGTACCCGCGCTCGGCGCGACGGTCACCGCACTGATCGTCTACGATCCGGCCCTGGCGACCGACATCGGCTTCGGGCTGTCGACGTTCGCGACCGCCGGCCTCCTTCTCATAGCACCGCATTGGCGGGATGCGTTGCTGCGCCGGCGAGTACCGCGCGGCGCCGCCGAGGCGCTCGCCGTTCCGGCCGCCGCCCAGGTCGCGTGCTCACCGTTGATCGCCGGGTTCAGCGGGACGGTCAGCATCATCGCCGTACCGGCGAATCTTGTTGCCATTCCGGCCGTACCGGCCGCGACGATCCTCGGCGTGGCGGCCGCCGTGATCTCACCACTGTGGCCGACCGGTGCCGCGTTCCTGGCCTGGCTCGCGAGTTGGCCGGCCCGGTGGCTTCTGCTCGTCGCGGAGCGTGGCGCGGCCGCCCCGGATGCCGTCGCGGCCTGGCCCAGCGGTGTATGGGGTGCCCTGGCTCTGGCCGCGATCCTGGCCGTCGGCATCGTCGCCGTACGACACCGACCGGTTCGCATCATCGCCGGGGTAGCGCTGGTCGCGGGCGCGATCGGTGCGGTGCCGGTCCGGGTCGCCGCGGGCGGATGGCCGCCGCATGACGCGCTGTTCGTCATGTGTGATGTCGGTCAGGGAGACGGCTCGGTCCTGCCACTCGGCGGCGGCGCGGCGATCGTCGTCGACACCGGGCCGGAGCCCACCGCCATCGACGGCTGCCTGCGCCGACTTCGCGTCGACTACGTGCCGTTGCTCGTCCTCACACACTTCCACGAGGACCATATCGGCGGCCTGGCCGGCGTGCTCGATGGCCGGCACGTCGGGGCGATGCTGGTATCACCGTTCGACGAGCCGAGTCCCGGTTATCGCGACGTGATCCGGACTGCCGCGGCCGACCGCATTCCGGTGAGCGTACCGACGATCGGGCAAGTGCTGACGTACGGTCCGGTGCGCCTCACCGTGCTCGGGCCGGTCGCCCGAGTCACCGGCACACGCTCCGATCCGAACAACAACTCGCTCGTCATCCGCGCCGACGAGGCGGGGGAGCGCTTGCTGCTGACCGGTGATGCGGAGGTGGAGGAACAGACCGAGATACTAGCGGCGGTCGGCGCGGCGGCGCTCAAGACGGATTTACTCAAGATGCCGCATCACGGCTCGGCCTACCAGGACTGGCCGTTCCTGGTGGCCGCCGATCCCGCGGCTGTTTTCGTGTCGGTCGGTGTCGACAACGAGTACGGTCTGCCCAGCGTCGCGGCACTCGACCGGCTCGCCGCCGCGGGTGCACGGGTCCTGCGTACGGACGAGAGCGGCGACCTCGCCGCCGTACGGACCGCGGCTGGGCTCGGTGTATCGCGGCGCGGCCGGCAACCCGGCCAGCGGGGGCCATGACCTGTCGGACAATCCGGCCAGCAACAGGCGTGGACAGTCGGTCGGAGGTTGGCAGTAGTTTCAGGTCGGGTCCTCATGCGGATCGGTCGCGTCGGTGGCAAACCGGCGCCCGTCGACAGCGGCAGGCTCAAATGTCACCCGATCGACTACAGCGCTGAGTGATGTGAGGGATACCGTCCGTGGCATTGATCGTTCTAGGATGGGCGACGTGACGTTGGCGCCCTCCCCGATTTGTCTGATTACCGGCGATGAAGAGCTTCTCGTCGCGCGCGCCGTCGACGCCGCAGTGTCCGCCGCCCGCGCTCGTGACGAGGCAGCCGAGCTGCGCGAACTCGACGCTAGCGGCGCGACGCCGGGCGAGTTGGCCGAGCTGACGAGCCCATCGTTGTTTGGCGGCGGCCGCATCGTCCTGGTCCGCAACGGTCAGGACGCACGTAAGGACCTTGTGGCCGCGCTGCTCGACTACGCGGGTGACCCGGATCCCGATGTCTTGCTGGTCGTCGTGCATCCCGGGGGACCGAAGAACAAGGCGTTCGCCGACGCGTTGCGAGCGGCCGGTGCCGAGGTCGTCACGGCCGCGAAGATCACTCGTCATCGCGAGCGGGTCGACTTCGTCCGCGCCGAGTTCCGCCGCCTCGGCGGATCATGTCCCGAAGACGCGGCCGAAGCATTGCTGGTCGCGGTCGGCAACGACCTTCGCGAACTCGCCGCCGCGGCCGCGCAACTTACCGCGGACACGGGTGGTCGCATGACGGCCGAATCCGTGTCGCGCTATTACCGCGGCCGCGCCGAAGTCAGCGGTTTCGCGGTGGCCGACGCCGCTATGGTCGGCGACGTCCCGGGCGCGCTCGAGGCGCTTCGGTGGGCGTTGCAGGTGGGCGTCGATCCGGTGCCGATCGCGGATGCGCTGGCCGATGGGGTCCGAACGGTTGCCCGCGTCGCATCGGCCGGACGCGGCAACGCATATCAGCTGGCGTCCACATTGGGCATGCCGGCTTGGAAGATCGAGCGCGCGCAACGCCAATCGCGTGGTTGGACGGCGGCGGGGCTGGTCGACGCGATGCACGCGACGGCCGTCTGCAACGCCGACGTCAAGGGCGGATCAGAAGATCGGGGGTACGCGTTGGAACGTGCAGTTTTCGCGATGAGCGCCGCCCGGAACCGGGAGGCATGAAATGACCTACCGCCGTCGACGGTCATCGGCCGAGAGTCACCCGACCTGGTATGCGCGAGTGCTGCGTCTCAAGCACACCCATCCCGGTGGCATCGTCTGCTTTCTGCTGCTTGAAGGATCGTTCGCGATCGCGGCGCTGATGGCACTGGCCGAGTTCGTCAACTGGTGGGGGGTGATCCTCCTGCCATTGACCGTCGCGGTCTTCGTCAAGATCAACGACGTGATCGCCGGCGTGTTTTCGCGTCCTGATCTCTATCGGCGCGGTCGGACAACCGTACTTCGGCCGGTGATCTGGGCCCGTGGCGTCGCGTCCGTGCCGATCGCGGCCGGCGCTCAGCCGAGCGAGTTGGGGGCACCGACAGTGGCCGAGTGGATCCCGCCGCGCGCACCCAGCGCGATGTACGGCGTATCGCTCGCCCGCCGGAACGATGACGCGTCCGTGGGAGCTCCGGTGACTCGTCCGGCGAAGGTGGTCACCCGTCCAGCGAACCGCCATCATGCGACGAACCAGCGCCGGTTCATCACGGCGGCCGCGCTTCGCCAGCCGGGCGGCGTCGCACGCCGAGCCGGAACGGCATCAAGCTGAGCCAGGTCGGGCCGCAGGCCGAGCCGTGCCAGACGAGCTCAGCTTGACGGCATGAGCAGAGCCGGGCGACGCCAGGCCTGATCGGGCGGCCATGAAGCTCGGCGGGATGGCATGAAACAGGGCGTCGGAGCTAACGGCTCCGACGCCCTGTTTACACGTACAGCTTCGTCAGTGTGGCGCAGTGAGCGCCGGTGATGATCAGGCGTCCGCGGTCAGCGCGAGCTGGCGCTTGGCGATCGCCGACTTCCGGTTCGCCGCCTGGTTGGCGTGGATGACACCCTTGCTGACCGCCTTGTCGAGCTTGCGAGAGGCGTCGCGCATCAACACGGCCGCAGTCTCGGCGTCGCCGGCTTCGACCGCGGCATGGTACTTGCGGATCGCAGTCTTCAGCGACGACTTGACGGCCTTGTTGCGCAGGCGCGCCTTCTCGTTCTGCTTGTTGCGCTTGATCTGGGACTTGATGTTCGCCACGCGACAGCCGTCCTGGTAGTTCTGGGAATGGTCATTGCTCGTGAGCGCACGCCGAACGGCACGCCACACGCGAGAGATCAGCCTACCAGGCTCCCGCCGTACCGGCCAAAACGCCCGGTCGATAGCGCGACCGCGGCCCGAAGCGTAAGTCACGCGGAGACCGCGGTCCGGCCGGCGAGTCTCGGATCCGGCTCGACGCATGGGACGATGGACGGGTACGAGCATCCGCACCGCGACTCTCGACCACGGAACGGACTACACCCCACTGTGTCACCGACACCCGACTCGGCCGCGGCGACCCGGCTCCGCATCCACGCTGGGTCGACCGACCCGGCGCTCATCCGCAACTTCTGCATCATCGCGCACATCGACCACGGCAAGTCGACCCTGGCCGACCGGATGCTGCAGCTCACCGGCGTTGTCGACCCGCGCCAGATGCGGGCGCAATACCTCGACCGGATGGACATCGAGCGCGAGCGCGGCATCACGATCAAGAGCCAGGCAGTACGGCTGCCGTGGATCGTCCGGGAAGGCGGACGGGCGGGTGAGCATGCCGTACTGAACATGATCGACACCCCGGGCCACGTCGACTTCACCTACGAGGTCAGCCGCAGTCTGGCGGCGTGCGAGGGTGCGGTGTTGCTGGTCGACTCGGCCCAGGGGATCGAGGCCCAGACGCTGGCGAACCTCTATCTGGCGATGGAGAACGACCTCACGATCATCCCGGTATTGAACAAGATCGATCTACCGGCGGCGCAGCCCGAGCGCTACGCCGAGGAGCTTGCCCACCTGATCGGTTGCGAGCCCGACGACTGCCTGCGGGTATCCGGCAAGACCGGCGAAGGCGTGTCCTTCCTTCTCGATGAGATCGTCCGGCAGATGCCGCCACCGGTCGGCGATCCGGCGGCTCCGGCCCGAGCGATGATCTTCGACTCGGTGTACGACGTCTACCGGGGCGTCGTCACCTACGTCCGAGTGATCGACGGGCGCATCGAGGCGCGCGACCGGATCAGGATGATGTCCACGAACGCCACGCACGAGCTGCTGGAAATCGGTGTCATTTCGCCCGAGCCGATCAAGGGACCGGCGCTCGGCGTCGGCGAAGTCGGCTACCTGATGACCGGTGTGAAGGACGTCCGCCAGTCGCGTGTCGGCGACACCGTCACGATCAGCGGCCGGCCGGCGAAGGAGGCGCTCGGCGGGTACAAGGACCCGAAGCCGATGGTCTACTCGGGGCTTTACCCGATCGACGGTTCCGACTACCCGAATCTCCGCGACGCCCTCGACAAGCTGAAGCTCAACGACGCCGCATTGGCATACGAGCCGGAGACCAGTGCCGCCCTCGGGTTCGGCTTCCGTTGTGGCTTCCTCGGTCTCCTGCACTTGGAGATCATCCGGGAACGGCTGGAGCGGGAATTCAACCTCGATCTGATCTCGACCGCGCCGAACGTCGTCTACCGGGTCGTGCTCGACGACGGCTCCGAGATGACGGTCACCAACCCGAGCGAGTACCCGGTCGGTCGCGTCGCCGAGGTGTACGAGCCGGTGGTGCGGGCGACCGTACTCACGCCGAACGACTACGTCGGGGCCGTGATGGAGCTGTGTCAGGGCCGGCGCGGGACGCTGCTCGGCATGGACTACCTGTCGGCGTCCCGGGTCGAGCTGCGCTACACGCTGCCGCTGGCCGAGATCATCTTCGACTTCTTCGACCAGTTGAAGAGCCGGACCAAGGGGTACGCGTCGCTCGACTACGAGCCCTCGGCCGAGCAGAACGCCGACCTCGTCAAGGTGGACATCCTGCTGCACGGCGAGCCGGTCGACGCGTTCTCGGCGATCGTGCACAAGGACAAGGCCTACAACTACGGCGTCACGATCGCGTCCAAGCTGCAGAAGCTGATTCCGCGGCAGCAGTTCGAGGTGCCGATCCAGGCGGCTATCGGCTCTCGCATCATCGCCCGCGAGACGATCCGCGCGATGCGCAAGGACGTGCTGGCCAAGTGCTACGGCGGTGACATCACGCGGAAGCGGAAGCTGCTGGAGAAGCAGAAGGAAGGCAAGAAGCGGATGAAGATGGTGGGCCGGGTGGAGGTGCCGCAAGAGGCGTTCATCGCGGCGCTGTCCACGTCGGACTCGCCGGCCGACATCCGCGGGGCGAGCAAGAAGTAACAGCTCCCTTACTTCTGGGCCGCGTACACCTGCGCGATAACAGTCGACGCGGCCGCCGATGACAGCGCCGGCGCCTGCGAGTGCGGGATCGAGCCCCAGACACCCTTGGCCGCTGTCCACGCGAGATTGCCGAACTGCACCCGCTCGACCCCGCTGTCGGACGCATGCGCCACCAGCCAATGCGCGTACTGCCAGCCGGCCTGCGCGCCGGACACGTCGAGTACCAGCGAGTCGGGCGTTTGCGCGTGGACCGAGGCCGCCGTACCCCAGTCCTGCTTGAGGATGCTGGTCAGGTCGGACAGTGCTCGTGGACCGCGCGTTGTCGGCGTCGTCGATACGTTGCACGCGACGGCCGCGGACTTGTCGCCCATCAAGGCGCTCGCCAGGATCGACGCGTCGCCGGCCCATTTGGCGTAACCGGAGGGGACAGCGCTGTGCTGTACGGCCTGGGCGGCGGCGGTGATGCTGAGCCGTTGCCAGTTGTGTACGCGCAGCAGCGCCGAGTAGAACCGGCCGGCAGCGTACCGCGGGTCGGCGATCTGCGTCGGCGTTCCCCAGCCCTGCGACGGGCGTTGCTGGAACAGCCCGACGGAGTCGCGGTCGCCGCCGTCAAGGTTGTTGAGCTTCGACTCCTGCAACGCGGTGGCTAGCGCGACCGTCACCGCGCGTTCGGGCACCCCGCGTCGGATGCCGACGGCACCGATCGTCGCGGCGTTGGCCATCTGGTCGAGGGTGAGCGTCACTTCGCCCGACGTTTTCGCGGTGCAGTAATCCGAGCGCAAGGGCAGCGACAATGAGACGCCGCCGGAGAACGCGAACTTCCACACGATGACGCCGGCGGCAACGAGCACAGCGACGATCGCAAAGCACGCGATGATCGGCCGGGCTCGCACTGGCTCACGCTCCGCTGTCAGCAGGGGTGGGCCATCGCTCCGTCGCGGCGGCCCCACACGAGACCGCCGCGGTCACCCGCAACGGTCAAGCTAGGGTAACGGCCGCATCAAGCGGTACGGCGAAACTTGGCGCGTAAGAACGGTCGGCGTCGATGACGTGGCCAAAGTCAGGTCCTCGGCACCCATGACGGGTCGCGCTTGTCGCGGAAGGCGGCCATGCCCTCGCGCCCCTCGTCGGAGCCGAAGTAGCCGACCGACATCTCGGTCAGAACCCGGATGTCGTCGCGGAGCGTAGCGGGCCGGTCGCGGCGAAGCAGCGACTTGGCCCCGGCCAGCGCGCCGGGCGCTCCCCGTACGAGTGCCGCGGCGTAATGCGCGATGGTCGCGTCCAGCTCGGTCGCATCGACGGCGGCGGTCACCAGCCCGATCTCGGCCGCCCGGTTCCCATCGAACGACTCGCCGGTCAGGTAGAGCTCGGCGGCGGCCCGGGAATGGAGCCGGGGCAGGACGGTCGCCGAGATGACCGCCGGGATCACTCCGATCCGGACCTCGGTGAACGCGAACGTCGCATCCCGCGAGCAGACCGCGATATCGGCGGCGGCGATGAGTCCGAGGCCGCCGGCGCGAGCCGCGCCGCCGATGCGGGCGACCACCGGCTTCGTCGACTCCCAGATCGCGGCCAGGACGTCGCCCAGGCGGCCGACAGGCACCAGGCCGGTTTCGAGGGCGGCCGCGGTCTCGGTCAGGTCGGCGCCGGAGGAGAAGACGTGACCGGTATGGGTCAACACGATCACCCGCACGTCGTCGTCGCGCTCGGCCTCGTCCAGCCGGGCGAGGAGCTGTTCGATCAGGGCCACGGACAGGGCGTTGCGGTTCGGCGGGCTGTCGAGCGTGAGCGTCGCGACACCGCGGTGCACCTCATAGCGGATCAGATCGGTCATGCGGGCAGACTAGACGCCATGGCGAGCCAGCTGCCCGACGGCGAGCCCGTGCCACGCTCCGGCGAGTTGCCGGCCGCGGCCCGGGTCGACGTCGGCCGCCGTGGCTTCGGCGTGTACGTCCACGTGCCGTTCTGCTCCTCGCGCTGCGGGTACTGCGACTTCAACACGTACGCGCCGGGGGAGGGCGCCAGCCGGGACGGCTACGTCGACGCCGTGCTCGCCGAGATCAAACTCGCGGCCCAGGTGCTCGACCCGGCGCCGGCCGGAGTCGACACGGTGTTCGTCGGCGGCGGTACGCCGACCCTGCTGCCACCGGGCGATCTCGGCCGCATCCTCGATGCGGTCGAGGAGACCTGGGGCCTCGCGGCCGGCGCGGAGATCACCACCGAAGCGAATCCGGAGTCCGTCGACCCGAGTAGCCTCGCCGCGCTGCGAGCCGGCGGCTTTACCCGCATCTCGCTCGGCATGCAGTCGGCGGCGCCGGGAGTGCTGGCGCTCCTGGACCGAAAGCACACGCCCGGCCGGGCCGTCGAGGCGGCACGGGAGGCCCGCGAGGCAGGATTCGAGCACGTCAACCTCGACCTGATCTACGGAACACCGGGCGAGACCGCGGACGACTTCGCCGCCTCGCTGGACGCCGCGATCGGTGCCGGTGTCGACCACGTCAGCGCGTACGCCCTGATCGTCGAGGATGGGACCCGCCTCGCGGCCCGGATGCGGCGCGGCGAGTTGCCGTACCCGTCCGATGACGTGGCCGCGGACCGTTACGTGGCCGCGGACGGTGCGCTGGCCGCAGCTGGTTTCGAGTGGTACGAGGTGTCGAACTGGGCTACCTCGCTCGCCGCGCAATGCCGCCACAACCTGCTCTATTGGCAGGGCGGCGACTGGTGGGGCTTCGGGCCCGGCGCGCACAGCCACGTCGGCGGTGTGCGGTGGTGGAACGTGAAGCACCCAACGACATATGCGGGCCGGCTGGCCGGCGGAGACTCGCCGGGGCAGGGCCGCGAGATCCTCAGCGACGACGAGCGCCACACCGAGGATGTGATGCTGCGGTTGCGCCTGGCCACCGGGCTCCCGCTCGACGCGCTGGATAGGGCCGGACGCGCGGCGGCGGCCCGGGCCCTCGGCGCCGGGCTCCTGCAGTCGGGCGCCTTTGCCGGCCGTACCGCCGTCTTGACCCAACGCGGACGGCTCATGGCCGACGCAGTGGTCCGCGACCTGCTGCCCTGACCAGGTGCTGCGGCCGTGGTCGCGCCGCCGTTACTTGACGATCTTGAAGTTCAACGGGTACGCGTACAGCCCGCCCTCGTTGGCCTTGATGCCGGCGACGACGCCGAAGATCGTCCCGATCGCGGCCACCGCAAGCTGGAGCAGCCACAGCAGGCCGCCGATAACGACGCCGGCGCCGAACGGCAAATTGCCGGCGCCGGAATGCAGCACCCAGAGGATTGCGCCGGCGACCGAAATCGGGATCTGGAAATTCAGCGCGGCCCGCGCGTGTGCCTGCGCGACCGGCGACTCGTGGCGGGTGGCCAGATAGGCGATCAGCGGGACGATGAACGCGGCCGGACCGAGCGAGATCAGCGCGAGCGCAGCGCCGCCGAAGTGCGCGATCAGTGCCCACGTGCGATCGTCGACGTTCGCGTAACCGTTCGGGGTGCCCTCGCCGGGTGGCGTGCCAGCCGGAGGGGTGCCGGCGCCGCGGTCGTCGGGTGGCGGTGTGGCGTCGGTCATGGCCGACAGGCTACGACTGCCGACCACCCGGCACCAGCCCTCGCGATCATCGCGCTCGGGCGGGCGCCGTCGTAGACTGGCACTCGCTACTCTGGAGTGCCAGTGCCAGTCCGCTACCGGCCGCGACTGACGGGCCGCCACCGATCGCGCGGTCACCCCAGACCGACGGAAACGGAGCGTGCGATGCCCCTCGACGAGCGCAAACTCGACGTGCTGCGCGCCATCGTCGAGGACTATGTGGCGACCCAGGAGCCGGTCGGCAGTCGCGCCCTCGTCGAGCGCCACCAACTTCGTGTATCCGCGGCTACCGTACGTAACGACATGGCCGTTCTCGAGGACGAAGGATATCTGCGGCAGCCGCACACGAGCGCCGGCCGGGTGCCGACCGATCGTGGCTACCGGCTGTTCGTCGACAAGTTGTCGCGCATCAAGCCACTGTCGCCGGCCGAGCGTCGCGCGATCGAGCGGTTCCTCATCGGCGCGGTTGACCTCGACGACGTCGTGCACCGTACGGTCCGGCTCCTCGCCCAGGTCACCGGCCAGGTCGCCGTCGTGCAGTATCCGAGCCTGAGCCGCTCATCCGTACGTCACCTCGAACTCGTACCGGTGTCGACGACGCGGTTGATGCTGGTGATGATCACCGATACGGGTCGGGTCGAGCAGCGGCTGATCGAACTGCCGACGCCGACCGCCGAAAGTGAGGTCACGGCGATCCGGACACTGATCAACGACAAACTCGTCGGGCTGCGGCTGTCCGAGACGCCGATGCACATCCAGGCGCTCGTCGACGACGTGGATCCGACGCGGCGCGGCAGCGTGTCGGCGATCGCGGCCGTCCTGCTCGAGACACTGATCGAGCGTACGGACGAGCGCATCGCGCTGGCCGGGACGGCCAACCTGACCCGGGCCGGCGTGCTCGACTTCCAGGGATCCATCCGCCCGATTCTCGAAGCCCTCGAAGAGGAGGTCATCCTGCTGAAGCTGATCGGGTCGGCGGGTGAGGAGCCGTTGCGGGTAAGGATCGGCGACGAGAACGAGTTCGAACATTTGCGGGGCACCTCGGTCGTGTCGACCGGGTACGGACCGAACGCGACGATCGTCGGCGGCATGGGAGTGCTCGGACCGACACGGATGGACTACCCGGCGACGATCTCCGCGGTCAGCGCCGTGGCCCGCTACGTCGGCGACCTACTGGCCCAGAACTGAGCCGGCGGCCGACGTGACCCAGTGCACCACGGAACACCCCGACACATCTCGCGGACGTCGGCGCCCGCGACATTCGAAACATCCGGCGGGCGCTGGCGTCCGCTTAAGTATCACGGATTGAGGACGGCACACAGCAGTGGCGAACGACTACTACGGCACTCTCGGCGTGGCGCGCGACGCGTCCACCGACGAGATCAAGCGCGCCTACCGCAAGCTGGCCCGCCAATACCACCCGGACGTAAACCCGGATCCGGGCGCGCACGAGCGGTTCAAGGAGATCAGCAAAGCGTACGAGGTGCTCTCCGACGATCAGAAGCGTCAGATCGTCGACCTCGGCGGTGACCCGTACGCCAACGGCGGCGGACCCAGCACGGCCGGCGCCGGTACGTTCGTCGGCTTCCAGGACATCATGGACGCGTTCTTCGGCGGCGGGGCGACCCGTGGGCCGCGGTCGCGGACCCGCGCCGGCTCCGACGCCATCCTCCCGCTCGAGCTCGACCTCTTCGAGACGGCCTTCGGGGTCGACGCGCCGATCACGGTGGACACCGCCGTCACATGTGAGACGTGCGCCGGCGCCGGCACCGCGGCCGGGACCCATCCGCAGACCTGTGACACGTGCAACGGCCGAGGCGAGGTGCAGAGCGTCCAGCGGACGTTCCTCGGTCAGGTCATGACGGCCCGCCCGTGCGCGGCCTGCGGCGGCTATGGGACGGTCATCCGCCACCCCTGCCCGACCTGCGGCGGGGACGGCCGCGTCCGGACACGCCGGCAGCTCAACGTCAAGGTGCCGCCCGGCGTCGAGGACCAGATGCGGATCCGCCTCGCCGGTCAGGGCGAGGTCGGCCCCGGCGGCGGCCCGGCCGGCGATCTCTACGTGGAGATCCACGAACGGCCGCACGATGTCTTCTCGCGCAAGGGCGACGACCTGCACTGCCGCGTCACCGTACCGATGGCGGCGGCCGCGCTCGGCACCCGTCTGACGATCAAGACGTTGGACAGCGAGGAATCGGTCGACGTCGCACCGGGCACACAACCCGCGTCGACGGTCAAGCTGAAGGCGCGTGGAGTGCCGCACCTGCGGGGCACCGGCCGCGGCGACCTGTTCGTGCACCTCGACGTCCGGACGCCGACGAAGCTCGACGCCGATCAGGAACGCATGCTGCGCGAATTCGCGTCGGTCCGGGGCGAGGAATTCGCGGAGCTCACCAAGCAGGGTGGTTTCTTCTCGCGGATGCGCGACGCGTTCAACGGTCACGCCTAGCCGTGTCGACGGCATGAGCGCGCCACTCTTCCTGGTCGACGCGCTGCCGATGTCCGGCTCCGTGATACTGGACGGTCCCGAGGGCCATCATGCGGCGGTCGTCCAACGCTTGCGCGTGGGCGAACGGCTGCTCATCGGTGACGGGCGGGGCAGCACGGCGTCCGCGCTGGTCACCGCCGTCGGCAAGACCGGCTTGACGGCCACGATCGAGAATCACTGGTACGTCGAAGCGCCGGCGCCGCGGCTCGTGGTCGCACAGGGAATCCCGAAGGGCGAGCGCGGTGAGATGGCGGTGCAGGCGATGACCGAGGTTGGCGTCGACGAGATCGTTCCGTGGGCCGCGTCGCGCTGCGTCACGATCTGGCGTGGCGACCGGGGCGCGAAGGCACGCGACAAGTGGGTGGCGACCGCACGGGAGGCGGCGAAGCAGGCGCGGCGGTCGTGGCTGCCGGTGATTGCCGAGTCGGCGGCGTCAACGGCCGCTCTCGCCGATCGCGGTGCGGACGCGGTTCTCGTGCTGCATGAGGGGGCCGAGACGCCGCTGTCGAGCGTCGCGCTGCCCGGCCACGGGGAGATCCTCGTTGTCGTCGGTCCGGAAGGCGGCATCGCCGATGCCGAAGTCGACGCGCTGACGGCGGCCGGCGCGGTGCCCGTACGCCTGGGCGCGAATGTCCTTCGTACGTCGACGGCGGGTGTCGCCGCGCTGTCCGTCCTGGCGACCCGGCTCGGTCGCTGGTAGCCGGCGGCGTTGCTCGGCTACCGTGCCTCGCCGGAGTTCTTGCTCACCATCAGCCCGGATTCGTCGACGGCTTCGAAATCGGTGCCAGTCAGCGCGCCGAGGGCGTGCAGCGCGTCGTTGTTGAAGTGCGAGTCCGGCGCGCCCGAGATGAACCACGGCGAGCCGTTGTCGGCCACGATAATGCCGTACTTCTTCATCGCGGTCGCGACGATCTTCGCCTGCGAGGGCAGGTGTGAGATATCGACACTCGCCTTCAGCCGCAGCCGCAGCCCCATCGGCGGCAGTGACGTGTCGCTCGATGACGAAGCCTGGTGCCGGGCCGGCCAGAGATAGGTCGCCTGGGTCGACGGCACGGTCACGCGGATTGCATGGTCGATGTGCCCCGACTTCATGTCGGCCCACGTCACCAGCCCCGGCAGGATAGGCAGACCGGCCGCGTCGGCCGAGGTCCAGCCGGCCGGGCGGAGCTTGTCGCTCGCGAGGTCGAAGATCGCTCCGGAACCAGCGGTCCAGCCCCCCGATTTCGGGTACGCGGCGAACAGTTCGTAGTCCAAACAGTGCGCGGGGTCGTAGAGGATGATGTGCCGGTCACCGGAACTGCTGGCACCGCCCTCGATCGCCGGATTCTTCGGGATCGGATACGGACCCTTGTCGCTCTCTGGCGCGTACTGGAAGGTGACCTTGACCTTGGCCTGCGTCGCCGAAACCGTGGTGACCGGAATGCCGATCGGCGCGCCCTGATAGAGACCGGACCCGAAATCGGCGTGGACGCCAGCGCTCGTGCCGATGCTCGCCACGTAGGTCGACGACTTCGCGAGGACCGGCAGGTGCGAGACGTCGGCCCGCCACACGTTGTCGGACGGCAGCATTGAGCAGCCATGAGCGGCCGGCGGCGCGGTCGAGGCGGGTGAGGGCGACGGGGTGGGCGATTGCTTCGGTGTCGGCGACAGCGAGCCGGTCGGCGTGGCGCCAACCAGCAGCGGCGCCTGCGTGGCGATGCGCGCTCCGTCGACCGTATCGGGACTGCTGGTCGGGCTGGAGCAGCCGGCCGCGAGCACGATCACGGCGGTTGCGAGGATGGGAAGCCGAGATCGGGAGGGCACCCGGGCATTCTGCGCCGGTCGGCGCGCCGGCTCAACTGCGCGGCGGATTACCGCCGTACGAAGATATGGGGTTAAATCCCGCGTATGGCGCGGCGGCTGTTTGTCATCTCCTACCGATGGATCATCGCCGCGTTGGTGGTCGCCGCGATCGCGACGCAGCTTGTGCATACCCGCGGGCAGGAGCCACCAGGCAGCGTCGTCAACTTCTTCAGCTTCTTTACGATCGAGGCGAACATCATCGCCGTGGTGGTGTTCGTGGTTGGCGCGATTGGCGGCCACGAGCCGACGTCGCGCTGGTATGACCTCGTCCGCGGCGCCGCCGCGACGTACATGGCGGTGACCGGCGCTGTGTACGCCGTGTTGCTCTCCGACCTGCCGGCCGCCGCGGACTCGACGATTCCCTGGGTCAACGAGGTGCTGCACTATCTGATGCCGCTCATCGTGTTCCTGGACTGGCTGTACGTGCCGCCCCGGCGGGCGATCCGCTTCCGGGAGTCGCTGACCTGGGCGGCGTTCCCGCTCGTGTACGCCATCTACAGCCTCATCCGCGGCGCCGCGACGAACTGGTACCCCTATCCGTTCCTGAACGTCGACATGCACGGCCTGGGACGGGTGCTGGTCAACTGTGTCGGCATCGGCATCGGCACGATCGTGTTTGTCGCCGCGATTGGCTGGCTCGGCAACGCGATGCACAACGGCCGGACCGCCCAGCCCAGAGCGACCGGTGGCACGGCCCGCGGTGGTACCGCGTCGAGCTAGCCGAGCGGCCGGATGATGTCGGGACGCCATGCCGGTTCGCTCACCGCGAACGGCACTCGAAGGCATATTTGGGCCACAACCGGATACGCGCAGGCGTGCTGTCGGTCCGAGTGGATACCATGGAATCTCCAGGATCTTCGCCAGAGAGGCGGCCAGGCCAGCCGGCCCACCCATGACCACAAGCCCTCCACCTAGCACCGCGACATCGATGCCGGTCTCCGGTCAGCGCGGTGCCCGCGTTCAAACCAAGATCATTGTCGACGATCCGCGGCTGATGGTCAACCTGCTCGGGCCGGGCGACGAGATGCTCAAGCTCATCGAATCGTCGCTGGACAGCGACATTCTCGTGCGCGGCAACGAAATCACCGTGTCCGGTTCACCGGCCGACAACGCCTTGGCCGAACGCGTCTTCGCCGAGTTGCTCGAGTTGATCGACAAGGGCGAGACCCTGAACCGGGACGCCGTACGCCGCATCGTCGGCATGCTCAAGCAGGGGACCGAGGAGCGTCCGGCCGACGTTCTGACCCTGAACATCCTGTCCCGGCGTGGCCGCACGATCCGGCCTAAGACGCTCGGCCAGAAGCGCTACGTCGACGCGATCGACCAGCACACGGTGAACTTCGGCATCGGGCCGGCCGGCACCGGCAAGACCTACCTCGCCATGGCCAAGGCCGTGCAAGCGCTGCAGGCCAAGCAGGTGAACCGGATCATCCTGACGCGGCCGGCGGTCGAGGCCGGCGAGCGTCTCGGGTTCCTGCCCGGCACGCTCTACGACAAGATCGACCCTTACCTCCGACCGCTCTACGACGCGCTGCACGACATGCTCGATCCCGAGTCGATCCCGCGGCTCATGCAGGCGGGCACGATCGAGGTCGCGCCGCTGGCGTACATGCGTGGCCGGACTCTGAACGACGCGTTCATCATCCTCGACGAGGCGCAGAACACGACGCCCGAGCAGATGAAGATGTTCCTCACGCGACTCGGTTTCGGCTCCAAGATCGTGGTGACCGGCGACGTGACACAGGTCGACCTGCCATCCGGCACCCGCAGCGGGCTGCGGGTCGTCGAGGAGATCCTCGGCGGCGTGGAAGACGTGCACTTCTCGCGGCTGACGAGCGCCGACGTCGTACGTCACCGGCTGGTCAGCGACATCGTCGACGCGTACGCGCGCTGGGACGAGGAGCAGGCTGAGGGAGTCCACGCCCTACCCGCGCGCGACGGGGGCCCGGCTGGCCACGGCCGAGCCGCCGGCAACCGTACGAATCGACGTCGTTGAGTCGCGAAGGCGGCCGCGATACCCGTCGAGGAGTCTCACCGTCGACCTGACCGCTACAGTCGAGTGATCGATCACTCGAGATCACACCGAACCCGAGATCACACTGAAAATCAGCCGAGACCGCCAGGGAGCCTGGAGCGAAGTGTCCATCGAGATCGCCAACGAGTCCGGCGTCGCCGTCGAATCCGACCAGGTGCTGGCCGTCGCCCGCTACGTCCTCGACGAAATGGGCGTGAACCCGTTGGCCGAGCTGTCGGTGCTCCTCGTGGACATCGAATACATGACCGAGCTGAACCACCGGTGGATGGGCGGGGACGGCCCGACCGACGTGCTGGCCTTTCCGATGGAGGAGTCGAGCGTCGATCACGGCCCGAGTGAATCGCCGGGCGAGCCGGCGCTGCTGGGCGACATCGTGCTGTGCCCGGAGGTGGCGGCCAAGCAGGCCGCCGCGGCCGGCCACGGCGCCGATGACGAGATGCACCTGCTGACCGTTCACGGCGTGCTGCACCTTCTCGGCTACGACCACGCCGAGCCGGACGAGGAACGCGAGATGTTCACACTGCAGGCTCGCCTGCTAGGCGGTTGGCAGATGAGCGTTGGCCGAGCCGTCGTCGGCGCGCCGGCCGTACCCGATCGTGTGCTGCCGCCGGACGCCCCGGGCACGGGGCATCCGGCCTAAGGGTTTCGAGATGGCCAATCAAGGACTGCCCGATACGCAGCTCGTCATCGTCGCGGTGCTGTTGTTGCTCCTCGGCGGTCTGTTCGCCATGACCGACTCCTCGCTTCAGCGGGTGTCGGCGGCCCGGGTCGCCGAGATGGAGCGTGACGGCGTTCGCGGGGCGAAGGCGCT
Organism: uncultured Actinomycetota bacterium; assembly: GCA_963724705.1. GTDB lineage: Bacteria > Actinomycetota > Actinomycetes > Mycobacteriales > Micromonosporaceae > DASQPR01. Next base: position 614,310 of record CAVRVS010000002.1, read on the forward strand.
GCAGGCGATACTCGGCGACCGCTTGGTCCGACATCTGAACCTGCTGTTGCTGCTGCGGGTGTTCTGCGAGCTGGGCGCAACGACGCTCATAGCACTGGTGGTGTTTGACAGCCTCGACACCCAGTGGCTGTCCGCCCTGATCGTCGCCGGCTCGATGACGATCCTGACCTTCGTCGTCGTCGGCGTCGCACCGAGGACGATCGGTCGCCAGCACGCATACACGGTCGCCCGGTTCGCGGCGCCGATCGTGCGCTGGCTCGGCCGTGTCCTGAACCCGCTCGCGTCCCTGCTGATCCTGATCGGCAATGCGTTCACCCCGGGCAAAGGTTTCCGGGACGGCCCATTCGCCTCGCAGGTCGAGCTGCGCGAGCTGGTTGACCTGGCCGAGCAGCGTGGTTTCGTCGAGCATGGCGAGCGCGACATGATCCACTCTGTGTTCGCTCTCGGCGACACGATCGCCCGCGAGGTCATGGTCCCCCGAACCGACATGGTCTACCTCGCCGAGAACGCGACGCTCGGCCAGGCCCGCGCCCTCGCACTGCGGTCCGGGTTCTCCCGCGTGCCGCTGATCGGGGAAAACATCGACGACGTGCTCGGCATCGTCTACCTGAAGGACGTGATCAAGTCGATCGATGCCGGGCGTTCAGAGAACGATCTCGCGCGCGACGTGATGCGCCCGGCGACGTACGTGCCCGAGTCGAAACCGGTCGACGATCTGCTGTCCGAGATGCAGGCCGCCCGCACGCACATGGCGATCATCGTGGACGAATACGGCGGCACGGCCGGTCTGGTGACGATCGAGGACATCCTCGAGGAGATCGTCGGCGAGATCACCGACGAGTACGACGTCGAACGGCCGCCGGTCGAGCACCTCGGGGACGGATCGATCCGCGTCACCGCGCGGTTGCCCGTGGAAGACCTGGGCGAGTTGTTCGACGTGGACCTGCCCGGCGACGAGGTGGAGACCGTCGGCGGTTTGCTGGCCCAGGCGCTCGGCCGCGTCCCGATCCCGGGCGCGAAGGCCACGGTCGACGGCCTCCTGCTTACCGCGGAGGGCACCACCGGTCGACGCAACCGGATCGACACCGTTCTCGTCCGGCGGTCCGAACCCGACGACGAAGAGCCGGCCCAGCTGCGAGAAAGGCAATCCGCTGATGTCTGACGCGCCGACCGGCGACCCCACGACGCTATCGGCCGAGGACGCGAAGTTGGTCACCCTCGCGCGGGCCGCGCGGGCCCGCTCGGGTGCGGCCGAAGGCGCGGCGGTACGGGACGGCGACGGCCGGACCTACGCCGGATCATCGGTCGCGCTGCCCTCGCTGTCGCTGACCGCACTGCAGTTCGCCGTCGCGTCGGCCGTCAACGGCGGCACCGGCACGATCGAGGCGGCCGCGGTCGTGACCGGATCCGAGTCACTCGACGCCGCGGGCCGGTCCGCCGTGCACGACGTGAGCCCGGGCGCTCCGATCCACCTCGCCTCGCCGTCCGGTGACGTCGTCGCAACGTACGGGGACTGACGCATGTCCGATCCGTACCGGGCCGGGTTCGCGTGTTTCGTCGGCCGTCCCAACGCCGGCAAGTCGACGCTCACCAACGCAATCGTCGGCCAGAAGATCGCGATCACTTCGACCAAGCCGCAGACCACGCGCCACGTGATCCGGGCTGTGCTGCACCGGCCGAACGCGCAGCTCGTGCTCGTCGACACGCCAGGTCTGCACCGGCCTCGAACGCTGCTCGGGGAGCGCCTGAACGACCTCGTACGCCAGACCTGGAGCGAGGTGGACGTGATCGGCCTGTGCATCCCGGCCAACGAGCCGATCGGCCGCGGTGACCGCTTCATCAGCTCGGAGATGGCCGAACTGAAGCCGACCATGGTCGCCGTCGTGACGAAGACCGATCTGGTCGACCGCAAGACCCTGACCGAGCAACTCGTGGCCGTGAATCAGCTGGCTGACTTCGCCGACATCGTGCCGTGCAGCGCCGTCTCGGGCGAACAGCTCGACGTGCTGGTCGACGTACTGAGCCGGCATCTACCGTCCTCGCCGCAGCTCTACCCGGACGGGATGATCACCGACGAGCCGGAGCAGGTTCTCGTCGGTGAGCTGATCCGGGAGGCTGCACTGGAGGGCGTGCGCGACGAGTTGCCGCACTCGATCGCAGTCGTCGTCGAAGAGATGCAGGTCGAGGGCCGGCTGACGCGGATCTTCGCCGATCTGTACGTGGAACGACCGTCGCAGAAGGCCATCGTGATCGGACATCAAGGATCGCGGTTGCGCGATGTCGGCAGCCGGGCCCGCGCCGGCATCGAGGAACTGCTCGGCACGAAGGTCTATCTCGATCTGCACGTACGCGTGGCCAAGGAGTGGCAGCGCGACCCGAAGCAGCTGCGCCGGCTGGGTTTCTGACCGCTCGGGCTCGTCGACGAGGGCGAGTCAGGTTCTATTTCCGCCTGAGTCCCGGCGAAATACTCAGATGATCTGTATGTTCATGCTCAGATCATCTGTATATTGACGGCGTGAGTTCCATGCGTGAACCGACGTTTCTCATCCTCACCGCGCTCGCGGCCCAGTCCCGCCACGGGTACGGCATCATCACCGACGTCGCCGAGCTGTCCGGCGGCCGGGTCAAACTCGCCCCCGGCACGCTCTATGCCGCTCTGGACCGGCTCCACGACGAAGGCCTGATCGAGGTCGACCGCGAGGAGATGGTCAGCGGCCGGATGCGCCGCTACTACCGCCTGTCCGCGGCCGGCGCTTCCGCGCTCGAAGCCGAAGTCGAGCAGCTCAGCGTGCGGGCCGCCGCTGCATCCGCGCGCCTGGCGATTCGGCGTAACGGGCTGGCCACGTTCGTCCCGGCCGTCTTCGGGGTGACGGCGTGACGGATCTGAATACCCGCTACGAGCGGCTCCTGTTCGCATACCCGCGGGAATACCGCCGTCGCCGGGGCGCCGAGATCGCCGCGACCTTCACCGAGATGGCAGCCGAAGGGCAACGTTGGCCACGGGGGCGCGACGCTGTCAGCCTGCTGTTCCACGGCCTGCGGGCGCGGCTCGGCCGGCCCCGTAGCCGGCTCATCATGCCCTTCACGGTGCTGGCGATGCTGGTCGGCGGCTTGTGCGCGGCAGCCGGAGGCGCCTGTGTCGGCTGGGGCGCTTCGACCGGGCTGAGCGGCCGGCAGGTGGCCGAGGTCAACCAGCTCGGGCCCGGGATGGCGGCGACGGTCGACAGCAGTGCCGGGACGCCGAGGTTGTTCGTCGGCTACCTGTCCACGTCTGTGTGGCGCCCGTCCTGGTCAGTGGTATCCGTTTTACGCGCCGCTATGGTCGATGACCAGGCATCGGTGCGGGCCTTCGGCAACGCCCGTGCGCTGGTCGACAATGAACGGGCACGGCTCGCCGGGACCGGCTGGAAAATCACGAACGAGACCGTCACCGACACCGGCGCCACGATGACGGTCCACAACGGAGACCTCGTGGCTCACCTCGCGACATTCCCGACAATGGCTGACTTCTACACCCTCACCGAGGGATCTGAGATCGTCATCCAGCACGACGGCAGGGCCGAAGGCGTAGGTGGGCCTGAAGCGGAGTCGGGCGAATTCGACGCGACCGTTTACCGCACGACACCGGCGACCGTGCCGGTGTTCACGGTAATCGCCGGGCTGCTCGGCGCCATGATGACGTACCTGCTGATCGGCTGGCTGAGCCGGCGGACCAGCCGGCTACGGACCGTGCACCAGCGGTTGGCCCTGGCCGGATTCGCGCTGACCGCCGTACTGGCTGCTCCTGCGGCCGTGGTGTGCGGCGCCGGGCTCTGGGCGACGCTGCGCGGTCACACGGACTTTCCGATCCGATACTGGGGCGGATTCGCCACCGGGGACGTGCGGATCGCGGCGCTGGCGGCAGCGGCTCTGCTAGTCCTGACATTTGCCGGCGTCGCAGTGGCCAGGCCGACCCCACGTGCGACCGAGGCCATCCAGTAGCTCGTGTGTTATTGGCCGGTTTGCACGTCGTGGGCGTGCGGGCCGGCCGCGCCGAGCCCGGACCTCATCTCATCGACTTGTTAAACACGTCCTACGTCGGGTAGCCCGTCGCCGTTCCGGGCGGCGGCGCGGTCGGAGGGTTCGTGTCCCGCCGCGGGAAGAGCTTGGCCGCCAGAGCGACGAAAACGACGCCGAAGCCAAGTTGCAGCAGGTGGCGGATCCAGTCGATGCCTCTGGTCTCGCCGACGCCGATGCCGTGCGCGATGAAGCCACCGATCAGCATGCCGAGGATGCCGGCGATGACCGTGACGGTCACCGAAATGTTCTGCTTGCCGGGCAGGATCAACCGGGCGAGGCCGCCGATGATGGCACCGCCGATGATCGCCCAGAGAATGTCGAAGAACCACGCCATGTTGCGCCCCCGTTTGGTCACCCGTTCGTCACACCCCGACCCCGGGTCGAGGCTGTTTTCAGTATGGGTCGACCCGTCGCCAGGTGTACGGAACATGGGCGGTTTCGGCGCCCGCGAGCGCCGAAGTCCCGTACAAGTCCGGCACCATCCCGACACACGATCCGTCGCACCGGCGGGCGAGAATGGCAGGCGTGGCCGCCGGATTCCGTACCAAGCTCTACCGCGATGACGCGGTCGTGCTGCGCTGGCAGAAGCTCGGCGAGTCGGACCGCATCGTCACGCTGTTCACCCGGCGGCACGGCATCGTGCGCGCGGTTGCCCGGGGCGTACGACGGACGAAGTCGAAGTTCGGTGCGCGACTCGAGCCGTTCGGTCACGTTGACGTCCAGATCGCCGAAGGTCACAGCACCCTCCACACTGTGGCCCAGGTCGAGGGCATCGATCTGTACGGTGGTCGGATCTCCGACGACTATCCGCGCTATACCGCGGCGAGCGCCATCGCCGAGACCGCCGAACGGCTCACCGCGATCGAGAACGAGCCATCGCTCCGGCTGTTCCTGCTGACCCTCGGCGCCCTGCGGGTGCTGGCATCGGGGGAGCACACTGCGTCCCTCGTCCTCGACGCGTATCTGTTGCGGGCGATGGCCGCGGCCGGATGGGCACCGGCATTGGACGCGTGCGCCGTCTGTGGCACGCCGGGCATGCACGCGGCCTTCTCCGTACCGGCGGGTGGTGCGGTGTGCCCGGACTGCCGACCACCCGGCGGCTCCCACCCCGCCCCGGCCACCCTCGACCTCATGGTGGCTTTGGCCGGCGGCGACTGGGTCCGCGCGGACGCCGCCGACCCCGGTCCTCGACGTGAGGCATCCGGCCTGGTGGCAGCGCACCTGCAATGGCATCTCGAGCGCGAGTTACGCTCGCTGCCGCTGGTGGATCGAGCAGACCGGGAGCGTGCGTGATCAGGACCACAATCCGCCGTCGAGAATGGGTGGCGCCGTCGGCGCATCCGTCCGGAGCGCGGCCACCGGACCTGCCGTCGGCGGCGGTGCCCGATCACGTCGCGATCATCATGGACGGCAACGGCCGGTGGGCAAAGCAGCGCGGGCTGCCAAGGACCGAGGGTCACGCCCGCGGCGAAGCCGCACTCTTCGACGTGATCGAGGGAGCGATCGAGCTCGGCATCGGCAACCTGTCCGCCTATGCGTTTTCCACCGAGAACTGGCGGCGCTCACCGGAAGAAGTCCGGTGGCTGATGAACTTCAACCGCGATGTGATCCATCGGCGACGGGATCAGTTCGTCGAGATGGGCGTCCGGGTGCGCTGGGTCGGCCGGCGGCCGAAGCTGTGGCGCAGCGTGATCCACGAGCTGGAGATCGCGGAGGAGATGTCCCGGGACAACAACCTGATCAACTTGTTCTTCTGCGTCAACTACGGCGGACGCGCGGAGATCGCGGACGCTGCATCCGCGCTCGCCGCCGACGTGGCGGCCGGCCGGGTTCGGCCCGACCGCATCACCGAGAAGGTCTTTGCCCGCTATCTCGACGAGCCGGACATGCCCGACGTCGATCTCGTGCTTCGATCGTCCGGCGAGCAGCGGCTGTCGAATTTCCTCATCTGGCAGGCGGCCTACGCCGAATATGTATCGCTCGACACGTATTGGCCAGATTTCGACCGGCGCCATCTTTGGTACGCCTGCGAGCTCTACGCCCAGCGTGACCGCCGTTTCGGGGGAGCGCTGCCGAACCCGGTGGCACCGCCGCCGGCGACGGCCGGCTAATTTCAAGATCCACTACGTTTACGGACATCCGATAGTGTCCGAACGTATGAGGATCTCGGTGCGCGGTCTGTCGCTCGACGTTTCCGTCGACGGCCCTTTGGACGGCCCCGCCGTCCTCTTGTTGCATGGCTTCCCACAGAACGCGACCGAATGGCAACGCGTCGTTCCGGCCCTGCACGCGGCCGGTATGCGGACGATCGCGCCGGATCAGCGCGGTTATTCACCGGGCGCGCGACCGGCCGAGGTCGACGCGTACGCGATGAAGGAATGCGTCGCCGACGCCGTAGCGCTGCTCGACAGTCTCGGCGTCGATCGAACACACGTGGTCGGCCACGATTGGGGTGCCGTCGTCGCGTGGCGGCTCGCCGCAGACTTCCCGGACCGAGTCCACACACTGACCGCCGTATCGGTACCGCATCCGACGGCGTTCACCGAAGCGATCGCCAACGACGCCGACCAGCAGCGGCGCTCATCCTACTTCGGGCTGTTCCGGAAGGCCGGTCATGCCGAGGATGTGCTGCTCGACGACAACGGGGCGCGGCTACGCGCGATGTTCGCCGGCTGTCCGCCGGAGCTGATTGACGGCTACGTGACGCCGATGCTGGATCGGGCGACATTGACCGGCGCGCTGAACTGGTATCGAGCGATGTCGAACGCATCGCTGGCCGCCGGCGACGTGACGGTTCCGACGACGTACGTGTGGGGCGACAGCGACCCGGCGGTCGGCGCAATCGCGGCGCGGGCGTGCGCTCGATACGTGACCGACGACTACCGTTTCGTGCCACTCACCGGCGTCGGTCACTGGATCCCCGACGAGGTACCCGGCGCAATGGCCGAGGCGATCCTTGCCCGCATCGAGGACTGAGCCCGCATCGAGGGCTGAGCCGCGCTCGGACGGAGTCGCGCCGGCGGTTCGAGCGTGCTTCGCGCCGAAGATCGGGCACGAATGAGCCCGTACCAGCGCAATCGTGTCCCGGCCCGACGCAAACCTGTTTCTCGAGGCCTACTGGCGGGTAACCTAGCGGATGTGTAGCGGTGCCCTTCGATGCAAAAGCGATGCAGGAGGTGGCCATGACGGCGACGGACGCGCGCCCGGACAGCATCACGCCTGACCCGGCGAAGGCCGGCGAAAACGCCAACGCCAGCGAAAACGCCAACGCCGGCGAAAACGCCGCGGCCGGGAGCGCAACCCACGTTGACGAGAAGCAGGCACGGCGGGTCGCGGAGGCCGCCCGGGAAGCCGACTGGCGCAAGCCGAGCTTCGGTAAGCAGTTGTTCCTCGGTCGCCTACGGATGGACCTGGTCGAGCCGTGGCCGACTCCCGATCCCGAGCAGCAGGCCGACGGTGAGGCATTCCTAGCCAAGCTCGGGGCGTTCACGAAGGACCACATCGACGGCGCCCAGATCGAGCGGGACGCCCGCATCCCCGACGACGTGTTCCAGGGCCTGGCCGAGTTGGGCGCGTTCGGCATGAAGATCGACAAGTCGTACGGCGGCCTCGGACTGTCCAATCTCTACTACTGCCGAGCGCTGGCGATGGCGGGCTCCGGCAGCCCGTCACTCGGCGCGTTGCTGTCGGCGCATCAGTCGATCGGCGTGCCCCAGCCGCTGAAGCTTTTCGGCTCCGAGGAGCAGAAGAAAACGTTCCTGCCCCGGCTGGCCGGCGGCGAGATTTCGGCGTTCCTGCTCACCGAGGCCGACGTCGGATCGGACCCGGCCCGGCTGTCGACGACCGCGACGCCGGTCGAAGGCGGCTACCGTCTCAACGGCGTCAAGCTCTGGGCGACCAACGGTACGGTCGCCACGCTCCTGGTCGTCATGGCGCAGGTGCCCAAAGGCCCCGGCGAGGATGGCGCCGACCACCGCGGCGGCATCACCGCGTTCGTGGTCGAGGGCGACTCGCCCGGCATCACGGTCGAACGCCGCAACGCGTTCATGGGCCTCCGCGGCCTCGAAAACAGCGTGACGCGCTTCCACGATGTCTTCATCCCGGCCGAGCATGTGATCGGTCGCGAGGGTCAGGGCCTCAAAATTGCGCTCACGACGTTGAACACCGGACGCCTTTCGCTGCCGGCGATGTGCGTCGCGGCGGGCAAGTCGTGCCTCGCGATCGCCCGAGCCTGGTCGGCCGAGCGTGTGCAGTGGGGGCTTCCCGTCGGCCGGCACGAGGCGGTCGCGAAGAAGATCGCTTTCATCGCGGCGACGACGTACGGCCTCGAGTCCATGTTGGACCTGTGCTGCATGCTGGCCGACGACGACCGCAACGACATCCGCATCGAAGCCGCGCTCGTGAAACTCTATGGCTCCGAGATGGCCTGGAAGATGGCCGACGAACTGCTGCAGATCCGGGGCGGCCGCGGCTACGAGACGGCCGATTCGCTCGCGGCCCGCGGCGAGAAGGCGATCGGTGTCGAGCAGATCCTCCGCGATCTCCGGATCAACCGGATCTTCGAGGGCTCGACCGAAATCATGCACCTACTCATCGCGCGCGAGGCCGTCGACCAGCACCTCTCGGTGGCCGGCGACATCATCGACCCCGACGCCGACCTCGGTCGCAAGGCCAAGGCCGGTGCCGCCGCCGCCGGGTTCTACGGCCGTTGGCTGCCCACGCTCGCCGCCGGCAAGGGCCAGATCAAGGGTGGGTACGGCGAGTACGGATCGCTCGCGACACACGTACGGTTCGTCGAGCGGGCATCGCGTCGACTGGCCCGCGAGACGTTCTACGGCATGGCCCGGTGGCGCGGGAAGATGGAGCGCAAGCAGGCGTTCCTCGGCCGGATTGTGGACATTGGCGCGGAGCTGTTCGCGATGACCGCGGCCTGTGTCCGGGCCTCGGCCGAGCGCCGGCCGGAGGGCACGGAGCTCGCCGATCTCTTCTGCCGGCAGGCGCGGCTTCGGGTCGGTACCCTCTTTGACGATTTGTGGCGGAACACCGACGACCGCGACGTCGCGTTTGCGCGCAAGGTGACCGAGGGCCGCTATGCCTTTGTCGAAGAAGGCGTGGTGCCGACGCCGACCGATGGCGAATGGGTCGCGCCTTGGCAGCCGGGGGAGTCGACCGCCGAGGACGTCCGGCGGCGGATCCCGCCTCGCTAGGTCAAGCGAATGGGCGGCGGTCGGGACGATCCCGGTCGGCCGCCCGTTGGCTCGGTCCGGCTCAATGGGTCGGCAGATCTTCGCGCGCCCGGCGAGGCAGCAGGTAGACGGCGAGGAACGCGATGGCTAGCAGCCCGATCTCGATCCACAGTGTCCAGAGCATGCCGTGCTCGACCGTGGTGTGCACCGGGCCGTCCGGTCCGACCTTCAGGATGTCGAAGAAAACGGTGCCCAGGATCGCGATACCGAGCGCGCCGCCAAGCTGCTGAACCGCGTTGAGCGTGCCGGCGGCCGATCCGGTCTCATGCGGTTCCACGCCGGACAGGATCAGATCGAAGAACGGTGCCATCATGAGGCCCATCCCGAAACCGACGACGGCCAACGCCGGTGCGAGTTGCCAGGGCGACGCCCCGCTGCTGCCGACCGCGAAAAGGATCACGGCGAACAACCCGGTGCCGGCGGCCAGGACGGCCAGGCCGAGATGTAGGAGCCCCCGACCGAGTTTTGCGCTGAGCCCGGCGCTGGCCACGATGAACCCAACGATCATGGCAGCCGCCTGCGGCGCGCTGGCGAGCCCCGTCTTGAGTGGCGAGTAGCCGAGCCCGATCTGCAGGTAGAGGCTGAACACCAAGGAGAAGCCGAGCATGCCGGAGAAGAACGCGAGGCCGGCGACCAGGCCGCCGGTGAACGCGCGCTTGGTGAATAAGCTGGGCGTCACGAGCGGATCGCCGCCGCGGGCGGCAACGCGCCGGATCCACCAGCCGAAGCCGGCGAAGCCGATCACCGACAAGCCCATGGCCACGAACGTCCAGGCCGGCCAGCCGAGATCGCGGCCCTCGACGAGCGGGTAGATGATCAGGAATGCCGAGACGGACATGATGAGGATGCCGCGATAGTCCACACGGGTGGCGTCCGTGCCCCTGGAACGGGGGAGGAACTTGATCGCCCCGAGCACGGCGGCCAGACCGAGGGGCAGATTGATGACGAAGATCATGCGCCAGCCCCAGCCGAAATAGTCGGCACTCACCAGCCAGCCGGCCAGGATCGGGCCGCCGACCGCGGACAGGCCCATCACCGGGCCGAACGCACCGAACGAGGCGGCCAACTCCTCGTCGCGGAACATCTCCTTCATCATTCCGAGGCCTTGCGGCAGCATCACGGCGCCGAACAGTCCCTGGACGACCCGAGCCGTGATCAACATTTCCGGACTTTGGGCCACGGCACAGGCCAGCGACCCGACAACGAATCCGCCCGCGCCGATCATGAACATGCGCTTGCGGCCGTACAGGTCGCCGAGGCGCCCGCCGGTGATAAGACCGATGGCCATCGCGAGCGTGTAACCGGCACCGAGCCACTGGATCATGCTCTCGGTGCCATGCAGCTCCGTCCGGATCGACGGACCGGCAATCGTCGTGACGAGTGCATCCAGGAGGTCCATCACCTCCGCGGCAAGGATGACGGCCAGAGCCCACCAGCGCCAGCGGTACGGCGTGCCGGTGGCCGCGCGGTCGATGGTGCCGCTGGTGTGGGCTGTTTCGACCGATGCCGTCATCGGAACCCCCAGAAGTTGAGGCGTCGCGAACACCGTTCGCTTAACTCGAACACCGTACAACAAGCGAATGGTGTTCGTCGAGCAAACGGTGTTCGTTCGCGAGTATCATTTCGGGCATGGTTCGGGACAGTTCGATTCCCATCGCCGCCGACGACCTTCCGGTGCCGGCGTGGAAGCGCACACGACCGCCCACGACGCCTAGGGTGCAGTTGAGCCGCGACGTGATCGTGGACACGGCGTTGAAGCTGCTCGACGCGGACGGTCTCGATGGCGTGAGCATGCGGCGGGTGGCCGACGCCCTCGGCACCGGACCGGCCTCGCTCTACGCACACGTGGCGAACAAGGACGAGCTGCTGGACCTGCTGCTGGACCGGATCGCCGCGGAGATCGACGTGCCCGACCCCGACCCGGCGCACTGGCAGGACCAGCTGCGGTCGGTGGGCCGGCAGTCGTACGAGGTGTTCCGGCGGCACCGCGACATCGCGGTGATCAGCCTCGCGAGCGTCCCGACCAGCCAGAATGCGCTACGGATCGCGGATCGGATGCTGGCGATCATGCTGGCCGGCGGCGTACCGCCGCAGGTCGCGGCGTGGGCACTCGACCGGCTTTCGCTCTACATCGCGGCCGACTCGTACGAGGGTTCGCTTTACCACAACCGGCGGATCGCAAGCGGCCTCAGCGAAAGCGAGTTCATGGCCAAGCACGTGTCCGATGTGCGGGACTTCTTCGAACATTTGCCGGCTGACAAATTCCCGCACCTCGCGACGCACGTCGCGGACATGATGACTGGCGACGGCGACCAGCGGTTCGAGTTCGGCCTCGACATGCTGATCCGCAGCCTCGCGACCTACAGCTCGTCGGACGTGCCGGCGCCGGAGCCTGACTAGCTGCCGCTCAGGTGGTGGCGCTCGCCGGGACTAGACACCGGCGCAGGTCGGGCATGTCCCGAAGATCTCGACGGTGTGGCTGATGTCGACGAATCCGTGCTCGCCGGCGATCCGATCGGCCCAGCTCTCCACGGTCGGCCCGGCGACTTCGACGGTCCGGGCGCAGGACCGGCACACCAGGTGATGGTGGTGTGTGCTGCTGCATCGCCGGAAGAGCTGCTCGCCGCTCGGCAGGCGCATCACGTCAAGCTCACCGGCGTCCGCCATCGTCTGGAGGGCGCGGTAAACAGTGGTGAGACCAACGCGTTCGCCGCGATCGCGCAGCAGCCCGTGCAGCTCCTGTGCGGTACGGAAGTCGTTGACATCGGCCAGCAACGCGGCCACGGCGTGGCGTTGCTTGGTGTTGCGTTGGCGGGTGGCGCTGTCGTCGTACGGGCTCATCGCGCCGTTCCGGTCGCGCCGACGGCCTCGCGCGCGCTATTCGGTGAACCCGGCTCGTTCGCGTGGGCGACCGCGTCGGCGACAATGTGCGCGATGTGGTCGTCGGTGAGCGAGTATTCGGTTTCCCGGCCGCGACGCGATCCGTGCACGACGCCGGCCATACGCAGCACCCGCAAATGCTGCGATACCAGGGGCTGCGGCGCTCCGAGGGCGTCGACGAGCTGATGTACGCAGCGGACACCGCCGCCCGCCAACTCGGTCACGATCGCGATCCGCATCGGTGCCGCGAGCGCACGCAACAGCTCGCCGGCGGCGGCAAGGCGCTTGTGCTCGGTGACGTCCATCGCGGCCAACGGTAGCCGCCTGAGGTCTAGATGACAATCATTGTCATCTAGATGTGCTTTACGGCGCGATCTTGTAGATTGCGGCCCCGAGTAAGACGAGAAGGACGATCAGGCGCATTGCCCGAGTCTGTTGCGGCGTGACCGGCCACGTGTGGGCGAGCAGCCATCCGAGCGCCGCGACCATCGCGAGCAGCAGGATGGCCCCGATCCATCCGGGCAGGAAGAACGCGAGCAGCACCAGCACGAGTGCCCCGAGGAACACCCCGGTGCGGCCGCCGTTGGTCAGCCGATCCATGATCCCGTTGGGCACGGTCGTTGGCCCCCCATCCTCGCGCCACCGGTACGACCTGGTGATGTATACCGTAGGACCCGGGCCGTGCGACGCGGTCACCGGCCACCCGGTCGGCAGCAGCGAGACCTGAGATGGGGCGCGACATGCTCGTCGTCAACCGGTTCATCGTGCCGACCGACGAGGTGGCGCAGACCGAATTCACCGATCGCGCCACGGCCGCGCTCGAGGTGCTGGCGGCACAGCGTGGCTACGTTCGGGGCGACCTCGGACGGGCGTACGACGACCCGGCGCACTGGAGCCTCGTCACGGTCTGGGAATCGGTCGGTGCATACCGCCGCGCTCTCGGAACGTTCGATGTCAAGGTGCATGCGACTCCGCTGCTGGCGCAGAGCGTCGATGAACCGTCCGCGTACGAGGTGCTCGGCCGGGCCGAGCCGGGCGGTTCAGCCGTCCGGTCGGAAAGCGACCGATCGGCGGCCGGAGCCACCGGCCCCGGAGCCGGCCCGGCGAGACCCACGGACGGCGGGGCGAGCGCACTACGATCGCGTCCATGAACAATCCCGGCGAGCCGAACGGCGGGACCGGTTTCCCGCCGGCCGGACCGGGCGACGACCCGCCGGGCAATGCGGCGCCGGGCTACGGACCGTCTGCGCCGAGCTACGGACCGTACGCTGCCGAGCTACGGCCCACCGACCGCGACGCCCGTGATCGTCTTGCCGGCCCCGCCGGTCGGCCCGGGTGTGCGGCCACCATTCGTTGCACCGCCGACCGACGGAAACCGCAAGCGACTGTGGACCGGCCTCATCAGCGCCGGCGTCATCGTCGTCGTGTTGTGTGGTGGCGGCGTAGCTGGTTTCGCCGCACTCGTCACGAGCACCGTCGACGCGCGGCGGTCGGCGGCCACGAAGGCGGTCACCGAGTTCCTGACCGATCTGCAGCACGACAACTACGCCGGTGCGTACGAGGCGCAGTGCGACGAACTCAAGCAGCGCTTGTCCTTCCGGGCGTTCACCGACGAGTTTTCGAACTCGCAGCTCATTTCGTTCCGGCTGCAGGAGCCAGAGATCGACACGGACTCGACGATCGTGCCGGTCCAACTGACGTTCACCGACGGGACGCAGAGTCTCGACCGCATCGTCGTGATCCAGGACTCCGACGCGACCTACCGCGTCTGCGGCGACGAGTGAGGCTGCGATCCATCCGTACCCATGAACGATCTTGATCGTAAGTAAATGCAGGGGTCGACGCGATCGGATCACCGTAGCCTGGGAGGATCAGCGCAGCCTTCGCCGGCAGCCAGCCGGCGCTACACCTGGAGGATCCACATGCCCGTCGATCGCGTCGATGCCGTCACCAGCCTCGCGAAGCACCGAGGCTTCGTCTTCCCGTCCAGCGAGATCTACGGCGGCACCCGGTCGGCATGGGACTACGGACCACTCGGCGTCGAGTTGAAGGACAACGTGCGCCGGCAGTGGTGGCGCACGATGGTTCAGGAGCGCGACGACATCGTCGGCCTCGATTCGGCCGTCATCTTGGCCCGGCAGGTGTGGGAGGCGTCCGGTCACATCGCCGAATTCGTCGATCCGCTGACCGAATGCCAGTTCTGCCACAAACGGTTCCGGGCCGACCAGCTCGAAGAGGCATACGAGCACAAGCACGGCCACCCGCCGAACTCACTTGGCGACATCAACTGCCCGAACTGCGGCAACAAGAACACGTTCACCGAGCCGAAGATGTTCAACGGTCTGATGAAGACCTATCTCGGCCCGGTCGAGAGCGAGGAGGGCCTGCATTACCTGCGGCCCGAGACCGCGCAGGGCATCTTCATCAACTATCGCAACGTCGAGCAGTCGGCCCGGATGAAGCCGCCGTTCGGCATCGCGCAGGTCGGCAAGAGCTTCCGCAACGAGATCACGCCGGGCAACTTCATCTTCCGTACTCGCGAGTTCGAGCAGATGGAGATGGAATTCTTCGTCCAGCCCGGCACCGACGAGCAGTGGCACGAGTACTGGCTGGAGCAGCGCTGGAACTGGTATATCGGCCTCGGCCTGTCCACCGACAACCTGCGCTTCTTCGAGCACCCGAAGGAGAAGCTGTCGCACTACTCCAAGCGGACGGTCGACATCGAATACCGCTTCCGGTTCGGTGGCACCGAGTTCGCCGAGCTGGAAGGCATCGCCAACCGTACGGATTTCGACCTGTCCACGCATGCGAAGCATTCCGGCGTCGACCTGTCGTACTTCGACCAGGAGAAAAAGGAACGCTGGGTGCCGTACGTGATCGAGCCGGCCGCCGGTCTCACCCGGGCCGTACTCGCGTTCCTCCTCGAGGCGTACGACGAGGACGAGGCACCCAACACCAAGGGCGGCGTGGATCGCCGTACGGTGATGCGGTTCGACCCGCGACTCGCGCCGGTCAAGGTCGCCGTGCTCCCGTTGTCCCGCAACGAGCGGCTGACGCCGGCGGCCAAGGATCTGGCGGCCGCGCTGCGCAAGCGCTGGATCGTCGAGTTCGACGATGCCCAGGGCATCGGCAAGCGCTACCGCCGGCAGGACGAGATCGGCACGCCGTTCTGCGTGACGGTCGACTTCGACACCTTGGACGACAACGCGGTCACCGTGCGGGATCGCGACACCATGGCGCAGGATCGCGTTTCGTTGTCTCAGATCGAGTCGTACCTGATCGCGCGGTTGCCAGGCTGCTGACGGTCATCCGGATGTACGCCGGACCGGCGCGCGACTGATTCGCTCGCCGGCCGGTTTACTTCGGAGGCAGGTAGACGTGGCCGGCTTTCGTTGACCCCGGAACTTGGACGAGAATCGACTGCCACTGGTCCAGGAACGTGCCGGGTCGCGGTGCGGATTTCAGGACGATCGCCACCGATTCACCGCGGCCGCGAGCCGATGTCACCGATGCCGGTTCCACGCTCGCGGGATGGATCGCATTCAGAGACTGGCATCCGACCTGGTACGCAACGCTGAAGGAACCATCCCCACCTACTGCACAAGGGCCCGATATTCCCTCGTGCTTCAACTCGTGAACGATCGACGAGTAGAAGGCGTTCGAGCGTGATACGGGGGTGTAGTACTGCGGTGCGTTGGCCACCTGGATGCCCATGAGCGTGAGCACCAGCGCGACGGCGAGGGCGGGACCGAGCGCGCGCAGCGGAGGTACGCGCAGCGATCCAAGCTGGAGCACCCCGTACGCGACCGGCAGCGCGAGAAGGCCGACCGCCGGTAGCAGGAACCGAAGCTGGGCGTATCTCATCATGAAGAGATACGGGAAGCCGACGCTCAGACCGACCAACAAGGGGATCAGAACCAGTCGGCCGATGCCCTCCGTGTCCCAGCGAGCCAGCACTCCGCCCAAGATGGCCAGAATGATCGCGCCGGCAGCGGCGATCCACCAGATTGTGGCGACGACACTTATCGCGGACAAGGGGTGTGTCGCGATGGTCGCCGCACCACCGCGCAACTGTGGCGGAACGTTCAGGCTGACCGCCGCCACGTCGCCACTGCTCCACAGCCGGACGTACACGCGAACGAGTGACAGGTCTGGGTATAGATGGGTGCCGCCGAGCGATGCGGCCGAAAGGTGTAGTCGGGAAAGGGGTCCGCCAAAGCGGGCGAACGACTCGATGACCCACGGTGCCCAACCGACAATCTGGCCCACCACGATCGCGACCAAGATCGCCCGCCGCCGCCAGGCGTGGAATGCGAGCCAAACCAGTCCGAGTGGCAGGACGAGCCAGAGGCTATCGCTGGGTCGCACCAATGCAGCAAGGGCGACGGCGACGGCTAGACCCACCACGGACCGGCGGTAGCCATCGACGCCCCGGCGACATGCCATGAAATACCCGGTCGCGGCGATCGCCGCGAGTGCGGAGTAGAGGTTCGGCAGGAGCAGCGAGCCGTTATAAACAGCCACGGCGGTGCTCGCGAAGATCGCCGCGGCGATAGGCACGAGCGGGCGCTTGGACAGCGCCAACCAGGGCCGGAAGGCAAGGAAGAGACCAGCGCTCGACAAGAGGACGAAGTACAGGCGCACAACCGACAGCGGGGCGTCTGTCACGGCGACCGGTGCGGCGAGCACCGGCATCCCCCACGCCCGCCAGGCGGCCCAAGCGTAGTTGGGGACCTGCGGATTCACCTGGCTTAGATAGATCGCCTCGTCTGAGGTGTACTGGTACCGCAGACCGATGATCAACAGTTCAAAGATAGCGAAACACACCGCGACGCCGACGAGCAGCCACAGGTTGCGGCGGGCCGGCGGCCACGAGGCGACGGCCGGGATCCGGTGCGAGGTTTTCGTCGCGCGTGGCTCGTCGACCGCCACCGCGGTGTGCCTGGTCGTCGCGCCGTTCGCGGTCATCGCGCCGAGATCGGGTTCCTCGGCGGCGCGACCCGGTTGGTCCACGTGGGCCTCTTATCTTCTGCCGAACGTCTTTCTGCCGGATATTCTTCTGGTCTTGCGCGTAGCGCAGGCCGGCACCGAACCGCTGTGACGGCGTTTCGAATCCGCGGTCGTCCGCGGTCGCGCGGCCTCGCGAGTGATCCGCTCGCGAGTGATCTCAGCGGGCCGAGCGCGATCCGGCGGGGGCCCGGCGAAGGCGTTCGCGGGCCAGGATTCCCAGTGCCGCCACGCCGTCTCGCCACGTGATTTTCTTGCCCGCCTCGCGGCTGCGCGCCGTGTACGAGATGGGAACGTCGTAGGGCCAGATGCGCCGGCGCAACAGTTTGCCGGTGATCTCAGCCTCCATACCGAAGCCACGCGAGCGGACGTTCAGCTCGCGATACAGATCAGCGGGCATCAGCTTGAAACACGTCTCGAGGTCGCTGATATAGCAGTTGAACATGACGTTGGTGACCAGCGTGATGGCCTTGTTCCCGAAGACGTACCAGAAGGAGTACGCGCTGTGGCTGCCGAACGTACGGCTGCCGTAGACGACTGTCGTGCGCCCCTCCATCACCGGCCGCAGAAGGTTCGGGATGTCCTTCGGGTCGTACTCCAGGTCGGCGTCCAACGGGACCAGATAGTCGCCGGTCGCGTGCTGGGCGGCGGTCGCAATCGCGGCGCCTTTGCCTTGGTTGTGGGCGTGTGTGAAGATCTGCACCCTTTTGTCACGGACGGCGTCCAGTAGTTCCGGGGTCCCGTCGGTGCTGCCGTCATCGACAACGACGAATTCGACTTCGCATGGAAACTCGACCTCCAACGCGAGTTCGAGAGCCCGCAGGGCGCTCGCCTCTTCGTTGTAGATCGGCATCAAGATCGAAAGTTTCACTCGGATCCCCGTGATGAGCGACGGTCGTGGTAAGGCCAACGCATCGTACATGTAGGCCAGGCACATCGCTACGTACGTACTACTCCGGCGCATCATCGGCACACCCTGCTCACAGCGAGCAACGACTGGCGGAGTCCTCCGCTGGACCGCCACGCGCGGGTCGGGCAGCGCAGCCGTTGTTGATTTCGAGGTCTCAGGCGAGACGGAAATCGGCGAAGTCGAAGCCCGGTGACACGACGCAGGTGACCAGCGCAGGCGCGTCGGTTTGTGGTACCGCGCTCTGCCACACGCCGCCCGGCACCAGCGCCTGCGGCCGCTGACCGGAGGCCAGGTCGGCGCCCAGGACCAGCGCGTCGGAGGCGACCGGCTTCTCGCCGTACCCGCCGAGACGAAGCTCGAGCGGGCCACCGCTGTGCCACAGCCACAATTCGTCCGAGCGAACCACGTGCCATCGCGACTCCTCGCCCGCGTGTAGGACGAAGTAGATGGCCGTCGCCGCATGCCGTGGTCCCGGGTATCCGTCCGGCACGAACGAAGCCGGTGCCCGCCAGGTCTCGCGGTACCAACCACCTTCGGGGTGTGGCGCGAGATCGAGTTGCTCGGCGAGGATCGGCCGCGATGTCACCGGTTCAGCGTAGACGGCATCCCGTGTCGGCGGATGATCTGCGATCCCGCAGGCACCGACCAATCGGCGGTCAGCCCGCGGAAGCCGGTGGCTTCGGGAAGGCGAAGCCGCCCGGCCGGGAGTTCCGGTCGGCGATGAGCCCGGCCAGAGTCGAGATCGCGATCTCGGCCGGTGTCTTCGAGCCGATGTTCAGCCCGATCGGGCGGTGCACGGTGGCGATCAGATCCTCTGGTACGCCGCGATCGCGCAACATCTCGACGTGCGGGCCGGCATCGCGCGCGTTGCCCATCACGCCGATCCACCGGGCCGGATAGGCGAGCGCGTCGGTCATCACATCGCCCAACTCGGGTCGGTGGTGATCGCAGAACACGATATCGGCGTGACCGTCCGCGAAGCTCGGGTCGACCGTGCTCGCCACTCCGTCCGCGTTCGCAATGACCTCGTCGGTCACGTTGGCCGGATCCGGCTCGACGAGAACCGTACGGAATCCGGCGTCCCGGGCGAAGTGCATCAGGTAGGACGAGACCGGGTTGGCGAAGACCGCGACGAGCGTACGAGTGCCGACGTCGGCCGGCACGTCGCCGTGGGCCAACGCGCAGGCCTCGTGACCGCCTTCGTGTACCGAACCGTCGGCATGGGTGTGCGTGTGCTCCGTCACGTCTACGACTGTACGTCCGCCAACGCGGCGCCGGCGTGGACCGATGCAGAGGAGAGTCAGCCGTGCTTGGCGGATGGACGGGCGTGCTCCCCGAGCCAGACGACTAAAGGCTTGATGGTGCGCCAATGACCGGCGAGCGTCGCCGCAAAGTCCGCCGACACGCAGTCGGCCGGGTCGACTCGCCGGGCCACGGTCAGGCTTTCGTGGCGCATGAGATCGAGCCGCGGGTGGTCAGCCGGTACGCCGCGGGGGCGGGTACGGACGGCATCGCCGCCGAGCGCGTACCCACCCTTGGTCAGCTTGCCCACGATGGTGGCGAGCCGCTTACCGGTGTTGTCGTCATCGATCGCCGCTCGGAAACGTTGGGTTTGCGCCTTGTCATGGCTGTGGAACCCGCCGCCGACACTGACACCGTCGGCGTCGAGCTGCATCCAGTAGCCGACGCCGTGGTCGAGTTCGAGGAAGCCGCCCTGCGCCGTCTTGTACGGCGACTTATCCGCGCTGAACCGCACGTCGCGGTAGGGCCGGAACATCGCCGGCGTGGCGTCGAAGGCCGGCGCGAGGGACTCGAGCAGCGCCTGCATTGGCGCACGTACGTGCTGCTCGTAGACGTGCTTGTGCTCGGTCCAGTAGGCCTTCGAGTTGTCCGCGACGAGGCCCTCGTAGAACTCGAAGGCATCGTCGGCGAATCCGTCGAACGTCGTGGTAGCCGGGGCGCGCGCGGGCATACCGACCATCATTCCACCGGTCCGATGGTCGGGGCAGTGTCCGACCCGGGCTAACGCGGCCGGCGGTCCGGTTCGGACCCGCCATCGAGTCCGGCGCGACGCAACGCATCGGCGAGCGCGGTGTTGGCCAGCGGTGCGTCGTCGCGGCCGCGCCGGGTGTCACGGCCGCGACCCGCGCCACCGCGAGCATCGCTGCCACCGCGACGATCATCGCCCGCGCCTGGCCGCTCCGGCCGCCCCGGTCGCTCTGGTCGTTCCGGCCGGTCTGGACGTTGCGGCCGTTCCGGTCGCTCGGGCCGCGGCGCCGGAGCGCCGCCGCGTTTCGGTGCGGCGATCGACGCGGCATCGTCGTCGAGTCGAAGCGTGAGGGAGATCCGCTTGCGTGGTACGTCGATGTCGAGCACCTTGACCCGTACGATGTCGCCCGGCTTCACCACCTCGCGCGGATCCTTCACGTACGTGTGCGACAGAGCCGAAACGTGCACGAGACCGTCCTGGTGCACCCCGATGTCGACGAAGGCGCCAAACGCGGCGACGTTGGTCACCTGGCCCTCGAGCACCATGCCGGGCACGAGGTCGCCGATTTTCTCGACTCCCTCGGTGAACGCCGCGGTCTGGAACGCCGGTCGGGGGTCGCGGCCGGGCTTCTCCAGCTCTCGGACGATGTCGGTGACGGTCGGCAGCCCGAACGTGTCGTCGACGAAGTCCGTCGGTTTGATCGCCCGCAGGGCCGACCCGTTGCCGATCAACGTTGCGATGTTGCCCGTCGTCCCTTTGACCATCCGGCGTACGACCGGGTACGCCTCCGGATGCACGGCACTCGCGTCGAGCGGATCGTCGCCGCCGGCGATGCGCAGAAAGCCGGCGCATTGCTCGAATGCCTTTGGCCCCAACCGCGGAACGGCCAGGAGCGCCCGCCGGGACCGGAACGGTCCATTAGCGTCGCGATGGGCGACGATGTTCTGGGCCAGGCCGGTCGTGACGCCCGAGACGCGAGTGAGCAGTGGCACCGACGCGGTGTTCAGGTCCACGCCGACACCGTTGACGCAGTCTTCGACGACGCCGTCGAGGGACCGGGACAGCTTGGCTTCGGCCAGATCGTGTTGATACTGACCGACGCCGATCGACTTCGGGTCGATCTTGACCAGCTCGGCCAGTGGGTCCTGCAGCCGCCGTGCGATCGACACCGCGCCCCGCAACGAGACGTCGAGTCCGGGCAACTCCTGCGCGGCGTAGGCCGACGCGGAATAGACCGAAGCGCCGGCCTCGGACACGGTCACCTTGGTCGCGTTCAGCGCGGGAAAGCGCTTGAGCAGGTCGCCCGCGAGCTTGTCGGTCTCCCGCGACGCTGTTCCATTGCCGATCGCGATGAGTTCGACGCCGTGCAGCTGGCAGAGGGCCGCAAGCTTCGCGATCGAGTCATCCCAACGTTGCTGCGGCACGTGGGGATAGATCGTGTCGGTCGCGGCGACCTTGCCGGTCGCGTCGACGACCGCCACCTTCACGCCGGTACGGAATCCGGGGTCCAGACCCATCGTCGCCCGGGTGCCGGCTGGCGCCGCGAGCAACAGATCGCGGAGGTTCGCGGCGAACACCCGCACCGCTTCATCCTCGGCCGCCTGGAACAGCCGGCCGCGCAGATCGCCGGCGAGATACACGAGAATCCGGGTACGCCAGGCCCAGCGCACGGTATCAGCGAGCCATTTGTCGCCGGGACGGCCGGCGGCCGTGATGCCGAAGGTCGCCGCGATCCGCTGCTCGTAGCGCGACGGGACGGCCTGCGACGGCGGCAGTGGTGCGGCATCGGCCGGCTCGGGATCGAACGTGAGGTCGAGCACCTCCTCCTTCTCGCCACGGAACATCGCGAGAATCCGGTGCGACGGCAGCTTCACGTACGGCTCGGCGAAGTCGAAGTAGTCGGCGAACTTGGCGCCGTCGTCCTGCTTGCCGTCCCGTACCCGCGACACGAGCCGGCCACGCGACCACATGGTCTCGCGAAGCTCGCCGATCAGATCGGCGTTCTCCGCGAACCGTTCGACGAGGATCGCGCGTGCACCGTCCAACGCGGCCGCGACATCCGCAACGCCACGATCCGCGTCGACGAACGCGGCCGCGATTGTCGACGGGTCACCCGACGGATCGTCGAGCAGCGTGTCGGCCAGCGGCTCCAGGCCGGCTTCGCGCGCGATCTGCGCCTTCGTCCGCCGTTTCGGTTTGTACGGCAGATAGATGTCCTCGAGCCGTGCCTTCGAATCGGCGGCCCAGATGGCGGCTTCGAGCGCGTCATCGAGCTTGCCCTGCGCTCGGATCGACTCGATCACCGCCGCCCGGCGTTCGGCCAGTTCGCGCAAATACTGGAGGCGTTCGGCCAGCGTACGGAGTTGCGTGTCGTCAAGTGTGCCGGTGACTTCCTTCCGGTAGCGCGCGATGAACGGGACGGTCGCTCCGCCGTCGAGGAGATCCACAGCCGCGGCGACCTGGGTCGCGCGCACGCCGAGTTCGGTGGCGATGCGTTGGTTGATCGACACCGCGGCGTCGGTGGTGGCGGCGTTCGTCGTCGCGGCGTTCGGGGAGGCGGCGTTCGTGGAGGCGGCACGGCTGGCTGGGTTCGCGGCTGCTTGCGTCACCCGAGCATTCTGCCGTGCGTGGCGTCTCGACGCGCGCTGCGCCGTTCGTGACATAGGCCTCGCGGCTGCGTCCCGCCGATCGGCCCGGCAGTTGTACGGGAGTTGCCCGCTCTTGCGGCCCGCGACCGGCCAAGTTCCGTACAAATGCGAAGGGGTGCGCGCCCCGCGGCCGGCCAACTTCCGTACAAATGCGGGGCAAGGGTGACCGCCGCGTCCGTAGGCGGCCGGTAGGTTTCTCTCCGTGCGATCCGATGAGGTGGACGACCGCGCCATCGCCGACTGGTGTGCGATGTGGCTTCGCGCGCGCCCCGTCGAAATCCTCGCGTCCCATGGTCACCTGTCTCGGGTGAGCGAACTCCTCCTGGCCAACGGCCGGCGGGTCGTGGTCAAGGTGCGGCCGGCTCAGGCGCGACTGGCCGGGTGTGCCTACGTGCAGCAGCATTTGTGGCGCACCGGGTTCCCGTGCCCGGAACCGCTGGTCGGCCCGGTGCCGTTCGGCGCCGAAACCGGCACTGGCAACGCACTCGCGGCGAGCGCCGAGGCATGGGTGCCCGGCGGCGAGATGCTCGGGCCGGGCGAGCCGGGTGCGGTGGACGGGTACGCCACGCTGCTCGCACGCATGATCCGGTTAGCGCCGCCGCCGGCTCGCCTGCCGTTGCTCGATCCACCTCCGCCCTGGAACGCATGGAACCACGGCGGCACCGGGGTCTGGCCGGTCGCCGACGACCGACCCGATGATCTGAACGCGATACCGGCCACGGCGTGGCTCGACGAGATCGGGCGGGCCGTACAGCGCCGGCTCACATCCTTCGGCGCGCACAACGTGGTCGCCGGCCACGGTGACTTCGAGGCTCAGAACGTGCGCTGGCGAGCGTTGTCCGTCGCGGCCCCGGAGGCAGCCCGGCTGCGCTCCACACCGGTGGCGGTGGACGACTGGGACAGCGTCATCGTGGCGCCGGAGGCGACGATCGTTGGCTTCGCGGCCGCGGTGTGGCCGAGCGGCGCCGGTCCCGCGGCGACCATCGACCAGACCGCCAGCTTCATCGAGGCCTACCAAAGGGCCGCCGGACGGACCTGGTTGCTCGATGAAATCGGCGCGGCCTGGGCAGCCGGACTCTGGGTGCGGGCATTCAACGAGAAGAAGTGGCGCATCGACGGTTACGTCTCGCTCGAGCCCGACGAGGCGGCCGAGCGACTCCGCCTGGCCGGCCTGACCACGTGATCGAGAGAATGACCAAATGTCGGTGACGGCCGAGGCGGCCGAATCATTCGTTCTCGGCCACACCGGGCTGGCGCCGGTGCCGCTCGTACCGGAGGTCCGGACGTACCAGGCCGATGACGCGATCACGTTGTGGGAGATCACCGAGGAGCTTCACGGCGGTCCGGGTCTGGCCCCGCCGTTCTGGGCGTTTCCCTGGGCCGGCGGGCAGGCGCTGGCCCGTTACGTGCTCGACCATCCGGATCTCGTGGCCGGCCGGAGCGTGCTCGATCTCGCGGCCGGCTCGGGTCTGGTCGCGCTCGCCGCGTCGCTCGCCGGAGCCCGATCCGTGGTCGCGAACGAAATCGACCCGTACGCGATCGCGGCCATCCGGTTGAACGCAGCGGCCAACGCGCGCGAAATCCAGCCGTACCAAGGGAATCTGTTGGTCGAGACGGCGACCGATGCGGACGTGGTCCTGGCCGGGGATGTGTTCTACAACCGCGACATGGCCACGGCGATGCTGCGTTTCCTGCGAGCGGCGCGCGACCGTGGTGCGGTCGTGCTGGCCGGTGATCCGGGTCGCGCCTACGTGCCGACCGACGATCTCGTCCAGGTCGCATCGTTTGCGGTGCCGGTGATCCGCGATCTCGAGGACGCCGACGTCAAAGAATCGGTCGTGTGGCGGTTGCCGTGATCGGCTAGCCTGGCGCGATGAGTTGGCGGCGTACGTGAATCGTGCGGTGAACCTGGGCCTGGCGTTCGCTCTCGAACTCGCGGCGTTGGCCGCATTGTGCTGGTGGGGTTTCCACGTTTCGGCGTCGACGTGGGTCAAGGTTGTGCTCGGCATCGGCGCGCCGATCGCGGCCGTGATCGTGTGGAGTCTGTTCGCCGCTCCGCGGGCGAGGTTTCGACTGCCGATGCCGATGAAGCTCCTGGTGAAGACGATCGTGTTCGGCGCGGCCGTCGCGGCGCTCATCGCCGACAGTGAGGTTGTGCTCGGTATCGTGTTCGCGGTGCTGGTCGTGGCCAACACTGCGCTGATCCGCATCGGCAATCTGGACGAAGGCATCGTCGATGAGTGACCCGGTGGTGGCGACGCGGGCGACGTACGACGAGATCGCGCCGCGGTATGCCCGCGAAAGCAAACCGTTCCCGGAACTGGCCGACGACATCGCGTGGCTCGTCGACATCGTCGGCCCCGACGCCGTCGTCGCCGAGATCGGCTGTGGTCCGGGACGGGATCTCCGAGCACTGCGCGCTGCCGGCCTGCGGGTGGTGGGTTTCGACCTGTCCGCCGCGCAATTGCGCGCCGGCGGTCTGGGCGGCGGTACGGCATCCGTTGCGGTGGCGGACATGCGGGCACTGCCGCTTCGTACGGCCTCGGTCGATGCCCTGTGGTGCCAGGCGGCGCTGCTGCATATCCCGCACGCGTACGTTCCGGACACGCTCGCCGGCTTCGCCCGCGTCGTACGGCCGGGCGGCGCGATCTATCTGTCGGTCAACGAAGGCGACGGCGAGGGCTGGCAGTCCACCGGATTCGACCGCGCACGCTGGTACACCGGCCATCGAGAAGACGGTCTGCGGGCCATGTTGCCGGCGGCCGGGTTCGAGGTGACGTACGTGCGGCACACGACGACGAACCGGGACTGGCTGTCGGTACGGGCACGCCGTAGCTGAGCGTCCGCGCCGACGAGGACTCAGCCGCCGGAGTCGTCGTGTTCGGCATCTTCCGGAACGGTCACGTCATCGCGATCGTCGAGCCAGCCGTACGGCAGCACGACTTTGGCGGGCGCGTTCGTTCGGCCGCGCGGCTGGCCGAGATTCGCGGCCGGGAACTCGACGTCGGCATCGAGCTTGCCGAGCAGGTCGTCGAGCTCCATCAACGAGGACGTCATAGCCATCGCGCGCCGCAGTTCCGAGCCGACCGGGAATCCCTTGAGATACCAGGCCACGTGCTTACGGAAGTCGGTGACGGCCTCCCGCTCGGCCCCCCACCAGTCGACGAGCAATTCGGCGTGGCGGCGCATCACCGCGGCCACCTCGCCCAGAGTCGGCAGTACCCGCTCTGGTCGGCCGGCGAAGGCGGCGGCGAGGTCGGCGAACAGCCACGGACGGCCGAGACAACCGCGGCCGACCACTACACCGTCGCAGCCGGTCTCGTGGACCATACGCAGCGCGTCGTCGGCCTCCCAGATGTCTCCGTTGCCGAGCACCGGCACGTCCAGCGCCTGCTTCAGCGTGGCGATCGCATCCCAGTCGGCCGTGCCCGAGTAACGCTGGCTCGCCGTACGCGCGTGCAACGCGACCCATTTCACACCGGCGTCCTGCGCGATGCGACCCGCCTCGACGTAGGTCAGGTGGTCGTCGTCGAGCCCCTTGCGCATCTTCACCGTGACCGGAATGCCGGCCGGGGCGGCCGCGTCCACGGCCGCCGACACAATCGCGCCGAACAGCCGCCGCTTGTACGGGATCGCCGAACCGCCGCCCTTGCTGGTGATCTTCCGTACGCTGCAGCCGAAGTTCAGGTCGATGTGGTCGGCGAGGTCCTCGTCGACGATCCGTCGGACGGCCCGCGCGGTCATCTCCGGATCGACACCGTAGAGCTGCATGCTGCGCGGGTGCTCGCCCGGGCCGAACTCGATCATCTTTTCGGTCTTCGGATTCCGGTACGCGAGCGCGACGGTAGTGATCATCTCGCAGACGTAGATGCCGGCGCCCTGCTCCCGGCACAGGCGGCGGA
Organism: uncultured Actinomycetota bacterium; assembly: GCA_963724705.1. GTDB lineage: Bacteria > Actinomycetota > Actinomycetes > Mycobacteriales > Micromonosporaceae > DASQPR01. The sequence goes on from CAVRVS010000002.1 coordinate 640,952, forward strand.
ACGCCATATTCGTGATCCCGGCCATCGGGGCCAACACGACAGGCGGATCGACCGGATACTGGCCGAGCGCCAACTGGCCGCCAACGCGAAACGCCGGCCGCGATGCGCCAGCGCCGTGCGACGACGGCAGTGGCGTGCCGGCGCCGTGCGACGACGGTCGCTGCGCGGTCAGGATCTCGGTCACGGGTACCAGGATCGCACGGGCGGCGGTCCGGCCCAAGCGGTCGCCGGGCAGGCCACGCGCGATGTCAGCTGCCGGCCGGATCGATCAGCGGCTCGGTGACGCCCTGGGTGGGTATCACCCCCGGAGCGGCGATCTCGGCGACCTCGCCGACGACCGTGCCGGCGCCGCCCTCGGACGGTTCCGGAGTCGCCGCGGCTGGATCCGGTGGAAGCGCGATCGCCGCGTAGACGCCGCCGAGCGTGATGAGCACTCCAGAGAGCGTGAAGATCGCATCGATGCGTCCGACGTGTAGACCGCCGATGTCGGCGTGGAAGTGCAGCAACGCCGTGCTGGCCAGCCAGCCGGCGGCGACCACCGACAGCATCGACGCCGCCGTGTTGATCGGGTTGAACACGGCCAGCATGCGGCCGAGGTATTCGCGCGGCGTCGCGCTCAACATGAGCGGGCTGATCGACGTGTTGAGTACGGTCACCGGGATCGCGACGAAGAAGAACGCCACCAGTCCGGCGACGAACACGGTCTGCCGCGCGAACACGAGAACGACGATGCCGGTAATGGTCAGCGCCAGCCAGGTCGTGCGCCGCGCACCGAACCATTTGACGATCCGGCCGGCCGACAGCGCTCCGAGGATCGCGCCGACACCGAAGACCATCGAGACGAGGCCAAGCAGATGGGCGTTCGCATGCAGGTTGTCGGTGAGGAAGAACACGTCCAGCGTGTTCATCGCGCCGGTGCCCAACTGCGCGATCACGGCGATGGTGAGAATTGCCACGAGGAAACGGTTGCTGGCGAACATCTTGAGGCCGGCGACGAACTCGATCCAGAGGTTGCTACCGCTCGCGCGCTCGGGGACAGCGCGATCCAGACGGATCGAGCGGATCGCGACGAACGAAACGACGTACGACGCGGCGTTGACGACCAGTGCCCACTGCAGTCCGAGGGTGAAAAGGAGCGGCGCGGCCAGCGGAGGGCCGACGATGGCGGCAACCGCCTGGGTGGCTTGGCCGATGCCGGCGGCTCGAGCGCGGTCGACGTCGCCCGACACGACGTCGCCGATGGTGGCGAATCGGGACGGATTGAAGAACTGCTCCGAGGCGTTGACCACGAAAACGACGACGTAGATGAGCACTAGCCATGCCCAGATCGGCAGGGCGCTGGTGGGTAGGAACGCCAACGCTGCCAGCGCCGCAACCATGATCGCGCGCAGCACCTCGGTACGCAGCATCGTCAGGCCGCGGTTCCAGCGGTCCACCAAGACACCAGCGAGCGGCCCGACCACCATGACGGCGATGCCGACGGAGAGCATGATGCCGCTGACGGCCGCCGGGGCCCAGGACTTGCCCTTGGCCAGTACCGTCGCCACCCACAACACGAGTGTCGTGTCGAAAATCATGTCGCCGACCGTCGAGACGGCCTGGCCATACCAGAGCCGCGCGAATTCGCGGTTGATCAGATATCGCTGCACCCACGGCATGGCGTTCTAACTATCACAAGCCGCGGCCGCTGGGCAGCCCCGCCGGGGTCATCGATGATGACGAATTGACAACGTATTCCCGTGCCGGGCCAAATCAGCGATAAATGGCCGCGATTCTGCTCACCGGGCTGAATCCGGCCCTCGATCATCTGGCCGTGTATGCTTGCGGTGCAGTTTCTGGTGTGTAGTTGCGTTTGTTTCCCGGTTTGATCCGGGGTCGGCTTCCTCTTCCATGGTTCGCCGTAGCTCTGCTGCTGCTCGAGACGGCCCATTCCGGGCCCCGCAGCGTGCGGGCGCCTACCAAGCTGAGGAGCTTACGAAGAATGTCAACTGGAACAGTCAAATGGTTCAACGCCGAAAAGGGTTTCGGCTTCATCACCGTCGACGGCGATAGCCGTGACGTGTTCGTCCATCACTCGGCGATCCAGGCCGATGGATACCGCGAACTCCACGAGGATCAGCGCGTCGAATTCGACATTGTCAAGGGTGACCGCGGTCTCCAGGCCGATGGCGTCCGCGTCATCTGATTGTCACGCATGATTTTCCACGCACCGCTTGGTGCGGTTGAGCGCCGCCAATAGGCGCTCACATCGGATCGTGACTCCACACGTTCGCGTCGTGAAACCGCGCGAACGTGTGGAGTACGGCGGTTCGATCACACGACCCGCACCACTCCCCGGAGCGCATGAGCGCCACCGGAACTCGGCTCGCATCGCCGGAGCGCCGCCGCCCTGCGGCCGGCGCTGGCCTCGCAGAGCCGCCTACGAAAGGCTCTGTATTGGTCACGCCCACGCGTGCTCCCCGACGGCGGCATTCGTCGCAGTCCAGTTCTTTGCAGTCCAGTCCTCAACCGCGCCCGGTCCAACCCCATGCCGTGGTTGCGTCGCCGCATGCGGCACCATCATCTCCGCGGCAGCACGCTTCGGGAGCGCATCCCGAGGCGCGTCGACCGAATCGTCCGGTCTCCGTACCGGAGGCTGTGCCGGCGCCGTTTGCCGACCTGCCGCTCGATCCCGCGTTGTTCCGCGTGCTGGCGCAGCAGGGGCTGACGACGGCAACCGCCATTCAAACGGCGACGCTGCCAGACGCCATCGCCGGTCACGACGTCCTCGGCCGGGCCCGTACGGGTTCCGGCAAGACCCTCGCGTTCGGTCTCGCGATGCTGACGCGTCTCTCCGGTCGCCGAGCCGAGCCGCGGCAACCGATCGCGCTCGTCCTCGTTCCGACCCGCGAACTCGCGGCCCAGGTTGCGGACGCGCTGGCCCCGTACGCCAAGGCCGTTCGGCTCACCACCACGGTGGTGGTCGGCGGGTTGTCCCTGACTCGGCAGGCCGACGCACTTCGTCGCGGCGTCGACATCGTGATCGCGACGCCCGGCCGGCTGAACGACCTGGTGAACCGGGGCGACTGCCGTCTCGATCGCGTCGTGTTGACCGTGCTCGACGAGGCCGACCAGATGGCCGACATGGGCTTCCTGCCCCAGGTGACGTCGTTGCTCACGCGTACCGACCCCAACGGTCAGCGGATGCTGTTTTCCGCGACGCTCGACGGTGAGGTGGACCGGCTCGTCCGGCGGTTCCTCAACGAACCCGTACGCCATTCGGTCGACCCGTCATCGTCGGCGGTGACCACGCTCGACCATCACGTGCTGCACGTTGACACGGCCGACAAGAACGAGACCGCGGCACACATCGGTGCGCGCGACGGTCGCGTCATCATGTTCGTCGGCACGAAGCATCGAGCCGACCGGTTGGCACGCCAGCTCCAGGCCAGCGGGGTAAACGCAGCCGCACTGCACGGCGGCAAGTCCCAACCGCAGCGGACACGTACGCTCGACGGGTTCAAGACCGGGACGGTCACGGCGCTCGTCGCGACCTCACTGGCCGCCCGCGGCATCCACGTCGACGACGTCGACCTCGTGGTGAACGTCGACCCGCCCGGCGATGCGAAGGACTACCTGCATCGCGGTGGGCGTACGGCGCGGGCCGGGCGAACCGGAACCGTCGTCACCCTCGTCCTCCCGGAACAGGATCGGGAGACGAGTCGACTGCTCGCCGCGGCCGGCGTGAAGGCCCGGTCGGTGCGAGTGCGTCCGGGTGACGCCGAACTCGTACGGATCACCGGTGCCCGTACCCCCTCCGGGGTTCCGGTGGCACCGGCCGTGACGGCCGACGCCCAGCGCCGCGCACCGCGAAAGCCGGCGGTTGCGCGTGTGCCATCCGGCCGATCGACGCAGCGCGAATCGGCGCAGGGTCGATCAACGCAGGGTCGATCAACGCAGGGTCGCGGCCGCCGCTACTGATCGAGGCCGGCATTGCCCGGCAAGCACAAGGCCGGTCCGCTCGCGCGGGCCGGCCTTTGCGCGTCGCTCGCCGCGGCCAGTGCTCGAACATGCTCACGTATGCGCGAACCTGCGTGTGGGATCGCTCCCATGAAACGGGGTGTTCGGGCGCACGCGTCCCTTTGGTGTGTCTAGTCACCACCCGCCCCACGACGCTGAACGAGCGCCTAACCTGCAGCTACGCCGGGACACAATCCAGGTGATGTCGTTCGTGCGGAGTTTGCCGTCGGTGAAGGCGGGGGTATCCATCGGCCCGAACTCCCTGTGCGCTGGAGGCTGCCGTGGACACGACCAAATACGTGTACGACTTCGCCGAGGGCAACAAGGATCTGCGTGATCTGCTCGGTGGCAAAGGCGCGAACCTCGCCGAGATGACCAATCTCGGGTTGCCCGTCCCGCCCGGCTTCACCATCACCACCGAGGCCTGCCAGGCGTATCTCGCCGACGGCAAGGAGCCGGAGTCGCTCCGCTCCGAAGTAGACGAACATCTCGCGTCGTTGGAAGCCGCGATCGGTCGCAAGCTCGGCGACCCGTCCGATCCGTTGCTGGTGAGCGTACGGTCCGGGGCGGCGTTTTCGATGCCGGGCATGATGGAAACGGTGCTCAACGTCGGGCTCACCGATGCGAGCGTCGTCGGCCTCGCGCAGCAGGCCGGGGGAGACGAGCGATTCGCCTGGGACTCGTACCGACGGCTCATCCAGATGTTCGGCAAGACGGTCTGCGACGTTCCGGGCGAGGCGTTCGAGCATGCGCTCGATGACGCGAAGTCGGCCAAGGGTGTACGCAACGATGTCGATCTCGAAGCCGAGGATCTGCGCAAGCTCGTCGACGTGTACAAGAAGATCTTCGCGGACCACGCACGGCGCGACTTCCCGCAGAACCCGCGCGAGCAAATGGATCTCGCGACCAAGGCGGTCTTCGATTCGTGGAACGCCGAGCGCGCGGTGCTCTACCGTCGGCAGGAACGCATTCCCGCCGACCTGGGCACGGCCGTCAACATCGTCGCCATGGTGTTCGGCAATCTCGGCGCCGACTCGGGAACTGGCGTCGCGTTCACCCGCGACCCGGCGACCGGCGAACAGGGCGTCTATGGCGACTATCTCCAGAACGCGCAGGGCGAGGACGTCGTGGCCGGCATCCGTAATACCGTGCCGCTCGACCACCTGGACGAGATCGACAAGAAGAGCTATGACCAGCTGATGGGCATCATGGCCACGCTCGAAGGCCACTATCGCGATCTCTGCGACATCGAATTCACGATCGAGCGCGGCAAGCTGTGGATGCTGCAAACCCGGGTCGGCAAGCGCACCGCCGCTGCCGCATTCGTCATCGCGGCGCAACTGATCGATGAGGGCGTCATCGACCTGGACGAAGCGATGATGCGCGTGACCGGCGCGCAGCTCGCACAGTTGATGTTCCCGACTTTCGACACGTCCGGCCACCCGAAGCAGATGACGCGCGGCGTCGCGGCGTCACCGGGTGCCGCCGTGGGCCGGGTCGTGTTCACCGCGAAGCGGGCCGTCGAAGAAGCGGACAAGGGCGAGCGGGTCATCCTCGTCCGCCGCGAAACGAACCCCGACGACCTGCGCGGAATGATTGCGGCGCAGGGCATCCTGACCAGCCGCGGCGGCAAGACCAGCCATGCCGCGGTCGTCGCCCGCGGCATGGGCAAGACGTGTGTCTGCGGCGCCGATGAGATGCAGGTCGACCTGGCCGGTGGCAAATTCACCGTCGGCACCACCACCATCGCCGAGGGCGATGTCATTTCCATCGACGGTACGTCCGGACGCGTGTACGCCGGCGAGGTGCCGGTTGAGCCGTCGCAGATCGTGAAGTACTTCGAGGGCTCTATCGAGGCGGACGCGGATCCGTTGGTGGCAGCGGTGGATCGGATCCTGCGGCACGCGGACACGCGTCGCCGGCTCAAGGTACGGACGAACGCCGACAACGGCGATGACTCGGCCCGCGCCCGACGCTTCGGCGCTGAGGGCATCGGTTTGTGCCGGACCGAGCACATGTTCCTCGGCGACCGGCGCGCGCTCGTGGAGCGTTTGATCCTGGCGAACGAGGACGACGAGCGCCAGGACGCACTCGACAAGCTGATGCCGTTGCAGCGCAACGACTTCGTCGAGATTTTCCGTGCCATGTCCGGCCTGCCGGTGACGATCCGGCTGATCGACCCGCCGTTGCACGAGTTCCTACCGCCCCTGGAGGATCTCGCGGTCTCGGTCGCCGTCGCCGAGGCAACCGGAAAGCCGGATCAGCACGACAAGGCGCTGCTGGCCGCCGTACGCCGCATGCACGAAGAGAACCCGATGCTCGGCCTGCGCGGCGTACGCCTCGGGTTGGTGGTCCCGGGCCTGTTCAACATGCAGGTGCGCGCGATCGCTGAGGCGGCCGTCGCGGTGAAGAAGGAAGGCGGCGACCCGCACCCCGAAATCATGGTGCCGTTGGTCGGCGCCGTTCAGGAGTTGGAGACGGTCAAGCACGACGCGGACCAGGTGCTGCGCGACGTCGCGGCGGAATCCGGCGTCAACGTGCACACGCTGATCGGCACGATGATCGAGGTGCCCCGGGCCGCACTGACCGCCGGACAGATAGCCGAGGCGGCCGAGTTCTTCTCATTCGGCACGAACGACCTCACCCAGATGGGGTGGGGCTTCTCCCGCGACGACGTGGAGAGCTCGTTCTTCACGCGCTACCTCGATCTCGGCATCTTCGGCATCTCTCCCTTCGAGTCGATCGATCGCGACGGCATCGGGCGGCTCATCTCGATCGCCGTACAGGAAGGTCGCGCGACGCGGCCTGATCTGAAGATCGGGGTGTGCGGCGAGCACGGTGGCGATCCGGATTCGGTGCACTTCTTCGACGAGGTCGGCCTCGACTATGTGTCGTGCTCGCCGTTCCGCGTGCCGGTCGCGCGGTTGGAAGCCGGACGCGCCGTCGTCGAAGCGTCCGCGTCCGACAGCCGCTAGGTGCCGGAACGCTGCTCGCGACTGCGACATTCGGCGCTTCGAGCACCAGTTCCGCACATTCGCGGCGGCGAAGTCGCGGCGATATTCGTTTGCCCGCGGCCGTACTTTCGAGGGGTGGAGGAATTCCGGACCAGACCATTCGCCGACGGCGATGCCGAGGCCGTGGCGGACCTGCTGAACGCGGCCGAGGTCGCGCACGGTGGCGAGCCGGGATCCACTCCGGGGGAGATCAGGGGATACGCCGGCATGTTGCTCGGCGACGGCAAGGGCGACTCCCGCCTCTACGTGACCGATGACGACGCGCTGGCGGCGGTCGCCTTCATTGGTTTGCCGCCGCCGGGCGGCACCAAGGCGGACCTCATCGGCGGTGTAGCCCCGAGCGCGGAGGGTCGCGGGCTCGGCCGGACGCTTCTCACCTGGCAACTGGAGCGCGTCGCCGCCCTTCGCGCCACCCTGCAGCCGGATGCCGAGTGGCATGCCGAAACCGGCGTCGGATCCGAGAACGCCGCTGGGATCCGCCTCATGGAGCGGTCCGGTGGCAGCGCGGTGCGATACGGCTTCCAGATGGAGGCGCCAGCCCGTGATGTCCCGCCGGTCGATGTCCCCGAGGGATTCCGCGTCGTGCCATATTCGGAGTCGCTTGGTCCCGCGTTGCACGCCGCGCACACGGAGGCGTTCGGCGATCACTGGGGCTTTCAGGGTCGTCCGTTCGACAATTGGGCGCCCGGCACGATCCACTCCGACGTCTTCCGGGGCGACCTGTCCCGCATCGCCCTCGATGGCGATCAGATCGCGGCGTACGTCCTGGCCTACGACGGCGTCGGGGGTTCGGTCTACATCGGTCAGGTCGGCGCCCGTCGTCCGTGGCGGAAGCGAGGGTTGGCCAGTGCTTTGCTGTCCGACTCGGTCCGGGCCGCCGCCGCGGCTGGGTCACCGTCGGCGTCGCTCGGTGTGGATGCGGAGAGCCCGACCGGCGCCGTCGGTGTCTACGAACGGCTCGGCTTCCAGATCCGACACAAGGTCGTGGTCTTTCACTGGACGGTGGCGTGACATGACAGAACAGCTCACGATCCGTCCGTACGTTGAATCTGACGCCGAGGCGATCGCGGATCTGATGAACGCGGTCGACGCCAAGCATGGCGCCGAAGCCGGCTGGACCGGTGGCGAGATTCGCAGCTTCATCAAGGCCTGGCTGCGCGACCCGGCAACCGACTCCCGGCTGGTCGTGACGCCCGATGGTGAGCTGGCCGCGGCCGGCATCGTGTCGCCACCACCCGAGGGCGGCCAGCGGGCCGACATGCTCGGCGGCGTGCACCCGACCTACCAGGGTCGCGGTCTCGGCCGGGAGCTGCTGGCCTGGCAGTACGGCCGGGCCCGGCAATTGCACTCCGACATCGCGCCGAGCGATCAATGGCACGTCGAGGCGGGCGCGAGTGTCGACGACACGGCGGCCATCCGCCTCTTCGAGCGGCTCGACTTCGGGCCGGTCCGCTACTTCTTCGAGATGATCGCGCCATTGGACGGTCAGCGGCCGGAGATGGTGCTGCCCGACGGTCTCGCTGCAACGCCGTACGTGCCGGACCTCGCGAAGCAACTCTACGAGGCGCACATGGAAGCGTTCAGCGACCATTGGGGCTTTCAACGTCGACCGTTCGAGAAGTGGGTCATCCGCACGGTGGAATCCGAGGAATTCCGGCCGGACCTGACCCGGATCGCGTTCGACGGTGACCAGATTGCGGGCTATGTGCTGGCGTACGACAACGTCGAAGGGCGCGAATACATCGGGCAGGTCGGCACCCGGCGGCCCTGGCGCAAGCGCGGCCTCGCCAGTGCGCTGATCTCGGCGTCACTCGCGGCGGCCGTCGCGGACGGAAAGTCGAGCGCTTCGCTCGGTGTGGACGCGGACAGCCCGACTGGTGCGGTCGGCGTCTACGAGCGCCTCGGTTTCGAGGTCAAGCACAAGTTCGTCTCTTATCGGAGATCGGTGGAGTAGCGCGATGTCGGAATTTAAAACGCGCCCGTACACGGACGCCGACGCGCCCGCGATCGCCGCACTGCAAAACGTGCGTGAGGTCGCCGTCGGCGGCGAACCGATATACAGCGCGGCCGAGATCCGCGACGTCGTCGTCGCGCTCACCCGCGACATCGATGCCGATACGCGGCTCGTGTTTGCCGACGACGGTGCGCTCGCCGCGTTTGCCATGGTCGCGCCGCCGCCCGACGGTGGCGTACTCGGCGATACCTTCGCCGGCGTACATCCCGATTGGACGGGCCGGGGCATCGGCCGCGAACTGGTCGGCTGGGAGATCGACCGGCTGCGCGAGTTGCGCGATGAGATCGCACCCGGTGCGGGATGGTCGGTCGACGTCGGTTCGAGCGTCAAGGAAACGCAGGCCACGCACCTCTTCGAACGCTTCGGCATGCGGCCGGTGCGCTATTTCTTCGAGATGGTCGCGCCGATCGCCCAGGTCACGCCGACCGAGATGCCGGCCGGATTCCGCGTCGTGGCGTACTCACCCGATCTGGCTCACCAGCTTTACGAGGCGGTCGAAGAGGCGTTCCGCGACCACTGGGGTCACGAAGACCGCCCGTTCGATCAGTGGCGGGCCTGGAGCGTCGACTCGGAACTGTTCCGGTCCGAACATTCGCGAATCGCGTTCGATGGTGACGACATCGCCGCAGCTGTCCTGTGTTACGACAACGCGGTCGGCCACCACTACATCGGCTCGGTGGCCACCCGTCGGCCGTGGCGTAAGCGTGGTCTGGCCAGCGCGCTGATGTCGGAGACGATTGCGTTGGCGGCCGCCGACGGCAAGACGGTCACGTCCCTCGGCGTCGACGCCGACAACCCGACCGGCGCGCTCGGCGTCTACGAACGGCTCGGCTTCGCCGTACGCCAGCGGTGGGTTGTCCACCGGCTGATTCTCGACTAGCCGCCGGCGGACACGCACGAGCCGGCCGTCAGGCGTCGAGCCCCTCGCCGTCAATGTCGACGCCCAGCGCCCGATATTGATCGACGATCATGCCCCGCTGCGCCGGATCGGAGACGTAGCGCAGTGTTCGTCGCAAGTTGTCGATCAGCATCTCGTGCATCTGCGGAGCGAGTGCCGCAAAGCCGGAACCGGCGGCAGGCATTGACCCCCCGAACGCGGCCGTCGGATAGGCGGAGGCTCTCGGATGGGCGTGGGCGGCCGGTCCGGCCGGCGGATAGGCGGTCGCGGCCGCTTCAGGCGGTGGATACGCCGGCACCGGAGCGTCGCCCGCGTGCGCTGCCGATGCGTCGCCGTCGTCGGGTTGCGGATACGTCGCGGGCCACCCGGTCCCGTGATGCTCGTGCATCGCCGCCATGATCTGCGCGCTGATCGATTGCTGGCGCGCCATCCGATCCTGTGCCGCCGACATCGATGCCGACATCCGGTCGGCCAGCTGCGTGGCGACCGACGGTACGTCGCCCCACTGCACGTCGACGTCATTCGGGTCGGTCGCAGAGACGAGGGCCGGCAGCCCGGCACCGGTGATGTCCGACTGTCGCCGCGGGAACTTGAAGTGTCGGACGAGGACCGCGTAGGGCGGCCGGCCGGGGATGTTCACCGCGAGCACTGCTTCGCTGTTGCGGTGCACGGTGATTTCGGTCGTCGACGGACCTGGCTCGGAGCCACCGATCTCCATGCGTCCTCGAATAGTGGCGACGAGCACGACCGCGCGCAGCTTTCCGGCCACAGGCGGTGCGGCCGCGGCGGCGGTCATCAGTTCGCCGAACCGGTCCTGGCGTCGCGTGCCGGTGTCTTCGCGGGTGAGGCCGACCGCCTGTGCGACCCGACGTCCGGCGGCGAACGGATCCGCCAGTGCCGGATCGTTCGCGGCGACACGATCGGACATGCTCGCCACCGACGTCCAGTCCACGTCGAATTCGGTCGGCCGGGCCGGGTCGACGAGCACGGTCACGTCCATTCCCCGTACCAGCCAATGATCGTCCGCGAACCGGAACGTGCCCGCGACCTCGACCGGCCCGGAGCCGAGATCGACGATGACGCGGATGGTCCCGCGCGACAGCGCACCGTGGTGCGGGGCACCCTGCGGCGGCGCTTCGACGTGCGTTACCAGGGCGGGGCGACGAAGCACGGTGTTCGAGGGTGCGGCGGCTCGGTGGAACAGCTTCATAGCACTCTCCGATGCTTCACAAGTGCGCGCGATGTTACGGCTGCGTAGGGTCGCCCGGACGCGATCGATCGGGCATCCGACAGTGCGGGGCCGGCGATCGGTCAACGCGCCGCCGCGCGGCCGACTCGGATCCATGGCGCTAGGCTCGGCGCTGATGACCAGCGCAGGAGACATCGACGGGCGACCGCGCGACGACGAGCGTTTCGTCGATGAGGCACCCAAAGACCCCACGACGCTGCCGATCGAGGCGCGTCGTTCGCCGTTTCAGCGTGACCGTGCACGGGTGCTGCACTCGGCAGCATTCCGCCGACTCGCGGCCAAAACCCAGGTGCATATGGCCGGTACGGACGATTTTCTGCGCACCCGACTGACCCATTCGCTGGAGGTCGCTCAACTGGCGCGGGAGATGGGGTTGCGGCTCGGCTGCGACCCGGACGTCGTCGACACCGCCGGTCTCGCTCACGACCTCGGGCATCCGCCCTTCGGCCACAACGGCGAAGATGCGCTGAACGAGGTGGCTCAGGCGTGCGGCGGATTCGAGGGCAACGCGCAGACGCTGCGGGTGCTAAGCCGGATCGAGGCGAAGGTTCTCGGCGCCGACGGCGCATCGGCCGGTCTGAATCTGACCCGGGCGACGCTCGACGCCTGCTGCAAATATCCGTGGACGGTCGACGCCGGGCAGCGCAAGTTCGGTGTGTACGACGACGACCTGCCGGTCTTCACCTGGCTACGGGCGCAGGCGACCTCGCCATTGCGTACGTGCCTCGAGGCCCAGGTGATGGACTGGGCCGACGACGTGGCGTATTCCGTGCATGACGTGGAGGACGGCATCCACGGCGGCTATCTGCGGCTGGCGCTGCTGCGCGACGACGAGTCGGAGCGGCAGGCGCTGTGTACCGACGTTGCGTCGGCGTATTCGGCCGAGTCGGCCGGCGATCTCGCGGCCGTGCTCGATGAGGTCCTCGACGATCCGGCGCTCGCCCCGATGTACGCGTTCGACGGCAGCCATCGCGCCCTGGTCGGGCTCAAGCAGGCGACCAGCGTGCTGACCGGCCGGTTTGTCGCGGCCGCCTTGACGGCGACGTTCCGAGCCAGCGGAGAGCAGCCGTTGTGCCGTTACGACGCGAACCTCGTCGTGCCACGGCGGACCCGGGCCGAGTGCGCCCTGCTCAAGGGACTGGCCCTGCGCTACGTCATGCGCCGTCCCGGCGCTCGCGAGCGCTACGCCGAGCAGTTCGACACGCTGGTCGAACTCGTCGGCGCGCTGACCGTACGCGGTGCCGACGCGCTCGACCCGGTCTTCGCGCCGCTGTGGCGTACGGCTCCGGACGACGCGTCCCGCCTACGCGTCGTCATCGACCAGGTCGCGAGCCTCACCGATCCGGCCGCGATCGCGTGGCACCGGCGGCTGTGCTGACGCGGTGCCGGTGCGCATGCCGGTGCCCTGGGCCGCGTGCCGCCGCAGCGCAGAGCCCAGCTTCGCCGCGATCCGCGGCGACCTGATCTCGTCGATCGGAATCCACTGGAAGCCGCTCACCTCTTCCCACTGCAACCTCACCTCGGCCGCCGCCGCCAACCGGAACGCGTACCGGAGATCGAAGTGATAGTGCTTCGCCTCGCGTTTGTTCCGGTTCGCCGGGATCGGGTGCACGTCGATGTCGATGGGGCCGGCCGCGCTGGTATCGCTGCCCAGTAGGGCTGTCGCGTCGAGGATCACGCCGGTTTCTTCGGCCAGCTCGCGGACCGCGGCGTCGAGGAGGTTGCTGTCCACCGGCTCCAAGTGGCCGCCCGGCTGTAACCACTTGGCGAAGACGTTGTGCCAGATCCGCAGCATGCGGCCGTCGTCGTCGACCACCAGTGCCGAAGCGGTCAGATGCCCCGGGTACGCCGTACGGTCGGTGATCGGGAGCACGGCGTCGAGCTGGTTCAGCAGTGGTCGAAGGTGCTCGCGTTCGTCCGGATGCCGCTCGACGTACCCATGCACGACGGCGAGGATCTCATCGCGTTCGATCATCGGGAGCCGACCGCCGCGGGTTCACGACACGGTTGGGCGGGGCCGTTCACCGAGCGGGGCCGTTTACCAAGGGGCCGTTCACCGGGCGGCCGCGTTCACCGGGCGGCGACGTGGATCGGGCCGGGGGCGGACTGGCCCTCGAGTTCCGTCGGATCCAGGCTCCATGCGGCGGCGACTGTCATGACGTCATCCTCGTCGACGACGATGTTCGGCTGGTCCTCGGGCTCGGCTTCGGTATCGAAAGTCGGCGGAAGGCCGATCGCCAGTTCGGTCGCATCCGGTTCGCCGTACCAGCGGGCGATTTCGCCGGTCTCGCCGACGTAGCGGAACGAGCGGATGAGCTTGCCCTCGACGGCGCGTTCCCAGAAATGCGCCTCGACTACCCGGTGCGTGGCGAAGAATTGCACCTCGGTGCCGAGGCGGTCGGACAATTCCACGATGTCGGGCATTCCGGCATCGATGAAGAACAATCGGCCGGCGACGAGCGTCCACGAGATGCCGCCCGCACCGGACAACGCGGGCGTGATCGCAATGCGGTTGTCGGTGAGGTACGCCAGGTCGATTCCGTGCTGCCAGTCGACCGTACCGAGGTCGTTTGCGCCGAGTGCGGCGCAGATCTCGACGGCGTCACCAACCGGCTCACGGAGAGCGAGCCACGCCTGCTTGAACCCGAAGCCCACCATGTGCGCGACGCTCATGCCGCCGAATTTACGCTCGACACGGCACATACGCTGCGATCATGACCAACGACACGGGGGCCGGCCGGCCGTCGGAGGCTGCGCGATTTCCGGCGCGGGGCACGCCGGAACGGGCGGCCGTTCTCCGAGCGGCGATGGGCGTCGGCGTGGCCACCGGCGCGTACGGCGTCTCGTTCGGCGCGATCGGCGTCGCCTCCGGGCTGAACGTCGCCCAGACCTGCGTGTTGTCGTTGTTCATGTTCAGCGGCGGCTCGCAGTTCGCGCTCGTGGGCATTCTCGCCGCCGGCGGAGGCGTCGCCGCGGCGGCCGGTACGGCGGCGCTGCTCGGGTCGCGCAACTCTTTCTACGGCCTTCGCCTCGCGCACCTGCTCGGCGTGCGCGGATGGCGACGGGCGGCCGCGGCACACGTGGTCATCGACGAAAGCACGGCCGTGGCCACGACCCAAGCCACGGAGCCAGCTGGACGCCTCGGGTTCTGGGCGACCGGGATCGCCGTGTTCGTGCTGTGGAACGCCGCAACACTGCTCGGCGCGGTCGGTGCCGGACTTATCGCGGATCCCAATGTGCTCGGTCTGGACGCCGCCGCGCCGGCCGCGTTCGCCGCCCTGCTCGCCCCCCGGATGCGCGGTCGTGAGCCGTGGGCCATAGCGCTCGGCGCCGCGGCCGTCGCGCTGGTCGCCGCCCCGTACGTCCCAGCCGGCGTACCTGTCCTGCTTGCGGCGGCCGTCGCCATGCTCGCCGGTCTGTGGCGTGGACCCGGGCCGGATCTCGCCGAACGGGCGGGCGAGCCGAGCGGTGAGCCGGCATGACGTGGGTCGCGGTCCTGGCCGGATCGCTGGCCTGCTACCTGCTCAAGCTCGCGGGCCTGTCCGTGCCGCGCCGCGTTCTCGACAATCCCCGGGTACGGCGGATGGCGGCACTGCTGCCGATCGCGATGTTGATGGCGCTGGTGGTGATCCAGACGTTCACTACGGGCCACCGCATCGTCCTGGATGCGCGCGCGGCCGGGCTCGCCGCGGCCGTGACAGCGATCGTGTTGCGGGCGCCGTTTCTCGTCGTCGTCACGCTCGCCTGTCTCACGACGGCGCTCGTACGTCTGTGGACGTGACGGCCAGCCTCTACTCTCGTACGCCGAACAGGAGCCCGACCTCGACCCTCTCCGGGAACGGCCCGTCACCGACGGCGTCACGCAATCCGTCCCGGAAGTGTTGCCGTTCCTCACCACGCGGCAGCATCCGCTCCGGGAATGTCGACAGCACACCGCCGACCAGGTGATCGAAGTCGAGACTGCCGTCGTAGGCGATCCGCGTCGCCGACACCCGCAGACCAGCGGCGCCGAGGTGATCTCGATAGCGCTGCTGGGCCTCGGAGTCGGTGCCGCAGCCCATCGTCGCCGGCCGTCCCATCCAGCCCTCGAGAAAGCCACGTAGCGCCCGCGACCACCCGATCTCGAGGTGCCACAACGGCTTGCCATTGGTCACGACCGCGACGCCGCCACCCGGCCGGACCAGCTTGTGCGCTGTCTGGAAGACCGCCAGGTCGTCCATCCAATGCAGGGCGGTCGCGGCCGTGACCGCGCCGACCGGACGGTTACCCAGACTCGCGCCGATCGCGGGCAGATCCTCGTCGGAGGCAAGCACCCACGTGACGTTCGGAGCGTCCTCGTCGTAGCCGCGCGCGAGCCAGAGCATGTCCGGCTCCGGATCGACGCCGACCACGGATCGGACACGAGCGGCCACCGGTACGGTGAGCTGCCCGGTCCCGCAGCCGAGATCGATCACGGTGTCGTTGCGTGACAATCCGAACGCGTCGACGATCGCGTCGATCACCGCCGGCGGATAGCCTCGCCGATACCGCGCGTAGAGTCGCGCGACCTCGCCGCCGAAGCCGAGTTTGCGCGACCCACGTTGCATGACTGGTGTGTTCGCCGACGCGCCGGCTGGCCCGGTCGCTCCGGTTGGCCCGGTCGTGCCGGTTGGCCCAGTCGTTCCGGTTGGCTCGCTCGTCATCATGCGACCGAGAGTGGCAGTGCACGGCGCCGACGGGCTAGCCGTTTGCGCCGTGCGCTGATTCCGCTCTCGGCTCACTCGCCCGTCCATCGTGGACGGCCGAGCGGGCGACTTTGCCGCGATGTCCGACGTCACGACCTTGACGCGACGTCCGACGTTACGACGACACCGCGACGTCCGACGCGGCGGACGGACGCGGCAGGAACTGGATCAGAATGGCGACCGCGAGTTCAACAATCGCCAGGAACACGAGGCCGTCGGCGAACGCGCTCGGGATGCCGCTGCCGCCATCGATCCCGTGATAAAACACGATGCCGATCACCGCGATGCCGATGGCGCCACCGACCTGCATCGCTGTGGACAGCACGCCGGCACCGGCGCCCGCGTGGCGAGCCGGCACATACGACAGGGCGATCGAGGCCAGCGGTGACAGGGCAATCCCCATCCCGGCCCCGTCCAGGACGAGCGACGGAACCAGCCACTCGATCGCTCCCGTGGTGCCGATGGCGTGCACGGTCACGATCATGCCGACGAGACCGATCGCCATGAGAAGCGTCCCGAGCGCGACCGACTGGCGTCCGAGTCGCGCCGCGAATCGGCCGGCGTTCATCGACGTGACGAGGTAGCCGGCGCCGATCGCAGTGAATACGACACCGGACGTCAGCGCCGACAGCCCGCGTCCTTCCTGCAAATAGATCGCGAACACGAGGAAGAACGATGCCTGGCCGGTCCAGAACACGATCTGCGTGCCAATCCCGACCGCGAAGCCGCGCGACCGGAACATCGACAGGTCGATGAGCGGCGCGCCACCGCGCCTCGTGAGGGCCCGCTGGTAGAACACGTACCCCCCGGCGAGTACGGCGCCGGCGGCGAAGCTGACGTACGTCCACCACGGCCAGCCGAGCGACTGACCCTCGATCATCGGCAGCACGATCGCGACAAGGGCCAGCGTCACCGTGACCATCCCGATCACGTCGAGGCGGGCCGTGTGGGTTCCGGCCGAGGTCGGCACGGTCCGGCGGGTCAACGCGAGCGCGACGATCCCGATCGGCAGGTTGATGAGGAAGCACGTACGCCAACCGAGCCCAAACAGGTCGGCCTGGATCAGCAGACCCCCGATGAGCTGACCGAACACGGCCGCGATGCCCATCGTCAGGCCGTACGCGGTGAAGGCCCGCGTCAGTGCGCGACCGGTGAACGCCGTACTCGCGATCGCGAGCACCTGCGGGGTGAGGAGTGCGGCGGCGATCCCTTGGGCCACCCGGGCCGCGACGAGTTCCGGCGCCGTTGCGGCGAGCCCGCACGCGAGGGACGCGAGTGTGAAAAACGCGAGGCCGACCGCGTACACGCGTCGCCGTCCGTAGATGTCGCCGAGTCGGCCCGCGGTGATCACGCCGGCCGCGATGGCCAGCCCGTAACCGGCGACAGTCCATTGGATGTCGCCGGCGCTCGCGTGCAGGTCCTTCTGCATGGTCGGGATCGCCACGTTCACGATGAAGAAGTCGAGCGTGATCATGAACGTGCCGGCCAGGATCACGAGCAGGGTGGCCCACTCGGGGGTGCGACGTGCCATCGGCGCGGTCGCGACCGGGGCAGTGGTGATGTCAACTGTGTCGTTCGTGGTCATGGCCGAAGCATCGCCGCAGGTCAACCGGCCTGTCGATTACCACAGAGGTAATGGAGACGCGCTGAGCTGCATGAACAACTCGGGCCACGCAGCGCGACCGCCGAGGTTCACACCGGCGCGGAAGCCATGGACGTGAGGTAGCTCGCAGTCTCGGCATCAGCCGGGAAGAACGTCTCGATCGAAAGCTCCGCCACCGTCAGATCGGTCGCCGTGCCGAACGTGGCGATCGTGCTGAACATGTTGAGGACGCGCCCGCCCCGGCGCAGCCGAAACGGCATCACGATGTCGGCATCGGGCGTGGCGGTGGCTGGATCGTCGGGATCACCCGGATGCGGATAAGCCTCGCATTCGTCGGCCAGCGCGGCGATCGCCGGATCGCCGGTCGCCGCCGCCTGTCGTCGCACTCGGCGCAAGAAGCGCTGCCGCACCAGCGCGTGGTCGACCAGGTCGGGCGCGAGGCCGTCCGGATGCAGCGTGATGCGCATCGTGTTGGCCGTCGGACCGGTCAGATGCGGCGGAAGGCCGGCCGTGAAGACGGCCACGGCGGGGTTCGCTCGCACCAGGTTCCAGCGTCCGTCGAGCACTAGCGCCGGGAACGGCAGATGCCCACGCAGGACCGTGTCGATCGCGTCGGACACGGGCGCCATCTCCGGTGCGTCGAGCGGCGTCTCCGAATATTCCGGCGCGAACCCGGCCGCCTGCAACAGCGCGTTGCGTTCGCGCAGCGGCACGTCCAGCTCGGCCGCGAGGCGGAGGACCATCTCTCGACTGGGCTTCGCCCGACCGGTCTCGATGAAGCTCAGGTGCCGCGACGAGACGCCGCTGACCGAGGACAGCTCGAGCTGGCTGACCCGGCGCGTCTGGCGCCAGCTGCGCAACAAGCCGCCGATCGGGGCACGCGGTCGGGCTGCGGCGGGTCGGATCACGGTCGTCACACCAAAAACCATACGTGGGTACGCCGACACTGCGCTCTCGTCCGGCAGCTTGATCGGTCAACCAGTAGCATCGCCATCGATCGGAGGTGTACGGCGTGCGAAAGATCGTCGTGTACGAGTTGTTGTCCCTCGACGGGGTAGCCGAGTCCCCAGATAGTTTCTTCGCCGACTGGGACGCGAGGATGAACGCCAACCTTGCCGCGGTGATCGCGACACAGGACGCGGTCATTCTCGGCCGCCGTAGCTACACCGAGTGGGCGCAGTTCTGGCCGAGCAGCCAGATCGAACCATTCGCGACATTCATCAACGGTGTCACGAAGTACGTCGCGACATCGACGCCCCTTGACCGAGATTGGGCCAACGCGACGGCGCTCGACGGCGGGCTGGTCGAATTCGTTCGGGATCTCAAGCAGCAGCGCGGCGGCGATGTCGGCGTCCACGCAAGTATCTCGGTCGCGCAGGCGCTGCTCGCCGCCGACGTTGTCGACGAACTCAGGCTCGTGATAGCGCCGAGGATCGTCGGCGGTGGACGACGACTCCTCGACGGGTTGCCATCGATTCAGCTCGAATCGATCCGAAGCGAGATGTCACCGACGGGCTATCTGCTCGTCGACTATCGCGTGATCCGTTAACGGCGAGGGCTCGGGTACGGGCCATGTTCGTAGCGAGAGATCGATCAATGCGGTAGGACAGTCATATGCGCTACGCGCGGCTGGGCCGATCGGATCTCGAGGTGTCCGTCCTCGGGCTCGGCTGCGGAAATTTCGGCGGGATCGGGTCGACCCCGGAGCTCTTCGACCGCGGCGACGACGAGCGAACGGCGTTCTCGCTCATGGACGCCGCTCGGGACGCCGGCATCACGCTTTTCGACACCGCGAACTCCTACGGCGGTGGCCGCTCCGAGGAGTGGGTCGGTCGATGGCTGGCCAGCCGATCGGGCGCGCGAGATGAGATCGTGTTGACCACCAAGGTACGCAACCGGGTCGGCACCGATCCGGGCGACGAGGGTCTGTCACGGCAGCACATCCGGTCGCAGATCGACGTGAGCCTTCGGCGCCTGCATACGGATCGGGTCGACCTCTATCTGGCCCACGAGCCGGATCCTGACGTCCCGCTGGCGGAGTCGGTCGCGACGTTCGACGAGCTGATCCAGGCTGGCAAGATCCGCAACTACGGGCTGTCGAACTTCTCCGGTGTACAGCTCCAGACCGCGATCGCGGCCGCGACGGTGGGCGGATACGCCGAGCCGGTCAACCTTCAGTCCAGCTTCAGCCTGCTCGACCGGGCAGCAGCTGCCGACGCGTTCGCGATCTGCGGCCGCCACGGCGTCGCGTTCACCGCGTTCAGTCCGCTCGCCGGCGGCTGGCTGACCGGAAAGTACCGAGCCGGCTCGCCGTATCCGGCCGGCTCACGGATGACGCTGCGTCCGGAGCCGTACGCTTCGTTCACCACCGGTTCGACGTACCGGATGATCGATGAACTGGCGGGGGCGGCCTTGGCGCGCGGTCTATCGTTGCCCACGTTGGCGTTGGCGTGGGTGATCAACGACCCGGGCGTAACCGCGGCCATCATCGGCCCACGGACACCGGGCCAGATCGCCGCCGCATGTGATGCGATCGAGGTGACGATCGATCCGCGCGAACACGCCGCGCTGGCGGACGTCGCCGACCGGCACGACATGAGCAGGCCAGTGTGAGCGATAGGAGCTCGGGATGAGCGACACATTCGTCATCGTCGGCGGCGGACTTGCCGGTGCGAAAGCGGCAGAAACGCTACGCGCGGAGGGATTCGCCGGCCGGATCGTGTTGATCGGCGACGAGACGGAACGGCCGTACGAACGGCCGCCACTGTCCAAGGAGTATCTGCTCGGCACGGGCGCTCGGGACAAGGCTTTCGTGCACGATGGGAGCTGGTATGCGGCGAATGACATCGAGCTGCTGCTCGGCGTACGCGTTACGGCGTTGGACGCGCATCGTCGCACGCTGACGCTCGACGGCTTCGAACCGCTTGTCTACGACAAGATGCTGCTGGCCACCGGGGCCCGGCCTCGCCGGCTCGACATCCCGGGCACCGACCACATCGGCGTGCGATACCTGCGGACGTTGCCGGACTCGGACAACTTGCTGGCGTCGCTGACCGAGGGCACACGCGTTGTGGTGATCGGCGCCGGTTGGATCGGTCTGGAGACGGCCGCGGCCGCCCGCAAGCACGGTGCACACGCGACCGTTATCGAGACCGCGGCGCTGCCACTGCAACGGGTGCTCGGCGACGAGGTAGCGACGGTCTACGCAAACCTTCACCGCGCGCACGACGTGGACCTGCGACTGTCGTCCGGAATCGCCGAATTCCTCGGCGCCGGCGGCGCGCTGCGTGGTGTCCGGCTCGCCGACGGCAGCGAGATCCCGGCCGACGTCGCGATCGTCGGCATCGGCGTGCAGCCGAACGTCGAACTTGCCTCGTCGGCCGGCCTGGACGTCGACAACGGCGTCCTGACCGATGCATCGCTGCGCACGTCCGACCCGGCGATCTACGCCTGCGGAGACGTCGCGAACTCACACAACCCGTTGATCGGCTCACGGATACGCGTCGAGCACTGGGCCAACGCCCTCAACGGTGGCCCGGCGGCCGCCAAGGCGATGCTGGGCCAGGACATGACGTACGACCGGGTGCCGTACTTCTACTCCGACCAGTACGACCTCGGTATGGAGTATTCCGGATACGTCGAGCCGGGCCGATACGACCGGGTCGTCTTCCGTGGATCGACCGAATTCGTTGACGGGAAGGCGCCGGAGTTCGTGGCGTTCTGGATCGCCGGTGGTCGGGTGCTCGCCGGAATGAACGCCAACGTCTGGGACGTACAGGACGACATCCAGAAACTTGTCCGAGCCGGGTACGCCGGGCGCACGGTCGATCTGGACCGTCTGGCCGACCCCGATGTCCCACTCGGCGACTTGGTGAACTAGGCCGTCCGTTGGTGATTGCGCTCGGGCGTGCTCAGGTCGTTGCGCGGGCCCACGCGTCGGCGACGACGCGCAGGGCGTCGGTGGCGGAAACCGTCAAGGTCGTCTGGTTCGACAGCTGCTCTGTCCACTGGGCCTCGGTCGGTGCCGTTGCGAACATGTACGTCTGCGGTGGTTTGCCGCTCGGACCGTGCGCGACGAACAGGTCGGCTGCGCGTCGGTTTATCGAATCGCGTCGCGCCAGCGCCCACAGGTCATAGAGGTCGCGGGGCGCTTGTCGATCGAGCCAAGCGACTGTCTTCCACGCGACAAACGCCTCGATAGTGGGTACTCGTAGCGTCGCGGGTTCTACGTCGCGATATCGCTGCTCCATAGCGCGGATCTCGGTGGGCCACGCCGGGTAGCCGAGCGCATTGAGCAGCTGAATCCGTACCGCGAGTTGTCCGTCCGCGGCGACGAGCACGGCTGGATCGGTGTCGCGGACGCCGGCAAGCGTGGGCGCCCAGGTGATGCGCCCGTGGCTGCGGCGGAGCGCTGACGCCAACGTTCGCTCGATCGCGGCGGCGGTGGCCGGTCGTGTGTCAACGGATATCAGGTCGATGTCTTCGCTGAGGCGCCCGTCCGGCACGTGGCTTCGGGCGAGTGCGGTTCCGCCGAAAAAGATCAGCTGGTCGCGACAATGATTGCTGAGCGCGGCGAGGATATGGGAGATGAGGTGGTCGCGGCGAATCTGTTCGATCGCGACGCCGAATTGGGCCGCGACGAGGTGCGCTTCGTCAACGTCGAGTCCGGGTGCCGTCATGGCCTGCGATCCTGAGCCCAACTCTGCGCGCGCCGCAAGGACGCGCGCATGCGCTGACTGGTGGCGAGCTCGTTGATCAACTCCTGATCCGCGCGGGCGAACAATGCGCGGACCGCCTCTCGGGCCTGGTCTTCGGCGCCGCCGAGGGCGGGACGGCGAGCGAGGTCGAGGATCGTCTGTTCGGCCGTCGTCACCAGCGTCGGCCCGAGTTCGGTCGTGACCCGTTCGGCGTCCAGGCGGGCAGTGTCGCGCGTCACGAACCGGACTGTCGCCGTCCGGTCGGTTAGTGCGATCGAGTTGCGTTGGCCCGGCACGGCAACGAATGCAATGCCGATCGCACGAGGAATTGCCCCATGCCACCGAGCGGCCGACAAGCCCATCAGGATCGCGTTGCCGGGACCGAAATCCGCCGTCGCGATGCCGGCCGCTGCGCTCTCGATTGTTGGCATCCACTCCGTACCGACGTGTTCCTGGGGAACCACGACGTAGTAACCACGCGCTAATCGATGTAGGGCGCCGCGCCGCTCCAGCCGCAGCATCTCCGCACGCGGCTGGGCGTAGATGCCGTCGGCCTGCTGCGGTCGCAAGGTACGCATCGGGAGCGCCGCGAGCTCTCGTGGCACTGCGGTCACGTCGGGCCGGTTGGCGACGCCCTCCTTCACACCCATACTCACAAGAGTACGAGATTAGTTGGCTCACGGCCAACTAATCTCGTACTATTTCTGGGTGATGCTGTCCGTCGCGGATTCGGGCGGCCCATGATCACGACGAGGATGCGCTCAGGACAAGGCCGAGCCGAACGTGTCGCAGGCCTTCGGGTCGCCGGTGGAGTAGCCGGTGGTGAGCCAATGCTCGCGCTGGGCCGACGATCCATGAGTGAACGCCGACTCGTCGACCTGGCCGCCCATCTTCTTCTGGATCGCGTCGTCGCCGACAGCACCGGCCGCCGTGACGGCATCCTGGATGTCCTGCGACGTGATGCTCGTGAAGATCGGCGTGCCATGCGTGTCCGTCGTCGACTCGGCGTGCTTGGCCCAGACACCCGCGTAGCAGTCGGCCTGCAATTCGAGCATCACCGAGAGCTTGTTGGCATTGTCGGGATCCCGTTGCTGTGCCCTTCGCATGGCCGCCTCGGTGCCGATGATGTCCTGGATGTGGTGGCCGTACTCGTGCGCCAGCACGTACGGCTGCGCGAACTCGCCCTTCGCACCGAACTGGTTGGTGAGCTCGTCGTAGAACGTCAGGTCGATGTAGACCTTGTTGTCCTCCGGGCAGTAGAACGGTCCGACGCCGGTGTCCGCCGGTCCGCAGCCGGTGTCGGTAGACCCGCTGAAGAACTCGGTCTGCGACCGGGTGTACGGCTCGCCGAACACCTGCGGAGTCTCGGTCTGCCAGAAATTCTGGATCGACTCGACGAACAGTTCGTTGCGGCAGTCGGTCTGCTGGTCCCGGTTCGGGTTGGCGCTCGAACAATCCGACACGGCGCTCGACGAACCGTCGCCGCCGCTGAGTGCGTTGACGCCAGCGAAGCCGCCACCGGCCAGAGCGATCAGGATCGTGATGACGGTGACGATCAGGCCGCCTTTGCTGGTCGGGATCGGGATGCGACCGCCACCCAGGCCGCCGAGCCCACCCATGCGACCGCCGCCACGCTGGTCATCGATCTGGGTCGGGTCGACCTGAGCATTCTCGTTGATCTCCACGGTGGCCTCGCGACGATTGGGGGACGGGGCGTTCCGTCACTACCCGTCACCGGAGGCGACTAACCCTTGCCCGCCGCCGAGACCCGGACGCAGCAGGATCCGGGATCGGGCTGCAGGCGGGCACACAAGCCGTCCGCGCCGAGTCCGTCGAGCACGCCGGAGATGAGCGCCTCGTTCAGGCCGCAGACCAGTTCCGGGTGGCGCACGGCGAGACCGTGGAAGGGACAGTTGCCGAGCGACAGTTCACCGGTCGGCCCCAGACGCGGTTCGAAGCCGAGGTCGGCCAGCGTCGCGTACGCCGCTGATACGTCGTCGGCCGCCATACCCGCGACGTGATCCGCCGTACCCGCGACGTCGGCCGTCGGGTGGTCGCGGTGGGCCGCGCCGATCTTTCGGCCGACGTCGGCAGCGTGCCGTTCGGCGGCCGCTCGGGCATCGCTCGGATCGCCGGCCACCGCGTCCGCGAGGATTTCGCCGACCAGTTCGTACTGCCTCGGCGGCACGCTCATCGTCAGGGTGCCGTCGGCCGGTTCGTAGACCTTGGGTGCCCGGCCCCGCCCGCGAGGCTGGTCCGCCGGTGCCTCATATCGGGCGCGCAGCAGGCCGGCATCGACGAGCTTGTCCAGGTGGAAGGCGCTCAGATTGCGGGAAATGGACACCGCGTCGGCCGCCTCCTCGCGGCTGACCGGATGCGCCTGCCGCCGTACGTGGTCGTAGAGCGCCCGCCGCACCGGGTCGACAAGTGCGGCGACAGCCTGCCAGCGGGTGCCTGCCACACTCCGAGAATATCACCAACACTTGCTATTGATAATAGGCGGGCAGAGGGGGAGGATCGGTAATTGCGAGAGCGAGCGTTGGTGAAAATGATCGCCGACGGCGCAAGGAGAATCTTCAGGAGGCGCCGTGCAGCCAGTGGCAGAGATCGGACGGAGTGCGGCGCCGGCTCCGGTCGTGAAGGTGGCGCCGCTTCGCGCCGTACCAGATGTGCCTGATCGCGATCTTGCGGCCGCGGAGCGCGCGGCCGCCGATTTCCTGCAGGCCCTCGGCGTGAGCCTGTCCACCGAAAGCCTGCGCGACACGCCGCGACGGATGGCCGAGGCCTACGCCGAGCTGCTTACTCCTCGCGATTTCAACGTCACGACCTTCCCGAACGACGAGGGCTACGACGAACTCGTGCTCGTCCGGGACATCCCGATCCGCTCGGTGTGCGAGCACCATCTGTTGCCGTTCGTCGGCGTCGCGCACGTCGGCTACCTGCCGGGAGATCGCATTCTCGGGCTGTCGAAGCTCGCCCGGGTGGTGGAACTCTTCGCGCACGGCCCACAGGTGCAGGAGCGGCTGACGAAGCAGGTTGCCGATTGGCTGGACACCCAGTTGCGGCCTCGGGGCGTCGGCGTCGTGGTCGAAGCTGAGCACCTGTGCATGACGTTGCGCGGTGTGCAGGCGGCCGGCGCTCGGACGCTCACCTCGACACTGCTCGGCGCGCTGCGGGACAACGCCGGGTCGCGTGCGGAATTCCTCGACCTCACCGGCGTCGGACGACGCTGACCCGAACCCGTTTGGGAGCGCATCATGACTGAGCAGTTCGTGATCGTCGGTGCCGGGCTGACCGGCGCCAAGGCCGCCGAAACGCTACGCGGCGAGGGCTTCGACGGCCGGATCGTGCTGATCGGCGAGGAAGCGGTCCGTCCGTACGAACGGCCGCCGCTGTCGAAGGGCCATTTACTGGGTACGGCCGACCTCGACACCGCCTTCGTGCACGACCCCGACTGGTACGCCGCGAACGACGTACAACTGCGGGCCGGGATCGCTGCCGAGGTGATCGACCGTCCCAACGGTGCCGTGGTGCTCGCCGACGGTGACCGAGTCGCCTACGACCGGCTGCTGTTGGCGACCGGGTCGTCGCCCCGCCGGCTCGACGTGCCCGGCGCCGACCTGGGCGGTGTGCTTTACCTGCGCACCATGGCCGACAGCGAGAACCTTGCGAAGCGTCTGGTCGACGGCGCGCATGTGGTCGTCATCGGCGGCGGCTGGATCGGGCTGGAGGTCGCGGCGGCGGCTCGCACGCACGGCGCGACGGTCACCATCGTCGAGATGACCGCGCTGCCACTGCAACGTGTGCTCGGGGCCGAGGTGGCGCGCGTGTTCCTGGCTCTGCACGAGGCGCACGGTGTGACGTTCAAGTGCGGCATCGGTGTGCGTGAGCTACGTGGCAACGGCGATGTCCGCTCCGTCGTGCTGACCGACGGTACGGAGGTGCCGGCCGATGTCGTGATCGCCGGCATTGGCATCTGGCCTAACGTGGAGTTGGCGGCGGCGGCCGGGCTCGATGTCGCCAACGGCATCGTGACCGACGCGGCATTGCGTACGTCGGATCCGAGCATTTTCGCGGCGGGGGACGTGGCGCTTTCCCACAACCCGCTCCTCGGCCGGCCGATCCGCGTCGAGCATTGGGCCAATGCCCTCAACGGCGGCCCGGCGGCGGCCCGGTCGATGCTCGGCCAGGCCGTGTCCTATGACCGCGTGCCGTACTTCTTCTCGGATCAGTACGACCTCGGTCTGGAGTATTCCGGGTACGTCGAGCCGGGCGGTTACGACCAGGTGGTGTTCCGCGGGTCGACGGAGATCGTCGACGGCAACGCACCGGAGTTCGTGGCGTTCTGGGTGTCCGGCGGTCGCGTACTCGCCGGCATGAACGCCAACGTCTGGGACGTGCAGGACGACATCCAACGGTTGGTGCGTGCGGGATACGCCGGTACGGCCGTCGACCCGGCGGCGCTGGCCGATCCGAGCCGTTCGTTGGCGGAGCTGGGCTAGCGGCGGACTGGCTAGCGGCGGACCTGGCTAGCGGCGGACCTTGGCTAGCGGACGTCGACGTCCCGATCGGCTCGTGGACGTACGACGTTCCAGCGGATCGCGCCGGCCAAGTCCCGAGCGTGTTCCAGCGCGGTGTAGTCGGTACGCGCCGCCTTTGCGGCGACGGCACGGTCCACGTCATGCCCGCTCCGCGCTAGCACGACGCTGAAGTCGCGGCGTACGCGTTCGCGCAGGTCGTAGCCGTACGAGCGGTGCAGGTGCGCGAACAACGGCTTGTACAGTCGGGCCCGCTCGTGCAGGCCGGACGAGTGGGACATCGGATTCTTCGGCCGGGCGCGGATGTAGTCCGGCAACACGTCGGCAAACGCCTGCCGGAGGATCCACTTTTCCTGCCCGTCGCGCAGCTTCAGGTGCAGCGGCAGGCGCATCGCCAACTCGACGACCGCGAGGTCGAGGAACGGCACGCGGGCCTCCACTCCGTACGCCATGCTGGCGCGGTCCACTCTCTGCAATTCCGTACGACACAGGTTGCGAATCTTGTGCAGGAAGAGTCGGCGGGCCGCGTCGCCGTCGGAGTGGTGATACATGGGATAGCCGCCGAACAGTTCGTCGGAACCGTCACCGGTCAACACAACCTTCACGCCGAGTTCCCGTACGCGCCGGAACAGCGGCACCGACACCACCGCGTTGATGATGTCGCCGTACTCACTGAGCTCGGATATCCGGATCGCCTCGCGAATGTCGGCCAGTCGTACATCGCGTGGTGGGAGTTCGATGACCTCGTGCGGCACGCCGAGGTCGGTCGCGAGCCGGCGAGCGTACGCGAGATCTTCGCTCCCGGGTGCGCCGATGGTGAACGCGACGCAATCGGGGTGGAACTCCTTCACGTGCATGAGCGTGAGTGAGCTGTCGAGCCCTCCGGAGAGGATCACACCAACCGGGAGGTCGGTGTCGACGCGGACGCGAATGCTGTCCCGCAACGCGGTGCGGACGAGCTTCGCCGCTTCGTCGGGGTCATCGAGCGTGAGTTGACCCGCCCCGAGCCGTGGCAGGTTGACGTACGGAGTGAGCTCCGGCTCGATGTAAGGCCCGGCCCAGCCGTGGTGCCCGGGCGGGATCTCGGCGATCGGCATGCCGAGCGGCGCGAGTGCCTTGACCTCGGAGGCCACATGGAGTCGGCCGGCGCGGCGGGACCAATAGAGCGGCTTGACGCCGAGCGGGTCGCGGGCGAGATACGTACGGCCCGTCGGTCGGTGCACGATGGCGAACGCGAACTCCCCGCGTAGCCGTTGCACGGCCGAGCCGCCCCAGGCGAGGAACGCCTCGAGGACGACTTCGGTGTCGCTGTCGCTGCGCATCGGTCGTCCGAGCGCCACGAGGTCGGCCCGTACCTCGCGATGGTTGAAAACCTCGCCGTTGTAGCACAGCAACCAATCGCCGTCGGCAGACTGCCATGGTTGGTTCGCGTGGTCCCGGTCGACAATGGGCAGTCGACGCGTGCCGGCCTGGACGTTGTCATCGGTCAGCGTCTCCGTGATCTCGCCGCGGGGCTCCAACGCCGCCAACATGCCGCGGAACACGGTCCGGTCGGTCGGGTAGGTGTGGTCTCCCAGGATCAGAGCGATGCCGCACATGGGTCAGCCGCCGGTCCGCAGCGCGAAGTCATCCAGCAGCGCGCTGACCACGTTCGGGCTCACGCAGATGTGCCACGCCTGACCTTCGTCGATGACGTTCATGTGTCCGGCGTTGCGGTGTTCGAGCAGCAGCCGCTGGAGCACGCCGTGCGCACCGTACCGCCGGTACCAGTTCATCTCGATGTCGATGCCGTAGCCGGTGCAGTGTGAGCTGGGCAGGATGGCCGCGTACCCGAGCGCCCGAAGCCGGTGTTGATGCCGGACGCTGCGCGTCATGCTGTTGACCCACAGCGGTGGGGTGCCGCGCGGAGCGAGCGAGCGGAATTCCACCGCCAGCTGGTTGACCAGCTCAACAGCGGCGGGACGGGCGTGCGTGAAGCGCAGGCCGGCGGTGCGTGGTCTGCGGTCCGGTGCAATTCGCCGTTCGGCGGCACGCCATGCTCGCACCGGCAGCGTGTTGGCCTGGCGGCGGTAGCGGAACTCGACGGGCGTTGCGTCGATCGCGACGAGGTCTTCGGCGGTCTCGACGTCGAGGTCTGTCGCGTACGGCCGGGTGTGGCCCCACCAGATGGCGTCGATCTGCGCCAGCAGGTAGATCCGAATCAGCGCGGCGCGATCGGCGGCCGAGCTGCGGCTGTTTTCCCGGAAGGCTTTGGCCTCGGCGACGACCATGCGCTGTGTTGCCTCGACGCCGTCAGGAGTGGCGGCGAACAGATCGGCGAAGTCGCGCTCCGCCAACCGTTCAGTAAGGATCGTGGTGACCTTGCGCGCGTCGCTGGGCGAGCCATGCGCCGCGAGCTCGATCATCAGATCGTTCACGGCCTCCCGGTACGCGCCGATAGCGATCGACGGTGCTGTCATGGAACGTCACGTTAACAGCCAAAAATGACATCTAGTCCTGTTTTGGCGATTCTCTGGCGTTTGCGCTGGATACTCCATGGTCGATGTGTCGTGTGCCACCGTTGTCAGCGCAAGATTTCGCCGGTCATGATCGCGGACATCACCCCGGCGCCCGATAACGTGCATACAACCGTCCGGCGCATCGCGCGACGGACCAGAGGGACGGGTGATGTCTGAGTTTCCGATCGGCATATGGGCCGTCACGATCGTCGGGCTCGTCGGCATCGTGGTCCTCGACCTTACGGTCATCGCCCGGCGGAACCGAACCGTTACCGTGCGCGACGCCGTCATTTGGGTGTCGGTCTACGTCATGCTCGCCGCGGGGTTCGCCACCGCGTTGTTCGCATTCGGACCACCGGCGGCCGGGGGAGAGTTCGTCGCCGGCTACGTCACCGAATACAGCCTGAGCGTCGACAATCTCTTCGTCTTCATGATCATCATGGCGCGTTTCGCCGTTCCACCGCTCGGCCAGGACAAGGCGCTCTACATCGGAATTGTTGGGTCAATGGTGCTGCGGGCTGTCTTCATCGCCGCGGGCGCTGGCGCCGTGGCCGCGGCGAGCTGGGTGTTCTACCTGTTTGGAGCGCTGCTGTTCTATACCGCCGCGCGACTGGTCATCGGCGGCGAGGACGGCGAATTCAAGGAGAGTGCTCTCGTCTGGCGGCTTCGGCGGATTCTGCCGATCGGCCACGACTACGACGGCTCGAGGGTCATCACGGCGGTAGACGGACGGCGCAAATTCACGCCCTTGATCCTCGTCATCGCGGCGATTTCCATCGCGAACGTGGTTTTCGCCCTCGATTCGATCCCGGCCATCTTCGGCCTGACGAGTGATGCGTACGTCATCTTCACCGCCAACGCGTTCGCGCTCATGGGACTGCGTCAGCTGTTCTTTTTGGTCGGCGACCTGCTGAACCGCTTGACCTATCTCGACACCGGGCTGGCGGTGATCCTGGGGTTCATCGGCGTCAAGCTGACGGTCGAGGCACTCGCGGGCTCCGGCGTGCGGGCGATCGGCCCGATCGACCTCCCGGAGATCAGCATCGCGTTCTCGCTCATCTTCATTGGTGCCACGCTCGGTGTCACTGCCGGGGTCAGCTTGCTCGCTTCCTATTGGCGCGAGCGCCGCCGCCGTCAAAAGCAACGGCGACCTGCGACGCATGCGGCCGGATTGGCCGCACCACCACCTCCGGCCTCGCCGCCAGCAACGGAAACTGACACCGCGCACGAGCGCGAAATCGGCCAGTCCGCCACCCCGTGACGCGTGTCGTCGGCGGGGTGCCGAGAACGGCTTCATCCCTCGTGGACGAACGCTGCACGAATGGTGTGAATTGCCGCCACGCGTCGAAATCTGCTTACGGACCGGGGAAGATAGTGATCACTGGGATTGACGGACGACGCAGATCGGAGGCGTAGATGGCCTGGTTTCTCGTGGTAGTTGCGGGCCTGCTCGAGACCGGGTTTGCGATCTTTTTGAAGCAGAGCCACGGGCTCACCCGCATCGCACCGACCGTACTGTTCGCGGTCTTTGCACTCGGAAGCTTCGGGTTGCTTACGGCGGCCCTGCGCCACCTGGAAGTCGGGCCGGCCTACGCGGTGTGGACCGGCATCGGCGCCGCCGGTACGGCTATCGCCGGCATGATCTGGCTTTCCGAGTCGGTGACGACGATGAAGATCGCATCGATCATCCTCGTGGTGGCCGGCGTCATAGGCTTACAACTCAGCGGCACCGGGCACTGAGCGCCCCGTCGTCCGAGGCCAGATGATCACCGACCGCTCGGCTGCGGCTGCGCTGCGTACATCTAGGTATGCTCATGTGTACCGTCGTTCGCACCGCACTTGCTGCGCTGTGGTTACCGGCGCGACGTCCGCGGAACGCGACGTCCGAGGAAGGGTGAGGGCAATGGCCGTCCGGAAGGCGCGCTCGGGCCCGGAGCCGTCGCAACCGACGGCGCCCGTGTCGCCCGAGCCGCGCGTCCCGCCGTACGAGATGCTCAAGCGAGCAATCCTCAGTGGCGAGCTCAAGCCCGGTGCGCAACTCGTCGAGACACCGCTCGCGATCTGGTGCGGCGTCAGCCGGACGCCGATCCGGGAAGCGCTGCGCCGGCTCGAACAGGATGGCTTGGTCCACTACAGCGAGGGCGGCCTCGTCGTCCGGGAGCGCAGCCCGGCCGAGATTCTCGACATCTACGAGACCCGGACCGTGCTCGAAGCGACCGCCGGCCGGATGGCGGCGGAACGCCGGACCGATCATGACGTACGGATGCTACGGGCGACGTTGCGGCGCGGCGAGGCGATCGGCACGAGCGATACGCTCGCGATGGTCGAGGCGAATCGACAGTTCCATCGCATGGTGTGGCGGGCCAGCCACAACGAATCGCTGCTGGACCTGTTGGAGCGACTGAATCTGCACCTCGCCCGCTATCCGGAGACGACGCTGGCTTCGCCGGGCCGCTGGGATACCGCGCGCCGCGAGCACAGGCTGCTCGTAGACGCCATCGAGAGCCGGGACGCCAGCGGTGCACATGACATCGCGCTCCGGCATTTCGTCGAGGCCCGTGACATCCGGCTCGCGTTGTTCGCCGACGACGCCGCGGCCGTCTAGCCGCTCCACCCCTGCACCCGCCGCCGCCCACCCCTTCAAACTCTGCGTACCGTTGTATACACTCGCATGGCGTGGGCCGGTCAAGAGTCGGCCACCCATCGGATCGCACCGGGCCAAGGAGGATTCACGTGATCGAATGCGGTCAATGGCGCCACGATCGCGTGGATCGGGTCGAGCCGCGATTGCGCGGGCGCCCGATGACCGGCACCGTCGGCTGGGCCGCCGATCAGCACGAGACCGGCGCACCGTCGTCGAGCGTCCCGGCCGCCCGCACCCAACGCGGCCACCGCGGCGAGCGCGACCAACCGGGGTCGCCGGCCTGGACCGAGCCGGAGTGGGACGTTGTCGTGGTCGGCGGCGGCAACGCGGCGCTGGTGGCCGCGATGGCCGCCGACGACCGGGGAGCCCGTGTCCTCGTGGTCGAGCGCGCGCCCAAGCACATGCGGGGTGGAAACACCCGCCACACCCGCAACATTCGCTGTACGCACGTGGGCGAGGACGAGTTCAGCAAGGGCTCGTATCTGTTCGACGAGTTGTGGAAGGACCTCTGCAACGTCGGTGACGGCCCCAACAACGAGGAACTTGCCCGCATCACGGTCGGCGACTCGGAGACGATGCCGAAATGGATGGATGACCACGGTGCGCGCTGGCAGAAACCGCTCCACGGCACGCTGCACCTCGACCGTACGAACCGGTTCTTCCTCGGCGGCGGCAAGGCGCTGCTGAACGCCTACTACCGGGAAGCGGCCGGTCGCCCGCGGATCACGGTGGTCTACGACGCCATGGTCGAGGAGTTCGACTTCGTCGGCGCACGGTGCACATCGCTCGTCGTCGCGTACGGCGGAGCCCGGCACCGCGTACGGACGCAGGCGGTGATCTGCGCAAGCGGCGGCTTCGAGGCCAACCTCGAATGGCTCGGGCGCTACTGGGGCGATGCCGCCAAGAACTACATCATCCGGGGGACGCCCTACAACGACGGGCACGTCCTCGCCAAGCTGTATCGAGGCGAACGCGGCGAGCGCGGGACAGGAACGCGGGTTCCACGCGATCGCGGTCGACGCGCGAGCGCCGAAGTTCGACGGCGGCATCGCGACACGCTGGACACGATCCCGTTCGGCATCGCGGTCAACCAGTTCGGCCAGCGGTTCTACGACGAGGGCGAAGACATCTGGCCGAAGCGGTATGCCACGTGGGGGCGGCGCATCGCCGAGCAGCCGGGCCAGATCGCGACGGCGCTGTGGGACTCCAAGGTGAACAACCTCTTCCTGCCACCCATGTACGGAGTCACGTCGGCGGACACGATCGCCGGCCTAGCGTCGGCGCTCGATCTCGATCCGCACGCGGTCGTCGCGACGGTGGAGGCCTATAACCGGGCCGTGGTCGACGGCGGCACCTTCGATCCGTCCCGTCTCGACGACTGCCATACGAGGTCGTTGACTCCCGAGAAGACGCATTGGGCCCAACGACTCGATCGTCCGCCGTACTACGGGATCGCGATGCGGCCGGGCATCACGTTCACGTACATGGGTGTCGCCGTACGAAGTGACGCCCGGGTCGTACGGACCGACGGCACGACCTTCGACAACGTGTTCGCGGCCGGCGAGATCATGTCGGGAAACATCCTCAGCACCGGGTACATGGCCGGTTTCGGAATGACGATCGGCAGCGTCTGGGGACGCCGCGCCGGTTGGGAGGCAGCCAAACATGGCCATTGACCGGTCCCCGGTCGCCGTCCGGTCGATCGACATCGGCGCCCGGACGTCGCTGCACATGCTCGTCGAGGAGGCCTCGCGGCAACTCGACATCTGCAACGCATGCCGCTACTGCGAAGGCTTCTGTGCCGTTTTCCCGGCGCTGGAACGACGCACGGTGTCTGAGCCAGGGCGACGTCAGCCAGATCGCCAATCTCTGCCACGACTGCCGTGCCTGCTACGACGCGTGCATGTACACCGAGCCGCACGACTTCGACCTCAACGTGCCGAAGGTGCTCTCGGCCGTACGCGTCGCGGACTACCGGCGCTACGTGTGGCCCCGGTCGGTGCCTCGGATGCTGTCTGGCTGGAGCGGCGTATTCGCCGGCGCCGTCGTCGCGATCGCGGTCGTTCTGATCGTCGCGGTCATCAACGTCGGATTCTCCGGGCTCCTCCAGGACCCGACCGGCTCGGCTTCGCCGTACGCCCTCATTCCGTACCCGGTGCTGCTGGTGATGATGCTGGCGCCGGCGGTGTTCGCCGTCATCGTCATGGGCGCCGCGGCCCGCACGTACTGGCGAGAGATCGGCGGCGCCCCGCCCGGTCGCTCGGTGCCGGCCGCGGCCTGGCAGGCGGTCGGCTACGCGGCGAGTCTGCGTTATCTGCGTGGCGGCGGCGGCGACTGCTACTACCCCGAGGACGAATTGCCGTCGCCCGCGCGGCGACGCCTACACGGCATGGTCGCGTACGGCTTCGGCCTGTGCCTGGTGTCGACCGTCAGCGCCGGCATCATGCAAGATTTCCTCGGCATCGATCCGCCCTACGCGCTGGTGTCCGTGCCGGTGCTGAGCGGGCTCGTGGGCGGGATCGGGCTCGCCGCTGGATGTCTCGGTCTCCTGGTGCTGAAGGCGCGATCGTCGGACGTCACGAGCTTCGCGCAGATGACCATTAAGGACTACGGATTCCTCGTGTCGCTACTGTTCCTCGCGCTGACGGGCCTGGCGACGCTGTTCACCCGGACGACGCCGGCGTACGGCCTCGTGCTCATCGTCCACCTCGCGGCGATCGGCTTGACGTTCGCCGCCGCGCCGTACAGCAAGTTCGTCCACCTCATTTACCGCTTTCTGGCGCTGGTGCGGGACAACCTCGAGCGGGCGGCGGCGTAACCGGCGCGCCGGCGAGCACGTCCTCGACGACCGCGACCCGATCGGCGACCGAACCGGGCTCGACGTCGACGATGTCGTAGCCGAGGTCTCGATAGACGTCGAGATGGATGCGTTCGAACGTCACCGCGTCGGCGTACGAGATCCGTCGCGCCACGGTCGGCACCACGAAGCCGATGTTGTGCACGAAGAAGACGCGCCGATCGTAGGTGCTCTGGCGAGCGATCCGATGGAGTTCCGCGGCGAGGACGGCGGGGACCGGACGACGTACGTAGCGGGCCAACGCGAGCGTGCACACCGGTGACCGGTCGAAGACCGTGACACCTATGGCCTCGCGGTCGGCCGTTAGCTGGCGCTGCCGTTGCAGCGCCACAATGCGCTCGATGAAACCGTCTCCGCGCCACGGTTCCACGATGCGCTGGGCGGCCAGCGTGTTGATGATGTCGGTGGCCGCCTCGCCGACAACGTGGTGACCGCGATCGCGGAGCGCGGCCAGGATCGTGGTCTTCCCCGAACCGGGTGCTCCGGTCAGGATGTAGCGCGTTGGCACGGTTTCGCCTCCTGGGGTATGGGTGCCCCCTTTTGGCGACACCGCCTCAACTGAATGCGGCGCCGTCCGGCGGCGGCAGGTCGAGCAGAGCGGCCGCCCACGGCAGAGCGACCTCGAGTTGTCTACGTTGGATGTGGCGCACCAGCGGTGCCGTTGGGGGAGCGGGCAATCCGGCTCGGCTGGCGAAGTAGCCGGCAACGTGCGCGGCCATGCCGGGCGTCATGTGCGGGGCGACCTTGTCCGGCGCGGGACCGCCTTCGAGGTACAGACTCGGCAGCAGGAACGCGACGTCGATCTCGGGGTTGCCGACCGACGTATGGTTCCAGTCCACGAGAACCGTTGCGCCGTCGCGGAAACACAGGTTGTCGCTGCGGACATCCGCATGCAGCAACGCGGTGCCGTCAAGCAACCGCGAATCGGCCGCGCCGATGAGAGTGGGCAACGCGCGGTCCAGCCACGCACGCGTACAGAGACCCAATGACAATAAGGGTACGGCATCCTGCGCGACGAATGCCCATCCGGTCTCCGGTGTCAGGACGGTGATGCCGGCGGCCGGCGTGCCGGGCGGCGGCTCCAGCGCCGCGATCCGGTCGAGCGTCTTGAGTACTGCATCGATGCGTGCACGCGTCCACGGCGGCGGCCACACGCACCCGCTCAGGTCCTCAAGGGCGAGAACGGGAAGCTCGCCGTCGTCGAACCAGCCGAGCACCTCCGGTCGGAAATCGTCGCACACGTGCTGGTACACCTCGAACTCACGGCGAAGCCAGGTCGCGGTTCGCGCGTCGTCGGCGTGCTTGACGAAGACCGTACGGCCGTTGGCCAACGTCACGACCCAGCGCCGGTTGTTGGCGTACCCGCGATTGATTCGTCGAGCCGCGACGAGGCGCTCGCCGAGCGCGGACCGGATGCGCGCTGTTTCCTGAGGATCAGGGACGGCCCGTGACATCCCGGAAGCGTAAATGCGGCGCCGCGGAGATCGCGATGCATTAACGCACGGCCCGACGCGCCCAACCACGGACAATACCAACTGTCTTGACAAGAAAAATTGTCGGTGGCACAGTGGGACTCATGCACGACGTAGCAGTCATCGAAGATGCGGCGACGGCCGAGGTCTCGCTCGATCCGACCCGGGCCCGTCTGTTGGCCGCGCTGGCCGAACCGGGCTCGGCGACGAGCCTGGCAGCCAAGGTCGGGCTGGCCCGCCAGAAGGTGAATTACCACCTTCGAGCGCTAGAGGAGCACGGCCTGGTCGAGCTGGTGGCCGAGCGCCGCAAGGGCAACATGACCGAGCGGGTGCTGCGCGCGACCGCCGCGTCTTACGTGATTTCGCCGATGGCACTGTCGCCGGTCGCGCCGGATCCGGCCCGCGCGCCGGACCGGCTGTCGGCCCGTTGGCTGCTCGCCGTCGCGGCGAAGCTCGTCCGCGACGTCGGCGCCATGATCAGCGGTGCGGACAAGGCCGGCAAGCGCGTCGCGACGTTCGCGCTGGACGGTGAAGTCCGCTTCGCCAGCGCGCGCGACCGGTCCGCGTTCGTCGAAGAGCTGACGGCCGCGGTCACCACGCTGGTCGCGAAATACCACGACGACAACGCCTCCGGTGGACGCGATCACCGCATCGTGGTGGCCGTCCATCCGAGCGTCAAGAACATCGAACCGACTACCGAGACGGGACCTGAGCAGCCATGAGCATTGTGACTTCAGCCGATGGAACGTCGATCGGATATGACAAGACCGGATCGGGCCCGGCGCTCGTCCTGGTCGACGGAGCGTTCTGCAGCCGTACGTTCGGCCCGATGCCGGACCTGACGCCGCTGCTCGCCACCAGCTTCACGGTTTACGCCTACGATCGCCGCGGTCGTGGCGGGAGCGGCGACACGAAGCCGTACGCGCCCGAGCGCGAGATCGAGGACGTCGAAGCGTTGATCGACGCGGCCGGGGGATCCGCTTACGTGTACGGGATATCGTCCGGAGCGGTGCTGGCTCTGCGGGCCGCGGCTGCCTTGCCCGGCAAGGTGACGAAGCTTGCCATCTACGAAGCACCGATGCTCGTCGACGACAGCCGCCCAGCGCCGCCGGCCGACTATCTCCACCAGATCAACGACATGCTCGCCCGCGGTCGCAACGGCGACACCGTGGCGTTCTTCATGACGAAAATGGTCGGGGCGCCGGCGTTCGTGCCGTACCTCATCCGGGTCATGCCGGCTTGGAAGAAGCTCAAGGCGGCCGCGCCGACCCTGCCTTATGACCTCGCGATTCTCGGCGACAGCCAGACCGGAAAGGGTATCCCGGCCGAGCTCGCCAAGACGATCGGATCCATCGATGCGCCGGTCTGGTGCGGCGACGGCGGCAAAAGCCCCGCGTGGATGCACCACGCTCAGGATGCCGTGGCCGCGATGCTGTCCGATTCGCGGCGGGAGACGCTGGCTGGGCAGACACACCAGGTCAAGCCCGCAGTCATCGCGCCCGCGCTCACCGCGTTCTTCGCCGAGGGAGATATCTGACATGGGGTACGAATTCAGCCAGGAAGATCGGGCCGACGTCAACGCGACCATCGACGAAGTCTGGACCGCGATTGCCACCGGGCCGGGCATCGACTCCTGGTTCATGGGTAAGAACGAGGTGGCCGACGGCGTTGTCCGGCTTATCTTCGGCGATCAGAAGGTGACGGCGTCCGAGCCGGGACGCCGGTTCGCCTACGGCGAGGACCCCGAGCCGGACGGCCGGTTCATCGCCTTCGACTTCATGATCGAGGGGCGTGCCGGCGGCGGGACGTCGCTGCGGATGGTAACCAGCGGCTTCCTGCCCGGCGACGACTGGGCCGACGAGTTCGACGCGATGACCAAGGGCGGCGCGTTGTACTTCCGTACCCTCGTCGAGTATCTGAACCGCTTCGCCGGCCGGACGGCGACGCCGGTGACGGCGTCCAGCGGCCCGGTCACCGATTGGCCGGCGGCGTGGGCGGCGATAGGTCGCGCACTCGGGTTGGCCGCGCGCCCTCAGACGGGCGACTCGGTGGCGTTCTCGATCGACGGCCGGACCGTGGAGGGCACGGTCTTCTTCGCCAACGAACACACGGCCGGCGTCCGCACCGGTGACGCGATCTACCGGTTCATCATGGGGTTCCGTCCCGGCGGCGGTGGCCCGATGTTCGCGATGCACAACCTCTTTGCTCCCGGTGTCGACGCTGGTGCGGCCGAAAAGCAGTGGTCCGACTGGCTCACCCGCGTCGTCGCCTGATCCACATAGTTCATGCCGCCGTTGCATAGCGCAGCGGGAGGCGCAATTTGTCAGCCGGTTCGCTTTCGCGCGCGCCGTTGTTATGAGGAGATAGTCATGCGCAAAATCACCGCAGGCCTGTTCATGTCACTCGACGGCGTCGTCGAGGCGCCGCAGACCTGGCACTTCCCATACTTCAACGACGAGATGGGCGCGGTCGTCCAAGCCCAGATCGATGCGGCCGACACGCTGTTGCTGGGTCGCGGGACGTACGACGAGTTCGTGCAGTTCTGGCCGACCGCCGGGAGTGATGTCGAGCTGGCCGACTACATCAACGGTGTCGAAAAGATCGTCGTCTCGTCCACCTTGACCGGCTCGTCGTGGAACAACACGACCGTCATCCGCGACGACGTCGCGAACCGGATCCGGGAGCTCAAGAGCCGGCCCGGGAAGAACATCGGCATGTCGGGCAGCCCCGGCCTCGTACGGTGGTTGATCAACAACGACCTGCTGGACGAGCTGAATCTGTTGGTACACCCCATCGTGGTCGGCTCCGGCAAGCGGCTGTTCACCGAAGACAGCCAGCGCAAGAATCTCGCGCTCGCTAACGCCGACACC
Source organism: uncultured Actinomycetota bacterium (assembly GCA_963724705.1). Classification (GTDB taxonomy): domain Bacteria; phylum Actinomycetota; class Actinomycetes; order Mycobacteriales; family Micromonosporaceae; genus DASQPR01. The sequence goes on from CAVRVS010000002.1 coordinate 680,029, forward strand.
CTCAAGACGGGTGTGCTGTCACTGAAGTACACGCCCGCCGCGGACTGACCGGCCCGCTCTCGGCCCCTACGATCCGCCGATCCGCCGCCGTGACCGATGCGTCCGGCGGCGGATTGACCATTGTGGAGTTCGGCGTCGCGCCAGCCGGCCGGCTACGGCACAATCGACGGTGTGACCCAGTGGGAATATGCGCGGCTTGAATACGCGGCGACCGGCTCGTTCGGCGCCGACCGGGCGATGGACTGGACGGCGACGTTCTACTTTCCGGGCGGCCACCAGCGTTGGGGCGTCGACGAGGCGTTCGATGATCTCCGCCATCTCAACCACGCGGGCGAGGCCGGCTGGCAGGCGTACGACCGGCAGGCCATGGTGATCGGGCAGCCGCAGCGGCTCAACGCGTTGACGTACTCGATGAAGCGGCCGATCGCTTAGCCGGGCGCGCTAGGCGTACCGCAGCTTTCTTCTCTAGCAGGCGCTCGACGCCGTCGAGGATGATCTCGAGGCCGGATTCGAAGAGAACGTCGAGTTCGGAGTCGAAGTCTTCGTGTTCGGCGAAGCTCGACAGGTGCGGGTAGCGGCCGGTCGCGAATATCGCCCGGGCCTGCGCCTCTTGCCGGTCCATCCACTCGTCGCTGGTGATGCCGGTGTCCCGCTGGGCCTGAAGCTCGTTGTCGACCGCGAGTGCGGTGCCGATGCCGAAGCTGACCAGCGTCAACGAAATGCGTAGCGCCTCGCCGCCGGATAGTCCGAGGCCGGACAACGCCCGCATCGCCCACTCCGTATGCATCATCGCTTTCGGCGCGAGCTGTGGTCGCGTCATCGACAGCAGCTGGGCGAGCCATGGATGCTCCCGCGTGATCGCCCACTGGGCCCTCGCGAGGACTTCGAGCTGTGGCCGCCACCCCTTTGGCGGCTCGGGCCAATCGATCTGGCCCAGCGTGGCATCGAGCATGTGCAGCGTCAGGTCGTCCCTGCTCGGCATCCAGCGGTAAAGCGACATCGTCGGCACGCCCAGTTCGACGCCGATGCGCCGCATCGAGACGGCGGCGATGCCTTCGGTGTCGGCGAGGCGGATGGCCGTGTCGACGATGCGATCGCGCATGTCGTCACCGACCCGTCGGCCGTTGTGCGTCCGCGGTCCTCGCGGCGGGAGGCCGGCAGCCGTTTTGATGGGCGGTGCCGGATGTCGAGATGGGGTGGGCTCGCGGCCGGTGGGCGTCGCGGTGACCGGCGTGGGCGTCGCAGCAGGTTCGGCGACGACGGTGCCGACGCCGGCGACGGCTCGGACGAGACCGCGACGCTGCAACTCGGCGAGCGCTTTCGTCGCGGTGGCAATCGCGACGCCCCATTGCGCCGAGATCTGCCGTGTCGAGGGAACACGATCGCCCGCGTGTAGCTCGCCGTTGCCGATGCGGTCGCTCAGATCATTCACGATGCCGAGGTACGCGCTGACCATGACACCTCCTAGTGCGGTACCGATCCAGTGTACTAGTACGTCAGACGTGCACTCAGACCAGCCGTTGCTCGGTCCGCGTACTAGTGCACTAGGCGGATTTGCCGCTCTTCCTGGCGCATATTCGTACGCCGTATGTACGGTGTACCAGCAATCTCGTACAGCGTACACGTCTCCGAAGAAAGGGGCGCTGGCATGACAAGCGAACCGGCCATCGTGGTTGATGGTCTGCGTAAGTCGTTCGGCGAGCTGAACGTCTTGGCCGGCATCGACCTGCGGGTCGGGCGCGGCACCATCCACGCATTGTTGGGGCCGAACGGAGCGGGCAAGACGACTCTCGTCCGGATCCTCGCGACGCTCACGCGACCGGACGCGGGCACTGCCCGGGTCGCCGGCTTCGATGTCGTGACCGAACGGCATCTCGTACGGCGCAGCATCAGTCTCACCGGGCAGTACGCGGCCGTCGACGACCTGCAGACCGGCGCGGAGAATCTGCGGATGATGGCGCGCCTCCTCGGGCTGTCGGCGCGCGCGGCCCGGGCACGGGTCGATGAACTCCTGGCGCGCTTTGACCTCATCGATGCCGCCGGTCGTCGTGTCGGCACCTACTCGGGTGGCATGCGGCGCCGGCTCGATCTCGCCGCGAGCTTGGTGGGCACGCCCGCCGTCATCTTCCTCGACGAGCCGACCACCGGTCTCGACCTGCCGAGCCGCCAGGCGATGTGGGAGGTCATCACCGGTCTCGCCGATTCCGGCGTCGCGGTCCTGCTGACGACCCAGTATCTCGACGAAGCCGACTTGCTCGCCGATCGCGTCGCGGTGTTGGACGGTGGTCGGATCATCGCCGACGGCACCGCCGCGGAGTTGAAGACGCGTGTCGCCGAGCAACGGCTCGACGTGGTGATTGACGCGAGTGCCTACGACGACGTCGAGCGCTACCTCGGCCGCCGTGTGGTGCACGCCGACCCCGCAAATCGCACGCTCGGAGTCGCGACCGACGGGAGCGCCGCACACATCCGATCGATGCTCGACGAGATCGACCCGCACCGGCTATCCGTTTCCCGCTTCGCCGTCCGCACGGCCACGCTCGACGACGTATTCCTGGCGTTGACCGGGCACGGTGCCGCCCCGGCCGGCGCGGATTCCACTACGTCACCCGACACTTCGCCCGCAAAGGAGACCGCTCGTGTCTGACATCGCCCTCCACCGGCCGGCTTCGCGCTCGTCTTTGTCGCGGCCGTCGGCCGGCTTCCGCGACACGGTGACGATGATCGACCGGTGCGTGCGGTTGTCCCGTCGCAACATGGACGCGCTGATCACCGCGTTGATGCTGCCGATCATGTTGATGCTGATGTTCGTCTACCTTTTCGGTGGCGCGATCAACACCGGCACGGCTTACGTCACGTACGTCGTGCCGGGTGTGATCCTGCTGTGCGCCGGTTTCGGGTCGGCGACGACCGCGGTCAGCGTCAGCCAGGACATGAAAAACGGCATTATCGACCGGTTCCGATCCATGGACATCGGCGCGGCCGCGCTGCTGACCGGCCATGTCGTCGCGAGCGTCGTGCGCAACCTGGCGTCGAGCGTCCTCGTGTTCGGCGTCGCGCTCGCGATCGGGTTCCGGCCGCACGCGAGCATCGCGCAATGGGCCGCCGCGATCGGTGTGTTGGTGCTGTTCATGCTTGCGGTCTCGTGGTTTGCGGCCATGGTCGGCCTGTTCGCGTCGTCGCCGGAGGCGGCCAGCGGGTTCACGTTCTTCGTGATGTTCCTGCCCTATGCGTCGAGCGCGTTCGTTCCGATCGCCACGATGCCCAGCTGGTTGCACGGATTCTCCCGCCATCAGCCGTGCACGCCGGTGATCGAGTCCATCCGTGCGCTGCTCGCCGGGAACGCGCCCGGGTCGAACGCGTCGATCGCCGCCATCTGGTGCGTGGGCATCCTCGCGGTGTCGGTCGCCGGATCAACGGTCGCGTTCCGGCGGCGTACGGCCGCCTGAGGTCTCGTGGGGGAGCCAGGACGGAAGATCTCGGGAAAATCGGTCGGGCTCGAACGACCACATTTGTAGTAAGTGCACCTCACGTACCGAGTGAAATGTCCACTGTGGCAAGTGGCGGACAATAGGACAACCTGTTCGGTTCCGTCAGTCGGCCGGTTCGATGTACGGTAAACACCGTCCAAGCCTGGCGCTTCCCCCGTGGCGTCAGGCTTGGCTATTTCTCGGCCCCGGCCCGTCCGCCTCCGGCCGCGTCCCGCCCGGCGTTGACGATCGACCGTCGCCCATCAGGTCGACGATCGCCGCGCTGATGTCCGCCGGGTACTCCTGCGGCAACGTGAAATGGGTCGCCTGCGGCAGCGTCACGACGCGTACGTCGGGCAGCCTATGCGCGAGCCGCTCCAACCGTTTCGGGTTGTTCTGCCGCGATCGGCCGGCCACGACCACCAGCGTTGGCGTCCGGAATCCGGCAATCGCCGCCGCCGGCGGCCGCTTCGGCAGGGTCAGCTTCGCGCCGCGGCGCCACGTCACTGTGATCGACGAGGCCCACAAGTCGAGGAACTCGGCGTCGACCGGATGCCCCTGCGTCTCCCAGAGAAAGAATCGCCGCCACCGATCGGGCGCTCGGCCGACGAAGAGCGGGATCGCACGCAGCTTGTAGCCGATCGGCGTAGGCGACAGGCAGTCGGTCGGGTCGAGCAGACCGAGCCGCGTGACCCGACCGCGCGCGTGCAACGCGTACTGCATAGATATCCACGCACCAAGCGAGTGCCCGACGATCGCGGTCGAGTCGACACCGAGCAGGTCCAACGTCTCGTCGAGCCAGCGCATCAGGCCAGCTCGACCGACCAGCGGCTCCCCGTCGTCGACGCTTCGACCGGCGTCGCCGATCGCGTCGATCGCGTAGACGCGGAATGCCTGCGCGAGCGCTGCGACGACGCCATACCAGACGGTCGAGGTAGCCCGACCACCGTGCATGAGGACGATTGCGGGAGCGCCGGCCGGACCGCAGGCGTTGACGTGTGTTGTGCCGTACCGGCCGCGCAGATTCAGCGGCTCGACCTCGACCGGCCAGCGGCGGAGAAGGGCGTCGTATTTCGCGAAGTAAGCGGCGTTCGGCGTTTCATCGACCATGATCCCTCCGTGCGGTCCACGATTGCTTTGACGGTAAAGTATCTCGATGGTCGAGATATTAGTCGTCGGCGAAGCCGTATATCGGAGGGGGTCGGGCGTGATGCGCGAATCAGGGGACGCCGACCATGCACGCGTGCCGCGCCCAGAACGATTCGAGCCGATATCCGATGACGACCCGGGGATGCAGATCATTCACGCATTGCGCGTCGCTCACCGTTGAGTTCAATTTGATTGGTGCCGCATTTGCCGCGTCGCACCGCCTGCACGTAACGGATCTGCGGGCGATCATCGAGCTACTGGATGCCGAGCGTGCCGGTGATGTCGCGACGCCGGGCTGGCTCGGCGAGCGGCTCGGGCTCAACTCGGCCTCGGTCACCGCCTTGGTCGACCGTCTCGAAGCACTCGGTCACGTACGTCGACGGCGGGATCCCGACGATCGTCGGCGGGTCCGGCTTGACGTCACACCGAGCGCGAAGGAGCTCGGCTGGGCGTTCTTCGGACCGCTCATGTCCGGCATCGTCGCGGCGAGCTCGACGTTCGACGTGGCTGAGATCGCGACCATCCGGCGGTTTCTGGAGACCGTACGCGACGCGGCCGCGAACTACCGTGCGGAAACGTCGATGTGATCGTGATCCGCGGTCACGGCAGCGGCACGTCGGCGAGCGCCTCGACCGGCGCCGGCGGTGGCCCGGACGGCCGCGTCGCGGCCGGCGGCTCAGCCGTTGCCGCGACGACGCGCCGCGACCAGCGCACATAGGCGAGCGCGGCAGCGGCAATGGCCAATGCCCACACCATGTAGACGCCGGTCATGAACACGAGAGCCACGGCCGAAGCCAACGCGACCACGGCGGCCCGACGCGACCACGTGCCACGGGGCAGCAGGCGCAGCGCGGCGGCCGTGCCGAGCACGTACACCAGGACGAACGAGCCGGTCGTGAGCAGCACCGACGGTCGAAGCCCGACGCCGGTCAGCGCGGTGAGGCCGAGTGCCAGGCCGGCGAGGGCGGCCGTGACCAGGAGACTCCGACGGGGGACCTCGCCGACACTGCTGCCGTGGGCGAACCATGCCGGCAATGCGCCGTCACGGCCCAGTGCGGCGCCCAGCTTTGCGGCGCCCGCGAAGTATGCGTTCATCGCGCCCATCGACATGACGACCGCCGCGACCGCGGTGATCGATTTGACCGGGCCGCCGATGCCGATGCTCAGCAGGTCGGACAGCGGTGCCGGGCTGGAGCCGGTGGCCGGTCCGAGCACCAGGATGCTCGCAGCGGCCACGCCCAGATAAAGCACGGCGACGAAGACCAGCGCCAGAGCGGTCGCGCGAGTGATGTCCCGCTCGGGCCGCCGGAAGTCGGCCGCGAGCGACGTCATCGCCTCCCACCCGGCGAATCCCCAGACGAGGACGCCGGCGGCCGACGCGATCGCCAGATATCCGTGCGGCGCGAACGGGTGCAGGTTGGCGAGCCTCGCGTGCGGCAGCGAGGTCGCGGTCGCCGTGACGAGAAGCAGCACGAGCAGGGACGCGAGGACGACCTGAAGTCGTCCGGAGACCTGGACGCCGCCCAGGTTGGCCGCCACCACGAGCGCGATCATCACGGCCGCCGAGATCAGCGTCGTTCGCAGCCCACCGCCGATGGCCGCCGACACGTACGCGCCGCCGAACATGGCAGCGGCTGGCGCGCCGGTCGGCACGGCAAAGTAGAAGCACCAGCCGACGACGGCGGCCGTGCGAGCGCCGAATGCTCGTCGGACGTACGTCGACACGCCCCCGGAATCCGGGTGGCGGGCGCCGAGCGCGGCGAACGTGGCGGCCAGCGGTATCGACAGCACGATGAGGCCGGCCCAGGCGAGAAGCGACGCCGGTCCGGCGATATCGGCGCCGAGCGCCGGCAGCCCGATCACCCCCGTCCCGAGCACCGCACCCAGACAAATAGCGGTGCCCTGCACCAAGGACAGCCGCCCGCTCATGTCGATACCGTAGACGTCGGGTCCGACAAATGGCGTCCGCCGATTCCGACAAAACGGCACCCTCCGGGCCGATGAGATGCCCGTCGCACCCACCGGCCAAGATTCTTCGGCGGGTTGTCGATTCGGCCGACGCCCGCCCGTCGTACGAGTGGAAGCATCGGAAGTCGATGCCCGACGACAAGGAGCCTGCGATGGCCGAGTACCTGATCCTCATCTACGAGAGCGAAGCCGACTGGGAGGCCGCCGCGTCGCCCGAGGTGTACCAGCGGGTAATGGACGCGCACAATCGTTTCCCGGAGCAGGTCGAGGCGCTCGGCGCGAAGATCGTTTCCGGTCGCGCGCTGCAGCCGACGACGACGGCCACGAGCATTCGGGGCGGCGACGCGGTCACCGACGGACCGTTCGCCGAGACGAAGGAGGCCCTGGGTGGCTTCTACCTGATCGAAGCGAAGGATCTCGACCAGGCGCTCGCGGTCGGCAAACTGTGCCCGGCGGAGTTCGGCGGCGTCGAGGTCCGTCCGATCATGGTGTTCGAGTGAGTCGACCGGTGGCTGGATGATCCCGCCGAGCGACGATCACGTCGCGAACGCGGTCGCCGACGCGCACCGTCGCGAGTGGGCTTTCGTGCTCGCCGCGACGGCGCGCGTTGCCTCCGATATCGATCTGGCCGAGGAGTGCGTGCAGGACGCGTACGTTTCGGCGTTGGAAGCGTGGAAACGCGTCGGCGTGCCGGACAATCCCGGCGCGTGGTTGACCACCGCGGCCCGGCGCAAAGCGATCGACGCGCTGCGCCGTGACCAGACTCTGCGGTCGAAGCTTCCGCTGCTGGTCGAGCCGGTGGAGCCCGTGATCGGCAGCCCGGACGACGCGATGATGGAGCACAACGGCATTCCGGACGACCGACTCCGGCTCGTGTTCACCTGCTGCCACCCGGCGCTCGCCCGGGAGGCGCAAGTCGCGTTGACGCTGCGTCTCGTGTGCGGCCTCACGACCACCGAGATTGCGCAAGCATTCATCGTGTCCGAGCCGACAATGGCGGCCCGGGTGACCCGGGCCAAGAAGAAAATCTCGGCCGCCCGGATCGCCTATCGCGTGCCCGATCAGCACGAACTGCCGGATCGGCTCGACGCCGTACTCACCGTCGTTCATCTGCTGTACACGACCGGCCACACCGCACCGTCGGGCGCCATCCTCGTCCGCCGCGACCTGGTCGAGCGTGCGCTGGATCTCGCGCGCATGCTGCAGGCACTGATGCCCGACGAGGGTGAGATCCGGGGTCTGCTTGCCCTCCTGTTGCTCACCAACGCACGAGCAGCCACGCGTACGACGCCGGACGGCCGCCTGCTGTTGCTGGAGGAGCAGGATCGCTCGCTCTGGGATCGTGACGCCATCGCGGCCGGGGTCCGACTGGTCCTCGATGCATTACATGCGGGTCGACCGGGCCGGTTCACGCTGCAAGCAGCCATCGCGGCCTTGCACGCGGAGGCGCCGAGCTATGCCGAGACGGATTGGCGCCAATTGTTGGCGCTCTACGATGCATTGTTGCGGATCTGGCCGTCACCGGTCGTCGCGCTGAATCGCGCCATCCCGGTCGCGATGGTGCACGGGCCCGAGCTCGCGCTGGCGCTGGTGGACGATCTCGCCACCGATCGCCGGCTCGATGGTTATCGGTATCTCCCGGCTACGCGAGCCGACCTGCTGCGCCGGCTCGGCCGGTGGACCGAAGCGGCCAGCGCATACGAGCAGGCGTTGTCGTGGGCGGAAAACGATGCCGAGCGCGCGTTTCTGGCTGGCCGGATCGCGGAGTGCGCGTCCGCTAGCCGTTGAGCGGCTCTATGCCGTTCGACGGCGGTGGCGCCCGAACCGTCCGTGCCGCGATCGCTGCGGACCGAATCCGTCCATGCCGCTCGGTTGCCCATCAGCGCCGAGTACGCGTCGAGCGTCCTGTCGAACGGCCTCGTCGATGCCCGGCGTCATGAGCACCAACGAGGCAACCGACATCGCGATGGACACCGGTCGACGTCGCATCGCCTTCCGTACGCCGGCGTAGCGCAGGCTCACCACGGCCGCGACGTCGTCGCGGGCGAGCGGGTCCATCCAGGCCGCGGTCATGAGGGCAAACAGCGCCGCGTCGGTGGTCCAGTCCTCCACGCCGTTAGCAATGTCGACCAGCACCCGCCGACGCGTCGACACCGGCCACGGCTCTTCGGGACGGTGATGAAGAACTCCAAGGCACACACACGCCTGCGCGAACCGCGGCCAGTAGCAGGGGTCGGCGCGGCCGACGGCGCGCCAATTTTCGCCCGCCGCCGGTGGTACGTGCACGAGCAGCCCGAGTAGGTCTTCGAGCGGAAGACCGGCGAACCCTGCGGCACGGCCGTAGGCGCCGACGGGATGAGCCCAGGCAACGCTGGCAACATCACGCAGGCTGGCGACCGCGGCCGCGGACGGTTGTGCGAGTGCTGGAGACGCCTTTGCGCCGTCGTAGTGCCATAGATCGACCGAGCCGCTGGCGAACCGACGCCGCGGGTCCGGCGACGGCACCTTTGTCAGGCGCACCTCGGCCGCCGGGAACGCGGCCGCGTATGCGGCGCGGGCGCTCGGTGGCTCCCATTCGACGCTGGCCCGTCGGGCGTCGTCGCCGACATGTGTTCGGTCGGTCCTACGACGGTCGGTCTCGCTCGTGACGAGGCACGACATCTCGGTCGGCGGTGGCACGAATCGCAGCCACAGGTTGCCGTCGCACGCCCGGGCCAGGCGATCGTCGGCGTACGCGTGATCGGGGTGTGCGCGCCAATGGTCAACCAAGCGGATCAGGTGGGCGACGTCCCGGTCGGTCCGGTAGCGCAACTCGCATGCCGACGGGAGTGCTTTGTGGTGTGTCGGGTCGACCGCGACGGCGCGATCGATCCACTCGAGGGCCTCGTCCGGGCGGCCGGCTCGATCGAGGTGCTCCGCAAGGTCGACCTGGATGTCCACATTGCTCGGCTCGCGCCGTACGGCAGCCCGCCAGATCGCGAACATGTCGTCAACGCGGCCGGCCGAGCGATAGGCGTACCCGAGCATGATGGCCGTGCGCGCGGAGGGTGACGTGCGCTCGGCGCGCTCGCACCACCGCATCGCTTCGCTCGTGGCGCCGAGGCGGCGCGCGAGACCGGACAGCGGTGCCAGCACCTCGACGCGGTGGTCATGAGCCTCGACGAGACTACGACCGAACTCGAGGTATGGCGCGAGCACCGGCAGTAGTGCCGGGTCGACGGGTTCATCGAGGTGGAGTGCGAGCGAGAGCAGCGACTCCGCGGCCGCCGCCGGCTCGACCTGCTCCGCGATTCCGGGCAGGTCCAGCCAACCGGCGGCCGTCCAGGTCTTTGTCGGCGCCGCAGCAGCCACGATCGCGAGGAGGTCGAGCGCTTCGTTGAAATGGCCGGCGCGAGCGGCCAGATATGAGCGCGCGGCGACCACGCCGGGGGCGACGCCGTCGTTGAGCGGGAAATAGTCGCGCGCTCGCGGCGGCTCCGCATCCAGGATGCGAAGCATCTCGTACACGTCCGGGAGCGTCGGATCCTCGCCCAACGCCGCCGCCACATGCGCCGCGGCGCTGGCCGGATCGGCGGCGTCGAGGGCGAGGCGGGCAAGCGCTATTTCGCCTTCAGCCTCAAGCCGGGCGATGCCGACGCCGTCGGCGGATGCAGTCGGGCGGCTGAACGGATTCGCCGTCGTGAACGCACTCCCGGGCAGGTCACGAGCGTGATCGTCAGAGCGTGCGGGTGCTCGCGCCGAACCCTCGCGTGGCTCCGGTCGGCGGTCGTAGTGCCCGCCGGTGTCCATGCTCGCGCCCACGTTGTTGTTGTCGGACACCGCAGCCTCCCCATGCGCTGTGTCACACACCGTGCCGCCGCAGTTTAGACGCGTACCGATGCGTAGCGGTAGCCGCGAGCTGCTGTTGGCAGAGCCGATGCGTAGCGTCAGCCGCGAGGCTCCGACGGTAGAGCCGATGCGTAGCGTCAGCCGCGAGGCTCCGACGGTAGAGCCGATGCGCCTTGGCTACTTGATCGTGGAGTGGCTGAACGTCGGCGCGTGCGCGCCCAGGAAGAAGATTCCCGGGTAATTCTGGAACTTGCCGCTCTTGTTGTGCGTGAGCGTCGAGTTGGCGATCGACATCGTCCCCGTGCGGTCGTTGCTCACATAGAAAATGGCGCCGCCGCCCTCGTTCGCGTTGTTGTTCGTCATGACGGTGCCAGCGATCGTCAGAACGTACGTGTTGCCGTCGTTGTAGATCGCGGCACCGCTGCCGCCGCCCGGTGTGCCGCTCGCGGCGGGATTCGCACCACTGCCGATCGCCCGGTTGCCGGTGAACAGGCAATTGAGGACGGTCCACGAAACCCCGATGCTGGACAGGCCGCCACCATTGGAGCAGACGCCGCCGGAGAACGTGCTATTCACCACGTACACCGGCTCGTTGTTGTATTGGCTGAGCGCACGGATCGCGGCGCCGCCAAGGTCGGGGCCGCTGGAATCGCAGCGGTTGTCGGTGAACTTGGCATTGATGACGGCGAGTCGGCCACCGCGGTCGAAGATCGCGCCACCGCCGCCACCCTCGAATGTCTGGCCGGTCGAGTTCCCCTTGGTGAACGTGATGTTCTGGACGGTCAACCGCGGCGTCGCCTGGTTGTCGCAGTGCGACGTCGTCCATTTCTGGGCCGGGTCGCACGTGTCCATGTAGAGGATGCGGCGTTTGCCGGCACCGGACAGCGTGACGAGCCCACCGCCGTCGATCACGACGCGCGAGCCGTGGTCGTTGCGTACCTTCGCCGTCGCCGTCATGGTGATCGTCACCGGCGCCGGACCGCACTTGAACGTGATTACGCCGCCGGCCGCGACGGCCTTCACCAGCGCGGCCGATGTGCAGCTGGCCGGCGTACCGGTGCCGATGACGTGATCCGGGTGCGAGGTGTTGACCGGCCGACCAGCGGCCGGGATCGTTGCGTGACCGCTCGGGTTGCCCGCGTGCAGGGTCGCGACCGGCTTCGGCGACGGCGTGGCGCTCGCGCTTGCGGGCGGGCTCGCGCTCGCGCCGGGCGGCGTCGACGCCGCCGGAATGCTCGGCGCCGTGGCCACCAGCGGTGTGCCCGACGAAAAGGTGGTACGGGGGCTGCCGCTGCAGCCGGCTACGCCAAGCGCCGCCACGGTCGCGGCGACGAGCCAGATCCGGGGGGTACGCACACGCGGCACTCTAGGACATGTCCCGTCGACCCGCCCAACGTGATCTTGGGCGGGTCGACCGGTCGGCGTACTACTTCACGCGGCGGTAATACCAAAGGAATGCGTTCAGAAGTTCGCCCGAGGCGAGGCACTCGCCGTCGACGTCGACGGCGAAGCCGATGAGGGGATGGATGGCCGCGTCGCTGCTCGCGGTGGGCACGGTGGTGACAGTGAACATGCGTGACTCCGGTTCGGGTGGTCGTGCCCGACCGGAGTCAGCTCACCGTGCAGTGCGGTGGTGGCGGCGGTCGGCACACGAGGCGGATAGACAGAACCATGTCGACCACCTCCCGTTGCGAACGACTGCGCGCGGCACTGGACTGCCGCCGAATCTAACCGGCGTCGGATCATCTGGCCACCCCTTTAAACGTTGGCTGGTCGGCCCGCAGCGGTAGCGGGCGTTTCATAGGTCGGCAGCGTGCGCATCGATCGCAACGGCGAGAAGAACGCAGGAAGGAACGCGAGCATGCTGCCGACCGCGGCAATCCACAGCGTCGGTCGTACGCCGAACCACGTGCCAAATGCGCCGCCTAGCAGACCGCCGAGCGGCATTGCGCCGATCACCACGAATCGCATCGTGGCGTTGACCCGACCGAGCAGGCGTGGCGGTGGAAGGCGTTGCCGGAAGCTGACGGCCGTCACATTGAAGGTGACGCTGCCGGCGACGGCGACGGTGAACGCCGCGGCGGCGAGCCAGAGCGTGTAGTCGTTGCGCATGAGCGGGACACCGGCCATGAACGGCGACGTCGCGCCGAGCGACAGCCACAAGATGCGGCCTTCGCCCACCCATCGGGCTAGTGCTGTTGCGCATAAGGCACCGATCAGACCGCCCACCGATGCGATGGACAGCAATGCTCCGATCACTCCGGCGCTCACACCCAGGGTGTGAGCCAGCAGGTAGATGAGCATGGCCGACGACATGGCGCTGAAGAAGTTCGCGGAGCCGGCCTCGGCCGCGATCGCACGCAACAGCGGATTGCGATCGACGAAGCGGAGTCCCTCGACGATGTCGCGGCCGAAGTGTCCGCCGGCGCTGGCCTCGGGCCTCGACTCCGGCTTACGGATGCGGCTCAGGAACGCCGCCGACGAGACATACGTGATCGCGTTCACCCCAACGGCCACCGGCGCCGTCAGGGCCCGGATCACGAAGCCAGCCGCGGCCGGGCCGCCAATCTGGCTGACCGCGGCCACCGCCTGCAGCTTCGCGTTGCCCTCGACGAGCTTGTCCGGCGTGACGAGATGCGGCAGCACGCTCAGGTACGCGACGTCGAACAGGGCGCTGAACGTCCCGAGGACGAACGCGACGACGACCACCTGCCAGATGGCGAGGACGCCGAGCCACCAGGCCACGGGTATCGAGATCAACGTCGCGGCGCGGGCCAGATCACAGGCGATCATGACCGGCCGGCGGCGTACGCGGTCGACCAGTGCGCCCGCCGGCAGGCTCGCCAGTAGGAACGGCAGCGTGTCGGCGGCGCTCACGACGCCCATTTCGAAGGCGGTGGCGTGCAGGGTGACCGCGGCGACCAGGGGGAGCGCGAGCATGCCGACCTGCGTTCCGAGCTGACTACCGCTGTCGGCGATGAACAGCTGGCGGAAGTCGTGCTCGCCCAACAGACCCAGCCGACGGTGGTCCGAGGCCGTCCGAGTGACGTCGTCGTGCCTGATCGGCGGCGTGACCGTGACGTCGACGACAGCACTCGTGACGTCGCCCGAATTCGTTGCGGCTAATGCAGGAACCGTCGTCGAAGGCGCTGGTTGGACTGACGCCGCGACCGCCTGTGCTGTCAACGCGACGTCATTGGCCATGCCGCGATCGTGCCAGTGACGTCATGGTGACGTCAACCCCTTGCTTCGAATTGGTGTGTGCTTGACTGGGCGACATGCTGCCCTGGGACGCACCGCTGGCTGGTCGGCTCGACCGGGAAACGATCGACTCCGCGCTGCTCCGCGACAACGTGCTCGGCGATCCGTGGGTACGACCGATCTGGGTCTACACACCACCCGGCTACGACGACTCGACCGATCGGTGGCCGACGGTCTACGTGATCCAGGGCTACACCGGCAACGTGGCGATGTGGGCGAACCGGATGCCGTACCGGCAGCCGTTCATCGAGACCGCGGACGCCGTATTCGCCACCGGCGCCGCTCCCGGATGCATCGTTGTGTACGTCGATGCGTGGACCGCGTACGGCGGCTCGCAGTACGTGGACTCGCCCGGCACCGGCCGCTACCACTCGTACCTCTGTGACGAGGTCGTCGCGTGGGTGGATGGGCACTACCGTACGATCGCCGATCGCGACTCCCGCGCGATCACCGGAAAGTCGTCCGGCGGCTTCGGTGCGATGATCACGCCGATGCTCCGCCCCGACCTGTTCGGCGCGCTCGCCACCCACGCCGGCGACACGCTCTACGAACTCTGCTACGTGCACGACTTCGGGCCGGCCGCGCGGGCGTTGCGGGCGTACGACGGGGACATCTTCGCCTGGTGGGACGACTTCCGTTCGCGGCCGTCGTTCACCCAGGATGGCGACGGCACTTTGCTCGGGCTGCTCGGTTGTGCCGCGGCGTTCTCGGCCGAGCCGGACGGGACTCCCCGGCTGCCGTTCGATCCCCGGACGGGGCAGATCCGGGATGACGTGTGGCAGCGTTGGCTGGACTGGGATCCCGTCCGGATGGCACCGAAGTTCGCCGACGCATTGCGATCAATGAACGCGATCTGGATCGACGCCGGCAAGAGCGATGACTACTTCCTCGATCTCGGCGCCACGGCGTTTCGCGCCGAGCTCGAACGGATCGGCGTGCCGGACGAACGTATCCACTTCGAACTGTTCCCGGCGACGCACGCGGCCATCGACTACCGCTACCCCATGTCGCTCACGTGGCTGGCGCACCGGCTGGCGCGCTGACGCACCGAGTCGCGCGGTCGGGACCTGCGCTACTCGTGCGGCCCCGCGCCGAGCCGCGCCGCCGCGACCTTCTTCGGCACGCACATCCGCCAGGCCTCGGTGACGAGTTCTTCCATCTGCGCCGCGTCGATTTCGGCCAGCCGCACGCACACCCAGTTGAAGCGCAGGTCGGACGTCGGCGGCAGAAAGAACTTCGCCGGCTCGGCGGCGATCAGCGCGTCGCGCTCGTCCTTGGGGAAGCCGAAGCCCATCGTCGTCTCGTCGCGCGAGAACGCCACGTAGACGATCGCTCCGACACGGAACTTGAGCCGGTCCCGGATCACGTGCTCCGATGTGCGCGGCAACGTCACGGCCAGGGCGCGGACCTCTTCGACGGTGACCATGGACCCGAGCCTACGACCGCGCGCCGACACTTCTGACCGTCAGACGATGTGCCGCGCGACCGCGGTGACCTCGGGCAGGAACCAATCCGGCACCTCGCCGGTCGCCCGTAGTCGCTCGCGCTCGCCGTCGGACAGGCGGCGGCTGACCTCTTCCACGGCAAGTGAGGACCGGATCATGTACGTCGACGACGGCACGACCTCCACATCGCCGAGCCCGGACCCATCGCGTTGACCTGGCCGACCACCGACGACCCGCTCGCGCGCGGCGCGGCGGTTCCGCCGGTCGAGGAAAGCGCCGATCCGGGACGTAATCCGGCGCCGGTCGTGGCGCAGCAGGCCGTCTCGTACGGCGAGCCACGCGAGCTGCTCGTCACGCAGCCGTTCCGTCATGCGTACGCCTCCGGCGAATTGGCCCAATTACGATGGTTTCGAGGCTAGTCCGCCGGGTGTGGCGAGGGCGACCGAACGCGCCCGTGCCGGGTGTAGGCGCGGCGAGCCACACAGGGCAGGATGGTGAACGGGCAACCGAGACGGGAGCGGCGGGCGTGGCGGGCAAGATCCGGGACGAGGACATCGCGCTGGTCCGCGAGCGTACGTCCATCGTCGACGTGATCAGTGAGCGCGTGACGCTGAAATCGGCCGGCGGCGGCAACGTCAAGGGACTGTGCCCGTTCCACGACGAGAAGACGCCGTCGTTCACCGTGTCGTCCGCGCGCAACGTCTACTTCTGCCACGGCTGCGGCGCCGGCGGCGATGCGATCCGGTTCGTGATGGACTGCGACCATCTGATGTTCGTCGAGGCCGTCGAGCGGCTGGCCGCCCGCGCCGGTGTCGAGCTGCGATACGAGGCGGGCGGTCCGGCTCCCGTACGCCAGAATCAGGGTCACAAGCAGCGACTCATCGCGGCGAACAAGGCGGCCGGAGAATTCTTTGCCGCGCAGCTGTCGGCGCCGGCCGCGCGGGCGGCGCGTGAGTTTCTCGCGCAGCGTGGATTCGACCGCGCCGCGGCGCAGACCTACGGCTGCGGATTCGCGCCGGAAGGCTGGGACACGCTCGTCAAACACCTCCGTCAGGCCGGCTTCACCAGCGCCGAGATGGAGGCGGCCGGCCTGGCCAAGCCGGCGCGCTCCGGAAGCCTGATCGACCGGTTTCGCCGCCGCCTGATCTGGCCGATCCGCGACCTGGCCGGCGACATCATCGGATTCGGGGCCCGGAAGCTGTTCGACGACGACGACGGCCCGAAATACCTGAACACGCCGGAAACGTTGCTCTACAAGAAATCGCACGTGCTGTACGGCATTGAGCACGCGAAACGGGAGATTGCGCGGCAGGGTCGAGCGGTGATCGTCGAGGGGTATACCGACGTGATGGCATGCCACCTCGCCGGCGTACCGACCGCCGTCGCGACCTGCGGAACGGCCTTCGGCACCGACCATATCGGCGTGCTGCGTCGGCTGTTGATGGACACCGACACGCTGGCCGGCGAGATCATCTTCACCTTCGACGGCGACGCGGCCGGACAGAAGGCGGCGCTGCGGGCGTTCGCCGACGACCAGCGGTTCGTGGCCCAGACGTTCATCGCGGTCAGCCCGGACAACATGGACCCGTGCGAGCTTCGTCTGGGTAAGGGCGACGCCGCGGTGCGCGACCTCGTCGCCCGGCGCGAACCGATGATCGCGTTCGCGCTGCGTTCGGTGCTGTCGCACTACAACCTCGATAACGCCGAAGGCCGGGTGGGCGCGCTTCGCGAGGCGGCGCCGTTGGTCGCGAAAATCAAGGACCGGGCACTTCGGCCCGAGTATGCCCGCAAACTCGCCGGCGACCTCGGCATGGAAATCGAGACCGTGAGCCAGGCAGTGGCCGCGGCCGGCGGTGGTCAGGTCGGACCGCCGGTTCCTACGGCGCGGCAACGCCCGGTCGCACCGCCCCCGGATGCGCCGCTCACCATCGTCGAGCGCGAAGCTCTCAAACTCGCGCTCCAGTCGCCGGTGGTAGCCGGGCCGATGTTCGACGCGATCACCGCGGCCGACTATGCGCACCCGATCCACGTCGTCGTACGACAGGCGATCACCGACGTCGGCGGTCTCGCTGGCGCGACGGCCGGCGCCGTATGGGTCGAGAAGGTCCGTGAAGCGTGCACCGACCTGTCGGCCGCCGCGCTCGTGAGCGAGCTCGCCGTGGAGCCCCTTCGCCTGGACGGCGAGCTCGACCCTCGCTACGTCGCTGTGACCCTCGCCCGGCTGCAGCTCGCGAGCGTGGCGCGGCGGCTCCAGGAGGTCAAGTCACGGGTGCAGCGCCTTAACCCGGTGACACACAAGGATGAATATCTTGCGCTCGCCGGGGAACTCTTCTCGCTCGAACAGCATGCGCGTGCGCTGCGGGAGCAAGCGGTCGGAGGGCTGTAGACAGTGTGGTTCCGTAAGCCGAAGCTGCCCGTGTCGAAGACGCCGCAGCTGGAAAGCGGTGAACGTGTCGTGGCCTGGACCCCGCAGGGCGCGGACGCAGTCGTAGTCACCAATCGTGGCCTGTTCATCCCGGGCCGGAACCGCCTGCGCTGGCACGAGATCCACAAGGCGATCTGGCAGGACGGGACGCTGACGCTGGTGCCAGCGGCGACGGCGGTCGCCCACGGCGAGGGATACAGCGTCGTCGAGGATCTGCCCGCAGTGTCCGTCACCCTGTCGCTGCCCGGTGACGTGCCAAAGCGGGTACGGGAGCGGGTGACCGGCTCCGTGGCGTACACGTCGCACTATCCGCTGCCGACCGGGGGAGCGGCGCGCGTGGTGGCGCGGCGGGTTGCCGGCCGGAACGGGCTGACCTGGTCGGTTCGCTTCGAGGGCGGCGTGGATCACGACGATCCGGTGGTACGGGAAGTCACGGCCGATCTGGTCGCGGCGGCAAAGGCTTCGATCTCGCAGCCGGACTGACCGCGGTCGGTCCGCCCGCATCGGCCGCCGCTGCCTCGGGTTGGCCGGGGGACAGCGGAGACTCGGCGGGAGAAGCGTCACAAAAACCGGTAGCGGTTGTGTCCCATGTCCGAGTTAGGGTCGGCCGGTGCCCGTACAGTCTCCCGCGCCCAGCATCGCCGGCCATCGCTCCGCTCCGGCCGACGAGCCGTTGATTCACGCTCGGTCCCTGGTCAAGCGATTCGGCGACTTCACCGCGGTCAATGGCATCGATCTGGACGTGCGGGCCGGGGAGTCGTTCGGGTTCCTCGGGCCGAACGGTGCCGGCAAGTCCTCGACTATGCGGATGGTCGGCTGCGTCTCCAAGCCGACCGAGGGCACGCTGCGCATTCTCGGCCTCGACCCGGCACAGCACGGCGTCGAGATCCGCGCCAAGCTCGGCGTGTGCCCGCAGCAGGACACCCTCGACACCGAGCTGACCGTGCGGCAGAACCTGATGACCTACGCGCGGTATTTCGGCATCCGCCGCCGGGTGGCGCGGGCGAGGGCGGACGAGCTGCTGGAGTTCGTCCAGTTGGCCGAGCGCGCGGACGCGAAAGTCGACTCGCTCTCGGGCGGGATGAAGCGCCGCGTGACGATCGCCCGCGCGCTCATCAACGACCCGGAGATCGTGCTGCTCGACGAGCCGACGACCGGGCTGGACCCTCAGGCCCGCCACCTCGTCTGGGAGCGGCTGTTCCGGCTGAAGCAGCAGGGCGTCACACTCGTGCTGACCACGCATTACATGGACGAGGCCGAGCAGCTCTGCGATCGCCTGGTGGTGATGGATGGCGGCAAGATCGTCGCCGAGGGTGCGCCGCGCGAGCTGATCGAGCGTTACTCGACCCGCGAGGTGCTCGAGGTCCGCTTTCCCGGTGATGATCAGGCGCCGTATGCCGACAAGATCGCGAACATCGGCGAACGTGTCGAGGTCCTCCCGGACCGGATCCTGCTCTACGCGGCCGATGGCGACGCCGCGCTCGTCGAGGTGACCGATCGAGGGCTCCACCCGTCGAGCGTGCTCGTCCGGCGCAGTTCTCTCGAGGACGTCTTCCTGCACTTGACCGGCCGGACGTTGGTGGAGTGATGGATGGCGCACTCGCGGTCTTGAATTACGACCTGGTCGGTTACAAGCGCACGTGGCGCGGCTCAGCGATGAGTTCGTTCCTGCTGCCGGTGCTCTTCGTGCTCGGTTTCGGCATCAGCGTCGGCAGCCTGGTCAACACGACTCAGCTCGGTGAGTCCTACCTGTCGTTCCTGGTGCCCGGCATGATCGCGTCGACGGCGCTGCAGGTCGCGTTCGGCGAGTCGACGTGGCCGGTGCAGACGAAGTTCGCGTGGATGCGGACATACCACGCCCAGTTCGCGGCGCCCCTCGCCATCAGGGACCTCGTCTTCGGAGACATGATCTTCCTCGTGCTGCGCGTCGCCAGCACGTCGGCGGTGTTCCTCCTCGTGACGTCGCTGTTCGGGGCGGTGCACTCGTGGTGGGCGCTGGCCGTGCTGCCGGCGTGCGGGCTGCTCGGCGTAGCGGTCGCCGCGCCGGTGTTCGCCTTTGCCGCCACTGTCGAGGGCAGCACCAACTATTTCGCGTTCCTGCAGCGCTTCATCGTCATCCCGATGTCGCTGTTCGCCGGCGTGTTTTACCCGGTGTCCTCGCTGCCGATCGGCATCCGGCCGCTGGCCTGGATCTCGCCGTTGTGGCACGGCGTCGAGATCTGCCGGGCCGCCACGCACGCCGACCACGGCTCCCTCTGGGCGCTGCTTGGACATGTTGCGTATCTCGCGCTGTGGGCGGTCGTCGGCTTGTGGCTGGCGCTGCGGCAATTCCGTCGTCGGCTCTCGGATTAGGGGACCGAACGTGGTCGTTACCGCATTTTCGCCCGGCGTGTACGTCCGGCTGGACGCCGCGATGCGCCGATCGGGCGCCGTCACCGCTCGCAACGTCACCGCGCTGCGGTCGGCGTACTGGCTGCTGCTGCTCTCCGGCTTCTTCGAGCCGCTGCTCTATCTGCTGTCGATCGGCGTCGGGCTGGGCAAGCTCGTCGGCCGGATCCCGGTCGGCGGGGGCGAGACCGTGAGCTACCGGACGTTTGTGGCGCCGGCGATGCTGGCGGCGTCGGCGATGACCGGTGCGCTGGCCGAGTCGACGTTCAACTTCTTCGGCAAGATGAAATATCAGAAGACGTTCGACGCGGTGCTCTCGACGCCGGTGCGACCGATGGAAATCGCGTTCGGCGAGCTGTGGTGGGCCATGTTCCGTGGCGCGCTCTACTCCGGTGCGTTCCTCGTGATCATGGTGTTCATGAACTTGACCAGCGCCGCGTGGGCCGCCCTGGCGTTCCCGGCGACACTGCTCGTCGGGTTCGCTTTCGGCAGCGTCGGCATGATGCTGTCCACCTTCATGCGCAGCTGGCAGGACTTCGACATCGTCGCGACCGTACAGATCGCGCTGTTCCTGTTCTCCGGCACGTTCGTCCCGTTGTCGGTCTACCACCAGGGATGGCTCCGGGCGCTCATCCAAGTGTCGCCGCTCTACCAGTCGGTCGCCCTGCTGCGCGGCATCACGCTCGGCCATCTCGAGCTGGGCATGCTCGTCCATGTGGCCTACTTGGCCGTCCTGGTCGCGGTCGGTCTCGTCGTCGCGTCCCGGCGGATGAGCACGCAGCTGCTCAAATAGGGCATCGCCCGGACTTGCCGAAACATCCCGGGTCCGGATCGACTGGCAAAGCAAACGGCCGGCGTACGGGCATGAGCCCGTACGCCGGCCGAGTCAGTCCAGGTCAACCCGCAGCCGCTCGGCGGGAAGTGGCGGCGGCCAGGTGCTGCTCCGGCGCGGCCACGATGCTCGCGGCCGACGTCGATCGTGGATAGCCAGAGGCGCGTTCGAGCGGCGGTCGGATCAGAAGCTGTTGGCCGACATCTTCTGGTCGTGCAGCTCATCGTCGAGTGCGACGTCGCCTTTGCCGTCGCGGTGGCGGACCTTGTCGGCGATCTTGCTGTTTGAGATCGTCTCTTTGCCCTGGTCCAGTAGTTTGGTGGCCTGCGCCTGGATCTGACCCGTCGTCTCGTGCACGGTCGGGTTGTCCATTGCCTTGCGGGCCGCCGTCATCATCTGGTCGTACTTCTCGCGGCCGGCTCGCGTTCCGAACACGAAGCCCGCCGCCGCACCGGCCAGAAACATCATCTTGCCGCGCATGTCGATCTCCTTTCGCGGTGACCGGTTATGTCCTGCGTTCACCATTAGTGGGGCCATTGGTGTCGTGCCGTGTCATACATCCTCCTCCGCTGCCGCCGGCGGCGCATGTCGACTACCCCATTTCGGGCACGATCGCTTCTGCTCGTGTTGTTACCCGCTTTGGCCGATTCCGAACCGGACGTCGCAGCGTTCGATTCAAAGCAGCCGTGAGCTGTCCGCACGAGTTGATCTTGGCTGCCCCGGCGTGGCCGTCATCGAACAAGGACCACTATCCGGTGGCGAACCCACCGACCATGTCATGTACTCTTGTCCGGTCGCACCGCGCGGCCTGTCTCGGCATGGCCCGCGCCGGCACGATCCCCTGTAGCTCAATTGGCAGAGCAGCCGGCTGTTAACCGGCAGGTTCTTGGTTCGAGTCCAAGTGGGGGAGCCAACAATTCATTTCGATCGATCGGGTTCGGTGTGCGAGCCTGGCGATCGTGTCAGCTGAGGCCCGATCACAGATCAATCCGTACCGGCTCTATGTGTTCGGTCTGGGCTTTGGCGGTTCGCTGCTTATGGGCGCTGTGGCGCCGCCACCATTCGTGTCCGGGCCACCCAGCCCGGCCGTGGCCGCGCCGGAGACCTTCGGCTCGTAACACGGGGATCGAGTCATCTAAGCCGGGTAGTCCCGAAGCCCCGTGGTGACCGTCTATGCGGCGTGCAGCACGTCGGCGACGGCCGTACGCGACGTCACGTCGAGCTTGCGGAGGATGTTCGAGACGTGCACGGCCGCGGTCTTCGGCGAGATGTAGAGACGGCGCGCGAGTTCCGCATTCGTCAAGCCAGCGGCGACGAGTTGTGCGACCTCGCGTTCGCGCGGGGTGAGTGCCGCCGGACCGCTGACGGCGTCCTCATCCGGCGCGGGCATGCCCGCTCGTTCCCGCAGCTCGGTCAGCTGTGTGACGCGCCAACCGCCCCACTTCGCGAGCAGCGGTCCGGCCACGGCGAGCGCCTGCGTCGCTTCGTCCGGCCGGTCAAGCGCGAGCAAACAGGACGCCACGCCTGCGTATGCCGTGCCACGGATCCAGCCCGGCAGCGCCTCGTGAATGGCAGCGGCCCGATATCCGTCGAGCGCTTTCGAGTGCGCGCCGGCCGCCTCGTCCAACTGGGCGTGCACGAGTTCGTTCCACCCCGGGTCGGGTGTCTCGCCGAGGCCGGCTTCGGTCAGGGTCCGTACGTCGTCGAGGGGCAGGCCACCGGCCAGTGCCGCCGAGACCACGTCGTGTGTGTAGTCACCGCCACCTGGGCCGCGCATGGCCATGCCGTCGAGCATGTCCCGCAGCGCCGCCGTCGCCCGTTCGCGGTCGCCGCGACGGCAGGCAACGTGGAAGACCAGGCCGGCGATCTGTGAATTGGATGGCAGCGGGATCCCGGAGAGCATCGTCACGATCTCCTCGGCCAGATCCAGGTCACCGTCCTCCAGCGCAAGGCCGGCCTGGAGGACGGTGTGGTAGTCGGCCTGGCGGCCAGCCTGCCGGAAGCGGTATTCGCGCTTGCGGCCCTCGGCGACCATCGCTCGGGCCGCGGCGAGATCACCCTCGCCGACGGCCACCACGGCGAGGCCCTGGTAATAGGCGGCCACCGCGAAATGGTGGAAGCCGGCCTGCTCGGCGTCGGCGCGCATGCGTTCCAGCAGCTCGGCCTGCTCCCTGATTGACGACGCGGGCAGGTTGAACGCGATGTTGTGCACGGCCCGCGCGGCGAGCACCCAAGCGCCGGCCTTCTCCGCGTCCGTCGCCGCGCTCAGCAGCATCTCCTGGCCGTCATGGCGACGGGACGTGTGCGAGACGAGCGCGGAGCCCATCTCGGTCAGTGCGGCCAGCCGGGTGAGCGGCAGCTCGTGCGCGGCGGCCAGATCGAGCGCACGGGCCGACCAGTCCAACGACTTGTCCACCTCGTCCGCGAGCATGTACGACTGAGCCACGGTCGCCATCGCCTGACCCATTTGCTCGCCGATCGGCAGCGTGTCGATCATCTGCTCGATCTCCGTGGTGGCGGCACGCATTCCGGCCAGGTCGTCGAGCTCGTACGTCAGGCGTACCAACAGGACGAGCGCGTCTACCTCGTCGCCCGCGCTCATGGAACGGTCGCGCCATCGTTGCGCATAGCTCAGCGCGTCGCTCAGCAAACCGGCCAACCAGGCGGCTCGGGCGGCGGCGCTGAGCAGGACCGTATCGTGCGCGGACTGTTCGAGACCGAGTTCGGCCAGCTGTAGCGCCTGATAGACCGAACCGATCTGGAGATAGGCGACGCTGCCCGCGCGCGCGGCCGCGACCATGTCGTCATAGCGCCGGGCGCCGTTGGCGTGATAGGCCACGAGAGCCGGTTCGCCGCCGTCGACCGGGCTGGGCCGCCGGCCACCGCGTTGGGTCGCGCGTCCCGCCACCGCGTCCGCGGCTGCGACGTCTTCGTACCCCTGGAAGCCCAGCGCGAGCAGTGCGTCGAGTGCGGCCTCGTGCAACCGCCGGCGCTCGCGCCCGAGGAGCGAACCGGTGATCGCCTCGCGAACCAATGCATGCCGGAACACGAATTCGTCCTCGCCGGATTCGACGAGAACCCCACGGTCGACGAACTCGCGGAGCGCCCAGATGAGTTCCGACTCGCCCACGCCGGTCACTGTGGCCAAAAGGTCGAAGGGAATGCGCTGGCCGAGCACGGCAGCGGCCTCGAGGAGTCGCAATTGGGCCGGCTCAAGGTCGTCACTCTGCCGGCGCAGCACCTCGGCGAGGCTCCACGGCAGCGGCTGGTCGCAGAGCTTCTCCAGGTCATTCGAATCTTGCGCGCGCAGCAGCTCTTCCAGGTAGAACGGGTTGCCGCCGGTGCGCTGGTGCAGGGCCATCACCGTGCGGTAGGGGGCCGGTCGACCGGTCGCCTGCGACAGTAGTTGCGACGTCTCGTCCGCGGTGAGTCGATCGAGCAAGAGATGGGTGACCTCGTGTCGTCGCTCCAGGCGAGCGAGCAGCGCATCGACCGGCTGCCGCCGGGTGACTTCGGCCGGACGGTAGGTGCCGATGAGCAGGCGCGTGCCGTTCAAGTCGGCGAGATGCTCGAACAACGCGGTGCTCTCCGCATCGGCCCAATGCAGGTCCTCGAACACGATGACGGCCGGGCCGTCGCCAATCAGACCGGCGACCAGCGTGAGCGCCGCCCGCTGGCGATCCGCCGGGCTGCGCGATGTGTCACACACCTCGTCGACCAGCGAGCCGTCGGCGGGCAGGTTTGCGATGGCATCCAACAACAACTCATATGGCCGGCCGAGTGAGCCCGGTTGCGCGTCGCCCGCAATCACCAGCGCCTGGTCGCCGACCGCGGCGACGAGCTCGTTGATGAGTCGCGTCTTGCCGATGCCCGGCTCGCCGGCCACGATCGCGACTTGCGGGCGCGACGACGACACGAGCCGCATCAATCGATGCAGCTCGTGGTCGCGCCCGATCATCACCGGGCTGGCTCCGCCGCGCGTGGCCCGCACGCAGCAAGGGTACCGGCGCCGTAGGACACCGGCCGACTGTCAGGGTCCGGCGAACGTGCCGCGCGGCGTGCGCGCCGTCCGCGCTTGGCCTCCTGGAGGAGGCTCCACCGCTGCGCGTCTTCCATCAACTCGTCGCGGTGCTGGCGGCTGATGATCAACATGCCTTCTGGGTACGCGAACATTTCTGTCTCCCGGTGCTCTCGCTCGTTCTTGATGTCTCTATCCTTCGATTTCGGACGGCGTGGCACATCGGCACCGATGACGTATTCCGGCGGCGCGCACATACCTAGTCCCGTGGGCACTAGGTATAGGTATGCCTAGAGGGTGGCTGGCCTCGTACGATGGCGCGGACTGACCCGCGTAGCAGCGACCCCGATCAGCCTGAACTGAACCTGAACGGGCATGATGTTCGGGCAGCGTGGCGTGCGGCATTCGTGGCACGCTTGACCGGTTTGTACTTCTCCACGTTGGGACTGTCGGGTGAATGAGGAACCGATCGGCTCGCCCTCGGGCAATGCACCGAACGAGGCGGAGCCGACCCGTCGAGCGACCACGCCGGGCATCATGATCGCTCCGGGCGACGGCTCGGATGGCAACGGCGACGCTCCCAACACGGACCACGCTCTTGCCGACCGCGGCGCTGTTGCCGGCGGCGGCGCCCTTGCGGACGGTGCCGCCCTTGCGGACGGCGCCGCTCGTGCCGACGGCGCCGTTCTTGCCGACGGCGCCGCTCGTGCCGACGGTGGAAATCAGGCGCCGGCCGTCGCGACGCCGGCTACCGGGGATGGTGGCACCGACCGCAGGGACGCGCGTCTCGGCTACGCAAAGACCGTCGCCGGGGTGCTGATCGCCTATGCCGCGCTACGTGGCCTGTGTCTGGCGTTCGTGTTGACCTGGGGATATCACGCCGGCGTCACCCCGGTCCACTTGTTCGACCGGTTCGACATGTCCGGTTACATCCACATCGCCATGTTCGGCTACGACAAGGCGCTGACGTACGGCCCGGACGGCATCCCCAAAACCACGAACCTGGCGTTCTTCCCGCTCTACCCGGGCATGATCCGGGCGGTCGTCGCCGTATCGCCGCTGTCGTACGTCTCGGCCGGTCTCCTCGTGGCTTGGCTGTCCTCGCTCGCGGCCGCGTGGGGCTTGTTCGCGGTTGGTAGCCAGCTCTACAACCGGCGAGTCGGCGTACTGCTGGTCGTGCTGTGGGCGGTGCTGCCGTACGCCATCGACGAGTCGCTGGGGCTGACCGAGTCTCTATTTACGGCACTCGCGGCCTGGTGTTTCTATGCCCTGCTGAAACGACGCTGGCTCACCGCCGGCGTGCTGTGCATGATCTCCGGACTGAGCCGACCGACCGCGGTGGCCCTCATGGCCGCGGTCGGAGTGGCCGCCCTGATCGCGCTGTTCCAGCGGGAAAAGCCGTGGTGGCGACCCATCGTCGCGACCGCGATAACGCCACTCGGCTGGCTCGCCTACCTCGTGTGGGTGGCTCGCCGGCTCCATCGCTCCGATGGCTGGTTCTATGTGCAGGACAAGGCGTGGCGTTCATCGTTTGATGGCGGCCGGTATTCGTTCCACATGGCGCTCGACACCCTGCGGGGACATCAGAAGACGATCGAGCCGTACGTCGTCACTCTCACACTTGTGATCATCGTCGTGCTCTTCGTCCTCAGCATCATCGAACGCCAACCAACATCGATGATCGTCTACTCGGCCGTGCTTTTCATCACGACCGTAGGCGGCACGAACTACTACCACACCGACCCTCGCCATCTGCTTCCCGCGTTCCCACTCCTTCTGCCACTCGCGGTCGGCGCCTCTCGTATGCGCGTGCGAAACCTCGCCGCGGTCCTGGCCGTGATGACCGCCGTGAGTGTGTGGTACGGCGGCTGGCTGGCGATAGTCTGGGGATTCTCGTACTGACGCGTGAGGCATGTGCGCCACATACCGTGCCCATTGTGGATAGCCGGTGTGTCCGGCGGACTCGGGTCCGCATCGCTTGCTAGCCTCCTCGCTAGCGTTTCGGCTAGCAGAGGTGGGATGGATGGCGGACACGACTGATCGGCTGCGTGCGATCGCCCCCGACGCGGCGCTCGTGCCGATGGCGTCGCTGGCAGCGGGTGAATTCACGCTAGCGATGCCGGCGCGGCGTCCGCGGTGGGAACGCGTGCAGGTCAATGCGCGGGTACGAGTAGAGGTCGAGCACGTCCTGCAGCAGTTCGTCCGTGACCACGACACCACTGTCCAGAGCTGTGTCGACCTGGCGCTGGCGGAGTTCCTGACGGCGCGGGGCTACCCGCCCGGGGCGGCGCAGGACCACGACGGAGCCCGGAGCTATCCGGACGACGACCCCCACGATCAGCGCGCGGACGACCCGCAGCACTTCATAGTCGGCACGCCGTGACCGCGGTCCGGGAACCGATCACGCCCATCGGACGGCGGTCGGATCTGCCGATCGGCGAGATGGAGCTGGACGCACATCTCGCGCGGCTGGTCCGCCGGACGTCGATCGTGCGCCAGGGCTTCTACGTCGTTGTGCTCCTCGTCGCCTTGGCCGGACAGGTGTCCGGCGCGGTCGAGGCGCTGCATATCCCGCTGGCGGCCGCCGTGCCGGCGGTCGCCGCGCTCGAACTCGGCGGCATCGTCGTGCTCGCGAACGCCGACGTCCGGCGCCGGCTCGGGGAGCGGGCGATCGCCTCGCGCATCCTGTCGGTCGCGATCGCCGCGTCGGCAGTCGCGTTCAACTGGCTCGCGCACAAGAATCATCTGCTCGGCGCGTTCTTCGCCGGCATGTCGGCGCTCGGCTATCTGGTGTGGTTGATGCACACCGAGAATCAGCGGCGCGACCGGCTGCGGGTCAAGGGCGACCTGCCGCCGACCACGCCGGCGTACGAGATGATCGGCCATTGGCTGCGCCACCCGATGCTGACCGTACGGGCGCGCGCGATGGCCAAGGCCGACCCCCGACTCGGGCTCTACGACTCGCTGGCCGAAGCACGGGCCGAGATCCGGCGGGAACGTCGCCAGGCTGCGATCGCGAAGGTGTTGCACCGCAAGATCCGTGCCGCGGTCGATCCGAAGACGGCCGACATCGCGATCGCGGTGTACGACCTCGACGAAATCGCCGCGCGGCTCGCCGATCGGGCCGACTACGACGGACTGACCACGCTCATCGCGGCCGACCTCGCGCCCGAGCGGCTCGCGCCCGATGGGTTGCGCGACCGGCACTCGTCCGGCCGGCCCGGCGACGCGGCCGCCGGACCCAATGCCGGTCAGTCGAAATCGGAACGGATCGCGGGCGCACGACGGGTCGCCGACCGAGCGGTCATCGCCGCAGCGGGCGAGATCGGCGAATCGCTGGCCGCCGCCGGCACAACCGAGCCGGTGGCCGATCACGTGAATGGCTCGCAGGTGTCCGGCGATGCCATTGGGACCGAGCGCGGCGACGCCACTCCGTCGCATGAAAGGACCGATTCGCGAGGCATCCAGCCACGTCGTCCGGCCGAGGATGGCGCGCCGACGCCGGTCGTCGCCGCCGCTTCACCCCGACCGCCGGTCCGAGCCGCGCTCTCACCGGCGCTCCGGCAGGATGTCGAACGCCGACTGAACCGGTCACGCACACCGGCGCGCCGCTCCGGCGCCGAGACACGGGCGTCTTTCAGCGACGAGCCGCCACCGGAGCCGGTTGTGACCGATGTCTCGCTGCGCCGACGGGTCCATGCGGCTCTCGACGCGAACGTCCTGCCGGGCGATCAGCGCGACGATTCGGAACTGATCGGGCTCGTGTTCGACGAACTCAACCTGAATGAACTCGAACGACTGACCGCGGCGACCTACGTGCGCAGTTGGCGGCTGGAAAACGAGTCGGGGCAACGCATCCGGCTGACCTGACCGGCCGGCGGCTGGGTCGCTTGGCAACGCGTCAACGTTCGTCGACCGCCGGTGTTCTCGCGGCCACGGCCGGCGCAAGGTCCGTCTCGGCCGCGGCCGGCGCGAGGGCCGTCTCGGCGGCGGCCGGCGTGAGGGCCGTCTCGGCGGCGCCCTTGGCGAGCCAGCGATCGGGCATTGTCGACACGCGACTGAGCACGCCGCGATGTTCCAACAGCACAAGGTGCGCCAGCGTCTCGCCGATCGCTGAGCGCCGCACGAAGCCGCGGTTCTCCGACCAGTCCCGTGACCAGGTCAGCCGAGCGGCCGCGGCGAAGGTGGTCAGGCCCGGATCGCTCCGTACGACGTCGAGAACCTCGGCCAGCCGAGCGTCATGGTGGCGCCGCAGATCTTCGGAGCGGTCGGCGAGGCCTCGGAACCGATATTCGTGTGCCGGCAGCACCTCTGCCGACGTGAATCCGGCAACCGCGGACAGCGAGTCGAGGAACGCGGCCAGGGGATTGGCGAGACCACTGACGAATGCGGAGATGTTCGGGCTGATCCGGGGCAGCACGTGATCGCCGGAGAAGAACACGTCGTTGGTCGTGTCGTGAAAGCACAGATGGCCGGGCGTGTGCCCGGGTGTCCACACCGGATACAGGTCCCAGCCGCGTACATCGACCCGTTCGCCGTGACGCAGGAGTACGTCTGGTTCCGGCAGCGATAGCAACGTCTGAACCCGTTCGGGTGCACCGGCGAGTTCGTCGACCTCGTCCGCGGGCACGCCGCAGGCGACGAGCCACCGCCGGATGCCGGCCACGATCGAATCGGCGTCGCCCCGCCGCCGTGGCAGGTGAGCGGCCTCCTGCTCGTGCATGCCGATCCAGGCGCCGGATTCCTCCCGTACGCGTCCGGCCAGACCGTAGTGATCCATGTGCGCGTGGGTGATGAGGATCGCCCCGACGTCGCCGACGGAATGACCGATCTGGGCGAGCCCGGCCCGGAACGCCTGCCATGCCTCATCGGTGCCCCAACCGGCGTCGATGACAGCGATGCCGTCGGGCGTTTCGAGGACGTACACAAGGACATAGCGCAGGACGCTCGGCAGCGGTACGGGCACCGACCACAATCCCTCGCGCACCTTTTCCACCGGCGGCATGACGTGATCGCGCCACGCGTCGAGTTGTGCTCGACCAGTCACATCGATCATCGGCAAATCCTCGCTGTCCCCGGCCGATCCGGTCGCTGCATACACAGCGCGGCCACGCGATCGCACCGTGCCGGGGCGATCCACGCCATGCGCCTCGCGGCTGCGCTACGCATCGGCGGTGTCATGCGCCTCGCGGCTGCGCTACGCATCGGCGGTGTCGCCGATGGCCGAGTTCATCGTCTACCCGCGACGGTCTGCATACATCCGGCGAGTGGCGAATCGCACAGCTGCGCGATCGCACGACGGACCCTGGAAGGAGTCCTGAGGGAACCCGGAAGGAACGGCGACCGAACCGCGAAAAACTCAATCGAGCCAGGCGCGGACGCGGCGCCGCCGCGATCGGCGTCGCGCTCGAGCGAGATCGGCAAGCTCGCGGTCTCCGGCGGAGGTTTGCCGGGCGTAGAGCAACCCGTAGCTGAAGGCGTTATCGCCGTCGAGGTGTGCGCGCATCCCGAAGTCGCGCAGAAGCTGGCCGGTCACGACGGTGTCCTGGTACTCGCCGAGGACGTCCTGCAGGATCTGTAGACGTTTCGCCAGCCGGCGCGCCGGCGCGCCCGCGTCCGGGGCGAGCGCTTCGGCGGCGTACCGTGCCCGCTTGTACGCCTTGCGAGCATCATGGAGCGCGACATCGCGGCTCCGTGGCACCGACGACGGGACGGCGATACCGGTCGGCTCGTCCGGCAATTCGAGGGCGGCGTCTAGCCGTACGTCTGCTCGCCGCACCGCCTTGCGTGCCGCCCGGCGCAGCCCGTCGCCCGTCGGGGGCCGGAGATCGCCGTCAACGACCGCGTCCAGCTCATCGAGGATGTGCGCGTAGCGCGGGCTTGTCATGGCGGCGGCGAGCGCGTCGCGCGCCGCTGCGGTCGACGTACCGAGACGTTCATGGATGCGTGTCGCGACCGGACCGACAATCGTGTCGGGCGGCTCGGCCGCGAGTGCCTTGTCCAAGCGGGTCCGCATGACGTCGCCGTCCCGTACGGCACCGAGCAGACCGCCGAGCCACTGGAGTTCGGCGCGCAGCGGTTCGGTCCGGCTCCGGTCGAGCATCGATCGGAACGTACGCAACGTCGCCCGCAGCCGCCGGATCGCGACGCGCATGTCGTGAACGCCGTCGGGATCTCCGGCACGGACGAGGGGATCGTTGCCGATCAGTTCGTCGCGGTGTTGACGCAGATAGGCGGCGACTGTCCGCTCGCTCCAACCGTTGATCGGGCCAGGCACCGCGGCCCGACTCGTGTCACCGCGCGCCAGACCGCCGCCCGCGCCCGGATAGAGATCGCCCAGAGCCTGCGCCAGTTTGGACGGGCTTTCGGCCACCCGCGCGCCCGCCGCGACGAGGGCGTCGCTCAACGTTGCGAGGAACTCACGCGAGCCATCGACGAGTTCAGCCTCGAGTTCGTGCCACTGGCGGGTCGTCGGCTCGCCGCCGGCGGCCTCGTACGACTCGCTGGTGACGGAGTCGTCCGACATGAGGGCGAGCACGGCACCCTCGCTGTCGCGGACGGCCCGCTCCATCCGACGGTTGCGGATCCGCGCGATCGGCACGAACGCATCACCCCGCGACACCGCCCAGACCTCGGCGATCAGCTCGTCCGGCACCTTCCGGCTCCGCGTGGTCGCCGGCAGCTGCAGCTCCGTACGGTCGCCGCCGGCCGGGCGCTTGAGGTGCCAGCCGGCATCGTGGCCGCCGCGCCGCCGGCGCAGTGTCATGCGATGGCGGGCGAGCGCCAGGCTGATCGTGTCGTAGTAGGTCGCGTCCAGATTGAGTTCGACCGGATCGTCGACCGACGCCACGCCCGGGACCGCGGTGAGATCTGGCAAGGCGAATCCGTCCGGTGCGACGAACTTTTGTTCGATTTCGGTCGTTGTCGCCATCGTGAGTGCCTACCCGTCGGTTGCCCGATGAAACGGGGGACCAGCTCCCTTCCTACCACCTACCGGCGGTGTCTGGGTCCGGTCACGAGGCTCACTGCGCGGCTTCGAACGCCTTGCCGACGTCGGTGACCTTGGGGCCACTGGTAAACAGTCCGGTGCTCGGGCCGTCGTCGGCGGCCGGCAGCGCAAACCACGCATAACGCTGCAGGAATGACAGATTGTCGAGCATCTTGGTGGAGGCGGTCACGAATGATGCTTGCTCGGATTCGCTCGGATAGTGGGTGCCATTCGAGAAGTTGATCAGGGCATACTCGGTCAGCCAGATCGGCTTGTGGTAGCGGTTCCAGACCGCTTGGAGATAGGACTTCAGCTGGCTGACCGCGGCACTCGTGCTGAAGTCCCCGCCGTACCAGTGCAGCGCTATGAAATCGACCCGGTAGCCGCGCGATCTGACGCCACTCATGAACTGGTCGAGCCACCCGCCCGGCGTCGCACCACCGGTGGCCACGGCGGGGGAGCCCAGCGTCTGGCCGGTCGCCTGGAGCTTCGGCCACAGATCGAGTGCCTGCGTGACGGACATATTCGATTGGCTTGACATGTCGGGCTCGTTGAATCCGAGCAGGTAGTGCCCGCCCGACTTGGCCTGGGCGATCGACTGGGTGGTGACGCTGCCGCTGCCCCAGATCATCGGCACGAAGTCGACGCCGTGCGGGGTCGTGATCCCTGCGTGCCCGGCCGCCCACGTGTAATACCACCCGGCGCCAGATTGCCTGAGTGCGGTATCGACGCCATTGAACGACCAGACCGACACGCCCTTGCGCGAGCTCGCGGAGGGCGTGCCCGGTTTCTGCGTCGACGCGCGAG
This sequence comes from uncultured Actinomycetota bacterium, assembly GCA_963724705.1. Taxonomy (GTDB): domain Bacteria; phylum Actinomycetota; class Actinomycetes; order Mycobacteriales; family Micromonosporaceae; genus DASQPR01. The sequence goes on from CAVRVS010000002.1 coordinate 712,608, forward strand.
CGGGCGTCGATCGGCCCGAGCTGGGCGTCGCTGTGCCCGAAGCGGAAGCGTGACTGCCAGTCGCGGTGGGCGAGGCGTCGTGCGCTCCGGCGCTTCCGGTCGACCCGGTCCGCGGGTACGGCGAGGCCGATGCCGCCGCGGCGGCATCGGACCCATCGCGGTGAGCGAACTGGACGATGAGAACCGCGGCCGCGGCGACGACGAGAATCGCGAGCGCCGCAGTGAGACCCCGCCACCGTGCCGAAGCCGGTCGCGCGGCCCGGTGTGCGCCCATCGATCTACGCGGTTGCGGGTCGTCGTTCGCGCCGGTCCCGGGCGTCTCCATCCAGCGGGCATCCTTCCCTCAGCGCCCGTACGCTACCGCGCGGTCGCGACCACCGCGATGCCGCCGAGGGGTCAAACCACCCGTCAAACCGGCGGTGGCACGGTGAGGTCCGGCGCGGTTTCCGGCACGCCGCCGCCGACCTCGGTGAGCTGCGGTACGGCCTTGTGCTGGGTGATCCACCCGTCGATGCGCGCCCACCAGGAGTAGAGCCACTCGACCCGGCCGTCGATATCGCTCGGGATGTCGGCCGGGTTCTCCAGCCACCACTGCATGATGATGGCCTTGTCCATCGGCAGTTCGCGCCATACGTCGGCGACCGTACGCAGATGGTCGACGCCGGTGTGCCCGACCAGGACGACGGTGGCGCGCGGGCTTGCCTCCAGCGCCGCGAGTACGCCGCCGGGGCGCGGCGGAAGCACGTTGTGCATGCGCTCCGCCCGCCGGGCCATGGCCTGCAAGCCCAGGCGCCGTAGTCGCATGATGCCTCGCGTCCAACGTTCCGGAGTGAAGTTGCCACCCTCCGGGAAGATCAGCAACGCGTCGTCGTTGTCCAGGTCCTTGGCCAGATCGGCGATCTGCTGCTCGGCCTGTTCACCGCCGCCTGGCGCGATGAAGCGGTTCGGCAGCCGGTTGAGGAGCACGTCGATCACCGGATCCCACTGCAAGCTGTCCTTGACGACGATGCGCGGCTCCCGGGCGTACCAGTTGATGAGGGCGTGGGCCAGCAGGAACGAGTCGCCCGGGCCGGCGTGCCGGGATAAGACCAGCAGCGGTCGCGGCCGCTGCAACGAGTCCGGAGTCACCCCATCGATCTGTACGGTCAGCCGCAGGACCCACTTCGCCTGCCGGTAGAGGATCGCAAGCGCCTGTCCGCAGAGCCGATAGTGCGCGCGCTGGAACGCGGGCGACCGCACCCGCCAGCCAAAGCCGGAGGCGATCCACATCGCGAACATCGCGATGAGCGCACCGGACTCGACGAGTGAGTATGTCGTCGCGAGCCACAGCACGCGAACTGGGCGGAGCCGACCGGCGACAAACGGCGACAGCGCCGCCGAGACCAACAGCCATAGTGGCGATGTGCCCAGCAGCGCCAGCGACAGCGCGACGGCGAGCGGCGCCAGCGCAAGCCGGCGCACCCAGCGTGGTGGTGGCCTCACGTGTGCTCCTTGAGGAACGCCGCCGACGCTTCGTACGCCCGGTCGATGCGTCGCTGTGCGGCCCGCAGGTCACGGTACGCCAGTGGCGAGTCGTCGCGCTTCGAACCGGCTCCGGGCGGCAGTACGTGCACGGTGACGTCCGGCGGCACGGCGGCCATCTCGCGGGCGAACCGGTGACGACGGGAGATCTCGAAGGCCACCCGGGCGACCTCGACCACGTTTCGGGGCGCGATCAGCGGTCGATCGATCCGGCCGACCTGCAGGACGTACACGGTGGCGGCGCCCAACTCGACGGCTCGGCCGACCGGGATCGAGTTGACGATGCCGCCGTCGATGTAGTGCTGGCCGTCGATCGCGATCGGCGGAAGGAGCCCCGGCACGGCGGCCGAGGCGAGGACGGCGTCGACCAAGGGACCACGGCTGAACCAATGCTCGGCCGCGCGCTCGATGCTCGCGGCGCAGCACTCGAACCGTACCGGCAGATCCTCGAAGCGATGCGCGTCGCGTAACTCGCGGTCGAGCATCGCGCGCAGCGGTGCCGTTGAGTGCAGGTGCGTGCCGCCCCGCGCGAGCCGGGCGAGCTGGCGGGGCGCGGAGTCGCCGAACACGTCGCGGGCCTGTTTGGACGCCCATAGGTCGACAAGACGCCCGATGACCGAGATCGTCGGGTCGGCCGCGACGAGGGCACCATTGATCGCGCCGATCGATGTCCCGACGATGATTTCCGGGCGGATCTCCGCCTCGAGCAGGGCACGGACCATGCCGACCTCGACGGCGCCGAGCACACCGCCGCCGCCGAGCACGAATGCGATCGGGCCGTCCGTCACCGGATCATCCTTGCATCGGTACGGAGCGAGATCATGTGGAAGCCGGGCCGGACGCTCTCTGTGGCGTCCCCGACGGCAGCGGAAGCTCCTGTGCCGCGCCCAGCCGTACCATGCTCGCGTGTTCGTGGGCGAGCAGGCGCAACGCTGCGAACAACGCCTCGCCCAGGACGGTGCCGAGCACGACGAGTTCGAGCATGCGCACCGCTTCGCCGCGCGCGACCACATTGTCGACCTCGACCTCGGCCAGGGATAGCGCGCTCGCGGCGTACGTGTCCAGATTGTCCAGCACCTCTGGCGCGTTGACCGTACGGAGCGCGGCAATCACGTCGGCCAGCTGATCGCGAGCCGGCGCCATCGGCTCGACGAACCAACCGCGCTCGGCCACGTAACGGTCGGCGGCCGCGCGGGCATCCCGCCAGGCGTCGGTGTCGCGATCGGGGTGCCGGGTCGGCAATACGGCATGGTGAGCGACACCGAGCAGATCATGGGGCTGTAGATCGGTCCGGCTGAGAGCGGCTATCACGTCACGCGCGGCCGAGATCGATACGCCGCCGACATCCAGCAGCGCACGGATGAGTCGCAGCCGCTGGAGGTGGGCGTCGCCGTAATCAGCCTGATTGGCGGCCCGAGTCTCGCCCGGTTCGAGTAGACCCTCGCGCAGGTAGTACTTGATCGTCGGTACGGCGACGCCGCTGCGCCTGCTGAGTTCGCCGATGCGCATCCGTGCCTCCATCGTCCGGCCGCCGTCGTCCCGCCTCGGCTTGTGCCGCTGCCGCTCATGTCACCGCCGCTGTGCCGCCGCCGCTCGCGCCGTCGTCGCAGCGCCCGATTCGGCGAATCCCTTGCGCGGATCGCCGACTCGATGGATAGTGTACCTATCCGTTTATGGATAGCGATGCTATCCGTGCAGTCGGGCAAGGTGGAACCGATCGCGACGTGGGGAGGCCGAGATGGCCAAGGTGACGGCGGGACGCATGACTGCGCAGGTGGAGGGCGACTTCGTGGTGTTCCTTATCGGCATGCGCGTCAACAAGCCGTGGAAGCTGCACAAGTGGATCCCGGTCGCAACCGCCATGGGACCGATGCTTCGGTTGCTGTCCAAAGAACGTGACCGCGGCCTGATGAGCTTCACGTCGTGGGTCGGCCCGAGCGGTCCACTGATCGTCCAATATTGGCGCAGCGTCGAGCAGTTGGAGGCCTTCGCGCGCGATCAGAGCCTGTCGCACCGCAAGGCGTGGCAGCGATTCAACAAGGCCGTCGGCGACAACGGAGACGTCGGGATCTGGCACGAGACGTTCGAGGTCCGCGACGGCAACTACGAAGTTTTGTACGGCAATATGCCGCGCGTCGGATTCGCGGCGGCCGGCGACTTCATCCCGGTCAAAAACTCGATGCGTTCCTCTAGCCAGCGGAGGGCACAGAATGCCGGCACGGTCGAACCGGAGATCGAGCAAAACGCGGTCACGTCGTAGCCGTGTAGGGCGGCTTAGCCGTGGCGAGATCCGCCGTCGCGCCTAGGCGCTGGTCGCGGGTGGGCGGCCGATGGACTTTCCGGCCGGGTCCGCCGTCGATCCCGGGCAGGCCGGAAGATTCTCCGCTGCCCACGTGGTGAGCTCCTGGAGTGCCGGCAGCAAGGCCTTGCCGGCGGGAGTCAACGCATAGTCCACGGCCACCGGCGGACCGTCGTCGACCGTACGGCTGACCAGGCCGGCGCGGGACAATTCGCCCAACCGGTCGGACAGCATCGAGTCACTGATGCCGTGGACCGAGCGGCGAAGCTCAGAAAACGTGGCCGGCCCGTTCAGTAGGGTGCCGAGCAAAACGCCGTTCCAGCGCTTGCCGAGGAACTCGAACGCATGGGCGAGCGCCGCGTCACATGCCTGTGGCTCGTGGTGCACCTCACTCGCTCGCGTCACTGCTCCATCATACCAACGTGCTAACGTCTGCCTCGTTACTAGTTTTTCCGAAGTAGCCAGGGAGATGAGAGCTTCATGACGCAGGTCGTCGACGAAGAGCGGGCCATCGACGGGTCGACGGTGACCCTGAGCCGGCTCGATGATGAGGCACGCGCACTACTGTTCACCGAGGCACGCACGGCCAACAGCTTTGCGCCGACGCCGGTCACCGACGAAGAGCTGACCTCGATCTGGGAGCTCGCGAAGTGGGCGCCGACGGCGGCGAACGTACAGCCGCTCCGGGTTCTCTACGTTCGCCCGGGTGAGGGTCGTGAGCGCCTGGTCGCCCACATGAGCGAGGGCAATCAGGCGAAGACAGCCAGCGCGCCGGCGGTGGCCGTACTCGCCATGGATACGTCGTTCCACGAGCACATCCCCACGGTGTTTCCGTTCCGGCCCGAGCTCAAGGACTACTACGCCGCGGACGACGAGTTGCGCGCCGGCTCCGCCCGGACCAACGCGACGTTGCAGGCGGCGTACTTCATCCTGGCCGTGCGCGCCAACGGGCTGGCGGCGGGACCGATGGGCGGATTCGACCCGGCCGGCATCGACGCCGAGTTCTTCCCGGACGGCCGGTTCAAGACGATCCTCGTGGTCAACATCGGACATCCAGGCGAGAACCCGTGGTTCGACCGGCTGCCGCGCCTGCCGCACGATGAGGTCGTGTCCTGGGCGTGACGGTGTAGGCCATCGATCCGGCGGGCATTCGTCGGATCCGGGCGTCGGTCAGCGCATCGTTGACATGTCGGAGGAGTGGACGCTGGCGCGCACAGCGTCCACACCGGTGGTGCGCCAGACGTCAGCAGCCGCAGGCGCAGGTGTCGCCGTCGCAGCACTCGTCGCAGCAGCATTCTGGCTGCCATCCTGCCTTCGCGATATCGGACATGGTCGTCACCTCCTTTCCGGGCCGGGTTCTCGGGTCGGGTCGGTTCTCGGTCCGGTTCTCCGGCCCGCGGACCCGGGTTCTCGGGTTTTCGGCTTGGGGTCTCGGCTCCGGCCTCAGTTGCCGGGCGGACACCACGTGCCAGGCGCCGGCGGTGGACATTCGGCCGACGGCAGTCGCTCGGCCATCCGGAGCATGTCCGCCCGCAAGGCGGTCAGCCGCACGAGCTCTACGTCGAGTTCGTCCAGCCGCCGCCGGAGCAGGTGCTCGGCCGGCTCGCATGGACAGGTGCCGGCGTCGCGTACGGCGAGCAGATCCCGTACGTCGCTCAGCGTGAGTCCCAGCCGCTGTGCCCCTTGAATGAACCGCATCCGGTCGATCGCCTCGACGCCGTACGCCCGGTAGCCCGACGACGTACGCCGCGGCGGCGGCAGGAGCCCGACTCGCTCGTAGTAGCGAATGGTGTCCGGCGCCACGCCGACCTCGTGCGCGAGTTCGCCGACGCGAAGGGCCGGCCGATTCTGGACTTCCCGAACCGCTAGCGTCATGGGGCTGACGCTAAACCTTGGACCCGACTCCAGGGTCAAGCCCGGCACGTGCGAGCGTGACGAAACATCGACGATCATGTTTCGAGTTGACCAAAAGTGGCGGGCGTGTGACCGTGCGCTGACGGTCGCTCCGGTTTGTACGGAACTTTGTCTGAACCCCTTTTCTGCCTGGTCGGATACCGTTAGGTTGCACGTCATGCAGGTGATGAGCGCCACTTTCATGCCTGTGGTGGTCTCTGTCCGCGACCCGGCATACGACGACCGCTACGTGTTCGATGTGCTCCTCGACGATCTCGTCGTTGGGTATTCGCTGGGCTATCCGTACGGCGACCGGTTGATGACGTGGCCCGACTTCGGGCGACTGCGGATGTCACGCCGCGAGTTGCGCCATCGCGCCGCCGGTCAACTCGACGCGTCGATCGGCCAGATGTCGATCCATGGGCAACCACCCGCATTGATGCTTTCGTTCGAGGGCATCGAATCCAGCGTGCTGCTCTGCGACGAGTTCTGGGACGGATTGGAGGGGCGCGTCCCGGGGTCGATCGTCGTTGGCGTCCCGGCGCGCGACGTCGTCGTCATCACCGGATCGCGTTCGGTCGCGGGCGTAGCGAAGGCACGCCGAACAGTCGACCGGATGTTCTACGCGGGCGCCCGGCATCCGTTGCGGCAGGGCCTGCTCGTGCGCCAACAGGGCCGCTGGCAGCCGATGCGCTTGCCAGCGCTGACGCGGGAAACCTAACGCGCGGAGAAACCTAACGCGGGAAATAGGCGCCGATCCACGCGCCGAGTTCGGTGAAAACCGTGTCGCGTACCGGTTTGCGGGATAGTGCGAGGTCGTGGCGCGCACCGGCGAAGCGCACCAGTGTCACGTGCCGGCCGAGCCCCGGTCCCCATCGCCACATGTCGGCCGGATCCAGGACGGCGTCGGCGCTGTGCGCCTCGTCGCTCCAGGCGGTCGACCGATACGTCGCATTCGACGTCCCGATCAACACCGGCACCTCGATGTCCAGGCCACGATGGAGTCGCGCCTGCGCCGAGCGGATGGCCGCGAGCCAGCCGGCCCGAACGGCGAAGCCGCCGAGCGGTTTCCAGGCCAGATCGTATGTCCACTCACCCTCGTGGTCGGCGTGCAGGCTGCGGCCGTACACCTGGTTGAGGCCGGCCGGAAGAAGTGCGTACGGCCGCGTGCGCGCGAGCGCCGAGAACGTCGGACCGATCGCGGCGCGGACCGCCGCGGACACGTTGAACTCGAAGAACGGGCTGTTGAGGAAGAGTCCGTCGATGACGCCGTCGGTGCGACGGCGATGCGCCCACAGCGATGCCGTGAGCCCCCCGGTGGAGTGGCCGCTCACCAACACCCGGGTGTGCCCGTCGACCTCGCGGATGATCCGCAGTGCCTCGTCCAACTCGGTGAAGTAGGACGCGACGTCGCGGGTGAAGTTGGCCGTCTGATGCGCGGCCAGACTGCGACCATGCTTACGCAGATCGATTGCGTAGAAGTCGATGCCCGCGTCGACGAAGAAATCCGCCAGATGTGTCTGGAAGAAATAGTCGGTATAGCCGTGGATATAGAGCACGGCGCGCGTGGTCGGTGCGTCGCATCGCCGGCGGACGAGGGTCGCCACCACCTTGCCCTCGTCGTCCTCGCCGAGGTCGATCGTCATCCGCTCGTACGGCGCGCCGAGCACGTCTTCATCCACGGCGGTAGGTTACCCCGCTGGTGGCCCGGGCGGCGTGCATGGAGCGTCGCTGTCCACAGGCACCCTCCCTGTCCACAGTTTCGCCGACACTCGCTCGCCTCACCGCGTCCGTACGACGAGTCTCGACCGGAATACATCGGCGCGTAGCGTTCCGCGCCGTCGATTCTCACGTAAGGGAGATGTCATGTTCGACACCGCGGTGACCTTGATCGGCAATGTGATGACGGCCCCGGAATGGCGGCGTACGTCGCAGACCGGGACGTACGTCGTCACCTTCCGCTTCGCATCCACCTCGCGCCGATACGACCGGGCAACCAGCCGATGGGTCGACGGCGACAGTCTGCGGATCAAGGTTGCGTGCTGGCGCAAGCTCGGCGAAAACGTCTTCGAGTCCGTCCAGCTCGGCGATCCGCTCGTCATCCACGGTCGGATGTACAGCCGGGACTGGACCGACACCGAAGAGCGCCGGCACACGTCCTATGAGCTCGACGCCGTCGCCGTCGGCCACGACATGTCGCGTGGCGTGGCGAAGTTCGCCCGCCGGCGTGCCGTCGGTGCGACCGACGCGATCAACGATGCGGCGACCGAAGGCTCGATCGGCGGTGAGGCCGCCGAGGCGGTCGAGTCGCCCGGTCGCCCGGCCGACCTGCCGCCGGACAATGAATTGTTCACCGATTTCGATCACGACCGCTTCGACACGTCACCGGTGCCGCCGCCGGCCGATCCGATCTTCGAAACCGGATCGCGGCGATCTCGAAGCGACGACACCGACGACGACACGAACGACGATGACGCAACCGACGACGATGTCGACGACGTGCTGGATGAGGAGATGTCCGTCGCGGCGTGACCGACGCGTGGGGACGTGGGTCGGCCACGGTGGCCCGGGCCGGGCCGGATCGCTGAGGCGAGTCGTCAACGATCCGGCTCGAGTCCCGTGCCGCTGCCGCTGCCGCTGCCGCTGGCCCGCTGGTTTCAGCGTTCCGGGTTCGGGTTCGTGAGCCGCTAGGAAGTCGTTGTCGTCGCATGTGGACGGAGATCCTTGTCACCATCTGCCGGAACATGAGTCTCGATTACGCCTCCCGACCAGAACTGGTCATTCTCCAGTCATCCGCCGTTCGTCTGTCGCCGCTTGGCTGCGGTCATGCGCCTCAATCTCCTCGCCCGCAAGCGGGCGGCAGTCATCGGCGGCACCGCGGTCGCCATCGTCCTGGCCTCCGTCGGCGTGGCCTCGGCCGACCCGTTCGGGTGGTGGCCGACGGCGCCTCACCCGTTCGCGGTGAACGCCGACCAAGGCGTGGCCCGCCCGGGTGGCGGCGGCATCGTCACGGGCAACGTGCTCACGAATGACTTCGGCGCGACCGCGGTCGTGCGCAACAGCGGCCTGGACAACCCGGCCGCGGGCACCCTGACGGTGGACGCCGACGGGTCCTACAGCTTCACGCCGGCCGTGAAGGGAAGCCACGGCACCGTGCAGTTCACCTACACCGCGACCGACGCCGTCACGCTGTACAAGGACGCGGTGCCCGGTGCGGACAAGATCCCGCCGCTCGGCGCGCTCGAAGGTCCGAACGGCACGACCGTGCTGATCTCCGGGGGCGGCTACGGCTCGTCGTTCGTGCCAGTGCCGCACAAGTCGGGCTGGTTCTACGGAATCACCGACCGCGGCCCGAATGCCGACGACGACGGCCCGCTAGGCGAGAAGGTCTTCACCGACCCGACCTTCAACCCGCAGATCGGCCTGTTCCAACTCGTCGGCGGCAAGGCAGTGCTGCAGAAGACGATCGTCCTCAAGGCGCCGGACGGCACGGCGTACAACGGCCTGCCGAACCCGGTGACCAAGAACGCCGCGAGCGCGGAGAAGACCGAGGACCTCTTCGGCACCCAGATCGACCCGACCCAGCTCTACACCGTGCCCGGCACCCAGCCGGCCGTCAAGCTCAACCCCGACAACGGTTACGACTCCGAGGGACTGGTCGCCCTGCCGGACGGCAGCTTCTGGATCTCCGACGAATACGGCCCCTTCATCACGCACTTTGACAAGAACGGCAAGGAGATCGAGCGGCTCTCGCCATGGGGCGCCGACACCGGTTTCGGCCTCGGCAACGGCCACAATGTCGACACCAAGCACCCGCTGCCGATCGAGCTGCAGTTGCGCACCAAGAACAAGGGCATGGAGGGCCTCACCGTCACGCCCGACGGCAGGACGCTGGTCGGAATCATGCAGTCGGCACTTACCGTGCCCGACTACGGTCCGGGTTCGAACGGCAAGACCGTCAAGCCGGCCAACGTCGCGCCGGTGCGGATCGTGACGGTCGATCTCAAGACGAAGGCGATCCACGAGTACCTGTACCTACTCACCAACCCGGCCACGACCGTCAGCGCCGTCAGCGAGATCACCGCGTTGTCCGACACGAAGTTCCTCGTCGACGAGCGTGACGGTAACCAGGGCGAGCCCGGCCAGGCGGCGTTCAAGGACCTCTACGAGATCGACCTGACCGGCGCGACCGACGTCAAGGGCAACGGCGTGAACCCGCTGGGCTACACGGTCACGACTCCTTCGGGCCCGAAGTCGATCGACGCGTACGTCGGGGACGCGGTGACCTCCAAGGCCGAGTTGCTGTTGGCGCAGGCGGGCATTACGCCGGTGAGCAAGACGCCGTACCTCGAGATCGGCAACGTGCTGAACCAGCTCGACCCGTCGGGCGCCTTCTTCAGCCACGACAAGATCGAGGGTGTCGCAACCGCCGATGGCGGCCGGACCCTCTACCTTGCCAATGACAGCGACTTCGGCATGGACCACCTGCTCGGGCAGGACGAGGCGGCCTGTGAGGCGTCGGGACTCTCCGACACGACGGCGTGCGCGCCGGTGAAGTCGGCCACGACGGGCAAGTACCTTGTCCACCAGAAGACGCTGGACGCCAGTGGCGTGGTGGACGACGGTGAGGTCCTCAAGGTGGACGTGTCGAAACTACCGCCGGTGCTGGGCACGGCGACGGTCACGATCAAATACTGACCGACCGATTGCGGAACGGCCCGCTTCCCGGTGACCGGGGGCGGGCCGTTCGCTTGCTGGCGTGACTCATCAGCAAGGCGATTGACCGACTCCCGCCTGTACATAAGTGTGGCCCGTACATAAGCGGTGGCCGGCCCGAGGAATCGAGCCGGCCACCGCTGCTGGCGCGGAGACCCGAGGGTCGAACGCGGCTTGAGACGTCAGCCGGTGACGCAGCCCGGCAGCTTCTTGGCCTCGGCCGCGGTCACGAAAGCGCTGCAATCGACGGCTGTGCCGCCGGCCACGGGTTTCCATGTTTTCGTCGACGCCGTGTACTTGAAGAGGATTTCCGCGCGGTCCGCATTCGGCGTCGAGGCCGTTGCGCGGGCCATGGCGTAACCCGGCACGCAGACCGGCGAACCGATACCGGGCGGTGCGCCGAGTGCCTGATACATCGCTCCGTCGTCGGTGAGCGCGTGGAAGAGTTCCAGGCGGGACACCGTACATTTCGTCGTGCCGTTGGTCGACGAACCGGATGACACGGATCCACTCGACGGCTTGCTCGTGGGCTGTGCGGTCCCCGTCTTCGTGCCGGTCGCTTGAGCGCCGGGAGAGGCGGCGCCGGCCGATGCCGTGCCACCCAGGCTCGCCGCGGTAGACCCGGGGGAGGCCCCCGTCGATGGGGCGGACGAGCCGCGCGCCACGAACTTCGCACCGCCGCCACATCCGCCGAGCGCGGCCGCCAGCGTAAGCCCGAGGCCGGCGACGGAGGCGGCGACGATCAGGTGTCTTTGCGGCATGGGATGGGAGCATACGGCCATCTCGACCGGCTCGCGACGGGGCGTACATGAGGCCTGCGGCGGCGTCGCGTCGACGCTGTCCGGACGCCTGGTCAGGCGTACCGCGTCGAATCAAATCGGCGACCCGCCGACCAGCCGGCGTGCCTCGTCCTTCTCCGAGTCGAACACGAGAACGTTCATCCGGCCGTCGCCGGAGGGCGCGACGGTGGCGCGGATGCCGGCGTCGCTCAGTCGGACCTGCATGGCACGCGCTTCGGGTGCCGTTTGGACGACCGCGACCACGCTCAAGAGGCCATAGTCGGCCGGGCCGGCGAAGATCTCGGCCTGTTTGCGCTTCAGCTCCGGGTCCGCCGACCAGCGCAAGATCGCCGCGAGCGCGCCGATCACCAGGAACGCCACGAGCGGGCCCAGGACGTAGACGGTGGATTCCGGCACACCCTCAGTTTGGCACCGCGCGGACCGTGATCGCACGCCAACCTGGCGCGTCGCGTCGAACGTACGACCAGCGGCGGGAATCAATCCGCCTCAGGAATCGGTACGACTCCGCCACCGGAACGTACGCAACGCCAGCACCAGGGCACCGACCGACCACAGGCCGAGAATGAGTGCGGTCCGGCCGGGCTCCCACGAATGCGCCGGTTCGAGCGACTGCAGCCGGTCGGGCAGCAACACCGAGCGGTAACCCTGCGCGATCCACTTGAGTGGGAACAGCGCGCCGAGGTGCTGGATCGTCTGCGGGACCTGGGTGAACACGAAATACACGCCGGAGAGGAATTGCAACACGAGCGCCACGCTGGTGACGACGGCGGGGGCCGCCTTGCCCGTACGCGGGACCGACGAGTACGCGATGCCGAACAGCGACCCGGCCGTCACGCCGAGCACGGTGACCCACAGGAAAGTGACCCACCGGTGCCAGTCGGTGGGCAGTGACACCTTGCCGAGCAGTTCGGCGATCACCAGCAGCAGGACGGACTCCAGGATGACCAGCGCAAGCACCATGACGATCTTGCCGACGAAGTACGCCGCCGGCGGCATCGGTGTGCCCTGCAGGCGCTTGAGCACGCCCTTGTCGCGTTCGACCGCGATCTGGATCGCGAGCGTCTGGAATGCGACGCCGAACAGGCCGGTCGCGAGAATTCCGGGCACGAAATACCGGGCGAAAGCCACCCCGCCCGATCCGTCGATCTTGTAGCTGAAGATCGAGCCGAAGATCAGCAATAGCATCACCGGAAACGCGAGCGTGAAGAACACCTGCTCGCGCTGACGGAAGAACTCTTTGAGCTCGAGCCGGCCGCGTAGCCAGCCGATGCGTAGCGTCGAGACGGCCGTACTCTCCAGGGCCGGGGCGGCGGGCGCGATCGTTTCGGCGGCCATCAGTCGGTGCCCTTTCCTTTGTTGATCATGGCGAGGTAAATGTCCTCCAGCGTCGGTCGCGCCACCGTGAGGCCGGGAATCTCGCCGCCGAGCTCGCCGGCCAGCTTCTGGACGAACGCGGTCGGAGTATCGGTCTCGCGCGATTGCCGTCCGGTGGCACCGTCCCAGGTGACGACCGTGGCGGCACGGTCACGGCCGCCCAGCACCGACGGCGGGTTCACCTCCAGCAACCGGCCGTCGGCGATCACGCCGACGCGGTCCGCGAGCTCCTCGGCCTCTTCGAGGTAGTGCGTGGTGAGCAAGATCGTGGCGCCCTCGCCCCGCAGCGATTTGATCAACTCCCAGAACTCGATCCGGGCCTCCGGGTCGAAACCGGTCGTCGGCTCGTCCAGGAAGAGCAGTTCGGGGCGGCCGATGACGCCGAGTGCCACGTCCAGCCGCCGCCGCTGACCTCCGGACAGGGTGCTCGACCGGGCGTTCGTCTTGTCACGCAGACCGACCGCGGCGATGACTTCGTCCGAATCCCGTGGCGCCGGATAGTACGCAGCGAAGTGCCGAACGACCTCGCCGACGGTCAACGCGTCGAATTCGGTGCTGGTGGACTGCAACACGATGCCGACTCGGGCCCGCCAGGCGCGCGTCGGATGGGCCGGATCCGTGCCGAGGACGGACACCTCGCCGGCCGTACGGGGTCGGAAGCCCTCGAGGATCTCGACCGTCGACGTCTTGCCGGCGCCGTTCGGGCCGAGGAGCGCGAAGCACTCGCCGCGGCGCACGTCCAGGTCGATTCCGGCCACGGCGACGGCCTCGCCGTACGTCTTGCGCAGCCCCCGTACCCGGATCGCAGTCTGCTCTTCCATGCCGACAAGAGTGCCTTACCTGTCTGAGTCGGCACGAAGCAGGACGGGCGGAACGTGCCTGAGAGTAATTTCACCCGATACGTTAAGGCTACTCGTCAGTAGAATCCGACCATGTCGTACCGGCTGGATCGGCCCGACCGGCCCTGGGTGATGCGCACCTACGCCGGGCACTCGTCCGCCGCGGCGAGTAACGCGCTGTTCCGGCGCAACCTGGCCAAGGGCCAGACCGGCCTCTCCGTCGCGTTCGACCTGCCCACCCAGACCGGGTACGACCCGGACAGCGAGCTCGCCGCGGGCGAGGTCGGGCGGGTCGGTGTGCCGATCGCCCACCTCGGCGATATGCGGGCGCTCTTCGACGGCATACCGCTGGCGGACGCTAATACGTCGATGACCATCAACGCTCCCGCGATGTGGCTACTCGCGCTCTACGTCACGGTGGCCGAGGAGCACGGCGCCGACCTCGCCACGATTGCCGGGACCACGCAGAACGACATCATCAAGGAGTACCTATCCCGCGGCACGCACATCTTCCCGCCGGCCGAGTCGTTGCGGCTCACGACCGACACGATCGCCTGGACGGTCGCCCACACGCCACTGTGGAACCCGGTCAACATCTGCTCCTACCACCTCCAGGAGGCGGGTGCCACGCCGGTGCAGGAGGTCGGGTTTGCGCTCGCCACGGCTGTCGCGGTGCTCGATGCCGTACGCGACTCAGGTCAGGTGCCACCCGAGCGGTTCGGCGCCGTCGTCGGTCGCATCTCGTTCTTTGTCAACGCCGGCGTGCGCTTCATCGAGGAGATGGCGAAGATGCGCGCGCTGACCAGGCTCTGGGACGAGATCACGTTCGATCGCTACGGCGTGACCGATCCGAAGGCACGGCGCCTTCGCTACGGCGTACAGGTGAATTCGCTTGGCCTCACCGAGGCGCAACCGGAGAACAACATCCAACGCATCGTCCTGGAGATGCTCGGCGTGACGCTGTCCCGCGACGCACGCGCGCGGGCGATCCAGCTGCCGGCCTGGAACGAGGCGTTGGGACTGCCCCGACCATGGGATCAGCAATGGTCGCTGCGGATGCAGCAGGTTCTCGCGTACGAGTCGGACCTGCTCGAATACCCGGACATCTTCGAGGGGTCGGTGGTCGTCGACGGCCTCGTCGAGGCGATCGCGACGGGCGCGAAGGCGGAACTCGCGACGATCCTCGACGCCGGTGGTGCCGTCGCCGCGGTCGAAAGCGGCTACCTCAAGAGCGCGCTCGTCGGCTCACTGGCCGCTCGTCGTGCGCGGATGGAATCCGGCGCCGACACGGTCGTCGGCGTCAATCGTTTCGTGGAGACCGAGAGCTCGCCGCTGACCAAATCCGGTGCCGACGCGATAGAACAGGTGAACCCGACCGCCGAGGCGGCCGCGATCTCCTCGCTGAAGCCTGGCGCGCGAATCGTGACTCCGCGGACGTCGTGGCCGCGCTGGAGCGCCTAACGGCTGTCGCCCGTACCAGCGAAAACCTGATGGACGCGACCTTGGCGTGCGCGCGAGCCGGTGTGACGACGGGGGAGTGGGCCGGCGCGTTGCGCGCCGTGTTCGGGGAATACCGGGCACCAACGGGGCTGGCCGGCGCGGCCAGCGCCGACTCCGATGTGGCAACGGCGCGTTCACGGGTACGGGCGACCGCCGCCGACCTGGGCACCGGGCGGTTGCGGATGCTCGTCGGCAAGCCGGGGCTCGACGGTCACTCCAACGGCGCGGAACAGATTGCCGTGCGCGCGCGTGATGCCGGCTTCGAGGTCGTCTACCAGGGCATCCGGCTCACGCCGGCCCAGATTGTGGCGGCCGCAGTCGAGGAAGACGTCGATATCGTCGGCCTCTCGGTGCTGTCCGGATCGCATCTGAGCGCGGTCGCGGCGGTCCTCGATGGGCTGCGCGAGGCCGGCGTGAGCGTGCCGGTCGTGGTTGGCGGGATCATCCCGGCCGATGACGCCGAGACCCTCCGCACGGCCGGCGTCGCGCGCGTCTTCACGCCGAAGGACTTCGCTCTGACCGAGATCGTCGACGAACTCGTCACCGTCGTCCGTGAGGCCAACGGCCTCGACTGAGCCGCTACCGATGTCGCCGCCGGCGCGTCAGCGATCATGGGGTTGATGCGGTTACCGGTCGATGGGAAGCAGCATTAACCCCATGATCCCGAGAGGTTGCATCACGACGCCGGCGTGGCCGCCGCACGCGCTTGACGTCGGCGCTTGAGTCGCGCACGGAGGCGCCACAACCCAAAGACGACGAGTACGAGCGCGACGATCACCAGGATGGGCAGCACGATGGCGATCAGGGACATGCCGATGCTGGCACCATCCTCGATCGTGCTCACGACCGGCGCACCGACTCCCAACGTCGCGACGTTGATGACCGGACGCGCGCCGGCCTTCATCGTGTGCAGGATCAGTGCGATGACGGCGCCGCTGACCACGGCGAGCCACTGGTGGCCATGGAAGAACGTGCCGGGGTCGCTGACCGTCACCGTCGACGACTGGGAGGACGCGCCGAACGCCAGCCCGCCGGCGGTCGGCCGGATGCCGGTCTGCACGACATCGTTCACGCTGTCCAGCGCGGGCACCTTGTCCGCGACGACCTCGACCGCGAGCAGCGCGGTGAGCAGCGCCAGCATCCAGCCGTTGGACAGCCAATCCCATCCACGCGGCAGCGTAATGAGGTTGGTGAAGCGGTTGAGCAGGCCGAGGATCAGCAACGGAATGTATGCGTTGAGACCGGCCGAAGCCGATAGCCCGATCCCGGTCAGCGCCTCCATGCATCTCATTCAACCGCGTACGCGCAAGAGCGGCTCGACAGCGAACGCAGCCGAAGTCGGACCGAGGGTTCCCCGGACTATCTGGCCGCGGCTACCTGAGTGCGAATCTGGTAGACGGAGTAATCAATGTTCGAGTAGATCATCTGGTAGCTGGCCAGTGCAGGCTTGCCATGCAGCGTTAAGTAGGTCTCGTCCGCGCCGTGCTGCGGCGAGTTGCGCATCACGATGACGTCCGCGCCGACTGCATGCGGGTCCCGTAACGCCGCCGTCCAAATGTTGGTCTGTCCAGATTTGGAACCTTCATAGATGACGCGGTCGAGAATCGGGAACGCGACGCGTTCGTTGCCGACGAGGTTGATCAGGACCGGCCCCGTCGTGTGTGCTTTCAGGAAGTCGCCAGTCCGGGCCTGCATGCTCTGGGCGTTGAAGTCTTCGGCCGCCTCTTGCACGGTGGCCAGTCGGTGGTGCGCGAAGGCATTGGCCGAGATCGCCGTCACACCGATGATCGCAACCAGCGACGCCGCGACCGCGAACCGCTTCGGTAACCGAGTGAACAGGTAGCCGATGAGTAGCGCCGCAGGCAGCGCGGCGACCAGACCAAAGCGCAGATTCAACAGGTACGGGTTGACTGGTGGGATGCCGATCGGTTCCTGCCCACGCTCGATGGTGAGGATGAAGAACGGGATGAGCGACGTCAGCGCCAGGATCGGTACCGAACGCGCGGAGAAGCGGTCGACCGTCACGAGGACGACAAGGCCGAGGGCGGCGACGGCCAGAATCAAGATTCCGTGATCGGAAACCAGGACGCCGGCATAGGCCCGGACCGTCCTGGACCAGCTGCCGATCTCGACATCGGTGGTCCGCTTGGCCATCTGATCGGAACTCGAGTTCGCGCCGAACAGAAAGTTGACCGGCGAGCCGGTGATCGCCCAGTTGTACAGCAGCCAACCGCCAGCCGCCGTGACCACGCCGAACGTGGCAAACAGGCCGGTTAGACCGCGGACGTCGCGCCACGAGTGACCCATGCGTCGGGCCATGATCAGGACGGCGATCGTGAAAATGCCGCCGAGGAACCAGGCCTCATAGCGACAGAGCATCGCAAGCATGCATGCGACCGCGGCCCGAAGCAGGTGGCTGGCGCGTTTGGTATCGGCCCAGCGAACCAACCCGTCGGTGGTGAGCAATGCGAACGCGTAGAACGGCAACTCGTCCATTGCGGTGGTCTGCTGGTAGAGCATGTTGGCGTCGGTCATGAATACGGCGGCGGCGGCGACCGCGGGCCAGGCCAGCAGCGGGCTGAAGACCCTCACAATCCGATAGATCAGGGTCGCGCACGTGACGTAAGAGATCATCGACACGAACGCGCCAGCAAGGCCGGTCGCGTACAGGGTCGGATTCCATGCGAACGCCGCCTGGAGGATATGCGGCGCCGGCAGCCAGATTGCCCCGAGCTGCGCGATGCCGGTTGTACGCCCGACCAGGAACCGCCGACTGATTTCCAGATGCGAATAGGCGTCCTGATAACCGAGCAGTTGGTGCGCTCGATAAAAGTACACACAAGCCGCCACCGACAGCACAGTCGCCACGATCGCGACGCCGATGGCCACCGGATCACGACGTGTCTTCTCCGCGGTGACGCGGCGCCATTGCGATGTCGGCCGCGGCACGCGGATTTCCATCGTCTGGTCCGCCACCGGTAGCCGGGGCCGATCGGCTGCGTACGGGTGGGACATACCGGTTGGTGCGCTGGTCACTGACCCGGCCATCCCTTTGCGAAACAGTCTTTGATCGCCGAGTCGCCGCGACCGATGAACGAGGTGCTCGTGTAGGAAGACGCTTTGGCTGGGTCGGCCCACGCATCGAGGTTCCAGAAGTAGATGCCGGACATGTGCAGCGTACGGGCGGCGTCGCAGGCTCCGGCGAACCACTTTGACTGGATCTTCGGTGCCAGTCGATCGCTCGTACTGCCCCAGGCGACCGGGTCCTTGTAGGCACCCGCAGTCGCGGCGATTCCGACCTCTTGAATGACGGTGCTGGTCAGATTGGTCGGGTTCTCCTGCAACCATCCGGTCCACGCGTCGGCGATCTGCGCTGTCGTGGCGGAGTCCGACAGTTTCAGTTGTGGGTAGGCATCCACCCCGAGCTCCGGGCCGCTGACTCCGGGACGGCCGGTCGCCCAGCGGCCCCAGTTGTCCGCGTACGCCAGGCGGCCGCGGAACACCGACGATGCCGCTGCCTGCAGCGTCTTCCAGGACGTCGACTGACTAACCAGCGAGTCCAGTTCGGACCCGATCACGAAGGTATCCGCGTGCCCGGCCTGAGCCACGGTGAGGAACGGCGTCAGTGTCCGCCGATACGACGCAAACCAGGCCGTCATGCTCACCGGTTTGATCGAGCCGCGCCAGGCGCCCGCACTATTCTTGATGTTGGTCTCGTCGATGATCGGGCGGATCATCACCCGCAGTCCGCGTGCCCTTGCCTCGCCGATCACCACTCGCAGCGAGGCCGGCGTCGGCGTCACGCCGGTCTTCGTGTAGACCTTCGTCGGCCGCGCACCGTCGGTGAAGATCGGAAACGAGATGCCGACGCTGTTGGCTCCGAGGCCGACGACATAGTCGAAGAGGCGATCGGCATTGCCCTTCACCGCGTACGGGTCGTTCACGTCGTGCCAGTAAATCTGGATGCCCAGCTGCGCTTTGGTCGCCTTGCTGGCCGCCGAGACCTGCCGTACGGCGGCCGATGGCGACGCCGCCGAACCGCTTGCCGCCGCCCCGGCCGGCGCGCCCGGGGCGGCCGGTTGCTCACTGGGAATGCTTGGCCCAAGCTGCGAACAGGCGGACAGTAGCCCGGCCAGAGCCACCAGCGCGCACGCGGCCGCTCGCCGCTTCATCGGGAGTCCGGCGCCGTGCGCGAGAACACAACCGTGGCCGCGTCCTCATGCCGAGGGGCCGGGCCAGGTGGGGCCGGGCGATGTGGGCCCGGACGGAGTGGGGCCGGACGATGTGGCGCCGGACGATCGGGGGCGGCACGATGTGCCGTCGCCGGGCGCTGTAGCGGCGGGTGAACCGGCGGCTGCCATACCGGAACGTGTGGCAGTTCGATGTCGTCGTCGGATTCTTCGTGCCCATGCGGCGTCTTGTGCCAGGTGCGCTTCCCGATGATCAGCTCGAACGTGGCGATGTAGGTCGAGCGGCTCATCCACAACCACATGAGCTGGGCGGCGAACATGTACTTGACCAGGCCAAACCGGCCGCGTGTGTGGTGCGCCTCGTCAAGGCATGTCTGCATCAGTTCGTGCAGGAGGCCGAAGTTGCCGATGATCATCAACGCCGTCGCGGTGTAATAAATCGGCGTGGGGAACAGACCCTGGATAACCGGTGATTTGGTAGCGAAGTCAGCGATCGTGATGGCGATGAAGATCGGGTTCAGGACGAACGTCAACGGCGTGCCCAGTGTGAGCAGGATGAAACACAGCCAGCGATGTGGGCCCATCCGCCGCGCCGACCGCAGCGGGTGTCGGGTGTGCACTAGCCCGGTCTGCAGATAGCCGCCCTTCCACCGACGTTGCTGCTTGTCGACGACTCGACTGGAGACCGGTGCCTCCTCCAACGTCACCGACGGAAGCAGGTCCACCCGATAGCCCGATTCAACGAGGCGCGCACCGAGGTCGGCATCCTCGGTGAGGTTGTGCGGGTCCCACACGAGTCCACTGGGCAGGGCCGCGGCGAGTAGGGCCTCGACCTTGAAATGGTTTGACGTGCCGCCGAGCGGCACCGGCAGACCCAGCCGGACCAGACCAGGCAGGAACCGCCGGAAGTGGACCTTGTAGCCGATCCAGTACAGCGCTGACACCCAGTTGCTGTCGTCGTTCCAGAACACCAACTCGGCCTGTAGGCAGGCGATGTCACGACGGGCGGTCCGGAAGGTGGCGACCGCCTTCAGCAACTGGTCTGGATCCGGACGGTCCTCGGCGTCGTAGATCGTGACCAAGCTGCAGCGATCGGCGACGACGAGCGGGAATGCCACGTTCATCGCGTTCGGTTTGGTCTTCGGGCCACCAGCGGGGATCACTACGACCACGATGTGCCCGAGGGGCCCGTACGGCGGTCGACCGTCGCCGTGGAACCGGAGGCCGATCGCGGCAGCCGCGGTCAAGGTTTCCTTGTCATCGTGTTCGATGAGGATGTACACGTGCAGCCGGCTCTGCGGATAGTCCAGCTGACTGATCCGGGCCACCAGGCGGCGCAGCATGTTGGCTTCCTTGTGCACCGGCAACAAGACGCCGTAGTGCGGAAGCTGGTCTGCTGGCGGAAGTAGCGCCTGCCGTAACGGTCGGTAACCCCGCCCAGCGATGGTCACCACCATCTTCAACAACGCGAAGATCAGGTAGAAGCCGACGAATATGCCGAAAACGACAGTGACTGTCGCCTTCGGCTGGCGCACCAACCCATAGACCACCGCAACGGCAACGATGATGCCCAAGATCTTCTGGCCTGGGCTCAGGAGTCTGGCAGCGGGCGCGTCAGTCAGATTCGGGCGCGTGGCGGTGGTGCGAATCCCCGTGTTTCGCATCAAATGTCTGTGCTCCGGTAGTCACCAACTTGCGCGGCTGCGCATCTTCCGCCAGGTCACGATAGCCGGGCGTAGGGCGATGGCTGAACGATAGAGACCCAGCAGTGAAGCGGACAACCCTTGATCGGGCTAACTTTTCAGTGAGCGATATGGTTACTGTCACTTCCCGCACTCCACGGGATTCCTGCGACGACACTGCGTGACGTTCGATGCCGGACAGTCCTGGGTGGAACGCTTGACCGGCTGCCCGCCGTACTGAATAGGCATCGTGCTGTCGGAGCGCCAGTTGACATCATTCGTGCCGTATCGGCGGCGTCGCATACGCTGGCGCGGTGCGTCTGGTCATAGCGCGGTGCTCGGTGGACTACGTCGGTCGCCTGTCGGCTCATCTGCCACTGGCAACGCGGCTCGTGATGGTCAAGGCCGACGGTTCGGTGTCGATTCACGCGGACGACCGGGCGTACAAGCCGCTGAACTGGATGAGCCCGCCGTGCCGGATCGAGGAGGCGCCCGGCGTGTGGCGCGTGGTCAACAAGGCGGGCGAAGAGTTGCGGATTACGCTCGACGAGATCTTCCACGACACCGCATACGAGTTGGGTCCCGACCCTGGCCTGCGCAAAGACGGTGTGGAAGCTCACCTGCAAGAACTGCTGGCTGCGTCGCCCGCCGCGTTGGGTGACGGCTTTACGTTGGTACGTCGAGAGTTTCCCACCGCGATCGGTCCGGTCGACCTGCTGTGCCGGGACACCAACGGCGCCACGGTCGCCGTTGAGGTCAAACGACGTGGCGAGATCGATGGTGTAGAACAACTGACCCGCTATCTGGAGCTGCTGAACCGCGATCCATTGCTGGCGCCCGTGTCCGGCGTCTTCGCGGCGCAGGAAATCAAGCCGCAGGCGCGTGTTCTTGCCGCCGACCGCGGCATCCGTTGTGTCGTCGTCGACTACGACGCCTTACGTGGCACCGATAGCAAAGACGACCGACTTTTCTAGTCCGCTCGGGTCGGCGGGTGTCCGTCTGCGACGGTGGCGGCGAGTTATGAGTCGAAGAAATCTCAGCGGAGCGTGTCGGATCGAGGCGGCGGCGTTCGTAGCACGGGCGAAAGGCGGCCCGAGAGGCGGCCACGACGACAGGAGATGATCCCGATGGTGCAATATCTGATGTCCGTACTCACCGAAACGCCCGATTTGGCTACCGCGGAGGAGATGGCCGCGATCGACGCCTTCAACGAGCAGCTCAAGACCGACGGCTACTGGGTCTTCGCCAACGGCCTCGCATCGCCCAGCACGGCCACGGTCGTCGACGGCCGGGATGGGGAGCCCGTGTTCACCGACGGCCCGTACGTGGAGTCGAAGGAGTACATCATCGGCTTCTGGATCGTTAACGCGCCCGATCTCGACGTGGCGCTTCGGCTAGCTGCCGCGGGATCGAAGAGCTGCAATCGGCGGGTCGAGCTGCGGCCGTTCCTGGGCGAATGACCGACATCGGCGAGGTGATCGCCCGAGCCCACCGCGAGGAGTGGGCCCGGGTGGTCGCGACCCTGGCCCGGCGCCTCGGGGACCTTGACATCGCTGAGGAGATGGCCGCCGAGGCGTTCGCGACCGCAGTCGAGCGCTGGCCGATCGATGGGGTGCCTCCGAATCCCGGTGCGTGGCTGACCACCACCGGCTACCGCAAAGCAATCGACCGGCTCCGGCGCGAGGTCAAGCGCGAGGAAAAGCACAGGGAGGCGCTGATGCTGTCCGATCCCTCCGACACCTCCGAGCCGCTCGGCGCCATCGACGACGACCGGCTCCGCCTCGTGTTCACGTGCTGCCACCCCGCTCTGGCGATGGAGTCTCGGGTCGGGCTGACCCTGCGGATGGTCGGCGGGCTCACAGTCCCCGAAATCGCCCACGCGTTCCTGGTCGAGGAGTCGGCCATGGGCCAGCGGATCACCCGCGCGAAGGCGAAGATCAAGGCAGCGAAGATTCCCTATCGCGTGCCGTCACGTGAGGACCTCCCGACCCGGGTCACCGGGGTGCTCGCCGTCCTTTACCTGATCTTCAACGAGGGCTACCTGGCCTCTGACCCCGAGAAGGAGGCGGTCCGCAGCGACCTGACCACCGAGGCGATCCGGCTGACCCGGCTGGTCCGTGCGCTGATGCCGGCGGACGGCGAGGTCGCCGGACTTTTGGCGCTGATGCTCCTGACCGAGGCCCGCCGGCTGGCGCGCATATCGGCGAGCGGTGAGCTCGTCACTCTCGACGAGCAGGACCGCGGCGCCTGGGATCGAGAGCTGATCGCCGAGGGCCACGCCCTGGTCCGCGCGCGCCTCGCGTCCGGCCAGGCGCCGGGGCGTTACCAGATCCTCGCCGCGATCAACGCCGTCCACACCGACGCCCGCGACGTGCGTGACACCGACTGGTCGCAGATCGTCGCCCTCTACCACCAGCTAGTCCAGCTCGACCCCTCACCCATCGTGCGGCTCAACCGAGCGATCGCGATCGCCGAACTCGACGGACCGGAGGTCGCCCTGGCGGAGGTGAGCGGCCTGCCGCTGGAGGGCTACCACGCCTTCCACGCGACTCGCGCCGATCTGCTGCGCCGGCTGGGCCGGAGCGAGGAGTCGCGGGCGGCGTACGACCGCGCCATCGCGTTGGCCGGCAACACCGCCGAGACCGCGTACCTCATCCGTCGCCGCGACCAGTTGGCCGGCCCGTGAACCGCGCCACCCGGCCGCCGTCAGCCACCGGAGCCCCGGCGCGCCGGTGCGACACCCTGCGTGGCTTCGAGCGCGGCCAGCCCGACTGTGTTCTAGAGTCCGTTTCGAACGTGTATGCCCGCTAAGTGGCGCGGCAGCGGCGCAGACGGGAGGTGGACGTGGCCGCGGCGACGACGACCGAGATCGGGTTGGTCGTCGTCGGGCGCCCGTCCAGCCGGTGGTGGCAACGGCCGATCCCGTGCCGGGTCGAACTCGATGGTGATCCGGTCGGGTCGGTGGCCCACCACGGCGAACTCGCGGTCATGGTCCGGCCGGGACACCACATCGTCAGCGCCGGGATCTGGCGCGCCCGTACCACCGGCCATCCGTTCGAGGTCGCGCAGGACGCAACCGTGTACGTCGACGTCGTGCCGAACCGATATCCGGCGATCCGGCGCGGTGCCGAGCCGATCTGCCTGCGATTCGGTCTGTGACGCTAGCCCGTCGGACCGACAGAGCTCACGCGCGTGAGTATGCCGGCGCGCGCGGGATCAGCCTCACGTCCTGGTACCCCCGGACGAGCATGGTGACCCAGTCGTAGATCGCGCTCTCGTTGGGCGCCAAGGGTCCGGGCCGGTGATGGGGCGAGGCGAGACCGCGCTGGACCGACTCGACCGCCGACCAGTCCTGCTCGTTCGTACGGTCCCAGAACTCGACGGCGTACCCCGGATCGACATCGGGCGCCGTGAACAGCCACTGGCACTCGACGAACGTACGACCCGGTGACAACGGCACCAGGCGGTGCGTCATCACGTAGTCCGGATGCAACGACAGCAGCAGGTGCGGGAAGACGCCGATGTACGTGACCGTGCGCGGGTTCACGCCGGGGAGCGTCGCCGCGTGCGACGAGCCATCGAACGACATCGTCTGCGCGTGCGGCAGGAGATCCATGGTGCCGCCGACCCAGGCGCCGGGCCCGGTGCCGTTGTCCCCCGAGGCGGGCGCCGTCACCGTACACAGCTCCGGATGGATCATCGGGCAGTGGTAGCACTCGTGGTAGTTCTCCACGATTAGCTTCCAGTTGGCCGCGACCTCATAGCGGTGGGTCGCCGCGACGTGCAGCCGCTCGGGGGCGTAGGGCGCGACCCAGTCGTCCAACTCGCCGATGAATTCCGCGAACGGTGTGGCCCCGCCGGCCGCGTTCACGAACACCCAGCCGTGCCAGTCGACGGCCGGTAGTTCGACGAGGCCCCACGGCGCTCGATCGAAGTCGGCCGGCATGTCCGGAGCGGCCTGCAGCGATCCGTCCAGTCGGTAGGCCCACCCGTGGTACGGGCAGACGATCGCTCGCTTGGCGGCGTCCGTACCAACGGGAAGCAGTTCATGACCGCGATGCCGGCACACGTTCGCGAAGGCCCGCACCGTGTCATCGCCGGCCACCGTGACGAGCACACCGAGATCGCCCACTGCGTAGGCCCGCTGACCGATGGCCGGACGGCGCCCGAGGCACGTCCAGGTGCCCGCGAAGAAGTGCGCACGCTCCCAGCCGAGCACGCCCGGCGAGGTGTACGCCGCGGACGGCAGCATCCGGGACTGGCCGAACGGGCGGGCGACAGCGGCGAGATCGGCGGGATCGAGCAGGTCAGCGGGGATCACCGCGCCATCTTCACCCATCGGTGGCCGTTTACCCAAGGGCGTTTCGCGCGGGTGTCGGAGGCTTTACATCGACGTCCGTCGTCGGCATCGTTGAGCAGGCGCACGGATGGCGCGACGAGCCCGCCGGCGCGTTCACAGACGGCTCACAAGGGGGAGTTCATGACGCAGGCGTATCCAGCCGTGCCGTTGCCCGGCAGTCGGCGGGATCCCGTCCCCGGCGCCGTGCGAGTGGCCGACGCGGCGCCCGATGAGACGGTGTTCGCGACGGTCGTCCTGCGCCGCCAGGCGGACCAACCGGGCGTGTCGGGGGACGCCGGCGCGGCCGCCGACCCGGATGACATCCAGGACGTGCGTACGTTTGCTACGGCGGCCGGTCTCGACGTTGCCGCCGTCAATCTGGCCGCCCGTTCGATCCGCTTGCGCGGCACGGCGGCCGCCATGTCGGCGGCGTTCGGTGTGGACCTCGGGGCGTACGAAACGGTTGGTCTGCGCTACCGGGGGCGGGAGGGTTCGATCTACCTGCCGGAGGAGCTCGACGGCGTGGTCGTCGCCGTGCTGGGTCTGGACAATCGACCGGCGGCGCGGGCGCACTTCCGGATCGCGGGCTCGCCCGGCCACCTGACCGCCGCCGCGCGTTCGGGGACCGAGTCGGCCGCACCCGCGTTGGTACCGACGGGATACTCGCCCCCGGCGATCGCGGCGGCGTACGGGTTTCCGACCAACGTCGACGGCAGCGGTCAGACCGTCGCGATCATCGAGCTCGGTGGCGGCTTCCGTACCACCGATCTCGACGCCTACTTCAGCGGACTCGGTCTCCGTACGCCTACGGTCGAGGCGGTCGACGTCGACGGCGCCACGAATTCTCCCGGGGCCGACGCCGACGGAGAGGTCATGCTCGACATCGAGGTCGTCGGAGCCGTCGCTCCCGGCGCCACGATGGCCGTCTACTTCGGGCCGAACACCACCGACGGCTTCTACGACGCGATCGCCGCCGCGGTCCACGACAACGCCCGCCGGCCGTCGGTCATCTCGATCAGCTGGGGCCAGGCGGAAGCGGGTTGGACCGCGTCGCAGCTCGACGCGTACGAGGCGTTGTTCGCCGACGCGGCCGCGGCCGGCATCAGTGTCTACGTCGCGGCCGGCGATAATGGCGCGACCGACGGCGACAACGACGGTGGGCTGCACGTCGACTTCCCGGCGTCCAGCCCCTCCGCCGTCGGATGCGGTGGCACGACGCTGACCTTGAGCGGGACCACGATCACCGACGAAATCGTCTGGAACGAGCTCAGATCCAATGACGGGGCGACCGGTGGCGGGATCTCGAGCCACTTCTCGACCCCGGCGTACCAGACCGGCGCCGGCCTCGCCGACGAAGGGCGCGGCGTGCCCGACATCGCCGGCAACGCCGACCCGTTCACCGGCTACATCGTTCGGGTCAACGGTCAGAACCAGGTCATTGGCGGTACGAGTGCGGTCGCGCCGCTGTGGGCCGCGCTGACCGCGCTCGCCAACCAGCGAAACGGATCGCCGGTCGGCCCGCCGCACATGCGCCTCTATGCGACGCCGACCGCGCTGCGTGACATCACTGTCGGAGACAACGGTGGATACACGGCCACGGCCGGCTGGGACGCCTGCACCGGGCTCGGAACGCCACACGGCGACCTCGTGGTCGCCGCCTTCGCGTCGGTGGCCCGCGCCGCCAGCGACGACATCCGATCCGGTCGCGTCCGGCCCGTCAGCACCTGCGCCCGCTCAGCCAACGCGCGTACCGCCCGGCGGCGCGGACGGCGCCGACTCCGGTACGTCATCGAACGAATTCTCGTGGTAGTGCGGTAGCCCGCCGATGTGAGCGAGGGGACCCGGGGTCGCCGCGGCCGGCCCGGCGCGGCAGGATCGGACCATGCCTACGTCTCACACCGCCCGGCCCACGTATCCGCCGGCGACCCGTCTCGATCTCGTCGAACAGTTGCATGGTCGAGACGTCGCCGACCCGTACCGGTGGCTCGAAGATGTTGACGATCCGCAGACGAAGGCCTGGTCGACGGCCGAGGATGACTTGTACGCGTCGGTTCGCGCCACGTGGCCCGGTCGAGAGACGTTTTACGCGCGCCTGACCGAGTTGCACGCCGTCGGCGAGGTGCACGCGCCGACATGGCGGAAGGATCTCGCGTTCGGCCTGCATCGCGATCCGGACCAGGATCACGCCGTCCTGACCGTCGTCGGTCCCGACGGAGCGGTCCGTACGCTCGTCGATCCGATCGCGATCGACCCGTCCGGGAGCACGACACTGGACTTCTGGGTGCCCTCGCCGGACGGCTCGCGGCTCGCGTACGGCTTGTCCGAGGGCGGCACGGAGCAGGCGCTGGTCCGTGTCATGGACGTCAGCACCGGCATGGTGATCGACGGACCGATCGACCGCGTCCGGCACACCCCGATCGCGTGGTTGCCGGACGGCGATGCCTACTACTACGTACGCAACCTGACCGACGAAGACGCGCCGGACGGCGACGGCTACCTCTTCCGCCGGGTCTATCTGCACACGGTCGGTACCGACCCGGAAACCGATCCGCTGGTATTCGGCGCCGACGCGCCCAAGACGGCGTTCTTCTGGGTCGACGTGTCCGATGACGGCCAGTGGGTGATGGTGAGTCAGCAGCGTGGCACGGACGCTCGCAACGACCTCTGGATCGCCAATCGGGACAGCGTCGCCAATCGGGACGGCATCGACAATCGGGACGGTGACGGCGCGGGAGGCGCTACGTTCGTTCCGGTCCAGGTGGGCATCGATGCGCTCACGTCGACTCACTTCGGCCGCGACGGTTCGGTCTACCTGCTGACCAAGCAAGGGGCGCCACGGTGGCGGCTGTGCGTCGCCGAACCCGGCGACCTGTACGAAGCTGGCGTGACGGCCGGCACCACCGATCCGGGCACCGGGACGTGGCGCGAACTCATCCCGGAGGACCCGACGGCGGTCATCTCCGACTACGCCATCCTCGATGGTCCCGCACTGGCCGAGCCGCAGGTCGCCCTCGTGCGCACCCGGCACGCGATCGCCGAGGTCACGCTGCACGACCTGGCCAGCGGCCGGCAGACGGCATCCGTGCAACTGCCCGGCGTCGGTACGGTCGACGAGCTGACGGCGCGGCACGACGGCGGCCACGAGGCGTGGCTCACGTACACCGACTTCACGACGCCGGCTCAGGTGCTGCGGGTCGACGCGGTCACCGGGGCGTTGGACATCTGGGCGCAGCCGCCCGGCACCGCGACCGCGAACGTCGAGGTCGTCACGCGCCACGTACGGTATCCGTCCTACGACGGCACCGAGATCGGCATGTTCGTCGCCGGTTCGACGACACCGGGCAGCGGTCCGGTGCCGACCATCTTGTACGGCTACGGCGGCTTCAACATCTCCCGGCCGCCGACGTACGACCCGTGGATCCTGGCCTGGATCGAAGCCGGCGGTGTGTTCGCACTCGCGAGTCTCCGTGGCGGCGGCGAAGAGGGCGAAGCCTGGCACCGGGACGGGATGCGGGCCAAGAAGCAGAACGTCTTCGATGACTTCCACGCCGCCGGCGACTGGCTCGTCGGTCAGGGCATCACCACGCACGACAAGCTCGGCATCTTCGGCGGCTCGAACGGCGGCCTGCTCGTCGGCGCGGCGCTGACGCAGCATCCGGAGAAGTACGCCGCCGTCGTCTGCTCCGCGCCGCTGCTGGACATGGTCCGCTACGAGAACTTCGGCCTCGGCTCGTTGTGGCACGGTGAATACGGCACGGCCGCCGATCCGGAGCAGTTCGGCTGGCTGTACGCCTACTCGCCGTACCACCACGTGACCGAGGGCGTCGAATATCCGGCCGTGGCGTTCACTGTGTTCGAGGGCGACAGCCGGGTCGATCCGCTGCACGCCCGCAAGTTGTGCGCGGCGCTGCAGCACGCGACGGCGAGTGCCCGGCCGGTGGTGATCCGCCGCGAGCAAAACGTCGGCCACGCGAGCCGGGCTGTGTCCCGTACCGTCGATCTGGCCGCCGACCGATTGGCGTTCTTCACCGCCGAACTGTTCTGACGACGGCCCCGATCTTGCCGGCGGCGGCGGGCGGTCGCCGCGCCGGCGGGTGGCCACCCGCCGGCGCCGAGGTTCAGCGCTTGCGGCCGTGGATGGTCTTGATGACGCGCTTGATCATCTCGACCTGCTTCGGTGTGCGCTCGAACGACGTGGCTGGGAGCAGTGAGCGCGCGCGTCGCTTGGTGATGGCCTTCGGCCGGGCGAACTCGCGCAGCCCGTCCGCGCCGTGAATGCGGCCGAAACCGGAGTCGCCGACACCGCCGAACGGAAGGCTCGGCATGCCGGCAAAGGTGAGCGTCGAGTTGATTGACGTCATGCCCGAGCGGAGCCGGCGGGCGATGCGCATCGCGTCGCGCTTGCCGAAGACTGAACCGCCGAGGCCGTAGCGCAACCCGTTGGCCAGCCGGATGGCTTCGTCCGCGTCGGCGACCCGCTTGACGGTCAGGGTCGGCCCGAACGTCTCTTCGCGCACGGCCGGAGAATCTTCCGGCACGTCGACGAGGATCGTCGGGCGCACGTACGGTGCCGCGACGGCGTCGAGGCCGCCCATCGCCGCCGTACCGCCGCGTTCCAGGGCGTCGCCGATGTGCCGTCGGATCGTCTCGATCTGGGCCGGCATGGTGATCGGACCGATGTCCGCGCCATCGCCGGCGCCGAGCGTCAACGTGCCGGCCTTCGCGACGAGTTTGTCGACAAAGGCGTCGTGGACCGCGTCGACCACGTAGATGCGCTCGATGCCGATGCAGGTCTGGCCGGCGTTGGTGAGCCCGCCCCAGGCCGCCGCGGATGCGGCGGCGTCCAGGTCGGCATCTACGTCAACGATCATCGCGTCCTTGCCGCCGCACTCCAGCAGCACCGGAGTCAATGACTCGGCGCACGCGGCCATGATCTTCTTGCCGGTCGCGGTCGACCCGGTAAACGCGATCTTGTCGGTCCCGGCCTGCGTCAGCGCGGCGCCGACGTCACCCATCCCATGGACAATCTGGAGTACGGGATGGTCCGGCACGATCTCGGCGAACGTGTCGATGATGAGCTGGCCGACAGCCGGCGTATATTCGCTCGGCTTGAAGACGACAGCATTGCCGGCCGCGAGCGCGTAGGCGATCGAGCCCATCGGCGTGAAGATCGGATAGTTCCACGGGCCGATGACGCCGATCACGCCGTACGGCTGGTATTCGAGAAAGGCCGAGTGCTCGACGAGCGTCAGCGAACTGCGCATGCGGCGGAGCTTCAGCACACGTTGCGCGTTCTTGGCCGCCCAGGCTAGATGGTCGAGCGCGGCGAAACACTCGACGATCGCCTCCGCGTGCGGCTTGCCGCCCTCCCGGTTGATCAGCTCGGCAATGTCCTGGACCCGGTTGGCGAGCAGCGAGGTCCAGCGCAGCATCGCAGTGCGGCGGCCGGCGAAGCCGAGACCGGCCCACCAGGCGCCGGCTTCCCGACCTCGTTCGACGGCAGCGCGTACGTCCGCGTCCGTGGCGACCGGAAATCGACCGACCTCGGCGCCCGAGGCGGGATTGGTTGAGATCAGCTCGCCGTCCTCGACGACGGGCACACCGGGCGTACGGGTGGCGGTCATGGCGCGAATTCTAAACCGCTGACTTACTCGCCAGTAGCCCTTGATGTCGCGATCGGACGGCCGACCGGATCCGGCTCGATCGGCGGCTCGGCTGGATCGGGCAGCCATTGCATGCACCAAGGATGCAGATTCTGTCGTCGATCCTTCGACAAGCCCGTGTTCAGCTGCGTCGCCCGGACGGTTGCGGCAACCTTGACGGTCGCGGGCAGGAGGAAATATTGTGTGCACAGCACATACAATCGGCACCGGATCATCGAGACGCGGTTCGCAGCCACGGACGGCCGATCTCGACACAGGATCACCACCGGTTTGTCGCGGACGCGACGACCGCGGGTGCTCCGACCCGGCGCCGGACGAGCACTATCACCGCTCGGTCTCACTCATGGGTGGGGAGGGACGTGAGCGAAGCACGGGACCGGCACGCGTGTCGCGCCGGTCCCGCGCCGCGTGCGAGCACGGCCAGCTACGACCGACCCTGACGGCCTATGAGCACCGCCTGCGGCCACCGCCTGCGGAGCGAACCGGAGGAACCATGACGAACGACCAGCTGAGCGTCCAACCCGACGAGGCCGGTGCGGCCCAGATCATGTACGACATCTCCCGTGGCCATCTCGTGGATGGGCCGCTCCCCGAAGCGCTGCGCTCCTACGAGGGCGCGCCCGTTGAGAGCGGCCTGTCGTTGCAGTTGGCCGTTCTGGACCGGTGGATCGCGGCCGGTGAGACGATCGGCGGCTACAAGATTGGTTGGACGTCGCGTAGCGCGCGGGATCGCGGCGGCGTGGGTTTCCGACCGTTCGGCTACATCCTTGCGAGCCGCATGCTGGCGTCGGGGTCGGTGGTTCACCGCGCCGCCGTACCGAACTGTGTCATCGAGCCGGAGATCTGCGTGACCATGGGCCGGCGCCTCGGCGCCGAGAAGGTGAGCGTCGAGGAGGCTCGGGATGCTGTCGCCAGCGTGTCCGCGTCGTTCGAGGTGATCTCCGCCCGGACGCCCGAGGGCGTCGCCATGCCGTGCCGGATCGGCAACGGCCTCAACAACTGGGGCCTCGTGTACGGGCCGGAGCACACGCCGGATGTCGCGCTCGACGCGATCACCGTCGACCTGCTGCGTGACGGCGAGCCGGCCGGCTCCAGCGGTTCCGGGCCGGACGTCGTGGACGATCCTTACCTGTCGCTGGCCCGCGTCGCGGTACTGCTGCA
The DNA here is from genome assembly GCA_963724705.1 of uncultured Actinomycetota bacterium. GTDB lineage: Bacteria > Actinomycetota > Actinomycetes > Mycobacteriales > Micromonosporaceae > DASQPR01. The sequence continues at coordinate 744,585 of CAVRVS010000002.1, forward strand.
CAGCTACGGACGGGCGCTCGAGCCCGGACAACGCATCCTCACCGGGTCGATCCTGCCCGGAGCCAAGACCGAAGGCGCTTCGCGCTATGAGGCCAGTTTCGGCCCGCTCGGCAGCGTGGCCGTCGAATTCGACTAGCCGATCGCGCCGGCGACCGCCGGCTTGTCCCCGGGTCCGGCCGCGTGTGGGTAAGTCCACCAGGTGCGGCCGGTCCCGCCTGTCGTCCCACATGGCAGACTCGCGCGAGACGGGTTTCTCGGTGGGAGGAGTGCGCGGTGGCCAGAGATGTCCGCAGCGTCGGTGTGGTCGGACTCGGCACGATGGGCGCCGGCATCGTCGAGGTTTTCGCTCGAAGCGGCGTGGACGTGGTCGCGGTCGAAGTCTCCGAGCCGGCGCTGGACCGTGGTCGCGAGCATCTGACCGGGTCCACCGATCGAGCGGTCGCCCGCGGCAAGCTTTCCGAGGCCGATCGCGACGCGCTGGTCGGCCGCATCCGCTTCGCGGTCGGCCTCAATGCGTTGAGCGACGTCGACCTCGTCATCGAGGCCGTACCCGAGCATCTCGATTTGAAGCAGAAGATCTTCGCGGAGCTGGACCGGGTCTGCAAGCCGGACGCGATCTTGGCTACGAACACGTCGTCGCTGTCGGTCACCGAGATCTCGGTGGCGACCAGCCGCCCGAACCAGGTCATCGGCACGCACTTCTTCAACCCCGCGCCGGTCATGAAGCTCGTGGAGGTCATCAAGACCGTCGTGACCGCGCCCGAGGTCGTCGTCGACGTCGAGGCGCTGTGCGAGCGGCTGGGCAAGGTCGACGTGACGATCAACGACCGGGCCGGTTTCATCGCGAACGCGCTGCTGTTCGGCTACCTGAACCACGCCGTCACGATGTACGAGGGTCGCTACTCGAGCCGGGAGGACATCGACGCGGCCATGAAACTCGGCTGCGGCTTGCCAATGGGGCCGCTGGCGTTGATGGACCTCATCGGGCTCGACACCGCGTACGAGATCCTGGACACGATGTATCGCCGCGGCGGCCGTGATCGACGGCACGCGCCGGCGCCCCTGCTCAAGCAGATGGTGACCGCCGGTCTCCTGGGCCGCAAGAGCGGTCGGGGCTTCTACACATACGAGAAGCCAGGCTCGCCGGTGGTCATCGCGGACGAGTCGACCCCGGTGGCCGCCGACGACGCGGGATCGGCCGACGACGCGGGCTCGGCCGGCGACATCCACCAGAAGATTCGCAAGGTCGGGGTAATCGGCTCCGGCACCATGGCCACCGGCATCATCGAAGTCTTCGCCCGCAACGGGTACGAGGTCGTGTCCGTGACCCGCGGTGCCGAGCGGTCGGCCACCCTGGCCGAGGCGTTCACGAAGTCGCTGACCAAGGGCGTCATCCGCGGCAAGCTGTCCGAAGAGGACCGGGACGCGGCGGCCGCACGGGTGACCTGGTCGGCGACGCTCGACCACCTCGCTGACGTCGACCTCGTCGTCGAAGCCGTGGTCGAGGAGTTGTCGGTCAAGACCGCCCTGTTCTCGTCACTCGACGACATCTGCAAGCCGGGCACGATCCTCGCCACCACGACGTCGAGTCTTCCGGTGATCGAGTGCGCGATGGCCACGTCCCGGCCGGCCGAGGTCATCGGGCTGCACTTCTTCAATCCGGCGCCGGTGATGGGTCTGATCGAGGTCGTGCACACGATCCGTACCGCGCCGGAGACGGTCGAGACGGCTCGCGCGCTGGTCGAAAGCCTCGGCAAGCACCCGGTGGTCTGTGCCGACCGGGCCGGATTCGTGGTCAACGCGCTGCTGTTCCCGTACCTGAACGACGCCGTACGGATGGTCGAGGCGAGCTACGCGACCGCCGACGACATCGACTACGCCATGAAGCTCGGCTGCGGCTATCCGATGGGCCCGTTCGAGCTGCTCGATGTGATCGGCCTCGATGTCTCGCTGGCCATCCAGCGGGAGCTGTATCTCGAGATGCGAGAGCCGGGCTTCGCCCCCGCGCCGCTGCTCGAACAGCTCGTCACGGCCGGCTACCTGGGCAAAAAGGTCGGTCGGGGCTTCCGCGACTATCGCTGACCGGTCGTGCGGTGGATCACGCGGCCGGGCCCGGCCGGGTGCGCGCAGCCGACCGTACTCTTGCATCGTGAGCCCGCGCCGACACCACCGTGCCGCCGCCGACGTGGCGCCGCTGGACGAAGGCCGCGCCCGCCGCGGTGTGGAGCGGGTGCACGAGGCGCGTGACGGAGAGTGGCTGGTGCGATCGATTCCCGGCGACGCGTCCACCAAGACCTACCGCTGTCCCGGGTGCGACCAGGAGATCCCGCCCGGGGTCGCGCACGTCGTGGCATGGCCGGCCGACGGGCGCGGCGACCTGGCCGATCGGCGGCATTGGCACACCGCGTGCTGGCGGGCGCGGGACAACCGTGCGCCGCGGATCATCCGCCGACGATGAACGCGTACCACCACGACTGGAGTTGACCACGTGACCGCCATCCGGGCGAATTCGATCCTGCCGGCCCGCCGCACCGACATCGAGTTGGAGACCGCGGACGGTGTCACGCTCGTCGGCGAGGTAGCGCTGCCCGCGGATCGCGATCCGGTGGCGACCATCGTGTGCCTGCATCCGCTGCCCACGCACGGCGGCATGATGGACAGCCACGTGTTCCGCAAGGCCGCGTGGCGGCTGCCGGCATTGGCCGGGGTTGCGGTGGTGCGGTTCAACAGCCGGGGTACGGCCAGTGTCCGCGGCACGAGTAGCGGCGAATTCGACGGCGGCGTGGCGGAACGATTCGATGTGGCGGCCGCGATCGAGTACGCCGAATTCGCCGGCCTCCCGTCGATCTGGCTCGTGGGCTGGTCGTTCGGGACCGATCTCGCACTCAAGTACGGCTGCGACCCGAGCATCGTCGGCGCGATCCTGCTGTCGCCGCCGCTACGCTTCTCGACACCGCAGGATCTCGCCGTCTGGGACGCGGCCGGCAAGCCGCTGGTCGCTCTCGTTCCGGAGTTCGACGACTACCTCCGGCCGGCCGAGGCACGCGAGAAGTTCGGTGCCGTCCGGCAGGCCGAGGTGATCGGCGTACCCGGTGCGAAGCATCTGTGGGTCGGCCACGCCGAGACGGTGCTTGATGAGATCGTGCGTCGGGTCGCGCCGGCCGCCTACCCGTTGCCGACCGAATGGAGCGGGCCGATGGAGTTCGGGGACGCGAGCGCGTACGCCAACCGGACGACGGCCGCATTCGCCGACGTACCAATGCCGGATTCGCCGATCCAGTAGCCGCGTGCCGGCCCGCGATGACGCGTGGCCGACGACGGCGCTCGCCGTCGGCCGCGTTGGCAGTGACTACTTTCGATCTCGCCCGGCGCTGACCGGTTCGCTCTTCTTGATCGCGACGGTCGGAGCATCGACGCCGTCCGTGGCGTCGTCGGTGTCACCGCCGGATTCTCCGTCGGTGCGCGCCGAGGCATCCGCGTCGGCGGCTGTGGCGTCGGCGGCCTTGGCTCCGTTGGTTTTCGCCCCGTTGGCCTTGTTGCCGGTGGCCTTGGTGTCGGTGACCTTTGCGCCCGCCGTCGGCTGGTCGTCGCCGGACTGTGGGTCGGCCGCCTTCGCGCCGGCGCTCTTGGTCTCACCGACCGTTGCATCGGCGGCTTTCGCATCGCCGGTCTTCACATCGCCCTTGGCCTCGTCTCCGTTGGCCTCGACTGACCTCGCGGTGGCGTTCGCGCCATCGGTCATCTTCGCCGTGCTGGAGACGCCACCGGACGGCTTCGTGAGCGTGATCGTCTTGTCGTCGCCGTTGTCGGCGGCAACCGGATCGACCCGGACCGTCGGTTCGTCGATGTCCGGCTGCCCGCCGTGCGAGCCAACGGGGATCACGATGGTCGGTGAATCGTCGGTCAGCGCAGCTTGCTGCAGCGTGGTCGAATTCGAGCGCTCGACCTCGGCGCGAACCGCGAGGGCCGCCTGTGCCGCGGCGGCCGCCTCCTGTCGCGCGGCGGCCGACTGCTCCCGTGCCGCCACAGCCCGCTGCTCCGCGGCGGTGGTGTCGGCGCGGGCGGCCTGGGCCCGCTTGAGCGCGCCGGCCGCTTCGTCCTTGGCCGCGGTGAGATCGGCGCGGGCGGCTTCGAGTTGCCGCGCGGCGTCTTGGGCCTGCTCATAGCTCGCTGCGGCCTGCTCGCGATACGCGTGTGCCTTCTGCTCCGCCGCGCTTGCCTGCTGTTGACTGGCTGCCGCGGCCCGGTTTGCCTCGGCGATGATCCGTTCCGCCTGGGCCCGGGCCGCACCGAGCACGGCCTCACCCTCGGCGCGAACGGCGTCGCTAGCCTTGCGAGCGGCATCTTCGGCCTGCTCACGAGTGGTGACGGCGTAGCGCTCGGTTTCCGTACGCAAGGTGGCGAGCTCGGCCTCGGTCGCCGCCCGGTGCTCGGCCGACTCCTGATCGACGGCACGGCGTTGCTGCTGTACGTATGTATCGGCCTCGGACCGCGCCGACTGTGCGTACGTTGCCGCCTCGTTCTTCACCCGTTCCGCGTACGCGGCGGCTTCGGTCGTGACCTGCTGCGCCTTGCGCTGTGCCTCGTCCAAAAGCAGCGCGCCGGCCGCGGTCGCCTCAGCAGTGGTCGCCGCAGCTTGCTGTCGGGCGGCCTGCGCCTCGGTGTCGATCTCCTTGCGCGACTGGGCCACGTACGCCTCGGCTGCGGCGATCTCGGCGTGCAGCGCATCCCGGCGAGCGGCCGATGCTTCGTCCTCCTCGGACCGTCGCGCGGCGAGGGCCACTTCGAAGTCGTGGATCGCGTTCGACCGTTCGGCCTGTGCCTCGGCCAGGAGACGCTCAGCCTCGCCCCGGATGTCGCGGACGCTTTGGTGCGCGCCGCGCACGATGGCGGCGGCCTGGTCCTCCGCGAGTCCCAGGATCTGTTCCACGCGGTGGCCGAGATGGCGGAAGGAGGTCGCCTCGGTGACGGGACTGCGGCCGCGAGCCTCGGCGGCCTCGGCTCGAAGAATTTCGGTTTCGTTGGCCAGCGCCTGCGCTTGGCGTAACGCTTCGTCCCGCTCGGCGGCGAGTGCGGTGATCTCCGCTTCCGCCTGCTCGACGTACGCACCGACCTGGCGCCTGTCGTAACCGCGCATGACCAGCTCAAAACCGAGGTTCATCGGCGCAGCTTCCCCCATTGCGAACAAATCCCCGCCATGTGCCATGCGCTCCATCCTCACACGGTTTGTCCCGTCGCGCTGGGATACACACCGGCACAACGGGACAAACGCGACTGAGTCTTAGCTGGGAATATGGCTCTAGCGGCCGCGCCGGAGTGTGCTCCGGTCAGGCCTCCGCGGCGACCTTTTCCGACTCCTTCTTGTCTTCCTTCGGCGCCATCATCTGCTGCGGCACGATGCCGGCCAGACCGGAGAGCATCTGACCCAACTGCGTCGTGACGGCGTCCTTCTGGCGGGTCAGCTCGTCGACCTCGCGACGCGCGGCGGTCGTCGCGGCGTCGGCCTCGGCCTTGGCCTCCTTGACCATGCGAGCGGCTTCGCTGCGGGCCTCGCCCACCGTCTTGTCGGCCAGCGCCTTCGCCTTGTCGATCGTGTCGGTGGCGGTGCGCTCGGATTCGACCCGACGCGCCTCGGCCCGCAACTCGATCTCCTTGGCTCGCTCCTCGGCCGTACGGGCCCGGAGGTCCGCCTCGCTGACGAGCTTCTGAGTCGCGGCCACCGCAGCGGTGTGACGCTGCGACTCCTCGCGCTCGGCCTTCTCCTGCCGTTCGGCGATTTCGAGCTGCAATGCCTGCAGATCCTTGTCGCGCTTCTCCCGAGCGTCGGACAGCATCTTGGTCGCTTCGGCGCGCTTCTCCTCGGCCTCGCGCGCGGCCTTCGCCCGGAGTTGCGTGATTTCGCGCTCGGCGGTGGCTCGCAGCGTCGCGACCTCGCGCTCGGCCGTGGCCTTCTGCTCGGCGACCTCGTGCTGGGTCGCGGCGCGCAGCTGCTTGGTGTCCCGCTCCGCGTCCGAACGCAGTGTGTCGGCCTCGCGGCGGGCCTGCACCCGGGTCTCGGCGGCCTCCCGTTCGGCGATGTTGCGGGCGTTGCCTGCTTCGCGCTCGGCGGTCGCCTTCATCGCGGCGGCCTCGGCGCGTGCCTTATCGGTGATCTCGCGCGCCTCGAGCTTCGAGGCGGACACGATGCCTTCGGCTTCCCGCTTCGATTCGCCCCGATGATCGTTGGCCTGTTCCTCGGCGAGCCGGAGAATCTGCTCGACGCGGGTGCCCAGTCCGGACAGCGTCGGCCGGCTGCTCTCTTCGAGCTGCTTGTTGCTGTCGGTGAGCTTCTGCTCGGTCGTGTTCAACCGCTGCTCGGCCTGGCGGAGCCGGCGCTGCGCCTCGACGGCGCGCTGCTCGGCCTCGGTACGTGCCTGCTCGGCCTGCGAGAGAGCGGCGTTGACCCGCTGAACGTACGAATCAACCTGCGCCGGGTCATACCCACGAATCTTTACGCTGAACTCGCCCTCTTGGGCGTTGTCGAAGAAGGCTGTCGACGATTGCTGGGCCATGGAGGAATACTCGCAGACGTTCGAGGGCGGATTGCAAGCCAGGGGCAGAGCACGGCACAAGTTCCGGGGGCGAGCGTATCGCCAGCTTCAGGTCAGCGGAAGACCCGTCCCCCCGCGATTGGCTCACTGTTGACCCGACCTGGTGATAGGTCGACGTCGTCGGCGCGTCCGTTGCGGAGCGTATGGATTCGGCCGCCAAACGCCCAGGAGCACGCTCATTGGCGATCACCGACGGTGTCCGAGGCGCGTCGGATGGGCCGCGGTCGACGCCCTCGATCAACGGCCGCGGAATGTGTTGATCGCGTCGAGATGCTTGGCACGCAAGGCTTCGTCGCGTACGCCCAGTCCCCCGGTAGGGGCGAGGCACAGCACGCCCACCTTGCCCTGATGCGCGTTGCGATGGACTTCGTACGCCGCCTGTCCGGTCTGCTCCAGTGGGTACGTCTTCGACAACGTCGGGTGGATGGCGCCCCGGGAGATCAGCCGATTTGCCTCCCACGCCTCCCGATAGTTCGCGAAATGCGAGCCGATGATCCGTTTCAGATTCATCCAGAGGTACCGGTTGTCGTACTGATGGAGGTAGCCGGACGTCGACGCGCAGGTCACGATCGTGCCGCCGCGCTTGGCGATGTAGACACTCACGCCGAACGTCTCGCGGCCCGGGTGTTCGAACACGATGTCCGGGTCCTCGCCACCGGTCAGTTCGCGTACGCGTTCGCCGAAGCGCCGCCACTCGTCAGTGTCCTGTGTGTTCTCGTCCTTCCAGAACGTGAAGCCCTCCGCGTTGCGGTCGATGACCAGCGTCGCGCCCATCCGCCGGCACAGCTCCGCCTTCTCGGGACTGGACACGACGCAGACCGGTGTCGCTCCGCCGTTGAGGGCGAGTTGCGTGGCGTACGACCCGAGTCCGCCGGACGCGCCCCAGATGAGGACGGTGTCGCCCTGCTTCATCTGGGCGCCGTGATGCGACACCAGCTGGCGGTAGGCCGTCGAGTTCACCAGGCCCGGCGCGGCCGCCTCCTCCCACGTCAGATGGGCCGGCTTCGGCATGAGTTGATTCGACTTGACGATCGCCATCTCGGCCAGACCGCCGAAGTTCGTCTCGAACCCCCAGATGCGTTGCTCAGGATCGAGCATCGTGTCGTCATGCCCGGCGGCGTCTTCCAACTCCACCGACAGGCAGTGCGCCACGACCTGATCGCCGGGCCGCCATTTCGTGACACCCGGGCCGGTGCGCAGCACGACGCCGGCGGCGTCCGAGCCGACGACGTGATACGGCAGGTCGTGCTTGCGGGCGAGATCCGAGCTCTTCGCGTACTTCTTGAGGAACTTGAACGTGGAGACCGGTTCGAAAATCGACGTCCAGACGGTGTTGTAGTTGACCGCGCTCGCCATCACGACGATGAGTGCCTCGCCCGGCCCGAGCGGCGGCGTCGGCACGTCGATGACCTGCAGCGACTTGCGCGGATCCTTGTCACGGCTGTCCAGCCCGTCGAACATCGCCGCGTCTTCGGCGCGAACGACGACGCCGCGGTAGGTCGACGGGATATCGACCTCGGCGAGCGCGCGCAGGACCTCGCCCGCTTTGACCGCGTCGGTGCCCTCGGTCGCCAGAACGATGTTCAGGATCTCCTGCATGCCGGGCCGCCTTCGGAAGTTGCGGGTACGCCAGATGACATGTCGGTCGTCATGTGCGAGCACGCGCCGCGCGCATAGCCCTGTGGCGGTGGAGGTTACTGGTTGGTAGCTACGCGCGGAACCGAAATGTGAGTAAGTCCATCGACGTCGGCCCAATCACGCTCAAAGATGCATTCAACCCCGTGGGTACGAGCGTAAACGCGCGGCGGCGACGCAATCGCGACAAGATGTCCCGCTCGTCCGGCAACCTCGCCGCCACGGCATGGCGTCTCGGATGACACAGCGCTTCGACATCTCGTCGGAGCGGGACAACGGGGGGTTTTGATGTTGCCAGAGTTATTCGGGCGGTGCCGTGATCGCCGACCGACGGCGGCGACGCCGTCGGTCCTCGGCCGAGGCCGCATCGCCGCTGTTCTCGTCGGCGCGGCCGGGCTGGCATGTGCGGCTGTCCTCGGCGGGTGCGGGACCCGTCCGGCAGCCGCCGCCGCGGCGATCCCGGGTGCACCGAACGCTTCGACCAGCGCGATACCGGCGCCGTCAGCGCCGCCCTCGTCGCCGGCGCAGTCCGGGCAGCCGAGCGCCGCGCCATCGCCGTCGGCCACCAGCACGTCGCGCAGTTCGAGCGGAGGCACCCCGGTCGCCTGCCGGCGTGAGCACCTGACCGCTGGCAAGGTGCAGTCCGGCGGGGCCGCAGGCACGGCCGGTTACACGATCGACTTGACGAACCACGGCAGCACGAAGTGCACGCTGCCGGCCATTCCGAAGCTGTACTACACGACGACAGGTGGCTCGATCCGCGCGATTCCGGTGACGTCAGTGCCGGGAAGCACATCGCTCGCGCTCCCGCCGGGCCGGACCGCCGAGACCAACGTCCTCACCGTCGACGGCTACGGGGGATACGCCACCGACTCGCCGCACTGCGCACACCCGGTCGTCTATCGCGGCATCTCACTGGCGGTCGCTGACGGCCGCATCGCGCTGCCCCACTTCGAACTCGATGTCACGTGCGATGGCGTCCGGGTCGCGGGCTGGAACTTCGCATAGGAGGCCCGGTTCAGCCGACAGCCGGCTCGACGAGCTCAACTAGGACACCGCCGGCGTCTTTCGGGTGGACGAAATTGACCCGGGAGCCGGCGGTGCCGCGCCGCGGCTCGTCGTAGAGCAGTCGGACGCCCCGGGCACGAAGCGCGTCGCAGGTCGCGTCGATGTCCGCCACCGTGTACGCGAGCTGCTGCATTCCCGGTCCGTTGCGATCGAGGAACTTCGCGATCGTCGAGGTGGGGGTAAGCGGCGCGAGGAGCTGGAGGCAACCGCCGTCGGTCGTCGGGCCGACGGCGAGCATCGCCTCCCGTACCCCCTGTTCCTGGTTTTCCTCGATGTGGACGCAGGCCATGCCGAACACGCGACCGTAGAAGTCGATGGCCTCGTCGAGATCGGCGACGGCGATCCCGACATGATCGATGCGCAGGATCCCGATCGATTCGACCGGAAGCGCGGGTGACGAGGGTGACACGGGGTCGACGGATGCCATCGGGTTAGTCTGACGCACCATAGAGGTAAAGCATCGTTCAGGCGGTGCTCTTCGAGTCCGGTCGATCAACGATGACGGCCGGCGACCGGCGGAGGCGTACGCATGAGTTCCGTGATCGTCAGTGGCGCTCGCACGCCGATGGGCAAGCTGCTCGGCAACCTCAAGGACTTTCCCGCGACCAAGCTCGGCGGCGTGGCGATCAAGGCCGCGCTGGAGCGCGCCGGCGTCGCGCCGGACCAGGTCGAGTACGTGATCATGGGTCAGGTGCTGCAGGCCGGCGCCGGCCAGATCCCGGCCCGCCAGGCCGCCGTCAACGCCGGCATCCCGATGACGACGCCGGCGCTCACGATCAACAAGGTGTGCCTGTCCGGCCTCGACGCGATCGCGCTGGCCGACCAGCTGATCCGCGCCGGCGAGTTCGACATCGTCGTCGCCGGCGGCATGGAGTCGATGACGAACGCGCCGCACCTGCTGATGAACCAGCGGCAGGGCTACAAGTACGGCGACGTGGTCGTCAAGGACCACATGGCGCTCGACGGCCTCACCGACGTCTACGACGTGTGCTCGATGGGCGAGTCCACCGAGCGCCACAACGGCCGCTACAACGTCACCCGCGAGCGAGCAGGACGCGTTCGGCGCCGCGAGCCACCAGCGCGCCGCGACCGCGCAGAAGAACGGCGTCTTCGCCGAGGAGATCACGCCGATCGAGATCCCGCAGCGCAAGGGCGACCCGCTCCTGATCCTCGAGGACGAGGGCATCCGCCCGGAGACCACGGCCGAGTCGCTCGGCAAGCTGCGGCCGGCGTTCACCAAGGACGGCACGATCACGGCCGGCACGTCGTCGCCGATCTCCGACGGCGCGTGCGCGGTCGTCGTGATGAGCAAGGCGAAGGCCGAGGAGTTGGGCCTGGACCTGGCTGGCCGAGATCGGCGCGCACGGCAACGTCGCCGGTCCGGACAACTCGCTGCACGCGCAGCCGGCCAACGCGATCGAGCACGCGCTCCGCAAGGGCGGCCAGAACGTCGCCGACCTCGACCTGATCGAGATCAACGAGGCGTTCGCGGCGGTCGGCATCGCGTCGACGCGTCAGCTCGGCGTCGATCCGTCGATCGTCAACGTCAACGGCGGCGCGATCGCGCTCGGCCACCCGATCGGCATGTCCGGCGCGCGGCTCGTGCTGTCAGCCTCGCGATGGAGCTCAAGCGCCGCGGCGGCGGGACCGGCGCGGCCGCGCTGTGCGGCGGCGGCGGCCAGGGCGACGCCTTGATCGTGAGTCGTGCCCGGCGTCTCCGTAGCGAAGTCGTGAGCGGAGCCGCCATCTCGAGCGGTCCACCGGCGGCCCAACGAGCGAATCTCCGGCGCAGCAACGACATGCCGGCGCTGGTCGCCGGCGCGCGCGACGGCGATCCCCGGGCGGTCGCCCGGCTGATCAGCCTGATCGAGAACGACGACCCGAAGCTGCGGGAGGTCGCGGCCGCGCTCGCGCCCCACACCGGCAAGGCTCAGGTCATCGGCCTGACCGGCTCGCCCGGGGTCGGCAAGTCGACCACGACCAACGAGCTGGTACGGGCGCTGCGCGCGGCCGGCAAACGGGTCGGCGTGCTCGCCGTCGACCCGTCCAGCCCGTTCACCGGTGGCGCGATCCTCGGCGACCGGGTCCGTATGCAGGACCACGCGACCGACTCCGGCGTCTACATCCGCTCGATGTCGTCACGCGGTCACCTCGGCGGTCTGTCGGCGGCGACACCGCAGGCCGTACGGGTGCTGGACGGTGCCGGTTGCGACGTCGTCCTCGTCGAGACGGTCGGCGTCGGGCAGGCCGAGGTCGAGGTCGCGAGCCTGGCCGACACGGTGATGGTGCTGCTCGCACCGGGCATGGGCGACGCGATCCAGGCGGTCAAGGCCGGCATCCTCGAGATCGCCGACGTCTTCGTGGTGAACAAGGCCGACCGGGACGGCGCCGACGCGACGTACACCGACATCCAGGGCATGATCGCGCTCGGCGATCGGGCGGCGGGCGAGTGGCGACCCCAGGTCGTCAAGGCGTCCGCGGCCCGGGGCGAGGGCATCGACGACGTGGTGGCCGCGATCGGCAAACACGAGTCGTGGCTGGTCGAGCACGACCAGCTGCGGACGCGGCGCGAGGCGCGGGCCGCCGCCGAGGTCGAGGCGATCGCGCTCGGGGTCCTGCGTGGGCGGATCGGATCGCTACGCGACGGCGAGGCCCTGCCGGCGCTGGCCGCCCGGGTCGCGGCCGGCGATATCGATCCGTACGCCGCCGCGGACAATCTGCTCGCCGGCCTGGAGCCGTAGGCGCGGGCGGTCGACCACGGGCGGGTCCGGCCCGCCTGGTCACCGCTTCGATGCGGTACCGCAAGCTACGTCACGCAACCATCGGCGCCAGCTGAGGGTCGGACAGAGTGTGACCATCACTGAGCGCCCCATGACGACCGCGATGGCGAGCCTGCTCGTCGCCGATCGAGTGACCGTCACCTACGGGGGAACCCGACCGGTCTTGCAGGAGGTCTCTGCGGTCGCCGAACCGGGTCGCGTTCTTGCCGTCACCGGGCCGCCCGGCGCCGGCAAAACCACCTTGTTGCGGGCACTCGCCGGTTTGATCCGCCCGGCCGGGGGCGCGGTGACCGTCGAGGGTGCGCCGTTACGCGACCGGGATCACGCGATGGCCCGCCGGATCGTGCTGATTCCGCAGGACAACGGCCTCGCCTCGATCCTCACCGCGGCCGAGAACATCACTATCGCGTTGCTCGCCGACGGGGCCGCACCGGCCGAAGCGCGCCGGGGGACCGCCGAGGCGCTCGCCCGGTTGGGGCTCACCGGACACGCGGACCAACTTGTCGAGGATCTGCTGGCCGGGCAGCAACAACGTACGGCGATCGCCCGAGGGGTCGCACTGGGCGGCGACGTTGTGCTGGCTGACGAGGTCACGAGCGAACTGGATGGGCGCAACCGGCAACTCGTGCTCGACGTCTTGCTTGCCGAGGCCGAGCGCGGCGCCGCGGTGATTTTTGCCACCCGGGACTCGGAAGCGGCCGCCGCCTGCGACGCGGAACTGCGCTTGATCGACGGCCGCGGCGAGAGGATACGCCTCTAACGAGCGTTTGCGAGCTATTTTCTTCTTGCTCCCTTTGATAGCGCACTGCGTGGCATGTGTACTACGCTCCCACACGTTGTGCCGCGCATTCGCGGCCACACCCGCAGTACGCGGGGTTTTTGCAGAGGATTGGCAGACATGGCAGTAGGCACGGTTAAGTGGTTCAACGCTGAGAAGGGTTTCGGCTTCATCACGCCGGACGACGGCGGAGCCGACGTATTCGCACATTTCTCGGCGATCGCGACGAGCGGCTACCGCTCCCTCGACGAGAACCAGCGCGTGGAGTTCGAGATCGCGCAGGGGCAGAAGGGACCGCAGGCGGCCAACATCCGTCCGGTCTGATCCACGATTTAACGAGCCATCAGGCGGCCCGCACCACGATTGGTGCGGGCCGCGCTGTGTTTCGGTTTGCGCTGCTGTTTCGGTTTGCGCTGTGTCTCGGCCTGGGACCTCACCGCCCCGCCCGGGACTGGCGACGTCCATCGCCTGCTCGATCGGCCGGGGCGGCTTCAAAGAGATCCAGTGGGATGCTGGTGGAAATCGGACATTGACGCCCGGCGGTCTTCTGCTCGCGCACCTAACGCTCTGCTGGCGGTGATGCGTGCAGAGTGTTAGGCAGTCGAACGACGGCCCACCGCTCTAGCCGGTTTTCCACAGGCTGGCTGGTTATCCCCAGCTCGGCGCATGGGTGGTTGCCGACAGTCGATCGGCCGCGTTGGCTCCGCGTATGTCATCTACGCGTATGTCATCAACGACGGGGGTATGGCCGCCCGAACTCGCCGAGCGCCTGGCCGATTACGTCACTGCATTACGGCGTCGCGCCGACCTCAGCCAACGGGAGTTGGCCACGCTCGCCGGCGTACCGGCATCGACCGTCGCCCGGCTCGAGTCGGGCGTGACGCGCGATCCGCGGGTGTCCACGATGGCCAAGCTGGCCGCGGCCGCAGGTCACCGGCTGGTGATGGCGGCCGACGACGATGAGCTGTTGACGCCCGAGCCCGAACTGCGCCGCCGCTGTCGCGACCTGCGTGGCCGGCGCCTACCAGCGCACCTCGATGTCGCGCCCGCGATGGAGGACTGGTTGCGGCCATGGTGGCTGCCGAAGCGCGGAGAGTTCACGTTCATTCGCAACCGGCGCCGTCGCGACGAGGTGAGGGCGGAGCACCGCCAGATGGTCGAGCGGTACTTGACCGATCGCGAGCGGGTTGATCGCGACCGCAGCGATCGGGAATGAACGAGGTCTGTTTCGGCGAGCGCGGCTTGGATAGGCTCCCCTCGGATAGCTGGCGGACCTTGTGCACCCCCGAGGAGATTCCATGGACGACTTTCCGGCGCAGACCGCTCCGACGACGGCAGCCGACTCCACCGAGGTGCCGGCCGCCGACGACCAATCGGTTGAGGGCGACGTCCACGCCGATGCCTATGTCGACGGCGACGCGATGCCATCCGACGCCGTCGAGGCCGACCGTGAGGCCGACGCGGTCGAGGCCACCGCGGTCGAGGCCACGGCAGCAGCGGATAACGCGGGAGATGGCTATGCCCACGTCGGCAACGGCGTCTACCAGTCGGCCGGCACCGGCTTCAGCGGCGCCGCGGATCGGGTGAACGAACGCCTGCACGAGATGGCTGGCCGCGCCGGCGAGGCGATCGCGCAGGCAACGGACGAAGCCGGCGAGCGCATCTCCGGTGCGACGCAGGCCGCGGTGACCCGGATCCGCAACAACGCCGCGCTGCCGGCCAATCGGGGCACGACCACGATCGCGAACGAGGTGGTCGAGAAGATCGCCGGTATTGCCGCGCGCGACGTGCCCGGCGTCTACGACCTCGGCGGCGACACCGTCCGCCTGCTTTCGTCCGTACGCGAGAAGTTGCACCTGGGCGACGAGAGCAAAGCGCAAGGCATTGCCGTCAGGCTGAACGGCAAAGAGGCGGATCTGTCGATCACGATCGTGCTCGAGTACGGCTTCGTCGTGGCGTCGGTGACCGACGCCGTCCGCGAGAAGACGATCAGCGCGGTCGAAACGCTCCTCGGCCTGGACGTCACGAACGTCGACATTCTGGTTGACGACATCCACGTGGACCAGGACGGCCCGGTCGGCGACGATGCGACCCGGGCCGCCGGGTATTCGAGCGGTACGCAAGGGATCACGGTCGGCGGCTGAGCGATGGCGTTCACGGTCGCGATTACGGGGGGAGCACGCGGCATCGGGCTCGCGACCGCCCGCGCGTTCGCTGGCGCCGGCGCGAAGGTGGCGATCGGTGACGTGGACGAGGAGGCCGCCGCCGCCGCGGCCGCGCAGACCGGTGCGACCGCGCACGTACTCGATGTGCGCGACCCGGCGTCGTTCGCGACGTTCTTCGGCACCATCGGCGTGCCCGATGTGCTGGTGAACAACGCGGGCGTCGCGCACGGTGCCTCGTTTCTGGACACGTCGGACGAGCTGCGCGACCTGCAGATCGATGTCAACCTGCGCGGCGTCGTCAACGGTCTTGCGGCGGCCCTGCCGGGCATGGTTGCTCGCGGCCGCGGACACGTGATCAACGTTGCGTCGATCGCCGGACGGATCGCGCTGCCCAACGCGGCGATGTACACGGCCACGAAGTTCGCGGTGGTCGGGCTCACCGAGGCGGTCGCGGCCGAACTGCACGGTTCGGGGGTACGGATATCCGCCGTCCTACCGACGTTCGTACACACTCAGATGACCGACGGACTGCCGCTTCGCGGTGTGCCGACGGTCGACCCGCCCGACGTGGCGCGGGCGATCCTGCGCCTGGTCCGGCGGGGCGGTCCGGCGGTGGTCACCGTGCCCCGGTGGATGGGTGGCCTGCCTCGCCTTGCCACCTTCACACCGCAGATGATCATCGACGCGATCCGGCACAGTTCGACCCGACCGTACGAGGATCGTGACCAGCGTCGGGCCGCGTACGAGGCCCGGGTCCGCGGTCTGCTGCCGCCGGCCACCCCGCCGCGATCAGAGTCCGGGCCGACGCCCGACGAGCCCGACGAGCCGACCGCGCACTGAACTTTGCGTGACATGTGCCGCGTGCCTTAGCGATCGTTCAGGACTGCCCATACACTCGACGGGTAGACAACGCTGTCGAATATGAGCTGTCCCGGAGGGCCGCATGGACGCACGCGACATCGCCGCTGGCCGCGAGCGCTGGCAGGCCCGCTATGACGCGGCCCGCAAACGAAACGCCGACTTCACGACGTTGTCCGGCATGACGGTCGAGCCGGTGTACGGGCCGCCCGAGGGCGCGGTCGTGCCGGGATTCGAGCGGATCGGCTGGCCGGGCGAGTTCCCGTACACGCGCGGGCTCTATCCGACCGGCTACCGGGGCCGGACGTGGACGATCCGGCAGTTCGCCGGCTTCGGCAACGCGCAGCAGACCAACGAGCGCTACAAGATGATCCTCGGCGCCGGCGGCGGCGGTCTGTCCGTCGCGTTCGACATGCCGACGCTCATGGGTCGCGATTCGGATGAGCCGCAGTCGCTCGGCGAGGTCGGCCATTGCGGCGTTGCGATCGACTCGGCCGCGGATATGGACGTGCTGTTCGGCGGCATCGACCTCGGCGCCGTCACCACGAGCATGACGATCAGCGGCCCGGCCGTACCCGTCTTCTGCATGTATCTCGTGGCGGCGGAGCGGCAAGGTGCCGATCTGTCGGCGCTCGACGGCACGCTGCAAACCGACATCTTCAAGGAGTACATCGCGCAGAAGGAGTGGCTCTTCGCGCCGGAGCCCCATCTGCGGCTCATCGGCGATCTGATGGAGTATTGCGCGCACAACATTCCGCGCTACAAGCCGCTATCGGTGTCCGGCTACCACATCCGGGAAGCCGGCTCGACGGCCGCACAGGAACTCGCCTACACGCTCGCCGACGGGTTCGGCTATGTCGAGTTGGGTCTGTCCCGCGGTCTCGACGTGAACACGTTCGCACCCGGGCTGTCATTCTTCTTCGACTCGCACGTCGACTTCTTCGAAGAGATCGCGAAGTTCCGGGCCGCCCGCCGCATCTGGGCGCGCTGGCTCCGCGATGTCTATGGCGCGACCGACGAGAAGGCGCTCTGGTTGCGGTTCCACACCCAGACCGCTGGCGTTTCGCTCACTGCCCAGCAGCCGGTCAACAACGTCGTCCGTACGGCGGTCGAAGCGTTGGCGGCGGTGCTCGGCGGTACGAATTCCCTGCACACCAACGCCCTCGACGAGACACTCGCACTGCCGACCGACGAGACGGCCGAAATTGCCCTGCGTACGCAGTCGGTGTTGATGGAGGAGACCGGCGTCACGAACGTGGCCGACCCGCTCGGCGGCTCCTGGTATGTCGAGGCGTTGACCGACAAGATCGAGGCCGAGGCGGAGCGGATCTTCGCGCGCATCCGGGACATGGGCCAGCGTGCCGGCGCCGAGCCGGACGAGGCCACCAAACAGTTCATGACCCCCGGCATCCTGCGCGGCATCGAGGATGGCTGGTTCATGTCAGAGATCGCCGACTCGGCGTTCATCTACCAGAAGGCCTTGGAGACGGGCGATAAGAAGATCGTCGGGGTGAACGTGCAGACCGGTACGGTCGCCAAGGATCTCGAGATCCTCCGGATCTCGCACGAAGTCGAGACCGAGCAAAAGCGCGTCCTCTCCGCCCGTAAGGCCGGCCGTGATCAGGCCGCCGTCGACGCGGCGATCGCGCGCATGGTCGAAGCGGGCAAGACGGATGAGAACATGATCCCGGCGATGCTCGACGCGTGCCGAGTCGAAGCGACGCTCGGCGAGATCTGCGACGCGCTGCGCGCCGAATGGGGCGTCTACCGCGAGCCGGCCCGCTTCTGATCCGCTCCGGTCAGGCGTTCCGCGCCCGGGTCGCCTAACGCGGCACGGGCGCGACGCAACCCCGACGCCGCACCGCGCGTCATCTCATACATCGGGGGGCGCCCGACTCGTGGTCGCCCCGTCGGCGGAGGTAGCGTGCTCTCGATCGTCATGGCAGCGCTGCGGGCGCGACGATCGTCGGTGGTCGCGTCTCGCGGCGATCGGCGCGCCGTGCCCGTCCCGTTAATGCGTGTTGGCGCGGTCGATGCCATCGCCGCACTAGCGATCGGATTCGCGGCCGCCGGGCCGGCGTGTATGGCCGCGTTCGGGCGAGGCCACGCGGCGAACGGAGTCATTGTCGCCGCCGCGACGACCGTGGTCGTCATTTTCTTCGCATCATGGGCGATCTTCCTCGTCGGCGGCGTCCATCGATCCGCGCCTGATGCGCCCGATGCCAGGCCGCCGCGCTGGGGTCACGGATTCCCAGGCGGACTGGGTGCCGGCGCCGTTGGAGCGACGGGTGGTCTCATCATTGCCGCCGGCATCGCCTCGACCGCACCGATGGATCTTGCGCCGATCACAATCGGCCTCGGCATCACGGCGGCCGCGGTTGCCGTGGTCGCGTGTCGGGCCGGCAACACCCTTGGACATCGCCGCGCCACCCGGCTCCGTACGGCGACCGGCGTCGGCGAGGCGACCGATCGGCGCCAAGTCCCCCGCTGGCTCGTCGCCGCGGTCGTACTCACCGCGCTGGCCGCGGTCGCCCGTCACGCCGGTCCGGTCGGTGCCGATCTCGTGTCCTACATCGTCGGCGCCGCCGTTGCGTTCGTTGCCGCCGGAATCCTGCGACCCGTGGCTCGATGGATCGGCTGGCGGGCCGTACGTGTCACCGAGTCCGCCTCCGACGAGCGCCCGTACGTGACGGTCGACGGCGGCGCGAGCATCGTCAGCGACGCCGCGGCATCCGAGAGTGCCGGAGCGAACGACGCCGTCGACACGTTACCGGCCGACGCTCCCAGGACCGGGCGGTTCGTCCGCGGAACCATCGCCGCGACCGGCTACCTCGCCCGGCGACCCGGTCTCGATCAGGTCGTCGCGCTGGCCGTGGCCGGCATCGTGATCGCTGGCGCGGCGACGCTTGCGTGGACGTCGGGCGTCACGGCCCGCCACGACCGCGCCGCGATCGAGCTTGGTGCGGATCGGGTGCTGACCGTGGCCCCCATGCTGCCGGCGCGTCTTGTCGCCGACGTACGCGCGGCCGATCCAACCGGCCGACATGCAATGGCCGTCGTCGTTACGTCCGCCACCCCGGGAGGTGGCGCGGTCGTCGCCGTCGACGCTGAGCGGCTCGGCGCCGTCGTCTCGGGCGACGTACGGTCCGGCCCGACCGGCACGCACCTCGCCGCACTACTCCGGGACGGCGGGGGGCCGACGGCCGCGATCGCCGGCCCGGAGGACGCGGCGGGGCAATCGTACGATCTGCTGCTGGCGGAGGCCGAGGCCCTCAGGATCACCCGCCTCGGTTCGCCGGTGCCGGGCGTGCCGGCCGGCGGCATCCTTGTCGACCTCCGCGACGGCGCGCCAATGGATTCGGAAGCCAAAAGCGAGGTCTGGCTCGCGCCCGATGCGCCGCCGTCGCTCGTCGACGACCTGTCCCGTCAGGGTCTGCGAATTGTCGCGGATACGTCGATCCGCGCACGCACAGCGGTCTACGCCGATCAGCCCACCGTGGCGGTCGCCCGATTCGAGCTGCTCGCCGGCATCGTGATGTTGTGCTGCGCCGCGCTGCTCATCGGCGCGGTCACGCGGGCACATCGAGGCGCCCGTACCGTCGCTCGAGGGTTTGGGCTTGCTGTTGCGGTGTGGACGGCCGGAGTCATCGGTGCGCTCGTCGCACGGCACGCCGGGCCAGACTTCGCGACGGGCTTCGCCGATGGCTGGGCGCGCGTGCCTCCGCCGCCGCTGGTCGAGGCCACACCCTTCGGCGTGTTCGCGCTCGTCAGCGGCCTCGTCCTCGCGGTGGCGGTAGCCGCGGTCGGTGCCGGGCGACGCCCCCGGTCCGGTGTCGTCAACCCACCCGGACCGGCCCGTCCGCTCGACGGTCGCGTGGGGGCCGGCGGCCAGGACCGGACCGATCTCGCCGTCGGTGGAGCGCACGGAGCGGTTTCGGCGACGTGACGAATGAGGTCCCGCTCACGGGTCTCCTCGTCGCGCGGGCGGACGTGCCAAACTAGGTAACCATGAGCGACCCGCGTTCCACTCCGTCGATCTTCACCCGCGGTGCCGTCGATCTCGGCGCGCTGCGCGCCCCGGCGCCAGCGCCCGCCAACGGCTCGGCCGCGGCCCCGTCGTCGGGCGCGGGAGCGCCAGGCGAGCCCACCTTCCGCGATCAGTCGATGGTTATCGATGTTACGGAAGCCA
This sequence comes from uncultured Actinomycetota bacterium, assembly GCA_963724705.1. Lineage (GTDB taxonomy): Bacteria > Actinomycetota > Actinomycetes > Mycobacteriales > Micromonosporaceae > DASQPR01. The sequence continues at coordinate 764,648 of CAVRVS010000002.1, forward strand.
CGTTCGCCGACGACGTCGTGCAGCGGTCGATGACGACACCAGTGGTGATCGACTTCTGGGCGGAGTGGTGCGAGCCGTGTAAGCAACTCTCGCCGGTGCTGGAACGGCTGGCCGCCGAGGGTGGCGGAGCCTGGGTCCTGGCGAAGATCGATGTGGACGCGAACCCGCGGATCGCGCAGATGTTCCGGGTGCAGAGCATCCCGACGGTGTACGCGGTCGTCGGCGGTCAGCCGGTCGACGCGTTCAACGGCGTGATCCCCGAAGCCCAACTCCGCCAGTGGCTCGCCGCGGTTTTGCAGGCCGGTGGGGTCGCCGTCGAGCAGCCGGCCGACCCCCGGTTCGAGGCCGCCGACGATGCACTGGTGAACGGCGACCTCGAGGCGGCCGAGGCGGCGTACAAGAAGATCCTCGCCGATGCGCCGGCCGATTCGGTCGCCGAGGCCGGACTGGCCCAGGTCGAATTGCTGCGCCGAGTCGAAGGTCAGGACCCGGCCGCGGTGCTCGCCGCCGCCCAGGCCGCGCCCGATGACGTGGAGGCACAAGGCCTAGCGGCCGATATCGAGGTCCTCTCGGGCGACGCCGACAAGGCCTATTCGCGCCTGGTCGAGCTGGTCCGGCGGTCGTCCGGCGCCGAGCGCGACGCCGCGCGTTTGCATCTGGTCTCTCTGTTCACGGTGGCCGGTCCCGACGATCCGGCGGTGGTCTCGGCGCGCCGCGCCCTGGCCAGCGCACTGTTCTGACGGGCGACGGCGATGCGCCGGATCGCTGTCCTCGACGCGCCGTCCAACCTCGGTCTGCGTCCACCCACGCCGACATCGGTCCCCGGCTGCGCCAAGGCGCCCGGCGCCCTCCGTGACCAGGGTCTACTGGCCCGCCTGCACGCCCGCGACGCGGGCTGCCTGACGCCGGCACGCTACGACCCGGGTGACTGGCGACCCGGCGACGGTGTCTGCCACGCCGCCGAGATCGCCGACTATGCGGTCCGGCTGGCCGACCGGATCGCCGCGATCGTCGATGCCGGCGAGTTTCCGGTCGTCCTCGGCGGCGACTGCTCCATCCTGGTCGGATCCGCCCTCGCCATGCGGCGGCGGGCGGTCGCCGAAGAGTTGCCGTACGGGCTCGTCTACATCGACGGCCACTCCGACTTCCGGCACCCCGGCAACGCGTCGTACGTCGGCGCGGCGGCCGGCGAGGATCTCGCGCTCGCGACCGGACGTGGCCAGCCGGACCTCACGGATATCGACAGCTTGCGGCCGTACGTGCGAGACACCGATGTCGTATTGCTTGGCGTACGCCCACAGGACGACTACCGCCTCGACCTGCAGGCGGCCGGGATCACGATGCGTGCCGTCCCGCAACTGCGGGCCGAAGGCGCCGGTCGTACGGCGGCGTGGGCGCGCGACCAACTCGCCGACTGCCTCGGCTTCTGGGTCCACGTGGACGTCGACGTGCTCGACCCGGCCGTGATGCCGGCGGTCGACGCGCCGAGCCCCGGCGGCATCGCGTACGCGGAGCTTGAGTTGCTCATCGCCGGCCTGGTCGCGTCGCCGTCGTGCGTCGGCATCGAGATCACCGTCTTCGATCCGGACTACGACCCGGACGGCGTGCATGCGCGTGACGTCGCCGACACGCTGGTCGCCGGTCTAGCTCCGCTCGTACACGACGACGTGCCCGAGCCGGCCCCGTCGATCGTCATGCCGGCACAGCGCAGCGCGCCGGCGGATGCGGAGATCGGCGTGCGCGGCGACGTCTGATGCCGCCGTGCATCGCTGGGTTGCGGCTAATGCGCGGTTGCCGCTAGTGCAGCGACGTCAGGAATGTCTTCGCGATCGGTACGGCCGCGGTCGTGCTCAGGCCGCCGTTCTCGACGAATACGGCGAACGCGATGTCGCCCTGGTAGCCGATGAACCATGAGTGCGAATCGTGTGGGTCGTTGTTGTACTCGGCCGTGCCGGTCTTCCCGTAGACCGGGCCACCTGCGATGCCGTTGCACGGAGTCGCCGTACCGGACGTGACGACCGCGCGCATCATCGCCTTCATCGACGCGACTGTCGATGCCTTGAGCGGCTTGCCCGGGCTGGGGTTGCCGGTCACCGGTGGGTTGGTGACGACGGTGGGCGCAATCCAGTGGCCGCGGGCGACAGCGCCGACGGCACTCATCAGGGCAACCGGGCTGACGAGTGTCTTGCCCTGCCCAAACGCGGCCGCGGCCTGGTCGACCGGCGAGCCGTCCGCGCCGACCGATCCGGTGAATGTGTTGACGCCCACCGACCACTTACCGCCGATCCCGAGCTGCGCCGCCGTCGTCTGCAAACCGTTGGGACCGAGTTTGGGAGCGAGCGACGCGAACGCGGTATTGCATGAGCGCGCGTAGTCGGTGAGCAGTGGCACTTTGCCGAATGCCTCGCCCCCGTCGTTCATGAACGTCCGGCCGTCGACGACGAGTTGCTTGGGGCAGTTCACCACCGACGCGGTGGATTCCTGGCCGGATTCGAGAACGTTGGTCGCGGTCACCGTCTTGAACGTCGAGCCCGGCGGCACCTGTGCCTGCAGCGCGAGATCGTATCCGGCCGCTCCCGGTCCGTTCGCGACGGCGACAATGGCGCCGGTGCTGACGCGCATCGCGATGATCGCGGCCGGTTTAGTCTCCTTGGCCAGCGCGTGGTCGGCGGCATTCTGGGTCGCCACGTCGATGCTCGTCTGCACCGGCTTGCCGGCGACCGGGGCGATCTTGAACAGCACATTGTCCGGGTTCGTCGACCCGTCGGCCTGTTGACCGCGACCCGGGATCACCACATCCACGCCGGCCGTGCCGCGCAATTGGTCGTCGTACTGCTGCTGGATGCCGCCGAACCCGACCTGATCGGTGACCGCGTACTTTCCTGGGCTCGCGTCCATCCGTTCTTTCGTCACCGGTCCCACGGTGCCGAGCAGGGCGCGGGCGAACGTCGATGTCGGCGCGAGCTGCTGCGTCTCGTCGGCGAAAACCGTGCCCGGCAGCTCGTGGATCTGCGACCTGATCTTCTCGTACAGCTCTTTGCGCAGGGTGACGACGGTCACGAAGGCGTCCGGCGAGGCCGCCTTCACCTGTGCCGGCAAGTCGGCCAGGGAGATGTCGACGTTCACCGATTTGAAGGCCCTGGTCAGGGCGGCGGCCAGTGTCGTGATGTTCTTGACTCGGTTCGGTTCGACTCCGATGGCCACCACCGGCTGGGCCGTCACCATGGCTTTGCCGTTACGGTCGAGGATCTCGCCGCGGACCGGCGCGAGTGTGTGCACCCGCAGCGTGTCCTCGGCGGTCAGATGCGGCTCGACCACCGCGGGCGACCAGACGATCTCCCACGACGTCGGGCTGTCCTTGACCCCGTCGTCGACGAGTTTCATCGTCATCGACGTCTGGTAAGTCCACCGAGCGGTCGCGCTGATCGGCCACGACACGGCGACCGTGTCCGTCGCTGTCGTGCCGGTCACGCGCGGTTTTGCCGGTCTGAAGGTCGGCGTCGCGTGCGCTAGATCGCCGGTCAGCTTGGTGATCTGGGCCGCCACCGTCGTGTTGTCGATCGGTGTGCCCTTCGTATCCACGAATTGGACCGATGGGTCAAACGTGTGGGACGTCCAGCCATGGAGAAATGTCGCAACGGCCGCGGCTGCATCCGGCGTTTTCGGTTTGCTCGAACAGGCCGTGGTCATCCCGGCCGCGAGGAGGACGGCGATTCCCGCCGCCAGTCGCACCCGTACCCGCATCGATCGCGTCCTTCCCTGCCTGGTGGATCGGCAGTGTTCTGGGCCGGTCGGCACCGCGACCGGGCGCGGCCAGCCTGACACGAGCGCGGCGACCGGGTCGTCGGTACGACCGCGGGAAAGGGTAGCCGCCGTCCGCGACAGTTGTGCGAGCGGAGAGAGACCGGCCCGTGCGTCGCGACCGGCCTGTGCGTGGCGACCGGCCTGTCCGGAGCGTCCGGCCCGTCCGGTGTCCGACAGCTCGGGCGATACGTGCCACATCCGGTTCGTCGCGCGACGAGGCTAGTGTGAGGGTGAACGGGCCGAATGAGCCGTGCGGCGTTACAGAGGCGGCCAAGACCAGCCCTAAGGTGCGCTGTTCGGCTGGGTGCGCGCCGTCGCGGCGAGGACCTAGGCTGACGAGTACGCGGGGCCGACAGCGCGGTTGGCCCGAGGGGAGTGGAAGCTCATGGAGCGGCGTCCGACGACCGGTGTGGACGTGACCGAGGACGGTGTTGATCCATCACTTACCCATCCGGGGAGTAGCCCCGATGCGTTGAGTTCGGGACCGCCAAGCCCCGGAGTTTTCGGCACGACGGACGCGGTTCGGGACGCCCCGCCCCGAAGCACGGATGCCGTCGTAGCCACGGCCGCACTCGACACCGCCGACGACAGCGTGATCGATGCGCCGATGCCGGACGGAGCGAGTCTGACCGCCGAGGCCGTCCGCCTCGCCGGCGACGATCGCGACCTGGCGAGCCTCGTGGCGACGTACTGGCGGTTCGCCCCGGACGAGGAGCTCGTCGACCTGAGCCCGGGAGCGATGCTGGCCGCGGTCCGGGCCCATCGCCGGCTCGCGGCCCAGCGCCTGCCCGGCGAGCTCAAGCTCGACATCAGCCCGGCCCCGGACGGCGAGACCACCATCATTCAGATCGTCGTCGACGACATGCCGTTCCTCGTGGACACCGTCAACGCCGCGCTCGGCGCGCGAGGGCTCGACGTCCATCTGCTCGTACACCCGCTGATCGTGGTCAGCCGGGAGCCGTTGGGCCGTCTCGTCGAGGTGCACCCGGACGTCGAGTGCGATGACGCTGCGCCCCAACAGCTCGTCGAGAGCTGGATGCACATCGAGATCGACCGCATCCGTGACCTTTCGCTCGCCGACGAGGTTCAGCGGGACCTGATCCGGGTGCTCACCGACGTGCGCGAGGCGGTCGAGGACTGGCCGAAGATGCGCGCCCGAGCTCTGGAGATCGCCGACGATCTCGCCAGCGCGACGCTGCCGGTGCCCGACCGCGACATCGCCGACGGCGTCGAGTTGCTGCGGTGGCTCGCCGACGACCAGTTCACGTTCCTCGGTTACCGCGAATACACGCTGGACACCAACGCGGCCGGCGAACCGGTGCTCGCCGCCGCCATGGGCACGGGCCTCGGCATCCTGCGCCAGGACCAGCCCGCGCCGCGGCTGCTGTCGTCGCTCACGCCGGAGGCGTACGCGGCGGTGAAGGAAAAGCGGCTGCTCGTCATCACGAAGGCCAATGCGCGCTCGACCGTGCACCGCAACGCCTATCTCGACTACATCGGGATCAAGACCTTCGACGCCGAGGGCAACGTCACCGGCGAGAAGCGCTTCCTCGGGCTGTTTGCCTCGGCGGCATATCTGCACTCGGTGCGCGAGTTGCCGGTGGTTCGCCGGAAGGTGGCCGCGGTGATCGAGCGCTCGGGTCTGTCGCTGCGCGGCCACTCGGGCAAGGATCTGATGACGATCCTGGAGAACTACCCGCGCGACGAGCTGTTCCAGATCCGTACGGATGAGCTCTACGAAATCGTGATGGGCGTGCTACGTCTGGCCGGTCGGCGACAGCTACGGCTGTTCTTGCGGCGCGACTCGTACGGGCGGTTCGTATCATGCCTGGTCTACCTGCCGCGCGATCGGTTCACCACGTCCAACCGCCTGGCCATCCAGGCGATCCTGCTGCGCGAACTCAACGGCGTCGGGCTCGACTTCACTACCCGTCTGGGCGAATCGCTACTGGCGCGCATCTACTACATCGTGCGCATCGACCCGACCATGCCGCCGGCCGAGATCGACGTCGAGGCGATTCAGGCGCAGCTGGTGGCGGCCACGCGCAACTGGGACGACGACTTCCGGCTGCTGCTCGAACGCAAGCTCGGTGACGAACAGTCCAAGGACATCTATCAGCGCTATGCCGACGCGTTGCCGGAGGCGTACAAGGACGTCCACTCGCCCGGCGAGGCCTGGATGGACATCGCGAAGATGGAGCTGCTCGAGGAGCCGCGCCAGCTCGAGATGCACGTCTACCGGCGGCGGACGGCCGAGGCCAGCGTACGTTTCAAGGTCTACCGGCACGGCGAGCCGATGATGCTGTCCACGGTGCTGCCGGTGCTGCACTCGCTGGGCGTACGGGTGGCCGACGAGCGACCGTACGAAGTGGTTCGACCGGACGGCACGGTCCACATCTACGACTTCGGCCTCGTGCTGCCCGAGGGCGCTCGAGCCATCGACGAGGTGCGGCCGCACCTGGAGAACGCGTTCGCGGCCACCTGGCGCGGCGAGGCGGAGACCGACGGCTTCAACGAACTCGTCGTCCGTGGCGGGCTCACGTGGCGACAAGCGGTGATCCTGCGGGCGTACGCGAAATATCTGCGCCAGGCCGGCACCGTCTTCGCGCAGGCGTCGATGGAGGCGGCGTTCATCGCATATCCGGAGATCGCCGAGCGGCTCGTCGCGCTGTTCGAAACGCGCTTCTCGCCGACCCTGGGCCTCAACGACGATGACCGCGCCAAGCAGTGCGACGCACACATCGAGCACATCCATCGGCAACTCGACGACGTGGCGAGCCTCGACCAGGACCGGATCATGCGCAGCTACCTAACGCTGATCCAGGCCACCCTGCGCACGTCCTACTACCAACGGGGTTTGGAGGGCCGGCCGAAGGCGTACGTGGCCCTGAAACTGGACCCGAAGTCCGTGCCCGATCTGCCGGCGCCGCGACCGCAGTATGAGATCTTCGTCTACTCGGCCCGGTTCGAGGGCGTGCACCTGCGCTTCGGACCGGTCGCTCGCGGCGGGCTGCGCTGGTCGGACCGCAGGGACGATTTCCGTACCGAGATTCTCGGTCTGGTCAAGGCGCAGATGGTGAAAAACGCGGTGATCGTGCCGGTCGGTGCAAAGGGCGGATTCGTCCTGAAGCATGCGCCGAGCGCATCGGACCGCGACGCGTTCCTGGCCGAGGGCGTGGCCTGCTACAAGCTGTTCATTTCGGCTCTGCTCGACGTGACCGACAACCTGGTCGGCGGTGCGGTCGTGCCGCCGCTGGAAGTAGTGCGCCACGACGGCGACGATCCTTACCTGGTGGTCGCGGCGGACAAGGGCACGGCGACGTTCTCGGACATCGCCAACAGCATCTCGACGGCGTACGGCTTCTGGATGGGTGACGCATTCGCCTCGGGCGGCTCAGCCGGCTATGACCACAAGAAGATGGGAATTACCGCCAAGGGCGCATGGGAGTCGGTCAAGCGTCACTTCCGCGACCTCGACCACGACACGCAGACCGAGGACTTCACTGTGGTCGGCGTCGGCGACATGTCGGGTGACGTGTTCGGCAACGGCATGCTGCTGTCGCGCCACATTCGACTGGTCGCCGCGTTCGACCACCGGCACATCTTCATCGATCCGACGCCCGACGCCGCCACCACGTTCGCCGAGCGCGAGCGTCTGTTCGCGTTGCCGCGCTCGTCGTGGGCCGATTACGACAAGTCGCTGATCTCGGCCGGTGGTGGCGTATGGCCGCGTACGGCGAAGTCCATCCCGGTCTCGGCCGAGATCCGTAGCGCGCTCGGCATCACCAGCAGTGCCGCCGCCCTGTCGCCGGCCGAACTGATGAAGGCGATCCTATTGGCGCCGGTCGATCTGCTGTGGAACGGCGGCATCGGGACGTACGTCAAGGCCGCCGACGAGTCGAACGCGGACGTCGGCGACAAGGCCAACGACGCGATCCGGGTGAACGGCCGCCAGTTGCGCGCGAAGGTGGTCGGCGAGGGCGGCAACCTCGGTCTCACCCAGCGCGGGCGGATCGAATATGCCCATGGCGGCGGCCGGATCTACACCGACTTCATCGACAACTCGGCCGGTGTCGACTGCTCCGACCACGAGGTGAACATCAAGATCCTTCTCGGTGACGCGGTCGCCGACGGCACGTTGTCGATGCCGGACCGCGACGCGCTGCTGGCCGAAATGACCGACGAGGTCGGCTCGCTCGTGCTGCGGGACAACTACGAGCAGGCGGCCGCGTTGGGCAATGCTCGCGCCCAGGCGCGCTCGCTGCTGCCCGTGCACCGCCGGCTTATCAGCGAGCTAGAGCGCACCGGCCGCCTGGATCGGGCGCTCGAGGCGATGCCCAGTGACGAGGAGCTCGCAGTCCGCGCCGACGCCGGGCGTGGCCTGACCGCACCGGAGTTCGCCGTCCTCCTCGCGTACGTGAAGATCGACCTCGAGTACGAGATCATCTCGTCGACGCTGCCCGACGACCCGTGGACGGCGGAGGTCCTGAGCGACTACTTCCCGACGCCGTTGCGCGACAAGTACGGCGACCGGATGGCCGGTCACGCGTTGCGCCGGCAGATCATTACGACCCAACTCGTCAACGAAGTGGTCAACCGGGGCGGCACGACGTTCGTGTTCCGGGCGATCGAGGAGACCGGCGCGACGGCCGCGGACGTCATCCGGGCGTACGTGGTCGTGCGCGACGTGTTTGGCCTGGGTGAGTTGTGGCAGGCGGTCGAGGATCTCGACTCCGATCATGACGTACCGACCGCGGCCCAGGTGGCGGTCTACCTGGAAACGCGGCGACTCATGGACCGCGCCGTACGGTGGCTGCTGTCGAGCCGGAGGGCGCCGCTCGATGTGCCGAACGAGATCCGAGCGATCCGGCCGGGCGTCGGGCGGCTCGCGCCCATGCTCGACCGGCTGTTCTGCGGAGCCGAGGCCGAGGCGCTGGGCGAACACGTCACGCAGCTCGAGTCGATCGGCATCCCGCCGGCGCTGGCGGCGTGGGCGACGAAGCTGTCCTACAGCTTCGGGCTGCTCGACATCGTGTCCGTCGCGTCCGCCACCGGCCATGGTTTGGCCGACGTCGCCGGCGTCTACTTCGGACTGTCCGAGCGATTCCACGTCGACGCATTGCTGTCGAAGATCTCGGAGCTACCCCGCGAGGACCGGTGGCAGACGCTGGCCCGGATGGCGTTGCGTTACGACCTCTACGCCGCGTTGGCCGCGCTCACCCGCGAGGTGCTCGCGTCCGCACCCGACGTGGCCGAACCCGCGGCTGCCGCCGCGGACGCAGCCCTGCCGGCCGATCAGACCGCGCTCGGCGATCAGCCCGCGACTCCCGGCGACGTCGACGTATCGGCGGCCGCGGCGGTGCCCGGCGGCACTGCCGTGCCGGGCGACGCTGCCTCCAATCAGGCCCGGGCGCTGGCCAAGGTGCAGGCCTGGGAGGAGGCCAACTCGGCCGCCATCGCGAGGGCGCGGAACTCGATGATCGACTTCGAGGACTCGCGATCGGATCTCGCGGTGCTGTCGGTCATGCTGCGCCAGATCCGCACGCTCGCGAACACGGCCGCGGCCTAAGAGCAGCGGCCAAGAGCAGCGGACCCGCCTAAGAGCGAGCGGACCCCGCCGCAGCCGACCAGGCTAGCGGCGGGGCGGCGGTGGCGCGCCTTGCGATCGCAGCCGGCTGCGATCACCGCGGGCTGCCATCAAAGAGGGGCTGACATTAGTGCAGGCTGCCGTCACAGGCGGCGGCCATCACGCCGAGCCGGCCAGGTCGGCCGCGCGTGACTCCAGGTAGCGCTGCTCCGGCGCGTTCAGCGTGCGTCGAGCCGCAATCCGGTAGGACTCGAGAGCGCCGGCCCGGTCGCCCGCGAGGTCGAGCAGGTGTGCCCGCACCGCGTCGAGCCGGTGATTTCCGGCGAGCGCCGGATCGGCCTCCGCCGCCGCCAGCTGGTCGAGCGCGGCTTTCGGGCCGTACACCATCGCGACCGCGACGATGCGGCTGAGCGTGACCATCGGTCCGGGTGCGACGGTGTCGAGCAACTCATAGAGGCCGAGGATCTGTCGCCAGTCGGTGTCGGCGGCGTCGGTGGCTTCGTCGTGTACCGCCGCTATAGCGGCCTGCAGCTGGTACGGACCGATCTCGGCGGTCTGCAATGTCGCCGTGACCAGATCGGTGCCCTCGGCGATCGCGACGCGATCCCAGCGGCCTCGATCCTGCTCCGCCAGGGGGATGAGCGCGCCGTCGGCGCGAGTGCGCGCCGGCCGACGCGCATCGATCAGCAGCATCAACGCGAGCAGCCCGGCTACCTCACCGTCGGTCGGGCGTTGCGCCCGCAGTTGCCGGGTCAGGCGGATTGCCTCGCCGGTCAGGTCGACGCGATGCAACACCGGTCCGGAGCTTGCCGTATAGCCTTCGTTGAAGATCAGGTAGAGCACATGCAACACCGCTGTGATCCGGTCGGCCAGCTCGTCCGCGGGAGGTAACCGGAACACCGCGCCGCTCGCCCGGATGCTCTGCTTGGCTCGACTGATCCGTTGCGCGACCGTGGCCTCGGGCACCAGCAGCGCGCGCGCGATCTCGGCCGTGGTGAGGCCGCCGACCGCGCGCAGCGTCAACGCCACCTGGGATATCGGAGTGAGCGACGGATGGCAGCACAGCAGAAACAGGGTCAACGTGTCGTCCACGGTCGGCGCCGGATCGGGTGTGGACGGTTCGAGCAGCGCAACGGTCTCCTCGCGACGCCGGCGCGCTGTCTCGTTCCGCCAGATCTCCGTACGGCGCCGGGACGCGACCCGGATCAACCATCCCTTCGGGTTTGCCGGGATGCCGTCGGCCGGCCATTGCGTGGACGCCGCGACCAACGACTCCTGGACCGCGTCTTCGCACGTGTCGAAGCCGCCGTAGTGACGCACGAGCGCACCCAGCACCTGCGGCGCGAGATCACGCAGGATGTCCTCGATCTGGCGCGTGCCGGGGAGCGTCACAGCTCCAATACGCGCCGGTCGTACACCGGGCGGACCTCGACTTCCCCGGTCCAGGCATCGGGCACTCGCGCAGCGAGTGCCACCGCCTCGTCGACCGAGTCGCATTCGACCAGGTAGAAGCCGGCCAGATATTCCTTGACCTCGGCGAAGGGTCCGTCGCTCGCGATCGTACGGCCGTCCCGGACGGACACGCGGGTGCCGTGCGACGGGTCGGGCAGACCCTCCGACGCCACCAGGACGCCAGAGTCGGCGAGTTCGTCCGCGAGCGCGTAGTGGCCGCGCCCGAAGTCCATGCGCTGTGCGTCGGTCATCTCCTCCCAGACCGCCCGCGACTTCGGGTTGCTGTAGATCAGGATCAGATACTTCACGCCGCCTCCTCGGATCTTCCGTTCAGTCTTGCGCAAACCGCTGTCGTGAAGGATGTCGAAACCGAGTCGCCGGCTTCGACGTCGCAGACGAGACAGGCACCCAGATCACCGAAGGCGGAGGACAAGCCATGATCGACACACACGCGGAAACCGCTACGAACGCCACCCGGACCGAGGCAACTTTGCGACATCTGATGGACGACCAGGCGGCCGCGATGCGATCCCGGGACGCGGACTACCTCGTGTCCCGCTACGCCGTGGACGCCGTGACGTTCGACCTGGCGCCGCCGCTACAGAACGTCGGCGCGGGCGTACACGACGTGCAGGCCCAGCGGGCCTGGTTCGCCACCTTCGACGGCGCGATCGACTACGAGATCAGCGACCTGGCCGTGCTCGGCGGCGACGACTTCGCGGTCTGCCGCAGCGTGAATCGCCTGTCTGCCACGCCAAAGGGTATGACCGAGAGCTTCCAGCTGTGGTTCCGCGCGACCGTCTGCTGGCGCCGCTCGGACGACGGATGGCAGATCGTCCACGAGCACAATTCGACGCCCTTCTACATGGACGGGTCGCTGCGCGCGGCGGTCGACCTCACGCCGTAGCCGGCGATACGCACGCACCGGCGGGCCGGGCTACGCGGCCAATCCGAGAGCCTCGGCCGCGGCCCGGCCGTTGGCCCGGCTGGCTCCGTACGTCGTGAGGAACGCCGCGACGCCGGCCGGTCGCCACGCCGATGGCCAGCCCATTTCCACGACGACGACGCGATCCGTGGCGGCCAGCGTCTCGACCAGTTGGGCCGCTCCGGCGAGCCGATGCAGGTTGCGGCCGGCGATCACGATGGGTCGGCCGTCGGCGGCGGCGTGCAGATCGGCGGCGGACGTCGCGGTGGCGGCCACGCGCATCGGGCCGACCGTCGCCGCGACGTGCGGATACACACCCCAGGGCACGCGGCCCTCGGCGATCGTCGACGGTGATTCGAGTTGCACTACCAGGGCACCGGCGAGCGGCGGGACTTCGCCTTCGATGGCGATGGCCCGCCGCGCCGCCGCGAGACCCAAGTTCGCTACGCCGTCGGGCTCATTCTCCGTGGGCGAGTCCGCCTCACCGGTTGCACGGGCAGCCGATGGTACGGATGCCAGCAGCGCCGTACCCGCGGCGTCGTCGGCGGGCAGTGCGGCCCATGCGGCGAGTTCGGCCGTGCGAGCCGCGGCGTCTTCCAGGCGGGACAACGACAGCCGGCCGTCGTGGACCGCGGCGATCACATCGGCGACGATCTCCTCCACCAGCGCGTGATCGACTTCGGCGCCGATGCACAGCAGGTCGGCGCCGGCCGCGAGGGCGAGCGCGGCGCCCTTGGCCGTACTGCCGGCGACACGTGCGGCGCCCTGCATCTCCAAGGCATCGGTGACGATCGCGCCGGTGAAACCCATCTCCTCGCGGAGCAGCGTGACCAGGGCCTCGTGACTGAACGTGGCCGGTACGTCGCCGGTGAGCTCCGGCACCCGGATGTGCGCCGTCATGATCGACTTCGCACCGGTCTTGATGGCCGCCGTGAACGGCGGAAGATCCCGCGCCCGCAGCACATCGAGTGGTGCATCGACGACCGGCAGTTCCAGATGCGAATCCGCGACGGTCGCCCCGTGGCCGGGGAAATGCTTCGCGCAGGCGGCGACGCCAGCGGCCTGGAGCCCGGCGACGGCGGCCGCGCTGTGCGCCGACACGCGGATCGGGTCGTCGCCGAAACTGCGCGTGCCGATGATCGGATTGTCGGAGACCGTGTTGACGTCGACGCTCGGTGCGAGATTGAAGTTAATACCGACCGCGGCGAGGTCCTGGCCGATGGATCGGTAGATCCGCTCGGTCAGGCCCGGATCGCCGGTGGCGCCGAGCGCGCCGTTGCCGGGGTAGGGGCTGCCGTCACGGTGGCCGAGACGGGTGACGTCGCCGCCCTCTTCGTCGATTCCGATGAGTACGTCGGGCCGTGCGGCCCGCAGTGTGGCGGTCAGTGCGGCGAGCTGATCGGCGTCGACGACATTGAATCCGAACAGCACATGGCCGGCGAGACCCTCCGCGACCAGATCAACGGCCCATTCGGGCGGTGTGGGGCCGTCAAAGGCGGCGAGTAACGTGCCGAGCACGAGTCGTCGCAGATTCACTGTGCGTACCTCCACCGGATCCGGCCACGTTTGGTTTCGCGTTCCCGGGGCCGCCGACCCGCCCGAATCGCGGTCGTGCGGTGCTGGTAAATGACCGTAACGATGGTCAAGGTGATACGGGGTGGCTCTTGACCGTACGCTACCGGTGCTTTTACGCTCCGAAAACGTGTAACAAAGTTTACTATATCTCCTGACGAGGTGCGTACGCGATGACCCCGACGACTCCGCTGCCCGGCACCCCGCGGTTGCTGCGCGCGATCAACGACCGCGCCGCACTCGAACTCCTCCTGTCCCGTGGCCCGCTGACCCGATCGCAGATCGGCGAACTCACCGGGCTGTCCAAGGTCACCGCGTCGCAGTTGGTCGAGCGGCTGATCGAGCGGGGGCTCGTGACCGGGGTCGGCGAGCAGGCCGGCGGCCGCGGCCCGAACGCTCAGCTCTACGCGGTGCGGCCTAACAGCGCGTACGTGGTCGGGGTCGACGTCGGCCCGGAGCACGTCGTCGCCGGGTGTGCGGACATCTCGGGCACCGTACACAGCCGGATCGAGCTGTCCACGAAGGACACCGATGATCCGGTCGGTGTGGTACACAGCGCCGTCATGTCGGCGGCGGAGAAGGCCAACGCCCCGTTCACCGACGTACGGCGGGTCGTGCTCGGCACTCCGGGTCTGGTCGATCCGAAAACGGGCGATCTGGCCTTCGCTTTCGACCTCCCTCGGTGGCAGCGTGGCCTGCTCGCGGCGCTCCGCGACGATCTCGACCGGCCGGTGAGCTTCGAGAACGACGTGAACCTGGTCGCCGTGGCCGAGGCCCACTCGGGTGCCGCACAGGGCGTCGACGATTTCGTGTTGCTTTGGATCGGTCGCGGTGTCGGCCTGGGCATCATGATCGGGGGAAAGCTCCATCGCGGGCACAGCGGTGCCGCCGGCGAGGCCGGTTGGATCACGGTGCCCGGCAGCGAGGTACACCGTGACCCGTCGCACCGGGCGCGCGGCGGTTTTCAGCAATTGGTCGGGGCCGAGGGCGTACGCGTGATCGCGCGGGAGCATGGCTTCAGGGGCCAGACCGGTGCGGCCGCGGTGGCCGCCGCGGTTCAGGTCGGCAGCCCCGGCGGGCCGCTGCTCGACGAGTTGGCGAGCCGGATCGCACTCGGCCTGGCGTCGGTGTGTGTGGTGCTCGATCCACCGCTGGTTGTGCTGGCCGGTGAGGTCAATGTGGCTGGCGGGCCGGCACTCGCCCAGCGCGTCGAGCACGAGGTGGCAGCGATCGCACCGATCGCGCCGCGGGTGGTCATGGCGTCCGGACCGGTCGAGCCGGTGGTCGACGGCGCCCTGCGCACCGCTCTCGTCGAGGTACGCAACGAGATCTTCGGCCACGCCGGCTGATCCCCGACGACATCCGATCAGGTGACGTCCCGCTGGCGGAACGCAGTGAACGCCCAGGCTAGGAGCACCGCGAGCAGGATGCCGACGACGACTGCGGCGTGTGACATGGAAATCGACCAGTCGCTGAAGCCGCACGACTGGCCGCCGTCGGGTGTCACCGTGCAGACGCCGGGAGCGCTGAACGAGACCTTCTTGGTCAGCCACGCCGACGCGTAGCTGGACAGGAAGAACCGTTCCGGCTTGGCCACGCGCAGCATGTTTCCCAGGACCAGGTGTCCGGCCGCCTCGACGACGATGACATAGCCGATCGCGACCCCCAGCGCCGCGACGGTGCTCCGGCCCACCGTGGCGATCGCGAACCCGAGTGCCGCTGTGGCCAGCCCGAGCGCGATGCCGCGGGTGCCGTACAGCGCCATCGACTCGACGGCACCAGCGGTCAGGTGGCCGAACCGGCCGCGCGTGGCGGCGATCGCGCTCAACATGCCGGCCCACAGGACGAGCAGGCCGAGCCCGGAAACCGCCACGCCAGCCAAGAGCGTGCCGAGTTTCGCGGCCAACAGTGGTACGCGTCGCGGCCGCCACAGCAGCAGGTTCGTCATGCCGCCCGAGGACCACTCGGCGCCGACGTACGATGCGCCGACCGCGAATCCGAATAGTGCGAGCAGGCCGCCGAACACGGTCAGCATCGCCTTCGCCTGCTCGGTGAGCACCCACTGGCTGGGCAGGAACCAGTCAAGCTGCGGCGGCGTGAACATCTGCTCGCACGTCATGTCGGGTGGCAGCGGATTGTACGGCCCGGCCGCCGTGGGATCGGACTGTTCGCGTTGGCACTCGGCCAGCTGTGTTGTCGCCTGCTCCTGGTCGGCGACCATCCGCTGCTGCGCGACCGCGCGGTCGGCCGGGGTGACCCGGTGGTAGTTCACCGCAACTCCGATGGCGACGGCGGCGAACAACGCGACGACAATCGCCAGCATGATGCGGGTGAAGCGTCGGGCGAACAGGCGACGCCATTCGGCGCGGACGACGCTCACGACGCCACCTCCGTCGCCTGACGGTGGCGGCCCTGGGTCGGCATCGTGCCGGTGAGTTCCAGGAAGACGCCCTCAAGGTCCGGAGTGAGAGAGGCGAGCTCGGTGAGGAACAGCGACTCACGCGCCAGCGTCGCGGTGACCCAGCCCGGGTCGGCGATGTCGGCGACGACCAGGTGATCGCCGCCCATTCGGACGGTCGCGCCGGCCGCGGCGAGTACGGCGGCCGCTCGCGTGAGGTCCGGTACCCGTACCCGATATTCGCCCTTGTCGGAAGCGGCGAGCACGTCGGCGACCGGACCGTGGGCGACGCGGCGGCCATCGGAAATGATCGTGACCGAGTCGCAGATGAGCTGGATCTCGCCCAGGATGTGGCTGGACAGCACGACGGTGGTGCCACGCGCGGCGAGTGTCCGCATCAGATCGCGCATCTCGCGGATGCCGCCCGGATCGAGTCCGTTCGCCGGCTCGTCCAGGATCAGCAGATCCGGCGATTTCAGCAGCGCGGACGCGACGGCGAGGCGTTGCCGCATGCCGAGCGAGTACGTCTTCACGCGATCGGCCGCCCGATCGGTGAGGCCGACCGTCTCCAGCACCTCGTCGACCCGGGCGCGGTGTAGGTTGCCGGCGATGGCCAGCAGGTCGAGTGTGCGGCGCCCGGAGAAGTTCGGGAAGAACTGCGGGCTTTCCACGATCGCGCCGATCCGAGGGATGACGCCGGCGAGCGTGTCGGGGACCGGCGCACCGAGCAGCCGCATCGTGCCCGTATTCGCCCGGACAAGACCGAGCAGCGTACGGAGGGTGGTCGTCTTGCCCGAGCCGTTCGGCCCGAGGAATCCGTGGACCTGACCGGAGTCCACGACCATGTCGAAGCCGTCCAGTGCACGACGGGAGTCGCGTCCGAACCGCCGATAGCTCTTCGTGAGGCCGTCGATCTCGATGACGGGGGACATCCGCTCTCGCCTTCGCGCGCCGCCGGGCTGGCCGCATCCGCGCGGTGGCCCGTTGAGCGGTCACCCTATGACGAACGCCGCTCGCCGTGGGGCCCGTGCGGCCGGTGGCGTGCCAGTTCGTGATTTGATGGCGACGTGCAATCCGCCTCGTCGCCGGTCCCAACCGCGCGGCCGCCGCTATCGTCGGGAGGGGCTGCTGTCGGCATGGTGGGAGACCCGAACGCGAGCCATCCCGACACCGTTGATCCCGACGTTGTCGTCGACGTCGTCGGTGCGAGCGTCGTACGAGGTGGAAAGTTCCTGATCCGCGACATTTCCTGGCGGGTGGAACTGGACGAGCGGTGGGTCGTGCTCGGTCCCAACGGCGCTGGCAAGACCACGCTGCTCAACATCGCATCCGCGCGGCTGCATCCGACGAGCGGCGTCGTCCACATCCTCGGCGAGCGTCTCGGCCGCGTGGACGTCACGGAGCTGCGCACACGCATCGGCTTGTCCACCGTGAGCCTGCATGATCGGATACCGACCCACGAAACCGTGCTCGATGTCGTCGTGACGGCGTCGTACGCGGTGGTCGGTCGTTTCCGCGAGCGCTACGAGTCGGCCGACGAACGTCGGGCCCGAGCGCTCCTCGCCCAGCTCGGTGCCGGATCGCTCCTCGACCGTGCGTACGGCACGCTGTCCGAGGGTGAGCGCAAACGCGTACAGATCGCTCGGGCCTTGATGACCGACCCGGAGTTGCTCCTGCTCGACGAGCCGGCGGCCGGGCTGGATCTCGGCGGCCGGGAAGATCTCGTACGCCGGTTGGCCGGTCTCGCCGACGACCCGGATGCGCCGGCGATGGTGGTGGTTACCCACCACGTCGAGGAGATCCCGGCCGGATTCACTCACGCCATGTTGCTGCGTGACGGCGGCGTTGTGGCGCAGGGGCTGTTGCGGCAGACGATCACCAGCGAGAACCTGAGCGAGGCGTTCGGGCTGCCGCTGCAGGTCACCTATGCCGACGGCCGGTTCGCGGCCCGTGCCGCTGCCTGATCCGGCGGCCGGGGCCGTCACGGATTGTGCACCCGCCGCACGAATACGGCGGCAATCTCGCCGTTCCTGGATCGTGAAGTGGACACTGTCGGCGACGATGAGGACATGCGGCTCATCCTGAACGTCATCTGGCTGGTCTTCGGTGGCTTGATTCTCGCACTCGGATACGTGATCGCCGGCATCATCTGCTGCATCCTGATCATCACGATCCCGTTCGGCATCGCGAGCTTCCGGATCGCCAACTACGCGCTCTGGCCATTCGGCCGGACGACCGTGCGCAACCCGACGGCCGGCGCCGCCTCCGCTATCGGCAACGTCATCTGGTTGATCCTGGCGGGCTGGTGGCTGGCGCTCGGTCACCTGGTCTCCGGGATCGCACAGTGCATCACGATCATCGGAATCCCGCTGGGTCTTGCGAACTTCAAGCTGATTCCGGTGTCGCTCTTCCCGCTCGGCGTCCAGATCGTCGACGCCGACGACCCGAGGGTCAGCGTCTGACACTCCGCGGCCGACCGGCGCGGCGTAAGTGCCGGTGTGCTCCCGATGACCTCCGGTCGTAGGCTCGTGACGACCTTGGTTGGTGATGGAGCGGGAGGCACTGGTGGGCGAGTTCGTTGCACTGACGGTCGCGGACGGCATCGGCACGATCCGGTTAGACCGGCCACCGATGAACGCCCTGAACATCACGATCCAGGAGGAGTTGCGGTCCGCGGCGCTGTCCTGCACCACCGACGACGAGGTCCGCGCGGTTGTCGTGTACGGCGGGGAGAAGGTGTTCGCCGCCGGCGCCGACATCAGGGAGATGGCCGACATGTCGTACCTGGCCATGGCCGCTCGCGCCGGTCGGCTCACGTCGGCATTCGACGCGGTGGCGCGGATCCCGAAGCCAGTCGTCGCGGCGATCACCGGCTACGCCCTCGGCGGCGGCTGCGAACTCGCACTTGCCTGCGACTGGCGGGTCGCGGCGGCCGACGCGAAGCTCGGCCAGCCGGAGATCAATCTTGGCGTCATCCCCGGTGCCGGCGGCACGCAGCGGCTGCCACGCCTGATCGGCCCGGCGCGGGCGAAGGAAATCGTGATGTCGGGCCGGTTCGTCGGTGCCGAGGAGGCCCTCGCGATCGGGCTCGTGGACAAGGTCGTGCCGACGGCGGCCGAGGTCTACGACGCGGCGGTGGCACTCGTGAAGCCGTACACGACCGGACCGGCCGCGGCGCTACGGGCGGCCAAGATGGCGATCGACGGCGGTCTCGACATGGATCTCGCCTCCGGGCTGGGATGGGAGTCCCAGCTGTTCGCCGCGCTCTTCGCGACGGATGACAAGCGCGAGGGCATGGCCGCTTTCGTAGAGAAGCGCAAGCCGAAGTTCACCGGGCAGTGAGCCACGCGGTGCCAGCGGATCAGGTCCGCAGGTGCGTGCCCTGACCCACCTCGTACGCCTCGCGCAGGTATCCGGCGAAATCATGGTCGAGATCGTCCGGCGAGGTCAGGCTGAAGTGATGGACGAACAGCCGCTTCGTGTAGGGAGTCGCGCTACTCACGCGCCGGTCCACTACCGGCCGGGTCAGGTCGAAGTATCCGGTCAGCCCGCGCGGTGTCGGTTTGGCGCCGGCGAAGCCGCGACGGGTGCCTTTGAACACGATCATCGTCTTACCGACCACGGTCGTGGTTGGCCCGAGCGCGTCGATGATGTCGACGAACTCGTGATAGAGGGCTACGGACGCCGGCGGCTTGCCGCGAAGATGGTCATCAACCGTCCAGGTATCCGTGGTCATGCGGCTCACCGTAGGCGCGGGGTGTGACATGACCTTTCGGCTACCGGGCGGTAACGTACCGGCGACACGAACAACCAGACAGGGGCACGGATGACGGACACGATCGAGGGTCACGGCGGCGACCTCGCGCTCGCCACACTCCGGGCGTACGGGGTGTCGGCGATGTTCACGCTGTCCGGCGGCCACGTCTTTCCGCTCTTCGATGCGGCGCACAAGACCGGGTTCCCGCTTTATGACGTCCGCCATGAGCAGTCGGCCGTATTCGCCGCGGAGGCGGTCGCGAAGCTGACCCGTCGGCCGGGCCTCGCCGTGCTGACAGCCGGACCTGGCGTCACCAACGGTGTCTCCGGCATCACGAGCGCGTTCTTCAACGCGGCTCCCGTCCTGGTTCTGGGCGGCCGGGCGCCGCAGTTCCGCTGGGGCTCCGGCAGCCTGCAGGAGATGGATCACGTGCCGATCGTCGCGTCGATCACCAAACACGCGTCGACGATCTTGGCGACCGACGACGTACCCTCCGCGGTTGGCGCTGCATTGACCGCCGCGTTGACGCCGCACCGCGGGCCGGCGTTCCTCGATCTGCCGCTCGAGGTGATCTACGGCTCGGGCGATGCGGCGATCCCGACGCCGGACATCCCGATGATCGAGCCCGACCCCGTCGACGTCGCGAAGGCGGCGGCGCTGATCGCGGGGGCGCAGCAGCCGATCATCATCGCCGGATCCGATGTGTACGCGGGCGACGCGGTCGCCGAGCTGCGCGAGGCAGCCGAAGCCATGGTCGTGCCGGTGTTCGCGAACGGCATGGGCCGCGGTGCGCTGCCCCCCGACCACCGGCTCGCGTTCGCCAAGGCCCGCCGCGCCGCGCTCGGCAGCGCCGACGTCATCGTCGTCATCGGGACGCCGCTGGATTTCCGGCTCTCCTTCGGCGACTTCGGCGATGCGCAGGTTATCCACATCGTCGACGCCCCGTCGCAGCGCGCGTCGCACCTCACGCCGGCGTGTTCGCCGGCCGGTGACCTGCGGCTGACGCTGTCTCAGATCGCGTCGTACACCGGGGATCGAGTCGACCACTCGGCGTGGGTCGAGGAGTTGCGGGCGGCCGAGGACGCGGCGAAGACGCTCGACGCCGAGAACATGCTGGCCGACTCGGACCCGATCAAACCGGCCCGCGTCTACGGCGAGTTGCGCAACATCTTGGCGCCGGACGCGGTGACCATCGGCGACGGCGGTGACTTCGTCTCGTACGCGGGCAAATACCTGGAGCCGGCCACGCCGGGATCGTGGCTGGACCCGGGTCCGTACGGCTGCCTCGGCACCGGGCTCGGCTACGCCATGGGCGCCCGGGTGACATACCCCGACCGGCAGGTCTGCGTGCTGATGGGCGACGGCGCGGCCGGATTCTCGTTGATGGACGTCGAGTCTCTCGTACGGCAGAAGCTGCCCGTGGTGATCGTCGTTGGCAACAACGGGATCTGGGGCCTGGAGAAGCACCCGATGCGCGCGATGTACGGCTACGACGTCGCCGCCGACCTGCAGCCTCACCTCGCCTATGACGCGGTCGTCACGGCGCTCGGCGGTGCCGGGGAAACCGTCGCCAAGCCCGGCGACCTGGCCGGCGCCCTGCGCCGGGCGTTCGACTCCGGCGTGCCCTACCTGGTCAACGTCCTGACGGATCCCGCCGACGCCTACCCGCGCTCGGCCAATCTCGCCTGACCGACGTTGCTGGACGACGATCTTCGCGGCGAACTGTCGTCCGGCTTCGGTATCCAGGTCGACGCGGCATGATGCTCGCCAGCCAAGCGACGTAACCGTCAGCGCACCAGAACCAGGACGACAGCCAGCAGCGCGAATGCGATCGCCGTCAGCGACAACGCGGGCAGCGCTTGCATGACCTCCGTCGGTTCGTGCCGGTCGATCGCGTGGATCCGGCGCTGGGTGAACCACATCTGCGCGAGCCACACCAGCAACGCGGCGGCGGCCGCCAACGCGCCGAGCACCGTAAAGCGGTCGCGGAAGGCCAGCCGTACGGTCAGCAGCACGACGACGGTGCTGGCCAGGGCCGTACGCCGCCAGGCCAACCGGGTCCGCTCCGCGCTCGCACCGTCGGCGCCGCTCCACATCGGCCCGCGTTGGCCACCGGTGGGGACATTTGTCATCGGCGGCCGGTCACTTCCAATGCCCGGGTAGAACGATCGCAACCAGGAGCGCGATCGACCCTAGCCCGACGGCGACGGCAAGGATCGCCGGGAAATGGGACGCCGGTAGCGGCTTGCCGAGCCGCATCGCCCGTTCGCAGCGAGCCCAATGATCGATCGCTCGGATCGCGATCACCCCGCCGAGCGCCACCAGAATGATCGCGAGGACCTCGCGCAGGTGGGGCACGTGCAGTGGCGGAAGGAAGCCGGCGATCGCCAACCCTCCGCCGAGCAACGCGAGACCGGTCCGGATCCAGGCCAGGAACGTGCGCTCGTTGGCGAGCGAGAACCGGTAGTCCGGCGTCGTGCCGACCTCGCGGACCTCGTCCGGATCGAACCATCGACGCACGTTCGTGAGCACAGCGCCATTATGGCCGTCGCGCGCGTGGACTCGGGCGGTGTGCCGATCAGGCCGGCGAATATGGGCATATCTCCTGGTCGAGCGCCATGTGCCGGTCAGGATGAAGCCATGACCGACTACACCGATGCCGAGAAGCAGTCGCTGCGCAACGCCGCCTACGGGGCAGTCTTCCTGGTCTCCAATGCCGAGCCGGGCATGCTCGACATGGTCAAGGAGAGTTTCGCCGCGTCGAAGTCGTTCGCGAAGGCGAGCGGCGACATGCAAGGCGTGTTCCGAGGGATGAGCATGCCCAGCATTCCGAAGGGCAATCCGGCCGACCTCGAGGCCGGTGTGCTGAGCGAACTGTCGAACTCGGTCAAGGCGCTGGACCAGAAGGCGCCGGCTGACGCGGACGCGTACCGCCATATCGTGATCGACGCCTGTACCAACGCGGCGCAAGCGGCCAAGGGCGTGAGCGCGCCGGAGACGTCGATGTTGGGCAAGGTTTCGGCGGCGCTCGGCTCCTAGGTTTGGCTTTGGGCTCGGCCTGATCGACCACGGCGCAGCGGTCAAGCTTGATCTACGCCGTGGTCGATCAGGCCGAGCCAACCTGCGCTCGGCGTCGTCGTGCGCGGGGTCAAGGCTTTGCGCGTGTACGTGTAACCGCGAACGGTTACGTGGTAGACGGGGGGCCGGGCCGGAGCGGTCGGCTAGTTTGCTCGGCTACTGCCTTGGCTATTTCGGGGGAGAGGCGGGGGCCGGGTCGGAGATCAGGGCGAAAAGCGCGCGGATCTCGTCATGCACGCAGGCCTCGCGGATCTTCCCGCAGGTGCAGAGATGGTCGGCCGGGGCCGGTTGCGCCCGGTGCGCAACGTGCACCGTCGGCGGCTCCGGGATCAGTGGCCCGTGTGAACTCTCGGATGGATCATCAAACGACCCGTGCCCGTAGAGCGGCACACCTTGTGGTGGCATATCCGACACCTCCCGGTACGGTGCCTACGCTAGCGCGTTACGCGATGTGGTCGCCGTGACTTCATTCACGGGGTCGTCTCCTCGCGGCGCGACGTTACCGGCTAGTAACATTCGGTTCAGTGGCCAGTCCCACACAGCCAGAAGTTGACCGATGCGTCAGTGGGCAGAAAACTCGCGGACAGCGTCGTTGAATTGGGAGGTCGTCGAGCCGGGATGAATATCGTCGTACTCGTCAAGCAGGTCCCCGACTCCGGGTCGGAACGCAATCTGCGCAGTGACGACAAGACCGTCGACCGTGCGTCGGCGAGCAATGTGATCAACGAGATGGACGAGTACGCCATCGAAGAGGCCCTCAAGATCAAGGAAGCGCACGGCGGCGAGGTCACCGTGCTGACCATGGGTCCGGCGTCGGCGACCGAATCGATCCGCAAGGCACTATCGATGGGCCCGGACAAGGCCGTGCACGTCCAGGACGACGCACTGCACGGCTCGTGCGCGCTCGCCACGTCGAAGGTGCTGGCCGCGGCTCTCGGCACGCTGGGCGCCGACATCGTCATCTCGGGCGCCGAGTCCACCGACGGGCGGGTTCAGGTCATGCCGCAGATGCTGGCCGAACGCCTGGGCATCGCCGCCATCACCGGCGCGCGCAAGCTCACCATCGACGGCGACTCGCTGACCGCCGAACGGCAGACCGAAGAGGGCTTCGAGGTCGTGACGGCGAAGACCCCCGCCGTCGTATCGGTCTGGGACACCATCAACGAACCGCGCTATCCGTCGTTCAAGGGCATCATGCAGGCCAAGTCAAAGCCGATGACGGTGTTGTCGCTGGCCGATCTCGGTATCGCCGCCGACGAGGTGGGTTTCGCGGGCGCGTCCAGCACGGTCGTCGACGCCACCAAGCGGCCGGCGCGCCAGGCCGGCCAACGCGTCGAGGACTCCGGTGACGGCGGCGTCGCGCTCGTGGAATTCCTGACCGCCGAGAAGTTTGTGTGAGTGGGGGCCGATCCGATGTCTGAAGTTCTGGTAGTCGTCGAGCAGGCGGGCGGCGCGGTCAAGAAGGTCACGCTGGAGATGCTGACGCTGGCCCGCGATCTCGGCACGCCGGCCGCCGTCGTCTTCGGCGCGCCCGGCACGGCCGCCGCGATCACCGAGAAGCTCGGCGAATTCGGTGCCGCCAAGGTGTACGTCGCCGAAAGCGACGACATCGACGGACACCTGGTGGCGCCGAAGGCGGCCATCCTGGCCAACCTCATCAAGGCCGCGCAGCCGGCCGCCGTCCTGCTCGGTTCGACGCAGGAGGGCAAGGAGATCGCCGCCCGCGTCGCCGTGAAACTCGACAACGGCCTGCTGACCGACGTGCTCTCGCTGGAGGCGGACGGTACGGCCACGCAGTCCGTCTTCGCTGGCACGACGATCGTCAAGTCACAGGTCAGCCGGGGGCTGCCGCTCGTGACCGTACGTCCAAATTCACTCACGCCGACCCCTGCGCCGGCGACGGCGGAGTTGGAGACGCTCGACACGACCGTCGACGATTCGACGAAGCTCGTGAAGATCGTCGAGCGGAAGGCCGAGCAGAAGGGCTCGCGTCCGGAGCTCACCGAGGCGTCGATCGTGGTGTCCGGCGGTCGCGGTGTCGGCAGCGCCGACAACTTCAAGCTGGTCGAGGAGTTCGCCGATCTGCTCGGGGCGGCGGTCGGAGCATCGCGCGCGGCGACCGACTCGGGCTTCTACCCGCATCAGTTCCAGGTCGGACAGACCGGCAAGACCGTGTCGCCGCAGCTTTACATCGCCCTCGGCATCTCCGGGGCGATCCAGCACCGGGCCGGCATGCAGACGTCGAAGACGATCGTCGCGGTGAACAAGGATTCCGAGGCGCCGATCTTCGAACTGGCTGACTTTGGGGTCGTCGGGGACCTGTTCAAGGTCGTGCCGCAGGCTGAGGACGAGATTCGCAAGCGTCGGTAATGGGTTGCGCTTAAGGCCGGCCCCGCATTGCCCACTCGACTTTGGAAGAGCCTTTTAGGTCTTCGTGGGCAATGCGGGGCCGGCCTTTGTTGTGCGCGCGGTTCGTCGATCGCGTGGGGTTAGGGCTTTCGGGTGTACGTGGTACGGGAATGTGGGCGTGATATCGGAGCTGTTCTGGGTCAGATGAGGCGACGACAAGCGCGATCTTGTAGCGTCTGGCGTCTTGTTCGGCTCGACCGCGCGGAATGTACGGGAGATGGGCGTGGGGCGCACGTAGAGTGGCCGCGTGTCACGGTCGGTGGGGCCGCCGAAGGGGCTGGAGATCAGGGTCGCGGACAAGGGCGACCTGGACGCGTTGGTGACCGCGATGGGTCAGCCCGATTTCTTCACCGACCGGATCGGACGGACGCGGCAGGGCGTCGGCGAACTCCTGGTGGCATGGCTCGACGGCACCGTTGTCGGCGACGTCTACCTCTACCGCGAGGTTCATGAGGAGCCGGAGTTGCGGCGCGAGTTCCCCGGCGTACCACTGCTCAATCATTTGGAAGTGACCCCGGCCTGGCAGGGCCGGGGGATCGGAACGGCGCTGGTCCACGCGTGCGAGGCCGCCGCCCGGGCGCGCGGCCACGACGTGCTCATCCTCGGCGTCGGGTTGGACAACCCGGACGCGAAGCGGCTCTACGAGCGCCTCGGGTACGTCGATTGGGGCCGCGGTCCGATCGTCACCCGCTGGACCGAGCCGGACGGTGCCGGCGGCATCCGGTACGTGTCGTTGGACATGGACGTGATGGCGCGGTCGATGGCGGCGCCGCCGCTCGATGCTTGGCGGCGATGGCATCCACGTGAGGTCGCCGACCGGTTGGCTGAGGTCGACCGACCGTGGCACGTCGCGGGTGGCTGGGCGCTCGAACTGTGGCGAGCCGACCACGACCGCGGCCCGCTGCGCGATCATGAAGATCTGGAAATCGCGATCCCGCGGGCCGCCTATCCGACCTTCGCCGCCACCTTCGGCGACCTCGACCTGTACGCCGTCCACGCGGGCGCCGTGTGGCCGCTGCGTGGCGCGAAACCGAAGGCGCACGTACGGCAGGTCTGGGTGGCTGACGGCGACCGTTACCGTACGGACCTGTTCCTCGAGGCCGGCGGCGACCGTACGTGGATCTTCCGGCGCGACCACCGGGTCCGCCGGCCGATGGGCCGCATGGTGGCAAGAACCCGAGACGGCATTCCTTACCTGCGCCCGGAAGGTGTCCTGCTCTACAAGGCGGCCGCCATGCGGCCGAAGGACCGTAGCGATTTCGACGCCGTTGCCCCTGACCTCGACCCCGAGTCGGTGCGCTGGCTGGTCGACGCTCTGTCCATCGCTTATCCGGCCCACCCATGGATCGCGACGCTGCAATCCGTCGCCATTCGGTAAGGGGCGTCGGGCCGGCGATGGACGCGCCGCGGCGGATAGGCTGTGGGGTGATGGCTTACTTTGATCACGCCGCGACGACGCCGATGCTCGACGAGGCGCTTGAGGCTTACGTTGCCGCGGCGCGCGAGGTCGGCAACGCCTCATCCCTGCACGCACCAGGCCGCCTCGCCCGGCGCCGGGTCGAGGAGTCGCGCGAGTCCATTGCCGCCGCGCTCGGCGTCCGTCCGTCCGAGGTGATCTTCACCAGCGGCGGCACCGAAGCCGACAACCTCGCGGTGAAGGGCATCTTCTGGGCCCAGCGCGATGCGCACGACGGCCGCAACCGGATCGTGGCCAGCAGTATCGAGCACCACGCCGTGCTGGACTCGGTCGAGTGGCTTGCGCGGCACGAGGGCGCGCAGGTCAGTTGGGTGCCGGTCGACGGCGTCGGGCGCGTCCAGCCCGATGCCCTGCGCGACGCGCTCGGCGACGCCGGTGATGTTGCGCTCGTCACGACGATGTGGGCCAACAACGAGATCGGCACCGTTCAGCCGGTGCCGGCCCTGGCCACCGTCGCCGCCGAGGCGGGCGTGTTGATGCACACCGACGCCATCCAGGCGGTGGGTCAGGTGCCGGTGGACTTCGCCGCGTCCGGGGTGGCAGCGATGTCGGTGACCGGGCACAAACTCGGTGGCCCGGTCGGCGTCGGCGCCCTCCTCCTCGGTCGCGATGTCGCCTGCACCCCGCTGCTGCACGGCGGCGGACAGGAGCGCGACGTCCGGTCGGGCACGCTCGATGTGGCCGGGATCGTCGCGTTCGCCGTAGCCGTCGAGTCGAGCGTGAAGCGTCAGCAGGAGCACGCGGCGACGGTGTCGTCGCTCCGCGACCAGCTCGTGGCGCGAGTCCGCGCGGCGGTTCCGGATGCTCTGTTCAATGGCGACCCGATCGACCGCCTGCCTGGCAACGCCCACTTCTCGTTCCCGGGCTGCGCCGGCGATGCCCTTTTGCTGTTGCTTGACGCGGCCGGAATCGCGTGCTCGACCGGTTCGGCCTGTTCGGCCGGCGTCGCCCAGCCGTCGCACGTCCTGCTTGCGATGGGTGCCGACGATGATCGCGCCCGCTCCTCGCTCCGGTTCACGCTCGGCCACACCTCGACCGCGGCCGACATCGACGAACTACTTGCGGTGCTGCCCGGTGCGGTTGAGCGGGCACGCCGGGCAAACCGGCCGTCGTCGACACGCTGAGTCCGAGCCCGGGCGGCGCATCGCTCGAAACAACGCCGCCCGAACCCACGCCGGCGTGAAGATCGCCACGGTCGCTGCGCTCGGCGGCCGATGCCGGCCAGCGGCTACGCTTGACGGCATGCGTGTACTGGCGGCAATGAGCGGTGGGGTCGACTCCGCCGTCGCCGCCGCCCGCGCGGCCGCGGCCGGCCATGACGTCACCGGCGTTCACTTGGCGCTGTCGCGTAACCCACAGACCTATCGATCCGGGGCCCGTGGCTGTTGCACACTCGAGGACGCTCGCGACGCCCGTCGAGCGGCCGATGTGATCGACATCCCCTTTTACGTCTGGGACATGGCCGAGCAGTTCCACGAAAACGTCGTGGACGACTTCGTGGCCGAGTATGCAGCCGGGCGTACCCCGAATCCGTGCCTGCGCTGCAACGAGAAGATCAAGTTCGCCGCGGTGCTGGACCGCGCCGTAGCCCTGGGTTTTGACGCCGTGGTGACCGGGCACCATGCCCGACTCGGCGCGGACGGCCTGTTGCGGCGCAGCGTCGACCTGGCCAAGGACCAGTCGTACGTGCTGGCCGTGCTGACCCGCGACCAGCTCGACCGGTCGATCTTCCCGCTCGGTGACTCGACGAAGGCGCAGGTCAGGGCGGAGGCGGCGGCGCGTGGCCTGGCCGTCGCCGACAAGCCGGACTCGCATGACATCTGCTTCATCGCCGACGGGGACACGCAGGCGTTCCTCGATCGACGGCTAGGCGAGACGCCAGGCAACATCGTCGACGGCGCGACCGGAGTCGTGCTCGGTCATCACGCTGGTGCGCATGGCTACACGATCGGGCAGCGCAAGGGTTTGCGACTCGACCGGCCGGCGGTCGACGGACGGCCGCGCTATGTGCTGTCGATCACGCCTGTCACGAACACCGTCACGGTCGGCCCAGTCGAGGCGCTCGACGTCACCGTGATCACGGCCGAACGGCCGGTATGGACAGGCATGCGGGCACCGGAGGGGTCAGTGCGGGCCGAGGTGCAGATGCGTGCCCACGGCGACACGACCTCCGCGGACGTCGCGGTCGCGGCGGACGGAACGCTCGTGGCCACATTGGATTCGCCGGTACGGGGAATTGCCCCCGGCCAAGCCATCGTGGCCTATCGAAGCGACCCGCACGGCGATGTCGTGCTCGGGTCGGCCACGATCGCCCGGGCGGATCACCCGGCCGCGGTCGCGCCGTGACCGAGCGATTTGCGTGGTCGCCCGGGTCTGCGACCGGAATCGGCTCGCTGCCCGGGACCGACATCTCGGAGGCGGTCAAGACCGTACTCGGCGAGATGCCGGATCTGCCGTACCTGCCCGAGCTTCCCGCCCGCGGCCCGGGCGCCGACATGATCGGCCGGAGCGCTGGGCTGCTCGTCGAGATGCCGGTCGAGCTCTACGCCTCCCGGTGGCGGATCGCGTCGCACGCCGGTCGGGATCTGGGGCGTACCCGTGATCTGTGGGCCCGCGACCTCGATGCGCTGACGGAGGCGGCCGCCGACCTTGACGGTCCCATCAAGCTGCAGGTCGCCGGCCCGTGGACGCTTGCTGCATCGATCGACCTGCCGATCGGCGGCCGGCTGCTACGCGATCCGGGCGCCGTCCGGGATCTGACCGCCTCGCTGGCCGAAGGCCTCGCCGCGCACGTCGCTGACGTACGGGCCCGGCTGCCGTACGCCCGCGTGATCGTGCAGATCGATGAGCCGTCGTTGCCGGCGGTACTGGCCGGTCACGTACCCACCGAAAGCGGTTACGGCACGCTGCGTGCGGTCGACGCGAGCCTGGCGCGGTCGGCGCTGACCGATGTCGTGACGGCCGGCGGCGCCCCCGCGGTCCTGCACTGCTGTGCCGCCGACGCACCTCTTGGCCTGTTCCGCGACGCCGGCGCCGTCGCTCTGGCCATCGACCTCGACCTGATCGACGTGCGAGCGGGCGGGGCGCTCGACGCGCTCGGCGAGGCGCTCGATGCCGGCCTCGGCCTCTTCGCGGGAGCGGTGGCGGCCAGCGGCGACGGAACAGTCCCTACGTCCGCGTCGGTCGCCGATCGCGTCAAGAATCTGTGGCGGACGCTCGGCTTCGCCGCGAACGATCTGGCCGAGCAGGTCGTTATCACCCCAGCCTGCGGGCTCGGAACCGTGTCCGATGAGCGCGCTCGCGCCGTGACGACGGTGTGCCGGGAAGCGGCGAAGCGGCTCGCCGACTCGTAGGCGGGTCGCCCGACGAATCGGCCCATAGCTGCCACCGATCTTCTCCGCAAAATCTTCCCTCCGATGTCACAAACGGTCGGGCTGTCCCGTCTCTTGTCTGGAGAGCGAAAGAGATCTGGCATCCGGAGGGTGATGATCATGCGCGTGTTCGTGGCAGGCGGGGCCGGGGCCGTGGGGCGGCAGCTGGTTCCGCAGCTCGTGGCCCGGGGCCACGAGGTGACGGCGACAGCGACGGGCCGAGGCAAGCTGGGCCTCCTTCAGCAGCTGGGCGCCGACGGCGGTTGTTATGGACGGGCTGGATGGTGCATCTGTCGCCGCGGCGGTGGCGGCCGCCCGCCCGGACGCGATCGTGCACGAGATGACCGCGATCACCGGTAAGCCCGACATCAAGCACATGGACCGCTGGTTCGCCACCACGAACCGGCTGCGTACCGAGGGGACCGATCACCTGCTGGCCGCGGCCGAGGCGACCGGCGTCACCAACGTCGTCGCGCAGAGCTATGCCAGTTGGAACGGCATCCGCACAGGTGGATGGGTAAAGACCGAGGAGGACCCGCTGGATCCGTTGACCGGGACGGCAGCACAGCCGGTGATGGAGGCGGTCCAGCACCTCGAGGACGTGGTCGTCAAGGCTGGTGGCGCTGCCCTGCGATACGGCGGGCTCTACGGGCCGGGGGTCATCCACGACCAAGTCGAGCTCCTGCGCAAGCGGCAGTTCCCGCTCGTCGGCGGCGGCACGGGCTACAGCTCGTTGGTGCATCTCGACGACGCGGCGAGCGCCACCGTCCTGGCCGTGGAGCAGCAGGCGAAGGGCGTGTTCAACATCGTCGACGACGAGCCCGCCCCGGCTCGCGAATGGCTGCCGTATCTGGCTGCGTGCGCGGGCGTCAAGCCACCGATGCGGGTGCCCAAGTGGCTGGCGCGCATGCTCGCCGGGGACGTGGCCGTGACGATGATGACCGAGGGGCGCGGCTTCTCCAACGCGAAGGCCAAGCGGGAGCTCGGCTGGGAGCTGCGCTACCCCTCGTGGCGGCAGGGCTTCAAGGCGGAGTTGGCGTGACGCGGACCGTCGACGCCGACTCCACGTCTAGTCGGACAGCTGTGCCGAGATGTCAGTCCGGCGCGCTAGCCTGCGATCATGCGAGCGAAGGCCGACGTTCCCGAATCTGCTGATCTTCCCGCTGGCGCGCCGGACTCGGCCGCCGAGGTTGCCGACGCGGTCGGTGAGGTGACAGCCGCGCAAGAGGCTCGCGCCGGCAAAGATCCGACGCCCGAGGCCCGAGCCCGACACGCGGCCATTGCCGCCGAGTTGGATGAGCATCAATATCGCTACTACGTGCTCGATCAGCCGACGGCATCCGACGCCGAGTACGACACCTTGATGCGCGAGCTGACCCGGCTCGAGGAGGAGTTCCCGGCGCTGCGCACCCCTGACTCACCGAGTCAGAGGGTCGGCGGCGGCGACTACTCCAATATGTTCGCCTCGATCTCGCATGCCGAACCGATGCTGAGCCTTGGCAACGTCTTCAGCGAGGCCGACCTGGCCGCCTGGGCGGTGCGGGTCGAGCGCGACGCCGGAGGCCCGGTGCACTTCCTGTGCGAGTTGAAGATCGACGGACTCGCGGTCAATCTGACCTACGAAAGGGGTCGGCTCGTGTCCGCGGCAACCCGTGGCGACGGGCGCACCGGCGAGGACGTCACGGCGAATGTCCGCACGATGCGTGACGTCCCCGATCGGCTCCGAGGCGACGACGTGCCGGAGTTCGTCGAGATTCGCGGCGAGATCTATTTCCCGCTCGCGGCGTTCGCCGACCTGAACGCGGCACTCGTCGAGGCCGGCGAAAAGCCGTACGTGAACCCGCGCAACTCCGCGTCCGGGAGCCTGCGGAACAAGGATCCGCGGGAGACCGCGAAGCGCCCGTTGCACCTCATCGTGCACGGTGTCGGCGCGCGCCGCGGTTTCGCGGTCACGTCGCAGTCCCAGGCGTACGAAGCGATCCAGCGCTGGGGTCTGCCGACGAGCGACAGGTGGCGCGTTTTTTCGGACATCGCTGAGGTTCAGCGTTACGTCACCGAATACGCGACCAAACGACACTCGCTCGAGCACGACATCGACGGCGTGGTCGTGAAGGTCGATGAGGTCTCGATCCAGCGCCGTCTCGGCTCGACCAGCAGCGCGCCGCGGTGGGCGATCGCGTTCAAATACCCGCCCGAAGAGGTGAACAGCAAGCTGATCGCGATCCGGCTCGGTGTCGGTCGGACCGGTCGGATCACGCCGTTCGCCGAGATCGAGCCCGTACACGTCGCCGGGTCGACGGTCACGTTCGCGACGCTGCACAACGCGAACGAGGTCCGGCGCAAGGGCGTCCGCATCGGCGACACGGTCGTCGTCCGCAAGGCCGGTGACGTGATCCCCGAGATCCTCGGCCCGGTGGCCGATCGCCGCGACGGCACGGAAACCGAGTTCGTGATGCCGACGCACTGCCCGTCCTGCGACACGCTCCTGGCCCCGGCCAAGGAGGGTGACGTCGACATCCGCTGCCCGAACGCGCAGCACTGCCCGGCCCAGATACGCGAGCGCATCTACTACCTGGCCGGCCGCAACGTGTTCGACATCGAGGCGCTCGGCTATAAGGCCGCGGCTGCCCTCGTCGACGATCACGTCGTCGTCGACGAGGGAGACCTGTTCGCGCTCGATGCGGAGAAGCTCTCGCAGAGCGAGTTCTTCACCAACCAGGACGGCGCGTTGAGCGCGGGCTCGATGCGGTTGCTGTCGTTGCTCGACGACGCGAAGCAGCGGCCGCTGGCCCGCGTGATCACCGCGCTGTCCATCCGCCATGTCGGACCGACGGCGGCGGTGGCGCTCGCTCGGGAGTTCGGCTCCTTGGAGGCCATCGCGGCGGCTCCGGCCGACGAGCTCGTCCGCGCGAACGGGGTCGGGCCAACGATCGCGCAGGCCGTCGTCGAGTGGTTCGGCGTCGACTGGCACCGGGTGATCGTCGAAAAGTGGCGCGCCGCGGGCGTACGCATGGCGGAGGAGCGCGTCGATGCCGGTCCACGCCCGCTGGATGGCGTCACGGTCGTCGTCACAGGCTCCCTGGTCGACTTTTCCCGGGACGAGGCGAGCGAAGCGATCGCCAGCCGTGGCGGCAAGGTTTCGGGGAGTGTGTCCAAAAAGACAGGGTTTGTTGTGGTGGGCGAGTCACCAGGTTCGAAATACGACAAGGCCGTCGAATTGAAGGTGCCTATTCTCGACGAAGACGGATTCCGCGTGCTTTTGTCGGACGGACCGGATGCCGCTCGCGAACAGGCACGTCACGATTGACAAGCCCGAAGAAAACCAGGCTATAGTCGCTGGCGGTGCCTGATTTATCCCTGCTATCGACACTTTGTATCGACTCTGTCACGACACTCGCCGATATACGCAAATCCGGTCTGATCGGCCTATCGTATTGTTCCGGGCCGCGGACGGGCGGGCGTGCCGCAAGACGGACATTATCGAGCGAGCAGCGGCCGTCCGGCGGGCTAGGGGCTGCGAGGCCCAAGCGCTTGACGTGACCCCGAAGACCTGACGTGACAGCGAAGACCGAGTGCCGGGCGGGAGGTGGCGATGTACTCGCCGGCGCTTCGTAATACCGCCCCGCCGGAGCGGGAGAAGGCGTTCTTCGGATACGTCGCCGTTGTCTGCGCCGTCGCGCTCGCGATCGTGATTCCTGCGTTGCCGGAACTGCGTGGTGTGCCAGAGCATTCGCCGGCGACGTACTGGCTGCTGGCCGTGCTCGCGGTAGTGGCCGACCTGCGACCGTTCCCGCCGCCCGGTGGTCAGCGATCGGTCGTTTTCCCATCCATCTGTTTCACGTTCGCGATCTTGCTCATGTGGGGCTTCGAGGCGGCGGTGGTCGTGCAGACCGCCGCCGTCGTCGCGTCCGCGGTCCGGATGCAGCACCGGCCGTGGCGGGCCGCCTTCAACGCCGCGCAGTACGCGCTCGCGTTCGGGGCCGCCGCCTTGGTCCTCCTGGCCTCCGAGGGCCAGCCGTTCGCCCCCGGTGGAAAGCCGGGCTGGCCGGACGTCGGTCTGGCCCTGGCCGCGGCCGCCGTGTGGTTCGTCGTCAACAACGTGCTCGTGACGACCGCCGTAGCGCTGCGTTTCGGTGGCTCCTGGTGGCGAGCGCTCGGTGAGAATCTCGCCGATGACGCGCTGACGACCGGTTCGCTGCTTCTGCTGGCGCCGGTCCTGGTTGGTACGACACGCGCGAGCGCCGCCTTGATCCCGCTGGTGATCGTCCCGCTTCTCGCCGTGAACCGGATGGCGCGACTGTCGAGCGACCAGAACCGGGCCGCCCGGACCGATCCGCTGACCCGACTGGCGAACCGCAAGGCGCTACAGATCGAGGTCGGCGACCATATCTCTGCGTGCGCGCGCCGGACGTCGGTGGACAACCGAGAGCACCGGTTCGCGCTCATGATCCTCGATATCGACCGTTTCAAG
The DNA here is from genome assembly GCA_963724705.1 of uncultured Actinomycetota bacterium. GTDB lineage: Bacteria > Actinomycetota > Actinomycetes > Mycobacteriales > Micromonosporaceae > DASQPR01. Next base: position 798,949 of record CAVRVS010000002.1, read on the forward strand.
TACGTCAACGATGCGCTCGGTCACGCGGTCGGGGATCGGTTGCTGGTAGAGATTTCGCAGCGGATCGACCGAGCCGTGCCGGAGGGCAACCTGGTCGCCCGGTTGGGCGGGGATGAGTTCGCGATCGTGTCGCCCGACGTCGACAACCTGGACGAGGCGCGGGTGGCCGCGAGCAATATCGCCGGGGTCCTATCGGTGCCGGTGGTCCTGGACGGGATGACGCTGGACGTCGGTGGATCGATCGGTATCGCGATCTTCCCGACCCACGGCGACGACTTCGAGACCCTGCTGCGCCACGCCGACGTCGCGATGTACGACGCGAAGGCGCGCGGCGACACAGTCGCCGTCTATGCGCCCGAGGTCGACCACAACTCGCCGGATCGGTTGAGCCTGCTGGCCGACCTGCGGCTCGCCCTGGAGAACACCGATTCGAGCGAGGTCATGTTCTATTACCAGCCGCAGGTCGAGATGGCGACCGGTGCGGTGGTCGGGGTGGAAGCGTTGCTGCGCTGGCATCACCCGCACAAGGGGTTGATCGATCCGGAGGAGCTGATCCGGATCGCCGAACACAGCGGTGTTATGCGCATGTTGACGCTTCGCGTCGTCGACGACGTGGTCGGCCAGCTGGCGAAGTGGCGCGCCAACGGTCTGACGTTGCGAGCCGCGATCAACGTGAGCGTCCGCGATCTGCACACCGGCGAGGTGGTCGATCGCCTCGTGGAGCAGCTCGACCATCACGACATTTCGCCGGAGTACGTACAGATGGAGATCACCGAGGGTGCCCTGATGGCCGACCCGCGGCGCGTTCTCGCCACCCTCCAGCGCCTGGACAAGCTCGGCGTCGCGCTGTCGCTGGACGACTTCGGCACCGGCTATTCGTCGATGCAGCACCTGCGCCGGCTGCCGTTGTCCGAGGTGAAGATCGACCGATCGTTCGTACTGGGCATGGCCGACGACCAAGACGACGACGCGATCGTCCGATCCATGATCGACCTCGCCAGCGCTCTGAATCTGCGGGTGGTAGCCGAGGGTGTCGAGGACGACCGTACGCGCCGGCTGCTGGTCGGTGCCGGCTGCCACGTGGCGCAGGGCTGGTATTACGCACGGCCCATGCCGGCCGATGAACTCGCGTCATGGCTCGCGCGCTACCGGCCGCCGGAGCAGTTCGCGTGGCCGGCGACCGATCGCGCCCGCGATGACGACGTCGCCTAGCGGTCTGGGATCGGCCGTGGCCGCGGCGGACGGGCAGCCGCGCGAAATTCGCAAGCGTCAGCAAATAGACTCGACCTCGGTCAGCGCACACCAGCGCCACATGCGCCCCGCGAGGCGCCCGAGCATCAGCGAGGTCAGGAATGTCGGCCATCTCCCGCGCGGAGGTCGCGCATTTGGCGCGGCTCGCCCGGCTCGACGTCACCGACGAGGAGCTGGACGTGTTCTCCGGCCAGCTCGACGTGATCCTGTCGTCGATCGCCCGCATCAGTGAAGTCGCGGCGGCCGATATCCCGCCGACGTCGCATTCGGTGCCGCTGGAGAACGTGTTCCGCGACGATGTCGTCGTGCCGTGCCTGACTCGCGAAGAGGCACTCGCCGGCGCACCCGACACCGCCGAGGACCGCTTCCGCGTGCCGCGGATCCTGGACGAGGAGTAGCCGTGAGTGAGCTGACCACGAAGACCGCCGCCGAACTGGGCCGGCTTCTGGCCGCCGGCGAGACGAGCGCGGTCGAGGTCGCACAGGCCCATCTCGACCGCATCCGCGCCGTCGACGATCGCGTCCACGCCTTCCTGCACGTCGACGCCCAGGGCGCGCTGGCCGCGGCGACGGCGATCGACACTCGTCGCGCCGCTGGTGAGACGTTGCCGCTATTGGCCGGCGTACCGGTTGCGCTTAAGGACGTGCTGACCACCAAGGGTGTGCCGACGACGGCCGGTTCCAAGATCCTTGAGGGATGGCGACCGCCGTACGATGCGACGCTGGTCGAGCGGATGCGCGCGGCCGGGCTGGTGATCCTCGGCAAGACGAACATGGACGAGTTCGCGATGGGCTCGTCGACGGAGTATTCGGCGTACGGGCCGACGCGTAACCCGTGGGATCTCGGACGGATCCCGGGTGGCTCCGGCGGTGGATCGGCGGCGTCGCTGGCCGCGTACGAGGCGCCACTGGCGATCGGGTCAGACACGGGTGGATCGATCCGTCAGCCCGGCGCGGTCACGGGGACGGTGGGTGCCAAGCCGACGTACGGCGGCACGTCCCGTTACGGCCTGATCGCCTTCTCGTCCAGTTTGGACACGCCCGGACCGTGTGCGCGGACGGTCGAGGACACCGCCTTGCTGCACGCGATCGTGGCCGGCCACGATCCCCGGGACTCGACGTCGATCCCGGCTCCGGTCCCGGACGTCGTCGCGGCCGCGCGCCTGGGTGCCTCGGGCGACCTGTCCGGCGTCCGGATCGGCCTGGTCAAGGAGTTCGCCGGCGAGGGCGCCGAGCCCGGGGTGACGGCCGCGTACCGCGATGCCGTCGATACCCTCGCCAAGCTCGGCGCCGAGATCGTCGAGGTGTCGTGCCCGCATTTCGAGTACGCGTTGCCGGCCTACTACCTGATAGCGCCGAGCGAGTGCTCGTCGAACCTCGCCCGCTTCGACGGCGTACGGTTCGGGCTGCGCAAGGGTGACGACGGCGTGCGATCGCTCGAAGAGGTCATGTCAATCACCCGGGACGCGGGCTTCGGTCCAGAGGTCAAGCGCCGGATCATCCTTGGTACGTACGCGCTGTCGTCCGGCTACTACGACGCGTACTACGGGCAGGCGCAAAAGGTCCGTACGCTCATCACCCGCGACTTCACCGCCGCGTTCGAGAAGGCCGACGTGCTCGTATCGCCGACCACGCCGTTCGTGGCGTTCCCGTTCGGCTCGCGCACGAGCGACCCGTACCAGATGTATCTCGCCGATCTCTTCACCATCCCGAGCAACCTTTACGGCGGACCGGCAGTGTCGGTGCCGTGCGGACTGTCCGAGGGGTTACCGGTCGGCCTTCAGATCATGGCGCCGACGCTCGCGGACGATCGCATGTACAGGGTGGCCGCTGCGCTCGAAACGGTCGTCGGCTCGCTGACTCCGCCGGCGTTGGCCGCGGCGTGAGCTCGCCGGCACCGCTCGCTCGCAAGCTCGGTATCAAGCCCGGGCGGCCGGCGGTGCTTTTCAACGCACCGGACGGCGCGATCGAGGCGCTGGACCCGCTTCCGGACGGCGCGAGTGTGACGGCCGAGGCGGCTGCGGCTCCGGCCGACGTGGTCGCGGTCTTCGTGCGCGACGCCGCCGAGGTCGAGACATGGGTGGCGAAGGCGACCGCTGCTCTTGCGCCGAACGGGCTGCTCTGGGTCGTCTACCCCAAGGGCCGGCCGGCCGGGACGGACATCAACCGCGACATCCTCCGCGAGCGGCTCGAAGAGCGCGGGCTGACCTCGGTCGCGATGGTCTCCTACGACGACCGGTGGTCGGCCCTGCGGTTCCGTACCAGCTGAAGAAGGTCTTGACGCGCTTTACCGCGAGCGCCAGCCGGGGTCGCGGCCGAACCCGCCGAGCAGCCGATCCTGCGGATCGTCGCTGGACACGGCGACACGCGGCCCGATGGATCCGCCGGCGCGATAGTCGCCTTCCCGGTCGGCAAACCAGTCCGCGATGCCGACGACCACCTCGGGATCGAGTTGCCGATCGCCGTCGGTCGCCGCGGCCAGGTCCCACGCGTGGATCAGATGATCGGCGGCGAGCTGGTAGAGGTACTCGCGGGCCGGATAGTCGCCGAAGGAGAGATGCACGAGCTGGCTCGGATCGGTCTGTGCCGCGGCGTCGGTGGCCTCGCGGCTGGCCATCGCGAACGCGCCGACCGGGTCGTCGCCGAGCAGATCGCCCTCGAACCGGTCACCGATCTCGGTGACGGTCGCTCCGGCCAGCATCGGCGCCGTCCACTTGTCTTCGTAGGTCAGATGGTTCACGAGGGCCCGTACCGTCCACTCGGCGCACGGGGTCTCGGCCGACCAGACACCCGATCCGGCCGAGTCGATGCCGTCGACGCGGGCGGCGAATTCGGCCACCGCCCGCCGATGCAGTTCGGATGAATCCATGCCCGTCAGTGTGCGCCCCGTCGGCCGCCGGCGCACCGGATCTCGCGCGCTCCGCGCCGCTCGATTTCGGCCGTGCGTCTCTCCCGTGGTGGACACAGACCGGCCCCGCGGTGAGTGACCGCGGGGCCGTGCGTTGAAGCTGGGTTTACTCCGTCAGTCGCGCGACGCCGACGATTTGCTCTTCCAGGACATCGGGCCTGGGAGGTCGACGCGCTGAGCACGGGTACGGGAGTTCCACGACCACTTGCCGATCTTGATGCTCCACGAGGACATCCCGCCGCGGCCGAAGTTCAAGTGCAACGGTCCCAGCCGGACGATCTTTCGAAACATCAACGGCATCGCAACCACTCTCCTTGTCTTGCGATGTGTTCCGCTCGGTCGCCGTACCGGTGCCGAGCGGCGCTCGCGCCCCGAAGGCCACACGAGCACCGCGGGTATTCCCCGGACGCAGGCGTTCCAACCCGAAACCGATGCGTCGATCCGTCGCGGCGCCGATTAGGCTGTGCCGGTGAGTACGACGAGCGCGCCGATCACGTACGAGGACGTCACCGAGCGGTACGAGCCGGTCATCGGTCTCGAGACCCACGTGGAACTCGGCACCAACACGAAGATGTTCTGTGGCTGCCCGACGGATTTCGGCGCCGAGCCGAACACCCATGTCTGCCCCGTCTGCCTGGGCCTGCCGGGCTCCCTGCCGGTGGCCAACCGGGCCGCGATCGAAGCGACGATCCGGATCGGGCTCGCACTGAACTGCTCCATCGCGCCGTGGGGACGGTTCGCCCGCAAGAACTACTTCTACCCCGACATGCCGAAGAACTTCCAGATCAGCCAGTACGACGAACCGTTGTGCATCGACGGGTTCCTCGACGTGGACGTGGAGGGCCAGACCGTACGGGTCGGCATCGAACGCGTACATCTGGAGGAGGACACCGGCAAGACGCTGCACATCGGCGGCTCGACCGGTCGCATTCACGGCGCGACCGAGTCGCTCGTCGACTACAACCGGGCCGGCATCCCGCTGGTCGAGGTCGTCACGAAGCCCGTCCCCGGCACGGGTGCACTCGCGCCGCTGGTCGCGCGGGCGTACGTGACCGAGCTGCGGGACGTGATCCGTACGCTGGGCGTCTCCGACGTACGGATGGAGCAGGGTTCTCTCCGGTGTGACGTGAACACATCGCTGAACCGGCCGGGCGAACCGTGGGGCACCCGTACGGAGACGAAGAACGTCAACTCGCTCCGCAGCGTCGAGCGCGCCGTACGCAGCGAGATGATCCGGCAGGCCGGCGTGCTCGACGCGGGCAGCCGGGTGATCCAGGAGACACGACACTTCCACGAGGACACCGGTCGGACGACGTCCGGCCGCAGCAAGGAAGAGGCGACCGACTACCGCTACTTCCCGGAGCCCGACCTGGTGCCGCTCGCGCCGGATGCGGCGTGGGTCGCCGACTTGAAGGCGTCGCTGCCGGAGTTGCCGCGCGACCGCCGCCGCCGGCTCCAGCACGATTGGGGACTGTCCGACCTCGACATGCAGTCGGTCACCAACGCCGGTGCGGTCGAGTTGATCGAGCAGACGGTTGCCGCCGGTGCGACGCCCGAGACCGCGCGCAAGTGGTGGCTCGGCGAGCTTTCCCGGCACGCGAACGCGACCGAAACCGAGCTCGCCGCGGTCGGTGTGACGCCGGCGGACGTCGCCGAGCTGCAGACGCTGGTCGACAACGGAAAGTTGACCGACAAGCTCGCGCGGTCGGTGCTTGATGGGGTGATCGCCGGAGAAGGCAAGCCAACCGACGTGATGAAGGCGCGCGGTATCGAGGTCGTGTCCGATACCGGCGCGCTCACCGCGGCGATCGACGCCGCGATCGAGGCGAACCCGGACGTGGTCGCGAAGGTCCGCGACGGCAACCTGAACGTGGCCGGTGTGCTGATCGGTGCGGTCATGAAGGCGACAAAGAACCAGGCCGACGCCAAGACTGTGCGTGCCATGATCATTTCGCGTCTGACGTCGTAGGGCGTCTTGGTTTGGGTGGGGCCGGCTTACCCACGGCGCAGCGGTCAGGCTTGATCTACGCCGTGGGCAAGCCGGCCCCACCTGCGCCCTCTGGTCGTCGTGGTTGGGGTTAGAGCTCTCGGAGCGGCCGTGATACGGCAGACGGTTACGTGGGACCGTTATGTGGTAACGGTTCGGCGCGGGCCGGGTCACTTTGCGGCCGAGCGAATGCGCCGGCACGGTCGCCCTACTGGCCGCTGGGGGAGGGCGTGCTTGGTGCGGGCAGGGGCGGGGCGGTCGGCGGAGTGTCGGCCGAGATCAGGTGCCGGTCGAGGGTCACCTGCGACTCGCCCGTCCCGCCGAGGGTGATCTGGTCGTACGCCTGGAGCACGTGAGACGTGTCGAAGTAGAGCACGGACATCTCCAACGGCGTTGGCGTCTCGCCCTGGAGCCCGCGCAGGCCGGCGCCGCCGGTTGATCCCTCGACCAGCATCAACGTCTTCTGCTCGCCGGCGGCCGGGGGCAGGTATTCGGTTTCCCGATGATGGAGGTGGCCGGCGAGCACGAGCGGGACCGTCCCGGACAGCGGCGGGGCCGATGCCGGGTCGTGTACGAGGGCAATGTCGACCGGCGAACCGTGCCCCCGGATCGTGTCCGCCAGGGCCTCGCCCGACGCGAACACCGGGTCGGTCACCGAGTTCGGTTGCTTCTCGTTCTCGGTCTCCTTGTCCGGGGTGAATCGCGGATCGCCGATGCCAGCGATGGTGAGACCCTTCACCGTCGTGACCGAGTTCTCCAGCACGATCGCGTTCTTCTGGCGGGCGACGGCCCTCGCGGTGATCTGCGAGTCGTGGTTGCCGCGGATGTAGACGTAAGGGACGCCAAGTTTGCCGATCGGATCGACGAACGACGACTCCATGGGCGTACCCCAGTCGTTGATATCGCCGGTGTCGATCACCAAGTCGATGTGGAACTGGGCCACCGCCGTCGAGATCACCGACCACGCGGCGGGGTTCAGGTGCAGGTCGGAGATGTGCAGCACGCGGATCGTGTCCGGACTCGGCTGAAAGACCGGCAGCGTGCTCACGGTCGAGTAGAGCCGGCTGACGTTCGTGACCAGGCCCTGCAGCTCGACGCGGTAGGCATCGAACTGGTTGGCGATCGTGCGTGCGTCGCCGACGACGGCCGGCGCGTTCGCCAGCAGTCCCTGGTAGCGCGGCTCCTCGATGGCTTGCGGTCGAAACGACCCGAGAGCGATCGCGCCGGTGCCGAGCACGAGCGCAAGTGACAGACCGCCGCAGATCGCCACGGTCCGCATCCGGCGGAAGACGAGGCCGGCGAGGAGCATCGAGCCGAGCATGGCGACCGCGGCGCTTTGGATGAGCAGCCGCGACACTCCGTCCTCGAGCTGCGGAAGCGCTGAGTCGCTGGCCTGCCGTACGCTCTGCGGATCCTGCAGGAATCGCTTCGCTCGCGCCTCGTCGAGGCTGTCCAGCCGGACGTTGAGCCGCCCGGGTCCGTCGTGCGTGGCGACCTGCAGCGAGCCGAGCGGCGGGATCTCCACCTTCGTGCCGCCGGACACCGATGGCTGCAGCGCGAACGTCGCACTGAACGGGCCGACCTCCTGATGCACATGGCCGACGAGGCGCAGCGCGACGCCCGTACCGACCAGCGTGACGGCAAGGACGGCCAGAGTCAGGCCGAGCCTGCGCAATCCGACATGTCCGCGGCGGCCGCCGGCTCCGCGGGACGTGCGCTCCAGGCGAGCACGGGTACGGGTGACGGAACGGGCGCGTACGCGATCAACCGCCGTACGCGCCCACCCGATCAGCCGCCCGTGCTCCCCAGCCATCCGACAATCATGCCCGCCATCACATCAACTATTCGCTCATTCCCACCCGCCCCGGCGGTTCGCCCGAGTTACACGCATCACCGCCGGGACGGGCCAGTGCTACCACGGTCACGTGTCGCGTACCACGGTTCTGTGAAAGCTCTAACCTCACGCCGGCGTCGCCACCGCGACCACGTCAGGTTTGGCGGCCTGCACACCCACGTCGGGATCAAGCCTGACCGCCCAGAGTGGGTGTGCAAGCCGCCAAACCAGGGGCTACGACTTCCCCGCCCCAGCGTC
>CAVRVS010000003.1:0-317431 GCA_963724705.1 uncultured Actinomycetota bacterium
AGACCTCATCAGCGGACGGGCTCGCGTACAGTACGCGGTCATCGTCGTCCAGAATGAGAATGACATCCGCACTGTTCTGAACGAGCGTACGGAAGTACGACTCACTCGTGTGTCGGACGTTGTCCTCGTTCAGCCGGATGCGCTCCAATGTCGAACCCGCCTGCGTCGCCAACGTCTCCAATCGGGGCCGAAGCAGGTTCAACGTCGCTTTGGCGCTATAGACGACGAGCATCGGCCCAGACGGCCGCGGCAGCAACAACGACGGCCGCGGCGGCGGTGACGGCGGCGGCGGCGATTGCGACGACGATCGCGGCGGCGAGGACGGTCGTTGCGGGGACGAGGGCGGTTGTTGCGACGGCCCGGACGGTGGCGGCGCCGACGACCGCGGCAACGGCGCCGTGGCGAGCGCATCGGCGCCCGCGTCGCCCGCATCCGGTTGCCCGCCGCCATCCGCGACTGGCGACTCGACCAATGCCTTGTCCCGCAGCAGCGGGACAGCGATTACGGCCCGTCCGCCGCGCCGTGCGTCGATATCCGGGTGGTCGGCTGACGTCTCCGACACGACGCTGGCGTCGGTGGCCGGCGGAGCCCGTCCGGGCGGTTCGGCCATCGTGCCCGAGGTGATCTCCACACTGTGACGCACCGATGCCGGGAACAGCCGGCCGACGGCGCGTTGGAGGATCGGTGGGATCTCTGCTTCGGTTTGTGCATCGGCCAGCTCGATCACGGTCTCGCGCACGACCCGCTCGCCGTACACCTGGCGGCGCAGTTGCAGCGCGACATCGATGATGCGCGCAAGCGCGAGCACGAGCACGAGCGTGGCGGCTGCGAAGATCAACGCTTCGTAGGGCGACGGTTCGCGGAACAGGCTGCGGAGATGGACCGCCGACGGCATGAGAGCGAGGACGACAACAAGCCCGAGGCGCACCGGTGAGGCGTCGCGGCCGTCCCGCGACGCCAACGTGTTCAGCCGCTTCATCGACGGCAGAAGTGCCGCCACTCCGATCAACGCGAAAAACGCGATGAGACCGAGGTCGATGGTGGCTCCGCTGAGTCGCTCGCCCCGGGTACGGGCCAAGCGATACAACGCGTCGTACGTGACGAATCCGAGCAGTCCACCGAGAAGCGCCGCGACGGACCATGTCCAGCGCAGAGCGGTCGCGAGATGGACCGCGATCGCGAATATGACGACATCGCGGAGAACATAGGACACTCGGACCGCACCGACCACACCGTCCGCCGCGCTCGCGTACGGCAACGCGATGACAATCCCGCCGATCAGGCCAGCGCCGAGAACGATGATGGCGAGGTCGATGGCGGCGGAAACACCCCGAAACGACGAGCGCGCCAGTCCCACGATGGCCGTGACGAAGAGTACGAACATCAGACCTTGATCGACCCATACCGTCCAGTTCCACGGCTTGGGCTGGCCGGCGGTGCCCGGCAAGGCGTCGTAGGCGATGCCACCGACCGCGTCGAGCACCAGGGCAAGCGCGAGTGCCAACCACCAGATCGATGCAGCCGGCCGAAATCGTCGGACACCCACGACGATTGCGCCGGCGGAGACGAGTGCCAACGCCGCCAGCGCTATCGGTCGCGCGTCTCGACTAACAAAGTAAATGATGGAAATCACGACCATGACGCCGCTGTACATAAGAATCAGCCGACGCAGGTCCATGATCCACTCCCGTACGTGCCGGGAACTCCATGCCCACCGGTATTTTTGGGTCCCGTCACGCTCTCGTGTAACGCATCTCCAAGTTACCCGGGGACTTCGTCGCATGAGACACCAACGGTCCAACGCCACGACATCGCGGTGCGCGACAACGAGCGACAAACTATGCGCGACAAAAACGCGCGAGTAACGACAAGAAACGCGCGACAAACAACGCGCTACCCGGCAAACCTGCGACAAATACCATGCGGCAACCTGGCTGCGGCGATAACACGCGTCAACGGGCAGCGCACACGCGGCGCGTCAGCGGTCTGTCAGCGGTGTCAGCGCGAGCACAGAGCCGCGTCAGGACGGCGGTGCACGGTGTCGGCATGACACATTCGATTGTTGCCCACGGGCTCACCAAGACGTTCGGCGCGACAACCGCGCTGGCGGGCGTCGATCTCGCGGTGCCGACGGGTTCGGTCTTCGGCCTCTTGGGCCCGAATGGCGCGGGAAAGACGACCACCGTACGGATTCTCGCCACGCTCCTCCAGCCGGACGGCGGCCACGCCGAGGTCGGCGGCTATGACGTCGTCCGGCAGGCGCACCAGGTCCGGCAGATCGTCGGCCTCACCGGCCAGTACGCGTCGGTGGACGAAACCCTGACCGGAGTCGAGAATCTGCTGCTGATCGGACGTCTGGTCGGCCAATCGCGGGGCACCGCACGCGAAAGGCGCGACGGATCTGCTCCAACGATTTCGGCTCGACGACGCTGCCGACCGCGCCGTCAAGACGTACTCGGGCGGCATGCGACGACGTCTCGACCTCGCGGCGAGTCTCGTGACGCGGCCGCAGATCCTGTTCCTCGACGAGCCGACGACCGGTCTCGATCCGCGCAGCCGCAACGACATGTACGACATTATTCGAGGTCTGGTCGCGGACGGGGTGACGGTGCTGTTGACGACGCAGTATCTGGACGAGGCCGACCAGTTGGCCGATGAGATCGCCGTCGTCGACCGCGGCACGGTGATCGCACACGGCACGTCGGCCGAACTCAAGGCCCGGGTCGGCGCGTTGACTGTTGCCGTACGTCCGGTCGATCCGGCCGACCTTCCGCAGTTGATGGCGGACGTGGCCCGGCTCGCGCTGGGCACGCCGGAGGTGCGAGGAACGTTGGTAACCGCACCGGTCGCCGACCCCGCGGTCCTCCCCCAACTCGTCCGCCGCCTCGACGATCACCGGATCCTGGCCGCGGAGTTGACGCTGCGCGGATCGAGTCTGGACGAGGTGTTCCTGTCGCTGACCGGTCACCGCGCCGAGGATGACGCCGACGAAAGCGCCACCGCATCGCCGCTAACGACGGCATCACCACCAACGCAGAACCGCGAACTCGAAAGGAGCCGAGCATGACTGCCACCATGACCGCCCGGCGCCCGCGCCGACGAAGCCCGGCCACGCCAGCGTTACCAAGCTGTCGGCGCGCATCACACCGCTGCAGGGCCTGCGCCAGACCATGTCGTTGGCCTGGCGGACGTTGGTGCAGATCAAGCACAACCCGTTCGAGCTGATCGACTTCAGCGTGCAGCCGGTCATGTTCCTGCTGCTGTTCACGTACGTCTTCGGCGGCGCGATCTCCGGGTCACCGCACGAGTACCTCACGTTCGCGCTGGCCGGCATCATCGTGCAGAACTCGTTGTTCACCACGCTGAACACCGGTGTCGGGCTGTCGACCGATCTGGAAAAGGGGTTCTTCGACCGGCTCCGGGCGTTGCCGATCGCCCGTTTCTCGCCGCTGGCCGGCCGGATCGTGGCCGATCTCGTCAAGCAGGCGTGGTCGGTGGCGATGCTGCTCGGCGTCGGCGCCCTGCTCGGGTTCCGGTCGGAACGAACGTGTTCGGCGTGCTCGGCGCGTTCGGTCTCGTGCTGATCTCCACGCTCGCGATCTCGTGGGCGATCGTGCTGGTCAGCATGATCGTCGCGAGCCCGGAGAAGGTGCAGATCTTCGGGTTCATCGTGCTGTTCCCGCTCACGTTCACGTCCAACGCATTCGTGCCGACCGCCTCGATGCCCGGCTGGTTGCAGGCGTGGTCGAACGTGAATCCGGTGACCATCCTGTCCGACGCGATCCGTGGGCTGCTCGTGTCCGGACCCGTTGCCACACCGGCATTGCAGTCGCTGCTGTGGGCGCTCGGCTTTACCGTGGTGTTCGCGCCACTCGCGGTCCGCGCGTTCAAACGCCGCGCCTGACGGCGTGAAGCACTCCGGCGCAGGGGCCGGGTCCGTCGACGATCCGGCCCCTCTGCGTTGGTACGTCGACGGGCCGGCTGCGCCGATCGGCCGCGTCAGGAGTTGTGCGGTGTCGCGGTCAGCTCCGGGAGGTCGATCCCGACGAGTGCGCCGATCTGCTTCGTCGTGGTCACCAGACCCCGCTGGTACGCCGCGTCGAAGTGCTCGTCGCCGAGTGCCGCACGCGCGGCCGAGGTCACTCGCCGGCCGTCCATCAGGCGATAGGTCCTCCGTCCCGCGGACGGCGGCGCTGGCGCCGAGGATGGTCGCGGCGGATCCCGGCTCCCCTTCGAGTAGTGCGATCTCGGCCAGGCCGACCAGTACCTGAGCAATCACCGGCGCGTCGACCGGCGAGATCGCGTAATCGACGGCCGCCCGGTGCCAGCGCCGCGCCTCGTCCACGTCGCCCTGCGCCGACGCCAGGTAGCCTCGGGAACTCGCGACAATCGCCCGCAGTTGCGACGCAACGGTGTCGTGCGCGGCGAAGCGCTCTGCTCGCCGCAGATGGTCGAGCGCGAGGAACAGATCTCCGTCCAGCCGAGCGACGTCGCTGGCCGCGACCGACACGTTGGCCTGCGCTTCCGGTACGCCGAGCCGCTGGGCGTCGCGCTCGGCCGCCGCGAGCGACGCGTACGCCCGGTCCCGATCGCCGTCGGCCCAGAGCAGCCGGGCCAGCAGGACCCGGAACGCCACCCGGTCCTCCCAGGCTCCCATTTCGGTCACGCAACACAGCGCTTCATCGAGATCCTCGATCGCGGTACGGAAGTCGCCGCGCCACGCCGCGAGCCCACCGAGCGACACGAGGCTGAACGCGGTCCCCCACCGCTCGCCGAGTTGCCGGTAAACCGCGAGCGCGGCCCGGAAGTCGTCATCCGCCCGCTCGAGCGCCCGGCCGAAGTTCAGCAGGACGTGTGCCCGCATGATCCGTGCCGTCGCCGCGATCCACGGGAACGGATCGTGGATGGGCATGCCGACGTCGTCGTCGACCGGTGGCACGCCCGACTGGAACGTCTCGAAGACGCCCTTGCGCAACGGCACGACCAGTCGCAACAACGGCGTCGACGGCCGACCGACGCGCTCCACGATGGCGGTAGCCGCGTCGAACCATTCGAGTGCGAGCGACATCTCCTTCGTACCGTCGACGGCGAGCAACGCGCCGATCGTGTACGCGATCGCCCGCTCCTCGAGTTCGGGTTCGGACAGTCGGGCGTCGTCGCAGTCGAGCGCGAGCGCGGCCTTGACCAGCTCGACTCCTTCGCTGCGATGCCCGCGCAGCCACCAGTACCAGCCGAGCGAGCCGACGAGCCGGATGGCCCGACGCCCATCGCCGGCCGCGGTCGCATACCGTACGGCCGTGTAGAGGTTGTCATGGTCGGCGGTCAGTTTCGCCAGCCACGGCAGCTGCTCGGCACCGAGCAGCTTGTCGGACGCATCGCTGGCGAGCCGCTCGAAGTACGCGGCGTGCGCCGTACGCGCGGTCTCGCGCTCGCCGGCCTCGTCGAGTCGGAGCTGGCCGTAGGCCCGGATCGTTTCGAGCATCATGTAGCGCGGTTCCGGGGCGTCGTCGCGCACGGCGAGGAGCGACTTGTCGACGAGCGATGTCAGCACGTCGAGCGTGGACGCGCTCGCGGCGTCGTCGCCGTCGCCGACTGCAACGGCTGCGGCGAGCGTGGCGCCGCCGGTGAACACCGAGAGGTGGCGCCACATCGCCCGCTCGGCGTCGCTCAGCAGATCCCAGCTCCAGTCGACGACCGCGCGGAGTGTCTGGTGACGGGGCAGCGCCGTACGGCTGCCGGCGGTCAGCAGCGCGAAGCGGTCGTCCAGCCGGTCGGCGAGCTGGGTCGGCGTCATCGACCGCAGTCGGGCGGCGGCCAGCTCGATCGCGAGCGGCATGCCGTCGAGGGCCCGGCAGATGCGCGCGATCACGCCGGCGTTCTCGTCGGTCACCGTGAACCCGGGTCGAACCGAGGCCGCGCGCTGGACGAGAAGCCGCTACCGATGCGTAGTCGAGGAGCCCGTCGGCCGGCGGTGCGGGATCGTCGGGCGGCAGGGCTAGTGGTTCGACCGGCCAGAGCGCCTCGCCGGTCACGCCGAGCGGCTCGCGACTGGTCGCGATGATGCGGACATCCGGGCAGCCACCGAGGATCGTGCGCGGCAAGGTCGGCCACGTCCGGCGATCAGATGCTCGCAGTTGTCCAGAACGAGCAGCGCGGACTTGTCGGCCAGCGCGGCAAGGAGACGGGCGACCGGGTCGACAAGGTTGTCGAGCGCGGCCGCGCTGGACGCCCGGACCAGAGCGCGATCCCGGACACCGAGCACGCCGAGCACCGTCTGCGCGATGTCGGCGGGATCGGTGACCGGGGCAAGTTCGACGAGCCACACGCCGCCCGGACACGCCGTCGACGCGGTGGCGGGCGGCGTGCGCGGCGAGCCGCGTCTTGCCCGCACCGCCGGGACCGGTCAGCGTGACCAGTCGGTGGTCGTCGGTCAGGTGGTCGAGCGCGGCGATGTCACGCTCCCGACCGACGAAGCTGCTGATCTCGGCGCGCAGATTCGTCAGGCGCGGCGGCACGGCGTCGGCCGCGGTGGTTCGGATCCGTTTCCCGACGGCCACTCGACCGTCGCCCGGTTGCCATCCGGCCGGTCGGAATCGGCGGCCCGTCATCGTCGGCACGAAGGATCCGAAGGTGCTCGGCGGCGAGGTCGGCCGAGGGTGATACGCCGAGTTCGTCGGCCAGACGGGCCCGGGCCGATTCGAACACCCCCAGGGCCCGACCGCGGTCGCCCGCCGCGTGCAACGCGCGCATGAGCAGCTTCACGAACGATTCCCGAAACGGGTACGCCGCCGCGAGGCCCTCCAGTTCGGCGATGAGCTCGGGCGCGTGGCCGGTGCGCAGGTCCGCGTCGATCCGCTCCTGCAGCGCGTCGAGGCGCATCTCGTCCAGGCGCACCCGGGCGGCTCGGGCGAACTCGGCATCGCCGGCGTCGACCAGCGCGGGACCGCGCCACAGGTCGAGTGCTCGGCGCAGTGTGGCCGCGGCCGACGCCGGATCCGTGCGGGACAGCCGCCGGGCCTCACCGACGAGTCGCTCGAAGTCGCGGACGTCTACCGCGTCCGGCGCGACGTCGAGGACGTACCCCTGGGCCCGGTTGACGATATCGATGCCGGGCGCGGCCCGACGTAGCCGCGACACCAGCGCCTGGATCGCGTTGCCGGGTTCGTCCGGCGCGTCGTCGGCCCAGACGGCGTCGACGACCGAGCCGGTCGTGACCACCTGACCCGGATTGAGGGCAAGGACGATGAGCAGGCGTGCGAGGCGTGGTCCGGAGATCGCGCGGGCATCGCCGGCGTCCGGACGGACTTCCAGCGGGCCGAGCATCGCGATCTGCATACGGTCGATTCTGCCTGGTGCACGCGACTGCTTTCGCGCACGCCGGTGGTACGGGCGTTTCATCGGTTGTCGATGCCGCCAGGGCGCCCGCGGTCGACCGTACCGAGGGAATCGTCGAATCGCCGCCGATCGGCGGCGGCCTACGCTAGGTCGATGACCGCGACGACAGGCGGCGCTGCGCTGCGCACCACGGACCGCACGATCGACTGGGCCGACGGCATGATCGTCGCGATCGACCAGTGCGCGCTGCCTCAGGACTATCGCTTGCTGCGCATGCAGACCGTCGACGAGCTGATCGACGCGATCGTGCGGCTGGCCGTCCGGGGGGCACCGGCCCTCGGCGCGCGCCGGCGCGCTCGGCGTCGCGCTCCTCGCGCGGCAGTATCCCGGCGACCGGACGAACCGTACGGGCCCACGCCGAGCGCCTCGCGTCGGCGCGGCCGACCGCCGTCAACCTGCGGTGGGGCGTCCAGCGGGCGTTGGCGCTGCTCGGCGACGGTCCGCAGGCCGTCCTGGGCGAGGCGCTCGCGGTGCTGGACGAGGACGAGCGGGTCAACCGCGAGGCGTCGCTGCGCGCCGCGGAGCTGATCCGATCGCTGTGCGCGCGTCGGCCGCTGCGGCTGCTCACGCACTGCAACGCGGGTCGCCTCGCGACGGTCGCCTGGGGCACGGCGCTCGGGGTGGTGTGGCATCTCGCCGCCGACGGCGACGTCGAGTACGTGCTGGCCGACGAGACGCGGCCGTTGCTGCAGGGGGCGCGGCTCACGGCGTACGAGCTGGCCGAGGCCGGCGTGCCGTACCGGATCCTGCCCGACGCGGCCGCCGCGACCGCCATGTCACTGGGCCTGGTCGACTGCGTCGTGGTCGGCGCCGACCGCATCACCCGGTGCGGCGACGTGGCCAACAAGATCGGTACGTATCCGTTGGCGCTGGCCGCGGCGCGGCACGACGTGCCGTTCATCGTCGTGGCGCCGGAGTCGACCGTGGACAACGCGCTCACCGCACGGCCGGGACATCGTGATCGAGCAGCGAGATGCGGCCGAAGTCACGACGTTCGGCGGGGTGACGATCGCGCCGGACGGTGCGACCGCGTTCAATCCGGCATTCGACGTGACACCGGCCGACCTCGTGACCGCGATCGTCACGCAGGATCGGGTCTGGCGTCCGTGACGCGGTAGGGCCCGTACGTCGCGAGTTTCTCCGCGACCTTCTCGATCTCCGCGTCGTCGAGCAGCCGGGGCATGACCGACCGATCGGGCGCGCAGCCATACGTCGCAGAGCCATTCGAGATACTGCGCCCGCGAGTACGCGTGCCCGAGCGTGTCGCCGACGGTGATCGTGCCGTGGTTGCCGAGCAGGCATCCGGTCCGGCCGTCGAGCGCATCGGCCATGCTGTCGGCCAGTTCCGGCGTGCCGTACGTCGCGTACGGCGCGACGCGGATCGGCCCGCCGAACATGCCGACGAGATAGTGCAGCGACGGCAACTCGTCGACGAGCGTCGACACGGCGACCGCGGAGCTGGAATGGGTGTGCACCACGGCGCCGGCGCCGGTGACGCGGTACGCGGTCAGATGCATGGCCAGCTCCGATGTCGGCGGCCGGCGTCCGTCGACCCGGCCGCCGTCGAGCCCGAAGACGCCGACATGTTCGGCGGTGAGTTCGCGATAGTCGACACCGGTCGGCGTGACCGCGATCAGTTCGCCCCGGCGGACCGAGAGGTTGCCGGACGTCCCGACGACCAGACCGTCGTCGAGCATGCGTCGGGCGTACGTCACGATCTCGTGGCGTTCGTCGGCCATCGGTGCGTCGCGGTGCAGAGCGTCCATGCGTGCCTACGTTACGGGCCGACGCTCCGGTCATCGACGGCTCCGGCCGAGAGTGCATCGCCGGCGCGACCCCATCATGAACCACCGAACCAGCCGGGAACGTCCAACGGGAACGTGTCCATCGGCACGAGTGTCCGCAGATCGTCTTCGAGTGAGCGCAACCGTTGAGGACCGATCGTGGCCGCCCACCGCGAGCGCAGATCGTCGAAGATCTCCGCGGACTGGCGCAGCGCGTCGAGGCCGCGACCGGTCAACCGGACGACCTTGCTGCGACGATCGGCCGGATCGGCGCCACGCTGGACGTACCCGAGCCGCTCCAGCGAATCGATCGTCTTCCCGGCGGCCTGTTTGGAGATGCCCAGACGCCGGCCAAGCTCGACCGCCGTCGTGCCGTCGACGCCGATCGCCTGGAAGACGAAGCCGTGCATCGGGCGGAGTTCGGCGTGCCCACGACCGGCCAGCTCGGACGTGCAACGCATCGATGATCGTACGGAAGCCCAGCAGCAGGCGGAGCGGCAGCTCATACCCGGGCGGGTCGGGTCGAGGCTCAGTTGCCATGTTCGACAACCTCGTTTACTATATCGACAACCACGTTGTCTAACGTAGGAGAACAATCCGATGTCTGCCACTCGCCACGCCGCTGCCGCAGTCCGCTGCCGGAGTCGATGCCATCGACGCCGCCGCTGCCCGCGACGGCGTTGCCGGCGGCGACGCCGCCGCCCGGCCGTGATCGGGCACGCCGACGCCCGACGTACGGTCACGCCCGCGGCGACCATGACCACTCTCGCCTCGCCGACGCAGGGCGGCGCGATCCAACCCGTCTGGCGCGTCGACATGGCCCCGACCGCCAGCGGGCCGACGCACGCGATCGACGCACAGCAGGTCTGGACGGTGCTCGACGGCGGCGCGACGGTCGAGATCGACGGTGCCGTGGTCGCGATCTCGGCCGGCGACACGCTGATCATCCCGGCCGACTGCCCGTCGTCGGATCACGGCCCACGACGCCGGCCTGTCCGCGATCGTCGTGGCGCCGGCCGGGATGCGGGCGTACGCCCCGAGCGTTGACGTGTCGCCCACGTGCGCCGTGCCGGACGGCGACAAGCTCGTCCCGGCCTGGACGGTCTAGATCCCGGTAGGCGTGTCGGTCTAGGCGTTGTCGATGTCGTCGGCGTCGACGACGGCGGACGCCCGGTCGAGCAGTAGCTCACGTTCCCGGACGTTCCTGGTCAGGGTGGCCGCGCGGGTGAATTCCGACGCTCGCCTCGTCGCCGCGACCGAGCCGCGCGAGCAGGTCGCCTCGCACGCTCGGCAGCAGGTGATAGCCGCGCATGCTCGGGTCGTCGGCGAGCGCGTCGACGATGGGCAGCGCGGCCTCCGGCCCGTACGCCATGGCGACCGCGACCGCCCGGTTCAGCTCGACGATCGGTGACGGCGTGACGCGCGCGAGCACGTCGTAGAGCGTCGGCGATGCGCGGCCAGTCGGTCTCGTCGACCGAGCGCGCCCGGGCGTGGCACGCCGCGATCGCCGCCTGCAACGTGTACGGCCCCGGCGTGCCGTTGCTGCGCCGTTCGGCCTCGTCCAGCGCGGCGAGGCCGCGGCGGATCTGCAGGTGGTCCCAGCGGCCGCGGTCCTGATCGACCAGCCGGATCGGCGAGCCGTCCGGCGCCGTACGCGCCCGCAGCCGCGATGCCTGGATCTCCATCAGCGCCACCAGACCGTGGACCTCGGCGTCTCGGGGCGTCAACGCGGCGAGGATCCGGCCGAGCCGCAGCGCTTCGGCGCAGAGGTCCTTGCGGATCCACTGGTCGCCGGCGGTGGCCGAATAGCCCTCGTTGAAAATGAGGTAGACGACCTCGAGCACGGACGCCAGGCGTTGGGCGCGCTCGACTCCGTCGGGCACCTCGAAGACGACGTCGGCGTCGGCGAGCGTGCGCTTGGCCCGGGAGATGCGCTGCCCGATCGTGGGTTCCGGCACGAGGAACGCCCGCGCGATCTCCTCGGTCGTGAGGCCGCCCAGCAGCCGCAGCGTGAGCGCGACCCGCGCCTCGGCCGACAGCACCGGATGGCAGGCCACGAACATCAGCCGCAGCAGGTCGTCCTCGACCTCGTCCGGCTCCGGGTCGGCCGCACCCAGACGATGCTCGATCTCGACCGCGATCTCGCCGTACTTGCGGTCGAGGGCGACGCGTCGCCGGACGCGCGTCGATCGCCTTGCGCTTGGCGATCGTCATCAGCCACGCGCCGGGATTTTCGGGTACGCCCGCCGCCGGCCACTGTTCGAGCGCGGCGACCAGCGCGTCGGCCGCGGCGTCCTCGGCCAGCCCGACATCGTGAACCATCCGGACGAGGCCGGCGATCAGGCGGGCGGACTCGATCCGCCAGACGGCGTCGATCGCCCCGTGCGCCGCCGACGTCGCCCCGTCCGACCTCGCGTCCACCCACCCCCCGACTACATCACACCCCGCCCCCCAGCGCTCCCCGCCGCCACGCCGCCACAGCGACCACAGCACCATCAGCGCACCACGGGACCGTCCCCCGTACCACAGCACTGTGAAAGCTCTTGCCCCTCGGACGGCGACGTCCCCACGCCGCCGGCCGGCGCCGAGCAGGGGCGGGGGCACCTTACCCACGCCGGCCTAATACGCCCTGCAGCCAAGTGGGTAAGGTGCCCCCGCCCTAAAGCGCAACCCGCGAAACCTAGTGCCGATCAGACGACCTGAGACCGCAACCGCGCCTCCGCATCCCGTAGCTCCGGCGTGTACGCCTCGCCGAAGTCGTCCGCCTCGAACACCTGACGGATCTCCAGCTCCGACTCCTCGCCCGTCGGGTTCGGGCAGCGCTTGGCCCATTCGATCGCTTCGTCGAGGGACTTGCACTCCCAGAGCCAGAAGCCGGCGATCAGTTCCTTCGCCTCGGTGAACGGCCCGTCGACGACGGTGCGTCGGGTGCCCGTCGCCTGGACCCGGGCGCCCTTGCTGCTCGGTTGCAGGCCCTCGCCCGGCGAGCATGACGCCCGCCTTGGCCAGCTCTTCGTTGTATTTGCCCATCGCGGTGAGCATTTCCGTGCTTGGCAGCTCGCCGGCCTCGGTCGCCGCATTCGCCCGCACCATCACCATGAACTTCATCTCGATGTCCTCCGTCGCCAGAATCTGCATCGGGTCGCTTGCCCGACCTTCACCCACGCGTCGAACGCGTGTCGCCGAATTTCGACATCCGGCGCAAAGAATCTTGGCCGGATCGACGGGCTAAGGTCGCGGGCTCACGACACCGCGCCTTCGCCCAGCACCGACGCGAAGCGCTCGGCCGCGAGAGCGACCAGGGTGTCCAGCGCCGCCCGAGCGTGCGTGGCCGCAAACGGGTCGATCTGCGGAAGTCCGCTCGCGACGAACTCGTCTTCGTCGAGCCGTACGACCGTCGCGAGATCACCGGAGACCCATAGATCCAGGTCGAGGTCGTCGGAGTAGACCGACGCGGCCTTCCGGACGACCGGGCGGGTGACGTCGCAATACCAACCCTTGAGCGCGCCGGCCGGATCGCGGACCTCCTTGACCGAATACCACCGATCGGTCCAGTAGTGCTCGGTGAAGACGTCACCCGGGGCGAACGTGACCGGACCGACGTCGTGGGCCACGTCGCCCGCGAACGGCGCTTCGACGACAACGTGGACGCCGTCGTCGCTACGGACCGTCGCGTCGTACGCGAGCTTCATCCGGCCCGCCTTCACCAGCCGTACGCCGATCGTCATGCCCTCGGCATACGTCCGCGGCGTCGGCGTGGTCGCCGCCTCGGGGTCGATCGCGTTGATGTCCCGCGACTCGAGGATCCGTTGGTTGCCGAGTTCCAGGCCCGGGCCGCCGTGCAGCGTGAGCCCGATCATCGCGCGTCCCACGTTGACCGTGGAGGTAACGGCGCCCGGGGCCAGCCGGCGCAGCGCCGGATAGAGCGGGGCGATCATCCGGTAGATCAGTCGATACCAACCGGTGCCGGAGCGCTCGCCGTGCACCGGGTTGATGAACCCGGGCCGCAGCATGTACGCATCGAGCGGCAGCGAGAGCAGGTCCTGCTCGGTGCGGCCCTTGACGCGAGCCCACATCGCGCGACCGGTCGGGTTGGTGCCGGCACCGGACACGTAGACGAACGTCGCACCCGGGCTCCGGGCCGCGACCGCCCGCGCGATGGCGAGCGTCAGGTCGTACGTGATCCGCGTGTAGTCCGCCTCCGACTTGCCGGCCGAGCTCACGCCGACGCAGAAGTAGCACGCGTCGATCCCGTCGAACACGGGTTCGTACGCATCCACCTCGGCGAGATCGGAAACCAGCACCTCGTGCACCTTTTGGTGGGTGATGTGCGCCGACGATCTCCCGATGAGCACGACGTGGTCGATTTCCGGCGAGGCGATGCACTCCCGGACGACTCCCTGGCCGACCATGCCGGTCGCCCCAAAAACGATCACGCTCGATCCCACGTACCCGATCCTAGGTGTCGAAGGCCGCGATTCGAAGCCGGTGACGAGAGACAAACATAAATGCGTGGCCGGCACCGAGACTTCGGTGCCGACCACGCAGTGGAGAAGACGTCAGCTGGCGATGGCTCGCCGGCTCGCGCTCCTGGTCCGACGTCTCGTCGGTGGCGATCATCTCCGACTGGATGGCGGATGAACGAGAACGCCAGCACCGCGGCGAGGCCGAGCAGGATCGCGCTCACCGTGAACGCGACGTTGTAGCCGTGAATCGCGCCGGCGACCTGCTGCGCCGCCGATGTGCCGTGCGCGACCGCGAAGCTCGCCACCACCGTGGTGAAGATGGTGTTCAGCAGCGCGGTGCCGAGCGATCCACCGACCTGCTGCGTCGTGTTCACCATCGCGCTCGCGACGCCGGCGTCGTGGTTCTCCGACGCCGGACAGCGCCGTCGCCGACAGCGGCACGAACAGCAGGCCCATGCCGAGGCTCATCGCGATGAACGACGGCAGGATCCCGGTGACGTACGACGAGTCGGCGTGAGCTGCGTCAGCCACAGCATCGACGCGGTCGCGAGCACGCCACCGATCGTCAGCAGCACCCGTGGTCCGACCCGCGGCAACAGCTGCGCGGCGATGCCGGCCGCGACGATGATGCCGCCGGAGAACGGCAGGTAGGCGATGCCGGTCTTCAGCGGGCTGTAGTGCTGCGTCTGCTGCAGGTAGAACGTCATGAACAGGAACATGCCGAGCAGCCCGGCGCCGACCAGGATCGACACCATGTACGACGTGCCACGGTTGCGGTCGAGGATGACGCGCAGCGGCAGCAGCGGGTTCTTCGTGCGGGACTCCCACCAGATGAACCCGGCCAGCAGCACCGCCGCTGCGACGAGGAAGCCGATCGTGGAGCCGGCCGCCCAGCCGTTCGTCGACGTGCCGTGCGGCTTGGCCGCCTCGGTGAAGCCGTACACCAACGCGCTCAGTCCGGCGGTGGCGAGGATCGCACCCGGGATGTCGTAGCGCGTGTTGCCCTGCGCCTTGCTCTCGTGGACGAGCGGTATGGCGGCGACGAGCGCGATGATCGCGATCGGGATGTTCACGAACAGGCACCAGCGCCACGACGCGTACTGCGTCAGCACACCGCCGGAGATGCAGGCCGATCGCGGCGCCGCCACCGGAGATCGCGCCGAACACGCCGAACGCCTTCGCGCGCTCCCTGGTCTCGGTGAACGTGACCGTGAGCAGGGACAGCGCGGCCGGTGCGAGCAGCGCACCGAACGCGCCCTGCAGCGCGCGGGCACCGAACGAGCATGCCCTCGTTGACCGCGAACCCGCCGAGCGCCGACGCGCCGGCGAAGCCGATCAGCCCGATCATGAACGTACGCTTGCGGCCGAAGTAGTCGGCGACGCGGCCACCGAGCAGCAGCAGGCCACCGAACGTGATCGTGTAGGCGGTGACGATCCACTGCCGGTCGGCGTTGCTGATGTCCAGCGCGGCCTGCGCGTGCGGCAGCGCCACGTTGACCACGGTGGCGTCGAGGACGACCATCAACTGCGCCAGCATGATCACCACCAGGGCCCACCAGCGACGGTCGGGAGGTGCGGTGGCGCGGACCCCGGCCGCCGGTGCCGCTGCCACGGCGTTATCTTGCGGCATTTTCTTCTCCTTCAAGGCAAAAGTGACTGCCACGCACACGCTACGAGCGCGCGGTTATCCCACCGCGTCCGCGACGTTACGGACCGGCGATCATTCCAAACCGGGGGGTTTAGGCGCCCTTCCTCAGGACGGGCAGGAGAACATCATCGACGACGTGTACGACAAATTCGTCGTCGAGACCGGTCTCCGCCCACAGCTTCCTGGTCAGGACCATGGAGTGAAGGACCTCGTGCAGTAGTTCGGCCGAGGTGTCGGCGGGGATCTCGCCCCGAGCCACGGCGTTGCCGATGATGGTCAGGTGCACCGGGTGTTTCATTTCGTAGACGAGCTGGTGCAGCGTGCGCGCCAGCTCGGCGTTGCGGGTCGCCGCGGTGAGCAGTCCGGTGATGACGGCGCCGTCCGGACTGTTCGCGACCTGACACGCTCCGGTCATGAGCGCGATCAGGTCACCGCGGAGCGATCCGGTGTCCGGCGCTACCGGAGAATCGCCGAAGCGATACACCAGTGCCTCCGTCACCAGGTCGGGCTTGTTCGGCCAGGCCCGGTAGATGGTCGCCTTGCTGGCGCGGGCCCGCGCCGCCACGGCATCCATCGACATCCGGTCGTATCCGACCTCGCACAACAGGTCAAAGACCGCGTCGCAGATGGCTTCGTGACGGTCTGACCGGGCCGCCGCGACAACCATGTCCATGACACGCTCTCCTTCCCTAGTGCTCTCGTGGTGACGGTACTCCGAATCCGAGGTGTACGGAACCGTTTCGTACACCTGAAGTCAGCGTGACCCTCGCCACAGCGGATCCGAGCCCATCGCCGACCCGTGACGAGCGCGCCCGTCGGCGGGCCAGACCAACGAGTCTGGCACCGTCGCACGGCGGGCGTACACCGAATTAGGCCTGGTCCGGACGCCTTGTGACCGGCCTCACGACGCCGGCCGACCATCCCATGTGGACGGCCGGCCGGTTGCTCAGCGCGGATAGAGTCAGGGCGGATCGGGTTCAGTTGCTACTGGTGGCCTGCTACTGATGGCCGCTGATCGGATGCGGCACGTACGGCTCCTCGAGCGACGCGATCTCGTCGTCGGTCAGCTCCAGATCGAGAGCGGCCACGGCGTCCTCGAGGTGGTTCGGCTTCGTCGCGCCGACGATCGGCGCGGTGACGCCCGGGCGCCGGGCGACCCACGCGAGCGCGACCTGCGCGCGCGGAATGCCGCGCTTCTCGGCGACCTCGGCGACGCGGTCGATGATCGGGCGGTCGAGCTCGATCGTCGTGGTCGCCAATGAACGACCGAACGGGTCGGTCTCCGACCGCGCGGTCTTCGTCTCCGGGTCACGGGTCAGCCGCCCGCGTGCCAGCGGGCTCCACGGGATGACGCCGATGCCCTGGTCGATGCACAGCGGGATCATCTCCCGCTCCTCCTCGCGGTAGAGCAGGTTGTAGTAGTCCTGCATGGACACGAAACGCGTCCAACCGTTGCGGTCGGCCAGGTACAGCGCCTTGGCGAACTGCCACGCGTACATCGACGACGCGCCGATATAGCGGGCCTTGCCCGACTTGACCACGTCGTGCAGCGCCTCGAGCGTCTCCTCGATCGGCGTCTTCGGGTCCCAGCGGTGGATCTGGTAGAGGTCCACGTAGTCCATGTTCAGCCGACGGAGGCTGTTGTCGATCTCGGACAGGATCGCCTTGCGCGATAGGCCGCCGCCGTTGGGCGCCTGGCGCATCACGCCGTGCACCTTCGTCGCGATGACGACCTCGTCGCGCGGTACGAAATCGGCCACCGCCCGGCCGACGATCTCCTCGCTGCTGCCGGCCGAGTAGACGTTCGCCGTGTCGATGAAGTTGATGCCCAGCTCCAGCGCCCGCTTCAGGAACGTTCGGGACTCGTCCTCCGGCAGCGACCACGGGTGGCCGCCGCGATCCGGTTCGCCGTAGCTCATCGCGCCCAGACAGATCTTGGAGACTTCCAGACCGGTCTTGCCAAGCTTCACGTACTCCATGCGTCCATCCTGGTACACCGCACGGTGTGCGACGGTGGACCGAAACGTGGCGTGGCCCACATCCGCGCCAGAGCGGGCGGTCGCCGGTCGTCGCGGCCGATCTGCGACAGTTGTCCTATGGCTACCGACCTCGTCCTGCCGGTCGCGCCGGCCAACGCGCTCACCGCTCGCTGGATTCACGCGATCGGCAACCATCCGACCGTGAGTTCCGGCGCGGCCGTGTGGCCACTGCTCGCGATCGTGGCCGGCGCCGCGGCGGGCACGTCCCGCGACGAACTCGCGGTCGCGGTCGGCGTCGACCCGGATACGGGTACGCAGGCCGGCCGCGCCCTGCTCGACGCGTTGACGGCGGCCGACGGCGTCAGCGCGGCGCTCGGTTTATGGAGCCGGGCCGAGCTGCCGATCCGGCCGGAGTTCCTGGACGAGCTCCCACCCGGCGTGCACGAGAGATTCACCGGCGACCTCGGCGCCGATCAGGCGACGCTCGACGCCTGGGCCCGGGACCGGACCGACGGCATGATCAAGCGGATGCCGGTACGGATCGACACATCGACGTTGCTGCTGCTCGCGAGCGCGCTCACGGTGCGTACGACGTGGCGGCAGCCGTTCGGCAAGACCCGGTCGCCCGGCCCCTGGCCGTTGATGACCCGCACCACCGATGCCCCATCGATCGTGCGAGCCAACCAGTCGGTCGCCTGCGTACGCATCGAGGGCGACAACGGTATCGACGTCGAACTCGTGATCGGTCCGGCTGGCGTGCCGGCAAGCGAGACGCTGTCGGCCGGATTCGCCGTGGTCACCGGCGCGGCCGAGGCCACGGACGGTGACGAACTGCTAGACGGCGCACCGGCACCCGGCATCGTCGTCGACCACACGGTCAGCACCACCAACGCACCGCAGTGTGTGGTCGAGGCGCCGAAGTTCACCGTACGGGCAAGCCATGACCTCACCGCGTTCCCGGATGTGTTCGGGCTCAACACCGTGCTGGACGCGAGCGAGCAGCGTCTGCCCGGCATCAGCGAGCGACCGATCGCCGTCGGCAAGGCAGCGCAGGACGCGATCGCCGAATTCACCGACACCGGATTCCGGGCCGCCGCCGTGACCGCGCTGACCATGCGGCCGACCGGAATGGTGCGCCGAGTGCAGGAATACGAGGTCCGGCGCGTGACGGCGACGTTCGACCGGGCGTACGGGTTCCTGGCCGTACACCGGGCGACCGGGCTCGTCCTCGTCTCGGGCTGGGTCACCGCCCCCGACGCCGACTAGAGTTCCCGGCCGTGGACCTTCTCGATCCCGTACGTCTCGTGGACGGCGCCGCGCTCGCCGTCGCCGCCGACCGGCTCGCCGGCAAGGTCGTCCGGACACCACTTCTGCCCAGTGCACGGCTGTCCGACGAATTCGGCGTACCGGTGCTGCTCAAGGCCGAGAACCTGCAGCACACGGGCAGCTTCAAGGTGCGCGGCATGATGAACGCGATGCTGGCCCGCGCCGCCAGCGACGATCCACCGGCCGGCGTGACCACGTTCTCGGCCGGCAACGCGGCCGCGGCAACGGCGTACGCCGCGCGGATTCTGGGCATCCCGGCCACGGTCTGCATGCCGCCGGGCGCCGTCGAGGCCAAGGTCGAGGCCGTGCACCGGTACGGCGGCGAGATCGTGTTCACCGACGATCTCGTCGGCACGTGCCATCGGCTCGCGGCCGAACGGAACTACCTGGCGCTGCACCCGTTCGACGACCCGGACGTGATCGCCGGCCAGGGCACGGTCGGCGTCGAGCTGATGGCCGACTGCCCGGAGCCGGGCCTCGTCCTGGTACCGGTCGGCGGGGGCGGGCTGATCTCGGGCGTGTCGGCGGCGATTCGGGCGGCCCGATCCGGCCGTACCGCCGAGGTTGTCGGGGTGGAACCGGCCACGGCGAACGCGATGACCCACGCGCTCGCGACCGGCGCGGCGCAGGCACCGCCCACGAAGCCCTCGTCGATCGCGGACGGTCTCGCCGCGCCATTCGCCGGTCCCAACACGCTCGCGCACGTCCAGGCGAACGTGGACTCGGTGGTCACGGTCGAGGAGGCCGCGATCCGGGACGCCTGGTGGTCGTTCCTCGACGCGACGAAGCTGCTGGTGGAGCCGTCCTCGGTGGTCGGACTCGCGGCGCTTCGATCCGGCGCCGTGGCCGTACCGGCGGTCGGGCCGATCGTGCTCGTCGTCTCCGGCGGCAACGCGGCCCGCTCCGGCATCGCGTCGGTCACCGCCTAACCCTTCTCCAGCGGTACGAGGGTCTTCAGCGTTACGAGGGGCCGGACGGTCACGGAGTCGGCGCGGCGGTCAGGCCGGCGCACCCCCGTAGCGCGGCATAGCGCTTGGCGATCGCCGCCCCCTTGGCACCGGTGGCGATGACCGGCTGACCCGTGCCGGACACGATCGCCGGAGTGAACGCGGCCTTATACGGCTCGTCGCTGCCCGGGTGGAGCGTCAGCTTGAGCACGCCGGTCTCGGTGCTCCACGAGTTGATGTACCACAGGAAGTTGCCCATCCCGTACGCCACGAACGTGTTGCCGAGCCACCCGCTGCCCTGCAGCGTGTGCACGTGCGAGCCGATGATGATGTTCGCACCCGGCGTCGGCCATCTGCTTGGCCAGTTTCTTCTGTGAACCGTTCGGGCACGAATCGCCTTCGGTGCCCCAATGCATGAAGACAACCACGACGTCCGCGGCGCGATGGGCGGCTTTGATCGCGGCCAATGTCCGGCTCAAGTTGTTGGCGATCGCTTCACCGGACCGGCTCGCCGTGGCGATCCACGTGCTCGACAGTTCCTGGACGTCGGAGACACCGAGGTAGGCGATCCGGGTCCCGCGTACGGTCGTGATCCACGGCGCCCACGCGGCGTCGGCGTTCGGGCCGGCGCCGTACACCGGAAAGTCCTTGGCCTTGGCCGCGGCGAGCGTGTCGGCGAGGCCGATCCGGCCGTAGTCGAGGATGTGGTTGTTCGCGATCGTCACCGCGTCCACTCCGGCCGCGCGGACCGCGTCGAAGGCCGACGGCGTCGTGCGGAAGTGGAATGTCTTCGGCTGGGGAGTGCCGCGGTCGGTGACCGCCGTCTCGAGATTCAGCGTCGTCACGTCGGCGGCGGACAGCAGCGGCGTGATCGACGGCCCGAAGGCCGTGGTCGGATCGTTCAGGAGCTTCGCGGTACGCGCGACGAAGTGCACATCGCCGGCGAACTCCAGCGTGATATCGGTCGGAGCGCTCGGTCCGCTCGACGAGCCGGTGGTCGGCGCTGCGCCGGTCGACGCCCCGCCGGACGCGGCCGGCCGCCCGCTCGCGAACGACGCATGCGCATCGGGGTTGTCCGAACCGATCTGACATGCAGCGACCAGGGCGACGGTCGCGATCAGGGCCACAAGTGCCGACAGGCGGTTGCTCGGGCGGCGGACACGACGAGACGGGCTCAGTGGGGGAAGCGGCACGGCGTCAATTTACGACAAACCGCGCCCAACGGCCTCGCTCGTTCGGTCGAACTCGACGATTGCGCCACCTCGATCGCCCAGTCGCTGGTTCCCCGACGGGATCGCCGGGAGACGAACGTTACTGATTGACGAGTCAGTAATGTGTTGCCGCTGGTGTGGCCGCCACCGTAGCGTGAGCGTCGGCTGTGGCTATCCGCCCCGTGCCCGACTGCCAGCGCCATGCGATGCGGGAGAACACGATCATGACGGTGAGCGGCGCGACGTCCTTCGGCGCCGGCTCGCGGCCGGAGGCCTGACCCCGCATGCGCACCGCCGCCCGTCGCTATCGCGCGCTGTTCGTGGCGCCCGGCGTCGGACCCGTCTTCATCGCCTCACTGATCGGCCGACTACCGATCGGCATGGCGACGCTGCTGTTCGTCCTGGTCGTGCACGCGGGGATCGGCTCCTACGCCGTCGCCGGCCTCGCCGCCGCGGCCAACTCGGCCGCCACCGCGGCGTTCGGTCCGCCTCTCGGCCGACTCGCCGACCGGGGACACGCCTCGATCGTCCTCGTGACAACCGGACTCGCGCAGGGCGCCGCCTTCGTCGCGCTCGTGTTCGTCCTGCACGCCCACGTGCCGGCCGCGGTCGTCGTCGCGGTCGCGGCCGGGATCGGCGCGGTCAACCCACCGATCGCGGCCGTCACGCGCACCGTCCTGCCCCGGCTCGCGCCCGACGAGGCAACCCGACGCACGGCGTTCGCGCTCGACGCCCTGCTCGTCGAAATCACGTACGTTGTCGGCCCAGCGCTGGTCGGCGTCGTCTCGGCGGTCCTCGACGGATATGCCGCCACGCTCCTCGCGGCCGCGCTCACCGTTGGCGGCGCACTCTGGCTCGCGGCCGCACGCTCGGTCCGCCACGGGTACGTCGTCGAGCGAGCGCCGCACGTCGGCCCGTCACGGTGGCGCCGGATGATCGGCCCGCTCGGCAACGGCGGCCTGCGCATCGTGCTGGTCGTGTCGGCTTTGCAGGCCGCCTCGTTCGGAGTCCTCGAGGTGGCGATTCCGGCGTATATGAACGCGCGTGGTCAGGCGGCCGTCGGCGGCCTGTTGTTCTCGGTGTGGAGCGCCGGATCGATCGTCGGTGGTCTGTGGTTCGGCGGACACGACTTCCGTACGCCGCTGCACCGGCAGTACACGATCCTGATGAGCCTGAACGTGGTCGGGTTCACCGGCATGCTGTTGGCCAACGGACCGATCACGCTGGCCGTGCTGCTCTTCGCGGCCGGGTTGGTGATATCGCCGACCACCGCCGTCGAGGGCGCCCTGGTCACCGATCTGGCGCCACGCCACCAGACCACCGAGGCGTTCACCTGGTCCGGCACCGCGATCTATCTCGGCTTCGCCCTCGGCTGCGGCCTCGCCGCCGTGGTGATGTCCAGCTCGCTCGGCAACGGCAGCGCGCTGACCATGGCGATCACCCTCGCGATCGGCCTGTGCGCGCTCGGTACGGTGCTCGCCGTCGCCGGTCGTCGCGCCCTGGCCCGACGCCCGTACGGTGGCGGCGAAGCCACCACGGCGTACGCGCATTGAGCTGGCCGTTAACTGTCCGCTCAGTCAGCGTCGAGGGCGCGCGGGCCGACATCGTTTGGGCTACCGTATCTGCTCGTGACCCGACGATCGGCCGAGGTGAGACTCGATGCGCTGATGCGCACGGCGTGCGATGTCATTCTCGCGCGCGGCCTGCCGAACACGCGTACGGCCGACGTCGCGGCCGCCGCCGGCGTCAGTCAGGCGCTCGTGTTCTACCACTTCGAGACGAAGAACCGGCTGCTCGCGCAGGCCTTCGCATACGCGGCCGAGCAGGACCTGGCGCGCCTTGACGTCGTACTGGGGTCGGCCTCGTCGCCGCTCGTGAAACTGCGCAAGATCCTGAAGATGTACGTGCCGACCGGCAGCTCGAAGGCCTGGGCCATGTGGATCGACGGCTGGGCCGAGTCGATGCGGGTGCCGGAGCTGGAGTCCGTGTCGCGCCGACTCGATCTGCGCTGGAAGGAAGGTCTGACCGACGTCATCGGCGCCGGCGTAAAGGACGGCACATTTACCTGCGACGACCCGGCCGGGGCCGCGTGGCGGCTGATCGCGCTGATCGACGGGCTGGCCGTGCAGGTCACCGTCCACGAGAAGGTCATCTCCCGCCGGCAGCTCACCGACTGGGTACGCATCGCGGCCTCGCGCGAGCTGGGCATCGGCGTCGCCGACCTCGGCTAGCCCGTCGGCTCGCCGCATACCACCGTACGCGTCGCCGCCTACCCCTGCGTCCCCCGCCGAGTCGGACCGCTAGCGTGAAAGAGGCGGCAACGCGATCAGACGGATATCGCGCGGCCGGACGTCGAGGACAGGAGCGTGCGAATGAGCCAGGCCCACGTGGGATACGCGACCATGCTCGAGCAATTCGATCCGGTCGAGGCGACGCACTTGACCGCACTCGCCGAGCAGGCCGGATTCCGTGGCGCGATGGTCGCCGACCACTTCCAGCCGTGGGTGCCGGCGCAGGGCAATGCGTCGTTCGTCTGGAATGTGCTGACCGCGATCGGCGAACGTACGACCGGCGACATGGGACCCGGCGTGACGTGCCCGTCCTTCCGCTTCCACCCGGCCATGGTGGCGCAGGCGTCGGCCACGCTCGCCGCCATGTACCCGGACCGGCATTGGCTCGGGCTCGGCTCCGGCGAGGCGCTCAACGAACACATCGTCGGCGGCTACTGGCCGGAAGCGCCAGGAGCGCCTGTCGCGCATGTGGGAGGCCATCGAGATCATCCAGAAGCTCTTCACCGGCAAGGACGTCAGGCATCGGGGCGATTATTTCCATCTCGAGACCGCGCGCCTGTGGTCGATGCCAGCGTCGCCGCCGCCGATCTACATCGCGACCTCCGGGCCGATCACCGCGAAGCGCGCCGGCAAACAGGTGGACGGCATCATCACTCCCGGTGCGACAGCTCGACAAGATCGGGAATCTGTTCGATCGCTTCGACGCCGGCGCGAAGGAGGCCGGCCGCGAGGCCGGCAGCCAGGTAAAGATCCTGCAGCTGCACCTGTCGTGGGCGCCGACCGATGAAGAGGCACTCGCGAACGCGATGCACGAGTGGCCCAACGGCGGCATGAAGTTCCCGAAGGGCGACATCCGATCGCCGCACGAATTCGAGCAGATGGCCAAGCTGGTGCGGCCGGAGGACTTCGAGGGCCGCATGCTCATCTCGTCCGACCCGGATGCGCACCGCGCGGAGATCCAACGGTTCCTCGACACCGGCGTCGATCGCGTCTACCTCCACAACGTGGGCCGCAACCAGACCGAGTGGATCGAGCTGTTCGGCCGGGACGTACTGCCCAAGCTCACGAGCTAGGCGATTGAGCGGACCGCGTACGGCAGCCGGATATTCGGCAGCGCGTGCGGTCGAGCCGGGACAGGATGGGGGCGTGACGACGGATATCGAGACGCCGCGGCTGCGGCTGCGCCGGTTCACCGCCGACGACGAGGATCTTCTGGTCGACCTGGACGGCGACCCGGCGGTGATGGAGTTTCTCACCGGCGGAAAGCCGACGTCTCGGGAACGCATCCGCCACGAGGTCCTGCCGCGGCTGCTCGGCTACTACCAACGCTGGCCACATTGGGGCTACTTCGCGGGCGAGGTGCTTTCCACCGGCGCGTTCATCGGCTGGTTCGCCATGCGTCCGAAGGACGGCTATCCAGACGACGTACCCGAGCTCGGTTACCGGCTGCGGCGGTCCGCGTGGGGGCACGGGTACGCGACCGAAGGCTCCCTCATCCTCATCGACAAGGCGTTCGGAGAGTGGGGCGCGACCACCGTCATCGCCGAGACGATGGCGGTCAATAGGCGGTCCCGCAACGTGCTGGAGAAGAGCGGCCTGATCCACGTCGGGACCCGCCACGACGAGTGGGACGACCCGATTCCGGGGACCGAACACGGCGAGGTGGAATATGCCGTCACGAGAGACGAATGGCTCGCACGCAAGGCGCGTTTCCTCGGCTGAGGTCACCCGGCCCGGCCGGTGAGACCGATCAGGGTGGCAACCGTGAGGTCGCCGAGCGTCGCCAGGTGGTAGCCCCCTTCGTGTACGGCGACGATCGGCACGCCGAGTCCGGCGATCAGCGCACCGGAGCGCCGGTAGCCATCCCGGGTTACCTGTAACGGGCTCTCCGGGTCGTCGGCGGCCGCGTCGACACCGAGCGACACGACGATCGCCTCGGGCCGGAACGCCGACGCCGCGCTGCAAACCTCGGCCAGCCCGGCCAGCCACGCCTCGTCGCCGGATCCCGGCGCGAGCGGCACGTTCCGGTTCGCGCCCTCCCCCGCGTCGCGACCGGTCTCGTCGGCGTAGCCCGGCATAGTGCGGAAACCAGCCCGCACCCGGATCGACATGTACGGAGCCGTAGAACACGTCGCCGCGGCCGTAAAACACGGCCTGCGTGCCGTTGCCGTGGTGCGCGTCGATGTCGACGACGGCGACCCGTCGCAACCCCGGCCGCCCGCAACGTCTCCACCGCCACGGCCGCGTTGTTGAGATAGCAGGAGCCGCCGAACGCCGTACGGGTCGCGTGGTGGCCGGGCGGCCGGCAGATCGCGTACGCCACCGGTTCCCCGCCGGCCACGAGGTCGGCCGCGGTCTGGGCGGCGTCGACCGCGGCCCGCGCCGCCCGCCACGTTCCCTCGCCGACGAGTGTCATCGTGTCGTACATGTAGCGCCCGGCCCGGCCGTGCGTGGCGTACGGCGACCGCACCGGCAGCCCGTCGAGCATGCCGTCGGTCGGAAACACGTACGGCACCACATTGTGCTGGTACTCCTGGTATCCGCGCGCGACCCACTCGTCGTAGACGGTCGCGAGATGTGTCAACAGACCATCGTCGTGGACGCGGCGCAGCACGGTGTCGTCGTGCGACTCGGCGGCGACGATGCGCGCTCCGGCGGCGGACAGCGCTTCCCGGATCACGAGCGCGCGCTCCGGCAGCTCCGTGCCCGGCGTGGGGACACCGATCCAGATCTCGGCCCCGGGCACGTGCGCCAGCGTGTCCTCGGCCCACACGACGGGCAGTTGCAACATGGCGACGCTCCTCGGATTCCATCGATGCTCGGGTGATCGGCGAAACGCCGATCGGGTCAACGGTTACGCTGCCGCCATGCCACGTGCAGCGGACATCGGCCTCCGGATCGGCCTTCTGACAACCGGGCCCGACGGCATCGATCGTGGACGTGCCCGGCGTCGGCGTCGGCCACGCCACGGTCTGGCGGGACGAGCCGGCGCCGCCGGATGGCCGCGGCGCGGCCCGGACCGGTGTCACCGTGATCGACCCCGGCGGCAATCTCTTCCGCGCACCGATCCCGGCCGGCGGCGCCGTGCTCAACGGCGCCGGCGAATGCACCGGCTTCATCGCGATGCAGGAGTGGGGTGCGCTGGAAACGCCGATCTTCCTCACCTCGACGATGCAGGTCGGTCGCGTATACGACGCCGCCTGCGAGGTGCTCGCGGATGAGGACCCCGGCATCGGCACCGACGACGTCATCATTCCCGTCGTTGCCGAATGCGACGACAGCTTCTTGAACGACGCACGCCGGATGCAGGTCAGCCGGGACGACGTCGTGGCGGCGCTGCGGGCCGCACGCGCGTCGGCGGCGGCGTCCGCGGCCGGCGCGGCGTCCGCGCCCGGCGAAGGTGCGATCGGCAGCGGTACGGGCATGAGCTGCCTCGGTTTCAAGGGCGGCATCGGTACGTCCTCCCGCATCGTGCCACCAATCGACGGCACGGGTCCGTCGTACACGGTCGGTGTGCTCGTGATGACGAACTTCGGGGACCGGGAGCGGCTGACCGTCGACGGCGTACCGGTCGGGCGCCTCATGCCCGGGGCGCCGCAGCCCACGGCGCCACCCGCCGGGTCGTGCATCGTGGTCGTGCTGACCGACGCGCCGATCGCCGCCGCCGACTGCCGGCGGCTGGCCCGGCGCGCCGGACTCGGGCTCGCGCGCACCGGCTCGTACGCCAGCAACGGCAGCGGGGAGATCTTCGTGGCCGCGGCGACCGGGCTGCGGGCGCCGCGCGGCACCGCGGCAACCACGTCGGCGGTGGTGGCGGCCGGCCTCAACGACTTCTTCGCCGGCGTGGTCGAGGCGACCGAGGAGGCCGTGCTGAACAGCCTGCTCCAGGCGCCGACCGTGGTCGGACGGGACGGCAATACATCGGAGGGCCTGCCCGCCGACGCGGTCGCGGAGCTGCTCCGGACGTACCGCCGCTGAGGGATCGTCACCCGCGGGCCGGGACGGCCCCGCGAACGTCCTCATGCAGCAGGCAGGCGGCCAGATGCTGATCGGTCGCGGACGGCAGCAGCGGCAGCGAGACGGACGTGCACGCGTCGGCGATCCCGGCCTCGGCAGCGCGCCCGTCGGCAGCGCCGGGCAGCGCGGATGGAAGCGACAACCGGTCGGGATGCGCGTCGGGTCCGGCGGCTCGCCCTTGAGCAGCGTCGGCCGGTCGCGCCGGGTGTGGCTGCCGTCCCCGGCCACGGCGAGCAGCGCCTGCGTGTACGGGTGCCGCGGGTTCGCGAGCACCTCCTCGGTCGGCCCGACCTCGACGATGCGACCGAGATACATCACGGCGATGCGGTCGGCGATGTTCCACGCCAGCCCGAGATCGTGCGTGACCACGAGCACCGACAGGCCCATCTCCTCGCGCAGTCGCAGCAGCAGCGCGAGGATCTCGCCGCGGACCGAGGCGTCGAGCGCCGACACCGGCTCGTCGGCGACGATCACCGACGGGTGCAGCGCCAAGCGCGCCGGCGATGACGACGCGCTGCCGCTGGCCGCCGGACAGCTCGTGCGGATAGGAGAGGAAGAAGCGCTCGGGCGGCCGCAATCCGGCCCGGGACAACGCGTCCGCGACAAGCTGCTCCTCGTTGCCGGGGATCTTGTGGATCCGGATGCCCTCGGCGACCGCCTCGTAGACCGACTGGCGCGGGTTCAGCGCACCGGTCGGGTCCTGCAACACGAGTTGCACGTCGCGGCGGTAGGCGCGCAGTGACTTCATCGAGTAGCCGAGCGGCCGGCCCTGGTATTGGATGCCGCCGCTCGTCGGCCTTCTCCAGGCCCAGGATCGTGCGCGCCAGGGTCGTCTTGCCGCAGCCCGACTCGCCGGCCAGCGCGACGATCTCGCCCGGCCGGATCTGGAGATTCACGCCGTCGACGGCGCGCGCGTCGAATCCGCGGCGCAGACCCCGACCGCTGAACGTCAGGTGGAGGTCGAGGGTTTCCAGCACGGGACCGGCGTCGGCCGGTTGACGCGGGGCCGGAGCCGGGTTCGTCATGGCCGTCATGCCGGCACTCCTTCACCACTGGCCATCTCGTCGGGCACGTCGTCCCGAACGAGCACGCAGGCCGCGCTGTGATCGACGCCGGCCGGCCACAGTGTCACGTCGACCGTACGGCATTCGTCGCGGGCCACCGGGCACCGCGGATGGAACGTGCAGCCGCTCGGCAGATCGGCCGGGTGCGGCGGGTCGCCGCCGAGGCCCCGCGGCGCGTACCGCGACGACTGGTCACCGATACGCGGGAACGCGCCGGCGAGCGCCTGGGCGTACGGGTGCGACGGCGCGCCGAACACCTCGGCCGTCGGCCCGTTCTCGACGACCTTGCCGGCGTACATGATGGCGGCCCGGTCGCAGGTCTGCGCCAGCACCGACAGGTCGTGCGTGATGAGCACCATCCCGAGGCCCATGTCGCGGACCAGATCGGTGAGCAACGTCAGCACCTGCGCCTGGACCATGACGTCGAGCGCCGTGGTCGGCTCGTCGGCCAGGATGAGCTTCGGCCGGCAGGCCAGCGCCATCGCGATCATGATGCGCTGCTTCTGGCCGCCGGAGAACTGGTGCGGATACTGGTCCATCCGCGACGGCGGCGATGCCGACCTGTTCGAGGAGTTCGCCGACGCGCGTCCGGGCGGCGCGGTCCGAGACCTTCTCGTGCAACAGGATCGGCTCGGCGATCTGCTTGCTGATCTTCTGCACCGGGTTCAGCGAACTCATCGCGCCCTGGAAGACGATCGACGCCTGCGCCCACCGTACGGCCCGCAGCTCGCCGAGATTCATCGCCAGCACGTCGCGACCGTCCAGCAGGATCTCGCCGGTCACCTTGGCGCTGCGCGGTAGAAGTCGAAGCACGGCACCGACGAGCGTCGACTTGCCGCAGCCGGACTCGCCGGCCACTCCGAGCGGTCTGGCCCGCCTCGACGGTCAGGTCGACGCCGCGCACGGCCGGCACCGGGCCCTGTTCCGTCGCGTACGTGACCGCACAGGTCCTTGATCTCCAGCAGCGTCATCGCGGTCACCGTCCCTGCAGGCGTGGATTGAGCACCTTTTCCAGCGCGTTGCCGCACCACGTGAACGCGAGCACGACCA
The DNA here is from genome assembly GCA_963724705.1 of uncultured Actinomycetota bacterium. Classification (GTDB taxonomy): domain Bacteria; phylum Actinomycetota; class Actinomycetes; order Mycobacteriales; family Micromonosporaceae; genus DASQPR01. Next base: position 29,179 of record CAVRVS010000003.1, read on the forward strand.
GCACGATCGCGATGCCGGGCGCGAGCAGGTACCCCCACGCACCGCGGGAGACCGCGCCCTGGCTGAACGCCCCGTCGAGCATGGTGCCCCACGATGCCGCGGTCAACGACGGGTCGCCGAGACCGAGGAACGACAGCGTCGACTCGCTCAGGATCGCGCCGGCGATGGTGATCGTCGTGTTCGCGAGCACGAGCGGCATGATGTTCGGCAGCGTGTGCTTGAGCATCTGATGCCGGTTGCTCGCGCCGAGCGCCTTGGCGCGCTCCATGTACGGCCGCTGCTTCATCGACAACACCTGCGCCCGCAGGATGCGCGCGGTCATCCCGGCCATGACGTGATGCCGAGCACGAGGATCGTCTTGTCGACGCCTCGACCCGAGTAGCAGCATGTCAGCACGATGACCAGCGGCAGGAACGGGATGACCAGCATCCAGTCGTCGAACCGCATGATGATCGTGTCGACCCAGCCGCCGAAGTGACCGGAGACGACGCCGAGCGACGGTGCCGATCACCATCGCGATGATGGCCGGCGCAGAAGCCCGACCAGCAGCGACGTCCGCGATCCCCAGGCCGAGAGGTCGAGAACCGACCGGCCGTATTCGTCGGTGCCGAGCGGGTAGGCAAGCGACGGGGGCTCGAACGGCGCGCCGGTCGCATGCACGATGCTCAGCACGTCCTGTCCGAGGATGACGGCGGCGCGAATATCGCGACGAGGATCGCGAGGCCCAGCATGATGACACCGGCCTTGCCCTGCGGCTGCGCCCACAACTCCAGCCACGTTCGCCGATCGACGCCCGCCGGCGACGCCAGACGACCGAGCCGCCGGAGCCCGGGGCCTCAACAGTCGTCACGCCGGCTGGCGCTCGGCCCGTCGTCATAGCTCCCTCACCCGCGGGTCGAGGACGCCGAGCATGACGTCGGCGATCAGGTTGAACACGATGACGCTGGCCGTGAACAGCAGGAACAGGCCGCGCAGCAGCGGATAGTCGCACCGTCTGATCGCCGTCCTCGGTGAGCAGTGCCGAGGCCGGGCCAGGAGAAGACGTACTCCACTGTGAGCGCGCCGGAGATGACGAAGCCGAAGTAGAGCAGGATCTGCGTCACCGCCGGCAGCAGCGCGTTCGGCACCACGTGCGTTGCGCCGCACAGCGAGGTCCCGCAGCCCCTTCGCCCGCGCCGTCTGCACGTAGTCCTGGCCCATCTCGTCGAGCATCGACGAGCGCATGACCAGCGAATACTGCGCGAGGTAGGCGAGCGTCAGGGTGAGGCAGGGCAGGGCGAGGTGCCACGCGACGTTGACCCACCCGGCGGCGAGGACACGTCGACGTCTACGTCGATTCATGCCGCCGAGCGGGAAGAGGCCGAGGCCGACCTGGTTGCCGGCGAGAAACAGCAGCAGCACGATGCCGAGCCAGAACTCCGGCATCGCGTAGAGCGTGACCGACGACGCCATTGGAGATCTTGTCGAATAGGCCGCCGCGTTCCCACGCGCCCTTGATGCCGATCCACGTGCCGAGCAGCGACGACAGCAGCGTCGACACACCAACGAGCAACACGGTCGGCCAGATGCGCGTCGACGATCACCGACCACACCGGTGCGTGTGAACGTAGTCGAGATGCCGAGGTTGTGGTGGAGCGAGCAGCTGGTTCATGTAGTCGACGAACTGGCGCCACGAGCGACTGGTCGTAGCCGAACTCGTGGCGCAGGCGCGCCTGCGCCGCCGGCGTCCAGGTGCCGGTTGCGTACCAATGCCTTGATCGGGTCGCGACGACAGCACGTTGAACAGGAAGAAGTTGAAGACAAGCACGGCAGCAGGCTGACGAGCGCACCGACGAGCCGCCGCCCGATCAGGAGCGGCACCCGCATCTTCCGTCGGATCGCTCGTCCCGGCGCCACCGCCGAAGGCGGCCGGCGCCTCCGGCGGTGGGCTATCGACGGTCGTCGCCGTCATACGGCGGCTACTCCCGCTCGTCCGCGGTCGCGCGACGCCGCACCAGGAAGAAGCCGCCGGCTCCGAGCACGACGACCACGGCCGCGACGATGCCGATCCACGCGCCGACGCCGGGGCCGCCGCTCTCCGACGCCGCTACCGCCTTGGTCTTCACGTCGACGCTCCGATACGTGTACGTGCCGCACTGGAAGAACGCGTTGCCACCCTTCTCCGGCTGCAACTGGATGCCTGTCCACTTGTCCGAGTTGTACGCCTCGAGGTCGTTCGGCGTAGTAGAGCACGATGTACGGCGCGTCGGTGTAGAGCTGTCTGCTGCATCTGCTTGACGATGGTCGCACGCTGCGGTCGGGTCGAGCGTCTGGCCCTGCTGCTTGTACAGGCTGTCGTAGGCCGCGTTGCAGTAGAACGAGTCCGACCAGCCGGCGATCGGCGCGCTTCGGCGTGCCGGTGTCCCGCTGGTCACACGTCATCGTGGAGAGCTGGAAGCTCGGGTCGGGCTCGACGCCCCAGCCCCACACGAACATGTCGTACTTCGCCGTTGCCGATCAGGTCGGTCAGCTTGTCGTCGGCGACCAGCTTCGTCGTGGTCTTGATGCCGACCGTCCTGCAGCCAGCCCGACGATGTACTGCGACGATCGGACTTGTAGCGCGGGTCGTCGTTGGGCGCGCAGCGAAGCGCAGGTTCATCTCCTTGTGCGTCTGCCGGGTCGATCCGGTTGCCGTCCGCGTCCTTCGTGTATCCGGCCGCGTCGAGCATCTGCTCCGCCTTCGCCGGGTCGTACGTGTAGGCGCCGTCGCCCGGGGCTGTAGGCGAAGTCGGTAGTACGCCGGCGGGATGATCGACTGCCACCGGTCTGGCCGTAACCCTGCAGCACCTTGTCGCGTCAGCGACTTGAGGTCGATGGCGTACGCGACGGCCTGACGGAACTTCGGGTCCGCGCGGCCGGGCTGCCGTTGCCGACCGGCTTGTTGTCGACCGTCGCCGCACCGGTGTTGAACGCCGAGTTCGTCGAAGCTCGTGCCGGTGTGCGTCGATCCGGGTGATGCCCTTCGCGCCTTTCAGCGAGTTGTAGCCGCTCGCGGAGATCTCGTCGACGGCGTCGATCTCACCCTTGCGCAGCGCCTGGATCATCGCGTCCTCGTCCTTGTAGACGCGGTAGACCAGGTAGTCGATCTTCGGCGCGCCACCCCAGTACGTTCTTGTTCGCCTTGAGCACGATGGACTGGCCCTTGATCCCACTTGACCAATTGGAACGGGCCGGAGCCGACCATCGCGTGTTGGTGAACGTGCCGGAGTCCTTCGCCGACACGCTCTTCCAGATGTGCTCCGGTAGGATCGGCACCCACAGCTGCGTCATGATCGGGTCCGCGGCGCGTCAGGTGGAAGACCGCGGTGGTCGCGTCGGGCGCCTCGACGCTCTTGATGTTCTTGACGTAGTTGTAGTACTGCGCGTTGGCCGCCTCGTCGTTGATCGCGCGGTTGAAGGTGTATGCGACATCGTCAGCCGTCAGCGGCTGGCCGTCGGACCACGTGACCCCAGAGCGGATCTTGAAGGTCCAGGTGAGGCCGTCGGCCGAGTGCGTCCACGAGGACGCGAGCCCGGGTACCGGGCTGTAGTCCTTCTGCGACCAGCCCTTCGAGCAGGTCATAGACGTCGCTGTACACCTCGTATGAGACCGACAGGAAGCCGGAGTACGGGTTGAGCGAGTCGATGTCGCCCGGGATTCCGATCGTGAACGTCTTACTACCCGGGGGCACCGACGGCCCGGACGCGCTCGGGGACGCCGAACCGGTGGCACCGCCCGACGGCGACGCGGACGGATCGGCCATTGCAGGGCTCGCCGCCAGCGCGAAGACGGCCACCGCCGCGACGCCAGCAAACACGGCTCGGCGCACGGTGCGCCGGCCGCGAGGAGATGTGTTCATCGGATCCTCCGTTGAATGGCCAAGTCCGGACCGCTAGCGTGCCTGCCATGCCGGACCGCAGCGCCGAACCGCCGATCGCCCCGAGCGAGCCGAGGACGCAGGATCTGCATGGAGTCGTGATCGTCGACGACTACGCGTGGATGCGGGATACGTCCGATCCCCGGTTCCTGCCGTACGTGCGGGCCGAACGCGCGCACTACGACCGGATGACCGGACACCTGACCAACCTCCGGGATGCGTTGTCTGCCGAGACAGCCCACCGCCTGGTACCGACTGATGAATCAGTCAGGTGGCGACGTGGTAGCCAGTTCTACTACATGAAATCGGTCACCGGAAGTGAGTACGAGCAGTTCGTGTCAAGCCGTAACGCAGTCGAAGCCGGCCACGTCGTACTCGACGACGCTGACCTGGCCACTGAGCCGGATGGATATGTCGCGGTTGAGGTGCGCGAGGTCAGCCCGGACAACCGGGTGCTCGCATATGCGTACGACACCGACGGTGACGAGGTCTACACGCTCCGATTTCGGGACATCACCACCGGGTCGGATCTTCCGGACATAGTGGACCGAGCCTCGGAGACCGGCGCCTGGAGCAGCGACTCGTCCGTCTTCTTCTACACCGTCCACGACGACCTCTACCGGTCATACCAGGTGTGGCGGCACGCAATTGGTACGGACAGTAGCGACGACGTCCTCGTCTACCAGGAGGACGACGCCCGTTTCGATCTCGCCGTGCGGACGACGACTTCGGGCGACTACATCGTGATCGAGATCGAAAGCCGCAACTCGGCCGAGTCCTACGCGATCCCGGCCGACCGACCGGCGGCCACGCCGACGCTGGTCCGGCGTCGCGAGCCGGGCATCGAGTACCGGGTCGACCACGTACGGCCGGCCGGCGGCGTACCCGCATCGTTCGTGATCGCCACGAACCTCGGCGCGACCGAGTTTCGGCTGATGGTGGCGCCGGTAGAGGCGCCCGGAGCCTGGCGTGAACTATCGGCGAGCCGCCCCGGCGAGCGGCTGGTCGCCGCGCACGCATTCGCCGACCATGTCGTCCTCGAACTCCGGCGCGACGGCTTTCCGTTGCTGCGCGTCGCGGATATCGCGCCTGGTCCGACACTCGGCGCCGAGCGCGAAATCCGGGCGGACGTCGACGCCGGCCGCATCGGCCTCGCCGAGCACCAGGAGTATGACGGCGGCGCGATCCTGGTCGAGGTCGAGTCGATCATCGAGCCGCCCGCCTGGTTCGACGTCGACCTGTTCACCGGCCAGCGCGTCCTGCGCAAGCGGACCGACGTGCCGGGATACGACCGGACGGCGTATCGAACCGAGCGCCACCACGCGCCGGCCCGCGATGGCACGCTCGTCCCGGTCACGCTCGCGTGGCGCGCTGACACTCCGCTCGACGGCAGAGCGCCATGCCTGATGTGGGGTTACGGCGCCTACGAGTCGTGCGACGACCCGTGGTTCGACCCGAGCCTCGTGAGTCTGCTGGACCGCGGCGTCGTCTACGCCCTTACCAGCCCGCGCGGCGGCGGCGAAAACGGCCGGCACTGGTGGCTCGACGGACATCTCGCGGCCAAGTCGAACACGTTCACCGACCACGCCGCCGCGGCGAACTGGCTCGCCGGCGCCGCGCCCGACGCCGTCGGCGGGACCGGGTCGACGGATCATGCGCCCCTCGTGGACCCGGATCGCATCGTGACCCGTGGCCTGTCCGCGGGCGGTCTCCTGCAAGCGGCCGCGCTGAACGTGGCGCCGCAGCGGTGGTGTGCGGTCGTCGCCGAAGTGCCGTTCGTGGACGTGATCGGCTCGATGTCGGACCCGTCGATCCCGCTCACGATCAACGAGTGGGAGGAATGGGGCGACCCACGGAAAGCCGACGAGTTCACATACCTCTATGCCTACTCGCCGTACGACAACATGCCGCCGAGTCCTCGGCCGCGGATGCTCGTCACCGCCGCGTTGCACGATCCCCGCGTGCTCGTGCACGAGCCGACGAAGTGGGTCGCGAAGCTGCGCGCCACCGGCAAGCCGAGCGACGACCTGCTGTTCCGAGTCGAGTTGGGTGCCGGCGCGCACACCGGACCGGCCGGCCGCTACGCCCATGTCCGCTACGAAGCCGAGGTCTACGCGTTCGTCCTGACGCGATGGGCCTCAGCGGTCTGCCCGCTGCTTGATACAGCCAACCGTACGGGACACAGCCAACCGTACGGGCACCCGCCGGCGTGATACGGGTAGCGCAGCGGATGCGAGGAGCCAGGCGTGCAGACACAGGACCGTGCGGACTATGTGGAGTTCGTCTCGTCGCGCCTGCCGGGCCTGCGGCGGCTCGCGTACGTCCTGTGCGGCGATTGGCACCACGCCGACGACATCATCCAGGCCAGCCTGACCAAGGCGTACCTGCGGTGGTCGTCGGTGCGGACGAGCCGGGACGTGGATCAGTACGTGCGCGCGATCGTGGTCAACACATTCCTGTCCGAACGACGACTGGGCTGGTCGCGTGTCCGCCTCGGTGAGCTACCACCGGAGGCGGCCGCCCCGGAGGAAGCCAGCGTCGAGGACCGTACGGTGCTGCGCCAGGCCCTTGCTCGACTGCCGAAGCGGCAGCGGGCCGTACTCATCCTGCGGTTCGTCGATGACCTCGGCGTTACCGAAGTCGCCGAGATGATGCGTTGTTCGACCGGGACCGTCAAAAGCCAGACCGCGCACGGTTTGGCATCGCTACGCCGGCACCTCGACGACCTGGCGTACCCGATGCCGGGGAGGCAGACATGAACACCAACGACGACCGCGGCGATCTGCTTCGTCCGCTGCGCGACATCGATGGCGCCGACGGTCCCCCACCGCGGTACGACATCGCGCTGGCGATGCGGCACGGCGACGCGATCCGGCGACGCCGGATGTCGATCGGCGCCTTCGCCGCGATTGTCGTGGTCGGCGCCGCAATCGGGATACCGCTCGGCTTGCCGACACCACAGAACGCCGAGCCGACCCCGGCACCGTCCGTATCCGTGCCGACGTCTTCGCCATCGCCGTTGCCGCGCAGTACGGAGCCGGCCGACCTGCCGGTGGCCAACTGCACAGTCACTTCCGTCACCGCGCCCGCGAGCGCCGGCGCGTTCACCAGCTTGGGCAACGCCGTCATCGACCCAACCGGCCACTACCTCGTGGCCTCGCTGATGAAGCCGTTCACGCTGCCACTCCCCGACTACGTACCAACCAAGGCGATGCTGGTCGACCTGCGCACCGGACAGAAGACGTTGATCCCGGTGGCCGACGCCGGGGCTAGCGCCGTCAACGCCAGCGGCGTCGTGATCGGCGACAGCGGACCCAGCGGCACAGGCTGGGTGTACCGCAACGGTAAGGTCTCGCTCTTGCCGAAGTTCCATGGCGTCGCGGCCGCGCCGAATGCCATCAACGCGCGCGGCGACATCATTGGCTCGGTGATCAGCGGCCAGACCGATACATCGGTGATCTGGCCGGCGGCCAACCCGGGCACGGTGCGCGCACTGCTGCCCGCGAACTTCCTCGCCAGCACCATCTCCGATACCGGACTGATCGGCGGCGCGATCGGCACGCTCGACAGGGGTCGACCGTACGTCGGCGACGGGAAGGGTAACGGTCACACGCTTTCCACCGGCGATGCCGATACGCAAGGCGACGTCTTCCAAATTCGTGGCCACTACGCCGTCGGCGAGGGCCCCATCTTCGCCGGCCGGTATCCGCTGGTGTGGAACCTCACCACCGGCGCGCTCACTACGTACCCGAACGTACGGCTGAACTCGATCGCCAACGACGGTACGACCGTGGGCGCGGTCAGCGGCAGCTCGAGCGTTTACACAAGCATCGGATTGGTGGGCCGCGGCGGTCAGCTCCAGCGGCTGCCGACCGGACCCGGCGACAACCTGCGGGTGTACGTAAACCCGGACGGCATTACCGACGACGGGCACACGATTGTCGGGACGAGCCGAACGCCCGTGAACAACGACGGTCCGTTCTCACGAGTCGCTCTGTTATGGCATTGCTGACTCGGCGCCGCCGGCGGCGCGAGAGCCGTGTGACCGGACTCGCGCCGTAGCTCGGCCAAGATCAGCGAGGCGGCTTGTAGGGTACGAACATGTCCGAGCTGACCGATCCCGATCTCGCGCGCGCTGTCGCCACTGTTGTTGAAACCGGCGTCGGCCTGGACGAAACCGGCGTACTCGCCGTCCTGCGCCTGCCCGATGATGAGGTCGCCGCCGCCCTCGACGTCGCCCACCAGGCGCGCATGCGCGATGGTGCGGCCCGGAGGTCGAGGTCGAGGGCATCGTGTCGGTCAAGACCGGTGGATGTCCCGAGGACTGCCACTTCTGCTCGCAGTCCGGCCTGTTCACCTCGCCCGTCCGCGCGGTCTGGCTCGACATCCCGGCACTCGTCGAGGCCGCGAAGCAGACCGCCGCGACCGGTGCGACCGAGTTCTGCATCGTCGCTGCCGTACGCGGGCCGGACGAGCGGCTGATGGCACAGATGCGCGAGGGCGTGAAAGCGATCAAGGATGCCGTCGACATCCAGGTCGCGGCGTCGCTCGGCATGCTCAGCCAGACGCAGGTCGACGACCTGGTCGCGATGGGCGTGCACCGCTACAACCACAACCTCGAGACAGCCCGCTCGTTCTTCCCGAACGTGGTCACCACCCACACCTGGCAGGAACGCTTCGACACGCTCCGCATGGTCCGCGACTCCGGCATGGAGGTCTGCTGCGGCGGGATCCTCGGCCTCGGCGAGACGCTGGAGCAGCGGGCGGAGTTCGCCACCCAGCTCGCGTCGCTCGCTCCCGACGAGGTCCCGCTCAATTTCCTGAACCCGCGACCGGGGACACCGCTCGCGGACTCGACCGTCGTCGACGCTCGCGACGCTCTTCGCGCGATCGCCGCCTTCCGGCTCGCGTTGCCGCGCACGATCCTCCGGTTCGCCGGCGGTCGCGAGATCACGCTCGGCGACCTGGGAACGCGCGACGGTCTGCTCGGCGGGGTGAACGCCGTCATCGTCGGCAACTACCTGACCACGCTGGGCCGGTCGGCCAAGCAGGATCTCGCGCTCCTGGACGAGCTGAAGATGCCCGTGAAAGCACTGTCGTCCGCCCTGTAGAAAGGACGAATCCAGTGTTCGACACAGTCGCGTGGTGTGACCGTTGCGGTGGTGCGGTCGGCGGAGATCGACACGTTGCCTGCATCGCGGCCCGGGCGCTCGAACCGCCCCGATTCTGTACGCAATGCCGGCGGCGGATGAAGGTCCAGGTATTCCCGGACGGCTGGCGCGCAACCTGCGTCGAGCACGGGGAGCGCGCCGGCTGACGGCCGTACGTTCAGCCGGCCACACTCTCCTAAGCGCGGAGAAGCCCTCATTTGAGCGGCTACGCATGAGCACGCCGACGCACCGGCTGCGTGGGTCGCGGTGCGCCGAAGTGCCCAACTGAAGCCCCCGCAACGCCAGGTGACATGGGCGGCTTCGAGCACTCGGTCGCGGTCCGCGACCGGGAGGCGTCAAGATTTCGTCAAGATCTGGTACGCCGCCATCAAGGCGCCGTCAGCGCGCGTGGATCCGACCGACCGCCGGGCTGCAATAGAAGCGTGTTCGACATTGCGAAACGGTGGCTCGTCGGCCGGCCGATGGGCTCTGAGCGCCTCGGCGAGACACTTCTCCCCAAGCGACTCGCGCTTCCGGTGTTCTGCTCCGACCCGTTGTCCTCGGTCGCGTACGCCACACAGGAAATCGTGCTAGTGCTCGCGCTCGGCGGTGTCGCGCTCCTGCACCTCGCCTGGTGGGTGGCCGCGGCCGTCGCGCTGCTCCTCGTGATCGTCGTCGCGTCCTACCGCCAGACCTGCCACGCCTACCCCCAGGGCGGCGGTGCGTACGCGGTGAGCCGCGCGAACCTTGGTCGGGACGCGGCGCTCGTGGCGGCGAGCGCGCTGCTCGTCGACTACGTGCTGACGGTCGCTGTGTCGGTGGCGGCCGGCGTCGACAACATCGCGTCGGCATTCCCGTCGCTGTCGCCGTACGAGGTGCCGATCAGCCTCGGACTCATCGCGCTGCTGGCGGTCATGAACCTCCGGGGCGTCCGGGAGTCGGGGCGGGCTTTCGCCGTACCCACGTATGGGTTTGTTCTGATCGTGATGTCGATGCTCGGCGTCGGCCTCGTCAAGATCCTCGCCGGTCATCCAGTGGTGGCCGAAAGCGCGAAATATCCGATTTCCCCGACCACGACGCACATCACCGGCATCGCCCTCGGTCTGTTGTTGTTGCGTGCGTTCGCATCCGGCTGCACGGCGCTCACTGGCGTCGAAGCGGTGAGCAACGGCGTGCCGAACTTCCGCAAACCGAAGAGCCGAAACGCCGCCGGAACGCTGATGATCATGGGCGTCCTGGCGATCGTCATGTTCGTCGGAATCACCGCGCTCGCGATCGTGTCACACGTGCATTTCACCGATACCGACAACGCCCACCTCATCGGCTTTCCGGCCGGCGGCACGCAGCAGACGGTGATCGCGCAGCTCGGCTCGGCGGTGTTCGGTGGTGGCTCGATCGGCTTCTATCTGTTGCAGGGACTCACGGCCGCGATTCTCGTGCTCGCCGCGAACACCGCGTTCAATGGTTTCCCGATCCTGGCCTCGATCCTGGGCCAGGACGGCTATCTGCCGCGCCAATTCTCGCGACGCGGCGACCGCCTGGTGTTCTCCAACGGGGTCGTGTTGCTGTCGGTGCTCGCCGGCCTTCTCGTCTGGTCATTCAACGCGAGTACGACACGGCTGATCCAGCTCTACATCATCGGTGTGTTCGTGTCGTTCACGCTGTCGCAGGCCGGCATGGTGGTGCATTGGCGGCGGGCGCTGGGAACCCAACGCGACCCGGCCGAGCGCCGAGCGATCCATCGGCGCCGACTCATCAACATGACGGGTACGGTCGCCACCGCGCTGGTCCTCGTCATCGTGCTCATCACGAAATTCACCCACGGCGCGTGGATCGTCGTGATCGCCATGCCGTTGGTGTTCCTGTTGATGCGGGCAGTGCATCGCCACTACGAGCGGGTCGCCCGCGAACTCGCCCCGGATCCGGCCGGCATGGTGCTGCCCAGCCGCATCCACGCCGTCGTGCTGGTGTCGAAGCTGCACAAGCCGACGCTGCGGGCACTGGCCTTCGCTCGCGCGACGCATCCCGACACGCTGACTGCACTGACGGTGTCGACGAACGACGCCGAAGTGCGTGAGCTGCAACGCCAATGGGCCGACCGCGACGTGCCGGTGCCGCTGACGGTGCTCGAGTCGAAGTACCGTGACATCACCGGACCAGTCCTCGACTACGTGGCGGCAGTCCGTGGGGCCAAACCGCGCGACCTCGTCGTCGTCTACCTGCCCGAGTACGTCGTCGGCCACTGGTGGGAGCACCTGCTGCACAATCAGAGTGCACTGCGGCTGAAGGCGCGGTTACTGTTCCAGCCCGGCGTGATGGTCACCAACGTGCCGTGGCAACTCGGCTCGGCCGCCGGCCACGCACCGGTCTCGCCGGCGCCACCCGGCGCCCGCATTGGTGCGCGGGCCGAGGGCAACGCGGCCCAAGGCGAGCGCGACCCGGCGCGGAGCGCTTCGGCCGATCGCGGTCCGGTCGGGGCGGCACGCCCGTAACGCTGTTGCCGGCCACCGACCGGTCGGTGCCAGGCGGCGCGCCGCCGCCGCCGCTGAGGCCGTATAACTGGGCACGTGAGCACGTTGCCGACGGCGAAGCGATGGTGGGCCCAGCGCGCCTGGCTCGGCCTCGCCATCGGTGTGGTCGGCCTGGCCGCGTTCACCGCGGCGCTGGTCCCGGCGCGCAGCGGCGCGCTGACGCTGACCAGCATCGCGCTGCTCTACCTGGTGCCGGTCGTGATCGCCGCCGGCATCGGTGGCGTGTGGGTGGGACTCGCCGCGTCGATCGGATCCGACGCGTTGCTGAACTGGTTCTTCGTGCCGCCGTACCACACGCTCGCGGTCGACCGCCGGGACAACCTGGTCGCGCTGCTCGTCTACGTGCTCGTCGCGGTCGCCGTGGCCGTGGCGGTCGATCTTGCGGCTCGGCAACGAGCGGCGGCCGCCCGCAGCGGCGTCGAGGCGCAGCTCCTCGGCCGGATCACGGCCGAACCACTGGAGGGTCAGGCACTTCCCCGACTGCTCGGTCACGTCCGCGACACATTCGCCATGACGAGCGTGGCGCTGCTCGAATCGGTCGACGGCGGGCCGGAGCGCGTCGTCGCCGCGGTCGGCCCGCCGATCGACGCGGCCAACGCGCGGCTCTCCGCGCCGGCCGGCAATGGCCTACGTCTGATCGCGGCCGGACCCGAACTGTTCGCCGAGGATCGCCGGCTGCTCGGGCAACTCGCCGCGGCCGCGGCCCGTACGCTCGAGGCGACCCGGCAGGCGGATCAGGCGGCCCAACTGGCTGAGGTCGACCGGGTCCGTACGGCGATCCTGGCCGCCGTCGGCCATGACCTGCGGACGCCGCTGGCGAGCATCAAGGCGGCGGCGTCGAGCCTGCGCGCGCCGGACGTGGCGTTCACCGACGAAGATCGGGACGAGTTGCTGGCCACCGTCGAGGAGTCGACCGATCGCTTGGACGAACTTGTGGAGAACCTGCTCGCGATGAGCCGGCTACAGGCCGGCGTGCTGTCCGTACACCTCCGGCCGGTGGCGCTGGACGCCGTTGTCGCGCAGGCAATGCGCCACACGCCGCCGCACGGCATCGTCCGGGTCGCAGTCGATGACGATCTGCCGTACGTACGGGCCGATCCGGGCTTGCTCGAACGCGTGGTGGCGAATCTGGTCAGCAACGCGGTCAAGGCCGCAGCCGGCGGCCCGGTTGTGGTCAGCGCGTTCCGTTCGGGCGCCGCCGTCGCCCTGGCCGTGGTCGACCACGGTACGGGCATTCGGAAGGCCGACCGCGATCGCGTATTCGCGCCGTTCCAACGCCTCGATGACAAGCGCGCCGACGGCGGGCTCGGACTCGGGCTCGCGATTGCTCGCGGCTTCACCGAAGCGATGGGCGGCACCCTCGTCCCGTCCGACACCAGTGGCGGCGGCCTCACGATGACCGTGACACTGCCGACCGTCGGCGCGGACGAGGTGACGACGTGACGCGGATCCTCGTCGTCGATGACGACCAGCCGCTGCGGCGGGCACTCCGGATCAACCTCACCGCCCGGGGCTACACCGTCGACCTGGCCGCGAACGGGACCGATGCGCTGGCCGCGGCGATCAAGCACCCGCCGAATCTCGTCATCGTGGATCTCGGTCTGCCCGACATCGACGGCGTCGAGGTCATCGAGGGCATCCGCGGTTGGCTGCAGGTGCCGGTCATCGTTCTGTCCGCGCGCCATCTCGAACCGGCCAAGGTCAGAGCACTCGATGCCGGCGCGGACGACTACGTGACCAAGCCGTTCGGCATGGACGAGTTGCTGGCTCGGGTCCGGGCCGCTCTGCGGCGGGCGGCGCCGCCGGCCGTGGCCGAGTCACCGGTCACCGTCACCGATGCGTTCACCGTCGACCTGGCCGCTCGACGGGTGACCCGTGACGGTGCCGACGTACGACTGACCCCGACCGAATGGCATCTGCTGGAGGTGCTGGTACGCAACCCGGGCCGGCTCGTCGGCCAACGACAGTTGCTGCAGGAGGTGTGGGGTCCTCGCTACGAGTCGGAGACGAACTACCTACGGGTGTACGTGGCTCAACTGCGCGCGAAGCTCGAACCGGATCCATCCAAGCCGCGCTATCTCATCACCGAGCCGGGGATGGGCTACCGGTTCGAGCCGTAGCGGGATCGGTCGCCGGATCCGATGTCGAACGCGCCCTTCCGGGCGCTGTGGATAACTCCGGGTACGGTCGGACGTTCGGCGTATCGTGAGGGCGTTCGGCGAAGGGAGGCGTGGGATGTCCGTGGCAATCGACTGGGACATGCCGGCGCCGGGTGAGTGGACGACCGATGATCTCGACGCATTACCGGACGATGGGCGTCGCTATGAGCTGATCGACGGAGTGCCGATCGTGTCGCCATCCCCCACCACCGGCCATCAGCGTCTCGCCGGCCGCCTGTTCGCAGCGCTCGACGCATTGTGTCCGCCCGAACTCGCCGTGACCCAAGCTGTCGATGTGCGCATCAACCGTCGTCGATCGCTTACACCGGACGTGCTGGTCGCGACCGCTGACGCGACCGACCGCAACGTGTCGCATTACCTGCCGACCGAGGTCGTGCTGGCGGTGGAGATCGTCTCGCCGGGATCGCTGGCGATGGATCGGATCATGAAGCCGGCGCTCTACGCCGAGGCCGGCATTCCGCATTTCTGGCGGGTGGAGACCGACGGCGGCGTACGCGTCGCGACCTACCGGCTCGACGCCGGAACCGATGTCTACGCCTCGACCGGCGAGTTCGACGACGTGATCGACCTGACGCTGCCGTTCACCATGTCGCTGCCGATCGCGACGTTCTCCGGTCGCCGCTAGCGCTCAAGCCGCAGCAGCACTCGAAGCGCCTCTCACTGAGCTGCATATTTGTTCTATTTGTCGCACTCCGTACGCGCACCTGAGCGCACAGCAGCCCCCGCCGGATCGATATGCCGCTTCGGCGAGGTCCGATACCCTTGCCCGGTGAGCACGAAGAAGCCGCTGCGCGCCAAACTCGCCACCTCGGTGTCGCTCGGCGCGGCCGCCCTGTCGCGGGTGACGGGCCGCGGCGACGGATCGGTGATCGGCGGCCGGCTCGGCCTCATGATCGATCCGAACCTGCTGGCCAACCTGGCCGCCGGGCGGCAGATCGCGCTCGTGTCGGGCACGAACGGCAAGACGACCACGACGCGCCTGACCGCGGCGGCCATGGGCGTGCTCGGTGACGTGGCGACGAACTCGCTCGGCGCCAACATGCCGACCGGTCACACCTCCGCGCTGGCCCGGGCCGGCAGCACCGAATACGCGGTGCTCGAGGTCGACGAGCACTATCTGCCCGAGGTGCTCACGTCGACCCAGCCGAAGGTCGTCGCGCTGCTGAATCTGAGCCGCGACCAGCTCGACCGGGCCAAGGAGGTCGCCATGATGGCCGATCTCTGGCGCCGTACGCTCGCGCAGCATCCCGTACACGTCGTCGCGAACGCGGACGACCCGATGATCACGTGGGCGGCCGGCGGCGCGACCGCTGCCGGTGCCGGCGTCACGTGGGTCGCGGCCGGCCAGCGGTGGCACGACGACTCGTGGGTATGCCCCGAATGCGGGTCGCACATCGAGCGCGCCGTCGCGGGCGAGGGACCCGCGCCCGCTGCCAGGGCCGGCGACATGCCAGAACCCGAGACAACACCCGCACCGCCGATCGCCACGGCCGAGCCGGTGGTTCCGTCGCGATCCGCCGGCTGCGGCACCGACACCTACAGCCAGCATCATGGCCGACCCGCCGGCGACGCCGCCCGGAGTCGAGGTCGTCGACGAGGTGACGGTCGCCGCCGGCGGAGCACTCGACGGTGCGACCGAGTTGATCACCGCTGTGCCGGCCGCCGCCAACGGCGGACACCCCGGTCACCCGAACCGCGCCCACGCGGCCGATCGCGCCGCTTCGGTGGATGAGCGGACGATGCTGATGCCGACTGTGCCGGTGCCGGAGGCGGCCCACCCGGCCGGTCGACCGCTCGGCAGCGCCGCCTCGCACCCGGCGACACCGGTGCTGGCACCGATCGCGACCCCGCAGACCGTGGCCGACACCATCCCCGGCCTGCCCGTCACCCCGACGGCAACGCCAACCGGGCCACAACCGTCGTCCGTACCCACGGATCCGACCGCAACCGCCGCGGACGGTGCGGATTGGTGGTGCACCGGGTGCGCGCTGCGCCGGCCGACGCCGCAGTGGCGCGTCGAGGGCGACACCGTCATCGATCCGATCGGCCGCGCACACGCGATCCATCTGCAGTTGCCGGGTCGGGTGAACCGCGCCAACGCCGCTACCGCGCTCGCCGTGGCAGCTGAGTTCGGCGTCGATCCCGGGCTCGCTGCGCCCCGGCTGGCGCAGGTCGTGTCGATCGCCGGCCGGTATGCGCAGGTCCAGCGGGACGGCCGCGACGTCCGGCTGCTGCTCGCGAAGAATCCGGCCGGTTGGCTCGAAGCGTTCGACATGGCCGAGGATGTGCCGACCTTGCTGTCCATCAACTCCCGCGACCCCGACGGCCTGGACACGTCGTGGCTATTCGACGTCGACTTCTCGCCGCTGCAGGGCCGGCGGGTGCTGATCACCGGCGAGCGCGCCTACGACCTCGCGGTGCGCCTCGACATCAACGACATCCCGTTCAGCCACGTCAATTCGTTCGGCGCCGCGCTGCGGTCGGTACCGGCCGGCCGCGTCGAGGTCATCGCGAACTACACCGCGTTCCAGGACATCCGAGCGGAGTTGGACCGTGTCAACTGACCGCGCCACCACCACAAGCTCGGCCACCGAGAGTGCGCTACGCATCGTCTGGATCTATCCGGATCTGCTGTCCACCTACGGCGACCGAGGCAACATGCTGATTCTCGCCCGCCGGGCGGAGCTGCGCGGGTTGCCGGCCGAAACGATCGAGGTGCGTTCGGACGAACCGGTGCCCACGAAGGCCGACATCTATCTGCTCGGCGGGGGCGAAGACGGTCCGCAGGCCCTGGCCGCCCAGCGGCTGAACGCGGACCGTGGTCTACACAAGGCGGTCGACCAACGCGCCGTGGTCCTGTGCGTGTGCGCTGGATACCAGTTGCTCGGCGCGTCGTTCTCGGCCAAGGGCGCAAAGCACGCCGGCCTCGAACTGCTCGACATCACGTCGGATCGCGGCCGGACCCGGGCCGTCGGCGAGCTTGCCGGCGACATCGACCCGGATCTCGGTCTGCCGCCGCTGACCGGCTTCGAAAACCACGGCGGGCGCACGCGACTCGGGACCGACGCGAGACCGTTCGCGCGGGTCACCGCCGGTATCGGCAACGACGGCACGACCGAGGGCGCCTGGCAGGGCAGCGTCATCGGCACGTATTCGCACGGACCCGCTCTGTCACGCAACCCGGCCCTCGCCGATTTGTTGATCGCCTGGGCCACCGGCCAGGACAAGCTGGATCCGATCGACGACACGTGGCCGGATCGGTTGCGCGCCGAGCGACTGGGCGCGGTCCGGGCGGCGGTGCCTCGCGCCGCGCGCGCACCGGCCGCCGCGTCGCGGTAGCGGGGCACTCAACCTCATGCCCTGGTACGGGAGGATGCCGCGAACCCGTACCCGATTTGTCCTTTTACTCATCCTGATCGCGGCACTGGCCGCGGCGGCCGCGCTACTTCCACTGCGCCGGATCCCGGACGCGACGGCCGATCTCGGCGCATGGGGGCCGCCGGCCGCGATCGCTCTGGGCGCACTGCTGCTCGCCGCGCTCGTCCCACGTACGGCGATCTCACTCGCATGCGGCGCACTGTTCGGCGCCATCGGTGGCGGGTTCGTAGGCTTGGGCGCCGCCGTCGTCGCGTTCGTGCTGACGTTCGTCATCGGACGCTGGCTCGGACGCGACGCAGTCGCCGCACGCACCGGCGGCCGGATCGCCAGCCTCGATTCCTGGCTGAACCGCACCGGTCTGCTGAGCGTCATCGTCGTACGGCTGGTGCCGATCGCACCGTACGGTCTCGTCGGCTACGCGTACGGCACCACGTCCGTACGGGTGCGCAACTACGTTCTCGGTTCACTGATCGGCGCGACTCCGTCCGCGTTTGCGTACGCCGCGGTCGGAGCCGCCGTAGTGCAGCCGGGCGCGGTCGGGCTCGTGACGTTCGCGCCGGCCGCCGTCGGCTTCGTCATCACCGCCGGTGCGGCCATCTACTGGTACCGGACCGGGCGGCGGTCCCGGCCGCCCGGCGACGACGACCGCGACCGGACGGAACCGCAGCAGCGGTCGCGCACGTCCTAGGTGGCAGGACGACGGTGCCGCCGAAGGGCGACGCCGACGGATGGCTGGACCAGGGATGACGCGACGGGGGCTCTTATGATCGATGGCCATGGAATCCAGCCCAACCGTGCGACGGTGTGGTCACGGCGCTCGCTGTTGCTCGCGGCCGGCGCGGCGCTCGCCGCGGCGCAGGTCGGCTGCGCTCGGCAGCCGGACGGGCGCACGCTTCAGCACGGCGACATGCTGACCGCGGCCGACGTCTCCCGGGTCGAGCCGTCGGCGGGGGCACCGATCGGGCCGGTCGTCGCCGGCATGACCGACGCTGCCCACCGGCTGCTGCGTGCCGAGGCGTCCGCGGTCAACTGGATAGCGTCACCCCTCAGCCTGGCGTGCGCGTTCGCGATGGCGCGGGTCGGAGCGCGTGGGTCGACGGCCGAGCAACTCGACGACTTCTTCGGCTTTCCGGCGCACGGGCGCGACGACGCGTTCAATGCGATCACCGCGCGACTCGTGACGGGTCACGTGCCGAGCCAACCGATCGATTCCGGAGCGGTCCGGTCCAGGAAGCCGGGCGATCCACCGGCGTCGCCGACGGTCAGCCTGGGCAATGCGCTCTTCCTGCAGGACGGCTTCCGCGTCGGCGCCGCGTTTCTCGATGCGCTCGCGGCCGATTACGGCTCCGGCGTGCACCTGGTCGATTTCACCAAGCCCGATGCCGCCCAAGCCCTCGATGCGTGGGTGTCCGCCCAGACGGCGGGCCGGATCAGCAAGCTGTTCGACTCCCTCGACCCGGCGACCGAACTGGTGCTCGCGAACGCGGTGTTCTTTCAGGGCGACTGGGTGCAGGCGTTCGATCCGACGATGACGCAACCGGCGATGTTCACCCGCTCCGACCGAACGGCAGTGTCGGTGCCGATGATGCACCAGGCCGGCACGTTCCGCTACGGCACCGTACGCGGTGCGCAGATCCTCGAATTGCCGTACGCCAAGGGTCCGTACGCCATGTGGGTCATGTTGCCCGCGCACGGCGCGTCCCCCGACGACATGCTGACACCGGCCGCGATGGCGGCGTCCGCGGCTACGCTCGAAACGACCCGCGTCGATGTCTATGTGCCACGGTTCGACTTCGCCACCAACATCGACCTTGCCGGCGTACTGAAGTCGCTGGGCGTCACCGTTCCGTTCTCCACGGCGGCGGACTTCAGCGGTATCGCCGAGGGTCTCTACATCGACCAGGCGATCCACCGGGCCAACGTCACCGTCGGCGAGTACGGAACCATCGCCGCGGCCGCCACCGCGATCAGCATGATGTTGTCGAGTGGATTGGCGCCGGGCGTGATGCCGGTCTTCCGCGCCGACCGGCCGTTCGCCTTCGCCATCGTCGGCGACGATCATCATGTGCCGCTGTTCGTCGGCCGCGTGACCGACCCGTCCGTCACGTCGTAGCGCCCGCACGGGGCTGGTCACGAACGGGGCGGTTCGCCCCGCAGCATGCGCGCGGCCGACTCGTCGCCGGCGGCGGCACCGAGCCGGAACTGTTCGGTGGCGCCGTCCTTGTCGCCGCGAGCGGCTAGCAACAGTCCGAGGTTGAGGTGGCAGTGGGCGTCACCGGCGGCTATACCGGTCCGGTAGGCCTGCTCGGCCGCGTCGACATCGCCGAGTTCGTCGACGTACAGGTTGCCCAGCGGCAGCCAGATCTCCACCTCGCCGCGTTTCGCCCCGAGTTCGAGCACGGCGCGAGCCTCCGCGGCCCGGTCGGTCGAACGCAAGAGTTCGGCGAGGTTGGCCCGCGCCGACGGATAGAGGTCGGCCCCTGCGCGCAACGCGGCTTCCAGCGTCGGATCGAGCGTCTCGTCCCAATCCCAACTGGCGACGACCGCCGCGGCCAGCGCATTGCCGCTGGCGGCGGCCGTCCTGGCCTGTTCGGACGCCGCCGCGGCGTCGCCCCGCTCACGCAACATGAACGCCAGCGACAGCGCGCCGTTGCTGTCGCCGCTTTTCGCCGCGCCGGCGTACGCGCGCATCGCGCCGTCCTCGTCGGACAGTTCCTCGAGCACCTGGCCCAGATTCAGCCACGCATCGGTTTCGCCGCCGGCTATTGCGCGCTCGTAAGCCGCCGCCGCCTCGGCTAGTCGGTGCTGATCCTTGAGCGTGTTGCCGAGGTCGAAGTCGGCCGTCGCCGAGCCGAGCGCCGCCGCCCGCCGGAAGCACAACTCGGCATCGCCGAGACGTCCGGCGTCGGCCAGATCACAGCCGAGATCGATCAACTCGTCGGGGTCCTCGCATCCGTCCGCCCGAGCGAGCCGGTCGTCAAGCCACGCATCCACCTGACTATGGTGCCCGAAACCTCACCCGGACCGCCGCACCGGGCACCGGTCACCGTGTCGCGGCCGGAATCAGTCGGTACCTCGCGGTGTCGGTACACCGGCAGCGCAGGTCACACGACGACGCTGACGACGCGCCCGGGCACCACGATGACCTTGCGAGGCGACCGGCCACCCAGCTCGTCGCCGACAGCGGCGAGCGCGGCCGTCCGTACCCCCGCTTCGTCGGTGTCGACCGGGACCTCGACGCGCGCACGGACCTTGCCGTTGACCTGAACTGGCAGCGTGATCGTCGCCTCGGCCAGCAGCTGTGGGTCCGCGACCGGGAACGGTTCGTAGGCGAGCGTTGTGTCGTGTCCCACCTTCTCCCACAGCTCCTCGGCGATGTGCGGCGCGACCGGTGCGAGCATCAGCACCAGCGGCTCGATCACCGCACGGGGCAGCGGTTCCGCCGCGGCGACCGCGGTGAGGTGGTTCGTCAACTCGATCAGCTTCGCGATGGCCGTGTTGAACCGCAGGGCGGCGTAGTCGGCCGTGACGCCGGCGATCGTGCGGTGCAGCAATGCCATGGTTTCACGGTCGGCGTCCGCGTCGCCCACCCGGGCGGCGCCGGTGCGCTCATCGACCACGATGCGCCACACCCGTTGCAGGAAACGGTACGGACCGACGACGGCGCGCGTCTCCCACGGACGCGATACGTCCAGCGGACCCATCGACATCTCGTGGACGCGGAACGTGTCGGCCCCGTAGCGGTCGCAGATCTCGTCCGGCGTCACGATGTTGCGCAGCGACTTGCCCATCTTCCCGTAATGGCGGGTGACCTCGACGTCGCCGTACCTGAAGTGACCGTCCCGTTCGACGACGTCCTCGGCCGGCACCCAGGCGCCGCGCGGGTCGGCGTACGCATAGGCCTGGATGTAGCCCTGGTTGTACAGCCGCCGGTACGGTTCCCGGGACGACACGTGGCCCAGATCGAACAGCACCTTGTGCCAGAAGCGGGCGTAGAGCAGATGCAGCACCGCGTGCTCGACGCCGCCGACGTAGAGGTCAACGCCGCCAGTATCCGCGGGTGATCGCGGGCCCATCCAATAACGCTCGACGTCGGCGTCGACGAATGCCTTGTCGTTGGCCGGATCCAGGTAGCGCAGCTCGTACCAGCACGATCCGGCCCACTGCGGCATGACGTTCGTCTCGCGCCGGAACGGCCGCCGGCCACGACCGTCGCCGAGGTCCAGTTCGACGTTGACCCAGTCGGTCGCCCGAGACAGCGGCGTCTCCGGTTCCGAGGCGGCGTCGTCGACGGCGTACGTCTTCGGCGCGAAGTCGTCGACGTCCGGCAACTCGACCGGCAGCATCGACTCCGGCAGCGCGATCGGCAGATCGGTTTCGTCATAGACGATCGGGAACGGTTCGGCCCAGTAACGCTGCCGGCTGAACAGCCAGTCCCGCAGCCGATACGTGGTGGTCGTCGAGCCGGAACCGTTGGCTGCCAACCATTCGATGACGCGCGCTTTGGCGTCCGCGATCGTGCGCCCGTCCAGGTCGAGATCGACGGACGGGTTGCTGGAGTTGATGGCCGGGCCCTCACCGAGATAGGCATCGCCGTCGAACTCCTCCGGCGGCTCGACCGTGCGAATGATCGGCAACCCGTACGCGGCGGCGAACGCCCAGTCGCGCTCGTCCTGACCCGGCACCGCCATGATCGCGCCGGTGCCGTACCCGACCAGGACATAGTCCGCGATGAAGATCGGGATCCGGGCACCACTGGCCGGGTTGGTGGCGAACGCGCCGGTGAACACCCCGGTCTTCGTCTTCGCGTCGGCTGACCGCTCGACGTCGGTCTTCCCGCTCGCGTACGCCTGGTACGCCGCCACCGCCGTCGCCGGGTCGGGGTGCCCGTCGGTCCACGCCGTCGGCGTACCGGCCGGCCAAGCGTCCGGGACGAGCCCGTTGACCAGATCGTGTTCCGGCGCCACGACCATGTACGTCGCGCCGAACACCGTGTCGGGCCGGGTCGTAAACACCCGTAGTGCGCCCGCGTCGGTCGGGAAGTCGATGTACGCGCCGGTCGACCGGCCGATCCAGTTGCGTTGCATCAGCTTGATCGGTTCCGGCCAGTCCATCTCGTCGAGGTCGTCGGCCAGCCGGTCGGCGTACGCGGTGATCCGCATCAGCCACTGCCGCATAGTGCGGTGGAAGACCGGGAAGTTGCCGCGCTCCGAACGCCCGTCCGCCGTCACCTCCGCGTCGGCCAGCACCGTACCCAGACCCGGGCACCAGTTGACCGGCGCCTCGGCGACGTACGCCAGCCGATGGTCGTCGATGATGCGCCGCCGTTCGATCTCACTCAAGTCCGCCCAGTGACGGCCCCCATCCGCCACCTTCGTACCGTCGGCGAACGCCGCCACCAGACTTTCGATGGGGCGGGCGCGATCGACATCCGGGTCGTACCAGGAGTTGAACAGCTGCAGGAAGATCCACTGGGTCCACCGGTAGAACGCGACGTCTGAGGTCACCACCGAACGCCGTTCGTCATAGCCCAGGCCCAGGCGGCGCAGCTGGCGGCGGAATTCCTCGATGTTCGCCTCGGTCGTCGTCCGCGGATGCGTGCCGGTCTGGATCGCGTACTGCTCGGCCGGCAGACCGAACGCGTCGAACCCCATGGTGTGCAATACGTTGCGGCCACGCATCCGCTGGAACCGTCCGAACGAATCGGTGCCGATGTATCCCAGCGGGTGCCCGACGTGCAGGCCGGCGCCCGACGGGTAGGGGAACATGTCGAGCACGTACATCTTCGGCGCACCGGCCCGCGGATGGTCCGGCTCGGCCAACGCTCCGGTCGGGTTCGGCGCGTGGAACGTACCGTCGCGGCGCCATCGGTCCTGCCACCGCGCCTCAATTTCGTTGGCCAGCGCCGCCGTGTAACGGAACGCGGGCACCTCGGCGTCGTTCGTCATTGCTGCTCACCACCATTGCTATCGAAGCGCCTGGACCGACGGTCGGCGCACTTCGAGCCGACCGTGATCTCGAACGGTTTAAGTCTCAAGGCGCCTGGACCGACGGTCGGCGCACTTGCACCCGACCGTGATCTCGAACGGTTTAAACCACGTCGTCGGCACTGTCTAGATCAACTCAAGAGCATAAAAAAGCCCCTCGCGCAGGAGGGGTCGCCGTGCGTTCGCGCCGGATGGGCGCGCCAGCACGGCTAGGTAAGCAGGAGGCGGAACGCGTGCGTCATGTCGCCATCGTAGCGCGGCGGACCCGGCGCGGCGCCGCGGTTTGGAGCGCCAACGTCAACTATTGACGGGGAAATGCCGGCGGGATACGTTTCGCGCGACCTGCGGGCGCCGCTCGAGTCGCGCTTGCGGCCGATCGGTTTCGCGCCAGATCGCCTCCGGCAGAACGGATTCGCCATGAACATCGTTGCATGGGTGCTGCAGATCGTGCTCGCGGTGCTGTTCCTCGGCGCCGGCGGCACGAAGCTCACCCAGCCGAAGGAGAAGCTGCAGCCGAAGATGGGATGGGTCGAGCCCGTCCATCCGCGCAACGTGAAATTGCTCGCCGCCACGGAGATCCTCGGTGCCCTCGGTCTGGTCCTGCCCTGGGCCACCGGCATCGCGACGGTGCTGACCCCGCTGGCCGCCGTCGGGCTTGCGGTCGTCATGGCCGGTGCGGTCATCGTCCACGTGCGCCGCAGGGAGCCGTGGTACGCCCAACTCGTGCTCCTCGTTCTGTGCATCATCGTGGCGGCCGTCCGGTTCTGAGCGCCGACCTCCCGCCTCCGCTTCAAGCCTCGGTGTGCGACGGTCGACGTCTGAGCAAGGGCTCCGCCAGGGGATTGTCACCAGCGTGCGGCTTGACCGCTGGGTCTCTACAACTACCCGGCACCGTACCGGCGTGTTTCGATTCTGGCGGTTTGGACGGCGACGTCGCCGTCGGTGGTCGACGGTCGCGGACCTGTTAGTGCTACGCACGAACCGGGCGGACGGCTCATTGCCCAGCCGCAACATGCCGGATAGCGTGAAATTCAGTTTCCGGACCCCGACGTGATGTCGTGACGATGCGCCGGCCGATTGGCCCGCTACGCCGGATTTGGACGAGCATTCGTCCGGTGCGTAAACGCATCCGTTTGTACAGACCATTGCCGGTGCGCGCCGGTTGCACCGCGGTCGCCATGTGACGATCTTGTTACCGCTACCTGCCCAAATGGCGGTAACACCGTTACCCGTGTGCCTCTCGGCGGTCCGCATAAAGCCGGCTAGCCTGAGAGAATGCATACAGCCATGCGGAGAGGCATCGATGGCCCCTCCGCGGGCATATCGGCACGCCCGTGAATGTCACTGGCAGCCAACGGCGTTCCTAGGAGACAGCCAGTGACCATTCAACGCAGCGCCGACGAGCGCAGCCAGCCGATGTCGACGGCGGAGTTCGGCGCCGCGACCGCCGCGATCGTCCACAACATCGAGAAGGTCATCGAGGGCAAGACCGCGACCATCCGGCTCGCACTCGCGGTCATGCTCGCCGAGGGCCATCTACTGATCGAGGACGTGCCCGGCGTCGGCAAGACCAAGCTCGCCAAGGCACTCGCCCGCTCGATCGACTGTTCGGTGCGACGGATCCAGTTCACGCCCGACCTGCTGCCGTCGGACGTCACCGGAGTCAGCGTCTACAACCAGGAGGCGCGCGAGTTCGAGTTCAAGCCCGGCGCGATCTTCGCGAACATCGTCGTCGGCGACGAAGTCAACCGGGCGTCGCCGAAGACCCAGTCGGCCATGCTCGAGTGCATGGAGGAGCGCCAGGTCACGGTCGATGGTCTGACGTACGAGCTGCAGATGCCGTTCATGGTGATCGCGACGCAGAACCCGATCGAGATGGAGGGCACCTATCCGCTGCCCGAGGCGCAGCGCGACCGCTTCACCGCCCGCATCGCGATGGGTTACCCGGACACCGCTTCCGAGATCGCGATGCTCGACGCGCACGGTGCCGAAGATCCGGTGCTCGACCTTCTGCCGGTGGCCGACGCCGCCATCGTTCGCCGGATGATCGAGACCGTCCGCGACGTACACGTCGCCGACGCGGTGAAGTATTACGCCGTCCAGTTGTGCCACGCGACGCGCGAGTCGCAGGATCTCCGCCTCGGTGCGTCGCCCCGGGCCACGCTGCAGTTGCTGCGTACGGCACGGGCGGTCGCCGCCCTCGAGGGCCGGGACTACGTCGTCCCGGACGACCTGCAGGCGCTGGCCGTGCCGGTGCTCGCCCACCGCATCATCCCGACCGCGGAGGCTCAGCTGTCCCGGCGTACGACCGACGCGATCGTGTCCGACATCGTGCATCGGCTGCCGCTGCCGACCGAGCGGGCGCCACGGACCGCCTACCCGACGCGCGCCGCCGCACCGCCGTCCCAGCCGAACACGCCGTATGACCCGCGGAGGCGTTAGTCGTGCGTGAAGGCTTACGGGGGCTTACCGGTCGCGGGCGCTGTTTTCTCTACGGCGCCGGCGCCGCGGCACTCGCCGCGCTGATCCTCGGCGAGAAGGACTTCCTGCGCGTAGCGATCCTGCTCGCCGCGCTGCCGCTGCTCGCCGCGTGGCATGTCGGCCGCAGCCGGTACCGGCTGTCGTGCCATCGGTCGCTCGACCCGAACCGGGTCCAGGTCGGCATGACGGCCCGCGTTCTCCTCCGGCTGGAGAACCTGTCCAACTTCACCACCGGCACACTGCTGCTCGAAGACCGGTTGCCGTACTCGCTCGGCAGCCGCCCCCGGATCGTGCTCGAGCGTCTCAGCCGCCGGCACGCGAGCACGGTGGCCTATACGGTCCGCGCCGACGTACGCGGTCGGTTCGAGGTCGGGCCTCTCGTCGTACGACTGACCGACCCGTTCGGCCTGTGCGAGCTGACGCGGTCGTTCCCGAGTGTCGATCATCTGATCGTGATCCCACAGGTGCATCCGTTGCCGATGGTGCGCCTCGCGGGCGAGTACGCCGGGGCCGGCGAGAGCCATGCCCGCACTGTCGCCGTACATGGCGAGGACGACGCGGCCACCCGCGAATACCGTCACGGCGACGACCTTCGCCGGGTGCACTGGCGGTCGACCGCGCGTACGGGTGAACTGATGGTGCGGCGCGAGGAGCAACCCTGGGAGTCCCGCGCAACGATCGTGCTCGACACGCGTGCGCGCGCCCATCGCGGCGAAGGGCCGACCGCCAGTTTCGAATGGGCCGTCTCGGCCGCCGCGAGCATCGCCGAACACCTGCGGCACGCGGGATTCAAGGCGCGCCTGGTCACCGACGCCGGGACCGATGTCGACACGGCCGGCTACGACGTCACGTTGCTCGACCACCTGGCCGAAGTGCAGCCGTCCCAGCATGGTGATCTGGCCGTCGCCGTCGAGCAGGTCCGCCGTCGATCGGATGGCGGGCTGGTCATCGCGATTCTCGGGATGCTCGACCAGGCCGAGGCCGAGAACTTGGCCTCGCTGCGGCGCAGCGGAACGACCTGCGTGGCGTTCCTCATCAACAGCGCGACGTGGTTGAACCTGTCCACCGACGCGCGGGAGGCGGCCGACGAGGCGCACGCCGTCGCCGGTCTGGGTCTCCTCCGCAGCGGCTGGCGCGTCATCGATGTGCCGCACGGCACGGACCTGTCGGCCATATGGCCACAGGTCGGTCGTGGCTCACAAGGCTTTGCGTGGCGTGCGACGCTGGCCGAGACCGTGTCGGGTGGTGTGCGGTGAACCAGCGTCGGCACCTATCGCTCGTCGCCGCGGCCGCGACGCTCATGACCGCGGCGCCGCTGAGCGTTCTGTTCAGCGACTGGTCGTGGCTCATCGACAGCATCTTCGTGGTCGCGGTCGTCTGCGCGGTCTCGATCGGTGTCCGCGCCCTGCGGCTGCCGATCTGGGCGCAGCCGGTCGCCGGTGTGATCGCGGTTGCTCTTGTCGTGACCCTGATCAGCGTGCGCGACCATGCGATCCTCGGGCTCATCCCCGGTCCGGCCGCCTGGCAGCAGTACGGACAGTTGCTCTCCGATGCCAGCGACGATATTCAGAACCTCGGCATTCCGGTCCGCAGCGATCCCGGGCTGCTGATGCTCACGACCGCCGGCGTCGGTCTCGTCGCCGTACTCGTCGATCTGCTCGCCGTGGGACTTCGCCGGCCGGCCGCGGCCGGTCTGCCGATGCTCGCGGTCTATGCGGTTCCGGTCGCAATCGACCTCAAGAG
This sequence comes from uncultured Actinomycetota bacterium, assembly GCA_963724705.1. GTDB lineage: Bacteria > Actinomycetota > Actinomycetes > Mycobacteriales > Micromonosporaceae > DASQPR01. The sequence goes on from CAVRVS010000003.1 coordinate 56,525, forward strand.
CGTGTCGTTCATTCCGTTCGCGATCGGCGCGGCCGGGTTCCTGTGGCTGCTGGTGACCGACAATGTCGATCGCGTACGCCTGTTCGGCCGGCGCTTCACCGGCGACGGCAAGGGCGTGGACATGTGGGAGCCGTCGCCGCTGGCCGCGGTCGGGCGGCGGATCGCCGTCGGCTGTGTCGCGCTGGCCATCCTGCTGCCGATCGCTACGCCCGGCTTCGGGAAGGGTCTCGTCGGCGTACTCGGCACGGTTGGCGGCGACGGCAGCGGGTCCGGTAACTGCTCGTCGTGCAAAGGCTCGGACACCGTGGACCTCCTGGCGAACCTGGCCGGGCAGCTCACGACGAACAAAGAAGCGACGATGGCGAGAGTCAAAACCGACGACCCGACCCCGGGTTATCTGCGATTCGCCGTCGCGAGCGAGCTCACCACCAGAGGCTTTCTCACCGCTACGCCGACCGGTCAGCCGGTGAGCAAGGGCCTGCCGAACACGATCCTCGACAGACCGAACATCCAGTTCAGCCAGCATCACGTCGACGTGGAGCTGCCCGACCTGTCGCTCAAATACCTGCCGATCTATGTGACGCCAACATCTGGAAGCCTCAAGGGAGTCGACGACAACTGGTTGTACAACCAGGACTCCAACGAGATCTTCACTACGAGGTCGGGTACGTCGAAGGGCATGACGTACTCCTTCGACTACCAGCGGCCCGTATACACGGCAGACCAGTTGCGCCAGGCCGTCAAGTTGCCGCAGGACAATCCGCTCGAGCAACAGATGACGCGGGTCCCCGACCAGAATGTGCCCCAGGTCAAGGCGATCCTGAACGACCCGAGCACCCAGTCGCCTAACGAGTACGACCGCGTGCTCGCGCTCTACAAATGGTTCAGCACCGCGCACGGCTTCACCTATTCGACGTCGACCAAGCCCGGCACGACCGGCACCGACATCGGCAACTTCCTCACGAACAAGGTCGGCTACTGCGTGCAGTACGCGGCCGCCCTGGCCTGGCTGGTCCGGCAGGCCGGATTCCCGGCCCGGGTCGCGCTCGGCTTCAACCCGGGCACGCCAGACCGGAGTTCGCCCGGCACGTGGACGATGACGAACCGGAACCTGCACGCCTGGACCGAGGTCTACTTCGATGGCTTCGGCTGGGTGCCGTTCGACGCCACGCCGTCGCTGGGCGGCACGTCGTACTCGACGTGGGCACCCGATCCGAATGCCACGGCGAACACGCCAGGCTCGTCGGGCAGCACCGGCCCCGATCAGAACATCACCACCGGACCGACGGCTCACGCCGGTCCGGGTCAGACCGGCGGGCCGAGCGGCGCGAGCGCCGGGGCTGGCCACCACGGCGGATCGCCGGTGCCGTGGTGGACGCTCGCCATCATCCTGGTCGTCCTCGCGTTGGCCGCTAGCCCGTTCCTCACCCGAGCGCGGCTGCGACGCGTACGGACATCGGGTGCGAGCGCGACCGCGGCGCACCGGCTCGGCGAAACCGATGTCGGTGTGCTGACCGATGACGGCGTCATCGCGACCACGGAACGCAGACGGATCCATGCCGTCTGGGAGGAGTTCATGGATACGCTGGTCGACTTCGGGTTCGGTGTTGACCCGTCGGAGACTCCACGTACGGCCGCCGAGCGCATCGCGAGCACGCCGTACCTGCCCGACGACGTCGTGTCCGACGTACGCACGCTCGGACAGGCCGAGGAGCGGGCACGGTACGCCGCCCGCCCCGGCAGCCCGCCATCCTTTGCCGTGGCGATGCGGCGGATCCGACGAGCATTCGCCGAACGGGCGCCGTGGCGGACCCGTCTACGGGCGACATTGCTGCCGCCGTCGGTCACGTCGCGGTGGCGTACGGCAATCGTCGCTTCGGCCGCCTCGACCAGCGCAGCCATGCAGGCCGTTCGCGACGTCGTCGCGCGGGCGGTGAACGTACGAGGTCGGTTGGCCGGCAGCCGCCGCTGAGCCGAGCACGGAACCACGTCAGATCACGAGGACGACGGAACGGGGCGGTCGATGACCGCCCCGTTCGGGTCCGTACGGTGTCGAATTCTCCGGTGGCGAGCGTCCGATCGGATGCGTGCCGGCCGCGGAGCCTGATCTAGTTGAAGTTGTCGCGACCGCGCCAGCGGTCTTCGAGCTTGTCGAGGATGGAGGAGCGGCGCACGCGGGTCGTCCGGGCGCTCGTCCCGCCGACGACTCGCATCTGGGCGCCCTGCCCGTGCCGTGCCGCCTGGTAGCCGAAGACCGCGGACCCGAGCATGATGACGAAGCCGGCGACGCCGACGAGCGGATTCTTGCTGGCCACACCCAGAACGACCACCGCGAGACCGACCACCGCGACGAACGCGGCGAGGATTATCCGCCGCTTCGCATGGAACCGCGGGTCACTGGCACGTACTGCCGAGGCGAACTTTGGGTCCTTCGCCAGCGACTGCTCGATCTGGTCGAACAGGCGTTGTTCGTGTTCCGAGAGTGGCACGGCACTCCTCCCCGGTCTTCGTGGCCGGTCTCATCGGCCGGCAGCGACCGCGACAGCCGGTCGGCTGCTTCTCGTAAGTCTACGAGTGCGAACCCCAAGCGGAAAGCGGGACGACTCGCAGTAAGCGAGCCGATTTTGCCACCGCAAGTAAACGTAAGCCCAGGTACGAGACACATCATGCGCTATTTGCGATGGTTCGGGCGGCCTGTCCCCATCATTGGTCGGGATGATTGATCCTCGAATCGTCATCACTGCCCGAGGCAAGCCGCCGGACCGGCAGGCTCCGTGGCCTTCTGACAGCCCCGACTCCGTGCTCAGTGGCGGCCGTGGCTCAGTGGCGGCCGGTCTGGCGGCGCTTACCGGTCTTCCGGCAGCGTGTCTCGATCGGCCGCGTTCCACGGACCCGGCGTCTGCCACCAGTCCACTCGCTCCTCGTCGCCCGACTTAGGCAGGTGCCCGACGGCATCCGCGCCGAGCAAACTCGCGGGCCGAACGGCCGCGTTGCCGAACCGCGCCGCGGCCGCGTCGGCCGCGCGCTCCACGTGCGACCAACCGCGCTCGCGCTCGCCGAGGGCCGGCTGCCGGACGAGTCCGGCCCCGTCGACGAGCCCCTCCGCCCGTACGCCGAGAAGTCTGATCCGGTCTCCGGGCGCGAGGGAGGTAAACAGGGAGACGGCCACCTCGAAGATTTCTCGGGCGACATCCGTCGGACTGCCGAGCGTCCGCGACCGGTTGAGCGTCTGGAAGTCAGACAGCCGGACCTTGATCGCGATCGTCCGACCGGCGACACCGGCCGACCGCAATCGACCGGCGACCCGGTTCGCAAGCGCGAGAAGCGTGCGCCGCAGGATCGCCGGGTCGTCGATGTCGACATCGAATGTCGTCTCGGCGCTGATCGACTTCTCGACGTGCGTCGGCACCACGCTACGGTCGTCGCGCCCGTTCGCGAGCGCATGCAGATGGGTGGCGGCCGCCTCGCCGACCGCCGAACGGAGCATGCCGATCGGCGCCGCCGCCAAGTCGCCCACCGTACGCAGACCGAGGCGCCGCAGCTGCTCGGCGGTGCGTTCGCCGACACCCCACAGAGCGAAGACCGGCAGCGGGTGCAGGAAGTCGAGCACCCGATCGGCCGGCACGACGGCGAGGCCGTTCGGCTTCGACCGGGTGGACGCGAGCTTCGCGATGAACTTCGTCGGCGCGACACCGACCGAGCATGTCAACCGTTGCTCGTCCCAGACCCGGTCGCGGATGTGCTGACCGATCTCCGCCGGCCGGCCGAGCAACCGTCGCGCGCCGGACACGTCCAGGAAGGCCTCGTCGACCGACAGCGGCTCGACCAGCGGCGTGACGTCGCGAAAGATCTGCATGACAACCCGTGATGCGGCCGAATACTCGCTGAAGTCGGGCGGGAGAAAGATCGCCGACGGGCACAGCCGGCGCGCCTGGGCGCCCGGCATAGCGCTGCGCACGCCGAACTCGCGCGCTTCATAACTCGCTGAACTGACGACGCCGCGTGGACCGGCGCCGCCGACGACGACCGGCTTGCCGGCGAGCTCTGGCCGCCGACGGATCTCGACCGATGCGAAGAACGCGTCCATGTCGACGTGCAGGATCGAGCAGCCGGAATCGTCGGCGCCGGGTCCGAAATCGTTCGGCCGCCCCCGCTCCGGGCCGCTTCCGCGGCGCGGCAACTGCGCACTGCGTCCCACGATCCCGAGCGTAACGACCCACTCCGACAAGCGACGCCCGCCGAGCCGCCAGCGCCCGGCCACGATTCAGCGGCTGCGCCCGGCCAGGATCAGTGGTTGCGCCCGGAGCGGCGGTCAGGCCGGCCGTGCCATCGGCGACATCCTCAACTGCGCAGCACGATCAACGGAATCTCCATCTCGGGCGGCGTCAGCGCGCCGTGATAGGCGCCGAGCCGCGACTCCGAGGCGGCGGTGACCGACGCGACGACCACGTAGTCCTGCCGGCAGATGACGACCACATCGCCGATCCGATCGAGATGGTTCGGTGCGACCGGGCCGTACAGCCCGGTGGCGACGGCCTCGTCGCGAGTGCCGACCCAGGCCGCGTCCCCGAGCACGCCACGCCAGCTGTCCACCACGTCGTCGGTGGCGCCCGGAGCGGTGTGCAGGTAACGAACGCGCGGCTCGCCGGCCATCACGTCCACGCCGCGGCGGAGACGGCGGTCGGTATCGACGTCGAAGCGCCGGTCGTCGGGCACATCGAACTGTCCGTGGTCGGCGGTGACCAGGATGGCTGTGTCCGCCGGTACGTCGGCCGCGAGCAGCGTCACGAGCCGATCGACCTCGGTCGCCGCCTCGCGCCAGTCGGTGGACGCAATCGACGAGACGTGCCCGGCGTGATCGAGGTCCGGGTGATAGCCATACACCATGGTCGGGCCGCTACCGGCCGCGAGCGTGGAGCGGACCTCGGCCGCCAGGGCGTCGACGTTGGCGGCACCGCGGTAGGCGGCGCCACGGTATGCGGCGGTCGTCAGGCCACTGCCGGTGAACTCCTTGCGGGACACCACCGTCGCGGCGACGCCGGCCGACACTGCCCGACCGAACATCGTCGGTACGGGTTGCCAGATGTCCGGATCCGGGTCGTCCCACCACTTCACGTGATTCAGGACCCGATCGGTCCCCGGCACTCGTACGGAGAATCCAACGACCCCGTGCTCACCAGGGCGTACGCCGGTCCCGAGGCCGACCAGGCTGACCGGGGTCGTGGACGGGAAGCCGGCGGTGAGCTTTCCCAGCTCGCCGAGTCGGCCGTCGAGGATATCCGCGATCGCGCCGCCCCGGCCGGGCGACAGCGCATGGGCGGCCGCCGCGGCCGTCCCGAGCAGGTGGTATCCGAGCCCGTCGACAAGCACCACACCGATCCGCCGTACGCCGTGGAGCCGCGCGCCGAGCCCGAGATGATCGGTGAACCCGAGTGCCTCGGCGCGTGGGCCGGTGAGGGTCGCGAGCACGCTCGGCAGGAGATCGGGCAGGCTGGCATCGCGATAGCGGGGGATGGTCCAGTTGGCGTCCGGGGGCGGCACCGGTCAGCCCGTTCGCCGGGCGAGTAGATGCAGTTGGGTGGCGATGTCCCGAAACGGCGGGTGGCCGGCGGCGACCAGTTCGAAGTTCAGCAACGCGTGGGCGTCGGAGTCGACGAGCGTACCGGGGACGATGTCGGCGATCACCCGTACGCCGTGGACGCTCTCCACATCGAAGCCGGCGGCCACGATCAGCGCGGTCGCCGATTCCGTGTCGAACCGGCGCTGGCTCTTGCCGCCACCGCTGCCGCCTGCGCCGCCGCCAGCGATTGCACCCGTCCCGTTGCCGGCGCTCCCGCCAACGCCGCCAGCCGCTCCGCCCGGTTCGTCGGCGAACAGATCGACCGCCGCGGCGATATGGCCGGCCAGCGCCTTGGCCAGGATCGCGCCCCGGCGATTGGCGACCACGATGCTCGCCGCGCCGCCCGCACGCAGGATGGCGGCGATCGATGCGAGGACCTGTGCCGGATCATCGACCTCCTCGAGGACGCTGTGGCACAGCACAAGATCGGCGCTCTGGGGCGCGACGAGCGCCGCGAGCTGGTCGCCGTCGCCTTGCACGCCGCTGACAAGATCGGCGACGCCGGCATCGACGGCCCGACGGCGAAGGCTCGCCAATGCGTCTGGGCTGGCGTCGATGACCGTGACCCGATGTCCGGACTGCGCGAGCGGCACGGCGAAGCCGCCGGTGCCGCCACCGACGTCGATCACACTGAGTGGCTCGCCCGGTCGTCGATCGAGTTCGGCTCGCAGCGCTGCCCAGATCACCGCGGTGCGCGGTCCGGGCGTGAGCCCGGCACGGGTCGTCTCCACGTCTGCAGAGCGTAGTGCCGTGGGCAGATGCGTCCTAGCCGGTTCCGTCCGGCGGGGGTGCAATGCTCACCGTTCTCGCGCGCCGCCGGCAACTCTCGGCTACCGGAAATCCCGGGATGAGGTCCGGACCGGCATCCGGAGCGGCGCCAGATGCTCGGCGTTCAGGTTGACCACGCCGTCGTAACGCTCGATCCGACCGCGGATGAGCAGCGCCGGTGACGTCTGTGCCACCCGGCGGAACCGCTGCCACAGACCCGGCGAACAGACGATGTTGAGCAGACCGGTCTCATCCTCCAGGTTCATGAACGTGACCCCGCTCGCGGTCGCTGGCCGTTGCCGATGCGTGACGATGCCGCCGACGAATACGCGCCTACCGTGCTCGGCCTGCATCGTCGCCTCGATCGACAGCGCGCCGAGCTTGTCGAGGCCGCCTCGGATGAACTGCACCGGATGGCGATCGGGCGACAGGCCGGTGGCCCATACGTCGGCGACCAGCTCATCGACCGCGTCCATGCCGGGCAGCATCGGCGCGTCGAGCCCGGTGGTCGTGCCGGCCAGCCGGCCCGTCTTCTCCTGCGCCGCCGCGCCGGCCGCCCAGAGTGCCTCCCGCCGGCTGAGGCCGAACCCCGCGAACGCGTCCGCGGTGGCCAGTGCCTCCAGGTGCGCGGTGGTCAGCCGGGCCCGTCGCGCCAGGTCGGCCATGTCCCGGTAGGGGCCGCCGCGATCACGTTCCGCTTCGATCCGGACGGCGACGGACTGTGCCTCGCCGCCGCGCGAGCGCTCGATTCCGAGGGTACGGACGGAGCTCAGCCCCAGCCGTACCCGTGGGCCGTTGATGCCCCACGAAGCCGGCGGCTCGCCCGCGGTGCTGGCCTCCCGCGAGCCGGGCGGCCGTTCCAGCGTGGCCTTCGCATTGCTGGCGTTGATGTCCGGGCGCAGGACCGTGACGCCGTGCCGGCGCGCGTCGTCGACCAGTGTCTGCACCGAATAGAAGCCCATCGGTTGCGCATTGATCAACGCGGCGCAGAACGCCGCCGGGTGGTAGCGCTTAAGCCAGGAACTCGCATAGACGAGATAGGCAAAACTCATCGCGTGGCTCTCCGGGAAGCCGTAGTTCGCGAACGCGGCGAGCTTGACGAAGATGTCGTCGGCCAGGTCACCGGTGATGCCGTTGGCGGCCATGCCGGCATAGAGCCGGCTACGGATGCGCTGCATGCGTTGCGTGGAGCGCTTCGAGCCCATGGCCCGGCGCAGCTGGTCGGCCTCGCTCGGCGTGAAGTCGGCGACGTCGATCGCAAGCTGCATGAGCTGCTCCTGAAACAGCGGCACGCCCATCGTCCGGCCCAGGGCGTTTTCCATCTTCGGGTGCGGGATCTTCGGTTCTTCCAAACCGTTCTTGCGCCGGATGTACGGGTGGACCGAACCGCCCTGGATCGGACCGGGTCGGATGAGCGCGACCTCGACGACGAGGTCGTAGAACTCCCGTGGTTTCAGGCGGGGCAGCGTCGCCATCTGCGCACGGCTCTCCACCTGGAACACGCCGATCGAGTCGGCTTTGCAGAGCATCTCGTAGATCTCATCGTCGTCGAGCGCGAGCGTGCTGAGGTCGACCGAGCGTCCGTCCGGCGATGTCGAGGCGAGCTTGCTCGAGTCGATCATGTCGAACGCATAGTGCAGCGCCGACAGCATGCCGAGGCCGAGCAGGTCGAACTTGACCAGGTCGATGGCGGCGCAGTCGTCCTTGTCCCACTGCAGCACCGAGCGGTTCTCCATGCGGGCCCACTCGACCGGGCACACCTCGATCACCGGCCGGTCGCAGATCACCATGCCGCCGGAGTGGATGCCGAGGTGCCGCGGGAACGTGGCGACCTCGTTCGCGTACGCCAGCACCTGGGCCGGGATCTCCTCGTTGCCGGCCGGCGACAGTGCGCCCCAGTGATCGATGCCCTTGCTCCACGCATCCTGCTGGCCCGGCGAGAAGCCCATCGCCTTCGCGATGTCCCGCACCGCCGATCGGGGTCGGTAGGAGATGACGTTTGCGACCTGTGCGGTGTGGTGCCGACCGTACTTCCGGTAGACGTGCTGGATGACCTCCTCACGTCGATCCGACTCGATATCGATGTCGATGTCCGGCGGCCCGTCCCGCTCGGGCGCGAGGAACCGCTCGAACAGCAGATTCCACCGCACCGCGTCGACGTTCGTGATGCCGAGCGCGTAGCAGACCGCCGAATTCGCCGCCGAGCCGCGACCCTGGCAGTAGATGTTCTCCTGCTTGCAGAAGCTCACGATGTCGTAGACGACGAGGAAGTAGCCGGGGAAGTCGAGCTTGGCGATCATGTCGAGCTCGTATTCCAGCTGTTCGTACTGTCGGGTCGTGTCGGCACCGCGCGGGCCGTAGCGCTGGGCCGCGCAGTCCATGGTGAGCTGCCGCAGCCAGGTCATCTCGGTGTGGCCGGTCGGCACCTCGAACGCCGGTAGCTGCGGCGACACGAGCTGCAGGTCGAATGCGAGCTCTTTGCCGTAGATGGCAGCCCGGTGAACGGCCCCCGGATACGCCGCATAGAGCGCCGCCATCTCCTCCCCCGATCGCAGATGCGCGGTGGCCGCGGCCGGCAGCCAGCCGTCCATCTCATCGAGGCTGCGCCGAGCCCGTACGGCGGCGAGCGCGGTCGCCAGCGACCGGCGGTTCGGCGTCGCGTAGTGGACGTTGCCGGTGGCCACGGTGGGCAGGCCGAAGCCGTCGGCGAGCGCCGCGAGCGCGTCACAGATGTCGTCGTCGAGCGGATCACCGCGCCGGGTCAACTCGACGGCCACGTTGTCGCGCCCGAACAGCGCGACCAGCCGATCGAGTTCGGTGGCGGCCGCGTCCATTCCGCCGGCGAGCAGCGCCGCGGGCACCGGACCCTTGCGGCATCCGGTGAGCACAAGAGCATGATCCCGGAGGGCGCCGGCCACCTCGTCCACGTCGTAGACGGGTTTGCCCTTCTCCCCGCCGGCGAGGTGGGCCAGCGCGAGCGTACGGGACATCCGCGCATACCCCTCCGGCCCGCGGGCGAGGACGAGCAGGTGCCGGCCGACCGGATCGGGTTCGCCGTTCTGCGGTCCGGGCAGGTCGAGCGACAACTCGGTGCCGAAGACGGCGGGCAGCTTCCACTCGCGGGCCGCCTCGTTGAACCGGACCACGCCATAGAACCCGTCGTGGTCGGTGACGGCGAGCGCGGACAGGCCGAGCTGCACTGCCTCCTCGACGAGTTCCTCGGGTTGGCTCGCGCCGTCGAGGAAGCTGAAATTCGTGTGGCAGTGCAATTCCGCGTAGTCCACCGTGGACGTGACCGGTGGCCGTACGCCGGCCGGCGGCCGGTAGGCGGCCCGCTTGCGACTCCAGGCGGGCGAGTCGCCGCCATCGGCACCGGCCCACTCGTCGCTCGAGTTCGCGAGCACGTCGGTGACCGGCGGATGCGGGATGATCGGCTCGCCGTACGCGTCCCGGCCGAGGACGTCCTCGGGTGTCGCTCCGCCGGAGAGCCGGCGCTCGAGCTCGCTCCACGAGATGCTCGGGTTGAAGTAGCCCATCAGCGTCCTATCCCTCGTCGCGACGGCCGGCCGGCCGTCGGGATGGGTCGGTCATAGATTGGTCAGTCATAGATCGCCTCCACCGACCAGTCGCCGTCGGTGAGGCAGAGCAACAGCGCCCGGCCGTCGCCGAGGGCGACCTGAAACCGGGCTCGGCGGCTGGCCTCCTCGGGCGCCCACCAGCGCTCGTCCACGGGCCACGGCCCGGCCCAGCCGACGATCTCCACGACGGTGTCCCGGGCGCCTTGGGTGGTCCTGGTCCGGACGGTCCCGTTCAGGGAGGCTCCGGTCTGGGTGGTCCCAGTCTGGGTGGTCCCGGTCTGGGCAGCCGCGACCCGGGCACCGACGATGCCGCCGGTCGGCGTGATGACCAGGCGCGCCGGTGGTGCGGTGACCGCGAGCCGCGCGGTCACACCGACCCGCGCTCCCGCGATGTCCCGCACGTCGACCGGCAGCGGTTCGACCAGCACGGTGGCCGGCGCGGGTGGCGGGAGGCGCCCCGGCCACGGCCGGTCGGCCGGGCGGGCGGGCAGCCGTTCGTCGCCCCACGGGACGTACGTGATCTCGTCCACCGGGTCGCGGCCGCCGCTCGCGACCGCGGTCACCACCGCCTCCGGCCCGAGGAGGCCCTGCACACGGGTCATCGCCCGGTGCGCGCGGTCGCGCTCGACGCCCGCGTCGCCCCACAGGCCGAGTTGAAGCCCGGCGTGCTCGATGACACCGTCGGGCACGAGTCGCAGTCGCACGATGCCGCCGCTTGGCCGATTCTGGCGATGCAGCCAACCATCGAGCTGCCAGCGCACCCGATCACTGATCGCCGCCGCGGTCAACAGACCGTCGTGGCGCCACGTGCGATAGAGCTCTTCCCCTCGCTCGGTGACCGCTTCGATGCCCAGACGCGTACAGGCCAGGCCATGGCCGGCCAGCCGCTCGTGCAGCCGGACCGCGAGCGCGCGGGCGGCGAACGCGGCGGCATCGATCCGATCCAGCGGCTCGTCGAATCGTTCGATGACGTCGAGGTCGGCCGGTGGCTGGCGGATCGCGAGGGGTCGCTCGTCACCGCCGGCGGCCAGCCGATGGACGAGTGCCGCGTCGAACCCGAACCGGGCCAGCACGTCCGCCGGCGGCAGCGCGGCGAACTCCCCGAGCGTACGGATCCCGAGCCGGCGCAGCAGGTCGACCAGGGCCTCCCGGGAGGTCACGCCGCGCACATCGCTCGGACGGGCGGCCACTCGACTCCGACCGCCGGCCGAGTTGGCGGCATGGCCACCACCGATCGCGGCGATGTCGAAGTCGGCGAGGAACGCCGGTGTCGCGCCGTTGGCGACGATCCGGCCCGTACGGGCGGCCAACCCGGCCGCGAACACGCCGTCGGCGATGCCGACCTGTGCCTCCACGGCACACGCCTGGGCGACCTGCTCGACGAGGTGTTCGGCGGCTCGTTCCTCACCGCCGAAGTAACGGGCCGGACCACGGGCGGCGAGCGCGCACACGCCCGGGCGCACCACGTCGACGCCGGGCGCGATCGCCTCGACGGTCGCGACGATCGACTCAAACGCGCGCGCGTCCCGGCCCTCGTCGTGCTCGATGGTCACGATCTCCGGGCAGCGTGCCTGTGTCTCGCGTTTACGGAGGCCGCGGCGGATGCCTTCGCGCCGGGCCGCCGCCGAGCACGCGATCACCCGGTTGCCGGACAGTACGGCAACCGGTGCGTACGCTGGCACGCCGTCGACGATGCCGGCCGCCACCACGGGCCAGTCCGGGCACCAGAGCACCAGCGTCCGGCTCATGAGGCGGCTTCTTGGCGCGCGTAGCCGAGTGCGTCTTCGCGCACGTCAACGATTGATTCATCCGGGATTGGTCCATCCGGGACGATCGTGATGTCGGGTGGCGGCACCAGCGACAGCGAGCGTCCAGCGCGGTTGCGTTCTCGCCAGAGGTCGACCGACCAGCCCTCCCCCATCGCCGCGTACGCCGGCAACCAGAACGTGGCTTCCTTCGGCTGCGCCGCGGCGCCACGCCCCCGAGCGGTGACGGTGAGCTTGCGCTTACGCAACCGTCCCCGACCGCCGTCGAGCCCATCCCAGTCACCGCGCGTCGAGGTAAGTAAGACATCGGCGCCCGGCCATCGGCCGTATCCGATGAGTACGCTGCCGCGTTGTCGTGCTCGAGCGGCGAGGCGTCCGGTCAGGGACGCGGCAACTGGACCAGGTGGCGCGGTGACGACCACATCCACCCCGTCGAGGAGGGCCCCCACGACGGTGCTCCACTCCGGCCCCGGATAGGGCACGAGCGCGAGCCGGCTCAATTCCACGCCGGCTTCGGCCGCGGCTGCCGCACCGAACGTCGGCAGTCCGACAACGGCGCACCATGACCCGGCCCGGGACGCGGCGGCGAGCAATCCGATCACCAACGAGGTGGCACCGGACGTAGCGACCGTCGACCCTCGACGCAGCCCACCACCGGGCAGCAACGGACGCAACTGATGGATGACCGGCAACATGCGATCAGGTGCGCCGAGGCCGCCGGCGATGTTGCCGGAATTCGTGCCGGCGGCAACGCCGGTCCCGGGGGCCACTCGGAGTCGGGGTGCGGCGGAATGCGCTCGCACCGCGCCGCGGACCACCTTCGTGACCGCCTTCGGCCGGGCAATCCGCTCACCTTCCGCCAACGGATCCGGGTTCGGCTCGGTCGCAGGCTCGATGACGGGCCGGATGGGGGTCAGCTCGGGGAGGGTGGTGGGTGTGGTCGCTGGCCGAACGAGGCCGACCAGCCCTATCGATCGGACCAGAGCGGCGGCGGTCGCGGCGGCCGACGAGCCAGCGGCGGCGGTCGCCCGCGCGGGGTCGACCGGAGCCACGATGTCGCCCATGGTGTCGGCCACGAATGGTTCCCCCCTGTATCGCGTGTTCCATCGCTACCCGCCCACCGCGAGCCGGACGCCGATCGACCGGATACCTGGCTATCCGGTCCGGACGACAGGCCCTTCGCGAAGCGGTGGGTCTGTCGCCTCAGGCGACGAGCTCGTCCAGCAGACCGGGGTGGACGAGGCCGAGAGCCAGCTCGACGACGGCGACGAATGATGCGGCCGCGCGAATGAGGTCATCGGCCTCGCGGACGCTGACCACGCGTGGGATGCCGGCTTCGGCGGCCGCCCGCTTGGCGGCGCTCGCCGCAAAGTAAGCCGCCCATTCGCTGAGCTCCGGGGCGACCAGGGCGAGCAGGTCCCACACGCTGGTGAGTTTGCTGCGTCGGCTGGGCACCGGCTTGGCCCGCGCCGCGACGACCGCCGCTGCGGCGCGCAGTGCGGCCAGATGGGCAGTTGCATAGCGCAGGCCTTCGACCCGATGCTCGGCCGCTTCGTCGAGGCCACGGCGCGCGAGCGCCAGGAGCTGTGCCGGAGTCCGATGTGGGAACGCATGCGCCGGTACGGTCGGTGCGTCGGCCGCGCGAGACGGCCCGGACAGCCACCGACCGGATGGCGGTGCCGTCACGACGCCGCTCACCTCGGTGGGCGTCGGAGCGTCTACCGCGAAGAGCGTCGGGGTCGATCCCATTGGTGCCTTCCTCCCTCAACCACGCCCATCCGAGTCCCGGATGGGATCGCTCGACGCACGATGCGTCGATGCCGGTGGCCGCCGGGAAGATGCGGCTTGGTGCTGCCGGTCGGACGTGGCGCTTCCCCACCACGTCCGACCGGCCCTGGTGCGCCGTCCACCGACCGGGGGTCAGAGGACGGCGGCGGCGCACCCGGTTGGGACCAGGCCCGCGAATGCCCGGTCCCGCAGCCTGGCCGAGGCTGCAGTCCGTGCGGAGGGCACGCCGCGAACGCGCCCTCCGACGCTCGCCACACCCGCGCGGGGGGCGGCAAGTCCGGTCGAACACTGCCGTTTCGAGTAGCTGTCATGAGCGATCAAGAACCCCTGGTCGAGTGCGCCGATCCGAGATTCATTCGAACAATCGTTCGAACACATCTACAGTAAACCCCGGGTACGACAAGACCGCAACGACGGACACACAACCCGCCAAGATTTGTCAAGATCGCGGCGAAGACGCCGCGCGGCTGGGCGGTCGACCACCGGAAAGAAGTGATCGAAAGCGGCGACGCCGTGGACGTAGGCCGCTGCCGCCCGGGCCCGCGCCAAGCATCCGGAACCATCACACAGAAGCGATCTTCCGCGCCGGCTGGCCATTCCCGGCCGCGGCCGGAAAGCTAGGCGGTGTCCCGCCACGAATCGCACCTCGCGTGCCGGCCCGACGGACGACCAGGCACAGTTGCGATGAGACGTTCAGCCGCGAGCCGAAGGAGCACCACCGTGGGCGTTGACTCTGCCGCCAGCCTGACGACGCCCGGGCGGGAGCCGGACGAGCTTCGCCAGACCCTCGGCGACGAAGCGTTGTCTCTCATCGCACGGTTACACCGCGAATTCGAGCCGGTACGCCGGGACTTGATGAACCGACGCGCGGAGCGTGCCGTGGCGCTGGCGAACGGCGCCACTGTCGACTTTCTCCCCGACACCCGGGACATCCGCGAGAGTTCATGGACTGTCGCGCCGGTCGCGCCCGGGCTCGTCGACCGTCGGGTTGAGCTCACCGGACCCACCGATCGCAAGACCGTGATCAACGCGCTCAACTCCGGCGCGAAGGTGTTCATGGCCGACTTCGAGGACAGCAACACCCCATCCTTCGACAACATGGTCGCCGGACAGGTCAACCTGCTGGCGGCACTGCAACGGACAATCGAGCACACCAACCCGGACGGCAAGCACTATGCGCTGGGTGACGAGGTCGCCACCCTCGTCGTACGCCCGCGCGGCTGGCATCTCATGGAAAAGCACGTCCTCGTCGACGGCGAACCGGTCTCCGGGGCACTCTTCGACGCCGCTGCCTACCTCGCGGTCAGCGCGCGAGCGGCCATCGCGGCCGGCATCGGGCCGTATTTCTATCTGCCCAAGATCGAGAGCCACCGGGAAGCGCGGTTGTGGAACGACGTGTTCAACGCCGCGCAGGACCAGCTGGGGCTGCCCCGGGGCACGATTCGCGCGACCGTCCTCATCGAGACCGTGCTGGCCGCGTTCGAAATGGACGAGATCCTCTACGAGCTGCGCGAGCACGTGGCCGGTCTGAACGCCGGCCGGTGGGACTACATCTTCTCGGTGATCAAGAAACTGCGAGGCACGAGCGTCTCCGCGCCACTGCCGGACCGTACCCAGGTGACGATGACGGTGCCGTTCATGCGCAACTACACCGAGCTGCTGGTCAAGACATGCCACGCCCGCGGGGCGTACGCGATCGGCGGCATGTCGGCATTCATCCCCAACCGACGCAATCCAGAGGTCAACGAGCGGGCACTTGCCGCGGTCCGAGCCGACAAGCAGCGCGAGGCGGCCGACGGCTTCGACGGATCGTGGGTCGCGCATCCAGATCTCGTACCCATTGCCCTGGAAGCGTTTGACGCACGGCTCGGCGGCCGAGCCAACCAGCTTGACCGGCAGCGACCCGACGTGACGGTGACCGCCGCAGACCTGCTGGCCATCGCCGACACGCCCGGCCGCGTCACCGAGGCCGGCCTGCGCAACAACGTCAGCGTCAGCCTGCAATACCTCGAGTCCTGGCTGCGGGGCGTCGGCGCGGTCGCCATCTTCGACCTGATGGAGGACGCCGCCACGGCCGAGATCAGTCGCTCACAGATCTGGCAGTGGATCCACGACGGTGTATCGACCGCGGAAGGTACGCCGATCACCGCCGACTATGTCCGCGGCATCGAGCACGAGGAACTGGCCAAGATCCGTACGGCGGTCGGCGATCAGGCGTTCGACGGCGGCCGCTACGACGACGCACAACGGCTCTTCGAACAAGTCGCGCTCAGCGACGAATTCGTCGAGTTCCTGACGTTGCCGGCAAGCGAACTGCTCGACTAACCGTAACCGGCCACGACGGCTCGGGTCGTTTCACAGACCGCCGGCGACCTCGGTTAACCTCCCGATGTGACCGCGACGGCGACCCGCGCCCGCACCACCGTCCACCCGGCGCTCGGCGTCGTCATGGTGGTGGTCTCCGGCGTGCTCTTCGCGGTCAACGGCACCGTCTCCAAGCTGATCCTCGAGGCCGGCGTGGACGCCTCCCGGCTCACCTTGCTGCGCGCGGTCGGCGCCTGGGCCGGATTGACCGTGATCGTGGTGGCGACCGGCCCGGGTGTGCGCCGCCTGCGTATCCGGCGCGACGAGTTACCGCTGCTCATCACGTACGGACTGGCCGGCTTCTTCTTCGTGCCGATGCTCTACTTCGTATCGATCAGCCGCCTTCCGGTCGGCATCGCGCTGCTCTTCGAATACATGGCACCGCTGCTCGTCGCGCTGTGGGCGCGCTTCGGCCAACGGCAACAGGTCAAACCGAGGCTCTGGTACGGGCTCGCGATGAACATCGCCGGCCTCGCCTGCATCACCCAGTTCTGGCAGGCCGACCTGCGCCTCGACACGATCGGCGTCATCGCCGGCCTCGCCGCCGCCGGGTTGCTGTGCTTCTACTACGTGCTCGGCGCGCGCGGGGTCGCGCAACGGGACACGGTGTCGCTGACGTGGTGGGCGTTCGGCATCTCGGCGCTGGCCGGGCTCGTCCTCGCGACGTTCCGGTCTGGTGGCGCTTTCCCGGTCGCGGTGCTCGGGCACACGTCGCACGGCGTGCCGGTCTGGCTCCTCGCGATCTACATGGTGGTCGGCGGCTCCATCGCGTCGTACCTGCTCGTCGCGGCCGCCTTACGTCACCTGCCGCCGACGAGCGTCGGGATCATCGGCATGGTCGAGCCCGTCATCGCGGCCGGTGTCGCCTGGGTCGTGCTGAGCGAGCGTCTCTCGGTCTACCAACTCATCGGTGGCGTCCTGGTGCTGATCGGGGTGGGCATCGCGGAGACCGCGCGCACCGCCGGGCCGGGCGAGACGGCCGAGCTACCGCCGACCTAGTCCCGGGTCCGTCCGACCTGTTCGCCGCTTGCTCGCTGTGCCGCGCCGCGCGCGCCCATGCGCTGGCCTGTTCGGCGCGGTGCGCGTGTCCGCCGCGGCCAGCCTGTGCGAATGCGCGCGGGTGGATGCGCGAGGATGGCGCTTATGCATGTGAACGTACGCACGGTGCAGGACGCTCTAACCGCTGCCGACGCCGTCAACGGCGCCGGCGAACCGAGCACGGTCCGGATGCTCTCCGACGCGGCGAGCACCGCCGCCCTAGCCGCGGCGGCGCTGGACGTATCGGTGGGGCAGATCGCGAACTCGCTCATCTTCGCCGCCGACGGCGACCCATTGCTCGTGTTGACGTCCGGTGCACACCGCGTCGACACGGCGAAGGTCGCCGCGGCGATCGGTGTCGGCGCGCTGAAGCGGGCCACGCCGGAATTCGTCCGCGAACACACCGGACAACCCATCGGTGGCGTCGCGCCGGTCGGGCACCCGAAGCAGGTCCGGACGCTCGTGGACACCGCGCTCGCCGGCTACGACGAGATCTGGGCCGCCGGCGGGATTCCGCACGCCGTGTTTCCGACGACGTACGCCGAACTGGTCCGCATCACCGGGGGTACGCCGACGGACGTCGAGTGACGCGGACAGCGCGGGTCCCACCACGCCGCGATCCCGCTAGGCTTGCCTCCAGGCCCGCTCGACGCGGGTTACCGCGAGTCGAGGTGATTGAGTGGACACGGATCGGCCGGCCGGAATGCGGCTTGTGGCGTGGACGCCGGCCGACTTCGCGAACCGGCTCGACGACGTCATCGAGGTATACGGCCAGGCGATGTCGTACAACGTGGCGTTGCTGTCGGCCCGCCGCGGCTACATGGCCTCGCACGTCCGTCGACCGGGCTTCCGAGCGGTGGCTACCGTCGACGACCGCGGGCGCCTGGTCGGATTCGGCTACGGCTATCTCTCCGAGCGCGGGCAATGGTGGCACGACCAGGTGCGGGCGGCGATGCGACGGGACGCCCGCCATGCCTGGCTCAGCGACTGTTTCGAGGTGGTCGAGCTGCATGTGCGGCCGTCCGCACAGGGTTTCGGAGTGGGCGCCGCTCTCCTGACGGCGCTACTCAAGATGGCACCCGGTCGCCGTACGCTGCTGTCGACGCCGGAGGCCGACGAGCGGACGTCACGCGCCTGGCGGCTGTATCGGCGTTTCGAGTTCGTGGACGTCCTGCGGAACTTTGTGTTCCCGGGTGACGAGCGTCCGTTCGCGATTCTGGGCCGACCGACCCGGGTGCAGTAGTCGATGCGTCGACCCGCGCAGCAAGGCTAGCTACGGATCTGCGTGTGTCAGCCCTCGCCGCTGTTATCTGATCCGGCCGTTGTTGCCGGCCCCGGTACTTGGCCGGTCTCCTCGGCCCTCGATTTTGCGGTGCCGGCACGGGATCGCCGGCTAAATCTGATCCGGGCCCGGCTGTGCGCGCGAATCTTGGACGCGCGCGACCGCGCCGATGCGCTGTCCCCGTTGTCGGCCCGCCATGAGCCGTCTGGCTCGGTCGCGGTCGGGTGCGCCGCGTTGGTGCTGCCACCGCCGGTGCGATCGCCCGTAGTGCCGTCGCTGCCGTTGCGATCGCCCGTGGTGCCGATGCCGCCGTCGTTGGTCGCGGTGTCATCGATCGAGTGCGTGGTCACGCGGTCGTTGACCGACGGGACCTCGGCGTCGGCGGCGGTGCCGACGACCTCTGCGCCGGCCGCCTCTGCGACGACCTGCGGACCGGTTGCCTCCGCGTCGGTGACCTCCATGGCGTACCCGGCATCCGTGACGTCCCGCACATCGGCAGCATCCGTGGCATCTCTGCCGTCATGGCCGCTCGTCGTGGTCGCGGCGCCGACCGCCGGTGTTCCCGCCGCCTGCGACCGGTAGACGGTGACGCTGCGGCCGTGTTTCTCGACCGCACTGCGCACGCGGGCGCCCGCATCGCCGAGCAGGTCGTCGAGCGTCGGCTCGCGGAGCGCAAGATCCGGCGATGGTTCGGACGGCTCGTCGGCCGATGGCGCGGCGTAGCTGACCACCTCGGAGATCCCGCTGTCGCGGACGTTCCGGTCACCGGTAGCGACGTCGCGTCCGCCGAAGGTCGCACCAGTGCCCGGGCCGTCCGGACGCTCGGCGGGACCGATCGGGCCTGGATTGGTCGGCGTGGCCGGTGCGACTGTGGACGCCACCGGGTAGGTCGGCACGGCCGGCGGCACGGTGGACGCCGGGATCGGCGCGGGTGGGGCGGACGGCGCCGCCGAATTCGGCGTGCCCGCCGGCCGCCACGTGGGCCAGCTCCGGCCGGCGAGCGCGCGATGTACGGCCGCCAGCAACTGCGTGATGCCGATGAGCCCGAGAACGATCCACGTCGCGGTGGTGATCGCCGCGATGCCGGCCGCGACGTGCGGATTGAATGATTCGGCCAGGCCGGCGAGCACGAGACCGCCGATCGTGACCATGACCCGCGTGGGCCGCTCGCCCACGGTGACCGCCGTGATCTCGGTCATACCGGCCGCGTTTCCGCGCGACCGGACGTATTCGTGCAGCCAGGCGAGCGCACCCGCGGCCACCACGACGTGCCCGGCGGCACCGATCCGCCAGAGTGCTATCAGCCAGCACGCCTCGCCGATGCGATCGACGACGGCGTCGTAGACGTACCCGAGACGCGTCGTATGCCCACTGAGGACGGCCAACGCCCCATCGACGGTGTCGGCCAGCGTCGCCACGAAGACGAGCAGGGCGGCCAGCAGGATGCCGCCGCTGCCGTGGGTGACCACCACAGCTACGACGACCGACGACAGCAGGCCAAGTGCGGTGACCGCCCCGGCCGGGACTCGGGCCCGTTGCAACCACCGGGCGATCTCGAACCCCAGCCGGAGCCACCGTCGTACGCCCGGTCGCACTTTGCCCAGGTCGACGCCGCCGTGCAGCCCGGACCAGTCAGCGGCGTACTGCTCCCAGGTCACGATGGGAACAGCCACGGCGGTGCCAACCTCTCAGGTGCGTACAGGCGCCAGATCCCGCCATAGTTCACGGGTCGCGGTCGATCGGTTGAGCGTGATGAAGTGGATGCCCGGCACCCCCTCGTCGAGGAGGCGACGGCACATCGCGGCCATCTGCGCCATGCCGAGCTGCCGCACGGCCTTCGGATCGTTCGCGATCGGTTCGAACTGGGCGGCCAGCGCCGGCGGGAACGGCGCGCCGGACAACGTCTCACACTTCGCGATCGTGCCCAGACTCGTGACCGGCATGACGCCGGCCACGATCGGCGTGTCGCAGCCGGCCGCAGCGACCCGGTCACGCAGCCGCAGGTAGTCATCCACATCGAAGAACATCTGCGTAATCGCGAAGTCCGCGCCGGCGCGACATTTGGCAATGAAGTTTCGGGTATCCGAGGCGACGTCGCGCGACCGCGGATGCTTGTACGGGAACGCGGCCACACCAACGCTGAAGTCGCCGGCGTCGCGTACCAGTTCGACCAGCTCCGCCGCGTAGGTCAACCCACGCGGATGCGGGATCCAGTCACCTCGTGGATTTCCCGGCGGGTCGCCACGGATCGCGAGCACGTTGCGCACCCCGGCCTCGGCCAGCCGACCGACCATGTTGCGCAGCTCGGCGATCGAGTGGTTGACGGCGGTCAGGTGAGCCATCGGCAGTAGCGTCGTCTCGGACGCGATGCGTTCGGTCGCCGCCACGGTGGTGTCACGCGTCGACCCACCGGCCCCGTACGTGATCGACACGAACGAAGGTCGCAATGGCTCCAGCTGCCGGATCGCGCGCCAAAGCTGCGTCTCCTGTTCCTCGTCCTTGGGCGGAAAGAACTCAAAGGAGAACGTCGGCTCGACCGAGCGCACAAGATCCCCGATGGCGGGTTGTCCACCGGGCATCACCGAGGGAAGTCCTAGGGCCACCCCACGACTGTAACGGCCCCGATCCGTTCCGCCCGGAAGTTGTCTCAGCCCGTGGCGCTCGCGCCGGCTCGCCGACCGGCCGATCATCGCGGTTCCTCGTCAACGCCGCCGACCGGGGCGGTGTTGTCGCTCGCCTCGAATGCCGGTGCGTTTGGCTCCGGCTCGGTCGAGCACGCGTCTATGAGCGCCCGCTCGGCGAATCGGCGACAGCGGCATGGCCAGACGAGCCCGCAGGCGCGACACCGAGCGAGGACGCCGGCACCGGCGAGACCGGGCGCGTGATCCCGGAACAGGCAGATCGCCACTCGCCACATCACTGGGTGACGCACGGCCGGCGGCGGGTCGTCCGGCGGATCGGCGAGGTCGAACGGCACATCGGTCATGGCGGCTCCCATTCGACGCATTGGATGACGGCCTTAGATAACCGCGGCGCCATGGCTGCACGGAGGGGCCAGCAGAGGGGGCCATTCGAACATGCGTACGGAAATGCGTCGCACTCGGGTGCCAGCATGAGTGGGTGGACGCGACCACGCGGTCGTCGCATCGGAGGCCTCGATGGCAACGCTAGAAACAGCAGCCCCGGTAATAGCAATCGGAAAGTCGGCAACCGTGGAAGCGATGTCGGCCGCGACCATCATCGCGCAGGTGACCGCGTCTCCCGGCATGATGATCATGGGAGCTCGACGGCGTCGCGGTTTGTCGCAGCGAGCGCTCGCCGGCCGCCTCTGCGCGGCGACCGGGATGGCCACGGTGACCCGCCATGAGGTCTCGCGCTGGGAGCGCGGCACTCGACTCCCGTCCGCCTATTGGCTCGGACCGCTGGCGGCGCTGCTGGGCATCGATCGAGCCGAGTTCGACCGAGCGGTCGTGCGGGCCCGGCGCGATCGGCGGCGCTCACGCGCCGAGGTCAACCACGGGTTGTCGCGTTGGCGCGTGACCCGGGTGGCGTTCGCCGCATCACCGGAGGACCTGCCGGAGCGACGCGTAGTGATCGGCGGTGTAGTAGATGTCGCCGTCCCGGCCGACCACGAGACGCCTGGACCCGCGGTCCGAGGAGCCGGGCGTTCGGACGGTGTATTCGCGGTAGTAGCCGGCGGACCGTCGCGGCAGGATGCGCCCGGCGTTGGTGAACACCATGCCGTCCTGGACGAAGGGGAATGGGCCGCCCGCGTCGATCAGTCCGAGGACCTGCCGTGCCTCCACCGGCAACACGCTGGCGGAGACGATCGGCAGTCCGGATCGCGGTGTCGCGCCGCCGTGGGCGGTCACGGCTGGCCGGACGGAGAGCGACGTCCGGTCGTTCGCTTCTATCACCGCGAATGTGGCGATCAGCGCGACAATGATGGCCGCGGCCGCAAGCAGCAACGTTTTCGCGGATATCTGCGCGAACGGGCGGGGCGACGGCGGCGGCCGCTGCGAACCATCCAGATCGGCCGGACTCACGACCCGCCGCGCCTCCTCTGACGGTGCCGCTGGCCGGCGAACGGTGTCCGGTCGAGACCGCGCCGACCGAGCCAGACCCAGACCGAGAGAGTGACCAGCACCAGCGAAAATCCAAATCCAAGATCTTCAACCGGTGCGTACGCGATGCGCCAGCCGACGATCGCGTCCGGGCGATACGTCACCACACGCGCGCCGGTCAGCACGCCGTTGGAAAGGAGTTGACCCACCAGGACGATCGGGTACGTCAGCCAGAAAACCTGCCGGGTGACCAGACGCGTGCGCAGGACCGCGAGGTCGGCAACGAGTGCTGCGACGACGCCGACAACCGCCGCCACGGTGTAGGTCACGAGAGCGGCCGCCGTCCAGAGCGCGGCTCCTCCGCCTCGCGCAACTCCGTCCGTCCGACGGCGTCGACCTGATCCCTGGAGGCGTCAACGACGGGCGGGTCGGGCATCTCGTCGCCCGCGGGTGCCGCAGAGCCGCGCACGGCGCGCACGGCCTCGAACCCGAGGATTGCCGCAAACGGGACGACCAAGAAGAACAGCAACTCTTCGAGCGGCAGGCCGCCCAGCAGCCGTACCCCCAAGGTCTGTGCCGGGTCGTAGCGCCAGTGGCCGGCAGTGACCGCCGCGACGTCCCAACCGCCGAAGATCACGACGACGACGGCCAGCGTGATCGCGACACGCCGCCATCGCCGCACCACATGGACGTGCAGCACGGGCTCGACCCACAGCGCGCCGAGCAGGCACGCGGCCAGTACAGCGAGGTAGGTCAGATGCCGCATGGCGAGCGCATCAAAGCCGGGTCAGAAACCGAGCGCCTGTGCGCGCCGCTTGACCTCGGTCGCCAGCGGACCGCCGAGGCCGCTCGCCGGTGTGCCGGGCAACGATGGATCGGCGGTAAACAGCCACCGCATCGTCTCTTCGTCGTTATACCCAGCGTCGTGCAGAAGATTGAGCACGCCAGGGAGGTGCTTGCGGGCGGTGGGGTTAACCACGAACTCAGACGGGACCTGCAGCACACCGTCGCGGCGTACGGCGATGAGCTCACGATCCCGGATCATCTGGTGGACCCGGGTCACCTTGACGTCGAAGATCTCGGCGATGTCGGGCAGTGTCAGCCATTCAGTGGGGCCGGCCACCGCGCCGGCGGTCACGGATTCAGTCACACGTCCACGATGCCATGCCGGCGGCGGCGACCGCGATGAGAGGCCGGGATCGGGCGGCCGCCAGTCATGGCGTTGACCAACGCATCGGATATAGCGGTCGCGGTGTACCACCGGGCGGCCGCCGGCGTCCGAACGGCGCGCCGGGCCATCGTGCGCCGGTCGGATGCGTGGCTGTACGGACTCGACCAGGAGTACCCCGAGTACGACGCCTACCACGGGCGCCCGCGCCGGATCGCCCGGGCGGTCGGCATCACCGTCGTTGCCGCCGAGCGTCTCGCGGGCGTGCCGGCCGGACTCTGCGGCGCGCTGGCGAGCCGGTGGGCACAACGTCCACATTCCGACAAACGCTCGGCCACACGCCGTCGCTCTTCGGCCGGCACGATCCCCCGTCCCGGCACCAGCGCGCGGACTGGTCCGGCGCACCGCGTTCGACCCCGCGATGTCGATCCGGCATCTCGTACGTATTTGCCAACTTCCTCCCGGTCCGATGTGTCGGATCCGCCCGGATCAGTTGGCGACCGTCCGCGGATCCCGGCCGAGAGCGAACCCGCCGCGTCACCCGGGCCGGACGGCGCCGCAACCAGCGCTAGCACGCCTGACACGCGCCACACCTCGGCGATCCCGTCGACGTTCGCGCCCGGTGCCGCTTAGACTGCCAGCCGATGAACACGAGGGTCGCGGACAACTGGATCGGCGCGCTCGTCGACGGGCGCTACCGGATCCGGGGTCGCGTCGCGAGCGGCGGGATGGCGACCGTCTACACCGCCACGGACGAGCGCCTGGAGCGCACCGTGGCGGTGAAGATCATCCACCCCGGCCAGGCCGACGACCCGCGCTTCGTCGAGCGGTTCGGCTGGGAAGCCAAGACGATCGCCCGTCTCACGCATCCAAACGTTGTCGCCGTCTACGACCAGGGCACCCACGACGGGCTGCCGTACCTGGTCATGGAGTACGTACGCGGCCGCACGCTGCGCGACATGCTGACTGACGAGCGCCGGTTGGAACCGATCGAGGCGCTCGCGATCCTGGAACAGATGCTGTCGGCGATCGCGGCCGCCCATCGTGGCGGTGTCATCCATCGCGACGTCAAGCCGGAGAACGTTCTGATCGCCACGTCGCCGACGGGCACGAGTCTCGCCGATGCGGTCGTCAAGGTCGCGGATTTCGGGCTGGCCCGTGCCGTCGAGGCGAGCGCGGACGACGGCGGCGGCCAGCTACTGGCCACGGTGGCGTACGTGGCACCCGAGTTGGTCAGCGACGGCGCGGCCGACCCCCGGTCGGACGTCTATTCGGTGGGCATCGTGCTGTTCGAGATGCTGACCGGTCGGGTGCCTTACGACGGATCGAAGCCGATCGACATTGCGTGGGCCCACGTCGACCAGGACGTACCGCCACCGTCGAAATACGTACCGGGCCTGCCGAACTCGATCGATCAGCTGGTGCGCCACGCGACCCATCGCGACCGTGCCGAGCGACCGAGCGACGCCGGCGTGATGCTGACCGAGGTCCAGGCCGTACGCGACCGGCTCGAAGGCCAGACCGCGCTGTCCGACAAGACGGTCGCCGCCCCGACGGTGACGGTCGGCCTGTTGGGCGGCGGCAAGGGCGGCGACGGCGGCAGTGCCGGCACTAAGGGCCACCACGCCAGCAGCACCTTACGACGCGGCCGTACGTCCGGCGGTCCGGATCGCCCGTCCTGGTCCCGGCTACCGGAGCGTGATCGTGGGGCGCCCCCTCGGCGGGCCGTGGACGGAAGCCGGGGCGGCGGTTCGTCCGGACGCGGCGCGAACCGCGGATCGAACGGCGGCTTCATCGGATGGTTCGACCGGCTCATGTCCCGGCGCAACGGCCGCCGTACGTTCTACGCGACGATCGCAGTGTTGGCTGTCGTCGTCGCGCTGACCGGCTGGTGGTTCGGCTTCGGTCGATACACCACGACGCCGAAGTTCGTCGGCCAGACCCAGACGCAGGCGGTCGCGGCGGCGAAGAAGGCTGGCTTCGAGATCCGCTACGGTTCGCCGCTGTTCGAGGAGAAGATCCCGAAGAACACCGTCGTGAGCCAGCAGCCGGGAGCCACCGAGCGGATCCGGCGCGGCGGCGTCATCGTGTTGACTCTCTCGCGCGGGCCGGAGCGCTACACCGTGCCGAGTGACATCGGCAAGCCCTTCGACGATGTGCAAAGCGATCTCGCCGAGCTGAAGATGGTCGTTCGCCGGGTGGACGCGTACAGCGACGCCTATCCGGCCGACTACGTCATTTCGCTCAACCCGAAGCCGGGGAGCGTCCAGCCCCCGAACACCACGATCACTGTCACCGTCAGCAAGGGCAAGGCGCCGATCACCGTGCCGAAGGTCGTGGGTATGGACTTCAACACGGCCAACCAGACGCTCACGAACCTCGGGCTCACCGTCGCGCAGACCCCCAAGCAAAGCGATCTGCCGGCCGGCCAGGTGATCGCACAGAGCATTCCGCCCGGCTCGGGCGCGGTCACCGGGGCGTCGATCATTCTGACCGTCAGCGCCGGTCCGCCGCAGGTGCAGGTGCCCAACGTGTCCGGCCTCGGCTACTCCTTCGACCAGGCGGCGCAGATCCTGCAGCAGGCCGGCCTGCAGGCGGTCAAGGTGGTGGACTTCCCGGGCGGCCACGTGGCCCAACAGAACCCGCCACCCGGCACGACGGTTCCCCAAGGCACGCAGGTGCAACTGTGGGTCATGCCCTGACCGAGATCCCCATGCTGCGAGATCGCCAGCCGACCGGCCGCCGCGCCGCGCCAACCAACGCCGCCACGGCACCGAAGGGCGCCACGAACGCGAGACGGCGGATCGGTGCCCACGTGCCGGCGGCGGGTGGGCTGGCGCGGGCGGCGTTGCCGTACATCGAGGCGACCGGCGCCGACGTGGTGCAGGTCTACGTGAGCAATCCGCGTGGGTGGGCGCTGTCGGCGGGCGACCCGGCCCAGGACGAGGCGTTCACCGCCGGGTGCGCGGAGCGCGACGTGGTGACCTTCATTCACGCATCGCTGCTGGTCAATCTCGGATCACCAACCGAGGAGACGGTACGCCGTTCGGCGGCAACACTCGATCATGCGCTTCGGCGAGGCGCCGTGATCGGAGCCCGCGCGGTGGTGTTCCACGCCGGCAACGCGGTCGACGCCGAGCACGCCCCGACCGCGTACCGCCAGCTCCACGACACCTTGCTGCCGCTTCTCGACGCCGCGATGGCCGCCGGCGGTCCACGCCTTCTAGTCGAGCCGAGTGCCGGCGGTGGCCGTAGCCTGGCCGGCCG
This sequence comes from uncultured Actinomycetota bacterium, assembly GCA_963724705.1. Lineage (GTDB taxonomy): Bacteria > Actinomycetota > Actinomycetes > Mycobacteriales > Micromonosporaceae > DASQPR01. The sequence continues at coordinate 83,228 of CAVRVS010000003.1, forward strand.
GGTCGAGGCGCTCGCCGAATACTTCGACGCGGTCGAACACCATCCGTGGCTCGGCGTCTGCTTCGACACGTGCCATGCGTGGGCCGCCGGGCATGATCTCGCGACGTCGGGCGGCATGACGGAGACGCTGGACGCGCTGGTTGCGGCATGCGGTGCCGACCGTCTGGCGCTCGTACACGCGAATGATTCCAAGGACGGACGCGGCTCGCTCCGCGACCGCCACCAGAATATCGGCGCGGGGTTGATCGGCACCGACGCGTTCCGTGAGTTGTTCGCGCACCCGGCCGTCGCCGGCGTCCCGGTTCTCGTCGAAACGCCCAGCGAACGCGCGGCCGGCCACGCCGCCGACATCGCGACGCTCCGGCAGATCGCGGCACGGTAGGCCGCCGGCTGGCTCATGTCGGCGGACCCGGCCGAGTCGATCATCGGCGCAGGTCAGCCGGCCTATTCTCAGTGAAGCGGGGCACAGAACCCTTGCGCTCGCCACCCTGCTTAGGGCAACCTTACTGAGGTTGGCCTTGCCTAAGGCCACGGAACGGTTCATGGAGCCGACAAGGCCGGAGGGCGCATGTACACGTGCATTTGCGAGCGGGTACGCGAACGTGACGTACGCGCCGCGATCCACCGTGGCGCCAAGACCGAAGAATCCGTCGGCGACGCCTGCGGTGCCGGCACCCGCTGTGGCACCTGCCTCGACCGTATCTGCGAGTTGATCGAGGAAGAGGCTCCCCTGGTACGCGCGCCAATCGCCGCGTAACCGCCCGATTTCGCCTACGCTTCCCCTAACCGACGTGTGAGGGGTTCATCCATGCAGGGCGATGCTCGGGTCATCGAGTTCCTGAACGAGCAGCTGACGGCCGAGCTTACCGCGATCAACCAGTACTTCCTGCACGCCAAGATGCAGGAGCACTGGGGGTATACGACGCTCGCGGCACACACGCGCGCCGAGTCGATCGACGAGATGCGCCACGCCGAGGTCCTGACCGACCGGATCCTCTTCCTCGACGGCCTCCCGAACTACCAGAAGCTGTCCGCGCTGCGCATCGGCGAATCCGTGCCCGAGATGTTCGCGAGTGACATGCAGGTCGAGGTCGACGCGGTCGACCGGTTGCGCCGAGGCGCCGAATATATGCGCTCGGTCGGCGACATCACCTCGTGCAAGATCTTCGAGGACATCCTGGCCGACGAGGAACAGCACATCGACTACCTCGAAACCCAACTCGCTTTGATCGAGAAACTCGGCGAACCGCTCTACCTGCTGAACGTCACGAAACACCCCGACCCCGCGTAGCCGCATCGCCGGCCGCCGCCCGGCCTCGCGCCGGTACGCGATGTCCGTGCACTGTGGAATCCGGACGAGTGGCGGCGTTCCGCTACCGTCACCGCCATGAGGCGGATCGCACGCCGGGAAGCGCTCGCACTGGTGGCCGGGCTGGGCACGGCCACGGTCGTCGCAGCGTGCACACGACGCGGCCAGGCGAGCGCTGCCGCGTCCGCGAGCCCAAACTCCGTGTCGTCGGGCAGCGCCACGCCGACGATGAGCCCGCCGGCACCTGTCCCATCGCTCCCGGGTCCGTCGCCGACGGGCCCCGACTGGGACAGTCTTGCCGGCCAGTTGCGCGGTCGGCTGCTGCGCAAAACCACGTCCGGGTACGCAACGGCGGCGCGCCTCTACAACCCACGGTTCGATGCAACGGCACGACCGACGGCGATCGTGGCCGCCGCCACGGCATCCGATGTTGCCGTCGCCGTACGGTTTGCCGCCGACGCGCGCGTCCCGTTCGCCGTACGCAGCGGCGGCCACTCGTATCCCGGCTGGTCCACCAGTCCCGGTCTGGTCATCGACGTGTCATCGCTGGCCGGCGTCACCGTGGACTCGGCCCACCGCACTGCGCGGATCGGCGCTGGCGCCCGACTTGTCAATGTCTACGCGGCCTTGGCCGCCAAGGGCGTGGGCATTGCCGGCGGCTCGTGTCCCAGCGTCGGCATCGCCGGGCTCGCGCTCGGCGGTGGCGTCGGCGTCCTCGGCCGCGCCTGGGGACTCACGTGCGACGCCGTACGGTCGGTCGACATCGTCACCGCCGACGGCGCCGCCCGTACGGTCGACGCGACCCACGACGCCGACCTGTTCTGGGCGCTGCGCGGCGGCGGTGGCGGCAGTTTCGGCGCCGTTACCGCGTTCACGGTCAACGTCCGCCCGGTGCCGACGGTGAGCACGTTCTACCTGCAGTGGCCGTTCACCGTCGCGGCCGACGTCGTCGAGGCCTGGCAGGGCTGGGCGCACACGGCCGACTCCCGGCTCTTCTCGACGTGCAAGCTGCTCGCCGACCCGCGGACGGACACTCGTCGCGCGCTCGTCGCCGGCACCTGGATCGGCCCGTCGTCGGATCTGTCGGCTCGACTCGCGCCACTGCGCGCCAAGCTCCCGAAGCCGTCGTCGACGTCGATCCACGCCCACACGTACGCGGACGCGATGTTGCTCGAGGCCGGCTGCAGTGGCCAGAGCGCCACGAGTTGCCTCGCCGGCGCGCTCGCACCGGCCAAGCGCCAGCCGTTCGCCGCTACGTCGTCGATCGTGGCCGGCACCCTGCCGTCGTCCGCGATCGCCGTGGCGGTGATCCATGCGACCGAAGCCATGAACGTCGCCGGCATCTACGAAGGCGGTGTCTCATTCGACAGTCTCGGCGGCGCCATCGGTTCGGTCGGCGTCGGCGCGACCGCGTTCGGCCACCGCGCAGCGATCGCGACCGCACAGTACACAGCGACGTGGACCGACACCGGTGCGTCGCCGGCCCGCTTCGACGCCTACGTCCGCGGGTTCCGATCGGCGCTCGCGCCCTGGCTCGGCTCGGCGGCGTACGTGAACTACGCCGACGCGAGCATCGTCGACTTCGGGCCGGCGTACTGGGGCTCGAACTATCCGCGGCTGCAGTCCGTCAAGCGCGCGTACGACCCGCACAACCTGTTCACGTTCCCGCAGTCCGTACGGCTTCCGGGCGCCTGACTCCGGAGTCTCGTCGGACCGGTGGGCTAGCGTGGGCCGCATGTCGTCGGCCTTCACCGATCCACGCGCGCTCACGACGAGTGCCTACGCCGACCCGACGAATCTCGCCGCTCGCACGGCCATATATGCCTACCAGAGCCCGCGCATCGATCTGGTCAGCGAGGTGGTTCAGCGCGTCGGTGAGATCGACGGACCGATCCTCGACGTCGGTTGCGGCCCCGGCCGCTATGCCAACGCGCTGCGCGAGTCGATCCCGTCCCGGCGGGTCGTCGCGTGCGACCTATCCGCCGGCATGGTGGCCGTGGCCGGCCCGCCAGCCGTCGTCGCGACCGCGGCCGCGCTTCCGTTCCGTGATCGGGCGTTTGCGGCTTCGCTGGCGTTGCACATGCTCTACCACGTGGAGTCGCCGGAGGTAGCGCTCGCCGATCTGGCCCGAGTGACAGCCGGCCCAGTGTTGATCTTGACGAACGATGTGGAACACCGGCGCGAGATGCGGGAGCTGCACGCGGCGGCCGCGGCCGATGTCGGTCTGACGTCAGTCGATCCCGACGGGTTTGGGTCCCGCTTCAGCCTGGACGAGGCGGAATCTATGGCGCGGCGCCAATTCCGGCAGGTCCAGCGGACCGATCTGACCGGATCCGCCGCGGTCCCCGATGCTGCACCGGTCGTCGCTTTCATCGCGTCGACCGCGTCGTGGTACGCCGATCCGGCGACGTACGGTCCGGTGCTCGATCGCGTCGCGGCCCGGGTCAACGAGATCATCGCGCGGGACGGGGCGTTCCGGTTCCGTACCCACATCGGCTTTCTGGCGTGCCGGTAGGCGGACGTGAACCCTGACCCGTGGCGCGATGACAACCGACCCGACCAGCCGTCCGGCGCGCCGTCGCGCTGGGGCTGCGCGCTGGCCGCGATCATCGGCAGCGTCGCGGTGGTGATCGCGGTCGTCATCGTTCTCACCGTGGCGAACGGGTTCGCCGGGGACATCCTGCGGGAGCTGCGATGACACTGTCGATCGAGCCACTGGTCCGGGCCCGATGGGACGACCTCGTCACGTTGTTCGGACGCGGCGGCGCCAACAGCGGGTGCTGGTGCATGTGGTGGCGGCTGAGCGCGAAGGAGTGGTCGGCCGGTGCCGGCGCGGCCGCTCACGATCCGGTGTGCGGCAACAAGGCCGCGTTCGAGGCTGTCATCGCCGGCGGCGAGCCGACCGGCCTGCTCGCCTACGACGACGGTGTGCCGGTCGGCTGGTGCGCGGTCGCTCCGCGGTCGGCGTACCCACGGTTGCTGCGGTCAACGACGATCGCGCCGCTCGATCCGGACGAGGTCGGCGCCTGGTCGGTGAGCTGCTTCTTCATCAAGCGTTCGCACCGCGCGCGCGGACTCGGCCACACCATGCTCGCCGCCGCGCTCGATTGGGCGGCCGCGCAGGGCGCGTCCGTCATCGAGGGCTATCCGGTCGAGACCGACGGCGCGCGGCACAGCTCCGGTGACTTCTTCACCGGTACGGTCAGCCAGTTTGCGCGGGCCGGATTCGTCCGAGAACCTCGCGCATCGACCGGCCGCCGTGTCGTGATGCGACGCGAGCTCTGAGGTGGCCACGTGAGCGTCTCAATCGAACCGCTTGACGCCGCCCGATGGGACGACCTGTGCGCGCTGTTCGGGCCGGCCGGCGCCAGCACCGGCTGCTGGTGCATGTTCTGGCGACTGCCGGCCAAGGAGTGGTCGGCCGGCACCGGTTCGGCCGCACGCGACCCGCTGCACGGCAACAAGGCGAAGTTCGAGGAAGTCGTCCGGGCCGGCGGTCCGATCGGGTTGCTCGCCTACGTCGACGGCGCACCGGCCGGCTGGTGCGCTATCGCGCCACGGCCGACGTACCCCCGAGTCTTCTCCTCCCCCACGATCGCGCCGGCAGATCCGGACGAGCCGGGCGTGTGGTCGGTGACCTGTTTCTTCGTTGGCCGCAAGCATCGGCGAGCCGGCCTCGCGAGCGCGCTGCTGGACGCGGCCATCGATTGGGCAAAAGGCCAGGGCGCGACCGCCGTCGAAGGCTATCCCGTCGAGCCGCGCGATGTCCGCGGTCATGCCGGCGACTTCTTCACGGGTACGGTCAGCCAGTTTGAGCGGGCCGGGTTTGCGCTCCAGCCCCGAGCGAAACGCGGCCGACGCGCGGTGATGCGGCGGTCATTTTGACAGTGATGCTGGACGATCTTTGGTCGTGCGCCAGCGATCGGGAAGATCGGCGAGCGTCCGCGCTCACGCCCTGAAGCCGGACTCGGGTGCCGTCGCGCAGTCGCGCCGAAACTGATCGCGCGCCTGCTTCCGGCGGATGCCGGCGGTCATCTGGTCCGGGGTCACAGCCTTACCGCTCCTCGGGCCTAGAGGTCCTGGGCCGCGCGCAGCGCAGCGCTCACCTGGTCCATGGTGTCCGGCGTCGCAATCGCCATGCGTTCGAGGAGTCGCGACCGCATGATCGGTTGTACGGTGACCGCGTTCGCCCAGCCGAAATCCTCCACCGGCACGGCGAGCAGGCTGCCCGGGTCGGTCTCGACGATGTTCACCGCGAGCACGACGGGCACGGTGCGGTCGTTGTTGATCGGGTCGGCCGACACGATCAACCGCAGCGTCGAGATGCCACGACGGGCGACTACTGGGTCGTAGCGCCAGACTTCGCCGCGCCGCGCCGTCACTCCGAGTTCCGCTCGAGCTCGTCGAGCTCGGCGTATTCCGGATTGCGGGCATACCAGGTGCCCAGTGCGGCGGCCGCCTCAGCGAGCGCGGTGTGCCGGACCAGACGGTCGACGTACGCGGACACGTTTCCGCCGGTCTGCGACTTCGCCTCGCGGTTGAGGAACTCGACCGTAGTCTCATCAAGACTAAGGGTCACACGCGACTTCATACGGCGATGCTACGCGCGTACGCAGCGGAACGGAACGTCGGCGGCCCGTCGGATCGTGTCGCGAGCTGGTTGTCCGGCGCACATGATCCACTGGCCTGGACGATTACGGTCGCTTGCGCGGCCCGCATCGTCCCCGCTGGTGGATCATCACCAGCCGCGCGCCGGGCGCACCGCTAGCCGCCCGCGGAGGCGGCGCCGCGCCGGCGAGCGCCAGTCGGGCGAAGCGTCAGCCGGCCAGGATCGGGCTCAGCACCTCGATCGCCCGGTCGATATCCGCGTCGCCGACATCGAGGTGCGTGACAAGACGTACGAGTTGCGGCGCCATCGGCGACACCAGTACGCCATGTTCGGCGGCGGCGGCCACGACCGACGGCGCATCGTAGGAGTGCTTGCTCGTGTCGAGCATGACGAGATTCGTCCGTACGCGGGCCGGGTCTACCAGACCGTACGGCGCGAACGCTTCGGCCAACCGCCGCGCGCGGGCGTGATCCTCGGCCAGCCGCTCGACGTGGTGATCGAGCGCGTACCGGCCGGCGGCGGCGAGGATGCCGGCCTGTCGCATACCGCCGCCCATTCGCTTACGGATGGTCCGCGCCTCGGCGATCTTCGCGGCACTGCCGATCACGAGCGAACCGACCGGCGCGCCGAGCCCCTTGCTCAGGCACACCGACATCGTGTCGAAGAGCGCGCCGTATTCGGCCAGCGGCACACCGTCGGCGACGTGGGCATGCCAGATCCGCGCGCCGTCGCAGTGCAGCGCAAGGCCTCGCTCGTCGGCGACGGCACGCAACCGTTGCAGCGTCTCGAACGGGATGACTCCCCCGCCGCCCTGGTTGTGCGTCTGCTCGACGGCGATCGCCCGGGTCGGCACGCCATAACCGTCGCGGCGTATCAGTGACGCCACGAGATCGACGTCGATGTCCGGGCCGCACGCCGGCCACGTCCGCGTCGAGATCCCGCCGATCGCCGCGGCCGCGCCGATCTCGTACGTGACGACGTGGGCATCGCCGTCGCAGAGCAGTTCCGACCCCCGCGGCACGGCCAGTTGCAAGGCGATCTGATTCGCCATTGAGCCGGACGGAGCGAACAGTGCCGCCTCATGGCCGAAGAGCTCGGCGACGAACCTCTGTAAATCATTGACGGTCGGATCCTCGCCGTACACGTCGTCGCCGACGGCCGCGGCCGCCATCGCGGCGCGCATGCTGGCCGTCGGCTTGGTGACGGTGTCGCTGCGCAGGTCGACCACGGAGCCGGCCGGCGCTACCGAGCCGGCCGCGGAGCCATCTACCGAGCCAGCCATGGAACCCGCCACGAAACTAGCCCCGGAGCATCTCGGCGACGAGGAATGCGAGCTCGATCGACTGCTGCGTGTTCAGCCGCGGATCGCAGGCGGTCTCGTAACGGCCGGGCAGATCGGCATCTTCGATGGCCTGGGCGCCGCCGAGGCACTCGGTTACGTCCTCGCCGGTCAGCTCGACGTGCAGCCCGCCCGGGTGGGTGCCGAGCTGCCGGTGCACCTCGAAGTAGCCCAACACCTCATCGACGATCCGATCGAAGTGGCGGGTCTTGTAGCCGTTGGACGACTCGTGCGTGTTGCCGTGCATCGGGTCGCACTGCCAGACGATCTTGCAACCGGCGGCGGTGGTCTTCTCGACGATCGACGGCAGTACGTCGCGGACCTTCTGGTTGCCCATCCGGGACACGAGCGTGAGGCGGCCCGGCACGTTGTCCGGGTTCAGCCTCTCGCACAACTCGATCGCGGTCTCCGGCGTCGTGTCCGGCCCGAGCTTCACGCCGATGGGGTTCGCGATGCGGGACACGAAGTCGACGTGCGCGTTGCCCAACTGACGAGTGCGCTCGCCGACCCACAGGAAGTGGGCGGAGAGGCCGAAGGCGCGGTTGTCGGCGACCCGGGTGAGCGCCCGGTCGTATTCGAGCGCGAGGGCCTCGTGCGAGCAGTAGAGCGTGACCGTCCGCAGCGCCTCGTCGTCCTTCATGCCGCAGGCGCGGATGAACGCGAGCGCGCGATCGATCTCCGCGGCCAGCGCTTCGTAGCGTTCGCCGGCGCGGGACGTCGTGACGAATCCCTTGTTCCAATCGTGTACGGCGTGCAGATCGGCCATGCCGCCGCCGAGGTAGGCGCGCAGCATATTCATCGCGCTGGACGCGTTGGCGTAGGCGCGGATCATCCGCTGGGGATCGGCGACGCGAGCGGCCTCGGTCGGCTCGAGCGAGTTGATCATGTCACCGCGGTACGCCGGGAGGCCGAGCGAGTCGAGCGCCGCCGTGCGGGGCTTCGTGAACTGACCGGCGACCCGGGCGACCTTGACCACCGGCAGGCTCGCGCCGTACGTCAGGACGACGGCCATCTGCAGCAGCGTCCGTGCGTTGGACAGCAGGTGCGCCTCGGTGTTGTCGGCGAACGTCTCGGCACAGTCGCCGCCCTGCAGCAGGAAGGCGTTGCCCTCGCATACCTGGGCCAGGCGCGATCGAAGCTCGTCGACCTCATAGGGCGCGACGATCGTCGGGACGGTCGACAGCACGGTGGTGACCTCGTCGACCTTGGCCATGTCCGGCCACGGCGGCATCTGCTCGCGCGGCAGCGAGCGCCAGTCGTCGAGGCCGAACGCCGCGATCTCGGCCGCATCGGTGGGCGGCCGGCCGATATCGAGGCCCGGGTTCCGGAATTTATGCCACTCCTGGCGCATGCTGCCAAGCGTACGGGCGCGTCTCACCGATCACCGCGCTAGGGTGCCCCGTCTCACAATCAAGGACCTGCCACCCGTATCACGGGATTCGGCGGCGGCTGGACCTGCCCGGCCGGCAGGCTCCGGGTATCAAGGCGCTCAGTGTCAGGCGTTCAGCGTCAAGCGTGCAACGTCCGTCGGATGTAGCTAGCGCAATCCGCGTTGACGGACTTCCACGACAAGCCGAACGTCTTGCGAGCGGCCTGGTCGGCGGTCAGTCCGTCGCGCTCGACGCCGCCCCAGAAGTCGAGCATCTTCGTCGTGCCGTACTTGCTCGCGAGCCGCTTAAACGTGAGATAGCCGATGCCGTACGCGGCCGAGCCAGTCAGCACGTCATCGCTTTCGATCTCCTTGGTCAGGTAGCAGTTGCCCGACCATTTGCCGCTCTGGAGGTATTCGCGGGTGTTGTCCAGCCGGTACGCCGCCCAGTTCGAGTGCCCGTTGTACGCGATGAACTCCGCGATGCCCTCAATGAACGAGTTGTGCCCGGTGTCCTGGTCGTCGCCGTAGAGCGTGACGACGTGGCCCATCTCGTGCTGGATCACCGTGCCGAGCCGGCCCGGGCCGGCATACCGCGACTCGCCGGCCGCCGGCAGCACGACCATGACCTCGATGTCGGTCGCCGACAGTCCGATCGCCTCACCCGTGGAGTGCTCCAGCCCGCCGCCGAACCACGACTTCGCGTCGGACGGCCCGGCGAGATAGACGAGATAGACCGGCGGCTTGCCCCACATCGCATACTTGTCGGCGGCCGCGGCGGCTCGCTCGGCGATCGGGAGCGCGTCGGCGAGTTGCGATTTCTCGGCCGAAGACGCCGCCACAACCACTCGCGGACCGGTCACGGCGGTCAACGTCGATGTCTCCCACGGGATCGGCTCGTCGAAGCGTTCGCTCGGCGCCGGCGGCACGTACGACTCGATCAACACCCGGCCGTTGCGGACCGCCGCCGTCACGCTGAGCTGCGCGTTCATGTCTTTGCAAGTGGTCACGACGAAGCAGTACGACACGTCGATGTCGAAATGCCGGACGCCGCTGATCGGAGTGCCGCCGCCCGGCGTCGATTGTGACCAGGTGACGACGTGCAGCGCGCGAAGGTTCGCGTACATGCGCTTGTAGGCCGCCCGCACGATCTTGGATCCGGGATCGACGCCGGCCAGGAATCCGGCTTCATCGCCCGCGATCAACGCTGCGGACTGGGTGGTCAGCACCGAGTTGAGCGTCAAGGGGTCGGCCGGCACCTTCGGCGTCGCGGAGACCGCTCCGAGTCGGCCGGTCGCGGTCGACGCCGGCGCCCCCAGCCGGGACACCGCGACGCTCACCGTTGCGATGAGAGCGACCACGATCGCGATCACGAGGATGGGCACGGCCGCGCTGCGCGGCGCTCGTCGCGGCCCGAGGACGACATTCGGCGGGTACGGCGGTGGCACAGCGCCGCTCGATCCCGGCGCACCGTGCGGAATCGTCGAGTACGGATAGCCGCCCGACGGTGAGTGTCCGTTGCCGGTGCCGTTGGGACTCAAGGGATCCGAATACGGCGCGGCACCCGGATATCCCGATGCTCCGGCCGGCGGTGGCGACGTCAGGTACGCCGGTCCCGCAAACGCGGACACACTCGACCCGGCCGGAGTGGATTGCTCGTCCGGACTCTTACTGCCCGGCGCGCTCGCGGCCGCCGGCGGCGCGATCGACGGCGGCACGGCGTCCGGGGTCTCCACAGCGCAAGAGCCTATGCGGCCGGCCGGCCGGCGACCAGTGCGATGTGCACGCGCACCGGCAAGCGTCGGCTCAGGCCTGCTCGCCGGCGATCTCGCGAGCCCGATCGCGGGCGGCTTCGAGTGCGGCCAGCAACGCCGCCCGTACGCCGTGATTCTCCAGTTCGCGGATTGCGTTGATCGTCGTACCGGCCGGTGACGTCACCGCCTCGCGCAGTTTGACCGGATGTTCACCGGAGTCGCGCAGCATGATCGCTGAGCCGATCGCCGTCTGCACGATCAGGTCATGCGCGACCTGGCGCGGCAGCCCGAGAAGGATGCCGGCGTCGGTCATGGCCTCGACCAGGTAGTAGAAGTACGCCGGGCCGGAGCCGGACAACGCGGTGACGGCATCCTGCTGCGACTCGGGCACACGGATCGTCCGACCGAGCGGCGCGAACATCTCCTCGGCCAGCACCAGATGCTCACCGGTGGCATACGCACCTGGGGAGATCGCGGACATCGCCTCATCGACCAGGGCCGGAGTGTTGGTCATGACGCGTACGACCGGCGTGCCATCGGGCAGCCACTTGGCGAAGAATCCGGTCGGCAGGCCGGCACAGAGTGTCACGATCAGCTTTCCGGAGCCCGGCTCGATCATCGGCCCGAGCTCGTCCATCAGCGTCGACGCATCCTGCGGCTTCACGCTGATCGCGAGCACATCGGCCGCGGTCACCGCGGTCGCGGTGTCGACCACCCGGATGCCGTAGCGCTCCGCCAGTTCGTCGGCACGATCGGAGCGGCGAACGGTCGCGAGCAGACGGCCGGCCGGCCAGCCCGACCGGAGCAGCCCGGACAGCAGCACCTCGCCGATCTTGCCCGCGCCGAGCACCGCCACCGTCGCCGATGACTCGCGTCCGGTTGCGCGATCCGACCCGGTTGCGGGATTAGATCCAGCTCCGCCATTCGACCCGGTTGCGCGAATCGACTCAGTCATCCGGTCACCTCCGGTTGCTCGTACCCGTCAATCATCCGCGGCGGTGCCGGACATAAGCACGGACCGGCACCACCGCGGAGCACCTCAGCCGAAGAACACCTCGGCCTCGGTGTAGCGCTCGACCGGGACGGTCTTGAGTTCCCGCGTCGCCTCGACCAGCGGTACGCGCACGATGTCGGTGGCCCGCAGCGCGACCATCTTGCCAAAGTCGCCCTCGTGCACGGCGTCGATCGCGTGCAGGCCGAACCGGGTCGCGAGCACGCGGTCGAAGGCGGTCGGCGTGCCGCCTCGCTGAATGTGCCCGAGGACCACCGTGCGCGCTTCCTTGCCGGTCTGCGCCTCGAGCTGCTCGGCGAGCCACTGACCGATGCCGCCGAGACGTACGTGACCGAACGCGTCGAGCTTTTGATCATGCAACTGCATCTGGCCGGCAATCGGCTGAGCGCCCTCGGCGACTACAACGATCGGGGCGTACTGCGTGTGGAAGCGCTTGTCCACGTAGGCCGCGACCTGCTCGACGTCGAACTCGCGCTCGGGCAGGAGGATGACGTTCGCTCCGCCGGCGAGGCCCGCGTGCAGCGCGATCCAGCCGGCGTGCCGGCCCATCACCTCGACGACCAGCGTGCGATGGTGACTCTCGGCCGTGGTGTGCAGGCGGTCGATCGCTTCCATCGCGATGTTCACCGCGGTGTCGAAGCCGAACGTGTAGTCGGTCGCGCCCAGGTCGTTGTCGATCGTCTTGGGCACGCCGACGACCTTGACGCCCAACTCGTCGAGCTTCGTTGCGACGCCGAGCGTGTCCTCGCCGCCGATCGCCACGAGTGCGTCGATGCCGAGCTCGGCGAGATTGGCCTTGATCTTGTCAACGCCACCATCGATCTTGAACGGGTTCGTCCGTGACGAGCCGAGGATGGTGCCGCCGCGAGGCAGAATGCCGCGGACGTCGGCCACGCCGAGCGGCTTGCTGAAACCCTCGAGCGGGCCCTTCCAGCCGTCCCGGAACCCCACGAACTCGTGCTCGTAGGTCCCGATGCCCTTGCGGACCACGGCGCGGATGACCGCGTTGAGGCCGGGGCAGTCGCCGCCACCTGTGAGAACGCCGATGCGCATGGTTTGGCTCTCCTTAATGCATCGCGATGCCAACGCATCGCGATACCGGACCGGTCGGCTAACCGGTCAGGTAAACGTAGCCCGAAATGTCCCAGAGCTGTGCTCGCGGCGCATGATGTCCGGTAGCGAGATCACCGGAACCATCGCCGCACACGGGCGCGCGGTTGGGCCAGCAGTCAAGGTCGGCGGCGCTGCCGAAGCCCCGGGCGGGCAGCACGCACTCTAGCGTCTCGCCGCCGGTTCCGCCGAGTGCGGGCGCGTACCTCACGCACCGTCGACCCGAGGTTCATCGAGGGTACGGATGCCAGCCATCGCGTTCCACCGCGCCAGGTTGTGCCGGGCGTCGACGAGCGCGTCGTGCCGGCCCTCCGCCTCCGGCAGCCTCGGCCGGCCGCGATCGTCCCAGAGCTGCCGAAGGTCCTTGGTGAACCGCGGGATCTCGCGCGGCAGCGCCGGCATCGCCCCCCAGAGCTGGGCGAGGGCCACGTGGTCGTACGCCGCGTACCACGCCCACAGCTCCAACTGCTCGCCCGGCCGGTCGCGGATCGGCTCCAGGAGGAACGCGTACAGCTCGGTGCGGATGCGCTCCCGCGACCGCCACGCCGGATCGGCCGGCGACGGCAGCTTGTCCAGCACGTTGCGGCGTACCCACGGCACCGCGTGCGTGTCGTCGTATTCGGTCGACACGGCGTAGAACTCCCGGCCGTTCTCGTCGACGACGCCGATCGACACCAGGTCGATCAGCCGGCCGTCCTCGATGAACTCCGTGTCATAGAAGTACCGGTACGCCATGCCAACCCATCTCGACTTCTTCTCGGGCATCCGCCGGCCGGTGCCGACCGCGATCAACCTCGCCGCCATCTTGGCGGCTCCGGTGCCGGACCATCGCGTCGGGGTCGATCCAGGCATCGATTAAGGTAAGCGTGCTGTTGGCTCCGGCCCGTCGTATGCACCTGCTCTCCGTCGTGGGATCGCCACGCCACGTCGACGTCGGTATATACAAAGGCCCCACCAGCGGCCATCATCTGGGGGGTGGGCGACGCGGCGATTCGCGTACGCCTGCCTGGCAATTCGCATGTGGAGGTTAGACCCGTGGACGTTCGGCATCACGAGACGCCCGACGCCTTGACGGGCGTCGAGATGTTTGCTGGGCTCGACGCGGAGTCCCGGCAGCGCGTCATCGCGGCGGCCGTCCCCCGGACGTACCGCAAGGGTCAGCTTCTGTTCGTGGAGAACGATCCCAGTGACTCGCTCATCGTGCTGAAGCGCGGCGCGATCGCGGTGTTCCGTACGGCGCCGACCGGTGAGCGTGCGGTGCTCGCGGTGATCCGGCCGCCGAGTTTCTTCGGTGAAGTGTCGCTATTGGACGGTGGCACGAGGTCGACGTCGGCCGAGGCGATCGAGGACACCCGCGCGCTTGCGCTCTCGCGGCACGCGTTCATCGAACTCGTCCACAGCAACCCGGCCATCCTGGACGCGGTCATGCAGTCGCTCGGCAACCTGATCCGGCGCCTCACCGAGCAGCACGCCGACCACATCTTCCTCGACCTGCCCGGCCGCGTGGCCAAGACACTCGTGCGGCTGGCCGAAGACTCGGCGTCGCCGATGGTGACGATCGAGCTCAACCAGAGCCAGCTCGCCGCCATGGCCGGCGGCTCGCGACAGAGCGTGAACCAGGCCATCGGATCGTTCGCGACGCGCGGTTGGCTGCGCACGGAGGGCCGGCGGATCGTGCTCACCGACATTTCCGCGCTGCGCCGCCGGGCCGGCATGTCCGAGCAGTAACGTCCGTTCCGCCGCTTGTCGGACTGGTTCAGGCCGCGGTCGCGGGCGTGCGGTCCGCCGCCACGACGACCGATGCCACGGGTACGGCCGGAGCCGCCTTCAGCGTCGCGGCGTAGACGTCGACGTACTCGCGACCGGACAGCTCCATGAGTTCGTACATGATCTCGTCGGTGATGGCTCGCTCGACGAACCGGTCACCGGACATGCCGGCGTAACGACTGAAGTCGAGGGGCTCGCCAAAGCGGATCCGTACCCGCCTGATCTTCGGAAGGATCTTGCCCGGCGGCTGTATCTCGTCCGTGTTCAACATCGCGACCGGGATGACCCGGGCACCGCTCTCCAGGGCCAGCCGGGCCACCCCGGTCTTGCCGCGATAGAGCCGCCCGTCCGGCGAGCGCGTGCCTTCCGGGTAGATGCCGAACAGTTCCCCGCTGCGCAAGATCGCCAGGCCGGTATCCATCGCGACCTGAGCGGCCTTGCCGCCGGTCCGGTCGATCGGGATCGTGCCGGTGCCGACGAAGAACGCCTTGATGAGACGTCCCTTGAGGCCACTCCCGGTAAAGTATTCCGCTTTCGCCACGAATGTTACTTTTCGCCGAACCATCAGGGGCATGAAGATCGAATCGCAGAAGCTCAGGTGGTTGCTGGCGAGGATGGCCGGGCCGCTGCTGGGCACATGCTCGCGGCCGGTCACGTCCGGACGGAACAAGGCGCGCAGGATCGGGCCCAGGACGACGTACTTCAGGAGCGAATAGAACACGCTGGTCCTCTCCCGGTCCGGCCCGATGTCGTCGCACCGCTCCCGCGCCGCCGATTGGCCGGCTCGGATGCCGGCTTTCGCCGCCGGGTCGGTCCGGCCGGCGGATGGCGCCGTCGGCTGCTCGGGTCGCAGCCTACGAATACCATGCACCACACCACATCGCATTCCCCGCATGCGCCATGGCCGTGTCACGATTCATGCGGGGACCGCTTTGGCGGCGAACCACCCGCGCAGATCGGCGCGGCGCAATGATCGCGGCGCGCGCGCCGCGGTGGGTTCCAGAAGTCGGGGAGGACGCGACGTGACCGGCGGGAGCGCACGCCACGGACGGCGGAACAACGGGCTGTTCGCGGCCGAATACGCCGTGGTTGGCGACGTCGACCCGCGCGTGGGCGAGCATCTGCTCGACGTTCTCGGCAACCGCGGGATCGCGGCCTATCTCCAACCCTCTGCTGATCAACATCCGATCACCCGTCTGACCACGCTTCCCGGCCGGCCGGTGGATCGCCTCTTCGTGGACCGGCGCGAGCTCACCGCCGCACGAGAGTTCTTCGACATAGCGACCGCGGACACCGCCGGAGCGATTGATCCGGACGGGCTGAACGCCCCACCGGCCCCGGCCGCCCGCTCCACGAGCGAGTTCGACGCGGCCTGGGCGTCGATCGTGGCGAGCTTCGACGCGCCACCGGCCGCCGGGCCCCGTCCGTGGCCAGCGAGCGAGGACGACAACCGCGCCGGCACGGCGCGCCCGATGTCGGACCCGACACGAGCGATCCCGGACATCACGTGGCCGCCGCCGAGCGACCCGACGATCTCGACGTCGTCAGATCCGATGGCATCGTCCGCCGCGCCGTCCACTTCACCGCCGCCGGCATCTGAGCCGCCCAGGTCGGTGCGCGACAGGAACGACGACATCGACAACGGCCCGTCACTGCTCGACGGCCTCGATACGTTCGGCCGCGACCTGCCCGACGACGAGGACGATGACGAGGACTACCACCCGCCGGCACCGCCACCATTGCCCCGCTTCGCCGGCATCACCGTGATCGGCATGCTCGGGATCATCGTCGGTATCGCCGTGATCATCTATCCGGCGCTGCTGCCGGTGTCCACCGGGTTTGCCGAGGTCCTGGGCGGGACGTGCCTGGTCGCGGGCGGAGCCGCGCTGATCGCGCGACTGCGCTCGGGCGACGAGGACGACGACGACGATCCGGACAACGGCGCCGTCGTCTAAGAGAGCGCCGGGCGTCTATCCTCGCGAGACCGCGGTCGGCGCTCGGCCGTCAGCGCTCGGCGCTACCCGCCAGCGCTCGGCGCTCACCCGTCAGCGTTCGGCCTTGCTCAGCCAGTCGATGATCGCGTCGATCGGTTCGGCCCAGCCGGCGTCGAGCATCATGTCGTGGCCGATCCCGGGGAAGAGTAGCGGCGCCCCACCGTATCCAGCGGCCACGCGGTTGAGCGACGAGATCGGCACCACGCGGTCGTCCGGGCTGCCGGCGACGAGCACCGGCGGGTCGCCGACGGGCACCTCGGGCTTATGCCGTCCGAGCAACTGCCACTGAGCGCGGGGTGACGCGCGCGCCGAGACGGGCCAGGTAAACCTTCGACGCCGACGCATGCAGGTTCGGGCCGAACAGCTGACCCCGGCGCATGCGGAGCCGTCCGCCGAAGATCGCCGGTACGGTGCCGAGCGGGTTGCGGAGCAGCGCGCCGCCGAACGTACGCCAACCGCCGAACACCGGGGCGAGCAGCACGCCGGCCCGGGCCGGGTAGCGTGCGAGCGCGTGCGCCACGACAAGCGCGCCGGCACCGTGTCCGACCAGCACCGCCTGCCGGGGCAGACCGGCCGCCACCTGGACGACGTCGTGCACGTACGCCCGCAGGTCCGGCTTTCCGGCCGTGGTGCTGTGGCCGTGCCCGCGCAGGCTCATCGCGTACGCCGGGAAGCCGCGCTGCGCCGTGTGCTCGAGCCAGTGCTCCTCGAAGACCCAGGCGGCGTGGGCGTATCCCGGTACGAACAGGATCGGCGGCCGGGGCTCGTCGGACGCCGACCGGGCGCTGACGACCTCACGCCGTACGGCCGGGATCGGGTGCGCCCATTCGCGCGGTCGCATGATGCGCGTCGCGGTCGGCGTGCTCATCGGGCCGCCTCCAGATCGCCCAGCAGATTCTGCAGCGCCCGCAGATAGACGATGTGGCTGATCTCGAACCAGTGTCGGGTCGAGTCCTTGACCCGGGCGTCGGTCCAGCGCCGATCGGGCGTAGCCACGATGCCCTGCCAGAACTCGGCGGCCCGGCGCGGATCGGCCTCGCGTAGCCGCAGCCACCGCGCGATCGTCACGGTCTGCCAGTGCACGATCGGGAAGACGCCGGAGTCGGGCTGCACCATGCCGGCGACCGCGAGCGTCGGGTGGCGACGGGCAAACGTGTGTAGGGCAGTTTCGGCCGCCCGTCGGCGTCGGCGTCGAGCACGTCCGGCCCGAGGAACTCGAAGCGGGGCAGGTAACCGGTCGCGAAGATGACGAGGTCCGGTCCGATGTGCTCACCGTTGGCCAGCAGGACGCCGTCACGGTCGAAGCGCTGCACTTCGCCGACGGGTCGTACGCCGCCGTGGCCGATCTGGTAGAGCAGCTGCGAGTTCACGATCGGGTGGGTTTCATAGACACGGTGGTCGGGCTTCGGCAGGCCGTACCGCGTCACATCGCCGACCGTCAACCGCAACGTGCGGGCGAACAGCCATTGGCGCAGCCACAGCGGCAGGTGCTTGGCGGCGACTTCGTCGTTGACCTGATCGACCGGCCGCCCGAAGACGAATTTCGGTGCGTACCAGTAGCCGCGACGGACCGAGTGCCAGCACACGGCCGCGTTCTGCGCGCCCTCGACCGCGATGTCGCAGCCGGTGTTGCCGCCGCCGACCACGAGCACCTTACGGCCGCGCAGCGTGGCCGCCTCCTTGTACGACGACGCGTGGATCATCTCGCCGCGGAAGTCGTCCATGCCCTCGTACGTGGGCAACTTCGGCGACCAGTTGTGCCCGTTGGCGATGATGACGGCCGCGTAGCGCGCCACGCGTTCGTCTCCGCCGCCGCTCGGTCGCGTGCGGACGAGCCACCGGCCGTCGTCGACGGGCTCGATCGAGCTGACCTCGGTGCCGAACCAGATGTGCTCGCGCAGCCCGAAGTGTTCGGTGTAGCGCTGCAGATAGTCGTTGACCTGGGCGTGACTCGGATAGTCCGGCCACTCGTCCGGCATCGGGAAGTCCGGGAACTGCGTGAACGGCTTGGACGAGATCAGGTGCGTGCTCGCGTAGATCGGGCTGCGGCTGTGCCGCCAGTTCCAGGCACCGCCGACGTTCGTCTCGCGCTCGAAGCAGTCGACCGAGAAACCCTGCTCGCGAAGGTTCTTGATGGCGACGAGTCCACTCGCGCCGGCGCCGATCACGCAGACGGTCTCGCCCCGGTCGTAGACGGGCGCATTGTCCGGCCACGTCGGCTTGGTCTCGCCGGACCATTCGGTGGTCTTCCAGGCGACGTTCACCCAAGACCCGCTGTCCTCATTCCACGCCGACCCGCTGAGCCGGCCCGGCTCAGCTGGCCCTCCCGCCGGGACGGGTTGGCCCGGCCGAGTTGGTTGCGCCGGCCGATGTGGTTGCCCGGGAGCGGGTGGCTGGGCCGGCTGATGTGGTTGGCCGGGCTGGTTCGGTTGGCCGGGCTGGTTCGGTTGGCCGGGCAGGCTTGGCACCAGACCCGGCTGGCCCGGCTGAGCCCCTCGCGCCGGTGCCGGTGCGCCGGGCAGAGGAGTCGACGCAGCGGCGTCGGTGGCCGTGTGGGTTGCGGCTGATCCGGGATCGCGCGGCGCCGAGCGCCCGCCACTGTGGCGGCCGCGACCATCGCTCGTCTTCCTGGTGTTCAACCGCATGCTGCCCCAAACGTCGTCGCCCCGCCGCGCCATCTTGGTGCGCAGCGGGCGACTTTGTCCAGTCCTCACCGATTGATCGCGACGCGCCGGTCATGGCGACGCCGCCGGGGCCATCAAGCATCCGGGTGTCGTGGTGCGGCTGGTGACGTGAAGCCGAACGGTGGAGCGCCGACGTCAGCGCCGGCTCTTGTTCTTCTTCCCACCGGCGGAGCCAGTCATGTTTGGCATGGCCTGCGTGTCTTCCATGGCGATCGTCGCACCGGACCCGCCCGGCACCGACGCCTGACCGCGCGCCTTGCCGCTGTGCCCTGACCCTTGTTCTTGCTGTTCCGATGACTCTTGGCCTGGTGCATATCGCGTTTGTCGGGCATGGAGTTGACCTCCTCGTCGAGGATCTGTCCTATACCGGCATTCCACACTTACCGTGGCATACGGTACCTAGAACCGAGCAAGATCAACGGCATTTGGCGGTACGGAGAACCTCACGCCCCCGGCCGCGCCTCGACCAGCACCGGCAAGTGATCGCTCGCGGCGACCGCGGATGCCGTGGCGATCACGTCGTACGCGGTGACCGTCCAGCGAGGATCGACGAACACCGCATCCAGGCGGCGGGCCGGCCGGGCGGCGGGGAAGGTCGGCCGGTCGTCGCCGCAGGCGAGGGCCGCATCGGTGCGACCGTCGGCCACCATCGTCCAGGACGGTCCCCCGGGCGTCTCGTTGGCGTCGAGCCCGACAATGACCGGGTCGGTGATGGCCCGGACCGCGTCGGCAAAGGCGCGCGCCTGCCCCGGTCGCTCGACGTCATCGGTCGCCAGATGTGTGCCGGCAACGACAAAACTGAGTTCGTGACCGTCCGAGCCGGTGATCGAGCACCGTGCGAACGCAGCACCACGCAGATGGCGACCGGGCGTCAGTGGATAGCGAAGGCACCACGTCTGGTGCACCCGGACCCGCTGCGTCGTCACGATCAGGTTGCCCAGTGCCGGAAGGCCGCCGGCCGCGTACACCATGCCCCACGAGTGTGCGAGCTCGGCACACTTGCGTACGCCATCGGAACCGCCGCGGCGCCTCTTGGACGATCACGATGTCGGGTGCCGCCGCGCGTACCACCGACGTGAGCGCGTGACGATCGTCGTGCAGTCCGTGCACGTTGTAGGTCAGCACCCGAAGCGACGGGGTGCGCGAAGTGCTCGACGTCATCGTCAGCTGCCGGGCGAGATCGGCGGCGCCGACGACACCGGCCATATTGCCCAGCGATGCGCCGATCACGTTCGCCACCGGCAGCTTCGCCCGCTGGGGCAACCGTTCCACGTACGCCCGGCGGGTCGGTTCCAGCAGCAACTCGCCGGCGTCGATCACGCCGCCGCCGACGACGAGCACCTGCGGGTCGAGGATCTGCGCGATATCCGACAAGCCCTGACCCAACCAGAAGCCGCACAACTCGAACGCGTCGAGCGCGACCCGGTCACCCGCCTTCGCGGCCGCCGTGATCATCGGCCCGTTCAGCTTCGTCAGGTCTCCCCCGGCGTCGGCGAGCAGCCGTTCGCCGGCCTTGGCATCGGCCACGATCGCCTCCCGGGCGTAGCGCGTGAGCGCTTTCCCGCTCGCGTACTGCTCGAGGCAGCCGCGACTGCCGCACCCGCACGGATATCCGTCCTTGACCGCGAGAACGTGACCCATCTCGCCGGCGATCCCGTGCGCTCCGCGCACCAATTCGCCGCCGAGCACGATGCCGCCACCGATGCCGGTGCCGAGCGTGAACATGACCATCGAGTCGTCGGCGTCCTTCGCGGCGCCGAAGCGGAATTCGGCCCAGGCCGCCACGTTCGCGTCGTTTTCCACCACGACCGGCACCTTTAGGCGTTTCTGCAGCTCGTCGTGCAGCGGCTCGTCCCGCCACGCGAGATTCGGCGCGAAAAGGATCGTGGAGCGCTCCGCGTCGATCCAACCGGCGGCACCGATTCCCACCGAGTCGACGTCATGATCGGCGAGCAGCTCGGTCGCGACCTCGACGATCCGCTCCAGCGTCTCGGCCGGGCTGGTCGCCGGCGTGTCACGGCGCGACTGAGCGATGATCTTGCCGTCGTCGTCGACGACGCCGCCCAACACCTTGGTGCCGCCGATATCGACACCGATCGTCAACGACACGCGAGCGTTCCTTCCGCGACCCCGGTTACTACTCATGCAGATGCCACCGCGACGGCGGCTCGCGCAACATTAGCCGGTCGCTCCGGCCAGCGGTGAGGCCTTGCCCTGAGTCCGCCTGGTGGGCGGCGGATGCCGCGACGATGAACGTCAAACTCGCCGACGAACCCTGCCGGGGCGAGGCGGGCGCTCTGATCAGCGTCGATGCCCGCCGGTCAGCCTCGCGGTTGCCGGGACGTTCGCGGTGTCGACGCGGCCTTCCGGGTCGCAGCGCCGCCCGATGTCGCCTTGGAACCGGTCGCCTTGGTACCGGTCGCCTTGGTGGTGGCGGTCTTGGAACCCGTCGCCTTGGCGCCGGTCGCCTTGGTGCCGGTCGCCTTAGTTGTGGCGGTCTTGGAACCGGTCGCCTTGGCGGTGGCGGTCTTGGAACCGGTCGCCTTGGTGGTGGCCGTCTTGCGGGGCGTCGTCTTTGTCGCGGTCGCGGCGGTCTTGGTCGCCGTCGTCTTCGCGGAAGTCGCTCTTCGCGGAGGTTGCCTTCGCTGCGGCCTTGGCGGAGGTCGCCTTCGCCGCGGCGGCCTTCGTCGGCGTGGACTTGGTCGGGGCCTTCGACGGAGAGCGTTTCGCGGCCGCCGATTCCGGCGGGTTGACGCTCGTTGGTGCGCCGGCCGGGCGCGGCGGTGCCGAAGATTCGGCTGGCATGCCGACGGGGGCCTTGACCGCCTTCTTCGCCATGGGCTTCGGCGTGTGCGGCGCGCGTCGCGGCGGATCCGTCATCGGCGCACGCGTGGCCGCCTGCCACACGCTCGAGAAGTCGCCCATTCCGCCACCGAACCGCCGGCTCGGCGCCGCCGTCGGCGGCACGGTGTGGGCCGGCTCGCTGCCACCGGGCACGTCGGTCGCCGCGTCCGCACCCGGCTCGCCGAACGGCTCCGGCTCGCCGATCGGCTCCGGCTCGGCCATCGTCGGCTGGGTCGGGTAACGCGGCGGGTAGTCGTCGATAACGTCGGCCCGGCCCGGGCGCTGACGCGGACCGCGTCCGACCCCGGTCACATCGCTGAACGCGCGCAGCATCGACGTCACGCCGGACGCGAGGTCGCTGGCGCCGGTGGCGACGCGCTCGACGAATTCCGGCGACGGTTCGCGGACGAAGTCGATCGCCCGGCAGACCGGGCACGAGCAGCACGCGTCGGAACCGTTCGCGATGTGGTGCGTCGACGTCGTACGGCGGTCACCGCGACCCCCGGTCGGCGTCCCACGCATCGTTGCGGCGCCCGTACCCGTCGTATCGCTCGTCATAACGGTCGTTGCCGCGGCGGTCCCGATCCGACCCGCCGATCCAGCCCCCGACGAGTCGGGTGGCCGCACCGGCGAGACCGGCCAGGTCGTCGCCGAGACTGTCGTCGCGACGGCCGCGCTCTCGCTCGCGCGAGCGGCGTGCCGCCTGCCGGCTCGCGAACGATGCGGCGGCGAGTGCCGCGGCGATCAGGCGCTCGGCCTCGTCCCGGGCCGTGCCGAGCCGATCGTCGTCATCCCGTCGAGCCATCTCAGGCCGCCTTGGCTTCCACGCGACGCTTGAGATCCTTGAGAGCGGTATCCATGATCATCTTTTCCGCCTTGCGCTTGAACATGCCCATCATGCCTATCGACAGCTCCACGGACAGTTCGTACGTGACGGTTGCGCTGCCATCGCCGTTATCGGCGATCTCATACGATCCAGTCTGCGCCTTCTGTACACGCGACGGTGCCACCAGGTGCCACTCGATGCGGGAGATGTCGTCGGCGTACTCGTACGACAGCGTGTATTCGTCCTCCAGGATGCCGGCGTCGATCACGAACCGGACCTGGCTCGCATAGCCGTCCTCGAATTCCTCGACCACCTCGACCGACCGAATCGCGGCCGCCCACTCGGGATAACGGGGAAAGTCGCAGATCACGTCCGCGATCGCGGCCGGTGGCGCGTCGATGACAATCGACTGCGTTGAGGTCTCCGCCATGCTCCGCAGGCTACCGCGTAGCCGCCAGGTGCCGGCCCGGCGGCTCGCCCGGGACATGCCGGCGTCGCGGCCTGACCCGGCAACGGGGAGCCGCAGCAGGTACGTTTTTCCCATACCGGTACGCAGAACACGGCGCTGGCACACCGGCGGACGGCCGGCGCGGCCCGTACTCGGCAGTGTCGGCGGGTCGGCGTCGCCGGTGAGTCGACGCCGAGAGTTGACGAGGGAGTTGGCGTGCAGGAGTTCTCGGTGCCACCGGTCGCCACGATCGCGGCCAGAATGAACCTGACCGATCCGGTGTGGGACAACGCGGCCGTGGCGCCCGACGTCGTGCAGTTCAGCCGACGGGTCGACGACCAGTGGCGCGACGTAACCTGCGAAGAGTTCCGCGACGACGTCGTACGGCTGGCCAAGGGTTTGATGGCCGCCGGCGTCCGGGCCGGCGATCGTGTCGGCATCATGAGCCGCACGCGCTACGAGTGGACGCTGGCCGACTACGCCATCTGGTCGGCCGGTGCGGTCACCGTACCGATCTACGAGACGTCCAGTTCGGAGCAGGTCGCGTGGATCCTGTCCGACTCGGCCGCGGTCGCCTGCTTCGTCGAGACGCCGGCGCACGCGGCGATCGTCGACGAGACGCGCGGCCAGCTCGCCGATCTTCGCGACGTCTGGGCCATCGACGGTGGCGATCTGGCCCGGCTCGCTGACCGCGGCGCCGCTACGGCCGACGCGACGCTGGACGAGCGGCGGACGACCGTGACGGCCGACGACGTCGCCACGATCATCTATACCAGCGGCACGACCGGCCGGCCCAAGGGCTGCGTGCTGACGCATCGGAACATGTATTCCGATATCGCGAACGCCATCCCGGGTCTGCACAACCTGTTCCACGAGGATGCGAGCACGCTGCTGTTCCTGCCGCTCGCGCATTCGTTCGCCCGGTTGATCCAGATCGGCGTGGTGACCGCCCGTACGCACACCCGCCATACCGCCGACATCAAGAACCTCGCCGACGAACTAGCCGAATTCTCCCCAACGTTCGTCCTTGCCGTACCGAGGGTGTTCGAAAAGGTTTACAACACCGCGCGGCAGCGGGCGCATGCCGACGGCAAGGGAGCGATCTTCGACCGCGCCGATCGCACCGCGGTTGCCTACAGCGAGGCGCTGGACACCGCAAGCGGTCCGGGCCTGGGCCTCCGCCTGCGGCACAATCTGTTCGACCGGCTGGTCTACACAAAGCTGCGGGCCGCGCTCGGCGGGCGGTGCACCGCGGCGATCTCCGGCGGAGCGCCGCTTGGCGATCGGCTCGCTCATTTCTTCCGCGGCATCGGCGTCACTGTCTTCGAGGGGTACGGACTGACCGAGACCTCACCGGCCGCGGCGGTGAACCTGGAACACGCAATCCGGCTTGGCACCGTCGGCCGGCCATTGCCCGGGGTAACGATCCGGATAGCCGACGACGGCGAGATCCTGATCAAGGGCGACCTGGTGTTCCAGGGGTATTGGCACAACGCGGCCGCCACGGACGAGGCACTCGCGGACGGCTGGTTCCACACCGGCGACCTCGGATCGCTCGATTCCGACGGCTACCTCAAGATCACCGGTCGCAAGAAGGAACTCTTGGTCACCGCGGCCGGCAAGAACGTCGCGCCGGCCGTCCTGGAGGACCGCGTCCGAGCCCATCCACTCGTCAGCCAGGCCATGGTCGTCGGCGACGGCAAGCCGTTCATCGCCGCCCTCATCACGATCGATGATGAGGCGTGGCCGAAATGGCTGGCTGAAAACGGACTGCCGGCCGACGCCACGGTGGAAGACATGCGGGCCGACGAGCGGGTACGGTCGGCCATCGGAGCCGCGATCGCGGAAGCGAACAAGGCGGTGTCCCACGCAGAGGCGATCAAGAGCTTCCGGGTGCTGCCGCACGACTGGTCCGAGCAGACCGGCGAACTCACTCCGTCGCTCAAGGTCAAGCGCAACGTCGTGATGAAGGAGTATGCCGACGAGATCGCCGCGATCTACGCCTGAACCGCCCGACCGTCGCGGTCCGGTGCTTGATCATCAGCCGCCCGATCCAGATCCGACGGCGGCCGGAGGCGCGCGCCCGGCGGCCGGTTCGGTCGGCGACGGCCGTACGCCCCGGACGCACGGCGTCTGGGACGACGGCGTCTGGTCCGAGGAGGACTGGACGACCGAGACGCCGCCGATCGAGTCCGGACGTGAGCTCGGATCCGCCGACGGGTGGCCGGACGACGCGCCGGAGGCGTGGGCAGCGCGCTCGTGGCCCGCGGATCCGGCGATCGATGACACGGTGGCCAGTGGGTCACTGTTCGCCGGTGACCCGGCAGCCGGTGATCTGACCGCCCACGACCCGGAAACCGGTCAGCGCGTGTTCGGCGTTCCGGGCGATACGGACGGTCTGCCGCGCGGCCGGGCCGGTCAGATATCGCTGCCGGCCGGTGCACTCGGCGGCGTCAAGCGGCGTTTGGCCACACTCCGCTCCGATCCGGCCACGCTGACCAACACCGGCCAGATTCCCGAATACCAGATCCCGCCGCGCGCATTCATGCTCGCCGGGCGATTCGCCGTGCTCGCACTCGTGACGGTGCTCGGTCTGCTTGCCACCGGCTCGCCGTGGATCTTCGCGTTCGCCGGATTATTGGCCGTCGCATCGTTGCCGGCGTGGGCCGCGATGCCGAACCGCTCGTTCGCCGCGGCCGGCCGAGCGGCCGAGGTCGTGATCACCTGCTTCGCGGCCGAGTTCGTCGTACGCAACGCGCACCCGCACATGTTCGCTCCGGCCGGAGCGGCCGCGGGTGCGATGCTCCCCTACCTCGTCGTTCCCCCGGTGGCGGCCGCGATGCAGCGACGACGACGCGAGGCTGTCGGCCTCGTGACGCTGGCCGCGGTCGTGTTGACGGTCATCGGGCTTGTCGACGACCAGATCAACGACCGGGGCTACCTGACCGAGTCGATCGAGTGGGTGCTGCTGGCCGCCGTCGCGGCCACCGCCGCAACGGTGCTTCGCGACCTGCTCGCCCAACGGCGTGACCGGCCGCAGCCGTACGCCGAGGCGACCCGGCTGCTGACCCAGCTCCGTACGGTGGCCCGCCAACTGCCCGGGGCGACGCTCGATCCCGGTGGCCTGGCCGAACATCTGCTCGACGACGTACGGACCGTGGCCCGCTCCGACCGCGCAGCCGTCATGTGCGCGAGCGGCGGGAATCGGCTCGTTGTGCTGGCCCAGTCGGGCGCGACCCGGATCGACTGGGAGACGTCGCTCGACGCCGACTCGATGATCTCCGAAGCCTGGGCGAACCAGCTGCCCCAGACCGGGAGCACATCTCAGGCCCGTACGCATTCCGGCGGCGACGTCTCGGTGCTCGTGGTGCCGCTGGCGGCTGGCGTCCGTACCGTCGGATTGTTGACTCTCGAACGCGACGTAGCCGCCGCATACCCCCGAGACGTGATTAATCGGGTATCGGCGCTGGCCGCGCCGGCGGCCCTGCGCCTGGAGGCTGCCTTGCTCTTCGACGAGGTTCGATCGCTGGCGACCAACGAGGAGCGGCAGCGCCTCGCGCGGGAGATCCACGACGGCGTGGCGCAGGAACTCGTGATGGTCGGATACGGCATCGACAATACGCTCGCGGTGCTGCCGGACGCCGCCACCGACGCCGCCGACGAGCTGCGTTCGCTTCGATCCGAGGTCACCCGCGTGATCACTGAGCTGCGGCTTTCCCTCTTCGAGCTGCGCAGTGAGGTCGATCGGCACGGTGGCCTCGCGGCGGCCATCTCCGAGTACGCCCGCACCGTGGGCGCCTCCGGCGGGCTCCGCGTCCACATGTCCCTAGACGAATCGACGGCTCGATTGCCGGCCGCGGTGGAGGGCGAGTTGCTCCGCATCGCCCAGGAGGCGATCACCAACGCACGCAAGCACGCCGGCGCGGCGAACCTGTGGGTAACTTGCGCCGTCGACCCTCCATTCGCACAGGTCGAAGTCTCAGATGATGGTCACGGTATGGCTGACCAGCGCCCCGACGGCCGCTACGGTCTTGCGATCATGGCCGAGAGAGCGGAACGTATCCGTGGTCGGTTGGAAGTCCGACCACGGGAGCCCAGTGGCACGACGGTGGCCATCGTGATAGGAACATCACCCCGGGTGAGATAGTGCCCTTCCGCGAAGGGCACTATGGGTCAGCCCGTGCCGCGTAGAGGGAGTACAACCGGCTATGTCCACAAGCACGACCCCAATGGCCCGCACACGGGTGCTCCTCGTCGACGATCACGATCTCATCCGCAAAGGCTTGCGCCACGCGTTCGAGCGCGACCGGCAGTTCGAGGTGATCGGCGAGGCGGCGACCGCGGCCGATGCCGTCCGGCAGGCCGGCAATCTCCAGCCTGACGTCGTCATCATGGACCTCCGCCTGCCCGACGGCAGCGGACTCGAAGCAACGCGCGCGCTGCGCAAGGCGAGCACGACGATGGGCATCGTCGTGCTGACCATGTACGCCGGCGACGATCAACTCTTCGGCGCGTTGGAGGCGGGCGCGAGCGCGTTCGTGCCCAAGACCGCGCCGGCGGACGAGGTCGTTGCGGCCGCACGGCACGCCGCCTCGGCGCCGAGCGCGTTCACCGCGGCCGATCTGGCCGAGGCGATGAAGCGGCGCCTCGCTCCGAGCGGACCGCAGCTGTCGCCGCGCGAAGGCCAGGTGCTGCGCCTGCTCGCCGACGGCATGAGCGTGGCCGGCATCGCGAAGCAGCTGTTCGTCAGCGAGTCGACGGCCAAGACGCACATCTCGAAGCTCTACGAGAAGCTCGGTGCGGCCAACCGGGCGCAGGCGCTGATGACCGCGTTGCGGCTCGGCCTGCTGGAAGCGCCGGACACCCCCAAGTTCTGACGCTTGAAGGCAACGACCCGCGGGCCGCGCCCCCACCGCTGTGGGCGCGGCCCGTTTTGCGCGAACAGAGGACCGAGCGCTAGCTGCGGCGCTCGAGCAACTCGGTCATCCGGGCCGCCTGCAGATCCCAGCGCCACTCCGCTTCGGCCCAGGCGCGACCCGCGGCGCCCATCCGGGCCGCGAGACCGCGGTCGTCGAGCAACTCGACCAGCCGTTTGGCGAGCGTTACGACGTCCCGGCCGCCCACGACGTAGCCGGTCTCGCCGTCGAGCACAGCGTCCGGAGCGCCGCCGGAGTCGCCCGCCACGACTGGCTTGCCGCTCGCCGATGCCTCCAGATAGACGATGCCGAGGCCCTCGACGTCCAACACCTTCCCCCGCGTACGGCAGGGCATGGCGTAGACGTCGCCGGCCGCGTAGTAGGTCGGCAACTCGTCGTACGGCACGGAACCGGTGAACACGATGTGCTCGCCCACGCCGGAGTCCCGCGCCAGCGCCTTGAGCTTGTCCCGATACGGTCCGCCGCTCACGATCAGCAGCATGGCGTCGGGCAGCTGGCCGACGACGTCCGGAAAGGCGCGAATCAACGTGTCCTGGCCCTTGCGGGGCACGAGACGGGACACGCACACGACGACCGGTCGGGTGCCGAGGCCGTACCGCTCCCGGACGGTCGCGCCGTCGATGTCCGGTCGGAACTTGTCGACGTCGACGCCCGGTGCCAGGTGACGCATCGCCGCCCGGCCGTCCATCAGCGGCGCGAGCCGTACCCGCTGGTATTCGCTCAGGTACGTCACGACGTCGACACCGCGTGCGATCCGTTTCAACGCGGCCCGGCCGCCGGGCAGCGCGGCCCAGCCGACCTCGTGTCCGTGCGTCTGCGCGACCGCCCAGGTGATGCCGGCTCGTCGCCGGAGACCGTCGGCGAGCAGCGCCAGCGGCGCCGCCGCCCCGAACCAAGCCGTGTCGCAGCCGTGGTCTCGCGCGATCGTGGCCGCCCGCCGAGCCACATGGGGCGTCGGCAACAGCACGCTCGTGTCCTCGCGGATCACCGGGAACGGCTGGACCGCGTCGAACTCCGCCGAGCCACGCCACTGCGAGCAGTAGACGACGACCGAGCCGGCCGGCTGACGTACGGCCAGGTTGTGCACGAACTGCTGGATCCCGCCCGGACGCGGCGGGAAATCGTTCGTGACGAGCAAGGTCTTCGTCACGCGACGGCGCCCGCTTCAACGTCGCGGCCGAATACACGTGCCGCCGCGATCCGTTGCACGGTGGTCGGGTGGCTCGCGAACATCAGATACTCGAACCGGCGCGGGTCGACGTTGGCCAGGTTCACCTCGGCCAGCCGGGCCTGCATCGCCCCGAACGACACGGCGTCTCCGGTCAGCCGTAGCGCGTGCGTGTCGGCGCGCGTCTCGATGCGGCGCGACACCACGTTCTGCCCTGGGGAACTCAGCACGCCCGCGACCCCGCCGATCGCCATCAGCAGAGCCAGTGCGCGCGGGTTCCCAATATCCGTCGCGCCAGCGTTGTGTACGAGTGCCGTCCAGCCGCCGATGACGTACACCGCCACGACCGCGATGGCGACGCCCAGCGCCCCGGTCGCCGTACCGGTCAGGACGTCCTTGTCCTTGGCGTGACCGAGTTCGTGGGCCACCACGCTACGCACTTCGGCCTCGGTGGCCCGGCTGAGCAGCGTGTCGTAGATGACTACGCGACGGGTGGCACCGAAGCCGGAGACGTACGCGTTGACCGCGTTCGTCCGCCGGGACGCGTCGGCCACGAGTACGTCACGGATCGGCACGCCGTCCGCCGCCGCGAGCGCGAACAGATCGGCCCGCAACGGCGAGTCGGCCATCGGCGTGAACTTGTTGAACACCGGCTCGATCAGCACCGGCAGCACGAAGGACAGCAGCACGACGAGCGCCGCCGCGCCGACAGCGGCCCAGACCCACCAGGTGTCGGGCGTTGCCCGTACTACCGCGAAGAACCCGGCCAGCGCGAGGCCGCCGAGCACCAGGCTCACGGCGTAGCCCTTCAGTACGTCGACCGCCCAGCCGCGCCAGCCCTGGGTGGACAGCCCGAAATCGCGAGTCACCCGATGCCGCCAGGCCGCGAGCGGCAGTGTTACGACGGACGTGAGCAGCACCAGCGCCAGACCGCCCGGGATCGCCTCGGCATACCAGCCGCCGCCGAAGACGGAGCCCACGGCCGCGACCACATGCGATCCCGCCGTGGTCAGGCCGAGCGCAAGCAGCACGGCCAGCCCGACGATCATTGACGCGTACGTCGCCGGCCGGCGCGCCGCCGAGAACGACCGGCCGCGCGCGACCTGTTCGGCCGGGATGTCACCCAGGGCCTCGAGTTGGTCGGCGCGCGACGGCGGCCGTTCGCGCCACGGCACCGTCCAGGCGGTCACCGCGACGAAGGCGGCGGCGAGGACGACCAGGACGACGATGGCCCAGGCTCGGGAGGTCACGCGAGCCAGCGTACCGACGCCGGTCGTCGTCGCGGTCCGCACCGCCGGCACGCCGCCACGCGGGTACCGCGGCGCGTCGCCGCGCGGGTACACCGGCACGCGGTTACCCTGTCCCGCTGCCGCGCGGGTACACCGGCACGCCGGTGCCCGCGGCGCACCGACCGGCGGTCAGGCCCGCGCGATCCGCCGGAGCAACGCCTCGGACGGCAACGGGTAGGCGCCGTGGCGACGTACTCCGTCGGCGACCTCCCGATCGGTCGAGATCACGATGATCGGGCGGCCGGCCGGCTCGGCTCGTACCAGCCGGCGGATGAGTTCGTCGGCCAACTCGCCCTTGCGGGAAAACAGCACCCGGACACCACGGGGCGGCGACGGCAGGCCGACAACCCGATCGGCACCATCGAAGACGACGGTGACCTCGACACCGGTCTGGGCCGCGATCCCTCCCATCGCGCTGACCAGGCGATTGCGCTGCTGTTCGAGCGAAATGTCGGGGAAGCCGGTCTTGGTGACGTTGTAGCCATCGATGATCAGGTGCGCCCGCGGCAACGCCAGCAGCTGGTCGAGGCGGGCCGGATCGCTCGCGTCCATCGCTCGACCGCCGACCGCGTCCTTTCCGCCCGGTCGGTCGGCGAACTCGTCCGCCACCGCGTCGGCCGGCAGCACCTGCGCCGGCTCCAATGCCAACTCCCGACGCAAACCGCTCGCGGCCTGGCCGATCGTCTCGAGCAACAGCCACAGGCGGGCGTCGTCGACCTGCCGTGCGCGGCTCGCGGCCGATCGTTGCGCGCCAGCGGCGTCCTCCGCCTCGGCGAGGCGCGCGCGCAGCCGGCGTACCTCGGCGTCGTGGTCGGCGGCTGTCCGCGCGATGCGACCCCGCTCGATCGCCAGTAACTCGGCCGACCGGCGTTCGCGCGTGCGCATCTCCCGCAGCTCGCGCGCGACGCCGCGCAATTCGTCACGGATGGCGGCCAGCTCTTCGCGTAACCGGGCGGACTCGTCGCGCAGCTTGTCGGCCTCGACCCGGGCGACGGCTCGCTCGTGCTCGGCCCGCGCGGCACGGGCCTCGATCTCGCGGAACTGCGCTTCGCTCGCGGCCGAGTCGACGTCGGCGCGGACGGAATCGATCGCCGCGTCGATCATGTCCAGCCAGCCCGCTGGTCGACGCAGGTACGCCAGCGCCGCGACTTCTACCGGATCACCGTCGACCGCCACGTCGCCAGCACCGATCGCCGCACCAAGGTCGGCATCGTCGGGCCACACCTTGGCCGCGATGCGCTGGCGAAACAGCGGATCCGCGGCCAGCTGCGCGAGGATCGCCGGACCGCCGAGCCGGGCGCGTCGATTAGGGGCGAAATTCGCGACCCGCCGCAACGGCGACGGGATCTCCGTAGCCGGCAACTGCGCCATCGCGGATGCGGCCAGAGCGGTGACGCGGGTACGAACCGGCTCCGGCAACACTGGCTCGGGCTCGGTCGCGTCCGGTGACGTCTCGATGGCCACGTCTGCATCCGGCGCCGTGATCGCGTCCGGCCGCGCGCCGTCCCCCGCGGGGAAGCGACGGCTGCCAGCCTGATCAGACATGCGCCAAGTGTCGCACCGTGGCGGCCAATTTGACGTCAGGTATCTTGCCGCCCATGATCGGAATCGCCCGGCGGCTGGCGTTGCCGCGTCGGCGGAACTGTCAGACGTGGTGCATATGGTGCCGATGTGGCGCAGGCGGAGCATCGACCCGAGACCGGCGCCAGCTCAGCCGGCGACCGGAAGCCCGTGTTGCTGCCACGGACGGCGGTGAAGCCCGCACCACCGCGATATATCCAGGAGACGTTCGACGCCCTGCTCGGCGATCCCTTGGCGATGTCTCTGCAGCAGACGACGTTCGTGGTCGTCGACCTCGAGACAACCGGGGGCACACCGGGCGATTGCGGCATCACGGAGATCGGCGCGGTCAAGGCGTGCGGCGGCGAGGAGCTGGGCGAGTTCGGCACGCTGGTCAATCCCGGTCAGCCGATCCCGCCGTTCGTCACCGTACTGACCGGGATCACCGAAGCGATGATCGCTCCCGCCCCACGGCTGGAGGAGGCGTTGCCGGCGTTTCTCGAGTTCGCCCGCGGCGCCGTGCTCGTTGCCCACAACGCACCCTATGACGTCGGGTTTCTCAAGGCGGCGTGCGCGAAGTTCGGCTATCCATGGCCGCAGCCGAAGGTGCTCGACACGGTCGCGATCGCCCGGCGGGCGCTCACCCGCGACGAGGTCCCCAACCACAAACTGAGCACTCTGGCCTCCTTCTACGGCGCTCGCCCGCCGAGCCACCGCGCGCTCGATGACGCGCGGGCCACCGTCGACGTGCTCCATGCGTTGTTCGGCCGGCTGGGCAGCTACGGGGTGTTCACCCTCGGCGACACCATCGAGTTCGCCAAGGCGGTCACCGAGACGCAGCGCCGCAAGCGCCATCTCGCCGACGGCTTGCCCAACACGACGGGGGTGTACGTGTTCCGCGCCGTCGACGAACGCCCGCTTTATGTCGGCGTGTCCAAGACGATCGCGACGCGGGTCAAGTCCTACTTCACGGCGGCCGAGAAGCGCGCCCGGATCTCCGAGATGCTCAACGCGGCCGTCCGCGTCGAGGCCATCGAATGCGCTCATTCGCTCGAGGCCGAGGTCCGCGAGCTGCGACTCATCGCCGCGCACAAGCCGCCGTACAACCGGCGGTCGAAGTTCCCCGAACGCACGCACTGGCTGAAGCTGACGAACGAGGCCTACCCACGGCTGTCGGTTGTCCGGACCGTGCATGACGACCGGGCGACCTATCTCGGACCGTTTCCGACGCCGCGATCGGCCGGGCTGGCCGCCGACGCCATCCACGCCGCGATCCCGCTGCGACCGTGCGCCCTACGGCTCTCGGTGCGCACGACGGTGCCCGCGTGCGCCTTGGCCGAGTTGCGTCGGTGTGCGGCTCCGTGCGAGCACCGCATTTCCACCGACGCGTACGCGGCCGCCGCCGTCGATCCGCTGCGGACCGCCACGCTGGCCGACGTCTCGCCGCTGGTCGCCGGGCTCATGACGCGCATCGAGGCGCTGTCGGCGGCCCGCCGCTACGAGGAGGCCGCGTCGTTGCGCAACCGGCTCGCCGTGCTGCTCCGCGCGACGATCCGGATGCAACGCCTGTCCTCGCTGACCCGCATTGCCGAGCTGGTGGCGGCGCGACCGGCCGAGATCGGCGGGTGGGAGTTCGCGGTGATCCGGCACGGCCGACTCGCCGGCGCGGCAACGTCGCCGCCGCGACAGCATCCGCAGCCGACGATCGCGGCCGTCGTCGCGTCGGCCGAGACCGTTGCAGCCGCGCCGGGACCGACGCCGGCAGCGAGCGCCGAGGAGACCGAGCGGATCCTGGCGTGGCTGGAACGGCCGGACACGCGACTGGTGTCGGCATCGGACGGATGGGCGTTGCCAGCCGGCGGCGCCGCTCGCTACACACCGTTACTACACAAGGCGGAAAGCCCCATCGGGCACTCGGTGTAACTCGTCCGTTCGGCCCTCAATAACCGTCCCCAAGTGGGGCACTCGGCTCATTAGTCTAGGGACACACCACGCATTCCCACGAACGCGGACCACCCGCGTCGATGGTTTGTCGCGCATCGTCGCTGCCGCGCCCCGACCGTCGACCGATGGATCGCGTCGCCCGGCCAGGGAGGTGTCCGACGGACCTCAACGCCCCGCCCACTTGGGCGCCCGCGACTGTGGCCCGTCCGGGTGGACTCCGGGTCGATCTCCCCGGCCGTACGTTGGATCGCTGGCATCCGCGACGATGGCAACTTCGCCTGCCCCTACGCGAGAACGGCGACCCGGTCGCCGCCCTCATCCGCGCGCATCGACGCGTCCACGCCCGCGGTGACGTGCGCCAGATCCGGGCCGCGTATCGGAAGGCGGCCGAGATGCATCGCGGCCAGATGCGCAAGAGCGGCGACGAGTACATCACCCACCCGCTCGCGGTCGCCGAGATCCTGGCCGAACTCGGCATGGACACGACCACTCTGGTCGCCGCGCTCCTGCATGACACGGTCGAAGACACCAGCTACACACTGCCCGCGCTGGAGAACGACTTCGGCGCCGACGTGGCCCTGTTGGTCGACGGCGTGACGAAATTCGACAAGGCGTTCTTCGGCGATACCGCTGAGGTCGAGACGGTCCGGAAGATGCTGGTCAAGGGTGGCCAGGACGTCCGCGTTCTGATCATCAAGCTGGCCGACCGGCTGCACAACATGCGCACGCTCGACGCGCGCTCCCCGGCGTCTCGAGCCCGGATCGCGCGCGCCACGCTGGACGTGCTCGTGCCGCTGTGCGACCGCCTGGGCATCCAGGTTCTCAAACGCAGTCTCGAAGACACCGTGCTCTACGCACTCGAGCCGGAGGCGTTCGGCGAGATCGACGCGTACGTGGCCGGGCGATATCGGTTCACCCGTACGGTCGATCGCGCCGTCGTCGCCAGCCGGAAGGCGCTCGCGTCCGCGCACATCAGCGCACATGTCGGCCCCCGACATCGGCATTACTACTCGATCTGGAAGGACACGCTCGCCCAGGGCCTACCCGTGGATCATGACCTGCCGCGCATCGTGATCGTCGTCGACGGGCCACAGACCGACTGCTACACGGCGCTCGGCACCCTGCACTCGATGTGGCGGCCGGTGCCGGGCCGGTTCAAAGACTTCATCGCCTCGCCCAAGAACAACCTCTACCGCTCGCTCCACACCACCGTGCTCGGCCCGGGCGACCGCCCGGTCGAGGTGCTCATCCGCACCGAGGCAATGCACCACGCGGCCGAATTCGGCATCGCGGCGAACTTCCGGGACCCGCAGGCCGCGGCGCGGCTCACACGGCCAGCGCGCGACGAGCAGCTGGCCTGGCTGCGCCGTGTGGTCAATTGGCAGGAGACGGTCGACGACGCTGGTAAGTTCATCGACGCGCTGCGATGCGAGATCGGCGAGCAGCAGATCCACGTGTTCACGGAAGACGGGCAGGCGGTCCTGTTGCCGTTGGGTGCGACACCCGTCGACCTGGCGTATACGGTCGATCCGAATCTCGGTCACGCCTCCGTCGGCGCGTCCGTCAATGGTCGCTTGGTGCCCTTATCGTCGTTGCTCGACGAGGGCGATGTCGTGGAGATCATCACCCGCGGCAACTCCGGCCCGCTCGGCGGCGGACCGGGACCGACCCGCGAATGGCTGGAGTTCGTGCGATCGCCACAGGCCCGCCTTGAGATCAATCGGTGGTTCGAGACGCCCGAGCCGGTCGCGACCGTCGAGCAACGCATGCGGCTCGGCCGGGCGACGATCAGCCTGGCGCTGCACGAGCAGGGTCGGCGGCTCGCGAATGAGCGGCCGCTGCGCGACCTCGCATCGGATCTCGGCTACCCCGACATTGGTGCGCTGCTCGTGGCGGTAGCCGACCACCGTCTGCCAGCGGCGGAGGTGGCCGACCGTCTGGTCGCGATCGTCGACCGTCCGATCTGACGCACAGGTTCGGTGCCGGAGCCGGCGTCGCGCGTATCCGGCCGGCACTAGGCCGATAGGGTGTTGCCCCATGACCGTTCGTGCCCGGCTGCGCGCCGTTGGCTACCGGGCCGCATACCGGCTACCAGGATCCGTACGCCGCCGGCTGGTGCGCATCGCCATGCCGACGTACATCATCGGTGCCGTTTGCCTGGTCCGTGATTCGGCGGCGCCGGAGCCGGGACGGATCCTGCTGATCCGGCAGCCGCCCGGGCACGGCTGGTCGATCCCGGGTGGTCTGATGGATCGGGGCGAGAACCCGATCGAAGCCGCCGCGCGCGAGCTCTACGAAGAGGTCGGCATCAAGCTCGAGGTCGAGGACCTCGTCGCGCTCGCACCCAGCGCGCTCGTTCACGTGCACGGCCGATGGGTCGACTGCGTTTTCGAGGCGCGCGTGCGACCGGATACCCCGCTCACCGTCGACGGCGCTGAGGTGATCGAGGCAGCCTGGCACCGCCTCGATGCATTGCCGCCACTCACGGTGCCGACGGCGCGACTGCTCGGCCGGTACGGCATCGGCCCGTACGTCGACTACCCGGAGGCACTCATCTAGTGCCCGATGTCGCGCCCGACCCGGGCCCCGCGTCCGCATCCGTTTCCGGAGCCGGAATCGGAACCGCAGCCGGCGCCGCAGCCGCAGCCCGGCCGGACGGGAGCGGGATGTGTGCGGTCGTGCTCGCCGCCGGGGAGGGTCGGCGGCTGCGCCCGCTGACTCGTGACACGCCCAAGGCGCTATGTCCGGTCGGCAACGTGCCGCTGCTGGATCGGGCACTGGCGGCGGTCGCGTCACTGGGATTCGTCGGACCTGACTCTGTCGCGGTCAACGCCTGGTACCGGTCGGACCAGATCATCCGAGCCGTCGATTCGCGCGCCTACGTCTCGGTGGAGACCGGCGACGCACCGCTGGGCAGCGCAGGTGGTCTCGGCGCGCTCAACGGTTGGATCGCCGGGCGCCACGTGCTGGTCGGCAACGCGGACGCCTACCTCGACGGCGGTGACCTCACTCCACTGCTCGACGAGTGGGCCGGCGACCACGTACGGATTCTGGGCGTGCCGGCCGGTCACCGCCGAGCCGAGTTCGGCCCGTACCGGTTCGCTGGGTTCAGTCTGCTGCCGGCCGGCCGTGTGGCCGCCCTGGCGGCAGAGCCCGGCGACCTCGTACGGGTCGTGTGGCGGCCCGCCGAGACGGCCGGTGAGCTGCGCGTAGTCGACTACGGCGGCACGTACGTCGACTCGGGGACGGCTACCGACTATCTCGCCGCCAACCTGCACGAAGCAGGTCGTGCGGCCGGCGGAAGCCTCGTCGACGAGACCGCCTCGGTGTCCGGCTCGGCATCGCACTCCGTCATCGGCGCCGGTGCCGTCGTGTCCGGGACGATCGACCGTACGGTCGTCTGGCCCGGCTGCGTCGTCGCGGTCGGCGAGCGGCTGACCGATGCCATCCGCTACGGCGACGGCGAGACCGTGCACGCCGGTACGACCGCGCCGGCCGGATGAGCGCGCACTGGCAGGATTGAGCAAGCCCAGGCCGGATGAGCAACCGCCGGCCTCATGAGCTAGCACCGGACGCGCGAGGGCGCCCACCGGCGACTAGCATGAGCCGAACCTCCATCACACGCCCAGGAGTGCTCTGGTGATCACCGCGATCGTCCTCATCGACTGCGCCAATGACGCGATCCCCGAACTGGCCGAGACGCTGGCCGGCCTGTCCGGCGTGAGCGAGGTCTATTCGGTCGCCGGCGGTGTGGACCTGATCGCGATCGTGCGGGTGCGCGAGTTCGACCAGATCGCCGAGGTCATCGCGAACGGCATCTCGAAGGTGCCCGGCGTCGTCAACACGGACACGCACATTGCGTTCCGGGCCTACTCGCAACACGACCTCGAAGAAGCGTTCTCGATCGGTTTCGGCGGCGAGTAGGGCGAGCCGAGTCCGCCATGATCCACCGCGGCGGACGATTACGGTCGCCAGCGCGGCCTTAATCGTCCACTGCGGTGGATCTTGCGCATCGGCGCGTGGTCAATCGGCCTAGACGTAGCGCCCGAACCACTCGAGGATCGCGTCGAAGCGGGCGATCCGGTGCGACGGCAGGCCGCCGCGGGACAACTCGTGGCCCTCGCCCGGGAAGACGAGCATCTCGGCCGGAACGCCCCGCTGGCGCAGCGCCACGTAGAGCCGCTGTCCCTGCTCGATCGGGCAGCGCCAGTCCTGCTCGGAATGGATGATCAGCATCGGGATCTTGATGTCGTCGACGTACGTCAGCGGCGACTGCCGCTGCTGCTGCGCGACGTCGGTGCCGTAGAGGTCGTTGCCGAAGAACCAGCCGATGTCCGACGAACCGGTGAAGCTGTCGATCGCGTTGACCGCTCGCTCGGAGACGGCCGTCTTGAACCGGTGCCCCTCGTGCCCGGCGAGCCACGTGGTCATGAATCCACCGTGCGATCCGCCGAGCACGCCCATGCGCGAGCCGTCGAGATCGGAATTCGCCGCTAGCGTCGCGTCCAGGATCGCCATCAGGTCGACGGTGGACACCTCGCCGACGTTGCCGATGACCGCCCGGCCGTGCGCCTGGCCGTAGCCGGACGAGCCGCGCGGGTTCGTGTAGAGCACGGCGTAGCCGGCGCCCGCGTACACCTGGGCCTCGTCGAACAGCTGCCAGCCGTACTGGGTGAACGGACCACCGTGGATCATGAGCAGCAGTGGGTGCGGCCCGTCGCCGTCCGGCCGGACGAGCCAGCCGTGCACCGGGTAACCGTCCGGCGCCGTCGCGCTCACCTCGGTCAGCGGCCTGACGGGCACCCCGGCCCGGTAGTCGGCGCTCCAGTCGGTCAGCGCGCGTTCGGTGCCGTCCGTTTGCCGTACCACCACGTCGCCCCAGGTCTGCCCGTCCGCGACGGTCGCCATGAGCAGCAGCCCGGCGGGCGTCGTGGCCGCGTCAACCGCCTGCACCTGGCGGCGGCCGTCCATCAGCACGGTCGTCTTGCCGCCGTCGAACGGCACCAGCAACACGTCGACCGCACCGCGATTCTCGTTGAGGAACAGCACGCCCTCCGCCGTCACGACCATGCCGCCGTCGCCGTGCGCGAAGTTGTACGTCTCTTCGTCGGTGATGCGCGTCGCGTCGCCGCCAGCGACCGGTACGGTCCACAGCGACGTGTTGAGCGAGACCGCGTTCAGGTTGTCCGGCCCGATCGTCGAGCCGAGGAACACGATCGACGATCCGTCCGGCGTGAAATGCGGCGAACCGACCGACAGCCCGCCGGTGGTCACCGACCGCACATCCGTGCCGTCCGGCTTGCAGACCCAAATGTCGCTGCGCAGAT
Organism: uncultured Actinomycetota bacterium; assembly: GCA_963724705.1. Taxonomy (GTDB): domain Bacteria; phylum Actinomycetota; class Actinomycetes; order Mycobacteriales; family Micromonosporaceae; genus DASQPR01. Next base: position 122,518 of record CAVRVS010000003.1, read on the forward strand.
CGTCCCCACGGGTGTCGTGGCCTGCGGCCGCGTACGCCAGGAGATCGTCGACGGGACTCCAGGCCACGTCACCGTGGTCCACATCGCCGCTGGTGATCTGCTGGTCGCCACCGTCGAGATCGGCGATCCAGATCTGGCGGGGCCGGTCGAAGAGATACCCGACACCGTCGACGCGGTAGCGCATCTTCGTCAGACGCCGCGGCGGTTCCTTCTCCGGCGTGGTCTTCTCGACCGTGCCGTAGCGGCCCTCCTCGGGCTCGCGGGCGACGTACGCGATGCGCTTCGAGTCGGCACTCCAGACCGGCTCGGCCGCACCAAGCTTGCGATCGGTCAGCTTGCGGGCGTCGCCGCCGGCGGTCGGCATGACCCAGATCTGCGGCTTGCCGACCTTGCCAGCACCGTCGCGCTCGCTGCGAACGAACGCGAGCCACCGGCCGTCCGGCGAGTAGGCGGGCGCGCTGTCGCTCCAGGCGTAGGTGAGCTGCCGGCTCGGTGAACCGTCGCTCGGTACGAGCCACAACTGGCTCGTGTAGTCGTCGGCGTCGGTCTCGATGGTCCGGACGGCGACGACCGCCGCCGAGCCATCGGGGTGCACGGTCGGGGCACCGATGTAACGGGCGGAAGCGATGTGTGTAGGTTTCACGCCAACACCCTAGCCCGGCACCCACCGCCTCGCGCCACCCTGGATTCACCCTCGATCACCGAGGCAAACCCCTTGTGAGCGTGCGATTACGCGCGGGATAGCCCGCTACTGGTTCGCTCTCAACCCCGTCGCGAGTGCGACCCAACGGTCGAGGATCTCGGCTGCGCGCCCGGAGTCGATCGCAAGCGCGGCACGGGTCACCGCTGCGCCCATCGTCGCCACGAGAGCGTCGTCCGTCGCCAGGCGACCAGGATCGTCGAGACCGTCGCGTGCGGCCAGGGCGACCGCCGCGTTGACGATCACGGCATCGCGCACCGCCCCGGTCTCACCGCCCAGCATGCGCCGCGCGACGCCGCCATTAAAGGCCGCATCGGCACCGCGCAACTCGCCCGCCGTCGACCGTGCAAGGCCGAGGTCGGCCGCGTCCAGAACCGTTTCGCGTACGGCGCCGCCGGCGGCCACCCACAGCCGGGTCGGTGCGGTCGTGGTGAATTCGTCGAGCCCGTCCTCGCCACGCATCACGATCGCGGCATCGCCGCGGGCGGCGAATACATTCGCCAGCAGCGGCGCCATCCGCCGGTCGGCGCAGCCGACCGCGGCACTGGTCGGCCGGCCCGGGTTGGTCAGCGGACCGAGGAAGTTGAAGACGGTCGGTACGCCCATCTCGCGCCGGGCGACAGCGGTGTGTCGATACCCGCTGTGGAACAACGCCGCGAAGCAGAACCCGATGCCGACCTGCTCTACGCAGGCGGCGACGCCGGACGGCGGCAGGTCGAGCGGCACACCGAGGAACTCGAGCAGGTCGGCCGCGCCACACTGCGACGACGCGGCCCGGTTGCCGTGTTTGACGACGGTCACGCCGCTGCCGGCCACGACCAGGGCGCCCATCGTCGAGATGTTCACCGTGTGGCTGAGATCGCCACCGGTGCCCACGATGTCGACCGCGTTGCGTCGGGTGGCGTCGGCGATTGGCAATGGCGTGGCATGAGCGAGCATCGCCTCGACCAGGCCGCCGATCTCGCCCGGGCTCTCGCCCTTGGCCCGCAGCGCGACCGCGAACGACGCGATCTGGACGGGCGTGGCGTTGCCGGACATGATCTCGTCCATCGCCCACGCGGTGTCACCGCTTCCCAGCTCCTCCGAGCGCAGGAGCGCGGAGACCAGGTGTGGCCACGTACGGTCGCCCATGGCGGTCCTTCGGGGGTGAGGATTCCCACCTGGACGCCGAAGCCCGGCGCCGGGAATCCAGTGGCGGGACTCAGCCCTTGCGCAGCAGTTCCACTACGGTTCGGCCGGTCGTCATCGGGTCCAGCGGATGCACGAGGGTCGCGTCGACCCTCGCCCATGCGGCGAGCCATCGGTCGGCAGCGCGCGCGATCACGACGCAGATAGGCGGGCAATCGTCGACCTCGTCGCGCAACTGCCGGGCGATGCCGAGGCCGCCACCGGGCTGCGCCTCGCCGTCCAACACGAGCAGCGCGATCTCGGTCCGGTCGACGATGGCGACACACTCGTCGTACGTCGCCGCCTCGACGAAGTCGACCGTCACGTTGCGGGCCGGCCGGGTGCCGATCGCCTGGCGGATCCGGTCACGCACGTCCGGGCGGTCGCTGAACAACAGCACCGTATACGTCTCGTGCGGCGCCGCGGCGGGCTCGGTCGCGGACGGCGTGTGCGTGCTGATGGTCATCGGGTCTGCGCTCCACTCTCGCTTCGGTCCGCCATGACTGTAGCGGTCGGGTCGCTCGGGGCGGCTGGTCGGCCCGACGATGGGGGCGTTGAGGCGTCCGTACCGGCGGCTGGGTTATCACCGGCGGCGGACCCGGCGGTTCCGGACGGCCCGGAGTCGGCCGGTTCGTCCATCATCGGGATGCCGGAGGCGGCCGACCAAGCCGCCTCGCGCTCGCGCAGCGCTTCCTCGCGGCTCAGCCGTGCACCGGTACGCTCGCGGGCGGCCTCCTCACGATCCAGCCGGCGGTCGATCCGGATCGCTTCCTTGTCGGCCGATCGCATCCACTGGGCAACGAGCGCCGCCAGCATGACCACGGTCACGATCTCGCCGCCGGCCCACAGGATGCCGCCGGCGAGGCGCTGATCGCTGACCGGATCGGCCCAACCCAGGTGCAGGTCCGGGTAGTAGTTCCCGGCAATCAGCGAGCTGCTCTGCATGATCGTCAGGCCGAGTACGGCGTGGAACGGCGTCGAAAGGATCATGAGCAGCGCGCGGGCCGGGTACGGCCAGCGGCCGGGCAGCGGGTCGAGCCCGATCAGCGGCCAGAAGAATAGGCATCCGATCAGGATGAAGTGCACGTGGGTGAGGTTGTGGAACCACTCGTGCTCGAGCGAGAAGCGGTAGATGCCGCTGAAGTAGAGCGCGAACGGCGTCGCCACGTACAAGCCGAAACTGACCAGCGGAAACGACAAGACCTTCGCGATCTTGCTGTGCAGGGCGGCGACGAGCCAACGACGGGGCGTCGGCGGAAGCGTACGCAGCGCCAGGGTCACCGGGGCTCCGAGCGCGAGGCAGACCGGCGCCAGCATCGCGAGCACCATGTGCTGGATCATGTGATCGGACAACAACAGGTCGTCGTACGCCGCGATGCCGCCCAGAGTGACAAACGCGATCGACCCGACACCCCCGACGAGGAAAACGAGTGTCCGATGCAGAGGCCAGCTATCGCCGCGCTTGACGAGTCGGCTCACACCCCAGAGGTACAGAGCTACGGTGATGACCAGACCAAGGGTGATCAGCTGAAACGGCTCCCATGACGTGAAAGCGGTTGCCCCGGTGAACGGTGGCAACTCGGCCTCGGCGTGGGCGTACAGCACACCGGCAGGATATGCCTGGGCTCGGCCGCTTCCAGCGCCGGGACCCGACACGAGGGCTAGATCGCCACCCCCGCGCCACGGCACGCCTGACGGGGGCAATAATGACCGCGTGACTGCGGCCTCGCCTTCCTTTGACCAGAGTCAGGTTCACTCCCTCACCAGGCCCAACATGGTCAGTGTCGGAACGATCATCTGGCTCTCCAGCGAACTGATGTTCTTCGCGGCTCTGTTCGCGATGTATTTCTCGATTCGCGCGGCCACTGGCCCGGCCTTCTGGCACGAGCACACCCAACACCTGGACGTGACGTACGCGCTGCCGTTCACCATCATCCTGGTGCTGTCGTCGGTCACCTGTCAGATCGGCGTGTTCCGGGCCGAGCGCGGTGACGCGTTCGGCCTGCGGCGCTGGTTCGCCTTCACGTTCGTCCTCGGCCTGATCTTCCTGCTCGGCCAGGCGAACGAGTACCGCATGCTGGTCCACGAGGGCATCAAGATCAACACCGACGGCTACGGCTCGATGTTCTTCCTGACCACCGGATTCCACGGTCTGCACGTAACCGGCGGTCTGATCGCCTTCATCATCTACATGATCCGTACGACCATGGGCCGGTTCACGGCCGCGCAGGCGACGACGGCGATCGTGGTGTCCTACTACTGGCACTTCGTAGACATCGTCTGGATCGCCCTGTTCAGCATGATCTACCTGCTCCGTTAGCCCCACCCGGTCGCGACGAGACCGGCGAGCGCCCACGTACAAATCAACAAGGTGAGGTCATGACCGCTTCTCCACCCGACACACCCCCGGCGGCGACACCCCGTAGGGGACGCCTGTCGCGCCGGGCGACGCAGTCCCGCCTGCGGCGCCGTCTCGGCTCCACGGCTCGGATGATCGCGGCACTCGCCCTGGTGGGCACCGTCTACGCCGCGTTCACGCCGAGTGCGCCCGCGTCGGGTGAACCGGCCCCGTCGTCGGACGCGGCGGCCGGCAAGGCGCTGTTCAACACGAGCTGCATCACCTGCCACGGCGCGAACGGTCAGGGCGTGAACGGTCGTGGGCCCAGCCTGCTCGGCGTCGGTTCCGCCGCGGTCGAGTTCCAGGTCAACACGGGCCGCATGCCGGCCGTACGGCCCGAGGCGCAGGCCGAAGAGAAGCAGCCGGTCTTCGACGAGAAGCAGGCACAGCAGCTCGGCGCGTACGTCGAATCGCTCGGCGGCGGGCCGCAGGTGCCGGCGGGTGACGATTTCCACAGCGGCGCGAACATCGCCCAGGGCGGCGACCTGTTCCGCGTCAACTGCTCGTCCTGCCACGCGTTCGGCGCCGGCGGCGGCGCGCTGTCGTCAGGCAAGTTCGCACCGACGCTGTCCAACGCGAGCGACCGGACGATCTACGCGGCGATGCTCTCTGGTCCGCAGAACATGCCGGTCTTCGGCGACAACCAGCTGAGCCCGCAGGAGAAGCGCGACGTCATCGCGTACATCCAGAATCTGAAGTCGGATGACAGCCCAGGTGGCCTGTCCATCGGCAAGGTCGGTCCGGTTGCCGAGGGTCTGGTGATCTTCCTCGTCGGCATCGTGGTCCTTCTTTTCGCGACGCTGTGGATTGCGGGGAAGTCATGAGCGAGCGTAGCGAGCGAATCAGCCAACTCTGCGCATCTTGTGCCTCATGCGCGCCCGGAGCGAAGCGAGGACGTGCATGAGCACTCATGCGGGATTGCACGCGGCCGAGACCGAGGCCGAAGACTTCGACCACAACGATCCCCGGCTGACCCGGTTCGACCTCGTTAAAGAGGGCGCCCGGCGCGATGGCGTCGAGATCGTCCATTACGCGCCCCGCTTCCCGGTGCCGGGCACGCGGCGCGAAGCGCGGATCGTCCGTACGGTCTCCGGGATGTTCCTGCTGTCCGGACTGTTCGCGACCGCGTTCGTGGTGGCTTACATCGCCTGGCCTTGGAAGTACGAGGCCGGCTCCAACCTCAGCAAGCTCTACACGCCGGTGCTCGGTCTGACCCTGGGCCTGTCACTCGCGCTGCTCGGCTTCGGGATCATCACCTGGGGCAAGAAGCTGCTGCCGGAGGAGATCGCGGTCCAGGAGCGCCACGACGGCGCGTCGCCGGCCGACGAAAAGAAGCTGACCGGCGAGACCATGCTGAACATGGTCGACGAGCTGGGGATCAAGCGCCGGCCGTTGCTGGCCAAGGCGGCGCTGCTCGGGATGCTGCCGCTCGGCGCGGTCGCGGTGGCGCCATTGATCGGCGGCCTGATCAAGGACCCGCACAAGCCCGACATCCTCTTCCACACCGGTTGGGATCCGGCGCTCAACGGCGGCAAGCCGATCGCGGTGACCCGCGACGACGGCACCAAGATCCGGCCGGAGGAGGTCAGCGTCGGCGGGCAAATGACGGTCTTCCCGGGCATCTTTGACGCGGTCACGCACGAGTTCGTCGGGGCGTCCAATGACCACGCGGACTCCCCCACGCTGCTGATCCACCTGCGCAATGACGATGCGGACGTGCTGCGCGCCAACCTGACGCACGTTCCCATCAACGAGCACAACACCTGGGGCAACTTCGTCGCCTACTCGAAGATCTGCACGCACGCCGGCTGCCCGGCGAGCCTCTACGAGCAGCAGACGAACCGCCTGCTCTGCCCGTGCCACCAGAGCCAGTTCAACATCCTGGACAACGCGCGGCCGATCTTCGGACCGGCCACCCGCCGGCTGCCGATGCTGCCCTTGACAGTCGGACAGGATGGGTTCTTCTATGCTAAGAGCGACTATCAGGTGCCGGTTGGCCCTGGATTCTGGGAGCGGCCGTGAAGAAGCCCAAGTTTGACGCCGCGGCACTGCCGGGCATGACCGCCACCGAGATCGACGACCGGCTGCAGGTGGCGACGCCACTGCGACGCCTGTTCAACAAGGTCTTCCCGGATCACTGGTCGTTCCTGCTGGGCGAGATCGCGCTCTACTCGTTCATCATGCTGCTGCTGACCGGTACGTTCCTCGCACTCTTCTTCGACCCGTCGATGCAAGAGGTCAGGTACAACGGCAGCTACGTACCGCTGCAGGGCATCACGATGTCGCGGGCGTACGAGACGACGATGAACCTGTCCTTCGATGTCCGCGGCGGCCTGATTGTCCGGCAGATGCACCACTGGTCGGCGCTGCTGTTCATGGCCGCGATCATCGTGCACATGCTGCGGGTGTTCTTCACCGGAGCGTTCCGTAAGCCGCGCGAGCTGAACTGGATCATCGGCCTGTCGCTGTTCTGGCTCGGCTTCACCGAGGGCTTCGCCGGCTACTCGCTGCCGGACGACGCGCTGTCCGGCACCGGCCTGCGGATCGCCAGCGCGATCATGCTCTCAATCCCGGTCGTCGGGTCCTGGGTGACCACATCACTGTTCAGCGGCGAATTCCCAGGCCACGACATCTTGCCGCGGCTCTACATCCTGCACGTGTTCCTGTTGCCGCTCATCATTCTGGGCCTGATCACGTTGCATATGGCCCTGCTGGTGAAACAGAAGCACACCCAGTGGCCCGGCCCCGGCAAGACCAACCACAACGTCGTCGGCATCCGCATGTTCCCGGCGTTCTCCGTCAAGGCGGCCGGCTTCACGATGGTCGTGTTCGCGATGATCGCGCTGCTGGGCGGGCTGTTCACGATCAACCCGATCTGGCTGTTCGGTCCGTACAACGCCGCGGTCGTCTCGGCGGCGAGCCAGCCCGACTGGTACGTGATGTTCCTCGACGGGTCGACGCGTCTGATGCCGGGATGGGAGTTCCGCGGCAGCTTCTTCGGCTACAGCCACTACACGCTGCCGCCTCTGTTCTGGCCCACGGTGGTGTTGCCTGGCATCTTGACCGTGCTGCCGATGCTCTATCCGTTCCTGGAGGCTCGGTTCACCAAGGACAAACGCGCTCACCACCTGCTGCAGCGTCCGCGTGACGTACCGACGCGTACGGCGCTCGGCGCCATGGCGGTTGCGTTCTACGTGGTGCTGCTGCTCTCCGGCGGCAACGACGTCATCGCCGACAAGTTCGACATCAGCCTGAACGCGATGACCTGGATCGGCCGCGTCGGCCTCCTGATCCTGCCGCCGCTGGCCTACTGGGTCACCCACCGGGTGTGCCTCGGCCTGCAGCAGCACGACCGGGAGGTGCTCGCGCACGGCGTCGAGACGGGCATCATCAAACGCCTGCCCGACGGCCGGTTCATGGAGGTGCACCAGCCGCTGGCCGAGCCGGACGAGCACGGTCACGTCCAGCTCGACTACACCGGTTGGGTCGTCCCGAAGAAGATGAACCGGGTCGGCGCCCTGAAGCCGACGGTCCGTGGCTTCTTCCGTCCGGTCGAGGAAGAGCCGGAGGCGCCGGAGATCGAGGCCGTGGAACCCCGCGAGGAGATCACCAGCGGCTCGCAGCGCTGATCCTTCGTAGCCCGCCCAGCGCACGTTTACGCGAAGCGCCCCCGCCACATGGCGGGGGCGCTTCGCGTTGGGGCTCGTAGACACGGAGCGCGGCGAGTCATGCGGTTCGGTGATGTCCTACCGGTCATGGATCTCTGGCGTCCGCGGGCCTGTCACTCTCTGGCGTCCGCCGCCCTGTCCACCGATGCCGACGCCAAGAGGGTGGGTTCGAACCATGTTCGGGCCGCAGCGACCGCCTGAGCGGGCCGGGCGGGCGTCGTGTCGCTTGCGGGGCGCCGCGAACGGGTCATTGTGCATACGCTTTCGTTCATGGCAGCCCAGTATGTGATTCGACCGGTCGGTCACGTCGAGTCGCCGCTGCGCGATCTGGACGCGGCGCCCCGGCAAGGTGACGAGGGCGCACCCGAGGCTTGGCTCGCTTTCGACAACGCCTACGCGCCGGCACTCGCCGACATCGCGAGCGGCTCCGACATCATCGTGCTGACCTGGCTCGATCGCGCCGACCGTGACGTGCTCGCGGTCCATCCCCGTGGCGACGTGTCACGACCGCGGACCGGAGTGTTCGCCACCCGATCCCCGGATCGGCCGAATCCGATCGGCCTGCACCGGGTCACGGTCCTCGACGTCAACGGTGTGCGACTGCTGGTGAGGGACCTCGAAGCGATCGACGGGACGCCGATTGTGGACGTGAAACCGATCCTCGGCTCGGTCGGCGATCGCTGAGCGAGTCGGTCACTCGCGCGTCGTGGACGGACCTGTCCCGTGATCTTGGGGTTGTCCACCCTAAATCGGCCGTGGATACGTGGATACCCCCAAGATCACGGGCTGCTGTTCGAGACCCGGACGCGAGCGACAAGGAAGCCGGCGGCGATCAGCGCACAAGCCGAAGGCCGGCCCGACGGGCCGGCCTTCGATATCGCTAAGTGACGCGAGCGGAGTGTCAGTGTGCCCCGCGACGGGCGCCGGTGTAGTACTCGAACACCAGCGCGCCTGCGGCGACGATCGTGAACACCAGGCCGAGAATGATCAACCAGACCGCCCAGTAGGCGATGCCGATGCCGGCGATCAGAGCACATATCGCGATGCCGATCGGCCAGTAGCTGCCCGGGCTGAAGAAGCCCACCTCGCCGGCGCCGTCGGCGATCTCCGCCTCGGCGCGGTCCTCGGGGCGCAGGTCGATGCGCGTCGACACGAACCAGAAGTAGCCGCCACACATGAGGCACAGCAGGCCGGCGAGGATCAGGCCGACGACGCCGACCCACTCGACCTGGTGCGGATGCGTGTATGCCCACGACCACCAGGCGTAGACCGCGCACGCGACGAACAGGAACGCCGCGACGAGTCCGAAGATCCGCCATTCACTCTTCATCGTCTGTCCCTTACTGCTCTCGCCGGCTCGGCTCCGAACGTCATGGTGTCGCCGTGTTCGCCGTCGGCGACGTGTCGAACGGGAAGGTCGTCGTCGCGTACGGCGCCTGGCCGATCGACTGGAGCGCCTGCGGCGTGCTCATGCCCGTCCGCTTGGCCGCGAGGAACTGGTTGTACTGGTCGGGCGTCACCGACCGCATCTCGAAGTTCATCTGCGAGTGGTACGTGCCGCACAACTCGGCACAGCGGCCCACGTACGAGCCGGTCTTGTCGATCGTGACCTGGAACTGGTTGATCACGTTGCCCGGGAACACGTCGCGCTTGAACAGCAGCGCCGGCACCCAGAACGAGTGGATAACGTCCTGCGAGTGCTCCTTGAACAGGACGGTTTCGCCGGTCGGGACCACTAGCACCGGGATGTAGCCGCTGTCACCGATCGTGGTGATTTGCTGGCCCGACGGATCGACGTTCTGGCTGCCTTCGTAGGTGAACTGCCAGTTCCACTTGAACGCGGTCACGTCGACCGTCACGTCCGGGTTCTTGCTGATCTTGTCGACGAACGTTTCGTCGCGCGCGGTGTAGAAGAACAGCACGGCGATGATCAGAAATGGAATCACGGTGTAGACGAGCTCGATCGGCAGGTTGTAGCGCGTCTGCAGCGGCAACTCGGTGTCGGTCTTCCGCTTGTGGTACGCGATGATGCACCAGAAGATGAGGCCCCAGACGATGATGCCAACCGCGAACGCCGCGATCGTGGAGCCGACCCACAGGCCGTGCATCCGGCGCGCCTGCACCGTGATGCCCTGCGGCCAGCCGAAGGAAAACGCCTGGTTGATCGAGCAGCCCGACAGGGCGAAGCCCGATGTAACGGCGAGCGCGATCAAGGTAATGAGCCGACCTCGCCGCAGCGTCCGAGTCGACCGCCGGACGCCCGAAGTCGTCGCCGATTTCGGTGCGGAATCCCTTGCGACCACCTGGTGGTGCCTCCTTCGCAATGCCGCCGCCGACGCAGTGCGTGGCCGGGCGTCCTCGACGCTCGCAATCTACTCGACCAAGGTCGACCGCCCTGGCGTGGGGTGGCCCGATTCGCCTGCCGGCGCGCTTGACCACCGACGGTGACGATACCGTCGGGGGGTGGCATCCACGGCGCGCAACGACATCGCGACGCGCGCGTATTTCGACGCGGCGACCGCCGCCCCGCTGCACCCGGTCGCACGTCAGGCCCTGACCGCCGCGCTCGACGACGGGTGGGCCGACCCCGGCCGCGCTCTACACCGAGGCCCGCCGCGCGGCCCAGTTGCTCGACGCCGCCCGCGAGGCGATTGCCGACTGCCTCGGCACCCGGCCCGACGAGATCGCCTTCTGCGCGTCGGGCAGCCACGCCGCGCAACTTGCCATTGACGGCGTTCGGGACGCGCGCACGGCGGTCGGTGCGATCGCCGTCCACTCCGCGATCGAGCACTCGTCGGTGTTGCGGGCCGCCCATCGTGGCCCGTCGCGGCCGGTCGCCGTCGATCGGCTCGGCCACGTCGACATGGACGCGCTGGCCACCGCCGTGGCCGAGCCGGCGGTGGCGGTCGCGGCCGTGCAGAGCGCCAACCACGAGGTCGGTACGCGGCAGCCGATCGCGGCCGTCGCGGCGGCCTGCGATGCCGCCGATGTGCCGCTGTACGTGGACGCCGCCCAGACCGTGCCGTGGGAACCGTTGCCGGCCGGGTGGTCGTTGGCGTCGGCCAGTGCCGTCAAGTGGGGCGGCCCGGCCGGCGTCGGTGTGCTGGCCGTACGCAAGGGCACTCGCTGGGCGCGGCCGTGGCCGATCGACCGTACGGATCCGTGGACGGTGACGCTGCCGCTCGTGGTCGCCGCGGCGGCCGCACTGCGAAGCGTGCGGGCGGGCGCGGCGGCCGAGAGCGCCCGGCTGTCCGGACTCGTGGACCGGATCCGGGTCGATGTCGCGGCCACCGTGCCCGATGTGGAGGTCGTCGGCGACCCTGTCGATCGGGTGCCGAACATCGTCACGTTCTCGTGCCTCTACGCCGACGGTGAGGCGCTGCTGCACGCGCTCGACCGGCAACGGCTTTGCCGTCTCGTCCGGCTCGGCCTGTACGGCATCCACCCTCCAGCCGTCACACGTGCTGGCGGCGATGGGCGTGCTGACCCACGGCAACATCCGCGTGTCACTGCACCCGGGCGTGCGCGACGACGACGTGACGCGTTTCCTGGCCGTACTCCCGAAGGTGGTGGCGGATCTGCGCGCCGAGGCTGGAGTGACCGATCTGTGAACGACCACGACGCGGCCGGGTCGACCCGGATCGACGTGCTCGACTGTCGCGGCCAACGCTGCCCATTGCCGATTATCGAGTTGGCCCGGACACTGCCGACGCTTTCAATCGGAACGGTGCTGCGCGTCCTGGCCGACGATCCGGCGGCGGCGGTCGACATCCCGGCCTGGTGCCGGATGCGTGGACAGGACTACGTCGGGTCGCCGGCGGCGAACGCCTACGACGTGCGACGACTCAGTTGACCGGTGGAACGAGGAAGCCCCGCACCTCGTCGGCGGCCTCGTCGCCGTAGGACACGGCGAGCCGCTTGCTGAACTCGTCCTGGCTCACCACGTACTCCTGCGTGCCGACGGTCTCCAGCACCAACGTGGCGAGCATCGAGCCGACCTGGGCCGCGCGTTCGAGGCCGAGGCCCCACGACAGGGCCGAGAAGAACCCGGCCCGGAAGCCGTCGCCGACGCCGGTCGGGTCGTAGGCCTGGACCTCCTTGGCGATCGGCACCTCGATCGGTGTCGATGCCGTTGCCCATGATGCGTACGCCGTGCTTGCCGAGCGTGGTGACCCGTACGCCGACCCGGCTCAGCACCTCGGCGTCGGAGTAGCCCGGTCTTCGACTCGAGCAGTTCCTTCTCGTAGTCGTTGGTAAGCAGGTAGGCCGCGCCGTCGATCAGCGTGCGGACCTCCTCGCCGGACATCCGGGCCAGCTGCTGCGACGGGTCGGCCACGAAGGCGAAGCCACGGTCGCGGCACTCCTGCGTGTGGCGGATCATCGCGGCCGGGTCGTTCGGGCTGATGATGACCAGGTCGATGCCGCCGATGCGCGCCGCCGACCGGCGCGAGCTCGATGTTGCGGGCCTCGCTCATCGCGCCGGCATAGAACGAGCCGATCTGGCACATGTCCTCGTCGGTGGTGCAGACGAAGCGGGCCGTGTGCGCGGTCTCGCTGACCAGCAGCGAGCCGCAGTCGACGTTGTGGCGCTCCAGCCACGACCGGTAGTCGTCGAAGTCACGACCGACCGCGCCGACGAGGACCGGGTGCAGGCCGAGCTGGCCCATCCCGAACGCGATGTTCGGCGCGATGCCGCCGCGCCGGACCACGAGATCGTCGACGAGGAACGACAGCGAGACCTTGTGCAGCTGATCGGCGATGAACTGGTCGGCGAACCGTCCGGGGAAATGCATCAGGTGATCGGTCGCGATCGAACCGGTGACAACGATCTTCATGCGGCATGTCCCTGTGGTTGACGGTCGGGTGAGCCAGGTCAGCGTACCGGCGCCAGCTTGGAGTCGCACGATGGACCGCCATCGTGTCCGGCGCCCGGTTCGGCTGGCGCGGGTGCGGCGGCACGGGCACGAAAAGCCTGCCCGACCGCGAATGGCGGTCGGGCAGGCTCAGTCGGTCGAGATCATGTTTACTCCGGCGGCCCTGGCGGGTCCGGCGGAGCGTGCTCGGCGCGTCGCGATGCGGCTAGTGGAACGAGTCGCCGCAGGCGCACGAACCCGACGCGTTCGGGTTGTCGATGGTGAAGCCCTGCGCGTCGATCCGGTCGGCGAAGTCGATCGTCGCGCCGGACAGGTAAGGCGCGGACATCCGGTCCACGACAACCTCGACACCGCCGAAGTCGTGCACGTTGTCACCGTCGAGCGATCGCTCGTCGAAGAACAGCTGGTAGCGCAGGCCGGAGCAGCCGCCCGGCTGCACGGCGATGCGCAGCCGCAGGTCATCGCGGCCTTCCTGCTCGAGCAGCGCCTTGACCTTCTCGGCCGCGACGTCGGTAAGCGTCACGGTGCTCGGCGCGATGCCGATCTGGTCCTGGTTCTCGGTCTGCTGAACGGTCACTATGTGCTCCCTGGCGAGAAGATCGGTGCCACGTCGAAACTGGTGCCACGTCGAATAACGCTTCAACAACGGCCAACGCTAGTCCGTCGACCTGACATTCCCATCGTCGCACGCCGAATTACGTTCGCCACTGTCTCGCGCCGGTTGCGCCCGTTACCTGCGCCACGCCCTACCGAGAACCTTTACCCTGGTATGTACCGAAATAGGCGTTTATTGCGGCGACCTGACGCCGGGAGCCCACTGCCGGGCCAGGCGTCCACCGAGTGCTCGAAGGCCATCGGCGGCGGCGCCCATCGCCCGGTCGACATCGCCGTCGAAATGATCCACCAGCGTGTAGATGTCGGTGATGCCGGCGGCGGCGGCCTCCCGCCGGCCCGCCGATGACCGGCCGGCCAGCACGATGCAAGGCACACCGCGGTCCCGTGCCGCGGCGGCCACCCCGGCGACGACTTTGCCGCGCAACGACTGGTCGTCCACCGATCCCTCGCCGGTGATGACGAGATCGGCGCCGTCCAGCACCTCGTCGAGGCCGGTCACGTCACGGACCAGACCGATGCCGGAGCGGATGCTGCCGCCCAACGCCAGTACGGCCGCGCCGAGGCCACCGGCCGCGCCGGCCCCGGGCCGCGATGCGAGGTCGGCCGGACATCCGGGCAAACCATCGGACAGTACGGCGGCGAACCGTTCCAGGGCCGCGTCCAGCACCAGAATGTCCTCGCGAGTCGCACCCTTCTGTGGCCCGTACACCGCCGTGGCACCGAACAGACCGGTCAGCGGGCTGTCTACGTCGGTCGCGCCGACCAGGCGTACCGGCGGGATCGTCAGGTCGCCGACGATGTCCGTACAGGCGGCGAGGCCGGCGCCGCCCCGGGGCAACGGGCTGTCCGGAGGCGTCCACGGCGACCGCACCGAGGGCCGCGAGCATGCCGGCACCGGCGTCGTTGGTGGCCGAACCGCCCAGACCGATCACGATCTCGGCCGCCCCGGCGTCGGCCGCGGCCGAGATCAGCGTGCCGAGCCCGTACGACGAGGTGACCTTCGGGTCGCGCTCGACCGGCGAGAGCAGGTGCAGCCCGCAGGCATCAGCACTCTCCACGTAGGCAATGTCGCCGGCGATCAGGACATCGCTGCGGACCGGCCGCCCCAGCGGGTCGACCGTCGCGACCGGAAGACGCTTGCCGGACAGAGCGGCGTCGAGCACGTCGACGAACCCCGGTCCGCCGTCCGACAGCGGTCGCAGGTCCAGGTCGTCGCCGGACCGGGCGCCGTCGCGCCAGCCGTCCGCGATCGCCGTGGCGGCCTGGCGGGCGCTCAGAGTCCCGGCGAACTTGTCGGGGCAGATCAGGACGCGCAATCGAACTCCTCAAGGCGTGCCGGGGGTGTCTCCAGCAATCGTCACCGCCATGGGGCGGCAATCATCCGGCGGGGTCCGGCCGGATCGTCCGGCGGGATCGCCGCAGCTGGATCGTCCGACTGGATCGTCGCGGCAGGCATCGCTTGGCCGGTGCCGTCCGGCTGACGCTACCCGCATACGGTCGGCCGCGACGTTCATCACAGCAACCACGTACCGTGGTTGTGTCACGATGATTGGGTGACGACCTGGGTCGAACCATCGGGTACCGCGACCGCGCTCCTGCTGTTGGGGCGAGGGACCGACGCCGACTCCGAACGCGGGGTCGACTGCCCCGGCGAGCTGCCCTCACCGAGTGATCCCGATCTTGTCGAGCGCGCCCGGGCCGCCAAGGCGGCGCTCGGCGACCGCGTGTTCGTGCTCGGCCACCACTATCAGCGTGACGAGGTCATCCAGTTCGCCGACGTCACCGGCGACTCGTTCAAATTGGCGCGCGACGCCGCGGCACGGCCGGACGCGGAGTACATCGTGTTCTGCGGCGTGCACTTCATGGCCGAGAGCGCCGACATCCTGACCGGCGCCGAGCAGCGCGTGATCCTGCCCGACCTGGCCGCCGGCTGCTCGATGGCTGATATGGCCGTGCTGAGTCAGGTCGAGACCTGCTGGGACACGCTGCGCGCGCTCGGGATCGCCGAGGGCACGGTCCCGGTGACGTACATGAACTCGTCCGCCGACATCAAGGGTTTCGTCGGCCAACACGGCGGCGTCGTGTGCACGTCGTCAAACGCCAAGCGTGCCCTTGACTGGGCCTACACCCAGGGCGACAAGGTGCTCTTCCTGCCCGACCAGCACCTGGGCCGCAACACCGCGGTGCTGGAGATGGGCTTCTCGCTCGACGACTGCGTGCTCTACGACCCGCACAAACCCCAGGGCGGCCTCACCGACGAGCAGCTGCATGACGCAAAGATCATTTTGTGGCGCGGGCACTGCTCGGTGCACGGACGCTTCACCCTCGACAGCGTCCGCGAGGTACGCGAACGGGTTCCGGGCGTGAACGTGCTGGTGCACCCGGAATGCCGGCACGAGGTGGTGACGGCGGCCGACTACGTCGGCTCGACGGAATACATCATCCGTACGCTGGACGCGGCGCCGGCCGGCTCCGCCTGGGCTATCGGCACCGAGCTGAATCTGGTGCGCCGTCTCGCCCGTACGCACCCGGACAAGCAGATCATGTTCCTCGACCGTACGGTCTGCTACTGCTCGACGATGAACCGCATCGATCTGCCGCATCTCGTGTGGGCGCTCGAAGAGCTCGTCGCCGGCCGCGTCGTGAACCAGATCACGGTCGATGAGCGGACCGCGGCCAATGCGCGCTCGGCACTCGACCAGATGCTCGCACTTCCGTAGCTCACCGGCGAATGCACCCTCCATTCGCGCAGCTCACTGCCTGCTTCCGTAGTCGGAACGCCACTGTGCGTCGCGCAAGCTGAGAGCCGACGGGCACCGGACGCGTGGTGCGATGCACGCCGTTGTTGATCGCGTTATGCTGCCGTGGCGCCCGGGCACTTCCCCTGCCGTCCGGTCTGCCGACAACGACGTCGCAGCACCGCCACCGGCGCGACGTTCCGCATCTTTCCGCGATGGGGGTCATCCGTTGACCATCGACGCAACCGCGCCCAGCCGTAGCCGTACGGACGACGCCGCTCTCGGCGGCAGTTCCGGACCGACCGATGTGCTCCGCGTGCACGGCGGCGCGCCACTGCACGGCGAGATCCGGGTCCGCGGTGCGAAGAACTTCGTCTCCAAGGCGATGGTCGCCACGGTCCTCGGCGAGACCCCGAGCCGTCTGTTCGACGTGCCGGGCATCCGCGACGTCGACGTGGTGAGTGGGCTGCTCGAGCTGCATGGGGTGAAGGTCACCAAGGGTCCGCTGGGTGAGCTGGTCCTTGATCCCTCCAACGTGGAGAGCGCCGGCGTCGACAAGATCAATGTGCATGCCGGTTCCAGCCGGATCCCGATCCTGCTGTGTGGGCCACTGCTGCACCGGCTCGGCCACGCGTTCATCCCCGATCTCGGCGGGTGCCACATCGGCGACCGCCCGATCGACTTCCACCTCGAGGCATTGCGCCGCTTCGGCGCCGTGGTCGACAAGGCACCGGAGGGACTACACCTCACCGCGCCGAACGGGTTGCACGGCACGAAGTTCGAGCTGCCCTACCCGAGCGTGGGCGCGACCGAGCAGGTGTTGCTGACGGCCGTACGGGCCGAGGGCGTCACCGAACTCCGCAACGCGGCCGTCGAGCCGGAGATCATCGACCTCATCTGCGCGCTGCAGAAGATGGGCGCGATCATCAAGGTGCAGACCGATCGGGTGATCGAGATCGAAGGAGTGCAGCGGCTCGGCGGTTTCACCCACCGGCCGATCCCGGACCGGCTGGAGGCGGCCAGCTGGGCCTGCGCCGCTCTCGCGACCCGGGGTGACATCACCGTGCGCGGTGCTCGGCAGGCCGACATGATGACGTTCCTGAACGTGTTCACGTCGATCGGCGGCGCCTTCGAGGTCGACGACAATCCGGTCGGCGGTGGCATCCGGTTCTGGCACCCCGGCGGCGAGCTGCACGCCGTGGCGCTGGAGACCGACGTACACCCGGGGTTCATGACCGACTGGCAGCAGCCGCTCATCGTGGCGCTCACCCAGGCCAGCGGTTTGTCGATCGTGCATGAGACCGTCTACGAGCGGCGCCTCGGCTACACGGGTGCGTTGAACAAGATGGGCGCGACGATCCAGGTCTACCGCGACTGCCTGGGCGGCACGCCATGCCGCTTCGGCCGGCGCAACTTCAAGCACTCGGCCGTGATCGCGGGTCCGAGCAAGTTGCACGCCGCGGACCTGGTCATCCCCGATCTGCGTGGCGGGTTCAGCCATCTGATCGCGGCCCTGGCCGCCGAGGGCACCTCGCACGTGTATGGCGTCGACCTCATCAACCGGGGCTACGAAGACTTCGAGGCCAAGCTCGACGCGCTCGGCGCGCAGGCCGAACGCCTCGACGGCTCGATCTAGCCGCGCCTCGGCGCGCGATCGGCCGGGCGACTTCCTGGAAGTCGCCCGCTCGACACGCTATTGGCCGGGCGACTTCCAGGAAGTTGCGCAGATCTTGGGCACGGCGCCAGGAAGTCGGGACGATCTTGGGAACGGCGCCCGCGTCGGCTACCCTTCACTGGTGCCCACGCTGTTTCGCCGCAAGTCCACCGCCACCGTGATCGAGGAAACCGACACGGGCGACGCGGTCGTGACCGAGCGCCAAACCCGGTCGTACACGCCGAGCAAGCGTGAGCAGGGCGTGCAGACGCCGCGGCGCGGCAGTGCCAACCTGCGTCGACCGGGCGCTCCCGCGGCGGCCCGCGGTAGCGAGACGAAGGCGACAGCGCGGCAGCGGCGCACGGAAGAGCGCAGCGCCATGATGGCCGGCGAAGAGTGGGCCTTGCTCCCCCGCGACAAGGGCGCGGACCGGCGCCTCGTGCGTGACGTTGTCGACTCCCGCCGCAACCTCGGTTCACTCGTGTTCGGCGTGCTGATCGTGATCGTCGTGCTGTCGCTCGCGAGTCCGGGCTTGGCGCAACTTGCCGATCTCGTCTTCCTCTTCCTGATCGCCCTTGTCGCGATCGACTCGGTGCTGCTCACCCGGCGGATCAAGAAGGTCGTGACCGAGCGCCTGCCCAAGGAAACGCCGAACTGGCGCAAGCTCTACGGCTACGGCATCCTCCGCTCGACCAGCTTCCGGTTCATGCGTGCGCCCCGGCCGCGGCTCAAGCCGGGCCAGAAGTTCTGACCGCCGCGTAGCGCGTAGCGCTCTCTTTCGCGGATCACCCCGCGCGGCCACCCCGCCAACCCTCGGCCCAACCCGTGCGCGTCGGGCACACAACGGTTGCGGCCCACGATCCGCCGGTACGGTGACCTCTCGACGCCGTGACCGGCGAGTGGAGAGGCGGAGCCGTGCGGATCGGATACGTACTGCCGATGGGCGATGACACGCGACCGGGAGTGCCGGCGACCGCCCCCGAGATCCTCGGTCTGGCCGACGCGGTTGAGTCGGCCGGCTTCGACTCAGTCTGGACGTTTGATCACCTGTTGACGCAGGAGGATGGCCAGCCGCCGGCCGGAACGTGGGAAGCGTGGACGACGCTGACCGCGATCGCCGCCCGTACGCGCCGGGTCGGGCTCGGCGTGTTGGTCAGCTGTACGGGTTTCCGGGAGCCGATCGTGACTGCGAAGATCGCGCACACGCTTCACGAGATCAGTGATGGGCGGCTGACGCTCGGGCTCGGCGCCGGCTGGCACGAGCCGGAGTACACCGCGTACGGCATCCCGTTCGACCACAAGGTCGACCGGTTCGCCGAGGCAATCGAGATCATCGGCGCGCTGATCCGCGACGGCCGCAGTGACTTCACCGGCCGCTACTACCGCACCGTCGACGCGCCGTTACTTCCGGCGGTGCCGGGTCGGACACGACCGCCGATCCTCGTGGGTGGCCGCGGTCCACGCATGCTGAGCCTGATCGCTGCGCACGCCGACGTCTGGAACGCGGCCTGGTTCGGCGTACCGGGCGAGAAGTTCGAAGCCCAGCGCGAACGGATGCGCGAGGCATGTGCCGCGCACGGGCGCGACCCACAGACGCTGCAGGTCAGCGTCGGGGTCTACGTCAAGGAGGACGGTACGGACGGACCCGGCGTGCCGGGCGACCGGGCCGCGCTGACCGACGCTATCGCGGCCTGGCGGGCGGCCGGCGTCGACGAGGTTCTGTTCTGGATGGATCCGCCGACGCTGCCCCGGCTGGAAACGCTCGCCAGCGCGATGACGTGATCACGGACACCACAATCCGACTGGCTTGTGGCCGGCGGCACCGGTAGCGTCAGCACCGCACAGGGCCCGCAGGGGCGCGTCGGAGGGTGGGACGACGCGCATGTGTCCCGTCCATCGGAGTTCTGTGAGCACCCGTTCCGCCTACCGGTTGTTGCCGCGCGTTGCCGGCCCCGGTCTTCTCGTCATTGCCTTTCTCGCCCGGCTGCCGGCCGCGATGGCACCGCTGGGCGTCATCGTGCTGGTCTCCTCGGTCACCGGCTCGCTCTCGCAGGCCGGCCTCGCGACCGCGGCGCTCGGCATCGGCGCGGCCGTCGGCGGCCCGGTCACCGGGTGGTTGACCGACGTTGCCGGACAACGGGCCATCGGCCTCGCTACCGCGCTCGTCAACGCGGCTGCCCTGGTCGCGACCGCACTCGTCGTGGTGGGCGGCGGCGGAGTCGTGGCCACTGCGGCGTTCGCCGCGCTGACCGGCTTCGCGTCGCCACAGGTCGGACCGCTGTCGCGGGTACGGTGGTCGACCCTGCTCCCGGCCCGCGGGCACAGCGACCTGCTGCCCACGGCAATGGCCTACGAGAGCGGCGCCGACGAGACGTCCTACGTGGTCGGACCGGCGCTCGTCGGGTTGCTGGCGCTGGTCGGACCACCGGTCGCACCGATCGCGGCCGCGGCCGCGCTCACCATCGGTGCCGCCGTACCGTTTGCGATGCATCCGACCGCGAGCGCCGGCGCCACCGGCCGCCGGTCGCGGCTGACGGCCTCCTCGCCGTCGGCCCGGCCGCCGCTGCCGGTGGCCGCGCTGGTGGTGCTCGGCATCGTGATGACCGCCATCGGCCTCGTTTTCGGCGCGACGCAGACCGGCATCACCGCCCTCGCCGAGGCGTCCGGGCACGCTGGCGTCGCCGGCTTGATCTACTCGGTGCTGGGCGTCGGCAGTGCCACCGCGGGCCTCGCCACTGCCTGGCTGCCCGGCCGATTCACGCTCGACCGGCGGCTGCCGGCCTTCGCGGCGCTGCTGCTCGCGGGCGCGTTGGGGCTTCTCGCGATCCGGGGCGTCGCCGTAGCGGCGGTCGGAATGCTGATTCTCGGGGTGGCGGTAGCGCCGCTTCTGGTCACCGCGTACGCCATTGCCGAGCGGATCGCCCCGCCGGCTCGGATCGCCACCGTAATCACACTGCTGGCCAGCGGCACGGTCGCCGGCGTCGCCCTCGGCGCCGGAGTGGCGGGACCGCTCGCGGAAACGTACGGATTCCCGGCCGCCCTCGCCGTCCCGGCCTGCGCCAGCGCGCTCGCGCTTCTCGCCGCCACGGCCGGTCGGCGGTGGATCGCGACAGCCCTCGAAACCGCCGCCCGCCGGCGCGAGATCATCGCGACAGATGCGGTGGCCGACGACCGCCCACGCTCGACGGTGGGCACCGCGGTCGCGGCCGGTCAATCGCGATGATCGCCGGTTAGTCGCGATAGATGCGCGCGACGACGTCCTCGATGTCCGGCTCGATCACCGACAGGTCGCGCAAGGACGCGACGGCCGCGATGCGGGCGACCAGCGCGCCGGCATTCGCGCCGTCCCGCAGGCCGAACTCGATCCGGCAACCGTCCCGCGAGACGTGCTCCACCGTTATCCCGGGGCCGACATCGCCGATGGCGACGCTCACCGCCCCGAGCTCGCCGAACGGCTCATCAAGGTCGACCACCACGCGGCGGCGCGACCGGTAGCGGGCGTGCAGCTCGGCCAGGCTGCCGTCGTGGACGACCCGGCCGCGATCGATCACCACGAGCCGCGGGCACAGCCGCTCGATGTCGGCGAGATCGTGTGTGGTCAGCATCAGCGTCGTATCGCCGGCGGCACCGATCGCGGCAAGAAACGTGCGTACCGCCTGTTTGCTCACCACGTCGAGGCCGATCGTCGGTTCGTCGAGGAACAGGACGTCCGGGCGGTGCAGCAACGCGGCGGTGATTTCGCCGCGCATCCGTTGGCCCAGTGACAACTGGCGGACCGGCGTCGCCTCGAACTCGTCCAATCCAAGCAGCGACCGGCATTCCCGCAACCGCGCCGCGTGCTCGGCCGCCGGCACCCGGTAAACGTGGCGCAGCAGCTCGAACGAATCGCGCAACGGCAGATCCCACCACAGCTGGGACCGTTGGCCGAACACGACGCCGATACGCAGCGCGAGACGCGTACGGTCGGCCACCGGCCGCAGGCCGCACACGCTCACCGAACCGCCGCTCGGCGTCAGCACGCCCGTCATCATCTTGAGCGTGGTCGACTTGCCGGCGCCGTTCGGGCCGATGTAGCCGACCATCTCCCCGCGATCGACCGCGAGATCGATGCCGTCCACGGCCGCGACCGACCGGCGCGTACGGCGGAACCGTCCGGCCTTCTCGGTGACGGTGAACTCCTTGCGCAGCTCGCGCGCTTCGATGACGGCGGTCACGATCCGGTGCTCCGATAGTGCCGTACGCCGGTCCGCCAGACGTACGCAGCGACGGCGCAGATCGCCACGGACACCAGCGGCGTCAGCCAGCCGGTCCAGGTGGGCAATCCCAGCGGGTCCGCCCGGTGCAGCAGCGTGAGCACCGGGTAGTAGGCGACGAACGCGAACCCGAGACCGTAGGCGAACAGGTAGCGGAAGACCTGGCCGTACACGGTCATCGGGTAGAGGGTGAAGTTGCGACCGCCGTAGGTGAAACCGGCGCCGAACTCGGTCGAGTCGATCCACCAGAACGACACGGTCCCGGCCATCACCAGGAACGACGCGAAGAATGCCGTACCGGCAGCGGCGGTGAGCGCGACCAGCGCGACGGCGGCCGGCGACCACGCCACGTGTGCGAGCCCGACCGCGACCGCGAGCACGACGAAGCCCTGCACGACCCGGCCGATGCGGCGCAGCTGGAAGTCCGTACTCACGAGCTGGCGCAGCAGCCCGAGCGGTCGCACGAGCAAGGCATCGAGCTGCCCGGTCCGGATCTGCACACGCATGTCGTCGATCGATCCGACGAGCTGGTCGCCGGCGGCGAAGCTGAGATTCGCGACGGCGGACATCAGGAACGCGTCCCGGAACGAGAAACCACCCAGGACTCGATGTGACGTTGAAGACCACCAGAACGGTCGCCAGGTCCAGGCCGGTCATGATCATTCCGCCGACGACCTCGATCGAAAACGACGTCCGATAGCTCAGCTGCGCGCGCAGTTGCGCTTTCATCACCATGCGGTACGGACGGAAGCGCTCGCCATCGCCACCGACAAGACGCGCGCCGACGAAGTCGGCGGAGTCAACCACCTTGCACCACCAGCCTGCGTTCGCCGCGATGCTGGACCAGAGCAGCGAGCGCGAGAATGGCTACGGCCCACGCGGCTTGCAGCGCGACCAGACCGATCGCGTCGGCACCGGTCGAACGTTCGGCGATCACGTCGAGCGGAGTCTGTAGCAGCGACGGAAACGGCGTCGCGACCCAGAGAAGCGTTTGGATCGGCGCCGGCAGGAATCGTAGCGGGAAGTAAAGGCCGCCCAGCACGCTCGATGTCGCTGTCCACAGGATCAGGGCGCCGCGGCCGTCGAGGAGCCAATAGCTCGCGGCGTTGACGATGTAGCGGCAGCCGAAGCACACGACGACCGCCAGCGCGATCGAGACCAGACCCAGCGGATAGGTCACCGCATGGCGTGGCACATAGAAGTCGAACGCCAGCGCGCCGACAATGACCGGGACGACGAAGCGGGTAAGCAACGCGAATCCGGCCCGGCCGAGGTCGGTCGCGAGGTAGGTGGCGACGGGGTGCATCGGGCGCAGCAGATCGGACACGACCGCGCCCGTACGGATCCGGGTGGCGAGTTCGACGTCGCCCCACAAACCAACGGTGGCGATGAGTCCCTGGCCGACCCAGACGTAGGACACCAGTTGCGGCCCGGCGTATCCGGCGACCGGTCCCCCACTGCCGGCGGCGACGGCCAGAAGCACGTAGCAGCGCAGGAATCCGAACACCGAATTGGTAAAAATTCCCGCTACCGCGGCCTGGCGATATGTCGAATATCGCCGGAATCCTGCCTTGGCTAAAACGGCGAAAGTCTGTAAGGGTAAGTGCGACCGGTCAGCGTACCGTCGGGCCGCGCTAGCGGTGGTCGAAGGCAGCACGTACCCTCCTTCCGCACCGGGCCGCGACAGCGTAGCCGCCCGGTGCGCCTTGGCGCATGTACGTTTCACGGGCGAGGGGAGGCGGCGTGAGCAACGAGGAGCGTGACGAACGCCCCCGCCCCACCGCCCCGGCCTGGGCCAGCGTGCCCACGATGGCCTGGCAGCGGGTTACGCCGAGCGAGACCGATGAGGACGGCGACGAGGGTCGCCCGGCCGATCGACCGGAGTCCCGGCGGCGCCCGCAGCCGCCACTGCCGCCCGGTGCCGGCCGTGCCGCGGTCCCGCAGCAACGGGCCGTCCCGAACGGCAACACGCCGGGATCACACGCACCGTCCACCGTGCATCCTCCGGTGGCGCCCGGATCGCCACCGCCGGGCGGAAACCCGCGGGGCGCCATGCCGCCCGGGGCACCACGGCGCGGCGCCGCACCCGGACGGCCAGGCGGCCCTGTGCCGCCCGGTGGCCGCACGCCGCCGGACCCGTATCGCGACCCCCCGGGTCCGTACGACCCGCGGGCCTACGCCGATCCCGAGACGTACGGACCGAACGGCCACCCGCACAGTCCGATGCCGCCCGGGCCGTACCCGCCCGACTCGTATCCACCCGGGCCGTACACACCCGGGCCGTATCCACCCGGCCCGTATCCGCCGCGCCCCGCCTCGGGTCAGCCGTCGCGGCCGTTCAGTGGTCCGCCGTACCCGCCCGTTCCGGCGCCGCCGCACCCCGGTGGACCGCACCCGGCCAGTCCGTACGGCGGTGGACCGCAAAGTGGTCCGCCGTATCCACCGCGACCGGGCCGACCGATCCCGCCGGCAGGATCGCCGTCGACGCCGCCTCGACCACATCCGCAATCGGGTCCGCCCGGACCGTATCGGGCGACCGGTCGCGCGTCGACACCACCGCACGGAATCGCGTCCGACGGCCTCGTCGCCGGTCGGTATCCGGCGGGTCAACCGGGCCGACCGCCGATGCCGGTGCTGCCACCGTTTGCGCTGACCGACCCGACGCCGCCCGGTGGCGTGGCCGGCATCCTCGCCGCGCAGGCCGCGCAAGCGGCCCAGGCCGCGCAAGCCGCCCAGGCCGCGCAAGCCGCCCAGGCCGCGCAAGCCGCCCAGGCCGCGCGAGCCGCGGCCGCGCAAGCCGCCCAGGCTGCCGCTGCTGTACCCGCACCGCCGATCGAAGCGACCGGACGACCGCAACGTCGGCGCCCGGTGCCGCCGGCCCAGCCGACCGCGCGTCCCGGTGGCGACCGTCGGCCGCCCATCGACCGCGCCCGTCGACGGTTCGAGCCGATCGACGGCCTTGTCTCCGGACCGCCGTACGACGTGGTCCCGGCACCCCACGACATCCCCACACACCGCGACCTTGGCGACCGCGACGGTATCCGCCACGAGACGTTCCCCAATCTCGACGACGGCATCTCCCCGGCCGAGGCGTTGTTGGATCTCGGCGCCCGCATTACCGAACGTCCGGACACCGGCCAGCGCGACAGCGATGGCACGTCCCGACACTCACCCGGCGACTCGACCGACGCCGGTGCCGGCGCGTCGGGCGCCGATTGGTTCACGCCGAAGCCGCATCACGCGCCGTCGACGCCAGACGAGACGGCGGCCGAAGCCGCGCCGCGCGACGCATCCACGGACGAGGCCGTCGAATCGTCGACGAGCTATCCCATCGACGTCGTCGGCGGCGTAACCACCGATTCCCCGGCCGAGGATTCCGCACTCGACGACACCGTCGTCGCGATGCCTGAGGATTCGGCCGACGACGACACTGCCGACGCCACTGCCCACGCCGCGCTGGAGGCTGGGCGATTCGACGATCCCCAGACCGGCGGCGATCCCAAGACCGGTGACAACGCCGAGCGCGAACGCGACGAAACGGTCGCCACCGAGGCGATGCCGGCGGAGTTGACCACCGACGGGACCGACGACACCGCCGACACCAGCGACGCTGGTGAGGTCGCCGATGCGGCGGGCGACGAGCCGGCGGAGTCGGCCGCGCCCACGGATCCGGAACAGATTCTCGCCCGGTACGAATGGACGTACGACCCGGAGACCCTCCACGAGGTCGTCGACGACGAGCACCGGCTCAACGAGATCCGCGACATGCTGACCGCCAAAGTCAACGACAACACCGACAACGCATCGCGGGCGCGTCTGCTGAGCCTGCGGGCCGTCGTCTCGCGCATCCTCGGTGACCTGCACAAGGCGCTAGCCGACGCTAAGCTCGCGCTCGCCCATGCGGAGGCCACCGGCGAACTTCGGCGCATCGCGATCTGCCAGGCGCGGTTGGCCAACGTGCTCCAGTGGCGCGGCGAATACGCCGAGGCGGACCGGCTCTTCGCCGAGGCGAACTCGTCCGAGCTGCCCGACCGGCTGCGCGGCACGATGCATTCGCACGCCGGCCGCAGCGCGTACGACCAGGGTCGCTACATGGAAGCGTGCATGCACTTCGAGCGCGCGCTCGATCTGGGCAAGGAAGAGGACCCCCAGCTGCTCGCGGCCACGGAACTGGCCCTCGACGCCGTTCTGCGGCGGGTCGTCGAGGGCGGATGGGGACCGTATCCCCGTACGCGTGAGGAAATCCTGCAGATCGTCAAGCCGCCGACGGCCGCGATGGACGAGCAGACCCAGCTCTGGGGATTCACCGACCCGGATGGTGAGACGGTCGTGCCGGCCCGGTACGCCGACATCCAGCCGTTCCGTGACGGCGTCGCTTGGGTCCGGCGGCCGGAGTCGGAGACGTGGGAGCTGATCGACGAGGCCGGCGAGGCGCTGATCGAGGCCGCGAAGGGCTACCTCGGCGTGAGTTCGTTCGCCGGTGGCCTGGCCTGGGTGTCGCGCGACGGGAACGGCCGCTGGATCGCGATCGACCGCACCAACAACGTGACCATCTCCACCGGCTTCGACGACGTACGCCCGTTCCGCCGTGGCGTGGCCGCGGTGCGACGCAACGGATACTGGGGAGCCGTCGACGGCGTGGGTCGCGTGATCGTGCCGTTTGCGTACGACATGTTCGCCACCGCGCTGTCCGATGGGCGCTACATCGACGGCTTCTCCGACGAGGGACTCGCGGTGGTGCAGGCCGGCGGACGCAAGGGCGTGGTCGACCGCTCCGGTCGGACCCTCGTCGACCCGACGTTCCTGTCGCTTGTCATCCATCCGGTCTCGTTCCTGATGACCGACGACGATGGACGGTGGGGTGCGCTGGACCGGAAGGGCCGCATCCTCATCGATCCGACGCATCCGAGCCGCGTCTCGGTGACGATGGAGATCGACCGGCTCCTCGCCGACGCCCGCCCCGTGCTGTGACGTACGTCGAACGGGCCCGACCGGGCAGCTGCGTGCGCAACCGCCTTGGATAGGGTCGACGCATGGAATTCCGACACCTTGGCCGATCCGGTCTCATGGTCAGCGAGATCTCGTACGGCAACTGGATCACGCATGGCTCCCAGGTGGAAGAGGACGCCGCTGTCGCCTGCGTCCGCGCCGCCCTGGACGAGGGCATCACCACGTTCGACACGGCGGACGTCTACGCCGGCACGCGAGCCGAGGCCGTCCTCGGCCGGGCCCTCGCCGGCCAGCGCCGCGAAGGCCTGGAGATCTTCACGAAGGTCTACTGGCCGACCGGCCCCGGTCGCAACGACCGTGGCCTGTCCCGCAAGCACATCATGGAATCGATCAACGGCTCGCTGCAGCGTCTGCAGACCGACTACGTCGATCTCTACCAGTGCCACCGCTATGACTACGAGACTCCGCTGGAGGAGACGATGCAGGCGCTGGCCGACATCGTCCACGCCGGCAAGGCGCACTACGTCGGCGTCTCGGAGTGGAAGGCGAGCGAGATCCGCGGTGCGTACGACCTCGCCCAGGATCTCAACATCCAGCTCGTGTCGAACCAGCCGCAGTATTCGATGCTGTGGCGGGTCATCGAGGCCGAGGTCGTCCCGACGAGTGAGGAACTCGGGATTGGTCAGGTCGTGTTCTCGCCGATGGCGCAGGGCGTCCTGTCCGGCAAGTACCTGCCGGGCCAGCCGCCGCCGGCCGGATCTCGAGCGACCGACGACAAGTCGGGTGCGAACTTCGTCGCCGGTTGGCTGCGCGACGACGTGCTGGCAACGGTGCAGCGCCTGAAGCCGCTGGCCGATCAGGCTGGCCTGTCCATGCCACAGCTCGCGGTGGCCTGGGTCCTGCAGAACCCGAACGTGTCGAGTGCGATCGTCGGCGCGACGCGCCCGGAGCAGTTGCGCGACAACGTGAAGGCGTCCGGCGTCAAACTCGATGCCGACCTGCTGAAGGCGATCGACGAAATCGTCGACCCGATCGTCGAGCGTGACCCGGCGAAGACGGCGAGCCCGGCCCACCGGCCCTAGCGCAAACAGTCCTTGCTTGGCGGCGCCCGACCGACCCGGTCGGGCGCCGCGATCGTGTCAGCCGCGATCGTGTCAGCCGCCTCGTGTCAGTCGCCGTCGTCGGTCAGTGCACGCGTGTCGGTGATCCGCTCGATCGCCGCCACCAAGCCCGCCGTCGCCGCTCGCTCCGCCGGGGTCATGGTTTCGACATAGCCCTCTAGTACGGCCAGCCGCCGCAGCCGCGACGCGTGCAGCAGCTTCCGCCCGGCCGCGGTGGCGGACACGGTCACCTGCCGAGCGTCCGACCCAGTCCGGGCTCGGGCGGCGAGGCCGGAGGTCTCGAGCCCGGTGACCGTCGACGTGATCGTGGCGGGGCTCACTCGCTCGATTCCCGCCAGTTCGGTCATCGTGAGCGGTCCGCGGACGACGATGACCGACAGGGCCGACAGCCGGGCCGGGCTGAGGCCGGACTCGGCATCGACCCGCGAGACGGCGCGCAACAAGTGGATTGCCGCCGAGTGCAACCGATTCGCCAACTCTTCGTGCTCACCCACGCCAGCTTGCCTCCCACCCGTTGCGCGACATCTTTCGAGCATCTAAAGTTTAGATCGTCGAAGCATTTATCGGAAGTTCCGGAGGACAGCATGAGCGACGTGTTCGCGACGATCGACGCGGGTGACGACGCGGCCGCGGTAGCGATGGTCCGTGACGACCCGCAGTTGGCTCGACGGCACGGCGGTGTCGACGGCGTGACGCCCGTGCTCTACGCGATGTACCGCCACAAGTTCGAGCTCGCGACGGCACTGGCCGACGCGGCCGGAGCACTGGACCTGGCCGACGCGGCCGCCGTCGACGATGTTGCCCAGGTCCGATCGCGACTCGCCGCCGGTGCCGCCGTCGACGGCCGTACGCCCGACGGGTTCACGCCGCTCCAGTTGGCCGCCTATTTCGGCGCACCGGCCGCGGCCGCCGAGCTGATCGATGCCGGCGCCGACCTCAACTCGGTCGCCGCGAACCCGATGCGCATTCAGCCGCTGCACGCCGCGGCGGCCGGTCGGCATCGCGACATCGCGATCCTCCTGATCGACGCCGGGGCCGACGTCAACGCCAAACAGAGCCACGGCTGGACGCCACTGCATTCCGCCGCGGCCAATGGGGATGGTGAGTTGGTGGACCGGCTCGTCGCCGCCGGCTCGGATCCGGCCGCCACCAACGCCGACGGCAAAACGGCGGCCGACATCGCGACCGACAGCGGCCACGAGGAGATCGCCGGTCGACTCGGCTGAGGGAAGGCGTACCAGCTAAGGAAATGAGCCGGCGCCCGACGGCGCCGGCTCAAGCGCTCTGGGCGCTCAGTTCCAGAACCGGAACAGGCTCTCGCCGATGAACACGAACGTCGGGTCGAGGCCCAGGCTGTTGAGTAGATCGAAGAGCCAATTGAAGATCCGGCCTCGGGCCAGGTAGATGAGCGCGAACGCGAGCAGGAAGCCGTAGGGCCGCACCGCGTCGAAGCCGCGCCGCCAGTCAAGGCTGAGCCAGGGGTAGACGGCGTTGCCGCCGTCCAGGCCCGGGATCGGCAACAGGTTGAGGATCGCGGCCATGACCTGGAAGAACGCCAGGTACGCGACGGCCGACCAGAAGACCGGATGGGCTAAGAAGTCGACGCCGGCGGTGAACGGTGCGATCAGGATGACCGCGAAGATCACGTTGACCGCCGGACCGGCGAGGCTCACGCCGGTGTCCCACTTCTTGCTACGCAGGCGATGGTGATCGATGAGTACGGCGCCGCCGGGCAGCGCGATGCCGCCGAAAATGATGAAGACGATCGGAAGCACGATCGACAGCACGGCGTTCGTGTATTTGAGCGGGTTCAGCTGGAGGTAACCACGGTGGATGACGCCGTAGTCACCGCCGCGGTAGCCGACGAGTGCATGCGCATACTCGTGCAGGCAGAGCGACAGCAGCCAGCCGAACACGACGAACAGGAACACGTTGAACTTGTCGCTGCCCTTCTCGAACCACGCCAGCGCGCCGGCGGCCACGAAGATCGCGACAATACCGAGGAAGACCGGGCTCGGCACGAACGAGCCGCGCGGCGCGCGCACCCGCGTGTCGGCGTCGAAATAGCTCACCGGATCACTGACCGGCCGGAGCGAGGCTCATCCGGTATTCGACGCGCTCGTCGTCGAAGAGCGTCGCGTTCGCCGCGCCCGACGCGACCAGGTCGCGCCAGTGCTGGCCGAGCCAGGATTCGGCGTCGGACTGGCTCGCGAACGTCTCCTCCGGACCGCTCACCACGGTTCCGTCGGCGTCCTCGCAGCGCCACGTCCAGGTCATGTTCGTCTCCATCCGGCAACCTCGGGTCGGCGACTCATCGCGGCGGCGGCAATTCCCGGCACCAGTCGCATGGTCGCGCCCGGCAAGCGTAGTCGGTCGCACAGCCAGTGACGACTTCACACGCAGCCGTGAGCCGGCCGGGATGTGAGGGGGCGTCAGGCGTGTCAGGTCGAGGCCATACAGTACGAGCATGTCGCCGGAGCACGCGCACACGATCCTCGTCCTCGGGGGCATCAAGTCGGGAAAGTCGGAGTTTGCTGAGGCCTTGGCCGGGACGGCCGCCGTCCGCTACGTGGCGACCGCGGCGCTCTCCGACGGCGACGACGCCGATCCGGACTGGGTGGCGCGGATAGAGGCGCACCGGCGACGCCGGCCGCCGCAATGGCACACCGAGGACATCGGAGCGACGCCGGAGCGCCTGCCCTTGCTGATCAAGGACGCGGAACCGACCGAGACGCTCCTCATCGACGATCTCGGCGGGTGGTTCACCGCCCTGCTCGGCCCGGCCGGGCCGGGCGACGCAGACGCCGGCGACAGCGACGAGATGCCCACCGTCACGGCGATCACAACCGACCTCGTCGCGGCCATCGAGTCGGCGGCGGCCCGGATCATTGTCGTCAGCCCCGAGGTCGGTCTGGCCCTCGTGCCGACGACGCCGGCCGGCCGCTGGTTCGCCGACGCGGTTGGCTCGGCCAACCGGAGCATCGCCGCGGCGGTTGACGCGGTGGCGCTGGTCGTCGCGGGCCGCTCGATGTGGCTGCCGGCCAACGACGGCGCAACGTCCGGCGATCAGGCGACGGTCACCGCCGCGACGCTCGACGTTGCGACCGGTGTTGGCGCCGGTGTTACGGCCGAGCAAACCGCCACCGCACCGGACGTCTCGGAGCTGGTGACGCCGGTCGGCCGACCGATACAGCGATCACCCGCCGACCGGTCGGTGCCGGTATTCGCTCCGAGCGCCGAGATCGACACGACCGACATCGACAAAGCCGGCGCCGCTGACACGGCGACCGCAACCGACGACGACAACGACATCCGGATCGGCATGACGATCCCGTGGGCCGACACCACCGCGGCCGGCGTGGCCGAGCAACGCAGCCAACGGCTTCCGGTGTCTGGCGCCGGGATGGGCGGCCTTACACCGCTGGTCAAATTCGTCGCCGGAGTCCGGGGCGAAGACCGGCCGCGACCGTTCCAGTCCGTACGGGTGATCGCGATCACGGGGACGCACAGCGGTGCGATCGGTGCCGGCGGTGCGATCCCGGGCTGGGCCCACCCCGATACGGCTGACGCGAGCGCGCTGGCCCGGCTGGCCGGCACGGCCGACAACGTGTCCATCGAGCTGCTCGATACCGGCATCGTCGAGCCCATCGAGAGCGGCGATGTGCTGACCGACGAGGGCGTGCTGGCCGCCATGCGGCGCGGTTGGCGTCGGGCGCATGCCGCCGCCGATCGCGGCGACGACCTGATCGTCCTGGCCGCTGGCGGCCCCGGCATCGAGGCGGCGGCGTCCGCGGCGGTGGCCGCGATCACCCGGGCCGAGGTGCCGGCGCTGCTCCCCCGGGTGTTCGGGCCGGACGGGACGATCGACGACGAGGCGTGGATGGAGCGCTGCGTCGCCATCCGCGACGCGGTCACCAAGGCGCAAGCGCGCGTTCACGACGGGCCGACGGCGCTGGCCGCGTTCGGCGGCTCGACCATCGCCACGGCGACCGGCGTGCTGCTCGGGGCGGCCAAGCGACGTACGCCAGTGATCATCGACGGGCCCGTCGGGGCGGCGGCCGCGTTGGTCGCGCGCGATTACGCCGTTCAGGTGCGCCTGTGGTGCCTGCTAACCGACATCGCCGGCGATCCGACCGTGCGATTTGCCGCCGATCGGCTCGGCTTCGATCCGGTGGTGTCCATCGGGCTCGGTCTTGGCGAGGGCGCGAACGCCCTGGCACTGCTGCCGCTGTTCCAGACGGCACTGACCGCGGCCGGCCTCGCCGACGATCCGCTGGCCGACGCGGCCGAGGGTGCCGACTCTGCCGGCGAGACCGGGTCGGGCGCACGCGAGGACGCGACGACCACGTGACGTCGCCGGGCGCGCGGCGGTCAAGGCTCGTCGACGGGCTGCGGCTCGGCCTGACCACGTTCACGGTCGCGCCGGTACGGCCGGGTGCGATCGACCGGCCGGCGGCCCGGGTCGCCATGATCAGCGCTGGGGCGTACGGAGTCGCGATCGGCGCAGTGGCCGGCGCGTTGGCGATAGGTCTCCGAGCCGCCGACGCGCCCGCGTTGCTGACGTCCGCTGTCGTCGTGGGCGTCGCGACGCTCGTGTCGCGTGGATTGCACCTCGACGGCCTGGCCGACACCGTCGACGCGCTCGGAGCCTACGGCGATCGGGATCGTGCACTCGCGATCATGAAGAGCCCGGAGGTCGGGCCATTCGGCGTGGCCGCGATCGTGTTCGCACTGGTCATTCCGATCGCGGCGATCGACGGGCTCTTGGACCGTCCCTGGTGGGCGGTGCTCGCCGCGACCGCGGTCGGCTACGGCACCGGGCGCCTCGCCGCGACGTGGGCCTGCCGCGTGGGCGAGCCGGCGGCCCGGCCGGACGGGCTCGGCGCGCTCGTGGCCGGCACCGTGCCGTGGCCGGCGGCCGTGATCGCGTCGATCGTCGTCGGTGCGCTCGCCGTGCCGGCGGTGCCACACCGGCCGTGGCAAGGGCCGGTCGCTGTGCTCGCTGCGCTCGCCGCGACCGCCGCCCTCACGGCTCACCTTCGCCGCCGGATCGGCGGGATCACCGGCGACACGCTCGGCGCCTGCGTCGAGATCGGTACGGCGGTCGCGTTGATCGGAGTCGCGTGGTGAGCATGACCACTCCGTCCTGGCAGAGTTGGCCCGCGCCGGTCCGTGCCATCGGAGCCGCCGTGACGCGAGCGGTCGATGCGGCCGGCGGCACGGATTCCAAGGCGTACGAGGATGCCGCGGCGACCGTGGCGAGCCTGCCGACCGCGCCGACCGGACTCGTGCTCGCGACCGTCACGCGGACGTTGATCGAGCAACTCCATCCGGACGGGCTCGACGCCGACGACGTCCAACTCGTGCTGGCCCGGTGCTACCAGGGTGCCAGTGCGATGCTGGGCGATGCCGTAGAGGTACGGGTGCTCATCGCAGTTCTCGCCGCGGCGCTCGGTATCCACGAGGCCGGCCTCACGTACCAGGAATTAGATCCGATTGAAACCGCGACCGACGAGTGGCCGCCGCCGGCGCACCCGGCCGAAGGCGAGACGGCGCCCGGCCGACCGCCGACGCCGGCCGAGTTCGCCTGGCATGCGCCGCTCCTGATCGCCGATCTCCTCGCGGCCAGCGGCCGGCGGATCGGTCCTTATCTCGACGCGGCGTTCGCCGATCTCGCCACCGGCGCGGCGATGGAGATGCCGTAACCGAGGGATTACTGTCCCGCGTCGAACACCTTCACCAGCCGCTTGGGTGCGATCTGCCGCCACGACTCGACGATCAGCGCGTTGAGTTCCGCCTTCTTGACTCGGCGCAGGTTGACCGAGACCCAGCCGAAGCGGCCGACGTACGCCGCGGACTTGTACGTCTCCGGATCCATCGCGATCAGCTCGGCCTGATCGTCCTTCGTGCACTTCAGCGACACCCACGCCGAGTCCGGGTGACCCATCACGAAAATCTTGTTGTTGACCCGCAGCGTGGGCTCGTCCTCCCAGGCCGGCACCTCGGACGTCTCCGGCAGGTCCAGGGCCATCTGGCGCATCTGCGCGTACGTCACCGGCATCGCATTTCACCTCCGGTCAGCGCGCGGTTCACCGCCGCGCGGCGAGCGTCATTTCCACGCGTCAAGCGTCATTTCCGCGCGCCGCGCGTCATTTCACGGACAGCGGCACGAACGGTGGCTTCACCACGGTCATGGTGGACCGACGGCCACGCACGTCGACCTCGACCATGTCACCGGCACCGAACCCCGCGTCCGTGTTGAGCAGCGCCAGGGCGATGCCGATCCGGCGCGTCGGCGAGAACGTACCGCTGGTGATCTCGCCGACCGGCTCGTCCGTCCCGGGGCGCAGCACGGTCATGTGGGCGCGCGGGATCCCACGATCCGTCGCCACCAGTCCCCAGAGCTTGCGACGCGGCCCCTCGGCCCGCTCGGCGGTCATCTTGTCGCGGCCCCAGAAGGCCGGCTTCTTCCAACCGACCGCCCACCCTGATCCGGCTTGGACCGGCGAGATGGACAGCGACAGGTCCTGGCCGTGCAGCGGATAACCGGCCTCGGTGCGCAGCGTGTCGCGGGCCGCGAGACCGGCCGGGCGGATGCCGGAAGCCTCGCCGGCGGCCAGGATCGCGTCCCACACCGCACCCGCCGATGCGGCCGGAATGACCAGTTCGTAGCCGTGCTCGCCGGTGTAGCCGGTGCGGCAGACGATGACATCAACGCCCCCGTACGGCGCCACGGCAAAACTCATGTACGCATGTCCGGCCGGCAGCCCGACCGCGGCCAGAACGTCGGCCGACCGCGGCCCCTGCACGGCGAGGAGCGCATAGTCGTCATGCCGGTTGGTGACCGTGATGCCGTCCGGCGCCGCGTCGGCAAGCCGCCGAACCACCTCGGCGGTGTTGGCCGCGTTCGGCACCAGAAACACGAAGTCGTCGGCGAACCGGTACGCGATGAGGTCGTCCACCACGCCGCCGGTCGCGTCGTCGCCGCACATTGTGTACTGCGCCTGACCGGCCGCGATGCGGTCCAGGTCGTTGGTCAGGCAGGTGTTGACGAACTCGGCCGCGCCCGGTCCGCGTACGTCGGCCTTGCCGAGGTGCGACACGTCGAACACCCCGACCGCTTCCCGGACCGCGGTGTGCTCCTTGATCACGCCGCCGCCGGCGTACTCGAGCGGCATGTTCCAACCGGCAAATCCGGCGAATTTCGCTCCAAGCGCGACATGCCGGTCGTTCAGCGGCGATTGACGCGCTGGCGACGACGGCGAATGCGGCGGTGCATCGGTCATGGGTGGCAACCTATCGCGTCAGGGTACGGTCGCTAGCATCGGCGGGAGTTCGGTCGCCTGGCCGTTCTCGTTTTGGCAAGACTCTCGTCAGACCCGCTTCGTCGAGCCGCAAACCGAGCCATTGATCGAGCAACACCCGTCGTTGAATAGCGACACCAGTCATCGAGCAGCAACACCGGAGGAGATCGCGCGTGACCACGCCTGCCCGTTCCGACCACGATGCCGACGCGCCGACGAGCGCCCTACGCCTGGTCGACACCGACCCGGCCGAGCTGTCCGTCGACGCGGTGGTGATCGGCGTCTACAGCCAGGACGCCACGGCACCGAATCCCTTGCTGCTGGCGGCCGGATCGGAAAGCGTCGCCGTCGCGTTCGACGGCAAGCTCACCGACACGCTCGGCCTGCTCGGCGCGAGCGGTTCGGCCGG
Source organism: uncultured Actinomycetota bacterium (assembly GCA_963724705.1). Taxonomy (GTDB): domain Bacteria; phylum Actinomycetota; class Actinomycetes; order Mycobacteriales; family Micromonosporaceae; genus DASQPR01. The sequence continues at coordinate 158,369 of CAVRVS010000003.1, forward strand.
CGAGGTGACAAAGGTCGCGACCCTCGGCACGGTCACCGCGCCGTTGGTGGTCGCGGTCGGGCTCGGCCCGGAGCCGACCGGCGCGATGCCGGCGACCGAAGCACTGCGCCGGGGCGCGGCGGTCGCGGTCCGCGCACTGGCCGGATCCGCCAGCGTCGTGCTCGCGCTGCCGGTGGACGAGGGCTCGACCGGTTCGGCCGACGCGCACGACCACGACGCGCTGCGTGGGATCTGCGAGGGTGCACTGCTCGGCGCGTACCGGTTCGCCGGCTACAAGTCCACGCCGGTCCCGCCGCGCCGGACGCCGGTCGCTGACATCGCCGTGCACGTGGCCGACGCCGCCGAGCCGGGAGTTGTCGCCGAAGTCGACCGCGCGCTCGTGGTCGCGGCGGCCGTGGCCCGCACCCGCGACTGGGTGAACACGCCAGCCAACAACCTGCGGCCGCCGGCCTTCGCCGAGCAAGCTGCCGCCGCCGCGCGCGCGGTCGGCCTGGACGTCGAGGTCCTCGACGAAAAGCAACTGCGCGACGGCGGGTACGGCGGCATTACCGCCGTCGGCCAAGGCTCTGAGGCACCGCCGCGACTCGTGCGCCTGGTCTATACGCCGACGATGGCGCCGGCGAGGACACGAAGCGCGTCGCGCTGATCGGCAAGGGCATCACGTTCGACAGCGGCGGTGTGTCCATCAAGCCGGCCCAGGGCATGTGGGAGATGAAGTCCGACATGGCCGGCGCGGCTGCCGTGGTGTCGACAATGATCGCCGTCGCCGAACTGAAGCCGTCGGTTTCGGTCGTCGGCTACGCCCCGATGGCCGAGAACATGGTGTCCGGTTCGGCGTACCGGCCCGGCGACGTCGTCTCGATGTACAACGGCAAGCGGGTCGAGGTGCTCAACACCGACGCCGAGGGCCGGATGGTGCTGGGTGACGCGATCGCGCGCGCCTGCGAGGACAACCCGGACTACCTGTTCGAGACGTCGACGCTCACCGGCGGTCAGGTCATCGCGCTCGGCAAGCGTGTGGCCGGTGTGATGGGTACGGCCGAGCTATGCGAGCGGGTGCGCGAGGCCGGCGATCGGGTCGGCGAGCCGGCGTGGCCGATGCCGCTGCCCGATGACGTACGCAAGGGCATGGAGTCCGATGTCGCCGACATCACCCAGGTCAACTCGGCCATGGATCGGGCCGGCCACATGTTGCAGGGCGGCGTGTTCCTGTCGGCGTTCGTCGCCGACGGCGTGCCGTGGGCACACATCGACGTCGCCGGCCCGGCGTACCACTCGGGCGAGCCGACCGGCTACTGGAGCAAGGGCGGCACGGGCGTGCCCGTCCGTACGTTCCTCGAGTTGATCGAGTCGATCGCGGCCACGGGCTGAGACGCAGTTTCTTGGCTGGTCCATATAAGTCTCGGCCGGTCCACGCACCGTGGACCGGCCGGCTTGCGTCGCGGCATCGGGACGCCGACGCGTCGCCAGCGTTTCCCCGACTTCGTCGCAACACCCGGGCATTTGAACGCCTGCGCGCCCGAGCGACCGCTCAGCCGGCGGCGTGCTTCTGGCGTGCGTTGTAGTCGCGCATCCGTTGCGGGTAGCCGACGAGGGCGACGTCGTAGAACGGGACATTCAGGCCGCGGGCCCACCGACGGGCTGCGTCCGGGCTAGGCACCCGTCGCCGGGTCCACGCGCCGTCGTGTGCAATAAGCATCAGCGTGGTCTGCGTCATCATCGTTCGAGGCTCAAGGTAGGCCTCTACGCCCTCGCGGGTCTGGACAAAACGCTCGAGATCGTCCATGTCGCCCCGATGCGCGTCGCGATCGATCGTTGGACCCTGCGACTTGGCGCCCCGTCGGAACCACGCCACCCTACCCAGCCTCCTTGCCACCCGGCCGCTCGCGAACCGGACCCTCGCGCGGCAAGGGTACGTCAGCGGCCATCGGCTCGGCTCGCCGCCCCCGAACGGGCGAGCCGCCCCCGAACGGGCGAGGCGCTCCAGGACGGGCGAGGCGCGCTCCCGGACGGGCGAGGCGACCGGCCGAACCCGGTCACCAGGCGACCAGCGTGTCATTGCGCACCTCGCGTCGCCGCTTCCGCCGGCGAGTGACAAGATGGCCGGGGGCACCCGGAGCACCCCACCGGCGTACGCCCTCGAAACGCCCGGCGACACCCTCTCCGGGCGCCAGCGCGGCATCGTAGGAGATCTCGTGAGCGAGTTTGACGTCGTAATTCTCGGTGGTGGCAGCGGCGGATACGCCACCGCGTTACGGGCCGCGCAGCTCAACCTATCGGTGGCATTGATCGAGAAGGACAAGCTCGGCGGCACGTGCCTGCATCGCGGCTGCATCCCGACAAAGGCGCTGCTCCACGCGGGCGAGATCGCCGACCAGACGCGCGAGTCGGAACAGTTCGGCATCAAGGCCGAACTCATTGGCGTCGACATGAAGGGCGTCAACGCCTACAAGGACGGTGTCGTCGATCGCCTGTACAAGGGCCTGCAGGGCCTGATCAAGTCGGCCAAGGTCACCTACGTCGAAGGCGCCGGCAAACTCGTCGCGCCGAACACCGTCGAGGTCGCGGGCGAACGCATCGTCGGCAAGAACATCGTGCTGGCCACCGGGTCGTACGTGAAGACGCTGCCCGGTCTCGACATCGACGGCACCAATGTGATCAGCTCCGAGCACGCACTGCTGCTCGACGATCTGCCGTCGTCCGCGATCATCCTCGGCGGCGGTGTGATCGGCAGCGAGTTCGCCAGCGCCTGGAAGTCGCTCGGCGTCGATGTGACCATCGTCGAGGCGCTGCCGCACCTGGTCGCACTCGAGGACGAAGACTGCTCCAAGCAGGTCGAGCGCGCGTTCCGCAAGCGCGGGATCAACTTCAAGCTCGGCAAGCCATTCGAGAAGGTCGAGACAACCGAGGCTGGGGTGCGCGTCACCATCGGTGGCGGCGAAACCCTGGACGCCGACGTGCTGCTGGTCGCCGTCGGTCGTGGTCCGACCACGGCGAATCTCGGGTACGAGGAGCAGGGCGTCGCCATGGAGCGCGGCTTCGTGTTGGCCGACGAGCGGCTGCGTACGAACGTGCCGGGCATCTTCGCCGTCGGCGACATCGTGCCCGGCCTCCAGCTTGCGCACCGCGGCTTCCAGCAGGGGATCTTCGTAGCCGAGGAGATCGCCGGGCTGAACCCGGCACCGATCGACGAGACCGGCATTCCTCGCGTCACCTACTGCGACCCCGAGGTTGCCTCGATGGGTCTCACCGAGGCGAAGGCGCGCGAGCGCTACGGCGCCGACCAGGTGTCGACGTACAACTACAACCTCGGCGGTAACGGCAAGAGCCAGATCCTGAAGACGGCCGGCTTCGTCAAGCTCGTACGGGTCAACGACGGTCCGGTCGTCGGCATCCACATGGTCGGCGCTCGCGTCGGCGAGCTCGTCGGCGAGGCCCAGCTGATCTACAACTGGGAAGCGTTCCCGAGCGAGGTCGCGCAGCTCGTACACGCCCACCCGACACAGAACGAAGCACTCGGCGAGGCGCATCTGGCGCTGGCCGGCAAGCCGTTGCACGCACACGCCTAGACCCGCACCACGCACCACCACCACGCGAGACAACGTCCCGCGAGACGAACAAGGAGTCGGACGACATGCCGGTATCGGTCACCATGCCCCAACTCGGCGAGAGCGTCACCGAGGGCACCGTCACCCGGTGGCTCAAGCAGGTCGGCGATCGCGTCGAGGCCGACGAGCCATTGCTCGAGGTGTCGACGGACAAGGTGGACACGGAGATCCCGTCGCCCGCGTCCGGCACCCTGGTCGAGATCAAAGTGAACGAGGACGACACCGCCGATGTCGGCAGCGAGCTCGCTGTCATCGCCGGTGACGGCGAAGACACGGGTGCCGCTGGAGCGTCCGCGCCGGCCGATGACGCGCCGCCGGCCGAAGCCGCGCAGGCCGAGGCGGCGCCCGCTCAAGCGGAGCCGGTCCAATCGGAGCCGACCCAGCCGGAGCCGGTCCAGCCTGCACCAGCTCAACCCGAGCCACCGCAGGCGCAGTCGGCGCCTTCCGATCCCGCCGACGTCGGACAGCCGACGGCCGAGCAGGAGCCGCCGGCGCCGTCCGCACCGGTCACTGGCTCGTCCGGCGGCACGGTCGTGACGATGCCTGCGCTTGGCGAGTCGGTGACCGAGGGTACGGTCACCCGCTGGCTGAAGCAGGTGGGCGACTCGATCGACGCCGACGAACCGCTGCTGGAGGTGTCCACCGACAAGGTCGACACCGAGATCCCGTCGCCGGCCGCCGGGACGCTGGTCGAGATCAAGGTGCCCGAGGACGAGACCGTTGCCGTCGGCGCCGAGCTGGCGGTCATCGGAACCGCCGGGGCCGCATCGTCAACCTCCGCCCCAGCACAGCCGGCCCCAGCACAGCCGGCCCTAGAACAACCGGCTCCGGAGCAGGCGACCGCGCCCGCGCAGCCGGCGCCGGCACCGCGATCCGCGGCGCCAGTGGCCGAGGCCAGCCAGCCAGCCGCAACCCAGCAGCCAGCCGCAACCCAGCAACCGGCCGCTGCCGCTCCGCCTCCGGCCGCGCCGGCAGCAACACCGCCGGTGGCGCCGGCCACCAACGGCTCGGCCGGACGCGACGAGGACGCCGCCTACGTGACGCCGCTCGTCCGCAAGCTGGCCGCCGAACAGGGCGTGAACCTCACGTCGCTGAAGGGGACCGGTGTTGGTGGCCGGATCCGCAAGCAGGACGTCATTACCGCAGCCGAGCAGCAGAAGGCCGCTGCGCAGCAGGCGGCAGCGCCGGCCGCGACGCCGGCCGCCGCCAGCGCACCGAAGCCGGCGACAACGCCCAGCCCGCTGCGCGGTCGCACCGAGAAGATGACCCGGATGCGGCAGCTCATCGCGCGCCGGATGGTCGAATCCCTACAGATCTCGGCACAGCTCACCACCGTCGTCGAGGTGGACGTCACGAAGATCGCCCGGCTGCGCGACCAGACGAAGGCCGACTTCGCCGCCCGCAACGGTGTGAAGCTGTCGTTCCTGCCGTTCTTCGCGCTGGCCACGGTGGAGGCGCTGCGCGTGCACCCGAATGTGAACGCGTCGATCGACATGGAAGCGAACACGGTCACCTATCACGACGCGGAACACCTCGGCATGGCCGTGGACACCGAGCGCGGCCTGATGGTGCCCGTGATCCGGGACGCCGGAGACCTGAACCTCGCCGGTCTCGCCCGCCGGATCGCGGATCTGGCCGAGCGTACGCGGACGAACAAAGTCACGCCGGACGAGCTGTCAGGTGGCACGTTCACGCTGACGAACACCGGCAGCCGGGGCGCGCTGTTCGACACCCCGATCATCAACCAGCCGCAGGTCGGCATCCTCGGCACCGGGTCGGTCGTCCGGCGCGCCGTGGTCGTCGAGGACGAGGAGCTGGGCGAGATCATCGTGCCCCGCTCGATGGTGTACCTCGCGCTGTCGTACGACCACCGGATCGTCGACGGCGCCGACGCGGCACGGTTCCTGTCCACCGTCAAGGAGCGGCTCGAGGCCGGCGACTTCGAGCGCGACCTCGGCGTCTAGTCACCGCTAGCGGCCCGGTTCGCGGGGGTACGGCACCCCGCGAGCCGGGTCGTTGGGTGTCCGACGTGTGGTCCGGACCGTTTCGGGTGAGGATGTACCCGTGCGGATCATCATCGCCGGTTCGAGCGGCTTCCTCGGTGCGGCTCTGATAGACCGCCTCCGGTCCGAGGGGCATGAGGTGGTCCGGCTGGTCCGCCGTACCCCGCGAAGCTCGGACGAAGTGAGCTGGAACCCGGCGGCGGGCGTCCTCGACCCCGCCGCCCTGGCCGACGCGGACGTCGCGGTCAATTTCGCCGGCGTCGGCGTCGGCGACAAGCGGTGGACCGACGCCTACAAGAAGGAGATCCTCTCCAGCCGCGTCGATTCCACGGTCACGCTGTCGCGAGCACTCGCGGCGGCCGATCCCGGTCCGCGCGTGCTCCTCAACGCGTCGGCCATCGGCTTCTACGGCGATCGCGGCGACGAGGTCCTCGACGAGAACTCGCCGCCCGGCGACGGCTTCTTTCCGGACGTGTGCCGGGCCTGGGAGGCCGCCACCCAATCGGCCGAGGAGGCCGGGGTGCGGGTATGCAACCTCCGTAGCGGTCTCGTCGTCGGGCCAGGCGGCGGCATGATGAAGCGGCTGGTGCCGCTCTACAAGGCCGGCATCGGCGGGCCGCTCGGCAACGGCCGGCAGTACCAGTCGTGGGTGTCGCTGGCCGACGAGATCGGCGCGATCGTGTTCCTGATGAGCGCGGAGCTGTCCGGGCCGGTGAACCTGACCGGGCCGACACCGGTGCCCAACGCCGTCTTCGCCGATGTGCTCGGCCACGCCCTACGGCGACCCTCCCTGCTGTCGGCGCCGAAGTTCGGCTTAAAGCTCGTGCTCGGGGAGTTCGGCGCCAACACGGTCGAAAGCACGCGTGCGGTGCCTCGGGTCCTCTTGGACGCCGGATACGAGTTCATCCACCCCGACGTCGACCGCGCGGTGCGATGGGCGGTCGCCCGCCGCTGACGCCGCCGCATCAGCGGGCGACGGTGACGGACGGGTCGCCGTTGCCCGGCGGTGCTGGATTTGGGCCACGGCCGGCAGCCGCCAGCCGATACGATCCGCGACGTGGTGCACGTCGCTCCTGAGCGCCCGGTCCCGGACGCATCCTCGACCGACGTGGTGGATCCGGCCGCGACGCCGACCACCGCGCCGGCCCGGCTGGCGGTCGCCACGACGCGGCCGGGCGACCCAGCGGTCTACACCACCCGGAAATCGCGGCGTACGGATGTGCTCGTCGCGCTGGGGTTCCTGCTGGCCGCCGGCGTCGTCACCGCCCGATTGTGGGCCGCACCGAACTCGACCGAGCTCACGCACAACCACGCCGACCAGGTGTTCTTCGAGTGGCTCCTCGGCTACGTCAGTCACGCGGTGACGCACGGCGACAACCCACTGTGGACGTCGATGCTGAACGCGCCGCTTGGCGTCAACATCGCCGCCAACACCTCGATCACGGTGCTCGCCGTCCTGCTCACGCCGGTGACGATCATCGCGGGCCCGTCGGTCGCGTTCGTCGCCGCGATCACGCTGAATCTCGCCGGGACCGCGTACGCCTGGTTCTGGCTGTTCTCCCGGCACGTCGCGCGAACGCGTACGGCGGCGATCGCCGGCGGCGCGTTCGCTGGATTCGCACCCGGCATGATCGCGCACGCCAACGGCCACTTGAACTTCACCGCCGGCTGGCTGCTGCCCGTGCTGATCTGGCAGTTGATCCGGCTGAGCCGGCCGCCGGGGGGACGTCGCGCGACGATTCGCGACGGCGTGCTGCTGGGCGTGCTGGCCGCCGTTCAGTATTCGCTCGCCGCGGAGACACTGTTCTTCCTCACCGTGGCGATCGTCGTGTTCGTCGTCGCGTGGGCCGTGCAGAGCCCCGGCACCGCGAGGTCAATCGCGGCGGCGGCCAGCCATCGGGTGATCGTTGCCATGGTTGTCGGCACCGCGCTGCTCGCCTATCCGGTCTGGTTGCAGATCGCCGGGCCGGAGGCGTACCACGGCAGCGGGTTCACTCACCTCGGCGTGTGGGAAAACGTCACATCGTTCGCGGCGTTCCCGCCGCAGTCCCTGGCCGGCGCCGCCGGCTGGTGGACGGGATCGGCCGTGAACTTCGGGGAACGCAACACGTTCTTCGGCCCGGTCCTCTGCGCCGCGCTGCTGGTCGCCCTCGTGGCACTCAACCGCCGTCCGGGCCGGCCGACTGGGCCACGCTTCGGCGGTGATGTCGCTGGCGACGGCGACCGCGCCGGCGGAGCGGGCGGCGGCGGAGCCGGCGAAGGCGACGATGGCGACCGTGCCGGCGGCGCCGGTGGCGAGCGACGACGTCCCGAGGTAGTGGCCCTCACGGTCACCGCCGTGGCCATCGCCATCGCCGCATTAGGACCGCGCCTGCAGGTCGGCGCCTGGCACAGTTCGATTCCGCTGCCGTGGGCCGCGGTCGATCACCTGCCGTTCTTCGACTCCGCACTGCCGGGTCGGGCGGCGCTGCTGCTCATCCCGATCGTCGCGATGCTGATCGTCACCGTGGTTGACCGCGTCCTGGCGTGGCCGCGCCGGCACCTGGCCCGCCGAATCGCCGCGGTGATCGCACTGGTCGCGTTCGTGCCGATCCTGCCGGTGCCGATCAGCGTCTCGCCGCGGGCCGCCCTCCCGACTTTCGTCACCTCCGGAACCTGGCGCTCGTACCTGCCGGCCGGCACGACGGTCGTATCCATCCCCCCGTCGAGTTGGGACAGTTCCGACGCTCAGCGCTGGCAGACCGCGACCGGCTACGCGTTCCCGGTCGAGGGCGGGTATTTTCTCGGCCCCGGCGACGACGGTCGCAGTTCGATCGGGCCCCGAGCACGGCCGACGTCGACGCTGCTGACCGCGGTCGCCCGCCATGGGGCGGTGCCGCCCATCACCGACGCCGACCGGGCCGCCGCGCGCACGGACCTCACCTATTGGCGGGCCGGTCTCGTCGTACTGCCTGACCCGACCCCGGGCATCGACCACGACTGGGCCCGTCGGCACGACCAGCTTCTTGAGGTCGGTACGGAACTGTTCGGCCCGCCGACCCGGGTGGCCGACGTGTGGCTGTGGCGGTTTGCCGGCCAGGGTTTCGGCGACCCGGGCGGTTGACCGGCCCGCGGGTACGCTCGTTGACGTGACCACAACCTCGGTAGACGCCGCCACTACCACCCCGGCGGTCCCCCCGGTCGCGACCCGGCCCGGCCCGGCGACCAATGGGCCGGCGGTGCGCTGGCTCGGCACCATCGATTACCTCGCCGCCTGGGACGAGCAGCGCCGGACGCAGGAACGCGTGCTGGGCGGGGCGGAGCCCGATACCGTACTGCTGCTCGAACATCCGAGCGTGTACACGGCGGGCAAACGTACGCAGCCGTGGGAGCGCCCGGCCGACGGCACCCCCGTCATCGACGTCGACCGAGGCGGGCAGATCACGTGGCACGGCCCGGGCCAACTGGTCGGCTACCCGATCCTCACGCTGCCCGGTGCGCGCGACGGCCTTCCGGTCGACGTGGTCGCGTACGTGCGCCGGGTCGAGCAGATGCTCATCGACGTGTGCGCCGAACTCGGCGTGGACACGATGCGGGTGGACGGCCGGAGCGGCGTATGGCGGCCGGCCGACGGTCAGCGTCCGGACCGGAAGATCGCGGCGATCGGCATCCGCGTTGTGCGGGGCGTCACGATGCACGGTTTCGCGCTCAACTGCGACCCCGACATGGCTGCGTACGACAAGATCGTGGCGTGCGGCATCCGGGACGCCGGCGTTACGTCGCTCAGCCTCGAACTCGGTCGCGACGTGACCGTCGACGAGGTGCGACCGGTCGTCGAGCGGCACCTGCCGACCCTGGCCGGATGAACGTGACGTCCGTCGCGTAGGGGGTACTTTTCCTACGGGCCGTACGGCCTGCCGGCGTACGCTCGCACCCGTGACCGAGTCCCAGCTTCCATCGGCGCCCGCCACTGCGACGGCGGCCGGCGGGCACGTTGCGCCGGAGGGCCGGCGGATGCTGCGTATCGAAGCGCGTAACGCCGAGACGCCCATCGAGCGCAAGCCGCCATGGATCAAGATCAAGGCGAAGATGGGTCCGGAGTTCACCGCGCATGCGGGGGCTCGTCCAGCGCGAGGGCTTGCACACGGTGTGCCAGGAAGCCGGTTGCCCCAACATCTACGAGTGCTGGGAAGACCGCGAGGCGACGTTCCTCATCGGCGGCGACCAGTGCACGCGGCGCTGTGACTTCTGCCAGATCGACACGGGCAAGCCGGCGGACTTCGACGCCGACGAACCGCGTCGGGTGGCCGAGAGCGTCGCGACGATGGGCCTGCGCTACGCCACGATCACCGGCGTCGCCCGCGACGACCTGCCCGATGGCGGCGCCTGGCTCTATGCCGAGACAGTTCGCCAGATCCACGGCCTGGTCGGCGGATGCGGCGTCGAGCTGCTGATTCCCGACTTCAACGCCGTGCCCGAGCAGCTGGCCGAGGTTTTCAGCGCGCGGCCCGAGGTGCTCGCGCACAACCTCGAGACGGTCCCCCGCATCTTCAAGAGCATCCGCCCGGCGTTCCGCTACGACCGTTCCCTCGACGTGATCTCCCAGGCGCGCGCCGCCGGTCTGGTCACGAAGTCAAACCTCATCCTGGGCATGGGCGAAGAGCGCGCGGAGATCTCCGAGGCACTGCGCGACCTGTACGCCGCCGGCTGCGAGCTGATCACGATCACGCAGTATCTGCGCCCGACGCCCCGCCACCATCCGGTGACGCGGTGGGTCAAGCCGGAGGAGTTCGTCGAGCTGTCCGCCGAGGCGACCGAGATCGGTTTTGCCGGCGTGATGAGCGGGCCGCTGGTTCGCTCGTCGTACCGGGCCGGACGCCTCTACCAGCAGGCGCTGGCCGCCCGTACGCCCGCCGCGGTCTAGTGTCGCGGCGTTCGTGCCGCTGCTCAGCGTGATCAATCCACGGCGCTCGGTAACGCCGCCGTCCGGCGGTCATCGGTCGCCAGGGTCGGATCGCACGATCGTTCGCGACCACTAGACTCTGCGCCATGGCAAAGCAGGAAGCGGCCCCAAAGGTCAGTCGCACCGAACGGTTCAAGCAGCTCGGCAGGGTGTTCGCGTTCGTCGCGAAGCGCGACCGCCTGTTCGTACCGTTGGTCGTCGCGGCGGTCGTGCTGCCGCTGCTGCTCGTCACGCTGCTCATCCTGTTCGCCGGGCTCACGCCGCTGTTCTACGTCGCCGGCGTCCTCCTCGCGGTGCTCGCCGTCATGATCGTGCTGAACGCCCGCTTCACCAAGGCGCAGATGACCGAACTGCACGGTCAGGTCGGTGCGGCCGCTGGCATTGTCGAGCAGATGCGCGGTGCCTGGGAGGTCACGCCCGGCCTCGCGGTCACCACGCAGGAGGACATGATCACGCTGGTCATCGGTCGACCCGGCGTGATCCTGATCGGCGAAGGGAACCCGGGGCGGCTGCGCGGCATGCTCGGCCAGGAGAAGCGCCGGCTCGCGAAGGTCATTGGTACGACCGAGATGCGCGACGTCATCATCGGCGACGACGAGGGCCAGGTGCCGCTGAAGAAGCTGCGGGTCACGCTGATGAAGCTGCCGCGTACGACATCGGGGGCCGAGATCAACGCGCTGTCCACCCGCGTCAAGGCGCTCCAGGCCCGCCCGCAAATGCCGAAGGGTGCGATCCCCAAGCACATGCGCCCGCAGGGCTCGCAGTTCCGCCCGCCGCGCGGCCGCTGACTCCCCCGCGCAGCGCTCGCGCCGGCAGGGCTCGCGAAGTCGACCACCGGAGTGCTGTTATGTGTCCGCTTGACGAGCGCTCAGGTGACGGACTCGACGGACCGGCGCCGTCAACCCGTCGCGCGCGGCTGGCGAGGTGCGTCGACGATCACGCTTCCGGTGAGGCGATCGTGTAGTCCCCGGCGGTCGCCGTCCATGAGGACGGCGGGTATGACCAGGCACAGCAGGATGCCGCGCAGTGCGGCCCGCGGCACTCCGATCGGGCCACCGGTGGTCACCGAGACACACCGGATGCTCCGGACGAACATCCCCGGTGTCTGAGCGAACAGGCCGACGAAGAACGTGTACTCGACGACCAGCACCACGAGCGGGATCCAGGAGTCCCGGCGCGGATCACCGAAGAGCGAGCTGATCAGCAGGCACAGCACCCAGTCGATGAGCAGCGCGACAAACCGACGAGCAAGGCTCACCGGTTCCGGCGCCGCCTGATCCGCCGCCGTTCCGGTCGCCCTGGTCTGTTCGCTCACGCTTCGAACCTTAACCCGTGGGTACGGCGCCCAGACGGCACCCGTACCCGCGGATCGGTCCGGTCACACCCCGGACGGACCGGCCGGGTCGGTCAGGCCGTACCACCCGATCAGCGCACGGATCGGAATGCCGGACGGGTCGTCCGGAGTTGCCTCGATCTCCTCGACAATCGCCGCCAGGCGCTGGGCGAACTGCAACGCCAAGGTCGGGCTCATCCGGTGCTCGACCTGCATGAGCAACCCGCCGGGACCGGATGCCGGTGAGTCGGACCCGCGCATGTCGACCCGACCGATGCGAATGTTGCCGGTCAGCTCATCGCGAAAGCCGTCCAGCGTGGCAACGATGGTGTCCGCAACGTCGTCTCGCACGCTCGGATCGTTCAGCAGAGCCGGGCTGAGCAGCAGGCTTAGCTGAGCGGTCCGGTAGCGCTGCTCGTTGATGCCGGACACTACCCGGGTCTCGGCTACTTCGATCAGATGTGCTTCCTCGAGTTGCTTCAGATGCCGGTAGAGCTTCGTCTGCGGCTCGCCTAGCTCGGTCGCGAGATCCTTGGCCGACATCACGCGGACTCCCTGATCGGCATCGATCATCAACCGCCGGAGAATCGCGATCCGCAGCGGATCCGACATCACGCGCAGCGTCTCGGTGTCGGTCACCTCGCGCCGCGCCAACGGCGGTCCCGACACGAGCACCTGAACCTCGTCGCTTGTCGTCGCTGCCATCGGGCCACCCATCTCGTACGCCAATCTCGATTGCCATCTTGCCACACGTTCACTCATATGTCATCGTTCACGCATACATGAATGATTACTCAAGCGCGAACGTTAACGATGGGAGCAAGAGATGTCGGCTCAAACGGCCACCGTCGCCGATGGCGAGACCACCGCCGAACCTGAAATCGACAGCCCGACCGCAATCGGCACGAAGACCAGCGCGCCGCAGCCCCTGCCATCGCTGCTGGCGCAACTGGCGCTTCCAGGCCCTCTGGCTCGGCTCCGGCACCTCGCTTCTCGGGTTGACCGCGGCGGATTTCGCCTATCCGGTGGTAATCCTCCTGATGACGGGCTCACCGGCGCTGGCCGCCGTGTTCGGATTTCTTCAGATGGCGGCCAGCACGCTCGCCGGGCTGCCGGCCGGAGCACTCGTCGATCGGTGGGATCGGCGGCACGCGCTGATGGGTGCCGAGGCCGTGCGGGCGATCGCGACGGGAAGCGTCGCCATAGCCTGGTTTTTCGGCCACCTCACGCTCGGCCACCTCTTCGTGATCGGAGCCGTCTTGGGCGCGATCACTCCATTCGGCGCGTCGGCACGGATGCTGATGGTCCGTGCGGTCGTACCGCCGGAACAGCTGACCCAGGCGCTCACGCAGGACGAGGTGCGTACGTCGGCCGCGGGCCTGGGCGGTCCGCCGCTCGGTGGCGCACTTCTCGCCGTCAGTCGTGGTCTGCCGTTCGTGGTCACGACGCTGACGTTCGTGGTCTCGTTCGTCACAGCGCTCATCGTCCGGGTCCCGGGCACGAAGGCCGTCGCGGATCCGGCCCAGTCGGCCGCGAGCGCCTCGGCGCCAACCGAGACGAGGACCGACAACAGCGTGCTGGCCGGCCTGCGTACGTTGTGGCGCGACCGTACGATGCGCGGCGCGATGCTGATGTTCAGCCTGATCAACGTGGGCGGCACCGCACTGTTCCTCGCGGTCGTGGTGCTGTTGCAGCGCGGCGGTGCCTCCCCGCGGACAATCGGCATCGCGGTCGCCGGCGAGGCGGTCGGCACCTTGCTGGGCGCCGGACTCGTCGGCCGGCTGCACCGTCGCCTACCGCCTGGTTGGCTGCTGATCGGCGTCGGTCTGGCGTTCACCGCGCTCGTGCCGCTGCTGGCCGTACCGCTGGGTCCGTGGTGGGTGTTTGGTGTCCTGGCCGCCGCCACGCTCGGCGTGCCGGCGCTGCGCGTGCTGATCGATGTCCTGATCTTGCGGCGCGTCCCGGACGAGCAGCGTGGCCGTACGATCACCGCGCTGATGACGGTGCTCACCATCGGCATCCCGTTCGGGACGCTGGCGGGCGGTCTCAGCCTGCAGTTTTGGGGGCCAACCGCGACTATTCTGGCGATCGGTGCGCTGAACCTGGTCGCGGTGACCATCGCGACGAGCGATCGGCGCCTGCGGACCGTACGGTGGCCCGCGTCGTGACGCCCGGTCGGTCGGCTGCCGCTGTCCGAACCGGTGAGACGAAGCGTCCACCCCCTGGCCGCGGCCGGGAACCCGACGCAGGTACCACAGCTCGCGTAACAAGCTGGAAACAGTGGGGATACGCCGGGGCAATCGCCCGGACCTAGCGTTCCAGCATCCCGCCACACGCCCCTGCCATCAGGAGGACGAGTTGTTCGCCAATGCCGAGGAGCTTCTGCGCTACGTCAAGGACGAAGGCGTAAAGTTCGTCGATGTCCGTTTTTGTGATCTTCCCGGCATCATGCAGCACTTCAACGTGCCGGCCGAGTCGTTCGATGAGGCGGTCTTCTCCGACGGCCTCGCGTTCGACGGCTCGTCGATCCGCGGCTTCCAGCAGATCCACGAGTCCGACATGCTGCTGCTGCCGGACCCGGCGACAGCGTTCATCGACCCGTTCCGGATCGAGAAGACGCTCGCGCTGAACTTCTTCATCCACGACCCGTTCACCCGCGAGGCCTACTCGCGCGACCCGCGCAACATCGCCCGCAAGGCGGAGACGTTCCTCGCCTCCAGCGGCATCGCGGACACCGCGTATTTCGGTCCCGAGGCCGAGTTCTACATCTTCGACTCGATCCGCCACGAGACCGCGCAGAACAAGGCCTACTACTACATCGACTCGATCGAGGGCTGGTGGAACACCGGCGCCGAGGAAGAGGGCGGCAACCGCGGCTACAAGACCGCGTACAAGGGCGGCTACTTCCCGGTTTCGCCGGTCGACCACTACTCGGATCTCCGCGACGCCATGGTGCGCCGGCTGGTCGACGCCGGGTTCACCGTCGAGCGCTCGCACCACGAGGTCGGTACGGCCGGTCAGGCCGAGATCAACTACCGGTTCTCGACGCTGCTGCACGCCGGTGACCAGCTCCAGCAGTTCAAGTACATCATCAAGAACACGGCCTGGCAGAACGGCAAGACGGTCACGTTCATGCCGAAGCCGCTCTTCGGTGACAACGGCTCCGGCATGCACACGCATCAGAGCCTGTGGCTCGGTGGCGAGCCGCTGTTCTACGACGAGACCGGCTACGGCGGCCTGTCCGACATCGCCCGCTGGTACGTCGGCGGCCTGCTCCACCACGCGCCGTCCGTCCTGGCCTTCACGAACCCGACCGTCAACTCGTACCGGCGCCTGGTGCCCGGCTTCGAGGCACCGGTGAACCTGGTCTACTCGCAGCGCAACCGGTCGGCCTGCACACGCATCCCGGTCACGGGTACGAACGCGAAGGCCAAGCGCATCGAGTTCCGCGTCCCGGATCCGTCAAGCAACCCGTACCTGGCGTTCTCCGCGATGCTCATGGCCGGCCTCGACGGCATCAAGAACAAGATCGAGCCGCCGGAGCCGATCGACAAGGACCTCTACGACCTGCCGCCGGACGAGTTCGCCAACGTCCAGCAGGTCCCCGGCACACTGCCGGACGTCCTGGCCGCTCTTGAGGCCGACCACGACTACCTGCTCGACGGCGGCGTGTTTACCCCGGACGTCATTACGACGTGGACCGAAATGAAGATCGCGAACGAGATCGACCCGGTGCGCCTGCGCCCGACGCCGCACGAGTTCGCGATGTACTACGACGTCTGATCGGCTCGACAGCACCGCGCCCCGACCGCACGATCGTCACGGCCCCGACCCGGGCACCCCAGAAGTTTCCGGGTCGGGGCCGTCGTGCACCATCCCCACCAGCGTCTCGCGCATCCACTCCAGCTCACGGCTGACGTATTCGGTGATGTCTCCGGTCTTGAGGTGCGCGGGCAGAACATCCCACGTGTACGTCTCGACCTCGAGGTGGTCGGAGAGCGGTGTATCCGCGTGCACCGCCAAGCCTGCTTCGATCCCAGGTCGAGTCGTCCGGAGGCCACCGATCTCAGCCAGGAAGATCGGCAGGTGAAAATGAGTCCGCCACTCGCGCTCGCCGGTCGGATCGGCTCGCCATGCGTCGATGGCGTCGGAGAGGTTGAGCCGCCGGGTCAGCTTTCCGTCGCGTGATTCGGTCGTCTGGCTCAGATAAATGGTGTCGGTGAACGGGGTCAATGCGTCAACGGCTTCGGCTGTCACCTCGGGAATCCGGAGTGCGGCCGCCGCCTGGAATTTGAAGATCGGCACGCCGGAGTCACGCAACAGCCGCAGCGAGGCGGCGATGTCCTCGAATTGGACCGACTGATGGCAGATGTCGAACACGACGCCGAGATGTCGTCGGACCAGTCCCACGACCTCGCTGGCCGGCAGGCCGGTGAGCCGCGCCAGCCGCCCGATACCGTCCGCTGACCAGACGTGCTCCTGAAAATAGCGGACGGTCTCTTCGGTGGTCTCCAGGAAACAGTACGGTTCGGGTTCCAGAGCCAGCTTGACGCGCCGGCCGGTCTGTCGCTCGACCTCGATGAGGTGCGACACCACGCGGAGCAGATTCTCGGTGAGCCGATCGACGTCGTCGTCACTCGTCACCTTCGGCCGGAACGCCAGCGGTGCGGTCTGGATCGAGGGTGCGACGTTCGGCGCGGTCATCTCGGCGAGGATGTCGGCGACCTGCATGGTGTAACGGACGCGATCGTCGGTGAACCAATCGGGCTCGTACACCTGCTCCATCACGACGCGGCCCTTGAACGGTCCGTACGGGAACGCGTTGACGGTGAACACGTACATGTCGTGGTCGTCCAGCCACTGACGGAACCGGGCCCGCTCCGCAGGGTCGGCGGTCAACGTTTCCGCCGAGGCGGCTGAGATCCGCAGCGACAGCCCGTACGGCGCGTCAGGTGACACGCGAGCCTTGACGGCGGGCGCGAACGTCTCGATGCTCTCGCTCATCTCCGCCCACGTGTCACCCTGATGTACAAGGGTGGAGTAGGCGAGATGACCGAGCCGGCCGCCGAGGAACATCAGCTCAGCTCGCTGGGTGAGCGCTCGCCCTGGAGTCGTTCCTTCACGAATGTGAGGAACCTCGCGGCGGTGGCGCCGTCGACGAGTCGGTGATCGTACGTGAGAGCCAGGTACGCCATCGAGCGGATAGCGATGGCTCGTTCGCCATCCGGCCGACGTACGACGACGGTGCGTTCAACGATGTCACCGGTTCCCACGACACCGGCCTGGCCCGGCACGAGGATCGCGGTGTCCAGCAAGACGCCACGGCTCCCGGTGTTCGTTACCGTGAAGGTTCCAGCCGTCAGGTCGTCCGGGAGCAGCGCGCCCCGACCGGCGCGGTCCGTGACATCGTCGATGCGCCGGGATAGTCCTCGCAGGTTCAGGTCGCCCGCATCTTTGATGACCGGCACGACGACGCCCTTGTCCGTGTCAACGGTGATACCGATGTGTTGACGTCCAGAGTGGTGGACGCGCCGCCCGTCCGTATCGATGAACGAGTTGAGGAGCGGGTAGGCGCGCAGCGCTTGTACGACCGCGTGAACAACCAGCGCCGTAACGGTCGGCCGCCCATCCGTCCCCTTATCGGGATCGGCGTCGTGACGCTCGCGCAGCGCGACGACGTTCGACATGTCGACTTCGACGACGCACGCGGCGTGGGCCTGCGTCTGTGGCATCGCCACGCTTGGTGGAGTGACAACGGTGTCGGAAAAGGCCGCGGCACCATCCGCTGTGGCGGCCGCCTGCGTGACGTCGGCACGCGTGACTCGACCTGCTGGTCCCGTACCGACGAGATCTTCGAGACCGACCCCCGACTCGCGCGCCAAACGCCGCATCAGCGGCGAATGACGATGCCGTGGGGCTGCGGACCGCGCGATGCCAGGCGAGGCGTGTTCGGTGCGGCTCGATACACGCTCCGGCGACGTGGAAGCCGTAACGGGCGGCGCGACCGACCCGTTGGGCTCACCGATGACCGCGATTACCGTGCCGACCGCGACCGTCGAATCGGCCGGAACTCTGATCTCCAGAAGCGTCCCGGCCACGGGCGACGGCACTTCGGTGTCAACCTTGTCGGTCGCGATCTCCACGAGCGGTTCCTGATCCCCTACGGCCTCCCCGACGTGCCGGAGCCACCGCGTCACCGTTCCCTCGGCAACCGTCTCGCCGAGTTGAGGCATCGTCACATCGACGTTCACTACTGCAGAGCCTTCTCGACCGTCGTGGCGATCAGGTCTGCGGACGGCAGGACCAGGTCCTCCAACGAATCCGCGGCCGGCAGGGGAATGTGCGGCGTGGTGATCCGCTGTACGGGTCCATCGAGATCCCAGAAGCATTCGTCGACCGCGATCGAAGCGATCTCCGCCCCCCAGCCGAGGAGACGTGGATTTTCCTCGACGGTGAAGAGCCGACCGGTCTTGTGCAGCGACCCGAGGATGGTTGCGGTGTCCAGCGGGACGAGCGACCGAACGTCGATCACCTCGGCGTTGATGCCACGCTCGGCCAGGTGCCCGGCGGCGTCGAGAGCCCGGGGAACCATAAGGCCGAGTGCGAGGATCGTCGCGTCGCTTCCCTCGCGACGAATCCTCGCCGTCCCGAGCGCATCGACGATGTCGCCGTCGGGCACGTCGCCTTTCGATGCGTAGAGCCCCTTGTGCTCGAAGAAGAGAACCGGATCGTCGTCGCGGATCGCGGCGGCCATCAGACCGACGACATCGGCCGGCGTCGAGGGTGTCACGACCTTGATCCCCGGGATCGCCATCGCCCAGTTCTCGACCGACTGCGAGTGCTGCGCTCCGAACCGGAGCGCGCCGCCGTTGCCCGTCTTCACCACGAGCGGCAGGGTGACCTGCCCGTTGGTCATGTACCGGGTCTTGGCCATCTCGTTGGCGACAAGGTCCCAGCACACGGCGAAGAAGTCAGAAAACATGATCTCGGCGACCGGGCGCAGACCCGTCATCGCCGCGCCCATCGCCGCACCGAGGATCGCCTGCTCGGCGATGGGCGTGTCGATGACGCGCTTAGGTCCGAACTCGTCGAGGAGGCCGACCGTCGTCTTGAACACGCCGCCAGCGCCGGCGATGTCCTCGCCGATGAGGACGACCCGATCGTCGCGGCGCATCTCCTGAGCGATCCCCCGCGCGACGGCATCGCGATACGTCAGTTCCGCCACGACGAACCTCCATCGGCCCATACGTCGGTATAGGCGCTCGCAGGGGCGGGAAGCTCGCCGGCGATCGCCTCTTCGGTTGCGCGATCGACCGCATCCGCGACGTCCTTGTCGATGACGTCGAGATCGGCCTTGTCCACGCCGAGCCGGAGGAGTCGCCCCCGGTAGACCGCGATCGGGTCGTACGCCTTCCACGCGCCGACCTCGGATTCCGGCCGGTACTTGCCCGGGTCGGCCCGCGAGTGGCCACCGTGCCGGTACGTCACCGCCTCGACGAGCGAAGGACCGTCCCCACGGCGGGCGCGATCGAGCGCCGCGGCCGCGGTCAGATAAACCTCATCGGCGTCGTTGCCGTCGATGACGATCGAGTCAAGCTGGTACGCCGAAGCACGGTCGGCCGCCGGACGCGCGACCGCGGTGATGTCCGCGATGGACGTGTACTCCATGTACAGGTTGTTCTCGCAGACGAACACGATCGGGAGCTGGAAAACGGACGCATAGTTGAGCGCCTCGTGGAACGCGCCGATGTTCGTCGTGCCGTCGCCGAAGAAGCACACGGCGACCTGGCCGGATCCTCGGTACTGCGCGGACCACGCGGCGCCGTTCGCAATCGTCAGGTGCGCACCGATGATCGCGTACGAGCCCATCATTCCGTGCTCGACGCTCGTCAGGTGCATCGAGCCGCCCTTGCCACCCATCAGGCCGTTGGCCCGCCCGAGGAGTTCAGCGAGGACCGGCGTCATGCCCACGCCCCGGGCCAGCGTGTGGGCATGACCCCGGTACGTCGCAAAGGTGTAGTCGTCCCGCCGCATCGCGGCTCCGAAGCCGGCCGCGATCGCCTCCATGCCGAGTGACAGGTGGCTCGTTCCCTTGACGAGCTGGCGCATGAACAGGTCGTAGGCGCGTTTCTCGAACTGGCGCATCTCTTGGAGCTTGCGATACATCGCGAGGCGCTTGTCGAGGTCGATGTCGGCCGCGTCGTGTCGATCCGGCGCCGCCGGCGGCAACACGACCCCGTGCTCGCCGTACCGGTGGTCAGACAGGGGAAGTCTCATCCTGCACCTCCATCGGGACGCGTTGGGTGTTGATGTGGGATTGACTGTCGCGTTCCGTGTTGAGGTATCCGCCGGCCGTGTAGTAGCGCTTGCCCGCAACCAGGAGCTCCTCGGCCGGGAACTTGGTGATCACCTCGCATCCGGTTTCGGTGACGATCAGCTCCTCCTCGATCCGGGCCGCTCCCCAACCGTCGTCGGACGGCCAGTACGTCTCCAGCGCGAACAGTTGGCCGACCTCGAGAGTCTCGGGGTGATCGATCGAGGTCAGCCGGCTGAAGATCGGACGTTCCCAGATGCTCAACCCGACACCGTGGCCGTACTGCAGCGCGAACGCAGCTTCCTCGTCCGGGAAACCGAACTCCTGTGCGGTCGGCCAGACCTGAACGATCTCGGCCGTGGTTGCGCCCGGCTTCACCAGGGCGATGGCGTTGTCCATCAGCTCTCGGCAGATCTTGTACGCGCCACGCTGAGCGGCCGAAGCGCTGCCGACGGCGAACGTGCGGTAGTAACACGTCCGGTAGCCCTGGTAGCTGTGCAGGATGTCGAAGAAGGCGGGATCGCCCGGTCGTAGGAGCCGGTCGGAGAAGACGTGTGGATGCGGCGAGCAGCGCTCGCCGGAGATCGCATTGACGCCTTCGACATGCTCCGATCCGAGGTCGAACAGCTTCTTGCTCACCAGTCCGACGCATTCGTTCTCCCGGACTCCCGGCCGGAGGAAGTCGTACAGATCCTCGTACGCGGCGTCGACCATCGAAACGGCCTGGGTGAGCAGCCCGATTTCGTCGACCGTCTTGATGCGTCGCGCCTCCAGAAAGAGCTGCTGGCCATCGACCACGGGGATGCCGAGGGCTTGGAGTGCCAGCAGGACGGGCGGCTCGATGATGTCGACGCCGATCGGCTGACCCTGCAGGCCGAAGTCCGCCATGACCTGGGCGACCTTGGCGGCCACGTCCTCCGCCCGCCCGGCATCGGGCGAGATCGCGCCGCGAAGGGTGGAGATGCCCGCCCGGGCGCCATAGTGCGGTCCGCGACCGGCGGCGTCATGTGGCTCGTCCAACCAAGGAGCCTGAAGCTGATGATGGCGAGCGGCCGAGCCGAAGTCCCACAGGACCGGGTCGCCGCCCCGCGGCAGGAGAGCGAACCTGATCATCTTGTCCATCGCCCACGTGCCGATGTGCGTCGACGTCAGGTAGCGGATGTTGTGGAAGTCGAAGGTCAGCAAGGCCCCGAGGTCGGACTTGTCGAGCTCAGCCTTGATGCGCCCCACCCGCTCACGGCGCAGGCGGTCCATGTCGAGCCGGTTCTCCCAGTCGACACCCGTCGTGCCGAAGGTCGGGGACACCATGGGGCTTCCTCCTTGAATCGCTTGTGTGGCTCTGGTGTACGGCCGGCGCCGCGGTGTTCGGGCGGGTCCTCGGGTGTCAGGCGATTCGTGCCTCGACGGCCGGAAGTGACGGGCGGGTACGCAGGTATTCGGCCGAGTTCGCCTCGCGCTCGTCTTTGAGGTAGTAGGCGACTTCGACCAGTTCGAGCGCGAGCCCGTCCGGATCGCTGAAATAGACCCAGCGCCATCCGGCGAGCGGGCCCTCGTCGACAACGTTGACGTCCGAATAGAACCTGACGCCCTTGCTCTCCAACTCGGCCTTGGTCGCCGTGACGTCATCTACCTTGAAGCAGACATGCGCCGCTCCGAGGTAGTTGTTAGGCACCGGTGCCGTACTCGACTCCGGCCGGTTGCCGTATTCGATGAGTTCCATCGTCGAGTTGGCGCCCACCCACAACGACACCTGGCGCAACCGTGCCCCGGGAACACCTACGCCTCGCTCGAGCGCTGGACCCTCGAACCACGGCGTGGGCTCGTTCGCGAACGGCAGGCCGAGAAGGTCGTGATAGAAGTAGATCGACCGGTCGAGGTCCCGTACGACGAGCCCGACGTGGTGAACTGCCTTGAGTTCCACGGCATCCTCCAGAGTTGATCCGGTTGGGTCAGGCGGCGAGCGTCGGCGACGCGAGGACCTTGAGCTGATCACCGCGCGGATCGACGAGTACGTCGAAGCCGAGCGTGACCACGTTGCGGAGCGGGACCTGCGCCGTGACGGCTTTGCCGACCGGATACTTCCCGGAGGCGATGAGCCGGATGATCCGCGGCCAGTCCGTGATCAGGTAGCACCAGCTGCCGACCAGACTCACGTCCTTCTCCGACAGCGCCATGCCATCGAGCGTCGCCGGCTTGGTGTGCAGGCCGGTCTGCACGATCGAGCCCCGCCGGCGCACGCTCGTAAGCGCCGTGGCGAGCCCGGGCGTGGACCCGGAACATTCGGCGACGACGTCGACTCCGATTCCGCGCGTCAGCTCCGCGATGACATCGGCGAATCCGTCCTGCGTCGGGTCGAGCACCGGCCCGACGTCGATTGCGCGGGCGAGTTCGGCGCGGTTCGGGTTCGGCTCCGCGATCACGACGGTCGCGGCACCGACCGCGTTCGCGTACAGCGCCGAGAGGATGCCGATGGGACCCGCGCCGGTGACGAGTACAACGTCGCCGCCGTGCACTCCGGCCCGGTCGATGCCGTACGCGGCGACGCTGGCCGGCTCGACGACCGCGCCCTCCACATCGGAGACGTCGTCGGGCAACGTCGATACCTGGTAGTCCTTGAGCAGAGCGAACTGCGCCAGCCCCCCGGTTTCGGCGCTCAGACCGGTGCAGGCGAATTTCAGGCACAGGTGACCGAGGCCACGACGGCAGTAGTGACAGCGTCCGCACACGATGGCCGGCATGATCGCGACCCGGTCGCCGACGGCCACATCGGTGACGTCGGCGCCGATCTCGATGACGCGCGCCGAAAACTCGTGCCCAAGGGTCTGCGGCAAGGTCGCGCCGGTGAGCGGATGCGGACGTACCGGCGTCACGATCGGCCCGACCAGGTACTCGTGCAGATCCGTGCCACAGATGCCGCACCAGGCGACCTCGACGAGGACGTCGTCGCGTTCCTTAACCGAAGGAACCGAGACGTCCTCGAGGCGGATGTCCCTCTTGTCATAGAAGCGAGCTGCCAGCACGGTGCATAACCTTTCGGTCGGTCGGGTTCAGGCGACGGCGCGGCCGGCGCCGCGCACCTGGCTGTAGACGAGAGCGGCGATCAGGATGAATCCGCCCTGGAAGACGTACTGCCAGGTTTGGGTGAGCCCGAGGAACGTCGTCGCGTTGAGGGCCTGGACGATGAGACAGGCGCCGAGCAGAGTCCCGATAAACGACCCCCGACCGCCTAAGAGGCTGGTTCCGCCGAGTACCACGGCCGTGATGCTCGACAGGGTGTAGCCGATGCCCTGGGCCGGGTCGCCGATGCCGAGCTGTGCGAGCAGGACGACCGCGCCGAACGCCACGAAAATCGAGGAGGTCACGTAACCCAGCAGCACAGTCCGGCTGACCTTGACACCGACGCGGCGGGCGGACTCCTCGTTCGAGCCGACTGCCCGTACGCGTAGGCCGGCCATGCGCGTCCGCAAGCCCCATTCCATCAACACGGCGATAACAACGAGCGCCACGAACACGATCGGGATCGGGCCGACCTTCTTCGTGATGGCCGCGGTGACCTTCGCGCTGATGAGGCCGCCCGGAGCGGCGCGGAGCAGGAAGCTGAAGCCCTGCAGCGCGATGTACGTGGTGAGGGTGGCGGCGACCGCGGTGAACTTCGCGAACCTGATCAGTGATCCGTTGACGACGCCAGTCGCCGCCGCAACCAGAAACATCAGGACAAAGCCGAGGAGGATGACGCCGAACGACTTCTTGTCGTTGATGAAGAAGCTGCCGACCACGACGAGGAAACCGACCAGCGGTCCAACAGACAGGTCGATGCCGCCCATCATCAGCGCCACGGTCTGCCCAAGCGAGATGAACCCGAGCGCCGCGGCCGCGACCATGAGCGAGCCGACGTTGAACGAGTTCAGATACAGGCTGTTTCTCGACAGGATGTACGCCCCGAGACCGACGATGACCACGGCCAGGATCAGCGCCGGGGCATAGTCGCCCTTGAGAAATCGCTTCACCGCGGAGGATCGCGACGGTTTCGCTGGCTCGTCGGCCCGGATCTGCGCGGTCGAGCGTACGGCCGCGTTGATGATCCGCTCCTCGGTGATCTCCGCTCCGACGAGCTCTTCCACGACCTGACCCCGGGACATCACGATGACGCGATCGCAGAGTCCCTCGAGTTCCTTGGCGTCGGAGGATGCCACGACGACCGGAACGCCCGAGGCAGAGGTCTCCCGCAGAATCTTGTAGATCTCTGCGCGCGCTCCGACGTCAACACCTTGCGTCGGCTCGTCGGCGATGACGATTCCCGGCTGCGAGAGCAGTGCCCGAGCGAGCACAACCTTTTGCTGGTTGCCGCCCGAAAGCGAGGCAACGGCCGCCTCGCTGGACGGCGTCTTCACGTCCAGCGCTTCGAGCTCGCGTCCAACGGCCTCGACTTCACGCTGCCGATTGAGCAGCGGGCCACGCGTGAATAGTCGCAGTGCGCCGACTGCGGCGTTCTCCCGCACAGACAGCGACATCATGAGCGCTTCACCGTGGCGGTCGGCCGGAAGGTACGCCGACATGTCGAGAAGCTGCTTCGGCCCGTACTCGGTGCCGCGAATGGCGACGTTGCCGCTGTAGCCACCGAGGCCGGCCAGCGCGCGGAGCAATTGGCTCTGGCCGTTGCCCACAACACCGGCGACACCGACGATCTCGCCTGCCGTCGCGGTCAGGGTGACGTTCGAGAACCCGTCGCCCGAGATGCTCTCGACATTCAGAATCGTGGGGCTGTCGGCGCTGACCGTGTGCTTGGGCGGGAACGTCGAATCCAGCTGTCGGCCGACGATGAGCGAGAGCAGTTCGTCGTCGGTGATCGAATCGACCTGCGCGGTGCCCCGCAGCTTGCCGTCGCGCAGGACGGTGACGCGATCGGCCAGCTCCCGGACTTCGGCGAGTCGGTGGGTGATGTAGACGACGGCGCTGCCCCGGGCCGCGGCCGCGCGGATCAGGCGGAACAGTAGTTCGACGCTGTCCCGGCCGAGAGGTGCGGTCGGCTCATCGAGAATGAGCAGCCTCGGTGAGATCACCAAGGCCTTGGCGATCTCAAGGAGGTGCTTTTGGGCAACACTCAGCTCCTCGACGCGGTCGGCGAGGTGGACGGTCGCCCCGACCCCTACGAGCATCGACCGCATCGTGGCGCGCTCATCCCCGCCCGCGCTTAACACGCTTGGCGGTATGGCTACCCGGATGTTCTCCTCGACGGTCATGTCGGGGAGGATCGCCGGGTGCTGGTGCACGATGGCGATGCCCAGACCGGTGGCAACGGCCGGGTCCAGGGATGCGATTGATTCGCCGGCGAATGTGATGGTTCCGGCGTCGGCTTGCGTGGCACCGGAGGCGACGCCCATCAGAGTCGATTTGCCCGCGCCGTTTTCACCGAGAAGAGCGTGGATCTCACCGGCGACGACATCGAGCGACACGTCCGTCAGCGCGGCCACGCCGGCGTACGACTTGCTGATGCCGTTCATGACGAGAGTCGGGTGATGACCCACGTCGACCTTCGTGTCCTCGACCACTCTCGTAGCCCTTCAGTGCGACGTACTGCCGGTTGTGGACAGCGGCGGCAGGGCCGGCGCGACATCCGCGCCGACCCCATCCGTGGTGCTATTTCTGGAGCTTCGCCTGGTCGGCACCCGACATCTCGGCGGACAGATACACATCGCCCGGCAGGTTCTTGTCACACGTCACACCGTGCGGCTGACCGCTGACGGAGTCCTCGAACACCGGCGCCTCGAACTCCTTCGAGGCCGGTGTCTTGCCGCCGGTGGCCAGCGCCACTGCCCAGTCGACGGCGAGCCGGGCGTTGTCGTTGCCCGTCGCGACCGTGAACATCTTGAAATCGGGGTTGGTGGCCTTCTGCGCCTCCCAGAAGCACGACAGCACGTTGCCATCGGAGGTGACCAGTGCCGGGATGGACCGGTTGCTCTTGTCGAAGGCTGGCAGGGCACCGACGAGCGAGGGGCCGAAGTCGGACACGATGACGTCGATCTTCGGGTACTTGGCGATCGCAGCCGTCAACACCTGCTGAGTCAGCGCGGGGTCCCAGTTCGTCGGCTCGAACGGTTGCTGGCCGATGAAGTTGTATTTGCCCGTGGGATCGAGGACGGAGTGCAGGGCCTTGCCCTCGTCGATGCCCTGGCTGTTGCCGGCCGGGCCGGACAGGAACAGGACGTTACCGCCGTTGGGCAGGTTCTTGAGGATCCAGTTCGCCCAGTTCTTTCCGTCGGTGGTGAAGTCGGCTCCGACCCACACGTTGTAGTCGGTGCCGTCGGTGCCACCGGGGAAGACGCGGTACGGGACAACCTTCACGCCGGCCTGGTAGGCGCTGCGGAGCGTCGGCAGCACCGCCTGGCCGGCGTCGGGGAACACGACCAGCGCCTTGATGCCCTTCGCGACCATGCCCTGGATGTCGGAGATGGCCTTCTGGGTGTTGCCCTGGCCGTCTGCGTACTCGAAGTCGGTGATGTTCGGGCACTTGGCCACTTCGTTCTTGGCTGACGCGGTGGTCACGAGGCGCCAGCTGTTGCCGCCGAAGCCATCGGTGAGGCCGAGCGTGGCCTTCTTCGGGCCGCACCACGACGGCAGGTTTCCACCGCCGGAGGCCGCGGCCGGGGTGCCGCTGGTTCCCGATCCGGTGCTTCCGCAGCCGGTCAGGAGCAGCGTGGCCACACCCAACCCCGCGACGATGCGGAGAAGTTTCTTGGAGGGACGCATGTGTCGTTTCCCTTTCTTCGTGACCTCCCGGTCGGCCGGGACGGGGATTCGCGGACGACAGAGATAGGCGGGGACGAACGTGTTGGGACTTCCGTTGGTGCCAGTGGTGCGCCGGCGGACCGGCCGTAATCACGTCGCGGCGGCGGGAGATGGCGTGCGGGACGGTCGCAGCCGCTGTCGTGCCGCCGCCCAATCGACGCTGTACAAACCAACTCCGAGTGCAAGCGCAGCGGCTTGGACCAAGGTCTGGATGGCAAAGTCGACACCCAGAGCGAGAACGAACTGCTGGAGCTGGGTGAGGAACAGCGCGGCCAACGCCGTGGCGACGATGTTTCCCTTACCACCGAGTAGCGAGGTGCCGCCGAGTACGACGGCCGCGACCGACGGCAACAGGTATGCGTCGCCCTGGAATGCGGTCGGTTGAACAATGATGCCGGCGAGCAGCACCGCGCCGAGCCAGTAGAGGACCTGCGCCCAGACGTAGGCCGCGAGTCCATGTCGATTGATCTTCAGTCCGGTCGCCCGGCCGGCCCGGGGATTCGCGCCCACGGCCTCAAAGCGGCGGCCCACCACCGTGTACTTGACCGCCACCGTCGTGATCGCGACCGCGACGAGCGCGAAGAACACCGCGTTCGGAATTCCCAGAGTTTCGCCGCCGGCGATCGAGGCAAGCAGGCTCGTCGTACGCCGCGGCGATCCGGCCGAGATGCCGAGGACGCCGGCGTACAACAACGCATTGGTTCCGAGCGTGGCGACGATCGGGTTGAGTCGAAGCCGCCCGATCAAGGTGCCGTTGACCAGGCCGGCCGCGACCGCGACGCCGAGCGCCATGAGCACCGCCGGCAGGAGCTTGGCGTTGTCGCCCTCGGGGTGATGCGTGCAGATGACGACGACGATCGAGACCGAGCCCGGCACCGACAGGTCAAAGCCCCCTTGCTGGATCACGAGGGTCTGGCCCAGCGCCACGATCGCGAGAACCGATGCGAACGGCAGCATGCCCTGAAGAGCGCCCTTGCTCATGCTGGTCGAGGCGAAAAGCAGCCCGGCCACCGCGAGAAGGACCAATGCGACCACCATCGTCCACAAACCACGCGACGTTGCGATGCGTCCTTGGACCGGGCGCGTTTGCACCGATTCGGCGGTGGTGGTCATGACATCTCCTCGTGGGGGTGAGGTTGGCCGGAAGGCTCTGCGATGTGTTGTGCGGGACTGTACATATGGGCTCAGGTGTTCACAAGGGGCTGACGCTCAGAAACGCGAATGACTCCGTTTCGTAATCCGCCTGGGTTAGCGCGGGTCGTCGCGCGCGGGCCGTGAACTCGGACGAACGGCTAGGAATCGCGTCAGGGAAGCCATGTCGTCCGACCCGTACCCGGCGCTGCAGGCCGCCGCGACGGACTGGGCGGCGGCATTGGTCAGCGGCACCGACACGCCCAACTCCGCCGCCAATCCGGTGATGAGCCGCAGGTCCTTGTCCACCAGATCGAGGCTCATGGCGACCGCGGTTTCCGGGTCCAGAAACGCCGCTCGCTTGTAGACGACGTACGGTGCCGCGATGACACTGTCCTGGAACACGTCGTACGCGTCTTCCGCAGCAATACCAGCGGTTTTGGCCATCAACAACGCCTCCGAGACGGCTGCGTTGAGGTCGTGAACAATCAGGTTCACGGCAAGCTTCATCGTCTGGCCGGCGCCCGCCGGACCGACGTGAACAATCTTGCGCGCGAAGGCGCCCAACACTGCTCTGGCCGCATCAACGGCGTCGGATTCACCGCCGGCCATCACGAGAAGCGTCCCGGCCTCTACGGCTGCGACGCTGCCGGAGACGGGAGCGTCGACAAAACGCACGCTGGCTCCGCGCAGACCGGTCGCGAGGTCACCGGCGGCGGCGGCCCCGCTCGTTCCGAGATCGCAGACGACGGCGCCAGGTGTTAAGGCTGCGAGAACCACCTGGTCCAGCAGGACGGCACGCGTGGCGTCTCCATCGGCCAGCACTGACAGGATCATGTCCTGGTTCTGCACGGCCGCCGCCGGACTCCGCGCCACCGCGACCGTTGCCGCCGGCATGGATTCGGCCAAGACGCGCGCGGTCGCTTCGGTGCGATTCCACAGCGTGAGGCGGTGTCCCGCGCTCGCGACTCGCCGTGCCATCCCCGAACCCATCCGGCCGGTGCCGAGGATCGCGACGTCAGCCATGGCGCGGATCCACGACGATCTTCCCGCGGGCCGCGCCGGACGCCAGGCGCTCGAATCCGGCGACAACGTCGTCGAGGGCCACGATGCGATCGACGACGATATCGGCCAGTGGCCTCCTGGTCAGGAGGTCGAGTGCCGCGGGCAGGTCGGCGTCGCACACATGGGCAACGGTTGTGCGTACGTCGATCTCCCGGAGCACCAGATCCGCCAACTCGATCGGCTGAGGTTGCTTTGTCAGCCCCACCAGCAGCACCGATCCACCGCGTGCGGCCAACGCAAACGCCCGCTGGGCCGAGCCGAGGGCGCCCGAACTTTCGATGACCACGTCGGCCCCGTCGGGAATCAGCGAGCGCAGGTCTTCGACGGACATAGTGCCGTCGATCAGGTGCGTCTCGGTTGCGCCGAGCACCCGTGCCGTCTCGAGTCGCCCCGGGTCGACGTCCATGGCCAGGACGGCGCCGTCGTGGCCCGACAGTCCGGCCAGCAGGAACGACCCGATCGCACCCGCACCGAGGACGACCACGGTGTCGCCTGGTCGCACTCCGGATCTGGTCACGCCATGGAGGCCGACCGCTAGCGGTTGCGCGAGCGCCGCCTCGATGTCAGGACAACCGTCCGGGATCTCCCGGACCGTACTGGCCGGCGCCGCAACGAACCGTGCCAGCCCGCCATGGGTGCTGAGTCCTAGCGTGTAGTAGCGCGCACAGAGGTTCGTACGACCGCGGGTGCACCACGCGCAGGCGCCACACGAAACGCCCGCGCCGCTCGCCACGCGCCGCCCACGCCAGTTCGATGCGTCCGCGCCCACGTCCACGACCGTGCCGACGAACTCATGCCCGAGGATGGTCGGACCGACGTGGCCGCTGCCGGGGTGCGCAACCGAGAGCGGCACCATCATCGGGCCCTTGGTGTACTCGGTCGCATCCGTTCCACAGAGCCCGTTGTAGGTCACTTCGATCACGACTTCGTCCGGCCGACACCGAGGCTCGGGTCGGTCCTCGAGCCTCAGATCATGCGGTGCGTGGAGGACAGCTGCTCGCATACCGATGGCTCCCAACTCTCACAGCGTGGCGTCTGAACTGATGTGGACCTTGACCTGGGCTTTGTCGGTCAGCACGGCCGCCACCGCCTCGTCGGCCTCCGACAGCGGGTAGGAAGCCGTGACGAGTGGCGACAGGTCCACGCCACTGCGGGACAGGAAACGCAAAGTCTGGGGCCAGACTCCTGGCGACCCGATGATGCCCCGGGCCTGAAGTTCCTTCGACTGGAACAGACCCAGCTTGGCCGGCACCGCGCCGCCGACGTCGATGCCGATGTAGACCAGACGCGCTCGGAAGCCGGCGACTTCGAGTGCCAAGGCCATGGCGGGTAGTTTCCCGCTGGCCTCGAAGACAACCGAAGCTCCCGCGCCCTCGGTGATCGCGTCGACCTCGGCGAGGAATGTGTCCGAGGTCGGGTCGATGACGTCGTCGGCACCGAGGGCGCGAGCAAGGTCTGCGCGCGCGGCGGTTGGCTCGGCGACGATGACGCGCGCGCCCCGGCCGGCCGCGGCCGCCACCACGCCAAGGCCGATCGGACCCGCGCCCAGGACGAGCGCCGTGTCACTCGCATCGAGGTTGTCGGCCCGTACGGTGGCGTAGTAGCCGCAGCTGAACGGCTCGACGAGTGCTCCCTGCGTCCAGGACAGGTTGTCCGGGAGGCGGTGCAGCCACGATTCCTTGGCCACGAAGAACTCGGCCGCGGCGCCGCTGATGCTGAAGCCGAAATGTTCCTGCCCGATGACGCACTCACCAACGACACGGTCACCCGCCCGCAGGCCCTTGACCCCGGACCCGACTCGGACGACCTCGCCGGACCATTCGTGACCCGGGACGACCGGGAAGTCGAACGGGATGATGTAGCGCCCGGCGAGCAGTTCGAGATCGCTGTGACAAACGCCGACGCTGCGGCTGGCCAGGAGCACCTCGTCGTCGGCGATGGTTGGCATGGCGATGTCGTTGACCTGGCAGCGGTGGTCGCCGATGAACTGAAGGGCCTTCATGATCACCTCGAGAAGTCGCAGGATGGGCACGGTAGTGAGCACGTGCTCGTTTGTCCAGAGGAACGTTCACGCATGGTGAACGGGATCAGAGCGGGTGACAACAGACGGGCCGCATCAGCGACGCGATGGCTTATCCGTGCGGATGCCGTACGAACCAGATGCCGCGCGCCGGCCGGTCGGACTTGTTGGTCAACAGGTGCGGCGTCGACGAGTCGAACCCGATGGCATCGCCGGCCCGCAGCGCGACCACCTCGAAGCCGACCGTGACCTCGAGCTCTCCCTCGAGGAGGTAGCCGAATTCCGAACCCGCGTGTTGCAGCATCCGCTTGTCGTTGGTCGACGTGGAGTGCGGTGGGTAGAAGATGAACATGAAGTCGAGCTCGGCGCCCGTGTTCGTGGCCAACTGCTCCCAGACGACGCCGGTGTCCATCTCCAGTCGCTTGCGCTCGCCCGGCCGGGTGACCGAGATCCGGGGGCGGACCTGGTCGTGTGGCCATGCATCGCCGGGTGAGCCGAGCGCAGATCGGCTGATCGGCTCGGTGCCGCCGGCGTCCGCCGCCCCAGGCGCAGGGTGAACTGAGGCATTGGGCGTTGACGCGTCATGCGCGGATGCGTTATGCGCCGAACCGTCGTGCGAAGAAGCGTCGTGCGAAGAAGCGTCGTGCGAAGAAGCGTCGTGCGCGGTTGGATTGTGGTCGCCGACCACGTCGACGTGTTCGCCGGAGAACAGCTCGTCGATGGAAACGTCCAGGAGTTGTGCCATCGAATACAGCGTCGCCACCGAAGGCGTCGATTTGCCGTTCTCCATCTGCGACACAAAGGACGCCGAGACGCCGAGCTGGCGGGCAACCTCCCGCAGCGCCAGGCCGGACTTCTGCCGCGCCCGCTTCAGCCGTCCGCCCAGGTTCTCCATGGGCTCAGCCGCGGAGCCACGACCAGCCGTCGCGGAACCTCGCCGATCGGACACGGTTCTCCTTGTCGGGGGCGAGGGAATCCATTGGTCCAACCTTAGTCCGGGTCGCTCCGGACCGGGTGTCTGTACGGTCATCAGACAAGCACCATTCCACCGTCGGCCATGACGACCTGGCCGGTGATGTAGTCGGAGTCGGTTGACGCGAGGAACAGCGCAGTCCCGACCATCTCTTCCGGGGTCGCGGCGTGGCCCCGCAGGATGCCGGCCGAGAATTCGGCCATCGCCTGCCCTGGCCTCTCGGCGTCACCGATGTCTTGGAGATCCGCGTCGAGCTTCGTCCATAACGGCGTGTCGACCACGCCTGGCGCGAACGCATTGCAGGTGATGTTGTGTTCGGCGAACGCACGCGCGGCCGCTTGGGTCAGGGCGTTCACCGCGAACTTGCTCGCACAATACGGCGCGAAACTCGGATAGCCCTGCCGCCCGGCGATGGACGAGGTGTTTACGATCTTGCCCTGTCGTCGCGGGATCATCCGCTTCGCGCCTTCTTGAATGCCGATGAGACAACCGAGCGCGTTGACGTCCATGATCGAATGCCAGTTTTCCTCGGTGACGTCGATCAGGTGCATCGGCCGGTTGAACCCGGCGTTGTTGAACAAGACATCGAGGGCGCCGAAGCGGCCGATGAACGTGTCCAATGCCTGCGCAACCTCGGCGCGTTTGCTCACGTCGGCCGACAAGGCGATGGCCGACTCGTCGGTGCCATGGTTGATTTCGTCCGCGACCGTCATCGCGGCGTCATGGTTGACATCCAGGACGCCGATGCTCGCGCCCTCGCGGGCGAGCCCGAACGCGAACGCACGGCCCATGCCGCTGCCCGCCCCGGTGATCACAATCCCTTTTCCTGCGACACGTCCCGGCATTACGGTCCCTTCGCGCAAGTCCGACCGGGCGGAACGGCCCCGGATGCCGGCAAACGTTAACCCCTACTTGACGACGTGTCTAGCGCCGGGCATATTCGGCGCAGCACC
Source organism: uncultured Actinomycetota bacterium (assembly GCA_963724705.1). Classification (GTDB taxonomy): domain Bacteria; phylum Actinomycetota; class Actinomycetes; order Mycobacteriales; family Micromonosporaceae; genus DASQPR01. The sequence goes on from CAVRVS010000003.1 coordinate 191,497, forward strand.
AGACCGCCGAGTGTTCACCACGACACCGACCCGACGCGCCTTGAGGAGCCCGCATGGACCGCACCGCTCTCGTCGTCGGCGCCACCGGCATTGCCGGCTACAACACCGCCCAAGCCCTGCTGGCGGACGGATGGCGAGTGGTCGGCCTGTCCCGAGCGCCGCGCTACGAGATCCCCGGCGTCGAGCACGTGTACGCGGACGTCCTCGACCCGGCGTCGGTGGAACGCGCCGTGACCGGCAAGGCGATCACCCATTTGTTCTTCACCACGTGGTCGCGTCAGGACACCGAGGCGGACAACTGTCGGGTCAACGGGGCGATGCTGGCAAACACGCTCGACGCGTTGCGACGCACATCTGAACTCGAGCACGCGGTGCTCGTGACCGGTCTGAAGCACTATCTCGGTCCGTTCGAGGCGTACGCCTCCGCACCGGCCGACACACCCTTCCGCGAGAGCCAGGATCGGTTGCCCTTCCAGAACTTCTATTACGACGAGGAGGACATCCTGTTCGCCGCCGCCGCCGAACAAGGATTCTCCTGGTCCGTGCACCGGCCGCACACGATGATCGGGTACGCGCTGGGCAATGCCATGAACATGGGCGTGACCCTCGCCGTGTACGGCACCATGTGCCGGATCACCGGTGAACCATTCGTCTTCCCGGGCAGCCCGCAGCAGTACGGCGGCGTCACCGACATCACGGATGCACGGCTCCTCGGCCACCACGCCGTGTGGTCGGCCACCACCGCCGCCGCTCGCAATCAAGCGTTCAATACGGTCAACGGCGACGTCTTCCGGTGGCGGCAAATGTGGAAACGCGTTGCCGAGGGGCTCGGCGTCGAGGCGGCCGAATACCCCGGGGAGCCGAACCCGCTCGACGGCCGCCTGGGCCACGCCGACGACGTCTGGGCCGGCCTCGTTGCACGACACGGCCTCCAGCCGTACAAGGCGTCCGAACTCGCGTCGTGGTGGCATACCGACGCCGACCTTGGACGGCAGGTCGAGACGTTCGCCGACATGTCCAAGAGTCGTGCACTGGGTTTCCTGGGCTTCCAGGACTCCGCGCGGTCATTCCTCGATCTGTTCGACACTCTTCGCGCGCAGAAGATCATCCCGCCGCTCAGTTGACGCCAGACCCCGACGCGCCGCCCGCGCCGTATGGCGGATCGTTCAGCGACCCGATGGTGGCGTGATCGGCACCGCAGCCGAGCCGGTGACCACGGGCGTTGCCGAGGCGGCGGGCAAGGTCACGATGACTTCCAGGCCGCCGCCCTCGATCGGCTCGGCGCGGACCGAACCGCCATGTGCGTCAGTGACCGCGCGGACGATCGACAGCCCAAGCCCGGCTCCCCGGCCGGATCCGGTCCGATCGCGTACGCCCCGGCGGAACGCCTCGAACAACTTCGGGACATCGCCGGCGTCAACCTCGAACCCGGTGTTCCCCACGACCAGCCTTGCCAGTGCGCCCTCGGTGTCCGTACGCACCCAGACCCGGCCCTGGCCGTGGTTGTAGCGCACGGCGTTTTCGATCAAGTTCCCGGCGAGCCGTTCGAGCAGGCTCGGATCGCCGACGACCGGGGCCGGTTGCAGATCCGTCGTGATGTCGAGACCGAGGCGGCCGACCTCCCGCCGGACCGCGGACAGGGCCGCCGTGACGCCTTCGGCCAGATCGACCGGTACCTTGCGGACGAGGCGGCGTCCGGCCTGGGCCTCGGACCGCGCCAGCACCAGCAGCGCGTCGACGAGCGAGTTAGCGCGTTCGGACGCGTCGCGGACCACCGTCCCCATCCGGCGGAACTCCGTCACGTCCGCGTCGGGGTCGGACATCGTCACGTCGATCTCCGTACGCATGACGGCCAACGGCGTACGCAGTTCGTGCGAAGCATTGGCCACAAAGCGCTTCTGGGTCTCGAAGGCCTCCGCCAGCCGGCCGAGCATCGCGTCGAACGTCTCGGCCAGTTCGGCGACCTCGTCGTCGACACCGGCGTAGTTGATGCGTTGGTCGAGCGTCTCGCCCGACAGTCGGCGTGCGGTCGCCGTGACCTGCTGCAGGGGTCGAAGAGCGCGAGCCACCACGATGTAGCCCGCCGCGACGCCGGCAAGCGTGATGACGGCGATGGCCAGGATGTCCATCGCGATGCGGTGGCGCCCGATCGCGATCGCGACCACGAGGAGGACCAACGCCACGACGCCGAGTACCGCGCCGTTGATCAATGCGAGCCTGACCCGCAACGTCGGCCGCAGTCGCCGGCGGTGGGGCGACCCGTAGACCGTCATGCCGCGATCCGGTAGCCGACACCGACCACGGTCTCGATGACCGGCGGATCACCGAGCTTCTTGCGCAGCGTCATCATGGTGACCCGGACGATCGTTGTGAACGGGTCCGTATTCGCGTCCCAGACCCGTTCCAGCAGTTCCTCGCTCGACACCACCGAGCCGTGCGCCTTGAGCAACTCCTCCAGCAGCCCGAACTCCTTGCGGCCGAGATCGAGCGGACGTCCGGCCCGGCTCACCACGCGCTTGGCCGGATCCAGCGTCAGGTCGCCGACGGTCAGCACCGGCGGGGCGACGGGCGACGAGCGCCGGCCAAGGGCCCGAACGCGCGCGACGAGTTCGTCGAACGCGAATGGTTTGGGCAGGTAGTCGTCGGCACCGAGGCCGAGTCCCTCGACGCGGTCGGCCACCGTACCGCTGGCGGTCAGCATGAGCACGCGGGTGAGCGTGCCCGCGGCCGCAAGATCGGCGCAGATGTCGTCACCATGTATGCCCGGCAGGTCGCGGTCGAGCACGAGCACGTCGTAGCGGGTGACGAACGCCATCTCGTGGCCGCTCGTCCCCTCGTAGGCAACGTCCACCGCCATGCCGGCACGGCGCAGTCCCCGCGCGATCGCATCCGCGAGCGTGCGCTCATCTTCGATTACCAGAACCCGCACCGCTGCTCCCGCTATCCCGGACCGCCGCCGGACGCTGCCGGCCACCCGAGCAACCGTAGCGGCCGAGTGCACGTCATGCCGTCAGGCGCTGGACAATCGTGCGCACGCCGGAAGCTACTCGATCTTGGGCAGGGTCCAGAACGTCACGGTGTTCTTCGCGGTCATGCACCCCAGGTACGAGCCGATCGGGCGGCAGACGTCGGCGGCCGGGCCGACCAGCAGCTGTACCGCATCGCGGACCCCAGACGGCGACAGCGTGACGATCCAGGTGCGCCCGGGTCGGAACAGCGGCAGATGCACGACCGCCTCGTCGCCCGCGAAATCCGCCACGTAGGTCGTCTTGCTCACCACCGGCACCGTTGCCCCCGGTGCGGGCAACAGCAACGTACCGACTTTGGACGCCGGTACGAACGGGCGAGGCACCGTAGCTGCCAGCTCAGCGTCGTGAGCGGTGGTCGGTATGACGGCACCATTGCGCGTATCCAGAATCACCGTCGAGCCGGCGGCCGACACGCAGATCTCGACTCCACATGCGTAGCCCTTATCGTTGGGACTAAATCCGGCCGTCTTCCAGATCGGCTTCAGGTCACCGAGCCCGTACGTCTCGAACCGCGGCGGCTTGACCGCGGCATCCTCGACGACGACGACATCACTCACGGTGAACATGGAGACGTCGGCGTCCGTATCGGCCGCCGACAACGGGACCTGGGTGCTGATGTCGGGCCGACCGGTGTCCACGTTGATTCGGCTTAACGTGCTTGAGCCGGGGCACATGACGACCATTGCGGTCGGCACCTCGTCGGCGACGGGCAGCGCGAGAACGGGTGTCAAGCAGCCGGTCGGCAACGTATACGACCACTTCACCGCGCCGGAGCGCTTGTCGCGGGCCAGGACGTTCGTCTGGGCGTCGTTGATCATCAGCATCGTGTCGCTGCCGCGTCGAGGGCTCCACACATCCTGCGGCGTCGACCAGAGACGTCGCCCGGTCCGCTCATCCAGTACGACGGCGTGCGTACCGCGATTGCCGAGCCCGCCCGCCGTCACGATGACCACCCCGTCGGTGATCGTCATGCCGATGTCGTCGGCCTGCCGGATCGACAGTTCCGTGAACCACTCGCGCGCGCCGCCAGCCACTTCGTACGACGCGACGCTCTCGCCGACTCCATCCCGGCTGCCGAGAACGACGGCCCGCGCCCCGTCCGTCGCCAATGCGGCGCCGAGCGGAACGGTGATACTGCCGAGCCGTGCTAGTCGAGCCAGCGGCGGCGCTACCGATCCACCGACGAGGAGCGCGGCCACGACAACGATGACAAGCGCAAATGGCCGCATGTGGGCACGCCACTCAAGGCTTCGCCACGGTGCCGGCCCCGTCCGGGCGTCGCCGGTTGGGATGTGGCCGTGGCGGTCGCCCAGGTCGATGATCGCCATGCCCGACCGATCAGTGGCCGACCTCGTCCGAGGCCCGCGTGATGAGCCGCGGCTACCGTGGACCGCGCCGAGCAACCTCGCGCCGAACGCATCGAGGCGTCCGGGCATTCGAGGCGGCTCGGGCGGGAGGCCGGGGGCACCCTCGATCGCGGATGCGCGAGCGGGATCGCCGAGATCAATGAAACCGCCGCCGTCCGGCGGTACGAGTTCGATGACATCACCCAGCCCCGTCGGGCCGGCCGGCCGGGCCACGACGTTCAGCCCATCGGTCGGTGTATCGATTGCGCCGACGACGTCCGGCTGCCAGGGCGACTGTGGGAGGGTCGAGCGGCCCCAAGGCGATCGCGGCGCGCGGTCGGGACCGTCGTGGGTCGATCCGTCCTGCGCCATGTCACGAACGTCCCGTCTGCAGCGGCACGTCGCCGTGCCAGACCGTCCATTGAGCACGCGGTCGCACCCATTATCGACACGGACCGCGCACGGCGACAAACACGCGTTTGGCCAGGCACGGGTTCAAAGCGGGGGTACGACAGTCACTCGGTCATTACCCGCGGCGACGCCGAATCATGCGGGCGCCGGATCATGCGGCGTCCGACCGTAGTCGCCACTATCGCGCGACCACAAGCCGTGGTGGTCGTCAGCCGCCCTGGGCCACCGAGTCCACGTCGACGTCGGACAGCATGGCGAGGACGTCGCGGGTCACGCCGTCCACGGTCAGTCCGATGTCGGCCAGTATCTCGGCCCGAGTCCCGTGCGGATACCAGTCGGCCGCGACGCCCAGGTCGCGTAGCGGCGTCCGGACACCGCCGTCGCGCATGGCCTTCGCCAGCGCGTCCCCGACACCGCCGGCACGCACGCCGTCCTCGACGGTGACGACGAGCGCATGCTCGCGGGCCATCGCGACGAGTTCGAGCGGCACCGGCCGTACCCACCTCGGGTCGGCTACGGTCACTCCATATCCGGCCGCGCGCAACTGGCCGGCGACGTCCATGCCCAGATGGGCCAGCGCACCGACCGATACCAGCAGCACATCGCGGTCATCGTCTTCGGCCAGGATGTCGACCGGACCGCGGCGGCGCAGTGCCGGCAGGTCGGCCGGAACCGATCCGGTCGGGAAGCGGACGATCGTCGGCCCGTCGGCGATGGCGACGGCCTCACGCAACTCTTCGCGTACGGTCGCCGCGTCGCGCGGAGCGGCGATGCGCAGGCCGGGCACCGTGCCGAAGACCGACATGTCCCAGATGCCGTAGTGGCTCGGGCCGTCCGGTCCGGTGATGCCGGCTCGGTCGAGTACGAAAGTGACCGGCAGGCGGTGCATCGCCACGTCCAGCAGCACCTGGTCGAACGCGCGGTTCAGGAACGTCGCGTAGACCGCGACCACCGGGTGCATGCCGGCCAGCGCGAGTCCGGCCGCGGACGTCACCGGCATGCTGTTCGGCTATCCCGACGTCGTAGGTCCGCTCGGGGTATTTCGCGGCGAGCCGTGCGATGCCGGTCGGCTCGGCCATGGCCGCGGTGATGCCGACAATGTCGCTGCGTTCGTCGGCCAGCGCGACCAGCTCGTCGGCGAAGACCGAGGTCCACTTGAGCGACGGCGGCGCGAGAAGCTTGCCGGTGAGCGGGTCGAAGCTGCCCGGCCCGTGCAGGCAGTCGGCCTCGTCATCCTCGGCCGGCCGGTAGCCGAACCCCTTGCGCGTCACCGCATGCACGATCACCGGACCGCCGAACCGCTTGGCCCGGCGCAGCGCAGACTCGACCGCCTCGAGATCGTGGCCGTCGACCGGACCGACGTACTTGAGCCCGAGGTCCTCGAACATGCCCTGCGGCGAAACGGCGTCCTTGAGCCCCTTCTTCATTGCGTGCAGCGCTTCGTACATCGGCGCCCCGACGAGCGGCGTCCGACCGAGCGCGTCCTTGACGACGTCGAGAACCTTCTCGTAGCTGGGGTTCAATCGCAGCGTCGCGAGATGGTTGGCCATGCCGCCGATCGTCGGAGCGTAGGAACGGCCGTTGTCGTTGACGACGATCACCAGTGGGTTCTCGGTGGCGGCGATGTTGTTCAGCGCTTCCCAGCACATCCCGCCGGTCAGCGCACCGTCACCGACGACGACGGCCACATGCCGATCCTCACCGCGCAGCGCGAAGCCTTTGGCCATGCCGTCGGCGTACGACAACGCGGTCGACGCGTGCGAGTTCTCGATCACGTCGTGCTCGGACTCGGCCTGGTTCGGATATCCGGACAGGCCGCCGCGTTGACGGAGCAGGTCGAAGCCGGCCTGCCGACCGGTGATGATCTTGTGGACGTACGACTGATGCCCGGTATCGAACAGGATGCGGTCTTTCGGGGAATCGAACACCCGATGCAGGGCGAGCGTGAGTTCCACCACGCCGAGATTCGGACCGAGGTGTCCCCCGGTGCGCGACACCTTGGCCACGAGGAAATCGCGGATCTCCGCGGCCAAGACTCCGAGTTCCGATGCGGACAGCTCGCGCAGGTCACTCGGGCCGTTGATGCCGGCCAGGAGGCCGGCCGCGTCGGGTAAACCGGTCGCCTCGGGCGCAGGTGTGCTCATGACCGGCCAGTCTAGCCAAACGACGCGCGCCGGCATCCGCACGACGCCACGGCGCACACGATTCCGTCACACAGCCCGGCCGCTTGGTGGGTCCTCGGGTGGTTCGAGCCGGCCGATGCACTCGACGTGATGGGTCATGGGAAACGCGTCGTACGCCTCCAGCCGGGTGAGTCGCCAGCCGGCCGTACGGAATGTCGCGACATCTCGGGCAAATGCCGCCGGGTCGCAGGCGACATACGCGATCGCGCGGGGAGCGGCATCAATGAGGTTGCGTACTACGCGGGCACCGGCCCCGGTCCGGGGCGGGTCGAGCACCACGATGTCCGGTCGTCCGCGGCACGCGCATTCGCTCCACCGTGGACGAAACGACGGTCACCTGCGGCAGCGCGGCGAGACTCGACGACGCGGCAAGGACCGACCGGTCGTCGGACTCGACGAGGGTGACCGAGCCGCGCGGGCCGACAGCGTCGGCGAGCGCGGCGGAGAACAGCCCGGCGCCGCCGTACAGGTCCCACGCCCGCTCCCCCGGCCGGGGTTCGAGCATGTCCAGGACGGTCGCCACGAACGTGTCCGGCGCGGCCGGGTGTACCTGCCAGAACGCCGCCGGGTCAAGCCGGAACCGGTGGCCGGCCGCGACCTCCGTTATCTGGAGCGGCCCGGACACCGGCCGGACTGTGCCGTCGACGTCGACCGCGGTCACCGATACGTCGCCGGTGCTGGACGCGACGACCTCGATCGCGTCCTCGCCGGGCCAGTGCCGGTCGGTCACCTCGGCCGCCTGCACCGCGGGCGTCGCGATCCGGCACCTATCGACGGCCACGACCTCGTGCGAGCGGTGCTTGAGCAGGCCGGCCCGGTCATCGGCCGCGACTGTGTAGCGCAACCGCGTACGCCAGCCGAGACCATCGTCGGGGCCACCACCGGGCAGCGGCTCGACCGACAGGTCCAACGCGTCTACCTCGTCCTCGGCCAGTCGACCGATCCGGATCAGTTGCTCACGCACGACCGCCGTCTTCAGCGCGCGCTGCGCCGTGGGCTCGACGTGCTGGAAGTCGCAGCCACCGCACCGGTCCGGTCCGGCGTACGGGCAGGGTGGTGTGACCCGATCCGGCGACGACCGCAGGACCTCCACGGCGTCGGCCCGCACATAGCCCTTGCGTTCCTCGGTGATCTCCACGGTGACGAGTTCGCCCGGCAGGCTGTGGCGTACGAACACGACCCGCCCGTCCGGGATCCGACCCACGCAATGGCCACCGTGGGCGACCGGCCCGACCTCGACGTCGAAATGCGCGCCGACCAGGTCATCGATCGCGGCGTCGACGTCGACACGATTCTCCGGTCGACCGATGCCCGCCGTCGCTGCGCGGACCGGCCGACTCATGGCCGCGGCGTCCGATCCGGCTCCGGCGTCGAGTCCGATGTCAGCCCCGGGCTGCTGGCGCCACCCTCCGACGATCCGGTCGCCGACGAGCCGGACGCGGCTGGCGGACCGCCCGGCGACGTACCCGGGGCCGCCGGTGACGTGCCCGACGAGCCGGACGGACGCTGGCCACGCGGCCCTCGCAACGGAGCCAGGGCGAGTTCCCGGTCGTAGCGGTTCAAGTCCTTCCCGATGCTCGAGTTGAGCTGCCACGGCACGCTCGTGACCATCACGCCGGGCTCGTAGAGCAGGCGGCCCTTGAGGCGCAGCGCGCTCTGGTTGTGCAGCAGGTTCTCGAACCACTTGCCGACGACGTACTCCGGAATGAACACCGTGACCACGTCGCGGGGCGAGTCTTTGCGCAGCGACTTCACGTAGTCGATCATCGGACGGCTGATCTCGCGGTACGGCGAGTCGATGACCGTCGAGCGGAACGTCGATGTCCCGCGCCTCCCACTCCTCCTGGATCTTGCGCGTGTCGGCGTCGTCGACGTTGACGGTCACCGCGGTCAGCGTGTCCGGCCGGGTGCCCTGGGCGTAGGCGAGCGCTCGCAGCGTCGGCAGGTGCACCTTGCTGACCAGGACGACCGCGTGGTTGCGGGCGGGCAGCATCGGGCGTCTCCTCGGCCGGCGCCAGCTCGCTCGCGACGTGGTCGTAGTGCCGGCGGATCGCGATCATGACCATGTAGATCACCACCATCGCGGCGATCGAGATCCAGGCACCGGCGAGGAACTTCGTGAGGAGACGAGGACCAGCACGAAGCCGGTCATCACCAGCGCCGATGCCGTTGATCGCGCGCGACCGGATACATCCGGCGGCGGACCTGGCCGGGTCGCGTTCGGTGCGCAGCAGCCGGTTCCAGTGCCGCAGCATGCCGGTCTGGGACAGCGTGAACGACACGAACACACCGACGATGTAGAGCTGGATCAGGTGCGTCGGCTGCGGCCTTGAACGCCACGATCAGCACGACGGCGAACGTGGCCAGGAACAGGATGCCGTTGGAGAACGCCAGCCGGTCGCCGCGGGTGTGCAGCTGGCGGGGCAGGTAGCGGTCCTGGGCGAGGATCGAGCCGAGCACCGGGAAGCCGTTGAACGCGGTGTTCGCGGCCAGGACCAGGATCAGCGCGGTCGCGCCGACGACGACGTAGAACGGCGCGGAAAAGCTGCCGAACACGGCGTGCGCCGAGCTGCGGCGTCACCGGCTCGGTCAGCGCCGGCACGCGGCTGCGTCTGCGACGATCTGCACGTGGGTGAGCCGCGCCAGCACCACGATGCCGATCAGCATGGTGACCGCCAGCGTGCCGAGCAGCAGCAGCGTGGTCGCGGCGTTCTTGCTCTTGGGCTTCTTGAACGCGGGCACGCCGTTGGAGATCGCCTCGACACCGGTGAGCGCGGCGCAGCCGGACGAGAACGTCCGGATCATCAGGAACGCGAAGGCGAATCCGGTGATCGACTGCGCGTTGACGATCGGCTCCGTCGACGACGCGCGCTTCGCAGGTCGTTGCCGAAGACGAAGATGCGGACGAAGCCCCAGCCGACCATCACGAGCACGGACGATCATGAACGCGTACGTCGGGATGGCGAACGCGGCCCCCGCCTCGCGGATGCCGCGCAGGTTCATCGCGGCGAGTATCGCGACGACCGTGACCGCGACACCGACCGGGTGGTCGCGGGCGAACGGCCAGGCCGAGCCGAGGTTCGCCACGCCGGACGAGACCGACACGGCCACGGTCAGCACGTAGTCGACCATCAGCGCGCTCGCGACGGCCAGGCCGAACTTCGGACCGAGGTTGACGGTGGCCACCTCGTAGTCGCCGCCGCCGGACGGGTAGGCGTGCACGTTCTGCCGGTAGCTCGCGACCACCACGAGCATCACGATCGCGACCGCGATCGCGATCCGCCACGAGTAGGCGTAGAACGCGGCACCGCCGACCGACAGCGTCAGCAGGATCTCGTCGGGGGCGTACGCGACCGAGGACAGGGCGTCGGAGGCGAACACCGGCAGCGCGATCCGCTTCGGCAGCAGGGTGTGCTGAAGCCGGTCGGAGCGGAACGGGCGACCGAGGAGCAGCCGCTTGAGGAGCGAGGTGGGTCGTGCCACAAACGATAAGGGTACGGGGACACACGCCTACGGGGTGGAGGGGTGATCGGCAACGTACGCCGGTCCGACGTGTGACGTCGCGACGCTGGGACGCGGGAGTCCGCCCGCACAATCGCGGACGGCATGGCACCCTTTGCGTAGCAGCCGCGACTGAGCCGCGGCTGAGTGGGCGAGAGGATCGATGCCGTGCACGTCGTGATCATGGGATGCGGCCGGGTCGGCTCGACGCTGGCCTACAGCCTGGAGGCGCGCGGCCATTCCGTCGCGGTGATCGACGCCGACGCCGACGCGTTCCGCCGGCTCGGGACGGACTTCACCGGGCTGACGGTCACCGGCATGGGCTTCGACCGCGAGGTCCTGATCTCGGCCGGCATCGAGCGCGCCGACGCGTTCGCGGCCGTGTCCAGCGGCGACAACTCGAACATCATCTCGGCGCGGCTGGCCCGGGAGAACGTTCGGCGTCAGCCGCGTGGTGGCCCGGATCTACGACGCCGAAGCGGGCCGAGGTCTACGAACGGCTCGGCATCCCGACCGTGGCCACCGTACGGTGGACCGCCGACCGGATGCTGCGCCACCTCGTGCCGGAGGCGCAACACCGAACTGTGGCGCGACCCGACCGAGCACGATCTCGATCATCGAGGTGCCGGTGCATCGGGACTGGGTCGGCAAGCCGCTGCGCGCGCTGGAGGAGGCGACCGGGCCCGGGTGGCGTACCTGATGCGCTTCGGGATCGGCACGCTGCCCACGGCCTCCACCGTGATCCAGGACGGCGACCAGGTCTTCATGCTCGTGACCGACGACATGATCGAGACCGTCACGCAAGATCACCGGCACGCGCCCGAAGGGAGGGCACTGATCATGCGGGTCGCGATCGCCGGCGCCGGCAACGTCGGCCGGTCCATCGCCGCCGAACTGATCGACAACGGCCACCAGGTCATGCTGATCGAGCGGCAGCCGACCATGCTGCGCCCGGAGCGCGTGCCCGCAGGCGGAGTGGGTGCTGGCCGACGCGTGCGAGGTGGCCAGCCTGCAGGAGGCCGCCTGGAGACGTGCGACGTCGTGGTCGCGGCGACCGGCGACGACAAGGTCAACCTGGTCGTGTCGCTGCTGGCGAAGACCGAGTTCGCGGTCAACCGCGTGGTCGCCCGGGTCAACCGGGCCGAGAACGAGTGGCTGTTCACCGACCAGTGGGGCGTCGACGTCTCGGTCAGCAAGCCGCGACTGATGGCGGCGCTGGTCGAGGAGGCGGTCACGGTCGGCGACCTGGTCCGCTGATGACGTTCCGCCAGAGTCGAGGCCAACCTCGTCGAGATCACGCTGCCGCCGTCGGCGCCCGTACGTCGGCCACCCGGTCCGCGACGTGCCGCTGCCGCGCGACTGCGCGCTGGTGGCGATCCTGCGCGGCAAGCGGGTGCTGGTGCCGAGCCCGGACGATCCCGCTCGAGGCCGGCGACGAGCTGATCTTCGTCGTCACGAGCGAGGTCGAGGACGAGGTCCGAACCGTCATCCTGGGCGCCGACAGCGTCGAACGGACGCGCAGCTCAGCGATCTCCCGTACCGGTCGCGGCCCGCGGACCACGCCGGCCTGAGGCCGTCTGGCGCGGGTCAGCGCACGTCGGCGAGGCTCGGGTCGGAGGCGGTCAGCCGCCGCACTGACCACACGGTGAAGGCCAGCAACAGGGCGTACGGCGGATAGCCGAGCGCGAGCCGGGCGATGCCGAGCGCGGTGCCTGGATCGTGCGCACCCGTGTTGCCGAACAGCCACGTCTGTATGGCGACCTTGACCAGGTAGGTGCCGGCCCACAACAACGTCAGCCGGCTGAACAGGCGAACCATCGGTGGACGATCCCGCCACCGGGTGCTGCCGCCGGCGATCAGCAGCGACCAGATCCATCCGACCAGCGGCCGGCGCACCAGCACCGACGCGATCATCGCCAGGCCGTACACCGCACTGAGGATGATGCCCGGCAGGTAGAAGTCCTTCGCGCTGCCGGTCTTCCAGGCGAAACGCGACACCGATCGCGACGCCGAACACCCCGTTGACGGCGTGCCGGATGGTCTGCCGGTGCAGCAGTCGGACGAGGGCGATCAGTAGGGCGGATCCGATCGACACGATCATCGCCGGCCGCAGCGCCCAGAAGTTGACGATGATGAAGACGGCGACCGGGATGCTCGACTCGAGGACACCGCGGACGCCGCCGAGCTGCTCGGCCAGCTGCTCGGAGAAGGTCGGCAGCACCTCGGTCGGCGCCGCTTCGTTCGCCCGCGCCGCGCCATTCGCTGGCGCCCCGCGATTAGCTGCCGCCGCGCCATTCGCTGGCCCCGCGCCGGTCGAGCCGGGCGGCCGCGACGAGTCGGGCCGAGCCGGCGCGACATCGGCCTGGGCCGCCGTGATCGCCGCGGAGGTCTCGGCGTCGATCGTGAACTCGAAGGCGGCCGCGTCGAACCCGGGGATGCCAGACGTCTGGCCGCGGCCGTGCGGCGACGATTCGTCCGTCATGCGATCGCCCCTCGTGCCCGGTGTGCGGGACTCACCGTGGCGGCTCCAACTCGTAATACGGGTTGTAGACGACCTTGCGATCATCGCGCGTCGCCACGCGGCCGCGGATGGTGAGCTGCCGCCCCGGTTCGATCCCGGCGATGTGTCGACGGCCGAGCCAGACCAACGTCACGACGTCGCTGCCGTCGTAAAGCTCGGCCTCGAGTGTCGGCAACGTGGTCCGCGGCGTATACACCACCGTACGCAGACGGCCACTGATCGACACGAGATCGCCCCGCCCGGCCGCGTCGACCGGACAACAGCCGGACGCGACGGCATCACGCTGTAGTTCTTCGGCGTCGAGTTCGGCCTCAGAGGCGACCAACCGGCGCACTAAGCGTCGGATCGATGATTCGCGATCAACCGACACCATGGTGCGGTGGTCACTCTCCTCAGCCACTGGCCCGAACCGCGGGCTCCATCCGTCAAGCGTACGACGCCGGAGCCCGTCGTGGTCGGGGCCGTTTGGCCGACGCGGCGACGGTACGAGCCCAGACACGTCACCCCGGGCGAGCGCCTGCGCGGTAGCGTGCGCGTAACAGACCGGTTGACCGGTCGAGCGTCGTCGGCACCGGCCGTGCACTGCTCGGGTGACTGCTCAAGTGCCCGCCCGCGGGAGGGCGTGGATTCAGCGAACATTCCTGGGCCTCGATGCCCCCGCGTCCGATTCACCGCCCCGGCCGCCTCCCGGCACCACACCATTCGTGGCGGGCCGGGCCGCCTCCTCGGCCGCCGCCTGTGCTTTCGCCTGTTCGGCGATCTCACGCGGCAGGCGCAGCGGCAATACCTCCAGCACCGGCATCGCGTCGCGACCACGATCGACGACCAGTCCGTGGAAGCTGTCGATCAGCGATGGCGATGCCGTCGGGTCGATCGCGACCGGACCTTGGAAGATCGCTCGGAGCAGCCACCGGGGGCCGTCGACTCCGACGAAGCGCAGTTCGACCGGGCCCTCTGGCGTCGTGACGCGGGCTCGCAACGCGGTTCCGAGCTCGCTGTCCTGAATCTCGTCGACCGAGGCGCCGCCAGCGCTCAAATCCTTGCGGATGTCGGCGCGGGCCTCGTCCCAGACACTTTCGTTGCGTGGCGCGGCCAACACGGAAAGCATCAGCGCATTGTCGGCATGCATGAGCGCGACCTGCTGAATGACGCCTTCCTCGTTGGCCTGCACGCGGACCGAGACCCCGTCGACGATCGGAATGTGCAGGCTGCCGAGGCTGAGCCGCTCGACTCCGTCGGGCGCCTCGGAAATGTCGTACGGCCCGGTGGCCTCGACAAAATCCTCTTCCGCGCTCTCATCGATGTCGGACACCGGATCGGCGGACGGAGAACGCCTGGTCCCGCGATCGGTGGGCCGATCCGCTCCGGCCGAGGAGCGGCGCGGCTGCTTCGTATGCCGTCCACTCCCGCGATCTCGCGAGAAGATCACCGCTGTGCCTCGCATCCCTCGTGCCCGGGGCCCTGCCCCGGCCCTTCGCGCCCCGAGCGACCGCCGTCTCCGGAGCACCGCCGGCCTCCGGCGCACCGCTCGTCCGCGCACCGCCGGGCGTCACTCTAGCTGAGCAGTCCGGCGTGCCCACCAGTCGAGCCATGGCGACCCGCACCGCGCACCGTCTCGCCGAGAACCTCGACGCGGTGAAAGTGTGCGCGCTCGACGCGCTGCACGACAAGTTGGGCAATCCGGTCGCCGCGTGAGATATGCGCGATCGCGTCGGGATCGTGGTTCACGAGGATGACCATGATCTCGCCGCGGTAACCGGAGTCGATGGTCCCGGGTGCGTTCAGCACCGTCACGCCCAGCTTCGCCGCGAGTCCGGACCGCGGGTGGACGAGCCCGACGTACCCGTCCGGGAGCTCGATCGCGACACCGGTCGGCACTATTGCCCGGCCGCCCGGCTTGATGTCGGCCGACGAGGCGGCGTAGAGATCGGCGCCGGCGTCTCCTGGATGGGCATAACCGGGCAGGGGCAACTCCGGGTCCAGCTGCGCGACCGGAATGGAAAGCGGTGTCGTCTCGTCCACGTACGGCTCCTCCTCGCTAGGCCGACGCTAGGCCGACCTGGGCGACATGCTCGCATGCATTGTCGGCGACCGCCGATCGACCACCGGAGGCGACCACACGGGGGCCGGCCGGCGTGGCATACCCTCGCAGGGTGGTGCAGGATTCCGGGACGGCGGCTGGCCGGGCGCAGCCGCCGGGTCATCCCGATGGGCGCGATCGTGACGGGGTCTATCGCGAACGCCTGACGGTGCCGTGGTGGGCCTGGCCGCTCGCGCTCGCTTTCGCGGCGTTCCTGGCCGCTGAGGTGTTCCTGGGCGCTCCGACGGCACTGGTCTGGGTGCCGTACGCCATCCTGCTGCCGGCGACCGCCTGGGGCCTGCTGGCACTGGGCCGGATCGTGGTGCGGGTCGCCGACGGCGAACTGTACGTGGACGACGCGCACCTGCCGGTGTCGTACGTCACCGAGGTCAACGTGCTCGACCCCGAGGCGAAGCGGGCGCTCCTCGGGCCGGTCGCGTCGCGGTACGCCTTCATCGTGCAGCGGCCGTGGATCACGGGCGCGCTACGTGTCGTGATCGACGATCCCGCCGATCCGACTCCGTACTGGATCGTCAGCTCCCGGCGGCCGGCAAAGCTGGCGGCCGCGATCATCGCGGCCCGGGACGCAACCGCAGCAGGGCCGCGATAAACCCTGACGAGGCTGCCCGCCGCGCTCATCGCGGCCGGGATGCAATGTATGGCTGGGCCGCGACACACGACGCGATTGCCGGCCAGCAGTGCCAGTCAGCCGCACCCGAAGCGATTACCGACCGTCGATGACTTTGCGCCCCTTGCCACCACGCAGGTCCTTGCGGATTTCGTCGGCGAGGGCGAGGGTCGCTCGACGGTTCAGATAACTCGCGACCGCCGCGCCGGTAAGCATCGGTCCATAGCTCGTCAAGTTGCGTCCGAAGCGCCTCAGCAGCCGGTCGCGCATCTCGCGGCGGGCGGCGGTACTGAGCACCGCGGCCACACCCACGCCCGGCATGATCGGATTGACGCCGCGGCGATGGGCCCATGCGGTCATGAGTCCGACACCGCGCTGCGTCACCGAGCCGGGGATCGGCACTCCGTACACCTCGTGCAGTTCTCCGATGAGTTTGAGTTCCACCGCCACGACCGCGACGGTCTCCGACGCGAGCAACACCGGCGCGGTCAACAGCGTCGGTGTCGCGACCCATTCGACGGCGGCAATGCCGCCGCCGGCCGCGCCGATCGCTGCCGCGGCACGGGATGCGTTACGCACGAGCCGGTCGGCGATCTCGTCGTCGGTCATCCCCGGAAAGTGTTGGCGTAACGTCTCGCGCGAGCGGATCGGCAGATGTGGAACGATGTCGCCGACGGCGTCGGCAACCCAGCGCATAGCCGCCCTCGGCTTGAACGTATCCGAGACGCCCCGGCCGCGTAGCTGACCGGCGAGTCGCCCCAGGAGTCGGCGACGTTCGCTGGCATCGAGATCGGACTCCGCCAGTCGCGCGATGGATCCGGCCATCGCCGCCGCGTCCGGCTCCGGCACGACGTCGTGGGCGACCAAGCCGGGAACAGGTGCCGCGCCGTTGTCCGGCGAAGTTGCGGGGGGTGGCGTCAAACGCGGCGTGCCCGACTCGGTGCCGGGCGCGTCCGCGGCGGGCATGGAAGAGCCCGTGTCCGGCCGCGAGCCGGACACGGGCGTCGTGTCGTCGTCAGGGTGCATCGCCGCGGCCTCCTCGAGCCTGGTGCGCCTGGCGTCCGCCGCTGCGGCAGCTCGTGGCGCCTCGTGGCTAATCGTCCGGTCGACTTCGTCGGCCGGGGTCGGTCCTGTTACCTTCCCCCGGCGCCGACGTCGTCAACCGTACGACGGCGATGCTTGCCCAACGGATTTGTCAGGCACATTCCTTACAGATGAGCTCGCCGTTCTTCTCGACTGCAAGCTGGCTGCGATGATGCACCAGGAAGCAGCGAGAGCAGCGGAACTCATCCTGCTGCATCGGCAGGACCTTCACGGAGAGCTCTTCGTCGGCGAGGTCCGCGCCGGGGAGCTCGAAGCTCTCCGCCACCTCGGCCTCGTCCACATCCACGACGGCAGACTGGGAATCCGTCCGTCGCGACTTGAGCTCTTCCAAACTGTCCTCGCCGAGGTCTACCTCGTCGCGACGCGGAGCGTCGTAGTCGGTGGCCATCGGTTGTCACACTCCCGTATCCGTATTTGCGCGGTGTAACGCCAAACCAACGTGTTTCATGCCAGGTCTGCCCAAGGACTTTTGCGGACGTTGCGCTGGCCCCCTCTGCCGTCGAAACGCACACAGCGTGCACCGTGGCGCGTCGACGAACTCCCCCTCGGGACCTTCAAAAAGAAGATCCCGTTCGAGCGCGGTACCTTACCTCCCCCGCGGTGCTTGTGTAAGGCCGAATCGCTCGTTGTTGTTCCCGATGTGACCCGGGCGACACCAAGGTAGGGGCAGCATCCCTCATATCCGCTTCGGCGCGCCGGGCTTTGCGGATGGTATTGCCCCGGGACAAAGGTTCACGCGTTACCCTCAGCGCGACGCTCTCGTTTGCGCCTTCGAGTCGTCGTCAGCTCGCTGATCAGGCACGGGAGCCGAACACATGACCGCAGCACGCATCCGTTCACTCGTCATCGTCGGAGTTCTGGTCATCGCCGCGGTCGTGCTGACGATCATCACCACCAGCCGCGACACGCAGACGCACGCTAGTTATCTGTCCAGCTGTCCGGCGAAGTCGATCCCGGTCATCACGAGTCCGTTGCCGGCCCGCAACGACATCACGATCAAGGTGTGGAACGGCGCGAACCAGCCGGGTCTGGCCCAGACCGTCGCCGAGGACCTGCAGCATCGCGGCTACCGCGTCGAGAAGGTCGGCACGAAGGACAACAAGCCGACATTCAGCGGTGTCGCCAACATCTACTTCGACCCGAGCACGGTGGCCGCGGCGCAGGTCGTCCGGGCCGAGTTCCTGATGACCGACCAGTCTCAGATCAGCGCGATGAAGTTCAACATCAAGTCCAAGTCCAAGGTCGTCGACGTCGTGATCGGTAAGGGCTTCCGGCAGCTCGGCGCACGGACAGAGGTCAACCAGGCCATCGCGGCGCTGGGCACGCCGACCGCACCGAAGGGCACCTGCGCTCAGCGCAGCTGATGCCCGTCGGCCCCCAGGTGCGCAGGTCCGTCACGGTCCGCCGGCCGCATCCAGATCCGCGAGTACGGGCAGCAGCCGGCCGTGGATGGCGGGCGGCGCCGCGACGAGCAGCGACATCGTCGGTGGCCCGCCGTCAACGCCGGTGACCTCCAGACCGGCCTCGGTCGCGATGAGTGCTCCGGCCGCCATATCCCAGAAGTTGAGTCCGGCCTCGTAGTAGCCGTCGACGGTTCCTTCGGCGGCCAGACAGAGATCGAGGGCGGCGGAGCCGAACCGGCGGATGTCGCGGATGCGCTCGGCCAGACCGGCCAGTACGGCCGCCTGGTGGCGCCGTCGCGCCGGGTGATAGCCAAATCCGGTCGCGATGAGCGCGTGACCTAGGTCCGTCTCCGTCGAGCCATTCAGGCGTCGTCCGTGGCCGTACGCGCCGCGGTAGGCACCACCCCCACGCAGTGCCGTCCACTGCTCGCCGGTCGCCGGGTTGTGTACGACGGCGGCGACCACCACGCCGTCGACCTCGGCCGCGAGCGACACCGCGTAGTAGGGCACGCCGTAGAGGTAATTCACCGTGCCGTCGATCGGATCGAGGACCCATCGCACTCGGGACTCACGAACCGCGGCCACCGCCCCGGACTCCTCGCTGAGCACCGCGTCGTCGGGACGGGCCGCGGCCAGCTCGCCGAGGATGTAGCGCTCGACCGCCTCGTCGCCGGCGGTCACCACGTCGGTATCCGTACTCTTGGTTCCGACCTGGGTGATCGCCTGCTCGCGCGCGTTCTGCGCGAGCGCGGCGCCGCCCTCCGCGACCCGTACGGCAAGGGCCAGCAGGTCTAACGAACTCGGCGTATCGGCCATGCAGGCATCGTGTCAAACGACCGATAACGACTTTTACGTGCCGTCACGGGCGTGCAAGGCGGGTCGATCACCGAACACAGCGCTACAATTCACGCTGCCCAGTGCTCGTCGACCGGTCGCCACCAGCGCACGGGTCACAAGACAGGTCAACGCAACGCGTCCATCACACTGGCGATCGTGGTCCTGAACCGCGCGAACACCGTTCGCGCGGTACGGTGGCCGCCGCCAACACTCCGCTCATTGCCTCGGAAGGTCGCTCGTGACTGAAGCTCGTCAATCCGAACCGGACGTGCGCACGCTTACCGACACACTGCTCGCCGACGCCGCCAAGACCGGCGGAGAGCTGTCGTCGGCGGCCCTGGCCAAAGCGGTCGAGGACGCTGCGCTGTCCGCGAGCCAGGCCAAGAAACTCGTGCGTACGTTGACGGAGGCCGGTGTGCTGCACGTCGACGGGACGGCGAGCCTTGGCAAGCGACCGGTCGCCGCGGCGCGCTCGGCCACCGCCGCCGCGAAGGCCACGACCGCGAAGGCTCCGGCCAAGAAGGCGGCGCCATCGGTCAAGGCGGTGCCGGACGCCGGTGACGCAAGCAATGGCGCGGAGCCGGCACAGTCTGGACAGGCGGCGCAGAAGGCCGCCGCGCCGAAACAGGCCGCTCGCGAGACGGAGGCGGTCGACGGGGACGCGGCGACTCCAGCGAAGGCGACGACCAAGAAGGCGGCGCCGGCGAAGAAGGCGGCCGCCACCAAGGCCGCCAAGGCGGCGCCGGCCAAGACGGGCGATGGTCCGGCCGACGCTGAGGCCAAGGATGGCGACGCCGCCGAGGTGGACGCGGCCGAGGTCGTCGATGTCGAACTCGACGTCGAGGTGCTGGCCGAGGAGATCGAAGACGTCGTGATCGACGAGCCGGCCGAGGTAACGGCGGCCGCCGAGGCGGACGCCAAGAAGGCCGACGACTTCGAGTGGGACGACGAGGAGTCCGAGGCGCTCAAGCAGGCCCGGCGCGACGCCGAGCTGACCGCGTCGGCGGACTCCGTCCGGGCCTATCTCAAGCAGATCGGCAAGGTTCCGCTGCTGAACGCGGAGCAGGAAGTCGAGCTGGCCAAGCGGATCGAGGCCGGGCTCTACGCCGGTGAGCGGCTGCGTGCGTCGGCCGACGGCGAGGAGAAGCTCCGCACCGACATGCACCGCGACCTGATGTGGATCTCGCGGGATGGTGAGCGAGCGAAGAACCACCTACTCGAGGCGAATCTGCGTCTGGTCGTCTCCCTCGCCAAGCGCTACACCGGCCGCGGCATGGCCTTCCTCGACCTCATCCAAGAAGGCAACCTCGGCCTCATCCGCGCCGTCGAAAAATTCGACTACACCAAGGGCTACAAATTCTCCACCTACGCCACCTGGTGGATCCGCCAAGCCATCACCCGCGCCATGGCCGACCAGGCCCGCACCATCCGCATCCCCGTCCACATGGTCGAGGTCATCAACAAGCTGGGCCGCATCCAGCGCGAACTCCTCCAGGACCTGGGCCGCGAGCCCACGCCGGAGGAGCTCGCCAAGGAAATGGACATCACGCCCGAGAAGGTGCTGGAGATCCAGCAGTACGCACGGGAGCCGATCTCGCTCGACCAGACGATCGGCGACGAGGGCGACAGCCAGCTCGGCGACTTCATCGAGGACTCCGAGGCGGTCGTGGCGGTCGACGCCGTATCGTTCTCGCTCCTCCAGGACCAGCTCCAGCAGGTCCTGCAGACACTGTCCGAGCGCGAGGCCGGGGTCGTACGGCTCCGGTTCGGCCTCACCGACGGTCAGCCGCGCACGCTCGACGAGATCGGCCAGGTCTACGGCGTGACCCGCGAGCGCATCCGCCAGATCGAGTCGAAGACGATGTCGAAGCTGCGCCACCCGTCGCGCTCCCAGGTGCTGCGCGACTATCTCGACTAGTCCACCGTTTAGAACGATCCGGTTTCCGTACGTCATCCGGCCGGCCCGACGAGATCACCGTCGCGCCGGCCGGATTTCGTTGTGGCCCAGGTCATAGAGCGGCACGGCGTTGGCCGGCGGTCGCACGGCCGTACGGCGGAACAAGATCAACCGCGACGCGCCCGGCATTCATCTCTCCGCGAAATTCGGCGGCGCCTCGCCCTGGTATGGCCGGATTCGGGTTGTTACCTGGGCGTTGTCGAGTCGTGACCAATGGCGAGGCAAGATGGAGCCAAGGCACACTGATGGCTGGCATGGGAGACCACGGTTTCCCGGCGCCAGAGCCGATTCGGGTTGACCGGACCGGGGTAGATGTAGCAAGCACTGTGTCGGCGGCCTGGCGAACCACCGGCAATGTGATCCGAGGGGCGAATGATCTCCCCGAGGTTGACCGTTGTGACCTCGGTCCCCCGAGGCCAGAACGGGAACGCCCGGCCCGTGCCGGACGTTGCAGCATTACGTGAGCAACGACTTGAGCTATGCGTTCGTCAGTGGAGACGACCAAGGAGGAGGCGCTGTGACCCCGACTCTCACGCCGCCGCCGGACACGGTGGCAGCACCAGCCGCTGATGAACGGTGTGACCGCTGCATGGCGGCAGGCAAGATCCGCATCGTGCTAGCGGCCGGTGGCGAGCTCGTCTTCTGCGGCCACCACGCCAACAAGTACGCGGACGACCTCACCAAGATCGCCGTACAGGTTGGTGCTGACCCCGATTTCGAGTGGCGCGGCAAGGAACAGTCCGCAAACTGATCTCGGCATTCACGCCGATAGTGATAGCGAAGGGCCGTACCGGATTTCCGGTGCGGCCCTTCGACATGTCCGGCGGCGCATGCGACACGGCGCCTGGCCGAGATCTTGGTGCCGCACCGGCGCTCTGACGCCGGATTCGCACCAAGATCGCGCCACATCGCGCCGGCTACACCGCGATCTAGGAACATTTGGCCGGCTATTGCCGTGCCGCGATTCCTAGATCCACAGGAACGCTGCCCGCGCTGCCAGCCCGGTCCGCTAAAGCGCCGACGGGCGCGACTTCGGCGTCCGGTGCGGCGCCTTCGCGCGACTTCACTCCGCTCGCGACATCGCCTGGCCGAGATCTCGGTGCCGCACCGGCGCTCTGACGCCGGATTCGCACCAAGATCGCGCCACATCGCGCCGGCTACACCGCGATCTAGGAACATCTGACCGGCTATTACCGTGCCGCGGTTCCTAGATCCACAAGCATGCGCCGCGCGACTGCGCCGTAGGTGGACACGAGAACGCGGGCGGGGTCAGAGCGTGTGGATCGTCGCGATCCGGGCCTCGAGCTGCTCGATCGTGGCCTGCGCGCTCGGCGGGCCGCCGCAGATCCGGCGCAGCTCGGCGTGGATCTTCCCGTGCGGCAGTGCGGTGCGGTGATGATGGGCCGCAACCAGGGCGTTGAGCTGCTTCCGGAGCAGGATCCGCCGTTCCGCGGCCGTACGCGGCGCCCGCGCCGAATCGGCCCCGTCGTCGGATCTCCGCGGCGATGGCGGCCGGCGCTTGTCCGCGGCGACCTGGTCGGCCTGTCGCTTGGCGAGCAGCACCGAGACTTGGTCCGGGGTAAGGAGACCGGGCAGTCCCAGGTACTCCTCCTCCTCGGGCGTGCCGGCGAGGACCGGGGTGCCGAACGAGGCGCCGTCAAAGATCGCCTGGTCGAATTCCGCCGTGGCGCTCAGCGCCTCGAACAACGTCTCCAGCTCGTCACTGGCGGCCTCGGTGCGCTGTGCGGCGGCCAACAGATCGTCGTCGAACCCGTCCTTCGTGCGCGGCGCACCAAGCACGTGATCACGTTCGACCTCCATCTCGCTGGCCAGCGCGAGCAGGTGACCGACGCTCGGCAGGAACACCGTCGCCGTTTCGCCCGGCTGTCGCGCGCGCACGAAGCGGCCGATGGCCTGGGCGAAGAACAACGGCGTCGACGCGCTGGTGGCGTAGACGCCGACGGCCAGGCGCGGGATGTCGACGCCCTCGGACACCATGCGCACGGCGACCATCCACCGTTCGGAGCCCGTCCCGAACGCCGCGATGCGCCCGGACGCGCCAGCATCATCGGACAGGACGACGACCGCCTTCTCCCCGGTGATCTCGCTGAGCAGCCGGCCATAGGCCCGGGCGGACTGCTGGTCGGTCGCGATCACCAGTCCGGCCGCGTCGGCCATCCCGCCGGCCCGGAGCACCTGCAGTCGGGCGTCGGCCGCGCGGAGCACCTGCGGCATCCAGTCGCCGGCCGGGTCGAGCGCGGTGCGCCACGCCTGCGCGATGATGTCCGGCGTCATCGGCTCGCCGAGCCGGGCCGCGAGCTCCTCGCCGGCCGACGTCCGCCAGCGCGTTTCGCCGGAGTAGGCGAGGAAAATCACCGGGCGTACGACGCCGTCGGCGAGCGCGTCGGCATAGCCGTACGTCGAGTCGGAGCGGGACCGCGCGAGCCCGTCCGGACCCCGCTCGTACTCAACAAACGGAATCGGGTTGTCGTCCGACCGAAACGGTGTCCCGGTGAGCATGAGACGGCGTACGGCCGGCTCGAAGGCCGCCTTGACGCCGTCGCCCCACGATCGCGAGTCGCCCGCGTGGTGGACCTCGTCGAGGATCACGAGCGTACGGCGCGTCATCGTACGACGCCGGTGGACGGCCGGAGCCATGCCGACCTGGGCGTAGGTCACCACGGCACCGTGAAAGTCGCGAGCCGAGTGCACATCGGCGTTACGGAAGCCGCTGTCGAGCTCGATGCCGACCTGGCCGGCGGCGAGCGACCACTGCGACTTCAGGTGTTCGGTCGGCGTGACGACGGTGATCGCCTCGACCGTTCCGTGGGCCAGCAGATCGGCCGCTACCCGCAGGGCGAACGTCGTCTTGCCGGCGCCTGGTGTCGCGACCGCCAGGAAGTTCTCGCCCGGGCGCCGCAGGTAGGCGACGAGTGCCTTGCGCTGCCACGCTCGCAGGGGCGGGAAGTTCGCCGCGTTGGGCGCCGCGGGCGCGGGCATGCAGACCCTCCTCGATGCTGGGACCGGTGCCGCGTCACGGATGCGGCACCGGTCGAAGGTCATGTGACACGTCACGAGAAACGCCTCCGGGTCAGCGACCGCGAAGGCGGCCATCAGCTTAACCCGGGGCGCCGACAGGCCCGCCGCGCCGCTCCGGCCGACGGCTCACTGTCGGGCTCGGCCGACGGCGCTCACCGTCGTCGGGCTCAGCGCTGCGGGCCGACGACGCTAACCGCGGCCGGGTAGCTCGGCCGCTTCCGCCGGCGGCTCGGGCGGAACCGTGGCGCCCGGCGCGACGATCCGCGGTGTCGGCGCTGACCAGTGCCGGCGCAGCGACACGATCCGGATCGCGAAGACGATGAACGCGGTGACCGTCACGCTGGCCGCCCGCGGGACGTCGGCCCATTGCAGCGTGAGCACGACGGCCGCGCCGAAAAGCGACGCCACCGCATAGATTTCGCGGCGCAGCACGATCGGGATCTCGCCGGTCAGTACGTCCCGGCCCAGGCCGCCGCCGATCCCGGTGATCATGCCGATGATGGCCGCTCCGACGATCGGCAGCCCGGCGTCGCGAGCCGCCAACGTGCCGGTCGCGGTGAAGAGCCCCAGACCGGCGGCGTCGAGGACGAGCACCGTGCGCCGCAGCCGGCCGAACTGGGGATGGAACCAGAACAGGAGCAGCGACGCCGCCACGGCGACCGCGAGATAGGGCCAGTGCGTCAGCGAATAGGGCGGAATCGCGCCGATCAGCAGGTCGCGAAGGATCCCGCCGCCGAGCGCGGCGACGACTCCGACGAACACGACGCCGAAGACGTCGAGACGCTTGGCCACTCCGGCGGAGGCACCGGAGGCGGCGAACACCGCGACGCCGACGAGGTCAGCGGTGAGGCCGGCGCTGCCGCCCACGTGTCACCCCGCCGGTACGCCGCAGACGTGTCGGCCACGGCGCCGTCGGCACCGGCCGAGATCAGCTCGGATCCGGGTCGTACGACAGGTCGTCGTTCTCGTAGATCTCCTTGCACGCCGGGCAGACCGGCGAGCCGGGCTTGGCGACCTTGGTGACCGGGAACTTGAAGCCGCACAGCGCCTCGACGTACGTGCCGAACACGGCGCTCTCCAGCGACTTCGTCTTGTCGACGTAGTGGAACATCTCGGGGCCGGTGGTGGCCTCCTTGACGTCCGGGCGTTCCTGGATCTCGGTAGCGGTAGTCATCAGGTGCGTACCTCCAGCGTTCCAGTGTGCCAGAGTGCCGCGGCGCGGTCACCAACCTGCGCGGCGCCCACTTAAGAAGTCTGCTGGACCGGGCAGGTGTGCTCGAGGCCGTCGAGCGGGGCGCCGGTCGCTGGATCGAGCCGGATGTCGACGTCGCCCAGGCCGCTCGACACATGGAATGTGCTGTTGCTGGTGAACACGGCCGTATCGAACTCGCACGGCGCGCCGAGGTTGGCGACGTCCTTCGTCCCTAGGCCCGTCCCGACCCAGATGTGCAGCTCCGAATACTTGCCGATATCGATGAGCGCGACGCGACGCATGCCATCCGGTGACGTCGCGACCACCTGTGGGTCGTACGCGAAGATCTTGAACCCGTGGATCAGACCGGCGCCGGCCAACGACAGGGCCGCCACGCCGATGAATGCGAACCGAACCAACGGTGTGGCCCGCTGAACCGCCGAGTTCCGCACCGGGAACAGCACGATCGAGATGAGCGCGGCCAGGATGAACAGGATTCCGGCGCCGGTCAGCGGGTTGCCGAAGTGACTCTTCAGAAACACGTTGTCGCCAAAAAAGCGCGCAGCGACGTAACCGGCCAGAACTGCCAGCCATGCGAGGCACAACACCATGCCGATGATGCGGCGGGTCCAGGACAGACGGTATGTCGGCCGAGCGTACGCGAGCGTGGTCATGGTTCGTATCTTCCCAACATATGGCCCGGTCCTGTCGACCCCGGTACCGTAACGATCATGCCGGATTACCCCACCACCTACCCGATCCGGGTCCACCCTCGGGTGTCCGATGCATTGAACGCGGGGGGGCCGGTCGTCGCCCTCGAATCGACGATCGTCGCGCACGGACTCCCCCGGCCGGACAACCTGACGGTGGCACGGGACATTGAGCAGGAGGTTCGCGCGCATGGCGCCGAACCGGCCACAATCGGAATGATCGGCGGTCAGATCTGGGTCGGACTCGATGACGATCAACTCGCGACGTTGGCGACCGCCGACGATGTCGCCAAACTGTCCGTACGGGATCTGCCGGTGGCCGCCGCGGCCGGATGGCACGGCGCGACGACGGTGGCAAGCACGAGCGCGATCGCGGCCTCGGTCGGCATTCCGGTGTTCGCGACCGGCGGGCTCGGTGGCGTGCACCGGGACGCGGACCGGACGTTCGACGAATCGGCCGATCTCACCACGCTGTCCCGGACCCGGATCGCGGTCGTCTGCGCCGGCGTGAAGTCGATCCTCGACGTGCCGGCCACCCTCGAACGACTCGAGACGCTTGGCGTCACCGTGATCGGCTATCAGACGACGCGCTTTCCCGGCTTCTTCGTCGCCGACAGCGGCTACGATCTCGACTGGTCGGTCGAGAGCCCGGAGCAGGTGGCCGAGATTCTCCGGGCGCAGCGCGAGCAGGATCTCGACGGGACCGGCGTGATCGTGGCCAATCCGCTGCCGGCCGACGAACAGCTCGATCCGATGCTGCACGACAACACGCTGGCCGCCGGCCTCGCGATGATGGAGCGCGACGGCGTGACGGGTAAGGCCGTCACGCCGTTCCTGCTGGCACACTTCCATGCGTCGACGGAGGGTCGGAGCCTCGCCGTGAACGTACGCATCATCCTGCGCAACGCCGCACTCGCCGCGCACATCGCGGTTGCATTGGCCGGACTCGACCGACCGACCGCGGCTCCGCTGTTCTCCGACGGCCTGTCCACGCCACCGCTGGCATGACCGGTCCGGGCCGCGTCCTCGTGATCGGTGACATCGTCACCGACGTTGTCACGGTGCTCGGTGCGCCGATCGTCGCCGGCTCGGATACGCCGGCGCACATATCCGTCACCGGCGGCGGGGCCGGCGCGAATACCGCCGCCTGGCTGGCCGACGCCGGCGTAGCCGTGACGATGTGCGGCGTCGTCGGTGCGGACACCGTCGGATCCATGCGCATCGCGGAATTGTCGGCGGTCGGAGTGGCCTGCGTTATCCGGCAGTCGCCCGAGATGCCGACCGGTTCGATCGTGATCCTTTCCGGTCCGGCCGATCGAGCGATGATCACCGATCGCGGCGCCAACGCGCTGCTGGCGGCGGCCGATGTCGACGCCGCCTTGGCAGACTCGGCGGATGCCGTACACCTGCATCTGTCGGGTTATTCGTTGCTCGATGCCGGCTCGGCCGACGCAGCCCGATATGCGCTGGAGGCCGCGCACACGCGCGGCCTCACGGTGAGCGTCGACGCGGCCTCCGTGGTGCCGTTGCGCGAGGTCGGTGGTCTCGCGTTCGTTTCCTGGGTACGCCGGGCCGACGTGCTGTTCGCCAACGCGGACGAAGCGCGGGTGCTGCTCGGCGAGGCCGACTCAGGGCGATTGCTCGCCACGGATCTGGCGGCCGCGCTCGCGACGCGGCTGGAGGGACACGCGGACGTGGGCGGCACCGTGGTTGTGAAACTCGGCGCCGACGGGGCCGTCGCGGCGACCAGCCGGGGAGCTGTGGTCGAAGCGCGGGCGCTGCCGGTCACCGCGATCGACGCGACCGGCGCCGGTGACGCGTTCGCGGCCGGCTTTCTCGCCGCCTGGTTGGGCGGCGACGGGTTGGACGAGGCGTTGGATACCGGGGCCGCGTTTGGGGCGCGTGCCGTGACGATCATGGGAGCCCGGCCGCCGGTCGCCCGGTCGCACTAGCCTCGACGCGACCGCGGTCGGCCCGATCGGTCAGGGATCGAGATCGATAACGTGCCGCTCCGGCTCCGGCGTGCCGTCGGTCAGCGTCCGCTGCGGCGGCGCGCTCGGCCGTGGCCGGTATCGGTTGGCCCGCTTGGGCGGGCGGTCGTTGGCGAGGATCACCGCGAGCCACGGGACGATGAACATCCCGAACAGCAGCACGGGCACCCACAGCCAGACGAGCGGCGCGTGGATGCTCACGAAGATGACGATGAGGATCAGGCAGATCACGCGCAGGCTCATCATCGTGACGTAGCGCACCTCGCGATGGCGAAGCTGTTCGCCGCGGCTCGGTGCCGCGTCGGTAATGCGCGTGGGGCGAGAGCTACGGCGCACGCCATCCCCTCCCCCGATTCGGCGGTTCCCGCATCCCTATCGTCGCACCGCGCGTACAGCCGCGTCCAAGCCGCCGCCACGTTGGCCCCTAAGATCTGGGCCGATAAATCGCGGACGGCGGCCGCGGCCCGCCCGCCCCGACGGCAGTCAGCCCGTGGCCGCCTTGGCGGCATCAATCCTTGGCGCCTTGGCGCCAATCAATCCTTGGCCGCCTTGGCGGCCAATTTCATCTGCTTCTTGTATTCGCGCACCCGCGTGAGGCTGGACGGGTCGACGATGTCGGCGACCGAACGGAACGAACCGTCCTCGCCGTACACGCCCGCAGTCTCCTGCCAGCCGGCCGGGCGGACGCCGAATTGCTTGCCGAGCAACGCGACGAAGATCTGCGCCTTCTGCTTGCCGAACCCGGGCAACGCCTCGACCCGCTTCAGCAGCTGGCGGGCATCGGTCACGCCGGACCACACCGAGGCGGCATCGTTGGCGTACGTGTCCGCGATGGCTCGGCACAACTTCTGCGTACGCTCGGCCATCGACCCGGGGAACCGGTGGATCGCCGGCGGCTTGGCGAAGATCGCCGCGAAGTCCACCGGGTCGTGGTCGGCGATCGCGACCGCGTCGAGGTGGGCCACCCCGAGACGCTCGGCCAACCGGAGCGGCCCGACGAACGCCTTCTCGAGCGGGATCTGCTGATCGAGCAACATGCCGATCAGAAGGGCCAGGGGTTGCGCACGGAGCATGGTGTCGGCGGCCGGCTCCTGTGCCAGATACAACTCGGACATGCCCGTCAGCATGGCAGATCTAGCGCCGCACCGGCACCGTGGCGCCCGGTGAAGGTGAGGCACGAGGTGCCTGAGTGGGGGCTGAGACGGTCCGCGCCCGTACGATCGTCGCGTGGACCCGGCACGCGATACGAGCTTCGAGGCGCCGCTCTGGCGTGCTCTGGCCGTGTTCCGGGTGGCCGCGCTCGCGTACGCGTTGATCTTGATCGGTCACAATGCGCCGTCGTACCGGCACAGCGCGGCCGCATGGATCGTCGGGGCGGTCATGGCGGTGTGGACCATCGTCGCCATCCGCTTCTACCAGCGCCCGGCCCGGCGCCGGTGGCCGCTGCTCGTCGCGGACATGGTGGTCATGGGTAGCTGCCTGGTGGTCAGCGTGCCGATCATCGGCATCGGACCGATCCCGTCCACACGATCGCTGCCCGGCATCGCGGTCGCCGGTCCGGTGCTCGCCTGGGCCATCAGCGCTGGCCGGCGCGGTGGAGCGATCGCCGCCATCGTCATCGCCGCGGCCGACCTGTGGACCCGCGGCGTCGTCAACCAGACCACGCTGAACAGCGACATCCTGTTGGTGCTGGCCGCGATCGCCATCGGCCACGTCGCGAGGCTCGGTGCGACCGCCCACGAACAATTGGAACGCGCGACCGGAATGGCGGCGGCCACCCGCACCCGCGAACGGCTGGCCCGTGACATCCACGACTCGGTGTTGCAGGTGCTCGCGCTCGTGGCGCGCCGGGCCCAGGCGCTCGGCGGTGAAGCGGCGGAACTCGGCCGGCTCGCGGGCGAGCAGGAAGCGGCACTGCGTACGTTGATCGGTTCGTCGACTCCCGTAACCGGACCCGACGGCCAGGCCGACGTCCGCGTGCAACTGGACCGGTTCGCGTCGGCCACCGTGACGATCGCGACCCCGGCCAGCCCGGTTATGTTGCCCGGCCGTGTCGTCGAGGAGCTGATCGCCGCGGTAGCCAGCGCGCTCGACAACGTGGCTCAACACGGCGGTGCCGACGCCCGGGCGTGGGTGCTCCTGGAAGACGACCCGGAGGCGGTGACAGTCACGGTTCGCGACGACGGTTCCGGCTTCGACGCCGGTACGTTGGACCGAGCCGCGGCCGCTGGCCGGCTCGGCGTCGCCCAGTCGATCTGCGGCCGGCTCCGCGACCTCGGCGGCCGGGCCGACATCAGGTCGACGCCCGGCGAGGGTACGCAGATCGAGATGCGCGTGCCCCGGGCGGTCCGCCAATTGGGGCGCTCGAACCGGTCGCGGGCAGCGGAGAGCGCCGTATGACCGTACGTGTCATGGTCGTCGACGACCATCCGATGTGGCGGGCCGGCATCGCTCGCGACCTTGCCGAGGCCGGATACGACGTCGTCGCGACCGTCGGGGAAGGCGCGCAGGCGGTACGCGTCGCGCCGGCCGCCCGACCGGACGTCGTCGTACTCGACCTGCAACTGCCCGACCTGTCCGGCGTCGATGTGATCCGCGGCCTCGTGGCAGCTCTGCCCTCCGTACGGGTCCTGGTGCTCTCGGCCAGCGGTGAGCAGCAGGACGTCCTGGACGCGGTGACCGCCGGAGCGGCCGGCTACCTGGTCAAGTCCGCGAGTCCGGCCGACTTCCTCGCCGCGGTCGCTGGCACGGCGGCCGGCGAGGCGGTGTTCACGCCCGGCCTCGCGGGCCTGATCCTCGGCGAATACCGGCGACTCGCCGCCGGTGGTTCAACGACGGGCGGTGCCAGAACGGGCGAAGCCGGTCGCCCGGCGCCGCCTCGGCTCACCGAGCGCGAGACCGAGGTGCTCCGGTTCGTCGCCACCGGTATGTCGTACAAGCAGATTGCCGACCGACTCGTCCTGTCCCACCGTACGGTGCAGAACCACGTACAGAACACGCTGCAGAAGCTGCAACTGCACAACCGGGCCGAACTGGTGCGTTACGCGATCGAGAGTGGACTCGACGACCCATCCTGAGTACGGGACATACCGGCAACATCGCCCGCTCCGCAAGGCGCCACCCGCCGCCTGTGGATAACTCCGCTCGGACTGTCGCGTACGGACGCTCTTCGATATCGTGAGCGCGGAATGTGATCCGGCGCGCGCGTGCCGTTCACCACGGCTTCGGGGGAGGTTCCGTGATTCCGGACGGTGACTCGACTCCGGCGCCACCGCTCGCTATCGACGTCGACCCGAATAAGGTCACCGGATTTGCCAAGACCGTGCAGACAAATGTGCAGGGCACTATCACGCCAACCGCGCCCGGCGTGCGCAGCACGCTCGACATGAGCGTCGGCTTCGGCGAGGGAAACCCGAGCGTCGCGCTCAAGGCGATGCTGCAGAAATACGGCGAATGCCTTGCGACGATGAACCAGCAGTTGACGAACGTCGGTCAATACGTCGACGTCCTTGTCACGGCCGCGAATCAGATCAGCACGAATTACACGTCGAGCGATGAGCTGGCGCAGGCCTCCAACGAGGACATCGACAATGTCCTGAACGCGGCGATCCTCGCGATCACGTCGAAGCAGGCACCGCCGACTACGGCCGGTGGCCCGGGCCGGATGCACGCCGAATGACCGGCGACACGAACTGGACGCCGTACAGCGTTCCCGAGCTCGCCGCCATTCTCGACGATGACTTAACGAGCGCGTGGGAGCAGGTCGGCGCGTGGTTCAGTGCCGACGCCATGCTGGACGACGCGGCATCAAAGCTCGCGGAGGCCCGCTCCGGCCTGGCCGCAGTGTGGCCGCCGGAATCGAGTCCCGCCGCACAGACGTTCTTCCAGGTGGTCGACGCCCTGACCGAGTCGATGACGAAGACAGCGTTGGCCGCGAATACCAACGCCAATGCGCTGTCCCAGGTCCTCGACAATCACACCGACACCAAGTCCAAGGTGGACGGTCTGCACTCGGCATGGACGGTCAACCAGAAACTGGCGCCGGCAGACCCCGATGTGTTTGCGAACCCGGCCCAGTGGCAGTCGGGCCTGAATGCGCAAGCGCAGCAGCACATGACGGCCGCGGACAACGTCATCAACGAATATGCGTCGACCCTCGTCGTGCCGCCGGTCATCCCCGTACCCGGCTGGATCGATCCGGTCACCGTGATTCCCGGCAGCGACGGCACGTCGTCAACGCCGGGCGGCGGCGGACCAACGAGCGGCCTCGGGGGACCCGGCGGCGGGGTCCCACCGACCACCGGTGGCGGCTCGCCGCCACCGTCGGGCCTGGTTCCACCGTTGCCAGGCGTTCCGATCCTCACCGGCGGCGGCGCTCCGCCGTCCGGCGGCGGACCCGGGCGGCCGTCGCCCGGGCCGGGGATGCCCGGTCTTCCGGTGCCCCCAGGCGGACCCGGCGCACCGGGTGGTCCGGGCACGCCGGGCGGTCCCGGCGGTCCGGGCATCCCGGTGCCGGTCGTTCCCGCTCCCACCGGTTCGTCCGGACCCGGCGGCGGCACGACGCCAGGCGAGCCGGGCGGCGGCGGCTCGTTGCCGCGCGAGCCCGGTGCTGCGGCGCCCACCCGACCCGGTAGCGGCGGAGTCCCGGGCCGGCCCGGGACTCCGGTCGGTTTCCCGGGTGAGGCCGGATTCCCCGGCGAAGGCGTCCCGGGGAGCGGTTTGACCGGCGTTGGTGATGGTTCACGTCGGGCGGCCCATCGACCGGTCTGCCATCCGGAGAGGTCCTTCCTGGGCGTGGTCCGGTCAGCGGCGGAGCCGAGCGAGCCGTTGCCCGGGGCGAGTGGCGCGGCCGTCGGCGGCGGGTTCGCGGGCGGCGGCGCCGGCGAAGGCGGTCTCGGGTTCGTCAGCGGCGGCCCGATCGCCGGAGATGGCGTCGGCGTAGGTGCTTCCGGTCGGAGCGCCGGCGCTGGTTCCGGCCGGTTCGGCGGCGCACCGGGATTCGGTGGCGACGACGGCGCCGAGGGTGGCTCCACGCTGGCGGGCACGTGCTGGGCCGGGACGGGACGTTGCGGCCGGGCCGACCATCGGCGTCAGCCTCGGATTTCGGCGGCCGTGGGTGGCCCTACGGCGCTGGGCCGACCGCGGCCGACGGAACACTACGACCAGGGACGGCGAGCCGCTCCGCGTACGTGGACGGTCCCGGCGCCACCCTGTCGCCCGGTGAATCGGAAGCGCCGATCTCGGGCGGGAGCGCCGGTGAGAGCGTGATGCCGATGGCCGGCGGCCCGGGTGGTCCGGGCGGCCGCCGCAGCCGGCGGCGCCTCGCCGATGTCACGTGGGCCATGCCCGCGGGCGGTCCCGCGGTGCTGATCCCTGCGTCCGACCACGATGTGCACGATCCCGGCCCCGGCGTGATCGGGATCGATCGTTGAGGCATCGCACCCGCCAGCTCGGCACCCGCCTGCTCGCCGGATTCGCGGTCTTGAGCCTGCTCCTGCTGCTCACGCCGGTTGCCGCCGACGCCGATTCGATCCGCAACCGGGAGTGGATCGTCGCGGCACTGGACCTGGCCAAGGCTCATCACTACAGCGAGGGCAGCGGGGTTATCGTCGCCGTCGTCGACAGCGGTGTGGACCCGACCCATGCCGACCTCGCCGGCAACGTTCTGGCCGGTGCCGACGTATCGTCCAGCGGCACCGTGAGTGGCAACGGGCACCAGGATTCGCTCGGCCACGGGACCGGCATCGCCGGGATCGTCGCCGGCCACGGCCATGGACCGGGCGATGCCGACGGCGTGCTGGGGGTCGCACCGAAGGCCAAGATCCTGCCGGTGAAGGACGGCGAGTCCTTCGGTGTCGGCATCGCGCCCGCCATCAGGTGGGCGATCGGCCATAAGGCGAAGGTCATCTGCATCGCCCAGGGCGACCTCCTATCCGGATCGCCGCCCGATCTCGAGCAGGCGGTGGAGGCCGCGGAGAAGGCGGACATCGTCGTCGTCGCCGGCGCCGGCAACGAGCCGCTGTCGACCTCGGTCGCTTACCCGGCCGCGTATCCAGGAGTGGTGGCGGCCGCCGGCACCGACGAGCACGGCAACCACGCCGCCGTGTCGGTGACCGGACCCCAACTCGTGCTCGCGGCGCCCGCCACCGACATCGTCCAGCCCTACCCGGACCACAAATACTCGGTCGGCACCGGCACCAGCCTGAGCACAGCGATCATCGCCGGCGCGGCGGCACTGATCCGGTCACGCTTCCCGAACCTGTCGGCGACCGAGGTCGTTCATCGGCTGACGGCCACCGCGACCGACAAGGGCGCGCCGGGGCGCGATGACGAGTACGGCTACGGGCTGATCAACATTGTTGCCGCCCTCACCGCGAACGTGCCGCCGGCCAGTGCCAGCGCATCACCATCCGCGCCGGCGACAACGGCCCCGCCGGCCGCGGTCACGGCCACACCGGCCGGCTCGCCGTCCTCCGCCATCGCCGCGAGCCAGTCGTCGTCGACCGGCTCCCCCATCCGACTCATCGCCGCGGCCGCCGCCGTGCTGACTGTGCTCGCGGTGTGGCTCGTCGCCCGCCGCCGGCGGATCTCGTAGGCCGGCCGTGTCACGGGACGTCGTTGCCGTGCTGCGTACGCAGTTCGACCTCGTGTGGGCGCTGTTCCAGATCAGCCTCGATCCGCTGACCGACGACGAGTGTCACTGGACCCCGGTCGCCGACGATCGGACGGCCACCGTACGGCACGATGGCGATGGCCGTTGGGTCGCCGACTGGTCCGGGCTCGAGGTCGAGCCGTATCCGGTCACGACGATCGCCTGGCTGACGTGGCACATCGGCTGGTGGTGGTCGACCACGATCGCACACGCGACGGCCGAACCCGTGCCCGATCGCGTCGATGTGACGTGGCCTGGATCCGCCGACGCGACGCGGGCCTGGCTGCGTGACCTGCACGATCGTTGGCTGGTGGTGCTCAACGGCCTGACCGAGACCGACCTCGATGCGATCGCGCCGTTCCCGTGGCCGTCGCGCCCGGACCGGACGGTCGCCAACATGGTCGCCTGGGTGAACGCCGAGCTGATGAAGAACGTGGCTGAGATCGGTCAGATGCGGATCCTGCGTACCGCATTGTCGTAAAGCCCGGCCACGACGCAACGCCGGACGGGCGCACGGGCAAGATGAAGTCGTGACCTATCCCGCTCTGCTGCCGGCCGGAGGCATCGCGCGCCTGCGCGACGCGCTCGCCGGCGCCGGCTACACCTCCGCCGGCATTGCCGCCCACATCGGACCGGAGGCGACCGCCGCGACCCGCCGCAACGACTTCCGTGCCGCGCTCGCCGCGACCACCGCCGGCACGCCACTCGACACCCTGATCCGCCTGTACGTCGGCAACCAGACCGAGTCCGATGCGGCGGTGGCCCGGGCGTTCGCCCCGCTGCCGCTCGACGACGCCGTGGCGGCCGGGCTGGTGGAGCGGGTGCCGGGCGGTCTGCGGGCCGGCCTGGATCTGGAGCCGTACGGCGATGCCTGGTGGGTGGTCTCCGACCTGCCATCGGGCAGCCGACCGGGACCGCTGCGGCCGGACCATGTGCTCGGCATCGGCAACGCGTCCACCACGCTCGCCGACTCGGTCATCCGGACGCCGGTCGGCCGTGCGCTCGACCTCGGTACGGGCTGCGGCGTGCAGGCTCTACACCTGTCCACGCACGCGCAACGGATCACGGCGACCGATCTGTCGTCGCGCGCGCTCCGCTTCGCCGCGACGACGGCCGCGCTGGCCGGTCTGGACTGGGATCTCCGCCAGGGCGACCTGACCGAACCCGTCCGCGGCGAACGCTTCGATCTCGTCGTCAGCAACCCCCCGTTCGTGGCCGGACCGGGCGTCGCGACGCATACGTACCGCGACTCCGGCCGGTCCGGCGACGCCGTGTGCGCGGAACTGGCCCGCTCGGCGAAGGATCTGCTGACCGAGGGCGGCACGATGCAGTTCCTCGCCAACTGGCTCCACGTCACGGGCGAGGACTGGGCCGAACGGGTCGCCGGCTGGTTCGCCGGCAGTGGCCTGGATGTCTGGGTGATCGAACGCGAACTCGCCGACCCGGTGGCGTACGTCGACCTGTGGCTCACCGACGCGGCCGAGGAGCACGATCCGCAGCGCGCCGCGGCCTGGCTCGACTGGTTCGACGCCCACAAGGTCGAGGGAGTCGGTTTCGGGCTGGTGACCGCGCGCCGGGCCGAGCACTTCGACCCGGTCGTACGGGTGGAATCGTTGCGCCAACAGCTCAGCCACCCGTTCGGCGACGAGGTGAACCGATGGTTCGAGCGGCAGGACTGGCTGCGGATGCGGCCGGGACCCGAATCACTGCTCGCCGAGCGCTACCTCGTCGCCCCCGGCCTGACGCTGCATCAGGAGGCCGAGATCGGCGTCAGCGGGTGGGACGTGACCCGGCAGGTGCTCGTACAGACCGAGGGGCTGCACTGGTCCGAGGAGATCGACCCCGTGCTGCTCGCGCTCGTCGCCGGCTGCGACGGCTCGGTCGCGTTGCGGGACCAGGTGGCCGTGCTCGCCGCGGCGTACGGTGCCCCGGTCGACGCATTCGCCGCGATGGCCGCCGTCATCGTGCCGGGCCTGATCGAGCGCGGATTCATCGAGCCCGCCGGCGATCCGGCTGGCCCGGGCGGCGCGGCCCGGCCGGCAACAACCGCGACCGCCGCAACAACCCGACCGCGCCAGACGCGTCGTGAGGGCGGTCGTCCAGACGGTGAGCAGCGCGAGCGTCACCGTCGACGAGGAGATCATCGGCGAGATTTCCGACGGGCTGCTCGTGCTCGTCGGTGTCACGCACACCGACACGACGCAGACGGCCGAACTGATGGCCCGCAAGGTTCACGAGCTACGGATTCTGGACGGCGAACAGTCGGCCGCTGAGACCGGAGCACCGCTGCTGATTGTGAGCCAGTTCACTCTCTACGCCGATACACGCAAGGGTCGGCGGCCGGGCTGGAGCGCTGCTGCGCCCGCCGGCCTCGCCGAACCGCTCGTCGACGCGATGGTGAAATCCCTGGTCAGTCGCGGTGCCACGGTCGCCACCGGCCGCTTCCGCACGCACATGCTCGTGGCCAGCGTCAACGTAGGTCCCCGTACCGTGATTGTTGATCTCTAGTTCATTCGTCGCCTCACGGCCACTTCACGCGCCGAGGTTCACTCTCATACCCGTGAGAGATCGCCGCACCGGCGGCGGGACCAAGTGCAGTGCGGGAAGGCGGTTGACGGTGGTTCACCCATCGGTTGCGAAGCCATCATCGGATGCGGGGGCGTCTTCGGTTACACGGCCATCTCCGGCTACAGAGTCGACCCCGGCGGCAACGGCAGTTGCCATGAGCACCGACCAGATCGAGCGCATCGAGCCCGACCTCGACGCCGAGGAACCCGGGGCCACGACCGACATCGTGCGCAGTTACCTCAACGCGATCGGTCGCACCAAGCTGCTCACCGCGGAGCAGGAAGTCACGCTGGCCCGGCGCATCGAAGCCGGCCTCTACGCCGAGGATCTGCTGGGTCGCGAGTCGCTGCCGACGGAGTACGCCGGCGCGGCCGACGAACTCGCGATCATCGCGGCCGAGGGGTACGCCGCGAAGAATCACTTGCTGGAGGCGAACCTGCGTCTGGTCGTCTCCCTGGCCAAGCGCTACACCGGCCGCGGCATGGCCTTCCTCGACCTCATCCAAGAAGGCAACCTCGGCCTCATCCGCGCCGTCGAAAAATTCGACTACACCAAGGGCTACAAATTCTCCACCTACGCCACCTGGTGGATCCGCCAAGCCATCACCCGCGCCATGGCCGACCAAGCCCGCACCATCCGCATCCCCGTCCACATGGTCGAGGTCATCAACCGGATGGTGCGCGTACGGCGGGATCTCGCGACCGCGCTCAACCGTGAGCCGACCGCGGCGGAGATCGCCGAGGCGCTGGAGATGGACGTCGTGACGGTGCTGGAACTCGTCGGCTACGACCGTGAGCCGGTCAGTCTCGACCAGGCGGTCGGCCCGGACGGCGACGGTGTGCTCGGCGACTTCGTCGCCGACGACGCAGTGAGCCACGCGATGGCCGACACCGTCGTCGACCGGCAACTCCGGTCCGAAGTGGAGATCGTGCTCGCCACGCTCTCCCGTCGCGAGCAGGAGGTCATCCGGTTGCGCTTCGGTCTCGACGACGGCCGGTCGCGCACGCTGGAGGAGGTCGGGCTCGAATTCGGCCTGTCCCGCGAGCGCATCCGCCAGATCGAGAAGACCACGCTGCTGAAGCTGCGGGCGCCCGACCGGGCTCACCGCCTGGAGGCGTACGCCTGCTGAAGGCGTACCCACGTTGTCAAGCTTGGCCCCCGCGACCGACCCACCGGTTGCGGGGGTCAACGTGTGTCGGCCCCGGAAACCTCGTCGGTGCGCGACGTGATCGGAAAGCGCACGTGCACGATGCCGTCGGCGAACTGTGACGTCACCGCGAACCCGGCGTCGGCAAAGACATGCTGCATCGCGAGGTTGCCCGGCAGGACCTCGGCGACGAACTCCGTGATCCCGGCCGCCAGCGCCGCCGGAACCAACGCCCGCAGCAGCACCGGCGCGATGCCGCGACCCTGGTGGGCATCCTCGACGACAAACGCGACCTCGGCGTCCGGACCACCGGGGGTCAGCCGCTCGTAGCGTCCGATCGCGACGACGCGGTCGTCGACGAGGGCGACGAACGCTTCGCGATCGCGGTGGTCGACGTTGGCGAACCGGTGCAGGTCGCGGGCCGGAATTCGCGGGTACGCACCGAAGAAGCGCAGATATCGCGTGCGCTCGGAGAACCGTGAATGCATGGCAACGATGCCGGGCGCGTCGGCCGGCTCGACCGACCGGACGTGGATCGTGCCACCGTCCGCGAGAACCTCGTCGAAGTCACGCATCGCATGTCCCGTCGGTCGTGCCGGCTCACCGGCCTCAGTCGCGTGCGTCCATCGGATCGAGCCCGAACAGCGGGAAGACCGCGTTGCGGGTGGCCAGGATCGCCCGGTCGACCGAGTCCGGTGCCGTACCGGGCGCCCACGGCCGGTACGTCGCCGCAGCGCCATCCGTCATCGACCGCGGCACGGCACGTCCCGGCCGTCGAGCCGCGGCCAGCGCGCGCCACTCCTCCGGCGTTGCGGTAGCCGGGTCGATCGGCTCGCCGGTCGCGATCGCGAGCAGGTGCGTCCACGCCCGGGGCACGACCTCGACCAACGCGTAGCCACCGCCACCGGTGGCCACCCACTTGCCGCCGCACAGTTCGTCGGCGAGTGCCTTCATCGCGAGGTAGCTGGCCCGTTGACCGTCCACCGACAGTTGTAGGTCGGCCAGCGGATCGAGACCATGTGCGTCGGCGCCGCACTGGCTCACCAGGATCTGCGGTCGGAATGCTCGCAACACACTGGGTACGGTCGCGTGGAACGCACGCAGCCAGCCGTCGTCACCGACGCCGGGCGGCAACGCGACGTTGACGGCACTGCCGTCGGCGCCGGGGCCGCCGGTCTCGGTCGCGAATCCGGTGCCCGGAAACAACGTCAGCGGCGTCTCGTGCAGGCTGACCGTCAGCACCCGCGGGTCGTCGTAGAACACGGCCTGTACGCCGTCGCCGTGGTGGACGTCCACGTCGACGTACGCGACGCGTTCGGCGCCCGAGTTCCAGGAGCCGCTTGATCGCGATGGCCGGGTCGTTGTAGACGCAGAAGCCGCTCGCCGCCGACGGCATCGCGTGGTGCAGTCCACCGGCGACGTTGACCGCGTGCAACGCCTGGCCGGTCCACACCGCCTCGGCGGCGGCCGTGGACGCACCGGCGATCAGCGCGCTCGCGTCGTGCATGCCGGGAAACGTCGGGTTGTCCGACGTGCCGAGTCCGTACCCGCGGACCCGCTGATCGATCGACGCGGCCTTGACGACCTCGAGGTAGTCCGCCGTGTGTACGGTCAGCAGCCGCTCGTCGTCGGCCGGCACGGGCTTGCTGACGGTGACCCCGGGCCGCTCGAAGAGGTCGAAGGCCCGGGCCAACGCGATGGTCAACTCGACCCGGACCGGATCGAGCGGGTGGTCACCGAGGTCGTAGCCGAGCAGCGCGTCGTCCCAGAGGATCAGCGTTTCGCTGGTCATGCCCGCTCCCCCGGCTCGGCGTTGTCCCGGCCATCGGCACCGTCCCGATGATCGGCGCCGGTCGCGATCGGGCGCGTCGGATCGGTGATCCATTCGCTCCAGGAGCCGACGTACAGCGCCGGCGTCGGCAGACCCGCCACCGCCGCCGCCAGGACCGTGTGAGCAGCGGTCACGCCGGATCCGCAGTACGCACCGAAGTCGCTCGAGTCCTCGATGCCGGCCCGTGCCATCCGCTCGCGAATGGCGGCCGCCGAGCGGAACGTACCGTCGGCATGGATCAGGTCGGTGGACGGCAGGTTGCCGGCCCCTGGGATGTGTCCGGGGATCGGGTCGACGGGCTCGACCTCGCCGCGGAAGCGTTCCGGCGCGCGGGCGTCGACGAGCGCGCCGCGCCGGCCGTACGCCGCCGCCCCCTCGGCGTCCAGCACCGGGAGTTGCCCCGGTACGACGGTGAAGTCGCCGGTCGCCCGCGGTGTCGTCTCCGTGTCGGTTTCGGTCTCGACCGCCCGACCGGCCCGCTCCCAGGCGCCGAAACCGCCGTCGAGCACCCGGACGTCGGGGTGGCCAGCCCATCGCAACGTCCACCAGAGTCGGGCCGCCGGCAGGCCGTCGCCGGCGTCGTAGACGATCACCGGCCGGCTCGCGGACACGCCCGCCGCGCGGAGGGCGGCCTGGAGGGTGGCCGGGTCGGGCAGTGGATGCCGGCCACCGGCACCGGGTGGTCCGCTCACCTCGGCATCGAGATCAATGAAAGCCGCGCCGGGAATGTGGCCGGCCCGATACTCGTTCCGGCCTGGTGGACCACCCAGTCGCCACCGTACGTCCAGCACGGTCGGCACCGGGGTGGCGCGAGCTGCGCCGGGAACGGCGGGCGGGACAATCGCGGTGGCCAGGGTCGCCACGTCGATCAACGGGGACGCGATATTCACGTTCTCAGTCTGTCCTACTTGCCGGGTACCATCAGCGCACAGGAGGGGCCCACGTGAACGATCTGGTCGACACCACCGAGATGTACCTACGCACGATCCTCGAGCTCGAGGAAGAGGGTGTCACGCCGCTGCGCGCCCGGATCGCTGAGCGACTCCACCAGAGCGGCCCGACGGTGAGCCAGACCGTCAACCGGATGGAGCGCGATGGGCTCGTTACCGTCGAGGGCGACCGCCACCTGCAGCTGACCGATCTTGGCCGGGAGCACGCCGTCGCTGTCATGCGCAAGCACCGCCTGGCCGAGCTGCTCCTCGTCAACGTGATCGGCCTGCCGTATGAGGACGCCCATGACGAGGCCTGCCGGTGGGAGCACGTGATGAGCGACGCGGTCGAGCTGCGCGTGTATGAGCTGCTGGGCAAGCCGTCCCGGTCACCGTACGGCAATCCGATTCCGGGCCTCGCGCTGATCGATCCGACCGACGACTGCGCGAGCGCGACGAGCGAGGGTGAGCGCAACCTCGCGGCGCCGGGCCTCACCGGCGAAATGGTCGTGCGCCGGATCACCGAGAGCGTCCAGACCGACATCGGCATGCTGCGCCGGCTCCATGAGGCCGGTGTCGACCCCGGCGCGACCATCACGGTCGCTCAGGACCGCGACGACGTGATCATCGACCGCTCGGGCGAGCGGATGCGGTTGTCCCGTGATCTCGCGTCGCGGGTCTTCGTCGTCGGTGCCGCCTAGGTCGGCGCCAAGGGGCGGCGGAGCGTCGGCGCGTAGGGGGCGCCGAGCGTCGGTGTCCCGATCGGCGGCGTTCGTCAGACCGTGGTCTGGTCGACGATCTTGGCCAGATTCACCATCTTCGGCGCGAGCGCCTTCGAAACGGCCGCCGATGTCCCAGTCGGGAACTCGTAGCGGAAGATGATCAGCCGATCGTTGCCGGAAAGCCAGCCGACCTCGATCACCGGGCCGGCGGATTTGGTCGCGGCGACCTGTGCCTCGTACGCGGTCTTGCCGAGTTCCGCGACCGACGTGGAGCCTTTCGGCTTGACATCGGCGGTGAAGTCGGCGGGCGCCAGATTGGTGGCCGTGATCGACAAAGTCAGACGTGGGTAGCTACCGGACGACTCCTGGAGTACGCACGAGAACGTACCGCTGGTGTCGGCCGCGGCCGAGACGGTGAACGCGGTGCCGAGCTGCTTGGCCACCGTCTTGAAGTCGAGAAGTAAACACGCGCCGCCGGCCAGCGCCGCCGGCGTCGGCGGGGCTGTCGACGGAGTGAGGGACGCGGGGGGCCCGGCTGGGGTGGGTGTCGCGGCCGGCCCCGAGCCGTGTCCAGCGGTCGTGCACGCGGCCGGTGCGGTCAACGCGATCAACGCGGCCGCCAGCGTCGCGACCCAGCGCCGGCGCGACTGTCGCGAAACACGACGCAGCCACGCGAGACGACGCAGCCTGGACAATATCTATCCTCCCGGGGTCGGTGCGGTCCCACCCTACGGCGCGTCGAAGCGCGGTGCGAACCCGTCCCGGGGTCCAGTTTCGCCTCGATGCGCGGCCGCTCGGGCCGATCACACGACGTACGGGCAGTGCCGGCATCCGCGCCCGCAGCAGGTGCCCCGGTTCGCGAGGAATGTTGCCGTGAGCACGAAGAGTCCGGTGGACGGATCGATGTAACCCGCTTCGCCGGCGTCGACGGCTCGGGCGTGCGCCGCCAGAATCTCGCGACGACCGGGGTGATCGGACGCCAGCCGAGCGGGATGCGGCTCGTTCACTCCGCGAGCGGCCAACGGCAACGCACGCGGCTCGGGTGTCGTCACCCGACGATTATCCGGCGGACAGATTCGGCGTGCCCGGGACCGGGCCAAGGTCGACCGAGTGGGCACGTGCCGCTCGCCGGTCGTACGCCTCATCCCGGCGAAACACGCCGGGTGCGGGCTGCCGTCAGGCCCGCCGATGGGCCATCATGTTCCCCATGGGCGACCTCATCCCGCTGTTCCTTCTCGTCGACCTCGGAATCATGGTCGCTGCCCTCTTCGACTGCATCACCACCGAGTCTCTCCTGGTCCGCAACCTTCCGAAGCTCGCCTGGATCGGGGTCATCCTCATCCTGTCCGGCATCGGCGGGGTTCTGTGGTTCATCGCCGGCCGACCGACGCCGGCGGAACGTTCCGCACACGACCCGCATCCCGGCCATCCGGC
The DNA here is from genome assembly GCA_963724705.1 of uncultured Actinomycetota bacterium. Taxonomy (GTDB): domain Bacteria; phylum Actinomycetota; class Actinomycetes; order Mycobacteriales; family Micromonosporaceae; genus DASQPR01. Next base: position 234,712 of record CAVRVS010000003.1, read on the forward strand.
CGGGCGTGGGTTACGCGCCAATGAGCCACCCGACCCGATCGACACTCCGCGGATGTTGGCCCCCGACGACGACCCGGACTTCCTGCGCAGCCTGTCCGACCAGACACGCCGGGCCGATGAGGAGCGTCTGCGGCGGTGGGAGGCCGATCTGCGGCTGCGCGAAGAGCGCCTGCGTCAGCGGGAGGACCCGCCGGGCGAGCAGGTCTGATCGGCTCGTCGCGGCGCCGCGGACTATCTCTCGAACAGCCAACCGAACGCAGCGAGACTCTTCTCGACGTATTGCGGCCGGCCGCTGTCGTGTCCGTAGGCCAGGTCCTCCAAAACGCTGCAGCGCGCATAGAAGACCGCGCGCTCGCGCATTCCCACATCACCCGACTCAACGTCGGTACGCAGTATCTTGTCGAGCGCGACCGGCCCGAGATCGCGATACAACAGGCCGACGTCGTAGGCCGGATCGACCATCGCGGCGTCGCTCCAGTCGATGATGCCGGTGACTGCCCCGGTGCGCGGCTCGACCAGGACGTGCTCGATGCCGAGATCATTGTGCGAAAAGACGAGCCCTTCCCGGTCCGGTGGCGGCGGCGCGCCGAGGAACGTTTCGATGGCGGGTCGATCGGTCGCCGGAATCGCCGCCGCGACACGGCGATAGATGTTCGCCGCGTCGGCGCGCCACTCGGCGAGCGGAGCATCATCCGTACCCACGAATGCCGCCATTCGGACCGGCGACAGCGCGTGCATCGCAGCCAGCGACCGACCGAGGACGTCGCAAAGACCGTCGGCCCAGGCGGAGCGTGACGCGCGCGGCTGCTGGAGCAGCGGCGTTCCCGGCAGCTTGCGGTAGGCGAGGCACCCGCGCTCCGCATCCACAAACACCATCTCCGGTACGGCGACGGGCAACGCGCCGTCGATCTCCTCGAGGAGGCGGGCCTCCGCGGTCACGAGAGCCGCTCGCGTGGCAACGTCGACCGCCTTCCGGAACCGGACGATCAGCTCGCCGTCAACGTCGAACGCGACGTTGTCCTGCCCTTCGCCGCACGCGACGATGTCAACGGCGGTGAACTCGGGCCGATGGAGCGAGACAACGTCCCGCACGACATCGACATTCACTCCGGCCAGCACAGGGCCACTGTAGATCGGCACTGCGGTGCCGGCGGCCGCAGCGAAAGCGAACCTTCGCGAGCACGCTCACGATGTGCGAGCGAGCCACTCCTCGAATGTCGGACCGGCCAGGGTGGCATGCGGTCCGGGCAGAAGTGCGCCAGTGGCGATCCGGTCGTTGTCCGGATTCGACGGATCGTCCGCGAGTTCGACCTTCACCGGATCATGACGTCGGTCCGCGAGAAGCACGGCCATGTCGGCCAACGTCTCCGCACGTGGCCCCGCAATCTCCGGAACGGGTCCACGATCGGACCCGCCCGACCACTCCACGGTGGTAGCCATGTCGGCGAGTGCCTCGGCCACAGTACGGGCAGCGACCAGTTGCGTCCGCATACGCGGCACGTAGGCGACGTCGCCCCGGGTCCCCCACTCCATCAGCTGTCCGACGAATTCGTGGAACTGCGCGGCCCGCAGAATCCGGGCCGGGATCGGACCGGACAACGCGGCCCGCTCGTGGGCGAGCTTCGCCGCGTTGTAGCCGTACCCCGGGGTGAGGCGATCGATACCGATGATCGACACCACGACCAACCGCTGCACGCCGGCCTGTTGGCCGATCCGATGGAGATTGTCGGCCGCCGTCGTGAAGAACCGGGTCGCCTCGTCCTTGTCCGGCGAGGGACCAGTGGCCACGTCGATGATCGTCTGCACGCCGGCCAGGGCCTCGGCCAGACCGTCCCCGGTGATCACGTCGACGCCGTTCGAACGCGACATCGATACGACGTCGTGTCCTCTCGCGGTGAGTACGTCGACGACGTGACGGCCGACCCGCCCGCTCGCCCCGGCAACCGCGATCTTCGCTTGCTCCGGCATGGTTGATCTCCTCCAGAAGTCTTCTTACGTCCGCTCGATTTAGCTAGTCGCTGCTATGACGGATGGCGACGCTGGAACGTAACAGTGGGACGAGCAAGAGATTCCGGCCAAACGGTTCGGGGAAACCCCGCGCAGCCGAGATGGGGCTATCGGACGCCCGGCCCATGAGCGAGGCCGCGGATGCTCTGCGAGAACGCTCGCTACACCGCCGGCGAGCCGATGCCAGCCGGACAACCTGAGTGTCCACCGACCTTGATCGTCGGGCGTATGTGCCGACGCACGGCGCTCGCGCTCGCTCGCGCGAAGATCCCCTTCGCAGAACGCCTACCCGCGCCCATCCTAAGTCGGGCAACCGGGATCTCGCCGGAAGACGGAAACGGAGCCGGCCAGGGGGCCGACTCCGTTTCCGAACTTCGCTGTGACGATTCAGCTGCAGCCGCTGGTCGAGCCGCACCCTTCGCAGACGTAGCAGCTGCCGGCCGGCCGCATCTTGGTGCCGCAGGTGAAGCACAGTGGAGCGTCGGCGCCCTTACCCTGCACCAATTCCAGCAACTCCATCGACGAGCCGGCGCGGGCGGTCGGCTTGGCGCCCTCCGCCGATGCCGTTGCCTTGCTCGGCGCCTCCGTGCGTGCCTCCGCTGGTGCGGCCGCCTTCGCCGCCTCGACCGGAGCGGCCTCGATCGGTGCCGACGATGCGAGCGCGGCGAAGTCGACGTGCTCCTCGACGGGTGCCGGCGACGCCGATGCCTCCGCCGCCGCGGCCTCGGCGCGTAGTTGCGCCGCGCGCTCCGCCGCGGTGAAGATGCCGAGCTCGCTGCGCTGGTCGTACGGCAGGAAGTCCAACGCGAGCCGCCGGAAGATGTAGTCCATCACCGACGCGGCCATGCGGATGTCGGGGTCGTCGGTCATGCCGGCGGGCTCGAATCGCATGTTGGTGAACTTCGAGACGTACGTCTCCAGCGGAACTCCATACTGCAGACCGATCGAGATGGCGACCGAGAACGCGTCCATGACGCCGGCGAGCGTCGAGCCCTGCTTCGACATCTTGAGGAACACCTCGCCGAGGCCGTCGTCCGGGTAGGACGACGCGGTGAGGTAACCCTCCGCCCCGCCGACCGAGAACGACACCGTCTCCGACGAGCGCTTCTTCGGCAGCCGCTTGCGGATCGGCCGGTATTCGACGACCTTCTCCACCCTCGGCTCCGGCGCGACGACGGTCGCGACTGGCGCCGCCTCGGCCTTCGGCTTCGCGTTCGACAGCGGCTGACCGACCTTGCAGTTGTCCCGGTAGATCGCGAGCGCCTTGATGCCGAGCCGCCACGCCTCGAAGTAGATCTCCTCGACCTCATCGACCGTGGCCGACTCCGGCATGTTCACCGTCTTCGAGATCGCGCCCGAGATGAACGGCTGCGCCGCCGCCATCATCCGTACGTGCCCCATCGGAGCGATCGAGCGCTCGCCCATCGCGCAGTCGAACACCGCGTAGTGCTCGGTACGAAGCCCGGGCGCGTCGACGACGTGGCCGTGCTCGGCGATGTACTCGACGATCGCCTCGACCTGCTCCTCCTGGTAACCCAGGCGGCGCAGCGCCTTCGGCACCGTCTGGTTGACGATCTGCATCGAGCCGCCGCCGACCAGCTTCTTGAACTTGACCAGCGCCAGGTCCGGCTCGACACCGGTGGTGTCGCAGTCCATCATCAGGCCGATCGTGCCGGTCGGCGCGAGCACGCTCGCCTGCGAGTTGCGCCAGCCGGCCTTATCACCGATCTTGTTCCCGAGTGCCCACTGCTTCGTGGCCTCGGCCTGGACGTCGGCGGCCACATCGCCGTACACATCGATCGTGGCGTTCGCGTCGGCGTGCTGGTGCATCACGCGCTTGTGTGCCTCGGCGTTGCGGGCATATCCGTCGTACGGGCCGACGACGCCGGCCAACTCGGCCGACCGGCGGTAAGCGGTGCCCGTCATCAGCGACGTGATCGACGCCGCGACGCTCCGGCCACCCTCCGAGTCGTACGGCAGACCACTCGCCATCAGCAGAGCCCCGAGGTTGGCGTAGCCGATGCCCAACTGGCGGTACGCCCGCGTGGTCGCCCCGATCTTCTCGGTCGGGAAGTCGGCGAAGCAGATCGAGATGTCCATCGCGGTGATGATGAACTCGACCGACTTGACGAACATCTGCGTGTCGAACGAGCCGTCATTACGCAGGAACTTCATCAGGTTCAGCGACGCCAGGTTGCACGACGAGTTGTCCAGGTGCAGGTATTCGCTGCACGGGTTGGACGCGGTGATCCGACCGGTCTCCGGGCAGGTGTGCCAGTGGTTGATCGTGTCGTCGTACTGCAGACCCGGGTCGGCGCACTCCCAGGCCGCCTGCGCGATCTTGCCGAACAGGTCGCGCGCCTTGACCGTTTCGATCACGGAACCATCGAGCCGGGCCCGCAGGTCGAACGGTTCGTTGTGCTCCACCGCGCGCATGAACTCGTCGGTCACCCGTACCGAGTTGTTGGCGTTCTGGTACTGCACCGACACGATGTCGGCGCCGCCGAGATCCATGTCGAAGCCGGCGTCACGCAGCGCGCGGATCTTGTCCTCCTCGCGCGCCTTCGTGGTGACGAACTCCTCGATGTCCGGGTGATCGACGTCAAGGATGACCATCTTCGCCGCGCGCCGCGTCGCACCGCCGGACTTGATCGTCCCGGCGCTCGCGTCGGCGCCGCGCATGAAGCTGACCGGACCGGACGCGGTGCCACCGGACGAGAGCAGCTCCTTCGACGACCGGATGCGCGAGAGGTTCACACCCGAGCCGGAGCCGCCCTTGAAGATCAGACCCTCCTCCTTGTACCAGTCGAGGATCGAATCCATCGAGTCGTCGACGGCGAGGATGAAGCACGCGCTCACCTGCTGCGGCGATGCCGTCCCGACGTTGAACCACACCGGCGAGTTGAAGCTGAACACCTGGTGCAGCAGCATCCAGGTCAACTCCTCGCCGAACACGGCCGCATCACCGGGAGTAGCGAAGTATCCGTTCTCCTCGCCCGCCGTGCGATAGGTGTTCACGACGCGGTCGATGAGCTGCTTCAGGCTCCACTCGCGCTCGGGCGTACCCAGCGCGCCGCGGAAGTACTTCGTCGTGACGATGTTCGCGGCATTGATGCTCCAGCTGTCGGGGAACTCGACGCCGTGCTGCTCGAAGTTGATCGAGCCATCACGCCAGTTGGTCATGACGACATCGCGCCGTTCCCAGGTCACCTCGTCGTAGGGGTGCACACCCTCCGTCGTCCACACCCGCTCGACCCGGAGACCGGTCGGCGCTTTGCGGCTCCTGCCCCGTGCCGACCCACCCGACGCCGCGCCCACACTGTCCGTCATTCCCGGTCCCCCTCGATCCTTGCTACCCATGTCCGATCCTGCCCTCGTTTGTTCTCAGTCGCTCGCGTCGCCGCCTCCGCCGTGCCTCGCGGCTGCGCTACCGATGCGCCTCGCGGCTGCGCTACGCATCGGCGTTGTCTCAACGTCCTCACCACCGACCACGTCACGCCCTCCGGTGGCGTGTTTTGGCCGACTCTTCGCGCTCTATTGGTCTTCCGCTCGTCGCGGCGCGGCGCGAACGGGATCCCATCCCCGCTTCCGCGACGCTGGTGCGCTCCCGACCGGTCGGGCTCAGCCCGTTCCCGCGGGTACGCGGCTTGTGCCAGCGCGCACCGGCGGCGCTTTGCCACCTCCGCCAGTCGATCCGTCCGGTGGCCCGGTGGTCGCCCGATCGCTGGCGGCGCCCGACCCTCGACCGTTGGCCAGATCGTCGTGGTCGATTGAGCCGTCCCGATCGAGCGGGCGCCGTAGGACGGCGATCTCGCGCTCGAAATCGGCCAGCGACTCGAACGACCGGTACACGCTCGCGAACCGCAGGTATGCGACCTCATCGAGTTCGCGCAGCGGACCGAGGATCGCCAACCCAACCTCATGGCTCGGGACCTCGGCCACCCCCCGGGCCCGAATCGACTCCTCGACGCGCTGCGCCAGGAGCGCGAGCGCGTCATCGTCCACGGGCCGGCCCTGGCAGGCCTTGCGTACGCCACTCATGATCTTGTTGCGGCTGAACGGCTCGGTGACGCCGCTGCGCTTGACGACGGCGAGAATCGCTTCCTCGACCGTGGTGAACCGCTTGCCGCACTGCGGACACGACCGCCGGCGTCGGATGATCTGGCCGTCGTCGGCCTCGCGGGAATCGACGACCCGCGAGTCGCCGTGCCGACAGTAAGGGCACCGCATATCGATCACCTCCCGATCACCCTGCCGACGCAACCACGCCAACGAAATCTCCGTTGACGCACCGTGCCGACGAAACTCGGTCGCGTTCCCCCGCCGCGGCCGTACATCGTGGACTACCGTCTTGCGACGAAAAGCCTCGCTATGCCGCAATCTCGCCTAAAGACCGCGAACGTGATTTCTCTCGGACACGAGAACGGGGTCGATACCAGGTTCGCCACCCGATATCGACATCGGCTCGTATCCCAGTCTACCGGCTGACCGACCCAACCTGTAGGGAACTCACACCCGTGTAACTACTAGATGTGGTGGTTGACGTTAGGCCTCGGACACCCTCGACGCAAGCGTGTCGCGCGTGTCGCGCGACGCATTTCGCCCCGTGTCGTAGGTGGCGTCGGATCGCGGGTCGAAACGCGCTGGATGGGCGCCTATGTCCGGCCGCGGTCGGCGATGCGATTCCCGCCGAGCTTCGTCCGGCGCCACGATCGCCCGATCAGGAGTTCGGGACGAGTAGTTGCTGCCCGACATAAACGGTGCCGTCCGGCATGTGATTCAGCCGCTCGATCGTGAGCATCGTGTCGGTAAGCGAGCCGCGAGGGTGCACGCGGGCCGCAATCGACCAGAGCGTGTCGCCCTCGTGGACGACGATCGCGTGGGGCGGCGCCGGCGGTGCGGCGGCTTGCACGGTCGACGCGAGGACCCCGACCAGGGCCGCCACGAACGCGAGGAGGAGACCGGCGACAACGAGGCGACCACGACGGGTCAGCCGAACGGGCGCATGGGTCGAGCGCACCCGGCCGGACGAGCTTGCCCGCCCGACCTGGACTGCACTCGCGGCGGGACCAGTCGAACGCGGGCTCGGGATCGACGCGCACGCGGGCGGTGAATCCACCAGAACGGCTTCCGCAGACGAGCCCGCGACGCCCGAATTGCGCGCGGACTCGGCGCCGCGGGTCCACTCGGCGGTGCGTATCGGCTCGCCCGGGCGGATCCATCCGGGGCCGCCGGAGCGCCCGGTGCCGTGGGCCGGCTCGGCATCGCGCGTCGACTCCACCGCGGGCCCGGTCGCCAGGTTGTGGGGGGCGGTCGCCACGTTGTGGGGGCTGTCGCCAGGTGAGTGTCGGCAGTCGCGTCGGTCGGCCAGTCGGCACCCGTCGGCAACGGGGGAACCAGTCGGAGCGCGGGGCGTTTCACTCCGGAGAAGCGCTCCCGGGCCGCGACACCCCCACGGACGCGGCGACCGACTCCGGCCACCCGTCCGCCCGGCGCGATCGCGACCTCGGGGCGGATGTCCACCGCGTCATCGGTGATTTGCCTGGCTGGAGCCCACGTCGACACGCTCATGGCGGCCTCCCACTCGTTCGGGCGTTCGATCGGACCGGGCATCGGGGTCGTACGGGCGTTCGATCGAACCTACGTACGAAGGTCTACCAGAGGCCACCGACAGTTTCCAGCGACACGACGAAATCAACTCGTACATGCGTTTGAACTTGTCCGGTGGTCGGGATACGGTCATGGCACACCGGTTGCGTCGTTTCCCCACAGAGCCGCCCGCATCGGCTCACCGGGGTACAGGCTGGCAACCAGCGTGATAAATCCGACGAGGAGGACCACCGTGCCGAGCGAATCGAAAGCCGCACCGACCCGCCGAGCGAGCACTGCCCGCCGCCGTGCCGGCCACGGCGACGCCCCGCTCCGTGCCGTCACACCGGTGAGCAGCGGTCTCGCCGGTGGCCTCGGCGAGGGGCTGACCGCTCGCCAACGCCGCATCATGGAGTTCATCCGAGGCTGGGTCGCACAGCACGGCTACCCGCCGAGCGTTCGGGAGATCGGCGAGGCGGTCGATCTGGTGTCTCCATCGAGCGTGGCCTACCAGTTGAAGGAACTGGAAAAGAAGGGCCTGCTGCGTCGCGATCCGAACCGCCCCCGGGCGGTTGACGTCCGGACGCCGTCGGACGTGACGGCCGACGATGACGAGGCGGTGCGGGCCGCGCGTCCGACGCCGGCGTATGTGCCGCTGGTCGGACGGATCGCGGCCGGTGGGCCGATCCTCGCCGAGCAGTCGATCGACGACGTCTTCCCACTCCCCCGCGAGTTGGTGGGTGAAGGGACGCTCTTCCTACTCAGGGTCAAGGGCGATTCGATGATCGAGGCCGCGATCTGCGACGGCGACTGGGTCGTGGTGCGCCAGCAGCCCGAGGCCGAAAACGGCGACATCGTGGCGGCCATGCTCGACGGCGAGGCGACGGTGAAGACGTTCCGCCGCCGCGAAGATCACGTGCTCCTGATGCCGGCGAACCCGGCGTTCGATCCGATCCCGGGTGACGACGCGACGATTCTCGGCCGTGTCGTCACCGTCATGCGCCGCATCTGACGCGTAGAGCTGCCCAGGCGCAGCCGGCCCGGACCGCTGGCCGGGCCCGGAGTTGGCTGAGCCCGGGCTGACTCCGCCCGGACTGGCCGCGCGTGGGTTGGCTAGGCACGCCAACTCGGCCGGCCACCTCAGAGCCGACGCCTCGCGACGCCGCCGGACAACCGCTGGATCGCGGGCGTACGGATCAGCCGCGGTACTGACCATCTCCGTACGAAGTGCCGCGTCGCGGACCTTGATTCCCGGGACCTTCGTCGCCGTACGGATCGGCTGGGGCGCCGTACTGACCGCCGCCGTAGACGCCACCGCTGCGACGGTTCTGACCGTTGGGATTCTGGCCGCTCGGCGGTGGACCGCCGGAACCGGGACGTCCGGGCGCGGGGCCCCCGGACTGACCACCCGAATACTGGCCGCCGGAGTATTGCCCGCCGGGATACTGGCCACCGCCGTAGACCCCGCCGGCCGAACCGGGGGGAGCCGGAGGGCTGCCCGGTGCCGCGTACGGATCAGAACTCCGAGGCGCGCCGTAGACCCCGGCGCCACCGACCGCGGCCGGTAGTCGCCCACCGTCGTCGGCGTCGGCGCCCGATTCGCCGGCCTTGGCGGCCTCCGCGGCAAATCCCTTGCGCGCGCGCCGGATCCCGAGCACACCGATGAGCAGCAGTACGAATCCGACCGCCGCGACCGCGGCCAGCAGCCACATCAGCTGTGAGAACGTGAGCTTGTTGAACCACGCTCGGATCGCGCTCGGCTTGCCCGGGCCGGCCGCCGCTTCGGCCGCCTTCTTGGCCGCCGCCGCGCTCAACGGCGCCGCGGGCTTGTACTTCAGGAGCGGCGTCGAGGACGACGAGTCCGACACGGTCAGGAACGACTTGCCGTCGGTCGTGTACGCGATCGCGTAGCCCTGGTCCTCGTTCGGCATCGGCGTGATGCGCGGCTTCCCCTTGGTCAGCGCGGCCAGTACATCGCCGTTGGTCACGTCCCACTCGTACGCGTCGGTCAACGTACGCAGGGCGACCTTCTTGCCGTCGGGCGAGTTTGCGCCGCCCGTGATCTCGTTCTGGGCCGGTCCGCGGTTGCCGAGCTTGTTCGCCGTTCCGGTCTGCTCGGGCGTGAACTCGCCGACCTTGGACAGCTGCATGGTCTTGCCGGTGGTCAGCGCGCCGGTGTAGGTGAAGATCGACGCCGGACCGCTGATCGCCTTCGTCACGAAGATCGGTGCACCGTTGCCGTTGAGCAGGAGTGCCTCAGTGTTGTGCGACCCGTCCGGGTACGAGAAGCGATAGCGCGTCATCGCGTTCTTGCTCGTCACCTTGAACAACGCGACCGTCTGCCGCTGCGGAGTGACCGGCTGGTCGCCGGTGTCGGCGATCCACAGCGTGCCCTTGTTGTCGACCGCGATGTCCTGCGGGTCGACCGCCGCTCCGTTCGGGTACGACTGAGCCGTGCCGATCCGGCCGCAGCTCTTGTTGAGGTACGCGACCCGGTTGCCCCAGGCGTTGTTCTTGCCGTCGATCACGACGTAACCGTCGGCGGTGGCGACGAGACCGGTGATCTGGACCGCGGAGCTGTCACTGATGGTGCAGACGGTGCTCGGCGCGACGGGAGACGGGACGGGCGTCGGCAGCGGCGTGGCCGCGGTGACCGGCGTGGCGACACCGGTCCCACCGGGCGACGGCGCCGCGAACGCCGGTGCACTGACCGATCCGACCAGCACAACAGCCGCGGCAATGGCCGCCATCCGAACAGACTGCATCGGCCTAGTGTTGCAGAGACAAACACGAAAACAGTGACCGCAAGGCGTACCTCACAGTGTGTTATCAGTTAGAGATCCACTAGCCAGCTCATATGGGTGCAATTGGGCGGCAAGCGACTCGGGAACACGTACCCACAGTTCTGTCCCGGCGTCGCGGTGGTCCGCGCTCAGCACCTCGCCGCGCTCATGCGCCGCTGCGACCAGCTCTCCCCGGTCGTACGGCACCAACACACGCAACTCCACCGACGGGCGCGGCAGGCGCGCCTCGACCGCGAGCCGCAGGTCGTCGATGCCGGCACCGGTGCGAGCCGAGACGAAGAGCGCGGCCGGCCAGAGCCGCTTGAGTCGGAGAAGTGTCTCTTCGTCGGCGGAATCGATCTTGTTGACCACGAGCAGTTCGGCGATTCCATCCGCGCCGACCTCGCCGAGCACCTCGTGCACCGAGCGGACCTGCTGTTCGGGGTCCGGGTGCGAGCCGTCGACGACGTGTACGACAAGATCCGACTCACCGACCTCTTCCAGCGTCGACCGGAACGCCTCGATCAACTGGTGCGGCAGGTGCCGGACGAAGCCGACCGTGTCCGAGTACGTGAAGATGCGGCCGTCGGCGGTCTGCGCCCGGCGCGTCGTCGGATCGAGCGTCGCGAACAGCGCATCCTCGACCAGCACTCCGGCCCCGGTCAGGACGTTCAACAGGCTCGACTTGCCCGCGTTGGTGTAGCCGGCGATCGATACGCTCGGCACCTCGCGGTTGCGGCGGCTGGACCGTTTGGTGACCCGTACCGTCCGCATCAATCCGATCTCGCGCCGCAGCTTCGAGATGCGCGTGCGGATCCGGCGGCGGTCGGTTTCGAGTTTCGTCTCACCGGGACCACGGGAGCCGATGCCACCGCCCTGTGCGCCGACACGACCGCCGGCCTGCCGGCTCATCGCCTCACCCCAACCGCGGAGTCGCGGCAACAGATATTGGAGTTGGGCCAGCTCGACCTGGGCCTTGCCCTCGCGCGATTTCGCGTGCTGGGCGAAGATGTCGAGGATCAGCGCCGTACGGTCGATGACCTTGACCTTGATCGTGCTCTCCAGGCGCCGCAACTGGCTGGGCGACAGCTCGCCGTCACAGATCACCGTGTCCGCGCCCGACTGCATGACGATCGAGCGCAGCTCTTCGACCTTGCCACGCCCGATGTAGGTGGCCTGGTCGGGCCGGCTGCGCCGCTGGATGAGGGCCTCCAGCACTTGAGAGCCGGCGGTCTCGGCCAGAGCGGCCAGCTCGATCAGCGAGTTGTCGGCGTCGGTCGCGCTGCCTTCGGCCCAGACCCCGATCAGAACGACCCGTTCCAGGCGAAGCTGCCGATACTCCACCTCGGTGATATCGGTGAGTTCGGTGGACAGCCCGGCAACCCGGCGCAGCGCATTGCGCTCGGCCAGGTCAAGCTCGCCGTCCGTGTCGCGATCATCGCGATCACTGTCGGCGAACTCGAGGTTGTCAGGATCCACAACGGCGTCGAAGAAAATATCGTTGCCCGGCTTGCGCCCGAGTCGGTCGTCATTCATCCCTTCGATCGTGGCACGGGAGCGTGCCAGCCGCACGCCCATTACAGCCGCGCCGCTGCCAGCGTTTGGTCACCGGCCGAGTTCCGTGGCCGGCCGAACTCGGTCGCGCGCCGGGCGACTTACCGTCGCCGGCCGGAACAAGATCGTTTGGGACGTGATGCGGGCCACGCCGGGCCGCCTGCCGCTGGCTGCCGACGGGGAGCGAGACTGACTACCGACACCGCCAGCGGACAACGGGAGTGACAACCGATAACCGCGGGCGGGATGCTGACGGGCACACGCACGACCAGCGCGTCTCGATGCAGCACGTCTCGACGAGGAGAGGTTCACGATGGCGGCAATGCCCAGCGCCGGGTTCTCGATCACGGTCCGGGTGTCGGTGCCCGCCGATTCGACCGCCATCGGGCGCATAGCAACAGCGGTGGGAGATGCCGGCGCCATCGTGACGGCACTCGACGTGGTCGACTCCGATCATCTGCGGGTGATCGCCGACGTCACGTGCGACACGGCGAACATGGCTCATGCCGATCATGTGGTGGCCGAGCTGGCCAAGATCGACGGTCTTGAGGTGCGCAAGGTCTCGGACCGTACGTTCCTGCTCCACCTCGGCGGCAAGATCGAGGTGCACCCGAAGGTCGCGCTCCGCACCCGTGACGAACTCTCCCGCGCGTACACCCCTGGAGTCGCTCGTGTCTGCCTCGCGATCGCCGAGAACCCCGACGATGCCCGGCGCCTGACCATCAAGCGGAACACGGTGGCGGTCGTGACCGACGGCTCGGCAGTGCTGGGTCTCGGCAACATCGGGCCGGCGGCCGCGCTGCCGGTGATGGAGGGCAAGGCCGCCCTGTTCAAGCGATTCGGCGGTGTCGACGCCTGGCCGGTTGTATTGGATACGCAGGACACCGAGGAGATCATCCGGATCGTCAAGGCGATCGCACCGGCCTACGGCGGCATCAACCTGGAAGATATTGCCGCGCCGCGCTGCTTCGAGATCGAGGCCCGCCTGCGCGAGATGCTCGACATCCCGGTCTTCCACGACGACCAGCACGGCACCGCCATCTGCGTGCTGGCTGCGCTGACCAACGCTCTACGCGTCGTGGGCAAGCAGATCGGCGACGTGCGAGTCGTCGTCTCCGGAGCCGGTGCCGCCGGTACGGCCATCATGAAGTTGCTGCTCGCCGAGGGCGTCGGCGACATCATCGCGTACGACCGTCCGGGCGCCCTCCATCGCGGCGCGACCGGCTACAACCCGTCGTGGCAGTGGCTGGCCGAGCACACCAACGTCGACAACTACTCGGGTGACCTGCCGGGCGCGATCCGCGGCGCTGATGTGTTCATCGGTGTCAGCGCACCGAACCTGCTGACCGGCGACGATATCGCCGGTATGGCCAAGGATGCGATCGTGTTCGCGCTGGCCAACCCGGATCCGGAAGTCGATCCGCGCGAGGCACGCAAGCACGCCGCCATCGTTGCGACCGGTCGCTCCGACCAGCCGAATCAGATCAACAACGTGCTGGCGTTCCCGGGCGTGTTCCGCGGCATGCTCGATGCGCAGGCCCGCGGCTACACCGAGGACATGGCGCTGGCCGCCGCCCGCGCGATCGCCGACGTCGTGGGTGAGGACGCATTGAACGCGTCCGTCATCGTGCCGAGCGTGTTCGATGCGCGTGTCGCGCCGTCCGTCGCGGCTGCGGTCCGCGCGGTGGCGAAGGGTACGCCGCCGGCCGAAGCGGCCGCCCAAGCCAGCAGTGCCGCGGCCGCCACGCTCGCGGGCACGCCGTCGCTGCGCGCTGGCTCGCTCTTCGACATGGAGATGGACCTCGCCGACTGATCGCTGTGCGCCAGTCGGGCCCAACGCCCGAAAGACGCGCGAGAACCGATCAGAGCGCGGCGAGGTCGACGTCGCCGGTGGCCACGACGACCGCCGGGCCGGACAACCGGCAGGTGTCGCCGTCGAGTGTGATCGTCAGCCGCCCGCCCGGTAGATCGACCGCGACCGTACCGGTTCCGGGCGTCATGCCCACATCGCGCAGCACCACCGCGGCGACCGCACACGCGCCGGAGCCGCACGACAGCGTCTCGCCCGAGCCGCGCTCGTAGACCCGCATGTGTACGTGCCGATCGGCCCCCGCCACGGGCGCACCGGCCGCGATGAACTCGACGTTGACGCCGTCCGGGAACGTGCCCGGATCGACACGTGGCGGGCGGCTCAGATCGAGAGCGTTCAACGCGGCCACATCGGCCACCGCACAGATCAGATGCGGATTGCCGACCGACGCAGCGACGCCCGCGTGCGCCAACCCGGCGACGGTAGCCGTCGACTCGCCGCCAACGATCGGCACCGGCAGCCCGACCGTCAGGTGCTCGGATCCGATCTGGACCGGTACGACGCCGGCCCGGGTCGCCACATCGAGATGGGTCGTGTCGGCGGCGATCAGACCGGACGATGCGAGATAGCGCACGTACGCCCGAACGCCGTTGCCGCACATCTCGGCGATCGAGCCGTCCGCGTTGTGATAGTCCATGAACCACTCGGCCTCGCCGGCGAGACCGGCCGCCTCCGGATGCTTTGCCGACCGGACGACCCGCAGCACGCCATCGCCGCCGATCCCCCGGTGCCGGTCGCACAGGGCGGCGACAAGCCCCGGCGTCAGGTCGAGGGCGCCGTCCGGATCGGGCAGCACGACAAAGTCGTTGCCGGTGCCGTGCGCCTTGGCGAACTTCATGGTTCTCCCGTCGCTGCCGTCGATCCGCGTTCCATCATCGCAATCGCGTCGTCGACGAGGTCCGGCGAGGTCGCGTCCAGCCAGCCTATCCGCGGGTCGCGGTGGAACCACGTGCGCTGGCGACGGACGAAGCGCCGCGTCGCCTGGATCGTGTCGGCGGCCGCCCGGTCCAGGTCAACCCGACCGTCCAGGTAGGCGAGCACCTGCTGGTAGCCGAGCGCCCGGCTCGCCGTACGACCGTCGGCCAGACCCTCGGGCAGCAGCGCCCGGACCTCGTCCACGAGACCGGCGTCGAACATGCGCCGTACGCGCGCCGCGATCCGCTCGTCCAGCGTTTCCGTGTCGAGATCGACGCCGATCTGCACGCTCGGGTAGACGGGGTTCGGATCGGGCAACGCGGCCGCAAAGGGCGCGCCGGTCAACTCGATGACTTCCAGCGCCCGGACGACCCGCCGGCCGTTGGACGGCAGGATCTTCGCGGCCGCGGCCGGGTCCATCGTGGCGAGCCGGGCGTGCAATGGGACGGGGCCGACGTCGGCCAGTTCGGCTTCGAGCCGCGCGCGCAACGCCGCGTCCGTACCGGGGAAGTCGAAGTGTTCGAGCGCCGCGCGTACGTAGAGCCCAGATCCGCCGACCAACAGCGGCATCCGGCCACGAGCCAGGATGTCGTCGATCGCGGCACGGGCGAGGCGCTGGTATTCGGCCACGCTGGCCGACTGCGTGACCGTCCAGACGTCGAGCACGTGGTGGTCGATGCCGTGGCGCTCGGCCGGCGTGAGCTTCGCGGTTCCGATGTCCATCCCGCGGTAGAGCTGCATCGAGTCGGCGTTGACGACCTCGCCGCCGAGACGGTCGGCCAGCGCCAGCGAAAGTGCCGACTTACCAGCGGCGGTCGGTCCGACGATGGCGAGGACGGTTCCGGCCACGGTCACGCCGCGCGCGCCACGTCGACAGCTGCGGGCAGCCATGTCGCGACTGTGTACTGCACGCCGTACGGTGCGTCGGCGTACGTCACGGAACCGGTCCATGTCCCGCCGGACGCGTCGACGGCACCGGCCAACACTTGCCACGGTGCCCGGCCGGCGACGAGCAGATCGGCCGCCAGCTCGATATCGAGCGCGAGCAACGTTTCCGTGTCGCATGCGGCCAACGCGCTCGTGACGCTCGCGTCGAACGACGGCCGCTCGCGCGTCGTCGTACCCGGGGGATTTCGGGCCGTGGCAGGCGGAGCCGTCACCCATGATCAAAAGGCCGACCCGCGACGAGCCGCTCACCAACGACGCACCCAGCCTCGCGCAGCCGAGCGCGGAATCAGGCGCGACTGACACGCCGGCACGGGGTGGCTCGACCGGACGATCGCACAGCAGCCAGGCGCCCACCGAAAGGCTGAGCGGCAGCGTCGCAGCGGGTGCACCGGCGTCCACGTCGCCGCCGCCCAGGCGTACGGCCAGCGGAAGACCGTACCCGGCAAACGATCCGATAGCGGACGAAGCGTAAGTTTTGGTCGACGCCCCAGCACCCACGACGATGATCTGATCCGGTTCGGCTGCCCACAGTTCATTGACGGCGGCGTCACAGGTTGAGCGAAGTTCGGTTAATTCCCAGGCAGCACGCCCTGCCATCGCTGGCACCAGGAGGGGAGGATGGGGGCAGACAACCGCGACGACTGCAGGCACGCTGCCACCGTAGCCGGACATCGACCGGTGCCACGGGCCGACGGGTGCCGGTGTTCGCCTGGGTGTCAGGACACCATATGGTCACGGTCCGCGGTGGCCGCTCGACTTGGACCGGGGGATACCTGTGACAATGCCTTCGGTGGTAACTCCTTCGGGGTCGGCACCGACTGCTCTGTGGCGGCTCGCGCCCATCCCCAAGCGTGGCCGGGAAGAACGAGGTTGAGATGGAAGACTGGACCGCCTTCGGGCGCGTGGACTCCGACGGGACCGTATACGTCAAGACGGCCGGCGGCGAGCGCGCGGTCGGGTCTTGGCAGGCCGGCGCGCCCGAAGAGGGTCTGGCTCACTTCGCCCGCCGCTTCGACGACCTGGTCACCGAGGTCAATCTCATCGAGGCTCGACTCGGCAGCGGCGCCGCCGACGCACAGAGTGCCCTGGCCACCATCAAGCGCATTCACGCGAGCCTGCCCGAGGCGCACGTCGTCGGCGACATCGACGGCCTGTCGGCGCGGCTGGAGAAGCTCACCGGCGTCGCGACGCAGAAGGCCGACGAGTCGCGCGCGGCCCGCGACGCCGCCCGGGTCGAGGCCGTCGCTCGCAAGACCGCGCTGGTGACCGAGGCCGAATCCCTCGGCGCGGAGTCGACGAGTTGGAAGGCGACCGGCGACCGGTTCAAGGCGATCCTGGACGAGTGGAAGACGATCCGCGGCGTCGACCGCAAGACCGATACGGAGCTGTGGAAGCGGTACGCCGCGGCCCGCGACGCGTTCACCCGCCGCCGTGGCGGCCACTTCGCGACTCTCGACGCCTCCCGCAAGCAGGCCCAGAGTCGCAAGGACGAACTCGTGGCGGAGGCCGAGGCGCTGGCCGACTCGACCGAGTGGAACGCGACGGCCAACCGGCTCAAGGAGCTGATGGCCGAGTGGAAGGCAGCACCGCGCGCTGCGAAGGACGTCGAGCAGCGGTTGTGGGAACGGTTCCGCGCCGCCCAGGACGCCTTCTTCACGCGGCGCAGCGAGACGTTCTCGGCGCGGGACGCCGAGGCGAAGGCCACTCTCGAAAAGCGGCAGGCCGTCTTGGCCGAGGCCGAAGCACTCGACATTGACGCCGACCCGAAGGCTGCCCAGGCCGCGATGCGTGACCTGCAGACCCGGTGGCATGACGCCGGACGCGCGCCGCGGGACTCGGGCGCGAATCTCGATCGCCGTTGGCGGGCGGTCGAAGAGAAGATCCGGGCCGCGATGGACGTCGCGTGGCGCCGACCCGAACCATCGGCGAGCCCCCTGCTTCTGCAGATGCGCGATCAGGTCGCCGAGGCCGAGGCACGCCTCGATCGGGCGAAGGCGGCCGGCGACGCGAAGCGCATCCGGGAGGCCGAAGCGGCCCTGGACGGCAAGCGGCAGTTCCTCGCCTTGGCGGAGGGCCAGACCCGCTAGCCGCAGGCCGCCGCACGGGTCGCGGTCTCGGTCACAGTCACGGTCGCGGGGGCGCCGACGCTCGGCATGCCCAACACCACTCCGGGGGTACGGGTGGTGTGCCCGGCCTCGTAGGCATCCCCGGCCCGGGTGCGCCGGTGCGACCGGATCGCGCCGTCGGCGTTGAGGTGATGCGGTGCCGCGTACGTGATGTCCGCGTGCACAATGTCGCCCGGTCGGATGGTTGTTCCGTCGATGCCGATCCCATCGCTGCCGGCACCGGCGATGGCACCGCCGTTCGTGGCGAAGTGGACGAGCCGGCCGTCGCGGGCCCGGCCGGACATGCGCCCGGTCGCACCATCCTTGCGGCCCTCTCCGACGGCGACCAGGATCTCCTGCGTGGTGCCGATGAGCTTGCGGTTCTCGGCCCAGGTGATGTCTTCGAGCGTGGCCATCAGTCGCTGGTAGCGATCCGCGACGACCTCTTTCGGCACCTGACCGTCCATCGTCGCGGCCGGCGTGCCCGGCCGTTTGGAGTACTGGAACGTGAATGCGCTCGCGAACCGCGCGGCCCGTACGACCTCGAGGGTCTGCTCGAAGTCGTTCTCGGTCTCGCCCGGGAAACCGACGATGATGTCGGTCGTGATGGCGGCGTCCGGCATCGCCGAGCGCACCCGGTCGATGATCCCGAGATAGCGCTCGCGGCGGTAACTGCGGCGCATGCTCCGCAGCACGGAGTCCGAACCAGACTGCAGCGGCATGTGCAGCTGGTGGCACACGTTGGGCGTCTCGGCCATGGCCGCGATGACGTCGTCGGTGAAGTCCTTCGGGTGCGGGCTGGTGAACCGTAGGCGTTCCAGCCCGTCGATCTCCCCCGTCGCCCGGAGCAGCTTCCCGAAGGCGAGCCGGTCCCCGAACTCGACACCGTACGAGTTGACGTTCTGGCCGAGCAGGGTGACTTCGAGGACACCGGTCTCGACAAGCGCGCGGACCTCGGCCAGGACGTCGCCCGGTCGCCGGTCCTTCTCGGTGCCACGCAGGCTCGGGACGATGCAGAACGTGCAGGTGTTGTTGCAGCCGACCGAGATCGAGACCCAGCCGGAGTACGTCGACTCGCGGTGGGTGGGCAGCGTCGACGGGAACACCTCGAGCGCCTCGAGGATCTCCACCTCGGCCGACTCGTTGTGGCGGGCGCGTTCGAGCAGCACCGGTAGAGATCCGATGTTGTGCGTACCGAACACGACGTCGACCCAGGGCGCGCGCTTGACGATCTCGCCGCGGTCCTTCTGGGCCAGGCAGCCGCCGACGGCGATCTGCATGCCGGGGTTGCGCGTCTTGACCGGGGCGAGGTGGCCGAGGTTGCCGTAGAGACGGTTATCGGCGTTCTCCCGTACGGCACACGTGTTGAACACGACCACGTCCGCCGTCTCGTCAGCGGCGGCGGGCACGTAGCCAGCCGCGTCCAGCAGCCCCGAGATCCGCTCCGAATCGTGCGAATTCATCTGGCAGCCGTACGTGATCACGCTGTAGCTTCTCGACACCCGCTGACTTCCCTTCCTGACCACCTAGAGGCTACCCGGAGTGCGGGGGCCGGCCCATCCGCGCCGGGCTGGCGACCGGCCCGGCGCTGGACCGCTAGTCCGCCCGGCGCCGACCCGCCGGCCGGCCGCACGGTTTTTCGCGTTCAGCTGAGCGCGGACCGCTGGAAACACGGTGGTAACGCAACCCGACGTAGGGTCGAAATATGACTTCCGCGCCTCCGTCGCCGACCACGCTCGGCGAACTCCGCGACTCCGGTTACACCGCACGAACCGTCAAGGAGGAGATCCGCAACAACCTGCTCACCCGCCTCCGCTCCGGCGACACCGCGTTCCCCGGCATCGTCGGCTTCGACGACACCGTCGTACCCGAGCTGGAGCGCTCCCTGCTCGCCGGGCACGACATCGTGCTGTTGGGCGAGCGCGGCCAGGGCAAGACCCGGCTGATGCGTACGCTCGTCGGCCTGCTCGACGAGTGGATCCCGGTCGTCGCCGGCTGCGAGATCCACGACGAACCGCAGGCCCCGGTGTGTGTACGCTGCCGCCGCCTCGCCGCCGACCTCGGTGATGACCTGCCCATCGGGTGGCGCCACCGGGACGACCGCTACACCGAGAAGCTCGCCACGCCCGACACCAGCGTCGGCGACCTGATCGGTGACGTCGACCCGGTCAAGGTGGCCCAGGGCCGTACGCTCGGCGACCCGGAGACCGTGCACTACGGCCTCGTCCCCCGGACCAACCGTGGGATCTTCGGTCTGAATGAGCTGCCCGACTTGGCCGAGCGCATCCAGGTCGCGTTGTTCAACGTCCTGGAGGAGCGCGACATCCAGGTCCGTGGGTACTCGCTGCGGCTGCCGCTGGATCTGCTCCTGGTCGCGACCGCGAACCCGGAGGACTACACGAACCGCGGCCGGATCATCACGCCGCTCAAGGACCGGTTCGGGGCCGAGATCCGTACCCACTATCTGGCCGAGGTTTCCGATGAGGTGGCACTGATCGCACAGGAGGCCGAGGTCGTGGCCGAGGTGCCCGAGCATCTGATGGAGGTGCTGGCCCGATTCACCCGTGCGCTGCGGGACTCACCGTCGGTCGACCACCGGTCCGGCGTTTCGGCCCGGTTCGCCATCGCCGCGGCCGAGTCCGTGAGCGCGTCGGCGTTGCGCCGGGCCGCCCGCGCCGGCGATGCCGCCGTCGTCGCGCGCGTCTGCGACGTACCGCCGGTTATTTCGACCCTGCTCGGAAAGATCGAGTTCGAGATGGGCGAGGAGGGCCGCGAGGAACAGCTCCTCGACCACCTGCTGAAGCTGGCCGTGGCCGACACCTTCCGCGCCCGGACGATCGGGCTGGACCTGACCGGGTTCACCGACCTGTTCGCCGAGGGCTCCTACATCGAGACCGGCACGCTCGTCCCGGCCAGCGAGCTGCTCGGCCAGGTCGGCGGCATTCCCGGGCTCTCGAAGCTGCTGGACCGGCTCGGGCACGGCGACGACGCGTCCCCCGGGGAGGTCGCCGCCGCCATCGAACTCGTCCTGGAAGGACTGCACCTGACCAAGCGCATCGACAAGACCACGGTGGACGGCCGCTCCGTCTACGGAGCCTGACCCGATGGCAGGCGACACCCCGACGGGCGGCGATCCGATGGGCCGCGATCCGATGGCCGGCGGTGGCCGGCCGAGCAACCGCAGGCGGATCCGGTACGGCCCGTGGTCCGGCGGCGCCGACCCGCTCGCTCCGCCGTACGACATCCGGGCGGCGCTCGACGAGGTCGGCCGCGAGGTGCTCGACGGCGGCAACCTGCGCGACGCGCTCCGGGAGATCATGCGCCGCGGTATCGACGGTCGTAATGGCCTGGACCGGCTGCGGCGTCAGGTCCAGAAGATGCGCGAGCGCGCCCGGCGCCGCGGCGATCTCGCCGGCACGCTCGACCAGGTGCGCGCGGCACTTGACCAGGCCCTGGCGGCCGAGCGGGACGAGCTGGCCGCGGCGACGGACGACAACGCACGATTCGCCGAGATGGAACTCGACACCGTCCCCGACGACGTCGCCGGGGCCGTACGCGCGCTGGCCGACTACCAGTGGCGGTCGGATGACGCCCGCCGGATCTACGAGTCCATCGCGGACATGCTGCGCCGCGAGGTGCTCGACGCGCAGTTCGCCGGCATGAAGCAGGCACTCAGCGGCGGCGACCCGGAGGCGATGGCCCGCGTCAAGGACATGCTGGCCGATCTCAACGACCTGCTGGCGGCGCATTCGCGGGGCGAGGACACGGAGGATCGGTTCCGGGCGTTCATGGACCGGCACGGCGAGTTCTTCCCGGAGGACCCGCAGAACATCGACGAACTGATCGACGCGCTCGCCCGCCGGCAGGCGGCCGCCCAGCGGCTGATGAATTCGCTGACCCGCGAACAACGCGAACAACTCGGCCAGCTGATGAGCGACGCGCTCTCCGATCCCGACCTGGCGTCGCAGATGGCGCAGCTGTCCGACAATCTCCGCGCATTGCGGCCGGGCCTGGGCCGCGGTGGACCGGTCAACATGCGACCGGGCGGGGAGTCGCTGGGCTACGGGCAGGCGGTCGAGGCCGTGGCCGAGCTGGCCGACCTCGAGGCGCTCGACCGGCAGCTGTCCGAGAGCGAGCTCGGCTCGCCGCTGGACGATGTCGACATCGACACGCTCGAACGCCACCTCGGCTCGGCGGCCGCCGCGGATCTACAGGCGCTGCGCGAGCTGGAGCGCGAGCTCGAACAGCAGGGGTACGTCACCCGCGACGAGGATGGCCTGCGCCTGACGCCGCGGGCGATCCGGCGTCTCGGGGAGACCGCACTCCGGCGCGTGTTCGAGCAGATCGACACGTCGTCACATGGCGACCACGCCGACCATCGCACCGGGTCGGCCGACGAACCGACCGGGCTCACCCGTCCGTGGACGTTCGGTGACGAGTTGCCGATCGACGCATCCCGTACGGTCGCCAACGCCCTACGCCGGGGCGGTGTCGTGGCGCGCCCTCGTGGCTTTCACCGATCCGACGCTGAGCCCGACGGTGAGTCCGACAGTGTCCCGTCGGGCGCTGGGAGGCGGCCCGGCGCTGGCGTCGGCTCTGGCGTGACGCTCCTGGTCGAGGATTTCGAGGTCGTCGAGACCGAACGCCGGTCGTCGGCGGCCGTGGCGCTCTGCGTCGACCTGTCGTTCTCGATGGTCCAGGAGGGCCGCTGGGGTCCGATGAAGCAGACCGCGCTGGCGCTTTCGCACCTGGTCGAGACCCGCTTCCGGCAGGACGCGCTGCAGATCATCGGCTTCAACCTGGCCGCCCGACGACTGACGTCGGTGCAACTAGCTGAGGCCGAGCCGGAGTGGGTGCAGGGCACGAATCTGCAGCACGCGCTCATGCTGGCCGCTCGCCACCTGCGCCGGCATCCGGACAGTGAACCGGTCGTCATGGTCGTCACCGACGGGGAGCCGACGGCGTACATCGCAGAGGATGGCGCGCCGTACTTCCAATGGCCGACGACGGCCGCGACGGTACGGGCCACGGTGGCTCAGGTCGACGAACTCACCCGCTACGGCGCGACCCTGAACGTGTTCATGCTGGGCGAGGACGAAGGCCTGGCCCGGTTCGTGGACGCGATCGCCCGGCGCGCGGGCGGCCGCGTGTTCACCCCGGATATCGATCGGCTCGGCGAATACCTCGTCAGCGACTACCTACGAGCGCGGCGCGGGCGACGCTGACCCGTGCGGTTTGGCGGTGGCCGCGCGGTTGGCGCTAGCCGTGCGGTTTGGCGCTGGCCGCGCGGTTGGCGCTGGCCGCGCGGTTGGCGCTGGCCGCGCTATCGGGCGATTTCGGTGACGCGTGACTCGCGGACGACGGTGACGCGGATCTGGCCCGGATAGGTCAGCTCCGACTCGATCTGCTTGGCCACGTCGCGGGCAAGCACCGACGCACCGATGTCGTCGACGTCCTCCGGCTTGACCATCACCCGGATCTCCCGACCGGCCTGCATCGCGAACACCTTTTCGACGCCGGACTTGCCGGCCGCGATCTCCTCGATCCGCTCCAGCCGCTTCACGTACGCTTCGAGGCTCTCTCGTCGGGCACCCGGCCGGCCGCCCGAGCACGCGTCGGATGCCTGCGTCAGCACGGCCTCGATGGTCTGCGGCAGGACCTCGTTGTGGTGCGCCTCGATCGCGTGGACAACGTCGTCGTTCTCGCCGTACTTGCGGGCCACGTCGGCCCCGATCAGGGCGTGGCTGCCTTCGACCTCATGCGTCAGTGCCTTGCCGATGTCGTGCAGGAACGCGCACCGCTTGATCAGTGCCGGGTCGAGCCGCAGCTCCGCGGCCATGATGCCGGCGATGTGACCGGTCTCGACCAGGTGTTTGAGGACGTTCTGGCCGTAGCTCGTGCGATAGCGCAGCCGGCCAAGAAGCGTGACGAGCTCGGGGTGCAGATCGGTGATGCCGACCTCCACCAGCGCGTCCTCCGCCGCGCGCTGGCAGAGCCGTTCGACCTCGTTCTTCGCCTGCTCGTAGACCTCTTCGATGCGGTGCGGGTGGATCCGACCGTCCAGCACCAGCTTGTCGAGGGTGAGCCGGCCAACCTCACGGCGCACCGGGTCGAAGCACGACAGAAGTACGGCTTCCGGCGTGTCGTCGATGATCAGATTGACACCCGTGACCGACTCGAACGCCCGGATGTTGCGGCCCTCACGACCGATGATGCGGCCCTTCATCTCGTCGCTCGGCAGGTGCAGGACGCTCACGACGCTCTCGGCCGTCTGCTCGCTGGCCACCCGTTGGATCGACTCCACGACGATATGTCGCGCGCGTTCCTCGGCGGTGCTGCGAGCATCGTTCTCGATGTCGCGGATCAGCACGGCGGCCTCACGCTTGGCCTGCGTCTCGATCGATTCGATGAGTTCCAGCCGGGCGGCCTCGGCGGTCAGGCCGGCGACGCGTTCGAGCTCGCGACGCCGCGATTCTTCACCGGCGGCGACCGTTGCCTCGCGCAGACCCAGCGCGGTCTCCCGCTCGGCCAGCTCTTGTTCGGTGGCGCCGATGCGCCGATCGCGCTCGGCCAGCCGCTCGGCGTCCTCGGCCTGCATGCGTTCGCGTTCGTCGAGGCGCTTCTGACGGCGTTCGACGTCGGCGACCTGTTCCTTGACGGTCGCGGTGAGCACCTCGATCTCACGCTCGCCGGCTCGTCGGCCCGCCACTCGAGCCTGCTCGGCGTCGGCCTGAGCCTGCCGGTGGCCGCGTTCGAGGATGCTCTCCGACTCGGCGTGCGCGGCGCCGACGATCCGTTGGGCCTCGGCGCGCGCCGCGCTCGCTTCGGCCTTCGCCGCCGCGGCCTCGCTCCGGGCCGCACTCGCCGACGTCCGCGCCTGCTCAACGGCGAGTGTCGCCTCGTCAGCGGCGTCGCGCAGGGCGGCGAGTGACTGTTCGTGCTTGTCCTTCTCGGCGGCGTACGCGGCGTCGTCGATCTTCGACCGCTTGACGGCCGTCGTGCCGCCGAGGCGACCGATCAGCCGACCGAGCCAGAGGAACGCACAGCCAATCACCGCGGCGAGGAAAGCTACGACGACTATGAGGATCGTCTCGCCGGTGCTCACGAGCTACCTCCTTCGCCGACCCGTCGCGCCCCGTCGCGGCGGCGGGGTAGACCGTGCCCGTGACGTGCGACGACGCTGTGCCCGGTGAGAAGAAGCCCGACCTGCGGTGGCCCCGCGCGTGTGCGCCGACGCGACCTGCGGCTACGGCGCCGTAGGTCGTGCTATCGGTGCTACCGGATCCGCCGCGACGCGGCGGTTCTTATGCGGAACCAGCCGCTCTCGGCGGCTGAACTGTTGCCGTACTGTTACGCGATCTATGTTGTGCGGTATAAGCCGCGATGGTTAGGAGTCTTCTCTTTGGTAGTTCGAGATTAGGTTGCTAAGGCCTGTCGGGTCAAGAAATCATGATCGGATATCGACCGTCCGATCGCGGCGGTCCGCTGTGTCACCACTGTGTACGCGTGTTGACCTGGACATGAAGCAACGGCCACGATGAGACGCCGCCGCCCGGGTCGGCGGGCCGACACTCGGCCGTCGACTGGACGCATCGAGCTTCGCTTTATGGCCGAGCGCGCAGGAGACCTAATCGAGCGCCGTCGCGTCCGGATCGACGGTCGCGAGGTCGGCCGAGGCCATCTCGTCGACGTCGAGTTGGGCGGCCAGCTCGCTGGTCGCGGCCCGCTCCGCGAGCGCGTCCTTGACCGCGCCAATCGCGACGCCGGCCGGATAGCCCTTGCGCGCGAGCATGGACACAAGGCGGCGGAAGATCATCTCCGGTGGTGCCGAGCCCATGCTGCGCAACCGTCGCTCGACCAGCGAGCGGGCGGTGGCCGCCTCGGTCTCCGGGTCGAGATCCTCCAACGCAACGCTGGCGACCTCGGCGTCTACGCCGCGTTGGCGCAGCTCGCTGGCGAGCGCTCGCCGCGCCAGGCCGCGGCCGTGGTGCCGGCTGGACACCCAGGCCCGGGAGAACGCCGCGTCGTCGATCAGGCCGACCTCGTCATAGCGGTCGAGGACGGTCGTGGCGACCTCGTCCGTCACGCCGCGTTTGCGCAACGCCGTGGCGAGTTCGGCCCGAGTCCGCGGTCGAAATGACAGCTGCCGAAGACAGATCTCGCGAGCCACCTCGTACGGGTCGGACGGCTCCGTGGGCGCGGTGGCGGCATCGGCGCCCCGGCCGCTCCCCCGCCGATCCGATGTCGCGTCAGCCGGGCCGCGGTCACGCCGCTCCGATGTCGCGTCGGACGTGCCGCGGTCACGGCGAGGCCGGGGCGGACTCGCGTCCCAGCCCCGGCCCGTGCGTGCACGTCGTGCCGGCATCCCAGTGTGGCTCCTGACCTATATGGCGATCAGAAGTCGACCGTGATGATGTCGCTCGAGTTGGCGGCGTCCGCGCCGTCGGCCGCCCCGACGCCGAGCTTCTCCAGGATCTTCTTCTCGATCTCGGCGGCGACGTCCGGATTTTCCTTGAGGAACTTGCGGGCATTCTCCTTGCCCTGACCGAGCTGGTCCCCGTCGTACGTATACCAGGCGCCCGACTTGCGGATGATCGTCTGCTCGACGCCGACGTCGATCAACGAGCCTTCCCTGGAGATGCCCTGACCGTAGATGATGTCGAACTCGGCCTGCTTGAACGGCGACGCGACCTTGTTCTTGACGACCTTGACACGGGTCCGGTTGCCGACCGCGTCGGTGCCGTCCTTCAGCGCTTCGATACGCCGGACGTCCAGGCGGATCGACGCGTAGAACTTGAGCGCCCGGCCACCGGTCGTCGTTTCGGGCGAGCCGAACATCACGCCGATCTTCTCGCGCAACTGGTTGATGAAGATCGCGGTGGTATTCGTGTTGTTGAGCGCGCCGGTGATCTTCCGCAGCGCCTGGCTCATCAGGCGCGCCTGAAGGCCGACGTGACTGTCGCCCATCTCGCCCTCGATCTCGGCCCGCGGCACGAGCGCGGCCACCGAGTCGATCACGATGACGTCGATCGCACCGGATCGGATCAGCATGTCGGTGATCTCCAGCGCCTGCTCACCGGTGTCCGGCTGGGACACGAGCAGGGCGTCGGTGTCGACGCCGAGCGCCCGCGCGTAGTCCGGGTCGAGCGCGTGCTCCGCGTCGATGAACGCGGCGATTCCGCCGGCCGCCTGCGCGTTGGCCACGGCGTGCAGCGCCACCGTCGTCTTGCCGCTGGACTCCGGCCCGTAGATCTCCACGACCCGACCGCGCGGCAGCCCACCGATGCCGAGCGCCACGTCCAGCGCGATCGAGCCGGTCGGAATCACGGCCATCGGGATCGTCGGGCGCTCGCCCAGACGCATGACCGAGCCCTTGCCGAACTGCTTGTCGATCTGTGCGAGCGCGAGGTCGAGTGCCTTCTCGCGGTCTGGCACCGCACCTGCCATGGCTGCCACCCCTGTTGATCTACCGGACTTCGCGGTTGAGTTCTTCACTGCGCACACGCTAGGCGGTTGGTCCGACAGAACGCATCTACCGCCACGCACTCCCTGTGGACAAGTACGCCTTGTGGACAATACCCGTACACGTGTTCGATGCAAGCGAAGACACGCCGAAGGGCATCAATGGAGGCGGGCCGGCACCCGATCGGGGTAGGTGGCGACCACCGCACGCCACACGGTCAACACTGGTACGCCGTCTTCCAGGGCCTGGTTGACCGTCCGGCCACCCAACTCGGCCAGCACTTGATCGGACGCGACACTCGAGGCGTACGCCGACCCGAACGTCGCCTCCAGGCGCTGCCAGAAGTCGCTCAGTCGCACGCCGTTCCCCCTGCCACTAGACCACCGAGGCTACCGCCGCGGTGACCCATGCCCCGCGCGGCCGGATTCACAACTTCAGGTCACGCCCGATGATCTCTTTCATCACCTCGGTCGTGCCGCCGTAGATCGTCGTGACCCGGCTGTTCAGCCAGGCCTTCGCGACCGGATATTCGAGCATGAACCCATAGCCTCCGTGCAGCTGGACGCACCGGTCGGCCACCTTGTTCTGCAGCTCGGTGGTCCACCACTTCGCCTTCGCGGCGTCGACGGCGGTGAGCCGGCCGGCATTGAACTCGCTCACACAGTGGTTCAGGAACGTCCGCGCGATCGTCACCTCGGTGGCCAGCTCCGCCAGCAGGAAGCGGTTGTGCTGGAACGACCCGATCGACTGGCCGAACGCCTCACGCGTACGCGCATAGTCGACCGTCATCGCGAGGACGTTCTCCGCCGCCGCCACCGCGCCGACCGCGATCGACAGCCGCTCCCGTGGCAAGTTCGCCATCAAGTGATAAAAGCCCTGGTTCTCGCGGCCGAGCAGGTTGGCGGCCGGAACGCGACAGTCGTCGAAAAACAGCTCGGCCGTGTCATTCGCCTTGAGCCCGACCTTCTGCAGCCGCCGTCCCCGAGTGAAGCCGGGCGTGCCGGACTCGACCGCGATCAGGCTCAGGCCGTGCGCGCCGCGCGATGGGTCGGTCTTCGCCACGACGATGACGAGGTCGGCCATCTCGCCGTTGGTGATGAAGGTCTTCTGTCCGTTGAGGACGAAGTCGTCGCCGTCGCGAACCGCACTCGTGCGTACGCCGGCGAGATCCGAGCCCGCACCCGGCTCGCTCATCGCGATCGCGGTCACGATGCCGCCGTCGCAGAAGCCGGGTAGCCAGCGCTGTTTCTGCTCGTCCGTCGCCAGATCCGTAAGGTAGGGCGCCACGACGTCGTTGTGCAGGCCGAAGCCCAGCCCGGAGCAGCCCGAGCGGATGATCTCTTCGAGCAGCACGCAGTGAAAACGGAAGTCGCCGGCCTGACCGCCGCCGCCGTACTCCTCCGGCACGTCCATCCCGAGCAGGCCGGTCTTGCCCGCCTTACGCCATACGTCGCGATCGACGATCCCGTCGCGCTCCCACTGGTCGTGGAACGGGACGGCCTCGCGGTCGAGGAACGCGGCGGCCATCGCGCGGAACTCTTCGTGGATGGGATCGTAGAGGTGCTGCTCCATGGTGACCGAGTGTGTCAGGCCGCGTCGGTCAACGACCAGCCCGGGTTCCGCGCGGCCAGCAATCCGGGCCCGATCTCACGCGCCGGGCCGCCCCGGCGTGCCGGCGGCGGCGCCCGCTACCGCGTCGGCGAGCGCGTCGACGCGGTCGAGGTCGAGAAGGCTGATGGTGATGCGTATCCCCGGCGGCGACGCGAGTCGGTGAAGTGCGCCGGGCGCGACCGCGTAGCCGGCATCGCGCAGCCGGGCGACGGTGGCCGTCTCGTCGCCGCCCGGCAACGGAACCCACACGTTGATGCCGCTGCTCCCAACCGCCGGCACACCGCGCTCGAGCAGCGCCGCGACCAGGGCACCGCGGCGCTGCTCGTAAGAGTCGCGGGCATGAGCGACGAGCTCGGCGACCGACGGATCGGTCATCAGCCCCAATACGAGTCGCTGCAACACCGTCGAGACCCAGCCGGTGCCGACGCTTTGTCGTCCCCGTACCCGAGAAATGGTTGTCGCATCGCCCGCGACCAGCGCGACGCGCAGGTCCGGGCCGAAGGGCTTGCTGGTCGAGCGGATGAACGCCCACGACGTCGTCGCGCCGGCCAGCGCATGCAGGGGCTGCACGGAGAGTTGGGCGGCGTGGTCGTCCTCGATCACGAGCACGTCCCCGTGCCCGGCCAGGACGCCTCGCAGGGCAGCGGCTCGGTCGGCGCTCACGCTGGCGCCGGTGGGATTGTGCGCGCGCGTCGTGACCACCACGGCCCGTGCTCCGGCCGCGAGTGCCGCCCGCAGGCCGGCCACCGTCGGCCCGTCCCGATCTACCGGAACCGGCTGCGGGCGTAGACCGAGCGCCGCCAGCAGATCGAGGAGGTTGGCCCAGCCCGGGTCCTCCACGGCCACCCGATCGCCGGGCCGGAGGTGCGCGCCGAGCACGCGCTCGATGCCGTCCAGGGCGCCACCCGTCACGGCGAATTCGGCCGCATCGAGGTCGATGCCGTCGGCCGCGAACGTCGCGCGGGCGACGTCGATCAGCTCGGGCAGCGGTCCGCCGGTCGCATACCCGCCGGCATCTGCAGCCGCGACGGCCGCCAGCGCCGTCGTGAGTGACGGTCGTAGGCGCGGATCGGGCTCACCGGAAACAAGATCCAGAACACCCGGCGGTACGGCGATCCGGCGGCTCGCGCGCTCGCCGCTCACGGCCGGGCGCGGCCGGATCCGGGTGCCGTTGCGACCGGCCGTCTCGACGATGCCCCGTTGCCGGAGTGCCTGGTACGCGGCCGCGACGGTGGCCGGGCTGACACCGAGGTCGGCCGCGAGCGCACGCACCGGGGGCAGGCCGGTGCCGGTCGGGAGTGCGTCCGAACGCACGCCCGCCTCCACGCTGGCCGAGATCTCACTCGCCGTGCGCCCGGTGAACTGATAACGTACTGCCACAATATACAGACTGTACTAGAACAAATTCTCGATGCAAAGGGCGGTGCCGCCATGACCTATCCGGTGTCGGAGTTGACCACGCCAAGCCGGTATCCGGAGCGGGCGACCTACGAGCACGACGCCGCGCACGACGTCCTCGACTCGGCCTTCGTGTGTCACGTCGGCTTCGTCGTGGACGGGGCGCCGCGCGTGTTGCCAACGTTGTTCGTACGGGTCGGCGAGACCGTCTACCTGCACGGTTCGACGGCGGCGACGCCGTGGCTCGCCGCGCGCCGGGACGGCGGCCTGCCGATCGTCGTGGAGACCACCCTCACCGACGCACTGGTGCTCGCGCGGTCGCAGTTCCACCACAGCGCGAACTACCGGTCCGTGGTCGCGCACGGCACCGGCCGACTCGTCACGGACGAGGCCGAAAAGCGTACGGCCATGGCGGCGCTCGTCGACAAGGTCGGAATCGTCCTGGCCACCGGCGCGCCGGCCGATCCAGGTCGGTCTCTTGACCTGGCCGACGACGACCTGCGCCGCAGCACGCACAGCCGGCCGCCGACCCCGGCCGAACTGGCCAAGACCGCGGTCATCGCGCTCGATCTCGTGGACGTGTCGGTCAAGCGACGCACCGGTCCGGTCGGCGACGACGAGGCCGACCTCGCGCTGCCGTACTGGGCCGGGGTGGTGCCACTGCGGACGGTCGTTGGCGTCGGGGAGCCGGCCGACGGGGTGACGGTGCCGGCACCGGCTTATGTCACCGTGGCCGCGCGCAAGAACTCGTCGTGGCTGGACCGGGTCGAGCTGGTGGGATCGCATGTCCGCATGCAGGCGATGACCGTGGCCGACGCGCCCGAACTGTTCACCGCGCTCGACGACCCCGAGGGCTGGCCGTACATGACGGTGCCGCAGCCGGCCGGACCGGACGACTGGATCGCGCTGGCCGAGGCCGCGGTGGCCGATCGGGATCGGCTGGCCTGGGTGCAACGCGACATCACGACCGGCGAGGTGGTCGGCACGACGTCGTACTACGGCGCGAACGAGGCCACCGAGTCGCTCGTGATCGGTTGGACGATGGTCGCGCGAGGGTGGCGGCGTACGGCGGTCAACACCGAGACGAAGCTTCTGCTGCTCACCCGGGCCTTCGAGACGCTCGGCGCGGGCCGGGTCGAGTTCCAGGTGGACCTCCGCAACGAGCGGTCCCAGCGGGCGGTCGAACGGCTCGGCGCGACGCGCGAGGGCGTGCTGCGGAGGCACAAGAAACGCGGCGACGGGACCTGGCGCGACTCGGTCATTTTCTCGATCATCGTCGACGACTGGCCCACCGTACGGAATGGCCTGGCCAGCCGGCTCGCGAAGCATGAGGATGATGCTCGTGCTCGGAGTCACTAGCCTGTGGACGTACGTCGTCGGAACGGCACTGATCATCCTGTTGCCCGGTCCGAACTCGATGTACGTGCTGTCGACCGCGGCCCGTCGAGGCGTAGGCCACGGTTACGCCGCCGCCTGCGGCGTGTTCCTTGGCGACGCGGCCATCATGACACTGTCGGCGGCCGGGGTCGCGTCGCTGCTCAAGGCGCAGCCGGTGCTGTTCGACATCGTGAAGTACGCCGGCGCGGCCTATCTGTGCTACATCGGGTACGGCCTGATCCGCGGTGCGTGGCGGCGCCGGCATCACGGTGACGAGTCAGACTCCGTACCGGCTGATGTCGATGCGGCCGTCGAACCCGGCGCGTTCCGGCGGGCCTTGACCGTCAGCTTGCTGAACCCGAAGTCGATCCTGTTCTTCGTGTCGTTCTTCAGCCAGTTCGTCGACCCGTCCTACGCCTATCCGGTCATTTCGTTTCTGGTCCTGGGCACGATCGCGGAAGTGTTCAGCTTCGTCTACCTGACCACGCTGATCTTCGCCGGAAGCTACCTGGCAGCGCAGTTCCGTCGGCGACGCAAGCTCGCCCGTGCCCTGACGACGGGTGTCGCGGCCGTGTTCCTGGCGTTCGCGGTGCGCCTCGCGACCGCGTCGTTGGGCTAGCGCCGCACGCTGGCACCGGGCCAGCCGCGCAGCACGAGCACCACGCGGGTTAGGACGGTTCGGCGAGCCGGTGCCGGTAGGCGTACTGCACGGCCTGCGCCCGATCGCGGACACCGGTCTTCGCGAACAGGCGGTTGATGTGCGACTTGACGGTCGCCTCGGTCAAGAACAGGCGCGAGGCGATCTCCCGGTTCGACAGCCCCGCGGCGATCAGGCGAAGCACATCGACCTCGCGTGGCGTGAGGCCGTCCGGCGCCGTACCCGTGGGGGTCCCGGAAGCTGGCGCGGACGCGGCCGAGCCACCGGACGCCGCCGCGAGCAACCGCCGCTGTACGGCCGGGTCGAGCACCGCCTGCCCGGCCGCGGCGGCGCGGATGGCCTGGGCGATCTGTGCGCGACCGGCGTCCTTGGTCAGATAACCGAGCGCACCGGCGCCGAGCGCGGTCAGGATGTCGGCATCCTCGGCATACGTGGTTAACACGACGACCTGCGTCGCCGGGTGATCGGTACGGATGCGGTGCGTCGCCGCCACGCCGTCCAGGCGCGGCATCCGTAGATCCATCAGCACGACGTCGGCACCGTGTTCGTCGACGAGCCGGACCGCCTCCTCGCCGTCGGCCGCGGCGCCCACCACCTCGACGTCGTCGAGCAGGTCGAGCAGCACCACCAGACCCTCGCGTACCGCCGTCTGGTCGTCGGCCACCACGACCCGGATCGCCCTCACGTCGGAATCCTGACATCGACCCGCCAGCCGTCCCCGTCCGGGCCGGCCGTGAATGTGCCGCCGGCCAGCTCCGCGCGCTCGCGCAGGCCGGTCAGGCCATAACCGCCGCCGACGTCGGCGAGTGGTCGCTCGCCGTGCGGGCCGGCACCGTTCGCGACGGTCAGGGTCACCATCTCCGGTTGGTACGTCAAAGTGACGTCGACGGCGGCCCCCGGAGCGTGTTTGCGAACGTTCGTAATGGCCTCCTGAGCCGTCCGGTACAGCGTCAGCGTCACGTCGGCCCGCAGTTCCTGAGGCTCGCCGGCAATGTCCACGGTGGCCGGTGAGCCGGTGTCCACCTCGTACGACGTCGCGAGCGTGCCCAACAACTCGGGTAGTGGCAACGTGTCACCCCGCAGTGCGCCGATCGCCCGTCGCGTCTCGGCCAGACCCTCCTTGGCCAGCTGGCTGGCCCGGCGGACGGACGTGTGGGCCTGTTCGGTACGGCCGCCCTCGATCAACGCGTCGGCCGTTTCGAGCTGCACGGACAGCGCGGCCAGGGAATGCGCCAGCACGTCGTGGATCTCCCGGGCGATGCGGGCCCGCTCGTCCAGGGCCGCCGAGCGGGCGTGTTCGTCCCGGACGACCTGCGCCTCGGCGGTGAGCTGGTCGTTCTGCCGGCGTACGAAACCGAGGAGCAGGCTCACGACCACGACTCCGGGCCCGATGAGCAGCCACACGGCGGAGTCGGAGATCGCGAGGTGCCCGATCGTGTACGCGACGCCGAGCACGGCACCGAATCCGATGGCCCACGGGATCGGCCACCATCGGGTGGCGGCCCCGATCGCGATCCCGATGTACACCACGGCCGCGGAGTGCGGACTGACCAGGGTCAGCGCGGTGCCGGCGACACCGGTGAGGACCAGTGCGAATGGCATCGAGGTCGCGGCGCCGAACGGCTGAAAGGCCAGGCCGAGCCAGCCGAGATCCGCCGCGACCAGGAGCAGCGTGATGGCGAGGTGATGACCGGACCAGCCGGCGAACGGGGTCGAGCTCGCGACGCCGTAGGTGACCGCGGCAACGGTGAAGACGTTGCGTACCCGGCGCCGGGAGTCGGCCCGCTCGGGACCGAGCCACACCCGTACGGTGTCGCGCCCGACCACCTCCGACATCGTCAGGTTCCCCTCGGTCATAGCACGGTGGCGGTCGTCGTCGACCGCCACCGAATTGTGCCCGTTCGTTTTGGCCCAGTCGTTTTGGCCCAGTCGTTCCGGTCGAGCGTCATCCGCCGCCGGCATGTGGTCTAGCGGATGCCGATCATGCGACGATCCCGACGCGACTGCTGCGGCATGATCGCCGCACCCGTCGCCGCCGCCCGCTTCTGCACCACCAGCGACTCGACGAGCAGGCTCAGGCCGAACGTCGCCATGATCGTGCCGCCCATCGGGAGGCTCACGCCGATGACGTGGCCACCGGAGGCGAGCCCGATCCGCAGCACGATGAGAGCGATCCACACGCCGAGCGTCGCGATCGTGTAGCGCTGCCACAGGTGGCCGCCCCGGAGGTAGAGCTGGATCGTCGCGCCTCGCCCAAGGCCGGCCAGCAGGCCGATGATCGCCTCGACGGCGAGCAGTGCGATCTCCGCCGCGGTGAACCGACCGTGCACGTCCTGGTTGAGGGAGTAGATGCCGTACACGGTCAGGGCGGCCGGCAGAGCCAGCGACTTGGCCTGGACTGGCGCGCCGGCGAACCGGCGAACGATCATGAAGATGACGACCGCGGCAACGAGCACGATCTGCAACGCGTCCATGAGGTGTCCCGAGCTCCTTCAAAGGGGTGGTGAATCTGACCTCTCCGACGCTAGGGATCGACGACCTCAAACGCCGCCACCCACGGGTGGAAGCCGGGTGGAACCCGGGTGGACCGCTCGGGGATCGAGGCCGTCGCGGTTGGCGCCCCGCGCGATCACCTCGGCGAATGTCGTACCGGCGGGGCAGGATGGACGCGTGCCTCGAACGCCGCGCGTGCCCTCCCCCGGTGAGCCGTCGCCGGGCGGACCGGGCGGCCTGCCGCTGGGAGCCGGGCTGTCCGCGTTCGGACCGGCGACCCGCGCCTGGTTCGACGCCGCGTTCGCGGCACCCACCCCCGCTCAGGCCCAGGCCTGGTCGGCGATCAGCGCCGGCAAGCACGCTCTGGTCGTCGCGCCAACCGGCTCCGGCAAGACGCTGGCCGCGTTCCTGTGGTCGATCGACCGCCTGGCGACCGAGGGAAAACCGGCCGAGGCGACGAAGCGATGCCGCGTGCTCTACGTGAGCCCGCTCAAGGCGCTCGCGGTCGACGTGGAGCGGAATCTCCGGACGCCGCTGGTCGGCATCCGCCATGCGTCGGCCCGGCTCGGGCTCCCGGAGCCGGACATCACCGTCGGCATGCGCACCGGCGACACCCCGGCCGACGAGCGCCGCGCGTTCGCGAAGCGGCCACCGGACGTGTTGATCACGACGCCGGAGTCGCTGTTCCTGCTGCTCACGTCGTCGGCCCGCGAGTCATTGCGGGGCGTCGAGACGGTGATCATCGACGAGGTGCACGCGGTGTGCGCGACGAAGCGCGGCGCCCACCTGGCCCTGTCGCTGGAGCGTCTCGACGCCTTGCTACCGCAGCCCGCGCAACGGATCGGCTTGTCCGCGACCGTACGGCCCATCGAGGAGACCGCCCGCTTCCTCGGCGGCGCGCACCCGGTCACGGTGGTCGCGCCGCCGACCGCGAAGACGATCGAGGTCAGCGTCGAGGTCCCGGTCGAGGACATGACGCGGCTGGACGAGGTCGATGCCGACGATGATGGCGACGGCCCTCGGCGGCCGTCGATCTGGCCGGCGGTCGAGGAGCGGATCCTCGATTTGATCGAGGCCCACCGGTCGACGATCGTCTTCGTCAACGCCCGACGCGGCGCCGAGCGCCTCTGCGCGCGCCTCAACGAGTTGGCGGCCGAGCGGGTCACCGGGGTCAACTTGATGGCCGCGGCACAGGCCGGCGGCGGCCGCCAACCGGCCGAGATCATGGCCGAATCTGGGATGGCGGCCGGGGCGGCGCCGGTGGTCGCCCGCGCCCACCACGGCTCGGTTTCGCGCGAGGAACGCAAGCACATCGAGGAGGCGCTGAAGGCCGGCGACCTGCCGGCCGTGGTCGCGACCAGCAGCCTGGAACTCGGCATCGACATGGGTGCGGTCGACCTCGTCGTGCAGGTCGAAGCGCCGCCGTCGGTCGCCGCCGGCCTGCAGCGCGTGGGTCGCGCCGGTCACCAGGTCGGCGCGATCTCGCGTGGCGTCGTGCTGCCGAAGCACCGCGGCGACCTGGTCTCGTGCGCCGTGGTCGCGGACCGGATGGGCGCGGGTGCGATCGAGGAGCTGCGCTATCCGCGCAATCCGCTCGACGTCCTGGCCCAGCACGTCATCGCGATGGTCGCCATGGAGCCCTGGCATGTCGCCGAGTTGGCTGCGCTCATCCGTCGGGCGGCGCCGTTCGGTGAGCTGCCGTCGTCCGCGCTCGACGCGGTGCTCGACATGCTCGCCGGCCGTTACCCGTCCACCGCGTTCGCCGAGCTGCGGCCACGTCTCGTCTGGGATCGCATGACCGACATGCTGACCGCCCGGCCGGGTGCGCAGCGGCTTGCCGTGACCAGCGGCGGCACGATCCCCGATCGTGGCCTGTTCGGCGTGTTCCTGGCCGGCGCCGAGCGGGGCGGCCGGGTCGGCGAGCTCGACGAGGAGATGGTCTACGAGTCTCGGGTCGGCGATGTGTTCCTGCTCGGCTCCACGTCGTGGCGCATCGAGGACATCACGCCCGACCGGGTCCTCGTGTCGCCGGCGCCCGGGGCATCCGCGCGCATGCCGTTCTGGAAGGGCGATGCGCTCGGCCGACCGGTCGAGCTCGGCCGCGCGATCGGCGCGCAGCTGCGCACGCTCACCACGGCCACGCCCGATGCCGCGCGGGCGTCGCTCACCGCGACGGGCCTCGACACGTGGGCCGTCGACAACCTCCTGGCGTACGTCGGAGAGCAGCGGGAAGCGACACGGGTGCTGCCGGACGACCGTACGGTGCTGGTCGAGCGGTTCCGCGATGAGCTCGGCGACTGGCGGATGACCGTCCACTGCGTCCTCGGCGCGCGGGTCAACGGGCCCTGGGCGCTCGCGATCGCCCGCCGGATCACCGAACGGTATGGCGTCGACTCGCAGGTGATGCCGTCCGACGACGGGATCGTCATCCGGTTGCCGGACGTCGTCGACGAACCGCCCGGCGCCGATCTGGTGGCGTTCGATCCGGATGAGATCGCCACCATCGTCGAAGAGTCGGTCGGCACGTCGGCGTTGTTCGCGTCGCGATTCCGCGAATGCGCGGCCCGCGCACTTCTCCTGCCGCGCCGCGACCCGAACCGTCGGACGCCGTTGTGGCAGCAACGCCAGCGAGCGGCCCAGCTGCTCGACGTGGCCCGCGACTTTCCGGACTTCCCGATCACCCTGGAAGCGGCCCGCGAGTGCCTCCGCGATGTGTTCGACGTACCGGGCCTGGTCGAGTTGATGCGCGACCTCGGCAGTCGCCGGGTCCGCCTGGTCGACGTCGAGACACCGAAACCGTCGCCGTTCGCCCGGTCGTTGCTGTTCGGCTACGTCGGCGCATTCCTGTACGAGGGCGACGCGCCGCTGGCCGAGCGTCGGGCCGCCGCCCTCGCCCTCGACTCGACGCTGCTGGGTGAGCTGCTCGGCCGGGTGGATCTGCGCGAACTGCTCGACCCGGCCGTGGTGACCGAGACCGAGCGGCGGTTGCAGTGGCTCGACGTGACACGGCCGCCCCGCGACGCCGAGGACGCGGCCGAGATGCTGCGTCGGATCGGCGATCTGTCGGTCGCGGACGCGACCATCCGCGGTATCGACCCGAGTTGGCTCGCGCACCTTGGCGCCGCCCGTCGGGCGATCGAGGTCCGCATTGCCGGCGAGCAGCGGTGGATCGCGATCGAAGACGCCGGGCGGATGCGGGACGCACTGGGCGTCGCGCTGCCGGTCGGCGTCGCCGAGGCGTACACGGCACCGGTAGCCGACCCGCTTGGCGACCTCGTCGCTCGTTATGCCCGCACGCATGGGCCGTTCACCGCGGCCGCCTGCGCCGCACGGTTCGGCCTCGGTGTGTTCGTCGTCGAACAGGCGCTACGCCGCCTCGTCGCCGACGGCCGAGTCGCCTCCGGCGAGTTCACCCCGGACGGTGCCGGCACCGAATTCTGTGACGCCGAGGTCCTGCGCACGCTGCGCCGCCGGTCGCTCGCCGCGCTGCGCAAGGAGATCGAGCCGGTGCCGCCGGCCGCGCTGGCCCGGTTCCTGCCTGCGTGGCAACAGATCGTCTCGCCGGGCCGTGGTGTCGACGCACTCGGACGCACGATCGAGACGCTGCACGGCGTCAGCGTCCCGGCCTCGGCGCTCGAACGGCTCGTGTTGCCGGCCCGGGTCGCCGACTACACGCCCGCGTTCCTTGACGAGTTGTGCGCGACCGGCGAGGTCGTCTGGGCCGGCCACGGTTCGATCGGATCCAACGACGGTTGGATCCGGCTGGCGTACGCCGACCTCGCACCGCTGCTCCTGCCGCCGCCGGATGCCGAAGCGGCGGCCGGACCGTTGCACCAGGCGGTGCTCGCCTCCCTCGACCACGGCCAGGCGCTGTTCTTCCGCGGTCTCTCCGACCGCGTCACGGCCCACTGGACACCGACGGACGGCCCGACGCCCGGCGACGGCGACATCGCGGCCGCGATCTGGGACCTCGTCTGGGCTGGCTACCTGTCCAACGACACGCTCGCCCCGCTGCGGGCGCTGCAGACCGGTGGCAGCGGCGCACACCGCGCGAAGGCGACTCCAGCGCGCACGCGACTGCGCCGCCCCGGCACCAGCGGCTACCGATTCGACATCGGCCGGAGCCGGGGGGCCGGAGCCGGCGCCGCCCAGGCGCCGGCGGCATGAGCGGCGTCAACACGCCCCGTCCGCCGCCACCGGCCATGGGCGGCCGGTGGTATCGCCTGCCGGAGCTCGACCTCGACCCGACCCGCCGCGCGGCGGCGACCGCCGACGCACTGCTCGACCGGCACGGCGTGGTCACCCGCGGAGCCGTGTTCGCGGAGGACGTGACCGGAGGATTCGCGGCCGTCTACCCGGTGTTCGCGGCGCTGGAGGAGCGCGGCGTCGCCCGACGCGGGTACTTCGTCGAGGGGCTCGGTGCCGCGCAGTTCGCGGTGCCGGGCGCAGTCGACCGGCTGCGTGCGCTGGCCGAGGCGGACGCACCGGGCGGCGGGGTCCTGCCCAGCAGCCGGGCCACACTCCCACCGGCCCGGCGGACGGCGGCCGCGCTCGTGCTCGCCAGCACCGACCCGGCGAACCCGTACGGTGCGGCTCTCCCCTGGCCCGAGCGCGTGGTTGACGAGGGGGCGGCGTCGGGCGACAGCCCGACCGCGACGACGAGTTCGGGGCACCGCGCCGGCCGGAAGGCAGGCGCGCTCGTCGTCCTCGTAGACGGGTCACTGGTCCTCTATGTCGAACGCGGCGGGCGGACGTTGCTGTCGTACACCGACGACGCCGACCTGCTCGCCCGGGCCGCGAAAGCGTTGGCCGACGCCGTACACGTCGGTGCGTTGGGCGCGCTGTCGGTCGAGCGGGCCGACGGCGGCTCGGTGCACGCCAGCCCACTTCGCGATGCGTTAGCCGCCGCCGGGTTCCGCGTGACGCCGCGCGGTCTGCGGCTTCGTGGGTAAGGGCTACGAGTCTCAACCGAAAGGATCATCGTGAGCGACACGATCAAGACGCGCAGTGTGGTGCTGGACTGCCCGGATCCCCGCGCGCTGGCCCAGTTCTACAGTGACATCCTCGACCGGCCGATCACGTACGCCGACGACGAGTGGGTCACCATTGGCGACGGTTCGGCACCGATGCAGATCGCCTTCCAGAAGGTCCCGCATCACACGCCGCCGACCTGGCCCGAGGGACCGGTCGCGCAGCAGTTCCACCTCGACTTCACGGTTGACGAATTCGAGGCGACCGAGAAGCGCGTGCTCGCCGCCGGCGCGACGAAGGCCGAAGTACAGCCGGGCGAGGACTTCGTCGTGTTCTACGACCCGGCCGGCCACCCGTTCTGCCTCTGCCTCTGACACCATCCGGTCGCCGGGAGCACCGGCGGGCGGACCGCGTTTGTCAGCCTCGGACCAGCGGCAGGATCTCGGCGATCGCGTCCACGTGATCGACGTCATGCAGATCGGGCAGTTGCAGGTACAACCGCGATGCGCCGACTTGGCGATAAGCGATCGCGCGCTCGGCGATCTGCTCGGGCGTGCCGTAAAAACCATTCGCGCGCGCTCGATCGACGTTTGCCCCGGCACGGCTGGCGCGCTCCGCTGCCTCCGCCTCCGTCCGTCCACAGTAGATCGTCCCGGTCGCCGAGAACCGGATCGGATCACGGCCTGATGCAGCACGGCCCACACGTTCGCAGGCGGCGCGGACCCGGTCGAACGCCACCGCGGCGTCGCCGACCGACGTGAACGAGTTGAACTCGCCCGCGTAGCGGGCCGCGAGTTCCGGCGTACGTCGTGGGCCCTGCCCACCGACGATGATCGTCGGGCCGCCCGCCTTTACCGGCTTCGGCCGCGCCGGCGAATCCGTGACCCGGTAGTGCGCACCGTCGTAACTGAACAGCTCACCCTCCGGCGTGCCCCACATCCCGGTGATGATCGCCAGCTGCTCCTCGAGGATGTCGAACCGCTCGCCGACCGGCGGAAACGCGATGCCATAAGCGGAGTGTTCGGCCTCGAACCAGCCGGCGCCGAGGCCGAGGTCGACCCGGCCGCCACTCATCGCATCGATGGTCGCAACCGTGATCGCGAGCGCTCCCGGCTCACGGAACGTGGCCGGACTCACCAGCGTGCCGAGCCGCACGCGCGACGTCTCGACCGCGAGCCCGGCCAGCGTCGTCCACGCGTCAGTCGGCCCCGGCTGGCCGTCCACGCTGCCCATGTGCAGGTAGTGGTCGGAGCGGAAGAACCCGTCGAATCCACACTCCTCGGTGCGGAGGGCGAGCCGGCGTAGGTCGTCGTAGGTGGCGCCTTGCTGCGGCTCGTTGAAAATGCAGATGTCCAATCCCTGGTCCATGAGGCAACCTTCTCAGGTGACCGACATCTGTGTTCGGCCGGCCCGCCCCGCCGATGGTCCGAGCATCGATGCGATGTTCGCCGCCACCTGGGGCGAGCCGCGAGTCGCGGCCCGTGGCCGGCTTTATGACCTGCGTACGCTGCCGACGCTGGTTGCGACGCGCACGGTCGTGGCCGGTTCCGCTCGCGAGGCCGGCGGTACGCCCGAAGCCGACGAGCAGATCATTGGCGTCCTCACGTACGAAATCGACGGCGACTCGATTGAAGTCGTGTCGATCGAAGCGATGCCACCCCATGAAGGCTCGGGCACGGCGCTGCTGGCCACGGCCGTGGAACTCGGCAGAGCCGAAGGCCTGGCTCGCTTGCTCCTCGTCACCACGAACGACAACATCGATGCGCTCCGCTTCTACCAACGACGTGGCCTGCACATCCTCGAAGTGCGGCCGGACGGGGTGGCCGAATCGCGCCAGGTGAAACCGTCGATCCCGCTGATCGGGTCGTACGGCATCTCGATGCGCGACGAGATCGTGCTCGGTTGCGATCTGTAGCCCGGTCGCGATCTGTAGAACCCTGCCGCACCACCCGCGCTACGGTCGACGCATGGCAGGCGGCGGATATGGCTGGATCAGTCTCACGACGGACTACGGCCGGTCCGACGGCTTCGCCGCCGCGCTCCACGGAGTGATCGCCCGCATCGCGCCGACCATACGGGTCATCGACGTGACCCACGACGTACGGCCGGGTGACATCGCCCGTGGCGCCGCCGTCCTCGCGCAGACGGTCGCCGACCTGCCGGTTTCCGTACACGTCGCCGTGGTTGATCCGGGTGTCGGCACCTCGCGTCGTGCGATCGCGCTCGCCACCGACGGTGGTCTACTGGTCGG
Organism: uncultured Actinomycetota bacterium; assembly: GCA_963724705.1. Classification (GTDB taxonomy): domain Bacteria; phylum Actinomycetota; class Actinomycetes; order Mycobacteriales; family Micromonosporaceae; genus DASQPR01. The sequence continues at coordinate 276,705 of CAVRVS010000003.1, forward strand.
TCCGGACAATGGTCTGCTGCTGCCGGCCGCGAATGTGCTCGGCGGCGTCACCGAGGCGGTCGAGTTGACGAAGCCGGACTGGCATCGGGAGACGGTATCCGCGACCTTTCATGGTCGCGACATTTTCGCACCCGTGGCGGCGCGCCTGGCCCTCGGCGCCTCGCTCCGCGAAGCCGGCAGCCCGGTGGCGCAAGCGGATCTTGTCCGCCTGCCGCCACCGGTCGTCGATCTCGGCGACGGATACGTCGAGGCCGAGGTGCTTACCGTCGATCGGTTCGGCAACGTCCAGTTAGCGGCAATGGCCGGCGACCTGAGCCGACTTGGCGAGAACGTGCTGGTCAGCGGCCTGCGTGCGGCGCGCGTGACGACATTCGCCGATGCGCCGCACGGCAGCCTCATCGTGTTCGGCGACTCGGCCGGGCATGCCGCGGTCGCGATCAACGGCGGCCGCGCGGTCGTCGCACTGGGCATTGAGCCCGGCGATGTGCTGCGCATAGCGTCACTCTGACGATCGTCGCGCCGATATCACGATCGGTTGTAGCCACGCGGCCATGAGACGTGGCCGTGCTGCCGTCGGCCGATTGGCGTACCGAGGGCTTCGGTTGGCCACATCGACGCACCGGTCACGACGCGTAACCTCGGTCCGTCGCCAGTAAACAAGGTGTCGGGCGCATCGATGCTGCTCACAGAGCGGTGGTGCGTACAGGTGCGCAACCGCAGCCCTGGGAACGGGCAATGCTGTCAGCCGAGAAACCTCACAACGAGTAGTCGCCGGGTGTGAAGTCTTCGAGTTGTCCCATCGCGGACCCGAACCAGCGACAAGGGCACGCGAGAATAAACGGCATGCCCGAGGGCGACACCGTCTTCAATCACGCGCGAGCGCTGCACGACGCGCTGGCCGGGCAGACGATCGTGCGGTCGGACTTCCGCGTGCCGAAGCTCGCGACCACGGATCTCGCCGGCTGGACCGTCGTCGAGTCGGCCGCCCGCGGCAAACATCTGCTGCTCCGCCTGGCCGACCCGGCCGGCGCGACGGCCACGCTGCACTCGCATCTGCGGATGGACGGATCCTGGCGTACGTTCCGCCGGGGTGTTCGGTGGCAGGGCGGTCCGGCACACACGATCCGGATCGTGCTCGACACGGCCAAGGTCACGGCCGTCGGCTATCACCTGCACGACATCGCGCTCGTTCCGACCGACGACGAGCACACCCTGGTCGACTACCTCGGACCCGATCTCCTCGGCCCGGACTGGGATGCCGCGCGGGCACTCGCGAACCTGTCGGCCACGCCGGAGCGGGCCATCGCAGACGCGTTGCTCGACCAGCGCAACCTCGCCGGCATCGGCAACATGTACAAGTCCGAGGTGCTGTTCCTGCGCGGCGTCTGGCCTTGGCGGCCGGTCGGCGACGTGGCCGACTTGGCCGGGCTGGTGTCGCTCGTACGGCGGATGATCTCTGCTCACCGGGGCCGGTGGACGCAGTCGACCACCGGGTCGCTGCGCCGCGGCGAGGAGTTCTACGTGTACGGCCGGGCGGGCCGCCCGTGCCGGCGCTGCCGCACCACGATTCGCCGCGCGGACGAGGGCGACTACGACCGCGTCACCTTCTGGTGCCCGTCCTGCCAGCCCGAGCGCTGACCCTCCAACCCAGAGACCGGGTGGCCGGCCTCCCGAGTCGCAATCAAGCCTGCTGGCGCCGCGCCGCCGAAGTGAACTCGGCCAGCGCCTCGGCCATGCCGCGCAGCTTGTCCGACGCCTCGGTGAGGCGGCCCTTGGCGACCGGCTCGCCGAGCAGGCCGTTCTCGGCGACCACACTCGCCGCCGCCGTCACGAACCCCTCGTACGCCCCGACGCCGTCGGTGAGCTGCGCGACCATGTCCATGTGGGCCGTCACCAACTGGTCGCGTGGACCGGCGGTGGTGGCCGGCAAGCGCAGCACCCGCTCGACGGCGGCCGCTCGCTCGGCGAGATCACGCAGCGCGCTCTCGGCTGTCCTCGCTTCGTCGAGAACGTCCGTGCCGACGCGCGCGCCGAGACCGGCCAGCGATTTCGCGGCTCGATCGAGACGCGATCCGGCATCCGCGACCGCCGATCCGCGGAGCTTCGAAAGGTGCTGGACGCGGTGCAACTCGCCGATCGCCGTACGCCCGATCGGCAGCCGACCGACGACCCGCTCCAGCCGCTGCTGATTGTGGGCCGCCCGAGCCGACTCGGTGAGCGGCTCCGGGATCGGTTGGACGGCCAGCGCGCGCAGATCGGCCCACCGCCAGAACGCGATGGCGACCGAGCCGCCGGCGCCCGCCGCCCAGAACGCATCCGGCAACCCGATGCCTTCGTACGGCAACAGGACGATGGTCGCGCCGACGAGGCCGCCGGCCGTCACCGTCCACCACCGCGCCGACCGCCGGAGCCAGCGCAGCCGGGTCAGATGACGGGCACGAGGATCGGCCACGCCTCGGCTCCCTTCCTCGGCCCCGCGCCAAGCGCGGGGCAACGCCGCTGCGCCGCGGCCTAACCGGCCGCGGACGTGTCGCCGGTCTTGTCCTTGTCCTTGGAAACGCTGCGGCGGATTTCGTCGAGGCGGGCGACGCTGGCGTCGCCGTCCCGACCACCGGACGTGGCCGCGGAGTCGCCGGACGCGCCGGCGATGGCCTCCTGATTGGCGCCACCGGTCAGTTGGCCGCCGGACATGCTCGCTCGGATCTGTTCCAGGCGCGACGATCCGGCCATGTCGAGTGTGGACTTCTGCACCTCGAGCATGCGGCCCTCGACGGAATTCGAGGCCAGCTCGGCCCGACCCATCGCGTTGGCGTATCGGCGCTCGATCTTCTCGCGCACCTCGTCGAGCGACGGTGTGTTGCCGGGCGCGGCGAGCTCGCTCATGCCCTCCAGCGAGTGCGCCACGGTCTCCTGCATCTTCGCCTGCTCGAGCTGGCTCAGCAGCTTCGTCCGCTCGGCCAGCTTCTGCTGCAGCACCAGCGCGTTGTTCTCGACCGCCTTGCGCGCCTGCGTCGCCGCGGACAGCGCCTGGTCGTGCAGGCTCTTCAGGTCCTCCATCGCCTGCTCACCGGAGACGAGCTGGGTGGCGAACGTCTGGGCGGCGCTTTCGTACTGTGTCGCCTTCTCCTCGTCGCCATCGGCGTGCGCCTTGTCGGAGAGCACCAGGGCCTGGCGCGCCGACGACTGCAGCTTTTCGACCTCGGACATTGTCCGTGACAGCTTCATCTCAAGCTGGCGCTGATTGCCGATAACGGCCGCCGCCTGCTGGACGAGGGCCTGGTGCTGGCGCTGCGCGTCTTCGATCGCCTGCTGGATCTGGACCTTCGGATCGGCGTACTCGTCGATCTTGGCGCCGAACAGCGCCATCATGTATCTCCAGCCCTTGACGAACGGGTTCGCCATATCTGCGGTCCTCTCTCAGCCGTCTTTATATGCGCCGGTCGATCCGCGCCAGGCGGTTCGTGCGCCGCTGCGCGATTCGTGCCGCGACGCGTCGCGTTACCGACGCATGCCACTCCATCGTCGCAGGCGCGCGCGACGACGTCACGCCGCATCCGGATCGATCTTTATGTCCGCCCGGATTTGTCTCGCGTCACCCTACGCATTTCGTGCCATCCGAGCCGACCGTGGCACGCGGCCGGTCAGACCGAGACGGGATCGCGGCCACGGCCGTTCGCCGACCGGACGTTGCGCTTCGTGCGGAGCGTCGCCTTGAGCGGGCTGTCCTGGCGGATAGAGACGGAGACGTCGCCGTCGACTGCCAGATGGTGGCCGGAGCGGGCGACCGCAGCCTTGGGCAGCATGATCGCCTGCGGTACCGGAAGCTTCGCGCCGTCGCTCGGCAGATCTGCCATCGACCCTCGTGCGGCGCGCTGGAGACCGACCGGGACGGTTTCGCGATCGCGATCCGGGCACCGGGTGACCAACCTCACGCCGAACCGGTCCGACGAGAGCCGGGGCAGCCGGAGTGTTCGGACGGGCGGGCACGGTGGTGTGGTTCTCGGCGACCTCGACGGTCTGGCTGACCTCACGCAGCAGCTCGGACAGCTGCGCACCGAGGGCATCACAGATCGCCGCCAGCAGTTCGCTCGAGGCTTCCTTCTGGCCACGCTCGATCTCGGAGAGATAGCCGAGGCTGACGTTGGCTGCGGTCGAGACCTCGCGCAGCGTGCGGTGCTGAGACTGGCGACGCGCCCGCAGGGCGTCCCCGATCACCCTACGCAGAAGGATCATGGGCCACCCCCCTCTCCAGCGCCGTCCACGGACGGATGCCAGCCACGGTACCCGGTAACTGCTACCGGCGGCAGCGCGGCCCGCCGCCGTCTCGCCCACCGGTGCGCGATCGTAACCACATCTGGCGGCGGAACGCCGCATTTATCCCGGAACGTCCCACTGACTGGCGTGTGATGTGCTGTGCAAATCACGTTTGCCGGTCACCCCGGTCGCGGTCGAGCGCCGTTGAGAGCAACTCGATGGCCGCCCGGACGGCTCCGGCGCGGATCGCCGGCCGGTCTCCGTTGAGCCGCAACGCTTGTCCGGCGCTCGACGGCCCGCTGACGGCGACGTAGACCGTGCCGACCGCGACGCCGTCCTGCGCCGTCGGACCGGCGACTCCGGTTGTTGCCATCCCCCACGTCGCATCGCAACGCTCGCGTGCGCCGACCGCGAGCGCCGCCGCCACGTCCGCGTCCACCGGTCCCCGCTCATTGAGCAGATCCACCGGCACGCCGGCGAGCGTCGCCTTCAGATCGGTCGCATATACGACAAGGCCGCCACGGAACACGACGCTGGCGCCGGGGACGTCGACGATCGTCGCGGCCAGCAGCCCGCCCGTGAGCGATTCGGCGGTGGCCACCGTCTCGCCACGCGCCGCCAGCCGATCGATCAGGTCCGCGATGCTCTCGGTCACCGCGCTAGAGGTCCCGGCTCGAGTGGTCTTGTTCCGACACACCATCCCCGACTGCACCGCGGACGAGGATTCCGCCCCGGCGCAACCGGAGCGCCCGCGCCACGTAATCCACACCGGTGACGACGGTGACGATCAGCGCCGCCCCCATCAGCCACGGGCCGGCCTGTGCCACCGACGAATCGAACGGCCACAGATACCAGACAATCGCCAGCGTCTGTAGCGCAGTCTTGATCTTCCCCCCGCGACTGGCCGGGATGACGCCGTGCCGGATCACCCAGAATCGCAGAGCCGTCACGCCCCACTCGCGCGCCAGTATCACCACCGTCACCCACCAGGGCAGCGCGCCGTACGACGACAGCAACAGAAACGCCGCGCCGGTCAGCGCCTTGTCGGCAATCGGGTCCGCGACCTTGCCGAACGATGTGACCAGGTCCCATGTGCGGGCGATCCAGCCGTCGACGAGGTCGGTCACGGCGGCGACGACAAACGTGATGCAGGCCGCGATGCGTAGGCCCGGATGAGTCAGGTCGGAAGCGATGGTCAAGAGCACGAAAATCGGGATGAGCACGATGCGCGCCACCGTAAGGGCGTTGGCGGCATTCACCAGTGGCGCGGGGCCGACCCGCCGGCCAGCTGGCGCGGGCTCGCCCTTCTCGGAGACCACGATGCCGTCCGTCACGCCGGCGATCCGATGGATGACGCGGCACCTACGTTCGTCACGCCACGCCCGCCGGTGGCCGCCGACAGCATCTCGACTGGTACGGCCATCAGATCGACGCCGTCGTTGCCGACGACCCGCGACCGTACGAGATCGCCGGGCCGCAGCGCCGCCAGGTCCACCCCGGCGCCGTCGCGATCATCGAGGTTGCCGATCAACGACGTCGAGCCATCCACCTCGGGCGCCTGGTGCGCCGCCCGGCCCTCGACGCCATCGCGTCCGATCGAGTCCACCAACACGTCGACGAACGAGCCGATGCGATCTTCAGCGCGTTGCGCGCAAAGCTCCTCGGCGAGTGCGCTCAGCTGGTCGTACCGGCGTTTGATCTCGTCGTCATTGATCTTGTCCGTGAAGCTCGCCGCCTCGGTGCCGTCCTCGTCCGAGTAGTCGAAGACACCGATCGCGTCGAGGCCCGCGTCGGTCAGGAAACGCTCCAGCTCCGCGTAATCGGCCTCAGTCTCGCCCGGAAAGCCGACGATGAAGTTGCTGCGCGCGCCGGCGTCCGGCGCGATCCTCCGGGCGGCGTCGAGCAGCTCCCAGAACCGCTCCGACGAGCCGAAACGGCGCATCCGCCGCAGTACCGGCTCCGACGAGTGTTGGAACGACAGATCGAAATACGGCGCGACGCCGGGTGTGCCAGCGATCACCTCGACGAGACCGGGCCGGACCTCGGCCGGCTGCAGGTAGGACACCCGGACGCGCACGATGCCGGCCACATCGGCGAGCTGCGGCAAGAGCTTCTCGAGCAGCCGGGGATCACCCAGGTCCTTGCCATAGGACGTCGAGTTCTCGCTCACGAGCACGATCTCGCGCACGCCGTCCGCGGCCAGCCATTCTGCCTCGGCCAGGATCTCCTCCGGTGTACGGGACACGAACGCGCCGCGGAAGGACGGGATGGCGCAGAACGAACATCGCCGGTCGCAGCCGCTGGCCAGCTTCAACGACGCGACCGGACCACGGGCGAGCCGCTGCCGGAGGATCGGCCGGAGATGAGCCGGCGTCGCGCTGTCGACAATCAGAGGCGAGCTGTATTCCGAAACCGATAGACCGTGTCCCGGGACCGAAAGCGTCGCCGCGCGGCGGTCGACCGGCGTCAGGGGCAGGAGCGTCCGTCGGTCCTTCGGCACGTGCGAGGTGACCGTCGCGCCGGCGGCGATCGCATCGAGCGTGGCGGCCATGTCCGGGTAGTGGTCGAAGCCGAGCACCGCCGACGCTTCGGGAAGACTGTCGGCCAGCTCCCGGCCGTACCGCTCGGCCATGCAGCCGGTCGCTACCACCTTCGCGCCGGTGTCGGCCGCGGCGAGCAGCGTGTCGATCGAGTCCTGTTTGGCGCTCTCGACGAAACCGCATGTATTCACGAGCACGACGTCGGCGTCCGAACCATCCGTCGTGACCGTCCAGCCGCCCTGGGCCAGCCGGGCCGCAAGCTCCTCCGAGTCGACCTCGTTGCGCGCACAGCCGAGGGTCAGCAGGGCGACCCGTCGGGGCGCGCCGGCGCCTGCGGCCGGAAGGGTGGATCCGGCGGCGTGCGGGGCGGAGGAAGGCAGGTTGGACGGCACCTACAGAGGGTACCTAGCGACGACGACGTACCAGCACGGCGCGGTACGGATACTCAGGGTGACATTCACAACCGGTCAACAGCACCGGAGCAGAACTAGTTACGCGACTAACTCGATCGGCCAGCTCGATCAGCCGGCTCAATCGACCGGTGCCCCGCGCAGCGAGTCGAGCACCTCGGCCAACTCGTCCGGTTTGATCAACACGTCGCGAGCCTTGGACCCCTCGGACGGGCCGACGATGCCGCGGGACTCCATCAGGTCCATCAGGCGACCGGCCTTCGCAAAGCCCACCCGTAGCTTGCGCTGCAGCATCGAGGTGGAGCCGAACTGGCTCGTCACCACCAACTCCGCCGCCTGCAGCAGCAGCTCGAGGTCGTCGCCGATGTCCTCGTCCGGCTTGCGCTTGCTTTCGGCCGGCGCGGCGAACACCTCTTCGCGGAACTCGGGCTCGCGCTGGTTCTTGCAGAACTTGACGATGTCGATGATCTCCGACTCGGCGACCCAGGCGCCCTGCAGACGGATCGGCTTCGAGGCACCCATCGGCAGGAACAGCGCGTCACCGCGACCGATCAGCTTCTCCGCGCCCGGCTGGTCGAGGATGACGCGCGAGTCGGCGAGGCTAGACGTCGCGAACGACAACCGGGACGGCACGTTCGCCTTGATGAGGCCGGTGACGACGTCGACGCTCGGCCGCTGCGTGGCCAGCACCAGATGGATGCCGGCCGCGCGGGCGAGCTGCGTGATGCGGACGATCGCGTCCTCGACGTCGCGCGGTGCGACCATCATGAGGTCCGCGAGCTCGTCCACGACCACCAACAAATACGGGTACGGAGTGATGACGCGCTCGCTGCCGGGCGGCGGTTTGATCTGACCGGAGCGGACCTTCTTGTTGTAGTCGTCGATGTGCCGGACACCGGCCGCCGCCAGGTCGTCGTAGCGCATGTCCATCTCGCGTACGACCCAGTCCAGCGCGTCTGCGGCCTTCTTGGGGTTCGTCACGATCGGCGTGACGAGATGCGGGATCCCTTCGTACGACGTGAGTTCGACACGCTTCGGGTCGACCAGGAGCAGCCGCACTTCGTCTGGCGTCGTCCGGGCCAGCAGCGACACCAGGATCGTGTTCAGGCACGAGGACTTGCCGGCACCGGTCGCGCCGGCGATCAGGATGTGCGGCATCTTCGCGAGGTTCGCGACGACGTACCCGCCTTCGATGTCCTTGCCGAGCGCGACGGTGAGTGGGTGGTGGTCGGAGTTGGCCAACCGCGACCGCAGCACGTCGCCCAGCGCGACGTTCTCCCGGTCCAGGTTCGGCACCTCGATGCCGACCGCGCTCTTGCCCGGGATCGGGCTGATGATGCGCACGTCGGGTGACTTCACCGAGTAGGCGATATTGCGCGACAGCTGGGTGATCCGCTCGACCTTCACGCCATGGCCGAGTTCGACCTCGTACCGGGTGACCGTCGGGCCACGCGTGAATCCGGTGACTGCGGCGTCGACATCGAACTGGTCGAATACGCCGGTCAAGGCGGCGATCACGTCGTCGTTCGCCTTGCTGCGTGCCTTCGGCGGCTCGCCGACGCCGAGCATGTTCGACGGCGGTAGCTTGTAGTCGCCATCGGTCAGCACAAGTTGCTCGTGCCGCAGCGGCAACGCCGAGTGCTCCGGCGCCTTGCGAGACCGGGACGGCCGGGGTAGCGCGATGGTCTCGCGGGCGGAGATCGGATCGGGGTCGGCCGCCGATTCGATCGGCAGCGGCAACGGGCGGCGATCGAGCGCGTCGTCGGCGTAGGCGGACTGCCGCCGCCGGCCGCCCGACCGTCGACGGCCGGTGGCGGGCAACTCGTTGTCGTAGTCTTCGAAGTCGTCGTCGGTGGCCTCGTCATAGTCGGCCGGCGCGCGACTCCCGACCCGACCGAGCGCCATGTCGCGCAACTGGGCCAAACGGGACGGGATCTTGTTGATCGGTGTCGCCGTCACCACCAGGATGCCGAACGCCGTCAGCATCGCCAGCACCGGCACGGCAACCCACGCACTCACGGCGCGGGCGAACAGATCGCCGGTCAGCCGGCCGAGCACGCCGCCGGACGTCGAAATATCGATCCGCTTGTGCGCGTGCAGATACAGCAGGCCGCTCCAACCGGCGAAGATCGCCGACCAGCCGACGATGCCACGGCCGTGATGCTCCTCCGGTTCCTCCGGATGCCGCATCATGCGGATCGCCGAGATCAGCAGGATGAGCGGCAGCGCGACCGCCGCCGCGCCGAGCAGCAGGCGGGCGAATTCGTTGATGTCCTTGCCGACGACGCTGCCCTGGTCGAACCACACGGCCACGGCGAGCAGGAGGGCCGCGGCGAACGCGAGGAGCGCCGCTCCGTCGCGCTGGTGTTGGGGATGTAGGCCACGCGCCGTTGCCGCCTGGCGGCCGACCGCCCGGACGATCCAGCCGAGCAGGTGCGCGATCCCCATCCAGAAGCCGACGATGAGTTTGCCGATGACGTCCAGCGGGCCGGGGAAATTGGCGGCGCGCCGTCGACGGGCGGCGCGGCGGGCGGCACTGCCGCGGGCCGGTGCTCGTCGCGGCGGCCAGGTTTCGCGGCCACGGCGTTCCTCGGCGGCGCGTCGCGACGCGGTCGTGGCCGGCGTGCGCCGCGTGGACGCGGTGCTTCGCCGGCCCGCCGAGGAAGTGCGACCCGCCATTCGTTACACGGTAACCGCGCGAGGCTCGACTGCCCGTCACGGCGCGCCGGGACCGTCGACGCCGACGTGAGCCGATGTCACGTCCGTTCGTGCCACGGTCGACACGCACCTTCGCTGCCACGGGGTGGCCCACCCGCGATCGGCACGGTAATGTGCGCGACCGCCCCGGCCCCGGCCGGGCGTCCCCGAGCGTCCGTACGAAGGAGACACCGATGGCCCAACCGACCGGCACCGGCGACGCGACCCCGTACGCACCGCCCGTACGAGACGTGCCGTTCCAGGTCGCCGGCGACTCGGCCACACCGCCGGCGGCCGGGCCGTCGGTCCGGCCGCCGGTGACACCGTACGACGAGCCACTGCCGCCCGACGTCGCATCGACCGCCGCCGAGCAAGGACTTGGCGATCTGGTCAAGGTGTTCCGGCCGCGCCGGCCGAATCAGGCGCTCGTGATCGGAGTTCTCATCCTGTCGATCGCGCTGATCTGGTGCGTCGCCCCGATCTACGAGCTGTGGCTGCTGCTGCGTACGCCGAACCTGAACGCGCGCGTCGCGGCCCGCCGCGTGTACGTGTTCCAGTCCGGCTTCATCGTCGCGACCAGCGCGGGCAAGAGTCAGCCGGCCGACCTCGACGTCTGGCGGTGGGCCGACGTGTCCACGGTGTTCCAGAAGGTGGTCAAGGCGAACACGCTGGGAGTGTGGACCGGCACGTACGACCGGATCACGGCGACACGCGACGACGGCGCGACTTTCACGGCCACGAACTTCTGGGACGACCAGGACGACCTGCGCCGACGGATCAACGTCCAGGTCAGCGCGGCACTGTTGCCACCGATGCGCCGCGCCATCGCGCAAGGTCAAGGGGTTCGGTTCGGCGACATCACGATCGACCGCGACGGCGTGACGACCCGGGCCGGCACCGCCCGCTGGGCCGACGTACAGGCATTCGACATCGTCGGCGCGTACTTCCGGATCACCGAACGCGGCACGTCGCGAGTCGTGGCCACGACGTCGAACGTCCCGAATCCGTCGCTGCTCTACGCGCTGGCCAAGGAGCTGCGGACCGCCGCCAGCAGCTAGGAGCGCTACGGCTGGCCCGGCAGCGGCGGCCGACCGGCGTCCTCCCAGCCCATCACGGCCTCGGCCCGGGTGCCGGTGAAGCGACTGACGGGATCCTTGGCCAGGGCCCACGGCCATCCGCCGAAGTAGGGGCCGATCTGCCGGAACATGTCGTACGCCTCGGCGTAGCGGCCGGCGCGCGTCAAGAAGTACGCGAGCCAGTGGCGCTGCGTCGCATAGGCCGGCCGGTCGGCCACGGCCGCCTGCAGGTCGGCGAGCGCGGTGTCGATAGCGACCTGGACCTCGGGACCGTGGTAGAAGTCCTCGCGGTCGACCTCGGTCTTGGGGATCCGCTCGAAGTAGAACCATTCGAGCCGGAGATGGGTGAGAAGCGTCCCAGCCGGCTTGCCGAGCGTCGCCTCGTTGACGAACGACTCGGCCAGTTCGTCCGAGCCGAACCAGCGTGGCAGCCAGTAAGACAGCGCGGCGGCGTGCGCGTGTACGTGATACGGAGCGCGCGACATGACCTCGCCGAAGATCTTCCGGTACTCGTCGTTGTCGTACTGCAGGCCCTGCGCGATCGTCTGCAGGACCACCCACGGCGTCGGGTCTTCCGGAGCGACCGCGGCCGCGTGCAGGCAGTGTTCCGGTGCCTGCCGGAGCACCCGGAAGAACGCCTCCCACTGGTCCCGCTCGACGTCCTCGGCCCGAGACGCCGTACGGATCGCGAAGGCAGTCGTGGACAGATTCTTCGCGTACGTCGCGAGCGCGATCGCGTTGTCCGGCTCGGCGCTGAGCCACGCTTGGAGCCAACCAGCGTCTTCGTCGGCGCGAGTCGCGAGCGCGGACACCAGGGCATGCCGCCGTTCCCAGTCGGTGCCAGCGGTCTCGACGACGGCCATGATCGCGCCCGTGTCCCGCCGCTCGACGGCCTCGAATACCGCGACCGTGAGCGGGTGCGGCTCGGCGAGCTTGTCGACCAACTCGGCTCGCGGCGGCAACCCGTACTCGGCCGGTTTGATCGTGCGCGGCGGCGGCTCGGTCGAGACCGGAGCCGCGGCGCCCACAACCCCGAACGTGGGCTTCTTACCCCGCAACTTGTCGAACACGCTCACGCTGGCACTCCCATCGCGTAGACGACCGCGCGCATCGGCCCGGCGTCGGGTGAGACGGCCGCCAAGGCGTCGATCGCGGCCTGCAGCTTTTCCTCGAGGTCGGGCGACATCTCGACCGCGCCGCCGGCATCGGCCCAGGAGTTGCGCCAGCGTACGCGGCCCTGCGCGGCCAGCTCGGCCAGTGCCCACGCCGCAACCATCGGAATCATCGACGTCTTCGCGAGTTCCTCGGCCGCCCGGGTGCCCGCCTTCACGTTCGTCGCGCCATCGGATTTCGGTAGTCGATCGAGAATCTCTCCGAGCTGGCCGGCGTCGACCGCGTCTAGGAAACCGGACAACGGACGCGGCTGCTGATAGAACGACGCGACGGCGACGCGCAACGGGTCGGAAGATCGAGCCGCCCGGTCTGCGCCCGCCGCGGTGGCGAGCGTGTCCCAGTCGACCGCCCGCTTGCCGGAGCCGTTGCCGTCGAGCATTCGCGCCCCGACAGCGGCCAGGGTCGCCGCCGGATCGGACAGCGTCGCCAGCGCACGCGCGTCGGATGTGTCCACCGGGCGACCGTCCGGCGGCAATGCCTCGATGGCGGCGATACGGTCCCGAATCGCGGGGTGCGAATCGAACGGATCCGGTGCCTCGGCCGTCGGATCCTGCCGCAGTTCGTCCAGATCGGCCTGTCGCGACGGTTCGGCCAGCAACGAAGCGAACCCGCCGAATATCTCGGCCGGGAACGGAAGCAGGTCACGCTCGACGCCGGCCGCCACGTACCGGTCAATGTAGAAATTGAACGCGGCCTCGACGGCCGGCAACTCCCGCAGTCCGGCGGCGGCATTGGCCTGGCCGGCGATGCCGGCCGCGACGGCATCGGCGGCGAATTCCTGTCGCCGGCTGGCTTGCTGCGTCACCGACAGGACCAGACGCGCGTACGCCCGGAACAGCGCGACGAATACCGCCTGACCCGGCAGGCGGAACCGGCGTGGCGTGCCATCGGCCCGCCGCCGCCCGGTGAGCCTCCCCTGCGCCGCGGCGACGGCCGCCATCACGCTTTCCCGGACGCGATGGTCCAGCGCGCCGAGGCGCGTGTCGCGATTGCCGTAGTGACCGAGTTCGTGCGCGATGACCGAGTCGAATTGGGCCGGCGTCAACGCGATCAGAAGTGGCATCCCGATCATCATGCTGCGCCGGCCCGGGATCAGACCTAGGAGCTTCGCGTTCTCCCAGACCGCCGCGTTCACGTCCGGCACGAGGTAGATCCGCGTGGGCGGCCGGGTGTCGACCGCGCGAGCCAGGAATCGCACGCGTTCCCACAGCGCCGGTTCGTCGCGGTCGGTCACCATGACGCCGACGATGTGCCGGTGCCGCACCCGGGTGGACACGAAGACACCCCGCACCACCACGTAGAGGGCGACGGCGGTGAGCAGGTAGGCGATCGCGACCTCGCGGGCGAGCGCGGGCGTCGACGCGTCGGCCTTGGTGACGACGACGTCGAGGGCGATCAGCGCGGCGAGGATCGCGAGGCACAAGACGTAGAAGCCGGCAAGCAGCATGACGACGGTGAGTGCGTGGAAGATTCTGCGCATGGCCGTTCCGTGTGTCCCCCATGGATGAGGGCAGCAGCCTGTCACATGCTCCCGGCGGTTGCATAGACCCGATCGCGTCGGGCGGTAACGTCTGGCGGGAATGCCCGCGATGCGACGGAGGCCGCCGGTGCCCGGAACCAACCTGACCCGTGACGAGGCGCGTACGCGCGGTGAACTGCTCCGGATCGACACGTACGCCGTCGATCTCGATTTCACCGCCGGTGGCGCGACCTTCGACTCGGTGACGGAGATCCACTTCGCGTGTACGTCGCCCGGCGCGTCCACGTTCGTCGACCTGATCGCGCCCCGAGTGCGGACGATCACGCTGAACGGGCGCGCCCTGGATCCGGCCACGACCTACGTCGACAGTCGCGTACACCTCGACGACCTCGCAGCCGACAACGTGCTGCGCATCGAGGCCGACTGCGCCTACATGAACACCGGCGAGGGTCTGCACCGTACGGTCGACCCGGCCGACGGACGTACGTACCTGTACACGCATTTCGAGGTGCCCGAGGCACGCCGGCTCTACGCGACGTTCGAGCAACCGGACCTCAAGGCGAGCTTCGCGTTCACCGTCACGGTGCCGCAGGGGTGGCTCGTCATCTCCAACTCGCCGGCTCCGATCCCAACGCCGGCAGTAGGCGGCGGACGGCGCGGTCCGCGACGACGCCGCCACGTGGCGGTTTGCTCCGACGCCGCGCATCTCGACCTACCTCACCGCGGTCGTCGCCGGCGACTACCACTACGTCACGGACACGTACACCGCGCCGGACGGGCGGGTGGTGCCGTTCGGCGTGGCGTGCCGGCGATCGCTCGCCGAACACCTGGAGCCGGCCGACATCTTCGAGATCACGAAGCAGGGCTTCGACTACTACATCGAGCACTTCGACCAGCCCTACCCGTTCGCGAAGTACGACCAGGTCTTCGTGCCCGAATACAACATCGGCGCGATGGAGAACGTCGGGTGCGTCACGTTCACCGAAGCGTTCGTGTTCCGCTCGAAGACGACCGAGGCGAGCCGGCAGTCGCGGGCCGAGGTGATCCTGCACGAACTCGCGCACATGTGGTTCGGCGATCTGGTGACCATGCGCTGGTGGGACGACCTGTGGTTGAAGGAGTCGTTCGCGACCTACCTGGCCGCCCGGTGCCTGGCCGAGGCGACCCGCTACCGCGACGCCTGGACGACGTTCGCGAGCGACGACAAGACGTGGGCGCTCCGGCAGGACGAGCTGCCGTCGACCCATCCGATCGTCGCCGACATCCGCGACCTCGACGACGTCGCGCTGAACTTCGACGGCATCACGTACGCCAAGGGCGCCTCGGTGTTGAAGCAGCTCGTGGCGTGGGTCGGCGCGGACGAGTTCTTCACCGGCGCGCAGCGCTACTTCGCCGACCACGCCTGGGGGAACACGACGCTCGCCGACCTGCTGGCCGCGTTGGAGCAGACGTCCGGGCGTGATCTGTCCGCCTGGTCGCGCGAGTGGCTGCAGACCGCCGGCCCGAACACGCTGCGGCCGGACTTCACGGTGGGCGACGACGGCCGGTTCACGTCCTTCGCCGTCCTACAGTCAGCGCCGGCCGAGCACCCGACACTGCGATCCCACCGCATCGCGATCGGCCTCTACGACCGGACCCCGGAGGGTCTCGTCCGGATCGACCGGGTGGAGCTTGACGTCGTGGGCGATCGCACCGAGGTTCCCGCGCTCGTGGGCCGGCGCCAACCCCCACTGGTCCTGCTCAACGACGATGACCTGACGTACGCCCGGATCCGGCTCGACGAACGGTCGCTGGCGACGGCCCGGACCGACATCGGCGCCATCGTCGAGTCGTTACCCCGTGCGCTGTGCTGGGCCGCGACCTGGGACATGGTGCGCAGTGCCGAGGCCGGCGCGCGCGACTTCATCGCGATGGTCCTGGCCGGCATCGACAGCGAGACCGACATCGGCGTCGTGGAGACACTGCACGCCGACGTTGTCACGGCGCTGACCCTGTACGTGGATCCCGGACGCCCGCGACGAGACGACAGCGCTGGTGGCGCGCTCGGCCCGCGAACACATGACGTCGGCCCCGGCCGGCAGCGACGGTCAACTCGCGTGGACACGGCAGTTTATCCGGGTCGCGGCGAGCGACGATGACCTGGACTTGATCGCCGCGCTGCGGGACGGACGTCGCGAGCTCGACGGACTCACCGTCGACACCGATCTGCGGTGGGCACTGACCGGCGCATTGGCCCGCCACGGTCGCCTCGACGACGCCGATATCGAGGCCGAACGCGTACGGGACAACACCACCGCCGGGGCCGAGAACACCGCCGGTGCGCTGGCCGCCCGGCCGAGCGCCGACGCGAAGGCGGCCGCCTGGGCGTCCGTGATCGACCGCTCCGACCTGCCCAACCGTACGCAGGAACGGATCATCGGCGGCGTACGTCGCAATCCGGCCGGTGTCGGCATGGTCCAGCCCGACCAACTCGACCTGCTCGCGCCGTACGTCGACCGCTACTTCGACGTCATCGTCGACGTCTGGGCGACCCGGACCACGGAGATCGCACGGACCATCGCGGCCGGCCTCTACCCGCGGTATTTCGTCTCGACCGACACGCTCGACCGCACCGATGCGCTACTCGCCCGTGAGGACGTACCCACGGGTCTGCGCCGGCTGCTCGGTGAGTTGCGGGCCGACGTGGCCCGTGCGCTGGCGGCGCAGGCCCGCGATCGGCGCTGAGCCGGACCGCTACCATCGCGTCGACCGCGCGACCAGCACATCGCCCGGGTAGTAGTCGCCTTCGAGCAACGGATCGCGTTCCAACCGGACCAGCGCCCGCGGCACGAGGACGTCCAGCCCGACCTGCTGCGCCACGAGCATCCGGAGATCCTCCGCGGTCAGCGCGCCGATCGGCTTGCGCCGAAGCCGGTGGACCGTCGTCACGAGGTCGGTCGCTCCGGGCGCCGGATCGCCCCACACGTCGCCCTCGATCTGTTCGAGCGACGAGTCATCGGCGGCGGGTTGCTCGGTCATTCTCGGATCGTCTCCTCGGTTGCGGCCATCGGTGCGCGCGCGTAAGCCGACCGGCGGCCCCGATCGAGCCTTCAGTCAGCCGATCTGACCGGCGATCTAACGGGCGGACCTAACCGGCCGGCTTCGGCCAGGGCAGTCCGAGAATCGACTCGATCTGCTTGACCGTGTCCGCGCCGCCGTCCAGCCCGATTACGCCGCCGGCGGCCGGACGTACGGTAATCCCCGGGCAGCCGGACGTACTGATGATGACGGTCGCGGCGGGCGGGCCACTGGCCGACGACTCGAAGACGATCGTCAGGTTTCCGGTGCCTTCCATCGGGCATCGCGCGATGGCCGCCACCCGGGGCGGCGCATTGTTGATCAAGCGAGCGACCTGTGTCACGAGCCCCGCGTTGGTCACGGTGACCGGTCCGTAAATGTCGCGATCGGTGACCACGCCGAGGGTCTGCGCGGTCAGTGAGGCGACGAGGACGGTCGAACTCGGCGGGACGGCGTCGGTGCCGGATCCGGCTCGGGGCGGCGGCGTGACGATGGACCCCGTGCTCGGCCCGGTCGTCCTGGGCGCCGGTTCGGTCGGTCCCGGGCCCGCCGTTGCTGGCGGCGTGGATGTCGCCGGCGCGGCGCCGGCGCGCGACGTCGCGCCCGAGCCCTGGGCGCAGCCCGCGACAGTCAGCGTGGCCAGGGCCGATGCGATCGCGAGCAGGCCGACCCGTCGCGAAACCCGAGTCAACGCGTGATGAGGCATGTCGTTACGACGGCGCCGATCCGCGACCGGTTCCCGCCGCATACCCTCGCTCTTGCCGGGCCGGGCCGGGACGGGCAGGGCCGGGACATCGTATGTCCGGGACCTCCGATGTCCGGGTCGCCGCTGTCTGGGTCGCCGCTGTCCGGGTCGCCGCTGTCTGGGGTCGCCAACGGACGCGATCAGACCTCGACGACGTTCGGCACGATCATCGGCCGGCGGCGGTACTTGTCGTTGACCCACCGACCGATCGTGCGCCGGACGACCTGCTGCAGCTGATGCGGATCGGCAATCCCGTCGGCGGCGGCGCGATCGAGGGCCTCGGTCACGACCGGCAGTACGGCCTCGAAGACGGAGGCGTCTTCACTGAACCCCTTGGCCGACACGGTCGGACCGCCGACCACCTTGCCGGTGACCGAATCCACGACGACCGTACAGGCGATGAATCCACCGTCACCGAGGATCCGGCGCTCGGTGAGCAACGACTCGCCGACATCGCCGACCGCCAGCCCGTCGACGTAGACGTAGCGGCTGCGTACGTGTCCGGCCAGGCGCACCTGTCCCTCCACGAGATCGACGACGTCGCCGTCCTCGGCGATCACCACGCGTTCCTCGGGTATACCGGACTCGATGCCCAGGCGTGCATGCGCCCGCAGGTGCCGCCACTCCCCGTGTACGGGCATGAAGTTGGCCGGCCGTACGACGTTGAGCAGGTAGAGCAGCTCACCCGCGGGCGAGTGACCGCTCACGTGGACCTTGGCGATGTCCTTGTGCACCACCATCGCGCCAGCGCGGGACAGCTGGTTGATGACCCGGTAGACGGCGGTCTCGTTCCCCGGCACGAGCGACGAGGCGAGCACGACCGTGTCACCGGACGCGATCGCGATGTGCCGGTGGTCGCCGGTCGACATCCGCCCGAGCGCGCTCATCGGCTCGCCCTGCGACCCCGTCGACATGAGCACCAGCTGCTCCGGCGGGAGCGTCATCGCGTCGTCGAGGCTCACGACGAGACCCGGCGGGATGTGCAGCAGGCCGAGGTCGCGCGCGATGCCCATGTTGCGGACCATGCTGCGGCCGACCATCGCGACCTTGCGCCCGTGGGCGTACGCCGCCTCCATCACCTGCTGCACGCGGTGCACGTGCGAGGCGAACGACGCCACGATGATCCGCCCACGCGCCTTGGCGAAAATCGCGTCCAGCACCGGGCCGATCTCGCGCTCCGGCGTCACGAACCCGGGGATCTCGGCGTTCGTAGAGTCCGACAGCAACAGGTCGACGCCCTGCGCGCCGAGCCGGGCAAAGCCGGCGAGGTCGGTGATCCGCCCGTCCAGCGGCAGCTGGTCCATCTTGAAGTCGCCGGTGTGCAGCACGATGCCGGCCGGCGTCTTGATGGCAACCGCGAGCGCGTCCGGGATCGAGTGATTGACCGCGAAGAACTCGCACTCGAACGGGCCGAGCCGCTCCGTGGCGCCTTCCTTGACCGTCAACGTGTACGGCGTGATCCGGCGCTCGGCCAGCTTCGCTTCGACGAGCGCGAGCGTGAACTGCGAGCCGACGAGCGGGATATCCGGCTTGTGGGCCAGCAGGTAGGGCACCGCGCCGATGTGGTCCTCGTGCCCATGGGTGAGCACGATCGCCTGTACGTCGTCGAGCCGGTCGATGATCGCCTCGAAGTCCGGCAGGATCAGATCGACACCGGGCTGGTCGACGTCCGGGAACAGGACGCCGCAGTCGACGACGAGGAGCTTGCCTTCGTACTCGAACACGGTCATGTTGCGACCGATCGCGCCGAGGCCACCCAGCGGCGTCACCCGAAGTGCGCCCGCGGCCAGCGGGCCCGGCAGATCCAGGTCGACATGAGCCTGACTCATGCGCGCGCCACCTCCGGCCGCGCCGTTGCGGCGTTATCGCCCGGACTGCCCGCCCCCGCCGCCGGTAACGTCACGCCGGCCGCCGCGGCATCCACGATCAGCGTGGCCAGTTCGTCCGCGGTCGCGTTGACCAGCGGCAATCGCACCGGCCCGCTCGGCAGACCCAGTGTCGCCAGACCGGCCTTGACCAGAATCGTGCCCTGCGTCTTGAAGATCCCGGTGAACAACGGCAGCAACTGGCGATGCAGGCGGCGGGCCAGGGTCACGTCGCCCGACTCGTACGCGAGGATCATCTGCTTCGTCTGCGTACCGATGAAGTGGGTTGAGGTGCCCACGACGCCGACGGCGCCGACCGCGAGCTGGGCCAGCGTCATCGCGTCGGATCCGCAGTAAAACGCAAGGTCGGTTCGAGCGGTGACCCACGACGTCGCGACCACATCGTCCTTCGCGTCCTTGACCGCGACGATGCCCGGGTGTTCGGACGCCCGCACGAGCGTCTCGGTAGCGATCGCGACACCCGATCGATGCGGTATGTCATACAGCATCACCGGCGTATCCACGGCGCTGGCGACGGCGGTGAAGTGCGCGAGCAACCCGGACTGCGGCGGCTTGTTGTAGTACGGCGTCACGACCAACACGCCGTGCGCGCCCGCCTTTTCGGCCGCGCGGGCGAGTTCGATCGTGTGCCGCGTGTCGTTGGTGCCGACACCAGCGACGATGCGCGCCCGATCACCGACGGCGTCGAGTGCGACGCGCACCAGCGCTTCCTTCTCGGCGTCGGTCGTGGTCGGCGACTCGCCGGCCGTCCCGTTGATGACAAGCCCGTCGTTGCCCTGCTCGTCCACCAGGTATGTGGCGAGCCGGCCGGCCGCCGTCGAGATCGACCGTGCCATCGGCCGTCATCGGCGTGATCATCGCTGTCACGAGTTGTCCGAACGGCCGTGCGGTTCCGGTGGTGTTCATGCCCGTGATGGTCATATACGTCAACCTAATCTGTGCGGCGGCCTTTCCGGCCGTCAGTGTTCGTGAGGTTCGCCCCGCCGTCCGTGCCGTCGTCGCGCGACATCCGGCTACGGACGGTCGTGGTCAACCCTCGGTGGCATACGGACTCGCCGCGACCTCGGTGCCGTCGGCGAGCGTGGAAATGACGAAGTCGCCGAAGACGTTCGGCGCGATGTGTTGGAGCTCGCGGAGACATGCGATGGCAAGTTCGCGGATTTCGACGTCGGCCGGTTCGGTGGCCCGGACCGCGATGAAATGCCGCCACGCACGATAGTTTCCGGTCACGACGATGCGGGTCTCGGTCGCGTTCGGGAGCACCGACCGCGCCGCCTGCCGCGCCTGTTTGCGGCGCACCGTCGCACTGCCGGCCGGGGCCGTCGCGCCGGCACTGCCGGCCGCGAGGCGGCCTTCGAGGCCGGTCAGCAATTGGCGGTAGGCGGTCAGGCTGGCGTCGGTCGCCGCGACGAAGATCCGGTGCAATTCCGGGTCATCGGCGATGACATCGGGTTCGACCATCGCGGCGTCTCCGGCCGGCACATAGCGCTGTGACAGTTGGCTGAAGGAGAAATGCCGGTGCCGGATCAACTCGTGGGTCAGCGACCGCGAGACGCCGGTGATGTAGAACGTCGCGCTCGCGTGCTCGATCACCGAGAGGTGACCAACCTCGAGAATGTGTCGCAGGTATCCGGCGTTCGTCGCGGTCGACGGATTCGGCTTGTGCCAGGCCTGGTAGCAGGCGCGCCCGGCGAATTCGGCCAGCGCCTGGCCGCCGTCGGCATCGCTTTGCCACTGGATGCCGTTCGTCGTGATCAGCTCCGCATCGGCCGGCGGTGCGAAATGCGTCCACGCAACGAGGACGACCTCGGCTGACGCGGTGCTGTTCACGTAGTCGACCCCTCTCCGCCGTCGGAGCACCCGGACTGGTGGGACGCCTGGTGTGGTTGCGCCGTCGCCGTACGGGACTATCGCGAGCCTAACGGTTGCCGCCGACCCCGTGTTTCGGTCACCCGACACCCGGATTACATCACTAGACCACGCGGTCCTGGTCACACCGGCCGCACACCCGCCGCAGATCGCGCTACACCATCGGTGGTGGCCCGACGGCGGCGGCAACCGGGTCGACGTGGGGTGGCGTCGACTGACGTCAAAGTGACGTCGCATCGGACTTGACATGACGTCATGCAGTTGCCATGATGGCGTCATGGATTTGACACCGTACATCGACGGACTGCAGCGCGACTTGGCTGCCAGCGCCGCGCCGGGCGGGCCGGAGGTGGTCCGGGCCGCCGAACTCCTGGGCAGCTCGATTGAATCATCGGCTCGGTTACTCCTGCTGGAGGCGTTGTCGGACGCGGCCGCCGAGATCACCGCGCGGTTGCGTTCGGCGACGGTCGACGTACGGCTGCGCGGCCGCCAGGCCGACCTCACGGTCACCGAGATCGATGACGTCGCAGAGCCGGCCGCGCGCGCGCCGACCGTGGCCGAGCAACTCGCCGAGGCGGCCGACCAACTGCGGACGGCTGTTCGCGACGCCGCCGGCGCAGATCTGGCCCGGGTCACCCTCCGGCTGCCCGAACCCCTCAAGGAGCAGGTCGAGCGCATGGCCGCGGTCGAAGGGATCTCGGTCAACGCCTGGCTCGTCCGAGCCGTCGCGACCGCGATCGGGCGTCCGCCCACACCACCAACGCCGCCGTCGCCGCCACGACGCGGGCCCGGCCGCCGCATCACCGGATTCGCCCAGGCCTGACGATCTGCTCGACCTCGATCGTCGGACCGGGCCACGACACCACGGCCGCCCCGCGTAGCCGGGACAACGCTGCTCGCTGTCCAACCGCAGATTGTCCGTACCCGTTCATCGTCTGTAAGCGCACGCCACCCGCCACCGCAAGGAGCGTCATCATGCCTGAATTTCCAGTCTCCGGACCGATCGCAGCGACCGTCCGGATCTCGTCCGGTTCGCTGCGGTTCGTCGCCGAACAGCGTGACTCGGTCGTTGTCGACGTGCGGCCGGGCAACTCCAGCGACGCCGCCCGCCAGGCCGCCGCGGAGACCATTGTCGAAATGACCGCCGACGGTCTCATTGTCGAGACGCCACAGGCGCGCGGCTTCATCGTTCGGCGATCACCGTCCGTCGATGTCACCGTCCGCCTCCCCAACGACAGCCGGATCATGGCACGCACCGCGTCGGCCGACGTCACGGTCGACGGCCGCCTCGCTAGCGCCGACGTCAACACGGCGTCGGGCGACATGCGGATCGAGCACGTCACCGGTGACCTGCGCCGGCACTCGGCATCGGGCGACACACACTTCCGGCGCGTTGACGGTGCGCTGAACGCCGATGGTGCCTCGGGCGATGTGCGCGGTGGCGCCGTCGGCGGCGACCTCACCACGAAGTCGGCCAGTGGCGACGTCATTGTCGAGGCGGTCGGCGGATCGGTGCGGGCGACCAGCGCGTCCGGCGACTTCCAGCTCGGCAACGTCGCCCGCGGCCAGACGAACATTCACACCGCATCCGGCGACGTCCTGATCGGTGTGGCCGAAGGCACCGCCGTGTGGATGGACATCAGCACAATCTCGGGCGACACCCGCAGCGAACTTAGCGTCTCGGACAGCTCCCCCACCGGGTCGTCCGCAACGTTGGAACTGAGCATCCGCACAGTCAGCGGTGATGTGATCATCCGCCGGGCGACGAGCAGCCCGGCGCAGCCGTCAGCCGGTTCAGCTGGGTCGGCCGCGTCCAGCACCGTCGAGGACGAGGCGACCGACTGACGGGTACGCCCGCGACGAGGTTCCGCGGCACAGAGTCATTGCTCGCCAAGGGGTGACGGGCGGTCGCGCCGGCGCAAGCCGAGCCGCGGCCGCCCGTCGGCGCGCCGGGCGGTGGTGTGTCGGCGTTGGGCCGCTCGTCGGCCCGCCGCACACCGTCAGACGTAGAGCCAGCTGAATGGGGCCCACGGCAGGTTGCGCAAGACGCTGAACACCAGCCAGACGCCGAGGAAGATACTGATCGCCCGCGGGCTGGGGCGAAACGCCGGCAGCTTCCAGTTGAACATCGCGCCGCCGGCCCAGGCGACGTACATGTAGACGAGATACGGCGCAGCAAAGACCAGGATGAGATGGCTGCGCGCGGCGGCGAGGACGTTGCCGTGCATCAGGTAGTAGAACGCACGGGTGCCGCCGCAGCCCGGGCAGTCGAATCCCGTCGTGAGCTTGATGATGCAGTTCGGCGTCGACGCCGCGTCCGACGAGGTCGGATGCGTGAGCAGCGTGTAGGCGACTCCGCCGAGGAAGCAGAACAGGACGGCAAGCGGTGCGGACCAGCGCGGCGAGCGGTCCCAGGTCCGGAGCATGAGCCGGCCGAACCGGTCGTCGGGATATGCGTACTGCGCCGGCATCGCCACCATCCCGGGTGGCGCGTACATCGCCGTTGCCGTCGTGGCCGCCGTCCCGTGCGGCGCGGCCGGCCGGTCGGCGTAGACGTAGCCGAAGGCGTGCTGGTGCCCGTCGCCGGCAACGCCGTACGCGGCGTGCTCCGGCTGACCCACCGGCTCGTACGTCTGGGTCATCGCCGCCTCGGATCGAGCTGCCCGGTCATTGCCCATCGGTCCATCGGCTCAGTGCTCATCTGCTCAGTGCCCACGGCCGTGTTCCGCGTCGCCACAACGCTACACCGGCCACGCCGCCGAACCGCCCGGTCGGACCGCACGCCGCGGGCTACGGCGCGGCCGCCAGCCCAGCTCCGGTTCCGCTGGCGCTTACAGTTTTGAGCGCGCCGGAAAGCTTCGCGGCAAGGTCACCGCGGGTCGGTGGCTCGACGGCCGTTAGCCCAAGCCAGCCGGCCAGGCGGACGAGTTCCGCGGCGAGCGCCTCCGCCGTGTGGGGCGGTGCGCCGGGCTCGCCGTACGCCCCCGGAACCTGCAGCACGCCGCTCTGCCGGTCCGCCTTGAGGTCGACCCGGGCCACGAGTCGATCACCGAGCAGGAACGGCAGCACGTAATAGCCGTAGATGCGCTTGGGCGCCGGGACGTAGATCTCGATCCGGTAGTTGAAGTCGAAGAGTCGCTCGGTGCGACCGCGGTGCCAGACGATCGGATCGAACGGGCTCACCAGCGTGGCCACCGAGACTCGGCGTGGTATCCGCGCATCTCGATGCAGGTAGAACACGCCTTTCGCGCCGTCGATCTCGACGCGGATCAACTCGCCGGACTCGACCAGCTCCTTGACGGCCGCGCGGTAACCGGCCACTGGCAGCCGGAAGTAGTCACGCAGTTCGACGTCGTTCGCGACGCCCATCACGCGCGCCGACAGCCCGACGAGTGCCCGCATCGCCGCCGCGTTATCCGGTCGCGGCACGACGAGAACCTCCGGCGGCAGCACGCGCTCCGGTACGTCGTACAGCCGGGCGAAGCCAGAATTGCGCTTGCTCACCAGCACTTCGCCGCGCCAGAACAGCCACTCAAGAATGATCTTGGCGTCGGACCAGTTCCAGCCCCAGTTGCCGGACGGCCGCTCCATGTCCGACTCGAGTTGGGCCGCCGTCATCGGACCGTTCGCCGCGAGTTCGTCGCGAATGAGCGCCATCAGCTTCGGTTTCTCGCGGGCGATCCGTTGGACGCCCGACCACGGATGGTCGTCCTTCATCCGCCACTGCATCAACGGATGCAACTCGACCGGCAGGTAGGACGCCACGTGGCCCCAGTATTCGAAGAGCCGGCCGGAGAACTGGAGCGGATCGAGCTGGATGCCGCCGGCGCCGTGCCGGTGCGGCCCGTAGGCCGCGCGATCCAGCAACGAAGTCGGGTACGGACCCAGCCGGCTATACAGCGGCAGGTAGTGGGCCCGCTGCAGCACGTTGACGGAGTCGATCTGGAACAAGGCCACGCGCTCGAGCACGCGACGCAGATGCCGGACGCTGATCGCCCCCGCCGGGCGCGGGTCGCCGAACCCGGTCGCGGCGAGGGCGATCCGGCGTGCTTGCGCCACCGACAGCGAATCCATGGCGCGAGCGTATCCGCCGGGGCCGACACAACGCGGCGCCCGCTGGCGGGCCTTGCGCGTTGACGCCGTGCGGGCCACGCCGATAGGAACGTCACATGATCTCGGTGCGGCCGGCAACCGTTGGCGACAGCGATCAGATCGCGCGCGCCCACATCAGAACGTGGCAGGCTGCCTACGCCCACGTACTTCCTGCGGCGTATCTGGCCAGCTTCGATCCGTCGGTATGGGCGTAACGACGGCGCAGGCAGATCGCCGAACAGACGCCGCCCGACGAGTGCTTCGTCGCCGAGATCGACGACGAGATCGTGGGCCATGCGACAGTCGGTCGGTTCCGCGATGGAAGTGGCCGCGCGTAAACGCGTTGACGCTGCTTGCGCATCGCCGATAGGAACATCCCATGATCTCGGTACGGCCAGCGACCCTCGACGACAGCGAGCGGATCGCGGACATCCACGTCAAGACCTGGCAGGCGGCGTACGCGGGCGTCATACCGCAGGACTTCCTCGACCGTCTCGACGTCGACGCCCGAACAGCGATGTGGCGCCGCGCTATCGACGGTGGGACGCCGCCCGGCGCAATCTTCCTCGCCGAGGTTGACGGCGAGGTGGTCGGATTCATCTCCGTCGGCAGCTTCCGGCGGCCTGAGGGCGGCCCGGATCGGACGATCGGCGAGGTCTTCGCCATTTACGTCGCCGCCGAGCATTGGTCGACCCGGGCCGGCCACGCACTCATGCGGGCGGCGGTCGACCATCTCGCCGATCATGGCGTGGCCGAGATCCGGCTCTGGGTGCTGACCGACAATCCGCGCGCCCGGCGTTTCTACGAACGTTTCGGATACGTCGCCGACGGCCAGACGCGGACCGAAGACATCGCAGCCGACTATCCCGATGCGCGACCGGTCGAGGAGTTGCGTTACACGCTGCACGTACGCTGACCCGATGGCTAACGGTTTCGTCCGCCCCGCTCGTCCAAGCGACGCGTCCGAGATCGCACGCATCCAGCTGGCGACATGGCGTACGGCCTACCGCCGGCTGCTCCCGCGCAGCGTACTGGCCGAGTTGGACGAGGCCTGGATGGCTGAGCAGTGGCTGGCCGCCGTCGAGGAGCCCCCGTCGCCGCGACACCACATCATGATCGCGATCGAGCAGACCGGCCCGCCGCCGGATGAGCCGGACACGGACGCCACCGAAGAGCCGGCCGTGCGGTCACATGTCGTCGGCTTCGTCGCGACCGGCCCGGCCGACGACGCGGCACTCGCCCCGGAGGAGAAGCCGCTGCCGGAGTCGACGGCGTCGATCACTGATCTGCTTGTGGAGCCACGCTGGGGTCGTCGCGGCCACGGCAGCCGGCTGCTAGCGGCGGCGGTGGACGGATGGCGCCGCGACGGCTTCGACACCGCGGTCGCATGGGCATATGACGGCGACCCGGCGACCAGGGCGTTCCTCGCCTCGGCCGGCTGGGAGCCCGACGGCGCGACCCGCGCACTCGACGTCGATGACCTGCTGGTCAACCAACTCCGCCTGCACGTCGCCCTCGATGCGCCTGACGCTGAAGCGGCCGGCGCCTAGTCCCCGTCATCCGGGCGCGGCGCAGCAGGTCATGTTCGTCGCGGATGTCACCGCGCTGGGATCGTCCGGTGGCGGTCTAGATCCGGTCGAGCACCAGCTTCGCTACGTTGACGAAGTTCCGCTCAGGTACGACGGCCGGGGCAGAGAAGATGACGGTACGGGTCTCGCGGTGCGACACCTTGGCCACGGCGATCAACGACTCGCCGTCCGAGTCGGTAAAGAAGGTCCCTACCTCGCCGACGCCGGTCACCTTGTGTATGACAACGTGGGTACCCTTCGCGATGGCATCGATCCCGTCCTGCGGCGACAAGTACTGCTTGGCCGCCGTGACGACGAGGTCGAACGGGTGCTTGCCGCCGCTGCCGTACTTGCACTCGTAGCTGGCGAAGTCGTGGTTGGAGTCCGGCGCACCCTCGACGGCCGTCACCTTGGTCTGGCTGTTCGCACCGCCGAGCAGCGTCTTAAGTTCGCCGGTGGACAACAACGGACATGCGGCGGTTAATGTCGCGACGGGCTTCAGTGTCCTCGTAGGGGCGCTACTGGCGGGCGTCGCGCTATGCGATATCGCGTTTGTCGCCGGTTCCTTCCAGATCGCGCTCGGGCTAGCAGTCGAGCATGCGGCCGTAAGCGCGACGATACAAATAGCGGAAGCGATCAGGGCGATACGAGACACGTTGGAGCACATTACCGCGCGCGCTTTTTGGGCAGTCGAGTGCGGCGCGGTCAGTGACCTAGCTTTCAGCGATCCATTTGTACGGAACTTCGGCGCTCCACGCGGCGTTCAGCGCCCAACTCCCGTACAACTGCCCGGGCCGGGTCGACGCAGAGGCTTTCTCGACAATGGCGGCGCCAACTCGATCGCCGGCCTTCCGGCCTGACGAACAGCCTTGACGCTGCTCACCTGCTCCGCGTTGCACCGCACAGGACGCGATCGACGTCCAGCCCCGCTCACGCGCCCGGCGCCCGACAGTGCCATCGATCGGCTAGTCGACTACCCCTGCCCGTCGCCCCCTGGCGCCCGGTTCGTTGAGTGCTTTGAGTCCAATATCCGGCACAGCGAGGTCCTAGCGGAAGCGGGGGTTCCCGATGGTTTTGGTACGGCGGCCGACTCGGAGCCAAGCAACGCCTAGGGCTGTGGCGCCGAGCTGGCCAGGCGCCATCGTGCCGAGCCGGGCCGACAACATCGGCCGAATCATCGGCATCCTGGCGGTAGCGACGATCGCTGTCGGCTGCGTCGTCTACTACTTGGCGGCGCTGTACGCCTCCGCCTGACCGGCGCCCAAGTCGGCACTTGTACGGAACTTCGGCGCTCCAGGCGGCGCTGACCACCCAACGCCCGGACAACCACGTGCGCCACCCGGCATGGCGCCCGCCCGCCAGTGCTCTGGACCTGTCGCCAGATCACGTTCACACCGGGTGCGCCGACCATCGGTCCAGGCGCCTAGGAAATCTAGTCGAGGAGTGACCCGAGTCCGATTGTCAGGCCAGGTCGGTCGATGATCGCGCGCACGGCCATCAGGACGCCTGGCATGAACGACGCCCGCTCGTACGAGTCGTGGCGGATCGTGAGCGTTTCCCCGGCCGTACCGAACAAGATTTCCTGATGCGCGACGAGCCCGGTGGCCCGGACGGAGTGAATGTGCACGCCGTCGATTTCGGCGCCGCGGGCGCCGACCGCTTCGTCCTTGGTGGCGTCGGGCATGCTGCCCATCGACGCCGCGGCGCGCGCTTCGGCGATGATCGCCGCCGTTCGCATCGCGGTGCCGCTCGGCGCGTCGACCTTGTTCGGATGGTGCATTTCGATGATCTCGGTCGACTCGAAGAACCGGGCCGCACGGGCGGCGAACTCCATCATGAGCACAGCGCCGATCGCGAAGTTCGGCGCGATCATGACGCCGACCTCGGGCTTGAGTGCGAGCCAGCCTCGGATCCGATCGAGCCGGCTGTCGGTGAAGCCGCTGGTGCCGACGACCATGTTGATCCCCTGGTCGACGGCCCAGTGGACGTGATCCATCACGACATCGGGATTGGTGAAGTCGACGAGCACCTGGGCGCCGGCGTCCGACGCGTTGAACAGCCAGTCACCCTGGTCGACCATGGCCACGAGTTCCATGTCATCGGTCGCCTGCACGGCCCGGCACACCTCGATGCCCATGCGGCCTCGCGCGCCCAGCACGCCGACCCGGATCGGTTCGCGTTCGTCAGTCACGCGATCAACCTAGCTCATCGGCCCGCCGCGAGCCGTGGAAGCTGAGCCCGTGGGGCGCGGACGTCGGCACGTTAGCCAAACCGGGCCGCAACCACCGGGTCACGACTCAAGAGCCACTCCGCTGCGGATCAGTCGGTCAGCAGGTGGTCGAAGTCCTGCTC
Organism: uncultured Actinomycetota bacterium; assembly: GCA_963724705.1. Classification (GTDB taxonomy): domain Bacteria; phylum Actinomycetota; class Actinomycetes; order Mycobacteriales; family Micromonosporaceae; genus DASQPR01. The sequence continues at coordinate 305,904 of CAVRVS010000003.1, forward strand.
GCCGAACGGGCCGACGAGCGCCAGTGACATCGGTCGAGCCAACAGCTCGGCGGCAACGTCCCGGACGTCGTCCACAGTGACCGCGTCGACCCGGGCCAACAGGTCGTCCACCGTCATCAGGTCGTTGTAGAGCAGCTCACTCTTGCCGAGGCGGCTCATCCGCGATCCGGTGTCCTCCAGGCCGAGCACGAGCGAGCCCTTCATCATGCCCTTGCCACGGACGACTTCCGCCTCGGTGAGCCCGTCGGCGGCCACCCGCACCAGCTCGGCCCGGATCAGCGAAAGCACCTCGTCGACCTTGCCCGGCGCGCAGCCGGCGTACACCGCGAAGATGCCGGCGTCGGCGTACTGCGATGTGTACGAATAGACCGAGTACGCGAGACCGCGCTTCTCCCGGATCTCCTGGAACAGCCGGCTCGACATGCCACCGCCGAGACAGTTGTTCAGCACGCCGACGGCAAACCGCCGCTCGTCGAGGCGGGTGAGGCCGGGGCAGCCGAGCACCAGGTGTGCCTGCTCGGTGTCCTTGTCGCGAACGATGACGGACGGCTCGCGTACGGGTGCTGGTGGTTCGGTGGGCCGGTACGCGGAGGGTTCGGCGGTCGCACCGGCGACGCCGGACCGCGCGAACGACTCGGTCACCATCGCGACGACGCTGTCGTGGTCGAGGTTCCCGGACACCGAGACGACCATGTTCGCCGGGACGTACCGCGTCCGGTAGAAGTCGACGATCTGGTCGCGCGTCATCGGCGTGATCGTCTCCTCGGTGCCGGAGATCAGCCGGCCGAGCGGCGTGCCGGGACCGTAGATGACTTCCGCGATCAGGTCGTGCACTTCGTCGCTGGGCTCGTCGTCGTGCATCGCGATCTCTTCGAGGATCACGCCGCGTTCCGTCTCGACATCGGCGTCGGCGAGGATCGAGTCCACCACCAGGTCGCACATCACGTCGACGGCCATGCTCGCGTCCTCGTCCAGCACACGGGCGTAGTAGCACGTGTATTCCTTCGTGGTGAACGCATTCGTCTCACCGCCGACGGCTTCGATGCCGGCCGAGATGTCCATGGCGCTGCGTCGGTTCGTACCCTTGAACAGAAGGTGTTCCAGGAAATGTGAGACGCCGGCGCGACCGGGCTCTTCGTCTCGTGAGCCGACGCCGACCCAGACGCCGAACGACACGCTCCGCATCGCCGGGATCGCTTCGGTGACGATGCGTAGGCCGTTCGGCAGGACCGTGCGGCGCACCGTACCGCCCAACGGGTTGAACGCGATGGTTTCCGCGGGCGGGATCGAAGCTGCCGGGATCGAAGGCGGGATCGACGCCGGCGGGATCGACGCGGGCGAGTTCGGTGTTTCGGCGTCCATGGATCAGCCTTCGCAAGGGTCCAGCTAGAGGGGTGGATACCCGTGAGGGCGTAGGCATGCCTACGCCCTCACGGGGTTGCGCTCATCGTCCGTACGGACGACCTGGTCAGCGCTGGCGACGCCGCCGGCGGCGCGCTTCGTCGCTCTCACCGGCCGGGCCATCGCCCGAGGGCGCCCGGTCGTCACCACGGGACGGGCCACGGTCACCGTGGTCACGCTCGCCGCGGTCACGCGGACCACGGTCCCCGCCGCGGTCCCGGTTGCCCGGTCCAGAGCCACCGGCCGGGGCGATGACCTCGCCGTCCGAGCCGACCTTGTCCAGGTAGACCTTGCCGCGCGCGTCGATCTCGGCGATCTGCACCTCGACCTTGTCGCCGACGTTCAGGTAGTCCTCGACCCGCTCGACGCGCTTCGTCCCGTCGCCCACCTTGGAGATGTGCAGCAGGCCGTCGCGGCCGGGCAGCAGCGAGACGAACGCGCCGAACGCGGCCGTCTTGACCACCGTGCCGAGGAAACGGTCGCCGACCTTCGGCATCGTCGGGTTCGCGATCGCGTTGATCCGCTCGACCGCGGCGGCGGCCGCCGGGCCGTTCGTGGCGCCGACGTAGATCGTGCCGTCGTCCTCGATCGAGATCTCGGCGCCGGTCTCGTCCTGGATCGCGTTGATCATCTGCCCCTTCGGGCCGATCACCATGCCGATCTTGTCGACCGGGATCTTCACCGTGGTCACGCGCGGCGCGTAGTCGCTCATGTCACCGGTGACGCCGATCGCCGAGAGCATCACGCCGAGGATCGTCGCCCGCGCGTCGTGGGCCTGAGCCAGCGCGGCTGCGAGCACGTCGGACGGGATGCCGTCGAGCTTCGTGTCCAGCTGGAGCGCGGTCACGAACTCCGACGTACCGGCGACCTTGAAGTCCATGTCGCCGAACGCGTCCTCCGCCCCGAGGATGTCGGTCAGCGTCACGAACGAGATCTTGCCGTCGACCTCATCGGAGATCAGGCCCATGGCGATGCCGGCGACCGGAGCCTTCAGCGGGACACCGGCGTACATCAGCGACATCGTGCTGGCGCAGACCGAACCCATCGACGTGGAGCCGTTGGAGCCGAGGGCCTCGGACACCTGACGGATCGCGTACGGGAACTCGGTGCGCGACGGGAGCACCGGGATCAGGGCACGCTCGGCGAGTGCGCCGTGACCGATCTCGCGCCGCTTCGGCGAGCCGACCCGGCCGGTCTCACCGGTCGAGTACGGCGGGAAGTTGTAGTTGTGCATGTAGCGCTTGGTCTTCTCCGGCGACAGCGTGTCCAGCGCCTGCTCCATGCGCAGCATGTTCAGCGTGGTGACGCCCAGGATCTGCGTCTCGCCGCGCTCGAAGAGCGCACTGCCGTGTACGCGCGGCAGGATGCCGACCTCGGCGGTCAGCGGGCGGATGTCGCGCGGGCCACGTCCGTCGATGCGCACCTGGTCGCGGAGGACGCGGGCGCGCACCTCCTTCTTGGTGACCGAGCGGAACGCCGCGCTGATCTCCTTCTCGCGGCCCTCGAACTGGCCGTCGAGACGCTCGTGAGCCGCGTCCTTGAGCCGATCGAGCTCGCTCTCCCGCTCCTGCTTCGCGGCGATCTTCAGCGCATCGGCAAGCTCGCCGCGCACCGACGCATCGACGGCCGAATACACGTCGTCCTGGTAGTCCAGGAAGACCGGGAACTCGCCGGTCGGCTTGGCCGCGCTGTCGGCCAGCACCTGCTGGGCCCGGCACAGCTCGCGGATGGCCGGCTTCGCGGCCTCGAGACCGCTCGCTACGACCTCCTCGGTCGGCGCGGGTGCACCACCGGCGATGAGGTTGATCGTGTGCTCGGTGGCCTCCGCCTCGACCATCATGATCGCGACGTCGCCGTCGGGCAGGGCCCGGCCGGCCACGACCATGTCGAACGTGGCCCGGGTCAGCTCGTCGTGGGTCGGGAAGGCGACCCACTGGCCGTCGATGTGCGCGACGCGCGTGGCGCCGACCGGGCCGGAGAACGGCAGGCCGGCGAGCTTCGTCGACATCGACGCGGCGTTGATGGCCACGACGTCGTACGGGTGGGACGGGTCCAGGGCGAGCACCGTACCGACGATCTGGATCTCGTTGCGCAGGCCCTTGGCGAAGCTCGGGCGCAGCGGACGGTCGATCAGGCGGCAGGTGAGGATCGCATCCTCGCTCGGCCGGCCTTCACGGCGGAAGAACGAGCCGGGAATGCGCCCGGCCGCGTACATCCGCTCCTCGATGTCGACGGTGAGCGGGAAGAAGTCGAGGTTGTCCTTCGGGTGCTTGCTCACCGTGGTCGCGGACAATACGACGGTGTCGCCGAGCTGCGCGAGTGCGGAGCCGGCGGCCTGACGGGCCAGGCGGCCCGTGGAGAAGGTGATCTCACGGGTGCCGAATGACCCGTTGTCAATGATCGCCTTGCTGATTTCGGTGCCGAGAGTGTGCTCGGACATGTGTAGTTTGTGCTCCTTGGTCTCCTCGACCCGGTCATCGTGACTCGGGCCGGCGGGCGACGACGCAGCCGGCGGGATTCTGTCGAGTGGGCCGGTCTTCGATCGAAGCCCGCGGGAGTCACTGCCCAAAAGGGCGTGTCCCGAAGACCACTACCGGAGACCGGTTCACCGAGCGCCTTACCCGGCGAGGGATGGGTCGTCATCCTGTGCAATTGGATTGGGTGTTGCTGGGTTGGCGTTGATGGACTGTGCGGTTATGAGTCGGGGGAGCGACCGGGCAGCCGCGCCGTCTCGCGGCGCGATGCTGGTCACTCCCCCGCTTGGTTCACCTGCGGAGGCCGAGCCGCTCGATCAACGACCGGTAGCGGCTGATGTCGTCCTTCTGCAGGTAGTTCAGGAGCCGGCGACGGCGACCGACGAGCAGCAGCAGGCCGCGACGACTGTGGTGGTCGTGCTTGTGCGTGCGAAGGTGCTCGGTGAGGTCGGCGATGCGGCGGGACAGGACCGCAACCTGCACCTCGGGTGACCCGGTGTCGCCCTCGGTGGTTGCGTAGTCCTTCATGATCTGTGTCTTCAGCTCTGCTGCGAGCGCCATGATCTCCCTGTTCGGTTATGCGGAGTGGGTTCGAGGTCCGCGCGGCCGCGGCGTCGTGCAGGCACGCGGAACCTGCCGGTTACCCGGCGTCGATGTCAAGGCTACCAGTCGGTGCGCCGATCCCACGAAACGACACCGTCGAGCGTGCTCACCGCCGTCCGGTTTCGGCCTCTTTGACCGCTTACTGCCGGGTACGGTGGTCGGCCCGGCCCGGCATATCTCAACGCGAGAGCACGGCCCGGGTCTCGGTGACGTCCTTCGCGATCTGCTCGACAAGTTTCACCGGACCTTCGTAACGGCGCTGCTCCCGCAGGTGCGCGACGAAGTCGAGACTGACCCGCTCGCCGTAGAGGTCCCCGTCGAAGTCGAGCAGGTAGGCCTCGACACGATGCTCGCGTCCGGCGAACGTCGGATTCGTGCCGATCGACACGGCGGCGCTGTAGGTCTTGTCCCGTACGTGCAGCCAGGCGGCGTACACACCGTCGGCGGGGATCGCCGCGTACCGCGTGCACATCAGGTTCGCCGTCGGGAACCCCAGCTCCCGGCCACGTTGGTCGCCGCGGACGACGACGCCCTCGATCCGATGCGGCCGACCGAGCGCGGCCGCGGCCGCCGCGACGTCGCCGGCGTCCACGCACGAGCGGATGTACGTCGAGGAGAACACCGTCCCGTTGTCGGTCACGAGCTCGGCGTCCTCGACCCCGAACCCGAACGTACGGCCGAGCCGGGTCAGCAGCTCCACATCGCCGGCGGCGCGATGGCCGAACCGGAAGTTGTCGCCGACCACCACGACCGAGGCGTGTAGGTGCTCGACAAGGACATCGTGAACGAACTGCTCGGGCGAGAGCTGCGAGAACGTCTGCGTGAACGGGACGACGCAGAGGACGTCGACGCCGAGCGCCTCGATCAGCTCGGCCTTGCGGTGCGGCTCGGTCAGGACGGCCGGATGGGCACCGGGCCGTACGACTTCGGCCGGGTGCGGGTCGAACGTGACGACCACCGACGACAGGCCAAGTTGTTCGGCCCGCTCGACGGTGTAGCCGATGATCTGCTGGTGCCCACGGTGTACGCCGTCGAATACGCCGATGGTGACGACCGATCGGCCCCAGCCGCCCGGTGCCGCCTCATAACCCCGCCAGCGCTGCACGTGTCATCCCTCCGATGTCCGCCCACCGGCAAATGTACGGAACACGGGTCGCGTCCGGCCGCTGAGGTGCCCAACTTCCGTACAGTTGATCGGCACAGTTGATCGGCCGGGCGGGTGCTAAGCGTCAGGCCGGGGCGAAGACGACCTCGGCGCGGGTCTTGCCGTCGCGCTCGGTCACGATCGCGATCACCGACCCGTCCGGCCCGAACACGGCGTACGGCCCGTCGAGACCGACCGCGACCAGCGGACCGCCGTGGGACAGAACAACCGCCTCGTCCGGCGTCGCGTCGCGTCGCGCGAAAAACCGGGCGGTCGCCTCGTTCAACGACAGCCCGATCGGTGAGCCGCCCGCTTCGACCCGATCCGTCAGGGCGTCGAGTGTGACCGACTCGGCGAGCGTGAAGGCGCCGACGGCTGTACGTCGCAGGGCCGTCAGATGGCCGCCGACACCGAGCGAGGCGCCGAGGTCGCGCGCGATCGCGCGGATGTACGTGCCGGTCGAACAGGCCACGTCGACATCCACGTCGACGACATCAGAAGGGTCGACTACGTCGGCGCCATCGACGACGGACCCGCTGACCACACGAAGCCGCCGGATGTCCAGCACGTCGATCGCAGAAATCGTCACCGTACGCGCCGCCAGCTCGACGGACTCACCGGCGCGCACCTTGGCGTACGCCCGCTGGCCGTTGATTTTGATGGCGCTGACCGCGGACGGCACCTGGCTGACGGTGCCGGTCTGCGCCGCGAGGCCGGCCCGCACCGCGTCATCGCTGACGCCCGAGACGGATGCCCGCGCGATCACCTCGCCCTCGGCGTCGTCGGTGATCGTCGACGCGCCGAGCCGGATCGTTGCGCGGTAACGCTTGTCGGCCCCGATGACGTACGTCAGGAGCCGCGTCGCCCGACCGACGCCGATCACGAGTACTCCGGTCGCCATCGGATCGAGGGTGCCGCCGTGACCGACCCGGCGCGTGTGGGCCAGCCGCCGCACCCGGGAAACCACGTCGTGCGAGGTCATCCCGCCCGGTTTGTCGATCACGATCAGTCCGGCCGGGCCGTCCGCCGACGAATGTTTGGCTGCGCACACGCGGATCAGCTTGTCATTTCATCGGCGTCAGGCGCGCGTCGCACCCGGCACGGCCCACGCTCCGCGCCGGACGCGCACTCCGATCCCGATCAGCCGTACGACGACGAACAGCGTCAGTCCGGCCCAGATGCCGGTCAGGCCCCAGTGCAGTGCGAGCGAGAGCCAGATCATCGGGCAGAACGCCAGCAGACCGGCGACGAGCGTGAGATTGCGGAGGAATGCGAGGTCACCCGCGCCGATCAACACGCCGTCGAGCGCGAATACGACGGCCGACAGCGGCATCATCGCGGCGAACCAGGGCCAGATCACCAGCGCTTGGCCGAGTACGTGCGGGTCGCTGGAGAACAGGCGCGGCAGCACCCGCACGCCGGCACCGATCAGCGCGCCCATCGCCAGGCCGCAGACGAGTCCGACGCGGATGAACTGACGGGCGAGCGACCGTGCCGCTTGCGCGTCCGACCCGCCCAGTGCGGCGCCGACCAACGATTGGGCGGCGATCGCGATCGCATCCAAGGCCAGCGCGCAGAACAGCCATAACTCCCAGGCGATCTGGTGCGCACCGAGTGCGGCGGCGCCGAACCGTGATGCCACGGCCGTCATCGACAGAAAGCAGACCTGGAACGCGCCACCGCGGATGAGCAGGTCCCGGCCGCCGGTCACCTGCGCGCGGAGCAGCGCGCGGTGCGGCGCCAGCGAGACCCGCTCCCGCAGCAGCGCGTGCACGAACAGGACGCCGACGGTCATCTGTGCGGCGACGTTTGCGATGGCCGAGCCGGCGAGGCCGATCCCGAATCCGTAGACGAGGATCGGCGACAGCGCGGCCGAGAATAGGTTCGCGCCGAGCACGTAGATAAGCGGTCGCCGCGTGTCCTGCACGCCACGCATCCAGCCGTTGCCGGCCGTCGCGAGCAACAGTCCGGGCGCGCCGAGCGCCGCGATCCGCAGCCAGGTGATGGCGCCGTGCGCCACGTCCGGGTTAGAACCTCCGAGGGTACGGACAACCGGACCGGCCGCGAACTGCGCGCCGATGAGGATGATCAGCCCGGCGGCGAGCGCGAGCCAGGACGCTTGCACGCCTTCCGCGACCGCGCCCGGACGGTCTCCGGCACCGAACCGCCGGGCAGCGCGGCCGGTCGTGCCGTACGCGAGGACGCCACCGAGCCACGCGCAGAACGAGATGACGGTGCCGCCGACAGCAAGGCTTGCGAGCGCGGTGCCGCCAAGGTGCCCGACGACCGCCGTATCGACCAGCACGTAGAGCGGTTCGGCGGCGAGGACGACGAGCGCCGGCAGCGCCAGAGCGGCGATACGCCGGGCATCCGTACGATTCGGAGCCGGCGGCGCGGGATCGGACTCGAGGATGGCCGAGACTGGTTCGCGCTCGCTGACATCCCCCTCGATATCGCCGCGCACCGGTTCACCCACGGCCCAGATCTTTGCAGAACCCGCACCGCCAGCGGCAATCGGTTTCGCGGTGGGCGCGGTGGGCGCGGTGGGCGCGGTGGGCGCGGTGGGCGCGGTGAGCGCGGTGAGCGCGGTGAGCGCGGCGGACGCCGCCGATCACACAGATCTGGGCGCCGGGTCTGCCGGAATGATCAGCAGATCGGGCGCCCAGATGTGGACGTACCGTGCCGGCGGTTAGCGAAGCGAACCTGGGGAGGTTGCCGCCGGATCGTGCTCGTGCCGTCGCGGGCGCACCGATTGGGGCCCGCGGACGAGGTTCTACTGACGCGTGTCCATCGACGTCTGCAGGGCGCGACGCGCTTCCTCGACCGGATTCGGCACCGTGGGCGTGGGCTGTGGCTTGCGGTTCGTACGCATGGCGAGACTCCTGGAACAGGCATGTCGTTGCGACGTGGAACTCGAACTGCCGTCGCGACCGCCGGTCCGGGATCGCCGGAATTGGGTGGCCGTGGGCTACCGCGCCAGGGTAGGCGCCGGTATCACCCCACCAAACTATCGTTCAGGTGATACTCCGTCGACGGAATCTCGCATAGTGGACGCACCGCAACCACGGCATCCACGGTCCGCAACATTCGCCCGCGCGGCCCGACCGGCGGACTGAGATCTTGGTGCATTTGCGGTGCCGCAGCGCCCCAAACGCACCAAGATCCGCCGATCAGTCCTCGTCGTCCTCGTCGTCGTCCTCGACGTGATCGACCTTGTACGGTTGCGGGTCGCCGGCGAACGTCGCCCCGGCCGCCCGGCGCTGCACCTCGGCGTCGGCGTGTTGGGCCACCGCGAGCAGCTCGTCGATCTCCTTGGCGTGATCCTGGACGTCGTCCAGGACGAACGCGAGCGATGGCGAGTGTCGGAGCCCGAGGGCCTTGCCGACCGTGCTGCGAAGCAAACCCTTCGCGCTGTCCAGGGCCGCGGCGGTATCCGCCTTCTCCTCGGCGTCGCCGAGCACCGTATAGAAGACGGTGGCTTCGCGGAGGTCGCCGGTGATCCTCGCGTCGGTGATCGTGAGCATCCCTAGCCGGGGATCTTTGACCTGGGTCCGTACGGCGGAAGCGACCAGCTCCCGAATCCGCTCGGCGTGCCGGCGAATCCGCGCAGGATCCGTCATTTCGCACCTCCACTGTGCTTGTCGCGGGCTTGTCGCGCTTGTCGCGAAGCTAGTCGCGGGCGCAGCATCGCGGCGGGTCGCGTCCGGTCGCAAGGTGGGGACTGATGCCGACTCTACTCGGGCTCGGCATCTCCGCTCGGCCCCGGATCAGTGCTCCCCCCAACGAGCGGACGGTGTCGCGTCAGTCGTCCTCACCGTGCAGCCGATGCCGTACGGACAGGATCTCCACCTCCGGCCGGCCGGCGATCAGATGCTCGCACGAGTCAACGACCTCGCGCGCGTGCGCCGGTGTCGCGGCGACGGAAGCGACACCGATCTCGGTGCGCCCGTGGAGGTCGAGTGCGCCGACCTCGGCCGCGGCGACCTCGAAGCGGTGCAGAGCGGCGACGATCGGCCGCACGTAGGAACGCTTCGCCTTCAGCGACCGCGAATCGTCCGGTAGGAGCAGGTCGAAGACGGCTGTCGCGGTGTACACAACGATCGAGCGTACCGGCAATAGTGATCTTCCAGCGAGACGATTAACCGCGTCCGGCGGTGCTCGTCCGGCGGCGGGGTGTCAGGCGGCTGAGCCAGCCTCGGGATGCCACGCCGGCACAAACGTACGGCCGATCCGCCGTTCCTCTTCCCGCCACGAAGCCAGGCCGTCCTCGATCGCGAGGTCACGGTGTCGGCGAACGTTCAGCAGCCGCTCGGGATCCGGGTCATCCGGGATCGGCGCGGCGCCGCCGGCCGCGCGCGGACCGGGCTTGCGCGGCAATCGGTCGCCGGCGCTGCCACCGCGACCGGGGTAGATCATCAGGCCGTTGATCGGATCCGGCACCGCGTCGAGCGCCGCCACGACCGCCGGCAGTTGCCGGTACGTGACCCAGGCGTCCCAATCCTCGAAGGCAACCTCGAAGACGACGCCCCAGTCGAACTTGTTCCAGGCCCAATCCTTGGCGCCGTGTGAAATCGCAGCCTCGATGAGCGCACCCGCATAGGCGTCGCGCCACCGGTTCGCCGGCAGCTCGGCGTCGAGAACTTCGATCGACCACCAATACTCAGCCATGTCGGCATCGAGGGTACGCTCGCCGCCGCTGTGGGTAAATGCCCCAAATCGCGGGTACGGATCAGAGTTCGCTCAATGTTTCCGGATTGGCGGCTCGGGGTTCGAGGTTTGCGGCGAGTGATTCCGGTCAGTGCTTCCGTGCGATGAGCACGTCCCGATTGATGGACTGGTCGACCCAGTGTTCGAGGTCGTCGAATCCATTGCCGTGCTGCACGCGCAGTCCGCTGTTCTCAAGAATCTCGGCCGCGGTGGCCCGGTCGGCGACGTGGGTGTTCCACGAGATGCCGATCGTGCCGCCGGGCTGGATGAGCTGCGACCAGACCGGCACCGCCGTCTCCAGCAACGCGACCGGACTGCGCGACAGGCCCCGTTCCGTACGGCTGCCGTGCGTCACGCCGTACGGCAGGTCGGCCACGATGACGTCGGCTACGCCGCCCTTAAGGAACTCGCGCGCCTCGGTCGAGTCGGCGTGGAAAACCGTCAGCGACTGCTCCCCCGCGATCGTCACCGACAGGCGGCGCGCCACCGTGCGTTTGTCCTTGCGGACCGGTGTGACCTCGGAGTGGTGCTTCAGCCGTTTACGCCGCAGCCACGTGCGGATGAACGCGGTGTACGCGTCGAAGTCCTTGCCGTCGTTGTCGATGCCGATCGCGTCATAGCCGTACATCAGGGCCTGGTCGAGCGTGGTTCCTCGACCACACAACGGATCGAGCACGGTCAGCCGGCGATCGAGCATGCGGCCGGCGTGGTTCGACGCGAGCAGCGTGATGTTGAGCAGCAACTTGGTGAACTGCTCGTTGGTCTTGCCGGCGTACTTCTGGATCGTCAACAGATCGTCGTCGAAGTGGGCCAGCGGTGTCAGCCGGACCGGGCGCAGCAAGTCGTCGTCGAGCCGTTCGAACAATGCGTACGCCGACGACAGGTTCGACACGTACGCGATGTCGTGGGCGCTGAGCGGTTCGGCGGTCTGAAAGCCGAGGTAGTCGACGCCACCGATGTCGGTCGGTTCGACGTCGACGATCTTCGCGGCGAGGACAGTCGAAGCGAACACGGCCAGTTCGGCCGCGGCCATCCTTGGCGCCGAGTCGGCGTACACCCGGTTCGAGGATGGCGCAATCAGCATCGCGTAGCGGTTCACTGCCTCATGCTATGCAAACGAAGATCGGACCAACGACGATGGGCCCGACCGCACGTGCGGTCGGGCCCATCGACAATGCACCTCGCGGCTGCGCTACGCA
>CAVRVS010000004.1:0-1457500 GCA_963724705.1 uncultured Actinomycetota bacterium
GACCAGCACACGACCGCAACACCCGCAACACCGACCGACCAGGGTACCCGCCGTCGCTTCCGCGCCACCTCCGCACGACCGGTCTCCGAATTGTTCACGGAACCCATCTTCAAGCGATAGGCGCTGAGGCTAGGACAGATCGGCATCGGTGCCGCAACTGTGTTGCGGCACCGATGCCTAACGGTCAGGCGGCGGCGAGTATGGCCGGTGTGGCGTCGATCGCGGCGGCGGCAGGCTCGCGGCCCAGAGCCCGGGCGAATCCGATGAACGCCGCGCCGACCAATGCAACGGTCGCGACCTCGGCCCAGTGGTTCGCCGGTCCGATCAGCGCCTCGCCGAGCATCCCGACCAGCATGGTGATCGGTACCCACCAGCCCGCGAGCCGGGCCCGGCGCAGGCCGAACCCGAGCAGGATCAGCCCGAGATGCCCGACGACGATCAGGATCGACACGGCCACCGTGAGCGGGATCGTGCTCAGGCCGTCCCAGACGTGCGTCATCGCTGTGCGATCGGGCTGTACGGCGAGAAGACCCAGGTATGCCGAAAACGTTCCGGCGATGGTGTTGCAGACGAAGCCGACCGCGCCGAGCAGTCCACCGATGGTGACCAGCGTCCGGCCGCGGCCGCTGACCAGAGCGGACAGCGCGACCAGCCCCGGTACGGCGACGGCGAAGCTGAGGACGAACAGCGTCGCGGCGAGCTTCCAGGCCGAGTCATGCGCGGCGACGCTGGCGAACAGGGCTTTCGTGTCCTGCGGGTTGTCCGGCCAGGTCAGGGCCCACGCGAGCCCGAGCGGGATGAACCCGAGCAAAAGCGCGGCAGCGGTACGGCTGCGAGTGGTGGGGCTCATGGTTGTCCTTTCGAATGTGAGCGTCCGAGGAGCCCAGCCTCCGGCCCGCTGCCGGTCGCCGTCGTCGGACCGGCGGCGACGATCCGGTCGCCGCTGGATGTCCGCGGATGTCGTCGCGAGGATGACGCCATGTCGTCCTGGGGTGGATTACGGCAGGTCAACGTAATCGCTAGATTTCCGGGTGTGCACCCACGTGTCGCAGTCGCCGCCGATCTGGTCCTGGCCGGCGGATTCGCCGCGCTCGGCGTCTGGGAGGCGGTGGACCAGCCGGACACGCCCGGTCCTCCCGTGTGGACGGCGCCGATCGCGGCGGTGATCGGGATGAGCCTGGTGTGGCGTCGCGCGTACCCCCGGGTCGTGCTCGTGGTGGTCGCGGTGCTGGGCCTCGCGCCACATGTCACGACCGGCGCGGAGCCGGCGTTCTACGGTTTTCTACTGCCGTTCCTGGTCGCGGCGTACACCGCGGCGGCGCATCTGGACTCGACGACCTCGACGATCGTCCCCGCGGTCGGCGCCGCCGTGTTCGTCGGGCTCGCGTCGCGTGGCCACGAATTCCGGTCGGTGAACCAGACCGCGATCATCGTGCTGACGATCGCAGCGGCGTACGCCGTCGGCCGCGTTACCCGGCTCGCCCGCGTCCGGGGCGAGAACGCGGTGGCGCTGGCCGATCTGCTCCGCCGAGAACAGGACCTGCGTGCACGGGAGGCGATCGCGGCCGAACGCGAGCGGCTCGCGCGGGAACTGCACGACGCCATCGCGCACGAGGTATCGGTCATGGTCATCCAGGCCGGCGCCGCGCAGCGCCTGCTCGATGACGACGTCGAGTCGGTGCGCGCGTCGCTGGTCGCCGTGGAACAGGCCGGCCGGCAGACGATCGAGGAGCTGTACCTGATGCTCGGGCTGCTGCGCGACGACGAGCTGACCGATGTGCCGCCGGGACTCGGCCGCCTGCCCGGCCTGATCGAGCGGGTCCGCGCGAGCGGGCTGCCGATCGAGTTGACCATGTCCGGTGACGCCGCCGACGTCCCGGCCACGGTGAGCCTGTGCGCCTACCGCGTGGTCCAGGAGAGCCTGACCAACGTGCTGAAACATACCCGCGACGCGCGGGCAGAGGTCCGCGTACGCATCCGGGAATCGTCGCTGCGCGTGGACGTACGCGACGACGGCGGCTCCGGCCGTCCCGCCTGCACACCGCCCGGCTCCGGCGGCGGGCTGACCGGTCTCCATGACCGGGTCCGTGCCCTCGGCGGCGCGTTCCACGCCGGACCGTGTCCCGAAGGCGGGTTCGTCGTCGGGGCAACTCTGCGCGATGGCGTACCCATCGTGATCCGCGTCCTGATCGCCGACGACCAGCAACTCGTACGCCACGGTCTGCGGCTGATCCTCGCGTCCGAACCGGACCTCGACGTGGTGGCCGAGGCCGGCGATGGTGTCGAGGCGCTCGCTGCGATCGCGGCCACGTCCCCGCACGTCGCGCTGATGGACATCCGGATGCCTCGACTCGATGGCGTGGCGGCGACGCGGCAGCTGATGGATGCCGGATCGGCGACGAAGGTGCTGATGCTGACCACGTTCGGCGGCGAGCCGTTCGTCTACGCGGCGCTGCGAGCCGGTGCCAGCGGCTTCCTGCTCAAGACGGCACCGGCGCAGCGACTGATCAACGCCGTGCGTACGGTCGCCGCCGGCGAGGCACTGCTCGACCCGAGCGTGACCCGCCAACTCGTCGAGCAGTACGTGAGCCAGCCGGCGCCCAGCGACGCCCGACCGACGGCGCTCGGGTCGCTGACCGACCGGGAAATCGACGTGTTGAGCCAGATCGCGCGAGGACTCGCCAACATCGAGATAGCAAAGGAACTGCACCTGTCCGAGGCGACGGTCAAAACGTACGTCGGGCGGATCCTGACCAAGCTCGGCCTGCGCGACCGGGCCCAGATGGTGATCACCGCGTACGAGAGCGGACTCGTCCGCGCGGGCGGTCGGCGCACGACGTGACCGTCTTTGCGCCAGGTCAGCCGCCGTCGGAGACCGTGGACGACTCCCGGAATGACGGCACGCCTGGCTGGATTAGCCGAGTAGTGGGGAGTGCAGAGTAGTGGCCGTGTGCTGCGCGAAGTCGCAGAGCGTGTTTGCCGTTGGTTGTGCGAACGTCAGCCACCTACTAACGCAGGGTCAGCATGCAGCGCCGCTCGGCAGGTGACCCGTCGAGTGGTCGCATCCGGAACTTCCTGGTTCGCGCGGATCGGATCGACCGATGCTCGCGTATCACGTGACCGGTCGTCGCATCCAGCTGATCGACTTCTGACCTCCTTTGCATTCGGGAAGAGGTCAGCTGCTTGCTCCCAATCTGCTCCCACCGGTAAGGGATCAGCGCACGCTCGCCCGTTTCGATCGCCTCGATCAAGAAGCCCCAGCTCAGGCGGTATCTAACATCGTGGATGGCCGATGAAAACTTCCCAAAAGGAGGGTGTCAGTGACCGTCCGCCAACGCCCGTGACCTGCCCAGATGTGAGGCATCGCAGCTCAGCGGGGGCCGTTGGCGTCAGTTCGGCGCAATTGGACGCCGTACAGGCCGGTTCGGATACTCGCGCTGCTCCCATTCCGCTCCCCCACCCGATGCCGCGCGATTACGTCATTGCCATCGTGGTCGACGTCGAAACAGGGTGACCAACGGTTTCCTAAGCCATCGACCATCGTCGCTGCATTCGTCGACGACCTGGACGTGGTCCGATCCGGTCGCCGCCCAGGGATGTCGACGGGCTCCGTGTGCGCTCGGCAGACGGTCCGATGACGAATGGACTCAAGGCGGCACCGCAGATCATTCGTGGGTCGGTTCGGCTGGCTCGTCGGGCACCAGCTGACGCATGCCCCGGTCGGCGGGCATCGGCCAGTCTTCGAACCACGGAAGCTTGATCTGCGGTGGCACATATCGAAACGCCGTACCCGGCTGAGTCAGCACCCGCAGCGGCGGCCCGGCGTAGAAGCGCCGATAGGGTCGTTCGTCGAGCACCGGCAGCAGCAGCTCACGCATGGCGCGCAACTGCCGGTCGTCGAAGCCGGCGATCGACGCGCCGGCACGGACCACAAGCGCGTCCCGATCGCCGACACGCTGACACAGCAGGCCGAGTTCAGCGCATCGCTCGGTCACCGCGGCGGCGCCACCCAGCGCACGCAGGTGCTGTTCGGTGAGCAGGTTCGCCCAGTAGTAGCCGCTGGCGATGCGCGCGGTCTGCGCCAACGGTCGGTCGATACCGAAGTACTCGTCGTAGGGCAGCGGTTCGTGTGGCTACCAATAATCGTGGAAGACCGCCCCCCACGTCGTCTCCGGCCAGCCACCCACCACTGTCAACAGATCGGCGAACACATCGCCAGCGGGGTCGAGCCGCTCGTCACGGAACAGGCCCGCCGCCGTCGTCAGGGTCCATCGCCACAGACCCGCGTCGCTATCGTGGGTGATGACCGCCAGTGCAATGTTCGACGCCCAGTAGTAGGACGGTGGCCGATCCGGATCCGGTGCCTCCCACAGCAGGTCGACCGCATCACCCTCGTGTTCGACCATGCTGGCCAGCAGCCGTCGGTAGTGATCGCCGTTCCATGGTTTGGCGTCGTGGCCGCCGGGCCAGTAGACGTTGATGCCGGTTCGCCTCAGACCCCAGCCGGCCGTCCGCGCACGCGATTCCAGACCATCCACCACATCGTCTACCCGACGCGCGATCAAGGCCGGATCCGCAGACGACACCCACGCGAGCACCAGCCGCCGCGGCGGGACGCTCCGGTTGCTCGCGGCGAGCCGTTCCACCCACCAACGCACGCCATCAGCCTCGTACGACAGCACCACAACTCCAATGAGCCTCGGGCCACGGCCAGCAACCACCGCTATATGGACATGCCATCATGCCACGGTCGCCGAGGGTCACTTCGCGAACAGAACCAGATCCTCGAAAAGCTCCCCCACGAGCTCGGCCCCACCCGCATCCGCCGCCGCGAGAGCGGTACCTTCGGCGCCGGCGGTCTCGACTTCGATCGCGGGTGCACCATGGTCTTCCATAAACCTCACGAATTCGTCGTTGCTCATGAATCGGGAGGCGCGGTTCGCCCATGCCCGGTAATCGAAATACGCGCCCGGCTCCGATCGCCCCGGCGCCGACGCAGCCGATGGCAAGTGGCCACGGGGTCTATCTCGCTAACGGTGTTTCCGGCGGTTTCGGTTAGTAGGTTTCGGCGGCCGGGAAGCGGTCGCCGAAGGTGATCGCGAATGCGTTGAGCGCTGGCTTCCACCGCATCGTCCATCGTGCCCGTCCGGTGCCGGTCGGGTCCAGTGATCGGGTGACCAGGTAGAGACACTTCAACGCGGCCTGCTCGGACGGGAAGTGGCCGCGGGCCTTGATCGCCCGCCGGTAGCGGGCGTTCAAGCGACTCGATGGCGTTCGTGGAGCAGATGACGCGGCGGATCTCGACGTCGTAGTCGAGGAACGGGATGAACTCGTCCCAGGCGTTGTCCCACAGCCGGATGACCGCCGGGTAGCGGGCGGCCCCACTTGTCGGCCAGCTCGTCGAACGCGGCCCGGGCCGCGGTGGCGTTGACCGCGGTGTAGATCGGCTTGACGTCGCGTTTGAGTGTCGTCCCAGTACTCGCGTGGACGCCAGCCGGAACGTGTTGCGGATCAGATGGATGATGCAGGTCTGCACGATCGCGGCCGGCCACACGTTCGACACGACCTCGGGCAGTCCCTTCAGCCCGTCGCAGACGACGAAGAACACGTCCTTGACGCCGCGGTTGCGCAGGTCGGTGAGCACGCTCATCCAGAACTTCGCGCCCTCACCACCGGTGCCGGCCCACAGCCCGAGGATGTCGCGTTCGCCCGTCGAGGCTGACCCCGATCGCGGCGTAGAACGGCCGGTTGGCGACCTGCCCGTCGCGGACCTTGACCACGATCGCGTCGATGAACACCGCCGCGTAGATCGCAGTCCAGCGGCCGCACCGACCAGTCGTTCATCTCCTCGACCACCTTGTCGGTGATCCGGCAGATCGTCTCCTTCGACACCGACGCGCCGTAGATCTCGGCGAAGTGCGCGCAGATCTCCCCGGTCGTCAAACCCTTGGCATACAGCGACAGCACGACCTCATCGACGCCGGACAGCCGCCGCTGCCGCTTGCGCACGATCTGCGGCTCGAACGTGCCGGCCCGATCCCGGGGCACGTCGATCTCGACCTGACCACTGTGCTCGGTCAGCACCGTCTTGCTCCGGGTGCCGTTGCGGATGTTGCCCGACCCGGCACCGGCCGGATCGTGCTTCTCGTAGCCGAGGTGCTCGGTCATCTCCTCGTTCAGCGCGGTCTCAAGCACCGTCTTGGTCAGCTGCTTGAGCAGCCCGTCCGGGCCGGTCAGCGACAGACCCTGCTCCTTGGCCAGCCGCACCAGCTCGACCGCGGCCTGCTGCTCAGCCGACTGCTCGGCCGTCTTCTTCTTCACCACATCGTTCAGTGTCGCGGTCATCACGGCACCTTCCCCACCGGCCACACGGCTCGGCGCGTCAGGCCGGAAACACCGTTAGATCCACAGTCCCTCGGGAGCGGTGTTCTAGGGTGTGTGGTGGCGGGTCCGGGAAGTGACTTCTCCGAAGAGCCGGCATGGGGATGCGAGCTGGTCACGCTGGAGTTTGTAGACGTTCCCCGGTGTCCTCCCGGACCCGTCACCGCGGTGGCCGTGGCGTCGTCGACCATCTGCCGGTAGACGATGTCGGACAGGCGTCGTTTCAGAGACCGCATCGCTTCCATCGATGTCTTGCCGGCAGCCTTCTTCCGGTCGAAGTAGGCGCGTCCCTCGGTGGGGTTGCGTAGCTGGACGGTGGCCATGATGTGCAGCACCCGGTTGATCTGCCGGTTGCCCGCGCGGGAGAGCCGGTGGCGGACCTGGTCGCCGGAGGACGCGTCGATGGGGGCGGTGCCGTTCCAGGAGGCGAAGTGGGCGCGGTTAGGGAACCGGGTGATCTGGCCGACCTCGACCAGCAGCCGTGCTGCGCCGGAGGGTCCGATGCCGTGCAGGTCCATCAGGGTGGTGCCGGTGGACGCGACGAGTTCCTTGAGTTCCTTGTCGGCCTGCTTGGAACGTTGGTAGACCCGCTCGAGGTCACCGATCAGTTCCGCGGCGACCCGGCGGCGGGTCTTGCCGACCGTGTCACGGGGTTTGACCGTGGCCAGCAGTGCCTTGGCCTGGGCGGCGGACAGGCTCTTCTTGGCTCCGCCGGGGATCAGCTCCAGCAGCAGCTGGTGCAGCTGAGAGATCATCCG
Organism: uncultured Actinomycetota bacterium; assembly: GCA_963724705.1. Lineage (GTDB taxonomy): Bacteria > Actinomycetota > Actinomycetes > Mycobacteriales > Micromonosporaceae > DASQPR01. Next base: position 7,140 of record CAVRVS010000004.1, read on the forward strand.
GGTGTGATCCTCACCGAGGGAGCGGCGGCGGTCGGCCAGAATCCGCAGCAGGGCCAGCTGTTCGTCGTTGACCACTCGGCGCAGCCCCGCCATCCGGGTGCCGACCAGGGCGATCGAGTGGGCGTCGGTGGCGTCGGTCTTGCGGCCCTGTCCGGTGGCGAACACCCGCGCCCGGGCGGACAGCTTCGGTGGGACGTCGACGACGTGCTCGCCATCGGCCAGCAACCGGTTGGCGATGTGCCGGCCGATGCCCTGGCAGCCCTCGATCGCCCAGACCCGGTTCGGCCACTGTTTGGCGTACTTCCTCATCGCCGCGTAGCCGTCCCGGCCGGTGCCGAAACGGCAGGCGCCGAGGATGGTCTCGTCGCCGGCCATCACCTCGATGGTGGCTGAACGTTTGTGCGGGTCCATGCCGATGACCACGCGATCCGATGTGGAGCTCAACGAGATCCTCCGATGCTCGATCCAACTGGTTCATCGAGCCGGGAGGGCAACGCTACTTCGAGCCGAGCAAACCCCTCTTGAGCCTCTCCCCGCCCTGCGGCGGCGCCCGGAACTGCGCAGGCCAAATGAGAGCCACACAACCAACGTGGGCAGCCGATGTGAGAGCGACAGCCCGGGCGCCTAGACCGAAGCCTGGCCGGGCCGCGGTCCTAGGGCAATGAAACAAGTAGCCGATGACAGTGCATCGGATCTTGAGGCGATCCGAACCGTTCCGTGTCGTCCCTGGTTCTTAGCAGGAGCTCCCAGGTCACCCGGAGTGTTATGGTCTCGCTCTGGCGGTGGACGGAGGTCGTCATGCATAAGTTGGTGGTCCTGTATTCCAAGCCCGCCGACCCTGACCACTTCCGCGACTACTACGTGACCAACCACCTTCCACTGGTCATGAATCTGCCCGGCCTGCTTGCGTGGCGCTACAGCTTCGACGTGGCGGCGACCAAGGGAGAAGCGCCGTATTTCGCGGTCTTCGAAGGCGACTTCGCTGACGCCGCCGCCATGGCCGCGGCGCGGGCGTCGCCGCAAGGCCAGCGGGTGGCCGCCGATGTCGCCAACTACGCCACCGGCGGTGCGGTCATCATCCACTATCCGGTGCAGGACGGCACCGGCTGAGGCAGGCCGGTACGCTCCGGGACGCGTTCGGTCGGCCGTTGCGGCCAGGTCCGGCTATCGGCGGACGCCGTTCGCGGTTGCCGGTTCGTTGAGCGTCAGAGGTGGGCCGATGTCCTGGCCGGATGTCACGGTGGTTGATGCGTGCGTGCGGCGCGACGGCCGGGGCGGCAGCCCCACGGCCGTCACCGACGACGACCCGGCGGCGACGGACGCGGACCGGCGTGCGGTCGCTGCTGCGGCCGGCACCTCGCACGCGGCGTTCCTCGGCCCGGGGCGGACGCCGGACGGTGGCTGGCCGGTCCGGTTCTTCACCGCCACCGCCGAACTGTCCGGCTGCGGCCACGGCACCGTTGCCGCGCAGGCCGTCCGGTTGACCCGCACCGCGCTGGGCGAGCTGAACGACCGCCAACACACCGGCGGGCGCACGTTCGACACCGTCGCGATCCGCCGCCCCGCCGGCATCGAGGTGTGGTTCGACCAGGGCCTCGTCGCGCTGCGTCACCCGGCACCGGACGAGCGCGCCGCGATCGTCGCCGCGCTCGGGCTCACCGCGGACGACCCGCATCCGACCGACGCGCCACGGATCGCCGCGCCCGGCGCACCACGCATGCTGGTACCGGTCCGCGACCGGTCGGCGCTGCTCCGAGTCTGCCCACACCTCGGCAGGCTGACAGCGGCGTGCCGGCGGTACGGGCTCCTCGGCTGTTTCGTGTACGTACCGCCGGTGGGCGACCGACCGGGTGCGGCGCGGATGTTCGCGCCGGCGATCGGTGTCGACGAGGACGTCGCCAACGCCAACAGCACCGGCTGCTGGCCGCCCACCTGCTCGACACGACAGGGGCACAGACGGTCGCGATCGAGGTGGAGCAGGGTGACACCCTCGGTCGACCGGCCAGCGTGCTCGCTTCGGCCCGACGCGGGCCGGCGGGCATCACGACCCGGGTCGGCGGGTTAGCGGTGGTCCGCGACGGACACCGAGGCGACAACTAGACCGTCCTCTTCTGCCGCCGTCCGCGCGTGACGGAGAGTTGCCGCCCTGCTTGGCGCCGAGCGACCGGTAGCCGAGAAGTGGGCGTTCGCCTGGGTCCCGTGGAACCGTAAGGGCCGCTGTTAGCTGAGCACGATCGGCCCGTTCGGACCGTCCAGTGTCGCGAGCAGTCGCGGCTGCCGGCCTGACCGGATCCGTAGGTCGAGGGCGCGATTGGGAACTGATCTGGCTAGTACTTCAGTGTGGCTAGCCGACTCGACGCGCTGGTGGGCCCGATCGCGTCGCCCGGAGATGCCGCGGCCATGACGGCATAGCGTGACCGTTCACGCCGCCGTGCACGCGGTCGTGCCGATGTGCGGCGAACTCTGACCTCGACGTAGGGTGCGGCCATGTTCCGACGCCGTAAGGACGCCCAACCTGTCGAGGCATCGGCCGCGCCGCCGAAGTCTTCGTCGGTCTGAGGAGTCAGGTGTTGAACCTCGACCCTAACTCCGTTGGCATACAACCCGTCGGCTCGGGAGTCGCGACCTGGGGCTGCGTCATGGATACGGGCTACCAGAATGGCGTTGCGACGCTCGTGTGTCTCCGGGACGGAACAACGAGTCTCTACACGAGCTCGGGCTTCGGCATTATCGGCGGCGGATCGCATCAATCGGTCCTGGGCGAGAACGCCCGGCTGCTCGCGGTACTTGAGGAGCATCTTGACCAGATGGCTCCATCCAAGGATCACGCATTGCCGCGTGAAGGTCGCACAATCATCCGGGCCCTGACTTTCGCCGGGCAGCGACTGATCGAAGCTCAGGAGGACGATCTCGGGAATGGTCGAACTGCGCTCTCGCCCGTATTCCACGCCGCACACGCCGTCATCACACAACTGCGCCTTATCCACGACGAGCGACGCTGACCGCCGCACGCTCCTGACGGCATTTCCTGACCGCTCATGCCGCTGATCGCGTACTAGAGCATGAGTTAGACCACACGCAACTGCCGAGATGCGGGTGATGCTAGGGCTAGGCCGGGTCGCGGTACAGCGGAGCCAGGTCCCCGTAGTGAACCCGTCGGACACCACCGGGCAGGGCCCTAGCCAGAGCTTGGGACGCGTCGACGGAACATCCCACGGTGAACTCGACTTCCTCGTCGACCTCGCAGGCCAGGCACCAGGCTTGATCCTCGGGCCACACGAGGTGCGGTTCCTGATAGCCCTGCGCAGAGCCGTACCAAGCCAGGTACGGCGCGTCTCTGAGTACTCCAACAGGCCCGGTGAACAGCAGCATCGCTCGATGAGGAATCGGAACTCGTGGCGCTTCAGGAGGTGGGTCCCCGCCCCAGCCTTCCCAGATCGCCGCGTATGCAGTGGCGGGCGTGGCCGTGTAGGTTGCGAGGGTCGCGAGTGCTAGGCGAAGGGCAGGATCTTCTCCTTCCGCCGGATCCTGGGCGAAGGCGACGCGCACGTACACGTCGAAGCCTGGTGGGCCGTAGCGAACAAGATCCCACCAATCAACATCAGACCGGAGCAACCATTGCGCTGCGTCCGGGGTTGCCGCGGGTCGTACGTCGGTCATGCCTTCAGTCTGACGCCCCACCGCCAGCAACCAACGCACTCACATGCCGCGAGTCGGGCGTTGGGTCGCCTTGCACCACGTCGTTGGGCTTCCCATCTGGATGCCAGATGTTTCTTGCAGGTTGGCCGCGTCCGGTTTAGCGTGCGCGGGTGCCAGCCGAGCGATGACCATCCCGCACTGCTGAACTGGACCACTGGCAAGCCTTGGTGGCCTGGAGAGCTACCGGCGGCCTCGACGTGGCGAGCCTTCGTCGCTGCGATCGGGACCGTACCGGTCGACCAATCGTCGTTCCACCCGTTCTTCCACGAGATCGTCACCGTGCAGCCCAGCGATGACCCCGACGAAGCCCCGGTGCTGATCGCCGAACACTGGCCCGGTGCGATCGTTGGCAGCCTGCTGCTGGCCAGAGCCGGCGTGACCGTCCGAGCCGGAGCACACCACATCGATGGCGTTGTGGCGGCCCGATCCGGTCTGCACTGGGCATGGTGGCGAACGAACCGCCCAACGATCGACCTGTCTCACGGCTGCGGGCATAACTCCGAGTGGGCCACGGACTTCCGCCGCGACTACGTAATCGACGGTCACCTGCACTACAACGTCGACGCCGACCAGGCCGGGCCATGACACTCAGATCTTGCCGTCGAAGGCGGGCTCGACCTGCTCCGACACCGCTGCAGCGTCCACGTTGATCTCGGCAAGGACCAGTGGCCGTTCGACGACACATTCGTCGAACCGGCGCCATGACCGGTGCTGGTACGTCCGCAACTGCCGCTGATCGCGCGCTGGATCATCGGATGGTCCACACACGACTTTGCCGATGAGCGTGCTCTCCGTCAGGTCGTTCCCTGCAGCAGACGGAGATCATCGCGATGCTTCTCGGGCATGTCGTAGCTGGAGTGCATCGCAAGCTGAGCGGCTCGGGAAACGCAACGCACCGTCATTCCGTCAATCGTTCCCACTCCGGAGATCGTGTCCGCAGGAAGGGGCCAGGGGTCAGTGTGAAACTGGACGACCGCACCCTCGTGGTCGATGTCGATCACGTGAATGTCGATCTCGCGCCCGTCTCGGTGGGCATCGACGAACGCCGAGTTGAACAGCACAGCGCCAACCTCGATTGGCTGGCTCTCAGGCCATTCGAGTTTCCTGTCGAAGCCGTGGCTCTGAACGATCTCTGAGAAGCGTGGAAGGTCGGAGATCTGAACGAGCAGGTCCAAGTCTTTGTGTGCTCGGGTCACCTGGCCGAGCAGGGCATCGACGCCCCAGCCGCCCATCACCCAGCACCTGACGCCGTTCTGGTCGAGAAGTTCGTAGACCGTCCGTGCGCGCTCTGCAGACATCGCTTCAGTCATGCACGGAGTCTGCATCCCCGGCAGGATCGAGGCGACCAAGTATCCGCACGCGCCGCGAAGCGCGGGTTTCACTCGGTGTCTGATCATGTCACGGCAGTTCGGCGTCGAGGCGTACCGGCCAGTCCTCGTCGGCAAGATCTCCCGACACAAGTACGTCTCGCCAGTCCTGCCGTAGGAGATCTACACCGGCGAGAAGCCGGCTCAACTGCCCAGCCGCCGCGAGCACCAGGGCCGCTTGGACTCGCTCCGGATCCTGGCGACCGAACGCATTAGCTGGCAACCCGCTAAGCCAACCGATGACCTCGTCGGCGCGGTCGGCCGGGAAGTCACGCCTGACCCTATTGGCCAACCGCTCGGTGGGTGCAGGCACGACCGAATTCTGCCACCGAGAACAAGAGGGGCGAGGAGACAGTGGAACACACTGTTCTGCCGCCGACGGCGTGGAAGATGGTACGGCGTGACCGTTGGCTATGACTGATTCGTCGCTCGCGTTGCCCATCCCGTTGGCTGATGATCCGATGCTGCGCGTGGCCTTGGCCGCGCACCTGGCCCGCTACAAGGGCATGTCACGCCTGCACACCGAGTCCGACCTGCACGTCTACCTGCGCTGGTGCGATGAACGTAATCTCCCGGTTCTAGCCGCTCGCCGAGTCGACATCGAGCTGTACGTGCGGTGGCTGCAGCAGGTCCGCCGATTCAAGCCCTCGACTGTGTCACGGCGGCTGTCGGTAGTGGTCGGCTTGTACCGCACCTGCGTCATCGACGCCGTATTGGAGCACTCGCCAGCGGAATACGTCCGTCGACCCAGCGTTCCGCCCGAATCGCCGACGCTTGGCCTGTCCCATCTGCAGTTCGAGGCGATGCGAGCCACTGCACGCGCCTCCACCCACCGATACGACTTCGCGCTCGTCGCCATGCTGGGCCTGCTCGGCCTGCGGATCTTCGAAGCCTGCGCCAGCAACGTCGCCGATCTCGGTGAGCAACACGGCCACCGCGTCCTACGCGTGTGCGGCAAAGGCGGCAACGTCGTCCTAGTCCCGCTACCACCAGCGGTTGGACGAGCCATCAACCGCGCCATCGGCGAATATGCCAGCGGCCCGATCCTGCTCAACCGGCGCGGAGCTCACCGATCTCGGTGCGTACCGTCTTGGCCGAGCTGCCGTTGCGTTCGTTGGCCGTCCCGGCCGGCGGCGTCTCGCCACGGTCGTAGCCGAGATGATCGGCCATCTCCGCCTCCAACGCGGCCTGCAACACCGCCCTGGTCACCTGCGCCAACAGCCCACCCTGCCCGACGAGCGAGACGCCCTCGGCGCGCGCCCGCTCCAGCAGCTCAGCTGCGATCTTCACATCCAAACCGTCGGCCGTCGACGCCAACGGCATCAACGGTTTCGGCTCAGGACTGTCCACCTCTGACACTGATGATCCTCTCCGCCGGGACAACCGCCCCAGCCTCTCGGATCACCGCCTCACCCACAAATTTCCGGACAGTCCCGATCGCGGATCCGAAGCGCAGACCGCCGGCGAACAGGCCGACGTTGGTGAACGTGACCGTGTTGCCTCGGGTGGTGATCTTCGCTTCGGACAGGTCCAACGTGAAGACCGCAACCCGGGTGGTGGTGCTGTTGACGGCTCCGGTCAGCTCACCGGCGCTCAGGTCGATGGTGAAGTCGCTGACCGTTAACGACTTGCCGTTACGCACGTTAAGGAATCTGATACCCCCTTGTGCAGGACCTCGCCGCCCAGCGGCGACAACGACGCCGAACCGCCGGTGACCGGGAAACTCCCGGTGACCGCGAGACCGCCGAGGGTCCGCAAACCTTCCCTACCCGGGCGCGTGACGATCGGCTGGATACCGTGCGAGACCAGAGTGTTAGCGATGCCGGGCCCGGTGGTCACCGTGGTCCGACCGCCACCTACAGCGGCGGCAGCCGGTCTGACGTGCGCGACCGGTACCGCTGCGATCGCGGACCCGGCCGTCAACGTCACTGTGGACACGGCCACCGCGACCAGGATCGCAGATCGCCGCTGAACAGTTTTGAGCATGGCGTACTCCTTCAATGCGAGGGAGAATCGCGGTCACCATGTCCTTCGCCCGGCGCGTCACCCACGGATGCATCCGGAGCACCACGATTTCCGGCGCGATCCGCCGGATTGCCCAACGGCCTCGAGCCGATCACCGACATCGTGACGACCCCACCGTTCTGGCTCGGCGAGAAGACCTCTGGCTCGACCAGTAAATGCGATCGTGAATGCGCCGAGTCCGTTCGACGTCGTGGTGCAGCAACAATCTCGACCAAGTTGGGAGCCAGTTCGGGGAGATCGACGACAACGGTCCCAGGGTGGAGTTCGGTGCTCACCTGGCGTATCAGCACCGGCCCGATGACGGGGCGGCCGTTCATCTGAGAGCACCGGCGAGGGCAGACGCAACAAGCGGACGCCCACGATCGCCAAGGTTCTAACTAATGTGCCGTCGGCCGGGTCGGCGACGGCAGGACGCGTGAATTGAGCGTTCAGGCTCGTGCGTTCGGCTCGGTGTCTCGGTCGTGTCTAGCGGGTTCATTCGACAGAGGTTGGTGAGTGCGACGAGGTCGTCGCGCTGACCGAAGACGTCCTCGGTTCCGACGGCACGGCGCGTTCGGTGATGTCTCGACCCGTTCCAGGGGACCGCGCTCGACACCGATGTCGGCGGCGGCGCGGTCCGTGTCGATTGACCTGCGCGGATGTCGTGTTCAGCCCGTACGAGCGTCCGCGGCGCCGATAGCGAGCGGCGCCGGGCCACGATCGTCACATCAATGGACGATTCGCGACGAACGTTGGCCCGCAGCAGACCACCGCGAGCGGGTTGTCGGCTGCACTGAGGATGACGAGGCGGCCTAGCTCATCCCTTGTTGGCGCCCAGGGTCAGCCCGGACACGAACTGCTTCTGCAGGACGAAGAACACGACCAGCGTCGGAATGGCCGCCAGCACCGAACCGGCGGACAATAGGTTGTAGTCGGTGAAGAACTGCCCACGCAGGTTCTGAAGCGACGACGTGATCGGATACTTGTCGCCGGTGCTCATGAACGCGACTGCCCAAAAGAAGTCGTTGTAGATCCAAGTGATCTCGAGCGTCGCGAGCGCGGCGAGCGGCGGGCGGCACAGCGGCAGGATGATCCGGAAGAACTGCCGCAGCACACTCGCGCCGTCAACGACGGCGGCCTCGCTAAGTTCCTTGGGCAGCGTCTTCATGTAGTTGCTCATGACGAAGGCGCAAAAGCCAGTTTGGAATGCGATATGAGTGATGATCACCGCCCAGTAGCTGTCATAGAGCTCGCCCGAGTCGCTGAACCAGAACGGCACCTGGACGGAGGTGAACAGCTTGTACAGCGGCTCGAGCAGGGCCTGCTGCGGCAGCAGATTAGCGGCGGTGAAGACGATCAGCAACGGCAGGTTGAACCAAAACGAGAACCGTGCGATCACGAACGCCACACACGAGGCGAAAAACAGCGTAACCGCCACCGCCGGCACGGTGATGATGACCGAGTTGATGAAATGCTGGGTGAAGTCGCCGGCCTGCCACGCGTGCACGTAGTTCTGCATCGTGAAGCCGCCGAGGGACACGTACCCGTGCGTGGAGGTGTAGCTGTAGCTACGGAAGGAGTTCAGGATCGCCCAGAAGACGGGAAAGATCCACGCTAGGGCCATCAGCGTCAGGAAGACGTAAAGCAGCGGTCGCCGACCGGTCTTGCCTACGGCGAACGCGCCGCGTCGACGCGACGTAACCTCCTCGCGGGGCAGCGCAATGGTTGTCGTCACTGCTTATCCTCCCGCATCACGGCCGTGAGATAGATGATAATGAATACGAGTGAGATCAGTAGCATGATCGTGGCCAAGGCGGACCCGAATCCGATCCGCTGCCCCTCGCCGACGATGTTGCTGAACACCAGGGATCCAATCAGCTCCAGCCCGTTCGTGCCCTTGTTGACCACCCAGACCAGGTCGAATGCGCGCAGCGACTCGATCACGGTGACGACCAGGACGACTATGTTGATCGGCCGTAGCACCGGGAAGATGACGCTGAAGAACGTTCTGGTGGCCGAGGCTCCGTCGACCGAGGCGGCCTCGCGCAGGGTCGGATCGACGCCTTTGAGACCGGCGAGGTAGAGCAGCATGATGTAGCCGGTGTGGCGCCAGCTAGCCGCTACGAGGACTGCCCACAGGTTGACGCTGGAGTTGCCGTACCAGTCCACCGCGTTGTCGCCCTTGAGACCCAGTACGGCGTTGAGTAGGCCCTGGTCGCGGGAGTAGATCAGCTGCCAGATGAAGCCGACCAGGGCGAGGGACAGCACAACGGGCATGAAGAACGCGCTGGTGTAGACACGGGTGAGCTTCAGTTCCCGGTCGAGCAGCACGGCCAGGAACATGCCCAGCAGAGTCGGTAGGGCGAACGTGACCGCGAGCCAGATCAGGTTGTGCTCGAGCGCCGGCCGAAACGGCGGGTAGGTCGTGACGACGTCGTGATAATTCTTGATCCCCACGCCCTTGGCACCGGACAGCGGCCCGATGCCATCCCAGTTCGTGAACGACAGTCCGACCGTCATGAGGGCTGGCACCCAGACCAGGCCGACGACAACCAGCGCCGGGACACCGGCCATGAGTGTGAGCACGACTCGGTCGGTCGTCGACAGGTGCTTGAGCTTGCCCCGCCGCTGGGCAGATTTCCTGCCCAGCGCCGGCGCAACCGCTGTGTCGGTCGATGTGGAGGCCGCCATCGCTCAGGTACCCGATGCGAAGATTGTCTTCTTTTGGCTCTCGATGCTGTTCGTCAGCCCATCGATGTCGGTCGGGTTCTTCAGGAAAGTCTGGATCGCCGGAATCATCACATTGCTCGCGAAGTCCGGACGAGTGTCGCGGTCCATGAATTGCGAGATGTTCTTTGCTGCGCCGACGAATTGGACGGCGTGCTTCTGCAGCGCGGTGTAACTGTTGGCGTCGGCCGCCGAGTTGACGCCGATGACCGTCGGGTCACTCTTGACATAGACGTCCTCGGCGGCGGGCGTGCCAAGGTAGGACAGGAAGGATTTCGCCGCCTTTTCGTTGCGTGGACGCTTGGCCATCATGAACCCATCGATCGGCGCCTCGATGGCGTCCGTGCCGATGGTGCTGTCGATCTCGGGGAAGGTGAAGAAATCCAGGTCGCTCTGCTGGTCGGTCGGGAACTGCTGCCCGACGAACATGCCCAACAGATACATGCCGGCCTTCTTCTGTTGCAAGGCTTGCGCCGCCTCCTGCCAGGTCCGACCAAGTGCGGCGTCCTGGTGATAGGGCAGCAGGCCGCGCCAGGTGTCGAACACCTTCTTGACCTCGGCCGAGTTCCAGGCCTTCTTGCCGGCCATGAGGTCGACGTGGAACTGGTAACCGTTGATTCGCATGTTCAGCTGGTCGAATGTGCCCATCGCCGGCCAGCCGTCCTTGTCGGCGAACGCGATCGGCGACAGGCCGTCCTTTTGCATCTGCTTGGACAGCGTCACCAGGTCATCGAGGGTCTTGGGGGCCTGGTAACCCTTCGCCGCGAAGACGCTTGGACGGTAGAAGATCGCCCACGGGTAGTTGTCCAGTGGAACGAAGTATTGCTTACCGTCGTCGCCGGTCGACGCTGCCTTCAAGCCGTCGGAGAAGCCGGTCAGCTTGGGCCAGACGTCACTGATATCGCCGGCCAGACCCTTGGCGGCGAAAAAGCGCATCCGGTAGCCGGCGAACCAGGTGAACACGTCATCCGGTCGACCCTGCAAGTAGCTGTTGATCTGTGTCTGGAACGTGTTGTGGTCGACGGTGTTTACCGCGACTTGGATCTTGGGGTTCGCGGCCGTGAAACCGGCCACCATATCGGCGTAGGCCTTCTTCGGTGTCGGGTCAGACTGGTTCGACCCGAACGACAAGGTGCCACTGGCGCCGGCGGTCGAGCCGCCGCCACCGCTGGAACTCGCGCCGCACGCCGCGAGAAGGCCGCTCGCGGAAAGCCCCGCACCGGTCGCGAGGGCACCCTTGAGCAGGGCGCGTCGGCCGAAGCCGGTGGCCAAAGCGGACGGAGGGGCGAGCCGGGCCAGATACTCGGCTTCAGACTGGGGACGAGGCATCATTGCTCCGGGTGTCGTTGGCGGGATAGAGCAAGGCTCAACACGATCGAACAGAAGCGGTATCATCGAAATCCACATGTGACATGAAAGTCAATAGAAGTCCCCAGACTTTGGCATCCGCCCCCGACATTGTTGTCGTTCTGTGTTGACTTGGCCGCGCTGGACGGTCAGGCTTTCGATCGTGAGCACTTGGCCAACGGCGGGCATCAGCTTCGGCGGGGACTACAACCCCGAGCAGTGGCGCGAGGAGGTGCAGGTCGAGGACATCGCCCTCATGCGCGAGGCCGGCGTCAACTTCGTTTCAGTGGGAATCTTCTCGTGGGGACTGCTCGAACCTCGGCCGGGCGTGTTCGAGTTCGACTGGCTGGACCGCGCCATGGACCGGTTGGCCGCCGGAGGGATCCGGGTCGATTTGGCTACCGCGACCGCGTCGCCCCCGACCTGGATGTCGCGCCTCTACCCGGAGGCGCTGCCCGTCGATCGGTCGGGCAACCGGCTCTGGCACGGCAGCCGCCAGGCGTACTGCCCGTCGTCGCCGGTCTACGCCGAACTTTCGCTGCGACTGGTCGACCGGCTCGCGCAGCGGTACGCCGAGCACCCGGCACTGGCGATGTGGCACGTTTCCAACGAGCTGGGCTGTCACAACGTGCATTGTTACTGCGACGTCAGCGCGGCGGCGTTTCGCGTCTGGCTCCAGCGCCGGTACGGCGCGGACCAGACCGGATTGGACGGTCTCAACGACGCGTGGGGTACGGCGTTCTGGAGCCAGCACTACGGCGACTGGCAGGACGTGCTGCCGCCGAGAACGACCACGGCACTCGGAAACCCGACTCAGGAACTCGACTTCTGGCGGTTCTCGTCCGACGAGCTACTCGGGCATCTACCGGCGCGAGCGCGACGTACTTCGAGCGGTGATGCCGGACATCCCGGTCACGACGAACTTCATGACGCTGACACGCACCCGCGGCATGGACTACTGGGCGTGGGCGCCGGAGATGGACATCGTGTCCACCGACCACTATCTCGACGGGCGCCTGGCTCGGCCGGAGGTCGAGCTGTCCTGGTCGGCCGACCTGACCCGGGGTCTGGCCGGGCGTAACGCCCCGGGTTCGCCCTGGCTGTTGATGGAGCACTCGACCTCGGCCGTGAATTGGCAAAATGTCAACCTGGCCAAGACGCCCGGTCAGCTGATGCGCAACTCGGTTGCACATCTGGCCCGCGGCGCCGACGGCATCGCGTTCTTCCAGTGGCGGGCCTCGCAGGCCGGCGCCGAGAAGTTTCACTCGGCTCTGCTGCCGCACGCGGGCACTGACACGAAGGTCTGGCGCGAGGTCGTCGAACTTGGCACGATCCTTCACCGCCTGGCCGGCGTGCGCGGCACGACCGTGCGGGCCCGGGCGGCCATCATCTTCGACTACGACTCGCAGTGGGCCGCCGGCATGGCCGCGCACCCATCTGCCCGCCTCGACTACGACGCGGAGCAACAGCGCTGGTACGGCGCCTTCTGGGATGCAGGCGTCACCGTCGACATCGTCGACGCAAACGCCGACCTGTCCTCGTATGAGGTGATCGTCGTGCCATGCCTCTACATCTGCACCGACACCCAGGCGAAGTGCATCGCCGAGGCGGCGCAGCGTGGAGCGCAGGTCGTCATCACCTACTTCTCCGGCATCGTTGATGAACACGATCACGTTCGCCTCGGCGGCTATCCGGGTGCGTTTCGCGAGCTCCTCGGCGTACAGGTAGAAGAGTTCTTTCCACTTCCGGCCGGCTCGACGGTCAAGCTCGACGACGGTTCGACGGCAACGACCTGGACCGAACTGCTGCATTCTCGGGCCGCCAAAACCGTTTCCAGCTATGCCGACGGACCGGTCGCCGGCGTACCCGCGGTCACTCGCCGCGATGTGGGCGACGGTGCCGCCTGGTACGTCGGGACCGCGCTTGAACCGGCCGGAGTCGCCCGGCTGGTGACAGACGTGTGTAATCGCGCCGGGTTGACTGCGGTGGCCGCCGGCGTCCCGGCCGGCGTCGAGGTGGTGCGTCGCGCCAGCGCGGACCGGTCGTACTTGTTCGTCATAAACCACACGGCGGAGCCGGCGGACGTGGCCGCCGACGGCTTCGACCTTCGGCACGGGCGGCGCGTCGATGGTGTCGCGCATGTGGAACCCGGTGGTGTCGCGGTGATTCGGGAAAGGGGCTGACATGCTCGCCCGGCAACGCCAGGATCGGATCCTCGAAGAGGTATCGCAGCGCGGCGGCGCGCGCGTGTCGGATCTGGTCAGCGCGCTCGGCGTCTCGGACATGACCGTGCGTCGAGATATCCGAGAACTTGCCCGCCGCAATCTCGTACTTCGCGTGCACGGTGGCGCAACCTCGGTCTCCGGACGTAGCGCGGAGGAGCCCAGCTTTCTGGTCAAGTCCGGCCTGCAGCCACTACTGAAAACCGCCATCGCAAAGGCTGCCGCCGCCCTCATCGAGCCCGGTGCCTCGGTCGCACTGTCGGCCGGGACGACTACGTACGTGTTGGCACAGAATCTCCTGACTGTCCCCGATCTCACGATTGTGACCAACTCGCCCCCCGTCGCTGACCTCCTCCACGCCTCCGGCCGTGAAGACCTGACCGTCATCCTGACCGGCGGTGTCCGCACACCGTCCAACGCACTGGTCGGCCCGGTCGCGGTCGCCGCGTTGCGCACGCTGCACGTCGATGCGCTCTTCCTCGGAGTGCACGGGATGGACGAGCGCGCCGGGTTGACAACCCCGAACCTGGTCGAGGCGGAGACCGATCGCGCGTTGGTCGCCTGCGCCCGCAAGGTCATCGTCTGCGCAGACCACAGCAAATGGGGCGTCGTAGGCCTCTCGACCATAGCCGATCTAGCTCGCGTCGACATTCTCGTCACCGACGACCAGCTCGACCCGAGTGCCCAACGCGTGCTCTCCCAACACGTCGGGCGTGTCATCACCGCCTCGCCCGCGCCGATCGAGGATCCCCGGTGACCCATCCGCTGCGCCGCACGCCCGGCCGCCTCGCGGACGACCGGGAGATTATCTATTTCGATGACACCGAGCCATACCTGTCCGGTACGCAGACACGCGACCTGCATGACAAGCGTGAGCTCGGAGTGGCCGCGAGCGCCGGCCAAATGCGGCGGGACCCATTGAGCGGCGCCTGGATCGCGATGGCGACCCATCGGCTTGGCCGAACATATATGCCGCCCGCCGACGAATGCCCGCTGTGCCCGACTGGGCGTGGGACCGAACCATCGGAGATCCCCGCCGACGAGTACGACGTGGTCGTGTTCGAGAACCGGTTTCCCAGCTACTCGATCCGCAGTGGCGCGGACTCGGCCGGAGCCGATGGCCCGGACGGTATCTGGGTCCACGCCCCGGCAACCGGTCGATGCGAGGTCGTTTGCTTCACCAGCGACCATGACGCCACCTTCGCCGACCTCGACCCGTACCGAGTGCGGACCGTGATCGACGTCTGGGCCGACCGGACCAGCGAGCTCGGCCGGATGCCCGAGGTGGCGCAGGTCTTCATCTTCGAGAACCGTGGCAAGGAGATCGGCGTCACGCTGCAACATCCACACGGGCAGATCTACGGCTACCCTTTGGTCACGCCGCGCACGGCCACGATGCTCGCCCGTGCCGCGGAGCACCACGAGCGCACAGGGCGCCTACTGCTGCGAGACATCCTCGACGGCGAACTCGCCGACGGCTCCCGCATCATCCTTCACGGGCGGCATTGGACGGCGTACGTCCCATACGCAGCCCGATGGCCGGTCGAGGTGCACCTCGCACCACATCGCGACGTGCCGGATCTTCCAGCCCTCGACGATGCGGAACGCGACGAGCTCTCGCATGTGTATATCGACCTGCTGCAACGGCTCGACCACTACTACGTTGCCATCGACGGCGAACCGGTGCGGCTACCATACATCGCCGGCTGGCACCAAGCACCCGCCCGCGAAGGGCGCGAGCTGGCTCGGCTGCACCTGCAGCTGACTTCAGTGCTGCGCGCCCCGGGGAAGCTTAAGTTCCTCGCCGGCTCCGAGTCCGGCATGGGCGCCTGGGTCAACGACACCACGCCGGAACGGATCGCGGCCCGGCTCCGCGACGTAGCTTCCGGATGAGGAGTGCGCCATTCGAGAGCCGATTTCAAGCGTTTCACGGCGACGCACGGCGTGCGCTGAGCAATGGTTGCCGCGCAGTACCGTCTGGGATCCAGATTCAGTGATCCGCCCTGGCCGTGCTGCAGGCGCGGGAGGAATTCGGCCGCGCAGCGTGGCCGGCCAACCACCAAACTGCTTTGGGTCCTGCAGCCCTATATGCGGCTACCCGGCAACGCTAGTCTGCAGTATCGGGCGCTGGTGTGTCGCGCCGAGGTGTTCGCCCCGGTCAATGCATTCGGCACCGCGTGCAGACGTGTACGCGCACAACCTCGCCGCGATGGGCAGCTATGCACGGCCTGCCGCCGAGGTCGCCAACCAGCGACCGCGACGCCCGTGCTCACGGTCGCAGCGACGATGCCCGCACCAGCGCCTACCTTCATCAGCGTGCGGCGCGACACATGTGCGGTGGGAGGCCGAGCACCGCCTGCGGGCTCGGGCTGGGTGACATCTGCCATGAAATTCCTTTCTGTGATCGTGCGGCGACACGGCCGACACATGCCAGCGGCAGGTATGCACGTCGGCATGCCAACCACACTCGGCGCGTGTCCGAGATGCCGAACTGACCGTCTCAACGCACCGACGCCCAGAAGACACTCCCGGCCGAGCGCAATTGGGTCGCCGCGAGATCGACCGACGCGGCGAGAGCGCTGCTGGGGTCGGTCACCGACGTGCGCAGCCGCGGCAGTTGGCTCTCCGGCGAACAATCGAGACGACCGACGTGGCTAATGTCGAGCGACCGAGCACGCGCCGAGCGGTCGTGCGGTGACATTCCCACCGAGGCGATCGGTCGTGTCAACGTCGGCTGAATTCGGAGGGTCAGTATTCGGGCGTCGGCGACAGGTCGGACGGCTAGCTCTGATCAACGGGGACGAGGGCCGCTACAACGATCACAGTTGGCATTGACGACTGACTGTCGACGGCACGCGAAAACTGAACAGGGCGCGGCAAGGTGGTTTCTACGGTCGGCGGGCCGCTTGCGTTGGTACGTACCGGTGACCGCATCCGTCTGGACGTGCCCGCGCGCTCGCTGACCGTGGACGTGTCCGACGATGAGCTGACCCGGCGGACCTGGGCGTGGTCGCCTACGCAGCGCCCGGAGGATCGCTCGGGCTACCGCTGGCTCTACCGCGAGCACGTCCTGCAGGCCGACGCCGACGCGGACCTCGACTTCCTTACCGGATCACGAGGCGCTGCGGTGCCCCGAGACTCGCACTGACCTCAGTCGAGACGCACACCCGCCGTCTCGGCAAACGCCGCCTCCACCCACGCCGGCCGGACTGATGAGCGGGGAGCGGTACGAGTTCCCGCAGCTTCGCGAGCGGATGCCGGCCGACCTACTGCGGCAGATGGCGCAGGGATCGGGCAGCGGCGGTGCACATGCGCCCCTCCGGGATACCGAATTTGAGAGACTGTGCGGGTGGACGACACGGGCGATAGCCGGCCGTCTGACGGTGCGGGCCGGGACGGCACACGGTCACCCGGTGAGATCGTCGTCGGGCTGATCGCGTCGCCGGGGGCGGCCACCGAGCTCGCGGAGGCGATGCACCCCGATCTGCCGGCCCGGATATCGGCCCGGCTGCCCGACGCGGAGTGGCAGGTGCGGATCATCTCGGACCGTCTCGTGGGGCGGCCGGCCGACCTCAGCGGACTCGTCGCGGCCGCCCGTCGGCGCATGTTGGACGAGGGCTGGCAGCTCACCGTCTGCATTACTGACCTGCCGTTGCAGACGTCCCGCCGTCCGGTGGTCGCCCACGTAAGCATGACGCACGGCGTCGCCGTGCTCTCGTTGCCGGCCCTCGGTGCGGTCGGGGTGGACAGGCGAGCGACGGAGGCGACGGTACGGCTGGTGGCGGGGCTGCTGGGCGTCGACCGGCCGGGCGGCGACCGCGGCGGACGGCGCCGTACCGTCACCGGCCGGCGGCTACGCGAGCTGGGCGGCCGGGACGACAGTGACGATCACGGATTCGGCCTCGTCGCTGGCGTGGTGACCGGCAATCTCCGGCTGCTGTTGGGCATGTTGCGGGCCAACAAGCCCTGGCGGCTGGCGGGACGGCTGTCCCGCGCGCTGGTCGCCGCCCTCACCGCCGGGGTGTTCGCTCTGGTCACCAGTGACATCTGGCGTCTCTCGGATCGTCTCGGGCCGCTACGGCTGGCGCTGATCGCGGTCGGCTCTGTCGTCGCCGTGGTGGCGACGATCATCATTGGCGCCGGGCTGTGGGAGCGGGCGCCGCCGCAGCGCCCGGCCCGCGAACAGGTGGCCCTGTTCAACATCGTGACCCTGACGACGGTCGTCATTGGAGTACTGGCGCTGTACCTGGCGTTGCTCGTGCTGACCGTGATCGGCGCGCTGTTGCTGGTACCCCGTGGCATGCTAGGCAACGCCGTCGGACACGGAGTGGGCATTACCGGCGTCCTCGCGCTGGGCTGGCTGGCGGCATCGGTGGCCACTGTCGGCGGAGCGCTCGGGGCCGGCCTGGAAAGCGACGAGGCGGTACGTGAGGCCGCCTACAGCTACCAGCCGGACGCGGAGCTGTCCCGCTAGCCCGCGACCGTGGACCGCCCCTACGGCAACACGTTCACCAGCCCCCGACAGGCGTGCCCGGTAGACATAGCGCCAAATACCATTGACCTTGACGTAGGTCTCGTCGACGAACCACCTGTCGCCGGGCGAGTGCCGGGGGAAGCGGGCGGCATCCGCGAACAGGGGCGTGAACCGCTGCACCCACCGGTAGACGGTGACGTGATCGACCTCGATACCTCGCTCGGCAAGCAGCTCCTCGACATCATGACGCACGACGAGACCGCGCCTTCGCGGTAGGAGAGGCCGTAACGCAGATACCAGCGCGCCGCCACCGTGATCACTTCGGCGGGGGACCGGAAACCCGCGAACGTCGACTGGGAAACTCGTGCCGGACGCCGGCGAGTCGAGAGCCTCGCTGGCCCATCCTGCCTGGTCCACAATCGACGAACGCAACAACCCCCGAGGACCTGGGATGGATCACAACGCGGACGATGAGGAGAGAGAGGATGCCATGTCTATCACCGACGACGTCCAGCGCCGATCGGCGCACATCCACTGGCCCTGCGACGTCAACCCGGACCGGGCCGACCTGTTCGCGCACAACGACATCGTGGTCAATGCGCCCGCGGACGTCATCTGGAACCATCTGGTCCGCGCGTCCGCCTGGCCCTCGTGGTATTCCAACGCCAGCGACGTCGTCGTCAACGCTCCCAACGGGATACTCGGCCCCGGCGTCACCTTCGATTGGATCACCTTCGGCGCCAGCATCCACAGCACGGTCCACGAGATCGAGCACGAGCGCGCTCGACCGCAGAGCTCGTCGTTTGGCATCTGGCGGGTGTTCCGGGAGTCCATTGAGGACAGCCAGGCCCCGGCGGCTCAACGAACCGTCGCTGAGGCAACAGCAGGCCATCGGACAAGCAACGACATGCTCGGCGCATGATCCACGTCAACGGCGATCTGAAGGCGTTGCCGCAGGTAACAGCATGTTCTGGCTCGGATCCGTTGGCTCGCGGCCGCGCTGCTGGCGGGCGTAGCGGGCGCTGACGGTGAGGGCGGCGTCGCGGTCGAGGTTGTGGCGATCGCGGTCGTAGCCGCGTCAGGATCGCCGTTGCCGCCCCGTTCACGCCCGAGCGGGACGCTTTGGAGTGGCTCTCTATGCCAGCGGCTGCGCTCGGGCTGCTGCACTCGGGCTGCTGCACTTCCTGAATGCCGCTGTTGAATCCGTTCTCGCCGGGGTCTGGGCGGGCTGGCATCGTCATCAGGCAGCTGAGCGATCAACGCCAATCGTCGGGTTCCGGGTAATCGTCCTCTTCATCGAGTGCCCAGGCCAGGATCGGGCCGAGATCGTCCGGGGGTTATCCGGCTTGCAGGCCTTCGGCGCGAGCGAGTTCGCCGAGCCGGCCGAGGGCCTGGATTTCCAGCTGGCGGATCCGTTCGCGGCTCAGCGAGAAGCGGGACGCGACCTCGGTGAGGGAGTGTTCGCGGCCGTCCTCGAGTCCGTAGCGGGCACGCATGATGCCGGCGGACCGATCGTCGAGGTGGCCGAGCAAACCGGCGATGCGGTTCCGCTCCATCGATGCGACGACCACATCCTCCGGCGACGGGGAGTCGTTGTCAGACACCAGGTCACCAAGGCTCGTGTCGCCGTCGTCGCCGACCGGAGTATCGAGCGAGACGGTGTCCTGCGACCAACGCTTGAGTTCCACGACACGCTCCGCGGTCACGCCGAGGGCATCCGCGATCTGGATGACCTCAGGCTCACCGCCGAGTTCACGGGTCAACTGGCGCACGACATTGCGCATCCGGTTGACGTCCTCGACGAGATGCACCGGGAGACGTACGGTCCGCTCCTGCTGGGCAATGGCGCGGCTGATCGCCTGGCGAATCCACCACGTCGCGTACGTGGAGAACTTGAAGCCACGCTCGTAGTCGAACTTCTCGACGGCGCGGACCAGACCGGTGTTGCCCTCCTGGATGAGGTCGAGCATCGGCATGCCGGATCGCACATAACGACGGGCGATCGACACCACGAGGCGGAGATTCGCCCGGATGAACAGGTCCTTGGCCGTCTCACCGAGGCGGACCATGGCCTTGAGCTCGTCGCGGTCCCACTTCGCCGGAAGCTCGTCGAGCTCGAGAAGGTACTCCGCGTAAAGACCCGCCTCGATGTTCTTGGACAGGTCGACTTCCTGCGCCGCGTCGAGCAGCGGCGTCTTGGAGATTTCATGCAGATATACACCGACGAGGTCGCGCTCTTCGGCGACTTCATCCGTTCGCAATACCGTCACGTTCGCGTCTTTCACGCTCGGGCCCCTCCCCGCTTGTCGCAGCTGCGGACACGGGGCTGACCACCCGGTCCGCCTCGCACCGCCAACCTGGTGCGTTCCCGGGTAGATACGGGGGCGGGTTACACCATTGCCTCCGGTGCGCCCGTCGTCACACCGGCTGGGCGTGATCACCCGCCGACTCGTGTAACTCGACCGCGTATCTCCTCGGCGGTGGTGACCCCCGACGGACGGTCCGGAGGGCGAGGTCATCAATCGCAGGAGGACACAGATGCGGTTCAGGAAGACGCTGAGCATGGTGCTCGTCGCGGGTGCGGCGACCGCGACATTGGGCTTGATCGGGGCGCCGGGCGCGTGGGCTTCAGGTCGTCCCGGCGGACCGGCGGTGACCAACAGCGGCACCGGCACCCTGGGCAGCCCGTGGAAGCTGAAGTCGATGCACGACGACCTCAACGGCAAGCAGATCGTCGGTGAGGAATTCGAGATCACCCCCGTTAACGGCGTGGGCCAGACGTGGACGATCACCTTCGCCGACAACGGCCTGGTCTTCTTCACGGGCACTCAAGTCGCCACGACCACCGGCATCCGAGAGGTCCAATCGACGGCCAACCAACCCGGCACCCAGCACATGACCGCGCACGCGGTCAACCAGACCACCGGCGAAGTGGTCGACGGTGCGGTCGATCTACCGCCGCTGGCCTAAACACGTGACCACCCGAGTGGCGTAGCGGCCCGGCGGCCGCTGCGCCACTCAGCCACACGGCCAACTGCCACCGATCCCATCGGAGTTGGGATGTGCTCCGGCCCACGAGCCTTCGCTAATGCCAGCACCGTGCGGCCCGCCGACCAGGTCGGCCGGGTCGCTTCATGTCGAGCAATCGCGACCCGGTTGTAACCCTCGCTCCTATTCCACGGATGACATGATTAACGCATCGCAATCCTCCCGACGAGCCCTGCGTCCGCTACCCGAGGTGAGCGGCGGCGACGTCCGCCACCTGCACGTGGTTGACGATGACGCCTACGGCGACTGGGAGTCGGTGTATCGGGACAACGTCGACCGGCTCTACCGGCTGATGTACGCGCGGGTCGGCAACCGTGCCGACGCCGAGGACCTCACTTCGGAGGTGTTCAGCACCGCGCTGCGTCCACTGCGGCTGTCCTCCTCGAAAGGGGAGGTGCGGGCGTACCTGTTGCTCACCGCCAAAACGGTCCTTGCCTCCCACTGGCGCCGCCGCCTCGGTCAACCGGTGACATCGATCGACCCCGAGACCGACATCGCCTACCTGACCGAACCCTCGGGGTCTGAACCGCCCAATGATGCGGCGATGCGCGCCAACCAGATCCTCCAGGCGTTGCCCGATCGGTACCGGCGCATCTTGGAGCTGCGGTTCCTGGAAGCGTGCTCGATCAAGGAGGCCGCGCACACCATGCAGATCAGCGTCAGCAACGCGAAAGTCCTGCAACACCGCGCCTTGCGGATGGCCGCGAACGTCGAGCCGGAGCTGGCGCCATGACCCGCCGTCGGCTGTCCGATTTCGTCGACGCGATTGCCGCCGGGCGGCGTCCGAAGCGCTTTCGCGCCGAACCCGATAACGCTGAGGTTCTGCGTACCGCGATCGCGCTGCGGGCCGCTCGCCCAGGAGAAAGTGCACCTACCGAGGCGTTTGTGGAGGGTCTGTTCCAGCGGTTGTCAGAGCAGGCGAAGCCCGAGACCACCACGAAAGCCCGTCCGGTCCCGACCCACCGTGCGCGGATCGCTCTGGTAACGGCCGCAGCCGTGGCGGTGCTCGTGGCCGGCACCACAGTCGCAACCGAGAACCTGCACCATCCGGCACCGACGTCCGCCACCGCACGCATACCCCAAGGGTCCGAGCTGCGGACAGGAACCTTCCAAACCGATGTTGGCCAGGTCTTGGGTCAGATCGTCGCCTACCGCGGGCAGCCGTCCTGGGTGTTCATGAACGTGGACATACCCAACTACGACGGCCGCATCGAGTGCATGCTGCAGGTCGACAACGGCGGAACCGTTGCCTTCGGCACCTTCACCGTCCACGGCGGAATCGGCCAGTTCTCCAAGGCCATCGATAATGTCGACGTCGGGCGACTCCGCGGAGCCAAGCTGGTTACGTCGACCGGATCTCCAATGGCCGCGGCCACCTTCGGGCCCTAGCGGACTCAGCGCACTCACGCTAGTGGAAGATCTAACAGCAAGGAAGATGCTACCTATCGGGCCGGCGACCTGGCCGACGATCTGATCGCGGCGACCGCTGGCTGTCGGCAGCAGGATGGCGCCGGAGACGGGTTCGCGCGATGTGACCAGCGTGCCGGCATCGGCACCGCTCTATCCCGAGGGCAGGGCATCCCTACCGGGCCGCCTCGTTGGTTGGGCCCCCGGGGGCCGGGACAGGGACCTCCAGGGCCAGGATTCGGCCGGTGGGATCACCGCTGAACATCGCCGGGCCCTTGGACCAGTCGCCGACCACCATGAATAGGGTCCGCCCGTCCGGGCCGCCGAGGGCACACGAGAAGCAACCGAGTTTGGTATCGACAGTTTGCAGCACCTGGCCACCTTCGCGCACCCTCACGCAGTGGCGGTTGGGCACGTCCGCGTACCAGACGGCACCTTCGGCGTCGAGGCAGATGCCGTCCGGGGCGGCGGCCTCGCCCAGATGGGCCCAGACCCGACGGTTGGCGAGGCTGCCGTCGGGTGTGATGTCGAACGCGGTCAGCATATGCGCGTACGACTCCGCGACGATCAACGTCGAGTCGTCCGGGGTCACGGCCATCCCGTTGGGGAAGCCGAACCCGTCCGCCACCTGGCGGACCGCGCCGTCGGGAGTGGCCAGGGCGGCAAGCCCCGGCCGGTACTCTCCGCCGGGGAAGTCGAACGCGATGTTGTTGAGGTAGGCGTTGCCTCGACCGTCCACCGCGATCTCGTTCCACTGTTGAACGTCGAACGCGCCACTGAGATCGGCGTGGGTGACCAGGGCCCCGTCCGGCTCCTGGCGAACGACGCTGCGGGTGGCTCCCGAGACGAGCAGCAGCCGACCGTCGGGGAGCCAGTCGATGCAAACCGGGGCGAAGCCACCGCCACCGGGCGTCCGCAGCATCATCTCACTGTTCCCGTCCAGGTCGACGGAGATGATCTCCTGGCGGGCCCAGTCGGCGAACCAGAGCCGGCCGTCGTGCCAGCGGGGCGACTCGCCGAAGACGATCCCGGTCATCAGGGTGCGCAGGTCAGACATGGCAGCTCCTCCGGTACCGGCATCCCCGTCGGACGCCACCCATACGAATGTACGAAGGCCGGCGCCCGGTTTCGACATCAGGGGAAACCGAGACGGTAGCCTTGAGGTACAAACGATCACGATCCGTCCTGGTGGGGGCCGGTGTGCGAGCTGTCAGGAATCGGGCGCCGGTACGTGCACTGGACTCTCGCAGTCGGTGATCGCCGCGTCATGACGACGGGCCCGTGCCCGCACACCGGACGCGGCGTGAAGCAGTAAGCGTCGTCTAGGTTCTTCGCCTAGCGTCCCCGATCTCGCGGAGGAACGATCCTCGATGTCGTTCACTGATGAGAAAATTGCCTACCTGCGATCACAAGCACTCGCCCGGCTGGCCACAATCGGCCCAGCCGATCAGCCCGACGTCGTGCCAGTCGCGCTCGAGTTCGACGGCACGTTCTTCTGGGTCGGTGGCGACGGGCGCACAGAGCTCGAAACCCGGAAATTCCGCAACGTCAACGCCGGACGGCAAAAGGTTGCCCTCGTCATGGACGACATGGTCTCCTTCGCCCGTTCATTGCCCGCTCCATACGCCTCTATGGATACGCCGAGGCGCCGTTCGAACGAGTCGGCATGGTTGGGCCCGGCATCTACATGCGCATCACCCCGACCATTTCGTGGAGCTGGAACATCGCCGGCGAAGCCGCCGGCACGACTTGGTATCAGCCGAGACGCACGGTTCATCAGGTACCGGCCGATATGTAGAGCCAGGTGGTGGCGTTCGTGAACGGTTGTCAGGGCGCCGGAGATCGGCCAGCGACGCCGCGACCTTGCCCTCTTGCGATTCGCCCGACATGACGACAACGAGTTGTACGGCCTAGGGCGCGCTCTGCGCTTGATGCGCCGGACCCATCAGGTGCGTGTCCGCCTGACTGTCCAGGCGGAGGCGCTGGTCGCGCTGCTGTTCGGCCGGCTTACACACCTAAAATGATCCAGCGGGTGGGAGATAGTTCGATGGCGATGATTCGGCGGCTGACGGTCGTTGCGACCCGTCGATAGTGGACGGTGGTTATATAACAAGATCGAGAACAAGCCGGATCGTGCCCGACTGCGCGACTACGGCGTCATCAAGTCAGCCCATGTGCGATCCGACGCCGATGACGTCTCGGCCCGTCGGCGTGGCGGACTTGAAGCGACGAGCTGCCTTGGGGGCCGCGGGCGTGGGTGGGCATGTCCCCGCCGCGTTCGGTGTACATGTCCAACACGGCCCGTTTACTGCTCACAACGTTGGCCTTCGGCTATCACGACGTCGCTCAATGGGCGGCGGGGAGTCGGCGGCGCCGGCGTCGTAGGGTATCCGATGCGCAGCACGGTTTGGATAACCTGGTGGTTTACAGAATCGGCCAGTAGGACCCGCAGCTTCGGCACTTCGAGCAATTGGCTCAGCGGGGTCGCCGCAAGACCGCGCTGGGTGGCGGTCAGCAGCACTCGTTGCATGGCGGCGCCAGCGTGCAGCCAGTCCGTCGGCGTGTCGCCGGTCGTGTACAACAGGATCAGTGTCGGTTCGGGTTCGAATGCCACGGTGGCCTTGGGGGTGCCGTGTCCGAAGGCGAAGTCACGCAGCGGGAGCGCGGCGTCCGTGTCCCGCGGCGCAAACGCGTGGCGGGGCACTCCGTCGCGGCGGCCGACGCCGCCGGGGGTCGTCCAGGCGGCGAGCTCCGTCCGGTACCGCGGGTTGGAGCGCATCCGGTTCTCGGCGGTGCGGGTGAGGCTGAGCACCCCGTCACGCAGAGCGGGGTCCACCGTCATCAGAACGGCGTTCTCGATCTCCGCGGCCGCGGCGAGCTCTTCCATGGTGCCGTAGGGAACTGGCCGGTCGGCGAAGGGCCGCCGGTTGGTGTGCCGGCGGGGGATTGCCCCGGCCAGGGCGACCGCCCCCGCGGGTGGCGCGACCGTCCGCTCGAGCGTGACGCGCGCGGCCAGGTCCGGCTCGCTCGGATCGGGCATGAACGACACCCGGTTCTCGCGGCCGTAAGCGCGTATGGCGACCCGCAGGTTGAACACCGCCGCTCCGACGCTGACGAGCATCTCGCGGCCGTCCGGGTCGAGTGTGGCCAGCTGGCGGCGCCGATCGACCAGCACGTCGACGACATCGCCTCGCGGCCTGAACAGCCACGGCTGGGTGTTGTGTATCGACGGCGCGGCGGACGCGGCGACCAGGCATTTCCGCAGACCCTTGCCGGGATGAGCATCCCCGTCGTACCAGGCAGATTCGGACATACCGCAAGCCTGGACCCCCGTGCGATGTGCTGCCACGGCCGTGCGGACCACTCCACCAGGCCCAAGGTCCCCATGCAAGACGAACCACCACCTCAACGACCCCAGCAGGTCCACGCAGGCGCTGTCGGGCGCGTGAGTCCTATCTGCCGATGCCCTCCACCGGTATCGTCAGACCAGACGGTCACGACGGGGCCTAGTTCCGGAGGCCACCTTGAGGGTGCGTACGTACCGCAGCGGCGGCGGTGGTCCCGGCGCGGTCGCGCCCGTACGCCGTCCGGCGTCTACGGTCACGAGCCAGCCCGTACCAGGCCCCCGGATCGGCGCCATCCCGGCGCACCGGGCATCCCCCACGCGCGAGACCGACTTCGTGCGGTGGGACATCGCAACCGGCACCGACGCGACTTGCTTGCTCGGCGGCTAGCACCGTGTCTACATCGTATGACCTGCTGCGTGCCCAGCCGTTCTTCGACGGGCTCAGCGACTGGCAGCTCGAGCGGCTGGCCATGCACGCGCAGCGGTCGATGTTTCACGCCGGCAATCGGGTGTTTCGGGAGGCGGATGCGGCTGACCGGATGTGGCTGATCGTGACCGGCCGCGTGGCCGTCACCACCGACGTCCCGGGCCGGGGCGAGGTCGTCATCGACACGCTAGGCCCGGGCGCTGTGTTGGGTTGGTCGTGGCTGGTGCCGCCGCATCGCTGGCACTTCAGCGCGACAGCGATCGGGACCACGCTCACGGTCGAGCTGGATGGGGCATCGATGCGAGAGCTGTGCCACAATGACCCGGGCCTGGGGTTTCAGCTGGCGCTGGCGGTCATGCGGGTGGTGACCGACCGGCTACAAGCCACTCGGCGCCGGCAGGCCAGCGGGTACCCTGCCGAAGGCGGCGACCGAGTCTCGGGATTGGGCCAGGCAGACGGCTGACTTGGCGTATCCGAGCCCGAGACGTGCGACCCGTCGACTAATAGCGTTCCACCAGGTGAGTGCGGCTGGCTGGAAGGCCGTATGGCTCGGGCCAGAAATCGGTGATCCGGGTACTCCGGCTATCGTCTCCGAGATCGAAAAAGCACACGCCGGGGAGAATTCCCTCGGGCACGGTGGCTTCGATCCAGCCGGCGGCGTGCGAGCCCCTCGCCGACGATCTGCTCCACGGCGATATGCCAGTCATAAGTGAAGCCATCCACGTTGAACCGGATATAGGCATCCCGGCCGTTGACCTGCTCCCTCGCCTGGGGACCGCGGTAGATCACATCGTTGGTAAGCAGGGCGCCGAACTAGTCCCAGTCTCGTGCCTCGGCCGCGGCCCAGTAGGCCGCGGCGATTTCGTGCGCGCTAGTCATGCGGCGCAGAGTACCTGCAGGGCAGGACGCTGATGCGTGGCAGCGGTGCTGGCCCGTCATAGTGCCGCCTCAACTCGGTCGGTGTGGGCAGCCGCGGCATTCTGCTGAAGCGCCACATTGGGCAGTCATTCCTGGTGTACACGAACGAGGTCCTCACAGGGCGCACGGGCGGTGTCGGACTTTGGGAACACGTTCACGAACGAGACTCCGCGCACACGCCAGAAACCTGGGACCGGCTCGGACAATTCGGCGGGATCACACTATCGCCGCCTGGATGGTAGACAGAGGCTCCGTTGCGTTATCGGATGGGCGGGAATGGCGAACCTGATGAGCGTTGCGGTTCAGATCGCCAACGCGAGCTCAGAGAACGCCGCGGCGACCCGACGGGAGGGCTGGATGTCGATTGCCAGTTCGTAGTGGCCACGGCGGAGATTTTGCATGAACGCTAGCCCGGCCATGACAACCTGAGCGCTGCGATCGGCGCGTAACCCACGCATGGGTCGAAGTCGGTGTTTCAGACGGCCGTGGAGCGGGGCCTTCGCCTGTCCGGGGCCGCGAGAGGGCGAAACGTGCCGTTCGCGGCCGTGGAAGACGCCACCATGGGCCCGCACCGCCGCCGACTGTCGTCTCCTGGGTCGACAAGCAGGCGGCCGGTGACGGTGTCGTCCCAGTCGCATGGCTGCGGGATGGCGGCCAGCTGGTGAACGAACGGCCGCGGATCGGCTCAGGTCCGGTTCGGCCGCTCCCCTCCGCAGCCCGCTGTGTGGGCGTCGGGGACGGGCCGCAGGGTGATCAGAAAGCGTAGGGGATGTCGTGGATGACTTCCTGGCGGCGGATCTTCCATGCGCCGTCGGTGCGCCGGAGGTTGAAGCGGTAGTAGCCGGACTCGATGGGCGTGATGGCGCCCTGGGCTCCGAAGGTGCCGGCCGGCCACCCGCCCTCGGGCTTCGCCGCTCCGACCACGTTGTAGGTGATGAACTGGGTTTCGATGCTGGCCTGGTCGCCGTCGACGGTGACGAGGTGGTCGTAGGTGGTGTGGTGGCTCCAGCCCCGGGGCAGGTGCGGCGCCATGGCCTCGGTTACGGCCGCCTCGATCTGCGCTGCTCCGGTGAGTTTCCCCAGCGGTTCCCTATCGTCTGGTCCACCGGGTCCGTGAAGGTAGATCTCGGAGACTGCGTCAACCTCGAAGAGCGCGGCCATCGCCGCGCCGTCGCGCCGGTCCGCGGCGCGGGTGTATAGGGACACGATCTCTCTGATCTCGTTCTCTGTGCTCACGACATTCTCCGGTTCTCTCTGTGCTGCCTGTCGGTGTCCGGGCTGGTGCGGCAGACGGGCGACCAGTCGCTAGTGCGCCGCAAGCGGGCACCTTGGGTGATCGCAATCTGCATGTGTGAAAAATACATATCCCTCGACAGAAATGCAACTGTAAGAGTTGCTAATATGGGGGTGTCGGGAGCCACCCGGACCAAGCGGCCGAAGAAAGGGGCACGAGCATGCTGGACGTGAGGTTCTCCAGCGCGCTGAAGGCCATGCTCCTGCTTGGCCATGCCGAGGAAGAGGGCAGTCCCGTCCTCAGCTCGACCCAGCTCGCCAGGAGTCTGAACACGAACCCGAGCCTGGTGCGCAAGCTGATGGTCCCGCTGGTGCAGGACGCTCTCGTCACGTCCATCAAGGGCCGCAGCGGGGGTGTCCGACTCGGCCGGTCCGCGGACCAGATAACGCTGGGAGACATCTACCGCTCATCCATCGGCAACAAGCCGCTGTGGGCCCCCCGGCCGGAGGGTCCCCGGGAGTGCCTAGTCACCAACCACTCCGCTGAGTACTTCGTCAGGCTCACCGACGAAACCGAGGCAGCCGTCCTCGGTGCATTGGCAGGCCGCACCCTCGCCGACAGCCTCGACGAGTTACGCGCCATCGACCGGGCCGGCGGTGCCCCCGCTTCGGAACAGCCGTTCCCCGCGCCCCGCCAGGCGACTATGCACGCCGCGGGTGGACCAGGCGGGTGAACAAACCGGCAGGTGGCGCAAACTGCCAATCGACCAGATTCGACATCTTCGCCTTCACAAGAACCTCGTTGGCGCGCTTGCGGATCTTGTTGATCTTTGCCTGACGGGCACGACGGCCAGAGCGTTGGTTGGCTAATCCGGCCGGGTTTGCCGTGATGCGCCCTTCGGCTGTACAGCCATCGGTACAGCCAAGCCGATCGACAAGGCCACCGCGGCGCAGCGAGCCCGCCGGCAAGTCGCTCAGGTCAGCGGCACACGCTCACCTTGTCCTACCGTTGCGTCGACTCGAGGTCGGCGGACGTCTTCGCGATCACTTTGCAACGCGGTGGTCCGTCTACGCTCGGCGCCCTCGTGCAAGTCCCGCAAGATCATTCGGGCCATTCGCGGGCCACAACGCCCGTCCGTCCGCGGTCGTGAAGGGGCACGAGCAGGCAGCGGTGACCGCTCGTATTGCGGACGAGCCGAGGTCGCAGCCGCGGAGACCATTGTGGATGATCCGCTGGTCGTGGCTCAGGCCGCGATTATGACCGATCGCTTAGGGAAACCGTTGGTCACCCGTGTTTCCACGTCGACCACGATGGCAAATACGCAATGCGGCATCGGCGGCGGGAGCGGATTGGGAGCAGCGCGAGTGTCCGAACTGGCTTGTACGGCCTGCACTTGCGAGGATTGGCACCAATGGTCGCCGCTGAGCTCCGGTGCCTCGTGTCTGGGCAGGTCATAGGCGTTTGTTGGACGGTCACTGACACCTCCTTTTGGGAAGTTTTCATCGGCCATCCACGATGTTAGATACTGCCTGAGCTGGGGCTTCTTGACCGAGGCGATCGAAACGAGCGAGCGTGCGCTGATCCCTTAGGTGGGGGCAGATTGGGAGCAAGCGGGTGACCTCTTCCCAATGCAAAGGAGGTCAGAAGTCGATCAGCTGGATGCGAGGTCGCGTCCGCGGTGATGGTGTAAAAGACGATCACGTGTAAATCCGGGTTGATGTCCTCGCACCGGGTCACAGGCCGGTGCCACGCGGCTACTGCTGGATACCACTGCTCGGCCGGGCGCCCGCTGGCCAGGGCAAGTCCGCGTGAAGCACTTAAAGCGAGCTTCTCAACCCTCAAGACATAGGGCTCTGGCCCCCGCTGATCAGGATCGCTTCCCGAGCCGACGGGTACCGTCGATAGTGCGGTCGCAACATCCAATAATCGAGGGTGGAATCTGACCCTCCGGCAGATCGGTCTCGAGGCACCGGGCCTAGGCTGGCAGAAGCGCCAAGTTGCCAGCGCACGCCTCTGATCGGGCGGGAACGGGAGCGCGCGACGGCCTCATAATTGCTGTTGGCATCTTCGGCCCGGCGCCTGGCCCCGACGAGTACCGGCGGGCTTGCAGAGCGACTACGAAGGCGCCGAGGCCTGTTGGAGGGAGAGCCTCGCCCTCCACCCCGCCTAGGCGACCGGTCGGACAATGTCAAGCCGCGAAGCTACAAAGGGGTGAGGTGTGCGAATCCGTGACGACCCGGTATCGACGCGGATGCAGCAGGCAGCGGGCCGCATCCTGCTCACCGGCGCGACCGGTTATGTCGGCGGCCGCCTGCTGCGGAAGCTCGAGGAGTCGGGGCGACCGGTGCGCTGCATGGTGCGGAGACCTGAGGCGCTGTCGGGACGTACGGCTGAGCCAACGGAGATCGTTCGCGGAGACGTCCTTGAGCCCGAGTCTCTGCACGAGCCCTTGGCTGGTGTCACGGCCGCCTACTACCTAGTTCATTCGATGGCCGCGTCTGGGCCGTTCGCGGACGCCGACCGTCGCGGCGCGCAAGACTTTGCAGCCGCCGCACGCAAGAGCGGCGTCCGCAGGATCATCTACCTCGGCGGCCTCGGCGCGGAGGACGATGTATCCACTCACCTCGAGAGCCGTCACGAGGTCGGGCGGATCCTGCGAGAGTCTGGCGTCCCGACGATCGAGTTTCGCGCGTCCGTCGTCATCGGCTCGGGAAGCGTCTCGTTCGAGATCGTGCGCTCGCTCGTCGATCGCTCACCCGTGCTGCTGATGCCGCGCTGGGTTGTCTCACGCACGCAGCCGATCGCAATCGAGGACGTCGTCGCGTACCTGCTTGCCGCTCTCGACCTAGAGCTTGAGGAGAGCCGACTGTTCGAGATCGGCGGCCCCGACCGCGTCGCCTACGCCGACCTCATGCGGGAGTATGCACGGCAGGCTGGCCTCCGGCGCGCCGTGATTCGCGTCCCTCTCGCGACACCGCGCATCTCAGGGCTCTGGTTGAGCATCGGTGACACCGGTGTATGCGAGCATCGGCCGGGAACTCATCGGGAGCCTGCGCAACGACACACTCGTTCACGACGGATCGGCCCGCGAGGTGTTTCCGGTCCGCCCGCGAGGGTTCCGGCTGGCCATCCAGCGCGCGCTTGCGAACGAGGACCGAGAGTTCGCGGAGACGCGGTGGTCGGATGCGCTGTCGGCGTACCACGGCCGAAACTGGGGCGGCGTGACGCTCGGCCAGCGGGCCGTCGCATCACGCAGGATCAGAGTCGCTGCGTCGCCGGAGCAGACGTTCACGCCGATCCAGCGGATCGGCGGCAAGACGGGCTGGTACTACGCAAACGGCTTCTGGCGGTGGCGCGGCCTCATGGACAAGGTCGTCGGCGGCGTAGGTCTTCGCCGCGGGCGCCGGGATCCCGTTCGGCTGGCGGTGGGAGACACTGCTCGACTTCTGGCGGGTCGAAGCCTTCGAGCAGGATCGGCTCCTGCGGCTCGGAGCCGAGATGAGGGCCCCAGGGCGCATCTGGTTGCAGTTCGAGGTCGACGGCGACCAAGCCGGAGCGACACTATGCCAGACAGCGATCTTCGATCCCCACGGCCTCGCAGGGCTCGCGTACTGGTACGCGCTGTACCCGGTTCACCACCTGATCTTCGAGGGGATGCTGCGAAGGATCGCTCAGGCTGCGATCGCGGGCGGAGAAGCTCAGTCGCCCGGCGCGCCGACCCAGGCCTCATAGGTCGCCCTGCTACGAGTGACATTCCAGACCATGCAGACCCGGAGAGTGGCCGAGACGCTGAGGCGGGCGATCGAAGTGCGCGCGGCTTGGCAAGGCGAACGGAGTGACGGCGCCGCGGCTACGATCATTCGGTGCGTACATGCCTCCGACTGCCGCCACTGGCCTGCTGGAAGGAAGAGCGCAAGTGACACCGCGGGCTATCCCGGCGCTACTGGGACACGGTGCCAGGGCAGTGGCGGCCGCGCGCGTGGTACTCGGCCTGACCGCCCTGGCCTGGCCCTCGGTGCCGGCGCGCCCGTGGGTCGGCGCAGCGGCGGATGATCTGGCCGCACGCGTGTTCGGGCGCGCCCTGGGAGCGCGTGACATCGCTCTGGGGCTCGGCGCGCTGACGGCGATGCGGCGCCCAGGTGCCGATCGCGGATCAGCCTGCGCATGGGTCGCTGCGGGCGCCCTGTCCGACGCCCTCGACGTGATAGCCAGCCTGTCATCGTGGCGGGAGCTACCACTGAAAGGCCGGTGGCTGGTCATTGCGTCTTCCAGCGGCGCGGCTGTGACCGGCGCCGCCGGAGCCCTGGCCGTGCGGCCGGGCCGCCACGGCGCATCGTCCTGAGGTTGTCCTGACGCCGAGTCCCTCGTCTCTCGCCGGTCCAACCGGCGCCAGCATCGCCAAAGAAGAAATCGACGACACATGCCGGAAGCCGCCGAGAACATCGAGGTCGTCCACGACCACCTCGACGATGGTCGATGGCTTAGGAAAACCGTTGGTCGCCCTCTACCGACGTCGCGCGCGATGGCAGATCACGTAACGCGCGGCATCGGTGGCCGCGAGCCATCGGATGGCGTAGCCGATGCCGCACCCGACGTCGACGACCTGTGACCGTTCACCTCGATCGGCCACCGCGGTCAGCAGTGGACCCAGTAGCTCGGCCAGCTGTTCGGCGACGCGTAGTTCCTCGTTGAGGCGCTGCAGTTCAGTGTGCGTGCGCACCAGCAGCCGATCGACCGCGCACGTATCCAGCCTGCCATCATGGTGTGGCAGTGATGCCACGATCCGGACGCCGCGCCGATCACCAGCCGCGCGAAGCGCCGCGATCACCTCATCACGGCGCACCGGCAGCCGCGCCCCTGTTGCCGGGTCATGGCGGACGATGAGATCAGAGATCTCCAGGATCGGCACGCGAGTACGGTAGCCCGTCAGTCAGCGATCGCGACGAACCCGAGGACCGGGGCACATGAGGCAGGTGGACAACCCGCAAGTGTCCATCCGTCCGAGCCGTCTCACGAGGCCTAACGCCATGATCGTTATTGTCTTCTGACCGTTCTGGCCCATCCGCAATTTCCGCGATAAGCGCGTCACGGTTGCGGCCCGTACACGATTCGGCCGCCCGACGATTCGGCGCGTAAAGCATGTGGTGGGACAGCGATGTAAAGCTTCTCCCGCTGTTGCCTCACGGATCATCGGCTTGCCGAATTTCTCGGCTCACCGCTCGCCCCAGAGCGCCGCCGGCGAGTTCGCGGAAGTCGTCCTCGGCGATTCTGCGGCCGCGGCGCTGCGGACACGGATGGCGCCGGTGCTGGTTTGCAGGTCGGAGTGCCGAGTGGTGAAGCCCCCGTCTCCACCAGCAATGACGGCGCATCAGCTGGCCTTCCATACCGGACCGTCGGGGAATCGGTAGTCGGCCAGCGTTTGCTCATGCATCTGGGCACTGAATCCCGGCATAGTGGGTGTGAGGTAGCGCCCGTTATCAATGACGGCGGGATCGACGAAGTGCTCGTGAAGGTGGTCGACGTACTCGATCATGCGGCCTTCGGTTGTCCCGCTGACTGCGACGTAGTCGAACATCGACAGGTGGCGTACCAGCTCGCATAGTCCGACCCCGCCGGCGTGGGGGCAGACCCGTACGCCGAACTTGGCTGCCAGCAACAGGATGGCGATGTTCTCGTTGATCCCACCGACGCGGCAGGCGTCGATCTGGACGACGTCGACGGCTCTCGCCTGCAGGAGTTGTTTGAAGACGACCCGATTTTGTGCGTGCTCACCGGTCGCGACCAGGACCGGTTCGACGCCTGCCTTGACGGCGGCGTGGCCGAGCACGTCGTCGGGGCTCGTCGGCTCTTCGATCCAGTACGGGTGGAAGGCAGCGAGCTTGCCGACCCACGTGATCGCGTCATCCACGTCCCAGCGCTGGTTGGCGTCGATGGCGATCCTGATGTCCGGGCCGACGGCGTGGCGTGCGACGCCCATCCGCCGGATGTCGTCCTGGATGTCGCCGCCAACCTTCAGCTTGATCAACGTAAACCCGTCGGCGACTGCTTGGCGGGCGAGTCGGGCAAGCTTCGCGTCGTTGTATCCGAGCCATCCCGGTGAGGTCGCGTAGGCCGGGTAACCGTCGGCCCGCAAGACCCGTTCCCGGTCGGCCCGCCCAGGCTCGGCAGCCCTGAGGATGTCGAGGGCCTCGTCGCGAGTGAGTGCGTCGGAAAGGTATCGGAAGTCGACCAGGTCGACGATCTCCGTCGGGGAGAGATCGGCCAACAGCTTCCACACCGGCTTGCCCTCCCGCTTAGCCCGCAGGTCCCACAGGGCATTCAGGACTGCGCCGATTGCCATGTGAATGATGCCCTTCTCGGGACCGAGCCAGCGAAGTTGGGAGTCCCCGGTCAGCTGGCGGCTCAGGTCGCCAAGGTGGGCGAGGACGTCGTCGACGTCACGTCCGGCAATCCACGGCTCCAATGCGCGGATCGCCGCGGTCTGGATGTCATTGCCACGTCCGGTTGTGAACGTGAAGCCATGCCCCTGCGGGCCGTTGCTGACATCGGTGGAGATCACGACGTACGCCGCCGAGTAGTCGGGCTCGGTGTTCATGGCGTCTGACCCGTCGAGGTCGCGCGATGTGGGGAACCTGATGTCCCGGGTTTCCAGAGACACGAAGCGCGCCATCGTGGGGCACCTTCCAGGTCTCGGTGGTGGTCTCGCGGCCAAGAGCGTAAAGGTCCTATGACTGTGCCGATCACCGACGGTTCGCCGGCGCGCCGCCCACCTCCCAGATCCATGCGTGCGAACGAGAAAGGCCTGTGGCTGAACGGAAGCGTAGGCACAGATTCATCGGATGTCAATCCACGGACGGACCGCCCGTTCAGCCGCAACCACGTACCGAGCGACAGGTGATCCTATGTATCGACCAATCAGCGAGCGAGATGGAGCCAGTTCTCGACCCCTGCGACGTGTACGACCATCGCGGCGCTGGCGAGGTCCGGCTCATGGGCCGCGAGCGCGTCGAGGATCGCCTGGTGTTCGGCGACGGTGCGCAACTGCGCTCCGCTCTGTGTCCGTCCTCGCCAGATCCGAGCCCGGTTGGTAGGTCCAGAGAGGCCCTCGATCAACGAACCGAGCACCGAGTTGCCCGACGCGACTCCCACGAGCCGATGGAACTCGATGTCATGGGAGACCAGCTCCTCCGTGGTCGCGACGTGGGCGGAGGCGTCGAGGACCTGCTGCAGGACCTTGACCTCGTCCGTGGTGATCCGCACAGCGGCCATCGAGGCGGCGGCCGGCTCAAGGATGCGCCGTACTCGAAGGAACTCCAGCACGCTGTCGTCGCGATGGAAATCGACGACGAAAGTCAAGGCGTCGAGAAGAAGGTCGGGGTCCAGGCTCGTGACGTATGTGCCGTCGCCCTGCCGCACGTCAAGGATGTTGATCAGCGCCAGCGCGCGTACGGCTTCACGTAAAGAGTTGCGGGACAGGCCCAGATCCTCGGCAAGGTCGGCCTCTCGAGGCAGCCTGTCGCCCGGTTTGAGCTGGCCGCCCAGGATCATCTCCTTGATTCGCAGGATCGCTTCGTCCGTCAATGCCACTGGTCTCTCCTTGCACAACCGCCGGAAGTTGCGTCCTCACCCCGCGGAACACCTGGCTCCCGATCCTGCTCGGCGTCGAAGGGCACCGAGGGCGATCGCGATGACCAGGCAACGAGCAGGGACACCGGTACGAATACCTGGACGGTAGCTCGACCATACATAGGATGTCCAATGTCTTCCCTGCCAGATCGCCGCCGGTATAGGCGCCTGAGATTACGTAAACGCCGTAGCCAGCGCGGAGGCGCGACTGAGTAACACTCCGGTAACGCTCTAGACATCGGAGGTATTCATGGTCTAGCGTCCGGCGATAAGCCACCAGTCGCAGAACTTGGAGGCACTCCATGCGGACGACCCTGACGTCGCAAGGTGAACCCGCGGATGGCGCCAACGTCTCCCGCGCGATGGCCGACGTCGATTCGGCCGCACCTGTACGCCCGGACGTGCGCGTGTCCAACCACCGCCTGATACACCTTGCGCTCATTCTCATCCGCGTTGGTCCGGTCGCGATACTGCTAGTGCTCATAGGGCTGAGCGCACTGCTATCGCCGGTCTTTTTGACCACCGGGAACATCGGCAACGTCCTGGCGCAAAGCGCAGTCATCGCCGTGCTCGCCATCGGGCAACTCATGGTCATCCTGACCCGCGGTATCGACCTGTCCGTCGGCTCGACGCTGGCTCTGTCCTCGGTCGTTGGCGCGCTGGTATTCGGATCCGTCGGTGGCAGTTGGCTACCCATCTCCGCAATGCTTGCCGCCGGCGTCGCGGTCGGCGCGGTCAACGGCTTGGTCTTCGTGTACGGCCGACTACCGCATCCGTTCATCATCACGCTGGCCACCCTGAGCATCGCGTCTGGCTTGGCCCTTGGCCTGTCCGATGGGCAGCCGATTCAAGGGATGCCCGCCATCGTCCAGACCATCGGCGGTGGCTCGATCGGCTGGCTGCCGTACTCGACGTTCCTCGTCGCGGCGGTCGCCCTGGTCGTCACGTTCATGCTGGCGCGAGTGGTGTGGGGGCGCTGGATTTACGCGGTCGGCGGGAACCCCGAGGGTGCCCGCCGAACCGGTATTCCGTACAAGGCTGTCCTGGTTTCGGTGTACGTCTTCAGCGGTCTGCTCGCGGGCGTCGGCGGCGTGATCACCTCGGGACGCCTCAACGCCGGCTCGCCGACGTTCGGCGATCTGGCCGAACTCGACTCGATCGCCGCCGTCGTGATCGGTGGGGCGAGCTTCCTCGGCGGACGCGGCAACGTTGGAAACGCACTCGTCGGCGCCCTGATGATCGGGGTCATCCGCAATGGGATGAACCTGCTGAACGTTCAGGCATACCTCCAGCTGATCGTGATCGGCACTGTCATCGTCCTGGCCGTCGAGTCCGACGTCGTTCGCGGTCGCCTCGAGGACCGGTTCCGGGTACTGACGGCGGCCATCCAATGACCACGACGACGCACGTGCCAGCACTGCGGGTGCGCGGCGCTATCAAGAGGTTCGGCGCGGTGCTGGCCCTTGACGCCGTGGACCTCGACGTGTCGCACGGCGAGGTGCTGGCTGTTCTCGGCGACAACGGCGCGGGGAAGTCGACGCTGATCAAGTGCATCAGCGGGGTGCACCACCTCGACGCGGGAACCATCGAACTCGACGGGGTCAGCCGTTTCCCTGTCCACTCCCGCCGCCGCCCGGGCCAGCGGCATCGAGACGGTCTACCAGGATCTTGCACTGTTCGACAACCTAGACCCGGCCGCGAATTTCTACGCCGGACGGGAAATGTCCGGGCCTTCTTGGCTCCCTCGCGCGATGCGTGTCCTGCGCCGAAAGGACATGGCCGAAGCGACTAGTCGCCTCCTGGAACGGCTTGCGGTGCGACTGCCCGATCCGGGTGCACACGTCGGGCTGATGTCCGGTGGACAGCGCCAGGCCATAGCCGTAGCAAGGGCGGCGGCGTTCGCGTCCAAAGTCGTGATCCTCGACGAACCCACCGCGGCGCTCGGACTGCGGGAGTCACGACACGTTCTCGATCTCATCCGGCGTCTGCGGGATCAGAACCGCGCCGTCATCGTCATCTCCCACGCGATGGACCACGTCATCGAGGTCGCCGACCGGGCCGTCGTCATGCGCCGCGGCCGCAAGGTCGGCGAGGAAGTTCCCCGACGCGAAAACAGGCAACGCATCGTCTCTCTCATCGTCGGGGGTGAGGACTGACCCTCGCGAGGCCGAAATCCACCGCTCGCCCCCTCGCGGAGGCGACGGTTCTCTACGCCCACATCCGTCCCCCTATCGAGAAAGACAGGGAAGAGACATGGCTGCAAGGAAGCGCCTGGTACTCGTTTTAGTCGTAGCGGCATTGGTAATCGCGGGGTGTTCGAGCGGCGGCGGCACCGGATCGAACGGAAACGGTTCAGCGGGAAGCAAGATAAAGATCGGGTTCATCACCAAGTTCCCCGTCGACTTTTACAGCATCATGGTCGATGCAGTAAAGGCGTGGAACAAAGACAACCCGAATGTCGAGGTCATCTTCGCCCAGGGCAAGAGCGGCACCGACGACGAAGGCGAGATTGCCGCCATTCAGTCCATGGTCTCGCAGGGCGTCAAAGCCATCGCCATCACGCCGACCAGCCCGAACGTCCAGGGCGAGCTGCAGAAAGCCGTCGACAAGGGCATCAAGGTCGTCCTGGTTGACAACGACATCCCGGCCTGGAACGGAAAGTCTTCCGTCGTGGCCACCGACAACCTCGCCGGCGGCAAGCTCGCCGGTCAATATCTGGCAACCAACCTCAAACCGGGGGCCAAGCTGGCGATTCTCCAGGGCGTTCTCGGCAACCCGTCCCTCGACGCCCGCGTGACAGGAATGCTCGACACGCTCGGATCGGCGGCGACCGTCGTCGCCAAGCTGCCAACCGACTGCGACCAGACCAAAGGACTGAACGCAGCCCAGGACATCCTGACCGCGCACCCGGACGTCACGGCTATCTACGGTGCCTGCGGCCCGCCGGTCCTCGGCGCGCTCCAGGCAATCAAATCGGCGGGCAAGAGCGGCATCACCGTCGTCAGCTTCGACGCTTCCCCGGGTGACGTCGCGGCGATCCTCGCCGGAAACGAGGCGGCATCGGTGGCCCAGTTCCCGGCCAAGATGGGATCGCTCGGCGCGCAAACAGCTCTCGACGCCGCTATGGGCAAGGCTGTTCGGGCGAATGTCGACACCGGCACCGAAATGGTCACGAAGGACAACGCCTCGCAGTTCCAGTAGGTCACCAGTCGGCAATGAGGCCGGTAGCTGCGCAAGCCGCGGGAACTTTGGGGCCCTGGGTCACACCTAGGACCCCAACGTCCCGGCAGCTCTGACGATGGCTTCGACGGCCGGCCAACCTGATCTGCTATCTGAACCAGTACATGGTGCTTGGCCTGGCGACCTGATCAATACCGGAACGTCGACCGGTGTCGCGCTCGGTCTGCCTGATCACGTGTACTTGCGTGTCAGCGATCGACTGGCGTTGCAGTTCGACTGGTTGGGCCAGTAATCACAGGAGTTCGGATGAACGACTTCGACGGTCTTGCCGCTGTCGTCACGGGCGGCGCATCCGGTATCGGTCTCGCGACCGCGCGGGTGCTGGCCGCGCGCGGAGCGCGGGTCGCGGTGCTCGACCTCGATCCGTCCGGCTCGGATTTGTACGCTGTGCGCGCCGATGTGTCCGACGACGCCGCGGTCCGTACCGCCATTGCCGACGCGGCTTGTCACCTCGGTGGCATCGACGTTTTGGTCAACAACGCTGGCATCGGTGCGGTCGGTACCGTTGCCGACAACTCGGATGAGCAGTGGCATCGGGTATTCGACGTCAACGTCGTGGGGATCGTCCGAGTGACACGCGCGGCATTGGAGTATCTGCGGGACTCCGACCACGCCGCGATCGTCAACACCTGTTCGATCGCGGCAACGGCCGGCCTGCCGCAGCGCGCACTTTACGCAGCCACTAAGGGCGCGGTCCTGTCGCTGACGCTCGCGATGGCCGCCGATCACATTGATGAGGGCATCCGCGTGAACTGCGTCAACCCGGGTACGGCCGACACGCCGTGGGTCTCCCGGCTGCTCCGTCAGGCAGCGGATCCGACCGCCGAACGGGCTGCGCTCGAGGCCAGGCAGCCGATGGGCCGCCTGGTCACCGCCGATGAGGTAGCGGCCGGAATCGCGTACCTGGCGAGCCCTACCGCGTCGTCGGTTACCGGCACAGCTCTCGCGATCGACGGTGGCATGGCGGGGCTACGGCTGCGACCGCGACCATGACCTCGGCGCAGCTTGCCTGTCGTCGGCTCGGTCGGACCGGTATAAGGGTCACGGACTCTCGTGGCCTGTGCGGCGCTCGGCCGGCATACATGGGCGATCTGATCGACTTTGCGCGCGACTGTCTGGCGGCCGGCGCCGACTGCGGCCTGCCGGTGGCGTGACGGCCGTGATCATCGACGCGCACCACCACGTCTGGGACCTGACCGTCCGCGAACAGGACTGGCTCGCCGACGAGTCAATGAAGCCGATCCGGCGCAACTTCTCTCTTGACGACCTCCGGCCGGCCGCGAAGGCCGCCGGGGTCATCGCCACGGTGATGGTCCAAACGATCACGGTCGCTGGGGAGACGCCGGAAATGCTCGCGACCGCCGCCGCGGATGCGCTCGTCGCGGGCGTCGTCGGCTGGATCGACCTCACCTCCGCGGCAGTCGCCGACGAACTCGCGATGCTGCGCGCCGGCGTCGGAGGCGAGTACCTCGTCGGCATCCGGCATCAGGTGCAGAGCGAGCCGGATCCGGACTGGCTCCGTCGACCCGATGTGATCCGCGGCCTGCGGACGGTCGCCGACGCCGGGCTCGCGTACGACCTCATCATCAAGCCGCACCAGCTGCCCGCCGCAACGTACGCGGCGGGCGCGATACCAGATCTGCGGTTCGTTCTGGACCATGCCGGCAAGCCGGCAATCGCGAGCAGCGGGCTCAACGCGTGGGCCGGGCCGGTGCGCGAGTTGGCCGCACTGCCCAACGTGGTCTGCAAACTGTCCGGGCTAGTCACTGAAGCCACGTCGGGAGGCCGCGTCGCGGATATAGCGCCGTACGCCGATGTCATCCTCGACGCGTTCGGCCCCGATCGACTGATGTTCGGCTCGGACTGGCCAGTGAGCCTGCTCGTCAGCGATTACGGAGAGGTGATGCACCTGGCCCAGGCTCTAGTATCCGGGCTCAGCGCGTACGAACAGGCGGCAGTGTTCGGGGCGACGGCGGCGCGTGTCTACGCGATCGGAGCTTCACGCACGACGTGAATCTGACCGCCGCGACGGCCGGAGGAATTCATTCTGGCTGTCGACGCAGCACACCACCGGACAGACCTGAAAACGCAGAGGTGCACCTGTGTCGGCGATGTACGAACCACGCCGCCGTTCACCGCGTTCATGCGCGGATCCGTTCCATGTTCGGGTCGGCCAGCGGCTCCGCGGCCACCACGGCCGAGACACGCTCGTCGAAGTAGCCGATGTGCACTTCGGTGCCGATCTTGGTCAGCTCCACCGGCAGCCAGGCGTAGGCGATGCCGCGGCCAATCGTGTAACCGTACGCCGCGCTCGTCACGTACCCGATACAAGCGTCGCCGTTGAACACCGGCTCCTTGCCGACGACGACCGCGGTGTCGTCGTCTGAGCGTGAGGCAGGTCAGCTTGCGGGTGACGTTGTCCTTGCGTTTGATCAGCGCTTCCCGGCCGATGAACTCGCCCTTGTCCAGCTTCACGGCGAAGCCGAGACCGGCCTCGTACGGGTCGTGTTCGTAGGTCATGTCTGCGCCGAAGCTGCGGTAACCCTTCTCCAGTCGCAAGCTGTTGAACGCACCGCGTCCGGCGGCGATGATGCCGTGCGGCTGCCCGGCGGCCCACAGCAGGTCCCAGAGCTTGGCACCGTACTCGGCGGTGGTGTACAGCTCCCAGCCGAGCTCTCCGACGTAGGACAAGCGCAA
Organism: uncultured Actinomycetota bacterium; assembly: GCA_963724705.1. Taxonomy (GTDB): domain Bacteria; phylum Actinomycetota; class Actinomycetes; order Mycobacteriales; family Micromonosporaceae; genus DASQPR01. The sequence goes on from CAVRVS010000004.1 coordinate 48,923, forward strand.
TGCGGTCACCGGCACGGTGCCAATGAAGGCCGGCTTGGCCCGGAAGTACCTGAAGCCCTCCTTCGAGAAGTCTGTTTCGGTCAACGGCTGAACGACATCGCGGGCCTTCGGACCCCACAGGCCGATACAGCAGGTGCCGGGTGTGATGTCGCGGACCTGGATGGCGCTGTCGGCTCGGCAGGTGACGGTGGAGCCAGTCGAGGTCGAGGTTGCCGTTGGCACCTACCTGGAATCGATCGGCGCCCAAGCGCGCGACGGTGATGTCACTGCGGATGCCGCCGTCGGTGTCGAGCAGTAGGCAGTACGTCACCGAGCCGATCGACTTGTCCACGTCGCCGGTGACCATGCTGTTCAGGTACGCAGCGGCCCCCGCGCCGGTGACCTGCGAGACGCTTGAGCGCCGTCATGTCGTACATCGCGACCGTCTCGCGGGTCACCTTCGCCTCTGCCGCAACGATGGGCGACCAGTACCGCGCGGCCCAGTCGTTCGGCGTCGGTACCTCACGGCCGGCAACGAGTCCGGCGTTGGCCTCGTACCATTGCGGCCGTTCCCAGCCGGCCGCCTCGAGGAACTGGCCGCCCAGCGCGGATTCCCTTTCATAGAAGGGAGAAACGCGAATCGGACGCAGGTTCTCCGGAGGCTGCAGCGGGTGAATGATGTCGTACACCTCGACGAAGTTCTGACAGTCGCGGGTGAGCACGTACTCGGGCGAGAGCTGGTGCTGTTCGAACCGGTTCACGTCACATTCGTGCAGATCGAACGAAGAGCAATGACCGTCGACCAACAGTTCGGCAACGGCCCGACCGACGCCGGCGGAATGCGTTATCCAGACTGCCTCCGCCACCCAAAAGCCATCGACGTCGGGCGACTCTCCGATCAACGGCATGTTGTCGGTGGTGAACGAGAACAGCCCGTTGATGCCCTCGGTGATCTCCGCGTCCCGGGTCGACGGCAGCAGAATCCGGGTCTCTTTCCATGCTTCGGCGAAGTCGTCCTCGGTGAACTGCAGGACCGATGGCATGCCGTCCGCTTCGTGCGGGCGCGCGATTTCCTCCGCCCGAATCGGCATCGGGCGGTGACCGTAGTAGCCGACTCCAAGCGTGTCGTACCGCTCGCGGTAGTACAGGTCCCGGTCCTGGTGGCGCAGGATTGGCAGCGTCGCTTCGTCGGTATGCCCGGCGAGCCCAGGCACGGCCGACGTCCACGCCAGTTGGTGAGCGAGCGGAGTCAGCGGCAGGCTCATCCCCACCTTGGCTGCGATCACCGGGCCCCAGATGCCGGCGCAGCACACCACGATGTCTGCGGGGATCTCGCCTTGATCGGTCACGACACCGGCGATCCGCCCGGCCTCAACTCTGATGTCGAGAACCTCGTGCCGGTTAAGGATGGTCGCTCCCCGTGCGGCTGCCCGACGAGTCTGAGCATCGACCGCGCGCACCGCCTTCGCGATGCCGTCGGTCGGCACGTACAGGCCACCGAGCACAATGTCCGGATCAAGCAAGGGGTATTTGGCGATCGTCTCGGCGGAATCCAGCATGAATGCTTCGACTCCCCAGGCGGTCAGCCAACCATGTCGCCGATGCAGGTCTCTCGCACGCTCCGGAGTGGTTGCGACCTCAAGACCTCCGACCGGCAGAAAGCATGGTTCACCGTCGGCGTCGAGCGAGCAGAACTTCTCGACGGTATAGCGGGCGAATTCGGTCATGGTCTTCGATCCGTTGGCCTGGAACACCAGACCAGGGGCGTGCGATGTGGACCCACCGGGAGTGGGCAGATCCCCTTGCTCGACAAGGGTGACGTCTGTCCACCCGCGCAGTGTCAGTTCATCGACCAGCGCCGCGCCGACCACACCCGCACCGATGACGACGACTCGAGGAGCCACCATGAGAAACCGCCTTGGTTCTGCAATATGCAACTGTCGGTGTGTGACGCAACCAGCGTTCCCGGCCCAGACAAGCCGTGTCAAGCCTTCACGCCCGGGAACCAGACCCCGGAGCGGCGCATTGTCGCTACGTTGACGGCCGACCGCGTCCTGGCTAAAGCCGAGATTGCATAACGCTGCGTATTACGCTCGACGTCTCGCATTTCGCAACAGTCTCGTGGCCGTACAGTGGTGCCATGCGCAACGGTGTGCGGAATGGCGAATCCTCCGCTGAATCGGTTGGTGGCGTTCAGTCCGTCGACCGGGCCATCACCGTGCTGGAGATCCTCGCGCGTCTTGGCGACGCCGGTGTAAGCGAGGTGGCCGCCGACATCGGGGTTCACAAGTCCACCGCCTTTCGGCTCCTCAGCGCGCTCGAGGAACGAGGCTTGGTCGAACAAGCCACCGATCGAGGCAAGTACCAGCTCGGATTCGGCATCCTCCGGCTCGCCAGCGCGATCCCGGGTCGGCTCGATCTGGTGCGCCAGGCTCGTCCCGTTCTCGACGAACTCGCGGCCGAATTCGGCGAGACCGTGAACCTGGCCGTTGTCCGCTCGCACTACGCGGTGAACGTCGACCAGGCCACGACGTCCGCCGCTGTCGCGGCGCAGAACTGGGTCGGCCAGCTGACTCCACTACACGCGACGTCGAGCGGGAAGGTGCTGCTCGCCCACCTGAGCGCGGAATCTCGTAAGCAGCTGATCGACGCAGCCGGCCTGCCTCGGTACACGAAGCGGACCCTGACGACGCGCAAGGCGCTCGACGCGGTGCTGAAGACCGTTCTTATCGACGGGTACGCGACGACGTACGAGGAATACGAGGACGGTCTGAACGCGATTGCTGCGCCGGTACGCGATCACACTGGAGCGGTCGTCGGCGCGGTAAGCGTGTCCGGACCGGCATATCGGCTGGACGGGACGCGGATCGCCAAAATCACCGACGATCTTCGATCAGCGGCCAACCGGATCAGCGACCGAATGGGCTATCTCAGATAGCACCGCGTTGCATTCCTCAACGTCCACCGGTCTGTCGGCTCGGGCGCGCCCTCATCGAGCGCGCCCGGGGCCATTTCAGATCCCACACGGTTGGACTGAGCGGGGATCAGGATTCATCGAGCAGTCGGTTGCCGGACCCAAGTCGCTGTATGAGCCAGTCGTGGAAGAGCCCAATATGATGTTCGCTCGGCACCAGCACGCCGCCGTTGCGATAAACGCGTGAGCTCATGGTCGGCTGGCACCGTTCGCATGCATCGAAGTCCTGTTGATTCACCCGGTGGAACAGTTCCACCGAGCGGCTGATGTCCTTGCCGGACTCGACCACACCGGGCAAATACAGCCAGTCGCACTCGACGATCGTGTGGTCCGCCGCGATCGGGTACATCCGATGGAAGATCACGTGGTCCGGCACGAGGTTGATGAACACCTGCGGCCTGATGGTGACCGCGTAGTAGCGGCGGTCTTGGTCCTCGCTGACACCGGGAATCCGATCCACGCCATCGGAGCCGTCGATCGTGAATCCCTTGATCTCTTCGCCGAATTTGGCCCCATGTCCGACGAAGTACTGCGCCGCGTAGCCGTCCGCGAACTCCGGCAGCACCTCGGTCAACTCCGGGTGGATCGTGGCGCAGTGGTAGCACTCCATGAAGTTCTCGACGATCAGCTTCCAGTTGGCCCTGACGTCGTAGACGATCCGCCGACCCACCTCAAGGTTTTCGATGTCGTAATGATCGATCGAGTCCAAGTCGCCGAGTCGCTCGGTGACGGCGTGCATCACTGTTTCCTCGAACGAATCGGGCTCATCGGCCAGGCAAACCCAGATGTAGCCGAGCCATTGCCGTACTGAGATGCGCATCAAGCCGAAGTCGACACGATCGATGTCGGGCATCTTTGTCAGGTTCGGGGCCGCGATGAGCTTGCCGTCCAGATCATAAGTCCAAGCGTGGTACGGACACTGAAACGCCCGCTTGGTCGCGCCGGTCTCCTCGGTGCACAGCTTCGCGCCGCGGTGGCGGCATACGTTGAAGAACGCCCTTACTTCACCGGATCGATTGCGCGAGATCAGCACGCTCTCACGACCGACCTGAACCGTCCGGAACGACCCGGGATGCGGCAGGTCAGACGAGCGTGCGGCGCAGAACCACATCTCCTCGAAGATGCGCCGTTGTTCCAGCGGCAAAGACGTTCTCATCGGTGTAATAACGACCCGGTAGCGTCGCGATGAGACTGTCGGGCAGGCTGGTCGTCGACACGGGCTACTCCTGACGCGCTGGGGATGGTTGCGGTTGCGAGCTGGCGACGCCAGCGCATGAACGACTTGTCGTGGCCCATGGCTAACACGGCTACCGGATCGGTCCCGCGGCGATACACCGCGAGAAAGTCACGGTCGGCTGTAGAACCCTCTTCGACCACAACCGAATCGGCGGCGGCGATGTGGCCGGCGACCTGGATGGTGAGTCCGTACTGGTCGGACCAGAAGTATGGCGGCCGACCGGACCTGAACTCGGTGCCACCGGACAACAGTGTCGCCGCGGCGATCGCGCCGCGCTCGCGGGCAGCCGTCCAGTGCTCGAAGCGGTGGTGCCGGCCGAGAGCGGGCTCGTACCAAGCAGCGCAGTCGCCGACAGCCACCACATTGGCCACCGACGTCGCGCCGAAGGCGTCACAGATCACCCCATCGGCGGCGGCCAAGCCGGACCCGGCCAGCCACTCGGTGTTGGGCCGGACCCCGATCCCCATGAGCACGACGTCGGCGTCGACGACCCGGCCGTCCGCGAGCGCGACACCCGTTACCCGATCGCGGCCGGTCAAACCGTGTACCCCCACGCCGCAAAGCAGTTCCACGCCATGGTCGGCGTGCAAGGACGACACGACGCGACCCATCTCGGCGCCCAGCGGACCGGCCAGTGGGTGATTGGCGGCTTCGACGACAGTCACAGCCAGTCCGAGGCTTCGTGCGGTGGACGCGACTTCGGCGCCGATGAAGCCGGCGCCGACGACGACCAGCCGTACCCCGGAACTGAGGTCTCCGCGCAGCGAGCGGGAATCATCGAGGGACCGCAGCACATGTGCACCCGCGAGCCGCGAAGTACCCGGCAGCCTGCGGGGCGACGCGCCGGTTGCCAGTACGACCCCGTCCGCGACGATGGAGCTACCGTCCGACAGATCCAATCGTCGCCCCGACGGATCGAGCGCCGTGGCCTTGATGCCGAACCGCCAGTCGGCGTCGAAGGTCTTCGTCGGCTGCTTCGAGCGCAATCTCAACCTCGTGTCGCGGTCCCGGCGAGAAAGGTCTTCGACAGCGGTGGCCGATCGTAGGGTCGGTGGTGCTCATCGCTGACGATGAACAGGCGGCCATCGAAGCCTTGGTTGCGCAGCGCGCGTGCGGTCGAGAGTCCGGCCAACGAGCCGCCCACGACCACGATCGTTCTCACGGGACGTCCGAGGGCACGCCGGCACCGGGAGGAAGGTTCGGTGCCGCGGTCGAGAGCGTGACGTGGATGATCCCGTCGACGACGCTCACTTCGTGCGTCCGAATCGGACGCTTTGCCGGCGGCGCATCGACGGCGCCGGTGCGCAGGTCGAACTTGGATGCGTGTAGCGGGCACTCGATCTCGCAACCCTCGAGCCAGCCGTCGGCGAGCGAGGCGTCCTGGTGCGTGCACATGTCGTCCACTGCGAAAAGTTCGCCCTCATCGGTGTGAAAGACGGCGATGGGCGGCTCCACGTCGACCCGACGAACTTCCCCGGGCGCGAGGTCGGCGAGCGGGCAAACGACGACCATCTGATCACCTCGAAGTGCGCAAAACGAAACGCGCTGCACTATACGCAACAGAATCTCGGCATGGTGAACCGTTGTCAAGGGGCCGGCAGCTGCCCGCGATCACCCGACCTCGGTGCACGCGTCGATCAACCACGATGCCAGGTAGTCGGCGAACGAGGCCCGTACCAGAACGAGGAAATCCGACGCGGAGTCATCATGCACAACGATCACCACGCCGGTACGCGCAAGCAGGGTCTGCACGCACGAGTGGATCGGTGTGACCTTCGGGTGGAGATCGATCGAGCAGCCGCGAGCGAGCACTTCACGCACGTGCGCACCGGTCAGTTCGAGCGCCGTACGTTCCGCCGACACGTCCGTCACGGCGCCATCGCATGAGCCGATGGCCTCGCGCAGCGCCGCGGCCAACGACGTCTCCCATCCCGGCGGCGCTAACACCAGCCACTCGTCCGGCCCCAACCAGAGCACCTCGAATTCGCCGAAACGAGACGCTGTGCAGGCGACGGTCGGCAGCGGCCCACCAAGCACCGCCGCAATTGCGATCGTGGCTGGACTCGTTGCATCCAGCCGCACGTTGAGCTGGGTCAAAAACGGTAGCTCCGAGGCCCCGATCGGCAGGCCGGCGAGTTCACCGGACCGGCCGGCCAACGGGCTGTGGCGGCGCGCGATGTCAGCCATCGCGTCGCGCCCCTTCGCGGTCGTAGAGCACCGGATGGGCGACGGTGACGGGCACCAATTCGCCGTCCTGCCAAGCATGGAGTGTTTCGCCGATCCGATCCCGTCCCCGCCCGGACAAGCGCGAGTGCAAACGTGCGGCGGAGCACGGCGCTGCGATAGCTGGACGTGACGTGGCCGAGCATCGGCACCGGTGGTTCCGGCACTTCGTTCGACGAAAGAATCTGCGCACCCTCGACCAGCGGCTTTTGCGGGTCGATCGGCAGCAGACCCACGAGATGTTTGCGGTCCGGCCGGTTGTTCTCGGCGCGGTTATGCGACCGCTTGCCGATGAAGTCGGCCTTCTTCTTCGACACCACCCAACTCATGCCCAGATCCTGCGGCGTGACCGTGCCGTCCGTGTCCTGACCGATGATCGGGTAGCCCTTCTCCGCCCGCAATACGTGCATCGTCTCGGTCCCGTACGGCGTTACTCCATACGGCTTTCCGGCCTCGATCAGCGCCTCCCAGAGCGTCAGGCCGTCCCATGCGCGGACGTTGATCTCGTAGGCAAGTTCGCCGGAGAAGCTGATCCGGCACACCCGGGCATCGAGGCCCGCGACGGTGGCATCTCTCCACGTCATGAACGGGAAGGCTTCATTGGATACGTCCAGATCGGGAGCAACCGCGGCGAGGACGGTCGCGCGACCGCGGGCCCACCAGTGGCACCGTCACCCAGTGGTCAGTCACCGAGGTCAGGTTCACTCTCAACTCGGGCCACTCGGTCTGCGCGAACTCCTCCATCCATTCGAGGATCTTCGTCGCGTTGCCGGTCGTGGTGGTGACCAGGAACTCGGTCTCGGATATCCGGCTTACCGTGCCGTCATCGATGACCATCCCGTCCATGCCGCACATCACGCCGTATCGGATGAAGCCCGGCTTCAGGCTGCTGATGATGTTCGTGTACAGCCGGTCGAGGAACTCAGCCGCGTCGGCCCCCTGTACGTTGATCTTGCCGAGCGTCGAGCCGTCCATCAACGCAACGCCTTCGCGGGCCGCGCGGCACTCTCGGAGCACAGCGGTTTGGAAGTCTTCGCCGCCCTTCGGATACAACCATGGACGTTTCCACTGGCCGACGTTCTCAAACAGCGCCCCATGGGCGACGTGCCACGGGTGAATCGCGGTCACCCGCACCGGGTCGAAGATCTCGCCACGGTCCCGCCCGGCCAACGCCGCAAAAGACACCGGGATATACGGCGGTCGGAATGTCGTCGTACCCAGGTTCGCCATGTCCACGCCGAGCGCGTTGGCAACGATCCCGGATGCGATCACACCCGACGTCTTGCCCTGATCATGCGCAGTGCCGATCGTCGTGTAGCGCTTGACGTGCTCGACAGACCTCAGGCCCGCGCCTGTCGCACGCAGGATGTCCTGAACGGTGGCATCGCGCTGAAGATCCACGAACTGCCGGCACGGATCGATGTCTTCGCGCGGATCCGGCACCGCCCACAGCACCATGCTCGGAACCTCGTACGGCGGCTCGCCGACTGCCGGTAGCCGCACGTCTGGTGCCAGAATTCCCAGCGCGGACAAGGCATTCGCGGCCGCCGCTTGTCCGTCGGCAAAGCAACCGGACATCGTGGACGTGCCCAATGCCGAGCCGGCAACGCGGACGGCGGCGAGTTCCGCGTCGGGAACGAAAGCGCCCGTCGCCCCGTCGTACCGAAGCTGCCCGCGAGCCTGACTGTAGAGATGCGCGGCCGGATTCCACCCCCCCGAAACCAGCAGCAGATCGCAGGAGATACCACTACGTGGCCCGAGCACGCCGCCACTCATGGGCGCGACGTGTGCGGCCGTCAGTCGACCGCGACCGCTGGTTCCGGTGACAACGGACCCCGGACGAATGGCGATGTCACGGCGAGCACATTCGTGTGACCAGTACGTCGGAATCTCGATCCGCGCGTCCACCACCGACACCTCGGCACCTGCGTCCGCAAGGTCGATAGCCGCCTCGTAGGCGCTGTCATTCGTGGTGAACACGACAGCCCTACGGCCCGCCAATACACCGTAGCGGTGGAGATAGGTACGCGCCGCGCTCGCCAGCATGATGCCGGGTCGATCATTGTCGGCAAAAATCACCGGACGCTCGTGCGCACCGGTCGCGACGATGACCTGCTTTGCGCGGATCCGCCAGATCCGTTGACGCGCTTTGCCGACTCGATCGGCCGCCGGCAGGTGATCAGTGCGCTTCTCCAGCGCCAGCACGAATCCGTCATCGTAGAATCCGAGCGCGGTCGTGCGCTGCAGCACTCGGACGTCGTCGACGGAGTTCAGCTCACTGACGGCAGAGGAAACCCAGTCGCCGAGTTCGTGCCGGACGCCGAGCAGCGACCCGCCCGCCTCCGGTTGATCGTCGACGAGCACGGCCCGTGCACCCGCCCGCCCCGCGGTGAGCGCGGCAGCAAGGCCGGCCGGTCCAGCCCCGACCACGAGCACGTCGCAGTGCGCGTGCATCGTGTCATAGCGCGCGGGGTCCGGTTCGTCGGCGAGTTCGCCGAGTCCGGCAAGGCCTCGGGCAACCAGGCCCTCGTACAACTCGATGGTGGTGGCCGTGAGCATCGGCTCGGGGAAGGGCGCCTCGATCTGCACCAGCGCGTTGGATTCCTCGACCCCGGCGGCGACGATACCGCGAGGGCGTCCGTACTTGATGCTAGTGGCGACACCGTGCACACCGTTGGCCAGCAAAGCTGACGCCAACGTGTCCCCGGCATATCCTCGATACTCCTTGCCGTCAAAGGTAAACGCGAGCTCCGTGCCGCGATCGATACGACCGCGATCGGGCAGCCGCGTCATCGAGCGACCTCCGGCTTCGGCTCGCCCATCTTGTATACGGCGAGGAACTCATGGGTTGAGGTGTCGCGGACCACGTTGAACCACCGGCGGCAACCGGCGGCGTGCACCCAACGCTCCGCGAACGGACCCTTCTGGTTGTCACGGAAGAAGACGTAGTGAGCCCAGACGACGTCGGACGTCTCGGCCGCGTCTTCGGGATAGGAGACATGCGCCTGACCGCCATAGTGAAACTCGGCCTCCTCGCGGGCGCCGCACCAGGGGCAGTCGATGAGTTGCATATGTGCTCCTAGTGGGCCACGGCTGCGGCGCCGTGCTCGTCGATCAGTGCGCCGGTGACGAACCGGTCGAGGGTGAAGGGTGCGTTGTACGGGTGAGCAACGTTGTGGGCAATGGTGTGCGCGAAGCACCAGCCGACGCCGGGCGTCGCCTTGAAGCCGCCGGTACCCCAGCCACAGTTGAGGTACAGATTGTCCACCGGTGTAAGCCCGACGATCGGTGAGGCGTCCGGAGTGGTGTCGACGATTCCGGCCCAGGTCCGCAACAAGTGAGCTCGCGCAAAGACTGGGAACAGCTCCAAGGCAGCCGACATCTGCCTTTCGATGATGTGGAAAGCGCCGCGCTGCCCGTAGCCGTTGAATGAGTCGATACCCGCACCCATGACCAGTTCGCCCTTGTGTGCCTGGGAAACGTAGACGTGGACGGCGTTGGACATGACCACGGTTGGGTGGATGGGTTCGAGCAACTCGGACACCAGCGCTTGCAGCGGATGCGACTGGATCGGCAGCCGCAGCCCGACCATCGACGCCAGCACTGAGGAATGCCCCGCCGCAGCGAGAGCTACCTTGCCGGCGGCGATCTGGCCCCGGGTTGTCTGCAGGCCGACGACGGCACCGTTAACCACGTCGATGCCTTTGACTTCGCAGTCTTGGATCAGGTCGACGCCATACTCATTGGCGCGGTGGGCGAATCCCCAGGCGACGTAATCGTGTTTGGCGATACCGGCGCGGGGCTGGTACGTCGCACCCAGCACTGGATAGCGGACGGTCGGCGAGATGTTGACGATCGGGCAGATCTCTTTGACCTGCTGTGGATCGAGCCACTCGGCGTCGATGCCGTTGAGGCGGTTGGCATTCACTCGCCGCATTGAGTCCCGTACGTCCTGCAGCGAGTGCGCCAGGTTGAGAACCCCGCGCTGGCTGAACAGGATCGGATACCTGAGGTCCTCCTCCAGGCCCTCCCACAGCTTCAGCGAATGCTCGTAGATGCCCGAGCTCTCATCCCAGAGGTAGTTGGACCGGATAATCGTGGTGTTGCGGGCCATGTTGCCGCCGGCCAGCCAGCCCTTTTCGAGCACGGCGACGTTCGTTATCCCGTGGTTCTTGGCGAGGTAATACGCGGTCGCGAGGCCATGGCCGCCGCCGCCGACGATCACCACGTCATAGGACCGTTTGGGTTCAGGATTGCGCCACAGGAAGGTCGGGTGGTCGGGTATGTCCGCACTGGGTGAACGGGTGCTCACGACAAGAGCCCGCGGCAGAGCGGGAACTTATCGGCGAGCGCGCAGACTCGATTGCGCAGATTCACCGGGACGCCGTCGTCGACCGACGGCAGCGGTGCGCCGGCAATGATGTCGGCAACGTCGCGGAACTCTTTCGTACCGAAACCCGGGACAGCAAAGGCCAGCGTTCCTATCCGGAGGCCAGACGGCACCATCGGCGGACGAAAATCAAACCGCACCGCACTATGGGTGATCGCCATCTCGATCTCGGGCAGCCCATCCTCGGCGTGCTGGCCGTTGAGTTCGGAATTACGCAGATCCACTGCGTACCGCCTTTGTCGACCCTGATATATCAGTTGTGCGTTACAGTAGGTCACCACTCAGCGGGTCGTCAATGTCGGAGGTGAGTGATTAGCGCACCGGTGTCGCAAGTGGAGTTCGACCACTCGTTCGCCGAGCAGGCGTACCGAATTATCTGCGATCGCTTGGTGATGCTCGAGATTCGTCCGGGTGCGCCGATAAATGACGAACACCTGGCCCGCGGTCTGGGTTGCGGCCGTACGCCCGTCCGGGAAGCACTGAAACGCCTCGAATCCGAGCGGCTCGTCGTCGCATTTCCGCGCCGTGGCACGTTCGCCACCGATGTGAATATCATGGACTTGAGCCATATTTCCGAGGTCCGCCGACAGCTCGAGCCCGCTGCTGCTGCGGCGGCGGCCCGGCGTGCGACTAGTGCCGAACGCCTCGATCTGGGCGGTCTGCTGACAAATCTCGAAGGGCAGCACGATCCAGCCGCGAGCTGGGACGCGTTGATGCGCCTGGACATGCGGATGCATCGCGCGATATATGCGGCGACCCACAACCCGTATCTTGAGGACACGCTCGTGCGCTACGACAACCTCGCGACCCGGATCTGGTGCCTGTTCGCGGATCGCCTGCCGAACCTTGCCGGCCACGTCGGAGAACACGGTCCGCTGCTCCGCGCCGTCATCAAGGCCGACGGCTCCAAGGCCGCGGAGCTGGCAGCGGATCACGTCGCGCGATTCGAAGATGCCATCCGCGCCGTGGTCTGACCTGATCGCGCAATGCCGCGCATCCCGCCAAACAACTGGCCTGCCCACTTCCGACCTGCTCGGCAGCTGCCCACGATCCCGTCCGGGACCGCGGCCGAACATCGACGGTCCATTGGCCAACTTCGGGCGTCATCCGAAGGTGATGCGTATTCAGCGCGGTGACGAGCGCAGTTCGCCGTCGTCGTATCCGCCGTCGTCCGCTTCGGATCGATGGGTGATCGTCGCCGTCGATCTCCGCAGCGCAAACCGAACCTATCAACCGCGCCTGCCGCGGCAAGTCGTTGAGCATACCCAGGTTGTCAACGAGTGCAGCGACGATGATCGATGGCTTTGGAATCCGTTGGTCACCTCCGTGTCGACGTCGACCACGAGGGCGATGACGTCGTGCGCGGCGTCGGATCGGGGAGCGGAGTGGGAGCAGCGCGAGTATCAGAACTGGTCCGCACGGCGTCCAAATGCGTCGAACTGACATCAACTGCCGCCGCTGCGCTGCGATGCCTCGTGTGTGGGCAGGTCATAGGTTTTGTCGAACGGTCACTGACACCCTCCTTTTGGGAAGTTTTCATCGGCCATTCACGATGTTGAATACCACCTGAGCTGGGGTTTGTTGATCGAGGCGATCGAAACGGGTGAGCGTGTGCTGATCCCTTACCGGTGGGAGCAGATTGGGAGCAAGCGGGTGACCTCTTCCCAAATCCAAATGAGGTCATGGCACAAGAGGCGCTGCATATGGCCCCCGATCCCCGACCCGGCCTCCAAGAAGGGTTACGGTCCGTGACATGACGGCGGATCGACACTTGGTCCGGGATGTCCAGATGCCGGCTTGTACTAATTGACTAATGACTATGCCGATGGCGCCGTCAACCTTCGGGTCCCAGAGCCGGACCACGCGGTCTCCACCACGGCTGGTGAGGGTGCGGCCTGTGGACGAGGTTGGAGTCGCGAAACTGTCGACGCGGGCGTGGGCCTCAGTCCGCCGACCCGGCAACCGGCGACTGGGTCGGCGTCGGTTCATTCGCGAGCAGGGTGCCAAACAGCTCGGCGTACCGGAGCAGATGCTGGTCGCCGACGTAGTGGGCGCGAACATGCTGGCGTGCCGAGGTGCCCATCCGGTCGGCAAGCGCTGGATCGTCGAGCAGCGTTCGTACTGCACGTCCGAACGCGGGCAGGTCCGTTGGGTCCGGTAGCAGAATGCCGGTGCCGTCGGCGATCTGGTCCTGGATGCCTCCTACTGCCGAGCCGACGACCGGCCTGCCCTTCCACATCCCCTCGGCTACGGTGAGGCCGAAGCCTTCGGCGAGGCTCTTCTGTACGATCACGCTGGCGTGGCGCTGCAGCGCGTTGACCATTGCGCCGTTGTCGTCAACGTCTGTCATCGGCAGCGTCACCAGCATCACGCGGGACCGCTGCCGTGGCGGAAGGTTGCGCCACTCAGCAAGGGTCTCTGCGAAGACGATCGCGCCCTCCGGGTCATCGGTCACACCGTCGACGGACGGTCCGGCGAGTACGAGCCACCCGGGCCCGGTCGGCGCCACATGCTCGGCGAACCCCCGCATCACTCCGGCCATGTCCTTGAGCCGGTCCCATCGGGACACCTGGACGACAATCGGATCGTCGGGCCCCGGCAACGCTTCGGCGATCACGGATGCCGGCTGGCTCACCTCGCCCGGTGAACCGTCCCGACGAACGTAGCGGCATACCGATCCGGCCGCGTCGCCGGCAAGCACCCCCATCTGGACAAGTGCCGCTCGCGCCGCCGCCGGATCCATCGGCTGATTCTTCGGCGAGAACGGATCTATCGACGGCTGGATGATCCAGGCCTGCGACGCCGGCACCATCGCAGGCACATAGGAATGGCGGGTGAAAACGTAGGCTTCCGCGTCGGCGAGGAGTGGCTGGAGAAACGCCCACGCCGACCGGCTCACGTCGTTTTCACCGTCGATGCCGATATGCGATCGCCACACCACATGCGCCCCACGCCGGGCAAGCGGACCGACGAGACCGGCCGTCTGCGGATCATGCAACAGCACCAGATCACCGGCACCGATCTGATCTCCGAGGCTTGCCACGTTGGCGGCCGTGACGTCGTCGATATGGGCACGCTCCGCCGCCCCAAGAGCGCCACCATCGCCATGTTGGCCATGGATCCGGTTGTGCACGCGTTTGGTGATGCGGAAGAACTCGCCGTCCCCACCGATGACCAACCAGCGGATGTCAATGGCGAGATCCTTCGTATATCCGACCAGCACCTGCAGCATGTCCGCAACGCCCCCACCGCTTTCGGTGGAGCTGATGTTCCAGATGACTCGGCCATCCGACAGGTTCCGGAAATCCGCCGCCGCGGCAAGCAACCGGGTGGTCCGCTGAAGGCCGACCACGTCCTCCAACGCGGCCACCGGGCGCCGAGGCACATCGACCGTTCGAACCCCGTACATACGCCCATGATGGCCCAGCCGCGGCCACGTCCAAGGCGTAACGGCCAGAATGACGGGCGACTGCGCCGAGCTGACTCAGCTGCTCGGCGTACAGCTAAGGACGGCCAGCTGCTCGGACGTTTGAGGGTCGCGGAGGCGTGGAGCTCTACAGCTGATGCGACCGGGTCCCCGTCGAGCCCGCCGACGCCGCCGACAACGTCAAAGCCTGGTGCACCGAGCGCTACGCAGCCGCCTCCGTGGGGCAACGGTTGCCGAGCATGTCCCGGTCGTAACGGTGCACAGCGACGATGGTTGATGGCTCAGGAAACCGTGGGTCGCCCCCTGTGTCGACGTCGACCACGATGACAAATACTCATTGCGCGGCATCGGCGGCGGGGGAGCGGAGTGGGAGCAGCGCGAGTTGTTCGAACCGGCTTGTACGGCGTCCAAGTGCGCCGAACCGACGCCAACGGACGCCCGGTGAGCTGCGGTACCTCACATCTGGGCAGGTCATAGGCGTGGGCGGAACGGTCACTGACACCCTCCTTTTGGGAAGTTTTCATCGGCCATCCACGATGTTAGATACCGCCTGAGCTGGGGCTTGTTGATCGAGGCGATCGAAACGGGTGAGCGTGCGCTGATCCCTTACCGGTGGGAGCGGATTGGGAGCAAGCGGGTGACCTCTTCCCAAGTGCAAAGGAGGTCACCACGCGACAGCGCGGCCACCGGCCAACGTCTCCGACACTCACCCCACCGATCTTCACCAGAGCGGGCCGGATTTTCGGCAGGGGCGCCGTCGGCGGCGTGATCAGAGTCGACACTCACCGCGACACGCTCGCCGCCGCCGCGGTCTCCGCGATCGGCCAGCGCTAGGCAACACGAACCTGCGCGGCGTCGGGCTGGTGCGATTCGCGGTGCGCGACGGGTGACGTTCGGAGACCATCATCGAGCGATCGGCCGGTTCGTGCACCACGGATGACGAGGCGAACGTATCGAGCAGCGGGCCGGCGACGCCTACGCGCCGCCGGCCGCCGATCACTTCAAACCGTGGGTACCGCTAATTGCCGTTCGCCGCGTGCACCAAGTCGGGGATGAGGTTGGCGGCGTTGGGCGTGCCGAGTCCGGTGACCGGGTCCCATCCGACAGTCGCGGGGTAGCCGGGGACGTTCGGGTCGGCCGTGTTGTTGCCGGTCGTGATGTCGAAGAAGTCCTTCGCGTACCGGGTTGGATCGGCACCGATCTTGTACAGCGCCGGGTTGATGAGCCCCAGACCGCCGCCGTTGATCTGGTCGGCGATCGCGACGAGGCCGGCAAACTGCGGGCACGACAATGACGTGCCGCCGATGTCGTACCATCCGGTGCTGCACGGCGCCGATCCGCAGATCAGACCGCTCTGCCCGTCCGGCGGCAGCGTGATGTACACGAGCGCACCCGTGCCGGCGCTGGCCTGGAACGCGACGTCGGGCACGCCTCGCATGGTGCCGATCGAGGTGCTACCGCTGGGCAGCGCGTTCTGGTACGACGGCTTGTCGAAGACGTGGCTGAAGCCGCCGCCCGCGAACGTCCAGCCGACCTCGGCCTGGGTCGGGTTCGCGTTGCACCTGGGCGCAACGTTCGGCGACAAGACCGTCCGGGATGTTGTGTTGGTTGGGTCGGTGCACAGGTAGGTGCCGCCGACGCCGGTGACCAGTGGATCTGACGCCGGCCACTCGACCGTCGGGAAGGAGAACGCCGACCCGCCCTTGCCGACTGGCGACTTCTTACCGTTGGCCGTGCCGCCATCGCCGGACGACCCGAGCACCGTCACGCCATTGGCCGCGGCAGACTCGAACGCGTGCCGCAGGTTCTGCATTGAGCGCGAGCCACTGAATGCGTCCTCGGCGGACGCGAACGACTGCGAGATGACGGTGGCGAGGTGATGGTCCACGACGTACTGCTCGGCGTTCATCATGTCCGGGAAGCCCTGCACGCCGAGCGTCTCGGCGGTCGGGGTCGTCACGAGGATGATATTCGCCATCGGAGCGATCGCGTGCGCCGTCTCGACGTCGAGGGACACCTCGAGCGCCCATGCGCTGCGGTCTTCCTGTCCGGTGCCCTTCGAGGTTGGCGGTGGCGCCTTAGTCGCCGGCGAACCCTGAACGTTCAGGACACTGAATGTCGGCATGCCAGCGGCGCAGCTCACGCTTTCTTCACCGCACATGTGTTGCAGGCCGAACGCGGTGTTGTAGACGTGCAGGTCGTGCGCGATCGTGTCGCTGCCGAACGAGTCGACGATCGCAATAGTTTGGCCGCGACCGTCAAAACCCTGGTCGTACAGCGGCTTAAGGTTGTACGACGCGCGTGTCGCGTCCGGCCCGAAGCATGTCCGGCCCACCGACAGGCATTGCGCGGTGGTCGGAGGCGTTTCGGACGAGGTGAGCTGGGTGTACTCCGCGACAGTCGGGTGCATAGTCACGCCAGCCAGCCCAGGCAAGCGTGCTTGCGTGACCGTCAGCGGTGCCGCGAGCGCCAACGACAGACCTCCGGCGCACGCGATCAACCGTCTCCATTGACGACGTTCCACTGTCTCTCCCATCGCTCGTGGCTCGGGATCTAGCTTCTGGGGGTCAAGCTAGTACTGATGGAACTCAATGGGAATCCCCTGTGGACCATGGCTGTGCCGCGACCGGAAACCGTGACAATCTCGCGTTCGAGCCTCGCTGTGCCACATTTCAGACAGCGCCGGGCGTCGATAGCGGCGTACGATTTCGCGTCAAGCCCACGGAGGATTCAGATGAGTTTTCTGCAGTCGGCCGAAGACACGCGGGACACTGAGCGCATGTTTGACGCGGATACGACGGCGATCGGCTACCTGCCCAACTACACCCGGGTGTTTGCCCACAGCCCAGCCGCGTACGGCGCATGGCAGCAACTCAACGGTGCGGTGAAGGCAGGAATGGATCTGCGCCGCTACGAGTTGGCGACGCTGGCTGCGGCCCGAGCTCTGAAATCCTCACACTGTGGACTCGCACACGGGAAAGTACTGCGGGACAAGTTCTTCGATGGCGAGACCGTCGCGGCCATCGCGTCGGACCATGGCAGCACCGACCTGTCCGCACAGGAGAACGCGGTTGTCGACTTCGCCGGAAAGGTCGCGGCCGATGCTAGCTCGATCACCGAGAGCGATATCGCCTGCCTGCGCATGCATGGTCTCGATGACACCGAAATCTTCCACGTCATGCTCGCCGCCGCTGCCAGGTGCTTCTTCAGCACGGTCCTTAGCGCCGCCGGGGCGAAGCCGGATCCGCTGCTCAACGACAGCCTCGACCCGGATCTGCGGCACGCGCTGAGCTTCGGCGGCTGAACGCGATGCACCGCGAATGAGGTTGCCCATTCGCACATGAAGCGCAGGCGGGGAACGAAACGGAAGCTCGGACGTAATTCGCGTGCTGTTGGTCGACGGTCTGAGTAGCATTCGCGAGCTGTCGGCCGCTCGACGCCGAGTCGCCGTACCCAAAATTGCCTGGCCACCATGGTGCGCGAGGCGCTCGCGGGCCGTTCGTTCCGCGACCCCATCGGCGATGCGGCCCGCACGATCGATGGCGATGTGCGGTCGCCGCTGCGCGCTGTGGAGCCGAATGGCCTGACGAGCCCGCAGATGAGTCAACCGTGATTAGCTAGCGGGCCACGGTGCAGAAGCGTCTTTCTCGAAGCAGTTGCGACCGCCAGATCCGTGTCGTAGACGCGTTGGTCAGAGTGTCGGGCATCGTCCGGGAGCGGGGGAGCAGATTGGGAGCAATGGGTCGCCGCGAGCTGAGTCGAAGCGCGTCGAACGGTGCTGAACTGCTGTTAACTGCGCCGCCCGACCTGCGGCTGTCTGTGTTTCGGCTGGTCGGGGCAAGTGGCGGACGGTCACTGACACCCTCCTTTTCGGAGGTTTTCATCGGCCATCCACGATGTTAGATACCGCCTGAGCTGGGGCTTCTTGATCGAGGCGATCGAAACGGGTGAGCGTGCGCTGATCCCTTACCGGTGGGAGCAGATTGGGAGCAAGCGGGTGACCTCTTCCCGAATGCAAAGGAGGTCACAGAAAGGCGCAAGCATCAGCAGGGACTTGAGCGCGATGTCGGGCACCGATTGGCCTCCCGCCGCTCGACCTCATCGTGCTGACGTATCTGTTCGACGAGGTCGAGCCACCTCATGCCGAGGTCGGCCGGGCTCGGCTCGACGGAATTGTTAGGGAAGGGCGTCGCGGTAGGGCCGCACCCATAGGCTGGATCGCAAGCCCGTCTGTGGGCGCGCTTGCTCGACGTCGTCAACAAAAATGCCTAAAGGAGGCCAGGCCACGATGAAGACTCCGCCGATCGTCTCACCGCAGGATTGGGATGCCGCCCGAGAGGAGCTGCTGGTCGAGGAGAAGAAGCTGACCCGTGCTCGCGATGCGCTGGCCGCCAAGCGCCGCCGGATGCCATGGATGGCGGTCGAGAAGGAGTACCGCTTCGACGGCCCGGATGGCCCGGTGAGCCTGCTCGACCTGTTCGAGGGTCGCCGCCAGCTGATCGTCTACCGCGCCTTCTACGCGCCGGACGTCACCACGTATCCAGTGGGGAGCGGAACGTACCCGGAGCGTGCCTGCGTGGGCTGCTCATTCGTCGCCGACCAGATCGCGCACCCGGCCCACCTGAACGCGCGGGACACGACGCTCGCGTTCGTTTCGCGCGCCCCTCAAGCCGAGATCCACGGCCTGAAGGAGCGCATGGGCTGGGAGCTGATCCCCTGGTACACCATCACCGACGACTTTGACAAAGACTTCGGCGTGGACGAGTGGCACGGTACCAACGCCTTCATCCGCGAGGGCGACCGGATCTACCGCACCTACTTCGTCGGCAGCCGAGGCGACGAGGCGATGGGAAGTACCTGGAATTACCTAGATATCACGGCGCTCGGCCGCCAGGAGGAGTGGGAGGACTCGCCGGAGGGCTATCCGCAGACCCCGCCGTACGCGTGGTGGAACTATCACGACGCGTACGGCAAGACCGCGTAATCGCGGTGGTGAGCCCCGGTCGACAGAAACGGGCGACGAGTTGGTCATTGACGAAGCCTCCGCGCAGCCGATCCACGACGAGTCGCGCGTCGTCCAGGACCATCGCCCACGGCGGTGAAGCGCCTGGTCCGCAGCCCGCTACTCCGCGGTACGTGCGGTGCGGTCGCGGTCATCGGTCTGGTCGTCGCGCTTCAGGTCGGCAATGAGCATCGGTGGAGATCCGCTGCACTCGCACCTATCAGCGGCCCGTACGACGTCCACCACGCGGAGATGCCCGCCTGGTCGATCACGCTGACGACTCCGCTGGCGACATCGAACCGGCCGCCGGCAGAGTTGTCATATCGCGTACTGGACGGTCGCCGTGAGCCGTGTCCACCACCGGTGTAGCTCTCCGTCCCAGGTTTTCCGGGCGGTGTATGACACAACTGTGGAAGCCTTGCGAGCGTGCGCTGATCCCTTACAGGTGGGACCAGATTGGGAGCAAGCAGGTGACCTCTTCCGAAATGCAAGGAGGTCAGCTCACTTCGCGGCGAAATCAGCACGGGGTGCTCATTGTTCAAGGCATTACCGTTGGCACCGGACAGACACGGGCTAGTGCCGCTAGGTCGAGCCGGGGCCAAGGTCGAACCACGACAGGCGTGGGTTGTCGATCTCAATTGCCCACGCGGTGCCGTCTGCGCGCGACTCGCAACCATGGCCGGGCTTGCACACGGGCAGTCGCACTCGCCAATCAGCTGACGGGATCGGCGTCACATACGACTACCGATTTGGCCTGCCGAAGCTGCACGAGCGATGCATCCGGAGCGATCTTCGGCCGTCGCCCAGCCCGTCCACCAACGACCGGGCAGAGCGGAGCAGACCCGCGGACACCGCCGCAATCGTAGCCGGTAACGCGTACACGGGCGTTGCGGCGGACGGGCATTCGCAAGCCAACGCACTGTCAAGCAGCGGTCGACCCGCATGACTGAAGTTCCACCGCAGGACCGGACACCGGGTTTCATGCCGCGAGGGCGATGGCTGGACGGTAGCAGACGCGGGCCTCGTAGGGGGTCTGCCGTTTGAGTGTTGAATGTAGACGCCTGCGGTTGAAGTAGTTGATGTAGGCGAATATGGCCCGGCGGGCCTCGGCGCGGGTGGCCCATGCCCGGGTGCCGATCTCGGCTTTGATACTGGCGAAAAACGACTCGGCGACGGCGTTGTCGTAACACGAGCCCACGCGGCCCATCGATGCCCGCATCCGCAAGGTCGTTAGTTTCGTGCGGAACCGGGTAGAGGTGTACTGCGATCCGTGGTCGGTGTGGCAGATCGCGCCGGTGTTGACCAGGCCGCGGCGATGGGCCAGCTCGATAGCGTCGCAGACCAGTTCGGCGCGCATGTGCTCGGCCATGGCGTGGCCGACGACTTCGCGGTTGTACATGTCAATCACGGTGGCCAGGTACAGCAGCCCTCCTGGGTGGGCAGGGTAGGTGATGTCGCCGACGAGCCGCTGACCTGGCGCGTCGGCGGTTAAGTCGCGCCGAATCAGGTCCGGCGCCGGCGCCGGCGTCGCCGTGGCGTCCCGCTTGGTGAGCGAGGCCTACGACGGTGAAGATGGCACCGGGCCACGTGGCGTCGGCGTGTGCCACAAGTTGTGCGGCGGTCACTGCGAGCCGCGCCACGACGCCGAGCCCGAGCGATACGAGCGCGGATCGAAACGCCGCAGGTGGATGAGTCGTGCCCGCAGCCGGTCGAGCAGCAGGACGGGCATCGGCGGCAGGACCACTGCGATGACCGCGACGCATGCACCGAGGAGGCCGTCGACGAGGTATCCGACGACGACAAGATACAAGCCGTTCGGGCCTGGGCGATTTCGAGTGGAGCCACACCATCCGGTCAGACGAGTGACATCCGGCGGGCGGGTACGCCAGGTTGCGTATGGCCGCCCGCCGGGGCTGGTGATCAGAGCATCAGCCGGAGGCGCCCGCCGGGGTGGTCGTGACCTGGAGGCCCTCGAGTTGGTTCGCCTTCATTGCGTAGGTGTTGGTGAACGTGTTCGTCAGCGTCACCTTGGAGACGTCGACGCCGATGAGCTTCTCCATCGCGTCGATCGTCTTCGGGCCGCCGGCGGGCATGATGCCGTCCGGCAGGAACTGCCCCTTGTCGGTGGTGAGGCCCGCGATGTACTGCGCCTTGGTGATGGTGCTGTTCGACACGAACTGCGCTGGCAGGGCATTCGCGATGTCGGTTGCGGAGTGTGTGTTGATCCAGTGCATTGTCGCGACCAGCGCATCCACGACGCCCTGCACGGCAGCCTGGTGGCTCTGCACCCAGTCCGCCCGAGCGAGGACGCCGGCGGCTGGCCATGCGCCGCCGAGCGCCGCGGTCGCACCGTTGGTGGTGGCCAGGTCGAGCGCGGAGTAGGCCAGGTTCTTGGCCTCCAGCGCGCCGACTGTCGGCTGCGTAGTCATGACGCACTGCGCCGCGTTGCGCTGGATAGCCGCGATGGCCGTCGCGCCGGCACCGACGGCAAGGGTGTGGTACTGGCCGTGGGAGATGCCCTTCTGGGCGGCGAGGAACTGGGTGAGTTCATCGGTACCTGAGCCGAGGTCGGTGACCCCAAGGGTCTTGCCCGTGAAGTCCGCCGCCGAGTGCACGCCGCTATTCGTGCCACACATCTCGCGCTCGCCGGGAGCACCAGAAAGCTGAACGATGTCGATGACGTTCTTGCCCTTGGACTGGAAGTCGATGGTGTGGATGTACCAGGCGCCGGCCATGTCGACTTGTCCTGAGGCCATCGCGTCCTCCGCGCCGACACCGCCGTTCTGCTCGGTGGACAGCGTCATGTTCACGCCGTACTTCTTGTAGAAGCCGAGGCTCTGGGCGAGCTGGTAGGGCAGGTAGATCTGCTTGTCGATGCCACCGACCATCATCGAGACGTTCAGCATCGATGGCGAGCCGTTGCCGGACCCCGCCTGCGTTGTGGCGTTCCTTGTGCTGCTTGAGCAGGCGGCTGCGCCCAGGGCCATGGCTGCGATCGCGGCCAGGCAGATTGCGCGTTTTAGCATGTGCGGTGTTCCTCTCGGTTGGGTGATATCGGCGCAGGGCAGGCTCGTCCTCGGCGAGGACGTTCGGCGGCCCACCCGGATTGGGTGCTGGGGATTGCATGCACGGCGGAGTGTGCGGCGCGGTACCGCTGGACGGGCCGAGGGCAGGTTCGGCGGAAGATCAGATCCCGGCTGACTCCGACCGGCTGGGCGGGCGCCAGGCCAGCACACGCCGCTCCAGCAGGGTGATCAGGTATTCGGCGACGAGGGTGAAGACGGACATGATGGTCATGCAGGCGAAGACCGTGTCCATGTCGAAGGTTCCCTGCGCCTGGCTGATGATCAAGCCGATGCCGTGCTGCGCGCCGAGGACCTCAGCAACGAGGGCGCCGATGATGGCGAAGCCGAAGGCGGTGTGCAGGCTGGCGATGATCCAGGTCAGCGCGGAAGGAATCGTGACGTGCCGGGCAACCTGGAGTGGTGATGCGCCGAGCACCTTGACGTTGGCGATTAGGTTCTGGTCGACCTCGCGGACGCCCTGGAATGCGTTGAAGAAGACGATGAAGAAGACCAGCACCGCAGCGAGCAGCACCTTCGGGAATGTCCCCAAGCCGAATGCGACGATGAAGATCGAACCGAGAATGATGCGGGGGATCGAGTTGACAACCTTGATGTAGGGCCCGGCCACATCGGCTAGGAACCGATTCTGGCCTAGTAAAAGCCCGAGCAGGATCCCGGCCCCCGTGCCTAGGAGGAAGCCGTAGATAGCCTCCTTGATTGTCACCCACAGGTTCAGCCAAATCGAACCGAACGCGGTGCCTTTGGTGAACAGGGTGACCAGGCTGTGCCAGACGCCCGACGGCTGACCGAAGAAGAACTTGTCGACGATCCCGAGTGACGTGAACAGCTGCCACCCGCCCAGAACCAGGATGGGTACGATCACGCGCCCGATCCAGACCAGGGCCGAGTGGCGTCGACGCGCGCGGCGGGCCTCGTACTGGAGGCGTCCCGGCGTGTCATCCGACAACGCAGACATCGATGGTGTCGCTGTCGCGGTGCTCATGCCGCGTCTGCCGTTCGTGCGTAGGCGTTTTCGACCTCGTCCTTGAGGGAAGCCCAAATCTGATTCTGCAGTTCCAGAAATCTGGGTTCATGGCGGATCTCCTGGACCTCACCGCGCGGGCGAGGCAGATCAATTTCGAAGCTTTGCTTGATCGAGCCCGGGCTGCTGGTCATGATCAGTACGCGGTCCGCCAAGGCGACTGCCTCATCCAGATCATGGGTGATGAACAGCACTGAGGGTCGCAGTTGCTCCCACAGACCGAGAAGCTCGGTCTGCATGATTGCCTTCGTCTGCACGTCGAGAGCACCGAAGGGCTCGTCCATCAGAAGGATTGTCGGTTCGTTGATGAGCGCGGCCGCCATCGCGACCCGCTTGCGCATGCCGCCGGAGAGTTGGTGCGGGTAACGGTCCTCGAAGCCGGCAAGCCCGACCCGTCGCAGCCAGTCGCGGGCCAGGCCGGTTGCAGCGGGCTTGGCCATCCCATCGAGGATCGGACCGACCATGACGTTGGCCAGCACGTTCTTCCACGGGAACAAAGCGTCGGACTGGAACATGAAGCTGACGCCCTTGGTGACGCCCTGTACCTCGCGGCCGCCAACTTTCACGGATCCTGCGCTTGGCCGATCCAGGCCCGAGACCTGGCCCAGGGTCGTCGACTTCCCGCATCCCGTCGGTCCGACGATCGCGCAGAACCGGCCGGGCTCAATCGTGAAGGTGACGTCGCGGATGGCGGTGAAAGGTTCCCCCTTCGCGGTCAGGAAGCGCTTAGTCAGTCCGGTGATCTCAATGCGTGCCGCGTCGCCGACCGCGGTAGCCGATCCAGCCGCAGGCACCGCGGCGGCTGGAGGGTTCGGCTCAGCCATGTGCTGCTCCACTCGGTTCATCTGGTCGTGTGTGGTAGCTCACGGTAGAGACGTCATTGGGTTGCGTCGCGGTTTCGGACGCATTACGCGTTCCTTTAATTGATCGACGTTTTGCTTATTCTGTGCACGGCCACAGTGGATACACCCCACCGCGTGGTCGAGACCGGAGCGACGAAGTCCGAGAATGAGGCCGGCTCGGGCATCGCACTACGGCTGTACGACGCGTCGGTGGGTGTTGCTGGCTGAGTTCAGATAGCAAGAGGCCGACGCGCCACGAGTTCGATACCGCGTCGTCGTCGCGCACGTGCGCTGGGCGCGTCATAGAGGGGCACACGCTCGCGTTCGCCCAGACCGTCGCGTGATCGGTGACGGCGTGCGCGAAGATGACGGTTACTGAGCTGATGCACCTCGCCCGGCGCACCTGAGCGCGGTCCGCGAGCGTTCACGCAACCCGAATCGGACTCGCCGTGGCGAGCCTCGGCGGCCACCGACCCCGTCTTACCCCCGCACGCGCCGACCACGGACCCCGTAGCAGAGCCCGAATTAGTGGGTCACGGCCGTGTAACGGTGCTCTGGCCGGCCAGCGGTGCCGTATCGCAGATGCATACGAACAATGCCGTGTCGTTCGAGGTAGGTGAGGTAGCGCTGCGCGGTCGCGCGACTCATGCCGGTGATTTCGCCGACGTCTGCGGCGGAGATATCGCCGTGCGCTGCGGCGACCGCGTTGCGTACGAGTTCGAGTGTCGGCGCGGAGTGGCCCTTGTCCGGTCGACTCCCGATCGGACCGGGCCGGCGGAGCAGGTTGAACAACTCGTCGACGTCGGCCTGGTCAGCCT
Organism: uncultured Actinomycetota bacterium; assembly: GCA_963724705.1. GTDB lineage: Bacteria > Actinomycetota > Actinomycetes > Mycobacteriales > Micromonosporaceae > DASQPR01. Next base: position 73,922 of record CAVRVS010000004.1, read on the forward strand.
CCTCGGTGATTCCTGACAGACGGGCGCGCAGGCGGCGGTAGGCGTCAAGGCGTTCCCGCAGGGCACCGTAGCCGAACGGTTTGACCAGATAGTGCACAACGCCGAGTTGCATCGCGGTGCGAACGGTGTCGACGTCGCGTGACGCCGTGATGACGATGATGTCTGGATGCTGGGTGCCGTCAAGCATGGTCCGCACGACGTCTAGGCCACTGCCGTCGGGTAGGTACACATCCATCAGTACGAGGTCAGGTCGCTCGGTCTGGACGGCCTGAATGGCCTCCGCGGCGGTGTGGGCCTTCCCAGCAACCTGGTAGCCGTCGGTCTTGGCGACATATGCGCCGTGAATGGTTGAGACCCTGTAGTCGTCGTCGACGATCAGCGTGCGAATGGGAGTGGCAGTCGTCATTTGACCGCTCCTTCTGTTGCAGGTATTGACCGCATGGCCCGCGGAAGCGTAACGACGAACGTCGCACCCTGACCCCCGCTCACAGTGATTGATCCGTGGAGCCGCTGAACGAGGCGATGTACGAGCGCGAGCCCGAGGCCGCGACGCACTGAGTCCCGGTCCGGCTTGGTCGTGAAACCGTCCAGGAAGATCAGCTCAGAGCATTCCGCGGCGACGCCGGACCCGTTGTCGGCCACGCGGACAATGATCGCGTCGTCGTCCTCGATGATGCTTATCAGGACCCACCCGCCCCCCCATGCGCCGACGACGGCGTCGAAGGCGTTGTCGACTAGGTTGCCGAGGATCGTCGTCAGGGCCTGGACCTTGCCCGGCGCGTCGCCGAGCCAGGTATCATCGCTGATCTCAATCGCGATGCCCCGTTCGCCCGCTTCCGCGGCCTTGCCGAGCAGGAGCCCGACGATGAGAGGAGATGCGATTCGGGACCGAAGGGCCTCGGCGAACTCGGTGGCTGAACCACGCAACTCGGTAAGGTACGACAGGGCATCGTCTATCTGCCCAAGTTCGAGTAGGCCGGCGATCGTGTGCATCCGGTTGCTGAACTCATGCTGTTGGGCGCGCAGCGAGTCCGTCAGGCTGCGCACACCGTCGAGCTCACGGAGCAGCCCAGACATCTCAGTTCGGTCCCGCAACGTGACAACGGCGCCGTGCGCTCGGCCGCCGAGAACCACTGGCATGCGGTTTACCGTCAGGCAGTAGTCGTCGGTCAGGACAACTTCGTCCTGGCCTGCGACCGCGCCGGTAAGCACATCTCGTAGTCGCCCGGGCGAGACGAGATCATCGAGTCTGGCTCCGACGGACACAGAGCCGAGACCGAGCAGGCGGCGAGCTTCATCATTAACCACAGAAATGCGGTCCAACTCGTCCACCGCGACGACGCCTTCACGGATTCCGTGCAGCGTCGCTTCTCGCTCCTGAAGCAGCCGAACGATCTCGTCCAGCTCCAAGCCGAAGGTCCGACGCTTGAGGCGGCGCGCGAGCAACCACGACGCGACGGCTCCAGCACTGAGCGCGATTGCGAACCAGCCCGCGTAGGCAGGCAGCTCGTTCCACAACGCCGCAGAGACGGAACTCTCGCGCAAACCGACCGATACCTCTCCGATCATTCGGCCGTCCACGCCGTACATCGGGGCCTTACCGTTGGCCGAGCGGCCGGTGTCGCCATTGTCGATGCCGACGTGCGTACGACCGTCTAGCGTCGCGATCGGCTCTTCGACCTTCTGCCCGATAAGGGACGGTAACGGGTGGGAGTGGCGCACTCGGTTCATGTCGATCACGACGACGTAGGCCGCATGGGTCTCCTTCTGGATGCGGCTCGCGACGCTCTGGATCGGCTCGGTGCACGGACCGGCTCCTTGCATGCACCCGACGATGTCTGGGACGCCGGCAACAGTCTGCGCAATCGACGCGGCGCGCTCTTCGTATTGATGGTCGAGTTGGCTGCGCTCCTGACGGGCGAACAAGACGAAACCGATCAAGATCGTCGCTGTGAGAATGGCCAGCTGGGCAACGAAGATCTGCGTCGACAGTTTGCGCGCTCGGAGTCGTGACATCGCGCACAGTGTGACTCACGGCTTTGGGGGCCGACAAGCAGAACCCATGGCGCAGAATGCGCAAAACCCGAGCACCGCGAAGCCGACCGGAGGCGCGTGCACGCTCAACCCGTAGCTACTTCGCCTCGACGGCCGCGGTGGTCCACAGCCTGGGTAGACGTAGCACACACGCCCCACCGCGATGACGTGTACCAAGGTCCCGCTGTGTGATCGTCATCCGACCGTCTGCCGAGCGCACACGGGCGCATCAACGGTTGCCGAAGATGTCCGGGTCGTCAGCGTGTGCAGCGACGATAGTCGATGGCTTAGGAAGCCGTTGGTCACCCGTGCTTCGACGTTGACCGAGCTGGCAAATACGCAATGCACGGCATCGGCCGCGGGGGGAGCGGGGTGGGAGCAGGGCGAGTGTCGGAACTGGTTTGTACGGCGTCCATTTGCGCTGAACCGACGTGGTCTGCTTGATCACCGCGAGGACGTACGTCCGCGCTGCGGTGATTGCGACCGCTCCAAGAAGTCGTAGGCGAGCAGGGCGTCGGCCTGCGACCGGCGGACGTCCGCCCAGCTGCTCGATGACCGCTCAGGTACGGGATCGATGCCGGCCTCACGGAGGATCTCCCAGGCCATTGTGTGTGTGATTCGGCCGCAGTGCGGGTTTGAGGTCCGTAACGTCCGACGTGGGGACGCATGGCCACCGGTTGCCCGTGTCTGAAGGCAGGCGTCCGACGGCGCCGGGCGGGCAGGCCCGCGGCGACCAGCTACGGTCTGCCCTGCCGGCGACCGCGCAGATTCCTGATGAATATCCGGATCGGCAGGAGGACATCATGGAGCAGGTCATCGAACAACTCGATGTGGGTCGGGGCCCGTATCACATGTACGCGGAGTTCGCGCCAGGGCCTGGTGCGCCGGTAGTGCTCATGCATGGATTCCCGGACAGCGTGCACCTCTACGATCGGCTGCTGCCGCACCTGACGGGGCGGCGGCCGGTGGTGCGCTTCGACTTTCTAGGCTGGGGTCGATCGGACAAGCCAGTCGGCTATCCATACACGGCCACGAATCAGGTCGGCGACATCGACGCGGTGGTCGACGCACTCGACGCGAAGGTGGGCCGCAACCCGCTCGTGCTCGTCGCGCACGATGCGTCGGGGCCGCCGGCGATCGACTGGGCGGTGGCCAATCCCGATCGGATCTCCGCGCTGGTGCTGCTGAATACCTATTACCACTGGACTCCTGCGCTGCGCCGGCCGCCGGCGATCGCGCTCTACTCGACGCCGGTGCTGCGTGATGTCGCCCGCCGACTGGCTATCCGCTGGCCAGAGCTCAACCGCCGCCTCTACGTGTGGCAGGTCGGTCGCTTCATTCACGATCCGGCGTTACGGGAGGAGTACGTACCAGCGCTGTACCGCGAATTCGAGGCGTCCTTACCGGCGTTCTTCCGCCTCAACGAGGATCTGCTTTCGACCGTTTTCAACCGCCGACGCCGGCTTCCGCAGTTGCGGCAGTTCCGTCGACCGGTACGCATCACGTTCGGCATCCGCGACCGGAACCTGAATCCGCGGGTCGCGTTGCAGTTCGCCGAACGGTTTCCGCACAGCCAGTTGCAGCTCATCGACCACGCCGGGCATTACGTTCAGGTGGACCAACCGGAGCGGGTGGCCGAGACCGTGCTGGCCTAGGGATCAAGACCGTGAAGTAGGGATCGCGCCTGCTGCCGGAGTTCGGGCCGCACGCGGGGGCCGACGACGCGTGGCCGCTCGCCCGCCCTGGGACGACGTCGAGCGCCGGGGCAATGCGTAGTGCGCAATGTTGGGGGAGGGGAGCGGATTGGGAGCAGCGCGAGTGTCCAAACTGGTTTGTACGGCGTCCATTTGCATCGAACTGACGCCAACCGGCCGTCGCTGAGCTGCGATGCCTCATATCTGGGCAGGTCTTGGGTGTTGGCGGACGGTCACTGACACCCTCCTTTTGGGAAGTTTTCATCGGCCATTCACGATGTTAGATGCCGCCTGAGCTGGGGCTTCTTGATCGAGGCGATCGAAACGGGCGAGCGTGCGCTGATCCCCTACCGGTGGGAGCAGATTGGGAGCAAGCGGGTGACCTCTTCCCGAATCCAACTGTGGTCAGCTCGCCGACGGGTGCACGGCTCGACTGACTGACCTGCATGACGGGGCCTTTCTCGAGGGAGGGTGTCCGCCTTTCTGGCTCTTGTCCGTGCGCCGCCGGTGCGGTGCACTGATCGCGTGAAGCGAGTCGTCGTCGCCGTCACCGCTGTCGGCACCGTGCTAATGCTGCTCGCGTGTGGGCAGCCAAGCGCAAAGGACACGGCACCGAGGCCGGCCGCCTCGGCCGCCGCCGCGTCGGCCGCGGCCATGCCTGCGCCTTCGACAGTTCCCAGCGGATCGCCGACACCCACGGTCGTCGAGTTCACCGTTGACGGGACAGGTCCGTACCAAATTGGCGCCATGCTCACCGACCTGCAGGCTGCGCCGGGCCTTACCAACGTGACCACCGGTGCTCAGACCTGCCCAACCAACACGACGGCGCAGGGCACCGGGGTCTGGAAGGACATACGCCTCTCGTTTCACCCTGACGGCGCCCTCTACCTCGCCGTGAACCGGTCACCGACGATCCCGACGCCGTCGGGCGCGTGGTTGGGCACCACGTTGGCCAAGCTCAAGACGATTTACGCCAACGTGCAGACGGAACAGCTGACCGCCGGGACCGGCAAGGCATTTCTGGTGATCACCCTGTCCGGCGGTGGCATCCTGTTCGACCTGAACGCCCAGGGCGCGGTCGTCTCGATGGCGGCGGCCGACGCCAACTACCTGAGGACCAGCTACCGCAACGGCACGGATTTCTGCTGACCTCCGGTCCAGCTCGGACGTGGACGGTGCCCGCAAGCCTCGGCGTGAACACGTTGCCGAGGGCGTTACATAGTCCCGGCGTCGGCATGGCCGCCGGCGTGTGTGTGATCTGCCGTGTGCGGCGATCTGCCGGTGCAGACCGTCATGCTGTTGGCGGCGAGGTCGCACCCGGCGAGGTGGCGTGCGCAGCTCGTTGTTGATCGCGTGGTCAAGCACGATCTCCGGCTTCGGCCCGACCTTGCGAGGATCGGGTTCTTCATGGATCGCGCGTCGAGGTTTCGCAGCCACCGCCGGTGCGGACCGCCATATCGGCCTGTCTGCGCGTCAGCGTCGCCCAGCGACAACATGCCCGATGAACGACCCGACGACCTGACCGACTTGCGCGCGTACTACGGATGTACTACGCTTGCTCGTGTGCCGTTTCGCTGGCTGCCCATTGCGTTGGAGAGCCTGCGCGGCATCGAGCCGTATGAGGTGCAACAAGCATTGGCCGCGCCGGTGCGTTGGCCGCGGCTTGCCTACAGCGAAGCGGGGTTGCCAGTGTTGACGATCTGGGCGCGAACCGACTCTGGTCGGGGCCTGATCGTTGCCGTCCGGCGAAACGACCCCATGGACTGGGACATTATCGGCGTGCGCGAGATGCGGCGCGACGAGGTGCTGACGTTCGATGAGTGGGAGGCCTCGCGATGACAACCGATGGACCGCGCGACGCCGATTTGCCGCGAACCCCAGAGGAGATGCAAGCGTTCCTCGACGGGCTCAGGTTCACCGAGGCGCCCGTCGAGGCCCCACCGCGGCTGGACGAGGCACCGATGGTAGTGCGCTCCCTTCGACTGTCCGTCGACATCGAGACACGGGCACGAAAGGTCGCCGCCGAACGTGGCGTACCCGTCACAACTGTCATGCGCGAGTGGATCGAACAGGGGGTGACGGCCGCGGAGACCGCCACACGCGAGGACGATCCAGTCGCCGAACTTGGCAAGCGGCTGGCGGAAGCGAACCGCGTGTATCAGGTGATCGTCAACCGGCGTGCCGCCGCGTGATCGACAAGCACGGCCGCTAGCGACTGCTGGAGGGCAAAGGTAGCCCGGAGCCCATCCACCACTACACGGTTGCGGCCGTGGAACGACCTAACGCGACAACCGTCAATGTCTCACTCGATCCGCTTGGCGAGCAGATCACTTTCACTGCGGGCAAGTTCGTGTGCGTTGCCTTTGGTTGGCCGAGCGGCTGGCAGCGGCACCGGTTTACGGTGCCCACCGGATCGACCCGGCCAATCCCCTACCGCATCTCCTCATTCATCGTTGCGATCGTCGGCGACAGCATCGGCTACGAGATCGGCGCACGCAACGGCGTCGGATGCTGTCGCTAACGGTGCTGCATCGTCGTGCCGGGCGCGTCGACAGTCTCCGAGCGGCCGCCGCCCCGGGCGGCGGCCCAGCGCAGGGGATGGCTAGCGCGGGAGAGGGGGAAGGCCGGGTCTGAGGTAGCTGGCGGCGCAGTTCGTGTAGGTCGTGGAAACCCACGGTCGGATCGTCAGGTGCTGGCCGGCGATCTGAGCGGGCGCCGTGGACCCGCATACGGGCGGTGTTATCCGCCGTAGGGTCGGGTGATGATTTCCAGGTTGTGCCCGTCCGGGTCGGACCAGTACAAGCCGCGTCCGCCGTCGTTGGTGTTGATCTGACCCGGCCGCCGGTGGTACGGGTCTGCCCAGTACGTCTGGTCCCGCGCCTTGATCCGCTCGAAGATCAGGTCGAACTCGTCCTCGGTGACGAGGAAGGCATAGTGCTGTGGGTGGATCGTTCCGGAATCATCGACGAAGTCGAGGGAGACGTCGTTTGCCACACGCACGACCAGGAACGGCCCGTACTCAGTTGGCTGAGCCAGGCCCAGCAACCCTGCGAGGAACTGGGCCGAGCGTCGCTTGTCACGCGCGTGCACGATGGTGTGGTTGAGCTGTGCGGGCATCAGTCACCCTCCGATCACGACATAGACGTGGTTCGAGCCTGACGGTTTCTGCGAGGCTTTGACCTGGGAGGATCGCGCTGTTCGGTCCGACCGGTCAGCGACTCGCGCGGGGCTCGATCTTAATCAGAGCCGGCGTCGTCCGGGGTGCTACTCGGATGCCAGCGTCGGCCCAAATACCACGTGACGAATTGACCGACGGGACAATGTGCAGGTAAACAGCGTTCCTCCTTCGCCACGGGCTCGATTAGAAGCCGTTGGTCACCCCTGTTTCGACGGCGACCACGACGGCAACGATGTAAGGCGCGGCATCGCGAGTGGGGGAGCGGAGTGGGAGCAGTGCGAGTATCCGAACCGGCTTGTACGGCGTCCATTTGCGCTCAACTGGCACCAACCGCCCGCCGCTGTGCTGCGATGCCTCATATCTGGGCAGGTCATGGGGTGTTGTTGGACGGTCACTGACACCCTCCTTTTGGGAAGTTTTCATCGGCCATCCACGATGTTAGATACCGCCTGAGCTGGGGCTTGTTGATCGAGGCGATCGAAATGGGCGAGCGTGCGCTGATCCCTTACCGGTGGGAGCAGATTGGGAGCAAGCAGGTGACCTCTTCCCAAATGCAAAGGAGGTCACCTGCAGCGCCGAACGCCTGCGCACCCGCTATTCGACATGAGCCAGTCTCTTTATGTATTTCAGCAGTCACTGCTGATCGCACGACTACCGCTTCGGGGATCGAAGAGAGGCACTCGAGCGGATCGGCATTCAACCGGGAGGCTGTCCCAGGCCCCGGTTTGGTTGACTACCTAATGTGCCCCAGTTTGGTCGACTCGTGTTGGTTGACTTGGCATGTCTGATGGTCCAGAAAGGACGTCATGCCAAGGGCTTATCCCCGGAGTTTCGCCGTAGGGTGCTGCACCTGTTGAAGGCGGGCGGTACCGTCGCGCAGGTCGCTGCGGACCTGCAGATCAGTGATCAGGTCGTTTACAACTGGCGGCGCCAGGAGCGCATCGGTAATGGCCTGATACCCGGCGTCACCTCGGCCGGAAACCGCAAACCAGCCAACGCCGATGGCGGCACCGCCGCCGGTCGCCCGTGAGTTGAGAGCCTCACCGTCCATCTTGCTGGATCCATAATCGACCGGCGCAACTGTGCCCGCTGGCACCCCGTCTCCGCCAACCGCGTGGTGTCCCCGTTTCGACGACTCGACCGGCCACCCCGGCCGGAAGGTGACGGACGGGCTGATCATGGCGGCCAAAGAACTCGGCGCGCACAACGCTACGGAGGTTGAACGGCTCAACCTGGACAACATCAAAGTGAGGGTACGGGCAAAACGGTGCCGGGTCCTACACGTTCAGCGCATCCGAAGGCACCGTACGCTGGCGGTTCGTCCTACCGGCGAGCACAGCTCCCAACGAACTGCCGCTCGCCGGGACGAACGGTGTCTCGTTCAGCTACACGGCGGGGTGACCGCATTCTGTTGCTGGCGCCCTAGGCCGCCCATTAGCATGTGGACGAACGGGCGGCGAAAGCACCGGGACCAGGCTGGCTGAACTCGTGACCACGCCGCGGATCATCACGTATGCCAACGGGGAAATGCCAGCCGCCAGGAGGTCGCGCCGTCATGCACCCCGGTCCCGGCCCCCACATGATGCGTCCATTCGCGGGCGATCCGTCGGTGACGAAGCAGCGCGTAAGGAAGGGCACCATTGCCCGGATCGCGCGATACGCGCGACCGTACCGCTGGCGTCTGGCCATCTTCTTGGTGGCCGCGGCGCTGGATGCGGTGATCATGGTAAGCATCCCGGTGCTGCTCGGGGTCGTCATCGACCGCGGCGTGCTGCCAAAACGAGCCGATGTCGTCCTCGGAATCGCCGGCGTGGTTGCCGGGCTGGCCATTCTCGACGCGTTCCTGACCTTCGTCCAGCGCTGGTATACCGCTCGGGTCGGCGAAGGCCTCATTTACGATCTGCGTACGCAAGTGTTCGCTCACGTGCAGCGGCAGCCGATCGCGTTCTTCACCCGGGCGCATACCGGCTCGCTGGTCAGCCGGCTCAACGGAGACGTCATCGGTGCGCAGCAGGCACTGACCTCGACACTGGTGTCCACGGTATCGAGCACGCTCCAGGTGATTCTGGTGCTTGTGACAATGTTCTACTTCTCCTGGCTCGTCACAGTTATCGCTGTCTTGCTAATCCCGATGTTCATCATCCCGGCCCGCTTGGTCGGGCGCAGGCTGCAGCGGCTGACGAGGGAATCGATGCAGCTCGACGCCGCCATGGGTTCGACGATGACGGAGCGCTTCAACGTCGCGGGCGCGATGTTGGCGAAGCTGTTCGGCCGACCGCGACGGGAGATCAGCGTCTTCGCCGAGAGGGCGGCGAAGGTCAGGGACATCGGCGTGCTCCGCGCGTTGTACGGCAGCACGCTGTTCATCGCCTTGACGTTGCTCGCGTCGATGTCCACGGCGCTGATCTACGGCGCTGGCGGCGTCCTCGTCGTGCGCGGAGCCTTCCAGGTCGGCACCATGGTCTCCCTGGCCATGCTGCTCAACAGGCTGTACGGGCCGATCACGGCGCTGTCCAATGTCCAGGTCGATGCGATGACCGCGCTGGTCAGTTTTGACCGCGTGTTCGAGGTGCTCGACTTGAAGCCGCTAATCGACGATCGGCCGGACGCGGTGCCGCTGATATTCGTGCCGCGGGGCAACGGATCGACCGGCTCCTCCGCCTCGACGGCGGATCTCGTTTTCGACCATGTCTCGTTCCACTACCCGGCCGTGTCCGAGGTCTCGCTCGCATCGCTGGAGTCGATTGCCTTGCCCGTACCGGAGCGCACGGGAGTGCAGCTGGGTGTGCTTCACGATGTCAGCTTCACCGCCCCGGCCCGGCAGCTCACGGCCCTAGTCGGCCCGTCCGGAGCAGGCAAGACGACGATCACGCATCTGGTGTCCCGGCTGTACGATCCCAGCCAGGGCACGGTACGCATCGGTGGGTTCGACCTGCGCGACGTGACCCAGGAGTCGTTGCGCGACGTGGTCGGGGTGGTAACTCAGGATGCGCACATGTTCCACGACACGATCCGGACCAACCTTCTGTATGCCCGCCCTGATGCGAGCCAGGCGGACCTGATCGAGGCGTGCCGGGCGGCCCGCATCTGGGACATGGTCGCTACTCTGCCCGACGGGCTCGACACGATCGTGGGCGACCGCGGCTACCGGCTGTCCGGCGGCGAGAAACAGCGGATGGCCCTCGCCCGGCTGCTGCTGAAGGCGCCCGCCGTGGTTGTGCTCGACGAGGCCACCGCGCACTTGGACTCCGAGTCCGAGTGGGCCGTCCAACAAGCCCTCAAAACCGCGTTGTCCGGTCGCACCTCGCTCGTCATCGCGCACCGGCTGTCCACCATCCGCGACGCCGACCAGATACTGGTTGTCGATGATGGACGGATTCGTGAGTCCGGTCGGCACGACGAGTTGCTCTCGGCGGAAGGGCTGTACGCGGACCTTTACCGAACCCAGTTCACCCGTCAGGAGCCCCTCGGCGCCGGCGTGCGGCTCGGACCGCCCGGCGGGCATTTCCCGGGACCTCGACCGCCGGGTGGTCCTGGCCTGCCTCCGCCCGGAAGACCCTGGCCAGGACCGCCCGATTAGATCTAGGTCTCAATGCTGTCGGACCGGCGGTGCAGCCATTCGATCATTTCGGGCGGAGCGAGCCGCGCGACCCGTGTGTAGTACCAGGCCATCTCTTCGTCGCTGAGGATCTCGCGCGCGGCGCCCGAGGTGCCGCGGCGGAAGAACAAGGCGTTGTTGGTGGCAATCCCTGGCGGGGGCGGGACGAGCACGTCGTCGCGTTCCCTCATGCGCTCGAATGTGGCCGCCTCGACGAGGGCTGGCCACGACTGCTCCGCGACAGTGATCCCGAGCCGGTCCGCGAGCCCGCGCATCTGACCCTCGAGGTTGGACAGCAGGTCGTCGTAACGCACCAGCACCACGCTTGGCTCAGCGCGCCGGGTCCATGCCTCGGAGAGGTGCCGCATGACGGCCGGGAGCGAGGCCGATGGCCGGCGTGAATCGTCGTCACCGCTGATCCATTCGAGCACAGCCGCGTGCAGCTGCTCGGGTGACACGTCCGGGGTTCGCGGCATAGGAGGCGGTCGAAGAGGCATGAGCCCGCGCGGCCTTGGCGGTGGACCTTGAGGCGGGGGCGGCGATCCAGGAGGCCACGGAGGTCCGGCGGCCCCGAAGCGTCCATGATGCCCGGGAGGTGCGGACCGACCGGGTGGCGGCTGTGCAGGCGGGGGCCCGATCAGTCGATCCTGGTGGTACATCGACACGAACGCATCGATTGGATGCCGGGCCGTCACGACGTACGTGACTCGAGCGTCGAAGGGAATGCCGGCGAGCGGGGTGTGTGTCTTGATGAATCGTCGGTGTCGCTGCGCGGCCAACTGAGCATCGACGTGTTCCGGCGGCACATCCGGAGTGTCCAGCCACGGCGACAGCCTCCACAGTGGAGCCGGGAGGTCCCGTGTCTGGAAAATCAGCAGCGCGCAGATCATCTGCATCCAGGTCGTCCCGGACTTGCGCGGGGTGCTGATCACGATGTCGCCGGCTCGAAAGCGAAAGCCCAGCCACCGGCCGTTGTTCTCGGCGGGCGGCTGACGGTCCATCGGGGCAGCGGCCACGCGGTGAGCCTAGCGAAGGCCCGCCATCTGCGCCGCCCCCGCGGCTAGGTACTAGTCCGATTAGGACACGAGTTTCGCTCTCGGGTCTGTTGTCTCGGGCGACGGCGCCGTAACCTGTGAAGTGGTTCAGGCCCGTCGGCGCCTTGCCATCCAACGGGGGAAGAGCTCTTTCCATGATTCGTCATGAACATGAGCTGGGGCAGGGCAATGCTCGCGACCCAGCGGACTTGGGCGGCGCGGCAGCGGTGATCGCGTCCGTCGGAAGCGCGTTTCCGGATCGATCCTATTCGCAGGACGAGATCGGTTCTCTCCTCGGCCTGGAGAACAGGGTCGTTCAGAAGCTCCTCCGTTCGCCCCACATCCAGCGGCGGCACCTTAATCTCCCTGAGCCGGACCCACAGACGGGCCGTGCTCGGTCCGAGTCCCCGGCCGAGCTACACGAGAAGTTCCGCCACTGCGCATTGGAGCTGGGATCGCAGGCGATCCGCCACGCGCTCGATGGCGCATCGCTATCGCCGACCGATGTCGACTACCTGCTGTGCGTCACGTCAACCGGCTTCATGGTGCCCGGACTCAGCTCGCTGTTATCGCGGGAACTCGGACTCAACCGCAATCTCCTGCGCGCCGACGTGGTCGGAATGGGGTGCAACGCTGGCCTCAACGGCATGAACCCTCTCGTCCAGTGGGTGACTAACCATCCAGGCCGGGTGGCGCTCCTGGTCTGCTGTGAGATCAACTCCGCGATGTACGTCGTCGACGACACGCCGCGAACCGGCATTGTCAACAGTCTCTTCGGCGATGGAGCCGCAGCGGTCGTGCTGAGCGGCTACCACGCCAACGGGGCCGGACCGGCACCCTCACCCCGAACCCCGCGCGTCGTCGACTTCGAGAGCTTCTGCGTCCCCGAACAGTGGGCGGCCATGCGCTTCGACTGGAGTGCCGCTGACGGAAAGTGGAGCTTCTACGTCGACCGAGACATTCCCTATGTCATCGGCGACAACGTCCGGGAGCCGGTGGACACGCTCCTCAAGCGCAACAGACTCGATGTCTCGGCGGTCCGGCACTGGATCGTGCACACGGGCGGCGGTTTGGTCATCGACTCCGTCCGCCGCGGCCTCGGCCTGGACGAGCACGACGTGCGGCACACGCGGTCCGTGCTGCGCGACTACGGGAACATCTCCAGCGGCAGCTTCCTGGTCAGCCTGCAGCGCCTGCTCGCCGAAGGCAGTGTGTCGGCAGGCGACCGGGCCGTCATGGTGACGATGGGGCCCGGCGCACAGATCGAAACCGCACTGCTCCAATTCGGCATACCACACGACGACGACTACTAGTACGGAGGACGAGGAGCGACATGTCCGACACCATCACGCCGAGTTCGGCTCGGAGTTCTCCCCGTACGGGCACCATCCTTCCCCAAGGCCGGCCATTCTGGATCGTCGACGGAGGCGCCTATGACTTCACCGAATGGATGAAGCTGCACCCGGGCGGCGCGATGTGGTTCAGGCAGACCGAGGGTCGTGACATCAGTGCCCTCCTGCACACCTATCACCGGGAACCAGCCCGGTTGCAGACGTTCCTCGCGAGATATGCGATTTCGGAACTCGTCGGCAAGACCGTCCAACCCAGGATCGTTGTTCCGCCCCGAGCCAGCGACACGCCACCTCCTCCTCCACCGCCGCCACCGTCACCGTCACAAAGCCCACCACCATTCGCAGGTGAGCCGCTCCCGCAGCTGGGCGTCCCGCCGTTCCTGCTGGCGCCAGGTTTCGACGCCCGCCGGGACCTGCCGAAGCTCGACTACCGCGACCAGGGAAGTCTGCTCGCCGAGATCCGCACCAAGCTGAACGCCAGGTTCTCCAAGCGGGATCTGAAGAAGTACGACCGAACGTTCGACGTCGTGACCTTGATCATCGGTGCCGCGCACGTTGCGGCGCTGGCGCTCTTGATGACAGGACTCCTACCGGCCTGGGGATTCGTCGTCGTCATGGTCGTGACGCGAACATCACTGGCGGGCGCGGGCCATTACCACCTGCACCGGAAGTGGAAAGACCAGCGTCGTTACACCATGCCGATCGGCAAAGCGCTCTTCGATATCAACTACGTCGGCACGAGCCTCATCGGATCCGATGGGCACGTCCTCCTGCACCACCCCTATCTGGGTTCCGGCGCCGACGTGAAGAAGACGTTCTTCGACAGCATGCTCCGACTCCATCCGGTCCTGCGCATCCCGGGTTACACGCTCCACAAACTCGGCATCTCGCTGACCGGGCTGCCGTTCCGCGCCATCGAGATCGCCAAGTTCGAACGCCCTATGCGCAACGGGTCCGCCACTCCGGATGCGATCCGGACGGACTTCTGGCTTATCCGCGCGTGGATCGTGGCCGAGTTCGTCGCGTGCCTCGTGACAGGACACATCGTGGCCTGGTTGATACAGTTCGTCATCACCTTGTGGTTCAACACGTTCCTCGTCGTCGCGAGTCACGACTTCGAGGAGTCGACCACTGAGGAGGAGCTCGCCGCGATACCTGAGCGGCTCCGCAACGACTGGGCGGCGCAGCAGATCGGCCTGAGTTACGACCTCACCGTCGTCGGCAACCGCTGGATAGATCTGTTTCTCAGCGCCGGGCTCAGTCCGCACCGCGTCCACCACGTACTGCCTTGGCAGGGCTCCGGATTCGCCAACATCGCCAGCGAACAAACGGTCAAGGAGGTGTGCGCGCAGGTTGGCATTGCCTGGCAACGGCCCCGGAACCTGCTATTCGATCGTTTTCCGGCCGTGATGAAGCACTACCTGCTCTGCCCCGCGAAGCCGGCACCCCCGCCACCACCGCCCGCCTTCGACCCGGGCGTGCCTCCGCCTCCCCCGGGCCTGCACCCGGTTCAGGCCAAGTCGACGGTCAGGCAACAGGTCGGCACACTCGTCCGCTACGCGTTCGACGGCTGGCGAGGACTCGGCGTCTGATCGTACGGACGCGATGACGTTGTCCCGGCCGAGTGATCCCTGGCCGGCACACGTGCTTGGTGGCTCGTCGCGCCTTGCCATCAGTCGTAGACGAGGTCGAACCCACCCACCGACCATGGACCGGTTCGCGATCAGTAGTGACGCCCCGGCGTTGTCCCCCGTCACGATGCGCCCGTTCACGTGCGCGGGCGCAGCGCCGGGCGGGGAAGCGAATGGGAGCAGCGCGAGTGTCCAAACCGGCGTGTACGGCGTCCAAGTGCGCCGAACTGACATCAACGGCCGCCTCTGAGCTGCGATGCCTCACATCTGGGCAGGTCATAGGCAAGCCGTGATCGCGCTCAGCATTTCATGCGTGCGCGAGGGGCCAGATCTCACGGCCTTGACCGACCCCAGATGTGTCCGCAGCCGACACATAGGCAACGGTGACCGCAACGCTCATCATCAATCGCCACGTCGCGGCCACCCGACACCTCACGGAAGTCGATGGACGTCGTCAGCGCTGACCCGCTGACCTTGCTCGACCTCCGACAGCCACCGTGACAGCAACGGGCCCCGATTCGCGCGCGCGAACACAGCTACGAGAAGACCTTCATCAGCGTCAACGGTGTCCAGCGGATGCGGCGAGACAACGTGGACGGTTCTTAAAAGCGGGAGATCATCTGCAGCGTCGCAGTACCGATGCTGCGATGACTGCGGTTAAGCTGATCAACTTTTGGCGACTCACGGCGCCAAATATCGTTTGTGTCGTACACGCTCGACGATCTCGGCTAGCACGGCCTCGACGGGAACGGCCGCAAGCACGGCCAGGGCGACGATGGCGGCGTCGAACATCCACATCGGTGTAGTCGGGTAGACGCGATGCCAATGGTCATCCCACGAGTCGCCGAACCAGGCGAATAGACCGATGGCGACTGTGTTGCCGACCCACGATATCCACCGCGGAGCCATACGATCAGGGTCGTCCTCGTCACGGGGTTCCCGAGTCGCGGGTGCTGCAGGTAGCCGGGCCCATCGCTCCACCGTGGCCGCGCCGGCGCCCGCGATGATCAACGTCGGGTAAAGGGCGCCCGCTGCTGCCACCCACAGGGGCGCTTGCGAGAACAGTGTGTGCACGCCGACGGTGGTAGCGGCGAGAAGTACCACTGCTACGGCGGTGAAGGTTGCTATGTGGGGACGCCGTCCGGCGAACCTTCTCAGTGTCATGCCCGTCCCGTCGGCCGGCGGTGTGGGAGTCAGCGGTCGCTCACCATTGATTGCGACGTATAGCAACGAGGCCCAACTGTGCGATCGCCACGACCGTGGGCGCCTCGATCGTAATCGGACCGTCCACGCGAACGATGACCGGAAGATCCGGATAGTCGGGCTCACGCAACTCGTCGAGATTCTCGTTTACCTGAACGATCACTGTCCCGAGGACCAACTCAGCTCGGTAGTACTCGCCTCCGAGGTACATGCTGTTGCGGCGTTCAAAATCTAGGTCCAGAACCCGGGCGACACTGGCAGCGACGTCTGTGAGCTCTCCGGATGCACCAAAGATCAATTCGATGTTGGGACCGTCGGCCACGGCCGAACCGTATCGGACCGTGCACGGCTCCGACTAGAACAGCCAGCGAAAGTCAGCGACAGCTACGTCCACCCCCGATGGCCAACAGCAACGGATGCCATCTCACCTGTAGTCATTGGGACCGGCCGACGGGACGGAGCAGGCTCCGGTGGCCCGAATCAGGGCTGGCACGGAAGAGCTCGCCCGCCTAGTGTCGTGAGTCGGTAATTCTGGTGCAGTATCGGGCGATGGATGGAGGATCTGGTCGGCGGCCTTGGTCCAGACGTAGGGGCCGGGATTGTTGTTCCAGGTCTCAATCCTTGCGCGGACGTCGGTGTTGAGTTCGCGCACGGAGCGGTGTGTGCCACGTTGCAGCTTCTTGCCGGTCAGTTCCCCGAACCAGCGCTCAACCAGGTTGAGCCACGCCGACCTGGTCGGGGCGAAGTGCAGGACGAACCGGGTGTGCGCGGCCAGCCGCCGCTTCACCGCCGGGGTCTTGTCAGTTGAGGCGTTGTCCAGCACGACCTGCACGTCGAACCCGGTGGGCACCTCGATGTGGAACTTGGCCAGGAACTTCTTGAACTCGATCAGCGTCTGGGCCACGATGAACTCTTGCCAGACGACGCGGGCGGCCTAATCGACGGGCTCGGCGCACAGCGCAACAACCTGAAGGACGCCGGATGAAGATCACCGCGGTCGACTCGCACGACATCCGCTTCCCGACCTCACGGGACCTGGACGGCTCCGACGCGATGAACCCGGACCCCGACTATTCGGTCGCGTACGCGGTCCTGCACACCGACGAAGGCGTCGACGGCCACGGGTTCACATTCACGATCGGGCGCGGAAACGAGGTCTGCCGGGCCGCGATCGACACGCTGACCCCGCTGGTCATCGGGCAGAGCGTCGAGGACCTCGGCGAGTTCGCGCGCCGCCTGACCCACGACTCCCAAATCCGCTGGCTCGGCCCGGAGAAGGGCGTCATGCACCTCGCCGTAGCCGCGCTCGTCAACGCGGCCTGGGACCTGGCCGCCCGGGTCGCAGGCAAGCCGGTGTGGCGCTTCCTGTCCGACATGAGCCCCCGGCAGATCGTCGACCTCGTCGACTGGCGGTACCTCACCGACGCGCTCACCGCGGACGAGGCGTACGACATGCTCACCGCAGTCGAGAGCGGTCGCGCCGAGCGCGCCGCCACGATGATCCGGGACGGGTATCCGGCCTACACCACCTCACCCGGCTGGCTCGGCTACGACGACGAGAAGCTGGTCCGGCTCGCTACCGAGGCGGTCCAGAGCGGATACACCCAGATCAAGCTGAAGGTCGGCGCCGATCTCGGCGACGATCTGCGGCGCTTCGCCCTGGCCCGCAAGACGGTCGGCCCCGACATCCGCATCGCCATCGACGCTAACCAGCGCTGGGACGTCGCCTCCGCGGTCGACTGGATGACCGCGCTCGCGCCCTACGATCCGTGGTGGCTGGAGGAGCCCACCAGCCCGGACGACATCCTCGGCCACGCCGCCATCCGGCGCGCCCTGACCACCGCCGCGCCCGGCGGACGCCCGATCAAGATCGCCACCGGCGAGCACGTCGCCAACCGGATCATGTTCAAGCAGCTGCTGCAGGCCGACGCGGTCGACTTCGTCCAGCTCGACTCGTGCCGGGTCGGCGGCGTCAACGAGAACGTCGCGATCCTGCTGCTCGCCGCGCGGTTCGGCAAGCCGGTCTGCCCGCACGCGGGCGGCGTCGGGCTCTGCGAGCTAGTCCAGCACCTGTCGATGTTCGACTACGTCGCGGTCTCCGGCGACCTCACCGACCGGGTCATTGAGTACGTCGACCACCTGCACGAGCACTTCGTCGACCCGGTGGTGATCGAGGGCGGCGCGTACCGCACACCGAGTGCCCCCGGCTTCTCCGCGCAGATGCATCCCGAACCGATGCGGCGCTACGCCTTCCCGGACGGCGCGGCATGGCAGTAAGCGGCGCCGGCGCCACATGGCGCTGACCCACGTCGACCTCGCCACCCGCGCGAGCCGGAACGGTACCGGCAGGAAACGGGAACCGGCGTACGTGCGTGGCGGCCCGCTGGAGGCGCTCGACGACCTCCTCGACGCGCCGGCCACGACGGGCAGCCCGATCCCGCCGACGTGCCGGTCGCACTGGTCGCCGGACCGGTCGCCACCATCGCCGCGCCGGGGCTGGCCCGGTGATCGTGAGCGACGACGCGACCGCCGAAGCTGCCATCGATGTCGACCACGATCGCAAAACGTAATGCGCGGCATCGGGGGCGGGGGAGCGGATTGGGAGCAGCGCGAGTGTCCAAACTGCGTTATGCCGCGTCCAATTGCGGCGAACTGACGCCAACGGCCGTCGCTGAGCTGCGATGCCTTGTGCCTGGGCAGGTCACGGGTGTTGGCGGACGGTCACTGACACCCTCCTTTTCGGAAGTTTTCATCGGCCATCCACGATGTTAGATACCGCCTGAGCTGGGGGTTGTTGATCGAGGCGATCGAAACGGGTGAGCGTGCGCTGATCCCTTACCGGTGGGAGCAGATTGGGAGCAAGCAGATGACCTCTTCCCGAATGCAAAGGAGGTCAGCGGACTCAGCGGTGACTGAACTGCTGAACAGGATTGTGCAGCGCGGCAATCGCACTTCGTCAACCGGGCGAACTATTGGTGGAGCCTGGCGTTCAAGTCGACCACGTCGCCGTATACCGGCGAGTGCAGCGACTCACTCCGCCGTTGGTTGACGTGGCGCGGTTATGCCGACACGGCGGTCGGAGCATCATCTCACTGTTCCCGTCCAGGTCGACCGCGATGATCTCCTGGCGGGCCCAGTCGGCGAACCAGAGCCGGCCGTCGTGCCAACGCGGCGACTCGCCGAAGACGATCCCGGTCGTCAAAGTCCGCGGGTCAGACATCGGATCTCCTCCCGTACCGGCATGCCCGTCGGACGCCACTCATACGAAATGTACGAAGGCCGGCGGCCGGTTTCGACATCAGAGAAAGGCGAGAAGGTAGCCAACAGGTACTGACGATCACGCGCACCAAGATCATGTATGCCGTCCGGGTCGAGGCGGTACGCCGCGGCGAGCTGTCCGCATGAGCGGCTACACGATCGCCTGGCTGGCCTGGCTCGCCTACTTCGGCGTGTTCGAGGGCATGGCCCTGTTCAACGGCAAGGGTGGCGACACCCTGAGCGAGCACGTCTGGGCCTGGTTCGCCACGCACCGCCCGAAGCCCGGCGCGGACCCGCGCCAGCGCTCCGGCTGGACACAGGTCCGCCGCTTCGCGCTGCTGGCCTTCATGGCGTGGCCGTCGACGCACTTCCTGACTGGCGGGTGGGTCTGATCCGCAAATTAGGCTTCGCCGAGCACCAGTAGTGTCTCGGGGCGAACGCCGTCGTGCTTCATCACCGCAGCCGCCGCGTCGGTCTGCATAAACGCCTGAAAAGCCTTCATGTCGGGGATCTCGGCGATCAGCCCGACCCGGTTGGAGCCGGCAGGGTCGGCGAACGGGCGAACCGTAATGCCCATCGGCCCGAAGGTCTCCTCCCGCTTGGGCGAAGCCTTCCACGCATCGACGTCGTCGACCTCGTGCGTGATCAGATAAGTGGCCATTGTCAACTCCTTTGTGAGAGGCCAAGCCAGCATATCATCACGAAAGGGTTGTAATATCTTAATTCGGGCACCGAGCTAAGCACGCCTAAACCTGGATGCAGGCATTAGACGCTGGCCAGGGGCCGCCCCGGCTGTCGACGGCGGGGAACCGAACTGGAGCAGTCGACCAGGGCACATGCAACGGGTGCCCACACCTAGGTCTGGCTCTGGGAGGCGGCTGGTCTCCAAGACCGGCTGAGTCAGGTTCGATTCCTGGCGGATCTGCTTACTAGCTCTGGCTCTCGTCGCGCTCGCACGCGGGCACGAGCTGGATGTCAGCGCAGACCGCGCAGCGAGCCCCCATGTGGCCGCCGTTCCTACTTGGGCAGATGGAGTCAGGAGCTATGCGACCGTGATCCTCCCCCAGGACCGCGACCCCCGCTTGATCACCATCCGCCGCGGGGGGACGCTCACGGACTCCGACCATCGGCTCCTGGCTTTGTGGGCGGCCGCGTGCTCAGAGCATGTTCTGCATATCTTCGATTCGGTGCAGCCCTCGGACCCGCGGCCCTGCCACGCCATCGAGCAGATTCGGGCTTGGGCGCGCGGCGAGATCGGGATGTCTCAGTCGCGTGCGGCGGCTGGCCATACATGGCTGCGGCAAGACAGTTGAGCGGATCCGCTCGGCATGCGGCATATGCTGCCGGCCAGGCGGCAGTGGTCGCGCATGTCGCTGCGCATGAGCTCGGTGCTGCGGCTTACGCGCTCGAGCTCGGCCTTGTCGTCGCCACCGACGGCACGGCGAACGCTGTAAACGGCAACGCCACCGTGCGCGGCACAGTGAGCTGCACCAAGGCAACGTCGGTGTCCCTAAACGGCTCGGTCACGCAGGTGAACAAGGCACTGTTGACCCGCGGGACGTTTTCCACCCAGGTGGCGCGCACGCCAGGCAGTTCGGTCCCGTGGACGGCCACGGCAATCCCGAGCGGTCTTACCGCGTTCGTTAAGGGTGCCGCCGAGGCAACCACCCAGGCCGATGGGTTCGACGCCGACTACGACCAGGACGTTGTGCAGAACAAGACGACCGTGGTGAAACTCAACAAGGCCAGGCCGTAGAAGTCAACAGGGTAAGGCAATGCGGGGCGGTCCGTCACGGGCCGCCCCGCCGCAGCTCTACGTCCGCTCGAAGGGTTCCTCGCCCGGCTCGCCGAATCCCCGCACGCATGTGCCGGTGTCGTCGACGACAGCTACGTCGTGGTGGTCGCTGGCCCAGTCGATGCGCAGAACATTCTCAATGGCTTCACACTCCTGCTTTTGACGTCCTGCCTTCTGGGCGTCGTGGTGCCGGCCGTGATGCGACCGCAGCCGCCATGGACCGATGTTGAAGCGCAGCAAAGATCATGGGCTCGAGTCGAAGACTGGCTGTTCGGCATCGCCGCTGCGTTGCTCGTCGTTGGATGGCTGCTGCTCGCCTATTCGTTCGTTGAACTCCGCGGTGAGGCACGTCGGCGCCGCATCAGTGCGCTGCAAGCAGTCGTAGGCAACGCTTCGACTCATACCGCAGCACCGGAGGTCGGCTGACACGGCATCGCGGGGTCGCCGTCCGACTGGTCAGACCTTCGGTGCGCGACATCAGTGTTCGCCATCGTGTGGGCCCATGCCCGCGAGCGCTAGGACTCCGAGTCGGGCGGCATTACTTAGGCACCTGATCTGACATGCCCCCGCGGTTCGACTCGGCATCGGTGCTGGCAGAAGATGTGCGCGCAGTCGGTTGACTCGGTACGCCGATTTGAAGAGCCGGAGCTGGATCCTCGGCCACGTGGTTGTACTCGTGGTCTACCAGTCGTGCGTTGCCCTTGATAATGAAGGCGAGCGAGAAGGCGATCACACAGAGGGACTCGAGGATAAAGAAGATGTGGTTCTGGTCGTAGAATGATACGGCGTACTTGTTTAGGAGCACCATGAGCAGGAGTGATAGCCAGATGGCTGCACCCAGGCCGCGGTACCAGTAGGAGGCCACGGGCCGCTGTTTGGGCACGTCGGCTGGGAATACGAAGAGGGAAATTGCGCCGAGCAGAACGAGCAACACGGTGGCGCAGAAAAGGTGCACGTCTGACTGTCGTAGCTGGGACAGTGATGGATCATGAGGCGCGGTGTGGACGAAGGCCACACCGAGCGCGGCGATCCCGGCAAGGGTTGTGGCGATGTCCTCGAACACCAACGCCCCGAAGCGGTATGCGATCAGGAAGACGCCGATCACGCACATGGTTCCCGTGAAGACGATCGTGACCTTCGTATAGTAATAGGCGCTGATCGACGACTCGATGTGGCCATCGACGAGCCCGGCGAGCAAACACGTAATGGGCAGCGTGAGAGCCACGAATCCGATGATCGTGCGTAAGCGCTTGTACGACAACGCGGGATTCTCGCCCACCGCCGGTTTCGGTTTGTTGGCCACCAGCCACCCCCGTGGTTCTAAGCGCGGTTTAACGGACGGTTATCTTCATCGAAGCTTGTGATAGCGTGCGGTGTCGGTACCGTGAATGGATTCCGCGGGGCTGTCAAGGAAGTTGTCCATGATTCGACATTCGACGCCCTAGGCAAATGGGCGTCAGGGATCAACTGGTAAGGATCGTCCCTTAGGGTGTCGTGGTGGTACGGCGATCTGTGGGCGGCGATGTCTTCGTCGAGGAGCACAGCTTTTGGCTGACAAACGGCCGTTGCGATCTTCCGATGGCCATGCGCCGCGGTGTATCCGGACTTATCACCGCCCACAGAATGCGGCGCTGATCACCGCAGGGATCAACACGGGCGTCGTTTCAGTGACGCTCGATCTGGTGCCGGAGCCAACGGCCGATCCCGACACCACGGATTGGGATGACGTCGTCGAGGCAAGCATCGCCCACGTGGACAGCGGATTAGCGTTGCCGCGTCTGGGAACGGAGGAGTGGCAGTACCTTCCCACCGAACCTTCCCACCGACAAACCGGGACCGTATCGCGTGCGCGTATACGTGCGTGGCCGTGACATCGACCCGGACGGCGTCGCTGAGACGGCGTTCGAGCGGTACCGGTTGGAGGTGTGGCCGGAAGATGTGTCACCGGAGACGCACTTCAGACTGACCGACCACGCGGGCGCCGAAGGGCGCGGGTCGCTTGCCCGAAATGCTGCGCTCCCCGAACCACCGCCAATCCCGACAGAGACCGAACTACGACGGCACATGAGTCTCGAGGAACTCAACACCTATGTACGGGAGAATCTCCGACGGGACCGCGAACCACGCGACCGCGGACCGGAAGGCCCAGAAGACAACGAACGCGGAACTCAAAGGATGGCGCCACCCGTGCCATTGGTTGCGACGTCACGGGCGGAGCTGGCGGATGCGGGCGGAAAGCAACGGCAGACGCCGACGACCGCGCTAACGGACTGCTCGGAATCGATGAAGCGTGACCCAATGTCGTTCGACAACGGAGCCGCAGGACGATCAGGGCGGCCCGCCATGTACGCAGCGGCGTAGCTGAACGCGACGGTGAAAGAAGGCGACGATCGGGCCGACAGCGAACCGGCAAGCGTCGGCCATCTGCCCATCGGGCATACAATCGCACGTACCGCGTACTCGGCGACCGATGAGGAGGTCGTGATGATCTGGATTTGGGTCGTCGGTCTCGGGGTCTTGGTCATGGGAACTTTCATGTGGCTGTCGCATCGCGCCAAGCAATCCGAGGTTGATACGGCCTATCTACCCGACGGTGGCTTTCGGCCAGGGCTCAACAACAAGGCATGGGCGCTGGCCCGCCACGGCTATGAATGGCCGAGGAGAGGACCAGTCGATCGCTCCGAATAGCGAAGCCTTAAGGAGTCATCGGATCTTCCCGGCGACGGTCGAGCTCTGCGACCCGCGACGCCCAGTGTTAGGCGACCGGTAGCAATCCGACCATCGGCGGGCGATGTTTGGCTCCAGTCGCGGTTAACTCAGCCTGGCTATCGCCGCCCGGCCCCGTCGATCTTCCGCTGCGTTTCTCTACGACTCGGCCAGTCTCGACCGCTGCCCGGATGTTCTCGGCCGCCGCCGGCAGCATCCCCGCGATCTCTGTGACGTTCGACCCGGTCACCACAAACAAGCGCAACGCGGCATCGGGGACCGCAATCCAGGCCGAGTCGATCGCCGCCGGGTTGCCACTCGCCTCGGCCTCGACCTGCCGGGCTGAGCCACCTCTAGCTGAAGAACCGCCTAATCCTTGAGCGAAGTAGCGTCCGCGCTGCTGCGTCGTCAAGCACTCGGAGACGGCTTCGTACCGGATCGGCGGGCCTCCTGCGCCTCGCCTGATGTCGTGTTGGCCGATCATGTTGGCAACCCAGATGTCGGGTTGAACATGTACCAGGCGTACCGCGCCGAGAGTGAAGTCGTTACCGGCGCGGTCGCGGTGCCAGCGCCGGTAATCCTGTTCCGGCTCGGGCCATCGCCGGGAGATCGCCAGTACGAAGCCCTTGCCCCACGCACCGATGTCGTTGCACACGTGGGCGATGATTTTCGGTCCGTTGCCTTGGGGGATGACGGCATCGCCGTTGACGACCTGTAGCGGCAGCATCCTGGCAGGTTCCCGGACGGGTACGACAATCCGACTCCGCCCGTCACTAGTCCACGTCGGATCCAGCTACGACAACGCCCTGGCCGAGGCGTTCTTCGCCATCCTCAAACGCGAACTTCCCGCCGCCGCCACCGGCATCACCTCCCAAACCGGCGCCCCGGCCAGCACTGTTCGGCCGGACAGCGTTCTAAAACCACCGCAGACGCCACTCCGCCATCGGCTACCTCAGCCCCACCGACTACGTAACCCGGCTCCGATGGACTACGGTGCCGACCGCGGCATAACCCGGTGCCGACATCCCCGGGGAACCTAACTGTTGCCAGCACTAACGGGCTGGCCGACATCCTGCCCTTCAGCCGCGACCAGTTGGCAACATCTTCCGTGCTGGTGCGTCGCATACGTGTCCCGCTAGTCGTCGGCGTCGAGGCTCAGATCGTCGCCGTTGCCGTGGGGGAGCGGCGGGAATGACCGGCAGCGCGTCTGGGGCGCGTTCCGGTGGAGCCGTCGACCGGGCGCACCGAACTCTCTCCGATGATGAGCTCGTACCGGCACCGGATGTCGCGATGTTCGATGGTGACCCCGGAGCGCATCCGCTCCACCAGTGCAGCGATGGCGAGCGAAGCCATTTCGGTGAAGTCCGGTGCGATCGTCGTCAGCGTGGGGATCGCGAACCGCCCCTCCTCGATCCCGTCGAAGCCGACCAGCCCGAAGTCTGCCGGCGCGTGTAGCCCGTGCTCATGGGAGGCGCGCAACGCCCCGATCGCGAGCACGTCGGCGAAGCAGTAGATCGCGTCCGGCCGCTCGGGCCGCTTCAGCAGGCGGTGGGCCGCCTCGGCACCGATCATCTTGCTGTACGGTGCGCCGGAGACCACCGGGGCCAGCGTGCGGTCGTAGCGGAGACCGCCCTCGCGAAGGGCCTTCTGATATCCCTTGAGCCGCTTGACCGCTGTCGCGTGCGGCGGGTCGTCCTGCCGTCCGATCACCGCAATCCGGGAGTACCCCTGTTCGATCAGGTGGGCGCTGATCCGGTAGGAGGCCTGGACGTTGTCGAACATCACGTGATCACACGGACCGGGGTAGTCACGCTCGCCGAGCAGCACCAAGGGGATCGCACGGCCACGTTCGTTGAGACGGCGCGGGTCGAGGGCCAATGGTGACATGATTACGCCCTCGATCAGCGGGTCACCGAGCCCTTCGGCGAAGCTCATTTCCACGTCGGGGTCGCCGCCGGTCTCCTCGATCAGCAGCGTGTACCCGGCCTGGCGAGCGGTGCCGATCATCGCTGCAGCCACCTCTGCGAAGTACGGGTTTCGAAGGTCGGGGACGGCGAGCGCGATGACGTCCGAGTGCCCGCTGCGCAGCCGGCGGGCGGAGAGGTTTGGTCGGTAGTTAAGCTCTTCGATGGCTTCGTGGATGCGGGCAGCGGTCGCTGTTGATACCTTGCCGGTGACGCCACGCAGCACATTCGAGACCGTCTTAATGGATACGCCCGAGCGGGCCGCGACATCGTGCAAGGTGGGGTCACCCATGGACGCCTCCGGCTCTCCAAAACAGCTGCAAAATAAATCTACCGCCCTGCACGTAGTTCAGGCCGTCGCGGCGATCTCGACCGCGGTCCACGACTCAGCCGGAAGCCGGATGCTCGACGCCCGTGCGCCCGTCTGCACGTCCGTCAGCGGAGTCAGCCCCAGTTGGCTCGGGTCGCGGCCATCCGCCCCATTGAGTGTGGACGCATTTGTGATCTCGAACGTGTCGAAGCCGCCGTGGTTGACGGTGCAGAAGACGGGGGTGTCGGCCCGATTAGTCAGGAACATCGCGGCGCTGCCGGAGGAGCGGTCGAACGTCGTGGCCACCGCGACCGACGGCAGTGTCCCGTACGACGGCGTTCGGTACTCCTCACTGCGCACCACGCTGTGCAGCGCGTCGCCGCGGGCCAAGCGGGCGGCGGCCGCGAACGGGTGGAAGATCGACTGCCGGTACGCCGGCCCACCGGGCTCCGTCATGATCGGTGCGCTGACGTTGACCAGCAACGACAGGCAGGCGATGCGCACCCGGTCGGCGTGATTGAGGATGCTCACGATCAGATCACCGAGCACCACCGCGTCCAGCACCTGGTAGGCATCCTCGGTGATGCGCGGGGTAAGGGCGATGTCCCTGGGCTGGCCGACGGGTGACTCGGCGGCCGCCGAAGACCATACGTTCCACTCATCCAGCGCGATCTGCATCCGCCGCCCCGAGTTCAGCCGGGCTGCGACGGCGTCGCAGGTGTTCACCACGTCGGTGATGAATCGGTCCAGTCGGTGCCCGGAGGCGAGGAAGTCTTGGCGGTGCGCCCGTCCGTCGTAGTACGAGTGCATCGACATGAAGTCGGCGACGTCCATGGTCAGTTCGGCGACGGTCGCCTCCCATGCGCCGAAGGTGGGCATGTGCCGAAACGACGACCCGCAGGCGACGAGTTCGATGTCGGGGTCCACCATCCGCATTGCTCTGCCCGCCTCGGCCGCCCGGCGACCGTACTCCGCCGCCGTCGCGTGCCCGATCTGCCACGGTCCGTCCATCTCGTTGCCCAGACACCAGGTGGCGATCCGATATGGGTCAGGATGCCCGTTTGTGATCCGCTCGGCGACGAGGCTGGTATCCGCGCCGAGGTTGCAGTACTCCACGAGCTGCGCTGCACACCGGATCCCTGCGGTGCCAAGGTTCACCGCCATCATCGGGTCCAGTCCGCACCGGGCCGCCCACGGCAGGAACTCGTCCAGCCCGACCAGGTTCGGCTCGACGGAACGCCAGGCGAGGTCCAGACGGGTTGGCCGCTGAGCGACCGGGCCGATCCCGTCCCGCCAGTCGTAGCCGGAGACGAAATTCCCACCCGGGTAGCGCACAGTGGTCACTCCCAGCTCGGCGATGAGCTCGGCCACGTCACCCCGGAAACCCGCCGCATCCGCGGTCGGATGGTCGGGCTCGTAGATGCCGGTGTACACGCACCGGCCCATGTGCTCGACGAAGCTGCCGAAGACCCGGGGATCGATGTCGCCATGGCTGAACTCGGGGTGGACGGTGACGGTGGCCGTGGAGTGGGGCAAGTGAGTTCCTTGTCGGGTGAGTGACCTGGTGCCGGGCTGATCGCCGATGCCCGGATGGATTAGGTGGGGGGTCAGCGGCTGCTGCCGGCCAGCAGTCCACGGATGAAGTGGCGCTGCAGAGCGACGAACAGCAGCACCGTGGGCACCGTGGCGAAGGTGCACGCGGCCATCAGCTGCCCCCACAAGTCGGCGCTGCTGGCCCCGGACTGTGCGCCGCTGATGTTGGAGGACAAGCCGGCGAGCAGAACGGCCATGGTTTGGTGGCTCTGGTCGTTGATCGCCACGATCGGCCAGACGAGGTCGTTGTAGATGTTGAACAGCGACAACACTGCGAGGGCGGCGAGCGCCGGACGCAGGACGGGTACGATGACCGACCGGAACGCCCGTAGAGGACCGCAGCCGTCGATGCGAGCGGCGTCGAGCAGTTCGTCCGGGATCTGGCTGATGGTCTGGCGCATCCAGAACACGCTGAACGCGTCGACCGCGCCGGGCAGGATCAGCGCCTGATACGTGTTGACCCAGCCCAGCTGGCTCATCTCCAGCAGCAGCGGGATGATCAGCACGAGTGTGGGCAGCATCAGCGTCAGCAGCACGAAACCGAAGAGGAACTCCTTGAACGGGAACGCGAACTTCGCGAACCCGTACCCGGCCAGCGGCGCGAAGACCAGCAGCACCGCGCCCTTGAGCACCACGACGATGGCGGTGTTCAGCAACGCCCGCAGGATCGGCACGTTGTCGAACATCCCCGTCCAGTTGCGCAGCGTCGCCTCGGCCGGGCTGAAGCCGAGCGGGTCGTTGAGGATGCTGGAGCCGGTCTTGAAGGACGAGGCGACCATCCAGATCATCGGGTACAGGAAAGCCACCACGGCGACCAGCACGCCCACGTACCCAAGCGCGCGCAGGAGGCGGCGGCGCACGGTCATAGCGACCGCCTGGCCGGTACCAGGGAGGTTGTCGACGATGGATCGAGCCTCAGTCAGCATCGCTGTGGACATTGCCGATCAGTCCTCCCTCGAACGCAGCGCGCGGACAGCCAGCAAGGACAGCAGCAGGACCCCAACCACGAGGATGAACGAGTTGGCAGCGCCGGTGCCCAGATCCGATGCGGCGACGTGTTCATACAGGTACAGACCCGAGGTGGTCGAGCTGTTGTACGGGCCGCCCTTCGTGATCACAAACGGCTCCAGGAACATCTGCGAAATGCCGAGCGTGGAGATCACCACAAAGAACGCGACGGCCCGGCGAACCAACGGCATGGTGACCGAGAAGAAGGTGCGGACCGGCCCCGCCCCGTCGACTACGGCAGCCTCGTACACCTCGTGCGGAATGCTCTGCACCGCGGCCAGCATGATGATCAGAGCGAACCCGCTGGTCTTCCAGAGCACGAACAGCGCGATCGTGGGCTTGGCCCAGGTGGTGGTGGTGAGCCAGCCGACCGTTGGCCCGCCGAACAAATGCAGAATCGCATTCGCCACGCCGAAGTCCTTGTCGAAGATCAGGATGAAGGCCTGCGCCATCGCGGCCAAGGGCGTGACGTACGGCAGGATGACAACGGTACGCAGGGTTTTCTTGAAGCGCAGCCGGGATCGGGTGAGCGCGGTCGCGACCGCGATTGCGCCGACCGTCTGGATCGGGACGATCAGTAGCCACATGATCGCCGAGTTGCCCACGGACTCCCAGAAGCCGGGGTTGGTCAGCAGGTAGGTGTAGTTGGCGAAGCCGATCCAGTGCAGCGCGCCGGCGCCGTGCCAGTCGCTGAAGCTCAGCTCCAGGGCGTACACCATCGGGTACGCGGTGAATGCGAAGAACATCGCGAAGAACGGTGCGATCAGCAGGTAACCGACCCGCGACTGACTCGACAGGCGCCGACCGGAGCGCCGCGGCGGCACGGCCTGGTCAGACCGCACCGCCGGACGTGGGGCCGAGGTATGCCAGGTTCCGATCGCCACCTGTCAGCCCGACCGGTCCACGAGGTTCTTTTGGATGTCGGCGGCCGAATTCTTCACTACGTCGTCCACGCTCATCTTGCCGTCCATGAGCTTCTGCAGGTTGGCCCCGAGATAGTTGGCCGCCTGGTCGAACCAGGAGGGGATGCGGTACCCGGCCGGGATGGCAAGGGAGGCGGCCGTGCCGACCTCCCACAGAGACTCGTTACCTAGCCCGGCCAACGGCTTGAACAGCGGAGTCGGCGCGCTGAGCGCCGATTTCACCGACGGCAAAGCGGTGTTCAGGCCGTTGGGGTAGACGCTGTTGCTGCCGAAGACCCCCGTATACCCCGCCGACGAGTAGATCGCGTGCTCGTAGAACAGCCAGGCCAACTGTGGGTTGGCCGCCTTTGCCGGTATGACGAATGAGCTTCCGCCCATCACACCGGACCGGGCGCCGCCGCCGGCCCAGGCGGGCAACTGTGCGACTCGCCAATGCCCGACGCTCGCCTTGAAGGCGCTTTGGATCAGGAAGTTGAACCAGATCGCCCACGGCGCCAGGGAGATTGTGTCGCCGTCGGCCTGAGCGATCATCGCCGTGCTGGCGAACTTGCTCCGGGCGCCGAGGCCCTCGTCGGCGACCTTCTTGATCCATGTCAACGCCGTGCGGTATGCGTCGGTGTCGATGGTTAGTTTGCCATTGGCGTCGATCAGGCCCGTACCCTGCTGTTGGTTGATCATCATCATCAGCCACTGCATGCTGAGGTTGGGGTCCTGCTCTAAGGGGATCGGCTTCGCCTTGGGGTTGCGTCCCTTGATCTCCCTGGCCGCGTCGAGTAACGCATCGTAGGTTGTCAGCGCTTTGGGGTCGACGTTCGCGGCGGAGAGTACGTCTTCGCGGTAGTACAGCAGTCCGGGGTCGGTGTCCCACGGGATGCCAACCAGCCGGCCGTTGACCGTGTTGATGTCGAGCTTGTACTGGACGGTGTCGGCGGTGTACTTCGACATGAGGTCGGATACGTCGTAGAGGTGCTCCGCCTGGCCGAGAATGCTGTTGTCGCCGAAGAACGAGCCGTCGGGCACTCCGGTGCCGGAGATGAGCGCCGGCGCGAGCTTTGTGTCGATGTCAACGCCGGTCAGCGTGAGCTTGACGTTGGGGTACTTCTGGTTGAAGGACGGCACCACGGTACGGAAGACCTTGAGCAGGTCGTCGTCGCGGAACCAGAGCGTCGCGCTGCCCTTGGCGTCTACTGTGGAGGTAAGCGCCTTGGGGGTCGATGACGAGCCGGGCGCGCAGGCCGCGAGCAGGCCGGCCCCGGCCACACCGGCGGTGAGCGCGCCGAACATCTGCAAGAACTGGCGGCGAGGTACGTTTCCGGCGGTCCCGGTCGCGCCTGTCGTTGGAGCGTTGACAACCATGGGGACTCCTCATGTGCGGGTGGGGGATCCGGTCTTTGGCCGGCGGTTTAGCCGCAGGGGGCGGTGGAGGCGTGGACAACGCCCCAGCTATGTGGTGGCAGGGTGACAACAGTGGTGCCGCTCATCGGTTCGTCCTGGACAGACGTCGCGACCAGACGGATTCCAGACGCGTCAATTTGGTACCGCGGACCGACATGGTCGGCGGCGATGGCACGGGCGGACTGTGTTGCCCAGTGCGGGAAGTTGCGGTGCCGCAGCTCGACGGTGGTCGGCTTGGAAGCGCGGTTGGTGAGGAAGACTGAGGTGGTGCCCTCGTCGGGATCGTGAGTGGCGGCCGCGGCCAGCGCAGGCACCTCGCCGTAACGGCGGGTGGTGAGCGTCTCGGAGTTGACCCGGGTCACCAGGCTCAGGCCGCGTGCGGTGTTGGCGACCGCGGCGAACGGGTGGAAGGTGGTTTGGCGCCACGCCGGGCCGTCCGGCGTGGTCATGATCGGCGCGATCACGTTGACCAGTTGAGCCAGGCAGCCAATCTTCACCCGGTCGGCGTGGTTGATCAGGCTGGTGAGCAGGTCGCCGACGACGACCGCGTCTAGGGTGGAATAGACATCCTCGATGCGCGGGCCGGCAACGTCGATCGCAACGGCCTCGCTGCCGGGGAACCGGCTCTGGTACCAGACGTTCCACTCGTCGAACGAGATGTTTATTTTGCGTGCGCTGCGCCGCCTGGCGGCGGTCGCGTCGATGGTCGCGATGACCCCGTCGATGAAGGAATCCATGGAAGCCCCGGAGGCGAGGAAGCTGTCCCGGTCGCCGTCGTGCTCCTCGTAGTAGGCGTGCATGGAGATGTAGTCGATGTGGTCCCCGGCCGCTTCCAGGACGGTGGACTCCCAATAGCCGAAGGTTGGCATCGTGTGCGACGAGCTGCCGCAGGCGACCAGTTCGATGCCTGGATCCACTAACCGCATCGCCTTTGCCGCCTCGGCCGCGAGCGAGCCGTACTGTGTGGCGCTCATGTGCCCGGTCTGCCAGGGGCCGTCCATTTCGTTGCCTAGGCACCACAGGCCAACCTCGTGCGGCTTGATCGCGCCATTCGCTCGACGCCGGTCGGACCAATAGGTGCCCTCGGACAGGTTGCAGTACTCCACCAAAGCGGCTGCCTCTCGGACACCAGCGGTGCCGAGGTTGACGGCCATCATCGGCTCGACGCCGAGTCCCTTTGCCCACGCGAGGAATTCGTCGGTCCCGACTTGGTTCGTCTCGATGGAGCGCCAGGCGAGGTCGAGGCGCCGAGGCCGTTGCTCGCGGGGTCCGATCCCGTCCGTCCAGTCATAGCCGGATACGAAGTTGCCGCCCGGATAGCGCACCAGGCTCACGCCGAGTTCCTGCACGAGCCTTGCCACGTCCGCCCGGAAGCCGGCCGCGTCCGCCGTCGGGTGGTCCGGCTCGTAGATCCCCGTGTACACGCAGCGCCCCATGTGCTCGACGAAGGAACCGAAGAGCCGCTCGTCTACGACACCGCGATGGTGCTCCGGGTCGAGTACGACCGAGGACTTTGGTTCTGCGTGCATGGGCGCTCCCTCGATTACCGTGCCGGCTACACTGGTGATCTTGCGTCGCTCGCTGTGGTTCCTACGTTGTACCTTGGCCACACCGGTAACGTCAACGGTCCTCACGACATCCGGCCGACGCGGTTCGGTAACAGGAATGAATACCGTCACCGCGCGCTGCGGCGGTCAGGTCAGTGTTTGTCCGGCTCGAGATCCTCAGCCGGTCCGCAACCGGGACCTCGATCGCATCGGTCATGGGGCACGTGTACCCGGGCATCGGCGCCACCTTCGTCCCGGGGTGATCTGTCTACAGAAGACGCGATGGGCCACAAGCCAGCTCGGGGCAGGTAGTCCGTTGGGTGGGTTAGGACCTCCGCTCCTCATATCGAGTGTTGCCGCTCCGACATGTGAGCGTTAACATAAGCCGCCGGGAGGAAATGGGTGAGCGACGACGCAGAGAACGGTTCTGGCCGGTGAGCGATAACAGACCCACTTATACGATGGGGATCGATTTCGGCACGCTGTCCGGTCGGGCGGTGGTGGTCCGGGTCAGCGATGGCGTGGAGCTCGGGTCGGCCGTCTATGCCTACCCGGACGGCGTCCTGGACGCCCGGCTGGTCGGCACCGGCCAGCGACTGCCACCTGACTGGGCCCTGCAAAATCCTGCCGATTGGCTGGGTGTGCTAACCAACGCGGTGCCGGAGGCGCTGCGGGTCAGCGGTGTCGACCGCGCTGACGTGATCGCCATCGGCACCGACTTCACTGCCTGCACCGTGCTGCCCACCGATGCCGACGGCCGTCCACTGTGCCAGCTCGACGCCTTCGCCGCCTGCCCGCATGCCTGGCCGAAGCTCTGGAAGCATCATGCGGCCCAGACACATGCCGACCGCATCAACGAGCTGGCCCACCGCCGCAAGGAACCGTGGATCGGCCGGTACGGCGGCAAGATCTCCAGCGAATGGCAGTTCGCCAAGGCACTGCAGGTGCTGGAGGAGGATCCGGAGGTGTACCGGGCGACTGCGCGGTGGATCGAGGCGGCGGACTGGATCGTGTGGCAGCTCACCGGTACGGAGACGCGCAATGCCTGCGCCGCCGGGTACAAGGGCATCTTCCAGGACGGCGGCTATCCCACGCGGGAGTTCCTCGCCGCGCTGAACCCAGGCTTCGCCGACTTCGCGGAGACGAGGCTGGCCCATCCGCTGTCCCAGCTCGGCTCTGCGGCCGGGCGCCTCTCGGGTCAGGCGGCCGGCTGGACCGGACTCGCCGAGGGCACCGTCGTTTCGGTCGGCAACGTCGACGCGCATGTCAGCGCACCGGCCGCCGGCGCGGTCGACCCCGGTCAGCTACTGCTGGTCATGGGCACCTCGACGTGTCATGTGATGTCGGCCGAAGTCCTCGCCGAGGTGCCCGGGATGTGCGGCGTCGTGGACGGTGGCATCGTCGCCGGCAGGTACGGCTACGAGGCGGGGCAGAGTGGCGTTGGCGACATCTTCGCCTGGTGGGTCGACAATGCCGTCCCGGCTGAGTATCGGGCTGAGGCGGACCGGCGTGGTATCACGGTCCACGAGTACCTGACCGACCTCGCCGCCGAGGCTTCGGTCGGCGCGCACGGGCTGGTGGCGCTGGACTGGATGAACGGCAACCGGTCGGTGCTCGTGGATCACGAACTGTCCGGCGTCATCGTGGGGCTGACCCTGGCCACCCGGCCGGAGGAGGTCTACCGGGCGCTGCTGGAGTCGACCGCGTTCGGAACCCGGCGGATCATCGAGGCATTCTGCGACTCGGGCGTCGCCGTCGACGAGCTGGTGGTCGCGGGCGGATTGCTGAAGAACACATTCCTGATGCAGGTCTACGCCGACGTTACGAATCGGCCACTGTCCATCGCGGAGAGCACGCAGGCACCGGCGCTCGGCTCGGCGATCCACGCGGCGGTAGCCGCCGGGGCATATCCGGATGTACCGACGGCGGCCGGTGCCATGGCCAGGGTACGTCGCAACGCCTACCGGCCCGATCCACGCCGGGCGGCGGCGTACGACGGCCTATACCGGGAGTATCTGCGTCTCCACGATTACTTTGGTCGCGACGAGGCGGGCGGCGGCAACGAGGTGCTGCATCGGCTGCGCGCACTGCGTAACGGAGCCGACCGATGAGCATCCTCTCGACCGCCCTGCCAACCGTCGATGAGGCCCGCCACCAGCTGGTCGAGATGCACCAGGAGCTGGTCCGGTACAACCTGGTGGCGTGGACCGCCGGCAACGTATCGGCGCGGGCCCGGGGCCCGGAAGGCGACGTCTTGGTGATAAAGCCGTCCGGGGTTTCCTACCGGGACCTGACCGCGGCGGCGATGATCGTCTGCGATCTGGACGGTGTTGCGCTGTCGGGGGACCTAGCGGCATCCAGTGACACCGCCGCCCACGCCTATGTCTACCGACACCGCCCGGAGGTCGGCGGCGTGGTGCACACCCACTCGCCCTACGCCAGCGCCTGGGCCGCACGCAACGAGGAGATCCCATGCGTACTCACGGCAATGGCCGACGAGTTCGGTGGCCCGATTCCAGTCGGTCCATTCGCGATCATCGGCGACGACTCAATCGGCCGCGGGATCGTGGCCACTCTCGCCGGGCACCGCTCGCCGGCCGTGCTGATGGCCAATCACGGCGTGTTCACCATAGGTCCCGATGCCACCTACGCGGTGAAGGCCGCCGTGATGTGCGAGGACGTCGCCCGCACCGTACACCTGGCTCGCCAGCTGGGCGATCCAGTACCGATCCCGCCACACGCGATCGACCAACTCTACGACCGGTACCAGAACGTGTACGGGCAGCGCCGGTGAGAATCGAGCCGTGATGACAGTCGCGCGGCTGTACGCCGCCGGAGATATCCGGATCGTCGAGGAGCCTGAACCGCGGCCGGGACCGGGCGAGGAACTGGTCCGAGTCGAGGCGGTCGGCATCTGTGGCTCAGACGTGCATTGGTTCACCGAGGGGTCGATCGGCGACGCTCGGCTCGATCGTCCGCTGGTGCTCGGCCATGAGATGGGCGGCACCATCGCCACCGGGCCGCGCGCCGGCACGCGGGTCGCCATCGATCCGGCCATCCCGTGCTGGAGCTGTCCGCCGTGCCGGGACGGGAACCCCAACCTGTGCCTGAACGTGATCTTCGCCGGACACGGGACGACCGACGGCGGCATGCGCCAATACCTCAGCTGGCCGGCCGAGCGCCTTCACCCCGTACCGGAGGTGCTGGATCCGACGCGCATCGCGCTGCTGGAACCGCTCGGTGTGGCGCTGCACGCGCATGACCTTGCCCACCAGCGGCTCGGCGCCGGCGTAGGTGTCGTCGGCTGCGGGCCGATCGGGCTATTGGTGGTGCAGCTGGCGCGGCTGGCCGGCGCGAGCCGGGTGCTGGCCGTCGAACCGCTGGCGTGGCGCCGGGAACTGGCCGCGAAGTACGGTGCCACCGCGCTCACGCCAGCGCAGGCGACCGCCGAGGGCGGACCAGGTGCCGACTTGGACGTGGTCATCGAAGTCGCGGGTACGGACGCGGCCGTGCAGCAGGCGATCGACCTGGTTCGACCGGGCGGACGGGTGGTGCTGGCGGGCATTCCGGACGAGGACCGGACCACATTCCTCGCCTCTTCCGCGCGTCGCAAGGGGCTGACCATCGCATTGTCCCGGCGGATGAAGGAGGTCTACCCCCGAGCAATCGAGCTGCTGGCGTCCGGGCGGGTCGACACGGACGATCTCATCAGCCACCGGTTCGCCCTCGACGACGCGGCGGCGGCGATGCGCGTCGCGGCCGAGCGGGCCGGTCTAAAGGTGGTGGTCCTGCCGTGGCCAGACGGGGTGACATGATCGCTAGCGTGCGCCAGCATCCGGCAATGACCGATGTCGCGACCCTGGCCGGGGTCTCGCACCAGACGGTATCGAGGGTGCTCAATGGACACCCGAGCGTGCGGGAGCAGACCCGCAACCGGGTGATGGCGGCCATCGCGCAGCTCGACTACCGGCCGAACCAGGCGGCGAAGGCGCTGGTCACCGGCCGCTCCCAGGTGCTTGGGGTGGTGGCGCAGAGCTCGACGTTGTTCGGCCCGGCCTCGCTGCTCGCGGCGTTTGCAAGCGAAGCAGCCGAGGCGGGCTTCGCGGTCAGCATGGTCAGCGTGGGCACCCTCGATCGGGCCTCGATCGCCGAGGCCCTCGACCGCCACCTGCAGCAGCGAGTGGCGGGCATCGCGGTCATCGCGCCCGTGGCGTCGGCCAGCGACGCGTTGGAGGGCGTCCCCGACGACATCCCGATCGTCGCCGTCGACGGCGATCCGCAGCGCTCCAGCCTGCTGGTGACGGTCGACCAGGTGGCCGGCGCAAAGCTCGCCACCCGCCATCTGCTGACCGCCGGCCACGAAACTGTCTGGCACGTCTGCGGTCCGTCCGACTGGTTCGACAGCGCGGGCCGGACCGCCGGGTGGGAGGCGGCCCTGCGCGAGGCGGGGCGCGACATCCCGCCGCTGGTCCGGGCCGACTGGACCGCCGCGTCCGGCTACGAGGCCGGGTCCATGCTGTCGCGAATGGACGGTGTGACCGCGGTGTTCACCGCGAACGACCACGTTGCGCTGGGGTTACTGAGGGCCCTACATGAGCGGGGCAAGCGGGTACCGCAGGACGTGTCGGTAGTGGGTTTCGACGACGTACCGGAGGCGGCTTTTTTCATCCCGCCGCTCACCACCGTGCGGCCGGACTTCGTCGAGGTGGCCCGGCGCACCCTGACCATGCTGCTGGACCGGCTGGCCGGCTCCACCGGAGCTCAGCCGGCGCATGAGGTGATCGCGCCGACACTTGTGCAGCGCGCCAGCGTTGCCGGCCCCCCATCCTGACGGAGCCGCGCACCGATTCGGGTTGCTTGCGGCTTACCTGGCGAGAGCGACGTTAACGCTAACATCGAGCGAGAGGACTGACTTATGCAGTCACCATTCGAAGGCCGGACCGTGTGGTTCCTGACCGGCAGCCAGGACCTGTACGGAGACGCGACGCTGCGCCAGGTCGCAACGCAAGCCCGCCAGATCGTTGATGTGCTCAACGCCGACCCGGCGATTCCGGTCGCCATCGCATGGAAGCCGGTGCTGACGGACCCCGACGCCATCAGGCGCACCATCCTCGACGCCAACTCGGATGAGGCATGCGTCGGCGTGATCGCATGGATGCACACCTTCTCGCCGGCGAAGATGTGGATCCGCGGCCTGGACGCCCTGGACAAGCCGCTGCTGCATCTGCACACCCAGGCCAACGAGGCGCTGCCGTGGTCGAGCCTGGACATGGACTTCATGAACCTCAATCAGTCGGCGCACGGCGACCGCGAGTTCGGCTTCATCCAGACCCGCATGGGCCTTTCCAGGGTGACCGTGTGCGGTCACGTCTCGGACACCGTCGTACGCCACCGGATCGGATCGTGGATCCGCGTGGCCACCGCGTGCGAGCACATGCGGCACCTCAAGCTGGCCCGGTTCGGCGACAATATGCGCGGCGTCGCGGTGACCGAGGGCGATAAGGTCGAGGCGGAGTTGCGGTTCGGTGTCTCGGTGAACACCTACCCGGTCAACGAACTCGTCGCAGCCGTGGATGCGGTCGCCGATCGCGTGGTCGAGGATCTCGTCGACGAGTACCTGCACAGCTACGCGGTCGTGGAGCCGCTGCGCCCCGGCGGCGACCGCCACGACTCGCTGCGTTACGGGGCCCGCATAGAGGCCGGCCTGCGCCAGTTCCTCACCGACGGCGGCTTCGCCGCGTTCACCACAAATTTCGAGGACCTCGGCGGTCTGCGTCAGCTCCCCGGCCTCGGCGTGCAGCGACTGATGGCCGACGGGTACGGCTTCGGCGGAGAAGGCGACTGGAAGACCGCGATGTTGCTGCGCACCCTCAAGGTGATGGCGTACGGGCTGCCGGGCGGCACCTCGTTCATGGAGGACTACACCTACCACTACGGCCCGGGACCACAGCGCATCCTCGGTGCGCACATGCTCGAAGTTTGCCCAACGATCGCCGCCGGGCGACCCAGTCTCGAGATCCATCCGTTGAGCATCGGCGGCCGGGAGGACCCGGTGCGGCTCAAGTTCAGCGCCGCCCCCGGTACGGGAATCACGGTCGGCCTGTCCGACCTGGGCGCCCGGTTCCGCTTGACCGCCAACGTCGTCGACGTCGTTGCACCGGACGAGGACCTGCCTAAGCTGCCGGTCGCGTGCGCAGTATGGGAGCCCCGGCCGTCGCTAGCGGTGTCGGCGGAATGCTGGCTTGCCGCCGGCGGTCCGCATCACACCGTACTGTCGACCGCGCTCGACGCCGACATGCTCAGCATGTTCGCGTCGATGACTCATACCGAGCTTTCCCTCATCGACGAGACGACCAACCGACGCCAGTTCGACAACGAACTGCGCTGGAACCAGGCCTACTATCTGCTGGCCGCCCGGTCGCGGCGATAACGACACCGGACCGGGCGCTGTATCGAGTGAGGCACATGTCGCGAACTGGCATGTGAGCTGGCCCATAACGGTCCACACCCATGGATCTCCACTGTGATCCATTGCTCCGTAGGTGGCCGTGCGCTTGCGGCCTAGGGTAAGGCGGCCGATTCCAGCGCCTCATCGAGTATCTCCAGCCCCAGGGACAGCTCGGCTTCGGTACTGGTCAATGGCGGCGCGATGCGGAAGATGCCGCCCATCCCGGGCAGCTGCACCACGTTCACGTGCAGACCGAGGGCAAGGCAGCGCCGGGTGACATCCGCACCAAGTTTGTCGGCGCCTTCCTTCGATGATCGGTCTCGCACCAGCTCGATGCCTTGCAGCAGACCCCGCCCGCGCACGTCACCGACGGCGTCATGGCGGTCCTGGATCTCCAGAAGCCCGCGGCGCAGGTGGTCGCCGAGTTTGACCGCCTGCTGATCCAGACCGTCTCGTTCCAGGATGTCCAGGACCGTGTTGCCGACCGCGGCGGGCAACGGGTCCGAGACGTGGGTGGTGTAGAAGAGGAACCCGCGCTCGTGCGCCATCTGTTCGATCTCAGCGCTGGTCACGACGGCGGCCAGCGGCAGACCCGCCCCGAGCGTTTTCGACAGCGTGAGAATGTCGGGCACCACGCCGTCGCGCTGGAACGCGTACCAGGTTCCGGTTCGGCACATGCCGGTCTGGGCCTCGTCGAGAATCAGCAGCATCCCCCGGTGCCGGCACTTCTGGTGCAGTGCGGCGAGATACCCCAACGGCGGTGTGATGACACCGCCGGAACTCAGGATCGGCTCGACCAGACAGGCGGCAAGGCTTCCGACCGACTGGGCATCGATCATGTCGAAGGCGAAGTCGAGCTGCCGGCGCCAGTCGAGTTCACCGCTCGGTGTCGTGAAGTCGGGCCGGTACTCGTTGGGTGTCGGGATGGCGAAGTTCCCTGGCGACGCGGGGCCGTACCCTCTGCGGCCGGAGCTGTACGTCGCCGCAGCCGCCGCCTGCGTCATCCCGTGCCACGAGCCCGCGAACGACACCACCTCGTGCCCGCCGGTCACGAGTTTCGCCATGCGTACAGCTGCTTCGTTCGATTCGGCGCCGGTGGTGAGCAGCAGCGTCTTCGACAGCGGCGCCGGTAGCGACTCCGCCAGCCTGCGGCACAGGTCGACAACCGGCCGCGACAGCATCCCGCTGAACAGGTGGTCGAGCGCGGCGATCTGCCGGCTCACAGTCGCGACGATCTCCGGATGGGCGTGGCCCAGGATGGCGCTCATCTGGCCCGACGTGAAGTCGAGGATGCGTCGGCCGTCCTCGGTGTATACGAAGCTGCCCTCGGCTCGCGCGATAATCGCCGGCGTGAAGCCGCCGCCGTATCGCACGACATGCCGTTCGACGTCGCCCCAGAATTGCGTCATGCCTCGACGGTACGAGCACAGGCTGCTTGGCTCCAGCACCTGTTGCCTTCGCCCGCCAACGCGCACCGGACGACCGGATGCAATCTCGTCGCCAAAGCGGACTAATCAAGCTCTTCCTAGCCGAGCCGGATTTCATCGTCATCCGACCGTCGCCGGCTCGCCTTGGTCGGCGCCGAGTCGCGCAACTGGCGACGTAACGAGCACGGGCGGGATCAGCCGATCGCTGCGTCGTCGGCAGGGTACGACAGGCCAATTTGCGACCGGATCGCGTCCATCGTTGCCATGATCCGACACGTCTCGTCCAACGGCAGCGCCGGGCTTTCGGTCAGGCCCTCGATCAAGCACCGCGCGACCTCTTCGGCCTGGAACCGTAGCCCGTTGCCCGGCACGGCGAATTCGTAACGCTCGACCGCACCGGCACGAGTCGTCAACGTGAACGAGGTCGGCCGGTAGAACATCCCGTCGATGTCGATGCGAGCGTCGGTACCCGCGATCGTCGCCTCGTTCGCCAGCCATGACTGCATCGTGGCGTTGGCGATCGCCTGCCGCCCGTCGTCGTACTGCATCAGCACGGCAGTCTGCGCGTCGACGCCGGTGTCGCCGAACTGCGCCGACGCGCTGATCGAGAGCGGATCGCCGAGCACCATGGCGGCGAACGAAATCGGGTAGATGCCAAGGTCCATCAGTGCGCCGCCGCCGAGGCCCATGTCGAACATCCGGTGTGCCGGATTCCGGGCGAACCATACGCCGTGTTCGGCGGTGACGAGGCGCACATCGCCCAGCCGACCCTCGGCCAGCAGTTCGCGGATGCGGCGCATGTGCGGTAGGTGCCGCGACCACATCGCTTCCATCAGGAAGGTCCCGCGCTCATGTGCACGGCGGACGAGATCGGTCGCCTCGGCGAGATTGATGGTGAACGGCTTCTCCAACAGCACCGCCTTACCGGACTCGATCGCGGCCGCGCCAACCTCGTGATGAGCCGCGTGGGGCACTGCGATGTAGATCGCGTCGATGTCATCGGCGTCGAGAAGGTCGGCATGGCTCGCATAGGACCGTTGCGCGCCGGTGCGGGCCTGGAACGCGGTGGCCCGGTCGACCGATCGCGATGCCACCGCGACCAGTTCGCCGAGCGGGGAAAGCCGCAAGTCATCGGCGAAGTTGCCAGCGATGTTGCCGGTGCCGATGATTCCCCAGCGCACGCGCGCGGTTGGCTCGGCCATGGTCACCACCCCCTCCGGATTCGTTGGTATCGGTGATTCCGCTGCTCAGCGGACGTGCTTCAGCACTCCGTCGATTCGGCGCATGAGCCCGCGCGAGTGTCCGGGGGAGTCACGGAGCTCGTCCGGCAGCAAGCCGTCCGGTACGTCCTGGAGGCTGATCGGCTTGAGCCAGCGCCGGATAGCGGTCGCACCGACGCTCGTGTGCAACGCGTTCGTGGTGGCCGGATACGGTCCGCCGTGGTGCATCGCCCACCCCACGGCGACGCCGGTCGGGAAGCCGTTCCACACGACCCGGCCGACCATTGCGGTCAGCTTCGCGTATACCCGTGCGGCGACGTCCTCGTCGTCGGCGTCCGCGTGCACCGTTCCGGTCAATGCCGGTCCGAGCCGCCCGAGCAGCGCGAGCAACTCGTTCTCGTCGGCGTACTCGACGACCACCACGACCGGTCCGAAGCACTCTTCGGTGAGGGCGCCGCCGACGGCGTCAGCTGGTGCGCGCAGCACGAGCGGCACACCCGACCAGCCCTCGCCCACCGCCGGGTGGCCCTCAGCCACGACCTCGACGCCGCGCGAGCCGCGCAGCGTCTCCACACCGTCCTGGAACAGGTGCGCCGTGCGCTCGCTGAGCATGACGCCGCCGGACGTAGTGGCGACCCGGGCGGCGAGCGCGTCCACGACGGCGGCGCCGTGCGGACCGGCGGGTACGAGTGCGATCCCGGGCTTCGTGCAGAACTGACCGACACCGAGAGTGAACGAGCCGGCGAGCCCTTCGCCAATCGCGCTCGCTCGGGACCGTGCGGCGACCGGGCAGACGACGAGCGTGTTCAGCGCGCCCAGCTCACCGTAGAACGGGATCGGCGACGGTCGCGACGAGGCGATGTCGAACAGCGCACGACCGCCGGCGACCGAGCCGGTGAAGCCGACCGCCTGGATGGCCGGATGCCGGACGAGGTCGACCCCGGCGTCGCGGCCGAACGCGACGCCGATGACGTCGGCCGTGACGCCAGCGTCACGTGCCCCCTGAGCCAGCACCTGGGCGGAAAGCAGCGACGTCACGGGATGGGCCTCGTGTGCCTTGGCGACAACGGGGCAACCAGCGGCCAGCGCGGACGCGGTGTCGCCGCCGGGCACAGAGAACGCGAATGGAAAGTTGCTCGCGCCGAAGACCGCCACCGGCCCGAGCGGCAGGAGCATGCGGCGCAGGTCCGGACGCGGGCCCATCGGCGAGTCGCCGGCGTGGTCGATCGTCGCTTCGAGATAGGCGCCGTCGTCCACCACGTCTGCGAAAAGTTCGAGCTGGAAGCGGGTCCGGGTCAGTTCGTTGTTGAGGCGTACGGGCCCGAGCGCGGTCTCGCGGTCGGCCACCTTGACGAGATCGTCGCGCTGCGACTCGAACGCGGCCGCCATCGACCGCAGCAACGCGGCGCGGCCAGCACGACCGATCGCCGCCAACTGTTCGGCCGCCACGACCGCCTTGCCGACCGTGTCGTCGATGTCGGTGGTGACGTCCAGTTCCTCGACGACCCGACCGGTACGCGGGTCCATGCTCGCGATCACGACTGCTCCTCCTCCGTCAGCCTTGCTCGGTCTGGCCTTGTGGCCGCCCGCGGCGCACGGTGTTCGTCAGCGTCCCGACCTCGTCGAGCGCGATCGCGACGGTGTCACCGTCGGCGAGCGTGAACGGCGCGGCGGGCACCAGGCACGTCCCCGTTGACAGGACCACGCCGTCGGGGTGAAGGTCGCCGCGCATCAGATATTCCACGAGTTCGTCGAGTTTGCGGCGAAGCTGTCCGGTGTTCGCCGTGCCGCTCCACACCACGGAACCGCCGCGGCTAATCGTTAGGCGGATGCCGAGCGCATAGGGGTCGTCGACCTCCCACGCCGGACGGATCCACGGACCGATCCCGCACGCACCCCAGTAAATCTTCGCCTGCGGCAGGTAGAGCGGGTTCTCGCCCTCGATACTGCGCGACGAGACGTCATTGCAGACCGTGTATCCGCAGATCTCCCCGGCGCGGTTCACCACAACCGCCAACTCGGGCTCCGGCACGTCGACGGTCGAATCTGCCCGGATGCCGAGCTGGCCGCCCGGCCCCACAACGCGCCATGCGACAGACTTGAAGAACACTTCCGGCCGTACGGCGTCGTAAACCTGCTCGTAGACGGTGGCGGCGCGTTCGCTCTCCTCGACCCGAGCCTCACGAGACGTCTCGTATGTGACGCCGGCCGCCCACACCTCGGTGCGTCCGTCGACCGGGGCGAGCAGGTCGACATCCGCGAGCGCGACGTCATCGCCGCTTGCGTCCGCCA
Organism: uncultured Actinomycetota bacterium; assembly: GCA_963724705.1. Classification (GTDB taxonomy): domain Bacteria; phylum Actinomycetota; class Actinomycetes; order Mycobacteriales; family Micromonosporaceae; genus DASQPR01. Next base: position 117,532 of record CAVRVS010000004.1, read on the forward strand.
CCCGTGTACGGATGTCACCGAGCCGCAGCGCCCACAACTCGGCGAGCGAGCCGACACCGGTCAGCTCGCGCACGCGGTCGCCGTTGCTGACGCCGATACGTACGTCGGGCGTCCCCGCGATGCGGTATCTGACGATGTTCATGGCCTACTCCTGGGCTGTCGTGTGCGCGTCGGGGCCGCCTGAGGCGCGTGACGGTCGGGTTGGCGAAAGGTGTGCCTGGCTCAGCCGGCGAAGCCGTCCACCGCGTGGCGGCGCATAAAGTCGATGTCGAAGTCGATTCCCAGCCCGGCGCCGCTCGGGAGTTTGAGCCGGCCGCCACTATTGTCGAGCGGCGTCGTCAGGAACCGGTTGTAGCTCGACAGATCGTAGTTCGACGACTCGATCCGGTAGAAATTCGGCGTCGTCGCCATCACGTGCGCGCCTGCGACGAGGTTCACCGGGCCGCTCGCGTCGTGCGGCGACATTGGTATGTAGTACGCCTCCGCCATGGTCGCGATCTTCTTGAGTTCGCTGATGCCTCCGGTCCAGGTGACGTCGGGCATCGCGAAATCGGTGAGCTCCCTCTCGAAGACCGGTACGAAATCCCAGCGCGTGTGCAGCCGTTCGCCGACAGAGATCGGCACGCGTACGCGTTCGCGTACCTGTCGCAGCGCGTGGTAGCTCTCCGGCGGCACTGGCTCCTCGAACCAGTGGATGCCGCCGATGTCGTCAAGGGCCTGGCCGAGCCGGATCGCGGTCGGTACGTCGAACCGGCCGTGCGCGTCGATCAGTAGCTCGACGTCAGGCCCGGCGATCTCGCGGATCGTGCGCGTGAGCGCGACGGCGTCGCGCTCCAATGAACGGTCGAGCTGGCCATCCAGATAGCGATCGTTCGACTCCGGCACCCCCGGCGCGTGGCCGAACGGGTCGAACTTGATCGCGGTGTGTCCGGAGTCGACGATCTTACGGATCTCGTCGACGACGCCCTCGTGTGTGCCGAATTTGTGTTGGTCGGGATGCGTGTAAAGCAGGAGGTCCGGTCGTAGCGGGCCGCCGAGTAGGTCACAGACCGGCAGTCCGAGCACCTTGCCTCGAATGTCCCACAGGGCGATGTCGATCGCGCTGACCACGTTCGCCGCCGCGCCACGACTTCCCATGTAGGTGAAGGCCCGGAACGTTTTGTGCCAGGTGTCCTCGATCCTCGCCGGGTCGTCGCCGACGAGCAGGTCGTTGACCTGCCGGAGCATCGCGCCGAGCGAGCGGTTCGCGGTGCGCGTCGTGGTCGTGATCTCGCCCCACCCGGTGACGCCCTCGTCCGTGCGAACCTCGACGAACAGGAACTCACCCCAGTAGGAGCCGGCCGATCCGATCAGCCACGGTACGATCTCGGCGATCTTCATACCGGGTCGGCCTGATTCGCCGTTGCATCGTCGGTGTTCGGGGTCGGCCCGTCCGGCGGGGTGGTGCCGTTCGGCGATGCCTCGGCGGCTTGCGTGTCGCGCCAGCGTTCGTACTCGGGCCACGCGCCGTGCGACAGCGGGTAGTAGACGCGAAGATCGCCGCCTTGCCGCAACCGCATCCGGGAAAACTCCTCCCATTCGGAGTGCTCACTCGCCGCGGCCAGCAGTGCGGGCGCGAGCTTGATCGGCACTACGACAGCGCCGTCATCGTCGGCGACGATGATATCTCCCGGCACGACGACCGTGTTTCCGCAGGCCACGGGCACATTCACCGCGGTCGGGAAGATGTCGGTCTGGGAGTGGAAGTTCGGTGTGACACCGCGTAGCCAGAGCCCGACGCCGAGATTGCGGGCCTTGGCGAAGTCCCGGACGCAGCCGTCGACGATGACGCCGAGGCCGCCGCGCGCCTGGAAGTACGTCAGCATCATCTCGCCGAAAACACCGCTGGTCATGTCACCGCGGGCATCGACGACGACGACGTCGCCCGGCTGCGTGTGGTAGAGGACGTGTCGGTGCAACTGTTTTTCCGGTTCGGCGTACTCGTCGACCTGGTAGAGGTCTTCGCGTTTGGGCATGAATTGCAGGGTGAGGGCCGGGCCGGCGATCGACGCGCCGGGGGTGAACGACACCGGGCCGCGAATGTGTGCGCTGCGGATGCCCAACTTGTTGAGCTCACTGCTGGCGGTCGCGCTGCCAATCGCCGCCAACCCGTCGACCAGATCCTTGGGTGGGCGAACGATGTCCGGAGTGTCAACCACGTCGGTCTCTCTTTCAGCGTCAGCGGTGGGGGACGAATGCGCGCCGATCGCTATCGAGCGTCACGCCGGCACAGAGCCGAAAGTCGATGAGAACAAAGTTTCGAACGAGTTTCGGTCTGTTACTCGCCATGATGGTAGCGCCGGCGCGAGCGCGGCGCGAGAGGCGGGTGCTCGAATCCGGTAACGCCATCGGCCGCGGTGCGAGCCTGAATGTGCTCATTGTCAACGAATCTGCGGTAATCGCGACGCGCCGAGCGTGACGAGGATCAGATGACAACGCGGTAACACACCCTTGACGCCCTCATTTCGCCGTCGTAGCTTGACCGATACACCTGTCGAAACTGTCGCCGAAACTAGAACCACATCCTCGAATCTCGACGGCCGCCCTCCGACGCCGACCATTTGCCCTTATCGAAGGTGGAGACATGAAACATAGGTACCTGGCCGCCATCGCCATCGCGGCGGTCGCGCTCCCGCTCAGCGCGTGCGGTGGAGGTGGCAGCGCCGCTGCGAGCAGCAGCAGCTTGCTCTCGGGCGGGACGTTCACCATGAACCTCGGAACCGACCCCGGCACGATCAACCCGTACGAGACGACCGGCGGCACGAACCGGCAGATCTTCGCGTTCAGCTACGACACGCTCATCGCCCGCAACGCCTCCGGCGACGTGGTGCCCGAGCTGGCGTCAAGCTGGACAACGACGCCGAACTCGGTGACGTACACGCTCAAGAAGGGCGTCACGTGCCAGGACGGCTCCGCCCTCACACCGACCGACGTGGCGAACGACTTCAACTACATCAAGGCGCCGGCCACACTGTCGCCGTGGATCCAGCTGACCGTGCCGGTCGCGTACAGCGTCACCGCTGACGACTCCGCCGGCACGTTCACGATCACCACGCAGCAGCCGTTCGGTCTGCTGCTGCAGGGCGCCGGCTCGCTGCCGATCGTCTGCCCCACCGGTCTCAACGACGCGAAGTCGATTGAGCACGCGTCCGACGGCACCGGCCCGTACAAGGTGACGGAGTACGTCGCAAACGACCACTACACGCTCCAGGCGCGCCCCGGCTACTCGTGGGGTCCGAACGGCGCGACCAACTCGGCGGCCGGCCAACCGAAGACCGTAAAGATCGCGTTCGTGCAGAACGAGTCGACGTCCGCAAACGAGTTGCTGTCCGGACAGATCAACGCCGCGCAGATCACCGGCCCCGACCGCAGCCGCCTGGACGCGAACAAGTCGCTGCAGCGTTTCGACGTTCCCGTCATCGTCGGCGAGCTCAACCTGAACGAGGCGGCCGGGCGGGTCCTCGGCGACGAGCAGGTACGCCAGGCGATGTTCCAGGCGATCGACCGTAGCCAGGTCGCCAAGGTCGGCACGAACAACCTCGGTACCGTGGCGAACAACCTCATGGCGGAGAGCCCGGTCGCCTGCCCCGGCGATGAGATCAGCGGCGCGCTGCCCGGACTCGATGTGACGAAGGCGAATCAGATCCTCGACGCGGACGGGTGGACGAAGGGCAGCGACGGCATCCGTACAAAGGGTGGCAAGCAGCTCTCGCTCAACCTGATCTACCAGGTCGGTGCGCCGCAGACCGTGTCCGCGGTGGAGCTCATCGGCCAGGAACTCAAGGCGGTCGGAATCAACGCGAGTCTGAAGGGCCTGACCCAGAATGCGTTCCTATCGGCGCTGTACACGACGGAGGACTTCGACGTCTACTACAGCGGCATCAACCTGGAGAACCCGTTCATGTACACCGCTTACTACGGCGGCGCGACACCGACGAAGGGTGGCCGCAACGCGGGCAGCATCGTGAACCCGGATTTCAACTCGTTGTCGGCACAGGCGTTGTCCACCGCCGGTTCGGCCGGCTGCGACCTCTGGAAGCAGGCACACCAGGCGCTGTACAAGCGCGCCGACCTTATGCCGATCTCGGTCGGCGACCGACCCTTCTACACGTCGAAGGCAACGCTCGCGACCGTCGGCCTGTTCGCGGTGCCGACAAGCATCCGCTTGCACAAGTGAGCGAACCCCTCACCAGGGCTGGCCAACGACAGGACTGAGATCAACCCTATGAGTTACCAGGTCGTCGAGGGGTCCATCGCGGACCCTTCGACAGCACCCGATACACCGGCGGGCGCCGCGATGCGTTCGGCCGGCGGCCGATGGGCATGGTTCATCGGTCGCCGGCTCCTGCGACTGGTGATATCGCTGCTGATCCTCGTCACGGCCACATTTGTGATGGTGCATTTAATTCCGGGTGATCCGGTGGTCGCGGCGCTCGGCGACCAGGCCACGCCGCAGCTGATCGCGCTGCGGCACCATCAACTCGGCCTCGACAAGCCGCTTGTCGTCCAGTACGTCGACTATCTCAGGGGCGTCATCAGCGGCGACTTCGGCCAGTCGATCACCACTCAGGCCTCGGTCGGCGATCTGCTCAAGACGCGCTTCCCGAACACGTTGCGGCTCGCGATCCCGGCCTTCATCCTCGTCGTGCTCATCGCGGTACCGATCGGTCTGTTGGCGGCCGTACGCACCCGAGGGGGCCGCGGCGGCGCCACCCGAACGCTATTCGTGAACGTGACCGGCGTACTCAACTCGATTCCCGACTACGTCCTCGCCACGCTGCTCAGCGTCATCTTCGTCGTGAGCATCAAAATCTTCCCGGCCGCAGATGACGGCAAGGCACACTCATACGTCCTGCCGGTGATCGCGCTCGTCGTCGGACCGGCCGCGTCGCTTTCGCGGATCGTCCGTATCGAGGCGCTCAAGGTACTCGACGCCGAATACATCCGGGCCGCGAAGGCGCGCCGCCTGCCAACCCTGCTTGCGCTACTGGCGGCACGTCCTGCCGAACATGCTGACCGCGTCACTCACGTTCGGCAGCATGATCCTGGCCGGCCTCATCGCCGGAACCGTACTGGTCGAGAACGTCTTCGCGTGGCCCGGCGTCGGTACCGTCATCTCGCAAGCCGTGATCCAGAAGGACTATCCAACGATCCAGGGCGTGCTGCTCGTCCTTGGCGCGACCGTGCTCGTGCTCAACATGGTGGTCGACATCGTCCTGGGCATCCTCGACCCACGCTCACGAATAGGCGGGCGCTGACATGGCCGGCATCGACACCGCGGCGCGAGTGGCCCCGACCGCGCGAGGCGCCCGACGCCCGCGACGACTGAGCGTCGCCGACGCCGTACCCCTATTGCTGATCCTGTTCTTCGTCTTTCTTTCCATCGCCGCACCAACGATCTGGGGCCACGACGCCACCGCGACCAACGTCGCCGACTCCGACCAGGGCGCCAACGCCGCGCACTGGATGGGCACGGACGATCTGGGCCGCGACATCCTCGCGCGCACGCTCGTCGCCACCCGCGCATCGCTGGTGCTCGCCGTACTCGCCACGCTCGTCGGCGGCGTCGTCGGCGTGATCCTCGGCCTGCTGTCATCGGTGTCGCGACGTGTCGGCCGGCTGCTTGGCGCGCTCATCAATCTGCTCATCGCGTTTCCCGCCCTACTGCTGGCCATATTCTTCGCCGTGCTGTTCGGCATCGGCTCGGTGGGCAGCGTGCTCGCGGTCGGCGCGGCGTTCGCGCCCGGATTCGCGCGGATCACGCAGACGCTCACGGCGTCGATCGTGTCGAAGGAGTACGTCGAGGCGTCGCGCGTGCTGGGCAAGAGTCAGACCTACATCATCGTCCGCCATATCGTGCCGAACATTGCCGAGCCGCTCATCCTTTACGCGACGATCCACCTGGGAACCGCGATCCTGTCGTTGTCCGGCCTAAGCTTCCTCGGCCTCGGTGTACAGCCGCCGAGCTACGACTGGGGTCGCCTGCTCAACGACGGGCTCGGCCGCGTCTACGTATCGCCGATCGTCGCCGTCGCGCCATCCGTGGCGATCGTGCTCGCCGGTCTTGCGTTCAACATGGCCGGCGAGCGACTGTCCGACATCATCGGCGGTCGCCGGGTCGCGCCACCGGCGCCCCGAACGACAGAGCCACGCACGGCGTCCGCCCTTGATGTCGACGACGCGCCCGACGCTCTCGTCGAGGTCCGGCACCTACGCATCGGATACGCCCGCCGCGGAGCGACGCCGACCACGCCGGTCCGCGATGTCTCCTTCACCATCGCACCCAACGAGAAGGTCGGCATCGTCGGCGAATCCGGATCCGGCAAGAGCCTCACCGCGTCCGCTGTCGCCCGGCTGATCGAGGACCCCGCCATCGTCGCGGCCGAGACGTTGCGCTTCCTCGACATCGACCTGCTCGCCGGCACGGAATCCGGCAAACACGCATTGGCGACGATGAACGCGACTCTCGGCCGCAACATGGCGATGGTGTTCCAGGATCCCGGCGAGGCACTCAACCCGGCCATCAAGATAGGAACGCACCTCATCGAGCCGGCCGTCCTGCACCTGCACGAGCCGAAGAAGACTGCCAAGGCCCATGCGATCGATGCCCTGCGTTCGGTGGCGATCCCGCAGCCAGCGCGCCGGTACAAGCAGCATCAGCATGAGTTGTCCGGTGGCATGAAACAGCGCGTATGCATCGCCATCGCACTGATGGGAGAGCCGCGACTCCTGATCGCGGACGAGCCGACCACAGCGCTGGACGTCACCGTGCAGCGGCAGATCCTGCAGACCATCAACGACGTCGGCGCACAGACCGAGGCCGGCATCCTGTTCATCTCGCACGACATCGCGGTCGTGTCCGAGCTGTGCGACCGCATCCTCGTGATGTACGCCGGCTTCATCGTCGAAGAAGCCGCGACCGCGGACCTGATCACCGCGCCGGCGCACCCCTACTCGTCTGTGCTGCTCGCCGCGAGCCCGAACATGGGCATCGACAAGACGGAGCAGCTCACCACGATCGACGGGCGCATGCCCGGGCCGGATGTTGACCTGCCCGGCTGCTACTTCGCGTCCCGGTGCCCGCGAGCCGATGCCACGTGCATCGACCGGCGGCCGCCGCTGGTCGAGATGGGCGCCGGCCACAAGGCGGCGTGCTGGCATCCACTGACTGAGCCGGCAGCGCCGCCCGTTGCGGGGCAGCGCACCGGTGAACCCGACGCGACAACACCGAAGGCGGTGGCCGGCCGATGAGCATGGTCTCGGTGCGCGACCTGCGCATCCGGTACGGCGCGATGACGGCCGTCGACGGCGTTTCGTTCGACGTCCCGGCCGGAACGACGCTCGGCCTGGTCGGCGAATCCGGCTCGGGCAAGAGCACGGTCGCGCGCGCGCTCGTCGGTCTGGTGGGCTCAACCGGGGCCATCGAGCTGGACGGTACGAATCTCTCGCTGGCCTCGTCGCGGGCGGCACGTCAGGCGCGCCGGTCGGTACAGATGGTGTTTCAGGACTCGCGCAGCGCGCTGGACCCGCGCTACACGGTCGAACAATGTGTCGCCGAAGGGTTCGCGACGCGTCCCGGGCGCGCGGCCGTGGCTGCCCGTGTTGGCGAGCTGCTCGAGCTGGTGTCGCTCGACCCACAGATCGCGACCTCGCGCCCGGAGCACCTGTCCGGTGGGCAGCGCCAGCGCGTCGCGATCGCGCGTGCGCTCGCCGCCGAACCGCGCACGCTGATCGCCGACGAGGTGACCGCGTCGCTCGACGTATCGGTCCAGGCTGTCGTGCTCAACTTGCTGCGGCAGCTACGTGACCAACTCGGCCTCACCATGATCTTCATCAGCCACAACCTTGCCGTCGTCCGGTACATGTGCGACGACCTGGCCGTCATGTACCACGGGCGGATCGTCGAGTTCGGCTCCGTCGACGACGTCATCGCAGCACCGGAGCATCCGTACACTCGGTCGCTGCTGGCCGCGATCCCACAGATCGGCCAGCATCGACTGCTGTCGGACTCGTCTGTCGAGACATCGGTGGCCGCCGCGGACGTGACGATTGTCGGCGGCTGCCCGTACCGACTGCGGTGCCCGATCGGTCCCGCGGTCAATCCCGACCGCGACGTATGCGTGACAACCGATCCGGCGACGGTGGCCGGGTCCCGCGCTCACCACGCGAGCTGTCACTTCGCGACCAGTCGCGACAACGTCGCGAGGCCCGTATCGGCGTAGGCATACTCCGGACGTCGATCAAAGAGCACGACAGTGCCGGGAGCTGACTCGGACGTAGCACGCTGGCGAAACCGTCGCCGCCACAGGTCATCGTGAGGGCGGTGCGGTGCTGCCGCGCACAATCAGCGACGTAGACAGTTCGACGCGGCCCGGCGCGAGGTCAGCGACGCCGTGTTCCGCGTTCAACAGCGCCCGCGTTGCAAGCGCGGCGAGCTCCGTGATGGGCTGGCGGACCGTCGTGAGCGGCGGCGAGATCCACTGAGACATGGGTACGTCGTCGAAGCCGACCACGCTCAGATCCTCGGGGACCCGCAATCCGCGCTGCCCGGCGGCCGCGTACACACCCAGCGCCTGCTCGTCGTTGGCGGCGACGATCGCGGTGGGTGGAACGGCGAGGTCGAGCAGCCTCAGCGCCGCCTTGACCGCGGACGCGTAGTGGAAGTCTGCGTGCTGAACGAGGGCGGCGTCGTAGTCGATGTCGGCGAGCTCGATCGCGGCGCCGTAGCCGGCCAGCCGTGCCTGGCTGCACAGAAACCGCATCGGGCCGGTGATGGCCCCGATGCGGCGATGGCCGATGTCGATGAGGTGCTGGGTCGCGGACATCCCTCCGCCCCAGTTGCCAGAACCGACGGACGGGATGTCGACGTCGGAGTCGCCGACTGGGTCGACAAGAACCATGGGCACCCCGAGCTTGCGGATCCGTTTGAGATCGGCCGGGGTGAGGTCGGAGAGGGCCAGGATCGCGCCACGTGATCCACGCGCGGCGACGTCTGCCACCCAGTGCTCGCCTGGTTTCGGGCCGGTGTCGAGGACCGAGACGACGACGCCGACATGGGACGCGCGGGCCGCCTGCTCGGTTCCCCGGATCATCTCCGCGGCCCACGGCGTGCCGGCATCGTTGAACAGCATCTCGATCAGGCCGCCGTGGCGGGGTGTCCTGGCCCGGGCCGTGCGAGGCTTGGTGCGTTTGGTGGGCACGTATCCGCGCGCGTCGAGCAGCTCCTCGACCGCCGCCCGCGTCGTCGGCGAAACGTCCGCGCGGCCATTGAGCACCTTCGAGACCGTCGCAACCGATACCTTGGCCGCTGCGGCGATGTCTGCCACCGTGACCCGTCGTGCCACCGAGCCGGATGCCAAGACCGAGCCCCTTTCGTGGAAGCGGTTTGTGCCGAAAATCGCGCGTATCCCCACCGATCGGAGCCCGCCAACCGCCGAAAATCGAAACTTCCGCTCTCAGTATCGCAGGTCGGCGCGCTGGTGGGAGGGACCGAGACCTCGGTGACCTCGCCACTACCCCTGGGGCCGACCATTCGACTCAGAGGAGGCACAACGGCGCCCCGAAACTTTCGGAATAATCTCCGCGTAGTTTCGAGCCCTGGTGGGACTGTACGAACGACGCGCATCAACCTTTTGCGGGTGAACAGTGTCGCGCAAATGTGGCCGATCCCTTATCGCGAAGGGGAGAGCGGTCTGCGCGCGCAGGGCTGGATGGCCGCGCTGTAGACTCCGATACGACCCGAAAGTGCTCGTCGTCGTGTCGCAACTTTCGGGCCTGGGATCTCCTGTCGCACCGCTGGCACGACCCGCGGACGACGCTGGACAATCACACGTGGTGCCGCATTCGGATCGCGCGGCAGCAGCGGCTTGCGCACCACCATCGGCGAACTGGAGGCCACCTATGCCCGTATCCCCGATCGATCTGCGTCCACTCGGATCCACGGGCCTTGCAGTGACGCGGATCTGCATCGGCACCAGCCCGCTCGCAAGCATGCCCCGGCTGTACGGCTATGACGTCGGGCCCGCGCGCGCCGAAGCGACGATAGCGGCAGTCTTCGACGGGCCGCTGAACTTTCTCGACACCTCGAACAGTTACGGCGGCGGCAACGCCGAAGAACGCATCGGCGCCGTGATCCGGGAGCGTGGCGGCCTGCCCGACGGAGTCGTCCTGGCGACGAAAGCAGACGCGGACCCGGTCACCGGAGACTTCTCGGGTGTGCGCGTGCGTCGATCGGTCGACGAGAGCCTCGAACGGCTCGGCATCGACCGAGTGCAGCTCATGTACCTGCACGACCCTGAGTACCACTTGACTTTCGACCAGGCGATGGCCAACGACGGCCCGGTCGCTGCGCTGGTGGCGCTGCGTGACGAGGGCATAATCGGGAACATCGGTATCGCCGCTGGTCCGGTCGGGCTGATGCGGCAGTTCGTCGCGACCGGCGTCTTCGAGGTCGCGCTCAACCACAATCGCTACACGCTGCTCGACCGCAGTGCCGACCCGCTCATCGCGGATGCCGTAGCGGCCGGCGTGGCGTACGTCAACGCGGCGCCGTACGGCGGCGGCATGCTCGCTAAGGGCCCGGACGCGCAACCACGTTACGCCTACCGCGACACGCCCGAATCCGTCCGCGATGCCGTCCGCGCGATGGCACGGGTATGCGCCGACAACGACGTACCGCTGCAGGCGGCGGCGTTGCAGTTCTCGCTGCGCGACGAGCGTGTCGCGTCCACGGTCGTGGGTGTTTCGGAGCCGGCGCGGATCACCGACACGATCGAGCTCGCCGCCATACCGATTGCGGAATCGGTCTGGGTCGAGCTGGACGCGTTGGCGGCAAAGGCGGACGTGCGTCTGGACGGCTGACGGTCGACCGGTTGGACGGCTGACGGTCGACCCGGCGCCGCCCCTGGCCCGTCATTGGGTCCGCGGTCAGGATCTCACGGGCACGTGGCGGGCCGGGTGGGGGAGGAGCAGTGGTCTCGGATGCGTTGCGCGAGCGGCTCGCGAAGGACGCAGTTGGACAGCGCGAACGAATCGGCGAGCGCGATCAGTTCGGAGTCATCGAGACCGGCGAACGCGGTGGCGTACTCGTCGACCATCGGCTCAGCAAACATGCCGTGGTTGAGGCGAGTCGTGACCCAATCGCGCGCGCCCCATGGGTACGGATCGAAGTCGGGGAACTCTTCTGCGATCAGCTGGTACACGGGTTCGGTCAACGGGGCGGTGGCGGTGCCCGAGGTGGTCCATCGGTCGGTACCGAGGCGAGCCTTCTTCGCCACGATCGGCCCGAAATGCCGCTGGTACGGCGTGTCCGGCGATACCGTGACCAGGCCCTGGAACCCGATGTCCTTGTAGGTCCAGAGCGACCAGCTCGCGCCGTGCCGCTCATAGATGTCGAGCTGGTCGCCCAGTAACGCGTCGCGCTGGCGGTCGCGTTCCGGGTCGCCGGTGTACTGGGGACCGAACTCGCCGATCCAGATCGGCGTGCCCGTTCGGCGCGCGAAATCGGTGCGCTCCAGGAACTTGCGCTCTACCGCGGCAGCATCCCACCACACGCCGTTCGTGTGACCCGGATACGGGCCGCCGGACACGAGGCCGGGCGGCGCATAGTCGTGACAGGTGTAGACCGCGTTCGGTACGGGATCGTCGAACACGCCGAAGTCGGTGGCGTACGTGTTCCCGTCAAGGAACAGGATGTGGTCCGGATCGATTGCGCGTACCGCGGCACAGGCGCGGTCGTAAAAGCGCGCGAGCCGTTCGCCGCCCTCATCCGCCGGCTCGTTGAGCAAGTTGTACCCGCCGACCCAGACGTCGTCACGGTAGTGATGCGCGATCGCCTCCCAGAGGTGGACGGCGCGATCCTGGAAGTGCGGATGAGCCCAGAACAGCGGTGTCGCGGACGGGTTGTCCGAGTGCCAGTGATGATTCTGAGCTCCCGGCACCGCATGCAGGTCGATGATCGTGTAGATGCCGCGCTCGGCGCACAGCCGGATGACTCGGTCGAGGTGGCGGAATCCGTCGTCGCGGATCGTGAACGGCCGGTCGTCGTCCTCGAAGACGCGGTAATGCACGGGTACGCGGACGCAGTTGACGCCGAGATCGGCAAGCAACCCGATGTCGTCGGCTCCAACGAACACGTCGAGCAGGCGCCCGAAGAACGTTTGGCTGCGGTGGTGGCCAATGACTCGCTCGACCGACGCGCGCATGCGTGCCTCTGTCGACGGGAAGCCGGTGATGAAGTTCTCCATGAGCAGCCAGCCGCCGAGGCTGACGCCGCGGAGCCGCGTCGGAGCGCCCGTTCCATCGCGGAATTCCGAACCGCGTGTGGTCAGGTATCCGGTGCCGTTCATGACGATCGCTCCCGATTCGATTAGCCCGCGAAGCCGTACACGGGCGCGCTGCGATAGCCGGTCTCGGCGACAAACACGGCGCCCGCCGAAGGTTCAGGGCCGTCGGTGCGCCCTAGGCGCGACGTCGTGATGTAAAGCGTCGCGCCGTCCGGGCCGCCGAATGCGCATGCGGCGACCTGGCTGACGGGCAGCGTGATGCGCTCGGTGAGGTGTCCAGTGTCGTCGTACCGGTGCACCGCACCGCCACCCCACAAGGCGATCCAGACACCGCCCGCATCGTCGGCAGCCATACCGTCCGGCAGCCCGACACCTGGTCCCACGTCGACGAACGGCCGGAGCCCGGTGAGCAGTCCCGTGTCGGGATCGAAGTCGAACAAATCGACGCGGCGGGTCGGTGTGTCGTTGTAGTAGGCGTGATGCCCGTCCGCGTGCCACTGCAGGCCGTTGGAGATGCTGACGCCGGAGAGCACGCAATGCACTGACAGATCGGGATCCAGCCGGTACAGCGATCCGGCCTCGGGGGTTTCCGTGTACGCCATACTGCCGCAGTAGAAGCGGCCCTGCGGGTCGCAGCCGCCGTCGTTCATCCGCAGCAGCGGGTCATCGAATGCCGCGACCTCCTCGCCGTCCGGCCGGAAATCCGCGTCGAGCAACTGGAAGCCGCGCTCGGTTGCGAGCACGAAGCCGCCGTCACGTCGGGCGCGCATCGCCGCTGTGACACCGCCGATCTCGTGCCTTTCGGTCTCGCCGGTGCGCCCGACCGCAACGATCGCGCCGCGCAGCAGGTCCATGACGAGCAGGCGGCCGCCGACGGCGTCCCAGAAGGGTCCCTCGCCGTGCTCGGTGCACGGATCCGTGAACTGCCTGGCCGAGGTCACATCCAGCCTCCGTCGACGGTCCACCGCTGGGCCGTGCACGCGCCCGAGTCGTCCGCCGCGAGCCACAGGAGCAGCCGCGCGACGTCGCTCGGATAGACCTTGTCCGGCAGGCATTGGTTGCGTTCGATCGAGGCGTCGGCCTCGGGTGTCACCCACATGGTGAGTTGCTTCTCCGTCATCACCCAGCCGGGAATGATGCAGTTGACGCGGATGCGCCACCGGCCCAGCTCCCTCGCCAACGTGTGCGTCAGCCCTTCGATGCCGGCCTTCGCCGTGATGTAGGCCGGCAGGTCCACGAGGTCGATGTGAGCGCTGATCGAACCGAGATTGATGATCGACCCTCCGCCGGCGTCGCGCATCATGCCGGCGACGGCTTGCGCCGCGAAGAAGTGGTGGCGAAGATTCACCGCCATCCGGTCGTCCCAAAGTTCGACGTCGAACTCGTCGATCCGGTAGCGGCGGTCGTCGGCCGCGTTGTTGACGAGAACGCGGACGGGGCCGAGAAGATTCGCCGCGCGGGCGATCGCCTGCCGGAGTGCCGTGACGTCGCGTACATCGCACGGCAGGAACGCCGTGTCGGCCATGCCGTCAGCGGCCAGCGCGTGTACGAGCGCCTCACCGGCTTCGACATCGACGTCGACGAACGCGACGCGAGCGCCCTGGAGGGCGAGCTGCCGTACGAATTCGGCACCGAGCCCGGATGCCCCGCCGCTGACGAAGGCGACCCGGTCGCGCAGCGACGGGTACGTCGCGTACCGCCCGGCCTCAGACGCCGGCGTCGGTACTGTCACGATGCCACCGTAGTGGCAGCCGGGCTCCGCGCGAGGAAAACGCCCTTCGCCTCGTGGTACGCCTCGACAATGCGGGAGAGCACCGCGTCGGTCGTTTCGTCGCGCTGGGTGGGCTCGGGATGCGCGTGCCGCCAGGCGACCATCCGAAGCGCCGCGCGGTGAAACGTCAACTTCGGGGCGAAGCCGGGCACGAACGTCCGGATTTTGGTGTTGTCGAACACGGCACTGTGGCCGATATCGGCGACCATCTCAGCGGACCAGAACCATTCGGGGGCAACCAGCGGGTACATCTCGGACGCGACGTGGACCAGGCGCGCCTGCGTACCGAGGGCTCGACCGACGATGGTGTAGATCTGATCCCACGTGTACACGTCCGATCCGGTGATGTTGAAGATCTCACCGATCGCGCGCGGGTTGCCGAGCAGCCCCACAATGCCTTGAGCGAAGTCCTCTGCGTGGGTCAGTGTCCACAGCGACGTACCGTCACCGTGAACCGGTATCTCCTCGCCGCGTGCGATCCGGTCGACGGTCGTCCAACCGCCCGGCAGCGGCGGGTTCGCGTCGTCGTACGTGTGCGACGGCCGCACAATGGTCAACGGGAAGCCGTCGCGGTGCGCGTCGAGGAGGACCTGCTCGGCACGCCACTTGCCCTGTGCGTACTCGAGGTGCGGGTTCAAGGCCGTTGGCGTGGATTCGGAGATCGGAACCTGCCACACCGGCTTCGCGTAGATGGACCCCGAGCTGATGTGTACGTACTGGCGCGCCCGCGACCCGAAGAACGACACCATGCGGCGCGCGTCGCTCGCGTCGAAGGACAGGAAGTTCACTACTGCATCGAAGGTACGGTTCCCGATCGCGGCAACCAGGTCGGCATCGTCCTCGACGTCAGCGATCAGCATCTCTATGCCGTCGGGGAGCACCCGTCCGCTCGTATTGCGCCCGCGATTGAGCACGGTGACACGCATGCCGGTCTCCACCGACAGGCGCACGCACGAGGTGCTGATCGTTCCGGTCCCGCCGATGTAGAGCACGGTCAGGTTGGCGGAATCCCGTGGCAGCATTCTGTCTCCTCGGCTCTCAGATCCGGCCCGCGTACCAGTCGTCGGTGCCGTTCTCCGTCAGGCATATGAGTACGTCCTCGGGGCGCACCCCCAACGGCTCGAGTTTCCCGACGACGGCCTTGAAGAACGCCCGCTTGGTGTCCGTGCCGTACATGTGGACAGCGGTGACCCGGATGATCAGGATGTCGCGTCGGTCCACGCCGTTGTAGCCGGTGTCGAATTTGAACTCGCCCGCATCGTGCGGCTGGAACATTTGGAAGCGATCGTCTTCGGGGATGCCCAGGGCCTCGATCTGAGCCTCGTGGATGGCTTGTCCGATCTCCTCGTGGCGGGCGTCGAAGAGGTCACGAGTCAGGTGAACGTGGATGAGCGGCAACGTGGTTACCCTTCGATGTGATGGATCAGATGATTGACGCGGGTGACGTCCAACGGGCTCGGCCGGCGGCGGCCGTCCATAATGGGACCTGCTCGGTGGGGATGGCCGTCACTTGATCGCGCCCGCCGAGAGGCCGCGCTCGAACAGTCCCTGCAGGCACAGGTAGGCGACGATCTCCGGGATCGCGGTGATGACGGCCGAGGCGAGGATCTTCGTCTGGTCGTTGCTGAACTCGCCCACGAAGAACGACGGGACGAGGGTGATTGTCTGCATCGCGGTGCTCTGTAGGAAGACCAGCGGCATGAGGTAGTCGTTCCAGGCGGCGATGAGCGTAAAGATGAAGACCGCGGCCGCGATCGGTCGGGTCAGCGGAATGACGAGATAGATGAATCCGCGAAACGAGCTGGCACCGTCCACCCGGGCCGCCTCGAACAGCTCGTCCGGCAGGCCGTTGATGAAGTTGCGGGTCAGAAGCACGGCGAACGGCACCTGCAGCGCGGCGAGCGGCAGGATCACCGACCAGTACGTGTTGTACGTGCCCAGCCGGATCGCCGTCGCGAACAGGGGCGCCAGCAGGACGACCTCCGGCAACGTCAGGCACGCGAGCAGCAGCCAGAAGTAGAACTCACGGAACGGGATGTGCAGCTTCGCGAAGCCGAACGCGGCCATCATCGTTACGCCGTAGACGAGCACGATGACACCGGCGGCGATGATGACGGTGTTGACGAAGAAGCGCGCGAGCCCCGGTACAGCGAGCACCGCCGTGTAGTTGCTGAATCCCTGCCCGGCGAGCGAGCCCTTGACCATCACGATCAGCGGGAACAGGTAAGGCAGCACGAGCAGCGTGAGGGCGACCTGCAAGATCACGCGGGTACGCCACGTTCGTGCCTCGAACATCAGTCACGTGCCTTTCGTTCGCGCCCGGCGACCTGGAACAGGATCGCCATGACGAGCGCCACCACCAGCAGGATGATTGACAGGGCCGCGCCGTATCCGACGTGGTCGAGCGGGATCGTCATGCGATAGATGTAGGTTCCGAGGAATTCGGTCGCGTAGTTCGGTCCGCCGATGGTCACCAGATAGGGCACGTCGAATGTCTTCAGCGCGCCGATCGCGCTGAGGATCGCCAGCGCGACCGTGGTGCCGCGCATCTCCGGCCAGATCACGTTGAACAGCGTCCGCAGGTTGCCGGCGCCGTCGATCCGGGCCGCCTCGAGCACCGACTGGTCGACCTGCGTCATCGCCGCGTAGTAGAGGACGAAGGTAACGCCGGTCCACTCCCAGATCGTGATCGCCATGATTACCGGCAACGCCGTGCTCGTCTGCCCGATCCACGGCTGGGCGAGCGTGCCCAGGCCTAACGCGTGAAGCAGGCCATTGAACTCACCGTCGGGTGCGAACATGTGACGGAACACCGGCGCCATGATCGCGGGAGCCAGCACCACGGGCACGAACACGATTACCTTGTAGACCACGGCGAGCTTCACGCGCGAATGCAGCAAAACGGCGAATGTCAGGCCGAGCAATGTTTGGATCACGAACGTCACCACGAAGAAATAGACGGTGTGACGCACGGCGTCCCAGAACACCGGGTCGTGGAAGATCCGCGTGTAGTTGCCGCCGCCGACGTGCTGCGGGTTCGGGCCGATGCCGTCCCAATTGAGCGTCGAGATGTAAGCGGTGTATCCGATGGCGTAATAGAGCAGCCCGACGCTGAGCGTGAGGGCCGGCAGGATCCACGGCAGACCGAGGGGTCGTCGTGCCTGCCGCCGCGTGCGGACGCCGCCGCCGACCGCACCGGCCCTCTGGGAAGGGGGCCGGTGCGGTGCCACGTGCGTTTCGGTCACAGCGACGCCGCTGGGCTCGCGCCGGCTGACCAGCCGCATCTGCTTGTCACTTGAACGTCTCCCCGGCAGCCTCGGCGGCCTGTTGCAGCGTGTCGGCGGCTTGCTGCGGTGTGGCCTTCCCGGTGGCGACCGAGGTCGCCGCCGCGAGGATTGCGGTCTGCACGTCCGCGCTCAGCAGCGACTCCCGCGGCTCAGTGACAGTTCCGACACTGGTGACCAGGTCTTGCACGGGCTTGGTCTGGCTGGTCGGATTGACGAGCTGGATCACGTTGAGGTTCGGCTCGACGGACTTCAGCGCCGGCAGATCGTCGAGTTGGTCGGCGATGACCTGCTGTCCGGCCGTGGTCGTCGTTACCCATTTGACGAACGTCTCCGCGGCGGCACGGTTCTTCGACTTCGTGGCGACCGCGAGGCCGAAGTCTGAGTCGCCGTACATCTCGCTGGTGTTTCCTTTCCCGGCGACGTCGGGGAAGGCGACGGGCAGGATCGGGAACGGCTTGGCGCCGCTGACCCCCGCCGCCGACAGCGCCGCGGTCATCGCTTTGTTCGTGGCGTACTGCGTGTACCAGGTGCCCATCATGACCATGCCGTACTTACCGGTCAGGAAGTCATTGTTGGCGTCCGGGTACTGCTGGTAGCCGACCGCACCGGTCTGCATGATGCCGTCGCCGAACATCTGCTTCCAGATTGCCAGCGTTTGGACGATCCCCGGGTCGTTCCATTTGGCGTCGCCCGTCGAGGCTTTCGTCCACAGTCCGGGCTGCACCGAGTTGGCAATCGACTGCAGCGTGTCCTGGTCGAAGCCCTCCTGCGCCGCGCCCTGCACGAAACAGCCGACGTTGTTCTGCTTGAGCACCTGACACACGTGCTCCCACTCGCTGAGCGTCGTCGGCGGCGACAGGTTGTACTTCTGGAACGTACCTTCGTTGATCCAGAGCATCCCGGCGTACACAGCACCGACCGACATCGCGACGAGCCGCCCGTCGGCGGTGAGGCCACTGATGCCGATGGGCGCTACCTTCGACTTCCAGTCACTTCCGAGCGCCTGCTCGGCCATCGGCGTCAAGTCCTCAGCAAACGACTTGAACTCCGTGACGTAGGCACCTGGTTGCACGTCGAAGACGTCGGGGCCCTGGCCGGACGCCAGAGCGGGGCGCAGCGCGGCGACCCAGTCCGAGATGTTGACGAGCTTGTAGTTGACCTTGATGTTCGGATACTGCTTGTTGAAAGCAGCGATGTAGTTGTCGGCGGTCGCCGTGTCAGTCGGCGTCCAGCCCCACCAGTTGATTGTTCCGGATGTCGCATTGCCGGCACTGCCGGAAGAGCCGCCTGAACCGCACGCGCTCAGGCCGGCTATGGCCACTGTTGCCGCGAGCAGGAAGCTGAGTCTCCGGACTGTTGACTTCGGCAGGAGTCGCAGACGCATGTAACCCTCTCCAGCGATGGGACCGGGCATGGGCGCGCCCGGGGTTGGGGCGTCATCGGGTCGGGCAGATCCGATTCAACGAGTCGGAAAGGCTTCGCTGCCGACCGGGGGAGCTGTCGGTCGCGACCACCACGAAACGCAACGGCAGGGCGGGGCGATGGCTTGACCACCGCCGGCGCGCCACCGATGTGATCGGGTCCGCCTCATCGTGTGTCAGAGGGTAAGCGGACGTAACTTGCGCGTCAAGGTTCGCTTATCTGATTGAAACTTTCGCGCTCACTGGCCAACAAGTTTTCTCGGCGGAGCGGTGCTCTCCCGTACGACCAGGCTGGTGTCGATATCGATCCGCGTGAACGCCAGCTCCGGCTCGCCACGCAACCGCATGATCATGTGAACGGCCTGCTCGGCCATTGCTACCAGGGGAACGTGGATGGTTGTCAGCGGCGGACCAGCCCACCGTGCGATGCGCAGGTCGTCGTAGCCGACGACGGAGAGGTCGTCCGGAATGCCGATCCGAAGCGACCGCGCCGCTTCATAGACACCCAACGCGTAGAGGTCGGACGACGCGAAGATAGCGGTCGGCCGGTCGGCCAGGCTCAGCAGCGCACGACCTTCGACCAGCCCGTCGCGATGGTGGAACTCCCCGGGACGGATCAGAGCCGGATCGACTGGAACCTTCGCCGACTCGAGGGCCGCGCGGTAGCCGGACAGGCGAGCGGTCGAAGCGAGCATGTTGTCCGGACCGGTGATGATGCCGATCCGCCGGTGACCGAGGTCGAGCAAGTGGCGAGTGGCGACATAGCCGCCGTTCCAGTCCGCGGATCCGATCGAGGGCACGTCCTGTGGCGGTGCGCCCGCGGGATCGACCATGACCAGCGGAATGTTGCGCGAACGCAACTGCTGTTTGTGTTTGGCCGGCAGCACGCACGCCACGAGGATCACGCCGAGCGGCAGGCGGTGCAGCACGCCGTCAACCCAAGACGGCTCCGGCAGGTGCGCTTCGGTTGCGCCGGTCAGCACCATGCCGACGCGTTGTTGACGCGCGACGAGTTCGATGTTCGCGAGCACTTCGCTCGCGAATGGGCTGTCGATTTCGTAGCAGAGCACGTCGATCAGCGGCGCGACGGCGCGCTTCGGGGACCGGCGGTTGTACTGGTGGTTCTGCAACAGAGCCTCGATGCGAGCGCGAGTTTCGCTGGACACTCCGGCACGTCCGTTGAGCACTTTTGAAACGGTAGAAACCGAGACGTCTGCCAGCAAAGCGACCTCCGACAAGGTGGATCGGGGTCTGTCGCCATTCTCGGTGAGGTCGCTTTCCATGCGCGCAGCCTATCTGTGCGGCGCCGTCGAGGCGCGGGTGGACATTGCGGATCGGGAGTCTTGACCCTGCCGCCAGAACGATCGTATGCTCCGATGCCAACGATAAGTTCGCGATGGATGACGAAACTTTCTTTGAGCAAGGACGGGTCGTGACGATCTCCTATTCATCCGAACGCTTGACGAGTAAGGCGTGGCAGGACAGCGAGCGCAGCCGCGAGGAGCGCGTTGACGCGTTGATCACCGCGATGACTCTCCGGGAAAAAGTTGCGCAGCTCCATGGCCTGTGGGTCGGAGCGGACCCGGAGGGGCCAGGCGTCGCGCCGCACCAGACGGAACTCGACAACGCAGCCTCGTTCGAGGAGATGATCCAGTACGGCGTCGGCCAGCTCACCCGCCCATTCGGAACCAACCCCGTGGACGCGGCTGAAGGAGCGGCGGCGCTCGCGCGCGCTCAGCGGAGCATCGTCGCGGCGAACCGCTTCGGCATACCGGCGCTCGTACACGAGGAATGCCTGGCTGGCTTCACAACGTGGGGAGCGACCGCCTACCCGGTGCCGCTGTCCTGGGGCGCCACATTCGATCCCGAGATCGTGCGAGAGATGGCTCGACGCATTGGCGCCGGCATGCGCAGCGTCGGCGTGCACCAGGGTCTTGCTCCGGTACTGGACGTCGTGCGCGACGCTCGCTGGGGACGGGTGGAAGAGACGATAGGCGAGGATCCGTACCTGATCGGCACGATAGGCACCGCGTACGTGCAGGGATTGCAGTCGACCGGCATCGTGGCGACGCTCAAGCACTTCGCCGGCTACTCGGCGTCGAGGTCCGGCCGCAACCTCGGGCCGGTGTCCATGGGACCGCGTGAGTTCGCCGACGTCATGCTGCCTCCGTTCGAAATGGCGATCATCGAAGGTGGCGCACGCTCGGTCATGCACTCGTACGCGGAGGTCGACGGCGTACCGGCAGCGGCCAGCCGCGCGCTTCTCACCGACCTGCTCCGCGACGACTGGGGATTCGACGGCACGGTCGTGGCGGACTACTTCGGAGTGGGCTTCCTCAAGTTGCTGCACGGCGTGGCCGGTACGTTCGGCGAGGCGGCCGTCGCGGCGCTACACGCCGGCGTGGACGTGGAACTGCCCGGACCGAAGGCGTACGTCGGGCCGCTGATGGACGAAGTCGAGGCCGGCCGATTGGCCGAAGCGGCCGTCGATCGGGCGCTGCGCCGCGTGCTTCTGCAAAAGCTCGACCTCGGCCTACTGGAGCCGGACTGGTCGGAGGTGCCGGGCGGGCTTGACCCGGCCGATGTGTCTGGCGGTGGTGCTGCCGGTGCCAGCGGCACGATCGATCTGGATCCGGACGACGATCGTGACCTTGCCCTCCGCATCGCCGAAGAGGCGATCGTGCTGCTGCGCAACGACGGCCTTCTGCCGCTCCACGAGCCACGGTCGATCGCGGTGATCGGCCCGATCGCCGACGATCCGATCGCGTTGCTGGGCTGCTACTCATTCCCGGCCCATGTAGGCGTGCACCACCCGGACATGCCGCTGGGCGTCGAGATCCCCACGGTGCTCGACGCGCTGCGGGCAGAGTTCGCCGACAGCGATATCGAATACGCCCCGGGATGCCACGTCAGTGAGCCCGGCACCGACGGGATTCCCGCCGCTCTCGATCTGGCCTCGCGATCCGAGCTGGTCATCGCCGTGCTGGGCGACCGTTCCGGCCTGTTCGGGCGTGGTACCTCCGGCGAAGGCTGCGACGCCGACTCGCTGCGGCTGCCCGGAGCACAGGCTGACCTGCTGGAGGCGCTGCTCGACGGGCCGACGCCGGTGCTGCTGGTCGTCGACTCGGGCCGGCCGTACGCGCTAGGTTCGGCACCGGATCGAGCCGCCGCCATTGTGCAGACGTTCTTTCCCGGCGAGGAGGGTGGACGAGCGCTCGCACGGGTGCTCAGCGGGAAGGTCAACCCGTCCGGGCGGCTGCCGGTCAGCATTCCGTGCACGCCCGACGGCCAACCGTGGACCTATCTGAGCCAGCCGCTCGCGCTGGCATCCGAGGTTTCGAATCTCGATCCAACCCCGGCGTTCGCGTTCGGCAGCGGAATCGGCTATACCACGTTCGGCTGGTCCGACCTCACGATCGACGGCGACGAGTTCGATACCGGCGGCTCGGTCGGAGTCGAGCTCACCGTCGCGAACGTCGGCGACCGTGCCGGCGTTGACGTCGTCCAGCTGTACCTGCACGATGCTGTGGCGTCGGTGACGCGGCCCGTCGTCAAGCTCATCGGATACGCCCGCGTCGCCGTCGAAGCCGGAACGGCCGTACGGGTGCGCTTCGACGTGCCCGCCGCCGTGACCTCATTCATCGGACCGCAGCTCACGCGAATCGTCGAGCCGGGCCGGATCGAGCTGCGGCTCGGCGCGTCCAGCTCCGACATCCGGCTGACCGCGCCGGTCACACTGATCGGCCCGACACTGACTGTGGACCACACACGCGAGCGGCACTGCCGGGTAACGGTGACGCCGTCGGACCGGGCCGTCTCGGCCGGCCCATATGTTCGGAACATGCCCGCACAGGCGGCCGGCGCCGAAGCGCCGACGGCCGCATAGTGGCGACGACGCCGGGAGCCGGCACCACGCGGGGGAGGCCGACGATGCAGGTGGCACAGATTGCGTCCGATGCAGGGCCGGTGCGACACCGCATCGGTGACATCACACTCACGGTGACCGGCCGAGACGGTCGGCCCCTGGCGGACCGCGTCGTTACCGTCGAGCAGCGGCGGCACGCCTTCTCCTTCGGCAACATCGGATTCGACCTGCTGCGGCCAATCGCCGGTCCCGACCCCGAGGGCATGGGGCACGTGGAAGGCTTCGGCGGAGCGCGGGATCTCGACGTCGATGCGTTCGCCAATCTCTTTCTGAACCTCTTCAACACGGCGACGCTTCCGTTCTACTGGGGCCGCTACGAACCGGCGCGCGGCCACACGGACGTGCGGCGGCTCACCGCGATCGCGCACTGGCTCGCCGAGCGCGGGGTCACCGTGAAGGGTCATCCGCTCGTCTGGCACACCGTGCAACCGGCGTGGCTTCTCGAGCTCGGACTCGACGAGGTGGAGCGCCTGCAGCGCGCGCGAATCCGCGACCTTGTTGGCGGTTTCGCAGGCGTGATCGACACGTGGGATGCCATCAACGAGGCAGTGATCATGCCGGTGTTCCGGAACGGGGACAACGCGATCACCCGGCTCGCCGTCGCTCGCGGCCGCATCTTCATGGTGCGCATGGCGTTCGAGGAGGCTCGGGCGGCCAACCCGGCCTCGGTGCTGGTCCTCAACGACTTTGATCTGTCGTCCGCATACGAATGCCTCATCGAGGGCGTACTCGAGGCGGGGATCCCGATCGACGGGATCGGCCTGCAGACCCACATGCATCAGGGGTACCGCGGTGAGGAGTACATGCGGGATACGCTCGACCGCTTCGCGCGCTTCGGCCTTCCGCTGCACATGACCGAGACCAGCCTCGTGTCCGGTCATCTGATGCCATCGGAGATCACAGATCTCAACGACTACCGCATTCCAGAATGGCCGACCACGCCAGAGGGCGAGGCCCGGCAGGCTGAACGAAATCGTGCGCCACTACCGGTCACTCGTCGAGCATCCCGCCGTACAGTCGATCAACTATTGGGGGCTCACGGACGACGGCGCCTGGCTGGGCGCGCCGATCGGGCTGGTGCGCGCGGACGGCAGCCGCAAGCCTTCGTACGATGCGCTGGAGGCCCTGGTCAAGGGCGAGTGGTGGCTTCGCCCGACCGAGGTGCGGACCGATGAAGCCGGTCGGCTTGGTGTTCGAGCGTTCTTCGGCGACTACCAGATGTCCGTGGACGGGAAGTCCGCCGCGTTCCGGGTCGCCTCCGGTGAACCCACCGTGTTGGTGACCGTTGATGCGTAAGCGCAGCCGTAGCAGGACCGCAGAATGCGGATGAGGGCGGCCGTCTGCGACGTGGCCGGCGCCGGAATGGTCGTCGAGGACGTGATCCTCGACGACCCCGGCCCGGCCGAAGTCCTCGTCCGCATTGACGCCGCTGGTATGTGCCACAGCGACTACCACTACCTGGCCGGCGACCTTGTCTGCCCGCTGCCGGTCGTGCCGGGACACGAGGGTGCTGGCGTGATCGAGGCGGTCGGGCCAGGGGTCAGCCGGCTGCGGCCGGGCGACGCGGTATGCCTGATGTGGCGGCCGCGCTGCGGACAGTGCAGGTTCTGCCTAACCGGGCGACCCAATCTCTGCCAGTCCGGAGCGGTACATGCGACCTCCGGCGGCCTGCTTGACGGCACGTCACGCCTGCGCCGCCCGGACGGGCGGACGATACATCACCTGCTCGGGGTGTCGTGCTTCGCCGAATACGCTGTCGTATCCGAGCACGCGGTCGTCGCGATTCCGCCCGATGTTCCGCCAGAGGTCGCGGCCGTGACCGGCTGCGCGGTCATCACCGGCGTCGGCGCCGTCCGCCACGTCATCGGTGCCTGCGCGGGAGAGGCTATCGCCGTCTTCGGCGCAGGTGGCGTCGGACTGTCCGTCGTTATGGGCGCCGTCCTCGGCGGCGCGTACCCGATCATCGCCATCGACGTCGTGCGCGACCGGCTGACCGCGGCGGCGGAGCTAGGAGCGACCCACGTCGTCGACGCGTCGATCGAGGACGTGCCCGCCGCCCTCGCGCGAGCGTGCCCGAACGGTGTCGATTGGGCGGTCGAGGCGATCGGCCGCCCGGACACGCTCAGCCAAGCCTTTGACGTGCTGCGTCCGGGTGGGACGATGGTCGCCGTCGGCCTGGGCGCTCGCGATAACCGCCTCGCGGTGCCGGTCAACGCGCTCGTACAGCGGGAGAAACGGATCGTCGGCAGCCTGTACGGCTCGTCGAATCCACTGGTCGACGTGCCTCACCTGTTGGAGCTGTACCGCGCCGGCCGGCTGCCGATCGATGCGCTCATCGGCAAGCGGTACTCTCTTGAATCGATCAACGACGCCGTCGCGGACTTGACCGGTGGCGGCGTCGGGCGCGCTATCGTCTTGCCGAACGGCGAACGGAGGCTTCGGACGTGACCGTGGCGCGGAGGGCAGACGGACGGAGTTCGCGCCGGCGTAGCCAGGAGTGGTTCGGGGCGGATGGGCGCTCCGGGATGGTATATCGGTCGTGGTTGCGTAATCAGGGGTACGGGCCAGAGGTGTTCGACGGCCGACCCGTCATCGGAATTGCGTCCACCTGGTCGGAACTCGCCCCGTGCAACGCCCACCTCGATCGCGTCGCCGAAGCGGTCAAGCGCGGCGTGTGGCAGGCCGGTGGCTTCCCACTCGTGTTCCCAGTCATGGCGACCGGGGAAACGCTCATGCGCCCTACCGCGATGCTCTACCGCAATCTGCTGGCTCTCGTCGCCGAGGAGCTCATGCGCGCCAACCCACTCGACGGCGTCGTGCTGCTCTCCGGCTGTGACAAGACGACCCCCGGCCTACTCATGGCCGCGGCGAGCGTGGACTTGCCGGCCATCATGGTCACCGGCGGGCCGATGCTGAACGGCAAATTCCGGGGCCAGGACGTGGGATCCGGAACGCACGTTTGGAAGTTCGAGGCGGAGGTCAAGGCCGGGCGGATGAGCGTCGAGGACTGCCAGGTCGCCGAAGGATGCATGGCTCGCTCCGACGGCCACTGCATGACCATGGGTACGGCCTCCACGATGGCCTGCATGGCCGAAGCGCTCGGTATGCAGCTGCCCGGATCGGCGACGTGGCCGGCAGTCGACTCCCGGCGGTACGAGACGGCCCAAGCCGCCGGACAGCGGATCGTGGCCCTGGTCGACGACGACGTGCGGCCGAGCTCGATTCTCACCCGCGCCGCGTTCGAGAACGCGATCCGAGCGAACGCGGCGATCGGCGGCTCCACCAACGCGGTCATCCACCTCATCGCACTCGCCGGCCGAGTCGGTGTGGAGCTGACCGTCGACGATTTCGACGTGCTGGCGCGTAACGTGCCCACGCTGGTCGACCTCATGCCGTCCGGTCGCTTCCTCATGGAGGACTTCTGCTACGCCGGTGGGCTGCCCGTCGTGCTGCGGCGTCTCGCCGAGGCGCACCTACTCAACCCCGATCAGCTCACGGTCAACGGCAAGACGATTGGCGACAACGCCGCGTCGGCCGAATGCTGGAACGACGAGGTGATCCGGCCACTCGGAACGCCGTTGCTGCCCGCCGGTACCGGCACCGCAGTGTTGAAGGGCAACCTTTGCCCGTCCGGCGCCGTCATCAAGCAGTCCGCGGCGTCACCGCACCTGCTGATCCACGAAGGGCGGGCCGTCGTGTTCGATTCGCCCGAGGAGTACCACGCCGTGTGCGACGACGACGATCTCGCCATGACCGCGGACGACGTGATCGTGATCCGTGGCGCTGGGCCAAAGGGTTACCCGGGCATGCCGGAGGTGGCCAACGTCCCGATTCCGGCCCGGCTGCTCCGGGAAGGGGTGACAGACATGGTGCGCATCAGCGACGGGCGAATGAGCGGCACCGGCTACGGCACGGTAGTGCTGCACGTCTCGCCCGAGGCCGCGGTGGGTGGGCCGCTTGCGTTGGTACGTACCGGTGACCGGATCCGTCTCGACGTGCCCGCACGGTCGCTGACCGTAGACGTGTCGGCCGACGAGCTGGCCCAGCGGGCCGAAGCGTGGTCGCCTACGCTGCGCCCGGAGGATCGGTCGGGCTACCGCTGGCTCTACCGGGAGCACGTCCTACAGGCCGACGCCGGCGCGGACCTCGACTTCCTTACCGGATCACGGGGCGCCGCAGTGCCCCGAGACTCGCACTGACCTCAGTCGAGACGCACACCTGCCCTCTCGGCATACGCGCCCGGCTCCGCCCACGCCGGCTGGGGACTGCCAGCCGACTGGAATCCCGGCAACGACATCAACAAACTGTTGACCGGAACCGTGGAACTCGCACTCGGTCTG
The DNA here is from genome assembly GCA_963724705.1 of uncultured Actinomycetota bacterium. GTDB lineage: Bacteria > Actinomycetota > Actinomycetes > Mycobacteriales > Micromonosporaceae > DASQPR01. Next base: position 144,599 of record CAVRVS010000004.1, read on the forward strand.
GACCCGGCCGCTGACGTCACGCTGACCGCCCGACAGTGCCTTGAGTGGACCCCGGCGCCTGGGAGCGCGGCGACTATGCCGGCCCGGGTCGGCATCGCGCGACACGGATGATGCCCACAAGTTCACTGCGACTCGGGCCTTCAGGTACACACCCGCGATAGCATCCAGCGGGTGGGAAATATGTCGATGGCGATGATTCGACGGTTGGCGGCCGTTGCGACCGTTGCCGTGCTTGCTGGTTGCGCAGGTGGCACGTCGATCGCGAGGCGTACGGCCGCGACGCCGTCCTCGGCGCTGTCGCCGAGTTCCTCGGCGCGGCTGGTCGATGCCAGTTGTGGGGCTTCCACCGCCGGGGGCCAGACGGTCCACTTCGGCGCGGCAGGCGCGACGAATCTGGTCGGGGTCGTTGTGGGCACCGGTAAGACCGGGGTTGTGTTGGCTCACCAGAGCCGAGGCGACCGGTGTCAATGGGGCGACTACGCGCATGAACTCGCCCTGGCCGGCTACCGGTCGCTGATTTTCGACTTCGCCGGCTCAGGCCTGTCGACCGGTAGCGACGCCAATGACGCGGCGGTCGTGGCGGCCGCCGGGTACCTGCGCACCCAGGGGGTCACCACGGTGGTGCTCATCGGTGCCTCGATGGGTGGGACCGCGGTGCTTGCGGCCGCCGCACAGATCGCGCCGCCGGTCGCTGCAGTGGCGAGTCTGTCCGGTCCAGCCCGCTTCGACGGTGTCGACGCCGCCGAGGCGGTCAAGCACCTCACGGTTCCGGTGCTGTACGCGGTTTGCGTCGGCGACTCCGGCTTCGCTGACGACGCGCGGACGCTGTCGAACGCCACCCCGGCAGGCACTGACAAGAAACTGCTTGTCGCACCGAACTGCAACAGTCACGGTGTACAGCTGGCGGCTAGGACCGGCGGACCGGAAACGACAGCGGTCCGAGCGGCGATCGACGACTTCCTGGCGGCGCACGCGCCTGCATGAGGACCAACGCCCTACGACGCGCCAAGTACCAGTCCAGAGTGCAACGATGCAGAATTGATCGTGGAGCCGATGAACACGCTGATGTCTCCATGGATCAACGTCGCGACTCGCTCGTGTGCAGCACATTGGCACGAGGCGCAGACCGTCCCAAGTCTTCGCGCCGAACCGACCCGGCGTGTGATCGTCACCCGACCGCCTGCGGAGCGGACGGAGCCCCTCAGGATTCCCTGTGCGGTAACGGTGGCCAAGGATGTCCGGCCGTCAGCGAGAAACAGCAACGATGGTCGACGACTTGGGAAACTGTTGCTCAGCTCGGATCGCGGTCCGTGAGATGCCAGACCAGCCTCGCAATGGTGGGTCAGGTGGGGGAGCGGAGTGGGAGCAGCGCGAGTGTCCGAACTGGCTTGTACGGCGTCCAAGTGCGGCGAACTGACGGCAATCGTCGCCGCTGAGCTGCGATGCCTCATTTCTGGGCAGGTCATCGGTGTTGGCGGACGGTCACTGACACCCTCCTTTTGGGAAGTTTTCATCGGCCATCCACGATGTTAGATACCGCCTGACCTGGGGTTTGTTGATCGAGGCGATCGAAACGGGCGAGCGTTCGCTGATCCCTTACCGGTGGGAGCAGATTGGGAGCAAGCGCGTGACCTCTTCCCAAATGCAAATGTGGTCAGCAACCAGCACCCGCGAGAGCGCCGCTTCGAGTCCCGGGCGGCGCACCGGCAGATTATGCATAGGTTTGGCGTCTGATCTTCCGCCTGGGCTTCCGTGTGAAACCTGCGGCCAGTCCGTCCGGCGTCAGCCGGTGAGCGCTTTTCGTTGTTGTTGGGCCCATTGCGTGGCTGTTTCGGCGGCGGGTAGGTCGGGAGTGATGAGCCAGGCGAGTTCGAGTCCACTGACGAAGGCGAGTATCTCGATTGCCTTTCGGCGCGGGTCCACGTCGGCGTTTATCTCCTGGCGGTCCTGGGCCGCGCGGAGGGTGGAACGGATGCGGTCGATGGTCAGCTCGTAGTTTTGTCGGAGTATCGACCTGAGCGGGCCATCGTCGCCGACGTTTTCGGCGAGAAGTACCGCGAGCAGGCCCACGATCTCCGGGTGGACGGCCCAGCTCCGCACGATGCTGGCGATGATGTCGAAGATCTCGAGTCCCGGATCGGGGCCGTTCTTCCAGAGTTGGTCGTTCTCGAACTGGTCACGGTTGGCCAGGACCGCCTGGAGCAGTTCGTCCTTGGTCCGGAAGTGGTAGACGACCGCGCCTTGCGAGATGCCGACCTCGATGGCGATGTCGGTGAGCGTGGTTCCCCGGGCCCCGTTGCGGGCCAGTATGCGGGTCGCTACCTCGATGATCTGACGCTTGCGCGCCTGGCCTTTGGACTCGCGCCGGTCACGCGGCCGAACGGGGTCGACGCGTGCCGTGGCTTCAGCGGATTCAGAAGGCATGCGCCAGATTCTAGACAACAAACTGACCAACCAGTATGTTTTTCAAAACTGACTGGTTAACCAGGTTGTTGTCGGCTAGGGGCCAGGCGGCGGATGAAAGGGGTGCCGGTGGAAGCGGATGCGATTGCCGGATCGGCGACGCCGGTGCCGAACGACGAGGTACGCCGCTACCTCGAGACGGTCCGGCCCGACTCGACCTGGCGTACCGGTGACATCGCGGCTCTGCGCCGGCAAACCCGCGCTGAGGCGCTCGCTGTCCGCGGTGCGCTCACGCCGATGGCCGCTGTCGACGAGGTCGTGGCCGGTGGGGTGCGATGCCGCCTGTACCGGCCGACCTCACCGGGGCCCGGTCGATCGGCGGTGATGTGGATACACGGCGGCGGCTGGATTCACGGCGACTTGGACTGCTATGAGGGCGTTACTCGGGCGTTGGCGGCAGCATCGGGAGCACCGGTGCTGGCTGTGGCGTACCGCCTGGCCCCGGAGCATCCATTTCCGGCCGGCCTTGAGGACGTGTGGGCCGCATTGGAGTGGGCGTCGAGCCGCTTCGACCGGATCGTGATCGCCGGCGACAGCTCCGGAGGCAACCTGGTCGCGGCCACGGCAATCAAGGCACGTGACCTGCGCGTCGCGCTCGCCCTGCAGGTGCTCATCTATCCGGTCCTGGACAGCTCGGCCGAGACGCCGTACAAGGCGCGCTTCCGCGACCGGTACACCACCTTCGCCGGCCAGACCGAATTCGGAACCACGGCGTTCGACCGCATCAACTACATCTGGGAGCAGTACGTCCCCGAACCAGCCCGCCGTATCGAGCCGTACGCTTCACCGGCTCGGGTGAGCTCGCTTCGCGGCGTCGCTCCGGCCGTGATCGTCACGGCCGAGCACGACATCCTGCGCGGCGAGGCCGAATCGTACGCCGAGCGGCTGCGCGCCGACGGGGTGCCGGTCGCCCGCTACGAGTTCCCCGGCCAAATCCATGGGTTCTTCCAGATGCGTGGCGTGCTGTCGGACGCGCATCGGGCGATGGAACTCGTCGCTGACGCGGTCCGCGCCGCGGTTCAGCAGCCCGGGCCGCCGGACGTCGCGAGCTGAGCCGCACCACCGGCAGCCAAGTTATCCGAACGACCAGTCAACAAAGGAGCGATTGTGTTGACCCATCCGCAGCGAACCCACCCAGCCCGGCGAGTCGGATCCATGCTCGTCGCAATCACCGCGAGCCTCGCGGCCGTCTCCGCATGTTCACCCGGCTCGCACAGCAAGACCGCCGACGCCGCGCCGAGCGGGGTGAGCGTGACCGTCGGCACCAGCCCGACCACATTGACGATCCTGGTATCCACGCCGGATGTCGCGCTGTTCAACGCCTTCGGTACGGCGTTCCACACCAAATACCCGAACGTGACCGTCAAGGTCACCAGTCAGGACTACAACTCGTTGGTCACCAACACGCCGCGGATTCTGGCCGGTACCGACGTGCCCGATCTCGTTCGGATCGCCTCGTTCGGCAACCTGGTCACCGACCACCTGGTCACCAACCTCGACAGCTACGCGAAGGCCTACGGATGGACTTCGTGGCCCCAGTCCCAGTTCGCCTCCACCCGCGTCGGTAGCAACGGCACCCAGCGAGGGTCCGGCTCGCTATACGGAGTCGGTCCGGGCTTCGGCCTCACCGGCGTCTACTACAACACCGCATTGACGGCGCGCATCGGCATGACCACGCCACCGGCGACGCTGCCCGACTTGGAACAACTACTGGCCAAGGCGAAAGCCGCCGGGCTGCTGCCCATCCTCATCAACGGCAAGGACGGCGGCACCGTCTTCCCGCTGCAGAACCTCCAGATGGACTACGCGAACTCCGCCCAACAGGTGCAGGCGTGGAACTACGACACCGCGGGCGCCACAATCAACACCCCGGCAACCGTCACCGCCGCCACCACGTTGCGGCAGTGGGCAAACAGTGGCTACTTCGCCGCCGACGTGAACAGTGTCGACCAGACCCAGGCACCGGCAACCTTCGCCGCCGGAACCGGCGTGTTCTTCCCTAGCGGAAACTGGCAGGCGCCTGGCCTCGACAAGGCCGGCCCGGGCAAGTTCGGGTTCTTCCTGTTCCCGCCGCTTACCACCGGTAACCCGTACACGGCGATGACCGCGGCCGACACCCTTGCTATGCCGGCCAAGGCGCCGCACGCCGCGGTGGCCGCGGCGTTCCTGAACTTTATCCAGACCGACCCAGGCGCCCGCGCAGACACCGTTACCCTCGGCGGCGTCGTCCCGGCCGGCCCCAGCGACGCGCCGACTCCGTCCGCTGCTAGCGGCTCGGTCGTCGCGGCTACCGTCGCCGCCTTCCAGCAGCTGTTGAAAAGTGACGGCCTGGTCGACTTCATGGCCAACGCCACCGCTTCGATCCAAGTCAACACCCTGCTGCCGCAAACCCAGCTGCTGCTGGCCGGGAAGGTCACTCCGGCGGCGTTCGCGGCAAAAATCCAGGCCGATTACACGAGCGATCTCGCACACTAGCGCCATGCCGTTAAATCGCCGTACCTATCTCAGGCAGCCATGACGACGATCCCGCACGACACCGTGGGCCAAACCGATCCGTCGCGGACACGCGACGCCGCGCCTCGCAGCGCCGCGCCGCGACGCCGCGGCCGATCGGCTGGCCCGCGATCGAGGCGGCGCCGGTCAACGATGGCGCTGGTATGGATCGCGCCCGCGTTCGCGTTCTACGCCGCGTTCGTGCTCTACCCCCTCGGACAGTCGATCCAGTACTCGTTCTACAACTGGGACGGCATCGGGCGCGCGACACCGGCAGGGCTCAGTAACTGGCGGGCGGTGTTCATCCAACCCGAGTTACTGGACTCGATCGGCCACGCCTTCGTGCTGATCGTGTTCTACACCGTGATCCCCGTCGGGCTCGGCCTAGCCGCCGCGAGCCTGATCCGGGAACTTCGGTCCGGCCCGTTCACGACAACCGCGCGCACCATCCTGTTCATCCCGCAAATCCTGCCGCTGGTGGCCGCCGGCGTGGCGTGGAGCTGGATGTACTCCGCGGACGGGGTGGTCAACCAGGTCCTTCGCGTGGTCGGCCTCGGCCACGCCACCAGGGCATGGCTGGGCGACTTCACCTTCGCCTTACCCGCCGTCGGCGTCATCGGGATCTGGGTCATGCTCGGCTTCTGCACCATCCTGCTGCTCGCCGGAATCGGCAAGATCGATCCGGCCCTCTACGAGGCAACCCGCATCGACGGCGCCGGACGCTGGCAACAGTTCCGCGCCGTCACCCTTCCCGGCCTGCGGCGGGAACTCGTCGTCTGTACAACGTTCACCACCATCGCCGCGCTCGCCAGCTTCGACGTCATTCAGGTATCCACCGGTGGCGGTCCCGGCTACCAGACGATGGTCCCGGGAGTCGAGATCTACCGGCTCACATTCCTTGACCAGCGGATCGGCCAGGCGTCCGCGCTCGCCATCTGTCTCGCCGCGCTAATCCTGATCGTGATCGTTCCCATCCAGCGCCTCGGCCGGGACCGATGAACACCCCGCCGAGCAGCCGGAGCGAGCAGCTCACCCGAACCGCTCTGCTCGCGGCGATGATGGCCTTCGCGATCATCCCGCTGCTGAGCATGTTCACCGCCGCCATCGCCCCGCAAGGGTCCAGCCCGCCCGGCATCACTTGGCCACGTCACCCACACTGGCACAACTTCGTCACGGCCTGGGACACCGCGAACCTCGCGGCGCTGTTTCGCTCCAGCAGCCTCATCGTCCTCGGCGTCGTCCCCGTAGCGGTGCTATCCGCCACTCTGGCCGGATACGCCCTAGCGCAGCTGCGGCCGTTCGGGAGCAAGACCCTCACCGCACTGTTCCTACTCGGCCTCACTCTGCCATTCGAGGCCCTCATCACGCCCCTGTACTACGACATCCAACAGATCGGACTGCTCGGATCCCGACTGGCGGTCGTCCTACCACTGATCGGCCTACTCATGCCGTTCGGTGTCTTCTGGATGCGGACACACTTCCTGGACACCGAACCCGCACTCACCGAAGCCGGCCGAGTCGACGGCGCCAACAACTGGCAAATCTTCCGCGCCATCCACCTACCCGTAGCCAAACCCGCCGTCTCAGCCCTGACCATCCTGTTCTTCCTCGCCACCTGGAACCAGTACCTGCTGCCACTGGTCCTCATTGACAACCCCACCAAACGAACCGTCGCCGGCGGCCTCGGCGCGTTCCAGGGCCAGTACAGCACCGATACCGCACTGCTGTGCGCCGGATCTTTGACTATCATCGCGCCCTCCCTGGTCATCTACCTTGTATTCCAGCGGAGCTTCGTCAAGGCCCTCCTTCAGGGTGCGCTCAAGTGAAATCGTGAACGTATCGTGCGCCGACGAGGCCGTGTTCGACGCGCGGGACCACGGCTCGTCCGACTTGGCAAATGTATTGGACGCAACGTCGCACACGCCCTCGTCGGCGCCCGCTTCGAGCACGGGTTCAGTCTGCGGCTGACCGGGCTGGCTCTGTTCCGCGTGCTCCTGATCAACACCGGCCTCGTCATTAGCGAGTTCGCCGGCATCGGCGCATCAATCGAACTCGTCGGCATCCGCCGACACGTGCGTCAGGCTGCTCGTGACCCCCATGTCGGGGTTGCAATCGAGCCGACACCACAACAGCACCCCGCGCAACCTAAAGCACTTCAGGCTTGGCAGCGCCGCGGTCGACCCGCGGGCCGCGAATGGGTCGCAGCCGGTGTTCGACACCAGGCCGTCTCGCTGCCTGGACCGACGACAGCAAGCACCGCCGTCGGGCACGGGTTGACGGATTGAGGTCGATTATGGCGTGCCGACGACGTCGGCGATGGCGCGGATAAGCCGTTTGAACCGTCGTACGGCTCTGGTGTTTCCCGCGATGTCGATCTCGCTGTCAGGTTCGGGCGTGCCGGCTGAGGCGAATAGGTATTGGGTGAATGCTGCGACGGTCGCGGTGACGGTTACGTCCGCGCGCACCTGCGGATCGGTTGTGGCCAGCGACCACCGGTGACCGTCACTTTCGACGAGGTAGTCGTCGTCGGGGAACCGGAGGTGCCACCGGGCCGGTTCGTGATCGCCGGTGGTGTTGTCGATGGCCTGAGTGACGGCCCGGAGCAGGTGCTCGACGTGCAACGGTTCACCTGGTTGCGGCCAGCGCCACGCGTGTTGCAGCCCCCACCAGTTGAGCGCGTCCACGACCGGTCCGAGTTCCTGACCGGTGTCGGTTAGCCGGTATTGCACTTCGCGGCGGCCGGGCTCGCGATCGGCGGAGACCGCACCGACGTCGGTGAGCTCGCGCAGGCGCTGGGTCAGCGTCTTGGGGGTGATGCCGGCGAGGCGTTCCATCAGGTCGGTGAACCGCTTAGGGCCGGTGAGCAGGTCGCGGATCACCAGCAGGCTCCACCGGTCGCCGACGAGTTCCAGGGTGCGGGCGACGGCGCAGAAGTGGTTGTAGGTGCGGACATTCCGATTCACGCTTGCCAGGATACTCTCGCGTAGATACTATCTGCAAAATAGTATCTAGTAGATAGTGAGAAGGATGCGATGTTTGACCCTCCCGGCTTTCTGTGGGCGCTAACTCTGGCCGAAGTGATCGGAATCCTGGCCATGGCCTGCTTCGTGTTGTACGGCGGCGCGCAACGCGCCGGTCTCGGGCACCGGCGGGCGGCACTGCTCACCGGAGCCGCCGCCGTCCTGCTCGGCGGCTGGTTCGCGGCCAGTACGGCGATCGCGGCGGCCGGCTCGTACCACACGCAGCTTGGAAAGCAGCTGCCCTGGCTCGGCATCACCCCGATCACCGTTCTGGTCGCACTGCTGGCGGCCAGCCGAATTCCTACGGTGACGCGCGCACTATCGGCTCCCGGCATGACCAGTCGCCTCATGCTCCCGCACATCTTCCGAGTCGGCGGGCTGGTCTTCCTGATCACAATGGGCCTCGGTCACCTACCAGCCCTATTCGCCGTGCCCGCCGGTCTCGGCGACATCGCAGCCGGTGTCGCCGCGCCATTCATGGCGCGCCGCTTGGCGCGAGGCACCGGTCACCGCGGCGCGTTGTGGTTCGAAGCGCTCGGCATCACCGATCTCGTGGTCGCCCTCGGCCTCGGCGGCCTCACCGGCTACCAGATCATCCACGTGACCCCGGTAAACAGCGCCATCAGCGAACTGCCGCTCGCGGTGATCCCGACCGTCGGCGTGCCGGTGCTGCTCGCGCTGCACATCATCGCCACACGACAACTGCTCAGCGCGGCGCGGACACCACAACAAGCGCCCCGCCCGGTCCTCGCCGCCAACTGAGCCCACCACCAACTCCACGCCGACCACCAAGCCGGGGGAGACGTAGCCAGCACGCGCCCGGCGCGGCCACATCGTAGGGGATGCCGACGCTGCCAGGGTTCACGCTGTGGTGGATCCGCAGGCCATCGAACCGGCGGTGGAACTGGACGTGGCTGTGGCCGGTGAGCAACACGTCGGCGTCGATGTCGGCGGTCGCTGCGGCCAACCGCTGCGGCGACCCAGCGCAGCAATTCCGCGACCATCGTCGTGGCTTAACGACGCCGGCGGTACGCCGGATCACTGCTGTAACCGATCTCTACAATGCCGACACAGTCGGGTGGCTCATGTTTGATCCTTGACGCGGGTTGAGCCCGGCCATCCGGCCCAGCGATGAAGGGGCACCATAGGGGCATGACCGCCTATTGGATCAACACGTTCACCGCCATCCATGACGAGTCCAGGCTTGCGCGCTACGTCGAGTTGGCCGGCCCGGCGATGCGGGCTGCAGGCGGAGTGTTCCTCGCCCGCGGCAACCCAGTGCATGTGTTGGAGGGATCCGCTGCTCTGCGCACAACCGTCATCCGCTTCGATAGCGCCGATGCCGCAGTCGCGGCATACCGCAGCCGCGCATACCAGGAGGCGCTCGCGGAGCTCGGCGACGGCGCCGAACGCGACATTCGCATTCTGAATGCCGTAGAGGACTGACGTCTGCTTTTTGAGCTGCTCAACGTTTCGCCATCGACTGATCCGCAAGGCCTCTTCAGCGCCAGAGAATGCCAATGCAAGCTGGCTGCCTTCTGGTGTGTGGCGCTCTCTGTGCTGCCGAGTGGTCGCACGCGGCGAGCGTGGGGCGTCAACCGGGTGGAGGTCACTTTCGGGTCAGGTTGAGGTACATGCGCAGACCGGCGCCCAACTCAGTTGCGACCCGGCCGGTCTCGACGAATTCCACGGCCAGGTAGAAGTCCGAGGCATGCGGGCTACGGGTGAACCACAAGTGCCGATAACCGGTCTGCCGAACGGTCCTGACGACGTCCAGGACCGGGCTTCACAGGCCCGGGTCGGGCGAAGAGGCCAGAGTCTGACCTACCGCTGCCCGCCGGCATCCGGCGAGGGTTTCTGAGGATGTCCAGTTCGTCAACTGGTGCAGCGACGGTGGTCGATGACTTAGGAAACCGTTGGTCACCCCTGTTTCGACGTCGGCCACGATGGCAATGATGTCGTGCGTGGCATGAGGGGCGGGGGAGCGGATTGGGAGCAGCGCGAGTGTCCGAACTGGTTTGTACGGCGTCCAATTGCGTCGAACTGACGCTAACCGCCCCCGTTGAGCTGCGATGCCTCGTATTTGGGCAGGTCATGGACGTTGGCGGACGGTCACTGACACCCTCCTTTTGGGAAGTTTTCATCGGCCATCCACGATGTTAGATACCGCCTGAGCTGGGGCTTCTTGATCGAGGCGATCGAAACGGGTGAGCGTGCGCTGATCCCTTACCGGTGGGAGCAGATTGGGAGCAAGCAGTTGACCTCTTCCCAAATGCAAAGGAGGTCAGCTAACTCTGCGGCGAAGTCAGCCCGGTGCCCGAGGGGTTGGGCCGTCGACCAGTGGTCCGCTGGGTGGTGGAGTCATCGGAGGCGGTAGAAGTAGCTGCCTTCGAAGTTCTCGTCGGAGTCGATGCCGACATCGTTTACCATCTCGGCGATCAGCGTGTGGCCAACGCGCGGCTGATCTGTCCACTCTCGACGGAGGTCAGCCGATGGCGCGTTCGGCTCGCTTCCCGGCGTCCTTCAATGTGAAGGCGCCGATGATCTGGCTCACGCCGTGGAAGATGGCCCAAACGCCGACGAGGGTCACCAGCGTGAGTAATGAACGTTGCCATGAACGCGCCGCCCACACCCCGAGGACGAACTCGGCGATCCCGAGCAGCAAGTCCGTCCACCACCACGCCACCTTCGGGCCGGCCAGCGCGTTAATGAAGTGCATGATGCCGAAGACGATCAGGTACCAGGCCACGAAGATGGACACCACGTACAGCGTGATGGCCGGCCAGGCGAAGGTTATGACTCCGGCGATCAATGCCAGGATCCCCACCATGATGTACAGCCAGCGCCAACCGCCCGGTATCAACATGGACAGCGCGAGCTGCGTTGTGCCACCGAACAGGAAGGCGGCGCCGACGAACGCCGCCACCGCGGCCACACTGCCCACGCGGTAGGACAGCACGAACATGCCGAACAGGGTCCACAGGGTCCCGAGTACCAGGTACCACCACCAGTCCCCGGACATCTGCCGGGTTTCCCCCCGCACCATCTCGCGCAATGTGCGGGGCGTCGCTTCGCTCGTCATGGCAAGCTCCCTCGCGGGTTGGCCGGCACCCGGCCCGTGGTCCTGCACGGGCCGGGCGCCTGGCGCGTGGCATTCGTGCGGTGCCTCCCCGGCCGGGGCTAGCGCGCCCCGCTCGCCTGGGCGGTGGCATAGGCGCGGGCGTCGATCGCATCCAGCATGGCGACGCGTGCGTTGTCCAAGGTCCAGGCGGCGTAGTCGACGGCTTCGACCGCGTCAGCCTCTGCCCAGTCCGCGTCGTCTGCCGCCATGTTCGCGTCCATCTCTCGGTTCCGCTTGTCGATGCGAGCCTTGACCTCGCCCATCTTGTCGCCCGCATCGGCCCTCATTTTCGCCCACTTTTGCTGGGCGTCGCGGCCCTGTGGACTCTGCTGTGTCTCCCGGGCACGTGTGTCCGTTTCGACCTGGGCCTGGTCGATACGCTGCCTGAGCTGCTCGCGGGAGTCGGTGGTGGCGGCCTGCACTGTAGACTTCGTTTGTGCGACCTGCTGCTGCAGTCCGTCGAGTTCTGCGGAGAAGTCCATGATCCCTCCCTCGGTCCATCACTTCTAGGTCAACGCTATCGCCGCTGCCCTTGTCCGGCGTGAAAACAGCCTGAAGGCCCGATCTCACACCGCTGGTGGCCGCATCGCAGCCGTATGCGGTCCGCCGCCGGCGTGACCCGGCCACATCGGACCGCGTCAGCCACACCGGTTACATCCCGACGCCAGTTCGATACCGGCCAGTGAACCGGACGCGATAAACCGCCTGCGCTTGCTTGCACCGCCGCCCGCCGGCCCGATGGACACCCTGGGAAAGTCGCGTATCACGGGATCCATGACGCCGAAAACCATCCGAACGACGCGGCCGCACCGGCACTTCTGTCCACTGTGGCTCATCGACGGCGGGGTCAGTCCCGCATGGCGCGAATCATCCGGTCGACGGCGCACGAATCGGCCTTCCCGCACGAACCCGTGCGCTCGCCCAATATCGTGCCTGCCGTCCGGACCACGGCAGCGATCATGGCGGCAAGGCGTGCGCGCGTTGTCGGCCCGGGAGTCCTCAGCCGGAATTACGTGATCGCCTGCGAATGCCGGGCCCGGCGCTTAGAATTTATTGCAAAGCATTGCGGGCCACCGGAGCGGTGAATATTCGAGCGGTACAGTGCTGCACCCGATGCTTCTTTAGTCCAAGACATTGTGGAATGCGGTTTGCGGTGCGCCCTGCGAGACCTGCGTCGGCGTGCGGTCGCGATGTGATGAAACTCTTATGCGCACTGGCATGAAGCAGGAGGGAGCACCTTGTGAATGCATATCCTCCGATTAGCGACCATGGCCTTATTGGCGATATGCAGACGTCGGCACTCGTTACAACAGACGGGACGATTGACTTTTTCTGCGCTCCGCGGTTCGACTCGCCAGGTATCTTCGCGTCGCTTCTCGATGCACGCAAGGGCGGCCGGTTCCGGATCGCGCCGAGGCTTCACGACTGCACGACCACACAAATGTACTTCCCGCAGTCTGCATGCCTGATCACCCGATTCATGACTGACGCGGGAGTCGGAGAACTCGTCGATTTCATGCCCGTAGAGAATCCTACGGTCGTGACCGACAACCACAAGATCGTCCGAGTCGTTCGATGCTTGCGTGGGCGATTGCCGTTCCGCTTGGAGTGCGAGCCCCGCTTCGACTTCGCACGGCAGAATCACCAACTGGGTGTGACGAGCGAGGGAGCGGTCTTTCGAGCGGACGGGCACGACTTGGTACTGCATGGCGCCGCCGGGGTCGAGCAAAGTGGAGCCGGTGACGTCCGCCTGGACTTCACGCTGCAAGCTGGCGAGGTCAGGGGATTCATGCTGGAGACGGCGTCGCAGCAGGCGCCGCAGCCGATGAATCCGGCGACAGTGATAGCGATGTTTGAGCAGACCGTGGGGTACTGGCGCTCGTGGCTTAACCGCTGCACGTACCAGGGTCGCTGGCGGGAGATCGTTCACCGCTCGGCGATGACGCTGAAGTTGATGACGTATGCCCCCACCGGTGCCTTGGTGGCTGCGACGACGGCAGGGCTGCCCGAGCAAGTGGGCGGCGAACGCAATTGGGACTACCGGTTCACCTGGATCCGGGACGCGTCTTTCTCCGTCTACGCACTGCTAGGGCTGGGCTACACCGACGAGGCGAGAGCGTTTCTCGATTGGGTTGCCAACCGGGTATCGGAACATGCAGGAACATCGTCCGGCCCACTCAAGGTCATGTATCGCGTCGATGGCTCCTCGGATCTGACTGAGCAGTCTTTGGACCATTTCGAAGGCTACATGGGCTCACGTCCAGTACGAATCGGTAATGGGGCCGCCGACCAGCTCCAGCTAGACATATACGGCGAGGTCATGGACTCGATTGGCGTAGCCGACTCATTCGACCCGATCGGCTACACAGCCTGGCTCGAACTAACCAAAATCGTCGACTGGGTATGCGACAACTGGAACCAGCCAGAAGAGGGAGTCTGGGAAACTCGCGGCGGGCGCAAAGACTTCACTTACGGACGGGTGATGTCCTGGGTTGCATTGGACCGAGCCATTCGTATGGCGCGCGATCGCGGCCGACCGGGTAACGTCCAGCGCTGGATCGACAACCGCGACGCGATCTGCCGGCAAATCTTGGACAACTCCTGGAACCCCGCCCGGGGGGCCTTCACCGCCTACCCGGGCACCGACGTCCTCGACGCAGTGAACCTGCTGATGCCCGTCGTCGGATTCATCCCTCCCAGAGACCCCATGTGGCTGTCGACGCTGTCCGCGATGGACGAAGAACTGGTAACCGACAGCCTGGTCTACCGGTACAACCCCAGCGCATCGCCGGACGGCCTGCGCGGTGAGGAAGGCACCTTCTCACTGTGTTCCTTCTTCTACGTTGATGCCCTAGCCGGCGCTGGACGCCTCGACGAGGCTCAGTATGCCTTCGAGAAGATGCTGACCTACGCCAACCACGTCGGGCTCTACTCCGAGGAGATCGATCCGACCGGTCGCCAGATCGGCAACTTTCCTCAAGCGTTCACGCACCTAGCCCTGGTCCGCGCCGCCATCGACCTCGACGCCGCCCTGAACGCCGGCGGCAGACCGGTCATGCGTGGACCTGCCGGGATTGGCCTACCGAACGTGCTGAACCTGGCCGGCGCACAGGCCCTACAGTCATAGCGAGCCGTCGGTCAGACACAGCATCTGCTCCGTTTCCTCCTTGAGGAGCACGGCCTCGCGATCGACCGCGAATGAGCTGATCCCTCAGCTTCATCAGTCCTGCCTTCAGCCACCACTCCGCGTTGGAAGTATCTGCGAGGCCCAAAGTTGAAGGTTTGTCGCTCGTGGCGGGCGGATCTGCGCACTAATCCGGGTCCTAGGGTGGGCCGGTGGCGGGAGAGCCGACGGATCAGCGACCAACGTGGACAATCACGGCCGTCGCCGGAAATGAGAATCCCGGCAAGTCCCGCTGCAGGTCAACGACCACGAGCCCGACGCCGACTCGTAACGCGTAGATCTGCACCTGGCGATGAACTCCAGGTCATGGCTGGCCAAGGCCGGGTCGCTCATGTGCTCAACCTCACCGGCGTCGATGGATACCTCGCTGGCAGCGGCGGCCCGGAACACGCCGCGGGTTAGCCAACAGGCCGTATTCAGCGCGCTACGAGTGGTGATCGCCGGGCGCCGGGTGGAATAGACCGGTCATCGAATTTGGCGAGGGGCAGCCTGGAGCCGCCTCATTAGTAGTGAGCAGCCAAGGCCGAGTCGTGTAGGCAAACCCCAAACTTCGGACGACACGTACGCGTATCCGATCGCGTTGGTACTTTTCGGTACCATCGCCGTAAATCACTGAGCCAGGGCCAACGCGTAACAGTTGTCGCAACCGGCAGAAGCCACGGTCAGAGCCGACGAAGCCGCCGTCATCAAGCGAGCACGGAGTCGACTGCTGCCATGTCCACGACGTGGCATGGCCGGATTACCAGCCGCCGGTAAATTACTGGCTCGTAAGCTGGCGTGCGTGAGTAGGCCTTCCGATGTCTCGATGCCGCTGGTCCGGGCGCGGCGTGAGCGGCCGGTCGACATCGGTAAGCCGCGCATGCGGGGTTGGCTGCACACGTACGCGTTCTTCGTCGCGATCCCGGCAGGCGTCGTGCTCGTCACGGTCGCCGCGACCATCGGCGGCGGTGTCGTACCGGCGATCAGCTGTGCGATCTACAGCCTGACCGTGTGCGGGCTGTTCGGCACGAGCGCGCTCTACCACCGACGGGTCTGGTCGCCGCGCGGCTACGCGATAGTGCGCCGCCTCGACCACTCGATGATCTTCGTGTTCATCGCGGGGACGTATACGCCGTTCTCCGTTCTGCTGTTGCCGCACACGACGGCGATCGTGATCCTCTCGGTGGTCTGGGGCGGCGCGGTCCTTGGCGTCGCGATGAATCTGATCACGCCGGATGCGCCGCGGTGGCTGGCCGCGCCGCTGTACGTCGCGCTCGGCTGGGTCGCGATCTTCGTGCTGCCGGAGATCGCCCGCGAGGGCGGCGTGACCGCCCTCGCCCTGTTGCTGGCCGGTGGCGTGCTCTACACGGTGGGCGCGGCGTTCTTCGCCATGCGATGGCCGAATCCGTGGCCGAACACGTTCGGCCATCACGAGGTCTTCCACGCGTTCACGCTGCTCGCCGCGCTGTGCCAGTACGTCGCGATCTACTTCGTGCTCTTTCACTGATAGCCGCGCATCAGCGTGCAGGGACACCGACGATGCAGGGGCGTCCACGGCCGTTGACCAAGGAGCGCCGCGATTGTCATGGTCAACTGGATCATGTGGACTCTCGAATTACAGGCCTCATGGATACATGAAGGTCGGACCCACAGTGTCAGATCGACGCTCGCCACTTCACTGGTGCGCTGAGGCAAGTCATCTATGCAGCCGAATGATGTCCGTGGTGATCAAGGATGAGTGTCGGCCGAGGTCAGGTCCACATCGAACTCCACGGCGACTTCGTCTCGTAACTTCAGCGCCCCGAAGAACGCCGTGTACGGCTTTATCCCGTGTTCGGTCTGCACCACGGTGGCGTTGCCCTGGTAGTGCTCGGGCGAGGTGCGCACGATATGCAGTCGCAGCGGCCGCTCGACGCCGTTGAGGGTCAGCGTGCCGTCGATGGTCCCGCCGTCCGGCGTCGGGACGACGCGGGTGGAGACGAACGTTGCCGTCGGCTGACCGCCCGAGGCGAGGACCCGGAACATGTTCGCGTCGATCTCGCCGCGATCGCTCGCGGACAGTGGCAGCGCTCCACCTGTGCCTTCGCGTACGGCGAGCGAGCCCAGCTCGACCTCGACCCTTACCCGGGCCGCGGATGGATCATTGCCACCCGGGTCGACCTCTGCCGACCAGTCCATCACGTCAATGATGAGGTCATGCCCGACCTTCGCCGCGAGCCCTTGGCGGCGTGTGTGGATGACCAGGTGGCCGCTGCCCGGTTCGAGCCGCAGGCGGCCGGCTGGGGTCGTCATGACACAACGCTAGCCGGAGTTTCCGGCCATTGTTGGTCAGCTGGCATGTTTCGCTGGCGCCGGCGTGGTTCGTCGAGTGCTGCGCGTATTACCTAACCCGGGCTTGTTACGGGTCAGCGGTCGGGACGTAGCGGTCTGTTGAACAATCCGGCCAGGCGATTGTCGCGATGGCACCGTAGTAATTGCATGGGGGAGATGTTCAGCCGGGTGCCAGCGCGGTTTGTGGCTTGCTCGTCACGCGCCCGTCTATCGAGCACACATGGAGTCCGTCGACACCCTGCACGGCGACGGTGTTGGAGGATGTCCAGGTCATCACCGACTGCAGCGACGATGGTCGATGGCTTAGGAAACCGTTGGTCACCCGCACAGCACAGCGCACCGCCGCACACTTCGGCCCCGTACGCGCATTAATTTAGACGATCCAGACGTGCGCGTTCGGTGACCGGGGCGACGACTGGCCGCCTCAAGTGTCAGAGACGCTCGAGCAGCTCAGCCTTCTTCTCCGCGAACTCCTCGTCCGTGAGGATGCCAGCGTCGTGGAGCGGGGCGAGCTTCGCGATCTGTTCGACAGCATCCGGCTGAGCTGCGGCCGCGGCCGATGCCCCATGCTTGCCTCGCTGGATCACCGAAGAAGCGAGGTCCAAGATCTTCTCGGTCACGCCTGGCTGCGCTGGGAGGGGCTCCGAAGACTCGGCCTGCGCGGAGGCATCGGTTACGACCTGCTGGCCCGCGAGCAATACGGAGAAGATCATGAACAGCTTCTTCGGCAACTCAATGATGGACTGATTGCCGTCGGCCCAGTTCACGCGGACGGTGTGCCCGGTCTTCATGGCAGCCCCGAGGCCGGCACCGACAGCCTTACCGATCATCCCAGGCAGAGCAGCCTTCGCGGCAGCGTGGCCCATGACGCCGGCGACACCTTCCCTGGTCGAGAGTTCCTCCCACTCGAGCACGGTCTCGGCGTTGAGCTTGTGCCGCTTGAATGGGCTGCGTGGGTGCTGGATGGTGAGTCCGCCCTGGCCTGAGAGAACGCTGCCGCTCGCCAGGTGGCCGCCCACTACGCGTCCCTGGTTCGTCAGCTCCTGCAGAATTGCCACTCGCGAACCGTAGAGGAAGACTTCGGCCCCACGCAATCAAGACTTCGGCCCATCGGGCGCTGTTACATAGTCGCGGCGTCGGGCATCGTCAAGCTCTGATGAGTCTGGAGCCGTCCGTGCTCTAGGTCGACAGGTAGCGATACATCATCTACGCATGTCGGGTCATGAGACGCCGTGATAGCCCAAGCTCACGGCCAATGCCGCCACCGCGGCGAAAAAGAACACGGCCGGCCCGATGAGTTGGCGGGAGCCGACCCGCAGGTGGGCGATAAGCGCGCCGACGAAGTACAGCACGAGGCCGGCGGCGGCGAGCGTGCCCAGAAGCGGCACGGCGAATCCGGCCAGCAGCCCCAAAGAGCCCGCCGCCAGCAGAGTGCCCAACATCGGCACCCACGACCGCGGCAGGCGTTTCATGTCCAGCTGGGCCTTGGGATAGTCGTGGCCGATCAGGTAGGTGACGGCGGCGATGCCGGTGAAGGCTGAGGTGAGGATGGTGATCGTGACGTAGGCGGCGGACACGAAGTTTCCTTCCGTGGCGGACAGTGTCTGGCTGTTCGCTGCAAGGACCAGGTAGCCCCGCGGAACGTGACGTGCGGTGACCCGCGTCACACACAATTAGCGCTAACCTCAGCCCTTCATCGAGGGCTGTCCGTAATGCAATCGGGGGAGCGGAATGGGAGCAGCGCGAGTGTCCAAACTGGTTTGTTCGGCGTCCGGTCGCGTCGAACTGACACCAACGGCCGCGGCTGAGCTGCGCTGCCTCGTCTCTGGGCAGGTCAGAGGTGTTGGCGGACGGTCACTGACACCCTCCTTTTCGGAAGTTTTCATCGGCCATCCACGATGTTATATATCGCCTGAGCTGGGGTTTGTTGATCGAGGCGATCGAAACGGGTGAGCGTGCGCTGATCCCTTACCGGTGGGAGCAGATTGGGCGCAAGCGGGTGACCTCTTCCCGAATGCAAATGTGGTCAGCACAACCCCATGCCGGCAGAGGCGGCGCCACTATCGCTAGAAGACACGAGCCGTGCGGCGTGGAGGAGACCCGTATTCGACCGCGTTGACAGCCCCAATCGTCTCGACACCGAACATGGCGGCTGCTTTAGCCTTCTACCGCGACGCCATGGCGGCAGAGGTCACGTACCGCTACACGGGAACGGCGAACTCGAGTTCGTCGCCCGAGATGGGCAGCTTCTCGTTTGGCATCGCCCGGCGGTACCGTCCTGCGTCGTGGAGCAACAACCGCAACATGGTGTGGGCGTACGCATCGGCCTGCGATGCTGCGCTCGGTCGCCTCCGGATTGGCGGTTCGCAGGTCGTCCAGGATCCGGCAGATCAGCCGTGGGCGAACGCACGGCCATCGTGCCCGATCCCGACGGCAACCGACTGACCATCGGGGCACGCGCGTTGTGCCGTTGACCGCGGCGCACAACGAAGGATCGACTGGGCAGGTCGCCGAGGCGCCGCCGATGTTGTGCCGTCCTCGTTCGACGCCACATGCGTCGCCGCGGCCGGCTACGCACCCTGAGCAGAGATACGGATTTGCGATGTTGTTTGAACAGCGCCTACGAGAGGGCATCCACGACGGGTCGATCACGGTAACGTTCCGCCGTTGGCGGCGCCCTCAGGTGCTCGCGGGCGGTCGATACCGAACCGGCCTCGACATGATCGAGGTGCTATTGGTCGACGTCATCGACGAGGCCCGCATCAGCAACGCCGACGCGCGCCGAGCGGGCTACCCAAACGCCGAGGCGGTCCGCGCCGATCTCCGCGGTCCGGCCGATCTGGCGACGTTTCGGATCCGGCTGCGCCGACTCGACGAGTCGGACCCGCGCGATGTGCTTGCTGCGACGGACGCATTGAGCCCAAGCGACATCGACGACATCGATCGGCGGCTCGGCCGCCTTGATCGTGCAAGTCCACGCGGCCCATGGACAGCCGCCACACTGGCCGCGATCTCCGCCCGTCCCGGTGTCGCCGCGCCGGTGCTTGCCGAGTCGTTCGGCCTCGAGACGCTCGTGTTCAAGCGGAACGTACGCCGCCTAAAGGCGCTCGGCCTGACCTACAGCCTTCGGATCGGTTATCGCCTCTCGCCGCGTGGCGCCTCGTACGTTGGATCGAAGTCCTGACTGACCCGATCGCCGAGCCGTCCGGGCCGACAGTCGGGGTCAGGACGACGCGACTCCGCTGTCATCCCGAATGAATCGTGCGGTTACCGATCCGGTCGCCTGCATCGCGGTCATTTTCATCGGGCTCCACCTCATCCCGTACCGAGATCGATCGACGGTCAGCTCGGCCCGTAACGTGACGGCATCGCTGCCGGTGTCGACGAGGTCGGCGGTGAAGCTCACCGGTTCTTCGACGCCGGCCGCCTGCAGCGTGCCGACCATGGCGAATCGTCCATCGACGGGGCCGAGCGCTTACCCGAACGCAGCGTCGTCCTCCGGTGAGAACTGCACGTTGCCTGTTGCGTCCGTGCCACGTCGCCTGACGCGCTATCGCGCGATGGCCAGGACTTGCCCGACGACCGTGTCGCGCGGGTCGGCCCAGGAGCCCACGCGTATCAGCGCCGTTGTGCGCCCTGCCGTGTTGGCTGACCCACCACCAGCCCGATGGCACCCAACGGCCCTATCTGATCACCGGCCGCCGGCGGCTACCCGAACCTGCACCCGATCCGCAGCGTCAACGGTTAGAAGATGATCGCCCCGGTGCAGTTCATCGATAAAAACGCCGACCCAGTCACGCTGAATGCCTACAACGATGACGACCACGGGTTCCTGCGTGTGGATCTGACCGCGACCACCTTCACCGGCGGCTACTACCAAGTCCCCGACCACAAGACCCCTACGGCAAAGGCGCGCAACCGGTCGACTTCTTCGAATACACCTGGGCCACCAAGCGCAGTACGCACCCAACACCCTCACTAGCGCCGGCACGGCCGCCACGCCCCGACCACGGCCAGCCGCCCATAGGCGTAGGAACGCTAGGCAGTGCTCGGCGCTGCCGCCGGACCACGGTACATCCGCCACGACGACGTACCCGTGTGCGGGATGACCCTTGACTGCGAGTGATGGGGGTCAGCGCATAGAGTCGATCACCCTGGCCAGCCGGGCAACGGCTTTACCGCTGACGCCCTTGGCGATCATGTGTCCGAGAACGATGGCTTTGCTCATCCCGGGCTCACCGAGCAGGGGTTGCAGGACGCCCGTCGCCCGGTCGCGGTCGGATGCCGGCGCCCACCCGTTGTTGCCGTAGAAGAAGACACGATCAAGCTCGCGGCGCTGGGAGTCCGAGCGGGTGTCTGGTGTGACCTCTCCGGTCACCAGGTCGATGGCGCGGACCTGCATTGCCCAACCCATCATCGGATACTCGATCGTCTCGACGACGGCCAGCGATGCATCGCTGGCTACCTCGGTGGCGAGATCCATCATTTCGTAGTCGGGGAGGTACGCGAGAACCGGACCGCTGTGCCTAAACGAGCGGCCGCTGCGGAGTGTGGTCGCGGAGTGAGCATCCGCGAACCTGACCATGGCGGGAAAGGCGTCCTGCTGGTTCCGTGGAGTAATCAGCAGTGGTTGACCGGACTGGGCTTCGATCCAATCGGTCGCCAACGCGAATGCGACCTCCCACGGCCGATGTTCGGCGTCGTCGGGCACCCACGCCGCGGTGTATCGGATGTCGGTCATAGACAAAACGATAGCCAGATCACCCGATGGTCGAGAGTCCCCGGAATGCTGACGGGACTGGCCGTCCCTAGCTCTTGGTGAGTCAGTGGCGCAGACAGTCGGCCGTAGGTGAGTGTGCCGCAGCCGGGATCGAGCAAGGCCCCATCGCGCCGGCAGTCTCACCGACGGGCATCGTGCAGCAGCACATGAGGTCTCCGACGACGACGGGGGTGTTGGCGCTGTTGCGTTCTCCCGGCGGCGCGTGTGCCGACCCTGGCGAAGGTCGCTGTTCAGATCGCCGCCGCCAGCTCGGCAAAGGCTGCGGCGCGCGGTGACCAGAGTGCGCATCGATTCCGAGTTCGCGATGGCGATGTGGTTATTGGCGTACTGCTCACCGCGATGCCGTGCCGACGCAACCAGTTCGTCGAGGACCCGGGGATAGGCCGGTGCGCCGGGCCTAAACGCTTGGCGGACGCCTTCGCCTCAACCGGCGAGCGCTCTTCCACACTCGCATCGCGTGCCGCCGGGACTTCGTTCATTTCGCATAGCGACGTCAGGTGCGTCGGCGACGCGATTCCTTCTCCCAGGTGATGTCGGTCGAGCTCTGGCCCTCGGCCGGGCCGAGCCGCCGGAGGAGACATCGCGCCGCCGCGACGACGCGGCGGCGGTCGTGGGTGACGGCAAACGCGAACTCTGAGCGTGTGTCGGGGATTGCGCGTGCGAGCATCGCGCCGGCTGCGTGGGGACTCAAGCCAACGATGGCCCATTCCGTATTGAGTGCATCGCACCCGTGATCACGTCGGCGGGAAACCGGAAACGGCGAACGGCGACCGCGGCGGCGGCAATGGACGAGGGCTGCGGGAGGACAACCTCACGGCCCATCGTGCCGGACGCGACCGATCAGTCAACGCAACAGCCCCGATCCCGTATCCCAACAGACTCGGCACAAGCTGCGTGATCGACTTAAACTACGCGGCGTCGGAGCAATGTGGACGGATCTTGACAAGTCGGTGCTCCGAGTTTCGGAATCGTGAAACGTCGAGTCCAATCGTGTTTCGTCCATTGATCGGTAGCCGAGGACCTGCAAGATTCACCGCCAATAGGGTTCAAGGGCCCGCTGGCCAGGTCATCTCGGTGTCTCGGTTCTGTCGTCTCTTGGTCCCTGCGGTCCTTCCCCCCGACCCAGGAGATCCGCGATGCCACGATCTGCCCGCAGGGCGCTCGGCCGCTCGAGTGCTGTCTTCGCGACAGCAATGCTCGCTTTCGCCCTCGCGCTTGCACCGGGCGGTACTGCGACCGCTGCACCCACCTCCGATGGCATCGTCGCGTCCGGCCCTGACTGGTCCGTCACGACCGCGGCTGGCGGATACGTGGTGTCCCTGAGCCTCGACACGCCGCTGCCTGTCAAGAACGACGCCCCTGAGTTGGTCGTCGATGGGACCGATCTCGGCCTGGCGCAGGAGTCGCCGGACGGCACCAGCCTTAGCGTCGCCACGACGGACCCCGCGGTCGCGACGGCCGACGCGGTGACGTGGCGATGGGCATCCGGCGGGTCAGAAGCAGCGAACACCCCAGCGTCGAGGCTGTCGAAAGCCTCGCCGTCGACGGTCGGCCCGACATCGCCGGACGCTGTCGCGGGGGCCGACCCGCTCGCCTTGAGCATTGGGAGCTACACCGTCGCCGACTACAACTTCGGCACCGGGTCGATCCCGCTGGCCAACCTCGCCGGCCACCGCGGCGAGCTCGAGGGTCGCATCTACCTGCCGACGGCCAAGGGTGAGCATCCGCTTGTGATCTTCCTGCACGGCCGCCACAGCAGCTGCTACAACCTGACCACGCTCCGGGGCGCCAGCGGCTGGCCCTGCCCGGCCGGGACTGCACCGATCCTCAGCTACGCGGGCTACGACGGCGCCGGTAACGCACTGGCGGCCGCCGGGTACACCGTGGTCTCGATCTCCGCGAACTCGATCAATGCTTTCGACGGCAGCTTCGGAGCCGATGCCGGCGCGGTCGCCCGCGGCCAGCTGATCCTGGACTCCCTGACGATGCTCCGGAAGGCGAACGACGGCGAGCAGGTCGTCTACCACGACAGCACGACGAACACCGACGTCACCCTCGACCAGGCGCTTGCTGCCGGGCAGGCGACGTACCCAACGGCGACGACGCTGAGCGCCGCCGACCTGGTGGGCACGATGGACTTCAGCGATATCGGCATCATGGGCCACTCCCGCGGCGGCGAGGGCGCGGTCACCGCCGGCAACCTCAACGAAGGACTCGCCAAGCCATTCGACATCAAGTCGATCTTCGCGCTCGCGCCCATCGACTTCACCCGCGCCACGCTGCCGGACGTGGTCACCACGACGTTACTTCCCTACTGCGACGGCGACGTCTCCGACCAGCAGGGCCAGCACTTCTACGCTGACTCCCGTGAGGCGTTCACAGATAGCGTCGCGCGCTCCGACATCTGGGTGATGGGAACCGACCACGACTTCTACAACACCTCGTGGACCCCGCCGTACCCGGGTGCCTCTGACGACTGGTCCGCGAGCAACGACACCGTCTGCGGCACCAGCGCCGCGGCGAAAGCGTCGCCGAGCAACATCCGGCTGACCCCGACCCAGCAGTACGCGGTCGGCACGGACTACCTCGCCGGCTTCTTCGAGTTGACCCTGGGCGGGCACAAGGAATTCCAGCCGATGTTCGACGGGTCGGGTGTTGAGCCGTCATCGCTGGCGTCGTTCGCGGACGTACGGACGGTCGCGCAACAGCCGGAGACGTATCGCGAGGACATCACCGACTTCGCCGCCAGCAGTGCCCAAATCACGACCGGCGGCACCGCGAACGCTGTCGTCTGCGCGAGCAAGTACGGCCGCACGCTGCCACCGGCGCTGCCTACCTGCACCAGCCAAGCCGTCGGACTGACCAGCCAGGCTCAGCCCTACTGGACCCCGGCGAACTACCAACCGAACGTCCCGCTCAACCAGATGACGCACCTGACGTGGACCGACGGCACCGGGTCGCTCACCGTAGCCCTGACGCCAAGCCAGCAGAACGTCGCGAAGTACAGCGAGATGGTCGTCAACGCCTCGCCAGATGAGAGCGTCCCGAACGGCACCGACCTGATCCTGACGGTGACCGATACGAAGGGCCACCCGTGGAGCTCGCCACTGTCGACGCTCAACCCGTGGACAGTGAACCGGATGCCGGCGAGTACGTCGACGAACCTGCACAAGCTAGTCCTCCAACAAGCGCACGTGCCGACTGCGACGCTCGCTGCCGCTGGGCTTGACACGCACAACATCGCCTCGATCCGCTTCGCTGCCGGCGTCGGGACCGACGGCACCGAAAGCGGTGGCGAGTACCTGCAGGACCTCGTCTTCGACACGCCTGCCTTGGGGACGCCGAGCGTCGAGCAGCGTCCGACGGTGAACGTCGCCTCGACGACGATCGAGGAGGGCAACGCCCCGGGAACCGCCGAGGTCGCGGTCTACCTGTCCACCAAGCCCAGCAAGCCGGTCAGCGCCTACCTTTCCGTCATCGGTTCGACCAGCACGGGGGTCGGCCTGGCGATGCAGCAGGTCACGTTCGAGCCGGGTCAGACCTGCCAGAGCGTAACGGTGCCGACGCTCGGCAATACCACGCCGTCGGCGGCTGCGACAACGTCGTACAAGCTGGCGGTGGGTGACCCCACCAACGCGGTCGTGGGGACCGGTGACTTCGGCACCATCACCGTCCGCGAAGACGACGGTCTGACCGGCGGCGGTCCGCTTGCGCCTCCGGTGGGCGCCCAGGGCGACGCGTGCGCGGAATTCGAGGCACTTGCGGACCCGGGCCAGATCAAGGCCACCGGCGTACCGGTCGCGGTGGGTGACGTACTGTCCGTCACAGCAACCGGATTCCGGCCGGGTGAGAGTGTCGCACTCACTCTCGGTGGTACGTCACTCGGCTCTGTCATCGCCAATGCCGACGGTACGGTGACTATCGACCAGGAAGTACCGGCCGGCACGCCGAGCGGGCAGATCCCGATGACTGCCATCGGACTCGGGTCGGGCTACACGATGACCGGCAAGATCCATGTGGAGCAAACGCCGGCCACGGCTCCGTGACCTTGACGGAATCCGGGCCGGCGCCGGCGTCGGGTAAGCGCGGACCCGAGCAACCGGTCCGACACGGTCGCCTCAGCACGTGCGGATACGGGGATGCCCGGCGTGTCGGGGCACGAACGCAGCGAGCGTCGAGCGAACGTCCAGAAACCCGGTCGGCGCACGTAACGAACTCCTTCGACACGGAATGCTCATATGGGCCTCGGCGACGATGTCCAGGTCGTCGGCGAACATAGCGAAGATGGTCAATGGCTTAGGAACCGTTGGTCACCCTCGTGTCGACGTCGACCGCGATGGCAATGACGTCACGCGCGGTATCGGCCGGGGGAGCGGAGTGGGAGCAACGCGAGTATCCGAACGGACCTGTACGGCGTTCGTTTGCGCCGAACTGCCGCGAATGGCCGCGGCTGACCTGCGATGCGTTATGTCTGGGCAGGTCACCGGCGTTGCCGGACGGTCACTGACATCCTGCTTTTCGGAAGTTTTCATCGGCCATCCACAATGTTAGATACCGCCTGACCTGGGGCTTCTTGATCGAGGCGATCGAAACGGGTGAGCGTGCACTGATCCCTTACGAGTGGAAGCAGATTGGGAGCAAGCTGGTGACCTCTTCCCGAATGCAAATGTGGTCAGCCCAACGCCCCGCCCCCGTGTCGATGGTCATTTGCTGGCGCGAAGATGTGTCCGCTCTGGAGCCGCTGGTCGATGTCGACGTCGAGCCCGCGAAGATCACGCATACACCGCGCAAACTGGCAAACATCCGGCACGCCGGTGGCTGCTCCGGATGCCATCGATCTGGACGAGCGCGCCGGAACCTGGCTCCCGGCCAAGGGTCGTTCGTCTGGTGGCCAGGTCGCCGGCACACGGTGCTGGGCGGGTGTTAGACGCTCAGGCGCGGTCGGCTGGTGAGTCGGCCTCTTGTTGGGCGGCGGTGCGGATGGTGTCTTTGATTTGCCTGGCGGTGGGCAGGTCAAGCCGGCATGACCCAAGTCCGGCGGTGGTTGGTGCCCCGGTGACGTCGGCGCCGTTCACGAGCACGGTTGGTGACGGGTAGTCCCCGACCCGTTCGGCCACGCCGACGGATAGGCCGAGTTCGGCGAGGACTGTGTGGAGCAGGTCGCGGGTGGCGGCGACGTTGGGGCAGTCGGGGACGCTGAGTAGTTCGATGTTCACGTGTTCCATCGTGCCTCAGTGGCCTGGACGACTTCACCCGGGCGTTACCGGTGGTCCAGCTTGCCGAGACTCGTGAAATGTGTGTCGCGGGTCGTGGGGTGTGAGTTGTTGACCATCTGGCGCCGCGGATGTGGTGGAGTGGGAGGTGATCGGCACCGAGCGCTGTGACGCCTGACGAATGGGGTGGTCCGCGTGGTGGAGCGTTATGACTCGCTTGTCGTGGGCGGAGGGATGGCGGGGCTGCCGCTGGCGCTTCGTGCCGGCCGGCACGGTCGGGTGGCGTTCGTCGAACGCGACCAGCTTGGTGGCACCTGTCTGAACCGGGGCTGCATTCCCACCAAGACGATGATCGCGTCCGCGTCGGTGGCTCAGCAGGTGCGCCGGGCCAGCGAGTTCGGGGTGCAGCTGCCTGGCCCGCCGACCGTGGACCTGGCGGCTGTCGTGGACCGCAAGGACCGTATCGTCGATCGGATCCGCGCCGGCACGTACCGGTCGGTCGCCAACACCGACGGCATCGACCTCTACCAGGGCGAGGGCCGTTTCATCGGGTCGCGCCGGTTGCGCGTCGACGGCACCGACATCGACGCTGACCGAGTGTTTCTGGCGGTCGGTCTCCGCACGGCGAGCCCGGCGATCGACGGCCTGTCCTCGGTGCCGTACCTGACCTCGCGGACCACGCTCGACCTGCGCCAGCTGCCCACGCATCTTGTTGTCGTCGGTGGAGGGTTTACCGGCTGCGAGTTCGCGCAGATGTTCCGACGCTTCGGCAGTCAGGTCACGGTCGTCCAGCGCGCCGATCGGCTCCTCACCGCCGAGGACCCGGAGATCTCCGCCGCCGTGGCCGACGGGTTCCGCGCGGACGGCATCGAGGTGCTGCTGGGCGACGCGTGTGTCGCGGTCACCGGCCACGCGGGCGAGATCCGCGTCGTCTGCGCCGACGGCGGCGAAGTCGCAGGGAGCCATCTGCTACTCGCCGCCGGACGTACCCCGAACACCGACCAGCTCGGGATCGAGCATCTCGGACTCCAGCCCGACCGCGACGGGTTCCTGGTCGTCGATGACACGCTGCACACCACCGTCGAGGACGTGTGGGCCTTCGGCGACATCCGGGGCGGTCCCATGTTCACCCACACCAGCCGCGACGACGCCGATGTCATCTACCGCAGCGTCTTCCTCGGCCAGGACCGCAGCATCACCGGCCGGGTCGTGCCGCACGTCGAATTCGTCGACCCTGAGGTCGCCGCTGTCGGCCCGACCGAACCCGCTGCCCGGGCCGCCGGCTACGACGTCGTCATCGGTCGTCAACGCTTCGCGACGGTCGTCAAGGCACGCGCGATCGGTGCCACGCGAGGTCTGGTGAAGTTTGTCGCCGACGCCGCCACCGACCGCGTCCTCGGCTGCCACATCGCCGGCCCCGACGCCGGTGACCTCATCCACGAAGCGGTTATCGCGATGATCGCTGGTGCCGGCTACACCGACATTGCCCGCGCCATCCACGTCCACCCCACCCTCGCCGAGGCGGTAAACGGCGCCGCCGGTGGCGTCCACCGAGAGGTCGGCGCCGAGGACGCCAGCGAGGGACAACACAGCTAACTGCTGCGCGGGCTCGGGTCGAGGAAGATGAAGCGGGTGTGATTGGCCGGCGCGGCCGCGCTGTTGAAGCGCAGTAAGTACGTGGGCCAGGAGCCTCGCGCCGCGCTGAGCGACCTCGTGGTGGCGGTCTGTTGCGACGCGCCCTTCACCATTCATCGAAAGGCGCGCAATGACGCAACGCAGCTGGATTATCACCGGCGTGAGCAGCGGCTTCGGCCGACAGCTGAGCGAGCAGTTGCTAGTGTCGTGAGTCGTTAATTCGGGTGCAGTATCGGGCGATGCTGTCGAGGATTTGGTCGGCGGTCTTGGTCCAGATGTAGGGCTTGGGGTTGTCGTTCCAGGTGTTGATCCAGGCGCGGATGCCGGTGTTGAGAGCGCGCACGGATCGGTGGGTGCCGCGTTGCAGTTTCTTCGTTGTCAATTCGCCGAACCAGCGTTCGACGAGGTTGAGCCAGGACGAGCTGGTCGGGGTGAAGTGCAAGACGAAGCGCGGGTGCGCGGCCAGCCAGCGTTTGACTGCCGGGGTCTTGTGGGTAGAGGCGTTGTCCAGCACGACGTGCACCGCGTACTCGGCGGGGACCGCGCGGTCGATTTTGATCAGGAAGTTCTTGAACTCGATCGCGCGGTGGCGTGAATGCAGTGATCCGATGACGTTGCCCGAGGCGACGTCGAGGGCTGCATAGAGGCTGGAGATTCCTGCCCGGCGGTAGTCGTGGCCGGCCCGCGCCGGCGTTCCCGGCATCATCGCAAAAGATCGGTGAAGTCCGGTCGAGGGCTTGGATCTGGGACTTCTCGTCCACACAGCACCACCGCCGCCTCGGGCGGATCGAGGTAGAGCCCGACGACGTCGCGCACCTTGTCGATGAACTGCGGGTCGCGGCTCAGTTTCCACGAGTCCTGCCGGTGCGGTTGCAACCCGAACGCCCGCCAGATCCGTGACACGGCCGACTGCGACATACCGATCTCGGCCGCCTGCGACTGCCTCGAGCTCACCACGCTCGACGCCGGGAGTATGCAACAGCGCCGGCGCGCCGCTTGATAGCGGCGGTCGCTGTGAATGCTAGGTATGGGACATGACGAATCAGAGCGTCGATCCCGGGTCCGGCAACGGCCCCAGGCCCTCAAGCCTTCCGGGCATGTCCAGCCCGATGGCGAGGATCCGGTCGATCCGGCGGCCTCCACTGGTGGTGGGCGTTTATGCCATCACCGTCGTCTGCGGGATGCTCGACGCCGCCAGCTTCCTGGGACTCGGCCTGATCTTTGTCGAGACAATGACGGGTAACATCCTGCTTCTGGCCTTCTCGCTGGGCACGAAGGGGACCCACGGCCGGTTCGCGTCTGTCTTCCCGGGCGGCTCGGTGTTGCCCTACATAGCGGCGCTCGCGGCTTTCGGCGTGGGGGCGGTGGCCGGCGGCCGGCTCGTACGGGCCGGGGAAGCGGGCCGGCAGGCCGGCTTTGCCATCGATGGTGGCCTGTTCGGCGTGGCCGTGCTCGTCGTCGCTTTGACCCACCCCGGTCCGGCCGACAACGCCCGATACCCGGTGATCGGAATCCTGGCGTTCGCAATGGGCATACAGAATGCCCTCATGCGCCGATGGGGGATCCCCGACCTCGCCACCAACCTCATGACCCTGACACTGACGGGCCTGTTCGCGGATTCGACGCTCGGCGGCGGAAACAACCCCCGTGCGGCGCGGCGAAGCGCGTCCCTGGCCATCTTTCTGATCGGCGCGATCGCGGGTGCGTTTATGACCCGCTACGGAATACTGTGGCCGCTGCTGACGTCCTTCATCGTCTTCGTGTTGGCTCTGCCGATCCTGATGAAAGCGCGTAGCGACGCCACCAGCAGCTAAGCGACGAGCTCCGGCGAGGCTAGGTCACGCCGACCGGGTGAGCTGAAACGCCTCCGCTTCCACTCCGTACCGGCGATCGGTCGTCCCGATCGGGGTCATACCGAGCCGTCGGCAGACCGCTTGCGACGACGCGTTGTCACGATGGACCAGCGCGAAGACCTCCGGGATAGCGAGGGCGAATCCACGATCGACGGCTCCGCGGGCCGCCTCGGTGGCGTAGCTACGGCCCCAGGAATCGGGGTGGAAGCTAGATCCTGGCGTGTGCGAAGTCGAGCACGAGACGTGTAGTCGACTGATCGGCGGCGTCGGTGATGGATCGGATCGTGGCCCTACGCATGACCAACGACGACTCAGCAAGCCGCCATCGACTCAGCCCACGATCGCGCCAGGCGCGTCGCCGGCCGTCAGCCGGTCCGACCCTCCACGGTTCCGGCGGTGACCGCGGCGGCGAACTGGGCGTGGTCGCGCTGATTTTGATCGGCGTACCGGCGGGCGAATTGCCCCATCGCCGCGGCAAACCTCGGTCCCTTGCCCATGTAGGCGTCGATCGCTACTGGATCGCCGGTGCGAGCGTGGGCGCGTGCCAGGGTCTTGCCGCAGGCGCTCGCGAATTCGGCCAAGCGGGGCGCCACCGACTCGGTGGTCGGAATGATCTTCATATCGCGGAACTGCCGAACGTAGTAGTCCCGGCCGTGCAGCGATCCCCAGCCGACGAAGATGTCGGTGGCGCTTTGCACCAGACGCTTGCCGTTGATCACTCGTTGTCCGTGGTTGTCGTATTGACTGGGTTGAAGATGCGCTTCAAACACCGAGGGCGCGGCCTGCTTGACCTGCAGGAACAATGGATCCGCGCCGGTGCGTCCCTCGAAGAGCAGTAGATACACCCGCATCCCCACGCTGCCCACACCGACGACCTGGCGAACGGTGTCGACCTCGGTGAACCGATCAAACAATGTCCGCCGATCGTCCTGGAGGGTCAGTCGATACTCAGCCAGCAGGTGGTCGACGAGGTCTGCCTGTTCGTCGTCGTTGATCGTGACCCGGATCGGCGGTTCCTCGCTGATGCGTGGCCGACCGTGGACCATCGCTGTCAGCTTGGCGAACGCTCCACGGTTGGTGCGGTGTTTCTGCTTCTTCTCGATGTGGACCGACACTCGGCCGCGGTCGGCCGGTTCGTAGTAGCTGATTAGCCTGTCGACGTGCATACCGTCGTACCAGATGTCTAGCTCCGGCATCGCGCTGTATCGGCGCATGCGGCGCCGATAAGCCTCGACCGCAGCCGTCACCGCGGCATCAGCTGTGCCTGGCTTGATTCCGTTGCTGCGCGCCAGGACCACGAGACTCGCGGCGAGGCGTTTGACGTCCCATTCGAACGGGCCGGGAAGTGTTTCGTCGAAGTCGCGTAGGTCGAACATGAGATTGCGCTCCGGGGTTGCCCACAACCCGAAGTTAAGGACGTGGGCGTCTCCGCACAACTGCACGACGAGCCCACTATGCGGTTGGGACGCAAGGTCGCCAGCCATGACCGCGGCGGCGCCTCGGTAGAAGTTCCACGGCGAGGCCGCCATCCGCTGATGTCGGATGGGCACCAGGTCCGGAACGCGGATCTGGTTCTGGGCCAGGATCGTCGTCATAGGATCATGCCCGCGCTCATCCTCACACCAATGTCCCAGACCACGACGTGGAGCCGATGTTCGGGCAAGCTTCCCCAACCCCCGCCGCTCCGTCACCGTCGCCGGCACGTCACGCAACGCCGCCGGCAACTGGGATGGCGTCGGTGAGCGGGATGCGGTCAAGAGCCGTCCCCTTCACGAATGGGCGGTGAGTCACAAGCGAATCCGACTTCACGTTATATGACGAATAAGGCTAAAACAGCATATTCAACCCATTGATCGGACCCGACCACCGTAGACGCAATACATCGTTCTGCTGTGGTGCAAGACAGGGTTAGGCGCTGGTATCGGCCGGAGGCGACGTCGAGATCTGCCTTCGAGCCGGGTCGGGCCAAGGTTCGGAGGACTTGGATGACGGCGAGTGTGTCTGCGCCAGGAACTCACCGAGGTATGGGAAAGCCAGGCCAGTCAGTATTCCGGGGACTCTCGCCGGAGCCGCCGGGTCACGCGCATGACGAAGCAAACCGCTAGCGGGCGGCGTTTCGGACCGCAAGTTGGTCCACTGGTGGCAACGGGATGCCGAGGTCGGAGACCTGTGCGGTGGACGAGTCGATGGCGTACAGCCGTCCGCCGCCGCCGACCACGAACAGCCACCGGCTGTCCGGCGACCAGACCATCATGGCGAAGTCGTCAACGGGCCCGAGCGGTACGTCGAAGCGGCGGTCGACGCCGGACTCGAGGTCGATCAGGTGCACATTCTGTGTCGGGTCCAGTTCGAGCGATCCGGTCGTGCGCGTGGCGGCGAACGCTCCATCTGGCGAGATAGGCCCGGCGAAGCTGGAATCGCCGGACAGGATGGTCCCGGCCAGCACATGACGCCGGCCGGTGGTCCGGTTGGTCACGACGGTCGGACAACGACGCAGGTCGTCGCAGTCTTGGGTAAGCCACGTGCTAGGTCCGCTCGCAATGAGCGAGCCGGTGGTAATCCGGCGCGAGCCATCCGGCCGGGCGAGGTAGACGCCGCCGGATGACCCGAAAACGACGTACCCCGTGCCATCGGGCTCGACGACCCCGTCCGTGCCTTTGGGCAAGGTGATCGACGCACCGGCTAATCGACCGTCCACGCCGACGAGCGTCATCGCGATTGGCTGGGCCTCGGGCGTGAACCACACACTGTTGCCGTCCGGGCCGGGCAGAGCGATGCCGCCGTCGTCGAGCAGCCCGCTCAGTCGCTGCGCGGGCTGCCCATCGGGCACGAGATAGCCAGGTACGAAATCGAGCGGCCGGATGATCGCCCCGTGGTCGCCGACGATGAACCACGTTGGACCGGTGCTCAGCAATCGCGGCACCGCGGTTCGAGTCACGCGGCCAGCAGCAAATTCGATGCGCACGATCCCGTCCGGACCGCGGCCGAGCAACTCCCAGCCGTCTTTGATCCCGAGAATCGGATGGCCAACATCCGTGACGGCCGGCACGGTCGAGGTCGGTGCCGCCGAATCCACCTCGGCTGGTTGCGACGACGCGGCCACCGTCGATGGCGCGGGCGTAGCCGACGCGGACGGCCGCTTCCCGTGCGCGGCGTATACGGCAACGGCGACGGCCACGGCGATGACCACGACCACCGGAACCCAACGGCGCCACCGACGAGTCCACCAGCCCGGCCCCCCGGGGCCGCCGAACTCCACAACGTCGCGTTGCCTCGCGCCGTCCGACCAGGGGTCATCGTCTCGGCCCATGACCGCATCATGAACCAAAACTCCGCCTCGCGTGAACCGGCGCGACAGGAAGGTACATTGCCATCCGGTCAGCCGCGCCGACAGTCACCGGGCGGACGGTAAATCCGTCGCGAGTGGCCGGGCCGTCTGGAACGGGCTCGGGCGTTGGCATCTTCAAATACTCCTCAAGGCCATAGGCAGGGTCTCTGTCGAGTTGAGGGCGTGACCACCGCCCGTCACACTGACGGACATGGCGCTGACGACGCGGATGCTGACCCGGCAGACCTGGGGTGACTTCGCCCAGCTTGTTGAGGCGAATAACGGTGTGTGGGGCGGTTGCTGGTGCATGGGATTCCACCCGGAGGGCGTGGGTAAAGGGCACACCGTCGAGGGAAACCGGGATGCCAAGCGTCGACACGTCGAGCGTGGAACGGTCCACCAGGTCCTCGTCTACGACGGCGATCGTTGTGTGGGCTGGTGTCAGTTCGGAGTGCCGTTCGAGATCCCCAACATCAAGAGTCGACGCGTGTACGAGCAAGGGTTGCAGGATCCGCCGGACTGGCGGATCGGTTGCATCTTCACCAATTCGAAAGATCGCGGGAAGGGTATTGCCTCCGTGGCGGTTGCGGCGGCTCTCGACGAGATCAGACAAGCCGGTGGCGGCGTCGTCGAGGCGTATCCGGAACAGACTCAAGACCGGCCGCCGCAGCGCGGCGCATACCTACACACTGGTCCGGAGGAACTATTCGCGCAGCACGGCTTCGTGCGAGTGCGCCGAATCGCCAAGTGGCGATGGGTAATGCGGGCCACCCTGACCCAGCCGTAGGTGCAACGCAATCCCACACGCGCCGACCGCATAGCGGGTGATCGAGCGCTAAATGTTAGCCGTTGGCCGCACCGACCACACGACGTCGCCGTCGCCTCAAGCTGACGGTCCCGGAACACCGGCAAGTCGCCCCGCAGCAGCTCAGTGACAAATACGCGACCAGGGCGCCGGATCGTCGCGCATTGCAGCCGGTCGCGGCGCTTGGGCTTCCGTCTTGAAAACCGCTGCCGGGCGCAGTCCGGGACCGGCGGTGAATCGACGACATCGTTCGCATGTCACGCGTACGGCGTCAACTAGCCGCAACTTCACGGGCGAGCGGCACTCAGACTCGCCCAGCCTCGCTAGCGGTCATCGTTCGCGACTACACCCGAGGCGACTACGGCGCTCGTGGGCGAGCATCGCCTTTGACTTATTCGCTTGGCGTGGCGGGCGCCCTGCCCATAGCGTTCTCTCTGCGCGCGGAGCACGTGCTCTGTCTGCCGTTTGGAGTGCGCAGATCGGAGGTCGGAGCTGGATGACTTGTCAGCTCCTGGCAGTTTGCTTCGATGCGAACGAACCGCTTCGTTTGGCGCGCTTCTGGGGCGGCGTGCTCGGCTGGGAGATGGTCGACGACACCGACAACGGCATCGCGCTCCTCCCAAACGATGACACCGGGTTCCGTTTTCGATTTCATCCAACCCACGAGCAGAAGTCCGGCCCGTCCGAGCAGGCACTTCCATCTGACGAGCACGTCTCTCGATGACCAGCAGCAGACGGTGGCGAGGTCGCTCGGACTCGGCGCCCGGCACATCGACATCGGCCAACGCCCGGAGGAGGGTCATGTCGTGCTCGCAGACCCCGAAGGCAACGAGTTCTGCGTCATTGAGCCGGGCAACAACTGGCTTGCCGGCTGCGGATTCCTAGCAGAGCTTACGTGCGCCGGTTCACGGGAGGTCGGGTACTTCTGGAGCAAAGCGCTGGGCTGGCCGCTGGTCTGGGATCAGGGTCTGCAGACCGCGATCCGCTCGCCGCGGGGCGGTCCGAAGATCTCCTGGGACGGTGAGTGGATGATGCCGCAGACCGGGAACACTCGGCTACGTTTCGACCTCGCTCCACCCGTCCACGGTGATCAGCAAGAGGAGGTCGACCGTCTCGTCTCCCTTGGGGCGACTCGCATCGACATCGGCCAAGGCGAGGTCAGCTGGGTGGTCATGGCCGATCCCGATGGCCGTGAGTTTTGTGTGCTGACCCCGCGATAGCCCGCCCAGACCGCCTCGCTTCATATGTGCGACGGATCGGCCGCGCTTGATGTGCGACGGATCCTAGAGTTGCCTGGCTCGTCGTCGATGATTGTCGTCAGCGTGAGAGCGTGCGAATGCGGTCGGTGCGACAGGATGGCCGGATGGGATTGTCGACCGACCGCAGCTCAGACGACGAGCGTGACCGCCGCGTCGTTGAGTAGATTCGCGGCTACCCACTCGATGGAGATTGGCCGGCTCGTGCGATCCCGGCTGGGACTCGGGTAAGAGTGACCCAGGATCCGATATTGGTCGGCCCGTGGGGCCAGGAGTTTCTTGGTGTGGTGAGCGCGATGGGTGCTCCTGAGCCGGTGCGCCACCCTCACGCTCGTGACGGGGAGCTGGCGTACTGGGTCGCGTTCGATGAGCCGCAGTTGGACAGCGGCGGAGGCGCGCCATACAGGAAGGCTCTCATCTGGGATCGATACATCGTGGTCGCGCACGATTGAGTGTCGGTCGTGCCCGCTGCGAGCCCGACGCGGCGGCCAGCGGGGGGTAACGACGGTCAACGATGTCGATGCGTCGAGCTCGTGACCAGCATGGGAGCCAGGTAGGCGAATCACAGCCGACCGCCGATCGACATTCTGTAGAACGGCCCGCTCGACGGCGGCGGGTGAGGGCCGAGGCTGGTGGTCGATCACGCTGGCGCGGCCATATCCACGTGGAGCTGTTCCACCGGTAGTCGTCCACATCGCTCGATCGTGGCATTGGCGTAGGTGCCGGCTGTGGGGATTGAACCGTTGGCGGCGGCGGCGCGTGAGTCTGTACGGACGATGCACCAAGAAACATGTCTATCAGTAGAGCGACGGCGTCTGCGAGGAGCGAGAGATGAAGAGATGGCTCGTGTTGGTCCTCGGGTCGATCATTACGTTCGGCCTGATTGGGACCGCGTCAGCGGCAGCTAGCGGGACGGGGTCAGCGGCAGCAAGCTCGAACGGAAAGAAAATCCTCCAGTTCCAGACGATGGTTGGCGTAGCCGGACCGTTCGTTGGCTCGACCAACCCCATCCGTGGAGTCAACGGCGGCGGCCTTCCGTGGCAGATCGACAACGCCTCGGGCAAGCTGTCGAGCAGCGGCAAGCTGGAAGTGACGGTGCAGGGGCTGGTACTGCTTGACGCGGCACCGGTCCCCGAGGCGCTGCGAGGCACGAATCCGGCGGCCAACTTCGTGGCGATCGTGAGCTGCACGACCACGATCGGCGGCGCCCCGGCCACGGCCAATGTCGCGACGGATCCCTTCCCTGCCACGGCCACCGGAGACTCGAAGATCGAGGCACAGGTCAGCCTGCCTACCCCCTGCCTTGCCCCGATCATTTTCGTCGGGCCATCACCGACGACCTGGTTCGCCATTACCGGTTTGGGTTAACGACGGGAAGGCGGTCCGCGATGTCGCGATCCGTTCTCGACAGTGGCGATGAGCGTTGGCTTCACGCAGCACGCTCAAGCAGAGGGCCCGTGACAGCGACGAAGCCCAGTGGCGCAACCACGTCGAACCGCGTTGGCGAGTGGGCGGCCGTTTCGATCACGAGCGAGCGGTCGAGCTGGCTGCCGGGCTGATCGGCAAGGACTCAGTCGCGGGTGGTGGCTGGCCGAACCGTTCATCGTTGTCCCTGGCGTGGTGGCCTGGCCGGTCAAGGTCGTTTAACCCTGAGGTGTTCCACCTTGACCGGCCGGCCGCCACGAGACCCTGGCACCGGTTGGACGACGCCTTCCGTACGAGGCCAGCCAACCCACCACCGTCGATCGCGAAGGTAGGTTTGCGACCTGTTGACAGCGGTCGGCCCCGACGTCAAGTTGTCGCGGTGGATACGCCGCGGGCTGTGCCTCGAGGCATTGACGGCACCTGGCGTGGGGTCCGGCTCGCTTGCCCACCAGAAGCAGTACGTTGCGTGCCGAGGCGTCATTTGGCGACTGTGCGGGATTCGCGAGGGACACCTTTCGGCGACGGGACGCCAGCTCACCGGCGCCGAGGCACTATCGGTGCCGTCAACCGGCTAGCCGCTCGCCGAGCCGAGCCGTGCGTCGCTGTTGATGCAGCAGAGTACTGCAACCGACTACACCGATGAGGTCAACGAGCAACCGCAATCGGCCGTCTGATCTCGCGTCGCACCGCACGAGACCGAATTGCGCTTAGCTGACACGGAAGAGGTCAGGGCAGCTCGTTAGCCTTTCGCCGGGCGGTCAGTGGCCGGGCGCTGTGGTGCAGTGCGGGTGCGTGGTGGTAGGGGCGGTGCCTCCGGCTCTCGGGTCCCGGCCGTTTCGTGACCGCCCGCCGTCGACGGGGCGAGCCAAGCAGACCGGCCCGGCACCGCAAGCGTGGTCGCGGTGGCGTTGGGTGGTTGCGGTGCCGGTCCGGCCCGCATCCTTGTGGGTGGTCGACGGCGAATGGTCTTCATCTGCGGTGGTTTTGCTCCGTGGCGTCAAGTCGGGCTTGACGTCAGATGGCGCCGTCGTTCGGCCGGATCGTCATCCGCTCCTGTCGGTCGCGAATGCGGTGTTGTGCGGTTGGTCGTGCGGATGCGGTTCGGACTCCCCGGTGCCGCTCTGAGTTAGAGCTGTGCGCGCGGCCTGCAGTAGCTCGTCGGAGAGCGGGTCACCCTGGGTGGCCCTGGCGAGGGTGAGGGCACCGACCAGCGTGCACAGCTGGGCCAAGCCGTCATCGTCGCCGTTGGCGAGCCGTGCGGCGAGGCGCCGCACCCCTTGGGTGTAGACGCGGTGGGCGTGCGCGGCCTGGTCGGGCTCGCGCCCGAGGTCGGCGGCGAATCCGGAGACCGGGCAGCCGTTCGCGGCGTGATCCCGGTGCCAGGGCGAGAGGTATTGCTCGATCAGTGCCCGACGGTCGGTCTCGAGCTGCCCGGATTCGTCCTCGCGCCTATCCGCCGCGTAGACGGCTGGCTTGCTGAAGGCGTGGGCGGTGGCCTCGTCGATCAGGTCCTCTTTGGAGGCGAACTGCTTGTAGAACCCGCCATGAGTGAGCCCGGCAGCGTTCATCACGTCGGCGACGCTGACGCCGGTGCCTTTGTCGCGGAACATCCGAGAGGCGGCGGCGATGACGCGCTGGCGGTTCTCCTGTGCTTGCGCCTGAGACACACGGCCCACGGGATCACACTCCTTCCGAGATGGATGTCACTTGAAATCTATCCTACCTTCAGCTTAGATTACTTGCGACATCTAACGGCTCCGACGTGATTACCGAGCATGTCAAGCCGAGTTCGGCTGCCTCGCACCGTCTGAGGCTGGCTCGATCGATCGCCCGGCGACCAGACGACTCTGGACAGCAATGGAGACCCTT
The DNA here is from genome assembly GCA_963724705.1 of uncultured Actinomycetota bacterium. Classification (GTDB taxonomy): domain Bacteria; phylum Actinomycetota; class Actinomycetes; order Mycobacteriales; family Micromonosporaceae; genus DASQPR01. The sequence continues at coordinate 183,354 of CAVRVS010000004.1, forward strand.
ATGACATCGCCACCTGAGCCCACCCAGTCCGCGACGCCCCCGGCGTCGACGGCAGGCAAGGCACACAGGCCAAATGGCGCTACATCCGCTGCAAACGGAGGACAGCCCAACCGTGAGGCCCACTACCCTGGTTCGGTGAAGCAGCAACCGGCTGCAGCGCCGAAGACAACATCGCGTCAGCGGTGGACGCTGTTGCTGGTGTGCACGGCGGCGTTCATGTTGCTGCTCGATATCACTGTGGTGAGCGTGGCGCTGCCATCGATCCAGCGGGATCTGCACGCGAGCCTGTCGGACCTGCAGTGGGTGAGCGCCGCGTACTCCCTGGTGCTGGCGGTGCTGCTGCTACCGGCAGCGACCCTGGGTGACCGGCTGGGGCGGCGTCGGCTCTTCCTGATTGGCATGGTCATCTTCACGCTCGGGTCACTGGCCTGCGCTATCGCCCCGACCGCGCTCGCGCTCGACTTGTTCCGCGCTTTGCAGGGAGTCGGCGGCGCGGTCTTGTTCGCGACCGCTACACCGCTGCTGCGGGCTGAGTTCTCCGGTGTTGCGCTGGCCCGCGCTTTGGGCGCATTCGGCGCCACGCTCGGCGGTGCCACAGCCATCGGGCCGCTGGCCGGCGGGCTGCTGACCGACACACTGGGCTGGCGGTCGATCTTCTTCATCAACCTGCCCATCGGCGTGGCGGCGTTGGTGGCCGGGGCGGCCCGGCTGCGCGAGTCCCGCAACCCAGCGGGCGGCCGGGCCGACTGGGGTGGCATAGCTCTCATCACCGGGGCGCTGACCGCGCTGATGTTCGCGCTGATCCGCGGCAACTCGCTTGGCTGGGGAAGTACGGTGATCGTGACTCTATTCGCGGTCGCAGCCGTGGCCTTTGTCGGGTTCGTGTTCTACGAACTGCGCATCGCCACCGCACCCATGGCTGACCTGCGCCTATTCCGGCGGCGTAACTTCGCCGCGACCGGATTTGTGGCGTTCGCGATCTCGGTGACCGTCATCGGGATGATCATCTACCTATCGCTGTATGTGCAAAACACGCTGGGCTTCTCGCCGGTCCAGGCCGGACTTCGGTTCCTGCCGCTGTCGCTGGCCTCCTTCGCGGCAGCTCTGCTGACCGGGCGGCTGATCGGCAAGGTGAAGATGCGGGTGCTGCTAGGCGTAGCGATGGTCGCCGCCGCGGCCGGGCTCGCCTCGATGGCCCACCTGACCGCCTCCTCCACCTGGCTGGTGCTCCTGCCCGGCTACATCCTCGCCGGTATCGGTCTGGGCATCACCTCCACCAGCCTGGCCTCGGCAGCGCTTGCCGCCGTCGAGCCCGCCCGTGCCGGGATGGCCGCCGGTCTGGTGAACACACTCCGCCAGGTAGGCACCGCCACCGGTGTTGCCGTGTTCGGCGCCCTCTACTCCTCACGCGTTGGCACCGCCACCCAGCACGCCCTGGCGGGGCTGCCCATCTCGCCCGGCAACATCCATCGGCTGGCTACCGCTGTCGCCTCCGGTGGCGGCGTTACCGTTGCCAACCTTGTCCCGCCCGCCATCCGTCCCGCCGTCGCCTATGCGGCCCGTGCCGGAACCGCAAGCGGGCTCAACGACGTCCTGATCGCTTCGGCCGCGTTCGCGGCGATCGCCGCGATAGCCGGGTTCGGCTTCGGACCCGACCCAGCCAAGCCACAACAGCAGCAACCGCCGCGCCCAGCCGCTAGCGAGCAGCAACCTCAGGCCGAGCCTGCCCAGCGCCGGGCGCAGCGACCGGACGGGCCTGCAACACCGGGGGAGTAACGGCATCGCCATACATCCGCAGACCCCGGCCCTCCCGCCATCGGAGATCGAGTCCAGTCCGGGGAAGCGGGGCCGGGTTCGCGGACCGTCAGCAGTGCGTCCGAGGAATAAGCCGAGCAAAGCGTCGCCCAACCCGTCCACGTGGACAGCGACTCAGGCTGGCCCGCTTTGGACCCGAACCGGAGAACGCTCTAGCACTATCCATCCGTCAATGACGTCGGGCCGGTTCAATGAGCGAGGTTTTCGTACGGCAGGCACTACGGGTTCCGGGGGCGGGCTCTAGCCGCCCGACAGCAACCGTGACAGCAACGACCGCTGACGGGCGCGGATGGAGATGTCCGCACGACGACGCCATCAGCGTGAATAGCGCCGAGCGGACGACGCGAGACGAGGTGGACGGTTCTTACAAGCGTGGGGTCGGTCGTGCGCTAGCCGGTAGACCATCGTCGACGTCTCTGATGAAGTTCTGGCCGCCATCGAGGCATGATCCGTGTGGTCGAAGTTCGGTACCGCGAGTCGGCTCGTGTTGACGCACAATCTGCGTATGGCTGGCACCTTCAGGATCATCAGCTCGCGACAGTGCCTGGCCCAAGAGCTTTGGTCGTATGGCGAAGATGATCTCTGGGATCGGGCATATGACCTATCCCTCGACTCGTTGACGGATATCGTTGTACGGGCCGCAGAACTCTACACACCAGAGACCGAGGAGTTGTGGGGCGGCAAGATCTCAAGCGGCCTGGCGCTGGTGATGGCGGCGATCGAGACGTTCGAGGGCGCAAGTCGGCTGCCAAGCCGAGGAAGGCGGAGAGCCCGCCGCAACATGCCAGCGCAATTGGACACAGACGCTCAGGGGTGGTGGGACGACGTTAACGCGGTGTCGCGCATTCTGCACGCACGAGATCGCGCGTCGGCATCCTGACCGTGCGTCACGAACGAGAATTGCACGTGCTGTCGGGCGACGGGTTGTCGCGATATGGGCAGCGCTGTGTTGCGACTCCGACGGCTCTGCTGCGTAATCCCGGCGGTGGGCACGGTGAAGCCTGCTGAGCCTGTGCTTCAGATCGCGAATGCCAGCACGGTGAACGCCGCGGCGATCCGTAGGCCACGGGGCGCACATCGACTCCGAGTTCGTAGTGGCAGCGTCGAAGGTTCTGCATGAACGCGAGTCCAGTGATGATGACTGTCGCGGTTTCATCGGTCCGCAGGCCACGCATAGGTCGTAGCCGGTGTTTGAGCCGGCTGTGGTCCGCTTCGATCTGGTTGTTTTCGTACTGCTCGACGTGGTGCCACGCCGAGGGGATCAGCTCGTCGACGACTCGCGGGTAGACCGGCGCCGCGTCAGTCACGACCTCGACGGGCGTCACCTTCGAGGTGGTCAGCGCGCGGCGGAAGAACCGGCGGGCGGCCTCTTGGTCGCGACGCTTCGAGACGAGCACGTCGATGACCTGACCGTGCTGGTCCACCGCCCGGTACACGTAACGCCAAACACCGGCGACCTTGACATAAGTCTCATCGACGAACCACCGATCACCAGGCGAGTGCTGCGTCGACCGAGCCGCGTCGGCGAACAGAGGCGTGAACCGCTGAACCCACCGGTAGACGGTGACGTGATCGACCTCAACACCGCGCTCAGCAAACAATTCCTCCACGTCGCGGTCGGACAGCGCATAACGCAAATACCAGCGCACCGCCACCACGATCACCTCGGCAGGGACCGGAAGCCAGTGAAGGCCGAACGAGCAACAGGCGACCGACGTGACCGGGAGGCAGACTTCACCGGCTAATCCTGCCCTGCCGCCGATCGCCGAACGCAACAGCGCCGAGCGCGCTACCGGCACCGGACGCCGGCGCGTTGCGAACCTCACCGTCGCATCCTGCCTGATCCACAATCGACGGATGCAACAGAGCCTTCGGGACCGACTGACAAACCGCTCGGCCGGGAATGGGGGCGGCGTCTGCTTCGATGCCGACATGGTCGGTATCTGCCGTAGGTCGACATCGCCGCAGTGCACAACTCCGCTCGCACCACGTCGTGACGACCGGTCCGCGAGCCCCGGGCTGCGCCCGCTTCGCTAGCGGTCGTATGCGGTGAGGAGGCGGTCGCGGAAGGCGCTCATCGGCCAGATCGGCGCCTGGGGGTTGGGCAGAAGGCCGTCCTGCCAGTTCCATCCCGAGATCTGGTTCAACACGGCCGGGTCGCGGGCAATGATTGTGATCGGGACGTTGTGGTTCGCGTTCTGACCGGAAACGATCGTCGAAGGTTGATGGTCGCCGAGCACGATAAGCACCAGGTTCTTGTCGGCCGACGTCTGCACGAATGAGATCAGGGCATTCAACGAGTACTGGATGGACTGTGCGTACGCGGCCCGTACCTTGTTGGCGTCTCGCCACACGGCCGTCGGGGACTGGCCCTGCGCGGGCATGCCGTTGAAGATCGAGCCGTCACCGAGCTGGTTCGGGTCGACCATGCGGGGAAGAGGCGCCCACGGGGTGTGGCTTGACACGGTGTCGATTTCGGCCATGACCGGGGCATGCGGCTTCGTGAGTTCGAGGCGTTCGAGCGCCGACGTAGGTGTACTGGTCGGGCATGCTGGCGTAGCTGAAATGTGGACCTTTGTAGCCGACGTTGTGCCTGTCGTAGATCTGGTCGTAGTTGTAGAAGGTTTTCCCCTCCGGCCAGGACTTCTCGTTGGTCGGCACGTCGGCCACGGTCCGCCAGCCCGCCCGCTTGAACGCGTCGCTGAGGGTGAAGCGGTCGGTGGTCACAAGGTCGTTGTAGCTTTGCTGGTTGTCGATCCGCAGTCCGGATTGCAAGGTGGCGTGGGCCAGCCAGCTGATGCCGCCGAAGGTCGGCGAGGTGAGAAATGCGCTCTTCGCGGAGTACCCGGCCGCGCTCAGCTGCTGGGTCCCGGTATTGAGTATGGAGTCGATCTGCGGCGAGAACGACGAGTCCTGTACAGCGACCTGCCCGTAGCTTTCGATGAAGTCGATGATGACGTCCTTGCCCCGCAGGCCGGTCAGCAGATTGTCGGCGGGAGTGTTGCGGAATGGATCGTTGGCGGCCGCCTTTACCAGCCTCTGCTTGTCCGTCAGACCAGCGTGAATGTCGCGGACCTGGTCAGAGACGAGACTCGTCGCGCTTGAGGACGCGACCGGCGCATCCGAGACGACTTGCACACCGAACACCGCACACAGGATCCAGATCATCCCGAGTGCCGTGACGGTCCGCAGCGAGATGGTGCGATGCCGGGCGGCGAGCCGGCTTAGGCGCAGCAGGGCCAGCGGCGTCAGGACGAGTACCGCGGCGCCCACAAAGCCGGCCAAAGTGAGGAACAGGATCGCTTTGGGCCGGCCGATCGAGACGGCGAGAAGGCCTTCGGCCGACTGGAAGTAGCTCCAGTCAGCGGTGGGGTTGAATGGACGATTGATGGCGACGAAGAAGCCCATGTCCACGATCTTCACGACGGTCAGCAGGCCGAGGACCACCCCGACGAACGCCGCCACGATCCGACGGGCCGTGACCGGGAGCACCACCACGATCGCGACCAGGACGAGCCCCTCGATCGGAATACGCACGAACGCGGCGAGGCCGAACCGACTGATCTTGTTGGGACCAACCAGCGCGAACCACACGAGCAGAAAAGCAAAACATGTAGTCAGCCAGCCGGCGACGGCACGCACTCGGTGTCGGCCGCTCGCCGGGTCATTTGCCGCCTGATCGCCTACTGAGCGGTCTGCGTCCCCACCAACGGTATGACCGGCGTGGACCCCGCCCGCGGCGACGTCCGCGGTGTGGTCGGTACCGGTTTGGTCGATGCCGGCGGAGTCGTCCGCCCGGGCGCGTTCGTGAAGACCGCCCGTTGGCTCCCCGGCCTTCGGGTCCTGGATCGGTGGCCGGTGAAAACGCATGAAGATCGACAACTCGTGCCACCCTTATTGCCATCCTGACCGCTACGGACTGCTCCACACCGCTTCGTGACATCCAGCGGGACTGAGGGTCTCTGTTCGGTACACAGGACTGCGCCCCATTCGGTTCACCACGCCCGGCGACGCTGCGGTCACAACGAACAGCCCGGCAAACTGGCCTCGAGCTCCTCTCGCCCGCCACGAAGAAGAGACGGACGACCTGGCACTCCCGCAACAAACCATAGCTGCGCCGAAGCCGCAGTTGGCCTGTTCGCCGAACCCGCAGGCATCCGGTTCGGACGATTCCTACCCCCGGTGACACCTACGAGCCCGTTGCACAAAGCTTCGAGGATTGACCAACACCACATGTACTGCCCGGACGCCGTTATGACGCACCACCGCGGCCGGATCCAACAGCCTCCCGCACATGTTGTGTCCTAGGCACACCGAAACGCTTTATGCAACAGGCTCCTACGCGTCAACGCCGCCGGCTCCCGTGCAGCAGTCGTCTGGCCGACACGCGTCAGCACCAAACCGAGCGGTCTGCACAGGCTTCAAGGCGGCCCCAACAAGCGGACCGCGCGCACCACGAGCAGGCGTGGGCCTCCGACCGCTCCGCTGGCGCTCCGCGACTGGGGCCCGCCTACCAGGCCTGTCGCCGGCGCGAAAGCCCAATGCCTGACAACGCGCCGCCTTGCCACGTATACCCACGGTCAGGCACGAACGAGGCCTCCGGCGCGATCTCTGGCCAAGATCCGGGCGGCCCCTCCACCGTCGACCAGAGCAAGTCGAGCAGACCGGCCGGCACCGCCGCAAGCGTTTTGTCGTACGACTCGCAGCGTTGTTGCGGCGGCAATGGCCAGCTCTGCGCGCCGACGGTCGCTTCGTGTTCGACACGAGGCGCCCGGAGCGCTCCGCCTGGGAGCAGTGGGCTGCAGCTTCCGGCCCCGTCATCCGGAGCGTCGCCCGGATCGGCATCGTCGAACGGCGCGGCGGGTCACCAAAGTATCCGTGCCCTACGTCTCGTTCATTCCATGTACAAGTTCGCCTCGGATGGCTTCGAGCTGGAGTCCGACTCCGCCCTCAGGTTCCGCAATTGCACAGACGTCGCGGAGACCCTGGCGGCCAACGGGCTCGTCACACTCGATGTCCGAGACGTGCCCGACTGCCTTCGGCCGGGCACGTGTTCGTCACGCGTCGAGCCGATCGGGCCGCGCGAACCGCCCACATCGCGGTTCCTTAGTAGATAGTGTTCGACCCGAGACGACCTGATGAGGGGCTCGTGGTGAAGCAAGATCAGCGGGCCCCCTTCGTGGCGGCTCTGAAGCGCGCGCGGGAAGCCGCCTACCCGCCGGGGGAGTACGTCGGTCAGGAGAGCTTCGTGCTCGCCGGCGAGATTCGTGAACTCGCCGGCCGAGCCGGAATCGGCCCCGGGGTATCGGTGCTCGACGTGTGCTGCGGGGTAGCCGGTCCCGGCCGGCTGATCACGGCCGAGTTCGGCTGCCACTACCTCGGCGTCGACTACTCCGCGAGCAGCTTGGAAATCGCTCAGGAACTCGCTGGCGATCTGCCGTGCCGGTTCCACCGGGCACGCATCCCGCCGCTGCCCGACGACCGCGTCGAGGTTGTGCTTCTGCTGGAGACCATGCTGGCGTTCGCCGACAAGCGCACACTGCTAGGCGAGGTGGCCCGCGTGCTGGTGCCGGAGGGCCGGTTCGCATTCACGGTCGAAGAGGGCGGGCCGCTCACCCCGGCGGAGCGCGACCGAATGCCCGACGCCGACACCGCGTGGCCGATCGAACTGATCGAGTTGACTGACCTGCTGGCCGACGTCGGCCTGACAATCATGTGGCAGGAGGAGTGCACTAAATTCCATGCGGCGACGGCAGCGGCGCTCCTAGCGGCGTACCGGGAGGACGCGGCGCGGATCGTCGACCATGTCGGCGCGCGTGCACTCGATGAGCTGGTGGCCGCGCATGAACTGTGGGCCGGCTGGCTCAGCAGTGGGCGAATAAGGAAATTCGCGATCGTCGCCGAAATGCTCTAGCCGCTCGTTAGATCCCCCCGCGCGGTACCGGGCGCGGCCGCCCAGCAGCGCGGGAAGATCGCGCAGGAAGATCGCGACAAGATGTGGCGCATCGCCACAACAGCGCAGCCAGCCCTGGGATGCCGTCGAGGCCGACGAGACCGGCGGCCGAGGCGTTCCCGACCTGGACATTTCCGGACCTGAGCTTTTGTGACCCGGCCCTTCCCGATCTCTGCCGGTCTACCGTGAAATGGCACCACGCAGTCGGCAACGGGGTCAGGGACGCCATCGGGTTCAAGTCTTGAGGTGACCCTCGCGATCCGTGATTCGTGCCGTGATTCGTGCTCTACGTCGGGTAGTCGCGACAGTTCGTCGTCTTATCGGGGGGGCAGTGCGCACGGTTCGGCTCGGGGCGTTGCTCGGTACGCTCGTCACTCCTGTACTACTCGGAGTCCTGTCGCTGGCGACCGGGCTCAGCGTCGCGGGCTGGTTCGTGGGGCTGGCCGCCGGCTGGACGACGACCGCGCTGCTGGTCGCCGGCCGGGCGCACCGCGAGCCTCCGGGCATCTTGCCGCCCGACTGGGTGACGCTGACCCGGGCGTTGGTGATCGCTGGGGTCGCCAGCCTCGTTGCGGACTCCTTCACCCATACAACCCATGTCACCGCGATCGTCGTGCTCGCCTCCATCGCGCTCGTGCTCGACGCCGTCGACGGTCAGGTGGCGCGGCGTACCGGAACCGAGACGTCGTTCGGCGCCCGCCTGGACGGAGAGGTCGACGCGTTCCTCATCCTGCTGCTGAGCGTCGAGGTCGCCCGTGACTATGGCGACTGGGTGCTGGCGATCGGCGCGTTCCGGTACGCGTTCCTGGTCGCCGGATGGGCGTTGCCGTGGCTGGCCGCACCGCTGCCCTCCCGCTACTGGCGGCGGCTTGTCGCCACCGTGCAGGGCGTCGTGCTCACCATCGCGGCATCCGGGGCGTTGCCCCGGGCGGTCGGCATGGTGGTGCTCGGCATTGCGCTCGTCGTGCTTGCCGTTTCGTTCGGACAGTGCGTCGTCTGGCTCTACCATGCCGACGCCGGAAGCCGATCGCCTGCTATGGACGACGCTGCGAAAGCCACGAGGCATCAGAGCTTCCGTGGTCCGTCCATCACCAGTTCGCAGAATCCGTCCGTGTTCGGACTGACGAGTCGCCATGGCGGTGAGGCCGGTGGGGCGAGTGGCGGCGACGTCGAACTTTGGGCGCGTGGCGGCGAGCACGGCCCGATGTCGTCGGGCTGACGCGCTGCCATAGCGGTGAGGCCGGCGCCGGCGGCGTGGCCGGGCGACTTCACGCCCTGAGATGGCCGAGGTGCGTTGCCCGCCTCCACCAGACTTTGATCTCAGGTCTGTACGACATTCGATGGCGCCGCCTCGTCCACGGTCTGGTCTGGTTCGGGCCGACCCACAATCGCAACGCTTCTGTACGCCGGGTAGACGCGCTGCATCGACCTGTCCGCCAAAGCCTCGCGTCGGCGGTCGGCATCCGCTTCAGGTGAGAGGACGCTTGCTTAGCACACGATCACTGGTCCCTCACCTGCGGTCGCACACCGAAGGTTCGAGGGCTGCGGCTTCCGGCGGCGAGGAATGCGGTTCCGAAGCACGACTCGCTCCAGGAGACATCGACCAGTTCTTCTTGCATGGCTGCGCGAATCGTGTCCCACGGACGGCGCATGGTCCACTCATCTATGGAGGCGAATGGCCGCACAATTGCGGTTCCGAGCTGCGTGAGCCATCCAGGCGTGTTGACGGGAACCTTCAGATCGAGCACGACCCAGCGTCCGCCTCCGGAGAGGGCTGCGGCGCCGTGGGCGATGACCTCTGCGCACGCGGGCACCTGCGTCAGGGCGTACGTGGACAGGATCGCGTAAGGGCCAACCGGCGGTCTGCTCGACGCCCTTAACGGCACGGGGGTGGCGAGCGTCAGCCTGATATCTCTGGCTCCTCGAAACGAGCCAGCCAGTTGGTGAGCAGCTCTTCCATCTGGGCCGCCTCCTGCGGGGTCAGCTGATCCAGAAGCCTGCGCTCGTTGTGCATGTGTTCGGTGAAGGCGGCGTCGATGACCTCGCGGCCCCGTTCGGTCAGTGCGACGACGCGACCGCGACCGTCCTGTTCGCTGGCGCGGCGAGTCACAAGGCCCGCTCGTTCCAGTCGGTCGATGCGCTTGGTCATGCCCCCGGTCGTCACCATGGTGAAGTCGGCCAGTTCGCCGGCCGCGCGTTCGTAGGGCGCGCCGGCGCGCCGCAGCGTCGCCAACACGTCGAAGTCACCTTCGGCGAGACCGTGTTTGCGGTAGACGACGAGTAGTTCCTCGGTGAGGAATCCGGCCAGGCGGTGCAGGCGGCCAATCACGCCCTGCGGGACCACGTCGACGTCGGGTCGTTCGCGACTCCATTCGGCCTGGATGCGCGCCACCTGATCAGTCATCCCTTCACAATACCTTCCACGGAAGGTAATATACCTTCCATGGAAGGTAGTTTGCGTTGGACCGCTGTTACGGCTGTTGCGCCTGTGACGTGGGGAGCGACCTATTTCGTGACACGCGAGTTCCTGCCCGTCTCCGTGCCGCTCTGGGGCGGGGTGCTCAGGGCACTGCCGGCCGGCCTCGTGCTGCTTGCCATGCGGCGCCGGCGACCGCACGGCTCCTGGTGGTGGAAGTCGCTGGTGCTCGGCGCGCTGAACATGGGTGCTTTCTTCGCTCTCGTCTACGTGGCGGCGCAACTGTTGCCGACCAGCATCGCCTCGACTGTGATGGCGACGTCGTCGATCGTCATCATGCTGATGGCCTGGTTGGTTTTGGCGGAGCGACCGCGGCTCCTGGCCGTGCTCGGGGCCGGCGTTGGCATCGTCGGCGTCTGTGTGATGCTGCTGACCGGTGGTGGCGCCGTGAGTCCAGTCGGCGTTCTTGCCTCGGTGTCGGCGATGGCGATGTCGTCGGTGGGCTACGTGCTCGCCAAGAAATGGAGTGCCGACATCGACGTGCTGTCATTGACGTCGTGGCAGCTCATCGGCGGGGGAGTAGTGCTGCTGCCGCTGGCAGTTGCGGCGGAGGGCGGGCCGCCGGCGCTCGACGCACGAGCGGTGGTCGGGTTCGCCTTCGTATCGATCGTGGCCACGGCGTTGGCGTTCGTCTGCTGGTTTAGCGGACTACGTCATCTGAATGCGGGAACCGTAGGTCTGGTCGGACTCCTGAACCCAGTCACCGGCGTGCTGCTGGGTTCACTCGCCGCCGGAGACGCCGTAACCTCGCGACAGTCGGTCGGCCTCGCGCTGGTCCTCGTCGGCGTGCTCATCGGTCAGCCGATAATCGCGCGGCTTGTCGATCGGCGACCGGTCAACCGTAACCGTCACGCACGACTGTCGAGGACGGCGCGATCGGCGAGTGCATTTCCGGCACGCACCGAGAAACAGCAGGTTCGCGCGGCTGGGAGTTGTGTGGATCCACGCCAACCGAATCTTGTGCTTGCCGAAGTAGAACGTATCGGCGATAACTAGTGAACGAAGCAAAGCCGATCTTTCGGTAGAGGGCGACGCCCAGCTTGGTGACCGCCGGACTAACCCAACACTGGAGCTCCGGGACCGCCGAAGGAATCATCAACCGCGTCAAAATGATCAGACGGCAAATGTTCGGCCGCGCGAAGCTCAACCTGCTCCGCAAACGCGTCGTCGCACCACATTGACACCCACACAAGGCCATCACGGAACTTGTGCCAGAGTGTGCGCGCAAGAACGCAACGCAAACATCACCGTGCTGCACTGGTTGCGAGGCCTATGCACCCGAAATGGGAGTGCGCCGTCGCCAACCGGGCCTAGCCGTGTGCCCGCCGGATGGTTACGGAACAGCGGCCACCACAGTGGATACGTCAGATTGGCGATTCCGGCGCCCAGCACAGCACCGCGTACGCCTCGGCATCGCGAGCGGAAGCTTGAGCAGCGCATACCCGGCGCCGCGCCAGCCGGCCCGCTTGCCAAACGGCGGGGCCGGCTTCCGCACGAAAGCCGAGGTCGTCGACCGCACAGAGCCGCCCGTACAGTTTGGTCAGGCCATTGACTTCGATCATGTCGTCCACGCTATTTCCGGCACTCGGTGGCCGGAACGTGGAAACCATCCGACTTCGGGTGGGGCAAAACCTCCGCGCCGTGCGGATTGCGGATCGCGTGGGCGGTCGTCACCAGTGCCGACACCCGCCTCGCCCACCTGCGATTGAATGCGGCGGGTATCAGCCCGACCACGCTGGTCACCGTCGAAGTCGTCGCGGCGGGAAAACCAGCGCCTGACGGCTACCTGCGCGCCGCGCAACTACTCGCTGTCCCGCCGCAGCATTGCCTCGTCGTTGAAGACTCGGTACCCGGCATCCAATCCGGACACGCCGCAGGAATGCTGGTCGCGACGCTTCGTGGTCTACCTGGCGACCTGCCGCTACGTGACCTGGGTCATCTGGCGGAGAAGTTGTGTAGATCGAGGGCTGTCAGTGACATCTAAGCCCTCGATCGCTGCACCGGATGCGCGGCGGTCGCGACGAATGCTGCGCCCGTCGCTCGTGTACTGATAGCGCGACGGGTCGCCTCCTGCCAGACACGGAAGTCTGCGGTGCCGCGGCGAGTGTCGCTCCTGCCCAGGGTCATCGGTTCTCGTCGCCGGAGACGTGCGTGCTGGTTCAGGCTTGCGCACTTTGAACCGGAGCTTGGGATTCAAAGAAGTTGGTCGGTTGGCGGGGGACCGAGTCTAGGGTCACGATCGAGTAGCCGTGCTGCCGCAGCGCTGGGATGAGCAGTTGCACTGTTTCGTAGGTACGGTTCGCCGCCTTGATCTGATCATTGTCGGCGGTGCAGTCGTGCATGAGGATGATTCCCCGTCGGCGCTGCACGGCGCTCGCGAGGTACTCCTGGGCGCACTGCTGAGGCGAGATCCCATCGCGCCAGCATTGCCAGTCGTCGCCGCCGACATTCCACATCACTGGGCCAGCGTGGGCAGCCAATGCCGGCTCGGCGTCGAGCAGAGTCGCGATGTGCTCGTTCCAGAGGCCGTATGGCGGCCTGAGCCAGACCCTCTCACCGTCGGCTGCGTCGAGCAGGTCCGCGGTCCTGACCACCTCTCCGACCACGTCCCCGGCACTTGCAGCCAGGTTGGGCAGGTGAGGATGGGTGTACGTGTGATTCCCTACTGCGTGGCCGAGCTCGCGAAGTCGGGCAGGCACGTGTGGTAGGTCTCGGATGTACTTGCCGCACAGGAAGAACGTTGCGGGCACCGCTTGGTCGGCTAGGTATTCCGCCAGCTCGACCGTTCGAGGCCCGGGCCCGGGCGCGGTCGACTCTCCGGGGCCGTCGTCGAAGGTCAGACAGAACTGACCGTCCTCAAGAGAATCGCCGTTGATCAACTGCCTGATCACGTATGCGACCCTATCGTGCTGAGAGTCCTCCGACTGTTGACGATTTTTCGGTCGCATTCCTTCGCCCCAGGGGGCGCCGAGCCGTACGCCGGCACGTTGAGATGGAGGGGCATTTCGGGTTGGCGCCGGCAGTAACGACGAGCTGAGTGACGGCGAGCTGAGGTCACCGGCTCATGCGTCGGTCTTCGCCTCGGTCCGTCGAGGTCGGGTACGGCGTAGCGGTGGTGGTCCTACTCCTCGTTGAGGATCACGCGTGGGAGTGTCCGCGACTTTGTGGGTGGGGCGGAGATCCGAAAGGCTGGGAGGGTTCGTCCGTTGGGTGTCAATCTGGCCCGGGACCTTGTGCCGGCGGTTCGATTTCGTTCTTTTCAACCGGGGAGGTAAAGGGATTCGCGGCCCCGAGGCATTAGGGGGTGTGGGGCAGCTGGAGTTCAACGAGTTCTACCGATCGGGTCAGGCTGCGTGTCTTCGCGCGGTGGTGGCCAGTGTCGGTGATCGGCAGTTGGCCGAGGACCTGGTGGCCGAGGCATTTACCCGTGCCTGGATGTCCTGGGCGAAGGTGAGCCGGCATCCCGCGCCGTGCGGCTGGGTCGTGCGTACTGCGTTGAACATTCGCCTTTCGTGGTGGCGACGCCGACGACGGGAAGTCGCGCTGGACATGGACAGCACGCGGGACATTGCAGATACCGCTGCCGGTGCCGAGGTGTTCGACCCGTTGTTGCTGGCTGCGCTGCGGCGACTGCCGCGGCGGCAGCAGGAGGTCATCGTTTTGCGGGTCTTCCTCGATCTGGACACCCGGTCCACTGCCAAGGTCCTCGGGATCGCGGAAGGAACGGTTGCGGTCCACCTCGCGCGGGGTCTGGGCACGCTGCGCCACGGCCTTGTCGTCCGCAGAGTCTTGGAGGTTGAGTCATGAGTCACGACAACACAGATGTCGCCGACGTGGTGGCCGCATTGAACGGATCCGTGGGTGAGGTCAACATGAGTGCCACGGTCGACGAGATCGTGACCGCTGGCCGGATGCGTCGACGCCGACATCGCATCGTGGGTGTGGCGGCCGGACTCGCCGCGATTACCGGTCTCGGGTTCGCGGTGAACTACGGCGGCCCAGTGGCGGCACCGACCACGGGAGCCGCCACGGCCCGCGCCGTGCACATCCATACGGTCGCGTTTACGGTCGACAGCCAATCAGACGGCACGGTCCGCCTAACGTGGGACAAGCAGCGGTACTTCAACGACCGCGCGGCCCTGCAGGCGGCGCTACGCCATGCCGGAATGCCGATCATCATGCGGGTCGGCGAGTTCTGCTCCGGCCCGCACGACGACACGACACTGGACCCCAGCGGCGTCGGACCAGGCGTCGAGCAGGTCATGAAGGGTCAGTCAAGCCCTCACGGCAAGGTCGAACTGGTCTTCACTCCGTCGGCTATGCCAGCCGGCAAGCAGTTGTTCATCGGCTACCTCAACGCTTCCCAACTCGCCGTTACACACGGCGCTCCCGGCTCCGTCGAGCGGCTGGTGTCCGTCAGCGAGCCACTGACCTGCACGACCACCCCACCGCCACCCCACTCATAGATCCAGCACGAGCGAGGAGCCGCAGACATTCACACTGCGGCCCCTCGCCCCCGTCCTCGATCAAGTCGTGCCCGGGATTGGGCCAAACGCTGGGCGTTGCGGCAACGTAGCAGCGGCACGGTCGGCTCGACCGCCGTCAAATGCAGGCCGAAGCATCGTCATCCGAACGTCTGCGGAGCGCACATCGCGACCGTCGGCATCCCTGAGCGGTGACGGTCTCGGAGCATTGAAAGGGTCGACAACAACTGCAACGACGATGGTCGATGGCTTAGGAAGCCGTTGGGCACCCTCGTGTGGACGCCGACCACGATGAGCAATGACCAAATGCGCGACATCGGGCGAGGGGAGCGGAATGGGAGCAGCGCGAGTGTCCAGACCGGCGTGTACGGCGTCCATTTGCGCCGAACTGACATCAACCGCCGCCGTTGAGCTGCGGTGCCTTGTGTCGGTGCAGGTCACGGGTGTTGTTGGACGGTCACTGACACTCTCCTTTTCGGAAGTTTTCATCGGCCATCCACGATGTTAGATACCGCCTGACCTGGGGTTTGTTGATCGAGGCGATCGAAACGGGCAAGCGCGCGCTGATCCCTTACCGGTGGGAGCAGATTGGGAGCAAGCGCCTGACCTCTTCCCAAATGCAAAGGAGGTCACTCAAAGGTGCCACCGGCGGTCAGCGGGGCCGCGGCCAGAGCAGTCCCGGACCACCGCGACCGGCCCTGACCACGCCCGCCAACCCAGGCCCGACCCGAGGACCGGAGAACCCCGACACCACACGTCGGACGATCACGCACGCCTCAACTAGCAAGCAGACCAAAAGGAATCACCACCACCTAGGTCCGCAGGCAGGGCGGCGTCGCGTAGCGCGGCGGCGTCGCGGCGTTTTTTTCGGCGGCGCCTGGGATTTGGCGGCAATGTCAGGCACGGGACACAGGCCAATCGCGGGCCGGTCGAAGCGGCTCAGGTGGTCTGGTCTTCGAAGAACACTGCCATCAGTTCGGGCGGCCAATCGGTGGCGCGACGTGTCTGCTTGTCGACGTGCGCAACGGTCATGACACAGCGCGAGACGTCGGCGCCGGCGGCGTCGACCATCGCGCACTCGATGATCGCGTCCGGCCCGCGGAACTCGCGCACGTACGACGTGATCGTGATCTCTTGATCGCCGCGAGCGGGTCGGAGAAGGTCGATCTCCATTCGGCGGACCCAGACCATGAACGGCAACGTCGCCAGCGTCTTGAGGTCCCAACCCGCGTAGTCGCGCAGGCCCTCCATTCGATGGTCGACGTAGTAGGTCGCGTACTTTCCCGTGCTCACGTGGTCGTAGGGATCGAGTTCCGAGAACCTGATCCGATGCGTGCTCCGGTAGACGATCGGCGTCTTCGACATGCTGCTCCCCGCCAGGCCTGCGGCTGATCCCGCAAGGCATGCGGAGCCCCCGCCCGCCACGATATGTGTCGACGAGGCTGCGCCGTGACAGGACCGACGATGCCGACCGCACGCGCGTTCGAAGACTCACGATCCTCGCCCTCGACGATGGCGGGGGACCGTTCGTCGATCCTGGGAGGCCGCGTTCCCGGGTGCCTCCGCGACGCTCGAGGGCGCAGGCGGACCGCCGTGACCCGGGATCGGTCCGCGACGGCGGCTGGTGGCTGCGGTTTCGTTGCTTGCTCTCCGCTTGACGTACGGACGCGTGATGCTGGTCGATACTGGCATCGTTGCGGCCGGCGCGCCGTCCCACTCCTGGGCACCGGTGCCGGGCCGGCCTGCGGCGGGGCTCGACGCGGCCGGAAACGCAGCGGCCGAGGTCGACACGGCGCGATCAGCCTGCGAGTTGAACACCAGCGCCTCACGGCGTACGAAGAAAGCGCCTCAACGCCTGGCCCTGTGCTACCGCGACAGAGTCACCGAAAACCAACAACGATCATCGCCGGCCCACGAAAGTCCCGAACCGTCCCTTGACGCTCCATATAGGAGTTCCCTAATGAGTGTCCGGCTCAAGGCATCCGCCGTCGAACTCGGCCACCACGCCGCTCACCTCTACCAGGACGCCCTCGGGACGTACGTCGCCCGTGACACACCCGGCGCCCACGCGCACGGCATATACAATGCCATCCGGCGCCGCCGAACCGGGCACACCCAACGGCGCGCGCATCGGCTTGACAATTACGGAAGTCGCCGGAAACCCGAGCACGACCAGAGCCCGCTGCGTCGAGGCGGGGGCGAAATCTCCAGCCGCGCGCAGTTTCACCAGGGCCGGACGGATCCGATCGGCGGCGTCCTCTGCGACGCGGCGGTCGGCATCCGACAATGCCGTCGGCTGCTTCCAGCGGTTGTTGTCAGCGTAGTTCGGCGGCCCGTCGCCCGGTGGTACGGGCGGGCCGCTCGCCGCATCGCTAGTACCCGCCGACAATGCGGGCGCGGCAGCGTCCGGCCGTCCCGGTCTGGTCGCCGCACACGCGTTCATCAGAAGCAGCAGCGCTGTCGTGACAAGCACGACCGAAGGAGCTCGCCTGCTGGCCCTCTCGACAAAGACTCTCATCCCGATCATTGAGCCATGTCTGCGCAAGACGTCGCAAATGAGATTACGAGCAAACGAGCGTTGCCCATACGTACGAGCCGCAAGAACAAGGCGCACGTAAGCGGGAATCGCCTATCGAACCCCGGTGATCGAGCAAGCCAAACTGCCACCAGCGCGCGCCTACCGCGGCGCTCCTGCTCGTACGCGGGTGTCGGACAGCCCGGTGGGGTGCATTCTCGCCGCAGCCGGCGCATTGCTGTTCGTGGTCGCCGCATTCAACTTGATTCCCTCGACTGGGCCCTTCTGCTTCTCGGTCGCCGCGATTGCCTGCGGTCGGACGGATGGCATACAAAGCAGATCCAGGCGTCGCCACTGCCGGGTCCTGCAGCTTCCTGCCCTTGCGCATAGGGCTAGAAAGTGCGGTGTGTCCACGGTGGAATGAAATGCCCCGCGACCAGTGAGTTCCGCTCGACTGGAATCGGGCGACTCGGCCGCCGTGCCTCCGCGGCACGACGGGACGAACCGGAATCACGATCTAGGCGGCCTCCGAAGAGGTCGCGTTCGCTAAGTCCCGAGGCGATCGCAGCCATCAGGGCGGAAGACGTAAAGAGTCGACCGCGACGCAGCACGCACGCGGGATGTCCAACCGCTGGGCGCGTCGCGCTCGACTTATGCAGCGGTGGAGATCTGGCCAAGTCGTCGGTGTGCTGATTCGGCGGGGGTTCGTGTCGGACCATCCTGACCAATGCGTCTCCGTTTCGCCTGGTCTGGATCATGATCGAGGCGCGCGTCTGTCGGCCATCGACCATCGTCCACCTCGGACATTATGGTTGATCTTCGGCGTGGGCCACGACGCAACCGGCTGTTGAGCGGCCGGACGGTCTTGACTGGTTGTTGCGGGCGGCAACATACTCCCCACGGGAAACATTCTTAACCGCTTGCATCGTCGGAAGCGCCGTCCTTTTGGGGGTTGCATGTCCGTGATTAGATCTTTGTTCGGTGCGGGGCCGGAGACAGCGACCAGATCACCCCGTTCGCGTACTGGATTCCCGTCCCCCGGTGCCCCTCCTGACGCGTCCGAAACGCCGCGTAACCGCCGTTGCGGCGACGCTGGCGTTAGTCGCGGGCCTGCTGACGGTGATGTCCCCGCTACCCGCGCTGGCGGCCGCGGACACGAATATCGCGCGTGGGGCCGAGGCGACCGCGTCGTCGGTGGAGAGCGCGGGCACTCCCGCGTCTGCCGCGATCGATGGCTCGCTCACCACTCGGTGGTCCTCCGCTTGGAGCGACCCGCAGTGGGTCCAGGTCGACCTCGGCGCCAACGCCTCGATCAGCGGCTTCTCCATCGCCTGGGAGGCCGCATTCGCTGCCGCGTACAACATTCAGGTGTCCACCGACGGCACGAACTGGACCCAGGTTTACGCGACTACCGCGGGCGCGGGCGGCACCGAGACCCCGGCTCCGCCAGCCGGGACCACGGGCCGCTACGTGCGGCTGACCGGCACCGCCCGTACCACGATCAACGGCGCGCAGTACGGATACTCGATCTACGAGTTCCAGGTCATCGGCCATTTCACCCAGGAAGCCGTGACTACGAGCGCTGATAGCGCCAGCCTGCAGCAAGGCACATCGATCGACCTGCCGGTGAACCTGAACATGGCTGCGACGAGCTCGGTCACCGTCGACTACGCGACGGCCGACGGCAGTGCGGTCGCCGGGACCGACTACACCGCGGCTGCCGGAACGCTCACCTTCGCGCCCGGCCAGACCACGCAGACGATCCACCTGGTCGCCCTGCCCAACCCGCTGAACGCGCCCACCAGGTCGTTCACCGTCTCGCTCGCCAACGCGACGCCGTCGGGCACCGGGATCGGACCGCGCACGACCACCACCGTCAGCATCCTGAACAACAACCCGATCCCCACGGACGGCGCGGTCTCCACCATCGACGACTTCGAGGGCACGCTGCCGCTGAGCACGGGCAACCCGGGGATCTTCACCTTCGGCTCGGACGCCGCGTCCAACCCGACACTGACCCAGGCCGCCGCTAACGACCGGCCGGGCGCCGCCTCCGGCAACCACGCGCTGCAAGTCGCCTACACGATCTCCGGCTGGGGCGGCTTCAGCCACGACCTGGCCACGGCGCAGGACTGGAGCGCGTACGACGGCTTCAGCTTCTGGGTCAAGGGCACGGGTTCAGGCCAGAAGATCGAGTACGAGGTCAAGTCGGGCGGCACCGACGGCGAGCACGCGGAACTCTTCCAGGGCTTCTTCACCGACGACGTCCACGGGCTGGAAGCAGGTCCAGATCGGGTTCGCCAACCTCAAGAAGCGCCCGGACTACCAGCCCTCCGGCGCGCCGAACAACGCCGTGCCCGCGCTGACGACGATGTGGGGCTACGCGGTTAACCTGCCCGGCGGCTCGACCAACACGCTCGAGTTCGACCAGGTCCAGGTGTATCAGTCGCTGCACATCCTGCAGGACTTCGAGGGCACCAACCCGATCACGACCACCGATGGCGCGCTCGCGAACACTGGCGCCTTCGCCTGGGGCGGCAACGCGGACAGCACGCCGACGCTGAGCATCGCGCAGCTCGACCGGCCCGGCGTGACGAACAACCACGTGCTGCGCGGCACCTGGGTCTCGGACACCAGTTACGGCGGCATCAGCTACGACTTGGCCACCACGGCGCCGCAGGACTGGAGCCCCTTCGGGGGCATCGAGTTCTGGTTCTACGGCCACAACCCGAGCAACGACGCGGTCCCCGGCTCGGGCGCCACGTACGAGTTCGAAGTCAAGATGGGCGGCGCCGACGGCGAGCACGCCGAGCTGTGGCAGACATTCTTCACCGACGACTGGCAGGGCTGGCATCTGATCCAGGTCCCGTTCGCGTCGCTGAAGAGGCGCACCGATTTCCAGCCCTCGGGCGCGCCGTCCAACACCACGATCGATCTGACCACGATGCGCGGCTTCGCACTGACCGAGCCGTCCGGCACCTCCAACGGCGAGTTCGACGTCGACCAGTTCGCCGTCTACGGCATCAACACTGGGACACTCGGCGCGCACGTGACCACCTCGCAGGCGGTCTACGCGGTCGACAACGGCGGCACCGCGACCGTCGGCATCCAGGTGACTACCGATGGGGCCAAACCGCTGGACCACGACGTCACCGTGGCGTACGCGCTCGGCGGCGGAACCGGCGTCGCAGGCACCGACTACACCGACGCCAGCGGCACCGTCACCTTCGCCAGCGGCTCGGCGTCCGGCACCGTCCAGGCGTTCACCGTCAAGACCCTGCCGAACAGCACCCCGTCCGAGGCCAAGACCATCCCGGTCCAGCTCACCGCGACCGGGGCGGACGTCACCGCCGACAAGCCCGTCGTCGTGGTCAACGCGCACGGCCTGCCGTACCTCGACAAGAGCCTGCCGATCGCGCAGCGCGTCCAGGACCTGCTGTCCCGGATGACGCTCGCGGACAAGATCGGCCAGATGACCCAGGCCGAGCGCGGCGACCTGACGCACCAGTCCGACATCACCACCGCCGCCCTCGGCTCGATACTGAGCGGCGGCGGCTCGACCCCGACCCCGAACACGGCGCAGGCCTGGGCCGACATGGTCGACTCCTTCCAGGCCCGCGCCCAGGCCACGCGGCTGCAGATCCCGCTGATCTACGGCGAGGACTCGGTGCACGGCGACAACAACCTGGTCGGCGCCACGGTCTTCCCGCAGAACATCGCGATGGGCGCGACCCGCGACCCGGCGCTGGCGTACCAGGAGGGCCAGATCGCCGCCACCGAGACCCGGGCCACCGGGGTGACGTGGGCGTTCTCACCGTGCGTGTGCGTGGCGCGCGACCCGCGCTGGGGCCGCACCTACGAGTCCTTCGGCGAGGACCCGGCCCTGGTCGACCAGATGGAGACGGTCATCGACGGCCTGCAGGGCAACGGCGACCTGAGCGCGAACACCAGCGTGCTGGCGACCGCGAAGCACTTCGCCGGCGACGGCGGGACCACCTACGGCTCCTCCACCACCGGCAGCTACAAGATCGACCAGGGCGTCACGACCGTGACGCAGGCGCAGCTGAACGCCCTGTTCCTCGAGCCCTTCCAAGAGGCGGTGCAGCAGCACGGCGTCGGCACGGTCATGCCGTCGTACTCGAGCCTGCAGATCATCGGGCAGGATTCGGCGCCGATCAAGATGCACGCCCGCGCGGACATGATCACCGGAGTGCTCAAGCAGCAGTACGGCTTCTCCGGGTTCGTGATCAGCGACTGGCAGGGCATCAACCAAATCGGCCCGGACTACGAGACCGACATCAAGACCGCCGTGAACGCGGGCATCGACATGGTCATGGTGCCGGACCAGTACACCAACTTCGAGAACGACCTGACCGACCTGGTGAACAAGGGCCTGGTCACCCAGGCGCGGATCGACGACGCGGTCAGCCGGATCCTGACCCAGAAGTTCCGACTGGGCCTGTTCGAGCAGCCGTACTCCGACCGGTCGAACGCGTCGACGATCGGCGACGCGGCGCACCGGGCGGTGGCCCGTAAGGCGGCCGCCGAGTCCCAGGTCCTGCTTAAGAACACGAACAGCGCGCTTCCCCTCTCCTCCACCGCGAACATCTACGTGGCCGGCAGCAACGCCAACGACCTGGGCAACCAGGCCGGCGGCTGGACCGTGACCTGGCAGGGCGGCTCGGGCAACACCGACGTCGGCACCACCATCTACCAGGGCATGCAGGCGGACGCGCCGAACGCGCACTTCACCTTCTCCAAGGACGCCTCCGCGCCGATGACCGGATCGACGGTCGGCGTGGTGGTGGTCGGCGAGACCCCGTACGCGGAAGGCGTCGGTGACATCGGCAACGGGCGCACCGCGGACCTGTCCGCGGCGGACCGGGCCGCAGTGGACAAGGTATGTGCGGCAATGAAGTGCGTGGTGCTCGTCGTGTCCGGGCGACCGATGAACATCGCGCCGATCCAGGGCGAGGCGAGCGCGATCGTGGCCTCGTGGCTGCCCGGGACGGAGGGCGAGGGCGTGGCCGACACCCTGTTCGGCCGAACCCCGTTCACCGGCCGGCTGCCCGACACCTGGGCCAAGGCGATCGACACCGCTACCAGCCCGATCGACGTCGGCTCGCCGAACTACGACCCGCTGTACCCGTACGGCTGGGGTCTGCGCACCGACAGCGAGAAAGCCCGGGTGACCAAGGTCCGCAACGACCTGGCCACACGCAGCGATCCCGCTGCGATAACCGCCACGGCGGCGCTGACCGGACTGATCAACGGGCAGGGCCACTGGAACGCGGACGGCTCGGTAGGCACGCCGGCGGCCGCCTTCGCGCTCCTGAGCCAGGCGGCCCCGGCGGTTATCGGCACCGACGCGAACAACGCCGCTGACGCGAACCTGCTCGTCTCGGTCGCCAGGGACCTCGCCCAGAACGCGATCGTCCCGGGCGGCGCGACGGCCATGACCGCCACCGCGTCGCTCACCTCCAATGCCGAGCACGATCTGCTGGTCGGCGATCCCACTACCGCCATAGCCGAGATGCGCCAGGCCTGGCAGACGGCGGGCGGCCAATGAGTACTCGTAACTGATCGCCCCGTAAGACCGAGGCCCCGCCAGATCCCTGGCGGGGCCTCTCCTTGTCAGAAACGATCTCAGCCGCCGTGCGCGCCCGCGGCGGCGCCGAGCGCTCCAAGATGACGTGGTCGGTGCGTACGCGATCGGACTGTGCTGAACCCGCACTAGCGGTTGAACACGTCAAGACGCCGGCCATGTTGGTCGACCCTGCCGGCTTCGTGGGAATGACTGGTCGGTGGCAGGGTCATGACGTCATCGCCTTTTCGATGGTGTCGACGATGCGATCTACGGAGGGTATTGCGAGATCTTCTAGTGCATCCGCCGATGGCAACGGGATGTGCGGGGTGGTGATGCGTACGATCGGCCCGTCGAGTTTCCAGAAGCACTCTTCGGCGGCGATGGACACGATCTCGGCACCCCAGCCCAGCAGCCGTGGGTTCTCTTCGACGGTGAAGAGCCGACCGGTGCGCGCTACCTCCTCCAGGATGGTCCGGGTGTCTAGCGGTACCAGGCTGCGCAGGTCGACCACGGTTGACTCGATGCCCGCAGTTGCAAGTCGCTGCGCGGCGGCGATGGCGCGTGGCACCATGGCCGCCAGCGCCACGATGGTCACGTCGTCGCCCTCGCGGAGCACCTTTGCACTGCCGAGTGTGTCGACGATCTCTCCATCGGGGATCTGCGCTTTGCTGGAGTAGAGGCCCTTGTGCTCGAAGAACAGCACTGGATCGGGATCGCGGACGGCGGCGGCGAACAGGCCGATGACATCGACCGGGTTGGACGGCGCGACCACCTTCAGTCCTGGTATTGCCATCGCCCAGTTCTCGACGGACTGCGAGTGCTGCGCGCCGAAGCGCAGGCCGCCGCCGTTTCCTGCTCTGATGACGAGGGGGAAGGTGACCTGACCGTCGGTCATGTACCGGCTCTTGGCGATCTCGTTGGCCACGATGTCCCAGCAGACAGCGAAGAAGTCAGCGAACATGATCTCGGCGATTGGTCGCAGCCCAGTCATGGCGGCGCCCATCGCCGCGCCGAGGATGGCCTGTTCGGAAATCGGTGTGTCGCGGACGCGTGCGGGACCGAATTCCTCCAGCAGGCCGACGGTGGCCTTGAAAACGCCGCCGGCGTCGGCCACGTCCTCACCGAGGAACACCACGGATGGATCGCGTCGCATCTCCTGGGCGATCGCGCGGGCCACCGCGTCGCGGTAGGTCAGTTCCGCCATGATGCGCCTCCATCGGCCCATACGTTGGTCATCAACCGGTCCGGGCCAGGCGGTGGCGCGGCCTTGGCCGCGTCGGTGGCCTGGTCGACGTCCTGTTGCGCCTGCATTTCGATGCCCTCGATGTCAGCTTCGGTAACACCGGTGTCTCGTAGCCGTTGCCGGTAGAGGTCGATCGGGTCGTACTGGGCCCAGGCCGCGGCCTCGGCCGCCGGCTTGTACTTGCCGGGGTCAGCCCGCGAGTGGCCGCCGCTGCGGTAGGTTTGCGCCTCGATGAGCGCCGGGCCTCCGCCAGAGCGGGCGCGGCGCAGAAATTCCATGGCGGTGAGGTAGACCGCGTCGGCGTCGTTGCCGTCGATGAGTATGCGTTCCAGCCCGTATGCGCTGGCTCGGTCGGCGGCCGGGCGCTCCACCGCAGTCACCGCCGAGATCGGGGTGTATTCCATGTAGAGGTTGTTCTCGCAGACGAAGACAACGGGCAGCCGCCAGACCGCCGAAAGGTTCAGCGCCTCGTGGAACGCCCCGATGTTCGTCGCGCCGTCGCCGAAGAACGCGACCGCCACCCTTGGCTGATGCTTGTACTGAGCCGACCAGGCTGCGCCCAGCGCAATTGTCAGATGTGCACCGACGATGGCGTATGAGCCCATGACACCGCGATCGGTGTCGGTCAGGTGCATCGAGCCACCCTTGCCGTGCATCAGCCCGTTGTCCCGGCCCAGCAACTCGCCCATGACCGCGGTCATCGAGCTGCCCCGAGCCAAGGTATGCGCATGGCCCCGATAGGTGGCGAACGTGTAGTCGTCCGGCTCCATCGCCTCACCGAACCCAGCGGCGACCGCCTCCATTCCGAGCGACAGGTGGCTCGTTCCCTTCACCAGATTCTGCATGAACAGGTCATAGGCCCGCTTCTCGAACCGGCGCAACCGGACGAGCTGGCGGTACAACGCAAGTGCGGTAGGCCGATCGACCGTCCCTTGTGGTTGGTAGAGCTCCGCTGGGTTCGCGCCGGGCGGTGACATGCTGGCTCCTTAGTACTTGTTGGTGACGAACAGCGTCTCGGCGGGGAACAGAGTCAGCAGGGCGGCTCCGTCGCCGGTGACGACGACCTCCTCCTCGATGCGGGCGGCAGAGTATCCGTCAGTGGCTGGGCAGTAGGTCTCCAAGGCGAAGACCATGCCCTCGCACAACTCGACGGGATGTTCCAGGGAGTTGAGCCGGGAGATGATCGGGCGTTCGTGTAGGCCGAGCCCGAGACCGTGGCCGAACTGCAGACCGAACGCGGCCATCTCCGTGTCGAATCCGAACTCCTGCGCCTTCGGCCAGCACCGAGCGATCTGATCTGTGCTGGTGCCGGGCCGGACCAGCTCGATCGCCGCGTCGATCCACTCGCGGGCCTTGGCGTACGCATCGTGCTGCGCCGGCGTTGCCCGGCCTACCGCGAATGTTCGGTAGTAGCAGGTCCGGTAGCCGTTGAACGACTGGATGATGTCGAAGTACGCCTGGTCGCCGGGGCGGATAAGGCGATCGGAGAAGTTGTGCGGATGGGGATTGCACCGCTCGCCTGAGACCGCGTTGATCGCTTCAACATCGTCCGAGCCCATCTCGTAGAGCCGTTTGTTGGCCAGCGCCACGATCTCGTTTTCCCGTACTCCCGGCTTGAGGGCCTCGGCAATGTCCTGATAGACCCCGTCTACCATCGCCGCCGCGGTCGACAAGAGCATGATCTCGTCGGGCGACTTGACGAGCCGGGCATCCAGCATCACCTGCTGGCAGTCGCGTACATCGAGGCCGACCCGTTGCAGTTCCAGAATCATCGGCGTCTCGGCGATGTCGACTCCGAGGGGGAGTCCGTCGACACCATGCTCGCGCAGGATTGACGCGATCTCGGCCACCGCGCTGGCGATCAGGCCCGCGTCGGGGGCCACCGCGCCACGCAGCCCAAGCATCCCGGCGCGGCTGTTGTCGGGCCGGATCCACGGCGCGTAGAGCTTGTGGTGTTTTGCTGCCGATCCGAAGTCCCACACGACAAGCTCACCCGAGCGGGTCAGCAGCGCGTAGCGGGCTACCTTGTCCCTGGCCCACTCGCCAATCATCGTCGCCGATACGTACCGGATGTTGTTGATGTCAAACAACAGCACCGCGCCGAGCTCGGAGGCGTCCAGCGCGGCCCGCGCGCGAGCGAGCCGGTAGCGGCGCAGCCGATCGAAGTCGACCCGCTCCTCGAAGTCGACGGCCATCCGGCCGGGAGCCGGTGGTACCCGGCCGAGGGTTGCGGACATGATGCTCTCCTCTCGCGCCGACGACGACGGCGGGACGACTGCCACAACGGCGGCTACAACGGATCGGATGCGGCGGGTTTGGCGGCCAGTCCGTCGTCAACGTCGACATCTTCGGATTGCAACTCGACCCCGGCGCTGCGCGCCTGCTCGAGCAGCAGGGCAGCGAAGTCCTCGTCGCGGTGACCCCGGCCGACTGCGCCCTGGACCAGATGGTGGGTGGCGGCCGCAACCGGCAGCGGTACCTCCAGCGCCCGGGCCGCGGCCAGACCCAGGTCGAAGTCCTTGCGTAATAGCTCGGTGGTGAACGTCGGTGTGAAGTCGAGGTTGACCAACGCCGGCGTCTTGTACCGGGTGAACGTCGAGCCGAGCACGGAACCGTTCATGAACTCCAGGAACGCTGCACGGGACACGCCGCCCTGCTGGGCGAGCACGGTAACTTCGGCGAGTGACTGGGTCACAACGCCGAGCAGGATGTTGTGCGCCAGCTTGACCAATCGGGCCACGTCGCCCTCGCCGACATAGGTCACCGAGTTACCGATGGCGCGCAACAGGTCCTCGACGGCGGTGTACGCGGCGCGCGGGCCGGAAACCGCGATCGAGAGCTTGCCTGCCCTGACGACCTTGGCATTACCACTCACGGGCGCCGCCAAGCAGAGTGGTGCCATGCCGTGCGGCGCTCAGCCGGATTCGATCGGAGGTCTCCGCCGAGACGGTGCTGGAGTCGATGAGGTAGGCCGGTCCGGTGTGCCCGCGCAGCACGCCGTTCTCGCCCATGGTGACCTCCAGCAGATCGGGATCCGCTGCCACCATCGTGAAGACGACCTCGCGATCGGCGAGGTCGGCCGCCGTGTCGACCACGGTTGCACCGAGCGCGACCAGGTCTTCCGCTTTGGCCCGGGTTCGGTTCCACACGTGTACGTCATGGCCGGCGACCAGCAGCCGCTGTACCATCGCGTGGCCCATGCGGCCGGTTCCGATCCATCCAACAGCTTTACTCATCGGGTGTTCCTTCGTCTGGTGGTGGGCGAGTCCCCGCTGCGGCGGCCGCGCCGAGGTAGAGGCGCGCCACCTGTGGGTCGTTGAGCAGGCTGGCGGCCTCGGCGACCAGCCGCACCATGCCGGTCTCCAGCACCGCACCGATATCCGAGACGGCGAGTCCCGAGCGGGCGTTCTGCTCCACGAGCAGGATGGTGCGTCCGGTGGCGGACAATGTGCGGATGCTTTCGAATACCAGGTGGCGGGATTTTGGGTCCAACCCGATGGAGGGTTCGTCGAGCAGAACCAGGGTTGGGTCAAGGATCAGCGTACGGGCGAACTCGACCTGCTTCTGTTCACCTCCGGACAGCGAGCCGGCCCGATCCCCGGCCCGATCGCGGCAGATCGGGAACGCCGCCGCGGCCTGATCCAACCGGGCCGAGATAACCTTGGCATCTTTGTTGAGATAACCGCCCATGAGCAGGTTGTCCCGGACCGTCATGGCCGGGAACAGGCTGCGCTCCTGCGGTACGTGCACGATGCCCAACAAGAGCCGCGCCTTCGGGCGGAGATCGTTGACGTCCTGGTCGCGGTAAACAACGCGGCCACCGCTCGGACGCAGTAGCCCGCTGATCGTCTTGAGCAACGTGGACTTGCCGGCGCCGTTGGGACCGATGAGGCAGGTAACGGTGCCGGGTTCGACACACAGGTCTACGCCCTTGAGGATGTCGCCGGCGCCGTACCCGGCCACCACACCATCGAGTCGAAGGATCGGAGCCACGCGCTAACTCCCGAGATAGGCATCGAGGACGACGGGACTGTGCTGCACCGCTGCGGGCGATCCCGAGAAGATCGGGCGGCCGGCGTCGAGTACCACAATCGGATCGCACAGCCGCATCACAAAGGTCATGTCGTGCTCGACGATCAGGAAGGTGGTCCCGGCGGCGTGCCGCTCGCGGACGTGATGCTCCATCGTCTCGATCATGACTGGGTTGACCCCGGCGGTCGGCTCGTCGAGGAGCACCAACCGCGGCTCGCTCATCAGCACGGCCGCGAACTCCAGCAGTTTGCGCTGCCCGTAGGACAGCTCCGCGGCCGGGGCCTCGGCCATCGCGCCGAGCCGAAACTCGGCCAGAAGTTGCTCGGCCCGCTCCCGGTCGGCGCGCCCGATCCGACGGCTGAAGAGGTGCCGCAGCGAGTAGCCGCGCGCAACGACGAGGTTTTCCAGCACACTCAGTTGCGGAAAGACTCTGGCTTGCTGGAACGTCCGCGACAGTCCGTGGCGGTAGAGCCGCCCGGTGTCAAATCCGGTGACGTCACGCCCGGCGAAAGCCACCGCACCCGCGTCACCACGTACATACCCGGTGACGATGTTGAAGACGGTGGTCTTGCCGGACCCGTTGGGCCCGATCAATCCAGTGATCGTGCCCTGCTCGACCTCGAGGGAACACCGGTCGACGGCTCGGACTCCGTCGAACTTCTTGCTCAGTCCATCGACCGCCAGGATGGCGTTCATGACTTCGTCCGCGCGGACGTGTTGATGCGGGATGTGCGGCCGTCGCCATCGAGCGCAGCCGGCCGCGCCGGGCTCGCTAGCAGTCGCCACGGCGACGCAGCGCCACCGGTCGAACGCCGCTGGCGGCGCTCGGCGATGGTGGGCAGGATCCCCCTCGGCAAGAACAGCATGATCAACAAAAACACCAACGCGTACGCGATGAGATAGAGCTGGAGGCCGCCGCCGAGCTCGTACGCGAGATACTGCTGGCCGCCCTCCAGAATGACGGCGCCCACGATCGGTCCCCACAACGTGGCCCGGCCGCCGAGGAACGTCATCAACACAATCGCTATGGTGATCAGCGGATCCACGGCGAACTGTGGGTAGATGAAGCTCTCGTAGTAGGCCCAAACACCACCGACCATCGCGGTCAGACCGACGCTGACCGAGAACGCCAGCACCTTGACGCCCGTGGTCGGAACCCCGATCCCGCGAGCCTTATCTTCGTCAGCGCGCACCGAAGCCAACGACAGCCCGAACTTGCTCCGGATGACGGCGAAGGTCAGCCCGGCCGTGAACGCCAACAGGGCAAGGAGAACGTAGTAGAACGGCAGCTCGAAGGTCGCGGCCGGAAACGGCGCGATCGGCATCGCGAACCCCTGGGAACCACCGGTGATGCCGCGCAGGTTGAAAGCCAGCGTCTGCACAACGAAAAGGAACGTGATCGTGACGATGGCGAATACATCAGCGCGCGTGCGCATGGAGATCGCCGCGATTGGCCAGCCGATCAACGCGCCGACCAGCCCGACGACCGGCAACCAAAGGAACGGCTCATAGCCGCTGGTGAGTGGGTGGTTCTTGAAGATCAATCCAATCGTGTACGCACCGATGCCGAAGAACGCCGCGTGCCCCAGCGACGGATAGCCGGCGAATCCGCCGACCAGATTCCAGGCGCTGGACATCACCGCGAACATCAGCACGAAGACCAACATGTTCAGTACCCAGTGCTGCAGACCGAACATCGGGGTGACGATCAGCGCGCCGAAAAAGACGGCACCGCGGAGCGGTCCCGCTACCTTTGCCGCGCCCCGAAATGCTCCGCTGGCGCGTTCGACGGTGGCGTCCACACTGCTCATGCACGTTCTCGCTTCGCTACGGGCAGCCATGGATCGCACAGTCGCGGCGCGACGGGATTCACGCGGCGACGCCCGCTCATATCGCGCCCCGACCGACGGTCCCGAACAGGCCCTGCGGTCGGACCAGCAGGACGAGGATAAGGATCACGAAGAACGTCATCTCCGACCACGCGGGCGAGACCGTGGACGCCACGATCGCCGAGGAGGTCGAGACGATTACCGCAGCGACTACCGCGCCGCCAACGCTTCCCATGCCGCCCAGCACGACGATCGAGAGCAGCCGCGAGATCAGGTCGTAGTGGCTGCCGGGGTTGAACGGGTAGACCAACCCGTACACGGAACCGGCCGCCGCGGCTGTCGCCGCACCTATGCCGAACCCTAGGGCGGAGACTCGCTGCGCCTCGACCCCGAGCAGCCGCGCGGATTCCGGGTTCTGCACGACCGCACGCACCGCGCGGCCAAACCTGGTCCGGTTGAGCAGGAGAAAAAGTAGCCCGAGCACCGCCAAGGACAGTAGGAACGCCCAGAGTCGCACTGTGGTGATCTGATAGCCGAGGATCGTCCAACTCGCGTTCGCGTAGCTGGTGTTGATGCTGCGGTCCGTGGTCCGCCACGTCACGCTCAGGACACCCTCGATCAGCAGCGCCACCGCGAACGTGACGAGCAGGCTGAGCTCGGACTTGTCCTGTGCGTGCAGCGGGCGCAAGAACACCAACTGAACGACGACCCCCAAGCCGAACATGAGCACAGTCGTGATCGGAATCGCTAGGAACGGATCGATGCCGAATGATGTGAACAACTGGTACGCCAGGTATGCACCGAGGATTACCATCGCGCCTTGGGCAAGGTTGATGACCTTCATGATCCCGAAGATCAAAGTCTGGCCGGAGGCCATCAACGCATATACGCCGGCGGTCAACACTCCGAAGATCACGCCTTGGATCAGGGCGTGCATCTGGCTCCTCTCGGGTGGCCAGTCGGCGGGCACCGGCCTCGCGCTGCCCGCCGGGTGGGTGTTGCTCAGCCGCCCCAGTTGGGCTTGGGATAGAGCGGGCTGGCAATGGCGGATGCGGTGGGGAACACCGGAACGAGTTTGCCGCCCTGCCACTGGACCAGGTGGAAGCTCCCGCTCGGTGCCCCAGTGGCGTCCCAGCTCAGATCACCGAGCAGGGTTGGCCACGTGCCACTGTGCAGCGTCGAGATGATCGTGGCGTTGTCGATCTTTCCAGTCTTCTTGGCAACCTCCTCAAGCAGTTGGCCGGTGGCGTACGCCTCGGCGCTGCTGTTGTCGATCGTGTCGGCAGTCCCGCCGTAAGCCTTGATGTACGCGGCGGTGAAGTCGGCACTGCCGGTCGCGGTGGAGCCAGGGAACCAGTCGCCGGCGGACATGATGCCATTGACATTGTTCGCACCCACGGTCTTCGGGAACTCAAGCGGCGAGTTGGCGCCGTTGGACATGAACATGAACGAAGGGCTGAATTTCAGCTGAACCAACGCCTTGACCTGGCCGTACGCGTCAACGCTTTGAGTCCCGCTCACCAACACGTCCGGTCGGGCCGCAGCGACCTTGGCCATGATCGCTGAGAAGTCCTGCGTCTCGGCCGGATACACCTGCTTGTACACCGTCTTGATTCCGGCCGCCTCGAAACGCGTTCGGATATCTTCCGCAATCGGCGCGGCGAACGGATCATCCAGTTCGGCGTAGGCCGCCGTCTTCGGCTGGGCCGCCGCCGGCAGCGACAGCACCCAGTCCGCGAACACATCGCCGGACTTGACTACCGGGGCCGGCTGGACGAAAAAGAGGTTGTCCAACTTCTGCGCGAAGACCGCGGGACCACCACCGGCCGGCTCCAGGAACGCGTATGCGTATCGCTTGGCCACCTGGGAGGCGGGTACGGTCAGGAGACTGGAAAACGGGCCGAAAACCAGATCGACCTTGTCCTTGTTGATGAGGTTCTGATAATTGGTCACGACCTGGGTAGGGCTGGACGTGTCGTCGACGATTTTCATTTCCACTTTGCGGCCAAGAATGCCGCCCCTGGCATTGACGGTGTCGGCCCAGAGCTCATAGCCGGCCTTGACCGCCTTGCCCGAGTCGGAGAAGTCGCCGGACAGGGAAACAGACGCGCCGATCACCAGCGGCGCCTTGGAGCCGCCCGAGGCAGCGGCCTTGGCTGGGTGAGACGTGCATGCGGCAAGTGCCAGGGCCATCACCAACACCGCGAACATTGATCTCAAGTGATGCAAACGATTGCGAAGAATCATGCCGTTCCTCCCTCAAGGGAGACTAGGAGAACCCGCATCGTGATCGCGTCCACACGCCAGTCGGCGGGCATCACAAACGATTGCACAATGATGTTCCGGGCAAACGCTCAAGTCAAGGGTTCCCGGTACCAAACGTCAGCAGGCGCTGTGGGTTCGCGGTCGCCGCGCCGACAGATCAACAATCGATTGCACCGGATGCGCCGCAGTCTGTGAACGATGACCTAATCTTGGCCCATGAAACGCGCCAAACTGATTGATGTTGCGCAAGCTGCCGGAGTCCACCCAGGAACGGCCAGCCGTGCCCTCAACCCGGCCACCCGCGACCAGGTCAGTCGGGAGACCTCGCGGCGCGTCGCCCGGGCGGCCGAGCGCCTCGGCTACGTGCCCAATGCCGTGGCACGTGGGTTGCGCACCTCCCGCTCCTACATCGTCGCCATGGTCGTACCCGACGTGACCAACCCGCTGTTCCCGCCGATGGTGCGCGCCGCCGAACAGGTGCTCAGCCATGCGGGTTACACCCTCGTGCTCACGGACACGGATAACGACGCCGCAACGGAACGCCGCCAGATTGAACTCTTACGAGCCCGCGGCGCGGACGGCTTCATCATCGCTACCGCCCGGTGGAACGACCCACTGCTCGACGAGATCGCCGAAGCCCGCATTCCGGCGGTCCTGCTCAACCGGAATACCGCCAGCGCGCGACTGCCCTATGTCGGCGCGGATGATCGCACCGGCATCACGATGGCCATCGACCACCTTGCTGGACTTGGACACCGTCAGATCGCATACGTGGCCGGTCCGCAGGACACGTCGACTGGACGCGAGCGAGCTTCCGCTTTCCGGCAGGCCATTCGCAGCCACGAGTTGCCAACGCGCCGCGGTCAGATCCGAGTCTGCGCCGCCTACACAGAGGCCGCCGGAGCGGTCGCTGCGCGGAGCCTGATCCGGTCCGGCTACGAGTGCACTGCAATCCTCGCCGGCAATGATCTGATCGCGTTTGGCGTGCTCAGCGAGTTGACCAAGGCGGGCATCTCTTGTCCTCACCAGATGTCGGTGATTGGGTTCAACGACTTGCCGCTCGTGGACAAGCTGACGCCGCCGCTGACCACTGTTCGGGTGCCGCTGGCCGCGATGGGTGGCCTTGCGGCACAGATGTTACTGACAGAGATCGACGCCACGGACGGCAACGGGTTGATAGCCCAGTCCCTACTTGCCGCGGAACTGGTGATACGGGGGACCACCGCCGCTCCGTCGCCAATCTCGTTGACGACTACAGGTTGAACCGCTCGATTGCTCGGTCCTGGCTCTGACGCGTATCGCTGAAGTTGACGTGCGGTGCTCCGATCCGGCCGGAGCGCGGTCGGCGACCCGTGTGTCCGTACACCGTTCAACGGTAAGCCATATTGACATGTGCTATTGGCACATGCAAACATCTATTGGCATGAGCAAGTCGCATGGCGGGCAAACCGACAACATCAACGGTGACGACCTCGTGAGAATGCTGGCCACGCTGTCTAACCCGCATCGGCTCCGCGTCATTGCGGCACTGCTCACCGGACGAAGCTACGTCAGCGAACTGGCGCGGATGTTGGGTATCAGCCGGCCCCTGCTGCAAGTCCACCTGCGCAAACTGGAGGCGGCGAAGCTGGTTTCGGCATCGTTGGAGCTTTCCGATGATGGCAAGGCGATGAAGTACTACGAAGTCGTGCCGTTCTCCGTACAGCTGACACCCGCAGCAGTCGCGGCGGCAGTGCCGACCTTGACTTACAACGGCTCCGACCCGACGTGACAGGAGATGTGACATGAACGGTATTGGCATGGTGTGGGTCTTCGGGTCCGTCGCACTGCTGGCGATCCTGCTTTGGCCAGTCAGCGCGATTTATCGAACCCGGACCATCCTGAGTCGTGACGCGACATACGAGAAACTGGCCGATCGCGCCGTCGCGGCGCAGGAGGGCTCACAGAAGAACCTAGGCGAGATGAGAGAGGAGCTGGCTCTCATGCGCGCTCAGGTGGCATCGCTCGCAAAGGTATTGACCGACGTCGAATGACGGCCCGATGACGTTCGGCTCGCCGTCCCCGGTCCACAGCACATCGCTGACGACACCGAGCCGACCATCTCCTGCCCCGACGCGGCGAACGCATTGGCAACGCCCAACCCACAATCCGGGTTGCAGGCGGGCAGTTCGACGAATGCAGCAGACCCACGCTACCGCCTCGGGGTGGTGTCGTCTGCTGGCGGAAATCAATGAAATGCCGACGAGGTCGTCGCACATGCGCTCGTAGTCTCGGCGCGGTCGACGATTGCCTCTCACGTTCGACGAAAGCACCATTCTGGAAGAGCCAGGTCTGCGCCGCGGTGTCGAAACCAGCCATGAACGCCGTACGCAGATGAGCGATCTGTTGGTATGTGGCATCTGCGATCGCGATCGCGATTTCCTGACGGTAGGTCCGCTCGCTGTGCTCGACCGATCGCTGCAGACGGCGCCTAGCATCGGCCGCAGGTGTCCGCGCGTACGGGGCCGACGCCGGCCGCGTCGCCTGAGCGGTTGGAGTACTTGCGCACAGGGTGGTTGAGGGCCGGCTGCCTCAGTGGACGGCGTGGTAGGACCGGGACGATGTCGGACAGTTGTTTCCTGATCCACAGACCAGATCGGTGGTCTCGGCCGAGCAGCCGCGGCTTCCGCTCAGCTACTACGAGCAGCAGATTCCTGTGCCGGTTGGCTGGGATGACCGGCCGTGCGGGTATGTGCTGTTCGGGTCGAAGTATGACCGCATGGCGCAGCAGGCGCGGGAACGTGGCCGGTACGTCGACCAGGTCTCCGGCGGCCGTCTGCACCAACTCGTCGATCCAGACATGGTGGCCGCTCGCATCGTCGCTATGACTGAAAAGTGGTGCGCCTGAGTCGACTGACCCGACGCGCTCGTGCCGCCGATCGCGCGTTCGACCGGGCGCTCGAAGCGTCCGCTTGGGGTAGATGAGGTTGTGCGAAGCGGGGTGATCGTTTGGAACCGCTGGAGCAATTGGGGGTCGATAGGCTCCACACATGACTGTCAGGCGGATCAAGCCCAATATCAGATCCGACCGTTTCGATGAGAGTCGCGCCTTCTACCGGGATGTGGTCGGGCTCGAGGAGCAGCGTGGCCTCGACTGGATCTTGTTCTTCGGAACGGACCAGCGAGAGGTGCAGCTCAGTGTCATGAGCCTGGACATCAAGGCCGGGGTCCACCCCGACATCTCCATCGAGGTCGACGACGTCGACGCGGTCTTCGGTCGAGCCGTCGAGGCTGGGGCCGAGGTCGTCTACCCCTTGACCGACGAGGACTGGGGTCTGCGGCGATTTTTCGTACGAGACCCGAATGGCACGGTCATCAACGTGACGCAGCACGGGTGACACCATCACGACGACGGCTACGGGCAAGGCACCCCTCGTGCCAGCAACAGTGAAAGCGCGGAACTGTCGACGTGCGTGCATGTCTGCTCCCACGACAGACGAGGTGCGACAGCGGTATCGGCGTCCGGCTTAGCACCGGACGCCGACACCGGTCAGGTCAGGCCGGTGACGTGCCGGCCGAGATGCCGGGGTAGGAACTCGTTGTCGACCCCGACCCAGCGGATGGTGCGATGGTCGCCCGGGTTGGCGTGCAACGTCTTTTCCTTCGAGGCGAAGGCGTCGAACAACGCGAGAGCGGATTGGCGGTCGACGTGCTCGTCGTCCCACGGGAGCAGGAACTGGATCGGGACCGTGATTCGTCTCGCCGCCTCGATCAGCGCCTCGTACACGAAAAACCCGCCACCGAAGATGGCAGCGGTGATCCGGGGTTCGATCGCCGTCAGCGGTACCCCGATCGCGGTGCCCAACGATATGCCGCCGCCGTAGCCGATCGGCGCTTCGGTGCCGATCTCGGGCAGTTTTTGAAGGGCGTCCAGGGTTGCCTGCCATTCCGGTACGGCACGCTGCGCCAGTGAGGTGACGTAGCGGACGCTGATCGACTCGAACCGCTCGGTGTCGTCTGCCGCCATAGCCTGCCGGAACTCGGCGCGGGCCAGCTCGTCGGCCGCCGTGCGCGGGCGGTCGCCGTGTCCGGGCGCATCGATGGCGACCACGGTGAAACCCCAGGTGGTCACCGTGTCGTAGGCGCGTGCCACGAGTGCCGGTGTTTTCTTGTGCAGGCCGCCACCGTGGCCCATCAGCACCACGGGCGCGTGCGCGGGGCCGGGTACGGGCGACCAGAGCACGCCGGGAACTTCGCCCACGATGAAGTCGCGTTCGACGACACCGTTCGACGATGTCTGCGCGGTGAAACGCAAAGAATGCATAGGTTGTTGCCTTTCGAGAGTGCCTGTTGTTGAGACGCTCCCGGCGACACCTACGTCAATCGCCCGACCGTGACGACGAGGGGAGCACCCACGTGCGTACAGCGTTCATGGGTCTCACCTCCTCGCGCGGTGTCACGGCCTCGGGCACGTTACCAACCCGAGCGCGGCCACGCCCACCAATATTGCTATCGACCAACGGGGCGGGCCGCAACGGCTTCAATCCTTCTTCGCAGCGGACGCGTCGACGCAGACGATTCCCTTGTTGCCGTCCTGGTCGGCGATCACGGTGAGCGAGGGCGCGTTGCTGTCATCGACGACGGTCCCACCCGCGGCGACGGCAGCGGCGATCCGTTGCTCGGCCACCTCGGGCGCCACATAGATCTCGATGTGGAACCGCTGACCCGGGGCCTCGTGTTCGTCGGCGTCCCCGAACCACAGGTTTGGCACCCGTCTCGTGGCATCCCGGATCTCGTCGCTGGGGGTCCCGCGGCCCTGGGCATCGGCGCTCCCGGTCAGTAGGGCGGCCCACACCGGGGCGATGGTCGCGGAGCGCGCCGTGTCGAGGCCGAGCTCGATGTCGCTGACCGAGGCCGGGTCGGCGTCGACCTTGTGGTAAACGGCGATGTCGGTGATCCGTCGCGCGAGGTCGACGTCCTGCTGGGTCACCCATTCAACAACGTGTTCGGTGCCTTCGACATCGCGGTAGATGGCGTCGTCGCTGACCAACTTGAAGTCGACATACCCCTTACCGATGGACACACTCGGGTGGTGGCCGAGCGCGTCGCCCGCCTCGCCCACCGCGGCGACGAACCGTACGCCGGTGCCGAAGTCCTCGATCACGTAGCGCGCATGCAGTCCCTGGGCCAGCTTGCGCCAGTCGGTCAGGTTCGCCTCGGCGATCTGTTCGCCCTTCAGCATTTCCATGGACGGCGACCCTATCCCTGAATCAGCCCGCAGCACTAGCGCAATGAACAACCGGATCTGCCGCGAACCGGACGTTCGCGGCTTCGGCTGACATGGCGACGTGGTTGGCGGGTCGGCGCGTCACCTGGGCCTTGGCGGGATATTTAGAGGGGTCGGACGTTATCGGCTTGGGGACCTTTCTGGCCTTGGGTGATGTCGAACTCGACCTTTTGGCCTTCGGTCAGTTCGCGGTAGCCGCTGCTGGCGATGGCGGAGAAGTGGACGAAGACGTCTGGGCCGCCGCCGTCCTGTTCGATGAAGCCGAATCCTTTTTCGGAGTTGAACCATTTCACGGTGCCGGTTGCCATGCGTTTACTCCTTGGTGGTGTGGACGGGCGTTGATCGGCCCCCCTCGAAGCACACTAGTCCGCGCCGACTGGCGTCGTGCGGCGGTTGGCGACATGCGGTCGGGTCGGGGTTGCCTGCGGGCGGGTTGCCGATCGGTCATGATTGATCTCGTGACGAGTCGGGCCGGCGCCTTTGCCTATCTGCAGGGCGAGCTGCTCGCACCGAACGCGCCCGGACTCGATCGGCTGCGCCTCGTGGAGACGCCGTTGGTCCCGGAGGTCCGGCTGCATTTGGCGCAGGACGCCATCGTGTGGTGGGCGCGGATGGAGGCAGAGCTGGGCGCGGCGTTGGCGGCGCCGTTCTGGGCCACCGCGTGGTCGGGCGGTCAGGCGTTGGCACGTTACGTGCTAGACCGACCGGTGACGGTCGCCGGCCGGCGGGTCCTGGACGTGGGGTCGGGATCGGGACTGGTAGCCATCGCGGCAGGGTTGGCAGGTGCGGCGGCGGTCACGGCGAACGATGTCGACCCGTACGCCCTGTCCGCGATCACGCTGAACGCGCGGGCCAACCGGGTGGCGGTTTCGCCGTGCCCGGGTGACCTACTCGATGGGGACGGCGGCGACGCCGACGTGGTACTCGCCGGTGACGTCTTCTACAGCGAGGCCATCGCGAAGCGGATGGGGCCGTTCCTGCATCGTGCTGCCGCGCGCGGTGCCCAGGTGCTCGTCGGTGACCCCGGCCGCGCACACCTGCCCCGGGACCGAATGACGACCATGGCAAGCTACCCAGCACCAGCCCCCGCCGCGGCGACGGAGCCGCAGATCAGCCGGATAAGCGTGCTCCAACCGCGATGACCTCCCGGTATCCCGGAAACCAACCAGGCTGCCAACCACAACCCGCTGCCGGTACCCGGTCGGCCAATCCCTGGGCTCGTGTTCGCGGCCCGAGGATGATGAAGCGGTGATGCTGAACGGTCTGCCGGGTACGACGAAGGATGGGGAGCCACACCGGCAAGCCACGCCACATGGTTGGCGCGCTTGGCCGGCATCGTGCCGCAGGGCGGCCGGGTAA
Organism: uncultured Actinomycetota bacterium; assembly: GCA_963724705.1. Classification (GTDB taxonomy): domain Bacteria; phylum Actinomycetota; class Actinomycetes; order Mycobacteriales; family Micromonosporaceae; genus DASQPR01. The sequence goes on from CAVRVS010000004.1 coordinate 222,178, forward strand.
TCGACGCGGCGTGCGGTACCGGCCGCGCATGGCCACCGTTGCTGAACGCAGGGCTTGACGTCACGGGCATCGACCAGTCGTCGGGCATGCTCAAGATCGCCGCGGTCAAAGCATCCGTCGGTGAGCGTGCGACGGCTCCCGCTTCAGGAACTCATGACGGTCTCCGAGTGGTCGGCTCACTTCGACGGTCTGACGTGTCTGGACGCGATGGAGAACGTCGGCCCCGAGCACTGGCCCGCAGTGGTCGCCGGGTTCGCCCACGTGCTGAAGCCGCTGGCTCCGGCGTACATCACCGTGGAGGTGCCGGACCTCGCCGAATCCGGGGACCTGTCCGCGACCGTCGCCGCCGATGGCGCCCCGCTGGTGGCCGGGGAGTCCGACGACGGGATCGGGTATCACTACTACCCGCGGCGCGACGACGTGATGAGGTGGTTGCGCAGTGTCGGCTTCGACCATTCCGGCGAGGACGAGGCGGACGACTATTTGGCATCTGCTCGTCACGAAGATGGCCTGACGCCTCGCATTGCTCCTTCGAGGACGCGAGTGATGTCCCGCTTGGTCGCCTGGCATCCGTTCACGGAACCGCGTAGGCGCGGCGCCACCGTGGCCGCTCTCGGCGACCCGCTGGCGACCTCCGGCCGGCATCGGCCGTGGCGGCGGCCCGCACCGGCGGCTACGAGTGAACCTGTGGTGTGCCTGCGCCGACCAGGACGCTGCGCTGGAGCCGGGTCTCAAGCGCCGGCGGCTGCTCCAGATGCCATCGACCTGGACGAGCCGAGCCGGAACCTGGCTCCCGGCCGAGTCGTTCGTCCGGTGGGCGGGTCGACGGCACAGGTTGGTTAGATCGGCTACAAGCGGCAAAGATTCCGGATTGCCCCTGGGCGGTTGGGCGAATGGGGCGATTGTCTCGATGGTCGTGTCGGTGGTGATCATGGCAGGCGACGGGATCGCAGATCTCGGCGCGGAGCCCGTTGCGAGCGGCGGTCTGTGGGACGGCGGCAATGAACGGAACGCGGCGCGCGGTCGATGCCCGCTCAGTAGAGTCGATTTGGGACCTGCACAGGCGATCTTGCGTTAGCGCGGACTCATCAGAGGCGACCATGTCGGGATGGGTCTAGGGGGCGGCCATGAATGAACAAGACCCGCACAGGAATGAGCACACGGACTCGGCCGAATCGCCGGGACCCGGCAACGAGCGAGACGACAACGCCGCCCACGATGCGCCGGCCGCGACGCCGACGGCAGCCGAAGGCCGCCCAGAGTGGCGCAGAGATTTTGCGGCGGGCTTGATCGGCGCGCTCGCCCTCACCGTGTTCAGCCTGGTCTTCGTCGTGGCGTTCATCGGTGCCCTGCACAATCCGGGCCCCCGGTCGGTACCGGTAGGCGTCGTCGGCGCCCCGACCCAGGCAGCAGCCCTCGGCGGGGCGTTAGACCGCGCCGAACCCGGCGCGTTCGTCGTGAAGACCTACCCCAGCGCGACGGCGGCGCGCGACGCCATCCTCGACCGCAACATCGACGCCGCACTGGTACCGGGTCCGCCACCGCAACTACTCGTCGCCACCGCGGCCGGTCAAGCCGTAACCAACGCCACCGTCGCGATCTTCACGTCCGCGGCGAACTCCGCCGGCGTCAACCTGCCCGTGGTAAACGTCCGGCCCCTGCATACCAGCGACCCGCAAGGCCTGTCCCAAGTCTTCTTCGTCATTGCGTTGCTCGCCCCGAGCGTCATATTCGGCAACGTGCTGGTCAAACAGATCAGCCCAGGCCTCCACCCGTTACGGCAGCTGGCTGTCATCGCCGTCTACGCGGCGATCGTCTCGGCGGTGGCGACCGCGATCGCAGACGCCGCAATCGGCTCGCTGATCGGCGCACCGTGGGGCCTGTTCGGTATCGGCACCCTCCTCGCATTCGCCACCGCCGTGGTCGCAGCCGCCGTCACCAGGTGGACCGGCACCCTCGGTTACGGTGTCATCGCCCTGCTGTTCATCCCGATCGGGATCAGCTCGTCCGGAACCACACTCGGCCCCAACATGATCACCCAATGGTATGCAGACCTCGGCAAGGCACTACCGGCCGGATCCGCCCTGCCTGCGGTACAAAACACCATCTACTTCAACGCCAACGCCACAGTCAGACCACTACTGATCCTGTCCGCCTGGGCCTTAGCCGGCGCCATCGCCCTCGCGCTGGTCGGCGTGTTCCGCCCACCCATGCCACGCCAACCGGGGTCAACCGCACCCGCCGATCACGCCGCTGCCGACACCGCCGAGTATGGCACCGCTGACCGCCCGATACCCGCCGAGGCGCCCAGAGAAAGTGGTCGCCATTCGACGCCCAAACGCAACTGACCAAGCGCCGGTTCAGCACCTGACAGCGCCCGGAACATCTCGGCAACCGGCGCTGCGGAGCGTCACCGTGACCCGACTCGCCAGCAGCGCGGTCGCCGTCGCTGTCGTGATCAGACACCCAATCACCCTGGCTGATGTCACGACCGCGCACCGAAGCGGTACAAGCCACCGGCTGGGCTCCTGTGACACCTACGCGTCATCACCCCCACGGGCAATCGTGGACTGGCGCTAGATCATCTCGCGCCAACGTTCATCCGTACGCATCAACTGGTCGGCGATGTTCTTTGCTTCGCTCTCGCTGACAGCGGGCCACCGCTGCGATGCCCCTGCCGGACCCTCCCTGTCGCGCTTCGACCTCCCATGACTCCGATTCGTGATGGATTCCGACGTCGCGCCCGGCAAGCCGACCCACGTGACGCCTACATCCTGGAGATCGGCACCCAGTGCTATCGGCTTGCCGCCAGCAAGACCAGCAGTCGCAAGCGAGCCAGCCAGCTAGCTTTGATGTGAGGGTTTGATGCTGACCATCGGGTGCTCATACGTGGGGGCGTTGGACCTCGCCGTGGGCTTCGCTGCGGGCCGTTTATGGCCTGCGCGGTCCGGTGCCAGTGCGACGGAGACGTTCGCGGGCCTCGTTTTCGGACAGCGAGGTTATGCGGTGCGTGACCGCGTGCTGATACTTGGCGTCGTAGGCTCTGGTCCAGACGCCAGCCGCCCACGACCGTTCGAGTTCGTCGGCGCTGAACTCCCGGCCACGTGCGTGGCAGTACGCGAGCAGGAACCGCTCAGTGTCCTCGACGGTGGCTAGCCTTTCCGCGTTGACGGTCGAATACAGCGCGGCAGCGAAGCCGACGAGGACGGCTTCGCTATCGGCGGTCACGCTGTCCCAGTCGTGCACGACCAGCAGCGCGTCTGCGTTCCAGCGCAGGTTGCCGGCCAGCCAGTCGCAGTGACCGATCACGGCTTCGGACCCGCTGGCGTGCAGCCGTTCCCGGGCGCGGCGCCCGGCATCGTCGATCCACTCCGGGCCGGCCACCTCGTTGAGGTTGACCTCAGGGTCGTCCTCGGGATACGGCCACAGTCCGTCCTCGCAGTGGTCCCAGGCCGCCCACGACGGTGGCGGGGCGAGCGTGGACACCTCGGCCGGCCGGGGGGCTAGCCTGATCAGCCCCGCGAACGCTTGCGCGAATAGCCGGGCCGCGTGGTCCGCGCTCGGGAGCATGGCCCCGCCGGCCACGTAGGCTTCCGCGGTTGCGACGTCGTCGCCGAAAGGGGCGGCGCCGGTCAGCGGCTGGGGGCACGGGTAACCGGCCTGAAATACGCGGCGCTGGACTTCGACGCATGCCGCTATCCGCGGCGAGTCCGGACGCACCTTGACGACGACCTCGCGGCCGTCCGCCAGCCGAAGCCCGATGACTATGGACAGGTACCCGGATCGGAAGATCTCGTCCTCTGGCGGGCTGCCCAGGTGCTCAACGCACCACTGGGTAAGGCGGGCAGGGTCGACGGCGTGCGCGCGAGGTGACACACCTGAAGATCCTGTCATGCGCCGCGATGGGAGGAGCGCGTGATGAATTTGCGCGATAGCCGGGAACGCTGCGGTCGGGGACGCGTCCGCGGCTCGCAATTCCGCAGGTCAGTGATTGCCTCGCGGGTTGTCCGTCCACAGGAGTCGGTGGTTCCTCGGTCTGCCCCGGTCGGGTCGCGGCCATGAATGATGTTCATGGCCGCCGAACCGCTCGCGTGGTGCGATTTGGTGGGACAGAATGTGTTATGGCTATGTGCGAAGTATGCGGCAATGACTACTGGTTGTCCTTTGAGGTGCAGACCGTGGGCGGCAACGTGCACGTCTTCGACTCCTTTGAATGTGCGATTCAGCGCCTCGCGCCGATCTGTGAGCACTGCGAAACCAAGATTGTTGGGCACGGGGTCGAAGTCGGCGGCCACTTTTTCTGCTGCGCACACTGTGCGCGGTCGGCAGACGTCGAGCTGGGCATCGAGATCCGGGACACGGTAGGCGCACATCCTGCCTGACGTAACGGGTGTTCTAGCCGGGGTTGGGAGTAGCGGCTGTTGGCGAATTCGACGCGTTCGCCGGTGCCCGGGGCGATGGGCGATGGCGTACGTGCCGTCGGGTCCGTCCAGTGTGGACAGCGCGACGGGAGCCAGTCGGGCGGTGGTCCAGCAGATCGGTGGTCGCCTCGGCGTGCGCTCACAGAGCGTGGGTACGTCCAGTGGGCGACCGGGTCAATACGGTCTCCAGGTGCAGCAGCAGGGCAAGGGTGTGCTGGAAAGTACGGCACGCGACACCCGAGCGCTCCAGGCCGGCCAGCATCGGGACCACCACCTTGGCACGCCGCGCCACCGCGTCCACACCCGGGCTGCGCAGCCGGCGCGCCACCACCCCGGCGGCCTAGCGCGAGCTGCTCATGCCAACGAGCAGCACCCGCCGCGTCCGCCCGCCCGCAACGGTGCGGCCAGCGGGGCCCAAGGGGTCGGCCTCGCGCAGGGTCCTGGCCAGCCCGCTCAGCGCGGTGGGCTTAGCCTCCGGGTCGGACCGGAAAAGCGTTTAGATCCATCAGGGATACCAGCTTCGTAGCACTCCGAGTGGTGCGTACCGCCAACGTGGCAGAAAGCGCGCGGCATAGACCAGTTCCCGGCACTCCTGCTCCACCTCGAACGCGCGCAAGACCCGCTCGTCCAACAACTCCGGACGGTCCGCGGCACCGAGCGTGGCCCGGTAGGCGGCAACCAGTTGACCCCGCAGTACAGCGGCGCGCGCCAGCGCGTCGTCGGTGGTGGGCCAGGTCGGGCTCGCCGTGCCGGAGTCCTCCGGAATCCCGGCGCCGGCGCGCTGCCGGGCCACGATCATCGCCACGTGCTGCAGGCTGGTCAGTAACTGGGCGAGATCCCGGGCGATCGGCTGCCATTCGGATCGCTCGGTGGCGGCCGGGTTGCCGTCGAAATCGGTGACGGCGAACCCTCCGGACCAGCGCAGTACCTGTCCCACGTGCAGATCCCCGTGACCCCGCACGAGAATGCCGCCGACCCCGTCGGGCAGCGCCAGGTCGGCCCGGATCCGGTCGGCGTGCCCGGCCAGCCAAGCGCCGTCCGGACCGGGGGTGAGGGCGAGTGCCGTGTCCAGGGCGGCGTACGCCTGGCTCTGCCACTGCCCGACGTCGTGTGCCGTGGCCCAGACGGTCGTCACAGCGGGTTGGTGCAGTGCTAGGTGGAGGCGTGCGGCCAACTCGCCCAGCGGAGCACCGAAGTCGGTGTCGAAGTCGCGGACACACCAGTTCCAGCCGTCCTCGGCGCCGGGCAGGTACCCGCTGACCAGTGCGACCGGGGTACCCCCGGGGGCGTACACGACCGCATGGCACGGGGGGCTTCCCGGAAAGCCGACCTCGGCGAGGCGGACGAGCTGCTCGACCGCGCGGGCGGCCACCGGAGCCCGGTACCACTTGACGACGAAGGCATCTGCCACGATCACCGACTCGTGCGTCTGGTCCACGGTCACCGGCCGCTCGCCACGAGCCAGCAGCGCGTCACCGTCCACAGTGGATGGCGGCGGTGTCAGGCGCCGGATCCGGTTGCGGCGCCAGGACTCCGCGCCCGACAGCAGTGTGCGGACCAGGTCGGTGGAGCGGCTCACAGCGGGTACCCCGTCATGGTTCTCGCATAACCGAGCACCAGCTCGATCGCGGCCGCCGACCCGATCACCGGATGATTCGCCATGATCCGGTAACCGTAGGCGTCCTCCAGAGCGACCAGGTTTCGGGCGACCGTGGTCGCGTCGGCGGCGAGTGTGAAGACTCCGGCGCGAACTCCGGCGTCGAGGACGTTCTCGTAGAGGGTGACCTGGCGGTCGTAGAGCTCGGTGAGCAGGTCGGCATAGAGCGGGTTGCGGCCGGCCGCACCGCCCAGCTCGCAGAGCAGCCGTACGTCCGCGTCGTCGGCGCCGGTGGGCAGCCCCGAGTGGATCGTGGTGCGCAGCTGGTCGGCGGGATCGGCCAGGTCGGCGATGCGGGCAGCGCGCTGGGCGTAGAACCGCTCCATGCCGGCCCGGTGCGCATCGGCGAGCAGGTCGCGCAGGTCGCCGTAGTGGTAGAGGACCGCGCCCGAGGTCAGGCCGGCCTCCCGGGCGACCTCCTTCAGCTGCACCTGCGCGCCGTGCCGCAGCATGGCGCGCTGGGCCGCGGCGATCAGGTCACGCCGCCGGTCGGCCCGCCGCTTGTACTCGGCCACCCCTACCTCCTTGCTCCCGGCGTCCCGTGCTTGCGCCCGGCGTCCCGTGCGCGGATGGCCGCTCTTGACGTGCGCTGGCCAGAATATTTGAATTACGGTTCAAATCGTCAACCCTCGGAGCTGAGACATGGCGACTGTGCTGTTCATGCCCGAGAGCGCTTACGGGCCTACGAACAACTGCGTGGGCATGGCGGACATCCTGCGCCGACGCGGGCACCGGGTGGTGTTCGCCGCCGAGGCGTCCTGGAAGGGGAAGTTGGCGCCGCTGGGGTTCGAGGAGGACCTGGTCGACATGGCTCCGCCGCCGGAGGACGGCGCCGAGCAGGATGCCGGCCAGTTCTGGAAGGACTTCATCCGGGACACCGCGCCGGAGTTCCGCAAGCCGACCATCGATCAGTTGGAGACGTGGATCAAGCCGGTCTGGGTCGAGCTGATCAACGGCGCGAAGTACTGCCAGCCGCACCTGTTGGAGATCATCGAGCGGGTACGCCCGGATGTCATCGTCGAGGACAACGTGGTCGCGTTCCCGGCTCTGAACACGGCCGGGGTGCCGTTCCTACGGATCGTCTCGTGCAACCCACTGGAGGTGAAGGGGCCGGGGATCGCCCCGCCGTTTTCCGGCTACCCGGCCGGCGACGACTCCGGCTGGGCCGCGTTCCGGGCGGCTTACGACGCCAGCCACCGCGAGCTGTGGAACGAATTCAACACCTGGGTCGTCGAGCAGGGCGCTCCACCGCTACCGGAGCTCGAGTTCATCGGCGAGGGCGACCTCAATCTCTACGTCTACCCGGAGGTCGCCGACTACACCGACGCCCGGCCGCTTGGCCCGGCGTGGTACCGGCTGGACTCGTCGGTGCGCGAGACCGACGACTCGTTCGAGCTGCCGCCCGAGATCGCCGGTAGGGACGGCGCACTGATCTACTTCTCACTCGGCTCGCTCGGCTCCGCCGACGTCGAGCTGATGCGCAGCGTCATCGCGGCCCTCGCCGACACCCCACACCGGTACATCGTGTCGAAGGGGCCGTTGCACGCGGAGATCGAGCTGGCACCGAACATGTGGGGCGCCGAGTTCCTGCCACAGACGAAGATCATCCCACTGGTGGACCTAGTGATCACCCACGGCGGCAACAACACCACCACCGAGGCGCTGCACTTCGGGAAGCCGATGGTGCTGCTACCGCTCTTCTGGGACCAGCACGACAACGCCCAGCGGATGACCGAACTGGGATTCGGGCTACGGCTGGACCCGTACCGGTTCACCCCCGAGCAGCTGCACTCGGCGCTGACCACGCTGCTGGGAAACACCCAGCTGCGCGAGCGGCTGGCCAAGGAGGGCGCCGAGATCCGCCGCCGCGACGGGCTGCGTACGGCGGCCGACCTGATCGAGGGCGCTCTCCGCACAGATGCGCAGTGACACTCCTGGTGAACCCGGCCACCGGGCTACCCGATCGGTGAGGTGGCAGACACCGAGCCGGCCGCGGCAGGACAAGATCGATGTCCAGGCCCGGCTCCGGCGTCGTAGTGGAGGGTCATTGCGCCCGCCTTGACGACCATGATGTTCGCACCGGGATGCGAGGGTCACTGATCATGGCCATGTCTCGAAGCACACGGGGGAGGAGTCGGATATGGGCTCCGACTCCTCCCGCTGCGGCCGAGTTCGGAAGGGGCTGCACTAGCGGGGTTTCGGTTGTCGCCTAAGGGCAGGTGACTTCGGGGTTCCAGTCGGCGAACATCCCTGCCGGGTTGGGCTTCCAGATCCAGGCGTGCATGAGGTAGAAGGCTGGTCCGGGAGGTGGGGCGAGGATGTGCATCTGCATTCCGAGCGCGGTCGGGATCGGCGGCGGGGTTACCCCCGGAGGGTTGGAGTTCGGGCCCCGGACGACCCATTCCACCGCTGCGAGTTCGAGCTTCCCGTTGTCCCCCGGCGCGTAGACCAGGACCTCGGGCTGCAGGGGGTCTACGGTCAGGGTGTCCATCAGCTCTTTCTTGAAGTAGTGGTAGCCCATCGCCCCGGCCGTGGGGTGCGCGACGCAGCCGTTGACGATCCTGGTCCCGGAGCCGTTGACCCACCCGAGCTCGTATCCGGCTTGCAGCGCCGTGTGGAGGTCGTGGAAGCGGGCCGTAGCTCGTCGCACCTGCGCGAGCTCGTCGTCAAGCCCTGCATCGCGTGCGGTCATGTGGTGTGCGGCCATTGCGGTCATGTCGTGCGCGGTCATGTTGTGTGCGGCCGCAGCAGGTGCGGCCGCGTCGTGTCCGGCGGACGCCACCCTGGGAATCACGGCCGCCGCAGCCACCACGAGCACCGCCAGCCCAAGGCCGAACGGCAGCTTCCAGGTCTTCCTCATCGCGAGTCCTTCCCGGACGACATGGTGCTGGTTACCCCTTCGTCGGGTGTCGCCTGGGCCGTCGCGGCGATCACGAGGACGGCGAGACCGGCGAGGAACGTCGCGCCGCCGCATGAGCTTGTTCATGTTGGCTCCCTTTCGTTGTTTAGCGGGAGAAATCCGGGGTGGTAGGTCACCTCGTGGTGGTGGCCGTGCGTATCAGACGCTTGTCGGGACGGTCCGTTGCTGTCCTTCTACTGCGAAGCTTGCGTGGCCGCGTCCGCCGTCTTGATGTTTGGGCAGCTGCTCAGAAGCCGGCGTGGTGCTTCGGGATTGCGCAGGGGCTGCCGCGTCGAAAAGCGGGAGCATCAGGCCGACGAGGATGACGGTCGCCCTGCGGGTTGTGTTGCCTGCGTGGTGGCCTCCTTGGGCGGTGCGGCGCAGACGATCGCGCCGCTTGTGGTCAGCAGGCCACGGGCCGGTTGCAAGCGGGCTGCAGTTGAGCTGTAGCCGAACGCTGGATATCACACACGGTAGTCAAAGCTCCACAATGCAGGCATGCTCATCGGCGTCCTGGGGCCGTTGCGGGTCGAGGTGGCCGGTCGCCCGGTTGAGCTGGGCGGTCCGGTGCCGCGACGGTTGCTCGCGGCTCTGGTGGCACACGCCGGCCAGGTGGTGTCGGTTGACACCCTCATCGACGCCGTGTGGGGGGATGCGCCGCCGCCGAGCGCCGTGAAAACCGTTCAGTCGTATGTGACGCGACTGCGGGATGCGTTGGCGGGTGATCGAGCGACCCGACGGGTGCGAGGGTCGGACGCTATCGTGACGACGCCCCCGGGGTATCGCCTGGTGGCGCCGCCGAACGCTGTCGATGCCGGCGTCTTCGTCGAGAATGTCCGCTCGGCGCGGCGTGCGGTTGATCGCGGCGAGCCCGGCGAGGCGGATCGGCTGCTCACTGACGCGTTCGCGCTGTGGCGGGGGGAGCCGTACGGCGAGTTCGCTGACGGTGGCTTTTTCGTGGCGGAGACGCAGCGGTTGGCCCAGACGCGCCTGGCCGGTCTGGAGGTTCGCCTGGCTGCGGGGTTGGCGCTGGGCCGCGACGCCGAGGTGGTCGCGGACGCGCAGGCGTTGTGTGCCGCGCATCGACTGCATGAACAGTTTTGGGTACAGCTGGTCACGGCCCTGTACCGGGGCGGGCGCCAAGCCGAGGCGCTGGCCGCGCTGCGTCGGATACGGGCCCTGTTAGCCGAGGAGATCGGTGCCGATCCCGGTGTCGAGCTGCGCACGCTCGAGCAGCGGGTGCTGCGTCAGGATCCGACGCTGGCCGCACCGAGGCGTCTGGCTGCGGTCGCGCCGTTGCCACCCGAGCTGGACCCGGCCGACCGGCCGTTCTTCGGCCGGGCCGCCGAGCTCGCGTGGCTGCATGACGCGTGGGCCGACGTCACCCGGGGCGGGGGCGGCCGGCTGCTGGTCATCGCCGGTCCGGTCGGCAGTGGGCGTACGAGGCTGGTGGCCGAGTTCGCCGCCCATCTGCATGCCAGGGGAGTCGGTGTGCACTACGGGCGGGTTGAGACGGGACTGGCTGTGCTCGATGACCTCGACGCTCAGTCGATGGGGCAGCTCTCCGCGGGCCTGCCCGAAGGGCCGGTGCTGTGCGTCGCGATGTACGACCCGACGAACGCGACTGCCGTGCTGCGCCGGGCGTTGCTTGCCACAGCACATGAGGAGCGTGTGCTGGCTCCGCTGGGCCGTGCTGACCTCGCCCGGATCGCGGCGCGAGTTGCGGGCCCGGTGGATGCGGCGCTGGTGGAGGAGATCGTGCTGGCCGCTCATGGCCGGCCGGGCGAGGCCGAACGCATCGCGGCGCGGCTGATCGAGGAGCGGTCGGAGCGGCGTGTGGTCGCAGCCGTCGAGCAGGCGCGCCCGGCGAGCCGAGCGTTGGCGGCGGCCCGTGAGGAGGTGGCGTCGGGGATTCGCGACCTGGTCCGGGTACGGGCGCGGCACACCGACGCGGCGGCCGGCGTGGATCGGATCGCCTGCCCGTACAAGGGGCTGGCCCGCTACGACCAGAGCGATGCCGCACTGTTCCATGGCCGGGAGGAGCTGGTGGCGCGGCTGTGTGCGCGCTTGGTCGACACCACGTTCGTGGCCGTGGTGGGTCCCTCGGGTGCTGGCAAGTCGTCGCTGGTACGGGCCGGTCTGCTGCCGGCGTTGGCGGACGGGGTGTTGCCAGGGCTGGCGGACGCCCGGCAGCACTTGCTGGCTCCCGGCGTCCCGCTCCCAGCGCTCGACGGACCGGTCGTTGTCGTGGTGGACCAGTTCGAGGAGGTCTTCGCCACGATCACCGACGACACCGCCCGCAGCCGCTACCTCGACGACCTCACCGCACTCGCCGGCCGGCCCGACACCCGAACCGTGGTCGTCTTGCGCGGTGACTTCCTGGGAGCATGCGCGGCGCACGCCAACCTCGCGCAACTGCTCGGCGACGGCACCGTCCTGGTCGGGCCGATGCGCCCGGACGAGATCCGCCGCGCGGTCGAGCTGCCCGCCCGCCACGTGGGGCTGTACAGCGAACCAGCCCTGGTCGATGCGATCGTGTCCGACATGCGGGACGCGCCGGGAGCGCTGCCGCTGATGTCGACCGCGCTTGTCGGGGCGTGGCAGGGCCGCTCCCGCGCCACGCTGACCGCGGCGGCCTATCACCGCGCCGGCGGGGTGCCCGGTGCGCTGGCCCGACTGGCGGAGGCGGCCCTCGCCCGGCTCGACGAACTGGCACAGGCGGCGGCGCGACGTATCCTGCTCCGCCTGGCCGAGACCGGTGACGGCGGCGTGCTCGTGCGCCGCCGGGTACCGAGGGGGGAACTGGCCGACGACCCGGCAACCGCACGGGCCCTGAGCGAGCTGGTCAACCGGCGGCTACTCACCGCCGGCGATACCGGTGTCGAGGTGACCCACGAGGCGTTGCTGACCCACTGGCCGCGGCTGGCTGGCTGGCTCGCCGAGGACGAGCACGGCCGGGCGCTGCGTCGACACCTTGCGCCGGCCGCGGCGGAGTGGCACGTCACCGGGCGACCAGACGCCGAGCTGTACCGCGGCGCCCGGCTGGCCAGCGCCTTGGACTGGATAGCTGACCAGCTCGCCGAGTTGACCGGCGTGGAGCGGGACTTCCTCGCGGCCAGTCGCGACTACGCCGATCGCGAGCTCGCCCAGGAGACCGCCCGGGCCGACCGGCAGGCCCGGGCCCGGCGTCGGCTGCTCGCCGCGCTCGCCGCCGCGCTCAGCCTGCTCCTGGTCGCCGCCGGCGCGACCTGGCTCGCGGTGAACCGCCAGCAGGCCGCGTCCACCGCCGGTCGCCAGGCCCAGGCCGATCGCCTGGGCGCGCTGGCCCTGGTCACCCCCGACCTGGACCGATCCCTGCTGCTGGCGGTGCAGGCGGTCCGCACCCACGACGACTGGGAGACCCGCGGTGACCTGCTCGCCGTGCTGAGCCGGAGCCCGCAGGCGCTGCGGCAGGTGCGCGGCATCAACGACCAAACGGGATCGATCGAGCACGTCGCGCTCACCCCGGACGGCTCGACGCTTGTAGCCACCGAGGGCAGCGGCGGCGGCCACGTGTTCACCTGGAACGCGACGGCGCTCGCTCCCGCGGGCCAGCCGGCCCTGATCGGTCAGCGCGCCGAGGCGATCACCCCCGGACCCGACCCGTGGGGCGTGTTCATCTCGGTGGCCATCGACTACACCATCGGCTCCCAGGCACTGATCTACTGGGACGCCCACGACCGGCGGACCCTGGCCACCTACCCGCTGCCTACGGGCATCACCGGTTCGACCCGGCGGGTAGCCCTGTCCACCGATCGGCGGGTACTTGCCGTACCGACCCAGGGCCCGCTGCTGTTGCTCTACGACCGCACCACCACAGCGCCGCCGACCCGCGTGCCGCTGTCCGCACCCGCCGGCGACGTCTGGCCGATCGGGTCGCTGTTCATGACGACACTCGCCGGCAGTCCGACCGCGGTGTTCGTCGACCCGGTGGCGGGACGGATTGTGCGCAGCCTGCCGCTACCGTTCGCCGGCAACGTCGTCGCCAACCCGAGCGGTACCGCGCTGCTGGTCTTCGCGGAGGGTCGTGCCGCGCTGGTCAGCGTCGCGGACGGCCGAGTGCTTCACAGTTTCACCGGCGCCACCGCAACCGGGGCCACGGCGTCGTTCTCCCCCGACGGGACGCTGCTGGCCATCGGCGGTGACGACCAGCTCATCGGCGTATGGAACGTCGACACCGGGGAACTGCGCGACACGCTGCGCGGACACGCCGCACCGGTGCACGGGCTGGTCTTCTCCGCAGACGGCCGAACCCTCTACAGCGCCAGCCGGGACAACAGTGTCATCGCCTGGGACGTGGCCGGCATCGCGTCATTCGCATCCCGCCCCAGCCGGGCGCCGACCCTACCCGTTCCCCCCGCCACCCCGGAAGGCCTGACCAACATCGCCCCCCCAGTGGTCAGCTGGACCGGCGACCACCGCCACGTACACGTCATCTCCGGCGACGGCGATGCGGCGGCGTTGATCGACGTCGACTCGGTGGGGTCGACTAGTTCTCTGTCGCCGGTCGCGGCCGGCATGGACGGGTCGAGCCTGCCGGTGGCAGACCTCGACCGGCAGGCCATGTTCGGCACAACAGCGCAGGGCGCGCTGCTGCGCTTCAACCTCCGCACCGGCGCGATGACACAGTCCTCACCCCTCCAGCCTCCGCTGCAGAACTCTGCGATAGCTGTGTCGGGCGACGGACGTGTGCTGGCGGTGGAGACCCTGGACGTGGACGCCGCCGGCTACCCGCATCCGCGCGACATCACCGTGCGGGATCCGACGACACTGGCCATCCGCCGCCGTCTGCCCCCGCTGGACTTCCCGGCCTGGAAAACATGGCTCAACGCCGACGGGTCGCTGCTGGTCGCCACCGCCGACCTGGATAACCACGTGGAGCTGTGGGACACCCGGACCGGGCAACGGCGATGGAAGACCGACATCGCATACCCGGACGGCGAGGCCATCGCACTCTCGCCGAACGGGCGCACGCTGGTCATTGGCACATTCGGCGGCGCGGTGGTGTTGCTCGACATCGCGACCGGCCAGGTGCTGGCGCGGCACACCCTGCGGTTGTCGACACAGATCTGGTCGGCGGACTTCGCCCCAGACGGCGACGTCGTCGCCCTGGGCGGCAACGACGGCCAGGTCCACCTACTCACCGCAGACACGCTGCAGGAGATTGGCCAGCTGCCCATCGGTACCGGCGCGAGCTGGGCCTTCGCCTCCTACAACGCCGACGGATCGGTGTTGTCCGCGGTGGACGAACGCGGACACATCGTGCATTGGGACGCGCGGCCGCAGTCCTGGATCCACCGAGCCTGCGCCGTCGTCGGCCGCGACCTCACCCCCGACGAATGGAATACTTACCTGCCGGGCCTACCGCGCACGCACACTTGCACCGCCGGCTGACAGGCGATTTCACCACGACGAAAACGCCGACCCGGCCAGCTCCATGAGACCCGGTGCGTTCGGACGCAGCGTAGTTTGGGTTCCACTTTGAACGACAATGTGGCCGGCAAGTTGTTAATTTCCAAGGGAACCGTCGATGTGTTCGTGTATCGCCGCGCTGGAGCCGAGGACGAGCCAGTGGTGATCCGGGTAAATGGCGGCGAGGGTCGCCGACATGTGCGCCACCATGGCCGGGTGGAGGCAGAAGGACGGGCACGTCACGCCGGGATCCATGTCCCAGGTTGTACGCTCGCCGATCGCTGTCAACACATTTCCAGCGGCGCATACTGCGGGCGGAGTAGTGATGGATACTGCGCCGGGCTGATGATGTGGTCGTGTGCGGGCCTACCGTGCTTGGGTGAGCTTCACTAGGGCGATGCCTGCTTTGGGTCAGGTGCGCCGCTGGTTTCGCAGCTCGTGGACTGACGTCGCACTCGTTGTGCTCGCTGCTGTGATCGGGGTCGGAGGCACGACCCTTGCTGCGGGCCACCAGAGCGATGTGCGGCGGTTGGATGTCATCGGATATCTGCTGCTGGTGGTTGGATCCGTCGCGCTAATCGTCGCGCCTACCGCCGGGCGAATGAGCGACGCGAGGCGGAGGAGCGGCGTTCGAGGGCGGAGGAGGCCGGCGCTAGCTAATCGGAGGATCCTCCGATAATCTTGGCGGTGGATACTAGACATCGACCCTGAGGAGCCTTGCGACATGGAACTCGGCCTACACGTCTCCGACTTCACCTGGCCCGCCGGTGCACCGGAGCTCGGTGCAACGCTCGCCCGAGTCGCCCACGATGCCGAGGAGGCAGGGTTCGACCGGCTCAGCGTCATGGACCACTTCTGGCAGATCGCACACATCGGCCCGCCGGAACACGAGATGCTCGAGGCCTACACCGCACTCGGATTCCTCGCCGCGCATACCACCACTGTGAAGCTGTACACACTGGTCACGGGCGTGACATACCGGCAGCCCGGTCTGCTCGCCAAGTGCGTCAGCACGCTGGACGTGATTTCGGGCGGCCGGGCCATGCTCGGCATCGGCGCCGCATGGAACGCCGACGAGTCCGCGGGACTCGGGTTCGCGTTCCCACCCACCGCCGAGCGGTTCGAACGACTTGAGGAGGCATTGCAGATCATTCTGCAGATGTGGACCGCCGACGACGGTCCGTACCAGGGCAAGCACTACCAACTCGCACGCACCCTGAACTCACCGCAGGTGCTGACCAAGCCGCATCCGCCCGTGCTGATCGGTGGCGGCGGCGAGAAGAAGACGCTTCGCCTGGTCGCCCAGTACGCCGACGCCTGCAACCTGTTTAGCAGCCCCGATCTGGAGCATAAGTTGGACGTACTGCGCGAGCACTGCGCCCGCATGGGCCGCGACTACGACACGATCGAGAAGACCGCCATGACTCCGTTCGAACTCGGCCCGAACGGCGAGGGCAAGGACGAGATGCTGCAACGGTTGCGCCAGCTACACGATCTCGGCATCACCGTAGCGACCGGCTCACTGCGTGGACCGGACGGCCCCGAGCGCATCGCGGCATACGGAAAGTACATCATCCCGGAGATCAAGAACTGGTAGGCCGCGGCGCTCTGACGCGACCGACTCGATCCTCGCCAATTCCGATCCGTGCTCATGACTTCACTCGGCCACCCACCCAACCGCCCGCTTGGACGGCTCCGGTGGGGGTAGGTCCTCGATCGCTGACCGCCGGCGAAATTCGGCACGGACCGGTGTCCGGCGCAGACGACTCTGGCGTGATCGGCTGAGACCGCGGCGGGCGTCGTGCGCGGGCGGCGTTGATCCTGTAGAGGCTGCGTCGCCGGCGCGCGAACGAACCGGCCGTCCCTAGTTCGGTTGCGCGATCGCCCACCGGCGTTCGACGGTTGGGCGCATGTTTGGCGTGCGTCTCGTGACTCCGCAGGACGCCGCCGATTCCGGACCCGGGCTGGATGCGCAGATCAGCCCTGCGAGCGGGTGCATGGCTTACATCTGATCCGGCGTCGGTAGTCCCTGGGCCCGCCAGGATCGCCGGAGTTGCTTTGCCTTGGGGGAGTCGGGCCACATGACGACGTACCGCTGGTCCCTGGCCCGGTCGATCGCCTCAGCGACGTCGCGGCCGTCGATCCATGCCAACACGTCTGGCAGGGTGTCGCACCAGCTCAGCCCAGGGGGCAGCTGCCGAGTATGTCCCGGCCGGTCGAAGCCCAGACGGCCAGGGAAGCAGTCCCAGTAGGTCTGAGCACGTTGGGCGGCGACCAGGAGGTCGTACTGGATCGGCGGCTCCCCCGGCGCGGGCGCAATATCCAGGTACCACTGAGAACGCTCTACGCCGACATGCACCTCTGCACCGGCTGAGTAGACAAATGCCGCGCCCCAGTCGCTCGCCCCGATCTGCGAACCGGTGAGCATGTACCCGTTGTCGAGCAGCCAGTGCACCGCAGCGCGAACATCGTCGGTCGCGAAACGCTCTATGAACTCCTCGGCGGCACCGCGCGCCATGCCGTGAGCGTACAAACCTCGCGCGGTCCGAGCATGAACCCTCACGTCGTCGGGTGCTCGCGTCGCCTTCAAGCCCTCGCTCGCAGACGTATTGACCGGCCGGCGCGAGAAACATGCTTCTGCCGCGATCAGCGCGTCACGTTGCGGCCTGTACACGGATCGACGGGCCATGGATTCGGCACGTAAAGCACGTGCTGGCACAGCGATGTAAAGCATCTCCCGTGACAGGACACAGGTCTGGGTCTCCGTGTCTTGGAGGAAGACCGACTCGCGCTTCCTTGGCGAGGTCGCGGACCCAGCCCGGTAGGAGCAACCGCGCGCTGTTGCGGCCGAGTGAGCAGATCCCACCTGTCTTCGTCAGGCTCGCCGCATGGTGGGGGTACCGCTCGATCCCGGTCGCGGTGGCCGCGGCGATGCCGCGGCCACCGTCCTCGGCCATCAGTGGGTCTGGCCCGGCTTGTCGACGATCGCGGCGGCGGTACGCACCAGTTGGTTTTCCAACGTGCCCTTTTTTACGGTCGTCGTGCCGTCGAGGGCCGTCGAGGTATGGTCCGCGATCGCGATGCTGCGCTCACCGATTAACTCGTACGTGTTCGGATCGAGCAGGATCTCGTCGCTTAGCCAACCTTCTTCGACTCGGCCAAGGGCCAGTGCGCGGCGGCCGTCCACATTCACGGCGTCCCGGTCGAGCGTGACTCTGGAGAGCTGGCCAATCGCCCGGAAGATCGTTGCCTCTACCTTCGGCGGCAGCACGTAATCACGCAGGATCTCGGTGAGCGAGGTGAAGACAATCTCGTCACGACCATCCCGTGTGCTGCCGCCTGCGCCGCCGACCGTGCGGTCCATGAGGTCGAGTACGGCACTCGGATCGCCGGCCAGGTTCGTCAGCGTGGCGTACGAAAACGCCGGTGGATGTTCGCCGCTGGCCTCGGTGACCAGCTTGCCATCCTGCATTTCGGCGAAGTGATTGCCATCGACGCTCCACCAGGTTTGCCGTGTGACGGTTCGGTACGGGCCGCCCGTGACAACGCCACCCGGCCCCTTCCCAAACGTCTGCTTGACTTCGATGTACATGAATTGATCCGGCCTCGGCATGGTGAACGACCGCTGGTCGGCAGCGGCAGCCGCATTGCGCAACACTTCGGCCGCGTTCGCCGGCTGGGCGCCGGAGAGCCCGGGGATGACGGAGTGCATCTGTCCATTCCGATCGACCCGCCCGACGTTGTCCGCCACGACGAGGCCGACGACCAGCGCCGCGGCGACGCCAGCTGTCAGTGCCAGGCGTCCGCCCATCCTTGGCAGCCAACCGCGCAGCGGAGCCCGAGTCCGCCGGTGACGGGGCTTCGCGGCGGCCGGGCCGCTCGCCTGCTGCATGCGTGCCTGCAGCCCGGCACGGGCCTGCGCTGCCGCCTCCATCGAGGGCTGCGGAGCGGGGCTCCACGTGTCCCGCAACATCGTCATTTCGTCGATCACTTATCTTCCTCCGAGTCCAAAATTGAGTCATTCATGCCGAGCGCGGCACGCATTGCCTTGCGGGCCCGATGCAGACGAGAGCGCGCGGTGCCAGCCGGAACGTCGAGCGCCGCGGCGGCCTCCTGGCAGTTCAGCCCGGCCCAGGCGACGAGCAGCAACACATCGCGGTCGGCCGACGGCAGCTTCCCCAGGGCTCGCGCCAACGGCCCACGTACCGCTTCGGCGTCGAGCCGGCCGGCGACCATGTCGGCGTGGCCGTCCACGACCCCGTCGGATCTCGAGCGCGCCAACGCGCGGTACTGCCGCACCTCGGCGCGGCCGTGGCGGGCGATGAGGTTGGACGCGATCCCGTACAGCCAAGGCCGTGCGTCATGGCGCGAGACGTCGTAGCGCTCCCGCCGATCGAAGGCGATCAGGAAGGTCTCGGCCGCCACGTCCTCGGCGAGACTTTCCCCCAACCGCCGCGCGGCGTACGCATAAATGTGTCGATAGTGCCTGTCGAACACGGCCTCGAACCGCTCTGGCCGCTGCAACGCCTGCTCGATAATCATGGCGTCGGTATCCGCGCCTTCGGTGGCGGTACTCACGGGCCCGGTCACTAGGACCATGCCCACCTCCTCGTGTCGGTTCGCCCATCCGGTGGGCTCACCCGTCCTTCGCCGATGGGTAGCAAAGTGTTCGCACGTCCGGGCCGCGACGCCGGAACGCAACGGGTAGGCGCTCAGCGCAGCAGCGGGTAGCCGGCCGCGCCCGCCCGTTCATCCGGGCCGGAGCGAGGCAACCTGTCGCCTTGAGTACGTACTGCTCGACGGTCCACGCGGGCGGCCGGTGCGCTCCGGGACCGGCAAGCCCGTTCAACGTCGCGACGGCAAGCGCGAGCGCCTCCGCGTGGGGCGGGGATCGGGTCTTCATCGTTGCTACGTCCGTCGGCGAAGGCCCGCCAGTACGTCACGAAGTCCACGTCCGCGCGTCCTGGCGCCGGGCTTTCCCGATCAGCGCGCTCTGCGCGTCCCACAGCACGGGGTGGAGGACGTCTGCGAGGACCCATCCGCGGCAGCGCGAGAGCCCGAGCAAGTCGTGGCGCGACGACGACGCCAGATCGTCGATGCCTTGGTAGGCCCTCGCAGAGCCGCCGTACGCCGCCGATAGTCGATGTACACCGGCCCATCATCACGCGGTCGTCAACCAAGATGGCGACGCTGCGCACCTCGGGCAGGCAGGTCATATCAACGATGCCGCGGCTACTGTCGGTGAGGGTGTAGCTGCTATCCGAGGATCTCGTTGTCAGCGCTGCGTACTCTTCGCGACGAGTGGATGCCCGAGAAATGCGCGCAGCTCGCGAGCCGCAACTCGTTCGGCTTTACCGGGTCCGGTCGGAGATCTTCGAAAGCGACGGGCGCGCGACCGCGTCGCCGAACCCGCTGAGCGGGCGGCACCGTCTTGTCGGGCCTCAACCGACCGGACGTCGGGTCGTCCGGATCGACTCGCACGGTCCACCCGTGCGGCCACCATCGTTCATGTGCGATGTCCAGATTCAGGACGCGTGCCCCGTCAAAATCCGCGTCGGCGATTCGATCGAGGCGAACGGCTGCCGTCCTCGGGTTGCGAGGTGCGGTCGCCCCGTTGATGCGGCGGCAGCGACGGGCGGACTGGTCCACCGAAACCTCGAACGGATGGCTGTCCGCTGCGGCGGAAATGACTTCGTCCGCGCATCCTGGCACCGATGCGCGGCCTGGCGCATCGCTCATCAGTCACGGTCAGCCAGCCGGGCTTGTGGTCGTTCCGGCGGTTGTGCGGATGCCTTTCCGGCCGGTCGGACAGAATGGCAGCATGACCATTGTCAAGATCAACGCCATCACCGTGCCGGCCGACAGCGGTGACGAGTTGGCGCGCCGCTTCGCCGCGCGGGCCGGCGCCGTCGATGATCGCGACGGATTCGAAGGCTTCGAGTTGCTCCGCCCGAACGACGAGCGGACCACGTGGCTCGTCATCACCCGCTGGCGGGACGAGGAGGCATTCCAGGCGTGGGTCAGTTCACCCTCGTTCACACACGGCCACCGCTCGGCCGCCGAGCGCGCAGGTGAGCCGGCGCCGCCGCCGGTCGGGGTGCACAGCGAGCTCTGGTCATATGTTCCCGCCGGCGGGTCAGGCCCGGCACGACCGTGACCGGGCCGGGCCGCAATCGCGAACCTGGCCGAACTCTCGCGATCACCCCGTCGTGGTCGTCCCGGCATGACCATCCGATCATGACCGCGCAACGATCCCGCAGGGAATTCTCTGAGTAGCCGATGAGCGGCCCACTCGCCGCGATAGGCCGGAGCTGCGCTCCAGTGGGCGAGCGGCGGTTGCGGAGATCCGGTCAGGCACGAGGACCGGGTTCGCCGCACCCTCAATGTCAGATCACTGCCCCATGTCCCCAGCTCAGGTCGATGCGCAGACCCGCGTGGTCAGACTGAGGGCGATCAGGTACTGCGTCATCTCATAACGCCCTGTCGCGGCGGCCTCCTCCGGCCGCTTCTCACATGTGTCGCGATGCCGGCCACCTTGTCGGAGATCTCCCGGGCTGCCCAGCCCTCCGGCAGATCAGTGGACGTGACCACCGCTACGCGCTCCAGCGCGCCGGGCGGGCAGTCGCACTCGTGCGTACGCCGGATCAGCATGTCAGTCGCGCCCAGCGCTGCCACGATGTCGGTAGCGCCGGCAGCGGCGAGACGATGCGCATTTGCGACCGCATCGTGCCGGTCATGATCAGGGAGAGCGTGGCGTGTCCGAGCCGGCGACCGAACGCACTG
Source organism: uncultured Actinomycetota bacterium (assembly GCA_963724705.1). Lineage (GTDB taxonomy): Bacteria > Actinomycetota > Actinomycetes > Mycobacteriales > Micromonosporaceae > DASQPR01. The sequence continues at coordinate 243,389 of CAVRVS010000004.1, forward strand.
CGTGGGCGACCCGTGATGTCACGGCACCGTTGCGTGCGTTCTTGCGGACCGAGTCCGGCAGCGCCGGCATTCTTGTGGCCGCCATCATCGCGGCGCTGATCTGGGCGAACATCAGTGTGTCGTCGTATGAGTCGGTGTGGCACACCGAGTTCTCCATCCGTCTCGGGGCGTGGGGTGTCACCCGCGATCTGCGCACCTGGATCAACAGCGGCCTGATGGCGTTCTTCTTCCTCGTGGTCGGATTGGAAGCGCGTCGCGAATTCGATCTTGGTGACCTGCGTGACCGGCGCCGGCTGTTGCTGCCGATCGCCACCGGCTTGGTCGCGATGGTGATTCCGGTCGGGATCTACCTCGCCGTCAACGCCGGTCACGACAGCCTCGAAGGTTGGGGCGTCGCGATGTCCACCGACACCGCACTGGCCCTCGGTGCGCTCTCGTTGCTGGCCCGCCGGCTGCCGGAGCGGGTCCGCGTCTTCCTTCTGACGATGTTCGTGGTCGACGACATCGTGGCGTTGCTGGTGATCGCGCTCTTCTACAGCGAACCGATCAAGGCCATGCCATTGGTGACGGCGGTGGTGGCGTTCGCTGTGCTGCTGTTGATCAAGCGCGCGGGGGTGGACCAGCCGATCGTCTACGCACTTCTCGGCGTGACGATCTGGGCGGCGCTGCTCGGCTCCGGCATCGATCCGATCGTGGCCGGCCTATCAATCGGTCTGACCGCCACCGCGTATTCACCGAGTCGGGAGACCCTCGAAGAAGCCACCGGCCTGGTGCGGTTGTTCCGCGAGCAGCCGACGCCGGAACTGGCGCGATCGGCCGCGCTCGGACTGACCTCCACGCTGTCACCGAACGCCCGGCTGCAGCGGTTCTACCATCCGTGGACCAGCTATGTCATCGTGCCGCTGTTCGGGCTCGCCAACGCCGGCATCGTCCTAACCGGCGGCTTCCTGAGGCATGCCTATACCCAGCCGATCACCCTCGGCGTCATCGCCGCCTACGTCATCGGCAAGCCGGTCGCCGTCTTCGGCACCACGTGGCTGGTAGCCAGACTGAGCCGGGGTCGCCTGCTGCCGCCGGTGGGCTGGGGCGCCGTCTTCGGCTCCGGCATCATCGGCGGTGTCGGCTTCACGGTGTCGTTCCTGATCGCGGCACTCGCCTTCTCCGGATCGGATCTCGCCGAGGCGAAGCTGGGCGTACTCACCGCCGGTCTGCTCGCGTCCGGCCTGATGTGGGCGGCGTTCCGGGTGATCGCCCGGCTGCCGGCCCCGCGCCGGGCCGCCGCGCTTCTCGGCACCGCCGAGCAGCTCGTCGATCTGGTGCTGCCGGTCGATGAAGAGCGCGACCACATACGCGGCCCGGCCGATGCCTCGGTCACCGTCGTCGAATACGGCGATTTCGAGTGCCCGTACTGCGGCAAGGCCGAGCCTTCGGTGCGCGCGTCGCTGATAGCCGATGCCGACGTCCGGTTCGTCTGGCGGCATCTGCCGTTGACCGATGTTCATCAGCACGCTCAGATGGCCGCCGAAGCCGCCGAGGCGGCCGCCGCACAGGGTGCGTTCTGGGCGATGCACGACCAACTGCTCGCTCACCAGGACGATCTGACCGGCCAGGACCTGCTGCAGTATGCCAAGGAACTCGGTTTAGACACCGAACAGTTCCACGCCGACGTCAAGCACCACGTGTATTCCGCGCGGGTCGCTCAGGACGTCGACTCCGCCGACCTGAGCGGTGTCTCCGGCACGCCAACGTTCTTCATCAACGGGCAACGACACTACGGACGCTACGACAAAGAAACGCTTCTGAACGCCATCAAGGTCGCCCGAGCCCGAGCCAAGATCAGCCGGTGAGCCCTGCGGTTTGGCGGCGTATTCGTCAAGTAGGGCCGCGCCGGCGGGTCCATCCGCCCAATCGACCTGTGGGAGCAACCTGACGGGTCCACCTCGTCCGCCTCTATGGCAACGCCGTACACGAATCGGTCGACCACCGGCGCAACCGCGCCCTGCGAATCACGAAATGGATCGAAGACGATCTGGGACTACGGGCGCAACCAGCTGACGGACATCCTCGGCGTGACGGCACCCTAGACGTCCACATCGACCGCACCTACCCCTAGCCGACCCCCCAGAGCGCATCGCGACCTCGAATCCCAAGACCACGTACGAAAGCCTCTGCTCCGAGGCGGAGTCGAGAACGGCGGTCTCTAGCGTGCCTTCCGCATCGGCTGTGCATGAGGCTGACGTGCCGAGGAGGTACATGGTGATGACGTGCGTGCCGCTTACCGACGACGCTAGCGATGCACCGGCCCGCGGGCATTACGGCGAGCTGGTCAAAGTAGGGCGGCCTGGACTTCGGGGCCCGCACGGCGGGATGCGTCAGGCGGCGCGCCGCCGGACGAGCCAGACGGTCGCGGCGATGAGCAGCCCTGACAGCGCGAGTAGCCAGCCGCCCTCGATGAACTGGAATGCCCAGTACCGGCTGGCCGGCTGGTAGCTGGTCCATTGCGTGTAGCCGTGCTGGACAAAGCAATGCACGGGGTCGAGCGACAACTTGCCAGTGGGGCAGAGCTGCTGAAAGAGGTGGATGGCCTGGTCGCCGTGGGCCGGCGAACGCGAACCGCCCTTGGTCAACCATTGGTTCGTGGTCCAGGCGGCAACCGGCGGGTTCAGACTGCTGGTGACGTTCTGCGGCAGGTAGTGCTGGCGCAGGAACACCCCGGCGGCGACGGCCAGGGCGGTGTAGGCGGCCAGGGTCGCAACGATCGTGGGGACGACCCGTCGGAGGAGCATGCCGGCCAGGCCGGCGATCGCAATGGCGGCCAGTGTCCATGCGGCGAACGCAAACCCGCGCAAGGGAAACAGGCCGGGAGTCAACGGAGACATCTCGGAAAAGGACATGGCCGGGTCGCGCGCTGCGAAGTATGGCTCGTAGTACCAGGACAACAGCGCGCTGAGGGCTCCGACGGCGGCGGCCAGCGCAACCCCGAGCAGGACCAGCTTGGCCAGTGCCCAGCGCCACCGGCCGAAGCCCTGGGTCCAGGCGTAGCGGAAGGTACCGGTCTCCATCTCACGGGCCAGCATTGGAGCCCCGACGAACATCCCGATCAGTGCGGGCACGGCCTGTAGTACGTAGCCGTTCGCCAGAATCGTGTTCATTTGGTTGACGTTGAGGAACAGGTTGCCGCAGGCAGGTGAGCTGACCGGGCGGCACGCGGTCGCGCCGGCGTAGGCGTGGTGCATCTGCAGGCCGGCGATCCACACGTACACGGCAAGGGCGCCCAGCAGCACCGCGATTCCGATCAGCGCGACGCGGTGCTGCGGGTGTCTTCGTCAAGAGGTTGGCGGACACACCGTCGAGTGAGCAGGCGCCACCTGAGGGCTTGACAGGCGGACAGCTCATGTATTTATATTCCACTAGGCATCTAGTGGAACAGGAAAACGGGTGATCGACTTCCATCTCGACATGCACTCCGGCGTAGCCCCCTACCTGCAGATCGTCAGGCAGGTACGCCAAGCGCTCCTGCTCGGTCTGCTCGCGGAGGGCGACAAGCTGCCCACCGTCAAGGAAGTGGTTGCGAAGGTGGCGATCAACCCGAACACCGTGAGCAAGGCCTACCGCGAACTCGAACACCTGGGCCTGGCCGCAGCTAAGCCGGGTGTGGGCACCTTCATCACCCGGTCACTAGGTCAGGCGTCGTTGGCCGCGCACGGCCCGCTCCAGGACGAACTGCGCGCCTGGCTGGCCAAAGCCCGCACGGCCGGTCTGACCGGGCCGGGCATTGAAGCCTTGATTTCTGCCACCCTCCGCGAGGACACCGAAGAGGAGACATGACCGCCGTATTGCAGGCCCACGGGTTGGGCAAGAGATATGGCCAGCGCCAGGCGCTGGCGGACTGCACGTTGGCGATCCCGCCGGGACACGTGGTCGGCCTGGTCGGGCCGAACGGCGCGGGTAAGACCACGCTGCTGAAGATCGCCTGCGGGATGCTCGCCCCGACCACCGGGAGTATCGAAGTGCTCGGGGGACAACCCGCGGCCGGCCCCGCCCAGTTGGCCCGGGTCGGTTACGTCGCGCAGGACACGCCGATCTATGCGAGCCTGTCGGTCGCTGACCACCTCACGCTCGGCGCCAAGTTGAACCCGGGCTGGGATGGCGCGCTTGCCCAGACGCGCATCGACGCGCTCGGCCTGGACCGCAAGCAGAAGGCGGGCAAGCTCTCCGGTGGCCAACGCGCCCAGCTCGCTCTCACGGTGGCGGTCGCCAAACGGCCCGAGCTGCTGATCCTCGACGAGCCGGTGGCCAGCCTCGACCCACTAGCCCGCCGCGATTTCCTGCGTCACCTGATGGAATCGGTCGCGGACAACGACACCAGCGTCGTCCTGTCCTCGCATCTGGTGTCTGACCTGGAACGGGTCTGCGACTACCTGGTCGTGTTGGTCGCCTCCCGGGTGCAGCTCGCCGGCGAGACCGAGGATCTGCTCGCCCAGCACCACCGGCTCGTGTGCACCCGCCGCCGAAACAGCGATTTGCCCGCCGGACTCGAGGTGATCTGGGCCGAGCACACCGAGCGGCAGTCCACATTCATCGTGCGCAGCGACGCCGACCTACCGGCCGGCGACTGGTCGGCTGAACGCATCGACCTTGAGGACCTGGTCCTGACCTACATGGAGCGGGCGGCCGCCACCGGCTCCGCGATCGCCGCGGGAGGCACACAATGATCTGGCTCGCCTGGCGCCAATTCCGAGCCCAAGCCCTCACGGGTCTCGCCGTGCTCGCCGCCGCCGCGATTTACTTCCTGGTCAGCGGGCTACAGATGCACCACACCTACACCGCCGACCTGGCCTCATGTACGCCGCTGAACTCTTGCGACGACGTGCTCAACCAGTTCCAGAGCAACTACGACCCGATGTTCCATTTCACCGAACTCTTCCTGCTGGCAGCCCCGGCGCTGATCGGCATGTTCTGGGGTGCGCCGCTGATCGGCCGGGAACTGGAGACCGGCACCCACCAATTCGTGTGGAACCAGACCATCACCCGCAGCCGGTGGCTCGCGGTCAAACTCAGCGTCGTCGGCCTCGCCTCGATCGCCACCGCCGCAGTGCTCAGCTATCTGATCACCTGGTGGGCCGCACCGTTCGACCACATCGCTGGCAACCGGTTCGCCGGCACGACCTTCGCCACCCGCGACATCGTCCTGCTCGCGTACGCCGGCTTCGCGTTCGCACTCGGCGTCACCGCCGGACTGCTACTACGCCGCGTGGTGCCGGCCATGGCCGTCACGCTCGCGGTGTTCATCGGCCTGCAGATCCTGATGCCCACACTCGTGCGCCCGCACCTGCTGCCGTCGACCACGCTGACGTTTCCGATCAACCAGACCACCGCACAACAGGCCCGCGGCTTCTACACCAGTGGCGGGGGTGCCGAGATGTACCTCGACGGCCTACCCATACCGCCAAGTGCGTGGGTGACATCGGCCCCGCCGATCACGGACTCCGCCGGCCGGGTCGTCGCCGCAACCACGCATCTGGACTGCTTCCCGCCGCCGGACGCGGGCGGAGGCGGAGGCGCGGCCAAGGCCGGCGGATCCGGCCTCAATCAGATCACCGCCTGCCTCGCCCCGTACAACCTGCATGAGTCCATCACCTGGCAGCCCGCAAGCCACTACTGGCCCCTGCAATGGTACGAGACCGGAATCTTCGGCGTGCTCGCCGCAGCACTGTCCGGGTTGTGCTTCTGGCAGATCCGACGCCGCCAGAACTAAGCGGCACCGCAGGACCGGGTCGGTGCCGCCTCCATCATGGAGAGACCGACCCGATCCTGCCCACCAAGACGACGGCCGGGCCGGGCGTCGCGGCCCGTGATGGTCGGACCGCTGCCGCGTCGGGATGTCTTGAACGTCAACGTCTACGCCCGCAACGTCGTACCGGATACCGGCCTGCGGATAGGCGGGACGCCCTGTTAGATCGCGAACGCGGCCGCCAGAAAGTTCCACGCTGCGATTCCCATGGGCTGTGTCATAACTGTGGTGCACACGCGATCGGATGTCAGGTGGGCCGACCGGAGACCTTGCCCGCTTCGCGCAGCATCAATCACCGCCCAGGCAAAATCGCTTGGGTACAGGAAGCCGTCGGAAACACACCCTCACGCACGCTTTAGAAACCTGAAATAGAACGCTGCGAACACTAGGACAATTCCGACGTTCACCATCAGCCGCGGCCAGAAATGATGCCTGAAGAACAGAACGTCCACGCCGACTACGACGGCCACCATTGCGAGCACGTAAACAACGACGACTGCCTGCCTTCCCACAGTCTCTTTCTACTCTAGGATTCGCCGCACACGCCACCAGATGCAGGCTCTGTCCGGCCACGTACGCCGCGTCGCTACTACAAGCCGCAAGTGCGGCCACAACGACCCGCCGGTCGCCGTCCGCACCTGGTGAGCGTGCTCGACTAGGTGACCCGGCGCCCGGCGAGATCGTGGTCGTAGGCGTACACGATTGCGGCCGAGCGATCTCGCAGACGCAGCTTGGCGAATAGGTGATTGACGTGCGTCTTCACAGTGCCCTCGCCCACGCGGAGCTCGATCGCGATCTCAGCGTTCGTGAGGCCGCGTCCAATGAGGCCGAGTACCTCACGTTCGCGGGCGGTCAGCGTTTCCATCGCGGTGGGCTGCACAGTTGGCGCATCGGGCATCGCTCGATACGTTGCGAGGACCCGCCCGGTAACTGCCGGGTCGAGCCATGCGCCGCCGTCGGCCACGATGCGTACGGCTCGTTGAAGATCCTCGGCCGGTATGCCCTTCAGAACAAATCCCTGCGAGCCCGCCCGGAGCATGCCGGCCAGTGCCGCGTCGTCGTCGAACGTCGTCAGTGCCATCACGGGTACGGTCTCGCGCTCGGCTCGTAGTTGTCGGGTGGCCGCGACACCGTCCACCAGAGGCATCCGTACGTCCATCAGGACGATCTGTGGATCGGTGTCACGAACCGTGGCAAGCACGCTATTGCCATCGCCGCATTCGCCGACGATCGTGAACCCGTATCGTTCGCGCAGGATGCCACGGAGTCCAGCGCGAATCAGTTCCTGATCGTCAACGAGCAGTACCCGGATCATCGTTGCTCACCTGTGACCTGATGTCCGTCGAGCGGCAGCAGTGCGTGCACCAGCCAGCCGTTGCCGCCGGGACCTGCCGTGCAGGTGCCGCCGACCGCCTCGGCTCGTTCGCGCATGTTGGTCAACCCCATGCCCGAGCCGCGTCCGGGAGTGCCGGCGCTGTCGACGGAGACCTCAACGCAGCTGTCGGTGGCAGTGACGACAATTCCCACCGACGCGCGGGGAGCGTGCTTGGCCGTGTTGGTCAGGGCCTCTTGGACTATGCGGTAGATGCTCGCGCCGGTCGTGGCCGGCATCAGATCCAGATCGCCGCGGGTGTCCAGTCGTGCCGGCACTCCCGCCGTGTTCATCTGCTCGACCAGGTGAGTCAGGTCGCGTATGCCGGGTACGGGTGGAGCGATCTCGTCGGTCCGGCCCGCTCGGGCGAATCCCATGGTGGCGCGGACGTCGGCCAGGCTCTGGCGACCAAGGCGCTCGGCCTCGGCCAGGGCGCGGGCAGCGTCCGCTGGGTCATCGTCGATCGCCAACCTTGCACTCGCAACATGAAGCAGCGAGATCGTGAGACTGTGGGCGATGATGTCGTGAAGTTCACGCGCAATCCGGTTGCGCTCCTCAATACGCGACTGCTCAACGAGGGCGGCCTGTGCTTGCTTCAATCGCTCGGTCAATACGATCTGATGCCGAACGAGCAATGCGGCCAGGCCGGTGAATGTCGCGCCGGCGATCCAGCTCACCCAACCTGCGTCACCAACATTCAGCACAGACTCGGCCACGAAGATTGCTACGATCGCGGCCCAGTAGACCAGGCCGACGCGTATGCCGCCGGTCATTACGCACCAGAACACGACGATGCAGAGCGCAAACCAGGCGACGTTGCTCGATCCGGAGCCGACGGTGGCCACCAACGTGATCCCCACGGTCGCGACTGCCGCGTACCCGAGAAGCAACCGTGACGGCGCAAGAAACATCGGGACCGCAACCGCGACGGCGATCACCAATCCCGCGATCGCGATCGGGGATAGATTGCTGGGCAGTCGCATCGCGGCGCCGACGATCGCGAACAGGGCAAACCCGCAGAGACCAAGCCGCTTGTACAGGCGGGTCAACCGCACGCCCGACCGCGCCTCATCCGTCGCGAACATTCGCCTGAACCCTATCGACCGGAGCCGCCCATCGTCGTCCCGCAGCCGCCCGTACAGCGGCATCGAGGACGATTGTCCCACAGCAGGCACGTCACAGACCTGACCGTCGTACGGCAAGGATCGTTGCGAGCACGGCGATCGCCGCCACGACAGCCAGTGATCCGGTGGCGTTGCCGATGCCGAGCCATGGCACCCGGACGGCATCGGTCAGCCGGGTCAACGGTAGGTAGCCCGAGATAGTGCGCAGCGCCGAGCCCATCACGTTCGGTGGCGGACCGCCCGAACCGAGCAGGAAGGAAGGAAAGAACAAGAGGAGCCCGACCGCTTGCGCGGCCCGCGCCGACGGCAACACGACGCCCAGGAGCACGCCAATGGCGACGAACGCAACGGCCCCCAGACAATACGCCGCTACCACGCGGCCGCCGTCATGCAGCGCTGGTACGCCGTAAATCGGCGCCGCGACGGCCAGCAGGATCGCCGACGACACCACGATGGCGACCACGCCGACCACGAGTTGGGCCAGCGCGAACGACCATCGGGGAAAGCCGGCCGCGGCGAATCTGCGTAGCACGCCGCGTTCACGGTACGACGCCAGATGGACCGGGATCATGATTAGCCCAGTCGCAGCGATCACCACGGTGAGATAGGACGCGACGTACCAGTGCGCTGGGTTCGCACCGTCGAATGCGGGGTCAGGTGACGTGCCAAACGATCCACCGATAATCAGCATGGTCACGACGGGAAACACGAAGACGAAGGTGAGCGTCATCGGGTCCCGGCGCATGAGGACAAGTTCTGTGCGCACCAGGCGGCCTACGGTTGTGCTCATCGCGTTGCTCCAGTCAGGTCGCCGAGCCGAGTGGTGGTGATGGGCCCGGAGTGATCGTCGATCGCCGCCTGATCCAGCAGGCTGAGCAGCGCGTCTTCAAGGCTCGGCACATGTGCCCACAGGTCCGGAGGTACCCAGCCGGAGCTAGCCAACATCGCGCCGACGTACGCGATAGCGGTGCGATCGCCACGGATGGTCACGCGCTCGCCGACCGCCTCGACCGCCTGTACGCCGCCGGCCGTGCCAAGCGTCTCGAGCGAGATGGCGCTGCGGCGACCCACCGGCAACGTGAAGCGGATGGTCGCCCACCGACCATAGCGATCGATGAGGTCCTCGGGTGCGCCCGCATCGAGGATCCGGCCCGCCCGCATGGCAATGACTCGGTCGCACAGCGCCTCCGCCTCATCCAGCTCATGCGTCACGAGAAGCACAGTCGTGCCGTCCCGCCGCAGTTGATCGACCGCGGCCCATACGCTGCGTCGTGCGGCCGGGTCGAGACCCTGCGTGAGTTCGTCGAGGATGACCAGCCGTGGCCGGTTCAGCAGCGCCAGGACGAGAAACAGCCGCTGACGCTCGCCACCGCTCAGTGACGCGAAAGCGGAGCGACGACGTCGCGCCAGGCCGAATTGCTCCAACAACCCATCCGGGTCTCGACCGCCGAATAGATGCACGGCCTCGGCGACCCGCAACCGGTCCGGCAACGCCGAATCCTGCAACTGGCTGCCGATCCGCAGCCGCAGTTTGTCCGCCTGCCGAACCGGGTCGAGGCCAAGCACCGACAGCGTCCCGGAATCCGGCCGGCGCAGACCCTGAATGCACTCGACCGTTGTCGTCTTGCCGGCGCCGTTGGCCCCGATGAGCCCGACGATTTCACCCGCCGACACGTCAAGATCCAGGCCGTCGACGACCGTACGGCCGTTATAGCTCTTCCGTAGCCCGCGTACCGTGACCACATCCACTTCGCTCATGACGCTCATGCTTGGTGATCGCGCCGTGGAAGTCGTCAAGCCGAGGACATAGCTCGCTCTCTACCCACGGACAGAATGGTTGCCGCGCGCGCTCTTCGTGACGCACCCCGCAGGGCTTTTGGGAGCCGCCGGTGGACGGCTTCCGTACGGTGATCGAGACCAACCTGACCGGCTACTTCCTCATCGCGCGAAGTTACCCCGCGGATGCTCGCCGCCGCCGGCGGCCACTTCGTCAAACGAGGCCCCCGGCGAGGCTCTTCTGCACGATCACGCTGCCGTGGCGCTGCAGCATGTCCGCGACGCCGCGACCGGTGCTGGTGGCTGGCTATAGCTCAGTCAGGGGAGAGCCCCCAGTTGGTGGCCCGGGGGCGCCGGTTCGATCCGGCCATCCGTTCGTCGCGCTATGACAGCTTTGTTGAGCTCGGCGTGTGCCAGCCGTCCCACTCAGGTTGCCTGCTGCGTTCCGCGCTTGCGTTTACGAAGTCCGAGAATGCGGACGGTGTCGTGGCTTGACGCGCCCGACGTCGAACGCGGCGACCATGGCGGCGAGCCACGCCGCGCCCAGCACGTATCCGGCGAGTACATCGCTTAGGTAGTGGACCCCGAGCGCGATGCGAGAAAATCCGATCGCGGCGATCATCAGCACTGCGCCGCACACCGCGACGACGCGTGCGGTGCCGTGCACCATCGGCAAGAAGATCACCAACAGTATCCCGTAGCCGACTACGGCGGACTGGGCGTGACCGCTGGGAAAGCCGAATCCGTGGGCCACAGAGACCGGTTGCGGAAGGATCGGCCGCGCCCGATCGACCAGGCTCTTGACCAGGTTGTTGATCAGAGAACTGCCGATCGCGGTGACCGCAACGAACAGGGCGAGGCGCGGCTGGCGCCGCCAAAACAGCCAGACGGCGAGTGCGGTGAGGACGGGCGTCCAGACCCGGTACGAGCCGATGATCGACAGCGTCCGCATCGCCGTGACAAAGGCGGAATGCGTGACGGCGTAGCCGTGCAGGTCGAAGGCCGCATCGAGATCCGCGTCGTGAAGCGGCACCCATCTGGCCTGCACCAGCGCCAAGAGAAGGGCGAACGGCACGGCTACCAGGATCAGCGCCGCAGCGGCGAATCTCGTCCTAACGCTGACGGGTGAGCCGCACGTGTTCTCGTCTTTGGCGCGATTGCGCCCCATCGGCAAAAGCCTACGTACGCCAACCCGGTCACGCGAAACAATCGTCAAACGCGGTCGCCGCAGATTGGATCCGTGGATGGGCACTGATGCCCCTACGTCGGGGCCGGTTGTGCGCGAGATCCAGTCACTAGCTGAATGTCCGCGGGAATCGGGCCCTGGGATTCCGGATTCGGGCTCCGAATGTTCCGTCGGCGAGGTCGTGCCGGAACCGCGAGATCGAGTGCGTCCAGACCGTCGTCGCCACGGTTCTCGGGAGTTCACCGTGGACCGTGGCTCGACCAGCCACCCGAGACGAGAACCGGTCAAGGTACGCCAAGAGGATGCTGAGAGTCCCTTGACAAGCGCTCTCCGCAGTGGAATGACAGTCGGACATGCGTCTCCGGCTGCTCGACGATCTGAGTGGAGAACACGATGTTGAATTGGGTCTTGGCGGTCGTGATCGGTGTCGTCATCGGCGGAGTGGGCGCCGCGGTATATGGCCGGCGTTACGCGAGCGCTCGCTGGCTCGCGCCAGTGCTTGCCGTCGTGGGCACGCTGATTGCTGCTGGCTTCGGTAGCGCGCTTGGCCATAACGGGTACGGCTGGAAGAAGGCGTCCTTGCAGGTGGTGTTGGCACTCGTTGGCGTGGCGGCGGCGGTGATGCTCGCCCGACGCTCGGACCAGGTGAAGCAGCCGGCCAATCCAGTCGGCTAGACGCGATTAGCGAGAACCCGCTCCTCGTCCGATACTGCAGCGACAATCGTCGATGGCCCGTGAAACCGTTGCTCACCCCTGTTCGAGGTCGATCGGGATGTACCGCACCTTGCCCCAGTCCATGGCTATCTATCCACTCTCGGTCACATACCCGTCGAAGGGATTCGATTGGTTGGCCGTGCGGCGCGGTTAGCCGAAGGTGTTCCGCAGCGACGACGGCTCGGAACACTAGCGGGTGCGTCCAGCACACCGCGCACGCCGTAAGGGCTGGGCCTGGCCGCGAGATTGCCGTTTCAGTTCAGGGCGTCGCGACGCTGAGCACTGTCCGGTTGACGACCTCGGTGACCGCGGCGGCGATCGCGTCCGGCGACGCGCCGCCACCGGCGGGAATCGCTGCGATGATGTCGGCGATGAATTGTGGCGACATGATGTAGGCCTGCAGTTTGTCGAGCCGGTCCATCCGCGCTGACCCGGACTCGGTGTAGACGGTGGGCACGACCGGCTTGCCGTTCGCGTCAAGTCGGGGCGTGAACTGGTCGCTGTGCCAGACGGATGCTGGCAGTTTCACGATCAGCGATAGCGCCTGGTCGACGGTTTGGCCGTTGGAGAGTTTGTCGGTGAGTTCCACATCGGTTCCTTTCGGCGGGTTCGGGTTCGCTTCGCCGAGCAGCCAACCACCGTAGTAGGCGGATCTGGCGGTGTTGAAGTCGACGGCGTGGCCGGCGACATGCCCACTGCCGGTTTGGATGAGGTTGGCGCCGGTGTGGTCGTTGTTGCCGGGAAACGATGTGGACAGCGACTGCCACGCCAAAGTGATCAGCCCGGCCTTCTTCAGCGCGCGGAACAGGGCGCCGTCGCCGTAGCAGCCGCATCGCTCGGGTCCCAGGACGTCGGCCCAGCCGTGCGCGTAGTTGTCGAAGCTGCCGGCACCGGCGGGGGTGTCGACCGAGTAGTAGCAGGGAGACCAGTCTGGCCCACGAAGCTCGGCGTGCGCATCCAGGAACGCCCTGGCGTGGGCTTTGCCCTCGGCGATCGTGTTGCGCGGTATCGGATCCCATTCAAAGTTGGACACGATCCGTACGCCGGCGGCGGACTTCTCGCGTACCTCAGCCGCCGTCATCTGCTTGTCGATATGGTTCGGTCCGGGTGCGTTGAGTACGTACCGGCACGCGAATTCGTAGCCCGCCGCCTTCAACGTTTTGCCGGTAAGTGTCCGGTCGGTGGTGTCGATCCCGTTGTCAGCCATCCGATCTCCTCGGCGAAGAACCTGCGCGCCGGTCGATGTGACCGTACCTGTGCCAGCGAGCCGTACATAGCAGATGAACGGGCTGATCAGTCCTGACGGGCTCGGCCGCCGATGATGTCGGATGCACAATTCTCGTTGGTCATGACGTCGTCATCCGAAAAGGATCTACGTCGGATCTCGTGGTTGTCCGCCGCACGACCCTGTGGGTGGTTAGTCCGCACGGCGAGCAGCGGTGGATGCCCGCTGGGTATCGCGCGCGCATTTCATTGGCTGACGTGTCGTGATCTGCGTGGCCCGCTCCATGCGGGGCGACGCGACGCGGCCGGTGTGGTTACATCTCCGCTATGACCCAGTGGCGACGGTTGCTGCAAAGGCGCCCGAAGCTTGCGCAACCGGCCGCGTCGACCAGCGACTTGACCGTGCCGTTGCCACCGGGCCAGACAATCTCGAACTTGGTGGAGCTGATCATTGAAGCGGTGACGCGGTCTCGATCTGGCGACGAAGTCATCGGGCTGTTGGTGGCCGAGTTCAAGCTGTCGCTCGATGACGCTGAATTCGCCTACGACCGGTTCTGCGGCGGGCTCGTCCGAGCTGCAAGTAGAAATCCGGAGAATTGCCCGCACTTCGACCATGACCCGATCGCCTGGGAGAGTTTTCATCGTGTCATCGCCGATCTTTCCCTGGTAGCGCGGGTCTATCCCGAGTTCGCTCCCAAGGAGTGACGAGCGGCGACTGGCAGCGCGCGTGGGGTTTCGGTAGCGAACACTGTCGCGTTGCCTGATCGGTGGGCAGGCTGGGCTCCGGTCATGCCCAGGCGTTGCGGGCCGCGTGCCAGCCCAGCTCGATCCGGGTCTCAACGCCTGCCTTCGCCATCAAATTGGCGATCCGGCGTTGGACTGTCCGTCGCGATATGCCGAATTGGTGGGCGATTGCCTCCTCGGTCATGCCGGTCAGCAGCAGGCCGAGGACCTGGGTGTCGACATCGTCGAGTTCTGGCCGAACCTCGATCAGGTCATCACTGGAAGCGTTCGGCAGTAGCGGGTAGGCGCGCTGCCACATGGTCTCGAACAACGCTGTGAGCGCCTGGACGAGTCCGGTGAATTGCACGAGCACCGATGCTGGCGAGTCGATGTGGCTGTGAAGCGGCAGCATCGCCCGCTCGCCATCGACGATCACGAGCTTGAGTGGCACCCGGTCGACGATGCGGATTTCCTGACCGCAATCGATGCTTTCGATGACGTCCTGGATCATGCCGGGTTGCAGCAGCGCTCGTCGATCGAGAAGGGCACGGTACCGAACGCCGCGTTTGATGCCGGCGTTCCCGGCCGCGTTGCTCGCGGTGCGGCACAACCGTGAGGTTCGGCGGCACGATCGACAGAACCTCGCGCTGCGCCGCGTCCTGTATCTGGGCGAATCGATGTCGTACCGCGCTGATCTCGGTCATGACCTCGACGACGTCATCCCTGCGGTGATCGATGGAGGCCAGCCGGTGCTCCTCGGCGAGCACTGACACCGCGAGTTCCGCCGCACGCAGGTCATCGCGCCGTTCGCGGAGCAACGCGCCGAGGGCGACCCCGGGCGGGGCCGCGCTGTACATGGGAGGCGATCCGCTTGTCTCCTCCACCACCAACCCACGGCCACATAGGTCCGTCAACGCCGTGGCGACCACCGAATCCGGCAAACCGGTCGACACAACAAGACTGGCGGCACTGGACTGCACCTCGGCTACCAGACGTCGGTAGATCGTCTCTTTGGCCGAGTCGAGTCCGAGCGCCGTCAACATTTCGGCTCCTCACCGTCGGGTCCTGCGAATATACGTGCAGCGGCCCCAGGAATGACGCTTCCTGGGGCCGCTGTTTCGGACGTCGACGGCGTTGCGTTGTTCCGCCTATTTCAGGGCATACGCCCGAGTGATGTTCTCCGAGATGTTGTTGCCCCGGCTGTCCCAGGCGCTCGACTTGATCGACACGAATCCTTGCGCCGGGGCCATGAAACGAGCCGTCCAGTGACCGGTGGAGGTCTTGGTCAGCGGAACCTTGTGCCAGGTGGCTCCGTCGTCGTACGAGACCGAGAGCGAGCCGCCCGCGATCGTGCCGGTGCCGACAGCGCCCGGCAGGTGGCTGGCGGTCATGCCCAGCGTCTGCCAGCCGCCCGGCGCGTTGCCCGCCAGATCGGTGTGAATGTTGTAGTCGAGCTGCATCAGCGGCATCAGGTCGACTTCGTTCGGATCGGTGACGGGCTGCGACACCACGGTCCAGACCGTGTGGGTCTTCGGCGACAGTCGCCACACCGCGGGGTCGCGGGAGGCATGTAGATCCAGTCTGTATGTGGAGGTGACGGTCGGAACCGGGTACAGCGAGCCCGATGCCCATGCCGACTGCGAGACCAGTGTGCCGTCCTGGTAGATCTTCATGTTCAGATCGTCGCCCTCGGTGAGATACCCGGCGTGGTTGACGCCGCTATCGGCCCATGGTTGGACGTTGAACTGGATCGACAGGCTGTCGCGTTGCGAGGACCAGAAGCCGCCGCCGTCGCGCGGCCGCACGACTGGCGCGAACCAGTCGCTGGTCACGTGCGAGCCGGGGTGCAAGGCGTGGATCTCGCCGCTGGACACCAGGCTGTAGTTCGGTCCGGTCACGGCCGACTCGGCCCAGGTCGTGCCGGGTTGTGCGGAGACGTAGTCGGTGCGCACGCCGGGCATGTCGGTACGCAGCCACAGGCCGGTGCCATAGATACGGTACGGCCGGTAGTCCCAGCGGAACTCGCCGCTGGGGTACGGCGTCGATCCGTAGAACTTCATATTCACGGTGGCCAGCTCGCTGGGCTTCGGCCGGTAGGTCAGGCCGCTCGGAATCTGGCCCGGGTGCGGATCCACCAGGTCGTAGGCGTACGGCGAATCTGGCGTACCCACAACGCGCAGTGAGCTCTTCCCGGCTTCGGCGATCAGGGCCGCACCGGTGCGGGCGGTGACCGTGATGACCGGTATGGCGCTGTCCGAGCCGTCGTCCTGACCGACCCATTCCATCAGCTTGCCGGACTGATCGTTGACGACGATCAGAAGCTTCGCACCGGCGGCCGCGGCCAGTGCCGCTCGCTGGCTGGCGGTTACGGTGTCGGTGCGGGTGACGATTGCGGCCTTGCCGACGAGCATTGACGCCGGCGTAGTCGGACCCGTCGCCCGCGTACACGGTGGCGAGGTCGCCCTTGTCTCGGTAGAGGGACGAGCCGGCCTGGCCCAGGAACGACACCGCCTTGCCATGGTCCGACACCGTCAGCATCGGGTAGGCCTTGCGCCAGCGGCTCTCGAATTCGAAGCTTCCCTTGGTGACCTTGCGGGTCGGCAGCGCGTACATGCTGTCGTACTTCGACGGCAGCATGTACTGTTCGCCGATCGTGCTGTCCGCGCCGTCGGTCCGATACCAGTCGAGGAAAAGCATCCGGTCCTCGGTCGTACGCGGAACCACGGCCTTGACCTCGACCGCCTTGCGTGCGTCCAAGGTCAGGTTCTGATCGTGGTCGAGGTCGATCTGGGGGTTGCCGAGCAATGCCAGGCCGAGTGAGTCGGGTCCGTGGCTGCCCGGAACGTCGAGGTAGGTCAACGCGCTGTACACGCCTTGGGGCAGGCGTAGGTCGACCGTGCCGGAGTCGTCGACCGTGATGATCTGCGGATCGATTTGGCCGAACTGTTGCAGTTCGATGATCCCCGCCGCCGGATTGCCCGCGCGGTCCTTAAGGGCGACGTGCAGCGTGTATCGCTGGTCTTCCTTGTAGAGGCCGACATCGGTATGGGCCACGATAGTGCCCGCGTCGGTGTTCGGCGACGATCTCGCCGAGGTAGCGGCGGCCGATCGCGGCCAGCTTCGGCAGCGCGGCAGCGGTGACGGTCGCGGTGCCGTGTGCCGGGACGGTGATGGTGTCGGCCGACAACGTGAACATGCCGGCCGGCGCCGGAGTGCCGGCGTCCGCGGTGGGATCTACGTCGTATGGTCCGCCGGCTACGTTCGCGGTCTCGGACAGGTGCAGGGTCACAGCGGCGGTGCCGCTGTTGGAATAGGTCACGGTACGCGCAACCGGCGCCTCGTCGCTGAACGGCCACGCATCGAAGCCGAAGTAGGCCGAACCGGTCGCCGTGATCGGGTCATCGATCGCCGCCTTGATGTCGACCCGTCCGGCGCCGACCTGGTACGCCGTGTAGTCCGGCAGAGGCTTCGAGGTACTCATCAATGCGTCTTTGATCTGTTCTCCGGACCAGCCGGGATGTTCTTGCGCGACGATCGCGGCCGCGCCGGCCACGTGGGGCGTCGCCATCGAGGTGCCGCTCATGGTCTGGTAGTAGCCGGTGTCGGCGGTGCCGCCGGCGAGCGCGGCCAGGATGTCCACGCCCGGCGCCGCGATGTCCGGCTTGAGGGCGTAGTCGCCGAAGCGCGGCCCCATCGTGGAGAAATACGCGAGCTGGTCATTGGAGTCGACAGCGCCAACGGTCAGCGCAGCGTCGGCGGCACCGGGCGAGCTCATCGATGCCTCGGCACCGGTATTGCCGGCGGCTACGACGAAGAGCGCACCAGTCTGCGCGCTCAGCTGGTCCAGCGCGAGGCTCATCGGGTCGGTGCCGTCGCTCGGGTCGGAGCCGCCTAGGCTCATGCTGATGACCTTGGCGCCCTGGGCGGCGGCCCACTCCATGCCGGCGATGACCCAGGAGTCGTCACCGCTGCCGTCGTTGCCGAGCACCTTGCCCACAATCAGGTTGGCGCCCGGGGCGACTCCCTTCTCCACACCGCCCGAGGCGGCACCGCTGCCGCCCACCGTCGACAGCGTGTGGGTGCCGTGACCGTTGCCGTCGGACGCGTCCTGCCCCGGCACGAAGCTGACCGCCGTCGCTCACCCGGCCGGCCAGGTCGGGGTGGTTGAGGTCGGCGCCCGTGTCGAGCACCGCGACCTTGACACCCGTACCGTCGAAGCCCGCAGCCCAGGCGGCCGGCGCGCCGATCTGCGCGGTGCTCTGCGCAAGGGCGGCGTGCACCTTGCCGTCGAGCCATACCTTCGTGACGTCGTCGGTCAGCTCCGGCCGCCCGAGGCTGCGCGTGGACATCGTTTTTCTGGTCAGAGCCGACCATGCCGAGCGGGCGTCATGCTTGTCGACGCGGAGCGCCTTGCCGTTGATGCTCGGAAGCATCCGGATTCGGGTCACGCCCCGCGGAATCGCACGCTGCGACTGCGTCGCCGCGGCACGGCTCGAATAGCTGTAGATCATCGGAATGCCGTCCGAGTGCTGATCGTCGTACCCCTGCTTAATCAGCGACGTCACATCGAACAGGCGCCGATCCAACTCATCGGCGGCGATGTAGGGCAGCACCTCGTCCGGGAAAACGTAGAGGTCCTTGCCGATCGTCTCGGTACGCACCCCACCAACCGCGCCGTGCGGCCGTCGAACATCGACGGCCTGGTGCCCGCCGCCGACGTCATGAACGACAACGACATCGCCGGTGACCAGGGTGAGCGAAAGCATCGACGGTGAGGTCGCTGCCACGGGCGGCATCGCCTGCGCAGCACCGGTGGCCGAAAACGCGAGCGTTCCGAAGCTGACCGCAATCGCGACGCCGACAACGGCCAGTGCCGCGACGGCCTTGTGACCACGGCGCTGCAGGTAAGTACGAATCATGCGACGTTCCTACCGGCCCTACACAGCCACCGGCAGTGCGCTGCCCTGGCGCGGAGGCGTCACGGCGCTCATTCGCCACGACTCGTCAGCGTCGCCGCTCGCCGTCTCGCGAGTCGTGTTGGCGTCGCATTGCGGGTCGACGGGTTAGCGTTGGCGGCCTCGCTGGTAGAGGTCCTCGCACAAATGACGCCCGCCGCTCTGCGCGTCCTCATCGCCGGCTTTCCGACGTCGTCTCTGGATGGCCGAAACATGCGGATCGAACAGATCACGGAGTCCCGCAGCCATCGGCATCGCAGCTCAACGGATCGTCCGCCCACTGGTGTAGCGCCGATGTCGCCGTTGTCGTGTCAACGGCAGCCGAAATTTGAACACTTTCGGCACCTGAAAATTGGGCACTTGGTGGGTTATGGGGTCTTGGCGTTCGCCTGGCCGCAGCGTCCCATGCGTGGCATCGTTGCCTGGGTATTGCGTTCGCGGTGATTCCGTTGGGGCGACGCTCCGGTTTCGGAAGTGTCGATAGCATTTGTACTCGGAGCATTGTTGCGGACGATCAGCGGACGCGTGTTGCCGCTCTAGGCCGTCAGGAACCGGCGTTTCGCTGTTGGGGTCCTCAACGGCCGATCGCGACCAACGTCGTGGCCGTGTCCAGCAGCTTGAGCTTCCGCGAGTTCGACAAGCCGGAACGGTCGTTGAAAGTCAACACGACCGCGCTGTCACCGAGGACCCGCAGCAGCAGGCGGATGCTTGTCCCCGAACGCGTGACGAAATAGTCGCCACCGACGGTCGCGCCGCAGTTGTCGACCAGCGAGATCAGCCAGCTCACGTCGTTTGGTGGGAGCTTGAGCCAGGTTTCGTCCACCGTGGAGCTGACCGTGTTCTGCGATGTCACCTGGTCGAGGTGGATCGCGTGGTATTCGGTGACACCGAGGCTGGCTAGCGCCGGCACCAGTTCGGCGTGGGCGAAGTAGGGGAAGCCGCGATCGCAGCTCGCGCTGCCGGCGACGCCGGTGTCGACCAGCGCCGCGCACGTGTCGGGCGGCAACGTGTAATTGGTGTAGGCCTCGCCGCCCCCGGTCTCGGTCGGCCAGACGTCGCGCAACGTCAGCAGGCGGTCCGATGCATCAACCGAGTCATCGGCGCCGCACGCGGGGCTGTCCGGCTGCAACGAGGGCAGCGTGATGTCGAGCGTCTGTTCGAATTCGCTGGGCGGCTGGCTGGCGCCGTTGACCGGAATCACATCCGGAGCGCAGCCGACAAGCGACGTCGCCACCGCCGCCGTCATCAGAACGACCCGTGCCCGAACCGATCTGGCTCTCTTCGCTTCCCGCGGTGCCTCCCGCATGGAGTCCGCGTTGGCTCGGGAGCTCACCGGTCGGCCAATGTCTCGGCTTGGTACAGCAACGCGGTCTTGCGTGACTCCGACAGCCTGG
The DNA here is from genome assembly GCA_963724705.1 of uncultured Actinomycetota bacterium. Classification (GTDB taxonomy): domain Bacteria; phylum Actinomycetota; class Actinomycetes; order Mycobacteriales; family Micromonosporaceae; genus DASQPR01. The sequence goes on from CAVRVS010000004.1 coordinate 263,651, forward strand.
TGTCGCCGGCAAAGGTCAACGCCACGGGCTGGTTGTCCTGGACTACCACGGCCATGTCGATGGCGACGTTGACAATGGTGGTCAAGGCACCGGACGCCAACTTGGCGCCGCAGGCGCGGGCCAACCGGGTGATCTTCGTTGCCGCGCCGACGCCCAGACCGAGGATCACCTCGCGAACCGGCGCCGACACGATCGTCGCGGAATCGAGTACGTACAACTGCGCGGTATGCATGCCGGTCACCACGACCCGGCCAGTTCCGTCACCCGGTCGTCGTCCGGAAAGAGCGGAAAGCCGAGATCCCATTGCACCGGTTGCGGATTCGGGGCCACCGTCAGGGCGTGCGCGCAGGCTGCGGGATCGAGGGTGTAGTTGGCGTACGCCTGGCCGGGCCTTGGTTGCGGCCGGCCACACGTCATGGGCGTCAATGTGTACCGGCTGGCTCGGCCTGAGTAGTCGAGACCGCAGATGCCGAGCCGTGGCGGCGGTATCGGCCGACTGCGGAGCCGCGGTGTCGGTAGGTACCCGGACCAGGTCGGGCGAGCACGCGGCCGTCCCGAGCGCGATGGCGACCGGGGCACGGGCTGTGGCGTATCGACGCATCTGACCCTCCCGATCGGCGCCGGTTTCCGGACGTAGCCGTCACGCGGCTGGCATAAATCGTTGCACACGACTCGGCAACGACCGGCCGGTGACGACCAGCGCGGCACGCAGGCCTCAGTCCGCCGGGAGATCTGCCACCTTGCCGAGCAGCACCAGTAGGGTCATCGCCACTGCCGCCGCCCTGAGCCGGCGCGATCTCTGTGACCAGCTCGCCTCTCAAGACCAACGCGGATATCCTCAGCGGGCCGCCGCCTGCGCGGTCTACGGCGTCGATTCCAAAACCCCGCTGGGGCGCCGGCGGCACGCAGCGCCGCTACGTTCGATATCGCGTGCGGACCAGCGCCGACGACGGCGTGCCGCATCAGCGGATCGTCCAGCCCCCGTCGACGACGAGGGTATGGCCAGTGATGAGCGACGCGGCTGGAGAGCACAGGAAGACGACTGCGCCCGCGACCTCGCGTGGACGCCCAATACGGTGCAGCGCGGCGATGCGGTTGACGACATCGGCACGGAACGCCGAGTCCGACAGGGCCGCCGCGGTTCCGTCGGTCTCGATGAAGGTCGGCGCTACGGCGTTGACGCGGATCCCGCGGTCGCCCCATTCGACGGCGTGGCATCGCGTCATGTGCAGCAGTGCGGCTTTCGCGATGCAATACGACGACTCGCCGGGCAGGGCGACGATGCCGGCCTGCGACGCGACGTTGACTATCGCGCCGCCAGCGGCCATGTGTCGTGCGGTGTGCTGGGAGAGGAACAGCGCCGACCGCAGGTTCAGTGCCCAGACGGCGTCGAACTCCTCCTCGGTGACGTCGATCGCCGGTCCGGCGATGCCGCCGCCCGCGTTGTTTATCAGGATGTCGAACGCACCTCGGGCAGCCGTTGCCGCGTCGATCGCGGCGCGTGCGTCATCGAGATGGGTAACGTCGAGCTCAAGGGACGAGGCCGACCCGCCCTCGGCTCGGATTGACGCCACCGGATCCTCCGCCGACGCGGAATCGCGCACGCCGAGCACGACGTCGGCCCCGGCCGCCGCCAGCCCGCGCGCGATGGCGAGCCCCAGCCCGCGATTCGCGCCCGTCACGAGCGCCCGGCGTCCCACGATGTGAAAGTCGTCCACGGGTCCTCCGGTCAGCTCAGACACTCGGCAACGATATGGCTACCCATCGAGGAAAGTCGAGTACGCGTCGACATCGTGAGTTTCGACCGGGCCAGGGCGAAACGCTAACCCGTCACGCTGCTGGTTGTGGTCTAGCGCGTAGTGAGCTGTTGGCGGTCACTGAACGTGACTTGGCTGTCTGAGAAAGGGATCGACGCGGTGACCGTCGCTATCGTGACGACGGGCGCAATTTCGGTCCGCCCTACACGATGCCCATTGACATTGCCCGCCGTTCTCGTCCTCGATGTCGAAATTTGCCATGGTGCATGCCAGCAATCGGGAATCAGCTTGTTTGGGGCGCCCCGTTGCGGCACGGCAGCCCGCCGCGACCGGTGTAGGTCACGGCGGGCTGCCACGTGGATACGTCTAGCTCTTGAGGGTGAAGTTCTTCTGTAGGCGTGGGTCTCGGGAGGATGAACCGACGTAGATCGTGCGTGTTCCGGTGCCGACTAGCCAGTTGTTGGCAGCATCGGCCCACGAGGACAGCTGTTGTTGGGTGATGTGCAGAGTGATGCTCTGCGAGGCGCCGGGCGCGAGGGTTACGCGCTGGAAGCCGACGAGCTTACGTACCGCCTGTTGGACACTGGCCGGCAGGTCCGGTGACTGTCCTAGGTAGACCTGCGGGGTCTCGGATCCCTTCGCGGCGCCGGTGTTGGTTACCGTGAAGGTGACGTCGATCCCGTCCGCGGACTTACTGCCGCGTTCGGAGAGCTTTGAGTAGCTGAACGAGGTGTAGGACAGGCCGTAGCCGAATGGGAACAGCGGCGTTACGCCGTGCTCGTCGTACCAGCGGTAGCCCTCATAGATCCCGTTGACCTGCATGCCGGTGATGGTGCGGTAGCTGGTCGTGGCGCCGGCCAGGTACGGGCTGGGTCCGACGGTGCCGGGGTACATCGGGCAGTTACCGGTGGCGGAGGTGTCGGTGCAGTTGGGGTCGTACATGGGTTGTTGTGTCGCGCTGGCCGGGAAGGTGATGGGCAGTTTTCCACCCGGGTTCGCCTTGCCGAACAGCACGTTGGCGGTCGCGGTGCCGCCTTCCTGGCCGGGGTACCACATTTCCAGGATGCCCTTGACGGCCGTGGCCCACGGCATGAATACGGCGTCGCCGGTGTTCAGCACGACGATGGTGTTCGGGTTCACCGCAGCGATTGCGCTGATGAGGGCGTCCTGGTAGCCGGGCAGTTCCAGCCCGGCGGCCTGGTCGGAGCCGCCCCGGTCGGAGCCCTCTTGCCCGTCGTCGTAGGCAAAGAGGACGACCTTCTTGGCGGTCTTCGCGGCGGCGACGGCCTGGTTGATGGCGGTCGTCTGGTTGTCCGGCGGTACCCACCGCAATTGGATCTGGCTGCTGCTGGTGCCCGCGATGACCCGCAGGTCCAGGTGGATCTGCTGGCCTGCGGTCAGAGTGACCGAGTAGGTCGACTGCTGCAGCGTCGGGTTGGCTGGGTCGTGCGATCGTGCGCTTTCCGTAAGCCCGGCATAGGAGGAGGACGGTGCCTTCGGGTAGGCGCCGATGTTGACGTGGCGCTGGGCGGTGGCCAGGCCATCGATGAACAGTTGCGAACTGACCTGGTTATTGACGAACACCTTGAGTTGCCAGCCGGTGCCGCCCGGGTTGGTGGGAGCGGTAAGCAGTCCGGACCACCGGAACGCGGTACCGGCCGGGATGCTGGACGAACCGGTGTAATCGACCGTGCTGTCCAGTTGATCCGGCGCCGCGGCCGGGTCGGTGTCCAGCGCCGGCTGGGAGCCGGAGGGGACCGGGGCGGTGGTGATCTGCTGGCGCAGCAGGCCGGGTTGGCCTGCGAATGCGGCGTCGGCCGACGTGAGCGTCCAGTTCGGATAGCCGGCGGCTGGGTCTGGCGCGGACAGGGCCGTGGACGGTACGACCTGGCCGTCGAGGTCGTAGCCCGGCACGTAGGACACCGCGTTACCGCTGCCGGCGGCCGCCTGGATCGCGGCGAGCGGGTTGGTCGAGCCGTCGTAGGGAGTGACGTGGGCGCTACCGCCACCGCCGTAGTACGTGGCGAATGCGGTCGGGCCCATCACGACCAGTCCACCGTTCTTGGCGTCGGCTTTGGCCAGCGGTAGCACGGCGTTGTCGTTCTTCAGCAGCGTGGCGCCGGCCTCCGCGATGGATTGGGCGGTGTTCGCGTCTCCGGCCTGCAAGCTGGCCAGGTCCGGTCGGGCCGGTACCCATGGGGTGGGTGTACCGGTGAAGTGCGAACCGTACTGGGTGCCTTCCAATAGGTCGGCCTTGTTCATCGTGGTGAGGATCTGGTAGACGGCGCTGTCGAGCGCCTGCTTCCATTGGGCGCCGGTGATTGCCGGGTAGGCCGGGTAGTCCGCGGTGGCGGCCACCGCCGGGGTGCCGTTGGTGACATCGGCGGTCAGCGCGGCGACGCTGAAGTTCGAGCCGTTGGGTTGCTCGATGTCGTCGCCGTTGACCAGGTCGGTAGTCTTGTGCACGGCCCCCCAGTCGGACTGCACGAAGCCGCCGAACGCGAGCTGCTCGCGCAGTACGTCACCGATGGTGGTGCTGTTGCCGCAGCCGTACACATAGTTGATCCGGTTGTAGGAGCACATGACCGACCCGGCGCCAGCGTCGATGGCCGTCTGGAACGCGAGCAGCTCGGTCTCGTGCAGGGTCTGGTCGTCGATCACGACATTGGTCGAGGTCCGGCCGTTTTCGAAGTCGTTCTCGATGTAGTGCTTCAGCTCGGTGATGAGGCCTTCGGCCTGTGCGCCGGTGACCTCGCCGGCGGCGATCTGGCCGGCCAGGTACGGGTCCTCGCCGAGAGTTTCGAAGTTGCGCCCGGCGGTGGGGTAGTTGACCTCGTTGACCATCGGCCCGAGCCATACGTCCTGGTCGGTGGCGCGGGCGGCGGCACCGACTGTCTGACCATATTGCTGGGCGGTGTTGGGGTCGAACGACGCGGCTAGGCTGACCGGGGCCGGCATCGCGGTTTCCACGTGGGCGAGTCGAACTCCGGCGGGCCCGTCCGTCATCCGCAACGGCGGGATGCCCAATCGCGCGACGCCTGGTATCCAACCGGCTTCACCGACGCAGCCCACCGCCGAGGCGGTGCAGCTGGCGATGGCGGCGGCGCTATTCGGTGGGTCGCCTTCGCCGTGCACCATGCCGATCTCTTCGGAAAGCGTCATCTGGCCGACGAGGGAGAGCATTTCACTGTTGGTCAGGGTGCCCTGCCCCCACGGGTCCTTTGTGGAGTTGGTGGCGGCGGAGCTCATTACCGGGCTGAGGACGGATGCGACCAGCAGGCCGGTCACGACGACGGCTATACGCCGTAGTCGACGTTTGTTTCGGGGTAGTTGGGCGCTGGTTGGAGACACGGTGGTTCCTCCTCCGGACGTGGCGAAGTCAGGTGGCTTCATACGCGGGAACGGACCAGGGTCGTGTGCTCCCGCCGGTTCCTCCGGGGGATGGGCAAGGATGCGGCACGGCACTGGCAGTGGATTGACCCGTCCGGGTGCTAACGCATCCGGCAACGGTGCCCGCGGCGGATCAGGCGAGGTGCCCGACGGTACCGCCGAGCTGGAAACATCGCGTCGCTGGCGCCCATCGATCTGGCCGGAGACCGACGTGCTTTGTTGTGTGCCAGAACATATTCCTTCTCGACTGATCGAGCGCAAGCGTTCGCTTCGATCATCGATTGGTAACGAATTAGTAACGCGACGTTGACCAGTGTCGATGTCCTCTACCTAGGATTTTGCTGTGGGCGGGATCCCGACCGTCGTCCACATAGTGGTATCAGCGACGCGGACAACGAGCGCCACGCATGTCTTGACTCGCCGCGCAACCGCGTCGTAGCGTCAGCGCCGGGTTCGATGAAACGTTACGAACCCAATCGGCACTCAGGTCGGCCGGACCGGAGGGCCACCCAGTGACCCGTACCCACGGCAGCCAGTCGAGGGGCTCCGGGCGCTGGCTGGCTGCGGGTTCGGCGCCGGCGTAGCTGGACGCAGGCGAGTGCGAACCGGCACCCACCCGCGGCCAGGTCAACGCAACGCCGTATGAATCAGAAGATCCGGCGAGTACCCAACAGCGGCGGGTTGCTACAGGCCCGAGCGCCGGAACTCGATGAACGCGGTCCGGATGTCACCGGATGGGCACGCGGGAGGGTCCTCACTGACCTGTACCGGACCCGGGAACGGTTCGACACGCGCATTGACCTCGATGAGCTCGGCCTGGTGTGCGTCGACGCGCCGCCTTGTTACGAGTGGTATCAGGACGTGGTCGACTTCGCTGCGAGGGTCGCCGATTTGTCTCCGGAGACGGCATGAAGTCGACGACCTCACCGACCCCGTCGGCGGTCATGAGGACAAATCGTGCACTCGGCGCCCTGCGTCCGGCGTAGGCTGGCCGCGTGAAGGCCGAGACGTACCGCGTCGACATCGCGTTCGAGCTGCGCGGCGGGCCCGACCCCGACCGGCACGGGCAAGCGGTCGACAGGTTCGTGCACCTGCTGCCCCCAGGCTCGGAAGCCCTGCTTGCCGAGTCGCAGGCCGCCAGCCCCGACGGTCTGGCCAGGCTCGCCGCCACAGTGCCCGCGCACGGCCCGGCGCAGGCGTTGCGCGACGTGCACCGCGCGGTGGAAGTCATGGTCGCCGAGATTGGGCGGCTGGAGGAGTTGGGCCCGATGCGCCGCACGGTCGTCGAGTACGTCGGCGACCAGCCCTCGAACTAACCGACCCAAAGAACACTCTGGCCATCACGGCCACGGTCCCTGGCACCGAAACCACCGCTGCAACCGCACCAGGCAACACCGAGGACCACGCCATTACGCTCCGCCGGCGGATGAGACTCCCTCGAGGTCTAGGCCTTCCGCCACCCGTACCGGCTGTCAGTGCCGACGTCTTACACCTCATCAAAACATGATCAACCGCAAAACCGTAAGCACCATGCGTGCGAGGAGAACGCCCCCGGGTGGACCGCCCCGCTGACCGTAGGAGCGGCCGTCGGAGTTGGCCTCTTCGTCGTCCGCGTCGGGCTCGGCGTCGGCTTGCGAGTGGTCCTCGTCGGTGATGGCGTCTTCAGCGGAGCCGGCTTCAGCGACGCCGTCTTCGTCGGGTGCGGCCTTTGGCGTCAGGGTAGGCGTGGGCGTCGATGTCGGCCCAGCTGTATGCGACACGGCAGGCCATGACGAGGGCGACGATGCCGAAGGGGACGCCAGGATGCTGATGTACGAGGACGGAAGGACCGATCGCTGTCCCCGCGTCGTCACGGACGAACGCGGATGATCGTCTTCCCCTGACGTCGCTCAGTCGGGTTGAGGGCGGCGACGGCATTGTCGAGGGTCGCGACGTCGCCGATGTTCGTCCGCAGCCGTCCGTCACGCACGCGCTGGACGATCTCACCCAACTGGGCGCGATCGGACTCGACAACGAAGTCGATCGCCAGGCCATCGGCGGGCCGCGCCTCGGGCGGCCCTACGACGGTCACCAGTGTTCCTCCGGCCCGGATGAGGCTCGCGGACCGCATCTGGATGTCTCCGCCGATGACGTCAAATACCAGGTCGACGCCGCCGACGTCTTCCAGGGCATCGTTGTCGAGATCGACGAACTCCTGCGCGCCGAAGTCGAGCACCTTCTGACGGTCGGCGGCGCGTCCGGTGCCGATGACGTACGCGCCGGCCTCACGTGCGAGTTGCGTCACCATCGACCCGACCGAGCCGGCCGCGCCGTGTGCGAGGACGCTCTGCCCCGCCTGAACGCGGCCGTGCTGGAAGAGCCCTTGCCACGCGGTCAGGCCCGAGATTGGCAGGCTCGCCCCGACCGTGAAGTCGACATCGCCGGGCAGCGGCGCGAGGTTGCGTGCCTCGATCGCCACATACTCCGCTAGGGTGCCGTCGCGATGCCAGTCCGCGAGGCCGAATACCCGCTGTCCCACCGACAGCCCCGTCGTGCCATAGCCGAGCGCGGTGACCACTCCGGCCAGCTCGTGCCCGGGGATCGTCGGTGTCCGGTCACGGTCGCGGCGATCGCTCCAGGTCGAGGGCCACGCCATCTCAGTCGGCACGAATCCCGACGCGTGAATCTGAACAATGACGTCGTTTATTGCTGCCGTCGGCTCGGGCCGCTCCACCAGCGTCATCCCGGCCGTTCCCGCCGCCTGATCCGTCACCACGATCGCTTTCATTTGAACACCTCTCTGTATCAGTCCTCGCCTACACGGCGTTTACGGTTCAGTTGTGCCTTGTGACAGTGTGGCTGCGGCCGCGTCCTGCGAGCAGACGAAGCCGTTGGGTTCCACCGACGGCGTCCACTCGCCGACGCCCGTCAACGCGAGAAATCCTTCGTATCGTTCACTTGCTTGATACGCCGAGCCGTATGCACCTTCGATACCGCGGGTGGTTGTCTGCGGGCTTCCACCGAGCCGGCGTAGGACTTCATCCGGCGCAACGGCGGTATCAACGCTATGCAGTACGCGTCAGCGAGGTCCGGGAACTCGGACTCGAACCGCATGTAGTCGGCAGCTGACGGAGACACCAGATCATCCACGGCCAGCACACAACACTGGCTCGTGCGACCGGCCGACGCACATGAGACGCGGCACCTGCGGCTGATAACCCAGCGATCCGTACCCGTTCCACATGCGTTCCCGTGTTGGTGGCGCGCGCTGCCGCAGATCAGCGTTTGTGCAGGTCGGAGCACCTTGTAGTGAGACTCGACCGCCGCCCTCCGGAGGCGGGGCGCAGGCTGGCTATGCTGCACGGGATGGACGAGCCTCCCGCGACGTACTCGATTTCGGTCCGGTTGCAGCGCACCACGACCGAAGAGACATACTTGTCCGTTCCCGTCGACGCAGCGATCATGCAGGATGAGCCTGCGCCAGACGGCAGCTATCGGATCGACCCCGGCAAGATGTGGACTCAAGCGATCCGGCTGGCTGAGCAGTCGGCCGACTGGACCGTCGAGGACCGGCATGTGACCGCGCATCCGATCCAGAAGGCGCCACCGTCGATCGCCGAGTGACTGCCGAAGCAGTGGTCTGGTGAGTGACGAGGCTGAGGTCCGTTTGGCCGCAGTTCGGTCGGCGTTGGATGTCAACGTGTCGACAGATGGAAGTGTCCACCATGATCCTCCCGAAAGTGCGAGATCTTCGCTTCGTGACGACTCGCCGGGGTGGGTCCCTCACGGATACGGATCACCATCTGCTCGCCGTTTGGGCGGCATCGTGCGCGGAGCACGTCCTTGACCTTTTCGAGTCGGCTCAGCCTGAGGATCCACGGCCGCGCCAGGCGATCGAACATGCCTGCGCTTGGGCACGTGGAGAGGTGAAGATGATGCAGGCTCGGGCTGCGGGCGGTCATGCCATGGGTGCGGCCGGAAACCTGCGCGGGCCTGCCCGGCATGCCGCTTACGCTGCGGGCCAGGCTGGGGCTGTTGCGCACGTCGCCGCGCATGAGCTTGGTGCTGCCGCCTACGCGATCAAAGCCGCCCGTGCTGCCGCGCACACGGACGGGCGCGAGACCGCGGGGCGTCGTGAGTGCCAGTGGCAGCGGGACCAGCTTCCGGATGCGATTCGCGAGCTTGTACTTGACGATCAACGGTTGCGCAACGAAATCTGCTGGTCGGTGTTCGACTGCTGAGCCGATCTGATCGCGCCGATGACGGCGATCTGCCCTCATGGTGACGCATTGGGCACCTGCGCCAAACGGCGGCCGCGTTGTCCGATCGATAGCAAGTTTCCAGACGCGCCGACTCATGACGGTGTGGTTCCGAGCCTTGCTTCGACTGACGGCGACCGATCTCCGATTAGCCCGTCGTGGCTGCTGTACGGCCGACAGCTACCGTGACGGTAACGGAGCCCTACGGTAGCGAAGGAGCGCGCCTAGAAGGAGACACCGGCATCAGCGTCTACGGTTCCCAAGCGGACGGACCAAGACCGCGCGGACGGTTCTTACAAGAGTTGGGTCGGGTCGTGGGCTGGCCGGTCTAGACCATCGTCAGGTGAGTGTCAAAGTGAGTGACAACCGCGGAGGATCCGCAGGGACCTCGCTGTACTTCCGCGGACCTTTCGCAACAGGTACCGCAGCGTTCGCCGCAGCTCCACATTGGATGGTTGCTCCCTGACACGGAAGAGGTCACTGGTTCAATCCCAGTATCACGCACTAACGTTTGCGCAGCTAGAAGACCCGTTACCGTGATCTCGGTAACGGGTCTTTTCGCCCATTATGATCATTAGAGCAGGCAACTCAGATGAGGCTGTCCGCGCTCGCCGCAATGCTGCTTCGGCGAGCGCGGACAACGGGGTGTGCTAGCTCGTCCGTGCCACGAGCAGCGGCAGGAGCGCCGCCGCGATCGGGGTGCCGAGTCCGGTCACCGGATCCCAACGGGTTAAGCCAACTAGGCGCGTGGTGAACACCGACTCGCCCACGGACCGGAGCTGGTACGCGGCAGTACGATGGACTTCTGTCAGATGTGCGTCCCTTCGTGAGGGTTCCCGTACGGGTCGGCGACGGTACGCGCGACTATCTGGACCGATTCAGCCTTTTGAGCACTGAACCGGCGACGTTGTTCCGGTATGAACACATCCGCTGTAGAGGGCCCGTCCTCAATCGCTCATACACGCCAGCGACCGACATAGAGCCGCGCGGTAAGGATCCGACGTTATCTACCTCGTGTCAGATTGCTGCAGCGTCGTCGACCTTGCAGCCTCCGCCGGTGCGAATCATGGTCAGTACGACTCGGTCTTGGTCGACTTTTTCGCCGCTGATGTTGGCGTTGCGCCGGTATTGGTTCAGGTAGACCATCACGTCGACCTTGCCGGCGGCAGCGGTGTCGACCAGTCCGATCGCGGATACCTGTGCCTGTACGACGGCCTTGACGCTGACGGCAGTCGGCTTGAGGCTGGCGGTTGTCTTGGCGTACTCGTTGGCGAAGTTGCCCGTGATGAACGGCCGGGCGTTGGCGATGCTGGCGTCGAAGGTCCGGTAGTCGTAGGAAAAGATCGCCTGGGCCGCCGGGGTCGCGGCCGTGACGCACGCGTGGGCGGTCGCGTCGCGCTGCTGTCCTTGGTAGTGGCCGTACCAGGTGTATCCAGCGGTCGCGCCGCCGAGAAGCGTGGCGATGGCGAGCGAGAGTACGAGGCGTTGGACGCGGTCGAGCCGACCGCTCGGGAACGTGAAACGGCGCATCGGTTAGCCTCCGGTTATCCGACGAAGGTAAGTTGGGAGATGAGCCAGCGGCCCGACTGGTTGGCCATGGTGACCTGGATGCGGTAGTGGGACAGCCGACCGTCGGGGGCGTTGGTGTTCTTGACCGTGGCGTCCACTGCGACGAGTACGATCGCGGTTCGTCGGCTGGCGGAGACTATCGCGGCACGCAATGCGCTTCCTCGTGAGTCGACTTTGTTTTCCAGCACCGCGGCGCGTACCTGAGCCTTGTCCTGGGTGAACTCGTCCTTGAACTCGCCGGTGGCGTGGTCCGAGATGCGCTGTAGGTCGCGGTCGACCGTGGCGGCGCTGATCGATACGAAGTCCACTGTGTCCTGACGTGCTGCGGCCAGGGCCTGCTGTCGTGCCGCCTCCGTCTGCTGCTGGTCGAAGCGCTGCCAGCCGAACACACCGGCGGCGGTCAATGCACCGAGCAGCAAGACCAGCAACAACCAGGCCGCGATCCGCCATCGTCGGTTCGTGACCGGGCGTGGTGGCGCGTCGCTCGTCTGCTGGGTACGCGCCGAGCCCGAATCAGCCTCGCTAGCTGGTTCGGCGGCGAGCGAAGGCCCGGGATCCGTTATGCGGCCGGGACTTGCCGTGTCGACGGGATCCGGTGCAGCGTCTTCGGCGCGCGGCGCGACGGACTTCGTCCGGATCGGCCGTGGTGGGGTGAGTCGTGACCCTGCGGATTCGGCCACAGCCGGTGGTCGTGCGCCGTGTCGGACCGTGAGTCGGCGGGCGTTGTGCGGGGACCGCACCGCTTTCGCGCGCCGATTGTTCTGGTTCACCATCCTCGCCTCCATGGTTGTCGTTCAATGGGCCGGGTGTTGGCGACACCCGTCGATGGTGTCGCTGCGGCTCGCCACTCATGGCGACAGGCCTGAGAGCAGCAGTTCCTTCCAGGACTGGTCACCGGCCAATCGGTATTGGCCGCCGGTGCCGCCGAATTCCAAGGGCAGGCCATCGGGTCCGGTGACGAGCCCGGTGGCCGGATCGAGGCCGGCGACGGCGAGCGGTGGTTGGCTTGGGGCGGTCGATGCGGTGGGCGGTGCCGAACCGCTGCCGTCCGGAGCGGGCTGCGGATTCGCGCCGGTCGGACCGGGCGCGGCGGCGCTGCTTCGAACCCCGGACCCGTTGGCGCGCTCGGCCGGCGTACAACCCGACTCACCCGTGTGCGTGTACTGGCACGGCGGGTTACTGGCGCTGACGACGAGCCCGAAGTGGGCTGTGCCGTCGCCGGGCGCCACGGTGAAGCCGCCGGCTACGACGAGCGGGTACACCACGAGGATCTGCTGAATGCCCGGCAGCCGCTCGGCGGCGATGCCGTTGACGGTGATGAGATTGCCGAGCAGTGTGCCGATGTCCGGGTCGAGGTCGCGTAGGAGTCCGGTGAGCTGCGTGGCCGCTGGCGGTCCGGCGGTCAGCAGCCGGCGCAGGTCGGGATCGGATCGTCGGACCGTCGCGGTGAGCTGTGCGAGGGCCGCCGCCCACCGGCGGATCGCGGCGGACGACGCGATCTGCGTCGACAGCACGGTGCTGGAGTCCTGGATGAGCGTCTCCGTCTGCGGCAGGTACTGGTTCGCCGCCGCGAGCAGCGCGCTCGACGAGCCGAGGATGTGCTGCAGAGCGGTCTCGTTTGTCTCGAACGCGGTGCCCAACTCGTCGATGAGCGTGGTCAGATCGCTGGTGTTGACCGAGCTGACGAGGGAATCGAGGTTCTCGAGTAGGGTCTCGATCGGCAGCGGCGTGCCAGTAGCGCTCGCCGGGATCACCTCGCCGTCGCGCAGGTACGGCCCTGAATCCGTGGTCGGCCGAAGGTCCAGGTACTGCTCGCCGACCGCCGAACGCTCCGCGACGACGGCGGACAGGGTGCGCGGGACGGACACCGAGCGCGTCAGCCGAAGGTTGACCCGCACCCCGCCGCCGTGCAGTCGGACCGACTCGACGCGGCCGATCGGTACGCCGCGGTAGGTAACCGGAGCGTTCTGGTAGATGCCGCCGGCCATGTTGAAGTCGGCGTAGACCGTGTAGTCGGAGTTGAGCAGCTGATCGCCGATGCCGACGTAGCGGATGCCAACGAACGCGACGCCGATCAGGCTGACGACGATGAAGACGAGCACCTGAATCCGTGCGATGCGGGAGATCATGGTCCGCACCCCACCGGCAGCGTGATCGGTCCGCAGAGACCGGTCGGGAGGATGCTAGGCGCCAGGCTCGGTGTCGGGAGCGGCAGCGGCGGCAGCGTCGGGAGCGGCGGCAACGTCGGAAGCGTCGGTATGGGTAGCGGCACTGGCACGGGCAGCTTGGGAATGGTGGGTGTCAGCCCCGAACCGCCGGACTGCGCCGCGCCCGGCGGACTTTGCTGTGTGAGCAGGTTGGCCAGGATCGCCGCTCCGTCAAGGTCGAGCGTGGCGTGCAGGCGCACCGAGTTGCCGGAAATCGCACCGGTCACGTTCGGCGGGAACGGGTATGTCAGCAGGAAGTCGAGCGCCTTCGGAAGGTTGTCGCCGGCGCGTACGAGCTGGTCGAGGATCGGCCGCAGCGAGGCGAGCGACTCCGCCGTGGCGTCGCGGCTCGCCTCGATGACGCGGGTACCGACCCCAGACAGTCGCGACAGTGAGGTCAGTGCGGCGGTCAGTTGCCGGCGCTGGTCGGCGAGCACCGTCAGGCCCGGGCCGAGCGCACTGAGCGCGGACGCTATCGTGGTGCGCTGCCCTGCAAGGTCCGCCGACAGCCGGTCCAGCGCATCGATCGCGTGGACGATGTCGGCCTTCTGCGCGTCCAGTCCGGCGAGAAACGTGTCGAGTCGGCTCAAAAGGTCGCTGACGCTCGACTCGCGTCCGGCCATCGCCTTCGTCAGCTCCTCGCTGATCGTCTTGATCTGGGCGAGCCCGCCACCGTTGAGCAGCAGGCCGAGCGCGCCCAGCACCTCTTCGACCTCGGCCGACCGGCTGGTGCGCGATAGCGGGATCACGGCGCCGTTGCCGAGGGTGCCCTCGCTGGGCTGGTCGACCGGGGCCGACAGCGCCACGTACTTCTCGCCGAGCAGGCTGGTCTGCCCGATCGCCGCGGTCGCGTTGGCAGGCAGCCGTACGGTCGCGGTCGATCGCCATCTGTACGCGGGCGTTCCATCCGGACAGCGTGATCTTCTCGACGCTGCCGACCGTGACGTCGTTGACCTTGACGGCGGCCTGCGGCACGAGGTCGAGTACGTCGCCGAACTCGGCGGTGATCTGGTAGGACGGGCCGTTCGGTGCGCCGCCCGGCAGCTGGCAGCCGGCCACGGCGAGACACGACAGCGCCACGATCGCGGCCGAGATCCGGCGCGGGGTCAGACGGGTCATGGCACCACCTTCAGGATGCCGCCCAGCGTCGGGTCGCTGGAGGCGCCGCCGGGCGCGCCCGACGTGCCCGGCAGTCCCGGCAGCACACCGCTCGGCGTGCGCCCACCGGGTGCGGTCGCGGACGGTGCGGGTCCCAGCCCAAGTAGCTTGCGGAGTTGGTTCGTGAGCGGCAGGTGGTCGACGCTCAGCGTGTGCGCCAGGGCGAAGCACTCCTTCGGGACCTGGGACACGGGTGCCAGGTCGACGATGAGCGAGCAGACGTAGCTGGCCGGGTCGTACCGGCCCATGACGTCGTCGCGCGTGTCGAGCGTGCCCGACCGGGCGTTGTAGGCGAGGTTCAGGTTCGACAGCGTCAGCGGAGCGACGTCGAGCACGTCGGCGATCGCGTTCTGCTGCTGGACGAGCGCGTTCGTGACACCGGTCAGCGCCTGCACGTCGGACTTCAGTTCCGCTCGGTTGTCGCGGATGAAGCCGGTGATGTCGGCGAGCGCGGTGGCGAGGCCGCGCACGCGCGGATGCGAGGTCGGCGCCCTGACCGGCCAGTTCCTCGCTGGCCGTCGGCGAGCTGGTCGTTGAACTGGCGCACCTGGTCGTCGCTCTGCGCGAGCGCGGTGACGAACCGCTGCAGGTCGGCGATCGAGCCGAACAGGTCGGCTCGGCCGGCGGCGAGCGTGTCCAGCGTGCGGGATAGGCCGTCGAGCGTGGCGCCGAGGTTCGCGCCGTTGCCGTTCAGGTTGGCCGCGCCGGTCGACACCAGGCCGGATAGGGCACCGGTACGGTTCGCGCCCGCCGGGCCGAGCGCACGGTTGAATGCGTCGAGCGCGCGGTAGACGTCGTCGAGTTCGAGCGGTACGGCGGTGCGTGAGGTCGGCAGGTCGGCGCCGTCCGCCAGTACGGGGCCGGTGGTGTACGCGGGGGTGAGCTGCACGTACCGGTCGCTGACCACGCTCGGCGGGACGATGACCGCGCGGACGTCGGCCGGGATCGGGTATCGCGCGTCGTAGCGCATCTCGACGCGTACGGTTTGCCCTTGCGGCCGGACCGCCACGACGCGCCCGATCTTCACGCCGAGCACGCGCACGTCGGATCCGTCGTGCACGCCGACCGTGCTGGTGAAGTCGGCTGTGATCTCGTGGGTGGGAACCTGGTTCCGCCACACGACGACGGCGATCACCGCGGCCAGGGTCACGACCATTGCCGCGGCCGCCGAGATGCGCCAGGAGCGTGTTCGCATCAGCCGCCTCCGACCGTTGGTTGGTAGGGCTGCAGCAAGCCGCCCAGGTAGGAGTCGAACCACCGGCCGTTGCCGAGCACGTTGGTGAACGCGTTGATGAACGGCGCCATGCGCTGCACGGTCAGCTCCAGGTTGTCCCGATCGCGTTGCAGGATGGCCAGCACGTCGTGCAGGTGCGACAGCGCCGGCGCCAGGCGGGTCCGGTTGTCGGCGACCAGACCGGAGATCTGCGTGGCCAGATCGGTCGAGCTCACGAGCAGTTCGTGGATCGCGTCGCGGCGTTTGATCACCTCGGCGAGCAGCAGGTTTCCGTCGGCGACGAGCTTGCGCAGCTGCTCGTCGCGGCCGGCGAGCACGCTGGTGACGCCCGCGAGCGTGCGCCAGCAGGTCGCGCAGCTCGGTGTCGCGGGCCGCGATCGAGCCGGTGAGCCGGGACAGTCCCGAGAGGCTGGCGTGTACCTCGGCCGGCGTGTTCGCGAATGTCTGCGACAGCACCGTGAATGCCTGCGACAACTGGGTGGTGTCGATGTGGTCGAGCGTGTCGGCCAGGCCGTTGACGGCGTCGACGACGTCGAGCGGTGAGGCGGTGTGATCCAGCGGGATCTGTGCGCCGGACCGCATCGGCTGCGTTCCGGCCGGTGCCAGAGCCAGGTACTTCTGGCCGAGGACTGTCTTGATCCGGATAGCCGCGTCGGTGTCGCTGCCGAGCCGGAGTCCGCGGTCGTCGATGCGGAACTCGACGCGCACGTAGGCCTGCTGTCCCTCGCGGGCAAGGCTGATGCCGGTGACCTTGCCGACCTTGACGCCGGCGACGCGTACCTCGTTGCCGGGCGCGAGGCCGCTGGCGTCGCGGAATGCGGCGGTGTAGCCGGTGCCGCCGCCGATGATCGGCAGGTCCTCGATGTGGAACGCGCCGAGCACCAGGGCGCCGAGCACGGCCAGGCCGATGAGGCCGGTGATCGCCGGCCTGCGTCGGTGCAGTGGAAGCTTCATCGGCCGCCACCCGAGGAGCAACGTGCGGATGGTGCACTGAACTCGGCCGGGTTGACGGAGCCGACCTTCGGCAGCCGGATCTGCCCGTCGAAGCCGCACATGAAGAAGTTGAACCAGGAGCCGTCCGACGCCGTGCCGGTCAGCGCCTGGTACTGACCGGGAAGCTTCGACAGTGTGCGGTCGATGACGGCGCCGTTCGTGCTCAGGATGCCGGACAGCGACGTCAAGACCGGTCGATGTCGGCCGCGAGGTCCGGGCGTACCTGACCGCAGCAGCGACGCGGTCGCGGACGTGAGGCCGCCGATGTTCTGCATGGCCGAGCCGATCGCCACCCGATCGGCGGCCAACCCGGAGATGAACTGCTGCAGCTGCGCGATCGTCGTCGACAGGTCGTCGCGGTGCCGGTCCAGTGTGGACAGCACGGTGTTCAGGTTCGTGATGACTTGGCCGATCACGGCGTCGCGGTCGGCGAGCGTGGTGGTCAGCGACGCGGTGTGTTGCAGCAGGTCGGTGACAGTGCCGCCCTCGCCCTGCAGCACCTGGATGATTTCGTACGCAAGCGAGTTGACGTCTTGCGGCGTGAGCGCCGTGAACAGCGGCCGGAAGCCGTTGAACAGCACGGTCAGGTCCAGCGCCGGCGTCGTCTGCGACTGGGGGATGAGCCCGCCGGCCGGCAGCTGGCCGCCGGTGCCAGGCTCCTCGGTGAGCGCGAGGTAGCGCTGCCCGATCAGGTTGCGGTAGCGGATCGTGGCGTGCACGCTCGCCGGGAGCGGCACCTGCTCGTCGACGGTGAAGGTCAACTCCGCCTGCGTGTCGCCCACCAGCCGTATGCCGGTGATCTGCCCGACCTTGACGCCGGCGATGCGTACGTCGTCGCCGGGCAGCACGCCGGTCACGTCGGTGAACTCGCGCTCGGTACGACGTGCCGCTGGGCCACAGCGAGCCGAGCGTCTGCGCGAGCGCCGCGGTCAGTACGAGCGTCACGGCCGCGAAGACGATGAGTTTGGCCAGCGGCGATGCGACGGCGCGGCCGCGGTTAGCGGTCATGACAGGTTCACCACCGTCCCGCGGAGCAGCGGCCCCCACAGCAGGTCGGCCACGTCGGGTACCTGCGACGACCGGCGTACCGGTGGCACCGGCCACGATCGGGTTGAGCAGGCTGCGTTCCTCGGCCGTGCCGGCGAAGCCCATCGCGGCGGGCGCCATCGTCACCGGTAGCGGCGCGGGGGAGCGGCTCGCGCCGTAGTCGTAGCCGTCGTTGACCGGTACCTGCGGCGCTGGTACCACCGGGTGCGGCAGTCCCCGGCAGTTCGGGCCGTTGTGCGCGCCGTACACCGGGTCGTCGCGACCGCGCTGGTAACCGCCGTTGTCGCGGGTGACCTCGACGGTGATGTGCATCTCGCCGCCGGAGAAGACCGTTCGACCTGCGGCTGCAGGGTGACGAGGCCCTGCAGCAGGCACGGGTACTCGGGGGAGTAGGCGGCCAGCAGCCCGAGCACCGGCGCGCTCACCGTGCCGAGCTGGATGATGCGGTCGCCGTAGTGGTCGAGGAAGGTGCGCGTCGAGTCGCCGAGATCGGTGGTGTCGGCGAGGAACGCGGCGAGCTGGTTGCGCTGGTTGCTGATCGTCGTCGCGGTGACGGTGACGTTGCGCAGCACCGCCATGAGGTCGGGCAGGGCACCGTCGTAGCTGTCGAGCACCTGGGCGAGCTTTGTGATGTCTGCTCGCAGCGTCGGCATCTGCGTGTCGAGCGCGGTCAGGTAGTGGTCGAACGACGTGAGGTCGTGGCCGAGCTGCTCACCGCGTCCTTGCAGTGCGGTGGCCAGCGCGCCGAGCGTGGCGGCGAGCTTGTCCGGCTGGATCGCTTGGAGCAGCGGAAGCGTGTCGTCGAGGACCCGCTCCAGCTCAATGGCCGAGCTGCTGTGGTCCTGGTTGATGAGCGAGCCGTCGTGCAGCATCGCCGTCGACGGATGCGCGGGGTGCCTCCAGGTCGACGTACCGTTCCCCGAACAGCGTCTTGGGCAGCATCCGCGCGCTGACGTTGGCCGGGATGCGCCGTGCCTGTGCCGGGTCGAGCGCCAGTCGCAGTGTCGCGGTCTGCCCGTTGGCGGCGATGCCGCGTACCTCGCCGACGATAACCCCACGCAGCTTGACGTCGGCGCCCTGGTTGAGCTGCAGCCCGGTGTGGTCGGTACGCAAGGTCACGAGTACCACCGGGGTGAATGCCTTGTCGTATGCGAGCACGGACAGGGACATCGCCGCGGCGAGCACCACGACGAACGCGAGTCCGAGTAGCCGTCTCATTGTCAACCCGCGATCCGCACCGTCGTTGTGGCGCCCCATATGGCCAGCGAGAGGAAGAAGTCGACGATGTTGACCGATACGATGGCCAGCCGCACCGCGCGGCCGACGGCCACACCGACGCCGGCCGGGCCGCCGCTGGCCTTGTACCCGTAGTAGCAGTGG
The DNA here is from genome assembly GCA_963724705.1 of uncultured Actinomycetota bacterium. Taxonomy (GTDB): domain Bacteria; phylum Actinomycetota; class Actinomycetes; order Mycobacteriales; family Micromonosporaceae; genus DASQPR01. The sequence continues at coordinate 282,624 of CAVRVS010000004.1, forward strand.
ACGAGTATCACGATCACGCTGAACACGAGCGCCTTCGCAAACGACCACAGCACGTCCCCGGGCGGCAGGAACAGGTGGAAGTAGTAGTCGTAGGTGCCGGCGGACTGTCCGAAGTAGGCAGTGGCGATCGTACGGGTGGCCAGGTAGCTCGACAGCAGGCCCGACGATGTAGAGCGGGACGACCGCGATGAGGCCGGCGATCATGCGTGTCGTGACCAGGAACGGTACTGACGGGATCGCCATCACCTCGAGCGCGTCGACCTCCTCGGAGATGCGCATCGCGCCCGAGTTGCGCGGTGAAGCCGCTGCCGACGGTCGCCGACAGCGCGATGGCCGCGACCAGCGGGGAGATCTCGCGGGTGTTGAAGTAGGCCGATATGAATCCGGTGAAGGCGCTGCTGCCGAGCTGGTTGAGCGCCTGGTAGCCCTGCAACCCGACCTCGGTACCGGTGAAGAACGTCAGGAAGCAGATGACGCCGACCGTGCCGCCGACCACGGCGAGCGCGCCGGTGCCGAAGCTGACCTCGGCCAGCAGCCGGACGACTTCGCGGCGGTGCCGGCGCAACGTTCGCGGCACGGCGGCCGCGGCGCGCACGTGGAACAGCAGTTGTTCGCCCAGGTCATCGAGGACGCCGAGCCCGAATATTCGCCGTTGCGGCAGCGTCACGTCAGCTTCCCTTCTGCGGTACGACCTGGAAGTAGATGGCCGTGATCACGAAGTTCAGCGCGAACAGGAGCATGAACGTGATCACGACGCTCTGGTTGACGGCGTCGCCGACGCCCTTCGGCCCGCCGCCGGCGTTCATTCCCTTGTACGAGGCGACAATCGCCGCGACCGCGCCGAACACCAGCGCCTTGATCTCGCCGGCCGACCAGGTCGGGGAGCTGACCCAAGGCCTGGAAGCTGGCCAGGTATGCGCCGGGTGTGCCGCCCTGCATGACCACGTTGAAGAAGTAGCCGCCGGACGACGCCGACCACGCTGACCAGTCCGTTGAGCAGTACGGCGACGAGCATCGAGGCTATGACGCGCGGCACCACGAGCCGCTGGATCGGGTCGATGCCGAGCACCTGCATCGCGTCCAGTTCCTCGCGGATCTTGCGCGCACCGAGGTCGGCGCAGATCGCCGAGCCGCCCGCGCCGGCGATGATGAGCGCGGTCACGATCGGGCCGGCCTCGCGCACGACGGCCAGCACGGACGCGGCGCCGGTGAACGACTGCGCGCCGAGCTGGCGTACCAGCGAACCGAGTTGCAGGGCGATGACCGCGCCGAACGGGATCGAAACCAGCGCGGCCGGCAGGATCGACACGGAACTGATGAACCACGCCTGCTGGATCAGTTCCCGGATCTGAAACGGGCGGCGCACCACCGAGCGGGCCACGTCGACGCCGAAGGCGAAGAAGTCGCCGGATCGCTGCAGTCCCATGGCCAACGGGTTGCTCATACCGCCACCTCTTCACGAAACGAGCCGGCGGGGTAGGGCACGCCGTGAGCACGGCACCACTCGCCCGGTGCGCGTTCGGCGCGGCGGGGGCGTCCGTCGGATGGGCGCAGTTGTCGCTGAATCGGGGGCAACGGCGGCAGTTCGACGCCGGCGGCCGACTCGGCCTCGCGTTCGGCCGCGTCCTTCTCTTCGGCCATGCCGATCGGCCCGATTCGCTGCGCGTTGAGGAACTGGCGTACCACTGGCTCGGTGCTCGACAGGAGCATCTCGCGCGGCCCGAACATGGCGAGGTGGCCGTGGTAGATCAAGCCGATGTTGTCCGGCACGGTGCGCGCCGTGTTGATGTCGTGCGTGACGATCAGGAACGTCGCGTCGGTCTGCTGGTTGAGGTCGACGATGAGTTGGTTGAGATACGCGGTGCGCACCGGGTCGAGGCCGGAATCGGGCTCGTCGAACAGGATGATCTGCGGATCGAGGACGAGGGCGCGAGCAAGTCCGGCGCGCTTGCGCATGCCGCCGGAGATCTGGCCGGGCAGCTTCTTCTCCGCGCCGAGCAGGCCGACCATCTCCAGTTTCTCGGTGACGACCGCTCTGATCTTGGCCTCGGGCAGCTTGGTGTGTTCGCGCAGTGGGAAGGCAACGTTGTCGTAGATGTTCATCGAGCCGAACAACGCGCCGTCCTGGAACAGCACGCCGAACAGCTTGCGTACCTCGTAGAGGCGTCGCTCCGGCAGCTCGGTGAGATCTTCGTCGTTGATCCAGATCGATCCGCGATCCGGCTTGAGCAGGCCGACGAGGGTCTTGAGAAAGACCGATTTGCCGGTACCAGACGGTCCAAGCAGGACAGATATCTCGCCGGCGGGCAAGCGTGAGGGTCAAATCCGCCCAAACTGGTTGCGCACCGAAGGACTTCGTCAGCCCCTCGACTCGTACCGCAACGCCCACGTCGTTCCTCCCTTCGCACAGAAGACATCGCGAAGGTCTGGCGCGGCGTTACAAGATGACGGAATTCCGTTGCTCGCGTGGTGATATATCAGGATTTGATCGCTCGCCCAACGACAGCAACCGGCGAATGGTTTACCGTGCAGCGACGGCGTCATGCTGCAACGACGTCGACGCGCTGCGGCAACGATGCCTGGTGGCACGGTGCCCGCGGCAACAACACGCGCTGCCACAACGCGGTCACAATGCTTGTGATCGGGTGAGGCACGGTGGAACGCTCCGACCATCGGAAAGGGTGCCCAGGTCATGACCGCAGCGGAGACGGAACTCGTCCAGCGTGCGGTCCGCGGTGACCCGGACGCGACGACTGCGCTGCTGGAACTGATTCGGCCCGGCCTCTTGCGCTACTGCCGCGCCCATCTCGGCCGCACAGGTGAGCGTTACACCACGGCGGATGATGTGAGCCAGGACGTGTGCCTCGCGATCCTGGCGGCGCTGCCACGCTTCCGGGACGAGGGACGGCCATTCGCCGCGTTCGTCTACGGCATCGCCGCACACAAGATTGCTGATGCCCAGCGCGCCGCGGTGCGCCATCTGTCTGTGGCGCCAGTCGGCTCGCTGCCGGAACAGGCGGACGCCGCTCCCGATCCGGCGCAACAGGCGGTAGCCGTCGACCAGGCCAGACGACTGTCGCGACTGCTGCGGCATTTGTCCGAGCTACACCGTGAGATCATCATCCTCCGCGTCGCGGTCGGGTTGTCCGCCGCCGAGGTGGGGTCGACACTCGGTATGTCGGCCGGAGCCGTCCGAGTCGCGCAATCGCGTGCTCTTGCGCACCTGCGCGAGTTGGCAGGCGGCATTTTTGATGAGGTACCGGCATGACTGACACGACGCCTTCGCCATCGAACGAGCCATACGACCTGGACCTGATCCGGGCCGACGAGGCACTACTTGATGCACTCGGGCGCGGCGAGTCGGTCGAGCAGACCGACAGCCTCGCCACCTTACTGACCGCGTGGCGCGCGGACCTCGTCGCCGAGCCGCCACAGACATCGCCAATCCGGCCCCCGCAGCCAGTCGTCGCAGGCGCCCATCCGGACACGACGCTCGGTAACGCGCAGCAAAGGACGGCTCAGCCGCACGTCCGAATATCTCGCAAGGCCCGCATCGCCGTAGCCGCAGCCATTATCGGCGCGATCGCCGGCGGCACCGCGGCCGCGGCTGCTACGGCCACGCCTGGTAGTCCACTGTGGTCCATCAGTCAGGTGATCTACCCGGCAAGGGCCGACCGCATCGCCACTGAGGATGCGCTCGCGCAGGCACGCCGCGCCATCGACAACCGGAATTTCGACCGTGCCAGGCAAGCATTGGATCAGGCAGAAGCCCTGATCTCGCGAGTACACGACCCGCGGCAAGCCGCCCGCCTGCGCGTCGAGCTACAGGAGGTAACGCAACTGTTGGTTAGTGCCGCCGCGCCGACCGTTCCGCTACCGACGTCCACAGCGGCTCCGGTTCCCCTTCCCTCGTCATCGCCCGGCCGTCCCGCTCGGCCGCCAGCAACGCCCGGAGCACCCACTGGCGGTCCCGGACCCCTGCTGCCGAGCCCGCTGCTTCCCGATCCGCGCTCGCATTCGAATCCCACACCGACTGGAACGGGACTATTGCCAAGCATCCCTCCGCTGCCAAGTCTGCTACCCACCCTGCCGATCCACGGCCTTGGTGAATAGGTGGTCGGAGAAAGAACCTGTTCGGCGTCAACGATGCCTCGCGAACGCAGCCCGCGAGGCGACACCACCACCCCATGCATGGGCGTGTGGCTGCCGCGCGAAAGGCTTGATGCGTGGCGATCGCCCGTCTTCGAGGCGTCAGCGGATGCCGCATCGAAGACCGCGAGAACGACGTGGATGCGGTCGCGGGCGGGGCGAGCTTGGCCAGTCGATGCGAGACGCGCGCTTTGACGGTCGCCTCTCCCAGAAACCGATCCGCGACGATCTCGACGTTGGACAGTCGACCAGTCACCGGCAGCCATACCTGGTGTTCACGTGCGGTAAGCGTGTCCGGGGCGCGAGCAGCGTGTCGCCGCGGTGAACCGCACACACCGTATCGGTGACTGGCAGGTTGATCTCATCGTCTGCCGCGGCTGCTGGACACCGTGGCCCCCACCGCGTACCGCGATCTCCACGTCGAGATCCCGGCCGAAGCCGATCGCATTGACCACGTCGTCGACGTTCTCGCATTGAACGATGACCCGTGGACGCTTGTCGATCATCGCGTTGAAGACGCTTCGCGCATCGTCGTAGCCCCGGTCACCCGGTACGATGACGATGCCGCTGACCTGGCCGCGAAGTTCGTCCAGCGCCTTCTGGTTCATCTCGCTCGCGCGCATGGAATCCCCCTCTGCGGCGTGCCGTCACGGTTCGCCGCAGAATCGTGGTCGGGTACCGGTCGTGACGAACGGGCCGGCACACAACGTCTGCCGACGCACGGTGCCGGTGTCCGATCCGGTACTCGAATCAACGAACCCAGGCGGGCACGCGTCGGCGTACCCACCCGCCGACGGTAGCCCGCGCGCGAACAAGAACAGGCCGAAATGAGCGGCCTCACAACAGATTCCATGCTTGGACAAAGCCACCTATACGGAAATGATCGACGCTGGGTAGCTTCACGCCACGGAATCGGTAGGCCGCAACCCGGTCAGCGCGTGCCTACGGCGGCCGGGGTTTGCGTCGGTGACGGGCCGGCAAGTCGCATCAAATCGGGGTGTTCGGGACGGTTCGCGGCGCGGTCTGGGTTAGACCCGATTCGGTCTGGGTAGCGGGTCGTTAGCCCCTTTGAGGACGGGTGTCCGCGGCCGGCCCGTCCGGACATTGTGGACGCTCGTAAGACCTCGGTTGCCGATGGCAGGGAGGGCCCTGATGCCGGTGCGTGCGATGCGACGTGCGCCGGATGGCGCGGCAGTTCTACGCGGCGACGGTTGTCGGCCGTGTCTGGGTGCGAGTAGCCGTGGGTAGCCCTGCGCGGGAGGACGTTGCGGCGCACCGGCTGCTTGATGGTCGCTACCGGATCGAGCGGTTGCTCGGCGGCGGCGGCATGGCCACCGTTTGGCGTGGCCGTGACCTGCGCCTGGACCGGCTGGTCGCGATCAAAGCGCTATCCGGTGACGGGCTGCGCCAACCGATGGCGCTGCAACGCTTCGACCGTGAGGCCCGCGCGGTGGGTCGGCTGTCGCACCCCAACGTGGTGTCGGTGTACGACGTCGGAATGCAGGACGGGCAGCCGTATCTGGTGATGGAACTGGTGGAGGGTCAGACAGTGGCGACGCTGTTGGCGGACGGGCGGCTGCCGATCGCCGATGTTCTTGCGATGGGGTCGCAGGTCTGTGACGGTTTGGCCGCCGCGCACGCGGCCGGGATCATTCACCGCGACGTCAAGCCGGCCAATCTGATCGTGACTCCGAGCGGCGTGGTGAAGATCTGCGACTTCGGGGTCGCTCGCCTGCTGGATCCGTCGGCGAACCCGAACCTGACCGGGCCGGCTATCGCGTGGGGCAGCCCGAACTACATGGCACCTGAGCAGATCAACGGCGATCCGATCGACGGGCGAACCGACCTGTACGCCCTGGGCTGCACCATGTACGCGATGCTGACCGGGGCTCCACCGTTCACCGGCGGTGGGACGTTCGACATCTTGCATCAGCACCTGACCGCGCCACCGGAGTCGCTGCGGCAGCGACGAGCCGAGGCGCCATCGCAGGTGGAGGCGCTGGTCCGCGATCTACTGGCCAAGACGCCCGACGAGCGACCGTCGGATGCGAAAGTCGTGCGTGCACGGATCGTCGCGGCGCAGGCCGATCTGGCGCTGGCCGGCGCTCGGGCAGTCCTGTTGCGGTCCGCCGCCCCGCATCCGGCAGCGGCCCCGGCGAAACAAACCGGCGTCTCCACCGAGGAGGCACCCGCACGCACGAACATTGGATCGCGCCCACCGACGACGAAACGCAGACGCTGGATAGTTGCCGCAGTCGCCGCGGCCATCGCACTAGCCGGCGCCACCACGTTCCTGCCGATGCTCCGAACGGAAGCGGGCCGCGTCGCAGGACCGGGGATTGGGTCCAGCGCATTAGCAGCGACGAGTCCCGCAGGTGCCACGGTGGCTCCGCCGACCTTGGCTCGCTCGGTCGGCACGTCACCGTCGGCCACGTCACCGTCGGCGGCGCCGGCATCGGCGACGCGCACTCGTCCCGCTCATACTGCTACGTCAACTCGTCCACCGCCACGCACGGATCCGATCACCGCCTTGCGCCAGGCAATCGGTCAGCAGGTCACCGCAGGAAGCCTCAACGCGGATGTGGCCAACGATCTAAACCACATGGTCGACGACCTGGCCCACACGATTGCCACCGGCAACACCGGCGACGTGACGAACAAAATCAAGGCACTGCGGGCCAAGCTCACCACACTGAACAAAGAACGCAAGCTCAGCGATGACGGATACCGCGTGCTCAACTCCGCCGTCGACCAGATCGCGGCCGGCTGACCAGGCGACCGAAGTGTTGGTGGCGGGGCGTCCGCCGAGGACCGTCGGAATGGTTTGTGATTCGGCGGGGTCGGGGTGGACTCGGGCGAATGTAGTTGGTGGCTCGCCGCGCGCGGCAAAAGATCTTTGCGGATGATCCGGTTGAGCGAGCCGATCGCGGGGACGCTTCCTCCTGCGTCGTCATCGCCCGATGGTTCAACGGCGCAACGCCAGCGCGTCGGCGATGTCGGCAACGTCCCAGTGCACCGGGTTGATGCTGGCGGTGTCGAGGCCACGGCGGTGGATGTCGAGGCGGCTGCCGGCCCGGCTGCGCGCCTCGTAGAGCAGTTGGCGCACACCGGCGTCCGCGTCGTCCGGTGGCGGGCCGTACATCTCCCAGAACGCGTCCACATCGCTCTTGCCGGCGCGTAGGCGCACCTGGTGGATCGTCCAGTCGGCGAGCGGGTCGCCCCACGACGCGGCGTCCCAGTCGAGGACGCCGGTAACTGTCACGTCGTCCGGCCCGGCCACCAGGACATTGAGCTGCCACAGGTCGATGACTCGGACGCCGCAAGGTTCAGGCGGACAGGATAGTAGGGCCCGGGCGACGGTCCGGCCGAGCACCGTGTCGGTCGCCCGCCACACCTCACCCATGCCGCCGGCGCAGATCGAGTCGTCCAGCCGATATCGGCCGCCGAGCAGTTCCCCTGCCTCCACCAGGTAGGGCTACCCACAGACACGGCAGATGACGCCTCGGATGTGTACCCGCGATGTGATCGGCTCTGCGTTGCGCCGGTCGTACTGGCTTATGCGCGTCATGATGTCTACGTACGACCTCGCTGGGTAACCATCCAGCAGCAGGCCGTCACGAGGGGGCACATCATGCGACGACGTGACACTCAACGCGGCTCGACTTACTTTCCCGGCTACGACGAGGCGACGGAATCGGACACGCTGCAGCTCGCGCGGCAGTTTCCACCGGCTGTCCCGCCGTTGGCGCCGGAGTTCTCGCCGTCCGTTTCGCGCTTTGGGCCGCGGGAGGATTCGTTTCCGGGCGGCTTCGAGACGTTCGTAGCGCCGCGCGCACCGCAGATGCCGTCACGTGTGAGCGTCTGGGCGGCGGGCGGTGCGCTGATCGCCGTGGTGGCCATCTGCGCCACCGTGACCGGCCTGCTCGCACCCGTCGGCGCCGCGATCGGTGTCGTCGCGACAGCTGGCGTCGTTGATCGGTCTGCGTACCACCAACCGCCACCTGGCCGGTCACGGGCTCGCGATCGTCGGTGTGTTGCTTGGCCTCGCCGCCATCGTGATCAGCGCGTTCGCGGTGACCCGGCACTATGCGTGGCCGAACAGCACCGTCGACGAGGTTGCCCGCTGGCACTCGTGGCTCGTGGCGCGTTGGCCCTGGCTGAGCCACTGACTGGCCGGCCGTCCGACCTGCGTGGGCCGGCTACCGACGATGCCCCAGCGGGCGTGACTTGAGATATGCCCTCGTCTCGGTCCCGGGGCTGCACGAGCGGCTCGCGCGGTGCCACATGTCCTGACACAGCCAGCCGTTGGTGACCCAGCTCGGCCGCTGTTCGGTGGACCGCCCATCCAGCCACGAGAAGTCCCAGCCCGCGACGTCAGCAGCCGCCGCCTCGGCGATAAGCCTTTCGAAACTGTGCTGCAGTCCGGCATCGTCGCAGTCGGATGTCGAGAATCCGCGACCTGCGCCGTCCCCGTCCGGCCGCGGCTACCATGGTCGCGCCGCGGCGGAAGGAGAACGCTCATGGAGCCACAGGACATCGAGGCCGAACTCGCGACGGCCGGCGCGCAGGAGCTGCTCACGTCCACATCGATGTGTCACCTGGCTTACGTCGGGAAAGACGGTAGCCCGCGGGTGATCCCGATCGGCTGTTTCTGGACCGGTGAGCAGATCGTGATCTCCACGGCTCCGAGCTCGCCGAAGGTCGCGGCGCTGTCTTCCCATCCGGACGTCGCCCTGAGCATCGACGTCGGCGAGACACCGGAACAGGCGCGGTCCCTATCGATACGCGGGCGGGCCAGCATCGAGATCGTCGACGGGCTGACTGACGAGTACGTCGCCAACGCCAGAAAGTCCCTCGCCCCCGAAGCGGTGGCCGAGTTCGAGCAGAACTCCCTCGCGATGTATGACCAGATGGCACGCATCGCGATCACGCCGCATTGGGTGCGGTACTACGACTTCGGCGCCGGCCGGCTACCGCGATTCCTGCAGGAGCTGGCCGAGCGGAACCGGTCGTAACCGGTCGCGGATTATCGCGGCCGGATATCGAGGATCGGCGAGGCGACTGCTCTAGACCTGAGTGCCTTCTGACGACTCGGGCTCCTCCGCCTTGTCCGGCGATTGATCGACTGTCCATGTCTCGTCGTATTCGGCAGCGAACTCGTCGGTGTCCGGATCGTCGAATGGACGCGGATGCCTGGTCGGCTCAGTCATCTGATCCATCTACCCTCTCAAACCATTGACTACACGGCCGTACGTGACGACCATGCACCGTATTTGTTCTGCGGCTACCGATGCGACGTGGTCGGCTTCGTCGGGCTGCTCGACAGGCGACTCGTGGCGGTGCCACCGAGCCGGATCCGCGCCCCCGCGGACAGTTCACGATCGTTTCCCCGGGTACGTACGTAGACGCACCGAAGTCGCCATGGACAGCAGAGTCTCTAGCCAGCACACGGCTGTACCCCACGCGGATCGTGGCTGCTGCGAGATGAGGACTTCGTGTGATGAACTGACGGGGATGTATCAGCGTGCCTGCAGTGACGCCACTGCGCGCCGCACTTGCACGCTCCCGTGTGGGCGGCGATCCCCAACTTTCGGCACGCGGAATGGTTTGCCGACCATGTCGCCGCCGACGCAGTCCTCTTCGACGGCGTAAGCGCCCCGTCCGACGGTGTCCTGCGGCCGACCGCCACCCAGGCGGGCCACGGAATTACGTTGAAGGCAACTACTACATCGGTTGCCCACTAAGACACCACGTCCGCGCCGAGACCAAGACTGCTCGCTGAGTGGCGGGTGTAGACATGCTTAGCCGTTACTCGTCGCCGTTGGCAACCGATGCGCGGCCGGGCGCGGGCGAGTCGTCGCCATCCGCGTCCCGATCCGGGTCGTGGCCGGTGGGCCGACGCTCGCGGCTACTGGTCCCGCCGACCGTCGACTGCTCCGGGAAGTTGACCTCTACGTTCTGCTCGGCCTCAGGACGGCGGCGAGTCGCTTCCGCGTACGCCTCGTACGCCCGCCGATCGCCGCTGGTCAGTGGCGGCGGTGCCACGCTCCGCGGCCAGAGCCGCCGGACCCGTACCACATCGGCCTCGATCGCGTAGAGCGTCAGCTGGGCCTGCAGCCGCAGCCATGCGAGCAACCCGAGCACGACGCCGAACGTCCCGTACAGCTCCTGTGAATGTCTGACCTCGTGGGTGATCAGCAGCACGCCCATCGCCAACAAGACCTGCCACAGCAGCGCCGACGCGACGGCACCGAGCCACATCTCGCGAAGTTGGACGGCGCGTGCGGTCGCCAGCCGGAAGGCCACAAGGAATAGGCCGACGTTGACTGCGGTAGAGGCAGCCAGCGCCAACACCCGCACGAGAATGCCAAGCGATCCCGTCGAGCCCCCGACGCCGGAGAGCAGACCGGTCACGATGACCGTGACGCCCATGACGCCGAGAATTCCGAAGCACCGCGCGATTGCCGATGGGAAACCGGGGCGGCTCGCGAACGGTACGTTCCACAAGGTATTGAATGCGCTCTGAGCCGCGTTAGCCACGCCACGTGCCCCCCACAGGCTAAACAGCGCAGAGACGACGAGGACGTACCAGTGGCCGTGCAGTCCGTTTGTTCGAAGCTGCGGGCCGATGACCGGAAAGTCCACCACGGCGGAGTTAAGGATCCGTGTCCGTAACCCGTTCGCGCTCGACAGGACGTAACCGAGCACGGTAGTCAGGACGAGCAGCAATGGGAAGACGGCTAGGAACGCATAGAACGCCAGCATCGAAGCGAGGTTTCCGCCGCCGTCGTCACCGAACTTTTTGACGACCGCGACCGGAAACGCGATCCACGGCCGGCAGCGTTGGGCAGCATCGATCGGATCGACGAATCTCGTTACCACGTCCACGCTTCCGCTCCAGTCGCTTCGATATCCAGGGGTACCCGATCTCGATCGCCCAGAAACGACGCTGAAGGGCGATCGAGGCACTCTCGGCTTCGGGGTGGGTGTGGGCAGGATTGTCTGCCCGGTGAGTGCGACATCTTGTCGTAGGGCAGGGCTGCTCCCGGGGTGGTGGGTCGACGGCTTGCGCGACGACGTCGGGCACGAATATCGGGGACGGCCTCGTGTTTGGGACACTGGCGAAGCGGGCAAAGTGACAGGTTCGAGCTTCGCCGTGGCCAGAGATGCGGTGGGACATGGATGCTGCCGGTGCCCAGGACCAGGTTTCCGAAGAGTTCACCGTGCGAGGACTTCGTCGCGTGCGCGAGCTTGTGGCTCGCCGTGCTGACGCAGCGGGTGTCCCGGGCGACCGGATCGACGTTCTCGTGTGGGCGACCAACGAGATCGCAACCAACGCCGTCGTTCATGGTGGGGGTCGGGGTCGTATCACGATCACCGCTATCGACGGTGGTGTGCGGGTTGCGGTGACGGAGTGGGGTGCTGGCTTCGCCGGACCGAGCGCGGATGACGGGCCAACGCTGGACGCGCCCGGCGGCCGTGGGCTCTGGCTCACGCGGCAGCTCTATCCGGCGATGATCGTCACAACCGGCCTAGCGGGAACGACGGTGACGGTTTTCGCGGCGCGCTAAACAGTCGTCCTGGCGTCAAACAGCCGTCCGGCCCGCGCGCCCCACGTTGGTCGTCGATGACTGCATATGTGCCGGTCAGCAGGTATTGAGCATGCTGGTCAGCGACGCTAGGGCCGCTGCGGGTAGGTGATACGCGACACCTTCCGGCCCATCATTACCGCCACGCTCGCAGTCACGCACAGCGCGCCCGCGAGTATCGGTCGATGATTGGTCGCGGTGTCGTGCACACCGCAACGGGTCTAGGGGCTCGAGCAGCCGCCGCCGGCTGCTACGAGCTTGCTCGGCGCCTCATGCCCCACTGCGTGAGCAGATATGCCGGCGAGGTTCGGCCGATGAGTTGAACCGTCGACGCGAGCGGCATCGCCGTCGCCGGGTAACGGACACTGTTGTGCCCCCGCCGGGGGCGGGGGCACAACACGTCTGGCTGTCTTTGTCGACTGCGTCGATGGCCTACGGCGTGATCCCAAAGGTCGCAAGGAACGCGATGTCGTCGCTCTGGTCGATGCGGTATTCGTCGTCGGTCCCGGTGCAGTTGGGGCTGAGCCCAAACGAGGTCACCGCGACGATCTGGTTCGTGCCGGCGACGAACGTCGGACCGCCGGAGTCGCCGAAGCACGTACCGCCTTGGTGGGTCGTGCCGTTGTTGTTGCTGAAACGCGCAATCGTGCCCTGTTCGACGCCGAAGGTGCCGTTCAGCGAGGTGAGCTTGACCGTACCGTTGAACCGAACGTCGCCGCCGAAGTCGGCGTGTGGCAGCTCTTTGTTGAGCCCGTAGCCGACGACCGTGAAGCGTTGCAGATTATTCGGCCCGGTCTGGAATTGGTCAAGGAAGCCGGCGGGCGAAATCCTGGCGTGCTCGGCGTGCTGAATCGGGTGCTCAAGCTGGAGCACGCCCGCGTCATGCACAAAGAACTGGCTCGGGTCGAATTGTGGATGCGGGTGCGATGTGGCCCGGTGCCACTCGCTGGAGGCGTTCAGCGCCGCGGCCCAGTCGTGGTAGCGCTGGGCGTTCTGGCCGCGACCGTACGACGAGCTGGGCGGAAGGATGGAGAAGTCCGGTGCGTCGTTGAAGTTGATCCACACGTCGTCGCCGCCCGAACCGGTTCCGCCGCCAACGGTCGTCGAAGCGCCATCGCTGCCGACGCCGTACGTACAGTGACCGGCGGTGAGAACGACATTGTTGCTGAGCAGCGTGCCGGAGCAGGTGAACCACGCGCCCGGGTCGTCGAACCGGGAGTCTGGCTCGTCCGGCACGAAAAACAACAGCTCACCCACCTGGGGATGGGCGCTCGCGTCGGGCTGCCCGTGCGTGATCGCGCTGGCGGGTGCGCTCGCGGCCACCACGACGGCGGCAGCGGCAGCGATCACGACGCCAAGTCTCTTGAGCATTCGGTCCCCTTCCGACGAACGCCGCGCGGACGGTTTGCGCCCGAATCGGCACAGCAAAGGCACAGCATCATCGTGTCCGACATTCGTCGTCAACCGATACCCGCGCGGGCCGAGGCAAGGGCGATGGCAAGGGTCGACCGCGTCGGTGGCAGTGGTTGATCGTGGATCGCCAGGATGGGCCGGCGAGTCTTTCGACTCGTCGACGTCGGGCCCGCTGGTCGTCAGGCGCAGCCGGTTGCCGGCACCGCCGCAAGCCTTCGTCGGGTAGCTCGGCCAACGGTGGGCATCAAGCCGGCTGTTAACACCTCAGCCGGGAAGCGCGGCTAGGCCGGCGAGGAATGCGAGGCGCTCGGCCGGGGTGAGCGCTGCGTATGGCGCCGCGTCACGAACGTTGGTCTCCGCTTCGATGGCCTCGCGTTTGGCGCCCACTGGCAGCTGCCTGATCGTCGTGGTGGTGAGTCCGGCCGCTTGCCACGCCGCGGCGTGCGCGTCCTGCCGGTGGTAGCGCAGGACCGACAGCCGGGTGTGCAGGAGCAGTCCCGAAGAGGCGTCCGGGGGCTCGTACGGCGGGGCCATAGTCGCGTATGCGGTGCCGCCGGTCGCCAGCCCAGCCCGGACCAGGCGTCCTGCCAGGTCGCCAAGCTCGGCAAGACTGCCCTCGCGTTCTGTCCACAGTTCGTTGGCCACAGTCGCGGTGACGTTGTACATGTGGGTCAGCATCATCCGACCACGTTCGGTGGCTACAACGGCGTCACCGCCAGCCCGCTCGACCAGCCCGCCGACAACGAGCGCCTCGACGTCGCGTTGGACGTCCGCCGGGTCGCGGTAGCGATACACCGCGGCCAGCCCGTCCTCGGTGACCGGACGGGTTAGCAAGCGCGGTGCGGAGCTGGCCGAGCATCCGTATCGCGTCGGCCGGCGCGGCAACCGGTCCGGGCGGGGCCGGAGCACGGGAAATCGCAAGATTCACGACGGCGAGCGTCAGCCGTTCGATGACCGGCGCAACGAATGATGCACAACGGTCGGGCGCAACGTCGACCAGGTCAGCCATGACCCGACCGTAGCAACGTTCGGGCGCGACTTCCCGCATCGGTCATTGCTCTATGGCGATGATCGACAAGCGATCGTGCTCTCGGCATTTGCGATGAGGTCGCGCCCCGTGGCGCACGGCCCCGGGCGCGCGCAGTGGTCCGGGGCCGTGCACGACCTAGTGGGACGGTTTCGGGCTGGGGTTTGCGGTGGGGTGGCCGCTCGGGTGACCGCTGGGGGCGTCGGTGGGGTGGCCGCTCGGTCGGCCGGTGGGGTGGGTGCTGGGCTGGCCGCCGGGGTGTTGACTCGGCGAGCCGCTGGGGTGGGCCGTGGTGGTGGCGAGGAGGTTGGTGCAGTACGAGTCGACGTTGTCCTTACCGCCGGCCGCGACCAGAAGCGCTTGGAACGCGGGGTTGTCCAGGGCCTTGCCTTGCGCGGAGCCGGCACCAGCGGTGTAGGCGTGGCAAAGCCCGACCAGCGAGGGCGACGGGTCTGCGCTGCCGGCGGGGTGGGGCGAGGCCGCCGGTCCGTGGCTGGAACCGGACTGCCCGGCCGATGCGGCTGGGCTCGGGTGGCTGCCGAGCGGGTTTGGCAGGGCACCGGTGCTGGCGGCCAGAGCCACCCCACCGGTACCTAGGACAAGGGCGCCAACCGCTATGGCCTTGACGGTGAGCAGCTTGACTACCGCTGTTTTGATCATCGACTGTCTCCGTTGTGGGGGGAAAGGACGCAGACGAGCGCGACCAAATGCGGCTAGCGCCTCGTGCCGGCCGGCCAGTTCACCCGGTTGGGTCGGCCCGGCCACGGCGCGAAGCACGTCGGCAAGACGCTGGTGCTGAGGATCGACACCGGCACCGTTGAGGAGATCCTCGGCGGTGCGCGCGTTGATGCGGCGGGCTCGGTACATGCTCATCTCACCTGTTTCGGCGCCACGAGGGCAGCGCGTGTTACTGACGGCCGGCCAGCACCGTCGGGGATCTCGGCAAGTCGGGCGGCGAGCCGACGCAGACCTCGGTGGGCGGCCACCCGTACGGCCCCGGGCCGCTTACCCAACACCGCGGCCGCAGCGTTGGCATCCAGGCCCATGACCACCCGCAGCAGGACCGCTTCAGCCTGGTCGAGTGGCAAGCTGGCGATAAGAGCGACGGCCGCCCCAGTCGAGACCGCTGCCACCGCCTCCTCGCCCGGATCGCGCCCATGTGCGGGCAGCTGGACCAGGTCCTCGATCGGAGTCGCCACCGCGGGGCGGCGTTTGTGATGACGCAGATGATCGAGCGCCCGATGCCGAGCGACGGTCGCGGCCCAGCCACGAAACCCGTGCGTGTCGCGTAGCCCAGGCAAGTCCCGAACGATCTGCAGCCACGCCTCAGAGGCGACGTCCTCGGCATCCTCGCCGACCAGTCCGCGCAGATACCGCAGCAAACCAGGCTGGACGGTCACATAAAGGGTGTCGAACGCCGCTGCGTCACCGCGTTGCGCGGCAATGACACAAGACTCGAGGTCATCCGGCCCATCCGGCGCTGGCCGCCCTGTCGCCACCACCCCTCCCAACACGTGAGCCCTCGCAGCAGACCCACGTCGGCCGGTCGCGGTCCATGATGATTCAGGCCACCACCCTCTACAAAAGCGCCACAGGCCGCTGGTGCGTTACACGTTCAGCGTCGGCGACATGCGAACAAGCATGCGTGGCGGCCCGGTGTGTCGGGATAAGCGAACGTTCTGATGGGCGGGTAGCCGCGGCAACGCGTACGGCGATGTTGATCGAGCGAGCAATGATGGTGACTTCGGCCGAGCGAGCAGCACCCGAGTGCACTCCGATCCGACCCTTCGTACGTGACGAAGCTCGATGCCGCGCGACCACCTGATCGATCGGGTGCGGGAGCGGGATTGTCAAGTAACGCTCAGACGATCCGGCGGGTGCGTGCCGCTGCGATGCGGCGGGGGGGTCATCCGTATCGAGTGGCGCCGTCGTGGAATGGCCGCGCACGTCCCCAGCCGCTACTGCATCATCCAGGCGACGTGGCGAGATCGCAGATCTCCAGGCACGGTCGGCTTCGTCCCGCAATGCGCAACCGGTGCGGGTGCTGGCCGGGCCCGACAGGGCGGTCTTGAAGGTCGAGCAACCCGATCCGGTACCGCTCCCTCGTGTCCTGTGTCGACGCAGGTGCGGCCGCCCAGTGTGACGCCGTGGGCCTCGATGACGCTGAGGTATGCGACACGTCTGACCGTCCATGTGTGCATGGGTAAGCGCGTAGCTACCCGGTGTAAGTGGCGGCATTCAGTCATATCGATCAACTCTCGAGGAGTTATGCGCATGCGTAAACGCACCATGCTCGCCATTGGCGTCGCCGTCGGCTTAGCCGCCGCGATGGGCCCGGCGTATGCCGCGCAGGCTGCACCGAAGCGGACCTTGTCCGGAAGCGTGCCCGGTTGGGCGAAAGCGTCGGCGCTGCAGGGCGCCGCTGACGGCAGCGATCACGTTGGTTTCCGCGTCTACCTCGGTTGGCGTGACGAGGCCGCGGTGAGCCAACTGGCAACGGCCGTGTCCACCCCGGGCAATTCGAGCTACCACCAGTTCCTGACCCCGCAACAGTTCCGTAGCCAATTCGCACCCAGCCAGTCGGACGTGTCGGCGGTGCAGAAGTGGCTCCGCGACTCCGGCTTCACTGTCGACTACACGCCGGACAACGGGCACTATGTGGCGGCCGAAGGCTCGGTCGCGCAGGCGGAGGCGGCTTTCGGCGCGACTATCGGCCTCTACACCAACGGAGACCTGACGCTGCATTCGCCGGAGTCGGCGCTGTCGGTGCCGTCCAACCTGACCGCGGTCACCGCCGTCGTCGGGCTCGACGACTCGGCCGCACTGGTCACTCATGACGCGCCACCGTCGCCCGGATTCGTGAACGGACAACCGTGCTCCGACTACTGGGGTCAGAAGACCACGACGAACACCGCGACGCTTGATGGCACCACCGTGCCTGGCAACTACCCGTACGCTCCGTGCGGTTACACGCCGAGCCAGCTGGAGGGCGCGTACGGCGTGTCCGGCGCGATTGCCGCCGGTAACGACGGCCGCGGCCAGACCGTTGCGATCATCGACGCCTACGCGTCGCCGACGATCGCGGACGACGCGAACACGTATTCGTCGAAGCACGGCTTGCCGACTATGAACGGTGGCCAGTTCAGCCAGGTCGTTGCGCCCGGCACCTACCACCACCCGGAGTCGGGTGCGCGTGGCAAGAAGGGCGGGGTACAGGACCCGCAGGGCTGGTACGGCGAGGAAACGCTCGATGTCGAGGCCGTCCATTCGATGGCGCCCGGAGCGAACATCGTCTACGTCGGTGCCCCGAACAACTACCAGGACCTCGACGCTGCCCTCAACAACGTCGTGGACAAGCATCTCGCGTCGATCGTCACGAACTCGTACGGCTTCGCGAGCGAGGCACTCCCACCGGGATACATGAACTCGCAGCTCGACACGATGCTTCAGGCCGCGGTCACCGGCATCGGTGTGTACTTCTCTTCCGGTGACAATGGCGACGAGACTGGTGGCAACCCGAGCAACGCCGCGGCCGCGACGCCGGACTGGCCCGCGTCGAGCCCGTGGGTGACCGCGGTTGGTGGCACGTCCCTCGGTGTTGGCGCGAGCAACCAGTACCTGTTCGAGACGGGCTGGGAGACCGGCAAGTCGACCCTGTCGAAGGGAGCGTTCACGCCCACGCCCCCGGGCGCCTACCTCTACGGATCCGGCGGTGGAACGAGTCATCTGTTTGCGCAGCCGTCGTACCAGGCCGGCGTCGTACCCGCTTCGATCGCGGACCGCAACGGCGCACCGGCCCGCGCGGTTCCCGACATCGCCGCGCTCGGTGACCCGACGACCGGCATGCTCGTGGGCCAGACGCAGACGTTCCCGGATGGCGCCAGGTACGGCGAATACCGCATTGGTGGGACCAGCCTCGCGTCCCCGTTGATGGCTGGCATGATGGCGCTCGTGCAGCAGAAGGCCGGGCACGTCATCGGCTTTGCCAACCCGCTCATCTACGCCAACTACGGCAGCGCCGCATACCACGACGTTGTGCAGCCCGGCTCGGCGACGGGTGCGGTCCGCTCCGATTACGTCAACGGCATCAATGACGAAAACGGCTACGTCTACTCGCTGCGGTCGATGAGCTTCGACTCCGGTCTGACCATCCACACCGCACCCGGGTACGACGATGTGACGGGCGTGGGTACCCCGAATGGTGCCGCGTTCCTGGCGGCCCTTAGCTCGTAAACCAGCGCCACCCCGAAGGGTGCGACGACCTCGTTGCGTCGCACCCTTCGGGCTTCCGTTCACCGACCATGGCCGGTGCACCCCAGCAGCCGTTTCGCCACTCGGCAAAGTCCGGTCGGCCGCGCGACAGTAAGAATCGGGTTGCCGCCTGCACGGCCATTGCCCGCGAGCAATCGGACTGACGATCCCTCGTGATGGAATGCCACCTCGCCCTTGAGGCAACGCCCGTGGGTACACATCACCGACCGATCCGCAGCTGCGTTCCGATCCCATCGCCGGCCGGCGACATCTCGCCGGATCAGGTCGCCAGCCATCGCCTCAGGCGCCCTGGACCCGGCCCGCCGATCCTCCGTCGAAATGGCCCGGAGGAGTCACGGCTTGGCATTGACACATGAGGATATACGCGCGTATCTATCAGATAGGAAATCTAACTATCTTTTGCGACCGTGTGGAAGGAGCCCTGCATGCCAAGCTTGGTACGCTCCCATCTCCTGCAGACCGCGGTCGTTGCGGCGGTCCTCGCCGCGTTCGTCGTCACCCCAAGCGCCCCCGCACACGCGGTGACCAGTTCAGCATTCGTACGGGTCAATCAACTCGGTTACGCCAACGCGACGAAACGCGCGTACCTCATGGCTCCGGGGGTTGAGACCGGTGCGACGTTCGCCGTCAAGAACTCCGGCGGTACGACCGTCTACACCGCCCCGATCGGCGCGAACCTTGGATCGTGGAGTTCGGGCTACCCGGATGTTTACGCGCTCGACTTCGACACCGTCGCGACGGCCGGCAGCTATACCATCACGGTCGCCGGGCCGATCGCCGCGACATCACCGACGTTCCGGGTCGACAGCGGCCAGAACGTCTACGCCGGTGCGATGGCCAACGCCGTCTCGTTCTACCAGAACCAACGCGACGGCGCGAACTACATCCCCTCTGCACTGCGGACTGCGCCCGGACACCTCAACGATGCGACCGCGATGACGTACGCGACGCCACATGCGAAGTCTTCGGGCAGTTTCTCCGGCGACCTGACGCCGCTCGGCATCACGATGGACGCCTCAGGCGGCTGGTGGGACGCCGGCGACTACCTCAAGTTCGTGCAAACGGAGAGCTTCACCGTCGACCTCATGCTCGCCGGCGTGCGTGACTTCCCCACCCAAATGGGCGCGGCGTTCAACGCCGAGGCCAAGTTCGGGACCAGCTGGCTGCAGAACATGTGGAATGACAACACCCGGACGCTCTACTACCAGGTCGGCATCGGCGAAGGCAACGCCAAAACCGTCGGAGATCACGACATCTGGCGCCTCCCTCAGGCCGACGACACCTTCGGCGGCACCGCGGCTGCCGACAGGTACATCCGGAATCGGCCGGTGTTCCCGGCCAACAGCCCCGGCGGACTGATCAGCCCGAACCTCGCCGGCCGTGAAGCGGCCGCTCTGGCGCTGTGCTACCAGGTCTACCGCACCAGCGACCCGGCGTACGCCAACAAATGCCTCCTGTCCGCCGAGCACGTGTTCGATCTGGCCAACACGAACCCGACCGCACCACTGCTGACCGTGATCCCGTTCAGTTTCTATCCCGAAACCGAGTGGCGCGATGACCTCGAACTCGGCGCCACGGAGCTCAACCTTGCGCTCGCCGCCGGAACACCACCCGCCGGTTTGCCGCACACCGATCCCTTGTTCTACCTGCAGAGCGCCGCGACCTGGGCCAACGCCTACATCGCCGGCCCAAACGACGCGAGCGACACCCTCAACCTCTATGACGTCAGCGGCCTGGCCCACTACGAGCTCGCGAACGCTATCGCCCGCGCCGGCAACCCGCCCGGACTGGCCACTACCGTCGCCGCCCTCACGGCAGACCTGAAGAAGCAGCTCGACAAGGCGGTCGCCCAATCCGCGACCGACCCGTTCGGATTCGGGTTCCCCTGGGCGACCTACGACACCACCGTGCACGGCGCCGGACTCACGGTGATGGCTCGCGAGTACGACCACCTCACCGCCACGACCACGTACGCCGCTGACGCCGACCGATGGCTGGCCAACATCCTGGGCGCCAACGCGTGGGGCCTGTCGCTGATCGTCGGTGACGGCACCACCTTCCCCCATTGCATGCAGCATCAGGTCGCCAACCTCGTCGGATCGCTCGACGGAACCGCACCGGTTCTCGCCGGAGCGGCGGTAGAAGGCCCCAACGCCGCCGCCACGCGCGGGCTCGTGTCCGGCATGCGTACGTGTCCCGCCAACGGTGCCGACCTGTATTCGCCGTTCAACAACGCGGCCGAATTCAAAGACGACGTGCAGTCCTACTCAAACACCGAACCCGCGGTGGACCTGACCATCACGTCGCCGCTCGCGTTCGCCTGGCAAATGAGCGGAGCCTGACATGACTCTCCGACCCCGACACGCCCTCGCCCTGCTTGCCGCCCTGATATTCGGCACCGGCGGCGCCATGCTCGCCGACGCGCCGGCGTACGCCATCGGGACGCCGATGCCGGCGCATGTGTACGCGCCGTACTTCGAAACGTGGACCACGGACAGCATCACCACCACCGCGCAGCAGTCCGGTGCCCGTTACTTCACCCTCGCCTTCGTCGAAGTCCCGACGAAAGGCTCCTGCACCCCGGTATGGAACGGTGACGCGGCCCAGACCATGGCAGCCGGCCGCTACCTGTCGGACATCGCCAGCCTGCGCGCCCTCGGTGGGGACGTGATCCCGTCGTTCGGTGGATTCAGCGCCGACAATGGAGGCACCGAGCTCGCCGACTCCTGTACCGACATCAACCAGATCGCCGCCGCCTACGAATCGGTGATCACCACCTACAACGTGACCCGCCTCGACATGGACGTCGAAGTGAAATCACTGTCCAACGCCGCCGGCATCGACCGGCGCAACAAGGCGATCAAGATCGTGGAGGACTGGGCGGCCGCCCAGAGCCGGCCTCTGCAGATCTCCTACACGCTGCCGGTCGAACCGGCCGGACTCGAGTCCAACGGCCTCGCCGTTCTACAGAACGCCGTGGCGAACAACGCGCGCGTCGACGTCGTCAACATCATGACCTTCGACTACTACGACCACGTCACTACTCAGATGGGCGCCGCCGCGATCAGCGCCGCTCAAGGCCTCCATGCCCAGCTGGCCGCTCTCTACCCGACCAAGACATCGGCCCAGCTGTGGGCGATGGAAGGCAACACGATCCTGCCCGGCATCGACGACTTCCCCAAAAAGACCGAGGTTACCTTCCTCGCCGACGCTCAGCAGTTGCTCACCTTCGCTCAGGCCAACGGCATCGGCACCTTGTCGATCTGGGCAATCCAACGAGATAACGGTGGCTGCCCCGGCGGCCGCGACAAGAACGACTGCTCCGGCATCGTCCAGAACACATGGGACTTCACGCATCTGCTCTCGCCCTACACGGGCTGACCTGGCGACCGGATTGGGTGGGTCCGGCCGGTGTCCCGGCCCCGCCCAATCACTCGTTCCCGGCGACGCCAGAAGACCACCCACTCGCCGAGCTGTAGATGACGCGCAGGATCGTGCATAACGCGCACGCGCCCAGCAGTGAAAGAGTGCGCTTAGTCGCGGATCCGGCCGCAGCCCGAGGGCCGGCTTCAGAGCGTGAATGGCCTCGCCCCGAGCTTCCCGCCGGCGACCACCGCCCCGTGACCTGCATTCGTTTAGTGCTATCCGCCGTACGGCCGAGTGATGATCTCCAGGTTGTGCCCGTCCGGATCGGACCAGTACAAGCCGCGTCCGCCGTCGTTGGTGTTGATCTGACCCGGCCGCCGGTGGTACGGGTCTGCCCAGTACGTCAGGTCGCGCTCCTTAATTCTCTCGAAGATCAGGTCGAACTCCTCTTCGGTGACGAGGAAGGCATAGTGCTGTGGATGGATCGTTCCGGAATCATCGACGAAGTCGAGGGAGACGTCGTTTGCCACGCGCACGACCAGGAACGGCCCGTACTCGGTTGGCTGAGTCAGACCCAGCATCCCTGCGAGGAACTCGGCCGAGCGTCGCTTGTCGCGGGCGTGCACGATGGTGTGGTTGAGCTGTGCGGGCATGAGTCACCCTCCGATCACGCCGTGGACATGGTTCGAGGCCGACGGGTTTCTGCGAGGCTTGACCTGGGAGGATCGCGCAGTTCGTCACTCCATGGAGCTCGCCCGAGCGCTCTCCTCGTGGAATCGAACGGATCAGGCACTTACGGTGTGCTTCTCGACGCCGAACTGATCGCGCCCGAACAGGCTAAGCATCACGCAATCAGCCGCCAGCTGGTGCAGAACTGGATCAAACGTAGCCGGGGAAGGCCCTGGTTACCAGCTTGCGGCTGCCGAAACGGACGACCCTGGAAGGGTCCAATCGTGAGTCTGTGCCCCCGCGCGGACCCTGGCATTCTGGAGACATGCACAGCGTGTATGAGGCCGCAGGCGGCAGCGAGGGCCTGCTCCGGCTGGCCCGGGCGTGGCACGTCCGGGTGATGGCCGACGAGATAGTCAGCCACGCGTTCAGCCACGGATTCCATCCGCAACACAACGAGCGACTCGCCGCCTACTGGGCCGAGGCCCTCGGCGGCCCCACCACCTACTCCGACACCTATGGCGACGAAACCTCGGTCGTACGGATCCACAGCGGCAACGGACCGCACGAGGAGATGGACCGCCGGGCGATCGCGTGTTTCGACCAGGCGATGCAGGAGGTCGGGCTGGAACCGGCCGAGCCGCTCCGGCAGGTGTTACACGACTACTTCGCCTGGGCCACAACCACGACGATGTCGCGTTACCACGATTCTGCTGACGATGTCCCCGAGGGTCTAAGCATTCCACGATGGTCGTGGGACGGATTGCAGGGCTGACCCCGAGCACACTCCGCACCCGGATGGCCTGAAACTCAGTTCCGCGGGGAGGCAGAGCCAGCTAATTCGTCCCGGCACAAGAGGACGCGTCGCACCATAAGCGGCACGAGGGGACCTTGCTTTAGGCAGCAGGCATGTCAGGTCAGGTCAGCAAGCTTGCCACGGCGTCCGCGAATGCCTCCGGAGCCTCTTGCGGAACGTTGTGTCCAACCCTCGGCAGGAGCCGGTGCTCATAAGGCCCGGTGAAGTGGTCGCGGTCTTCTGCCGCGATCGGCCCAGCGACGCCGTCCTCGCCACTTTCGAGCACGATCGTGGGAATGGTGATGGGCGGTTGTTGCGCGATGAGGTCCTCGAGCGGTTGGTAACGGGGGTCGCCGTCGACGAGTCCGTAACGGTGTCGATAGGAATGGATCACGACGTCGACGAAGTCGGGGTTGTGCAGACTCGGGGCGCTGCCAGGAAAAGCTGCGGAGGCACCCACCCAGCTCGGCGACCATGTGCGCCACAGTAGTGCGCAGAGCTCGTCACGGTTGCGATCCAGCCCGCGACGGCCGCGCTCGGAATGAAAGTAATACTGGTACCAGTAGGTACGCTCCCATTCGGGGGCGGCGGGTTCTCCTGCGTGCGCGAGGTTCTGCACGTTGTAGCCGTCAACGGAGACCAGGCCACGCACCCGGGCGGGCCGCAACGCGGCCGCGATGCACGCTGCCCGGCCTCCCCAGTCATAGCCCGCGAGGACTGCGGTTTCGACGTCCAACGCGTCCATGAAGTCGAGCACATCCTGCGCGAGCGCAGCTTGTTGTCCAGACCGGATCGTGGTGTCGTCCCGAAACCGCGTCGGGCCGAAGCCGCGCAAGTAGGGCGCAAGCACGAAGGCACCCCTGGCAGCGAGAATCGCGGCCACATCGTCGTAGGCCCGCACGTCGTACGGGAATCCATGGAGAAGAATGACCGGCATCGCGTCGACCTCACCCGCTTGCTCGTACGCGACATCCAGCACAGGCGTCGTGACCCGTCCCGAGGAGGAGAAAGCCATCATCTGATCATTTCACAGCCCGCGCCGCATGCCCTCGTGCTCGACCGCACATCGGCATGTGACCGGAGTCGATGGCGCGCTGTCAGGTGCTCGTAGGTCGGGCCGGGTGGTTGCCGAGCTCATTGGCCAGCCCAGTCCGTCGCGCCGCAGCATTGAGTTCGGCGGCTACTTTTGCGGCCATGTCTTCACCAGTCCCGGCCAGGCGTAACGTGGAGTGAAGAGATCAGCCACGGACTCGGCGACGGCTGGGTCGTAGCAAAGCCAGCCGGAGGAGCATTGACATGGCAGACGATCAGGTCACTCGCAACCTCAACAGCATGGACGATCTTGACTTCAGGGCATGGAACGGAGCCGACTGGAACGGCCTTTTCGCCCGCTGCCACACCGACGACGTGGTCGTCGATGTTCACGGGCAGACCCCAACCCATGGCATCGATGAACATATCGACGCCATGAAAGCGTTCGTCCAAACCACCGGTGGGACGCCAGCACAGATCAAATCCCATCCGATCAAGTTCGGATCCGGCGACTGGACATGCGTAGTCGGAGAATTCGATAACGGCAGCCAGATGGTAACCGTGGCAAAGTGGCGCGACGGCGCCATCGCCGAGGAACACATCTGGATCTGACAGTGTCGCGGTCGTGAAAGCACCCGTCCCCGCCGATCATTCGGCCGACGCGCCAGGCCGAAACATCGTCAAGCCCAACTGACCTGTTCTCGCCGGCGATGCCTAGCCTGCAATTCGCAGCCAGAACCGAAGCGACCTTCACCTCACTCGGGACTGTCTGGATGAGACAGCGGGAGGGGCGAGATGAAAATGCGGAGTGTCTCGTCGCGACGTAGCCGGCTGTAGGTGACACGGTCCGCGAGCGCCGACGCTGCCAGGTCGTCTTGTCCCGCGCACAGCCCTCTCCAGCACCGCCAAACGATGAACCACATCAAATTCCGGCTGCCGTCGACTCGCCGTCCCGGGAGCGGCCGGCCCTGCGGTGTCGAGACATCCGATCCTGGTGGCATGTCTGTCGAGCGCGGCCGAGTGAGCACCAAGCCGTGGACCCATGTCACGACCTCGAGGTACTCGGCGGCGATCCGCCGCGAACGCGCGTCAGCTGGTTGGGGCCGAGCGCGACGACGTATCGGTGCCAACCCGCGATGACCCTGCTTCCGGGCTCCGTGCCATGGCGGCGGTCAGCCATCGCCGGCCGATCGGCAATACGCCTGAGCCGTGCGCCTAGGGCCCACGAGCGGGCGGGTCGATAGGGTGGGTTCGGGGGTTGAGCGTGCACATACGTTTGCTCGGTGGTTTTGGTGTCGATCGGGGCGACGAGCCCGTCGACGCCGGAGCATGGCGTCTGCGTAAGGCGCGCACGATCGTCAAGCTGTTGGCATTGACGCGATGATCAGCGGCTGCACCGCGACGTGCTCCTCGACGCGTTGTGGCCCGACCGTGATCCGGTGTCGGCGATGAACAACTTGCATCAGGCTTTGCACGTCGCCCGTCGGGTACTCGCGGACGATGAGCCGAGCAACGGGTGGCTGGAGTTGCGCGACGACGTCGTCGTGCTCCTCGCGGGTGGGCTGGTCGAGGTCGATGTTCGGCGTTTCCAGCAGCTGACCGCGGTCGCCCGGGCCAGCGGTGACCTTGCCGATCTGCGCGCTGCGACGGTTGCGTACACCGGTGATCTTCTGCCCGAGGACCGGTTCGAGGACTGGGCCATGCGGCCGCGTGAGGAACTGCGGGAAACCTTCTGCGACCTCCTCGTAGACCTCGCCGACGCTGCCAGTGCCGCTGGTGTGGCCGGGAACGAGGCGGAGGCGTTCGATGCGCTGCAGCGTGCACTCGCAACTGACCCCCTTCACGAGCGCGCGGTGCGTGGCCTCATGCGATCGCAAGCGGCGGCGGGCCGGCGTTCGGAGGCGCTGGCGCGGTACGAGCAGCTGCGCGGTGATCTGCGCGCCACGTACGGCACCGATCCCGATCCGGACACCCGACATCTCTACCGGGACCTGCTGACCAGTAGCTTCGACGAACCGAAGCCGCAGGCGACGGAGCTGCCTCAGCACAATCTCGCCCCGGCGCTCACCAGTTTCGTCGGGCGCGAAAGGGAGATAGCCGATGTCCATTCCCTGCTGCGCCGAGGTGGGCTCCTCACTCTGACCGGGGTCGGCGGTGCCGGCAAGACCCGGCTCGCGGAGGAAGCCGCTCGCGGGCTTCTGTCGGCCGTACCCCGACGGGATATGGATCGCCGACCTGGTGCCCGTGGCCGACCCGCGGCTGGTTGCCGATACGGTGGCGAGCGCCCTCGGGCTGGATCCTGCAGCGGGGTCCGATCCGTTGCGTACACTGGTCGCCCGCTTGGCCCCGCGCAACCTTGCTGCTCGTACTGGACAACTGCGAGCACCAGCTTGGCCGCCTGTGCCGCGCTCGCCACCGCGCTACGCCGTAGTTGTCCCGGTGTCACCGTACTCGCGACCAGCAGGGAGCCGTTGCATGTTCCGGGCGAGGTGACGTTCCGCGTACCGTCACTCGAGCTACCCGAACCTGAGGACGGCAACGACCCGGACCGCCTGGCGCGTCTGGCCTCCGTACGGCTGTTCCTCGACCGTGCCCAGGACGTGCGGCCCGGCTTCATGCTTGACGGCAGCAACTCGGCGTCGATTGTGGAGATCTGCCGTCGCCTCGACGGCATTCCGCTCGCCCTCGAACTCGCCGCCGCTCGCATGTCCCACCTCGAGTCGGCGGAGATCGCCGAGCGGCTGGGCGAGGCGCTCGCCCTGCTTGGTCGACGCGGCGAGATCACTCGGCACGCGACGCTGCGGGCCACGCTCGAATGGAGCCACGCGCTGCTGTCGCCGGACGAGCAGACCATGCTCCGTCGGCTCGCGGTCTTCGCCGGCAGCTTCTCGCTGCAAGCGGTTGAGCAGGTTTGCGCGGACGAGCTGCTGCCTCGCTCGGATGTGCTGGACTGTCTGGGCCGGATCGTCGACAAGTCTCTCGTCCAGGTCGAGCGGGCGGGTCTTCGTTCCCGGTACCGACTTCTCGAGACGATCCGGCAGATGGCCCGCGAGCGATTGGTGGCGGCGCGGGAGGTCGAGGCGCTGGAGGCCGCACACTGCCGGCATTTTCTCGATCTCGCCCTGGCCCATGACCCGGAACGGACGGCCGGTGTCGTCGTCGAGCGTCCTCAGGTGCTTGACGTCGATCACGACAACCTTCGCGGCGCACTCGGTTGGGCACTGCGCAACGACCCGGAACAGGCGTTGCTCCTCGGGGTGAGCCTGTGGCGGTACTGGTTGGCGCGGGGTCACTTCGTCGAGGGTGCGGGTTGGCTTGAACGCATCCTCGAGCTGCCCCTCGCCCCCACCCGGGAGCGGGCCCGTGCGCTGTTCGGGCTGGCGATCCTCGACGCGCGCAGGGGTCTAGGCGGACCACCTGCCCGGGCTCGCCGACGCCGGCGTCGCAGCCACCGAGCAGTCCGGTGACCCAGCTGAGGTGGTGTACGCGCGGGTCCTGCGCGGCACGCTGCTGCTGTCCGGCGCCGACCTCGACGAGGTCGAGCGAACGGCGACGGCGGCGCTCGCCGACGCCGACTGCGCTGGGCGCTGAGCCGGTCGCCTGCGCCGCCCGCGGGTTGGCGGCCATGGCCGCGCTGTTCCGCGAGGACGTGCCGTTGGCCCGACAACGGTTCGCCGACTGCCTTGCTCACTTGAGCCTCGTCGATCCGACGGCAGTCGCGTTCTTTCCGGCTGTCACGCTGTCACTGCCGCTGATCCCGGTGGACGGGACGTTGGTGCCGGTCTTCGAAGAGTCCTGGCTACTCGGTCGCCGGGTCGGCGCCGTACAGGCGCAGGGCTACGCACTGTCGGCGCTCGCCGACGCCCATCGGATCGCCGGCGATCTCGACAACGCCCTCGACGCCGTACACCGCTCGGTCGAGGTGTTCGCCGACCTCGACGATGCCGCCGGGCTGGCCCACGCGCTCAACCACTTGGGGTGCATCGAGCGCGACCGACGCCTGTTCGAACCGGCCGACACGGCATCTGCGCGAGGCGTTGCGGATCCGCGAACAACTCGGCGACCACCGCGGCGAGAACCTCTGCCTCGCCAATCTCGGATTGCTGTCCGCCGCGGCTGGAGATGTCGCAGAGGGACGACGGCTCGCCCGCCTCGCCCTCGACCGCGGCGAGGCCGTCGATGACGGCCCGGGGGTTGCCGGTGCGCTGCTGGGCCTCGCCGTGGTCGAACTGCTGGCCGGCGACCGGCACGCCGCCCGGGTGCTCGCCGGACAGGCGTCGGACGCGTATGAGCCGCAGGGGTACCTGCGACTCGAGGCGTGGGTGAGGCTGCTCGCCGCCGAGCTCGCTCGCGACGACCGCGACGAAGAGGCACTCGCCACGCACGGCCGTGCGGCAGTCGGGCTCTTCGCCCGCCTGGGCTGCCGCATCGGTACGGCACGGGCAGCCGCCCTGCCGCTCGGGCAGCGGATCGCGAAGCGCGCCCGCTGACCGCCCGCTAAGTCGCGCTAAGTCGCTGCGAAGGTCGCCTTCGTAGCGTCGT
This sequence comes from uncultured Actinomycetota bacterium, assembly GCA_963724705.1. Taxonomy (GTDB): domain Bacteria; phylum Actinomycetota; class Actinomycetes; order Mycobacteriales; family Micromonosporaceae; genus DASQPR01. The sequence continues at coordinate 311,479 of CAVRVS010000004.1, forward strand.
ACTCGTCCATGAACAGGAATCGGGTACGACAAGCGAGGAGCATCCATGACAGCCACGGACACGCGTCACGACGCACTGGGCGACGCCACGCTGGGCGAACTCGCCGAGGCACTACGAGGCGAACTGGTCCGGCCGGGGGACCCGGCCTACGACGACGCGCGCTCGATCTGGAACGCGCGCCCACGACAAGAAGCCGGCGCTGATCGTTCGCTGCCGGGGCGTGGCCGACGTTCTGCGCGGAGTGGAGTTCGCCCGAAGCCAGGGTCTGCCCCTCGCCGTACGCGGCGGCGGGCACAGCATCCCCGGCTTCTCGACCAACGACCACGGCCTCGTGCTCGATCTGTCACCGATGAACGCGGTCCGGGTCGACCCGAACCGTCGCCGGATCGTGGCGCAGGGCGGAGCCCTGTGGCAGGACGTCGACGCCGAGGCCCAGGCATTCGGGCTCGCGCTCACCGGCGGCCTCGTCTCCACAACCGGCATCGCGGGCTTCACCCTCGGCGGCGGGATCGGCTGGCTCGTTCGCCGGTGCGGGTTGACCGCCGACAACCTCATCGGCGCCGACGTCGTCACCGCAGACGGCCAGTACCTGCACACCAGCGAGGACGAACACCCCGACCTTCTGTGGGCGCTGCGCGGTGGCGGCGGCAACTTCGGCGTCGTCACGTCATTCGAGTTCCGAGCGCACGATGTCGGCCCCACGGTCTTCGCCGGCCTCGTCTTCTACCGAGGTGAAGACGCCGCCCAAGTCCTGCACGGCTTCGGCGAGGCCGCGGCGAGCGCGCCCGACGAGCTGTCGATGGCGATCAATCTGACCACCGCGCCGCCACTGCCGTTCCTGCCCGAGGAGATCCACGGCAAGCCCATCGTCGCCGTGCTCGGCGTCTGGTCGGGACGACCCGAGGACGGCGACGCAGCGACCCAGCCGTTCCGCAGGCTCGCGCCGGTGGTGGCCGACGTGTTCAGCCCGATGCCGTACGTCGCGATGCAGACACTGCTCGATCCGCTGTACCCGCGCGGCATGTGGAACTACTTCCGGTCCGCGTTCTTCACCGACCTCGGCGACACGACGATCGACGCGCTCGTCACGTCGTACGCCGAAACGCCCAACGCCCTGTCCGAACTCCACATCCATCACCTCGGCGGAGCAATGGGCCGGGTTGCGGCCGACGCCACCGCATTCGGCACCCGCGACCGCGAATACATCCTCAACACGGTGGCCCGGACACCGGGCGCGGACGGCTTCGACACGGTCGTCCAATGGGCACGCTCGGCATGTGACCGCGCTCGGACCGGACGCGGCGTCGTACGTGAACTTCACCGGCGAGGCGAGCGAGGATCGCGTACGAGCGTCCTACCCGGCGGCCACCTACGCCCGGCTCGCATCGGTGAAGGACCGCTACGATCCCACCAACCTGTTCCGGCTCAACCAGAACATCCGACCGACGGCCGCCTGAGATCGTTACCCTGACGGTCATTGACTGGATTGGCAGCGGTGCCGGCTTCGGTCCGAGGCCGGCACCGCATTGCGGTCCAAGTACTCGTCACCGGGCGCCCGCGAGTTTCGGCGACGCCGGCATCTCCGTCGGTGGACGGCTGTACGCGATCGCCGCCGTCCAAACTTTTGCAGTGGGTCCACATGACATCTAGGCCGAGCCAGCCGGTGCTGTCGCGGCGAGTCGTTGGCCAGTGAACACGTTGTGCATTGCCGTGGTTACCCTGTTCCGCCGTCCGGACCCGGATCGGCACCCCATTTGGCTCTGACAGTGGATCTGGACTTCTATCGCTGGCCTCACGCGGTGTTAAACCGATGAGTGGGTGCAGCCAAACGCGCTGTCATGCCGAGAACAGTGATGTTCCGAACCCCGTAACATGTGGCCGGTGGGGTGGGAGGTACTCGGTCAGTGGGGTGAAGACGTCGCTCGCATCGAGCCGCTCGCTGGCGGAGTCGCCAACGACGTGTGGAGCGTCCGCGTCAACGGGCATCTCGCGGTCGGTCGTCTCGGCACCAGGAACGACGCTGATCTCGCGTGGGAGACCGAGCTCCTCCAATACCTCGACGGCGAAGGTCTGACCGTGCCGGCGCCGATCCCGACTGCGGACGGCCGGCTGTTCGCCGACGGTCTCGTGGTGATGACCTACGTGGATGGCGGACCGCCCGAGACCCAGGCCGACTGGCGTCGCGTGGCCGGCACGCTCCGCGAGTTGCATCGGTTGACGCAGGGTTGGCGGCAGCGCCCAGGCTGGCGATCGTCGACCGACCTCCTGCACGCCGAGACCGGGACGAAGATCGACCTCGGCGCGATGCCCCCGGAGAGCGTTGCTCGATGCCGAGCAGCGTGGGCGCGTCTGGCCGGACGGCAGACATGCGTCGTGCACGGCGACCCCAACAACCGTGGCAACATCCGCATGACCGCGAATCAGGTCGGGCTGATCGACTGGGATGAGTCGCACGTCGACATCCCCGACCTCGACCTTGTGCTGCCCGACAACGCCGCCGGCCTCGACGACGCCGCGTACGACATCGCGGCGCAAGCGTCGGCCGCATGGGAAGCCGCCGTCTGCTGGGACGACGAGTACGCAGTCACCCGGCTCGCCGACGTTCGAGCAGTCTGAAACGGGGACGCGACAGTTCGGTGAACCGCATGTCGTGCTCCACCAGATGCTGGACGTTTCCGTCCCACCTGATGCTTATCGGTGGATCTAGTAGTAGAAGCTGTCGCTGCCGTCGCGCAGGGTCATAGTCGACTGCTCGGCAACGCCCCGTCATGTCGATGTGCGGATGCATCACCAAGGTCGCTACCGACATGCCTGCCCGAGGGTCAATGCATTGGACCCGCGCCTTCCGTTCCAGCCCTTGCCTTATCTATCGATAGTCGATAGATTCCCATCGCAAATCGATGGAAGGATCAGCGTGGGAAAGCTGACAGTGCGAGCGCTGCGCGCCGTGCTCGTGGTAATGCTCGCCGGCACGGTGTTCGTGCAGGCAGGAATGGTGTGGGCGTTGGCCAGCGGGAGCGACCCGGAGGACGGCTCGCTCCCGCTGACCGCGTTCCGCGTCATGACGATCCTGGGGATGGCGTCGGTCCAGGTCGCCCTGGTCTGCGTCTTGCGGCTGGTGACGATGGCGCGCCGTGGAACCGTGTTCTCCCACGCCGCCTTCCGGTACGTCGACGTCGTGATCGGCTCGATCGTGTCGGCTGCCCTCGTGTGGTTCGCGGTTACAGCCATCAATGCGCCGGACCAGCGGGATGACCCAGGCGTCACGATCATCATGGGTGGCGTTGGCGTGGCCATCCTCGGTGTCGCACTCATCGTGCTGGTACTTCGGATGCTGCTCGCCCAGGCTGTCGCACGCGACGTCGAAGCCTCGCAGATGCAGGCCGAGTTGGACGCGGTGATCTGATGCCGATCGCTGTCGACATCGACGTGATGCTAGCCAAGCGGAAGATGTCCGTGGGCGAGCTCGCGGACCGCGTAGGGATCACTCCCGCCAACCTGGCGGTACTCAAGAACGGCCGCGCCAAGGCGGTGCGCTTCTCGACGCTCGCCGCGCTCTGCGAGGAACTCAACTGCCAGCCAGGCGACCTGCTGCGCTGGGAGGCCGAGACCCCCCAGTCGGTTGACACACCCATTCCTGCACATGTCGCTGATCAACGTGGCCGCATACCGTCTGGTCATCCTTTAGGTGCTCGGCCGCAGTGATCGTTTGCGCTGACGTCCAGCCCCGGGGGGGCGCATTAACCGATGCCGTAGGTAATTCGCAGAAGGTAACGTCGCGCGACATCCCGGACGAGCAACGTACGAAGCAGCGGATCGTTGACGGACGCGTCGGGGCCCAGGAGCAGATCGAGCCGAGACACAACCTCCTGGTACACCGCTAACCAGCCCGGTGAGCCGATCACGGCGGCCTCCGGTTTCGCCGCCAGCCTGCGGGTGAGTTGCTCGAGCTCGACCAACGCCGGTTGCCGATCCCGTATCCGACCGTAGACATCCTCGGGCGTGCCGGAGATGAACTGCTCGACTTGGTCGAACCAGGCCAGCTGTTCCGCGCTTGCTGGGCGCACCTCACGCCCGCTCGCCGCGGCCTGAAGCAGCTCATTCGCGCGGTAGGTCAGCAGCTCTTCACGAACATAGCCGTTAGACCGCACGACCGCGGCGGCTTGCAGCAGCCTTCGCTGGTTGCCGCGGGCGAGCGTCCGCAGTTGCGTCGCAGCCGCCTGATCTTCCCGACCGTCGCGTGCGAGCTGATCGGCACATTGGCGCAGGCGAGAGATTCGCTTGCCGCCTGCGACGACGGTGGGATGCTCGGATTCCAGCTGTGCGCGAGCTAATCGGCGCACGAAGACGACGAACCAGGCAACGCCGGGAAAGGCCCGCAAGGGAATGCGTGTCTCGCTGTCGTCGCGTCGACCGCTCATTTTCGGGGCATGTCCTCACGCGATGCTTCGGCCAGTCTGGGCGTCAAATTACCTGGGGCTGCGGCGTTCTAGGCGGCGTATCGCGCGATCATTGGTTGCCGCGCGGATGACTGTGAGCGCGGCGCCGATTGTGGCAATTCCGAAGGGCACCCACACGAACGCGTTAGCGGCATAGATGCCCAGGGCGAGGAAGCCAGAAGCGACCACCAGGACGGCGACTCGTCCCGAGCTACCGCCGCGAAGGGTGCGGCGAACGGCGTCCTGGGCCTGTTCGTTGCCCCATCCGGTCGTCATGGCCAGATTGTAGGCGTCCGGCGGGGGGATCGAGGTTAACGATCTGTGTCGGGCAGACAGAATGGCCTCGGGCTACGCCACGAGACGACTTGGACGATCGAAGCTGTGATCGGCGTTCGCGTGGCGAAGCTGGGGCCACATCGGAGCCCAGTGACCCATCGTGCGTACAGCCATCCTTATAGCCAAGCGGTCCAGCCGGGGCCGACGTGGATCGACGTTCGTGGACGGTTGACCAGCAGGCCACGGCGACAACCAGGGACGCGCGGTCGACTCTTAACCCGCGGCTCGGAGAGCCCCTTGGCGCGGCACGGTCGCTAATGGACCGGCATGGCATTGTCAGCACTCGTGGTCCGCTTGTATGGCGCGGTTGTCGGTCTGCTCTTCTGTGCGTGCGCTGCGACGGTCGCGATCGGATCAGGGCCGGTCGGCCTTCGCGAGGTCTGCACGGCCGCAATGCGATACGGCTCGTGTTCGCGACTGGTCAATCTGAATTGCCCTCTGACACCGCGGGACCGTGGGTCGAACGGCTCCGGGCTCGGTTGCCCAGCCAAGGTCGTATTCGGCATGACATCGTCGACGACACCCCGCTGCGGGTTGCGACGATCACATAACGAGCGTCGGACCGCAACAATTTCGGGTCGCCGGTTCAGAGTCAGGTGGCGGCGTCGAGCCGTTGCAGCAGTTCGTGTGCGGCTAGTTCGATCTCATTATTCCGCCATTCGGAGGCACGGGAGACGGATGCGATCAGGGCGGTGCGGTGCGCCCGTCGCAAACGTCCTCAGACCTCGCAAGCGTGTGATGCTTCCAGCTTGCTTCCGCTGATCGTCGTCTGCCAGGGGGCAGTGGCGCGGCGGGCAGTTGCACTGTGACGCAGAGCCCCCCAGCGGCCCGGGGGATGAGAGTGAGGGTTCCCTCGTGTGCTTGGGCGATGCTCTTGACGATCGCTAGGCCGAGGCCGACACCGGCATGGTCGGTGCGTATGCGTTTGCTGCCGCGCTGAAACGGCTCGACAAGCGTGGCGACCAGTTGTCGGGTGAGTTTCTCGCCGGTGTTCTCGACGGCGAGCACCACACTCTGCGGGTGAGCGCTTGTCGTGACCCGCACGGTGCCCCCTTCGGGCAGGTTGTGGACGATCGCGTTGTGCACGAGGTTCGTAGCCATTTGCAGCAGGAGCGCGGGTGAGCCGATGGTGGGGGTCGTGTCGCCGGAGGTCTCGATAGTGATGCCACGTTTTTCTGCGAAGGGGAGGAACGTTTCGGTGGCTTCTTCGGCTATCAGGGACAGGTCGACGTGTTCTCGGACGAAGGACCGCTGGTCGGCGCGGCTGAGCAGCAGCATTGCTTCGGTGAGGTCGATCGCTCGGGTGTTGACGGCGTGGAGGCGCTCGACGAGTTCGTCGCTGTTGCGATTCGGATCGTTGCGGGCCACGTCGAGAAGTGTCTGCGTGACCGCTAGCGGGGTGCGCAGTTCGTGGGAGGCGTTGGCGGCGAATCTCTGCTGTTCGGCGACGTGTGCTTCCAGCCGCGCGAGCATGGCGTCGAAGGCGTCCGCGAGTTCGCGGAACTCGTCTCTGCTGCCCGGTAGCCGGATACGGTGGGCGAGCGATCCGGTCGCGGCCGTTCGTGTGGCCTCTGTGATGCGGGCAAGGGGGGCGAGCATGCGGCCGGCGAGCAGCCACCCTCCTACGAGCCCGAACACCAGCAGGAAGGCCGACATTTCGGCGGCCCGCGGAGCGAACGCGCGCAGGAGGTCGGACCGGGTGGGACCAAAACGAGGGGCGCCGATGAACGTGCGGTCGGGCACATAGCGCAGAAGGAATACCCACACGACCGCGAGTAGCAACGCACCTGCAAGCATGAGAAACCCGGCGTAGCTGAGGGTGAGCTTGAGGCGAACACTTAAACCAGGGGACCTATCCACGGTCGCCTCCATCAAGTCCGGTGCCGGGTGCGGTGTCGATGCGGTAGCCGACGCCGGGAACCGTGGCGATGATCCAAGGTTCGCCGAGGCGTTTACGCAATGCCGAGACGGTGATGCGTACGGCGTTGGTGAACGGGTCGGCGTTCTCATCCCACGCTCGCTCCAAGAGTTCCTCGGCGCTGATCACACCGCCCTCGGCGGCGACGAGGACTTCGAGTACGGCGAACTGCTTACGAGTGAGCGCGACGTAGCGGCCGACGCGGTAGACCTCGCGCCGGAACGGATCCAGACGCAAGCCGGCGATCTCGAGAACGGGCGGCCTGCTGTGCGCGCGCCTGCGGTCGAGTGCCCTGAGCCTGAGCACGAGTTCTTGCAGCTCGAACGGCTTGGTGAGATAGTCATCGGCCCCGAGCCCGAACCCGGACGCCTTATCGTCAAGCCGATTGGCAGCAGTAAGCAACAGGATCGGCATACCGCTGCCGGAGGCGACGATACTTTCGGCGATCTCGTCACCGGACGGCCCGGGAATGTCACGGTCGAGGACGGCGATGTCGTAAGCGTTGATGCTCAACAGCTCCAGAGCGATGTCGCCGTCACCGGCGATATCGGCCGCGATCGCCTCCAGGCGTAGGCCATCGCGGATGGCTTCTGCCATGTAGGGCTCGTCCTCGACGATTAATACGCGCACGCTCCGATGCTAACCATCTGGCGCATATCGTCAGCGTCTCGAAATCCACGTACGTGTTGGCAACACCATGCTGCCTTGACTGCGGGCGTGACCTATAACGAACGAACACGAACGGCAACGCTGCAGCCTCACTACGGCACGACAATCCGCTACGGCGAGCGTCGCCGGGTGCTGCTCGGCTCGGTAATAGGCATCGTCGTTGTCCTCGTCGCCACGGCGTTGGTGGCAGCCCCGCACCTGCTCAACGACAAGGACCGCACCTACCTGTCGACGGACGGGTGGCCGAGCAGCGGACAGGGAGCGTACGTGCTCGGCAACGGCCGGCCTGCGGTGAGCCCGGACCAGCAACCGGTCCCGATCGCCAGCGTGGCGAAAGTGATGACTGCCTACCTCGTGCGCAAGCACTATCCGCTCCACGCGGGTGACAGCGGCCCGCGATTCGTCGTCGGTCAGCGCGATGTCGCCGACACCGAGATAAGGCGCGGCGAGGGTCAGTCGATTGTCGATGTCCGCGCCGGCGAGGAGCTCAGTGAGCGGGATGCCCTCATGGCGATTCTGTTGCCGTCCGCGAACAACATCGCGGTATTCGTCGCACGTGAAGTCGACGGCAGCGTCGCATCCTTCGTCGCCGAAATGAACCACACCGCGCACGCGCTCGGAATGTCCCACACGACCTACACCGATCCAAGCGGGTACGACGCGGGCACCGTCTCAACAGCCCTCGACCAGCTCCGTCTGGCGCAGGTGGTAGCCGAGGACACGACGCTGGCCGACATGATGGCCACCCGCAGCTACTCGCTACCGGTCGCAGGTGAAGTGACCAACACCAACACCCTGCTCGGCCAGGACGGATTCGTCGGCATGAAGACCGGCTCCGACGACGCAGCCGGCGGCTGTTTCATGTTCCGGTCAGAGCGGCACCTGGGCACCGGCAACGTAACGCTGATCGGCGTAGTGCTCGGGCAGCAAGGACACAACCTGATCACCGCGGGGCTCTATGCGGCCAAGCAGTTGGTCGACCGCGTGGCGCCGACTGCAGCGACCGCTGAAACAGCTAGCGTGTCCGGTATAGCCGAACGGTGCTGCAGGTGTGTCTTGGACGGCTGCGCTGTGGGTGTCTGCCTAGGTTCACTGCGCGGGCACCCGGTCGGCGACGACGCCGTCGGCATCGAGGACGGCGGGCCGGGTCTGCGGCCTGCGACGTACGCGAAGCCGGCGGCTATGACGGACAGCCCGAGCGCTGGTACGAGTCAGCTCACTCGGTGCCTGGCGAGCACGACTTGACAGCGTGTGTTCACTGACCGGCTGCGCACATTGGTCGTCCGTCAGTTTTGGACTAGGCAGCATCAGTTTGTAATCCCGGCAGATTTGTTGGCCGCCTACCATGGCCGAGTGACCTGGGCCGAGACCACCGTGCGGGACCTGATCACGTCCCTGCGACCGGGTCTCCCGCTCGGTGCGGCGATCGCGGTCGCTGCGGTCGACGCTGACTCGGGGTGCAGCCGAACCGACGGTGCACCCGACGACGCGCGGTTCGAGATCGGGTCCGTCACCAAGACGATGACCGGCACCGTGCTCGCGTCCCTTGTCGACGACGGGATCATTGAGCTCCGTGACGAGATCGGCCGGTGGCTCGACGCCGGACCCAATGGCGAGATCACCGTCGGTGAACTGGCCACGCATACGTCCGGGCTGCCACGATTGTCGCCGTCGCACGTGCCGGGCGCGGCGGATCCCTACGCGTTCCTCACCGCCGAGGTCGCACAGCAGGAACTGCGGCGCGTACCGCCCCGGAAGACGGCCGTCGCCGACCACGACTACTCCAACTTCGGATACCAGTTGCTCGGCCTGGTCCTGGAGCGGGCCGACCGGCGGCCGTTGCCGAACCTGCTGGCCGAGCGCGTGTTCGAGCCGCTCGGCATGGACGCGACCGGCATACCCGGCCAGGGTGACGGCGTACGACTGCAGGGACATGCCCAAGGCCTACCGGTGGCCCGGTGGAGCCACCACCTGTGGGGCGCCGGCGGCATCGAGTCCACCGCGGCGGACATGCTGCGCTACCTGACCGCAAGCCTGCGGCCACCGGACTCGCGGGTCGGCGCCGCGATCCGGGCGGCACAGCTGCCCCTCGCGCACCTCGACCCGATGCGGTCGGTCGGGCTCGGCTGGAGCCTCGGACCGCCCGGATACCTCGGGCACGACGGAGGCACCTCCGGGTTCCGGTCGATGCTGGGCATCCGCCGCGACGCCGTCCGGGCCGCAGCAGTATTGGTCAACGACAAGGCGGCCAGCGGACTCGGCGCCGCCGTCCGCGCCGTCCTGGACACCTAGACCGCGGCAGCCTCGGCGCTCATCCACCACGACGAGGTGCGGAACTCGTCAAGCAGGAGCTGGGATAGCGACGTCAACATGTCCGGCGACCGGAGACATGATCGCGTTCGACGTGTGAGAACTCTCGCCACGAGGTAGAAGGCGCCGCGCACGCGTCACGCGACCGTGCCGGCCAGGCGATCGCCGCGCAGTACATGTCGCGTGTGTTCTCGCAGCTTCATCGGGGTGTCGGCGCAGACGCCTCGGATGGCGGCGGTTTGGAAATACGTTACTCGGGCGGTGTGGTCGATGCCGGCGCCTGATTCGATGTTGTGGTCGCTTGCCGGCCGGATCGGTGGGTTTGGTCCCCGCTGCGCTCGCTGTCGGTGGTTTGAGATGCGCAGGCAGGCCGGGTCAGGTCACGACCGCGTATTTGAGGTGCGTGACGCCGGGCGCTTCGACTGCCCGGATCTGCTCGAGCCGTACGTCCGCGGCCCCGAGGCTGTCGAGGAGGCGAGCGCCGTCGCCGAGCAGTACTGGAACCACGTGGAGCTCGAGCTCGTTCAGTAGCCCTGCGGCCAGGTACTGGTTAACGACCTGGGCGCCGCCCCAAAGCATGACGTCCTTGCCGTCAGCGGCGATCCTTGCCTGTTCGAGCGCGGACTCGATTCCGTCGGTGACGAAGTGGAACGTGGTCCCTCCCTTCATCTCCACGGGATCACGCGGGTGATGGGTGAGGATGAACACGGGGTAGTGATAAGGAGGGTCGTCGCCCCACCAGCCCGTCCACTGCTCGTCGTCCCAGGGGCCGCCGCTGACCGGGCCGAACATGTTGCGGCCCATCACCCCAGCTCCGATGTTCTCGCGCGATTCCTCGACTATCCGTGCGCTCTCGTTCACCTCGCCGCCCTGCAAGCCGTGGAGTTGGCGCCAGGCGGCCAGCGAAAACACCCAGTTGTGGAGCTGCTCGCCGCCCTCGCCGAGCGGGTTCTCTTCGCTCTGGTTCGGGCCGGCGACGAACCCGTCCAGCGATATCGAGATGTGACATCTGAGCTTGCTCATCGGTCCTCCTAGCAACTGATACATTCCTTGGTCCTTCCGCGGCGTGCGCCACGAACCTCGGCCGTCGTCACGCGTCATTCACGGGCGGCGCGAGGCCGACGCTCGCGTAGTGCGCCTGCGCTTCGGCGAAGCCGTCCCAATCCCACGCGACTGGACGACCGGCGAGGCACGGTTCAAGCCGCGCGAGCGAGGCGTGCAGTCCAACGACGTAGCACTTGTCGATCGCCCCGGCGGTGTCGGTCACGAAGTGGCTGAGTCGCAACACGCAGCCGGTGTCCACGGGCTCGAGTTCCCAACGCAGGTATGAGGCGGCGTCGAGGTGGGTGTGCTCGAGAAGCAGCGGCGGCTCGACGCGAAGGATCGTGCAGGTTATCGTCACCGGTTCCTTACCACGGGCGGCAAACACCATCTGGCCGCCCTCTTGGAGGTCGACCGTGATGTCGGCGTCGAACGGCAACCACCACTCCGCCAGCCGCGCCGGATTCGTGATCGCGTCCCAGACGTCGCGGATCGGGTAGGGGAGATGGCGTTCGAATCGGATGACGCCACCGTCGGCGGTGCGGTCCAACGCGCCATCGTAGGACGCAGCTGGGAAGTCGCTCATTGGTGTTCCTTTGAACTTGGGCGGATCGGTTTGGTGGTGCGCCGCAGGTGCTGTTCGAGCGAATCGAGCCGCGCTGTCCACTCCGCTCGATACGGCTCCAGCCACGCATCGAGCTCCATCAACGGTTCTGGACGGAGTCGGTACATCCGCCGCTGAGCATCGTGTCGAACCTCCACCAGCCCGGCGTCGCGCAACACCTTGAGGTGACGAGACACACCTGGCTGATGCATCCCGACCTTCTCGACCAGTTCACCGACCGACCGCTCGCCGGCGCGGACCGCGTCAAGGATTCGTCGCCGCGTCGGTTCAGCGATCACTTCGAGGATCGCGAATTCTGCTGGCACCCAAGTAACATACGCTGTCGCATATATATGTGCAACCGTATGTTTGCTCGAAGCTCTCCGAGCGGGTCTGTTGCATTCGTCGGTTGTGGATCGAGCAAGATGCGCCGGTGAGGCTCTCAACACGCCGCTGCCCGGCGTCGGCGTCGCGGTCTGCGTTCGCCGGATTCCGGTTCCCGGTCGAGGTGATCACGGTGCCGGTGCGCTGGTAGCTGCGCTACGGCTTGTCCCACCGGACGAGCAACCGCTCTCTTACCGACGACGTGCACGCTCCTCACCTGCTCGACGTCGAGGTCCTTTCCATCTGCGAGACTCATTCTCAGCGGAAAGCTCAAACTTAAGACCGGACAGCAGCAACAGACGGACCACTTCGCATTCACCATCGCGCTACGAGCTTGCTTCACTCGCCGACCGCATTTGGGACCTTCGCAACAACTACACGACCTACGATGCCTGCGACGTCGCGCTTGCCGAAGTGTTGACAGCACCGGTGTATACCTGCGACTCCGAGCTCACCCACGGCGGGCACGGCGCCCGAGTCAAAGTCTTTTCGCCGCAGCCATTAACTCCACCGATCTGCGGCACAACAGATCCGGATCACCGCGGAGCTTCACGTCGTGATCGCGCGCACGCCCTCTCGGAGATTGCCTGCAGTCGGAACTCTAGTGCGCGGGCCCGTACTGCTGGTTCTGCTTGCCACGCCCTTTCGGCTCGGTGGGCGGCGGGACGAGCAGGCCCTTGCGCACCTGCTTGCGCGGCTGCCAGTTCCGATTCCATCGCGGCCGCGGCCCGCTGCCGAACTGTGGATCGCTCGTCAGGTTGTCGGTGGTTTCGAGCCGTCCGGCCGCTGTGACAGTGAAGTCCGGGTCGGCGGCACTGGTGAAGGTGACGTCGTACCAGCCGCCGGTCCGCGTCGTGCGGAAGCTGAAGCTCGTCGTTTTCCCGCCCTTGACGGTGTCGGTGACGGTCTTGCCGTACGCGTCGCCGACCGTCAGCTTCGTCGGCGCGTGACCCGCGGCGAGGCTGACGTCGAAGGTGATTTCCGATGTCCCGGTCTGGCGCGCCTTGACGCTCAGCGGCGAGGTTGGCGACGCGGCGTAGTAGCGGAAGAACCCGTTCGGGCCGTGCAGCTCCAGGTCGTACACGTCGCTGACCGCCCACTGGTCGCTGATCGAGGTCTGCTTGTTCAGCGAGTAGCTGAACGGGGCGTCCGGGATGGCCAGTGAGCGGGCGTAGATGTGGGCGCCGATCGAGCCGCTGTTGTGCAGGGTGAGCGTCAGCGTTCCCTTGGCGAACGTGACGTCGGCAGCGAGGTCATAGCCGAGCCTCCGGGCCGGGCGCACGCCGGCCTCTTGTTTGGGCAGCTCACCCTCGGCCGGTACCGCCGGGTGGTCGTAGCCGTTGTCGGTACCGGTCGGCTGCCATGCCGACGGGTCCGGCAGTCTCGGCGCCTTCGCGGGTGTCTTGGAGAAGTCGAAGGCCGAGGTCAGATCGCCAGTCACCGCGCGCCGCCACGGCGAGATCTGCGGCTCGACGACACCGAAGCGCTTCTCGATGAACTTGATCAGCGAGGTGTGGTCGAACAGTTCGGAGTTCACGTAGCCGCCGGTGCTCCACGGCGACACGACGATCGTCGGCACCCGCACGCCGAGACCGAACGGGCCAGGAACATCGCCCGCGTCCCAGCCGAGCGTGCCGTCGAAGTACTCGTTGTCGAGTGGGACGTTCGACCTGCCGGGGATGTCACCGACGTTCGGCACCGGCGAGACGACGTGGTCGAAGAATCCGTCATTCTCGTCGTAGGTGATGATCAGCGCCGTCTTCGACCAAACCTCCGGGTTGCTGGTGAGAGCGTCGAGGACGTTCGCGATGTACCAGGCGCCGTAACCGGCCGGCCACTGCGGGTGCTCGGTGTACGACTCCGGCGCGGCGATCCACGAGACCTGCGGCAACCGGTCGTGCTTCACGTCGTTGCGAAGCATCTCGAAGAGGCCGTCCGCGGCGGCGGCGTCCGTCTCGTCGTCACCGGTGCTGATCGTGGTGCCCGTGCGGGCCTTCTGGTAGAGCGGGCTGCCCGGCGCCGCCGCGTTGTACTGCTTGAAGTACAGCAGCGTGTTGTCGCCGTAGTTGCCGACATAAGAGGGGCCCCACCCGAAGAAGTTTTCCGGGTTCAGGCCGAGACCGGTGTCCTGGTAGATCTTCCAACTGATCCCGGCGGCCTCGAGCCGCTCGGGGTAGGTCTTCCAGCCGAAGCCCTCGTCCGGCGTGGCACCGGGGTGGGAGTCTGGCTCGAAGTTGCCGGTCATCGGGCCGATGCCGTCCGCGCCGTCGTTGCCGACCCATCCGGTCCACATGTACGAGCGGTTCGGGTCCGTCGGGCCCAGCAGCGAGCAGAAGTAGTTGTCGCAGACCGTGAACGTGTCAGCGAGGGAGTAGTGGAACGCCGCGTCCTTGCGCGCGTAGTGCGCCATCGCGGTCGTGCCCTTGCTCGGGATCCACTGATCCCAGGCGCCGTTGTTCAGGGCGTTGTGCGTCCAGTACCAGCTGTGGTCGAGGTCTTCGACGAAGTAGAGGCTCAGGTCGTCGCCGGGCACCTGCGGACGGAAGGGCAGGATGTCGTTCGTGCCGTCGGACTGGTACCACACCGACTTGCCGTTGGGCTGGGTCGCCGGGTGCGGGTCACCGAATCCGCGTACGCCGCGCAGCGTGCCGAAGTAGTGGTCGAAGCTGCGGTTCTCCTGCATCAGGATCACGATGTGCTCGACGTCCCGGATCGAACCTGTCTTGCGGCTCGCCGGGATCGAGGCGGCGCGGGCGATGCTCTCGGAGAGCATCGTCGCGGCGGCGGTCGCGGCGACGGTTCCGCCGGCGAGAGTGAGGAAGCGGCGACGGTTCACCATCGGCATGACGTGCCCACCTCTTTCCATGTCGGGCCGGTTTCAGGCATGCGCCGGCGACACATTGTTTCCAGCACGGCTGAATCCCCGGCGACCGCGCAGTGAAGCGCTAACGGCCGACGCGAATCAGGAAGGTGGATTCGCTTGCGCCAGGAACTCCGGTGCCGGCCCAGATATGGCGTTGGCTCGGCCCGCACGATGGGACAGGGCGACCGCGCCGGCGCTCAGCAGGGTTGCCGCGGTCAGCGGCACCCAGAGAGCCGCCGCACCGATGGCGAGTAGTCCGGTGATGATGATCGGGTCGGCTGAGCGGGCCAGGCCGTAGCTGAGCTGCCAGCGAGCGAGTGCACGGCCAGTGAGGTGGGCCGGCGCCGACTCGATCACCAGCGGCACGCTGCTGCCGGTGTAGAGGATCTCGCCCACGGTGTACGGCAGGGCGACGGCGGCGACGACGATCATGCCGGGTGTGCCGCCCCAGGCGGCGCCGAGCCAGAAGCCGAGGTACGACCCGGCGAGGACCAGTCCCGAGGCGGCGAGGACGGTCCGCTGGGACAGTTTCGACAGGCCCACCACCACGATCACCTGCAGGACGATCACCAGGACGGTATTGCCGACGAAGATGCCTGACGACCATACCGGCGAGGCATGCAGTGTTTGGACGAGCGTCACCGGTAGGGCGACTTCGAGCACGTCGGCGTAGAACGCCAACGGCATGCAGGCGACCGCGAGCACGGTGACCGCCCGTAGCCCGCCGCGGGAGTTTTGGGCACTCACCGGCCTCGACCGGGCAGTCCGAGAGGTGGCCGGGGGGTCGGCGCGGTGCAGCGGCACTGTGACCAGTGCCGCCCCGCCGAGTGCGGATCCGATCGCCGTTGCCACCGCCAGCCACCGGATCACGCCGGGGCCGCCCGCGACGAGCGCGGTGGCGAGCAGTGCGCCGCTGCCCAGGCCAGCGTTGCGGATTGAGCGCCCGGCGGCCAGCGCCGCCGGCCGGTGCCGGTCGCCGCTCAGGGCGGTGACGAGCGCGTTGGTAGCCAGTGGTGCCACCTGAGTGCCGATCCCGATGAGCGCGGTGCCGATTACAAACCCGGGCACGTCGGGAGCAAGCGCCAGTGTCGCGGCGCCACCCGCGCGGACGAGAAATGAGACGACGGACGGTGTACGCGGTCCACCAGTGTCGATCCAGTAGCCCACCAGGGGTATGGCGGCGAGTCCGAGCAGCATGCCGGCGGTGAGTGCAATCCCCGCCTGTGTCGTGTCCAATCCGATCGTGATCGCGTAGATCACGACGAACGGGCGCAGGAGACCTGAGGTCAGCGCCTCCACGGCGGCGCCGAGAAGGTAACGGCGGCCGCCGCGGATACGTGCGAGGTCACGCAGGGTCGTGCGGGTCGATCCGGCGTTGTGCGGCGTGGCGCTCGGGGTCGTTGTCGTTGTGGTCACGGTGCCGAGGATGTGGCCGTGCACCGCACAAGGTGCCTCGATGTGTAGAGACCCTCAAGCGGAGCCGTTGTGGATTGACGGGTCTGGTCAATCCGTTTAACCGCGAGGGGCGGGCACCTGCCAGGATGAGGTCGATGGTCACGTCTATCGACATCGGCGGCGTCCCCGCCGACCGGATCCGGGTCGCGCCGTCGCCACTGGCGGAGCTGGCTGCTGTGCTGCACCTGCTCGCGGAGCCGCAGCACCATCCGGACGTGGCGTCGGCGGCCGCGTCCATGGCGGCCGCGATCGGTGCCCCGTTGGCGGCCGAACTTGACGAATTCGGGCTGCTCTGGGTGTCGGGCCGCGCCGACTTCCTGTTGCCGCCGGATCCGCGCCCGAGCCTGCGCGCTGAACTCGACGACATCGACCGCCTCGACGACGAAACCTGGGTGTCAGCCGCTCTCGCCGCGCATCGCTCCGTGACACAGCCGCCGACGATGTGGTCACCGTTGTCTGATCCGGTCGCCCGACGGCGGGCATTGGCCTCCGCCCGTGCCCGCGGTCCGCGGCAGGCGGCGTGGGCCGCACGGGTCCTCGGCGACCCTGCCGTCGAACGCGACCGGGTACGCCGTGTCCTGCTCGACTGCGAGTCCGCGTTCTTCGGCGCCACATGGGAACGGGTCCGGCCGGCCCTCGCCGAGGAGGCCGAACGCCGCCGGATCGACCTGGGCCGCGATGGCATCCGTGCACTCGAACGGATCTCCCGCGCGATCCGGGTAGACCCCGAACGAGGCGTCCTCACGCTCGACAAACTGCAAGACCTCACCGCCAACGCTCGGGCGGGGATCACGCTGATCCCGAGCGTCTTCGGTGGTCCGCACCTGACGCTCGTCTACACCGCGGGTTGGCAACCAGTTCTGCAGTACCCGCGGCCCGGCCGCGAGCAACGTCCGGTGCTGCGCGTCGATGAACTGGACGCTCGGCTCGCAGCACTGGCACATCCGTTGCGGCTGCGGCTGTGTCGCACCCTCGCTCGTGGTCCGCACACGACCGGCGAACTCGCCGAATTCTGGGCGCTCACCCCACCCGAAGTGTCACGACACCTCGCCGTGCTCAAGGCCGCCGGACTGCTCATCGCAGAGCGACACGGCCGCTACGTCACCTACCGCCTCGACCTGGACGCATGCGCCGGGCTGGGGCTTCAGCTTGTCGACGTAATCCGACGGTGAAAGCCTTAGCGTCCAAGGTACCCACGTACGGTGGCTCGCCGGCGGCCGCAACCGTAGCGTTAGTCCAGGCGCGGTGCTGGGAACAGATTGGGAGAAGCGCGAGCATCCGAACCGGCCTGTACGGGTTCCGGCCGGCGGCTCCTGCACGTCCCGGAAGGACCGGCGGTAGCGCAGATGCCCGCGCACCGCCGTCGTGATCACCTCGGCTGGGAACCGGAAACCGCGAAAGCTGAACCTCGACGACGCGTACGGACGCCGGCGACTTTGAAAGCCTCACCAACCGTCCTGCTCTATCCACAGTCGGCGAACGCGTCAGCGCGCGTCGAGGCCGTTGACGTGAAGCCACGCCCGTGATGTTTCCGAGCGCGCTGGCTGACTGGTTGGTGGTAGGGATGAAACCCCTGTAACCGGGGAGCGAAGGGCCGGGATGGTGGCGTCGGTGCGCGGCCGGGCGATATTAACCACGATCCCGGCCGCGTGGCGTCGCTGACTCACGCACCGCAGCTTCGGCTTCGTCGGGGACCAGACCGGCCGCAATGAGCAAATCCACCGCCGTGCCCCGTACCTGGGCCACCACCGTGCCGCCGGCGAAACCCACCCCGTTCGCAACGGCTGACCCGGCTTCCTGCACGGCGTCACGGACGACGTGGCGGGTGCGTAGCGGCTCGGTGCCTTGGTCGAGCTCCTGGTGAAGGGTAGTCAACGCCATGCTGAGGCAATGCAACGACTTGGGTAAGTCGGTGGGGATGGGTTCCTGGTCGCGAATGACGGCCACGATCCATACCTGCATCACCCGCAGATCGCGGGTAGCGCGCTCGATGTGTACGGCGGCGTCGACGTAGCGCTCCAGTCCGGAGCGGGCCGACCACCGCAGTGGTGAGACCGCGGCCGTCTCCTGTCCCACGGTAAGCGTGTCGCGGAACGTCTCCTGCTGGTCCTCGGCGCGCCGCAGGGCGTCGAGGGCGCTCCTCGCGAGCTGTGGGTCGCGTCGTTCGAGCGCCTGCGCCGCGGCGGTCTCCGCTTCCGATAGCACCATCAGTGTGGCGCCGGAGTCACGTTGTACCCGATGCAGCGGGTTGACCGGAATCACGGCCATCACCGCCAGTCCCACGGTCCCGCCGATCAGGGCATCCACGATCCGGGTGGTATAGAAGCCGCCACTTGGCGGGGCGAGGGTCGCGACCAGAACCGCCGACCCGGCCGCCTGGCCCGTGGTGACACTGCTGCCACCAAGGAAGCTCGAGGCCAGGATGGCCAATGCCACGACCGCCGCGACCTGGGCCGGCCCGACACCGATGACGGCGATGAGCGCATCACCCACCCCGACGCCAAGGGCAACACCAATGATCATCTCCATCGCGCGACGCCATCGCCTACCCGTGGCCGCGCTCAGCACGATCACGGCCGAGATCGGCGCGAAGAACGGTCGGACGTGATTTAGCAGGTTGAAGGCGACAAACCAAGCCAGCCCGGCCGCAACTCCGGCCTGGACCGGGATGATTCCGTCGAGCCGGGCTCGGCGTAGGACTTCCCGTGCGTGAGCGCGGATACTCTCGGCCCATCTGGAGAGTAGATCGCCCACCACCCACTCGTAGCACGCCGCGCGAATCGGCACGTGCCTAACGCGAGGATCAACGGGATACCGAGGACCAATGAGCGTTGTTGTCAAGGAGCAGCTTGTGGATCGTGTTTGTGGTGTGCCCAGGCAGTGTTGCCGTGCTGCGGCACCAGATGGCGGTGCTGTGCCGCTAGGTCGCCGGGCCGCGGTATAGGCCAGCAGGTCGGGTGTGGCGAGCCACGCTGGCCAAGCTGTTGCCGCGAGCGGCGGCCGGTCAACCTAGTCACCCCATCTGGAGCCGCCGGAGAGGAACTGTTGCGTTCGTCGATTGTGGACTCGGGCAGGATACGCCGGTGAGGCTCTCAACTCGCCGGAGCAGCGCGCGGAGGATGGAAGGCGGGAGGCGCATTGGCCACCAGTTTCGGCATTCCATTCGGTGTCAGCGATGACGCTAGATACAGGTGGGTCGGGCGGCTGTGGTGACACGAGCCACTCGGTCATCACTCGGCTGCGGTGCAGCCTTAAGTTCTCGCGCTGAGGCGGCTTCCCTGAGTTGATTGGCTATCCGTTTGCCAGGCTCGACATCTACGATGACCGACTTGTTAACACTTGCCTGGAGGGTAGAGGCGAGACCAGAGTCGAGGTCACGAGGAGGAGACATGAAGCCACATGGGACACGATCGTTCATGGTGACGCTCGTCGCGGTGGAAGTCGCGTCGGCGGTCCTCGCATGGCGCGACTTGAGCCACCGATCCGAGGGCGAGGTCCGTGGTAGCAAAAGAGGTTGGCGGGTGATCATCCTTGCGAACCCAGGTAACTCGATCGCGTACTGGGCATTCGGTCGCCGCTGACGCGACCAAGGCGCGCTGCCCGGCCGTCGGCGGTCCGATAACGCGGCCAAGGAATGGATTAAGCGACCGGCGGTAGCGCAATGAGGTCGGGTTCTACCCAATGTTGGCGCGCCGCGGAGCCGGCTAACGTCGTCGATCGGTAGTGGCGGGCCAGCAGACGCTTGTCCAGGAGGGCGGGATAGCGCTGCGCGAACGCGTCGAAGTCGTCAGTGTCGTCGGTGGCATGTGACGCGACGAGCCGTACCCAAGCCTCGCTGACGGTGGCGTGGTATTTCTGCGGCGCACCGGCATATCGCGCGGTCCGGCGGATTCCGTCGCTGATCAAGGTGATCGCGGCCGACGTGCCGTGCTCGCGCACCGCGAGCCATGTCAGGTGTACATGCTGCCGGTGGCCGAATCGGTCGGCAACCGCCATCACCTTTGCCATCAGGGCATCGAACTGCGCGGTTGCGCCGAACGCCGGGTGGCTGGGTTGCTCGGTCACGATCCCGTCTCCGCCAACGCGCGGAGGACGGCGGTGGCACTGTCAATGGCGTCGTCGGGTAGGGCATCGAGCGCTCGTCGTTCCAGATCGTCGATGGCTGCGGCGATGGTCCGGGCCGATCGTCGGCCAGCCGGCGTGAGTTCGATGAGTACCGCCCGTCGATCGTGGGGACTGGTACCGCGCGCGACCAGTCCGCGTCGCTCGAGGCGGTCGAGAATGCCGGTCAGGGTTGCCGGGCGTGTTCCGACGGCGGCGCCAAGCGCCGACACGGTTCGGCTGTGCCCATCGGCGAGATTCGCGAGGGCATTGATTTCTGATGGGCTGAGGTCGAGTTTGCCAAGCCGCAGGGCCAAGGCATGCAGGGTCAGGTGTGTGGTGCGCTGCAGCTCGAGTATTACCGATCCGTTTATCACGGTTCCGAACTATACGCTTCCGAAGCATCGAAGGCGAGGTTCGAGATGGGGCGGATGTTTATCGTGCGTGCGTCATAGGCGCTGGATGGTCGGGCTAACCTGTTGTCATGATCCGTGCGGCCACCGCGGCCGATATCTCGGCGATCGGCGTCATCGCGCGGGCGAGCGGGTTCGACGGCGCGGCGGGCGACGATCCGGCGTACGTGGCGCATCTGCTGGCGGCCGGTTCCGTTGTAGTCGCCGTGGTCGACGACGAGCCGGTCGGCTTCGCCGCGGCCGTCGATGTCGGCGGTGTCACGATGCTGGCTGACCTGTTCGTCGACCCGGCCCGGCAGGCTCGTGGGATCGGTCGGGCGTTGCTGGATGCGGTTCTGGGCGGGTCGGTGCGGCGGATGACGTTCAGCTCGCACGATCCGCGGGCGATCACGCTCTACGCCAGGGTCGGCATGACCGTGCGGTGGGCGTTGCTGTACCTGCGTGGATCAATCGACTCAGCCGGCCCGGCCACGGTATGCACGCCCGCGGAAGCCGCGAGGATCGAAGCGGCGTGGACCGGAATCGACCGCGCCGATGCCTACGCCCTGTGGACTGCCGGCGTCGGCGGTTGTGCGCTGCGGGTCGCCGGCGGCGTCGGCGCCGTCAGCGACGGCACGCTGCACCATGCGGTGACCGAGCCAGGAGCAGATCCCGATCACGTCGTACGCGCCTTACTCGCCTCGATCGACGGCGTCGCGCGGCTGTGCATTCCCAGCGTGCACCCGGCGGTGTCGAGGCTGCTCCACGACGGATTGGTGGTCGAGGACTTCGATCTGTTCATGACCACCGAACCCGAGATTCCCGGCGGCACGACCGGCGTCTTCTCCTCGGGCCTGTGCTGATCACTCCCGTGCCGTGCGCCATCCACCGCAAACTGAGCGACCTGCGGCGCTACCCCGCCCGGTAAACGGTATCGGTGCCGTCACCGATGTATCGCGCGGGCACTTTCCTGCCCGTGTCAAGGGCCTGCCGGCGGATCTTCCGAAACGCGGACGACTTCGTCACCCTCGTGCACGGCGCCCGCGACGACGTGCACACACTGCGCGAAGACATCGCCGTCGTGCTCGAACCCCCTGGGACTACGGCTGTCGACAGCCAAGACCCAGATCCGGCACACATGACCGAGTCGCTTAACTTCCGGCGGCCGATCTAACGAATCAACTGCGGCCGCATTTCGTCCGCAGAGGTGCCGGGGGCGGGCGGACGCCTCCGGACAGCGGTGGATTCGAGAATACTGTTGGGACGAGACTCCACGAACGACACGAGAATCATCGGAAGCGGCCGGACGTCCCAGCCGGCGCGGCGCTGGAGCCCCTGGACGTCAGATACAGACCAGCATCGGTCGGTTCGTACCATGCCGCCTCACAACCTAGAGATCGCAGGTTCAAATCCTGCCCCGGCTACCGGGAAGAAACCCCCTCTTAGAGATCATCTGAGAGGGCGTTGCGATTGGCGCATCCCCGTGGATGAAACAGTCGGCGCTGGTCCGGATTCGGGTCGGCCGTTATACGTCTATCTGGGCGCCCATGATGACCGTACGGTCGCGGGGCAGGCCGAAGTGTTCGGCGGCGTCCGCGGTGACGTACGACGTGGCGATGAACAGCCGCTTCCGCCACGCCGCCATCGTCGGCGCCGAACCGCGCGTTAGCTCGATCTTCGACAGAAAGTAGGACGCCTCATCCAGATCGAGCCGTCCCTCGGTCGCAGCTGGGTCCAGCGCTCGCAGCGTGGCCGGCACGTCAGGCGTCTCCATGTATCCGAACCGCGCAGTGACGTGCGTGATGCCGTCCTCCGCGTACCCGAGATCGTCGACGGTCACCCGCGATTCAGCCGGCACCCGCGGCACAGGTTCGGTCTGGACCGCGACGATCACGACGTGAGCGTGCCGAACGTGGTTGTGTTCGAGGTTGGCCCGCAGTGCGAGCGGTGCGGTCTTCTTGCCACGGTTGAGGAAGATGGCCGTGCCCGGCACGCGGCGCGTCAAAGCCGACGGGCTGCGCAGCTTCTCGACGAAGTTCGCCAGCGGTCCCTCACGACGCTCCCGCTCCGCCGACACAATCTGCCGGCCCTTCTGCCACGTCGTCATGATGGTGAACGCGGTGAGCCCGATCAGCAGCGGCAGCCACGCGCCGTGGACGAACTTGGTCAGGTTCGCGGCGAAGAACAGCAGGTCCACGGTCAGCAACACGGCGGCGCCGGGGCCAAGGATCCACAGTGGGGTACGCCATTTCAAATACGCGACGTAGAAGAACAGCAGCGTAGTGATCGTGATGGTGCCGGTGACTGCCATACCGAACGCGAACGCAAGTGCCACCGAGCTGCGGAAAGCGAACACGAGTGTCAGCACCGACACCATGAGCAGCCAGTTGATCCACGGTACGTAGATCTGGCCCACCGTCGACTCCGATGTGTGCGCAATCCGCAGGCGGGGCAGGTACCCGAGCTCGGCAGCCTGTGAGGCGACGGAGTAGGCGCCGGTGATCACGGCCTGGGAGGCGATCACGGTCGCGGCGGTGGCGAGCACGACCATCGGCAGACGCGCCCAGCCCGGCGCGAGCAGGAAGAACGGGCCGCTCACGTTCGCATGGTTGTCCAGGATCAGGGCACCTTGACCGAAATAGTTGAGTACGCACGCGGGAAACACCAGGATCAGCCACGCCCGCGTGATCGCCCGACGCCCGAAGTGACCCATGTCGGCGTAGAGCGCCTCCGCACCGGTGACCGCGAGCACGACCGCGGCCAACGCGAAGAACGCGATGTGAAAGTGGCCGAACAGGAACGAAAGCGCGTACGTCGGCGACAGCGCCTTGAGCATGACCGGGTGGCGGACGATCCCACCGATACCGCATGCGGAGATCGCGAGAAACCAGACGATCATCACCGGGCCGAAGACCCGTCCGACCGCCGCTGTTCCTCTGCGCTGCACCAGGAACAGCACAACGATGATGACCACCGTGACCGGAATGACCACGTCGTGGAGCGATGGATTCACGATCTTGAGCCCCTCGACCGCGGAGAGCACCGAGATCGCCGGGGTAATCATGCTGTCGCCGAAGAACAGTGCGGCGCCGAAGATGCCCAGCGCTGCGAGTACGCCCACCGCGCGAAGGTGGCCGATCACCGGCCACCTGCGCAGGAGCGTGATGAGCGCCATGATGCCGCCCTCGCCCTGGTTGTCCGCGCGCATTGCGAGCAGCACGTACGTGACCGTGACGATGATCATCACAGACCAGAACACCAACGACACAAGACCGAAGATGTTGGCCGCACTGACCGGGACGGGGTGCGGATCGGCCGGGTTGAACAGGGTCTGCATCGTGTAGATCGGGCTGGTACCGATGTCGCCGAAGACCACTCCCAGGGCGCCGATGACCACCGCGAGACGAACGGCGTCGCGCGGACTGGCGGCCTGACCGGCTCCGTGCTGCCCGGTTGTCACAGAACGCCCCCTCGAACGGCCGTACCCGCGTCAGATGACCTATCCGTCACGCCGGACAGTACCGTGCTCGGTACCCGGCGGTATCGGGATGCGGCCAGGTACACGCATCGGTTGCACGTGCACACCGTGGCGATCGCTGGCAGGCACGGTCACGCGCCCTGGAGATCATTCCGGCCGCGATTGCGCCGGCCGAAGTCGCTCCGGTGCGGCGACCACACCGGCGCCGAATCCAACCCGGCCAAGGCGCGTCCAATGTGCATGAGACTCCCGATCGCCTTGCTGGCCGTGGTGCTCACCGCCGGTACGACGGTTGTTGGTCGCCCCGCGCCGCTTGCTTCGCTCTCACAACAGGACTAGGTAGCCGACTCGCACACGGACGCGCGTCGCTGTCAGGATAGCGAGACCGGCTGTACGCCCCATCCGTCACTCGAACGTGGAACGTCAGCGATACGGCGCGCCGGGTGAGCGGAGACAGCGACGCCAGCATCCGTACGCGGACGCGCTTGCGCTGTCGGCGAACCGATCTACTCCGCGAGTTATCGGCTTGACAGACTTTGGCCATGACGCCAATCCGCATCGCCGTACAGATCCACCCGCAGCACGGTTCCATGGCCGACATGCTCGCCTGCGCGCGCCGCGCCGAGGAGTTGGGCGCCGACATCGTGTACGTGTGGGACCACTTCTATCCGCTGTACGGCAACCCCGACGGCGAGCATTTCGAGTGCTGGACAACGCTCGCCGCGGTCGGCGCTCAAACGTCGCGTATCGAGTTCGGTGCGCTCGTCACCGCAAACTCGTACCGCAACCCAAACCTGCTCGCCGACATGTCGCGAACGGTCGACCACATCAGCGACGGTCGGCTGATCCTCGGTATCGGCTCCGGCTGGAAGCAGCGCGACTATGACGAGTACGGATACGAGTTCGGCACGGCCGGCAGCCGCCTCGATGCGCTCGCTGAATCCCTACCAGTCATTCTCGATCGCCTCCCCAGGTTGAGCCCGCCGCCGACTCGCCACATCCCGCTGCTGATCGCAGGTACCGGCCACCGTAAGACTTTGCCGATGGTCGCACGGTACGCGGACGCATGGCACGCGGCATTCCCCGATGAACCGGCCGAGGTCGCCGGCCACGCCGCGCGGCTGCGCGAGTGTTGCGACGCGATCGGACGCGACCCGGAATCAATCGAGTGGTCAGTCGGACTGCAACCGAATGCTCTCGTACGCGACCTGACCTACGCGGACGACTACGTCAAACTCGGCTTTACTCAGTTCACGCTCGGAGTCGGCGGTCCGGACTTCGGACTGGCCGACGTACCCGCATGGCTGGCGTGGCGCGACGAGCGCAACGCCACGTGAGCAGCAATCGCACGTGATCAACAGAACCGACGCGGAGCCCCACGATCGCGGCTGATACGTCAACCACATTCGAAGGCGCCCGCGTCGAGGCGGCCGATCGTCGGGCGGAACCGCGTCGAGGAGGGTTGGGCATACTCCCGTGTAGGGGCCAGGCCCGAGCCCGGCGGCACGCCGATGTTGAGGCAGGGCGAGCCGGCCGCCAGACGGTAGTCGTAGCTGGCCGCGCGTACGAACTTCGGGTTCGCGGTCACGCAGTTGCCATGCGACACAGCGCCCGCCTGGCTCACGAGCGTCGAGCTGCCTACGCTCACGTTGTCCAGCACCGTGACCGGCTCGCTGACCGCCGAACCAACCGCCACCGACGGCCCGTGCCCGAGGTCGTTGACGAACGTGTTGCCGACGACATAAAGGCGCGAGTCCGGATTCAGGCTGCCCTCCTCGCCATAGCTCAGCATCGCCGGGTTCTGCGTTGCGCTTCCCTGTTCGATCACGTTGCCGATCACATCGGACACACCGCCGTTGGGCAGGTCGATCTCGTAGCTGTCGGTGCCGTCCTGGCCGGTGATCCGGTTGTAGAGGATGCGGTTGACCAGCGCCCGCGACTTCACCAGGTGTCCGACGCGGGCGTCGTGCGACCACGAGCCTTCCAGCGTGAAGCTGCGCACGTGGTTGATGTACATGTTGTGGGAGTAACCGTCCCCAGCGCCGTTGCGGGCGAATTCCGAGTCCTCAATGAAGATGTCGCTGGTCGGGTTATCGCCGGCCAGGATGCCCTCCTGGTTGTCGTGGAAGTAGCAGTCGATGACGGTCAGGCCGGCGCCCTCCTGGCGGATGCCGGCGCCGTTGTTGTCGGGCACGGCGGAGCCGGAGAGTTCGACGTCGCGGATGGTCGTGTGGTCGCCCGCGATGACCCAGGTGGCCTTGCCCTGCGCGTTGTGGCCGGCTGCGTCGATGTGCGCGATCCCGTTGAAGCCGGCGACGGTTAGCCGGTCGGTCGACCACGCGCACACGTCGCCGTTGTAGGTGCCGTTCCCCTTGGCGTCGATGCCGATCGCCGAGCCGGGCTTGGCCGCTGCGATGGCCTGGCACGGCTTGGCGTACTTGTGTCCGGGCCCGACGAGCAGCGCGTCGGCGGGCAGCCGGTAGATCGGTGACGGAGTCGGCGGCGTGGGTCGCGGTGACGGCCGGTGGCTGTGCGATGGCTCGGGCCGGCTCGGCGGCGCCGACAGCGCCGGCATGGTGGCGACGATCGCGCCTGTCGCATGCGGATGCGCCGACGACGAGGAACAGGCGGCGGACGGGCCAGCCGCGAGGAGGGCTGCCCCGACGATGGCCCATCGCCGCCGGCCGGTCACGCTCACACCAACCAGTTTGACGGGTACGCCGGATCCGCGAGTGCCGCAATCGAGTGTGGTCGATGGCGAGGTTCGGTCCGATTGTGGAAAGGCATGCGGTTGATTCTGCAGGCAGCTTTGCCACCTCGCTGGCCGCGTACTGCGATCACACGCAGTTGCTGCTGCCGGCTTCGTCGGTTTGGGTGACGTTCGGTGAGCCTGACGTGGCTGTGGACGAGACCGTGGAGTGGGATGGGCGATGGGTCGTCACGTGGCCGGCGCAATGTGCCGGACGCAGTGCGACGATCACCGGCGCGGACCGTGGCGTCGGCGACGTGACGCGCGTGTCCGTTTCCTTCAAGACGCCACGGCTCCGCTCTGCCTAGCCTCGGAGGCATGGATGACTCTTTCAGCTCAGGCGTTCATTTCCTGATGGCCGAGGCGCGCCTGGTGGAGCGCCGCCTGTTCGCGACGTGCCTGCAAGGTGGGCCGCCGGCCGGTGCGGTGGACGCCCTGCGCGGCTACCAGAACGACGACGGCGGCTTCGGCCACGGGCTCGAACCGGACACGCTCTGCCCGGCCAGCCTTCCGATTTACGTGGAGATCGCGTTGCAGGACCTGGCCGCGGCCGGCGCCGCCGACCAGGAGATGCTCCGGCGAGCGGCCGATTTCCTTGGCCGGACCGCGGCCGAGGCCGACGCGGGCGGCGCGGTGCCGCTCGCGTTTCCCGTCATCGAGGCGTTCCCCCGGGCCGAGCACTGGGCGGAGTGGACGTACGTGCCGGGTCTCAACCCGACCGCCGGTCTGGCCGGCCTGCTGCACCGGCTCGGCTACGCCCACCCGTGGCGCGACGTCGCCACCCGCTACTGCTGGGACGCGCTGGACAACGGTCCATTGCCCGACGAGGTGCACGCGCTGGCCGAGGTGCTCTGCTTCCTCGCGTACGTGCCGGAGCGGGCCCGGGCCGAGAAGCTCGCCGCCGCCGTCATCGACCGCCTGGCGAGTGTGGAGATGTTCCATCTCGACCCGGACACCCCGGGCTACGGACTGACGCCGCTACACATCGCGCCGAGCCCGGACGCGCCCTGGCGGACAATGTTCAGCGACGCCCAGATCGAGGGTCACCTCGACCACCTGGCCGCCACCCAGGAGCCGGACGGCGGCTGGCCGGTCACCTGGGAGCCGCCGAGCGCGGCATCCACGCTCGCCTGGCGCGGCATCATCACGCTGCAGGCCCTGCGCACGCTGACCGCCTACGGCCGGCTGACGCCAGCGTCCGCCGAGTGAACGGATAGCGAGCCAACTACCCAATCGTGGACGCCGCCGGTCGACACGCGAGCGAGTGCCCGCGTACACCGGCGACACCCGGCCGACCCCGACGTCGTCGACCTGGCGGATGGCGCGGACCTGCTCCTGGCCGAAGCTAGCTATGTCGATTAGCTGATAAGCGCGGCCAGGCAGGTTAGCAAGCCCTGGACGCTGGCGCTCGACACCTGTTACTAACTCGCATTTAGGAGCGCCTCGGCGGATGGCGGGAAACTGCGCGGCGTGCGGTGGCCAGGGCGGTTAGATTGCCGGGCATGAGCAGGATTGTTTCGGTCAACCTGGCGGTGCCGGAGCCCAACCCGGCCAAGGGCGTTGGTATCACGGGCATCAATAAGCGGCCGGTTGATCACCTGGTCACCGTGCGCGCGCCGGGGCCCAAGACGACCGGGCTGCACAGCGGCCTGGTCGGCGACCAGATCTTCGACATCGAGCACCACGGCGGCGACGACCAGGCCGTTTACGCGTACGCGCGGGAGGACTACGACTGGTGGCAGGCGCGGCTGAGCCGCCGACTGGCCAACGGGCTTTTCGGCGAGAACCTGACGACCGAGGGGGTCGACGTCAACGGCGCGGTCATCGGCGAGCGGTGGCGCATCGGTCCACGGTTGGTCCTCCAGCCGACATTCGGCCGCATCCCGTGCGTCACGTTCCAGCACAAGATGGGCGAGCCGCGCTGGGTGAAGACCTTCGCCCGGGCGAACCGCCCGGGTGCGTACCTGCGCGTGCTGGAGCCGGGCGAGGTGTGGGCCGGCGATCCGGTGACCGTCGAGCACCGTCCGGCGCATGGGGTGACGATCGCGCAGGCGTTTCGGGCGTACATGACTGAGCCGGAGCTGCTGCCCGAGCTGGTCGAGATCGACGGGCTGCCCGACGATCTGCGCGAGACTCTCGCGGAGCGACTTCTTCAGCGGCGGTAACTCGTGCTCGAGTGGCCGACGCTGTCGATCGGCACGCTCGTGTCGATCAGCGCCCGCGACCGTACCACGCGGGACCCTGGTCACCCGCGTGTTCGACACGAGTAGCCCACGGGCATCCATCATCGACGTATTCCATCAGAGCGACACCGAGGGCATCGAACGCCGTACGTGCGCATGGAGCAGTGCGCCTGAGCGATTCGGCCGCTGCGCCGGACCTGGATCGCGATGTGAGGTTGACCACGTTGACCTGGGAAAACTTGGCTGACGTATAGGTCGGGGGCAACCTGACACAGGTCGCGTCCCCCCGCTCGTCCCGACATAAGCCCAGGAGTCGCCGTGGCCGCCCATCGCCGAGCCCGTCAGCCCGTACGCATAACCAAGACCGTTGGCACCCTCGCGGCGGCCGGCGCAGCGGGCGTCGGACTCGTCGTCTTCTGCTTCACGCCGACCAACTCCGACGGTCAACCCCCTGCTGCGAACGTCGGCAGCGCCGTCGTCATCGATCCAACTCCCGACGGGACGGTCCCATCGGCGACCCCAGCCTCGGTCACCCCCACGACGTCTCCGACGAGCACGGCCACCGCCCACGCGCGAGCACAGACGACCACCAACAGGGCCAACCCTCATCCTTCGCCTCGACCGGTCGCGCCATCGCAAACCACCGCATTACCGTCGAATCAGACGGCGATCTCATCGGCGTCGCCCACTCCGTCGATCAGCCCACGGACCACTACCTCGCCGACGCCGACCACCACGCCAACCCCGACTACCACGCCAACCCCGACCAGCCCTGGTCCGAGCGGGACCGTGTCTCCGCCCCCACCCGACCCGAGCGCGACTGTGGCTCCGCCGGCACCTGACCCGAGTTCGCCAGCACTCTCGCAGACTCCGAGCAGCTAGGGACAGTCCCGAACGTCATCGCCGTCACTGGCGTCGCGGCGGCCAAGGCGGCTGGTCTCACGACGGGTCAATGCGGCGGGCGAGGAACAGGTATCGGTTCACCGAAAAGAAGTACTCCCCACGCGCCCCCAGATCGTGGAGGTCGGCCAGCCACGCGGCCGCCTCCTCATCGGTGACGCCGCGGCGGCCCGGGACGAAGTTCGCGATCAACTCCATCACGCCGGCGCTTAACGTGCGCGGGTCGAACGCCGGGTTGAGGAGCGCGAGGACGTTGTGGCGCTCGACGGTCAGCCCGACGGACTCGAGTCGTCCGGTGAGCGTTCTTGGCAGCCATGGATCGGCAAGGTGCTCGTGCCACGCGCTCATCACCCGCGCGTGGCGTTCGCGGTCGCTCGTGTGCCACACGACCGAGTCCCAGTCCGTGTCGAGGATCAGCACCCGCCCACCAGGGACGAGCACCCGGTGGACCTCGGCCAACGCCGTCGCGATATCCGGCACGTACTCGAAGACCTGGGTCGAGACCACCGCGTCGAAGCTCTGATCGGGGAAGTCGAGCGCCGTTGCGTCGCCGAGTACGAATGTCATCGGCGCCGCGCCTGGTGCCACCGGGAGACCGCTGGCGTAGGCGATCATCGGCTCGCTCAGGTCGATGCCGGACACCGCGCCGGACTCGCCCACGCGGCTGGCAATCCCGGCGGCTAGGAAGCCTGGCCCCGAGCCGATATCGAGTACGCGCTCGCCCAGCCTCGGGTCCAGGATCTCGAGCGTCGCATCGCGCTGCGCCACGACATCGGGCGTCGTGTAGACCTCGACGACTCGGCGGGTCATGTCCTCGTCGAACGGCATCGCCGTGCTCACGGCACCACTCTTGCACGAAGCCCTCGAGGATCGCTCGGGCGTACGGGAACCGATCATCAACGCTGTGCCGCCATGGCCTGAAGAAAGCTCTCCCAACGTCGCGGCCGCTCACCGGCCCACGCCCTGGTCTGCTCGTCCTCGTGGGTTCCCAAGCTCCACAGACCCGTCCTAGCCGCTGTAGCAGCGACTGGGACGTTGGTCACGCGTGGGCGTCCACGCTTTTGGGTGGGCGATCGGATCAAGCAAGGTTGGGGGAGCCGTGTCGTCGAGACCGGCGAAGGGAGAGAGTTGATCATGAACCGGCGGACCGGAGGACTCCGACGCAACGGTGACGGAGCGCACGTGACCGCGTTCGAAGCGCTCCGGGCCATCGACTCACACGTGCGGCCGGACTTCCGGAAGACCGTCGTGTTCGGTTTGATCGCGCTGATCTCGCTCGTGGCTGGCCACGACATCGGCGGCGTGCACGCCGCCTCCGTCAACATTCGGCTGATCTCGTACGGCTGCGCGCTGTTCACTGCCGTCTTCGGCATTGCGGCCAGCCGTACCGCCGCGCGAGAGGTGCAGCGAGTCGTGATCGCCCGGGCCGGAATCGTCGCGGCCACACCACTTCGCTTGACCGTGTTGCTGGGCGGTTATCTGATCGCGGCGATCTCAGTGTGCGATCTGCTGGGCGCCGAGCTGCGCCAGTTGCTGGTGGGAGGAGCCATCACTGGCGTCGTGATCGGCCTGGCGGCCCAACCGGTGTTGAGCAACCTGTTCGCCGGCGTTGTGCTGCTCTTCGCCCGGCCGTACGTGCCGGGCCAGCAGATCCGGGTGCTCTCCGGGGCCATCAACGGACCGCACGTGGGCGTGGTCGTCTCGGCCGGCCTGCTTTACACGATGCTCGAGACACCCGACGGTCCACTCAACGTCCCGAACAGTACGTTGCTCGCTGCGGCGGTCGGTCCAGTGTCGTCTGACATGGTCCGCGAAGACGAAACGGTCGAAACAGTCCCCGGACAGGCGACGCCAGTCGGCCCCGGCGAGGCCGCGCTTGCCACGGTGATCGCGGGCGCCGAGGCCGCAGACACCCGCAAGCGTCCCGAGCAGTAGTTCGTTCGAAGACCGGCACCGATCACCGCAGGCCCGCAGAGCAAGACGCTGCGATCGGCGACTACATCAGCTGGCGCGACCAACGAGCCCGGCCAAACCGCCTACGCTCCGGACCTCACGAACCCGAGATCCCGGTTCCGCCATCAACGGCGCTTGACGCGGGATCTGTGCCCAGTTCAGTTACGCGTCGACGAGAGCCTCGACGTCGTCGCCGAGGATCGCGCTCATACTCACTCGAACCTCGGCCAGGTCGTGGCTGTCGAAGAACAACTCCTCAGCCGACCCAGGGTCGAGCCCGAGGATTCGGGCGGCCAGAAGCGGCACGTGTTCGACTACTGTCTGATCCGCTAACTCGACTGCACCGAAGAACACGGTCATGGCACTGGTGACCAATTGGCCGTGGCCGTACGGGGCCGCGCCTGCGTCCATCACGGTCTTGCCGGCGAGGCAGCAGACGGTTCCGCAGTGGTTGCCATCCTCGTCGAGTCGGTAGCCGATCCACTCGACCTGATCCCACTCGGACGGCAGGCCGCGCTGACGTTTGGCGTCTTCCGTCTTTGCCCACCGGTAGAGGCGGATCAACGCAGCGCGGTTCGGGCTCCTCGCGTCCATATCGGTCCTTCCTTCCGAGTGTTTCCAGTGTGCACGCGCAAAGCCCTCAGAGTTCAAGATTTCGCCCCGGCGTGGGGCGTCAGTCCCCATGAGGGCGCCAACGGCGCCACCGGTGATCGCGGCGACTCCGGATCGGTTAGGCGATGACGAATGGGCATCTTGCCGCAGTGTCGCGTGCAACTAGATTGTGTTAAATGACTGACGCTCTGATCCGCCGGGCCAAACAGGCCGATCTAGCGGCGGTCATCCAACTTCGTCGCGAGTGGACCGAAGAAGAGGACGGGGATATTGCAGACCCGGACTTCGAGGAGAATCTGGCCGGCTGGTTCGCCCGGGAGTGGTCCCGCCGGATTATGTGGCTGGCCGAGGACGGTGGCCGTCCCGTCGGCATGATGAACTTGGCCATCTACGAGCGGATGCCACGGCCAGGACGTGCGCTAAGCCGCTGGGGATATCTCGGCAACGTATTCGTACGTGCGGCATACCGCAATCGGGGTATCGGCAGCCAGCTCGTCAGTGCAGCGTTGAATTACGCAGATGAGCGCGGCTTCGCTCGTGTGGTGCTGAGCCCAACCGAGAGATCCATCCCGCTTTATGAACGCGCCGGGTTTGGCCCAGCGCGTGCCCTGATGCTCCGGACACCACCGCAGGCGCCGACCGACGGCGCGTCTGGATAGACATGACCTGCTAACGACCTCGCGGTCAGGTTCCACGTCGGCGCGGCGCTAGCCTGACGTGTTGAGGATGATTCGCCGGCATCGCGATGCCGGCGAATCACCCGACGGCCTCGGTAAGGGTTGGAGCGGGCTTTGCCACGTGCGGGTCTTCTGGCGCGGGTTCGTGGGCCGCCGGTGCGACGTGCCGCTGGCTGGAGAAGGCAGGTTCGGCCAGGACGACAACGAACCCGACCAGGGTGAGTAGGGCCCCGGCCAGCGCCGTGCTGCGCACGCCGGAGCCAGGCAGCAACACGCTGCCGAAGAAGGCGCCCGCCGTGATGCCGATGTTGAAGGCCGTCGAGGTTCCGGCCCCCGCCATGTCCGAGCCACCCGGAGCAACCGCGAGCACGCGGGCACCCAGCGCGGCGGAAAGGGCCGCCAGCGTGAACCCCGATACAGACATCGTGATGAGGGTCGCGACCTGAGAGCCGCCCATTGCGTACTGCCCGGCGAGCGCCACGGTTTGTACGGCCATCAGCGTGACCATTATCTGCCAGCCGTAGCGGTCGACGAGGAAGCCGACGACGAACACCCCGGCCAGACCGGCGACGCCTCGCACTAGCAGGAGAGGCCCGATCGACGACTCGGAGAAGCCGCTGACGTCGGTCAGGAACGGGTTGATGTAGGTAAAGGCGGTGAAGGCACCGGTGACCGCGAGCGCCGTCGTGGCCACGATTGACAAGTATCGGCCACGGTCGGGTGCGCTGCCCCGGTCGGCGCTGCCGAGTCCGACGGGCGTGTTGGGCAGCAAGGCCGCGATGGTCACCACGATGAGCAGGCCGATGCCGCTCAGGGCGAAGAACGCCACCCGCCAGTTGGTCTGCTGACCGAGCCAGGTGCCCACCGGGACGCCAGCCAACGCAGCGACAGAACTGCCGGCGTACAGGATCGAAATCGCCCGACCGCGCACCTCGGCCCGGAAGAGACCGGCGGCGGCGGGGGTGACGACGGCCCAGAACAGCGCCTGGCTCAGCGCTGTCACCATCCGGGCGCTCATCAGGAACCAGTAGTTCGGAGCGAGGGCGGACAAGCAGGTCGCCACGACGAAAACGCCGAGCAGGATGGACAGAAGCAACCGCCGGGAGAGCCGGCGGGTCAACCGAGTCAGCGGGATGGACGCCACCACGACGACGAGAGCGTACGCGGTGACCAACAACCCGATCGCGGATGTGGTGCTGCGCAGGTCCTTCGCGATCAAGGGGAGTAGGCCGATCGGCAGCGTCTCGGTCGTCACGTACGCGAACGTCGACAGGGACAAAGCGATCAGCGCGATGACCGCAGATACACTGCCGTACCGTTCTCGCATGCTTCCTCCGTAGCTGATTTCAGGGGTAGCAATCCACAGAGTACGCGCTGACTCGTCAAATGTCGTGTCGATGTTCGACCGTGGCACGTCGAGCAGCTATCCTTTGTCTTTGTCTAATCTGCGCTTGACGGCTGGCATTCATCAGACAATGCGGCACCGAGCAAAGCCCGCAGTCTCACCGAGCCCGTGTCGCCTCCGCGAGCCGTTACAGTGGTAGCATCGTACCGTGGATTCAATGCGTATCGATGAACCTCGCCTGGTCGGCGGCCATGTCGCGCTCGACCTGGTCAATACCGTGGCCCCGCGGCTGCCCGGCCGCTCTGATCACGTCGAGTACATCGCCACGCCGCAGGATCTGCTCGCTTGGGCGGACCGGGTGCGCCTCGTGACCGAGACCGAAGTGGAGTCGATCCGGGAGACCTGGGCCGCGTCTCCGGCCATCGCCGCCCAGGCACGACACGCCGTCGTTGACATCCGGGAGGCGACCTACGGCGTCCTGATGGCGGCGCTCGGCAGCACAGAGGTGGCCACGCCAGGCGCTGTCGACGAACTGGAACGCCTGAACCTCCGGTTGGCGGCAGCATCCGCACGCTCTGGTCTGGTCCTCAGCGGCCCGACCGGCCCGGCGGTCCGACTCGTGGTGGGCACAACAGCACCGCTGGTGATCGCTGACCGGCTGGCCTACGCCGCCGTCGACCTGCTCCGCACCGTCGACCTCAACCACGTGCGGATCTGTCCAATCCCCGAGGGTGGCTGTGGCTGGCTTTTCCTTGACCGCAGTCGCAACGGTTCACGCCGGTGGTGTGCGATGGCCGACTGCGGTGCCCAGGCCAAAGCGCGCAGACTGACCGAACGCCGACGAGCTGACCGAGCTACCTCCTCAACCACCATGCTGGCGTAGCTCAGTGGTTAGAGCGCCGGGCCGTCAACCCGGAGGCTGAGAATTCGAACCGTTTCGTAGCGTTCAAAGACAGCTGGTTGCCACGCCGGTATGGCGGCTATCTCGAGTTCTCCAATGGCTAACGGATCGTGGGGTACGTGGAGTACCGAGACGGTGACGCGGTGAAGGAAAGCAGTCGGTAAAGCGTGTTTTGATCGGTCGGGGTGAGATCGGGCAGCTCGCCGACTTGGAGCACCTTGCGCGCCGCGCGCTGCCGGTCGAACGTTGCCGCGGTCGCGAATCTCGAGCCAACGGCCTGGCCGGACTCAGGTGAGTCGGGCGAGTGTCAACGCGAAGTCGCCGGCAGCATCGGTCCAGAAACGCTCCGAGACCATCCCGGCCGCGGCAAGCTCGCGGGCGATCCCGTCACTACGGAACTTCGCCGAGATCTCGGTGCGCATCTGCTCGCCTTCGGCGAAGTCGACGGTGAGGCCGAGATCGGTGACCGTGACCCGTTGTGCCTTACTCGAACGCAGCCGCATCTCGATCCATTCGTGCTCGGTGTCCCACCGTGCGATGTGCTCGAAGGACGGGACGTCGAAATCAGCACTCAGCTCGCGGTTCACGACGACGAGAATGTTGCGGTTGAACTCGGCAGTCACGCCGGCGGCGTCGTCGTAGGCACGCTGGAGCCGCCCGGGGTCCTTTACCAAGTCGGTACCGAGCAGGAACGCGTCGCCGGGACGGAGTGCCGCTGCGACCGACCGGAGGAACACGGCTCGCTCCGGCGGCTCGAGATTGCCGATCGTCGAACCGAGGAAGGCGATCAGGCGACGGCCGGCGTCCCGTGGCAGGGCATCGAGGTGCACCTCGAAGTCGCCGACGACCGGTGCCACCGCCAGTGCCGGGTATTCGAGCCCCAGCGCGGCACTCGCCTGCGACAGCACAGCGGGATCGACATCGAACGGTACGAACTCTCGCAGTGTGCCTTCGTTGATGAGCGCGGACAGCAGGAGCCGGGTCTTGGCCGACGTGCCGCTCCCGAGCTCCACAAGCGATTCGCAACGCGTGAGCCGCGCGATCTCGGCGGCATGATGTTCCAGGATCTCTGTCTCGGCGCGGGTCGGATAGTACTCGGGCAGGCGCGTGATTTCATCGAAGAGGTCACTTCCGCGGGCGTCGTAGAAATACTTCGGCGGTAGCAACTTCGGCGTCGCCATGAGTCCGGCGCGTACGTCGCGGCGGAGCGAGTCGAGGTAGGCCGACGGAGCGAGAAGCTCGCGGGTCATGATCAGGTCTCCAATTCGGTGATGGTGACGGTGTGCTCGTTGACCTCGACGAGGTGATGGTCGGCCACCTCCATCCAACGCGGGTCGTCGTCGAACGGCTCGCTGGCGACCATGACGCCATCGTCGGTACGCAAGACGCTAAGCGTGTCGTTCCAGCGGGTGGCGAGGATGCGGTCGCCGTCGGCAATCAACAGGTTCAACCGCGCAGCCTGGTCTCGTTTGCCGACGTCGACGACGAACTCCCCGAGCCGCTCCGGTCCGAAGTCGGCAAGATGTGCGGCCAGCAGCGCCGAGTCGCACATAGATTCGGCAGCGGAGTGCGGGCCGAGTATGTCCCTGGCCACCACGCCGTTGTGCGACAGCAACCAGCGCCCACTGCGAAACGGCGCCACCGCCGACTCATCCAGCGGCATCCCGACCGTCGCGGAACGCACCGCCGCGATGACACACCCTGATGTGATCGCCGGGGACACCGATGCGAATGACGCATCGCTCCAGAGCGGTCGGTTCGAGCGCCACCGAGCCGGCCCGTGCAGCGATGCCGAGAAG
Organism: uncultured Actinomycetota bacterium; assembly: GCA_963724705.1. Classification (GTDB taxonomy): domain Bacteria; phylum Actinomycetota; class Actinomycetes; order Mycobacteriales; family Micromonosporaceae; genus DASQPR01. Next base: position 348,588 of record CAVRVS010000004.1, read on the forward strand.
AAGCCGACTCCCCACCCGTCGGCGTTCATCAGACCGTGGCGCTGACGGCGCGGGCGATAAGACTGAACGAGCAGTCCGTGCTCCGGCTCGAGCACAAGCGAACTCAGCGACCGCGCGGCGCCCAACCAGGCCAGGTGGCGGCACATGGCTCACGCGTCCCATGCGAGCCGTAGCCCACTGAAGATCTGGCGCCGGATCGGGTGATCCCAGTTCCGGAACGACGGCCGTACCGCGGCGGACGACGCTGCCCACGAGCCGCCGCGCAGCACCTTGTAATCGCCACCGAAGAACGGTTCGCTGTAGTGGCGGTAGATCATCGGGACGAAGCCCGGCCAAGGCTGGAAGTCCGACGATGTCCATTCCCAGACGTCGCCGATCATCTGCTCCGCCCCGTAGGCGGAGGCGCTGCCGGGATATGCGCCGAGCGGCGCCGGACGCAGCGCGCCACCATCGAGGTTGGCGCGCGAGGCCGTCGGCGCATCGGAACCCCACGGCCACCGGCGACGCTTGCGCGTCTGCGGGTCCCAGGCACACGCCTTCTCCCACTCGATTTCCGTGGGCAGCCGCGCGCCGGACCATGCCGCGAATGCCTCGGCCTCGAAGTAGTCGACGTGCTGTACCGGCTCGTCGGGCGGCACAGCCTCCTGAACGCCGAAGCGGGTGCGGGTGCCATCGGTGCTCCAGAACTTCGGTCGATCGACGTTCGCCTCGACACGATGCGCCCAGCCCCGCGGCGACCACCATCGAGCGTCACGGTAGCCGCCGTCTGACATGAACTCGCGCCACTGCCGGTTGCTCACGGGCAGACGACCGATCCAGAACGGTCCGATGTCGACACGGTGTGCCGGACGTTCGTTGTCTAGCGAAGCCGGTTCTCCGGTGGCGTCGACACCGAGGACGAACTCGCCGCCATCGACGTACACGCGGTCGCCGGCGACGGCCCGGCCGAGCGGCAGCGGCTCGGCCAGCAGCACCGCGGCGCCTGGTCGGAGCTGCAGGGTGGCGAGCATCGTCTCGTCGTGCTGCTGCTCGTGCTGGACGACCATGGCCGCGGTGAACAGCTCGTCGTCGGCCGTGCGGTCAATAAGATCAAGTGTGCGACCCCGAACCTCGTAGCAGAACGCGCGAGCCTCCACGGGCGGCAGCAACGGCAGGGACGGCCGATCCGCTCGGGCATGCTTGAACGCGTCATAGAGCGAGTCGACATCTGGCGCGAGCATGCCGCGCTGCGCCGGGTCACCGCCGCGCAGCAACCAGAACTCCTCCTGCTGGCCGATATGCGCGAGATCCCAGACGAGCGGACTCATGAGCGGATCGTGCTGGGCGACCAGGATCGGCTCGTCCAGATTGGTGAGCGTCAGTGTGCGGTCACGTGCTTGCAGAAGGCCGCGAATGACATCCTCACGCATGTGCTAACTCCTCAAATGCTGCGCGCGGGCCGACCTGGGTGATGCGTTCGGCTAGGTCGTCGCCTGGACACCGGCCGCGCTCGACGAGTTGCGCAAGGTCGGAGACGGCAGTGGCAAGCTCGGTGGGCGCGCGATCGACCGCGATCGCCATGCACCGCCGAGCAGACTGAGCGATGACGGGGTGACGCAGGCCATCGCGGGCGGCTTCGGTCCAGAGTGCGGCGGTGGGCTCGGTCACCTCGGCCGCGGCGTCGGATGCCCGTGCGTCGTCCATGAGCGTGGCGGCGACAGTCGCGACCGCCGGCCACCACCGCGGCGGGCTCATGTCGAGATAGCGCAGCTCCAGATAGCCGCGAAGGCGCACCGGAGGAAACAGCGTCGTCAGGTGCCGGTCGAGGTCGGCTGTCGTGGGTGCACGGCCGTGCAACGCGGCCGCGCCGGAGACCCAAGCAGAGAACGGGACGGCGGTACGGACCGCGCCCGCGCCGGCACCGTGGCCAACAAACACGACAGGTGCGCGCATCGCGTAGCGCGCCCATTCTTCGGCCGGCTCGTCGGTGCCGGCCACCGGGCCACATTGCCGAGCGTCGAGGTCGGCCCAAATGCGCTGCCGTGCGGACCGCCATCCGGTGTCGCGGCCGGCCAGCCAGGGCGAACAGGCTGAGATCGCGATCAAGGTCGGGCCGAGACGGTGGGCATGGGCCACCCGGGCAGCCCATCCTGCCCGTGGACCGGCTTGCACGTTCACCTGCAGGGCCGCCGTCGAATTCATCATTGCCAGCCCAGGCAGGGCACGGCCGGTCGCGACGAAATGCTCCTCCATCGCCTCGTACCGCGGATTTGGGTTGACGCGTCGAGCCGGGCGAAGTGGGTCTGCGCCGACATGAGCCAGCCCAAGTCGGTACGGCAGTAACCTCAGGCGGGCGCGCTGGACGTCGTCGCGCATCAGCATCGCGGCCTCCGACACATCGGCGGCCGGGGGTCCGGAGAGCTCGATCTGGCCTCCGGGTTCGACGGTGACCGACGAACCGGCGGCCGTATCCGTCAGCGCGGCTAGTACGCCGTCGATCCGGGCCCAGCCGACTCGGTCGGTCACCGCTTCAAGGTCGACGAGATGCGTCTCGACCTCGAGACCAACGGAACCGAGGACGGAATCGGTGAGTGCGGACGACGCCACGCGGGCGTGCGCGGAGTCGGCTGTTAGCGGCTCCGCGAGTTCGCTGACGCTGCGCGGGACAGTCACAATGACCCCCTCCAGGTCCGGGCCGGCAGACCTAGTGCGTCTGCCGCGGGTCGGTGCGGGGGCGACCATGAACTGCCGTCCTCATCGCCCAGTGTATTTCGGGGGTCTGACAACCACCCGTCTTGCCTGCTCAGACCCGGGGTTCGGCGACGCGCTGCCGCCCATTCACGTTCATCGCACCAGGCGGACGGCCCCGGCCGTTTCGTCCGGTCACCGGTACCACTGTTCCCGGGTGCAAATGTGGTCAGCGTGGGTCGAGTCGTCGGTGGTGGCTGTTCGGGTCGGCGGCAGGTGGACTAGCGCTCGATAAGTACCGCGCTGACGCGGTAGGTGCAGCCGACGATGTCGAGTGGTGTCGACACCATCGCCGCAAACTGCGTGTCTGGGTCGCCCACCGTGGTGCTACCGGCTCATCGCTACGTTTGTCCGGTTCTGCCCGGTCATCCGCCGGCTAGGCGTTCACTCACGTCCATGCGCTTGAGGAGGTGGTACACGGCCATGCGCCGGCGTTCCGGGTTTGTCGTTCCTCAGGCGAACTTCTTTGAGTGCCGCCTTCTCCGTCTCGGATCGACGAGCAGCCGTTTGAGCGCGGCGTTCTTCGGCTCGAGATCCTTCCAATGCTTAAATATCGTCAACCTCGAGCGCGCCGCACTGATTACGCGGCGGGTACCGGTCTGCTCGGAAACGTGCAACTCGCCGTAGACGTGAGTGACGTCCTTACCCTGGCGCAGAAGCTGATCCGCCGGCGTCAGTTTGCGCACGACCTGCCCGTAGAGCGCCTCTGCTTCGTCGTCATGATCGAGATTCCCGTACACCTCGTGGGGCGCGAGACTCGCTCGACCTGGATCAACGTATTAGGGCTCAGGCCAACCGGACTCAGGTTCGGCAACGTTTCGTGGCGTCTGTGGTGGGTTTGTTAGGGAAGGTTCCAGGCCTGTTGCGGGTCATAGTTGTTGGTGAGGTTTCGGAGTGCGGCGGCGATTCCGCCGGCTTGGCCGTGGGCCATGTGGCTGATTTCGCCGCGCCTGGCAGCGGTGTGGATGACCAGAGTCTCGGCACGGCGAGACTTCCGTATGGATATCGAGGCGACCGACGCCAGCGGGAACTCGTCGATCGGCTCGGTCGTCGGCAGGTTCTTGTCGATGAACAACACTCGGTCGGTGGTCAACACGAGGATGCCGTGTCGGCGCCGGTAGTGACCGAGGCCGAGACGGATGACGCTCTCATCCGGGCCGAGAACGCGGTGCAGATGGCGGAATGCGGAGCGACCACGGAGGCGAAGCAGACCGGCCCGGGCGAGGGCGGTCGTGATGCCACGATCGTCGAGAACCCCGTCGGGCAGGTGATCGGCGATCTCGCCCGGGAGGTCACCATGGTTGCTGCCGGGCGTGTCGATCTGCGACCGGCTGCTGCCGCCCCCGGGTCGGGGCGCGATCTCGGCCCGCACCACCGTCGCGGCACGATTCTTGCGTAGCGACCTCTTCGACGTCGCGACGATGGTTGCTACGCGGCCGGCCGGCCGGATCGACGCCGACGCTATGGCCGAGCGTAGGAGGGCATCGGTCTGATCCACAGGTCGTCTCGAGCGCCATTCGACGACGCGGAGGATACCCATGGACACCTCGTCAAAGCTCGAACGCCAGCCGTTCGTCGGTTGAGGGTAATAGCCACCCGGCCAAGACACCCTGAATGGGACACGCCGCTATCAGGCCCCTATCAGGAAAGACACCATCCGGCGCGATGGGTCGGTGCTTCGACAGCAGAACGCGGAGAGACAACAGTCGCTACCCTGCCCCCTACCGCAAGTACAGCTCAGGCGCATTGGCCTCTGACGCGTAACCGACGCGCGACTCACCCGCGCATCGATCGTCGCTTCCACGGGCATGCGGCAGCGTGCGCAAGCGATGTCATGAGTGACCGGCTAGCAGCTCACTCACAGTCACAGCGTGGGGTTGTTCATGTCAGCCTGGATCTCGGCGTTGGTCTGGGCCCGCGAGTACACTCGCACGCCATCGATCATCCCTTTGTAGAACTGTTGGGTCGTGGCGTCGGCGCCTACCCGGATTCCCATGCCCCGGGCGGTGATGGTGGCGGTGAGGGGCGACGAAGTCACCAATCCGCCGTTGACATAGAAGCGCACCTGCGAGCCGTCGAACGTGATTGCCAGGTGGGACCACTGCCCAAGTGGGAGCGAACTGCCCATCCGGGCACCGAGCAAACCCGACGACGTACCGATGTAAAAGTGCGGCGTAGTGCCACCGTCCATTTCGATTCCGTACTGGTAGAAGGGGCTCGTCATCCCGGTGTTCCAGAACTTGCCCAGCAGGACCGAGTCGCCGGAGATCTGCGCCGGATTGAGCCATGCGGACAGGGTCAACCCGGTGCCCGAGATGTCGAGCGAGGACGAGTTAGGAACCGACAGGTAGTCGTTGACCCCGTCGAGGCTCAACCCGCCACCATACTTACCGGTGCCGCGGACCGGCCCGTTGACAAGCGTCGCATCGTTGTTGTTGCCGGACGAGTCGGTCGCGGTGGTGCCCGACGACTCGTTGAAGCCCCACGCGGCGACCAGACCGGTGTTCGCCGTCGTCGCCGTGTACGTCGCCGTGTACGACGCGTTCGTGGCGGGCACGACGACGGTGTGCTGCTGCGCGCCGCCGTCCGACCACGAGGCGAAGGTGTAGTTGGAGTTGCCGAAGGTCTGGTTACGCGCCTCGATGGTGTGGTTGAAGCCGATCAGCGTGTCGTACACGAACGGCGTGGTGTGCGCGATCCCGTCAAGGTAGACGGTCAGGCCGGTAGGTACCGTGTCGAAGGTCAGATTGACCTTCTGCGGCCAGATCAGCACCGTCGTGGTCCCGGTCAGGCCGGTCGAGTCGGTGACCGTGAGCGTGATTCGGTAACGGGTCAGGCCACTGAAGTCGTGGCCGGTGGTTGGGATGGTGAAGGTACCGCTCTTCATCCCCGTTACCGTCTGCCCGGGGTGCACGTGGCCGTCGTGGAGGAAATCGATGGTCCAGCTGTAAGCACTGGCCGGCAGGTCGCCGTCCTCGACGTCGGTTGCCGTGCCGCCGTACGTGATGACGTCGCCGGCCCGGAAGGTGGCTCCGTCGACCGGCGCCGTGATCGTAGGCACCGGCGCATTGCCGACGCTGATGGCGAGAGGCGTGGAGAAGGTCGAGTTGACGCCGTCGGAGACGGTCAACCGTACCGAATACTTCCCCGGCTGCGTGTAGATGTGTGACGGGTTGGGCGCTGTCGAGACGGTGTTGTCGCCGAAGTCCCAGGACATGGTGACCGGCTGGCCCTCCGGGTCCACCGATCCGGCGCTGGAGAAGTTGACCGTCAACGGTGGCACGCCAGATGTCGGGTTCGCCGAGGCCAACGCGATCGGCGCCTGGTTGGACTGCAGGTAGCGGATTCGCCGGACCTTGCTGATGCCGGACGTACCGGTGGTATCCGAGTAGCCCAGGTCGAGATAGTAGAGCGCGCCGTCCGGGCCCTCGGTGAGGTAAACGACGTCTCCGGTCGGGCCGTCTGGCGCGCCATCGGCCGGCTCGAAGTTAAAGACGCCGCTGACATTCCCGTTCGCGTCGAACGTCAGTCTCTTGATCCAGTTCTGCGCGTAGTCGCCGAAGAAGTAGCTGCCCTGCATCGAGGCCGGGAACTGAGTGCCGTGGTAGACGAAACCACCGGTGATGGCCGCGTCCCGGCCGTTATGCGGGTACGAGTAGATCGGGCTGGTGCACGGCGCCGAGCACGATCCCTCGTGGTCCGGCCAGCCGTAGTTGGCTCCGCGTGCCCCGACGTTCAGCTCCTCGATCGAGGCGGACGCGACATTGCCCCCGACGTCGCTGACCAGCAGCCGGTTGGTCGGCGTGTCGTAGAAGGCGCGCCACGGGTTGCGCAGGCCGATCGCCCACACCGAGTCCCAGTTGGGTCCAGAGCCGTCGTAGTACGGATTGTCGGTCGGCACCGTACCGTCCGGGTTGATTCGGTGTATCTTTCCGCGCGGGCTGGTCAGGTCCTGCGCCGGCGTGCCCTGGAAATGCTCCCCAGTGGTGAAGAAGATCTTGCCGTCCGGGGCGAACGCGATGCCGCCGCCGTGGTGTTCCGCGTCGGCAGTCTGCGGGTCCTGGTAGAGCACCTTCTCGGTGGCAAGGTTCGTGGTGGAGTTGTCGGCGCTCGCAGTGAATCGGGATAGCCGGTCCACGTTGGGTGAGCCGGCGGTGTAGAAGACGTAGTAGAAGTGGTTGCTGGCGAAGTTGGGGTCGAGCGCGAAATCGTAGATGCCCTGCTGAACCGGGTTGGAGCCGACGTTCGTGAGCTGCAGGAACGGGGTCGGATCCGGCGTCGTGTACGGCGCCGGCAGCACCCTGATCCGCCCCTTCAGCTCGGCCACCAGCATCCTCTGGTCCGGCAGGAACTTCATGGCTGTGGGCAGGGCGAGACCGGTCGCCAGGATCTCGTTCTGGAAGAAGTTGGTGTTGACCACGTTGACATTCACCGGCTGGGTCACCGTGACGTTGCCGGCGGTGTCCCGAGCCCGGGCGGTCAAGGTGTGCGCGCCATTGGTTGCGCCTCGCGTGTCCCAGTCCGCACCGTAGGGCACCACGGTGTCCTCGGGTCCAAGCACTGAGCCGTCCAGGTAGAACTGCACGCCGGCCACGCCGAGATCTGCATCTGCGACCGCAGTCACGGTGATGGTGCCACTGACCTGCGCGCCGTTGGCGGGCGAGGTAATGCTGACCGTCGGCCCGCTGCCGCCCGAGGTACGCGCGGTCAGCGCGGTGGTCATGTCGGTCTGCACCTCGGTCTGGCTTTCCGCGCGGCCGTACAGCCGCAGGTCGTCCAGGGAGCCGGAAAAGTACTGTCCGGGACCGAGGTCGGCGCCGACGTTCATCACAGACGTACGGGCGGACAGGGCGGCCGACATGGCCGGCGAGGCGACGAGGTTACCGTTCAGGTAGTAGCGGGCGGTCGAGCCGTCGAAGGTGACCGCGAGGTGGCTCCACACCCCGATCGGCACGCCGCTGCCCATCGATGTCTCTTTGACGCCACTGCTGGTTCCTACGAAGAAGTGCGGGACGGTGCCGTTGTTTTGCAGTTCCAGTCCGTACTGATAGAACGGCGTGGTCATGCTGGTGCTCCAGAACTTGGCCAGCAGCAGCTCGTCACCGTTGCCGTTGGCCGGGTTGATCCAGGCCGACAGGGTGAAGCCGGTACCCGAGACGTTCACGCTTGGCGAATTGGCGACGGTCAAGTAGCCACCGGTGAGCCGTACCCCGTTGCCGTACTTGCCGGCGGTCCACTGGACGCTGTTCTGGAATAGGGCGACGTTGCCGTTGCCCGACGCGTCGCTGGCGCCCGCGCCCTGGCCCTCGTCGAAATTCCAGCCCGCCACCAGGCCGGGCGGTGGTGGCGGCGTGGTGTTGTTGACCGTCACGTGCACGACGCCACTGGTGATCCCGAAGTTGCCGGAGGTGTCCTTGGCCCGGGCGGAAACAGCGTGCGCCCCGTTGGAGGTCGTGGTGGTGTTCCACTGGACCGAGTAGGGCGCGGTGGTGTCGGTACCGATGGTCACGCCATCGAGCAGGAACTCCACGCTGGCGACCGCGACGTTGTCGGCGGCGTTAGCGGAGACGCTGACGGTGCCGGACACGGTGGCTCCGTTGGCCGGCGCGGTCATCGACGCAGACGGCGGCGTCGTGTCCGGCAGCGGCGTTGTGGCGCTGACCGTAGCGCTCTGCGCGGACGCGTTGCCGGCGGCGTCGAATGCACTGACCGCGTAGCCGTAGGTGGTGTTCTGGGTCAGGCCAGTGTCCGAGAAGGACGTCGTGGTGGCGGTGCCGACCTGGGCTCCGTTACGGAACACCCGGTAGCCCGCCACGCCGACGTTGTCAGTGCTGGCGGTCCAGTTCACGGTGATTTGCGACGGCGAGTTCGCGGTGGCGGTCAGGCCGGTTGGCACGCTCGGCGGAGTGGTGTCCGGGGTGCCGGGATCGGCCTTGAAGGCCACCATGTGCATGACCCATGCATTGCCGTTCTGCGTCGCCGTGGCCGCGTACGATCCCGCGGCGGTGACGACCCTGTCCTCGGTGCGATTGCCGGACGCGGTCGACCGGCTGACGAAGCCGCTTCCCGGCTGGGTAACCGTCAGCGACGACGCGCCTGCGCCGAAGATCAGGTCGGCGGCGTTCGTCGTGGTGGCCGTGCCGCTGCTCATGGCGCTGGCGGTGCCGATCGCCGACTTGCTGACGTCCAGCGGGCTTGTTCTGTCGACACCGGTGTATTCGTGAACGTAAACGATCCCGAAATTGCCCGAAAGACTGCCGGCGAATGCCGCGTTCACGGTGTTCGTACCCGCGGCCACATTCTTTGCGTAAAACACCTGTGCCCGCCAACCGGAGCCCCAAGTCTTGGCGGCCTCGGCGCTGGCATACGCGTTGCCTCGGGTGTCGGAAATCGTGACGGCACCGCCGTTGCCCCACACGACATAAACGACGATCAGATCCCCGGCCGCGTTGGCGCTGGGGAAAGCCACGCTGTTCGCCGTACCTGAATTGACCTCGGCCGCGTTGCCCTGCTTGAAGGACGGCGTAACCGCCGCCGCAGCGGGCTGTGCATGCACTCCGACCGCCACCATGCTCATCACGACAACGACAGCGAGAGCCGCTGCCCGTACGGTCATCGATGTCTTCCGGAAGCGCCTCGCGAACGTATGCATACACGGATTGCAAATGTGCCTTTACGCATTGTCAACGTACGTTCTTCCACAATGTGCCAGCCAAGCCGTCGCCGGTCGTGAACTTGACAGACCTGCTCCACCAAAGAGGCGGGGGAGCGGCACCGCTGCCGGCACCGCCGCCACGACGGCCGCCACGTCGAGAATCGCGTTGTAGCTCTGCACGCTCCGGCTGACGTACTTAGCGCGATGGTCGATGACGTCGCTCCGCCCACTTCAGGGACCAGCGCGACGAGCGCCGGCACTAACGCGGGGTCGCGTGCCGGTTCCGCTCAGGATGCTGGGGCGACCGACCGACTTTCGCCGTCGTGAGCCCGGTCAGAATCGGGGCCGTGTCGCTCCGCGACGGCTCTCCGAACATGTCAGCGAGGATGGCGGCGTCGCCGCGGCCGTGATGTGCGTCGGCCCTCGGTGCGGAGTTCGAACGCGGCTACCGCGGGCGCTGACCGCCGAATTGGACAACACCCACGCGTTTTGAGGCGGGGTTGCGAGGCCCGGATTTATTAGTTTACCTTCCTAAGAGTTCGCGGGAAGGGATCCGGCTTGGAATTCGCGAAACGCCACCGCTGGGCGCTGGCGGCTATCGTCGTGGTCTTGGTCAGCGCGGCTGTCTGGGCCGGAGTGCGGACCTCGGACAAGCCGGAGGTGACCACGTCGACGTTCGCTGCCGGTGTCGTCCCAGCCCCAGTTAGCGCCGTCGCTGCGAGTGGAGTTACCTTTCGGCTCGCGTCCGCGGCGACTATCTCCGCCGACGTACCCAGCATCGGTACGTATCTAGCCGGCATCCTTCGGTCGTCTACGGGTTTCCCGATGTCGATCGTGCACGGCTCAGGGACGATAACGCTGCGTTTGGCCGGTGCGCCGGACAATGTCGGGTCTCAGGGCTACCGCTTGAGCGTGTCCGGCAACCGCGTAGTCATCGAGGCCCGCCAGGCCGCGGGGCTCTTTGCCGGCGTACAGACGCTGCTGCTACTGCTGCCGCCGACCGTACAGAGTCCGACCGTGGCATCGGGGCCGTGGACCGTGCCCGGTGGCACGATCGTGGATTACCCGAGATTTGCCTACCGCGGTGCCATGCTCGACGTCGCTCGTCATTTCTTCGGCGTCGGCCAGGTCGAGCGTTACATCGACGAGATCGCACACTTCAAGATCAATTATCTGCACCTGCATCTGTCGGACGATCAGGGTTGGCGGATTGCGATCAACGGCTGGCCGGATCTGACGATTCGCGGGGGAAACTCCGAGGTCGACGGCGGCGCGGGCGGCTACTACACGCAGGCGGACTACTCGGCGATAGTCGCGTACGCCGCCGCGCGCTACATCACGGTGATACCCGAGATCGACATGCCGGGCCACACAAATGCTGCCCTGGCCTCGTATGCGCGTCTCAACTGCGAAGGTCAGCCCCCGAGGCCGTACACAGGTATTGATGTTGGTTTCAGTTCTCTGTGCGTTCCTCTGGATCTGACGTACACATTCATCGATACGGTGATAGCCCAGCTCGCCGCACTGACCCCGGGACCGTATATCCACATCGGCGGAGACGAGTCGAGTGCGACATCCGCGGCCGACTACGCCTCGTTCATCAATCGCGCTCAGCGAATCGTCCAAGCGCACGGCAAGACTGTCATCGGTTGGCACAACATCGCCGGCGCGAGCCTACTGCCCTCAACCATCGCGGAATTCTGGGACACGGCACCGATGAACGACCCGTTTGCGGCAGCCGTTGGCGAGGGCACCAAGGTCATCATGTCGCCGGCCAACCATGCCTACCTCGACATGAAATACACCGATCAAACGAAACTCGGTCAGACCTGGGCCGGTCTCGACGATGTCGACGCCGCCTACGGTTGGGATCCCGGCACCTATTTGCCGGTCGTTCCCGCCTCGTCGGTACTCGGCGTCGAAGCACCATTGTGGACAGAGACGATCGTGACATCCGCCGACATCGACTACATGGCGTTCCCCCGGCTGCCGGCGATCGCCGAACTGGGCTGGTCGCCATGGCGTACGCATGACCAAAGGGCGTTCAAGACCCGTCTCGGCGCGCTAGGTCCACGATGGAGAATCATGGGCATCAACTACTATCACTCCGCACAGGTGTCCTGGCCGGCCGGGTCGTAGTACACGAAGGTGCATGCCGACGTTGGCCGAGCAGTACCGGCGCGACCGATTCGCCCGACGCGCGGGCGATCTCCGATAGAGTCGGGTGATGTCCGACCGCTTCATCGCGCCCAGCGCGGAGCTTTATGACTATATCGTCGCGCACGGAAGTGCCCCGGATCAGGTCCAACGTGACCTGATCGAGGAGACGCATGCGGCGCTCCCGCGGGCGGCCGGCATGCAGATCGGATCGGATCAGGGCACGTTCCTCACGATGCTGGTGAAGATCATCGGAGTCCGTGCGGCCGTCGAAGTCGGCACGTTCACCGGCTACTCCTCGTTGGCGATTGCGCGAGGGCTCGAGCCCGGTGGCCGGCTTTTGTGCTGCGATGTGTCCGAGGAGTTCACGTCCATCGCACGGCGTTACTGGCAGCGCGCCGGCGTCGACGACCGCATCGAGTTGCGGCTCGCGCCGGCGCTGGAAACGCTGCAGTCGCTGCCCGCGACAGCGCATCTCGACTTCGCATTCATCGACGCTGACAAAGGCGGGTACGCGTCGTACTGGGCCGAGCTCGTGCCGCGAATGAGGCCTGGCGGCGTCATCGCGGTCGACAACACGCTGTGGAGTGGCCGGGTGCTCGATCCCGCGGCGACCGGTGATACCGCCGCCATCATCGCCTTCAACGAGCTCGTACGCGATGACGACCGCGTTGAGAAGGTCGTGTTGACGATCGGCGACGGCCTCACCCTCGCGCGCAAGACGTAGAACGTCGCGCCGGCGCGTGTGACGGCGAGATCCACACAGCGGAGATCCCTCGGTGGAGGCCGGCGCGGATTGCTCGCCGACAGGTGCGGTCGAGCACCGGCTGCTACTTCAGTTCGGCCAGGAAGACCTGCTGTGTCGGGTCACGTTGGGGCCTGGTCGCCGCGCGGTCGCTGGTGAAGACGACGAAACCGCGGTCCGATGCCGGGAAGGTGCCGTTGCCGGCTGCGCTCACCTGCGCCGCGGGCGACCATCCCGACTGCACGTCGTACCGGGCGGTGAAGACCTTCCATCGCCAGTCGGCGGACCGCGAGTCGTACCACACCGCCCGGACGGCTCCGGCGGCATCGAGGCTGAGCCGGGGCCGCTGGCTCATGGCAGCCGGCTCGAGCGCAACCGGCTCGAAGGGCGACCACGTCGTACCGCCGTCCGTCGAGCGGCTCGACCGCAGGCTCAAGTTCGCCCCGGAGCTCTGCAGCGCCTTGCTCTCCCAGATCGCCACGATCGTGCCGTCGTGATCGGCAGCTACGGCGGGGTGCCGGTCGGCGACGTTGGTCGCCGTGCTGACCTGCGTCGCCGGGCTCCAGCTGCCGGCGCCGGGCCGCCGTACGCTCGCGAGGATCTGCCAGTTGTCCGGGTCGGTGCCACCGCTGGCCGGCTGGCCCGCCGGCGGCGTGTGACCGGTCCACAGCGGATCCGGGTCGAAGCGGTCGTCCTGCCAGGCGACGACGAGCCGGCCATCGCTTCCGACTGTGACGGACGGGAACAGCGACGCCGGGAACCGGGGCGATCGGGCATCGGCGGCGCGATCCCCGGCATCGACGACCTTGCCCGGCGCGGACACGTTGACCGGACCGAGGTCGACACCGACCACCTGCACGTATACGTCGAACGCCCCGCCGCTGTTGTCGGCCCAGGCTACGACCGGGAAGCGCCCGTCGAGTATGGCGACGGCCGGGTGGATCGCGCGCCCGAGACCGCTGCTCAGCCGTACCGGCTTGTCGAACGACCTGCCACCGTTGCGGCTGTGGCGTAGATAGATGGCCGGCCGGTGGGGCTGCTCGTGGCCCCGCTCGTCGGACCACACGACCCACACGTCGCGACCGGACGCGGCGACCCGCGGCGCCCGAGCGGTGGCCGAGCCGTCACTGAGTTCGACCGCGTCCGCGCCATGGCCATGCGGCTGGGTACGCCGGTAGACGACCGACGTCGCGCCATCGGCGTGCGACTCCGCGACCACGTGAGTGACGCCGCCGGCCACGGCGACGTCGGCGAAGCCGGTGAACCCGCCAGCCGCACCGAACATCAGATCGGCATGGTCCGCTCCGGCCGCCGACGCCGGCAGTGGGATCTCCGGTATCGGCTCGGCGACCGCCCGTACGGACACGAACACTGGGGAGCTGGCTGCCCGTAGCTGGTCGGGAAGCGTCGGATCGGAGTCCACGCCGGGCAGTGGGCCGGGTGAGCGCACCTCGACGCGGTACCACACCTGGTCACTGGCGAGTGTCAGCGGCAACAGGTAGGTCTCGTCGTCGGTCGTGGGAGCGAACGTGGCGAGCGGCCCCGCTGAGCGCCCGGGCGCTGCATACACCGTCACGGTCGTGCCGGTCGCACGCTCGGCGCGGACCCGTAGTCGCGCTCGCGAGGACAGCCGCCGGCTCGGCACGACGACCTCGTCGCCGCCCATCGCCTCGAAGATGCCATCCCCGTCGACATCGGCCTCGACCGTCACAAACGGGCCCGTTGGGCTGTTCGACACGGTGGTACGACCAGAGCGGAGTGCGTCGAGGATCGCGCGAACAGACCGGTCGGCGGCGAAGGCCCAGGTCGTCGGCTGGCCGGGCCCGGCCACCGGCCAGAGTTCGCGGAAATGGCAGTCGCTGGCCGCGCTGACCCCGAACCGGAACCCGCGGTTCCACCGGTTCTCCGCGTAGTCAACCTGCGCATCAGGGTTCGCGCTCGGGTTGTACACCTCGACGGTGTTCATCCCCTGTGCACTCGCGTTGTCGTTCGGTCCGGCCGCAGGCGTGTACTCCCCGTCGTCCGGGTGCGCCACCGACCAGACGGCGTTCTGCGCATGCGCGTCCCAGATCGACTGTTGAACGTGGCGGAAGGCCGGCGAGCCCGGTGGGTTCGCGCCGTCGACGACGGTGTCCACCGCGCCCAGGACGATGGCGTGAGGCGATCCGTTGGCCTCTTCGCCCGGGATGAGAAGTAGGTTCTCCGACGTCCATTGTGGATCCCAGTGCTGGTCGTACGTCCGATGGTCGGTCAACGGCATGAAGTCCAGCCCGGTCCGCTCACCCTGACCGATCTGGTCGCCGACGGGCAGGTTGCCGGGCAGGGTCTGCTTCGAGGACTGGCGGGGCAGGCTGCCGTCAGACGAGTGGTCGTCGTGGACGTGCGTGTCGCCGGCGAGCCACGTCCCTCGTGGGGCGTTCGGATCGCCGCCGTGGCCGTCGGGGCCTCCCTGCGCGTCGGACGCGAACGCGACATCGGGCGAAAGGCCAGATGCGGCGACGGCGCTGGCACCGATGACGATGAGGTTTCTTCGACTCAGTTGCATTCGTATGCTCCTGACGGCGGGACCCGGGTAACCACGAGAACCTAGCCAGCCGCTGCGTCCCGTCGAGTGAATCGCACACCGCCGGCGGATGGCCGCCTCGTGAAATACACCGCCCGGCCCCGGGTCAGTGATGGTGCGTGCGGTGAACTACACCCCGTTTTGATGGCGGCGACCTGGTCTGGTTGGCCGCCTCGGCGAAGATTGACTCGGCTGCGAGGGCGCCGACGGACGGTCAGGCTCGCTCTAGCGCGTCGAGCGACCTGGTGATGGCCGCGAGTTGGTCGTCGAGATGATCGCGGAAAGCGGGGTTGACTTGTGCTGTCCCGACGAACCACAGTCCGAACGCAACCTCGCGGGTGGCGATGAACTCGTCGAGGTGTACAAGATCCTCGGTCGGCAACGCCATATACCGGGTGTAGCCCTGGATGAGTGCGGTGCGGAAGGATTCGTAGTCCGGTCGGTGGCGTAGCTCCCACAGCGCGACGGCGATGTCGTAGAGCCAGTATCCGACGCCGCAATCATCGAAGTCGATGAGTCGGATGTCGTCGTGGGTGAACAGCGCGTTGTCGAGGTGGAGGTCGGCGTGGATGAGCCCGACCATGTCCGGACCGTCGCCGAGCGACGTCATGAGGCGCTGCATTGTGGACGCCACTCGGTCGAACCTCCGCCGAAGATCATCTGGGAGGAGATTCCATACCTCTGCGGCGTTGACGCCTCCGTACTCCATCGTGTCGCCGAAGAATGTTTCCCAGTCCCATCGCATCCGTACGAACCCCGGGGGCCGTTCCCATCTCTGCGCGTGGCTGTGCATGCGGGCCATCGCGCCGCCCAGGCGGCGCATGTGGATGAGCCTTGGTGAACCACTGTGTACGCGGCCGTCCATCCAGCGCAGAAGCGAGCACACGCGCGGTTCGGGTACCGGCGCGCACGAGACGGTTGCGGTCGGCGATCCATCGCACGTCAACAGCGGCTCCGGGACCGACAAGCCGGTGTCGGCCCGCAGGGCCGTCAGCCAGTGGAGTTCGGATGCGATCGCCGCCGCCGAGTCGACACCGCGACCGTGTCGGTTGGGCCGGTGGACACGAAGCAGAAAACGATCACGTCGATTCGCCGGCGTACGCGGACCGGGCGTCGATGCTTCGACCCGGAACGTGGTGTTCTCGCCGTGCGCGACGAAACTCAGCCGAGGATCGACGAGAGGGTACGAGTCGAGAGCTCGTACGGCGAGCCGTCGCAAGCGTCCGACCTGCGCACGATGCGAGAGCATGGCGAAGTGTCCCACGGCCCGGCCGAGCGGCGCATCGAGATTACATCTGCGGCAACGACGACGACCGCAGGCAATAGCGCGGGCAGTGCGGGTCTTGCCGACGTGGATGGGTTGTTGACGCAAACGAGGGCCGCTCGCTCCGGGCGTTGAGCTAGCGGGGGATCAGCCGGAACGCGCGGGCGCCGCCTTCCCATGCCGCGTGGAGGTCGTCCGCGTTCACGTGGCCGTCCGCGTCAATACGGATCTTGTTGAACCGGGCGAACTGGGGGTTGTCGATGGACATCACGGTGTATTGCTCGGCGACGCCCGCCTCGTCGGTGAAGACCTCGACGTCGGCCGGTCGTCGCTGGCCCTTGAGGCGGATGTCGACCGGCTCGCCACTGCGGAGGTTGCGTCCCCAGGCGAACGGCGTACCGATCAGCAACGCCTCACCCTTCTGGGTGTACGCGACAGGGACCGCGTAGTGCCGGCCGGACTTGCGACCCACGACGTACACGGTGACGAGACGGCGGCCGACGATGCGACTCAACCCGGGCGTACGCAGTAGACCTCGGACGATCGTGTTCGCAAATCCCTGCACGGCCAGCGTTTGCGCGGTTGGTTGTGGACTTGATCCGGCGGTATGAGGTTCGGAGGCCATGTCTCGATCCTACGGCCGTCCGCACCGGCGCTCGGGCCGTCAGCCGATCGCGGCACAGCCGGTTTTCGATCTGCAGCACGGCGAGGCAGTGACCCGACGGTCTTGCTCAGACCACGAGCGTCGGTTCGTCGGGCGCAGAGAGACTTAGCACGGTCCCGGCCACCGCGGGCGACGCGGTAATCCTCGCCTCCAGCGCCCGCAGCCGGACGGCCAGATGCGACTCGGTGTCATCCCCGGTGAGATCAACGTCGGCGATCACGGAAACCATCCGCGGGCCGACGATCTCCAGCCGCAGATAGGTCACCCGAGCGACTCCGGGCGTGTCCAGCAGGACCTGAATCGTAGCCGCGCGTACGCGGGGATCGGCCTCCTGCCCGACCAGGAATCGCCGGTTGCGATTGATCAGGACGGTCGCTACGACCGCGAGCAGCAGCCCGATCAGGATCGATCCGACAGCGTCGGGAATCGGTGAACCGGTCAACTGGTGCGCGGCCAGGCCGGCGGCGGCGATGACCAGGCCGGCCAGGGCGGCGGAGTCCTCTGCGAATACCGCCCGCAGGGTGGGGTCTGAGGTGGCCAGGACGTGCTCGATGAGATCCCGCTGCATCGACTGGGCCTCGGGTCGAGCTTGCTGGACCGACCGCATGAGGGAGATTCCCTCGAGGACGAATGAGACGGCCAGCACGACGTATCCGGCGACGAAATGGCCAGCCGGTTCCGGATTGATGAGCTCCTGGACGCCATGGGTGACGGACACCGCGGCGCCGGCCACGAATAGCCCGAGAGCTGCGAACAGAGACCAGACGTAGGCTTCCCGGCCGTGGCCGAACGGATGCGCGTGGTCCGCCGGGCGGCGTGACCGCCGGTCGGCGATCACCAGGAAGACCTCGTTTCCGGCATCGGCCCAGGAGTGCGCCGCCTCAGCCACCAGCGACGCCGACCCAGTTACCACCGCGGCGGCCGACTTCGCCAGTGCCACGAGTACGTTGGCGCCGAAGGCAACCAGCACCGTGGTGAAACTCTCGGACCCGCCGGGGTCGACCGGCATCGGAACTGACCGGAGCAGGTCATGGGATCCGGGGCCGTCCCCCTGGGCCGATCCGAATGCCGGAGACTGATCACCGCCCCGCTCGTCCGCCATCAGCCAGTCTTAACACATCGACTCCGACCCGTTGCGGCGGCGTCACGGTGAGTCCGGAGCCCAGGCATACATCCACCGAAAACGCCGTTCAGTCGGCGCGTGTTGCGGCGCCGGGTACGCGAACTACACATGGTGTATAGTTCCCGAAGTACACATGGTGTGAAGTTCATGTGAAGCGGAAAGGCAGGTGCGGTGGCTCAGCAAAACGCGCGTAGTCGCCGCACTCGGTTGGCGCTGCTCGCCGCAGCACGCACACTGGTTGAGCGGGAGGGCGTCCCCGCCGTGACCATGGCATCGGTCGCAGAACACGCCGGCGTCACGCGTCGCGCGGTGTATCTGCATTTTTCGACGCGAGCCGAACTCGTCACCGCACTGTACGAATACGTCAACGAGACCGCGGAGCTCAGCGCATCACTCAAGGCGGTATGGCTGGCGCCCGACGCGGCGACAGCGCTCGATGCGTGGGCCCACCATTTGGCCCGCTGGCATACCGAACTGATCCCGGTCGGGCGTGCGTTCCAGCGAGTCCGGGGAACGGATGCGGACGCCGCCTACTCCTGGGACGTGGTGATGCGGCAGTGGCGCAAATCGTGCCGGCGCCTGGCCGAGTGGCTCGCCGCCGACGCGCGCCTCGCGTCACCGTGGACGGTCGAGACCGCCGCTGACATGTTGTGGGCGTTGATGTCTTTTGACGTGCTGGAGGCACTCGTCGTCGACCGGCGGTGGTCGCGTAAGCGGCTGGCGCGACGGTTGTCGGTGCTGCTGCGTTCCACGTTTGTCGCCGAGCCGGAACCGGACAAGAGGCAACGGCAATCATCGGAGAAAGGAGGCGACCACCATGGCTAAGAAGTCTAAGAAGGACACGAAGGGTAAAAAGGGCAAGAAGGGCAAGAAGTAGCGGCGTTGCCCGCGACACTCGGTCCGGTGGTGGCGATGACCGACACCACCGGACCGCGCCGTGCATACGGCCCGGACGGCGCAGGAGTCATCTGCTTGGCCACGCTGGTCCGCAAGTAGGCGCTCGGATGCCTGATCTGCCGAACGCTAGCCAAATCTTGAGCCGACGGACCAACGTCGTTGTCCAGGCGAAGCGATAGACAGCATTTCCGGCCGGCACAGCCTGGCCCGGAAAACCGCAGGGGCGATGCGTCAGTTGAACAGTCCGATATGGGTGGCTCGGGCGCGTTCGGCGGCGTCACGGAACGCGGTTTCGGTCTGTCGATCGAGCGAGTCTGCATGATGTGTCCGCTGTGCTGGCCGTGCAGTTGTTCGAAGACTTTCTCCGCGATGATTGACGAGACGAGCATGATCAGCGCGACGTTCCCGGCATCGAGTTGAGCGCCTAGGTCACGCGTGAAGTCGTCGCCAATCCGGGTATCGACGGATCGTCCACTGGGGCCGAAGAACGCGTGACCGTCAGGCCGACCCAGCCGGCTTTGCCGCTGCCGGCCTGGTGCAGTTTTACCTTGTCGCCGCCGCCCCCTTCGACGACCGCGTCGTCGAGTTGGATCATCCGTTGTGCCTGGAGTTTCGCCAGCGTCGGGACAACCTGTTCGGCGGCAAGGAGGTTGGGGTATCCGATCCTCTCCGGCCCGACACCGCCGACCACGTCCAGCGTGTCGGCGAGGCAACGGCGACAACCGGCGATTCACGCCGGCGAGTTGAGAGCCTCACCGACCCGGCCTGCCCGACCACATCGACGAATGCAACGGCGATCTCAGCCTGACCGCGGGGCAGGCCCACTACCGAAGCGGTGGCCGACAGCAACGAGCCAGCGCAGCGGCAAGGCGGGCATCGTTTCGTTTTCGCATCTCAGTCGTTGGGACAGAGTGGGCGTCTTAGCGCAAAAGGGGCGAACGGAGAACTGATGAAAAGATCGGTTGCGGTGCTCGGTGTGCTCGCAACGGCATCTCTTGTACTCGGCATCGCACCTTTCGCCAATGCGAGCGGCGGCGACCCCTGGAAGGCAAGTGTGCCGTTCACGAACGTCGTGGCTAGCTCACCGACGACGGGCGGCGGCTATCCGGTACCGCCAGGCTCGCGTGTCCCGACGGCCGGGACCTGTCGGCTTGGTCCATTCAACGCGAACCACTCCGAGTCGTGGCTGGCGGTCCAGCCCGGTACCGAGGACCTTGTGGGTACGTCGAAGTTCTTCTTCGACAAGTACTCGACCTTCTACATGTTCTACAACGGCGCGTACCAGATCCCGGGCGGGAGCCCGATCACCAACAACCAGGTCCAAGGTTATGACTGTGTTTCGACTGGAACGCAGGACATGCCGCCGAGCTGGACCGACACGACCGACCCGAACGCCGACTTCGATACCCAGGGCCGCGTCTACCAGACCATGTTGCCGTTCAACTCCTTCTTCGACGCCACCAAGCTTCATCCGGATGGCGAGATCGACGTGTCCTACAGCGACGACCTGGGCCGCCATTGGGTGAAGGGCAACGGCGGAAAGCCGCTCGAGCCGACGAACAACGCCTCAGCCAAGCAGGCCGGTCACGTCGAGGACAAGCAATGGATCGCCGTCAACCACATCGTCGGCAACAAGTTCCAGGACCACGTCTACGCGGCCTGGGCGATCTTCAATGGCTCCTCGAGTGGGCAGGGGATCAAGGTTCGGATGGCGGTCTCCCGGGACCGCGGCCAGACGTTCGGCAAAGCCGTCACCATCGCCTCGCCGTCACAAGTCAGCGCCGGCGCCACCTTCGTGTACCCGGCGATCGACGCCGCCGGCATCGTCTACGTCTCGGTCGTCTCATTCCCGCCGAACGGCGGCGCTTCGACGATCTACGTCGCGCGCTCGACCGATGACGGACGCACATTCGGCGCGTTCGTGCCGATCACGACCGTAACCGCAGTCCCGGGCGGGGTCTTGCCGAACACGCGCTTCCGCGACGGCATTACCGAGAGCTTCGCGGCCAGCCCGACAGTTCCCAACCACCTCTACCTCGCCTACGAGGATTGGAACGCGGTCGGCGGTCAGATGGACGTCAAGTTCACGCAGTCCACGGACGGGGGCGCCACCTGGTCGGATCCGGCTGTGGTGAACGACAACGCCGACGAGCCCACCGATCAGTTCCAGCCATCGATCGCGGCCGGGCCGAACGGCGCGGTGGCCATCGCTTTCTACGATCGGCGTGCGGCCTGTCCGAGCGACCCGAGCGTCCTGCCCGCCGATGTCGGGCGTACGAACTTCTGCATCGACACCTCACTGCAGGCGTACAAGGACAGCGGCGGCGGAGCCGTCCCGGTCGGAGGGAACGTACGGATCTCGCAATTCACCTGGGATCCGGAGCAGCCGGGACAGCACCTCGGCGGCCTGTCACAGTACCCGTGCGCAGGAGCCACCGATCCCTGTGCGATGGGTAGCGGATTCATCGGCGACTACTTCGGGCTCGCGGTCTCCGGAAGCAACATCTACGCGCTCATGGTGTCGACCCACTACCCGTCGAACGTGACTGCGGATGAAGGCGGCCCGATCTATTACCAGCAACAGATACTGGCCACGGTGCCGCGCACTGGCTTCGGCATCGGCTACTGACGGTGGGAGGAGGGCCGGCTCGCCCGACCCTCCTACATCTGCTCAACGACGTTTTCGACAAGTCGATCCACTCGCGCTACTTCGCAAGATTTCCCTAGTGTGCTGCCTCGCCAGGCATGCGTTCCAACGGTGGAAGCCGACCGGTGTCTCAACGGGAGGGGGACGCGGTGGGTCAGCGTATGTGGGTCATCACGGGCCCGCGCGCGGCGATCGCACCGGTCCGATGCATCCGGTGCCATCGCAGCCGGTCGCCCAGCAGCGCCATGACCATAGACTGCACCACGACGAGATACATGAGCTGGCGGTAGACGATCTGTTGGAGCGGTAGTGTCCAGATCGGGCGCATCCGTTCGCCGTCGAGCCGAAGTGCGTACCACGCGGTTACCATCTGCAGCGCGGCGAATACGCACCACACCGTCGCGACCTGCGCGATCGGCAGGAACACGAGGCCGTAGATCGCATAGACATCGACGGCCGGCGCGGCGAGCGGCAGAAGAACCTGGAACAGCAGGAGATACGCAAGCCCGCGCCGGCCTAACCGGCCGGACGCTCCACGTTGCCGTACGGCAGCCCGGTGTTTCCACATTGCCTGCATGGTGCCGTAGCACCAGCGGTAGCGCTGGCGCCAGAGCTGGCGCAGGGTGGACGGCGCCTCGGTGTATGCGATGGCGTCCGGTTCGTACACGATGCGCCAACCGGCCCGTGCGATCGCCATGGTCAGGTCGGTGTCCTCGGCGAGGGTGCGGTCGGACAGGCCGCCAACGTCCGCCAGAGCGTCGCGGCGGAACGCGCCGATGGCGCCCGGAACGGTCGGCATGCACTCGGCGATGTCGAACATCCGCCGGTCGAGGTTGAATCCGATCACGTACTCAAGATGCTGCCAGCGACCGAGCAACCCCCGCCGGTTGGCGACCTTCGTGTTCCCGGAGACCGCGCCGACGCCCGGGTCGGCGAGTGGCTGGATGAGGCGGCCAAGCGCGTCAACCTCGAACGCCGTGTCGCCGTCGACGAGGACGAGAATGTCGTACCGCGCATGAGCGATACCGGTGTTCAGCGCAGCCGGTTTGCCAGCGTTCGGTTGCCGGATCACCGTGACTTGCGGCAGCCGCAACGACTGCACGATGGCTGCCGTACGGTCGGTCGAGCCGTCGTCCACGACGATGATTTCCAGCAGCGGGTAGTCGCTGTGGAACAGCGATGTGATAGTAGCGGCGATATTCGCGGCCTCGTTGTAGGCGGGCACGATCACTGAGATGCCACCGAGATGGCGCCTCCGACGGCCGGTGGACCGGTGCCGGCGTGCGTGAACCGCCGCGAAAGCGCCCTGCAGCGGCAGCCGCAACACGCCGAGCCCGAACGCGATCGCGAGGAGCCACGTCATCGCGGTCGCGGCAAACGCGCCCGCGTCCTGGGTCAGCCGCAGTGCCGTGCCGCGCCACCGCTGCCCGGCCGATGCGGGCTGGTTGGGGGACAGGCCGACCGCCTGCGACACGGTGGTGAAGCGGTAGCCGTCGGCGAGCAGTCGCGGGATGAGTTCGTGCAGCGCTGCGACGGTCTCGGACCGGTTGCCGCCGCCGTCGTGCATCAACACGATCGTGCCGGCGTTGTGCTCGGGTGTGGCGTTGCGCACGATCGAGGCGACACCCGGGCGGCGCCAGTCCTCTGAGTCGAGGTCGGATAGCACAACGAGGTAGCCGGCACGCCCGAGTCCCCGCATTACCGTGAGGTCGGTCGCCGTGACTGCGCGTGGCGTGGACGAATATGGCGGCCGCACGATCGCTGGCGACATACCGGTCGCTCCCGCGATCGCGTTCGCGGTCAGCGTGATCTCTAGGGTCCGTCGCCATGCCGGCACCGTGTCGAGATCGGGATGCGTGAACGTGTGCAGACCGATCTCGCTCCCCTGCGCCACGATGGCGCGTGACACGCCCGGGTAGCGATTGACTAGGGAACCGATCTCGAAGAACGTGGCCGGCACATGGTATTGCCGCAAGATCGTCAGGATCTGCGGGGTGTAACGAGGGTCCGGGCCGTCGTCAAACGTCAACGCGATCGTACGGGCCGGCGGCCGCGCGGTCGTGATCTTTGCCCCGTCGATGTGTACGACCGGTCCACCGTTGGTGATGGTGGATGGCGCGGCGACGCCGCCGTTCGGCGGCCCGCCCCGTCCGTCGGCAGCTGCGCCGACCGCGTAGCCGTGGAAGGACAGCACGCCGATCAGTGCCAGGAGAAACAGCACGAGCAGGACCCAGTGGGCGCGTACCTGCCGTGCCGCTGGTGATGTGGCCACATTCAGCCCTTGCTGTGGGTCGGCCTAGTGGTCGGCGATCGTCCGTTGTTCGGGTGTGACCGTGACGGGCCCGGCGTTGCCGACGGGCCGGGCGTCGCCGACAAACTGGGCGTTGGTGACGGAGCAATAAGTGGCGTCGGTGTGGGCTTGCCGGCCGTCGACGTCGCGCTCGGGCGGGTGGCCGACGGCGACGCAACCGGGGGACGGCGCGAGGAGTCGGCGTTCTGGCGACTGTGTCCAGGGAGCCCCGGAAGTACTGCACCGGAACCGCCCATTAGGCCGACGACGAGCGTGACGAGCGTGATCACCAGCAGTACTCCTGCGCCGGCACCGGTTATTACCAGGACGCTGCGACGACGGCTCGCGGAATCCACGAACACCGGCTCGGTCGGTGTCGCGGTGTGCCTGCCATGGTATTGATCTGGTCGTCGCGGGCCGTGCATGATGCGTGTCCGTTCGTTCGATGGTCTGACCGCAGGCGGTCGAACGGCTGGTGCGTGTTGGCCACTCGCAGGGCCGGGATCGTCGGTGCCCGGTGGATCAGGGTCGCCGCCGGTTACCGTATGTGGCTGGAACGTTGCCCGACTGTGATGTTGACCCGCCGTGCTCGGCGGGGGCTGCGGTTGCGGGGTATTGAGGAACACGTGCGTGTCGAGGTGCACGGGCATATCGACGCGCGAATGCATGGTACGGCTCGGGTGGTCCGGCTTGGCTGAGGGGTGCCGCTGCCTCGCAGCAGTCGCCCACCACGCCGAACGTCGGGCTGCTTGATCCCCCGCCCGACCGTCGCCGTGGTCGCGACGTGACGGGCCAGTCTCGGCGTCGCTCGTTCCCGTTAACGCTGGCCCGCATGCATCGCCTCGGGTGTCCCTCGATCGGTAATGCAACACTGCCGGCTCAACTGATGGCGGCGACAGCGTCGACTACCAGGTCCCAGAAGCCGTCAACGTCGAGTTTGGTCGCCACCTGGGTGTTGTGCTCGCGGCCGTACGCGTCGCGAAAGTCTGTCACGGTCATGCCGTAGGTCAGGGTGCCCTTGAGCTCCACGCCGACGTACGCATCCTCGGTCGTCAGCAGCGCCGGGTTGATCACGTACGCAACGGCGCACGGGTCGTGCACCGGCGGGGCATCGAGGCCGGTGACGTTCTTGTAGGTCGACCCGAAGAAGGTCAGCAGCTCCACCACGATCTTCGACAGCGGGGTGCCCAGTGCGGCGAACCGCTCCACAACAGCGTCCGTGGCGCCCGCCTGGTGGGTCAGGTCGAGGCCGACCATCGTGACCTTCCAGGGAGCGTCGAAAACGGCGGCGGCCGCCTCAGGATCGGCGAATATGTTGAACTCCGCCGCCGGCGTCGCGTTGCCCCGCGTGTAGGCGCCGCCCATGAGCGAGACGTGGCGGACGCGCTCCACGATGGCGGGCTCACGCCGCATGGCCATCGCGATGTTCGTCAGCGGCCCGACCGGGACCAGCGTGATCTCGCCCGGCTCCGCGGCCATGACGGTCTCGACGATGAGGTCGACCGCGTGACGCGGGTCGAGTTCGACCGTCGGCTCAGGGAAGGCCGGACCGTCCAGGCCCGTCTCGCCATGGATCTGCGCGGCGACGATCTGCTGTCGCACGAGCGGCCCGGCGCAGCCAGCGGCGACCGGCACGTCGGTGATTCCGGCGACGGTGCACATTCGCAGGGCGTTGCGTGTCACCTTGGACAGCGTCTGGTTGCCGGCAACCGTCGTGAGGGCGACCAGCTCGATCTCCGGGTTGCCGTGGGCCAGCAGGATCGCGATGGCGTCGTCGTGGCCTGGGTCGCAGTCCAGGATGATCTTTTGGGGCATGGGTTTCATCTCCGTTCGGACTCGGGGGGCGTACGGCGCTCTACGCCGGCCAGGTGCGTGCTGATCTGCCGGTCGTCAAGCCTTCGCATACAGCGACGGCATCACTTCATCGACTCGGGGCCAGCCGTCGCTGCCGCTCACGCACGATCTGCGGTTGATGTGCCGGCCCGATCGCCGGGAGGCCAGGACGTGGATCGAGCGCCGAGCCAGTCGGGGGGCTCGACATCATATGCACCGCTATCTCGAGGGGGACGCAGGGTTCGGCCGCATGTTTGCATCATCTCAGAGGCCGTACTGATCATCCGATCTGCCGCGGACCTAGGAACTGTGCCGGTTCTTCGGCGGAGTGGTCGCCGGGCTCGCGGGGGAATGGGTGGGGTGGCTCGGTAGCGGCGGCTCTCCCGACTCGATGGGACGGAGACGCGCGTCAGCCCGTCGTCCAGGGCCGGAGTTTCTCGGGGTTGCGTACGACCCAGATGTGTTTGATCCGGTCGCCTGCGACCTCGAACGCGAACACCGTAACCGTGATGCCGTCTTGCTCAGCGACCAGGCCGGGCTGGCCGTTGACGGTGCGTTCAAGGAACGTCATGTTGGTGGGTGCCCGGTTGGCGATTTCGATCCAGGCGTTTGCGATCTGCTCGCCGCCTTCGATCGGGTGCAGGAAGGTAGTGGCGAGACCACCGCCGTCGCCGGTCGCGATGGCGGCGGGGTCGAGCAGGCCGATGAGTGCGTTGATGTCCTTGGCTTCCCATGCCTGCTTGAAGTCTCTGACGATGCCGGCCCGTTGGGCTGTCGGGGCAGTGGGAGCCTGCCCGGCGCGGATGCGGCGACGGGCCGAGGTGGCCAGTTGGCGGCAGGCCGCGGGCGTGCGGCCGACGATCTCAGCGATTTCAGCGAAGGAGTAGCCGAAGACGTCGTGGAGGATGAACGCGACGCGCTCGGCCGGCGTCATCGATTCGAGCACGACGAGGAACGCCATGCTGACCGACTCGTCCAGGGTGACCCGGTCGGCCGGGTCGACGGTGGTCCCGCCCGGCCGCGCGGTGCTCCACTGCGGATGTTCTGGTAACGGTTCTGGGATCCAGTCACCCACGTAGGTCTCTCGCCGGGCCCGGGCGGAGCTGAGCAGGTTGAGGCAGATGCGGCTGGCGACCGTCGTCAGCCATGCGCCGGGAGATGCGATGGCTTCCTGTTGCTGTTGAGACATCGCATACCAGCGGGCGTACGTCTCCTGGACGGCGTCCTCGGCCTCGACCAGCGAGCCCAGGAGTCGGTAAGCGAGATTGAGCAGCTGACGCCGCTCGTTCATGATCGCGTCCAGGCCCGGGTCGGGCCGGCCGTCTCCTGGACCGGATCGTGTGGTCATGGTGCCGGATGCTCCCTCGCTCGCGTCTGCCCTTATCAGTTCGACAAGACACCGCACCGGAATGTGAGGCTGGCGAGTCGCCTCACAATCTGGATGGCTGTGTTGTCGTACTGCTGAGACGAACACATCATCCAGCGACCAGAACAGGAGAATCTGTCGTGATCAGGATCGGCATCATCCTCGGCAGCACCCGCCCCAACCGCAACGGAGAACAGGTCGCCAAGTGGGTATATGACATCGCATCGCCCCGTAGCGACGCCACGTTCGAGCTAGTCGACCTGCGCGACTACCCGCTGCCGCATCTGGATGAGCCGCTGCCGCCGTCGATGGGCCAGTACCAGAACGAGCACACCAAGCGGTGGGCCGACACGATTGCCTCGTTCGACGGGTTCGTCATAGTCACCCCCGAGTACAACCACTCAACCTCGGGAGTGCTCAAGAACGCCCTCGACTACTTGTACGCCGAGTGGAACAACAAGGCGGCTGGGTTCGTGTCCTATGGCTTCGTGGGCGGTGCCCGGGCGGCTGAGCACCTGCGGCTGGTCTGCGGTGAACTACAGATCGCCGATGTACGCCACCAGGTCGCGCTGTCGCTGCTGACCGAATTCGAGAACTACACCGTCCTTAAACCGAGCGACCACAACACCGCCGCCCTGGACACACTGCTGGACCAGGTTGTCGCCTGGAGCACCGCGCTCGCGCCGCTGCGCACCGCCGCTCCAGCCCGCGCCTGAGCAGCGCAGGCCCGTCGCATCGGTTCGTCACGATCCAAGTACGCGTTGACGGACGCTCGGGCCCGTCCACGACTCATCCGAGTGCGGTAGACGCGTGCGGACCGTACGTCCATTGGGGTATCGCCGTTTCAACCCTCGTACGACGACGGAGCGCGCGCCGTCTACCGGGCCACACCGCGCTGGCGCGGGATCGCCCTCAGCACGGTCGGGTTTGCGATCGCGGGGTTCCTGGTCGGTCTCAGCATTACGGCAAGCAGTGGCGATGTCGCAAACCTCGCGTATCACGCGACCGTCCTACCTCTACTGATCGCGACGTTCGTCATCGCGCTGCGCACCCGTGCGTTATCGACGGGGTCGCCCGCTGCGCCGCCGATGCGCGCAGACTGCTAGGCAGGGACGGCGCGTACCCAGATCTTGGCGACTTCGCCATCGACATGGGTCTTGCCCCTGAGCGGTACCTCAGTCCCTCAGGCCGCGGGGATCAGGCCGTGCGGGTCGAGTACGAACTTCTTGGCCATGCCGTGGTCGAAGTCGGTATACCCCTTCGGCGCCTTGTTCAGCGGGATCACCGTCGCGTTGACGTTACGGGCGATAGAGGTGCGTCCGCTGAAGATCGCGGACATGAGCTGCCGGTTGTATCGCATGACCGGGCACTGTCCGGTAGTGAACGAGTGCGACTTGGCCCAGCCTAGACCGAGCCGGATCGACAGCGAGCCTTGCTTGGCCGCCCTCGTGTGCGCGCCGGGGTCGCCGGTGACGTAGAGCCCCGGTACGCCCAACGCGCCGCCGGCCCTGGTCGTCTCCATCAACGAGTTCAACACGCTGGCCGGCTCCTCGTCGCCCGCGTGCGCGCCGTGCCCGTGCGCCTCGAAGCCAACGCAGTCGACGCCGCAGTCGACCTCCGGCTCGCCGCGCAGGATGTGCGCGAGCTGGTCGCGCGGTTCGCCGTCGGACACATCGATGGTCTCGCAGCCGAAGCTGCGGGCCTGCTCCAGGCGGTCCTTGTTGTTGTCGCCGACCACGACGATCGCCGCGCCGAGCAGAAACGCCGATGTTGCGGCGGCCAGCCCAACCGGTCCGGCGCCGGCAATGTACACAGTGGACCCGGTGGTGACGCCGGCGGTGACGCATCCGTGGTATCCGGTGGGGAAGATGTCCGACAGCATCGTCAGGTCACGGATGCGCGCCATCGCCTCGTCCTTGTCGGGGAACCGCAGGGCGTTCCAGTCGGCGTACGGCACCATGACGTACTCCGCCTGCCCGCCCGGCCAGCCGCCCATGTCGACGTAGCCGTAGGCTCCGCCGGGCCGATCCGGGTTCACCCTCAGGCAGATCCCGGTCTTGCCCTCCTTGCAGTTGCGGCACCGTCCACATGCGACATTGAACGGTATGGACACCAGGTCTCCGACGCCCAGGGTCTCGACGTCGCGGCCTTTCTCGACCACCTCGCCGGTGATCTCGTGCCCGAGCACGAGCCCAGTCGGCGCCGTGGTACGGCCACGCACCATGTGCTGGTCACTGCCACAGATGTTGCTGGACACCACCTTGAGGATGACGCCGTGCGGGCACTGACGGTTGGCGTTGCCCTTCGGCACCCCCGGCCCGTCCTTGAGTACGAGTTCCGGATAGTCGATCGACTCCACCGACACAGTGCCCGCACCCTGGTAGACGACTGCCCTGTTGCCTGCCATCGGTCCGCCCCCGGTCACATTCCGCTCGCGGCCGCTTCCGCCACGGCCTGGTCCTGCTTGCCGTCGCCACCACTGACGCCGACCGCGCCGACGACGGTTCCGTTGCTCACCAGCGGTACCCCACCAGCGAAGATCATGATCCTGCCGCCGTTGGAGCCCTGAATTCCGTAGAACTGGTGACCCGGCTGAGCGTTCGGCGCCAACGCGTCGGTGGCGATGTCGAAGGCCCGAGCGGTGAACGCTTTGTTGATCGAGATGTCGACGCTCCCGATCCAAGCGCCGTCCATGCGCTCGTGCGCAATCAGGTTTCCGCCCACGTCGACGACCGCGATGTTCATCGGCTGGCCGAGATCGCGAGCAGCATCCTCGCCGGCCGCGATCACCCGCCGGGCGTCCTCCAGGCTTGCGCTCTGCTGTTGCCTCATCATGACCCCCGCTGAGTTATGGGGGGCACATGCCGCTGCGACTGGCGCACCACGGCTCGAGTCGAGCACGTCAAGTCAACGCGCGACGGCACAGCCGCCGTGCTCAGCGGGCACGTACCCTGCGATTGTGCTGACGCGCAACGCTACCTCGGCCGGCCAGCCCGGTATTGCCGTTTCCCGTCTTCGACCCGGCCACTGCCCATGAGAACAACTGGAGGGTTCGGATGCCGGTGAAAGTGCTCAGCGACCGCAGGCGTAGTCGATCTCTTCCTGGCGTCTAATCGGGGTCGAATCGTCTGGGTTCTGGGCCTGCGGTGGGCTTACGCGTCCTGGATGAAGCCGATCACGTTACCCTCCGCGTCGATGACCGCGCCGACTTGGCGGCCGCCGCCGACGTCGTGGACCTCCTGCTGCACCGCGCCGCCGGCGTCGAGCACGGCGCGCATGCCTGCGTTGATGTCGTCGACGTGGAAGAACGCGGTCGTGCCGGTCATCGCTTGGCTGTCGTGGCCGTTCGGTACGAGGCCGATCTGCTGCCCGTCGATGTCGTAGCCGATGTAGTACGGACTGTCGGCCGTCGGCTCAGCGCCGAGCAGGCGGGTGAACAACTCCTTGGCCTTGGCCGGGTCTCGAACGGGGTAGAGAATCGTCTTCACGCCGGTGGTTGTCATGGTCTGCTCCTTTGTCGGGCTGGACTGTGTTGTCGACGCAGATCACGCTACGTGGCCGGGTGCACGCCTGCTTCTTCATTCCTGATCGATCGGGCATCCAGTCCAACGTCGTTCAGTCAGTGGCAACAGTCGGCATCATGAGCCCGAGCTGGGCGACGGCCCCATGCTGAGGCCGCCGCGAAGAATGGGCGTGTGGAAGCGTCACGTGTGTCAGTCAGTCGACTGACCGCATCCGGTGTAACGCCCGTCGGCGAGGTCATTGAAATGCGCGCGCAACTTGTGCCCGCCGTCGTATCCGATGACAAACACGACCGGGTCGGGGATCGCGCAGGCCGCTCGTGTCACCACCTTCGCCGAGACCCACAAGGTGGCGTTAGCCTGCAGGGCGGCCGCCGGTGGCTGTGCCGAGACGTTGTTGGTCCCGCATGGCCCCCAAAAGCTAGCCACCAGGTGGAAACGCGACCCAGGCGGTAGCTCGACAATCATTTCGTCGAGGTTGACCGGATGTCCGGTGTGGTTGACGACTTGAAGGCCGATCGACAGCGCAGTGCCTTGCTGCGTCGAGCACGTCACGCCGGTCGATGTGAGCGCACTGACCGCAGGCGTTTCGCTACGCCCAGCCGGCGGGAGTGGCGCGTCGGCTGGGCTGTGGCGATCGCCGATCACGTACCCGATGCCGCCGCCCGCGACAAGGAGCACGATCCCGACCACGAGACGCCAGCGGAAGGGGCGATTGATGGGGCGGCGCTCCGATGGCGGCGGACCACCCATGTCGATGACTTTCGCATCGTCTGGTGCCGCTGGCGGGTCGGAACGTGGCGGCTCGTCGGAGCCCATGCGTTTGAGTCTAGTTTTGCGAAGGTTCGGATGATTCCCATCAATGATCGACGGCGAATCCGGAAGGGTTAACACCGATCGTGGTAAGCACCGCGCCGCGGTCCCGCCACCACGTTTGTCCGGCCGGGCGGTGGCTCCCAGAGTCCGTACGCGGCTGACCGCGGGCTGCAACAAGTGGTTGCATGTTGTCCGGCGGGCGACTAGAGTGCAACCATTAGTTGCAGATCGCAGGAGGCTCAGATGCAAGAGTTCGTGTTCCTGTACCGGCTGCCGAAAGATCACACGAACAGCGACAGCGACGTCGCCGCCTGGAACGCATGGCTCGCCGGCTTGGGTGAGGACTTGCGCGACGTCGGCAAACCGGTGACCGACGCCGCCACCGTCGGTGCCGGAGCACCCCAATTGCGCCTGACCGGATACAGCATCATCGCCGCCGCGGACCTGCAGACCGCTGAGGAGATTGCCGGTCGTTGCCCGGCGTTGGCATCCGGCGGCGCCGTCGAGGTCGGCGCACTGATCCAGATGCCCGACGGCCACGGGCCGGAATCGGAGTGACGATGTCGCTCTCAGAGTCCGAGTACGGGTCGATCACCAAGCAGATCCACATCGCCGCTTCGCCCGCAGTGGTCTACGAGGTGATCAGCCGCCCCGAACACATCGCGCAGTGGTGGACCGACGATGCCGATTTTGTCAGCGCGCCGGGCGCGACCGGAGTGCTGACGTGGAACCAGCGGGCGGTGACCAAGCCGTTCCAGGTCCAGATCACGGTGGTCGAAGCAGTGCCGGGCGAGCTGTTCTCCTTTCGCTGGGTTTACCCGGAGGGCGAGACTCCCACGACCGCGAACTCCATGCTCGTCACCTTCACCCTCACACCGGATCGTGACGGCACGATGTTGGCAGTGACTGAGGACGGCATGCGGGAGCAAGGGTGGGAGGCCGCCGTGCTGGAGGAGTACTACACGAGCCACGACGTCGGCTGGAGCCGCCACCTCGCCGACCTGGCGACCTATGCCGCGAAGATGGCGAACCGGTGATGGACATCGAATACGGGTCAATCGAGAAGCAGATCCACTACGACAATGGGCACAGCACCGTCTGGATCAGACTCCTGGCCGACCTCACGGCGTACGTCGCGGATCTTGCCGTCGAGAGAGTGCAACGATGATCCGCGAGATTGACGACGAACTGTGGACCGCGATCGGCGACCCCACCCGACGCCGCGTCCTTGACCTACTGCTTACCGACGGACCCGGCACTGCCAGCAGCCTCAGCCGAAAACTCCCTGTCACCCGGCAAGCCGTCGCCAAGCACCTCGCCGTACTGGAGCGCACCGGCCTGATCAACGCGGAGCCGGCAGGCAGAGAGGTGAGGTACGGCGTGGACCCCGACCAATTCGCACGCGCGGTCGCACAACTCGCCGCAGTCGGCCAGGCATGGGACGGCCGGCTCCGCCGGATCAAGGCGATCGCCGAAGCAGTCGCGAAGACCAACAAGTCCCAAGCCGATTCCGATGTTCCCCGTTGATCGCGCCGGTCGGTCCGGCGGCCAACAACCGCAGTCCACGACCGCTCGGTAATGTTGGCGGGATGCCGGATATCTTGCAGTTGCTTGCGTCTGCCGTGCACCGGTACGAGGGTCGGCCGTCCGACGGCCCAGGCCCCGCCCCCGACGGCGAGATCGTGGATGAAATCGAAATACGCGCAGGCCTCGGGATCGTGGGCGACAGGTATTTCGGCAAGATCGCACATCGCGACTCGGCCATCACGCTTATTGCCTCCGAGTCGTTGCCAACAGGCGTAGACCTGGTGCAAACGCGGCGTAACGTACTTCTGCGCGACGTGGCCGTTGACGACTTCGTTGGCCAGGTTCTCACGATCGATTCCGGCTTCGGACCGGTGAAGCTCGCCGTACGGCGACCGGCGAATCCGTGTGCCTGGCTCGATGCGACCATCGCGCCCGGCACCCGAGCAGCATTGCGAGGTAGGGGCGGCGTGCGGTGCTCTCCGTTGTCCGACGGCCGGTTGCGGGTCGGCCCGATCACCGTGTCGGTCGCGTAGTACGTCAGATCCGCGCCGCAGGGAACCAACCAGGTCAGAGGCGCTGCCGTAAACAGCGGCGGTGGTACCTGAGCGTCGCGTGAATAACAGCGACGGCCTCCGCAGTGCGACCGCGGGTGGAAAAATCGTTGACACGCCGGGGCCGGGCGGCGTCGGCATCGAGGGCAACAACGATCGGACGTTCGGTGTTTGCGGCCCGCATGACCCGGATCTGTTACGCGTGCCGAGCGAGGCGGCGAGGCGTGGAGTTCACAGGAACGGGGGAGGCGATGACGAAGATATCGAAGGCTACAGCGGCGGACACGATGAACGCCGAGGGCTTTGAAGGGCATTATCAGGATCTTGGTGGCTACACGGTGGGTTATGAGACGTACACGGCTCATACCGACCTGGCGCCGATGTTTGTCGGCCTGCCGGACGACCGGTGCCAATGCACCCACATGGGCATCGTGCTGAAAGGGACGCTGAAGTACCACTACGCAGACGGTTCGGAGGATGTCATCGGCCAGGGCGAGGCTTATGTCGCGCGGCCCGGACACACGCCGGAGCTATACCCGGACACCGAGGTTGTGGAGTTCAGCCCCACGGCCGAGCTGGCGAAGACTGTTGACGTGGTGACGGCCAACATGGCGAAGGCCAAGCCGGCCCAGTAGAGCATTCGGCGGCTCGCGCCAGCACCTACGGCAGCCGGATGGTCTGCTCATGGTGGAAGAAGTCAGTCGGGTCGTAGATCGCCTTGGTCTGTTGGAGCCGCTCGTAGTTGCCGCCGTAGTAGGCGTGCGGCCAGTCAGCGACATCCGCGTCGGCGTAGTTCTGGTAAACCTCGCCGGACAGGTACGGACGCATCGCATCCATCAGATCGTCCACCCAATCGATGTTCGCCGCGGTCTCGTCGTCACGTTGCCAGAGGGAGATCGCCGACATGTGGAATAAGCGCCGACCTGTGAACGAAGGCAGTCGCCTGCGCCGGCACCCGGCTGACCGCGCCACCTCCGAGCAGATCGAAGCGAATCATCGTATAGCCGGACGGCATCTGCTGGAACCGGTCGACCATGGTGCCGAACGCATCGTCGTTGAAGCCGGCGTCGCGGAAGTAGCCGCCTCGCCACTTCAACTGCAGCCCGTAGCGGATCTCGCTGCCGAGTGCGGACTGAAGGTCCCAGTAGGACATCGGCTCGAGACCGTCGAACAGCGGCCGCCCGACCGAGCGGATCGGGGCGAGCGCGGCCTCCGCCTCCGCCGGCGGCCCGATGTAGAGGCCGTACATCATGATGACCTTCGCACCCTCTGGGTACGGGTCGGTTGTGAGCACCATGAAGAATGACAGGCGATCGTCATCGCGGCCGACATAGAGGTCGCGATATGCGCGCAGCACATCCTCCGCCTGCTCGATCGGCCAGGCGATCACCCCGCCGACGATGGTCTTCGGTACCGGGTCGAGGCGATATGTGAGGTCGGTGACGACGCCGAAGCCGGCGCCGCCGGCACCGCGTAGCGCCCATAGCAGGTCCGGATGTTCATCGTCCGCCACCCGTAGCACGCGTCCGTCCGCGTCGACGACGGTGGCGGCCAGGATGTGGTCGCAGGCGAGGCCGTACCTGCGGCTCAACAGGCCGTACCCACCGCCGAGGCTGTATCCGGAGATTCCGACGGTCGGGCACTCGCCGCCGGGCACCGCGTAGCCGTGCGCCAATCCGGCCTCGCCCTCGATGTTGACATTGACATACGTGACCTGGTCGACATCCCGCCAGCCGCTGCCTGCCCCGGCGATCACGGTGACGGTGTTCGGGTCGAACGCCACTCGCTTCATGGCGCCGAGGTCGATCACGACGCCACCGTCTACGAGGGAGAACCCACAGGCGTGGTGGCCGCCGCTCCGGATCGAGACGGGGAGCCCCGCATCTCGGGCGAACCGTACGGCGGCGACGACGTCGTCCGTGTCGGCGCAGCGCGCGAGGACCTCCGGTCGCGTTCGGACACGCGTGTTGAACATGACGCGAGCCGCCTCGTAGCCCGGGTCGGCCGGTGTGACGAGCGTGCCTCGGAACATGTCTTGCAGGCCAGACAGATCAACGCGCATCGCAACATCCTATGGTCAGCAGCGGCACCGTCCACGTGCCGAATCTCCCTTTCGACGGGCCGCCCACAGCGCCGCCCGTCCGAAAAAGCGAGGCGGGGCCGCCTAAGCCGACGACCGTGGCATCGACGGCGGCGCGTCGTACGGTGTGATCACTTGCGCCTCCTCGCTCGACGCGGCCCGGTGAAGCAGATCGCCCAGGCCATCCCTGTTCGTGATCGCCAGCAGTGTGTCGGTTCGAGTCAGCCGGCGACCCGCCGGAGGCGCCCACAACACCTGGGCGCCTCGACCGGTGCGGATTGCGATGACCCGAGATACGCCGGGCCGTTGTAGGTCGCCGACGACGTGGTGCTCGAGAGCGGACTCGGCCTCGACCGGCACCTCGGCGACCAGCAGCACTCGTCGCCGTACCGGAATGGTGGCGACCACCGTGCGGTCAAGCATGGCGGCCGCGAACGACGGAGCCGCGAGCGCAGACACGCTTCGCGACGTGAACCCGAACCTCCGGTGCACGCGGGCGGCGAACTCGGTGTCGAACACGCGCAGCACCGCCCGTACCCCCGGATTTGCTCTGCGGCCGAACAGCGCGGCCTGCACGTTGACCAGGTCGCTGCTGGTCAACACCACGACGGTGCGAGCGGTGTGAACGGACGCCGACCGCAGCGTTTCCTGGCGCCCGGCATCGCCGACGATGACCGGGATTCGTCGCTCGCGAGCGACCTCGACACCACGGGCCTGCGGATCGCGATCGACGCCGACCACGGCGATGCCCAGATCATCGAGCGCGATCAGCACGCGCGTGCCGAGGTCGCCGAGGCCGACCACGACCACGTGCGACTCGACCGGTCCGACCAGCCCACCGCTGGCGAGCGCGAGGCGCGCGCTGAGGACCGTCTCGACCACCGCCGCGGTGACGAGAGGGATCACCGCGATGCTCAGCACCGTGAAGACGATATGCAACACCTGCAGCCCAGGCGTCGCGGCCAGGTCGGGCGAGGCACCGCCGAGCGTCGATAACAATGCGAGATAAAAGCCCTGCCACCAGTTCACGTGGTCGACGGGGGTGAGCGTCACGGTGCCGGCGAGGACGATGACGAGTAGCGCTGCCACGACTGGTCGCAATCGCGTTCCGATGAGCGACAACGACGCGAGCAGAGCGCGCCGGCGGGCGCGGCGGTGGACGTCGGCGACGGACGCTGGCCCGTGTTCCGTTTCCGCAACGCTCACCGCGCTGGTGAGCACGATGTCCGAGTCGTCCACTCTATCCGGGAGAACGAGCGGCTCGGCAACGCCGTCCGCGATCGCAAGGCCGCACACGACGTCTTCCGGCCGCGTGCGGTCGCGATCGGTCACGAAGAGCGAGCGGCCGAACAGGCGCAGCGGCGTCGGCGTCTGACCGCCGACGGCTGCGACGAACGCGGGCGCCGCCACCGCGGTCGCCGACAATACGACGCAGTCGCTCACCAGCTCATGCACGGACGCCGCGAGCACGTCGTCGAACATCCGAACCACGATCCGGACGCTTGGCGCGAGTTCACGCGCGAGCAGCGCGGCGTCGAGGTTCTCGATGTCGTTCTGATCGACGAATGCGATCGCGTCGCTGTCGCCGAGCCGCGCTTCCTGGAACGCCGCCTCGTCCAACTGGTCGACGGTGATCGGCTCAACGTCCGGCGCCGTTCCCGCCACCGCGGACGCGTCGCCGTGCCGACGCCGCGATACGACCACGACGTCGGTCTCCGGCAGCGCGCCGAGTTCGGCGATGAGCCGGTACGACAGGCTATTGTCGCCGCAGACGATGTACCGGCGGCGACGCTCGATGCCGTCATCGGCGGCGTCGTGTTCCGGCACGACTGTGAGCGTACCGACACCGGTCAATGTGGACGAGGGTCACCTCGGGTCGACAATCCTCGCCGCAACCCCACGTGCCCGGGATCCCGCCGACGCGAGTCGCGGAGAGTCCGGTGCCGGCACAGCCTGCGGTTAGGACATGAACTTGAGCAACGCGGCGTTGACCTGGTCGCTGTGCGTCCATGCGATCGCGTGCGGCCCGCCGTCGATGACAACCAGCTGCATGTCCTTGATCATGTCGGGCAGCCGCTGGCCCGTCATGGGGAACGGCAGGATCCGGTCGTCGTCGCCCTGGATAACGAGCATCGGCACGTCCATCTTCGGGATGTCCGCCCGGAAGTCGGTCTCCCAGGTCGGGATACATGCCACGGCCGCGGTGGCCGACATGCCCATCGCCAGGTTCAGGCTGCTGTGGTACGCCTCGTCGCTGACCAACGTGCCGCCGAACTTGTCGATGTTGTAGAAGTTGTCCAGGAAGCCCTTCATCCACGCCGGAGTGTCCTGCCGAGCGTCGTGCATGAACCCGTCGAACATGCTGCCGGGCAGGCCGTCCGGGTCGTCAGTCGTCTGGAGCAGGAAGGGTGGGATAGGCGAAACAAGCACGCCCTTCGACACTCGCGCAGATCCGAACCGACCGAGGTAACGCGTCACCTCACCCGTACCCATGGAATGTCCGACCAGCGTGACGTCGCGAAGGTCGAGCGTCTCCATCAGCACATGCAAGTCGTTGGCGAATGTGTCGTAGTCATAGCCGGTGGTCGGCTGGCTGGACTTGCCGAATCCCCGACGGTCGTACGTGATCACCCGGCGGCCGTCCTGCAGCAGCACCGGGATCTGCCGGTCCCAGGCGCGGCCAGACAGCGGATAACCGTGAATCAGTACGACCGGGCGTCCCGAACCGTGGTCTTCGTAGTAGAGCTCGATCGAGCCGGAGTTCTCCTGACCTACTTTGATGTACGGCATTCGCTCCCCCTCAGCTGAGCCATCATGCGTGCATTGCGCGGGTTTCGATCCGCCGGCACACTCGCGGCTGGAGCCCCGCCACGTTCGCGATGCTAGCCCTTGCCAAGTCGCTGGGGTCTGCTTCCAGAGGAAAGCACGAGACGCCACAACGCTGGGGCGGCACGCCATCGGGACATCGGGCGGGAACGCGCCCAGCGCGGTGTAAGCGGGCGTGTGCCCCGGCGGCTGTGCTCAAGTTTGCGCACCCAGATTGGCTCGGGTGCTTACCTCAGCCCGAAGCGGCTAACGCCCGGTAGGGGGAGCGGCCGGCGGATCCCTCAAAGACGTCGACATCCAAGCCCGACACCGTACTCACGTTCGATCAGCTTTCCGTCATGTGAACCCGAGTAGGGCCGGGCGGTCGGGGTCGGGGTCGGTGTCGGTCGCCTGGGGGCGAGTTGAGCCGATTCGTGTGTGGCCGGTTGGTGGCCGGTGGGTGGCGGGGGTTGGGTAACAGCGGCGGACTCATGCCGTTCTACCAGGGGTTTTGTTAGCCTAGCTCTACCAGCAACCCGTCCACACCGCGTATCGGAGATGGAGATGGTCGCACTATCGGCCCGGGCCGTGTTCGAAGAAATCTTCGACAACGACCAAACGTTCCAACTGTTCTGCTCCATCGCGGCCAGCGGCGAAGCACAAGGCGGCTGGGAAAACGCCCGCATCGCCGCCCTCGTACCAGCCACCTACCAAAACCTCGCACCAAAGATCACCCGACACGGCGCCGACGAAGACAAACACGGCCGCATCTTCACCGCCCTACTCCACCAACGCGGCCTCACCACCGTGCCCGTCCCACCCGACACCGACTACACCATGCTCCTAGAACAACACGGCTTCGGCATCGCCCACGACCAACTCCGCAACAACCAACCCCTCACCGAACACGACATCATCACCTACCTCGCCCACAGCCGCGTCACCGAACAACGCGCCGCCGAACAAATGCGCACCCTGCGCCGCTACACCACCAGCCGCCCCGAATTCACCCGAGCCATCCGCATGATCTCCCACGACGAAGACAACCACCTCGGCTACTGCCACGAAGAACTCCTACGCCTACGCCACAACGGACACGCCACCCTCATCCACGACACCCTACGCAACACCGCCAAAGCCGAAATCGGTGTCTACCGCACCGTCAGCACCGCCGTCATGACCCACATGGGCCAACTCCTACACTGGCCAACCTGGAAAACCACCCTCCTCCACGCCGGCATCACCACCATCTACGCCTACGAACGCCTCATCGGCTGGCGCCGCATGACCACCCTGCGACCACCCACACACCCCAACCCCCTCGGCAACCCAACACCCGCCACCAAACCCACAGCCTGACCGGACAAGCCGACGATCGCCCGGAGCGCGCGACGCTGCGAGCGATGACCGCCGTTCGAGCGCTTCACCGTCGGCGCCGCCACCGGTTTTCGACGCGCCAACCGCACGTGGTGCACGCATCCGTGATCGCGCGCCGCGCGAAGTACGGCATTGACCACGTGATCGAGGTTGCCACCCGCTCCAGCACCAACTCGTACACGCGGCCGGATGGTCGCTTGTAGATCAGCAGATCCGCGCCTCGAACCCGGGCCAGATCTAGGTGCGTCCTCTGAGCGTGCCGACGTATTGCACTCGTTCCGCCGCTGGGTGATACACGATTCTGTGTCGGCTAGCCATGTGATCGGCGCGCCGACACCTGCCTTCACCGCGCTCGTACCAGCCCGAAGATCTGCGTTGATCATTTCAGAAACACGATTCACGGCTTGCATCCTGCCGGCGATCACGCATGGATCTTAAGAAACTTAAGATCAACATCTTGAAAATTGAACATACGCCCGGTACAACATTAGATATGACAGAGAAGGCGATGGACTGGCAGGAGCTGACGAACCTGACCCGGGGCCAGCCGTTCGTCGTCGAGCGGGTACGACTGGCCGAGAGCGGCGTCGCGATTGAGGGCGAGTTCGAGCTACCGCAATTGGCTCAACTCAACGTCGAGGATCAGGTCTTCGTCACGGCGTTCGTGCGGTGCCACGGTTCCATCAAGGAGATGGAGCGGATCTTCGGAGTGAGCTACCCGACGATCAAGTCACGACTCAACCGGATCACGCAGATGCTCGACTTTGTCGAGACCGATCCGGCGCCATCGCGGGCCGACATCATCGATCGGTTGCGCCGCGGCGAGATCACCACACAGCAGGCATTGTCCGAATTGGAGGGTCGCACGTGATGCCGCAGTTGTTGACCGTACGGGTCAAACGCCCGGACGGTCGTCCCATCCGGATCTGGGTCCCAATACTCCCCGTAGTGCTCGTGTTCTCCCCGGTCTTGGTCCTGGCCGTCCTGGTCGCGGCCGTGGCCTGCCTGGTGTACCGCGTGAGCGTGATGCGGGCATTCGGCACCGGTTGGCGCTTCGTCGCCGCATTGCCCGGCACCCGGGTCGACGTCGAGCAGGGCCGTACGGCTGTGCTCGTAACTATTCGATAGGAGAGGTTCCGATGAACGAACAGCGCAAGGACATCCTCGACATGCTGGCCGAGGGCAAGATCACCGCAGAGGAAGCGGAGCGGCTCATCGCCGCCCTCGAACGGGATCAGCCGCCGGCGTCGAGTCTCGAAACTCGGCCGAAGGGTAAGGCGAAGTACCTGCGGGTGGTGGTGGACAACGTTGAGAACGGCGAGCCGGGGCGGGTCAACGTGCGGGTGCCGCTGCAACTTCTGCGCGCCGGCGTACGGCTAGCGGCTTTGATCCCGCCGCAGGCACTAGGCCAGGCCAACGCCGAACTGAACAAGTCGGGCGTGCCGTTCGACCTCACGCAGCTCAAGCCCGAGCAGCTCGAAGCGCTCGTCGACCACCTCGACGAGATGACCGTGGAGGTCGACCAGCCCGATGCCAAAGTGCGTGTCTTCTGCGAATAGGCGCCGTCCCATTGGACGGGCCCTCGAGAGGGTGCTCGAACACCCTCCCGAGGCCGCACCCGCTACAGCAGAGCACGGTTGAACTGCCAATCGAAAGTCTAGCCGCTCATCGACGTCTAGCGGAGGGGCCACTCGCAGAGTGGCCCCTCCTTCCGTCGCAAAAACTCCAGGATGCCTGTCCCCGAACGCCCGGCCGGTTCGTCGTATGAATGCAGCGCTACCCGATATCCGGAGGGACAAGCATTTCTTGGTGCAGGACCCGCGATAGGTGCTGAGCGGCTACGTGGTCAAGCCGCTCTCGCCCCGACACTGCCCATTTTCGGAGGAGCAACGATGAACAACGTCACCAACACTCGACGGCCGCCGCTGGGCATCCGGTTCTTGCACGCCCTGGGAAAGGAGCCGAACTGGTCCGCGATGACGGATGAGAGGCTGGCCGCCTTCAGCGAAGCGGAGAACCGCAAGCGAGCGTCCCGAGTGGCGCGGGTGGTCACCGGGTTTCCGGACCGCGATGCGGTGATCCAATGGCAGGAGGTCACGCTGCCGGACCGTCGGCTCCGTGTCCGGGTGTACCGGCCGTCACCGACGCGCAGTGGCGCGGCCGACAACCGGGTAGCCCTGCCATTGATAGTCCACATCCACGGTGGTGGATTCGTGGGCACTGCTGTGCAGAGCGATTGGGTGAACAGCCACCTCGCTGCCCGCCTGCCTGCGGTGGTCGTCTCCGTCGAGCACCGGTTACTCGCGCCCGGGGTCCCGCTGTCGGCGGCGGCTGACGATGGATGGGACGTGCTCGAATACGTCATCCAGCACGCGACGGAGTGGGGCATCGACGCCACCCGGTCCGCTGTGTTCGGTGAAAGCACCGGCGCGACGATCGCCGCGTTGACAGCGATCCGGGCCAGGGAGGCCGGCCTGACACTGCGGGCGCAGGTGCTGGTCAATCCGTGTGTCGATCTGACCTCAACGATGTACGACCACGATTCGATCAGTCAGTACGCCGACAGCCCGACCCTCACCACGGCGCAGATGCAGCTGTTCGCACGTCTCGCAGTTCCGCCGGGAGCGGATCCTCGGCCGGTCTCGCCCCTGCAGTCCACAGACCTCACCAGGCTGGCCGCAGCACTGGTCGTCGTACCGACGTTCGATCCGGTGGCCGATCACGGCCGTAGTTACGCTGAGCGCTTGTGGGATGCCGGGACAACCGTCCGCATGACCGAA
Organism: uncultured Actinomycetota bacterium; assembly: GCA_963724705.1. Taxonomy (GTDB): domain Bacteria; phylum Actinomycetota; class Actinomycetes; order Mycobacteriales; family Micromonosporaceae; genus DASQPR01. Next base: position 390,976 of record CAVRVS010000004.1, read on the forward strand.
TATCCCGGCGCAACGCATGCATTCCTCAGCATGCCAGGCGTGGTGCCGCAAGCGAAGCCGGCCCGTGCGGAGATCGTCGCCTTCCTCCGAGGCCGGCTCTCAGCAGTGCAAGAGTTGTGAAGGCGGGCGTGTCCCGAGCGCTCTTCTTCGTTCGTCGTCTAGATGAAATTCCACTGCCCAGGAGGTGGCCATGCAATTCGCCTTGGTGATCTATGCCGAGCCCGGCTACGACAAAGTGCTGTCCGAGTCGGAACATGACGCGGTGGCCGAGGAGTACCTCGCCCTGTTGGAAGATCCCCGGTGTCTACAGGCGGCGCAGCTCGAGCCGGTCGAGACCGCAACCACCGTGCGCGTCCTCGGCGGTCAGACCTTGCTGACCGATGGCCCGTACGCCGACACCAAGGAGGTGCTCGGCGGCGTGTGCCTGATCGAGGCGGCGAACTTGGACGAGGCGATCGACATGGCGGCGCGCATACCGGCCGCCCGGCTTGGCGGCACCATCGAAGTCCGGCCGGTGGTGCCACGCTGACCACGCTCGAAGACGTCTTCCGAGACGAGTGGGGCCGGGTGCTGGCCTCCCTCGTCGGCTACCTCGGCGACTTCGACAAGGCCGAAGAAGCCGCGCAGGAGGCGTTCACGACCGCGGCGGAACGCTGGGCCACGTCGGGCGTGCCGACCAATCCGGGCGCTTGGCTAGTGACGACGGCCCGCCACCGGGCGATCGACCGCATCCGCCGGGAACGCACCCTGGCCGCGAAGATCCACCTGCTGCCGGAGCCGGAGGCCACCGTGGATGAGTTCGACGACGCCGTGATCAAGGATGAGCGGCTCGAGCTGATCTTCACCTGTTGCCATCCCGCGCTGGCTATGGAGGGGCAGGTGGCGCTCACCTTGCGGGCGCTCGGCGGGCTCGAGACGGCACAGATTGCCCGGGCGTTCCTGGTCTCGGAAGAGACCATGAAGCGCCGCCTGACCCGCGCCAAGACCAAGATCAAGGCCACGGGCATCCCGTTCGCGGTCCCCGACGCCCACCGACTTCCCGACCGCCTCGACGCTGTCCTGGCGGTGATCTACCTGATCTACAACGAGGGCTACAGCGGCCGGATCGACCTCGGCGCCGAAGCCATCCGCCTCGGCCAAGTGCTCACCGCTCTCATGCCCGACGCACCAGAGGCACACGGTCTGCTCGCGCTCATGCTGATGCAGCATTCCCGTCGGCGAGCCCGGTTCTCCGGCGAGGACCTGGTGCTACTCGACGATCAGGACCGCACGCTGTGGGACTGGGCGCAGCTCACGCGAGGACGGGCCATGCTCGACCGCGCCATCGCGCTGGGCGGCCGCGGCGCCTACGTCATCCAAGCCATGATCGCCTCACTGCAAACCCGCGAGCACATCGACTGGCCACAGATCGCCGAGCTGTACCGCCGTCTCGCCGACCTGACCGGCTCGCCAGTGGTGGAACTCAACCGCGCGGTCGCGATTGCCCAGGCTGGCGATCCCGCTGCGGCGATGGCCGTCGTCGATCGTCTCGAGCTGGACGGCTATCTGTACTTCCACTCAACGCGCGGCCAGCTCCTGCGGCGTCTCGGTCGCGACGACGAGGCACGCGCGGCCTACCGCCGTGCTCTCGAACTGGCGACCTCCACACCCGAACGGCGATTCCTGAGCCGGCGCCTCGAAGAGCTCTGACCGCGCTGTCCCCTGCGCGGGTGCTCCTTCGTCGTCTGGATATGAACAACGATTCCGGTCACGCTGTCGCGGCGATCTCTGGCTACGAGTCCGGCGCGTGGAAGGTCGACGCGGCACAATCCGACATCGCCTTCTCGGTCCGCCAACTTCTGATCACCACCGTCAGCGGCCGATTCACCCGGTACGACATCACCATCGTTACCGGCGAGGACCCGCTCGGCTCGTCGGTGAACGCGACTATCGATCTCGCGTCCCTTGACACGGGCAACGAGAAGCGTGACGAGCACATCCGCTCGGCCACCTTTTTCGATGTCGCCAAGCACCCGACGGCCAGCTACCGCTCCACCGGCATTCGCCGAGCCGGCCGGGGCTGGGTCGTCGACGGTGACCTTACGTTGCACGGCGTCACCCGCAACGTGCCGCTCGCTGTCACCGTGACCGGGATCCGCCCTGGCCCGAACGGTGGTCGGCGGGCCGGATTCTCCGCGACCGCGCGAGTCAATCGCGGCGAGTTCGGCATCGATCGATATAGCGGTGGCGGCCTGGTGGTCAGCGACGAGGTCCCGATCAGTCTCCAGATCCATGCCGTCCGGCGATGACCGCCCGAAGGTTCACATTCACCCGAGGAGCAACCCCATGTCCGTAGCACAAGTAGCCAGCAACAAGGCGACGCTCAGCCGCCTCAATGACGCGCTCAACAGCGGCGATGACGAGCTCATCTCCACCACGATCGACGAGGTCTTCGACCCGGACGTACGCATCGGTACACCGCTGCCGATCGACGCGACCGGCGCGCAAGCGATGAAGCAGGTGTGGACGACCCTCCTTCGGGCGTATCCCGACCTGCACGTCACGGTCGAGGACCTATTCGGCGAGGAAGACAGGCTCGTCGCCCGGAACACGGTGACCGGAACCCATCGTGGCGAGTATTTGGGCATTCCGCCCACCGGCAAGTCCGTGACCTACAACGAGATGTTCATGGTCCGCTTCGCCGCCGGCCGCATCGTCGAGACCTGGGGCGTCGTCGACCTGCTCGCACAGCTGAAGCAACTCGGCGCGATCCCGGGTTAGCACGGCCGCAAACACCCGATCCGCAACCGCACCGTCCGACCCCACGAGATCCCGAAAGGACAGCACATGGACGCCCGCCTCAACCTCTACCAGAACACGGTCGCCAGCAAGGCCGCGAAGTACATCGCCTCCGCCGACCATGTCATCACCGACGCGATCCTGCCCACCGTGACGCAGGAGTTGGTCAAGCTTCGCGCCAGCCAGATCAACGGATGCGGCTTCTGCACCGACATGCATACCAAGGACGCGCTGCACGCAGGCGACAGCCAGCTGCGCATCAACCTGGTCGCAACCTGGCGGGAGGCACCGTGCTTCACCGAAGCCGAGCGCGCCGCCCTTGAGCTCGCCGAGCAGGGCACGCGGATCGCCGACGCGGCCGGCGGCGTGACCGACGAGGTTTGGACGAAGGCCACCGAGCACTACGACGAGGAACAGCTCGGCGCGCTGGTGTCTCTGATCGCCGTCATCAATGCCTTCAACCGGGTGAACGTCATCACCCGCCAGCCCGCGGGCGACTACCAACCAGGCCAGTTCGGCTAGCCGATGCGGCTCCGGCCACTTCCGTTGGCCGGAGCCAAACCGACCGACCGCTTCAGCCAAGGAGACGAATCGATGGCTTTCAAGAACGACATGACCATGATGTACGTGATGCACGATGCGCTCCGACGCGATCTGGACCGCATCGTACGCGTGACCGCACGCACCGACGACGACCCGAAGCACATCCTGCGTACCGCGGCCGGGTGGGAGATGTTCAAGTCCTACCTGCACGTCCACCACACCACCGAGGACCAGCTGCTCTGGCCGCCAACACGCGAGTTCCTTCCGGAAAACTCGCAGGCGACGGCGTTGCTCGACGCCATGGAGGCGGAACACGCCGCGATCGATCCGCTCCTCGCCGCCATCGATGCTGCGCTGGCCGACCGCGACTCCGGCCCGCGGCGGCTGGGACAATTGGCCGACGCTCTTGCCAGTGCCTTACGCGAGCACCTCGACCACGAAGAGAAAGAGGGCCTGCCCCTCATCGACATGGCAATCACCGCTGAGCAGTGGCAGGCGTTCGGCGCCGAGGGCGCCAAGCTGATCTCCGGCGACGTCTCGAGGTTCATGCCGTGGATGCTCGAAGGCGCAGCGCCTGAGGTCTCCGCGTCGGTGCTCAGGCTGGCACCCGCACCAGTCCAGCAGGCCTACCGTGACCAGTGGCAGCCGGGCTACGCGGACCTGAACCTGTGGGGCTAGCGAGCCTCGCGGTGCGCCGGCACCGCACGGTTGTGCGGTGCCGGCGCGCTAACAGTGGTACGGCGACGCGACGGTCACCGGATCGCAACGCCCGCGATGTGCGGGCTGTAGAGGGCCAGTCCGCCATTGCCGCCGTACGTCTCGATGTCGAAATGCGAGAAGCCCGCGTCGCCGATCGTGGTCGCCGTGTCGCGCGTCGGGTCGCAGCCGCGATCGAATCGGCGACTCAGCGGCGCGAAGGCAGTCTGCAGCCGGGACGAGGCGGTACCCGGTGCGGCGGCGACGTGTTCGACAAATACGAACCGGCCACCCAGTCGCAACACGCGCCGCACCTCGCACACCACGCGTGACGGATCCGCCACCGAACACAGCACGACGGTCGCGACGACCGCATCGACACTTGCGTCCGGCAGCGGGATCGCCTCCGCGCGAGCCCCGAGGACGCGCGGCTCCCGCCCATGGGCCATTGCCCGGCGCACCAGCCGCGCCCGCAGACGCCGATCCGGCTCCAGGCCGATCCAGGTCACGCGCGGCGGCAGCCGACCGAAGTTCGCGCCGCGACCGGCACCGATCTCGAGGACGGTACCCGTCAGCGTCGCGAAGAGAACGTCCTTGCGGCGGGCGTACGGTGTCATCGCGCCGAGGGTAGCTCCCGAGAGCGAGTCGAGCGCGGTCACCTCGATGCCCGGCCTCGAACCGCGGGAAGACCGAGGCCCACCGCGGCGGCGACCCCGACGTGGAGGGCGGTCAGGCCGAGTTTGGCGGCGGTGTCGACACCGCCAGCCGGGCCGGCAAGAGAGACAACGAAGACGCTCGAGGCGATGATCGCCCACGTGCGGTCCGGTCGTTTCGCCCGCCGTTCGAGCAGAGCAAGCAATGCCCAGCCGAGGAGACCGGCAAGAACCGCGGCACCGATCACCCCGCCGGCGCCGACGTGCTGGACCGAACCCCCGCTGCGTACCGCGAGGTCGACGCCGGCGATCGGGTCTTCGAGCGCCCATACCGCGAACGCAGCGAGTGCGGTGCCGACCACGACGAGGGACCGGTGCGCGCCGGTGCGAGGTGCAATGGTGATGCCGGCCACCCCGGCCTGCTCGGAGATCGATTCGTGGACCACCTGTTGGTTCATGTGATTCGTCATGACCACGAGCTTCCAGTTGGTCTGCCCGCACGGCATCGGCCGGCAAGCGGTCTCGATCGCTACTGGAGTCGGCAGCTAGGCAACTTTGGTCGGTGCAGAGCGCCGCGGTTACCGACTTTGGTCGGTAGTCGCCGAGGCCCGTACCCACCTAGCCTGAGTGACGTGAACGCCGTGATGAGCATCGACCGAGACCAAACCGAGTGCCCCGCGTCGCCGGGCGCCACCGTGACCGTGGTGGCAACCGCGGCGCTCGGCGTCTTAATCGCCTTGACCACGTGGAGCGTGTTCCGCGACGACGGGTCGACCGCTGTGCGCAGCCTTGACGTCGCGGTCGCCGTGGTGTCACTCAGCCTTGTGCCGGTCATGCTCCGCTGGCCGCTCGCCGCCGGCCTCGCGCTTGGCGTGCTGGTGGCCCTGTCGCCGGCGGCCACGCCGGCCGCCACCGCCGCTGCACTGATCGTCGCGAGACAGCGTCGGTTCCCCGTCGCACTGGCGGTCGCGGTTACCGGAGTCGCCGGTCATGCCGTGCAGGGTTCGTGGCGGCCCACCGCCGGCCTGTCATACGGGTGGTGGCTCCTGCTCATCACCGTGGCGTACGCCGCTCTGCTCGGTTTTGGCGCGTTCAGCCAGGCCCGCGCGGCGCTGCTGATCTCCCTGCGGGAACGGGCCCGCCGGGCGGAGGCCGAGCAGGGCCGCCGTGTGGCGGAGGCGCGCGTCGCCGAACGAGCCCGCATCGCGCGGGAGATGCACGACGTGCTCGCGCACCGGCTCTCGCTCGTCGCGACGTACGCTGGGGCGCTCGAGTACCGCCCCGACGCGTCGCCGCAACAGGTGGCGCGTGCGGCCGGCGTGGTACGGGACGGTATCCACCAGGCGCTCGACGAACTGCGCGAGGTCATCACGGTGCTGCGCGCCGACGACGACGACCTCGGCCGGCCGCAGCCGATGCTCGCCGACGTGTCCGACCTGGTCGACGAGTCGCGGGACGCCGGCGCCGTCGTCCGCCTCGAGAACCGGGTCGCCGCCGTCACGGACGTGCCGCCCATCGCCGGCCGTACCGCCTATCGCGTGGTGCAGGAAGGCCTCACGAACGCGCGCAAACACGCAGCCGGGCAGCCGGTAGTCGTCCGGATGGACGGCGAACCAGGTACGCAACTGCGGATCGACATCCGCAACGCGGTGACCGCGCGCCCGAGTGCAACCGTGCTCGGCTCCGGCACTGGACTCGTCGGCCTCACGGAGCGAGTCCGGCTGGCCGGCGGCGAGCTCGATCACGACATCACCGCCGCCGGCGAGTTCCGGCTGCAAGCGTCGCTACCATGGCCGGCGTGACGGAACCTGTCCGCGTGCTGCTCGTGGACGACGACGCTCTGGTGCGCGCCGGGCTGGTGATGATGCTCGACGGCGCACCGGGCGTCGTCGTCGTGGGCGAGGCAGCCGACGGCGACCAGGTGCCGGCCGCCGTCGACGCGCACCATCCCGACGTGGTGCTGATGGACCTGCGCATGCCGAGGGTGGACGGCATCGCCGCCACGAAACGGCTCCGGGCGCGCGCAGATCCGCCGGACGTTGTCGTGCTGACCACGTTCGACACAGACGAGAACGTGCTCCGCGCGCTCCGGGCGGGCGCGAGCGGCTTTCTGCTCAAAGACACGCCGCCAGAGCGCATCGTGGACGCGGTGCGCAAGGTCGCGGCCGGCGACCCGATCCTGTCACCACAGATCACGCGCCGGCTCATGGACCGCGTGGCGACCGAGGCCGGTTCGTACGAACAGGCCCGTGCGTCACTAGCCGCGCTGAGCCCGCGCGAATATGACGTCGTCCTCGCGGTCGCTCAGGGCCGCACGAACGCCGAGATCGGGCGCGACCTGTTCATGAGCGTGGCGACCGTCAAGGCGCACATCTCACACATCCTGACGAAGCTCGATCTCGACAATCGCACGCAGATCGCGCTACTCGCGCATGATGCGGGCCTCGCCTGACCGAACGACCGTGCGAGCGAGTAGATCAACTGACACGCACGCTCGATAACCGCCCACGGCCTTGTTGATTTCACGCCGACGAGCGTGCCAGTCAACGTGTCCAGCCTTCTGTCTGCACGCTCGGATGAGTTCAGCAGCACTCATCGGTGGAACTGGTGGGCCCTGGACCAGCGTTGGTGCCGACCGGTGTCGCCGACGCGACACTTTCGGAGGTAAACCGGATTACCGGCTGGCGCGTCATCTTCACACCAACACTCGTTCACGCCGTGATTCGTTCACAACAAGACTTGACGGACGGTCGAAGCGACGCCAGGAGGACCATCGTGAGGATGCGCCGCGTACCCCTGTTTGTCTTTGCCGTTGCGGCCTTGACCGTTGGCGGCTGCACCCAAGACGCGGGCTCCGCCCCCGGCCCGGGCGGCGCCGTGCCGGCGCCCGCCGCCACTACGACGATGTCGTCCACCGCCGGTGCCAAGCCGACCGCGCCAACGCCGCCGGCCAGCGAGCCGACGGCGTCAGCTGCCGAGTACCGGGTCAGCTACGACTGGGGCGTGCCTGCTAAGAGCGTCACGGTCAATCACCCGTTCACTCCACCTATCGCGTCCCCGCCCGCGCCACCGCTGCCCTACCTGGTGGCGATCTACGTGGGCGACCACCCGGAGGGGAGCCCGAAGTACGGCCGAATTTCGTTCTATTTCCGTGGCGCCTTCCCGTCGTACCGCTTCGAGTACGTCCGGGATGTGCTCGACGAAGGCAGAGGCGCGCCGATTTCGTTGGAGGGCAACAGCTATCTGGGTATCCATTTCGTGGAGGCGCAGGCGCACGATGCGGCCGGCAATTCGACGATCAAGGTGTCGCCGGGCTCCCACATCGGCTTCCGGAACCTGAAGAGTTACGGCTTCGGCGGCGACTTTGAGGGCCACGTAACGTACGGGCTCGGCATCCAAGTGGCGCCCAACAGCGACCAGGTGCTCCCGATCCGCGCGGGCGAACTGAAGAAGCCGGACGGATCCGGCGACTTCTACTACGTCGTCCACATCGACGTCCGAAATAGCTAACGTTCTGGCCCTCCACTGCATCGTCCACCGAACCAGGCCGGCTGCGGATGGTTCGGGATCCCGGGGCCCCTCGTATCCAACAACCGCTTCGCATCCCTGTATCACCCGAGTTCCATCCAAAGCCGCCCGTGCCTGCCATCGCACGGCATCTTTTCAGCGGCATCTGCTGCGCGATGTGGACTGCCCGGGGCACGGTGGAAGGGTGAGCCATCCAGCTACGACACCGCGGCGTGTCCCTCGGACGGGTTGACCACCGTTCGAAGTCAATGGGCGCTGGCGAAGGGGGCGAGAGTGCGGGAAATCGCGATCGTGCAGGCGCCGTCGATATTAGGGCTGCGTCCCACCGGCGTCGAGGATCTGCCGGCCGCTCTGCTGGGCACCGGTCTGCTGGACCGGTTGGCTGCGGTGGACGCGGGCAGGGTGGACCCGCCGGCATACGACCCGCGACGCGACACACGTACCGGGGTCCTTAATGCGCAGGGCATTGCGTGGTACTCGATCAAATTGGCTGACGCGGTCGGTGCGGTTCTAGCCGGTGGCCGCTTTCCGATCGTGCTGGGCGGTGACTGCAGCATCCTCCTGGGCAACCTGCTTGCGCTGCGCCGGCTCGGGCGCTATGGGCTGCTCTTCATGGACGGCCACACCGACTTCTACCAGCCGTCGGCGGAACCGAGCGGCGAGGCAGCCTCAATGGATCTCGCTCTCGCGACGGGCCGCGGACCGCGGACGCTCACCAACCTCGAAGGTCTCCGACCTCTCGTGAGAACCGAAGATGTCGTCGTGTTCGGCTTTCGGGATGCCGCGGAGTCCGCGGAGGCCGGGATGCAGCCGCTCCCGCCGCGATTGCGCGCGATCGACCTCGGCGGTGTCCGGGACGCCGGCGCCACCGCCGCAGCGCAGCGTGCAGTCGACTGGCTAGGCGCGGACGGCGCGGCCGGCTACTGGGTGCACGTCGACGTCGACGTCCTGGACGACGCTGTGATGCCTGCGGTCGACTATCGGCTTCCTGACGGGCTGACCTGGGTGGAGCTGGAAACCGTACTACGGACGGCAATATCGGACGGTCAAGCCGTCGGTCTGGATGTCACCATCTTCAACCCTCGTCTCGACCCCGACGGGCAGATCACCGCGCGCCTGGCCGAGTGTCTGCTCAACGGATTGTCTGGCCTGACCCAGCGGCGCTGAGACGGCGGCGCCAGGCGGTCGACCATGGCTGCACCCGACGGACCGGTGCTATTCCCGGTTGGAGATCTGCTGCACCGCCCACGAGTTGCCGTCGGGGTCGTCGAAGAAGACGAAGCCGACGTTGTCGAGTTCGTGGCCGCCGGGCACCGGGTTGTCGCCGAGCTTGGCGACCTCACTGACCTTTACCCCATGCTCGACCAGCTCGGCCCGGGCCTTATGGATGTCTTTCACCACGAGCTGTACACCCTTGAGTGACCCCGGCGCCATGTCGTGCCCTAGGCCTGTGGAGATGACGATGGAGCAGCCCGACCCGGGTGGGGTGAGCTGCACGATCCGGGCGCCGTCGCCGACGACGGTGTCGTGGTCGACATTGAAGCCAAGCTGGTTGGCGTAGAAGGCTTTGGAGTCGTCGACATTGGAAACTGGTACCAAGACGACCTCTAGCGTCCAGTTCATGATTGGTCCCCTCTGCACGTCATTCGGTTTCGGCCAGCAGTGCAGCGAGCCGGTCGCCCGCCTCGGCTACGCCACGGGCCATCGGATAGCGCAGGACGGTGTCCCGCCCCTCGGGCGTCGCGTATTGGATGGTGGTAGTCACCGTCGTCTGTGCACCATGTTCGGTGAATTCGTGGGTTATCAGGGTCTCGCCTGGGTATGACTGGTCGTCGAAGAGTTCGGTGAGCTCCAAGCGCTCTGGGCGCCGGAGCACGCGTACGGTTCCGGTCTGCACCATCTCTTCGCCGCCCGGGCCCCGCGACGTGAACCGGTAGGACCCGCCCTCGCGCAGGTCGATCTCGCACTCGACGAGGTTCCAGCCGCGGGCGCCGTACCACTGGGTCAGCAGGTCCGCCCGGGTGTACGCCTCGAACAACAGGTCGCGTCCGGCCGCGAACGTGCGGGTCAGCACGATCTCACGGTCGGTCGGCGTGGTCACCGAGAGGCTCATGAGCGGTCGCCCTTCTCGTGTGAGTCTGGCCGCTGTGAGCCGGACTGGACCGACTCGAGCAGGGCGTCGAGGCGCTGGAAGCTCTCTTCCCAGTACAACCGGAAGTCGGCTAGCCACACGGTCGCATCGCGCAACGGGCGAGCCACCAGCCGGCACGGCCGGCGCTGAGCGTCGCGTCCCCGCGCGATGAGGCCGGCCTTCTCCAGCACCTTGAGGTGCTTGGAGATAGCCGGTTGGGACATCTGGAACGGCGCGGCCAACTCGGTCACGCTCGCCTCGCCGGCGGCCAGCCGCGCGAGGATGGCGCGGCGGGTCGGGTCGGACAATGCATGGAAGGTGTCGTCCAGCACCGCCGTTCGATAACCACCAGGTTCCATAACTAGATGGTTTCGTACGGGATGCTCGATGTCAAGCTGTACGGGAGCTGTTGCTGTGATGGCTTGGCTTGCGTGCCCTTGCGTAGACGACGTTCGTCTGCAGCTCACGCACCTCATGCTGACGTAGCCACGTGACGCTTGCGGCCCGTACCCGTTGTGCCGCTGAGGGGCTGAGCTGTTCGACGGTCGCTCGATATCCGGTGCCGAGCACAACGGTCCACCAGTCTTCGGGACTAGCCAGCGGTTGGGTGCCCGGCGCTGCCTCGACGGTCGGGGTGGCGGCACCGCCCTGACGGAAAAGCTGAGATAGCGCAGCGGTGTCTGTCACGCGGGTCCAGGGGTGAAAAGCGCCCACCAGCTCCGGACGTTCGGCGCCGACCGCGGCCCAGAACGCGGTGGTTGCCGGTTCGAGCCATTCGGGTCCCCACACCGTGATGGCCAGCACGCCGGAGCGGCGGATCAGCCGCCACATCTCGGCGACGGCGGCGGCCATGTCGGCCAGGAAAAAGACACCGAAGACGCAGATGACAGCATCGAACGACTCCGATGGCAGGCCGGTGTGCTCGACATCAATCGCCCGGAAGTCGACGTTGGTCAGGCCCTGAGCTTGCGCCTTGGTCCGGGCCAGGGCGAGCGCCGGCTCGGCCAAGTCGACACCGAGTACGTGCCCGGCGGCCCCAACCACGTGTGCAGCCGGGATCGCCGAAGCGCCCGTACCGCAACACGCGTCAAGGACGCGGTCGCCTGGGCGCAGCCCGATGCGGGCAACGGTCTGACGGCCAATACGGTCCCAGAACGATAGCGCCGGGTCGTCGAAGTGGTCGGCGGTGGCCGCATAGGTAGCCGCTGACACCGCCTTGATGTCGACGCTGTCTGCGGCCGCCTCGTCGTTTCCCATGAGCCGCATCATGCCCGGCGGTCCATGCCGCGGTAAGTGAGTCGTCAACAGGCCGACACACGCCGGCCTGCCAGGACACCCCGTAGACCACCCGGGGTTTCGCCGCGGCCTACGCTTCGGGACTTGATCTCTGAAGAGGATCGCGTGAGTAGTTGGCGAAACGGGGGAGCGACTCTCCGGCGGTCATAGACTCTCTGCTGGCGGCTCGCGCAACCACAAACGTTGTAGTACGCGGGTCGCCCTGTTCGTCGGGACGGCTCCACGTTCGGCAGCACATCTGGACATTTGGCCGGGGGCGCAACATCTGCCCCAAGTGCCGCAGTCGATAACAGCAGCGACGATTGGCTGCCGCGTATCGACTCTTGTGGCCTTTCGAACAAACCGGCTGTGCAGTCGGTGTGGGATAGAGGTCGAGTGTCGCGCACGGATCGCCGTCGTGTTCGGTGCAAGGCCGACGCCGCACGCGGTTGGCCCGCCGTCACGGCGTGACATGCCGCATCGGCGACCGTATGACGAGGTACGGGCGGCGGTACGCGAGCGTTCTTGGTAGTAGCGACCACTCGGCACTGTCGTCCGTGCGAGCGGATTTGCATTCGGCCAGGTTTTGCCGCTCAGCCGGTGCTTCTCATGATTGGCGAGAACATGTCAGAGCTGATTGAACAATCGGTCGCTCAAGAATTCGACGAGAACTATGGGATGCGGCTGACGCGTTTTGCGCAGGCGCTCTATTGGGTCGTCGTCGTGGTTGGGGCAGTGGTGGCGATCGTCGCGTCGCCCTTCGCAATCGCCTTCATGGTGTCCGCGCCGTCGTGGTTCTGGATACTCGCAGCCCTGGCGCTCCTCGCTGACTTCAGCCCGCTCCGACTTCCGCCGCTCGCCGGACGGTCATCGATTTATCTCGGATCCGTCTGCATGGCGTTTGCCATATTGCTGCTGCACGGGCCAGCGCCGGCGATCTTGGTGGAGGTCGTCTCGACCGGCATTGCCGCGCGCAGGCTGCATCTCAACGCGAGGCTGTGGGCATTGCTCACCGCTCGGCTGGTGTGCTCGCTTGGAGCGGCCGGCGTCGTGGCAGGGGCGCTCGGGCTGTCGGGTGCGAAGATTCATGGCGATCTGGGCGTCACGGATGTCCTCGGCCTCGTTGTGACCGTTGCTGTATATGTAGCGGTCAACTGTGCCATCAACACCGTGGCGGCACTCATGCTCAAGGCCACGCCCAACGAAATCGCGGCGCAATTGCGGTTCGACATACTCGCACGGGCGTCGGCGGCGGTGCTCGGCGTGGTCATTGCGACGACATTGAGCACCTGGCTGCTGGTGTTCCTCGTCGTACCCGTCGTCGGCTGGTCGCGGCTGGTTCGGATGCTGGTCGGGCTTGAGGATCTGGTCGAACATGACCCGGTCACCGGCCTGCTGAGCCGGCAGGGTCTGGCGCTCGCAATGCTCAGGCTGCCTCGCGAGCACGTCCCCGGCACGGACTGGTTCGAACTGGTGCTGATTCAGCTGCGCGGCTTGCAATACGTCAGCCGCAACTTCGGCCTACACGCTAGCGATCAGATGATAAACGTGGTGGCGGCGCGTTTGCGGCGCGAAGCCGATCCGGGTGATCTGATCGGACGCGTTCCCGGCGGTCATCTCGTGGTTCTGCGCTCGACTCCGACGGACGAGCCCGCGATCGACGCGGCTCGGCGATTCGTACGAGCATTATCGCCCCCGGTCGAATCAAGCGAAGGGATTCCGTTTCGTGTCGACCCGGTCGCGGGTGTCGCGGTGGCCCCTCGACACGGTCGGGATATCCGCGAGATCTTTCCCCATGCCGAAGCGGCTTTGTTCGACGCCGCGTCACGCCGACACGCCGCCGCGGCGTACGAGCCGGAACCGGCCACGGACGTCGTCGAGCGGCTGACAATGCTCGAGCAACTCGGGATCGCGGTGAACGATCCGCAGCACGCATCAGAGATCATCGTGCTCTTTCAACCGCAGGTCTCCATCGCGACCGGCCGCACCGAGTCGGTCGAGGCACTGCTCCGCTGGCACCATCCCGACCGCGGCATCGTCCCGACCGACGAGCTGATCCGGGTCGTCGAGCCGACCGCCGTCATGCAGCAACTGACGGCGCACGTCGTGGATCGCGTCGTCGGACAACTCGCGGAGTGGAACAATATCGGCGTGCACCTGCGCGCGGCCGTCAACGTCAGCGTCATGGATGTGATGACCGACGACTTCGACACGCAGATCGGCGCCGCTCTTGACCGGTACGGCATCGCCCCGGAGCAACTTTCGATCGAGATCACCGAGCGGTCGATGACGGACGACACGCCGGCGTTCGACAAGGCCGCGCATCGCCTCAAGCGCATCGGCGTTGGCATCTCGCTTGACGACTTCGGCACCGGGTACGCCTCGTTGCGGCGTCTGAACCGGCTGCCGCTCACCGAGGTGAAGATCGATCGCTCCTATGTCAGCAAGATCGTCCACAGTCGGATGGACCGCGCCATCGTCAAGACGATCCACGACCTGGCGCATGCGCTCGGGGTGCGCATTGTCGCCGAAGGCATCGAGGACGAAGCGACCCACCACGTCTTGGCCGAGTTGGATAGCGTTGTCGGACAAGGCTGGTACTACGGGCGCCCGATGCGCGCCAGCCAGCTGGTCGACTGGCTGCATCGTCGACAAGATCCCATGAACAGACAATGAAGCAGCCAGACGGCTCTGGCCAATCGCGGCCAGGCAGAGGGGGCCCGAGAGACCTGTCCGACCGCGTACGGCCGATCGGTTCGGCCGAGACTTCTCTGCCCGCGTTCATCGGCGTCCGGGGGGCTCGACACAACAACCTGCGCAACGTCGACGTCGATGTGCCGCTGTGGCGAACGGTAGCGGTCGTCGGTGTGTCTGGATCGGGCAAGACATCGCTCGCTATCGGAACGCTGTACGCCGAAGGCATGCAGCGATACTTGGAAAGCCTGAGCACCTATAGCCGGCGGCGGCTGACTCAGGCCCAACGGCCCGACGTCGATCGGATCGACCATCTTCCGCCCGCGCTGTCGCTGCGGCAGCGCCCGCCGATCCCGGGCCCGCGCAGCACGGTCGGCACCATGTCGGAAGTATTGAATGTGCTGCGGCTGATGATGTCGCGGCTGGGCTCGCACCTCTGCCCGAACGGCCACCGCGTCGACCCGTCGATCTTCACCCAGCGCACCGAAATCGTGTGCCCGGTGTGTGGCGCGTCCATGGAGGATCCCAGCGCCGAATCGTTTTCATTTAACTCGTACGGTGCGTGCCCGGCCTGCCAAGGCCTCGGTGTGCGGTCCGAGGTGGACGTGAACACCTTGGTTCCCGATCCGACGAAGACTATTGCCGATGGAGCGGTCCTGCCGTGGAATTCCGGAGGCCGGCGCCTGTCCATGTACGCCGCCGGTGAGCTCGGCGTCCGACTCGACGTGCCGTACGAGTCACTGAGCGAGCATGAGCGCGACATAGTCGTGCACGGCCCACCGGTTCAGCGTCCAGTGACGCTGCGCTCCGGCCGGACCGGCCGGACCGTTCAGTTGTCGGTCAACTACGACAACGCGGTCGCCGCCGTGGAGCGGTCGCTGCGCAGTGACAACGAGCGCGGCCGCCAGCAGGTGCAGCGCTTCCTCATCACCCGGGTCTGCTCGGTGTGCCACGGGACCCGGCTGCGTCCCGAGGCGCTCACCTCAGAACTCGGCGGACGCAACATCGCCGATATCAGCGCGCTCGGCCTCGGCGAGCTGCAGGGGTTCGCGGCTGGCCTGCCCGCGACGTTGCCAGACGCGCTGAAGCGGCTGACGACCGGTTTGCTCACCGAGCTCAACGGCCGGCTCGCGCCGTTGTTGGACGTCGGTCTCGACTACCTGAGCCTCGATCGGGCCGGTGCGTCACTGTCGACCGGGGAACGGCAGCGGATCGAGCTCACCTCGACGGTACGTGCCGAAACCACCGGAATGCTGTACGTGCTGGACGAGCCGTCCGTGGGACTGCACCCGAGCAACGTCGTCGGGCTGCAGAAGACGATCAGCGCCCTGGCGAGAAATGGCAATTCCGTGGTTCTGGTGGAGCATGAGCGGGAACTCATCCGTGCCGCCGATTGGGTGATCGAACTCGGCCCTGGAGCCGGCGCGAGCGGTGGCACGATCATCGCGGAAGGCACGCCGACGCAACTGTCCACGGACAAGCACTCCGTCATCGGACCATTCCTGGCCGGTGCGACGCTCATGCCGCGCGACCGTGCCGTGCGGGCCGGTCCGACCGGACAGATCGCCATCGAGATCGGCGAGCTGTACAACCTGCACGGCCTCACTGCAGCCTTCCCGGAGCACCGGCTGACGGTGTTGGCCGGCCCGTCGGGAGCCGGCAAGACTGCCCTCGTCCTGGACAGCCTTGTCCCGGCCGCTCGTGCGCAGCTCAGCGGCTCGGTGCCACCTACCCACGTCCGCCACCTCGACCTCGGCAGCATTCGTCAGGTCGTCCAGATCGACGCATCCCCGATCGGCCAGAACGCGCGGTCGACGCCCGCGACGTACTCGGGGGCGTTCGACCATATCCGCCGCGAGTTCGCCGAGTCTGCGTACGCCCGGCGACGGCACTGGACGCCCGGACATTTCTCCTTCAACACCCGGGAGGGCCAATGTCCGACCTGCCGCGGGCTCGGCCACATTGACCTCGACGTGCAGTACCTACCCGACATCACCGTGCAATGCCCGACCTGCTCGGGCGCCCGCTTCAACGAGGCCAGCCTGGCCGTTCGCGTCGACGGCCTGAGCATCGCGGACGTGCTCGGATTGAGCGTGCAGGAGGCGGTCGGGCGCTTCGATGATCGCGCTTCGATCGCCGGTGCCTTACGGCCGGTTGATGATGTCGGCCTTGGCTATCTGCGGCTGGGCGAGCCCACACCATCGCTGTCCGGTGGCGAGTCACAGCGGCTTCGGATCGCCTCCAGGCTCCGTACAAGCCAACGCGGCGCGCTTTATGTCTTCGATGAACCGTCCACCGGCCTGCACCCGCTCGATGTCGCAGTCCTCGTCGCAGTGTTCGACCGGCTGATCGACGCCGGAGCGACGATCATCGCGATCGACCACGACCTGGACTTGCTTGCGGCCGCTGACCACATCATCGACATGGGACCGGGCGGTGGCCCGTACGGTGGGAACATCGTCGCCGCGGGCACGCCGACCGAGGTCGTGCAGACCGACAACAGCGTGACGGGGCCTTGGCTGGCCGAACACATGGGCGTTCCAAGGGTACGGCGGGCCGGTACCCGTCCCGACAAGGGATGAGCGGAGCCGTGGCCCCGCCATCAACGGTTACAGCCACTGCATCGCTTACAGGTCCGGTGTCGGCTGCTGCGTGCTCGGCGTCTGTAGCCCGCCGTGTACTTGGAGTACAGCGCCGGTGAGGTAGGAACCGGCCGGGGAAGCGAGGTAGACCACCGCTGCGCCGATGTCGTCGACGGTCCCCAGTCGTCGTAGCGGCGTCGCCGCCTCCACGCGGGCGCGGAATTCAGCATCCTGCGTGATGAGCTCGGTAGCTGCTGTGGAGATCGTTCCCGCGGCGACAGCGTTCATCCGGATGCGCGGGGCGAGGTCTTGGGCGGCGAGTTCCGTGTAGTGCCCCAACGCACCTTTGGCCACGCCATAGGACAGGAAACCGCGCCCCGAAATCAGCGCCATCACACTCGAAATGTTAATCACCGAGCCGCCACCGCCTTCGAGCATGATCGGGACGGCAGCCGTAATGAGCGCATGCGCTGTCGATACATTGAAGTGAAATGCTTGTTCAAGTTCCTCGACGGTAGTCTCGAGGAAGGGCTTGGGAACCGCACCGCCCACGTTATTGACCACGATGTCCAAGCGGCCGAATCGCACGGCGGCCCCCGTTCGCCACGTCGGGGGCCCGCGCCAGGTCGTTCAAGTCGGCGACGACGATATGCGCCGCCCGCCCCGCCGACTCGACAGCAGACGCCGTCGCGTCCAACTGCTCTTGGGTGCGGGCGCAGATGACCACGTCGGCACCGGCTTCGGCCAGCGCGCGTGCGCACGCCGCGCCAATGCCGCGCCCCGCACCAGTCACGAGCGCGACCTGGCCACCGAGTCTGAACCGATCCAGATGACTCACCAACATCCCCTTGTCGATCTCGGCGACGACCGCACTCTATATAGCGAGGGCCGACGGGCCGAACGCCACCCGAAACACCGTTACTGACGCCGGGGCAGTGGGGCCGCTTCGATTCTGTGCCAGGGCCTGGACCTCGCGAGGCCCGCGCCGCTCCTCTTCGGCGTCGCACTCGTCGTGCTCCTCGGAGTGCCTTGGACGTTCGCCGTAGCACGCCGAGCAACTCACGACGGTACGTCCGCTCCCGGATAGGTCAGACGTCGATGGCGATTCCTCGCCATTGCTGGATCGTGGATACGGCTTCCTTGAGGCGGAGACCGATGCCGGTGGCGAATGCCTCGTCGAATCGACCCGGATCGAGTGCGCGTCGGATTGCGCCCAGCAGTTCCATCTCTCCTTGCCGCAAGCTCGGCCAGGGCCGCAGCCCGGCGCGCCGGCGCAGACCGTCGGCCGCCCCCGCCAGCAGCGCCGCCCGCTCGGGTTCGCCGAATGCAAGGGCCAAGCGAGAATACGCGGCCACACATAGTGTGATGGTCCGCGGAGTGCGCGCCGTGACACTCCAGCGCAACGCTTCGTCGAGGAACTCGGCCGCGTCATCGGGTCGAGCTTGCACGATGGCGAGATTGCCGAGGGCCGCACCCGTCCACGCGCTGAGCCAGGTGCTGTCGAATTGGGCGGCCCGTTGTCGTACATCGAGAAGGTGGTCGAGCGCGTCGTCGAGTCGGCCCACAATGATCTCGAGGAAACCGACCTGCAACATCCCGACCACAGTCCAAAATGGTTCGTCCAGGGTGCGCAACTGGTTTGTCGATTCCCACGCGGCGTCAAGCGCGCGGTCAACGTCGCCTTCGATTGCCGACAGACCCGCGATCGTCATCTGAGACAGGGCGAACAGATTCGGGTCGGTGTCTTTGATGGCCGCCGACGCCAATGTCAGTCGCTGCCGTACGGCCGGCGCCGCCGTGTCGTCACCGACATCGGTGATGACGGTCGCCGCCGACCACAGCAGTTCCGCTCGCGGCCGGGCGTCCAGCGAGTCGGCTACCGACAGCATCTGGTCGACCCACGTACGGGCTTCGGCCAAATGATCGCGCAGGATCCAGAACAGCGACAGCACGCGGAACAGGTGTGGAAGCGGCCGCGTGTCATGGTCGAGGTACCAGCGCACGGCCGCCGCGATGTTTGCCGCCTCGACCTGCAGGCGTTCGGCCCATACGTTTTGATGTACGCCGCGCAGCGGCACGTCCGCCTGGGCGGCCAGCCGCCCGAAGTAATCGGCATGACGGCGGGCGATGTCGACTGTGTCCGGGCGTGCCGCGAGACGCTCGGCGACGAACGCACGGATCGTGCTCAGCATCCGACACCGGCTGCCGGCCTCCGCCACTACCAGGCTGTGGCGCGTCAGCGCCTCGGTGAGGTCCAGCGTCCGATTCTCATCGACGGCGGCGACCTCGGCCGCGGCCGGCACGGTCCAGCCATCGACGAAGACCGCCATGGACTCCAACAACGACCTCTCTTCGGGATCAAGGAGCCCGATACTCCAGTCGACGGTGGCACGCAGCGTGTGCTGCCGGTCGGGCGCGTCTACCGGCGCCGTACCAAGCGCGTCCAGTGACATCGACAGCCGCGCCAGCAGCACGTCGGGGTCGAGCAGCCGGGTACGGGCGGCCGCCAGTTCGATCGCCAGTGGCAGACCCTCCAGAAGCCGGCAGATCCCCGCGACGCCGTCCGCGTTGGCCGCGGTCAGCGCGAAGTCGGGGCGTACCGCCTGGGCTCGGTTAACGAACAGCTCCACCGCTGGCGATGCACGCAGCTCGTCGAGGCGCGCGCCGGTATCCGACGGGAACGGCAAGGGTGAGACCGGATACTCCCGCTCAGCCCGCAGGCGCAGCACCCGCAGGCTCGTGGCAAGGATGGTCACACCAGGACAGCGGGACAACAGCTCGTCGAGGTCGGCGGCCACCGCAACGACCTGCTCCACGTTGTCCAACACGAGCAGCCACCGGGCATCACCGATCTGGTCGACCAGCACATCGAGAGGCGACGCCGTCCCCACCTGCGCCCTCAACGCGTGGCCGATGTTGGTTAACGCCAGATCCGGTTGGGTGGTCGCGGCGAGAGAGACGAACACGCGATCGGTCGGGAACCGATCGCCGAAACGCTCCGCCACGGCGAGCGCCAGTCGAGTCTTGCCGACCCCGCTCGGCCCGGTCAGGGTGACCAGCCGTGCATCGGGATCGGCGACGAGCGCCACGACCTCGTCGACGATCGTGTCTCGGCCAACCATGGAGGTGGTGGCAACCGGCAGCGGCCGCCGCCGTGGTGGCGCCGCGGAATCGGCGTGCGACGAAGCGAACCGTTCGCTCAGCAGCGTGGCGAGATCGTCACGCACCAGCCGCGTGAGCTCGGCGGGACTACGAAAGCTGCGGTACGAGCTGTGCCGGGCTACCCGCGACAGCAGCTCCGCCAGGCGCGGTTCTCGGTCGGCCGCCGGATCCTTGACGTACATCAGCCGTGGCAGTCCCGCGGCAAGTTCGAACTCTTCCTCGAGACCGGAAACGGTCATGCCGTCGGCGATGAATCCGTACCGTTGCCAGTACAGCCCGATAAAGATGTCGCTCTGGTCCAGGTAGGCCCGATACACGTCCTGCGGCGGATGGGAGCGGGCGCCCAGCTCAAACATGACCGGCGTGAGCCGCAGCGACGAAATGGCCCGGGCGACTGCACGTCTCTCCTCCGCCAGCTCGCCCAGTGTCGAACTCACGAACACCCGCAGGCGCTGGTCGGGCGTCTGAATGGCAGGGGCCGCCGGCGCCCGCCGGCTCACACCCCAGCTCCCATGGCACCCATCCGAGCCATTTTCGCACTGCAGGCCCATTCCACAGGCGGGTTAGCCGAAGTCCGTACGACCGGGAGACGACATCGCCCGGACCAGCAGCTCCGCCGGTTGGAGCGGCTATGCGAATCGGGCCGGCCCGCAGGCCGACCCGATCCGTTGGTACCGCGCTCAGTGGTGAGCGCTGCTCTTGGCCGGCGATAGCGCCGGCCAAGAGCCCTCCCTCATGCGATCGGCCTACTGTCAGTTGTCGGAGTCCGACGACGGAAGGTAGGCACCCGGTACCTGGTTCGGTGCGTAGATCTTGGACTCGCCCGGGTAAGGCGTCTTCCACCCGTGCGTGTCGTACCACGTGAAGTGGTTCATCTGCGCGGGGTTCGCGAAGTCCGGAACCGCGTTCGGCCCGGACAGACGCTGCTGCGACTTCCACTGCTGCCACTGCGCCGCGACCTGCTTCTCGGCGGCCGGCACCACGGTCGACGGCTGGGCAGCCGCAAACTGCGGCGCGACCGTGTTCCAACCGCAGCTCGGCTCGGCCCGTGTAGCCGAGGGTCAGCGAGGTGCGGTTCGGCACCGCGGTGAACGGCGTGAAGTTGGGCTTGTTGGTGAACGCCGTGGCCATCGGTGTAGCCGCGCTGTCCTCCTGGTTCATCGGGTGGATGCCCAGGATCTGCTCGATGGTCCGGACCATCGTGACCTGCGAGTAGTAGGTGTTGTCCACCACGCCACGCTGGGCGTAGGGGCTGATGACCTGGATCGGAGCGCGGTGACCGTCGACGTGGTCCTGGCCAGCCTGGCTGTCGTCCTCGACGACGAAGATCGCCGAGTCCTTCCAGTACTGGCTGTGCGAGATCGTGTCGACGATCTTGCCGACCGCCAGGTCGTTGTCGGCGACCTGGGCGGCCGAGTTGAGCGGGCCACCGGTGTGGTCGCTCGACAGCCAGAACATGTTCAGGTTGGCCGGCCCGTTCTTCTCGAAGTCCTGCTTCCAGATCTCGTACCGGTACTGGTCCGGGATGCTGGTGTCGAACTTCGGGAACGCGTGGTTCGTGACGTCGTTCAGCGACGGAATCGGCGAGGACGTGACCTGGTTGATGGTCGACGCCTGCCCCGTAGCGTCCATCGTCTGCGCCTCGCAGTAGAACGTGCCCCAGTTGTTGCCGGCCGGGACCGACTCGAACTGGTTGAACTCACCGAAGTCACGCACGGTCTGGCCCGCCGCCTGCGCACCGCTCCAGATGAAGCCGGAACGCTGGTGGCCCAGCGCGTCGTCCTCGGTGTCGTAGCTGCGCAGGTACTCACCGGCGGATGACTCCGTGTACTCCGGGTCGTCGGCCTGCATCAGCCAGTTGTGCCCCTCGGCGGAGTTCGTGGGCGGGTCGTAGAAGTTGTCGTACAGGCCGAACTGTTCCGCCAGCGCGTGCTGGTCCGGCGTCACGTTCTCACCGAACTGGGTTAACGACGGGTCGCCGTTGCCCTGCGGCATGTCACCGAACACCTGGTCGTACGTGCGGTTCTCCTTGACGAGCAGGAACACGTGCTTGATCGTCGACGGGTCCCCAATTTTCTGCGGGACCGCCACCGGCTTCGCCTGCTTGCCGTTGGCCAACTGGACCGAGCCGTTGTTCCAGCCGTTGTACTGGAAGACCTTGTCGGTGTAGCCCGCGGTGTCAAGGTCGCTGGGCAGCTTGAACCGAGTCAGGCTGCTCGTGGTGTCGTGGGTGTTGTGCCCGTTGCTGTCCGGCCGCGCGGCATCGATCCCACGGGTGTTGCCGACAACGATCTGGCCGCCGACCTGGTCGACGGAGGCCGGGAAATAGTCGGTAGGTAGCAGACCGACGTACTTGACTGGCTGCTGTGCACTGGTGAACTTGTATACGGCGACCGCGTTGGCCCGGCCGAGGGTCACCAGCAGGTGGCCGTCGTCGGTGAGGGTGATGCCGTCCGGCTCGTACCCGACGGTGGCCTCCGGCCACGGCTGCGTGGCGATGGTCTGCACGACCGTGTCGTCGCTGGTGTTGATGACCGAGACGGTGTCGCTGCCGGTGTTGGTGACGAACAGCGCCCCGTTCTTGGCGTACAGCTCGGTCGGGTGCAGGCCCACGTTGATGTTCTTCACCGCGGCGCTCGGGTCCACCAGGTCAATGACGCTGACCGTGCCGGTGGTGGTGGCGCCGGTGTTCGGGTTGGCCGGCACCTGCGTGCCGTAGGAGTTGATCGTCGTGTCGCTAGCGGTCGCCGCACGTCCGCCCTCGTTGCTGACGTACAGCTTGGTGCCGACGCGCAGGATGCCACGCGGCGCGTTGCCCACCGCCCAGCTCTGCCCGAGAGCACCTGACGCCGCGTCGATGGCCTGGATACGGTTCTGGCCGTTGACAGCGGCGTACACCGTGGAGCCGTCGGCCGAGAACACGGCCTGAGCCGGCAGCCCGCTCTTGGATCCGTCCTTAGGGATGGTGATGGCGGTCGGGGCACTCACCGTTCCGTCGGCGTTGACCGGGAACCGGGAGTAGCCGTTGGTCCGGGGGACCCACAGCGTCTTCCCGTCCGGAGAGTAGGTCGGCCCCTGCTGGCCCACATCACCGCCGCTGATCTTCAGGTTGGCGGCGGAGGAGCTGCCGATGAGCTGCTGGACCTTCCAATTCTTCAGGTCCACGATGGTCAGCGCGATGCCGCCATCGGTGGTCAGGGCGGCAAGGTGGCTGCCGTCCGGGCTGATCGTGTCGGCCATGATTTTGCCGTTGCTGATGACCAGCCGGTCACCGATCGGGTTGATGATCTGGTCATCGGACAAGACCAGGCCCTGGCCGTTCGTCTGGCCGGCCTGGTCGGTGCCCAGTGCACGCGTGGAGGCGTAGGCGATTCCAGAGCCCGTGCCGGCGATGGCCAGTGCAGCGGCTCCAGCGATCACCAGGCGGATCCGGCGACTTGAGCGACGGGAACGTCCGAAATGGACCTTCGGGTCGCGTCGGCGTTGGCGAGTTACTTGCATTCCTTATCCCTTCCGGGGGGTGGCGAGCAGGTCGACGGTCCCGTCGACTTGCCAGAGCGGGTTCGGGGCGTCCCCCGTCGGGGTGCGCACCAGGAAGTACCCGTTGACTTCCTGCGGTCCGTCGCCGTCGGCGACGTACCGCCCGTCTGGGGTGACATCGAGCTGGTAGATGGCCTGGCCCACGGCGTCGACGCCGGGCAGGTGCCAGGTGACCACGCAACGCCAGCCGTTGCCCGGGCCGCTGTTCTCCTCAAGGCCGCCGCCCTTGTCGCAGGTCGCGGACGTCTGCAGCTGTGCCTCGGTGACGGCCGGGCGGTGCAGCTGCTCGGTCTGGACCCGATACAGGTGGGCGAACACCGTTGCGAGTGAGCGCTGCAGCTTGCCCTGCTCTATCCCGGAGCCAGTCGCCGGGGTCGCGATCGCGATGACGCCCACCGTGACGGCGAGCAGCGCGGCCAGCGGCAGCACACCGACGGTGACCGCACGACGACCGGAACCGTCATAGGTCGCGTTGGTGAAATCGCGTCGCAGGAACAACCAGTACGCCAGCCCGGTCGCGACGACCGCCCACATCAGACTGACCACGACGCCGACCAACAGCGGCCCGAGCTGCGCCGGGCTCGTGAACAGACCGCGCCAGGCGATGAAGGCGTATCCGGGTAGGGCGAGGCGCACGGCCACGGGAAGCGGCAGCATCTGGGCGACCTGCATCGCGAGCGCGACAACCGCGGGCAGTAGAAGACCCATGGGGGAGCGCCCCAGCGTGACCGACCCGAGCAGGCCAATCGCCGCCAGCGCCAGCGTCGGCGCCAGCGCACAGACCCAGGCCAGCAGCACAGTTCCGGCGGCATCCGCGGTGGCAAGCACGTGCCCATCCAGGCCGACCAGCGGCCGGTTTCCCACGACGATGATCCCGGCGGCCGCGCTCGAGCAGGCCAACCCCGTCACCAGCAACAGGATCACGGTGAGGCTGGCCAATGCCTTCGCCAGAAAGATCCGCTGCGGTGAGCGGACCGCCACCAGCAAGTGGCGCCACGTCGCAAGCCGGTCCTCGGAGGCGAACACGTCACCGGCGACCAGCGAGGTGAGCAACGGCAGCGCCCACGTGCTCGAGAAGCCGAGCATCACCAACGATCCGGCCCAGCCGGTGGCGTGCATCCAGCGGCCGAACACGGTGTCGGTGGGCAGCGAGCTCTGCTTGCTCACGACGCCGACGAAGACCGCCGGCGCGACCCAGGCGGCGAGGAGCAGCAGGCGTACCCGCCATTGAGAGAGCAGCTTGACCAGCTCGAAGCGGTAACAACGCGCCACGGGGACGCTGTGGGCAACGCCGGCCGGTGCAGCGATCGTCGCGGTCATCGGTCGTCCTCCTGCTGCTCGGTGAGGGCCAGGAACGCCGCTTCGAGCGGCGAAATCACCGGGGCAAGCTCACGCACCGCGACTCCGGCCTGCACAAGCCGCACCACCAGTTGGTCGAGGGCCGCCACCGCTGCGCGTACGACGAGGGTGTCGCCGGTCGCGCGTCGGCCAGCGATGGATTCGTCGACCAGGTGCAGCCCGGGTAGGCCGAGTGCCAGCTCGCGCGCGGCGTCTGGGTCGGAGGTGACCAGCCGGTAGTCGAGATCGCCGCTCTCGGCGCTCAGCTTGTCCACCGGGCCGGAGAAGACGACGCGACCGGTGCTGACGATGGTGACCTCGGAACACAGTGCCTCAAGATCATCCATGCGATGGCTGGAAAGCACCACGGCAGTCCCGTCCGCGGCAAGGTCGGTGAGCACGCGGTGCACGTGGTTCTTACTGGCTGGGTCCAGACCGTTGGTCGGCTCGTCCAGTACGAGGAGTCGAGGCAAGGTGAGCAGCGCGGCGGCGAGCCCCAGCCGCTGGCGCATGCCGAGGGAGAAGCCCCGGACGCGTTCGTCGGCGACGCCGGTGAGTCCGACCTGATCGAGCACCTCGTCGATGCCGGCCGTGCGGGCGTCACGGCCGCGAAGAGCGGCAAGCGCGGCAAGGTTCCCCCGCGCGCTCAGTGACGGGTACAACCCGGGGCCGTCCACGAAGCCGGCGACACCCTCCGGCGCGGCTAGCGCGCGTCCGACGGGCACGCCGAGGATTTCCAGGCTGCCGCTATCCGCGACAGCCAGGCCGAGTAGCAGGCCAAGCAGTGTGGTTTTCCCGGCACCGTTAGGGCCGACCAAACCGTGGATCCGGCCCGGCGCCACATCCAGGTCGATGCCATCCAGTGCGACGACATCGTCGAAACACTTGGTAATTGCGCGCGCGCGTATTACCAGCGCTGTGTCCATAGCTTCTTCCTTCTCCGTCGGCCTTCACGCTCCATGCGCCGAGCGACACATGCAGCGCCGGGAAGTTGAACGTCCACAAAGCACCGGTCGATGACGATAGGGCCAGTGATGACAATCTGGCCGGAAATGCGAATGAACAACGCATTAAAGCGACGTTCTCGACTCCTCGGCGTCGCTTTTGGAGAGCCGTCCACTCAGGACGGTCGTCCGCAGTCGTTGAACCCCGACTTGCACGCCAGCGACCACGACCCCGACATGTTGTCGGAGCTGGGCAAAACCTGGGAGTCTCGGCACCCCGTCACCGTGACGACCTGACCGTCACGGTGGTCCGCTCAGATGGCCTCATGGATGTGACCCGGCACCGACGTTTCAGTTCCCGGCAACCCGTCCGTCACCGAGCCCCACGACCCGATCGCAGCAAGCAAGCACGCAGACAAGACACCGCAAGCCACCACGTAGAGGTGACCGCAAATCCTCGCCCGCCCGGCCCGGCGAGCGGCGGCGTGGCTGGTCGCGGCGACCATCGCCGGCAGTCGTGGCCGTCGCCGCACCACGTCCGAGCCCATCACGTTGGCCAACGCCGCAGCGTCGCGATCGAGGCCGAATTGATCGAAGGCTAGCCATGTGTCGACAAGAATTCGCACGGCGTTCAAGATGGTGAGGATCAACGCGTGCTGCTCTCCGCGGAATAACCGAGCGGGCCCAACGTGTCAAGGGCGTCCGAGCGCCCGATGGTTGCGCTGCGTTCGCCGGCGCTGACTCCCCGCCGTGACATCGACGGCCATCATTTACGAAGTGTCCATCGTGTAGCCGCCGCCGTCCGAAAGCGTCGGGTACATGACTTTTTCGGGCCGTACCACCCGTCGGGCCCTGCTCGGCGGGATCGCTGCCACTGGCGCGTCGATCGTGCTTCCTCCGATGCAGTTCGCAGCAGCTGCGCAACCGGGTGAAGGCACGACGACGCAGTCGATTACCGGACACCTCGATCCGGGTGCCGCCGACTGGGTGTACCTGCCTGTCGACGTGCCCGCCGGCGTTCGGCAGATCGACGTCTCGTATACGTACGACAAGCCCGCGCAACCGGCCGGCACCGTAACGAACTCCCTCGACATCGGTATCTTCGACGAGTGCGGGGTAGCGCTGCGCGGCCAGGGATTCCGTGGCTGGTCGGGCGGCTTCCGCACGTCGTTTTCCATCGCCGCGGATCAGGCCACGCCGGGTTACCTGCCTGGCCCGGTACGGCCGGGGCGCTGGCACGTCATCGTCGGGCCGTACCAGGTCTGCCCACAGGGGCTGACCTACTCCGTATCGGTCTCGCTCACGTTCGGACCTAGCCCGGTTCCATTCCAGCCGCAGTACCCGCCGCAGTCGGTTCCGGGTACCACAGCGAAGTGGTACCACGGCGATTGCCACCTGCACACCGTGCACTCGGACGGCCGGCGACTGCCGGAGGAGGTCGCCGCCGGCGCACGCGCGGCGGGGCTGGACTTCATGGTCACCACCGATCACAACACGTCGTCATCACACGCGGTGTGGGGACCGCTCGCCGGGGATGACCTTCTGATCGTCACGGGCGAGGAGATCACGACACGCAACGGGCATGTGCTGGCACTCGGCGTCCGGCCGGGACACTGGATCGACTGGCGCTACCGCGCGAAGGATCAGGTTTTCAACGACATCGTCGATAGCGTGCATCGCGACGGCGGCGCTATCGTGCCGGCACACCCGCACTGTCCGTTCGTGGGTTGCCGATGGAAGTTCGGGTATCACGACGCGGACGCCGTTGAGGTCTGGAACGGGCCGTGGACGATCGACGACGAGATCTCCGTGGAGAACTGGGACAACCTGCTGGTCGAGGCCGCGGACGCAATCACTCGCGGTGGCTGCCCGCGATGGGCAACAGCGACGCGCACAGCGTGCCCCAGGTGATCGGCCTGCCGCAGACCGTGATGCAGCTCGAATCGCTGTCACGGGACGCGATTGTGTCGGCCATCGCCGAGGGTCGGACGTACATCGCCGAGTCGTCGCAGGTCGCGCTCACGCTGTCGGCGCGGGGCGGTGGCCGTACGGCGGGGATTGGCGAGCGCCTGGCGGTGTCCCCGTCCACGCCGGTCATCGCTACCGCCGAAGTCTCGGGCGTACCGAATGGTGTCGTGCGTTTCATCACGGACGAAGGCCAGTTGCTCCAGAGCCAGCTCTCGAGCACTGGCGTTGGGTCCGTGACGTGGACTACCACCGGCCAACAGTCCACATGTCCGGTGAGGTGCGCATATTACCGAGTCCACCTATGTCCGCGTGGAGGTGCGGCATCCATTACCTGATGGATCCCCGGGCAACGGCAACGGGATGGGACCGGTTCCGACGGTCGGACCGATGGCAGCGATGACCAACCCGATCTGGCGTTCGCGACACAGCCGGGCGCGCGGGTCCGCTGGGCCAGAACGTCGGCATCGGTCTCGCCCCGCTCGTCCGCCGGCGAGACCCCCTGGCGGCCGGACGTGAACGCGTATACGAAACACAGCAAGACGCCGACCGCACCGATGGTGTCCACCAGCCATACGCCGCTCACTGTCGGCGACCCTCGCCGAAGCGGGCCATTGGTGGCCCGGACGCCGACCCTCGAACCGGCGCGACGTTGATGGTGCGGTTGGCGGAAGTCTGGTGAGTCTGGGGCGGCATCTCCATCACGCCGCCTTCGGCGGCACGAATTGGCGCTGACCGAGCAGTCTCGTGGTCAGTTTCCACAGATGTTTGACCGCATAGTCATTGGCAACCAGTGGCGCCGGCGTGACTGGCGTGCTTCCGTCGTAGTACGCGCCGTTCAGCACCATCACCTGCGGCGAACACAATCGGGTCACGACGGCCGACGCCTCATCGGCCGGGACCCCGGCATTGCCGTAAACGTGTAGCAGTTGTGTGTCAACGATGCCGGGGTGCACGCTCACCGCCGTGACATCGTGTTGTACCTGCGCGAGCGCGCGGGCGAACATGCTCAGCGCGAGCTTGGACCGCGCGTACGCGGCCACCGGCCAGTAGGACCGGCGAAGCTGGAGGTCGGACCAGTCGATATTGCCCGTACGGTGCAGGCTGGACGAGATCCCGATCATCCGGCCGCGCGCCGCGCGAAGCCGGGGTATTAGTAGCCGCGTGAGCAGGCAAGGCGCGAGGTAGTTGACTTGGAATGTCAGCTCGTTTCCGTCCACCGTGACGATCCGTCTCGCCGGTCCGGCGATGCCGGCGTTGTTGATCAGAACGTCGATGCGGTCGTACCGGGCGGACAGGTGCCGAGCCATGTCTGCGACCTCGGACAAGCGGCTGAAGTCGGCCGCGGCTAGATCGAGGCGGGCCGGATCGGCACCACCGTTGACTAAGCGGATAACCGCGTCCTCGGCACTGCGCATCGTCGGACCGTGCACGACAACGGTGGCGCCCGCGCCGACCAGATCACGAGCGGTGGCATAACCGATCCCGCTGGTGGCGCCGGTGACGACCGCGACAGGTGAGGCTGGCCGAGACACTTTTCACGTCTTTCAAGAACACACAGGACGGTCGAGCCGTCTGCGACATCGGTGAGCGCGCGGAATCGCCCCGTATCGGGCGGTTGAGCTGCCCGGTCGAGGGTCCACGATGGGGGACTGCTGGCGGAACGCCTACTGAACTGAGGACATGAATCACTCAGGAGGTCGGCTAATGCGGCGGCCGATCTTCATGACGGCGGCCGAGCAGCGTGACGACCGCGCAGGGCGGGGTCGACGAGCCACGTCCGATCGCCGCGCATGTTTGACGAGCACCCGAAGTCACGACGCCATTTAACCGGCGCGGCCATCAGCGGTCCAGGCATCAAGCTAGGTCTTGACGAAATAACTATGCAGGTCATCGGCATGATCGGCTGGTCCGCCGCCACGACCGGAGCGGCGCCGGGATCACGCGTTGGTCGGCTGCTATCGGCGGATGAGTTCGAAAGCTGAGGCGCGCCGGTCGCCGAAGCGTGGCGCATTGGCGTCCGCGATCCACTCCAGCACGCCGCGCGCGTCGGCCATGGGATGATCGCCGAGCCCGTCCAGGTACGCACGATGTGCCTCGAGTGATGCCACCGCCACGTCGAAGGTGTCGGAGATGTCGACGGCGTGCGTCGCGTTCGGGGAACCAGCGATGGCGACGTACGTCACCCCATTCCACGGGGCCAGGCCGGCCTCGGCGAGGTCCGGGAAGATCCACCGGTTACCGGCGTCGCCAATCGCATCCATTACCGCCCGCCCGGTGTTGCGATGATCCGCGGAGTTCCAGCCACCGCCCGGCCACCAGTCGGTGAAGTTGCCCAACAACACAAGCTGTGGTTGATGGCGTCGTATCGCGGCGGATAGGTCGCGCCGCAAGGTCAACGTCTGCTCGACGACCCCGTCGCGGTGGTCAAGGAACTCGACGATCGATACCCCGACCTTGCTGGCGCCGTCTCGTTCTTCCGCCTCGCGCAGTGGACCGCACTCCGCTGGCGGGACGCCATCGATGCCGGCCTCACCCCGCGTGACGAGCAGATACCGTACGTCCTTGCCGGCCGCTGTCCAGGCCGCTACTGCCCCGGCAGCGCCGTACTCCAAGTCGTCGGGGTGAGCGGCGATGGCAAGACCACGCGCCCAGTCGTCGGGCATCGGCTCCAACTGATCCATGCCATCACGGTAATCCCCGATTGACGACCTGGCAGCCGCCGACATACCAAGGACACCCCCGTACGCTCACGACTGCCCGTCATCCGCCGGCTCGGGCGGTGCGAGCCAGTCGGCGGGCCTCCCGCAGTGGTGTTGGGGTGCGGTGGCGTGTCGCGGCCAGCACGACACGAACCGCCACTGCGGGATCGGTCCGCCAACCGGCATGGACGGCCAGCGGGCGCCGCCCACCCCGCGTGCGAAGCCAGAATCCGACCAACACACCGTCGAGCAGCAGTGGGCTCTGTGCACCCCGATCGTCGCTCGGCCAATCCCCGACGGCCAGCAGCGGCCGATGAGTGACGCCAATCGTCGGCATGTCGACAACGGCTCCCAGATGCAGGGCCAGGCCGGCGCGCCGTGGGTGGTCGTGGCCGGTGGCGTCGACTATCAGCACGTCAGGCCGCATCGGGAGGGACCGGACCGCGTTCTCGAGCAGCGCTCCCGTCCGGAGCGCGAACAGCCCCGGAAGATATGGTGCGCCGGCGCGGCCCTCGATCGCGGCTCGAGCGACACATTGCCTGCCACGGTAGACCGCGGCGGCCGCCCAACCCGGTTCGCCGGCGTGGCCCGGACCGCTGCTGTCCCGGGAGAAACACGCGAAGCAACCGCCGACGGTCGGTGAGGCCGGCGGCGTCCACAGCGGTGGCGTGGCCTGGGCCAGCGCCACCTGCGTAGCAACCAACTCATCGGCGTTGGTGGGCCAACCGCCGGCGACAGCCATGAGTTCAATGATGGTCGTCCTCGGGCTGTCTGGTGCGGTTAACGCCGGCCGCAGACGCGCGGGTCGCGGTGACCGCCGCTCGACATCGACCGCTGCTCAATCGGCTGCACGGATCGCCGACCGGGTTGTCGTTGTCCTCGGGCTGGCGACTGGTCGACCGCCGGCTCACGCGGCCACGTCGGGGTGGATCCGCAGCGGCAAGCAGTGGCGGCCCGTGCGTCGCGGCAGATCTTGCGAGGGTGTGGCCAAGGGTGCCGTCATCTGGCTGCTCATGGTCAAGCATCGACAAATGTGGTTGGGTGTGCTCCAAAGTGGATCCTCCCGGTTAGGAGCACACATGGCACTGCAATGGCGTCGACCCGCCGCAGTCGTGGTGGTGTCGACATTATCCGGACTTGCCCTGATGTTGGCGTCCCAGCCCGCCAACGCCGCGCACGGCAGTAGCTCACCCGCCAGATCCGCCGGCGTACGACACCCAGCCCCGATGGACGTCCAATCGCGCGCGACCGGTGCGGTGCGGCCGATTCACGCGGCGGCCCCAGCAGCGCACACCAATGTCCCCAACGAGTTGCTGGCCAAGACGCTCGGCGAAGGACGACGACCAGGCTCCCGACCCGACCATCACGGCACAATGCGTCGACGAGCTCAGCTCGCCCAACCCCTACCCGAATCCGGCACCGAACGTCGACGCGATCAACGGCGACACCACGGTGCAGGCCGGGAGCCAGACCGGCTGCCAGTCCGCGCAGAACGAGACACCGATCGCGGTGAACCCGTTCAATCCGCTCAACCTCGTCGCCGGCGCGAACGACTACCGCGTGTTCAACACGCGAGAGGGACGCAACGACAGCTCCGGCTTCGCGTACAGCAGCCGCGACGGCGGCCGGACCTGGACCGATGTTCAGCTGCCGCACCTGACGTTCCAGACCGGCGCGACCGGGGCGCTGTCCGACATGGACTCAGCCGGTGACCCGTCGGTCGCGTTCGGCCCCACACAACACCGTCTACTACGCCAACCTCGTTTTCAGCCGGCTCAACGACGGCACCGGACTGACCATGTCCGTCTCCCACGACGGCGGCCGTACCTTCGGCGAACCATCGATCATCGAGCTTGACGGTGTCAACCCGGACGGCACACCGACCGACACCAACATCTCCAACGACAAGGAATGGGTCACCGCCGATCCGTTCTCCGGCACGGTGTACGTCACCTGGACCGCGTTCACGTTCGACGCCGATGGCAACTTCGTCGAGGCGCCGATCATGCTGCGCAAGTCCACCGACTTCGGCCGGACCTGGGGCGCCGCGGTGCGCGTCGCGCCAAAGCTCGACGGCTTCGCCGGCGGGATCACGCCATTCGACCAGGGCTCCAACCCGGTCATCGGCAAAGACGGCACCCTTTACATCGCGTACGAGGCCTCCGTTTGTCAGACGTTGGCTTGCGACCAGCCGACCGACCACGACGCGGTTGTCGTGGCCACCTCGCACAACGGTGGCAAGTCGTTCAAGAACGTCGAGGTCTCCCTCGACTTCGACTTCCCCACGAACGAAGACGTCGGCACCGAAGCGCTGACCGGGCTGAACTTCCGGATCAACAGCTTCCCGCAGATGACGATCGACCGCTTCACCGGCCAGCTCTGGCTGACCTGGGCCGATGACCGCAACGGCGCGTACAACGGCTTCGAATCGATCAAGACCAACGGCGACAACTTCGTCACCAGCTCGACCGACGGCAAGCACTGGTCGAACCCGGTGACGGTCGGCACCGCCGATGACGAGGTGTACGGCGCGATCGCCGCACTCGGCGGCCGCGTCGTCGTCAGCTCGTACACCCGCCACTACGACCCGACCGGGTTCCTCCTCGACTTCGCCATGTGGAAGGGCCAGGGCGACCGCGTCGGCAACGCGCACATCCAACGCATCACGACCGCCTCCGAAGACCCGAACGTCCAGTTCGTCGGCATCGGCCTGATCACCGGGGACACGCTGCAAGGCGAGTTCATCGGTGACTACACCGCAATCGCCATCGGAACCGACTTCAAGGTTCACCCCGCCTGGACCGACTTCCGCGGCAACCCCGGCGTCAACACACCGAACCAAGACCTGTACACGCAATCCCTGTCGGCCTTCTAGCTCGAAATTCGAGTGCACAGCCCGGCCGGCTCGCGGAGCCGGCCGGGCCGGTGTCGCTGCTACCGAGAGAGATGTGACCGCGGGTTCACCGGGCGAGTCGCCGCCAGCCGCCGGCTCGGTTGTTGGCGATGACGCCACGGAATAGCGCAAGGACCGCAGCCGAATTGATGTGATCGTCGCGGTATATCTGAATCGCTCTGGCTGTGGCGTTGCCGTGTCCTTGGTTGATCACTCGCTCCGGGTCGGCAACGGTCGGATCGTAGATGAAGACGTTCACGTGATCCTTCGTACCGAGTAATGCGCAGACGTTGCCGTCGAGCACGAAGTAAGGCTGAACCGAGCGCTTGATCGTCTCCTCGACGGCGGGGTCGGCCTCGTGCACGAGGTCGCGGATTTCCCGACAGATCGCCTGCTGCCACTGAGGTAGCCCGGCAATGTAGTCGTCAACGCGAGGGTTCCGTTGCCCAGCCACGCTCTGACTTTAGATCGCGCCGGCACAGCGCCGTGGCGATCTTGCCAACATCAACGCGCTCCAGCGTCCTTGGCGGCCTGCTCCACTCGTTCGCGGTAGGCCGTCCACCAGGCGGCGTCGCAATCGGGGAGGTTGGAGTGTTCGGCTCGGATACCGGCCGATCCGTCGATGAGTTCGCGGACGATGTCGGCGTGGCCGGCGTGCCGTTCGGTTTCGGCGATCATGTGGATAAGGACCCGGTGCAGGGTTGGTTCCCGCCGCTCCGGCGGCCACCACGGGACTTCGCCAGTGGCGTCGAGCGGGAGCGCGTCGATCGTGGCGTCGGCGTGTGCCCAGGCGCGGTGGTGCAGACCGACGATTTGCTCTCTCGATTCCTGGGCGGTGGCCCACATGTCGGCGTTCATTTCGGCGTCGTCGTCCAGCCAGGGCATTGGCTCGGGGAACGGCCGGCCGAAGCACTCGCCGAAGTACCCGGCGGCGACGGTGGCCACGTGCTTGACGAGTCCGAGCAGGTTGGTGCCGGTCGGCACCAGCGGGCGGCGAACGTCGTACTCGGAAAGCCCGTCCATCTTCCAGAGCAACGCTTCGCGGGCTCGAGTCAGGTAGAAATGCAGGTCCTCTTTCGGATCCGATCCAGTCATGCGGGCAAGCATGCTACCGATCGCTGGGATCTGCGCCCGCTTTTTGCTCGCCGATCACTGCGGCGCATCGATCCTGGACAAGGCCAGACGCACGGCTTCCGCGGCGGAGTCAGCCAGAGCCGTCGGCCTGTCACTTGGATGGGGCGATTGCGTCGCCCACGTGTGAAGTCCAACAACCGGCTTTCCCGCGCGCATCGCGAGCGCGATTTCGCTCAGGGTTCCCCAACCACCTCCGATCGCGATCACGGCGTCGGCAGCGTTGGCCACGAGGCCGTTTCGAAGTTGACCGAGGCCGGTAGGCAGCGAGATGGACAAGAACGGGTTGCCTTCGGAACGCTCTACGCCGGGAAGAAGGCCGATGGTCGTCCCGCCATTGTTGAACGCACCCTCACATGAGGCACGCATGACGCCGCCGAGGCCACCGGATACAACAATCACGTCAGCCCGGGCGAGCAGCGCTCCGACACTCCGAGCCAGGTCACGTTCTGTTTCCGTCGGGTCGCTCGCGCCAATCACGGCAACGTATGGTTTCCGCACACGACGATTGTCGGTTGTCTGAACATGATTTGTGGCCGGGGCGACCATATCGCCGCGATCCGTTTCAGCACTGGACGCGACGCGTCAGGGGTAGCCCGCGGCTTTGCTGGGTATAGCCAACGCGTGAGTACATCCCCGGAGCACGCCGTTCACCCGATCCCCACCGCTGAGGCGGCGACGTCGGCTGCCGCAAGATGGCCGCGTCGCGGTCATCGCGCACCAGGGCAAAACCATCGGTGGCGGCCTCGATGAACTCCGCAAGTTGATCGCCGTCGAGCGGACCGACGAGGTGATCTGGTACGAGGTACCGAAGAGCAGGAAGGCGCCCGCCAAGGTACGCAAGGCGCTGAAGAAGGGTGCGGATCTGTTGTTCGTATGGGGTGGCGACGGCATGGTCCAACGATGCGCGGACGCACTCGTGGGCTCGGACGCGACCATCGCGATCATTCCGGCCGGCACAGCGAATCTGCTGGCGCACAACCTCGGTATCCCACAGGATCTCGCGGAGGCGGTGCACATCGGCTTTCACGGCCAGCGCCGACAACTCGACCTCGGATGGATTGCCGGCGAACACTTCGCGGTCCTCGCCGGAGTCGGCTTCGACGCGGACATGATCCGCGATGCCGACCGTGGTCTCAAGACCAGACTCGGACGCCTCGCCTACCTGAGGGCCGGCGTGCGCAATGTCGGCATGGACCCGACACATCTGAAGATCAAAATTGACGGTACGGCGTGGTTTGAGGGCGACGCGACCTGCGTAATGCTCGGCAACGTCGGCACCATCCTCGGCGGGATTCAGGTCTTCGACGACGCGAGCCCCGACGACGGCTGGCTCGACGTCGGCGTCAGCACAGCGACCGGCCCGCTCCAATGGGCGCGTCTGTTCGGCCAAATCAGCACAGGAAGCGCAGTCCGATCGCCGTTTATCCGTACCACCCGAGCGAAGCGCATTTCCATCAAACTCGCGGCGCCGGTGGCCTACGAACTCGACGGTGGCGCGCGCTCTAAAACGAAGCGGATCAAAGCGCACGTCGTTCCGGCCGCGATCACCGTCTGCGTACCGCATACCGCAACGACCCGGCCCTGATCGGCGAGCGGCCAGGAATCGTGGACCGCTCGCCTACAATGATCAAGTGAGCGACACGAAGCGCACGGAAGCCTTCAGCGACGGCGTACTCGCTATCGCCATCACACTGCTCGTTCTCGACCTGAGCGTGCCCCCACGAAGCGAGCTGCACGGCTCGCTCGCCCATGCCCTGGCCCGGGAATGGCCGGCGTACGGCTCCTACGTGACGAGCTTCCTCATCATCGGGATCATCTGGGTGAATCACCACGCGGTATTCCAATTGATCGGGCGCATCGATCGGATCGCGTTGTTCCTGAATCTTCTACTGCTCATGACTGTCGTGACGATCCCGTACACCACGCGTCTGCTCGCAACGTATCTCACGGCCAATTCCGGAGCACGTACGGCGGCAATCATCTACTCCGCGGTCATGGTCGCGATGTCGTGTGCGTTCGCGGGTCTGTATACCTACATCGCACACCGGCCGGCGCTTCTCGCCGACGGTGTAGACCCGGTCGCCGTGAGGGCGTCGATCGTTCGCTTCAGTGCGGTCGGCCTCGTCCTCTACTTGGGGACGGTCGTCGTGGCCATATTCAGCGCGCCACTGTGCCTGCTGGCCCACTTCGCCATCGCCCTGTACTACTGCTTCTCACAGATCCGCACCGGCGCATCCGTCGCCGATGCGACCTAGAGTCGTCAGGACCCCAACGCATCAGGACGGCGCGGACCGCCGGCGGCGACCGGCGATCCGCGCCAACGTGATCGGTGGTTTGTCAGGTCCCTGGGTGCAGCGTCAGCTGCACCGTTTGCGAGGCTCCGGTCGGGCCGGTGACGGTGACGCTGACCGGGTACGTTCCCGGGTGGGCGTACGTGTGGTCTCCGCCGATCGAGTACAGGCCGTTGACGGCGCTGCTGGTCGCGGCCGTACCGGTCACGGCGCCAGCGGAAGTGGTGCCGTCACCCCAGTCGATCGTGGCCGTGATGGCGCCGGCCGCCACGCCGGGCGCGGACAGTGTGGCCACGCGTCCCGTCGATGCCGGCCTGCGTTCCGCCACCGGGATCGGCCGGGGCCAGGGTCAACGGCCAGGAGACCTCCGGCGTCGGGTAGAAGTTCATCCCGGCGTACTGCCAGCGGGGGCCCTGCGCGGCGAGCCGTACGAGGAAGTCCTGGTACGCCGGGCTGGTGGCGGTCCGAGTCGCCTTCGGCGACCAGCCCAGTTCGGCGAGCGCGGGCAGCCGCGGGAACGCCATGTAGTCGACGTCGGCGAAGGTCACCAGCGTCTCGCTCCAGAGCGCGCCCTCCACGCCGATGACGTTGTCATCGGTGACACCGGTGACGTAGTTGCCGGGGTCCCAGTTGTAGAACTGGTCGACGTCGCAGCCGCGGTTACACGCCCAGTTCAAGCCGAGCGTGGACGGGATGCCACGCGCGTACTTCTGGTCGAGGTACGCGTGGTTCGCCGGCGCCATGACGACCTTCATGCCCTTCGCCACAGCTTCGGTGCCGGTGATCGTGCCGGAGCTGGACCCGGACGCGGTCTGCCAATACTCGGCGACCGAGCCCGGAGCGAGCTGTGTGCCCGGCCCGGCGATGTCGGCCCAGCCCATCGCGATCTTGTCCTGACCGTTGACAATGCCGGCCTCCTGGCTGACCAGGCTCGCGTACTGTGTCTGGCTCAGCACCGTGCTCGGCACCTCATCGCCGCCGAGGTCGTAATACGGGCCGGGCGACATCGCGGTGAGCTGGTCGATGATGGCGCTGAGGATCGTCCAGGTGTTGTCGCTGGTCGGGCACAGTGCGCTGTAGCCGACAGCGCCGGTGTAGTTCCATACGGGCGGGTTCTTGGTGCTGCAGTTGATGTCCTGCGGGTTGCCGTTGAGCAGCGGGTTGGCGGTGTCGCCGTACTCGGACATGATGATCGCGTTGTTGTGCCCGGGTGTGTCCACCTCGGGGACGAGCGTCATGAAGTGCGCAGCAGCGTACGCAACGACGGCCTTGTACTGAGCCTGGGTCCAGAAGCCGCCCGGGTCCATGGCCTTTCCACCGGTGCCGACCGAGCCTTCCCCGCCGATCGCCGTCAGGTTCGGGAACCCGTTGATGGCGACCCGGAAGCCCTGGTCGTCGCTCAGGTGCAGGTGGAAGACATTCACCTTGTACGCCGAAGCCTGGTCGATCAGTGACTCGACCGCGGAGGGCGGTTCGTAGTGTCGCGCGATATCGAGCATGACGCCGCGGTAGCCGTAGCGCGGGTAGTCGGTGATGTGGACGTACGGCATCGTCCAGCCGACCGGCACAGCGGTGGAACTGGTGATTTGCGGCGGCAGCAACTGGCGGATCGTCTGGACGCCATTGAACAGGCCGTGCGGCGTCGGCGCCTCGAGCGTCACGCCGTCAGCGGAGATGTCGAGCTGATACCCCTCGGCTTGCTGGTCGCCGCTCAGCGTTCCCGGATCGCCGATGACCAGGTCGATGTCGGTGTCTTTTGGCTGGCCGGAGGCGACCGGCAGCGGATATCCGGTGGCCGGGCGCAGATAGTCGGCGAGGTCCTGGGCGATCCCTTTGGCGTCGTCCCGCGCAATGATGCGCGTGTGTCTCGTCACGGCGAACTGTCCACTCCCGACGGTCGTCGAGACCGGTTGGGGGATGATCTGCGGCGGGTTTGCCGCCGGTTCGTCGCTCCCCATCGCGAATCCGGACGTGGTCAACGCCACGCCCAGGCCCATCACGACGGCGACGCCGGCGGCGGCGCGAGCTTTCCATCTGGTTGAGCAGCGGATTTTCGGCACTTCTGCCTCCCCTTTCAGGGCACGGCGAACCAGCACAGTCGCTGTCGGTCCATGGCAGGCCGTCTCGCATTGGCGCGGCGACGACGGCTTCGCTGATAAGCGATTGTGCTTGTTCGCGCCGGGTTGCGAGCAGTTTCAATCAACCAGAGGAGATTGTCAATGTCTTGACTCGCTAGCTCAAGACGCGGTACGGGCAGTGTCCTGCGTGGACGGTGGCCGCGGCGAACTCACATTGGCCGGGCTGACCAGGGCGAGAATGCGGAGCAGTCGACAAACTTCTCGTGCGATGGCGTCCCGGGCCGGGCCGAGGTAGCGGCGGGGATCGACGAGGGCCGGTTCGGCGGCCAGCTCCCGTCGTACTCGCTCGGTCATCGCCTTGTTCAAGTGGGTAGCGATGTTGACCTTCGTCATCCCGGCCCGCACCGCGTCGCGCAGCGATTCGTCCGAGACGCCGGACGAGCCGTGCATGACGATCGGCACCGGCAGCGCGGCGCGGATGCGTGCGATGAGGTCCACATCGATCAGCGCGTCCCGAGAGACCATCGCGTGGCTGGTGCCGACCGCGACCGCCAGAGAGTCGACGCCAGTCGCGGCGACGAACGCAGCGGCGTCGACGGGATCGGTCCGAGCGCCGGGTGCGTGGGCACCGCCCTTGCCGCCAACGATGCCAAGTTCGGCTTCGACGAAGGCGCCGCGGAGATGCGCGTGCGCGGTGAGCGCCGCGGTCGAACGGACATTGTCCGAGTACGGGAGCGTGGACGCGTCGAACATGACCGAGCTGTACCCGAGGTCGATCGCGCCCAGGCACAGATCCTCGCTCGTGGCGTGATCTAGGTGTAGGGCGACCGGTACGGTTGCGGTCTCAGCCAGCGCCAGGCAGGCCACGCTAATCGGGACGAGCCGGCCGCCATGATAACCGACGGTGTTCTCGCTGACCTGCAGGATCACCGGCAGACGTGCCTCCTCGGCGCCGGTGACGATGGCTTCGGCATGCTCCAGGCAGATGACGTTGAAGGCGCCGACGGCGGTGCCGGCGGCATACACAGCGGACATCAGGTCGGCGGCGCGGGCGATGGGCATGGCAATGGCTTTCTGGCTGGACGGATCGGTATGGCGGGGGACGCGTCACGTGCTGCCGGCGCCGGGCAGAACCGCCTCGGCCGTTTCGACCAACGCCTGCGGAAGCAGTGCGAGCGCGTCGGCCGGGCCATCGATGTCGGGTTCGATCCGCGCGCAACTGGCGGCCGCCGCGCTGACACCGATGCGCAGCGCGGAAGCGACGTCGGCCCCGGCGGCGCGGGCGGCGACGAAGCCGGCGAGCAGGATGTCGCCGGAGCCGGTCGGGTTCATCGCCGTGACACGCGGTGAGTGCACCCGCAGCGCCCGTCTCGGCATCGGCGTACAGCAGGCCATCCGCACCCAGCGTCACCACGACGGACTCGACGCCGGCATCGACCAGTGTGCGCATCTCGGCCAGCACCTCTTCGGGCCGATCGGAGCGCAGCTCCCGGCCGGCAAGGTGGGCGAACTCCGCCAGATTGGGTTTGACCATCCAGGGCTTCGCGTCGACTGCGGCCGCCAGTGCCGGGCCGCTGGTGTCCACAATGACGCGAGCGCCGGCCGCCTGGCCGCGCCGGACCATCTCAGCATGGAAGCCGATCGGCAGTCCGCGGGCCAGGCTGCCGCTGAGGACGGCGATATCGCCGGCCCGACAATCCGCCGACAGGGCGTCGAGCAATGCCGTGGCCTCAGGTGCGGTGACGACCGGCCCCGGCTCGTTGATGACGGTGGATGCGCCGGTAGCCGGCTCGACGAGTACGAGGCTGATGCGGGTGTCCCCGGCGATGGTGGTGTGGCGGTCGGTGAGGCCGAGCGCGGCGCACGCGTCTCGGATGAACGTACCGGTCCAGCCGCCGAGAAAGCCGTACACAGACACGTCGAGGCCGAGCCGGTGGATGGCGCGGGCGAGGTTGAGACTCTTGCCGCCGGCGCGGGTAACAACATCGACCGAACGGTTCACGGCGTCGACGTCAAGATGGTCGAGGATCTCGATGCGGTCGACCGCCGGGTTCGGCCCCACCACGCGAATGGTCGCCGGGGCGAACGGGCCAGCGTTGTCCGGGACGCTGCCGGTTTCTGGCCAGGTTGCCGCGCGGATCAGGGAGGCGAACTCATCCGACACCGGCCACACGATACTCACCCGATGCGGCGCCCGCGGCTCACACCATCTGCGCCGCCACGCCAGCGGCGGAGAACTGCTCGACGATCCGGGGATCGGCGCCGGTGTCAGTGACGAGCACGTGTACGGCATCGATCTCGCAGATCGTGCAGAACGCCCGCCGGCCAAGCTTGGTGCTGTCCGCGACGGCGACGATGCGGTCCGACCGCTCGACCATTGCTCGGTTGACGACCGCCTCCTCCTCGTGCACGGTGGCCGCACCGCCAACCGGGTCGATCGCGTCCACGCCGAGGAACATCAGATCAATGGTCAGCGTCCTGAGCACCGGCACGCTGAGCGATCCGACGAGCTCGTACGACTGCGGCCGAGATACGCCGCCCAGCACGACGAGCTTGATGTGCGGCCACACCGCAAGCTCGTTCGCGATGTTCAGCGCGTTCGTTACGACGGTCAGTGACGTGATCGTGTCCTGACCTGCCCCGGTCAGGTCGGTCCGGCCGGCGATGGTCCTGGCCACCTCGCTGTTGGTGGTTCCACCGTTGAGCGCGATGACCATCCCGGGGACGACCATCCCGGCCGCGGCGGCGGCGATCCGGCGCTTCTCCGTCGGCCGGCGGACGTGCTTGTAACGCAGCGGCAGATCGTACGTGAGCGCCTGCGCGACGGCACCACCCCGGGTTCGCGTGATGAGCTGGTGGGCGGCCAACTCGTCCAGGTCACGCCGGACGGTCGCGGGGGAGAGGGCGAAGGCGTCGACGATCTGTTCCACCGAGATGCGTCCCTGGCGCGCCACCATGTCCAGAACCGCGTTCAGCCGCTCGTACCGTAACAACGAGAATCTCCTGTCCGACGACGTGATCGCTCTCCGGAATCGTGCGGGCACGCGGACGTGTGTGTCCATCCACCCCTCGCACGGTGATGGCTGGCTTCCCCCGGTCCATCGATTGGTAACACTTCCGCGTCGGGCCCGTTCCGGTCCTTCCACCGACCCTCATCTTTGGTCTAATGTGGCCGTCGGCGATCGAACGTGACTGAATACGGCGACATCGAAGCAGTTTCAATCACCAAATGATCGGTGCGCCGTGTCGTCGCGACCGGTCGCCCGGGCCGCGACGGCGTCGCCGGACGGCCAACATCATGCGGATTCGGGAGGATGCATGAAACGACGGTACGCGGCCGTTGCGGCGCTGTGCGTAGCGACGGCGCTGGCACTAACGGCGTGTAGCAGCAGCGGCAACGGTTCTTCTTCGGCATCCGGCAGCACGACGCTCAAGCTCGTGGCGGCCGACTACGGCACTGGCCCGTCCAACACCAGCCAGACCTACTGGCAGGGCATCGCGGACGCCTTCCACAAGGCCAATCCGTCGATCACCGTTCACGTGCAGACCATCAACTGGAACGACTTCGACAACCAGGTCCAGACGATGGTGCAGAACAAGCAATACCCGGACATCACCGAGGGCGACTACTTCGCGAACTACGCGCAGGAGGGCCTGCTCTACCCGGTCAGTGACGTGTTCAGCGACCCGTCGAACCTCCTGGGCGTCTTCAAGACATTGGGTAGCTACAACAACGTCCAGTACGGCATGCCATTCACGACCAGTTCGCGCACGCTGTTCTACAACAAGAAGTTGTTCACCGCGGCCGGCATCACGTCGGCGCCGCAGACCTGGTCCGACGTCCAGGCCGACGCGGCGGCCGTCAAGGCGAAGGGCGACATCGGATTTGGCCTACCGCTCGGCTCGGAGGAGGCCCAGGCCGAGTCCCTGTTGTGGATGCTCGGCAACGGCGGCAACTACACCGACAGCAGCGGAAAGTGGACGATCAACAGCGCGCAGAACATCGAGACGTTCCAGTTCCTCAAGCAACTGGTCGCTTCCGGGGCCACTGAGCCGAACCCGGGTACGAAGAACCGTACCGACCTATGGAAGCAGTTCGCGCA
This sequence comes from uncultured Actinomycetota bacterium, assembly GCA_963724705.1. Taxonomy (GTDB): domain Bacteria; phylum Actinomycetota; class Actinomycetes; order Mycobacteriales; family Micromonosporaceae; genus DASQPR01. The sequence goes on from CAVRVS010000004.1 coordinate 434,006, forward strand.
GGGTCAGATCGGCATGATCAATGGCTCGCCGGCGCTGATCCCGATCATTCAGGACGGCAAGGTTCTGACCGACTCGGACTGGGCGTCGGTGCCGATCCCGGGCAAGACCGGTCCGCTGACCACCACCCTTGGCGTCTGCGACTTCACGGCCGCGTTCAAGAGCGGTGACTCCAGCAAGAAGGACGCGATCAAGAAGTTCCTCGACTTCGCCTACCAGGACACGTACCAGCTCCAGTTCGACAAGGAGTACGACCTGCTGCCCGCCACCAACTCGGCGAGTCAGACGCTCTCCTCCGACCCGATCTTCGGCCCGTTCCTGAAGGCCTTGCCACAGGCGGTGCAGTACCCGGCCAGCGCTGCGTGGGCGGCGACGAAGACGCAGATTCAGCAGACAATCGGAACCGCCATCACCGGTGACCCGAGCAAGGTGCTCGGCACGATCCAGCAGACGGCGACGAAGGGCAGCTGAGCGGTCTGAACACCATGTCCCCGGCCTCAGCGGTTGCCACCGCCGAGGCCGGGGACGACGATGTCCTGACTTTGCCGGGTGATGGGGAGGGAGACAGATGACCCAGCATCTCGTGCCGGCGGTCCTGCCGCGCCGGAATGCCCGTCGGCGCGTGCGGCAGACGCTGGCACCGCTGCTCTGGGTCGGGCCGGCGCTGGCGCTCATCGCCGTGATCGTGCTCTGGCCGGTCGTGGTGCTGTTCCAGACCTCGTTCCAGCACATCAGCCCGGACGGCTTCGTACTGGGCTCGGCCGGCGGCCGCAACTTCTCGGACCTGTTCGACGAGCCGGACCTCAACGGCGTGCTGATCCGCACGGTGATCTGGGTCGTCGCGGTTGTCATCGTGACCATGCTGATCTCCATGGTGCTGGCGCAGATGTTCAACGCGCGGTGGCCGGGCCGCCGCGTGGCCCGATGGGCGCTGATCGCCCCGTGGGCCGCGTCGGTCACGATGACCGCGCTCATCTTCCGTTGGGCGCTGGATGCGAACAACGGAGTCATCAACGTCTTCCTGCACCAGATCGGCGTCATTAAGTCCTTCAACTCCAACCAGGCCGACTGGCTCGGCCGGCCCTGGTCAGCCTTGGCCTGGATGATCGCGGTCGCGGTATTCGTGTCGGTACCGTTCGCGACGTATGCGCTGCTCGCCGGTCTACAGTCGATTCCCGGCGAGATCTACGAGGCGGCCCGCGTCGACGGTGCCACCCGCTGGCAGACGTACCGGCGGATCACGCTGCCGCTGCTGCGGCCGGCGTTCCTGGTCGCCGCGCTCATCAATATCATCAATGTGTTCAACTCGTTCCCGATCATCTGGGAGATGACGCGGGGCGGACCCGGGCACGAGACGAGTACCACGACCACCTTCCTCTTCCAGCTCAAGCAGAGCTTCATCGGAGAGTCGGCCGCCATGTCAGTGATCAACTTTGCGCTGATCGTCGTGCTGGTGCTGTTGTTCCTGCGCGCATCGCGGTGGCGGGAGCAGGTGAGCTGACATGACCGTTGTTGCCGACCCACCCGTAACGGCCCCGACCGTCGTCAAGCGCGTCCGCGCGCAACGCACGCTGACCCCGAAGCAGCTGGGTCTTGCGGTCGCCGGATACCTGGTGGCTCTGATCTTCCTGCTGCCGTACGTCGAGATGGTCATCTCCGCGCTGCGGCCGGCAAACGAGCTGCTCGGCCGCGACTACCTGCCCAAGCACTTCGACTGGTCGAACTTCACCTCGCTGTGGTCGACCGGCTTCGGCGCGAACCTCGGCGCCAGCCTCCAGATCGCGGCCGGCTCGACCGTGCTGGTACTCCTGGTCGCGCTGCCGGCCGCGTACTACACCGCGCGGCACCGCTTCCGTGGCCGGGCGCTGTTCCTCCTGCTGGTGTTGGCCACTCAGATGTTCCAGCCGGCCGCGATGCTGGTCGGCATCCAACGCGAGTTCACCAGCTTCGCACTGCCCAGCCCGATCGTGTCGCTGATCCTGGTCAACGCGGGCTTCAACATGGCATTCGCGGTATGGATCCTCAACGCGTACTTCTCGTCCATCCCGCGCGAGCTGGAACAGGCGGCGATGGTCGACGGGACGACCCAACTCGGCGCGGTCGCGCGGATCACGCTGCCGCTGGCCATGCCCGGCGTCGTCACCGCGATCATCTTCACCTTCATCAGCGCGTGGAACGAACTACTGGTCGCGTTGACGCTCACCGGCGGCGGGCCGAACTCCTCGGTGCCGCTCACCGTCGCCATCAACAATTACATCGGGCAGTACTCCATCGACTGGGGACACCTGTTCGCCGCGTCGGTGATCTCCACCATCCCGGTCATCGTGTTGTTCGCGTTCATCGAGGGCAAGGTCGTCGGCGGCCTGACCGCCGGATCTATCAAGTAGGGAGCCGTCGCGCAATGTCCTTCGCCACGACCGAGATCGCCAGCCAGCCCGACGTGTGGACGCGGGCCGCCGCGATGGCGACGGACGCCTCCGTGCGGGCGGCGCTCCCGGCCGACGCGGAGCGCGTTGCGATCGTCGGCTGCGGCACCTCGTATAACGTCGCGCTGGCCTGCGCTGCGCTGCGCGAGCGGTCCGGCCACGGTGAGACCGACGCGTTCGCGGCGTCCGAGTTCCCGTACGGCCGCAAGTACGACCGTGTGGTCGCTATCTGCCGGTCCGGCACCACGACGGAGATGATCGAGCTCGTCGGAGCCACGGCCGCGAGCACCCGCACCACGGTGCTGAGCACATCGGCCGATCTGCCCGTGCCGCGACTCGCCCAGGACACCATCGCGCTGGGCTTCGCCGACGAGCAGTCGGTGGTGCAGACGCGGTTCGCGACGAGCGTGGTGGCATTGTGGCGCGCGTATCTGGGCGAGGATCTGACCCAGGCCATCGCCGACGCCGCCGCCGAGCTCGCCAGGCCGGCGCCGTCGGCGTTTGCCCACCAGTACACGTTTCTCGGCACCGGCTGGACGATCGGACTTGCGCACGAGGCGGCGCTGAAGTTGCGCGAGGCGGCCCAACTGTGGACGGAGTCGTACGCCGCGATGGAGTATCGGCACGGCCCGATCAGCATCGCCGACGAGCACTCGTCGGTGTGGGTCTTCGGCCCCACGCCGGATGGGCTCGCCGCACAAATCATCGCCACCGGTGCGAGGCTGGAAACAACGCCGGCCGACCCGTTGGCGCTTCTGGTACGGGCGCAACGGATCGCCATCGCCATCGCCGAGGCGAAGGGACTCGACCCCGACACCCCCCGCGCCCTGACCCGGGCGGTCATCCTTGACGAAGCTTGACGTAGCCGCGAACTGGCCGGGCTCGGATTCGGCTCGGTCCGACGTGGAGCGCGGTGCCGACACGAGATGTTTACCTGACCCACGCTCGTTGTACGGATCTTCCGCAAGCTCAGCGACACCCGCGCAGTCCATCGTCCGCTCGTGCACCGTCCGACCGAGCGATCGAAGGAAGCGACGGGATAGTGAGTCCTTCACCTCTCCGGGGGCGCCGCCGACGGTTCGCGTTCGTCGCCGCGCTTCTCGGCGCTCTGGTGACCCTCGTCGGTCCAGCTCGGCCGGCGGCTGCCGCCGCCTATGTACCGATCATTGGGGCGGGATCGACGTTGTCGGCCACCGCGATCCACCAGTGGGCGGCGAACGTCGCGCAAATCGGCATGCAGGTCAACTATGTGGGGGTCGGCTCCACGTTCGGTCGGGCCGACTTCAAGCAGGGCACGGTGGACTGGGCCGCATCAGATATCCCGTACGGGGTAGCCGACGGAGTGAGTAACGACCCGCCACCGAGCCGCGGATTCGCGTACATCCCCGACACCGCCAGTGCGACGACATTTACGTACAACCTGAGGATCGGCAGCAAGCGGGTTACCAACCTGCGGCTGTCCGGGGAGAACATCGCGAAGATCTTTACCAGTGTTCTCACGCAGTGGAACGACCCGGCGATCGCGGCGGACAATCCCGGCCTGACCCTGCCGGCGATCCCGATCGTGCCGGTCGTCCGGTCGGACGGGTCGGGGTCGACGGCCCAGCTGACCCAGTGGATGATCGCCACCGAGGGCCAGTATTGGACGGCATACTGCGCGAAAGTCGGCCGTGACCCGTGTACGCAGACGTCGTCGTACCCGTTGCTCAACGGCTCCAGGATGGTTGGGCAGAGTGGTGATTTGGGGGTGGCCGGGTATGTCAGCCAGGCCGCGGCGGCCGGCGCGATCGGCTACGTCGACAACCCCACGGCCCTCCAGCTCGGCCTTCCCGTGGCGAAGGTGCTCAACGTCGCCGGCTACTACACCCAACCCACCGCGGGCCACGTCGGCGTATCACTGCTCAAGGCAAAGATCAACATGGATCCGCTCGATAGGGCCACGTATTTGACAGCGGACCTGTCCGATGTCTACACCGACCCGGATCCGCGGACGTACGAGCTGTCGTCGTACTCGTACATGATTTTGCCGACGGACACGAGCTTCGGTTTCACCACGACAAAGGGGTTCACCCTCGGCGACTTCGGCAAGTACCTCCTGTGTCAGGGCCAGAGTCAAGTCGACGCGTTGGGATACTCCGCGTTGCCGATCAATCTGGTCGAGGCCGGGTTCGCGCAACTGAAGAATGTCCCCGGCGCGCAGGTGCCAGAGGTGACGACCGACATCCTCCGGTCTTGCAACAACCCGACGTTCTCCACCGATGGCACGAACACGTTGGCGGCCAACGACCCGCAGCCGCAGGCGTGCGACCAGCAAGGCCCGACGCAGTGCGCGGCCACGGTCGATGACTCGCAGAGCGAAACGATCAACGTGAACGTCCCGAGTTTCGAGGGTGTATTCACGATGACGGTCAGCGACGCGCCGGTACAGATGAGCACCGCCGCGCTCAGCGCCGACCAAACCAACTTCGAGTCGACCGGTCAGCTCGGCGTGGTGACGATCAGCGATGGACGTGACCAGAGTCAGCCCGGCTGGAGCGTCTCCGGCCAGGTCGGTGACTTCACCGGGGGCGGTCACACGTTCAGCGGTAGCCACCTCGGATGGACGCCAGTGGTCACCGCGCAGGACGCGGCCCACGACGTCGTCGCGGGTCCGCCAGTGTCCCCGGGCACCAACCCGGGTCTGACCGCGGACAGCGACATGGCCAAAGCGGCGGCGACCAACGGTCTGGGTACCACCACTCTCGGCGCTGCCCTCGACCTAACGGTGCCGGCAAGCACAGCAGCCGGCTCATACTCCGCCGTACTGACTATCACCGCCGTGGAGCAGGCCGGATAGATGTAGCGGAGGCCTGGCAGACGGTCGGTGGATCCGGGACTCAGCGACGTCGCTCGCCGTCGATCCGGTACGAACACCGCCACCCTCTACAGCGGAGGCATTGGTGGCGCGAGCGTCGCCAAGGTGGCGCTGACCGTAGCCATCCCGGGCGGTGCGCCCACCGGAACGGTCTTCGACGACACCACCGGCTTCGTGGTATCCGGTCCCGGAGGGTCCGCGGCCGCGTCGTTCATTTTCGCTAGCGAAGGCGGTGACATCACCGCGTGGAATCGGAACATCAACGGCACGACCGCGGCGGTTGTCGCGCATGTGCCAGGTGCTGTGTTCAAGTCGTTGGCGCTGGCGCATACGCAGTTCGGCGCGTTTCTCCTCGCCGCCGACTTCCGCCACGGCCAGGTCGACGTCTTCGATAGCAGCTTCAATCTCGTCACGCTCCCCGGTTCGTTCTTCCGCGACCGGCAGCTGCCCAAGCGGTACGCACCGTTCAACATCCTCGCCAATGGCGACAGCGTCATCGTCACGTACGCCAAGCAGGGCGGCGGCGGCACGGACGAGGTGGACGGCCCGGGGCTTGGCATCGTCGATGAGTACAGCAACTTCGGACGAACGTGCACCGCATCGCAAGCCACGGCACGCTCAATGCACCGTGGGGACTGGCCATCGCACCGGCCGGGTTCGGCGACCTTGCCGGCTCGTTGCTGGTGGGCAACTTCGGCGACGGCCGGATCAACGTATTCACCGACGGACACTTCGCCGGCCAGTTGCGCGACACGCACAACCGCCGCATCACGATTGACGGGCTCTGGGCCTTCTTCCCGGCACGGCGAGCACCGGCGGCGTCGGGACAGTGTGGTTCAGCGCCGGACCCGACGACGAGTCGCATGGTCTCGTTGGTCAGTTGACGTCAGGAAGCTGACGTCGCGCCGTCGTATCCGTGACTGAACACCATGGCGGAGCCCAACGCGGTGGCACCGGCGCGAGTCGGTGCCACCGCGCGGGTATGTCACGATGACGGCGCCGCCCGCCCGGCGCGGGCATGCTCAGTCGCCCTTCCGGGCGAGCCGCCCGACGCCGCGCGGCTGCTGCTATCGATGTGACGGGCCACGTACTCGGCATCCCGTCCGGCGCCTTGGATCATGACGGACGAGAGCGCATACATGAACTCGCGACCGAGGAAATACAGGCCGGGCTCGGTAGCGGCGACACCACGGAACTGCTCGGGCTCGCCGTCGGCGCCGAACACCGGCACATCGACCCAGGCCGGCCGATTGTCGAAGCCGGTACACCAGATCACGTTTCGCACCGGAAGTACCTGACCGCCGTCCAACGTCGGCTTCCCGTCCGTAACGCCAACCAATCGCGGCACCCGCCGTATCCCGGCGGCGTCGAGGTCGGCGATCCTGTTGCGGATCAACGGCGAGCTGTGCGCCAAGGCCTGGCGCCGCGCTTTGCGTCCCAGCGGCGTCCGAACGGTCAGTACATGCCGGAACGCGAAGAAGATGACCGGCAGCAGGAGTCGTGCCATCCGGCCGTCGAGCGCGAAGGGAAGCTGACCCGGGTGCCGGCCGGACAGCCACACGTCATGCTCGCGAGCAAGTTCGAGCGCGATGTCCGTTCCCGAGTTACCAGCACCGACGACGAGCACGCCGCCCGGCTGGACCTGCGCCGCGTTGCGGTACTCGATCGAGTGGATCTGGCGGATCGACGGATCGAGCTGCGCCGCGAACGAAGGGACACGTCGTTCCTGGTGCGGCCCCGAGGCGAGCACGATGTTGTTCGCCGCGTACGTTTGCGCATCGGTGCGGACGATGAACCCGGGGTCCTGTCGTGACAGCGACCGCACGCGAGCACCGCACTTTACCGGCAGGCTGAACCGATCCGCGTACGCCTCCAGATAGTTCCCCATCTGGTCGCGTGTCGGGAACGACCACGGGTCGGCGGGGAATTCCATGCCCGGCAAGCTCGAAAAGCGGGCCGGGGTGAACAGCCGCAACGAATCCCACCGACGGCGCCACGAGTCGCCGACCCGGTCATTGGCTTCGAGGATCACGGCCGGCCGCCCCAGCCGCGACAAGTAGTAGCCGACCGACAACCCGGTCTGGCCGGCTCCGATGATCGCTGTGTCGATACGCTCCATTTGTCCACGCTACCCGCAGACGACGCTGAAGGCGCTACGTCGGCGTTAGACCGCGAACCGTCTTACCGCGAAAATGCCTTACCGCGACACGTCGTCGCGTACCGAGATCCAGTCAAGCTCCGTCACGCGCCCGCCGATGACGGTGGCCGCGCCGCCGGGCGTGGTGTCATCGGCCCAGATCGTGTACTCGCCGGCGTCGAGTCCGGCGTACACGACGCAGTGCAGCGCTCCACGGTCGAGGCGCCGCTCGCGGACGGCGGCGTGGGTACGCCGGCCGGACGACCCGACCCGGCTGATCTCGATCTCTCGGCCGTGTTCGGTGGCCGGCACGTAGAGGACGAGCGCACCGACGTCCGCGCCGATGTCGAGTACGACGGACGCGTTCGGTGACGCCTGCAACGTGTGGTGATTGTGCATGCCGCACTCCTGTGCGCTCGGGCGGCTGGACGCCGGTGCACGTTCGACATGTCGGAACCGTGCACCGGCGCCACGCGCCGCTGGTCAGGACGGGTTGTTGTACCCGTCGTACGGCAGGCCCAGATATGGGAACTTGTGGAGGAACGGCGAGCTGACGTCGTCCGCGGTGAGCCCATCGGTGATCAGGTTGGCCGCAGCGTCCGGGGTGAACGTGGGGTCGACCAGGTTGAAGATGGCGCCGGCGATCGCTCGTAGCTCGATCGTGACGACGCTGTCCCTCGGCCGGCGGCCGTTCGGGAAGCCCGCCGGGTCGGGTGTCGGCGCGAGCAGGCCCAGATCGTTTGGATGAGCCGAAGGCGGGATCGCCGTGTTGAGTCGCAACAGGTCGGCCTGAGTAGAGCCGGTGAAGTTACCAATGAAACCTGGAACGACGTTGGCCGGGATGCCAGTAAGAAGGATGGCCAGCAGGTCGGCGCGCGACGTGGGTGGTGGGGTATTCAGCGCCGCGAGGTTCGGGAACACGCCCGGGTAGAGCACCGGCAACAGCCTCGCGACCTCCGGAAAGGCGACGAACTGAGCGAAGTTCTTGTCGTCCGCGGGCGACTCCTTGTTCCACGCGTCCTTCTTCTGCATCGGCACGATGACCTCGTTGAACAGGGGATTGCCCAGGCGAGACACCTGCACGAATGGCCCGGCCTCGATGTCACCGGCGGGGGAGTCTTTGATGATCTGGACCTGGCGGCGGCTGGCCGATGTGTAGATGCCAATCGTCGGGTGGTACTTGTTCTTCACGACGTCGGAGATTGGCACCTGGATCGCGATGCTATGGACGTTGATGTGATCGAGCGCGTTCACGCCGGGCGCAGTCGCGCCATTGAAGACGGCGCCGAACGCATTCAAGTTCTGGAACGGACGCAGGTTGAGCAGGTCGAAGATGGAGCCGAGGTCGACGTAGAAACCGTCGGCGCGCTGTCCGGCGAAGACCCGTCGACCACCCGGCAGCGAGTGGACTGCCGCGTGCGCGAGACCGGCGTAGTTAGGCGTAGACAGCACGCCGACGTTGACGGGCGGGCTTGCCAGGTTGCGGCCGAGCACCTTCTTGCGGCCGTGCTCGTCGACCCGAGTCACCGTGTAGAACTGCCGGCGGTTCCAGTCCGGGTCGTCCAGCGAGTTGATCGGGCCTGTGTTGTAGAGGAAGGTGTTCGGGTTCGTGATCTTTGTCTTGAACTGGAACTGGTAGATCACGTCGGGACGGCCGTCGCCGTCATTGTCGATGTTGATTTCGTACAGGACGTCATCGCCGAACTCGTAGAAGTTGGGCCCGCCGGCGGGAGTCTCCAATGGCACATAGTTGGCGATGAACGTGACGGTGTCGGGTGCGTCCGGGCTAACGAACGCGTACAGGTCGGTGCTGTCGGCCACGGGATCCTTGGAGATCTCCGGCGCCTCACGGTGCGACGACATGTCGACTAATCCTCCGGGTGTCCGAGGTCAGGTCCGCGCGGCGCGAACGATGCGCGCGACGAGGTCGTGGTCTTTGATCTGCTTTCTGGTCGAGTTCGTGAATATCTCGACGGTGCCCTTGGAGGGGTCGAGAATGTGTACGACGAGCGTGCCGTCGGCGCCGGAGCCCCCACTGCCGGTCGGCTTGGCGCCGGTCTCGGTCCGCTGTGTGGGGCCGGCGAACGCGACTCCGGCCGTGCCGACGGCGGCGGCTATGCCGACCCCCGCACCGGTCTTCATCAGGGTTCTGCGCGACACGTTCCGGCTGGCCGTCCGGCCCCGCGCGGTGGACACGGATTTCGCGTCTTCCATCTGAATCCTCTTCTGTGAGACCGCAACTGGCATACGACACCCGGCGGGTGAGCTGCGGGTGCCCGCCGGGGTATGTGCCCGCTTCGGCGATATGTACGAGATGCGAAGCTGACTGCTCAACGCGCGGGAGCGCTCGACGACACGCTTGCCATGTGCCGACTTACCGAAGTGATCGATCGCTCCCGTTTGATCCGGACGCACCGGGCCACGTGGCGAGTTCATGAGAGGCGCCGTCGACCGATAGTCAACGCAGACGACAAGGCAGAGAGCCAGTTACCGGCGCGGAAGCGGCGGTAACTGGCTCTCCGGGATGTCGATCGGCCGCCTCTGCACCGTTGTGGGTGGCCGGATCGTGTCGATCTCAAGGGTTCGGGACTACTCCTGGAATTGGCCGGGGCCGAGGACCTGGAACGGCGAGTCGGTCGGGTCGCTGATCGACTTGTACGGCACGGTGAAGCTCAGTGCTTGCGAGGTCGAGCGTTTGATTGCCCACAGCGTCGGCTTGCTGCTCGAACGATCCCAAGCGATGGCCTGACCCTCGACATTCGGCAGGGCGACGGTAGCGATCCACTTGAGATCCGATCCGGCCTGCGGTAGTTCCATGACGTACGCCTCGTCGAGGTCGTGACCGGTTATCCAGAGGCTGCCGTCGGGACCCCACGAACCACCTGAGTTGCTCATCGGCTTGAACCGGTCGAGGATCTCGCTCGGAATCGTCCACGCCTCGACGATCTGGAATGCGTCGTTCAGCTTGACGACCTGCGTGTTCTGCGTCTGGCCGTACGGCACGGTCGAGCCGTCCGGCACCTGGTCGTAGTTGGCAAAGCCGCCCCACCACGCACCGTTGTAGCGGTCCAGCCATGTCAGCGAACCACGGTTGATGCCGAAGCTGTACGTGTTGATGTGCCGCATCGTCCGGGTGTCGAACACCTCGATCGAGCTTGTCTCCGGGAAGCTGTCGTAGTCGGACGTCGCCACGTACAGCTTGTCGCCCACCACGGTGGCGCTGTCCATGTGGATGATCGGACCGTCATCGGACGACACGAACCGGAGCAGAGGCGCACCGGTCGTTCGGTCGTGCTTGGTGATGCTCTGGTTATTGACGACGTAGAAGTACTTCTTGTCGACGGCGACGCCCTGGTGCGCGTCGAACGTGTCGTACGACCGGGCGAGGGTGGCGGTAAACGTGGGCGGTTCGGTAATCAGCGGGGCCGCCTCGGTAGCGGATGACGCGCCGGCATGCTTCGGTACGGATGCCTGGGCCGGCATCAGCCCAGCACCTAGGACGATTGCTCCAGTGGCGATCGACGCGGCAACTCCCGCGACGATCTTGGTTCGCGTGTGCACTGCGAGCAACTCGACACCGATCAGTCCGTCGGCTATGGACAGAGATGACCGCGATTTACCGGGTGGACGGGGTACCGGTGACGGCGTCCATGTGTTGGTACCGGGCGGTCGGAGTCATGCCCATGAAGTGCAACGCGTGCGGGTGGGCGACGGCGGGCCGGTCGATGTAGGAGTCGGCAGTGCCGTTGTACAGGCCGCCTTCGTCGATACGGTCGAGATACGGCTGGTTCCAGCCGGGCGGCAGCCAACTCGTGCCGGCCAGGAAATGGTTACCGAGTCCTGGTTTGGCCCAGTGGTAGTTAGGGTCACCGCGGTCCCAGCCGAGCGCGGTGAGTACGGCGCCTTGGTCGGCCCACGGACCCGGTTGCGGACCGAGGGATTCGACGTGGTCGAGGAACGCGACCGCGCTGGGGTGTGCGCGCATCAGCCATACGCCGGTGTTGGGATTGATCCGATGTTCGTGGGGAACCTGTTCCAGGGCAAGGGCTTGAAAGGAATGCGGATGCAGGTGGGTGGCGATGTCCTCGTCACTGCGTAACAGCAGTACATCGGCGTCCAACCACAACGCGAGCGGATAGGAGTCCAGCGCCTCGCGCAATAGCCGGATCTTGCTCCATTTCGCGAGCTGCGCGGGACCCTCGGCGCCGACGCCGTCCACCGGCAGTTCGACCGCATGTACGTCGTAGCCCCACCGGACGCCGTAGCGGTGAAATGCGGGCAGCGCAAAGTCATGAAGCACGTCGTGCATATGCGGGCCGGCGGCAGTGAGCAGTACGCCGCGCGGATGCAGCTGGACCGCCATGTCGTCACTATGCATGGTTGACGCGCGACGCGAGCCAACACCATCAGGCAGTGGGGTGAACACTCACCGAACGGCCGGCCGGCCACCGTCCCGGCCCAAGAGCGCGGTCGAACCGGCGTCCGAAGGCGTCACGTCGGGCCGGCCCCCGGCAGTCTGTGATTGCACGATGCGGTTGCGTACAGACCCGCCCGCATCCGTGGTCGCGTTGCGAAGTTCCAGCACGCGGATGCGCGACCAACCGTAACGTTGACGGAGGCAGGTCGACTGCGTTGTGGTGACGCGTGACTTCGCTGTGGTGTGCCGGATTGACGTTGCAGTGCCCAAAGTTTGCTTGTCACCGACGCTTCAGTCCGGGCGTGACGTTGGCAATGCTTGCCCCTAGCGCGGCGGTGACTCGTGGATTGCGTTTCGGTGTGAACGGACCGCGGGTCTCTGGCGTGGTGCGGCCAACCAAACTGGGAGATGAGGCAATGAAAGCGGTCGTGTTCGATACGTTCGGTGATCCGGATGTGTTGCATGTGGCGGAAGTTCAGCTTCCCGAACCCGGTCCCGGCCAGATGCGGATCAAGGTGCGGGCGGCCGGGGTTAACCCGATTGACGCAGAGATCAGGTCCGGCGCCATGCAGGCGGTCTTTCCTACGCCGCTGCCGGCGATCTTGGGCATCGACGTCGCCGGGACTATCGACGCCGTTGGTAGCGACGTCGACGGTCTTCCGATCGGCGAGAGCGTGGTCGGCTGGGCCGACGCGCCGGCCGGCGCATACGCCGAATACGCGCTGTCCAGCCAGGTCGTTCGCAAACCGGCCGACCTACCGTTTGCCGAAGCGGCCACGCTGCCGACCGCGGTGGAGGCAGCCAACCGTGGACTTGACACGCTCGGGGTGAAGGCCGGCGAAACCGTACTCATTCACGGTGCCGCCGGCTCGGTCGGCACGATCGCCGTCCAGATGGCCGTTGCTCGCGGTGCCACGGTCGTTGGCACCGCCAGCGAGGCCCATCAGGACTACGTTCGCTCGCTGGGCGCAATCGCGACCCGATACGGCGATGGGCTCGTCGAGCGGGTTCGAGCACTAGTCCCTCACGTCGATGCGGTGCTCGACGCCGCCGGCAAGGGAGCGCTGCCGGATTCGATCACACTACGCGGCGGAACCGACCGGATCCTCACGCTTGCCGATCCGGCCGGACCGAGCCTCGGCGTGACGTTCTCGGCCGGTACTCGGGCCGACCGGTCGACGAGTGACTTGGCCGCCGGGGTCGACATGGCCGCGCGCGGTGAGCTGACCACCACCGTGGCCGGCACGTACCCGCTGGAGCAGGCCGCCGACGCACAGCGCGTCAGCCAGGCCGGCCACCCGCCCGGCAAACTCGTCCTCAGCGTCAGTTAAACGATCTTCAGTGGAAGCATGGAGCGCGCTGGTTCGGCGACGCGCTGGGGGAGTGGCGACCTCGGCCTGGCCACGACCGCGCTGGCGACGTTGGCTCAACACGGCGGCCGTCCAGAGCAGAGCTACGAGCGGGGGTGGTCTCACGTGCAGGAGCCGATAGGGCAGTGGCCGGCGTTGCCACTGGACGAGTGGAGTGACACCCGAGACACGCTGCAACTGTGGACGCAGATCGTCGGCAAGGTTCGCCTTGCCAACGAGCCACTCGCCGCCCACTGGTGGAACGTGACGCTCTATCCAACCGTGCGCGGCCTGACCACGTCGCTCATGCCGCATGGCAGCGGTGCGAGCTTCCAGATTGATTTCGACTTACGCAGCGATCGCCTCGACGTCACCACCACCACCGGAGACACCGGCTCGATCGCATTGAGATCCATGCCGATGGTGGACTTCTACACCCAGCTGATGCAGTTGTTGGACAAGTTGGGAGTGGGCACGCCGATTTGGCCAGTGCCGGTCGAGATCCCGGGCGCGATCCCGTTCCCGGACGACGGCGTCCACAGTGTGTACGACCCCGCGTACGCGCAACGTTTCTGGCAGGCTCTGGTCGAAGTTCAGCGAGTCCTGAAGGTGTTTCGAAGCGACTTTGTCGGCAAGGTCAGCCCGGTACATCTGTTCTGGGGTGGGCTCGACCTCGCGGTCACTCGTTTCTCCGGACGTCCGGCGCCGCCGTACCCACGTAGTGTCCCTAACTGCGGCCCAAACGTCATGCGTGAGGCCTACTCACACGAGGTCAGTAGCGCCGGATACTGGCCGGGCGGCGACGATGAAGGCGTCTTCTACTCCTACGCGTACCCGGAACCCGACGGGTTTCGTACCGCCAATGTGCGTCCCGCGGCTGCGCATTACGACGGCGACCTGGCCGAGTTCGTGCTGCCCTATACGGCGGTGCGGACAGCAGATCACCCAGGCCGTGCGCTGCTCGAGTTTCTCCACAGCACGTACGACGCGGCGGCAACCTTCGGCGGCTGGGACCGGGCAGCGCTCGAACGACACTGGCGTTAGGAGTTGCCTCCCTGGATGCTGGGTGTAGCCGGCATCAGCCTGCGTCAGCGGGACTCGGGGTTGGGCGGGCCGAGATAGGGAAACTGTGTCGTCAGGTTGTCGTGTGGTTCTAGGCCTGTCGGACCAACCGCGCCATGGGTCAGCCAACCAAAACGATAGCTGTAGACGTCGTCGGTAGGCTTGCGGCCGTTCGGGTAGGCGGCGGGCTTGGTGCGGTCGTACTGGAGGATGTCGGGCAGCACCTGCATCGCGGCCTGCGTGGCTTCCTCCGGCGGGTAACCGCCGTTCTGCAGGAGCTGCGACCATGGGCCAAGGTAGTTGGCCACGTCGTCGGCGGGTTGCCGGGAGTTGTAGAGGTTCTTCTGACCGTCGGGATTGATGAACGGGTTGATGGTCGGGTTCCCGCCACGGTCCATCTGCTCGAGCATGCCCCCGTCGTGCCGACGGCTGATCGAGGCCCAGATCCCGATCGTGGGGTTGGTGCCGAGCATGTCGGTGGGAATCTCCAGTGCGATGGAGTCGACGTTGTTGTCGGCGAAGTCGTCGTGCCCGGTCCAGTCGAATCCGTGCAGGGCGCCCTCGACGTCCGCGAAGAACGGGTCGCTCCGTAGCCCGGTGGACAGTCGGACCGGGCCAGCCTGGATGGGCTGGGCCGTGCCGTCGAAGCTGACCGGGATCGACTCGGCGAGTATCTCGCCGCCCGGCTCGGGCTGGCGGGCCTCGGGACCGATGGCATACCAGGCGGTCGCTGTCTGGCCGCCGTCGGCGTAGTCGGAGAAAGTGAACGTGAACGCGATGTCGGCTTGCGCGTCACCGTCGGTGTCGATGTTGATCCGGTAGACGCCGCCGGGGTAGAACTCCGGTCCCGTGGCTGTTGCCTCGATCGGCGGGGGTGCACTGGTGGGATTCGAGTCGATGATCAGAACTGTCTTGCTGGGGTCCTCGGGTGAGGTGAACGCGAATACGTCGGTCAGGTCGAGGCGCCTGTCGTCGCCGGGGAACTTGAGCTTGTCCGCGCTGAAGTGGTTGGACATGGTGAACTCCTTCACATAGTGAAAGGCGAGGCGTGAGTTGCGGAAAGGGCAGCGGTGCGATGCCGCTGGTCAGAACCGGCAGGCAACGGCCCGACCTGGCTCCTCATTTGACGCTAGCCGTCGTGGACGGTGGCCCGCACGCGTTCTCGTACCGCCAAATACTCGTACCGCCAAATAGCCGCACGCCCCTGACCCGCGACGGCGTCGCGGGTCAGGGGCGTGCGTGAGATGCGATTGGGTTATGACGCCGAGGGTGCGGCGCTGAGGCCCCACTGCTGGGTGTTGTAGGTGAAGTTGGAACCGAACTGGTCGTCCCGGATGTTGATGTACTGGTTGTTGGTGATCTGCAGGTTCGGTTTCCGGTAGAGAGCCAGGGTCACAAATGCCTTGGCCATGATGGCGTCCTGCTGGTTGAGCAGGGCGGCCTGCTTGGCTGGATCGAGTTCTTGTGCCATCTGGTCGAGCAGCGCATCAGACCGCGGGTCATGCCAGCCGGTGAAGTTGCTGCCGTTTCCGGATGTCGCCGGGTTGTACCAGGTGTCGTGTCCGTTCGCGAGCAGGGGATTGGGGTTCGAGAATCCGAATTGGATGATGTCGAAGTTTTCGCCGGTCAACGTTCCGCCGAGGTCGGCGGTCACCTTGTCGTTGACGGTGATCCCGATCTGCTTCATGTAGGCCTGGAACAGTTGTCCGGACTGGTCACGGACCTGCGTGTCGGTGTGTGCAAAGTTGATCGTCACCTTGCCGCCACCGTGCGGGGCGATCAGGTTGCCTGCGCTGTCGTAGGTATATCCGGCCGCCTGCAGCACGGCCTTGGCGGCGGTGACGTTGCCGGTGCCCACATCGGGGGTCACCTTGTTGGTGACGTCCTGGTAGCCCGGTTCGCCGGGGAACAGGTTGTCGTTGTAGTCGCGCTTGGCATCCGGGAAGAATGGCTTGATCGTCTTGTCGATCATGTCTTGGACATTGGTCGCGTCGAGGATCGCCTCACGCAGCGCGGGGTCTTTCATGAACTTGCTGTGGGTGTTGATCTCGAATAGCTCCCAGGACAAGCCGGCCGAGACTTCGTAGTTGACGCCGGGCATCTGTGACAGCTGCTGGACGGTGTCCTGGTCGGGCTGGATGTTCAGCGCCTGGATTTCCTGGTTCTGCAGTGCGGGGATGTCTTGCGTCTGGTCAGTGATGTACTTGAATGTCACGGACTTCAGCGTGGGTTTGTCCTTGCCGTACCACGCGGTGTTGGGGATGAACGTGGCCGACTGCTGCGACTGGTAGTTCGACAGGACGTACGGGCCGCCGGAGTAGGCCGTCGGCGGCGCGTCCCAGACCTTGAACGCGGCCTCGAGTTGGGCGTCGGTGTCCAGACCGCCCACCTTTTGCTTGGCATACCAGGCTGGCAACAAGGCGTTGAAAAGGCCGGGCCAGTCGGAGAACGGCGTCTTGAACACCACGGTGACGGTCTCGCCGTTGTCCGAACCAGTGACACTCTGGATCTGGTCGTAGCCGTTGGTGCCGGCGACCGGGATGTTCTTGTCGTGACCGTTGTTGGTCTTCCATGCGTAGATGAAGTCATCCGCGCTGATCGGCGTGCCGTTGTTCCACTTCGCGTTGGGATTGAGGTGGTACACGACCGTCTGGGGGCTCTGCTTGGTCACCTGCGGCTCCGAGGCCAACAGGTCAGTGTTGTATTGGACCTTCCCGCTGGGCAGGAAGGTATAGGTGTTCGGCAGGATGAGGTCTTCCTGCTCGATCGTTTCGAGAACGTTGCCGGTGGCGTTGTCCTGGTTCCACGTTGCCGGGTATTTGCCCAGCGCCACCACGATGGTGCCGCCGGACTTACGCGGACCGCTGTTGCAGGTGTCCGGGTTCGTGGAACATTTGGAGTATCCGGCCGATGAGGTTTGCTGGTGTGTGCCACCAGCGCTGCCGCTACTGCACGCGGTCACGCCCAGCAGCCCGGCGAGAGTAACCACGACGAGGCCGCCCAACGTCTTCGTTTTTCCGTGCATGTGTCCCTCCCGAGTCCTACCGCAACCGCCGTCGAATTCCGGCTCCCAGAAACTCCCGTTCCTGAGAATGGAGTGGGGCTGCGCATAGCGACTCCAAGCAAACGTTGCCAATCGCCAGATAGCCATATCCCGAACCGTTGTTGCCGGCATTGTTATATCGGCGATGCCATGGCGTAACAAAAGGGTGCGACATGGCTAATTCTCGATACCCGATCGGTCAAATCGCCGAGAGGTAGTTCGAGGGACACGGCTGCGACGACGCGTCCTTGCAGGCCACAAGATATGTCTCAGCCCGAAAACGGCAACCGACTGATAAAACGAGAAGAGCGATGACCCGCCTCACAGGGCCTCGATATTCGGCCGTTATCGACGCGATACGACACCGCAATGCATGGCCGGAACAGACATCCATTTTGTCCAGGCGGCTTTGCAAACCGGCTATCATCTGTCTCCACCGACGTAATAGTCGGCGCACAGGGTAACGAGATTGCTCGGTTATCGACGCGATACCCGTCCGCGATGCACGCTCACCGGAACTCGCTCGCCAGAAACGACCATCGTCGACGTTCAGGCGGATCGTCCTCGCTCACCGACATCGCCGCGCGGTCACACGAACGGATCTCGCCGCTGACCATGGGTGATCCGGGAGCGCAGTGCCGCATCCGGCGCCGGCCGCGTGGTACTGCTCCGGCTATGCTCCCAAGCCGTGACCTCGAAGCCGACGCCAGCGACACGGTGGCGGCAAAATCTGCTCGTACTCCTCGCGGTAGTCAGTGGAGCGACCGACGCGATCGGGTTTGTCGCGCTCGGCGGCGCGTTCACCAGCGTGATGACCGGAAATATGGTGCTGATCGGTTTGTCGGTGGCCAAATCGGACGGCACCGTCGCACTTCGTTCGGCGCTCGCGATCGTGCTGTTCATGACGGGGAACGTCATTGGCAGCCGCGTCGCTGGTCAGCCGGCCGACGACGATCCTGCCTGGCCACGTCAGGTAACGCGGGCCATGTGGGTCGAGCTGGCGGCGTTCGGCGCGTACGCCATCGGATGGTGGTTGTCCGGGAGCCACCCGACCGGCAACGTGCAACTGGTGCTGCTCGGCGCGAACGCCATCGCTCTCGGTGTGCAGAGCAGCGCTGTTCTGCGTTTCGGCGTCTCCGGCCTGTCGACGACCTACATGACCGGCACACTGACCACGATGATGGCCGCGCTCGCCGCCGGTCGGCACCCGCGTCTCGTGCTGCCGAGCGCCGAAATCATCGCCGGTCTGATCGCCGGAGCGGCCGCGGCGACGCTACTCGCGATCTACGTACCCGTCGTCGCACCGCTACTGCAACTCGGGCTCGTCCTGATTGTGATCGTGACCGCGACGGTGCGGTTCGGCGTACGTAAACCGGCACTATCGCATTAAGCGATCACCGAGGTTGCCCGGACGATCTCTTGCTAAGTGCGCATTCGGGCAGCAAGCGATGCCTCGGTGACCTACTCCGATCGGGCGGGTGATCTTGTGATTCGGTTCGCCGAAACCCGAGCGCTGCCGCGAGTGGTCACTCGGCCGGACGACGCCAAAAGACGTCGGGCACTGCCGCGGCGTGCGAAAGTGGAGGGCGGGTGCAGTCGCCGGCACCCGTACGACATCCTGTGCTGTTTCGCAGTCCGAGGCGAGGAGGCATCGTGACTAAGCAGCCCGACTCCCCGTCTGCGATCGTCGTCGGGATCGACGGGTCGGAATCATCGATGCAGGCGCTAGGTTGGGCGCTGCGTCGTGCACGCCTGGACAACACGCCGATCGACGCCGTAACCGCGTGGCAGTACCCGACCCTCTACGGCTGGGCGTTGCCGTCAACTGAGGAATACGACCACAGGCACATTGCGCAGGCGGTGCTGGACGCTGTCATCGCGGACGTGGCCGGGTCAGACCCGCCCGTAGCAATCCATGATCGCGTTGTGGAGGGCCACCCGACCGGGGTGCTGCTCGACGCGGCCCGCGAGGCGCAGCTTCTTGTGCTCGGCCGTGGTGGCGACGGCTCGGGCCGTACGCTCGGCTCGGTGAGCCAACACTGTGCGCAGCGATCGCTCTGTCCGGTCGTGGTTGTCCGCTAGTCCGGTCATCCGCGAGCGGCACAATTCTCGACTGCTGTCGGGGCGGCCGGACACAACGTACCCATCAACTGCTGGTGACCTCAACCACCCACCGGGCGCATGGTCACGGGTTTTGCTGCCTGACCGTGGCCGGGATGATCCGGTAGTCCCGCTGAAACACGAGGTTGTGGACCTCCGCCGAGGCGATCTGCCGAAAGGTGTCAAGTGTCGCGGTGGCCTGTTCCTGGGTGAAGACGTTGAGCGGCCAGTCGCGGACCGTGCCTCCGCGCAGATGCGGGTGGTGGAACCCGGCACCGTAGAAGGCATGGAGCGTGATCGGGCTGATGCCCGCATCCCGCTGCTCGGGCCACGCCAACGCCCAGATCGCATCGACGCCGTCTGTCGTGGAACGCACGCCGGTGGCGAGGACATCTCCGGTGCCAAGAGCAGGTCGTCATTGATCTCGCCGAGCGCCTGCCGGGCGTAGGGGTCGAGGAGCGGAATCGTCTCGGCGAACACGCGCTCCTTGTCCCGACGGGAGACTGCGTCGCCGTACACGCCGTCACGAAGATCGGCGAAATGCCTCAGAAGCTCTGCGGTGTGGCCGAGTGGGGACTGGTCGTCCATGGTTGCTCCAACCCATGCGGCAATGGGACATTGGCAAGATCGCGGATCCGCCGCGGTGAGTCCCTTGGTCGTTGGCCTCGGGATGCCGTGCCGATCTAAAGCCATCCTCCTTCGGTGCGATCCGATCGGCATCGACTTCGGCGAAGCACAGATGAGTACCGATCTGACGCGGACACGTCGGCAGTCACCTCGAGCCGTAGCCTTTCGACCTCGGCACCGAGAGTCAGGTGCGTCTGAGCACCAGGGTCGCGAAACCCAACACGTCGCGGTATCCGCGCAGCCACTGGTCCCGGTGTTCGCGTGCGACCGTGAGCGCTTCGGCGGCGTCGGGGTGGCCAGGGTTGTCGACCGCCCATTCGGTGAGCGAGCCGATCCACGACCATTCGTAGTGGTCCCACTCGGCAGCGTCGCTGACGTGTGCGTACACCGGGGTCCAGCCGGCCCGTTCGGCGATGTCGACCAAGCCGGCAAGGTCGGTGAAGTCCTCTGGTGCGGTATCGAGCGCGGCCAGGGCTGGCGGGGTCGGCTCGGCCTGCCAGAAGCCCTCGCCAATCAGGAGGATGCCGTCGGTGTTCACGTGCCGGCCGGCCGCCTGTAGCGTCCCGACGAGTCCGTCAAACACATGGGTTGATCCGACGCATAGCACGAGGTCGTAATCGCCGTCCGGCACATACGTCCGGGCATCGCGCTCGTGCAGCGTGAGCCGGTCGGCGAGGCCACGTTCCGCGGCGGCTGTCGCGGCGCGGTCGAGGGCGTACCGGCTCAGGTCGACACCGTCTGCGTGTCCGTCGGGGTAGTGGGCGAGGGCCTGCAGCGCCCAGGCTGCCTCCCCGCAGCCGAGGTCGAGGATTCGTGCCGCGGGTCGCCGCTCCGCCCGGCGCAGGAGCCGGTTGACGTTGACGCCGGAAATCGGTGCCGCAATCGGATGGTGTGAGTGCGCGATGCTGCTGAGCCGTTGACGATCCACCATGCACAGTCAACACGAGTGTGGAGACGGTTGCAGCGTCACCCCGCCGTACCGGCCGCGAGGTCCGTCGGGTCAAGGGCGGCTCACGGGCGGGGATTGCGGGCGTACGCTGGCGCACGTGGATCAAGAAGAGCGCATCGCCCTGTTCCTTGACTACGAGAACCTGGCTCTTGGTGCGCGCGACCACCTTGGTGGCATGACGTTCGACCTGCGGCCCATCGCCGATGCGCTCGCCGAGCGGGGGCGGGTGGTAGTCCGTCGGGCCTACGCCGACTGGTCCTACTTCGACGAGGACCGCCGGATGCTCACCCGGTCGCACGTCGAGCTGATCGACATGCCGCAGCGCATGGGCGCCTCGCGCAAGAACGCCGCCGACATCAAGATGGCCGTGGACGCCATGGAGTTGGCCTTCGAGCGGGACTACATATCAACGTTCGTGCTGTGCACCGGCGACAGCGACTTCACACCGCTGGTCCACAAGCTCCGCGAGCTCAACAAACGTGTCATCGGTGTCGGAGTCGAAAAGACGACCTCGGCGCTGCTGCCGCCGGCGTGCGACGAGTTCCTCTACTACGACCGCCTAGAAGGCGTCGAGATCCCGCCGACCCGCGCTCGGCGCGGCCGTCCAGTTCGACCCGCGGACATCGAGCCGGAGCCGATGGAGCCGGAACCCGAAGCGCAGCCGGCCGCGGATGCGTCCACCCGCGATGTCGACACGCTTGCCGTTCTCGTCGCCCAGACCGTCGCCGGTCTGCAGCGCAGTTCCAGCGGCGGGTCACCGCCTCGACTCTCAAGCGGACCCTGCTTCGCAAGGACCCTACGTTCAACGAGGCCGACTACGGATTCCGCGCCTTTGGCGAACTCCTGCGCCACCTCGCCGAGCAGCAACGTGGTCGAGTTGGTCGACGGTCCCGCCACGGGCGACCCGGAGGTTACGCTCCCGGAGCACGGCGACCGGGAGGCAGCGTTCAACCTGCTGCGCTCCGTGGTGGTCGACCTGGCTGGCAGCGATGGCTCGGTCGCGCTGTCCGGTCTGAAGAATCAGCTACGCAGGGTACGGCCCGACTTCAGCGAGAAGAAGCTCGGCTACCGCAGCTTCCTCCAGTTCTGCCGGGCGGCGGCCACCACCGGAGTCGTCGACCTACAGTGGAGCGCCGACGCCGACGACTACCTGCTCACGGCCAAGACCCAATCCTGACCGCCGCAAAAGCGGTACGTCCCCTCGGGTGAGTCATCGACCGGTCGGGATTGGGCTGATGGCGTCGCGACACGCGTGCACGTCCAGCACCTGGAGTTGGCCTGCGTCGAATGTCAGTGGGACGGTGGACGACCGCCCTCTGGAATCAGGTCGCTGAGCGCGTTGAGGATTACCGTGAGCCCGAAGTCGAACTCGTCGCCGAAGTCGTAGCCGGGCTGCAGGACGTGTTCGGTGGCCATCTCGACGAAGTGCGGATAGTCCCCCGCGGGGAACTGGCGCAGCATCGGTTCGGCGATGTCGCCGACTGTGTCCGGGCCCTTGAATGGCAGCGATGCTTCTTGGAGTGCGAACCCATAGACATAGCTGTCGATGAGGGCGTACGCGTGCGCCGTCAGCGCCACCGAGAAGCCCGCCGCACGCAGCACACCGATAACCGCGTCGTGGTGTCGCAGCGTGGCCGGGCCTGGGGCAGTCCGCGACTCCATGAGACCGATCGCCCACGGATGGCGCTTCAGAGCCTGGCGGGCCGAGGCCGCCCGCCGACACATCTCGGAGCCCCAGTCACCGCCGACCACGGGCAGCGCGATCTCGTCGAAGACGAGGTCGACGATGCCATCGAGGATCTCGTCTTTGTTGGCGACGTAGTGGTAGACCGACATCGGTTTGACGCCGAGCCGTCCGGCCAGCGACCGGATCGTCAGCGACGCGATCCCACCCGCGTCGGCAACCGCGAGCGCGCTGCGCAACACCCTGTCCCGATTGAGCGGGGGACGGACCTGCGGTCTGTCACTGAGCGGCTTCGACACGTTGGCTCCTGCGGATGATGGTGCTTTCGTACTTTGTACGATAGCGTAGCCGTACAAAGTACGGTGGGACGGTCCCGCCGTCCGGGAAGCGGTCATGGGATCGGTAAGCGAACCCGTCGAGACGGTGAATCGCACAATGCAGGCGATCGTGCAGGATGAGTACGGCTCCGCCGACGTGCTGCGGATGGCGGACGTTGCCCGACCCCAGATCGGCCACCACGAGGTGCTGCTGCGCGTACACGCCGCCGGCCTCGACCGGGGCGCATGGCACCTCATGACCGGGCGGCCCTATGCGATGCGTCTCGGTACTGGGTTACGCCATCCGAAGAACCCGGTGCTCGGCCGGGAGGTCGCCGGAACGGTGGTCGCCGTAGGACCGGCCGTGACCCGGTTCGCCGCTGGTGACGAAGTGTTCGGCATCGGCCGCGGCACCTTCGCCGAATACGCCGCGGCCCGCGCCGACAAACTGGCCCGCAAGCCGGCGAACACCACGTTCGAGCAGGCCGCGGTGTTATCGGTCTCAGCGCTCACTGCCCTGCAGGCGCTCACCGATGTCGGCCACGTCCAGCCGGCCCAGCACGTGCTCGTCATCGGCGCTTCCGGCGGCGTCGGCAGCTACGCCGTCCAGCTGGCGAAGGCCTTCGGGGCCGAGGTCACGGGCGTGTGCAGCACCGCGAAACTCGATCTCGTCCGGTCACTCGGTGCCGACCACGTCATCGACTACACCCGCCACGACTTCGCCGCCACCGGCGAACGGTACGACCTCATCCTCGACATCGCCGGGAACCCGTCACCGACGCGCCTTCGGCGCGCTCTGAGCCCCACCGGGACCGCAGTCATCGTCGGCGGCGAGGAAGGCGGCAGCTTGACCGGCGGCATGGACCGGCAGATGCGCGCGATGACGCTGTCCCTGTTCGTGGGCCAGCGGTTGACCGGCGTGCTGTGCAAGGAGCGCTCCGCCGACCTGGAACGGCTCACCGAACTCGTCGAGGCGGGCAAGGTGACCCCGAGCATCGACCGGACCTATCCGCTGGCCCAGGTGCCGGACGCCATGCGCCACCTTGCTGCCGGCGAGACCCGAGGGAAGGTCGCGATCACCGTCTGAGAATCGTCGCGTCTGACTGTATGCGGCGCTGCCGACATGATGAGCCGCTCCCGGCGCGTACCAGCCAGCCATGCGCGACTCCCGGTAGTGTCCGCCCGGCGCCGTTGCGAGCAGCCGTCGACGCGTCATCATCATTGGCATGACTCGACTAATCGATCCAGCCGGTGCGCTCGAACGGCTCTGGACGGGCGGGATCTGGGGCGAAGGACCCGTGTGGCTTCCGGGAACCGCAAGCCTGCGATGGAGCGACATCCATCGCAATATCATCCTCGAATTCGACTCAGCCTCAGGTCGGACGCGCATCCACCGCGAGGATGTCGAGTTCACCAACGGCCGGACCCTCGACCACGAGGGCCGCGTCGTGCAGTGCTGCCACGGACGACGATCCGTCGAGTACGAAATCGACGGCGAGCCCTTGACCATCGTCGACCGCTGGGGAACGTACCGACTCAATTCGCCAAACGACGTCGTCGTCGCCTCGGACGGAACGATCTGGTTCACCGATCCGCCGTACGGCATCTTCCTGCCCGAAGAAGGGCACCCCGGCGAGATGGAGTACGGCGGCTGCTGGGTGTTTCGCTACGATCCGGCGATCGCCGTTCTCACGCCAGTCATCACTGACATGACTCGCCCCAACGGTCTGGCGTTCTCGCCGGACGAAAAGCTCCTCTACGTGTCGGACACCGTCGACGAGCAGCAGGGCGTGATCCGGGCGTACGACGCGGACGTTCGCCGGGGGACTGCCACCAACGGCCGGGATTTCGTCGCCGTGGTGCCCGGTTGCGCCGACGGGTTTCGGGTCGACGACGAGGGCCGCGTCTGGACATCGAGCCTGGATTCGGTTCAGGTGTTTTCTCCCGCAGGCGAGCTGCTGCTGAAGGTGCCCGTCCCGGAGAAGATCGCGAATCTGTGTTTCGGCGGAGTCGACGGGCACGATCTGTACATCACAGCGTCATCGAGTTTGTACCGCATTCGAACGTTGACGACCGCAGCGCAGCGGCCGACCGTCTGAAAAAAGTCGCCAACCACCTACGGCGTACGGGCGGCGTCGATCTGATCGAAGTCGCCGTAGCCGTTGTGCGTGCCACCGCCGCCGGACCATTGCCACATCAGCGCGTACTTGCTGGTGCTGGTCTTGCCACCGAAGAACTGCGCGCACGTCGTCGTACCGGACAGGCACCAACCGACCGGGTGATGAGTCAGGCTGCTGGTGTCACTCGTGTACGTCCACTCGTACGTGTTGCTCAGGATCGAGGAGGTCCCGGTGCCGAAGATGGACCTCCAGACACTCGGTGCGGAGTAGACACCGGCGTGGTAGCGCGAGTGGCTGGTCAGGTAGTTGGCGTACCCGTTGAACTCGGCGCGATCGATGGCGGCCGGGATATGCAGCGTCTTCACCTTTCCGCTGCAGGTCGAGGTGTAGATCGAGTTCCAGCCGTTGTCGGTGGCCGGACTGTATCCAGGCGCGCGACCGGGTAACTCGACGTCCATGAAGACGACCGGATAGGTGACCTTGCTGCTGAGGTGGGTCATGTCGATCAGGGTCTGTGCGGCCTGGGCCGCTCCCCACGCGCGTCGCCTCGGATGCGGTGCCGTTGTAGTGCGGATCGACGCCGGGGCCGCCCATGAACCAGTAGACGCCGACGCCGATGCCGCGTGCGTCGGCGTAGTCGGCGTCGGCGTCGCGGCTGTCCGTAGCCGACCAGACCACTCCGTCGCCGCTGCACTTCTGCCAGTTGGCCCAGTTGCCGGCCATACCGATATACCCGCCGTACGTGCCGCCGATGGCCGGTTCGCGGTACGGCACCGAACCGGGAATCGCGATGTAGCTGCTGTCGGTGCCGTACCAGAAGCCGACCGGCGAGTCGGCCTGAGCCGGTTCGGCGGCGACCACGGCGCCACCGAACACACCCAGGATCAAGATGAGGAAAAGCTTGCCGTACCGTCCACGAATTGCCATGCCCGTCACCGCCCGATGCTCGTGGACAAGTGCCCACAACAATGACAATCGCAGATGCGTTCAACCCCTACGAGGCGGAGCGGTCGCGCAAATCCTCGATATGTAGGTTGGCCCTTGGGGATGATGGTTGGTGAGGTAGGCCCAGCGATCCTGGAGGACACAATGGCACATGTGGTGTGGGACAACGTCACCCGTAACGAGGTTATGCGCGCGACAAAGGAGTACGACCGACTCGGGCCGGAGCGTTTCTTCGCCGAGCACGGTTTTGCGCCGACGACCACGTACGAGATGGTCTTGGACGAACGCCGCTACCCGCCGAAGGCAATCTTGGGTACGGCCTATGAGTTCGCGACAGGCGAGCGCCTTGCCTCCGGCGACTTTGAGGGCGGCAAGACCGGCGCCGTCGCCGTGCTGGGGAAGCTCGGATTCACCATCCAGGAGAAAGGAAAACCAGCGAAGTAAGGCGACGTGTATGTCGGCCTGACACACGAACCGCCGATCACCGCCCCGAGGTCACAGGCCGTATTCCTCAAGGAGGCGTAGCCAGATCTCGCTCACGGTCGGGAACACCGGGACCGCGTGCCAGAGCTGGTCCAGAGGCGTCTCGGCGATCACCGCGATGGTGGCGGCGTGAAGAAGGTCGACCACCACTTGGCCGACAAAGGTCACGCCGAGCAGGACGCGGCGGTCCGCGTCGACGACTGCTTTTGCTCGGCCGATGTAGTTGTCAGCCTGGAGTAGCGCGCCTTCGACCGCGCCAAGGTCGTACTCGACGGTGCGTACGGCGAAGCCGTCGGCGCGAGCCGTCGACTCCGTGCGCCCCACGGTGGCGATCTGCGGGTCGGTGAAAATGACCCGGGGGGCGCCCAGGTCGTCGGCGGTCGCGCGGAACGCCGGCAAGTCGTCGGGACGGCCGTTGGCGCGGGCAACGATCACGTCGCCGCAAACCCGGGCTTGGTACTTGCCCATGTGGGTGAGCAGGTTGCGGCCGTTCGCGTCGCCGATGGCGTACAGCCAGCCTTCCGGGACGCCCGTCGCGCGCATGCTCTCGTCGACCTCGATCGAGTCGACCTTGTACAGCCCAACCGATTCCAGCCCGAGGTCGCCCGAAGCGCTCCGGCGACCGGTGGCAACGAGGATCTCGTCTGACTCGATGCGTGAACCATCGTCAACGTGGGCGGTGACCGGGCCACCGGGAACCGGCCGTTCCACACGAACGACTGAGCGACCGAAGCGCACGTCGATGCCCGACTCTTGGAACGAGCTTGCCAGCAACTCACCGGCGAACGGCTCGGCTTGAGGAACCAGGCGATCGCCCCGCACGATCAGCGTCGTGTCCTCCGCGCCGAGGAAGTGCAACGCCTGGGACATCTCGCAGGCCACCGGGCCGCCACCAATCACAACCAGCCGTTTTGGCACCCGTTGAACGCTGGTCGCGTCGCGGTTCGTCCACGGCTTTGCGTCCCGTAGTCCGGGCACATCGGGGATCGCTGGGTCGGTGCCCGTCGCGACGACGACAGCGTGCCGGGCTCGCAACATCCGGATCTCGTCGCCCGTCGTCGCCACCTCGACCTGCAGCGGTCCGGACAGGCGTCCCCGACCACGGACGAACGTGCCTGGAAGCTTCTCAATCCGGCTCACCTCGCCGCTGTCGTCGAGGTGGAAGACGACCTTGTCGCGGCGGGCCAATACGGCGGCCGTGTCGATCGGCCCCCGAAGTTCCAGCCCGGGCATCCGACCAACTTCGGCAGCCAACCCCATCGGTCGCAGCAGCGCCTTACTCGGGACGCACCCGAAGTACTGGCATTCACCGCCGGCCAGACGCTTTTCCACGACCGCCACGGTGAGACCGCCGCGTGCGATACGTGCCGCCACGGTCTCTCCGACCGGACCGGCCCCGATCACGATCACGTCAAAAACGCCGGTGTTTTCCGCCATGACACCTGACCCCCCGGTTGCGGGCCGCCCGCCGCCTGGCTGGGCAAACCCCCATCAGTCTTGCAAGTCACCGCGCATCCAGCCGAGATATGCCCACTGTCGGTAGTGCGCATCGGGCAGCGATATGGGCGCCAAGGCGATAAATGACGACGATGTCCCTTTGGCGGCGAGCGTTCCTTTGGCGGCGCGCGGCCGAGCCTTGACGCCGCCCGAACGTGCCGATCCTCGCGCGGTTGGCACATGCGCGCCGGCGGCTTCGCCGGCTCGATGTCGAAACCTGGCTCACCCGAGTTTTTCCGACCAGCCGAGACGCAATTTAACGTGTACGACATCGGTCCATGCCCGCGTTGGCGGAAGGGATTCCATTGGCCATATTGAGTCTGCCCGGCGTCGATCTCTACTACGAGGTCGCGGGCCAGGGATTGCCGGTCGTGCTCGTACATGGGCTGGCATTGGATACACGGATGTGGGACGACCAGGTCGGACCGCTCGCCAGCGTCGCAACTGTCATTCGCTACGACGTACGAGGATTCGGCCGCTCCACGCCTCGTGACGGCGATCTCCCGTACACGCACACGGCCGACCTCTTCGCACTGCTCGATCACCTCAACGTCGACGCAGCGGTGCTGGTCGGTCTGTCGATGGGTGGCCGTATCGTGACCGAGGCCGCATTGCAGTCGCCTGAGCGGATCAAAGCCCTGGTGCTCCTCGACTCCGTTCTGGACGGCGTGTCATGGGACGATCGGTCCGCGCAAGGCATGCGGTCGATCGCCGATGGACTGCGGGTACACGGCCTACGCGGCGCGAAGTCTGCGTGGCTGGCCCACGATTTCTTCGTCCCAGCAGGCCGCCGGCCCACTGTGGCCGACCGTCTCGCCCGGATGGTCGACGACTACTCCGGGGTGCACTGGACCGAACCCGATCCGCATAGCCCGCACCCCGGCTGCCGGCCGCTGCTCGAAAGGATCGTCGCGCCGACGACCGTGGTCGTGGGGGCGCTCGACGTGCCCTGCTTCCATGAGATGGCCAACGCGTTGGCCGCCGAGATCCCGCACGCGCGCAAGATCGTCGTGCCGGATGCTGGTCACATGGTGAACATGGAAGCGCCCGATGTCGTGACCGATATCCTGCGCGAGGTTGTGGCGGCGAGTCAGACCGGCCACGCCAGCCAGATTCTGTAACGGCGGCCATCGGCCATGGATGTCGGCCACCCAATGGCGCGCCAACGTCTCGCCGGTCTTCGGCGTGCTACGTCGCGTCCGTGCTGAAAAGCTCGATGAGAAGGCGTACGCGTGCAGCCTGATGTGAGGGCCGTAGGCGTGCGTGGCGTTGCAAATCAGCGAGGCCATGCATCGCGCTCCACAGCAGCTCAGTCTCGGTTTCGGTGTCCTTCGCCGAGTCGGGCACCGCGCCTTGGATGGCGGCGAACCCTTGCCGTAGCTGCAGCGGCGCGGCCTTCGTGGCGAACGGTAGGTCGGTCGGCATCGAGAACATTGCCTCGTAGGCGGCGGGGTTGTCGTGCGCGAAACGCAGGTAGCGCTGGATCACGGCCTTTATCCGTTTCGCTGGAGTGGCATTTCGCGGTGCCGCGTTCAGTGCGGCGGTAAGCCGTTCAAAGCCGTCGAGGGCGACGGCCCGCACGATCCCGTCACGGCCGTCTGGGAAGTGACCGTACAGGACCGGCTGGCTGTAGCCGATCGCGTCGGCTAGCCGACGGACCGTCACGGCCGGCCAGCCGTCCGCCTCGGCGATCGTCCGGGCCTCGGCCACGATGCGATGCTCCCGTTCGACGCGGGCTGCTTGAGCCTTGGTCAGCTGCGTCACAGATTAGACTCTAGCACGGCTAGATCTAGCGATGCTAGAATATAGCAACGCTAGAAACTCGGAAGGGACTCCTGCCATGCCTCTCGTCATCGACACGCTCGCCATCCTCGCTGCGATGTGCACGGCGGTGATCTTCGGGATCGACGTGTTGGCCGCGGTGGTGCTCCGCCCTGCGTTCCGCGAACTCGACAACCACACACTCGTCCAGGTCACCGGCCGCACGCACCGGTTCGGCAACCAACGGCTGCCGCTCCCCGGCATCCTGAGCGTCGTCGCGGCCGCCGCGGCGTCGGTGGCCGCGTTCGCCGCGGGCAAGCCCGAGGTCGGCGTCCCCGCCGCCGCTGGGCTGGCGTTCCTGCTTGTCTGGCTGATCCTGTTCAACCGCATCGCGCTGCCGGTCAACAAGACGCTCATCGCCGCAAGCTACGCCGGTGAGACGCCCTCCGATGCGCGGATGCTGCAAGACCGTTGGGAGTCGATTATCAATGTGCGTTCGATCCTGCAAGGTTTGGCGCTGCTGGCCTTCTGCATCGCGATCGCGCTTGTGTGAGCGGTGCGCGACAATGTGCGGGTGGAGCGCAAGGGGCGCCGGTGAGGAGCGGTCGGGATGTCAGCCCAGGCGGAGGTCGGAGAGGAAGCGCCGCACCGGTCTGAGTGCTGGTGCTGCGGCGTGATCGAGGACCCGGTCAGGCTGGTTCACCTGGGCAACCATCCCGAGGTCACGGTCTGCACCCGATGTGCTCACTCGATCAGCAAATGGGCGTCGGAGATCGAAGACCGGTCCCGAATCGGTCTTGCCGTCCGCGCCCGCGATCAGGCCCGCCGACTACGCAAGGTCGTGGTGCAGCGCGGCTGGCATCACAACCGGTTTGTCGGTCGTCCGCTGCGCTGGTTGGGCAAGCACACGCCCTGACGACGTGGATCTGGCCGCGACTCACCGACCCACGCGGGGCATTGCCGCGTCCGAGTCCTCTGGTCGATCCCCTGGACTTGCGGTCAACGCAGGACCCACCTCGATCGATGACCGGTTGCACTCCGCAGTCTGTTACGGAGCTAGGCCAATCGAACGCCAGCGTCTCGCCGCAGTGGACATCGAGTTGGCCACCGACCTGGGCGTCCGCCGCCGCTCGACCGCGAGGGTTGCGAGGGTGCCGCGTTGAGGTTCAGAGGCGTCTCACAGCAAGTGCGGCGACGTCGTCGTGAGCGCCCTGGCCGCCGAGAAGTCGCGCCATGGCCGTTCCACACATGGCGTCGGCCGACCCACAGGTCAAGGCTGCAGCCAGCTGCGTGATGCCGACGGAAATCGGGCGGTCGCGGCGTTCGACGAGCCCGTCGGTGTACAGGAAGAGGCAGTCCCCGCGTTGCACGGCGACGTGGCTGTTGTGCCGTGGAGCGTTCACATGGGCGCCCAGCGGCAGATCTGGCGTGAGGCTGAGCGGCCGCCCGGGAGCACGATCGGTGACTGTGATCGGCGGTAGATGGCCGGCACTGGAGAGTGTCAGGTCGCGGAGGTCGGCGTCGAAGACACAGTAGAGGACGGTGGCCATCGCGTCAGGTTCGAACCGTTGGACCTTGCGGTCGAGCCGGGTGAGGACGTCAGCCGGGTCGTCGGTTTCCATCGCGTAGGCACGTAACGCGCTGCGAATACGGCCCATGACGACGGCGGCGCGGAGTCCGCTGCCGGCTACGTCGCCGATCGCGATGCCAACGTCGCCCGACGGCAGGGTAAACAGGTCGTACCAGTCGCCGCCGACACCAGCGTCGGTGCCCGGGATGTAGCGTGCCGCGACGTCGAGGCCCGGGATCGATGCGGGCCGCGCTGGCAACAGGCTGTTTTGGAGCGCGACGGTGGTCGCCCGGTCCAGCTGGGACAGACGGGCCTGAGTGGCGAGACTGGCGCGGTCGGCGACGAGTTGCAGGAGCTCGATGTCGTCGTCGTTGAACCGGCGATGGGTCAGGACTCCGACATGCAGGACGCCCGTGA
Source organism: uncultured Actinomycetota bacterium (assembly GCA_963724705.1). Classification (GTDB taxonomy): domain Bacteria; phylum Actinomycetota; class Actinomycetes; order Mycobacteriales; family Micromonosporaceae; genus DASQPR01. The sequence continues at coordinate 465,762 of CAVRVS010000004.1, forward strand.
GCCGGCCGGCGTTTATCATCGGTACGCCGAGGACAGACGTCACGCCCTTGGTAAGCAGCAGTGGATTGAGGACGTTGCTTCGGTCGACATGCTCGATTGCGATGGGGCGTTGCAGCGCGGCGACCCGGCCGGCGAATCCTTCCCCGACCCGCAGCCGGAAGCCCTGCTGCACCTCTTCTTCCAGCCCTTTGGCCGCGGTCGCAACGAGCTCGGTGCCAGTGCTGTCGACGAGGAGAATCACGGCCGTATCGGCATCAAGTAAGTCGCGGGTGCGGTCCAATAGTTCGGCGAGGAGTTCCTCGACTCCGAGCCGTGACAGGGCAGCGTCGGCGATGCTCTGCAGCCGGCGCAGCTTCTCCTCGCTGCTACGCGCCCTGGACTCGGCCATCACCACCGCATCCCTCAACTACGCGTAGTTTGCGCCAGGCCTACTGCCGCAGGCGGATCATCCCGCCGATGCCGATAGTACGGATTCGACCAGCCGATCTGGCCATTCGGGCGTCAGATCGATGGGTCGGATAGGTGGGCCCACACTCCAGTGAGATCGAGAACTTCCCGGACAAGGCCGCTCGCGCCGGTGATCCGATATGGCTTCCCGAGCCCGTCGGCGAGACGGCGCCCCTTGAGCAGGGACGCGATGCCGCTCGAATCGAGAAACGCGACCTCGGCCAGGTCCACCACGATGTTGGTTGTCTCGTCAGCGTCGACCGCCGTTGCGATCTGCTGGTCGAGCTGGCCAACGGTGCCGAGGTCAACATCGCCGGCGACACTGACGTGGGCGCCCCCGGTAGCGTCATGACGCACAGAGACTGACAGCCCCACAGCTACCCTCCGGAGTCGGTGTCGATGAACGGCTCGACCCTACCGCTGGGGTGTCGCGGTGGCGATCGTCGCGGGTGTAACGGCTCACGCCACACCGACACGACGTAAACGCCCCTGCCCCGACCGACGCCCGGAGGGTGCACCCCAGATCTAGCGGGCGGCCCATGACGTGGATAGGGTCTGACGCGATGAAACGTACATTGATTACGGGTGGCCAGGTTTTCGACGGCAGCGGTGCCGCACCCGTCACCGCGGATGTCGTCATCGAAGGCGATCGGATCGTCGCGCTCGGTAGCGGACTGGACGGTGATGAGGCGGTCGACGCATCCGGCCAGACGGTCGTGCCCGGCCTGTTCGACTGCCATACGCACGTGATGATGTCCGGAGTCGACGTCCTCAAGTCGCTGAGCCGACCGTTCTCGCTGCCGTTCTTCGAAGCGGTGGGCAATCTGCGCACGACAGTGGAGTGCGGCATCACGTCCGTACGCGATGCCGGCGGCGCCGACCTCGGCGTTGCCGAGGCCGTACGCCGTGGCCTCGTTCTAGGCCCCCGGATTCAGATCTCCGTCACCCCGCTGTCGCAGACCGGCGGCCACGGCGACGGATGGCTGGCCTGCGGGGCATCTCTCAAAGTCACCCATCCGGGTGCGCCGTCCGGCATCATCGACGGCCCCGAAGAGGCTCGGAAGAAGATCCGCGAGGTAATCCGGGCCGGCGCCGACGTCATCAAAATCATGACGTCCGGTGGCGTGCTGTCCCCCGGGACGACCCGCGCCACGGTCACTTTCGCGACGACGAGATCGCGATGATGGTGGCCGAGGCGACGGCGGCCGGTCGGTACGTGATGTCGCACGCGCAGGCCGCCGACGGCATCAAGGCAGCGGTTCGAAATGGCGTTCGCTCCATCGAACACGGCATCTACCTCGACGACGAAGGCATCGAACTGATGCTCGATCGGGGGGCCTGGTTGGTGCCGACGCTTGTCGCGCCGCGGGCCGTGCTAGAAATCGCTGCCGCTGGCGGTGGGCTGCAGCCAGAGGTCGTCGAGAAGGCGCGAATGGTCGCCGACGTACACACCGACGCGGTACGACGGGCCGTGGCTGCTGGTGTGAAGATCGCAATGGGCACCGATTCCGGCGTCGGCAAGCACGGCAACAACCTCGACGAACTGCGCCTCATGGTCGAATGCGGGATGACGCCGGCCGCGGCGCTGCATGCGTCGACCCGATCCGCAGCCGATCTCTGCGGCGTCGCCGACGAGCTCGGCACGATCGAGGTTGGCAAGCGCGCCGACCTGACGCTGTTCGACGGCGACGTCCTCGACCTCATCCCCAAGGGTGGCGAGATCATGCGCGAGGCGGTGTCGCAGGTCTGGATGGACGGGCGCATGGTGCACAACCGGTTCTGATCGGCCCGCTCCCCGATTTGTCAGCCGACGGCGTCTACTTCGAAAATCTGACCACACCCGCAACAGTGGAGGTCGCGGGCGGGCAAGCACGTAATTGACGCCATTCCGGACTCATCCGACATAGGCTCGAGGCGTCTACTCGCTTGGGGGAGTAGCCGCAAAACCCTCGACCCACGGGAGCGATGATGCTGGATGAGCACAGCGAACTTCGTGAGGGCTACGCCGAGATCGGCGACGTACGACTGCACTACGTCGAGGCCGGCACCGGGCCGCTGATTGTTCTGCTGCACGGCTTCCCCGAGTTCTGGTTCGGCTGGCGCGAGCAGATCAAACCGCTCGCCGCGGCGGGCTTTCGCGTGGTCGCACCGGACATGCGCGGTTACAACCTGTCGTCGCGGCCGACCGGCATTCCGGCCTACGACACCGATCGACTGGCCGCCGACATCCGCGGTCTCATTCAAGAACGCGGCGCCGACTCCGCACTCTTGGTCGGTCACGACTGGGGCGGAAGCGTCGCCTGGGCCACGGCGATGAAGTACCCCGAGGTCGTAGACCGGCTCGCTATCCTTAACGCGGCCCATCCGCGGCGGTTGATGCAGGGATTGCACACCCCGCGCCAGCTCAGGAAGTCCTGGTACTTCTTCTTCTTCCAGCCACCAGGGCTGCCAGAGCGGACCGCACGCGCCAGGCACTGGTCGTTCTTCCGGAACTTCTTCAAAGGCGCCCGCCCCGGCGCGTTTACGGCGCCGGACATGGACCGCTACGTCGAGGCATGGTCGCAGCCAGCCGCAGCCACCGGAATGATCAACTACTACCGGTTCTCGGTACGGCAGTCGCCCAAGCGCGCCGAAGCGGCAATTCGTCCCATTCAGGCGCCCACATTGGTCATTTGGGGGCAACGTGATCGCTTCCTCGGCACAGAACTAGCCGAGCCCGACCGCGATGACGTCCCTAACCTCGACCGCGTCGAGCGCCTGCCGAACGCGTCGCACTGGGTGCATCACGATGAACCCCAGCGGGTCGTGGAACTGCTTGTCAGTTTCTTTGCACCCGCCCTACCAACCAAGAGCCGGTGACACGGCAACGATTCGACAAGTCGATCGTGGTCCGGGACCGGCATCGCGACGGACAGCTCGGACGGTGAGGGTCGCCGGTGCTGCCCTGCACAGATCCGAGTGACTTAACGGTCATTTGCTCGCAGTTGCTGGCGCCTTCGGAACACAGTCGAACGTCGTCTTGTCGGGCTGGGCCGCGTGGTCCGACTCGACGGCTTCCATGTTGTTGCCTACGCAGACATCAAGGAAGCTGTGCAACAGAACCTTGAACGACTGCCCACGGAAACGTACGGTCAGCTCAATGCCCGATCGTGAGTGGTGGCCGGACTCCGGCGCCCGGTAGCCGATAACCAGTGTGTAGTCACCGGTGCGGGCTCGACCGTCGGGCGTCGGATCTTCCGGGCCCGGTCCATTCAAAGTGGCCCCGATTGCGTCGGGCGCGCCCACGCCGTCTTCGGTCGTACGCGCAGGAAAGCCTTCGAAGCGGTCCGGCAAGTTGACCGGATGGTTCTTGAACAATCGATATCCGAGTACGGCGGCACGGTCACCCGACTCGATCAGCTTGATCGATTCGATCGTTAGTGGACCGTCGGTGACCTCGACAATGGTCGTGCTGTCGCTGAATATCTCGCCCGGCTCCATTGAGTAGGCGTCGCCGTGGGAGACGTCGAGGCTCTGGATGTGACGATTCGGATCCGGGCCGGCGCGCAGGACCGAGCAGCCGACAAGACCCAGAACCATCACCACGGCCAATTCGGCCCGGAGGTAGCGAAGCACATTCGTGACAGTACAAAACATGTCGTCACCGCCTGTGCCCGTTCTCGCGCGCCCGCTCCCTCGACCGGCGGAACAGAGGATCATTTCAGGCATGGACGTACTCAGCAGCCGAGTTCTGCTGCACCCGCTCGACCTGCGACGAAGCCGACGGTTCTACCGTGACGTTCTCGGCCTCGCGGTCTACCGGGAGTTCGGCGACCCCGCGGATCCGTCGGTCGTATTCTTTCTCGGCGGCGGCTTCCTGGAAATCTCCGGCGGCGCAGACAAGGCACCCGGGGCGCCGAACTTGTCGCTATGGCTGCAGGTGCGCGACGTGACGACTGAGCATCAGCGACTTGCGGCGCTCGACATCGAGATCGTACGGCCGCCCGAGCGCGAGCCGTGGGGTCTGGTGGAGATGTGGATCGCCGATCCAGACGGGATGCGCATCGTGCTCGTCGAGGTGCCCGAAGAGCATCCGCTACGACGAGATAGCAGAAATCCATCGTTTGGTGACGGCACGTAGCGCACGCCCACCGGCCTCGCCACTAAACGGCGGCCGGACTGCGCCGGCCAGAGGTCACCGGGCTTTCGCGATGGCGGGAAGCGGCTCGCGGGGCGCATATCGCAGGTGTGTCAACGGTTGTCCGGCGGCCCAGGCGTTGAACGCCCGCAGGTAAAGGGCGACGTGTTCGCGCGTGTAGCGGCGGCGCATGACTTGGCCGGCTTGGCGGCGTGCCATGGTGAACATGACTCGGCGGAATACGAGCCGCGGATCCTGTTTGGTCAGACCGTCGCCGTCGATCACACCGTCGTACCACGGGCCGAGGTCGGCGCGCTTGTTGGCCTGCTCGACGAGATAGCTGGCGGCGCCGGCTGCGCTCTTGATCATCCCAGTCGCGGCGGCCATGCGCTCACCGACCTTGACGAACTCTCGTAGTTTGGGATGTTCGGACAGTGTGGCCACGATCTGGTGGTTGGACACGCCGGCCGACCCGCTCGACCAGTTCGCTTCGGGACGGTTCTCATACAGCCATACCGTGCGGACCATCGCGGCGAGCATCGAGGTGGACTTTTCGCCCTCGATCGCGAGCACATCGGCGGCGTTACGTCGTTTGCCGATATCGAGGACATCGAAGGTCGCCGCGTCAACGCCGGTGATCACGAGCATGTCGACCGGCTGGTCCGCCTCCACGACTGCGGCGAGACGATGCTGGCCGTCAGTGAGGACACCGTTGGTGTCTAACGCGATGCCTTGATGGGTGACCATCCATTCACCGCGGCGGATCGCATCGGCGAACGAGCGAACGACAGCCTTGGACAGCGGCCGATTGCTCGTATTTGCCGCCAACATCGCGGCCGCCTTGTCGGGGGTGATGGTCTGTACCCTACTGCGCACCCTGAATCCTCACTCCTGCATCACGATCTACACATGGTCGGCGCCCCGTCGATCTCGGCCGTGCCAGACCGCCAACCGATCGGCCGCTGGCGACCATGATGACACAGGCGACAACCGAGCAGCGGCAGACGGTTCGTCGCGGTGCGGTCCGCCGTTGTCGCGCTTAGTGCAGATCGGACTGACGGTACGCGGTCGGGTCACGCAGAGTCTGATCAGCATCCGCAAAGGGATCCTGCGGTATGGGGAACTGCGCGGTCGGAGACGCGTGACGGCCGGGCGCTCCGTAGACCGACGGAACAACACGTGTTGGCGCCGCGTAGCCGCTGGCCTGCGTCGGCTGGCCGTACTGCTGCGGTTCGTCCCCATCGGTCCCAACTTCGTTGGCTCCACGCCGCCAGAGCAGCGTGCCGATCACGGCGATTCCCGCCGAGCACGAGCAGAGCACCAATCGTGTACGCCAGCCACATCAGCGAGCCTCCGTCGCCGCTTGACGAGGCGCCGCCGAGCAGCGATGACCGATCCGTTGGCGCCGCCTCGACGCCGGGCGTACCGGCCGCTGCCGGATCGCTAGCCGCAGCGGTCGGACTTGGCGTCGGCGATGGATCTGGCGGAGGCGGCACGGGCTGTCCTGATGCGACGATTTCGGACTGATACGGCCCCGCCGAGCTGGCGCCTCCGTCGCTTCGCTTCGGTTGCACCTGTACGGAAAGCGTAAGACTGGTGCCGGGCATCTTCTTGTTGAACACCAGCAGGTATTGAAGGTTCACTCCGCCACCCGGCGGCAGCGGGAGCGTGCCTGAGGTCGATCTGATCGTTTGCGGTGACAACGCCGCTGTGCACACCGTGCTGGGTGAACGTTCCGACGTTATGCGGCCCGCCGAGAACCCGTTGACGCTGGAGGTGGACCAGGTCTCCGACGAGCCCATCCGCCTGGAGCACGAAGGACACGTTGAGGTTCCGGAGACTTTGCTGTGTCTGGTTAACCACGTGCAGCGTGAAAGGCTGCGGATCGCCTCCGCTCTGAAACTGTGCGGGCATGTTGTCGACGCTCACCTGGCAACACCGATCGCCGTCGGCGAACGCCGCCGACGACGCGGTGAGAACTGCGGCCGGCGCCGCGATCAGTACGCCCAACAGGGTCACCAGCACCCTGAGGTGGAACGATTTACGCGACATATGTCCGATCCTTGCGACGCGCGCCAACGCCGCCCGTCGGCATCCGGACACCGTACGGCGATGCGTGATGCCAGGCAAGCCGAGAACGCCGACGGTGTTGTGTCCGTCTTCCTCTCGCGTTCTGCCTTTCGCTAGACGGTGACGCGTGCCGCACTGGCGAGATGCGTCGACAGCAGCTGTCCCGCTCTGTCCAGCGCAGCGACCGCTTCGTCGAGCATCGGATAGAAGGTTTGGAAGACGTGCGGCACCCTAGGGGTGATGTCGAGGGTGACCTCGACGTCGGCGGTGGCGGCCGCTCGCGCGAGGCGGATGGCGTCGTCGAGCAGGACCTCGTGAGTTCCGGCCTGGATGACAAGGGGCGGCAGGCCCGACAGGTCGGCGAAGATGGGGCTGATCAGGCCGAGAGCGGCGTCTTGTCCGCCCGTATAGTCCGTGATTCGGGATCGCAGGTTGTCTTCGCTCATCAGCAGGTCGACATCTCGCTTGGTTTTCATGGTCTGACCGGCCAGGGTGAGGTCGGCATAGGGTGACATGACCAAGGCCGCGGCGGGCAAGGGCAGCCCGTGATCTCGGGCGTTGACCAGGGTGGCGACGGCGAGCCCTCCGCCGGCGGACTCGCCGGCAAAGACGATGTCCGACGGCGCTGTTCCGTTTTGCAGGAGGGCTTCGTAAGCGGCCAGAGCATCGTCGACCGCGGCCGGATACGGGTGCTCGGGGGCGAGCCGGTAGTCCACCGAGAAGACCTTCGCACTCGTCCGGCGGCCGACCTGCGAGGCCAGGCTTGCGGTGCTGACCGCGTCCCCGAGTACGTACACGCCGCTATGGAAGTACAGGACAACGTGGCGCTCTTCGACCCCGTCGATGGTGATCTCGGCTGTCGGGACGGCACCTAGTGCAGCCGCGGTCACGGTCACATCGGCGGGCAGCGGCTGCGCCGATGTCAACTCGCGGAGGAGCCGTCGTTGCTCGCTCACGTCGATATCGGCGGGGAACGCTGACTGTCGCAGGATTGCTTCGAGGTTCTCTAGCTGCTCGGTGCTCATGGAGGATCTCCCTTCGGTTGGGTTGGTTGGCAGCGCTCCCAGGCGCGGGACCCTGTCAATCCACCGCTGAAACTTCCTGCCGGCAGGCGGGCCACTATCAGGCTTGTCGCCGGGCAGGTGAGGAGGCGTCACCGGATCACGGTGATTCGCGCGGGACGAGCACCGCAGAACCGTCCGTCGCAACCTTGGTGTGGCATTGGCGACCTGGTGACGGTGGGCTTGTGGGCCGGGCTCGGAGTTCAACGATCGCGAGTTTGAGTAATCGGACACCGTTCCTGAGGTGCCCGCCCGGGCGGAGACCGGACATACAGCGCGCCGTACCAGGCAAAGACACTCAAGGCATACGACCGCCCGGAACAGGGCTGGCAAGGGCGCGCGTTGCTGTTTCACGGTCGGCGTCCGGCAGGAGAATGACGGTATGCAGAAGATCTCACTGGAGGCGCTCGCCCGGCAGCAGGTCGACATGGCGGCTTCCGCCGGCGGCGGACACACCGCGGACACGGTGTATGGCGGTCACGAGAAGGTGCTCCGCCAGGTGGTCATCGGGATGACCGGACATGCGGTGTTGGCCGAGCACGAGAATCCGGGCGAGGCGACCGTGCAGGTGTTGCACGGGCGGGTCCGGCTGTCGGCCGGTGACCGGTCGTGGGAGGGCCGGGCCGGAGATCTTCTCATCGTGCCCGACGCCCGGCACAGCGTCGAGGCGTTGGAAGACTCGGCTGTCCTGCTGACGGTCGCGAAACTCCGCTGACGCCGCGGTCAGCAAACGATCAATCGAAACCTTCGCGGGTACGGGCGGGTGTCGATGCCAGGCGGTGGGAGACCGGATCTGACCGAGGGCCGCCTAGAGTAGCGGAGTGGGAATCACGGATCGGTTGAAGAAGTCCTTTCGCCAGCTGCTGCAACGGCCCGGTGCCACGGTCAGCCTCGCGCCGTATGAGGCGCTGATAGGCGACATCGAGGACCGGGAGACCGAGATTCGTGGGTGGTCCGATGCGCAGCTGACGTCCGCCGCACGAGCGATGCTGCCGGGTGTCGACGAACGATCTGAGGCTGCCGATATCGACGACGCCGAGGCCGGAGCCCTCGCTGCTGCGTTGACGCGCGACGAGATCATCGAGGTGTGCGCGCTAGGTCGCGAGGCCGGCCGCCGTGCGCTCGGGGAGCGGGCGTTCGACGTCCAGCTGTTCGGCGCGATGGCGATGCTCGACGGGCGGGTCGCGGAGATGGCAACCGGCGAGGGCAAGACACTCGCCGCCGCCATCGCGGCGTTCGGGCATGTGGTACGTGGCTCACGCGTACACGTGCTGACCGTCAACGACTATCTCGCCCGCCGCGACGCGACGTGGATGGGACCGGTCTACGAACTCCTCGGTCTCACCGTCGGCAGCGGTCGGCGAAGGCAGCACCCACGACGAGCGCGCCGCGGCGTACGCATGCGACGTCACGTACGCATCGATCAGTGAGGCCGGCTTCGACTTCCTGCGCGATCAGTTGATCGTCGATGCGGCCGACTCCGTTCTCCCGCCGATGTCGACGGTCATCATCGACGAGGCCGACTCGATCCTGATCGACGAGGCCCGTGTGCCGCTCGTGCTCGCCGGCAGCATCGGTGACACGGACGACGAGAGCATCGCGGCGGCGACCGCGACTCTGGTCGCGACGTTGCGGCCCGGCCGCGATTTCAATGTCGTCGACGACCGTCGCAACGTCCAGCTCACCAACCGCGGCGCGGTCGTCGTCGAGCGTGCGTTCGGCGGGATCGACCTCTACGACGAGGACAGCCTCCATCGACTGACCGCGGTCAACCAGGCGCTGCACGCCCGGGCGCTGCTCACTCGCGACGTCGACTACATCGTGCGCGACGGCAAGGTCGCGCTCGTCGACGAGTTCCGCGGCCGGGTCGCCCAGCCGCCGGCGCTGGCCGGATGGGTTGCAGGCCGCGGTCGAGGCCAAGGAGGGCCTTGTCGCGACGGACGAAGGACAGGTCCTCGGGTCGATCACCGTACAGGCGTTCATCGGGTTGTATCCGACCGTGTGCGGCATGACCGGCACGGCGATGAAGATCGGTGACCAGCTGCGCGAGTTCTACCGTCTCGAGGTAGCCGTCATCCCACCGAACACGTCCGTGCATCCGCGTCGACGAGCCCGACCGTGTCTACGCGAGCGCCGAGGAGAAGGAAGTCGCGCTGATCGCCGAGGTCGCCGCGGCGCACGAGACCGGCCGCCCGGTGCTGGTCGGCACGCTGGACGTCGCCGAGTCGGAGCGGCTGGCGACGCGCCTGCGGGCACAGGGCATCGAATGCGTCGTACTCAACGCGAAGAACGACGCGGAGGAAGCCGCGATCATCGCCGAGGCCGGCGGCGTCGGCGCGGTGACCGTCTCGACCCAGATGGCCGGTCGCGGCACCGACATCCGCCTCGGTGGCAGCACCGAGGCGCGATCGAGACGAGGTCGTCGAGCTGGGCGGTCTCTACGTCATCGGAGCCGGCCGGCACGACAGCAGCCGGGTCGACGACCAGCTCCGCGGCCGCGCCGGTCGCCAGGGTGACCCGGGCGGTTCGGTCTTCTTCGTCAGCGCCGAGGATTCGTTGGTCGTCACGAACGAGGAGCACGTCGACGGTCGTGCCGACTGGGATGGTCGGATAACAGCTCCGAACGCGGACGAGGCGGTCGCGCACGCTCAGCGGGTCGCTGAGGGCGTTGCCTTCGAGATCCACCGCAACACCTGGCGGTACGGAGTCCTGATCGAACGCCAGCGTCAGCTGCTCGCAGCCCGGCGCGCGGAGTTGCTCACCACGGACGCCGCAGCGGAGCTGATCAGCGAGCGCAGCGAGCACTACGCAGAGGTGGCAGAGGAGATCGGTGATGAGGCGACCGCCCGAATCGCGCGATTGATCGCGCTCTACCAGCTCGACGAGGGCTGGGCCGACCATCTCGCTATGCTCGCGGACATTCGCGAAGGCGTGCATCTGCGCGCGCTTGGACGCCAGGATCCGCTCGATGAGTTCCACCGCGCCGCGATCCCGGCGTTCCGCGAGTTCATGGCCGACCGCCGAGGACAAGACCGTGGAGACGTTCGACGCTGCAACGATAGACAGTCCTGACTGGACGCCGGACGACATAGGCCTGTCACGACCGTCGGCGACGTGGACGTACATGGTCCACGACAACCCGTTCGGCTCGGAGATCGAGCGCTTTTTCGCGAACGCCGCGCGGGCGCTCCTCGGCCGTACCTGAGAGCGGCACGGCTTGCAACCGACCGTCCCGCCCAGATGATCAACTCTGCGTGCTCGCGTCGATTGCGCTGTGTCCTTCACAGGCGCTCGGCGCCTGCGTCGCCGATCGGCGTAGCGACGGACGCTGCGATGTCGCTTCGGATGGTGCTCAGAGTCGGCGAGCGCGCGCTCACGCATCGGTTCGTCGATCGGGTTCGTGCTGTAGCGGGCCGCTCGGTAGAGATCGGCGAGCGAAATCAGTGCCGGCGTGCTCACATGGTGCCCTCGAGACGGTCGGCAGCGAAAGGGGCGGACCCGGCTTGCGATGTACGCCGGGCGTGGCGATCGACGCGGCCAGCGCGGCAACATACGGCAGGTATCCAACGACGCGTCCGCTCGGCGTAGTTGCGCACGTTGATCCCGCGAGAGTCCTGGCGACATCCACGATGATCCGAAACTGCCGCACTAGAGTCAGGTGGTATGAGGGATCGATCCTTCGCGCCCGTTTCGCGCACCGACGAGGCGAGCGTATATGCGACTCTCGTTTCGGCGTTCGCCGATGATCCGGTCGAGCGTTGGCTCTATCCCGACAAGCAGAGCTATTTGGACCGGTTTCCCGGCTTCCTGACGGCATTCGGCGGCACGGCATTCGACGAGCACGCCGTCTGGCGGCTTGCCGACTTTGCGGCGGTGGCGATGTGGTTGCCGCCGGGCGTCGAGCCGGACGGCGACGCCATCGTCGGCTATCTCACCGAGACCGTCGATCCGGGCAAGCACGCCGACACCTACGCGGCGCTTGAACAGATGGAGGCGGCCCACCCGAGTTTTCCGCACTGGTATCTCCCCTGGCTCGGCGTGGATGCCGCGCTCCGGGGCACGGGACTCGGCGGCCGGTTGCTGAAGTTGTGCCTCGACATCGTCGATCAGGATCATTTGCCCGCGTACCTGGAAACCCCCAACCCGCGAACCGTTCCCTTCTACGAACGTCACGGTTTCGTGGTCATCGGGCAGGCACAAGCCGGCGCCTGCCCGCCCATCGTGTTCATGCTGAGATCGGCGTCGTAGCACCGGCGACCGCCATGCGTGCGCGATGTCGGTCGTGTGGCAGGGTGTCTGGATGATCTGGACCGCTCCCGACGTTGCCCGCCCAGGCGGCTCAACTGCCGCGCCCGAACCCGAACTTCTTCGCGGCCTGCTCGACTGGCACCGGGCCACGCTGCTCTACAAGTGCGCCGGCCTGACGGGTGCGCAGTTGGCGACCGCACCGATCGCCGCGTCGAACCTGTGCCTGCTCGGCTTGATCCGGCACTTGTCGAAGGTGGAGCGGATCTGGTTCCGCGAGCGTTTTGCGGGCGAGGCGGTGCCGCGTCTGTACTCGACGCCGCAGCGGCCCGACGCCGACTTTGAAGAGGTCGACGGTGACCAGGCAGAAGCCGCGTACGCGGCCCTGCTCGCCGAGCAGGAAGCCGCCCGGGCGATCGCGGCGGGCGCCTCGTTGGATGACTCGGTTACCGATGCGGACGGCGACGAGATCTCGCTGCGGTTCATCTACGTACACATGATCGGCGAGTACGCGCGGCACAACGGCCACGCCGACCTCGTACGCCAGTGTCTGGACGGTGTCACGGGCGCCTGAGCTCGACGTTCCGGCTGCCAGCTCACCGTGGCGGCTGGTGCAGGAGCGGTTACGCCGTGGCTCCGTAGTTCTGAGCTTCGATGGCCTTGACGGTCTTTCCGAACTGGTTTGCCAGGGCGCGCTTGCCGAGGGTGCCGACCAGGAGCTCGAGCATCCGTCCTTTGAGATTCTTGCCTTCGCGAACGACCACGACGTCCACGTCGGTGGTGCCGTTGGGTTGCCGCGCGAAGGTGTACGTGTGACCCGAGGCACGGCCCCACGCGTTGGAATCGGTGGTCTTCATGACGACTCGGTTGGGCTCGGACCAGTCATATTGCAGGCGCTCCCAGATGCCACGCGAACCTTCCGTGACGTCGGCGTGGCCGGGGCTCTGGTCATGCACCTTGAGGTAGTCGTCAGCGCTATTGCCAAAGAGCTTCGAGCGGTCTGGGCCGAAGTCAGTGAGCCCAGCGACAAACTGCTCGGGCGTCGCGGTGGTTGTCTGATGGATGTGGATCGTGGCCACGGCTGCTCCTGGCTCGAGTGAGGTGACGTATCACGAGACGTTCAGAGCAATGCGCAGACGTCTAGCGTACCGGCCGGAACGCGGCGCGGACTTCGCTCGCGAAGAGTTCCGGCTCTTCCCACGCGGCGAAGTGGCCGCCCTTGTCGACCTTGTTGAAGTAGGTGAGGTTGGGATAGGAGTTCTCGACCCAGCTGCGCGGAGCCTGAAAGATCTCGCCAGGGAACGTGGTGAAGCCGACCGGGATCGAGACCTCCGGGGGAGTCTGGCCGGCCCCGAGCGCTGTGGCTCGTCCGCTCTCCCAGTACGACCGGGCCGCCGAGGCCCCGGTGCCCGTCAGCCAGTACAGCGTGATGTTGTCGACGATCCGGTCCGGGGTGAGATCGCCCGCCGGCTGGTCTTCGAGAAAGGCGCGGGAGATCTTCTGGTAGCTGTCCGTGTCGTGGTCGAGCATCCAGGCCGCCAAGGCGACGGGCGAATCCAACAGGGCATAGCCGATCGTCTGCGGTCGCGTGGCCTGCTCCAGGAAGTAGCCGAAGCCGCTTGCCCGGAAGGTGGCGAGCGCGGCGGCCGCCGCGCGTTCATCCTCGGATTCCGTCGGCTGGGGACCGCCTAGCGCTGTCACGAGGAGGTTGGTGTGGATGCCGACCAGCCCTTCGGGCGCCTGCCGTGCCATTGCGTCGGTGACGCTGGCGCCCACATCACCGCCCTGGGCGACATACCGGGTGTAGCCGAGTCGGTGCATCAGCTCCGCCCAGGCGCGCGCTACGCGGGCGGGATCCCAGCCGACCTCGGTCGGTTCGCCAGAGAAGCCGTAGCCGGGCAGGGATGGCAGCACGAGATCGAACGCGTCCTCGGCGCGGCCGCCATGCGCGGTCGGGTCGGTGAGCGGGCCCACGACCTCGAGCAGCTCGATGACCGAGCCGGGCCAACCGTGCGTCATGATCAGCGGCAACGCGTCCGGGTGCGGCGAGCGTACGTGGATGAAGTGGATGTCGACGCCGTCGATTTCGGTCTTGAATTGGGATAGCGCGTTGAGTTTCGACTCGCAATTGCGCCAGTCGTAATCTGATGCCCAGTAGTCTGCGAGCTTGTTGATGGTCGCCGACTGGACACCTTGGGACCGATCGTCGACGAGTTCCTTGTGTGGCCATCGCGTCGCGGCGATGCGGCCGCGCAGCGTCTCGAGTTCCGCTTCCGGAGTCTCGACCCGGAACGGCCGGATCCCTGCAGCGCTGGCCGACGCTTCGGTCGTGACAGACATGCCGATCTCCTTACGCTTCGGGCTGCTTTGAGGTCGCGTACGGGCCATCCGCCTCGTACGAAGCCGTCCGCCTCGTACGGCATGGCCCAGCTTCTGATCGCGGGCTCCAGCGTCTGATTGCGATGAGCGCTGGCCGGTCCCGCTCCAAGGGCATCGCACCGAGCCCTCGTACCTTGGCCAACCATAGGACGGCGCACCTGGTGACAGCGGCCCATACGAGCAATCCCGCCGGACCACCGGAGTCGATCTTCCTGCTGTCGATCCTGCCCGTGCTCCTCGGGTCGTGAGTGGTTCGCGTACCCGCCTAGTCCGTCGGCTCGGCCGTGACCAAGGCGCGGAGCTGAGCACGCACGAGCTTTCCCACCGAGCTTCGCGGAAGTTGATCGACGAAGGTCATCGACGACGGCGCCTGGTGCGACGCCAGGTTCTGGCGAGCAAACGCAAGCAGCTCGTGGTCGGTGGCCTTCGATCCGGCGGCCAATACGACAACGGCGGCGACCATCTGGCGGCCGTCTTCGGCGGGGATCTGCACGGCGCCGGCGTCGGCGATCGACGGATGACCGATCAGAACCCGTTCCACTTCCGCCGGGTAGACGGGTCGGCCATCTGCGAAGAACCGGTCCGCTATCCGGTCGACGATCCAGACATAGCCCTGCTCGTCGGCGCGCGCCGCGTCGCCCGTACGCAGCCAGCCTGTCGGTGTCATGGCCTCGCGGGTGGCCTCAGGCTGATTCCAGTACCCGGCCATCACGTTGGGTCCGCGCACCAGCAGTTCGCCGGTCTCGCCCGCGCCGACCGGGGTTTCGTCTGGTGCCACGATCCGGATGTCGACGAGCAGCGGTGGCCGCCCGGCAGATCCGATCTTGGCCAGTGAGCTGGTTGGGTCGAGCAGGAGTGCGACCGGTGCCGCCTCGGACAGTCCGTAACCCTGCAGCAGCATCACGCCGCGATCCAGATAATGGCGGATGAGGTGTTCGGGCACCGGCGCGCCGCCGGTAATGATGAACCGAACGCTCGACAGGTCGGTCTCTGACCAGTCTGCGCAGCGCGCCAGAGCGTCGAGAAGGTCCGGGTTACCGAATCCCACCGTCACTCGGTGGCGCTGCATCGCCCGCAGGATCGCCCCGGGGCTGACGTCGTCCGGTACGACAACTGTTCCACCCATGAACAGGACCGGCAGGATGTTGACGCCGGTACCGCCGACCCGGAAGAACGGAGTGATCGCCACAGTGACGTCGTCGTGGCGAAGGTCCGCGGACGCGATGAGATTGACGACGTTCGACATCACGTTGGCATGGGTAAGCATGATTGCCTTGGGCGAGCCGGTGGTGCCGGAGGTGTGGGGCAGCAGGCAGACGTCGTTCATGTCCACCGGCACCTCGATCGGATGCTCGGCGGACGTCGTCACGAGCGTCTCGAAGTCGATCGGCGCGTCGGCGGGGCCCGCCACGGTGATCCGATGCCGGACCGCGTCCGGCGTCGAGACGGAGTCTGACTCTCCGCTGCCCTGGATCAGCACCTTCGGAGACGTGTTGTTAAGGACTGCGCGAATCTCATCCGCCGTGAGCCTGTGGTTCACCGGAGCGAGGGCCGCGCCGAGAAGTCCGCAGGCGAACAGCGACTCCAGGAACGCCGGGTGGTTCGATCCCAGCCATGCCACGCGGTCGCCGCGCTCCACACCGAGCCCCAGCAGACCGTTGGCCAGGCGCCGAACCCGACCGGCCAGATCCGCGTACGTCAACGAGCGACCATCTCCGACCAGAGCCAGACGGTCTGGCGAGACCCTGGCGCGGCGCTCAATCCACGAGCCGACCCCGAAGTTGGCGGCATCAGCCGGTGCGGCGGCCATAGTCAAGGCTATCCGCGGCCAGGTGCGTGGCGGGACAGAACGCCTACCCCAGCGCTCTTCTCAGGCACGGTCCAGTGCGGCGAGTACGTCGCCAAGCATCTCGATGGACCCCCTGGTGATCGGGTCCACCACTAGCTGAAGGTGCGTGGCACCGGCGCGCGCCATCGCTTCGAGGTGGCCGCTGATATCGGCGGCCGAACCGTGAACCGGTCGGACTCGACTGTTATACGCATCGCCCATGAGCCTGCCGGTTCCGCCGGGCAGGCCGACGAGCACCGCCGCGGTGGCGGCGACCTCACCCGGCAAACGCCCAGCCTGTACGACAGCCTCATCGACACGGTCACGGACGGCGGCGAATCCGTCGGGGGTGTTGCCGTACTGGCTCCACCAGACATTCCACGCGTCGACATGGGGTAGCCCGATGCGCAGCATGCGGGGGCTGATAGAGCCGAGCATCAGAGGAGGGCCGCCCGGCCGCGTCGGCCCCGGGTCGACGACGCAGTCCTCGACCCGGTAGTACGCGCCGTCAAAGTCGACCCGCCCCTCCCGCAGCAAGCGGCGAATGATAGTGAAAGCCTCTTCGAACCGGGATACACGATGGTCATACGGGAACCCGAACGCGCGGTACTCCCGTTCATTCCAGCCCGCGCCGAGGCCGAGGATCAGCCGCCCGCCCGAAATGGCGTCGACGGTCGCCGCCTGCTTGGCCAACATCGCCGGGGCATGGAAGCTCGTCGACGCCACGAGTGGTCCAAGCTCGACACGTTCGGTCACGGCGGCCAGGGCGGCGAGTGCGGTCCATGCCTCCCACGGTCCCCGCGTGACACCGCCGGGCAGGTCATAGAGCAAATGGTCGCCAAGCCACAGCGAGTCGAATCCGGCACTCTCCGCGGCGCGGGCCATCGAGAACAACTCGGGCCACTCCACGCGCCGCTCGACCTCGGGCAGCTGGATACCAACGCGACATGGACGAGGCATGAGCGAACTCTATCGACCGTGTCCGAGTGTCCTGTCAGGTGATGGCGCGACGGCCGGTTGCCTGGTCACGACGGCGGCGGCCGGCGTGACAATGAGCGGGTCTTCCGGGTAAACAATCCACGCCGCTCACCGCGTTCAACGTCATAGCCAACAAGAAGCCGCGAGCAGCGACCGTGAGGAGCGCGGATGCGGGATTCGTTCGAGGAGTACGTGACCGCGAGCAGTGGGCGGTTGCTGCGCTTCGCGTACGTGCTGTGTGGTGATCGGTTTCTCGCCGAGGATCTGGTGCAGGACGTCTTGTCAAGGACGCACCGGCATTGGCGCCGCGTCGAGAACGAGAACCCCGATGCTTACCTGCGCGCCGCGCTGGTACGGGCGCATTTGTCCTGGCGACGGCGGCGAGTGAGCACCGAGAAGGTGTTCGCCGAGCCACCGGAGCCCCATGCCGGATCGGTCGATTTCACCCAGCAACTCGCTTCGCGTGACGAGTTGTGGTCGCTGCTGGCCAGCCTGCCGCGGGCGCAGCGGGCCGTGATGGTGCTGCGCTTCTACGAGGACCTCGACGACCGACGGATCGCCGAGGTGCTGGGGTGCGCCCCCGTCACCGTACGGGTCCATGCCTCGCGGGCACTGGGCACGCTGCGGGCCGGGCTGTCGCGGCGAATTACCCAACCTCAGGGAGACCCACAATGAATATCGAGGATCTCGATCGGGAAGTGCGTGACTCGCTCCTCGCCAATGCTCAGGACGCGCCGGACGGATCCGGCACGCTCGATGCCGTACGCGCCCGAACGCACCGTCGACAGGTGCGCCACCGGGCCGGTTTGGCCGGGGTCGTCGTGGTCGTCGCGGTCGCTGCGGCCATCGGTACGCCGTACGTGCTGACCGGGGCGCGGCACACCGGCCGCGCGCCGCTGAGCGCTGGTCAGCCGAACGTCAGCACTGCGCCTGCGGTCACGGCGACCAGCTCGCCGGCCGCGCCGTCACACGCGACGCGGGTACCGCTCGGGGCGCCGACGTTCACGCCGGTCGCGTTCCCGATGAATCCCACCGTCACGCCGGCCGGGTCTGCCCGCGCCGACCGAAGGCAAGACCGTCGGCGAGGTACGCCTGGTCTACACCGCCACCACCGGCAACAAGGGCCTGATGGCGTCGGTCGACGTCAGCAAACCGGGGGTCGACTTCTCCCCGGCGACGCACAAACCGACGACGGTGAGCGGCCACCCGGCGACGATTTACACCGGGGCCGTTGGCGGCGTCTCGCAGGTGCTGATCGTCTGGCGGCTGCACGGCAAGTGGGTGTCGGTCCTGGGTAGCGACCTCAGCTCGGCGCAGGTGCAGCATTATGCGAACGGCCTCGCCGACCGGCCTCGCACGCCCGACGCTCTACCACTCACCCTGTCGCTCGCGCCGCGCGGCTACCAGGTGGCATACCAAGAGATCCACCCAGAGCTCTCGCCGGCTCAGTTCGTTCTCCTCCTGTCGGCGCCGGGCCAACTGAACAACCAGTCGACCGACGACGCCGTCGGTGTGGTCAGTGGCGCCATCGGGACTCAGGCCACCGGCGAGTCGATCACCGTCGGTGGCTTTCCGGCCAAGATCAATCACGACCCGGACGGTCAGGTGACGGTGTACGTCCTGCGACCAGGCTTCAACTATGCGGTGCACGAGCCGGAAAACGGCCCGCTCTCCGACGCCGACCTGATCCGGTTCGCGGCCGGAGTCACCCCGACGTCGTAATCGGCCCGCCGACGCGCCGTCGCTCGCCGCGCCGGCCCGACACGGGATGCCCCGCCGGGAGTCGAACCCGGCGGGGCTCTCGGTCCACCATCGATCCGGTACACCGAGACGATGCCGCGTAGGAAATGATGGTGGCGAGAGGAGGCCGGTGATTGAAAGCGATAGTCGTCAGCGCGTTTGGTGGCCCTGAGCAATTGCGTTTGACCGAGGTGGCCGACCCAGTTGCCGGGGCCGACCAAGTTCGCATCGTTGTCCACGCTTGCGGCGTGAACCCGGTCGACGCCGGAAATCGTGCTGACGGCACGTGGGCTGGTTTGCGAGCGCCATGCATCCTCGGCTATGACGTCGCCGGGGTGGTTGACCAAGTGGGCACAGACGTGTCGACACTCAAGGTTGGTGACCGTGTGATGGCTATGACACGGTTCCCGGACGGCGCCGGCGGATACGCCGAACTCGTGGTTGTCGATGCCGACCAGGTAGCTCGCCTGGATCCGGCGATCCCGTTCGTCGCGGCGGCCGCAACGCCGCTGGCCGCGGGTACGGCCTGGGCCGTCATGGCACGACTCAACCTCCAACCGGGTGCCCGCGTCCTGGTGCTCGGCGCGAGCGGAGGCGTTGGAATGTTCTTTCTTCAGCTAGCTACGCGCTTCGGGCTCGACCCCATCGCCGTCGGCCGACGGGAGATGCATGAGACCCTGCGCGCACTGGGTGCCGCCCATTGCGTGGATTACACCCGTGAGGATGTCGCACACCGGACCAAGCAACTTGCTGGTGGACGGGTTGACGCCGTCGCCGACTTCGTTGGCGGCACGCTGTTGGCATCCGTTGTTCCCGTTGTCAGAGTCGGTGGTGCACTTGCGACGATTGCCTCGCCGGCGCTGGCCATCGACCCGATTGTGGACGACAACCTGACGCTGCATGGAGTGCTGATCGACAACGATGGAGACCGTACGCGGCAGCTCGCAGCCCTCCTCGCTAGCGGGGTGTTACGTCCAACGGTGAGCCACGTTCTTCCTTTGGAAGAGGCCGCGCGAGCGCACGAGATCGTCGACCAGAAGCATCCGGGCGGCAAGATCGTGTTGAGCGTGCGCGACTGATGTGGGTTTACCCGCGGCTCGCTCGTTGGATGGGACTGGCCGTCCGCGCGTACTAGTTGCGCTTTGGGCGGGGCCCGTCCAGAACCTGCGCAAGGTTGGCTTGAATGCCCTTCAGGTATCGCACCGCGGTGTCATAGTCTTCGGGTGATAACGCCGCCAGCACGGCTGGATCTCCCGTGTCCTCCGCGTTCCAGACAGTGTCCCGAAGACGCTCCGGGATAGGCTCGGGCACGTTGTTCACCGGCACGTTGTTCACGGCTTCCACGCTATCGACCACCGGCCGGCGGCACTCCAGAATCGGCGACTGGCGCGGCCATGAGTTGGCGTCGATCGGCTGACGTGTGTCGATCTGCGTCGCGACGCCGTCCCGAGCTTGTAGCGTTGTAGTGCTTGGCGGTACGCGCAGCGGGATCTAGGAGCGCCGTGCGCGCAGCGAATGGCGTCCCCGGAGTGCCGTCGTGCGCGCCGATGCGGATGGGACTGCCTATGGCTGACACCGGCACGCAGCGGTCGGCCGCCATCAGGACGCCGGATCAGCGGCTGCGGGTGTTCGTGTCTTCGACCTTGGTCGAACTGGCCGCTGAGCGCAGCGCGGCACGCGCGGCGATCGAGCAGTTGCGACTGGCCCCGGTGATGTTCGAATCCGGCGCGCGGCCGCATCCGGCGCAGGCGCTGTACCGGGCCTACCTCGCGCAGTCCGACGTTTTCGTCGGCATCTACGGCGACAGCTACGGCTGGGTCGGGCCGGGAATGACGATCTCGGGCCTCGAGGATGAGTTCCAGTTGGCGGCGAACATGCCGCGGCTGCTGTACGTCAAGTCACCGGCCCCCGGTCGGGAGCCAGGGCTGGGCCGGATGCTCGACCGGATCAAGGCGAGCGGTCAGTCTTCGTACAAGAGGTTCACGGATGCCACGCAACTGCAGGAGTTGATCCTGACGGACCTGGCGACGTTGCTCGCGGAACGATTCGACGATCCGCAGCGCGCCGTCCACGAGCATCATCCCTCCGTCGCCCGTCACGACGCTGGTGGGGCGGGATGACGACGTCAACCAGATCGTCGGTTTGCTGGGCGCGAGCGAGCGCCGTCTGGTTGTGCTGACGGGCGCTGGCGGGATCGGCAAGACCAGGCTGGCACTGGCCGCGATGGAACGCAGCGCAGAGCAATGGCCCGATGGCGTTGCCTTCGTCGACCTGTCAGCGATCACCGATGCCGCGGCTTGTGCCCGATGCAATCGCCTCGGCGCTCGATCTGGTCGTGCAGGGTCGGGAGCAGTCGCTGGACGCTCTGCGACGGCGCCTCTCCGACCGGAACATGCTGATCGTCCTCGACAACTTCGAGCAGGTGCTCGATGCTGCGCCGGTGATCGCTGACCTGCTGCAGCGCGCGCCGCATCTGCATGTCCTGGTGACCAGTCGAGTGGCGCTGCGGGTGCGCGGCGAGCAGGAATGGCGAGTCGACGCGCTGGAGGTTCCGCCGGCGACCGGGGACCCGGCGGAGTTGGCGCGGACGCCAGCGCTGCGGTTGTTTGTCGATCGCGTTCGTGATGTCCAGGCCGGGATTCGAATTGACGAGCGAGAACGCGCCGGCCGTGGCCGAGTTGTGCCGCCGATTGGGCGGTCTGCCGCTGGCGTTGGAACTGGCCGCGGCATGGATGCGGCTGCTGACACCGGAACAGATGCTCAGCCAGCTGTACGGACGTCTCGAGCAACCCGGCGCCCTCGTCGACCTGCCCGATCGGCAGCAGACGCTGACCAACACGATCTCGTGGAGCTATGACCTGCTGTCCCCGTCCGCACGAGAGTTGCTGACGCGGTTGTCAGTGTTCGCGGCGCCATTCACCGTCGACGGCGTTGCGGCGGTCTGCGGGGCCGACGACGCCGATGTGGTTGAGGATCTGTCCATTCTGGTGGACAGCAGCATGGTGAGCCCGTCGGAGCGGCCCGACCGTCAGCGCGGGTTCCAACTGCTCGATCCGATCCGCCGATTCGCTGCCGCGCGACTGGAGCAAGCGGACCAGACGTTCAGCCGTCTTCACCGGTACGTCCTCGACGTCCTCGAGGCAGCCAACGACCGGCTCGGCTCGCAGGACCTGTTGATGCGTCGGCTCGACAGCGAGCAGCCGAACCTTCAGGTCGTGATCGGGTGGATCGGCCGTAACGGAAAGCCGTCAGGCCCGCTGCTGCGCGCTCTCGGCGACGTCTGGGTGTGGTTGCTGGCGTGCGGGCACCTGAGGCAGTCCTCCGAGCTGTGGCAACAGATCCAGGCACTGCCGCAAAGCGGCCTGCGTACGGAAAGCGACCGTTTGGCGCTGCAGTGGTTGCAGGTCAACAGGTTGCTCAACGACGGCGCCTTTGCCGAGGCGGGCAAGCTCATTGACGACATGATGCCCAACGCGCGCCGGATCGAGATGCCCGCGCGCGTCGCGTTCTTGCTCACGGCACGGGCGATCGTCCTGTCATCCGCGGCGCGGCGACGAAGCCCGCGCGAACTTCGAGGAGGCGCTGTCGGTGGCTCGCGCCGCCGACGACCCGCTCGCGTTGGGCTACGCACTGCCGCACTACGGCTTGCTCCTGGCCACCGACGGGGACGTGACGTCAGGCGCCCAGGAGCGCCACCAGGAGACACTGGACATCGCCTCCTCGCTCAATGACCAGAACCTCATTGCCGAAGCACACTACGACCTGGCATTGGACGTCATGCTCCTCGGCGATTCCGAATCAGCGCAACCACACCTCGCTGTCGCGGTCGGGTGCTACCAGGACTTCGACCACCTCGAAGGCTTGACCCGCTGCATCGGCGCGTTCGGCGCGCTCGCCCTCCAGCGCGGAGACAGCCACCTCGCCGCCCGCCTCACGGGAGCGGCCGCGGCGGCGCGCGACACCATCGGTCTGACACCGTGGCCGTCGGTGATCGAACTGGAACGCCGGACCACTGACCGGATCAGGGCGCTCGTGTCCGATGACGCGTTCAGCACTCTGGTCGACTCGGGCCGGAGTCTCACGATTAGCGACGCACTCGCTGAGGCTGGCGCACAGTTGGGTCCGACCCACGTACATGCGGCCTGAGTCGGCGACACGCTCGGATACGCAGCCACCGTCACCTCGCCGGCCGATCCGCTCACCGACACGGCGACGGCGGCGTAGCGTCCGGTTTGGGGATCGCTCGAACAGCCTGAGCGTGCCCGGGCGATCAGCGTCACGCCGCAGCGATGAATCGGATGAGCGAGCCGGGAGAGGAAGACGATCGATGACCGCTAGATATTCGGAGCTTCCGAACAAGGTGATCGGCGCCACGAACGGGATCGATTATGCGTACCGCGACTGCGGCGAGGGTGGCGTGCCGCTGGTCCTCCTGCAGCATTTCCGTGGCAATCTCGACAACTGGGATCCGGCGTTGATCGACGCCCTGGCATCGAACCGCCGAGTGGTCACGTTCGACAATGCTGGGGTGGGCGGCTCGACCGGCACGACGCCGGACACGATTGGGCACATGGCCCGTGACGCGATCGGATTCGTGACTGCGCTCGATCTCGGCCAGGTCGATGTTCTCGGGTTCTCGATCGGCAGCTTCGTGGCGCAGCACATCGCGCTGACCCGACCGGCCCTGGTGCGCAAGTTAATTCTGGCGTCGTCGGCGCCACAGGGCGCGGCGGGGATGCATGGCTGGGCCGCCGACGTCATCGACGCCGTCGGCTCGCATCAGACCTCCCCGGAGGAATACCTCGGGGTGTTCTTCGCCCGGTCGGCCGCCAGTCAACAGGCAGGTAAGGAAGCGTTGGCCCGGATGTACGCCCGGACCGAGAACCGGGACACGCCCACCACATGGGCCACCCGCGAGGCGCAGTATGACGCGGTCTGCGCCTGGGGCGTCCCGGATCACGCACACCTACAACGGGTCAGCGCTATCGACATGCCGGTATTCGTCGCCAACGGCGACAACGATCCGATGATCCTGCCGCACTACTCCTACCTGCTGGCTGGACTTATCCCGCAGGCGCAGATCAAGATCTACCCGGACGCGGCGCACGGCTTCCTCTTCCAGCATCATGCCGAGTTCGCGGCCGACGTCGACGAATATCTGCAAGCCGCCCGTTGACGGCAGGTAGTCACGCGCCGAGGCCAGACCTACTCAATGCGCGCCTTCTGGTCGGTGGAGTCGCGGACCACCAGCTCCGGCTCGAAGACGACCTGCCGATGCTGATGTGTCTCGGGCTGGGCCACCTCATCAATGAGCAGTTCGGTGGCGGCCTGACCGAGTTGCGAGCGTGGCTGGCGTACCGACGTGAGCGGTACGGCCGCTGCCGCCGCGAAGTCGATGTCGTCGTACCCGATGATCGCAAGGTCGGCCGGCACGTCAAGGTGGCGGCGGGTCATTTCCTGCAGCACGCCGAGCGCCAGCAGATCGTTGGCGCAGAAGACCGCGGTCGGCCGGTTGCGCTTGCTCATGTCGGCGATCCGAGCGCCGGCTTCCCGCCCGGCCGACACATTGAGAACGTCGGTCTCAATGAGCGACAAGCGGTCGTCGTCGAGTCCGGCCGTCCGTACCGCTCGCCGGGCACCGGTGAGGCGGTCGGCGACCTGGTTGATTTTCAACGGTCCGCCAACGAAGGCGATCCGGGTGTGGCCCAGATCGAGGAGGTGGGACGCGGCGATCTCGCCGCCCACCACGTCTTCAACGGCGACTGAGCACTGCCGGCGCGGTGCGCCACGGTCGACCAGGACGGTGGGCGTGCCGTGCTGGCGGATCTCGCCGATACGCGGGTTCCGGCTGCTGACGGGCGTGATGAGGATGCCGTAGGCACGCTGCTCCTGGAGCAGGCTCAGGTAGTGGTTCTCCCGGTCCGGGCTGTTGCTGCTGTTGCACAGGATCACGGACAGGCCAGACTTGGCGGCGGCGCTTTCGACACCGGCTGCGAGGTCGGTGAAGAATGGGTTTCCGATATCGAGGACCAACAATCCGATGGTACGGCTGCGGCCGGCCCGCAGTTGGCGCGCGGCCTCGTTGCGGACGAACCCGAGGTCCTCGATGGCCTGGAGGACCCGTTCGCGGGTCGCGGGCGCCACCCGCTCCGGTCGGTTGAGCACATTGGACACCGTGCCGAGAGAAACGCCTGCCCGTTTGGCGACATTTATGATATTTGCGGGGTCGGTCACGTCGTCCTCCCAGCGAAGCCGGCGGATTTGATGGTATCAACACCCCAACCCACCGACGCCACGAGAGAACGGGTGCCGCCCGGCCGTGCACGGGAGCCGTGCCGTTTTGCCCAAAGCGTTGTGCGGAGGGAGCTTTGGCTTGGCGACGAACGGAACAGACCGGATGGGCGTCGCCGCGTCGGGCCCGTAACGAAAGTGAAACACTCCCTTGACGTGACGTGGCGCACACCGCTAGCGTCCCTGGCCAGAGTGAAATCTTTCACGTCATGGGCCGCCGATGGACCAAACGGAGCAGCGATCGAACGTTGAGGTGCCGGACCGGTGCGCTCGCTCGGCCGGCCGGTCACGGGCGCCGAACTCGCGGCGACGACCGCAGAGACGGAGGTTGAGCGCAATGGCACCGCACCCGAAGCACCGCGGCGAGAGTCCTGCTTATCTCACACCAGACTCGTGAGCCAGAACTGCTCGCTCGGATGAATAGTTCCGGCTGGCACCGAGTTTGCCGAGCCCCAAAAGTCGGAATCGTCCGGCCCATCGAGCAGGTTCTGACACGCAGTCTCGAGGGTTGCTCGACTTCGCAAACAAACCGAGGCGGAGGCGAGGAAGCACCTCTAGCCCCTCGCTTTCCTCGACATCGCGGCTGCTAAAGCGATCATCGCCAGCTCTGTGCCGGGATGCGCCGTCACCGCGAGGCAGGCGCTCCCGCAGGGGCGGTCAGAGACCAATGGATCCCGTGGGACACGAATGAACGCGATGCGCCGTCGACCCGTTTCAGGCGTCCGGTATCCGCGGGGCCTGCCGCGAATTCCTGTACGCGGGCCGAAGCGAATGACGCGAAGTTACCGCGACGCGCTCGACGTCCCTGCGCAAACGTAGCAACGTTTGAGCACCGACGACCGACCGCGCCAGATCCGCCAAAGCAAGCCGACCGGATATCACGTTTCTGAATCGTTACAGCCCGCGATTGACGTTAACCACTCAAGTACCTATTTTCGTGTGAAGCGATTCAATGCCAGCCGGATTCCCGGCGGGAGCGGGGACGCCCAATACCAAGGAGGTATTTCATGTTCCCTAGACGGACGGCAGCCCGCGTTGTCGCCATGCTCGGCGGTGTCGCCCTAGTGGGCGCGGCGCTTGTCGCTTGCTCATCGTCGAACGCGAGCAGCTCGGGCGGCGCGACGACGATTTCATTGTTGGCTGGTGGAAATGATCCGGCGGCGACGAAGTTCGCGAACGATATGGCGACTGCGTTTCACCAGGCGAATCCGACGATCACGGTTAAGGTCGACACTCGTCCGGGTGGCACCGATGGCGACAACCTTGTCAAGACCCGCTTGTCGACGGGGACCATGGACGATGTGTTCCTGTACAACTCGGGGTCGCTGTTCCAGGCTCTTCACCCCGACCAAACGCTGCAGCCGCTCACCAACGAGCCGTGGGTGAAAGATCTCACCTCTGACTTCAAGAAGACGGTCAGCACGCCGAAGGGTTTGTACGGCGCCCCGAACGGCACGACCTTCGACGGCGGCGTCATGTACAACAAGAAGGTCTACGCGAAGCTCGGGCTGTCGGTGCCGACGACCTGGGACCAGTTCATCAGCAACAGCGAGAAGATCAAGGCCGCCGGCATCATCCCGGTCCTCGCAGTCCTACGGGGACACCTGGACCAGCCAGCTCTTTGTGCTCGCTGATTTCGCGAACGTCAGCGAACAGGATCCGAACTGGGCGACCGACTACACGAACAACAAGGCCAAGTACGTCGACCCGCCCGCGTTGGCTGGCTTCACGCACACCCAGGAGATCTTCGACAAGGGCCTGATGAACAAGGACTACGCGTCGCTGACGAACGTGAACGCGCTGAAGCTGCTCGCCACCGGCCAGGCGGCGCAGTACCCGATGATCACCGTGATCATCTCCAATGTGGTGCAGAGCAACCCGGACCAGGTGAACGACATCGGCTATTTCGCGATGCCGCCGGATTCGGGTGATGCGCACGCGACCGTCTGGGAGGCTGGTGGATCGTACATCCCGAAGTCGACCACCGGCGCCAAGCTCGCCGCGGCCAAGAAGTTCGTCGCGTTCATCAACTCGCCGGCCGGTTGCGACATCCAGAACTCGGCGGGCGTTCCTGCCGGTCCGTTCGCGATCAGTACGTGCACGGTTCCGAGTAACGCCCCGGCGCTGGTTGCCGATGAGGCCCAGTATCAGACCGCCGGAAAGACCGGGCTGGCGCTGGAGTTCATTTCGCCGATCAAGGGTCCGAACCTCGAGAAGATCCTCATTCAGGTCGGCTCCGGCATCAGCAGTGCGCAACAGGGCGCCTCCCTGTACGACAACGACGTGAAGGCTCAGGCCCAGCAGCTCGGACTCCCGGGCTGGTAGACCGGGCGACCCTCATGCCCCTGTGGCAAAGCGTGTGAACACCGGGGTCGATGACCAGCGGCCATCGACCCCGCGTGTCGCATTCCAGCAGTGAACCCGATGAGGAGCAAATCGTGTCGACGGCCAACACCACGACCGCGATACAAGCGGCCGACGTCATCACCGAGCCTCATGTGTCGAAGAAGCGGCGGCCGATCAAGTCGTACTACCCGACGTCGTTCTTCATCCCGACGGTCGTCCTGTACATCGTGTTCTTCGCCATCCCGTCGGTCGCGTCGTTCTACTTCTCGCTGACGCGGTGGTCACTGTTCGACTCGCAGCTTCATCGGGTTCGACAACTTCACAGCAGTTCTTCCAAAATCCGCAGCTCTACACCAGCTTCATTCACACCCTGCTCTACGGTGTCATTACCTCCGGAGCCAAGGTCGTTATCGGGTTTTTCCTGGCTGTGCTCCTGACCGGGCCCGTCATCGGTCGCGGTTATCTCCGAGCCGTCGTGTTCTTCCCGGTGCTGGTTTCGACGATCGGTGTCGGATTCATGTTCAAGTCCCTGCTCGACCCGTTCCATGGCATGGTCAACGCCGTTGCAGGGTTTTTCGGATTGCCGCAGCCGGGCTGGTTCACCGACCCACACCTCGCCATCTACACGATCGCGGCCGTCGACATCTGGAAGGGTGTCGGCATTGCGACGCTGATCTTCATGGCCGGCATTGTCGCCATTCCGAACGAGTACTTCGAGGCGGCGAGGATCGACGGCGCCGGCTCCTGGAAGATGTTGCGCCAGATCACGATTCCGCTCTCGAGAGGGGCGACGGCGACCGTCATCATCCTCTCCCTCATCGGTGGCCTGCGATCGTTCGACATCATCTGGGCCACCACGGGCGGTGGGCCCGGCTTCACGAGCGACGTGATCGCATCCGTCATCTACAAGGAATACGAGGCCGGATTCTATGGTCTCTCGGCCGCCGGAAACGTGATCCTGTTCCTCGTCGTCACAGTGATCATGGTTCCGCTTGCGTATGTACTCAACCGGAAGCAGGTGGAACTGTGACCAGCGCACGCACCCGTGCCTGGATCGTGGGCACCATCGCGATCATCGTGTCCATCGTCGTCTTCCTCGTTCCGTTCGTATTCGTGGTCCTCCAGGCGTCGAAGGCCCCCGCCGACGCGTCGACCCTCGCGTTCTCGTGGCCGACGCACTGGCAGTTTTTCGCGAACCTTCGCGCCGTGCTCCAGACGAACGACGGAATCATCTGGCGCGCCTTCTTCAACAGCGCGATCCTGACCGTCACGTCAGTCACGATCACGGTCGTTCTCGCCGCGATGGCCGGGTACGTGCTCGCGCGCCGGAAGAGCAAGTGGAACGCGGTCGTCAACTTCTTCGTCCTGGCCGGATTGATCGTGCCACCGGCTGTGGTGCCGACCATCTGGGTGCTCCAGCGTCTGCATCTGTTCGGAACCTTGCCAGGAATGATCCTGATCGAGGCCACCTTCGGGCTGTCGTTCTCCATCCTGCTGTTCCGTGCCTTCGTCGGGAACATTCCCCGTGAGCTCGACGAGGCGGCGGTGCTCGACGGCGCCGGCCCGTTCCGGCTCTTCTTCCGGGTTGTCCTGCCGTTGCTGCGACCCGTCGTTGTGACGGTGGTCGTGGTCCAGTCGGTGTTCGTCTTCAACGACTTCGCCGGCCCGCTCTACTTCCTGCCGGGCAACGAGAACGCCACCGTTCAGCTCACGCTGTTTACCTTCCAGGGCCAGAACATCAGCTACTACAACCTGCTGTTCATGGACATCCTGCTCATCACCATTCCGCCCCTGATCGCCTACATCTTCTCCAACCGGCAGATCGTCGCCGGCCTCACGAGCGGGGCCATCAAAGGCTGACACCGCAGCCACCCACCGACGCCCACTCGTCAGCGCGGGCGGTTGCGCCCCGCAGCCAATTCGATGACCGAGAACGACCAACATCCAATGGAGATACATCAATGAGTTGGCAAGCTCGAATGATCGCCGCCGACGAAGACTTCGATGGCGCGCCGCTGCTGCGACGGGAATTTACGCTCGAAGCGGACCACGGTGCCGTGGCAAGTGCGTCGCTGACGCTCACAGCCCTGGGCGTCGTGGAGGCGTGGCTCAACGGCCGCCCGATCTCGGACGACCTTCTGACGCCGGGCTGGAGCAGCTACGAATGGCGTCTCCGATACGCGACCTACGACGTCACCAGCCAACTGGATCACAGCAACGTGCTCGGTGTGGCCCTCGGCAACGGTTGGTTCCGTGGGCGACTGGGCTGGTCGGGTCGGTCCGCGCTGTACGGCGACGAGCTCGGCGTGTTCGCGCAGCTGGAGGTCACCTTCGAAGACGGCTTTACGCAAGTCATCGCCACGGATCAGAGCTGGATGGCAGGCCCGAGCGCGGTGGTCGCGAACGACCTGTACGACGGCGAGACCATCGACGCCCGTCGCCGCGACGACTCCTGGCTACGGCCGGGATTCGCCGGCGAGACCTGGGTTGGCGTTCACGTGCTGGACTTCGACACGGAGATCCTCACGCCAAATCTCGGCCCAGGCGTCGTGCGTTGGAACGAGCTGCCGGTGAAGGAAATCACGACGTCGCCGTCCGGGAAGACGCTCGTGGATTTCGGCCAGAATCTGGTCGGCTGGGTGCATGTCACGGTTCAGGGACCGGCGGGAACGGAGATCTCCGTCCGGCACGCGGAAGTTCTCGAGCATGGCGAACTCGGCACTCGGCCGCTGCGCACGGCTCTCGCAACCGACAGATACGTCCTCAGCGGCGACCGGGACGAATTCGAGCCCACGTTTACCTTCCACGGCTTCCGGTACGTCGAGATATCGGGCTGGCCGGGGGAGCTGAAGCCGGAGGACCTCACCGCTGTCGCGATCGGCTCCGAGCTCAAGCGCATCGGAACGTTCCGTACCTCTGACCCGCTGCTGAACCAGTTCCACAACAATGTTGTCTGGGGGATGCGCGGCAATTTCGTCGACGTACCCACCGACTGCCCGCAGCGCGACGAACGTCTCGGATGGACCGGTGATATCGCAGCGTTCGCGCGCGACGGCCGCGTTCTTGTACGACGTCGACTCATTCCTCAGCGACTGGCTGGCCGACGTCGCACTCGAGCAGTCTCACCACGACGGAATCATTCCTTACGTCGTTCCCGACGTGCTGAAGTTCCTCGAACGCCCGAGCGGTTTCCCCGCGCCCGAGTCGACCGCGCTCTGGAGCGACGCCGGCGTGTGGGTTCCGTGGACTCTCTATCAGGCGTACGGCGACGAAACAGGTGCTCCGCCGCCAGTTCGACTCCATGGCCTCACACGTCCGCCGCGTCCGTTCGTTGCTCTCACCGAACGGCCTCTGGGACACGGGCTTCCAGTTCGGCGACTGGCTCGATCCGGACGCGCCGCCGGAGGACCCGGCCCGGGCCAAGGCCGACACCGGTGTTGTGGCCACAGCCTGCGCGTACCGGTCGGCGAGGATCGTGGCCGAGACGGCCAGGATCCTTGGCCTGGAAGCGGAGCAGGCCGAATTCGCGGCTCTCGCGGTCGGCCTTCGGACCGCGTTCAACGAGCACTACGTCGACGGAGGTCGCGTCTTCAGCGACTGCACCACCGTCTACGCGCTGGCGATCGTGTTCGACCTGTTGGATGCGGCGGACGAGGCTGTGGCCGGTGACCGGCTGGCCGTACTCTCCGCAGAGGCCGGCTATCGCATCTCCACCGGATTCGCCGGAACCCCGTTCATCACCGACGCGCTGACGAAGACTGGCCACCTTGACGACGCGTACAAGCTCCTCCTCGAGCGCGAGTGCCCGTCGTGGCTCTACCCCATCACCATGGGTGCGACCACCGTGTGGGAACGATGGGATTCGATGCTCCCGGACGGCACCATCAACCCCGGTCAGATGACCTCCTTCAACCACTACGCCCTCGGCGCGGTTGCCGACTGGATGCACAGGGTCGTCGGCGGTATCGCGCCGCTCGCCCCCGGCTATTCGAAGGTGCTCATCGCTCCACAACCCGGTGGCGGCCTGACCGAGGCCGAAACCGAGCTCGAGACACCGCACGGCCGGGTCGCCGTTCGTTGGGTCATTTCGAACGACCAAATCGCCGTCGATGTCGACCTTCCCGAAGGTGTCGACGGCGTCCTCCGCCTCCCTGGCCACGAGGACCGACCGCTGGAAGGGGGCCGCGTGTCGGTCACGGTGCCCCTGCCGGAGCCGGCCGGTGCGAGCCAATAGGAACCACAGAGCCCCGAGCCAACTCTGGCGAAACCACACAGAATCGAATGAACTGAAATGACTGACTTCACCGACATCACAACAGCGCTCGGAGCGCAGGCCATCGAGCTCCCGTCGTGGGCGTTCGGGAACTCCGGTACGCGGTTCAAGGTCTTCGGGTCCCCGGGTATACCGAGGAACCCGTTCGAGAAGATCTCGGACGCGGCCCAGGTGCACAAGTTCACCGGCCTGGCACCGACGGTCGCGCTCCATATCCCGTGGGATGCGGTCGACTCGTTCTCGGATCTGGCCAAGCATGCCGAGGACAACGGAGTCGCGCTGGGCACGATCAACTCCAATACCTTCCAGGATGACGACTACAAGCTCGGCTCGGTGACGCATTCGGATCCGAAGATCCGCCAGAAGGCGATCGACCACCATTACCGATGCATCGATGTCATGGACCTCACCGGATCGAGGGATCTCAAGATCTGGCTCGCGGACGGCACAAACTACCCGGGCCAGGACGACATCCGCTCGCGCCAGGACCGGCTCGCGGACTCGCTCGCCAAGATTTACGAGCGGATTGGTGAGCACCAGCGTCTCGTGTTGGAGTACAAGTTCTTCGAGCCGGCGTTCTATCACACGGATGTTCCGGACTGGGGTACGAGCTACGCGCAGGTGTCCGCGCTCGGAGAGCGAGCGATGGTGTGCCTTGACACTGGGCACCACGCACCGGGTACGAACATCGAGTTCATCGTCGCCCAGCTGCTGCGCCTCGGGAAGCTCGGTTCTTTCGATTTCAATGCCCGGTTCTACGCCGACGATGACCTGATCGTGGGTGCGGCGGATCCGTTCCAGCTGTTCCGGATGCTCTACGAGGTGATTCGCGGCGGCGGTTATGCCAACCCGGACGTGGCCTTCATGCTCGACCAATGCCACAACATTGAGAAGAAGATTCCCGGTCAGATCCGCAGCGTGCTGAACGTGCAGGAGATGACCGCGCGGGCGCTACTCGTCGACACCGCGGCGTTGCGGGCGGCCCAGGACGCTGGCGATGTCCTCGGCGCGAACGGAATCCTGATGGACGCGTTCTACACGGATGTGCGACCGGCACTCGCGGAGTGGCGCGAATCGCGCAACCTACCCGCCGACCCGATGTCGGCCTATGCCCGCAGTGGCTATCAGGAGCGCATCGAAGCGGACCGCAACGGCGGCACGCAGGCGGGATGGGGAGCCTGACCAAGCCAATCGACGACCGTCGTTCCAGCGCCGCCATGCAACGGAGTCTGGACGCGAAGACCGGCAAGCAGATGATGCGATCGCGCACCCGCGGGTATCGTTGCTTGGCCGCTCACGCCAAGACGAAGGGTTGTCGTGACTGGAAGGTCCGGCCAGGCGCTCGACTCCGCAGGGCGTGATCCCGTACGCGTCGTCGCGTTCAGCGATGCGGTCATCGCCATCGCCGTTACCCTCCTGGTTCTGGAAATCCGGCCGCCGGTCGACACCCGGCACCTGCTCCACGGCCTTGCCACGCTCTGGCCGTCATACGTGACGTACGTCATCACGTTCATGTTGATCGGGCAGATATGGGCAAACCATCACGTCCTGTTCGACCACATCCGTGATGTCGACCGGGTTGTGCTGTTCCTGAATACCGTGCTGTTGATGGACGTCGCGTTCCTCCCGTTCGCCGCGTCGGTTCTGGCCAGGTCATTCCGGGACGGACACGGAGAGCGCACGGCCGTCGTCTTTCACGGCATTGCGTTCGAATTCGCAGCCTTACTGTTCAACATCATTTGGTGGTACGCCCGGCACGATCGCCGGCTGCTGGCCGACACCATTGATTCCGCCGGTGTGCAAGCGATCAGCCGGCGCTTCCAACTCGCCCTTGCGTGGATAGGCGCTGGAACATTGCTGGGCGCCTTCTTCCCGGTCGTCGGTGTGGCGGTGATCGCGGCGTTCATCGTCTTCTACTGGCTACCGATCTCCGGCGAGATCGGCCGGGCGAAGCCTCGAACAAGTTCGGTCAGCGCAGAGGAACCAACGCGCGGAGGCGGCCCCCGCTCATAAGCCGCGTGCGCATTCGCAAGGCATGAAACGGCGTCCGACCAGCCCGATCCGGGCGCTTGCTTCCAATATGCGGCCTCGCGCTATACACCCTGAAGATCGCAGGTAGGTCGGGCCATCGGCGGGACGTTACCTGCAGCACTATGCGCAGCCCCGATCGTCCGCGTGCGGTCCCTCTGTACGTACGTTGTCGACTGCGCTAGAAACTTCTGGAGGAAACATGCACATAGGGACGAAGAGGCTCGGGGGCCTCGTCGCTCTCACTGTCGCGGGATTGCTCGGTGTAACGGCCTGTAGTACGAGCAGTAACGGCGGCGGGGCAGCACAATCGTCGGCGGGATACGCCGACTGCAGCACGAACCCGGACACCTGCAATAGCGGACCGCGCAAGGACGGCGGCGACATTGTCGTGGCCTTGGGCAAGTATCCGTCGACCTGGAATGACTGGAGCTCCGACGGCAACATCGTCGAGACGGTCCAGCAGGAGAACCTGATCGTTCCGGGCGCCTACGCGTTCCTGCCGAGCGGGAAGATCCAGTGGAACCAGGATCTGCTGGCCTCGGAGCCGCAGGTGACGAGCAGCAGTCCGCAGACGATCGTCTACAAGATCAACCCGGACGCGAAGTGGAGCAACGGCACGCCGATCAGTGCGGACGACTTCATTTACGAGTGGAAGAGCAACAACGGCCACGACAAGAACATCCCGATCGTCGGCAGCACCGGCTATGACCAGATCCAGAGCGTGACCGGTTCCGACAATGGCAAAACGGTCACCGTTGTGTTCTCTAAGCCGTACCCGGACTGGAAGGGCTTGTTCTCCGAGCCCGGCCTCTACCCGGCGTGGTACGCGAAGCAGAAGGTGGGCGGTCTGGACACCGACGCTCAGCTCGAGGCCGCGTTCAAGGTCTGGGATGCTCCGCCGACCGACTGGTCTGCTGGTCCGTACACGCTGTCGAACTACCAGTCGCAGCAGTCCGCGACCTTCACACCGAACACGACCTGGTACGGCAAGGACAAGCCGACCTTGAAGACGGTCACGTTCAAGTACATCACCGACCAGACGCAGGACGTCCCGGCGCTGCAGAACCAGGAAATCCAGGCGCTGAACATCCAGCCTGACCAGGACACGGTGCAGCAGCTCAGCCAGACGCCGGGCGTCAACTACGAGGTCTCGGCCGGGTTCTCGTGGGAGCTCTTCGAGGTCAACACGGCGAGCAAGTTCATGAAGGATCCGGCGTTGCGTGAGGCGATCTTCGACGCGACGAACGTCCAGGACATGATCGACAAGACGGTCAAGCCGTTCTTCCCGGCCGCGAAGCGCGACTACAACGACAACATCCTCCCGGGTGTGACCGGCTACCAGGACGTGACGAACAAGGTCACGCCCGACGTCGGAACCGGCAACGTCGCGAAGGCGAAGTCGGTGCTGCAGGCCGCCGGATACAAGTTGAACGGTTCGCAGCTCATGACCCCGAGCGGCGAACCAGTGTCGATCAACTTCGTGCACACCGACACCCAGGTCCGGGACCAGTCGGCGCAGCTCATGACCCAGTACCTGTCGCAGATCGGCATCAAGGTCAACAACAAGGTCAGCGCCGACCTCGGTACGTCGCTGTCGACGTTCAATTTCGACATCATCCAGTTCGGGTTCTCCAACTCGCCACTTCTGACCGGTGACCACGATCTCTGGTACAAGGGTGCGGGTAACAACTTCACGAACTGGAGTGACCCGCAGTCCGACCAGCTCCTCGACCAGATGTCACAGACGCTGGACCCGCAGAAGCAGGCCGATCTGCTCAACCAGCAGGACGCCATCATGGCGAAGGCATTCGTCACCCTGGCGCTGTACCAGAAGCCGAACCTGCAGGTCGCGACGAACCAGTACATCAACATCCGTGACAACAACGCTGGTTCGTACTTCACGTACAACACCCAGCAGTGGGGTCTGAACGCCTCGGCCTCATAACGCGGCCAAAGGCGAAAGCCCGGATAACTACAGCAGGGGCCAACGCCCCAAGCACAGCCCCCGAGCGCGACGTGCGCTCGGGGGCTGTGCAGTTTCAGCTGAGGGCCCGCGCGCGAGCGGAGCTGTCAAGACGTTTGAAGTGAAGCGTCGGTACGCGGTCCGGGCGCTCGGGGCGTTCCGTGTAGGACGTGGAGCCGACTTAAGAGCAGCCCGGCCATGGCACGGACGCCCAGTCCGATCGCGTCTTCGTCGGCGGCGAAGTCCGGCGCGTGTGGGACGCCGTTGAGGCCGGCGTCTGGGTTCGCTACGCCGAGGTAGAACATTGCTCCCGGCACTCGTCGTAGGAACAACGCGAAGTCCTCGCCGTTGAACGGAAATGCGGCGTGCAGCACCTTGACCGCGCTCACCCCGGCGACGCCGCGCAGATGGTCGGCCGCCGCCAGGCTGAGTGCTGGAGAGCACACCATCGCCGGAAACGGCGGCTGGGGGAAATCGACCTCGGCCCCCGCAACCGAACCCGCCAGCCGGCGTACGTCGTCACGGAGCCTGGGATACCGGTCGTCGGGCCACGTCCGCAACCACAGCTGCAGCCGCACCGCGCCATGACTGTCGGCGGTCAGCTGGGATCCGGCCAGAACGAACGTCGCCAGCGGCCCGTCCGGAGTCTGGAGGTCATCGATGAGCCGCGTAAGCTCGTCGGGTGTCCTTGGCTGCCTCACGGTGGACAAGTCAGTGATCGCGGCGGCGAGTTGTTCCGCGCGGCCGGCGGCGTCCGATCCGGACACGTCGACATGCCCGACATCCAAACCTGGCTGTCCAAACCCGGGCATCACCGCGAGGACACCGACCGGCACGGGAGCGCAGTGCAGCGCGTAGATCTCGTGCGGCGCTATACGGTCAAGGACACCGGCGTCAATCATCGCGCGGGCTCCCTCGAGCGTCTCCTCAGCGGGTTGGAACACGAACGCGACCCGGCCGTTGATGAGGTGGCGCATTCGCGCGAGCACCTGGGCAATGCCTACGCCGATCGCGGTGTGCAGGTCGTGGCCGCAGATGTGCGCTGCGCCGGGGACTCGTGAGACGAAGTCGCTGTCGCCCAGTTCGTCGGCGACGACGGCGTCCATGTCGGCACGGTAGGCAACGGTCGGGCCAGGGCCGGCGCCCTCTAGCACGGCCTCCACGCCGTGGCCGCCGACACCGCTCGACACAGAAAGGCCCGCGGCGCGAAGCCGCTGAGCGGCCGCGGATGCGGTGCGGCGTTCGTCGCCGGCCAGCTCGGGCCAAGCGTGAATGTCCCGCCTGAGGGCAATCAGGTCGGCATCAAAATCGGCTGCGATCTGGTCAATGAGTGCACCGTGCAGCCGAGCCGTCATACGTCACACGATAGGGCGTTCATCAAGAGGCTGCCGTCGGTGCGGGTCGCCGGATTGGCTATATCGCCGTGGTTCGGCGGGCCGTTCGACACGGTGCTACGGAAAGTCCGAGAATTCTTGGCGCGAGATGTCGATTTGCCGGCAGGTCTGCTCGACGCGTGGGTATGACTGACACCATGACTGAGCCGATCTCGACGCGAAACCTCGACCGATACGGGTCAGCGGAGCTGCCGTGGAGCCGCCCGCACGACATCCTGGTCCGCGACACGCCCGAGGTCGACCTGACGTTCTTCGTGGCGACCGTGCGGCCCGACGGCCGGCCACACTCGGCCGGCGTCGGGGCCACGTGGGTCGACGGCGGGCTGTACTTCACGAGCGGGCCGGGCACGCTCAAATCGCGCAACCTGGCAGCGAATCCGGCGTGCACCGTTTCGGTGCGATTGCCCGGCATCGACCTGGTGCTCGAGGGCGAGGCCTATCGGGACACCGATGCGCCCACGCTGGAGCGTCTGGCGGCCGTCTACCGAACGGGCGGCTGGCCGGCTTCGGCGGAGGGTGACGCGCTCACCGCCCCGTACAGCGCGCCGAGCGCCGGCCCCGCACCCTGGTACCTGTACCGGCTTACGCTGCACACGGCCGTAGGCGTGGCCACCGCCGAACCTTACGGCGCCACCCGTTGGGACTTCGCCCACTAGGTGTCTGCGTGACCACGCCGAGCTTGCTCTCAGGAGATGTCGGCGACGCGATCGCCGCGGAGGATCGGCGTCAACGCATCGATCACGTCGGGGTCCTCGATGGTCGACGGGACGTTGACCGGTCTGCCGTCAGCCAAGTCGCGCATCGTCTTGCGGAGGATCTTTCCGGATCGGGTCTTCGGAAGCGCGGCCACTACGGCCACGTCACGAAACGCGGCGACGGGTCCGATCTCACGTCGTACGGCGTCGATGAGCTCCGCGGTGAGAGCGGCGGGCGAAACCTCGGATGTAGCGCGCAAGACGACGAGCGCGCGGGGCGTCTGACCTTTGACCGGGTCGGCGACTCCGATGACAGCGCACTCGGCGACCGCTGGGTTCGCCGCGATCACCGCTTCGATCGCTCCGGTGGAGAGCCGGTGTCCGGCCACGTTGATCACGTCATCGGTGCGGCCCATGACGTACACGTAACCGTCCGCGTCGATGTGGCCGCCGTCGCCGGTCAGGTAGTAGCCGGGAAAGCGATCCAGGTACGAGCGCCGGTACCACTCATCGTCGCCCCACAACGTGGGCAGCGTGCCGGGCGGCAGCGGCAACTCGATCGCGATGGCGCCTTCCTGGTCCGCGCCGAGCGGAGTGCCGTCCTCGGCGAGGATCCGCACCCGGAAGCCCGGCATCGCAACGGTCGGTGAACCAGGCTTGATGGGCAACGGCTCCAGCCCACGCGGGTTGGCGCAGATAGCCCACCCGGTTTCGGTCTGCCACCAGTGGTCCACGACGGGCACGCCGAGCAGAGTCTGCGCCCACTGCCAGGTCGGCGGGTCGAGCCGCTCGCCCGCGAGGAACAGCGTCTGCAAGGCGGCGACGTCCACGTCTCGCAGGAGCTCACCGTTCGGATCGAGCCGCTTGATGGCGCGAATCGCGGTCGGGGCGGTGAACAGCGCCTTCACCCGATGCTCGGCGACCACGCGCCAGAACGCTCCCGCGTCCGGCGTCCCGACCGGCTTTCCCTCGTACAGCACGGTGGTCGCTCCGGCCAGCAGGGGCGCGTACACGATGTAGGAGTGGCCGACGACCCAGCCGATGTCGGACGCGGTCCAGAAGACGTCGCCCGGGTCGATGTCGTAGATGTTCTTGAGCGACCACAGAAGTGCGACCGCATGGCCGCCGTTGTCTCGCACCACGCCCTTGGGCCGGCCGGTAGTGCCGGACGTGTAGAGGATGTAGAGCGGATCGGTCGCCTCGACCGCGACGCACTCCGCGGCCCGCGCGCCGTCCAGCGCGTCGTGCCAATCGAGATCGCGGGGCGAGGTCATGGCGGCCGACGCTTCCGGACGCTGCAGCACGATGACGCGGCCGGGCACATGATCGGCTATGGCCAGCGCCTCGTCGACGATCGGCTTGTACTCCACGACCCGGCCCGGCTCGATGCCACACGACGCGATGACGACGACAGCGGGCCGCGCATCGTCGATGCGGGCGGCCAGCTCCGGCGCAGCGAAGCCGCCGAAAACCACCGAGTGGACCGCGCCGAGGCGAGCACACGCGAGCATCGCGACCACGGCCTCCGGAACCATCGGCATGTAGATGACGACGCGGTCGCCTTTGCCGACGCCCTCGGTACGGAGTGCGCCCGCGAAGTTGGCCACCCGCTCACGCAGCTCCCGGTAGGTCAACCGGGAGACTCCGGTGTACGCGGAATGGTGTATCAGCGCCACCTGCTCGCCTCGGCCGGCCTCGACATGACGGTCGAGCGCGTTGTACGCCGTATTCAAGCGACCGCCGGGGAACCACCGGTAGAACGGCGCCCGACTGTCATCGAGAGCGTGGTCCGGTCGGCGCTCCCAGGTCACCGCGTCGGCCGCTTCCATCCAGAACGACTCAGGATCGTCGAGACTGCGCTGGTACGTCTCCGCGTACGTCATGTGTCGCCTCGATTCGCCGTACGTGTGTCCGCGTGCCGCGCGGGCCTGTACATAACCACCTTGCCACCAACGGGTGTCCGCAGGGGCGTGCTCGCTTTGGATCTACTCGTCCGGAAAGGTGATCTCTGGATCCTGGTCCCGATCGAGCAGGAAGTACGCCAGGAAGGTGACGCCGTCATCCCGGGCATCGAACCGTGCGACGCGTGCTCCCTCCGGCTCAAAGAACACGTCACCCGGACCGAGGATCGACTCCGGCTCACCGTCGATCTGGAAGGTGGCGGAGCCGTCAAGAATGCTGCCCACGACCGGACCGTTGTGTACATGCAAGCCGGCAGCGTGGCCTGGCTCGATGTGGATGCGTCGGAACTCGATGTAATGGGTCTGCATGGGCCGCTGTAGATGCGCCCGCAGGAGCACCTCGCGGGTTATCGGCGGCTCGGGTTCAGGAATGTCACGGGTCGGCATGTTCGAATGTTAACGAGCCGTCGGCCGGCTCCGAATCAGCGCGGGGCTCGGCGCGGGGGAGGAGTCCACATCGACCAGAATCCATGAGCGCAGCGGAGATGTCGCGCCGTCGCCGGCGAGATCGGGATCAGGTGCGACGGCCGGATTGCCGCCCCGGACGGCTACTCGCAGCCCGGGTGTCCAGTGTGGAGAGTTGGAAGCGATAACCCGGCCGTCCATGTTGGCCAGGACCACCGGGTGCGCGATGGACATCAGTGCGGGCAGCACGCGTCGTTCGACGCTCGAAACGAGGACGTCGGCGGCTGCGACGCCCAAGAGACGGTCGCCGAGGTGGATCGGGATGGACAGCGTGATCGCATACTCGCCCGTACAGGCATAGTCGACGTACGGTCCGGCCGCCTGGCGGGTCAGGGTTCGTTCCGGCGTCGCGTACCAGTCGGCGGTGGTGTAGTCGAAGAAGTCGGGGGCATTCGGATCGAGGTTGACCCGCAACGCTTCGGGCGTTCCTGCCGCCGTCGTCCACCACCATTCGAGCCAGCGGGGAGCGTCGAGCAAAAGCTCCGGGGCGAGGATAACGCCGGCCCCGGCGACAAGATCCCGATGGTTGGCCAGGATGTCGAAGATCACCTCGTGCAGTGGCGTCAGATCGCTGCGGTGCACCGGCGCCTCGACCGCGTTCGCCTGGGCCACGACGTCATGCAATCGGCGGCCGAGCGTATCGAGCGCGCCGAAGACCTGTTCGAGATCGTGTACGACGTGGCCGAGCACCTCGCCCGCCGGAGATGCCGGGCATTGGCTCACGGAGTATGTCCGAACGTGTCGGTGCTGCCCGAGCGTTCGAGGTCATAGAGCCGAAGCCGCAGTTGCAGCATTCGCGCGGTGTCCGTGGCCACGTGCTGCTCGGCCAGATCGCGGGCCCGCAGCGGTTCGTGCCGGCTGATGGCGCCGACGAGATCGGCTCGGGACGCGACCGAGGCCTGATGATCGTTCTCGTCGAGCTGCAGCCACAGGAGGTCGCCGACTTCGGCTCGCAGCCGTAGCTCCTCGCGGGTAAGTCGGGGCGATTGGGCGGCCGCCGCCACCTCGATGTTGAACTGGGTGTCGGCCCGGCGGCGCTCGCTCGTCGTGCTGGCCGCCCGGAGGCGTTCGACCTGCCGGGTCAGGCTCTGCACCTCTTCGGACAGTGCGCGCTCCGCGGCCAGTCGAGCGGCCATCCCGGAGACCGCGGCGCGGTGGTCGCCGAGATCACTGAGCTCTTGGGTGGTGAACTGGCGAAGCCGTTGCACCAACCGTTGGAGGACGTCGGCCGGCGCTTGGACAAAGGTGCCTCCGCCACGACCCCGCCGAGTGGTGATCAGACCCTGCTCCCGCAGGACGGCCAGTGCCTCGCGCAAGGTAACCGTCGAGACACCCAGCTGCTCCGCGAGTTTTGTCTCGGGCGGGAGTTGCTCGCCGTCGAGGATGAGGCCGAGACGGATGGCTTGGCTTAGTCGGCGTTCGACCATGTCGACTCGGCCGGATGGCTCTGCGGCCGGCGCGAGGATCGTCCGCGCGGCAACCGTTGTGAGGCCGACATGGGTCGACCCACCTGTCGCTGTCAATGCTGGTGTTCCCTCCTCGCAGCTCAACGCGTTGGGGTGGCTGCGATTCCGCCGGCCGGTGCAGGTTGTGGGCCGGTCGATTTCGCGTCATCAGGTCCACGATGGATGTCTTGACGTTAGACCTATGAAGTCATAGGTTACATTACCGCCTCGACCCCCGGAGGTTCTGATGCAGGTGGAAGCGCCGGAGCTCCCGGAAGTCCCACGGGACGACGATTCTCGGCTTGCCAATCTCGGCTACACGCCGCAACTGCGTCGCGTGTTGGGCCTGTTCGCCAACTTTGCAGTCGCGTTCACCTATCTCTCGCCGATGGTCGGCATCTACTCGTTGTTCGTCCTCGGGGTCGGCACCGGCGGTCCTGCGTACGTGTGGCTGACCTGGATCCCGGTCATCGGCATGCTCCTGGTCGCCCTGGTGTTCGGCGAACTTGCCAGCCACTATCCGGTGGCCGGCGCGCTGTATCAGTACAGCAAGTTCTCGGTCGGACCCGGGTACGGCTGGTTCGTGGGTTGGTTCTACGGGATCGCGCTCCTGATCACCGTGGCCGCGGTCGACACCGGTGTCGTCAGCTATGTCACCGCGCTGACGCACAACTGGTTCGGCTGGAACCTCGATCCGACCGACCACCTCACCATCCTGATCATCACGGTGCTGCTGCTCGCGATCCAGACGGGCTTGAACATCACGGGCGCCCGGGTGATGGGCCGGGTCGCACAGTTCGGTGTGTACGTCGAGATCGTGGGCACTGTCGGCATCGCGATCATCCTGGCGATCCACGGATTCCACCATGGCCTGGGCTTCCTGTTCTCCACGCAAAATGTCCAGCACGCCGCGAGCAATCCGCTCGGGCTGAACTTCGGCGGGAACTGGCTGCTCGGCGCGGCGCTGATCTCCGTACTGGCGCCGGTCTACATCTTCTACGGGTTCGAAGCCGCCGGCGACATCTCGGAGGAGACCAAGGACGCCGGCCGGCAGGTCCCGCGGGCCATGCGGATGGCCCTGGTCTGGGGTGGCCTCGCGTCATTCATTCTGATCGGAGCCCTGCTGCTTGCCATGCCCTCGGGCGCGGACCCGGTCGGGCAGACCGTGAAGGGCGGCGGCGTCGCGTTCATCCTCGGGCAGCTTCCGAGCGGGCTGCAGGATCTGCTCCTGCTGCTGATCATTTTTGCCTTCTTCTCCTGCGGGACGTCGGTCCAGGGTGCCGGCAGCCGGCTGGCCTTCTCCTACGCACGAGACGGTGCGCTGCCCAAGTCCTCGTGGATCGCGAAGGTCAACCAGCGCTTCGGTACCCCGATCAACGCTCTGCTGGCCGGTGCCGTGGTCACCGTGCTGTTTGTCCTGTTGGTGTTTGCGTCGCCCAACCATGACATCAAGCTCGGTTTCATCACGTACCCGGCAAACACCAATGCACTCGTTTCGCTGGTGTCGTTCGGAGTGAGCGGCATCTACCTGTCGTTCCTGTTGACCGTCATCGCCTCGATCGTGGCCCGGGCACGAGGGTGGATCCCTGAGGGCAGTTTCCGCCTGGGTCGCTGGGGGTGGACGGTCTGCATTCTCGCCGGGGCGTACTTAGCCCTGATGTTCGTCAACGTTGTCGCGCCGACCGGCCTGACCAGCCCACGCGGCTACTTCAACCTCGACTGGGTCACCCTGCTGGTGATTGTCGTCGTCGCGATTGTCGGAGCCGTTCTCTTCCTTATCGGACGCCCGGACCGCGCCGTCGCCCGGCACGTGGGGGACACGCTTGAACCGACCGGGGCCGAACGCGTCGATGACACCGTCCATCGTGGGGCTCCGCCACGTCCCCGCGGTTCGTGACACCCGGTGACCGATGCCCCTGGCGGGTCGGACGGAGGCGAGCTTGGCTACCGATGCGACCGATGCGACCGACGCGACCGATGCCGTTGAGACTGGTGCCGGCGTAGCCGCCGTCAGCCTCCGCGGGCTACGCAAACGCTTCGGCACGGTGGACGCGGTGGCCGGGGTGGATCTGGACATCGCCGACGGAGAGTTCTTCGCGGTGCTCGGGCCGTCCGGATCGGGCAAAACCACGATCCTGCGGATCGTCGCCGGCTTCGAGCAGCCGACAGCGGGCACTGTGCTGCTCGGCGGCCGGGATGTAACGCGGGTCGCGCCATTCGACCGGGACGTCAACACGGTCTTTCAGGACTACGCCTTGTTCCCGCACATGACCGTGGCCCAGAACGTCGGGTACGGGCTGCGGGTCAAGGGGATCCGCAAGGCGCCGCGGCAGCGCCGGGTAGCCGACGCGCTCGCCATGATCCGCCTCGACGGGTTTGGCGACCGGAAGCCCGGGCAGCTCTCGGGCGGCCAACGGCAGCGGGTGGCGCTCGCCCGCGCGCTGGTGAATCGGCCTCGCGTGTTGCTGCTCGACGAGCCACTCGGTGCGCTCGACCTCAAGCTGCGCCAAGACATGCAGACCGAGCTGAAGCGGATCCAGCGCGAGGTCGGCATCACCTTCGTGTGCGTCACGCACGACCAGGAGGAGGCGCTGACCATGAGTGACCGGATCGCGGTGATGAACGACGGACGAATCGAACAGGTGGGTACGCCGGCCGACGTCTACGAGCGCCCGAACTCCGCGTTCGTGGCCGGCTTCGTCGGTACGGCGAACCTGCTCACGGGCGCCGCCGCGCAGTCCGTCCTTGGGCGCGAGGGGGTGTTCTCGATCCGCCCCGAAAAGATCGCGTTGTCGCTGGCTACCGATCGCGCGGAAGGCCCGGCGGGGGAGATCCGCGCGGCCGGGCGGGTTGTCGAGGTGATCTACCTCGGCTCGGTAACCCGATTCGTCGTAGCGCTGGATGCCGGCGTGCAGCTCGTCGTCGCCGCGCAGAACCAACAGACCACATTCGACGACGTGGTCAGGCTCCGCAACCAGCCCGTAGAGCTGAGCTGGCCGGCCGAGCACGTCATCGCCGTACCCGCCGGCACTACCGCCGACCAGTTACTCGAGACGGTCGCCCACTAGACAACGCCACTAAATACAGAGGAGCTCCCATGCGATCCAAGCTAAG
The DNA here is from genome assembly GCA_963724705.1 of uncultured Actinomycetota bacterium. GTDB lineage: Bacteria > Actinomycetota > Actinomycetes > Mycobacteriales > Micromonosporaceae > DASQPR01. The sequence goes on from CAVRVS010000004.1 coordinate 510,605, forward strand.
CAAAGCCGCGATCGCCGCGGTCGGCCTACTCGTGGTGGTCGGCTGCGGCAGCAGCGGTGGCACGACCGGTGCCGCCGCGACGAGCAAGCTGACCCCACCGAAGATCGACAAGCTGGCCGCGCTCGGCACCGGCGAAGGCGAGGTCAACCTGGTCGCCTGGGCCGGATACGTGGAAAACGGGTCGGACGACCCGAGCGTGAACTGGGTGACGCCGTTCGAGAAGCAGACCGGTTGCAAGGTCAACGTCAAGGTCGCCGGTACGTCGGACGAGATGGTCACCCTCATGAAGAGCGGTGACTACGACGCTGTCTCCGCGTCCGGCGACGCGACCCTGCGGCTGATCTACGGCGGCGTCGTCGCACCAGTGAACACCGCGTTGGTTCCGAACTACGCCGACATCTTCGACTTCCTCAAGCTCAAGCCGTGGAACTCGGTGGACGGCGTCGCCTACGGCATCCCGCACGGCTGGGGCGCGAATCTCCTGATGTACCGCACGGACAAAGTAACCCCGGCGCCGACTTCATGGGGAGCGGTCTTCGACGGAGCGTCCACGTACGCCGGGCATGTGACCGCGTACGACTCGCCGATCTACATCGCTGACGCGGCGCTCTACCTGATGAAGCACCAGCCGGACCTGGGCATCACCAACCCGTACGCGTTGGACGACAAGCAATTCAACGCGTCCATCGATCTGCTCAAGACGCAGAACAAGAGCATCGGCGAGTACTGGTCCGACTACACCAAGGAGGTCGAGGCGTTCAAGTCCGGTGACTCGGTGCTCGGCACGACCTGGCAGGTCATCGCGAACCTGGCCGAGGCGGACAAGGCGCCGGTCGCCGCGGTTCTCCCCTCCGAGGGCGCGACCGGCTGGTCGGACACGTGGATGGTGGCGGCCAAGGCGGCGCACCCGAATTGCGCGTACCAGTGGATGAACTGGATTGTCTCCCCGGACGTGAACGCACAGGTCGCCGAATGGTTCGGTGAGTCTCCGGCGAACAAGCTGGCTTGTTCGCACACGGCCGACAAGAACTTCTGCCAGACCTACCACGCGGCCGACGCGGACTACGCGAGCAAGATCTGGTACTGGACCACGCCGACCACCCAGTGCCTGGACGGGCGGACGAACGTTACCTGCAAGGACTACGCGGCCTGGACCCAGGCCTGGACGGAAATCAAGGGTTGATGGGCTCCATAAGTGCGATCGCGGACCGGACGGCGCCGGCCGGTCCGGTCCGCGGGCTCGCCTCGTGGCTGCATCGCAATGCCCGGGTACGGCTGGCCGCGCTGCTGTCCGCGCCACTGGCATGGCTGCTACTGGCGTATCTCGGCTCACTGCTGGTGCTGTTCATCTCGGCGTTCTGGAGCGTCAACGACTTCACCGGGGACGTGATCCACCAGGCGACGCTCGACAACTTCCGTACCATCCTCAGCCAGCCGGTCTATCGCACCGTCGCGCTCCGCAGCATCGGCGTGGCCGCCGCCGTCACCGTTATCGACACGGCGATCGCGCTGCCCATGGCGTTCTTCATGGCCAAAGTGGCCGCGCCTCGCTCGCGCAAATGGCTGGTGATCGCCATCCTCACGCCGCTGTGGGCCAGCTACCTCGTCAAGGCCTACGCGTGGCGGGTGCTGCTCGCCAATGGCGGACCGATTGACACGGTGTTGGGCGGGCCGGGACACGGGCCTGGTTACGGATTGGCGGCCACGATCATCGTGCTTTCCTATCTCTGGCTGCCGTACATGATCCTGCCGATCTACGCCGGGCTGGAGCGGCTGCCGGATTCGTTGCTGGAGGCCTCCGCGGATCTCGGCGGGCGGGGGTGGCGTACGTTCCGGTCGGTGGTCGTGCCGATCATCGTGCCGGCCGTCTTCGCCGGCTCGATCTTCACCTTCTCGCTATCGCTGGGCGACTACATCACTGTCCAGATCGTCGGCGGCAAGAACCAGCTCATCGGCAATCTCGTGTACGCCAACATCGGCGCGGCCAACAACCTCCCCCTCGCCGCGGCGCTGGCCACCATTCCGGTGCTCATCATGGTGATCTATCTGTTCGCGGTCCGCCGCTCGGGCGCGCTGGAGGAGTTGTGACCCTGTCGCGAGGCGCCCGGTGGCTGCTGCGGGTGACGATGGCCGTCGGCCTCGCGGTGATCTATGTGCCGCTGTCGATCGTGCTGATCAACTCGTTCAACGCCGACCGTACGTTCGCGTGGCCGCCGCCCGGCTGGACCACGAGGTGGTGGACCAGCGCATGGGCCAACGACGGTGCCCGGGCCGCGTTGTGGACCTCGGTCAAGGCCGGTCTGAGCGCCACCGTCATCGCGCTCGTACTGGGCACGATGGTCGCATTCGCCGTGGCGCGCTACCGCTTCTTCGGCCGGAACTCGCTGTCGCTGCTCGTAGTGCTGCCCATCGCCCTGCCCGGCATCGTCACCGGCATTGCGCTCGACACGGCGTTCCGCTCGGTCATCGAACCACTCGGCATCGGTAAGGGACTGTTCTCGATCGTCATCGGGCACGCCACGTTCTGCGTGGTCGTCGTCTACAACAATGTCCTGGCCCGGCTGCGCCGGCTCGGCGGCAACCTGGAGGAAGCCTCCGCCGACTTGGGCGCCGACACGTTCCAGACATTCCGCCTGGTGACCTTCCCGCTGCTGCGCTCGGCGCTGTTCGCCGGCGCGCTGCTCGCCTTCGCGCTGAGCTTCGACGAAATCGTCGTGACCACCTTTACCGCCGGCCCCGGCGTGCAGACGCTGCCCATCTGGATCTTCAGCAACTTGTTCCGCCCCAATCAAGCCCCGGTCATCAACGTCGTCGCCTCCGTGCTCATCGTGCTGTCCGTCGTACCCGTCTGGTTGGCCCAACGGATGGGCGCGGGCCAGAGCGCCGGTGGCCGGCTCTGACGTGGGATGCCGCCGGCCGACGCACCACGTGTGAGTGAGGCGCCGCGTCGAGAATCGCGGCTCGGCAGGGCGGGCGGATGCGCTCGGGAGCCGTGCGACGCGATGTCGTTCCACACGTGAACGGCTCCTGACCTGCGTCTTTTGGCGGTATGGTCGCGAGGAAACCGTGGTCGCGCGAGGTTCGCCCAGCGGACCGCGCGCACTGGGAAGAGAGGGGACTCCCGGTGTTCGTTCAGGTGATCCAGGGACAGGTTAAGGACGCGGGCAAGGCCCACGAGGCGATCGATCAATGGGAACGCGATCTTGCGCCGGGTGCGGACGGCTGGCTCGGCTCGACCGGCGGTGTGACGGACGACGGTAGGTTCATCGAGCTTGTCCGGTTCGAGTCGGCCGATGCGGCACGGCGCAACAGTGAACGTCCCGAACAGGACCGGTGGTGGCAACAAACCTCGAAGCTGTTCACCGGTGGCGGGGCGAGTTTCAAGGAAAGCGACGACGTGACGGTCGACGTCGTCGGTGACCCGGAGCGGGCCGGTTTCGTACAGGTCATCCAAGGCCGGGGAAGCGACCCGGACCGTGCGCGGGACCTGATGCAGCAAGACTCCGACGAATGGGCTGCGTTCCGCCCGGACATCGTCGCCAGCGTGGCCGCGTTACACGATGACGGGCGCTACACCATGGCGATGTACTTCACGTCCGAGGCGGATGCGCGCGAGGGCGAGAGCAAGGAGCCGCCGCCGGAGTTGAAGGAGCAGATGGCGGAGATGGATGACCTGACCGTCGGCGAGCCGGAGTTCTTCGACATCAAGCAGCCATGGATGCACTCGCCGCACTGACCGATAGGTGTACGGCTGGCCGAAAGCGGTGACCCCGAAAGCGGTGACCGGCGTCGGCGCCCACCGCTAAGCCGGCGCTGCGGACGCTTGCTTCACGATGTCGATGACGAGGTGCTTCGTCACGGGCTGCTCGCTTTGGGTGCTGGTGTCCGCGAGACCGCACAGCACATTCAGCTCAGGCATATATGCCAGCAGCCGGGCCGCGGCCGGCGGCCGCAGCGCCGGCACAGCGCCGAGCATGCGGTGTCCCGACGCGGGTGACCTCGATGAGTGCGACCGCGACGATGCCGGAGTCGCTGCTGAGCGTGGTCACGCGGGGCGGCCGATGCCGGAGATGAAAGGCCGGCGGTCACACCCGCGCCGGCCGGCGTTTGACAGGGTCAGGACTGCAGGAACGCCAGCAGATCAGCCTGGAACTGATCCTTTTTCGTGCTGGTGAGGCCGTGCGGGGCACCCTCGTAGACCTTGAGCTGGGCGCCCTTGACGATCTTCGAGGACTTTCCCGCCGCGTCGGCGAACGGCACGATCTGGTCGTCGTCGCCGTGGATGATCAGCGTCGGCACGTCGATCGCCTCGAGATCCATCGTCAGGTCCGTCTCAGAGAACGCCTTGATGCAGTCGTACGCGCCCTTGAGCCCGCACGTCATCGACTGCTCCCAGAACTGGTCGCGCAGCCCCTGCGACACAGTGTTACCGGGGCGGTTGGCGCCGTAGAACGGAGCGCTGAGGTCCTCGTAGAACTGTGACCGGTCGGCCGACAAGCCCATGCGCAGGTTGTCGAAAACCTCGATCGGAAGCCCTTCGGGGTTCTTGTCGGTCTTGAGCATGAGCGGAGGGATCGCACCCACCAGCACCATCTTGGCAACGCGTGAGGTGCCGTGCCGCCCGACATACCGGGTGATCTCGCCACCGCCGGTGGAGTGTCCGACGAGCACAATGTCGCGGAGGTCGAGGTGCTCTATCACCGCAGCCAGGTCGTCAGCGTACGAGTCCAGGTCATTGCCGTCCCACGGTTGGCTGGAACGGCCGCCGCCGCGGCGGTCGTGGGCTATTCCACGATAACCGTGGTCGGCGACGAACATCATCGCGTCATCCCACGCGTCCGCGGTCAGCGGCCATCCGTGGCTGAACACCACCGGCTGTCCTTGGCCCCAGTCTTTGAAGAAGATCTCGACGTTGTCCTTGGTCGACACGTAGCCAGTGCTCATGGAATGCCCCTCTCGCGTGAGGTAGGTGCCCACTGCCGGACGCTACCGGCGGACCCCCGAACGGCGTGACCGAACGCGAAAATCGCTCACGACGCGCCCCGTCGGCCAGGCGAAGCCCTCGAAAGCGGAAGACCTGAGAATTGGCCAAGACCATCAGGTTGTCGCGTACAGGACATTCGCTGGCACCCGTACGTGGGCAGCGGCGAATGTCGATCCATGCCTCGACACCGTGCCGCCGCCGCGTGGATCGCTATCTCGGTCGGACTTCTTTCGGCCTGTGCCCGAACGCCGGCCATCGGCGCCGGCGCGTTCACGGCGAACTCCGCATCGCCGCTGCCCGCCCCGGGCGTCACGTCCAGCGCCACGGCCACGGCCGCGCCGACCTCCACGATCGGTCACCATGCCGGTGGTGGTGGCGGCGTCAATCCTGGCGGCGGTACGACGTCGACGCACACCGCCACCACATCGCCATCACCGAGCGCGTCGCCATCACTGACCCGCGACTACGGCGTCTACTGGGATCGGGACTCCTGCCAGATGGCGCGCGACAGCGTGGGCGACGCCTCCCTTGCCATGCCCTTCGAAATCAAATACCGAGGTCCCGGCGCGGCGAGTGACACGTCGGTGTATTGGAGCGATGCCGAGGGCGGCAACGGATTGCTCGACAGCGGCACACTCGACGAACCGACGTCGAAGTGGACGACGGACACCGACCCCCAGACCGTGACCGCTCTATCGACCCTGAACATCTTGGCGGCGGATCTGTCGAAGTACGAAGGAATGACCCTGACCCTCACGATCACCATCCATCCGGCCGACCCTGACACCGACGGGTACGACGACCAGGCGGTCGAGTACGTGAAGGTGCCTGACGCGACGGATCTCCCGCCAGACGACAGCACGTTGCACTACATCACTTGCCAATGACTGTCGGCCGGATCCCATCTATGTCGATCCATAGTCGACGAACGGGCGAACTCGCCGACGTTGACGTCGTCCATCGCGGCAACGCGCGATCCGAGTCCGACTCATTGATTCTCGATCGCTTCGTCGAGCGTTCAGGTCGATGTCGCGCGACCGGTATCTGACGACCATAACTTCGCGGCGTCGGTCCACGCCCTTGCCGTGGGTTCTTGTCGTTACCGGAGGTCATGCATGCCTGAACTTTCTCGAAGGGGTTTCCTCGGCGCAGCGACAGCTGCCACGGGAGCCGCCGTGGTCGGTGCGGTGCTGCCGGCCGTCGATGCGCAGGCTTCCGCCGCGCCGGCAGCGAAGCCTCAGCGGCACGGAGACATCCGAGACATCAAGCACGTGGTGATCTTGATGCAGGAGAACCGGAGTTTCGACCACTACTTCGGCTCGCTCAGGGGTGTCCGCGGCTTCGGTGACCGCTCGACCATCACGCTGCCCGGCGGCCTGTCGGTGTTCCAGCAGCCGACGACGCTGCCCGGCACTCCCGTCACGACCACGCAGTTCCCGTGGCACCTGAGCGACGCCCCGACGTCGGCGTACCCGGCCGGTCACCAGCCACCTAGCTCGGAGGTCGGCGCGCAGGGTTACGGCGGGACGTCACACAGCTGGGACGACCAGCACGGCGCCTGGTACGGCGGCCTGATGAACGGCTGGGTGTTCGCCAAGGGCGGCCTCACGACGCTCGGCTACCTGAACCGGAGCGATATCCCGTTCCACTACGCGCTCGCCGACACGTACACGATCGGCGACGCGTACCACTGCTCGGTGCTCAGCGCGACCGGCCCGAACCGCACCTACCTGTGGAGCGGAACGATCGACGCCCAGCAGAAGTTCAGCACGTTCGTCGCATTCAACGGCGGCGACGAACTCGGCAAGTTCCTGCTCTGGGAGACGTACGCGGAGACGCTTCAGAAGGCCGGCGTCACGTGGAAGGTCTACCAGGGAGCGGACGACTTCGGCGACAACGGCCTGGAGTACTTCGCGACGTTCGCCCGCTACGACCCGACTCAGGGTGGCACGCCCGCGCCCGGCAACGTGTTGTACGACAACGGCGTCGCCAACGTTCCCGAGCCGCTGACCGGCGTCACCGCCAACGCCGACAACCTCGCCAACGCGATCAGGGCCGACGTGGTGGCCGGCACGCTGCCGCAGGTGTCGTGGGTCGTCACCAACCAGGCGTTCTCCGAGCACCCGGACGGCGCGCCGAACGACGGCGCCTACTACGTGAACGGTGTCCTGGAAGCGCTCAACGCCGACCCGGACGTCTTCAACTCGACCCTCGTGATCATCGACTACGACGAGAACGACGGCCAGTTCGATCACGTACCGCCGCCGGTGCCGGCACCCGGGACGACGGACGAGTTCTACTTCGAGGCGTCCGGCGGCCTCGCGAGCTTCGGCGTCACCCAGCCGATGCCCGTCGGCCTCGGCTTCCGCGTTCCGCTGATCCTGATCTCGCCGTGGACGCGCGGCGGCTGGGTGACCTCGGAGGTTTCCGACCACACCTCGGTGATCCAGTTTCTGGAGAAGTGGACCGATGCGCTCGGCGCGCCCGCGATCTGCCCGAACATCAGCGCCTGGCGCCGCAGCGTCTGCGGTGACCTGACCGCCGCTTTCGACTTCGACTCGCCGGTCTTCGGCCTTCCGGCATTGCCCGCGACCACCGTCATCGGCGACCCGGCCGGCGGCTCGTACCGTCCGCCGGTCACGACCAACGCGATGCCGACGCAGGAGCCGGGCACCAAGCGGGCGCGGGCGCTGCCGTACCAGCCCAACGCGAACCTGGACGGGTTCACGTTCGGCAGCAACGGAGCGGTCGAGGCGCGGCTGTCGTTCAGCAACAACGGGCCGCACGTCCGCAAGGCCAGCCACTTCGCCGTCTACAACAACGCCGCACCGGACCAGGCGCTTGCCGACTACCCGGCGAAGTTCCCCGGGCAGTACACCGTCGAGCCGTCGCATACGGTCTGGAACAAAACCGTACCGGGGTCGGTCGAGATCGGCGCAGGCGCCGGAGACGGCAAGTACGACCTGACCGTGGTCGGCCCGAACCGTTTTCTGCGGCACTTCACCGGCGACGCGAACGGCGACGGCAAGACCGCGCAGGTGGAGGCGGCGTACTACGGAGGCGGTTTCAGTCCGAAGCCCAAGCTGACGCTGACGCTGACCAACAGCGGCCGGAAGGCCGTCACGTTCACGGTCGCGTCCAACAACTACTCGAAGGACCGGGCGAAGACCTACCACGTGCCCGCGCATGGCCACGCGACGCACACGGTGAACCCGTTCGTGTCCAGCCACGGGTGGTACGACTTGTCCGTCACGATCAGCGGCGACGACTCCTGGTCGCGGCGCTACACCGGCCACCTCGAGGACGGTACGGACAGCGTCACCGGCTGACCTTCCGGGCCGTCACCGATAGTCGGGTCTGCACCACGACGAACGCGTCGTGGTGCAGACCTGTTGCACATCCATCCCCACGCATTAGCCGCGCGGCCCGCGCCGCAACGGTGAGCGATTCAGCCGGCCCGGCGGAGCGTCTCAGCGAGGCCGCCCAGGCCGATCGGGCCGAGCGCGAGAGCCGCTGTGTGCCAACGCTTCAGGTCAAAATCGGCACCCTGCCGCGCCTTGGCTTCGTCGCGCGCCGCCAGCCAGGCGCGCTCGCCCAACTTGTACGCGGTGGCCTGAGCCGGCCATCCCGCGTACCGGACCATCTCGGGATGTACGCGATGGGTGGCGAGTCGGCCGCGTTCGGTGAGCATCCGCTCGCCGATGTCGAACGTCCATCGTTCGCCGTAGCGGTCCGCCTCGCGCGCCGGGATCGGCAGGTCGAGATGCACGCCGATGTCGACGATCACTCGCGTGGCGCGAAGCGCCGAACCATGCAGCATGCCAAGGCGGGTGCCCGGTTCGGCGAACCAACCGAGCTCGTCGGCCAGCCGCTCGGCGTAGAGCGCCCACCCTTCGCCGTGCCCGCTGACACCGGAGATCCGGCTGTAGCGTGACAGCCGATCGCCGGCCACCCGGGCCGCGCCGAGCTGAAGGTGGTGCCCCGGCACGCCCTCGTGGAAGACGGTGGTCAGCTCCTTCCACACGCCGAAGCGCTGACGGCCGCCCAACGGCCACCACGTGCGACCGGGTCGCGACAGGTCCTCGCTTGGCGGCGTGTAGTAGGCCGCGCCGGAACTCGAGGCCGTGGCGAGCACCGCGTTGACCGTACGCAGCGCCGGGTGCAGGTCGAAATGCACGCCGTCGAGCCGCCGGATCGCTTCGTCGTGCTTGCGCTGCAACCATTCCTGGTACGCCTCCGGCGAGTCCACACTCGACGCCTCGTCCAGGAGCGCGACGATCTCGTTGTGGTCGGCGCCGGGCTTGATCGCCTGCTGCTCGGCGTCGATCTCCGCCTCGAGCCGGTACAGCTCGTCCCAGCCCCATTCGTAGGCCTCGACCGGGTCGACGGTGTCACCGAGCGCCAGCCGGCTCGCGACGCGGTAGCGTTCGGCCCCGACGCCATCCGCCTCGGGAGCGGCGGGCGCGTACTCGCCGGACAGATACCGCGCGGTGTCCAGCAACGCCGCGTGTGCCGCGTCCGCCCCGGCGCGCAATGCTCCGGCGAGCGGCCCGTCTCCGTACCCCGCAATGATGGTGTCGAAGGTCGGCGCGGCGCCGTCATCGCCGGCGTACCGGCGGGCCTGCGCCGCTGCCTCCACGGCCTGGCGTCGTGCCGCATAGAGCCCACGCTGACGGCCGAGCTCCAATGTGTCGCGCCAGCCGCCGAGCATCGCCGGCATCTTCGTCGAGCCGCTCGGCGACTGCCGCCCACTGGTCGTCATCGTTGCGCGGCATCAGGTCGACGCTGTCGCGCAGCGTGTTGAGCAGGCCGAACGGTGCCCGCAGGTTACGCAGCGGCTCGTGCAGAGCGTGAGCGTCGTGTTCGACTTGAAGCCGCTCGCGCAGATGCATAGCGGCCAGACGATCGTCGTCACCGGTCGGAGTGAGGGCGTCGAGCCGGCGCAGCGTGCCGTCGACCAGGTCGGCGCGGGCGGCGACACCGTCGGGACTGAAGTCGGTAGCAACGCCGGCGGTCGGGCCCGCGATCCCTCGCATGGTGGCGAAGATCGGGTCGAGTTGCGCGGATCGGGTCACGAAGTCGTCGCAGAGATCGAAGACGGGGGTAGTCATCGGGCCACCATAGGACGATTCAACCGGCGGCACGCCGCAGGTGTGAGCCGTCCCACTCCAGCCGCGCATGTCCAAGCCGGTCGGTACGCCGGCGCAGCGACGACGACAAGATCGACCGCATCACGTGCTCTCGTGGCGATGCGATAGTGCGCATGATCCGCACGGGCGAACTATGTTGTCCGATGTCGGCAACGGGAAGGGTCTTTGTGCGCTACGACTTTGTGATCATCGGTGGCGGATCGGCCGGCAGCGTCCTTGCCAACCGGTTGTCCGCCGACCCGGCCAACAAGGTGTTGGTGCTGGAGGCCGGCCGGCCGGACTATCCGTGGGATGTGTTGATCCACATGCCGGCGGCGCTGACCTTCCCGATCGGGAACCGGTTCTACGACTGGAAGTACACGTCTGAGCCGGAGCCGTACCTGCACGGTCGGCGGATCTACCACGCGCGCGGCAAGGTGCTCGGCGGGTCGAGCAGCATCAACGGAATGATTTTCCAGCGGGGTAATCCGATGGACTTCGAGCGCTGGGCCGCCGATCCGGGAATGGGTGACTGGGACTACGAGCACTGCCTGCCGTACTTCAAGCGGATGGAGAACTGCCTGGCGGCCGGGCAGCTCGACCCGTACCGCGGACACGACGGGCCGCTGGTGTTGGAGCGGGGACCGGCGACCGGTCCACTGTTCACCGCGTTCTTCGAGGCGGTACAGCAGGCGGGCTATCCGCTCACCGACGATGTCAACGGATACCGCCAGGAGGGCTTCGCGGCCTTCGACCGCAACATTCAGCGGGGTCGACGGCTGTCGGCGGCTCGGGCCTACCTGCGACCGGCCCGCAACCGACGCAACCTCACCGTGCTGACCCGGACGATGGTGACCCGCATCCGGTTCTCCGGAACCCGTGCGGTCGGTGTGGACTACTCGCACCGTGGTGGGCCGGTCCGCACGGTCGAGGCCGGCGAGGTCGTGCTGTGCGGCGGCGCGATCAACTCGCCGCAGCTTCTCCAGCTGTCCGGGATCGGCCACGCCGACCATCTCCGATCGGTAGGCGTCGAGCCGGTTGCACACCTGCCCGGAGTCGGCGAGAACCTGCAGGACCATTTGGAGGTGTACGTCCAGTACGCGGCCCGCCAGCCGGTCTCGATGCAGCCGTACCTCGGGAAGCTGCGCTGGCCGGAGGTGGGTGCCCGCTGGCTGTTCGGTCGCAGCGGTCCCGGTGCCACCAACCACTTCGAGGCGGGTGGGTTTGTCCGGTCGAACGAGGACGTACCGTACCCGAATCTGATGTTCCACTTTCTTCCGATCGCGGTGCGCTACGACGGATCCGCGCCGGCCGGCGGGCACGGCTATCAGGTGCACGTCGGTCCGATGTACTCGGACGCTCGCGGGTCGGTGAAGATCGTCAGCACCGACCCGCGGGTGCATCCGGCGCTGCGGTTCAACTACCTGTCCACGGCGCGCGATCGCCGCGAGTGGGTAGAGGCGATCCGAGTGGCGCGCACCATCCTCAACCAGCCGGCGATGGGGCCGCTCAACGCGGGCGAGCTGTCACCGGGGCCGACCGTGCGCACCGACGACGAGATCCTTGACTGGGTCGCTCGCGAGGCGGAGACCGCGCTGCACCCGTCCTGCACCGCGCGGATGGGTACCGACGAGCGGTCGGTAGTCGACCCGGCCAGCATGAGCGTGCACGGCATCCAGGGATTGCGAGTGGTCGACGCGTCCGTGCTGCCGTACGTCACGAACGGGAACATCTACGCGCCGGTGATGATGGTGGCCGAGAAGTCGGCCGACCTGATTCTCGGCAACTCACCGCTGCCGAGCGAACCCGTCGAGTACTACCGCCACACACCGTCACCCGACCCGGACCGTACGGTCGGCTAGATCCCCGGGTGCCCCTTCTCGTACCGTCCGATCATGCCCCCGCTCGGACCGCTGGGACGACCTCTCGCGCGAGGCGTTCGATCTGCTCGCTTCGGTCCGGGCCGATCGGTTGGAAGTTAAATGCGGTGAAGCCCAGCTTGACGAAGGTGATGAGCTGGTCGGTCACCGCGTCGTGGCCTTCCGGAGACCATGGCGGTATCGCGCGCGGCCCGTTCGTCGATCCGGATCCCCAGGTTGTAAATGCAGGTGATGGACTCCGGTGGCCGGCCAACCGCGCGAGCGCCGGAGTGAATGCGCGCGAGCATGGCTGGGATCCGCTCTGGCGGAGCCATACCGAGCGAGGGGATCCAACCGTCGGCGAGCCGGCCGGTCAATGTCAGCGCACGGTCTCCGAAGGTGCCGAGCCAGATCGGGATGTGGTGCGCAGGCTTGGGTTCCAGGTCGGCGGCGGCGGTCTGGTACAGCCGGCCGGAAAACGTGAATCGTGGCTGCGACCAGAGACCACGGGTGATCTGGATCGCTTCGGCGAGGCCGTCGACCTTCTCGCGGGGCGTCGGCACGGTGAGTCCGAATGCTCGGAACTCCTCGTCGGAGTAGCCGCCGCCGAGTCCGAGGATCAGCCGGCCGCCCGAGAGCCGGTCGAACGTCTCCGCCATCTTGGCGACCATGGCCGGTGGCCGGTACGGCACACCGAGCACCCGGGTGGCGACCCGGATCCGCGAGGTGTTGGCGGCCACCCAGGACAGCATCGTCCAGGTTTCGTTGGTGGGGGAGGAGCCGCTGGGGTGGTCCGACGTCGATACGAAGTCGAAGCCGAGTGCCTCGGCCTGCCGGGCGTCGCCGACGGGGTCGCGACCGGACTCCGCGGATGCTGGCAGGTCTAGTCCGAACAGCAGATCAGGCATGGGTCAGGACCCTTCTCTGGGTTTCGCCCGCGACCGCGCCGGGGTCGGCGATCGCGAGTTTGGGAATGAAAAAATGGGCGAGCGGACCGATGCTCAGCGCGTACAGGACGGTTCCGACGCCGACGCTGCCGCCCAACAGCCAGCCGACCGCGAGTACAGATACCTCGATCGACGTGCGGACCACGCGGATCGAATGACCGCGCGCGGCCAGGCCGGTCATCAGGCCGTCGCGCGGCCCGGGTCCGAGACCGGCGCCGATGTAGAGCCCGGTGGCGAACCCGTTGGCGACGATGCCGGCCGCCAGGAAGGCGAATCGCAGAGCCAGAGCGTGTGGGTGCGGAAGGATCGACAGCGCCACGTCCGCGGCGAGTCCGACCACCACGACGTTGCTGACCGTACCGAGGCCGGGCCGCTGCTTGAGTGGAAGCCACAGCAGCAGCACGATGGCGCCGACCGCGATCACGACCCAGCCGAAGCGCAGCCCGGTGTGGTGGGACAGGCCCTGGTGCAGCACGTCCCACGGGTCCAGGCCGAGCCCCGATCTGAGCATCAGGGCCACGCTCCCGCCGAACATGATCAGCCCCAGATAGAGGCTGACGAGTCGCCGGACGACCTTGTTGGTTGACATGTCAACACGCTAGCGCGATCGTTGTTGACGTGTCAACTCTCTGATACGGTGCCGGTGTGAAGACGCCGAGATGGCTCGACGATGCAGAGATGCGGGCGTGGCTCGGGTACCGCCGGATGCGGCTACTGCTGGACCTGCAGATATCCCGCGACCTGGCCGGGGACTCGGGCTTGTCGGAGGCGGACTACGACGTCCTGTCGAACCTGTCGGAGAGCGACGGTCAGCGGATGCGCCTGACTGAACTGTCCGCGCACATGCTCTGGTCCAAGAGCCGGCTGTCCCACCACGTCACCCGGATGCAGCAGCGCGGACTGGTTGACCGCGAGGAATGCCCGTCGGACGAGCGGGGCGCCGTGCTCGTCCTGACCAAGGCAGGGCGGCAGGCCATCCGGGTGGCCGCGCCGCTGCATGTGGAGTCGGTACGCCGGCACTTCATCGACCTGTTGTCCGACGAGCAGATCAAGGTGCTCGGTGACGTCGCCGAAACGATCGTCAACCATCACCGCGAGATCGCTGAGCACGCCCCAACGCGGGCCGGTAGCCGCGTCGTCGACGGACTGACAACCAAGCTCGCCGGCGCCCGAGATGAGGCTACCGACGATGTGTCAAGGTGGCAGTCGTCGTCGGTGCCATCTGCCCCACGGACTGGGGGTGAACCGCTGTGCGACAGTGTCGCAGCGATACGGTCGTGAGCCAGATGTCTATCGAAAGCGGAGTCCCGGCATGCGCGCTGCCCTTATTCATGGTGATCACGACGTCCGGGTGGCTGATGTCCCCGATCCGATAGTCGTCGAGCCAACCGACGCGGTCGTCCGAATTCTGGTCGAGGCCGGATGAGAGCGCTCGTCGTCGATGCGTTCGGGGCGCCGCCGGAGGTGCGCGAGGTTGCCGATCCGGCGTGTCCCGCGGACGGCGTGGTGATCGAGGTGCGCGCCACCGGTCTGTGCCGCAGTGATTGGCACGGGTGGGCCGGCCACGACCCCGACATCGTGCTTCCGCACATCCCGGGCCACGAGTTCGCCGGAGTGGTCGCGGAGGTCGGTGCCGACGTCTCGCGGGTGCGCGTGGGGCAGCGAGTGACGGTGCCGTTCGTGTGCGCGTGCGGCAAGTGCGCAACCTGCCTCGCGGGCGCGCAACAAGTGTGCGAAGACCAGGTCCAGCCCGGCTTCACGATGTCGGGGTCGTTCGCCGAGCGGGTCGCCATCCCGCGCGCGGACCTGAACGTGGTCGAGTTGCCGGACGGGCTCGATTTCGCCACCGCCGCCGGGCTCGGGTGCCGGTTCGCCACCGCGTACCGCGCAGTCACCGCGCACGGGCGAGTTAGCGCGTCCGATCACGTCGCTGTCTTCGGCTGCGGGGGCGTCGGCCTGTCCGCGATCATGATCGCCGCCGCGCGCGGCGCTCGCGTCATCGGCGTCGATATCTCCACGCACGCGTTGGAACTCGCCGCCTCGCTCGGCGCTCGCGACACCGTGGACGCGGGCTCCGAGAGTGCGGTGGCACGCATCCGCGAGCTGACCGGCGGCGGCGCGCACGTCGCCATCGACGCGCTCGGTAGTGCCGACACCGCTCAGGCGTCGATCGAATGCCTACGCCCGCGCGGCCGCCACGTTCAGGTCGGGCTCATGGTCGGCGACGACGCCTACGCGCGCGTACCGATGGGACTCGTGATCGCCCGGGAACTGGAGATCTACGGCAGCCACGGCATGGCCGCACACGACTACCCGACCATGCTGGCCGAAGTCACGACCGGCACCTTGCGGCCGGGCTCCATCGTCACCGGCCGTGCCGGGCTGGACGCACTGGCCGGCGCTCATGGTGCGCTCGCCTCGATGGGCGGCCTGCCACCGGCGGGAGCACTCGTCGTCGAGCCCTTCAACTGAGGTGGTGGCACGACACCTGATCATGGGCGGGGACTTGAGGAGGCATTGTGGCCGGAGCGGTGGTAATTGGTGCCGGGCCGGGTCTCGGCGCGGCGATCGCACGTCGATTCGCGCGGGCGGGATTTCCGATCACGCTCATCGCGCGGAATCGGGATGCGGCGGAGGGAATCGCCGCCCGTTTGCGGGAACACGGCGTGCCCGTGCTGCCGCTTGAGGCGGATGTGACCGATGAGGACGCGCTGCGATCGGCCATCGATCGATCCGTCGACGAGTTCGGAGTACCCGATGTCGTGGTGTACAACGCCGCGCTCATCCGCCGCGACGCGCCGGGCGAAATGACGGCGCAACAACACCTAGACGCGTACGCGGTCAACGTCGTCGGCGCATTGACGGCGGCGGCGTACGCGATCCCGGCGATGGCGTCGCGCGGGGGATCGTTCATCATCACCAGCGGGATGCCGGAGCCGGTCGCGGCAGTACACCAGCCTGTCGCTCGGGAAGGCGGCGGTGCGGGCGCTGGCCGCGATCCTGGACCAGCAATACGGGCCGCGGGGAGTGCACGTCGCGACGGTGACCGTGTACGGGAACATCGCTTCGGGCTCGAACTTCGACCCGGATGACATCGCCGAACGCTATTGGCGGGTCCACAACCAACCACGCGACGAGTGGGAGTTGGACCATCCGTACACCGGAACGTAGCGCCCTGGACGGGGTTCCGGTCGCCGTTGTACGACGACCGCTACACCAGCGGCGCAACATCGACGCATGATGCGCTCAAGTTGCTCCTGCGCGTCCGCGACGGGCCAGACGAAGACGTGGTCGATTCCCGCGTCGGCATAGGCGCGCAGCGTCGCCGCGCAGTCCTCGGCCGGCCCGACAAGTACCCGTCCATGGAGCTCGACGGCCGGACGGTTGAGCATGTGTGCGAGCACGGACAGGTGCGTCTCACGCGTTCGGCGGTCCTCGGTGACGTATGTCCACATCGTGGCCAACGAACACGGAAACCCGTCGAGGTGCCGGCCGCGCCTCGCCAATTCACTCGCCGAGCTTTGCGCGGGCGGCGTTCACCTGCGCGGGTGACAGGTTGTACGCCGAGGCGAGCCAGCCGTCGGCCAACCTCGCGACCCGCCGGAGACCGGCGTCCGAACCCCAGCTGCCGATCCAGATCGGCGGTCCATCCGGACGCATGGGCCGCGGTTCGAGCTCCGGGTCGGCGGAGTAGAAGCGGCCCTCGAATCGTGGCGCACCGGTCGTCAGGTGTGCCCGCAGGACGCGGATTGATTCGTCAAAGCGCGGCCAGCGCTCATCGAAGCTCAGACCCGCACTCTCGTAGTCACGCTCCGAGGAGCCTGGCCCAACTCCGAGAACGAGCCGGCCACCGGAGAGGATGTCCAGCGCCGCCGCCGCTTTCGCCAGCACCGCAGGTCCGCGGATAACTGGTAGGGACACGGTCGTCGCGAGCTGCATGTCTCCGCTGCGGTCGACGACACTGGCCAGCGCGACGATGCCGTCCAGCCACGGGCTTCTGGAAGACAAGGTGGTCGTTCGCGCTGATGAAGCCGTAGCCAAGTTCGCGCGCCCGGTCGGTGTAGGACGCCAACTGTCCCGGCCTGCCAACCATGGCCGTCGAAGTCGATCAAGGGAAGATGTGCCCCATACTTCATGGACGAACGCTATCGAACCGCGCCTTTCCGGACTATCGACGGGCATCGACCACGTGGCCTGGCAAGATGAGCGCGGACATCACGCAGTCGCATTTCGATGTGCGTCGTGGATGGCTCACGGCCGTCTCACACCGGCAGCGGTACGGTGCGGGCCATGGATGCTCATCGACGTACGGCGGTCGCGGCCAGCGCCGTGGTGGCCGTTGTGCTATCGATGCTCTGTGCTTGTACGACAGACGGGGCGGCCACCACCCATCTCGGCAGTCTGCCGGGTGCGACACCGTCGAACTTGCCGGTAGCGACGGTGATCCCGACGGCGACCGGCTCGCCTGACACCGCACCGCCGCCGCCCGTTACCACCCACCGCGCGACCCACACCGCCACCGCGACGGCAACCGTGACCCCGCCGTCACCGTCGTCCTCACCGTCCTCGGCTGATCCCGGCGACTACAGCATCGCCAAGGGGACGAGCAATGCTTCGTTCTTCTGCGCCTGGCACGACGCTGGCAATGGCATTTACGAGGTCTACGCGGACTTCACGACGTATTACCGCGGTCCGCAGCATCCCGCGTCTGTGCCGTACCGGGTGCTCAACAGCGTCAATGACGACATCGCCGGTGGATCGACCGCTCCGAACGAAACCGATGTATTCGGAGTGAAGCTGCGGCCCGCGGCCCAGAAATACACACTGACGCTCACCGTCTATCTCTTCGTCGGCGTCGACGACCGGCCGAGCGACGACAGCGCCTCCTTCCAGATTCAGGTGCCCGCCGGCTCGCCACCTCCCGGCAACGTCACCGTTGGACTGGCCTGCGGCTGACGGGTCGAAGTCGCGCCGATGCGCCGGGGTGGACGCCTCATGCGCTGCTCAGCTCGTCAGCCAGCGGGACCGGGAGCTGTAGGACCCGCCGGCGAAGCACGATGACACCGGCGAGGCCGGCGTTGACCGCGCCGAAGTAGCCCGGATAAAGCAGCAGCGACGCGTCGATCGCGCCGACCGCGACCGTGCCGAGCACGCCCGCTACGCCCGCGAGGACGAAACTCGACGGCGTCTCCGATCCCGGGTCGCGCCAGGTCTTCGGAAGCATCAGCACGACTCCCGCGAGGTCGGCGATCACGACGCAGACCGTGGCGAACAGCGGCCGGGAGGAGGCGTACCAGCCGACGATGCCGCCAGCCGCGATGGCGATGAGCGCCACGTCGGCCAACCCGAGACGGCCCGTGCCGCGACTGATCGACAGGCCGAACACCAGCGTCATGCCGGCCGCCTGCGCGCCAACCATCAGCAGGCTCCAGCTCGCGCCGTCGGCGACCTGGGCCACGAACGCGATGATGCCGACCGTCGTCCAGACTCCCCAGGTCGCGCGGTACGGACGAGTGCGGCCACGGAGGATGTCACGCACGTACGGCACCGAGTCGACGACCGATACGCCGCCGGCCAGGACGCCGCACACCGCCCACGCGTTCACGCGGGCACCCATTGGCGTGCCGGCGTGGCGGCGCACCGCCAGGCGGCCGCCTCGAACACCGCCACCGCCAGCGCGCAAACCGGCTCACCCGTGCATCGGGTCCCGACCACCTTCATCCCGCGGTACGGCAGCCGCGCGCCACGGTTGCGGCACATCCCCGACAACGACTTGTCGATGGTCGAGCGCAGTGTCGGCTCGTCGGCCGCTTGGTGCTCGACCAGCAGTCCCCGCCCGGTGTCGTCCTGCGCCCACCCGACGCCGGCCCACGCTTGCGCGCCGTAGCAGCCGGTTTCGGCGCGCGCCACGACGCAGTAGAGGCGGTCGCCCCAACCGCCTGGCGTACACACGATCCGGTCGACCGGCTCGACCTCGCTGTCCGGCGGCAGCACCGAGCTCAGGTAGATGAGGTTCCGGTCCGCGACGCCCGCTGCGACGAGCGCCGCGTCGAACGCGGCCAGGTCGGTCGTGCCTCGACCGGACCCGGCGGCGACGAAGATGATCATATTTCCTCCGCTCGATGACTTATCGAGCATCGCGGCCGCGTCCTGAGCAGCATTGGAGCGTTTCTGGAATCGCCTGGTACGCGAGTGATCAGTGCCGGCGCACGCTCGCAACGGCCCCCGGTGACGGCAATGCGACGCAGGGCTTTTCGGCCGGTCCGGACGCGAGGACACTTCCTGTGAGGTGGTTGTGACCGTGGCAATGGAGTTCCGGCTGCTCGGTGCGGTCGAGGTCCGCATCGACGGGCGCGTGGTCGACATCGGACACGCGCGCCAGGTGTGTGTCCTCGCTTCGCTGCTCGTCACCGCGAACAACGCGGTGCCGGTCGACCAACTCACCGAGCGGGCATGGGGCGAGCCGCCGCCGAAGCGGGCCCGTGACACCCTGCACAGCTACATCTCCCGGCTCCGCAAGACGCTGTGCGCGACCGACGTCACGCTCGACCTGCACCCCAGCGGCTA
This sequence comes from uncultured Actinomycetota bacterium, assembly GCA_963724705.1. Taxonomy (GTDB): domain Bacteria; phylum Actinomycetota; class Actinomycetes; order Mycobacteriales; family Micromonosporaceae; genus DASQPR01. The sequence goes on from CAVRVS010000004.1 coordinate 530,091, forward strand.
CGTCCTGGCTGTCGATCCGGCCGCGATCGATCTCGTCGCCTTCCGCGACCTGGTCGCCGAGTCAGCCCGCGCCGCCAATGACGAGAGCGCCGCGGAGTTGCTGGAGCGGGCGCTCGCCCTCTGGCGCGGCCCAGCGCTTGGCATTCTGGACACGCCCTGGTTGAACGCGGCGCGGGACACGTTGCACGCCGAGCGCCTCGCCGCCCAACTGGACCACTATGACGTTGCGCTGCGGCTCGGCCGGCACGGCGACATGGTCGGCGCGCTGGCCGACGCCGTCGCCGAACATCCGTGGGACGAGCGGATCGTCGGCCAGTACATGCTTGCGCTGTACCGCTGCGGGCGGCCGGCCGACGCGCTGGCCGCGTACCGCCGGCTTCGCGCGCGCCTCGCCGAGGAGCTGGGTGTGGACCCGAGCCCGCCGCTACAGCTTCTGCACCGGAAGATCCTCGGAGCGGACCCTGCGCTCGCGGCGCCGGGCCCTGCGCCCGCGGGCCGTCGGATGCCGGACGGCGCGACGACCGGGCCGGTTCCACGCCAGCTGCCGGGCTCCTCGTCGGCGTTCACCGGACGCAAGGAGGAACTGGCCGCGCTCGATCGGGCGATCGGCGAGCACGGCGGCGGCACGGCGGTTGCGCTGGTCACCGGCGGCGGCGGAATGGGCAAGACCTGGCTTGCCCTGCGCTGGGCGGATATCAACGCTCCGCTGTTCCCGGACGGCCAGTTGTACGCGAACCTGCGCGGCTTCGACCCAACCGGCGACCCGGTCGACCCGGCGGTGGTGTTGCGAGGTTTCCTCGACGCGCTGGGGATCGAGCCGGCGAAGGTGCCGGTCGACCCGGACGCGCAGACGGCCCTCTATCGGACTCTGCTCGCCGGCAAGCGGGTCCTGGTCATGCTGGACAACGCCCGAGACAGCGCCACCGTATTGCCGCTGCTGCCGGGATCGACGGCGTGCGCGGTCATGGTAACCAGCCGTCGCCAGCTGAACGCGCTGGTTGTCTCGCACGGCGCCCGTACGGTCACGGTCGGCGTGCTGCCCGTGCACGACGCGCGTGACGTGCTCACCCGCGGACTCGCCGGACCGATTACCGACGACGACGAGTCGGCGCTGACCGCGGTGCTCGACCACTGCGCCGGACTGCCGCTGGCCATCGGGATCGCCGCAGCACGGGCCGCGGCACAACCCGACATGTCGCTGTCGGTGCTGGCCGAGGACCTCCGCGCGGCCAGGACTCGGCTGGATGCCCTCGACGCGGGCGAGCTGTCGGTGAACCTGCGGGCGGTGCTCGCCGCGTCGGTCAGCGGGTTGACCGAGCGAGCGCTGTCGCTCTTCGCCCTTCTGGGTCTCACGCACGGCCCGGACACTGCGCTGCCGGCCGTAGCGAGCCTGGCCGGGCGGTCGGTCGCCGGAACCCGCGCCGTGCTGGGGGAGTTGGCGACCGCACATTTGGTGAGCGAGCCGGCGCCCGGCCGCTACCGGATGCACGACCTCGTCCGGCTGTACGCCATCGAACTCGCCGACCGCGACGCCACGGCCGCGGGCGAGGCGCGGCTCCGGCTGCTCGACCACTACCTGCACAGCGCGCACGGTGCCGCGATGCTGCTCTCCCCGCACCGCGAACCGCTCGCGCTCGCGCCCGTACGGCCGGGCGTTGTCACCGTTCCGTTGGCCGACCTTGACGCGGCCATGGTCTGGTTCGCCGCCGAGCATCCGGTGTTACTGGCGACGATCCGGTATGCCGCCGAATCCGGCCACGACGCGTACGCATGCGCGCTGCCCTGGACGCTGGCGACCTACTTCGACCGGCGCGGGCATTGGCGCGACTGGGTGGCAGCACAGCACACCGCGGTGGCCGCAGCGCAGCGCCTCGACGACTGGTCGGCGCAGGCCGGGGCGCAGCGACTGCTCGCCAACGCGTACTCCAACCTGCGCGCCTACGACGATGCCCTAAGCCATCTCAAGGCCGCGCTGGACCTGTTCGAGAAGTACGACGACGACGCCGGCCGCGCGCACACCCACTTCGACATCGCGCTGCTCTACGACCGACAGGCCCGGCCGGCTGACGCGTTGCCCCACGCCACAATGTCGCGAACCTTCTACCGGGCGACCGCCAACCAGCTGGGTGAGGCGATCGCCCTCAACGCTATCGGGTGGTACCACTGCGAGCTGGGAGAGTACGCCGAGGCCCTGGAGCAGTGTGGGCATGCGCTGACGATCACCCGTGCGGCCGGCAGCCGTTATGGCGAGGCGAACACTCTGGACAGCATCGGCTACGCCCACCACCACTTGACCGCGTACCAAGAGGCGATCGGCGCGTACCGGGAGGCGATCGAGATCTTCCAACAGATCGGCGACAGTCACGCGGAAGCCATCACGCTGGACCATCTCGCCGACTCGCTGGGTGCCGTCGGCGAGCGTGACGAAGCCCGGGATGTGTGGGGCGCCGCGCTGGTGTTGCTGGAGGCACTCGATCATCCAGACGCCGAAAACGTACGGGACAAGCTGCTCTGACGGTCACACCGTCGCGTAGGCGTGTCCGATCGATCACATGCGTATCGCCTTCGTCGATGGTCTGCGAGCCGGTATGGAGATCCGTTCGTAACGCGCCCGGGATGCGCGAATCGATAGGCTTAACCGATGAGCGTCATAGACGAGATCGGCCGGAGCAGGTACGTCAGCTTGACCACGTACCGCAGAGACGGGACCGGGGTCGCCACGCCGGTCTGGCACGTGCTGACCGGTGGCGAACTGCTCGTCGTATCCGATGCCAACGCGTGGAAGGTCAAGCGGATCCGCAACGACAGCCGCGTCGTGGTCACGGTCTGCGGGATCCGCGGCAAGATCACTCCGGGTGCTCCGAGCGCTCCGGGTACGGCGAGACTGCTTGACGAGGCGGATACGGAGGCCGGACGAACGCTCCTGGCCCGCAAGTATGTCCTGTCTCGGACGGGCAATTGGTTCACCAGGATTCTGCATTTGCCGAAACGGCCAGTGATCGGGATCGCCGTTACCTTCTGAGACGCTGGTATTACGGACGCCTCCCCTCGGCCGGAGTCTGTTGAACGGCGGCCGCTTCGCTGGGTAGGACACGCTCGAGCTGGCTGCGGGACGTGATGCCGAGCTTCGTAAAGACCTTGCGCAGATGGTATTGGACGGTGTGCGCGCTGATGAACAGCCGGCATGCCTATCTCTGGGTTCGATAGTCCCTCACGGGCGAGACGCGCTATCTGGGCTTCCTGGGCCGTGAGGTCCTCGTGTTTCGCCGGGGTGCGCTTGCGGGCGGCCTCCCCGGTGGCGCGCAGTTCCCGGCTGGCGCGCTCAGCGAACGCTTCCATACCGATCGCCTCGAACATGCCGTTGGCGGTGCGCAGTTGCTCGCGTGCGTCGCTGCGGCGTCGCTGCCGGCGTAGCCATTCGCCATACAGCAGATGAGCGCGGGCGAGGTCCACCCGGAGCCGGGTCCGGCCAAGCAGCGTAAGTGACTCGCGGTACAGATGTTCGGCCGCCTCGCCGTCGCTCAGCAGCGCCTGCGACCTCGCCTGCAGCCCGAGCGCCCAATCGGTGCGGCTAGCGCTGGTCATTTCGGCCAGCCGGTCGTACGCGTCGGTCGCGGCGTCCCTCACCCCGCTACGTGTCGCGGCCTCGATCAGCTCGACCACGGGCCAAATCGACGAGCCGGCATCGTCGAGGTAAGTGGTGGCTCGCCGGGCGGCGCCCAAGGCATCTTGGTACCGACCGAGCCCGTTGTTGAGCGCGGCATTTGCCCACTCGGCAAAGGTGATGCCAACTCCCTCGCCGCGCCGGGTCACGTCGTCCATGGTCGCCTCGAGCAGCGTGACCGCCGCCGCCTCGTCACCGCGCAGCGCGGCCACCCCCAACGCCCCGTACGGCGCGAGGTTGCTTCCGGTCGCTTCCATGGCCGTATGCGCCTCGCGTGTCAATGACGTCGCGGTGGTCAGATCGCCAGAAAAGAGATGCAGGTACGCGCGTGACGTAAGGGCGAGCGGGAGCTCGCTCAGCGCGCCGGCCTCGCGGGCAAGCTGCACGTGCCGGGCGGAGAGCACGTCCCAGCGTTCGTCATCCCAGACCCGCAAGGCGGTGACACATGCCAGGTATAGACGTTGCAGTTCCTCCTCGGCGGACATGCCGGCACCAAAGGTCGTGATGGCGGTGCGCATCGCCGGCAGTCCCGCGGGATACCCATGGTTGTAGACCGCGGCCAGGCCGTCGAGCAGGAGATCGGGCGCGCGCGGTGTTCCGGGCGGCGGTGGCGCGCTTTCGGTTGCACGGGCGATCTCCAGGACACCACTGCCCGGGCTGGCCAGGCGGCCGGCGAAGATCGCGGCGAACAGCGCGTCCAGATAGGTCGCGCGGGACAGCTCGGCGTCGATCGGCTCGAGCCTCCTCGCGGCGGTCAGCAGCAACGCCGGGGCGTCGCTGCCCCGGTTTGTCACGAACGCGAGCTGGGCTCGGACCAGATCGACCCGTGCGTACTGGAAATCGCCGTGCAGCCCAGCTTCGGCCACGGTCAGCAGATCCTGCGCCCGGTCGAACGCGCCGGCCTGGATGTTGGCCTGCGCGGCGGCGAGCGCCCGGGAGGCTCGCTGCGCCGGGTCGAGCGTGAGGGTCGTTGCGCGCTCAAGGAAGGCGGCAGCTGCGGCCAGCCCACCGCGCGCCTGCGCCCGGCCGGCCGAGTGTTCAAGCTCCGCGGCGACGTCTTCGTCGGGCCCGGGCGAAGCCTGCGCCCGGTGCCAGGCGCGCCGGTCGGGATCGAGCCGCGCATCGGTGACCTCGGCCAAGGCGCGATGCATCTCCTGCCGCTGGTGGATTAGCGCCGAGCGGTACGCCGCCGAACGGACCAGCGGATGCCGGAAGCGCACCTGGGTGCCGAACTCGGCGAGGCCGGCCTCGACGGCCGGCGCCGCCGCGTTGGTCCCGATCCCGACTCGAGCGGCGGCTCGCCGACAGCCAGCGCCGGGTGCAGCGCGGTCGGGTCGGCCGCCGCGAGCAGTAGCAGCCGCCGGACCTGGTCCGGAAGTGCGTCGATCCCTGTCGGAAGCTATCTTCGATGCTGCCCGCGAGCGGTACGGCGCCAGGCAGACCAAACCCGCCGGCGAGCTCAGCCACTGTGAATCCACGCGGCAGCTCCAGCAGAGCCAACGTGATTGCCCCGGGTCTCGGCAACGATTCGATCGCGTACCCGCTCATCGATCGGCCCCGGCAGCACCGAGTCCAGCAAGGCCCGCGCATCGGTCTGCCGCAGACCGCCAACCACCAGCTCTGGCAACGCCACCAGCTCGCCACTCACCACACGGGATGCGAATACCAGGCCCACCGATTCCGCACCGAGGCGACGCGCAACGAACGCGAGGACCTGCGCCGAGGCGCGATCGAGCCATCGCTGGTCATCGACGAGGCATACCAGCGGCCCGCAATCCGTCCCGGCGGATCGGGACCACCGACGATATCGCCAACGGCGTGTTGTTTGCGATGACCAGCACGTTCCTCACTGGCCAGACGCTGCACATCGACGGTGGCGAGCCGCTGACCTGACGTACGCGCTTGCCCGCGCCGCATTGAGGCGGGCACCAGAAGGTGGAGACCGATGCACCACCCCACAGCAACCCATTGACGCGGACGCGACGTCCGCCGGAATCGGTCGAAGGGAGTCGTCATGGGTTTGTCATGGCAGCAAGGTCCACTCGCGAGCGCAACATTGGGTAATCACTTCCTCACCGCGGAACCGCTGCCGCCGCGCCTGCTGTACGCGGAGCCGTTGCGGCGTCGGATGCGCGTACGACTGGCCGGCGGGTGGATCGCCGACAGCGACGATGTCGTGTTGCTGCACGAGCCCGGGCACTATCCGGTGGCGTACTTCCCGATCGCCGCGATCCGTCCGGATGTGCTGCAACCGACCGACCGGGTCACCCAACACCGCGACCTGGGCGCGACGGCATGGTTTACCGTCACCGCGGGCGATCAAAGGATCGACCGCGCGGCGTGGCAGTTTATCGAGCTGCCCAGCTTCGCCGCGGAGCTACGTGATCGGGTGGCGTTCGCGTGGCGGGCGATGGACGCCTTCTACGAGGAAGACGAGCGCATCGTCGGACACGCCGCCGATCTGTATCACCGCAACGACATCCGGCAGACCTCGCGGCACTTGGTGGTCCACGACGACGATCGGGTCATCGCCGATTCGACCCGGCCGTTGGTGTTGTACGAGTCGGGATTCGCGCCGCGCTGGTACGTGTCGCGTGCCGACGTGGACGAGGCCGCCCTGGCCGCCGTCGACGGGCAGACGTTCTGCCCGTACAAGGGGTTGGCCAGCTACTACGACATCGGTGATCACGCCCGGGCGGCATGGTCGTACCGGGACGCATGGCCCGAGGTGCGCCGGGTCGCGGACATGCTGTCGTTCGAACCGGACAAGATCGAGGTCTACCTCGACGGCAAGCGTCTCGAACTCGAGCCGGGCCAGACCGTCATTGCACACGGTGTCGATCGCGGCCTCGACGTCGAGGAAATCACCGTCCGCCATGAGTGACCGCTGGCACCGCCGCACGGCTGTCGTCGTCGCCGCAACCGGATCAGGCAGAACGGCCTGAGCTGGACGACGAGATCCGATCCAATGGATGGGATGGCCGAAACTACCCGGCGACAACGCAGACCCGAAACATGATCAGCGCGCAGTGTGGGGGAGGAACCATGTCGATGCGGAAGGCGTCAGCGGGCGGCGTCGGCTACCCGTCGCGCCCATCGAGCGACAGCGACGCGGTCACCCCGGCTATCGGGCCGCTGCCGGCGACCTACCTCAGCGCATCCGCTTCCGATGACGGGTTCTCGGACGTTTGGCGCACCGTGACCGGGCTCGTGCACCTGCTCGGTTCACACCACAACCGTTTCGTACGCCACTGGAGAAACGATGACTGACATTCCGACCGACCTCCGCTACAGCCCGGACCACATGTGGGTCCGCAGCACGCCTGGCAGCACCGTCGTTCGGGTCGGCATCACGGACCACGCCCAAGAGGCGCTCGGCGACATCGTGTCCGTCACTGTGCCGCCCGATGACGAGACGATCGACGCCGGCGCGCCGTGCGGTGAGATCGAGTCGACCAAGACCGTGTCCGATCTGATCGCGCCCGTGACCGGCACCGTACACAATCACGACGCGGCCGCCGAGGACAGCCCAGAGCTGATCAATTCCGATCCGTACGGACAGGGCTGGCTGTTCGACATCGACGTCGAACCGGCCATTCTCGACGAGCAGCTCGCCGGCCTGATGGACGGCACCGCCTATCGCCAACTCGTCGGCAACTAATCCGTTCCCCGCCGTTAGGCTGCATCGCTTGCGGCACAGCCAAAGGAGGTCACCATGATCGGCCGTTCACCATCGCTACGCCACCGTCGATGGCCACCGGCTGTTCTTCCGCGAGGCGGGCGACCCGGCCGCCCCCGCCTTGGTGCTCTTGCACGGGTTTCCCACCAGCTCCTACATGTTCCGCCACCTGATTCCGTCGCTCGCCGACCGCTACCACGTGATCGCCCCCGATCACCTGGGCTTCGGGCTGTCCGATGCGCCGCCCGTAGACGGAGTTCGACTACACATTCGACGCGCTCACCGACCTGACCGCCGGCCTGCTACGCGCCCTCGACGTCGAGCGGTACGCAATGTACGTGCAGGATTACGGCGCTCCGATCGGATGGCGGCTGGCCCTGCGCGACCCGGCCGCGATCACCGCGATCATCAGTCAAAACGGCAACGGCTACGACGCCGGGTTCGTCGAGAGCTTCTGGCAGGTGGTGCGGGCCTATCAAAGCGAGCAGACCGCCGGCAACGAGGCCGCGGTCCGCCAGTTCCTCACGCTGGATGCCACCCGGTGGCAGTACCTGACCGGCGTCGCCGACGAGACGCTGGTGGACCCCGAGTCCTGGTATCACGACTATGCGCTGATCTCCCGGCCCGGCAATGACCTGGTGCAGCTCAAGCTGTTTCGCGACTACGCGACCAACGCGCCCGCTATACCCGCGGCTGCAGGAGTATCTCCGCGCCAGCCAGGTGCCGCTGCTGGCGGTGTGGGGACGCGGCGACGAGATCTTCGGCCCGGCCGGAGCGCAGGCGTTCGCCGAAGATCTCCCCCACGCCGAAATCCACCTCCTTGACGGCGGGCATTTCCTGCTGGAATCAGCGCTGCCCGAAGTCACCGAACTGATCCGCAACTTCCTCGGCAGGATCAACCGGGCCGCGTGACGATGCTGCCCGACAAGACCGGGGACTACGGCGCGACGGTTGCGCCGGATCGCCAGCGACGATCTGTCGTCGACCCTGGTCGGTGCCCGACGAGCATCGTTCCAACCGGATGGCGGGCGCGCGTCGGCGGCGCCGAGCCATCGGCGATGTCACGACCGTAGGGTCTCGCCATGCCAACTCACCGCGAAAGGAGTGGCCTGATGGCCTCGCTACTGTCGGTCAATGTGGGCAAGCCGAAGAACGTGGCCTGGCAGGAAAGGACCGTCTATACGGGGATCTGGAAAGCTCCGGTCGCGGGCGCGCGCATGGTCCGCCGGCTCAACATCGACGGCGACGGGCAAGGCGATCTGAACGGTCACGGCGGCGAACAGCGCGCCGTGCTGGTCTACCAGATCGACTCGTACGACCACTGGCAGCAGCACTTCGGCCGCGATGACTTCAAATACGGCCAGTTCGGTGAGAACTTCACCGTCGACGGTCTCGCCGACGACGAGGTCTGCATCGGTGACCGCTACCGCATCGGCGAGGCCGAATTCGAGGTCACCCAGCCACGGGTCACCTGTTTCCGGGTCGGCATGCGGCTCGGCGAACCGCAGATGCCGGCGTTGCTCGTCGCGCATCACCGGCCCGGCTTCTATCTGCGGGTCATCAGCGAGGGCCAGGTCCAGGCCGGCGACGAGATCGTCCGTACCCGGGTCGGGCCCGCACGCACTCAGCGTCGCCGACGTCGACGCGCTGCTTATCTGCCCGATCGCGACCCCGGCCAGCTGCGAGCGGTCGTCGATGTTCCGGCGCTGAGCCCGGGTTGGCAGCAATCGTTCCGCGAGCTGCTCGATGCCGCCGATCATGGCACCGCGGCTGGCGACGCCGCCGGTCGGCCAGGAACCGGATGGCTGGCCGGATTCCGGGAACTACGAGTGGTCGAGATCGTGGCCGAGACCAGTTCCGTGTCGTCGGTGTACCTCGCCGCCGCCGACGGTCGGCCGCTACCGACCCCGAGCCGCCGGCCAGTACCTGACGGTGCGTGTCGCTGGTGCCGGTGACCCCGCGCCGGTACGCAGCTACTCCCTGTCCTCCGATCCGCGCTCGGAGACGTACCGGATCAGCGTCAAACGCGAACCGCACGGCATCGTCAGCGGCTACCTCCACGCACACCTGGCGAAGGGCACCGTGCTCGACGTCGCCGCGCCCCGCGGCGAGTTCGTGCTCGGCGACGGCGACGAACCGGTCCTGCTGATCTCCGCCGGCATCGGTGCCACCCCGGTGATTGGCGATGCTGCACCAGCTCGCGGCCGAGCACAGCAGGCCGGGACATCTGGTGGATCCACGCCAGTCACACCGCCGCGACAACAACCGTTCGCCGCCGAATCGCGCCGGCTGCTGCAATCGCTGGCCCACACCCATGAGCACGTCTTCTACAGGACCGGGCCAATACCCGCAGACACGTCGGCCGTCCGGGGCCGCATCACCGCCGAAGCGCTGGGGGACCTGGGGCTGCCGGTCGACGCGAGTGCGTACCTCTGTGGCCCGGCCGGGTTCATGAACGACATAACCGACGCGCTCATCGGCGCCGGCATCGACGCGAACCGCGTACACACCGAAATGTTCGGTGCGCTCGCCCCGATCAATCCCGGCGTCGTCGACGTCACGCAGCGGCACCCGCACCCGCCGACCGGCGAACCCGGAATCGGGCCGACGATCACCTTCGCCCGCAGCGGCCTGGTCGTTCCGACATCACCGAAATACCGTTCCGTGCTCGAACTCGCCGAAGCATGCGACGTACCCACCCGCTGGTCATGCCGTACCGGCGTCTGCCACACCTGCATCACCACCGTGGTGTCCGGCGATGTCAGCTACGAACCGTCACCGCTCGAACCGCCCGCCGCCGACGAGGTACTCATCTGTTGCTCACGCGCCCGTACGGACCTGGTGCTCGACCTGTGAGTGACGCGATATTCTCTCGGCCCGCTTCACGATTGTCGTGTCAGGTGCCGTCACGTGTCGTTGTCGGTATCGGGCCGAGGTGGACGCTGGGCCGGTGTAGTAGTCGCTTTGCTTCTCGGATGCCGCTGGTCAACGCGCCGTCGGCGTAGGCCATCCGTGCGCTCTGCGGTGTGTTCTCCGGCGAAGAGAAGCCGACCGTTGACCGGATTACCAAGCAGGTCAACGTCGGCGGGTTCGGCTCCCGGCGGAATGTGGGTGTAGGCGCCGCGGCTGTACGGATCGCGGGCCCAGCCGGTCACGGCAACGGCGGTCGGCGGCGGACATGGACGGCCGATTGCTTCGGCCAGCATGGTCAGGACCCATTGCGCGGCCTGGTCGCGGCGTCGTGTCGAGCACGCGGCTCGGCTGCGCTGTGGAACGCGAAACAGACCAGCGTCGGACCGGCGTCGAACGCGTCCTGTCCGATCACCCAGACGGTCGATTCGGCGGGTCATGCGGAAACAGACATTGCGTGTGGGAAGCCCGCGTCGCGCCAGAACGGGTGATCGAATCGCAGGGCGACTTTCTCGTAACAGCCGAACCCGAGCCGCTCGATCGCGGCGATGCGGTCGGCCGGTAGAGCGGGGTTGAACCGCGGTGTGCCCTGCTTGAGCACGCCCAGAGGCACCGTTACGACGGCATGTGAGCCAAGCTCGGTTGCGCCGTCAACAGCGCGTACGGCTACGCCACCGGCAGAGACGGAGACATCGTCGACCGCAACGCCCAGACGGACGTCGACGCCGGTGGCCATGGTCTCGACCAGCGTTCGATAACCTCCGACGGGCAGATCGCCGAAGTAGTTCCCGTCGTACTCGATCTCGTTCCACATCCACTGCAGCGACTGACGCTCAGGACAGATCAGCGGACTCAGCCTCGATCACCGCTCGCAAACCTTGACGCGCTTGCCTCGCCTGAACGGCGGTCAGGTCAGCACCGACAACGAATGCTTCGATCGCTTCCGCGACAGACGCTTCCGGTCCCAGCTCGATCCGCAACCGGTCGAGCGCTTCCGGAAACGTCTCGTACAGGATGCGAAGATTCGCCGCGACCTCCGCCGCCGACAAGCGACGCCCGTCAGCGCCGTCGAACCCGGCGAGCTCGGGCAGCGGATCCCCATTCCGGCAGGGGATACCGACCTGTCGGGCGAACGCACGCATCGGGTTTCCGACCGGGTGATGGATCCACGACCCACCCATGTCGACCGGGGAGCCCGCGAGGTCGACCGTGTGCAGCCGACCGCCGAGGCGCTGGCGCGCTTCTACGACAACGCAATCAACTCCGGCGTGCATCAAGGCATTCGCGACCGTCAGTCCGGCGATCCCGGCGCCGACGACCACCACGCGTTCGACCGGGCCGACGACTCCGCCCGGGATGTCCGTATCGCCCGTCGTCGTAACTCTCGGCACAGCCGCATCTCCACCATCATGGCGGAACCGGCGGCCGACGGCGCTCGCCACGTACGCATCTCCACCGTCCCGGAACGTCGACCGGGACGGCGGCCGGTCCGGCAGCGGCCGGTCGACCTCGTCCGGTCAGCGGCAACTCGTCCGTCGCCGGCACGGGGATCAGCACGGCAGGGTGACCCGGCCTCGCCTCGGCGCCGACCAACGGTTTAGGCCGCGGCGCGTGCTCACGCGTGCGGGTGGCGGTGGCGCGCAGTTCGACGTAGTCAACGACCAGACTGGAGCGGTTCTTCGGACCGGACAGCGAGGCCGCGTACATGACGAAGATCAGTTGTACGGGACCCGGCGCGGCTGCGACGAACGCGCCGGATGCGGTGAGCAAGCTGTGGTGGATGTCGGCCGTGACATTGGTGCCCATCGCTCGAGCAAGCAGAATGCCCTCGCCGGGGTGGATGCTGCCGGTCGTGGTGGCCTTCAAATAGCGGGCGTGCATCGCCTTCTTGACGCCATCGACGGTGCTCGCTTCGCCGGCCGCGTCCACCTGTACGAGGTCGCCCGGCTGTAGATCGTCGATCACGAGCTTCGCGACCGGGACGTACGTGTAGCTCACATCGATGCCGGGCGTACCACGGTAGGCGAGGGGCAACCTGGTCGCGAGTGGCGCGCGGGTCGCACAGGTGGAGTACGTGGTGACCCTGGTCATGCCAGTTCAGCGGGGCGTAGGTGCGCAGGGGTGTCGAGATAAGCGTCCAGGGTGGTCGCCGCGTTGATCAGCGCGAGGTGAGTGAACGCCTGCGGGAAGTTGCCGAGTTGTTCGCCATTCGTGCCGAGTTCCTCCGCGTACAGGCCGAGGTGGTTGCTGTAGGTCAGCATCTTCTCGAACACGAGTCTCGCCTCGGTGAGGCGGCCGGCCCGAGCGAGCGTCTCGACGTACCAGAACGTACACATCGAGAAGGTGCCCTCGTTGCCGGACAGTCCATCGGGCGACGCGTTCGGGTCGTAGCGGTACACCAGGCTGTCGGAGATCAGATGCTGACTGATCGCATCTAATGTGGACAGCCAGGCCTGTTCGGTGTCGGAAAGAAAACCGACCGTAGGCATGATCAGAACGGCCGCGTCGAGTACGTTGCCGTCGAGCGTCTGCACGAAGGCCTTCGCTTCCGGGTGCCAGCCACGCGTTAGAACCTGGGTGTGGATGGCATCGCGGGTGGCTGCCCATCCCGCCGTGTCAGCCGGCCAGCCCAGTGCGCCGGCGAGCCGGATCATCCGGTCAAGCACGACCCATGCCATGACGCGGGCGTACACGAAGTCCTTACGACCACCGCGCGTCTCCCAGAGGCCTTCGTCGGGCTGATCCCAATGGGCCGCCAACCAGTCCGCGAGTTGGCGCAAACGCGCCCAACCGCGTGTGCTCACCAGGCCACCGCGTTGGTACGCCGCCCAGATCGCATCAATCAACTCGCCATAGATGTCGAGTTGAAGTTGCAGTGCGGCGTCGTTACCGATGCGTACGGGCTTAGATTTCCGATAACCGTCAAGGTGGTCAAGGATGACCTCGCGTACGTCGGGGGAGCCGTCGACTCGATACATCAGCTGTAGCGGCCCGCCGTCAGCGCCGTCTGCGCCACCGGGACGGGCGATCAGCCAGGTGAAGAGCCGCCGCGCTTCTTCCCCGTACCCGAGGCGCAGCAATGCGTGCACGGAGAACGCGGCATCGCGAATCCAGGTATATCGGTAGTCCCAGTTGCGCTCGCCCCCGATCTGCTCGGGCAGCCCGGCGGTGGGGGCGGCAATGATCGCGCCAGAGGGGTTATATGTCAGTAGCTTCAGCGTGATGGCGGATCGAGTCACCGTCTCGCGCCAGCGTCCGCGGTACGAACCGGCGGCCACCCAGCGGTGCCAGAAGTCCAATGTGGACCGATAGCGGCCGTCCACCTCACTCGCCTCGACCCGATGCGGCATCGACTCGCCCTCGACTCCGCCAGCCAAGGCGAACCATGCGGTCGCGCCGGCGGAGAGATCCATCGTCACGCACACGTCGTCGCCGTCGGGCTCCAGTTCGACGTCGGTATCGAGGCGCAGCGAGTAGTCGGGCCCATGGAACACCGCGACGTTGCCCTCGCAGGTCAGCTTGTGCTGTGCCCGGCCGTAGTCGAAGCGTGGGGCGCATTGCACGGCGAGCGGCACATGCCCGCTTACCCCTCGTACGAGTCGGGCGAGCACATGGGGGCTGTCCGTAGCTCGACCGGTGACCGGCATGAAGTCGACAACTTCCGCGACCCCGTCGGTCCCGAGAAACCGGGTCACCAATACGGCGGAATCCGGCAGATACAGCTGCCGGGTCGTCCAGTCCTGACCGGTTGGGGCGATCCGGAAGAACCCGCCCCGCTCCGGGTCCAGGAGGGAGGCGAACACGCTCGGTGCGTCGAAGCGCCCGGGGCAGTACCAGTCGACGGTTCCCCGGGTGTCGACCAGGGCCGCCGATTGCAGGTTGCCAATGAGGCCGTGTTCAGCGATCGGCGCATACATACCGGTGTGAGTGTCCCGGTCTGAGTACATGACGCGTTACCCCCGCGGCGGGCGTCATTAACTTCCGATTTGCCTAAGTATGCCAGATTCTGGCGTCGAAGGACGCTCGGTGGATGATCCGGAGCCAGCAGAGAACCGGAGACGCGTGCGACGCAAATCATGAGATCGGTAGATGCCGTTTCCCATATGTTGACGGGCGTCACGGTTGACAGACGGGGGTGGACAACATTGGCAAACTTCGTTCGAGCGGCCTCCGCGGATCCGGCGAGCTGGCTGACGCCGACCCAACCATTTGCGTACGATGTCGCGTCGCTTATCCCGGCGTCGTTTCCGCGTTTCGCCCGTGTGTTCCATCCCGCCACACGCCGCGAAGGCGGCGGCGACGTCGATGTCTGGTGGGCGGACGTTGCCGCTGCCGGCGGCCGCACGATGCATCCGGCGGCGGAGTGGGGGTCGCTGACGGGGTCGTGGCAGCTCAAAGCCGTGCCCGGTCGTTGGGATGGTCAGCCGGCGATCGGCTACCTTCCGCCGGACGTGGCCCGTCGGCTCGGCGCGATTCTCGCGACCGTCACGGCCCCGGATGAGACCTGCTGGTTCGGTGTCTGGAACGGATTCCCAGAAATCCGCGACGCTTGGGGGTCGGCACCCACATTCTCGCTACCGCTGCGGGACATGTATTTGTTGTCGGGAACGCTCGCCTCGGCCGGAGCATCGCTCGTCGACCCTTGGTGGCGCCCCTCGCCCAACCTGTGGTGGCCGGACAGTCATACGTGGTGTGTCGCCACGGACATCGACTTGATGACGACCTACGTAGGCGGCAGCGTGGCGTTGATCCAGCAACTCGTTGCGTCGAGTGAGATCGAGGCCTGGGAGGTTCCGGCCTCGCAGGGAATCACCTGGGATACCGACACCGTCAACCCGCTACCCGATCCGCCGTACTAGGCGGACCGACCGCAAGGCCGCCAGGCCCTCGAAGGAGGCTCGCGAACGGGTCGCCCATCCCGCTACCCCGGCATCTACGCGATCGGTGCTCGCGGCCGGATCGTGTTTTCGAGCAGCGTTTCGGTCGAGCGCCGCGTGACGAGCCGGCAGGGAAGGAGTTGTACGCCCTTCTCCAGCGGATGACCTTCGATCGCCCTCAGCAGCTTGGTGGCAGCGATGTGGCCGAGTTCGGTGAGGTTGAGATCGATGGTGGTCAGCGGTGGTCGGCAGCCTTCGGACATGACCTCCCAGTTGTCGACGCCGACGAGGCCGACCTCTTCCGGCACAAGCCGCCCGGCTTCGCGCAGTGCATCGGCGACGCCGCGGGCGATCTGATCGCTGCCGCAGAAAACGCCGTCGAATTGAGCGCCGCGGCGGAGCAGGATGCTGGTTGCCTCGCGGCCCCATCGCTCGCTCCATTCGCCCATCAACGGTTCGTCGAGCACGAGCCCGAGGCCGGCCGCATCAAGCGCAGCCGTTGCGCCGATCGCCCGCTCGCGCGCGGCGAGATGACGGTCAGGTCCGGTGATGTGTGCGATGCGGGTGCGTCCGGTGGCGAGCAGATGATCGATCGCGAGGCTGGCGCCCTGCTTGTCGTCATGCAGAAGGGACAGGTCCTCCGTGTCGTCGGAGCGCGCCCGTGCGTAGACCACCGGGATGGGCAGGTCGCGGCCGAGTGATGGGCGTGGGTCGGTGGTACGGCCGGTCACGATGATGCCATCCACGCGACGCGCGAGCATGGTCCGTACGTAGTGCTGCTCGCGGATGCGGTCCCCCCTTCCGTCGCACAGCAGGACCGAGATCTGACCGGCACCGAGTGCGTCTTCGGCGCCGAGCATCACCGGGATCGTGAAGCGGCCGAAGCTGTCGGCGGTGAGTACTCCGACCGTGTAGGTGCGGCCCTCGGCTAAGTTGCGGGCCAACATGTTGACGTGGAAGCCAAGCTCCTTCGCGGCTTGGACCACGCGTCGCCGTGTCTCGGCGCGTAGTTGTCCGCGGCCGTTGAGCGCCTTCGACACGGTGGCCGGCGAAACCCCGGCCAAAGCGGCGACGTCATTGATTGTCGCCACGCCTTCGCGATGTTTCCGGACCACCCATGCCCCCTTTCGGAAACCTGAAAATCACCCTAACCAGAAAGGAAAAGTTTCCGCAAGATGCCACTGTTTCACAGGCGTTACAAAACGCTATTGACGCCGAATGAGCGGCACTTCTACAGTCCCGGAAAGCCATATCCGTGAGTCCTCTGTTGCGGAAACTTTTCCTGCCGAATGGCTCGGCAGGGGCACGTCAAAGGAGCAGACATGGCACCTGGCAAAGACCGGCCGGCCATGCCGACCGGCACCGGCCGAACTCGGCTGGTCGGCGTCGCAGCAGCGTTGACTGCCGCCATCCTCGTCGTCTCCGCATGCAGTAGCGGCGGCGGCACCGCGAGCGCGAACAGCACACCGGACAACGGCACTAAGTTGACGATGTGGGTACGCTCGGCGACCGATCAGTTCAGCCAGCGGTTGGTCGACGCGTACAACGCCAGCCACAAGAACCACGTCACCCTGACGATCATCCCGAACGACAACTACCTGTCGAAGGTCGGCACCGCAGCCGGGTCCAACAGCCTCCCGGACATCCTCGCCTCGGATGTCGTCTACACCCCGAACTACACGACGCAGGGTCTGTTCCAGGACATCACCCCCGAGCTGAAGGCACTGCCCTACTACAACAGCATCGCGAAGTCACACCTCGCCGTCGCGACGTTGAACGGCAAGACGTACGCGGTTCCGCACAAGCTCGACTCGTCCGTGCTGTTCTACAACAAAGACCTGTTCACAAAGGCCGGCATCAGTGGACCGCCGGCCAACTTTGCCGACATCCTCACGGACGCGCGGAAGATCACCGCCCTGGGCAACGGCGTCACCGGTTTCGACATTGCCGGAAGTTGTGGCGGATGCGGTGTCTACACGCTGTTCCCGTACGCGTGGGCGGCCGGTGTCAAGGTTCTGTCGGACGACGGCAAGACAGTCGACATCGACAACGACACCTTCAAGCAAATCTTCGGGCTCTACCGCCAGTTGACCGACGAGAAGCTCGTGGCCAGCGGTGACAAGACCCAGGACGGTTCGACCTGGCCGAACAATTTCCTCTCCGGCAACGTGGGCATGCTCGCGTTGGGCTCACCGATCGTCGGATCGTTGTTGGGGCAGAAGAAGTTCGACTGGGGCGTCACCTCGCTGATGGCACCCGATGGCTCGAACACGGCGACCTTCGTCGGCGGTGACGTCGCCGGCATCTCCAAGTCGTCGAAGCACAAGGCCCAAGCGTGGGATTTCCTCAAGTGGACGTTGGACGAGAACGCCCAGGTCGAGATCATCGCGAAGAACGGCGATCTGCCCTGCCGTACGGACCTGACCGGCAACAAGTACACAGCGTCGGATCCGCGTACGAAGTTCATCGCCGACGGTCTGAAGAACGGCGTGACGCCCTACGCCTTGCCGTTCGGCGACCTGTTCAACAACCCGAACGGGCCATGGGTCGAGACGATTCGTGGCGCGATCTACGGACCGGATCTGAACAAGGCGCTCGCCGATGGACAGAGCAAGATCCAAGCCGGTCTCAACGCCGCCAGCTGATCTACGCCGTCTGAGCCGCCCGCGGATCGGCCGTGACCGTCAACGGTTACGGCCGATCCGCCAGACGAAAGGACGACCGTGTCGCTGCTGACGCGAACACATCCGGTTGACCCGGCCGCCGCGCCCGAACCCCGCAACGGTCGCAGGCGTGTCGGCACGGCGGCTCGGCGCCCGGCCGTCGGCCTCGCCTTCGTGGCGCCGTCGGCAATTTTGGTCGCGGCGTTGTTCCTGGTGCCACTCGCGATTCTCATCTACATGTCGTTCACGGACTGGCCGTTGCTCGGCTCGCCCCACGCCAACGGGCTCGACAACTACCGGCAGCTGGGCTCGGACGATCAGTTCGTCGGAGCGATCAAGTTCACGTTGCTGTACACGGTGATTACCACGGTTGTGCTGTTCGCGATCGCGTTCGCGCTCGTGGCGATTTCCGGTAGCCACCGCCGCGGCACAGTGTTCTACCGGACCGCGTTCTTCTTGCCGTACGTGGTCGGCACCGCGGCCGCGTCGTCGATGTGGTGGATCAACTCCAACGACCAGCTCGGCGTCTTCAACAAGGTCCTCCACACCCTCGGTCTCACGAACCAGCCAGCTGATCTCCTCGGTACACCGGGTCGAGCGCTCATCACCGTGATCGCGCTGGTCGTATGGAAATTCGTTGGGTTCCAGGTGATCGTGCTGCTGGTCGGCCTGCAGGCGATCCCCAACGAGTGGTATGAGGCGGCGCGCATGGACGGCGCGTCGACCTGGCAGCGACTGCGATACATCACGCTGCCCGCGATGCGACCGACGCTGGCGTTGCTCACCGTCTTGTCGGTCACCGGCTCACTGCTGGCGTTTGATCAATTCTTCGTCCTGACGCACGGCGGACCGGACAACAGCACGGTCACCGTTGTCCTCGCCATCTACAACAAGGCGTTCCAGTCGTTCCGGCTGGGCAACGCCGCCGCCGAGGCGGTCGTGGTCTTGATCGTCCTCGTATTGGTCAATGCGATCCAGCTACGGCTGTTCCGGGAGCGGGAGAATTGATGTCCACGACCGAAGCGGAAACCGCAGGCGTCCGGCGGCGAGTGCAGGTACAGCGACAGCGTACGAACGCCGGCCGTCGTCGGCCGACCTCGGTCCGGCGGAAAGCCGCGACCGGTGCCTTCCACGGGATCTCCATCGTGCTCGCGGTGGCATTCCTGTCGCCGCTGATCTGGGCGGCTCTCAACTCGTTCAAGACGTCGGACGAGGCGAACCAGCAACCACCGACATGGCTACCACACAGCTTGTCGCTGCAGAACTACCGCAGTCTCAGCGGATTCGACCAGGGCATCGGTGTCTATCTGCTGAACACGTTCATGCTGTGTGCGTTTACCGTGGTCGGCTCGGTCGTCATCTGTGTGCTCGCCGGGTACGGATTCGCCCGCTACACATTTCGCGGCAAGAGCCTGCTGTTCGGCTCGACCCTGGCGATCCTCATGGTCCCGTACGCCACGATTCTGCTACCGCTCTACATCGTTCTCGGGCACCTCGGACTGCAGAACACACTGATCGGGTTGGCCTTCGTCCTCGTGATGTTTCAGTTGCCGTTCGGTGTCTTCCTGATGCGCAACAGCTTCGAATCCGTACCACGGGAATTGGAAGAGGCCGCTCTCGTCGACGGCTGCAGCGCGGTCGGCGCGCTGCGCCACGTCTCGGCGCGCATCGTCTTCCCGAGCATCGTCACGGTTGCTCTGTTCGCGTTTCTGACCTCCTGGAACGAGTACCTCGCGGCGTTGATCTTCCTCAACGACGGCACTAAGTACACGTTGCCCGTGATGTTGGTCAACATCCGGTACGCGTCCTTCAACATCCTCGACGTCGGCGCTCTGCAGGCCGGCGTCGTTGTCGCGATGGTCCCGTGTCTCGTCATCTATCTGGCACTGCAGCGGTTCTACGTCAACGGTCTCGTCACCGGCGCACTCCGTGGCTGACCAACGCGATCCGCACCGGTCCGCCCCGACCCACGGCGCCGGCGACACCGAATGGAGAATCTCCGTGCTTGGACCGAACCCGGTCATGGGACCGGTCTCCCCGCTGGCGACCGATCAGCTCGCCGTGCATCCACTCGGTCTCGACAGGGTCCAGATCACCGGCGGATTCTTCGGTACCTGGCAGAAACGCAATCGCGACACCACCGCGCCGCACGCGCTTGCTTGGCTGGAGCGCGACGGATCGGTCGGCAATCTGCGACGGGTCAGCAGCGAAGCGCCGGCGACGCCGCACGAAGGCATGTGGTTCAGCGACTCGGACGTACACAAGGTGCTTGAAGCACTTGCCTGGGATCTCGGCCGGTCGCCGACGCCGGAAATCGAGTCGGCGCTGGCCGGACTGACCGACGTCCTGCGATCGGCTCAGCGACCCGATGGCTACCTCAACTCCTATGTGCAGGCGGGGTTCGGCGTGCGCTGGGACAATCTGGTGATGAGCCACGAGCTCTACTGCATCGGCCACCTCATCCAAGCGGGTGTGGCGCACCACCGGACCACGGGGCGCTCCGAGCTGTTCGAGGTCGCCCGGCGCGCGGCCGACTGCCTGGTGCGCGACTTCGGCGACAACCAGCGCAAGGACACCGATGGTCACCCGGTCATCGAGACCGCATTGGTCGAGCTCTACCGGGACACCGGCGAGCGCGCATATCTCGATCTCGCCGCGCAGCTCATCAATGTCCGCGGGTACGGCGTTCTCAAACCTCAGCGGCACTTCGATTCCGTGTACTACCAGGACGCCACGCCGGTCCGTGAGCAGGTGACGGTCGTCGGGCATGCCGTCCGGGCGCTGTACCTGCTCGCCGGCGTCGTCGACGTGTATCTCGAGACCGGCGAGGAAGCGCTTCTGGCCAGCGCTTTGCGGCAGTGGTCGTCGATGAGCGCGACGAAGCTGTACCTGACCGGCGCGATCGGCTCCCGGTTCGAGGGCGAGTCCTTCGGTGACGAGTACGAGCTGCCGCCCGATCTCGTGTACGGCGAGACATGCGCCACCATCGCCACGATGATGGTCGCCTGGCGGCTCCTGCTCGCCACCGGCGAGGGCCGCTTCGCCGATGCCTTCGAACGGGCGCTGTTCAACCTCGTATCGGCGTCGACGTCGGTACACCGCAACGCGTTCTTCTACAACAACCCGGCGCAGCGGCGCGCACCGCATGCCCCCGCGGCTCCGGACGGGCGGCAGCAGCGGGCGGAGGCGCCCGGTACGCGGCCGCCGTGGTTCGAGTGCGCCTGCTGCCCACCCAACATCATGCGTACCATCGCCTCGCTCGGCGCTTACGTTGCCACGCATACCGCGCAAGGTATCCAGGTTCACCAGTACATCCCGTCGGACATTGCGGCCGAGTGCGGTGGTGCGACGTTGCGGCTGCAGGTGGCCACCGCGTACCCGATCGACGGAGCGGTGACGCTCACGATCGTCGACACCGGACCCGACGCGTGGACGCTCGGCCTTCGCCGTCCCGGCTGGTGTCGCGATTCCACACTCACGGTCAACGGTGTTCCGGTTGACGCGTCCGCCGATCAGCTCGGATACCTGCGGATCCACCGACCTTGGCGGGCCGGCGACGTGATCGGGTACAGGATGGAGATGCCGCCGCGCCTGACCGTGCCGCACCCCGCCGTCGATGCCGTACGCGACATGGTGGCTATTGAGCGTGGGCCGCTCGTGTACTGCCTCGAGAGCCCGGACCAGGCGGCCGGTGTCGACCTTAACCGCGTCGAGATTCTCGTCGACCGACCCCTGTCCGAAGACCTCCGGGACCTGCTCGGCCAGCCGGTCGTCACCGTACGGGTGGCGGCGATGGCCCGCGACGACTCGGCCTGGTCCCGGATGGGCTGGGCGACTCTGGGCGAGGAGCCCGAGCGAGCCGGGCGCGAGGTTGAGCTGGTCGCGATCCCGTACCACTTGTGGGCCAACCGTGGCCCGTCGGTGATGCGCATCTTCACGCCGGCGCGGTCCGGCGATCGTTTCCGCGAGCCGGCGCATTCCCACGACACAGGGCATTCCCGAGGCCCCGCGGCCGAGGTGGGCCATGGCTGAGACGGCCGAGCGGTACGTCGTCGGAATCGACTTCGGTACGTTGTCCGCACGCGGGCTCTCCACGTGATTGTGCGCGGGGTCAAGCGTTGGCGCCGACGCCAGTGCGTACGTGCACAACGCTTGACGCTTTCCGTTTAGCGGGATGCGTGGCCGCCCTGGCTGCGGCGCGGATGTCGGTTGGCAGGTTGATCGTTGCGGTGCGTACCGAACCGGCGACGGGGAACTGTACCCGTAGTTGGGGCGGGGCGAGCTGGGTCCACATCCATTGCAGCAGGTACGGGATCGCCGGCTCCCAGGCGTAGAAGTTGTGGCCGGCACCGGGCACTTGGTACAGCGTGGTGGTCTCTACGCCGTGGAGCGCGGCGGCGAATGCGTGCGCCGCCGTGACGTCGCCGGCATTGCCGGTCCCGGTCGATAGCCAGAATGACGGGAGTGGTCCCGGATCGGCGCCCAGAGACGCGGCTTCTCGTAACGGGTCGTTGGCTTGCTCGGCGGCCGGGTTGTCATGCAGGGCTCTGGCGGCCGGTCCGTCCTGGGGGCGGAAGTAGCCGTCCATGATTCCGGATGCTCCGAAGTCAGTAGGGTGGCGCAGGGCGAGGTTGGCGGCGCAATACCCTCCCGAGGAGTAGCCGGCGATGCCCCATTCGGCGGCGATGGCGCTGACCCGGTAGTGGGCCTGGATATCAGTGCGGACGTCCTGCGTGACGTAGGTATCGTCGAGCGCCCCGGGTGCGTTGACGCATTCCTGGTAGTCGTGTCCGGCGCTGATGGTCGGCATTACCAGGATCATCGGCCCGATGAGGCGCTTGGTGATGAGTTGGTTCATCACGGAGGCGATCTGCAGGTGGACCAGCCACGAGGACGGGCTGCCGGGCGTGCCGTGCAGTAGTTCGACCGCGGGGAACTGTGTGTGGGCGTATCGGGTCTGGAAGTACTGCGGTGGCAGGTATACGAGCCCGGTGCGGTTGATTGTGCTGCGTGGACCGGGCAGATCGATCGACTGCACCCGGCCGCTACCGACCCGCGCGACTGTGCGGTCGGCGGCGGGCGTTGCACCGGGTGTGGAGTAGTTGCCCGACAGGTCTGCGGACATCTGTGACCAGGACTGGTAGTAGCCGTAGTAGTCGTTGACCACAAAGACTCCGGCGGTGACCGCCAGCGCGGTGGCCAGAGTGCCGCAGGTGGTCCGTACCGCCAGATGCGGGTAACGCGCTAACGCGACGAGCAGTCCGGCGGTGCCCAGCAGAAGTAGCACCAGCAGCAGCGGTGAGTTCGGTTCCATATCGCCCCCGGCAAGGCCTCCATTGGCGAACTCGCCGCCAGCGTCGTCGGTGTCGGCGCGTGGCTATCGTTCGCAAATCTCCCGCCAAGTGTGACCGTTGGCGCCCGCCCAGGCTCCGCTCTCTCAGCTGGCGCTCGGGTAAGCCAGCATGAATCGCACCAAGCGTCGTTGTGTCCGGAGAGATGGTTTCCTCACTTTCTGTGGGTGACTCAGCGTCGTCGGGCTGAGAAAGAGTCGGATGCCGTCGATATGTTGCCCTCGTGTCATGCGGAGCAACGTGAGGAGGACCTTGATGGCGAGTGTGAAACTGCGGCCGATCGAGGACGTTGACCTCGACACGCTGTTCGACCAGATGCGTGACCCCGAGTCGGTGCAGATGGCTGCCTTCACTGCCAAGGACCCCGACGATCGCACAGCGTTTGATTCCCACATGTCGAAGGTGAGGAACTCGCCGGACACCACGATGCACGCCGTAACCAGCGACGGACGCCTCGTCGGCAGCATTGCCAGCTTCGTGGTCGAGGACCGCACCGAGGTGACCTATTGGATTGACCGCGCTGTCTGGGGATACGGAGTCGCGAGCGAAGCCCTTGCCCTGTTCCTCGACATCGTTGTGGTCCGACCCTTGTACGCGCGCGCTGCGAGCGACAACCTCGGATCGCTCAGAGTCCTACGGAAAGCGGGCTTTGCGATCATCGGCACGGAGTTCTCGTACGCAGCCGCACGGCGGACTGAGATCGAGGAAAGTCTCCTGCGCCTCGGCTAGCCGCAGCTCTGGCGATCTTGGAATCGTGACCCGGCTATTGCCGGTTGAGACTTCCTAGATCGCGGTGACGTTCCGCACGTTCCGGATTTCGAGGTCGAAACCGGGCGCGCATCCGCGTCCGGCCGAATGCCCACGCAACGGTGCAATAGTCTCGGTGATTCCCCCTGGGTCGCAGGCATCGATGCGAGGGGACAGCATGAGACTTCGGCTGATCGCGTTGCTGGCCGCACTCGTGGCCCTATCGTCGGCTCTTCCGCTGGCCGCCTGCGCGTCCGGCTCGTCGCCGTCGGTCGCGCCCTCCGCGAGCAGCGCGCCGGCACAATCGTCGGCACAGTCGCTTGCGCCGCGTTCGCCAACGGCCCCACCGAGCAAGGCGCCGGCGCCGCCGGCGCCGTCGGCATCCCGACCAGGCTCGTCGGCGCCGTCGGCATCCCGACCAGGCTCGTCGACGCCGTCGGTATCCGGCCCAGCCTCGTCGACGCCAGCGGGCGAGGGCGTCGGAGACACCCAGACGGTCAATGGTCTGTCCGATGGCGAGACCCTCGCGGTTACGCTGACCAAGGTCGCCGATCCGGCCACTCCGGCCGACGAATTCTCGACTCCGTCGGGTGGCGACCGCCTCGTCGGCACGCAATTCCGAATCGCCAACGCCGGTTCCGTTCCGTACCACGATGCGATCGACAACGACGTGCAGCTCATCGACGACAAGGGTCAGGCGTATCAACCCGAACTCGGCCCCAGCATTACGGCCGGACGCTTGTTCGAGGAGGTGCGCATCGACCCCGGCGATAGCCGACTGGGGTTCGTCGTCTTCAGCGTTCCCACCGGGATGCGGCTCGCCTCGGTTCAGTTCGTCCCGGACAGCGGGTTCGCGGATGACACCGCAGAGTGGACGTTGCCGGCCAGCCACGCTTCCTCATCGGAGTCGGCCGCACCGGTTGACGTCGTCCGGTCGTACTTCGCCGCCATCAACGCGGGCGACTACCGGCGGGCATGGGACCTTGGCGGCAAGAATCTCGGCGGGTCGTACGAATCTTTCGTCGCCGGCTTCGCCGACACCGTCAACGACACCGTCACGGTGACGTCGACAAACGGCTCCGAAGTGTCGGTGACCCTCGACGCCGAGCAGAGCGACGGATCGATTCGCCATTATGTCGGGACGTACACGGTTCACGACGGTGTCATCACGGCTGCACACGTCGTGCGACGGTGATTCGGGCCGTCTGCTCTGTCAGCGGCGGGTCAGAGGCGGCCGAACGGAGGTCCATTCGGTGGCGCGCTCGTAGGCACGAGCGGCCCTGAGCACGAGCGCGTCGGCGTGCCGTGGGCCGATGATCTGCAATCCGACCGGTAGACCGCTGGAGGTGAACCCGCACGGCACGCTCGCGGCTGGCTGCTGGGTCATGTTGAACGGGTACGTGTACGGAGTCCAACTGGTCCAGTCCAGCGAATGCCATCCGGGCGGGACATCCCGGCCCTTCGGAAACGCGGTGATCGGCAGGGTGGGCGTCAGCAGGAGATCGTAGGTCTGGTGAAACCGCCCCATCCGGACGCCGAGATCCACTCGTAATGCCATGGCGTCCAGATAATCCGCGGTGCTGATTGCGCTGGCGCGTTCAACGACGCGGCGCAGGCCGGGATCGACCTTCTGAACGTCGTCGCGTCCGTACGCCCGGAGGACGCTTGCTGCGCCGGCGAACCACAGCGCGTGGAAGGCGTCCACAGGATCCGCGAAACCAGGATCGGCCTGCTCCACGTGGGCACCGGCATCGGCCAGCACCGCGGCCGCAGCACGCACGGCGGCATCGACCTGTGGGTCGTTACGCACGTAGCCCAAATCCGGTGAGAACGCGATGCGCAGGCCGCGCACGCCGTCGTCCAGCCGGTCCAGGAACGATGTGGTCGGCGTGGGCAACGCCGACCAGTCCCTCGGGTCGAAGCCGGTGAGGACATCGAGCATCAGCGCGGCATCGGCGACGCTGCGCGTTATCGGGCCGGCGTGCGAGAGCGTCCCAAATGGGCTCGCGGGCCAGATCGGGACCAGCCCGTACGTCGGTTTGATCGTGACCGTGCCGGTAAACGCGGCGGGGATGCGCAGTGATCCGCCGCCGTCGGTGCCGACCGACCACGTACCCATGCCTAGTCCGACCGCCGCCGCGCTGCCGCCGCTCGATCCGCCCGCGGTCAGCGCGGGATCCCACGGATTCCCGGTAGGGCCGTGCCGCAACGAGTCGGTGACGCCCTTCCAGCCGAACTCTGGCGTGGTCGTCTTGCCCACCAGGACGGCGCCCGCTTCCCGGAGCCGCGCCACGGTCGGAGCGTCCTCGGTCCACGGACCGCGGTCATCGATCAGGTTGCTGCCACGTAGCGTCGGCCACCCTCGGGTGTAGAGGAGGTCCTTGATCGAGGTCGGTACGCCGTCGGCCGGCCCGACAACGCTGCCGGAACGCCAACGGGCCTCGGACCGCTCGGCGGCGGCCAACGCACCGACGGCGTCGACCAGAACGAAGGCGTTGACATCGTCGTTGCCCGCATCGATTGCCGCCAGCGCTGCCCGCGTCGCCTCGACCGGGGAAGTCTTGCCGTCTTTGAACGCCGCGACCAGTTCGATGGCCGTCAGGTCGGCCAAGTCGGTCATCGTCTACCTCCGGGCGGTCGGCGCGACAAACCCGAACACCTCGTCGGGTCGAGCCCCGGACTGGACGCCGCGGCCGATCACCACTATCTCGCATGTCACGGTCGGATCGGGGCGTGCCCGCCAGTTGTCGGGCTGGGATCGCGGAGGTCTCGGAACCGCGTCACATAAGGGGCTGCCGCCCGCTCCACCCACCACCCAATACGATGCGGCTGGCGAAAGTGGTTCCCCGACCGGGGTAGACGTACAGGATATTCGTCGACTTGTTGACCGCGGAGAGATCGACGTAGCCGTCGCGGTCGAAGTCGCCGATGCCGACGAGATCACGCATCCCGTTCCAGCCGACTCCTATCCGCGTACGGGCTCCGACGTGCGAGCCGGCGCGTCCGAAGTAGAGGAGCAGGTCGCCGTTGGACTTCTGCCGGGCGATCAAGTCGACGTACCCGTCCCGGTTGAAGTCCCCGATGCCCGTCAACTCGTCGACGGAGTTCCATCCGACGCCGATCTCCGTACGCGCGCCGAACCAGGTGCCGACGCCCGGATAGAAGAACAGCTTCCCGGTGGATGCCTGCACCGTGACAAGATCTGGATAGCCGTCGTGATTGAGATCGCCGATCGGCGTGATCTCGCGCATTCCGCTCCAACCGACCCCGATGCGAATGCGGCTACCGACGCTCGTGCCGGTGCCCCTGTACAACCACAGGTCGCCGTTGGAGGTCTGACGTGCGATCACGTCCTCGTGCCCATCGCGGTTGAAGTCCCCGGCTCGCGCGATCATGTTGAAGGCGTTCCAGCCGGAACCGAGGCTGGTCCGGGGCTCGAGATTCGTGCCGTTGCCCGGATACAGGTAGAGCGTGCCCGTGCTCGTCGTGCGCGCCAGCAGGTCCGACCAGCCGTTGCCGCCGAAGTCGCCGAACGGATCCGTCGGCAGCGGAGCAACGTCGAGATAGTCGTTGTCGATATTGATGGTGACGCCACCCCAGGTCTCGTCGTGGCCACCCATGTACTGCTTGATCCGGCGGTGTGGTGACCAGTACGACGACGGGATCGCGGGGTTGGCGGTGGTGACCACGCCGTCATACCGGGCGAAGTCCAGATAATCCGTGCGTCACATAGGTCGTGGAGTTGTAGACCGCGACCTGGTCGGCTACACCCGAACCCAGGCTGCTGTAGAACCCCGACAGGTAGCCGAGGTCATGCAGACGGGAACTCCATGCGCCGACGAACGTCTGCACCGCCGTACGGCAACCGGTGTCATCCGTCCGGTACGCCTCCATATCGTTGATCAGCACGCTGCCGCGGGCGAGGCCGAGTGCGGTCGCCTGTGCGACGGCGTCCTCGGCGTTCGCGCGTCCCTGGGTCGCAGCATTGGCCGCGGTGAACAGGAACTTCTTGTTCGAGGTCGTACACGGCGCCTGCAGGCCCATGTAGATCGGCATCAGGTGCCAGCCGTTAGCGACCTGTTCGGCGACCCAATCGGAAGTCAGGTTCGGTTGCGTGCAGGCCCGGTTGACACCGCCGAAGTAGATTCCGACCGCGCGGTACGGCGACGCCAGCCACGCGGTCATCGCTGCACTCGACGGTGCAGTGCAGGCGTCGAAGCCGAGCCCGGTGTAGGTCCCCGGAGACACCGTCGGTACGGCCGCGGCGGCGTAACCCGCAGCCGGGGCTACCGACGTTGTCAGCATCGTGGACAGGAGCGTGACCGCAATGCACGCGAACACCTTCGTGCGGCGTCTCGGTCTCGGTGCCGTCACCGTGCGTGCCATGTGGACCCCCGACCAACGATCGCGACGTGTCACCGGATGAGGTCGCGCGGCCGGAGTGCGTCGTGCTTCTAGTACACCCCACTCTGTGGATTTTCTGTGCATCCGATATGTGTCAGATACCTTGCTGGTCCGCCAGCCGATCGCTGCGATGGGTGCTCGTCAGGAGGGGAGCAGGCGAAGGGCGAGGAAGAAGTCGACCCGGTCCTCGAATCGAGAAAGGTCCCGGCCAGTCAGTTGCTCGACGCGCTGCAACCGGTACCGGAGGGTGTTGACGTGTACATGCATCTGCTCCGCACACCGCTGCCACGACCCAGAACAGCTAAGGAACGTGTCCAGCGTGGTGATGAGGTCGGCGTTGTGGCCCTGGTCGTATTCGACGAGCGGACCGAGCAGGCGGCTGCGGAACGAATTCCGAGCGTCCGCTCCCACGCTGGCCAGCAGCAGGACATGGGATGCGAGATCGCCACTCGACATGACCGCGGTCGGTTCGTTGAGCACACTGGCCGCGCGGTGAGTGTGCCGCGCCTGCACCGCGGCGCCGGGTAAGGCGGCGGCCCCGTCGGCCGGGCTGCTGACCCCGATGGCCAACCGCTCGGCGCGCAGGCCAGGTGCCAGCGATTTGGCCGCCGTACGCAGTGCCTCTATCGTGTCGCGTTCCTGGTCGGGCCTCACCGCCAGTACCGCCATCGCCGCGCCCGGGATCCGTCCGACCGTGGCATGTGAAGACACGGGCCGCACCAGTTCGTCGAGGAGGTAGGTCGCAAGCTTGGCCGGTGCCGGGCCGACGCCGGGCCCGGTCACGCTGGCCGTGGCAACAAGGTAGGTGGCGTCGGGGGAGAGCCGGCAGGCGCGCAGCGCCGCACGGAGGTCGGATGGTTCGTCGGGGCTGGCGAGCATGCGCATGAGCTGGGCTGCGAGCCGCCGTTCCGCGCGGCGACCCTCGTCGAGTTGCGCGCGCTCCAGCGTGACGAGGCTGACCAACTCGTCGGTTACCGCCGAAAGCGTGGGTGGCTGTGCGGCGCTGGCAGGTGGCGCCTCGCGGCCGTCGGTACGCGTCGGCGCGCTGCCATATGCCGCCTCGCGGCTGTCGCTACGCATCGGCGTCTCGCACACCAGGCACCAGGAGGCGAGCCGGTGCTCGGGTCGGCCGGCGATGGGCAGCAGGAGGAAGTCGCGACCGTCGACCTCGGCCGCGCGCGGCAGACGATCGGCAAGAAGAAAGCTCTGCGTTAGCCGCTCGGCGACGCTGGCCGGCAGCGGCCCCGTCCCGGCGATGATCCGGCCGGTAGTCGAGCACACCCAGGATGAGACCGCCAGCTCGCCCGCGACCGCGGGGAGCAGATCGGCCAATCGGGCGCCGCGAGCCATCGCCGAGACGAGCTCGCGCTGCCGGTCGAGCAGCGTGGCCAGCCCACTGGCGCGTTGGGACATGATCGATTGGCTCACCACTTCGGTGATCGACCGAAATGACACGTCCACCGGCACCCGGAACAGGACCAGTCCGTGCCGGCGGCAGGCGTCAATAAGGTCGGGCGGTACGCGGCCGAGGGCGGCTTCGCCGGCGCCGATCGCGGCGATACCCACGTTGGCCAGGTTGGCTGCGAACGCCTCGGAGTCCGCGGGATCGTGCCGCCACATGAGCCCGGTAAGGACCAGTTCGTCGCCGGACAGATACCGCGTCGGGTCGAGCAGGTCCGTCGTATACACCCGCTGTACCGGCCGGTCGAGATCTTCGTCCGTGCCGGACAGCAGGCCGAGTCGCAGGTTGGGTAGGTCCAGTACCTCACGCAGTCGCATTCAGCCGCCCTTTTGGAGGAACCTACAAGAAACATACGCCGGACGCGTCGCCGGTTCGGATCGGGCGCCAATATCCGGGCGACGCCGGGACTGCTCTACTCGAAGCCATGGGCGTCTCGGGCGTGTCCAGGATCAACGACCTCCCGGCCGAGGCCGCGGAGGAGGAGTTGCTGTCCTGCTGCGCCTCGGCGGTTTGGGCACGCGCGGTGGCTGCGGGTCGGCCGTACCCGGATATTCCTGCGGTGATCGCCGCGGCGAATGCCGCGCTGGTGGCGCTGCCGTGGCCGGAGATCGCGCGCGCGGTGGATGCGCATCCCAGAATCGGCTCGCGTCCGCCGGGTGATCGACGAGAGGCGGTGTGGTCCCGACGGGAGCAGGCCGGCGTCGACCATGACGACGACGCGACGCTGGCCGCGCTGGCCGAGGTGAACCGGGCCTATGAGGAGCGGTTCGGACGTGTACTGCTGATCTTCGCGAGCGGGAAGACCGCGGCGGAGATGCTGGCGGCCGCGCAGGGACGGTTGGACAACGACGATGCGACCGAGCAGCGAGTGATCCGCGACGAGCTCGGGAAAATCGTCGCGCTGCGGGTGAAGCGGACGCTGGACGTCCATGAGGCGGTGACCGGATGAGCCTGTCCACGCATGTGCTCGACACCGCGCGGGGCGAGCCGGCGGCCGGGGTACGGGTACGCCTTCAGCGGCTCGTTCGCGACAGCTGGGACCAGATCGCCGACGGGACCACGGATGCCGATGGGCGGCTGCGGGACTGGGTTCCGGCATCGGACTGGGGCCTCGGCCGGTACCGGCTGGTGTTCGAGACGCGCGGGGCGTTCTTCCCGGAGGTCATGGTCGTCTTCGAAGTGCTCGAACCATCCCGTCCGCACCACATCCCGCTACTGCTCAGCCCGTACGGCTACACGACCTACCGGGGAACGTGAGATGGGCATCGTCCTTGGCGCCAACCAGTACGGCAAGGCGGAGACCCGTCTTGTCCGGGTGGACCGTGACGGCGAGCGGCACACGGTACGAGATCTCAACGTGAGCGTGGCGTTGCGTGGCGACCTCGAGGGCACGCATCTGACCGGCGACAACGCGACCGTGCTGCCAACCGACTCGATGAAGAACACGGTGTACGCGTTCGCTGCGCGTTACGGCGTCGGCCAGATCGAGGACTTCGCGCTGCGACTGGCGCGGCACTTCGTCGACTCCCAGCCGAGCATCGACGCGGCCCGGATCGCTATCGAGGAGTACGGCTGGACCCGGCTCGGGCCACACTCGTTCGCCCGCGACGGCGGCGAGACCCGGACGGCGGTGCTCACGTACGACGGGACCGAAGCGACGGCCGTCGGTGGCCTGCAGGGTTTGGTACTGCTCAACTCCACCGATTCCGAGTTCCGGGGCTACGTCAAAGACGCGTACACGACGCTGCCCGAGACGCGCGACCGGATTCTGGCCACCGAAGTGGCGGCGAACTGGCGGTTCGGTGCGTTGCCGGGTGACTGGGCGGATTCGAACGCCGGCGTCCGAGCTGCGCTGATCGAGGCGTTCGTTGACACGTACAGCCTGTCGCTGCAACAGACGCTCTACCAGATGGGATACCGGGTCCTGGAGAAGCGACCGGAGATCGTAGAGGTGCGACTGCGCCTGCCCAACAAGCACCATCTGCTGGTCGATCTGAGACCGTTCGGGCTCGACAACCCGAACGAGGTCTTCGTGGCTACCGACCGACCGTACGGGCTGATCGAGGGCACGGTGCTGCGTGACGACGCACCCCCGGCCGGGCTGGCCTGGTGGTGAGCATGGACTTCCTACAGCCGTCGACCTGGGACGAGGCTCTCGCCGCCAAGGCGGAGCGGCCCGCGGCGGTGCCGGTCGCTGGCGGCACCGACGTCATGGTCGAACTGAACTTCGATCGCCGCCGACCGGAGGCCCTGCTCGATCTCACGCGCGTCGCCTCGCTCGGGGAGTGGGGGAGCGACGGTGAGTACCTACGAATCGGGGCGGGCGTCACGTACCAGCGGATCATTGCGGAGTTAGGCGCCCAGCTGCCGGGGCTGGCCATGGCGTCGCGGACGGTCGGATCGCCACAGATCCGCAACCGGGGCACGGTCGGCGGCAACCTCGGCTCGGCGTCCCCGGCCGGGGACGCGCATCCACCGCTGCTTGCCGGGGATGCGCTGGTGGAACTCGCGTCGGTGCGGGGTGTCCGCCGCGTACCGGTAGCGGATTTCTTCCATGGCCCCAAGCGCAGCGTGCTGGCGCCCGATGAGCTGATCGCCGCGTTCCTCGTCGAGCCGGCTCACGGTCCGCAGCAGTTCGCCAAGGTGGGTACGCGCAACGCGATGGTGATCGCGGTGTGCTCCTTCGCGCTCGTGCTCGACGCGTCGCGACGGCGGGTCGGCACCGGCATCGGTTCGGCGGGACCGACGCCGCTACGGGCTGTCGCGGCCGAGGAAATGCTGGCCGGCGAGTTGCCGTGGCAGTCCCGTGGTGCGGTGGCCGAACCGCTGGTACGGCGCTTCGGAGAACTGGTCGCGGCGGCCGCGTCGCCGATCGACGACGTACGGGGTACCGCGGATTACCGCCGCCACGCCCTCGCAGTCCTGGCCGGGCGCACCCTGACCTGGGCGTGGAAGGAGTACCAATGCGCGTGACCTGCACAGTGAACGGGCAGCGCCGCGCGGCCGACGGGGTATGGCCGGGCGAGAGCCTGCTCTACCTGCTGCGCGAGCGGCTCGGGCTGCCCGGCTCCAAGAACGCGTGCGAGCAGGGCGAGTGCGGATCGTGCACGGTCTACCTGGACAGGGTCCCGGTTTGCGCCTGTCTGGTCGCCGCCGGGCAGGCCGAAGGCCGCCACATCGGCACTGTCGAAGGCCTCGCCGGTGGCGACGGCCTGCACCCCATTCAAGAGGCGTTCCTGGAAGCCGGCGCCGTCCAATGTGGATTCTGTACGCCCGGGCTCATCGTCGCCGTACACGACCTGCTGGCTCGCGATCCCGCCCCGAGCGAGTCGGACATCCGTGAAGCCCTGGCCGGCAACCTGTGCCGGTGCACCGGATACGAGCAGATTCTCGACGCGGTGCGGCTCGCAGCGGCGCGGGTGGGGCCATGATCGTGATCGAGGGCGGTGCGGTGGCCACCGTGGACGCGTCGGGCACGGAACATCGCCCCGGCCACGTGGTCATCGACGGCGATCGGATTGTCGCGGTGGGTCCGGGCGCCGCCCAGCATTACCGGGAACCGGTCAGCTACGTCGACGCCACCGGTTGTCTGGTCACGCCCGGCCTGGTCAACACCCATCACCACCTGTATCAGTGGGCCACCCGGGGACTCGCCCAGGACCAGAACCTGTTCGGCTGGCTGACCGAGCTGTACCCGATCTGGGCCGGCATCGACGAGGAGGTGGCCGGCGCGGCCGCCGCAGCCGGGCTCGGCTGGCTGGCTCTGTCCGGCTGCACCACCAGCACCGATCATCACTACGTGTTCCCTCGCGGCCGGGGCGACTTGTTCGCCGCCACCATCGATGCGGCCTCGGCGGTCGGGATGCGATTCCATCCAGCCCGGGGCTCGATGGACCTCGGTGTTTCCGCGGGCGGCCTGCCGCCGGATGACCTCGTCGAGAAGACTGACGAGGCGCTCGCTGCCACCCAGGAGGCGATCGACCGCTTCCACGATCCGTCGCCGGGCGCGATGCTGCGGGTCGCGGTCGCACCGTGCTCGCCGTTCTCGGTCACGCCCGACCTGATGCGCGAGTCCGTCGCTCTGGCGCGCCACGCGGGCGTGCGGCTGCACACCCATCTCGCGGAGACGGTCGAAGAGTCTTCCTACTGCAGCGGAGAGCACGGCTGCACCCCGGTGGAGTACGCCGAGCAACTCGGCTTCCTCGGCGACGACGTGTGGCTTGCGCACGGCGTGCACTGTTCAGCCAAGGAGATTGCTCGCCTCGGGACGACCGGCACCGGTGTGGCGCACTGCCCGAGTTCCAACGCCCGGCTGGGTGCCGGCATCGCGCCGGTACGGGATCTGCTCGACGCACACGTACCGGTGGGTTTGGGCGTCGACGGAGCCGCGTCGCAGGAGGCCGGACACCTCGGCGCCGAGTTGCGTCAGGCGCTGTACGCGGCGCGGCTGCGGGGCGGCCCAGCGGCGCTGACCGTGCGCGAGGCGCTCGCCTTGAGCACCATCGGTGGGGCGAGGTGCCTTGGCCGGGCGGAGGATCTCGGCTCGCTCGAGCCGGGCAAGCTCGCCGACATAGCCCTCTGGCGCCTGGACGGACTGGGTCACGAGGGCATCGACGACCCGGTCGCTGCGCTGGTGCTCGGGCCGCCCGCGGTGGTGGAGTTGTTGCTCGTCGGTGGCGTACCCATCGTCGAGCGGGGCGCCCTTGTCCGTGTGCGGGAGGCGGATCTGACGAGCCGCGTCCGAGTCGCGAAGCGGCGGCTGGCCGGGGCGGTGGCGGCATGACCGGCCCGGTGCTCGACGCAACCGTGCGCACGCGTCGACACCGCGGCGCTCGACACTGCCGCGCCGGAGACGGTGGCGCCGGACGCCGCGCGGGACACGTCCGTGCCGGGCGGCGTGGGCGACGACGCCCGCCGCCCGGATGGCACGCTGAAGGTCCTCGGCGAGTTCGCCTACGCCTCCGATCTGTGGGCGCGGGACATGCTGTGGGGTACGACATTGCGCAGCCCCCATCCGCGGGCCCGGATCCGCGGAATCGATCTGACCGGCGCCTTGACGCTGCCCGGGGTGTACGCCGTCCTCACGCACGAGGACGTGCCCGGCGCCAAGCTGTACGGCCTGGAGATCGCCGATCAGCCGGTGCTCGCCATCGACCAGGTGCGCTACCAGGGCGAGCCGGTCGCGATCGTGGCCGCCGACCATCCGGAGACCGCACGCCGTGCCGCCGCCCGCATCACGGTGGACTATGAGGTGCAGACTCCCGTCGCCGATGCCGAAGCGGCGCTTCGTCCGGACGCGGATGCCGTACAGCCAGCCGGCAATCTGTTGCGCCACGTACCGGTGCGGCGGGGCGATCCAGCCGCCGCCGCTGAGGTCGTCGTGTCCGGCGAGTTCCAGATCGGTACGCAGGATCAGGCGTTCCTCGGTCCGGAGTCCGGGCTCGCTGTACCGGCCGACGATGGCGGCATCGACCTCTACATCGCCACCCAGTGGCTGCACGTCGACCAGAAGCAGGTCGCCGCATGCCTCGACCTGCCCGCCGAGAAGGTGCGCCTGACCCTGGCCGGAGTAGGTGGCGCGTTCGGCGCCCGGGAAGACCTCTCGATGCAGGTACACGCATCGATGCTCGCGCTGCGCACCGGGCGGCCGGTGAAGATGATGTACGGCCGGGAGGAGTCGTTCTTCGGCCACGTGCACCGGCATCCGGCGACGATGCGCTACGAGCTGGGCGCCCATCCAGACGGGGAGTTGGTGTACCTGCGCGCCAGCATCGTGCTCGACGGAGGCGCCTACGCCTCCAGCTCCACTGCCGTCTGCGCTAACGCCGCGACGTTGGGCATCGGACCGTACCGGGTTCCCAACGTCGTCATGGACGCCTACGTCGCCTACACCAACAACCCGCCATGTGGGGCGATGCGAGGCTTCGGTGCCGTGCAGGCCTGCTTCGGGTACGAGTCGATGATGGATCGGCTCGCCGCCGCGCTTGGCCGCGATCCGGTCGAGGTGCGCATCCGCAACGCACTGACGACCGGCGACACCATGCCGACCGGCCAGGTCGTCGACGGGCCGGCGCCCGTCGCGCAGCTGCTGCACCTCGTCGCGTCCGCGCCTGCGCCGAAACCAGCCAGTGACGATCTGCGCCAGCTGCCGGGCGGGGTGTCCAACACCACGCACGGCGAGGGCGTGGTGCGCGGCGTGGGGTACGCCGTGAGCATCAAGAACGTCGGCTTCTCGGAGGGCTTCGACGACTACGCGACCGCACGGGTACGGCTGCATCTCGTCGCCGGATCTCCGGCGGTAGTGGTGCACACCTCGGCCGTCGAAGTGGGCCAGGGCCTGGTCACCGTGCAGGCGCAGATCGCGCGGACCGAGCTCGGCGTGCCGAATGTCAGCATCGCGGTCGCGGACACCAGCGTGGGTAGCGCCGGCTCGACCTCGGCGTCGCGGCAGACGTACATGACCGGCGGCGCGGTGCGAGCGGCGTGCATCGCGGTACGCGAACGCGTACTGGCCAGCGTCGGCGGCGCCCGGCTGGTCGACGGTACGATCGTCGGCGATTCCGGCGAG
This sequence comes from uncultured Actinomycetota bacterium, assembly GCA_963724705.1. Taxonomy (GTDB): domain Bacteria; phylum Actinomycetota; class Actinomycetes; order Mycobacteriales; family Micromonosporaceae; genus DASQPR01. Next base: position 566,416 of record CAVRVS010000004.1, read on the forward strand.
CCCCTTGCCGATCTTGCCGAGATTCTGCGCGAGGGGGCGGTCGAGGAGACCGTGCAGTGGCGGCACCGCCCCACCGAACCGCTCGATCCGGTCACCGGGCAGGGCAACGCACACGTGCAGTACGCCTTCGCCGCCCATCGGGCCACCGTGGACGTCGACACCGAACTTGGGTTGGTGCGGGTGGTCGAGATCGCCACCGCGCAGGACGTGGGCAAGGCGATCAATCCACGGGCCGTACTAGGCCAAATTCAAGGCGGTACGGCCCAAGGGCTGGGTCTGGCGTTGATGGAGGAGATCCAGTTGGTCGACGGCAAGCTGCGCAACCCGTCCTTCACCGACTACCTGATCCCCACGATCCTCGACATGCCGCCGATGCACATCGACGTGTTGGAACTGGGCGACCCGCACGCGCCGTACGGTCTGCGCGGTGTCGGGGAGCCGCCGACGATCTCGTCCACCCCGGCCATCGTGGCGGCTATCCGGGCCGCGACCGGGCGGCCGTTGACCCGCGTGCCAGTGCGTCCCGAGCACATCGTGGGCCGCTGATGCTCTCGGAGGACGTCTACCGGGCCCTGGACCAGCGACTCGGCGAGGTGGACGGGCTCCTGCGGCGCCACTATCCCGGTGAGACGTCGGGGCGGCAGCCGGTGCACACGGTCTATGTACCGGCTGACCGGTTCCATGAGGATCTGGTCACGGATTGGCGCGAGCAGGCGCTCGACGCCTTGCGTGCGTACCCACCGTTGCCATTTCCGGAGTCGTTGCGCGAGCGGGTGGTGGCCAAGCTGCGGCGGGAGCCGATCGAAGACGTCCGTGTCGACTTCGAGGACGGGTACGGCGTGCGCGATGACGCACGCGAGGATGCTGACGCCCGGCACGCAGCCGCGGCGATGCGGGCCGGGCCGATGCCGCCGTTTGCCGGCATCCGGTGCAAGAGCCTGGAGAGCGCGACCCGCCGCCGTGCCGTACGGACCCTGGACGTATTTCTCGACGCGCTCGGGGCGCCGCCGGACGGGTTTGTCGTGACTCTGCCGAAGGTGAGCGCCGTCGAGCAGGTCGAGGCGATGACCGTCCTGTGCGGAGCGTTGGAGGACGCACATGGCTACCCGGCGGGGCGGTTGCGGTTCGAGGTCCAGGTCGAAACACCGCCGGCGGTACTCGCTTCCGACGGCACCGCCACCGTCGCCCGATTGATCGAAGCCGCGGACGGCCGGCTGACCGGGTTGCACTACGGCACGTACGACTACAGCGCCGCGTGCGGGATCGCCGCCGGATACCAGAGCCTGGAACACCCGGTCGCGGACTACGCCAAGGCGGTGATGCAGGTGGCCGCCGCCGGCACCGGCGTGCGCCTATCGGACGGCTCCACCAACGTGCTGCCGGTCGGCGATACGACCGCGGTGCACGCCGCGTGGGCGTTGCACACACGACTGATCCGGCGCTCGCTGGAACGTGGCTTCTATCAGGGCTGGGATCTGCACCCAGCGCAATTGCCCACCCGGTACGCCGCGACGTACGGCTTCTACCGGGATGGTCTCGACGCCGCGACCGCGCGGCTGGCCGCGTATCTCGGGTCCGGCGTTCCCGGCAACACCGGCGTGCTGGACGAGCCGGCCACGGCACGGGCGTTGGCTGGCTTCCTGTTGCGCGGCCGCGATTGCGGCGCGTTGGACGCGGATGAGATCGGGCTGCCGCTGGCAGAGTGGGAGCCGCTGCCGAGCACCCGCGAGCGGCGCGAGGCGTCGTGACAGCCGCGAGTGACGGTGGCTACGACCTGGTGCTGCGCTCCCGCCGGGTGGTCACCCCGAGCGGAACGCGGCCGGCCGCTGTCTGCGTCAAGCATGGGCGCATCGCGGCTATCGAGGAGTACGCCACGCCCGGGCAGGATCTGGGCGATCTCGCGCTGCTGCCCGGCTTGGTCGACTCCCATGTGCACGTGAACGAGCCCGGTCGGACGGACTGGGAGGGCTTCGCGACGGCAACCCGGGCGGCCGCGGCCGGTGGCGTCACGACGATCATCGACATGCCGCTCAACTGCTTGCCGCCCACGGTTTCCGTCGCCGCGTTAGCGGCCAAGCGCCGTGCGGCTGACGGTCAGTGCCATGTCGACGTCGGGTTCTGGGGCGGTGCCGTGCCGGGCAACCTCGACGCGCTCGGTGATCTGGTCGACGCCGGAGTCTTCGGCCTCAAATGCTTCCTGGTCGACTCCGGCGTGCCGGAGTTTCCGCCGCTATCTGGCAGTGAACTCGGCACGGCGTTGTCGGCGGTCGACGCGCTGTTCCTCGTACACGCCGAGGACCCGTACGAAATCCGGGACGCCCGACACTCGCGTCGCTACGCCGACTTCCTCGCGTCCCGGCCTCGCGCCGCCGAAAATCGTGCCGTTGCCACCGTTATCGATGCGGCGCAGCGCGCCGGTGCACGCGTACACGTGCTGCACCTGTCGTCGGGCGACGCCGTTGACCTGATCGCGCAGGCGAAGCGCGACGGCGTACGAATCACCGCGGAGACCTGTCCGCACTACCTGGCGCTGGCCGCCGAGGACGTAGCGGACGGCGCAACGCAGTTCAAGTGCTGCCCGCCGATCCGGGAGGGATCCAATCGGGACACGCTCTGGCGTGGGCTGGCCACTGGGGTCATCGACCAGATCGTGTCCGACCACTCGCCCTGCACCCCGGCGCTCAAGCTGCCCGACTCCGGTGACTTCGCCGGCGCCTGGGGCGGCATCGCTTCCCTGCAGCTCGGTCTGCCGGTGATCTGGACCGCGCGCCCGGTCCGCATTCCGGCTCGATGATCTGGCGCGCTGGATGGCGCAGCGTCCGGCCGAGATCGTCGGGCCTGCCGCGCAAGGGCCGCATCGCCGTCGGGTACGACGCCGACCTGGTCGCCTTCGCGCCCGACGAGACCTTCACCGTCGACCCGGCCCGTCTGCATCACCGGCACCCCGTCACGCCGTACGCCGGGCAGCGTCTGTACGGCGTGGTGCACACAACGTGGCTGCGCGGAGTGCCCGTAGGTGGGGAGCCGGGCGGCGCCCTGCTATCTCGGAGCGACCCGTCATGACTGACTTCACGACACTGCCCGACCTCGCCTCGCGCCGTCTCGGCGGCGGCGTGGTCTGGGCCAACGACGAGTTGTTCGCCGCGGCCGACAACCTGGTCGATCCCGAGCCGCCCAGTTTCCAACCGCAGCTCGTTCGGGCCGAAGGGCCAGATATACGACGGGTGGGAGACCCGACGGCGCCGCGAGTCCGGATACGACCAGGCGATCGTTCGGCTGGGCGCGCCCGGCGTCGTACGTGGGGTGGTCATCGACACCGCGCACTTCACCGGCAACTACCCGCCGTACGCATCGGTCGAAGGGTGCGGAGTCGAGGGCTACCCGAGTCCGGCCGAACTGGCCGAAGCCCCCTGGGTTTCGCTGCTGCCGAAGGTCGCGCTCGCCGGCGACACCCGCAACTCGTTCGCCGTGGACGAGCGCCACCGCGTGACACACGTACGGCTGTCGATCTACCCGGACGGAGGGGTGGCCCGGCTGCGCGTACACGGTGAGGCGGTGGCCGACCCGCGACCGCTCGCACTGCTTCCGGTCGACCTGGCGGCGCTCGAACACGGCGGCCACGTCGTCGCGTGCAGCAACATGTTCTATGGCTCCCCGAACAACCTGCTGATGCCCGGTCTCGCAGCCACGATGGGGGAGGGCTGGGAAACCGCGCGCCGTCGGGACGACGGCAACGACTGGGTGCTGATCCGCCTCGGCGTGCCGGGCCGGGTACGGCTGGCGGAGCTGGACACCAGTCACTTCAAGGGAAACGCGCCGGGACAGGCCGCGCTGCGCGGCATCGACGCGCGAGCCGGCGAACTCGATGACGCGGATGCCTGGTTCGATCTGCTGCCTCGCACACGGTTGCAGCCCGACACGCGGCACCGGTTCGCGACACTCGCCGCAGCGGATGCGACCCATGTCCGGCTGGATGTGTACCCGGACGGCGGCATGGCCCGGCTACGCCTTTTCGGCGTGCCGTCCGAAGCGGAACTGGCCGAACTGGCCGCGCGGTGGTTCAACCTTCTGCCGGCGTCGCAGGCGTGGTCGGTCCTGACCGGGACTCGCGCCGGAGGATGCGCAGCGGCTCGTCGACTCCCGTCCGGTAACCGCCGCCGCCTTTCCGCCCGAGCTGTGGCACTAGCGGAGGAAGCGGAACGCGTCCGCCGTGTTCATCTCTTGTTCGCGTCCATAAGCCGCTGGCGCGACCCGCGCACGGAAGCTATGCGGCGTGGTGGATGCCGTCTTCGTCTAGATCGGCGGCGATGCGGGATCCGGTGGTATGGACACTAACGGCCACTCCAGCGTCATCCGCGGCGGCATGACCGGCGCGGAGAACACCGACGGCCACGTCATCAAGCGCGGTCACAGCGTCAAGATCAATGATCAGTCGGTCGGCTTTGCGATGCACGATGACGTCGACGAGTGCCGTACGGAGTTGGCCGGTGGTCCGCTGGTCGATGTCACCGCTGAGGCGGATCGTCACCACTATCGGATGGATCTGCGTGACAGCGACCTGCACATCGCCCATGTGACCTCCCAGGCAGCGGAGCGAAGCCGCACGAACGTAACGCAGATTTCACCGCCAGGCTATCCGCGGTGCGCATCACCACCCCCGGGCAGGCCGACCGCGAGTGACCAACGTGGCGTGCTAGTCCGCACCACCCGCTGGCGAGCGCTCTGCGTGGCCTCACCGAGTCGCTGTCATCAGGACCATTCCGGTGTATCCGTAGTCCGGACCGGTGGGATCGAAACCGATACGTGTCGTTGAAAGGTCCACCACGAGTGGCGCGAACACCTCGTGCACGGCCCGTCCGTCGACCGGGATCCCGGGCCACTCCGGGCCCTCGCCGATCCGGTAACAGCCCATGTTCTCCATGAACGCGGCGATCAGGTGCCCACCGTGCTTGACGCTGCGTGCGAACGACTGGCAGATATCGCGAAACTCGTCGAAGTCCTCGGTGCAGCTCTCCGCGACGAAATGCATCGAACCCAGGTCGTACGAGTCGGGCTGCAAGTCGGCCGCGGACCCCGGGCGCACGGTTACCCGAGACAGTGCCTCCACGAGGGTCGCCGGAAGGGCCGGCTGGAGTTTGCGACACCGTTCGTAGAACGGCAACCAGCTCGCGTCGGGTTCACGGAGCTGCCGGTCGAGATACGCGAGATTCGCCGCGCTGGGCTCGATCACCTCGATGTGGCGGCTGGCGGCGGCCGCCACCATCAACGGATACAGGTTCGGCCCGCCGCCGAGCTCGACCGAGTTCGCGACGCTGCCAGGCGCCAACGTCCGGTAGAAGGCCGAGTGGTGCTCGATCACCGCGTCGTCGGACGGATGCAACTCGCGGTAGACCTCGGCCAGGTAGTCGGCGACGGGCCATTCGTTCCAATCGACATCGGCGTTGCGCAACGGTTGCGGCGCGGCGGGCGCATCGCTACTCATGATCGGCCACCTGCCGCAGCAGGCCCTTCGCGGCGAGCATCTCGATCGTCTTCAACAGGTCATCGACCTGCTCCGGCGTGTGTGTCGCGGTCAATTGGATCCGGAAGCCGACCTGATCGTGTGGGACGAGCGGGTAGGCGGCCAGGGTGACGTAGGCCCCGTCGCGCCACAGCAGGTCGCCAACCAGCTCCATGTTGTCGCTCGATGCGAGTGGCAACTCGATGATGGGCGTACCGCTGGTGTTTGGCGTCTCGACGCCCAGGGTGCGAACGTGATCGAGCACGCGGGCTGTGTGGGCGTAGAGCGTGTGCCGCAGCGCCTCGCCCCGACGAGCATTCACCTCGAAGCCGGCGAGGACTCCCACGAGCGACGCCGTCGGCGACGGGCCGGAGTAGAGGTAGGGCGGAGCCGCCACCTTCAAATGCTCCTTGAGCCACGTCGGCAAGGCAATAAACGCGAGCAGCGAGGAGTACGCCTTCGAAAAACCGCCGACGAGGATCACGTCGTCGTAGACCTCACCGGCGTACGCCACGATGCCGTTGCCGCGCACGCCGTACGGTGTCGTCTCCGCAGCGCTCCGCTCGCCGATGACGCCGAACCCGTGGGCGTCGTCGACGTACAAGAGGGCATCGTGTTCACGGCAGATACGCGCCAGCGTCGCCAGATCCGGCACGTCCCCGGTCATGCTGTTGACGCCGTCCATGCACACCAACCGTCCGCGGTCGGCCGGCGAGGCTCGGAGGAGATCGTCGAGGTGCTGTGGGTCACCGGAGTTGAAGGGTGCGATGGACGCGCCGAGTCCGCGGGCGTACACACATCCGTCAAAGATCGTCTTGTGCGCCGTGTGGTCGAAGAGAACCGTCCCCTGGCCCGCGAGGACGGGAATGACTGACATGTGGATGTGCGTAATGGTCGGCAGGACGAGGGTGTCCGGGGCGTGCAGTAGTTCGGTCAGCTGTTCTTCGATCTCGGTGTAGAGCCGCGGGTTGCCGAGCAGGCGTGACCAACTCGGATGTGTGCCCCAGCGACGGATCCCGTCGTCGATCGCGGCCATGATCTCCGGATCGAGGTCGAAGCCGAGGTAGTTACACGATGCGTAGTCCGTGAGCCAGTGCGATCCGATCCTGATACGGCGGCCGTCGATTTCGTCGATGACCGCGTCATACATAGGACTATCGGGTACGAGTTGGGCGAGTTCCGCGAGACGTCCGGCGCGGCGGATGTGAGCAGCCGCGATAGAAGTTGTGTGCGTGGTCAATGTGGCTCCCTCTCTGGGGCACGCGACAGCGTTCGCCGCGGTCCGGTTCGGGTGCTTGCCGGCCTCGCTCAGGCCGCCTGCCGCTTCGGGTTTCGCCACTCTACGCTGGCCTTTTGCGTCAGCGGCGGCGAAAACAGATACCCCTGCCCCATGGGACATCCCAGCTCAACCAGTAGATCACGCTCTGTGTTCGTCTCGATGCCTTCGGCGATCACGTCGAGTTTCAACGTCGCGGCGAGCGAGACGATCCCGCCGACCAACTCACGATCTTGCTCGGACGAGCCGATGGTGTTGACGAAGGATCGATCGATTTTGACGACATCGATCGGCACCCGGCGCAGATAGCTGAGGGATGAGTACCCGGTGCCGAAGTCGTCGATCGCAACCTTGGCACCCATCGCGCGCAAGTCAGCCAGATCGTCCCAGACTTGTTCTTCGTCCGGCAGCAGCAGACTCTCGGTGATCTCAACCATGAGCCGTGACGGCGGCAGTCCGGCCTCCGCGAGATGGCTTCGCACCTTGTCCACGAAGCCGGGGGTTCGGAACTGACGCACCGAGACGTTGACGCTGACATAGGACCCGGGATCCCGCCATTCGGCGGCGGCGGCGATCGACGTTCGCATAACCCAGTCGCCCAGCGGCACGATAAGTCCGCTCTCCTCAGCGATATCGATGAAATCGGCGGGCTGGATGAGCCCTGCCTGCGGATGGATCCATCGGACCAGTGCTTCGAATCCGACGGTACGTCCGGTGGCGAGGTGGACAATCGGCTGGTAGCGAACTTCGAAGGAGTTTTCCTTGATCGCTTGATCGAGTTCGGTGCGAACCTCCATGCGTTTGAGGACGGCAGTGTGCAAATCGGACTGGTAGCGCCGCCATTGCCCTTTTCCGCTCCCTTTGGCCACATACAGCGCGAGGTCGGCTTGACGTAGTAGGTCTTGTTCGTCGACGGCGTCGGCGGTCGTTGCGAGACCGATGCTGGACACACCGCTGACAAGCACGTCGCCCACGTAGAACGGCTCGTTAAGCGCGGCAATGATCTGTGCGGCCACCGCTTCTACCTCCGCCGGGTCGGAGATGTCCTCGACGAGCGCCGCGAACTCGTCGCCGCCGAGGCGGGCCGCGCTGTCGGGCAGGTCCAGCACGGACTTCAGCCGCTCGGCGACGGCGATCAGCAGCTGGTCGCCGGCGTGGTGGCCCATGGTGTCATTGACAATCTTGAAGTCGTCAATGTCGACGAAGAGCACGCCGACGATGCCACCTCGCTGCGCGGCCCGCGCGACGGCGACCTTGACCCGTTCCTGGAACAGGAGCCGGTTGCCGACACCGGTCAGCGAGTCATGGAATGCGTGGTGCGTTAGTTCGCGTTCCAAGCGGCGTCGGTCGGTGACATCCCGAAGCGTCACCACGATGCCCTGTACGGTGACGTCATCGGTGAGGTCACGTGAGGATGCCTCAACCCGGACGACTTGGCCATCTGGCCGCCTTACCACCCGCTCGACCGAAGCCTCGTCCGCCGTCGTAGCAGTCAGCGCGCGCCGCCGCATCAGTCCGATGAGGCCTTCACGGCGGTCGTGGTCGTCGACGTCGAGCAACGCGTCGAGCGACATACCGACCACGGTTTGATCACCGAACACCGATGTGGCCGACGGGCTGGCATACCTGACGACGTTCTGCTCCTCCACGATCAGAATGACATCCGCGGTGTTCTGGACGAGCGTACGGAAGTAGTCCTCACTCTTGCGCCGGTTGACCTCATCGGTCAGCGCGATCCGCTCCAGCGCCAGGGTCGCCTGGGCGGTGAGGACTTCGAGTGGTGCCTTCATCGTCGACAGGGTGGCTTCGTCCGCGCCGAGCACCACGAACGTTGGTTTAGCGTGCTGATGCGTCGCATCGGGGGTCGGCAATGGACAGGTCAGCGCGAGCTCGAAGCGGCGAAAAGCAGTCGGTAGATACGGTCCCAGCGACGTCACGTAGCGCAATTCAGCGTCCGATCGGGAGCCGGTCGCCGGGCGCGGCGCGACTGACGCGTCGATGCCCTCAACCACATCGACCGCGAACGCGGTCCCATCAGGCACCATCCGTCGAACCGCCGCCCCCACCGTCGACAGCACATCGTTCACTTCGGTGGCGGACACCATCGCATCGCTGGCCCGCCGCAGTGCGCGCTCGCGCCCGATGGCATGCCGATTGCTGCCGAGAACGCCAGACAGCCGGAACATCACGAGTACAAAGACCAGCGACGAAAGCACGGCGATGAAGGTGACGTCGTGAACGTTGCCTCGGGCGGCCTCGACGATCAGAGTCGCCGGGGCGACGAGCGCTGAGATCGTGAGCAACAGCAACCGCACGGGACCCATCTGCACCGGGCGTGCCGTTCGTGGAGATGTCAGGGTGACCATCGAGGGATGCAGGGCCGCCGCGCCGACCGCCGCATAGAGGACGATCCACCCAAGATCGACGGGTCCGCCGATACGCCAACTGGCGTTCAGTTGACCGACGTCGTAGGCGATATCGGCCTCGAGAAGGCCAGCGACGCCGATCGCGAGCAGCAAGACGGCCGGAGTGCGGGGGTACGTGACAACCAATCGCGCCACCAGCGCGAGGAGAAGGATGTCGGTGAGCGGGTAGATGATCGAAATGATCGTCGCGACCACGGTCGGCTGAGGGTCGTGTATGCGTGGACTGATGACGAAGATCCAGTAGATGACGCCAATGCCGGACGTCAGAACCAGGCTGTCAATCAGCGCGCTGCGGTCGCGGCTGGCGGTGCCCGCACGCACCAAGCCGAACATCCCGGCGATCTGCGTGACGCAGGTGACGACGTAAAAAACATCAGCGATCGATGGAAATGGATTGACTTCGTGGCCAACCGAGGTCAGCAAGTTGTAGGTCGTGTCCCCGGCAGCGAACGAAAGCAGGGAAATCGCGAGCAGCACCCATGGAGTTGCCAGCCGAGGCCGGTTGCGCCGCACACCAACCACGACAGCGGTGGCGCCGGTGAGCGCGATCACGCTCCACACTGGAATGTGCCACGACGGCCGCGCATAGAAAGCAGCGGTCAGTAGCACCATCCAGATCCAATAAAGGATCATCCAGTGCTTGCCACGCACGAGGCCCCCTGCTACGTCATCCCGCCACTGTAAAGGCCGCCCGCGATCCGTACCGTCCGGTCAGAATCGATCATTGGATGCCGTCGACGTGCTGGATCTTGGCGAATGCGGGTGACACTGCATAAAAATGCTGATACGGCCGGACAAAGCGGTGGAAATCACTTTACCCTCAGTCAAAGCGCGTCTTCGTCGCTCGTTCGGGAATGCCGTTCGGGAAAATCAGCACCTATCTGGGTTTACGGCCACAGACGTTCGAACCACGCCAATACCCAAGAACGCGGGTACGGTCTGCTATGGATCTCCAAATCGCCAGCCTGGTCGAGCGCCCTGACCTGGCCGCAGTTTTCGACGAATTTCCGGACACCTGGCCGGAATTTATGTATCACGACATTGTGTCGGCGGTGCTCTTCGATCAACTCTTGCGAGCACATCCGGAATCCAACATTATCGCGATCGATCCGGCGCAACCATCGCAGCCGCTTGCGCGCGCCTGCGCTGTTCCGTACTCGTGGCCGGGAGACCTCGACGACGGCCTACCGCCGGGTGGATATGATCATGTGATCCTCCATGGCGCTGCCGACCAGGCCGCGAAACGTGCGCGCGGCAAGCTCGCGGCGGCCCTGGAAATAACGGTCCGGCCGGATCGACAGGGACACGGGCTCTCCGGCGTCGTGCTGGAGGCGCTGCGGCGCACTCTCGCCAATCTCGGCTATACGAGCTTGGTAGCCCCGGTGCGGCCCAATCGCAAGCACGAATATCCAACCGAGCCGATGGACGCATATCTGCGTCGCGTACGCCCGGACGGTCTGCCTGCCGATCCGTGGCTGCGCACACATGTGCGAGCCGGCGCGACGATTGCCGGCATCGCACACACCTCGATGACGGTGACTGCCCCACTCGACGATTGGCGACGCTGGACCGGCCTGCCCTTCGATGCGGACGGCCCGGTGATCGTTCCGCTAGCGCTCGCGCCTGTCCGCTGCGACGTCGCCCAGGACGTGGCGGCCTACGTCGAACCCAACGTGTGGGTACACCATCGGTTGGATTGATCGGTCCGCCACTCGTGTCGCGTCCGATGCGGCCGATACCGCCGGGAAGAGCCGTACCATATCCGGATATCGCATTTCAGCTACGGATATCTGCCGCGGCGTTGAGTGGCCGGACGTGACGTTCGGAGGATCTGCCGAGCCGGGCAGCCGCACAGGTCCGATGGCGCCGTGCCTCGCGACCGGGAACGCCGATCGGAAAACGTCATGACTGGGAAAGTCGTCACGATCCTCACCGGCCGACGGATCAAGTACCTCGTCGTCCTGTTCTGGGTGCTGCTTGTCGCGGCCGCCGGCCCACTCGCCGGCAAGCTCGCCGGCGCTGAGAAGAACGACGCGAAGTCGTGGCTGCCCGGCAGCGCGGAGTCGACGAAGGCGCTCGACGCGCAGGCCGCCTTCGTCTCGCCAAACACCATCCAAGCAGTGGTGGTCTACGAGCGACCCTCCGGCTTGACCTCGACCGACCGAGCGCACATCGCCGCCAATGCCCAACAATTCCGCACGTACCCGGAGATCGACGGCACGGTCGCCGGTCCGATTCCGTCCAACGACGGCCAGGCCGCGCAGATCATCGTTCCGCTGAACCTCGGACCCAACGGCTGGGACAAGGCGGCCGACATCGTCGACCGGATGACCGCCACCGCGAGATCGGGCAGTAACGGGATGTCGGTCCACGTGACCGGGCCGGCCGGAAACGCCGCCGACTCCAGTAAGGCGTTCCAAGGCATCGACAGCTCGCTCCTGTTCGGCGCGGCCGCCGTGGTGATCATCATCTTGCTGCTCACGTACCGGAGCCCGACCTTGTGGTTGCTGCCTGTCATCTCGGCCGGAGTGGCCCTGACGATCGCGCAGGCACTTATCTATCTCCTCGCGAAGCACGCCGGACTGACCGTTAACGCACAGAGCGCCGGCATTCTCACTGTCCTCGTTTTCGGCGCGGGGACGGATTATGCCCTGTTGCTTGTCGCCCGCTACCGGGAAGAACTACGCCGCCACGAGGATCGGCACGAGGCGATGGCCGTAGCGCTGCACCGCGCTGGTCCGGCGATCATCGCGAGCGCCGGTACGGTCATCGCCGGCTTGCTGTGCCTGATGGTCGCGGAAACGAACTCCACCGCGGGCCTCGGTCCCGTCTTGGCGATCGGCGTCGTGGTCGCGCTGGCCGTGATGATGACGTTGCTGCCCGCCCTGCTCGTGTCCGTCGGCCGGTGGATCTTCTGGCCCACCCGCCCAACTGTTGGCTCGGCCGAACCGACGACCCGCGGCTTCTGGGCGCGGGTCGGCACGCGCATCGCACGGCGGCCGCGCACCACCTGGGTCAGCACCGCGATCGTGCTGGCCATCATGGCAGTCGGCATCATTCAGCTCGACGCGAACGGCCTGACCAACAAGGAGTCGTTCCGCGGCAACCCCGATGCCGTCGTCGGCGAAGAGATTCTGTCGCGCCACTTCGCCGCTGGATCCGGCACGCCGGTCGTCGTGGTCAGCGGCGCCAACCAAGCAACAGAGGTCCGAGCAGCGTTCGCCGCGACCGACGGCATCGCCGCCGGCAGTGTGACGCCACCGCGAACCGCAGGTGGTACCGCGCTGATGGAGGGAACGCTGACCAGTCCACCGGACAGTCACGCCGCGTACGACACGATCAACCGGGTACGCGACAACGTACACGCGGTGCCGAATGCCGACGCTCTGGTTGGCGGCACAACGGCGACGAACCTCGACGTCCAGGACGCCGCGCGGTACGACCGCAATCTGATCATCCCGATCGTGCTTGCCGTCGTACTGATCATCTTGGGGCTCCTCCTGCGCGCGATCGTCGCGCCGCTTGTCCTGGTCGGGACCGTCGTGCTCTCCTTCGCGGCCGCGCTCGGGGTCAGTGCGCTCGTGTTCCGGCATATCTTCGGGTTCGCGGGCGCCGACAGCTCGTTGCCGCTGTTTGTGTTCGTATTCCTGGTCGCGCTCGGCATCGACTACAACATCTTCCTGATGACCAGGGTGCGCGAGGAAGCCCTCCGGCACGGGACGAGACGTGGAGCCCTCATCGGGCTCGCGGCCACCGGCGGTGTGATTACCTCGGCCGGTCTCGTCCTGGCCGGCACATTCGCCGTACTGGCTACATTGCCGTTGACCCAATTCACCGAGATTGGGTTCGCGGTGGCCTTCGGCGTGCTGCTCGACACGCTCGTGGTCCGGTCGGTGCTCGTTTCCGGTCTCACCATGGATATCGGGCGCCACATGTGGTGGCCGAGCAGGCTGGCCGACAAACGCGACCCGGTCGACACGACGACCGCCGAGGAACCCGACGTAGTGCCGGGCCATGCACGGCACGCCGCATCCGAGGTGACGGGTCGATAGCGGGCCGGACCTTGTTGATTGGCGGCACATGAGTGGCTTCCCACCTCGGTCTCAGGCTCGTGATAGGTGGGGTGTGCGCTACTGGTACGCGGCGGGGGGCCGCGATGCATCGGCGGCTGCGCACGTGTTGCCAACGATGGGATGTCGGTGGGGCGGCAGTATCGCGTTGTTCCGCGCACCTCCGTTCATGCGGTTTTGATTGCGACCGGTGTCGCCGTCGTAACGTGTCTCACGCGGCTCGGCTCACAACCGTTGTCGTGGGATGAGGCCGTGACGGCTAACGCCGGACGCCGTTCGTGGACCGCCTTGTGGACGCTTCTCGGGCACACCGACGCCCCGCTGGGGGCGTACTACGCGGTCATGCACCTGTGGATCGACGGCATCGGCCTGGTCGGCGTCCGGGCCGACGAGTTCTGGCTGCGGTTGCCCTCGGCGGTCGCCGGGATCGGAACGGTGGCCCTGACGGCGTTGCTCGGCGCACAGGTGTACGGTCCGGTCCTCGGCGCGGCAGGTGGATCGTTGCTTGCGGTCCATCCGCTGTTTGTGTTCTACGCACACGACGCTCGTCCGTACGCGTTCGTGACCTTGCTGACGACGGCTGCTACCGTCGTGCTGCTGCGGATTCTGCGCACGCCCGACTGGCGATATCTGGCCGGCTACGCCGTGCTGGCAGTGTTGGCGTTGTCCATGCAGGTTCTCGGCGCCGCTTTCGTGTTGGCCGCGCATGCCGGTGTCGCGGCCATTCGGGGTCGCCATCGCGTTCGGCTGCTTACGACGATCTGCGTACCGTTGGCAGCGGCCGTGCCGCTCGTGCTCGTCAGTCGACGACAATCCGCTGAAGTCGCATGGATTTCCGGGCTCAGTTCATCGTCGGTGGGTAGCTTCCTCGTTCGTATCGTCGGCGGCGGCGCGGCGCTGCCGGTCGTATGCGTCGTTCTCGCGCTCGGGCTCGGAACTGTGATCCGCCGACAGGGTCTCGGTATCGAGTCCGCCGCCCTCGTCGGCTGTGCCGTGGTGCCGATCGTCGGTGTTATCGCGCTGAGCGCCTGGCAGCCGTTGTTGGTGCCACGGTACGTTCTCGTGGCGGTGCCAGCGTTGGTAGTTGTCATGGTCGCAGCCTTCGCCGGTAAGCGCGTGCCGCCGCGGATTGCTGGAGCTCTGCTGGCGGCGATCGCTCTCGCCAATGCGGGTGGGACGATCGTGCAGGACGCTCAGTCGTATAAGTACGAAGACTTCCGGGCGGCGGCGTCCCTCATCCGAGGCACCGCCCGCGCCGGTGACGGCGTGGTGTTCCTTCCACCGTCGTATCGGGTCGGAATGGAGCCGTACCTGGGCGACGCTGGCACCGCTCATAGGCTCCCCTCCGATGTCGCGGTCAACGGTGCCTCCACGCCCTACACCGGCGCCGCGATTGGCGGAAGCGAGATCAACGCCGCGTCGATCGGCGCCCGCATCGATGCCGAGCGACGGATTTTCGTGATCGGTTCCGGTCCGGTTCCACGGGTGCACTCTCCCCGCGACGGCGCGCTTGCGGATGTGGCTGTCGCGAAGGAGGTCGCCTTGACCCATAACTACAGCCTGCTATGGATTCGTCGATTCGGTGATGTCACCGTGTCGTTGTTCCGTCGGGACCGACTATCGGCGACTCCCACGGACACCGGATTGGCGCTCCGAGGCCGGGCTGTCGCCTGAGCGCCGCCGGGCCAAGGGGCCCGCGTCGATGCGGACGACCTGGCGCTAGTTACGCTTGCGGCGCTACAGGGTGATCTGCCGTGACGCAGATCCGGTGGCGACGGTACGTCCGGCCTATCGAGGTCGAAATGGACGCAATACTCGACGTCGCATCTCGCGTGCATATCGAGACGTCTGCATCGGAGTCGACGACGTCTGCGGGTAGTCCGACGATAGCTGCGGGCAGTCTCACGACATGAGGAGGAGCGAATGGAGTTCTTGGTCGACATGGTGACGACCGTTCCACCCGGTACGTCAGACGCCGATGTCGTGGACATCCGCGCGCGGGAGGCGGCTCACTCGGCCGATCTGGCCTCCGACGGCCACCTGTTGCGGTTGTGGCGCCCACCGCTGGCGCCGGGGGAGTGGCGGACCTGGGGTCTCTTCAGTGCCGACGACGCCGATCAATTGGAGCAGGTGCTGGCGTCGATGCCACTGCGGGTGTGGCGCAAAGACACCGTCACGCCGTTGTCGCCGCATCCGAGCGATCCGGGCCGGCCGACACCGTAGCGCCCTACGCGGCACCGTCCGCACGTCGCCACCGGACGCCACGGTCGGCGGCGACGTCAGGAACATAGCGATTCGACCGCGCGAGCGGGGATGGCGGCGGTCGGTTTCCCTTTGCCGTCATCCCCGCGGAGGCGGGTCAGCTGGCGGCGATGCCTTCGCCGCCGACCGAGCCGGGCACTGTGACAGAGCCGATCGCGGTGAGACCGCCGTCGGCGCCGATCCGGAACGCGTCGACGACGCCGTTGGCGCCGGCTTGCACGTAGAGGAACCGGCCGTCGGAGCTGGTGGTCGCATCGACAGTGCCGGCGTCGGTGGCGGTGTTACCGAGCGCGTGCAGGGTTCCGTCGCCGTGGTCGGTGTATCCGGACACGGTGGCGCTGCCGGCGTTGGAGGCGTAGAAGTGCTTGCCGTCGGTGGCCACCCAGCACGTTGCGGCTTGGCCGGTCGCGGCCTCGTCGATCGCCGTAAGGGTGCCGTCGTGGTGCAACGCGAATGACGCGACCGCGTTCGGGCCTGCCTCGGCGACGACGAGGTTCGACGTGGGCGTCGAAGGCGAACGCGAACGGGACAGCGCCTGGTTCGAGCGTTGACCGTCGGGCGCGCGGAGGGACCGCCGATGGCGTTGACGGCGTACACATCGATGTCGTTGCCGTTGCCCTTGGTCGTGACGACGAGTTGTGAGCCGTCCGGCGTGAACGCGATCTGCGCCGGAGTGTTGGTGAATTCCGGCGTCAGCGTGACGTCGAGGCCGAGGCTGCGCTGCCACGACGGAACGCGTACGAGGGTGCGTCCGATGCGTACGTAACCCTGGATGGAACCGCCGTCGCGGGCGTTGAGTACGTAGACCAGGTTGCCGTGAACGGCGATGCTGACGGGGAACGTACCGCCCGAGGAGATGATCTGTCGGCGTACGAGCCGGTCGCCGTGCACGTCGAAGACGGTCACGGTGTTGCTGCCGGCGTTGACCGCGTAGAGCAAGCCGTGTACGCGGTCGAGGACGAGCGAGCCTTGTGAGGCGGTGTGGTCGACGACCGAGCCGGCAAGGACTCCGCCTCGGCCGCCGGTGGCGTACGTACCGGCCGGCGTCAGTGTGCCGTCGGTCGCGGCGTCGTAGGCGACCACGCTGTTGCCGGCCGTGTTGTCGGTTTCGACGAACACCGTACGGTATGCGTGGGCAGGCTCGGCCTGTGCGGGGGAGGCGAACAGTGCGGCGGCGGCATCGGCAAGGCCGGCGCCGGCGGCGATGCGGGCGAGTGCTCGCCCGCGGGTGCTGGTGCGCATGATGCTCCTGTCAACCGGTGGGATCTGGACACTGGGTTGGTATCGACCCAGGCCGCCGTCTTACCGCCGGGCAGGTGCCGGTCAGGACTTCGTAAGGGATATAACGTCAGCCGTTAGATATCGCGGCGAGAAGGCCGTCGAAGTCGGTCCCACATGGTCCGCACGCTCGCAGGTGCACCGCGACGCCCGGAAACCGGATCGCTGGATCTTCACCGGCGGATATCAACTCGACGTACATGTGGAGGACGCGCATCGCTTCGTCGCAGCCCACGTCTCGCGGATCGGTACGAAGGAAGCGGTCGAGCCCGGGCCAGTCGGTCATGGGTGCCTCGGCGGGTCGTCGGTCAGATATCCATTAGCGGCGAGTGCGGCCCGCAACTTACGGCGCGCGTCGAACAAGGTCTTGTAGATCGCGTTGCGGGTGCTGCCAAGCTCGACGACGAGAGCGTCGAGCGGGATCTCCTGCACCACGATGGCCACGAACACCCGACGTTGCCAATCGGTGAGGTCCTCGTCCACTGCGCGACGGATTTCCGCGGCGAGCTCCTGTGATTCCGGTACGCGTGCCGGATCGACGCCGAAGCGGTCCGGTAGCTGATCCCACTGCTCGACGTCCACACTCACGCTCGGATGGCGCCAGAAGTGACGTCCGACCTTCGAGGAGACCTCCAGGATCACGAACCGATACGCCCACGTCGTGAACCGGCTCTCACCACGAAACGTGTTGAGCTTCGCGGTGATCGCGACAACAGCATCCGCGGCGGCCTGATACGCGAGATCGTCCAGTTCGGGACCGGCGATCCGCAGGACGCCGCCGCGACGGCGCAGCTCATTGCGCGCCACCCGCAGCAGCATCTCGTGCAGCTGCGACAATCGCCGCCTCACGTTCGCGTCCATCGCCACTCAGGTCATCGACCCACCGCACCGAGTCCTCGTCAAGACCGACGGGGATGCCATCAACGGAGGGTTCCGGAGCGACCACGGCGCCCACTGTAACCTCGCCGACGGATCGGGCGATCGTCACGCATCGGCAGCGGCCATCCGCGCAATGTCCGAGGCCCAATCGTCGGCACGCGATCTTCGGGGAAAGAAATGTCGAGCCGACCGTAACGCCCCGGCGTCTGTTGGACACTCACCATCATGATCGAGCGTAAGAAACGGCTGCCCCTCTTCTGCGACACGGCGATGGCCGCGCGTATCGAACGGGTCGAGGCGCAGCTCATCGCCTTAGCGAACGAGGCGGCCCGGCGTCGTCGGACGGACACGGCCGGTTTCGTGATGCGAGTAGCCGGTGGCGTAGCGAGCTTTGCCGAGGCCGGTTCGCCTTTCAACAAGGTCGCGGGGCTCGGCTTCCGCGGCGCTCCGAGCGCGGCCGACCTCGACCTCGTCGAGCAAGCGTTTGCCGCCCGCGGCGAGCCTGTCCAGATAGAGCTCGCGCACCTTGCCGACCCGTCGATCGGTGAGATGCTGACCGGACGGGGATACCGGCTCGTATCGTTTGAAAATGTGCTCGGCCGGGCCCTCCACGACGAGCCCGAGCGCGTCACGCCTCCCGGCATCGAGGTCCGGCCAATCGGCGATCACGAGTTCGAAGCGTGGCTCGACGTCGTCGTCGACGGCGTTGCCCATCCGGACACACAAGGCGCACCCACCCACGAGACCTTTCCCCGGGACGTCGTAGAGAAGGCCGAGCGCGATTTCGTGGCCGCCGGCGTCCGGCCGTACCTGGCGTTGCGCGACGGGGTTGTTGCCGGCGGGGGGAGCCTTCACCTGGCCGGCGGAGTCGCGCAGCTCACTGGCGCCGCTACCGCGCCCGCACACCGCCGGCGGGGCGTCCAAACGGCGTTGCTCTCGGCCCGGCTCGCGGACGCCGCGGCCGCCGGCTGCGACATCGCTGTCGTCACCACACAACCGGGATCAAAGTCCCAGCAGAACGTGCAGCGGCGTGGCTTCGACCTGCTGTACACCCGGGCCAGTCTCTTGAAGCGACCGTGAAGTGACCCTGACGCGATCGAGGGGGAGCGGGTGAAGGTGGCGACATCGGCCGCGCCATCATGGAAAAGCACGGCGTGAGCGTTGCCCGAGGAGACCAGCATGTCGAACCAGCAGCGGATCGGAGAGCTGCTCGCCGAGGCGGCAGAGACCCACCACCGCGTCTACCGGTACACCGACGGCGCCGATCCCGACTGGGCCACGTGGTATGCCAACTGGCTCATCCATCGCTCTCCGCTGCCCGCACTCCTCGGCCACGCACCGATCAGCAGCGAGCTGGTCTGGCTTCTGGTCGACCTTGACCGCCGTTACACCGCAGACCGGCCCGACGAGAGTTGGGAAGCCTTTTACGCCAACGGGATTGCGGCGCATCTCGGCGGAACCGGGGACGACATCGGGATCGCCGAGTACGCGGGTTCTCGGGAGGAGTTACGGCAGCTCTTCGCACTCGCCGACGACTCGCCGGCCCAGATCGAGTCGTACCTGCGGGACGGCCGGGTTTTGGTCGCACGCCGGGGCAATGGCATCATCGCGCACCTGCAGCTCGTCGACACCGACGAGCCCGCCGTCGCGGAGATCAAGAACATGGCGGTTCGGGCGGATGAGCAGGGACGGGGAGTCGGCGCGCGATTGGTCGACGCAGCACTCGAACTCGCGCTAGCTCAGAACCGAAGCGCGGTCGTCGTGGCCACGGCGGCGGCGGACACCGGCAATCTGCGTTTCTACCAACGACAGGGCTTCCGGTTCCGATCGGTCGAACGCGACGCCTTCACGCCGGCAGCCGGATACCCAACTGGTACGAGCGTCGACGGCATACCGCTGCGCGATCGGATCTGGTTGGACCGGCCGGTCGGATCGGCGGCGTCGCTCGGATAGCGAGGGCGAGGCCGCCCGCGTCGCCGCGAAGCACGGTCGAGGTCGAAACGGACACCTGATGCGGCCGCGGAGTTGGCCGTGCTCCAGAGTCCTCCGTCTGCGCCTACCCGGTGAGACGGCCAATCTGAGTGCTCGCCCAGTGTTGGGCTAGTCCGGCGGTGGCGGCGAGCGAGATGAGGAAGAACATCGTACGGAGGACGAGCACCTCCATCGCGCCGCCGACCTTGACGGCGACGGCGTTCGGCACGCCGACGTCGTACCACCGGCGGTGGGCGATCGGCAGCGGCCAGAACAGCGGGCAGCCCTCTTTGGTGATGACATCGCCGAGGAGATGGACGAGGCAGCCGGCACCGATGGACAGGCCCAGGATCGGGTAGCCGCGACCACTCGACAAGTGGTCGTACGCAAGGTAGGTAGTCCAGCCAGCGACGGCCGTGACCAGGAGCCAGCCGGCCCGTTTCGACCATTGCGCGAACAGACCTCGCAGCGCCATAGCGAATGAGAGGAACAGCGTGACAAGCACCGCGGACTTGCCGTACCGGGCGCAAGCGACGTAGACGCCCCAGCCGACGAGTGCAGTGAAGATCAGTGTGTGGGTAAGCGTCCGGTGGCCGTTGTGCCGGTGCGGGTCGCGGTGCGTCTTGGTCACGTCGTAGACGCCGAGCGAGACCTTCTCGATGCATTCGGCGGTGAACAGCGACACCACCCCGAAGGTGTGCGCGACGGTCGCGCCGCCCTTGTCCGCGGTGACGCGGCCGGACAGGTCGAGATCGGGTACGAGCGCGCCGCCGGCACACATCGCCGTGCCGATCGCGATCTGCGCCGGCGACTGGTGAAAGTGTGCGAACTGCATGGCGCCGAATGACGCGGCGAGCCAGACGGCGGCGCCGGAGAGGGCGTGGGACGGCCCGAGCATGGGTCGATGACCTCCGAGGTTGATGGTGGACCCGAAGACGCGGCGGGGCCGCCCACGCGGTTCGGGTGCGGTCGACGCTTGTGTCAGCCGTTGTTTACGCCATGACGCCGGCCATGTCCACGCGCCGCGCTGGTGCACGATGAGTCCACTGTGATCAGTACGTATTGGACAGTCGCAGGTCACGGCGTGAGTTCCGATCGCCGGCTATGTCCAACATCACGACGATCACGGTCCAACGTCACGGCGATCAACCGGCCGCACGCGTCGCACACCCAGCGGGCCGCTGAGGGGAGCAACGACCGCTGAGGACGTGATCTTGGTCGGCGGTCGACTTCGTTGTTCCGCTGCGTGGGACGGCGTACGGCGCCTATCGTCGATGAAACGGCTGATGTGATCGGCGGAATCGATCGCCTCAGCTGCTGCGCATGGAGCCCGGCGGTGACGCGGGAACTTGCGGCCTGTGTCGTTGCCCGCCCACCACCGAGTGGCATCAAACGGCAACCGCACGGAGGATCCCATGAATGGCGCAGTATTGATCCGTTGGGGCGCGAGTATCCCCGGCCGCGAGGCCGCTGGCCTGGATGTGTTCGGAAAGACGGTCGCCCGCTTCGAAGATCTGGCCAAGTCGGGCCGCGTCCACGGCCATCAGGAATATTTCTCGGTCACCGGCCGCAACGGCGGGTTCATGATGATCGACGGTGAGCTGGACGAGCTCATGAAGATCCTCGTCGAGGACGAAACCACAAGGCTGACCGACCAGGCGAGTGCCATCGTATCCGATCTTGAGATTCAGGCGTTCGCCGGCGGCAACGATCAAGCGACCCGACAGGTCGTAACGGCGTACACGGCGAATCTGCAGGAGATCGGTTACATGTAGTCGAAGCGGGTTCGGACGCTGTGTCGCTCAAGATCCATCAACGGAGGTGAGTGCGCAATGGCGACGTACATCAGTCTGCTCAACTGGACGGATCAAGGCATCCGAAACTTCGCGGATACCCTGCAACGCGCAGAAGCGGCGAAGGCTCTGGCGCAGCGGATGGGCGGCAGCGTCACGAATATCTTCTGGACGGTCGGCCAATACGATCTGGTGACCGTCGCCGATTTCCCGGACGACGAGGCTGGGACGGCGTTTCTGCTCGCGCTCGGTTCGCAGGGCAACGTTCGCACGACAACGCTTCGGGCCTACAACGCAAGCGAGGTCGCCGGGGTCATCAGCAAGCTCAGCTGACCAGCCGGCTATTTGAGCGCCTGCGGGTAAGGCGGCTTGCCCGGTGTGTACAGCCATGAACGCAGGAAACCGTCGAGCGAGCGTCCGGAGACCTGGTCGGCGTAGGCGATGAACTCCGCTGTTGTCGCGTCACCACCGGCGTGCAGTTGGGCCCAGCCGCGGATGATCCGCCAGAACGTGGCGTCGCCGACCGTGATGCGGAGTGCTTCGAGCGTGGCCGCGCCGCGCGTGTACACGGTGTCGTCGAAAAGCGAGTTCAGCGTGGGCTTGGCGGGTGGATCGAGTGGGAACCGGTCGGACTTGGCGTACAGCCTGTCGAAGGACTGTTTCGGCGTACGGCCGCCGATATGTTGCGACCAGAGCCACTCGGCGTAGGTGGCGAAACCCTCGTTGAGCCAGATGTCGGACCAGTCGGCGATGGTGACGTTGTCGCCGAACCATTGGTGCGCGAGTTCGTGTGCCATCAGGTCGTTCGCATCGGCGGGTGAGTCGAAGTCGTCCGACGAGTAGGACGGCCGGGTCTGGTTCTCCAGGGCGTCGAGGTTGGGTTGCGTGTAGACGATGCCGCCGACGGAGTTGAACGGGTACGGCCCGAACTGGCTGGCCAGAAAGTCGACGATCGTCGGCGTGTTCGCCAGTTCCGTGTCTACCGTGCGTGGCAATGCATCCGGGACAGCGAGTACGACGGGCAGACCGTTGTGTTTCGTGATGCTGACCCGGTATTTGCCGATCGCCACGATCGCGAGATAGCTCGCCATCGGCGCAGCCTCGACCCACCTCCAGGTAGTGCGGGGTCCGCTGACGTGTTGGCTCGCGAGAACTCCGTTGGATACGGCGGCGAGTCCGGTCGGCGCCGTGATGCTGATGTCGTAGCTGGCCTTGTCGGTCAGCGTGTCGTTGACCGGGAACCACGTCGCAGCGACCTGAGGCTGACCCTGCACCAACGCGCCATCCGGCTGCGCCATGAAACCTTGGAGACCAAAGGCATTGCCGTTGTACGGCTGCGGCACGCCGCCATACTTGATCGTGGTCGTGAAGGCGGTGCGCAAGCCGATCGGGCGTGCCGGAGTGATCGCGAGCTTGTCATGAGCGACGCTGAACGTCGCGGCCCGACCGCCGACCGTCACCGAGCTCACGGTCAGGGCGTGCAGATCCAGACTGAAGCTGGACAGCGCCTGCGTCGCGGTTGCGGTGATCGTGACAGTGCCGTTCAGCACCCGCGTGGCCGGGTCGTAGGCGATCCCGATCGCGTAGCGGCCGACGTCGTAGCCGCCGTTGCCGTCGTCCGGAAGCAGCGAGTCGGTCGATCTCGACGAGCCCGGCATCGGAGTTCTCGACCCCTCGAGCTGCGGGTTGCCGCGAGTCGGGGTCGACGCCGGCGGGCCATTCGTCGCGCCGGACATCCGGGTCGGTGGCGGGCTGGGTGACGACGAGCATCCGGCGGCGCATACTGCGGCGGCGATCCCGGCAGCTACGCCGGTGACCAGACGTCGACGCACGACAGCCTCCCCCGGTGCTGCGTGAGCTCTGCTTGCACGGCCACGATACGGACGGCGGCCGCGCGGGCGTGCCGGATTTGGCGAAGCCGGTCTGTGACGCGCGGAATTCGAGGGTGGTTCCAACCGTTGCGGCTACTCGCGTGCGGCGGCAGCCTGCCGGAGTAGTTCCTCGCGATCCCAGGTGAACGATCCGTCGCGGAGCTCATTGAGTATCGAGGTAACCCAGCGCAGTTCGGCGTCGGTGATAGCTCGCAAGTACTCGATCTCGACCATCGCGATTCGGGGAATCTCGATGCCCTCGATCTCCATCGCCAGTTCGGCGTCCAACTCGGCGACGCGCTTGATGAGCTGATCGCGCCGCCGTTCGAGCATCGTCTGAGCTGCTGTTGGCGTCTCCAACATCAGAAACGACAACGCGGCCGGGAAACTCGGGGAACTCGTTGCGGGGCGTTGAGACGATCTCAGCTAGCCACTGCTGCGTTGCCGCCCGTCCCGCATCGGTCAGGTGGTACGTCGTCCGCTCCGGATAGCGCTCGTCCCGGTCCGTTTCGCCGGCCGCGATCAGGCCCGCTTCGACGAGCCGGTCGATCATCCGGTACAGGCTCGCGCGCTGATCCACGTTGACGACCTTGTCCTTGCCCCATCGCTTGATCAGCCGCTGGATTCCGTACGGGTGCATCGGTCCGTTTTCCAGCAGCCCGAGGATCGCCAGCGCGAGCGGGGAGCGGCGGAAGGTCGAGGTCACTCTGCCACGGTACACGAGATCGAGGTCTCAGAGTTACTAGTTGCAAAGAAACTAGATGATGTGCAACTATCACTCCCATGTTGAAGACAGAGACAGCAATGAGTTCGGGTTCGGTCGTCTCGCGGGACGGGACGTCGATCGGCTACCTGACCGCCGGCCACGGTCCAGCTGTCGTGATCTTGCACGGCAGCATGGAGACGGCCCGCAGTCACACGCTGCTCGCCGAGCAGTTGGCCGACAACTTCACCGTCTATCTGCCCGACCGACGGGGTCGGGGCATGTCCGGCCCGTACCGGCCGGATCACAGCCTCCGAACGGAGGTCGAAGACTTGGCGGCCGTGATGGCCGCCGCCGGCGCGCACTTGGCGTTCGGGGTCAGCGCAAGCGGACTCGTCGTGTTGGAGGCGGCTCGTACGCTGTCTGACCTTCGCAAGGCGGCGGTCTACGAGCCGGCGCTGGTGATGGACGGAGCCAAGCACACCGCGTGGGTGAGCCGCTTCGACCGGGAGATGGCCGACGGCAACACGGCCGCGGCGATGATCACGAGCATGGATGGCTTGGAACTTGCACCACCCCTGTTCAAGATCATTCCACGGCGATTCTTGACCGCTATGACCGACGCCGCGATGAGGCGAGAAGACCGGGCGGCCGTCGCCGGCGCCGTCACGATGCGCCAACTGGCGCCGACGTTGCACTACGAGGGAATGCTCCTGGCCGAGGCGGCCGGCACGGTCAACGCATACTCGACTGTCGATGCCGACGTCCTGCTGCTCGGCGGCACCAAAGGGCTGCCGTTCCTCAGGGCTGGCCGCGATGCCCTCGCGAAAACGTTGCCGCGCAACCGGCTAGTGGAGCTATCCGGTCTCCAACATGGCGCGTCCAGCGATCCCAGCCCCACCAACCCCGGCGGCAAACCCGAGGTCGTCGCCCAGGTCGCGCGCGAGGTTCGCGCATTCTTCAAAGGGGATCAGCAGCAATGAGTATTCGCGGTAGGGCGATCGCCGTCGTATCGGTCGCGGCGCTGGCCGCCACGCTCGTCACCGTCTCCACGGCCAGCGCGGCCATCCGACCGGTCGCCCGTTGGACTGCAACCTGGGCTTCGGCCATGCAACAACCCGTCGCGGCAAACGCCGCGACCGGGCCGAACTGGTCGATGGGCGGCTTCAGTCACCAGACGGTACGGCAGATCGCACGGGTCAGCCGCGGCGGCAGCCAGGTTCGCATCCGTCTGTCCAACGTGTACGGCACGAAGCCGCTGGCGATCACCGGCGCTACCATCGCGGCAACCCGCGACGGTGCGTCGGTCGAGCCGGGCACCGCTAGGTTCGTGACCTTCCACGGAGAGCGGTCGATGTCAATCGCGCCCGGCGCGGCCGCTGCGTCCGATGCTGTACGTCTCCGGGTTACCACATTGGAATCGTTGACGGTCACGCTGTATTTCGCCGGTACGACTGGACCGGCGACTTTCCACGAGGACGGCCTGACCACGACGTACCAGGCCGCGGGCGATCACCGCTTCGACACCGACAGCGACGCATTCGGCGGCGCGACCAGCCACTCGTATTACTACCTCACCGGTATCGATGTGGCTGGCGGACCGACGCGCACGGCGGTCGTGACGTTCGGAGACTCGATCACGAACGGCCACAACTCTACCGTCGGCGGCAACGACCGGTATTCCGACGCGTTGGCCGTACGACTGGCGCGCGCACACCAGTCGATCGGCGTGGCCAACAGCGGTATCACCGGAAACGAACTCATCAACGGGTTGCCGTGCTTCGGCGACCCGGGACTGGACCGCTTCCGCCGCGACGCGCTCGACGAACCGGGCGTCCGTACGATCGTCCTGCTCGAAGGGGCGAACGACATCTGGGACAGCGAAGGCCCGTACGGCGGATGCGGTGAGACACCACGGACTACCGCGGACCAGATCGTCGATGCGTACAGCTCGCTGATCCGGGCTGCGCACGACCGCGGCATCCGCGTGATCGGAGCCACGATCACGCCGTTCAAAGCGCCGTACATGTCGGCCGCGGACTTTGCCCGGGCGGAGACGATCCGCGACGCCGTGAACGCGTGGGTCCTGCACTCGGGGGCGTACGACTCGGTCGTCGACTTCGCGAAGGCCGTCGCGGATCGGGCCGATCCACAGCAGATCGACCCGGCCTTCAACTCCGGGGACTTCCTGCACCCCAACGACGCCGGCTACCGGGCGATCGCGGACGCGTTCAACCTGAACGCACTCTGACTCGACATACGCCGACTCAACACACTCGACCCGGTGGGCCACCTCGATCCGTCGAGGTGGCCCATCGACCGTCCCCATCGTTCCGACCGGTCGGACAACGCGCCGGATCTCGCCTACAGTGTTCCGACACCCGCGGCCGATCCGGCCCTCGGCGTAGCGCATCACGGAGGATCCATGAAGCGGCGTCGCGTCATCGTCGCGGGCGCCGCTGCGCTCGCCTTGATCGGTTTGACCCTGTCGGGCTGCGTACGGTCGGCCAGCGCGGCTCGTGGCATCGGCGTGCTTACGGCGGCGCCCGCGACGTCAGCGCCACCGACCGCCGTCGACGGTACGGACACGTTTGATGCCGCGATGACCAGCCTGGACGAGGGCTACTCCATCGTCGTGAAGTACGGCGGCTTGACCGCTACCGGCCGCATGGATCCCGCTCATCACGCGGCGACGGTCGATTTCGCCGGCCTTGAGGACGGTGTGCACGGCGACATCACCTTCACCCAGATCGGGACGGCGTTGTGGATGAAGATCGACCTAGGGACGCTCAGCCGGCGGGAGGGCATCGAACCGAAGATCTGGTACCGGTTGTCCCTATCGAAGATCTCCGACCCGGGCAGTCTGCCGTTCGATACCGAGGACTCAGGTGATCCGCTGCACGTCAGCGACCTGTTCACCGCCGTCGCGGACGTGCGGCAGGTGGATCGCACGCACGTGACCGGCACGGTCGATCTCAGCCAAGCCAACGGCAGTCTGTCGCCCGATCCCGCTGACGTCGACGACGCCGGCGCAGCGGCGAAAGCCGAGCCGTTCACGCTGGTGCTCGACGAGAGTGGCCGACCGGCGCAACTTCACCTCAGTGGCAATCACTACCTGGCGATGGAATTCGCGTTCAGCCACGTCGGTTCGCCGGGGGCTATCAAGGCGCCGCCGGCGTCCGACGTACGGAAGGCGACGTCCGCCGTCTATCAATTCTTCGGGTAACGCTGGACTATCGCGGCGCGTTCGCCGCGAAGTTCGAGTCTCATCGTGGCGTGCCGTTCGGACCGTCGCGTCATTCGTGGCTGCCCAAGAGGTTCATCAATGTGCGCCGGCGACCAGGCGTTCGCTGTCGAACAGCGCCGACGTTATCCGCCAGCCGAATCCGTTGAGTGCCAGCAGCGCGACCGCGAGGCCGAGGGCAAGCCCGAGCGTCGCGTGGATCACGTCGTACGCGATAAGCGTCGTGACCGCGACCGACGGAAGGTTTGCCAGCATGCCAAGCTGTTGGGCAACCCGGACGTCGCTCGATCGGGTCGAGATCGCTGTGCCGATCCAGATCGACCACCCGGCGAGGAGCGGCGTGAAGACCAGTTGGGCGAGTATTTCCGGGCCGCGTACGAGCGCCGAGGCCACCGCCGGATCGGCGAAGAGCCCGATGCAGGCGAGGACGAGGGCATAGACCGCGTACGCGACGGCGAGCGATGGGACGATGGCGGCCAACGCCTTGGCCAGCAGGAACTCCTCCCGGCGAATCGGGCTCGCGAGCGTCGGCTCGAGGGTTCCCTGGGCTCGCTCACCGACGATCGAGTAGGCGGCGAGCGCGGCAGGCACGATCGCCGGGATGCCCAGCAGGTAGAGCAGCGGATCCCCGCGTTGGAGGGCGCTCGCCGACGATGCCGGCAATGCGAAGACGTCAACGAGCGGCGGCACGACAAACAGCAGCGGAAGGATCGCCATCGCCCCGATGACCAGGGAGCCGTTGCGCCGATACTCGCGGAGCTCCTTGCGGAAGATGGCGCCGACACGCCTCGTACTCACTCTCATCGGACGCTCGCTTCCTCATCGCGGTTGATCAGCTCGAGATAGACGTCCTCAAGCGAGTGCGGTGACTCGCTGATCGACAACACGTCGGCGCCGGCGGCCACGAGAGCGCGGGTTACGGCCGGTGCGGCGGCCGCCGATTCAGACACCGCAAGGACGTAGGTGGCGCGGCCGTCCTGGCGCCAGCCGGTGACGGCCGGAACGCTAGCGAAGACAGCGTCCGGCGTGGCCAACGGGATGAGCGTCCTGGCCACGAGCGTCGTGGCAAACAGCCGCTCACGCAAGTCCTCGGGCCGGCCGACCGTGCGCAGCGAGCGGTTCAAAATCGCCACACGGGTACAGAGGCGCTCGGCCTCGTCGAGCCGATGCGTCGTGAGGAAGATCGTCACACCGCTGCGGCCGAGCGCGCCGATCAGATCGTGGACATCTCGACTGGCCACCGGATCCAGACCAGCGGTCGGCTCGTCCAGGAACAACACCTCTGGTTCGCTCAGCAGCGCTCTCGCCAAGGCGACGCGCTGACGCAGACCCTTGGAGAGAATGGCGCACGCATCCCTAGCCCGCTCGATCAGGTTGACCGCCCGTAGGACATGATCGATGCGATCCCTTGGATCGGAGACTTCGTAGAGGTCGGCGAAGCACTCGAGGTTTTCGAGCACACTCAGGCGCAGATAGAGTCCGGGCGACTCGGGCATGATCGAGATCCGCCGGCGGATCTCCACTCCGTTCTCGCGGGTCAATGGGATCCCCGCGACCGTCGCCGAGCCCGACGTCGCTGCGACGAGAGTGCCGAGCGTCCGCACGATGGTGGACTTGCCGGCGCCGTTCGGCCCGAGCAACCCGAAGACCTCACCGCGGGCGACGCTGAACGAGACGTCCGAAACCGCGCACCGCCCGCCGAAGGCTTTCGTCATGTGACTGACCTCAATTGCCGGCGTGCCAGAGCCGACCGCGACCTCGGTGCTGTCTCCGCGCCGCTGGCAGACGTTGTTAGGTGCGAATGCTCCGTCATCGATGGTCATGGATCCCGCCTCGTCCACCGGTGGTGCGCCGCCAGGTGCGCATCGCGGCGCGGGTGTTGGTCGCAAAAGTGATATCACAATGCTATGCATCCGTCGATGTTCGGTCAAGCCGTTTGGCGCTTGTGCGACCACGATTGGCTTCGACCGGACAGTGGAGCAGTGGCTGTTGGGTCGGCGCTCACGGCGATGATCGTTTTGGGGTCCGGGCGCGCGGCCACCCGGAACCGACTCGCAAAGGATGGGGTTAGCGATGAAGGCTGCGGTCCACACCGAATACCGCGGACTGACTCGCGTGACACCCTGCGGCGGTTTCGACTGACCGTAGAGCTAACGCTCGGGTGGGATGCGGTAGATCGACACGTGGGAACGGGACTCGGCGGTGAACTCGGCTCCGGCCCAGTCGGCATGCCTGGCCTCGAGCTCGAACCCCGCCATCTGCGCCATGAGATCGAGCTCGGCCGGCCAGATGTAGCGGTGCGGACTGCGAAACAGCCGAGCCTGCGTACTCTCATCGAATCGGAAGTGGTGGGACACGACGTGCTGGCGGGCAACGTCGTAGGTGTCCAAGCCGATGTAACCGGGTTCGGCGTGCCAGACCGTGGCCGGCTGACCCGGTGGAAGCCGGCGCAGCTCGGGCACCCAGAGTTCGATGACGAACCGGCCGCCGGGTGTGAGGTGACGAGCCGCGTTCCGGAAGCATTCGACCTGCTCGGCCTGGGAGAGCAGGTTGGAAATCGTGTTGAAGACCAGATACACGAGCGTGTACTCGCCGGGAGCGACGGTGGTCGCCATATCGCCGACGAGCACCGAAATCGTCGCTTCGTCGGCCTTCGTTCGCAGTTGATCGATCATCGGTTGGGACAGCTCGATGCCGGTGACGGGCACTCCTCGCTCGGCGAGCGGTATCGCGACGCGGCCGGTTCCGATGGCGAACTCGACGGCCCGTCCGTCGCCGGCGAGCTGGGCGAGGCGGTCTACCGTCGGTCCCAAGATTTCGGGTGCGAACATCCCGGTGCCCGGCGTGTCGTAGCGCTGGGCGGCTTCGACGTCCCAGATCTCGTGCTGTTGCATACGGCCGACGATCGTGCAGGCGGCAGGTGGGTGTCCAACGATTTTGTGGCTCGAGCGGCCCACGCGTGCCGCCGGTAACGGCTGGAACGTCTGGTAGACATGATCTCGCCATGGTGATTTACAAGATTCTGCTGGCGCGTGAGTGGGCCGACTTCGAAGCCGAAGGGCGATTCGACGGTTCGTCGTTCGACCGAAGTTCCGGGTTCATCCACTTTTCATCGCGGGAGCAGGTGGGAGCCACGGCACGTCGGTTCTTCGCGGACGAGCCGGAACTCGTCGTCGTGGCCGTCGATGCCGCGGCGATGGGGGAGTCACTGCGCTGGGAGACGGCCTCGGACGGCGGTACGTTTCCGCACGTGTACGCGCCGCTGCCGCTCGGTGCCGTCCGCGAGGTTTACCACGTCGCCGGTGCGCGGTCGGTGGACGAGGCACTACCACCGGAATAGCGCGGCTAGCGCGTGCGACAACGTCGGTTCGCGACGTCAGGTGGCGTACTCGAGCGATCCGCTGCGTCGGCCGCGATAGACGAACCAGCGGAAGGTGAGAAGGCAGATGCCGAGCCAGCAGGCGCCGACGGCGGCCTCGAGGAGAGCCTGGACACCGGCGGCGGCCAGGTTTCCGGCGAGGACATCCCGGACGCCGATGAGCCCGTGGGTCACGGGCAGGCATCGAGAGATCCACGCGACCGGACCCGGGTATGCGTTCAGGGGCACGTTGATGCCGCACAGCGTCATCACGGCGACGAGTCCGACGTTGGCCACGAGGCTGTTCACCCCGCGGAAGCCCAGGACGATGCCGCCGAGGAACGTGCCGAGGCAGTACGCCGACGCGCCGACGAGGATGGTCAACGGGATCACCAGCAGGACCCGCGGCCAGGGAAGCGGCAGTCCGAACAGGGGTCCGAGCACGAACAACGCACCGAGCGCCGAGACCGAACCGTCGGCGATGAGATAGACGCCACGGGAGGCGAGCACGAGGACGGGGCTCGTCGGACTCGCCGCGAGGAGCGGCAAGGTTCCGGCGCTCCGTTCCCAGCCGACCATATTGAGGGCCCACACGCCTTCCATGGCGGCGAGCATCACCGCGTTGCCGACCAGGAGAAACCACGTCTGCTGTTCGGCACCCAGCAGCCGGCCGATCAGTGCGAAGAACGAGACCTGGGCCAGGACGCGAAGGAACCACCCGCCGAGCCAGCTGCGCCACGTGTAGATCGATCCGTAGTCGTACGCGCCAGACAGAAGCGCATAACGCATGATGCGTAGCGTCGTCATCGCAGCGCCAGCTCTCCGGTTTGCTGCGCGCGCCGCAGGATCCGCGTCAGCAGCGCGCTGGCCGCAATGAGCGCGGCCAGCCCCAGCGCGAACACCATCGCGAGATCGAAGCCGGCATTCGCGATCGGTTCCGCACCGAGGCTGCCGCGCAGCAATCGAGCGGACCAGGACAGGAACACGATGTTTGTCACCGGCTGCAACCAGCCCGGCAGGAGCGCCACCGGCACGAGGATTCCGCCCAGCAGGTAGATCGGATAGCTCGCCGAATTCGAGAACGTCGCGGCGCTGCGGCTCAACACGAACAGGTTCGCCATGAACAGCGACGTCGTGGTCATGGCGAACAGCGTCAGCAGGAGCGATATCCCGAACACGTACGGATGATGAATCGTCACGGTCGCGTGCAGAACGTACCGGCCGAAAAGCCAAACCTCGACGAACGCGAACGCGCCCGCGAGCATCATCGTGGATATCCGTCCCACGATCACCGATGCGAACCCGGTCGGTGCCGCGACCAGATAGTCGATCGTGCCCTCCCAGCGCTCGGTCTGGATCACCCAGCCGCCGTTGAAAATGGCGAACCACCACAGCGACATGTAGAACGGAGCGATCACCGCGTAGCCGGACAGGTCACTTCGTCCGCCGTGACGCAACACCATCGAGAAGATGATGGTGAACAATGGCGCGGTCAGCAGCGGGATCAACATGTCCGGGTAGTTGCGGAAGAACGAGAGTTGCAGCCGGAAGCCGGCGCGAAACCCACGCATCGCTACACCTCCAGCCCGCGGTCGCCGATCAGGCCGACGTACACCTCTTCAAGACTTGGCCGTGACGTCCGCACACCGACGACACCGCCCTCGACGATGACCTTGAGGACGATGGACACGTGCTCGTCGCCATCGACATGAATACGGTGACCTTCTGTTCCGGGCGCGATGCTCTCGACGCCCGGCAGCGCCGCGACGCGGTCGAGCAACTCGCGGTCGGCACCGTCAACATCGATGCGCTGGAAGCGCGACACGAGATGGCCGAGCGAGCGGGGTGATTCGGTGGCCAGGATCCGGCCGCGATCGATCAGCGTCACCCGGTCACACAGCACCTCGGCCTCGACCATGTCGTGCGTCGCCAGCAGGATGGTTGTGCCCTCGCTGCGAATCTCGGTGATGAGATTGCGAAATTCGCGGGCCGCCAACGGATCCATGCCTGCGGTGGGCTCGTCGAGGAACAGCACCTTCGCGCCGGCGATGAGGCCCCGCGCAAGGTGCAGGCGCTGCTTCATGCCTCGGGAGTACGTCTCGACTCGCGCATCCGCCTTCTCGGCGAGACCCACGCGTTCGAGAAGGCCGGCGGCGCGCGATTTGATCTGGGATCCGGGCAGGCGGTACAGCGATGCCCAGTACTCAAGATTCTGTCGCGCGGTCAGCCGCGTATAGAGCCCTCGTTCGCCGCCGAAGACGATGCCGATTATTGGGCGTACGGCCTTGGCGTCGCGAACGACGTCGTGGCCGCATATCTCCGCGCGGCCCGACGTTGGCAGCAGGACCGTGGTCAGTATCTTGACCAACGTCGTCTTACCGGCGCCGTTCGGTCCGAGTAGGCCGTGCACCTCGCCCTGGTCGACTGACAAATTCACTGCGTCAAGCGCGGTGACCATTGGCTGTCGGCGTGGTTGAAATGTTCGGACAAGATCGACCGCCGTCACCGCGGACGCGACTCGAGACATGGCGCGAATGCTATCGATCCTCAGATGCTCGCGCGTCCCCATTAATCGATGGTTGGCCGCACGCGAACTGCCCGGAGCCGGGCGACCGCCCGGAATGCGCTATCGGTGAGAGCGCTCTCGTCGCTACGGTGTGAGAGCCGAAGCATCGGCGGGGGACGAAGGTAACGAAATGGCGAGTCGAAGGCCAACAATCGAGGACGTTGCCCGGGCGGCCGGCGTGTCCCGGGCGACCACGTCTCGTGTCATCAACAATCTGCCGGGCGCATCCGACCAGGTCCGCGCGCGCGTGCATCGGGCTGTGTCCGATCTTGGCTACGAGCCGAATGCGGCCGCCCGTGCCCTGGCGTCCGGTCGCGCGTCCGTGATGGACCTGGTCGTGGTCGCCCACGAGACCAGACCGGCGGACCTCGGCGTCAACCCGTACTTCAGTCGGGTCCTGGCCGGAATGTTGTCGGCTCTCGACGACACCGGCACGGCCATGCGGGTGCGGCTGGTCGCGCCGAACGATGCATCCGAGGCACTCGATCGACTGGCCGACGGCGTGACCGCCGGCGCGGTGCTCGTGAACGTGCCACCGGCCATGGCTACGAGATTCCATCAGCGGTGTCAACGCGTGGTCTCGCTCGGCGGCACGGCGGTGCACATCCCGGCCGTCGAGGCCGAGAACGAGACGGGAGCGCACGCCGCGGTCGCGCACCTGTACGGGCTCGGACGTCGGCACATCGCCGCTGTTCATGGTCCGGACCGGAATACCTGCGCGGCGAGTCGGCGAATCGGTCATCTCGATGCCATCCACGACGCCGGGGTGCCCGATGTCGCCGCCGACGGCGGGTTCTGGCGCGACGGCGGCTACCGGGCGGCGACTCAGGTCATGGAAGCGGATCCGAAGCTCGATGCGCTGTTCGTCGCGTGCGACTTGATGGCTGTCGGGGCGATCCAGGCGATCGTGGCTACCGGTCGTCGGGTCCCGGATGACGTCGCCGTCGTTGGTTTCGACGACAGCATTCTGGCCGTGGCGACCAATCCGTCGCTGACCACCGTACGTCTACCCGTCGAGGACATGGCGGCCGCGGCGGCGAGGACGTTGCTCAACGATGACGCCAAGCCGTACTTTCGGCAGATCTTTCCGGTGGACCTGGTACGGCGGCGCAGCACAAGCGCCGGCTAGGTCGCCGACCGTGTCAGATCTTCGTCGACGGTGCGTGGTGCTGATGCCAGCCAGCCGGTAATAGTGGCGAAGACGACCGCGGCCCACAGCACCCCGAATGAAGCTGTCCACGTTCCGGTGGCACCGTGCAGCACGCCGAACAGGAGCGGACCGCAGGCAGAGATGACGTATCCGATGCTCTGTGCGAAGGCCGACAGAGATGCCGTCGCCTCGGCCGAGGTCGTCCGGTAGCCGATCAAGGTGAGTGACAGCGGGAACATGCCGCCGCCGATACCGGCCAGGACCATCCAGGCCCAAGCGCCAGCAGGATAGAGAAGCAGACCGGCGTACGCCGCGGCGAAGCTAGCGCCGAGGACGAGCACAAGCCCGCGGTGGTAGCGGACCGGGACGATTGGAGCGACCATCGAGGCGGGAATGCCCATCGCCGATAACAAGGCAACCATCCAACCAGCGGTGCTTGCGCTGATCGAATGCGCACTGAGAAAGCGTTCGAACCAGCCAAATGCGATGTACGCCTGGACCGACTGGAACGCGAAGAACAGTGTCACCATCCATGCCGTTCGGCTGCGCACGAGGGCGGTCGCCGGCAACCGAGTGGGACCTGCCGCGAATCGAGTGTCGTGCCGCAGCGTCGAAAGCCACGGCAGCACCGCGGCCGCGCTGAGAAGCGCCCACGAACCGATACCGGCTCGCCACGAATCCTCGCCGGACGCCAATGCTCCGATCGGAACCGACAGACCCGCCGCCATGGTGCCGCCGATGGCCATCGCGGTCGTGTACAGCGCGGTCATCTGCCCTATGCGGTCGGGAAAGTGCCATTTGACGAGCGTTGGCATCAACACGTTGGCGACGGCCGACCCGATCAGGCTGAGCACGCTCAAGGCCACGAATCCTGCCACCGACCCAACGAACGCGCGGGCCAGCAAGCCGATCGTCATTGCCGTCAACGCCAGCACCAACAGTCGGTGTGGTCCGGCACGCGACGCCATCCGTGGCGCTAACGCGCCCAGACCGGCGAAGCAGATTGGCGGAAGAGTGGTGATGAGGCCGGCGACGCCGCTGCTGGTGTGCAGCCCGCGCTCGAGTCCGTCCAGCACCGCGCCGACGCTCGTCACCGCCGTACGCATCGAGAGGCCGGTCAGCAGCAGAGCGGCGGCCAACAGCCACCGCTGCTGACGTGATCGTGACGTGGATTGCGCCAGCGGACGCCAGACCGGCCCGCGAGCCGGGCTCTGCGGCGGCAGGCCGCTGGTGCGTTCCGGTCGCGTATGGGCGGCTCCGCCGCGAATGGGTGGGGTCACGTGAGCCTCGCCTCATGCCGATGTGCCGGATCGACTCGCCGGTGCCGTGCTGCTGCCATCCGAACACAGACCGTGGGTACAGCGCATCGGACACTGTGGAGCGCTCCGAACCACGTCCGCTCCCAGCCGGACGGTGCATCAACTATCTCCACAGATCCAGCGCCGAGGATTCTCCACCGTGATCAGCCGTATCACTTCGTCACTCACTCCGTGATCTGACAACGACGGTAGGACGACTCGGGACACAAATTCCAGCATCTGTGGATTGGCGGCGAGATGTCGGTCCTGGTCTACATCAGTGAGCAGACCGGCCCAGATGGGATCGTCGTGACCGACCAATATCCGATCGGCGAATCCCGACTCGATGATGCGGACGATCATCTCCACCCGGTCCTCCACCGTCTGACCGCCATATTCGCTCAATGCACCATTCGGCAGCCGGTCCATGGCGATGTAATAGCCTCGGGCGGCAAGGCCGACCAGATAGTCGAGCTCGCTGCTGTCATCAGAGTGACCAATGGCCACTCGGGCCGGGTCGACATCGCATGCTTCCAATATTGCCGCCTGTGATTCGCCGGTGCGGTACGCCGCTGCTGTGTGGGTGATGATTGGCGCATTCGTCGCCCGCGAGGCGTTGGCCGCGGCGCGCAGTATTACCTCGCCGAATCCCTCGACCCGCTCGTTGTGTGCGACCTTGATAACGGCGGCTCGTATCGACGTGCCGTCGATTCCTTCGGTCAATTCGCTGACGAAGAAATCAGTCATTTGCTCGGGCGTACGCGCTCTGATGGTCGTCGATGGATCCAACCAGATTCCAGTGCATGCCAGGATCGTCATTCCCGATTGGCGGGACACGTCGGCCAGAAGTTCCGCATCCCGACCAAGATCAAATGTCGTGCAGTCGACGATGGACTCCACACCGGCCGCCTTGGCCGAAGCGAGCGCATTCGCACCGCGCTTCACCAGCGCGTCCCGCCCTCCAAACAGCGCGGGCCA
This sequence comes from uncultured Actinomycetota bacterium, assembly GCA_963724705.1. GTDB lineage: Bacteria > Actinomycetota > Actinomycetes > Mycobacteriales > Micromonosporaceae > DASQPR01. The sequence continues at coordinate 603,039 of CAVRVS010000004.1, forward strand.
GCTGCGCAGGATGCCGGGGGAGGATGCGACCACATGCTCATGCGCCAGGACGAAGCCCAAATTCTCGTCCGAAATCGGGCCAATCACGCTCTGTATCTCACCCATGTGTCATCCCTTCGAAATCGTCATCGACATCCGCCAAAAGTTCGCATACAATACCGCACAATTTCGATTTCGTGTGTAACGAAACGAGGTGCTCGGTGACCAACCAGCCTCCATTGCGAGTGATCTCCGATCCTAGCGGGACACAATCTGTCGAGTCACTTCACAACTTCTGCTTCGATGCTTTCACCCATGCAATGTTGTCGGAGAGCGACGCCGCCATTGGCGCCGATGTCCTGTGCACGACGGATTGTTGGGGGATATTCACGCACGGAATCAAAGGGCTTCGTGGATATCTCCGGCGGCTGTACGCCGGCGGCCTGAATCCGCATGGTCGGCCGAATATCGTGGCCGAGGGCGGGGGATGGGCGACGGTGGACGGCGATTCCTCGCTCGGAATGGTCACGTCGGTATTCGCGATGCGCACTGCAATCGCTAAAGCGCGCGAGACTGGTATCGGTTATGTCGGGGTGCGCAACAGTTGTCACTTCGGCGCGGCCGGCTATTACGCATGGCTCGCCGCCGAAGCGGGATTTGTCGGCCTCAGCATGGCAAATGACATCCCGTCGGTTTCGGCACCGGGTTCGCGCGGCGCCATCACCGGCAGCAATCCGCTCGCGTACGCGATCCCAGCCGGGCGCCATCGGCCGATGATTTTGGATATGTCGATCGCCACGGTCGCGGGCGGGAAAGTGGCGGCGGCGAGGGAACGGGGCGAGCCGATCCCGCTGTCGTGGCTGATCGATGCCGATGGTCGGCCCACTGACGATGCGGGCTCGTACCCGACGCGCAGCACGCTGACTCCGGCCGCCGGCCACAAGGGCTACGGCATCGGCCTTTTGATCGAGGCGATGTCGGGTGTCCTTTCCGGCGCAGCGACGACGTGGCAGGTCGGTAGTTGGATGACGTCCGATCCACGCCTGCCGACCCATCATGGTGCGGCATTCCTGGCTATCGACTGCGCCGCAATCGCCGGCGGTCGCGAGTTCGGCGCGCACATGGAGCAGCTGATCGACGAGATTCACAGTGCACCGACCGCGGACGGGACCGACCGGATATATGTCCCCGGAGAAATCGAGTGGGACAAGTATGACGTCGCCGTACGCGACGGCGTGCCGCTGCCGTCCGATGTCATTGCCAGCGTGACCGAGGCCGCCGAGATATCGGGTCTGCGCCTGGAGTCGTACTTCACGTGAACGTCTGATCGCGGAGGACAGAATGAAGATCACGTCGATCGAGACGTTGCGCCTGGATCGCTTCCCACAACAACTCTGGGTGCAGGTGCACACGGATGAAGGTCTGACCGGACTGGGCGAGACATGTATCGGTCCACTCACCGTCGAGGCCCACATCCACGAAACGATCGCACCGCATCTCATCGGCAAGGATCCACGCCAGATCGACAAGCACTCCCGTACGCTCTACGACCTGTTCGTCGGATACGCCGGTACCGGTGCCGAGACGAGAGGTAGCTCGGCGGTCAACATTGCCCTGTGGGACATCCTCGGCCAGTCCGTCGGTGCTCCCGTCCATGACCTGCTCGGCGGGGCGAGCCGGGACAGCATCCGGATCTACAACACATGCGCCGGCTACGAGTACGGTCGCGGCAACAAGGGCGCCCTCCTAGCTACCGACCGGGCGTCGGCCGGCGATCGTGGGCTGCCGTCCGGCATCGCCAGCGGACCGTACGAAGATCTCGAGGCGGCGATCAATCGACCGGGTGAACTTGCGCAGAGCCTGCTCGATCAGGGAATCACCGGCATGAAGATCTGGCCGTTCGATGAATACGCCCGAGCCACCGGTGGTCAGTACATCAGCGACGCCGATCTCCGCGCCGGCGCCAGAAAGCTTGGCGAGATCCGCGACGCGGTCGGCTCGAACATCGACATCATGCTCGAGATGCATGCGGTGTGGGATCTCCCGATGGCGCTTCGGATCGCGCGGATCTGCGAAGAGTTTGATCCGTTCTGGTTCGAGGACCCGATCAAGGCCGACAACATGAAGGCAGCGCGCGCCTTCGCCGGGGCGACGCGAGTGCCGGTGGCGATGGGCGAGACCCTTGCGTCCCGGTGGGCATTCGCCGAGCTGTTCGAGAACCGGGCCGCTCACATCGTCATGTTCGACATCGGCTGGGTCGGTGGCATCAGCGAGGCCAAGAAGATCGCCACGATGGCCGAGACGTATCACCTGCCGATCGCTCCGCACGACTGCACCGGCCCCGTCGTGCTCACCGCTTCGTCGCACCTCTCGGTGAATGCGCCGAACGCGCTGGTGCAGGAGACGGTTCGTGCGTACTACACCGGCTGGTACACGGATGTCGTCACCGAACTGCCACGCATCGCCGATGGCTGCATCGCGCCGCCGCCCGGGCCGGGACTCGGTACGTCCTTGCAGCCCGGCCTGGCTGCCCACTCCGGCACATCGAGTCGTATGACCACGGCGCGTGACACGTAGTGCCGTACGGGCAGCTCGACGTGCGCCCACGCGGCGCCGCACTTCTGTCGACGCCGACAGCATGTCGCGTTCAGCCGCCGATGAGCAGCAGCTGAATGTCCCTTTTGTTCGGACGGCGACTGTCCGTTTGGACGGGCGAGGTCAACGCTTCCGAGATGTTGACAATTGGCAATCGACTTGTTTACGTTACGTTGGCGGGCGGTCAACGGTGATACAGTCCGCGATTTTGTCCAGGTTCCGCACTCGACATTGGAGGCCAGAGCCTTGTCGACCTACCGGATCGGAACGGTGCACATCCCAGCGCCTGTCGATGCGGTAGGGACGCCAATCGACAGTCCCACCTCGGGATTGCCTCCGTCGCGATTCACCGATGGAGAAGTCCTCACGCTCCAGTACGCGACCGATCCGGCCGCGATCCGTGCGTTGTTGCCCGAACCGCTCGAGCCGATCAACGACACGGTGCAGATCCAGGTATCGCGGTGGGGCAGCGTCCCTGGAGCCGGCCACAACATCCATGAGTGCAACGTCATGGTCGCCGCTCGCTACGGCGAGGGCGCATCCAGCATCGAGGGCTCGTACTCGCCGTACTTCTGGGTCGAGAGTGACCGTTCCATGGTCGGCGGACGGGAATTTCACGGACAGCCGAAGCGAATCGCCGACATCACCCTGGCCACGATTGGCGATCTCCACATCGGGCGAGTGCGGCACAACGGAATCGACGTGCTCACCGGAACAATGCAATACAAACTCCAGAAGAGCACCTTCGAACGATTGAGGAGTCGTATCGACCCGGTAACCAATATGAATCTCAAGATCGTCAATCACATCGACAGTACGCCGGCGATCAAGCAACTGACCGCGCGCGATCTTACCGACATCGAAGTTTTCGAATGCTATGAAGGTCCATGCACCGTTGATATTCGCCCCACCGCGACCGCGCCGCTTTATCGCCTTCCGCCTCTCGAGTTCTTAGAGGGCTTTTATTGGCGCACAGAGTTCAGTCTGGTCGGCGGGAACGTGCTGCATGACTATCTTGCCGAGCCAAGGGCTGACATCGGCCTGAGGGCCAACGCGACGGCGTTCGCTTCTATGTAGCCGGCCCCAAGCTACATCTTCGACGACGCCGAACGCGATGCGATTCGTACACGCGGACGTGTGCCCCTCATTGGAGGTGCACGTCTCATCACCGACTTGATTTGTTGCACCCATCTAAAACAATAATGACTCGACCATTTCCGGTTTCGCCGAGAAATAGCGTCTCGTTAGGTTGAGTCGTGCGACGCTGCGGGCACCTGATGACGCGACAAGAATAGCGATCTGCAGCGTCGGAGTCGCGCGTGGAAGGCCTGAACGAATCCCCCGAACCATGACCGAAACCGAGATGGAGCCATCGATGTCTCTCAGGCAGAAGCGAATGCCGCTGGTGTTCTTCACCGCAGCAATCGCCGCCGTGCTAGTGGCCGGCTGTTCATCCTCGTCGAAGCCTTCGGGCTCGAACAGTTCGAAGCCGTTCTCCGGGCAGACGATCACGATCGAGGCGATCGCCGACACGCCGGAGTTCGATTTCTACAAGTCGCAGATGAAGGACTTCACACAGCAGACCGGCATCAAGGTGAACTTCGTTTCGCTGCCGGTCGCCGCGATCGACCAGAAGATTCCGTTGCAGTTGTCGGCCAAGGACACCGGCCTGGACGCCTTCATCTACGGCACCGAAGACCTTCCCGCGTTCGTGGGCAACGGCGGCGTTGAGTCGCTGGACTCGTACATCAACGACCCGGCCCAGACGGCGTCGGACTACAACTTCACTGATATCGCGCCCAACGTCGAGTCGGCCTGCCAGAAAGGTGGGAAGACCTACTGCATCGCGTCGCACAGCGGCGGCGCCCTTCTGTATTACAACTCGAAGATGTTCGCGGCGGCGGGGATCAGCAGCCCGCCCACGACGCCGGACGAGCTCCTGAGCGACGCGAAGGCGCTGACCAACTCCGGCCACGCCGGCTTCTGCGTACGCGGTGACAAGTCGCAGACGTTGTACGACGCGTTCCAGCTCTGGAACTGGTTCATCCCGTGGAACAACGATGTCACCGGCACCTACTTCGACAAGGACTGGAATTTCCTGCCCGGTACCGAGCCGCAGGCAAGCGCGTTCGGCAACTTCTACCGCGAGCTCCTGACCACCGCTGCGCCCAAGGGGATCGCGACCTACCTCGTGACCAACTGTCTCTCGGACTTCCAGCAGGGCCGGGTCGCGATGTGGCAGGACGACTCGGGGTCGATCCCGGACGTGCTCGATCCGAACAAGTCCAAGGTCGGCAACGACGTCAAGTTCGCGGTCATGCCGTGTCAGCCGGCCAACCCGGAGCACTGCGAGCTGATCCAGCCATTCGGCATCTGGATGACCTCGGCGTCCAAGCACAAGGGCGCCACCTGGCAACTGATCCAGTTCATGACGTCGGCGAAGACACAAAAAGCCACCGTCGCCGCCAAGGCACTGCTTACGCCATCGAGACTGTCGGTCACCGCGGATCCGGCGACGTCGGCAGTCCTGCCACCGACGTTCGTCACGTCGCTGTCGTACATCCTGGCTCACCCGGACGTGGAGTTGCTGCCCGGGATCGATGAGGGCGTCGCGATCATTCCGCCGATCTCGGACGGGTTGTCGAATCTGATTACCTCGAGTACACCGGTGCCGCAGATCATGGCGACGATGAAACAGGGCGTCAATGCGATCATGAAGTCCGCCGGATACCCCAAGCCGTTCCCACAGAGCTGAGCTGATGCAGTCAGCTGGCGGAGATTCTCTTATGGACGTGTCCGCGGGCACAGAACCTGTCCGGCGCGGCTCTGCACTTCGCAGAGCCGCCCCGGTCAGGGCCTTCATCGATCGACACTTCCTGGTCTTCGCGTCGTGGCCATCGATGCTGATCATGCTCGCCGTAACGGCGGTGCCGTTCGCGATCACGATCGGGCTCGCGTTCACCAACTACGATTTGGTGAGATCGAATAGTTGGAAGTTCATCGGCCTGCAGAACTTCGATCGCATGATCCACGACCCGCAGATACCGACGGTCATCTTCAACACGGCGTATCTCGTGGTCGGAAGTACGGTCCTCGACACGGTATTCGGTCTGGCGCTTGCCGTTCTTCTCGATGCTCGTATCCGTGCCATCGGGATCATTCGAAGCCTGTTCATGCTTCCGATCATGACCGCACCGATCGTCGTGGCGCTGACGTGGCGTGCCATGTTCAACAACGATGCGGGTTGGATCAACTACTTCTTGAAGCTCGCACATTTGCCTCAGCCCCTGTGGCTGGGCGACCCGCATCTCGCCATGCCGGCCGTACTCATCTCCGACATGTGGACCGGCATTCCGTTCCAGGCGATCTTGCTATTGGCCGGGCTCGTCAGCGTCTCCAAGGAGCTGAAGGAGGCGGCAGTCTCCGACGGGGCGAACATGTGGCAGGTCTTCTGGCATGTGACCCTTCCGGGAATCCGGCCGGTGTTGTTCATCGCCGTCGTGTTGCGATTCATCGATGCGTTCCGGAAGTTCGAAGGGATCCAGATCCTCACCACCGGGGGACCGGGCATCGCCAGCACCCCACTGAACCTACAGATCTACAACACGGGGCTCTTCTACCACCAAGTCGGCTACGCGGCGGCAATGGGCGTGTTGCTCATCGCCTTGATTGCGGCTTCGGTCGGTGTCCTGTACGTGGTCGCCGGACGACGGAGCTGAGACATGACGACACTGAAACAACATCGGACTCGGCTCGAAATAGTCCGAGTCTTTCTCCTGGCGATCGGACTCGTGCTCATTGCGGTGCCGTTCCTCTGGATCCTGCTCACCGCGTTCAAACGTCCCGTCGACGCCGCGTCGGTGCCGCCGCAGCTATTCAGTCCGCTCTACAGCGGCAATATCAGCGATCTGAACGAGAACGGGTTCGTCCAGTCGCTGAAGAGCTCGGTCATCCTCACGGTCACCACGACCGTCGCGACTCTCGCGCTCGGCGTACCGGCCGGATACGCGTTCGCGCGCGGCAAGTTCAAGGGGCGGCGATCGCTGGGCGCCTTCTTGTTGTTCAGCCGCATGGTGCCGCCAGTCATTTTCATCATTCCGTTGTTCCTCTTCTTCCACAATCTGAACCTCGTCGGCACCTACACCGGCCTGACGCTCGCGTACCTCACGGGCCTACTCCCGTTTGCCGCGTGGATGAGCGCGTCGTACTTCCAGGACATTCCCATCGAACTCGAAGAGGCGGCGCGCGTCGATGGCGCGTCGAGGGGCCAGGCGTTCGTGCGCATCGCATTGCCGTTGGCAATACCGGGGGTGACGACGGTGGGACTCCTCATCGCGATCGCCGCGTGGAGTGAATATTTCATTCCACTCATCCTGGGTGGCCCGACGACGACGCCGGCCACCGTCGGCATCGTCAGCTTCATCGGTGTAGACACGATCAACTGGGGCGCGATGGCGGCCGGCGCGGTTTGTCTCATCGTCCCGGTATTCATCGCCACCCTTCTGGCCCAGCGCGGTCTCCTGCGAGGACTGACGGCAGGCGCGATGAAGGGATAGCCACGAATTTCACCAGTCGACGCCGGCGCCCGCATTCATCGCGAGATTGCCCCCATCGACCGGCAGCACGATCCCGGTAACCATGGCAGATGCCTCGGCGGCAAGGAACAACACCGGTCCGACGATCTCGGCCGGCTGACCCATGCGGCCTAAGGGAATGCCGGAATTGACGCGCTTGACAACCTCGGCCCTTTCCGGATCCTCGAGCGCCATTGACCATCCTTCATTCACGAATTGACACGGCAGAATCGAGTTGACCCCGGATGTTGCGATTGGCCCATGCATAGGCAGTTTCCCGCGTTAGTTGGATTACGCCACCTTTCGCGGCACTGTACGCCAAACTTCCGCGGCCAAGCGCTGTTGAACTGGCGATTGATCCAAAGTTGATGATGCTACCGCCCCGGCCCTCCCGGATCATCACACGCGCGGCCGCTTGCGAACACAGGAAGAAGCTTGTGAGATTCGAATCGATCATTGTCTGCCACGCCGCGAAAGGGAAGTCTTCCGGTTGGTGGCGCAGTACCGGCGCGGAAATGGCATTGACGAGCACGTCGATTCGGCCGAATTCGCTGTCGACATCGGCGACGATCTGCTCGACATTGTCAATGACACATGGTCTGGCTCCGAGGGGGGTTAGTAGTGGGGGCATTTAAAGTCGTCCTTACCGACTTCACCGACTCCGATCAGCGGATCGAGCTAGGTGTCTTTGCCGCATCCGGGCTCGACTTGGAACTCATCCGAGCGGTGCCAAACACGTCGACCGATCTGGCGAGAATCGGTGCTGAGGCTGACGCTTTGCTGGTGCAATTCGCCAGTATCGACCGACCGATCCTTGAATCATTGAGACGCTGTCAGATCATCTCTCGGTATGGAGTGGGCGTCGACATGATTGACGTGCAGGCGGCCGGCGAGTTAGGAATTCCGGTCGCGAACGTCCCGGACTTCTGCGTCGATGAGGTCAGCACGCAGACTCTCGGATTCATCATCGATCTCAATCGGCACACCTTCGAGCTCAATGAGCACGTCCATCGAGGACACTGGGGATCGCAACCCGTGCCCGGCACCGCGCCACGACGCCTGGCTGGGCAAACGCTCGGCATCGTCGGGCTGGGCACGATCGGTTGCGAAGTTGCCCGCAAGGCGCTTGCGTTCGGCGTGACGATCCTCGCTCGTGATCCGTATCTTGAGACCGCGCCGGCCGGCGTGCGACTCGTGGAGCTGGATGAGCTTCTGGCGGCGTCGGACTACGTGACTCTGCACTGCCCGCTCGTACCGGAGACGCGCGGACTCATCGGAGCCAGACAGTTGGCGACGATGAAGCCGACCGCGTACCTCCTGAATCTGTCGCGCGGACCGGTCGTCGAACAAAGCGCACTGGCCGACGCTCTGACGAGCGGCGTGATCGCCGGCGCTGCGCTTGACGTCATGGCCGACCGAGCCGCCGAGCCCGGACGATCCGCTATTGCACATGGCCAACGTGCTTCTCACCCCGCACACATCCAGTTGGTCGGTGGAGTCCATCGACCAACTGCGCAGAGACGCCGCGGTCAATGTGACGGATGCATTGTCGGGTCGCCAGCCTCGATCTCTCGTCAACCGTGACCACCTCCGCGCGCGACCATGATGTTTCGCTCGTGCCGCGCAACAAACGATGCCTCTAGTCCCCATCGAGCGAGCAAAGGACCCCAAGCGTGATGGACGTGACCATTCCGGCGCTCGGTATGGCGATGACCGAGGCGCTGCTTTCGGCTTGGTTGAAGGAGCCCGGCGACATCGTGCACGCGGGGGAGCCGATCGCTGAGATTGAAACCGACAAGGCCACCATGGAGCTCGAGAGTCCCGCCGACGGCGTCCTGGGAGCGCATCTGTTCGCCGCCGGATCCATGGTGCCGATCGCCGAACCGGTATGTCGAATCCTCGACGTCGGGGACGAGGATAGCGAGCAGTCGACCGGCGATCCGGCCGACGGTGCGTCCGAGTCGGTTGAGTTGGTTGAGTCGCCGGTCGCTGTGCCAGCGTTTGCCGGCATTTTCGACGAGTTGCGTCAGCCGGCGCACGATGAGTTGCGTCCGGAGACGCAACCGGACGTCGGTTTGACGGCCGTGTCGATGAGCGACGATCCGAGCTTGGCGCGGCGTACTCCCCACGCGGAATCACCACGCCAGCGACGATTGGCTCGACTCGCCGCCGGCGAGCGACGCGCCGTCGGAGCCGACACTGAACAGTCGTCGCCGTGACGCCATCGCCGCTCGTGTAGCCGAGTCCTGGCGCACGATCCCGCACTTCGCGGTGAGTCGGGAGGTGGATGCCTCCGACGTACTGGAGGCGTTGCGTGAGCTCCGACGCGATGTTCCCGCCGCCACGGTGACGGATCTGCTGCTGCACGCCTGCGCGGCGATGCTCGCAGCGTTTCCCGGCTCGACGTCTGGCGACGCTGGGATTGGCTGTCGCCACGCCGGACGGCGTCATGATGCCCGTGATCGTCGATGCGAACGGTCTCGCCGCGGCCGATCTGGTGTCAGCCCGTCAAGCGGCGGTGCGACGTGCGCGCGAGGGGCGGCTCGCCGAGGTGGACATGTCCACACAGCCATTCGGCTCGTTGTCGAACCTGGGCGGGCTCGACGTCGATTCGTTCACCGGAATCATCCCGCTCGGCCAACAGTGCCTCGTGACCGTGGGCCGGATCGCCCCCCGTCTCATCGCATCGCCGGGCGGATTCTCGTTTCGCGACACCATCAGCGCGACGCTGAACGTCGATCACCGCACGATCGACGGCGATGTCGCGGCGCGTGCTCTGAATGTCTTCGCGCAGGCGCTCGGCTCCCTGCGCTCCTGGGTGAAAGGCGAAACAGCATGACCGAGTCCGCTACCGAGGATCCAACGGTCCAGCGCGACGGTGCCGATCTCACCGGCGCCGGACGCATTGCGCGAGTGGCTACAGACGATGCTGACGATCCGCAGGTTCGAGACCGAATCGGTTCGCTTGTCCTTCGCCGGCAAGATTCCCGGCGGAATCCATTCATCCGAGGGCCAGGAAGGCGTGGCCGTCGGCTCGATCCGCGCGCTCGGCCCGGACGACGTAGTGTCGGGCACGCATCGAAGCCATCACCACGCATTGGCGAAAGGGATGCCGCCGCGTCAGGTCATGGCCGAGCTGTACGGCCGGGAAGACGGCTCGTCGTCCGGTCGCGGGGGCAGCATGCATCTGGTCGACCGGCCGCGCAACTTTCTCGGCTCCAACGGCATCGTCGGCGCTGGTCTCGGCATCGCTATGGGTGCGTCGCTGGCGATGCACATGCGCAGGCAGCCGTCCGTCGCGGTCGGATACTTCGGCGATGGTGGCGCGAACAACGGCCGGGTGTGGGAAAGCATCAACCTTGCCGCGCTATGGAAGCTGCCGCTGATCGCGATCTGCGAGAACAACCTGTACGCGGTCGAGACGCACATCTCGCACGCGATGGCAGGCGAGTCCGTAGCCGCACGGGCGGCGGGGTTCGGGCTGACCACGGTGATCGTTGACGGCCAGGACGTTATCGCGGTGTATGAGGCAACACGGCGGGCTCGCGAGCGCGCGCTCGCCGGAGACGGTCCCACCTTCATCGAGGCACAGACCTATCGGTACGAGGGCCACAACGTCGGCGACGTGCAGAACTATCGCGGGAAGGACGAGGTCGCGCGATGGCGCGCCGAACGCGATCCGATCGAACGGCTGCGCATCCACATGGCGAGTCGAGGGATGCTCGACGACGCCGATTATGCCGAACTCGTCGCCGGCGCCGAAGCGGCAGTTGCCGATGCGATGGCGTTCGCCGACGCGTCGCCGTGGCCGTCTGCCATCGACGCCGGCAAGACCTTTCCCACCGAGACGACACGGGACGCGGCATGACGACTCCATTGACGTACAGCCAGGCCTACCGCGAGGGCGTCGCCGAAGAGATGGCGGCCAACGACCGGATCTTCATCATGGGCACCGACATCTTGCTGCGGGGCGGCCACTTCGCGCAGGTTGCCGGTCTGGGGGAGCGCTTCGGGGCGGAGCGAGTGCGCGATGTCCCGATATCCGAGGCCGCGATGCTCGCGGCCGGTGTCGGCTCGGCCATTTGCGGTATGCGTCCGATTGTCGACCTGAACTTCCTCGACTTCGCCTTCGGCGGCATGGACGAGATCTGCAACCAGGCCGCCAAGATGAGCTACATGTTCGGCATCGCAGTCCCGATGGTGATCCGGGCGACCAACGGCATCGCGTACGGCGGCGCGCAGCACAACAACGTCATCGAATCGTGGTTCGCGGAAATGCCCGGAATCAACGTCGTCGTACCGTCGAATCCGGCCGATACCAAGGGCCTCATCAAGACGTCGCTCCGGCTGAGCGAGCCCGTGCTGTTCCTGATGCACAAGGCGCTCACCGGTGCGCGCGGGCCGGTCGGCGGCCCCGACGACCTCATACCGCTCGGCCACGCGAGGATCTGCCGCCGCGGCCGCGACGTCACCGTCGTAACCTACGGCGTCAACGTGCAGAAGTGCCTTGACGCGGCGGACAAGCTTGCCGAGGACGGCATCGACGCCGAGGTCATCGATCTGCGCACCCTGTTCCCGCTCGATCGGGAGACGGTGGCGGAGTCGGTGCGCCGTACGGGTCTCGCGATCGTTGTCGACGAAAGCCCGGCCTACGGCGGTGTGAGCGCCGAGATCGTCGCGTCCATTCAGGAGGCGAGCTTCGACTATCTGGACGCGGCCATTGTGCGGATCACCGCACCGCACGCGCCGATTCCGCAGAGCCCGGCGTTGCTCAGCGCGATCCTGCCCAACAGCGCGACAATCGAAGCAGCCGCGCGAAAGCTGGTGGCGCGACGGTAGCGCGAAGGTGGGCCGAAATGTAGCGGCGAATGGATAGGCACGCGGCGAGCGCCGTATTACTCGGTCTTGATCTGCAGTTGCGGCGGGATCAGGTCGAGCGAATGGTCCTGACGTTCATCGAACCCGTTCGAGATCAGCGAGTACGCGTAGCTGATGTGTGCGGTGATGAGCTTGACGGCCAGACTTTCGTCGCGTGCTCGGGTGGCTTCCAGGATCTCCGCGTGGCCGTTGATCGACTTCAGCCGCCAGTCCGGACTCGCGACGTTTCGGGTCAGCAGGAACAGATACACCTGCGACCGCACGCCGAGCCAACTGGCGTAGAGACGAGAGTTGCGCGCCGCACGATAGAAGACGTCGTGGAATTCCAAGTCGAGCCGGGCCGCATCGTGCTCGGTGGGCTTCTTCCGCAGCGTCTGTGCGAATTCCTTGAGAACCAGATCGGCCTCGCGGAAGTCTTGTTCGGTTCCATTGCGGATGGCCAACTGCGTTGCTACCACCTCAAGGCCCGTCCGGAGGCAGTAGACCTCGGTCAGGTCGTTGGGCGTGAGCTGAACAACGGTTGCGCCGCGGTGGCGCGCAACCGTGATCAGGCCCTCCCGTTCGAGCATTACCAGCGCTTCCCGGATCGGCCCGCGGCTCACCTGGAGCAGACTCGCCAACTCGTCCTCACGCAGATGCTGCCCGGGAGAAAACTGTCCGTGCAAAATCGCGGTCCGGACCTGATCGGCCACGTCCTCACCGAGTCGGATTCGCCGCGCAGGCGCGAATGTGTCGATGCGAGGAAGGTCGCTCATCTGATTGTGCCCACCTTACGAGTACGGGCCTACGCTCGATCGCATGAATGTTAACGATTTACAGGCAGCATAGGGCGACTGTCGAGGGTCGTCAAACCGCCACCAACCGGCTCGGCACCATGTGAGTTGCCCATGCCTCCAGGGTGGCGACCAGTCGCCGCAGCGATCGGAATTCGGCGGTACGTTCGTCATCGGCGCCGCCACTGGTCGGCGCCCGCACGAGGTCGAGTCGCCGCGGTGCCGTCGGTTACCGCTCCGGCTCGAAGTACGCCTCCACCAGCCCCAGATCCCCGAAGTCCACGCTCACGCGATCGCCGGGCGCGACGAAACAGTGGGCGGTGCAGGTGCCCGTGCTGATGACCTCGCCGGCGCGTACGTCATGGCCGCGCTCGCGTACCCAGTTGAGCATCCACGTGAGGCTGGTCACCGGATGCCCCATCGCTTCAACGCCCTGGCCCGACTTGATGAAGAAACCGTTGACATAGAGGTCGATGTTGGCCGCCGGCAGGTCGATCGACTCCCAGTCACGGACACGCGCGCCTTGGACCAAAGCCGCACCACCGCCGTTGTCGTACATGCCGCCGAAGTAGCCGCTCAACGAGTACCAGTCGGTGAAGACCGAGTCGCCGATCTCGATGACCGGCATCAGTGCCGCGATCCCAGCACGGGCATCGGACTCGGTGTAGGGCTTGTCGCGGGCCGGGAAATCGTCGCCGAGTTCGAACGCGAACTCGCATTCACACAGCCGGTAGTTGACGAAGAATTCCGCGCCGATGCTCGCCGGACTCTGGAAGATCGCTCGTTCGAAAATCCGTCCGGGCGAGGGGCTCGGAATGTTTTCCGCGCGCCTGACCTCCATGCTGGCCGCGCCGACCTTCCAACCCGCCGCCTTCCAGCCGAGGCTGTCCTCGAGCTTCAGAAGGACTTGTTCAACCGACTTCCAGGATCGCGCGCGGAGTCGCTCCGGCATCTCAGCGGCGCGGCGACTTCGCCGGCCCGTCGAAATCAACTCCACGACCTCGTTCACCTCGTCGGGTGAGAGATCAGATGTGCGCGATGACGGCACCGACCCGCCGGGCAGCGTGGCTCCATGAATAAGTCGCCCACGTTCGGTCAGGTACGCCGGGCGTGGGAGTGGTCGGGACTTCCGGAGCGCCGACAGTCGAGCTGTCTGGTCGGCTTGGCAACACGCTGCGACTGATGCGTCGGCATCGCTCATCCCGCGACTCCTGTCTTCATGACGGCACCTCGGCCCGCTTGCGGACTGTTTCTTGTTTACAGTAATCTCCCTGTGTCTGACTAGTGGTCCGGATGCTCTCGGTTGGCGGGAATGCCACGAAAGCGACGCACGACGTTCGTCGCACTGTGGACATTGAGTAATCCCGGCCGTCGACGCGTCACGAGGAGAGAGTCGGCAACGGATGCGCGATGATGCGGCACGCTTGCGGGACATCGACGATGCGTTGGTTTCCCAAGCGTTCGTGGACGATCCCTACCCGACACTCGACATCTTGCGCGAACTCGATCCCGTGCACTGGAGCGAGTCCATCGGGGGCTGGGTCCTGACCCGATACGACGACATTCTGCGGACGTTCAAGGACGTCGAGCACTACTCCAACGAAGGCCGGCTCGGACGCGCGACCCTGTACCTAGGCGACGAGGCCCGGCAGCAGTTGCGCCCGTTCGAGGCCCACTACCGCACGAAGGGTCTACTCCACTCCGATCCGCCCGATCACACGCGTCTGCGTCGGCTCATCATCCGTGCGTTCTCGCCGCGCGTGATCGAGACCATGCGTCCGCGAATCCAGCAGATCGTCGACGAACTCATCGATCGTGTCGAGGCGGCCGGCGAAATGGAGGTGATCGAGGATCTAGCCTTCGCCCTACCCGTGACGGTGCTTGCCGGCCTGCTTGGCGTACCTGAATCCCAAGGCCCAACTTTTCGCCGATGGGCCGACGGCTTGCTGGCGTTCCAGGGCATCAACAAGCCGAGTGAGCGCGTCCTGCTTGGGGCGCAGACCGTTCTCATCGAAGCTCGCGGATATTTGGCCGACCTGATCGCCGAACGTCGACGTACGCCAGGCGACGATTTGATCAGCCACATGATGCGCGAGAGCGAAACCGGTGAGTCACTGTCCGACGACGAGATCATCAACACCGGCATCACGATGCTGACCGCCGGGCACGAGACGACCACATCTTTGATCGGCAACGGTCTGTTCACTCTCCTGAGCCACCCCGAGCAATGGGAGCGGTTGAAGGCTGATCGATCGCTGGTGAAGCCGGCGCTCGAAGAGGTTCTGCGGTACGAGAGTCCCGTGTCACGACAGCCGCGGTTGATGAAGCACGATGTCCAGCTCGGCCAACGGGTTCTCGCCGAAGGGCAGATGGTGTTCCAGATGGTGGGCGCGGCCAATCGAGACCCGGCGCAGTTTCACGATCCCGCGTTCTTCGACATCGACCGAAACCCGAACCGCCACATTGCTTTCGGTCAGGGTATCCACTTTTGTATCGGCGCTCCGTTGTCCCGGATTGAGGGCGAGATCGTGTTCCAGACGCTGCTCGATCGGATCCCAACGGTGCGACTGGCCGATCCGCGTCCGTCGTGGGATCTCGCGAAGGCGAACTCTCGCGTGTTGCGCTCGCTGCCGGTCACGTTCTGATCGTCAGCCCGTCAAATAGGAGCGATAAGTCACGTGCACGATCTCAGCATTGCTCAGGACGACCAGCCCTCTCATGCGCTCGACAGTGCCTGGATCGGCAAGGGAGTCATCGCCGTCGTCCGTACGCACTCATCCACGAGTGCGCTGACGATCGCGCGTGGACTCGCGTCGACAGATGTCACGGGAATCGAGATCACCATGACCGTGCCGGACGCGCCCACGGTCATTTCGACCCTCGTCGCGGAGGGAATCGGACGCGTGGGAGCCGGAACGATCCGTACGGTCGACCAGGTTCATGCGTGCATCGACGCGGGCGCCTCGTTCTTGGTCTCGCCCCATCTCGATCCGAACCTTGTCGAGGTGGCGGTCGCGTGCGACGTACCGGTGGTTCCGGGAGTTCTGACTCCAAGCGAGATTCTGCGGGCCATGGCTCTGGGGGCGGCGGCGACCAAGCTCTTCCCGGTATCGGCGATGGGCGGGATAGCGTACGTCCGCGCATTGCTCGAACCTCTGCCGGACGCGCGCTTCGTTGTATCGGGCGAAGTCGCCGTGAACGAGGTGGCGTCTTATCTCTCCGCCGGTGCATGGGCGGCTTGTCTCGGTGGTTCGCTGTGGCGGGCCGAGGACGTCGAGCGCCGCGACGTCGTTGCCGTACAGGCGTTTGCCGAACGTGTTCTGGCCCGGACCCGGCACATCGACAACGAATCCGTTCGCACATCTAGCTTCTAGGAGTCTGACGTGTCAGTTCTACCCATCGACCGGCCCGGCAAGATCATCGCCGTCGGACTCAACTATCGCGATCACGCCGACGAGGCAACGGTGGCGCCGCCGTCGACGCCGATTCTGTTCGCGAAATGGACGACCTGTCTCATCGGCCCCGAAGAACCGATCGTCATTCCGAAGGGGATCGATGAGGTTGACTGGGAAGCGGAGCTGGCGGTGGTCATCGGACGGACCGCGCGAAACGTTGGTGTCGACGACGCCCTGGACTTTGTGCGCGGGTACACGTGCATGAACGACGTCAGCGCTCGCCGAGCGCAGCGCGATGATGGCCAGTGGACGCGGGCCAAGTCATTCGACACGTTTGGCCCGATCGGTCCGACAGTGGTGCCGGCCGAGGAGATCCCGGACCCACAAGTCCTCAACATCCGGGCACGCGTCAACGGAGAGACCATGCAGGACAGCAATACCGGCCAGATGATCTTTTCGGTCGCGCACCTTATTGCCTTCATCAGCGGTGGGATCACCCTGGAACCGGGCGATGTGATCACCACCGGCACACCCAATGGGGTGGGGGCGTTCCGTTCGACGCCGATCTTCCTGCAACCCGGTGATCGCGTCGACATCGAGATCGACGGCATCGGCACACTGAGCAATCCCGTCATGGCCGCCTGACGGCATCCAGTTCTTCCGACTTTGGAGGCAGCGCTCATGACACCTGCGAAGATTGCCAGCCCTCGTCGCGCTCTCGTCACCGGTGCCGCATCGGGGATCGGTCGGGCCGTGGCACTTTGTCTCGCCGACGCCGGCTACGAACTCACGCTGGTCGACCGCGACGCGGACGGCCTCGTTGACGTTGCCGGGCAGGCCGGCGACGACGTGCTCACGGTCATTGCCGACCTCGCGGCGCCGGAACAGGCGGCCGCGACCGTCCAAGCGGCCAGCGGCGAGCGTCCGTACGATGTGCTCGTCAACTGCGCCGGACTCGGGTTCGCGGCCACCGCATCGGAGACGACCTCCGACATGTGGGACCTGACGATGGCGGTCAACCTCTCTGGCACATTCTTCATGTGCCGCATGGTGTTGCCAGGAATGATCGCCGCGGGCAAAGGGGTGATCGTCAACATCGCCTCGGCCGGCGCGGTCGTTGGCTTGCGTAATCGTGCGGCCTATTGCGCCTCGAAAGCCGGAGTGATCGGGTTGACGCGGGCGCTCGCGGCCGACCACGCCGCCGCCGGCCTTCGCATCAACGCGATCTGTCCGGGCACGGTCGACAGTCCGTGGATCGGCAAGATTCTGGCGAACAACCCGGACCCCGTGGCAACCCGAAAGGCGATGGAAGCGCGCCAGCTTGATGGGCGGATGGGGACTCCCGAAGAGGTCGCCGAGTGGATTGCGTTCGTCGTCGACGACACTGGCCGCTTCATGAATGGTGCCTCGTTGATCATCGACGGTGGGATGACCGCCGTTTAGCCGTTCCGGTGGGATCCAGCACGCGCAGACTTCACTGCTTGACCGCGCCGAACGTCAGGCCGCGGATGAATCCGCGTTGAACGGCGATGGTCGCGATCAGCGCCGGGATCACCACAACGACACCGGCCGCGGCCATCTGACTCCAATCGCTCGATAGCGTGCCGATGAACGAGTTGACCGCGACCGGCGCGGTCTGGGTACGGCTGCCCGTGAGGATGACGGCGGCGAAGTACTCGCCCCAGGACGCGAGCCCGACGAGCAGTCCGACCGTGATGATGCCCGGCCAGACGACCGGTAGGAGCACCGACCACAACGCGCGGATCTTGCTGCAGCCGTCGATCCACGCGGCCTCGTCGAGTTCGCGGGGTACCTCGGCGAAGTAGACGCGCATCAGCCACGTCGTGAACGGCAGCAACCCGGTCTCGTACGCCAACACGAGCCCCGTGTACGTGTCGAGGAGCTGCAGATGCTGGTAGATCAGATACAGCGGGATGATGAACACGATCGGCGGCGCCACGTACGCGATGATGAACCAGGCGTTGATCAGCCGGCCGAACCTGATCTGGGTGCGGGCAAAGCCGTACCCGGCCGGAACGCCGAGCAGAAGGGCGACGCCGGTGGCCGCGACGGCCACGATCGCCGAGTTCAGCAAGTTGTGGCCGAACGGCCCGGTGAACAGTCCACTGAAGTTGGCCGTCGTCGGCGTGGACAGCCACTTCGGCGGGATCGCGAACGCGTCGTCCGGCTTCTTGAACGCCGTCGACAGCAGCCAGACCAGCGGTAACAGGACGAACAGAGAACCAAGGACGAGCAACAAGACGGTGACCGTCGCGGCCGCCCGTCGCCGTACGGTCATCGTCTGACTGCGCCGCGGTGCCTTCGCCGGCGGCACCGGGGTTGGCGTGCTGACGGTTGCGGTCACGGCTGTGCCCTCCGTTCGGCGGTGCGACGAGATCGCTGCACGATCAGGTAGATAAGCGCGGGCAAGGCCATAATGGCGATCACGATCATCGCCAGCGCCGCGCCGTAACCCAGGTTGTTGTAGACGATCGTCTGTTCGTACACGTAGTAGTTGATGACCGTCGTGCTCAGCCCCGGACCGCCACCGGTCAGTACCTGGAACAGTGCGAACTGCTGGAACGCGGCGATCGCCCGCAGCAGCGCCGCGAGGATGACCGTGCCGCGGATCGCCGGGAAGGTGACGTAACGGAACCGCTGCCACGCCGTGGCGCCGTCCACGAGCGCCGCTTCCGTCGCCTCCTGATTGACGCCGAGCAGGGCCGCGAGGACGAGGATGGCAACGACGGGGACGCCGCTCCACATGTCCGTGATGACGACCGAAATCATCGAGGTCGACGGGTCAGCGAGCCAGTTCGGTTGGGGGATGTGTGCGAGACCGAGAAAGTAGTTGACCCAGCCCTGCGTCGTGTTGAGCAACGCACTCCAGCTGATGGCCGCGGCGATGCCGGCGACGGTCAAGGGCAGCAGGAAGATGACTCGAAATACGGCCGACACTCGATTGCGTTGCGCCAACAGAACGCCGAGAAGCAGTCCGAATCCGGTCTCCAGGCAGACCGCGACGATCACGTAAATGATCGTGTTGAGCAGTACGGTGTGCACTTCCGAGTCGTGTACGAGGTTGCGGTAATTCGCCAGCGTCGGCGGCAAGACCGCGTTGTGGACACTGCTGATGCTCGAAAAGCTCAGTCCGAAGCCGCTCACGATCGGGATGACCGTGACGGCGAAGACGGCGAGGAATGCGGGCAGGGCCGCGAGCTTGAAGAAGTTGGCGTCAAAGAAATCGGACAGCCGATTCGTCGGGACCTGTTGCCGAACCTCCTTCGCTACGCGCGGCGGATCGTCCGCGATGAGCCCGACTGGTTCGTGCGTCACGAGTGACCGGTCCTCCATGATGTCGCCGCCTTCCGGACTCTACGTGCCGCCGACTCCCAGGCCCGGCCACCGCCGGGTCTGGGAGTCGACGTCGGTGCCTCTCACTGCGCGCGCGGCGCCCGGGCGCCGGACCGACCGTCGTCGGTCACTGCTTAAGCAGGCCAGCCGTCTTGAAGACGTTGTTCGTGCCGGTAGCGGCGAACGTCATCGCTTTCGTCGGATCGGTGCCGGTGGCCAACTGCGAAATCGCGATCTCCTCGTTCTGCTGGCTCTGGTTGAACACGGTGGTGGGCGGGAAGGCGTTCGGCTGAGCCTGGCTCGCGACATAGTTGATCGCGGTCAGATAGCTCTGCGGTACGCCCGCCACTGGCTTGCTAGCGACCGACTTGAGGACGGCCAGCGCCGGCTGGGCCCGGGAGGCGATCTCGGCCGTCATGAAGTCCGGCGAACTCAGGTACTGCATCAGTTTCCACGCAGCGTTCTGTTCGCCCTTGCTCACGTTGGGGTTGATGAACATGCCCCATGGACCGAGTGGCATGCACGGATCGCTCGTCGGGCATTGCGGCGCGACGAACTGGACCGCACCACTGATCGGTGAGCCCGCGGCCGGCGAGAACTCGCCCTGGTCGAACGTGGTTACGCCGTCGTAGAACATCGCGACCTTGCCCTGATCGAAGTCCTGCTTGCACTTCGCGGCGTCGTATGCGGCCACGCCACGCGGGGCATACTTCGTCATGAGCGTCTGAAAGTCGGTCGCCCACTTGATCGCCTCGGGCGAGTCGGACAGCGACTTCCAGTCCGGGCCGACGTTGAAGCCTTTGTTCTGGGCGTTGTACGGGATGTAGTACGCCTCCATGAAGTGTGCGGTGGCGATCGCGGCGCCAGCCTGGCTGCCGCGGGTGCAGAACGCCGGCACCGTGGTCTTCTGGCTCAGTAGCTGGGCGTCGGCAATGACGTCCTGCCAGGTCTGCGGCGGACTGGCGATCCCGGCCTGCTGGAACAGTTTGGTGTTGTAGGCGATGGCCGCGCCGTCGACAAACATCGGTAGGCAGTAGAGCTTGTCGTTGAGCGTGCAGGCCGGCAACTCGTTGAAGTCGCTCAAGTTGAACGACGAGCCGGTTAGTGTCTTGTTGTCGATCAGGGGCTGTAGCGGGACGCCGCCGAGAAGGTTGACGTCCTGGCTGATCAGGGACGTCGGACCCTCGTAGAGTGCGAACTCCTTGGAGTGGGCCCGTTGGGCGATCGTCTCCTTGTCGAGGATGTTCGCTTCGGGGATGCCGACGACGTTGACCTTGATACCAGTGTCCTTCGTGAACTGCGCGAGGTGCTCCGACTGGTACTGCCAGAAGTTGTCGGGCGGTGACCAGATGGTGATCTGTTTGGCGACGGCATTGGGGTCGCTGGACGCGGAGCCCGAGGACGAGCTGCTACAGGCAGTGGCCATCAGCGCAACGGCCGCGCCGACGGCAACGATTGGTGCTAGGCGCACGACTTCCTCCTAGTTCTTGGCGTAGCAGATGAGGGCAGCCGAATCTGGAGACGGCGCGCAACTCACGCCGTCGTTCGAAGTTCGCTGCGGTGCGGTAGTGGGTCCGTCCAGGCGATCGTCTGGGTACTCGCCGTCAGGGCGGAGCTGTCGGTCGATGCCGTGCGCGGACACGTGTCGAGTGCCGCGCTTCGGCCATCCTCGGTTGCTGTGTTGTGCGATCGCGTTGTCGAGACCGGTTCAATCGTGCGGTTCGATGCGTGTTGCCAAAGCCGCCTGATCTGGCCAGAACGGTGGGCGGCGCAGCCGTACCAATGACAGGGCGCGTGGTGCACTCGGTGAGCGACAAAAGCGGATCTCGGAGACCCAGGGGGATGAGTCCACGTCGCCCTCCGACGGGCGTTGTTAACAACTTACGATTGACTGATATCACTGGTGCGAACATCATTACCTTGTCTGTGTCGCTCGCGCAACCCCCCGGAAACATTTGTCGCCGGTACGCAACCCACTCGCGCGGTCACATGACGAGGGCGGACTAACTCAAGCGCCCTTGACAGCACGGCGACAGTCTGCCTAGCTTGTGTCGACAGCAAATTGCCGATTGTTAACAGAGATGGTCGACAACGGTAACGCCAGTTCGAGGGGCGATCCTCGAATCTGGACAGTGCTGGTGATAATTTTTCGTTGACAATCGTCACGGGCAATGAGGTGACCACGTGGCACAGCAACGCATCCGCAAGACGCCATCCGTGTTGACCCCGGCCCGCCGGATGAGCTTGGGCGAGGATGTCGCCGATCGGATACGCCAAGCGATTTTGTTGGGTGAGCTCAATCCCGGTCAGCATCTCCGCGAGGAGGAACTCGCCGACCGACTCGACGTCAGCAGAGGCCCCGTCCGCGACGCGTTTGTGCTGCTGGAGCGAGAGGGACTGGTGCGGTCGCTGCGGCACCGTGGCGTAACGGTCGTGGATCTGACTCGCAACGACCTTAACGAGATCTACACGCTCCGGTCGGCATTGGAACCGTTGGCGACGACGCTCGCGATCGAGCGCGCAACCCCGAGTGACCTCGGCGAGATCGAGCAGGCACTCGCCGACATGGTCGCTGCGATATCCGGCAACCGCAAGGTCACCGAGCGCGACGCGGCCGACCTGGACGTGAGCTTCCACGATGCGATTTACCGTGCGGCACACCACGAGCGGCTGTATGCGGCCTGGTCGCAGATCCGGCTGCCGACCTACTGGTTTCTGCTGTCCCGCAACGTCGCGAGTCCGGACTGGCGACAGAGCATGGTTGCCGGCCACACCCACATCCTGAAGTCCATCCGCAGCGGCGACGAAAACACCGCGACGACGGCCATCAAAGAGCACATCTCATTCGCGTACGAACGCATCCTCCACAGCTACCTGGGCCTGCGGACGGACGCCAGCGGGACCGAGCCGGCCGGATCGCCGCCAACTCAGCGGTTATGGCGCTGAGCACGACCACAGCAGAGGAGACGCCCGTGAGCCACCGTCGATCCGTCCCTGCTTTATCGCGGATCCACCGTGCGACTCGGTAACGCCGTTATTGGCGGTACGGTCCGCTTCTGTATTTGTCTCGACGACGAGACGCTCCTCGACGTTGCCGTGGCCGACGCAGCGCGCGCCAAGTACGATGGCGGCCGTTCTTGCCGATCCGGCGGTGGCATTGGCCGCACTGTCGGCGATCGCTAAGCGTGCGCCGGCCGAAGGTCGTCGCAGCCTCGCCGGCGTCGACTTGTCCGCACCCATCGCGCGTCCCGGAAAAATCATCGGCATCGGCCTGAACTACCGCGACCACGCGGAGGAGACCGGCCAAGCCGTGCCGGACTTTCCGACCGTCTTCGCGAAGTTTTCCACGTCGGTCAGCGGCGCCGCACAGGCGATCCAACTTCCGACACGGAGTGCGATGGTCGACTACGAAGGGGAACTCGGGGTCGTTGTCGGACAGCGGATCCGGTCCGTGCGCGAGCAGGACGCGTTGGCTAGCGTGCTCGGCTACCTCGCCGTCAACGACGTGAGCGCGCGCGATGTGCAGAACCGGACGAGCCAGTGGACTCTCGGTAAGAGCTTCGACACGTTCGCTCCGACCGGACCATTTCTGGTGACGGCGGACGAGATCGACGACCCGCAAGCCCTCGACATCGCGACCCGGCTCAATGGTGTCGAGGTCCAACGCTCCAACACCAAGCACATGATCTTCGGCGTGGCGACGCTCATTGCGCTGCTGAGCGACATCATGACGCTCGAGCCGGGCGACATCATCGCCACCGGCACGCCATCCGGCATCGGCGCGGCGCAGAACCCGCCGCGCTTCCTGACCGACGGCGACGTTGTCGAGATCGACGTCGAGCGGATCGGGATCCTTCGCAACCGAGTCGTTGGCCCCGACGGATCGGGGAGGTAGTCGGTGGCCACGATCATCATCGCGTACGGCAAGGCGGGTTCGACCATCGAGACAGAGTTTCTACGGAATGCCGGCTACGACATCGCGTTCGTCGATCGATTGGACGACCTCGATGATCCGCGGCTGGCCGACGCGGTTGCCGTCATGGTCACTCTGCAACCGGTCACCGCGGAAACGCTCGACCATATGCCCCGCTGTCAGGTCGTCGGCCGAGTCGGCACCGGAATCGACGCGATCGACCTCGATGCGGCCAGCCAGCGCGGTGTCTACGTCACGAACGTCGCTGACTACTCGATCGACGAGGTGTCCACGCACGCGGTGGCCCTGCTGCTGGCACACGTACGCCGACTGCCGCAGTACCTCGCACTTGTCGAGGACGGAGCCTGGGAT
Organism: uncultured Actinomycetota bacterium; assembly: GCA_963724705.1. Classification (GTDB taxonomy): domain Bacteria; phylum Actinomycetota; class Actinomycetes; order Mycobacteriales; family Micromonosporaceae; genus DASQPR01. The sequence continues at coordinate 626,872 of CAVRVS010000004.1, forward strand.
TCGGTGGGCGCCGGTCCCATCCGTCGGCTGGCCGGATTGACGCTGGGGGTCCTCGGTTTCGGTCGCATCGGGCAGGCAACGACGCGCAAGGCCATCGGCCTCGGCATGAAGGCGGTAGTCCACGACATCTACCAATCGCCGGAATCGATCCGTGCGGTCGGCGCCGAGCCGGTCGCGTGGGCCGACCTGTTACGCATGTCCGACTACGTCTCGCTGCATGTTCCACTGAACGAACAGACCAAGCACATCGTGAACGCAGAGTCGTTGTCCGCGATGAAGGCCGGGGGCGTCATCATCAACACGGCGCGCGGTGGGCTCATCGACGAATACGCGCTGGCCGACGCCGTACGGTCCGGTGCTGTTGGCGGCGCACTGCTCGACGTACTAAGCGAGGAGCCGCCGCCGGCCGACCATCCGTTGCTCCGTACCGACCGCGTTTGGATTACGCCACACACCGCGTGGTATTCGCTCGAGGCACAGAAAGACGTGGCGATACGCGCCGCCGAAGACGTGCATCGCGTCCTCACCGGACAGGTGCCGCGATCACCCGTGAATCTGCCGGTTCCGCGTGCGGCCGGTGAAGCTACCAAGGAGACAGCCCTATGACCGTACCGCTCGTCGACTTCACCGATCAGCACGCGTTTGTCACCGGTGGCGGCACCGGACTTGGTCGAGCCATTTGTCTGCGGCTGAGCTCGCTGGGCGCGAAGGTGACGGCGTTCGACATTGACGAGTCGGCGGCCGCCGGCACGGTCAAACTCATCGAGGACAGTGGCGGCGCGGCGGTTGCGTTGATCGGCGACGTGGCCGATCGAGACGCCGTTGCCGAGGCATTCACGCGCGCGACATCGGCGTTCGGACCGCCCGACGTCTTGGTAAACAACGCTGGCATCAATCCACACGTGCCGTCGCGCGAGCTGACTCCCGATGACTGGTCGCGGATCGCCGGCGTGAATCTGGCCGGCTATCTGTGGTGTGCGCAGCAACTGGCCGCCGAGCTCATTCCCGCCGGCCGCGCGGGGGCGATCGTCAACGTCAGCTCCATCGGCGGCTCGACGTCCCTCGGCCGCGGCAACATCGCGTACGGAATGACCAAGGGCGGCGTCGATCAGCTCACCCGCGAGCTAGCGATCGCGTGGGCACCGTACGGCATCCGGGTCAACGCGGTCGCGCCGTGCCAGATTGCGACGGACGGCCTGCGAGCGCTGAGCACCCGGCCCAGTGCGGAGGGGCGCCTTCTTGACACGTTTCTGCGCGGCATTCCACTGGGACGGTTGGTCGAGCCGGCGGAAGTGGCCGCGGCCATCGCATTTCTGGCGTCCGGGGCCGCGGCGATGATCACCGGTACGGTGCTGCCGGTGGACGGCGGCAACTTGGCGTTCAACGCCGGCGGAACGATCGGCGAATAGGGAGTCGGTAAGTGTCCAAGGTAGAACTGGCCATGCCCTCCTACGGGATGGCCGATACGGAAAGCGTCGTCCTCCAGTGGCTGCGCCAACCCGGCGACCGCGTCGAGGCGGGCGAGCCGCTCGTCGAGATTGAGACAGCCAAGGCGCAGATGTCGTTGGAGGCACCGGCCTCCGGTGTGGTCGGGCCGCACCTGGTCGCCGTCGACGACGAGATCGCCACCGGAACGGTCCTCACCTGGATCGAGGAGGAATCGTGAAGGCGCACACCGATCCCGGCGCCGATCTGACGGCGGACATTGACCTCGACGGCGTCTCGACCGAGCAGGTGCACGCGTGGCTCGGCCGTATGCTGCTGATTCGCGAGTTCGAGTCGACAGCCGCACCCCTGGCGCTGAACGGGACGATCCCCGGCGGCATGCACTCGGCCGCCGGGCAGGAAGCCGTCGCGGTCGGTGTGCTCGCGGCACTCGGCCACGGCGACGTCACCGCGGCACCACATCGCAGCCATCACGTCGCGATCGCCAGCGGCATCGATCTACGCGGCGCGATGGCCGAACTGTTCGGCAAGGCGGCCGGAGTCGCCGGCGGGCGTGGTGGTCATATGCATCTGGCCGACTTCGGCGCCGGGTTCTTCGGTTCCAACGGCATTGTCGGCGCCAGCGCCGGCATCGCTCTCGGCGCCGCGCTCGCCCAGAGCTATCGCAACGAACCACTGGTGTCGGCCGCATTCTTCGGCGACGGCGCCGCGAACACCGGCCGTACATGGGAATTCGCCAATCTCGCGGCGGCGTGGCGACTGCCGCTGCTGCTGGTATGTGAAAACAACGGTTACGCCGTGGAGACACGCATCTCCGACGCGCTCGCCGGTGACTCGATTGCCGCGCGCGCCAGCGGTTTCGGTATGCCTGCCGTGCAGGTCGACGGTCAAGACGTGGCCGCGGTGTGGCGGGTCGCGACCGAAGCGGCCGACCGGGCCCGTGCCGGCGGTGGCCCCACGTTCATCGAGGCATTGACGTACCGGCATCTCGGCCACGACGTCGGCGAACGCGGCAAGTATCGCACCGCCGACGAAGTCGAGTGGTGGCTCGCGAACCGCGACCCGATCGCGCGCTTGCGGGTGGCCGCCGTCGCCCGCGGCGACCTCGATGACGCGGCCTATGACGCGGCGAGCGAATCCGCGCGCGAGCGGGTCGCCGACGCCGTCGCGTATGCCACCGACGCTGCGCTGCCCGATCCTCGGACCGTGACGGACGGCGTCACCGCGACGCCACTGAATGTGAGGTCGAACCGGTGAGCGAACGTACGACGCTGTCCCGCGCCTATCGTGACGGGCTGGCCGAGGAGATGGAGCGCGACTCCAGCATCATGGTGATGGGTACGGATCTCTACGAACGCGGCGGCCACTGGGCCCAGGTGACCGATCTCGGCCCACGGTTCGGTCGGCACCGCGTCCGTAACAGCCCGATATCCGAGGCCGCCATGGTCGGCGCCGGGGTGGGTGCCGCCCTTAACGGGCTGCGACCCGTGGTCGATCTCAACTTCATCGACTTCTCGTTCGGCGGCATGGACGAAATCGTCAACCAGGCCGCCAAGGCTCGCTACTGGTGGGGTCGACCGGTGCCGTTGGTCATTCGCGGCACGACCGGATTCGCCGGTGGCGGCGCCCAACACAACAACAGCATCGAGGCATGGTTCAGCCACGTGCCGGGGCTTCTCGTTGCCTACCCGAGCACGCCGGCCGACGCCAAGGGGCTCATCAAGACGGCACTTCGCGGCGAGGATCCGGTCATCTTCCTCATGCACAAGATGTTGACCGGCCTGCGTGGTGAGGTCGGCGGACCGGACGACCTCGTACCATTCGGCCGGGCCGCGATCCGGCGTCCCGGGTCGGATGTCACCGTCGCCAGCTACGGCGCCGCGGTCGGCAAGGCGGTACGGGCGGCGGAGCAGCTCGCCGATGACGGGATCGATGTCGAGGTCGTGGACCTGCGTACGGTCATGCCGCTCGACCTCGACACGGTGGAGGAATCCGTCCGGCGCACCCGTCGTCTCGTCGTTTTCACAGAGGACTATCGGCACGGCGGCGTCGGCAGCGAGATCGCCGCCGCGATCCAGGAGAGCCTGTACGGACAGCTCGATGCCCCGATTCTTCGTGTCGGAGCCGGATTCGCGCCGGTGCCGCACAGCCCCGTCCTGCTCGACGCCTTGACGCCGGGAGTAGATGACGTCACCGCGACGATCCGCCAGGCGTACGCCGGCTCGCCGGTTGCGCCGCATGTCTAGTCGGCCACCCGTCGCCGTTGTCACGGGCGCCGCCCGTGGCATCGGCCGTGCGACCGCGGCCGCGCTGGCAAAGGCGGGGATGGTCGTTGTCGGAGCCGACATCGGCAACGGCGAGGACAGCCAGGCCGAGCTGACGCAGCTTCGGCCCGGCAGCACCATGGTGTCGGCCGACATCAGCGTGGCATCCGATGTCGCACGCGTGGCAACCGCAGCGGCCGACCGCGGCGATGTGCGGGCGGTGGTCAACGCCGCTGGCATCCTGTCCGTGAGCGATGTGGTTGACACCGACGAAGACGAATGGGATCGGGTGTTCGCCGTCAACGTCAAGGGCACCTACCTGACCTCTCGGGCGACGATTCCGTTGCTGCGGGCGGCCGGTGGCGGCGCGATCGTCAACATATCGTCGGTGCACGCGCTCGCCACTGTCGAGCGGTGCGCGGCGTACGCGGCGAGCAAGGGCGCCGTCCTCGCGTTGTCGCGTCAGATGGCTATCGACTACGCGGCCGACGGCATCCGGGTGATCCCGCTCATCGTCGGCAGCGTCGACACCGAGATGTCGCGTCAGCACGCCGCCGCATTCGGCCTGCCGCCCGGCCACGTCGAGCCGGGCAAGCCCGCTCTCGGTCGCATGGCTGCACCCGACGAGATCGCCTCCGTCATCCGTTTCCTGGTGTCGTCCGACGCCACCTTCGTCACGGGCTCACCCATGGTGGCCGACGGAGGGCTGCTCACCCATCTGTGATTAGTCGCCGAGAGGAATGATGACCGCAATGCAGGCGTACGTGTCGCTCTGGTCGGCCGATCTATTGGCGCTCGGCGCGGCGGTCGACCTTCTCGACGGTCACGTCGACGGCTATCACATCGACGTCTTCGACGGGCACAACGTGCCCGACCTTCTGTTCGGACCGGATCTCGTGGCCGCGCTTCGCCGTCGTACGGTCGCCACGATCGACGTTCACCTCAACACCACGGATCCGGACTACTGGGTCGATCGGTTCGCCGACGCCGGCGCGGACATCATCACCGTACAAACCGCGCCGTGCCACGACCTGCGGGCGACGTTGGCGCACATTCGGCAACGTGGCGTACGGGCCGGACTGGGGCTCGAGACGCATGAACCGGTGCGTCACGCGGTCGATCACCTCGATGCGTTAGATCGGGTGTTGCTGCTCGGTACCGCCATCGGGGTGAAAGGGCAGGACATCGATCCGGCCGCACCCGGGCGTGTTGCCGGGCTGGTCGCCGCGCGGAGCGACGACACCCCGATCGTCGTCGATGGGGGCATCCGCAAGCACACCGTACCCGCGCTCGCGCAGGCCGGTGCCGACGGTGTTGTACCCGGGTCCCTTGTCTTCGGCGAGCCCGATCCGCGCCGGGCGGCGGACGAAATCCGAGCGCTGCGACCCGGCCATCGCGATCGCTTGTCGGCGTTCTGGACGGATTCGGTGGTGCAGCGATGAAAGCCGCAATCGTCCACGCCCCCGGACAGCTCTCGGTCGACGACGTGCCCGACCCCGCTCCACTCGACCATCAGGCCGTGGTCGCGGTGGACATGTGCGGGGTATGCGGCACCGATCTGCACGTCCTCGACGGCGACTACGGCGTCGTCACCTACCCCGTCATACCGGGCCACGAGTTCGGCGGCACCGTCGTTGCCGTCGGCGCGGCCGTACGTGATCTGCAGGTGGGGCAACGGGTCGCGGTCGATCCCATGGACTACTGCGACGCGTGCGCGAATTGTCGGGCCGGGTGGACAAACCTATGCCTGCACGGCGGCGGGTTGGGGACCACCGCGCCTGGCGCGTTTGCCGAATACGTGGCCGTCACCGCGGCGCGTTGCGAGCCGCTGCCGGACGGAATGTCGGCGGATCTGGCGAGCCTTGTCGAGCCGTTGTCGTGCGTCCTGCACGCGGTCGATCGGATCGGTCCGGTGCTCGGCGACGACATCCTCGTGGTCGGGGCCGGTCCGATCGGCTTGATGCTGACGGCGCTGCTCACGTGGGCCGGCGGCCGAGTCGACGTGGTCGACCGCAACATCGACCGGCTGCCGACGGCCGCGGCGTTCGGCGCGACCCGAACGGGCACCGCGATCGCCGACCTCGACCGTGATGGGTGGAGCGTCGCCGTCGATGCCACCGGCAACCCGAACGCGATTGCCGAAGCCCTCGCGCACGTCCGCAAGACCGGACGTCTCGGACTGCTCGGCATCGGCGGTGCCGACGCGACGTTCCCGTTCGCTCCCTTCGACGTTGTCGCTCGCGAACTGACCATTGTCGGCGTCAACTCCGTCCGGCACAGCTTCGGCCGGGCGGCCCGGCTGCTCGCCGAGGACCGGATGCCGGCCGGTCTGTTGCATGGGCCGCCGGTGCCACTGGTCGATGCGGCGATCGGGTTCGAACGAGCCCGGGCCGCGGTCGGCCTGAAGACACGCATCGATGTGGGAGGCGCGCGATGAAGGCCGTGTATTACGACGAGCCGCGTCAGTGGCGCCTGGCCGAACTGCCGGACCCGGAACCGGGCCCGTACGACGTCCGTCTGCGCGTGCGCGCGGCCGGCATGTGTGGCACCGATGTGCATTTGCACGAGGGGGAGTTCGGTCACGTTTACCCGCTCGTTCCCGGCCACGAGATCGTCGCTGAGATCGACAAGGTCGGCGAGGACGTCACCGACCGACAGCCCGGTCAGCTCATTGCTCTCGACAATATGATCTCCTGCGGCCTGTGCGACATGTGCCGTCGAGCTCGGCCGGCATATTGCCGGTCGCTTCGTGCCATGGGTGTCTTCGAGGCCGGCGGGTTCGCGGAGTACCTCATCGCGCCGGCCGGCAAATGCCATCCGGTCGACGATCTCGGCGCCGACGTGGCTGTACTTACCGAACCGACCGCGTGTGCAATGCACGGTCTGGACATCCTCGACCTGTCACCGGGCAGCGATGTGCTGGTCATCGGGGCCGGTCCGACCGGACTGCTGCTCACCCAGTTGTTGCTGCACGGCGGCGCCGCACGAGTGACCGTCGCCGCGCCGACGCCGTTCAAGTTGGCTCTGGCTGCGAGCTACGGCGCGCATCCGGTCCCGATCGCCCGGGATGCCACCGTGGAGACGCTCGCGGCATTGCGTCAGGTCGCGCCGGACGGCTTCGACGTCGTCGTCGACGCCACCGGATCGACCGATATTCTCGCGCTGTGCCTGCCGCTGACCGCCGTTGGCGGCACCATGCTGGTCTACGGCGTGACCGCGGAGGATGCGCAGTGGCCGATCAGTCCGTACGACGTGTTCCGTCGCGAGATCACCATTAAAGGATCGTTCTCGCAGGCGTACAGCTTCGACCGGGCGCTGCGCATGTTGCGGTCCGGCCGGCTCGACACCGCCGGCATCGTGACGCACCACTTCGGCCTGGACCAGTACGCCGCCGCCCTCGACGCCGTACGCAACGATCCGTCGTGTCTCAAGGCCGTTCTCCACCCCTGACATTGGAGGCCCTGCTCATGCCGTTCCTCGACATGCCCGTCGCGGAACTCCGCACGTACCGTCCGGCGATCGATGTGCCGCCGGACCTGTCGACGTTCTGGGACGAGACTCTGGCCGAGGCGGCCGCGATCCCGTTGGATCCGAGCTTCGAGCCGGTTGAGGCGCGGCTCGGCACGCTCGATGTCTACGACGTAACGTTCACCGGTTACGGCGGTCAGCGCGTACGCGGCTGGTTGCGAGTGCCGGCCCGACGCGACGGTCCGCTGCCGTGCGTTGTGCAGTACATCGGGTACGGGGGTGGTCGGGGACTGGCCCACGAGAACCTGCTCTGGGGCGCGGCCGGCTACGTACATCTCGTGATGGACACCCGGGGCCAGGGCTCGCAGAGTACGGCCGGTGACACGGGCGACACCGCGTTCTCCGGCCCGGCGCATCCGGGCTTCATGACACGGGGGATCCTCGATCCGACCGAGTACTACTACCGGCGGCTGTACGTAGATGCCGTTCGCGCTGTCGATGCGGTACGAGCCCACGCCGCCGCCGATGGACGAGTCGCGGTCGTCGGCGGCAGCCAGGGCGGCGGAGTGGCCCTGGCCGTGGCGTCGCTTCGCGATGACATCACGGCCGCCATGCCGGACGTTCCGTTCCTGTGCCAGTTCCCGCGTGGCGTCGCGATCGCCGACCGTGGCCCGTACCAGGAGATCGCGACGTATCTGCGGGTCCATCGCCCGGAGGTGGAGCGCGCGTTCCGTACGTTGTCGTATTTCGACAACGTCAATCTGGTGCGCGATGCGACAGCACCGGCACTGTTCTCCGTTGCGCTACAGGACGCGGTCTGCCCGGCCTCAACGGTGTACGCCGCCTACAACGCCTACGCCGGCGACAAGGAGATTCGCGAGTACCCGTTCAACGACCACGAGGGCGGCGAGGGCTTCCATCAGGCTGAACAGTTGACGTGGTTGGCGGAGCGGATGGTCTGACGCTCGGTCGACATCACGCGACGTCGAACAGCTCCGGCAACGCGGCCCGCGCGATGGGTCGCAACGGGTCGACGATGGGCGCCGGGACCGATCGCCACGGCCCCCGGATGCGCGTGCCGATGTCGGCCCATCCGCCGATGTGGGCCAGCGCCTTGTCCAGCGCCGGATTCGGATATCCGTCACGCATCCACGGCATCACATGGGCGTCGAGGAACTGTTGGATACGCCGTTCGACATCGGTGGCCCGCAGCGGATCGGTGCGCATCATCGTCTCCCAGGCGACCGCTCCGCGCGGCGACAGGCACGCGACGTTGGAAAACGATCCGGCGGCGCCGAGCGCCCGCCCGGTAGCAAACATGTGACCGGGTACGAAGACCGCCAATCGCTCCATGACCGGTGCCATCTCCGCGTACCACTCCGGACCGCCGGCGCCGACCTTGATCGCGACGAGCGACGGCACCGCCGCGGACAACTCCGCCCATGCCGGCGGTGCGAGGACGGTCTTCGCGTGCGGCGGGTTGTACAGCACCAGAGGAATCCCGTCGGCGGTCTGCGCCATCCGCTCGACCGCGACGATCGCATCAGCGGTGGTGACCGGCAGCCAATCGGGCAAGGTGACCTGGATCGCGTCGGGCCGATGCCGGGCGGCGCGAGCGATACGTCGGATGCACGTACGGAAGCTCATATGTCCGCCGCCCAATTGGACCGGAATGCCGGCGTCACGACCGCGCGCGACAACCACCTCGTTGACGTGATCCCACTCGTCGTCGTCCAGCTCATGGAATTCGCCCGCGGTGCCGTGCGCATAGACGCCCGACAGGCCGGCGGTCGTCAGCACGTCGAGTTGGCCGTGCAACCGGCGGTCGTCGATCCGATCGTTGTCGTCCCAGGGAATGAGTACGGTTCCCCAGGTCCCGTGCGGCCGATCAGCCATCGACGACAACGCCTCAGGCATCGACGACAGCGCCGGAGACATCGACGACAACACCGGACGGAGTGGGCCGCCTTACGTCGAGCGCATCGCTGATCTCGTAGATCTGGCTCTGCACACCGTAACTGACCGGAATGCCGTCTCGAACGCGTGTGTCGTACGTGCGCGTCTCGATCTCGCCTGGCATCGCGACATCTCCACCGCTCGGTCCGCGGCCGGCGGTGGCGAGCGCCTGCCGGAACTCGGCGGCCTGCGTGGCGAAGTCGACCGGATCGGTGAACGCCGCGACATCGAGTGCGAGAATGATCGTGCCGTTGCCACCGGCATACCGGGGCGAGCAGCCCACACCCATGCCGGTGAGCGCGCCGCCGAGCAGTTCAATCATCACGCTCATCCCGGAACCCTTATGGCCACCGAAGGGGAGCAGTGCGCCGCCGGCGAAGAAGTCGGCCGGTTCGGTCGACGGCCGGCCCAACGAGTCAACGATCAGGCCGGGGGCGACCGATCGCCCGTTCGCGCTCGCGATCCGCAACTTTCCCTCGGCCACCCCGGCGGTCGAGAAGTCGACGACGAGCGGGCGAGTGCCGCCGGCCGGGGCGGCCCAGGCGAACGGATTGGTGCCGAGCGCACGCCCCGTCCCGCCGAAGGGCGCAACGACGGCGCCGGAGTTGCACCAGGCCATACCCATGAGCCCGACCTCGGCGAGCGCGCCGGCGTACTCGCCGAGGCGGCCGATGTGATTGCAGTCGGCGATGGCGATGGCGGCAATCCCGTGATCTGTCGCGATCTGGTGGGCGAGGTCGGTTGCGAGCCGCGCCGCCGGCTGTCCGAACCCCCAGCCACCGTCGACCACCGCCGTCGCACCGCGCTGTCGTTGCACGCGCGGCGCTGCGGCCGGTCGGATCTGCCCATCGTTCACCCACGCCGCGTACTGCACGATGCGGATCACGCCGTGCGAGTCGTGACCGACGAGATTGGACAAGACCAGGGACGTCGCGACCTGCTCCGCAATGGAGCGATCGGCGCCGAGCGCGGCCAGACAATCGGTGGTGAACCGGCGCAGTTCGTCCGCCGTATACAACTGCTCATTCTCATCAGTCATCTGTTGACAATTACCAGTTAGCCGTGATGGGGTCAACCTCGAGTTCAAAGGAGGCACCGTGATCGAGGGTGTGTACGTGCCGCTGCTCACCGCGTTCACCGATGACGGCGGCGTCGATGTGGCCGCGTGTGTCGCACATGCACAATGGTCCGTCGACTCTGGCGTCAATGGACTGGTGCCCTTCGGCACGTCCGGGGAGGGCCCGTCGCTGTCGTTCGACGAGCGTCTTCGTGTGCTCGACGCACTCATCGAGGCGCTCCCCGGCACGCCGATCGTTGCGACCGTGACAGATCCGAGTCTCGACGGTGCCCTTCGTTTGATCGAGGCGTGCAACGATCGGCCGCTGCAGGCGGTGATGGTGTTGCCGCCGTTCTACTTCCGCCCGGTGTCCGATGAGCCACTGGCACGATTCTTCGAGCCGATCGTCGCCACCAGCGTGCACCCGGTGCTGCTCTACCACATTCCGGAGCTAGCACCGGCGATCCCGCTGACGCTGGTCGAACGGCTGCCCATCTGGGGCGTCAAAGACTCCGGCGGAGACCTGACTTATACCCGAGCCGCCATCGACTCGGGAAAGTCGGTCATGGTCGGCGCCGAACACACGATCGTCGATGCCGTGCTGGCCGGCGCGGTCGGCACCATCGCCGGCACCGCCAACGTGTTGCCGGAGCATTTGTCGGCGGCCGTCGCCCGGGCCAAGGCCGGCGACGAAGTGGGCGCGCGCCAGGCCATACGGCAACTGTTGGACTTCCGCGACGAGTTGTTGTCGCGACTTGCACCTCTCGAGTGGCTGAGTGCGCTGAAGATTCTCGCAACGGCGCGACACGGTATCCCGCTCGGAGGTGGCCGACCACCGGTCCCTACGGTCGCGAGCGAGACCGTAGCGGATGTGGTGCCGCGGATGCGCGAGGCGCTCGACCGGCTTGTTGCTCTCACCTGACGATGGCCGCGACCATCGGCATCGACGTCGGCGGAACGAAGGCGATCGCCGTCGTGGCTGTCGCGGATCGCACCGGCCCGCGCCGCATTGGTACGGATACCGGCGCTGCGGACTCCGTTCCTGACTCCCCAGCGGTGACACACCGGGTCTTTCGCACGCACACCTCGTGCGGTCCGCAAGCGATCGGCGACCTTATCGCGGGTCTCGTCGACGAATGTCGGGCAGCCACCGGGGACGTCCCGGTCGCGGTCGGACTGGCAATTGCCGGCTGGCTGACGCCCGACCGGCGGACCGTCATCGTGGCGGCAAACCTTGGCCTCGATGACGACCGACTGCCTGACCGCGTTGCCGAGCGCGTCGGCGTGCCCGTCGTGATGGAGAACGACGGAAACGCCGCCGCGGTCGCCGAGGCCCGGTTCGGCGCCGCGTACGGTAGCCGGGTGTCGATGACTCTCACGGTCGGCACCGGCCTCGGCGGTGGTGTCATCGTGGGAAACCGCGTCCTCGCGGGCGGCCGGGGTCTGGCCGGTGAAGTGGGGCACCTGTGCTTCGATCCCGACGGTCCGCCGTGCGCGTGCGGCGCGTCCGGTTGCCTCGAGGCGTACGCGTGCGGGCCGTCGATTCTTCGCCGGGCCGTGGCGGCCGGCGTTGCCGCGCATACGCCGGCGGATGTGGTGGCGGCGGCGCAGTCGGGCGACACCACGGCGAGAGCGGTGATCGCATCGGCTGCCCAGGCTCTGGGTCATGGCATCGTACAAATGTGTGCCGTTGTCGATCCTGAGGTCGTCGTGGTCGGTGGCGGCGTCGCCCTAGGAGCCGGCGAGCTGCTGTTGGACCCGATCCGGCAGACGATCGCCGACCGCCGACCACTTCGCGCCATCGCGCCGCCCCCACGGATCGTCGCGGCCGCGTGTGGCCCCGACTCGGGTGCGCTCGGTGCGGCCAGTCTCGCTCACGACGCGGCCGGCCTTGCTCGCGACGCGGCTAACGAAAGGAGCTATCGGTGACCGATCGGGTGCGTCTCGGCGTGATTGGTTGCGGTCGGATCGCCCAGGTCGCACACCTACCGGCGATCGCCAAGGCGGACGGCGTCGAACTCGTCGGTGTGAGCGATCCGAGCCGGATGCTGGTCGAGTCGGTGGCTCGCCAATACGGCGTGACCGCCTTCACCCAAACAGACACGCTCCTCAACGACGACATCGACGCCGTCGTCATCGCCGTACCCGACCGCCTGCATCTGCCGCTTGGCTTGCAGGCATTGAATGCCGGCAAACACGTCCTGCTGGAGAAGCCGGCGGCATCGGACAGCGACCAGGCGCAGCAGCTCGCGCGAGCAGCCGTGGCGGCCGATCGCAAGCTGCAGATCGGCGCGATGCGACGCCATGATCCCGGGATGCGCTATCGCGGCGAACGCAATCGGTGAGCTCGGCCAACTCATGACCGTCTCGCTGTGGTACCGGATCCAAGGAAAACTGCGCGCACCGACCGAGGCGGCGTTGTTCCCGCCGACCGCGATTGACGACGACGTGCGGCGCGGCGAGGCGTCACACAAGGCTGATCGGCGTCGGTATCTGCTGGCGACGCATGGAGCCCACGTCTTCGACACGATGCGCATGCTGGTCGGTGATCCGTCGATCGTGTACGCCCACCTGGCCCAGGTTGGTGGCGACTTCAGCTGGCACGGCAACGCCCGCATCGCCGATGGCGCCCTGTGCGGCTTCGAGTTGTCCGCCAACGTGCACTCCGAATATGCCGAAGGCATTGAGGTGTACGGCGAACGCGGCCACGTACGAGTCCGTTCATACTTCCCGTTCTACCGTCGTACGAGCGAGGTGCGGTACTTCGACGAGGCCTCCGGTGAGGCCCGTGAACCCGAGTTCGGCGCGACCGATCCGTACCAGCGACAGGTCGAAGCGTTCGCCCGGGCGATCGTGGACGGCACTCCGACCACGCCCTCCGGTGAGGACGGTGTCGCGGCCCTGCGGATCATCGAGGCTGTCGCCGCAAGTGCCGCGTCCGACGGGCAGGGCGTGACGCTGTGACCGATCCGCGGCTCGGCATTTTTGCTCGCATCTTCCGTCGCGACAGTGCCGACGAAGTCGCCGCCGCCGTCGCCAGCGCTGGCTTCGATCTCGTCCAGCTGAACCTGAACAGCTTCGGGTTGGCGACGATCCCGGACGTGGACTCGGTCGATTTCGCCGGCATCCGGCGCGCCTTCGACCGACACGGTGTCGCGATCTGGGGGTTGTCGGCGACGTACAACATGATCGACCCGGATGAGGCCAAACGGACGGCATTGACTCGCGCCGCGGTCGCGTTGATCGGGCACGCACCCGAACTCGGCGCGACCACCGTGACGTTGTGCACGGGGACCCGGGATCCGGATGACATCTGGCGCGCACACCCCGGCAACAACGATCCGTCCGCGTGGGCGGACATGCGGGCGACGTTGGATCGGCTGCTGCCCGCGGCGGCGTCGGCCGGCGTACGTCTCGGCATCGAGCCGGAGATCGCCAATGTCGTCAAGGACGCGCCGGCCGCGCGCCGCCTTCTCGACGAACTCGGCGCCGACGCGGCGCACGTCGGTATCGTGCTGGATCCGGCCAACCTCCTCACCCCGGCAACCCTTGACCGGCAGTGCGACATCCTCAGCGCCGCCGTCGAGTTGCTCGGCGAGTACGTCGTTTGCCTACACGCCAAGGACGTCGTCGACTCGGGCTACGCCGCGGCCGGGTCCGGCGGGCTGGACTACGCACTCGTGTTCCGGCTGGCTCGATGAACTGCCGCACCCCGTACCCACGATCATCCAGGATGCCACCGAGGACGACGCGCCACGTGTCGCGGCATTTCTGCGGGATCGCGCGAATCCCCAAGGACGCACGCGATGAATTGGCTCGATGACGTCGATCATCACGCCTGGCTCGCCGGCGAATCCGTTCGGTTGCTCGACTTCCACGCGGCTGCACGCGATCCCCAGGGCGGCTTCGGTTGGCTCGACGCGGACGGCGCTCTCATCGCCGGCCGGCCATCCGAGCTGTGGATCACGACGCGAATGGTTCACTCATACTCGCTCGGCGTCCTCCTCGGACGTCCTGGAAGCGACGCTCTCGTGGAACACGGACTCGCGGCGTTGCGTGGCATGTTCCACGACGAGAATTACGGCGGCTGGTTCTGGCGTGCGTACCCCGATCGGGCTGCCGACGATCGCAAGCAGGCGTACGGTCACGCATTCGTGCTCCTCGCCGCATCGAGTGCGAAGCAGGCCGGGTTCGCCGTCGACGATCTGCTGTACGAGGCGCTCGACGTCATCACCGCGAAACTGGCCGATCCCGGCACCGGCCTGTTCGTCGAAGGGTATGACCGCAGGTTCGAGACTGACGAGAAGTACCGCGGTCAAAACGCGAACATGCATCTCGTCGAGGCGTTCATGGCCGCGGCCGAAGCGACCCACGATCGCACACTGCTGGCACCGGCCATCGGAATCGCGGAACGCATCATCGACACATTCGCCCGCAACGCCGACTGGCGCGTGCCCGAGCATTTCACGATCGACTGGCGGCCGGATCCGGCGTTCAACCGTGACCAGCCGCGCGACATGCTCCGGCCGTACGGCGCGACTCCCGGACACTGGCTCGAGTGGGCCCGACTCCTTCTTCAACTCCAGGCGCTTGCCGACGAAGAGTCGCAAACCCGTTGGATGAGCGCCGCGGCCCGGGATCTCTTTGACGCCGCCACGATCCAAGGCTGGGACGGCGACCGAAGCGGACTTGTCTACACCGTCGATTGGGACGGCTCGCCGTGCGTAACCGACCGGTTCCATTGGGGTGCGGCCGAGGCCATCGGCGCCGCCGCCTACCTGTTCCGGACCACGCACGATGCGCGCTACGCCGACTGGTACCGAGTCTTCTGGAAGCACACGGCCGAATACCTCATCGACCGGGCCCGCGGGGGTTGGCACCACGAACTCGGCCCGACGAACGAGCCCGCCGAGCGCACCTGGATCGGCAAGCCCGATCTCTACCACGCATTGCAGGCGACGCTGTTCCCTCGCGTTCCCGTGACGGCCGGACTCGCCCAGGCGCTCGCGACCGGTCAGGTCCGCCAACCGCCGACCTGAGTCAAATCAAGATCAACGGCGATTCGCGGGTACGGTTCTCGTCAAGCCGCGACCCCGGGTGGCGACGCCCGAAGCGACAACGCAGACTGGATGCGTGGCCTCCAACGTGTTCCTGTTCGACGGTGACTGCGCATTCTGCACATCGTGCGCGCGATTCATCGAACGGCGCATACCGACCACCGCGCGCGTCGTTGCCTGGCAATTTGCCGACCTGGACCGCCTCGGCGTGACCGCCGAGGCGGCCGAGGCGGCCGTCCAATGGATCCCCAGCGCCGGAGCGGTCACGTCCGGGCCGGAAGCCATCGCCGATCTGCTGCGCGACGCGGGCTCGTACTGGCGACCGCTCGGGTCGCTTCTGGGCTTGCGCCCGGTGCTGCGCGTGGCGTGGCCGGCGTACCGATGGATTGCGCGCAACCGCCATCGCCTGCCCGGCGGCACCGCAGCATGCTCTCTGTCGCAGGCCGAGCGCGAACGCCAGCGGGCAGCGGCGCTGAACGCCGAACTCTAGCGCTGCCCGTCCGCGACGGCGGGCGACGACCGACGTTGTTCGTTTGTCGTTGGGATGCTTCGTGTCCGATGGGGCCGGTCGCTCAGCCGTCGGAAGAGCCGCCGCGTCCAGACGATCGGCCGCACCTTCTCCAGCGGCAGGAAACTTGTCATGGCTACCTGGTGGGGTGCGAACGAGATCGTGATGGTCAGCATCACCATCAGGTGGAACAGGTAGAAATACCCCACGATCCAATAGCGCAGCCGGCTCCCGACAAAGAACACGATCGGACTGGACAACTCGAACGCCACGATGCCGAACTGTGCCAGTAGCAGCGGCCAGCGCGTCGACGTGAGCAGGTCGGTCAGCGGCGTGCCACGCCTGATCAGCGCCCGCTCCAGCGTCGCGCTGGTAAGCCAGCCGAATCCACCGAAGCGCAGTTTGGCCCAGCTGGATAGGAAATACGTGGCAATGACGGCCACCTGCGTCACCCGGAGGGCCCAGCCGCCGCGCTCGGTCATCCGGGTCCCGCCGTGGCGTGCCGGGCCGGCCGTCGGCAGCACGGCGAGCGCCACGAGCAGGCCGAACCGGTCGTGGTCGACCTTGCCGTAGCTCATTGCGATGATCATCCACTCGAAGTAGAGCGCGAAGACGATCCACCCGAGCAGCCTGGGCGCGCGACCGGTCGCGGCCGCCACCGCGAGCGGGATGAGCGCCCAGAAGATGCCGTTGACCAGCAGTGGGGTCGGGGTCGGTAGGTGCAGCAACCGACCGACGAGTAACGGCTGGTAGAAGACGCCGGGGATCGCCGCGTGCGATTTCACCCACGGCGTGAACCACAGCGGATCGAGCGCCACGAACAGATAGACCACGGTACGGAACGCCGCGACGCGGCCGGTCGGCACGGCGGCGAACATCCAGCCCGAGACGCGGTGGCCCAGCGGCGGACGCTGGCTTCGCGCCGGCGCCGCCTCGACGGTGGCGGTTTCTGATCCGTCAGACGGTGACATGGTCGGCCGCGGCACCACGAACGTCGTGCGCTTGCCCGGCGCCGGCGTGACGGTCCGCCTCAATTGGTCACGTCCGGCGGTCGTCCAGGTCGCGACGGTCTGCGTCGTGTACGCACCGGTCTCCGTACCGTCATGCAGCGCGTACCAGCGAATGATGATCTGCACCCGGACGGGCGACGGTGCCTTCGGATTCAGCGTGACGTAGGCGTCGTCGATGATCCGCAGCAGCGACGGGTCCTTCTGGAAGCGGCCGAGCTGACCCTCGATTTCGGCCCGACGGATGCCGGTATTGACCTCGGTCAACTCGATCGTGGCGCCGGTGGTGTCGACGATCTCGAAATGGGTATCCGCGACCGGCGAGTTCAACTTGTCGGCCGTGGCGTACATGCGGAACGGGCCGAAGGGGAAAAGGTCGTCCTGACCCGCGACCGTGCCGTAGAGCAACAATGCGGCCACGACGACCGCCACGACCAGCCGGACCGGCCGACCGATGCGGCCGGGCCTATCGATATCCGACCCGCAGTCAGGCTCGACCGCGCCGGCGCCATCGGCCTCGACGATCCCGACAGCGTCCGCGGTGCCGGAGTCATGACGTCGCAGCGATCGCATAGCGCGTGGAATCGTAACGCCTTCGAACCAGTGCTAGGGGGCCGAGCACGGTCAGGGCTGCCGGCGTGGCGCGAGCTTCGACAGCTGGCGGGTGGACATGGGCCGAGCGGTGGTCAACGCTCCGGGTGATCGCATGCCGGCCAGCTGGATGTCGAGGAATCGTTGCCATGCATCGGGAGCTACCTCGCCGGCGGCCTGTACGAGCCCGCGCATGGCCCAGATGAGCGCCATGATGTCGCCGGCGGTGATGCCCGAGTTGACCGTGCCGGCCGCGATGGCGCGTGCGGTGAGTTCGTCGATGGCGGCGCGCACTCGGGCTGCGCTGGCGTCGTCGGTCCGACGTTGGAGGAGCAGGATCGCGTAGCGGGCGTGGTCGGCGAATGACTGACCGATGGCGCGCAAGAGGTCTTCGAGTCCGTACCCGTCGGTGCGCGCCAACGCCGCGTCGGTCGATGACAACACCTCCGCCAGCGCAAGCCGCAGCAGTTCATCGATCAACGCGTCCTTGCTGGCGAACCGGCGGTACACGGTGCCGACGCCGACGCCGGCTCGTGCGGCGATTTCCTCCATGGATGCGTCGGCGCCCGACTCTCCCAGCACGTCACGAGCGGCGTCCAGGATGCGCTGATAGTTGCGGACGGCGTCGCGCCGGCCGGCCACGGGCGCGGCTCCGGTCATTCGCTCTTGTCGCCGACGATGGTCCCGCCCGCGACCATCGCCATCTCGGCGTGCTCCGGCTCGACCGCGATCGGGCGAGTCCCGCGCGCCGACGGAATCAACAAGCCAGCCAAGGCAGCCAGCACGAGCCCGGCGGCCATGACCGCGAAGCCGGTTGTGTATCCGGATTCCTTGGGCAGGCCCGACGGCGTGAGCTGAGAGGTGACGATGCTGGCCATGACCGCGGCACCGATGCTGCCGCCGATCGTTCGGATGTTGGCGTTCATGCCACTCGCGACACCGGTCTGTGACGGCGGCACCGCGGCAACGACGAGCGCGGACATCGCGGAGAACGCGAGACCGAATCCAACGCCCATGATGGCGTTGGAGAGGTAGATCTCCCACTCCTGGTCGTGCGCGAACGCCAGGATGGCCATGGCCGCACACCCGATCAGGCAGCCCGCGATCACGAGTACCTTGCCGCCGAGCCGACGGGCGAGCCGGCCCGCGAAGATGCCGACCGCGAACATCGTGATCGCCGACGGCAGGAGCATGAGTCCGGAACGCGTGATGGTCGCACCGAACCCGTAGCCGGCCGCGGCGGGCGTCTGCACGAACTCTGGCAAGAATGCGAACGTCGCGTACATGCCGACGCCGATCAGCAGGGCCACCAGATTGTTCGTCCAGACGGCCGTCTGCCGCATCATCTTCATGTCGATCAGTGGTGTCGTGGCGCGCAACTCCGCAAATACCCACCCCGCCGCTACGACCACCGCCGCGATCAGCAGGCCGATCACCCGGCTCGAGCCCCAGCCCCACGCGGGAGCTTCGCTCAACGCGACCAGCAGCGCCACCAACCAGGCGGACAGGAGCAGCGCCGGCAACCAGCCGATCCGCCCGGGCGTACGCACCGGCGACTCCGGAACGAACAACACCGCAGAGACCGCAGCAACCACGGTCAGGATGAGCGGCAGCCAGAACAACCAGTGATAGTCCAACGCGTCCACTATCGGACCGGCCAACACAATGCCGAGGCCGGCCCCGACCGCGGTCAGAGAGGCCAGGGCGCCGACCGCGCCCGTCACCTTAGCGGCCGGGAACTCGTCGCGGATGATGCCGAACGCAACCGGCACCATGCCGCCCGCGATTCCCTGGATCACCCGCGCCACGATGAGCACCCCGATCGAGGTTGCGACCGCGGCGAGAAGTGAGCCGACGGCCAACGCGACCAACGTGGCGACGAAGACCCGCTCCTTGCCGATCATGTCGCCGACGCGGCCCAGGATGGGCGTCATGATCGACGCCGAGAGCAGGTAGGCGGTCAGCACCCAGGTCACGGCGCTCTGCGACGTGTGCAACTCCTGCTGCACCGTTGTCAGCACCGGAATCACTAACGACTGTAAGAGTGCGAATGCCCCGACGCCGAGCGACAAGACCGCGAACGTCACCTGATGGCGCCCGCGAACGCTACCCACTGCCACGAAGACCTCCCGCGAAACGGAACCCTGCTTCCGATACGGGCAGCCTAGCAAAACCGGAATCCGGATTCCGGAATTGGTTTCGTTGCCCGGATCACATCTCGGCGAGCAGGATGCCGGCGAGTTGCTTCTCCAGCTCAAGCCGGCTGCTCTGGGTGTGCACGTTGAACACCCAGATCCGGAAGCCCTGACTGCCTTTGCGGACGTACAGGCCGGTGTTTCCGCTGTCGTACGCTTCGTCGCCGACCTTGGGCACCGCGGCGCCCGTGGCGAGCGGCTTGATTCCGGGGTCGCCGTCCCATGGTCCGACGTCCAGGGTGACGGTGCCGTTGTGACCCGACGCCGGATCCCATTCGCATTCCGGTGTATCGAAGTTCGGCTCAGGTTTTCCCGCTGCGGGGGGCTCGCCCAGGGCTGCCGCCACCTGGTCGGTCGTCAGCATCGAGCAGGGGTCGAGTTTTCGCTCCGGGCCGGGCGTACTCGCCGCGACGCCTCCGGGAGACGTGGCCGGCGCCGTCGTCGCCGCGCCTTTGGGTGCCGCAGCGGACGAACTCGGCCCAGCTGAGCAGCCGGCGATGAGGGCTGCGGCAATGGTCAAGACGGTGCTCCGCAGGAACGTGCGCGCGAGTACCACGGACTTCTCCTTCTGTTGTCAGCCGCAGGTCCGTCGCGATGCGCCCTGGAAGGTCAGCCACCGCGCTCCCGACCGCTAGCCGGAGCGTGGCGGCTGTCGATGCGTATGACGTGAGCGTGGAGCTCGGCGGTCATAGTCGGTTCATAGTCCGGGCAGCGTTCGCCACTAGGATCACGCTGGTGACGGTGGAGCTGCGTCTGTTGGGATCGGTAGAGGCCCACGTGGATGGCCGTCCGATCGCGCTCGGTCCTCGTAAGCAGCGCTTTGTGCTCGCGATTCTGGCGCTTGAGGCCGCTCATCAGGTCCCGATGGAGCGCCTGGTCGATCTGATCTGGCCGGACGGTCCAACGCCGAGCGCGACGCACGCGGTGCGCGTATGCGTATCGGGGTTGCGTGCCGCGTTCACCGGCGCCGTCGACATCCTGGCGCAGGGTAGCGGGTATCTGCTCGCCGTCGACCCGACGACGGTTGATGCGCATCGGTTCCGCGCCCTGCTGGCGGCGGCTCGCGTCGCGTCGAGTGACACAGAGCGCCTTGGGCTGCTGGACCGGGCGCTGGGTCTGTGGTCCGGCCCGGCCCTGGGCGGCACCGCTCCGCCTGCCACCCGGGAACGGCTGTGCGCCGGCTTGGAGGAGGCCCGGCTCGCCGCGATCGAGGACCGGGTCGACGCCCAGCTCCGGCTGGACCGGCATCGGGAGCTCGTGGACGAGCTCGCCGACCTCACCTCCACCTATCCATTGCGGGAGAGACTGGCCGGTCAGCAGATGGTGGCGCTTTACCGGAGTGGACGGTCCGGTGACGCGCTCGCCGCGTACCGGCGCGTCCGTCACGACCTTGCCGAGCACCTCGGGCTCGATCCGGGTGCCGCGCTGCAACGACTTGAGGTCGCGATCCTTCGGGATGATGTTCAACTGCCCACGGTGGACGGCGGCGGTTCGGCCCTCGTCCAGGCGCCGGTCCAAGCCACATCTGCGCCGCCACCGGCTCAGTTGCCGGCCGCGGTGGACGGCTTCGCCGGTCGCGCGGACGCCCTGGTCGTCCTGACCGAGCTGGCCGCATCGCACGCGACAACCGGCCAGGTCGCCGTCATCGTCGGTGCCGCCGGGGTCGGCAAGACCGCCTTGGCTACCCACTGGGCCCACCAGCGGCGCAACCGGTATCCGGATGGACAGCTCTACGTGAACCTGCGCGGTCACGGTTCCGGCACACCGATGCGACCCGAGCAGGCACTGGGCGGCTTCCTGCGCGCTCTTGGCGTACCGCCCGAGCAGGTCCCGCTCGACGTCGACGAGGCCGCTGCCCTTTACCGCACGCTTCTCGCTGATCGGCGGACGCTCGTTCTGCTGGACAACGCGGTCGGCGTGGACCAAGTACGACCGCTATTGCCAGCGGGAACGGGATGCATGGCCGTGGTCACCAGCCGCGACCGGCTGGCCGGGCTGGCCGTCCGCGACGGCGCCCGGGTGATGCGCCTGGACACGCTCGACGCCGATGAGTCCCTCGATCTGCTGACCGGAGTGATGGGGGGCGCGCGTCTCGACCGGGAGCAGGGCAGCGCCGCCGAACTGGCGCGGCTGTGCGGTCACCTGCCGCTCGCCCTGCGCATCGCCGCCGCCCAACTCGTCCGGCATCCGGATCGGTCGATCGCCGATCTCGTTGCGCGGCTACGCCACGGAGACCGACTGGCCGCGCTGGAGATCGAGGGCGACGAGCAGTCCGCCGTACGCGCCGCTTTCGATCTGTCGTACGTCGCCCTCAAGCCGGAGGCCCAGCGGTTGTTTCGCTTGGCTGGACTGCTGCCCGGCTCCGACCTGAGCGAACCGGCGGCAGCGTCGCTGATCGGGCGGCCGCGGGGCGGCGAGGTCACCCGCAGTCTCAACCAACTCACCGACGCCCACTTGCTCGGTGAGCCGACGGCCGGCCGCTACGTGTTGCACGACTTGATGCGCCTCTACGCGCAGACGCTTACGGATGCCGAGGACAGCGCCGCCGAGCGGTCCGCGGCAACGGCGAGACTGTACGGCTTCTATTTGCGTACCGCGGATTCGGCGGCACGCCTGCTGTACCCACAGATGCAGCGACTGCCCCACCCGCCGGAGTATGCGCAGCCCGCCGATTCGACCGACGGGGCCGAGACGGCCGACCGGGTTGATCTGACCGACCGGGCCGACCTTACCGACCCGACCGCTGCCCTGGCGTGGTTGGAGGCCGAGCGCAGCAACCTCGTCGCCGCTGCGGAACGGGCCGCGGACTCGGGGCCTCGGCCGGTTGCGTGGCTGCTCGTGGACACGCTTCGCGGGTACTTCTGGATGCGGCGCCATACATCAGACTGGCTCGCGGCCGGCGCCGCGGCACTCGCGGCGGCCACAATGGACGGCGACGATCACGGATTGGCCGCCGCGCATCTCTGTCTGGCCCAGGCGCACCGGTTCCTGTCCCACCACGACACCGCGATCGATCACTTTGCCGAGGCCGGGAGCCACGCATCTCGAGCCGGTTGGCGTCCGGGCGCGGCCGCCGCGACCGGCAGTATCGCCAATCTGTACCGCGACCAGGGCAGGCTCACCGACGCGGCCGAGTATCACCGTCAGGCCCGGGCCATCTTCCAGCAGATCGGGGAATCCGGCGGTGAGGCGGTGAGCCTGACCAACCTGGGCAACGTGCAGATCGACTCCGGTGCACTTCGCGACGGTGCGGGCAACCTCGCCGCGGCGTTGGACATCTACCATCGCATCGGCGCGGACAATGCCCGGGCGCACGTGCTCAACAGTCTCGGCTGCGCGTACCGCTTCCAGGGCAAGCTGGACGCTGCCCGCGACCACCTGGATCAGGCGCTGGCGTTGCATCGCGCGGCCGGCAGCCGCGAGGGCGAGGCGGACACGCTCAACAATCTGGCCGAAGTCCACCTGGACGGCGGCCGCATCGACGAGGCGAGGCAGCTCGCGCAAATCAGTCTTGCCATCGCCCAGGACGCGGGCGATCGGCGCGTCGAAGCCGACGCGAGCCACACTCTTGCGGTCGTGGAGCGCTTGCAGGGCGCGGCTGGTAGCCGGTGGGACGAACGGGCTCTCGCGCTGGCACGAGAGACCGGATACACGCGCGGCGAAGCGCTAGCGCTCATCGAGATGGCCCACTCCCGACTCGATGGCGGTGACCGCTCGGAGGCGCTGACCGCGGCTCGCGAGGCGCTCGACTCGGCTCGCCAGGCCGGATACCGGCTGATCGAAGCCGAAGCGTTAACGCGTGCTCGCGCGCGTCGAACTCGCCGATGGCCGACCACGGGACGCGTCAGTCCACGCGAGCGAGGCGCTGGCCATCCACCAGCAGACCGGCAACCCACTTGGCGTACGGCGAGCCGAAGAGGTACTCGGCCGAGCCGGCGGATCGTGACCGCAACACACGAGACCGTTGTCCACAATCGACGATCATCGGGCGGCAGCCGGAACCGATCTCGCCGAGTCAGGCGAGTGGGACCTCGACGGCCACGTTCGGGTTTGGGTAGAAATTGGCGACGTCCCGCGCGCCGTACTTGCTGCGGAAGTCGTCAACCACGTGGTGGACCTGGTCCGGATCGGTGATCGGGTGTGCCGTCGCGCGGTAGTCGCGACCCCGCGCGGTCAGGTGCAGGCTCGGCGTCTTGAGGACGTTCCGGTACCACTGGCTCGCCGATCCGGTCACCGGCAGCAGGTAGAGCTTGTCGTCGTGCTGAACGAACCAGACCGGATGAGACGTCTCGTGGCCGGAGACTCGGCCGGTGGTGCCGAGCTGTACCTCGTTCGTCTTGTTCAAGGCTGTCGCGAAGTCGGAACGTGCCATGGGATCCCCCTCGAACGTTGCCTGGGTGCGCACGTGTTTAAGCCGGCGATGTGATGCGCCTCGAACCGGGCCGCCGTCGAGGGACGGCCGCTGACGTGCGCCGGCTCCGGTAGGCGTCTTTTCCCCGATCGTAGCGAGGATCTTGGCGCACTGTGCGCTGGTCGGTCCGATCGCGGCCGGTGCGCATGAATGCGCACGACAGCGGCTCGAATTCGTCGCGTTCGGCGTAGCGCCCCGAGCTGATAGGGACCCGACTAGGCTCTGGTGTATGGGGCAATTGTCGGTTTTGCCGGTACTTTATGTGGTCGACCACGACAGAGCGTCGCTCGACGAACTGGTCTCCGACCTGTCCCGGCGATTCGGCAACGGTTTCACGGTGCGTGGCGAGACCTCGTCGGAGGCGGCCTTGGTCGCGCTGCGGGAGTTGGCCGCCACGGACGTGTCCGTAGCGCTGCTGCTTGTCGATGACGCTGACGCCGAGCTGCTCGCGCACGCTCACGAGTTGCATCCGCGGGCCAAGCGCGTACTGCTGGTCGATCGCGATTATTCGTCGAGCAGCCCGGCGGTGCAGGCGATAGCGCTTGGACGCGCGGACTATCACATCGTGCGGCCATGGGCCGACGACGAAATGATGTACGGGCCCATGAGCGACTATCTCTTTTCGTGGATCAGGGAGCAGGAACCGAATTTCGAGCTGTTTCGGATCGTTGCCGCCGAGGGCGACAGCAGAGTGCTGCAGCTGCGCGACGTGATGACCCGATTTAGCATGCCGTTCGGGGTCTATCCGGTCGACAGCGAAGCCGGGCGACACTTGCTTGACGAGGCCGGGCTCGAAACGACGCAGTTGCCGGTGGCGGTTCGTTACGACGGGCAGACCATCATCGACCCGAGCATGCCCGATCTTGCTCGCGCGATCGGCGTCAACGTGACGAACGATGTCGACACCTGCGAAGTCGCAATCGTCGGAGCGGGGCCGGCCGGGCTCACTGCGGCCGTCTACGCGGCCTCCGAGGGGCTTGAGACCGTGCTGCTCGAGGAGAAGGTCTCCGGTGGGCAGGCTGGCACGAGTCCGCTGATCAGGAACTATCCCGGTTTTCCGCACGGCATCAACGGCGGCGTTCTGATGGGGCGCACATGCGAGCAGGCTTGGCTGATGGGCGCGCACATCGTCTTCGCGCAGCCAGCGGTCGCACTCGAACGCCGGGACGAGATTCGCGTCGTGCACCTACGTGACGGGACCGAGTTGTGCGCCAGCGCGGTTGTACTGGCTACTGGCATCGAATGGCGACGGCTCGGTGTGCCTCGACTTGAGGCGCTCGTGGGTTCCGGTGTTTTCTACGGCGCGGCCGTCAGCGAGAGCCGAGCCATGCAGGGCCAGGACGTGTTCATCGTCGGTGCGGGCAACTCGGCCGGACAGGCAGCCACGCACCTGGCCAAGCATGCCCGCACGGTCACACTGCTCGTCCGGGGCGACAGCGTCGCGAAGTCGATGTCCACCTACGTCGTGCGGGCCATCGAGTCGACGCCGAATGTCATCGTCCGTGACCATACCGAGGTCGTCGACGGATCCGGCACTGGCTCGCTCGAGTCCATCACGCTCGCGGATCGCGCGAACGGAGCCGTACAGGAAGTGGCGGCGGACGCACTGTTCGTCATGATCGGCGGCGAACCGCACACGCAGTGGCTTCCCGAGGAAATCGCTCGCGACGCGCAGGGTTATCTGATCACTGGTCACGACGTTCTCGACCACGCGGCAGCAGCGTGGACGTATCCCCGCGAGCCGCTGACGTTGGAGACGAGCATGCCGGGCGTATTCGCGGCAGGCGACGTACGACAGGGCTCGATCAAGCGCGTCGCCTCGGCGGTCGGGGAAGGCGCGACGGTCGTACGCATGGTGCACGAGCATTTGCGATCCGATGAGCTCGAACCGGCAGTTCGCGCTGGATAGACCGATTGCCTCGCGACCACGCCGCCACCTCGACCTCGGACAATCCGCTGCGGCGACGTCGATGTTGGGACGGTATGGGATGATTTGTCGATGGCCTGCTAATCTGCGATGAGGACCCATCTACGGCCCGAGGAGCATGCGATGAGTTCACGTCTGAACCCATATATCAGTTTCAGCGGCAATGCCCGCGAGGCGATGGAGTATTACCAGAGCGTCCTTGGCGGAGACTTGACCCTGAGCACGTTCAGCGAATTCGGCGATCCACATGCCGAGGGCGCGGACAAGGTCATGCACGCGAGTTTGGAGACCGACAAGGGTTTCACGCTCATGGGTGCGGACTGTCCACCGGGCAAATCGTTCAACCCCGGCGACAACATGACGGTGAGCCTGAGTGGCGACGACGCGGATAACCTGCACGCCTATTGGGACAAGCTGTCCGACGGCGGCACCGTATCGGTTCCGCTCGAGCGTCAGATGTGGGGCGACGAGTTCGGCCAATGTGTGGACCGCTTCGGTGTCGCCTGGATGGTGAACATCGCCGCGCCGCAGGCCTGACCAGCCTCACCGGGCACATCGGAGCAATCGTGCGGTGATCCGCCGCTCCTGGCTCACCGGCGTCCGTGCCCCTGCTCTACCTCACCCGCGGTTCGAATCGGTCGACCGGGCATCCCGTCGACGCGATTGGAACTTTGCCGAAATAGTCGCCGCCTCCCTGTCGAATTCCGAGGCGCGGATTCGTCGTACCTGGAGAGAACGATTTCCGGTACAGGCGCATCAGGCTTCGGCGCGACGGACAGCGCAGCTTGTCCGTGGCGCCGAATGGCGGGAAGGTGAGGGCATGAGCGGTGTACGAGTGCTGGTCGGCACGCGCAAGGGCGCGTTTACGCTGACCTCGGACGGCCGACGCGACGACTGGACGGTCGACGGGCCCCATTTCGGCGGCTGGGAGGTCTACCACTTCGCCGGGTCGCCGGCCGATCCGGACCGGCTCTACGCGTCGCCGTCCGGCGGCTGGTTCGGGCAGGTGATCCAGCGCTCCGACGACGGCGGCAAGACGTGGGCCACCGGCGGGAACGACTTCGCCTACCAGGGCGAGATTGGCGAACACCTCTGGTACGACGGCACACCACGCCCGTGGGAGTTCAAGCGCGTCTGGCACCTCGAGCCGTCGCCCGATGACCCCGACACCGTGTACGCCGGCGCCGAGGACGCCGCCCTCTACCTCTCGACCGACGGCGGCGGCCAGTGGCGCGAGCTTACGGCTCTGCGTACCCACCCGACCGGGCCCGCGTGGCAGCCGGGCGCCGGCGGGATGTGCCTCCACACGATCATTCTTGACCCGCTGAACAAAAACCGGATCTACGTCGCGATCTCGGCCGCGGGCGCCTTCCGAAGCGACGACGGCGGCGCCAGCTGGCTGCCGATCAACAAAGGCCTGCGCTCGGGTGAGATTCCCGACGAGGACTCCGAGGTCGGCCATTGTGTCCACCACATCACCCAGCACCCGTCCCGGCCCGACACCCTGTTCATGCAGAAGCACTGGGACGTGATGCGCACTGACGACGCCGGCGCGAATTGGCGCGAGATCAGCGGTGACCTGCCGTCCGACTTCGGTTTCCCGATCGCGGTCCACGCGCACGAACCGGAAACCATCTACGTGTTGCCGATCAAGAGCGACTCGGAACACTACCCGCCGGAGGGCAAGCTGCGGGTCTACCGAAGCCGTACGGGTGGCGATGACTGGGAGCCGCTGACCAACGGCCTCCCGCAATCACACTGCTACGTCAACGTGTTCCGCGACGCCATGGCGGTCGACAAGCTCGATCCGTGCGGTATCTACTTCGGCACGACAGGGGGACAGGTCTACCACTCGGCCGATAGCGGCGACAGCTGGGCACCGATCGTGCGGGACCTGCCCGCCGTGCTGTCGGTGGAAGTCCAGGCGTTGGCGTGATCCGGGTTGTCCTGCCCGCGCACCTGAAGAACCTGGCTCGCGTCAGCGGCGAGGTACGCGTCGAGGTGGCCGGCTCGGTCGACGGTGCCGGACCGGTCACCCAGCGCCGGTTGCTGGACAGCCTTGAGTCGCAGTATCCGATGCTGCTCGGCACTATCCGTGACCGCCGCAGCGGCGAGCGTCGGCCATACGTGCGCTTCTATGGCTGCGCGGAAGACCTCTCGAACGCGTCGCCCGACGAGGCGCTGCCCGACCAGGTCCTCGCCGGCACGGAGCCGTTCATCATCCTCGGCGCGATGGCCGGCGGATAGCCGTACTCATCGGGGGAGCAGGTCCACTACCCGACCTGAAGACACCGGATATCTGCCGGCCGGAGCGACAAAGGCGTCCACGCCTCCGCGGTTGCTGACGCATGTCCGGGGTTGTTCGCCGCGACCTTCGTCACCCACGTCTATCAGCGGGTTCTTTCTGGCGACATGGCGATCGGGACTCCGAGGGCGGATCCAAAGTGGACGCCGGAGGAGCGTCAAGGCATTGACTTGTCGGAGTGTGTGTGATTCAGTGCGAATCTGACGGATTGAAGCGTACACATTGGTCGATCCTGTTGGATCGACACTGGCCGCCGAGGGAGTCCCCCGCTCTTTCGGCGACGGCTCAGTCGATGAGCTCAGTCGTGACCGGAACCCTCGATTCCTACGGTGCCCGACCCGGATCGGTCTTCGTGAATGGGCCCGCCGTCGTGGCGGCCGTGAGCCGCCGCTGCTGCAGGACGCACTTGCCACCTGCGTCGGCGAGACGCGGCTGGCTCAGGTCGGAGTCAGGCGAACAGGGTTCGGGTGATCGCTGTCCTCCGTCGGCGTTGGCCGCCCCGCAGCAGCTCGTCCCCCCGACTCTGACGGAGAGCAGCATGAACAAAGTGATTCGCGGCCTGTTGGCCGCGTTGATGGCGACCCCGGCGATGGCAGTGTCGATAGCCGCGACCGCCGTTCCCGCCGCCGCCTCGGACAATGGCCTTGGCGCGACACCACCACTCGGCTGGAGCAGTTGGAGCTTTATCCGGCACAGCCCTTCGGCGGAGAACATCGAGGCCACGGCGGACGCGATGGTGAGCAGTGGCTTGTCCTCGGTGGGATATCAGTACGTCAACATCGACGACTTCTACTACGTCTGCCCGGGCAGCCAGGGGCCGACCGTCGACCAGTACGGCCGGTGGCTGACCGACGCGACCAAGTTTCCGTCCGGTCCGGAGGGCGAGAACGGCATCCAGGTCGTGGCCAACTACGTGCACAGCAAAGGCCTGAAGTTCGGCATCTACGTCACACCGGGTATCTCGAAGCAGGCGGTCGCTCAGAACACGCCGATCGAAGGCACGCCGTACCACGCCGATGACATCGCCACGACGGCAAGCGAGAAGAACTACAACTGCGGCGGCATGGTCGGAATCGACTACAGCAAGCCCGGCGCGCAGGCGTTCGTCGACTCGTGGGCCAAGGAGTTCGCGTCGTGGGGCGTCGACTACCTGAAGATCGACGGTGTCGGCACCAGCGACATTCCGGACATTCAAGCCTGGTCGACCGCGCTGGTCAACTCTGGTCGGCCGATCCATCTCGAGCTGTCCAACAGCCTCGCCATCGGATCCGCGTCGACGTGGAAACAGCTGGCCAACGGATGGCGCACCGGCGGCGACATCGAGTGCTACTGCGGCCCGGGCGGCTCCAGCTATCCACTGACCCAGTGGTCGAGCGTCTCCGGCCGCTTCAACACCGTGGCGAGCTGGCAGCCGTACGGCGGACCGGGCGGGTTCAACGACTACGACTCGATCGAGGTCGGCAACGGCGCCAACGACGGTCTCACCGTCGACGAGCGCAAGACGCAGATGAGCCTATGGGCGATGGGCGCCTCGCCGTTCATCCTCGGCACGGATCTCACCAATCTCGACCCGACCGACCTGACACTGCTGAAGAACAAGGACGTCCTGTCGGTTGACCAGGACGCGATCGACGCGTCCCGCGTGTACAACGCGAACGGCCAGCAGGTCTTCACCAAGACCGAGACGGACGGAGCGGTCGTGGTCGCGCTGTTCAACACCAGTGGCCAGCCGCAGACCATCTCCACCTCGGCATCCGCACTCGGACTGGCCGCCGGTACGGACTACGCCGTCAACGATCTGTGGGCGCATTCGACGACCGAAACGACCGGCGTGATCTCGCCTGTGGTCGCGTCGCACGGAGTCGCGCTGTACCGCGTGACGCCGCTGCAGCAATCCGACGCCAGGCGCCGCCGAGCGTGACCTACTCGATGTCGGGGCCGGCGGCGGTCACCGGCGGAGCGCCGGCAACATTCACCGCGACCTTCACCGATCACGGCGACCTGGCGGCGAAGAACGTCCGCTTCGCGGTGAACGCGCCAGCGGGCTGGAACGTCGCACCCACCTCGGCGACCAGCTTCCCGGCGGTCGAAACAGAGCAGACCGTCACGGCTACGTTCAAGGTCACGGCGCCATCGCCAACGGGCCTGTTCCAAGCCGGGACGCTGACCGGAAGCGCCGACTACACCTGGGCCGGCAAGACACCGCAGAGCGCGACGGCAACCGAGTCGGTCACCGTCAGTCCACCGGTCACGGCGCCGTACCGCACCTACTCGTCCGCGGCCGACGCCCCGGCGTTGTTCGCGCAATCCGGGGATCAACTCGGCATCATCGGAGCGGGCGCGGATCTGTTCTCGGGCAGCGACGCGTACAGCACGATCTATCAGCCGGGCTCGGTTGGCGACTCGTCGACCATCGACGTCGACGTTGCCTCCACTCAGAGCCTTTCCGGATTTGGCAAGGCGGGCATCATCGTCCGCAACGACATGACGGGGTCCGGCACCACGCCCGAAGGCGTGATCCTGTTCGCGTCGCCATCGGGCGGCATCCAGCTCGAATGGAACAACAACGGCGGGCAGTTCATCAACTCGGTGACGCCCGCGAACGGGACGCTTCCGTATAGCGTGCCGATCCATCTGAAGCTGGAGCGCACGAGCTCGTCGACCTACACCGGCTACTACTCCTACGACGGGCAGGGCTGGTACACGGTCGGCACTGCGACGGTCGGGGCCAAGCGGACACGCAGGACGCGGGCGTGTTCGTAACGTCGCACGCGACCGGCACGACCGCGACGGCGGTGTTCAACGGATTCGCGGTCGCCGACGGCGCGGTGACGCCGCCGCCGGGGCCGAAGTCGTACGAAGCCGAAGCATCCGGCAACACGCTGGCTGGTGGCGCACGGGTCGCGTCGTGCACCGCGTGCTCGGGCGGCTCAAAAGGTCGGGTTCGTCGGCAGTGGCGGCACGTTGACGTTCAACGGTGTCAACGCGGCCTCGTCCGGCGACTACCAGGTCACGCTCGTCTATCTGGATGGGTCGACCACCGGACGGTCGGCACTGGTAGTCGGCGAACGGCGGCACGGCGCAATCGGTGTCCTTCCGTACCGACCGGCGACTTCAACACCATCGGCACGAAGACGATCACGGTTCATCTCAACGCGGGCACAACACGATCACGCTGTCGAATCCAACCGACTTCGCTCCTGATTTCGACCGCATCCTGGTGGCGGTTGATGCCAGGCACCTGAGTGGCGACAGGAGCGGGCCGGCGGCTGGCGGCGGCAACACGTCGCCAGCCGCCGGACCGGTTGACGGCATTCGAGCCCGCCGGACAGCCGCCTGTGCCACCCTGGGGACAAGGGAACCGGCGTCGATAGTCGCGACTGACCGTGCCGCTGTGCCGTTAGGTCGGTATGCCGGTATGCGTGCGAGAACCGGTCATCGCCGTCGTTCGGGTAGCGGTCGTAGCTTCCGTTGCGGCAGCGGTCACAGCGTCGAAATCGCCCGCGGGTGAGCGGGCCGGAACGCGATGCGCATCCACAGTCCTGCCGGCCCTCCGACCCACTGGAATGGGAGGCAACCATGGCGTCGATCACCGTACTGCGCGAGCGCGTGGACGGGGCCGTCATCATGCCGGACGACCCCGACTACGACGACGCCCGCCGCGTCTACAACTTTATGATCGACAAGCATCCGGCGGCCGTGGTCAGATGCGAGAACGTACAGGACGTGCAGAACACCGTCGAGTACGCGCGGACGAATGGTCGCGAACTCGCGGTCCGCGGCGGCGGGCACAGCGTGCCCGGCTTCGGCACGGCGGACGATGCCATCGTGGCCGATCTGTCCATGATGAATGACGTACGCGTCGATCACGCGTCCGGCACCGCTCACGTGGCCGGCGGCGCCACCTGGGGAATGCTCAACGACGCCGGATACGTCCACGGACTCGGAACGACCGGGGGCATCATCTCCACCACCGGTGTCGGCGGTCTGACGCTCGGTGGCGGCATCGGCTACCTGGCCCGTTCGCATGGTCTGTCCTGCGACAACCTCATCTCGGCGCAGGTGGTGCTGGCCAACGGCCAGATGGTGACGGCCAGTGAATCGTCGCAGCCCGATCTGTTCTGGGCGTTGCGTGGCGG
Source organism: uncultured Actinomycetota bacterium (assembly GCA_963724705.1). GTDB lineage: Bacteria > Actinomycetota > Actinomycetes > Mycobacteriales > Micromonosporaceae > DASQPR01. Next base: position 659,203 of record CAVRVS010000004.1, read on the forward strand.
GGGCGGGAACTTCGGCATCGTGACCGACTTCGAGTTCCGCATGCACCCGGTGCGCGACATCTATGGCGGCCTATTGCTGTTCGAGCCGGAGGACGCCCAGGACATCCTGCGCTACTACCGTGACTTCATTGCCGACGCGCCACGTGAGTACGGCGGGTTCCCGGCGTGGCAACTCGCGCCGCCATTGCCGTTCATCCCAGAAGACCGCGTCGGCGATCCATTCCTGGTCGTGGTGTCGTGCTGGAATGGCGACCACGAAGAAGGAGCGCGCGTCATCGACCGGTTCCGCCAGGTGGCGAAGCCGGCGGCCGAGATGATCGGACCGATGCCGTACCCGGTCCTGAACTCGTCGTTCGATGCTCTGGTGCCGCGCGGGTTGCAGCATTACTGGAAGGCGGTGTTCGTCGAGGATCTGACCGATGACGCGATCGCCGCGCACCTCCAATACGGCCCACGCGTGCCGGTCGTCAACTCGACCATGCACATATATCCGATTAACGGCGCTTGTCATGACGTGCCGGCCGACGCGACTGCGTTCGGCCACCGCGAGGCGAACTTCGCCTGCGTCATCGCCGGCATGTGGCCCGATCCCGCCGACAACGAGGCACACACCGCATGGGTACGTGACTACTTCGCCGCGGTCGCACCGTACTCGGAGGCTGGCGGGTATACCAACTTCGCTTCCGCCGACGACCAGGGTCGCATACGGGACAACCTCGGCTCCGGGTACGACCGGCTAGCACACATCAAGATGCAGTACGACCCGGACAACGTGTTCCACCTCAACCAGAACATCGCTCCGGCGTGACCGACAGCGGAATGTGACGGAGTTGATGGCCATGACACAGTCGACCCGCAAGGACACAGGCGTCCTCGAAACCATCCGGGACGTGATTGACGGCACCGCGGCCGGACGGGTCTTCGGCGCTCCGATCACGCAGGACGGGCTGACGGTACTGCCGGTGGCCAAGGTCAGTGGCGGTGGCGGTGGTGGGGGCGGCACGAGCCCTGCGGAGGATGGCCGTGACGCCAGCGGGAGCGGCGGTGGGGTGGGGACATCGGCCAAGCCGCTGGGTGTCTTCGTTATCAAGGACGGCAATGTCGGCTGGCGACCGGCGGTCGACGTCAACAAAGTCATCGTCGGCGGACAGATCATCGCGCTCGCCGCATTGCTGATGATCCGTGCCATGATCAAGGCGCGGACCCGCGCCACACCTGATAACCGCCGAACCTGGAGATGGCACATCGGCTGAGCCGGCGGCGCGCCTCAACCACCACGGCGAAGATCAGGCGGCCGAGACGTGGGCAGGCAGGACGACCGCGGTGGAAGCGGCCAATTCACGGTCGAGGACTTGATCGCGCGGAACGAAGACCATGGCACGGCCCTCTCCCAGCACCACGTCGTCTTGGGTCGCGTCAGTCGTGCCGCGGAAGATGTGGACGGTAACGGTGTGCGGGAACCCGTCTTCGAACGGGCGCGGGCCGCTCCATAGCGGTTCGAGGTCGCCGGCGGTCAGGCCGGTCTCCTCCAGCAGCTCGCGCCGGGCGGCCTCCTCGGGCGTCTCGCCGGGCTCGATACGCCCACCGGGCAGGCTCCACTGATTCGGGGAGACGGATGTATTCCCGTCGCGATGCTGCAAAAGCACGGCGCCCGAACGGTCGACGAGGAGGACGAGCGCGACTTCATAGGTGGCCACCGGGAGATCATGCCATCACGTCACGTGCACTGGCGAAGAGTCATGATCGCCCACGACCGAGCTGATCAGAGCGCGCGTCGATCAAGATCGCTCCGCGTCGACGGGTTCGGCGGGATCACCACCCGGCCGCGGCCACCGGCGGCGACCCAGCCGGCGATGTGGCCACGGCGGGAGGTCGCGTCCGGCTGGGCATTCACGCCAGCTTCGCGACGGGTGCGGTTCGTGGCGCCGTCGGGCGCCGTGCGTCGATCCCGACGGGTACGGCGTACGCGCCGGACCAGCCGCCAGCGCTGCGCCTCATCGAGCATTTCCTGGCGGTGCTGTGAGCTGACGGCCAGCATGCCCTCTGGGTAGATCAACATCTCCGGCCTCCTTACGGTGTCCTTCCCTGATGACTCCATCGTTCGGCGGCCGGATGCCGGTCACATCGGCAGCGGTGACGTATTGCGGAAGGTCCGACATACGTAGGCGAATCGGATGAGCTGGTAGGTAGGCCTAGGCATCCCCTCGTCCAGGCTTTTGCGGGGCGGCGCCCACCTCTCACGGGATACGACAGCGCGCCGAGGCGATGTGCCTCGGCGCGCGTTGGCTGACGTACCCCGGAAGGGGCTGGACCGCTACCTACCAGCGGCGCAGCCAATGAACGTGGTCGTTGAGCCACGTGTGCACCACGGCGATCTCGTCGGTGCGGTTGGAGAGCCACGGTGTCGAGTGGCTGATGGCAAGCACGCTCAGCAGGATCGCGGCGAAGCCGAACAACAAACCGAGGGTGACCAGCCCGTGGCCATTGACGGTGGGGCGTCGGACGGCGCGCAGTGCAAAGACACCGAAGAGCACGCCGACCACGCCGGCGGCGAAACCGAGCGGAGCGAGCAGGCCGGTCAGGGCGGCGGCGATGCCGAATGACCCGGCAATCAGCGACAAAGTCGCGACGACGCTTGCCCGCGTCCGTCGCGTCGGTGGCGCGGATGCCTCACGCTCTGTCGACGGCTCGGTGACGGGAATGTTGGCGGCCGTCAGCGCGCCTGGCGGCCAAGGGTCGGCGTTGCGCACGTCGGTCTGCTCGGTCGTACCCCAGCTGGCTGCCGGCCAGTCCGCACCGATCCGGTTTGTTCGCGATACCGGGCCGGTCGCATCAACGGTCTCCCAGACTTGTGGTCGGCGCATGCCGGGCGAACTCATGATGCGTTCCTCCTGCTCACCGGGCGTGATCGCACCCGAATCGGTTACGGACGGCGATGATCTGCCACGCATTCGTGTCGCCTCCCTGACGACTCACGAGTTGTCACAACTCCCCAGACCGTACCCTCGTCGGCAAGAGGCGGCCGACGCACCTGCGCCCGCCGGCAAGAACCGCGGGCATCGGCTGGGCGACCGTCACCGCCCTCCCGAGGCAACCCCAGCCGACCTAGAGATGTCCTGAGTTTCGCTCACGTAGGCGCGCACGATCGAGGTGAAGTCGGGGTCAGCCGCCAGCCCCAGCGCGGCAGCTCGGGCCGTCTCGAAGCGTGCCGGCCACCCTGCCACGATTGCCGCGATCGCGGGGTCCGGTATCCAGTCGATCAGCCTGGCTGCGTCTGGACCGGCCACAACGGACAGCGCCGCCACCATGTCGCCGACGGTCGTCCGTACCGCGGGTAGGTTCATGGCGATCGGCGGACCGAACGCTGCGGCGGAGACTGCCGCGGCACGAAGCAGGCCTTCGATGGTCCGGGCCGGAGACGCAAGAGCGACCTCCGTATCGGCAGGCACCGGGCAGATCGCTCGGTTGCCGGCCAGCGGTTCACGGATGATGCCGCTGAGGAAGCTTGAGGCCGCGCCGTTCGGGCGCCCGGGCCGGACGCTGACTGTCATGAGCCGCACCGGCCGGCCATTGATGAAACCCTTGCGTGTGTAGTCGGTCAGCAGCTGCTCCAAGATCAACTTCTGGACGCCGTAGCTGCTGCGTGGTGTCGGCAAGGTCTGGTCGGTCACCACGTCGGGCAGCGGCTGCCCGGGCCACCGTCCGTAGACGGCGAGCGAACTGGCGAAGACGAGCATCGTTGGTCGAGGCAGCGCGCGGCACGCTTCGAACAACGCGTACCCGGCCTCAAGATTCGCGTGGATGCCGAGATCGAAGTCGGCCTCGCAATCGGCACTGACCGCGGCGGCGAGGTGGAATACCACGTCCGCCTCGGCAAGCGCCGACAACGAGTTGACGAGGTTCCCGCGGCAGACTTTGACGCGCGTGTCATCGGTCAGGTCGGTGGGTGGATCGACTTGGTCTAACAGCATCAGGCGTTGGACCGGTCGGGGCGGTTGACCGTCGAGCGCGATCGCGCGTTCGGCAAGAATCGCTCGCGCCAGGCGGACGCCGAGGAATCCAGCCCCTCCGGTGATGACGACGTTCACGGCGGCTCCCGTTGGTCGACGCGGATCGACTGCGTGGGTTGACGCTCGGGAGATTCTCGGCTCGGGGGTCCCGGGTGCCACCACGTCAGCGTAACGACGCCAGGGTCATGACACCGGGGCGGGGCAACGCGATCTCGGGCGCGATCCCGGGCGGGTTCTCGGCCGCGTTCTCGGCCGCGAGGCAGCCAGCGTCAGTCGACTGACCGACATCCGGTCCCGCATAATCCGTCGGCGGTCGGTTTCCGGCACCAACGGCTCGCTGGGCCGAATCCGATGCAATCCGTCGTGAGTGCTCGTGCGTTGCACCTGTCTACCAACTGAAGGTTTGAGGGCGAGCATGGCCGATGAGCCTTGGGGCGACGTTCCCCCGATCTCGGCCGATATCGACTTCCGGTCCCGAATCCGGCGGCTGCGCGCCGAAACGGGCCGGATGATCGGCGTGCTGGACGACGATCCGACCGGTTCCCAGTCCGTACACGGCATCCAGGTGGTGACGGTGCCCGACCCGGCGGAGTATCCGGCGGCGTTTACCGGGTCCACGCCGACGGCCTTTGTGCTCACTAACACCCGGAGCATGACAGAGCCGGCAGCGATCGCGTTGAACACATCGGTCGGCGCGGACCTGATCGAACTCGCCGAACGGCGGGGACGCCAGATAGATCTGGTCAGCCGCGGTGATTCGACGCTTCGTGGCCACGTTTTCGCAGAGATCGCTGCGTTGGAGCGGAGTGCGTGCGGCTCGGGGTCGGAGTCACGACGCCGTCCTATTTCTGCCGGCGTACCTGGAAGCCGGTCGGGTAACTGCCGGGGACATCCATTGGGCGCGAGTCGACGGTCGCTATGTCCCGGTCGGGCAGACGGAATTCGCGCGCGACGTCACGTTCGGCTACGCCGATTCGAATCTGCGCGAGTTCGTGATGTCCGCGGCCCGCGGCGCCATCGGCAGCGAGCGCATCCGTTCCATCAGTCTGGGGGACATACGCATCGGCGGCCCGGAGCGTGTGGCGGAGATCCTCGACGGCACCGGCCGGGGTGACGTCGTCGTCGTCAACGCGCTCGACTACTCCGATCTGGAAGCTGTGGCGTTCGCGGCGCTGACGGTCGAGGCGCGCGGCAAATCGTTCCTGTACCGGACCGGCCCGTCGTTCGTACGCGCCCTCGACGGTCAGGAGCCACGCGCACCCCTTGTCGCTTCAGAGATCTGGCCACACGGCCACCCGGGTCGGCACGGTCTCATCGTCGTCGGCTCGCACGTCGGCCAGACGAGCCGGCAGATTGCCGCGTTGCGGAAGGCGTTCGGGTCGGCCGAGGTCGAGCTCGATGTTCCGACGTTGCTCGCGCAGGACGAGCGAGCACGACACTTGTACGTGGACGAGGTGGCAGGACGGATCGCGGCGGCGCTCAAGCGCTCGGACGTGCTGTTGTTCACCAGTCGGACGTTGGTCTCCGCGTCGGATCGCGAATCGAGTTTGCTCATCGCGCAGCGAGTGTCGGCTTGCGTGTCGGCGATCGTGAACACCGTGCTGTCGGCCGAGCCGGCCTGGGTGCTCGCCAAGGGCGGGATCACGTCGCACGACGTCGCGGTCACTGGTTTAGGGATCCGACGCGTGGAAGTAATCGGCCAGCTGTTCGCCGGAATGGTCTCCGTGTACCGACCGATCTCGGCCGATGCGCGCGCGGTCGGTCGGCCGTACGTCGTGTTCGCCGGAAACGTCGGCGACGAGAACGCACTGGCCGCGGTGGCCGCGCGAATGAGCGGCAAGGACGGCGCGTGAGCGTCGTACCCGTCGCCTAGGTTCGCCGCGAACGGCTTGAGAAATCTGTGGACCGGAGGGCACACATGGCGTTGAGGTTGACCAATGGCTTCATTCCGTGGTCCGTGGTCGACCTGCGGATGCGCGCGTCGCGCACGATCTGGCTCGCCACCACGAGACCAGATGGACGCGCACATGCCGTGCCCGTCTGGTTTGTCTGGCGCGATCCGACCGTTTACACAATCAGCCGCTTCGACCTGCAGAAGGTGGTGAACCTGCGGCACCGATCGTGGGCTGTCGCGCATCTCGCTGATGGTGACGACGCGGTCATCTTGGAGGGTCCGGGCGCGTTGGTGTCGGACCAGACCGAGGCGGACGCCGTCGAGGCCGCCTGGTCGGAGAAGTACGTGGACCCGGGCACCGGAACCCGCGACACTGTACGCGCTCACGATGTCGAAGTGTGGCGCGTCGATCCGTCGCACGTGATGACGTGGGCGTACGGCGACATCTCCAACCGTACGGACTGGCGCGACGACTCCTGAGCGCGACCTGTCAACGCGCGGTTCCCGCTGGGCCGGCCGCGAGCCACTGCGCTCTTCGGCGGTGTTGGCCAGCCGACGATTGAGTCGTCCGCTCGCTCGGGCGGCTTACTCTGATGGCGCCTGCGCTGGCACGGGCGACTTCGGGTCGGCTACACGTCGGACCGGTCGCTGTAAGACGACGGAGAGGAAACCGATGAAGGCGATCGTCCAAGAACGGTTCGGTCCGCCCGAGGTCCTGCGAGTAGCGGACATCGACGTACCGGAGATCGGCGCCGATGACGTGCTGATTCGTGTGCATGCCGCCGCCCTCAACCCGTATGACTGGCACATGCTGCGTGGCGACCCGCGCGTCGCGCGGCTCCTGGGTGTGGGGCTGACGAAACCGAAGGATCGGATTGCCGGGGTCGACGGCGCGGGGCAGGTAGAGGCCGTTGGCACGAACGTCACGGCGCTGCGGCCAGGTGACGAGGTGCTCGGATTCTGCGCCGGAGCGTTTGCGGAGTACGCCCGAGCCAAGGCGGACAAGATCGTACCCAAGCCGTCGGGGTTGACGTTCGAGCAAGCGGCGGCGATCCCGATGGCGGCGCTGACCGCTCTGCAAGGACTCGTCGATGTCGCCGGGGTGCGGGCCGGGCAGCAGGTGCTGATCAACGGCGCCGCGGGCGGGATCGGCACCTACGCCGTCCAGATCGCAGCCGCGCTCGGCGCTCAAGTCACCGGAGTGTGCAGCACTCGCAATGTCGAGCTGGTTCGTTCGATCGGCGCGGACCACGTCGTCGATTACACGACGGACGACTTCACCGACGGCCGTTCGCACTACGACGTGATCCTGGACAACGTCGGCAACCGACCGCTCGGCCGCGTTCGGAAGGCCTTGACTCCGGCCGGGACGCTCGTTGTCAACGGAGGCGGCTCACCCGGCCGCGTCGTCGGCGCCGTCGGCAGCATGGCGAAGGCGGCGGTCGTCGACCGATTCGTGCGTCAACGCATCCGACTCCTCTCGGCGAAGGCGAATCAGCAGGACCTGCTCACTCTGACCGGGCTCGTCGAGGACGGCAAGCTCACGTCGGTGCTGGACCAGACGTACGCGTTCGCCGACGTGGCTGCGGCCCTACGCCACGTCGAGAGCGGCCACGCCCGCGGCAAGGTCATCCTCGCAATCGCATAGGCCGGCGGCCAATGACGAATCGATCCCGATCTCAGCCCGCGGCTTGCGTCGGCATCAGTTCGAATACCGGGTGTCGCTTCGCCTCCGCGATGAAACGGGCAGGCGAGTCGGCGGCCTTAGCGTCGAAGAACGGCGCGGTCACCCTTACCTGGCGGACATAGGTCTTCAGGACGGGTCCGGCCGTGTCCGCTCCGACCTCCCGTGCGTACAACGCCTGCGTTGTGCGGCCGCGCTGTAGCGATACTTCGGGCGCCGCGCGGACGTTGTGAACCCAGCTGACTTGTCCGTAGGGCGAGACCAACCAACGTTGGCCGTCCGCCTCGACCAGAATCACCGGCGTGGTCCGGGGTTTGCCGGTCTTGCAGCCAGTGGTTGTCAACAGATAGCTCGACTTCGGCCCGATGCCGATCTGCAGCATCGACACCATAAGTACATTGATGGCTCGACGTACTGGGCCGAGCCGGTAAGTCCTCGACATGCCGACATCCTTCCCGTGGAGTGCTTCGGAGGTCATGAAGGATCCTCTTGGTGCAAGCCCGGGCGGGAGCGACGGGCCGTCCACTCAGTAGATCCTGACCATTGATACGACGACCGGGTCCGCCCGAAATCGACAAGACAGCTGTTCGGCCGCGCAGACAGTCCCACGCGACGGTCTCGCGCGATGGGTTCGCGCGACGATCATGCGCGGCGGTCCCGCACGAAGCCTTCCCAGGTTCGTGTCCCTCGCGCGCCCTTGGCACGACAGAGTCCCCCCGACAGCTCGTCAGGCTCCCCGATTCGCACGATGTGAGCCGGCCTCGCGCCGTGCGAATCTACCGCTATGGCATCCGGGGTCCGCGATGGCCGGGTGCTACCGCTCACCCGTGGCGTCGCCTGGTTCATCGTTCCATTCTTGGTCGTGGCGTTCGCGGTGCTGTGGCCGGTCCCGACCGACACCGACACGGTTTTTGCCTGGCACATCGTGCCGACGGTTACGCCGATGATTCTCGGCTCCGCGTATCTTGGTGGCGCATATTTCTTCGTGCGCGCCGGCCGGGCGACTCAATGGCAGGCGATCAAGGGCGGGTTCGTTCCGGTCGCGACGTTCGCGACGCTGCTCGGCATCGCGACCATCATTCATTGGGACAAATTCCATCACGGACGCGTGGCGTTCTGGTTGTGGGCCGGTCTCTACTTCACGACACCGTTTCTCGTCGCGTACGTATACGTCAGCAACCGCCGGCATGATCCACCGGCCGCAGATGGGGACCTGCTCATGCCGTTGACGGCCGCGCGCATCATCGGGATCGTCGGCGTGCTCGCGCTGGTCACCGGCCTGTTCCTGTTCGTTGCTCCGGCGCGCGCGATCTCGGTGTGGCCGTGGCTGCTCACGCCGCTGACGGCCCGTGTGATGGGCGCCGTGTTCTGCCTCGGTCTCGCTGGCATCGGCGCTTTGATAGATCGGCGATGGGCCAGCGCCCGTATCCCGCTCCAGGTTGCGCTGGTCATGCTCATACTCATCCTGATCGGCGGGATCCGCGCCCACCGCGACTTCTCCGCCGACAAGCCACTGACGTGGACGTTCGTCGGCGGCTTCGTCGTGCTGACGCTCGCTATGGCGATTTTCTACGTTCGGATGGAGCGACTGGACCGTGGCTGACGAAGACATCGGTGCTCTCATTGCCCGGATGCGCGCGGATCTCGATGGCCTCGATGATGCCCGTCGCTTCTTCCACGCGACATACCTCCGAACCACAATTGCCGTGGCCGCGGAGATCGACCGTGGCGGCTTCACCGACAACACGTGGGCCAGCCGCTGGGATCTCGCATTCGCCGAACTGTACGTCGATGCCCTCGACGCCGACCGCCGTGGCGAACCCGTATCGGGACCATGGCGGATCGCATTCGACGCGGCTCGCGAGCAGCCCAACATTCCTCCGTTGCGGCATGTGCTCTTCGGCCTGAACGCCCACATCAACTTCGATCTGCCGCAGGCTCTCCTTGCCGTCATCAGCCCGGCCGACTTCGACGACCCGAACGTGCTGCGATCCCGGCAAGCCGATCATCGGCACGTCGATGCCGTACTGCAGGCACGAGTCGGCGCGGAGGACGACGAACTCAACGCGATCTCGACCAGCTCTCTGCTCGATCGGCTGCTACGTCCGGCCAACCGTGCGGCCACGCGTCGATTCCTCGCCGAGGCGCGCGCAAAGGTATGGCGGAACGCGGTCGTACTCGATCGAGCCCGCCGGTCCGGGTCCGGCGACTACGCGGCGAAATTGGCCGTGCTCGAAGAACAGGCGACAGCGCGCGTACGTGATCTGACGCGGCCCGGCTACGTGCTGATCAGATTGGCGCGTAAAGGATTCGGCGTGCTCATTCCCGGCGCCTGATCAGCCGCACCGGAGGATCAGCGGGTAGAACGCGCTCGCGGTCGACGGATCACCATGTGCGGTGATCGGCCTAACGGCGTTGCGGCCTCAGTAACCACCATGCTTACGCGATCGCGCCGAACCGGCACCGGGCCGACCGGAGTCGTGAACCAGTGACCGAGTCCGCAACGAACTTTGAGATGAAGGATCTCACCATCGGTCGACCACAACGTGAACCGGTCGATGACGTCGGCCGATCGATCGCAGTCGGGCTGCGGACACGGCACGGATAGCGCCGATTCGTGTTGACCGTTCACGACAAGACCTCCGACTGGGCGTTCCGCTTCGTTAGATGTCGATATGGTCGGCCGGTCAACCCGGCCCACACATGCGTAGCCGGTACTCAATTTGCCGGGCGGCGATACCTACGTTCGGCTGCCTCGGCGGTGGCGGTGCCCGATGTCGCGTGCGATCCGTCGGGCTTCGATGGGATGCTGACGAAGGTTGCCCTCGATCGCGGGGTGGAAGCCGATGAAGTGCATCCCGGGCATGGGCGACGTCCGGTGGCGTACGAGTCGTGGACGTCCGCGTTCATCGAGGACTTCGAGGTGTCCGGCGATGGTCTCGAGGCCCGTACGGTATCCGGTGGCGGCGAGCACTATGTCGGGTTGTAACCGGATGCCATCGCTCAATACGACGTCGGTCCCGTCGAGACGATGGATCTCGGCGACTGGATGCACCCGGCCAGCTTTAAGGCCAGCGACGAGTCCTTGGTCGACGGCGATGGTGACGCCCGTGGTACGCAACCGCCGGTACGGACCGTCGGCCGGAGCCGGCAGCCCGAAACGACGGAGATCGCCGAAGGCGTACCGGCTGGCAAGTCTGGCAATGGCGTCGCGGAACCGTTCCGGCAACAACCTGGCCAGCAGCGCAACCGCCTGTAGCGGCACGCGATGGATCTCGGCGGGCACAATGTTCGGCGGCGTACGCACCGACAGCCACAGGCTCGCGACGCCGGCATCGATGAGATGGGCGGCGATGTCGACGCCCGAGTTCCCCGCTCCGGCGAGGAGGACATGCTGTCCGCTCAGGTCGGCCGGGTGCGGTAGATCGGCGACGTGCACGATGGGTCGGACGAACCCGGCCCGGCCGATCCAGTCCGGTATCCATCCGACTCGGTCGAGCCCCGTTGCCACCACGACGTCAGAGGCCGAGAGTGTGCCGGCGTTGGTCGCGATGTGCCAGCGATCATCGGCCCAATCTATGCGGTGAACCGTGGTATTGAACCGGATCTGAATCCGAAGGCTGGCCGCGAACCGTTCGAGATACGTGATGTACGCGTCGCGGCTGACCCATCGTCCGGCCTGCCGCGGAATTGGCAGCGGTCGCAGCCCGGACGTTCGACGTGTCGTATTGAGGCGGAGCCGATCATGACGACTTCGCCACGACATCGCTACCTCTGATCCTCGCTCGACGATCACAGCATCGATTCGACGGCGCTGCAACGCCGCCGCCGCTGCGAGGCCGGCCGAACCAGCGCCGATGATCACGACGCGAGCGGTCATCGGCTCCGTCATCGAGGAGAGTCTCGGCGGTCGGGCGGCGGGCGGTCGTCAGATCGTTTCGAGCCGATCCGCAAGAGCACGTAACCCTACGGTGCGATCGTCGGTTCTGGTGACTGCGAGCGTTGGCTCGGTGCGATCGGGGCGGGCGCCGGATCGTTCCACCACGGGAAGGCTCCGCCTTTCGTGAGCCACGCCGTCGCAAAGGACAGGATCGCGATGGTCTCGCACCAGAACAGGGTGTTCCACGATTCGCGCACCGATCGAGGTGCGAAGAGAGCAATCAAGGCGGCGGCGGCGATGGCGGCGACGATCACGCCACCGGCGCAGCGGTAGATCGTGTTGCGGGTTTCTTTCTGCGGTGTCTGGGCCGTGCTGTCGGTCGAGCGGGTGAACAGGAATAGACAGAAGTACCCGAGCACGAGGAACAACGACGTGGCGGCGACGAAGTGTACGGTGCCGATCGTCACCTGAGTGCGGGTCACGACTCCATTGACCGGATCCGGCGGAGTGGGGAAGAGTGCCACGACGATCGCCAGCCCGCCCGCGACCGTCGACCAGATGTCGTCCCACTTGTCGTACCGGTAGGCGATCAGAAAGACCCCGATAGCACAGAGGCTGCCGACGAACACACCACGCATCTGCGTGTAGTAGGAGCCGCTGATCGAACCGAGCCAGATGGCGCTGTGGGCGAACAGCATGTTTCCGAATAGCACCACAAACGGCAGCACGCCGGCGATAACCCCGACGCCCAGACGTAAGCGCGTGACGGTCGCTGCATCCTGGCCCGCCGGTGAGACCGCTCGAACCGTGTCGATCATGACCCACCCCATCGTCTTAACGCGGGAACAGCCGCAAACTCATGCGTCCCGCCCAGTCGGCGGCCGCATGCATCGTGTACGCGCCGGCTCAAGGGTTGTCAATCAAGGACGCGACACCTGCGGCGAACCGCATCGGGTGGCTACCTCAGTTGTGGCACGCGGATTGCGCGAGTGCCCGCGGGCGCTTGCGGTGGAGAGAGCGCTGGTTGTCAGACAGGGCGACCTCAGATCAGAGGTCGCCCTGTCTGGCTTCGTCGCACGGCTTGCGCTGCGGTCTGGGACTACGTTGTCAGCTGACGATCCGGAGCGCATTCAGGATGACGTCAGTAACGGCGTCCGGTTGCGAGATCATGACGACGTGGGAGCTGTTGACTTCGGTGATATCCGCGCCCGCGCGCTGGGCCATCGACCGGACCGCGTCGGTGCCGATCGTCTTGTCCGCGGTGCCAACAACGGCCCAGCTGGAAAGGTTCTTCCATGCCGGCGGACCGGACTGTTCAGTAAGCGTCGCGGCCGAGGCCGGTCGCTGGGAAACGGCGAGGACATCGGACTGGTCCTGCGGAAGATCTCCGGCGAAGACTTCGTGGAATCTCGTCGGGTCAATGGAGAATTCGGACGAGGTCTGCGAGCCCTGCCCGGTGGGATAGCTGGTCTCCTGGACGGAAGGCATCAGAATGCTGTCCTTGGAGGTGGCGACGATATCCCCGACGCTCTCGCCTTCGTCGGGGGCGAAGCCGGCGACATAGACGAGCCCGATGACATTCTTGGCGCTGGCAGCGGCGTTCGTAATGACCGCACCGCCGTAGGAGTGTCCAACGGCGAGAACCGGGCCTGGGACCTGATCCATCGCGCTCGCGACATAGGCCGCGTCGGCGCTCATGCCACGTAGCGGATTGACGATCGCCCGCACCGGCACTGCGGCCTTCTCCAGCCGCTCGGTCACACCGGCCCAACTCGAGGCATCAGCGAACGAGCCGTGGACGAGAACGACAGTGGGAGGATTCATATCGCTCATGGACTTCCTTCCTGAGCGTCGCTTGATTCTCGGCGTAACGTCTCGACCGTAGCGAGATCTGATTGGTGCCGAGGTAATACACGAAAACGGCTCGCGTCGACGCGTCGCCGACCGCCGCCGAATCGGCGCCCGGCCGGTTCGTCACCGAATCCACGACCGTGCGGTTGGATGGCTCGCGAAATAGGAATGCGGTGCTGCTGGGGGACAGGTAACGTGCTCACCTCGTGAGCAAGCTCCTCGACGTCGTCGCCCCCGCCCGCCTCGGAGCGAGTTACCGCTGGCTGCTGGCGTCTTCCTGGACGACCAATCTCGGCGACGGAGTCGCCATCGCAGCAGGACCGCTGCTGGTCGCATCGCTCACCAGAAACCCCTTCCTTGTTTCGCTCGCTGCGTTGCTGCGATGGGCGCCGGCCCTGATCTTTAGTCTGTACGCCGGCGTCTTGTCGGATCGGCGCGACCGCCGACGGATCGTCATGGCGGCGGACGGGCTGCGCGCCGTGGTACTGATCGCAATGGTTCTCGCCCTCGCCGCCGGGCGGCTCACCGCGGTCGAGGCGGTCGTGGCCCTGGGATTATTGGCCACGGCCGAAGTCTTCGCCGATAACACGTCCGCGACGCTGGCTCCGATGCTCGTGCATCGTGACGACCTCGCGATCGCCAACGCCCGCTTGCAGACCGGCTTCATCACGCTCAACCAGCTCATCGGGCCACCGATCGGTGCCGCGCTGTTCGCGGTCGGCCGGGCCTGGCCGTTCGCGAGCGAGATGGTGCTCGTGGCCGCCGGGGTCGCGTTGGTGTCGAGGATCGCGCTGCCCACGGCCGAACGCGTGGACTCTGAGGCGGGCCCGCGCGGGCTCCGGAACGACATCATCGAAGGGGTGCGGTGGACGGTCCGACATCCCGCCGTCCGTACCCTCGTCCTCACGATCTTGATTTTCAACGTGACGTTCGGTGCCGCCTGGTCGGTTCTGGTTCTCTACGCACAGCAGCGTCTCGGCCTGGGTGCCATTGGCTTCGGGCTCCTCACCACCGTCTCGGCCGCGGGCGGCCTCCTCGGTACCGCGCTATACGGATGGATCACCCGCCGGGTCAGTCTGGGCAATGTCATGCGCGCGGGCCTGATCATCGAAACGTTTACCCATCTCGGGCTGGCCATCACGACGTCGCCGTGGGTCGCTTCGTCGATCTTCTTCGTGTTTGGTGCACATGCGTTCGTATGGGGGACAACGTCGATCACCGTGCGCCAGCGCGCTGTCCCCACGCAACTGCAGGGCCGCGTCAACAGCGTCAACTCGATCGGGACCTTCGGCGGCCTCGTCATCGGCTCGGCGATTGGCGGCGTCCTCGCGACCCACTTCGGCGTGACGGCACCTTTCTGGTTCGCGTTCGTCGGCTCGGCCGTGTTCGTTGTCATGCTCTGGCGCGAACTGACCCGTATCGCGCACGCCGACGATCACCCTGTCATTGCCGTCGCGCCTGAGGTCGGCGTGAGCTGACCGCTGGATCACCGACGGCACGACTCGCGGCGTCGACCGACGAGCTCACCGCCCGGGCCGCGGCACCGCGGGCATCCCCGAAACACCGGCCGCCTGATCCGGCGATTTGAGGCCGACAACCGGCCGACATCACCGGGCCGGGGCGACAATCTCGGCCAAGATGGCGGCGAACTTGGCCGGCTGTTCGATGTGTGGCGAGTGGCCGCATTTATCGAAAACGATCTCGCGGTACGTCCCGCCCGCGGTGGCGTACCGGTCGAGAACCTGCCGGGTCTGGGTCACCATCGGCTGAGGCGGGCATTCGTCCGGGCCGGGCCATCCCGGGATCAGGCCGAGGCTGCCGAGCTGGGCAAGATCGAACATTGAGGTGTCGGAGACGATGAGGTCGGCATCCCCGCGGATCCAGGTCACCGGCGGCTTGACCGGGCTGTCGACGATGCCGGCGAGGTTGAGCCACCGGGGCGACATCGCATTAAGCACACCGCGCTCGCCGGGCGCCGTCATCGGCCAGTTCGGCGAGGCAGTCGAGTCGCCCGGGTAGTTGTCCGTGCCGACTGCCGTGGACAGCACGGTATCCAGCAGCAGTTCCTCGTCGTCGGTGAGCGAGGACGGATTGGCGACGTATGTCGTCCGCAACACGCTACGGGGACTGGCCTGATCGCTGCCCCGGTCGCCCGCCGCGAGCAGCTTGACGAACTCCGGATTGACCGCACCTCCGCCGGTACCGGCGAAGTCAGGGGTGGTTGCCGTCCCAGTCGCGTCGCGGGTGCCGCCGAATCCGTACGGCGACACCGGCGACTCGAGCACGAGGGCCGCGACCCGTTCCGGACGTTGGATCGTGAGCTGTACGGCGACGCCGCCGCCCATGGAGTGACCGACCACCACCGGTCGTACGCCCGGAGCCACCACGTCGAGCACCGCGAGCACGTCGTCGGCGAAGTCTCGCAGCCCGCGTGTCGCGTCCACCGGCGCCGTCTGTGTCCCGCCGTAACCGCGCAGGTCAGGCGCGATGACACGAAGATCGTCGGGCAAATGGCGCCACAGTGGCCGCCAGAAATCCGCCGACGAGCAGTTGCCGTGCACGAACAGCACCGGTTGGCCGTCGTCGGGACCACCGATGTGTACCTGCTGACGAATGCCGTTTGCGGAGACCGTATGCGTCTTGATCGTGTCCATCCGCGTCATGATGGCCGCGGGAACGGTCGTGCGCCATAGCGGCGCCAACCACAATCTCGGCCCGATATACGTCGAGCGCGGCCATCGGTCGGTCCGCGGGCGAGCACGTTCGTCCACGAGCGTCGCTGGGCCAGGTCGGTGGCTGTACGGACCGGCGCACGTGGAGCTGGGCAGTCGACGGGTGTCGTCGGGAGCACGAAGCAAGCGCGCGGTCCGGTCGGGGCATGAAATGGCGGGATTCCGGGAAGACGCAGGGCGGCATCGTCAAACGCCAACTGGAGGCGCCCCATGAAGTTCGAGATCAAGAAATCGTCGACCGGACAGTTCCGGTTCAACCTCGTCGCAAGCAACGGACAAGTTGTTGCCACCAGCGAGACCTATGCCCGCAAACAGTCCGCGTTGGACACCATCGCATCGATCAAGAAGAGCGCGAGCAACGCGGACGTCAACGACCTCAGCGACTGAGCACCATCGGCCCTCCCTGCGTGCCGACGGCGACCGCCGCCCGGAAGCAGGATCCCCTCGAAAGGTTGAAATCGTCATGATCATTCTTGGTATCGTCTTGTTGATCATTGGTCTCCTCGCCCATATCCCGGTGCTGTGGACGATCGGCGTCATCGTGCTGATCGTCGGCGCGGCGCTGTTCCTGCTCGGCGCGGCCGGTCGCCAGGTCGGCGGGCGCAAACACTATTGGTAGAAAGCCCGAACACCAGCGGGTGAGACCGGGGCTACACAACCGCCGACCAGTTGCGAGGCCATAGCGCCCAAGCACGGTAGCTGCCGCGTCGCTTTGACGAGCGACGCGGCAGCTCTTTGTTCTCGCGATTACTCAATGCAGGCGCGCTCATCCGCCGACCGGTGTCAGCGTGGCGAGGTGAGGGCGGCTGACGGCGAACACCATGAGTACGGCGAATGCGAAGCCGAACGCCAGACAAGCGGCGGCGAGGTTCGACGTGCTGACGAGGAGGCCGAATCCGGCCAGCGCGAGTGGGGCCAGACCGGTGTCGGCGATGTTCAAGACTGCGCTGGTACGGCCGAGAAACTGCTCGGCGACGGCGGCCTGGACGGCGCCGGCGAGCAGCGGTGAGGCGAGTCCGGCGGTGAGACCGACGACGAGCATCGCGGCGACCTCGCCGGGATAGGAAAGTATTCCCACAGCGGCGACCGCGGCGGCCTGGATGAACATGAGTTGGAGTCCGAACAGGACCGGCCGTCGCGGGCGGTACGCCATGATCGTAAGCGTCCCGATGGCGGCGCCGATCCCGACGCAGCCGGTGAGCAGGCCGAGCCCGTTGGGACTCCAGCTTTGCTGGGTCGTGCGCAGTGCAATGCCGACGGATAGGACAGGCGCACCGAAGACGTTGAGCCCCGATAGGGCGATGACGAGGTCCCGAACCGGGGGAGTGCGCCCGAGGTAACCGAGCCCACTGCGTACGTCACCGAGAATCGACCGGCCTACTGATCGCGCCATGGGCCAACGTGGCCGTACGGCGACGAGGACGACGGCGATGACGAGGAACGACAACGCGTCGACGGCCAACGCGGCGCTCAACCCGCCGACCGCAACGAGAGCGAGGCCGAGTGGTCCACCGATGATCGTGGCGATGCGCGTCATCAGCTGCCGGAGCCCAGCCAGTCGAGCCAACTCGGTGGTGGCGACGAGTTGCCGGGGGAACGTACTGGACGCGGGGGTATAGAACGCGTCCGCGATGCCGAAGGGCACGCCGATCGCTATCAGCAGCGGCGCCGACACGCCCCACACGGCGATCGACGCCAACGCCGCGGCCAAGACGGCGACCCGCGCGAGGTCCGTACCGATCATCAGCCGGCGCGTGTCGACGCGATCGGTGATGGCGCCGCCGATGAGCATGAACACCGCTCGCGGCGTGGCCGCAGCGGCGAGCACGAGGCCGGCTACCGCCGGCGAACCGAGTCGGGCCGCTGCGTACGCGATTGCTACGAATGCGATGGCATCGCCAATGTCCGAGACGCTGCGGGCCAGTGCCCAGCCGAGGACGGCGGTGTCCCGAAACAACGGCCGCGCCGAAGCGGCCGGCGCGACCGAACCTGCTGATGCCTCACGATCGTGGTTGTCGGGCGCGCCATCATGGGACGCGACCGGAGTCGCGACGCCGTCTTCGGAATCGCGGCGCGGCGGATCGTGATCGGTCGCGGGCCCGGCAGCGACGGCGGCACCGTCGAGACGGTCGGCGCGCGAGTGCGTGCTCGGCATGACAACTCCTCGTTGACGGCTCGCGGCGACATGCGCACTGGGCTGTCGCGCCATGGCCGGGTTGGCCGCGGGCATGGGTGCGGGACGCCGGGATGGGACCGCCCGGCGGATAACCCGGGCCGGTGGCAAAGGCGGTGGTGCTACGGCCGGGCGGGCGCCGCGCGCGCGAAAGTGAACACGGTGTCGCGGTGCTGCCCGTCGCGGGGGATCTCGCGCTCGGCCCACCGATGCACAATCGCCATCAGTTCGGCGCCAAACGCGGTCAGTTCGGCCGGAGTGACGCGAAGCCACGCATCGACCGAGAACGGGCCCTCGGGCCAGGCTGCCCGCTGATCATCGGAGGCGCCGAGCCAGTTGCGAATCAACTGGACCTGGCGTTCGAGGTTGGCGGACACCGCCGCTTGCTCGATTGCCTCGGCCGCTGGATCGAGACTCGCGTCGCCGGTGTGCCACGTGATGCCGCCCGCAGCCCGCCGCCACCACCGCTCCCGGCGGTCCCGCGCCAACTCCGGTGCCTCTTCGACGAGATCGGCCTCGGCCAGGATCCGCATGTGGTGGCTGATGTTGCCGACGCCCTGACCAGATCGCTCGGCCAGAGCGCTCGCGGTCGCGGGTCCGTACACCTTCAATATGTCCAGCAGCCGGCGGCGCAGTGGATGTGACATCGCTGTCAGGACGCGGTCTTCGGTCGTCACGACCTGACGATATATCCACAAGACATCTTGTACAAGACTTGTTGTGTAATCTGGGAGCCCGATTACTGCGACCGGTACATCCGACCGGCGATAGCCTTGACACGGGCGACTTGATTCGTTCCAGAGACGGTGCGACGTTGGGGTTAACGGCTCCTTCGTCCGACTTAGCGCTGCGTGCGGCGCGACTACGCGTGATCAGGTCGGGGATCGCGGCGCTCGGCCAGCGCGTGGGCCGTACCCATGCGGCGAATCGAGCCGGCCCGGTCGTCATCCCAGTTCGAGCGGGGCACCGGCGACAAACATCATCGTTTGGAGCGCGGCATTGAGCGCCCACGACGGATGTGATTGTTCTGGGGCCCGTACCCCAGCTTTCCGAAGGGACCAGATTCGATCTCTTCCGACGTAAGGAGTTCAACGTGACTGCACAAGAACGTCGTCCGACGACCACGGACGCGGGCATTCCTGTCGCCAGTGACGAGCACTCGCTGTCCGTCGGCCCGGACGGTCCGCTGCTGATGCAGGACCACTACTTGATCGAGCAGATGGCCAACTTCAACCGTGAACGCATCCCGGAACGGCAGCCGCATGCGAAGGGTGGCGGCGCGTTCGGCATATTTCAGGTGACGCGGACGTCAGCGCCTTCACTCGCGCCGCGGTGTTCCAGCCTGGTGCGGAGACGGAGGTGCTCATCCGATTTTCGACCGTCGCGGGCGAACGGGGCAGCCCGGACACGTGGCGCGACCCGCGCGGATTCGCCGTGAAGTTCTATACCAGTGACGGCAACCTCGACATCGTCGGCAACAACACGCCGGTGTTCTTCGTCCGGGATCCGATGAAGTTCCAGCATTTCATCCGCTCCCAAAAGCGACGGGTGTCGAACAATCTGCGCGACAACGATATGCAGTGGGACTTCTGGACGCTGTCGCCCGAATCCGCGCACCAGGTCACCTGGCTGATGGGCGATCGCGGGATTCCGCGTACGTGGCGGCACATGAACGGGTACTCCAGCCACACGTACATGTGGATAAACGGCAAGGGTGAGCGGTTCTGGGTCAAGTACCACTTCAAGACCGACCAGGGCATCGAGTTCTTCACTCAGGACGAGGGCGATCAGATGGCCGCGGTGGATACGGACTACCACCAGCGCGACCTCTACACGCACATCGAGGCCGGAGAGTTCCCGAGCTGGACGTTGAACATGCAGATCATGCCGTTCGAGGATGCCAAGACGTACCGGTTCAACCCGTTCGACCTGACCAAGGTCTGGCCGCACAGCGACTACCCGCTGCATGAGGTCGGCCGGTTGACGCTCAACCGCAACGTCACCGACTACCACACCGAAATGGAACAAGCCGCGTTCGAACCCAACAACCTCGTGGCCGGCACCGGGTTGTCGCCGGACAAGATGCTGCTCGCGCGCGGTTTCAGCTATGCCGACGCGCACCGGGCGCGGCTGGGCGTGAACTACAAGCAGATCCCGGTGAATTCGCCGAAGGTGCCAGTGCACAGCTATTCCAAGGACGGCGCCATGCGGGTGCAGAACGCAAGCGACCCGGTGTACGCGCCGAACTCGTACGGTGGGCCGAAGGCCGAGCCGGAGCGGACCGATGACGGCGGTCACTGGTACTCGGACGGGGAGATGGTGCGGGCCGCGTACACAACGCGCGCCGAGGACGACGACTGGGGTCAGCCCGGCACGATGGTGCGAGAGGTGCTCGACGACCCCGGTCGCCAACGTCTCGTGAACAACATCGTCGGCCACCTGCTCAACGGCGTGAGCGAGCCGGTCCTCACACGCGCCTTCGAATACTGGCGCAACGTGGACAAGGACCTCGGTGACCGCGTCGAGGCCGGCGTACTGGCGAAGAAGGACGTGAAGGACCCGAAGGCCGAAGCGCAGGGTAACCCGGCCCGATCGAGCATGCAGGCCAAGGCCTGATCGATCTCACGGGCCTAGGCACGATCGATCGCTACGTCAGACGTGCAGCTCCTGCGAGGCGGGCGCAACGACGAATGGGAAACGAAGTCTCCGATGGTGATCCATTGGGGACTGCGTGCATGGGCGCTGGGATCCGTCGCGATGCCGGCGATGCTCGGTCAGTTGCTGGCACGAAGGCTCGTTCGCGCTCGGATGAGCTCGTCGATCGTGGTGGGCCCAACGTGCCCTCGGTCGTGGTGTGCGGTCATGTCGGTGGTGTTCATGACGACGGCGGCTTGCGTTTGGCGGGCCAATGTTGGTGCGACGCGTCTGGTCAGCAGCGACATCGCCCGCATCGCGGCCAGCGGCACGTGGCGTGTGTTGGCGGGGATGCCGGCGGCGACGGTGAGTCGCGTGGCGATCTGGTTGAACGTCAGGTCTTCTGGCCCGATGACGTCAAGGATCTGTCCGTGCATGCGCTCATCGCCGACTGCGCGGGCGGTCACGTCCGCGACGTCGCGGGCCGAGACGAAGTTGACGGGGTTCTCGCCCGGGCCGAACACGAGCGCCCGACCACGGGTCGAGATCTCGGCGCCGATCAGATCGATCCAGGTTTCGAGGAACGGTGTCGGTCGCACGATAGTCCAGGGCAACCCGCTCGCGGCTAGAGCTTGCTCGGCGGCGAATTTCATGCGGTGCAAGCTCATGGCGTGGCTGGGTGCGGCGCCGTAGACGGAGATGAGGGTCATGTGTTCGGCCTGGGCGTCTCGGCAGGCCCGGATCAACGCGATGTTGGCGTCGCGGTCGATCGTGGCAGGGTTGCTTCCGCGCCCGCCGGTGAATCCATGTATCGCCGAGACCACGCTCGTGCAGCCGGTGCACGCCCGGGTGAGTGTCGCAGGATCGCGTACGTCTCCGGTCACGGCCTCAATGCCCGACGCTCGGAGGGTGTCCGCGTGACGTGGATCGCGGGTCAGCACGCGCACGCTCTCGGTCCGTGCGGCCAGCGCGCGGACCAGCGGTACGCCCAAGGTGCCGGTGCCGCCAGCGACAAGAATCATGGCCGGTCGTCGTGTGGTGACGAGGTTGCCGTGGTTCGGGCAATCGCGGCGTCGACGTCGCCGCTGAGGTCGTCGACCGGCTCGAGGTAGAACCGGGCGGCGGCGGCCTGGCCGGCCACGACCCGGAAGATGATCACGCCGCGCATCAGGTGAGACGCTCCGTCACGACGGGTCCCTGACATCTCCCACTCGGACCATGCGGTGTCGGCCTCCACTGCCACGCCGACCACACGTGCGCTGAGGTCCGGTATTCCGGCAAACAGCTGTGCCCAGTTGCGCCGTACCTGGTCGGAGCCGTGGAATCCGCGCGCGGGATGCGCCGGCGTTTCGTTCAGGTAGTCGTCGGCGAAGCAGTCAACGAGCGCGTCGAGATCGTGCGCGTTGGTCGCCGCTTCGAGCCGCCGCACCATCGCCATCGGGCTGGTGGATCCGTTCATACCGGACCTCAAATCTAATCTAGGTGGCTAGATTCAATACGGTAGCATAGAATTCGCGTTGTGAGCGCAGCGAAGACGACGCGGGCGTACAACTCTCGTGGGCGCCAGGAACAGGCGCGCCGCAACCGGGATTCGATCCTCGACATCGCCCGCGTTGGATTCCTCGCCGATGGGTATGCGGCCACCACCATGACGTCGATCGCTGACAAGGCCGGCGTCGCAATCGACACCGTGCACAAGGCGTTCGGTGGCAAGGCCGGGCTCGTCCGGGCAATCTATGAGCGCAGCCTCGGCGGCGCGGGTCCGGTCGCCGCACCACTCCGCTCCGACAGCATGCAACACACCGAATTGGACCCACGCGTCGTCGTACGTCGGTGGGGCGCGCTCGGTGCCGAAGTCGCACCGCTGGTGGCGCCGATCCATCTGCTCGTCCGCGATGCCTCGGTCACTGACCCGGAAATGGCAGCTCTGCTGCGCGATAGCGATAGCCAACGCCGGGACCGGATGCGCCAGAACGCGACGACGTTGGCTGACCGCGGCCATCTGAAGACCGGGATGACAGTCGAAGACGCGACCGACCTGATGTGGACGTACAGCTCACCGGAGCTCTACGAGCTTCTTGTCGTGCGGTGCGGATGGGACTCGGCCCGATACGGCCAATTCATTGGCGACTCACTCGCGGCCGCACTGCTGCCGTAGTCGATTCGACAGTCGGCCTGGCGACACCCGGTCAGCTCGAAACCTCGGCCCGCACGGCGTATCTTCCACCTCAAGAATCGGTCGGTGGTGAGCGCGACGTGTACGTCGAGGTCAATGGCACCCGTTTGTTCTTCGACGTGGATGGGTCAATGGTTGTTCCCGATGGCGGTCGGATGCGGGAACGACCCACGGTCATCCTCGTCCACGGTGGACCCGGCAGCTTCGATCATTCCTATCTCAAACCGCACTTTGCCGAGTTGACCAGCCAAGCGCAGGTCGTGTACGTCGACCTTCGTGGGCATGGGCGATCCGCTCGGCATACCGCGACCGGCTGGAGCTTCGAGGCGTGCGCTGACGATCTGCGCGCGTTCTGCGCGGTGCTCGGCATCGAGCGGCCTGTGGTTCTGGGGCATTCGATGGGCGGGTTCGTCGCCATGTTGTACGCGGCGCGTCACCCCGGCCACGCCGCCGGGTTGATCCTGCAGTCCACGATGGCGCGTTTCGATCTCGATCGCCTGGTCGACGGGTTCCGCGCGGTCGCGGGCGACACCGTAGCTGGCCTTGCCCGCAGCGACTACGGCGGCACGCCGGTCAGCAAAGACGAGTGGGCCGACGTGTTCGCCGCGTTCGGCCCATGTGTCCCGACGGCCCAGGAGCTCGGACGTGCGATCCAGAACCCAGGGCTGAGCGTGGTGGGCATGGACTTGCTCCGCCGGCTCGACGTCGTACGCGAGTTGGGTCGCGTACGTTGTCCGACGCTGGTCTGCGTCGGCGAACACGATCCGGTCACGCCGGTCGCAGCCTCGCGAGAGATTGCCGACGCGCTGCCGGACGGATTGGGCCAGCTCGCGGTCATCGACGGAGCTGGGCACTTCCCGTGGCTGGACCGGCCCGACCGCTACTGGCCGCTCATCGCCGCATTTGTCGCGGCTACGGTGCACCGTAGATCACCGACCTGACGTCCGTCGGCTCGCCACGGAAGCCGGCTGGCTCGGCGCTCACCGGTCTCGCCCTATGCGTCGCTATCTGCGGTTGCTTGATTTCCTGACAAAGTTCATAATGACTGACTATGTCAGGAATTGTGCCTAGAGATCGTCGAGCCGAGCGCAATGCCGCGACTCGTGCGGAGATCTTGAGCGCGGCATGGGCCCTGGCGCGCAAAGACGGACTGACCGCCTTGGCCATGCGTGATCTCGGCGCGAGGGTAGGAATGCGTGCGCAGTCGCTCTACGTGTACTTCCCGTCCAAGCACGCGATCTACGACGCGATGTTCGCCGCTTCCAATCGCGAGTTGCTCGGTCGGTTCACCGCGCTGCCGTCTACGGTCGATCCAGTGGCGAATTTGCGAGCGCAGGCGCGGAGTTTCCTGCGGTTCTGCGTCGAAGATCCGGTGCGCTACCAGTTGCTGTTCCAACGTACGATCCCCGGATTCGAGCCGAGTCTGGAGTCGTACGCGCCCGCGGTCGATGCCCTGGAACACACGCGTAGCAACTTGCGGGCGTGCGGCATATCCGATTCACGAGCGATGGATGCGTGGATTGCGATCATCGGTGGCTTGGCCGCGCAGCAGGCTTCCAACGAACCGGGCGGTGACCGATGGTTGCGCCTGGTCGACGACGTCACCGACATGTATCTCGCCCACTACGCAGCCATCCACGCGAGGAAGGTGGCGCGATGACCGGACCGACAATCGCGGTGGAACAGATCCCGGAGATCGGACACGACGAGGCGATGACCCTCGCCGCCACCGAGTACGACCGAGTGCTGGGGCTCACTGATGACCTCGTCGACGGCGACTGGTCGCGGCCTACCGACTGCAGCGACTGGGACGTCAAGGACATGCTCGGACACCTGCTCGGCATGTTCGAACAGCACGCCGATGCCGAGGAACGGGCGCGGCAGTTCGCGGCCGCCGCCGGTATTGCCCGACAAACCGGCGGCCTACCACTCGACGCGATGACGGCGTTGCAGGTTCGCGAACACGCCGATCTGAGCACGCAGGAGTTAACTCGTTCGCTCCACGACGCCGCACGACGAGCGCTCACCGGGCGTCGCGAGACGACCGCCGAGGAGCGAGCCGTCACCTTCGACGTTGAGTTGCCCGGCGAGCAACCGTGGACCTTCGGCTATCTATTCGACATCATCTATACCCGCGACCCCTGGATGCACCGCATCGACATCAGCCGCGCAACTGGCCGTACGGTCGAGGTGTCTTCGGCGCACGACGGTCGCCTCGTCGCGGATGTTGTCGCGGAATGGGCCCGCCGGCATCGGCGGCCGTTCACCCTGACTCTCACCGGCGCCGCTGGTGGCGCCTATCAATCTGGAACCAGCGGGCCTCAGATCACCATCGACGCGGTCGAGTTCTGCCGCACGGTAAGTGGCCGCGAGACCGGCGAAGGGATTCTGAAGTCGCCAGTTCCGTTCTAAAACACCGATCAAGGGAGGCGTCATGCGCACATACCGAATCGGCAAGCACGTCACCGTCTTGAACGACTACCTCGAGGTGCCCGGCATCGGGTTCGTTCCCGTCAACGCCTTCGTACTACATGGACGCGAGCCGATCGTGATCGACACCGGCCTCGGCCTGCCCGACCGGAACTTCGTCGCCACGCTCGCAACGGTGATGGACCCGGCCGACGTACGGTGGATCTGGCTCACTCACCCGGATCGCGACCATACCGGCGGCTTGTTCGATCTCATGGACGCCGCTCCACGCGCTCGCGTCGTCACGACGTTCCTCGGCGTCGGCATCATGTCCACCGAACGGCCGCTACCGCTGGATCGCGTATACCTGCTCAACCCTGGCCAGAGTCTCGACCTCGGCGACCGGGTGCTGCACGGTTTCCGGCCGCCGCTGTTCGACAACCCGGCCACCGTGGGCTTCTACGACGAGGCGTCTCGAATCTGCTTCAGCTCCGACTGCTTCGGCGGCGCGATGCCCACTGCGGACCTGGCGGGCAGCGCGGACGCACGAGAACTGTCCGTCGACGACCTACGCGCCGCGCAGCTGCTCTGGGCGACTATCGACAGCCCATGGATCCACGCTGCCAACACCGATCGGTACTTCGAGACTGTACGGTCCCTTCGCGACATCGATTCGGACGTCATCCTCAGTACGCACCTTCCGCCGGCCACCGGGATCGAAGACCAGCTGTTCGGCATGCTTGCCGAAGCGCCCGAGGCCGACCCGTTCGTCGGCCCGGACCAGGAGGCCCTGGAGATGATGCTGGCCGGCTTCGAACCCGCGCACGCTTGACGCGGAATACAGCGGCTCGCTTGGCGACCGAACCTACGGCGAGTTCCTGCGCGCCGAAGGTTGCACGGTTCCGCGACCGCGAATCGGCCGAAGGCGCTCGGGGCGTTCCGTCCGCTTGCGGGTGTGTGACATCGGCATCCGAGGTTGCAGCCGGGGTGGTGCGATCCAGTGGCCGGCGTCCGCCGTACGCAAGACTCCGACCAGCACCGACCGTCGGCCGACATTTCGCCGCTCCGAGGCCAAAGCGGCCTCGTCGGCGCCGGCACCACCGCCCGGTGTAAGGCGGGCGACTTTCGCGCCGACGAATACGGTGGCTATGGCCGGTACGGCGCCGGCGAGCAACATGCCGATGCGGGGGCCGAGGTGCTCGTCCGTGGCTCCCAACAGCGGGCCACCGAGCGCGGCGCCGCCGATGAAGACAAGCAGGTACAAGCCCATGACCCGGCCCCGAATCTCATCGGGGGCCGCGGTCTGTACGGTCGCGTTGGCCGACGTCAGCAACAACAGCGTCGTCGCCCCAATGATGAGAAGAACGATGCGGAAACCGATCTCGCTCGGCACCGCGGCTGCGATCATCTCGACCGACGCCAGCACCGCACCAACGATCACGAGCGCCGGCAACGTCGTCCGGGAGCGGCGCGCTGACACGAGCGCTCCGGTGAGTGAACCGACAGCAACGGTCGCGTTGAGCCACCCGTACCCGGACGGGCCGGAGTGGAAGACCGACCGGGCGTACGCGGCCAGCGTCACCGGAAGGTTCGCGGTGAACATGCCGAAGACGCCGACAAGGACGGTCGGCCACAACACTTCGGGCCGGCGGCGAGCGTAGCGAAGCGCAGCGCGCAACTGCCCGGACTGTGCCACGACCTTGGGCATCACCGTGAGCTCGCTGTCACGCATCCGCGACAACGCGATAAACGGTGCGACGTAAGACAGTGCGTTGAGCGCAAAGAGGTATCCCGGCCCGACGGCGCCGATGAGCATTCCGCTGATGGCCGGCCCGACCAGGCCACCGAGTTGAAACACCGACGAGTTGATGCTGATGGCGTTGCGAAGCTGGTCGGGGCCGACCATCTCGTTCGCGAAGGACTGCCGGGTCGGGTTGTCGACTGCGGTCACGATGCCGAGCGCGAAGGCGAGCACGTACACGTGCCAGGCGGCGACCCATCCCGCGAGCGTGAGGCAGGCCAGCACACCGGCCACGCTGGCCATCCCGAGCTGGGTCAGGAGCAGGATCTTCCGCTTCGGATACCGATCGGCGAGGAGTCCGCCGAACATGCCGAAGAGCAGTGTGGGCAGGAATTGCAGCGCTGTCGTAACACCGACCGCCGCCGGGCTGCCGGTGAGGCTCAGCACCAGCCAGTCCTGGGCGATGCGCTGCACCCACGACCCGGTGTTGGCGAAGATCTGCCCGATCGCGAATAAGCGGAAGTTGCGGATACGCAACGAGCCGAAAGTGGTGCTGGCGCCGCTCGCCGATCGGATGCGACGCGGAGCCGCGGAACGACGGAACGTTGGGAATCGGTTGGGGGATCGGGAATCGCGGTTGTCGGCTTCGCCGAAGGCGTTCAACGGGGGTCCACATCGTCGTCGTAGGTCGATGACTTCAGTCTTGTTAGGCCCCTGCCATTCGAAAAGCGAATTGATCGAATTAGTATGATTGCGTTTTGCAATGATGGAAGGGACGGCTCCGTGTACGACCCCGACTTGCTCCGTTCGTTCCTGGCCGTGGCTCAGTCGCTCAGCTTCACGCACGCGGCGGCAAACCTCGGGCTCGGTCAGCCAACCGTCAGCCAGCACGTTCGCAAGCTGGAACAGGCCCTCGGACGCCCGCTGTTCGTACGCGACACGCGCAGCGTCACCCTCACCTCGGACGGCGAAGCGATGGCCGGGTTCGCGAGGTCGATCCTCGCGGCCAACGAACAGGCCGTCGCCTACTTCACCGGCTCCGGCCTCAGTGGTCGGCTGCGCTTCGGTGTGACCGACGACCTGGCGCTCACCCCGGTCCCGCGCATCCTGCGCGACTTCCGGCACCTGTACCCCCGGATCGACCTTGAATTGACCGTGTCGCAAAGCGCGACGTTGCAGCGGCGCGTGGAATCCGGTCATCTCGACATTGCGTTCCTGAAGCAGGCGCCCGGGGAGACGCGCGGTCGACTGGTGCGCCGCGATCGTCTGACCTGGGCCGCCGCACCCGGAACTCAGGTGGAGACCGGCCGAGCCATCCCGCTGGTCGTCTACCAGGCGCCGAGTATCAGCCGTTCGCTCGGCGTCCAGGCGCTCGAGCGGGCCGGCCTCGCGTATCGTGTGACGTGCACGGTCCGCAGCGTCCTGGGCCTCGTCGCTGCGACGCGGGCCGGGCTTGGTCTCGCGATCTTTGCCCGCAGCCTCGTCCCGGACGATCTTGTCGAACTGCCCGCGGCGGCCGGTCTGCCCGATTTGGGCGACATCGATCTGGTGCTCCAGATGAACCCTCGCGCGGCGGTCGGAACGGCCGAGGCACTCGCCACCGCGATTCTCACGAGCGGGCAGCCCACCAAGCCACGACCGAACTGAGGCACATCCGAATGGGGCAAACCAGGAATAGCGTCGGCATATGGCGGGCACAAGGAGTACTCGGCCGGGGCGGCGCGGTCGGTGCTGGCGAATGACCGGCCATGATCCACTACCGGCGGTGGCGGTCGCCGGAACTGTCGATGGGGGAGTCGTGTCTGCTTCTCGAGATGATGCGCTCGATCGCATCCTTCGAGATCATCGGCTGCACACGGTGTTCCAGCCGATCGTGCGCCTCGCCGACGGGAAGACCGTGGCGTTTGAGGCGTTGATGCGCGGTCCGACCGGTTCCCGCCTTGCCTCGGCACCGTCGCTCTTGGACGAGGCGTACCGGACGGGTCGGGTTGTCGATCTCGATTGGGCGGCACGTGCGTCCGCGTGCCGCGCGGCGTTGGCCGCCGGACTCGGCCCCGATCTGCCGCTGTTCCTGAACCTCGAACCGCTGGCACTCGACTCGGAATGCCCCGACGATGCTCGCGAAGATATCGACGCTGCATACCGCGATCTGCAGATCGTTTTGGAGGTCACCGAACGCTCGCTCGACCGCGATCCACGGTCGTTGCTCGACGGCATCGCGCGGGTGCGTCCGACCGCCGCAGGACTGGCGGTCGACGATGTCGGAGCCAACGCCGGCACATTGTCGATGCTGGCCATCCTGGAACCGGACCTGATCAAACTGGACCTTCCGGTCGTGCAGGGCAAACCCACGCCTGCGATCGCCAAGATCCTCAATTGTGTGTACGCGCAGTCCGAGCGCACCAATGCGACCATCCTGGCCGAAGGGGTCGAGGGACCGAGGCACGCGAGCGCGGCCCGGTCGATCGGCGCGGCACTGGCACAGGGCCGGTACTTCGGCCGGCCGGGTCCGATCCCGACTCACCCATCGGCGCCGCCGTACGCCCTTTCGGTGCAATCACGGCCGGTCTCGATCGTGCGGACGCCGTTCGAGGCCATCCGCGGCCGGCCGACCAGCCGCGCCACGGCCCGACTGCTCCACCCTGTTGGGCTGCAGGTCGCCTTCGACGGCGTTGATCTCGTCGAATCAGCGACGCTGCTCGCGCTGTTTCCGCAACCGCACATGTTCGGCCCGACCGAACACAATCGCTTCTCTCGCCTGGCCCGACAGGGAGTCCTCGCGGGGGTGTTGGGACCGGGCATGGCAACGCATCCAGGAGGCGGGATCCGCGGTGGCCACCTCGACCCCGACGACGTGCTCAATACCGAGTGGGCCGTCGTTGGCTTGAGTCCCCACACCGCCGGCGCGATGCTCGCACGCGCGATCCCTGGCACCCGCTCGGAGTTCGCGTTTGCCGTCACGCATGACCGGCGCCGCGTCGTCGCCGCGGCTCGGTGTCTCCTTCGGCGGCTCGGGCCAGCCGAGGGGCAGAGCCCGACGGGCATCACGTGGGAGGACTAGCCGACGGTGGCGAGTGTCCGCAGTCGTTGCACCACCCCGTCGGCATCGGCCGGAGCGAGCTCAGTGAAGATCTCGAGAGCCTGCTGCCAGGACTGCCGCGCGGTTTCCTGATCGCCGCAGGCTAGGGCGGTGTCGCCGATGTTGGTCAGCGAGATCGCGGTGAAGTGCCGGTCGCCGATCCCGCGGCATATCTCCAGCGTGTGCCGGTAGCAGTTCAACGCCTGCTGGTGGTCGCCACGTCGCTGGTGGATATCACCCAGGCTGTCCCAGGTGTTGGCCTCGCCACTCCGGTCGCCGCTCTCCTGGTGCAACGGCACCGCCTTGCCGCAATGGACCAACGCCTGCGGGTAATCGCCGATCTGGGCGTGATTCCAGCCGAGCGAGTTCAACGCGCGCGCCTGGCCGGCCAGGTGACCGGCCACGCGGTACAGATCGAGCGCCCGCTGCGAGTGCGCGATGGCGTCCTGGTAGCGCTGGCGGCGCTCCGATATTCCAGCGAGGTTCAGCTGGGTTCGAGCCTGGCCCAACTCGTCGCCGATCTGCTCGGCCAGGGTCAGCGAATCCTGGGTGTGGGTGTAGGCGTCGTCCAGGCGCCCGACCCGCGCCGCCACCAGTCCGAGCGCACGAAGACAATTGGCCTGTCCGGCGAGATCGGCCGCACGCCGCGCGCACCGCAGTCCGGCTTGCTGCGTGGCCACCAGGTCTTCCCATCCACTCCGCAGGTGCAGGTACGTGTTGAGCGCCACGGCTAGTCGCCAGGTGACCGCGTCGTTGCGCTGCTCCTCGCCGCGATGTACCGCCGCGACCAGGGCCACGCGTTCCGCATCGCACCAGGCCAGGGCGCTGTCGTAGTCGGCCGGTGGGTCGAGTGTGACGCCGGCGATCGGAGCGGTCATGGGGACCGGACTCTGATGTGGATCCAGCAGCAATGTGGCGGCACGCGCGGTGTGGAGGTAGTAGTCCAGCATCCGGGCCAGCGCGGCATCGCGGTCCGTCGCGCTTTCGATCACCTGCACCCGCTCGGCCGCGTAGGCCCGCATCAGGTCATGGCGGCCGTACCGGCCGGGGACGATCTCGGTGAGCAGGTTGACCCGGGTCAGTTCGGCGAGCAGCCGATCGGTCTGCTCAGCAGGCAGGCCGGCGAGGCTGGCGGCGGCCGGCGCGGTGACGTCGGAGCCGGGATGCAGGCCGAGGAGCCGGAAGACGCGCGCGGCGGCGACGCTGAGCGTTTGATACGACCAGGAAAAGACCGCCCGTACGTTGCTTGCCGCGTCGCCGCCGTCGAAGGCATCCAGACCGGCGGCGGCCGTTCGCAGGTCCGCCGTGAGCCGAGTCAACGTCGCCGCGGGCTGTGCGGCGGCGCGCGCGGCCACGATGGCCAGTGCCAACGGCAGCCGCGCACACCGGGTCAGGATCTCCTCGACCGCCGCCGGTTCGGCCGCGAGCCGGGCCGCGTCCAGTCGTCGGGCCAGCAGATCGCGGGCCTCCTTGGTGGACAACAGGTCGAGGCTGACGCCGGTGGCACCGTCGGTCACCGCCAGGGCCGTGAGGCGGCTGCGACTGGTCACCAGAACCAGACATCCGGGGGTCCCGGGCAGCAGCGGCCGTACGTGGTCGACGTCCCGGGCGTTGTCGAGCACTACGAGCACCCGACGCGAGGACAGCAGTGTGCGATACAGCGCGGACCGATCGTCCAACGCGGCCGGGATCTGGCCGGCGGGCACACCGAGCGCATCGAGGCAGCCCCGCAACGCCTCGGTTGACGCGAGCGGTCGGTCGGCGGGGTCGAAACCGCGCAGATTCACGTACAGCTGGCCGTCCGGGAACGACGACAGATGCTCGTGCGCCCAGCGGAGCGCGAGCCAGGTCTTGCCGATGCCGCCCGTCCCGTCGATCGTCACAATGGCCATCGTGTCGCCGGACTCGGTGGCGGTCTGCCACGCCGCCCCGATCTGGGCGAGTTCGCGGCCGCGGCCGGCAAAGAGCGGCGGCGACGCGGGGAGCTGGCGGGGGATTGGTCGGTCTCTGGATGTCGCCGTCACCGGGGTTGTGCGACCAGACCCGGCCGGCCGGGCGGTGCGCGGCGTGGCCAACTCCGGATCGCCGCGGAGGATCCGTTGGTGCATCTGCTGGAGCGCATTACCTGGGTCGATGCCCAGCTCGGCGGCGAGCCGGACGCGGACGTCGCGATAATGTGCGAGCGCGTCCGCCGTCCGGCCGCTGCGGTAGAGCGCCAGCATGAGCTGCGCCGCCAGGCGTTCGTCGAGCGGATGCTGGTGGGACTGCGTGGCCAGATCGCCGAGCAGGGCACCATGCTCGCCGAGGCGCAACCGCAGATCGGTCAGATCCCGTTCGGCCGCGACCCGCTCGGCCTCCAGGGCGTTGCGCGTGGCGTTTGCCCACGGCGTGTCCAGGCTGCGCAACGCCGTGCCGCGCCAGAGTTCGAGCGCATCGCGGAGTAGCGCCGGCGCTCGAGTCTCATGGTCGACTGCCCGGGCCTGCGCGGCGAGGTGCCGGAACCGGTGCAGGTCCACCGCATCGGCCTCGACCCCGAGGACGTACCCCCCCGAACGGCGGCTCAGGTGGGCGTCGCCCACCTCGGCAAGCACGGTCCGCAGCCGGGAAAGGTAGCTGTACAGCGTCTCCAGACTCCGTTGCGGCGGGTGCTGGCCCCAGACCCGGTCGGCCAACTGGTCCACCGGCATCGGTTGGTTCGCGTCGATGAGCAGGGCGGCGAGGACGCACCGCTGCCGGGCCGGACCCAGCTCGATGAGCCGGCCGCCGACGCGAGCCTCGACGTCACCGAGCACACCGAACCGCACGGTCATCGCGACCTACCCTTTCCTTCGACAACGCTCGTACAACCGGGTCCATTGGCAACACTCGTACAACCGGCTCCATCGACAACGCTCGTACTACCGGCTGTAACCAGGCGAATCAAGGTTCACGCAAGGTTCGTCCATGATCTGTCACCCACTGTGAAGGGTGGCCGGTGCATCAGTGCTGCTTAATGAGCAGGTACCGGCTCAGGAGGCTCCGCGTCACGAGGCGTAGAGCTGTGAGCCAACTGAGGGGCAGAGATGACAGATCAGAGTCCGCGTGGGGGAGTGTCGCGCCGCCGTTTGCTCGGCCGGGCCGGCGTTGCCGCGGGAACGTTTGCCGCGTTGCCGGTCCTGACCGCGGTCACGCCAGCGGCCGCGGACGTGTTGCACGGGCATGGCCGCCCAGGGGTGCCACACGACAGCAGCGAGTTCGGTCGACTCTTCCCCGACCTGGAGCCGTTCGCGGAGGCGACCGACAAGGTTCGTTCCGCGCTACTCGAGGTCGGCATGCCGGGCGGCATCCTCGACGCTGGAGACGACCTCGCCGCCGGGCCGACGCGGCTGATCACCGACCCGACGGTCAACGGCAATCCGACCGCGACGAACCCGTACGGCACGAATCCCGACAATCCCACGATGACGGCGGGGTCGACGTTCGTCGGTCAGTTCACCGACCACGACATCACCTTCGACCAGACGTCCCAGCTCGGGGTGCCACAGAACCCGTTGGTCTCGCCGAACACCCGTACGCCGGCGCTCGACCTGGACTCGGTATTCGGTGGTGGCCCCGGACGGCGGCCGGACCTGTACGTACGAAACCCGGACGGCTCGGTCGGACCCAAGCTCCTCATCGGCAGCGGCGGCGTGCATGAGGACGTGCCCCGGAAACCGAACGGGGATGGGACGTATACGGCGCTGCTCGGTGACCCGCGAAACGACGAGAACGTGATCATCGCCGGCCTGCACAGCGCCCACATTCTGTTCTACAACCGGGTCATCGACGATCTCGACGAGCTCAACCTGCACGGCTTTCCGAGCGCCGTGTCTCCCGATGAACGCCGGCACCACCCGTACCTGACGTATCTCATCGCGCGCGAGGTTACCCTCTGGCACTACCAGTGGCTACTCGTCAATGAGCACCTGCCCCAGATCTGCGGCCAGGCGGTCGTCACCGACGTCCTCAATCACCGCAACCGGTTCTATCGGCCACCAGCGGGCAATGCGTTCCTGCCGATCGAGTTCGGCGCGGCGGCGTACCGGTTCGGGCACAGCATGGTCCGCCCGTCGTACCGGGCCAACTTCACCAGCGGCACCGGCGACAGCACGTCTCCGACGGCGAACCCGTTCTTCGCCTTGGTGTTCGACGTCAACGAGCCGGACTTCCACGCCCCGGTCGACCACGACCGCGCCGATCTGCTCGGCGGCTACCCGGCGCCGCGCCGCTACATCGGCTGGCAGACGTTCTTCGATCTGGGCGACGGTCAGGTCAAGAACAACAAGAAAATCGACACCACCATCTCCAGCGTGCTGTTCACCCTGCCGGTCACCGCCATCGCGCCGCACACCCAGACCGCGCCAATCGTTCTGGCCCAACGCAACCTGCTGCGCCAGCTCACGTGGGGTCTGCCCGCCGGCCAGGCCGTCGCCGCCGCGATGGGTGTGGAGTCACTGCTGCCGAGCGATCTCGCCGACATCGCCGGCGTACATCGGCCGTTCGGCGAGCAGTACCCCACTGTGGTACTACGTCCTGGCCGAGTCGAAGGTGGCCACCGGCGGCCTGACACCTGGGCCCGGTCGGCGCGCGCATCGTCGCCGAAACGCTGATCGGTCTGCTCCGCGCCGACCCGACCAGCTACCTCAGCGTCAACCCGCGATTCCGGCCGTTCCTCGGCACCGACCTGGCTCTCGGGCCGACGCCAAACCCCAACATCACCGGCAATCGCACCTACACGCGAGCCCATTTCCTGTACTACGCCGGCGTCGTCAAGCCCGGCATCTACCGCTGATCCGCGGTGTTCGAGGTAGCGGGCGAATCCTCAGTGGCGCGGGGTTCGCCCGCCCCGGCGACGCGATGGAGCGGCCATCGCCGGCCCGATCGCGACGTGGAGGATGATGCCGGCCCCGAGGAAGGTCAGCGCGGCGGTCGTGACCCATTCATCGGGGCTAGCCCTCACCCACGAAACGTTGCCGGCCACGGCGGTCAGGGCGAAGTAGAGCGCGGCCGTGACCAAAGCGATCAGTCCGAGATCGAGCAAGCGGCCCGGCAACGGCCGCAGGATTGTTCCGGGCCAGCCTTCGAAAAGCATGGCAACGACGAGAACCGCCGATATCACGCATCCGCAGACGGCGTCGGTCAACCCGGGCGACCAGCCGGCCAGGTCGCGCAGCCCGAAGAAGGTGGCGAGGCCCAGGCCGATAACGACCACGTTCCCGGACAACAGACGGGCTGGTCGCGACGCGATACCGGCGAATGGCCAACCCCGTACGCCGATGAAGAACACGGCCTGCCAGACCCCGATCGCGATGAGCATGCCACCGAAGTCGGGTGCCGAGACCGGACCACCGGGATTGCGCAGGCCGGCGTCGGCACGCTCGGCCGCCGGTACGGAATCGGTGTTGACCGCGAGAAGGTACGCGACGACGGCCACCGCCCACGCCACGACCAACGCCACGACACCGGACCGGATCCGCCCGAGGCGGCGTAGCGGCCAACCCTCCGACACGAGCGTCAACTGGAGCATTGCCGCGAACGCCGCGCCGGCCAGCGGCAGTGTGGCCGGGAAGGTCGACGGATGGCCGGGACCGGGCCGCGCCCGGAAGATGCTCGCCACATCGAACCGTTCGACGATCGCCTCGCCGGCGATCGTGAGGACGATCGCGAGGACAACGACGAGTACGGTGTCGATCAGGCCGGACCACGGCGCACGAACTCTGGTACCGGGCCAGTCGTTCCACCAGAACGCGATCATGGCGATCGGCGGGAGCGCGAACGTCGCCATCGGTCCGAAGATCTCCAGCGATGACTCGACGTCTCCGGCGCCGTACACCAGCACAACAAAGACGGCGACAGCGAAGAAGATGCCGACCAGCCCGACCATCGGTTGGGCCGCGACCTGTCGGCGTTCGGCGCGAACGACGGCGTGGTCTTGAAGTTCGTCGGGTGTGGTCAGCGCCGGGCGGTCGGGGAACGGGTCCGGTCGGCCGGCTCCGTCGCCGGTGCCCAGCGTTTGCTGCCCGGCCGAGGATTGTTGCGCCCTCGGCTCGGCATCGCTCATGTCGCCGCGGCGGCCGACATCGGTGACAGCGCTTCCAGCAGGTGCTCGGGGCCGATCGGCAGTTCGCGTACGCGATAGCCGGTCGCGTTGAAGACCGCGTTCGCGATCGCGGCGGCCGCTCCGACCTGGCCGATCTCGCCGACACCTTTGACGCCGAGCGGGTTGACGACGTCGTCGCGAACCTCGATGAGCTCAACGTCGACATCCGGCGCGTCGGCGTTGACCGGCACGAGGTAGTCGCCGAGGCTCGCGTTCGCCCAGCGACCGTAGCGCGGATCCATGCGGGTGCCCTCGAGCAGCGCCTGGCTCAGTCCCCACAGCATCCCGCCCATGAGCTGGCTGCGGGCGAGCTTCGGGTTGAGTACGCGCCCGGGTGCGAACGCGCCGACCATGCGGCGTACCCGGATCAGGCCGAGGTCGGCGTCGACCGCGACCTCGGCGAACTGCGCGCCGAACGTCAGCAGCCCGTGTGGCGTGTCCAGTGGCGGCGGATCCCATCCGCCGACCGCCTCGACATCGGAGAGGAAGTGGCGATGCAACAAATCGCTGTAGGTCTCGCCCGCCTCGGGCAGATCCCGCAAGGTCATGCGGCCGTTGCGGACGAGTACGGCCGCCGGATCGGCGCCGTGCAGCGGCGACTTCTCGTCCGCCGTGGCCATGCCGACCAGCTGGTCGCGTAGCGCGGTGCTCGCCGTGTGTACGGCGGCGCTGATCATGCCCGAGCCGGCCGAGCCGACGCAGGCCGAGGCGTTGGGGAGGTCGGTGTCGCCGACCTCGCAGCGCATGTCCTGGAGACGTACGCCCAGGCCGTCCGCGGCCACCTGCGTCATCGCTGTAGCTGTCCCGGTGCCGAACTCTTGCGTGGCGGTCTGGATGACAGCGCTGCCGTCGGCGTAGATCCGGGCCCGGGCGCGTTGGGTGTGATTGAACAGTGGATGGGGATAGCCGGCGGCGGCCATGCCGGTGCCGATGAGCCAGTCGCCGTCGCGCCGGGACCGGGGCACCGGGTCGTGACGAGCCCAGCCGAAGCGCTCGGCGCCGATCTGAAGGCACTCGCGTAGTCCGTGGCTGCTCCACGGATTGCCCGTCCCGGGGTCGACATCGGCGATGTTACGCAGACGCAGCTCCACCGGATCGATGCCGAGATCGTGGGCGAGCTCGTCCATGGTGGACTCGATCACGAAGATGCCGATGCCCTCACCGGGGCCTCGGGTGAACGTGGACGTCATCAGGTTGCCGCGGACGAGCTGGTACGCGCCCTCGTAGTTGGCGCAGTTGTACAACTGGGACGACGCTCCGAATGCCGGCTCGGCCCAGTCGTCGAACGGTGACGTTATCGAGATCTTGCGATGCCGGAGCGCGGTCAGGTGCCCGTCATTCGACGCGCCAAGGACCATGCTCTGTTCCTGCTCTTCGCGATGGCCGCACGTGGTGAACATCTGTCCGCGGGTGACGGCCAGTTTGACCGGGCCGCCGCACGTGACGCGCGGCCATCGCCGCGAGCGTCGAGTGCGGCCACACCATCGCCTTGCAGCCGAAGCTCCCGCCGACGAAGTGTGCGATGACCCGCACGTTCGACAGTGGCATGTCGAGCAGTGCCGATACGGTCGCCTGCGTGGCCGTGATGCCCTGGGTGGACTCGTAGAGCGTGAGCCGGTCGCCGTCCCATACCGCGGTCGTCGTCGATGTCTCGATCGGATTGTGGTGGTTGGCGGCGAAGCGATAGTCGGCCGCAACTGTGTGGTCTGCCTGCGCGAGCGCACCGTCGACGTCGCCGCGCTGTACGTGGCCCGGCATGAATCCGGCGAAGATCGCGTGCGGTTCGTACGCGTCCGCGCGGCCCTCGTCGATGGTGGTCACCGAGGGCCGGGACTCGTACGCCACCTCGACCAAGGTCGCCGCGTAGTTCGCCCGTTCGAGGCCGTCCGCGATGACGATGGCGACGGGTTGACCGGCGTAGTGCACGATGTCGTCCTGCATCGGGAAGAACGTCTCGCCCGGCGCGGCGACGCCGAACAAGGACGGGATCAGCGGCGGTTGGGTCACCTTCGGTAGATCCCGGTGGGTCAGAACGGCGAGCACACCGTCGGCCCGCTCCGCTTGGCTGGTGTCGATCCGGCTGATCCTCGCGCTCGGCGTGCTCGCGGTCACGAGCGCGGCGTACGTCATGCCGGGCAACGCAATCTCCGCGGAGTAGGTGGCCGATCCGGTGACCTTGAGTGGACCGTCGACCCGATCGATGCCCTGTCCGATCGCGGTGGTCATCGCTCGATCCCTTCCAGGACGGTCGTCAACCCTCGGACGATGGCTCGCTGTGCCAGTTCGATCTTGAACGCGTTGTACTTCCGCGGCACGGCGGCGGCCAACTCGGCGCGCGCCGCCGCCTCGAAGGTCTCCCTGGTCGGCGCCTGGCCGATCAGGCTCTGCTCGGCCAGCCGCGCTCGCCACGGCTTCGTCGCGACTCCACCGAGCGCCAGCCGCGCCTCGGCGATAGCGCCCTCTTCGACTCGCATCGCCGCGCCGACGGACACGAGCGCGAACTCGTACGACTCGCGATCGCGGAACTTCAGATAGATCGAGCGCTTCGCGACCGGCGTTGGCGGCACTTCGATGGCGACGATGAGTTCTCCGTGGTCGAGCGGGTGCTCCTTGTCCGGTGTGTCACCGGGAAGCAGGAAGAAGTCGTCGATGGCGATGGCCCGTTCACCGGACGGTCCCCGCGTGTGTACGACCGCGTCGAGAGCGACCAGGGCCACCGCGAGGTCGGACGGGTGCGTGGCGATGCAGTGGTCACTCGTGCCGAGGACCGCGTGGCCGCGGTTGAACCCGTCCAACGCGCTGCATCCGCTGCCCGGTTCGCGCTTGTTGCACGGCGACATTCCGTCGCGGAAATAGCTGCACCGGACCGCCTGGCACAGGTTGCCTCCCATCGAGGCCATGTTCCGTAGCTGGGCCGAGGCGCCCAGAAGCAGCGCCCGCTCGATCATGGGAAATCGTTGCGCCACAATCGGTGCGACGGCGACATCGCTCATGCGCTCCATAGCACCGATCCGCAGGCCACCGCCGGGCAGATCGTCGATCCCGACCAGCGGAAGCGCGTTGATGTCGACGAGCATGCTGGGACGCCTGACATTGAGCCGGATCAGGTCAACTTCGGTCGTCCCGCCCGCGAGGTAAGCGCTGCGGGTATCCGCGCTTGCCGCCGAGATCGCCGCGTCGGTGTCCGTGGCCCGCGTGTACGTCAGCGGTCGCATGGTCACCCACCATCCGGTGCGTCGCGGACCTCGCGGATCGCCTTGCGGATATTGGGATACGCCGCGCAGCGGCAGATGTTTCCGCTCATCCACTCGCTGATCTCGGCGTCGTTGGTCGCGTGACCCTCGCCCAGGAGCGCGACGGCGGACATGATCTGGCCCGAGGTGCAAAAGCCGCACTGGAACGCGTCGTGGGTGATGAAGGCCCGCTGCATCGGGTGCAGGTCGGTGTCGGTGGCGAGCCCTTCGATGGTGGTCACGTCGTGGCCCTCGCAGGCCACGGCCAGGGTGAGACACGCGAGTACGCGCCTGCCGTCGACCCACACCGTGCAGGCCCCGCAGGTGCCTTGGTCGCAGCCCTTCTTCGACCCGGTAAGCGCGAGGTGTTCGCGCAGTGTGTCGAGCAGACTCACCCGCGGTTCGAGGCGCAGCTCGTAGTCTTTGTCGTTGACTCGTAGTGACACTGAGCCAATTCCCGGCCCGAGTTTCGTACGTGGGGCAGCGGTCTTCACGTTCATCGCGGTTGTCCCCTCCGCATCGGTCGCGTCTGTCCGCGTACGGTGATTCGTCGAGGCGCTCAAAGGCGGGTCTTCGCACGGCGTCCATTCGCGTTCCCCAGCCAGTCGTCCAGGCTACGCGCACGAGTCGGGCATTTGCCCAGAAACTGGAAAGCCGCGGAGCCGCCGTAGTTGGGCGGCCATCTCGTTCGTCGATAGGGTGTCAGGGCCTTTCTCGGGCCACCCGGATATCGGCAGGACGTGTGACATGGCGAAATATCTCATCCTCATTTACGGCGACGAGCAGCAGTGGGCCGACATGACCGGACCCGAGTTGGCGAAACTCGATCAGGGGCACGTCGCGTTGCGGGTGGCGGCCAGAAACGTCGGCGCAACGATCCTCGCGACCCATGAGCTCGAGCCGAAGACGGCCGTCACATTGCGCGCGGGAGCGAGTGGCCGGTTGAGCCCGATCGACGGACCATTCGCGGAGACCAAGGAACAGGTCGGCGGGTTCTACTTGATCGAGGCGCGCAATCTCGACGAGGTGACCGCACTGGCCGGCGAGCTTTACGAGGTGTACGCCGGCCACAGCGCCGTGGAGATCCGGCCGATCAGGACCAGCTGAGGCGCTTCGTCGGGTTGCAGCGGCTGGGGGAGCGGTGATGCCGCAAGACGGTCAGCGGTCACCGTTGTCGACGCTCCGCTGGCTCAGTCGGGCCAGCAAGCCGGGCAAGCCGGCGACGGATGCCAAGTCGTCGCGGCACTGGTGACATCGACTCAGGTGCTCTTCGTACGCACGCCGTTCGGTTGGGCTGAGCGCGCCGAGCACGTAGACGCCGGACTCGAACCGCCAGCGTTTGCAGCCCTGGGGACGCGGCCAGCCGAGGTTGGCCGGATCAGTAGCCATAGCCGCGGATCAGTAGCCGTAGCCGTTCGTACCGGCGGTTGTCGGCGCGGCCGAGCCACTGACCGTTGCGGCGTGCCAGTGGAATTGGGTGTTGTCGAAGCTGTCGGCGACTCCG
This sequence comes from uncultured Actinomycetota bacterium, assembly GCA_963724705.1. Lineage (GTDB taxonomy): Bacteria > Actinomycetota > Actinomycetes > Mycobacteriales > Micromonosporaceae > DASQPR01. The sequence goes on from CAVRVS010000004.1 coordinate 700,321, forward strand.
TTCCCATTCACGTGTCCGGGACCGCCGTCCTGCGCGAAGGTATAGAGCGGCTTCCCGTCGTACGTGATCTGAGCCGGACCGTCCGGTCGGGTGACGGTGGCGAGGGTTCCGCCGACACCGGTCCCCGCGGTCGGCGCGTGTCCGGTTTCTGCGGTGAGTGGCGTCCAGATACGGATACATGCGTTGATGCAGTGGATGCTTCCGGCGCTCTCCTGGTCGGCGAAGTACAACGCGTCGCCCGCCGACGTCACCAGAATGGTGCCGACGCCAGCGATGGCGCGCGCGGATACCGTCGTTGCCCGATTGCCCGCCGGGGGAACCGAGGTGGCGCTATCGGTGCTGCAGCCGGCCAGGGCGAGCGTGCCTAGGACCGCGCCAATGCTGCCCATTGTCTTCCATCGCATGTGCGGTGCACCTCCGTTGGTGGTCTGGAAAGTAGTACGTCGTTTGGGCATCGCGGGGATTCACCGTGGGTCGAGCAGTCTGCGGCCGCGGTGTCAGGCCGGGCGGGCGGTCAACCGGATCCCGGGCCGGCTCAGCTCAATCGCCGCGATCTGTGTCACCGGTACCGTCAGTGCGTAGCCGGCAGTCCCGCTGCGGCCGGTCACTTCGCAGACGCCCACCGAGTAGCTGTGTCCGCTGGTCGTGAGGACGACCATCGTGTAGTTGCCGGGCTCGGGTGCGTCGGTGATGGCCACCATCGCCCACGGCGGGCTTCCCTCATACAGGAACAGATGGCCGACGACGGTTCCGCTCGTGCTGGTCACGGCGGTCGCCGCCGGATAACCGGATGCGGCGATGGTCTGCCGGTATCGTTCGGCCAGATGGCGATCGGATGCCGCCCGCCAGTACGCGGCTGCGGCCCCGCCGGCAACAGCTATGGCGAGTACGACCGCGGCCGCCGCGAGTCGTAGGACGTGTGCCGATAACGGGCGGGACGTCGTACCGACCCGTCGCGGCGACTTGCGAGCGAGGCGTACCGGCCGGCGACGGCGCGGACGCGCGTCGGCGAGATTCGCAATGCGCTGCTCCACTGCCGTCTCGAAACCTGGTCGCGGTTCTCGCTCCGGCACGAGTAGCAGAAGATCGTCGGCGGCGCGAGCCAGCTCGGCCACCTCATGCCGGCAGCCGATGCAGCCCGCGATGTGCCGGAGCGCCTCGGCCCGATCGTGGCCGGTGGCCGCGCCGATCGCCAACTCCGCCAGCAGCGGCCGTACCGACTGGCAGTCAGGTGTCTCGTCCATCACTCACCTCGAGTTCGCTGCGCAGTCGGGCCAGGCCCAACCTGATTCGGGTCTTGGCCGTCCCGAGCGGAATCGCCTCGCGTTCGGCGATCTCCCGCGCGGTGAGGCCGTACACCGCGGCCAAGACGACGGCCACGACCTGCTCGCGCGGCAGCGTGGCCAGGCCGGCCCGGATCCGGCGAACGTCGGGAATCCGGTCGGCGTGGACACACTCTTCCGGCTCGGTCACCAGGTCGATCAGGACCTGCGGGTCGTAGGGCTGGTCGCGGATCAACCGCCGGGCGTCGATCGCGGCGTTGCGGGTGATGGCCAACAACCAGCCGGCGACCGCGCCACGTCGCGGGTCGTAGCCGCCAGCGAACCGCCACGCACGTACGAACGCCTCCTGCGCGACCTCCTCGGCCACGGCGGGCAGACCCACGATGCTCAGCGCCAGCCCGAACACCCGAGCCTGGAAGCGCCGTACGAACGCCGCCGTTGCCTGGGCGTCCCCGGCGGCCATCCCCGCGATCAGACCGTCGTCGGAGACTCCCACGTAGAGGTATACGGGCCGCGGCCGCTCGGGGATCTCTCACGGTGGCGATCGGCCTCGGCCAACCCGCGCACTGCGGGTCAGACGACCGAATTCACTCACCGCACGGGTGGCGAGATGTCGGGCTCGAGGATATTCTGACAGCGACTCTCAAAAAGCTGTAACAGCCATAAAGGAGAAGCTGTCATGTCAGGAACCGTGAACCGCCGGTGGTGGGCGTTGGTCGCTATGGCGTTGAGCCTGCTCGTGATCGGCCTCGACAGCACCGTCCTCAACGTGGCCCTTCCCACCATGGCGATCGATCTGCACGCGTCGACCAGCCAACTGCAGTGGTTCGCGGACGCGTACCTGCTCGTCATGTCCGCTCTGCTGCTGCCGGCCGGCCTGCTGGGGGACAAGTACGGCCGTAAGAAGCTCACGATCGGTGCGCTGACCGTGTTTGGCGCCGGATCGATCTGGTGCGCGTTCGCCGGCAGCGCGAGCAGTCTCATCGGTGCTCGGATCCTGCTCGGAGTCGGCGCCGCCGTGTTGATCCCACTCGTCATGTCGACCGTGGTTGTGCTCTTCGAACCCGACGAACGACCGAAGGCGATCGGTGTGATCGGAGCGGCGACCGTCGTCGGCCTGCCGGCCGGACCGCTGGTGGGCGGCGCGCTGTTGAATCACTTTTGGTGGGGTTCGGTGTTCCTCATCAACGTACCGGTGATCGCCATCGCACTGACCGCCGCGATCGCCCTGCTACCGGCGGACGGTCCGCCGCGACCCGGAGCCGTGGACCAGGTCGGCGTGGGACTGTCAGCCGCGGGTTTGGTCGGTCTGACCTACGGTCTCATCGAAGGTCCCGTGCGCGGCTGGGGGTCGGCGCCGGTGGTGACCGCACTGCTCGGCGGCATCGTGTTGCTGGTCGCGTTCGTACGGTGGGAGGCACGGATCCGGTCCGCTGAGCCGCTCATGGAGCTCGGATTGTGGCGCAACACGTCGTTCCGCTGGGGCGTCGTCGGCGCGACACTGGCGAATTTCGGGCTGTTCGGCGTCATGTTCGTGCTGCCGCAATACTTCCGCTCGGTGACCGGTGTCGACGCTCTGGGGACGGGCGTACGGACCCTCCCGCTGCTGATCGGAATGATCGTCGGCCTGCAGATCGGCATGCGCCTGGCAAAACGGATTGGCTTCGCCCGGTCGGCGACGATTGGTTTCGTCGCGCTCGCCGCTGGTTTGGTCATCGGCACCACTACCGGCGTCCACACCGGATTCGCGTTGATTGGCGCCTGGACCGCGCTGGCCGGCTTCGGCACCGGCATGGGCCTGATCGGCGCGCAGAGCGCGGCGTTGAACACGCTCGAGAAGGCTCGAGCCGGCGCGGGCTCCGCGGTCATGCAGGCGATGCGGCAGGTCGGCAGCGTCACCGGAATCGCCGCGCTCGGTGCGGTGCTCAACGGCGTGTACCGCGCCGACGTGCACACCGCCGGCCTACCGAGCAGCGCCGCGATATCCGTTCGCGACAGCGTGGCGTCCGGCGTTGCGGTCGGGCAGCAGTTGCACGCCCCGTCGGTCGTACAGTCGGCCCAGCACGCGTTCGCCACCGGCATGGGAGCCGTGCTGTGGACGTCCACCGCGGTATGTCTGGCCGCGGCGATCCTGGTGTTTGTGTTCCTGCCGAACACCGGTCGCGTCGGCCAGCGGACCGGCGATGCGGGACAATCGGAGGGTGCCGTCGTCGAACCCGAGCCCCAGCCCACAGCGTGACATGCCGAGCACGCCACTAGGACTGCGCGAGCGCAAGAAAGTGCGGACCCGGGCCGCACTGCAACGCCATGCCCTGCGACTGTTCACGGAGAAGGGCTACCGCGACACGACCATCGAACAGATCGCCGAGGCGGCCGAGGTTTCGCCCAGCACGTTCTTCCGCTACTTCGCCACGAAGGAAGACACGGTGCTGGGCGATTACTTCGACGCCCGGGTGGTGGGCTTTTTCCGCGAGGCGCCCGCGCGGATGAGCCCGGTGCAGGCGATGAAATACGCCATGGAGCGACTTATCGAATCGATGTCGCCCGAAGATCTGGAGCTGGAACTCAAACGAAACCAGCTCATCGCGACCGTGCCTGAGCTGCAACGCGGCATGATCGAGGAAATGCTTCGGCCCATGCGATTGTTGGCCGCCGCCCTCGCCGAACGGCTCGGAACCACTCCCGACGATCCCTTCTGTACGGCGTACGCCGGCGCGTTGATCGGCGGCCTGGTCGCGCTTTCCGGCCACCAGGACACGGAGGGCGTCCCGGATCTCGCAAGAATCGTGCAAGGCGCCGACATTCTCGACCAAGTGCTGCGGACGCCGGCGCGACGAACGTCGGCGCGAAGAACGACATCCGAGGGCCGTGCGGGCCGCGCCACCACGTGACCGTCCGCACGCCTGGAGGTCGCGCGCCGCGATAATCGAAACGCCGGTCCGGCGCCCGACGCCACGAAGAGCGGTCGACTGCGGCTAACGAGGCGACGGCACCCTCGATCGGGACGACCGGCGCAGCAACGTAATGGCCATCACAACCACGCAAACGCCGATGACGCCGGCCGCGATGAGGAGCCAACGCGTCCGGTGGGATTGGGCTACGGCGCCGGCGTTAGCGGCGTTGGCCGCCTGGGCCGCGTTGCCCGCGTTGGCGGAGCTCGTCGGCTGCGGGCGGCTCGGGGCGGTCGCCGCGGCGGTCAAGCCGGGCACGCCGAGCGAGGTCAGCAGCGGACGAAATGTGTCCGGAGCGTGATACCAGCCGCCGGTGGTCTTCGTACCCAGCACCGGCTGCCCGGCCGCTGTGAACGTCACGGGACCGTCCGCCGCCAACGGATAGGCATCCTGCGTCAACGTATCCGGCTTCGGATTGGCGCCCGGCACGCGGTAGTTGAGCTCGTACCGTGGCCCGAGAGCCCCGGTCGGCGCCGTGCTGGAAAGCGCCATCGCGCCGTCCGACCCGGGCCCGAACATCGCAACGAAGAGCCCACTGGCGTCGCCCAGCTGCCCCAGCCCCTCGCTGCTACCGGGCTCGCCATCGCCGCCGACCACGATCGGCGCCGAGATACCGGGTCCGGTGATAGTTGCCTGGTCCGCGCCCTTCGCCGCGGCCGGGCCCGCCATCATCACAACGGCCAAACCAGCCACCGCCACCACCACAAACATGCGCCGAATCATGGCCCCGTCCCCTCAATCGCCGGTTGCACTGATTACACCGGTGCACTGAATACACCGGTCGCAGTGAATACACCGGCGCGATCGAGAAGGTTCCCGCTACCCCATCGCCGGACGCGAGTGCGAGTGCCGCGGTGAGCGGGCGGACGCCGTCGAGGCGGTAGGTGATGTTGCCCTCGGTCCAGATCAAGGTGCCGTCCGTCCGCCGGGCCGAGCCGGAGTCCTCGCTGCCATCGGGAAAGACGTAGACGAGCGTGGTCGGTTTGTCGAACCACACAGCGTCGTGTCCGTTGACCTCGACGCGCTGGGCCAAGCCGCCGGCAATGTACTTATCCCACAGGACCCCGAGATCGCCCCGGAACTCGTCGATCTGGACCGGACCGGAGGGCAACGCGTATCGCAACGAGACCACCCTTTGGTCCGAGACCGTGACCGACGCGGGCACGCCGAGCGCGCGTGGCACCCGTACCGCAAAACCAACCTCGCGCTCGGCGGCCGCAAGGTCCGCCGCGTGCGTGCCGGGAAGCGCCGGATTCGACGCTGGCGGCGGTCCGGGCTCGCGACGCACCTCCGTCCCGCCGAACCCAAACACGTGCGTAATCGCACCGCGCACCGGCGCGGAGACGGCGGCCGACACCCCGACGGCGGCCAGCAACGCGGCCAGTGCGGCCACCCATCGGCGCCATTTGCGGGTACGCCGCCGCGGCGCGCTGACAGCGGCCAGCACCAGATCGGCCATGTCGTCGCGGGCCTCGACGGTGATGCCGCGCCCCAACTCGCGAAGTTCGTCACGAAGGTCAGTCATCGCCCGCACCTACCTCGACGCGCTGGTCGGCCAGGATGCGCCGGAGTCGGTCCAGCCCGCGTGCGGCTCGCGATTTCACCGTGCCCCTGGGCAGGTTCAACGCGGTGGCGGTCTCGGCTTCCGAGAGATCGAGCAGATAGCGGAGCGCGAGAACCTCCCGATCCGCAGCGCGCAGCGCGCCCAGTGCCTTGATCAGCTCTTCGCGGCGTTCGCCGGTGAGTGCGTTGATCGTAGGTTCGTCCTCAAGGATGTCGTTGTGCCAGTTGGCGGCGCGGTCAGCCAGGTTGCGGGCCCGCGATCGTGCGCGCGTCGTGTTGTGGGTCTGGTTGACGACGATGCGTAGCAACCACGGCCGGAAGGATTCCCGGGTACGGAAGCGCGACAGTGCTGTGTAGGCCGACACGAATGCCTCCTGGACGACGTCGTCGGCGTCGCTGCCGGCGCCGCAGAGGATCGCCGTGCGTTGTGCCAGCGCGCTGTAGCGGACGACCAGGATCCGGAACAGATCCCGCTCGCCTGCCGTTACTCGGGCGATCACCTCGGCGTCGTCCGTGTCGTTCCCCCTCGTAGGTCGTGTGTCTCTTGTACACCGCGCGCGGCGACGAGGTTCCCTTCCCAACGAGTCGTCTTTTCCAAGCCGATCCGACGGGAGCTCGTCGCGATGGCCGTGGATCCGACCCAGCCGCCGGGGTGAGCGATCTGAGAGGGCGTCTCGTAACGCTTCGGCAACACCATTGACACCCTCGGGGCCGTGAAGTTAGGTTCTCGCTTACTTGTTCTACAGAGTCAAGTAAGTCGGGAGCACTCATGGCGGCAAAGGGTGATCAGGGCACGGTACGTGCGCTGAATCGGCGCCTCATCCTGCGCCTGCTTCGAGAGCAGGGCCCGACCAGCCGGACCGATCTCGCGGAACTGTCCGGCCTGAGCAACGGGGCGATCACGCGGATCGTCGGCGAGCTCATCGACGAAGGTTTCCTGGTCGAGCGCTCGATCGGCAACTCGACCGGCGGCCGGCGGCCGGTGCTCCTCGATCTCGACACGTCCGTACGCGTCGTCGCCGGCCTGAAGCTGATGGACGACGAGATCCTCTCGGTCCTCGTCGACATCAAGGGCGCGGTCGTCGCCGACGCCCGCGTACCGCTTCGATCGCATCGAATCGCCGACGTGATGGACCTTGCCGCGACGGCCATCGACGACCTGCTCTCCTCGATCGACGTCAGGCATGATCGGCTTGGCGGCATCGGCTTGTGCATGCCGGGTTCGATCGACTGGCGCGCCGGCGTGTGCCGGCTCTCGCCGTTCTTCGGCTGGGTTGATGTGCCGGTCGCACAACTCCTGCAAGACCGCACCGGAGTCCCGGTCACGGTCGACAACGACGTCAATGCCCTTGCGGTGGCGGAAAGCCTCGTCGGACCGAGTCGGCAGGTTCGCGACTTCGCCGTCATCACGCTCGGGCGCGGCGTCGGGGCCGGACTCGTCCAGGGTGGGCGCGTCTACCGCGGCTCGGCCGGCGGCGCCGGCGAGTTCGGTCACACGGTGAGCCAGATCAACGGTCGCGCGTGCGAATGCGGAAAGGCCGGCTGCCTCGAGGCGTACGTCGGCGAACATGCCCTGCTCGAACGGCTTCACGCACTGGGCGGGCGCTTCGTCGGCATCACCGTGCCCGGCTTCATCGCACTCGTCCGCGGCGGAGACCCCGACGCTGTCTCGATCTACGCCGAGCTGACCGAGCGGCTCGGCGTCGCGATCGCGAACCTCATCAACTTGGTCGACCCGGAACTTGTCGTCCTCGGCGGCGAAGGCGCCTTCCTGGACGAGACGTTCGTCGCCGACGTGCGGCCGTACGTCGAGGCGAACACGTTCGGCGGTCTCGACGACGCGTTCGAACTTCGGCTGGACCCCGCCCGCGCCGAGGGCACGGCATGGTCGCGTGGCGCCGCGAGCCTCGCGATGGAACACATCTTCGATCCACTGATTCAGAGCCAAGACCTGGCCCGAGTCTGACGTTCGACCGCGGTTTCGCCCAATCCTGCTTGAGACGTGTCCGCGCAAGGCACGTCCACCGCCTCCAAACCCCCATCATCTCAAGGAGTCCTGCATGGCACGCATGAAGGCACGGCTGGCCATCCCGATGGCCGCTGCGCTGCTCGCGGCATTCGCGGTCGGCGCCTGTTCCAGCAGTAGCAAGGCATCTGGCGCATCGGCCAACTCGCCGGTGACACTTACGTTCTGGGGTACGTACGGCAACGGCGGCAACAAGGCTCAGACGGATGTGCTGAACCAGTTGATCCCGCAGTTCGAACAGGCGCATCCCACGATCAAGGTGAACTATGTCGACGTTCCGTACGACTCGCTGCTGCAAAAGCTGACCACCGGTGCCGCCGGCGGGCAGTTGCCGGATCTCGTTCGCTCAGACATCGTCTGGGTGCCGAAGTTCGCAAGCCTCGGTGTATTCGCGCAACTCGACGGCAAGATGCCGAACTTCGACGCGCTTGCGCAGGCGACGTACCCAGGAACGCTGTCGACGACCAAGTGGCAGGGGCACTACTACGGCCTACCCCTGGACACGAACACCCGAGTCCTGATCTCCAATCAGCAGGCGCTGACGGCGGCCGGCATTTCGTCGCCACCGGCCACCTTCGCGGACCTTCAGACCGACGCGCCGAAGTTGGCCGCCAAACACGTGTCGGTGTTCGCGGACAGCGGCCTGCAGGGCTGGAACATCCTGCCGTGGATCTGGTCGGGCGGCGGCGAGATCACCGACCCGAACCTGACGACCGCGACTGGCTACCTCAACGGCCCGCAGAGCGTGGCCGCGGTTCAGATGCTGGTCAACCTCTACAAGCAGGGCGCCATCCCGAACCTGCTCGTCGGTAACAAGGGCGCGGTGCAGACGCAGGACGGTCTGCCGAAGGCCAACTACGCCGACATCCTCGACGGTCCGTGGATGCAGGGCATCTGGCAGGCGCAGTACGCGTCGTTCAAGCCGACGTACACGCCGGTCCCCGCGGGTCCGGGTGGATCGATCAGCGTGGTCGGCGGCGAAGATATTGTGATGACGTCCAGTTCCCAGCACCAGGCGGCCGCCGAGCAGTTCATCGCGTTCACGCAGAGTCCCGCGTTCCAGCTGGCCATGGCCAAGACCGGTCAGATGTCCGTGGTTAGCGCGGACGACGCTCAGGAAGCCTCCGACTCACCGGCGCTTGCCCCGTACATCAAACAACTTCAGTCGGCCAAGTCCCGTCCGGCCGTGCCGGACGAGCCACAGATCGACACCGCATTGCAAGACGATCTCGCGCCCGCGTTCGAAGGCAAGACGACTGTCCAGGCCGCGCTCGACAAAGCCGCCCACGACATCGATCCGCTGCTGACCGCCACGAAGTGAGGCTGCGGTGACGGTGTCGGCGACGCTGCGATCGCGGAAGGCCGCGATCGCGGGTAAGGAGGCGCGCCCGGACTTCGGGCGCGCCTCCCGGCGGCGCAGTGCCGGCCGCCGGGTGCCTCGGCGTTCGGCGATCCCGTACGTATTCCTTGCGCCCGGTTTCATCCTCTTCGTCGCTCTGATCATCTATCCGATGATCCGAGCGTTCCAGATGAGCTTCTACGACTGGCGCATTGTCGCCGGCGCGACCAGCGACTTCATCGGCTGGCAGAACTACGTCACCGCGTTCCACGACCCCATCTTCTGGCGGTCGCTGGCCAACAGCGGCGCCTACATGCTCTTTACGGTCCCACCGCAAATCGCGCTCGGCTTGTTCGTCGCATCATTGTTACGAGCCAAGGCGCCTGCACAGGGGCTCTACCGGTTGCTCTTCTATATCCCGGTGGTGACCAGCTGGGTCGTCGTGTCGCTGCTGTTCCAGTACCTGTTCGCCGACGCCGGCGTGGTCAATTATGTGTTGCACGGCGTTCACGCCACGAACGGCCACACCTCATGGCTTTCCGGCCGGTGGACCGCCATGGTCGCGATCTCGGCCCTCGGCGTGTGGAAGGGCATCGGCTGGTCGATGATGATTTTCCTCGCCGCGCTCCAGGGCGTTCCACGCGATCTGGAGGAGGCCGCGGCCGTCGACGGCGCCGGCCGCTGGCGGCGGTTCCGCACGGTGACGGTGCCGGCGATCTGGCCGGCACTCACCTTCGTGACCGTCATGCTCGTGATCGGCGGCTTCAACGTCTTTACGTCCGTGCTGCTGATGACCGGCGGCGGTCCGGCCGACCAGACACAGGTATTGCTGACATTCATGTACGAGCAGGCCTTCAAATACCTCCAATTCGGGTACGGATCGGCGATCGCGGCACTGCTCACCGTGCTCGTGTTCGTCCTGTCGGTCATTCAGCTGCGGATCTTTCGCAACCGGGAGACGTCGTGACGACGATGTCGCCGGCGTGGCTGCGGCCGACCCGTACCGGCCTGACCGTGCGATACATCCTGCTGACCATCGGCGCGGTCGTCATGGTGCTGCCGTTCCTGTACATGCTCTCGACCTCGTTCAAGGGCCAGCAGTACGTGCTCACCACGCCACCCCAATGGCTTCCGCATCCGGCGACGGTCAGCAACTACACGACGGCCTGGAATTCCGACCACTTTCCGCGTTACTTCCTGAATTCGGTCGTCGTCGCCGTCGTCACCACTGTCTTGTCGCTCCTGCTGAGTTCCATGATGGCGTACGCGTTCGCCCGCTTCGACTTCCCCGGTCGCGAAGCGATGTTCCGCATCCTCTTGCTTGGCCTGATGATCCCGGCGATGATGTTGATCATCCCGCAGTTCATCCTGGCCAAATACCTTCACCTGCTCGACTCGCTGACCGGCCTGGTCGTGTTCTACGTCGCAGCCTCGCTCTCGCTGAACACGTTCCTCCTGCGTGGATTCTTCGAGGCGATCCCGGCGGAGCTCGAGCAGGCGATGGAGGTCGACGGCGCCGGCTCGATCACCCGATACTGGCGGCTGATCCTGCCGCTGGCCCGTCCGGCCCTGGCCACCGCCACCATCTTCACGTTCCTCGCCAGCTGGGACGAGTATCCGTGGGCGCTGACGATCATCAACACTCCGTCGAAGCAGACGCTGCCGCTCGGCATCGCATTGTTCCAAGGGCAGAACTCGACGCTATGGGGCCTCGTGTTCGCCGCGTCGATCGCCGCGATCGGGCCGGTGATCGTCGTGTTCCTAGCCTTCCAACGCCATTTCGTGCAGGGCCTGACAACCGGAGCTATCAAGGGATGACAATCGAAGCGCTGCCGATGCGATCGACGTATCACCCCGACGAACCGCCCCAGGTCGAGATCCGCGGCCTTCCAGAGCCGGGCACGCTTCGCGTGTTCCACCTGGGCGATCCGATCGACACGCAACCCGTTGAGGCCGACGGCATCACGTCGTTGGCGAGCCTGCCGCCGGGCGGGTACGGCATTGAAGTGAGCGCCGGCGATGCGGTGGCCCGAACCGCGATCGAAGTGATCGCCGACGGCTCGGCGCGCATGCGCTACGGATTCGTGGCGGACTATCGACCCGGACGGGCCGTCGAGGGCGTACGCGACAACATCCGGCGGCTGCATCTCACCGATATCCAGTTCTACGACTGGGCGTATAGGCACGCCGATCTCGTCGGCGGCGGTGAGGAGTACGCGGACGCGTTGGGGCAGAAGATCTCGCTCGACGACCGTACGCGATCTGATCGCAGCCGTACGTTCGGCGGGCGCACGTGCCCTCGGTTACGCCGCCGTCTACGGTGTCGGTAACGATGAGTGGCCAGCGTGGGCCGATGCGGCGTTGCTGACGGCGGCGGGGGAGCCCTACGGACTCGGCGACTTTCTCCGCCTCGTCGATCCGGCCGACCCGCGATGGCTCACCCATTTCACGTCGGACCTACGCGCCGCGACCGATCGACTCGGCTTCGACGGCTTCCATTTGGACCAGTACGGCTATCCGAAGTACGCGACGCGACCGGATGGGGTTCCGGTGCGGGTCGAGGACTCCTTCGCAACGCTGATTGCCGCCGCGCGGGCCGCGCTTCCGGCGGGTCAGCTCGTGTTCAACAATGTCAACACCTTCCCGCTGTGGCGTACGGCTGGTACCGCGCAGGACGCCGTTTACGTCGAGGTCTGGGCTCCGCACAGCACACTCGATCATCTGGCCCGCGTCGTACGGGACGCTCAGGCGTCCGGTGCCGGAAAGCCGGTGGTTGTCGCGGCGTACCAACACGTCTATGCGACAACTGATGCAGCCGCGGCCGATCTGGCTTCCGCGTTCACGATGGCCACGTTGTTCTCGCACGGCGCGACGCATCTGTTGTGCGGCGAAGCGGATCGCGTCCTCGTCGATCCGTACTACGTTCGCAACCACAAGGTCGAGGCGTCGACCGCAGCACACCTCGTGCGCTGGTACGACTTTCTCGTCGAGCACGGTGAGTTGCTCAACGACCCGTCTCTGACCGACATGACCGGCGCGCTCGGTGGTTCGTACAACGACGATTGCGACGTGACGTACGCCGATCTCCAGGTCACCGAAACCGCCACCGCCGGCGCCATCTGGCGTCGGATCGTCGGATCCGGCGACCGGCTCATCGTTCACCTCATCAATCTGTCCGGTCAGGACAACGCGGAGTGGGACAGTGCGCGTGCACCGATTCCGTTTGTACCGCCGGGCGTGCTCCGGATTCGGCGGGCAGGTGTCGGCCTGCCGCGCGTACGTGTCGCCGACCCTGACCGTCAGGCGCGACTCCGCGATCTGCCGGTTGTTGCCGACGGCGACTACGCGCGCGTCGAGGTGCCGGCTCCGTACGTGTGGCAGATGTTGGTCATCGACCTTCGGCCCGCGCCGGACGAGGCCGAAATGTAAGGCGGGCGGCCACGGCCGCCCTATCGTCGGCGGCCCCGTCAAGACCAGCCCGCATCTGGACACGCTCGCGTGAGGAGCACTGTGACCGAAGAACCGCAGACGCCGGCGGCCACCATCGAGTGGTGGCGTCACGCCTCCGTTTATCAGCTTTACGTGCGTTCGTTCAGTGACTCCAATGGCGATGGCGTGGGCGATCTGCCCGGGGTCGTGGAACGGCTGGACTACATCGCCTCGCTCGGCGTCGACGCGATCTGGCTGAATCCCTGCTACCCGTCACCGAATCGGGACGGCGGCTACGACATCTCCGACTACACGCAGATCGATCCGACGTACGGCGGCCTGGCCGCGCTGGAAAAGCTCCTCGGCGCGGCCCACGAACGCGGCCTTCGGGTGATGATGGACCTCGTCCCGAACCATTGTTCGTCCGACCATCCATGGTTTCGGGAAGCGTTGGCGGCACAACCCGGCTCGGCGGCTCGGGCCCGGTTTCACTTCCGGGCCGGGCGCGGGCCGGACGGAGGTGAGCCGCCGAACAACTGGCGGTCAACGTTCGGTGGATCAGCGTGGACACGCGTCATGAGTGGCGGTGAGCCCGAGCAGTGGTACCTCCACAGCTTCGACTCGACGCAGCCCGACTTCAACTGGGCCAACGCGGATGTCGCTGAGCTGTTCGACGACGTCCTGCGGACGTGGTTCGATCGCGGCGTCGACGGGTTCCGCGTTGATGTCGCCTACGCCATGGTCAAACATCCGGACCTACCCGACGCTGACGACCCTGACGCGAACCCGCATACGTGGAATCAACCCGGCGTACACGAGATCTTCGCGCGCTGGCGGGCGATCGCCGAGTCGTACCATCGGGATCTCGCTCTGGTGGGCGAGGTATGGCTTCCGCCCGACGAGACCGGTGAGTACATCCGCCCCGGCCGGCTGAGTCAGGTGTTCTACTTCGACCTGATGCGACAGGACTGGTCGGCCGCCGGGTTCCGCGAATCCATCGACGCGACATTGGCCAGTGTGCCGTCCGGCGGTGGCGTACCGGCTTGGACGCTGAACAATCACGACGTCCACCGGGCCGTGAGCAGGTACGGCCTCGTCTCGCATGAGCCCATGTTTACCGTCGACGCCAACGCAACCCGGACGCGGCCGCGAGGGCGGGTCGACGTGGAACTGGGCGTACGTCGCGCTCGCGCGGCCGCCCTGCTGTTGCTGGCGTTGCCCGGTTCGGCCTACCTGTATCAGGGTGAGGAGCTCGGTCTGCCGGAGGTGATGGACATTCCGGCCGAGCAGCGTCGCGATCCCATCTGGGTCCGATCTGGGCAGCGAGAATTTGGCCGCGATGGCAGCCGGGTTCCGCTACCGTGGCGGCCGCGCGGCGCCACGTTGGGCTTCTCGCCCGACGGCGCCGCCGAACCGTGGCTACCTCAACCCGATTGGTTCAAGCGCTTCGCGGTGGAGACCGAGGATGCCGACTCCGCATCCACGCTCTCTTTGTACCGCCGCGCATTGCTGCTTCGCCGGTCGCTGTTTCTCGACGATGCGTTCGAGTGGCTCGATGCGGGTCGGGCCGACGTCGTGGCGTTCGTCAACGGCACGGGCATCAACGTCACGGTGATGGGTGAGCGCCCATTCGTTCCCCCGGCTTCGTGGGGGGAGATCGCCTTGCGTAGCGACAACAGCGTGGCGCCCGAGCTGCCACCCAACACGAGCGCGTGGATCGTCAGCTCGCGATCGGCGTCGACGGCGAGCGCCGACGGGTAACGTCGCGGCGTCAGCGCGCGGCGAGTCGGGAGACGGTTGTCCCTGCGCCGGCCTACGTCTCTGCACGCATTGTCGCTAGCAGAGTCGTAGGCGAACGGTCGAAACCGCCCAGCCGCGCTGACTGTATGGAAACTCTGTTGTCCACCGCCACGCGCATCGCCGATGATTGCGGCCATGGCGACGACCCGACGAGCCGACATGTTCACCGCTGACGGCAAGCCATCTGATGACGACCCGCGTGAGCACCGACAAAGGGTTGGCGACGAACGCACCACGCTTGTCGAATCCCTGCGCTGTCTTCGCCTCACGTTGGAGATGAAATGCGCAGGTCTCGACGCGGAGGCGATGGCACGACGTTCCGTCGAACCATCGACGATGTCGCTGCTCGGGATTGTGCGGCACCTGGCCGAGGTGGAACGTGGAGGGTTCCGCGTGCTGATGGCGGGACAGGACGTGCCGCGGCTGTTTTGTTCGCCCACCGACCAGGACGGTGACTTCGATGGCGCCGTTCCTGATCCCCAGGTCGTCGCGGAAGCCTGGGACGCATGGCGTGCGGAGGTGGATTTCGCCACGCAGTTTGTGGCCGAGGCGCCGAGTCTGGACATCACCGCTGACGATCCGTTGAATCAGCACGGCAGCGGCGGTGGGCCGATGTCTCTGCGCGAAATGCTGATCGGATCGATCGAGGAGTACGCGCGCCACATGGGTCACGTCGACCTGTTGCGCGAACGCATCGATGGACGGGTAGGCCAGTAGCGATCCCGCACCGGCTCGCGCGAGCCCTACTCGGGCCATCCCGGTGTGCTTACGGGCGGTCGCCGAGGAGAAGCCGTGCGAAGGCAGCGATCTGGTCATCCCTTCTGGGCAGAGCCACGCCGTCAATGCTCGCGATCGGTACCGCGCCGCTGAGGCTGCTCGTCCAAAACGCCGCGTTCGCGGTCATCTCGTTACGGTCAAAACCGCGTACGTGGGCGGGTCGAGACTCGTCGCGCGCGTGGTCAAGCAGAGCACGTCGGGTCACGCCTGGCAGCAGATCGTCGCGGAGTGGCGGCGTGACTAGCGTCCCGTCCGCCAGGAGGAGAAACACGTTGCCGTGTGCGGTTTCCAGGACGGTACCGTCGGCGGCGATGAACAGCGGCTCGATTCCGTCGGCGGTCGGCCCGGTGATCGGATCGTCGGAACGGCGAGCGCTCGGCGCGGTCCGGGCCCAACGATGTCGCCACAGGCCGACGTCCCGCGTGACACTCCTCAGTCGCGTGGCTGTCGCTTCGCTGTCAGCCCGGACCGCCGAGACATCGATGCTCCCGTCCGGGCCCATTCGAATGTGCAGCGCGAACCAGCCCTGGCCGGTCTGTTGCGCCGCGGCGTTCACCATCGCGGCGACGTTTGCCGGAAGGCCGCGCCGGTAGAGCTCGCGGCTGGAGCGTTCGAGCCGAGCGAGATGGTCGGGGAGACGCAGCGGTAGGCCATCACGGCAAGCCACCGTTTCCACGAGGCCTCCGGCCAGTTGACTGGGTGCGGCACTCGCGTCGTCGGCCACGGCGTCGCCGGACAGTCCGGCGCCGAGCGCCGTCAACAGGGGCGCCGCTTTGTGTAGGCACTCGCGCCACTCCAACATCGGCACCGAGTCCGCGGTGACGCCGCCGCCGACGCCGAGTTCGATGCGGCCGTCGGCGATCTCGAAACTGCGAATCGTGACGGCCCATTCCGCGCCCCAGTACGGGCTGACGAAACCGACGGCTCCGGTATATGCGCCGCGCGGCTGGCTCTCCAGAGCTGCGATAGCGGCCATCGCCCGCTGCTTCGGTGCACCGGTCACCGAGCCCGGTGGGAATGTCGCGCGCAGGAGTTCGGCGTCGTCGACGTCGCTACGCAACACGCCGCTCACTGTCGAGACGAGATGCCAGACGCCCGGATGGCGTTCCAGTTGTAAAAGTGTGGTCGCGGCAACGCTACCCACTTCGCAGACGCGACCGAAGTCGTTGCGCATCAGGTCCACGATCATCACATTTTCCGCCGCGTCCTTGGTCGACGCCGCCAGCGCCGCCGCCGCGTCCGGATCGGCGGCCGGCCATGTTCCCTTGATCGGGGATGTCGTAATGTGGCGGCCGCGGCGACGCAGGAATAGCTCAGGACTGAATCCGGCCAATGCCCGTCGGCCACCACCGATGAAGGCCCCGAACGCCGGCTGCAGCGCCGAGGCGGCGTCGGCGAAGAGCCCGGCCGGACTACCGTCGAACGACGCGCTCAGCCGCGTACACACGTTGACCTGAAAGATTTCGCCGGCGCGGATCAGCTCGATCGCGTCCTCGACCGCCGCCAGATGTCGCGTCATGACCGGGCCGCCGAACGTGCCGACCGTGCTCGAAAGGCGCGCGCTGGTCGAATGCAGCAAATCGGCAAAGTCCTGTCGGCGCTCGTCGAGAGCATCGGCACGCTCCGCCGTCCACAGCGCTTCGAAACGCCACCGACCGGCTCGGTCACGTCGCAGCAGATGGTCGTAGAACGCCCGGTATGAGGGCCCGTCATAGCTCACCCAGCCGAACCACCCGCCGCCCACGAAGTCATCGTCGACGACCGAGTCCGCTTGCGGGTCGATGCGGACCGTATCGATGGCGCCGGCGTCGGCGAGCCGGGTGACCACGGGCCGCGCGGCGATGATGCCACCACCACCGGCCCACTGGCCGTGCAGACAGACCAGGCCGGCATCTCCGTCGGCCGCTGCGATCCTCCGTACCATCTCGGCCACGGGCGGCCCCGGCCCGAGCTCGACCGCGATCGGCCGGAACGACCGATGACCGGCAGAGGCGAACAGCGGATGCGTCACGCCGCGAACACTAGATGGACCGCCGGGCGCATGGGGCCGAATATGGTTGGTGCGGTTGTCCTCGGGCCCCTAGTCACCGGTGACCCCGGTGTGCAACGAGCGGTTGGTGATGCCGAAATCCCGATGTGGCATGCTGCAGTCCACTGGCCGCGGGAGGAGCACTGACGTGACGGTTGCCGAAGCCGAGCCGGCGGCGCGCCCGCGACGGCGCCGCCGAAGCACGCGCCGAATCGCCATCGTCGTCGCCATTCTGGCGCTCCTTTTCGGTGTGCCGTTCGTGACACTCTTCGCGTCCGGGCAGCGGTGGCCTACCGCCGTGGTCGTTGTAGCCGCCGTCGTCTTCGTCGGCACGCTGTTGGCGTTCCCTTGGCTCATGTTCCGTGGTCACGGCCGCGGAGACGATCGGCTCGCGGTCACGGGCGACACGATCCTGGGCGTCATCTGGGTCTTGTTCGCCTGGTCGGTGTTGGGCAACGTCCTGCGGGTCATCCTGTGGGCTTTCGGCGTCGAGGATCCCGCTCGCGCCCGGGTCGTCGCTGTCGCAGTCCTTGCTGTCTCCGCGATCCTGCTCTTGTGGGGCAACCGCGAGGCGATGCGCGTGCCGCGGATCAAACAGCTTGAGGTTGCCGTATCAGGACTCGGCGCCGGCCTCGACGGCATGCGTGTGGTGCTCCTGACCGACACTCACTACGGTCCGATCAACCGTACGCGGTGGTCACAGCGTGTCAGCGACGCCGTGAATGCGCTCGAAGCCGACGTGGTGTGTCACACCGGCGACATCGCCGACGGCACTGTCGGGCAGCGGCGGGAACAAGCCGCGCCGCTCGGTACGATCCGGGCACGATTGGCGAAGACATATGTGACCGGCAATCACGAGTACTTCGGTGAGGCCCAGGGCTGGCTGGATCACATGCAGAGCCTGGGCTGGGAAGCGCTGCATAATCGTCACATCGTGGTCGAGCGCGATGGCGCACGGCTCATCGTTGCCGGGGTCGACGACCGTACCGCCAGGGGCTCCGGCCGGCCCGGGCACGGCGCCGACCATGCCGCCGCGCTCGCCGGCGCGGACCGTACGGTTCCGGTGCTGTTGCTCGCCCATCAGCCGAAGCAGATCGACGGTGCCGTCGAGCACGGAGTCGACCTGCAGATCTCCGGCCATACCCACGGTGGCCAGATCTGGCCGTTCCATTTCCTGGTCCGCACGGACCAACCGGTTGTGGCGGGGTTGAGCCGTCACGGCGCGCGTACGCAGCTGTACACCAGTCGCGGTACGGGATTCTGGGGGCCGCCGTTCCGGGTGTTCGCGCCGAGCGAGATATCCGTGTTGGTGCTGCGCGCGGCGTAGCCGGCACCACGGTCAGTCCGGGCCTTCGTGCGCCGATCCTGCGGCCGCGATGTCATCGAACTCGCACACATAGATCGCGTACGTCTCGACCTTCTCGAGGCCGACCTTCTCCGCGACCGCTGCCGACGGCACGTTACGCACCCACGCGTCCCAGAGCGGCGTCATGGCCCGCTCGGCGCAGTGCTCAAGGAAAGCGCTGGCGGTGACCGTCGCGAAGCCTCGACCGCGATAGGCCGGAATCGTCTCGATGCCGATGCCGCATTTCCCGTCGCTGACGAATTCGGCGGTACACCAGTGTTCCGAGTCGAACAAATGGCGCACGCGGTCGGCATCCGCGCTGGGCAACGACTCCATGCCGCGACGGTACCGGCGGGCCGACCCCGCGCAATATGCGTGCTCCATGCCGGTCTGAGGCGCATCGTCGCACCCTCTTGCGCGATCGTATGTGTAAGTGCAGACTTACGTACGTGGGCGCTTTCGGAAATGTCGATCTCGGCATCCTCGGCGATCCGACCCGGCGCGCGATCTTCGAGCTGCTGGCGCGCCGCCCGTGCTCGGTCGGCGAGCTGGCCGAGCACCTGCCGATCACTCGACAGGCGGTGTCCCAACATCTCCGCGTACTCAAAGATGGCGGCCTGGTCATCGTCACGCCGGAGGGCACCCGCCGCATCTATCGGCTCAACCCGGACGGTGTGGCCGCGTTTCAGGCGTACTTCCAGCGCATCTGGGACGACGCGCTGACCGCCTTCCAAAAAGCGGCCGACGCCGCCACCAATTTCGAACAGGAGACGCAACCATGACCACGACACCCGCCGTACCGGCGTTGTATGGCAAAGCCACCGTCGGCCTGCCGGCTGACAAGGCCTTCAGTATCTTCGCGGACTCGTTCGGCCGATGGTGGCCGGCCGATTACCACATCGGTCAGGCCGACATGGCCGACGCCATTCTGGAGGCAGGTGTGGGTGGACGATGGTACGAGCGCGGGGTCGATGGAAGCGAATGTGACTGGGGCCGGGTGCTGGTCTGGGAGCCACCCCATCGACTTGTCGTCACCTGGCAGATCAATGGTCAGTGGCAGTTTGACCCCGACCCGGAGCACGCGAGCGAGATTGAGGTGCGCTTCGTCGCGGATGGACCGGAGCAGACCACCGTGGAACTCGAGCACCGGCACCTCGACCGGCTTGTGGCCGGTCAGGCCATTCGCGACATGATCGGTCAGGGCGGCGGCTGGGTAGCGATCCTGGAGCTGTTCGCCAAGGCGGCCGAATCCCAGTAGCCGTCGTGCCGACTGACCCCGGCCAGCCGGGCCGGGGTCATTATTCGCATAAGCTACCGTGCGGGCCGGGCGGGCCCGGAGGGCGTCGGCGTTCGCGTGTGCGTCCGAGTCACGCGAGAAGATGCGACGCGATACGGCGTACTCGGGTCGATGAGCGGCCGGGCGTGCTGGACCAGGAGGGTTGTCGATGGCCGAGCACCGTTTGGAGCCGGACGCGGATTGTGTGACCGACGTTTTTTCGGGTGAGCGCGCTCCCGTGCTCACGGTCGATCCTGGTGACACCGTTGTGGTTCGGTCGTTGGACGGGTCCGGTCATCTGTCGCCGCAGCGCACGCCGGGTGAGTCGCGACCGTTAATGCTCGCGGACCGGCGCGGGCATTGCCTCGTCGGTCCGATCGCCGTTCGTGGGGCGCGAGCCGGGCAGGTGCTCGCGGTCGAGTTGCGTTCGATGCGCCCGGACGACTGGGGATTCACCGTGGCCGGCGGGCGGGACAACGTGCTCAACCGCCGCTTGGGCGTCGCGGACGGGCCGCCGTCGTGGCTTCTGTGGCACCTCGACGCGGCGACCGGCATCGGCGTCAACGACCGCGGATTTTCGGTGCGGCTGGCTCCCTTTCTCGGCGTGGTGGGGTTGCCGCCGGCGGAACCGGGCGAACATTCGACGATCCCGCCGCGCACCAAGGGCGGTGGAAACATCGACTGCCGGGAGCTGGTGGCCGGGTCAACGCTCTACTTGCCGATCACGGTGGACGAGGCCTTTCTCCATGTCGGCGACGGCCACGCCGCGCAGGGCGACGGTGAGGTCGGAGGCACCGCGATCGAATGCGGCATGACGACCGAGCTTGTGATCGACATCGCTGCGGATCCGCCGGTCGACTCGATACACGCAATCACCCCGACCGGTCGGATCACGTTCGGGTTCTCCGACGATCTGAACGAGGCCACCGGCGACGCGCTCGACGCGATGCTGCGCTGGATGCAACACCTGTTCAACCTCGACCGGCCGACGGCGCTGGCACTGGCGAGCACAACGGTCGACCTGCGCATCACTCAGGTGGCCAACCAGACATGGGGCGTACACGCGGTTCTCAGACACAACGCGATCGAGCGGAACGCCGCATAGCACGGGCCGGCCGATAGGCCGACCTCTCACCGTCGTATCCGGCCGGCCCGTCGCCTGCGAAAACCCCAGCCTGTAGGCCATCAGTCCGGTGGTGCGACAGACGGCGATTGCCCACTCTTGCCGCGGCGACGAACAAATCATGACTCAAAGTGAGAACGGCGTAACACCGGTGGCGCTGCAACCCTTAGTCAGGGTTGTGCGCGGCATTGGGAACACTTCTGCAAAGGGGAACGATGATGACCACCCTCGAAGCAGTACCGTCTGATGATCTCGTCGAGGCGCCCGCGGTCGGGCTGCCCGCCGGCGACCCCACCATGCTCGGCCTGCCGAGCTTCATTGTCGGCTCGGTGGCGTTCGGCCTCGTGCTGGTCGGCGTCGTACCGGCTTCGGCCGCGGGCGCGTCCCTGCCAATCATTCTGGCGGCGACGTCCACCGGTTTGTTCCTGGCGACAATATGGAGTTACGCCCTGGGCCAGAGCGCCGTCGCCAGTGTGTTTGGTATCTTCGCCGGATTCTGGCTGAGCTATGCCGTACTGGTCCTCGGTTTGACCCACAACTGGTTCGGCATTACCGCCAGCGCGGCGACGTCGACCCAGGAGCTTTTCCTGATCACATGGCTCGTCGTCATCGTGATGCTGACTCTGGCGACGTTGCGGCTACCGTCGAGCTTCACCATCGTTTTCGCGCTCATCGACGTGGCGCTCCTGCTCGTGTTGATCGCCACCGAACAGGCGTCGACCGGTCTGCTCAAGGCAGCAGGGTACTTCGTGCTGGCGTTCGCGGCCGTCGGCGTGTATCTCTTCGTCAGCTCAGCATCGGTCGCCACCGGCGGTAAGGCCCTGCCGCTCGGCCGACCAGTCTTGGGCGCCTGATCGATCGACCCGTCGGACCGGAATCCACTGACAGCAGCATCGTCGTGGTTCATTGCGGTCCTGGCCCGCGCCGTTCGTGTGCTCGACCAACTGCCCAAGTGCCTTGGTAGGCTGCCCGGTGCGGGTTGCTGGGCAGCTCGGAGGCGTACGCGTCCTGGTGGGCGTCGCGGTCTTCAAAGCCGACGAGACCGAGTAGCTCGGTCTGGCGGGTTCGATTCCCGTCCGCCTCCGCCAACCTCGTCAAGGCCCGACGGTGATCAGGTGCGGACGATTCGCTGTTGTGCGTCGACGCGGACTGTTGCTCGCTGGCGGTCCAGGAGTTCGAGTAGGGGTACGGCGACTCGCCGTGTGGTGTCCAGCGCTTGGCGGGCCTGGCTGAGTGTGAACGGCTGCGGGAGTTCCGCGAGTCGCCGGGCCGCCTCTTCGGGCGCGGTCGGTAGCAGGTATATGCCGGCGGCTATGTGGATCAGCCGGCCCGCCTTGGTTGCGGCGGCCAGGTAGCGGTCGGTGAGTCCGGCGGCGGCGAGTTCGGGGCCTTCGGCGGCTGCGAATGGCTGCTTCGTTAGGCGTGTCGTGAGTGTGTCGAGCGCGTCTTCGATATCCGGCGGAAATGCGGTCGCGCATCACGTCTATGGATGCCGTCGGCGTCGATGAGCAGTTCCGGAAGTTGCCGGACGAGCGATTCCAAGATGCCCGGGTCGGGCAGGCCTAGGCGTTGCGTGGCGGCCGTGCGTGGCATGCCGGGGCTGAGTGGTCGAGCGTTGGCCCATTGGTCGACGGTGGTCTGCAGGTCCTGCTGCCATTGGTCCCATTGGGTGGCGTCGACGAGCCAGCCGGCGGCGATCATCGCGTTTGCCGGTGGTGGGTCGCCGGGTGCTAGAGCGCCGGCCGCGACGAGTTGGTCGAACCGGACGGCGCGTCGACGGCGGACTTCGTCGGCCGGGTCTGGGTAGCCCGTTACGGTCGCGAGTTGCTCGGCCCGCCGCGCGGCGGCACCGCGTCGTACGAGTTTCGGTGGATCGGTGTCGAGCACGACGATGCCCGCGATGACCTCTTGACGACCGGGATCTCGCAGCAGCGCGCGTTCGCCGATGTGCAGGGGGAGCGGCGTGTCGATGCTGAGCCGTGCGGTGTCGGGCCCGAGCGGCGCGAAGTCGCGTCGGTATCGCGGCGGAGCCGACATGGAGGACCGGTTGGGTCGGCAGTCGGGTCGATACGTTGATGAGTCGTACGTCCATTGACCGGACTTCGGCCCACTGCCCGGGCGGTGATCAGGGCGTCGCCGCGGCGGATCTTCGAGCGTTTGACGCCGCGTAGGTTGACGGCGACCCGTGCCACGGCCGATGCCGATGGGATCGGAGTCTTGAGACTTTCCAGGCTCCGGACACGTACGGTCTCGCCGGTTGACGACACGGTCAGCTCGTCGTCGACCGCGATTCGGCCGCTGGCGAGGGTGCCGGTTACGACCGTACCGGCGCCTTGGATGCTGAAGACGCGATCGACCCACAGTCGTGTCGCCGGGGACTCGGGCTGTTGAAGTTCGGCGGTCATGCGCCCGAGCGCGGCGCGCAGCTCGTCGATCCCGGTGCCCGTGACCGGGCTGACCGCGACGGCTTCGATGTCGGCGAGCGTGCTGTGGGCCAGGTATTCGCGGGCCTCCTCGATGGCGAGGTCGGCGTCGCCGAGATCGCTGCGGGTCACCGCCAGGACGCCATGGCGGACGCCGAGCGCGTCGAGCGCGGCGAGGTGTTCTGCGGTCTGTCGGCACCAGCCCTCGTCGGCGGCGACGACGAGGAGCACCGCGGGAACCGGGCCGATGCCGGCGAGCATGTTGGTGATGAACCGCTCATGCCCTGGTACGTCAACGAAGGCGATCTGCGTCTCGTCGTCGAGTCGCGTCCACGCGTAGCCGAGGTCGATGGTCATTCCTCGGCGGCGTTCCTCGGCCCACCGGTCAGGTTCCATGCCGGTCAACGCTCGGACCAGGGTGGACTTGCCGTGGTCGACGTGTCCGGCCGTCGCGATTACGTGCATCGCGGTGGCGCCTCCTGGGTTCGGTGGCCGGATTGGTGCACCGAAACGACGGCGTGGCGGACGGTTTCGTCGTCGGCCGGTGGAATGCATCTCAGGTCGAGGACGCAGTGGCCGTGCTCGACCCGAGTGACGATCGGTGGCCGTCCGGTACGCAACTCGACCGCGAAACCCTCCGGGTAGCTGGACCGCCCATCCCGCCAGCACGACATCGGGAGCGCCGCCGCCACCGACGACACCGGTCGACGGGATCGTACGGGCGGCGTACGCCGTGCCGGGTCAACGCGGCCGTGAGTGATCTCCGTACGCGCCCGAAGCTCGGCCGGATCGGCGTGGAGCGCGCGGCGGGTCGGGTTGACCGGACCGGTGAGAGTCGCCTCGAGAGCGGCGAGGGTCAGCTTGTCGACGCGCAATGCCCGGGCCAGCGGATGGCGTCGCAGCGTGTTGACGATGTCCCGGCGCCCGACGATGAGACCGGCCTGCGGCCCGCCCAGAAGCTTGTCGCCGCTGGCCGTCACGATCGTGGCGCCCGACGCGAGCGACGTGGTCGCGTCCGGCTCGTCGGGCAGCAGCGCATCCGGATGCAACAAACCGGAGCCGATGTCGGCAACGACCGGGACGCCGAGATCAGCCAGCGACCGCAACGGTACGGCCGACGTGAATCCCCGTACCGTGAAATTCGACGGGTGGACCTTGAGGACGAAGCCGGTGTCGGGTCCGACCGCGTTGCGGTAGTCGGTCAGGTGGGTGCGATTGGTCGTGCCGACCTCGCGCAGTCGCGCACCGGTGCTAGCGATCAGATCGGGGATGCGGAACCCGTCGCCGATCTCGACCAACTCGCCCCGGCTGACGATGATTTCCCGACCGCGCGGCAAGAGCCGTCGCGGCCAGCACGAGCGCGGCGGCACCGTTGTTGACGACCAGCGCGTCCTCCGCCGCCGGAACCGCGGCCAGCAACGCGTTCAGCGTCGACCGGCCGCGGCGTGCCCGCACACCGGTGGCAAGGTCGTACTCCACGTCGACGTATCCGGATGCCGCGGCGATCGCGGTCACCGCCGCCGCCGACAACGCCGCCCGGCCGAGATTCGTGTGCAGAATGACGCCGGTTGCGTTGAGCACCGGGCGAAGGGCCGACGCGGTGTCCGGCAACGACGCCAGCGCGGCTTCGATCGACGTCGTCCGGCTCGATCTCGGCCCGACGCGCACGCATCTGCGCCTCACGCACCGCCTCCTTGACGGTCGCGGCGCCCAGACGTTCGCCGGCCTCGGCCAGCCGATCATCGGCCAGAACCACATCCGTACGCGGAATACGCCGTCGCGGATCAGTTCCGGACATGCGTTGTCCGATCATCAGAATGGCCGCCCATCACGGTCTTCCGCTCATCTGAGTGTCCCGTCCATCAGCTGAAGTTGCGGTGCGCTATCCCACTACCAGCGCATGCGGACCGGCATCGATGAGCTCGCCGATGACAACGCCGCCCGGCACTTCGCCGGCTATCAGGAGGCCGCCGGAGGTCTGCGCGTCGGCCAGAAGTAGTCGATCGAGTTCACCGACGCGCGACCCGAATTCGACATTCGGCGTGAACCCAGTCGAGGTTCCGTCGGGTGCCACCGCTGACGAACCCGTCCTGCGCCGCTTCACGGGCCCCATCGAGATAGGGCACCGCCGCGGGATCGAGTCGCGCGGTGACGCCGCTCGCACGGGCCAGCTTGAACAGGTGACCCAGCAATCCGAAGCCGGTGACGTCCGTGGCGCAGGTTAACCCGGCCGCCAGCGCCGCCTCCGACGCGTCCCGATTCAGGGTCGTCATTGCCTCGATGGCCTGCGCAAAGCGTTCACCGGTCGCCTTGTGTCTGGTGTTGAGCACACCGACACCGAGCGGTTTGGTCAACGACAACGGCATCCCGCTGCGCCCGGCGTCGAGACGCAACAGTCGTGCCGGGTCGGCGATGCCGGTCACCGCGAGCCCGTACTTCGGTTCCGGATCGTCGATGCTATGCCCACCGGCCAGATGGCAACGCGCCATCCGGGCCACGTCAAGACCACCGCGCAGAACCTCTCGAACCAACTCCATGGGCAGTACGTCGCGCGGCCAGCCCAGCAGATTCACCGCGACGACCGGCGTGCCGCCCATCGCATAGACGTCCGACAACGCGTTGGTTGCCGCGATGCGACCCCAG
The DNA here is from genome assembly GCA_963724705.1 of uncultured Actinomycetota bacterium. GTDB lineage: Bacteria > Actinomycetota > Actinomycetes > Mycobacteriales > Micromonosporaceae > DASQPR01. The sequence continues at coordinate 726,328 of CAVRVS010000004.1, forward strand.
TCGTACGCATCGTCGACGACGGGAGTGAAGAAATCCGTGGTGACGATGATCGCGGTGTCTCCCGACAGCCGTACGGCCGCCGCGTCGTCCCCGTCGTCCAGTCCGACCAGCAGTTCATAGTCGACGTCGTCGCGGCCGGCGCCAACGAGGCCGGCGACCGCTTCCTCGAGTTCGCCCGGCGGGATCTTGCACGCACAGCCGCCGCCATGGGCATACTGCGTCAGTCTCACCACGTCCGCGCCGGCTGCGGTCACCGCGGACGTCCCAGGGCCAGTCATCGCAGCGCCCGCGGTCATCGGATTGACCTGAATCGTCGTGCCGACATCGCCGCCGTCACCTGTTGCCACGCCTCCGCACCCGCCACGTGCGAATCGTAGCCCGCCGGCACTGGCGGTGCCGCTTGGTCAGCTTTTGCCGCGGAAGACCGCAACGATGACGCATGCGGCCACCAACACGACGAGTCCGAGCGCGATCACGCGGACAGCGTAGCCTCGCCGTACGGCGGGGTCGAGCGACCGGCGGGCCGGATCACCTGGCGACGATCCGGCCCGACACCTGGCCTCAGTCGGTCCAGAATGGCCGCAACTCCAGGACACCGCCGTCGCGGGCCATCGGATGCTTCGAGGCGATCTCCACCGCCTCGTCGAGATCGGCGCATTCGAGTACGTCGAAGCCAGCCACGAGGTCCTTGGTTTCGACGTACGGGCCGTCGGTCAGCAGCACTTTGTTGTCGCGGACGCGTACGGTCGTCGATTCCCGATCCGGACGGATACGCTCACCGATCAGGCGGGCGCCCCGGCCGTCCATCTCGTCGACCCACGCGTCCACGTCGATCTCGTCCGGCGCCGGGCCGACGGCACGGCCGATATCGCGGGGATCGGCATCGGTCGGTCGGTCGATACAGACCAGCATCAGGTACTTCATAATTCCTCCCGATTCGGATCATCGCACTCGCACGAGTGCGCTTCGACCCGTACGACGAATGGGCGACGGCGATTACTACCGTCCGCCGACACATTTTCGAGCCGACTTTCGGCGGGCACGGCGGCTAGGGGACCAGCCAGACCCGCCACATCGCCGCCGGATCGGACAGCGGATCGCCATGGACGAGGACGAAATCCGCCGGGCCGCCCGCGCGGATAACGCCAGCGTCGGGTTCACCGAGCAGCGTGCCACCGTTGCGAGTCGCCGCGGCCAGCGCTTGCCACGGCTCGAGGCCCGCGGTTACCAGGCACTCGATCTCCCACGCCAAGTGGTTGGCGCGGAGCGAGCCGCCGCCGAAGTCGGTACCGGCCGCGATGAGGACACCGGCGGCCGCGGCCAGCCGTACGCTCACGTGCGCCCACTCCCGGCGTGCGGCGATCCGGGCGCGGCCCTCTGGCTCGGCGAACCGTGGACTCGACGTGGTCGTCGCGAAGGAGCGCCAGGACTCCAAAACAGCAAGTGTCGAGACCATGGCGACGCCATTCGCGGCCATCGTGCGCGCGACGTCGGCGTCGAGCTGGAAACCGTGCTCGAGGGAATCGACGCCGGCTTCCGCGCCGACCTTCGCGCCCGCGAGCTGGCCGGAGTGCGCGGTGACCCGAGCGCCGCGCTGATGGGCCGCGTCGACGACGGCCCGTACCTCGCCGACGGTGAACGGGGCCGTGTCCGTGTCGGGCCCGTCGAGGTAAAGCTTCACGAAGTCGGCGCCGTCGTCGAGCTGCTTGACCGCCGCCTGCACCAGCCCGTCGCCGTCCGATACCTCGACGCCGAGTCCATGCGGCAGGACGCCGGAGCGTGCCACCCACGACCCGGCCGCGCGCACATAAGGGTATTCGCGGTGGCCGGCCCATCGATCGCGTACGCCGAGGGCGAGCGCACGATGCCGACCGTCGACCGGATCGGTCTTCATCGGCGATCCGACGTCGCGGGCCCAGCGCACGCCGGCCGCCCGCTGTAGCCGCGCATTGTGTTCGGCGACCCGGAGCAACCGATCGGCCGGATCGAATCCGCGCTCGATCCAGTGCGCCCCGCCGGGCAGTGTCAGATGGCTGTGGCTGTCCACGAGACCGGGCACGATGGTGCAGCCAGATGCATCGACCACCTCAGTGTCGGGTCCCGGGTCCGGTTCGTCGTCCGTCGGCCGGATCCATTCGATGCGATCATTACCGACCAGAACACTCACGCCGACTTTCAGCTGTGGACCGGTCCCGTCGGCGAGCGCCGCGTCGCGGTAAAGAGTGCGGGGCATGCCGACACTATGTCACGGCGCCGCGGTACCGCCGACAGCGGCGATCGCCCGCCGAGCGGGTTCCGAAGATCGTGGCACCGATCACCGCGGACATCGGTCGGGCGATGTCGTCACTCGATAGTGGAACGTCATGCACGCCTGTGTGGGTTTCGGATCGGTCGACCATAAACAGAATTCGTAAGCACATCGCCGATGGGACGGGATGAGGCGGAGATGGCCGACCCAAGCGTCAGCGACGACGTCCCCGGAATCGACGCCCACGCGATGCCGGTGCACGACGGGGAGTTGCGCCGGTGGAACGACGCCATCGCGGGTGGCCGGGGGAGTGCCGCATGGAACGACCTTTTGAACGATCTCGTGACGTTCGCATTGCACCAGCTGCGGCACGAGGTGGGCACGGGCGCGATCGTCCGCTGGTGCGCAGTACATTTTCAGCGGCCAATGGGCCTGCTTCCGCACGACTGGGCCGCCCAGGACCGGGAAGACATCGTGCACGACGCGATCACCGCCGCATTGGAAAAGATGCTCAGCGATATCGACGCTGGGAAGGGCTGGGATCCGGCGCGAGGCAGCTCATTGGCCGGCTACTTCCTGGACCTGTGCACGGGGACGTTTCCCAATTGCCTACAGGCCTGGCGTACCCGTCACAGACAGGCGGTCCACCTCGACCCCACCGACTTTCAGCTGGCCGCTCCGGCCACGATCGACCCCGAACGAACCGTCATCGCGAGGATGGAACTCGCGATGATCATGCGAGCTTATGGCATCCCGATCAACCAACTGCAGGCCCTGATCGGGCAGTCGTTCGGGCTGACGTACTCGGACATCGCGGAGCAACTCCGCTTGTCGCCGGAAGCCGTCGAAGGTCTCATCTACCGGGCACGTCGCCGGATTCCAAGGGCGGAAGGCGGGCGGTCATGACCAACGAGCGACCTGATGCGACGCTCGACGTCGCGTGCGCCGAGTCCGGCTGTGTCAGCGAGCGTCGATTCCCTACCGGATCAACCGACGCAGTCGAACCACGGCCTTACGTGCTTTCGTTAGCCGCGGCCGCAGAAGTGTTCCGTAACGATGCGGCGACACGGGCCGCCGTCCAGGCCATCCGGGAGCGGGCTGCTGCAGGCCTCAGCTTGCTGGGATATCTGAGCCGGCCGGATCCGGGTGATCCGGCGCGTGAGGTGTGGAAGTTGGTGGAGCGGGCGCAGGGCGGGGATACCGAGGCGTTCGGGTTGATCTATGACCGGTACGTCGGCACGGTGTTCCGGTTCATCTACTTCCGGGTCGGTAACCGGCAGTTGGCCGAGGACCTCACGTCTGACACGTTCCTGCGTGCGCTCAAGCGCATCGGCAGTGTCACGTGGCAGGGTCGTGATCTGGGTGCGTGGCTGGTCACGATCGCGCGGAACCTGGTCGCCGACCATTTCAAGTCCGGCCGCTACCGGTTGGAGGTCACGACCGGGGATGTGTTGGATGCCGATCGGGAGGATCGTGGGCCGGAGGGCAGTCCGGAGTCGGTGGTGGTCGATCACATCACCAATGTCACGTTGTTGACCGCGGTCAAGCAGTTGAACCCGGAGCAGCAGGAGTGCATCGTGCTGCGGTTCCTGCAGGGATTCTCGGTCGCCGAGACGGCCCAGGCGATGAACAAGAACGAAGGCGCGATCAAGGCCCTGCAATATCGGGCCGTACGCGCGTTGAACCGGCTGCTTCCGGAGGGCTTCCAGAAGTGAACGGCCGAGCCGATCGCGCAGCCGCGACCGCACGATCCACAGTGGACCTAGATGACTGGCAAGCCGTCGGGCTGTCACGACGCAGGGAGCCCAATGCGCGCGGCTTGGGCGAACGGCCACGACCAACCACCGGAGGGACGAGACTGAGTGACGATGACGTCAAACGACCCGGCCAGACCGGTCGGCTGTCATCACACGGGGAGGTATCGCATGCGCACACTCATGACGGTCCAGATGGACACCGAGGCTACAAACCCTGCCATTAGAGACGGAAGCCTAGCGAAGACGATGCAGTCGACACTCGAGCAGCTACACGCCGAAGCGGCCTACTTCACGACACGTGAGGGCCAGCGGACTGCATACATTGTCTTCGATCTGCACGACACGACCCAGATTCCAGAGATCGCCGAGCCCTTCTTCATGGGACTGAACGCCAAGATTGACCTGGCGCCCGTGATGAACGCCGACGATGTGCAGGAGGGGCTCGCCCGACTGCCGCACATGTAGAACGCGGTCGCTACATTCGCCAACACCGAAGCAACGACCACGTCGTACGTTCTCCTTCGGATGCTCGTGGCGTTCCCGGTGCTCGAATGATCACGGTGCCGACCGGCGTCTCGAGATAGTGATCGCTGTCCGGTCCGTGGTATCGCACCGCGATCACGCGCCCGGGCAAGTCACCGCCGAGCGCGGCCCATTCCGGGCGGACGAGCAGTGTCGCCGAACCGTCGCCGTCCGGCGACGCGTTCGCGCACGGCACCGTGGTCGATACGGCGTCCACGGTGACGACGATCGAGCCGGATCCGGCCATCCGGACCGGCGCGTCCAGCAGCCGTGCGACGCCGGTCAACTGCGCGACGTGGAGATTCGCAGGCTGCGCGTAGACCTCGACGGGCGTTCCCACTTGCGCCAATCGCCGATCGTGCAACACCGCGACCCGGTCGGCGATCGCCAATGCCTCGCTCGCGTCGTGCGTGGCGTACAGCGCGGCGGCGCCCGACATCGCGCGTTGCCGGGCGAACTCGTCGAGGACCGTCATACGCAGATGCGCGTCGAGGTGCGCGCTCGGCTCGTCGAAGACGTACAGGTCGGCGTCGCGGGCCAATGCACGGGCCAAGCCGACCCGTTGCTGTTCGCCGCCTGACATTTCCGCCGGCGTACGCCCGGCCAGTGCGCCGACACCGACACGGTCGAGGAGCTCGCGGGCGCGCTCATGCGCGACACGTTGAGCGATGCCCGCGCGCCGCAACGGATAGGCGACCGTCTCGAGCGCCGTCATGTGCGGCCACAACGCATAGTTCTGGAACACCATGCCGACGCGTCTGCGTTCGGGTGCGACACACCGGCGCGGCGTGGACACCAGCGAACCGCCGAGCCGGATCTCCCCGGCGGTCGGGGCGACGAACCCGGCGACGGCATGGATCAGTGTCGTCTTTCCCGATCCGGACGCACCGAGCAGCGCCATCACTTCACCATCGGCGATCACCAGATCGATTCCGGCGAGAACCGGCACTCCCGGGTAGTCCAGCGTCACGCCGCTGCAGGCAAGGGCGGTCACGACTGATTCACGAGCGGTGGGCGCCGCGATCGGGAGGCCGCGAGCAACCCGGCCGCGAAGACGACAGCGGGGAGGGTCAACACGACGGCCAGCGCGGCGGTCGCTCCGGTGTCGCCGAGGTCTTGCTGGTTCAGGATGACCACGGCGAAGGTCTCGCTCCCGGGACCGTAGAGGATCGTCGACATCGTCAATTCGTGCGTGGCGAACAGGAATGCGAGCGCCGCCGCAGTCACGAGAGCGACCCGCAGCGGTGGCAGGACGACGGTGCGCGACAGCGGTAAGCGGACCAGCTCCGCTTGCGCGGGCCGCCCGGACGCGATCCGGTGGCAGCCGGTCGAGCGCCGCCTGCACCGGCCGGTGCCCTAACACCCAGAACTTGGCCAGGTAGGCGAGCAGGATGATGACGACAGATCCGGTCAGCCACCGCCCATAGCCGATGAGCACGCCGACCGCGAGGGCTGATCCGGGCACCGCGAAGGCCAACGTGACCGTGGTTGCGAGCGGGCCGCGCCACCGATGTCGCGAGGCAATGGCGACCAACGCGCCGAGCGCCGGCACCAACAACGCCGCGGCGACAGCCAGCACGATGGTGTGGGCAATCGCAGCCGCGGTCGGGCCGGCGAACGCGGACGTGAAATTCGCCCAGGTCCAGTGGGCGGGTGTCGGCGATAGGCCGGGCGCGCGGGCGACTGCGGTCAGAACAAGGGCAACCATGGGTACGCCGACGGCCAGAGCCACGTACGACACGACGATGACGGTGAGCGCCACGGCGTCGGGATCGTGACGCGACCACGCCGGAAGGGCCGGCGGGCGGACGGTTGACGGTTGCGTTCAGCGATCCCAACCAGTGATCGGCGGCGCCGACCACCACGAGAACGATCAGCGCCATCGCCAACGCTAGAACGGTGAGATCGCGGAACGCCTCCGGCGCGGCCGACAACGCCAGATCCTGATAGACCAGCGTTGACATCGTGGCGAATCCGGCCGGAGTCCCCAGCACCTGGGGCACGGCGAAGCTCCCGACGGCACTGACGAATACGAGCACACCCGCCGCTAACAACGGAAGCCGCAGCAGTGGAAGCGTCACGGTCCGCAGGACGGTCCACGGGCCGGCGCCACCGATGCGCGCCGCCCGTTCGGCGTCCGGATCGGCGCGCGCCGCGATGCCAGCGGTCATCGCCAGATAAGCGAGCGGAAGGCTGTGTACGGAAAGGACAAGCGCGATCCCGACCGGACCGAGCAGACCCGGGATCGTTATGTGGCCAATCTGGTCACCGACGCCGGCCGGTCCGTACGCCTGGCTCCACGCGAACCCGAGCACGAATTCGGGAATGATGAGCGGGCTCGCCAACAGGAGGCGCAGTCCAGTCCGCCATCGCCCACTGCGTCGTTCGACAGCGATCGCGCAGGCGGTGCCAGCGATGACCGCGACGACTGTCACGACGGCTGCGATCACCAGCGTGTGGACGATGGCGAGCGGCGTACCCGGCGCGCGCAAGCTGTCACGTACCCCTGATGCGCCATCCTCCGACGCCACCCGCACCAGCTCCGCGAGCGGAACCAGCACAAGCGCCGCGACCGCGACGAACACACCGGCAATCGCAATGATGCCGCGGCGCGGTTGGTGCCTCGCGTCGCCGGCGTCGGTCATGTGCCGAAGATCGCCTGGTATTGCTGGAGCAGCTGCCGTTGCTGCCCGAACAACTTCGTCCAGTCGGGAGCGACGGAGGTGGCACCGGCCGGCTGCGGTGGCCCGGCGACGCCGGGGATCACCGGCTGCCAGCCCGTTGACGCGATCTTCTGCTGCCCTTCGGTGGACAGCACGTAGCGCAGCCAATCGTCGGCCGCCGCGGCGTGCTTGGTCGTCGCCGTCTCCGCAATCGGGCTGTACAAGGCGATCGCGCCCTCGGTTGGCCAGATGAGCGAGACCGGCGAACCTTTGGCTATCGCCGTGCGCACCTCCGAATCGAGCGTGACGCCGACCTGGTAACGGCCGGACGCCACGTCGGTGACGACCTGGGGCACGGTGGCGACCTGCACCGCCTTGTTCGACTTGAGCCGGTCGTAGTAACCGATGCCGAATCCGGGCGCCAGCGAGAAATAGCCCAGTGCCGCGAATGCGGAACCTGCCGCGGCCGGGTCAGGCAGCGCAACCTTCCCCCGATAGGCCGGATTGGTCAGGTCGGCCCACGAAGCCGGCACCGGTGTGACGCCGCGATGAGCGACGATGATCACGTACAGGATGCGGGTGCCCCAGAAATACGGGGTCTGGAACTCGGCTGGCACGCCGCGGATATCGGGCAAAGGCCAGGGTTTGAGGATCCGTTGATCGGCGTAGTTCTGCATCGACAACGGATCGGTGCCCCAGATGACGTCGGCACGCAGACCGCCGGATCGTTGGTCGGCTGCGATTCGCGCATTGAGCTGTCCGGTCGTGGCACGGAAGACATTCACGGTCGCGCCCGGATGCGCCTTCTTGAAGCCGGCGGTCACGGCGTCCACCGTGTTCTGGGTGACCGAGGTATAGAGGGTGAGCACGGGTGCGCTGGACGTACCGGTGGTGGGTTTGCTTGACGAGCCGCAAGCGGCCGACGCCATCGCCAACATCGCGATCGTGCCCCAGACGAGCACATGGCCGCGCCTCATGACGATTCCCGTTCTGCTGCGGCCGGCGGCGCATCGGTGTCAGACCCCGGCCGATCGGCCGGAATCGGTCCGGGACCGAGGATCCAGTTGCACGTGGTGTCGGCCTCCCGGGGGTCGTTCGAACCCTGGTTAGTGCCGGTCGGCAGGGGAGCGGTCGGGGTATCGGCCGTCGGCTCCCATCGTTGCGGATCGTCAGTCATCCCCAGCAGATAGGTCACGCTGCAGTCCAGCGCCACGGCGAGTTCGGGCAGCCAGCCGAAGTCAAGGCCGCGTCCGTTTTCCCACGTGCTGATCGACCGGTTGGTGATCGCGGGATCGCCCCCGAGCCGCCCGACCAACTCGGCCTGGGTGAGGCCTAGTGCGTGACGCCGTTCGCGAAGGCGGCGGCCGCAGGTCCAGTGCCGCTGCGTCGCCGTCTCGCGGGTCGCGAGAACCATCGCCCACCTCCTCGTCGTGGTGGGTCCGTCGAAAATGCAGTGTTCGCCGATTCGGCGACTCCCGCAACGGAAACGGCGAAATGCGCCCGATCGAGCGAGTCGGCACCGGTTGGCCGGATAGCGGTCAGTCGCTCATGTCCGCGAGGGGATGCACCTCGTACCGGGCGAAGTTGTAGACGGGCGCGAGCCCGAGCAGGCGTTCCAACTCCTCGTTGGACTCGACGTCGTAGATCCACGCGCCGCCGTGGGCGCCGACCAGGTGGTAGCGCGCCAGAACCTTGCCGGTGCGTTCCAGCGGTTGCGCGTACGCCGGCATTCGCGCGACCGCGGCCGCCATCGGCTTCGACAGCAGCGACAGGTCCAGCCGCCACAGAACGAGAAACTTCACGTTGCCACCCGCTCCGCGGCGTCGAGGTCGACGTCGAATTCGATCTGCACCTCGTCGCGCACCTTCAAGGTGCCGAACATTCCGGAATACGGCTTGATGCCGAAGGCGGACTGAGTCACCGTGGCGGTACCTCGATATTGATGGGCGTCGCCGTGTACGACAGCCAGCCGCAGCGGTCGGTCGGCGCCGTGAATGGTGAGCGTGCCGTCGACGGACCCGCCGTCACCGGAGACGATCACCCGGCTCGCGACGAACGTGGCCGGCTGCGACGCGGCCGCCGGCGACGCGGCCGAGCCGAGGATCCGGTGCATGGTCGCGTTGATCTCCTTCCGATCGCGATCGGTCAGCGACATTGCGCCTCCGGTGCCCTCTCGCACGCTGCAGTGAATCCAGGTCGATCGTTACCGCCAGGGTCGCGGCGGCGAGATCGTTCGGATCGTACGTGAGGTCGCCCGACCATATGGTCACGTCGATCGTGAGATCGTGGCCTGCCTTAGCGGCCAGGCCCTCGCGGCCCGTACGGACAATGAGGTGGCCGCAGCCGGGTCCGACCCGCAGGTGACCTACCGGCGCCGTCATGGCTTCACAGTAAATGCCGATCCGGCCGACGACGGCTTCCCGCGCGGTTTTGGCGCCCGCGAGGTCACCCGTCGCGCGAGGTCACCCGCCGCGCGAGGTCACCTCAGCGGCACATCGCCGAAGACGTCTCGAATGCGTCGAAGGTCGCGCAGCCGGGGTTCGGTCGCGCCACCGACCCAGCGGCTCACCGTCTTGACCGACACGCCGAGTTGTCTCGCCGCGGCTTCCATCGTCAGCCCCTCCCGGCGCAGGGCGGCCGACATCCAGTCGGCGAATGATTGTGCCGACCCGGTCCCGCAGTCGGGCGGCGTCCCGGCGGACGCCGGCCAGGCCGAGCGTCGACGCCAGAGCATCGAGCCCCGGAGCCGGGCCGGATCGCAGCACATCGACCTCGGCGTGATCGGGAAAGATTCGAAATGACACTTGAATGGAGCCGGTCGGTCCGGCCGCATCCAACAATGCTTGAGACACATTGATGCCGATGGCACGCGCATCTTCGTCGCTTAGTGGGGATTGGGAAAGACACCGCTTAACGAAATCCCGGATTTCCGGAATCGCGGAAGGACGCGCCGGAAAGGTTTGCGACAAAACAACGAGTGGCGTGACCTCTATGTAGCCGGTCGACGCGTCCAGCGGCTCCATGGGCCGCCCCTTCCTCTTTGAAGAAAGGGTACGTGCCGAGGCCGATGCACACGAGAAGGGCAGCTAGACAGATGTGTCCGGTCAGCAGACAGTTCCGTCTTGCGATCATGTCCGGGAGGTATATCCTGACTCCACAATCGCGCGGGCGCTTCCTCGCGTACATTCTTGTTGGGGCTCGTGATAGGCGATTTGTGCCGTCCCGCAAGGACCTCGCAATCGTTGTTTTGCAAACCCCGGACGGCGCTTCCGGATGGTCGCTGCCACCATTGCCTCGGCGGGTCATCATCATCCGGGCCAGCTATGTCGACACCGGTCGAATGCCAGCCAATCGATCCGGAGATCGAGTTTGCCCCAGGCCGTGCCGCGTTATATGCGGCTTAGTTAGCTGCCCCTGGAGTGGGCAGGTTCTCAAGGGGGTGCGCACCATGACGGTGACGCCGACCGATCAACGGCGCAGCGATGCGGACAAGCCAGGCGATGCGGACGAGCCACTCGTCCATATCCTCTGGATGAACGGCGGCCTGGGTTGCGACGGCGATTCAGTGGCGCTCACCGCCGCTACGCAGCCCAGCATCGAGGAGATCGTCCTCGGTGCCCTGCCGGGTCTGCCCAAGATCGCGGTGCACTGGCCGCTGATCGACTTCGAATGCGGCCCGGAGCAAGGTGCCGACACCTTCATCGAATGGTGGCACAAGGCCGATCGGGGCGAACTCGATCCGTTCGTGCTCGTCGTCGAGGGCTCCATCCCCAACGAAGCGATCAAGCAAGAAGGGTATTGGTGCGGCTTCGGCAACAACCCCGCCACGGGTCAGCCGATGACGACGAGCGAATGGCTGGATCGCCTGGCGCCGAAGGCCACGGCGGTGCTCGCGGTCGGCACCTGCGCTACCTACGGCGGCATCCACGCGATGGCCGGCAACCCGACCGGCGCCATGGGCGTGCCGGACTACCTCGGCTGGGACTTCAAGTCGAAGGCCGGCCTGCCGATCGTCAACGTTCCCGGCTGCCCGATCCACCCGGACAACCTGAGCGAGACGATCCTCTACCTGCTCTATCAGGTGGCCGGCCAAGCGCCGATGATTCCGCTGGACGAGGCGCTACGCCCGCGCTGGCTGTTCGATGCCACGGTCCACGAGGGATGTGACCGGGCCGGGTACTACGAACAGGGCGAGTTCGCCAGCGAGTACGGCTCACCCAAGTGCCTGGTCAAACTCGGCTGCTGGGGACCCGTGGTCAAGTGCAACGTACCCAAGCGCGGCTGGATCAACGGTGTGGGCGGTTGCCCGAACGTCGGCGGCATCTGCATCGCCTGCACGATGCCCGGCTTCCCGGACAAGTTCATGCCGTTCATGGACGAACCACCGGGCGCCCGCGTCTCCACGGCCGCCAGCAGCATGTACGGCACCGTCATCCGTACCCTCCGCGGGTACACGGCCAAGACGCTCGACAAGGAGCCGAAGTGGCGCAAGCGCGGCTCCGATCTGACCACCGGCTACCAGAAGACGTGGTGATCTCATGACGACGACAGCCGACAAGGCATCCGCCGACACGACCGGCGGCAGCAAGACCGACCTCGTCGAGATGGCGTGGGACCCGATCACGCGCATCGTCGGCAGCCTTGGCATCTATACGAAGATTGACTTCAAGCAGAAGCAGGTCGCCGAGTGTCACAGCACATCGTCGATCTTCCGCGGCTACAGCATCTTCATGCGTGGTAAGGATCCGCGGGACGCCCACTTCATCACGAGCCGCATCTGCGGCATCTGCGGCGACAACCACGCGACCTGCTCGGTCTACAACCAGAACATGGCCTACGGCGTGCGCCCGCCGCATCTCGGCGAGTGGATCATCAATCTCGGCGAGGCCGCCGAATACATGTTCGACCACAACATCTTCCAGGAGAACCTGGTCGGCGTCGACTTCTGCGAGCGGATGGTCAAGGAGACCAACCCGGGCGTGCTGGAGATGGCCAACCGTACGGAGTCACCGCACGCCGCCGACCACGGTTACAAGACGATCGGCGACATCATGCGGGCGCTCAACCCGCTCGAAGGCGACTTCTACCGGGAGGCGCTTCAGGTCAGCCGCTACACCCGGGAAATGTTCTGCCTCATGGAGGGCCGGCACGTACACCCGTCGACGCTCTATCCGGGCGGCGTCGGTACGGTCGCGACGATCCAGCTGTTCACCGACTACCTGACGCGTCTGATGCGTTACGTGGAATTCATGAAGCGTGTCGTGCCGATGCACGACGATCTGTTCGACTTCTTCTACCAGGCACTGCCCGGCTACGAGAAGGTGGGCCAGCGCCGCATCATGCTCGGCTGCTGGGGCAGCTTCCAGAACCCGGAGCACTGCGACTTCACCTACCGCAACATGGCCGACTGGGGTCGCAAGATGTTCGTGACCCCGGGCATCGTGGTGGACGGCAAGCTCATCACGACCAGCCTCGTCGACATCAACCTCGGCATCCGCATCCTGCTGGGCCACTCGTACTACGAGGACTGGGTCGGCAAGGACATGTTCGTCACGCATGACGAGCTGGGTAACCCGATCGACCCGCGGCATCCGTGGAATCAGCACACGATCCCGAAGCCGGGAAAGCGGGACTTCGACAACAACTACAGCTGGACGATGTCGCCGCGCTGGTTCGACGGCACCGATCACCTCGCGCTCGACACCGGCGGGGGACCGATCGCGAGACTGTGGTCGACCGCGCTGGCCGGTCTGGTCGACATCGGCTACGTGAAGTCCACCGGACACAGCGTCCTGATCAACCTGCCGAAGACCATGTCCAAGCCCGAGGTCACCCTCGAATGGAAGATCCCGCAGTGGAGTAACGCGATCGAACGGGACCGTGCGCGGACCTACTTCCAGGCGTACGCGGCCGCCAGCGCGCTGCACTTCGTCGAGCAGGCACTCGCCGAGATCCGCGCCGGGCACACCAAGACGTGGGAGTCCTTCAAGGTGCCGGACGAGGCATTCAGCTGCGGGTTCACTGAGGCGGTACGCGGCGTGCTGTCGCATCACATGGTCATCAAGGGCGGCAAGATCGCGAACTACCACCCGTATCCGCCGACACCGTGGAACGGCAGCGTCCGAGACGTGTACGGCACGCCGGGACCGTACGAGGACGCCGTACAGAACACGCCGATCTTCGAGGAGAACCCGCCCGACCGGTTCAAGGGGATCGACATCATGCGGGCCGTTCGCAGTTTCGATCCGTGCCTGCCGTGCGGCGTCCACATGTACCTCGGCGGCGGCAAGACGCTGCAGACCACCCACTCGCCGATGGCGGTCACGCTGGCAACCTGACGCGGAGGGACAGCATGCCGCAGCACAAGAACGTGCGCGTCGCCGGAGAGCGCGTCGAAGGTCTGATCGGAGAACTGCGCTCGCAACCCGACCCGCGTGTCGCCGAGGTCGCCGAGGAACTCGTACGCACCCTCGTCGACCTCTACGGCGAGGGGCTCGCCCACGTGATGAACGTCGCCGAAAGCGCCGCGGACGGGAACCAGCCCGGCGGCGTTGTCGACCAACTCGTCGCCGATCCGTTGGTGGCAAGCCTTCTGCTCGTCCACGACCTGCACCCGGTCGACGTCGACAGGCGAATCCAGCAGGCGCTCGACGATGTGCGGCCCTATCTCGGCTCCCACGCCGGCGGCGTCGAATACCTCGGTGTCGACGACGACGGCGTTGTCCACTTGAAGCTGGAGGGTAGCTGTCACGGCTGCCCGTCCTCGACCGTCACCGTACGACTCGCGATCGAGAAGGCGATCGAAGAGGCCGCACCGGAGACGGTCCGGGTGGAGGTGGCCGGCGTCGTAGCCGAGCCGTCGGGACCGGCCCTGCTGCAGATCGGCCGGCGCGTGCCGGAACCAGCGTCGCCGCCGGCATCCATGGCACCGCAGGCGGTCGACGTCGACGGTTGGGCGCATCTGCCGTCCTGGCCGCCGGGCGGATCCGATGCCCGCTCGGTCGTCGTGGCCGACGTCCCGGTGCTCGTGTGCCGTGTCGGTACGGCAATGTTCGCGTACCGGGATGCGTGCCCCGAATGCTCTGCGTCGTTGTCCGGCGGACGGCTGGAGGGGGAGTCGTTGCAGTGCGCGTCGTGTGGCCGCCACTACGACGTACACCTGGCCGGCGCCGGTCTCGACGACCCGCGACGTCACCTTGAGCCGCTGCCGTTGTTGCAAGACGGAGACGGTATGCGGATCGCGATCGGTACGCCGGCGGGATCGCCAGCATGACCGGCCCGCCGGCAGGTCTGCGTCGATTCGCACGTCCGGCCCCCGCGTCCCGGGGACCGAACCCGGTGACCCCGGCGACCGGCGACGTGCCCGGCGCGGGCGTGCCGACGGCGAATACCGGGGCCGGAAACGTCGCGACGATGCCGTCGGGCGCCGACTCGGGGCCGGACGTCGAACGCTGCGAGATGTGTCGGGCCGAGCTCGACGATCGTCACGGCCACGTCGTCGACCTGGAAAAGCGATCGCTCGTCTGCACGTGCCGAGCCTGCTACCTGCTGTTCTTTTCCCCGGGTGCCGGCCGTGGTCGCTACCGTGCCGTCCCCGAGGATGTCCATCACGACCCGGCGCACCATCTCGCGGCGGCCGACTGGGACGCCCTGCAGGTCCCGGTCGGCACCGCGTTCTTCTTCCACAACTCCGACCTCGACCGCGTTGTCGGGTGCTATCCGAGCCCCGGCGGGGCGACCGAATGCGAACTCGACCTCGCCGAGTGGCAGCGGTTGTCCCAGCAGTACCCGCTCTTCGGCGCGCTGGATCCGGACGTACAGGCGATCTTCGCCAGCCGCGCCGGCGACAGCTTCGAATACTTCCGCGTGCCGATCGATCTGTGTTACGCGCTCGTCGGCCAGGTACGGCTGCGGTGGCGCGGACTCGACGGCGGCGACGAAATCCGTACGACCCTCGCCACGTTCCTCGATGACCTACGCCGGCGCAGCCAGGAGTGGGACACCAGCACCGATTCGGTCGGGTGGGCGTGACCGTGGCGCGACTTAGCTTCGACTGCATCGGCGCCCACGCCGAGCCGTACGCGGCCGCTCCCACGCTCACATTTCGCCTACGCGTCACGGAAACGACCGGTGCCGCGATCCACGCGATCGCGTTGCGGTGCCAGATCCGCATCGAACCGGCTCGCCGGCGCTACTCTCCGGACGAGGCCGACCGTCTCGCCGATCTGTTCGGGGACGTGTCCCGGTGGGCCGACACCCTCAAACCGGTTCAGTTCACGATGGCCGCGACGACGGTGCCTGGCTTCTCCGGCGCGGTCGAGATCGACCTTCCGGTGCCGTGTACGTATGACCTGGAGATCGCGGCAACGCGCTATTTCTATGCGCTCCAGGACGACGCCGCTCCACTTCTGTTGCTGTTCAGTGGAACCGTCTTCGGCAAGAACGACGCCGGCGGTCTCTCGGTCGAGCAGGTGCCGTGGAGCGCCGAGTGCACGTACCGGCTGCCGGTGCCGGTGTGGCGCGAGATGGTCGACCGCTACTTTCCCGGCAGCGCCTGGCTTCGCCTTGACCGCGACATCATCGACGCGCTGGGCCGATACAAGTCCCGGGAAGCGCTGCCGACGTGGAGTGCGGCGATCGAGACGCTCCTTGCCACACAGGACGACCGGGTCGCCCAGGGCGACCGGGCCGCGGAGGACGACCGGGCCGCCCAGGGCGACCGGGCCGCCCAGGACGACCGGGCCGCCCAGGACGACCGGGCCGAGGAGCTGGCATGACCGCAAGTGAACCCATCGTCGTCGACAACGACGCCGCCGCACGTCTGGCCACCGCGCGGGCAGTCGCCGACGCCGTCGTCTACGAGGGCTACATCCTTTACCCCTATCGCGCGTCCGCGCAGAAGAACCGAACTCGGTGGCAGTTCGGTGTGCTCATGCCGCCCGACTACGCCGACGCCGAGCCGAACGAGTCGGCGTTCAGCCAGACCGAATGCGTCGTCGAGGCCGATGACGACGCTGAGGTCACGGTCGTGCTCCGTTATCTGCAGGTCCAGCGGCGCACCATCCGCGATGCCTCGGGTGCCGAGACAGGGTCGCTCGACCTGGACGGCGCGTCGATCACCGCCTGGGACGAAGCCGTCGAGCACCAAGTGGTCGTCGGCGCGGCTCTCGCAGATCTGCGTGCAACGCCGCTCGTACAACACGTTGACGCGCCCGAAGCCGAGGAGTCCGAACCGGTGCGTGGCGCAAGCGGCGAGCATCGGTCGGGCACATTGTGCGTCGCCGGGAACACCTGCAGGCGACGGTGACGGTCGCCGCGACGTCGCTGCCGGGTCCGTGGCGGGCAATGCGTTTGCGGGTACGGGTGACCAACGGCTCCCGCCTCCCGGACGCGCCGGACACGCGCGACGCGGCTCTGCCGATGGCCCTCGTCGCCGTGCATGCCATCGTGTCGGTCCGCCGTGGTGAGTTCATCTCGATGCTGGAGCCGCCGGAGTGGGCGCGGACCGCGGTCGACGAGTGTCACAACGTTGGCACGTTCCCGGTGCTCGCGGGCGTCGACGGCGGCCGGGACGTAATTCTGTCCTCGCCGATCATCCTCTACGACCACCCGACGATCGCTCCGGAAAGCCCCGGCGACCTCTACGACGCCACCGAGATCGACGAGATCCTGACCCTGCGCACCCTGGCGTTGACCGAGGAGGAGAAGCGCGCCGCGCGCAACACCGATCCACGCGCGGCCGCCATCATCGACCGCGTCGACACGATGGACGCGATGACCATGGACCGACTTCATGGCGCGATCCGCTACCTGCGCCAAGTCACCGGTGAGTCCTCCGAGGAACCCCGTGCCGATCAGCTGAGGGGGGAGTTCGATGCGCGCGCCGGCCGAGACCGCTACGCCGCCGTGGTGGGACCCGGACGCCGATGCATCCGTGTCGCCGGAGACCGACTCCGTTGTGGTGAACGGAGTCACGCTACGACGAGGCAGCACCGTACGGTTGCGACCCGGCACCCGCCGCGCCGACGCGCAGGACATGTTCCTCGTCGGGCGTCCCGCCACGATTGAGGCCGTGCTGTTCGACATCGACGATCAGCCCTACTTCGCGCTGACGCTCGACGAGGACCCGTCGGCCGAGTTGCAGCGCTCGCACGGACGGTTCCTCTATTTCACGCCCGACGAGGTGGAACCGGCATGAACGACCGAGATCGCATCCTCGTCGCCTGCGTCGGCAACATATTCCTGGGTGACGACGGCTTCGGCGTCGAGGTCGCTCGGCGCCTGGCCGACCGAGCCATGCCGGACGGCGTCCAGCTCGCCGACATCGGCATTCGCGGCATCCACCTCGCCTACGAACTCCTCGACGGATGCGAGTTGCTGATCCTGGTGGACGCGGCGCCGCACGGTCAGGCCCCGGGAACGGTCTCGGTCATCGAGGTTGGACCGGACACCGTTGCGCCGCCACGACCGGTCATCGACGCGCACGGGCTCGCGCCCGACGACGTGTTCACGCTGCTCGACCAACTCGATGCACGGCCCGACCGGACGATCGTCGTCGCGTGCGAACCGGGCGACGTGACGGCGGGCATGTCGCTGACGCCAGCGGTCGCGGCGGCCGTCCCTCACGCCGTACGGGCCGTCGAAGAGGTTCTCCAGGCGGAGACGGCCGGACGCCGGCCGACGGATCGGCCCCACAACGCGAGGGAGTGGTCAGCATGATCGGAAAAATCATCGCGGCGACGGTGGCGGCGGCTGCGGTGAGCGTGGTTGTCGCCTCGGCCCACGACATTCGGCGCTACCTTCGGATCAGGGGGATGTGAGGTGCACGAATACGGCCTGTGCGAAGGGATCGTCGACGCCGTACGCAAGCGCGCGGCCGGGCGGCCAGTGGCCTGGGTACGGGTTCGGGCCGGTGCCCGCCAGGGCGTCGACTCCGAGTCTATGAACCAGGCGTTTCATCATGTCGCGGCCGGCACCGAGGCCGCCGACGCCACTGTCGATCTGGTTGCCGTACCCGTGGATCTGCGGTGTGGGGCGTGCGGTGCCCAGGCGCAGACACACGACGTGCTGGCGGTGTGCCCACAGTGCGGAAGCGACGATGTGAGCCTCGCCGGCGGCGACGAGCTGACGCTCGAATCGATCGGTTACGCACCCGCACCCGCGGCAACCTAGACATCGAGCCAGATAACCAGGAGCTTCCCATGTGTCTCGGGATTCCCGCCCAGGTCACCGCGACCGGCACGGACCACGCCGACCTCGTCGAGGTCGACATGGCCGGCGTTCGACGGATGATCAATGTTGGCGTGCTCGATGATGGGCAATCCCCTGCGGTGGGCGACTGGCTATTGGTACATATGGGTTTTGCGCTCGCCATCATCTCCGCGGAGGAGGCGCGCGATGCGCTCGAGGTCTTCGAGGACGAACGCACCGCGGCGGCCGCGTTGATGGGCGCCGAGGAGGACCGATGACCACGCCCACGCCTACCGCAACGAAACCGCTCGCCGGTCCACTGCTGTTCGTCCGGTACGCGTACCCGCCGAATGTCCTCGGCTACTGCGGGCCGGCCGATCACCAAGCGTTCTTCCAGTACGGCGCGGCCGGTGTCGTCGATCAGGGTCTCGTGCAACTGGCCCAGGCATTCCAGGGCGCGTGGCCCTATCTCGAACTGATCGCCGGTGGCAACGGCATCGCCAATCCGCTCGACCGTCGCGTCGTCGAGGCGTACTGGGTCGGCAACGGCTTGCTGGACGCGCTTCCGCTCGGGACGATCGCGGACTCGATGGAGCAACGGTTCCGGCCGCGAGTCGGTTCTCAGTTCGGGTTCCTGGCCGAGGGCGTCCTCGCTGGCGGCGTGCCACACCACAGTTTCCACGTGTTCGGCGTCTACCCGTGGGTCGGGTTGCTCGGCGACGATCGCAAGGCGGCGAAGGCATTGACCGTGCTGGACCGGTGCCGGATCCGTTGGGGACAGGTAGTTTCGGTCGATGGGGACCAGGCGGTTGTGAAGTCGCGGCACCTCGAATGGGACGGACGTTTCCTCACCCTGGGCGAAGCCGAAGTCGAGACCGTGCAATGCGGCAACGACGGCGTCGGGCTGGCTCTCGCGGAAAACGACTGGGTGACGATGCATTGGCATTGGATCTGCGATCACATCACCGCCCGGCAGCTCACCGCGCTTCGGGCATATACCTTGCACCACCTCGACATGGTGAACCACCGCGTGACCCATCCAGGGACGGCCGCGGCGCTCGCCTGACCGCGATCCGCCCTCGCGACCGCGACCCGCCGCTCAGCGACCGTCGGACACGGGCGGTCCGCACGGTGCACGAGCGGCTCGGTGGCTAGACGCCAGCATCTCGGCTCGAATCGCGACGAGGGTGCGCAACGTCCTCGGCGCACTGCTCCCGGATGAATGCTTCGAATCGCCGACTCATGATCCAGGTTTGTTCGGACGCGGTGACCGGCGCGCTCGAATCAAGGATCGCGATCAGCCATGCCCCGCCCAGCGTAGCGCCGGATCTATTCGAGCCGACAACCTGAGCCATCTCCGGAGTGATGGGTCCATGTTCGTGTACGACGTTGCACCACTCGACCTGCTCGTGCTCCGTGCGTTGCCTCCACCAGGCCAGCATGTTGTAGTAGGCCACGAATCGACGATAGCGATGGAGGCAGTGAACAAGCAGTACAAGAGCTGGAACAACACTGTTAGATCGCTCGCATGCCGGGAGAATCCGCGCTGGCCCGCGGCGGGGCCGGCGCGTCCGGCTGACAGGCCCATCAGCCCGTGGCGGGCCGGCCGTTGCCTACAATATGTGGGGTACGGCGCCGAGAATGCGAACCGTAGGGGAGCTGTCGTTCTCGAGGAGTGGGACTCATGACCGATCGCCCACCGCTTCCGCCATTTGATCTTGAATCCGCGACCGCCAAGGTGCAGGCGGCCGAAGATGCGTGGAACACCCGGGACCCGGTGACGGTCGCCGGCGCCTACACGGTCGATTCGGTGTGGCGCAATCGCGACCAGTTCATCAACGGACGAGAAGCCATCATCGAATTCCTGACCGGCAAGTGGCGGCGCGAATTGGACTACGCCCTCCGCAAGAGCCTGTGGGGCTTCCGTGAGAACCGGATCGCCGTCCGGTTCCAATACGAGTGCCACGACGCCGCTGGACAGTGGTGGCGTAGCTACGGCAACGAACTCTGGGAGTTCGACCGGCACGGCTTCATGCGACGGCGCGAGGCCAGCATCAACGACGTGGCCATCGACGAGGCCGAGCGGCGGATCTTCGGTCCTCGCTCCGCCGACGAGCACGGTCGGGACTTCCCAATCCACTGACGCGCCTGCACTGGACGTCCGACGGGCCAGCCGGTCGGTTCGGCCCGGCGAGTACCCCGCGCTCGGCGGCCCCTGGCCGCCACCTGCGGATTTCGCCCGAACTACTCCGAGGGTCGGATCGACCGTTACAAGGTGTCGTTTCTGGGTAATGTGAGGCCCGTGGAGGGACCTAAGGCATTCTTGGGTTGGCCGGTATTCCGGCAGTTGACGGGGGCCGATCGGCTCGGCCGTGGTGCGTCGGTCCAGTCGCAGGGCACGCGCGATCACGTCGCGCGGACCGAGACCGCCGACCGGGTCGTACGAAGCGTCTGCCCATACTGCGCCGTCGGCTGCGGACAGCGCGTCTACGTCAAGGACGAGCGGGTCGTCCAGATCGAGGGCGACGCCGACTCGCCGGTCTCGCGTGGGCGCCTGTGCCCGAAGGGCGTCCGCGAGCGAACAGTTGGTCAACAGCCCCGGCCGGCAGACGAAGGTCCTGTACCGGCGGCCGTACGGCACCGAGTGGGAGCCGCTCGACCTCGACACCGCGATGGACATGATCGCGGATCGCGTCATCGACACCCGGTCCCGCACGTGGCAGGAGCGCGACGACGACGGCACATTGCTCCGCCGGACTCTCGGCATCGCCGGGCTGGGCGGCGCGACCCTCGACAACGAAGAGAATTACCTGATCAAGAAGCTGTTCACCGCCATGGGCGCGATACAGATCGAGAATCAGGCCCGCATTTGACACAGCGCCACCGTTCCCAGTTTGGGAACTTCGTTCGGTCGTGGCGGCGCCACCACCTTCCAGCAGGATCTGCAGAACTCTGACTGCATCGTCATCCAGGGCTCGAACATGGCCGAATGCCATCCGGTCGGATTCCAGTGGGTGATGGAGGCGAAGGCGCGCGGCGCGAAGGTCATCCACATCGATCCGCGGTTCACCCGTACGTCGGCGGTCGCGGACATGCACGTCCCGCTACGTGCCGGCAGCGACATCGCGTTTCTGGGTGGGATCGTCAACTACATCCTCGAAAACAAGCTGTACTTCGACGAGTACGTGCGGGCCTACACGAACGCGGCGACGATGTTGCGCGCGGACTTCCGGGACACCGACGAACTCGACGGCCTCTTCTCCGGCTACGACCCCGAAACCGGGACGTACGAGCCCGTCCTCGTGGCAGTACGAAGGCGTCGACGAGGTCTCGGCCAGCGGCGAAGATGACCGACCCGCTCCGAAACGGCCCGAGAACGGTCAGTCCCGCCAGGCGCGGGGCGCCCCTGACGAAACCGGTGCCCACGGTTCACGGCTTCGACACGCCGAGGTGGAGCGGGATGACACGTTGCAACACCCACGCTGCGTGCTCCAGGTGCTCAAGCGGCACTACGCTCGCTACACGCCGGAGGTCGTCGCCGAGACCTGTGGCGTACCGGCCGACACGTTCTTGAGGGTCTGCGAGGCAGTGACCGCCAACAGCGGTCGGGAGCGCACGACGGCGTGGGTCTATTCCGTCGGCTGGACGCAGCACACCGTTGGCGTGCAGTACATCCGGGGTGCCGCGATCATCCAACTGCTGCTGGGCAACATGGGCCGCCCCGGCGGCGGGATCATGGCTCTGCGCGGCCACGCCAGCATCCAGGGCTCGACGGACATTCCGACGCTGTTCAACCTGCTGCCGGGCTACCTGCCGATGCCGAAGGCGGGTGAGCACGACACCCTGGACGACTACGTCGCCGCCATCACCAGCCCGGCTCAGAAGGGCTTCTGGGCCGAGGCCCGCAAGTACACGGTGAGCCTGCTCAAGGCCTACTGGGGGGACGCCGCCACCGCCGAGAACGATTGGTGCTTCGACTATCTGCCGCGCCTGACCGGAGACCACGGCACGTATCAGACCGTGATGGACATGATCGCCGACAAGGTCGAGGGTTATTTCCTGCTCGGCCAGAATCCGGCCGTCGGCTCGGCCCACGGCAAGTTGCAGCGTCTGGGCATGTCGCACCTCAAATGGCTCGTCGTTCGCGACCTCAACATGATCGACTCGGCGACGTTCTGGAAGGACAGCCCGGAGATCGAGACCGGCGAGCTGCGCACTGCCGACATCGCCACCGAGGTGTTCTTCATGCCGGCCGCCGCGCACACCGAGAAGGACGGCACGTTCACCCAGACCCAGCGGATGCTGCAGTGGCACCACAAGGCGGTCGAGCCACCGGGCGATTGCCGCAGCGATCTGCATTTCTTCTACCAGCTCGGTCGCAAGCTACGCGAGCGGGTCGCGGGTTCGACCGAGACGCGCGACCGTCCATTGCTCGACGTGACCTGGGACTACCCCGTCGACGCCAACGGGGAGCCGTCGGCCGCGGCCGTGCTGCAGGAGATCAACGGCTTCCACCTGACCGGTGAGAAGGCCGGTCAGCCACTGTCGAGCTTCGTCGAGATGGCCGACGACGGCTCGACGAGCGGCGGCTGCTGGATCTACTGCGGCGTGTACGCCGACGGGGTCAACCAGGCCGCACGGCGCAAGCCCGGATCCGAGCAGTCGTGGGTCGCACCGGAGTGGGGCTGGGCGTGGCCGGCCAACCGGCGCATCCTCTACAACCGCGCCTCGGCCGATCCCGACGGGCGACCGTGGAGCGAGCGCAAGGCCTACGTGTGGTGGGACGACGACGCGCAGAAGTGGACCGGGCACGACGTGCCGGACTTCGTCGCGAACCGGCCGCCGAGCTATCGCCCCGAGCCGGGCACCATCGGTGTCGCGGGCCTGGCCGGCGATGACCCGTTCATCATGCAGGCCGACGGCAAGGGCTGGTTGTTCGTGCCGACCGGACTGCTCGACGGCCCACTGCCGACGCACTACGAGCCGGCGGAGTCACCGGTGCGCAACCCGCTCTACCGGCAGCAGGCCAACCCGGTCCGTCAGGCGTACCGGCGCAAGGACAATTTCCAGAATCCGTCGCCGCCCGAGCCGGGCAACGAGGTGTACCCGTTCGTGTTCACCACCTACCGGCTGACCGAGCATCACACCGCCGGCGGTATGAGCCGATTCTTGCCGTACCTGTCCGAGCTTGCAGCCGGAGTTCTTCTGCGAGATCTCGCCGGAACTCGCCCGCATGCGTGGACTCGAACACCTGGGCTGGGCGACCATCGTCACCGCCCGGACCGCGATCGAGGCCCGGGTGCTGGTGACCGACCGCATGGTGCCGTTGACCGTCGGCGGCCGTGTTATCCACCAGATCGGACTGCCATACCACTGGGGGGTCGGGCGCGCAGCGCTGTCCGTCGGCGACTCGGCCAACGACTTGTTCGGCGTCACGCTCGACCCGAACGTACACATCCAGGAGTCGAAGGTTGCCTCGTGCGACATCCAACCGGGGCGACGACCGACCGGGCCGCGCTGTTGCGCTTCGTCGAGGAATATCGCAGCCGGGCCGGTACGACCGTGGAAACCGGTAACGTCAAACGGACACCGGAGGCGCAATGAGCAGCCAGAATTACGAGGCGAATGAGCGCGTCGCCGCGAATGCCGGATGGCCGGATCCACCGCCGCGCAAGGGGTTCTTCACCGACACGTCGATCTGCATCGGCTGCAAGGCGTGCGAGGTCGCGTGCAAGGAGTGGAACGGTGTGCCCGACGACGGGTTGAACCTGCTCGGATCGTCATACGACAACACCGGCGCGCTCGGGGCGAGCACGTGGCGGCACGTCGCGTTCATCGAGCAACCACGCCGCATGCCCGGTCAGGATCCCGGGCTCGTCGGCACGCCGACGGGGCCGGCCGCCAGCGATGAGCTGAATCGCGCCTCCGGTGACGCATTGTCGGGGGACCGTAGCCAACTCGGCACCGACTCGACCAAAGTGAACCTTGGCATGCCGTCGACGAGCCTGCCCGGTGCTACCCACGGCGCCGACGGCCGGACCGACTTCCGCTGGCTGATGTCGTCGGACGTGTGCAAGCACTGCACCCACGCGGCCTGCCTGGACGTATGCCCGACCGGCGCGCTGTTCCGGACCGAGTTCGGCACGGTGGTTGTGCAGGACGACATCTGCAATGGCTGCGGCTACTGCGTTCCGGCGTGCCCGTTCGGGGTGATCGACCGGCGTGTCGGCGACGAGAAGACCAAGAACGTGGGCATCGCCCAGAAGTGCACGCTCTGCTACGACCGGCTCGAGGTCGGCAAGATGCCGGCCTGCGCCCAGGCCTGCCCGACCGAGTCCATCCAGTTCGGCGACCTCGATGAGATGCGGACGCGGGCGCGCGAGCGCGTCGACCAGCTACACAACCAGGGCGTGACCGACGCGCAGCTCTACCTCGACGACCCCGACGACGGCATCGGCGGCGGCGGGTCCATATTCCTGCTGCTGGACGAGCCCGAGGTGTACGGGCTGCCGCCGGATCCGGTGGTCACCACGCGCGACCTGCCGCACATGTGGCGCAACGCCGGACTGGCCGCGATGACAATGGCCGCCGGCGCCGTCGTGTCTTTCCTCGGGCGACGCCGATGACCGGGGCTGACGGCGACGCGGAGCGGATCAGAGGTAAGGAAGGCTCCGTCATGCCAGACGGTGGCACGTTCCCGCGGACCGGCGGCGGCGCGATGGCGCGGTCCGGTGCCGACCGTCCCTCGACGCGTCGACGGCGCCGCGGACAAACTGGCGACGGCGCACCGGTCGTTCCCGATGCGACCTTCACGTCGTACTACGGTCGGCCGGTGCTCAAGGCGTCGCCGTGGCAGGACGACATCCCGGCGTACCTGTTCCTCGGCGGCCTGGCCGCCGGCTCCTCGCTGCTCGGCGCCGGCGCCGACCTGACCGACCGTCCGGCCCTGCGGCGGACCAGCCGCCTCGCCGGGCTGACCGCGATCACCATCGGCCTCGCCACGCTCGTGCACGATCTCGGCCGACCGTCCCGCTTCCTCAACATGCTGCGCGTGGCCAAGCCGACGTCACCGATGTCCGTCGGCACCTGGATCCTCACCGCCTACGCTCCGCTCGCCGGCGTCGCCGGTGCAGCCGAGATCGCTCAAGCGCTGCCGCCGAAGCTCGGATGGGCGCAGCGACTGCTCGGTCGACTCGGCCGTCCGGCCGGGATCGGCGCCGCCCTCGTCGCGCCCGCGGTGGCGTCGTACACGGCCGTGCTGCTGGCGGACACGGCCACGCCGGCGTGGCACGAGGCCTATCGCGAGCTGCCGTTCGTGT
Organism: uncultured Actinomycetota bacterium; assembly: GCA_963724705.1. Lineage (GTDB taxonomy): Bacteria > Actinomycetota > Actinomycetes > Mycobacteriales > Micromonosporaceae > DASQPR01. The sequence continues at coordinate 752,027 of CAVRVS010000004.1, forward strand.
TCGTCGGCTCGGCCGCAGCCGCGGCCGGGCGGTCTGGCCATGATGGCCGTCCCCGTCGACGAAGCCGGGCCCGCGCGCCGGATGGCGCTCGCCGGCGCCGGCGGTGAGCTGGCCGCCGAGCGGCGGATGGACGAATCGATGGGCCTTGCGGCCGAGGCGCTGCACACGGGTACGCCGGGCCGTTTGATGCGTGCCAGCAAGGCGATGACCGTCGCCGGCGCCGCGGTCACGGCCGCCGTCGAGCTGATGTCGCCGGCGCGCGCGTCGAGCCGATGGGCGCGTGCCGCCTCAGTCGCGGCCGGTGCCGCGCTCGTGGCCGGATCGGTCTGCACGCGGTTCGCGATTTTCGGTGCCGGACAGGAATCCGCGCGCGACCCGAAATACACCGTCGTGCCGCAACGAGCGCGTCTCGATCGACGCGAGGCCGCCGCGCACGGATACGGCGACCTAAGCGTCGACTTCGCGCTGGTCTTCGGCCCACATGGTGTGGAAGCTGCCGTCCTTGTCCACGCGCTGGTACGTGTGGGCGCCGAAGTTGTCGCGGAGCCCCTGGATGAGGGCGGCCGGAAGGCGGGGACGGCGCAGGGCATCGAGGTACGCGAGCGACGACGAGAACGTCGGCGTCGGCACGCCGCCACGGATCGCGAGACCGAGGACCCGCCGCCAGCTCTCGATGCCGCGTTCGACGGCGTCCGCGAAGTACGGTGCGACGAGCAGGCTCGGCAGGTCCGGCGTGATCGGCGTACGCCTCGCGGATGCGGTCCAGGAACTTGGCCCGGATGATGCAGCCGCCGCGCCAGATCGTCGCCATCGCCCCGAGGTCGATGTTCCAGTTGTACTCATTGCTGCCCGCGACGATGTGGTCGAAGCCTTGGGCGTACGCGACGATCTTCGAGGCGTACAAAGCGTTGCGGACGTCCTCGATGAACTGGTCGCGGTCCTCGACGAGCTTGCCGAGATCGGCGTCGCCGGCCCGGCCGTTGTAGGCACGCTGCGCCGCCAGTCGCTGGTCGACGTGCCCGGACAGAGACCGGGCGAAGGTGGCCTCGGCGATGCCGGTGATCGGAATGCCGAGGTCAAGCGCGCTCTGCACGGTCCACCGACCGGTGCCCTTCTGCTCGGCGCGGTCGGCGACGACGTCGATGAACGGTTTGCCGGTCTCCGCGTCGGTGTGGGCGAGCACGTCGGCGGTGATCTGAATGAGGAACGAATCCAGATCACCGGTGTTCCAGCGACGGAAGATGTCGGCGATCTCGCCCGGAGTCGCGTCGAGTCCGGTGCGCAACAGGTCGTACGCCTCCGCGATGAGCTGCATGTCGGCGTACTCGATGCCGTTGTGGACCATCTTCACGAAATGCCCGGCCGCGTCCGGACCGACATGGGTCGCGCACGGCACGCCATCGACCTGCGCGGCAATCGTTTCGAAGATCGGGCCGAGCTTCTGGTACGCCTCGGTCGAGCCGCCGGGCATGATGCTCGGACCGTGCAGAGCGCCCTCCTCGCCGCCGGACACTCCCGTACCGACGAAGTGCAACCCCTTGCTCGGCCAGCGCCTTCTCGCGTCGCAGCGTATCGGTGAAGTGAGCGTTGCCCGCGTCGATGACGATGTCGTCGCGGTCGAGCAGCGGCACGAGTTCGCCGATGACAGCGTCGGTCGCGTCGCCCGCCTTGACCATGATGATGATCGCCCGCGGTCGGCGCAGCGACGCGACGAAATCCGACATCGATTCGCTGGCGACGAACGTTCCTTCGCCCCCGTGGTCGTTGATGAGGCTGCGCGTACGTTCGACGCTGCGGTTGTGTACGGCGACGGGATATCCGTGGCGGGCGAGGTTTCGGGCCAGGTTCCGGCCCATGACCGACAGCCCCGTCACACCGATCTCGGCAGTTGCTTGCTCGCTCATGTCTATCTCCCACCCGAGCGTCGTGTCGCTATCGCCGTACCCAACGTATGCGATTTCGCCACTTGCCTCGGACGGATTCACGTTTCGTGCATGTCAGGTTGACCGTGGAGACGCACAGATCAACAACCGAGCTCCATGACGAGATCGGCCGGCGATTATCGACTCGACCAGATCGCGAATCCGCAACCTCCCAATAGCACGCACGCCACGGATACGGCGGTGCAGACTCGCGACAGATGCCGCTGTCGACGGATCGCCGCAACGACGGCCATGAGTGCGAACCCCACGACGATATCGACGTCCAACAGCGCCAGTGCACGGTTCGCCCGCGCGGCCGCCTCGGCCGACGCGGCGGGATTGTTGTCGTAGCTCAGGACCCACTGATCGAGCGCGGCGTCCAAGAATTGGTTGATTTCGATCAGGGCTCCGACGACGGTAGCCGCGGCGACCACAAACATCGTCATGATCGTCACAGTCTCGCGCGGTTTGGTCGTTGACTCAGGCACGGGCATGACGCTATGAGCCGGCCGAGGCTCGCTACACCGGACGACTGCTCATTCGCCCTGAGTACGCGTACTCAGGACGAAGCTGGTCTGCGCCTGTCCGGCGTTCACTGCCTCCGGATCAGGCCACGGACTCGTGCCTACGCTGGCACGACGTACGGGAAACTGCCGGCGCGGTCACGCTGCGATACCGACGGTCCGAGGCCAGAGGTTGTGGCGGCGTTGAGGACGAGCGAGAACATGACTTCGGGAGCGTTGTCGGCCATAGTGCGACCGTTGCGGGTGGCGAACCCGTACGTTGCCGGGGTCCCTACCTCGTAGGACAGCATGTCCGGGAACAACATCCGGGCGACGGTCTGCCCATATCCGGGCGCGTCTTCGGACGTACCGCTCGCGGCGACGACGGCGGTGACCGTGTCGGCGATGTATTTGCCGTCGGCGTTGAGATCGGCGGACGGGTGGCGGTCGTTGGCGGGGTTGCTGAAGTCGGTGTCGTCGGGCCAGAAGATGGGCCACATCATGGGGTGACCGGCCCGGTTGATCTGCCGCCATCCGCCGGCGTCGGTAGCAAGCTTGGTGGCGCACCAGACACCAATGTGCGCTCCCGCGTGCAGCTGCGGATGCTGGTGGGAGACCTCAATGACGATTGAGTCCACGGTCGTGTCGGCGAAGCTGTTCTGCGCATTGGCGCCGTTCCAGGCCGATCCGTCCACGGCCGTGCCGTTCTTGAACGCCGCGTTGACGGTTCCGAGTTGCGCGAGATCGATGTAGAACGGATCTCGAATGCGTCCGGCCCACAGGCGCGTGTCGTTCATGCCGGCCGATGCGCCGGTCTGACCGTCGAGAACGAGTGTGCCGGTCGCGTTGTCGTCGCGGGCGTCGTCGCCGGTGAGAGCGTGGAGCTGCAATGCTTGCCGCCCCGTGGAGTCGGCCTCGCCGAAGGAGACGCGGTAGGTCAGTTCCTCGAACTCGCGGCCGTCAAAGTGGATCTTGAACTCGTACCGCCCTTCCGGATGGAAGCCGGGCTGGATGTCGGGACCGGTAATCGTCGAGTTGACATCCATGACGAAGACGGTGCTGTGGTGACCTGGAAACACGTAAAGGTCGTCGATGTAGAGCCGGCCGTTCTGCCGCGCGAGCGGGGTGTCGAGATGGTGGGACATGCCGTTGCTCCTCTCAGGTGAGATCGACTCACCAACGCTAGCAACGGAGGGTCCACGTTTCTGGCGAATCGGTGCTCGGGACGACCGGCGTGCGCCGACCCGAGCCGGCGCTGACTCAGGACCCCGAAGCGCTCGGTTGAGCCGGCGCGCTTGATGGCGCCGAGGTCGGGGTGTTCGACGGGGACGGTGCTCCGGTCGGAGCACTCGCCGTCGGCGACGGCGTCGAAGACGGGGCTGGCGACGGCTGGGACGACGGTGACGCACTGCCGGACGGGGACGGTGCGGGCGTGGTCGCAGGGTGGGGGCGCGCCGGCTCGGTGAGATGCGGCGGGTTGAAATGCGGGCTCGGCGCGACAAGGAGCGCGAACAATGCCACGACTGCCGCCACAACGGCTCCTGCACCCGCAACGGCGGTCGCTCCGCCCACGAGAGCGCGCCCATCGCGCCGCCATTCGGACTGCCGCCGCACGCGCAGCTCAGGCGGCAGCGCGGCGCGTTGCGCGGCCAGGCTGTTGGCGGGAGCGGCCAGGAATCCGATGGTCGGTACGAGCAGAAGCACCGCCAACAACGGTCCGCTGGCGGTGTCGACCCGCGTGAGAGAGGCCACGATCGCGGCGACACCGAGAACGCCGAGCGCCGTCTCGGCCCAGTTGGCGGCGAACGCCCGCCACACGGACGCCCGCTCGGCGACCTTGGGCGTGCGCAGGAAGGCGGCCTTCCGGGCGAACAATCCCTGCACCGAAGCGCGGGCCACGGTGAGCCCGGTCGATTGCCAGATGAAGAACGCGCCGAGCGCATCTCGCAGAGATGCACCCGTACCACGACGCATCAGTGAGAGGGCGCGGACGAGACCAAGCGCAACCAGGATGGCGATCGCAGCGACGAGAAAGACGGTCATCTTGCGGAAGAGCTGCCCGCCACCGGTCGCCAGGTTGATCGCCCCGCCGAGCATCAGGACGTAGAAGATCACTCCCATCAGGTCGCCGTACCACTGGATCGCCCCGCACAGGTATGCCCACCGTTGGGCCGCGCTGAGTCGCCCCGCGGACGAGCGCGAGAACAGGCTGCGCCAATGCATCCGGAACAGCTGGATCCCGCCGAAGCACCAGCGGTAGCGCTGACTCTTGAGCGCCTCGAACGTCAACGGCATGACGCCGTACCCGAATGACTCATCGATGTGGAGCCCGGACCAACCGGCCCGCAGCAATCGGAGCGAAAGCTCCGCGTCTTCGGTGATGCACCACTCGTCCCAACCGCCGAGCTGTTCGAGCGCGCTACGTCGGATCAGGCCCATGGTCCCCGCGAAGATCGCGCCGTCGTGTTCATTCCGCGAGGGCTGGGTGACCGCGAAGAAATACTGGTACGAGTAGTAGAGCCGCCGATAGAACGGGTCCTGCGACCAGTCGCGATAATCCTGTGGCGCCTGGACGAAGCCGACGCCGGGGTCCGCGAACAGTGGTGCGCATCGGCGCAGGAAGCTCGCGTCGACCTGGTAGTCGGAGTCGACGACGCCCACAACCTCGGCGCGCGGATCGGTGAGTCGTTGCAGGGCGAAGTTCAGTGCGCCCGACTTGTATCCGGGCCAGTCGGAAAGGTGGACGAACTTGACACCGTTGGCCGCACACCACGCTTCGATCGGCCGCCAGGAATCCTCGTCCTCGGAATTGTCGTCAATCGCGACGATCTCGTACGCCGGATAGTCGAGGCGCAGCAACGATTTCAGCGTCTCGATCACCATCTCCGGCGGTTCGTTGTGGGCCGGAACGTGCAGGCTGACGAACGGCGTGGCGTCCGGAATCGTTGTCGTCGGGGTCACGCGGCGACGCCAGTCCTCGGTGCCGAGCGAATCGCACAGCTCCCACAGGTACGCGCAGGCGAGAAACGACGTGAACGCCTCGAGGACCCAGAGAATGACTCCGCCGACCGTGCTGAGCGGGCCGAGGTGACTGGCGAACGTCCACCACAACAGATAGGCGAGGTAGGCAATGAACAAGTAGACGCCACACGCCCAGGCCACATGCGCAAGACCGCCCCAGCGTCGCGTCAGCGGCAGCCAGACGATGCACATGGCGACGAGCGAACCGACCGCGATGACGAGCAGATGGGTTCCGACGCCGAACAGCCGCAACAGCGCGACATCGACCAGCGCGGTCACGGCCGTGGCGACCATCGCGTACACGAATCGTCGACCGACGTGGAACCAACCGCGCCCACCGAAACGCCGCCGCGGAAACGTGAGCAGAGCAAGCGATGTAAAAGGACCCGCCACGAGGCCCGACAGGAGCAGCGCCGCCAGCATCTCTAACCTCCACCGGGTACGGACCGTGACGATCCCGTACTGCTCCCCGACGGACTTGGACGAGATCCGGATAACCAGTTCCCCGATACAACGGTGGATACACATGCCGAGGTCAGCGAGCTAGTCGGCGGGATCAGCGGCGGAGCCTCACGCTCGAGCATCCGATGTTTGTTCGCGCCGGCCGCAGCACGGCGGGCTCAGTCCGACGGTGGAATCGAGCGGCCGATCGGCTGACGGCGCCATCGAGACACGGACGCCGATATCGCCGCCGCGCTGACGACTCAGTGATAACGCGGTGACAATCAGTTGAAAGCCGACCGACCGCCACAACAAGGAGGGTCTGACATGCAGCCGACAAACTACCCGGTGACCTTCGCCATCGGATTCCCCGATCGACCGCTCAATCGACTGACCACATTCTTCCGGATCTTCGTCGCGATACCCATCCTGATCGTCCTCGGCACGGTCGATGGCTCAACGTGGTCGGTGGGAAGCGGCTCGGACGCCAGGACGGTCGCCGTCGGTACCGGAGGTCTACTCTTCTTCGCGCCGTTGCTGATGATCTTGTTCCGGCGCAAGTATCCGCGCTGGTGGTTCGACTTCAACCTGGAGCTTCAACGATTCGCCAACCGTACGGCGGCATACCTGGCGCTGATGGACGACCGCTATCCGGCCACGGACGACGAACAATCGGTACGCCTCGAATATCGCTACCCGGACGCGTCGAGCGAGCTGAACCGGTGGTTGCCGCTCGTCAAGTGGCTCCTTGCCATCCCGCACTACATCGTGTTGTTCTTCCTGCAGATCGGTGTCGTGGTGGCGGTGATCATCGCCTGGTTTGCGATCCTGTTCACCGGCCGGTACCCGCGAGCCTTGTTCAATTACGTCGAGGGCGTCATCCGTTGGCACAACCGGGTGATCGCCTACGCATTCGTGCTCGTTACCGACGCGTACCCGCCGTTCCGTCTCTCGGCCTGAGCCACATGCATCGGGTCGGACCGCAATGCGGTCCGACCCTCAGCGTCGCGCACGGAACCGGTCATTGCGGCGGCACGCAGGTAGCAACCTAGGGACCCACGAGACAAGGCTCAGCGACGCGCGGACGCGATCTGGGTCTGGGGAACGATGCCCGACGGTCGGGTCCCTGGTCTCACCAGGTGGTCTCCGGTATCACCGGCTGGTCGTCGCGCGGTGCCTCGACGCACGCGTCGGTGCCGGGAAAGACCAGGGCTTCGTGGTCGTTGTCGAGCCACCGCACGATGTACGGAGGCGTCCCGTCGTAGTGTCGCAGTTGAGTGATCACGCCGACCCGTCCGGGATCACCCACGTGCGTGCCCCGAAGAACTAGCCGGTCGCCGATATGCCCGTTCATGGAGACCTCCTATGCGACGGCCGAAACTGGCATAAACCTCAACCTTCAGTATGCCGACCGGCCCGGCCGCCCGTGCCGTGTCACCAGACTCGGCGGCACAGCGCGCGAGCCGGTTGCGGTCGCAAACGCTGTTAAGCGTGCAAGATCCGTCCGGCTGGCCATCTGAGCGATTCATGGCTGCGGCGCTGCCTGGGCGAAATCGGGCGGCGATAGCGGGCTCATGGACAGGGGCCGTTGGTCCCCCGCAACAGATGACGGTGGACCCTACTGCCGGACCCGGGCCGCGGCGGACAGTAACGCACAGAACACAAACCCCAACAGCAACTCGAGCAACACAACCGAATGGAGAAGGGTGATTCCCATGCGCCGCAAGGTTTTCGACGTACTCGCCAGCCTCGGTGGTCTGGTCGTCGTGGTCATGCTGGTGGTTGCGGGCGGCCTGGCGATGTGGGGCTACAGCTTCGCAAATTCCAGCGTCCACACCCAACTGGCACAGCAACAGATCGTCTTCCCGGACAAGGGCAGTGAGGCTCTCGCGAGTCCGCAGATCGGCCCGTATCTGAACAAGTACGCCGGCCAGAACCTGACGACCGGCGCCCAGGCGAAGGCCTACGCCGACCACTTCATCGCGGTGCACCTGTCCGAGATGCCGTTGGGTGGCGTCTACTCGAAGGTCAGTGCGGCCTCGCGGGCCAACCCGAACGATGCGAAGCTTGCCGCCGAGGTGCAGACGTCCTTCCAGGGCACGACCTTGCGCGGTCTGCTGCTGGAGGCGTACGCGTTCTCGGTGTTCGCGACGATCGCACTCTGGGCCGGCATCGCCTCGTTCGTTCTCGCGGCCCTGCTCCTGATTCTGGTCGGCTTTGGTCTTCTGGCACGCTCGACGGGTTCCCGAGACCGCCGAAATCCTCGCTCGGGCCAAGACCACGACGATGCCGGTCACGGCCTGACACCGGCAGCACTCGTCCAGGTACGGCAAGCGGCCCCTCGCGACAGGCGGGGGGCCGCTCCACGCGATGTGAACGGGTCGGCCGACCGTACCGGGTCAGGTCATTCGGCCCTCACCCCGCCGCGGATGCACGCGCAGTCTGGAGCTCGAGGTCGGGCCAGCCGCACATATGACAAAGGCCCCCAGGCGTCACCCGACCACGACGTGAGGAGCACACGATGAAGGCAATGGTGTACGGCGGCCCGGGCAACAAGTCGTGGACGGACGTTCCCGACCCAGCCATCATCAATCCCGGTGACGCGATCATCCAGGTGGACGCGGTCACCATCTGCGGCACCGACCTGCACATCCTGGGCGGCGACGTACCGGCCGTCACGCCGGGACGCATCCTCGGCCACGAGGCGGTCGGCACCGTCGTGGACGTCGGCAGCGGCGTCAACACTCTCGCCCCCGGCGACCGCGTGCTCGCTTCCTGCATCACGGCCTGCGGCACCTGCCGCTACTGCCGCGTCGGCAGCTACGGCCAATGCCTCGGCGGCGGCGGCTGGATCCTCGGACACAAGATCGACGGCGTGCAGGCCGAATTCGCGCGGCTGCCGTTCGCGGACCTGTCGACCTACAAACTGCCCGCGGCGGTTCGGGACGAGGACGCCGTACTCCTGGCCGACATCTTGCCGACGTCCTATGAGGTTGGCGTCCGCAACGGTTCCGTGCAGCCGGGCGACACGGTTGTCATCGTTGGTGCCGGACCGATCGGTCTCGCCGCGATCCTGACCGCGCGCCTCTACTCGCCGTCGCGGATCATCGTCATCGACAAGGCGGAGCCCCGGTTGGCCGCGGCCAAGCAGTTCGGCGCCGACATCACGGTGCTGCCCGACGCCAACCCGCTCGAGGTCGTCCGCGCCGTCACCGACGGACTCGGCGCCGACGTCGTCATCGAGGCCGTCGGCACGCCGCAGACCTTCGAACTGTGCACCACGTTGGTCCGACCGGGCGGGCACGTCGCCAACATCGGCGTGCACGGCAAGCCGGCCACGCTGCACCTGGAAGATCTGTGGATCCGCAACATCACGATCACCACGGGCCTCGTCGACACCTACTCCACACCGACATTGCTGACGATGCTCGCCGCCGGCCAGCTCGACGTGGCCACCATGGTCACCCACCGGTACGGCCTCGACGAGTTCGAGGTCGCCTACGACACCTTCGCCCACCCGGCCGACACCGGCGCCCTCAAGGTCCTGCTGACGCGCAATCGTTGAGATTGCCCGCAGATCCGGTCGAAGCTGTGAACCACGGATGGTCACCGGACAAGTGCGCTCTGCTGCGGTTCTGCCCGATCGGGGTCCCGCCATCGACGGACGGCCGATCCGAGCCTATATTTTCGACGGTGCGAGCGATGCGGACAGGAGATGCCGGAGATCCCGCCGACATCGGCGGGGACATCTCGTTGCGTCTGCGCCGTGGCGGGAACATCGCGTGACGTCGCGACACATGGCTGAACCGCCTCGACACGCGTCGTACGGTCCCGGAACCCAGCGCCGGCCGGTCCACGACGATCCTCGTCCGGGTCAGCCGACGTTCGTGGCGGCATCCCGGCACGGGACGGGTCGGCCACCGCCGATGACCGTCACCGCGACGGGCAGCATTCCACGGGTACGGGTGCCCGAGCCGGCCGACCTCCGGCCGGGGCGGCAGCGCGGCGCGGCCGGCCTTGCCTCGCGCGGGGCTCCTGGGGTCGGAGCCCCCGCTGGAGCGGCCGTGGCTGGGGTCACGGCGGGCTCAGCCCCCGCCGCACTGCATCATGAGTTCGTCGGCGACTGGGGCTTTCAGCCGATCGTGCCGGAGCGGGCGGACCGCGGCGCACGACTCTTCCTGGTCATTTCGTTCTGGTTCATGCTCGCCGTCTCGATCGAGTTGTGGTGGCTCGACACGCCTTGGCACTCGGTGCACGGCACGGCCGCCGTACTCACCGAGAGCGGTCGGGTCACCGGGATGGCCGCCGGGTTCTTCCTGCTGACGCAGATTCTCCTGATGAGCCGGATCAGCGTGCTCGAACGGTCCGTCGGATCGCACGATCTGCTGGTCTGGCATCGCGACACTCGGGGCCGCCGTAGTCGTCCTCGTCGTCGCTCACGTTGTCCTGATCACGCTCGGCTACGCCGGTGAGGCCGGGATCTCGGTCTTCGATCAGACCGGACGGTTGTGGAACACGCCGACCGCGATGATCAGCGCGTACGTCGCGACCGGAGTACTCGTGGCAATCGGGCTGCTGGCCATCAGATCGGTGCGCAGCCGCATGCCGTACGAGCTGTGGTATTACCTGCACTTGTCGAGCTACCTCGTGTTGCTGCTCGCCTACGGCCACCAGTTCGCCGCGGGCCAGGAGCTCAGCAAGGGCGGATTCGGGCACTGGTACTGGGTTGCTCTCTACGTGGTGACCGTCGCGTGCGTGGTGTGGGGGCGGCTGATCCGACCGATCCGGCTGAACGCGCGCCACCGATTGCGAGTGGCCGACGTCGTTGCCGAGGCCGGTGACATGGTGTCGATCTACATCACCGGACGGCGTCTGGAAGACCTGGACGTGCGGGCGGGGCAGTACTTCCGGTGGCGCTTCCTCGCCCGCGGCTGCTGGTGGCAGGCGCATCCGTTCTCCCTGTCCGCGGCTCCGAACGGACGCTGGTTGCGGCTGACCATCAAGGTGGTCGGCAAGCACACGTCGGATCTGCGCCGGTTGCGACCGGGCGTCGCGGTATTCGCGGAAGGCCCGTGGGGCATCTTCACCGCGGATCAGCGCCGGCATCCGGCCGCTTTGTTGATCGCCGGCGGCAGCGGAATCGCGCCGATCCGCGCGCTGCTGGAAGAGCTTCCCACGGGTACGGTCATCATCTACCGCGCGCGCTCCCTCGACGAGCTGGTGTTCCGGGACGAGCTCGAATGGCTGGCCGACAATCGAGAGGCGCGGCTCTGGTACGTGCTCGGCTCGCGGGACGATCCGGGTCCGCGACGGGCGTTCTCCGCGGCCGGCATGCGCGAGCTGGTGCCGGACGTCAAACGGCGCGACGTCTACCTGTGTGGACCGCCCGGCCTGGTCGAAACGTCGCTGAAGGCGCTCAAGCCGCTCCGCATCCGGCGCCGCCAGATTCACATGGATCCGTTCGAGTTCTAGCTAAGGAGTTCGAATTGCGTCGCGCCACCGCCGTTGTCCTCGGTACCGTCACCGGCGCCGGCCTGCTGGTCGGGGCCAAGGTCGGCAACGCGCCGTTCGCGCCGTCGGGCTGCGGCCACCGCGACCGTCGTGGCCGGCCCTCCCGGCGAGACCGCTCGTCCCGGTGGGCCCGACGGGCGAATCGGCCACGGCCGTTGCTCCGTCGCCCAGCGGCCATGCGTCAGCGAAGCCAACATCGCCGCGCGCACGCGTCGGCTCCGTCGCCGAAATCGACGTCGAAGCCGTCCGCGGCACCGACGCCCAAACCGACGCCGACCGGTCCGCGCGACGGCACGTACAAGGCGTCGTCGAGCGAGCGCTACGGGACCCTCACGTTGACGGTTTCGATCTCCGGACATCGGATCACCGCCATCACGGCGGCCTACGACTCTCGTTCGCCGGAATACTGCACCACGAAGGCGTGCCCGACTCTGCGCTCGGAGGCACTTGCCGCCCAGAGCGCCAATATCGCGACGGTTTCCGGTGCCACCTACACCTCCGACGCGTACAAGGCCGCCTTGAGCGCGGTCTTGAAATCGGCCGGGTGAGGGCGGCGAGCGCGATGCATCGCGTGGAAATGCTGATGGGCACGGCGATCGCCGTGGACGTCGCGCACGCACCGTCCGATGTGGACGTCACCGCGTTGGTGGCCAGAACCTTCGAGTGGTTCGACGCGGTGGATCGCCGATTCAGCACGTACAAGCCGGATAGCGAAGTCTGCCGCATCGACCGCGGCGAGCTGCGGCCCGAAGATTTCTCCGCCGACATGCGTACGGTCCTCGACGCGAGCGAACAGATGCGCGTCCGCACCGGCGGTTACTTCGACGTGTACGCGAACCGCCATCTCGACCCGTCGGGCTACGTCAAGGGCTGGTCGGTGCAGGTCGCGTCGGACCGTCTGCTCGCGGCCGGTCTGGTGAATCACTGCATCAACGCCGGTGGCGACGTCCGCGTGCGGGGCGTGTCGCCGGACGGTGAGCCGTGGCGGGTCGGCATCCGCCATCCCTGGCAGTCGGACAAGGTGGCGTGGGTCGTCGCCGGGTCTGACCTGGCGGTGGCCACGTCCGGGACGTACGAGCGGGGACTTCATGTGCTCGATCCGTTCAGTGGGCAGCCGGCGTCGTTCCTTCGCTCCGTCACGGTCACCGGTCCCGATCTGGCGGTCGCCGACGCGTACGCGACCGCGGCCGTGGCGATGAACGAGCGGGGCCTGACCTGGCTAGCGGCGCTGGACGGATACGAGAGCGCAGCGGTCACGGAGCGCGGCGATGCGTTCCGGTCCGACGGCCTGCCGGCGGTGTCGATCGCCGACGACGGCGAGCCGCCGTCATCGTTGCGCGGGGGCGCCGGCCAGGCTGAGTAGCGTCTGTCCCCAGTCGCGAGCGCGATCGATCTCGTGGGGGAGGAGCGGTCCGGTGGCCGATTCGACGAGGAAACGCTGTGGCGGAGCGACGATGTGGGCACCGCGGTGCTCCAGCAATCGGCCGGTCGTACGGGCCGCGTGGTCGAGCACGCGTAGCACGCTCGGGTGGTTCAGCCGGGTATCGAATACGGCCACCGCCGTCCCCCGCGGAATCTGTAGCGCGGCGATCCATTCTCGGAGGCCCGTCTGCGCGGCCGGCGGCGCTTCCTCGTATTGGGTTTCGGCTTGCCGCCGCGACCCGGGCCGCGTCATGCCGAGCTGATGAGTCGGACCGCCGACGACCAGAAGATCGACATCCTCGATCGTACTCGGTAGCCGCACGGACGTCGACGACGGTCACCTCGCGCACCAGTTCGCACGCCGTCGCCGATGGCCTCGGCGACCGACTTTGCGTTACCGAACAATGTTTCGTAGACGATGAGCGCTCGCATGATGTGTCTCCCTCCGCTGCCGCAGGTCGCTGGCGAGGATGGGCGCGTGTGGCGCGGCCCGTGACCGCATTCGAGCCATGCCGGCTCGGCACGGATACCCGCATCTCGCGATGCGGCCTGCGATCTGCGATCCCGCTCAACGGCGGCCGCGTGACGCGGCGGCCGGGCCATCGCCGACGGTCGAGGAACTCGAGTGACCTTAGGATCTACGTGTGTCCTCCTCATCAGAGACCGGAAGCGACGGCACCGCCTGGACGCCACCGGAGTTCGACATCTCGGCGCTGTCGCGGGTCCGCCTCGATGAGTTGCTGCAGGAGCTGCTGGACCGGGTCGGCGAGGTCATGTCCAGCCGGGAGCGGCTGTCGGCGTTGTTGCAAGCGGTCGTCGGCATCGGCGGCGATCTCGACCTGCGCAGCACGCTGCACCGGATCGTGACTGCGGCGTGCACGCTGTCCGGTGCCCGTTACGGTGCGCTCGGCGTGATCGGACCGGACCGTCGACTCGTCGAGTTCATCACCGACGGTCTCACGGTCACCGAGCGCCACGCGATCGGCGATCTGCCGACCGGTCGTGGCGTTCTGGGTCTGCTCATCGATGATCCTCGGCCGGTGCGGATGGCCGACATCACCGCGCATCCGCGATCGTTCGGGTTCCCGCCGAACCATCCGCCGATGCACAGCTTCCTCGGCGTGCCCGTACGGATCCGCGATCAGGTGTTCGGCAACCTCTATCTGACCGAGAAGCGCGGACGGCGAAGAGTTCAGCGACGACGACGAACAACTCGTCGTGGCGCTGGCCACGGCGGCCGGCATCGCCATCGACAACGCCCGGCTCTATGCGGCCGCCGGGCGCCGGCAGCGGTGGCTCGAGGCGACCGCGGAGATCACCAACGCGCTCATCGGTGAGGTCGATCGTTCGACGGCGCTGTCCCTGGTGGCCGAGCGGGCGCGGGAGGTGGCGGGCGCCGCGTTCGTCGCGATCCTGCTCTACGACGCCGATGCCGGCGAGTTGCGCGTCGACGTGACCGCACCACCGAACGCGATCGCCGACCGGCACGTCGCTTCCGGTGGCCGACACGCCGTTTGAGGGCGTCATCACCTCGGGCGACCACGTCATCGTGGCCGATCTCGACCGGGCGATTCCGTGGCCGACGACGATTCCGGCCGGTCAAGCGCTGATCGCCCCGCTCGGCCGCGACGCCGGCAGCGTGGGCGTGCTCCTGGTCGCGCTGCCCGACCGACAGCGTCGGGTTCGGCGACGACACCGACGCCAACATGATCATCACATTCGCGGTGCAGGCCGCGCTGGCCCTGGAACGCGTTCAGGCGCAGGAGGAACGGCAACTTCTGGTTGTCCTGGAAGATCGCGAGCGGATCGCCCGCGATCTGCATGACGTGGTCATCCAGCGGCTGTTCGCCGCCGGCCTGGGCCTGCAGTCGATGTCGCGCCTGGTCGGCCGCGACGACCTGCGGCAGCGACTCGATCAGACGGTGACCGATCTGGACACCACGATCCGGGACATCCGTACGGCGATCTTCGAGCTGCGGGCACCGGCCGCGGCGTCGCTGCACAGCGAGCTCATCGACACCGTCGAGGCCTGCGCGGACGCCCTCGGTTTCCGTCCGACGTTGCGGGTGACCGGTCTGATCGATCGGGGCGTCCCGGACGCTCTCCGGCCGGAGATCGTCGCGGTTGCCCGCGAGGCGCTGTCCAACGTCGTGCGGCACGCCCACGCACACGCGGTCGAGGTGTCCGTGGACGTGACGGCCGACGCTTTCACGCTGCGGGTCACCGACGACGGGGTGGGGATCGACTCGCCGAAACCGGGCAGCGGACTCGGCAACATGCGCGCTCGGGCCGAGGACCGGGCCGGCGACTTCTCCCTCACCAACGTCGATCCGCACGGCACGCGGCTCACCTGGACCGTCCCGATCCCGGCCGCCGCGACGGCCGGTAAGCGGCTCACCCGCCTGTCGCTACTCACGTGCCGAACGACCGTCCAGTGCGGCGATCGATCGGCCCTGTCGGCGACGGGTTCGTCGGGAACGCTGGCTGACGAGCCGAGGAGATCCGATGATCGAAGCTTGGCGTCCATGACCGCGCGGGACAGCGCGATGAACGCCGGCTGGGATCCCGACCCGCTCGGTACGACGTGGGCGACCTGCTTGCAGTCGGCAATCGCGGCTCCGTCGCTACACAACAGTCAGCCGTGGCGATTCCGCCTCGGCGCGCACCACGTCGACGTGTTCATCGACCCGAGTCGCCGACTTACCGCCATCGACCCGATGGGCCGCGAAGCGATGATCAGCGTCGGCGCCGCCGTCCTGAACTTGCGGGTGGCCATCCTCGCGGCCGGGCGGATTCCGCTCACCCAGCTGTTGCCAAGTCCGGACGAGCCGGAGCTCGCGGCCCGGATCACGCTCGGTGCATCGCACCAACCCGATGCGACGATGCTTGCGCTCCAGTCGGCGATCGGCCAAGCGACGGACCAATCGCCGTCCGTTCCGGGACATCGAGGTTCGCGACGAGGTCCTCGACCAACTGACGGCGGCGGCCCGCGGAAGCGGCGACGCTCACGGTCGCGGACCCCGTTGGCCGCGATGTCATGCTCGACGTCATCCGCAGCGCCCAGGACACCCAGGCCCGCGACCCGCGTACATCGTGAACTCGGAAACTGGACCGCATTGGATCCGATGTTCGGCGAGGGTGTGCCGCCCGGTCCTTCGGCCCGACACACGACTGGGACGACGTCCCGATCCGTGACTTCGGACTGGCCCACCCGAGGCGCGCCGGCGTCAGCCTGGTTCGAAGCCGCCCCGACCATGGTGATGCTCTCGACGGAGGCGGATACGGCCGTGCAGTGGCTGCGCGCCGGGACAGGCGATGGAGCGCGTCCTGTTGACCGCGACCGTACGAGGCGTCGCCAACACGCCGATGACGGCACCGACCGAGCTGCCCGAACTGCGTCGGTTGCTGAACGAGTCCGGTGACCGACGCGTGGCCCAGGTCATTCTTCGACTCGGCTACGGCGACCCGTGCGCACCGACGCCGCGCCGACCACTGGCCGATGTCCTCGAATCGACCCGGACGGCCTTTGCATCGCGAACGCAAGTCGCTAACGCGAGTGACCGGCCCGGTGCCTGGCGGCGGTTGACGACGGGCGGTCGCATACGGCCGCAGCACGTCAGACCGCGACCGACCCCGGCTCTGGCTAGCGGCCCTTGTTGCCGAGCAACCGGGTCGCCAGACCGCGGCCTGGGTGCGCCGCTCCAGCCCGAGTTTGGCCAGGACGCTGGATACGTAGTTCTTGACGGTCTTGTCGGCGAGGAACATCTTCTGCGCGATTTCGTGATTGGTCAGACCCTGCGCGACGTACTCCAGGATGCGCCGCTCCTGATCGGTCAGCGACTTGAGTTCGTTGGGCTGCTCGACACCGCTGCGGATCCGATCCAGCACCCGGGCGGTCACGGCCGGGTCGAGCAGCGACTGGCCGGCAGCGACGCGGCGGACCGCGTCGACGAGATCGGTCCCGCGGATCTGCTTGAGCACGTAGCCGGCCGCCCCGGCCATGATCGCCGAGAACAGCGCTTCGTCATCCTCGTACGAGGTGAGGATCAGGCCCTGGATCGTCGGATCGACCGCACGCACGTCGCGACAGACGTCGATGCCGTTGCCGTCGGGCAACCGCGCATCGAGGATGGCGACGTCCGGGTGCAGCGCCGGGATGCGGTGCACGGCTTCGACGGCCGAACCCGACTCGCCGACGATCTCGATGTCGCCGTCCTGGGTCAGCAGGTCAGCGATGCCTCGGCGGACCACCTCGTGGTCGTCGAGCAGGAAGACACGGATCACACGTTGTTTCTACACGGTCGCGACCGGGTCGGGCAGGGTCCAACGGCCCCCGCCGACGGGACCCAGGTCGGCCCGCGTGGTCGGGACCTGCGGCTCTGCCCGGCGCCGCGATCACGACCGAGGCTGGAACTGACCTGGGAGGCCCACATGGACATGGCGAACACCCGCGCTGACATCAACGTGACCGACCGGCTCGCGCAAGCGCTGACCGTCGCCGGGCGCGCTCCGTCGATCCACAACACCCAGCCGTGGCGGTGGCGCCTGCGGGGCAACGTGGCCGACCTGTACGCCGACACCCGCCGACAACTCGTCGTCGTCGATCCGGACCGGCGGCTCATGACGCTCAGTTGCGGTGCCGCTCTGGATCACGCGTGTACGGCGCTCGCGGCCGACGGGATCGCCGCCACGGTCGATCTCCTCCCGAGCGAGGGCGACCCGACTCATCTGGCCCGGATCACGGTGACCGGCGGCACGGCGGTGACCGACGACGCGGTGCGGTTGTTGCACACGATCGAGATCCGTCACACCGACCGGCGGCCACTGCTCGACAAGTCGATTCGGGGCAGCGACGTCGCGGCGATGCGTACGATCGCCGGCAGGCACGGCACCGGCCTGCATCCGATCAGCCGTACGGATGTCCTGGAACTGGCCGCGGCCACCGCGCGGGCACAACGCGACGAGATCGACGACGCCGCCGCCCAACGTGAACTCGACGCATGGACCGGTGACCGCCGCCCAGCCGGCGCCGGAGTCCCGGACGCGAACATCCTGAGCGAGCCAGCTCGACGACCGTACCGTCGCGTGACTTCGGCCATCCAGGCGCGGCTCCGACGAACTCCGGCCACGACGCGAGCGCCATGTACGCGATCCTCTACGGCCCCGACGACGAGCCGACCTCGTGGCTCCAGGCCGGGCGGGCGTTGTCGGCTCTGTGGCTCTACGCGGTCGCGCACAACATCGCCGTGCTGCCGCTGTCGGCGGCCGTCGAGGAGGCTTTCACCCGGCAGGCGTTGCACCGCATGCTGTCCGGTCTCGGCTACGCGCAACTGGCCGTACGCCTGGGCATCGCCGACCCCGACCAGGAGGCCACGCCGCACACCCCGCGGCTGCCGGCGAGCGAAACGATCACTATCGTTTAAATGACCGGCCGGACGCGGTCTCCGCATTCTGCCATTGAGGTGATCGGCGATTGAGGTGATCGGCGATCTGGCCGGATCCGGCCGGGTCGCCGATGATGTGTCCGCGGAGGCGTGGCACGGAGGTCGCGCGCGCACTGCCGGTCGCGCGGGGGTCCGGCACGCTGCATTCTCAACGATTTCGCGCCGCCGGCCACGACGGGCGAGTTTGCTGAGCACGTCGGCGGCGTAGGAGACGAGCCCGGGTCGACGAGGAGTGCGGGGAGGTTCGATGAGTTTCGGCACCCTCGCATTGATCTCGGCCGTCGCGGTTCTTGGTCCGCTTCTTGCGCTGCCGAAACACTGGCATCTACCCGTAGTCCTTGGTGAGCTGTTGGCCGGCATCGTCCTCGGCCATACCGGTTTCGGCGTCCTGCATCCCGAGGACGTGTCGTTCACGCTCCTTGCCAACATCGGCTTCGCGCTCGTGATGTTCGTGGCCGGAACGCAGGTGCCCATTCGCGACCCGCGCCTGCCGGCGGCTCTGCGCACCGGCGCGCTGCGGGTCGTCGGCGTTGGCGCCCTCGTCGGTACCGGTCGCCCTCGGCATCGCGCACCTGTTCGACACCGGGCATTCGGCGTTGTACGCCGTGCTGCTCGCGTCATCGTCCGCAGCACTGGTGCTGCCGATCGTCGACATGCTGCGTCTCGACGGCGCGCCCGTTGTTGCGCTACTGCCCCAGGTGGCCATCGCCGATACGCTGGGCATCGTGGCGCTGCCGCTGGTCGTCGACACACGCCATGCGGCCCGGGCGGCGCTGGGTGCCGCGGCGGTCATCGGGTGTACGGCAGTGCTATTCGTCGTCCTGCGATACCTCGAACGCTCCGGCGTCCGCCAGCGCGTGCATCGGCTCTCCGAACGTCGCAAGCTCGCCCTGGAACTGCGGATCAATCTTGTGATCCTGTTCGCGCTGGCCGCCCTGGCCGTCGCGACGCACGTGTCGATTCTCCTGGCCGGCTTTAGTTTCGGGCTCGCCGTCGCGGCCGTGGGCGAGCCGCGCCGCCTGGCCCGACAACTGTTCGCGCTGACCGAGGGCTTCCTGGGACCGCTCTTCTTCGTCTGGCTGGGCGCGTCGCTCGACATCCGCGAATTCGGTCACCACAGCTCGTTCATTCTGCTTGGCGTCGTCCTCGGCGTGGGCGCTGTCCTCGTGCACCTGGCGATGCGGGTCACCGGCCAGCCATGGTCGATGAGTGGCCTTGCCGCCGCGCAACTCGGCGTGCCCGTTGCCGCGGCGACCGTTGGATCGCAGTTGCACCTGCTCGCGGCGGGCGAGCCTGCTGCGCTCATCTTGGGGGCGTTGATCACCATCGCCGTCGCGGTGGTCGCCGGCGGCCGTGCCGTACGCACGGGTCTGGTCAAGCCGACCAACCCACCCATGGGGGCCGATCAGGGAGGAGAGTGATTCGATCGACCGGCGCAGCGATGGTGTCAGATCGCCGTGCGGCGAGGCTGGAGAGCTGCCATGCCGAGGTGATGTGCCCAGGCGATGGGCGCAGGGCGATGGGCGCAGGGCGATGGGCCCAGGGCGATGGGCCCAGGGCGATGTGGTCAGTCGACGTGGTCAACGGTGGTGTCGATGACGCTGTCGATCGGTCGCCGGGGCGAGCTCGTGGTCGGCTGACCGAAGCCCAACCTGATGATCATTTGTGGCGTGCCCAGTCGGCGTAGCACGCGACGAAGCTCGTCGCGAGCCTGAGGGACCTCGATCGGCTGCGACAGCATCGATGCCGCCAGTCCGGCGTCGGTGGCGGTGAGGAGAACCCTCTGCAGTGCCATGCCGGCAAGGACATCGTCGAAGGGGCCGCCGCCGTTCGTCCCGAGGACGGCCAGCAACGGCTCCTGTTCGAAATCCCGGCCCTCGGCCCGCTCCTTGCCGCCGTAGTCGCGCATGGCCAGCACGTCCTGAGGCGCGGGCGCGACGCCGGCGGCCTCGGCCGGGATGCCGACCTGCTCGGTGTGATACCGGCTGGTCCACGCTCGCATCTCGGCAACATAGGCCGCGTCGCTACGCAACAGTTGCTCCGCGTCGCTGACGATCGCGGCCAGGTTCGCGACCGACGTACGGTCGTCGACCAGGACCAGCCATCCGCCGGCGGCTTCGGCCGCGGCGACGAGCCGAGCCCGCGCGTCGGCCGGGACCGGGGTGTCGGAAAACGGGTGCCGATTGCTGCGCCGCCGCGCGATCGCCGAAGCCAACTCCTGTTGCCGGGGTGACGGCGGGCACGCGCCATCGGCGATGATCGTCGCGACGAGGAGGTCATCGCTGGAACGGGGCCACAGCCGGGTCTTGGCCCGCACCCCGGCGACGACCAGCGACAGCTCGATGTTGGCGATGGCGGCACCACACGCGATCCGCGTCGCCCACTGGCTCGGATCGGCCACCGGCAACAGCCGGTACGGGTCGATGCGGACCTCGATGGCGCCCTCGACGAGGGCGAAACGCCACGGCTGGACGTTGTACACCGACGGCGCGCGTACGGCCGCCGCGACCGCACTGCGGAACAGGTCGACGTCGATCGACGGTATGACGGTCATGACGAGCCTCCGGTGTCATGTACGACAGCGACGCTGCCCGTTGTCTCTACCGTCGACGATCCGTTGCCTAGCCGGCCGAGGCTAGGGGCAGAGGTCCCGGCAACCGTCGAAACGCATGGGCCGAAGGTCCCTATTCACGGTGCAAGGCGTCCGGTTGAGCATCGATCGGCAGCGGGACACGTGGTCCGGTGGAGGCGGGTTCTGCGACCGCGTACCCGTGATGGCGCCGCACCAGCGCTGGCGGGGTGGCAGACTAGCGCACTGTGGTGGACGCCGACGCCTGTCGGGTTTTCTGGGGCGATCGCATGGATCTCGCTCAGCGTCGCGACCTGTTGGACCCGACCGAGGCGAGGCGGGTCGAGCGCGTAACCAACGCGGAGGACCGCACGCGGCAGATAGCCGGAGCGGCGCTTCTGCGCCTCGCCGCCGGGCGTCTCGCGGATATCGATCCCGCCGCGATCCGCGTCGATCGGACGTGTGACACATGCGGCCAACCGCACGGGCGACCGCAACTGATCGGGACCGATCTCCACGCATCGATTTCGCATTCGGGAGATCGGATCGCCGTGGCACTGAGCCGGGCCGGTCGCGTTGGCGTCGACGTCGAGCGAATCAGCCCCAATCGACGTGGCCGAGCTGGCCTCTGGTGTCCTGGACCCGGAGGAACGCGCGAATTCGACCACCGACTTCTTCATCTATTGGGTACGAAAGGAGTCGGTTGTCAAGGCGACAGGCGACGGGGTTGTCGTCGCGCTGGAACGGGTCCGCGTGAGCCGGCCCAGCGAACCGGCCAGGCTGCTCGGCTATCCGAACGGCACACCGTTGGCCGCTACCATCACTGACCTGCACCCGGGCGGCGACTACGTCGCAGCGACCACGGTGCTCGCGACCGGACCGATCGTCGTCACCGAGCAGCCGTGGAGGTCGCATGTGGACTGAGCGGCGCGCCGGTCGCGCCTCTTCTTGGCGGGCGCACCAGTCGCGGTCCGGCCGGGTTGAAACGTGATGGTCATCGGCCGTCCGGGGGCGCGATGTCATTCGATGACCGTCACTACACGTCGTAGGGTCGCTCGGATGCTACTGCCGTTGTCGACTAAGCGTTTCGTCTCGCGCTGATCATCGTCGACACCCGACACCCTCGGATATGCGCCCGCGATCGGTCGATTTCCGCGTTTCCATCGGTTGCCAATGCGGTGGCCACTAAAGTCGGGGTCTGTGCGGCTTCTGTGAGGTTTACGTCGACAGTGCGCTGAACGTCTGACCCTCACGATTGGCTGCCGGCGGCGCGCAGTCGGGGCGAGGTGGGTGAAGCCCGGCTCTACATCTCGGTGCCGGGTCGAAACAGGTCGTATCCGTCGCACGCGAATGAGAAAGCGTTAAGGTCGATCTGCCGCCCTTCTCGCGAGGCGCTTGTGGTGCCTTCGCCCACGCCGTCAGCGACCCAAGGGAACGCAGCCCCATGATGCGGCAATCGCTCGTCGCACAGTCAAGGAGGCGACCAAGCACGGGCTGTTTCTCGAAACGGCGCCCACGTGTCCACCTTTCCTTCCGCTGGGAGGCATGAACAATCGTGGTGGAAAATACTGTCGATGTCTTGACGGCCGATTCGGCTGATTCGTCAACCAACCAGATCTCCTACGCCGGTCACGTGACCGGCACCGAGAAGATTCTCGCCGAGGTGCTGGCTGACGTCGTCGACGTCGAACAGGTGTCGGTCGATAGTCATTTCTTTGATGACCTGGGTGCTAACTCGTTGGTGATGGCCCATTTCTGCGCGCGCGTCCGGAAGCGGGCCGACCTGCCGTCGGTGTCGATGAAGGACATCTATCGGCATCCGACGATCAAGAGCCTGGCCCGAGAGCTCGGTGAAACAACCTCCACCACAATCGAATCACCGGCTCCGGCGCCGGTCGAGGAGTTGAGCACGGTCCAGTACACCGCAGTACTTGCTCTGCGGAGCGCTGCAGCTGCTGATCTTCTTTGGCTACTCCGTCGTTGTCGCGCTGGTCGTCACCCTGGGCTACGAGTGGATTTCCGCCGGGACCGGTTTGATCGACTACTACGTGCGGTCGGTCCTGTTCGGTGGCGCGGCCTTCTGCGGCCTGAGCATCCTCCCGATCCTCGTGAAATGGGTGCTCATCGGTCGGTGGAAGCCCCGGCAGCTCCGCGTCTGGAGCCTGGCGTACGTCCGCTTCTGGATCGTCAAAACGCTTGTCCAGCGGAACCTACTCGTCCTGTTGTTCGTCGGTTCGCCGCTCTACTCGCTTTATTTGCGGGCGCTCGGCGCGAAAGTCGGACGCGGCGTGGCGATCTTCTCTCGGACAGTGCCCGTCTGCACGGACCTGCTCACCATCGGCGACGGCACCGTCATTCGCAAGGACTCGCACCTCACGTGCTATCGAGCGGATTCCGGCCGGATTCAAACCGGGACGGTGACGCTCGGAAGGGACGTGTTCGTCGGCGAGCACACGGTAATCGACATCGGGACCCGTATGGGCGACCGTGCCGTACTCGGCCATACTTCATCACTACACACCGGTCAGGCCGTACCCGACGGCGAACGCTGGCACGGATCCCCGGCGCAACCAACCGACGTGGACTACCGGACGGTCGAGGCCACCGAATGCGGCACGCTGCGCAGGGTCGGGTACTCGGTCCTGCAGGTGCTGAACCTGCTTTTCGTCTTTCTGCCGCTGGCATTCGGCGGTATTGACATCGTCCTGCGTGAAATTCCGCGGCTGGCGGCGCTGGAATCAGGACCTCACGTGCTCGGGAGCTGGACGTTTTATTTCGGTCGCCCTGCTCGTCTCCTTCGCGATGTTCTTCGGGGGGATGCTTTTCGGCCTTCTGATCGTGGCGACCGTCCCTCGCTTACTCAATCTCGCGATCAAACCCGACAAGATCTATCCGTTGTACGGCATCCACTATTCGGTACAGCGAGCAATCGTCGGCCTGACCAACAACAGGGTTTTCAAGACCCTGTTCGGCGACAGCTCCAGCATCGTCCACTATCTTGCGCTACCTCGGATATCGCTTACCCGACGTCGAGCAGACGGGGTCGAACTTCGGTACGCAGCTCAAGCATGAGAACCCGTACCTGAGCTCAGTCGGTCGCGGAACGATGGTCGCGGACGGTCTGTCGATCATCAACGCCGACTACTCCAGCACGCTCCTTTCGGGTGTCCGCGGCGTCGATCGGACCGCGCAACTTCCTGGGGAACCTACATCGCCTACCCGGCTCAGGGCAAGACCGGCGACAACTGCCTCCTCGCGACGAAGGCCATGATCCCGATCGAGGGAGAAATCCGCGACGGTGTCGGACTTCTGGGCTCACCATCCTTCGAGATTCCACGATCGGTCCAGCGTGACACCAGGTTCGACCCCCTGCGTACGGGTGACGAGCTGCGCCGCCGCCTCAAGGCCAAGAACAGGCACAACGCCGTCACCGCGACGATGTACCTGCTGTCCAGGTGGATCTACGTATTCGCGCTTACGCTGCTCGCGTGGACGACCGCGCGCCTGTACGGCCCGGCCGGTACGGGAGCGATCGCGGTAGCCTCCGTCGCGAGTCTCGTGTTCACGGCCGCCTATTTCGTGGCGGTGGAGCGTGCCGTCCAAATATTCCTTCCGTTGCGGCCGCTCTACTGCTCGATCTATGATCGCCGATTCTGGCGACACGAACGCTTCTGGAAGGGCGCCGCGGCAACGGCGTACCTGAGCTTCTTCAACGGCACGCCGTTCAAGAACGTGGTCTGGCGGCTGTTAGGTGTACGGATCGGCCGCCGGGTCTTCGACGATGGCTGCTCGATTCCCGAGAAGACGCTCGTCATGATCGGCAACGACACCACGCTCAATCTCGGCTCGACCATTCAGTGCCACTCCCAGGAAGACGGCGCCTTCAAATCCGATCGCATCACGATCGGTGCTGGCTGCACGGTTGGGATCGGTGCCTGGGTCCATTACGGCGTGACCATGGGCGACGGCGCGGTACTCGCTCCCGACGCGTTCCTCATGAAAGGCGAGGATGTTCCACCGCATGCACGGTGGGCCGGGAATCCAGCCAGAAATCTTCGTGATGACCGGGTCGCCGCCTCGCAGATCTGTGGCGGCGCCAACGACATCGGCGGCGAAGCGGTTGGCGCGGCCAATAGCCCGGTAGCGGCGGTGGCTGGGGGGACACGATGGGACGGCTAGCGACGGGCGATCGGGAATACTGGCGCAATGCGTTCACCGCCGGCGGGCCGACCGCCATCCCGCGGTGGACGCTCGAACCGGTGCCCGGCGTCGGCGAGTACGAAGCGACGATTCCCCGGGACCGCGTGGCGGCGCTACGCCGGCTGGCGGACGAACTGGGTGTTCCACTTGGCTCGGTGCTGCTGGCCGCACACGGCCGGGTACTGGCCGCGTTGTCGGGCGAACGCGAGATCACTACCGGCTACGTTGTTGCCGACCGCGGCCAACCATGGCCGTGCGTGCTTTCGACCGAGCCCGACTCGTGGCGGACGTTGCTGAAGGAAACCTATCGAGCCGAATCAGAATTGTTGGCGCACAAGGACTTTCCGGTCGACGACCTCAGGCGCCAGCTGGGCCTCGCCGAACCGCCGTTCGAGACCGTATTCGATCCGACGGACGCCGGCGTCGAGCTAGCGGATGACACCGTGCTGTCGGTGTCTATCTCGCCACGTGCCGGCGATCTCCGGCTGCGACTGCGATACCGGACCGACGCGCTCGACGCGGACTGCGCTGTCAGGATCGCCGACTATCACCTCACCGCGTTGGCGTTGATCGCGGCCGATCCGGACGCCGGCCACGGTCTGCAGTCGCTGTTGTCCGCCGAAGAGTTGGACGTACAGCTCCGTGGACTCGCCGGGCCAGCAGCGCGAGCTTCCGGACCGCCGTTTCCACGAACTGTTCGAAGAACGAGTTCGCCTTCACCCGGACGCCATCGCGGCGGTCCAGGGGGACCGGCAGCTGACGTACAACGAGCTCAACAGTCGCGCCAACCGTCTGGCGCGATCCCTTCTGGCGCGAGGACTCGAACCCGAGGGCGTCGTGGCGGTGGTGACCGAACGCAATCTGGACTGGATGGCCGCTGTCCTCGCGGTCTTCAAGGCCGGCGGCGCCTACCTGCCGATCGAGCCGCACTTCCCGGCCGACCGCATCGCGACCACGCTATCGCGCGCGGACTGCCGCCTGGCGCTGACCGAACCAGCCAGTGCGGCCACGCTCGGGCAGGCGGTCAAGTCCCTCACCGGAGTCCAAACGATCTTCGTCGAGGCCGACTACGACGAGGATCTCGCCGACGACGACCTGGGCGTCGACGTCGCCGCGGATCAGCTTGCGTACATCTACTTCACCTCGGGCTCGACCGGTGAGCCCAAGGGTGCGATGTGCGAACACGCCGGCATGCTCAACCACCTATTCGCCAAGATCGACGATCTCGAGATCGACGAGCGGTCGGTGGTCGCACAGACCGCGCCGCAGTGCTTCGACATCTCGCTGTGGCAACTGGTCTCCGCACTCGTGGTCGGCGGGCGAACGCTGATCGTCGAGCAGGACGTGATCCTCGACGTTCGACGCTTCGTCGACAAG
This sequence comes from uncultured Actinomycetota bacterium, assembly GCA_963724705.1. Classification (GTDB taxonomy): domain Bacteria; phylum Actinomycetota; class Actinomycetes; order Mycobacteriales; family Micromonosporaceae; genus DASQPR01. Next base: position 778,437 of record CAVRVS010000004.1, read on the forward strand.
ATCGTGGACGGCCGCGTTGCCGTGCTGCAGGTCGTGCCGTCGTACCTCGAAGTCGTACTGTCCTATCTGGAGCAGCATCCCCGCGAACTGCCCGACCTGCGATGCGTGTCGGTCACCGGCGAGGCGCTGAAGACGGAGCTCACGCAACGCTGGTTCGCGGCCAAACCCACGATCAAGCTGGTCAATGCGTACGGGTTGACCGAGACTTCGGACGACACAAACCACGAGGTCATGGTTCGGCCGCCGACCGGCCCGCGGGTCCCACTCGGTCGCCCCGTCAACAACGTGCACATTTACGTCGTCGACGACGGTCTGTCACCCGTGCCGCTCGGCGCGCCCGGTGCGATCGTCTTCTCCGGGATCTGCGTCGGCCGCGGTTACGTCAACGACCCCGAGCGTACGCAGCAGGCCTTCATGGCCGATCCGCACCGCGCCGGTCAGCGGCTCTACCGGGGCGGCGACTTCGGCCGCTGGCGGCCCGACGGCAAGCTGGAGTTCCTCGGCCGCCGCGATACCCAGGTCAAGCTCTATGGCTTCCGGATCGAGATTGGCGAGATCGAGAACGCGCTCCTGCGGGTGCCCGGTGTCCGTGACGGCGCCGTGGTCGTCGCCGAGCGGACCGATCAGAGCAAGCACCTGGTGGCCTTCTACGCCGCGGAGCAGCCACTGCCGGTCGACATCCTGCGGGACCGGCTTGGTGCGTCATTGCCCGAATACATGGTGCCGTCGGCGTTCCAATGGCGGGAAAGTCTTCCGCTGACCGCGAACAGCAAGATCGATCGGAAGACGCTGACAGCGCTCGCCGGAGAGCTCGACGTCGTTGCGACCGACTACCAAGCGCCGTGTACGCCGACCGAGCAACGGCTCGCGACCGCGTGGGCAAAGGTGCTCGGGATCCCGGAGGATCAGATCGGCCGGCAGGACCACTTCTTCGACCGCGGCGGTACGTCGCTGTCGGCGGTAAAGCTCGCGATCACACTGGACCGTGCCGTGTCGCTGACGGACATCACTCGGCACCCGATTCTCGCCGACCTGGCCGGCTTGGTCGATGGCCAGTCCGAGCAGCGCGCGGGTCGGTTGCAATTACTATCCGTTTCGGATGCTGCACCGACTGGCGCCCTGGTGTGTTTCCCGTACGCCGGCGGCAACGCGGTGAACTACCAGCCGATGGCGAAGGCTCTGAGCGACAGCGGGCTTGCGGTCTACGCCGTCGAACTGCCCGGGCACGACGTGGCGGCCGAACGCGAGCCGTTCGAACCGATGGCACAGGTGGTCGAGCAGGTCGTCGAGGAAATGACTCGGCGTGGTCTCGCTCCGGTGCTGCTGTGGGGACAATCGTCGGGCACCGCGCTCGCCGTGGAAGCGGCCCGGCGGCTGCAGGAGCGTGGAATCGATGTCCAGCGGGTGTTCCTTGCCGCCCAGCTGCTCGGTGACTCTGCCGACCGGCGCGCCGCCATCACCGAGCTGACCGGCAGCGGTGCGACCGAGATCGCCGCCGCAGCTCCGCGCGGACGGCGGTTACATCGAGACCGGCGAGCGGGATGTGGGTCGTGACGAGCAGATCGGTGCCGCCTATCGGCATGACTGCGTGTCCGCTCATCGCTACTTCGCCGACATTTTGGACTCTCCACCGGCGGTCAAGCTGTCCGCGCCGGTCACCGTGGTTGTCGCCGCTGACGACCCATACACGGCGGAGTTCGCGCACCGGCACGGCGACTGGCACCTTCTCGCCGATCGCCTTGACCTGTACGAGATTCCCGACGGCGGTCACTACTTCCTGCGTACCCGTCCGAACGAAGCGGCGCGGGCCGTGGCGTGTACCGCCGACGTGTTGGCCTCTCGTGACGAGCGACCGAAAGGAAACCTGAGATGTCGTCCTCTTCCGCAGCCTCACTGCTCGACGCCGATCGGCAACCAGGCAAACCCCCGATGATGCGGGTCGACGTTCCTGGTGACGCGCCGACCTGGGCGTCCGAACACCGCGAGGGCTTGCGCGCGCTCGTCGCCGAGCACGGGTCGATTCTGGTGCGCGGTCTCGGGCTGCGCGACGCCGGCGAGGTCGCCGCGGTCTTCGCTCGCCTGGCCAACGGTCTCATGACGGAGCGGGAGGCCTTCGCTCCCCGGCAGACATACGCCGACGGCGTGTACTCCTCGGCGACGTGGCCGGCAAACCAGCCGATGTGCATGCACCACGAACTCAGCTACACGCTCGAGTTCCCGGGCCTGATGATGTTCGCGTGCCTCACCCCGCCGACCGAAGGCGGTGCGACTGCGGTGGCCGACTCTCCGACCGTACTCGACGCGCTGCCGGCCGAATTGACCGAGCGCTTCGAGCGCGAAGGCTGGCTGCTCACCCGCAACTACAACGAGGACATCGGAGCCTCGGTCGCCGAGGCGTTCGGCACCGCCGACCCGGATGCTGTCGCCGACTACTGCCGCGCAAACGCGATCGACTTCGAGTGGCAACCCGACGGCGGACTGCGCACCTGGCAACGGCGCAGCGCCATAGTGCGTCATCCGGTCACCGGCCAGCGCTGCTGGTTCAACCAGATCGCGTTCCTGAACGAATGGACGATCGCGCCGGAAATTCGCGAATACCTCGTCGACATGTACGGCGACGACGGCCTGCCATTCAACACCCGGTTCGGCAACGGCGATCCGATTACCGAGGACATCGTCGTCCTGCTCAACCAGGTGTACGACGCCCACACGGTGCGCGAACCGTGGCAGTCCGGCGATCTGATGCTGGTCGACAACATCCGTACCGCGCACAGCCGGGAGCCGTACGACGGTCCGCGCGAGGTGCTCGTCGGAATGGCCGACGCCGTGCGGCTCGACGACCGTTCCGTCGCGCGCGAGGTGGGGCGATGACCGCGACGCGTCAACCCGCCGCGCGGCCGACGACGGCTACGCAAGCATCCGTACCGCCGTTCGCTGTGATCTCGGGCGCGCAGGTCCAGCAGGCGCTGCAGGAGCGCGAGAAGGAAATCGTTGCGTTGGTCGAGAGCACCTATCGCCTCCACGGCGCGGGCGAATCCGTGAATCCGCCGTCGTACTTCCTGCGTTTCGACGACCGGCCATCGGCCCGGATCATCGCGCTACCCGCGTCAATCGGTGGGCCGGTAAACGTGGACGGGCTGAAATGGATATCCAGCTTTCCGCAGAACGTCGCGGCCGGCATGCCACGGGCCTCTGCCGTGCTCATCCTCAACGACCACGACACCGGATACCCATTTGCCTGTCTGGAAAGCTCGATCATCAGCGCGACCAGGACGGCCGCTTCGGCGACGCTTGCGGCCGACTGGCTCAGCCGAGACCGACGGCGCCCACGCAGTGTCGGGTTCTTCGGCGTGGGCCTGATTGCCCGTTACATCCACACGTTCCTGGCTCGCACCGGCTGGTCGTTCGACGAGATCGGCGTCCACGACCTTTCCGCCGACAACGCCTCCGGCTTCCGCGGATATCTGCAGCGGTCCGACGTCGCCGGCCGGATCACCGTGCACGACCGCCCAGAGCAGCTGATTCGTGCCAGCGACATGGTGGTCTTTGCCACCGTCGCGGGTGAGCCGCATGTCTCCGATGTGTCGTGGTTCGCGCACAATCCCGTGGTGCTGCACGTGTCGCTCCGCGACCTCGCACCGGAGATCGTCCTAGCTTCGACCAACATCCTCGACGACATCGAGCACTGCATGAAGGCCAACACGTCGCCGCACCTCGCGGAACAGCTCACGGGCAACCGCGACTTCCTGAACGGCACGTTGAACGACGTGATGGCCGGGCGGACGTTGGTGCCGGCGGATCGACCGGTCGTGTTCTCACCGTTCGGGCTGGGGGTGCTCGATCTCGCCGTCGGCAAGTACGTCTACGACGAAGTGACCCGCTCCGGTGAGCTGCGTGTCGTCGACGACTTCTTCCACGACTTACATCGATACGGCTGAACAGCCGCGTGTTTCTGCACAAATGAGGAGGCGACCATGCCAGTAATTTCCGTTCCTGAGGTCTTCAACGAAGAGGAGCTCTACGTCGACCTTCGTGCGACGTTTGGGCACTCGCTCTATCTGAAGTGCGAGGGCTTCAACTTCGCTGGGTCGATCAAGCTGAAGGCGGCGGCCGAAATGGTCGAGTCGGCAGAGCGGGACGGAGTCCTCAAGGCGGGCTCGATCCTCGTCGAGTCCTCGTCGGGAAACCTGGGCGTGGCGCTGAGCATGATCGCGGCGAGCAAGGGATACAAGTTCCTCTGCGTGACCGACTCGCGCTGCAACCTGTCCACGAGGCGGGCGATGGAGGCGTTGGGCTCTCAGGTGCACATCGTCACCGAACCCGATGCGACCGGCGGCTTCCTCGGCGCGCGGATCGAATACGTCCGCGCACTGTGCGCCTCGGACGATCGGTACGTGTGCCTCAACCAATACACCAATCCGAACAACTGGAAGGCGCACTATCGAACGACGGCGCCAGCGATCGCTCGCCAGTTCCCTCGACTGGACGTGTTGTTCGTCGGAGCCGGCACCAGCGGGACTCTGATGGGCTGCGCGCGCTACTTCCGTGGGTGGCACTGGCCGGTCCGGATCGTCGCGGTCGATAGCGTTGGCTCGGTGACCTTCGGCGGCGCGCCGGGCCGCCGTATGATTCCGGGCCTGGGCACGAGCGTCCGTCCGCCGCTGCTCGACGAGTCCTATGTGGACGACGTCGTACGTGTCGAGGAGGCGGATACCATCCGCGCCTGCCATCGCCTGGCTCGGAGCGGATTCCTGTTCGGCGGCTCCACCGGCACGGTGGTCAGCGGCGCCGTTGGCTGGTTGGCCCAGCACGCTGACCGTGAGCTCACCTCGGTGGCCATCGCTCCGGACCTTGGCGAACGCTACCTCGACACCGTCTACCAGACCAACTGGCTTCAGGATCTGTACGGTGAGGACGTGCTGAGCTCCGAGGAGCTGGCGGTCGGTTCCCGATCGGCCTGACCGGCATCTACGGCGGCAGCACTAATCGGGCAACTCCGTCAGCTGAGGCGGCGGACCGCCTCGTCGAGGCGGGCCGCCCAGCCGGCGACGCCTGGGCCGTCCGGGTCGGCGGCCACCTCGAACAGGCCCTGACGCACCCCCTCCGGCCACGCGTCGGTAAGCCCGTCGACCGAACCGTAGGCGGCTAGCGTCTCGTCCCAGCGGGCAGGCTCGACCGACGACACCATGTACCAGGCCAGGTCGTCGGCCGGACGGCCGACGGTGACGTCCTCCCAGTCGAGCAGCGCGATCTCGCCGTCCGGCGAGGTTCGGGCGTTCTGATCGGAGGCGTCGCCGTGGCACAGCGTCACCGGGCCATCGCTCACGCCCTGCCTCGCCGACGACACCAGGCCGAAGCCGTACCGGTCGGCGGAGGCCTCAGTCGGATGGGCATGCGAGGCCCGCCGCCGACAGGCTCAAGAACCGTCTCTTAGACGACGCTAAGAAACGGACGCGATAGTGGACCCATGGCGATGTCGGCATCGCCATGCTGCCGACAACCCAGATGATTGGCCGGCCCGTCCTTACTGGGGTGGTCGCGTCGCGGGTCCCCGCCGCGACTGGCGAAGGACATCAATCGGAGGGGATCGATGGTACTTCGCGCGGTCGCGGTGGATTATGTCCGGCAGGCCGCTGGACTTTCCCACCGCCGGGACGCGGTGGTTGGGTCCAGCGGCGGACCGGCCGGAAACGCGCGGCTCACGGCGTGGACTGGCCTGCTACTGCTTGTGCTCATCGGCGCCGAGCTGGTCACGCTGGTCGACGTTCGCGGTTGGATCGACTGGCACATCGTCATCGGCGTGTTGCTCATCCCGCCGGCGCTGGTCAAGACGGCCAGTACGGGCTGGCGGATCGTGCGCTACTACATGGGGAGCCGGCCGTACCGGGATGCTGGTCCGCCTGCGTTGGTGCTGCGCGTCCTCGGCCCGCTCGTGATCCTGTTCACGCTGGCCGTGCTGGGGTCCGGCGTCGCTCTGATCTTGGTCAGCCCGGACAGCGGGCGTCAGCCGTTCGTCTCGGCCGCCGGATTCGGCGTGAGCCTGCTGATGATCCACAAAGCGACGTTCGTCATCTGGGGGATCGTCACCGGTGCCCACACGCTCGGGCGGCTGATTCCGGCACTTCAGCTCACCGTGCTGCGGTCGTCCGACGATCGGCGCGTACCGGGACGGCACCGGCGGTCAGCCACCCTGGTCGCCGCAATGGTGTGCGGTGCGCTGGCCGCGATCCTCGCAGTGTCCGTCGCTGGCGCGTGGCGAACGGGCAGCACCGACCGTACGCACTTTCCGGACGGCCACGTCCACGTCGGTCGCTGAGCGGATCAAGCCGGTGCTCGGCGCAGCGAAGGCGTTGCCAGGCGGTGCCGTCCTTAGCTCGGGCTAAGAATCGTCGGCGACAGTGGGGTGAACGACCGGCAGGATGGTAAGGGGGCGGGGGCGAGTGGATGCGACGGCGACGCGCCGGACGAGCCGCATACCGCCGGGCGTCGGTGGCTCTCACCGGCGCGGTTGGTGGCCGGACGCGATCGGTGCAGTCGCCGCCGTGTCGATTCTCATCGTCGTCGCGCTCTGGGTGCGCGGCGGCAACGTGCAAGCCCTGTTCGGCGGGGGCGGCGCGGCCCTGACCTCCGTTGGACGCCTGACCGGCCTCGTCGCCGCCGATCTGCTGCTGATCCAGGTGATCCTGATGGCCCGGGTGCCGTGGATCGAGCGGACCTACGGTCAGGACAGGCTCGCTCGCTGGCATCGGCTCGTCGGATTCACGTCGATCAACCTCATGCTGGTCCACGTCGTATTCATCACTCTCGGATACGCCGCCACGGCCCATAGCTCTCTGCTACCCGAGGCGTGGCAGCTCGTGACGACGTACCCGGGAATGCTGTTGGCCACGGCCGCCAGCGCGGCCCTCGTCCTCGTCGCCGTCACATCCGTACGCGCGGCCCGCGCCCGACTCCGCTATGAGTCGTGGCACTTGCTGCACCTGTACGCCTACCTCGGCGTGGGGCTCGCACTGCCGCACGAGTTGTGGACCGGCGCCGACTTCGTGAGCTCCGGCGCGGCCCGCGCCTACTGGTGGTTCTCTTACATCCTCACGGTCGGCTGCATTGTCGCCTTTCGGGTCGGGCTGCCGGTCTGGCGAAGCGTCCGACACGACCTGCGGGTCGAGGCGGTCGTGCCGGAGTCGCCCGGTGTCACGTCGATCTACATCCGCGGGCGGGAACTCGAGCGGATGCCCGTACAAGCGGGTCAGTTCTTTTTGTGGCGCTTCCTGGGCACACCGGGCTGGACCCGCGCGCACCCGTTTTCGCTGTCGGCGGCGCCGCGGCCCGATCTGCTGCGGATCACGGTGAAGGAGTTGGGTGACGGCAGCGGAGACGTCATCGGCATCAAAGCGGGGACTCGGGTTCTGGTCGAGGGACCGTACGGCCGCCTGACCGGACAGATGCGCCGCCGGCGGCACCTGACGATGATCGCGTCCGGCATCGGGATCACGCCGATGCGGGCGTTGCTCGAGTCGGAGTATTACCTGCCGGGCGAGGCCGTCCTGATCTATCGAGCGAGCTCTCCATCCGACCTCACGTTCTACCGCGAGTTCGAGCACCTCGCACGCCATCGTGGTGTCGCCGTGCACTACCTGGTTGGGCGCCGGGCCAACGATTCGTCCTGGCTGCCTAGCGGTTACGGCGACGATCTGGCCGCGTTGCGCGCCCTGGCTCCGGACGTCGCGCACAGCGACGTGTACGTCTGCGGCCCGACACCGTGGATGGCGGCCGTGACCGATGCGCTCGAACGCGTGTCGGTGCCGAGCGAACACATTCATCTGGAGACGTTCAGTTGGTGACGGCCGCCGGTCGAACGCCGCAACGACCGTGCCGTGATCAGGGAGGTAGCGGGTGCGACGCATAACGCTGTGGGTGACCGCCACGGTCGCGATCGTGGTGCTGCTGTTCAGCTATCACACGAGTACGAACTCCCGCACCGTTGCCGGCGGGCAACCGCCCGCTCAGGCACCAGGTGTCGTCGGCGCTCAGCCGACGCCTCAGGCCGGGGCGAGTGGGAAGCCGTCTCCGTCGGCCGCGGCGAAGGCAAAGTCCGCGGCAAGCGTCGTCAACGGGACCGTGGCCCAGACGCAATGGGGCCCAGTGCAGGTCCAGGTGCATATCGCGAATCGCCGCATCACCGACGTCAAGGCGCTCGTGTTTCCCTCCGGCAGCGGCCACGACCAGGCGATCAACTCCTACGCACTGCCGCTCCTCCGGCAAGAGGTACTGTCTGCGCAAAGCGCCCGAATCGACAGTGTCAGCGGTGCCACGGTCACCAGCGGCGGATACCGGGAGTCTCTCCAGGCCGCCCTGGACGCCGCTCACTTCGGTAGCTGAGGCGTACGGAGTGCGGCGGGAGGCAGCGAGGTGGACCAACCCGACGACCTCGAACGTCTTAGCGATGCACGACGGCTGCTGATCGTCGAGGATGATCGCGAGCTCCGCACCATGCTGGAGAGGCTGCTGGGCGATGAGGGCTATCAGGTCGACGCCGTGGCCGATGGTCAGGCCGGCCTCCACCGGGCACTGGTCGATCAATACGACGTGATGGTGATCGACCGAGGGCTCCCGGCGATCGACGGGCTCGACCTGACGCGGCGGCTGCGCGGCCGCGGCGTCTCCACGCCCGTGATCATCCTGACCGCATACGGCTCGGTCGTCGATCGGGTCGAAGGCTTGGATGCGGGCGCCGAAGACTATCTCGTCAAGCCATTCGAGGTCGATGAACTGCTCGCCCGACTGCGTGCGTTGCTCCGACGGCACGCCTCCATCGGAGAGACCATCCGCCTCGGCGACGGCACGGTCGACCTCGTGCGCCGGATCGCTCGCACCGCCGACGGAAAAGCCGTCGAGCTGTCCGGTCGGGAATGTGCGTTGCTGCGTACGCTCGCGTCCCGCCCCGGCCGAGTCTTCAACCGCGACGAGTTGCGTACGACGGTGTTCGACCGGGCTGACTCGGATTCCGTTGTCGACACGTATGTCCACTACCTTCGCCGCAAGCTCGGCAAGGCCGTCGTGCGCACCATGCGCGGCCACGGCTACCGGATCGGCGTGATGTGACTTCCCATCGGTCGATGCCCGATCACGCATTGATCCGCGGTACGGCGCGGCGCATTACGCTGCAAACGGCCGCGTTGTTCGCCGTGTGTCTCGTAGCCATCGGTGCGCTCGCGGCGTTCTTCATCCTCCGGGCGCAGACGGCCGATGCGCAGCGGCAGTTGCGCGCCGCGGTGGTCGACACGGACGCGATCACCGATCCACCGGCCGGGATCGTCATCTACCAGTCAGCCGACGGGCGCGTCCAGTCGTCCGCGCAGCTCCATGGCCATCCACTCGACGCGGCCGCCGTCAATAGCGTGGCGGCCGGCGGTCCGACCGTCACCGGTGAGGTGACCGCACAAGGCCGGCAGTACCAACTCCGTACGGCCCGGCGGGGCGCGGTGACGGTGCAGGCTGCCCTCGACCTCACGGACCAGAATCGCGAACGCCATCGGCTCATCGAAGGACTCGCGGTCGCCGGCGGAGTCGGCATCGTGATCGCGATCGCCATCGGATCAATCACCGCTCGCCGTGCGGTCCGGCCACTCGAAGAGGCGAGCCTGCGGCAGCAGCGGTTCGTCGCCGACGCGAGTCATGAGCTGCGTACGCCGCTGACCCAGGCACACCTGCGCGCACAGCTCCTGCAACGATCGCTGCTGGATGTCGACGGGCGACCCGAACTGGCCGAGGAAGCCGGCCGACTCGTCAACAGCACGCGCGAGCTCGGCGACATCGTCGAGGAGCTGCTGATCTCAGCCCAATTGAGCGCGGATCCGACCACTATGGTGCCGGTCGATCTGGACGAGGTTGCCCGCGATGTCGTCGAGGCCGAGCAGGCCCGGGTGGGTGAGCGCGGCGTGCTGCTCAGCTTTCGGAGCAACGGCGGGCCGTACGTCGTGCCCGGGTCGCCAACGGCCCTGCGCCGTGTGCTGAACGCGCTGGTCGACAACGCGATCGGCCACGTTGATGAGGGCGGGCACATCACCGTTGCCATTCATCGCAACGATGGCCATAAGCCATCAGTCGTCTGCGACGTCATCGACGACGGCCGCGGTATTGATCCAGGGGATACCGAAAAGATCTTCGAGCGATTTGCCCGTGGCTCCCATGGCAGCGGTCGCCGATTCGGGATCGGGCTCGCCCTGGCGCGAGAAGTGGTGGAAGCGCATGACGGCACGCTGACCGCGACCGGCCGCGAGGGCGCTGGCGCGACGTTCCGGATCGTATTGCCCGCGTCGGTGCCGTCGAAGTGATCGGCCAGGCGGGGGCCGCGGGTGGCGAGAGGGCCGGCGACTACCGGGGCGTCTCGACGATGACGGTCGTTGACTTCACTACGGCGACCGCGATGTCGCCGACCGACAACTTGAGTTCGTCGAGCGCTTCGCGGCTGAGCAGCGACACGACGCGATGCGGCCCGGCCTGGATCTCGACCTGCGCCATCACGGTGTCCTTCTTGATGTTCGTGACCAGACCCGGAAATCGATTGCGGGCCGACGACGTCGCCGTACCCTGTTCGACCCGGCCGTGGTCGTGCAGATATGCGGCCAGGACCTTGCCGTCGATGATGCGATGGCCGTGTGGATCTCGGTTGGCTTGAAGCCGGCCGGTGTCGCACCAGCGTCGGACCGTGTCGACGCTGACGCCGAGCAGTTCGGCGGCGTCGCTGATCGCAAATTGCGTCATGACCGACATCGTAGGGGTGGGTGGCCGATCCCGGGTCGTGGTCGACATGCCGCGCCAGCGACCGCGTCGGTGCCGGACTCGGCAGCGATCATCTGCCGGCCGGCGGTCGCTTCGGATGTGGGCGGCGCAGCCACGATCAGCGCAGACGGGCCTCGTCGATCGACGGCTCGAACAACTCGATCGGATTGCCCGACGGGTCGTCGACGATCACCTGGCGGCCGCCGACGCCGACGATGATTTCGCTGCGGAACGGTACGCCTGCCGTTCGCAGCCCACTGGCCAGCGAATCGATATCGTCGACTTCGATGGCGAAGCGGTTCCAGCCGCCCGGTCGCGGGAGCGTGCCGTCCGGCATCGCCGCTCCGCCGCCAGGGCCGCCCCCGGGCGCACTCAGCACCAACCGCAGCGGACCGCGGGTGAGCATCGCGAAGCTCGCGGCCGGGTGCATGACCAGCTCGAAGTCGAGGTGGGTGACGTAAAACGCGATCGCCGCGTCGACATCGTCGACGATGTATCGCACGCTGACCGAGGCCATATTGCCAGCGTCGCACAGCGCTCGCACGATGGCACGTACGTCGGGAGGGTGAACAACAACCAACGCCAGGGGAGGTGGCTCCGGCGTGGCGGCGGCGATCGACGTCTCAGGGGCGGGCGAGCGATGGGCCGATCGCGTGCAACCGCAAGGCCAGTTGGATTTCCAGCGTTCGCTCTGGTTTCTGCCAGTCCGCGCTGAGCAGCTGGGCGATACGATCCAGACGTTGCGTCACGGTGTTGACATGCACGTGCAGCGCCTCCGCCGTACGTGCGAGGCCGGTGCCGACGGTGAAATACGCCTGCAGGGTCGGTACGAGTGCCGTTCCGCGCCGCGTGTCGTAGGCCAGGATCGGCCCGATCGTGCGCTCGATGAAGCCGGTAACGTCCCGATCATCGCCCAGCAAAAGGCCGACGAAGCCCATCTCGGTGGCGCTGGCCCCGTCTCCGGTGCGGCCGAGCGCGATCAGCGCCGACGCGACCCGATCGGCGTCTCGGTGGAGGCCGGCGAACTCGGCCGGGTCGGTCGCTGGACCGGCGGCGCCGGCCGTTGTGCCGCTGGGCCGCGTCCGCGCGAGATCCCGTACGACGGCGCGCGATGCATCGCCGGGATCGGTGCCGGGTAGCAGCAACGCGATCCGGTTCTGCCGGGCCGCCGCGAGGCCGCCCCGGCTCGACGCGTAGCTGGATGCCCACGAGAACGTACGTTGGCGCAGCGGGTCGTCGTCGGCGGCCAGGACGACCACCACGTACGGTCGATCCAGGTCGACGCCGAGTCGGACCGCGCGCGACCGCAGCGCCGCGGAATTGTTGTCGCGATAGCTGAGCAGGTCGTCGAGGAGGTCGCCACGCACGCGGCCTTCGGCCTCGGCCACGTTGCGAGCAAACAACTGCAGCAGAGCGGTCACGAGCGCGGCACGTTCGAGAATGCGTTGGTCCGCATCGACCAGGGTCACGTCCGGGCGCAAGGCGAGAGCGCCGAGCACTTCGGTGCCGGCGACGATCGGTGCCACCCAGACACCGTCGCGTAGCAGGCTTCGGCCCTCCTGACGGGAGGCGGCGACCGCGGCGGCGATCAGTGTCGGGTCGTGGGCGTCGGTGCCGTACAACGCTCGACCGTCATTGTCGTAGACCACCAGGCTGCCGCCGAACAACTCGGTCACCGCCGCGGCCACGTCCTCGATGCCACCACCCCGAAGCACAATGCCGCTCATCCGGTCGTGAGCCGCGGCGGCGCGTTCCACGGACGCGCTGTGCGCGCGGATGACGGCATTGGCCGACGACAACTCCTGCAACGCGGTTCGGGTCTCATCGAGCAGACGCGCGGTGTCGATGGCGACGGCGGCGTGCGCGGCCAGCGACACCAGTAGCGCCACTTCCTCGCGTGCGAAGGGCCGTTCCGTCCGGTTCGCTGCGTACAGCACGCCGATGACACTGGAGCCCAGTCGTAGGGGCACACCGAGGATGGCGATGAGCCCCTCTTCGCCGACTCCGGCGTCGATGCTGCCGGTGTGCTTGAAACGGCTGTCCGTCGGATAGTTCGCCGTCACGTACGGCCGTGCGGTCTGGCTCACCAGTCCGCCGAGCCCTTCGCCCATACCCAACCGGAGATTCTGGAACCGCGCCGAAACCGAGCCGTCGGTCACGCGCATCGCGGTGTCGCCGCGTTCGTTGTCGGTCAGCGTCATGTAGGCCACGTCAGTGCCGAGCAACGTCCGCGCCCGCCGAACGATGGCGGTCAACACGGCGTCGAGATGGCGCAGTCCGGCGAGGTCATTGGCTGTGTCGTACAGCGCGGATAGCTCTTCCTCCCGCCGCCGGCGGCGGGCAAGCAGGCTGCGCACCCGCAAGGCGACGAGCTTTGCCTCCTCGAGCTCGGCCACCTCGGCTGCGGGCAGGCCGACGGTCCGGGCTGCGATCAGCGGCCCCTCGAACTCGACCGGCGCCGCCTCTCGCGCCAGCAGGTCAAGGAACTCGCGGGTCGCTGGCATGACGGCAATTGTCAACTGGCCGTCCACCCGCCGTCGAGCGTCAGCGAGGAGCCGGTGATGAACGCGGCGGCCGGAGAGCACAGATATGCCACGAGTTCGGCCACTTCGGCCGGTTCGATGAGGCGCTTGATCGGCGACCGGACGAGCAGGACGCGTTCGAGCACGTCGGCCTCGGCAATGCCGTGGGCGGCGGCTTGAGCCGCTATCTGATCTTCGACGAGCGGTGTGCGCACGTACCCGGGGCTCACGCAATTGGCCGTGACACCATGGCTGGCGCCTTCCAGCGCGACGACCTTGGACAGTCCCTCCAGGCCATGCTTGGCGGCGACATAGGCCGCCTTGAACGGTGAGGCACGCAGACCGTGTACGGACGATATGTTGATGACACGTCCCCAGCCCTGGTCGTACATGGCCGGCAGCGCCCGCCGCACGATACGGAACGGAGCTTCGACCATGACCCGCTGGATGTAGGCGAACCGCTCGCCCGCGAATTCCGGGATCGGCGCGATGTGCTGGAGACCGGCGCTGTTCACCACGATCGTCGCGCCGCCGAGGTCGATAGCATCGATCGACTCGGTGGCGGCGAGATCGACCGCGAGTGAGTCGCCGCCGATGTCAGCCGCGACCTTTGCCACCGCGGCCGCGTTGACGTCGACCGCCAATACGTGAGCGCCGGCGGCGGCAAGGCGCACGGCGACGGCCCGACCAATTCCGCTAGCAGCCCCGGTCACGACGGCGTTGCGGCCGTGCAGATCGAGGCGGACCACACGGTCGACAGGTTCGGCGATGGTCATGGGCCGAACTTACGGATCGGCTGACGACCCGCCCATGGGTGGCCGACACACACTATGTATCGGATGCATGTGGGCCACACCGTGTCGTCGCGTAGTACCTGTTCCTATTCGCGTGCTACCTGTTCGAAGGAGAGTCGTCCCGGTCCGGTGGCGCGTCGTCCGCGAGTTCATCGGGGTTGATGCTGAGCGTCGCGAGGAGACTTGCGTTGTCGTAGGTGTCGATGCGTGCCGGCAGCTGTCGGTCAACCCACTCGGCGCGATCGTTGAGCCCGCGGAGCTTGAGCAGTTCGATGACCTTGGTCTTGTTGATCTCCATTGCAGACCTGCCCTCTGTTCACTCGCTCGAATGATGGACCAGAGTCCGGGCCACTTCACCGACCGTACGCCTACGCGGACGTGGACGTCGCATCGGCGGCCGCAGGCAGCATCGACGGACGCCAATGGTGAAAGGTCCATCGCGGCTTGCCGAGAGATTTTCGCATTAGGGACATCTCGTCGCGTTCGAGCGTAACGTGAATGTGTTGTCATATTCGACACGGCGTTCCAAACGGGGGCACGCGTCATGGCAGGTGCGGTTGCAGCGTCGGGTCCGGTCATGATGCGTCTGCCCGGCCGGCGAGGCTTGACGATCGCCCACGACGCCGTACCGCTGTGTCGCGGAGCCGGCGAGAGGTCCTGTCGTGGCTGAGCGCGCCGGAGCATCCGGCACATCGTCGCCCAGGTCGCTGGCGCGGTCCTCGCATCAGTGGTGCTCCAGTGGATGTTCGGCGGGATCGTCAATGGGGACGGCTTCCGGTGCGCGCAACATCGGAGTCAACGGCGCTCTCGCCATTGGCGGCTCCATCGGCCTCGTGTCGGTATGGGCGGCGCCGGTCACCCGGAGCATCGATGAACCCGGCGCGCTCGTTCGGTCCGGAGCTGGTCGCCGGAGACCTCACCCACTATTGGATCTATGTGTTGGGTCCCGTCATCGGCGCGATTGTCGCGGTCGGCGTCGAATGGATCTTATGAGGTAGGGCCACGAGCGCCGGCCGTGACGCTGCCCAAGGGATCCTCGATCAACAAGATTCGGCCGCCGTGTAAGGCCACACGGGGGCGGTCGCTCACATCACCTACTACGGCTGCTGCGTCGATCGGCCAACCGGTCCGACGATGCGACTGCGACAGGTACGACAGGGAGGTGGTCGCGGTGGAGCCCACTAGTCGGGTCGTCGTCGGCGTTGGCCGATCCCTCGGCGCCTACCAAGCACTGCGCTACGCCGTTGCGGAAGCGCGTCGACGGGAAGTCATTCTTCTGGCGGTGCGGACATTTCACTTGGCCAACGGTGAGGAGGGCCTGCTGAACGCCGCGCTTCTGACGAGCGCCGCCGCCGAGCAAGTTCGCTCGGCCTTCACCGAAGCGGTCGGGCAACTTCCGCCTGATGTCGAGATCGAAATCGTCGTGCTCGCGGGTCCGGCCGGGAGCGCGCTTGTGTCGGTGGCCAATCGCGAATCCGACTTGTTGATCATCGGTGGTTGCGGCGCGCGCCGATGGGGCCGCCTGCGTACAGCGGCGACTGCGCGATTCTGCGCGCGGCACTCCGTCTGTCCCGTGTTGATCGTGCCACCCACGGCGTTGGCGCGATCGGGTCAGGCCGATCGCCTTGCGCGGCATACCGCCCGCGACATTGAGGACTACCTCGAGCGCCAGCGGCCATGATCCCGACAATCGGCGCAGATGGTCGGTACGAGCGTGGAGCGGCGGTTTACCACCAATGAGCCGAAACGTCGCTCGCATGCGGACTTCCGACCCTTCGCACCCGGCACCGTGTTTCACTCGATTAGGGCGGTCCGTCTCGGCGTCGTCAATCGCAGGATTCGAGCGGCCCGTATGACGGCGAGCGTCGAATGACGCGCACCGCGTTGCGGTTGGGAGGAATGGTCATGACGGCTGTAGCGGAACGCGTCGCCAAGAAAGCGTCGCGCGGCCAGGGATCGACCGGTCGAGTGGCACGACCTGATAGCACCGAGCACCTGAGCCGCGCGGAAAGGGTGGCCCGCGGCAAGGCAGCGAGAGCTTTGACGCCGCTCGAATCACACGCCGACGTCGGCCCGAGCCGGTCGCGGGATCCGATCGCGCTGCTGTTGTCGCAGGCGACGTCTCGGGTACCCGAGTTGGTTCCGATCCGGCACGGCCGCATGCTCGGCATCCCCGTTCGCCTTCTACCGTGGCGCCGCATTGCCGATGGCCGTCGATCTCGCGTACACGCCAGCATCGGGGTTACGCGTGCAGCTGTGCGGCGACGCTCACCTGTCGAACTTCGGCGCGTTCGCCTCGCCGTCGCGACGCTTGGTGTTCGATGTCAATGACTTCGACGAGACGCTCCCCGGCCCGTTTGAGTGGGATGTCAAACGTCTGGCCGCGAGTTTCGCGATCGCCGGGCGCGAGAAGGGCCTGCCAACCAAGGTACGGCGCCAGGTCGACGTCGCGGTTGGCGAGTCTTACCGCACGGCGATGCGAGCGTTCGCCGACCAGCCATTGATGGATGTCTGGTACGCCCATCTCGACGTCGAGGACGCCCTCCAGG
This sequence comes from uncultured Actinomycetota bacterium, assembly GCA_963724705.1. Lineage (GTDB taxonomy): Bacteria > Actinomycetota > Actinomycetes > Mycobacteriales > Micromonosporaceae > DASQPR01. The sequence continues at coordinate 795,084 of CAVRVS010000004.1, forward strand.
GCTTCAAAGCCGACATCAAACCCAAGCGGGTCAGAACCATGAAGTCGATGCTGGCGAAGGCCCACACCCACGACAGCACTCAGGCGTTGGCCAAGCTCACGACCGTGGTAGATGGGCAGCGGCGGATCATGAGCGAGCCGCCGACGATCGTGCCCGTCGAAGAGGTCTTCAGCGACTTTGAGAGCACCGCCGTGTATGACCTTATCCATACCGTGGTGGGTCAATACCGGCGCAGTCTGCAATCCGACCGGCGGCATCTACTCGAGCAGTTCACGCTGAACCAGGTCGCCCGCAAGGTAGTCGGAGTCGGCAGTGTCGGCACCCGGGCGTGGATCGTGCTCATGGATGCCGGTGACGGCGACGAATCCCTGTTCTTACAGGCCAAAGAGGCGCAGACGTCGGTGTTGCAGGACTTTTGCGGTCGGAGCGAGTACCGCAACGAGGGGGAGCGTGTCGTCGCGGGGCAGCGGCTCATGCAGGCGGCAAGCGACATCTTCCTCGGCTGGACCCAAGTACGTGGACCCGATGGAGTCGAACGCGACTACTACATCCGTCAGCTCCGCGACTGGAAGCTTTCGATACCGATCGAGTTGCTGCGCCCGCAGGGCATGATGATCTACGCACGGATGTGCGGGTGGACACTGGCGCGGGCGCATGCTCGCTCCGGTGATCGCGTTGCGCTCGCCGCCTACCTGGGCGGGTCCGACAAGTTCGATCAGGCGATAGCGGACTTCGCGGAAACGTACGCCGACCAGAACGACGACGACTACGCCGAATTCCAACGCGCCGCCAAGGAGGGCGTCGTTCAGGCAGAAGAGGGCATCTGAGCTCACGTACGTAAACACCGATCCGGTGGCCCCAGCCGGGCCACCGGATCGACGGCATGCCTGCTGATGCGTGATTCCGGCCCAGGTGGTCGAAATTTCGCGGGCGCGGTTCGCCGGCAACCGCCGCACCAGGGCGTATGGTGAGCAGCGTCCGATCTCCCGGTCGGCGATCCTCCTCACCGTGGTTATCTCGCGGTTCCAAAATGCCCGTCCACGCGGGCCGCCTGGCTCCCAGGGCGCGCCTACGTGTACCGCACCCGAATCGGCGCCGCCCGGCAACCGTGGCCCATCCATCGGCCGGACCGGATCCATCGCAGACAGCGAGTCGCCTGCGACGGCCAATCGCCGCCTGCACAGAATGGACAACGGATCATGGCAAACAAGGACAGCCAGAAGGCCAACACGAAGAAGGTCGGCAAGACCCTCAAGGAAAAGCGGTCGGCCAAGAAAGCGAAAGCGGCCGACAAGACCGCGTCGCACATCCCACCGACGAATCACTGACGCCGCGTCCGGCCGCCGCGCCGACGCGGGTCCAGCGACGAATCCTGGCGCCTCGACGGCGCGGATCGACCGCGCACCGAGATATTCGGCCGCCTTATTGGCGTCTATTCTCGGTTGGCCGGCGGCCACGTCCGGCTGAAGGGGTCAGTGAGCATGCACCAGGCACTTCCGGATTCGGTGGCGGTGATCGGCGGCGGCATCGTCGGTCTAGCGGTGGCGCGCGAGTTGTTGCAGCGCAACGAAGGGCTCGCGGTGACGGTCTTCGAGAAGGAGGACCGGGTCGCCGCCCACCAGAGTGGCCACAATAGCGGCGTCGTACACGCCGGGCTTTATTACCGGCCGGGCAGTCTCAAGGCGGAGCTGTGTCGCCGGGGAGCGGGGATGCTGCGCGAGTTCTGCGCCGAGCATCAGATCAAATACCGCGAGCTCGGCAAGCTCGTTGTGGCGAGTTCGGACGATGAACTCCCCGCGCTCGCCGAGATCGAGCGCCGGTCAGCGGCGAACCTCGTGCCAGACGTGGTCCGGTTGGGGCCGGCGGACATGGCCGACGTCGAGCCGTACGTTCGCGGTGTTGCGGCGTTGTACTCGCCCCATACCGCGGCGGTTGACTACGTGGGCGTGTGTGCAGCGCTGGTCCGCGACATCGAGGGACGCGGCGGCACGGTATTGACCGGAACGGAGGTGACCGGCGTCGTCGAGTCGACCGATACGGTCGAGGTGTTCACGGGGCGTACGCGCCGGTCATTCGGGGCCGTGGTTGCCTGCGCCGGTCTGCACAGTGACCGCGTCGCACGCATGGCGGGGCAGTCGGGCGATCTGCGGATCGTTCCCTTTCGCGGTGAGTATTACGCGTTGTCGCCGAAGGCGAGCGACCGGGTTCGCGGGATGATCTATCCGGTTCCGGATCCACGCTATCCGTTCCTCGGGGTGCACCTGACCCGAGACGTCCACGACGGTGTGCACGTCGGTCCGAACGCGGTTTTGGCGCTGGCCTACGAGGGGTATCTGCGGCGCACCATCAGCCCGGCCGATCTGCGGCGAATCCTGACGTGGCCCGGCATGTGGCGACTGGCGGCTCAACATTGGCGGGCCGGCGTGCTCGAGTTGGCGAGTTCGGTATCGACCCGCCGCTACGCCACCCTGGTGCGCCGCTACGTCCCGGAGATCGAGGTCGACGATTTACAGCCGGCGCCGGCCGGTGTGCGTGCGCAGGCGTTGACTCGGCGTGGCGATCTCGTCGATGACTTCGTGCTGCAGCGGTCGGGCCGCATTCTGTTGGTCCGCAACGCTCCGTCGCCAGCGGCCACGTCGTCGTTGGCAATCGCCGAGCACATCGTCAAGGCTGGAGCCCTGTAGCGGCTACGCCCGGCGTTCCCCGGATCGGTTCGTCCGGCACCGGCGGCGATCTTCTTCGAGTTCAAACGACGCGGATGGCTATGACTGGTGGCAACGGACCGCAATCACGCCGCCCCGGTCACCGGCGACTCGTGTCGGCCGACCAGGCTGGTCGTGACTCTGCGCAGACGCATCGCTGCCGCGTCATTCGTGACCAGGGCAGCCGGTGGCACCGGTTTCAATCCGTCGTAATAGCCGCCGTTGCGGAGCATGGTGTTCGGCGAGCACAGCCGGACCACGACGGGCGATGCCGCGCGGGCTGGTACACCGTGAGGACCGTAGAGGTGCAGCAGCCGTGTATCGATGATGCCTGGATGCACGCTGACTGCGGTGATCTCGGGCTGCTGCTGCGCGAAGGCTCTGGTGAACATTGCCAGGGCAAGCTTCGACTGTGCGTATGCGGCCGCCGGCCAGTAGGACCTGCGGCGCTGTGGGTCGGCCCAGTCGATGGTCACCGTCCGGTGGAGGCAGGACGACACTGCGATCATCCGGCCGCCGCCGGCACGTAGCTGCGGGGTCAGCAACTGTGTCAACAAGGTGGGTGCGAGGTAGTTCACCTGGAACGTCAGCTCGTTGCCGTCGTTGGTCACGGCTCGATTGCCCGGTCCGATGATGGCAGCATTGTTGACCAACACATCGATCCGGTGATACCGGTTCGACACGTATCGAGCCAGATCCGCGACATCGGACAGGCGGGCGAAGTCAGCGACCGCGAGATCGAGGTGGGCGGGATCGACGCCTTCGGCCATCAGTCGAATGAACGCATCCTGGGCGGTAGCGGTGTCCGGGCCGTGCACGATGACGTGGACGCCGGAACCGCATAGGTCACGTGCGATGGCGTAACCCAGGCCGCTGGTGGCACCGGTCACCAGCGCGACAGGCGAACGTGCCTGAGACATGGTGTTCACATCTTTCGCGATGAAGCATGACGGGGTTGTCGGGGGTGCAGGCGATCGACTTGTCGTGTTTGGGAGTACCGGAGGCCACGCTCGCCATTACATTTCGTGATTCGACTAGGGTCCAGCCCACGCACCCGTTCCTGACGAAATAACCACGGCCGTGTGGTGGCGGCGTGGCCCACGTCACCAGGGCAGATTGTTCGCCGCGCACGTCGCGCTGAAGCTGACACGGGTTCGTTCGCGATGGAACGGATAGACCTTTCTCGACACGTTCCGTAACCCCTTGGCCGCGTTGTGGTGTAGACGGCGGCGGGTCGTTGGTCGTGCGTCGAGAAATCGTCAAGAACCGAGGCGGTCGCGTTGTTTTTGCGTCAAGGACTCTGTGCACGGGGGCCCGCGGGTTCTTAACTCCAACTGCGGTCGAGGGTCGGCCGCGGCGTGAGCTTGCCTGGGAGTCGTGCGACGTGCTGATGAAGTCGGCCCGCGGGTCGGCGCGACCGGCCACGCCCGATCCGATGGTGATGCCGACCGGTCTCGCGATCGGACTGGGCGCGGTCCTGATGGTGGCGGCGGGGTTGATCGCCGCAGCCGTGCCCGGGTCGGAGCCGGCCTGGCGCTTCACTGTGATCGCAGTCGCCGTCGGCGTGTTCGCACTTGGTCTCGATCCTCGGGCTTTGGCTGGCGTTGCGCTCATCGGGTTCCTGATCTCGAACGGGTTTCTGGAGAACGAGTTCGGTGACCTGACCTGGCATGGATACGGAGATCTGTGGCGGGTCTTGGTTCTGGCGATGGCCGGAGCGTGTGGTTGGGCCGTCGGTAAGGGTTTTCGGCGCGTACGCAGGCGTCGTGCGCGTTCGAGATTCGAAGCGACGATCGCCCGATCGTGGCGTGGTGGGTTGGACGGCGAGCGATTGCTGCCGTCATTGATGGAGGAGGAGGAGCACGGTGCCTGATGTGGCGTTCGTGCTGTTAACGGTGTTTCTTTTCGCCCTGTTGTTGCTGGCTGTCAAAGGGGCGGAGAAGTTGTGAGCGCCGCTAACGTGGTCGGTCTGATTCTCGCGATTGGTCTGACGGTCTTTTTGATCGTCGCCCTCGTCTTCCCGGAGCGTTTCTGATGAGTTCAACGGCGGCGGGAGTCGTCTTCATCGTGTCGTTGGTCATCGCGCTTGCGTTGGCCTACAAGCCGTTCGGCGACTACATGTTCCGGGTGGTGACACCGGTCAAACACTCGCGCGTCGAGCGCGGCCTCTACCGGTTCATTGGCGTCAACCCTGAGGGCGACCAAGCCTGGGGCGTCTACGCCCGGTCGGTGCTGGCATTCTCCGGGGTGTCAGTGCTGGTGCTGTATTTGCTGCAGCGGCTCCAGGCTCACATTCACGCGATCGCCCCGGCCGGACCGAACTTTTCCGGTGTGACGCAGGCTCTGTCGTGGAACACGGCGGTCAGCTTCGTGACCAACACGAACTGGCAGGCGTACTCCGGTGAGTCGACGATGACCTATGTCACGCAGATGGCCGGTCTGGCGGTGCAGAACTTCCTATCCGCCGCGGTTGGTATCGCCGTCGCCGTCGCCGTAGTGCGGGGTTTCGCCCGCCGGTCGACGCCGAACCTGGGCAATTTCTGGGTCGACCTGGTGCGCATCACGATCCGGATCCTGCTGCCGATCGCCGTGATCGGCGCGATCGTGTTCATCTCGGCCGGCATGATCCAGAACTTCCACACCACCGACGTGACCACGCTGGCCGGCGGGGCACAGCACATCACTGGCGGCCCGGTGGCCAGCCAGGAGATCATCAAGGAGCTGGGGACCAACGGCGGTGGCTTCTACAACGCCAACAGTGCCCACCCGTTCGAGAACCCGACGACGTGGTCGAACTGGCTGGAGATCTTCCTGCTGCTGGTGATCTCGTTCAGCCTGCCGCGCACGTTCGGCAAGATGGTCGGCTCGAACAAGCAGGGCTACGCAATCGTGTCCGCGATGGTCATCATGGCGTTGGGCAGCATCATCGTCATCAACGCGCTGCAGATTGCACACGGCGGCACCGTGCCACATGCCGTCGGCGCCGCGACCGAAGGCACCGAGACGAGATTCGGCATACCGGATTCGGCTACGTTCGCCAGCGCGACGACATTGACATCAACGGGTGCGGTGAACTCGTTCCACGACTCCTACACCCCATTGGGTGGCGGCATCCCGATCCTCAACATGATGTTGGGTGAGGTCGCGCCCGGCGGAACCGGATCCGGTCTGTACGGCATCCTCGTCCTCGCCGTCATCACGGTGTTCGTGGCCGGGCTGATGGTCGGCCGCACACCGGAGTATCTCGGCAAGAAGGTCGGCGCCCGTGAAGTCAAGTTCGCCTCGCTGTACTTCCTCACGATGCCGACAATCGTACTGATCGGTACTGGCCTCGCCTTCGCAACGAGCAACCATTCGACGGCGCTGAACCCGGGCGCGCACGGCCTGTCCGAAGTGCTGTACGCGTTCACATCGGCGACTAACAACAACGGGTCAGCGTTCGCCGGTATCACGGTAAACACCACCTGGTGGAACACCGCTCTCGGTTTGGCAATGGCATTGGGCCGGTTCCTGCCGATCGTGTTCGTGCTCGGTATGGCCGGATCGTTCGCCCGACAAAAGCCGGTGCCGGAGTCCGCGGGCACGTTGCCGACTCACCGTCCGCTGTTCGTCGGGATGCTCGTCGGCGTCACATTGATCATCGTGGCGTTGACATTCCTGCCCGCATTGGCACTCGGCCCGCTCGCTGAGGGAATCCACTAATGCCATCGACACCCATAACTGAGAGTTCGAATTCAAGAGGACGTGACATGACAGCGACCGCAGTCGGGCTGCCGGCGGCAACGCCGCAGGCCGTCGGCACACGCCGGGTCTCCGGTGGGCTGCTCGATCCGAAACAATTGTGGAAGTCCACTCCGGATGCGTTGCGTAAGCTGAATCCGGCGACGCTGTGGCGCAACCCGGTGATGTTCATCGTGGAGATCGGCTCGGTCTTCACGACTGTGCTGGCCATCGCCGACCCGAGTGTGTTCGCCTGGCTCACCACCATCTGGCTGTGGCTGACCGTGGTCTTCGCCAACTTGGCTGAGGCCGTGGCCGAAGGCCGCGGCAAGGCGCAGGCGGCGACACTGCGTGCGGCGAAGAAGGACACCATGGCGCGCCGCATCAGCGGCACGTGGAAGGCCGGGACCACAACGCTGGTCGAGAATTCCGTCGCCGCGGCCGAGCTTCGACAGGGCGACTTTGTCGTGTGCGAAGCGGGCGACACGATCCCTGGTGACGGGGATGTGGTCGAGGGCATCGCCAGTGTGGACGAGTCGGCCATCACCGGCGAGTCGGCTCCGGTGATCCGGGAGTCCGGCGGTGACCGTAGTGCGGTCACCGGTGGCACGAAGGTGCTCTCGGACCGGATCGTTGTGAAGATCACCCAGAAGCCGGGGGAGAGCTTCATCGACCGGATGATCGCCCTGGTGGAGGGCGCGAACCGGCAGAAGACGCCGAACGAGATCGCGTTGAACATCCTGCTCGCCGCGCTGACGATCATCTTCCTGCTCGCGGTCGCGACGCTGCAGCCGCTGGCGATCTTCTCCAAGGGCGTCAACGCCTTCGCCCCTGACAACCTGGCCCTCAACAATCATGGTGTGACCGGCATCGTGCTCGTCTCGTTGCTGGTGTGCCTGATCCCGACCACGATCGGTGCGCTGCTGTCGGCTATCGGCATCGCCGGCATGGATCGTCTCGTGCAGCGCAACGTCCTCGCGATGTCGGGTCGCGCGGTCGAGGCGGCCGGCGACGTGAACACGCTGCTGCTGGACAAGACCGGCACCATCACCCTCGGCAACCGGCAGGCCAGCGAATTCATCGCCGTCGGCGGGGTGACGTCGGAGGATCTGGCCAGCGCCGCGCAACTGTCGAGCCTCGCCGACGAAACTCCCGAGGGCCGCTCCGTCGTCGTTTTCGCCAAGACGACCTACGGGCTGCGGGAACGTGAGGCGGGTGAACTGCGGCACGCGGTGTGGGTGCCGTTTACCGCGCAGACCCGCATGTCCGGCGTTGACCTCGCCTCCGAAGGGTCAGAGCCCGCGCGGGAACTCCGCAAGGGAGCAGCGAGCGCGGTCGCCGAGTGGGTCCGCGAGCACGGCGGCGTGGTGCCGCCGGAGACCGGTCAGATCGTCGACGGGATCTCCGCCTCCGGTGGCACGCCGCTGGTGGTGGGCGAGCGCATCGGATCGCAGGCCCGGGTTCTCGGGGTGATCCACCTCAAGGACGTCGTCAAGGCCGGCATGCGGGAACGCTTCGATGAGATGCGGCGGATGGGCATCCGCACGGTGATGATCACCGGTGACAACCCGCTGACCGCCCGCGCGATCGCCGACGAGGCCGGGGTCGACGACTTTTTGGCCGAGGCGAAGCCGGAAGACAAGATGGCGTTGATCCGCCGGGAGCAAGAAGGCGGCAAGCTCGTCGCGATGACCGGCGACGGCACCAACGACGCACCCGCGCTGGCCCAGGCCGATGTCGGCGTGGCGATGAACACCGGTACGTCGGCGGCGAAAGAGGCCGGCAACATGGTCGACCTCGACTCCGACCCGACCAAGCTGATCGAGATCGTGGAGATCGGCAAGCAGTTGCTGATCACCCGTGGTGCGTTGACGACGTTCTCGATCGCCAACGACATCGCGAAGTACTTCGCGATCATCCCGGCCATGTTCGCCGCCATCTACCCCGGCCTGCACCGGCTGAACATCATGGGGCTGCACAGCCCGGCCTCGGCGATCCTGTCCGCGGTCATCTTCAACGCCCTGATCATCATCGCGTTGATCCCGCTGGCCCTGCGTGGCGTGCGATACACACCCTCGAGTGCGGCCGCGATGCTGCGCCGCAACCTGTGGCTGTATGGCGTGGGCGGCATCATCCTGCCCTTCGCCGGCATCAAGCTGATCGACCTCATCATCCAATTCATTCCCGGCATCAAGTGAAGCAGGGCAAACTCATGCGTTTTCCAAGCTGGATCACCTCCCACTGGGCGGCACTACGCGTGCTGGTGGCGTTTACCATCATCACTGGCATCGTCTACCCACTGGCCATTTTCGCGGTGGCGCAACTGCCTGGGCTCCACCACAAGGCGGACGGGTCGCTCATGACCGTGAACGGCAAGGTCGTCGGGTCGTCCCTGATCGGCCAGTCGTTCCTCGATAAGGACGGCAACCCGCTCGTCCAGTACTTCCAGTCCCGGCCATCGCATGCCGGTGACGGCTACGACCCGACGGCGACCAGCGCGTCGAACCTCGGTCCGGAGAACATTGTCGACACTCTGCCTGATCCGTCGAACAAGGACGACACGGGCACGCCGAGCCTGCTGACCCAGGTGTGCTCGCAGAGTCTCGCCGTCGGCAAGCTGGAAGGGGTCGACGGGTCGCGACCGTTCTGCACGAGCGACGGCATCGGTGCGGTGCTCGTCGTGGTCCGCGCCGGCGGCATTCCGTCGGGGAAGATCACCGCGGCCTACTCGGTGAACCAGGAGTGCCCGGCCACCCCGTTCATCTCGACGTACCAGGGGGTGACCGTCCAATGTGCACAGTTCGGCACCGACTACACGAAGCTGGGCTTCGTTACGCCGATCCGCGGACATGCCCCGGCGCATCCGGCGGTACCGCCGGACGCGGTCACCGGCAGCGGCAGCGGCCTGGACCCACAGATCAGCACCGCGTACGCCGACCTACAAGCCCCGCGCGTCGCGCACGCCCGAGGCATTGACGTCGCAACCGTCGACACGCTGATCAAGAAGTACACCACCAGCCGTGCGCTCGGCTTCATGGGCGAACCCGCTGTCAACGTGTTGCAGCTCAACGCGGCACTCGACGAGCAGCATCCGTTCAGCGGCTGAACTGCCGCGGCCGCACTGGAGGGCCGGTCGCACACGGGCGGGTTGGTCCCGAGATAGGAGGGCAGTAGCGTGAGCTCGGGAGCGCTACGCGTCTATCTCGGGGCCGCCCCCGGCGTCGGTAAGACCTACCGCATGCTGGAGGAGGGTCACCGGCGCCGGGAACGCGGCACCGACGTCGTCGTCGGGTTCGTCGAAACTCACGGACGACCCTTCACCGAGGCGATGATCGCCGATCTGGAGGTGCTGCCCCGCAAGACGATCACGTACCGGGGTGCCGCGTTTACGGAGATGGACGTCGACGCGATACTTGCCCGCCGACCCGACGTCGCCCTTGTCGATGAAATGGCGCATACCAATGTGCCCGGCTCTCCCAACGTCAAGCGCTGGCAGGACATCCAGCAGTTGCTCGATGCCGGCATCACCGTCATCAGCACGCTCAACGTCCAGCACCTCGAATCCATCAACGACGTGGTGCAACAGATCACGGGCGTACCGCAACATGAGACCGTACCCGACGCGATCGTACGGCGAGCCGAACAAATCGAACTCGTCGACATGGCACCGGAGGCGCTGCGCCGCCGGATGGCCCACGGCAACATCTACAAGCCGGAAAAGATCGACGCCGCGCTCGGCAACTACTTCCGCGTCGGCAACCTCACCGCGCTGCGCGAACTCGCTCTGCTGTGGGTCGCCGACAAGGTCGACGACCAGCTCGACCGGTACCGCGCCGAACACAACATCTCCGCCACCTGGGAGGCGCGCGAACGGGTCGTCGTCGCCCTGACCGGCGGGCCGGAAGGCGACACCCTCATCCGCCGCGCCGCGAGGATCGCCGCCCGGACGAAGGGCGCGGACCTGCTGGCCGTACACGTCAGCCGCAGCGACGGCCTAGAGGGTGGCAGCCCGGCGAACCTGGTCCGGCAACGCGTGTTGGCCGAAAGTGTCGGCGGCACCTACCACCAGGTCGTCGGCACCGATATTCCAACCGCGCTGCTCGACTTCGCGCGCGGAGTCAACGCCAGCCAACTGGTACTCGGCGCGAGCCGTCGCGGCCGGCTCGGACACATCGTGTCGCCCGGCGTCGGCCTGACCACGGCCGCACTGTCCGGATCGATCGACGTCCACCTGGTCACACACGAGGAGGTCGGCCGTGGACGACGCAGTGAGACACCGCGCAGTGCGTTAACCGGGCGCCGCCGCGCCATCGGTTTCCTGCTTTCAGTGGGCGGCCTTCCGTTGCTCACTCTCGGCCTCGGCGCGCTTCGCGATGATCTATCGCTGCCCAGTGACATTCTGCTGTATCTGGCGTGGGTGGTGGTCGTTGCGCTGGTCGGTGGTCTGTGGCCGGCTGTACTCGCTGTCGCCCTCGGCACCGTGCTGCTCAACTACTACTTCACGCCACCCATCCACGAATTCACCATCGCGGAACACGAAAACGTTCTCGCCCTTGCCGTTTTTCTCGCCGTGGCCGTCGCCGTCAGCGTGACGGTCGACCGCGCGGCGCGTACGACGCGGGAGGCCGCGGCTGCGCGCAGCGAGGCGGAGACGCTATCGGCACTCGCCGGCTCTGTCGTCCGCGGGAGCCGGATATTGCCGGCGCTACTAGACCAGTTACGCGAGGCGTACGGATTTACCGGCGTCACCCTGCTCGAGCGGCAGCCCGATGCACCGCCGGGACCCGATCTTCCGCACAACCCCGGCGCATGGCGTGTGGCTGCCGCGGTGGGAGACCAAACCTGCCTCAGCCCGGCCGAAGGCGACGCAGCGGTGCCGATCGGCGATGACCTGTACCTCATGCTCCGGGGACACCAATTGGCCGCGGCCGATCGGCGGATCGTCGAAGCGTTCGCCGCGCAGGCCGCCATCGCATTCCGTCAGGAGCGTCTCGCCGCGCAAGCCGCCGCCGTCGGACCGCTGGCCGAAGTCGACAAGATGCGTACCGCGCTGCTGTCCGCGGTCAGCCATGACCTGCGCACCCCGCTCGCATCGGCGAAGGCGGCTGTGGACGGTCTTCGCGCGAGCGATGTCGCCTTCAGTGATGCCGACCGGGACGAGCTGCTCGCCACGGCCAGCGAATCGCTGGAGAAGCTGAACCGGCTGGTCGACAACCTGCTCGACATGAGCCGCGTCCAGGCCGGGGCATTGGGCGTCTACCCGGAGCCGATCAGCATGGGCGAAGTAACCTCGCAAGCACTCGACGATCTCGGAACGACCGATATCGACATCGCTCTGCATCTGCCCGATGAACCGCTCGATGCCTACGCCGACCCGGCCTTGACCGAACGGATCCTGGTCAATCTGCTGTCCAATGCACTGCGATACAGCCCAGCCGGCCAACCGCCGCTGATCACGATCAGCGACCACGCCGGGCACGTCGAAACCCGCATCGCCGACCATGGCCCCGGGATCCCCGCCGCCGACTGGGACAAGGTCTTCATGCCGTTCCAACGCTTCGGCGACCGCGACAACGATACGGGCGTCGGGCTCGGACTCGCGTTGTCCCGCGGCCTCACCGAAGCGATGGGCGGCACGCTGTCGCCCGAGGCCACACCGGGCGGTGGCCTGACCATGATTCTGCGCCTGCCTGCCGCCGACGTCGCCGACGTCGCGCCGCGGATCCCGTTCTGCTTCAACGCCTTGAGCATTGGCCCGCGCTACCAGCCACGTCCGGGCCGATCGGCACAGTGGAAGACCCGGCGAACGGGAAGGTATCGCAGTGACTCGGGTTCTCATCGTCGACGACGAACCACAGATCCTGCGCGCATTACGTATCAACCTGCAGGCCCGCCAGTACGACGTGCACACCGCCAGCGATGGCGCGGAGGCCCTCCACATGGCGGCGAGCGTGCGTCCGGATCTGCTGATTCTCGACCTCGGCCTGCCCGACATCGACGGCGTGAGCGTGATCCACAGCCTCCGCAGCTGGTCGCCCGTGCCGATCGTCGTGCTGTCGGGCCGGGCCGGCAGCCACGACAAGATCGAAGCGTTGGATGCCGGTGCGGACGACTATGTCACCAAACCATTCAGCATGGAGGAGTTGCTCGCCCGGGTTCGCGTGGTCACGAGGCGGCAAGCCAATCCGGGGCCGCCGCCGTCGGCGCGTATCGGCCGCTACATCGTCGATCTCGCCAAGCGTCAGGTCACTGACGATGATGGCGTCACCATGCATTTGACCCGCACCGAGTGGCAACTCCTCGAAGCGCTCGTGACGGAACCTGGAAAGCTGGTTAGTCAACGCCAGCTGCTGCAGCGCGTGTGGGGACCCACTTACCAGGACGAGACGCAGTATCTGCGTCAGTACATGACCCAGCTACGGCGCAAACTCGAACCGGACCCGGCACGCCCGAGGTTTCTGATCACGGAGTCCGGGATGGGCTACCGGTTCCAGCCGTGACATCGATCGCACCTCGGATCGACTGCTGAGCATGAGCACCCGTACGAGCGTGTGTCGTGGTGTCGTGGCACCGTCGAGCGTTGGGGCGATGTCAATGTCATGTCAAGAAATGCCTCGCCCGCATGGTTTTTTCGTCATTGCGTCTTGGCGGACCGCGCGCTTCCTGCCACGGTCGGAGGCATGAGTTCATATCACTTACCCAGCATGGAGGCGCTCGTGTTTGTGCGCCTCCCCGGGTTTGGCTTCGACCACTTCGAGAAGTTCCTCGGCGGCGAGGCCGATGTGGTCGCGGCCTGGCACGTTGTCGGTGATGTCGACGTGGTGGTCAAAGTCCGCTGCCAGGATCTCACGGACCTCGAGAATCTCGTCGACGGAATGCGTGCCGCGGGTGGCGCGACCGGAACCAGCGTGCATTTGATCCTTCGTCCGGCGACGCTGTCCGTAGACGATTTCACCGACGAGCCCGAGGGCGGATCTGCGGTCGCAACATCTGAGCCGCTACTGGCCAACACCGGCCGGTTCGTAGGCTCCGGTCGTGGCGTTGCGGTGAGTCGGTAAGTGCGATGAGTGTTGAGCAACGGTATGCCCCGGCCGTTCCCCGTGCGCTGGATGGATTGGAGTCCACGGTCTGGCCGGTGACGGCGCAGCGGTCGCCCGGTGGTGATCTGGTGGTCGGCGGCGTTGCCATGTCGGCGGTGGCCGCCAGCTTTGGCACGCCGGTGTATGTCATTGACGAGCTGGATGTACGGCAGCGGTGCCGCGAGTACGTCGATGCGTTCGGGTATCGCGGTGCGGCGTATACCGCTAAGGCGTTGCTGAGCCGGGCGATCGCACGATGGGTCGCTGAGCAGCGCCTCGGCCTGTACGTCAGTTCGGTCGGTGAGTTGCATGTGGCTCAGGCGGCGGGGTTTCCGGCCGACCGGATCGTTTTGTACGGCAACGCCAAGACGCCGGAGGACTTACGCGCCGCCTACCTGGGCGGGGTCGGCACGATCGTGGTGGAGTCGCTGAGCGAGATCCCGCGCCTGGCCGCGACCGCGCCGCCCGGACAACGTCTGCTGCTGCGGGTGTTGACCGGCATGGAACTCGCCGACGGTGTGGATCGACGTTTCGGCCTGCGCATCGACACCGGGGAGGCACACGACGCCGTGGCCCGCATCGTCGCGCAGAAAGGACTGCAACTCGTCGGCCTGGACTGCTCCGTCGGTCATCAGATCACCCATGTGGCCGCCTACGAACGGGAAGTCCGGGCCGTGACCGGCTTCCTGGCCGCGATCGGCGCCGGCCACGGACTGTATCCCACCGAACTCAACATCGGCGGCGGTCAGGCCGTCGCCTACTCCGGCCAGGACCGCGCATTGGCCACCGCGGAATTCGCCGACCGGATCCGCCATGTCGTGCGCGCGGAAGCCGACAATGCCCGTGTACCCGAACCACAACTGAGCGTCTCACCCGGCCGCGCCATCGTCGCCCGCGCCGGCATCACCGTCTACCGCGTCATCTCGGTCAACCGCGACCGACACGGACGACGCCTGATCGCCATCGACGGCGGGATGAGCGACTGCCCCGCCAGCGCCCTATGCGGCGGCCAGCACACCGCCACCCTCATCGGGCGCACCCCGCACAAACCAGCAGTGCCATCCATCGTGGTCGGCCGCCACAACGACAGCGACGACATCATCATCCCCGCTATGCAACTGCCCGCCGACACCCGCCCGGGCGACCTACTCGCGGTCGCCGGCACCGGCGCATACCACCACTCCCGAGCCACCAACTACCAACTCGTCGGCCGCCCCCCACTCATCGCCGTACACGACGGACATACCCACACGCTCATCCGCCGCGAAACCCTCCACGACCTCGACACCCGGGATATCGACGACGACACACCCGAACACCCGCGAATCTGATCTGGCACACGACGTCCAATGGATCGCGACACAACGCGGCACACCAACCCCAACTGGACGACGGCCGACGATGTGGTGGTCGGGGCGAGGGCGGGCCGGGCTACCGCGGATCTGGGCGGTCCAGATTCCAATGACGCGAGACCGAGACGATCCATTCCGCGTCCCGGCCCGGGAGCAGCGAGAAACGGGTGATGATCCGTTGGCCACCTTCGCCGTCGCTGTAGAGCAGGTCGATGGTGCACGGTCTGCGTGTCGTGATCACGTCGGCCGCCGTCCGGAAGGCCGCGTCGGCCGGGTCGCGATAGGTGCCCTGCCAGAATCCAGTGTCGCCGGCCGGGATGTAGAGGTCCCTCGTCAGCCGCTGGAACTGCTCAGGCTCGGGATGGCCGCTCGGGGCGGACATCCGTTCCGGATGGAAATACCAGCCGCTGAGTACGGCCAGACCCGGTCCGACGTTGCGCAGGGAAATCGCCAGGTAGATCGCGGCGTGCGTGACCTCGGCAACGGCCATGCCGCCCGACACGTGGATCCAATGATCATCCTGGAAGCCGACCTTCTCGGGCGGATCCTGCAGCCGCGAGGGGAGCAATAACGGCCGCAGGGCATCCAGCAGCGATCGTTCGGCAAGCCGGGCCGAGCGGTTGGACGAACGGACCGAGGCGAAGGTGGCGACAGCGAGAACCAGCGTGCCGGCCGCCGTACCCACCTCCGCGACGGTTGCCCAGTCTGTCACCACACCAGCTTGTCAGGCGGACCAGCGCCGTGTTGCGCACTCCGTCAGCGCGCGACGGCGACGGTACGCAGACCTTCGAGCAGCGCCGGCTGCCACGTCGACCAGTCGTGGCCGCCACCGTAGATGCGCATGTGGGTCGATACGCCGCGGACCCGGCTCAACCGGCCGTGCAGCCGGGCGACCTCGATCGGCATGTCGTGCCGGGCATCTCGCGGATCCGGGTACGTGTGTTCGCTGTCGCCAGCCCCGATGAATACCTCCACGGGAAGTGCCGGATCGACGCGGTCGACCAGCGCATCGTAGGACAGCTCGCGGTAGCGGGCGGCATCGAAGCGTCGCCGGCCGCGGCCAAAAGCACCCGATGACCGGGCGTTCGACCCTCGGGGCGGTGATGGTACGTAGACCGCCGGGCTGAGGACGATCGCCGCTCCGAACAATGGCTGGTGTGCCAGCGCCAACCGCAGCGCGCCGGCGCCGCCCATCGAGTAACCAGCGACGATGCGAGCAGACCGGTCGGGCACCGCCGAATACACGCGATCGACGTGAGTGGCGAGATCCGTGGTCAGCGCCGTCTCGACGGGATATCCGCGGTCTGCGGCCCCGGTGAACTGCGAGTCGACGTACCAACTGGAACGGTCTGACCACGGTGCGTCCGGCGCGATCGCGAGCATCGGACCGATCAGGCCGGCGCGGACGCCCTCGTCCAAACGGTCGAACCACGGAAGCCACGAGACCATCTGTTCACCGCGACCATGGAGCAGGTAGAGCACGGGCAGCCCGTGATCGCCGATGCCTCCGCCGGGCGGCCAGTGGACCAGATAATCCAGCCGCTGCCCGAGCGCAGCCGAGTAGAGCGAGTCCCGGATCGTTGTCCCGGGCTCGCCGTCGGCCACAGCTTCGTTTCTAGTCGTTGACAAGACGGTTACGACGGTGCCACAGTGACCGGGCGCTTGCAATCGTTTCCAAGAACGTTTCCACATCCCGGGTATCCATCTGGCAGGAGGTCGCTCGATGCCGAAGCGGTCGCGTCCCACGCTGAATGAAGTGGCCGATGCCGCCGGCGTGTCGGTGGCCTCGGCATCGCGTGCGCTGTCCGGCGCATCGGCGAGCCCGGAGATGGTGGAACGAGTCCGGGCCGCGGCGGTGGCACTCGGCTACGTGGCCGACGCGATGGCTCGTTCACTCAAGGTCCGGCGCACCGAACAGCTTGCGCTCGCCGTCGCCGACCTGGCCAACCCCGTGTACGTGACCATGATGCGAGCGATCGAGAGCGTGGTCAGCGGGGCCGGCTACCGGCTGGTTGTGACGGCCACCGGCACCGACGCGGACAACGAGATCGCCACGATTCGCGGAATGAGCCGGGGCTATGCCGACGGTTTGATCATCAGCCCACTGCGCATCACACCGGCCGTTATCGACGAACTACTCTCCGCCAGCGTTCCGGTCGTCGTCATCGGGACGATTCCGCCGTCGGTGCCGCTGGACAACGTACGGGCGAATTCGATGCGCGGCATCCGACTCGCGCACGCGCATCTCGTTGCGGGCGACCGCGCCTCGATCGCGTTCGTGAACGGCCCGATCAACACCACACCGGGCGACGCCCGGCTGCGCGGTTACCGGCGCGCGACCGAGGCCGCTGGGGGTCAGGTCGACGAGCGCGCGATCGTCTCGGCCGACGACTTCACCGCCGACGCCGGCGAAAAGGCGACGCGCGTGCTGCTGGCCCGCTACATGCCCGACGCCCTGATCTGTGCGAACGATCTCTTGGCGATCGGTGCCATGCGCGCCCTCCGGCAGGAGGGAAAGTCAGTGCCGGCGGATGTCGCGGTTGTCGGTATGGACAACACCGAGCTCGCCGACCTCACGACGCCGACGCTGACCAGTGTCTGCCTCGGCTCGGCCGAGCGCGGCATGCAAGCGGCGACGCTGCTCCTCGATCGGATCAACGAGCCGGACCGGCCGACGAGTCGGGTCACCGTGCAGCCACGCCTGGTCGAGCGTGACTCCAGCGCGGCGTCGGAGGCACCGCGGGCAACCGCATCGGAGGCAACTCACGCAACCGCGGCGGCGGCAACTCAGTCGACCAAGGCGAGGGGTCGACGATGACCGCCACCGTGAGCCACGCCCGGTCGACCCAACCGGACCAGGCCGTGCGGCGGCGGCGATCCACGACGCGACGGTCACGCGATCACCGCGACGCATGGCTGCTGGTATTGCCTGCCCTCGTTCCGGTACTCGTATTGAGTGTTTTCCCGCTGGTGCGCGGCATCTACCTCGGCTTCACCGATGCGCGGGCCGGTCTGGGCATCACCACGCACTTCACCGGTTTCGCCAACTACCGCGAGTTGTGGCACGACAGCCTGTTCCTCGACTCCTTCCGTATCGGCCTGATCTGGGCGGTGACGGTGACCGTCACCCAATTCGCGCTCGGCCTCGGGCTGGCGTTGCTGCTCAACGAAAATCTGCGGCTGCGATGGTTGGCCCGCACTCTGGCGCTGGTCCCATGGGCGATGCCGCCGGTCATCGTCGCGATCATGTGGCGCCTGCTACTCAGCCCGACGGTCGGGCCGGTCAATCAGACGCTCCGGTCGACACACCTCAGCGACACCGGGATCAACTGGCTCGGCGACTTCAACACCGCGCTGCCGGCCGTCATCGTCATCGGCGTCTGGGTCGGAATGCCACAGACCACGATCACGCTCCTCGCCGGCATGCAGAACATCGCCGGCGAGCTGTACGAGGCCGCGTCCGTCGACGGCGCCGGGGCGTTCCGGCGGTTCTGGAACGTGACGCTTCCCCAACTGCGCCCGGTGATCCTCGCGATCACTTCGCTTGACTTCATCTGGAACTTCAATTCCTTCGGGCTCGTGTACGTGCTCACCGCGGGCGGCCCAGGCGGCAAGACGATGCTGCCGATGCTCTTCTCGTACAACGAGGCGTTCCGCTATGGCCAGTTCGGCTATGCCTCCGCGATGGGCAACGTGATGGTCGTTCTCGTCCTGGTGCTCCTTGGCTTCTACCTGCGCGCTCGGTTGCGGAGCGAGCCATGACCGCGACCACCGGACGACCGGCACCGGTCCGGGCCGAGGCGCGCCGGACGGTGCGGGACGGGCGACGACAGCGCGGTCCCGGCGTTCGCGCCGGCCAGTATGTCGTACTCGCGCTGTATCTGATCTTCCTCGCGTTCCCCTTGGTGTGGCTGCTGTCCGTCTCCTTCAAGGGCCCGCAGGAGCTTGCGTCGATTGCGCCACGGTTGATTCCGCACCACTGGGAGTGGCGGAACTACTCCGATGCGTTCTCGCAGCAGGGTCTGCTGCGATCGGCGCTCAACAGCACCATCGTCGCGGCCGGCTCGACGCTGCTCACTATTGTCGTCGCGACGCCGACCGCCTACGCACTGGCTCGATTCCGTACGCGACTGCGGGGGGCCGCGACCGCCTGGATCCTGGTGAGCCAGCTGTTTCCCGTCATCCTGATCGTGATCCCGCTGTTCATGATCCTCCGCGATCTGCACCTGCTGAACTCGCTCGGCGGGCTCGTGCTGGTCTACCTGGTCTGGACGCTGCCGTTCGCACTGTGGATGCTGCGCGGTTACATCGCCGCGGTGCCGCCGGATCTGGAGCAGGCGGCCGCGGTCGACGGCGCCGGGCGGCTGCGAATCCTGGTCAGCGTCGTACTCCCGTTGTTGCGACCGGGTCTCGTCGCGACCGCGATGTTCGCGTTCATCTCGGCCTGGAACGAGTTCTTCTTCGCTCTGGTCTTGTTGCGCGGCGACCAGACGACGTTGCCACTGAACCTCGCCCGTTTCGTCGGCTCGGAAGGGCAGGTCTCGCTCGGGCCGCTCGCCGCCGCTTCCGTGCTCGCCACCCTGCCCAGCCTCGCCGTCTTTGCCTTCCTGCAACGCCGACTCGCATCCGGTCTGCTGAGCGGCGCAGTGAAGGGATAGTTCCCGCACCGTCTTGTATCAGTCGATTTCCCCTGCGCTTTTGCGCACAACCGTACCGACAGTTGCCGGTTTTCCGGCGGAAGAAGGAGCGCACAGTGAAGTGGAGAGCCACATTCGTTGCGGCGACCGCCGCAATCCTCGCCACCGGGGCACTGGCGGCGTGCAGTTCCTCCAGCGGCAGCAGCGGTAGTTCAGGCGGCAAGGTCACGCTGACCTTTCAGAGCCTGGCCTTCCAGAAGCCCACGATCGCCGCCGTGCAGAAGATCGTGACCGACTGGAATGCGGCCCACCCGAATATCCAGGTGAAGCTGAACCAGGGTTCCTGGGACTCGGTCCACGACCAGCTGGTCACCCAGTTCCAGGGCGGCACCGCGCCGGACATCATCCACGACGAGGCCGCCGACATCAGCGGGTTTGCGCAACAGGGATATCTCGCAGACATTTCGAAGTACCTGCCGGCCGACGTGAAGAGCTCGGTGCCGGATGGTGTGTGGAACACCGTGTCGCAGGGCGGCAAGATCTACGCCGTTCCGACGTTGCTGCAGTCGTACGTGGTGATGGCCAACACCGATCTTCTGACGAAGGACAACATCGCGATCCCGCAAGGAACCCTGTCCTGGGACCAGTTCCAGACGATGGCCAAGCAGGCCACGACCGGTGGCGCGTACGGGTTGGGGTGGGGACTCAAGTCGCCGACCGCGACCGTGATGAGCCTGTCGTTGAACTTCGGCGGCAAGTTCTTCACGGGCACCGGGCAGGACGCCAAGGTCCAGGTCGGTGACGCGGAAAAGCAGGTGCCCGAACGCATTCACGCGATGGCCTACGTCGACAAGTCGATCGACCCGGCCACGCTGACGCAGAGTGGCACCGACGTGCTGCCATCGTTCTACGCCGGCAAGCTCGCCATGGTGGTCGAGGGCAACTACGCCGCACAGCAGATCACCGAGGAGGCGCCCAAGACGTTCAACTGGACGGTTCTGCCACCGCTGACCGGCACCTCATCGGACCAGGCGGCCGACCCGCAGACACTGTCGGTGTCACAGTCCAGCAAGCACCAAAAGGAAGCGGCCGAGTTCCTTTCGTACTTCATGGAGGCCAACAACCTGGCCGCGGTCGGCCAAGGCGACTGGCTGATCCCGACGTCGAAGCAGGCGCGCGATGCGATCCAACAGCAGACCGGTGGCAAAAGCGGCTGGACGCAGACACTGGCCGGCGCGGACTCGCAAGTTGCGGCGCCGTTCCAGTCGGCGGTGAACTACCCGCGGTGGAAAGATGAGATCGCCACGCCGGCCCTGCAGCAGTTCCTGCAGAACAAGACCAGCATCGACGCGCTGGCCACGAAGCTGCAGAGCGGGTGGGACAACGTCAACCGCTGAGCCAGCGGTGACGGGCCACGAGTAACGAGACGAAGTGGAATTGCGTTGAGCCTTATCGAGGACAAGGCGGTCGGTGCGCTGGCCGGCGCGGCAGTCGGCGACGCGCTGGGCGGTGCGACCGAAGGATGGACACCCGAGCAGATCTCCGAGCGGTACGGCGGGCCGGTCACCGGCATCGTCCCGCCGTACTTCGCCGATTGGCGGGACGCCCGTCCGGTCGCCCCCTATCACAAGGGTGACGGGCACATCACCGACGACACGTTGATGACGCACGCGTTGGTGGATGTGTACGCCAAGCGTCGTACGCATCTGGACGCATATCTCGTGGCCGAGCACCTGGTGCCGCTGCTCATCAGCGAGAAGCGCTGGGTGCCCGAGCTGGAGACCTCGGCTCTGTTGCTGCAGCGCATCTTCCTGGCCGAGAAGTGGCTCGTCGCGCGGTTGCACTACGGCCACGTCGACCCGCGTGAGGCCGGCGTGGGCAACATCGTCAACTGTGGCGCCGCGATGTACATGGTGCCGGTCGGGATCGCCAACGCCGGCGACCCGATCGGCGCCTACGCCGAAGCCATCGACATCGCTGGCGCCCATCAGTCGTCGTACGGGCGGGAGGCGGCCGGCGTCTTCGCGGCCGCCGTCGCCGCGGCGATGGCACCGGGCGCGACTCCGGCGGACGTGTTCGCCGCGGCCGTCGACGTGGCCCATGACGGCACGCGTGCGGCTCTGCTCGCCGTCGAGTCGGCCACGAACGGTACGGCCGGCGAACTCGGGGCGAGACTACGGGCGGCGATCGGACCGTACGACACTGTCGGGCCGAACTACCGTGAGCCGAGCATGGACGCGCGCCGGCCATCGCGGACGAAATCCATCGAGGAACTTCCGGCGGCGCTGGGCTTCGTCCTCGCGTCCGGCGGCGACGTCCGAAGCGCCATCCTCGGCGGCGTCAACTACGGGCGGGACGCCGATTCGATCGCGGCCATGGCGGGCGCGATCACCGGCGCTCTCCACGGTGTCGCCGCGGTCCCGGCGGACTGGCGTAGGGAGGTGGCCGCGGCCAGCCGTATCGACATCGAGCAGCCCGGTCGCGTGATGGCCGCGGTCCTGGCCGACCTGCACGCCGCGGACGACACCCGGGCAACAGCGCTCCGAGCCGTTCGCACGAAACTCTTCGCCGGACCAGCTGATGCAGCCGAGTCGACAACAGCCCCGGAGCGGGTCGCGACGTGAGACTCACCTGGACCGATCCGGCCGATCTGCTGCCCCACGCTTTTGTGCAGGCGGCCTCCGACGGCGTACCAGCCGATGATCTTGTGGCGCAATGGATTGCGGTCGGCGGCGATCCGCAACCACCACGATCGGGCGCCGGTCCGATCGTCTCGGCAAATGTGCGCACTCTGGCCGGCGACCTGCTCGAGGAGATCGACCGGCGCAGTGCCGGAGCCGAACAACGGGGATTGCCGGCCGTACCAACCGTCCCGGTGTTGCCGGGCCGCACGTCGGACGACCGGGTCCGGGGAGCGTGGCTCGGTCGCGCGATCGGGTGCGTGTTGGGCAAGCCGGTGGAGAAGATTCCGCGTGCGGGCATCCGAGCAATCGCCGAAGCCACCGGCAATTGGCCGATCACCGGCTATTTCACCGAGGTCGGTCTGCCCGCCGACATCGCGCAGCGCTGGCCCTGGAATCGACGCTCGCGGGTGACCAGCCTGGTCGAGACCATCGACGGCATCCCCGAGGACGACGACCTCAACTTCACCATGCTCGCGCTGGCCATGCTCGAGCGGCACGGTGACAAACTGTCCACCGCTGACGTGGCGCAGGCGTGGCTGGACAACCTTCCGGCCGGTCGGGTCTTCACCGCCGAACGTGCCGTTTATCGCAACCTCCTGCTCGGCATCGAGCCCGAACGCGCCGCGCTGGTCCGCAACCCGTTTCGCGAGTGGATCGGCGCGCTCATCCGAGCCGACCTCTACGGATGGGCGCATCCGGGCGACCCGTCCGCCGCGGCCCGATTGGCCGACGCGGATGCGTCGCTCAGCCATCGTGGCGACGGCGTGTACGGCGCCCGGTGGGTGGCCGGCATGTGCGCCGCCGCGCTCGTAGCGACCGACGTCTCGAGCGTCTTGACGGCCGGGCTCGCGGTCATACCGTCCGAGTCACGACTGAGTGAGGCGGTGCGCTTCGGTATCGTCCTCGCCGAACGCGGTGCGGACGACGAGCGGGCGCTGGACGAATTGCACGCCCGCTACGGACACCTGCACTGGGTGCACGTGCTGAACAACGCGGCGCTGATCGCGTACGCGCTCGCGGCCAGCGACGGCGAGCTCGGACCGGCGATCGCCGTGGCGGTGTCGGGTGGCTGGGACACCGACTCGGCCGGCGCGACCGTCGGCGCCATCTGCGGAGCGTTGTCCGGTGCGGCGGGACTGCAACCGTCGTGGACCGAACCATTGGGCGAACGGTTCCGTACGACGCTGCCCGGCTTCGACGGCGTCACCGTGGGGGAGCTGACGGCTCGGACGTGTGCGGCGGCATCGTGACGGCGACGGCGGGCGAGTCGACGAGCGCCGGTGTTGTCGTGGTGGTCGGCAGCGCCAACGCGGATCTCGTGCTGCGGCTGGCCGAACTGCCGCGGCCGGGGGAGACCCGGCTCGCCACCGACATGTCCCGGCTGCCGGGTGGCAAGGGCGCGAATCAGGCGGTGGCGGCCGCGCGATCCGGCGCTGTGACGACACTCATCGCCGCGATCGGTGACGACGCCGACGGTCAACTGGTGAGCGAAGCGCTCGTCGCCGCCGGTGTCGACGTGCGGCTGGTGCGTACGTCGTCTGCCCCAACGGGTTTGGCCGTGGTGTTGCTCGATGACCGCGGTCGCAACAGCATCGTCGTCGCGCCGGGCGCCAACGCAACGATTGAACAGCTTCGTCCGGACGAACGCGATGTGGTGCGCGATGGTTCCGTGCTGCTGTGTCAGCTGGAGGTGCCGCTTCCGGTCGTCATCGAGGCGGCGCAGACCGCCCGGGCGGCGGGCCGGATCGTCGTCGTCAACGCCGCACCGTCCCAGCCACTGCCGGATGCACTTGTCGCGGCCGTTGATGTCCTTGTGGTGAATGAACACGAGGCCAGCGAGATTGCCGGCACGCCCGATCTCGACCGAGCCGTCGATGTGTTGCTCACGCGTGTTCCCGCGGTCGTTGTCACCCTGGGCGCGGCCGGCGCGCGGGTGGCCGAACGGACCGGTCCGCGTCGACTCCTGCCGGCACCGGCCGTTGAAGTGGTGGACACCACCGCCGCTGGCGATACGTTCTGCGGTGTCTTTGCGGCCGGTCTCGCTGCGGGCACGTCGATGACGGCCGCCGCCGAACGAGCGATCGCCGCCGCGTCGCTGAGCGTGCAACGGCTCGGCGCGATCCCGTCCATCCCTCGCGCCGACGAGATCGCGGCTGCGATGACCAAGGCTGGATTGACGTGAGCGGTGCCGCCGATCCCGTAGCGGAACGGGATCTGTTCGTACCCCGTCCGATCGACTTGCCGACGGCCGTACCGCTGGGTGCCGGTGCGGACCTGTCGGCGCTGGACGAGGCGAAAATATTCGCGGCGCCGGGCGATCCAGCCGACCGCGAGCGTTGGCGCAATGTCCTGACCGAATGGCGGTCCGACGCCCGGACCCGGCTGGGCTACGACGGCCGCGCGTACGGGACCGCTCCGTCCTGGGCGGCGCGTTGCTTTACGCCGTGCCTAGTGTGGCTGTGGGACGAGCGGCTGTATGACCGGGCGACGGGAGAGTTCACGGTCGACGCGTTCCTCGACTATGGCGTTCGCGAATTCGGCGGCTTCGACGCCGTCGTGCTGTGGCATGCCTATCCGGTGATCGGCATCGACGAGCGCAACCAATGGGACTACTACCGCGACGTGTCCAACCTCGCCGAGGTCGTCGATCGCTTCCACCGTCGCGACGTCGAGGTATTCGTGAACTACAACCCGTGGGACGTCGGCACACGCCGCGCAGCCGGTCGCGACTCAGCGGAACTCGCTTCGCTCGTGTCGGACTACGGGTTTGACGGCGTCTTCCTCGACACCCTCAAGCACGGCGATCCCGAGATCATCGATGCGCTCGCGGCGACGACGCGGCCGATCGCTCTGGAAGGCGAATCGCGGGTGCCACTGGCCGGCATCGGAGAGCACGCACTCTCATGGGCGCAATGGTTCGCCGACACCGATGCGCCAGGAGTGTTGCGGGCACACTGGTTCGAACGGCGCCACATGATGCATCACACCCGGCGGTGGAACCGGGACCACAGCGTCGAGCTGCAATCCGCGTGGGTCAACGGTTGTGGCGTCCTCGTCTGGGATGACGTGTTCGGCGTGTGGGTGGGCTGGAACCGGCGGGACCGGGCAACGCTGCGAGCAATGCGACCGGTGCAGCGGGCGTTGGGCGACGTGCTACGGGACGGGACGTGGACGCCGCTCTGTGCGTTGGATCCGTCGGCCGAATCGCACCACGTCTACGCACACCGCTACGACCTTGACGGCATCGCGTTGTGGACGATCGTGAACCGGTCCGATGTGGACTACGTCGGCCCCCTGCTCGCGGATACCGTGGCAGGAGGCTGGTTCGACGTCACCGGAGACTCGCTCGTCGTCGGCGCCGACGGCACCGTCCACGGCCGCGTGCCGGCGCGGTCGATCACCGGCATCGTCGCGACGGTCGATGACGCTCGGCTGCCGAACGGCGACTCCGTTGTCGCGGTGGCCCAACATCTCGCCACCGCCGCCGCGGCGGCGAATTCAGCGGCGGCGACCGGCGCGCATGATCGGGTCGCCGCACATCCTCAGGATGCTGCGTTTCCGGCGCGGGCCAGCGTCCGTATCGTCGGCGACCCGCCGCCTCGGCATCGCGAGATCCCGGCCGACACGGTCGTGCTCCCCGCCGGGCGACACTGGCTCGCGGTCCGGAGTCGCCGCCGCGAGACCGGTCAGGCCGACGAAGCACCGTGGGTCGAGGCGTGGAAACCGTTGCCGCCCGACCTGCACGCGATCGTCGAGCGGACCGATTCGGTCGTCGTCGGTCGTGTCGCCGTCGATCGGTTCGAGGTATCCGAGGCGCAGTACGCCCGTTTCTGCGCCGAGACCGGTTATCGACCGCGGGTGCCGCACCGGCACGTACCGTTCCTGAGCACGCGCGACGCCTCGGCGGACGCCGCGGTGACGTACGTCGACCTGGACGATGCGCGAGCCTACGCGCGGTGGCGCGGTGCGCGACTGCCCACGCCGGCGGAGTGGCAACTCGCACAGATCGTCGGTGCGGATCGACGGAAACCACTCGTGTGGAACCTGACCGATTCCGAGCGGACCGACGGCATCACCCGCTACGTCCTGCTCAAGGGCGGCAGTGACTACGCGGCCGCGGGCTCCTCCTGGTACGTCGACGGAGGTCCGCAGCCACCCGAGTGGGAACTCAAATTCGTGCTGCCCGGCGGGGGATTGCAGCGATCGTCCCGCATCGGGTTCCGCTGCGCATACGACCTGACCGATGAGGAAGGGACGACGACATGAGCGGGCCGCTAACCGGTGTGCAGGTCGTCGAGGCGGCAACCCTGTTTGCCGGCCCGCTCGCGGCGACATACCTGGGCGACCTCGGCGCGGGCGTCGTCAAGATCGAGCACCCGAGCCGACCGGACGCGTCCCGCGGCCACGGCCAGAGCAAGAACGGGATCGGGCTGTGGTGGAAAACCATCGGCCGCAACAAGCGCGCGGTCACCCTCGACTTGTCCTCGCCTATGGCGCACGATGTCTTCCTCGATCTGATCGGACGTGCGGACGTCCTGATCGAGAACTTCCGGCCCGGCACACTCGAGCGCTGGCAGCTCGATCCGGCCGTGCTTCTCGACCGCAATCCGCGGCTCGTGATTGCCCGGGTCACCGCGTTCGGTCAGTTCGGGCCGTACGCGAGTCGCCCGGGGTTCGGCTCGCTGGCCGAGGCGATGAGTGGCTTCGCCGCGATCACCGGTGAACCGGACGGGCCGCCGACGCTGCCCCCGTTCGGCTTGGCCGACGGTATCAGCGCCCTGGCCTGTGCCTTTGCTGTCACGGCCGCGCTGCGTGAGCGGGACCGCAGTGGTCACGGTCAGGTGATCGACCTGGCCATCATCGAACCGATCCTCGCCATGCTCGGCGGCCAGATCACCGCGTACGACCAACTCGGGTACGTCCAGCCCCGGCTCGGGAACCGGTCGGTCAACAACGCACCGCGCAATGTCTACCGCACCAGCGACGGACAGTGGCTCGCGGTGTCGTCGAGTTCGCAGAGCATCGCCGAGCGACTGCTGCGCCTGGTCGGGCGGCCGGATCTGGTCGAGCAGCCGTGGTTTCGCACCGGGCACGGTCGCGCCGAACACGCCGACGAACTCGATGGCGCCGTCGCCGGCTGGATCGCCGAACGGAGCGCCGACGAAGTCATCAAACTCGTCGGAGAGGTACAAGCGGCGATCGCGCCGGTGTACGACATTCGAGGCGTGATGAGCGACCCGCAGTACGCGGCGCTCGAAACGGTCGTCCGGGTGGCCGACGACGACCTCGGACCGCTCGCGATGCAGAACGTCTTCCCACGCCTGTCCCGGACACCGGGCGAGATCCGCTGGACCGGCCGAGCGCATGGCGCGGACACCGATACGGTGCTGGCCGAGCTCGGCTATGACGCGGATCAGGTGACGGGGCTGCGCGCGGCAGGTGTTGTATGAACCATCCGCTGTCCTTCTTGTACGTCCCGGGCGACCGGCCCGAGCGCTTCGCGAAGGCCGTGGCCAGCGGCGCACATATCGTCATCGTCGATCTCGAGGACGCGGTCGCCGCCGACCACAAGGATCGGGCCCGGCGCGAGGCATTGGCATTCCTGGCCGACGCTGCGGCCGCGAGCGTCGAGGTTCGGGTGAACCATCCCGACACCCCGCCCGGCCGCGACGACCTCGCCGCCGTTACGGACATGGCGGCGCTGCGCGCCGTCCGGGTGCCCAAGATCGCGTCGCCATCCGACGTCGCGTTGGTTGCCGATGCGCTGGCGGCCCGGACGACGCCGTTGTGCTGCCTGATCGAATCCGCACTCGGAGTGGAGAACGCATTCGACATCGCGTCGGCACCGCGCGTTGCCAGCATTGCGCTCGGCGAGGCGGATCTCGCGAGCGATCTCGGGACGGCGGACTCCGCCGGCCTCACCTGGTCGCGGTCACGGGTGATCGTCGCGGCGCGAGCGGCCGGCCTCCCGGCGCCGGCCCAGTCGGTCTACCTCGACATCGGCGACCTCGACGGCCTGTTGCGGACCAGCCGCGCGGGTCGAGCGATGGGTTTCCGGGGACGCGCCGCCGTACATCCGCGACAGATCCCGGTCATTCACGAGGCGTACCGCCCGACGGACCAGGAAGTGACCGACGCCGTAGCGGTCCTCGACGCGCTTGCCCGGGCCCGAGACCGCGGTCTCGGCGTGATCGCGCTCTCGAACGGGCATATGGTCGACGAGGCCCTGCGGCGGCGAGCCGAGGATGTTGTCGCCACGGCAGCCATCCTCGACGGCCGATAGGCGGCCATAGTTAGAGACGTAGCCAGCCGACAGCTAGAGACGCTGTTCGCGCTCGCACCACCAACTCGTACGGCCGCCGACCCTACTCCGAGCCATCGGTGCGCCGTCGCGCGGACACAACGCACCCGGCTTCCGGAACGGGACAAGCGACAGCGCGTGCACTCCGCCGTTGCGGGTCGCGATGGCCACCGCCTGCCGGGTCGCTCTCAGCAACCGATCTACGTCGGCCGGCGCCAGGTCGTTGACGCGGCGCGCGGGATGGACGCGGGCGCGCCACAGGATCTCGTCGGCCAGCAGATTGCCGATCCCGGCGATCGCCTCCTGGTCGAGGAGGCGCGCCTTGACCGGCGCTGTGCCGCGGGCGAGCGCGGAGCGAAACTGTGCTGGCGTGATCGAGGCGGCATCCGGACCAAGGGCCTCGAGCGGTGGCATCAGGCGAACGCGACCGAGGCGGCGTGGGTCGACGAGCATGAGAGTGCCGCCGTCGGCGAACGTGACCGAGAACCGCGACCAGCGGTAGTCGCCCGCCGCCCGCCCGCGCTCCCAGTAGTCGCCGCCGTCGATCTCCGTACCGTCCGCGTCAGCCACTACGATCTTGCCCGACATGCCCAGGTGGATGCCGAGCGTCGGGCCGTCCGCCCGGGATCGACCCGCGCCGGACGTATCGCACCACATGGTCTTGCCCTGCCGGTGCACCGCAGTGAGCCGCCGTCCGACCAGCGCGTCACGTATCTCACCAGGGTGATGGGGTCGGCACACGTACGTATCGGAGTCGTCCACGGCGACGATGCGCCGCTGCAGTCCGGCTCGTTCGATGACCGCCCGTGCCGACTCGACCTCGGGCAACTCAGGCATCGAACGACCCGTGGCACCGTCGGGACAAAAGTGTCATTCCAGTATCCTCTTCGCACCGTCGCGGTCACTCTCCACGGCCACACGTGGATCCGCGCCGACCACAACGGACTGTATAACTGTGGCCGGGTGCCACCGCGCACACCTACCAGCGGCGATTTGCGGGGCAGTAGGATCGCATCACAACGAGAAATCCCGGCGCACACGGTCGATCGCCATTGCGATGTCGGCCGACCGCGCCGGTCATAGGTCTGGTGGAGGTCCACGTCCATGGTTCACATTCGGACCGGTCACGGCATCGGATGAAGTTACCTCCATTCGACTATCGAGCTCCGGAATCCGTGCCGGAGACCGTTGAGCTGTTGGCCGAGTATGGCGACGACGCCAAGATCCTGGCCGGGGGCCAGAGCCTGCTGCCCATGCTTGCGTTGCGTCTGGCCCGACCCGCCGTTCTGATCGACATCAATCGGGTCCACCAGTTGGCGGGGATCAGCGTCAACGGTGGCCTGACGATCGGCGCGCTGACCCGGCATCGAGCCGTCGAACGTTCGGATGCTGTCGCGCACGCTGCCCCGATGCTGGCGGCCGCCATGCGCTACGTCGGCCACGACGCCATCCGTACCCGTGGCACGCTGGGCGGCAGCGTGGCCCACGCGGACCCGGCGGCCGAAGCACCGATGGTCATCCGTGTCCTGGATGCATCGGTGGTGGCGACGAGCGTGCGCGGTCGCCGCACCATCGAGGCCGACTCACTCTTCCAGGGCTTTCTGACGACAAGCCTCGAGCCGGACGAGTTGCTCACCGAAATTCACGTCCCGACCGCCGGCGCACGAAGCGGCTGGTCGATCAACGAGTTCAGCCGCCGGAGTGGCGACTTTGCCTTGGTCGGAGCGGCGATTGTGCTGCGGCTTGACGACGCCGGGACGATCGCCGGTGCGCGGATCGGATTGTCGGGCGTCGCCGGCGAACCGGTGCGAGCGACCTCAGCCGAGGCTGCGCTGTTGGGGGCCGCGCCGAGCGACGCGGCCTTCGCCGAGGCTGGCCGCGCTGCCGCCGACGCGGTCAACCCCACATCAGACCTGCACGGTACGGCGGCCTACCGCAAGCACCTCGTGAGCGTGCTGGTACGGCGGGGGCTGCGGGAAGCGCTAGTCCGAGCGGAGGGAGATCGATGACAACGCGAGATGTGACGATTCGGGTCAACGGGGTGGAGCGTCACGCCACGACCGAGACTCGACGCACATTGGTCGACTTCCTGCGGGACGAACTCGGGTTGACCGGCACGCACGTGGGTTGCGAACACGGCATTTGCGGCGCCTGCACGGTGTTGATCGACGGCGAGCCGGTGCGGTCGTGTCTCATGCTGGCCGTCCAGGCGGCCGGCGCCAGTGTCGAGACGATCGACGGCCTGGGCACGCCGGAGGAGCTGTCACCGCTGCAGCAGTCCTTCCGGGAAAGCCACGGATTCCAGTGTGGTTTCTGCACACCCGGGTTCGTGATGACCTCTCTGGCCCTGCTTCGCGAGAATCCGGATCCGACCGAGGACGAGATCCGGCACACGCTGTCGGGCAACATCTGCCGCTGTACCGGCTATCAGTCGATCGTCGACGGAGTGAAGCGTGCGGCCCGGGCCGGTCTCGGTTCGAACGCCGAGGTCGTCCGATGACGGCGTCGGCCACTGTCGGTAGCACCCGTACGGTGGGCAGCTCGACGCTTCGCGTCGAAGATCTGCGGATCCTCACCGGCCGCGGCCGATACGTCGATGACGTGACGCTCCCCGGAATGCTGCACGCAGCGTTCGTTCGCAGTCCGCTTCCGCACGCGCGCATCGTGAGCATCGACGTGTCGGCCGCCCTCGCGCTGGACGGCGTCGCGGCCGTGTACACCGGTGCGGACATGGCGGCGAACACGACCGGCGTCGCGCCGCTCGTCGCGCCGGAGGGCTACCGGTTCGAACCGATCCTGGCGCTCGCGGTGGACAAGGCGCGGTTCGTCGGTGATCCGGTGGCCATCGTGGTGGCCGACAGCCGGTACGTCGCGGAGGACGCCTGCGAGCTGATCGACGTCGAGTACGAGCCGTTGGACGCGATCGCCACATTTGAGCAGGCGTTGGATCCGGCCGGCCCGAAAATCTTCGAATCGCTCGACAGCAACGTGCTGTTCGAGATGGACAGCAGCTATGGCGACGTCGACGCCGCCTTCGCACGCGCCGACGCCGTCGTACGGCAGACATTCGCCCAGCACCGGGTGGCCCAGATGCCGATGGAGGGACGCGGGGGCGTCGGTGACTTCAATCCGCAGACGGGCGACTTCGTCTACCACACCGGCACCCAGTCACCGCACACCGTGAAGGCGTACATCGCTGAAGCCCTCGGCATTCCATTGCGGCAGACCCGCACCGTCAACGGTGACATCGGCGGCGCGTTCGGCCTCAAGATCGCGTGTCACCGTGAGGACATCGCTGTGTGCGCCGCGGCCTACTGGCTCGGACGTCCGGTGAAATGGATCGAGGACCGCAACGAACATCTGCAATCGTCCGGCCAGGCGCGCGAAGAGCGGATGGAACTCGAAGCCGCCGTCACGAGCGATGGCACGATTCTGGCGATGCGCGGCGAACTCGTACTCGATCAGGGCGCCTACCCGGCCGTGCCGTTCGTCGGTGGCGGCATCGTCGGCATGGTGGCCGCGATGATGCCCGGACCGTACGCGTTGCAGGGCTTTGCCATGAAGTCGACGGTCGTGGCGAGCAACAAGTGCACGTACAGCGCGTATCGCGCGCCGTGGGCGGTCGAGACCTGGGCCCGGGAACGCATGATCGATGTCATTGCCCGGCAACTGGGGTTGGATCCGGGTGACGTACGGCTGCGGAACTTCGCCCCCAACGATGGCAGCGCGTCGATGCTGAGCGGTCGCACCCTGCTCGACAACTCTTGCGCTCAATCGTTGGAGCGCGCGCTGGAGTTAGCCGACTATCCACGGCTGCGCCGCGAACAGGCGGCCGCCCGCGAGGCGGGCAAGTGCGTCGGCATCGGCTTCGCGACGTTCCTGGAGGCCGCCCCGGGACCGGTCAACGGCGCCGGCGGGGACGAGCGCTCGGTGGCCCGGATCGAGCCGGACGGAACGCTGTCGATCTTCACGAGCCAGGCGCCGCACGGGCAGGGACACGAGACGACGCTCGCTCAGATCGCGTCGGACGAGATGGGCATCGCCCTCCGCGACGTACACATCTATCACGGCGACACCGCCGTCAGCCCGTACGCGATGTTCGGTACGGGTGGCAGCCGGGCCGCCACCATGGCCAGCGGATCGGTGCTGCACTCGACGCGGCAGGTCAAGGAGAAGGTGCTCGCGATCGCCGGCGAGATGCTGGAGGTAGGCCCGCAGGACCTGCGCATCGACGAGGGTTACGTATATCCGGCTGGCGTGCCCTCGATCCGCGTCAGCGTGGCCGACGTGGCGGACCGGGCGTACCGGTCGCCCGAGGATCTGCCCAGCGAGATCGAAACGTCGCTCGAGGCCGAAGCGAGCTACGACGGCGGCATCGGTAGCTGGTCCGACGGCACCCATCTCTGCCACGTCGAGATCGATCTGGAGACCGGGCAGGTGCGGTTCCTGCGGTACCTCGTAGTCGAGGACTGCGGCCGCATGATCAACCCGGCCATCGTCGAGGGACAGATCCGAGGCGGTGTAGCGCAGGGGATCGGCGAAGTCCTCTACGAGTGGTCCGCGTACGACGAGGACGCCAACTACCTGGCCGGTACGTTCATGGACTACCTGTTGCCAACGGCCTCCGAAATACCCACGATCGAGATCGAGCATCTGGCGAACGAGCCCAACGAGGAGGTCTTCTACCGCGGCGTGGGCGAAGGTGGACTTCTCATCGCCCCGGCCGCGATCACCAACGCGATCGAGGATGCGCTGTCACCGTACGGTGCGACGGTCACCGAGCAGTACCTGCCACCAGCCAAGATCCTGGAGCTGGCGAAGATCATCTCCTCGTGACCCGTCACGGATCTGTTCTGAGCGCTGACGGTCCTGTCGTGATTCGGTCGCCTGTACTGATCGCTCGCCAAGTCGGATGATGTCGTCTGAAATCACTGCAAACCGACCAAGCCGCGTGTAGAATGATCAACAACGGATCTCTCGGCCGGATCGTGGGACCGCGCAAGTCGGAGGGCGGGTGCGAGCCACATGAGCGAATACCTCGGTACCCAGGAAAGCGATCGTATGTCCACAGGTGGCGGCGCCCAGACGATGGCCGACCGGACCTCACCGATGGAGGTTCTCGGCCGCAAGAGCTGGATGTGGGCGACCGGGCTCGGCCTGTTGGCGATCGCGATCGGCGTGATCGTGTTGGTCTGGCCGGACCGTACGTTGCGCGTCGTCGGGATCCTGTTCGGCATCTATTTGCTGGTCAGTGGAGTCCTGGAGATTGTCGTGGCGTTCGCACCGCAAGAGCGGACGGGCCTGCGCGTCCTGGCCGTAATAACCGGCGCTCTGTCTATCTTGCTGGGCCTGCTGTGCTTCCGCGGCGCATTCGAGTCGATCCTGCTCCTCGCACTGTGGATCGGCTTCGGTTGGCTCATCCGGGGCATCACGCGAGCCGTCGCGGCGGGGTCCGCCCCGTACGCGCCGTATCGAGGCTGGCAGATCTTCGGTGGCATCCTGCTCGCGATCGCCGGAGTCGTGGTGATCGTGTCTCCGGTCGAATCTCTCCTGACGCTGGCCATCCTCGTCGGCATCTGGCTGATCGTGCTGGGCGTCTGGCAGATCATCGAGGCTTTCACCATGCGTCGCGCGATCCACCGGATGGCCACCTGACCCTGGGGATCATGTCGACACCGATGGGTTCGCGGCAGTCGTACCGCGCCCGGAACGAGTCATCCAGCACGAAACGCGGAACCGCCCGTCCCGCCTATCCGCCGGCACTCGACTAAACCTCGCCCGGGTGGCCGGGAGCGTTCTATCTGGACGTGTCGTTCGAGGAGACGGTACGGCGACACGCAACGCGGGCGCTCGCCGGCGAAGTCACGCCCGAGCAGATGCGCGGCTGGTACGAGTCGCACGACGTCCTGGGAATCCCGGGCGAGCATGTCATCGCCGAGTCATCAACGTTCGAGGAAACGGTGGCGTTTGTCCTCGACGCGTCGAGACTGCCGCTTCCTCTATTACACTTTCCGATGTATTGTTATTGGAGGTACGGAGGAGGCGAACGCATGACAAGGGAATCGATTCGCGGATCGTCGGACCGCAGCATTCTGATCTTGACCAGCCTGGCCGAGGCACCGAGACACGGATACGCGCTGATCAAGGACATCGAAGAATTTGCCGGAGTCAAGCTGGGCGCCGGGACGCTCTACAGTGCCCTGGCGACATTGGAGGCCGACGGACTGGTCAAGGCTCTGCCCGCCGAAGACCGGCGACGGCCCTACCAGATCACGCCCGACGGTCGGGAACTCCTGCGTGAGCGGCTGTCCGAGGCCGCCCGCATCGCGAGAGTGGGCTTGCGGCGTATAGCGGCGGCCACGGCATGACCGGCCGACTGGTGCGCTGGCCACTCGCGCTTTATCCCCGTTCATGGCGGAACCGGTACGGCGCCGAGGTCGCCGACCTGACGGACGAGCTCATCGCCACCGGCGAGACCACAGCGCTGCGGGCCGGGCTGAATCTGATCCTCGGCGCGGCGATCGAGCAACGCCGGGCCGCCGCCGCCTCGGCCG
Source organism: uncultured Actinomycetota bacterium (assembly GCA_963724705.1). Lineage (GTDB taxonomy): Bacteria > Actinomycetota > Actinomycetes > Mycobacteriales > Micromonosporaceae > DASQPR01. The sequence continues at coordinate 830,113 of CAVRVS010000004.1, forward strand.
GCGCCGTCCTCGTTTCGGGCCTGCTGACCGCGATCGCTGCCGCCGGAATCGTACTGGGTGTGACCCGTTGGCAGCAGGTCACCGACACAAAGCCGTACTTCGACAGCCATCCCATCGGAGTGCTGCTCCTCGTGGTGGTCGTCGTCTGGCTCATGCTGGAGGTCACCGGGATTCTCCAGGTGCCGCAGCGGCGGGAAGGAGCCATCCGGGCCGGTCGAGGCGGTTGGTGGGTCGCCGCTCTGGCGTGTCTTATCGCCGCGAATACGTGGCTCTACCTCGCTCCGTCGATCGTCCCCGTCGCCACGATCCGGCACGGCGGCGTTGCCTTCGCCGTCGGAGCGGCGATCCTCGTGGCCGGGGTAATCCTGCGCGGCTGCGCCCTCGTCACCCTCGGCCAGTACTTCACCGTCATCGTTCAGGTCAGCCCGGATCAACCCGTCGTGGCGGCCGGTCCGTACCGACTTGTGCGGCATCCTGGATATGCCGGTGGTTTGCTGGCGAGCATCGGGGTCGGCTTGATGTCCGGGAACTGGGTCGGATTGGCCGCGATGACATTGTTGCCTCTGATCGCGATCGTCTGGCGCATTCGCATCGAGGAGAGCGCGCTCATCGCGACCCTGGACAACCGATACCGTTCGTACGCCGCCGCGCGCAAGCGTCTCGTACCCCTGGTCTGGTGATCCTGGCGTCCACTAGTTGCCGGACGCCGTCACCGATCGTGCCGCCGCCGCGATATCGGACGGCTTCGAGGTGAGTCCCCAACGGGAGTCGGTTGCGATCGCGATCAGCCGATTCGTGTCGAGAATCGGGTTCTGCCGGGTGGCGGCGCGATCGTGGCCCTGCGGCCCGTTGTACGCCTCGGCTATCACGTACGTCCCGTCCGGCCGTTTGACCTCTACGCGGAGATCCTTGAGGGAGCATTTCTTGTCGGTGCAGGTGGACCCGTACGGCCCCATCAGCATGATCCGCGCTTCGTCGCCGCCGGCAAGATGGCGCGTCGTGCAGGTGAGCCCGGGCTCGTCGGCCGGGCAGTCCATGCCCACGGTGTTGTATTGCGCGGGCTGGTTGGAGACGCTTGCGAAGACCGTCGCGGCGCCATGCCCGTCGTTGTAGAGGAACGTGCCGTACGCGTTGCCGTCGGAGGCTCCGAAGTCGACCTCGGTGACATGCTTCGGATGAACGAGTGAGGTCAAGAGCACGACGACCCGCTGCCCGGTCATGGCAACCGACGTGTTCGTCGGGGCCTTCGTCGTTGCCTTGGTGGCGGTCGGCGTTGTCGGCGCACTAGGCGGCGCGCTCGACACTCCATCGCCGGCGGCCGGGCTCGTTGCACTCGGGCCGCCGTCCGGCCGGTTGTACCCGGCGGTGAAGACGCCCAGCACGACGACTCCGGCGAGTGCAGCCGCGCCAGCGGCGGCGAAGCCGTAACGCTGACGGCTGAGTCGTCGGGCGCCGGCCACAGCCGCGTCCGAGACGATCGACCCGAGCGCCGGCGCATCGCTATCGGCGAGCTCACGCGCCAGTTGCTCACGGATCTGGGTATCAATGCCCATGTCGTTCCTTCCTGCACGCTACTTGCATCAGATATGGGTGATCGGTAACTCGGCGTCGAGCACGGCTCGTACGTCGGCCAGGCCGCGCGCGGTCAGACTCTTCACCGCGCCGGTCGTGAGCTGCATGATCTCGGCAACCCGCTCGACGCTGTGGTCGTCCCAATAGCGCAGGATGATCACCGCACGTCGCTTCGGCGGTATCGTCGCGAGCGCCTGTAAAAGGGTCAGCCGTAGGTCCGGATCGCTCGACACGGCCGGCGCCTCAGGGACATCCGCCACCGGCCGTTCGCTCGACCGCCGGAGTCTCCGTTCACTGAGCAGTTCGCGGAGCAGGACCCGGCGCGCGTACGCGTCCACGTTGTCCCGTGACCGGATGCGACGCCAGGCCACGTACACCTTGGTCAGGGTCTGTTGGGTCAGATCTTGTGCCTGATGCCAATCTCCGCACATGAGAAAGGCGATTTCCCGGAGGCGCCCGGCCCGCGCCGCTGCGAACTCGGTGAACTCGTCATTGACCGTCACGCAGTGCCGCCCCTCGCTCGCCCAAACGCCTGTCCCACCGATAGAGACGTGGTGACGACCCGAATTGGATGCGCGCCGTTGTGATGTCGATCGCCTCAGTGCGGTTCGTCGCTGGTGGGGGGCCAGGCTCGTTGCTGACCCAGGGACGCGCGTGGGGTGCAACGGCACGCGCTGTTGCACCCCACGAACGAATACTTCGGAATTGCCTACATCGGGATCGCTTCGTACACCTCGACCGCGCCGCCGCCGTCAAGCACTGGGCAGCCGGCGGTCTTAGCCGTCGCGTCGGACAGCGAGTCAGCCTCGATGATCGAATACCCCGCTGCCTTGGACGCGCCTCCATCGGAAACGCCGCCGCCGCTCACCGTAGCCGAGGGCCCGAACGGGTTGCCGATGTCGGAGACCGAGCCGCCGAGGGTGCCGAACCATGCGCCCCAGGCCTGCATCGCCTTCTCCTGAGCCTCGGGCGTAGCGGCCATCTGGCCACCCGTGTAGACGTAGACGTACTTTGCCATGACAACTCCTCTGGTCCATCGGTCGGCCCGTGCCGCCGAATTTTGGTCGATCCACAACTACGACGAACACGTCTCTGCCAAATCGACAGGCTTGTCGCCCCGTCTCGCCCGGCCATTCGCCCCGCAGGCCGACCTGCGGGCCGACCTGCGGGCCGACCTGCGACGGCAGGAGTTTGTCAGGTTGTGGGCACGGTCGCGGTGGAATGCCGAAATTCGATCGGAGCCGGCTCCGACCTACCGATGTGAAGCATTCTCAACGGTGAGGGCGAGGATGGCCGCGTCGTCATCGAGACCGTCACCGAAGGTGTCCAGGAGTCGTGACGTCGCTGCGACGACTTCGGACGCGTTGGCCGGCGCCAGCGTACGTGCATGCTCTAGCAACGCTTCCGGCCCGTATCGGCCGCCGGTGCTGTCGACGCGGGCATCGGTGAGCCCGTCCGTGTAAAGAAATAGGGTGTCGCCCGGCGCCAGGGTGATCGTGGTCGCCGTGAACTCGGCGACGGGGATGACGCCGACGATCGGGCCGCCCGCCGTGGGTTCGTAGCCGGTGTGACCGTCGGCCCGGAGAATGAGGGGATAGGGGTGGCCGCCGCCAACCATCGTCGCCGTACGTCCATCGTCACCGCCGGGTTCCAGAATCCCGAACACAACGGTGCAGTATCGCGTTCCGCCAGTGAGGTATTCCTGGTACAGCACCGTATTGAGGTTCCTGAGCACGGCCGCGGGATCGGGGTTGTAGACCGCGGCGGCGCGGAGCGTGTAGCGGGCGAGCGCGGTCACCGCGGCGGCCTCGACGCCTTTGCCGGACACGTCGCCGAGGAAGAATCCCCATCGGTCGTCGCCGAGTGGAAACAGATCGTAGAAGTCTCCGCCGACCTCATCCGGAGAGGCCATGCGGTAATACGCTGCCGTGCGCATGCCGATCGGCGTGGCCAACTCGACCGGCAGAAGGCTGCGTTGCAGCTCCGTGATCAGAAAGCGCAGCCGGTCGCGTTCGTGTTCGGCCGCCTGCCGAGCGCGTAGAAGTTCCTGCTCGTACGCGCGACGGTCGCGCGCGTCAAACAGCGTCGTACGGATCAGCAGCGGCTCGCCGTCGGCGCCGGTTTTGACCGTGGACGTGGCCAGCACCGGCAGTCGAGTGCCGTCCTTGGCCCGCAGTTCGAAGGCGACGCCACCCACGTGGCCCTGCATCTGCAGCAGCGGTGCGAAGTGGGTCTCGTGGTAGAGCTTGCCGCCGACCGTCAGGAGGTCGCTGAAGCGTCGGTGGCCGAGCAGTTCGTCGCGGTCGTAACCGAGCCACTCCAGCAACGTTGCATTGATCTTGGCTATCGTGCCGTCCGGCAGCGTCGACAGGTTCCCGCACGGCGCATGCTCGTACAGGTCGTCGGCGCTGTCTTCCAGCATGGCCGCGAACCTAGCACCGATTCGTTGCGCCGCCGCCGTATCCATGCGGTGGAGGCTCAGCGGTATGCGGAGAGGAATGGCTCGATCGCGTTCAGGGTCGCTTTGGGTGCGCTCAACTGCGGGCAGTGCCCGGTGGCATCAAGGGTGACGAGCGTGCTCCCGGCGATGTGGTCGTGGACGAACGCGCCAACTTCAGTCGGCGCGATCACGTCGTTCGAACACTGCAAGATCAGCGTTGGTAGCGCGACCGCGTCGAGATCGACTCGATTGTCGGACAGGAACGTCGCCTGCGCGAACACCCGGGCCATCGCCGGATCGGTTCGGCAGAAGCTGTTGGTCAGTTCGTCGCCCAGCTCTGGACGGTCGGGGTTACCCATGATCACCGGGGCCATGGCGGCCGACCAACCCAGGTAGTTGCTGTCCAATGACTCCAGCAGCTCGGTGATGTCGGCGGCGGTGAACCCACCGCGATAGTCGGCATCGTCGATGTATCGCGGCGACGGAGTGACCAGAATGAGCGCCGCGAACCGATCCGGTGCCCGATTGGCGGCCAGCACGCCGATCATCGAGCTGACCGAGTGACCGACGAAGATGACGTCCTTCAGGTCGAGATCGCGGCAGATGTTGAGCACGTCGTCGGCGTAACCGGCCAGCGTCGAGTAACGCTCCGGGTCCCACGCCGACGGGTCGGCGTGGCCGGAGCCGACATGATCGAAGAGCACGACCCGAAACCTGTCGGCGAGGACCGCGGTGACATGCCGCCACATGTTCTGGTCGCATCCGAAGCCGTGCGAAAGCATCACCACCGGGCCGTCCGTCGGCCCGGTGATGGAAACATTGTTTCGGGCGCGGACGTCGGTCATCCGGCCATCCTCGCACTATGCCCAGGCATCCGATGCCGGTGGACGACGGATCGTCCGGGCCGCGGTCCGCAGGCCCGATACCCAGGTCGGCGCCGAGCAAACGCACTGAACGGCGGACCCGAACCGGTCGACGCTCTGGATACCATCGGTCACTACAGGTGCCGATCACGCTTGCGAGGGTGCCGATCACGCTTGCGAGGGTGCCGATCACACTTGCGACGTCGTGCGACAGGAGCCGAGTGGACGATCATTTCACGCTCCGCGAATCGCAAAGCGATGGCGTCGCGCACCTCCACCTCGGCGGTGAGCTCGATCTGGCCGCCAAACCGGCCGTCAACGAGCTTGTCAGGCGCCGCCTGGCCGACGCGGCGATCACGCGGCTCGTGATCGACCTGTCCGGCGTGACGTTCATCGACTCCAGCGGCATCGGCACACTCATCGGTTGCCGAAACCTGGCCGAGCGCGCCGGCAAGGTGCTGCAGGCGATCGGCGCCCAAGGCCGCGTCGCGAGAGTGCTCGAGCTCACCGGCGTGGGCGACCTTCTGGGCGGCGACGCCAGCACGCCGCCGGACTAGAACCAGACCCCGCCGGACCACACGGGGCAAGCGCGGATGCTGTGCCAAGCGGCGCTGTCGAGGAAATAGCGACCCGTAGGCATTCGTCACGCGCCCCAGTTCAGCCGGACGATGGCCCTGCCGGAGCCGGCGAGCGGCCGCGCCGTCGAATCGATGACCAACTCGGTGTGACTCGCGGCCGACAGCGGTTGATCACACAAACGAGCGGTTGGCAACCGGTAGCCAAAGTATGAACGATCACGCCCGCCGTTCCTTGACGGCCGGCCGGTAAGCAACTTAGCGTTCGCACGTGGTCCCAAGATCGGAGGGCCGACGTGCCGATCACGCCATTGCTGGACCGTTCCTCTCAGGATGGATCCGCCATCCGCAGCGCGCCACCGAGATTGCGGCCCCGGCCGATCCGCGAGCTCGCGCTCGTGGCGGCCTTGTTCCTGATGTACAAGGTCGGCCGAGCCGTTGCCGACGGACATGTCGCGCGGGCGTACGCGGACGCCGTCCACGTGTGGCACTGGGAGCGGGCGCTGCATCTGCCTGATGAGGGACGCGTCCAACACGCCCTCATGGCCAGCCAGTTGTTGGTTCGCGCCGCGAACGTCTACTACGCCTGGGCGCATTTCGCGGTGATGATCGTCTTCCTGCTCTGGGTCTACCTTTTCCGGCCGGCGCAGTATGTCCCGCTGCGGCGCCTCGTCGCTGCCGTCACCGGCGTCGCGCTCGTCGTTCACCTGACATTTCCGCTCGCACCGCCACGTCTCGTGGCCGACCTACGCATGATTGACACGGCCACTGTCTTCGGGCCGTCGGTCTACGGACCGCCGAGCGACGACACGCTGACCAACCAGTACGCGGCGATGCCCTCGCTCCATGTCGGTTGGGCGCTGATCGTCGCGATCGGCCTCATACGCACGACTCGGAGCCGCTGGCGCTGGTCGTGGCTGCTCTACCCGGTCTGCACGTTCGCCGTCGTCGTCGGCACAGCGAACCACTACTGGCTGGATGGTCTTGTGGCGACGGTGATCGTGGGCGTCATCGCACAACTGCCGATGGTCAGGGATGGTCGAACGCTGACGGTGGGCATCGCGTGGCCACGCCGGCGCCGGCCGGAACTCGCGCCGTCGACCGTTCCCCAGCCACGCCGTCCGCTGGATCAGGATGCGGACGCGCCTGTGGAGCCGAGCCGCCGCGCTTGTCCGCACGCCGCGATCTCGCAGCGGCTGCGGGCCGCTGAGCGCGGGACGGCCGGGGCGGCAAGAGATCACGAACCAGATGCGGTACGCACGGACGGGCGCGCTCCCGCTGTCCGCCCGACGTGTCGCACGCTACGCAGGCAGTCCAATGTCCGTGATCTCCGACGGCAGGCCGGCCGGCCGCAGCCGGCTCCGCACCCGTCCGATCGTCGTGAAGCCGCTGACGACCGTACCGGCGGATGACCTTTGTAGTGGCGCGAACCGCGACGGTCGTTGCTGTGCGCGGGACTGCGGTGATCGGCTGATGCGATCATGGCAGACTGAGGCTGCCGACGTGCGGCCCCGGGGGGAAGGTTCGGCCGATGGGATTGCAGCAGTATCTGCTTCAGGCCCGGCAGATGCAGGCGATGTCGTTCATGGTCCACATCCCGTTGGTCTGCTTCGGCATCGCGTTCCCGGCGCTGATTCTCTTCGTGGAGTGGCGCTACCTGCGCACCGGAGATGAGGTCTTCCGGATCCTCGCCCGGCGCTGGACGAAGGTTCTCGTCGCCCTGTTCGCGGCGGGCGTTGTCACCGGCACGATTTTGAGCTTCGAGATGGGTCTGCTCTGGCCGAATTTCACGGCCACGTTCGGTAGCGTGTTCGGGCTCGGATTCGCGATCGAGGGCTTCTCGTTCTTCCTCGAGGCGATTTTCATCGGCGTGTACGTGTACGGCTGGGACCGCATGTCGCCGCGAGCCCATTTCCTGTCCGGCATCCCGATCGCGGCCGCCGGAGTCATCGGATCGTTCATGGTCATCTCCGTCAACGGCTGGATGAACCATCCGCAGGGCTTCGCGTTGCGCAACGGTCGCGTCGTGGATGTGCATCCGTTCCACGCGTTGTTCGCCAACACGTACTTCTGGCATGAGTTCGTTCACATGTATCTGGCCGGGTTCATGGTGACCGGATTTCTCGTCGCCGCTGCGTATGCCATCGGCCGGCTGCGCGGGCGGTGGGGTCGCTATGAACGCACGGCGCTGACCGTGCCGCTAGCCGCGGCCGTGGTCGCCTCGCCTTTGCAGGTTCTCGTCGGCGACTGGGCGGCACGCACCGTCGCCACCAGCCAGCCGATCAAGCTGGCTGCGTTCGAGGGCTTGGGCGCGAGCACGCGCGGAGCGCCCGAACACATCCTCGGCTGGTACACCAACGGCGAGGTCAAGTACGGCATCAAAATCCCGGATCTGCTGTCGCTGCTTTCATTCCACAACCCGAACGCGGTCGTGCAGGGGCTCAATACCGTACCGATCGCCGACCAACCGCCGGTGAACGTCGTCCGGTACTCGTTCCAGACCATGGTCGGCATCGGTACGTTGCTGGCGCTGTTCGCGCTCGTGTTCTTGTTCGTGTGCTGGCGCTACAAGCGACTGCCCGTCACTAAGTGGTTCTATCGCGCTCTGGCCGTCGCCGGACCGCTGGCCTATGTTGCGCTGATCGCCGGATGGGTCACGACCGAGGTCGGGCGCCAGCCGTGGGTGGTATATCGGGTGATGCGGACGTCGGATGCGGTCACCGGTGCGTCCGGGATCCCGATCGGCTACGGGGTCCTGGCCGGGGTGTTCGCGATTCTCATCGCGGGCGTGGCGTGGACGTTGTGGCGGCTGGCGAAGATACCGATGCCCGAGCCGGCGGCCGGCCGGCCCGATGTTCCCGTGGAAGATCCGGCCGTGCCATGATTCTGCAGACGCTGCCGATGGTGATCGTGCTCGTCGGTCTCATCCTCTACACGGTGCTGGCGGGAGCCGACTTCGGTGCCGGATTCTGGCAGCTGATCGCCGGGGGCGGCGAACGAGGCCGGCAGATCCGCGACTTCGCCCACCACGCCAACGCGCCGGTGTGGGAAGCCAATCACGTCTGGCTGATCCTGGTCATCACGGTGCTGTGGACCGGCTACCCGACCGTTTTCGGCTCGGTGTTCTCCACGCTCGCGATCCCCATTTTCATCGCCGCGATCGGGATCGTGTTCCGCGGATTGGCGTACACGCTGCAGAACGCCACGATGGAGCCGCGACAGCGCCGGCTCATCGACATGACGTTCGCGGTGTCCTCGATCATCACTCCGTACATGCTCGGCACGGTCATTGGTGCGATCGCGTCCGGTCGCGTACCGGTCGGAAACGCTGCCGGCAACCTGGTGACCAGTTGGGTGAATCCAACCTCGATCCTGTCCGGATGCCTCGCGGTGGTCACCGGAGCGTTCCTGGCCGCCGTATATCTCGCCGCCGACGCGCGTCGGATGAAGGAGCCTCGTCTCGCCGACGCGTTCCGCGCCCGGGCGCTCTTCGCCGGAGCCGCTGCCGGTGCGCTGGCGATCGCCGGGCTGATCGTGGAGGACCACGACGCTCACCGGATCTACAACGGTCTGACCACCGGTTGGGGACTGACCGCCGTCGTCATTTCCGGCGTCGCGGGCATCACCTCGCTCGGGCTCACCTGGACGCGTCGCTATGGTTCCGCGCGGGCCGGTGCGGCGCTGGCGGTCGCGGCACTCCTGTCCGGATGGGCGGCGGCGCAGCGCCCCTTCGTGCTTCCCGGGCTCACACTGTCGGCCGCGGCGGCCGCCGACAGCACCATGATCGCCATCATCATTTCGATCGCGCTCGGTGCGGTCATCCTGTTCCCGAGTCTCGCCCTGTTGTTCCGGCTCAGTCTCGCCGGCCGCTTCGATCCGGCCGCGATCCGGCGACAGGCGCCCGCGGCCGGTCCCGATGCGCCGCGACCGGCATGGTCCGCTCGGGTGGCGATCGCCGGCCTGCTCATCGGCATCGTGTTGCTCACCATCGCCGACTCGGGGTTGGCCCACATATTCGGCATCGTGGCGTTCGTGGTGGCGGCGTTCGCCGGTTTCACCGCGATCGGTCCGGACGAACTGGCCCGAACCGACGTGCCGCTCGAAACATCGCCGGCGCGACATCGCCCGCACTGACATCGGCGGGGGTACGGTGTTGCGGACACCGCCCGGATGGGCCTTTTACCTCGAGCCGTCGGAGGGCACTGATGGCCGCTGCTGCACTCGCCGCACCACCCTTGACGGTGTTGCTCGTCGAGGACGATGCCGCCGACGCCGTCCTGGTCGAGGAGTTCTTCGACAGTCATTCGTACCCGGCGGACCTGCGCTGGGTGGCCGACGGCGTCGAGGCACTCCACTATCTGACCGGCCAGGAACAGTTCGCTGGTGAGCCCACCCCTGATCTGATTTTGCTTGACTTGAACATGCCGCGCATGGGCGGTCGCGAACTCCTGCGGACGTTGAAGGCGCCGGACTCGCCGTGGCTGACGATCCCGGTGATCGTGCTGACGACGTCGTCGGCCGAGGATGACGTCCTGGGCAGCTATCAGGATCACGCCAACGCGTACGTGACGAAGGCGCTGAACTATGACGCGTTCCAAGCGTCGATGGCGGAGCTCCATACCTTCTTCGCCCGGGTGGCGACGCTCTATCGTCGCGACGAGCACGCCTGACACCCCGAACGTGCGCCGCCGTGTTTCTCTGACGCTTTGTAGGGGAACTGGAGGGCATGTCGACAACTGCCACGGTCCGCGGCGGTGCTCGCCGTACCGCGCATAGCGGTGCGCTCGAAGCGCTGACCCGAATCGGATTTCTCGGGTACGGTCTGCTCCACCTCGCGATCGCATGGCTCGCTCTGCAGGTCGCCATTCATCACACCGGGACAAAGGCCGACCAGGTCGGCGCATTTCAGCTGCTCGACAGGCAACCGGCCGGCCGCGCACTCCTGATCATTATCGCCGTCGGTCTCGGCGCCATGGCACTCTGGCAACTGCTTGTCGCCGCCGTCGGCCACACGAATTATCAAGGGCGGCGCCGCACCTTCGAACGGATTGCGTCCCTGGCCCGCGTCGTCGTGTACGCGTTTCTGTTGTGGACGGACATCCGCGTTCTGCAGGGAACGGCGACGTCCGGTTCGTCGTCGCAGGAGCACGCCACGGCCGGCGTTTTGGCGCATCCGGCCGGCCAATGGCTGGTGGGTCTGGCCGGCGTCATCGTGTTCGCGATCGGTGTCGGCATGCTGATCTATGGCGCGAAGCGGTCCTTTGAGTCGAAGCTGAATTTGGCGTCGGCGCGGCGGCCGGTGCGGCAGACGGTGGTCCGTCTCGGCCAGGTCGGCTACATCGCCAAGGGCGTGGCCTTTGCGATCGTTGGCGCTTTGCTGTTCGACGCGGCGATCTCCGACCAGGCTGCCCGATCTCGCGGCCTGGACGGTGCGCTGCGCACGTTGGCCGGTGAGCCGTTCGGCACCGCGCTGTTGGTGATCGTCGCACTCGGATTTATCGCCTTCGGCATCTACTGCTTCGCACAGTCCCGCTACCGCAAAATCTGATCTCGCAAGCCAGGGCTACCAACTGCACGACATCCGCGCCCGCGGCCGTGCGGTAGCCTCGGCGGCCAATTCCATGCCGCTTCTCAGCCACCAGCCCGGATCGCTGGCGGGCGCCAATGTTGCGCACCAACTGTGAGCCTCGCGACCGACCAGCGACAATGCGCCGGCAGCATAGGTTCTCGTGGTCGTCCGGGCGGCGGATATACGCATCGAGCTGGCAGTAAACGCTCATGTGTTCTCATCTACTACACAGCATGTCGTAGTAGTGTCCGGGCTGTGGCTTTTAGTACAGCATGTCCGTACCGCTTCGCCTCATCGGCCGGCGCCGGACCGCGACCCGGCCCTGGCCCGCGACCCGCCACCGGCCGGCAGTCCCGCACCGGCCTCCAGTCCCACGCCGGCCCAGCGGGCTCGTCGCGGCTTGTGCACCCCTCGGCGCTGCCATGGCGGTCGCGATGAGGGGAGAGTCGCGGTCGACGAGTCGGGGGTTGGCCGACACCGTTCCCGACGTCACGGTGATCGTTCCCGTGTACAACACGATGCCGTATTTGACGCGGTGTTTGATGTCGTTGGTGCGGCAGAGTATTGGTCGGTCGCGGTTGGAGGTTATCGCGGTCGATGATGGGTCGACCGATGGTAGTGGTGTGGTGTTGGACCGGTTCGTGCGCCGGTTCCCGGATGTGTTTACGGTGATTCATCAGCCGAATTCGGGTGGGCCGGCCGGGCCGTCGAATCGGGGGTTGCGGTTGGCGACCGGCCGGTATGTGTTTTTCCTGGGCGCCGATGATTATCTGGGCCGCCAAGCGTTGGCGCGGCTGGTCGCCGCCGGCGACGAGTACGGCTCGGATGTGGTGGCCGGTCGGATGGTCGGCTGTAACGGCCGGTTCGTGCCGCAGGCGATCTTCGCCCGGACCGATCCGGATGTGGACCTGTACACCTCGGCGTTGCCGTTTGCCATGTCGAACACGAAACTGTTTCGCCGTAGCCTGCTACTCGAGCACGGCATCGCCTTCCCGGAATCGTTGCCGTTCGGCTCCGACCAGCCCTTTACCGTCGCCGCCTGCGTCCACGCGGCCAAAATCAGCGTGTTGGCCGACTACGACTACTACTACGCCGTACGCCGCCACGACGCCGCCAACATCACCTACCGCGCCAGCCACCGGCAGCGGCTGGCCTGCACCGCAGCGATCATGGCCGCCACCGCCAACCTGCTGCCACCCGGACCCCGCCGCGACGCCATCCTGCACCGCAGCTTCGCCTCCGAACTCTCCAAACTCACCCGCCCCGACTTCCTCACCCTCGATTCGGCCACCCAACACGAGGTCGCCGCCGGCATCGCCACCCTGGCCGACCAATACCTCACCGACCCCATCGCCGAACGCCTCGACGTCAACCGCCGCCTACGCCTGCGCCTAGCCCAACACCACCACCACGACCACCTACGCACCCTCATCGGCCACAACAGCACCCACCAACCCCCACCCCTACACCTCGACCCCCCCCACGGCGGCCGGCTCTACGCCACCTACCCCGGCTTCCGCCAAACACCCCACTTCCCCGACCCCTGGTACCTGGTCACCGACTCACCCACCCACACCATCGCCCACCACCTCCAAGGCACGACCCTCACGTGGACCCGACACTCTCAGCGGCGGACCACGCTGACACTCGCCGCCCACAGCCCCCACCCACACGCGGACTTCGCTACCGCCGACCTACGCCTGACCGTCGGCACAACAGAAGCGACGCTCTCGGCGTGCTCCGCCGACGCCGGCGGGACATTCGTGCGCGCTGAAATACCACTTCGCGACCTGCTCGCCGGCCGCCCGCGCTTGGCTAACACCCACGACGTGGTCATCCACACCGCCGACCCCACGCGCAACAGAAGCCCTATACCAGTACGAATCGGCCCGGACGCTGTCGGCCGACCCCGACTCAGGCTTGCCGGTCCACGGGCGTACGTCATCCGGCCGACCCACCGGGCTGACGGTGAAGTGGCCATCGACATCATCCCCGTCACGCCCGGTCGGATCGCCCGTCGGCTCCGGGCGATCCTGCCCGGACTTCGGCAGCGAGCGACATCGAGGACGCCGCACGCCGACCGCGGGCAACTCGTCGAACACGACCTTGCTGGCCATGTCGAACACGACCTCGCTGGGCAGGATGAGAATGCTCTGCAGACCGCGCGACGAACATCCGCTTAGACTCTCAGGCGGATGGTCGACTTCGAGTCCGGCACGACGGGAGGGCAAATGGCTGATACCCGCCGCCCCTCGGGTGCCCTCGAAGCCGAGATCATCGAGACGCTCATGGCCGCGGCCGAGCCGATGACAGCCGCCGAAGTGCGGTCAGCGCTCGACGACCGGCTCGCGTATACGACGGTGATGACCGTGCTCTCGCGCATCGCCGACAAGGGCCTCGCGATCAAGGAACGACGTGGTCGTGCCGACATCTATTCGCCGGTACGAGATCCCGCGGAGATCACCGCCATGCGGATGCGTCGTCTCCTCGAATCCGATGACGATCGTGCGGGCGTACTGGTCCGGTTCGTCAGTTCGCTGTCCGGCGACGACGAGCGGCTGCTGCTCGACCTGCTGGCGACTCCGGAGTCCGACCTGCAGGCGTGATCCGGCGCCGAAGTGCGGCGGGGCGAAACTCTCTCATCTACTACACAGCTCGTCGTAGTACGGTCGGCCGTGCCGGGGCGTGCATGTGAGCGTCGCCTCTCGGCGTGACCTTGCGCGTATGAGACCGGGAGAGACGAGATGAACGGCTGGCGCCCACGGCCTGCCACGCCACAATCCACGCTCGCTCATCGCAATCGCCTACGTCGATGCGAGCTCGTCGCCGGGAAGGTGTCGATCGACATCGCCACCGAGCTGGTGTCGATCGGAGCGGGAGGGTCGTTGACCCGAGTGGTCTTCGTCCGCGAAGGCGGCCAGATCCACCTGGCCGATCCGGTCGGCACCGCGGTCGACCGATGGCAGCCCTCGTCGCACGGATCGACCACTCAGGATCTCACCGACGGCATTCACAACAGTCAGATCCGGGTGCTGCTGCGCAATCGGGCGACCGCCGCCGAAGCGTGGATCGACGCGTCCCCGCGGGTCGACGCGATGCCGCCACACGGATCATGGCAGCTGCGGCACTTCACCGTCCGGTGGGTCGCGACCGCCGAGTTCGACGTCCTGGCGAGCATCCGCCCGCAGCCGTACACCGGCGCCTGGGACGTCTTCACGGTGTTGGACACGCTCGGAACCCGTACGTTCTGCTCGGTCGGCCCGCATCGAGATCGACGAGTTGACCCGACGTTGGCTCCGAGCCACGTGCCTCCGGGCATCCGGATCGATCCCGTGTTCAGTGGTCCCGGTCCGCGCCTGAGCTTGCGCATCGACAGCGCGAATGAGCGGCGGTCCAGCGGTGACTCGACACGTGGTGCGCTGGATCAGATGACCGGATGACCCGTTGCCGCATTGCTGGATGGCGTTTTCGAGCCGTCACGCGGTCCACCGATCGGCCGCTGGAGAAGGGTGCGCTCCCATGGGGCATCCGTGGCTGATCGTGCTGCTCAGCCTCGGCGCGGCATTCGTCTTTGCCATGTCCGGCACGCTCAAACACGTCAGCGCCGGCCACGTACCCGACGCTCAGACTCTCCGCCCCGGGCTGGTCGGCACGTTCATTCGCGCCACGTTGACGCACCGGCTCTGGCTGGGCGGAATCGCCTGTGACGTCGTCGGGCTCGCGCTGCAGGTCATTGCGCTGCACCTGGGGGAGTTGGCGGTCGTGCAGCCGCTGCTGATCTCCGGACTGCTGTTCACGCTGATTCTGCGCCAGCGCTACGAACGCCATCACATCACGGCGCGCGAATTCGCTTGGGGCGTCACGGTCACCGCGGCGCTGGCCGGCTTCCTCGCGCTTGCGGCGACCGGCAGGTCGTCGGTTCGCCACGAGTCGATGGACCGGCTGCCGGCCGTCATTGCCGGCCTCGTCGGCCTGGCGTTGACCGCCGCATTCATCGAACTCGGCCGGCGGCAACGGGCACAGGGCCGGTCCGCGGCTCTCCTCGGCATCGCGGTCGGCATTGTCTACGCTGGTTCCGCCGCGATGCTCAAGGCGGTCACGGACATCGCCGTACGGTCGCCGCTCGCGCTCGTCACCAGTTGGCAGTTGTACGCATTTATCGTCCTCGGCGCCGCCGGGCTGCTGCTGAGCCAGCTTGCGTTCCAGGCCGGCCCCATCACCGCGAGCCTGCCCGCGACCGCGGCGATCGACCCGCTGCTGAGCATCGTGGTCGGCGTCAGCGTCTACGACGAACACATCCGCCGCGGTCCAGGCGGCGGTGCCGTGCTTGTCGCGCTCGTCCTCCTGCTCGGCGTGGCGGTGATGCAACTGGCGCGCTCGCCGCAGCGTGATACGAAACGCCGAAGTTCAAAAGCGGCGGTTCCGGTGAGGCGCGCCGAATCCTTCGTTCGTCGGCCCGGACAGCGCGGACATGTTGGCCGCAAGAGACTGGCCGAGGATCCGGTCATCGTCGGTGACGTTCCACCGGCCGGGCTCATCCGATGAGAATCGTCCATGTCAGTGACTGCTACCTCCCGCGGGTCGGCGGAATCGAACGGCAGATCCACGACCTTGCCGTCCGACAGCAGCAGAACGGCCACGACGTGGAGATCGTGACGAGCGTGGCCGGGTCGTCGGCATCGGGAGCCGACGGGATCGAGGTCCACCGCCCACGTCCGAGGCCCGGCGACGATCCGGCGACCATTCGCTACCTCTGGTCGGGACGGGGCCGACGCCATGTTCTGGACAGCGGCGCCGATGTCATACACGTACACGCGTCGACGATTTCGCCGTTGGCCTTCGCGACAGCGGCGGCAACCGCCCGGCTGGGCATTCCGACCGTCGTTACCGTCCATTCGTTGTGGGCGTACGCGTCCCCGATGTTCCGCTGGGCCGACCGCGCGCTGCGCTGGCGGGACTGGCCGGTGATGTGGTCGGCGGTGAGTTCCGTGGCGGCCGAACCGCTTCGGCGCATTCTCCGGCCGGACGTGCCGGTGACGGTCCTGCCCAACGGCGTCGATGCGCAGGCATGGCGGACACCGCCGACCGCCCACGACCCGAAGCACGTCGTCATGGCGAGCGTCGGCCGGCTGGCCGCGCGGAAGCGGCCGCGGCCACTGCTGCGGATCCTCCGCCATGCGCGTGCCGCGATCCCGGCTGACATCCGGATCGAAGCCGTCCTTGCCGGCGATGGCCCGTTGGCACCGTCGCTGCGCCGATATCTCGCGCGCCACGACATGACGGATTGGGTACGCCTGGTCGGAGCGGCGTCTCCCGAGGAGATCCGGCGGATCCACGCTCGAGCCGACTTCTACGTCGCCCCGGCGATCCTGGAATCGTTCGGCATCGCGGCTCTCGAAGCACGGTGCGCCGGATTGCCGGTGGTGGCCTATCGCGGCACGGGCATCGCCGACTTCGTTGTCGACGAGGTCGAGGGTCTGCTCGTGTCCGATGACGACGACATGGTCGAACGCATTGTGGCGCTGGCGACATCGCCCGAGACACTGAGCCGTATGCGCCTACATAATGCCACGACCGATCCGCCCGTCAGTTGGGCCGACACACTCCGACTCAGCGACGCGCTGTACGAGCGAGCGATCGGCCCGACCGCGAGCATCAGACCGACTACGGTCGACAGCGAGGCGATGGCATGAACCGTAGCGTCGTGTTCTTCCACGCCCATCCGGACGACGAAGCGCTGCTGACCGGCGGCACGATGGCGCGCCTGGCGGCGGAGGGCCACCGCGTCGTGCTCGTGACGGCGACGGCGGGCGAAGCGGGCCTCGCATCGGCTGAACTCAGCGCGGGCAACCGTCTCGGCGATCTTCGGCAGCGCGAGTTGTCTCGATCGGCCGAGATTCTCGGCTGCTCCCGCGTCGTCGTCCTCGGCTACGCGGACTCCGGCATGGCCGGACGACCGGCGGGAGCCGAGGATGCGTTCGCCCGGGTCGACCCCGAGACCGCCGCGCACCGGCTCGCGGCCGTGCTGGCTGAGGAGGACGCCGCCGCCCTGACCATTTACGATGCGGCCGGCGGTTACGGGCACCCCGATCACGTACAGGTGCACCACGTGGGTCGTCGCGCGGCCGCGCTCGCGAAAACCCCATTGCTCCTCGACGCCACCGTGGATCGTCGAGCGCTGCAAAGAGCGGTCCGGGTCATGGCCTGGGCGAGGCCCCGCTCGCCGGATCTGCGAGCGTCGCGTTTCGCCCGCCTCTACACCGATCCGGGCGACATCACCCACTGCGTCGACGTGAGCGCGTACCTGGTGCAGAAACGCGAAGCGATGCGCGCGCACCTGAGCCAGACGACGGCGGATGGGATCGAGCGAAACCTGGCCTGGTTCCTCCGGCTACCGGCACCGTTGTTCCGGCTCGCGTTCGGCCGGGAATGGTTCGTCGAGCACGGTCGGCCAGCGGCGAAGCCACGGTCCGGCGACATCCTCGCCAGCCTGACCGGCGGTTGACGGCTCACCGCAGAATGCCGGTGTGGCCGAGGGAATAGCGTCCGGGCTGCGGCCACACGCACAGGCCGTGCGGTTCGCCGCCGACCGGGGTCGTATGGATGAGCTTGCCGGTCGTGGTGTCGATGGCGTAGACCACGTTGTTGTAGCGGCCGCTCAGCCACAGCGTACGGCCGTCCGCCGAGATGCCGCCCATATCGGGCGTCGCATGGCCGGGGATCTTCCACTTGGCGATGAGCTTGTTGGTGGCGAAGTCGAGGACGGAGATAGTGCCCTCGCCACGATTCGTGATGAACAGACGCTTGGAATCGCGGCTGACGTACAGGCCGTGGGCGCCTTCTCCCGTCGGCAGAAATGTCGGCGCCGCGAAGCGATCGTCGTGCAGTATCCACAGCCCGGAGCTCTGCATGTCCGCGATGTACCAGGTCTTGCCGTCCGGCGACACCTTGACGTCCTGCGGCATCGCCATGCGCCGCGGCAGATGCAGTGTGGCGACGACCCGTTGCTGCTCGGTGTCGACCTTCAACAGGTCGCCGGAGAATTCGCAACTGACAATGAAATAGCGGCCGTCGCCGGAGAAGTCGGCGTGGTTCACCCCGTCGCACCCCACCGGAACAACCTTGCGGACCGCCATCGTGTGCGCATCGCGAAAGACGATCTGATGCGCCGCCTCGGACATGACGACGGCGAAGCGCCCGTCCGGGGTGAAGTACAGGTTGTACGGATCGTTGACGGCGACGGGGCGTCCGAATCGCCCGGTCTTCGCGTTGATCGGCGTGAGTGCGTTGCCGGTATCGCTGTTGACCCATAGCGTTTTCAGGTCGTACGACGGTACGACGTGCTCCGGACCCGCCGGCACGTGCACCGTACGTATCACGGTGAACGTCGCCGGGTTGATGACCGAGACTGTGTTGCTGGCGTGGTTCGGGACGTAGATGCGCGGGATGTCGCCGGCGACGGCGGCGGACAACGCGTTTGGTCGGTCGGCGGCGTAGAGATCGTTGGGCGACAGCGGGGGCGGCATCCCCGGTAGCGGCGCCAGACTGTCGGGCGCACCGGCTCCGGATTCGGTCGGCGGCCCGGTCGTGCTGGGGTTCCCGCTCGTGCCGGCGCTCGCACCCGGGCCCGAGTTTGCGCTCATACCGGGGTTGGCGCTCATGCCGGGCATGCGGCATGTCGGCCATGGGGTCGGCGACCCGGGGTGGCGACGTCGACGTCGACGCGCACCCGGCCATAGTGATCGCGAGAATCGTCAGCAGTGCCGCCAGCCGCTCCCGACGTGGTTGCCGCGTCATGCGGCCACCAGTTGGCTCACGGTTGCCGTGTGCAGCCCGCGACTGTGCAAGCCGTCGAGGATCGGGTCGATCGCGGCGATGGTGACGGCGTGGCCGCAGTGCATGCTGACGATCGACCCGTTGCGGATCGCGCTGAGTGTGGCGTCGACGACTGTCGCGACCGGCGGATCGGTGTAGTCCAACGAATCGACGTCGTACGACAGGCAGGTTCGGTAGCCGGCCCGGGTGGCCTGCGCGCGGATGATGGGTGTGGCGTGTTGTGTCTGTGATGGGCGGAACCAGGTTCCGATCGACCCGGTCAGCCCGCGGAGCGTCTGCGCGCATTCGTCGATTTCCGCAAAGGCCTGCGCGCCGTTCATGCGCACGATGTCGAGATGGTGTTGTGTATGGTTGCCCAGCTCGTGTCCACCGTCGAGGATGCGACGGGCCATCGCCGGCTGGGCGGCCAGCCAACTGCCGACGGCGAGCACGGTCACGCGGACGCTGTGTGCTTCGAGCTTTGACAGCAGTTGCGTGACGAGGCTCGATTCGCCTTGGCCATGAAAGGTGAGGGCGACCGCGGGTCGATCACGTGAGCCGTGCGTCACTTCCGGCGGCAGGGGCGTCGCCGGGCTCGCGGTCGCGTTCGGCGCCGCGAGCGGCGACGGCGATCGGGGAGTCGCCGTGGCGGCCGGCGGCCGTGCGCGCACGGATGACGGTCGCGTGGCGCACGCGGCCGTGGTCAGACTCGCTCCCGCCGCGACTGCGGCGCGAAGAGCCTGCCGACGATTCACGGCCGTCGGCCGGTCGCCGTCGGGCCGGGGAGATGAGACGACCAGCTCGCGAACGAGCGTGGCCGAAGCGCCGGCGGGATGCCCATTTCGCCAGGCTACGTCCCAATTATGGGAAAGA
Organism: uncultured Actinomycetota bacterium; assembly: GCA_963724705.1. GTDB lineage: Bacteria > Actinomycetota > Actinomycetes > Mycobacteriales > Micromonosporaceae > DASQPR01. The sequence continues at coordinate 849,820 of CAVRVS010000004.1, forward strand.
TCTCACGTTCGCCCATAGCCGCTAGACCGTCACGTGTTTGCGTCAGTCGGCGCGGCCGGCTGGGCGTCGTCAAGGGGTGATGCCGTCAGGGGTTGATGCCGGCAGCGTCGGCGACGAATGGATCGGACGCCACCATCGGTCCGACATCGTTGGCATCGAGCGCCGGCTGGATATCGCCCCGCGTGACGGCAACGTAGCCGACGAGGATCGCGATGGCGGCCAAGGCAATGAGCGTGACCGTTCCGTCGCCGTACCCCAGGCCACCGCCGATGTGGTGTGGCTTGCCGAACCAGTCGGCGAACGACGCGCCGAGCGGCCGCGTCAACACGTACGCGATCCAGAACGCGGCGACCTCGTTGAGTCGGAAGCGCCACCACGCGACCGCCGGCACCACGATCGCGACGGCGAAGATGACACCGGACGTGAAGTAACCGAGATGCATCGCCGCGGCGGTCAGGTCGCCGGCCGCCGTACCCAGCGCAAAGGTGATGAACACCGTGATCCAGTAGTACGTCTCGCGGCGCCGGGTGTAGATGCTGTGGATCGACAGCGTTCCCTCACTGCGGCGCCAGAGATAGAACACCGCGGCCAGCAGGATGGCGTAGAAGACCGTCGACGCCGCGTACGGCACGCCCAAAGCGACGTGTAGCCCGTCGGCGGCCATGGTCCCGAAGACCGCGACCATGGCGACGGCGGACCAGTACACGACGGCCACGTAACGCCTGGTGCGAAACTGCAGCCACAACGCGGCGGCGAAGCCGATTGCACCGACCGCTCCGGCCAGGACCAGGCTGACCTCGCCGAGATAATCCGACGCCGCTTCGCCCATGCCGGTGGTCAGCACCTTGATGACCCAGAACAGAGCGGTAATCTCCGGCACCTTCGCTGCCAACGGTTCGCGCGACCATGCGCGGTGGGCCGATGGCCGGGCGTTGGCGGTCCGGTGATGACGAGCGGGGCTGCTGTTCCAACGAGGCATAGGCCGCATTAAAACTGATCTCCGTTACAAATCGCCGTCCTGCTCAGGTGATCCTCAGGGCAAAGCCGGGCGCGCGGGTCCGTCGCAGGCTTCGCTGTGGCGCGCCGCCGCAAGCGGACACCGAACCGATCGTTCGGTGTCCGCCCGCGAACCGTTTGTTACAACGAAGGCAGGGTTCGCTGACGGTACGGTCGTCGCTCGGACAACCGATCGCGCCGCCCAGGCGCTGGCTGACGCGATCAGACGAGTCGACGCACGATCTCGAGCAGCTCGCCGGTCGCGTTGACGTCTGCGGCCAGGATGCACACGCCGGCCACCAGCGCGAGCACCGTTGCCGCGCGTAGCGCCGAGACCGGCGGCCGGTGCAGTGCGGCGACGCGATCGACGGTGCCACAGTGGTTGAAGCCGAGCGCGACCTGATGACCGGCCGCAGCGCGAGTGTCGGCCGCCTGGGCCAGCGCGGCCGTGGCAATGGCGTTGGCCACGAGCCGGCGACTGCCGACGTCGGCGACCGCACGCTCATCGGCCCAGCGCTCGCACAGGAAACCCACGGTGTTGCGGGCGGGAATCAGCAGCGGGTTCGCCGCCGCCGCGAGATCCGCCGCCGCACGCAGACGATCGTGCCCGGCGCGGAGATGGGCTCGCTCGTGGGCGAGGAGCGCCGAACGCTGACCCTTGTCGAGCGCGGCCAGCATGCCCTCGGTCAGCACGATCCGTCCCTCGCGGCGCCGGCGGCGCACCGGACCACGGGCCGGCACCGCGAACGCGTCCGGTCGAGCGTCGGCGATCACGATGACATCGGAGTCGACGGGTTCGAGATCGGCGATCGCGTCGTGGATGCGGGCATAGAGCCGCCGCCGCCGCCGCAGGACGCCGACCAGCCGTACCGATGCGACGACGAGAGCCAGGAGCGCGATCACGGCAACGCCGTCCGGTACGGGGATCGGGCCGACCGATCGGGCCAGGAACGGTACGTCGTCGATGGACGTGGCGGCGAGCAGAGCGGTGGCCCACAGCGTGCCGATGGCGCCGATGGCAACGATTGAGGCGAGGGCGGTCGCGCCTACGGCCGGGCGGGCACGCCGGGCTACGAACGGGCCGGCGAGGCCGACGAGGATGCTGGCCACGAACGGCAGATAAACCGTGATGTTCATGTTCGCCGATCTCCATCCAGAGCGGCACGAAGTGCGTCTTCCTCGTCCGGCGAGAGCGCGGTGATGAAGCGTTGGAGGATCTCGTCGTGTTGATCGCTGGACTGCAGCGCCTCACGCATCCGCTCCGCGGCGACCTGCGCGGCACTCTTCACCGGTGTGTAGCCGATCCGACCAGCGTACGGCACGCGGGCCACGTCGCCCTTCTGCTGAAGCCTCGTCAAGATCGTGTGTACGGTGTTGTACGCCAGGTCACGGCCGACCGCGGACTGGATCTCCGATGGCTTCATCGGATGGTCGACCGAACGAAGCACCGCGAGCACCTCCGATTCGAGGGCCCCGGCAGCACGCCGTTCGTGTCGTGGTGCGTCCATGGCGTGAGCCTCCTTACCTGCGACGGCCGATCACCGCGGCGGCGGCTTGCGTTCGGCGCGCGCGGCGCGGGCGATCGACGCGAGCAGGAGTAGCAATGCCGCGACGGGCATCAACCACCATGCGGTGGTGTGATGGTGAGCCAGCAGCGCCGTGAGCGCGAGCGCGATGACGACACCGATCGCGATCGTGGCGTCGTCGCCGACGATGAAGTCGTACCAGAACGCAAAGAAGCCGCGGACCGCGTGCATCAGCTCACCTTCATCGCGGTGGGGGAGTCGGTCGACTCCGGGTGGGGCGCGCTCAGGCGCAGCGCCGCGACCGTGGCCAGCGACACGACGAGCGTAACCGCGATGAGGGCGAGGATGGCGGCATCCGAGCCGGGCCAGTGGGCTCCGGCGCCTTCCGCGCCCCAGAACAGGCCGAAGCTCGTCAGCATGACCCCGACGGCGAACTTGAGTGTGTTTTCGGGCACTCGGGCCAGCGGCCCGCGGACCGCGACTCCGGCGGCGACGACGATCACGATCGCGGCCACGGCTCCAACGACCGCCCAACCGATGCTGTGCTGGTTCGCGCCGAAGGTGATCACGATGAAGACGACCTCGAGCCCTTCCAGGACAACGCCTTTGAACGAGAGGGTGAAGGCATACCAGTCCGGGATCGAATACCGTCCGCCGGTCGCGACCTCGCGCGCGGCGGCCACCTGACGGGCATAGATGGCCTCCTCGTCATGCAGCGCCTTCAGGCCGGACGCTCGGAGAATCGCTTTACGCAACCACTGCAGGCCGAAGATCAACAGAAGGCCGCCGACGACCAACCGCAGGCCGCCGAGCGGTATCGCCGTGATCGCCGGGCCGAGAACGGCGACAATCACTGCCAGTACGGCAATGCCGGCGCCGACGCCCGTCAGGGCCGAGCGCCAGTCGCGCGTCGTTCCCGCCGCCAGCACGATCGTGGTCGCCTCGACGCCCTCGACCGCACAGGCCAGGAACACCGACAGGACGAGCAACCAGGTACTCACATCCACCTCCCGGCGGCCATTGTCCGCGATGCTTCCGGGCGGGTTGACGCCCGGGTGGACCCGTTGGGTCCGGTGAGTCGGGCCTCGCGTGGCGGCACAAGGTACGTCACCTGGCCTACCAGCAAAAACACCCTTTACCTGCATAAACCTGAGAAGCTCTGGAGAGCACCCTACAGGGTGTAGGAAAACTCGGCTACCGTCTGCTCATCGGCGGATCGGTGCCCAAGAAAGGAGCGCTGGTGGCGAGGCACGTGCGGACGTGGACACGCGCCCTCATCGCGATTGCGGTCGCGAGCACCGTCGCGGCCTGTGGCAGCGTCGCGCCCGCCGCCTCCCAGCCGACGGCCTCGACGCAGCCGGTCGTTGCGGCCCCACAACTCACGCCGTCGCCGAGCACGACCGGCAAGCCGGCCGTTCCACGGCCGGACCACCTGGTCGTCGTGATCTTCGAAAACAAGGATGTCGCGTCGCAGACCGCGACCGCCGCTCCGTTCTTGTCCTCGGTCGCGGCCGGGGCGGCGAAGTTCACGAACTCCCGTGCCATCACCCACCCGAGCCAACCGAACTATCTCGCGCTCTTCTCGGGCTCGACTCAGGGCGTGGCCACGGATCGCTGCCTGACACCGTTCCACGACCGCCCCAACCTCGGAGCACAGCTAGCGGCGGCCGGATACTCGTTCACCGGCTACTCCGAGGATCTGCCATCGGTCGGCTTCCAGGGATGCTCACATGCGGGGTACGCCGCGAAGCACAACCCCTGGGCCCATTTCGACAATGTGCCGGCCGCCGCGAACCAGCCGTATTCGGCGTTTCCGCGACAGTTCAGCGATCTGCCGTCGGTCGCGTTCGTGATCCCCAACCTGTGCCACGACATGCACGACTGCAGCACGACCGTCGGCGACCAATGGGCACGCGCGAACCTCGGACCGTACCTGGACTGGGCGAAGTCGCACCGCAGCCTGCTGTTGGTCACGTACGACGAAAACGACGGACGATCCGGCAACAAGATCCTCACGATGTTCGCCGGCGCTGGCGTGCGCCCGGGCGCTTACCCCGAGGCCGTCGACCACTACCGGATCCTCCGCACGATCGAGGCGATGTTCGGGCTGCCGCCGATCGGCGCGGCCGCGGGCACGTCGCCCATAACCGATATCTGGCAATGACGGCATCGACTATCTGGCAATGACAGCATCGACCGGCGCACGCCGCGTCGGCCGGAAGGGAGCGACCGTGTCCGATGGACAAATCGTCGCGTTCGGGCTCACCAAGGTCTTCGGTCAGATCACCGCCGTCGATCACCTGTCGTTCGCCGTACGACCGGGGCGGGTGACCGCGATCCTCGGCCCGCATCGATCCGGCAAGACGACAATCCTTCGACTCCTGCTCAACCTCGACCAACCGACCGCCGGGTGCATCATGATCGACGGCTTCGAGTACGCCGACCTGCCCGACCCGCCGGCGATCGTCGGTGCGGTCTTGGACCCAGCGGTTGATCCGCCCGACGAGTTGGTGAACACCGAGTCGATCGGCGCTTATCTGCGACGGCTCTGCCGGCGACGGCACGTGCCGGGCTCGCGGGCATCCGAACTGTTGGAGTTGGTGGAACTCAACGCGGCCGAACGGCAGACCGGGGCGGGCCTGTCGGCCGAGGAGTGGCGCCGGCTGACGATCGCCGCCGCATTGGTGCCCGATCCCCGGTTCCTCGTTCTCGACGAACCCCACCGCGGTTTGAACGAGGTCGGCCTGCGCTGGATGCAGGCGCTGTTCGGTCACCTCACCGCCGCCGGCCACACGATCGTGTTCGTCTCGCGAACGCCGTCGCATGTCCGGCTGCTCGCCGACGACGTCATCGAGATCTCGGCCGGCTCGCTCATTGCTCAGGGAACGGTCGAGCAGGTGCTCGGCGCCCGATCGGAACCGATGACGTTGGTCGGCACGACCATCCGACGACCCACGCTGCGAATATGACCGATCTGGCGCTCCGACGCCCGCGCGATCTGCCCCGCGCATTGGGTCGCCAGCCGATGCTCCTCGTCGCGGCCCGGGACCGTAGGCTGGCCGATCGCGTCGTGGGTGCGCTCCACCACCACGACTATCTGGTCGACGACGCCCACGACGGTCACGTCGCGCTGCATCGAGCGCTCACCCGCACCTACGAGGCGCTGGTCATCGAGCGTCGGATTCCGGTCATCGACGGGCTCGACCTGTTGGTCCGAATCCGTAAGCGTGGCGTCCTCACGCCAGCGGTCCTCCTGCTCGATGCCAGTACGACGGCCGACCGCGTCGCGATACTCGATGCGGGTGCCGACGACTGCGCGCCGGTGACGATCGAGACGGACGAGCTACTGGCCCGGCTCCGGGCGGTCATACGGCGAGCCAATACGGACGGGCACCGGCTCGTCGTCGGGCGAGGTTCGGTCGACCTGATATCCCGGGTGGCGCATCGAAGCGACTTGTCGACCGTACGGCTGTCCGGCCGGGAGACGGCTCTGCTGCAGGAGCTCGCCATCCGGCCCGGACGCATCGTCAGCCGGTACGAGATCCTTCGGCGGGTGTTCGACACGGCCGAGGATCCGTCGATCGTCGAGACCTACGTCTACTACCTGCGCCGCAAACTCGGACCGGACGCCGTACGGACCGTCCGCGGCCGCGGCTACCAGATCGGCGACATCTGAGATGAATGCGCCGTATCTTTTGCGGCGGGGCCGCCACGTCGGTAGTCTCGGGCCGTACCCCTACACGTTGTAGGGGTGATCGTTTGCCTTCGTGTGACCTTGCCCAACCCGAATGTTGCCCAACTCGAACCTTGCCCAACTCGAGCCTTGCCCAACCGGCCGCACGCGGACGACGTGCCAACCACCCCAGGGAGCGCAGAGACAGTGCACGCCTCGACGGTCGCCTTGAATGTGCTCGATCCGAAGTCGCTACTGCAATCGTTCGGGCTGGCGGCCGTCCTGATCATCATGTTCGTCGAGACCGGGTTGCTGATCGGCTTCTTCTTCCCGGGCGACTCTCTGCTGTTCCTCGCCGGTGTCGCCGCGTCCCCGGTAGCGACCGAGGTCGTCGGAGTACGGCTGCCGATCGTCGTGCTGCTTGTTGCCGTACCCCTGTGTGCCATCGCCGGAGCGCAACTCGGGCACCTGCTGGGGGCACGATATGGCCGCCGGCTCTTCGCTCGGCCCGATTCGCGGATCTTCAAGACCGAGTACGTTGAGCGCGCCGAGCACTACTTCACCCGGTACGGGCCGGCCAAGGCGGTGGTATTGGCGCGGTTCATTCCGGTCGTGCGTACCTTCCTGAATCCGGTCGCCGGCATGCTCGGCATGCCGGCCGGGCGCTTTCTGCTCTACAACGTGATCGGCGGGGTGGTCTGGGCCGACGGGATCCTGCTCGCGGGCTACCTGTCCGCGCGCAAGCTTCGTGACACGGTCGGCGCCGCGAACATCGACAAATACCTTTTGCCGGCCATTGCCGTCATCGTCATCGTCTCGGTCATCCCGATCTTCGTCGAAGTCATCCGCAACCGACGTCAGCGGGGGCGAAGTCCGGCTCCGGGCGAATCAGCGCCGACGCGCCCAGCGGGCGCCGGAGATCAGCCCGTTGACCGCGGCGCACACCGTACCGAACGTGACGCGCACCGTACCGAACGTGACGCGCACCGGACCGCACATCGCTCAGACGCCGATTCGCACGCAGCCCGAGCAGGGGAGCCGAGGCAGTGACCATCACCTACCCGGAAGCGATCGTCGTCGGTCTACTGCAAGGTGTCAGCGAGCTGTTCCCGGTGTCCAGCCTGGGCCACAGCATCCTGCTGCCCGCGCTGATCGGCGGGCGGTGGGCCGCCGACCTCAACGTGTCCGCGCCCGAGTCGCCGTATCTCGCGTTCATCGTCGGGCTCCACGTAGCCACGGCCGCGGCGTTGCTGGTGTACTTCTGGCGCGACTGGGTGCGCATCATCAGCGGTTTCGTGACGTCCATCCGCTACCGGCGGGTCGAGACCTCGGAGGAGCGGCTCGCCTGGATGATCATCATCGCGACGATTCCGGTCGGCATTGCCGGGTTGCTGCTGGAGCACACGTTCCGCACCGTGCTCGGGCGACCGGCTCCAGCGGCGGTCTTTCTCATCATCAACGGCATCATCCTGTACGGCGCCGAGCGCCTGCGGCGCCGCGCTGGGGACGAGCCGGATCTGCGTCGCCGTCGTCCGATCGCGGTCGGCACCGATGACCGCGGAACGGTGTATTCGTCGTCGACATACGCCGAGCGGCGGGACGCCGACCTGGTCACGGCCGACGCCGGACATACCGGCGCGAACCCCGGCCCCGGTCTCGACGGTGTGCGGCGGCGGCGGTCCGGAACTGGTCCCGGCGATGTCGTTCGGCGACGCCACCGAACCGGCCGACACGGGGGAGGAGTCGAACGCGCGCATCGCGCGGCGCCGCATTACCGAAACGACACTGATCGGTTCCGCCCAGATCCTGGCGTTGCTGCCGGGCATCAGCCGCTCCGGCGTCACGATGGCGGCCGGGCTCCGCCGCGGGCTGTCCCACGAGGACGCCGCGCGATTCTCGTTCCTCCTCGCCACCCCGGTGATCCTCGCGGCCGGCGCGCTGAAGCTGCCCGACCTGACCGGACCGATGGGCAACGGCATCGGCGGCCAGGTGCTGCTGGGGAGCATCGCCTCCGCGGTCGGCGCGTACGCCGCCGTACGCTGGCTGACCCGGTACTTCCAGACCCGGACGTTGACCCCGTTCGCGATCTACTGCGTCGTGGCCGGCCTCGCGAGCCTGGTCTACCTCGCCATCCGCTAGGACAGTCGCCTCGGCCGCCACCGACTCGCCGCCCGTTCGCGTGCCCCGGTTCGCCATATAGATGCGCATGAGTCGCAGCGTTCCTTCAGGAAGCACACAGCAGGATGTCCGCGTGAAGCACACGAACGACGGTCGACGAGCGATGCCCCGGCCGGACGCGGACGTCGCCGGCCCGGGGCGCCGGCGGTCGGCTCAACCCGCCGGCTGGACCGCACGTGTGCCGTCCGTGTTCGCCGTCGTCCTGGGCGTGCTGACCGCGTTGTGCGCGGTCGGGGCCGTCAGCGAGGCGGCGTTCGCGCGCAGCCAGCCCATCCGCGAAGGCATCAACGACGTCCTCCTGCCGGCGCCGGCGAACCTCGCCTACGCCGCGTTCGTCGGCATCCTCGCCGTGAGTGTCGAGCGGCGCAAACGCCTGGCGTTCAAGGTCTTGCTGATCTACTTCGGCATCCAAATCGTCGCTGATCTCGGCGCACTGGCTCTGCTCGGTAGCGTCGGCCATTTCGCCAGCCACCTGACCGGGCTGACCCGCGCTCCGTGGTACGCCGCGTCGAGTACCGCGGCGAATCTCGCGATCGCGATCGCGGCGACGGCGATTCTGTGGTTTGCGCGCGGACGGTTCTTCGCGGAGGTTCAGCCGGCCAGCGTACGCAAGGCCGCAGCCGTGCTTGTCGTCGGTGTGATTGGCTGCACCGTCGCCGGGTGGGGCCTGGTGGTGGCGTTTCCCGGCACACTGAAGGCCGGGGACCGGTTTGTCTACAGCCTGGAAAAGGTGCTGGGCGGCGCGTTCGTCTTCGACATCACCCGGCAGGGCCAGGCACCGGAGTGGGTCGATCTGCTGCTGGGACTCGGTGGTGCGCTCACGATCCTCGCCGTGGTGGCCGCGCTGTTCGCGTCGCAGCGCAGCATCGCCACCGTCAGCGCCGTCGATGAGCAGGACATCCGACGGCTGCTGGCGGCGTCGTGCGACCGCGATTCGCTGGGCTACTTCGCCACTCGCCGCGACAAGTCGGTGATCTTCTCGGACTCCGGCAAGGCGGCCGTGACCTACCGTGTCGTCGCGGGCGTCTGCCTTGCGAGCGGAGATCCGCTGGGCGATCCGGAGGCGTGGACGCCGGCGATCAACGCGTGGCTTCGCCTGACCGGGACGTACGCGTGGGCGCCGGCCGTGATGGGCGCGAGCGAGGCGGGGGCGACCGCGTACGCCCGGGCCGGGCTGCGCGTGTTGCAACTCGGCGACGAAGCCATCGTCCACGTCGCCGACTTCGGCCTCGACGGTCGCGGTATGCGGCCGGTCCGTCAAGCCGTCGCGCGAGTTTGTCGGGCCGGCTACACGGTTCGGATCCGACGCCATACCGAGATCGCGCCGGACGACATGGCGCACATCATCGAACTCGCGGATCGTTGGCGCGACACGGAGACCGAGCGTGGCTTTTCCATGGCACTCGGCCGGCTCGGCGATCCCGCCGATGGACGTTGCGTCCTGGTCGAGGCGATCGACAGCGCCGGCCGCGAGGCGGCGATCCTGTCGTTCGTACCGTGGGGGAGCGATGGACTGTCGCTCGATCTCATGCGCCGCGACCGCACCAGCGACAACGGCTTGATGGAATTCATGATCGCGGAGCTGGTCGCGGCTTCCCACCGACTCGGCGTCAACCGGATCTCGCTCAACTTCGCCGTGTTCCGTTCGGCGTTCGCCGACGGTGCGCGCATCGGTGCCGGCCCGGTGCTGCAGGCATGGCGCGGGTTGCTGCTGTTCTTGTCCCGCTGGTTCCAGTTGGAATCGCTCTACCGGTCGAATGTGAAATATCGACCCGAGTGGGTTCCTCGCTACCTGTGCTTCGAGGATCGCCGCGACCTGGCGAAGGTCGCGCTCGCGTCCGGCATCGCCGAAGGATTCGTCGTCTTGCCGCGGCTTCGGACGCTGCTGCGCCGCGGGCATGCGCGGACAGCACCGGCAGACCGGTCGGTGGTCGATGTGCCGCCTGGGTCGGCCGGACCGGCCTCCGCCGTGGTTGCGGCCGAGGACCGTGCGGTCGTACGCCGACCGGAACAGGAACGCGTCCGCATCGCCAAACTCGACGTACTCCGCGAGGCCGGTCGCGACCCGTACCCGGTCGGGATCGTCCGTACGCACAGCTGCGCCGAGATCGCCCGAGCCCACGACGGCCTGGCCCCCGACTCGGCCACTGGTGTCACGGTGACCGTCGGAGGCCGGGTCATCCTCGCCCGCGACCACGGCCAGGTCTGCTTCGCCACCATTCGCGACTGGAGTGGCGACCTGCAGGTCGTGCTGGACGCCGCCGGCCTGGACGCGTCCGCGCTGGCCGAGTGGCGCACCAGTGTGGACCTCGGCGATCATGTCGCGATCACCGGCGAGGTCGTCACGACGCGTCGCGGCGAGTTATCGGTGCGCGCGGCGCGCTGGCAGATGGCGGCAAAGTGCCTGCGACCGATGCCGGACAAGCACGCTGGCCTCATCGACGCGGAGGCGCGGGTGCGCCAGCGTTATCTGGAGCTCGCGGTCGACCCGGCCGCGCGAGACACCCTCCGCCGGCGGGCAGCCGCGCTGTACGCCATCCGGGGCGTGCTCGCCGAACGGGACTTCCTCGAGGTGGAGACGCCGATCCTCCAGCGATCGCATGGCGGTGCCAACGCCCGCCCGTTCGCGACCCACATCAACGCGTACGACCTGGACCTGTACCTGAGGATCGCGCCGGAGCTGTTTCTCAAGCGGCTGGCTGTCGGCGGCGTCGAGCGGGTCTTCGAGATCGGCCGGGCGTTTCGCAACGAGGGCGTCGACGGCCGCCACAACCCCGAATTCACGATCCTCGAGGCGTACCAGGCGTACGCGGATTACACCGACATGCGCGAGCTGACGGAAGCCCTGATCGTCGCGGCGGCCGCCAACGGGTGCGGGCGGCCGGTGGCGCGCCGCGTCGACGGGACCGAGGTCGACCTGGGCGAGCGGTGGCCAGTGATCACGGTGCACGATGCGGTGGCCAAGGCGCTCGGTGAGCCGCTGTGCCCGGACACGCCGGCGGCGAAGGTGTCTGAGTGGGCGCGAGCCGCGAAGGTGCCGGTCGACCCGTCGTGGAACCGCGGGCAGGTGCTCCTCGAGTGTTACGAGCGCCTGGTCGAGGCAGCGACCGACGGGCCGACCTTCTATACCGACTTTCCGGTCGAGGTATCGCCGTTGGCCCGCGCGCATCGCGACGATCCGCGGTTGGCCGAGCGGTGGGACTTGGTCGCCTTCGGCATGGAGATCGGGACCGCTTATACCGAGTTGGCGGATCCGCTCGAACAGCGCCGGCGCTTGACGGCCCAGTCGCTGCTGGCCGCCGGCGGTGATCCGGATGCGATGGACGTCGACGACGACTTTCTGGCCGCGCTCGAGTATGCGATGCCGCCGACCGGCGGCCTGGGCCTCGGGATCGATCGCGTGGTGATGATGCTGACCGGTCGCGCCATCCGGGACTCGATCGCGTTTCCGCTGGTCAAGCCGTCGGGACCGCGTTGATGGCGGACGGCGCGCCGGCTTTCACGTACTGGCTCACCGCACTGGCTCACTGCACTGGCTTACCGCACTGGCTTACCGCAACGGCACGGGGCGCTCGGCCGCGCCGGCCGGGCTCTTGGGCAACGGACGGCGCGGCTCGCGTACGCCGGCTCCGGGCGGCGAGTCTGGTCCATCGCCACGAGTTCCGGCCGGCACCAGGCGTTGCAGCCGGAGGGCGTACGCGGTCCACGCGGCAATGACCAGGGCCGACGCGGTCGCGATCGTTGGCGGCCCCGCGACGGCGGCGACGACAGCGACACCGACGCACAGCGCGATCGCCATGGCGGCAAGCGGCCAGCGCCCCGCGTAGACCAGGCGATGGTGGCGCGATCGGAGCAGCACGCGGCCGCGACGCCACCGGGACGACCGCATACGGTTCCGATCGCGACGGCCACTGATCATCCGACGCACGCGGCGACGTAGCACGGTCCCACCCCCGGTAGTTCGACTGGACTCAGCGTGCGCTCCGATGCCAGGGGTGTCCATAGCGGTGGATCCGCTCACCGCGAACACTCCGCGAGTCCGCTGCCTGTTCTCGCGCGTCTGGCGCCTCTACGATGCCGAGACCGTCCGGAACTGCCAGCTGCGCCGTCGTTCGCCGTACCCGAGGAATGTGATCGTGAACCGACGGCCGTGCGCGAGCAATAGAGAGGTGATGGACGACGACCTGATCGCCGCGATTGCCGGCGGTGACGACATCGCGCTGCGGGAGCTATTCGCCCGACACGCGCCGTGGCTGGCTGTCCGCCTCCGCACCCTGCTGCCGCCGTCCGATGTCGAGGACGTCCTGCAGGAGACGTTCCTCGCGGTCTGGCGCGGTGCCGGCGGCTACCGGCCGCACTCCGCCGGCGGTTGGCTCTGGGGGATCGCCCGCCGGCAGGCGGCTCTCTGGCTACGCCGACGGGGGCCTTCGGCTCTCGCGCCGCTGCCCGACGCGGCGATCTCGAGCGATGCGGGGTTGTCGAGCGACACTCAAGACCCGGCGGAAGTCGCCGGCTGGCGCGCCGACATCGAAGCCGCTGTCGCCGAACTCGGTCCGCCCGGGTCCGCGGAGCGCGATGTTTGGCAACTGCTCTACGTCGAGGACAGAACGATTGCCGACGTCGCGGCGCGCACCGGCGTCGCGGTCGGCACAGTCAAGAGCCGGGCATTCCGGGTACGCCGCGTGATGCGTCGTGCCCTGCGCGGTGGCATCGCCGAAGGAGGGATCAGATGACCGACGCGAAATCGGTCGCCGGCGTCGATCTCGATCGCGTCTGGCTCGGCGTCGCTGCGGAGGTATGGCGGCGCCGGCCGGGCCGCATCGAGCGGTCCGCGATCCGGATACTACGGTCGCCCGGGCTCGCCCGAGCGCTGCTCACGACGCCGTCACTTCTGGTGCCGTGGTTGATCGCCAGTGTGGTCGTACTAGGCGCCGGCGTCGCGGCAACGGTGAGCAGTGGCGTATCCGTGGTCCCGTTGGTCGCGCCGGCGGTGGCCGCGGCCGGCATCGCGTACGCCTACGGACCCGGCATCGACCCTGCTTACGAACTGTCCCGAAGCATGGCGGTCAGCGACCGCATGGTCCTGTTGGTCCGAGCGGTGGCCGTATTCGGCATCGATGCCTTGATCGGAGTCGTCGCGTCCGCGGCGTCGGCGAGCGCGGTCGGCGTGACCTTCGGATGGCTGCTACCGATGACCGCCATGTCCGCGCTTGCGCTCGCCACGGCGACGGTCGCGCGTTCGGCGAACGCGGGCCTTGCGGCCGGACTGGCCGGTTGGGCGATCACGATCGTGTCGACCCGAGCGGCAACCGGCGCGTTCTCGGCCGCCGTAACCAATTCGTTGCTGACAGTTCCGTACGCCGCGGTCGGCCTGTGTTGTGCCGCGATCGTCGTGGCCGCGACCCGAGTCTCGAGAGGTCCCGCATGAATGTCGAACTCACCGGCCTGACCCGCCGGTTCGGTCGCACTCCGGCCGTCGCCGGTGTCGATCTGCGCACCGGTCCGGGCGTGTTCGGTCTGCTCGGACCAAACGGCGCCGGAAAGACGACGCTGCTGCGGATGATGGCGACCGTCATCCCGCCGACGTCCGGCACGATGGTGCTGCTGGATCGTGACCCCGGCAGTTACGGACCGCGGCGAGCGATCCGACGTCGGTTGGGCTACCTGCCACAGTCGCTCGGGTACTACCCGGGGTTCACCGTGCTCGAGTTCGTCGAGTATTTCGCACTCCTCAAGGAGGTGCCGGCGAGCCAGGTGTCGCGCGCGGTTGCCTCGGCGGTGGAACGGGTCGGGCTCGGGGCCAAGGCGCATGCGAAGCTCCGTACGTTGTCCGGCGGCATGCTGCGCCGGGCCGGCATCGCACAGGCGATCGTGAACGACCCGCAGCTACTGCTGCTCGACGAGCCGACGGCCGGCCTCGACCCGGAGCAGCGGATCCAATTCCGGGAGCTGCTGCGCGAACTCGGCGGGCGGGCAACCGTCGTCGTGAGCACCCATCTGGTCGAGGACGTGGGCGCGGCCTGTACGGAAGTCGCGCTGATGGATGAGGGAAAGATCGTTTTTCACGGTACGCCGGCCGAGTTGGCGGCGCGCGGCGACGGACACGGGGCCGGCGACGCTCCGCTCGAACGTGGGTACAGCGCGGTCCTCGCCGAGGCCCGGTCGTGACCGCGTCTCAGGCGGTCGCGCCGCCGCGACGTGAATCCCGGTGGCGGCCGGGTGTTCCGGCGATCGTTCGCCTCGTTCGCCTGGAGCTGCGTCGTAGCACGATGCTGGCGCTCCTGCCGCTGCTCGCCGTCCTGTTGGGTGCGACCGAGATTCGCAACGATCTCAGCCACGCTCCGTTGTGGGCGGTGCGCAGCATGGACCTGCAGATCCAGGTGGAGCTGACCGGTGCGATCGTGGCGGCGGTGGCGGCATGGGTGGCCACGCGAGACCGCCGGCGACAGCTGACCGATCTGGTCGTGACCACGGTCCGTGCTCGTTGGAGCCGGCAACTGACGGCATGGGCGGCCGTCACGGGTTGGGCTCTGGTGTTCTACGGCGCGTGCGTCGCGGTCGTCTACGGCGTGACCGCCGGGCAGACGGATTGGGGCGGACCGATCTGGTGGCTCCCGGCCGTCGGCGCCGCGGCGATCGTCGCGTTCAGTGCGGTCGGGTTCGCCATTGGCACCGCGTTCCCGAGCCGCTTCACCGCGCCGCTGGTCGCGATCGTTGCGCTGTTTGCTCCGCAGATCGGCGTTATCGCGATACAGCATGGACATCCGTGGGGCCGCGTCAGCTTCGCCGAGGGCGCCACGGTACCGGGCACGGCAACGTACGTTCCCTTCCACCCCGGCCTGTCCGTCACGCAGTTGCTGTTCCTCCTCGGTATAACCGGCGTCGCTCTCGGCGCACTGGCCCTGCCGAGCGGTGCTGGTGGACGGCGGCTTCGATCGGTGGGCGCGGTCGTGGTGGCGCTCGGCCTCCTCGCTGCCGGCACGGGCATCGCACTGGCCGACACCGCGCGCGAGACCGAGCAGGGCATCGTCATTCCGGCGCTGCACTCCGCCGCCGATGACCGGCCGATCGCCGCCGTACCGGTATGCGATCACGGCGCCATCCCGATCTGCGTACATCCGGCGTACCAGGCGATGTTGCCGGCCTTGGCCGCGCAGATCGGTCCGCTGCTCGCCGTCGTCGCCGGACTTCCCGGCGCACCCGCGCGCGTCGAGATCGGTTCGACCACTCCTGGTGCCGACGCGGCACATGCCCTCGTGATCGGCCCCGCAGTCCTTGCCGATCCTGGCCTCGCGTTCGACACGGTTCCACAGGATCTGCGTTCCGATGTGGCGATCAACGCTATCCAGTTCGTGGTCGCGGAGGGTCGTGGTCCAATCGGCCCGGCTCAGCAGGCGATCGCGGGTGTGCTCGCCCAGTCGATGCACCTGGATCTGCCGGGTCGCGAGGCCGATTCGCTCCTGCCGCCACCGGGATCGCTGGCGGCGGCAGCGGCTCAACAGTTCGCCGCGCTGCCGGCGACGACCCGGCATGACTGGCTCGTGTCCCATGTCGAGGAGCTGCGCGCCGGCCGTCTCACTCTCGCGGACATCCCGTGACCGCGACCGAGACAACGGTACGGACGGCCGCCACGCCGCGTCGCATCTTCCGGCTCCACCTCGCGAGCCGTGGTGTGCCAGGCGCGATGCTCGCGATCGGAATCTGCGCCGTGGCGCTGAG
The DNA here is from genome assembly GCA_963724705.1 of uncultured Actinomycetota bacterium. Classification (GTDB taxonomy): domain Bacteria; phylum Actinomycetota; class Actinomycetes; order Mycobacteriales; family Micromonosporaceae; genus DASQPR01. The sequence continues at coordinate 865,912 of CAVRVS010000004.1, forward strand.
GGTGATATTGCATTGGAACCCATCGGGCTCCGGGCCCGGTGCGCGCATATTTCCGCTGCTCATCGGCGCCGGTGCGGCGTCGATTGTCGGGATCGCGACGCGCAGCCCGTTCGGCGAGGCCGAGCGCGCCACCGGCCACCGACTGGTCGCACTTCGTCTCGTCACGGCGCTCGCCCTGACGTTGGCGGCCATCGCCGGACTTGCGGCCGGATCGGTCGGTGCGCATCTCCAGTACGGCGTCCTCGGTCTGGTTCGGGACGTCGGTGGCCTCGTCGGCGTGGCGCTCGTCGTCGCCGTCGTCACGGGCGGCACGCTGTCGTGGCTCGGTCCCTTGTCGCTGTGGGCGACGAGCGCGTACGCCATCGACCAGCGCTGGACGACGCCGTTGTTGTGGCCCGATCGCCCACCCCACGATGGTGGTGCCGCGTGGTGCGCCGCCGCGGTCTTCGTGCTCGGGCTCGGACTGCTCACGACGCGCGGCGCGCGCGACTCGGTCGACGACTGACGGGTACCGCGGGATCCACCGACTGCACCCCGACGAACATGTCCGACCGTCTGGGGTGGACAAACGGTCTACAACACTTAGTATGATACTCAGTATCCTACTGAATGAGGTGGCCGATGAGCGTGCGTCACGCGTTGCTGGCTTTGCTGAGCGAGGGCCCGAAGTACGGTCTGCAGCTCCGCCAGGAGTTCGAGGCGAGGACGGGCGAGGTCTGGCCGTTGAACGTCGGACAGGTCTACACGACGTTGCAGCGGCTGGAGCGCGACGGGTTCGTGGCGTCCGAGGACACCACCGACGAGGGCGCCCAGAAGAACTTCGAGATTACCGCCGAGGGCGCGACCGAGCTGACCCGCTGGTTGCGCACGCCGCCCGATCTCAGTTCGCCACCCCGCGATGAACTGGTGGTGAAGGTTCTGGTCGCGTTGCGGGTGCCCGGGATCGACGTCCGCGACGTCATCCAGGTGCATCGCCGCTATCTCGTGGAGTTGATGCAGCAATGGACCCGTCTCAAGGAAGACGATGCGCAGTTTGACCTGAGCTTTGCACTGGTCGTCGACGCCGAGCTGTTCCGGCTCGACTCGGTCATCCGATGGCTGGACGCCGCGGATGGTCGTCTCAAGCGCGCCGCGATCGAACCGGTGCCGGCGCCCGAATTTCCCATGCCGAAGGTGCGGCGTCGGGTGGGGGTGCGGCGATGAGCGTGCTCGAACTGCACTCTGTCAGCAAGGTGTACGGCCAAGGAGCGGCCGAGGTGCACGCGCTGAGTGAGATCAGTATGTCGGTCGAGGCCGGCGTGATGGTGGCCGTCATGGGAGCCAGCGGCTCGGGCAAGAGCACGCTGCTGACCATCGCCGGCAGCCTCGACGATCCCACGAGCGGCGACGTGATCGTGGCGGGCGCTCATGTGTCCAGCCTGTCGCGCAACGCCAAAGCGAAGTTGCGGCGCCGCTCCATCGGGTACGTGTTCCAGGACTTCAACCTCCTCGCCGGGCTGACCGCGCTGGAAAACGTCGCGCTGCCCCTGGAACTCGACGGCGTCGCGAGCCGCACGGCACAGACAACCGCACTGCAGACACTCGAGGAATTGGGTCTCAGCGATCGCGCCGCGCACTACCCGGACCAGTTGTCCGGCGGGGAACGGCAGCGTGTCGCCATCGCTCGCGCCGTGGTCGGCGACCGTCAGCTGTTACTGGCTGACGAACCGTCGGGCGCCCTCGACTCGGCGAACGGCGAGGCCGTCATGCGTCTGATGCTCGCGGCCTGCCGTCGCGGCGTGGCCGCCGTCGTGGTCACCCACGACGCACAGCTCGCGTCGTGGGCCGACCGGGTCGTCTTCCTTCGAGACGGGCGAGTCATCGATCAAACGTCGCCGCCGCCAAGCCCGGAGTCCCTGCTGGACGCTGCGCCGCAGCCGAGTCCGCGCTCATGAGTGCCGCCGTCCTCGATACCCCGGCCGCCGCCCGCAATGGACGCGCGCCGGCACGTCGGGCTGTCATGCGCTGGGCTTGGCGCCTGTTCCGGCGGGAGTGGCGCCAGCAACTGCTGGTGCTGGCGCTGATCATCGTCGCGGTCGCGGCAACGATCCTGGGCGCCGCAGTCGCCAGCAACACGCCGCCGCCCGCCAATGCCGGCTTCGGCACCGCCAACCACCTCGTCAGCATTCCGGGTAACGATCCGCATCTCGCGGCCGACATCGCCGCCATACAGCGGCACTTCGGCACGGCCGATGTCATCGAGAACGCCAACCTCGCGACGGGCCTGGCGCAGGGCGCGCAGTTGCGAGCGCAAGACCCGGGCGGCGCGTACGGCGCACCGATGCTGGCTCTCGTGTCCGGCCGCTATCCGGGCGGCGCGAACGAAGTCGCCATGACCCCACAGCTGGCGTCGACATTCGTCGTCCACGTCGGTGACCCATGGTCGAACGCGGGTCGCGAGCTGAGGGTCGTCGGAATTGTCGAGAACCCGCAGAGTCTGCTCGACAACTTCGCACTCGTCGCGCCGGGGCAGGTCAGCGCGCCCGATCGGGTGACCGTGTTGTTCGACGCCACCGCCGCAAGCCTCGCGGGCTTCAGGTTCCCGGCCGGCACGGCCCCGGTGACACCCGTGCACTCGGGTGGGATAGATCCGGCGGTCATCGTGTTCGCGATCGCGCTCATCGGCCTGATCTTCGTCGGGCTGGTTGCCGTGGCCGGGTTCACTGTGTTGGCTCAGCGCAGGTTACGTTCGCTCGGCATGCTGTCCGCGCTCGGCGCGACCGACCGGAACGTACGGCTGGTCATGGTCACCAACGGTGCGCTCGTCGGCGTAGTCGGCGCGCTGATCGGCGCCGTCATCGGTCTCGCCGCGTGGATCGCGTACGCGCCGTCGCTGGCCACTCACGCCCACCATCGTGTCACCTGGACCAACGTGCCATGGTGGCTGGTCGCGAGCGCGATTGTTCTCGCCGTGGTCACGGCCACGGTGGCATCCCGCCGGCCGGCTCGCATCGTCGCCCACGTCCCTGTCATGGCTGCCCTGTCCGGTCGACCCCCCACCGCGAAGGCCGTGCACCGCTCGGCCGTCCCGGGCGTCATCGTCCTGGTCGTTGCCACGCTCATGCTCGCGTTCTCCGGCGGCTGGGGTGGAAACGGCGGCAAGGACACGCTGTTACAACTCGTCGGGCTCCTAGCCACCGCGGTTGGTCTGCTTCTGCTCGCGCCGCTGGCAGTCAGTCTGCTCGGCGTCGCCGCCCGCCGGGTGCCCGTCGCGAGCCGCATCGCGCTTCGCGATCTGGCCCGCTATCGTTCGCGCTCGGGCGCGGCGCTCGCCGCGACGAGTTTCGCCATCCTCATCGCCATGCTGGTCACGCTCATTACGACCGGCCGCTACGCCGATCCCGTCGACTACTTCGGACCGAATCTCGCCGCCAACCAGGTCCTGGTCGCGGCGGCCGGGAACGGTCCGGACGGAACGGGCGCGAAGCCCGGTAAGCCGCCGACGGAAACGCCCACCCCGCAACCAGGACAGGCCGAAGCGATCGCCGCATCGCTCAACAGCCACGACGTTCTGGCGTTGGAATCGACCGATGCGTTCCTGGCGCGGCATACGGCGACGGGCACCATCGGCGGTCCCGGCATCATCTACCTGGCCACACCGGCCGTCCTAGCGCACTACGGCATCGATCCGGCATCGATCGGCCCGACCACGCTGCTCGTCACGTCGCGCCCGGCGCTGCAGGGCACGGCCGGACTTCAGTTGATCGGCGGCGGCCTCGGACCCGACTCACAAGCGCTGAATGATCCGCGGATTCAGACGTTCACCAGCCTGCCGACCGAAGCGTCGGCGCCGAACCTCCTGGTCACCGAGCGTGCGGTCGCCTCGCTCAAGATCCACGTCACGACGAACGCTGCCTGGCTGATCCAAACGCCGCAGGCGCTCACGCCGATCCAGATCAATACCGCACGACAGCTGGCGGTCGCCGCCGGCATGACCATCGAAACCAGAAGCCAGGCGCCGTCGCTCGCCACCGTCCGCAACGACGCCACCGCGGCCGGCATCCTGCTGGTGCTAGGGATGCTGGCGATGACCATCGGCCTCATCCGTAGCGAGACGGCCGGCGAGCTCCGCACCCTCACCGCGACCGGTGCGAGCGGCCGCACCCGTCGCGCGATCACCGCAGCCACCGCGGGTGCGCTCGGCCTGCTCGGCGGCATCCTGGGTACGGCCGTCGCCTACCTCGCCACCGCGGCGTTCTTCCGAAGCGAACTCAGCGAACGCATGGCCCACCCGCCGACGTTGGACCTGATCCTGATTCTCGTCGGCCTCCCGGTGCTCGCCACGGCTGGCGGTTGGTTGTTCGGGGGTCGCCAGCCATCGGCCATCGCTCGTCAACCCATCGAGTGATGAACCGTCTCCCGATCCGGCCGATCCAGCCGGGTCGGGAGCCGTCGCCGATCCCGGTGGCCCGTTGCGTCATCGCCCGACTTCGTCCGGTCGGCCGCGTGCGTCGGCCGGATCAACACGTACGTGGCGGTGAGCCACAGCGCCGCGAACAGGAGACTGCCGAGGATGTCGGTCGGGTGGTGCTCGCCGCGGTACATCCGCGACACCGCGACTAGCACGGGCATCGCGATCGCCGGCACGAGCGACAGCCACCGCCACCAACCTCGCGCGGAGCCGAGGACGAGGATGGCGATCACGACGTACAGGCAGCACGTCGCGGCCTCATGCCCGGACGGGTAAGCCGAGGTCGGCAGGTGCGAGTCAAGCTGCCGCACGTCCGGTCGCGGTCGCATGATCACGGCGGCCGCCAGCAGAAACGCCGCCAGTTCGCCGACCATGACGGTGGCGACGTACACGACCGGCCGCCATTGCCGGGTCACCGCCAGCGCAATGACGCAGGTCGCGATCGCGACGATCAGTATCGCCTGCGTGGCCCCGAGGATCGAGAACACCTGACTCCACGTCGTCCACGTGGGCGTCCGATGTGCGGCGAACCAGTGCGGGATGGTCTCGTCGCCCAGCAGGTTGCGATGGGCGCCGCCGCGGACGACGAGTTCGCCGACGCCGACCACCGCCCCGACGACCAGCACCCAGGCCACGGCGACCGCGGCCGCGACCCCAACGGGATGGCGGCCGGTCGCGTCTGACGGCTCGGTCTCCGACGAATCGCTCGGTTGGACGTCCGTACGCGCCTCGGGTTCGAGTCCCTCTTTGATCGGCTGCGTGACCGGCCGCCCGGCGGCACGGCGGCTGAGCTCGAACGCGGCCGTGGTCAGGCCGAGCCAGGTCACCCCGAGCGCCCAGCCACCCAGGACGTCGCTGATGTAATGCACGCCGAGGAGGAGGCGACTGATCCCGATCGCGGCGACGAGCGCGATGACCAACTCCGTGACCCTGGTACGCCACCGACGCGGTACGCCCGGCAGGAAGACGAGCAATACCGCTCCGTAGCAGACGATCGAGCCGAGCGAGTGGCCACTGGGGAAGCTGTTGCCGCCGCCGTGGGCGATCGGATGGGCCACCACCGGCCGCAACCGTCCGACCAGCGACTTGAGGATGGGGTCGAGGGTGAGCGCGCCGGCCCCGGTGACCAGCAGATATCCGGCCAGCCGCCAGCGCCGCCGGATGGCCAGCAGCAGCGTGCAGGCCACGATGACCGTCCACAACACGCCGTCACTGCCGAGCCAGGTGATCCCCTTGACGACGGCCACGATCGCCCGATGTCCGGCGATGGCGCTATTGAGATGTGCGGCGGCCCCGTGGTCGATCGACTCGAGCGGCGGCCATTGCAACCGTACGAGAAGAAGCAACACGGCGAACACGGTCGCCGCCGCGCCAACTCCGACGATCGGCGTTATCCGCCGACCGCCACGAAGCGGCCCGTGCGACACGCGGGGACGAGACGACACCGGGGGACTGTCCATGCACCAGGATTCCCCCGAGGACGGCCGGGGAAACGAGAATCCCCGAATGATCGCGTGCCGGAGAGGATCCGGTGTTGGCTTTCCGCGGCCGTGCCGCGAATCGTTGGGTCAATGAGACACAGCGGCAAGCTCGGGTGCGCTCTGCTCGGCCGCACTCTCGATCTTCTTTCGCGGAAGGAGGAGGGCCGGCACGATGCAGGCGATGATGAGAATCAAACCGACCGTGTACGTATGACCGAACGCACTGGCGAGCGCGGACTGTCCTTGCGCCCGAACGGCCGGCGGGACCTGGCTGGCCGGGACGAGGCCCTGGGTCACCGCGCTGTACGCGGTCGCGGCCTTGCTGTTGAGCACCTGGTTGGTCAGGATCACCGACATCGTGGCCGTGCCGATGGAGCCGGCGGTCTGCTGGATGATGTTCATCATCGTGGAGCCCCGGGCGATCTGGCGATCACGCAGGCTGGCCAGGGCGGCCGACATGATCGGCATCATCGTCATGCCCATTCCCATGCCCATGACGAACAACGCCGCGAGCAGCAGCACGTACGACGAGCCGGCGGTCACCTGGGTGAAGACGCCCATGCCGGCGGCGATCAGGACGATGCCGCCGAGGACCAGCTTGCCCGGCCCGATCTTGTCGGTCAGCCGTCCGGCGATCGGCATGGTGAGCATCGCGCCGAACCCTTGCGGCGCCAGCAGCAAGCCGGCGTTGAGAGTCGTCTCGCCGCGAACCTGCAGGAAGTAGCTCGGCAACAACAACATGGTGCCCATGAACGCGACCGAGAACAGCGTCATGGTGATGACCGCGATCCTCAGGTTGCGGTTCCCGAACAGGCCGAGGTCGATCAGCGGGTGCGCCTTGCGCAGCGCGTGGAGCACGAAGCTCAGCACGAGGACGAGGCCGATGATCGCCGGGATGAGCACCTTGGCCGCGACGACCGTATGGGCGCCGGGAATCGACGACACACCGTAGAGGAACAGTGCCAGGCCGGGGGAGAGCAGCAGCATGCCGAGGAAGTCGAACGCCTCGGATGGCCGCGGCTTATCGGTCGGCAGGATGCGCAGCGCCGCGACGAACGCAACCGCGCCGATCGGTACGTTGATGAGGAAGATCCAGTGCCAACTGGCCGCTTGGATCAGCCAGCCGCCGAGGATCGGACCACCGATGGGGCCGAGCAGCATCGGCACGCCCAGCACGGCCATCACCCGTCCGACGCGATCGGGGCCGGCGGCCCGGGTCATGATGGTCATGCCCAATGGCATCAACATGCCGCCGCCCAGGCCCTGCAGCACTCGGAACCCGATCAGCGGGCCGATGCCCCACGCAACACTGCACAGCGCCGAACCGCCGGCGAAGAGTGCGATGGACGCGAGGTAGAGGCGCTTGGTCCCGAACCGGTCGGCCGCCCACCCGGTGACCGGAATGACCGTCGCCAGGGCCAGCGTGTATCCCGTCATCGTCCACGCGACCGTGGCGTACGACGCGTGGAACACCCGCTGGAACGTCGGCAGCGCGACACTCACGACCGTGATGTCGAGGATCGCCATGATGGCGCCGAGCACGACCACTCCGGCGACCTTCAGGACTCCGCGATCCAGCTTGTCGGTTGCGGCGGCGGGTGCGGTGCTGACCGTCATGTGGTGACTCCTCAACGCGGGGGACGGGCGTTGTTCGTTCCACTGAGGATACGACGTGGTCTGACACTCACGTTGAGTGGCCGCCGGAACACAGCCGGGCACAGTGAACGCGCGTGACGTGACGGCGACGGCGCACACGCCGGCCTATGCCGTACCCGTGCATGCACTTCCGGCGCGGCGAGTGACGCCGCGCCGGACCGTGCGCTACTGCTTTGGTTCGCCCGGCTGCAGGTGGGCGACCATGAAATCGGCAATCGCCTCGTAGCAGCGGACCTTGTTGGCCGCCTTGGTGATGTCGTGACCCTCGTCCTCGAACACCAGGTAGTCGATCTGCTTGCCCTTGCCGCGCAGTTCCTCGACGAGTTCGTCCGAGTCCGCCTTCGTGACGCGCGGATCGTTGGCGCCCTGGATCACCATCATGGGGCAGGCCAGGTCACCGAGGTAGGTGCGCGGCGACCGGGCAATCATCTCGTCGCGGTCCCGGTCGGGGTGGCCGAGGAACAGGTGGAAATACGTCTGCCACGCCTCCGGCAGCCGCGTCACCCATACCGGCAGGTCGTACGGGCCGAACATGTCGATCGCCGCCGACCAGAGTTCGGGATGGCGGCCGGCCAGCGTCAACGTCATGAAGCCGCCGTAGGAGCGACCCATGACACCGATCCGACCCGAGTCCAGCCGGGGATCCTGGCGCAGGTGCTCGACACCGGCGACGTGGTCCAGGCGGTCCTTTCCACCCCAGTCCCGGTCGACCTGGGCCATGTACTCCTGACCGTAGCCGGTGGAACCGCGTACGTTCGGGACGAAGACGGCGAAGCCTCGCAGCGTCAGGTACTGGATCAGCGGCATCGAGAACCACGTGAAGTCCGGCCGTTCCTGACCCTGGGGACCACCATGGATGTAGTACACGATCGGGCGCGGCCCGGCGTAGCCCAGTTGCGCCGCCGGAAGGTAGAGCCGGGCGGAGATCCGAAGGCCGTCGTGGCTCGTAAAGGACGCGTCCTCGCCCGATCCGAGCATGCCGGCGTCGAGGCCGATGACGCGGTTGCGCGTCACGAACGTGGCCGTGCGTACGCCGTCGTCGTCGACTGCGCCGAGCACGGCTAACTGCGACGGCGTGGCAGCGGACGAGTACGACGCCACGTAGCGATCGGTCTCCTCGTCGAAGTGCACGTGCTCGACGACGCCGTTTCCCAGCTCCCCGGCGCCGAAGAGCATCTCGTCGACGACCATCCGGCGCGCCGCCGGATCGAAGTGGGCGCCGTACCCGAACGACACCCCATCGACGTTGTACGTGAGCGAGTAGCGGCTGCCGGTCAGTTGATGGGCGCCGGTGAACTCGCCCCGTCCGTGGTGTCGCAGTCCGGCGATTTCTACCGGCGCGAGCCGTTCGGGTTCCGCCAGCGAGAGCCACGCAAGGCCGCCGAGATCGTCGAACGCGAACGACTCCAGCAGCACCAGGTCATCGTCGATGAACCAGCCGTTGCCGAATCCCTCGCGTCGCTCGGGTTCGTCGCCGGAGCGCGCGTCGATGGGCGTACCGCGCAGCAACCGACGTACGCCGGTAGCCCGTTCCCACAGCCACAGGGTCGTGTCGCGGGGAAGGTATTCGTCGACGATCAGATAGCGGTCGCCGTCGGCGTCGCGGCCGACCGGCATGCCGACATACTTCGACGTGCCGAGCAGGCGCAGACCGAGATCCGGCTGGGTGAGGTCGAACTCGTACGCCTCGACGTCCGGTCGCTTACGCGGGTCGACGATGATGCGGCCGCGACCGTCGGGGTCGAGACGGACCAACATCACTTGCTGGCCGGCGAAGCGATCGCCGAACAATGGCTCCGGGTCGCCACCACCGATCGGCAACACGCACGGTTGCTGGTTTTCGTCGCCGTTCTTATCCAGCATGACGACGATCTTCCCGAGTTGCGGCAGCGCCACAAACGACTCGCCGCTGACCAACTCCGGGGTCAGCAGCCCGATGTCGGCCGGCAGCAGTCGTTCCGGCACGCTGCCGCTCGCGTCCATGGCCCACAGGCTGAGCCGGCCGGACAGATCCGAGATGAAGTAGATGCGATCGCCGGCCAGCTGGGGAGCAAGAAACAGCGTGGCCGACAGCAGGTAATCGACTCGTGGTCTCATGGATCGACAATACCGACGCCTACCACCATCGGTCTGCCCCCGTCAATGGGTCGCGCCCGCTCCGGAAGGGACGGTCGTCCGTCTCGTCGACGCGCGCCGACGCGGCAGGCGCTTGGCGATCCCGTCAAGGAGGAAGTCGAGCCCGAGCTCGAATTGTTCGTCGACCGTGTCGGCGGTCGGCTCCGCCAGCCACGAGGTCAGCAACGGAAGCCGGCCGTCGGCGGCGGCGAGTTCGCGTACCGACGCGATCGCCGCCATGAGTTCGTCGGGGCGATCGAGCCCGTGACGTTGATTGAACCGCGCCTCCTGCGCTTCCTGGAGTCCGCTGCCGAAGATGTGCCGATCGATCAGTGCGGCGAACGTCATCGCGGCGGGGATGGTCGCTCCCTGTCCGACCAGCACGGCCAGGATGAACTCGGTGCGGCGCATCGTGTTCGGCCCGATCGGCGGCCGAGTGTGGACCAGCCACGCGTACCAGGGATGGCTTTTGATCATTTCCCGCGTGCCGACGGCAACCGTTCTCAGGTCCCCTCGCCAATCGGATCCGGGCGCATCGGGAACCGGAACCATCCCGATCGCGGCGTCGAGCATGAGGTCAACCAGGCCGTCCTTGCTGTGTACGTACCGGTACAGCGCCATCGGGGTGTACGGGCCGAGCCGGCCGGCGACGGCCTTCATCGTGACCGCGTCCGGACCGTCGGCGTCCGCCACAGCGATCGCCGCGGCGACGATCTCGTCGCGGCCCAGTGCCCGCTGTCGGGCCGGCGGCGGCGGTTGCGTCCAGATCGGGGCCAGCTCGCGGGCGGACAAACGCTTTGGCATCGCTTGAGTATACGTCTTATACTTCGGATATACGTCGTAAACTCGGATGTCATTAATTCGGAGGAGCGTGATCATGACCAGCCATGCCGGAACGCGTGCGATCGACCTGGCGGGAGTCCGTCTCGGCGTCGTCCGCGGCATCAGCTATGGCCTGTTCGCCCGGCCGGATGCGTTCGTACCGCAGGCGCGTGACCTCGGCGCCGGTCTGGTCCGCGCCTATGTCTACTGGTCCCAGGTCGAACCGAAGCCGGGCCATTACGTCTGGGACACCGTCGACGCGTTGTTGAGCCAGCTGGACGGGGACGACGAGGTTTGGATCACCGTGTGCTCGAGCTCGACCTGGGCTACTCGGCAGTCGACGAACTTCCTGCCACCATCGCCGGCGAACGACCTCGGCGCCTACGCCGAGTTCGTCCGGCGCCTGGTCAGCCACTGCGGCGGCAAGGTGCAGTATTGGCAGTGCGACAACGAGCCGAGCAACGCCGGACTGCTGTGGGCCGGCACGGCACCGGAGTATGTCGCGCAGCTCAAAGCCATGCACGCCGCGGTCCGGGCCGTCGACCCGGCCGCGCTCGTCGTGCTCGGCGGTTGCGGGTACGACGTGTTCAGCGGCGCACCGGACAGCCCGCCACGCCAGTTCTTCGACCACCTCGTCGACGCCGGACGAGACGCATTCGATCTCTTCAGCGTCCACCTGTATGGCGAGCCCGCGCGCATCCCTGACTACGTCGAGACGGCCCGGCAGATGATGCGGGGGTACGGCTACGACAAGCCGATCGTCGCCGGCGAGCATGCCGGACCGGTGCTGTTCGAATTCCCGGAGCTCGATGACGTGATCGGTCAGATCTTCGCGGCTGCGTTTGCCGAGCCGCCGCCGACGCAGAGCACGGAGGAGCTATCGGCCCTAGCCGGTCAGGACACCCCCGAAAGACGTGCCATGACGGCGTTGTACGCGAAGATGCCGGAGCTGCCGCCGCGCCTGCAGATGTTCATGGACGGCTGCCCGCCGGAGCTCGAGGCCAAGCGGCACCGGATCAACTGCCGCCAGCTCGTGGCCCGGACCGTGCTCGCGATCGCCTGCGGCATCCGGCGTCTGGCCTACTGGAACCTCGCGCCGGAAATCGCGGGCTGGCACGATCCGTACCAGATGATGCATTTGCTCTTCGGCAAACTTCCGTTGATGGACTACGACGGGACCGATCTCGATCGCCGTCGTCCCGCGGCGGACACGTTCGCTCGGCTGGCCGATCGGCTCGCCGGCGTGACCGACGCACGACGCATCACCGTGGCCGATTCGCCGTCAGTCTTCGCGTTCGAGGTTGATCGGTCTGATGCACCGCCGCTTGTTGTCGCATGGGACCAGCGCGACTGGTTCGACGGCGAGGATCAGCCGCCGGTGAGCCTGCGGCTGCCATGGCCAACGGAATCGGCGTGCGTGACGGACGCGTTCGGCCAGCAGCACGCGGTTGATGTCGGCGGTGGTCAGCTGCGGGTCGCGGTATCGGACACGCCGATCTTCATCGAGCGCGTCGGCGACACCGCGTAGCGGCGTTACCGGTCGGTCGCTCGCGTTGTCGGTCGGGCGCTAGCGGTCGCGCCGGCGGCGCGGTTGTCGCTTTCGACCCCACCGCGACCGGCTGCTCGATGTCGGGACGCGCATCGGAGCCGTGGTCACACGCGCGCTGCAACGTGGATATGGCGCAGTGGCGACTTATCCCTCGACGGCCATAGTGACGCGGCCGCACGCCGAGCATCCGGAATCGACGCACCGGTGATGCAGACGGCATCGCTCGACTTCGAGGTTGGCTGCTTCGACGTCGGGACCGCCGGGCTCGGGACTCGACCGGTCCACCGGGCGCATGGTTCTCCAAAAGTTTTTCGAAATCAGATCGCTTCGTCCACATTGGACAAGTCGAGGCCGGCCGCCCTGATTCTGTCGTACATGCGTGTGAAGATGTGGTCGTGGATGGGCCGGACGAGCTGCTACAGGCGGCGATCTCGGCTGTTGCGGCATTCGCGGCTCGCCCGACGTATGCGCTGTCCAACGACGACCTGCGGTCCTCGCTCGGGCGGCTGCAACGCATCGCCACGCTCGTTGCCGGTGCGGCCGCCACACTCGCCCACGAGGCCGCCGGACGGGACCTGCCGCGCGAGGACGGTGCCGCATCGGCGGTGGCGTGGCTGCGCGACATTCTGCGCATCTCACCGGCCGACGCGAGCCGCATGATCACACTCGGGCAGCTCATCGACCAGCGGCCGGCACTCGCCGACGCGGTCGAGACGGGCGCGGTCAACCCGTCGCAGGCGTTGGCGATCGGCCACGTCCTCGACGACGTCCCACCCGACGACCCAGCCATCCTCGACAAAGTCGAGGCGATCCTCATCGACCACGCCACCCAATTCGAACCAGCGATCCTGCGCCGGCTCGGTGAACGGGTGCTCGCCCACGTCAACCCAGACCTCGCCGACACCCGGCTACGCGACCGGCTCGACCGCGAAGAACGACTGGCCCACCAACGCCGGGGTTTGTCGCTCTCACCGGATGGAATCGGTGGCACCCGGATCAGCGGCATCCTCGACACCGAGGGCGCCGCCATCATCGCCGCCGCCATCGAACCACTGACCCGGCCGGTCCGCGACGACACCGGCCCCGACCCACGCAGCGCACCCGCCCGCCGCGCCGACGCCCTGGTTGAGGTCTGCCGCATCGCCCTGGCCTCCGGTGGCCTCCCGGACACCGGCGGACAGCCGCCGCAGCTCAACGTCACCGTCGACTTCGACGCCCTCACCCGGGAAGTCGCCGTCGGCCAACTCGACACCGGTGCCCTGCTCTCGCCGTCGGTCACGCGTCGCCTGGCCTGCGAGGCGCAGATCCTGCCCGTCATATTGGACGGAGCAAGCGTACCGATCGACCTCGGCCGCACCCGGCGACCGTTCACCGGCGCCGCACGGGCAGCCGTCGTGCTACGCGACGGTGGCTGTGCGTTCCCCGGCTGTGATCGGCCCAGCCGCTGGTGCCACATCCACCACATCCAATTCTGGGCCCGGGGCGGCCGCACCGACCGTGACAACGGTGTTGCCCTGTGCGGTCACCACCACCGGCTCATCCACCAAAACGAGTGGACGATCCGAATGGGCGCCGACCATCGACCCGACTTCATCCCACCCGCACACATCGACCCCCAACGCCGCCCCCGCCGCAACCCCTATCACCCCCGACCCTGACAATCGGCAGTCTGCACAACCTGACATCGTCACGGCGGCGAACGCGGCACCGCCGAACGCGGCACCACACTGCGGCTAACGGCCCCGGGTGAGGGCAGCGTCCGGCGGCAGCCGGGATCTGCGGCTCCGGATGATCCGGTTGCCGTACGGAAGGATGTTTCCGGTTCCAGGAGTCCGCCGCAGCGCTCCGGAGAGCGTGCCACCCACGATGTCGCTGGAATGGGATCTCGAACACCGCGGCGAACAGCCGGGCGAACGTGACCGTGAGCGGGATGAGGATGGCCGCGAGGACGAGGAACGACGGTACGCCCGGGGGGACGCGGCCGGCGACGACGCCGTACGACACGGCGATCACGATCGGGGCGTGCGTGAGGTAGAGGCTGTAGGAGAACGATCCCAGGCTGCGTAGCGGGCGGGTGTCCAAAGCCCGTACCAGCGGTCGGGGTCGATCCGTGACCACCGCGGCGAGCAGGCACCCGATGGCCGGTCCCCACGCGAGGTCGACCCAGAAGAGGTTGTCGATCGTCCAGACCGAGCCTTTCCAGGCGATGAGCGCGACGACCGGCGCGGCTGCGTACAGCGCCAACCAATGCCACGGCCAGGATCTGCGTCGCTCGCTCGCGCCGACGACACCGGCGGCCATGACACCGATGGCGAACAGTACGGCGAGGTCGGGCGTGAAGCGGATGATCGCGGTGTTCATGATGGCCACGTGTGGTGCGAGCACGCCGACAGTGACCACGATCGCGGCGACCATCGCCACCATGGCCATCGCGCTGATCCGCCGGACGAGGAGCAGCAGCAACGGAAGCACGATGTACAGCTGGGCCTCGATCGCGATCGACCAGAATGCGCGGTTGGGGATCGGCGCGTCGACCCCGTCCTGGATCAGGAGTCCGTAGACCACGACCGACTTCCCGTTGGGCACTGCCCACCCCGGCTGCGCCAGCACGAACCAGGTCATCAGGAGACTGAAAACGAGTGCCGACCAGTACGGCGGAAGGATGCGCCACGCGCGTCGATAGGCGAACCGGGACGTCGAGCCGAGTCGCCAGCCGGATCGCACCGGCGACACGGTGAGTGAGAAGCCGGACAGCACGATGAACACGACGACGGCGAAGCGACCGTAGATGAACCAGGCGGCCCAGAACGGCGCGTGATCCACCGGGTAGCCGGGAAATGCGCGCAGGAATACGTGATTCAGGACCACGAACAACGCGGCCAGGCCGCGGATGCCGTCCAGGCCCACCAGCCGCGCCCGTCCGGTGGCCGCCGGGGAGGCGGTGTTGGTCGGCTGTCGGGCGCGGGCCAGCGCTGTCTTGGTAGCGCTGGGCGGCGTTGTCATCGCGCGGGCGGCCGAATTGTCGGTCGCGATGGGATGCGTTGCGCTGCCGAGGTGTGCGGCGGCGCGATTGAGGCCGATCGTGGGGTGTGCGGCGCTGGAAACCTGCGCCGTGGCGGTGCGTGCGGTGCCGGAATCGAGCGCCGTGGCGGTGCGCGGTGTGCCGGAATCGCGCGGGGCGGTGGAAACGGGCGCCGTGGCGGTGCGCAACGCGCCGGAATCGAGCTCGGTCGTGTGGCGTACGGCGCCGGTGTCGATCACCGTAGCGGATGAAAAGTGCGCTGACGGACGGCGTCGCGGTTGCGGGCCTCCGGTCGACGGGCGTCCCGCGAGGTTGTCCTCGCTGATCATGGCTGAGCCTTCTCGTCGTCGCAGTGCCAGTCCGGCCACTCGCGCGTGCGTTTCGTGCGGGCCGAGCGGATGCCTCTCCCAACGTCGCGGGCAGTCCGGCCACCAGGGCACGGTGGCCCCTACCCATCACGACGCGAGGGCCGGCCGAACAGTTCGAGGTGATCACGGACCGCGTCAGATCGTAGGGTATTTAGCTTGACAGCTAATTAGCTCTGCGGTGAAATAGGGCTATGCCGCTCACCGATGCTCAGCTCGACGCCGCGTTCATGGCGCTGGCCGATCCGACCCGGCGTGCGATCGTCGCCCGGCTGACGCGCGGCGACGCCACGGTGACCGAGCTGGCCGAGCCGTCCGGGCTCACGCTGCCCGGGTTCTCCAAGCACCTCAAAGTGCTGGAGCGGTCGGGTCTCATCTCGCGCAGTCGGCGGGCTCAGTTCCGGCCGTGCCATCTCGAGTGGGCGGCGCTCGACGAGGCGGTCGGTTGGATCGAGGCGAACCGGCGGCTGTGGTCACAGCGTTTCGACAAACTCGACTCGCACTTGCGCGAGGTCCAGCGTTCCAGCCCGGCGCCGGCCGATGCCGCGCGGGCCAATCCCGCGCGGGCCGAACGAGCGCCGGCCGAACGAGCGTCGGCCGAACGAGCGCCGGCCGAACGAGCGCCGGCCGAACGAGCGCCGGCCGAACGAGCGCCGGCCGAACGAGCGCCGGCGGCAGAAAGGGCGAGCGATGACTGACGTGAACCAACTCACCTACACGCGTGTCTTCGACGCACCACGCGAACTCGTGTTCCGCTGCCTCACCGAACCCGAGCATCTGACGCACTTCTGGGGACCGGCCGGTGTCTCGACACCGCAAGCCACCATCACGATCGACCCCCGACCGGGCGGGGTGTTCGAGACCGTGATGGTCAATGACACCGATGGCAGCCGGTATCCGACGCGGGCCGTCTTCACCGAGGTCGTGACGCCGTCGCGACTGGTGTGGCGCGAGACCGGCACCGGCGTGGTGACGACGTCGACGCTCATTGACCTCGGCGATGGCCGCACTGAGGTGCGCATCCATCAGGCCAACGTTCCCGAGGCGTTCCGGGCGCCGGAGGCGCAGGCAGGCTTCCGCACGTCCCTCGACAAGTTCGCCGCGTATCTTGCGCGGCTCACCGATGGGAGTTCGACATGACAGCAGTGGAATCGGCCGATGGCACGACAATCGCCTATGACCGCAGTGGTGATGGGCCACCGCTGATCGTTGTGGACGGCGCGCTGACCACGCGGTGGTCGGGGTCCAAGCCGCGCCTCGCGCAATTGCTCGCCACAACCTTCAGCGTGTACGTGTACGACCGACGTGGCCGCGGCGACAGCGGTGACACTCTTCCGTACGCGTTGGAGCGCGAAATCGATGACCTCGCGGCGATCATCGCGGTCGCCGGTGCCCCGGTCCGCCTTTACGGGCACTCTTCCGGTGCTTGCCTGGCCCTCGAAGCCACCGCGATGCTGGGCAACAAGGTCGGCGGACTCGCTCTTTACGAAGCGCCGTACAACGACGATCCGGCCGCACAGCCCCGGTGGCAGGGATACCTGGCCGCACTGACCAATGCGCTGGCGAACGGCCGGCGGGGTGACGCGGTCGCGGCGTTCATGGCCTGCGTCGGCATGCCCGCCGAGCAGATCGAGGGGATGCGGCAATCCCCGTTCTGGCCGGTCGCGGAGTCGATCGCACCCACGCTCGCGTACGACCACATGGGAGCGATGTACGGCGACGGTACGGTCCCGGTCGACCGGATCGCCGGCATCGAAACGCCAACCCTTGTCGTGTACGGCGAAGCAAGTCTGCCGTTCATGGCCGATACGGCGCGAACCCTGGCGAAGACGATGCCGTCGGCGACGCTACGTGGCCTCGAAGGCCAGACCCACGACGTCGATCCGGCCGCGCTGGCGCCCGTACTCGTCGAGTTCTTCAGCCGCGAGTAGCTCCCCGGCTGCGCGTCAGGCCGAAGGTTCGCCGACGAGCGGCAGGTCGATCGTGTGAGCGCCACGCTTGGCCTTGGTGGCCAGATAGCTGGCGTTCGCCGGCGACAGGTGCACATGTGTCGGGAGTGTCTCGGTCACGGTCACGCCGAGCCGAGACAGCTGCGCCGCCTTGTCCGGGTTGTTGCTCAGCAGCGTGACTCGGGTCAGTCCCAATGCCCGCAGCATCTGCGCTGCCACGGTGTAGTCGCGCTCGTCTTCGCCGTGGCCGAGCGCGAGATTGGCCTCGTACGTGTCGAGGCCGGCATCCTGCAGCGCATACGCGTCGAGTTTCGCGTAGAGCCCGATGCCCCGGCCTTCCTGTCGGAGATACAGCAGGAAGCCGCCGGCATCGGCGATGCGTTCGACCGCTTCGCGCATCTGCGGACCGCAATCGCATCGTTGGCTGCCGAATACGTCACCGGTGAGGCATTCGCTGTGCGGCCGCACCAGCGGTACCGACGTCGGAGGCTCGATTGCCGGCAACGGAGCGGTGCAGTTGCCCAACCCGAGCGCGAGATGCTCGCGGTCGTCCACGAGGCCGTCGAACGTGAAGACCCGTGCCGTCGTGGTGAACCCGTCGAGGAAACGCATCGGCACCAACACCTGCGTACGGATGGTCGCCACGGGAAGTGTTCCCGGCACTCTTACCTCCTGGACTTCAGCCCGCACAGAACCGGGACGAGAGGGCGTAACGCAGGAGCACCACGTCACCGATCTGGCGAACCTCGGCGAGCGTTGCCCTCCGGTCCGCGTTCCAGGGAAAGCGGCCGTCGCTGACGAATCGTGGCGCTCGTGAGTCGCCGACGAAGAACGGGGCGACCACGAGGTGCAACTCGTCGGCGAGGTCCGCGGTCAGGAACTGCGTGTGCACCGTCCCACCGCCTTCGACCATCAACTTCTGCACGCCGCGGTCGAAAAGATCTTCACTGATGCGGCACATGTCCACCGGCTCGCCCCCGTCGACCACGGTCGCGACGCCACCGAGCCGGTCGCAGGCCTCGGGCACCACATCGCTCGCGCAGTAGACGAGCTTCTCGGTGTCGCCGGTTGCGAAGAAGTTGGCGCTCGCGTCCAGCCGCGCACGCCGGGTCACCGTCACCTTGATCGGTGACGGTGGGAGACCTCGCGCGACGCGGGCTTCCTGGCGGGCCTGGGAACGCACCAGCAGCCGGGGATTGTCGTTGCGAACTGTGGCCGCACCGACCAGGATCGCGTCGCAGTCCGCGCGGACCGCGTCGACACGATCGAAGTCGGCGTCGTTCGACAGCGCCAGCCGTTTTGTCGTCGCACTGTCGAGGTAGCCGTCGATCGACATACCGCAGCTCAACAACGTGTACGGACGGTCACCCACGGGTCGCGCCCTTCGGCTCGGCGGTGGCCGCCATCCGCCACCGGGCTGGTTCCACCCACTCGGGGCGTGGCGCGGGAACTGTGTGCGTGCTCGGACCGGACGGCTCGTCGTAGCTCTTGCGCCAGATCGGCTCGCGCTGGATCGGCTCGCGCTGGATCGGCTCGCGCTGGATCGGACCGTGCCGCGCGCGGTCGCCGGTCCGGCGCGCTACGTAACGCTTGACCCATACGACCCCGAGCACTCCTGCGCCGGGCAGGCTAGCCGCCAGCACGAGCACGCCGTACACCACGGCGGTGGACAGACCTTGATCCGCGCCGAGGCCGGCCATGCCGAACGCCCATGCCGCGACCCCCTCGCGTGGTCCCCATCCGGCGATGTTCGTCGGTACCCCGGTCGCCAGCAGGACAATCATCGCCAACGGCAGCAGGTGAGTAAGCGACGCGGCGGAGCCAGCGGTGCGCGCGGCGATGACGAACGTCGCCGTGTGGCCGATCACGACGACGACCGAGGCGAACACGATGCCCGGCCACGAGCGGCGCGCCAGCACGCCGTCGCGAACGTCAGCGTTCGCGATTTCCCGGATCCGGGCCCATCGGGATGCTCCGTCGTCTGCGAGTCTGCGGGCGAGCAGTACGACGACAAGCGCGCCCGCCACGACCGCTCCGGCGACGATCGGCATCGACGACCGCACCGGTGACGGCAGCGTGAGCAGCACGACAAGAGCCAGAGCTAGCTGGACAACCTGACCGGCCGACCGTTCCCAGGCGACGGCGCGAAGACCCCGACCGAGGTCACCGGCGTCGCGGCCGTGACGGATACCGCGGTGTACGTCCCCGAGCACCCCGCCGGGCAATGTCGCGTTGAGGAACTGTGACCGGTAGTACGCGGCGATCGCCGCCGGCAACGCCACCGGCACACCGAGGCCGCGCGCGACGATGCTCCACCGCCAGGCGCAGCACGCTGTGGTCACGAGCGCGATGCCGACGGCGGCCGCGAGTGACCAGCCGTTGATTGTTCGCAGGCCGTCCATGAAAGGTCCGGTGCCGAGCCGCCACACCAGGACTGCGAGGACGACGGCGCCGCCCGTCAGGCGTGCCCACGCCCACCACGTTCGACTCATCCCGGCGCCCGACCTCCCCGAGGGTGCCGCCGAGGCGCTGTCCGTATGGGACCCCTGGCCGAACCCGCTCCCCGACCAGACATACGCGAGCCGGCGGGTCCACGGTTCAGTTGCTCCACAGGCGGTCATCGCGGCCGTACCAGAAGGTCGTCGTGACCGAGCGTCACGCCGAGCCGGCCGGCGGCAGCCTCGGCGCGGCGCCGCTTCGCATACGTGATGGTCGCCGTGCTCAGCGCGGGTTGCTGCTCGCACGCGGCGCCCAGCCAGCCTCCGAACCACTCGGCCGCGAGCGTTCCCTCTTCCGGCCCCAGCCGCCAGGGGCTGGGCCGGACCATGACCTCCGACCCAAGGCGGGTGAACTCCTCGGCCGCGACGCCGACCGCGTCCGGACCGAGCAGGCGGCGGTGGCCGACCGTGCGCCGTTGATGGTCGTTGAAGGCGACGGCGACTTGATGATCGAGCGGGTCAGCCGGCGCGAGTTCGACCTGGCCGACGACGGAGAGCGTGAGAAGGGCGGGACACGCCGCGCCGACACACGTCGCTACGACTCGCCGCACTTCTTCCGCGGTCAACATGTCCAGTAGCGCCGATGCGGTGATCAAGGATGCCCCCGCCAGATCGGCGGGATCCAAGCGGGTGATGTCGCGCGATCTGGTCTCGTACGTAATTTCGGCGCCATCGGAGCTCGCGTCGGGCATCGCCGCTCCGGCGCGGTCGAGGAGGTCGGGGTCCCAGTCGTAGAGCACCCAATGCTGCGGACCGGCCAAGCGCGGCGCGAGCCACCGGGCCATGGATCCGGTGCCGCAGGCGAGGTCGTGGACGATCGTATGGCCGGCCATTGGAGCCGTGCGGGCAACCATCTCGACAAGCTCGATGGACCGGGCCGCCGCATCGGCCGGTTCCCGAAGATCGAGCCACTCCGGACTGACGCGGACGCTCATATCGATCATGCGACCACCGCGGACAGGATCGTCGAGACACGGCGCGCGGTTGTCGACCAGTCGGTCAACGCGTCGCGTCGATCGCGGGCGGCGCGACGAAGCTGGTCGCGCAGGCCGGCGTCGCTGAGCCAGTCGCTCAACGCGGCCGCGAATGCGCCGGCATCGCCCGATGGCACCAGCAGGCCTGGTTGCCGCCCGTCGGGTACGTGACCAAGCGCCTCGGGTAAGCCCCCGACGGCCGTCGCCACGACCGGAATGCCACGGGAAAGCGCTTCGACGACGACCATGCCGTACGTCTCGGCGTGTGACGCCAGGACCAGCAGATCCGCCGATGCGTATGCGGTGTCGAGATCGCCGCCGGTGAGCGGTCCGGCAAAGCGCACGCGATGCTCGATCCCGTCCGCGCGGACCTGACGGCGGAGGAGGTCGACAAACCCCGGATCGCGGTCGAGGGATCCGACACACGTACACCGCCAGCTCAGGTCGGCGATCTTCGCCAGCGCCGCGAGCAGCACGTCATGGCCCTTATTCGGTGCAACCGCCGCGACGCACAGCAGATCTCCGCCCGACCCGGATCCCGGTGCCAGATCGGCGGCGTCGACGCCGGGCTGCGCCGTGTGGACGCGATGCGGTGGCAGTCCGTACCGGTCGATCAGCCGTCGCCGGGTCCACTCGCTCGTCGTGACGACCGCGGCGGCGGCCGACAGCACCGATCGTTCACGCTGGTCGGCGTCGCTTGCGTCGTCGGCGAACCCAACGTCGCGCTCGCGGATGTCACCGAGCGGCATGTGCACCAGAACGACCAATCGCAGCCGACGCGCGGCCGGCACCAGTACCTCCGGCGCGGTCGACGCGATCAGGCCATCGACCAGCGCGACCGCTCCGTCCGGGAGACCCGCGATGACCGCTTCGAGCGCCGCACGCGCCGGCGCGTCCGGCTCCGGCCAGCGTCCGGCGACACCATGCTCGGGTACGTCAAAGCCAAGCGCCCGCAGCCCATCGCTGAGCCGGCGGTCGTAGGTATTACCGCCGCTCGGCCGTTTCGGATCGTCGATGCCATCAGGCACAACGAAATGGACAGTAGTCACAACGACCGCTCGTAGCTGGCCCACGCAATGTGGGATTCGTGCAGCGTGACCACGATCCCGGCCAGTCCCCGGGCCCCCTCGCCGAGCGCGCCGGCGTCGATCTGGGCGGCGAGGCGGTCGGCGATCACCTGGGCGAGCGCCTCGGTCGACGTGTTCATGCCGGCGAACTCGGGCTCGTCGTCCAGGTTTCGGTAGCTCAGCTCGCCGACGACGGCGTGTAGCACCTCGGCGGCACGGCCGATGTCGACCACGATGTTGTCGGGGTCGAGAGCCGGGCGGCGGAACGTCGCGTCGACGACGAACGTCGCGCCGTGCAGGCGTTGCGCCGGCCCGAATACCGCGCCGTGGAAGCTGTGCGCGATCATCATGTGATCGCGGACGGTCACGCTGAACACAAACTCACCCTTCGCCGTACGTGATGGTGTGGCAGAGCGCCGGGAGTCGGCCGGCGGCCAGCCGGGACATCACCTCGGGCAACTCCCGGAAACTGGACTCGCCGGTGATCACCGCATCGAAGGCGGGATCCCGCAGCAGATCCAGCGCCAGCGCCAACCGGTCGGTCATGGACCGCCGCCCGCGGCGGGCGGGCGAGACCATGCCGACCTGACTCGCGTGGATCGCGAGGCGGCCGGAGTGGAACGCGCCGCCGAGTGACAGTGTGACGTCGGCATCGCCGTACCAGCTCAGCTCGATGACCTTGCCCTCGGTCGCGAGCAGGTCGATCGCGAGCTGGAGTCCGGCGGACGTCGCGCTGGTGTGCAGCACGAGGTCGCGACCGCCGGTGGCCTCGACCGGCAGGGCGAAGTCGACGCCGAGCGCGGCTGCGATCTCGGACCGGCTCGGGTCGACATCGACCAACGTGACCTCGGTGCCGGGAAACCGCGCGAGCAGGCGGGCGACGCAGCAGCCGACCATACCGGCTCCGACGACGGCGACCCGGTCGCCAACTAGGGGAGCGGCGTCCCACATGGCGTTGACGGCGGTCTCCACCGTCCCGGCCAGCACGGCGCGGGCGGGCGGGACGTCATCGGGCACCACCACGACGGACCGGGCCGGCACGACGTAGGCCGTCTGGTGCGGATACAGGCAGAACACGGTGCGGCCGAGTAGTGCGGCCGGCCCCTCGTCGACAACGCCCACGTTGAGGTAGCCGTACTTGACTGGACCCGGAAAGTCGCCCTCCTGGAATGGTGCCCGCATGGCGGCGTACTGGCTGGCCGGCACGCCCCCGCGGAACACGAGCGTCTCGGTGCCGCGGCTGATGCCGGTTCGGAGCGTGCGGACCAGGACCTCATCCGGGCCGGGATCGGGCAGCGTCGCCGGGCGGATCTCGCCGATCCCGGGCTCACAGAGCCAGAACCCGAGTGCGTCGTGCCGCACCGGCCCACCCCCTTTTGTGCTCCGAAATGAACCGTACCGTCCTATTACCCGTGTTACTGCTGTACCCACAGACACACGGAGGTTCGGTGCGTACGGTTCGAACGGGCCCGGCGGTCGGGCTGATTGCCCAGCTGGCGCTGCTCGGTGTGCTCGCCGGCAGTGTTGGCCTAGGCGTCGCCGGGTGGCTCGCCGGCGCGGCGTGGGGCGTGGCGACGTACGTGATCCTGGCCCGCGGTCTTGCCCGGTCCGGCGGCGACCGGCTCGGGCCGGCCGACCGGGTCACACTGGCCCGGGCCACGCTCGTCGGCGGCGTGACCGCCCTGGTCGCGGACGCGTTCGACCGACCGGTGTCGGTACCGACGCTGGTCACATTGGCTGGTGTCGCGCTCGTTCTCGACGCCGTCGACGGTTGGGTCGCCCGCCGTACGGAAACCGTGTCGGGTCTCGGCGCGCTGTTCGACATGGAGGTCGACGCATTCCTGATCTTGGTGCTCAGCGTGTACGCCGCCCCTACGGTCGGTGGATGGGTGCTAGCGATCGGCGCCGCGCGATATGCGTTCGGCGTGGCCGGTCGCCTGTGGCCGTGGGTGCGCGCCTTGCTCCCGCCGCGCTACTGGCGCAAGGTGGTCGCGGCGACCCAGGGCACGGTTCTCGCCGTCGTGGCAACCGGCGCTCTCCCGACCGCGGCCGCAATGGTCGCGGTAGCCGTGTCGCTGGCGCTGCTGGCCGAGTCGTTCGGCCGCGACGTGTGGTGGGTCTGGCGCCGCCGGCCCGGGCAACCGAAGCGTCGGATCACCGACCGGGCGGCGGTCATCCGTGTCGAGCATGTCGGCCGCGCTGAGCACGTCGTTCAAGAGTTCGTCGGGCAAGAGTTCGTCGGGTCGGCGCGAATCGCCGTCCCGGCGGCCGACGGTGCGCTCGGACAGGATGGGGACTGATCCCACGCGGACCCCGGACTAGAGCGCAGCGGCGGAAACGACGGCCCAGGCCACCTCGGGATGGCTGATGTCGCAGTGCGCACCGACGAACGGTGATTGGTTCTGGGCGATGACCTTGTTCGCGTCGAGGACGTATATCCCGTTGGTCGCGAACCCGTACGCGGAGCCCTGCGGCTTCAACTCGATCCGGTTGGCGGCCGGCGACTGCTGGAAGCCGTCGTGGCCCATGCCGCCCCACTCGTAGGTGAGATCCGCCATTGCCTCCGCGTTCTGATGGGCCAGCATGCTGGCGGCCGGGTACCACCATCCCACCGCCCGGTCCGCCGCGCTGAACGTCGCCAGCAGCGGCCCGTCGACGCGATCGACCACGCCGGACAGAGCGCCGGCCGCGACCGCCTTGCAGGGCGTTGGACGCGCGAACGCGAAGTGGGAAAACGCGCCCTGGATCAGGGTGAGGCTCTTGACCGGGCTGGCTCCGCCGGTCGCCGACCGGGGCAGGCCGGTCAGGGCGTAGGACACCAGCCGAGCGCCGAAGCTGTGGCCCATGAGGTGGACGCGCAGGCCCGGCGCGGAGGAGGCGAGCCGCGCGAGCAACGGACCGAGACCATCACGGCCGACGACCCCGGCCCGGTTCTTCATTTCGTAGTAGGACATGCCGCGCAACACTTCGCGCGCGCCGGACCAGAGGGTCTTGAACGGGTTCGGCAGTCCTTGCGCGTGCCCGACCGGACTCTTGGTCATCGCGGCGGCGTGTCCGAACACCGCACCGGTCTCGCCGGTGATGGCAGCGGCCGGCCCAGCGTCCTCGGGCGCCAGAACGGGCGTGGTCACCAGCCCGGACGCCAACTGATGGAACTGTTGGAGGCTGGCTGGATCGGCCGGTTGCTTGTCGAGCAGCGTACCGAGGGTGGTGAGGTTGTTCTCGTTGCCGGGGAACGCCGGCGCCAGCGCGGTCGCCAACTCGGCGCCTGACGACGGCGTCGCCGATGCGTGCATCGGGTCGTCTTCGGGGAACAGTAGCGACGGCCAGAAGATCCCGACCGCGGCGCTCGTCGGCAACTTGTCGCCGAGCATCGGCGCCAGCAGCGAGAACATCGAGTCGTAGAGCGATCGCGCGCTGCCGACGCTGCTGCTCCAGCCGTGCGACAGGACGAACAGGTCGGTGACTCCGCCGGCGGCGACCGCGGCCGGCAGCCCGCCGTCCGAGGTCAGCGCCCCGTTCGCGGCGAAGTCGACTTCGTAGTAGGTGAGCCCGGCGATGTCAGCCATGATGACCTCTCGATCTAGACGTTGGACAGCACGCGCATGAGATCGAGCAGGCCCGCGCCCTGGAAGAACTCGTGGCGGCCCAGCGAGGTTGCGTTAGCGCAGAACATTCGCTTGACCTCGTCGGGCTGACCGATGAATTCGGTACGTACGGACAGGAAGGCGGCGACCGCTCCCGACACGTGCGGAGCGGCCATCGACGTGCCGCTGTCCTCGATGTACGTTGCCGCGTCCGGATTTCCCAACAACGGCTTGACGCCGTCGCGCATGGCCCCCGTCGCCGCCGACGTGATGCGCTCGCCCGGGGCGACCAGATCGGGCTTGAGCCGCCCGTCCAGCGTCGGTCCCTTCGAGGACGTGTAACTGACGCCGTACGTGTGCGGCGAGATGCGATGGGTCGATCCCACCGTGATCGCCTCGGCGGCGTTGCCGGGGTCGGTGATGGTGGACAACTGACCGCTGACGTCACCGCTGCCGCCGGTCAACGTTCCGGCCGCACCACTGTTGCCGGCCGAAACCACGACGACGACACCGTTGTGTACGAGATCGTTGACCGACCGGCACAGCGGGCTCTGGCCGGCCGCGTACTCGTCCGGATACCAGTCGCAGCCGAGTGACAGGTTGACGCCGTGGATCTGCAGCCGGCCGTCGGTATTCATCTGCTTGACGTAGTCGAGAGCGGCGATCACCGCGCTCGAACTCGTTTCGCCGTCACTGTCGAGAACCTTGAGGCTCACGATCCGCGTCCTCGGCGCGATCCCGGTCAGGGTGTGGCCGGGCTGCAGCGTACGTGAGACCCACGCGGGCAGGTCGTCGGTTGTTGGTTGGTTCGTGGCGATCAATACCTCGGTCGGCGCGGGCGGCATAGCGCCGGCGATGATGCCGGCGACGTGCGTTCCGTGCCCGAGATCGTCCTGCAGTGCGAGCGTGGGATCGTCGCTCGGCGTGCCATCGGGGGACATCAGGTAGGTGAAGTCGCGGTGCAGGCGGGCGACCGAGTCGTCGTGGAGCGTCGGCCCGATTCCCGGACACGAAAAGTGCGGGTGGCTCTCGGCGACGCCGGAGTCGATGACCGCCCAGACGATGCCCTCCCCGGAGGTGCCGTAGCTACGGGCCGCAGCATCGGCCTTCACCGTCGACACCGAGCGGTCGATGTGCGCGCGCATCTTGAAGTCCGGCCAGATGCGAAAGATCGATCGTGGTCCGGCGCGATCGGCGTCGGCAAGCGTAGAACACTGCTCCCGAGTCAGGAAGCACCTGAGGTATTGCCGCGCGATGACCACTGGGCGGACGACCGCCGGATCGGGGAAAGTCGCGTCGAACAACGCGACGAATTGTTCGCGGGCCGATGTGATGCCGCGCGAGACGTCCAGCTCGACGAGCACCGCGACACTGCCCGCGACGGTGTAGAGCAGATTGGCCCGATCGGTGGCCGACGCACCGTCACCGGTCATCAGCAACGGGCCGATCAGCCGCCGCTTGGAGGCCGTCATCGCCACCTCCGTATGGCGTCGTGTTGGGGTCCGAGCGCACGCAAACCGGAGGCCGCCGTGGTCGGGGGAGCGACCGCGGCGGGCGCCGGTCGACCACGCCGCTCCCGAGTATCCGCCGATAATTCGTGCACTCCCGACATCTGTATAAAAGTTGTCAGTAGCGCCAGTTGTCGCGTGCGGTCGGTAGGCCGCCCCGCGCTGAGCTGGCAGGGACGCCGATCGCTGTCGTCTTGCGCGCCAAGGTCCGGCCGCCACCGCGTCGACCACCGCGATGACACCTTGCTTATCGCCGGTCGCGCTGCTGTTCTGAAAGCGCGATGGAGATGGTCGAACGCACGGCGCAGCTTGCGCGTCTTCGCGATGCGCTGGCCCAAGCCGGTCGCGGCGCCGGAAACACCGTCTTGCTCTCCGGTGAGGCCGGTATCGGCAAGACGACGCTTCTGCGTGCCTTCGCGGAAGTGGCCACGACACACGCCCGGGTGTTCGAAGGCCGCTGCGACGAACTCGTCACGCCCCGAACGTTGGGTCCGTTCCGCGATATGGCGCGGCACCATCGGCGCGTTTTCGCTGACGGACTTGACGATCGGGACGCCTTCATCGACGTCTTGACCACCGAGATGGGCTTCCGGCAGCGGCCCGCGGTCGTCATCGTGGAGGATCTGCAATGGGCCGACCATGCCTCGCTGGACATCGTCGGGTTTCTTGGTCGACGCGTCCACGCGCTACCTGCTCTTCTCGTCGTCAGCTACCGAGATGACGATGTGCCCGACAACGAACCGTTGCAACGGTTGCTCGGTTCGTTGGCCGGTCCGTCGACGACCCGGATCCACCTCGATGGTCTGTCCGATGGTGCGGTCGGTGGACTGGCCGTCGCCGCTGGCATGGACCCGGCGCCCGTGGTCGCGGCCGTGGGCGGCAATCCCTTCTACTTGAGTGAGGTCATCCTCGAGGGAAATACCGCGATGCCGCTCTCGGTCCGCGATGCTGTCGCCGCTCGCGTCGCCGCGTTGCCGGCGCCGTGTCAAGAGGCGCTCGGCCAGGTTGCGGTGCACCCGACCGAGGTCGATTTGCCGCTACTGATGCGCATCGTTGACGACGTCGGCGATCTGGAGCCGGCCGAGCGCCGCCGGATCCTCGACTTCACGTCGCGTGGACTGCGATTCCGACATGAGATCGCGCGTCGGGTCGTGGAGTCGTCGCTGTCCGACGCGCGACGCGTGGCGTACCACCGCCGTGCGCTCGCCGCGCTGGTGGAGGTGCAGGCCGAAAAATCTGTCCTCGTCCACCACGCGATTGGTGGCCGCGATTTCGAAGCGGCGGCCACGTTCGCGGCCGGGGCCGCGCTCGAGGCGTCCCGGGCCGACGGCCACCTCGAGACCGCCGCGTACGCACGCATGGCGCTCGAGCACGGCCGTAAACTTCCGGCTGCCGACCGTGCCCGCCTGAACGGGCTGGCAGCGCGGGCGTTGTACGCCCTGAACCGATTCGGCGAGGCCGGCAACCACGCCGATAGAGCCGTCGAGGCGTGGGATTCCGACGCAGCGTCGCCGGCGGAGCTGGCGAGTGCGCTGCTCCTCTCGGCGCGCATCGCTACGTTGCTCGGCCAGCCCGTCGCCGACCGCGACAAAGCGTTACGCGCGGTCCGGATCCTCGAACCGCGCGGCGCGAGTCATGATCTGGCGCTGGGGTACAGCACGCTGGCCGCCCAGGACGCGTTGCGGGCCGACTTCGGCGGTGCCCGTACCTGGTCGGAACGTGCGCTGGACGCGGCCTACGCCACCGGAAGCGATGACGTCGTGTCGCACGCGCTGGGCTACCGGGGCGTCGCGAAGTGCTCGGCCGGCGACGATTCGGGCCTGAATGACCTGCGATCCGCCGTCGAGATCGCGACCCGCATCGACCACGCCGACTATCTCACGGTGGCCACGCACAACCTGGCGGTGATGTTGATCCGTTCCGGGCAGGTGCTGGCGGCCAAGTCGTATCTGGACACCGCGGATCGAGTAGCGAGCGAACATCGGCTCGAGACGGCCCGGTTCCGGATCTCGGCCCAGCAGAGCTTCGTTCTGATGTGGCAGGGCCGCTGGGACGAGGCCGAATCACGACTTCGAGAGCTGGTCGGATCGGGCACGGACGCCGGCGCCAATGCCGTGAATCCGTTGGCCTTCCTCGGTCGGCTCCTGGCCCGGCGGGGCGATCCCGCCGCCGCTGAACTCATCGAGCGCGCCAGCGCGCTCGCCGCCGCGAGCGGTGAGGACCAGAAGGGCGCGGTCGCGGCGGCGGCGAAGTTGGAATGGCTGTGGCTCACCGGCGACGCGGAGGGGGTACGTGCGATCGGCACGGCTCTGCTGTCCCGCTCGGGCTACACCGACCGCCGCCTCCTGCACGCCGAGGTGCTGCGCTACCTGCGGCGAGTCGGCGACGAGGTGATCGCGTTTCCGGGCTGCCCGCCGCCGTTCGCGGCCGGGATCGCCGGCGACTGGGAGCGCGCGGCGGCGCTGTGGGAGGCGGCCGGAAACCCGTACGAGCAGGCGTGGGAGCTCAGCGAGTCGCCCGATGTGACAGTCGTGCTGCGCGCGCTCGGCCTGTTCGATCGCCTGGGCGCTGCGGCCGCCGCGTCGATGATCCGTCGGCGGCTGCAAGCGGCCGGGGTTCGAGGCGTGCCACGGGGTCCGCGGACGACGACACAGGCCAACCCCGGGCGCCTGACCGATCGGCAGCTCGAGATCCTCGCACTGCTGGAAGAGGGCGCCACCAACAGCGAGATCGCCGATCGCCTGTTCGTGTCCCGGCGGACGGTCGACAACCATGTGTCGGCCTTGCTGCGTCGACTCGGTGTCACGTCGCGTCGCGAGGCGGCCGGCGCCGCGGCGGGCATCACGCGAGGACCCGATTAGACAGACGACCGCACCAAACATAGGTATCCCACCGCGCAAAATTGAGTATCGTCGGCCGCGGTAGGCGCCGCGTGGCCGGCCCATGATGCTCGGCATGGGGCGTCTCATCGATCGCGCCGTCGCGGAGTTCACGGACGTAGGCCGGTCGACGGGACGGGCGCAACCACATGCCTTTACCGGTACGGACATCAGCCGGTCGAGCGCCGTCGTCGATCTCGTGTCCCGCATTCGGGAGAGCGTCATCGGTGAGGGCGACGTGCTCGACGGTCCGTACGGGCCGCGCCGGATCACGTACGCCGACTACACCGCGTCCGGGCGAGCCCTGACGTTCGTCGAGGACTACATCCGCCGAAACGTCCTACCGACGTACGCGAACACGCACACCGAGAGCTCGGCCACCGGCTTGCGTACCTCGTCACTGCGAGAAGACGCGCGCCGGCAAATTCACCGGGCCGTCAACGGGTCCCGCGACGACCTGGTGATCTTCTGCGGGTCGGGCTCGACGGCCGCTGTTGACAAACTGACTCGCCTTTTAGGGTTGCCGGTCAGCGGCGCGAGCCGTGGCTGGCAACGGCGCGACACGCCCGTCGTCCTGGTCGGCCCGTTCGAGCACCACTCGAACGAACTGCCTTGGCGCGAGTCCGCGGCCGATGTCGTCGCGATCGGCGAGGACGATCACGGTCACATCGACCTTGTCGATTTGCGCGCGCGGCTGGCCCAATTCGCGGATCGGCCGCAAGTGATCGGTGCGTTTTCGGCTGCCTCCAACGTGACCGGGATCCTGTCCGACACCGCTCAGATCTCCGCCGTACTCCACGAGCACCGAGCGCTCGCAGTGTGGGACTACACGGCGGCCGCGCCGTACGTGCCTATCGACATGGCCCCGAGCCAGCCCGGCGGACGGGACTGGAAGGACGCCGTCGTCTTCTCGCCGCACAAGTTCGTTGGCGGGCCACAGACGCCCGGCGTCCTCGTCGTACGCCGGAATCTGATGACCCGCACAGTGCCGACCGTCCCCGGCGGCGGGACGATCGCGTTCGTTGACCCGGCCGGCGCGCTCTACATCGACGACCCGATCATGCGCGAGGAGGGCGGCACGCCCGCGATTGTCGAGTCGATTCGGGCCGGGGTCGTGGTCGCGCTCAAAGAGGCCGTCGGCACCGACGTCATCGCCGAGCGGGAAGACTTCTGGTGGCGGCGCGCCCGGCAACGGTGGAGTCGCAACCCGGCGATCGAGATCCTGGGCAACCTCGACGCGGCCAGATTGCCGATCGTGTCGTTCCGCGTCCACTGTGACGGCCGGATCCTGCACCACAACTTCATCGTCAGCCTGCTCAGCGACCTTTTCGGCGTACAGGCTCGTGGGGGCTGTTCCTGCGCCGGGCCGTACGGGCACCGCGTGCTGTCGATAACTCCACAACGATCCGCGGCGCTGCGCGCCCAGGCGGCCCGCGGCTACCTCGGGATCAAGCCCGGGTGGACCCGGGTCAATTTCAACTACTTCATCTCCGACGCCGTCGGGGATTTCATCATCGAGGCCGTCGATCTCGTCGCACGCTTCGGCCATCGCCTCCTCACCGACTATTGGTTCGATCCCCAGAGCGGACACTGGCGGCACCGCGGCCATGCGTCCGTCGCACGCATCGACATGGCCGACGTGTTGACGGGTACGCACACTTCGAGGCCGACGGCGGGGGAGGATGCGTTCGCCGGCTACCTTCGGGACGCTGAATACCGCTTTGCCGGCCGGCCCGACCTCCTTGTCGATGGTCCGAGCGGTCTGCCGTCCGAACTCGAGGACTTGCGCGAGTTTCATCTCCCACCGTCGTGCCTGGAGGATGTGTACGTGCCGTAGCTCCGACCGTCCGTCGATACCAAATCGACACCTTCGCCACGCAACAGCGACGGTGCGTCGCGTGTCTTTGATGATGTGAGCCTGCCGACACGCGACCCGCACGACCGAACGCGGCGATCGAACGTCGCCCGTGGACGAACCTCGCCGGGCGGCGCAGTCGGAGACGTCTATGAGTGAGACGACGAGCCGACCGGGCGCAGCAGAAGCGCGCGCCGCACGGGTCAGCTCGACGGTCACCGTTGCACCGCCGCCACCCGATGGCCGCACCGAGCGCGAGTTCACGGTACGAGAGCGAAGCCAGACGTCGCAGGTGGTGTCGCGCTTTCTCCGGCACCGCCTCGCATTGGGGTCGCTGGCGTTCTTTGTCGTGCTGGTGTTGATCGTGTATCTGGCGCCGCCGATCTTCGGACTCGACTACAAGGCTCTGAACCATCCGCCGCGGCTGTCACCGACATGGCGCTACCCGATGGGTACGGACGAGATCGGGCACGACTATCTGGCTCTGGTCCTGCGCGGGGCCCGCCAGTCAATGAACATCGCATTCCTCGTCGCATTCATGTCGACGGCGTTCGGCGCGCCCTACGGTGCCATCGCCGCGCACTTCGGCGGCAAGACGGACGCCATCATGATGCGCATCGTCGATGTCGTCATCACCCTCCCGGTCATCGTCATCACCGGGGCGTTGGCCGTGCACTACGGCGGCACCTGGTACACCGTGGCGATCCTTCTCGCTTTCGTCGGTTGGGTGGTAAACGCACGTGTGATCCGCAGTGCCGTACTGTCGGTGCGCAACCAGGACTTCGTCGAGGCCGCGCGGGCCGTTGGCGCATCCGACGTCCGGATCGTTTTCCGCCATTTGATTCCGAACGTGACCGGCCCCCTGATCGTGCAGGCGACGCTCGACGTCGCCGGGGCGATCCTCGCGGAGGCCGGGCTGTCATTCATCGGATTGGGCATCCAGTCGCCGGACACCTCCCTCGGGCGGCTCGCGGAGCTGGCGCAGGGCGCGATGGAGACGCGGCCGTGGCTGTTTTATTCGCCGTGCGTCATGATCGTGTTGATTTGCTTGTGCATCAACTTCATCGGCGACGGTCTCCGTGATGCACTCGACCCGCGCCAGATCCGGCAACGTCGATGATGCGCCTCGGCGTGACTCCGCCGAGCGCGGCCGGCCGCGGCGTCGGATCGAGGTCGACGCCGCGACCTTTCGTGTCGTCGGCGCGTCAGATGGTGCCGCTCGGCCGATCCGCGGTTTCGACCGCTCCGACAGCGAGCCGATCGAATTCGTCGAGCCCACCGTTCCACAGAAAGTCTGACGTTTGCGTCAGGGCGATCGCGATCAGGTCACGGCTCGGATCGTTGAACCACGTCGTGCCGTACCCGCCGCTCCAGCCGTACTGACCGGGCGTGAGACCGTTGTCCGTCGGCCGGGTGACGACGGCCAGGCCGTACCCCCAGCCCTGATTTCCCAGCAAGAGCCCGGCCGAGCCGATCTGATCGGCTGTGAGGTGGTTGGTAGTCATGGCTTTCACCGACTCCGCGGAGAGGATCTGCCGACCCTCGTGACGCCCACCGTCGCGCAGCATGCGCGCGAACGCGTAGAAGTCATCGATCGTCGAAAGTAGTCCACCGGAGCCGGACGGGAACGCCGGCGGCGACGTCCATGTTTCGGCGGCGGTCATCGGTTGCACTTCCAGCTGGCCGGTCGCGAGGTCGGACATGTACTGGACCGGCATGCGTCGGATGTTGTCCACTGTCGTCTCGAATCCGGTGTCCACCATGCCCAGCGGTGCGAACAGTGTCTCGCGGAGAACCTCGCCCAGCGCGGCTCCGGCCGCCCGGGCGACAAGCACACCGAGGACGAGCGTGCCGACGTTGTAGCGCCACCGCTCGCCGGGCTGGTCCATCAGCGGCAGTGATCCGAACCGTCTCATCCACTCGTCCGGTGCGTGAGGGGTACGCGGGTCGGGCGCGCCCAGGGAGAGGTCGAGCGTCGCCGCGGCGTGCACGATGGGGTACGGCGGGTCAAATTGCGGTTCGGTGATCTGCCCGAAGCCGAGCCGCAACGTCAACAGATCTTCGACCGTGACCGGACGGTCGGCTGGCACGGTGTCGTCCGTGGGTCCGTCGATGTGCCGTAGGACGCGCCGGTCGGCTAGTTCGGGTAACAGCCGGTCGACGGGCTCATCGAGGCGGAGCCGGCCATCCTCCGCCAGCGCCATGGTGGCCGCGCCGAGGATCGGCTTCGTGAGTGACGCGATCCGGAACAGGGTGTCGCGCCGCATCGGTGTGTCGCTGTCGAATGCGACGGTGCCGATCGGATCCACGTGGACGGCGTCGCCGCAGGCGACCAGGGCGACGAGGCCCGGCATTTCGCGTTGCGCGACGCGTGTCGCCATGGCTTCGCGCAGGCGACTGACACCGCTCGCTGTGAGATGTGCGGACATGTCCCCAGACTGTCACACGGCCGGTCGCGGTTCAGGCCCCTTCGACGTGGCGGCGAAGCGTCTCCAGGTCGGCGCGTACGGCGGCGACGTCGCTCGCGAGCTCATCGTCGCTCATCCCGGCCCGCTGCCGGACGGTGAACACCACTTCGCACCGGTCGCCGTCGGCGATGACCCGCATCGGGTTGTAGACGGTCTCGCCGGACGGCATGGTCACCGTGTGGTCGAGGACGCCGTACGGATTCGGCGGTGCGAAGTCGATCGTGATGGCGCCCATGGGGGAGTCGGCCGCCCAACTGTCCCCGGCGGGCGTGAGCGGCGCGCTGGCCAGGCCGGCCGCCCACTCGGGGAGGCGGGCCGGATCTGACGCGTAGGCGTAGACGGCCTCGGCTGGGCGGTCGATCGCGACAGTGACGTGTTCGGTGGCCATGCCCGATGGTCGCACGGACCCCGTCATCGGCTGACGGCCACCGCGGTGACCGCGAACTCCACCGGCAGGCTTCCGGCGTTGACCAGGCTGGAGACGCGCTGCGCGACCGCCTCGGTCACAGCCGCGCCAGCGACGACGGCCGGGCCGGTGATCGCTTCCTGGATGTGCGGCGCCGCCAAGACGGAGGCATCGGCCAGGACGGCGATCTGATGATTGACGTCCGCCGCGGTCAGTGCGGTCCAGTGTCGTGCCCCGGTCGCGGTGAACGCGAGCTCGATGGTCCAGCCACCGGTGGCCGCATAGGAAACCGGGTCGTACTGCGCCGTCGCGTCGGCCAGGTCGACACGGCTCAGTCCGGCCGCGTCGAGCAGGTATTTGACGTTCGGCTGATCGCCGTCGCACGCCGTCACGTCGCGCGTGAGGAATCGCTGGTCGGTGAGGAAGAGCGGGTCACGGGCGCTCAGCTGCGCGCACGTGACCGTGGGTACGTCGAACTGCATGCGCGCGGGAAGAACGGCGACCTCGGTCGGGGTGAGCTGACCGAAGCGGGCGAGTCGGCGGACGGTATCGGTGCCGCTCGCCGGTCCGGTCAGTGAAGCTGCCAACGCGTACGCCGCCGGGCCAACGTAGGCCTTTGCCTTGGCGAGGTCGGACGCGAGATCACCGGGAGGGCTCGAGGTGGCGGTCACCGGGTGAGTGGCCGCGTCGGCTGTCGTGGCGCCCAGCACGGTGCGAAATGCCATCGCGTCCCGAACGACCAGTGCCGCGATGTCGCCCGCGGTCATCGTCATCGGGATGCTGAACTGCAGGTCACGATCGCGCGTGACGGTGATGGTCGGCATCGGTCGGCCGGCGTCGACGAATCGGCGGGCCAAGATCTTCGCCGCGTCGGCGAGCTGGACTCCGGTCGGGGGCTTTCCATCGAGCGTGACCGGTCGGAGTACGGCCGTTGTCCGAGCCGTGGCGATCTGGGCCTTCGCCGAGGCGATGACCGTCGCCGCGGGCGACGTGCTCGGCCGGCTCGTCGCATGCGCCAGGCCCGATGTGCAGCCGCTGAGCACGATAGCCATCGACAGGCCGAGGACGAAGCAGGTCAATCGGAGGTCAACACGTTTCGGCACCGCGCGGTCCTTCCTGGGATCGCTCGACGGCTCGCGCCCTTCGAGTGCTGGCCCGCAGGTTACTCCGACGCGGACGCGGGCGATGGCCGGAAATCGTGGAAACCGGCTCGGATCGGCGCTCGATTCGGCGGTGTTTCGACGGCGTTTCCACGGGGCGCGTCGGCGGTCGCCGAGCGGCGTTTCGGGTGCGCTATTGAGGACGGTCGAAAGACGGTCATCGCTTCGATGCACGGCGGGCAACGTCGACCGACAACCGGGCACAACCGGGCATTTTTGTTATCTGAACGAGATTTGGGGGCGTTGCGTGGGCCGTCAATGAGCACAAAACTCAGTCCACCGGGCACTAACGGACTCTGATCCACACGGGAACGGGCATCCGAGCGCAGGGGGTGAGCGCACTGAATGTATGTGATCGAACGACGGCAGTGGCTCATCGAACACGCTCGCCGAACCGGCCGGGTCGACGTCGCGGAGATGTCGACCGAACTCGGTCTCGCCCCCGAGACCATCCGCCGGGATCTGAAGGATTTGGAGCGCCAGGGCCTGGTGCGACGCGTCTACGGCGGAGCGGTCCCGATCGAACGGCTCACGTTCGAGAGCGCGCTGTCGGTCCGGGCGACGCGACGGCAAGCGCAGAAGAACCGCATCGCTGGCGCGGCCGCAACCTATGTGAAGGCGGCCGAATCGATCTACATCGACGAAGGCTTCCTTCCTAAGCTGATCGCCGATCACCTCGAGCCCGATCGGCCGATGACCGTTGTCACTTCGTCGCTGGCGATCGCGACGTCACTCATCGACCGAACGCACGTGACCGTGTTGGTGATCGGCGGCCGGGTCCGGGCGCAGACACTCGGAACCGTCGACCACTGGGCGCTGGCGATGCTCGAGACGCTCGTCCTCGATCTCGCGTTCATCGGCGGCAACGGGCTGAGCCTCGAGCACGGCGTCACCGTTCCGGACAGCGCTGTCGCGGCGGTGAAGACGATGGCGATGCGGGCCTCACGGCGGTGCATCCTCGTCGCCGACAGCTCCAAGTACGGCGTTGATTCGTTCGTACGGTTCGCGCACCTGCGCGACTTCGAGCGGTTCATCACCGACGACGGGTTGCCGGCAGAACAGGCGGCGGAACTACACGGCCACGGCGTCGACGTCGTACGGGTCTAGACAACCCACCGTCGTCTACACCCGAGCGGCGGCCCGACACGCTACCGCATCTATCGAATCGAACCGAAGAGAGCTCGCCGGTGTCGCGCCAAACGTTGCGGCGACGCCGGACCAGGAAAGGAGATCGCACGACGAGAGCGGCCGACCGCCGGCCAGCCGCTCTCTCATCGCTCGGGCGCACCTTCCGCAAAAAGCCTGCGCCCGCGTCTCCCCGCACCGAACGGCACGTCTGCGTCTGAGGACAACTCGTAGCAGGAGGAGCACATGATTCTATCAAGCGCACACCGGCGTCGTCGCCGGTGGCCGATCGCCATCACGGCCGCGGCCGCGGTCACGATGACCGTCGCGGCCTGTTCCAGCTCGTCGTCGTCGGATAAGTCCGGCGAAGCGACGATCACCGTCGCGGTCACCGCCAACCCGCTGATGACGACCATCGAAAAGCTCACGCCGGACGGGTTCGAAGCGACCCACCCGGGCATCAAGGTCAAGTTCGTGACGTACGACGAGAACACCGAACGCGCCAACGTGGAGAAGGATGTCGCGGCCCACGGCGGCCAGTACGACGTCGTCATGATCGGCCCGAACGACATCGCGTCGTGGGCCAAGAACGACTGGATCAGCGATCTCACCGCGGACGCCAGCAGCGACGCGAGCTACGACGTCAACGACTTGCTACCGCCGATCCGGCAGGCGTTGTCGTCCAACGGAAAGCTCTATGCGGTGCCGTTCTACGGCGAATCATCGTTCCTCATGTATCGCAAGGACATGTTCGCGGCGGCCGGTGTCACCATGCCGGCCAACCCGACCTGGGACCAGGTCGCGGCCATCGCCGACAAGTTGAATGACCCGAGCAAGGGCGTCGCCGGGATTTGCCTGCGTGGCCTGACCGGCTGGGGCGACAACCTCGCGTCCTTCGACACGGTCGTGAATACGTTCGGCGGCCAATGGTTCGACACGAACTGGAATGCGCACCTGACCGATCCGGCGTTCGTAGACGCCGCGAACTTCTACGTGAACCTGGTCCGCAAGGACGGCGAAAAGGGTGCCGGCAACGACAGCTTCAACGAGTGCCTGAACATCATGCAGCAGGGCAAGGCGGCCATGTGGTACGACGCGACTGTCGCCGCGTCCACGATTGACGCGGCGCCGAGCCCGATCGCCGGCAAGCTCGGGTTCGCACCGGCACCGGTCGAGAAGACCAGCTCGTCCGGGTGGTTGTGGAGTTGGGCATTGGCGCAGGAGAGCGCGTCGAAGCACAAGAGCGCGGCCTGGCAGTTCATGGACTGGGCAACATCGAAGACGTACATCGCCTACGACGCCTCGAAGAACGGGTGGGCGTCGGTGCCTCCGGGTACGCGCACCTCGACGTACGAGAACCCGGACTACCAGGCGTCGGCGAAAGACTTCGCGGCGCTCACCCTGCAGCAGATCAACTCCGTCAACGTCAACCAGCCGGGCGTGAGCCCGCAGCCGGTGCCGGGAGTCCAGTACGTCGGCATTCCGGAGTTCGAAGACTTCGGGCAGAAGGTGTCGGCCGAGTTGACGGCGGCCATCGACGGCCAGGAGTCCGTGTCGGAGTTCCTGCAGAAGAGTCAGACGATCGCGCAGAACGCGGTCAAACAAGCCGGATACAAGCAGTAGCCGATCGCGTGGGTTTGCCCGCGCCGGCATGACCGCCGGCGCGGGCCGACCACCCGCGTGTCGACCACATCGATCCAGCGCGCCGACTCGAAGGAAGGATAGGCCGTTGACAACCATCGTCGAACCGGCGCGGAAGGACCTGGCGAAAGCACCGCCAGCGCTTCGGCGCCGTCGGGGGACCGGATGGGTACGTCGAGCGCCGCTACTGCCCGCGCTCGTATTCACGATCGTCGTGACCCAGATCCCGTTTCTCCTGACCTTGTGGTACAGCCTGCAGAAATACAACCTGAACCGGCCGACCGCCCCGCGCGACTTCCCGACGTTGGCCAACTACCGCGTGATCTTCGCCGATCCGACCTTCCGGGTTGCCGCGCTGAATACCGTCCTGTTGACGGTCGTCCCGGTTCTGCTGTCGGTCGCGATCGGTGTGGGCATCGCGGTGCTCCTCGACCGCCACGTGTTCGGGCGCGGCTTCCTCCGTACGCTCATCATCAGCCCGTTTCTCGTGATGCCGGCCGCGGCCGCGTTGGTGTGGAAATTCACCATTCTCGACACGACGTTCGGCTTCCTGAACTACCTGCTCAAGGTGGTCGGCCTCAAGCCGGAGAACTGGCTCGGCGTGCATCCGCAGCTGACGATCATCTCGTTCCTGACGTGGCAGTGGACGCCGTTCATCGTGCTGCTGGCGCTAGCCGGGCTGCAGAGCCAGAGCGACGACATGCTGGAGGCGGCGCGGGTCGACGGCGCCAACGTGTGGCGGATCTTCCGGTCGTTCACGTTGCCGCACCTGCGGCCGTACATCGAGTTGGGCGTGTTGCTCGGCACGATCTACATCGTGCAGGCGTTCGACTCGATCTACATCATGACTTCGGGTGGCCCGTCGACCGACACGACAAACCTGCCGTACTACATCTACGAGGCGGCCTTCCAGGCGTACGACATCGGTCGCGCCTCAGCGATGTCGGTTGTCGTCGTCATCGCGACCATCCTGGTCGCCACGTTCGCACTACGCATGATCTCGAGCCTGTTCAGCGACGAAGGGGTGCATGGGCGATGAAAGCTTCGTCGGCGAGCCTGGCTCATCGTCAGTCGAATCCGGTCGGTCGCCTGCTTCTCGCGATCTTGACCTGGCTCGTGGTTCTCGTGTTCTTTTTCCCGGTGCTGTGGATGGCGTTGACGGGGCTCAAGACCGAGCAGGAAGCCAACACGACCACTCCGCATTTCATCTTCAAGCCGACGTTCAGCGAGTTTCAGGCCGTTTGGACCGGGGGCGGCGGTCTCAACGGACTCCGGCCGTTCCTCGAGCACTCGATTCTCATCTCGGTGCTCTCCACGGCAATCGTGCTCCTGCTGGCGTTTCCGGCGGCGTACACGTTGT
The DNA here is from genome assembly GCA_963724705.1 of uncultured Actinomycetota bacterium. Classification (GTDB taxonomy): domain Bacteria; phylum Actinomycetota; class Actinomycetes; order Mycobacteriales; family Micromonosporaceae; genus DASQPR01. Next base: position 905,849 of record CAVRVS010000004.1, read on the forward strand.
CGCTTCGGCCCGTGCCCAAGTGGCGAGACGTGCTGTTCTTCTTCATATCCACCAAGATGCTGCCGATAGTCGGCGCGATCATCCCGCTGTTCGTGATCGCCCGCGAGTTGCACCTGTTGGACAGTCAGCGCTTGCTGGTCGTGCTCTATACGGCGATGAATCTGCCGATCGCGGTCTGGATGTTGCGGTCGTTCCTGTTGGAGGTGCCTGTGCCGATCATCGAGGCCGCTCGCGTCGACGGCGCCAGCCTCATCCGGCAGATGCGGTCGGTCATCGTGCCGATCGTGAGGCCCGGACTCGCAGCCACCGCGCTGATATGTTTCATCTTCGCGTGGAACGAATTCTTCCTCGCCGTCAACCTCACGACGATCAACGGAGCCACCGTTCCGATCTACCTCGTCGGTTTCGTCCAGCCGGAAGGCCCGTTCCTCGCCCACATCTCGGCCGCCGCGACCGTCGCATGTCTGCCGGTGCTGATCGCCGGCTGGGCGGCGCAGGACAAGCTCGTGCGTGGACTGTCGATGGGCGCGGTGAAGTAGCCTCATGACCACCCTTGCAGCCGACCTGCTCGGCAGCCACTTGCCGGCGGTGGGCGTGCCGCGTTACGACCGGTCCGAGGTCCGCGTCGGCATCGTCCACTTCGGCGTCGGCGGGTTCCATCGGGCCCACCAGGCGGCCTACCTCGACGAGTTGATGAACGACGGAATCGCCCTCGACTGGGGAATCTGCGGCGTCGGGGTGATGCCGTCCGACAAGGCAATGGCTGACGCACTGGCACCGCAGGACGGGCTCTACACGATGGTCGTCAAACATCCCGATGGCCACCGCGAACCGCGCATAGTCGGATCGATCGTGCGGTTCCTCTACGCTCCGGACTCGCCCGAGGCGGTGCTCGACATACTCTGCGCCGCGGAGACCAGGATCGTCTCGTTGACGATCACCGAGGGCGGCTACAACGTCAACCAGGTCACACACGACTTCATTCGCGACGATCCGGCGATCGTGGCCGATCTGGCTCCCGGCGCGGTCCCGAGCACTGTTTTCGGTTACGTCATCGAGGCGCTCGACCGGCGGCGGCGGCTCGGTATCGCGCCGTTCACCGTGATGTCCTGCGATAACGTCCAATCCAACGGTCACGTCGCCCGCCGGTCCTTCACCGCGTTCGCCGAGCTGCGCGACCCGGCGCTCGCGGCGTGGATCGGGCAGCACGTCCACTTCCCGAACTCGATGGTCGACCGGATCACACCCGTGACCACGGCGGCCGACCGGGAACAGCTGCACGACCGGTTCGGCATCGAGGACAACTGGCCGGTCGTGTGCGAACCGTTCACCCAATGGGTGCTCGAAGACAGCTTCAGTCTCGGTCGCCCGCCGCTCCAGGACGTCGGCGTCCAACTCGTGCCCGACGTCGAGCCGTACGAGCTGATGAAGCTACGTCTACTGAACGCCGGCCATCAGGCGATCGCGTACTTCGGCTACCTCCTCGGCCACCGGTACGTTCACGAGGCGGCCACGGATCCGCGGCTCGTCGCCTATCTCCGCGCGTACATGGACGTGGAGGCCACCCCGACTCTGCTGCCGGTCCCGGGCGTCGATCTGGATGCGTACAAGCAGGATCTGGTCGAGCGATTCGCGAACCCGGAAATCCGCGATACCGTCGCCCGACTGTGTGCCGAGAGTACGGACCGCATCCCGAAATGGGTTGTGCCCGTCATCCGCCACAACCTCGCGACCGGCGGTCCGATCTCGTACGCCACCGCGATCGTGGCGAGCTGGGCACGTTACGCCGAAGGCGTTGACGAGCAAGGAAAACCGATCGAGATCGTCGACCGGCTCGCCGCTGGCGTCACCGCGGCCGCGCGGCGTCAGGCGACCGATCCGTTGGCGCTCGTGGAGATGACCGAACTGTTCGGGGATCTCGCCGGCAACGATCGCTTCCGCGCCGAATATCTACGGATATCAGCGAGCATCCATGACCTCGGCGTCGAGCGGACTCTCGACGATCTCATCGGGCAGCCCGATCATTGACCGCGGCCCAGTTGGGCTGCGGCACAGTTGGGGCTGCGGCGCGGTCAGGCTGCGCCGGTGGCACCGCCGGTGACGGCGGTTGCCTTGGCTCCGGCATAGATCTCGGTCGCACGCCAGCAGTACCAGGCGACGATGCTCCGATACGGCCGGTACGGCTCGCCGAGCGCGTCGAGCTGCTTCGGCGTCGGCATGGGTACGTTCCACGCCAGGCCGTACCCTCGTCGTACACCGAGATCGCCGGTCGGCCATACGTCCAAACGGCGCAACTGGAAGAGCAGGAAGATCTCCGCCGTCCAGCCGCCGATCCCGCGAACCGACGTGAGTCTGGCAACAATGTCCTCGTCGCTCATGCGCGCGACGCGTCGTGGGTCCAGGATGACCGTGCCATCCACGACCTTGGTCGACAAGTCACGCAGCGATGCCATCTTGTTCGCCGAGAGACCGGCATGACGAAGTTCCTCGGTGGACAGGGCGAGCAGACGCTCCGGCGTGACCTCACCACCCATGGCGCCGACCAGCCGCCCGTGAATCGCCCTCGCCGCGGGGCCGGCGAGCTGCTGATAGGTGACGGCGCGGACCAGCGTGGCGAAGTGTGTGTCGGTCCGCGTCGGGAACGTGAACTCACCGGTCTGTCCGATCAGTCGGGCAATCACGGGATCGCGTTTGGCCAACACATGGGCGGCTTGGCGTGCGGTCAGTTTGCCGGTGCCCGTGCTGGCCACGACCCGCTCCTTTCCGGCGTTGCCGCAACGCGATGGCGGCTGCCCTGCCATTGTCGCCCGGACTCGCCGCGGGACTAGTCAGATTTGTCCACGGCGGTCACCGCGCGTTCGTGATGACCCCGACCAGCACGGAGGCGTGGCTCAATGACACGTCCTTGGTCGCGGTGAGCACCGTCAACGGCCCGCGTTCCGCCGCTTCGCGCAACGTCCGTAGCGGCTCGGCGTGTTCGTCATCCGCGAGTTCGGCCCGATATCGGCGCCGGAACTCGTCGAAGCGCGCCGGGTCGTGGCCGAACCAGCGCCGCAGCGCCGTCGACGGCGCGACCGCCGGGATCCACTCATCGATCCCGGCGGTCGCCGACGCCAGGCCGCGCGGCCACAGTCGGTCGACCAGTACGCGCGCGCCGTCGTCCGACTCCGCCGACTCGTACACACGTTTGATGGACACCACCGGCGTCCGTGGCTTGCCAGTCACAGACCAACCATAGAACCGGACGGGTGTGCGGCCGGTGCGGATCCGATCGCTAGGCGCTGTCCGGTCCCGCTTGCGCGGGCTGGACCGCCAGGAATCGGTCCACGGACGCCCGGATCCCGGCGGGGTCGAGCCCGTAGAGCCGGCTGTGGTCGGTGACTGTGCCGTACCGGCGAAGCTCCGTTCGTGCAACGCCGAGCCCCAGCGTCCGGTGGGGCCGATCGACCAGAGCCTCATCGATCAGGCGGATCGACGTGCCGGCCAGGTAGGGCTCGACAACGACCACGGTGTCCGTCGCGGCGAGCGAGCGGACACCGGCGGTGTCGAACGGCCGGACCGTCGTGGCGTACGCGACGGTGACGTCCATGCCCTCGGTCGCATCGAGTACCGGATCGAGCATCGGCCCGACCGCGATCACCAGCGCACGTGCACCGCGGCGGACAACGGTCAACTCCGGCGATACCGGCAACGGAACGGTGTTGGTCGCTTCCGACAGCCGGATGTACGAGGAGTGCGGGCGGCCGACGGCGTCACGAAGGAGTGTCGGCACCTCGCTCGCGTGGCCGGGCACATGCACCGTGAAGCCCGGCACCGTGTCGATGAGCGCGACGTCGCCCGGGCCGTGGTGCGTGCGGCCGGCCTCCGGCACGTCGTAGGACGCGCCGATGCTCACGAGCACGGCGGCCGCATCCTGGTGACCGAGGTCGAGCTTGATCTGCTCGAAGGCGCGTTCGACGAGGAACGGCGTGTACGAGTGCATCATCGGGTGCATCCCGGTCAAGGCGAGACCACCCCCGACACTGATCATGAGCGACTCCCGGATGCCGACGTTGATGAGTCGATCGGGGAAGCGGACCATCGCGTCTTCGAACAAGGACGTCGAGATGTCGGCAAGGACGACCGCGGCCAGCGGATCGTTGGCGACGATGTCTTGAGCGGTTTGGGCGAATGCGGTGCGCATGTCAATCATCAGGAATCCTTCGGCTCGACAACGGCGACGACGACGTGGGGGCGGTCCACGGGCCGCCGCGACAGTGCTTCGGCGATCTGGTCGTGGTCGCGGCCGTCGACGGTCGACGTCGACCAGCCGTTCACGTCGAAGCGCGACGCGATGCCACCGAGCCAGCCATGGCTGGACGATTGGTTGTCGACCACGATCGCGGTGAGATTCGCGAGCCCGACCGCTCCGGCGTACGCGATCGCTTCGTGGTTGGTCCCTTCGTCGAGTTCGGCGTCGCCGACCAGGACGAATACCCGCGACGAGGTGATCCCTTGTGCGCGCAGCCCGTGCGCCACGCCGACGCCGAGCGGGAGGCCATGGCCGAGAGAGCCGCTGGAGATCTCGACTCCCGGAATCAGATTGTGGTCGGGGTGGTAGCCAAGACGGGACGAGATTCCGCCGAAGTCGTCCAGCCACGCCTCTGGCAGGTATCCCTTTGCGGCCAGCACCGCGTAGTAGGCCGCCGGCCCATGCCCTTTCGAAAGGAGGAATCGGTCCCGGTCCGGGTCATCCATCCTCGACGGTGTGACACGCAGGATCCGGTCGTAGAGGACCCACAGCACATCGAGGGTCGATGTCGCGCTCGGCGCGTGCTTCTCGTCGCCCGTCATCCGGGTCATGAGGCCCGGCAGATCGTGATACGTCAGCTTCATGACCTCATGATGTCCGCGCTCCCTCGGGTCGTCATCGGTCGATGTCCGGCAGGGGAGTAGGTCCATCGACCTAGGCCGCGCGACCGTCCGGTAGCTAGAGTCGGTTCCATGCCCACCATCGCCACCGCCGATCGCGTCGACTGGGACCGCCTTCTCGAATTCGTACGTCCGAGACATCGCATGACGCTCGTCACGACCCGCGGCGATGGCCGGCTTCAGGTCTCGCCCGTGACCGGCGGGGTGGACGACGAGGGGCGGATCGTCATCTCGACCTATCCCGACCGCGCCAAGGCGGTGAACCTTCGACGCAACCCGGCGGCGTCCGTGCTCGTCCACTCCGACGACTGGGGTGGCGCGTACGTGCAGGTCGACGGCACCGCTGAGGTGCTGGACATGCCGAATGACGAGACCGAAGACGCACTGGTGGAGTATTTCCGGTGCATCTCCGGCGAGCACCCCGACTGGGACGAGTATCGGGTCGCCATGCGCCGGCAGGCAAAGTCGCTCATCCGGATCACCATCGGTGCCTGGGGTCCGGTCGCCACTGGGGGCTTTCCGCCGGATCGAGTGCCGAACGGTTAGCGCGGCCACCGCGGCCTACCTGAGCACGAACCCGGTTCCGAGCGGGTCGGCGGGATCGAGAACGAAGGTGCATTCGGCGGTCGCAAAGGCCGTACCCTCGATCTCGGTTGTCACGACGTCGCCCGCGGCGGTGCTGTCCGCGGACAGCACCCGGCCGAGGAACGTCGTGCCGATGATCGACTCATGGGTGAGCACCTGTCCCGGGCCGATGCGTCTATCGGCGGCGAGCAGCGCCAACCGTGCCGAGGTGCCCGACCCGCAGGGCGAACGATCCACCTCGCCGTCCGCGAAAACGGTGACGTTGCGCTGACGCGGACCGTTGCCGGCCGGTCCGAGGTCGTCATAGAGGATCGTGCCGTAGACGCCGGCGAGTCTGTCGTCGATCGGGTGCCGGGCCCACTCGCTGGCGTTGAGAGCCCATTTGATTTCTCGACCGACCGATATGAGGGCGGCGTAATGGTCGGCGTGCACCGTGAGGCCGACGTCGGCCGCGGGCAGCGAGGCGTAGATGGCGCCGCCGTAGCTGACGTCCACGCGGACGTCGCCCCGGCTGGTCGCGACCAGGATGTCGCGGCCTAGGACGTACGAGCCCACGTTGCGGAACGCCACTCGTTGCACCACGCCGGCGGCGCGCGTGACACGTGCGGTCACTCGCCCGGACGGCACGTCCATGACGACGTCGGTGTCACCGTCGAGCGCGGCCTCGACCAGGCCCGTGTTGACCGCCCATGCTCCGAGTGCAATCGTTCCGTGCCCGCAGGCCGTCGAGTAACCGTCCTTGTGCCAGAACAGAACACCGAATGCGGCGCCGTCGTCGTTGGCCGGAACGAGGAAACAGCCGTACATGTCGGCATGGCCGCGGGGTTCCCGCACCAACAACTGCCGGACGACGTCGATGTCGGCATCGGTTTGTGCGGCCGCGCGTCGTTCGAGCACCGTCGTGCCCGGAATTGGCGGCGCGCCCGCCGTCACGATCCGGAACGGTTCCCCCGCAGTGTGGTAATCCGCCGTACGCACCGGACCGATCACACCGAACTCCCTCGAACGCCGGCCACTGTCATCGGTAAACGTACCGGCCGTTTCTGGTGTCGCGGCCTGTCCTATCGCAGCGTAGCGACGTTCCGTTCGCGGATCGAGCCTCGTGTGTTGCGGCGTCGAAAAGGTGCGGGCATGCCCGCGACGGACGGCTGCCGCCGGCGTTTTACCGCCAGCGCTTTGAGTGCAGCGCGTCCGTCGGCGAGTACGTACGAAAATGGTGCGGCGACCCCCGACATGCGGGGTCAGGCCATCAGTTACCCATATCCGCGATGCTGAAGTGGACCTGTCCAGATCCATCGGTATTGGCGTCGAGTGCTTTGTCGTCAAGCAGCACCGCGGCCTGTGGTTCTAGGAAGACCCGTGCGCCGGCCTCGTCGAGGATCTTGTCGTCCTCGGCCGGGGTCGCGGCGAGGGCCAAGCTCAGGGCGCCGCTCGCCGGGTCGGTGGCGATCCGTACGCCGCAGCCTTCGGGTGCCCCGGGGCTGTCGATGATGTTGCGGATCTGCATGGTTGCGTCATCGGTCAGGGTCAGCACAGTCAGACTCCTCATCGTCTACTTGCCATCAGATTTGGCGCTGGTGGACGGATGCCCGTGCGGACAACCTCCCGTTGTGCATTGGCCACGCTTGTCCTCGTTCGCCGATGCGTCAAGCCGAACGGCAAAGAGAGAGATGCGTTACGTCGTCATATGTCTCGCGGTACCGGTGGGGCTGATGGGGCCACTGATGTCGATGTCACTGGTCAGCGCCGAGATCTCGGCACGCTCGGTGAGCACTCCGTCAGCTACGCTCGGCCGATGGTTGATCCGACCGGATCGATGGCCGCGCGTTCGTGGCGAATCCCCCCGGGGCAAACGGCGATCCTCTTCCTCGTCGTCGCCGCGTGCGCCGCGCTGAACATCTACGGGCGGCCGTCCGGTCCGGTCCGTGTCTTCACCATTCTGTTGGCGCTGGCGACGCTCGCCTGGGCGATCATCGGGATGCGGATGTATATGTCGGTCGACGACGAAGGAGTCGCCGTCCGATTCGTCGGGCGTGAGTCGTGGCTGCCGTGGCCGGACATTAGTGATATCGATGTGGTCGCTGGCGTGCGCGGCGCGCACACAATTCGCTTCACGCGAATCGGACGGGACGCATGTCGACGTCCCGCCGTCGCTACTCCAGCCGGCGAAGCCGACGAAAAAACCGGTGGCGATTGCTCGTTTGAAGACGGTCGCCGCGGACCTGCAGCTGCGTCGCAGTCGCGCTTAGCAACAGCGGTACGGTCGATCCGGCGGACCCATCGGACGCCAACCAATCGTCCGGCGAGATTGATTGTCGGCCGACCGTATCCGGACACATCGGCAGCGCGTCGACGAATCCCGCAACGACCCGGACGCCGTTGATCCACATTGAGCCGCCGGCGGGCGTCTGCGGCGATCGGTCGCCGACCGTTTTGACTCGCGACAGCGCCCGCCGGCGCGGCTGTCGCTTCGTCGCGGGTCGCCCGAACGAATATTTCAGCACCGTCACCTGCGATAACTTGCCGCGACATTGCCCGGTGCACGTCGCAGGGTGCACTCTCTAGGAACCGCGGCCGTGCGCAAGTCGGCGTCGCGTTTACGGCCGGCATGGTTCAGGCGACCGTCGTCGTGGACACTATCGGCATCGATCCGGAGGGCACGCAATGGCGACCATTGCGGACGTGGCGCGATTAGCCGGCGTATCGGTGAGCACCGTGTCGTATGCCCTGACCGGCGTTCGGCCGATTTCGCAGTCGACGAAAGAACGCATCGAAGATGCCATGGTGGAGTTGGGCTACACGCCCAATGCCGTCGCCCGAAGCCTGAAGATGAAACGCAGCCGCATTATCGCTCTGTTGTTTCCCGTCCAGGGCGCACAATTGGGTCTGAGTTCGGTGGAGTACGTCATCGGAGCGTCGGATCACGCTCAGCGGCACGGCTACCATTTGCTGCTGTGGACCAGCGACGCTAATACGCTCGACAACCTGAGCCAATTGGCACGACAGGGACTCATCGACGGCGCTCTTCTGATGGAAGTGCAGATGCGTGATCCGCGCCTGCGAATCCTGACCGACGCGGGACTGCCGTTTACGATGATCGGTCGCACCGACTCACCCGGCGACGCCGATTTCACCGACACCGATTTCGACCAGTGTGCTCGTCTGGCGATCGAGTACCTCGGCGGGTTCGGCCACCGCCGAGTCGGTTTCTTAAACCTGGCCGAGGCGACCAGGTCCGGTCGCGGCAACGCGGTGCGTTTGCGGGACGGGCTCGTCCGGGCCGCGGCGGCGTACGGCATGGTGCTCACGACGGTCATGTGCGAGCGGTCGCACGCCGCCGGCCGAGCCGCCTTCGGCGAGCTCGTCCGCGGCGATCCCGCGTTGACCGCGGTCATCGCATTCAATGAGCAGGCGATTCCCGGAGTGATGGCCGCCGCGACCGAACACGGGCTGCGCATCCCGCTTGACTTCTCGGTGCTGTCCATCGACATGCCGCTGCAGTTGGCCGAGATGACAAATCCGCCCATGACGACCATCGGCCCAGTCGCGGCCGAGGTCGCGCGCGTCGCGATCGACGTGTTGATTCGCCGATTGGAGGGCGAATCGGTGAAGCGCTGCCAATCCCTATTCAAAGGGCACCTTCGGGAGCGCGGCACGGTCGCGGCCGCGCGCGCATCGGCGGTTGTCGACTGAGCTCCGCAGGTCGCGGCCGCTCGCTGGTATGCGCCGGTCCCAGGTGGACACATCGATGCAGGTCGCGCCGGTCACGACTGTGTGACAGTCGATTGTGACCATTGACACACGCGCATCGTGTGGCTTTAACTTTCCTGAAATGTGGCGTCGAATCGAATCGATGACTCGTATTACCGGAATACCGGACGGAAAGGCGGGTTACATGCGATACAAGGGTGCCGCAGCCGCAGCGTGCCTGTTCGTGGCAGCCATGTCCCTCGTGGCGTGCGGCGGGGGTAGCAGCGGTAGTGGTGGAGGATCCAACGCCGGGGCTGACGCCCGTGGTCCGATCACATTTGTGACGGGTAAGGACAACAGCGGCATCATGCCGTTCATCGCGGCGCAGTGGAACGCCGCGCACCCCAATGAAAAGGTCACGATCAAGCAGCAGTCTGACCAGGCCGACCAGCAACTGTCCGACCTGGAGCAGCACTTCCAGGCCAAGGACCCGGGCTACGACGTGGTGACCGTGGACGTCGTGTGGTCCGCGGAGTTCGCGGCCAAGGGCTGGATCATCCCGCTGACTGGAAGCCGGGCGATCGACACGAGCGGTCTGTTGCCGGCCACGGTGAAGGCCGCGACGTACCACAACACGCTCTACGCGGCTCCGTACGCGTCGGACGGCGGCCTGCTCTACTACCGCACCGACCTGGTGCCTTCGCCGCCGACCACGTGGGACCAGCTGATCGCTGACTGCCAGGGCAAGACGACGCCCGGCACGATCACGGGTCCGAAGCCCGCCTGCTACGCCGGTCAGTTCGCGAAGTACGAAGGCCTCACGTGCAACGCGGCCGAGGCGATCAACGCGGCGGGCGGTGCGATCGTGGGCTCGGACGGCACGACGGCTACGGTCGACTCGTCGCAGGCCGCGACCGGCCTGAACTTCCTGGTCAACGGGTTCAAGCAGGGCTACATCCCCAAGGAGGCGCTCGGCTTCCAGGAGACGCAGAGCCTGAACGCGTTCTCGGCCGGCCAGCTCGTGTTCATGCGTAACTGGCCGTACGCGGACGCAATCCTCGGCGGCTACGGGCTCCAAGGTCATCGGCAAGTTCGGCATCGCGCCGCTGCCCGGACCGGACGGCCACGGCGCATCGACCCTCGGCGGCCACAGCGTTGCGATCAGCAACTACTCGAAGTACAAGGCGACCGACCTCGACTTCCTCAAGTTCCTCGAGTCGGACAAGATCCAGCGCAACGACCTCACCCAGGGCACGCTCGCGCCGGTTCTGACGTCGCTCTACTCCGACGCCGCGCTGGTCCAGAAGTTCCCGTACCTGCCCACGCTGCTGAAGAGCATCCAGACCGCGGTCCCGCGGCCGGTCACGCCGTACTACCCGGGCGTCACCGAGGCCATCGAGACCAACGCCTACGCCGCTCTGCAGGGAACAGTCGATGTGCAGACCGCTCTGAAGAACATGCAAGCGGCAATTTCATCCGCAACCGCGGGTGGGTGATCTCGAGCAGTTGTGACCGCAGTCGCGCGACCCGCCGGATGACCTCTTGACGACTCCGGCGGGTCGGGCGACCCCGGCGACATCTGTCCCGCCTGCTCGGCTCGAAAGTGCTGTGCCCCGAAAGTGCTGTGCCCCGAAAGTGCTGTGCCCCCCGAATGCTGTCCCCCAGGATGCGCAGGAGCAGCCATGAGCATTGTCGACCCGGTGCAAGCCGAGCCGGTCGCGACCGAAGCCGACGTCGCGAAGCGGGTGCGTCGCCCCGCGCGAAAGCCAATCGCGGCCAACAAGGGCCAGGCTCGGCGGGCGTTCTACCTGATCGCGCCGACGATCGCGCTGTTGGCCCTCGTGGTCGGCTATCCGATCGTCAAGGCGATCTATCAGTCGTTCCTCACCGATCCGGGACTCAACAAGGTCACCGGGATCTTCGACCAAGGTGGCGCGTGGAACGGCATCACGAACTACAAGCACTGGCTGCTGCAGCAATGCCCGACGACCGGCGGCGTGGGGCACTGCCCGACCGGCACGCTCGGCTCGCAGTTCTACGGGTCCTTGCTGGTGACGGTCGGGTTCACTGTCGTAACGGTCGCATTCGAAACGGCGATCGGCATGGGCTTCGCACTGATGATGAACCGCGCCTTCCGCGGCCGGGCAATCGTGCGGGCGGCCATCCTGATCCCCTGGGCGATCCCGACCGCCGTCACATCGAAGCTGTGGGTCGTCGTCTTCGACCCGCAGGGCATCCTGAATAAGGTGTTAGGCACGCACATCGCATGGACGTCTTCGATATGGCCGGCTCGGTCGGCCGTCGTGATCGCCGACGTCTGGAAGACGACGCCGTTCATCGCGCTGCTGATCCTCGCCGGCCTGCAGGGTATCAGCGCCGATGTGTACGAGGCGAGCCGCATCGACGGCACCAACAGCTGGCAACGCTTCTGGCGGATCACCCTGCCGCTGGTGAAGCCGGCCCTCGCGGTGGCCGTCATCTTCCGGACACTCGACGTGCTCCGCATATACGACCTTCCATACATCCTCACCGGTGGCGCCAACGGCACGTCGACACTGTCCATCCTCGTGGTCCACCAGCTGAACATCGGCATCAACTCGGCCTCGGCCCTGTCGACGATCACGTTCATCTTCATCTTCGCGATCGCATTCGGGTTAGTGAAGCTGTTCAATGCCAACATTCTCGGCGCTCAGGCTGCGAAGGTGAAGTGACATGACCACGACGACTCTGACGCCAGCGACCACCAAAACCCCACCGACTAACCGGCCGCCGATGCGCGCGCGGATGCCGCGATTCAACCGAGGCAATATCAGTACGACCGCCGTCATCGCGCTGATCTTCGTCTGGTGCCTGGTCCCGTTCTACTGGATGCTCGTGTTGTCGTTCCGCGATCCGGCGTACACGTTCGATACGACGCCGTGGTTCTCACACGTCACGTGGTCCAACTTCCGCTACGCGTTCGATACGACGAACAACACGTTCGGCCGATCGTTGGTCAACAGCTTGCTCATCGGCGCCGTGGTGACGGGCATCGCGATGGTCGTCGGTGTGTTCGCCGGTTACGCGCTGGCGCGCCTGGTGTTTCGAGGTAAAGGGTTCGTCCTGGCCGCGATTCTGGGCGCATCGATGTTCCCGGGCGTCGCGATCCTGACTCCGCTGTTCCAGTTGTTCACGAACTTCCACTGGCTCGGCACCTACCAGGCGCTGATTCTGCCGGAAATCTCTTTCTCGCTCCCGCTCGCGGTCTACACGCTCACGAGCTTCTTCTCGGAGATGCCGTGGGATCTGGAGGAGGCCGCCCGGGTCGACGGCTGCACGCCCGGGCAGGCCTTCCGTCTGGTGATCCTGCCGCTCGCGGCGCCGGCCATCTTCACGACGTCGATCCTGTTGTTCCTGGCGTCCTGGAACGAATATCTGCTGTCGAGCGTCCTGTCCAACGGCAACAACAAAGTCGCGCCGTCGACGGTGGCGATCGTGAACTTCACCGCCGGGCCGCACATCGTGCCGTACACGCAGACAATGGCGGCCGGCATCGTGGTCACCATCCCGCTGGTGATCGTCGTGCTCATCTTCCAGCGCCGTATCGTCGGCGGCCTCACCGCTGGTGGCGTGAAGGGTTGACCGACTCGCAATCACCCGCAACGCCCGCGATCGTGCGGATCCCGTCGCCGTCGGCATCGTCCGACGGCGACGTGGTTCGGAGCGACACATGGTGGCGAAGCGCGGTCATCTACCAGATCTATATCCGCAGCTTCGCCGACGGGAACGGCGACGGAGTCGGTGACATCGCCGGGATCCGGGCCAAGTTGCCGTACGTGGTCGACCTCGGCGTCGACGCAATCTGGATCAATCCGTGGTACCCGTCGCCGATGGCCGATGCCGGTTACGACGTGTCCGATTATCGCGACATCGAACCGGTCTTCGGCACGCTGGCCGAGGCCGAGGCGCTCATCCGCGAGGCGCATGACGTCGGACTACGCGTGCTGCTCGATATCGTGCCGAACCATACGTCCGATCAGCATCCGTGGTTCCGCGCGGCGTTGGCCGACGGGCCGGGTTCGCCGATGCGGGATCGGTACGTGTTCCGAGACGGTCGCGGCGTCAACGGCGACGAGCCACCCAACGATTGGCAGAGTCGCTTCGGCGGGCCGGCCTGGCACCGGGTCGCGGCGGCCGACGGGACGCCGGGGCAGTGGTACCTGCACCTGTTCGCACCCGAGCAACCGGATCTCAACTGGGAGAATCCGGCGGTGCGAGCCGATTTCGAACGTACGCTGCGGTTCTGGTTCGACCGTGGCGTGGACGGCTTCCGCATCGATGTCGCGCACTCGCTGATCAAAGAGTCCGGCCTGCCGGACGTCGGCGACGGACGATGGCCGGCAGCGCGGATAGAGATCGACGGTCGACTGGTACGGCCGCCCTGGCATCCACATCCGCACTGGGACCGGGACGACGTCCACGACATCTACCGCGCCTGGCGCAAGATCGCCGATTCGTACCAGCCGCCCCGGGTGTTCGTGTCGGAGGCGTGGGTCGATGAGCCCGCGCGACTTGTCCGATACGTACGCCAGGACGAGGTACACACCACGTTCAATTTCAACTACCTGACGTCGCCGTGGACGGCCACCGATCTGCGCGAGGCGATCGACGAGACGCTGCAGGAGCACGCTTCGGTCGGCGCTCCGGCCACCTGGGTGCTGGCCAACCACGATGTCGCCCGCGAGGTCTCGCGCTACGCCCGCGCCCAGCGACGCACGCTGGAGCCGTCGCTCAGCCTGCTGTTGTCGAGCGATGCCGACTTCGACCTCGGCTTGCGCCGCGCCCGGGCCGCCGCGTTGTTGATGCTTGCCCTGCCCGGAAGCGCGTACGTCTACCAGGGCCAGGAGCTGGGGTTGCCGGAGGTCGAGGACCTTCCCGATGAGGCGCTTCGAGACCCGACCTGGGAGCGATCCGGTCATACCGATCGCGGCCGAGATGGATGCCGGGTGCCGATCCCGTGGTCCGGCGACCCGCACGACTACGGATTTGGTCCGCCGGGGTCGAACGCCGAGCCGTGGTTGCCGCAGCCGCGCGGGTGGGCGCCGCTCAGCGTCGCCGCACAGACCGGTCAACCCGACTCCATGCTCGAGCTGTACCGGACCGCGCTGCACATCCGCCGCCACCATCCGGCGCTCGGCGACGGCGCCATGACCTGGCTCGACCTGCCACCGACCGTGCTGGGATTTCGCCGCGAGCCGGGATTTGCCTGCGTCGTCAACTTCGGCCCCGACCCGATCGCGCTCGCTGACGTGGCATCCACCTGGCCCGGTCATCCCGCGCCGCGGGTGCTGCTGTCCAGCGAACCGTTGCCGGCCGAGGATGTCATCCCGAGCGATACGGCGATCTGGTGGGACTCCTCTTCGGACCGATCCGATCCGGCCGGCCCGGAGTAGGACTCAGGGTAAATCCCGGGATCCTCCCGATAGTCAAACGCGGCTCCCTGTCCAAGCTGAGGCCCTATGGGGACCATGCCTCCCGGGCCGCAATACCGATTGGCCCTGGCCAGGATCGCGTCGTTCATCGGCGCCCTGCAACAAGTGCGACGCGTGGATCCGGGCCGCGCCACCGGCGACGTGGCGGGTCGAGACTCGCTGCCGGGGATGACGACGGCGACGCGCTGACGCACCGCGACGCGACGCCCGTGTAGCGCGACGCGAGAAGCCCGCACGGAGATCTCCGGATGCTGGCCGCGCGGCCGTTCGAGGCATGAGAGCGACAGTCGACAGGCGCGTGTCAACCCTGAGGTCGGCGGTCGGAATCTCAGGTACCGATAGGTGGGAATCCGGACTGACGACGTGGTGTGGCGTCGGTGACGATCAACGAATGCCACCTCCGCCGCCGATGCCGACCGATCTCGTTGACGAGTCGCACGAGCATATTCGCGCGCGCCTTCGGGTTGCCGATGACGCGGACGGTCCGGGCTCCCATGTGGTGGCGGCCGACATCACGGGCGATCGGCGTCGGCGACGCGGCCGGATCGCGATGCGCATCCTGGCCGCGCTCATGCTGCTTGCGACGGCGTCAGTGCTGTTCGTCGAGTTGCGGCACACCGACCTGCGCGCGACATTCGCGCATATTCAATGGACCTACGTCGGTCTGGCCGTCGTGTCGATCGCCGCTTCGGTCGTCGCCGCCACGTACAACCTCCTGGGTTTTACGCCGCTCCGGCTGCGCCTCGCGCCGACGCTATTGGCTCAGCTCGCCGTCAGCGCGATCCGCGTCGTCACCCCGTCCGCGGTGAGCACACCGGCCATTGCGACGCGATACCTGACTCAAGCCGGCGCAAGCACGCCCGACGCGCTCGCCTCGGTTGGCGTCGCGCAGACCGTACAGCTCGTGGTCACGACGGCACTGGTCGGGGGATTCGGGGTCGTATCGGGCTGGGGCGAGTTGCACGGCGTCGGGCGAAATCAGCTCAGCCTGTGGCTCGCCGGCGGGTTGCTCGTATTCCTGTCGGGCTGGCTGGCCGTCCGATGGAGCACCCGCGCCGCCGGCCTCGCACGCCAGGCCGCGTCGAGCGTGATGTCGGTGGTCGGGCACACCCGGGCCCACCCGCTGTCGGCCACGATCGGCATTCTTGCCGGCGCGACGTTGACCGTCACGCACGTCGCGGCGTTTGCGTTCTGCGTACGGGCGGCCGGCGGCAACGCCTCGATACTGACGCTCGCGACCGTGTACCTGGCCAGCGCCGCGGCCGGGTCGATGTTCCCAACGCCCGGCGGGACCGGCGCGGTCGAAGCGACGTTGATCGCCGGTCTCACCGTCGCCGGAGTGCCATTGCCGACCGCAACCGCCGCGACGCTGTTGTCGAGGCTCGTTTCGGTGTGGCTGCTCGTACCGCCCGGCTGGGTCGCACTCGTCAGCCTGCGCCGGCGTGGTCTTCTGTGAACTGACCCGTCGCCGTGGCCGGGCTTGACCGCACCGTCACCGAGTCGTAGAGGTCTTCCAGCAACCGGGTCTGGTGGCGGATGTCGAAATGTGACTCGACGTGGCGGCGCGCTTCCTGGCCCATGCGAGTACGCAGAGCGTCGTCGGTGAGAAGTCGACGGATGCCGGCGGCGAGTTGCGACGGGGCGTTCTCGGCGCAGAGGATGCCGGTCTGCCCGTCGACCACAGCCTCCGGGATGCCGCTGTGATTCGTCGATACCGTCGGGAGGCCGAGGCCGGCCGCTTCCAGGATGGTTGTCGGCAATCCCTCGGTGTCGCCGTTGGCTGCAGTCTTCGACGGCGCCACGAAGATTCGCGATGCCGCGAGGCAGCCTGCGACGACTGACGGCTCGCGCGCACCGAGAAACGAGGCGTCTATCCCGAGGCTTTTCGCCCGGTCACGCATCGACGCTGACAACGGCCCGTCGCCGATCAGCACCACGCGCGGCTGGATCGGTTTGATCATGCCGACCGCCTCGATCAGATCGTCGATACCTTTCTTGTCGACGAAGCGACCCACAAAGGCGATGTCCCACGTTTTCGCCGAGGCCGTGGGAACGTCAGGGATCCGCACACCGGTGTGGTGCACGCGGACCTTGGCCGGATCGGCACCGAGATCGATGGCCCGTGTTCGGATGGACTCGGAGACGGCAAGGATCAGCGCGGACCGCGCGAACGCCGTACGCAAATTCCGTCGATAGCGGGCCCCGCGTGCGCCCCGCGCACGCGGCTGTACCGTCACGTCTCGCCCGTGCAGCGTGATGACGAGCGGGATCCCGAGATCGACGGCCGAGCGGCTGATGAGCCAGCCGTCGCCACCGAAGTGTGCGTGGACGATGTCTGGGCGAATGTCCGTCAGAACACCGCGCAGCCTCGACGACCCGCCGGTCACCCGGAGCCGACGAAAGGCGCGCCGGCCGGGCGCACCGTCGGGGAACGCTATGACGTCGGAGTCGTCGGCGATCGGCGAGGCGATCTTGACTGCGCCGACGAAGGTCGGCTGCCAACGCGTCAACGCATCGGCTTGGCTCCGAACAAACGTCTCCGACGCGGGGAGCAGCGTGCTTCGCCAGACAGCGACCTTTGGATCCGTCGACATCCGCGCCGGAGCCCTATTGACGGGTGTCGACACGATCGGATGGCACCGTCTTCCGCCACTCGGCCGGGGCCGGCACGTGTCGGACGATGGTGTCGTTCGCCGTCGACGTGTCGGCATCGGCCGGCGACGCCGGATCGAGACGCCGTCGGCTGCGTGGGTCGCCGCCGCGCCAGTACGAGATCGCGCACGCTGGCCCGAACCTGTGGCGGGAGCAGCCATACCTGGAGGAAGGTCACATAGTCGATGGCGCTCGGTCGTCCGTGGTGGCGGGCCTCGCGCAACAACGTCCGGAAGATCTGCGTATCGCGTGTCGGTGCCGCCATGGAGCTGATCACACTCATCGTGACGGCAGCGTACGCCCGCGGCGTGAACAGCGGCCGGCTTCGACGCAGCCACTCCAACTGCTGCTGCCACGGCAGATCGAAGCTGACCCGTGGTCGGTTCTCGTCGGTGTGCCAGATCACCAGCGGCTCTGGGGCCACGATGAGCTCGACGTCGTCGTAGCTCGCCGCCCGCAGGGTCCAGTCGAGCTCCTGAAGGCGGCGGAGTCCGACGGCGAATGGCACGCGGCGAAGCAGTTCGGTCGGTGCCATGATCGTCGACGTCTGGATGAAACCGTCGCCGTGGAACAATCCCCGACGAACGGTGAGATATTCGCTCAACGGTTCACCCGGCGCGGGTAGCCGGCCGGGGAGTACGAATTCGGCCCGCGGCGTACGGTTGATCAGTCGGCTGGCGATGATCGGTGCGGAGACCGTTGCCGTACGGGCCACGCCGAGCTGGACGTCGAGTTTGTGCGGCAGCCATTCGTCGTCGTCGTCCAGCAACGCAGTCCACGGCGCCCGCGCCTCGGCCGCCCCGACGTTGCGAGCATTCGGCGCACCGAGCTGTTGGGGAAGCGCAATCACCCGCAGCCGGGGCTCGTCGATCGTCGAAAGTTCATGTCTGGTTGCGTCGTCCGGGCCATCGATCACGACGATGACCTCGATGTTGCGGATCGTTTGGGCGAGCGCGCTGCGCACCGCGCGGACGACGAGATCCGGGCGTGAATAGGTGGGGATGACGACGCTGACGTCAGGTGTCGAAGACATGAAATCTCGCTAACTCATATATCGGTTAACTCGAAGCGCGGGCCGCGCGTTGCGGGTGAACCCGGTCCGAACTGCCCGCGTGAGCCGCCGGCCCGTTCGCGCCCATGAATGCCTGTGTCGAGCAGTAACGATCGAAACGCTAGGAGCCGACCGCGACATCGGGGTTAACCCCGGGCGGCGTACGTACGTACACGGGCGAAGCAGCAGTCGGCGTAATTGGCGCGTCGCCGAGCCGGAAACGCGTCCGGCATCGTGGCACTGACCTGCCGTACACTCCGCGGGGATCGTTGGTACGAGTGGAATCTTGGTACGAGTGGAATCGGAGACGGCAGACATGGATGGTGGCGACATCGTGCCGCGGCCGGTCCGTGGTCGGGTCGTCATGTTGGTGGACAACGAGATCAAGGGCGATTCGCGGGTCCAGAAGACGGCTCGCTCGGCCGCCGAGGCCGGCTGGGACGTCACACTCTTGGGATGTGCGCCGGCGACCGGCGATGCCGGGCCGGCTCGCGTCGTGGCGGCTCGGAACCGCGGAGGTCCGGGTGCTGCCGCTGGCCGGAACGCGAACGGGCCGACCGAGTCCAGGACGGGCGACGGGCATCGGGGCCCGACTGCGCGCACGAGGCGGCTGGCCGATGCGGGCGGCCCGCCTGGCACGCCGGCCGTTCGAGCACGTGCAGGTCTGGTTCTGGCGTGCCACCACGGGCGACCGGGCGTGGCGCCGGCTCGAGCCCGGCCTGTGGAACTACGAACGGACGTTCGGGCCGGTCATCGACGAACTCGAGCCGGACATCATCCATGCGCACGACTTCCGGATGCTCGGCGTCGGTGCCCGTGCGGCGTTGCGCGCTCGGGCCGCCGGTCGCGCGGTCTCGCTGGTGTGGGACGCCCACGAGTTTCTGCCGGGTGTCAAACCATGGCGGAACAACGCACGCTGGCTGCCGGCCCATCGTGCCTACGAACGCGAATACGCGCCGTACGCCGACGCGGTCGTTACCGTCTCGAGCGCGCTCGCCGACCTTCTCCAGCGCGAGCATGGACTACCGCGACGGCCCGCCGTCGTGCTCAACGCGCCGGCGGTCGACGGTGCGGGCGAGCTTGCCGTGACGCCGCCAACGGATCTGCGGCGGCAGTGCGGCATCGCCGCCGGCCAGCCGCTGCTGGTGTATTCCGGATCGGCTTCGGTTCAGCGAGGTCTCGACACCGTGGTGCGAGCGCTGCCCCGGCTGCCGGAGGTGCACCTCGCGCTCGTGGTGGGCGATCCGTCGGCACCGTACGTCCGGAAGCTGATCGCGGCCGCGGTCCGGTTCGGCGTCAGCGACCGGGTGCATGTGCTGCCGTACGTGCCGCACGACGAGGTTGTCGCGTTCCTGTCGGCGGCCGATGTCGGTGTGATTCCGATCCACCACTGGCCGAATCACGAGCTCTCGTTGATCACGAAGTTCTTCGAGTACTCCCACGCGCGGCTGCCGATCGTCGTGAGCGACGTACGGACCATGGCGGAGACGGTCCGCGCCACCGGGCAGGGCGAAGTCTTCCGGGCCGGGGACGTCGCCGACTTCGTCCGCGCGATCGAGCTCGTGCTCGCCGACCCGCGGCGCTACCGGGCCGCGTACGACAATCCGGACTCCCCGTTGTCCACCTGGACATGGCAGACGCAGGCCGAAACGCTCGACTCGATCTATCGGCAGCTCGTACCCGAGCGTCCGGCCATCGAGGCCAGGCTTCCGTGAGCTCACCCGACGTCACGGTGGTCGTGCCGGTCTACAACACGATGCCGTACCTGAGGCGCTGTCTGGCATCGGTGGTGGAGCAGACGATCGGCCTCGACCGCATGGAGATCATCGCCGTCGATGACGGTTCGACGGATCGCAGCGGCCGGGAGCTGGATCGGTTCGCCGGTCGATATCCGGGCGTCCTCCGCGTGATCCATCAGCCGAACTCGGGCGGTCCGGCCGGACCGTGCAATCGCGCGCTGGACATCGCGACCGGACGCTACGTGTTCTTCCTCGGCTCCGACGACCACCTCGGTCGCGAGGCGCTCCAACGGATGGTCTCCGCGGCCGATGCACTCGGCTCGGATGTCGTGGCCGGCAAGGTTGTCGGCGTCAACGGCAGATTCATCTATCAGGACATCTTCGCGCGCAACGAAGTCGACGTGCGGTTGAGCGACTCGCCGTTGCCGTACTCGTTGGCGAACACGAAACTGTTCCGCCGGGAGTTGCTCGAACGCCACTCGATCCGCTACCCGGAGGATCTCTCGATCGGCAGCGACCTGCCGTTCACCCTCGAGGCGTGCTATCGCGCACGCCGCATCTCGGTGCTGGCGCGACTACGACTTCTACTACGCCGTACGGCGGTTCAGCGCGACCAACATCACCTATCTCAGCCGACGCCTGACCCGCCTGCGGACGATCGAAGCCTTCATGTCGTTCGCGGACACGTTGCTGCAGCCGGGTCGCGGACCACGACGCGGTGATAGCGCGCCTCTTCGACCACGACGTGACGAAGCTGATCGAGGACGACCTCCTCGGTGCCGATCGCGCGACTCAAGAGGCTGTGCACGAGGGTGTCGGACGGTTGACGGCCAAGTATCTGACCGAGGATCTCGCGGCCAAGCTCGGTTCCGAGACCCGCATCCGTACGGCGGTAGCCCGCGATGGCACGCTCGACGATCTGCTCGAGGTGATCCGTCGAGATGCGACGCTCGGTGTCCCGCCGACGGTCGTCGACGGCGGTCGGCGCTACGCCCGCTATCCGGGATTCCGTGATCCGTCACGCGGCCTGCCGGACGCGCCGTTCGACGTGACCACCGCCCGGGACTGGTCCGCGAAGCTCGACGCCACCGCGTTTTCGTGGCCGACCGACGAGCACGGCGAGCGTGTGCTGGCCATCACCGCGCGCAGTCCGGAGCCGGATCTGGCCGCGCTCGGCCTCGATCCCATCGCCGTAACGGCCGAGGAGATCGTCGCAACGACGCGCGTCACCGGTCAGGACGAGGCGGGCACCACCGTCCGCATCTGCTTCCGTGTCCGCGACCTGCTGACCGGCAGCGACCGCTCGGGGCAACGCCGCATCGTGTCGGCCCACGCGGCGATGCTCGGCCTCGGTCCGGTCCAGGGCGCGAGCGCCACTGGTGCCCAAGGTGTGGCCGCGGTGCGGGCGCCGCGATGGCGTCGACCCGCGTCCGTGGTACGCCGGCGGGGCGCGCGGTTCTACCTCATCGGGCCGACCAAGGATGTCTCGGGCCGGCTGATGATCGCGGTCACTCCGATCACGCCCGGCCGCCTCATCGCCCGTGCGCGCCGGATGGTGCGACCCGCTTGACCGCCGCGGATCAACCGTCGCGCTGCCGGAGATAAGTCAGCACGGCAAGCACTCGGCGATGATCGTCCGGTGCTGGTGGCAGGTCGAGCTTGAGGAAGATGCTGCGCACGTGTGACTCCACCGTCTTGCCGGTCAGCGTGAGCCGTTCGGCGACGGCCTGGTTCGATCGGCCTTCGGCCATCAGCGCGAGCACCTCGCGTTCGCGGTCGGTCAACGCCCGCAGCGGGTCGTTCACCGTTGGACGGTTCAACAGCACGGCCACGACCGCCGGATCGACCACCGTACGTCCGGCGGCGACACGGGACGCGGCTTCACACAATTCGTCGATGTCGGCCACCCGATCCTTGAGGAGATGTCCCACGTGACCGGCGCGCTCACTGATCAACCGCATCGCGAACCGGGGCTCGACGTAGTGGGACAGCACGAGCACGGCGATGTCCGGGAACTCGGCGCGGATGCGGTTTCGGTTTGCCTGGCCTTCGTCAGCGCGGTGCTGCGCACACCGGTGGTCGGCTCGGCCTGGACGGCGTACACGTTCGGGGCCGGTCTCGCGATGCTCGCGCTTGCCGTCTCGTACGTGGTCGGCCCGGACGACGTCACAGCGTGGCTGCTGGTCGTTGTCGGTGCGGTGGTCCTACCGGCGTGGATCGTGTGGACGGCGCGACTGAGCGCCTGGACGTCCGTACCGCCGATGGAAGGCGATGACGCGACAGCGACGCGCAGTGCGTCCGCGCTGCGCGATCAGGTCGCGTGATGCCGACCCGGGTGGCTCAGTTCAACTGACTCTGGTCGGTGGATTTCACGTTGTTCAGTACGGTCTGGGCCTGCCGGTCGATGAGTATCGTGAACGCCTGCTGGGCCGCACCGAACAACAGCGCCCACGCAACGATCTCCGCCGTGCTCGTCAGCGTGATGCCGGGTGCGAACTTCCCGCGGACCAGCAGCAGGCCGAACACGGCGGTGAGCGCACCGGTCGGCACCTTGAACAGCGCGACGACGACGGGCACGGCGTAGGGCGTCGCCGTGCCGCGCACCCGGGCCAAGGACATGGCTCCGACCAACAACGCCGCCGCCGCGCCGAGCAGCTCGACGAGGATCACGTCAAAACTCGTGGGAACGTCGTTGCCGGTCGGGCAACTCGTCCCGAAGCACAGGCTGAGAACCGTCGGTCGGGCCGCCGTCGCCGTCGCGATCGCGGCGACCGCACCCATCATGACCGCGCTCACCGCGAGCAATACGTTGCGAAAGCTCCGGACCCTCGATCGCTGGTCGTCATATTCGCGAAGGGCGGCACGTATGGCGCGGGCGGCCGGCTCACGGTCTTTGTCCGTGAGCGTCTTGTCGGTCACGTATCGGCGGTGCAACTCGATACGCCGGCTGTCGGTGGCCGGCAGATACATCTCGACCGTGCTGTCGATCTCCGCCGACTGACCGGCAAGGTCGTGACCGGAGCCGGTATCGGTCGCGGGAATGATCCGCAGCAACTCGGCCTCGGCGGCGTGGATGTTGCGCCATACCGTCTCGACGTCGCGACCGGTCAGTCCGACCGCGAACCGGGTCCGCCATTGCGTACGGGTTGCGGCCGCCTCCGCGGCGTCCAGCCGTTCGCCGATGAACGTACGACACAGCGCGGCGCGCGCGGCGGCCGAACCGCCAACCGCTCCATCCGGTGCGGCGGCAGGCGATCCGTCCGCCGGTGCTGGTTGTGGTGCACCGCCGACGGTCGGGACGCCCGCACCGACCAGCTCCATCTCGTGGCGCAACTCGGCGATGCGCACGACGGCCTGTGCCCGCCATGCGGAGATCCGTTTGTCGTCGCCGCTCATCTGACGCCTCCCGCGCACAACGCATCGGCGTTGTCCGATGGCAGCACATCATCGCGGCGCATTGCTGGCTGTCAGTCATCCGACCGACGCCTCGGCGATGGTTCACCGACGCGAGGACGGACTACGCGTTGACCTGCACCAAGACGCTGGCGCCCACAGTCGACACACAGACTGTGCGAAAAGCCGCTGCGACGGTGGCTAACGCCTAACGCCCGCTGGCGCTTACGGCTGGGATTCCAGCGTTCGCGTATCGGCGTCGCGGATGTCGAGTGCCGCCAAGGCATCGCGGACCCGTCCGTGGGCCGCCGCCAGCGCGTCGGCCGCCTGCCGCGGTGTCGCGGCACCGTCGCTGAGCAGGTGCACCAAGGCAACCTTCAACTCCCCGCCGCACAGGTCCAACGCAGTGGCGCAGTGGTCTTCGTCGACGCCGGTTGCCTGGATCAGCAGCTCGATCACGCGGCCGCGAAGCTTCGCGTTCGTCGCGCGCATGTCCACCATCAAGTTCTGGTACGTCCGGCCCAGGCGTACCGCCAGCGCGGTCGAGAACGTGTTCAGGACGAGCTTCTGCGCCGTACCGGCCTTGAGCCGGGTCGAGCCGGTGAGCGCCTCCGGTCCGGTCGCGACGACCAGCAGATAGTCGGCCAGCGGCGCCAGTGACGCATCCGGGTTGGCGGTGACCAAGGCGGTCGCGGCACCGGCTTCACGGGCCGCGGTCAGCGCCGCGCCGACATACGGGGTACGACCGGACGCGGCGAGCCCGATGACCACGTCGGCACCGGTGACGCCGGCGGTGTCGGCGCCACCGTCATCGTCCTCGGCGTCTTCGACGGCATTCAGAAACGCGGCGGCGCCACCGGCCTGATGCGCCACCACGACGTCGTCGGACCATCCGAACGTAGGCAGGAGTTCCGCCGCGTCGAGCACGCCGAGGCGACCCGACGTCCCAGCGCCGAAGTAGTGCACGCGGCCGCCGGCCCGCACCCGCGCGGCGGCGTCGTCGACCAGGTCGGCCAGTGTCGGTAGCACGGCCGTCGACCGCGTCGGCCACGATCCGGTCCTCGTCGTTGATCATCCGTACGAGATCGAGAGTCGGGACGACGTCGATGTCGACAGTCCGGGCGTTGACGGATTCGGTCGGCGAGCTGACTCTGACTCCCGCGCGGTTCACAAAACGCCTCCGGATCGCGGGTTCGGTGAGAGCAACGGGGACTGCTCGCTCGGGCTGGCACGGCGACTCGCGACCGCGCGACGGGTCGCGTTCAGCGCCGAAATTGCTTGGTCGTAACGCAACTGCGCAACGGCGACGAACAACACGTCCACGACGCTCAACGCGGCGATCCGTGACGCGGTGGCGCCGGAGCGGAAGGTCGTTTCCCGGTCCGCGGTCACCAGCAGGACATCGACCGCCGCCGCCACCGGTGAATTCGGCACACCGGTCACGGCGATCGTTCGGGCGCCGTGCGCCGACGCTTCACCGATCGCGTCGATGATGTCCAATGTCGCGCCGGTGTGCGAGATGCCGATGACGACGTCCTCGGGGCCGAGGATCGCGGCCGCGGTCAGCGCCGCATGCGTGTCGTGCCAGGCATAGGCGATCAGCCCGATCCGATGCAGCTTCTGCTGAAGGTCGAGAGCGACGACCGCGCTCGCGCCGACGCCGACGATGTCGACCCGGCGCGCGTTGGCGGTCAGCCGGATCGCCTCGGCCAGCGCCGTGCGGTCGATGATCCGCGCCGTGTCCGCGATCGCTTGCTGGTCGGTGAACGTCACGGTCTCGATGATCGATTCGAGGTCGTCGTCGCGACCGATGTCGCCGCCGATCTCCCGGTTGCCGGCTCGTTCCTGTTCGCGACCGGACTCCGCGGCCAACGTGACCCGCAGCTCCCGATAGCCGCGAACGCCGAGTTCGTGGCACAGACGTAGGACGGTCGTCTCGGAGGTCTGCGCGGCCTGCGCCATCTCGGAGATCGTGGCCGTCGACGCGAGAGCGGGGTCGCGCAGGATGTAGTCCGCGACGCGGCGCTTGGACGGCACCAGCGTGGACTTCAGGCCGCGCAACGTCACCAGGATGTCGCGTCCGCCATTCGGCGTGCCACCGTTTGAGCCGTTCGCGGTCATCGGACACCACCGCCCGGCGCGGCGCTCCCGCTCGTCGCGGCACCGCTACCCGTCGGTGTGTCGCTCGCGGCGGCCAGATCCCGTTGCATCACATGGCATGCGAGTCGGTAGCCGCCGGATGCTGGCAACAGCGCGGGCTCCTCGTGGCGACAGATGTCCTCGGCGAGCGGGCACCGCGGGTGGAACCGGCAACCGCGTCGGCGGGTTCGCGGCGTCGGGGACCTCACCGGCGACCGTGTGCGTGCGGCGTACGCGATCGTGGCGCGGGTCCGCAATCGGTACGGCGGCCTGCAACGCCGCGCGTGTACGGATGCCGCGGCGCATCGGACACCTGCTGCCAAGGCCCGTATTCGACGATCTTTCCCAGGTACATCACGGCGATGTCGTCGGCGAGGTGCCGGACCATACCGAGGTCGTGCGAGATGAAGACGAACGTGAGCGCCAGCTCGCTGCGCAGACTGCCGAGCAGGTTGATGATCTCGGCTCGTACGGATACGTCCAGCGCCGACACCGGTTCGTCGAGCACGAGCACCTTCGGCCGCACGGCGAGCGCCCGCGCAATGCCGACGCGCTGCCGTTGACCGCCGGACAGCTGATGCGGATAGCGGCCGGCCGTCGTCGCCGGCAAGCCGACCAACTCGAGCAGATCGCCCGCGCTGTCCGGGATCCGGTGCACGGCCAGCACCTCGGTCAGCGCGTCGCCGACTCGCTGCCGCGGATCGAGCGAGGCGTACGGGTCCTGGAACACGAGCTGGATCGTGCGCCGCAACTCGCGCAGCGCGGCGCCCCGGGCGGTCGCGAGCGGCTGGCCGAGTACTTCGATGCGACCGCCGTCCGGCCGTTCCAACCGGGTGAGGAGACGGGCCAGCGTCGACTTGCCGCAGCCGCTTTCGCCGACGATGCCGAGGACGCGACCGGGCTCGACGCGCGACGCTCACGCCGTCCAGGGCGTGCACATCGCCGCGTCCGGGCGTGCGGTAGTGCTTGACGACGTCGCGCACATCGATGGCGAGATCAGGCATGCGCCGCCTCCGATGCCGGCGCGGTCACCCAACGCTGCGGCGGAACCCAGCATGCGGCGAGCGATCCGTCGCGGTCGGCGAGATCGGGCTCGGCCGCCTCGCATCGCTCCAGCCGTTGCGGGCAGCGCGGTGCGAACGGGCAACCGGACGGCAACGCGGACAGGGACACGGGCACGCCACCGATCTGCGGCAGCGGCGCCTGGTGCGGATCGTCGGGCGTGGGCAGAGACCGCAACAACCCATCCGTGTACGGGTGGGTCGGGTGCTCGAACAGCGTGCCGGTGTCGGCAAGCTCGACGACCCGTCCGGCGTACATGACCGCGACCCGGTCGGCGATCCGCGCTACCACACCGAGATCGTGGGTGATCCAGATGACGGCGAGACCGTACTCGTCGCGCAGTCGGGCGACGAGATCGAGGATCTGTTGCTGGACGGTCACGTCGAGCGCCGTCGTCGGTTCGTCGGCGATCAGCGCCTTCGGGCGGGGCGCGATCGCGCACGCGATCAGCACCCGCTGGCGCATGCCGCCGGAGAGTTGGTGGGGATAGAGCCGTACGAGTCGCTCCGGCGACGGCAGGCCGACCTCGCCGAGCACCTCGACGACCCGGGCGCGGGCCGCCTGCTTCGACCAGCCGTGCGCGGTCAGGCCCTCGGCGACCTGCGGGCCGATGCGCATCACCGGGTTCAGCGACGTCATCGGATCCTGATAGACCATGCCGATCTCGGCGCCACGGATCGCGCGCCGCTGCTTGCTCGGCATCGCCGCGAGATCGCGGTCCTCGAGAAGCACGTGTCCCGCGGTGATCGCCGCGTCCGGCGGCAGCAGCCCGGTGATGCTGAGCGCGGTGAACGACTTGCCCGATCCCGATTCGCCAACGACGGCGAGCGTCTCGCCACGGTCGACGGCGAGGTCGACGCCGCGCAGGATTTCCAGTTCGCCGGCCCGGCTCCGTACCGCCGTGTGCAATCCGCGAACCTGCAGCAAGGGCGCGCTCACTGGCCCGACCGCCGCGGATCGAGCGCGCTACGCAGGCCGTCGCCGAGCAGATTCAGCGCGATGACGGCGATGATGATGGCCAGCGCCGGGAACGTGAGCGTCCACCAGGCGGTCGTGACGGTGTCGCGCGCGTCCGCGACCATCAGGCCGAGGCTGGCCGTCGGCGGTTGCGTGCCGAGACCGAGGAACGACAACGACGACTCGGTCAGGATCGCCCACGACAGCGCCAGCGTGATCTGTACGACGATCGGTGCGCTGACGTTGGGCAGGACGTGCCGGAGGAGGATGCGCCAGGGCGGGATGCCGAGCACTCGCTGCGCCTTGACGTATTCGGATGCTCCCACCGACAGCGTCGGTCCCCGTGAGACGCGAGCGAAGATCGGGGTGTAGACGACCGCGATGGCGATCGCGGTGTTCTGCCATCCGTTGCCGAGCGCCGTGACGACCGCCAGTGCCAGCAGGATCGCCGGAAACGCGAAGAGGATGTCGACGAAACGGCTGACGACCTGATCGAGCCAGCCCCGGAAGAAGCCGGCGCTGATGCCGAGGATCGAGCCGATGAACGCGGCGATCGCCACCGACACGACGGCCACGCGCAGCGACGTCCACACGCCCACGGCCACCCGCGCGGCGATGTCGCGGCCGAACTGGTCGGTGCCGAACCAGTACGTGCCGGACGGCCCCTGCAGCCGGTCGGCCGGAACCTGGGCGATCGGGTCATGCGGCAGCAGACCGGCGACGCCGAGGAGCGCGATGACGATCAGCAGCCCGGTGACGACCAGCCCGATCGCGCCGTTGCGATCCCGCCAGACGCGGCGGATGAGGCCGGCGTCGCCAACGGCCGGCGGCGCGGCGGCGGCAGGCGCGTCGGTGATGACCGGGAGGACGCTCATGCACGTCCTCGCTTCGCTGCGGGCGCGCATGAGGCACGATCGCACTGAGTCATCTGATTCGCTCGCTGACGCTCACTCATGCGGCCCGCGTCCTCGGGTCGATGACGCGGTAGAGCAGATCGACAGCCAGGTTGACCACGACGAACAACACCGCGATGACCAGTACGCACGCTTGGACGACGGGGTAGTCGCGGTTCGAGATGGATGTGAACAGCAGCCGGCCCAGGCCGGGCAGCGCGAAGATCTGCTCGACGATCACGGTCCCGCCGAGCAGATACCCGAACTGGATGCCGGTCAACGTGACGATCGGGATCATCGCGTTGCGCAGAATGTGGGCCGTACGGACCCGGAACGGCCGCAGCCCCTTGCCTTCGGCCGTACGCACGTAGTCGGCGCCGGCCATCTCGACGTACTCGGACCGGGTCGTACGCATGACGTTGGCGGCGAACGCGACGGCGAGCACGAGCGCCGGGTAGAGGACCTGGCTCAGATTCCCGGAGACCGACTGGGTGAGCGGGACGAACGTGCCGGTGTCCGGGAAGTAGTGGAACGCCTGCGCGAGGATCGCGACGACCGCCGTGCCGAGCACGAACTCCGGGATCGCGAGCCCGAGCAGCGCGAATCCCTGCGTGGCCGAGTCGCCGACCTTGCCCGGCCGGCTGCCGGCGAGCACACCGAGCAGCAGCCCGGCCGCGGTGCCGATCACCGCGGCCAGGACGGCCAACTCGACGGTGACCGGCAACGCCGTACGCAGACAGGCTGCTGACCGTCTTGCCGCTGGTGAGCGAGATGCCGAGGTTGCCGTGCAGGATCCCGGTGATCCACGTCCACAGCTGCGCGATCCACGGCTTGTCGATGCCGTAGAAGTGTTCCAGCGACGCCTTCTGCGCCGGGGTCAACGTGCCGGATTCGATGCCGAGCGAGGCGGTGATCGCGTTGCCGGGGATCGTGCGGAGCACGATGAACACCACGACCGTCACGCCGAGGAGCGTGATGATCGCACCCCCGATCCGCGCCGCGAACCACCGCCAGCTCAGCATCGTCATCCGTTCGTTGACTCGTCGCGTTTCGTCAGGACGTCGTGGCGAGCGAGGTCAGCTGCTCGTCCGGGCGTGGCGTGAAGCCCTGGACGTTCGACCCGACGAGGTAGTAGTCGTCCGACCGGAACATCCAGACCCACGGCGACTCGGCCAGCAGCTGCTGCTGCAGGTTCTTGTAGATGGTCTGCCGCTCGCTGTCCACGCTTGTCGAGTTGCCCTGGGTGAGCAGGTTCGCCTAACGTCGTCGAGTCCAGGCCGGCCGGCTTGGACAGGCTGCCACCGGGCACGTAGTAACGGCCGTACATGAGGAACGGATCGTAGCTGCCGCCGTTGAGCGCGACCGCCGCGTCGAAGTCGGCGGCCAACCACGCCGTGACGTACGGCGACGTCGACAGCTGCTGCAACTGCAGCTTCACCCCGATCTTCGACAACTGCGACTGCAGGTTCTGGCCCTCGGCGACCGACGTGGCGTATTCACCGGTCTCGACGATCGTCTTGAGGGTAAAGCCGTTGGCGTATCCGGCCGCGGCAAGCATCGACTTCGCCTTGGCCGTGTCGCCCGGCGTGCACGGTAGTCCGTCGGTGGGGGAGTAGGAGAAGGCAGGGCTGGTGATCGGGCCGGTGACCGTACCGTCGCCGAACGCCGCGGTCTGCAGCACCTGGTTGCGGTCGATGGCACAGGCGATCGCGTCGCGCACCTCCTGCTTGACCAGCGGTCCGCGCCGGCCGTTGAGCATGAGCGTGTGGTAGGACAGCGCGGGCTGCTTGACCAGCTGGAAACCGGTTCCGGTGGCCTGCTTGGCGATGCCGGGGTCGGAGATCAGGCCGAGCTGGAACGCGCCGGCCTTCATGCCGGACAGGATCGATGACTCGTCCGGGATGACCCGGAACTCCAGCGTGCCGATCTTCGGCGCGCCGCCGTAGTACTTCTTGTTGGCGGTCAGCACGACCTGCTGGCCCTGGTCCCACTGCTTCCACGCGAACGGGCCGGTGCCGTCCGGCTTCTTGCCGACCGTACCGGCGCTGATGTCCTTGGCCGACTCGATGGCCGAGTTCACCGACGCCAGCGAGTAGAGCAGCGACGCCGACGGCTGCGACAGGTGCAGCACCACCGACGTGTCGCTGGGAGTGTCGACACTGGCGATCGCGAGCAGGTTCGAGCGCGCGACGGCGCCGGTCGCCTGGTCGAGGATCCGGGCCAGCGTCGCCTTGACGTCGGCCGACGTGAACGGCGAGCCGTCCTGCCACGTGACGCCGCTGCGCAGCGTGAACGTGACGGTCTTGCCGTCCGTCGACGTGTCCCACTTGGTCGCCAGATCGCCCTGGATCTGACCGTTCGCGTCGGTCTTGACCAGCGTCGAGTAGATCAGACCGAGCGTCTCCTCGGTCTGGAACGCGGTCGCGAGCTGCGGATCGAGCTTGTCGATGTCGCCGGTGCGGGCGACGACGAAGGTGGAATTGCCCGAGCCATTGGCCGAGCCGGACTTGGTGCCCGAGGCCGACCCGCTCGGCGAGCAGGCCGACAGCGCCACGGCCGCGGCGACTCCCGCGACAACGACCGTGGAACGCAAGCGCAGGGCGCGGGGTCGGACCGAGGGTATGCGTGCAGCCATGTGCTGACCTCCCAGCGAAGAATTTCCGTCAGGGTAGTGGTTCACCTAGATGACACGCAAGAGGTAAGCGATTAACATGCGTCGCGTGACCGATGCCGTCTACCTGGGTGCCGAGGAGTTCGACACCGGGCCGCTGGCCGCGGCGAC
Source organism: uncultured Actinomycetota bacterium (assembly GCA_963724705.1). Lineage (GTDB taxonomy): Bacteria > Actinomycetota > Actinomycetes > Mycobacteriales > Micromonosporaceae > DASQPR01. The sequence continues at coordinate 937,174 of CAVRVS010000004.1, forward strand.
TGCGAGTCTGATCGGCGACATTGCCCCGGCAGCGATCCACGGATGGCGATGCAACGGGCGGCGATCCATGGACGGCGATCCACCGCCGGGCGCGATCGTTGCCGTGTCGGTCGACGATCGGGTGCACTACGCCACGGCCGGAGTGGCGCAACGCGCCGACGCGGCAGCCGCCAACCTACCCGTCGCGATGACCTGGACAGCACGCACCGATGCCGGGTCGGTCACCAAGATCGTGGCGACGGTCGCGTCGTTGATGGCCTTGGCGGACGCCGGACAGCTCGACGTCGACGATCCGGTCTCGCGTTACCTGCCGGCGTTCACCGCTCGCGAAACGACGGTGCGAGATCTGCTCGAGCACCGCGCCGGGCTCTGGGAGTGGTGGCCGCTCTACCTGTCCGGCGCCCGTGCCGCGGAGGCGATCGCGACAGCCGTCGCGCTGCCTCAGCGCTATCCGCGCGGCGCCGGCCGGCACTACTCCGACATCGGGTTCATCCTGCTGGGCGCGCTCGTCGCGCGCGTCGCGGGCGAGCCGTTGGCCGATGCGGTACGTCATCTGGCGCTCGAACCGTTCGGACTGGGCGAGACGCGCTACGCGACGCCGGTGCCGGGCGGTCCGATCGTCGCGAGTTCCGCCGGGGACGCCATCGAGCGCGCGATGGTCGACTCCGGTGTGCCGTACCCGGTCGGACGGGTCGAGCCGCGACTTTGCCGGATGGCGTACCCATGTCCTGGTCGGGGAGGTCAACGACGGCAACGCGTTCCACGCGTTCGACGGTGCCGCCGGCCACGCTGGGTTGTTCACCACCGCAGGCGATCTGCTGACGCTTCGCGCGCGGCATGCTGGCTTCATGCCAGGGCGATGGGCCGGTACGTCGCGGAGACGGCGCGGCAATTCGTCGCGGCCGGCGCCGATCCCGGGCAGGCGCTGGGTTTCCGGATCTGGCGCGACCATCGGGCGGGTGGCGACGTAGGTGACGGCGACGTCGCGATCGGGCACACCGGGTTTCCCGGCGTCGCGTTCGCGATGCTGCCCGACCGGCGGGCCGCCGCCGTCATGGTGACGAACCGCCTCCACGCTCCCGGCCCGCCGCGCGCGACCGAACCCATGTGGGACCTTGCCCGCGCCGCCGCCCATCACCACCTTGACCAGCACGGGCATTCTCTAGTCCCAACGGCTCTAGGAGGTCGACATGAAGTACACCGTGATCGGCATGATCAGCGGTACGTCCTATGACGCGGTCGACGCCGCAGCGGCGGACTTCGAGCTGGACGGGGACGAGGTGCGTTGCTACCCGCGCGGGCTCTACAGCGAACCGGTTCCGGAGGACATCCGCGCCCGGATCGCGGCCGCGCTGCCGCCGCACGCAACGACGCTGGAGGAGGTGTGCCGCCTCGACACCGAGATCGGCCAGCTGTTCGGCCGGATCGGTGCCACCGCGAACGACCGCCTGGCCGGCGGGCGGGCCGACTTCGTCGTCTCGCACGGGCAGACCGTCTACCACTGGGTCGATGGCGCGCACGCGCTCGGCACGTTGCAGCTTGGCGCGGCGGCGTGGGTCGCCGAGGCAACCGGCGTCGCGACGGTGTCCGACCTGCGGACGCGGGACATCACGCGCGGCGGGCACGCCGCACCGCTCGCGTCCACGCTCGATGCGCTGCTCGTGCTCGGAGACGACGTACGCCGCGGTTCGCTCAATCTCGGCGGGATCTCGAACATCACCGTGCGCGACGACCGCGGCGACGTGATCGCGTACGACATCGGTCCGGCCAGCGCGTTGATGGACAGCGCCGTCACCGACGCCACCGGCGGGTCGGAACGGATGGACACCGACGGCGCGCGCGCCGCCCGCGGCACGGTCGACCACGACCTGTTGCGGCATTTTCTGGACGAGCCGTACTACCGGACTGCCGGCGCCCAAGTCCACCGGCAAGGAACTGTTCCACGCGCGCTACGTGGCCGACACGGTCGCGTCATTCGGCCGCGCTGCAGCGATCGACCTGGACGATCTGGTCGCCACGCTGACCGAGCTGACGGCGCAACTCGTGGCCGATGCCGCGAAGGCGTACGGGCTGGACGAACTGGTCGTGGCCGGCGGCGGCGTACGCAATCCGACTCTGATGCGGCGCATCGCCGACCTGTCGGCGCCGGCCCGCGTACGGCTGATCGACGAGTTCGGCCTTCCGGCGCAGGGCAAGGAGGCGTACTTGTTCGCGCTGCTCGGATACCTGTCCGTCCACGGATTGCCGGGCACGATCCCATCCGCGACCGGGGCAGCATGCCGGCTCGATCCTCGGCTCGATCGCGCCCGGCCGCGCACCTCTTCGGCTGCCCGAGCCGGCAGAGCGCCTGCCGCGCCGCATGCGCGTCGTCAGCACGCAGCCGTGAGCGCGCAGCCGTGAGCGCGCAGCCGTGAGCGTGCAGCCGCCGGCCGTACCGCCGATGCGCGCCGCCGATCGAAGCGACCTACCGGCGCTGGCCGAGGTCTTCGTCGCGGCGTGGCGCGGCGGATATCACGGTGTGATTCCGGAGGACGTCATCGACGCGATGGACACGACCACCGCGGCGACGGAGTTGGGACCGAGCGTCGACGCCGCCGACCGGACCACGCTGGTCGCGCTGGACGCGAATGGCGACATCGTCGGCTTCACGATCTTCGGGCCCGACCGCGACCGGCACGCCGGCTACCTCGCGTCGCTGTACGTGAGCCCAGCGGCCGGCGGTCACGGCGTCGGCTCGGCGCTGCTGACGCTCGGCCATCGACGCCATGCCCGGGGTGGACATCACGCTCTGGGTGTTCGCCGGCAACGTACGGGCTCGCCGTCTGTACGAGCGGGCCGGCTTTCGCGCGGACGGCACCGAGCTGACCGATCCGCGTTGGCGCGCGGTCCAGGTTCGCTATCGGCGCGATGCCGATCCGAGCTGACCGGCTTGTCTCGGCCGAGCTAACGGGCGTTTGTCCCGACCGGCCAGCGGACGAGGCAGCCGGTGAGCAACGTCGCCAACATCTCGTGCAGTGCCGCGGCGAAATCGAGCCGCAACGACGCCATCGCCGGGTCCTCGTACACGCAGAGCATGGCGTCGGACGGGTGGACGACGGGCCAGATCCCGGTGATCGACACCATGGTCCCGGCCGCGAAATAGGTGGCGCCGGCCGGGCTGAGGCCGGGCAGCGAGCGTTCGACGAGACCGGCGAACAACGCGATATTGGCGAGGGATGACTGCTTGTAGCGTCGAGCGACCTCCACCGAAATGTTGCGCTCCAAGATTGCCGCCGACACGCTCACCAGTTCGCAAAAAAGCCGGTCGTTGACGAGCGAGACCGTGATGATGTCGGCGACCTCTTCGGGCGTGCGCTCGGGTCGCCCGGATTGCTCAGATCGCTCGGACTGCTCAACACCGTCGAGCTCGCCGGTGAGGCGTCGCAGCCATTCCTGCCACGCGGTGTCGAGCAGTTCGAGCAGCACGGCCTCGCGACTCTCGAAGTAACGCAGCACGTTGGACTTGGCCAGGCCGACGCGCCGGCTCAGCTCATTGAGGCTCAGATCGGCGACCGGCATTTCGAGCACCATGTCCGCTGCGACGCCCAAGATCGCTTCGCGACGCTGCTGGCGCTGCGCTTCGCTGCGCGCCCGCTGGAACTGCTGCGTGGTCATGAGACGTATCTTACAGACCCACGGTCTCTTGTTATCGGACCGGCGGTTCGATACGGTGGGACATGTAACAGACCGGCGGTCTGGACGGCCGACGAACCGAGGGAGACACCATGTATGACGTTCCCGATCAGACCGGCAAGTTCGTGGTCGTCACCGGCGCCAACAGCGGCACCGGCAAGGAGGCGACGAAGCGGCTGGCCGCGGCCGGGGCGCACGTCGTGATGGCCGTCCGCACGGTCGCGAAGGGCGACGCGGCGCGGGCCGACATCGTGGCCGCCCATCCCGGTGCGCAGCTCGAGGTCCGGCGCGTCGACCTGGCCGATCTCGCTTCCGTACGCGATTTCGCCGACCAGCTCACGGCGGACGGCCGGCCGATCGACGTTCTGATCAACAACGCGGGTGTCATGGCACCACCGACGCGCATGACCACCGCCGACGGGTTCGAGCTGCAGTTCGGCAGCAACTACCTCGGCCCGTTCGCGCTGACCATGCGCCTGCTTCCGCTCGTTCTCACGGCGGCGGCGCCGCGCGTGGTCACGATGTCCAGCGGCACCGCCAACTTCGGCCGGATCCGGTTCGATGATCTGCAATGGACGCGCGGCTACCGCCCGTCGATGTCGTACGCGCAGTCCAAGCTGGCCGACCTGCTGATGGCGCGCGAGTTGGCGGCCATCGCCGACCGGCGCGGCTGGCATCTGGCCAGCATTGCCGCACACCCCGGATACACCCGCACGAACCTCCAGACCGCCGGCGCCAGCCTCGGCCGGGACAAGCCGAAGCGTTCGCTCCTGAGCGGCCTGCCGATCCTCCCGTCGCAGGACGTCGTGTCCGGCACGGAACCGTTGCTGTACGCGGCGACCAGCCCGGACGCGGTCAATGGCGGCTACTACGGTCCCAGCGGCTTCATGGAACTCGTTGGCCCGACCAAGGCGGCAAAGCTCAATCGGCGGATGCGCGACGAGGCGACCGCGGGCCGCCTGTGGGTCGAAGCCGAGCGCCTGACCGGCACCGGGCTCCCGGTAGCGACCGCCCGATAAGTGCCTGGGTAGGCCCGCTCGGTAGGGGCACCCGGTAGGGCTGTCCCCCGCGCGGATTCGGTGGCTCGCCCGGTCGAACGCCCGGTTCGGCCCACCTAACGTCGTTCTCGGCATCTCGAGCAATCGGGGAACGAGAGGGGCGAGCTGTGAAAGCGCGAAGGTCACACCGGTCGTCGGGCGCAATGGCTCCCGCGGCTCCGGCCGACAGCGCGACGGTGGCGTTGCGCGGGGTCCGGAAAGTTCACGGACGCAACGGATCGACCGTGCACGCGCTCGGCGGAGTCGATCTCGACCTTCGTCGCGGCACGTTCACCGCCGTGATGGGACCGTCCGGATCGGGGAAGAGCACGCTACTGCAGTGCGCGGCCGGTCTCGATCGGCCGAGTGCCGGAACCGTCTGGCTCGCCGGCACCGACCTGACCACGCTGTCCGAGACCGCCCTGACGAAGTTGCGCCGGACCCGGATCGGCTTCGTTTTCCAGGCGTTCAATCTGGTGCCCGCGCTGACGGTACGCGAGAACATCCTGCTGCCATCGCGGCTCGCCCACGTACGGCCGGATCGTCGGTATCTCGCCGACGTCGTCTCGCGTGTCGGACTGGACGGGCGACTGCGACACCGTCCGGCTCAGCTGTCCGGGGGCGAACAACAGCGCGTCGCGATCGCTCGTGCCTTGTCCGTACGGCCGGACGTCATTTTCTGCGATGAGCCGACGGGTGCGCTCGACACACGTACCGCCGCAGAGGTTTTGACCTTGCTCCGACAAGCGGTGGATGTCGATGGCCGGACGGTCGTCATGGTCACCCACGATCCGGTGGCCGCGTCCTACGCTGACCGGGTCGTGCTGCTCGCCGACGGTCGAGTCGCCGACGATATGCCGGCCGCCGGCGTCGATGCGATCGCCGATCGGTTGGTGCACCTCGCGGACCGGCGTGTCGGCGGGGGTGTGCGGCCATGGTGAGGCTGGCCTGGCGGATGCTGCGGGCACGTCCGGCGACGATCGTCGCCACATTCGTCGCGCTGTGGTCCGCCGTCGTCATTGTCACGGCCTGCGGAGCGATGCTCGAATCGGGCATTCGCTATCACGGCCCGCTGCAACGGTATGCGGCCACGCCCGTCCTCGTCGCCACGACGGACATCACGACTACCGAAGGATCCGGCGACGACCAGGATTCGGAGGCGACGCCGCTGGCCGAACATGGTTACGTTGAGCCGTCGCTGGTCGCTCGGATCGCGGCCGCGCCCGGCGTCCGTGCGGCGATCACTGACATTTCGATTCCCGCGCAGATCGTTGCGGCCACGGGCACGTCGGGCACCGAGGTGCATCCGTGGTCGGCCGCGCAGCTCGCGCCGTTCGCACTCCGGGCCGGCTCGGCACCCATGCGCGACGACGAAGCCGTGGTGGACGCCGAACTGGCTGCGCGACTGGGCATTCGCATCGGCGAACCCGTACGTCTGGATGTCGCATCCGGGATACGGTCGTTCACGGTCGCCGGACTCGCCGCGCCGACCGGGGCAAGTCCGGATCAGCCGACGGTGTTCGTGACCGATGACGTCGACCAATCGCTTTCGGCGCAACCGAATTCGGCCGGAGTCATCGGCGTTCTCGCCGATCCCGGCGTCGACGCACACGCGCTCGCCGCAAGCGTTCGCGGCGCCCTACCGCCACTGCCGGCACAACCTAACGGCGCCTACCCTCGCGTCTTCGTCGGCAACGACCGAGGCAGCGTCGAGTCGCCCGCGGTCGACAACGCCCGCGAATTCGTCATCGCCGTGTCGGGCGTGTTCGGTGGCATGACGTTGCTGATCGCGATCCTCGTCATCGCCGGCACGGTGGGACTCAGCGTGCGGCAACGGCACCGCGACATCGCGCTGCTCCGCGCGATCGCGGCAACGCCGCGCCAGGTCCGCCGTATGGTCGTACGCGAATCGACCGCTCTCGGAATCGTCGCCGCGGCGGCCGGAGTCTGGCCGGGACTCGCCGCGGCCGGATGGCTTCGCGAGCAGTTCGTGACGCACGGCATGGTGCCGGACTCGTTGCACACCGCGATTTCCTGGCTGCCGCCACTCGTCGCCGGATCGTCGGCGGTGCTCGTCGCCGCGGTCGCGGCATGGATCGCCAGCCTTCGCGCGAGCCGGGTACGGCCGCATGAGGCGCTCGTCGAGACGTCGGTCGAGCGGACCGGACTCGGACTGGTTCGTCCCGTACTCGGACTCGTCGCCCTGGCCGGCGGAATCACGCTGTCAATCGTGTCGGCGTCGGTCGGCGGCGACGCGGCCGCCGGCATCTCCGTTGCCACGGTGTTCACGCTCGTCGTCGCGGTGGCGTTGCTCGGACCGCTTCTCCTCCGTGCCGCGGCGGCGACCATCGGACGACTCGTCGGCACCACCGGGATCACCGGCCGCCTCGCCGGTGCCAACGTGAGCGCGTCCACCCGGCGAACTGTCGGTCGTGTTGAGCTCCGTCGTGCTCGCTGTCGCGCTCGGTGGATCGCTGTGGTTCGTGCAGTCGTCGCAGCAGCATGTCGCGGCGAAGCAGTCTCGGGACGGCGTGCTGGCGGACTACGTCGTGACGCCACCGTCGTCGGGCCTGTCGGCGACCGCCGTCGACCGCATCCGGCACACCGATGGTGTCGTGGCGGCGACCGGCGTCGTACACAGCACGATGTTCTCCGGAGGCAGTGGCATCAGTGACTACACCGCGCAGGGCGTCGACGTCGACGGGCTGTCGCGAACGATCGACCTCGATGTCACCAGCGGCGCGCTCGCGGATCTACGCGGCGAGACGGTGGCCGTGGACTCGTTGACCGCACAGTCGCTTCACCTGCGGGTCGGCGATGATTTCTCCGGCTGGTACGGCGATGGGGTGCCGGCACGCCTGCGGGTCGTGGCGATCTACCGGCGGGGTCTCGGCTTCGCATCGCTGACGCTGCCACACGATGCATTGGCACCGCACACCGACACCGGGCGCGATGACACGGTGTTCGTCGCCATGGAACGGGAGGTACCGGGCGCCGCTGGGGCCGCCGACGCGGTACGGGCCGAACTCACGCGGACGGCACCGGGGTCGTCGGTCGTCACGCGATCGGCGTACCAGGTTGGCCTGAGCGCCGACCTGGCCCAAAACGCGTGGACGAACAAGATGATTACCGCCGTGCTCGTTGGATACGTCGTGATTGCCGGCGTGAACAGCCTGGTCATCTTCTCACTCGGCCGGCGGCGGCAGTTTGCGATCCTGCGGCTGTCCGGGACCACGGCGGCTCAGATCCTGCGCATGGTCCGCTGGGAACTGGTCCTGCTGCTCGGGTTCGCCCTGACGATCGGCGGCGCGATCGCCGCGGCGACCCTGATCCCGATGGTCAAGGCCACGACCGGCTCACCGTCGCCGTACATTCCGCTCGCGGGTTGGGTCGCGGTCATCGGCGGCACGGTCGTTCTCGGCGGCCTCGCGACGGTCGTACCGGTGCGCCGGGTATTGCGGACGCGACCCGTGGAAGCGATCGGGATGCGCGAGTGAACGCGATCGGTCGGCCGGGACCCGTACCCTCAGCTCGCAGCCGGCGGATCGTCGGTCTGCACCGCCTCATCAAGCGGGTTGCGCGCGATGCGGTCGCTGGCCCCGGATTGCCACAGCTGCCCGGCCCGCGTCCCGGGCTTTCGGCGGGCCTGATCCGCGAAACAGGCGGCAAACTCGGCCGGTAGGTCGAGCCGCGGATACCGTGTCAGCACTTCGTTGCGCAGCGCCGCCGGAAAGTCTCGGGCGCGTCGACCAGAGATATCGACACCGGTGGCCATTTCGAGCAGAAAGCCTTCGGGATCCGCGGCCGGGTCGACCGCCTCCCACATGTGCCGCACCACCACCTGCGCCGCTCGTTCGCGACGGGCCGTCGGCCATCCAGCACCGGCGGTGAACAGCCAGGCGAGCTGGCCGCCGACGTCTTCGAACGCGACGGTATGACTGTCGAATTCGGGTACGAGACCGAGGTCGTGCAGGAGCGCCGCGACGTAGAGAAGCTCCGCGTCGTGGCCCAGATCGTGATCGGCCGCGTACGCCGCGGCCCAGATGTAGGACCGGATGCAGTGATGCAGTAGCGACGGCGAGTAGAAATGGGTCGCGGCGTCGAGCGCTGCCTCGCATGCCGGCGTACGCGGAATGGCGATGTCCTTGAGGTCCACACCACAGTCATATCAGCGCCAGTGTCGCGGCGCGCTGTTATGGCATCAGCGATCGAGCTTGCCGCCAGGCGCCGGGGGAGACCCCATGTGCGCGTTTGAAGGCACGGCTGAACGATGCCTCCGAGTCGTAGCCGACGCGGCCGGCAATCGACGCGATCGATCCCTCGGTCGTCGCGAGGAGGTCCTCAGCGAGGTGCATGCGCCAGTCGGTCAGGTAGCGGATCGGAGAACGCCCGAGCACCTGACGGAAGCGCTCATCGAGAAGGGATCGGGAAACCGCGACGCTGCTCGCGAGCTGTTCGACCGTCCAGTGACGGTCGGGCGCGGCGTGCATGTGCGCCATGGCCGGTGCGAGCACCTGATCGGCGAGCGCGGCGATCCAGCCCGATTCGATCGCGGGCGCGCTGGCCAGATGCAGCCGCAGCGTTTCGGTCAGGACGAGTTCGGGGAGCCTTGTCGCGGCCGGATCGGGTTCCCGCATCGGTGAGGTGGCGGCGAGTGCGTAGTCGATGCTGGATCGGATCCACTGCGCCGCCGGTCCTTCCGGCGGGCGTACGACGAAAACCGGTGGCAACGCCCGCAATGCGGGGTTGAACAGCGGGTGGTCGGAGTGCAGATAGCCACAGACAATGTCGGTACGGAGACCGTCGGCGCCGTGGCGCAACACCGGAAGCGTCTGCCACGGCGGCGGGTCGAACAGCGTCAGGATCGGCACCGTAATGGCCTCCTCGGTGCCGCCCATCGAGTGCTGGTCGCCGTACGGCAGCACGATGACGTCGCCCTTGCTGGCCCAGAGCCGTACGCCGTCGTTCCGGGCGACCCAGCACATGCCCTCGGCCACGATGTGAAACATGATGAGCCGCTGTGCGCCCGGGCGGAGGATCGAGGCGACCTGGTCCGACGGCGGCGACTGATACGCCCAGTTCTCGGTGAACTCGGCGCGGAAGAAGATCGCGCCGTCGAGACGCAGCCGATGGAGCGCCGCGCCGAGCGCGTCGCGTGTGGGCGCATCGCCAGCGGTGTCGGCCGCGCGGCCAAGTGTGGTGTTCCGGCCACGAACGGCGGTTTCGCGGCCATGGTGGTGCAGCTCCCGTGCCACGACTATCGAGTCTGACACACCAACATAGGTGACTACGAGGGAGAACATCATGTCGCTCTACATGGACGTACACACGATTGCCGGGGGAGTCAACGTGGCGGACGTCGCCCACGCGCACGAGGCCGACCTGCAGACGCAGGATCGCCACGGCGTGCAATACCTGCGCTACTGGGTCAGCGAGGACCAGGGCAAAGTCTTCTGTCTCGTCGAGGCGCCGTCCGCGGACGCCGCCACCGCGGTGCACAAGGAGGCCCACGGTCTCGTGGCCGACGATGTGTTCCTTGTCGCCGAGGGATCCTGACCGAGGAACGGACGCTGTCGAATCATGGCCGCGACGCACCGAAGGCCCGGCTGGCGCCGGGCCTTCGGTGCATGTGCCCGCGGATGATTCGGTGGGGGTCGGTTCAGCCCGCCAACTCGGGGATGACCTTGGTGGCGAACAGATCGATGCTGGCGCGGTCGTACGCGGCGTCGACAAAGTAAGCCGATCGTGTACGCGAGGCCGAGGTCGCGGACCTCGGACAGCCGCTCGATGATCTGTTCCGGCGTGCCGACGAGCGGACCCGAGGCGAACTGGTTGTACGAGCGTTCCAATGTCTCGGCCGGCAGATGCGGTGCGTAGTGCGCGCGCACCCAGGCCAGCTTGTCGGCGACGTCCTTCTCGGTCTCGCCGATGACGACGTTGAAGTTGCCGGACCGGACGATCGCGTCGAAATCGGTGCCGACGTCCTTGCAGTGTTGGGCGAGAATGTCGGACTTGCGCTGGAAAACATCCGGAGTGGCGTCGAAATTCGTGTACTGGGCATACTTCGCGGCGATCAGCAGGGTCTTCTTCTCGCCGCCACCGGCGATCCACAGCGGAATCCCGCCATCCTGCAACGGAAGTGGCCGACCGATCGCACCGTCGACCTGATAGTGCTTGCCGGCCAGCGTGGCGGTGCCCGTCGTCCACAGCTGTCGCATGATCTGCACGCCCTCGTCGAGCATGCCGAGGCGTTCACCGGCCGTCGGGAACCCGTAGCCGTACGCTCGCCACTCGTGCTCGTACCAGCCGCCGCCGATGCCCATCTCGACCCGACCGCCCGAGATCACGTCGATGGTGGCGGCAACCTTCGCGAGGTAGGCCGGATTGCGGTAGCCCATGCACGTACACATCTGTCCGAGGCGTACGCGGCTCGTCGACGCGGCGAACGCCGCCATCAACGTCCACGCCTCATGGGTGACCTCGTCGGTCGGCTTGGGGACCGTGTGGAAGTGGTCATACACCCAGATCGACTCGTACGGGCCGGTGTCGGCGTGCTGGGCGAGGTCGCGCATCGCGGCCCACTGATCCTCGACGGGCACGCCAGCCAGGTCGAGGCGCCAGCCTTGCGGTATGAACAGTCCAAATCTCATGCGTCCCATCCTATTGTCGAACCGTGCGGATGGATGCCGGCGAGGCCCGGGCCCGATTCGCGGAGGCTCGCGTGGCGCGGCTGGCGACGGCGGACGCGGATGGACGGCCGCACCTGGTGCCGATCGTGTTCGCGCTGCTGGACGACGACCTCTACTCGGCGATCGATCTGAAGCCGAAGGCGCACGCCGGGCCGAACGTACGACTGCGTCGGCTCGACAACATTCGTGCGAATCCCGCGGTCAGCGTGCTGGTCGACGAATACACCGAAGACTGGCGGCAGCTGTGGTGGGCGCGCGCCGACGGAACGGCTCGGGTGATCGCCGCGACCGAGGCTGCCCCGGCGCTCGTCGCGTTGTCGGACCGTTACCCGCAGTATCGGGACGCGCCACCGCCGGGCCCGGTCATCGCGATCGCCGTCGACCACTGGTCGGGATGGGTGGCCCAACGCTACCCGGACGCCACGAACGGCTGATCACCTCGCGCGGGTCTCGCGCCGCGGGCGCCACCGCTCTCGCTGCCGCGAGCATTTGTACGGGAGTTCGTGCGTCTTCCGCCGCGTGACCGCCCAACTTCCGTGCATTTGCGGTCCGTGTGTCGCGCGATCGCGCGCACGATGCGGCCGCCGGCGTCACCCGCATAAGAGTCAGAGATGTCAATTCATCTCTTTGATAGTTGTCTATGACTCCGCAAGACGATGCAATACATGTCGATGGATCAAACGGTCCGCCGACCTGGAGGAGTCACGGATGAAACAGGGCAAACGGATCAGAACGATCGCAGGCCTGATCGGTGTCATGGTTGTCGCGGCCGTGACGGCGACGTCGGGACCGGAGGTCGCGGCGACCGGATCGATGCACCGCGCCTCCGTCCGCGTACAACCAGCGGTCGCCGGCCACATCGAAGCGGCCAACCTCGGCTCCCCGATCTCCACGTCGGACTGCCTGGCGATGTTCGGCATCCACTGCTACTCGCCACTGCAGTTCCGCACGGCGTACGACTTGAACCCGCTCTACGCCCGCGGCATCACCGGGAAGGGTCGGACGATCATGATCGTCGACTCGTTCGGGTCCCCGACGCTTCAGCACGATCTCGACATGTTCGACTCCCAATGGGGCCTGCCGAGAACGACGGTGCAGATCGTCCGGGCCGGCACGATTCCACCGTTCGACCCGAACGACGAGCAGATGGTGATCTGGGCCGACGAGGCAAGCCTCGACGTGCAGTACGCACATGCGATTGCGCCGGCTGCGCACATCGTGCTCGTCGAGACCCCGGTCGCCACGATCGAAGGTCTCTCCGGCCTCCCGGAGATGATGAACGCCGAGAAAGCGCTCATCGACCAGGGCATCGGCGATGTGATCAACCAGAGCTTCGGCACCACCGAGAACACCTTCCCCGGCTTCGACCGCGGAGACTTCAGCAGCCTGCTCAATCTGCGGTACGCGTTCAAAGACGCCCTGCGGCACGGCGTGACCGTGCTTGGCAGTTCCGGCGACGAGGGTGTCACCAACTTCATGGAGAACGACGTCGACGTCTATCCGTTCCCGGTCAACTCGTGGCCGTCGTCGGACCCGCTGGTCACCTCGGTTGGCGGAACGCAACTCGTGCTCGATGACGCCGGTCACCGTACCCAGGCCGACGTCGCGTGGAACGACCCGTTCGGCGCGACCGGCGGCGCCGACTCGGCTGTGTTCGGCCGGCCCTTGTTCCAGACCGGCGTACGGTCGGTCGTCGGCAACCACCGGGGCACCCCCGACATCTCGATGAGCGCCGCGGTCGACGGCGGTGCCTACGTCTACACGTCGTTCCTGGACCCGACATCGCCCTGGAACCTGTTCGGCGGAACGAGCTTGTCGAGCCCGATGTTCTCCGGCATCGTGGCGCTGGCCGATCAGGTTGCCGGCCACCGCCTCGGCGACATCAACCCGGCCTTGTATCTCCTGGGTGCCGAGAGTCGCCTTCCGCACTCGCCGTTCCACACCGGTCTGGTCGACGTGACCGCCGGTGACAACAGTTTCGGTGGCGTTACCGGGTTCCCAGCGGTGCCCGGATTCGACCTCAGCACCGGCTGGGGAACGCTCGACGCCAAGACGTTCGTGCCCGCGCTAGCCCACACGAGCCCGCCGATTCCGTGGAGCGTGTCATTGCGATCGCATTGACCGGTTGTCAAGGTCCGGCAGGGATCGCGGACAGGAGTGCCGCGACCCCGCCGGACCGATGAGGCGCCGCAGCTCGCCGGGCCCATGAGGCAGGTGATCCCGCCGACTGCCCTCCCGTCCGCAACGTCAGCGACCAGCCGAGATGTGTCGTCGCTTACGTTCGGCGGGTCGAGTCCATCGTCCAGTTCGTCTCCCACGTCACGCCGCCGTCGGTGGAGAACGCCTGCTCCCAATGGGCGCTCGTGGCGGTGATGTCCGACCAGCGGTAGCGAACTTTGATCGGCGTGCCCTCGTACGAGTCGTCGGCGTAGAAGAGGCCCTCGTCGCCGTCAAAGCGACCGACCACCGGTGGCTCACGCAACGTCGCGGGCTTGCCACTGTTGATCCAGTAGAGCGACCATTCGTCGGTCGCCCTGTCATAGGTCCGGACGGTGGCGCCGGAGAAACCCTTGGTCGGGAAGTCGATCTCGTCGAAGTTGCCGGCGCCGTCGAAGAACGAATGGGCCACCGAGACGGCCGGAAACTCCTCCCAGTCGTCCGAGCCGACGAGGGGTTTGGACAGTCGCCGGTTATTGACGTCCCAGGTGCCAACGTAGAAATCGAAGTTGTTCTCCATGCCCAGGACGCTAACGGGCGCCTCCGACATTGAGCCGATCCGCCACCGGCGGCGCAGGCGAGGCGGGAGTCTGACCACAGCGGTCGATGCGATCCTTCTGTCTCGGCGAATCGTTGCTGAGGCGTTGCTGCGACCAGTCGTTTTGCCGCTCGACATCGGTCAATGCCATCGCGACACTGAGATCATGTACAGCGTTCGCCGTTTCGTTGGTCGTGGCCGGCACCGTGACGGCTGCGGTGGTCTCGCTCGGGCTGACCGGGTGTCGGCCTGCGACTGCCAACGCGTCGCCCTCGACCGGCCGGACCCCGGCGCTCGCATCGGCCACGCGCGCGAGTGCGACAGCTACCGACGCGCCCAAGCCGCGCCCGTCGGTACCCGCCAAAGTCGCCGACGCCATCGGCGAAGCCCTCCGCGACGGCGCCGTCAGTCACGCCGCCAACCGCGCGCGATTCCGGCCAAACTCAAGATCGGTAGCTCCGGCGCCGCGGTCGTGTTGCTCCAGCGCAAGCTGCTCGCGCTCGGTTACTGGTTGTCCAAGGCAAGTGGCACGTTCGGCGCGACGACCCAGCAGGCGGTGTACGCGCTGCAGAAAGCGGCCGGCCAGAATCCCTCCGGTGTGGTCACGGCGAAGACGTGGAAGGCGCTCGACGACGGCATCCGGCCGACCGCGCGCAGCAAGTCCGGCACGGTGATCGAGGTGGACCTGAAACGCGATCTGGTCCTGTTCGTGACCAACGGTCACGTGCAGTACATCCTCAATACGTCGACCGGCGGGGGCTACGTGTTCTACGAGAACGGTCGGCGTGAGGTCGCCACCACGCCGAAGGGTCATTTCACGACGTACCGCGTGATCGACGGTCCGCATCGGTCACCGCTCGGTCTGCTCTATCGCCCACGGTACTTCTTCGAGGGCGTCGCGATTCACGGCGACAGCTCGGTCCCGTCCCATCCGGTTTCGCACGGTTGCGTACGCGTGACCGACGCGGCTATCAACTGGATCTGGTCGGCGCACCTGGATCCCATTGGGCGCCAGGTGTGGACGTACTGACGCCGCGCCTACAGACGCCGTTCGGTCTCCGGATCCGGCGTACCGCCGAAATAGCGGTCGAGCACTTTGGCGAAAGCGGCCTCGGTCGGGTCCGCACGGTGGAAGAGCGTCATCGACGACCTCAGCTTCATGGCGTCGACCGCTCCGAAGATCGCCTCGGCCGACGCGGCTGGAGACGTCGCGACGATATCGGCGCACTCGACCAGTCGCTGTCCCAGCACCGGGTGTGCGAGGTAGGCGCGAGCCTGCGCCAGCGAGGCGATCGCATACCGACGTGAGGTCGAACTCAGGCCGAGGCCGGCGATCTGCGGGAACACGAACCACATCCAGTGCGATTGTTTGCGGCCGCCGCGCAGCTCGCGTACGGCGCCGTCATATGTCCCGCCGGCATCCTGGGCGTTGACGAAACGGTCGAGATCGGGTTCCTCGTCCAAACCTGTAGCCCCCTACTGGTCGCCAAAGTCCGTCAATCCGTCAGTCCGTAAGGACGGCCAGCAACCGGTCCGGTCCCTCACCGGATCCGGCGGTGGCTTCTTGTCGTTGCGGAACCTCTATCTTGGCCGTCACATGCGGTCTCGTCATCGCTTCCTGCGGAAAGGCCGCGCGGAGGACAGGTCGTGCCATGACGGGTACGGTGCCCGAAATATCAAGTAGGCGGACTCCATGCCACGTCGCCCGACCACAGGCAGTCGGCGGTCACGTACCCGGGTATGAGCTTGGGGGTTGTCTCCGGCGCATCCCCGATTCGCATCAATCGACCGCGTGGTTGGCTGGGGTCCGGACCGCAGCCGAGCCCGTGAACGGAGCCGCGACGTGACGACAATGCAGCGCGAGACGCCGCTCGGGAACCGACTCGGCCACGCCGAGGAACGACAGCACCGGCTCATCGTGGCGAGTCTGGTGACGAGTGCGTGCGCGCTCGGGTACGCGACCTACCGCGGCTACTACGCGGCCGGGGGAACGGCCGGAATGATCGGCGTCCCGAGGTCCGAATCGGAATTCCGACTCATCAACCTCGCCGCCGTCGGGGTCCTACTCGTGGCCGCCGTACTCCCGGTTGCCGCGCTGCCGCTGTGGCGCCGACCTCGCGCGCGGCGCATCCTGCTTGCGCTGTGCTGGGTAGTAGCGGTCGGCTGCGTCATGCACGCGCTGGTCGACGATGTGCAGCGGGTGGTGAGCCTCGCCGGTGGCCGCGAAATCAGCTATCCGGCCGCCCAGTGGACGTCGATCGACCGACGCGCCGCCGACGTCCAGGACCTGGCGTTCAACGAGGTCTTCTTCCTCGTCGAGGGCTTGCTCTGGGCGGTGTTGGCCTGGATCGCGCTGGACAACGCGGCCGGACGCCGGCGATGGGTCGGCACGGCTGTCGTCGCGATCGCGGCGCTGACCGCTATCGGGTTGCTCAGTGCGTTCGGCGTCATCGGACGAGTCATCGTCGGCTGATCAGACACGGCCATCAGATACGGCCACCGCGTCAGATACGGCCACCGCGTCAGACACGGCCACTGCGTCAGATACGGCCACCGCGTCAGATACGGCCAACGTGGCGTCGACAAGCGGCGGCTACCCGCGACTCAACGTCGCCAATGCCCGCGTAGAGGTCGGCACAGTTGCCCCGTGAGCACGGAAACCGCGCGGCCGAGCGGTCGACCCGCAAATGTCGAGGGGCCGCATCTGTTGCGCGGCCGGCGGCAAGGATATAGACCCAGGGTGATTCTTCGCCATCACACCCCCTGGAGGTCGAAGATGCACCGTACCCGTCGGAGCCTGATCATCGCGGCGACCGCCGTGCTGGTCTTCCTCCCCGTCCTCGCCGGCTCACCGTCGGCCGCGGCGCGACCGGCACCGACCGTCGCAAAGCTGCACGGCATCAACCTCGATTCGTCCACTGTGCTCGATCTGCAGCGCGACATGAACTCGCATCGGCTGAACTCGGTGTCGTTGACCGCGTTCTATCTGGCGCGGATCCACCAGCTCAACCCGGCATTGCATGCCGTCATCGAGACGAACCCGGACGCGTTGCGCGAGGCGGTGGCAAGCGACGCTCACCGGCGGTCGCACGGCGCCCGCAGCGCGCTCGAGGGAATTCCGGTTCTGCTCAAAGACAATGTCGGTACGGGCGATCGCGAGCACACGACCGCCGGATCGTTCGCCCTGATCGGCGACAACCCGTCGGATGCCTTCCTCGTCTCCAAACTGCGGGCCGCCGGCGCGATCGTGCTCGGCAAGGCGAATCTGTCCGAGTGGGCGAACTTCCGGTCCACCACATCGTCCAGCGGCTGGACCGCGCGGGGCGGGCAGACGAACAACCCGTACGTGTTGGACCGCAACCCGTGTGGCTCGTCCAGCGGCTCGGCGGTCGCGGCCGCGGCCGATCTGGCCACGGTCACCATCGGGACCGAGACCGACGGATCCATCGTGTGTCCGTCCGGTACGAACGACGACGTCGGCATCAAGCCGACGCTGGGTCTGGTCAGCCGCACCGGCGTCGTACCCATCTCGGCGGAGCAGGACACGGCCGGCCCGATCACGCGCAACATGACCGACGCGGCCGCCGTGCTCTCGGTGATCCAGGGTGTCGACCCGGCCGATACGGCGACCACCGCGGCCGGCCCGTACGTGCACCGCGATTACCTGTCCGATCTCAACTCGCATGCGTTGCGCGGCAAGCGGATCGGCGTGTGGCGCGGCGGCGGCGATGTCGCGGACGTCAACGCCGTCACCGATGCGACGATCGCCAAGCTTCGTTCGCTCGGTGCGACGGTCATCGACAACGTCGACCTGCCCGGCCTCGATGACGCCTTCAACAACGAGTTCCCGGCGTTGCTGGTCGAGTTCAAGCACGACATCAACGCCTATCTGGCGGCGACACCCGGCCATCACCCGGCCGATCTCGCCGGGCTGATCGACTTCGACAACGCCCACGCCAGCGTCGAGATGCCGTTCTTCCAGCAAGAGATCTTCGACATGGCGCAGGCGACGAACGGCGATCTCACCGATCCGACGTACGTGCAGGAGCGTGCGACCGCGACCGGTGCGGCCCGCAACGCCATCGACTCCGCGCTCGCGGCCAACCACCTCGACGCGATCGTGGCGCCGACCAACGGGCCGGCCTGGGTGACGAACCATGCGACCGGTGACGACTTCACGAACTTCGTGAGTGCCTCGGGGCCGGCCGCGATCGCCGGATATCCGGACCTCACCGTGCCGGCCGGCTACGCCAACGGCGGCGTGCTGCCGATCGGGATGTCGTTCTTCGGCACGGCGTTCAGCGAACCGTCGCTGATCGCCATGGGGTACGCGTTCGAACAGGCGACCCACGCCCGGCACGCGCCGGCGTTCCTGCCGACGCTGCCGACGACGCCGTAGTTGAAGTCGCCGACAACCAGCTGTCACTGTTGCCACGGAGCTAGGGCGGTTCATGGCACGGGCACGACCCGAAGGTCGTGCCCGTGCCGTCGCCGACAGCCCGGCTTGTCGCCCGGCGGCACGGATGGCCGTGAAAATCTCTTGCAACGCGCGGTCGACGCCGCCACCCTGGCTGCGATGACCGCCGACGCGTCCCCGCCGTCCGAGCCGACTGTCGCTGCGACCGCTCCCGACCGCGCCATCACGCCCGACGATCGACGTCGACCTGGTCCGGCGACTGGTCGCGGCACAGTTCCCGCACTGGGCCGACCGGCCGGTACGACCGGTCGACGTCGACGGATGGGACAACCGTACGTTTCGCCTCGGCGCCGACATGACGGTGCGGCTGCCGAGCGACGACGGTTACGTCCCGCAGGTGGCCAAGGAACACCGGTGGCTGCCGACCCTCGCGCCGTGGCTGCCGCTGCCGATTCCCGTACCGGTGGCACAGGGCGCGCCCGGCCTGGGTTACCCGTTCGTCTGGTCGATCTACGGATGGATCGAGGGCGACCTCGCGCGTGTCGGCCGGATCGACGATCTCACCGGTTTCGCCGCCGATCTCGGCGAGTTCCTCGTCACCCTGCAGCGGATCCCGTCCGTCGATGGCCCGCCGGCCGGGCAGCACAGCGCGTTCCGCGGATGTCCCCTCGACCAATTCACCGCCGAGACGCGCCGCGCGATCGCGGCGCTCGACGGCCGCATCGACACTGCGACCGCTACCGCGGTGTGGGACGACGCGCTGAGCGCGACGTGGGACGGCGAACCGATCTGGTTCCACGGCGACGTAGCGGTCAACAATCTCCTTGTTCGAGATGGCCGCCTGTCGGCGGTCATCGACTTCGGGTGCTCCGGCGTCGGCGATCCCGCGTGCGACGTGACGATTGCCTGGACGCTGTTCGCCGGCGAAAGCCGGAAGGCGTTTCGGGACGTCTTGGGCGTGGACGCGGCGACGTGGGCCCGTGGCCGCGGCTGGACGATCTGGAAGGCCCTGATCGTCTTGGCCGGACACCTCGATACCGAGTCTGCTCAAGCCGCGACCGCTCGACACGTCATCGACGAGGTTCTGCGGGAATTCGATGAGTCGCGCTGATGCCGGGCGTTCGAGCCGACACGTCACAGATCGACCTGGCCGAAACCCAGTAGTTCTCCGGTATCGCGATAGGCCGCGGTCGGCCTACCGTCACCCTTCTCGACAGTGAGGGGTGAGCCGATGAGCGACGCGGAGTGGTTGGTAACCGCCGCGGTGGCCGCGCTGGCGGACGCCGACGAGGACGCGCTGCGGGGGATGCTTGACGAGCAGGTACGGCTGCGTGCGCTGTTGCCCCGGCGGTCGGTTGACGTGGCCGGGCGTACGGCGGTCGTCGACGAGATGCTCGGTTGGTTCGACGACGTCCCGAGCGTGGTGGCGGTGGCGACGACGATCGACACGGTCGGCGATCTGGTCCATGCGACGTATCGCTTCGCGCTGCGTGGTCTGGCCATCGAGCACGTCGTCGAGCAATCGGCGTTCGTTGCCGTGGCCGATGGGCGGATCACGCTGTTCCGGCTCGTGTGCTCGGGCTTCCGGCCGGCGTTCGAGCCCGGCCCGCCGCCCGACGCCGCCGTGCGCGGTGACCCGCGGGCGGCCGACCATCGTCCTGACAGGCACTCGAGGGCGGAAGAAGCGGCACCCCGGGCCGTACGTCGTCTCGACGCACTCGGGCAGGGATGCGCGACGCTCACGCCACTCATCGCGGGCGCTCTGCGCGAACTCGGCACCGGCGACGTGATCGAGGTCGTGACCGATGATCCGGCCGCCCGCGATGGCATCGCCGCCTGGAGCCGGTTGACCGGTCACGCGGTCGTCGCGACCGCGGACGGCGATGCCGGCCTGCACGTGTTCCTTCGCCACGCCTGAACGGAGCCGATCATGGAGAAGAAGATCCTGGTGAACTGCACGCATGGTCGCGACGAGCCGGAGCGCGCCACGCTCGCCTTCGTCGTCGGCAACGTGTCCGCGACCGCCGCGCAGTCGACCGTGGTGTTGCTGACGTGCGACGGAGTGTGGCTCGCCACGCACGGTTACGCCGAGGGCATTGAGCAGCCCGGACTGCCGGCGTTCCGCGACGTACGGGCGTCGTTCGTCGACGCTGGCGGACAGATCTGGGCCTGCGGTGCCTGTACGAACCCCCGCGGGATCACCGCGACCGATCTCGTGCCCGGCGCCCAGATCGTGACGGCGGCGACGGTCGTGGAGGCGATGGCCGGCGGTGCGAGCACGCTGAGCTTCTAAATTCCCCGGTCATGTACGACCCTGAACGCGTGGGAGCTGCCCTGGTCGGTCGCGATCGGCACCGTCGCGACCTCGTCGATTGGCTCGGAGCGCGGACCGACGCGACCGGGTCCGGCCCTCCGGTCGTATTCATCGGCGGCGAGGCCGGCGTCGGCAAGACGGCGCTGGTCGAGTCCGTGCTAGCCGACTGGCCGACCGAGGTCGTCCGCGGCAACGGCCGAGCGTGGTCGCCCGCACCGTACGGCATCCTCCGCGGGGTTCTGCCGGACGGGCCGCCCTCACCGGACGCGATCGCCGGTGCCGTCCGCGCCGCGTTGACCCATGGCGGAGCACCGGTCGTTCTGTTCCTGGACGACCTGCAGTGGTCCGACGAGACAAGTCTCGCGGCGCTGCCGGCGATCGCCGACGCGGTCGTCGACGACCGGGTCGCCATCATCGGCGTGTACCGCAGCGACGAGCTGCCACGAGGTCACCTCCTTCGACGTGTACGGGCCACCCTCCGGCACGCCCGCCGTCTGCGAGAGATGCCGCTCGACGTATTGGACGGCGGTGCGCTGCGCGAGCTGATCGCGAATCTCGTCGGCGCGCCGCCGACCGACGCGCTCGTGGCGGCGATCTCGGCGCGTACCGAGGGTGTGCCGTTCTTCGTCGAGGAACTGCTCGCGGCGCTGCAAGCGGCTGACCGCCTGGTGCCCGACGGTGATCGGATCGCGCTGGCCGCCGCGCCCGACGTCGCCGTTCCCGAAACGGTCCGCGACGCGATCCTGCTTCGGCTCGCCTCGCTGGCACCCGACGCACGCACCGCGCTCGACATCGCGGCCGTGCTGGGCCACGAATTCGACACCGAAACCGTCGCTGACCTCTGCGGCCACGGTTGGCCGGACGAACTCGACCACAGTGGGCTCCTCGCGATCGGTGAGGGTGGCAGCCGACGATTCCGACACGCGCTCGCGGAAGAGGCGATCTACGGCGACATCCCGTGGCCGCGGCGGCGCGCGTGGCACCTCCTCATCGCCGACCGCCTCGCCTCGCGGGGCGGGCCAGCGCAGGCCGTCGCGCGTCACCTGATAGCCGGCCGCGACGTCGAACGAGCCCGGGCCGCCCTGATCGCGACGGCCGATGACCACGTACGGGTATACGCCTACCGGGACGCCGCCCGGTTCCTGCGGATGGCCATCGAGTCGTGGCCGACCGACGTGGACGAGCCTGGACGCCTGCACACGGTCGATCGTCTGGTGCGATGTGCCGAGGCCATCGGAGACCACGCCGCGGCCGTCGCGGGCCTGCGCGAACTCGCCGAATCGGCGTCCGTACCGTTTCACGACGTACCGCCGATCGACGCCGCCGCGATCCAGCGGCGACTGGCCAGCCAGTACGAACTCCAGGGTTTGTGGCCGCTGGCTCTGGCGGCACGCGAAGCAGCAGCGGTCGGCTTCGCGGGCCGGGGTGACCTTGCCGCCGCGGCGACGGAACGGCTGGCCATCGCCGCGCACCTGCGATCGGCGGCGAGCTTTCGAGCCGCGCTCGACGTCGTTGACATCGTGCTCCACGACCTGCGGGGGGAGGACAGACCCGACCTGGTCGCTCGGGCCGAAGGCTTGCGCGGCAACGTTCTCGCCCGGATGGGCCGGGCCGAGGAAGGTGTCGCCATCGTCCACGCGGCACTCGATCGGGCGCTGCGGTACGGCCGATCGGAAGTAGCCGCCGAGATCTACCAACGCCTGGCCGACTCGCTGGAACACGCGGGCGACTACCGGGCGGCGAGCCAGGCCTACGACGTCGCGTTCGAGTTCTGTGAGACGCGCGGCGACGCGGCCACGGCGGAATTGTGTCGTGCGTGCGCGACGGTCGTTCTGTTCCACGCGGGCCAATGGGATCGTGCCACCCGACTGTGCCGGGAGGTGCTCGACGGGTCGACCGCCACGGCACATGCACGCACCGTCGCGACCGGCGTGCTCGGGCTCGTCGCGTCGATGCGCGGTCAATCGGTCCCGGCGCGGGCGGCGCTCCTCGACGCGCACGCGACCGCCGTGCGCATCGACCTGGTCGCGATGGAACTGTTGTCGATCTGGGGACTCGCCCTCGTCGAGGACGCGGCCGGCCGCATCGACCGGGCGGCTGCGCTTTACCGGACCGCCGTCGAGCGCGCCCGAGCAACCGAGGAACGGCACTACTGCGTGCCCGTATTGCAGTTCGCGATCGGCTGCTTTTCGAGTGCTGGCGCCGATTTCGCGAGCGACATCGGAGCCGCGACCGGCATCCTCGCCGCGGCCGCCGAGTCGACCGGCCAACCGGAGGCGCGAGCCGCCCTCGCCTACGCGCTGGCCGAGAGTGCGGTTGCCGACGGCGCGGCCGATCGCGCCGCCGGGCTGTTTCGGCACGCGCTCGATCTGCTGGACGGACATGGCCTGCCGATCATCGACAGCTATGTGCGGCTTCGCGCGGCACGAGCATTCGTGGGTACGAATGAAGTGACGCGGGCGTCGCACGACGAGCCGTCGCGGTTGCTGGGGGAGGCGCTGCGTACGATGCGACGGCTGCGGGCCGAGCCGCTCGTCGCGAAAATACGTTCGGTTCAGGAGATGTTCGAACCGGATCGCGATGCCACCGGGACGGGCCTCGGTGGCATCGGCTTGACGGCTCGCGAGCTGGAGATCCTGCGGCTTGTCGGGCAGGGGCAGACCAGTCGTGAAATCGGCCATCGGCTGTTTCTGTCGGTCCGTACGGTCGAGATGCACGTACAGCACGGCATGGCCAAGCTCGGTTGCCGTACGCGGGCCGCGGCCGTACGGCGGCTCGCCGCCCTCGATCGCCCGTGACGGCGCGGCCGGCCGTTGTGGTTGCCGCCGGCCGCCGACCGGGCTTGACTGGAGGCCATGCCGTCGTCCCGGTCCCGCCCGTCGTCCCGCGACCCGTTGGCGCCCTACCGCGGCAAGCGGGACTTCACGCGGACGCCGGAGCCGTCCGGTGCGGCTTCGCCCGGATCGGCTGGCGCCGAGCGCCGGTTCGTCGTCCAGCGGCATCGCGCCAGCCGCCTGCACTACGACTTTCGCCTCGAAATCGACGGCGTACTCGTGAGCTGGGCCGTCCCGAAGGGCCCGACGCTGGATCCGGGCGTACGGCGAGCCGCCTTCCACGTCGAGGATCACCCGCTGGACTACTTCGACTTCGAGGGCGTCATCCCGGCCGGGGAGTACGGCGGCGGCGACGTGATCGTGTGGGACGCCGGGACCTGGGAGCCGGACGAGGCGGGTGACCCGCCGGACCCGGGTCGTGCGGTGTCCGACGGCGAGCTCCATCTCGACATGGCCGGCGAAAAGCTGCGGGGCCGGTTCGTACTGGTGCGTACGAGAACCGACGCGTCGGGCAAGGAGGAGTGGCTGCTGCTGCACAAACACGACGACTTCGCCAGCGCCGGGTGGACCGCCGAGGACCATCCGCGGTCGGTCCTCAGTGGCCGTACCAATGACGAGGTGAAGGCCGACCCCGACCGGATGTGGCGCTCGGACCTGCCGCCGGCGCGGGCCTCCATCGCGTTGAAACCGGCGACGTTCGACCCTCCGACGGCGGACGAGATCGGTGCCCTCGACGCGCTGCGATCGGCCGGCACGTGGACCGTCTTCGGCCGAGACCTCCGGTTGACCAACCTCGACAAGGTCGTCTACCCGGCCCGGCCCGACGAAGAGCCGGTCACCAAGCGTGACCTGATCCGGTACGCGGCGCAGATCGCGCCGGTGGCGATCCCGTATCTGACGCGGCGCCCGCTCAACATGCATCGCTTCCCCAACGGTGCGCAGGCGAAGGGCTTCTGGCAGAAGGAACTGCCGGTCCATGCCCCGGCAGTGGCTGGCCCGTTGGGACAATCCCGACGCCGGTCGGGGGGAGACCCGGACGTACCTCGTGGTGGACGAGCCGGCCGCGCTGGTGTGGGCGGCCAACTTCGGCGCGCTGGAGTGGCACGCCTGGACCTCACAGGTCGACCAGCCGCGGCAGCCGACGTACGCGCTGATCGATCTCGATCCGGGCGAGCGGACGAGCTGGGCCGACCTCCTGGTGCTGGCCCGCCTGCATCGAACCGCGTTCGAACACATGGGCGTCGTCGCTCGGGCCAAGGTCACCGGGCAACGCGGGATCCAGATCTGGGTGCCGATCGCGCCCGGCCCGGACTTCGCCGCGACGCGCGCCTGGGTCGAGCGACTGTCCCAGACGATCGGCGCGGTCGTCCCGGAGCTGGTCAGCTGGAAGTGGCAGAAGAGCGATCGCAGCGGGCTCGCGCGCCTCGACTACACCCAGAACGCGATCAACAAGACGCTGGTCGCGCCGTACAGCCCGCGCGCGGCCGCCGGCGCCCCGGTGTCGGCGCCGATCGACTGGGACGAACTCGACGATCCCGGCCTGTCGCCGGACGGGTTCACGATCCGTACGATCCTGCCGCGCATCGCCGACCGCGGCGACCTCTTCGCCGACGTGCTCCGCCACCCGCAGCAACTGCCGCCGCTGGAGTGACCCGGATCGCGACCCGGATCAGGTGAAGTCGGGGACGGGTCCCCGCGACGCGTCGACGCGACCCTTCGGCTCCTCCCAATCCTCCTGGCGACCGAGCGCGGTCATGTCGAGGGCGCCGTACGCGCCGCCGAGTTGCTCGGTGCCGCGGGCGAACGTCGAATAGGTGTGGAAGATGTCGTCGCCGTCGCGCAGGAAGCAGCTCATCCCGGGTTGCTCGCACGGCTGGTTGGCCGGATCGAGGATCCACTCCATCCCGGCCTCCCGCAGCCCGTCGGCATCGCGGTAGTTGAACTCGATCGGAGCCACCGACGCATCGAGCGTGACGTGGAAGTCGTAGTTGAAATCCGACCCGTACGACGAGTGGATCGGGATCGACCAACCCCGCTTCGCGCGATACTTCTCGATCTTCGCGAGCGGAGCGCGCGCGACGACCGCGTAATTCGTGTCGCGGGCACGCAGGTGGCGCACCATCCCGTCCGACACCTCGTCCAGCGCGGCCGTGCAACTGCTGCATCCGTCCTCCCACGACGGGTCGAACATGAAGTGCTGCAGCACCAGCTGGCGGCGGCCATCGAACAGGTCGACGAGGGCCACCCGGCCGTCGGGACCGTCGAACTCGTAGTCCTTGTCGATCCTTACCATCGGCAGGTTGCGGCGACGGGTGTTCAGCTCGTCCTTGGCGCGGACCGCTTCCTTCTCCCGCGACAGCAAGTCCGTGCGTGCGGCGTGCCACTCGTCGCGGGAAACGATCTTCGGCAAGCTCATCGCAATCCTCCTGTTTGGCCGACGTGCTCGTCGACATCCTCGTTGGCCTCTTCGCCCTGCACGGCTATCCCGGATGCTAGGTCCGACCACCGACAACCCGCAGCGTCCCGACCGCCGCCTGGATCGACCAACCTACCCGGGCCGGTCGAGCGCGTTGCGTTCAAGGGCGTTGCGTTCGAGCGCGATCCGTTCGAGGAGCGGGGTGGCCGCCGCCAGAACGACGTCGCGGTCGCCGCTCACGACGAGTTCGTACGCCTGGCCGGGGCCGGCGGCGAACCGGTCGCGCCGCCGGGCGAACACCCCGCCCGCGAACCGGTTGCCGACCACGATCACCGTCCACTCGGCCGCGAGGGGATCGTCGCGGGAAACCGCACACCCGCTGATGTTCGGCGCCGGATCGGCCGGCATCCCCGGTCCGTACACGGCAGTGAACATGCCCTGGTCGGCGATCTTCGTGTAGCGCTCGCGGGTCGACGCGTCGAAGAACCGTACGTCTTCGAACGTCGTGAGCAGGACGGTGGGCTCGGCGGCGTAGATGCCGTGGTCTTCGATAGTCCGGCTGTGCATGAGCACGGTGCGGCGGTCGGCCTCGGCGACCGGCACGAGCGCGCTCGCGATTTCGAACGGCGTCGCACCCGAGGACAGCGACGACCGCAGCCGCGGCAGCGTGATCGCGGGCGGCCGGATGCGTTTGGGCAATGCGTCGGGTCGGCCGAGCAGCCAGCCCTGGCCCAAGGTCGCGCCGAGCTCGCTCGCGGCCCTCAGGTGCTCGTCGGTTTCGATCCCTTCGGCCAGGATCAGCGCGCCCGTACGGTTGGCCTCGGCGCGCACCGCGTCGGCGACGGCGATCGCGGCCGGCGACGTCGGCTCCTGGACCACCGACCGGTCGAGCTTGATCACGTCCGGCCGGAGCAGCGGCATCATCGCCTGACTGGCCGCGTCGGCGCCGACGTCGTCGAGTGCGATGCGGTTGTTGTACGTGCGCAACTGTCCGACCGCGCGGAGGAGACCGGCCGGGTCGCCGCGCCACCGACCGTTCGGTGATCTCGGCCACGAGCTGCAAGTTCTCCGTGCCCCGGCGGATCACGTCCACGAGGTCGCGCGGGCACGGGACGCGCGAGCTCGCCGGCTCGACGTTGACGAAGATCGGCATGTCATCGTGCAACCGCGCGTCCAGCGCACCGCGACACGCGGCGGCCCGACAGATCCAGTCGAGTTCGGGCAGCCGACCGATCTCGGCCGCGTAACTGACCAACACGTCGGGCGTGGACCAGTTCGTACTGGCCGGTCCGCGGGCCAGCGCCTCGTACGCGACGACCTCGTGGCCGTCCAGCGTGACAATCGGTTGGTAGACGCAGCTGATCGCGCGGGCGGCCAGCACCGTGTTGAACGCCGCGACCGCAACCGGGGACGACGGACCACGCCGATCCGTCACGACAACATCCGCCGCACCCTGACCGGCAAAGCGGTGGACCGCATCCGCGTAACGTCGCACCCGTCTACCACGGCTCGACCTGCGCGGCCTGAACTTCATTGGCCATGGTGAGCAGGCGATCGCCCGGCACCAGCGCACGCAGCAACGGAAACTCGATCGCCTCCTCATGAGCCGCGTGCGCGCGCACCTGGTCGCGCAACTCGTCGAAGTCGGCCGCGAACCGAGAGTTGTGCACGCCCCGCCTGATCAGCGATGCGATGGACAGATCGTCCTTGCCTTCCTCGTCGAGCCGGTCGGCGACCACCCGCGCCGCCGCTCCGTCGACCGCGGCGAGCACCGGGTGCACGATCTCCTGTTCGGCGCGCTCATGCCGGTGGAGGAATTCGACGAGCGTGGCGAACGCTTCCCGCTGGGCCGCGCCTTCGGTCGACCGTACCCACGCGAACATGCCGTCGATCTGTCGGTGCTGGTCGCGGAGCACGTCGACGATGTCGCGTCCGGCCGGGTTCGGTGCCAGTGGACCGGGTCCGACGGACGGTGCCGGACACGGCCGCGAGGAAGCCGACTCGATGGCCACGACCGTGCTCGGCCCGGTTGCGCTTGCCGGTTCGGGCTCACGGCGACGGTCGATCGCGACATAGGTAAGGACGCCGACCGCAGTCGCGACACCTCCCGCGGCCCAGCGGCGACGGCGCGTCGGCCGCAGGCCCAGAGGCGCCAGCCGGGCGAGGATTACCACCGACGCGGCGCCGGCGCCGGCGGCCCACGCCGGCCCGGCTCGCCGGCTCGCCGAGCGGATCTTGCGAAAGACCTGGCGCCGCACGTCCAGCCGAGCGGCCAGGGCTTCGACCGTGTCGGCCAGATCCAGTCGCGCGCGCGCCGCGTCCTGACGGATCGACTCCACCTCGGTTTGCGGGAGCGGATACAGCACGGGATCGCTCGTCGTCATCGTGATCCTCTTTCGATACGCGGCCTTGCCGATAACCGCCCCACACGACTCGATTCCCATGTCAGCCGGTTTCGAAGCCTGGTCGGCGGTATCAACTTCGAGATCGTCGGAATGTCCGTACCCGGCAGCGGCGATAGCGACGGACCGCCGCCCGCGACGAGGCTTCGGCGCCGCATCGGGCCCGAACGAAACAGTGTTAAAAAGATCACGGCCGGTGGCTGCGACAAAGATCAACAATACCATGCTGGACTGCGGATATCCGGGCGGAGCCGCTGTTGATCACCGCTGGTGGCCAGGTCTTTCGCGACGGTCGGGGTCATCTCGGTGCTTAGCTGGGTACGGCGTCGCCAACGGTGACGCGATGGAGCGAGGGAGTCGCCGATGAACCGTAGAATCCTGGGTCGCACCGGCATGTCGGTGAGCGAGTTCGCGCTCGGCACCATGATGTTCGGCTCGATGGGAAATTCCGATCATGACGACTCGATCCGCGTCATCCGCACCGCACTCGACGCCGGCATCAATTTCGTCGACTCGGCCGATGTCTACTCGGCCGGGGAGTCCGAGGAGATCGTCGGAAAGGCCCTCGAAGGCCGCCGCGACGAGGTCGTCCTCGCGACCAAGTTCTCGCTGCCCACCGGCCCGGACGCTAACGAGGGCGGCGGCTCCCGCCGGTACATCATGCGCGCGGTCGACCGCAGCCTGCGTCGCCTTCGGACCGACCACATCGACCTCTACCAGATGCACCGGCTGGATCCCGACACCGACGTCGACGAGACCCTGTCCGCGCTGTCCGACCTGATCCGCGTGGGAAAGGTGGGCACGATCGGCTCGTCGCTCTTCCCACCCGAGTACATCGTCGAGGCGCAGTGGGCGGCGGATCGCCGCGGGCATCACCGGTTCCGTACGGAACAGCCGCCGTATTCGATCCTCACCCGCGGTGTCGAGACCACGATCCTGCCAACCGCGCAGCGGTACGGCATGGGCGTCCTGACGTTCGGACCGCTGAACGCCGGTTGGCTCTCGGGGCGAAGCGACCCGACGAGCGGTCAACGCAACGCCGGCCTCGGGACGAGGATGTTCGACCAGGCCGTCGCCGGCAACCGCGCCAAGGTCGAGGCCGTCGGTCAGCTGTCGGCGTTGGCCGCGGACACCGGGCTCTCCCTGACCCAGCTCGCGACCGCGTTCGTCCGATCGCATCCCGCCGTCACCTCGGTGATCATCGGCCCACGTACCGCCGAACAGCTCGCCGACCTGCTGACCGGGGCCGACATCGAGCTCGGTGACGACGTCCTCGATCAGATCGACGAGATCGTCGCGCCCGGCACGAACCTCAACCCGGGCGACATCTACTTTTCGACGCCGGCCCTCGCCGACAAGCGGCTGCGACGCCGCTGACGCCGACGGATTTCGCCCGAGGCGGTACCCCTTCCGGCGCTGGGCTCATAGTCTGTACCGATCGACAACCCACCGGCACCGCCAGCGGTGACGCCGATGGCTTCGGGAAGAGGGCCACGATGGCAGACGTGATTCGCGCCGCCCTGGTGCAGACCAGTTGGACGGGCGACAAGGAATCGATGATCAAAGCACATGAGGAGTACGCCCGCCAGGCGGCCGCCGACGGGGCGAAGGTGATCTGCTTCCAGGAGCTGTTCTACGGGCCGTACTTCTGCCAGGTGCAGGATGCGCAGTATTACGCCTACGCCGAGTCGATCCCCGGACCGACGGTCGAGCGGTTCAGCGCGCTCGCGGCCCAGCTCGGCATCGTCATGGTGCTCCCGATGTACGAGCAGGAGCAGCCGGGCATCCTCTACAACACGGCGGCCGTCCTGGACGCGGACGGCACCTACCTCGGCAAGTTCCGCAAGACCCACATTCCACAGGTGAAGGGGTTCTGGGAGAAGTTCTACTTCCGGCCCGGAAACCTCGGCTACCCGGTGTTCGACACGGCGGTGGGCAAGGTCGGTGTCTATATCTGCTACGACCGGCACTTCCCGGAAGGCTGGCGGGCGCTCGGTCTCGGCGGCGCGCAGATCGTGTTCAACCCGTCCGCGACCAGCCGCGGCCTGTCGTCCTACCTGTGGAAGCTCGAACAGCCGGCCGCGGCCGTCGCCAACGAATACTTCGTCGGCGCGATCAACCGGGTCGGCATCGAAAGTGAGATCGGCGACGACGACTTCTACGGGACGTCCTACTTCGTCGATCCCGAGGGCAAGTTCGTCGGCGAGGTGGGCGACGCCTACCAGCCCGAGTTGATCGTGCGCGATCTCGATCTGGACCTGCTGGCCGAGGTGCGCGACCGCTGGGCGTTCTACCGCGACCGCCGTCCCGACCAGTACGACAGCTTGGTGAAGCCGTGACGACGCTGATCTCCGGAGGTACGGTCGTCGGCCCCACCGGTCGGACGGCCGCCGACGTTGTCGTGGACGGCGAGACGATCGCCGCCGTCGTATCGCCGGGGACCTGGACCGCGCCGGTGGAAACGACGCTCGACGCAACCGGGAAGTACGTGATTCCCGGCGGCATCGACGTACACACGCACATGCAGCTGCCGTTCGGCGGGACGTTCGCGAGCGACACGTTCGAGACCGGCACGCGCGCGGCCGCGTTCGGCGGTACGACGACGATCATCGACTTCGCGGTGCAGCGGACCGGCGAGGTCGTCCAGGACGGGCTGGCCGCCTGGCACGGCAAGGCCGACGGTGAGTGCTTTATCGACTATGCCTTCCACATGATCCTGGGAGGCGTCGACGAAGACGCGCTCAAGGCGATGGACCAGCTCGTCGCCAACGAGGGGATCACCAGCTTCAAGCTCTTCATGGCGTACCCGGGGGTGTTCTACAGCGACGACGGCCAGATCCTGCGGGCGATGCAGCGGGCCCGCGAGAACGGCGCGCTCATCATGATGCACGCCGAGAATGGCATCGCGATCGACGTGCTGGTCCGGCAGGCACTCGAGCGGGGCCAGACGGATCCGGTCTACCACGGCGTGACGCGCCCACCTGAGCTGGAGGCGGAGGCGACCCATCGCGCGATCGTGCTCGCCGACGTGGCCCAGGACTGTGCGCTCTATTTCGTCCACCTGTCGGCCAGCGGCGCGCTCGAACACGTAGCGGCGGCGCGGGACGCCGGCCGCAACGTGTTCGCCGAGACCTGCCCGCAGTATCTCTACCTGACGCTCGAGGATCAGCTCGGCGCGCCCGGCTTCGAGGGCGCGAAGTGGGTGGCGTCGCCGCCGCTGCGCAGCAAGCACGCCCACCACCGCGCCGACCTGTGGAAGGGCCTGCGGACCAACGATCTGGCCATCGTGTCCACCGACCACTGCCCGTTCTGCATGAAGGAGCAGAAGGAACTCGGCATCGGCGACTTCTCCAAGATTCCCAACGGGATCGGCACAGTCGAGCACCGGGTCGACCTCGTCTATCAGGGCGTCGCCGACGGCAAGCTGTCGCTCGAACGCTGGGTCGAGACGATCGCCACGACGCCGGCGCGGATGTTCGGGCTCTATCCGCGCAAGGGCGTTATCGCGCCCGGTTCGGACGCCGACATCGTGCTCTACGACCCGGCCGGTCGTACCACGATCAGCGCCTCGACCCACCACATGAACATGGACCACTCCGCCTGGGAGGGCTTCCAGATCTCGGGGCATGTCGACACCGTGCTGTCCCGAGGCGAGGTCCTCGTACAGGACGGCACCTTCCACGGACGCAAGGGGCGCGGGCAGTTCCTCCGCCGCGGCCTGTCCGGTTATCTGCGCTGAGGCTGACGGTATGGATGTAGGCGTTGTCTTCCAGCTCGATCCACCGGCGTCCGACGTGATCGGGCTGGCCCAGCGGGCCGAGGCGGCCGGCTTCTCGCACGTGTGGACGTTCGACTCGCACCTGCTCTGGCAGGAGCCGTTCGTCGTCTACAGCCAGATCCTCGCGAACACGTCGTCGGTGGTCGTCGGGCCGATGGTCACGAACCCGGGCACCCGCGACTGGACCGTCACGGCGTCGCTGTTTGCCACGCTGAACGACATGTTCGGCAACCGTACGATCTGCGGGATCGGCCGTGGCGACTCCGCCCTGCGTACGCTCGGCATCCAACCGACGAGCCTCGCCGAGATGCGCGAGTGCATCGAGGTCATCCGGTCGCTCGCGAACGGTCGCTCGATCGAGCGCAACGGGCAACAGCTGCACTTCCCGTGGGTGACCGACGGTCGGCTCGAGGTCTGGGTCGCCGCGTACGGCCCGAAAGCGCTGGAAGTCGCGGGCGAGGTCGGTGACGGTTACATCCTGCAACTCGCCGACCCGGACATCGCGGCCTGGATGATCGGTGCCGTACGGTCGGCGGCCGAACGCGCCGGCCGCGATCCGGCGGCGGTGAAGATCTGCGTCGCCGCACCGGCGTACGTGGGCGACGACCTCGTACACCAGCGGGATCAGACGCGCTGGTTCGGAGGCATGGTCGGCAACCACGTCGCCGACATCGTTAGCCGTTACGGCACCGGGGGAGCGGTGCCCCGGGTGCTGACCGACTACATCGCCGGACGCCAGGGATACGACTACGCGTCGCACGGGCGGGCCGGCAATCCACACGCGGACTTCGTGCCGGACGAGGTCGTCGACCGGTTCTGTGTGCTCGGGCCGGTCGACGCCCACCTACAGCGGCTGCGCGAACTCCGTGCGCTCGGCGTCGACCAGTTCGCGATCTACCTGCAGCACGACGACAAGCAGCACACGCTCGACGCGTACGGCCAGCACATCATTCCGGCGCTCGCGGCTGGATGACCCGGGATCCTTCGGCGCTACTGGGCGCCGCTGGCCCGCCAGTTCATCTGTACGAGCATGTGCCGCGCCTCGTCGGCCCGTTCGGCGCCGACGGTCACCGCGTACTGGCGCGCCTGCAGCGTGCTACGTGACGTGAAGTCGCGCCGGCCGCCCGTCGCGGCGTGTGCGATCGCTCCGAAGATCGCGCCCCACGCGGCACCGATGAGCACCGTCGTGATGATGACCCCGAACCAGTTGGAGTTCGTGAAGATGCCGATGATCAGGCCGAAGAACAAGCCGAACCACGCGCCGCTGGCAACGCCGGCGAGGGCCGCGCGTCCGATGGTGAGTCGACCGGTCACGTTTTCCACCAGTCGCAGGTCGGTGCCGATGATGGCGGTGAACTCGACCGGGAACTTGTTGTCGCTGAGATAGTCGACGGCACGTTGCGCTTCGGCGTACGTGTCGTACGTTGCGACCGGTACTGCGGCGCGACCCGGATCGAACTGCGCACCGCCGGCCGACGGTAGGTTGACCGGTCCGCCCGGTCCGCCCGGGAGTCCGGTGCCACGGCCAGCCCCGAGGCCGGCGCCGGGGTTGAACCCGGCCGCCGGGTTGAATCCGCCGCCGGTGGTTCCGGTGTGGCGCCTGAGCCGCTGGGTGCAGGTGGTGTCGTCATGCTGGCCTCCCGATGCGTGCGGACGCCAGACATGATCCCCCGGTACCCGACCAACATCAACCGGAACGCGGATATCCCACGCTACTTCCCAGACGCGGAGCGCGGTCGGGGCGCCGCCGCCGGCAACGGCCACTCGTGCGCCGGGACATTGGTGTGCATCAACGCGCGGTAGTCGCGCACCATGGCCCGGAGCGCCTCAACCGACCGGCCGCCGGATCCGTCGACCGAGGCCGCAGCGGCATACCGCAGCGCGGCGACCTGCCAACTGGCACCGTTGCGTCCGCTGACACAGCGTCCCTCGATGATGCCGAGGAACCGGTCGCGGTCAGCCGCGGCGACGCCCCAGCGGTCGAGACCGGCCGCGGCCATCGGCAGGAGCCGGCGCAGCACGAGTTCGGTGACCGGCACGGTGCCGAGGCCGGGCCAGAACAGCGACGCGTCGATGCCGTGCCGGGCGCCGACATGGAAGTTCTCCTCGGCCGCGCTGAACGACATCTGCGTCCAGATTGGCCGGTCCTGCTCCGCCAGCGTACGGACGAGGCCGAAGTAGAACGCGGCGTTGGCGAGGATGTCGGCGACGGTCGGCCCGGCCGGCAAGACCCGGTTCTCGACGCGCAGGTGTGGCTTGCCGTCGACGACCGCGTAGATCGGTCGGTTCCAGCGGTAGATCGTGCCGTTGTGCAGCGTGAGCTCGGGCAATGTCGGGGTCTCGCCGCGATGGAAGACCTCGACCGGATCCTCGTCGTCGCAGATCGGCAGCAACGCCGGGAAGTAGCTGACGTTCTCCTCGAAGAGGTCGAATATCGACGTGATCCAGCGCTCGCCGAACCACACGCGGGGACGTACGCCCTGGGCCTTGAGCTCATCGGCCCGTGTGTCGGTAGCCTGCTCGAACAGCGGCACGCGAGTCTCCCGCCACAGCTCCCGACCGAACAGATGTGGCGCGTTCGCGGCCAGCGCGACCTGGACACCGGCGATGGCCTGCGATGCGTTCCAATAGGCCGCGAAATTCTCGGGCGCCACCTGTACGTGCAGTTGTGCGCTCGTGCACGCGGCCTCCGGCGCGATCGAATCGCAGTGGACCCGGAGGCGGTCGACGCCGTCGATCTCGATCGAGATGTCCTCGCCGCGGGCGGCGAAAATCTGATCGTTGATCAGCGTGTAGCGGGGATCGGCGGACAGCGTCTCCTCGGTCAGGTGCTCGCGGGTCAGCGTGGCCAGAATGCCGACCATGACGAGGTGGACGCCGATCGCCGCCGCCCGCTGCTCGGCGGTGTTGAGACTGTCCCGGATCCGGTTCTCGAACGCCGTCAGTCCGTCGCCGGCGAGCTGCCGGGGCGGCACGTTGATCTCGATATTGAACTGACCGAGCTCGGTCACGAAATCGGGGTCGGCGATCTCGCCGAGCACGGTGGCGTTGCGCATCACCGGGTCACCGGCCGAATCGACGAGATTGAACTCGATCTCCAGGCCGGTCATCGGCATCTCGGCTTCGAAGGTCGCCTCGGCCAGCATGCGCGCGAGCACGTCGAGGTTGATGCGGACCTTGTCCCGGTAGCGGGTCCGGTCCGCCCGGCTGAACGTCTGGAGTGCCACGTGTCGACCCATGAGACCCTGCCCTCGCCGGTGGCGCCGGTGCGGTGCCCGCCCCGGCACCGTTCTATTTAGCGTATGCGCAGGTGGGCTACGACGCACCCGCCCGCTCGGACACCCACATCCCGACGAGTCCGCGGAAGTGGGCGACGAAGCGGTCGTGCTCGGCAGGCGGGTACGTCGTCCGAACGGTGTCGACCAGCAGCGCGTCGAAATCGGATGAGCCGACCCAGTCGTACACGAGGTCGTCGACATGGCAGAGCTGCGTGGCACAGAATTCCGCGTAGCGCTCGGTATCGAAATGCTCGTCCGAGAGTCGCCGGTAGCCGGCCAGCTTGTCCTCGTAGGACAACTCGGCCCGGTCGGCTATCTCGAAGTAGCGGGCGGTGTCGGTGTCGACGCGCAACGTACGGCCGGTGACGACGCAGTAGACGCTCCATCGCAGCAGGGCCGCCATCGCCCACGGAAAGTAGTAGTGCAGCGATGTGATGGCCACGTCTGGGCACGCGTTCGCGTAGTCGATCGGGTAGACGACGCCGTCTCGGACCAACATTTCGCAGGAGTTGAACTCCCATCGGAAGAACGAGTTGACGACGCGCGAGATGGACAGCACCTCGTCACCGATGTCCGGATCGAGGAAGCCGTGGTCGACCGCGTAGCGATCGTGCATTGGCAGGTCCGGCCGGAACTTCATGACCATCGTCTCCGGACCGATCGACAGCGACCGGACGAACACGTCGTAGCCTTCGACCGACTGCTGCAGGTGCATCAGCCGCTCACCGGACGCGTCGTACGCCTCGTGCAACTCGGCGCTGTTGCGGATGCGGGAGACGCCGACCCACCCTCCGCCGTCGTACGGCTTCATGAACAGCGGATAGCCGAGCGGCCGCGCGACCTCGTCCAAGTCGAAGGGTTGGTTGTAGCGCGCCGCGGTGTACGCGTACCGGGCATTGTCGAGCGGGTGCTTGTACGGCACCAGCACGGTCTCGGGCACGTGCAGCCCGAGCCGGATCATCGCGCAGTAGGCGGCGTGCTTCTCCATCGACTGGAACGTGAACGGGCTGTTCAGCAAGTAGACGCCGTCCATCAGCGCGACCTTCTTGAGCCACTCCCGCGGGTGGTAGTACCAGTAAGCCAGTCGATCGATGATCAGCGCGTGCCGGGGCCGATCACGCAGGTTGAACGGCTCGATCGTGACGCGATTGCTGCGCAGGCGATGCGTGGTCCCGGCGGCATCGGTGACCGGCCCGAGCCGGCCGAGCAGCGTCTCGAACGCGCGGGGCCAGTCTTCCTCGGTGCCGAGCAGCAACCCGATGATGTGTTCGACCTCGGACATTCTCCCTCCCAGGGGGTGATCAGGAGCGGCGGCGACGGTACGAACTCAAGCGGCGTTACGTGATGATCGGACCGCGGTGCGGTCGCGGTCAACCGGGGTGTTAGCAGAACCGCGGTAGGTGAACCGCGAGTTGTGCCCGCCAGGACGGCCAATCATGCGGCGTGTCGAAGCCCCACAGATCTAATTCGTGGCGGATGCCCTTGTCGGCCAGCATCGCCGCCATCCGGCGCGTCGACTCGAGCGAGCCCGTGGTGTCCTCCCACTGCCCCTGCCCGCAGACCAGGAGTACGGACAGTCGGCCGCGCAGCCAGTCGAGGTGGTCGCCGCCGAGATTGGCGACATAGTCGGTCGGATTGTTGAAGTAGAGCGCGTCGCCACGCTCGCCCCATCCGTGCCACGACGTCGGGTCGTAGTTGCCGGACAGGCACAGTGCGAGCGGAAAGAGGTCGGCACGCCGGAGCGCGAAGTTGAGCGCGTGAAACGCTCCGAGCGACACACCGAGAGTGGCGATCTCGATCGCGTCCGGATCACCGCCGCTGTCGGCCGCGATGAACGGCACGACCTGATCGAGGATCCAGGATTCGTACCGGCCGTGGCGCCGGGCGCGCTCCTCCAGCGGTACGTCGCGGGCCGACCAGGACGCCGCGTCGTAGGAGTCGATGCAGTAGAGCTTGACCCGCCCATCGTCGATCAGCGACGCCACCGCGTCGACCATGCCGTTGCTGGCGAAGTCGCCGGCCCGTCCCTGCTCGGACGGGAAGACGAGGACCGGCCGCCCCCAGTGGCCGTAGCGGATCACCTCGCCACTGGCGTCCATGGCCGGTGAGTGGAGCCGTGCCGAATGCTGATCCATCAGACGCCGCCGCGCCGGAGGGACGCTGTGTCGGCCGTCCAGACCGGGCCGGCGAGATCGGCCAGGTGCGGATGCCAGGCGTCGCGCCACGCGACGAAATTGTGGGCATCCGGGACTTCGACCAGACGTACCGGATAGTCGTGCGCGCGCAGGACGGTGGCCAAGTCCCGGTTGTTGGCCAGGTTTTCCTCGGCGACGCCGCAGGTCAGCACGGTCGGCACCGGAGCGGCCGCACTGCGGCGCAGCTCGTCGACGAACCGCACGATCCGGCCGTACCACGGGAAGTTCGACTCCTGCGCGTCGAATCGGTCCTGGAAGAAACTGCCAGACTGCAGAAACAAAGCGTCAAACGGGTACGGATACCGGCAGTGCGCGTGCAGCAGCGCGAGCGCACCGAGACTGGCGCCGACGCCGACGATCGGCCCACCGTCGCCGAGTTCGGTGCGGACGACCGGGAGCACGTCGTCGATGAGTGCTCGTGCGTAGGCCGGATTGGCCGCGTACCACTCGTTGCGCTCGACCGGGCTGAGCAGCACGAGGTGATGCCGGGGCAGGCGGCCGCTCTCGATCATCGCAGCGCTGTATTGCACGATCCCGGCGAGCCGGTCGTATTCGCCGCCGTCGTGGGCGAGGAGAATGCCGTGCGGCGATGCATCCGGGTCGGCGGGCGGCGACCAGATGCGCAGCGGCAGCTCGGCCCGCAGCGCTGTCGACGGTACGGACAGCTCCCGCCACCTGCCGGCGCTGACGGCGTGC
Source organism: uncultured Actinomycetota bacterium (assembly GCA_963724705.1). Classification (GTDB taxonomy): domain Bacteria; phylum Actinomycetota; class Actinomycetes; order Mycobacteriales; family Micromonosporaceae; genus DASQPR01. Next base: position 975,657 of record CAVRVS010000004.1, read on the forward strand.
CGGTCGAGCCACGCCGGCCGGCGATATCCGGGCAACTCCAGCACCGATTTGTCGCCGAACGCGCCCGGGGCACGCCGTGGGTTCGCCGGATCGCAGATGACCTCGGTGCCGCCGTCCGGATGGTGCAGCTCGAGCCGGTATTCCAGGCGCAGAACCGAAAGCGAAGGCAACCGGAGGTGCCACGCTGCGTCGTTGGCGTCATAGACGAAGTCCCGGAGACCGGCCGGTAGGTGGATATCGTCGACGAGCCGTACGCCGGCGAGCGCGTGCCGATCGTCGGCGTACCGGAGGGTGGCCGCCGTACCCATGTCATCGGTCTCGGCGTGCCCCATGCCGGCACCCTAACCAATGCGGCGCTCGCCCGCTGCTGTCGGCGTCGTCAAATGGTGCCGGCGACGGTCGGGCGCTAGGAGGTGCGGACGACCGCGATGCCGGCAAGCGTCGGCACGATGACGTCGGCTCCGTACAGCGCGGGGGTGGCGAACCGGTTGGCGACGCCGACGTCGACCTGACCGAGGCTCTCGCCGGTGGCCGGATCGAGACCGTGCAGGATTCCGTTGTTCGTATCGAGGACCCAGATGCGTCCGCCGCCGATGACCGGCGATCCGGTGATCGTGTCGGACGCATGCCACAACACGTGGAGTTTGCCCGCGTCATCGACCCGGACCGCGCGTACGCCGTCGGTGCACGGCAGGTAGACGACGTTGCCGTTCACGGCGGCGCCTCCGAACGAGCGGCAGATGTCTGCTACGTCGACCTGGCCGCCGATGCCGCCGAGGTGACCCTGCCGCAGGACGTACACCGGGCCGGACTTTCCGCCGAGCACCGCCCACTTCGTGCCGATCAGAGCCACGCCCTGCGAGCCCAGGCCCACGTCGCCCTGATTGTTGGCGGCCCAGTCGGTCGGTGCGAACGAGTCGACGACCTTCGCGTTGGCGTCCAGTTCGAGCACGGTGTTCGTGTGGTCGTACGCGTCGCCCGGGAAAGCGGCGCCGTTCGCGGACACGACCAGAAGGTGCCCGGCGGCGTTGACGGTCGGCCCGTTCGGGTTCCAGATGCCGCCGCCGCGCTTCGTCGGCGGGCTGTAGAAGATGACGTCGTTGGCGCCGCTCAGCGGCACGCCGACGACCCGCCCCTTGTAATCGCCGCAGTCGCCGGCCTGCGCACCGTACGACACCCAGACCCGGTTGTTGGCGATCGCGAGAGCACCGCGCTGCTGCATGTCACGCGCGCTCACGCCGGGCAGGTCGACGCTCTTGCTCCAGGCTACGGTGCCCGACGCGACATTCAGGGCGTACAGCTCGTGGCGGACCGTTCCACCGTGCTCGGCCACCACGTACACGCGGTTCGTCGTGGCGTCATAGACCGGTGTACCGGTGATGCCGAGCGGATTGATGTCGCCGCACTGCCGCTCCTCGGCCGGCGATGGCGATCCGAGGCTGCGCTTCCACACCTGCCGGTACGACTGGTCGAACGCGTACACCGTGTCCTGCTCGGTCGCGACGATCGTCAATCCGCGGACGACGATCGGCGACGCGAACACCTCGCCGTCGAGCTTGAGTGACTCGACGAGCTTCGGCGCGCCACTCGCCTTCGGCATCGTCGTCGACACACCTTGACGGCTCATCGTCCCGTGGTAGGTCGGCCAGTCCCCGGCCGCGCCGGCCGATGATCCCGAAGTCGTCGGACCGGAGGTCGCCGCCGGCGCCGACCCGGGCGTGGTGGCGGCCGGCGATGCCGGGCCGTTGCTGGTGCACGCGGACAGCGCCAGGATCGCGATCGTGGCTCCGGCCAACGCCGCATGTGGTGAGCGCATACCCGTCAGTGTGCCATCGGCCAGCCCGGGCAAGGCGGACCGGCGGTCAGTCGACCGCGACCGGCCGGATCGTGAACATGTAGCAGCCGTACGCGACGTTGCGACTGTGAATCTGCTCGATCGCGGGATCGGCCAGCAGGTCGGCGATCGCACTCTCCGGATCGTGGCCGTCGTGCACGCGCGCGGCATGGATCCAGCCACGGCGATCGTAGGCGCGCAGGACCTGCGGCCGGCCGCGCCAGGCGGACGGATAGGCGGTCCGGCTCTCCGGCCCCGGCGCACGCCGATGCGTGGGCATAGACCGCACCGATTTCACGGTACGGACTGGCCGGCAGCTGTGGCTCGTAGCCGAACAGGATCGCCGACTCGCCGGGTTCGGCATCGCGAAGGCAGCAGCGCAGCGGCTCGCCGCCGGTCATCGTGACGTACGCGATCGGGTTGCCGGAGACGTCGACACCGGTGCGCCGCGCGTGGTCGAGGTCGCGGTCGGAAATCGTCTCGATCTCGAATGTCGTGGTCGTCTTGGCCGTCGTGTTCGTCGTCATGGGTCAAGCGTGGCGAGTGTCGGCGGGTGAGTCTGGCGGTATTCAGACATCGCGTTCTGGGCGGCGTCGGTGGTCGGCCGCACGACTGCTCAATGCGGCCAACCACCCACGCCGCCGAGCCGCTACCGCAGGATGTCGGGCGTCTCCCACTTTCCGTCCAGCACCGTGGACGCGAGAAACGCGAACACCGTGTCGTACCAGACCTTGGCGTGTTGCGGGGACAGCACCCAATGGTTCTCGTCCGGGAAATAGAGGAACTTGTGCGGCGTCGTGCCGTCCTCGCCCAGATGCCGTTCGGACAGCTCGGCCCACAGCCGCAGACCCTCGCCGATCGGGACCCGGTAGTCCCGGTCGCCGTGGATGACCAGCATCGGCGTACGGATCGCGTCGACGTGCAGATGCGGGCTGTTCTCGCGCATCCGCTCGGCGGTCAGTTCGCGGCGCCAGTAGTGGTACGCGTCCGTGGTCGGGCCGAACTGGTCGAGTGCCCACAGGCTCGCGTGCGTCACGATGCCCTTGAAGCGTGTCGTATGCCCGGCGACCCAGTTGGCCATGTAGCCGCCGAACGAGCCGCCCATCGCACCCGTACGGCGCTCGTCGATGTCCGGCCGTGCCTCGGCCACGTCCGTGATCGCCATCAGGTCGGTGTACGGCGCCGCACCCCACGCTCCCCAGCCGCGCTGGATGAAGTCCCAGCCGTAGCCGGTCGACAGGGCCGGGTCCGGCAGGAGCACCGCATACCCCTGGGCGGCGGCCAGCCATGGGTTCCACCGCCACGACCACGCGTTCCAGGAGCCCAACGGGCCGCCATGGATCCACAGCAGCAACGGGACGGGCGACTCGGCGGACGCGCCCTCGGGCAGCACCAGCCACGCGCGCAGCGGTGAACCGTCTTCGGCCGTGGCGCTCACCTCGGTGAGGGAACCCGGTAGTGCGGGTTGCTCGGCCGGGCCACGCAGGAACTCCGGCCGCTGGTCGGCGCGCGCCGAATCGATGCGTACCGGCGCTGGTGCTGCGTCGACCGCGGACCGCAACGCGTAGACGTAGCTGCCATCCGGCGAGACCTGAGCGTCCGTGTACGCGCCGCGATCGCCGGTCAGCCGCCGTACGGCACCGGTGGCGACGTCGACGCGGAACAGCGGCGACGAGCCGTCGTCGTCGGCCGAGACGATCAGCGCAGAACCGTCGGGAGTCCACACCGGACGGCCCGGCCACCGATCCCAATCCGAGGTCAGCGATCGGACCTCACCGGTGCCGAGATCGACCAGGGACAGCCATTGGTCAGCGGCCTTGTCGACGACCTCGCGACGCATCACGACGAGGGCAAGGGTGCGACCGTCGGGGGAGATGCGCGGTCCGCCGTACTCGTAGTCCGGGTCGCTCAACAGGGCTGTCCGCTCGCCGCTGGCCACGTCGATCGACATGACGGCCACTCGGCTGCCGCCGTGCTCCGGCACAGACCACGTGCAGATGATCCGGCCGCCGTCGGGCGAGATGTCGTAGACGGCATCGCCGCCGGCAAGTGCGCGTTCGGCATCCGGCGTCAGGTCCCGCAGCGTGAGACGCTCGGGCTCCGCGCCGGCGGCCTCGTCGGCGTGATCCGCGTCAGGCGTCCCGGCGAACAACCGTGGGGCGTCCGGGCCGAGGTCGTGATCCCAGTACCGGACTGGATAGGTCTCGTGCAGGATCGCGGATATCTTGCGGTCCTTGCGCTCCTTGCGCCGACGCTCGTCCTCGTCGCGGGTGTCGCCACCGGGGAGCGTCGCGGACGCCACCACGATCGTGCCGCTGTCCCGCGCGACGACGACGCCGGACACACCGCCGGGTCGCGTCGCGATCACGCGGGATTCGCCGCCGCCAGCGGGCAGCAGCCATAGCGCGGCCTTGTCGTCGTCGGAGTCTTTGACGTCCGGATCGGGACGCCCGCTGACGAAGGCCAGCGAACCGTCGGGGAGGAACGCCGCGCCGGACTCGCCCTTGGCGCTGCGCGTCAGGCGGCGGGGTGCCCGCTGGCCGGTCGGGTCGACCTCCCAGAGCGCGTTGACATAGCGCGTCTTCTTCGGATCGAGAGTGGCGACCGAGGTGATCAGTCGGGTGCCGTCCGGGCTGAGCGCGAGGCCGCCGACGCGCGGTAGCGCGATGTAGGCCTCCAGATCGTGGAATGGCGATGGGCCCTGTTGAGGTGTACCGGAATCCGTCACCCGTCTCTCCTATCACGGGGCGCCGTGCGCGTCCAAGCCCGTACGGCTCCCAGATCGGTAACGGCCGCAGGCCTCCGCGCCCGTGACCGCCGGGCTCGGCACGACGGTTAGCGCGGCAGTGCCGCGACCGCCGCGAGCAACCGCTCGACGTCCGTCGAATCGGTGTAGAGGCCGATGCCGGCGCGGACACCGCCGACGCCGGCCAGTCCCAGGACCCGCGCGCAGTCGGCCGCGTAGAAGCTGCCGGCCGGGGCATTCACGCCAACCTCTGCGAGGGATTGGCTAACCGTCGCGGACGCGAGGTCCGCGACGGTGAAAAGGACAGTGGGGGTACGGCGGGCAGCGCGGCTGTGGATCTCGACGCCATCGATCTGCCGCAGCCCGGCCTCGAGTTTGGCCAGCAGCTCGTTCTCCTGCTTCTCCACGGCGGCCATGGACTGCTCCAGCGACGCACGGCGGCCCTCGACGGCGGGCACCAAGCCGGCCAGGAAGTCGACCGCGGCCGTCGTGCCGGCCAGGAGCTCGTAGGGGAGTGTGCCGAACTCGAATCGCTCCGGGACGGCGTCCGACGACGGTGCCAGCTTGTCCGGACGTACGGTCTCGAGCAGCTGCGGAGCCGCGGTGAGGACGCCGAGGTGCGGGCCACAGAATTTGTACGGCGAACACACGAACAGGTCCGCGCCGAGCGCCGCGATATCGACCGGGACGTGTGGCGTGAAATGCACGCCGTCCACGTAACAGAGGGCGCCCGCGGCATGGGCCAGCTTCGAGATCGCGGGGATGTCCGGTCGCGTACCGATGAGGTTGGACGCCCCGGTGACGGCGACCAGTCGGGTGCGCTCGGACAGCACCGCCGCGAACACGTCGGGGGACAGCTCACCGGTTCCGGGGTCGAAGTCCACCTGCCGTACGGTCACGCCGCGCGCCTCGGCGGCCTGGAACCACGGCCGGATGTTCGCGTCATGGTCGAGCGAGGTCACCACGATCTCGTCACCGGGCCGCCATTCTTTGGCGAGGGCCCGCGAGAAATCGTAGGTCAGCTGGGTCATGCTCCGGCCGAAGACGATGCCACCGGCGTCGGCGCCGAGCAGATCCGCCATCGCCTGGCGCGCCTCGACGACGATCCGCTCGGCGCGTCGCTCGGCCGGCGTCACCGAGCCGCGGTTGGCGATAGCCGACGACAATGTCGACGCGACCGCCTCGGCCACCTCGACGGGCACCTGCGACCCGCCTGGCCCGTCGAAATGGGCCGCACCTTCGCGCAGCGCCGGAAAATGAGTACGGATTTCGGCAACGTCGTAGGACATCGGGCTCCTCTCGCGATGTCGACGACCGTACCGCGCCGTCTCGTGGCGCGCCGGGCCGCACCGTGCCGCGCCGTCCTGCCCCGCCATGTCGAGCCCGCCGCAGGCGGGAATGTCATCGCCTGCGTGCCGAGAGCAGGTTTGGGCAATTCGTCTGATGCGACCAGCTGGGCCTCGGCGCGCCGTCAGACTGGTGACCAGTGATGACTCGGGCGGACCGGGTGGCGGTGAGGCGTGCACTACAACGAGGTGATCGAGGACGTCGGCAAGGTCATCGACGCGATCGGTGTCGCCGTCATCGTGATCGGCATCGTCGTGGCGGCCGTCGTCGATTGGCGGCGGGCGTTCACCCGCCGCGAGCCGGCCTACAACGACTTTCGACAGCGGCTCGGCCGGGCCATCCTGCTTGGCTTGGAGCTGCTGGTCGCCGGGGACATCATCCGGACGGTCGCCGCCACTCCGACGCTCGAGAGCGTCGGTGTTCTGGCCGGCATCGTTGCAATCCGTACTTTCCTGAGTTTCTCGCTCGAAGTCGAGATCAGCGGCCGCTGGCCGTGGCAGAAGCCGCCCGGGCGCGACTCCGAGGTCGGGTAGCGCGGGCGGCGGGCGTTACCATTCCGATCGCACCGGTGCAGGTGGCCGGTCGAGGCGATTCCCCCGAGAGGATGCTGTCATGCCGGAACTACCGCTGTTTCCGACCACTCTCGTCGGGAGCTTCGCGCAGCCCGACTGGCTGATCGACCGTGCGAAGCTGGCCGGCCGGTTCCCGCCGCGCGTACGGGCGCGCGAACTGTGGCGACCGGCGCCGGAGTTCCTGGCCGAAGCGCAGGACGATGCGACCCTGGTCGCGATCCGGGCCCAGGAGCGGGCCGGGCTCGACATCCTCACCGACGGTGAGATCCGCCGCGAGAGCTACTCGAACCACTTCGCGACGGCGCTGATCGGGCTGGACCTCGACAATCCCGGTGAGGCCCTGGACCGCAGTGGTCATCCGAACCCGGTGCCGCGGGTCGTCGGCCCGATCAGCCGGCCGAAGCCGGTGCAGGTCGACGACGTACGGTTCCTTCGCGAGCACACCGACCGGACGATCAAGGTCACTGTGCCGGGGCCATTCACCATGTCGCAGCAGGCACAGAACGACTACTACGAGAGCGCGGAGCAGCTCGCGGACGCGTACGCCGACGCGGTCAACGCCGAGGTCCGTGACCTCTTCGCGGCCGGGGCCGACATCGTCCAGCTCGACGAGCCGTATCTGCAGGCGCGTCCGGAGCCGGCTCGCGCGTACGGCCTGCGGGCCTTGAACCGGGCGCTCGATGGCGTCGTCGGCACGACGGCCGTACACCTGTGCTTCGGGTACGCCGCGATCATCCACGAACGGCCGTCCGGCTATTCGTTCCTGCCCGAGCTGGCCGACTGCAGCTGTGACCAGATCTCGATCGAGACGGCGCAGTCGAACCTCGACACGTCGGTGCTGTCCCACCTGGCCGGCAAGAAGATCATGTTGGGCGTGATCGACCTGTCGACGCCAGAGGTCGAGTCGGTCGACACCGTCGCCGCACGCGTACGCCGTGCCCTGCCGTACGTGGCGCCGGAAAACGTGATCATCGCGACCGACTGCGGCATGAAGTACCTTCCCCGGGACGCGGCCGAGGGGAAGATGCGCGCGATGGCGGGGGCGGCCGAGGTGTTGCGAGCCGAATTCGGTCGCTGATCGCTCGCCGGGGCAGCGCGAGGACGGTGATCGATCGGCGGTTCGCCGCTGCTGCGACACGTCGCCGGTTCGCCGCCGCCGCGACCGCGGCAGCCCGCCGTATGCCAGGATATTGATGCGCGAATCGACAGCTCGGCGCCGACGCCGGAGTCCGTGCGCACCGCTCGCCCGCGTCGGCCTGCTTTCGGGAGGCCCTGGTGACGGCAGCGAACGCGGCAACCAAGTCGGTGATCGGCATCGATATCGGCGGCACCGGGATCAAGGGTGCCACGGTCGATCTCGACACCGGTGAGCTCACGGTCACGCGGGTCCGGGTACTCACGCCGGAGCCGTCGACGCCGGACGCGGTGGCCGGAGTCGTCGCCGAGGTGCTGGATCAGGTCGGCGCGGACGGGCCGGTCGGACTCACCCTTCCGTCCGTGGTCACCGACGGAGTCGTCCGTACCGCGGCGAACATCGATCCGGGCTGGATCGGCGTCAACGCCGTCGATCTGTTCGGTAAGGCCACCGGGCGTGCGGTCGGCGTCGTCAACGACGCAGACGCCGCCGGGATGGCGGAGGTGCGGTTCGGAGCCGGAGCCGGCCGGGCCGGCGTCATCATCGTCGTGACGCTCGGCACCGGTATCGGCAGTGGGCTGTTCGTCGACGGGAAGTTGGTCGCGAACACCGAACTCGGCCATCTCCACCTACATCACGGCGACGCCGAGGAATACGCCGCCGATTCCGCCCGCGAGCGTCACAACCTGTCCTGGGAGGAGTACGCCGCCCGCTTGCAGCAGTATCTTGAGCTGCTTCAAAGCCTGTTCTGGCCGGGTCTGATCATCATCGGCGGCGGGATCAGCAAGAAGGCCGACAAGTACCTGCCACACATCACGCTCGACACGGAGGTCGTTCCGGCCAGCCTGCAGAACGACGCTGGCATCGTCGGCGCTGCGATGGTCGCCCCGGCCGGTTGAGGACGATCGCCTCAGTTGAGTGCTATCGCTACGACGGCGATCGCGGCGAGGCCGAGGCCAGTGCGCTGGGCCAGGCTGAAGCGTTCGTGCAGGATCATCCGCGCTAGCACCACGGTCACGCCGGGGTAGAGCGACGTCAGAATCGCGACCGTGGCCAGCGTGCCGGACTGTGTGGCGAAGAAGAACAGCAGGGTGGCGATCATGCCGCCGAGCCCAACCAGGATCGGCAGACCGGCGCTTCGCACGCCGACCCGCAGCGGCTCGCGAGACGCGATCGCGACAGCGAGCACGATCACGGCCGAACTGACCTGCTCGGACGCGATCGGCCACAGCCCGGCGTGCGGACCGGCCTGCGCGAGGCCGACGAAGAGCACGCCGAACGCCGTACCGGCGGCAAGGCCGTCACCCAGGCCGGACCGCACGCGTCCGGCAGGCCCGGCGCCGGCGACGAGCGCGATGGCCGGCAGGGCCAGCACGACACCGGCGGCGGCGAGCGGCTGGAGCCGTTGGCCCATCACCAGGCCGGCGATCGCCGGCAATACCGCGGCGCCGACTGCCGACACCGGGCCGACGACGCTCATCTGTCCACGCGCCAGACCCCGATACAGCATCAGCGTGCCGACGCCGCCACCGATCCCGCTCGCGAGACCCCAACCGACCGCCCGCAGCGTGGGCGGGCCGCCCGGCGCGACCGCGAGAGCGACCAGCGACAAGGCGGCGGCCGCGGTGCAGCCAAGGACGTTGACGCGAAGCGACCCGAGGCGTCGCGACAAGAGACCGCCGCCGAAATCCGCGCCGCCGTAGAGCAGGGCCGCGGCCAGCCCGAGCAGGATCGCCATGACCGCCCGCTCAGCTTCGCGTCGGCAGGTTCGCCGGCCGGTACGTCAGGATGACCGTTCCGGTGTTCAACGTCAGCGTGTCGGTCAGTTCCATTCCGGCGGTGGCACTCGGGCGGAAGAGGAGATCGTCGGTGGTGGCGCGACCGACGAACAGCGGGTGGATCCACAGCCGAAGCTCGTCGAGCAGACCGGCGTCGAGCAGCGCGTACGACACCGAGCCGAAGCCGTACTGCACGATGTCGCCGCCCGGCTCGTTCTTCAACCGACGGATCTCGTCGATCGCGTTGTCCCGGATCACCGTCGTATTGGTCCATTCAGGATCGCGCAGCGTCGACGACACGACGTACTTCTTCATGGTGTTGATGCGGTCGCTGTACGGATCCCCGGATCGGGCCATCCACGCCGACGCCATGGCCGGGTAGGTTGCACCGCCCATCAGAACGGCGTCACACGCGAGAAGCAGATCCATCTGTACGGTGCCGCCGACGCCGTCCGGCTCGATGCCGTTGCTCGGCCAGTCCTGCGGGTTGCGGATGACGCCGTCCAGCGAGATGTACGTCGAGTTGATGATGCGCCGCATGTCGGGCTCCTTCGATCGGTTGATGTCTGTGGCTCAACCCTGACGGAAATCGGTACCCTTGATAAGGTCCAAAGCCGTGCCCGAATCCAGGACCAATTCCGCGCTGCGGATCGAGATCCAGCGCGACGATCGGACGCCGATCCATCGACAGATCGAGACGTCGATCCGTGCGCTCATCCGCGGCGGCCAGTTGCGACTCGGTGCGGCGTTGCCGCCGACCCGGGTGCTGGCGACCGATCTCGGCGTCTCGCGCGGGGTTGTCGTCGAGGCGTACCAGCAGTTGACCGCCGAGGGATATCTCGTCGGCCGCGTCGGCGGCCAGACCCAGGTGGCGGCGGGCCAGGCGGCTCCGTCGACGCCGGTGCGGCTAGCGCGGTCGGCGCCGGCGCGAATCGATCTCAGCTACGGTCGCGCCGACGTGTCGAGCTTCCCGCGAGCGGCGTGGTTGCGGTCGATTCGGAGCGTCCTGACCGGCGTACCCAATGAATTGTTCGGCTATCTCAGCGGCAGTGGGACGCCGCAGTTGCGGACCGCGATCGCCGACTACCTGAATCGGGTGCGCGGCACCGTCGCCCACCCGGACAACGTCGTCATCTGCACGGGGTACGCCCAGGGGATCGCGCTGCTCATCACCGTGCTCGCCGCGGGTGGGGCTCGACGTCTGGCCCTGGAAGATCCGTCGTCCGGCGACGACGCGCTACCCATCGCACGGACGGCCGGGCTCGACGTCGTCGGCATCCCGGTGGATCGCGACGGGATCCGCGTCGACCTGTTGGAACGCAGCGATGCCGATGCCGTGATCGTCACGCCCTCCCACCAGTGGCCGACCGGCGCCGTGCTGTCCGCCGAGAACCGCGCGGCGGTACTCAGGTGGGCGACGCGACGCGGTGCCGTGGTGATCGAGGACGACTACGACGCCGAATACCGCTACGACCGCACGCCGATCGGTGCGATGCAGGGGCTGGCGCCCGATCACGTCGTCTACGCCGGATCAGCGAGCAAGACGCTCGCGCCAGGTTTGCGGCTCGGTTGGTTCGTTATGCCGAATCGACTGGTCGGGCCGATGGCCGAGGCGAAGATCGCCGCCGATCGGGGCTCGCCCGCGCTGGAGCAACTGGCGCTGGCGGATTTCATCACCCGGGGTGAATTCGACCGGCATCTGCGCCGGATGCGGCCGGTCTACCGGCGACGTCGGGACGCGCTGCTGGCCGCGTTGGCCCGGCGTCTGCCCGAATTGGAGCCCGTGGGCATCTCCGCCGGGTTGCATCTGGTGACCTGGCTGCCGCCGTACCTCGACGAACGGGCTGTGGTCGAGGCCGCGTACGCGGACGGCGTCGGTATCGACGGCGTAGCGTCCGTATCGGATCGAGGCAGCCGGCGCGGGCGGTCTGATCTTCGGGTTCGCAACCGTCACCGAGCCGGCGATCGTCGAAGGAGTCGACATCCTCGCCCGCGTCATTGAACGGCAGGCCATCAGGTGACCCGGCCTCGGTGGGCGTCAATCCTGGATTGAACGGCTACCCGACCCGACAGCGTCGGCGAGCACATGGCCCGCGTAATCACTCACCGGTTCGGACGTGAATCGGTGCGCTGGCGAGATGTGATCGGCACTCAGGTCGGCAAGAAACTCGTCGATCTGGCCGCGACCGCGACCGGGAAGGCAGATGTAGTGGCTCCAGCCGTCGCGTACCGTGGCCAGCTGCCATCTCGACGCCACGCGATGCGGCGGCGTCTTGAGGACGACCGTGGTGGCATGTGGATGCCGCCAGGCCGGCCAGGCCATCTCGGTCAGCCGTTGCTCGAGATATGCGGCCGCCGTACGCGCTTGTTCGGCCCGGTCGCGCAGGCCGTTCACGCCGAGGGTGCGGACGGCGTACCAGGCCATCAACGCCATATGACCACTGCGTGAGCAGGTGATGGTCGTGTCGGCCGCACCCGTGTACGGCACACGCAACCGGATACCCGGTGCCGCACTGTGACGCGTGACGACGAGACCGCCGGGCATGCGAGTGGCGAGGAACTTATGCAATGAAAAGCCGACGCTGTCGGCGCCGGCGGTGAAGTCGAATGATGGGCGTTCGTCCACCGGCATCAGGGACAACGGAATCCCGGACAAGGCGGCGTCGACGTGGACGTATCGATCGACAACGCCGAGATCGTCGAGGACGTCGGTGATTCTTCCCACATCGTCGACCGCCTCCGTCATGGTCGTGCCGGCGGTGGCGATGACGATCGCCGGCTGGCCAGAATGTCGCGCGATCGCTGCGCGCAGGTCCGGATAGGAGATCTCTCCTAGTGCGGTCGCCGGCACGGCGACGGACCGGATCCGAAGATCCTCGAGGATACGGGGAACCTTGTAGTGGGCGCTCGTGCTGAAGTACGCAAGGCCGTTCGGATAAAAACGCCTGGCCCGCAGCAATCCGTACTGCAGGCACTCCGAGCTTCCGGTTGTGATGTAGCCCCAGCGGTCGCCTACCGGGGCATGTAGGAGGTCGGCGAAGAATTCGATCGCCTCACGCTCGAATGGCTTGGTGTGGTGCGAGAAGACCGGATCGTCGTACGGATCGCCGATGTTGTTGAGCTCGTAACGGAAGAATCTCCACAGTGGGCGGTAGTCGATGTCGTCGGCGCCGGGAAATCCCGCTTTGTGTCGAAGCCCGGCCTCAAGCGCCTCCTCAAGCGCGTCAAGGGACGACTCGACTGATCCGCCATTGTCCGTTTCGTCATCGCCCACAGAAAGCTCCCCAGGTCGCGGTACCGGCTCGAGCTCCGCCTACATAGACGATAGTGACGTTGTTTCATCGACGTCCAGCAAAGTCCACAAGACAAACGCGTTGACAATCAGCCGTTAAGTCCAGTCTCAGCCGATACGTAGCCGCACTGCGGGCCGGTCGCTGTGTCGGGCTTCGCACAGTACGGAAAGAGCCGCGGACCGTAGCGGAGTCGTTGGATGTGTATGAGAATATGTCGGTTGTTCGATGATGACGGCCATCAATGCACGGATAAGAGGAGGCCTCGGTGACGTACGGCGCAGGCGGTTGGACGGATGAGCGACCCGGCCACCATCAGACGGCGCCGCAGCGTCGAAAGAGCGACGCCGAGGTCTGGGGCGATATCCGCGTCGAGACGGTCTACCGGATGCAAACAGTCAGCTCCAACCATGCAAGTGTCGCGACGAACACCCGTCCTGGTGGGCGGCGGATCGGTCCCCACGCGTTGGCTTTCCTCTATGCGTACGAGCGACGCGACCAATTCGATCAGCCTACGGATATGTACACGGTCGAGCCGGCGTCGCGAATCTTCGCGTGGAGCGACGACGATCGGCCGGACTACAACGTCAAGGACGCGCCTATCCTCGTCCGGACGATGGCCACTATCGCGCGCCAAGAACACAACGCCGGCAACTTCGATCCGCTGAGCCTGACCGACCGAGCCGACCAGGGGTTGCCGCCCGGCGCCGCGTTCGTGGGCGTCGGGCTGTCGAGCCTCGGTGACATCAGCATGGACTGGGGTCAGTTGAAGGCGAGCGCGTTCGGGCTTGAGTTGCCGGCCCGGGCGGTCGTTCGGCTCACCGACGGCTCGTGGATCGAAATGGCACACGAAGGCCGCGGCACTTGGCGCGTGGACAGCAACACGCCGGTTGGTTACCTGTCGTACTTCGACGTCCGTACGTCGATCCCGCCGGACTGGATGCCCCGGCCGGAGAGCGTGCACGCCTGGGTCGATGACCTGATGACGGTGTGCGTGCGCGCATATCGCGAGGCCGCGATCGCGGCGGAACGCTCCGCTCCGCGGCAGCGCAGCCGCCACTGAACCAGTGCCATGACCGACCGAATTTCCGTCATGAAATCGGTCGTCGATCCGGCGTTGCCCACCTCCACGTCACAGTAGCGAGCAGTCAACTCTGCGGCAGATTGCCCCTGGATTGACCGAGCTACAGCCGGGTGCCCTGGAAGGCCGGCGTCGGTTCGCGCAGTGGTTGCTGTGCCCCCGAGCCGATCAACCGGTAGACGGCGGGGTTTCTCCCGCGCAGCGTGAGGCCCCAGAGCAGGCCACCGATCGCCGTCAGCGCAACGATGCCAGGTATGCCAACGATGAGCACGCTTGAGGAACTGTTGAGCACCGAACTGATGTTCGCCACGGTGATCACCAGAACGATGCTCAACGTGAGCGCGCCGAGCAACGGCGCGCCGACGCGTCGCCACGGCGTCTCGGACTGGGCGTCAACGGGATTGCGCCGGAAGTAGCCGACGACCGCTAGTGATGTGCTGATCATCAATAACAAGATGGCCAGGGCGGCGACCGCGCTGAGCCACGTGAATAGCGTGGCCAGCGGATCCGCACCGGCCACGGCGAACACGCCGAACACGATCAACGCCAGTACGGACTGGAGAATCGATCCACCGATCGGCGAACTCGCGGTCCGTCCGCTCTTGCCGGTGCTGGCAAACGCCCTCGGCAGTACGTTTTCCCGGGCGAGGGCGTAGGTGTAGCGAGCGGCGGTGTTGTGGAACGACAACATTGCGCCCAGGATGCTGGTGATCAGGAGCAGGTTGGCGAGCCACGCCAGCGGTGAGCCGTAAATGTTTGAAATGATCGAGAACGGGATGCCGGAGTTGGGATCGCGCGCAGCGTCCACCACACCACTCGGCCCCTCGGTAACGCTCAGCGATAGTGACGAAACGGTGTACAGGGCCGCCAAGAAGAACAACGCGGTAAACGTCGCGCGACTGACGGGGCGGGTCCCACTTGCCTCCTCACCGTACGCGAGGCCGGACTCATAGCCGACGAACGCGGCGATGCCGAATGCGAACACGCCGCCGATGCCCGCGGTGAAGAGACTGTGTGGGGCGAGCCCGGTGAACTGAATGTGGCCGCCGAGCGGATGGTTGAGGGCGGCCAGATCAAATAGCACGATGACCAGGATTTCGAGCCCGAGGGTCACCGCGAGCACCTTGGCGTTCAGCTGAATGTGCAGCAGGCCAAAGACGCCGATGACGATCCACGCGATGATGGCCCAGCCCCACCAGGCCAAGCCGAGGTTCGGCAGGAAGGTGGTCAAGCTGAAGCCGAGCAGACCGTACAGGCAAATCTGGATGCTGTTGTAAGCGAGCAACGCGAGCGCCCCGCCGGCCACGCCAGCCGTGCGGGACATTCCTCGCGCAAGGTAGGCGTAGAACACGCCAGCATGAGACACGTGGCGGCTGACGGCGGTGTAGCCGACAGTGAACGGCCACAGCGCGACCGCGAGCACCACAAAGGACAGAGGCACCCCGCGTGAACCCGTGACGGCATATGTAGCGACGACGGAACCGGCGAGCACCGTCATCGGCGCCGACGCCGAAACCGTAAAGAAGCTCATGCCCCACGTTCCGACGCTGCCACGATCCAGTTGGCCGGTTCTACTGCTCATGGGTGCTTTCTCCTGTCTGCCCATGCGGTGAGCCCGCACGATCCTCGCATACGGCTATCAATATTCGCGAGCATCGGTACGTTTGATTCACGCCTCGGCGCGATGCGGATGACGGCGGGAGGTTGCGGGACAGGGATTCGACCTGCACAGTGCACCTGTGTCCCGGGTGCGTGGAGTTCTCGTTATGGCCGCATCGATGTCGCTTGTGGCCGGCTGCACCAGTCCGACCCGTACGGCGGTGACATTTCACGGCGGCACGGCTACGGCGTCGGCGAGTGCACCAGCGACCGTTGCGAACACCGGCGCCGCGAGTGCGCCGCGGACCCTCACGATCCTCGGCGCCGGCGATGAACTCCTTCACCCGCAGGTATGGGCGCAGGCGAGCAAGGACGCGAAGGCGGCTGGCCGGTCCGGGCTCGACTTCGATCCGATCTTTGCCAGCGTGAAGCCCGAGATCAGCGGCGCCAGTCTGGCGATCTGCCACCTGGAGACGCCGCTCGCCGCTCCCGCAGGGCCGTTCGCGGGGTATCCGAGATTCAGCGTTCCACCGCAGATCGCCGGCACGCTGCACGACATCGGCTACGACACGTGCTCGACAGCGTCGAACCACACACTCGATCAAGGTACGGCCGGCATCAAACGCACCCTGGACGCGCTCGATGCCGCCGACGTGAAGCACACCGGCAGCTACCGCACGAAGGCCGAGTCGATCGTCCCGGACATCCTCGAGGTCTCGCCGACCGGCGGAGGAGCGCCGGTCAAGGTCGCTCAGTTGTCGTTCACGTTCGGGTTCAACGGACTGCGACGCCCGTCCGGCGAGGATTGGGTCGCAAACGTGACCGACCCACGCGCGATTCTCGACGCCGCACGACGTGCGAAACAGGCCGGCGCCGCGATCGTTGTGCTGTCGATCCACTGGGGAGTCGAGTATTCGCACGTACCGAATGCGGACCAGAAGGCCCTGGCCAGGGAACTTCTGGCATCGCCGGATATCGATCTGATCCTGGGCTGCCATGAACACGTCGTTCAGCCGATCCAGCGCATCGGCGACAAGTGGGTCGTGTACGGCATGGGCAACCAGCTGGCGCGGCACGCTGACCCGATCAACGACAATCGCGAAGGGATCATGCCGGTGTTCCGGTTCACCGAGACGTCGCCGGGCCATTGGCGGGTCACGAAGGCGACCGCGATTCCTACGTGGGTCGCCTTGACGCCGGACATTCGGGTCGTTGATCTGCTCGATGGGTCGGCCGCGTCGGCGGCCGACCGAAACGTGTATCGCGCTGCGGTCGGTCGGATCACGAAGTACGTCGACGCGCTCGGTGCATCGGCGGACGGGTTGTCGGTGGTCGCGAATCTCAGCCCGTGAATCTGGCTGATCCAGTACCGGTGACACCACGCCGCCAGAAGGGACGATATGTCGAGCACCGTTCGCGTTGGCCTGGTGGTGCTCAGCACGCTGTTGAGCGCCGCGAGCACGGTGCCGTACCTGATCGCGACGGCGAGGCGGCAGACACGGCCCCGAGTGGTCACCTGGTTGACGTGGGCTCTGCTGACCGCGGTCGGAGGCGCCGCCTCGGCGAGCGTCGGCGACTATCCAAGTGCGGCGTTCAGCTTCATTGGCACCGTGGTGACATCGGCGGTCGTCCTAGCCGGCCTGCGCTACGGCGACCGCGCACTCGGCCGTCTCGATCTCGTGTGTGTCGCCCTCGTCATCGTTGGGTTCGGCTTATGGCTCCTGCTTGACGTGCCGGGGATCGCTGTCGGTGCCGCGTGTGTGATCGACTTCATCGGTCTGGTTCCGACTCTCGCCCACGCATGGCGGCGCCCGCAGGAGGAAACCGCCGTGACGTATGCGCTGATCGCGGCGGGTGGTGGCGCGGCAACCGCGGCGGCGTGGGGAACGTGGACGGTCACGGCGGTCGCGTACCCGCTCTACGTGCTGGCGAGCATGGCGGTGTGCTGGGCGATCGTCGTGCTCCGGAGTGCGCGGCTGCGGAGGTCGGCGGAACCGGAGCCAATTGGGCCTGCACCGGAGGCGGCCGATCGGGTGGAATCGCCCGGGGATCCCGATGCTGGCCTCCTGGCGGGGACTCCCGAGGGCAGTCGGAACTTTCCCGCCGATCCCGACGACTAAGGCTGCGGTACGAAAGGTCCTCATCTCAAGGGAGCCGCGGTGCAACACAAATGGGTACGGCGGGGCGGTGTCGTCGCCGGCGGAGTGTTGGTCGGCGCTCTGGCGTTCGGAGGCGCCGCGTGGGCGCATGTGACGGTGAGTCCGTCGTCGGCCCAGCAGGGTGCATTCACATCCATCGCGTTTCGGGTGCCCACGGAGAGCGATACGGCTTCCACCACCAAGGTCGACGTACGTCTCGACATGAACAACCCGATCGCGACCGTTGACTACCAGGCTGTGCCCGGCTGGACGACGAAGGTGACGGTGTCGAAGCTGGCCAAACCGATCACCGACGATGACGGCAATCAGGTCACGCAGGCCGTCAGCGAGATCGTCTGGACAGCGAACTCGGCTGCGACCGCGATCAAACCTGGCCAGTTCCAGGAATTCCCGATCGAGTTGGGCCCGCTGCCGAAGACCGGCTCGATCGCGTTCAAGACCCTCCAGACATATTCGGACGGATCGGTCGTCCGGTGGATCGACCCGACGCCACCGGGTGGTCCCGAGCCGGAGAACCCGGCGCCCGTTCTCACGCTTACCGCGGCCGGTGCTGGATCGCCCGACAGCCCTGGCGTGACTTCCGCTCCCGGCGGCGCGACGGGCGCGGCGCCGACCGTTACCGCGGCGCCGGCCGCGTCGAGCGGTTCATCCTCGGGCGCTGTGACCATCGCCATCATCGGTGGCCTGCTCGGCCTCGTGGGGGCCGTGCTCGGTGGAGCCGCGTACGCCCGGACTCGCGACCGCGATGGCACCTCGTCGTAAGAGCGGTGTCCTGCCGATAACGATGCCGGGAGATTTGCCGCGGTTGTCCCGCTTGTGACACGGGCGGCATTTCGCTTCGCCTGGCGAGATGGCATGCTGTCGCGAGACCCGACGGGGGTTGAGTGTGACCCGCATGGCGTCGGCGGGTGTACGGGGCGGAGGACGATCGCGTGGCGGGCCTGAGCACAACAGCGGGCACCGCTCTACGTGCTTCGGATCCGGTCCAGCTCGGCCCGTACAAGCTGCTCCGGCGCCTCGGCGAGGGCGGAATGGGCAGCGTCTACCTCGCCGAAGCGGCCGACCACACAACCGTCGCGCTCAAGGTCATCCGTGCGGACCTGGCCGAAGAGCCGGAATTTCGCCGTCGCTTCCGCAGTGAGGTCAACCGGGCCCAGCAGGTGCCGCCGTTCTGCACCGCCGAGGTTCTCGACGCCGATCCCGACCATGAAACGCCGTACCTGGTCGTCGAGTACGTCGACGGGCCGAGCCTCTCGGAGGTTGTGACCGAGCGTGGGCCGCTGACCCAAGCCAACCTGTACGGCCTCGCGATCGGCGTCGCGACCGCGCTCACCGCCATCCACGGCGCCGGCGTCATCCACCGCGATCTGAAACCGAGCAACGTGCTGCTGGCGCCGGGGACGCCGAAGGTCATCGACTTCGGCATCGCGCGCGCGACCGAAGGCCCGGACGGCGAGACACGCACCGACCAGCTGATGGGCACCGTGGCGTACATGGCACCGGAGCGGATCGATCCGGCCGTCGACGGCACGCTGACGCCGGCGGCCGACATCTTTGCCTGGGGCGCGGTGGTGACCTATGCCGCGACGGGCCACGTGCCGTTCGTGGGTGATACATCGCCGGCCACCGCGATCGCCATCCTGACCCAGAAGCCGAACCTCGACGGCGTGAGCGAGCCACTGCGCGACTTGGTACGCCGAGCGCTCGCCAAGAAGCCGGCATCGCGGCCGACGGCACGGGAGCTGCTGGACGAGCTCCTGTCGAACGCGCCGCGGCGCGCGCTGCCCGCCGCAAGCGGCGCGAAATCTGCCGCGGCGGCCGGCACGGATGTTGCCGATCGTGCCGGCACACCGACAACCGCTCAAGACGCCGTCGGTGAACCAGCGGCGGGTGCGTCGATCATGGATGCGTCGGCCGATCCGGGCGAACCGGCGACCGAGGACATCGACGGTGCGCTGACGTCAGGTCTCGCGCTCGCGTTCGTAGACGTCACCGAGGATGGCGTCCGGTCCGCCGATTCGACGCCGACCGCGCCACTCGCCGATCCGTCCGGAACCGCCCGAACCGTCGCGATCCGGCCGGCCAACGCGACGGAGCACCTCGCGCTCAACCACGCGGCGCCCGGCGCCGACGCGCCGCGCGCCACCCGGCGCCGGTCGCCGTGGCGCGGCGCCGGGATCGCGGTCCTGGTTCTCTGCGTGCTGGCATCGGCCGGCGCGGTGGCCGGCATCCTCACCGGCACGATCAAGCTTCCGTCGAGCCAGGCCGCCGGACTGCCGATTTCGACACCGTCCACGCCGGCCACCGTCGCGGCCACGACACCACCGTCCTCGAGCCCGTCGTCATCACCGACTCCCTCGCCGTCGGTCAGCACGCCCGTCGCGCAGACGCAGTTTTTGTTTAACGCCGTGGACGATCCGTTGACCGCCGAGAAGTTCTGGCACCCAGTCGACAGCTCCAAATACTCGGCGTCGTGCCTATTCGGTTCGTCGGGCATGGCCGTGTCCTTGAAGGACGTGTCGAAGACGGTCAGCTACCGGTGCTCCGGCCCGCAGGATCTGATCGGCGACATGCAACTCGCGGTCAACATCACGTTCGTCAACCAGGGCAGCTGCGGTGCGATCTGGTTCCGGTTCGTCAATAACCTCCAGGGGTATGTACTTCGCGTGTGCTCCGGCAGCGTCGAACTCGGCACCCACATCGGCTCGCGGCTCACGCGGGTGGACGGCCGTTCGTTCACACCGCCGCTGAAGGATGGGACGACGACGCGAATCGAGATCATCGCGGATGGCGAGTCCCTGTCGGTGTTCCAGTGCGATGTGACCGCACGAGCGTGCATACACCCGCAAGAGCTCTTTGCGGTGACGGACGGTACGTTCACCACACCGGGCGTCGTCACCCTTGGCATGTTCGAGCCGGTCGGCGCGTCTCTAGGCGTGACGTACAAGGTCCGATTCTCCGACATCCAGATCCGGACGCCGTCTGAACCGGTGATCCCCTCTCCATCGGCATCAGCGAGCACGGTGACGCCGCCAGCGGTCGACGTGTCGTCCCCGCCCGCCACGCCGTCGTCAGCGTCCCCCTGATCTCCGGTTCAACGGCGCGAGCCGATGAACAGTGCCTGTGTCCCGCGCCCGATCGGGCCTAGTTCGTCCGACAGCAAGGTATCCGCGAGGCCGATGCCATCGGCGTCCGTCGTGGTCGCGGCATCGAGACACACGAACTCGCCGTCCGGATACCGGTGCAGGTGGACGGTCAGTTCCGGATTCACAAACAAGTGGGTGCGGAAGTCAACCGCATGACTGACGCCATTTCCGGAGTCGGCGGCGATCAGCACCCGCGACAACGGCTGGATCGGTTCACCGCCGACGAGCGGATGGCGCATCCGGAACCAGACGGTCGCCGGGCCCTGTGCCTCGAACGATCCGACGGCGTAACGCGTCTCCATGGCCGTGTGATAGCCGACGTCGAACTGGAAGGCCGTGAGCGTGGCCGGTAGCTCAGTTGGCGCGATCGGTGGCGGCGGCCCCGGCGGACGACGCTCCGGCATCGAGTCGGCCGAGACCCGGATCCGTACGGCGCCCGCCCGGGCCAGCAGGCGGCCATCATCGTCGGTCAACGTTGCGTCGACCATTTCGACGCTGCGACTGGCGTGGGCTGTGCGGGTCGAGATCACGACGATGCCGATCGGCACCGGCCGAAGGATGTCGATGCTGATCCGGGCGACGCGCATGTCGGTCCGCGCGCCGTCGCGCCGTTCGATCTCGTGACCGAGCAGTGCCGCCGGCGGACCGCCGTGTTGCGCCCCGACGTCCCACGGACCACGGGTGAGGTCGGTCGACGCGAAGCGGCTGGTGTCGGGCTCGCGGGGTTCGAGCCGTTCGTAGAATGCGTCAGGCACCGGATCATTCTGCACGGGGCCGGTTCGGTGCAACCGGTCGACATCTTCCGCTACCGAACGTGGCGGTCACTTATCGTCACCGGTTTGCGCGCGCGATCATTCTGCTCGCGGGGCTGCACGTGGGCACATACACGCACCACGGCGCATGAGCTGCGATGGGTCAACGTCACGCCAATCACGGTCGCCGAAGCGACCATCACGCTTAGTACCTCGTGCGTGGATGTGCTCATCCGCAGCCCCCGACTCGAGGAACCGGCCTGGAGCCCGTTATCACCCACCGTGCGTCGGCGCCGTCGAAGCGGTCGGTGGTCAGACGACGACATCGTCCATCGCCCGGTAAATGCGCTTTTCCGAGATCGGGTACGGCGTCCCGAGCGCCTGGGCGAACAGGTTCACGCGCAGCTCCTCGATCATCCACCGGACGGCGCGGACCTCGGGCCACGATGCGGCTCCGGCCGGAAGCTCGGTCAGCCACTGGGTGTACTCCTCCCCGACGGTCGCGACGATCGCCATCTGCGTCCGGTCGCGGGCCGGGTCGAGAGGCAACCGTTCCAACCGCCGCTCGATCGCCCTGAGGTACCGGACCAGGTCGTTGAGCCGGTCGACGCCCGTCACAGTCACGAACCCGGGGAAGACGAGGCCACCCAGTTGCGAGCGGATATCGCTCAGCGATGCCAGCAGCGCCGGTTGGGCCGGACGGGAGAGCGCCGACTCGACGGAACTCCACCCGGCCAACACACTGCGTGCCTTCCCGATGACGTCCGACGTCGCGTCGTAGAGATCGGCGCGTACGGCGTCGCGCAGCGCTGCGAACGCAGCCTGATCGCGAGCCGGGCCGCCATGGGCGGCGACCAGTCCGTCGACCGCGGCGTCGAGACAGTCGGCCAGCAGCTCACCAACATTCCGGCTCGGATTGCGCATCAACGTGAGCTTCACGTCGTTCGACAGAGACGTCGTGATCTGCGGGACCGGCGACGCCACCGTGAGCAGCAAAAGCCGCCGGATACCGCCAGTCATGGCCAACGAAGCCGCGCGCTCATTGTCGAAGGCCCGGATCGCCACCGAGTTGCGTTCGTCCACGAGAGCCGGGTACGCCGTCACGACGTACCCACCGGTCGTGCGCTCGAGTGCGACGGGCAGCGCGTCTCCCGGCTGGCCCGTGTGGGGCCAGCCGGTCAGCCCTCGTTGTTCGATGCCGGACGCGGCCGATGCGACGACGGCGCGCGACTGCACGCGAAGCTCGGTCTTGAGCGCCTCGAGGTCCTTGCCCACGGCGAGTGCGGCGCCGGTCTCGTCCTCGACCCGGAACGTCATGGTGAGGAAGTCCGGCACGCGGGACAGATCCCAGTCGTCGCCGTCGATCAGTACGCCGGTCATCCGCCGGAACTCGCGGGCCAGTGCGGCTCGAATCGGTTCCTCGGGTGCGCTGCGGCCGTCCGGCGAGAGTCGCGCGAGCACCGCGGTCGCGGTGTCGGGCGCCGGTACGAGCTGGACACGCTTGGCCTTCGGCAGCGACCGGATCAGCGCGGTGACCAGGTCGTGCCGGAGTCCGGGGATCTGCCACTCAAACGGCTCACCGCGCAGCTGACCCAGCGCCGGCAACGGGATGTGCGCCGTCACACCGTCGGCCTCGGATCCCGGCCGGGCGGCGGCGCCCGGCTCGAACTGATACGTCAGGGGAAATGCGATGCCGTCCACGACGAACGAGTCCGGGAAATCGCGCGGATCGATGGCGGCGGCACCCTCGTTTACCAGCATCGATTTCTCGAACGACAACAGATCCGGTTGGCTTCGGCGGACCTTCTTCCACCAGGCGTCGAAATGCCGGCCAGACACGATGTCGGCCGGGATGCGGGCGTCGTAGAACGCGTAGAGATCGTCGTCGCTGACCAGGATGTCGCGCCGCCGCGCCCGGTGCTCCAGCTCCTCGACCTCGTCGCGAAGCTCCTGGTTCTCGCGGAAGAACGCGTGGTGGGTCTCCCAGTCGCCCTCGACGAGGGCATTGCGGATGAACAACTCCCGGCACAGCGGCGGATCGATCCGGCCGTAGTTGACGCGCCGCGCCGCGACCAGCGGGACGCCGTACAGCAGCACCTTCTCCGACGCGATCACCGCCGCCTGCTTGCGCTCCCAATGCGGTTCGCTGTACGTGCGCCGGACCAGGTGGCCGGCCAGCGACTCGGCCCACTCGGGCTCGATCTTCGCGACCACCCGACCCCACAACCGGGACGTCTCGACGAGTTCGGCCGCGAAGATCCAACGTGGCTGTGACCGGAACAAGCCCGACCCGGGCGCAATGGCGAAATGGGCACCACGGGCGCCGAGATAGTCGAAGTTGCGGCGCTCCCGACCGGTCGGCTCGGCATTGCGGGCTCGATTGTCGGCCGGGCGGAAGCCGCTGAGGTCCTTGAGCCCGATGTGCGACAACAGCCCGGCGAGCAACGACTGATGGATCTTCACCGTGTCCGGCTCGGCCGGTGCGTCCCGAGGCACCGTGATGCCGAGCGCTGTGACTGTCTGGCGTAGTTGGCCGTAGATGTCCTGCCACTCGCGTACCCGCAGGTAGTTCAGGAACTCGGACCGGCACAGTCTGCGGAACTGGTTGCCGGACAACGTACGCTGCTGCTCCCGCAGGTACGTCCACAGGTTCAGGTACGCCAGGAAGTCGGACTCGGGTGTCGCGAAACGGGCATGCTTCTCGGCCGCCGCCTGCTGCTTGTCGGTCGGCCGCTCGCGTGGGTCCACGATGGACAAGGCGGCCGCGATCACCATGACCTCCCGTACAACACCGTTGCGATCGGCCTCGATCACCATCCGGGCCAGCCGCGGATCGACCGGTAGCGCAGCGATCCGCCGTCCGAGATCGGTCAACCGCGTCGCCGCCGCGCCGGATCCGCCATCGCTGAACGCGCCCAGTTCGTGCAGCAATGCGACGCCGTCGGCGACGTTGCGCCGATCCGGGGGGTCAATGAATGGGAACGTCGCGATGTCGCCGAGGCCGTACGCCGTCATCTGCAGGATCACGCCGGCGAGGTTCGTCCGCAGGATTTCCGGATCGGTGAACTCGGGCCGGCCCTCGAAGTCGCTCTCGGAGTAGAGCCGGATGCAGATGCCGTCGGACGTGCGGCCGCACCGGCCCTTGCGCTGGTTGGCCGAGGCCTGCGATATCGGTTCGATCGGCAGCCGCTGGACCTTGAGCCGCTGGCTGTAGCGCGATATCCGGGCCGTACCGGGGTCGATCACGTACTTGATGCCGGGCACGGTGAGGCTGGTTTCGGCGACGTTGGTCGCCAGAACGATCCGGCGGCCGGTGTGGCCGGCGAACACCCGATGTTGCTCGGCTACCGACAGGCGGGCGTAGAGCGGCAGGATCTCGGTGTGCCGCAGGTCGAGCGCGGTCAACGCCTCGGCGGTATCGCGGATCTCGCGCTCGCCGGAGAGAAACACCAGAATGTCGCCCGGCCCCTCGGCCTGCAACTCGATCGCGGCCTCGCAGATGGCTTGAATCTGATCGCGCGGTTCGGCGTCGTCGGGCGTCGCGGGGGCGGTGGTGCCGCGCCGGCCGGTTGCGGGTCGCGCCGGCGCGTCGTCGAGGTCGTCCGCCTCGGGCGGGTCCGGCAGCAGCGGTTGGTAGCGCACCTCCACCGGGTACGTCCGGCCGGACACCTCGATGATCGGCGCGTCGCCGAAATGTCGTGAGAACCGCTCCGGATCGATTGTGGCGCTTGTGATGATGAGCTTCAGATCCGGCCGGCGGGGGAGGAGCTGCTTGAGGATGCCGAGGATGAAGTCGATGTTCAGGCTTCGTTCGTGTGCCTCGTCGACGATGATCGTGTCGTACTGCTCGAGCGATCGGTCGTTCTGCAACTCGGCCAGCAGGATGCCATCGGTCATCACCTTCACCAGCGTGTCCGCCGATACCTGGTCGCTGAATCGCACCTTGTAGCCGACTGTCGTGCCGAGTCCGGTGCCGACCTCCTCGGCGATGCGATCGGCCACTGTCCGGGCGGCGATTCGGCGCGGCTGCGTGTGGCCGATCAGGCCGTCGATGCCGCGGCCGAGTTCGAGGCAGATCTTCGGCAGCTGGGTGGTCTTGCCCGAGCCGGTCTCGCCGGCCACGATCACCACTTGGTGGTCGCGGATCGCGGCGGCGATGTCGTCTTTGCGCTGCGAGATCGGCAGTTCCGGCGGGTACGAAATGGCCGGTACGCCGGCGGCACGGGCCGCTCGGCGGGCGACTGCCGTTTCGATGGCGGCAGCGATCGACTCGATGGTGCCGGGTTTGGCCGGACGGCGCCCACGCTGTACGCCTTCGATCCGGCGGCCGATGCGCCCACGATCGCGCAGCGTCAACTCGGGCAGCCGGGCGACGAGGCGCGCGATATCCGCCGAGGCGACTCGGTTCGGTGCCGCCGCTGGCGCGGCCGACGTCTCCTCGCTACCCATGACGGTGGAAAGCATAGGCGCGACGACCCAGGCATCGACCAGTGATTTACAGCTAGGCCGCCCCGCCGGAGCCGGTCGGCGCGAGCCGCGATGCCAGCTGCCGAGTGAGAGCTTCGAGCGCGGGGAGTGCCTGCGTCAGCGCGTCGGCTTCGGCCGGAGAGAGTCGCTCCGTGCACTCCGACACGATCGCGGTACGTCGCTCCCGGAGGCGCTCGGCGACCCGTGCGCCTTCGGTTGTGGCTTCCAACGACGCGGTGCGCAGGTCGGTCGGGTCCGGCACGCGCCGGATGAGACCGGCCGTGTCGAGGTGACCGATCACGCGGGACAACATGGTGGGATTGATTTGTTCGAGATCGGCCAGTCGTGCGATGGAGACGGGTCCGCGCGAGGCGACCAGGCCGAGCACGGACGCCTGGGTCGGCGTGAGACCCTCGCCGGTCGCCGACGCATTGAGCTGGCGGGCGAGCCGTCCCACGACCCGGCGCAGTCTCGTGACCGTCTCCGCGTCCACTGTTCACCGCCCTCGTTGGCGTGCGCGATCGTTGCGGTGCGCACACCGTCACGATAGGCGCCGTGCATCTGATCACCATAGTAGTTGCTTGCCGGCAAGCAGTGTAACCTGCTCGATGTGGCAATCGATCGTTCGACGACCCAGCAGTCGGAGAGCGGCCGCCACAAACCCGCCGTCGCGCTCGAACCGAGCCCGCACCGGCGGGTGATCTTCGCCATCGTCTCGGTCGGGATGCTGATGGCGTCGATCGACCAGACCATCGTCGCCACCGCGCTGCCCGCTCTGCAACATGACCTGCACACCCAGATCAACTGGGCCTCGTGGACCATCACCGTATACGCGCTCGGTCGAGTTCTGGTGCTTCCGCTGGCCGGCCGGTTGAGCGACCAGTACGGCCGGCGCCCCGTCTTTCTGCTGGCCATCGTCGTGTTCACCGTCGCGTCGCTGTGCTGCGGGCTGGTGGACAACATCACCCTGCTGATTGTGTTACGCGCGGTGCAGGCTATCGGCGGCGCAACCTTCATGCCATCGGCGACCGGCATGGTCGCGGACGCCTTCGGCCCGAGCCGCGACCGTGCCGTCAGCCTGTTTTCGAGCTTCAACCCGATCGGCGGGATCATCGGCCCGGTGCTCGGCGGCATCTTCGTCACGTACTGGTCGTGGCGCGGGATCTTTCTCGTCAACGTACCGATCGGGATCGTGCTCGTCGGCTTCGCGCTCAAGTACATCCCGCGCAACGACACTTCGTCGGCCCGAGCCAAGTTGGACGTGACCGGGATGGTGACCCTCGGCATCGCGATCCTCGCCAGCATGCTCGGGATCTCGTACCTCGGTGGTCGTGACTCCAGCCTCACCAGCGCACGGCTGCTGGTGCCGATCGTGGTAGCGATCGTCGCGTTCGCCGCATTCGTGTGGAACACCCGCCGAAGTGCCACGCCGTTCATCCCGCCGAAGCTGTTGCACGGCAGCGGTTTCGCGGTCATGAACATCATCAACTTCCTGTACGGCTCGGCCGCATTCGGCTTCGCCGCCCTCGTCCCGCTCTACGCCACACAACGGTTCGGCATTCGTACGCTCGAGTCGGGCACGCTGCTCAGCGCACGCGCGATCGGCATCATCACCGCGTCGACAGTGGCCACGATGCTGCTACGTCGCACCGGCTATCGCTGGCCGATGGCGATCGGCTTCAGCGTCACGGCCGCCGGCCTCCTCGCGATGGCCGCGAGTCCGATCGGCCTCTCGCCGTACACGTGGCTGGCATTGGCGGCGGCGCTGACCGGCGTCGGCATGGGCGTCGCGTCTCCCGCGACGAACAACGCCTCGCTTCAACTCGCGCCGGAGCATGTTGCCGCGATCGCCGGCCTGCGCGGCATGTTCCGGCAGTCCGGGTCGATCACCGCGGTGTCCGTGACCACCGCGATCCTCGCGCGCAGCGCCGATCCGGGTCTCACCCAGGGCCACATTTTCGCCGTCTTCGCCGTTGTCATGCTCTGCACGCTGCCGTTCATGCGCCTGGTCCCGGAGCACCGTGGCGGCTGGTAGCCGCGATTGTCGTACCGGCGCGGCACGCTGCCCGGGTGCCGCTACAGAATCGCGTCCTACCGACCGGCGAGATCGTCGCGAGCCCGGCCCGTGGCGGTCTGATGGGCAATCGTGGTTGCCTGCACGGCCAGGGTCGCACGCTCGGCGTCACGCGCTGGCGGTCGACGCTGTGGATCTGCTGCACGCTCACCTGGCGCGACGTCCGCCGCGATGTCATGCCGCCCGGCCGGTGGACCGCGCTGTTCTTCCTGGACGAGGCGACCGCGCTGGCGGCCGGCCATCGTCCGTGCGCCTACTGCCGCCGTGCTGACTATCTCGATTACGCCCATGCCTGGTGGCGCGCCGAGGGCGGCTCGCGCCGGCCTTGGGCCGCCGAGATGGATCATCGACTCCACCACGAGCGGGTGCGGCGTACGCGTGAGCAGATCACTCGCCGCCTGCGCTTCGGCGACCTGCCGGCCGGGGCGATGATCGCGCGTAACGGCGGATCCGCGCTCGTCGTGCCGGGTGCGGTCCGCACCTGGTCATTCGACGGGTACGGCGAACCGGAGGCGCTCGCCGCCGGCGAGGTCGTCGAGGTGCGTACGCCACCAGCAACTCTTGGTGCCCTGGCCCAGGGTTACCGGCCGTGGGTGCACCCGTCAGCCGTCGACCGATCGCACGAGGCGGGTCTGGCTCGCTGGTGACCGCTGCGCGGGAGCGAATCGTTGCCGTACCCCGGAAGGTTTAGGCAGTGCGCTCGGCCGCGCGCATGGCCCGCCACCGCTCGACGGTCTGCGGAAGCTCGGCCAAAAGGAAGGAGAAGAAGGACTTCGTCTCGCTGAGGCGTTCACCGGCCGGCGTCTCGGAACCGACGGCCTCGATGCCCTCGGTCAGCAAGCTGATGAACTGGGTCAGAATCCGGTCGCGACTTGCCGACGCGCGATACCAGACGTCGTTGTTCACGCGGTAGACATCGTGACGGGTGCCAGGATCGCGTTCCCGGCTGGCCAACGCCACGTGTTCGAGGTAGCGGACCGCGCCGCTGATCGCGGCCGGGCTCGCCTTGAGCGTCGCGGCGAGTTCGGCCGCGGTCTGGCGCCCCGAATCCGCGGCGAGGAGAGCGGCGAACACCCGGGCGGCCATCCGCTGCATCCCGCTGTCGACGAGCGCCGACGCGAAGCGCTCCACGAACACCCGCACCTCGGCGTCGTCGCGCGGTGTCTCGTCGGTCACAACGCTGAGTATACGGCATTCTGAAGTTTCACAAAGTTATGAACGACGCGTAGCCTAAGCCGCATGACGACCTCCAGCCCAGCCAACGGCACGAGCCCCGCCATTGTTGTGGACGGGCTGGTGAAGCGCTTCGGTCCGACCACGGCGTTGGACGGTCTGGACCTACACGTCGCGACGGGTGAGGTGCACGGATTCCTCGGACCGAACGGCGCCGGAAAGTCGACCACGCTGCGCATACTGCTCGGTCTGATGCGCGCCGACGGAGGCGATGTACGGCTCCTCGACGGCGATCCATGGCGCGACGTCGCGACGCTGCACCGCCGGCTCGCGTACGTTCCGGGCGATGTCTCGCTCTGGCCGAACTTGTCCGGCGGCGAGGCGATCGACCTGCTGGGCCGCCTCCGTGGCGGCGTCGACACCAAGCGGCGGGATGCGCTCCTCGACCGGTTCGATCTCGATCCGCGCAAGAAGGCGCGGACGTATTCGAAGGGCAACCGGCAGAAGGTAGCGCTCGTCGCGGCGCTCGCGTCCGATGTGGAGCTGCTTCTGCTCGACGAACCGACGTCCGGGCTCGACCCACTGATGGAAGAGGTCTTCCGGGAGTGCATCGAGGACGAGAAGCGGCGTGGCCGCACGGTGCTGCTGTCGAGTCACATTCTCGCCGAGGTCGAGGCGTTGTGCGACCGTGTGTCGATCATCCGCGCCGGCCGTACCGTCGAAACCGGTACGCTCACCGAGCTCCGACACCTGACACGTACGTCGATCCACGCCGACCTCGCGGCCGCGGTGCCGCCGGAGCTGTCGTCGATGCCGGGCGTACACGACGCCGTCGTCGACGGGACCGCGGTGACCTGCGAGGTCGACACCGAGCGTCTGGACGCCGTGCTGCGACTGATCACCGCGGTCGGCGTACGGAGCCTGACGTGCCAACCGCCGACGCTCGAACAGCTCTTCCTCCGGCACTACGGCGGTACGGCGATGGACGCGTCGGACTCCACCGCTTCCGTTACGTCCGGGACGGGTGCGCGATGACGGCGTACGCGGGCGTGCCCACTCTCGTCAAGCTGATCGGGCGGCGCGACCGGATCCGCCTTGCCGTCTGGGTGTACGCCATTGCCGCACTGGTCGCGGCGACCGCTTACTCGTTCCGCGGGCTCTACCACACGGTCGCCGCCCGGGAGAAGTTCGGCGCCTCGATCCGCGCCAACGCGACCCTGCTGGCGCTGGACGGGCCGCTGTTCGACTCGTCGTCCACCGGCGGCCTGACCGCGTGGCGGTTCGCCGGAATCGCGGCGGTCATCGCGGCGATGGCCAGCATCTTCACGGTCATCCGTCACACTCGGGCCGAAGAGGAGTCCGGTCGGCTCGAACTCGTCGGCGCCGGTGTGGTCGGCCGGTTCGCACCGATCACCGCGGCGCTGTACGTCGCGGTCGGCCTGAACGTGGTCGCCGGAACGCTGGTCGCCGTACTCATGATCATCCTAGGCACCCCGGCCGCCGGGTCCGTCGCGCTGGGCGCCGGCATAGCCGGAGCAGGAATCGCGTTCGCCGGCATCGCCGCGGTCTGCGCTCAGTTCACGGAGGGCTCGCGGCCGGCGATCGGCGCCGCATTGTCGATCCTCGCGGTCACGTTCGTCCTTCGCGCGGCCGGTGACGCCTCCAACCGGGGGAGCATTTCGTGGTTGTCGTGGCTGTCGCCGATCGGGTGGGCGCAACAGGTCCGGCCCTACGCCCACGAGCGGTGGTGGGTTCTGGCGCTGGGCCCGTGCCTCGGGCTCGTGACGGCGATGTGTGCGTACGGGCTGGTCGGGCGGCGTGATGTCGGGGCGGGGCTGCGGGCGCCGCGTCTGGGACCGGCCGCGGCGGCACCGCGCCTGCGCACGCCGTACGCGCTGGCGTGGCGCCAGCAGCGCGGGTCCCTGATCGGCTGGTCGATCGGCATGGTGCTACTCGGCCTCGTGTTTGGCAGCAGTGCGACAAGCGTCGGTTCCCTGGTCGACACGAGTTCGCAGCTGCGCGACATCATCGACCGGATGGGGGGAACACACAATCTGACCAACGCCTATTTCGGGGCAACGTTCGGGATCTGCGGGCTGATCGCGGCGGCGTACGCGATCCAGGCGACCTTGCGCGCCCGATCCGAGGAAACGGCGCTGCGGGCCGAGGTGCTGCTGTCCACGCCCGTACGCCGGCTCGCGTTCGCCGGGAGCCATCTGCTGTTCGCGGCGGTGGGCGCGGCGGTACTCCTCGCCGGCACCGGGTTCGGCGCCGGTCTGGCGTACGGCGTTGCCCGCCACGACGTCGGGGGCCAACTCGCCACACTTCTCGCTGCCGCGCTCGCGCAATGGCCGGCGGCCGTGGTGCCGGCGGCGATCGCCGCGTTGTTGTTCGGCGTCGCGCCGCGCACCACGACGGCCGCATGGGGGATCCTCGCCGGTTTCGTGCTGCTCGGTCAGATCGGTCCTCTGCTGCGGCTCGGCCAGCCGGTGATGGACCTTTCACCGTTCACTCACACGCCGAAGCTGCCCGGCTCAGCGGTCGCCACGATGCCTCTGGTCATCCTGTCGGCCGTCGCCATCGCGTTGACGCTCGCCGGTCTGGCTGGCTTTCGCCGGCGCGATATCGGCTGACGCCCTTGAGCGTCAGCGTCGCAGCGCCGGCGTCGCCGCGTCGGCTGCGGCGCGGGCAAAGTCGCGAAGCCGACCCTGCATCGGTCGTGTAGTCGACTCCAGCGCTGGCGCGCCACCACTAGCGTGGCGTCGAACCCGGTGAACCGGGCGGCGTCGGTGGTGGCGCGGGAGGGCGGCGTGTAGGCGCCGGCGCCACCACCGCAAGTCGCCGCGTAGAGAAATCGTCAAGATCCGGGCTGGCGCCGTTGTTATCGCGTCAAGGCATCTGTCCAGGCTCCGATCCCAGCGTTTGACTTTCTGGGTGCGGTCATTCTGGCCGCCTCTGGCAGGGAGCCAAGCCGTGGCGATGTCTATGCGGCGGTCTTCGAATCGTTGGTCCGCCGACACCGTACGAACGCAGTCGACACCGACTGGTCTCGCGATCGGGGCCGGCGCGGTTGTCTTGGTGGTAGCAGCCATCATCGCCGCCGCGATTCCGAGCGCGGACGCCGGATGGCGCTTTGCGATCATGGCGGTCGCGGTCGGCCTCTTCGCTGCCATCTCGCTCGACCAGCGCGCGCTGGCCGGTGTCGCTGTGCTCGCCGCACTGATCTACAACGGATTCCTGGAAGATCGGTTGGGCCAGTTGGCCTGGCACGGATCGGACGATCTGTGGCGGCTGCTGCTCCTAGTGACGGTGAGTGCCGGGGGTCTTGCGCTCGGCGAAAGTGCGCGCTTCGTGGCGAACCTACGTGCCCGGAGCGCTCCGGACTTCGACGCTGTGGACTTCAACCGCGCCGACGACGAGACGTACGGCACCGAACTGTCATTCGACGAAATGTCGCGCTCCATGGGGCCCGAGTCGTCCGGCGGCGACCTTCCCGACTGGGCGACCGATCTTGCGGCCGCATCGGAGTTGGCCGGTTGGACCGGCCCCCGACCGATCGACGCGCGGCCGATCGACGCGCGGCCGGTCGACGCGCGGCCGCGTCGACACGCCGCCGGCTGACGCCGGCCGGGCCATACCGACCCGGTGACGTTGGGCTAGTCGTTGGCCAGCCGACCGATCTCCGGCTGACACAGCGCCCCGATACGGCGCAATTCTCGCACAACGAACATTCGTGATTTGCCGCCGCTCGGCGGCGCATCGGTGGACGCTATGCCCATGAACAGGGGATGGGTGAACTCTGCGCCGGCACGCCAGCCGGCGCGTGCGGCGCATCGGCACGCCTGCTGCCTTCTTCGGCCCGCCCGTACGTGAAAGCCAGGCCCGCCGGTCCGGCGGGCTCGAATCCCGGAGATTCGCGGGTCCGCCCGGCGGACGGACCGGCTCTGGACGTCAGGGAGGAGAAGCACGATGCCTGATCTGGGGTTCGTGCTATTGACGGTGCTGCTGTTCGCTGTGCTGCTGCTCGCGATCAAGGGGGCGGAGAAGCTGTGAGCGGTCTCGTCGCCCCCCTCATCGCCCTGGCCGATCGGCACCCGCGCGGCGAGTCACGGCGGACGGTCGACCGGTGAGCGCGACCAATCTCGTCGGCCTCATTCTCGCGGTCGTTCTCTCGATCTTTCTGATCGTCGCACTGACGTTCCCGGAGCGTTTCTGATGACTCCTCGCGGCTCTGCTACGCATCGGAGGGTCTGATGACTCCGACGTCCGCAGGCATCCTCGTCATCGTCGTCATCGCGATTGCGCTCGCCCTGGCCTACATACCGTTCGGCGACTACATGTATCGCGTGGTCACCGGCCGCAAGCACGCACGCGTCGAGCGCGTCGTCTACAAGGCGATCGGCGTGAACCCAGCCGGCGAACAGCCGTGGGGCGTCTATGCGCGCTCAGTGTTGGCGTTCTCCGCGATATCCATCCTCGCGCTCTACCTGATCCAGCGGATCCAGGCCCACCTGCCCGATCCGGGCAATACGAAGTTCACTGGTGTCGCCCCCGCATTGTCCTGGAACACATCGGTCAGCTTCGTCACCAACACGAACTGGCAGGCGTACTCGGGCGAGTCGACGATGACCTACGTGACCCAGATGGCTGGCCTCGCGGTGCAGAACTTCTTGTCCGCGGCCGTGGGCATCGCCGTTGCCGTCGCGCTCGTCCGTGGGTTCGCCCACAAAGTCGCGGCAAACAGGGATGGCAGCAGCGCGCCGGCGACGCTGGGCAACTTCTGGGTCGACCTAACCCGGATCACTTTCCGTATCCTGCTGCCGATCGCGGTGATCGGCGCGATCGTGCTCGTCGCCGGTGGCGCCATCCAGAACTTCCACGCCACCGACGTGAGCACGCTGGCCGGCGGTACGCAGCACATCACCGGTGGCCCGGTCGCGAGCCAGGAGGTCATCAAAGAACTCGGTACGAACGGTGGCGGCTTCTACAACGTCAACAGCGCCCACCCGTTCGAGAACCCGGCAGGATGGACAAACTGGGTCGAGATCTTCCTGCTGCTGGTGATCTCGTTCAGCCTGCCGCGCACGTTCGGCAAGATGGTCGGCTCGAACAAGCAGGGCTACGCGATCCTGGCCGCGATGGCGTTCATCGCGATCGGCAGCATTGTGGTCATCAACCTGTTCCAAGGCTTCCACGGAGGTACCGTCCCGCAGGCGGTCGGCGCGGCGACCGAGGGCACCGAGACACGTTTCGGTGTAGGTCAGTCGGCGACATTTGCCGGAGCGACGACACTTACATCCACCGGAGCAGTCAACTCGTTCCACGACTCGTATACGTCGCTCGGCGGCGGCACGGCGATCCTGAACATGATGCTGGGTGAGGTCGCGCCCGGTGGCACCGGCTCGGGTCTGTACGGCATCCTCGTCCTCGCGGTGATTACCGTTTTCGTGGCCGGGCTGATGGTCGGGCGAACACCCGAGTATCTGGGCAAGAAGCTCGGCGGGCGGGAGATGAAGTTCGCATCGCTCTACCTGTTGACCACGCCGACCCTCGTGCTGTTGGGCACGGGCATCGCCATGGCCTCGGCGGTCGCACGTTCGTCGATGCTGAACACCGGTCCGCACGGTCTGTCCGAGGTGCTATACGCCTTTACGTCGGCGGCCAACAACAACGGCTCGGCCTTTGCCGGTATTAGCGTCAATACCACGTTCTACAACACCGCACTCGGCCTTGCCATGGGGCTCGGACGATTCCTACCGATCGTGTTCGTGCTCGGGCTCGCGGGTTCTCTCGCCCGCCAGAAGCCGGTGCCGGAGTCGTCCGGGACGCTTCCCACGTACAAGCCGCTGTTCGTGGGCATGCTCGTCGGCGTCACGTTGATCGTGGTCGCGCTGACGTACTTCCCGGCGCTCGCGTTGGGTCCGCTCGCCGAAGGGCTGCACTGACATGGCAGACCTGGTCGAGATCGTGCCCGTACCCGCGAATCCCGCATTAGCGAAGGACGTTTCATGACTGCCACGACAGTCGCGCAGTCGGGGGGAAGGCACCTGACGGCCGCGCCCCGTAGGTTGTCCGGCGGCCTACTGGATCCGAAGCAACTGTGGAAATCCACTCCGGATGCGTTGCGCAAGCTGAACCCGGCGACGCTGTGGCGCAACCCGGTGATGTTCATCGTGGAGATCGGCTCGGTCTTCACCACCGTGCTCGCGATTGCCACGCCGACGGTGTTCGCCTGGGTGACCACCGTGTGGCTGTGGCTGACCGTGGTCTTCGCCAACCTGGCCGAGGCCGTGGCCGAAGGTCGCGGCAAGGCGCAGGCGGCAGCGTTGCGCGCGGCGAAGAAGGACACCGTCGCGCGACGGCTCGTCGACTGGAAAGCTGGCGCGAGTGCTCCACGCGAGGAGAGCGTCGCCGCACCGCTCTTGCGGCAGGGCGACGTCGTCGTGTGCGAGGCAGGTGACACGATCCCGGGTGACGGGGATGTGGTCGAGGGCATCGCCAGTGTCGACGAGTCGGCGATCACGGGTGAGTCGGCTCCGGTGATCCGGGAGTCCGGCGGCGACCGCAACGCCGTCACCGGTGGCACGAAGGTGCTCTCCGACCGGATCGTTGTGAAGATCACCCAGAAACCGGGGGAGAGCTTCATCGACCGGATGATCGCCCTGGTGGAAGGCGCGAACCGGCAGAAGACGCCGAACGAGATCGCGTTGAACATCCTGCTCGCCGCGCTGACGATCATCTTCCTGCTCGCGGTCGCGACCCTGCAGCCGCTGGCCATCTTCTCCAAGGGTGTCAACGCCTTCGCCCCGGACAACCAGGCGCTGAACAACCATGGTGTGACCGGCATCGTGCTCGTCTCGCTGCTGGTGTGCCTGATCCCGACCACGATCGGTGCGCTGCTGTCGGCCATCGGCATCGCCGGCATGGACCGTCTCGTGCAGCGCAACGTCCTCGCGCTGTCCGGCCGGGCGGTCGAGGCGGCCGGCGACGTGAACACGCTGCTGCTGGACAAGACCGGCACCATCACCCTGGGCAACCGGCAGGCCAGCGAATTCATCCCGGTCGCGGACGTGACGCCCGAGGCACTGGCCGATGCGGCGCAGATGTCCAGCCTCGCGGACGAGACCCCGGAGGGCCGTTCCATCGTGGTCTACGCGAAGGCCACCTACGGGCTGCGGGAACGTTCCCCAGGTGAACTCGGCCAGGCGGTGTGGGTGCCGTTTACCGCGCAGACCCGCATGTCCGGGGTCGACCTCGCGAATGTGGGCTCACTGCCGGCCCGGGAGTTGCGTAAGGGCGCCGCGTCCGCGGTGGCGGAGTGGGTGCGTGAGCACGGTGGCGTGGTGCCGCCGGAGACCGGTCAGATCGTCGACGGGATCTCCGCCTCCGGTGGCACGCCGCTGGTGGTGGGGGAGCGCGATCGGCTCGACCGCCCGCGTGTCTGGGGGTGATTCATCTCAAGGATGTGGTCAAGGCCGGTATGCGGGAACGCTTCGATGAGATGCGCCGGATGGGTATCCGCACGGTGATGATCACCGGTGATAACCCGTTGACCGCCCGCGCGATCGCCGACGAGGCCGGTGTCGACGACTTTTTGGCCGAGGCGAAGCCGGAAGACAAGATGGCGTTGATCCGCCGGGAGCAGGAGGGCGGCAAGCTCGTCGCGATGACCGGCGACGGCACCAACGACGCACCCGCGCTGGCCCAGGCCGATGTCGGGGTGGCGATGAACACGGGTACGTCGGCGGCGAAAGAGGCCGGCAACATGGTCGACCTCGACTCCGACCCGACGAAACTGATCGAGATCGTGGAGATCGGCAAGCAACTGTTGATCACCCGTGGTGCGTTGACGACGTTCTCGATCGCCAACGACGTGGCGAAGTATTTCGCGATCATCCCGGCCATGTTCGCCGCCATCTATCCGGGCTTGGATCAGTTGAACATCATGCGGTTGCACAGTCCGACCTCGGCGATCCTGTCCGCGGTCATCTTCAACGCCCTGATCATCGTCGCCTTGATTCCACTCGCGCTGCGCGGCGTGCGCTACACCCCGTCCAGCGCCGCGGCGATGCTGCGCCGCAACCTGTGGATCTACGGCATCGGCGGCATCATCCTGCCCTTCGCCGGCATCAAAGTCATCGACCTCATCATCCAATTCATTCCCGGGATCAAGTGATGCGCCTTCCTACCTGGATCTCCCAGCACCTTGCGGCGCTGCGGGTGCTGATCGTTGCCACCGTGGTGCTGGGCATCGCCTACCCGCTGCTCATCTACGGCATCGCGCAGATCCCCGGGCTGCAACCCCGGGCCGACGGCTCAATGGTCAAGCTCGGCAACAAGACGGTTGGTAGCTCGCTTATCGGACAGTTGTTCACCGACAAGGACGGCAACGCGCTCCCGCAGTACTTCCAGTCGCGACCGTCCGAAGCCGGCGACGGATACGATCCGACCTCCACGAGCGCCTCCAACCTGGGCCCCGAAAGCGTCGTCGACACGTTGCCCGACCCGTCGAACAAGGACGACACGGGCACCCAGAGCCTGCTCACCGAGGTGTGTTCGCGCAGTCTGGCGGTCGGCAAACTGGAGGGCGTCGACGGGTCACGACCGTACTGCACAAGCGACGGCACCGGGGCCGTCCTCGTGGTCGTGCATGCCGGCGGGCAACCGCACGGAAAGGTGCTCGCCGCCTACGCGGTCAACCAGGAGTGCCCGGCAACGCCGTTCGTCGCCACATACGCCGGGGTGGCCGTACAGTGCGCGAAATTCGGCACCGATTACACGAAACTGGGCGTGATCACGCCGATCCGGGGCAATGCCCCCGCTCACCCACCGGTGCCTCCGGACGCGGTCACCGCGAGCGGAAGTGGACTCGATCCGGAGATCAGTACTGCGTACGCGAACCTGCAGGCCAAGCGCGTCGCGCAGGCACGCGGTGTCGACGTGGCCGCCGTCGATCAACTGATCAAGAAGTACACGGATACCGCGCGGGCTCGGGTTCCTCGGTGAGCCGGGGGTCAACGTCGTCAATCTCAACCTGGCACTTGACCGGCAGTATCCGTTCCACGGCTGAGGCGGGCACGCGGCGGTGCCGGCCGGTTCACACTCCTTGGCTCCGGGCAAAAGCGCGTCGCGGCTACGCCATGCAACGGCGGGCACCATGCCCCTCGCGGCTACGCTGCGCATCGGCGGGTCATGATGGAAGGGGGTGACCGCCATGCCGAACGCCGCGCTGCGGGTGTATTTGGGCGCCGCGCCCGGCGTGGGCAAGACCTACCGGATGCTCGAGGAGGGTCATCGGCGCCGGGAACGCGGCACGGACGTCGTCGTCGGATTCGTGGAAACGCATGGCCGGGCGCACACCGAGGCGTTGATCGGCGACCTCGAAGTGGTGCCGCGCCGCGAGATCAGCTATCGCGGCACGACGTTCGAGGAGATGGACGTCGACGCCATTCTGGCTCGACGGCCGGACGTCGCCCTCATCGATGAACTGGCACACACCAACGTTCCCGGCTCCCGCAACGCCAAGCGCTGGCAGGACATCGAGGAGTTACTGGCCGCCGGGATCACGGTCATCACGAACCTGAACATCCAGCACCTTGAATCCATCAACGACGTCGTGCAGCAGATCACCGGCGTACCGCAACGGGAGACCGTCCCGGACGCCGTCGTACGCCGGGCCGAACAGGTCGAACTCGTCGACATGGCGCCGGAGGCGCTGCGCCGGCGGATGGCGCACGGCAACATCTACAAGCCGGAGAAGGTCGACGCCGCACTCGGCAACTACTTCCGCGTCGGCAACCTCACGGCGCTTCGCGAACTCGCCCTGCTGTGGGTCGCCGACAAGGTCGACGAGCAGCTCGACCGATATCGTGCCGATCACGGGATCTCGGCGACGTGGGAGGCCCGCGAACGCGTCGTCGTCGCGCTGACCGGCGGGCCAGAAGGTGACACGCTGATCCGCCGGGCGGCCCGCATCGCGGCGCGTACGAAGGGTGCCGACCTTCTGGCCGTACACGTGACGCGCAACGACGGGCTGTCCTCATCGAACCCGGCTTTCCTGGCCCGGCAGCGCACACTCGTGGAGAGCATCGGCGGCACGTACCACCAGGTCGTCGGCTCGGACATCCCCGATGCGCTGCTGGACTTCGCCCGCGCCGTCAACGCCAGCCAGCTGGTGCTCGGCGCGAGCCGGCGCGGCCGGCTCGCGCACGTGCTATCACCGGGCGTCGGCCTCACCACCGCCGCGATTTCCGGAGCGATCGACGTCCACCTTGTCACCCACGAGGAGGTCGGGCGGGGCCGCCGCGTTGGCTCGCCGCGCAGCGCGCTCACGGCGCGACGCCAGGTGATCGGTTTTGCGCTGGCAATCGCCGGGCTGCCGCTGCTCACAGTGCTGTTGACGGCTCTGCGCGACGAACTCAGTCTCCCCAGCGACATGCTCGCCTATCTGGCGTGGGTGATCGTCGTCGCTCTCGTCGGCGGGCTCTGGCCGGCATTGCTCGCCGTGGCGATCGGTAGCCTGCTGCTCAACTACTACTTCACGCCGCCCATCCACAGGTTCACGATCGATGAGCATGAGAACGTGCTCGCGCTCTTCGTGTTCCTCGCTGTGGCGGTCGCCGTCAGTGTCACGGTTGACATCGCCGCCCGCCGTACCCGCGAGGCGGCCGTGGCCCGGGCCGAAGCCGAGACGCTGTCCACCCTCGCCGGCTCCGTCGTCCGGGGCAGCCGTGTGCTGCCGGCGCTGCTCGACCAACTCCGCGAGGCGTACGGGTTCAGCGGCGTCACGCTGTTGGAGCGCCGTCCCGAGGAGCCGGGCGGCCCGGACGTCCAACACGATCCGGACGCCTGGCGGGTGGCCGCCGCCGTCGGCGACCAACCGAGCCTGTTCCCCGGCCAGGGCGACGCCGACGTCGGGGTGGACGATCAGTTCGCACTCGTGCTGCGTGGGCACCCGCTGGCCGCGGCCGACCGGCGCGTCGTCGAGGCGTTCGCCGCTCAGGCCGCCGTCGCACTCCGGGCCGAACGCCTGGCCGAGCAGGCGGCGACGGTCGGATCGCTGTCCGAGGTCGACAAGATGCGTACGGCTCTGCTTTCGGCGGTGAGCCACGATCTCCGTACGCCGCTCGCCTCGGCCCGCGCGGCGGTGGACGGCCTGCGCAGTCAGGACGTGGCCTTCACCGCGGCCGACCGCGAGGAACTGTTGTCCACCGTCGATGAGTCGCTGGAACGCCTGACGCGGCTCGTCGACAACCTGCTGGACATGAGCCGGCTCCAGGCCGGCGCGCTCGGGTTCGCCCCACAGCCGATGAGCATGGCCGACGCCGTAGCCCGGGCCCTTGACGATCTTGGACCGGCCGGCCGGGCGGTGACGCTGCATGTGCCGGACGAGCCGCCGGAGGTCAATGCCGATCCGCAATTGATCGAACGCGTTCTGGCTAACCTGCTGGCCAACGCCCAGCGCTACAGTCCGCCGGAACGGCCGCCGATGATATCGATCAGTGACCACGCCGGCTACGTCGAGACGCGCGTCGTCGATCATGGTCCGGGCATTCCGGCGACCGAATGGGACACGGTGTTCCTGCCGTTCCAGCGACTGGGCGATCGCGACAACGAAACCGGCGTCGGTCTCGGTCTCGCTCTCTCACGGGGGCTGGTCGAGGCCATGGGCGGCACGCTCTCGCCGGACACGACGCCCGGTGGCGGCCTCACCATGACGCTGCGACTTCCGACGGCCGAGGCGCCCGACGCAGGTCCGGCGTCGCCGGCGCTCCTCGATCGCATCGCGCACTGGCATACCGACGAGACGGTTCGGCTGGACGCCGGCGTGGAGGATCAGCGTCCGCAGGACGCCGGCGTGGAGGATCTGAGTCCCCGGGACGTCGGCACCGAGGATCGGCGATGACCCGGGTGCTGATCGTGGACGACGAGCCCCAGATCCTGCGCGCGTTGCGGATCAACCTGCAAGCTCGGATGTACGAGGTGTACACGGCGGCCAACGGCGCCGACGCGCTGCACGCGGCGGCACGGGAGCGGCCCGATCTGATCATCCTCGACCTCGGCCTGCCGGACATCGACGGCGTCGAGGTGATCCGCAAGCTACGTAGCTGGACGCCGGTGCCGATCGTCGTACTGTCCGGCCGCGCCGACAGCCGCGACAAGGTTGACGCACTCGACGCCGGTGCGGACGACTACGTCACCAAGCCGTTCAGCATCGACGAGCTGCTCGCCCGAGTTCGGGCCGTGACGCGGCGGCTCATGTCACCGGAACCGCCCACGTCGGCGCGCATCGGCCGCTTCGACATCGATCTCGCCAACCACCGGGTCAGCGACGACGACGGAGTCGTGATCCACCTGACGCCGACCGAATGGCAACTGGTCGAGGCGCTCGTCGCGGAGCCCGGCAAGCTGATCGGCCAACGCCAGCTGCTTCAGCAGGTGTGGGGCCCGACGTACGCGAGCGAGACCCAGTATCTACGGCAGTACATGGCCCAGCTGCGCCGCAAGCTCGAGGACAACCCGGCACGGCCGCGGCACCTCATCACCGAGCCGGGGATGGGCTACCGCTTCCAGCCGTAGCCCATCGCGCGGTCAACGTCAGAACGCGGCTCGTGACCGCTTCAACTCGCTGAATTCGGGTACGGCGGAGAGCAGCCGTAAGGCGTCGTAGAGCTTCTCGGCCGCCTCGCCCTCCGGTACGGGCACCACGACCGGACCGAAGAACCCAGGACCGTCGCCGATCGCGGTGATGGGGCTGCCCGACTCCTGGCCGACGCGCGCCTGCCCCTCGTCGTGACTCTTCCGGATGGCCGGGTCGAGGCTGTCGTCGTCGGCCGCGCCGATCAGGTCGCTCGGGAGGCCGGCCGCGGCGATCGCGGCGGCCAGGGTCTCGTCGTCGAGGGCGTTGGCGTCGTAGTGGACGCGCGTGCCGAACTCGGTGTACAGGCGATCGAGCGCGGCCGGGCCGTGCCGGTCGAGCGCGGCCTGGAGCACACGGACCGGCCGGATTGAATAGGCGACCGCGTCGCGGTACGCCTCCGGCAGCTCGCGACCCTCATTGAGGACCTTCAGACTCATGAGCCGCCAACCGATCGTGTGACCGCGGGGCTCGGTCACCTCGCGAATCCAGCGGGACGTGCGCCAGGTGAAGGGGCACGTCGGGTCGAAGTAAAACGTAACGTCGTCAGCCATGCCGCAACGTTAACGGCGGCGTGGCGCCCCGGCCAGATCACGCGGTGACCTCGTCGATGTGCCGAATCTCGCCCTTGACTGAACCTGCTGACCAAGCTGTGCGTCAGGCGTACTGGGTCGGTATATGTTCGCTGCTCGAAACGCGCTCCACCCGT
This sequence comes from uncultured Actinomycetota bacterium, assembly GCA_963724705.1. Taxonomy (GTDB): domain Bacteria; phylum Actinomycetota; class Actinomycetes; order Mycobacteriales; family Micromonosporaceae; genus DASQPR01. Next base: position 1,018,156 of record CAVRVS010000004.1, read on the forward strand.
CTAGTGAGGACAGAGATGGCCAAGCCTCCCGAGGTCGGCGCAGCCGCGCCCGACTTCACGTTGCCGTCGGTGTCGGTCGTCGCCGGCATCGCGAATCGCGACGACCAGCGCCTCTCGGCCGAGCGCGGGCACCCGGTGGTGCTTGCGTTCTACCCGGGCGACGACACCCCGGTCTGTACGAAGCAGATGTGCGCGTATACCTCGGAGTTGACGCAGTTCACCGACCTCGACGCCGTCGTGTGGGGGATCAGCCCGCAGAGTCTCGCGAGCCACGAGGAATTCGCCCGGCGCAACGCGCTCGGGCTCCCGCTTCTCGCCGACACGGACAAGGCGGTCATCAACGCGTACGGCGTCGGCATGATCGGCATCGGCGTCCGGCGGTCAGTGTTCGTGATCGATGCGTCCGGCATCGTACGGTGGCGTTTCATCGGCCTGCTCGGCCTGCGCTACCCCGACGCGTCAACGATCGCCAACCAGGTGCTGGCCGCGCGGGTCGCGGTCTAGTCGGCGCCCGGGGCCGCCCAGTGGCGGGTCCGGCGCCGGGCACTCGGGCCCGGCCGGGGAACGACCTCGCGCGGTGACGCAAGCTCGTGGCCGTCGGCGCAGGTGAGTCGAACGGAGACCGATGCGCCGCAGTCGCGGTGCACGGTCAAGAGCGGCGGTCCGGCGACATCGGCGGCATAGCGATCACCCCACTCGCGCAGCGCGACCAGGATCGGGTAGACATCGATGCCCTTGTCGGTCAGCCGATACTCGTGGCGGGCCCGTTCGCCTGGCTCCTGATAGGCCTCTCGGCGCAGCAGCCCGGCATCGACCAGAGCCGCGAGGCGATTCGCAAGCACCTGCCGGCCGATGCCGGTGTGCTCGATGAAATCGTCGAATCGACGGATCCCGAGAAACACATCCCGGAGCACGATGAACGTCCACTTCTCGCCGAGGACACCGAGCGTCCGCGAGATCGTGCAATTCTCCACGGACCACTCGAGCGCCGACGGGGTCACCGCCGTCGCGGTCGTGCGGGCCGTCCGTCGTCGCGCTTGTCACCATCCGTTCATGCTAAGTCTCGTTGACATACCCAGCAAGGCTCTGACAGGCTGCATCCATGACCGAGACTCAGGCCGTACCGTCGTATTGGACCGCGACGGACCCGGACCATGGTGCGGCGCCGGACCGCACTCGGACCTACTCCTGGCATGACCCGGTGGCGTTGGCCGGTCAGGTCGCGCGACTCGGCGGCATGGAGCTGTTCGCGACGCTCGGACGACGCGAGTTGCCGCCGCCGCCGATCATGGAGACGCTCGGCGTCGACCGGGTCGAGGCGACCGGCGAGGGCCAGATCAGCGTGTTCATGACGCCGCGCGAGTTTCACTACAACCCGATCGGTTCCGTCCACGGCGGAGTCATCTCCATGCTGCTCGACACGGCCGCTGCATGTGCCGTCCACACCACGCTGCCGGTCGGCCTGGGCTACACGTCGCTCGATCTCAACGCACGCTTTCTGCGGCCGGTGACCGAGGCGTCCGGGATGCTGCGGTGTGACGGTCGGGTCATCTCCAAAGGGCGCCAGACGGCGCTTGGCGAAGCGCATCTCTTCGACGCCGCCGGCAAGCTCGTCGCGCACGCGACGTCGACCTGTCTGATCTTCTCGATCCCCACCGAGCGCGCCAGCAGTCTCGCGGGAGGTTGACGGCCGCGCCCTGCGCGGACAATCCGGGGCGAACATCGCCGGTCCCCACCGAACATTGACTGCCCCAGCCGAAGGCTGACGGCGGGGCTAGTCGTCGCGAGCCCGGCCGGTCAATCGCGGGACCGCTTCTGCGCCCACTCGTCCAGCCAGTCGCGTTGTGCCTGCGTTTCCGGCACCCGCATGCCGCGCGCGGCGCTGATCGTCGCGCAGGCGTCGGGTGGCGTTGCCCCGAGCTCGATCAACACCGCGGCGGCGATGGTGGACGACCGGCCGATGCCGGCCCAGCAATGGATGACGACGTGTCGGCCGGCTGACACGTCGGCGGCGATCGCAGCGACGGCCGGCGCCACCGCGGTCAGATCCGGTACGCCCATATCCGGGATCGGCAGGTGGCGAAACTCGAGTCCGGCCCGTGCGGCGGCGTCGGCTTCGCCCGACAGCCCGATCTCGGCCTGCTCGTCCACGGTCTGCAGGCTCACCAGGACGTCGACGCCGGCATCGCGTAAGGCCATCAGGTCCGCGATGAGATGCCGGCCACCGGCGGGATGAGCCATCGTGGCGAGCCGTCCGGACACCGGCCGCGATGCGGACGCGACCGTGATGTCGAAGCGCCGCATGGTGGACCCGCGAGACTCGTGCACTACGACACGCTAATCGAGCCGCGTCGACCACCTTCGGCGGAGCTCAATCGTCACCCGGATCGTTGCGGTCAAAGTCGGCGTCCGCCACCCGCCGGCGGTGATGCAAGGCCAGACCGATGACAAACCAGATCGCGGCCGCGCCCAGGATGATGAACGTCCAGAGCATGACGTGCGAGCTGTAGTCTGCGACCTTGGCGGCGGTGTTCGTGAACTTCGCCAGGTTGCCGCTGGGGTTGATCGACGGCGACGGTGCCACGACGGGCGCCGCGACTCGCGGGATGCCGAGGCGGTAGTTGTCCGTCGCCTTGTCGTTGCCGGTGTTCACACGCTTCGTCCGGCTGTCGACGGTGACAGAGTTCTTGACCGCGGTGCCTTTGGCCATCTTCTTCGGCATCACACCGCTGATGGAGACGGCGAACGACTTCCCCTTGGCCAGCGACGCGTACTCGTGGCAGTGGACCCTCTTCGGGCTGAGGAAACATTGCCCGTTGCTGATCTTGTATTTCACCGAGCCGAGTTTCGCCGACGTCACAAAGGTGATCATGAGGCCCTTGGCCGTCGACGGCCCCCTGTTCGTCACCACGACGCGGTAGGTGACGCGCTTGCCGGCGACCGCGTCGACTCTGTTCGTGAGCTTCACCGTCAGATCGGTGGTCGACGCCGCGTACGCCGGCGCGGCCGCAAGCACAGAGCCGGCGAGGATGGCGCACAGCGTGACGAGCGAAGCGACGAGCCGCCGGTGTGTGCGCACCGTACGTCCCGGAGTGACGGCGAGACCCATGTCCGTTATTGAACGACAAATCACCCCAAGATGTGGCCGAGGTCGGGCAATTGGTGGCAACCGGCCCCGACATCGCCGGCTATCGGCCGGCCGTGCGGGCGGGGCGACGGCTAACGCATCTGTCCGATCACGATGCTGCCCTGCATGTTGGCGTAGACCGAGGTGTCGGAACCGGCCGCCGCCGCCGATGTCGTCCACGAGATCAGGTACGCGGTCTTGTCGACGAGGTAGACCCGGGCGAACGTGTGCAGCGGACCGGTGGCGCCGACCCAGGTGTACTCCCACGCGGCGCTCGACAGCGCCGGGCCCGGCCCGTCGACCGCCGCTACGCCACGCACCTGGTGGAAGTTTTCGAGCTTTCTCGCCTGCGCCTGATAGGACTGCATGGCGATTCGGGCATCGGTGGCGGCCGTCCCGGACGGCGTCCACTTGTCGATCCCGATCATCCGCGCCGGTGACGTGGAGTCGTAGAGACAGGCGGTCGTTGGGCTGTACGCGATCTGGAAGCCGCTCGGCAGCGCGATCGGGAAATCCTTGCTGAACATGAACCAGGTGAACGACGGATAGGCCGCGTGCCCGTTGTAAATCGGCAGGGCAATCGGCAGCGCCACCGAGTCGGCCGGGCGTTGCGGGTCACACAGCCAGTTCACCTTGGCCAGCGGCCGGACGCCGGATGAACTCTCCGAGCCGGACGGCGCGACCGACCCGGGCGGGTGTGTCGGGCCTGGCGTTGTGCTGGCGTGCCGGGCCGCCGGCGCCGAGGGGCCGAACTGGCGTACAACGACGTACGTTGCGCCGGCCAGGAGCACAACGATGACGGCGATCGGTACGGCCCACCGACGCGCCCGCCGGGACGGCGGAGATTCGAGGTCTTCCTTGGTGCCCGAGGTCGACCGGACGATGCCACCGTTCGCATTGCGCCACTCGATCGGTCGCCCATCGCGGCGGTAGCTCTCGGCCGCGGCGGCCGCGTCACCGATCGCGGCGTCACCGGGTGCGTCGCCAGCGGCGGGTTCCGGATCCGCGCCCGGGGTGGCGGCGCGGTTCCATCCGTACGCCCGGTCGAGTTTCCAACGGCCGTTGCGCTCTGGCGAGTCGACCGGCGGTGGCTGATTCCCGTCGGTGCCCGCCCAATCGGTCGCGGCCGCACCGCCGGCAGTGCCCGGTGCCGTCGGCGCGGCCGGATGCGCGGGATTCGCCGTCGCCGCTGCGTTCATAGTCCCGGCGGCTGAACTCGCCTCGCCCGTCGACAGCGGGACGATGAGGTCAGCCGATGGACCGCCGGTCGCGTTGGGGCCCGGGTGGCGTTGGCGCGGGAAGCGGGCTCGTCCGGACTCGCCGTTGACCACGCGCTGCAGCCGGCTGCGGATCTCGTCCGGCTTCATCCGGCTGGACGGCTTGCGGCGCAACAGCCCGGCCAGTACGGGTTTCAGCGCACCGGCCCGCTTCGGCGCGTCGGGTGGCGCGGTCGCGAGCGCGGCGAGCGTCTGGTACGACGTCGAGCGGGCGTACGGCGACTGACCCTCGACGGCGGCGAACAGCGTCGCCCCGAGCGACCACATGTCGGCCTCGACCGTCGACGTCCCGTCCAGCGCCCGTTCCGGCGCGATGAACTGCGGCGAACCGTGCACGATGCCGGATTGGGTGAGTGCGGTGCCGATCTCGTCGAATGTCGCGAGGCCGAAGTCGGTCAGCACCACGCGGCCGTCGTCGGCCAGCAGGACGTTGCCCGGCTTGACGTCGCGGTGCAGAACGCCGGCGGCGTGCGCGGCACACAGCGCGTCGAGGACGGCGATGCCGACGACGGCGGCTTCGTCCGGCCGCATCGGGCCGTCCGACTTGAGCACCTGGGCCAGCGAACGCGACGGCACGTACTCCATGACGATCCACGGTCGGTCGTCGGCGTACATGACGTCGTAGACCCGCACGACGTTCGGGTGCGACAGCCGGGCCGCGGCGCGCGCCTCGCGCAGCGTACGTTGGCGCAACTCGTACGCCTCGTCTTCGCTGGGCGTCTCGGGCAGCAGCACCTCTTTGACCGCGACCTCGCGGCGCAGCACCTCATCGCGGGCGAGCCAGACCCGACCCATGCCGCCGACACCGATCCGTTTCCCGAGCCGGTATCGGCCGCCGATCAATGGCGAGTCCTCGGTCATTTTGTCGCCACCGCGTACACGACGATGTTGTCGTCGTACGAGCCGACGCGGCCGTTGAACGTGCCGCCGCACGTGATCAGGCGCAACTCCGGATCGGGCGTCGGCCCGTAGACCTTCTCAGTCGGAAAGTCCTGCTTGGAGTATTCACCCCAGTACACAACCGTGAAGTCTAGCCACTTTCCGCCGCGCTGGACCTGTACGAGATCGCCGGCCTTGAGCAGCCTGAGCTGGTAGAACACCGTCCCGCGGACGGCATTGTCGTAGTGCCCGGCGAGGATCGCCGGTCCGATGTCGCCCGGCGCGGTGCCCTGGGCGTACCAGCCGACCTGGGTGAAGCTGGTCGGCGCCTCGAGCGCGCCGGTCGCATCGAGCGTGAGTGGGATGATCGAGGTATTGACCTTGATCTTCGGAATGCGCACGTTCGTCGGCGGCGTGACCTTCTTGGTCGGCGCCGACTTCGACGTGTTCGCGGCTGGCGCTGACGACGGCGCCGGCACGGCCCAGATCGCGCCGCCGGCCGCGCGCGGAATGATGGCACGTGCCCCGAACGCGTTGGTGGCCAACCCGATGGCACCGAGAAGCACCACTGCGCTGAGCGTCGCGGCCACGACGCTCAGCGCATTTCCCGCCGGGGCGGTGCGGTGCCTCGGTACGGACCAGGTGGGTCGCGCCACTACGCCCGATCGGACGCCCGGCCGCCGGGCGCGCGGGCCGCGACGAGTCGCTGGCTGGAGCGGCGCCGGCTGGCGACTGCGATGCCGCCGAACGCGATGCCGGCGAGCGCCAGTACGGAGACCGCGATGGTCGGCATCGTCCGCGGCGAGCTTCCGCCGAGACCGGTCGGTACGCCGCCGAGCGGGGCGTTGCCGGCCCGCGTCGCGTCCACCTTGAGATCCGGCGTCAACGTCGTCTTGCCGTCGAGGATCAGCAACGAATAGACACTGTCCGATTTGAGATCGACGTGCAGGTTGACCGACTTGCCGCCGCCGGTCGGCGCGACGACGAGCGTCCAGTTGCCCGCGCCGACCTGCCGGTAGGACGTCGTCGTGGCGAAGGCGACGTTCGAGGCGATCTTGGTGCCATTGGTCAAGGACACGTTCAACTGTGGGTCCTTGATGGAGGCTTGAATGATGCGGACCTTGGCCTTGCCATGGGCCGGACTGCTCAGGTCATCGTGGAAGACCTTGAGACCGAGGTCGGCGTGGCGACCGACGCCGGCCACGGTGTATGCCTGGCCGGCAGCGACCGTGACGTCGGTGGTAAGCACCGGCGGCGACTTCGGATCGGCGCCGGCGACTCGCATGGACACGGCGTATTCGCCGACGGGGAGGCTCAGGTATGGGGAAACCGTCCCGTAGCCGACGCCGGGGAAGACCTGCTCCTTCGCCGACGACGACACGGAATCGAGGTAGACGTCGACGTCGGGCGTGTCCGGCGACAGATGAGCGAGGCGGACATAGCCGACCTTTGCGGTGGCCGCAGACGCGGCACTCGGAGCGAGCGCGGCCAGCGCCAGACCGAGCAGGGACACGGCCAGCAGTGCTACAGCGAACGCCGGGCGCGTGACGCGCCAACGCGGAAGAGCCATCACGGAAGCCTCCGACCGTGGAATGGATAGTGCATCGGGGGATCGACGATGCACCTATTGCGCCCGATTCGCCCGCCAAGCGACTGGGGAACGGTCCGACCCTGCCGGATAGTTCCGAAGTAATCAAGTCTACGAATGGGCGAAACACCCATGAGTAACCTTTCTGAGCGCCCGAAATCGGGCATCGAGCCGAGCCAGTGACAATTGCCGTAGCGGGCGCGAATCGGTAATTGCGCTACGGCAAAGATGCCCTCCACTATCAAATCCCGATCGCATTGCCGGCCATTTCCCTCGGCGGGCGGCATTCAAACCGGGCGCGCTCGAAACCCGGGCGGGCAGCGCGAGCCCGTCGGCGTGGCAGCGTCCCACCGCACGCCTGCGCCGAATCCGCTCGGCTAAAGTTGACGCGTGCGGGGCGCATCGGGGCGCCCAACGTTGCCGAAATCATGCGGGCGCCGCATGCCCCGGTCGGTCCTACCGTGACCGATCGCTGGGCGGAGCGCCCGCACCATGCGCGGCCAGCCGGTCCGGACACCCCGGAAGCCGGTCACGCCGCGGGTTTCCCCGAGATGACCGGCGCTCGCCGGAGGAAATGGACGGCTATGACCGACGGGAAGATCCGGGCACTCCTGCTGGAGAACATCCATCCCGAGGCGGTGACCCGGCTCGAGTCCGAGGGCTACATCGTCGAAACGGTGTCCGGCGCGCTCGACGAGGACGAGCTGATCGAGCGCATCCAGGACGTGAGCCTGCTCGGCATCCGGTCGAAGACACAGGTCACCGACCGGGTGCTGCGCTCGGCCGAGCGACTCGCCGTGGTCGGTGCATTCTGCATCGGCACCGACCAGATCGATCTCGCGGCCGCCGCCGGCTCCGGAATCGCCGTCTTCAACGCGCCGTTCTCCAATACCCGCAGTGTCGTCGAGCTCGCCCTGGCCGAGATCATCGCGCTCACCCGGCGGCTTACCGAGAAGAACGAAAAGATGCACGCCGGCGTCTGGGACAAAGATGCCAACGGCAGCCATGAGGTTCGCGGCCGTACGCTCGGCATCGTCGGGTACGGCAACATCGGCACGCAGCTGTCGGTGCTGGCCGAGAACCTTGGCATGACCGTGTACTTCTACGACACGGCCGACAAGCTCGCGCTCGGCAACGCCCGGCGCTGTGAGACGCTCGATGATCTGCTCGAAGTGGCCGACGTGGTCACGCTGCACGTCGACGGCCGGCCGGGCAACAGTGGGTTCTTCGGAGACGAACAATTCGCCCGCATGCGGCCGCGGAGCCTGTTCCTGAACCTTTCGCGGGGCTTCGTCATCGACCACGCCGCGCTCGGTCGGCACTTGACGAGCGGTCACATCGCCGGCGCGGCCGTGGACGTGTTCCTGTCCGAGCCGAAGCGGCGGGGTGACGAGTTCACCTCCGAACTTCGTGGCATTCCGAACGTGATCTTGACTCCGCATATCGGCGGTTCGACCGAGGAGGCGCAGGCGGACATCGGCCGCTTCGTCGCCAACAAACTCGTCACGTTCATCTCGGACGGGAACACGACGCTCAGCGTCAACCTTCCGCCCGTTTCGCTCGTCGCACAGGAGGCGACCCACCGCGTCGCGCACATCCACCACAACACGCCCGGCGTTCTCGCCCAGGTGAACAGCATCCTCGCGCGGCATTCGGTCAACGTCGAAGGACAGCTCCTGGCCACTCGCGGCGAGTACGGCTACCTGCTCACCGACATCGGCCGCGACTTCTCCGAAGACGTCCTGACCGAACTGCGGGCGATGCCGGAGACGATCGGGTTGCGGGTTCTGTCGTAGACATGGCCGCGACCGCCAGTGTGTCGACGTCGAGCCTTGCCGGGCAATTGCGCCGGGCCGGTCTCGCCGAGGTCGACGACTCGACCCGCCGGCGCGCGGAGTATTCGACCGACGCCTCGCTCTACCGGGTGGTGCCGCAAGTCGTCGCGTTCCCTCGGACGGTCGACGAGGTCGTCGCCGCCCTCGACGTGTGCCACTCGATGGGTGTCCCGTTGACGTCCCGCGGTGCCGGCACGTCGATCGCGGGCAACGCGGTCGGCACCGGGCTGGTTCTGGACTTCTCCCGGCACCTGGCCCAGGTTCACGAGATCGACCAGGATGCGGGCACGGCCCGGATCGACCCGGGCATCGTCCTGGCCGACCTGCAGCGCGCGGCCCGGCCGTACGGACTGCGCTTCGGACCCGACCCGTCGACTCACAATCGCTGCACGCTCGGCGGCATGATCGGCAACAACGCCTGCGGTTCGCGCGCACTTGGCTACGGGCGTACGTCAGACAACGTGGTCGCCCTCGATGTGATCACCGGTACCGGCGAGCGGCTGGCGCTCAACGGCTGGGCGACGCCGGACTCCTCGCCGACGTTGACCGCGCTGCGGGACGTGGTGGCGGGCAACCTGGCGACGATCCGTACGGAGTTCGGCCGCTTCGGGCGGCAGGTGTCCGGCTACTCGCTGGAGCATCTGCTGCCGGAGCGTGGCTTCGATGTCACGAAGGCGTTCGTCGGGACCGAAGGCACGCTGGGCGTCGTACTCGGCGCAACGGTCCGACTGGTCCGTACGCCGCCGGCCACCGTGCTCGTTGCGCTCGGCTACGCCGACATGGCGAGCGCGGCGGACGCCGTACCGGCACTATTGCCGTTGTCGCCGATCGCGGTCGAGGGCCTCGACCGGCGGATCGTCGACGTCGTCGTGGCCAGCCGTGGGCCGGCGGCGGTGCCGCCGTTGCCGCGTGGCAACGGATGGCTGTTCGTCGAGCTCGCCGGCGGCGACGGCGCGGCGCTCGGTCCGATCGCCGATCGGGTCATCGCCGCCGCGGGCGCGCTGGACGCGCGGGTGGTCAGCGACGGAGCGGAAACCGCGGCGCTGTGGCGGATCCGGGAGGATGGCGCCGGTCTCGCATCCCGGCCGCTGGGTGGCAAGCGCTCCTACTCAGGCTGGGAGGACGCGGCGGTGCCGGCCGACAAGCTCGGTGCCTACCTGCGCGATTTCGAGGCGCTGATGGCGGCCCACGGCGTGTCCGGCGTGCCGTACGGGCATTTCGGCGACGGCTGCGTCCACGTCCGGATCGACTTCCCGCTCGATCGACCCGATGGCTCCGCCGTCTTCCGCGCGTTCCTCGTGGACGCGGCGAAACTCGTCGCCTCGTACGGCGGCTCGATGTCAGGCGAGCACGGCGACGGTCGGGCCCGGAGCGAGCTGCTTCCGCTCATGTATTCGGCCGCGGCCCTGGAGGCGTTTGCGGCGACGAAGGCCGTGTTCGATCCGGACGACCTCTTGAATCCGGGCGTCATCGTGCGGCCACGACCGTTCGACGCGGATCTCCGGCTGCCGGCCCCGCCGTTGCGCCGCGGGCTCGCGTTCGCCTATCACCACGACACGGGCGATTTCTCGGCGGCGGTGCACCGGTGCACCGGCGTCGGCAAATGTCGCGCCGACACGACGGCGGCCGGCGGTGTCATGTGTCCGTCCTACCTCGCGACGCGCAATGAAAAGGACAGCACGCGCGGACGGGCCCGGGTGCTGCAGGAAATGGCCAACGGCACCCTGGTCACCGGCGGCTGGCGGGCTCCCGAGGTGCGGGAGTCGCTCGACCTCTGCCTCGCCTGTAAGGGCTGCGCCTCCGACTGCCCGACCGGCGTCGACATGGCGACGTACAAGGCCGAGGTGCTGCACCAGTCGTACCAGGGCCGGCTCCGCCCGGTCACCCACTACAGCCTCGGCTGGCTACCCCGGTGGGCGAGGCTCGCCGCGAAGGCACCACGTCTGGTCAACGCCGCTCTCGGTGGCCCCGGGGCCGGCATCGGGAAACGCCTCGCCGGCATCGATTCGCGCCGCGACCCGCCGCGCTTTGCCACCCGTACGTTCCGGCAATGGTTTGCCGACCATCCGAACACGACCGGCGATCCGGTGCTCCTCTGGGTGGACACGTTCACCAACCACTTCACGCCCGACGTGGGCATCGCCGCGGTCGCCGTGCTCGAGCAGGCGGGCTTCTCCGTACGCATCCCGACCGATCGGCTGTGCTGCGGCCTGACCTGGATCAGCACCGGTCAGCTCGACAGTGCCCGAAAGATTCTCCGCCGCAGCGTCACCGCGCTCGCGCCGTCGGCCGCGGCCGGCGTCCCGATCGTCGGCCTCGAGCCGTCCTGCACGGCCGTATTCCGCGGTGATGCCCTGGACCTGTTCTCCGACGACGCCGACCGGGAGCGGGCGGCCACGGTCGCGGGAGCCACTCGTACGCTCGCGGAGTTCCTCACCGATCGGAGCGTGGACCTGCCCGATCTGACCGGTGTCCGGGCGGTGGCTCAACCGCACTGCCACCACCACGCCGTGATGGGATGGTCGGCCGACGAGTCGTTGCTGCGGCGGGCGGGTGCGACGGTCGAACCGGTCGGTGGCTGCTGCGGCCTGGCCGGCAATTTCGGCGTCGAGCGCGGGCATCACGACGTGTCGGTCGCGGTGGCCGAGACGTCACTCCTCCCGGCCGTACGCGCGGCCGACGACGACACCGTCGTGCTCGCGGACGGGTTTTCCTGCCGTACCCAGCTCGATCAGTTGGCCGGCCGGGCCGGTATTCACCTGGCCCAACTTCTCGCCGCCGCCAGCGCCACCGCCACCGCTGGCGGCGTCGGCACCAATTCCCGCGCCGGCACCGGCGGCACTGGCGACCATCACCCGAGCAGCGCTGAACCCCAGTAGTCGCCGGCCGCGCGGACGCCCGGCGGACACGCGAACAGCCCGGAGCCGACGTGCTGGATGTATTCGTTCAACGCGTCGGATTGACCGAGCTTGCGCTGTAGCACGACAAACTGCGCCCGCGGGTCCTTCTGGAAGGCCATGAAGAAGAGCCCGGCGTCGAGTTCGCCGCTGTTGGCGAGCATGCCGTCGGTGAACGAGTAGCCGCGGCGCAGGATCCGGATGCCGCCGGTGTTCTCGTGTGCGGCCAGCCGGATGTGTGCGTCCATAGCGATCACCGGTTCGCCGTCGGCGCCCTTTGCGGCGAAGTCGGGGGTGTCGTGTTCCTTCGAACCGGTCAACGGCGCTCCGGTGTACTTGCTGCGCCCGAAGATGCTCTCCTGATCGGCGAGGAAGTCTCGGTCCCAGCCTTCGATGTGCATGCGGATCCGGCGTACGACGAGATAGCTGCCGTCCCGCATCCACGGCTGGTCGGTCTCGCCGCCGACCCAGACATGCGCGTTCATCAACGCCCGGTCGGCGCCGTCGATGTTGCGGGTGCCGTCCTTGAATCCCATCAGGTTGCGCGGTGTCTCCTGGTCGGCGCCGTTCGACGTCGCCTTGCCGAAGCCCAGCTGCGACCAGCGCATCACGACCGTCCCGCGGCCGAGACGGGCCAGATTCCGGATCGCGTGGAACGCCGCGACCGGGTCGTCCGAGCAGGCCTGCACGCACAGGTCGCCGCCGCTTCGGGCCGGATCGAGGTTCTCCGGAGGCAGCACGCGGCAGATCGGCGAGCGCCGCCGGCCGCTTGTCGGCCAGGCCGAACCGGTCGTCGAACAGCGACGGCCCGAAGCCGACCGTGATCGTGAGGTTGGCCGGCGACGTGCCGTACGCCTCGCCGGTGTCGGCCGGCGGCGCTGCCATGTTCGTGCTGTCGCCGGGGACCAGCTGTCCGGCGGTCATCGCGGCGGCGGCCTGCGCCCAAACCTGCAACAGATCCTTCAACGCGGCCTGCCGCTGGGCGAGCGTCCCGTCGACGGTCAGGTCGTACGTGGCGAACGCCAGGCGCGCGGGCGCCGGCGTGGCGATGCCGGCCTGGGTCGCGCCGAAGAACGGCACGGTGTGCGACGTCGGCGCGGCCGGCGCGGAGCCAGTCCGGTCAGCGGCGACTGTCACTCCGGCGCCGATCGCCGCACCGGCGATCGCAGCGCCGCCGAACCCGAACAGCGCCCGCCGCGATGTACGCGGGCCGCCACCCGACGCGCCGCCAGCGTCTGAAGGTCCGCCCACGGTCGGCTGCACGGGGCCGCCGTCGACGGCTGAGCCGTCGACGGCGGGCGTCGCGTCCGGACGCTTGGCGGAGCGGCCGTTGGGATCTGACATCAGCCGGTGACCTGCGCGGCAACCTGGGACAGCGGCTCGGCCAGCGCATCGACCTTCTGCGTGAGCTCCTTACGTTGGTCGTCGGCAACCGTCGAGTAGTTCACATAGCCGGAGTCGACATAGTCGCCCTGGTACGGCTTCAACGAGTCCTCGACGTCGGCGAAGCGCTGCGTCACCGTCGCGTACAGCTGCGGGTTGATGGTCTGCAGCGCGGGCCCGAGCAGGGTGAACGCTTCCTTTGCACCGTCGATGTTCGCTCGGAAGTCGGACAGGTCGGTGTGTGAGTAGCGATCCTCCTCGCCGGTGATCTTGCTGGACGCCACCTCGTTCAAGAGGTCGGTGGCGCCGTTGGCCAACTGCGCGGGTTGGTATTTCGCGGTCTTCACCAGCGCGGCGAGCTTGGCCACGTCGGCGTCGAGCTTGTCGGCGACCGGTTTCATGTTCGCCAGTGACTTGTCCGCCCAGAGCGCCTTCTCGATCCGGTGGAAGCCGGTCCAGGTCGCCGGATCGTCCACATCGTTCACACGCGCGTCGATCTGCGGGTCGAGGTCGCCGAAGCTCTCGGCGACCGGCTCGATGCGCTCGTAGTAGGCCCGGGCCGGCGCGAAGAGGTTCTTCGCATTCGCGATATCACCGGATCGCACTGCGTTCGTGAACGCCGTGGTCGCCGGGATGAGCTTGTCCACCTGGTCGAGCACGTACGTCTGGTAGCCGCCGACCGCCGTGACGAGCTTGGCCGACACGGCCGGGTCGAGCACGGTCTTGGTGGCCGCGCCGGTCACCTTGAACGGGAAGCTGTCCGTCGTCGCATCCGGACACGAGATCGTGTAATCGCCGGCGTCGATCTTGAGGGAGAAGGTACCGGACAGTCCGGGCGTCAGGTTTTCCTTCTCGCCCATGATGGTCTCGCCGCGCAGCAACTCGGCCTCGGACACCTTGTCGCCGGTGGTGTTGTTGACGGTGAAGGTCACCGGCCCGGCGGCGACCGTGGCCGGCGACGGTTGGCAACCGTCGTTGGTCAGCGTGATCGTGACGGGCGTCGCACCCGGCGCTGCCTTCGTCCCACTCGAACTGTTGCTGCTGCACGCCGCCGCGAAGCCGGCGATCGCGGCGATGCCGGCAACTCCGGCGACTCCACGGGACCAGCGGGATCGATGCATGGTGTTCGGCTCCTTCGATGCGCTATCAAGGCAAGATGTCCGGCGATTAGGCGCCGCACATCAGCGCCGGGCCCGTCGCCCGTCGCGGTCGGTTCATGTTTGGTCGGTACGGGTGGAACTCGGTCTGCGACCCGACCGCTAAGTCCGGGATCTCGTCGGATCGGCGGCGCTGCCCTGATGCCGGGCGACGTCGGGGTTGGCGGGATCGCTCGTGGCCGCCTTCGCGGTGCCGGCTTCCGGCGCAGGCGCGTTGGTCGTGGCCGGCGCGGCCGGGGGAGTCGGACGGGAGCGCTTCGGCCCGGCAACCAGAATGATCATCGGCACGGCGTAGACCACCCAGGCGATCATTTCGATCACGGCCGGGTGGGCCGACAGACCGAGCACGCCGGTGAGCAACGACGCCTGTACGGTTCCGGGCGCCACCAGCCAACTCAGGTTCAGCGGCGTGGCCTGCCCGACGTTGAGCCAGCCCGCTCCGTGCGCCGTATGAAGGACGGTCATCGTGAGGCCGGCCGCGACAATCACCAGAACGACACCGGTGACCTTGAAGAATCGGGCCAGGTTCAGCCGTACGCCACCGCGATAGATGCCGTATCCGATCGCGATCGCGATCACGATGCCGATGACCGCCCCGGCCGTCGCCGACGCCACGTTATTGCTGTTTTCGAGGACGGACACCAGGAAGACAGCGGTCTCGAAGCCCTCCCGCAGGACGGCGAGAAACGCCATCGCGACGAGGGCTCCGGCCGAACCGCTGGCCAGCGCTTGTGCGGCGGCGCCTTCCAGCTCGCGTTTCATCGAGCGCGCGTGCTTGTTCATCCAGATGATCATCGACGTCACCATGATGACCGCGAGCGCGCCGATCACTGTCTCCAGGCCTTCTTGCGCCTGCTGCGGCAGATCCTTCGACAGTTGAACGAGCGCAATCCCGACACCGACGCACAAGATCGTCGCGGTGATGACGCCGATCCAGGTGGCGCGAAGCGCGTCCCGCCGGCCGTTGCGGGCCAGGAACGAGGCGATGATGCCAACGATGAGGCTGGCTTCCAAGCCTTCGCGCAGGCCGATCACGAGCGTGGGGATCACGCGGGACTCCTTGGGTCGCGGGACGTTCCCTGTGAAGCGCGGTAAGGCTAACCTAAGTTGACGTACGAAGGCAAGGCGACCCTAACCTGGCGGCGTGTCGCCACGCCGGGATTCCGCGAAGAACTCCCCTCACCGCCCAGGACCACGTGCGATGTCGCGGTGTCTGGTCCCGCAGTCTTGTGGGGTCCGGCTAAGCCGGACCAATCACGGCAATCCCCGACGCAACAACGTGTTCTCCGCCAGGGACCACGCCGTGGTCGTCACGAGATAGATGCCGGCCGCCAAGGGCAGGATGATGCCCGAGATGAGGAGAAAATAGGGCGCGATCCGGCCGAGTGCGCCGATGGCGCCGGCGGCGACCGGCACAGCGGCAACCCGCGCGATCATCGCGCTGCGGCGCGCGTTGCCCCACGCGATGACGGCGAGCATCGCGAGGACAACACCGAAAACGGCGAGTGCGCCGCCGCTGGCGAGTGAAGCGAGCAGGTGAGCGTGCAGCGGGACGCCGAACAGGTGCGCCGCCGCAAGCGGCCCGTCGCTGTGTGAGAAGACGCGGTAGAGGACGAAGATCATCGGTAGCTGAACCAGCAGCGGCAGCACCCCGACGAACGGCGAGATCTGTTCGGAGCGGTAAAGCGACTGCGTCTCCTGGCTCAACCGAACGAGGTCGGAGCCGTGCCGCTGCCGAAGTTCGGCCAGCCGGGGGGCTAGACGGGCGCGCACACGTTCGCCCCGTACGGCCGCTCGGGTCAGCGGATGCAGGGCGAGTCGTACGGCGAGCGTCAACACAACGATGGCGGCGACCGCGCCACCGACCGGAGACAGCGCGCTGGCGAGGTGCGACAGAGCGGTGGACATGGCACCCACCGGATTCAGTGCGCCGGCGGCGCTCGATTGTCCGGCGAGTGAGCTGATGAGGGCGTGGCTTGGTGACATGACGGAACCCCTTGGCCTGAAACGATCGGACGTCCAGGTCGGGCCGGTTCACCGCGTACCCGCGCCACAATCGTCACGCGCGGCGCCGCGGGTGGACGGACATGCCGTGCTACGCCGAGGCTGCCGGCTATCAGGATGCGTCAGCGGCGCCGGCGGCATATGTCAGTGGATCGGACCGGTGTGCGGTTGCGTGTGGCCGCGCCAACCTGGAATGGCAGACCTGTGGACGAATCCGTCGCGGCGAATCGCGAAGCGTTCGCGCGATCAGTCGTCCGAGGGGAACCGGCCGGGCGCTCGGGGTCGGGGCCGCCCCGGCGCGTCGGGGTCGCTCGCCCGCATGGTCCGGCGACGCGCCTGCTCGCGCAGGGTCTCCCGGATCGGGATCCGCACCGGGGTGCGGGAGTTGGCGGCGTGGTGGCGGGCCGCAGCGAGCACGGCGATCGCGAGCACGGCCACGGCGGCACTCGCGATGGCACCCGAAGGCCCCGCCAGAGCGGCCGCCGCCCAGAGGACCGCAAGCCCCACGATCGCTGCCTTCAGGTACGCATTGGTGCCCGACATGTTTTAACAGTAGCGCTCGTGCGCCCGGATCGCCTGCGTCTGGGGGCATGTCCGAATCGCCCCGGTGACCACCGATCGGGCGGTAACGCGTACGCTCACGCGATGCACCGTGAATCGTTCTCGGCATCGGAGCCGCCCGGCCAGTCGCCGGCATATCGGTCCGGCCAGCCTCCGGCGCAGCCCCGCGTACCACCGGGCGCGGGCCAGCCCACCGGTGACGGCGTGGTCGACGTGCCTATCGAGGCGACCGCGACCATGCCGCACGTGCCCGTACAGTCCGACGCGGCGACGGGATCGGGCCGCTCCGACGCGATGTCGCTGCCGCGAGGGATGGCCCTTCTTGTCGTACGGCACGGGCCCAATATGGGCGCGCGATTCCTGCTCGACCGTGACCTGATTGTCGCCGGTCGCCACCCGGATTCCGATATCTTCCTCGACGACGTCACGGTGTCCCGTTCGCACGCCGAGTTCCGTCGCAGTGGCGCCACGTTCGCGTTGGTCGACACCGGCAGCCTCAACGGCACGTACGTCAATCGCGAGCGGGTGCCGGCGGCCGAGTTGCGCAACGGTGACGAGGTTCAGATCGGCAAGTTCCGCCTCACATTCGTCATCTCCGAGCCGCCACGCTGACGGTCTCGGCGCCGCCGCGCTGACGCGCGATCGGCGCGATGGACGCTCGCGATTGGCGTTCGAGGCATCCGACAGCGTGGTTTCCGCATAACGATATGGCCTCGCCCGGCCTCCGCGACGGCCCGTCGGCGGCGGCGTTCAGGCGCTCTCGCGATGACCAACTGCACCGAAATCGGCCGCCGTCCGTCCGTCAGACGGCGCGGGCGGTGTCCGTCGGCGCCGCCGTTCGAACGGTTGTGACGCGCGCGGACCGATAGCTGTCCGTACCGGTTTCATTCGTGGCCATATCGTGGCCATATTGTGCCCACGCTGGGCAAACCGGCGTCCCGGCGGCGCTTTCGGGCCCGCGACGGTCGACACTGACCAGCGGAAACCGTCCTTTTCGGATGGATCGGCCGGGTCGGACGCGGGTCCGAAATGCGCTCGCAACGGCGGCGTCACGGTGCCGGAAAACGGCCGCGATACGGCGCTCATCAGGGACGATGACGAACTTTTGTGTCCCTTGACACTGGTGGGGCGGCAGCCTATTTTCGGCAACACAGCGCGGCAAGGGGGTCTCGGTGGCGGGCCGTCCTGCACCAAGGATGTCGATCGACCGTAGCCGATATGCCGGCTCGAGCGACGCGAACCTGGGTGCGGACTGGTGCGGCATCGGCCACCGAACCGGGCTCCGGGCGGGATCGCGGCGTCAACCTTCGTGCGTGACTCGCGAGTCTGATCCGGTCCGTGGCTTGATGAATGAAAGGACCAGGATGACGAGGCGCATCACGGCCGTCGCCCTCATCGCCGTTACGGCGTTGGCGGTAGCGGCCTGCGGCAAAGCCAACAACAACAGCAGTGGAGGGGCATCGGCCAAGACGCTCGTCGTCGGCGTCGACCTGCCGTTCCAGGGCGCATCTTCAGATACCTCCAACGCGACGTTCAACGCGATGCAGCTCTACTTGGACTCGGTCAACAGCAAGGCCGGCAACTTCAAGATCCAGCTCAAGAAGTACGACGACTCGACGGCCGCCGCCGGCAAGTGGGATCCGGCGACGTGCACCGCGAACGCGAACGCGCACGCGAGCAACCCCGACGAGGTTGCCGTCATGGGCACGTACAACTCGGGTTGCGCACTCCTCGAGGTACCGGTGCTGAACCAGGCACCGAACGGACCGCTGCTGATGGTCTCGCACGCGAACACGAACCCGGGCTTGACGAAGGCCTGGGACCCGGGCACCCCCGACAAGTACTACCCGAGCGGAAAGCGCAGCTACGCCCGCGTCATCACCACCGATGACTACCAGGGCACGGCGGCGGCCCGCTTCGCCGCGCAGAACCTCAAGGTGAAGAACTGCTTCGTCCTGAACGACAACGAGATCTACGGTCAGGGCATCGCGCAGGCGTTCGCCACCGAGGCGGCCAAGCAGGGCATCACCGTTGTCGGCACCCAGGCGTGGGACGGCAAGCAGCCGAACTACACGGCGCTGTTCGAGGGCATCAAGGCCAAGAACCCGGACTGCATCTACCTGGGCGGCATCTACGACAACAACGGTGGCCAGCTGATCAAGGACAAGGTCGCCGTTCTCGGTGACAACACCAAGGTCAAGCTGATGGCACCGGACGGCTTCACCGGCTACCCGGACGAGGACAAGCTGGCGCAGGCGCAGGGCGAGTACATGACGTTCGCCGGTCTTGACCAGTCGCAGCTCTCCGGCGGCACGGGTCCGGCGGCGACGGTGCTCAACGCGTACAAGGCGAAGTACGGCAAGGCGCCGGACTCGAGCTACGCGCTGTACGGCGTGCAGGCGCTGCAGGTCATCCTGGCGGCGATCTCGAAGTCGGACGGCACCCGGCAGAGCGTCAACAGCCAGGTGTTCAACGGGTCGGGCATCGACATCCCGGCGAGCCAGTCCATCCTCGGCAAGGAAATCAAGATTGACACGAAGACGGGCGACGTCAACACGATCGACATTTCGATCCTGGTCATGAAGGGCAACGCGGAGACATTCCTCCAACCCTTCCCGGTCAGCTGACCTAAGTCCGCATAGCTCCGGTGCGGCGCGGCAACGTGCCGCACCGGAGCTGATTTTCGCCGGACATCCCGGCCGATGCCGGTCATCCGGCCAGCCCCCGTCCGGCAGGCCCCACGAGGAGCTTCCACGTGACAACCACCACCTTGGCGTCGAGGCGAGCCCCGCAGCTCGCGCTACGTTTCCGAGAATCCGTCCTGATCGTCACCGGAGGCGTGCTGTCGGTGGCGCTCGTCGCCTGGATCATCTGGAATCTGGTCAGCGGTCCGACGCAGACCTTGCAGGCCGCTGTGTTCGGCCTGTCGAACGGCGTTCTCTACGCGCTGATCGCGCTCGGCTACACGCTTGTGTACGGCATCATCGAGCTGATCAACTTCGCCCACGGCGATCTGTTCATGCTCGGCACCCTCTTCAGCGCGTTCGTCATGGCCGGCTTCGGCTTCACCCACGCGAACGTCAGCGGCATCTTCGGGCTCATCCTCGTGCTGATGCTGGCCATGACGTTCTGCGCCGCGATCAACGTGGCGATCGAGTTCTTCGCCTACCGTCGCCTGCGACATGCGCCGAAACTCGCGCCGCTGATTACCGCCGTCGGCATGAGCTTCATCCTGCAGAACGTCGGTCTGCAGTGGAACGGTTCGCAGCAGCGCCAGTGGAGCCCGGCCATGCCCGGCGGTCACGTCAGCATCGGCGGCGTGACAATCGGCTACGACGTGATCATTGATACGGTCATCACCGCGATCCTTCTGCTGATTATGACGTGGATCGTCACGAAGACCCGGGCCGGCAAGGCGATGCGTGCCACGGCCCAGGACCAGGACGCGGCCCGGTTGATGGGCATCAACGTCAACCGGATCATCTCGTTCACATTCGCGATCGGTGGTGCGCTTGCCGGCGCGGCCGGCCTGCTCTACCAGCAGACGATCGGCACCACGTCGTACAACATCGGTTTCCAGCTCGGCCTGATCGCGTTCACATCAGCAGTCCTGGGCGGCATCGGCAACCTCACCGGCGCCGTTCTCGGCGGCTTGCTCATCGGCTTGATCCAGGGCCTCAATGACGGCGGACCCCATGGCGCCGGCCAACAGTGGTCGCAGTCGGTGGTTTTCGTGATCCTGATCCTCGTGATGGTGTTCAAGCCGACCGGACTGCTCGGCAAGAATGTGGGAGAAAAAGTATGAGCGCGAGGAACGAGCTTGCGAGTCCCGCAGTCGCGATTGAGCGGGTGGCAGTATGAGCGCATCAACCGCTACCGCGCCCACATCGGCGCCGGCGCCCGTGCGTCGGTTCCGCTTGCCGGGACACCTGGCCTGGCCGATCGGCTACCTGGCCGTGGCTATCGCCATCTTCGTCTTCTACTACCTCATATCTATGGGTTATCTCACCTCGGTACAGGGGTGGGCCGGACGATGGATCCCGATCACCACCGTGAACCAGTCGCTGGTTTGGGCGATGTGTGCGCTCGGCCTGAACATCGTCGTCGGCTACGCCGGCTTGCTCGACCTCGGCTACGTGGCCTTCTGGGCGATCGGGTCCTACGTCGCCGGTTGGCTCATGTCCAGCTTCTTCTTCCACCTGAAGGTCAACTGGTTCGGCAACGCGCCGGCCTTCTCGCCGCAGGGCGTCCACATCAACTTCTGGGTCGTGCTCATCGCGGCGGCCGTTATCGCCGCGGTGGCCGGCATCATTATTGGTGCGCCGACGCTGCGTCTTCGCAGCGACTATCTCGCGCTGGTGACGCTCGGCTTCGGCGAAATCATTCCGCAGTTCTTCCACAACGCGGACAAGCAGCACATCGGCGTCAACATCTCGAACGGCACCCAAGGCATCAGCCCAGTGGACAAGATCTCCGGACCGACGTTCAACCCGAACGGCGGCATCGGATGGGGACCGCTCGGCCCGTTCGATGGGTTGTCGCGCTACATCTTCCTCATCGTGTTGACCGCGCTCATTGTGTTCGTCTCGCTGCGACTGCGCGTCGGCCGGCTTGGTCGGGCCTGGCTCGCGATCCGCGAGGACGAGCTCGCGGCCGGCGCGATGGGCGTGCCGTTGATGCGGACGAAACTCGCGGCCTACGCGGTCGGCGCGGTCGCCGGCGGTATCGCGGGCGTCGCCTACTCGGTCGAAATCGCCGGCGTGAGTCCGGACAGCTTCGACTTCAGTAAGTCGATCATCTTGCTGGCCATGGTCGTGCTCGGCGGCATGGGCAACGTGTGGGGTGTCATCCTCGGTGCGATCGTGATCTTCTGGTTCAACCAGACCGGTTTGCCGCAGGGTGGCAACGCGTTCAACAGCGCCTTCGGCACGCACATCAACTTCCCGTCGTACAACTTCCTGATCTTCGGTTTATTGCTCGTCCTGATGATGCTGTTCAAGCGCGAGGGCTTCGTGCCCGAGGCCCGGACGAAGCTGCTTCTGCGCGAGCCCGGCCGCACCGACGTCGAATCGCTCGGCAGCGACCTCGAGCAGCTGTCGCCGGAGCTCGAGGAGGTCACCGCCCATACTGGTGACGATGTCGCCGGCACGCCGGACTCGGCCGAGAGGAGTTCCCCATGACCGCGGTCGAAACGGAACAGGCGCTGGCCCTCGAGGCGGACCAGATCACGGTGCGCTTCGGCGGCCTGACCGCGGTTGATGACGTCAGCTTCACCGTGCCGCTCGGCGGGATCGTGAGTCTCATCGGACCGAACGGTGCCGGCAAGACGACGTTCTTCAACGCGCTGACCGGTCTCTACAAGGTGACCACGGGTCACGTTCTGCTGGGCGGCACGAATGTCACCGGCCTGTCGCCGAGCAAGATCGCGTCGCTCGGCATCGCGCGCACATTCCAGAACATCCGCCTCTTCGGCCTGATGACTGCTGAGGAGAACGTGAAGGTGGCGATGCACTCGCACCTCAAGTCGGGGATCGCGCGCACGATCCTGCGCACGCCGCGACAGCACCGCGAAGAGCGAAATGCTCATGACACGGCACATGACCTGCTCGAATTCGTCGGCATTCGGAACAAGGACGACGAATACGCCCGGAACCTGTCCTATGGTGACCAGCGCCGGCTCGAGGTCGCGCGCGCGCTCGCGCTGCGGCCGCGCGTGCTGCTGCTCGACGAGCCGACGGCCGGCATGAATCCGCGCGAGTCGGCGGAGTTCGTCGAGTTCGTTCGCCGGGTCCGGGACGAAAAGCAGGTCTCGGTGCTGCTCATCGAGCACGACATGAGCGTCGTGATGCGCGTGTCCGAGCGGATCACGGTGCTCGACCGTGGCCAGAAGATCGCCGAGGGCGATCCGGACCAGATCAAGTCGGATCCGCGCGTCATCGAGGCGTATCTGGGCAAGGCACCTGAGGAGGAGAGCGCGTGAGCGAGGACGGGTCGTCGCTAGCCGCCGTGCCGGCGCAGCCGACGCCGACATCGGGGGTCCCGTCGGCGACGGCGACCGCGCCGATGCTCGAGATCGACGACATCTCGGTCTACTACGGCAACATCGCCGCGGTGAAGGGCGTGAGCCTGACGGTGATGGCCGGCGAGATCGTCACCTTGATCGGATCGAACGGCGCCGGTAAGTCGACGACGTTGCGGACCATCTCCGGTCTGTTGCGGCCGCGGCATGGCTCGATCCGCTTCAACGGCAAGGCGATCGACCGTACGCCGCCGGACCAGATCGTGCGCCTCGGTATCGCGCAGTCGCCCGAAGGTCGGCGGATCTTCCCCCGTATGACGGTCGCCGAGAATCTCGACCTCGGCGCGTTCCTCCGCAAGGACAAGCAGGGGATCGCCGACGATCAGGAGCGGATGCTCGAGCTGTTTCCGCGGCTTCGTGAGCGCATCGGGCAGAAGGCCGGCACGATGTCCGGCGGCGAGCAGCAGATGTTGGCCGTCGCGCGTGCGCTCATGGCCCGTCCGAAGCTCCTGTTGCTCGACGAACCGTCCATGGGTCTCGCCCCGGTGCTCGTCGACGTCATCTTCGCCACGATCACCCAGATTCGCGAGCAAGGGATCACGGTGCTCGTCGTCGAGCAGAACGCGTTGGCCGCGCTGAAGGTGGCCGACCGGGCGTACGTTCTCGAGTCCGGTTCCATGCACATGCAGGGCACGGCGGCCGAGATGGCTGACAACCCGGAGATTGCCCGGGCCTACCTCGGCGGCTGAGTTCGCCGGTGTCGCGGTCCATCGGCCGTGTCCGCATTCGGCGGGCACGGCCGACGCATGTCCGGATCGGTCACGATCGGCCGGCACCGGACGGCGTGCGATCCTCGCCGCGCTGCCGCTGGGCGTGCCGCCGAACCTTGGCCCGGTTGCCGCACCACGCCATCGAGCACCATCGCCGGCGGCCGGCTGGGTCGAGGAACAGCCAGCCGCAGGCCGCACCCGGACATGCCCGTACGTCTCCGGAACGCGCCGTCGTGAGCAGACCGGCGGCCGACCAGACCACGGCCGCGAGCGGCGCCTCGAGAGGCTCGGCGGACAGCGACCACACCCCGAGAGGCGCGTCATCCGCCGCGGGGCCGTGTTCCACATGGAGCGCCGGGACGTTCGCCGCGACCTCGCCATCGATCGTGTCCCAGTCCGGCCCGGTTGCGGATTCGATGAGGACGCGGTGCAACGCGCCGCGGAAGTCGACGGCGCGGGCCAGGATCCCGTCGACGCCCGCACGCCGGCGGGATGACGCGGCGAGCGATCGTGCGGCCGTACGTTCATCGAGCAAGCCGACCTCGCGTGACCACACGACGAAGTGCGGGTAGGACTCGAGATATTCGTGTGGCGTGGCGCCGGTCCAATCGGTTTCCGTGTTGCACAGGTCGACAGCCGGATGGTTGCCGACCGCGATCGGCAACGTGAGTCCATCGACCACGTAGCGCGCCACGCCACCCCCCGTTTCCGATCTCCGGCTGCTAACCTGTCACGGACACTTTACCGGTTAGGGAGGGTGCGTTGACAGCAATCACGGCACTCGCCCTAGCCCGGTTGCGCTACCGACCACTTCGCTGGCTCCTCGTTGCCGTCGGCGTTGCGTTGGCCACCGCCCTTCCGGTTCTGGCTCAGGCGAGCGCACACACCGTCGCCGCCCGTGCCGTGGCGTACGGCGTGTCACAGCTCGATCCCGGCGACCGCAGCCTGTTGGCCACCATCTCCGGCATCGCGATCCCGGCGCCGCAGCTCGCCGCGATGGACAACACGGCCCGGCAGCAACTGGCGACGCTCACGGCCACGCCGCCGCGGGCCGAGATGCTCTTCCACCGGCTGGCCGATCGCTCCGGGGCCGATTACCTTGTCGGCGCGGCTGACAACCTCGCCTCGGGCGTACGGATCACCTCCGGTCGCCCGCCGCAAACGTGTACGCCGACCCACTGCGAGGTGGTCGTCGTCGGGAACGGCACACCGGATCTGCAACCGGCCCTGGGTCTCGTGATCGTCGGCCGGGCGGTGGTCACCGATCCGCTACTGTTCGGCGGCCCGTTCGATCCCGGCCATGACTCACCGCTTCTCGTCGCCAACGGGACGTCGGCCGCCGCCCAACTCGAAGCGCTATCGGAGTTCCAGCGCCAGTACGCGTGGGTCGCGCCCGTCGATCTGGACCGCGTACGTGATCTCGGCGTCGGTCCGTACCTGTCGCGCAGCGCGAAGGCCGACGACAACCTCGCGCGCCGGTGGAACGGGATGCAGCTCACCGCCCCGGACAGCGTGCTTAGTGACCAGCAGGCCCGAGCCGAATTGTCGACCCGTCGCTTCGCGCTGCTGTCGGGATCGGCCATCGCGTTGTTGCTCGGCTTCGCGGCGGTCGGTGCGATCGGACTTCGCCGCGACGACGCGGCGGTCGCGGCGCTGCTCCGGCGCCGGGGTGTTGGCCGCGGTCGCGTGGTCGCGCTCACCATGCTCGAATCGGCGGTCCCGGTCGTCGTCGGGACGGTCGTCGGTGTGCTGGCCGGTGCTGTCGTCAGCGCGATCGGTGCCCTCGGCGACCCGACGTCGGCCGCCGAGGCGGCGGTCCGGTCGGGCCTTCCTCTCGTCATCGTCGGCGCGGTCGTCTCGTGGCTGTTGATTGTCGCCGTCAGATCGTGGCCGGACACCGCGCGAGCCTCCGTGGCCTGGCGCGTCGTGGAAGCGGTCGTCGTGGCCGGGATCGCGGTGGCCGGCCTTGCGCTGGCTCGCGGTGCGGTGTCCGCGACAGCGCTCAACGGCGGTACCGATCCGCTGCTCGCGTCGCTACCCATCATCGCGGTGGTGTGCGGTGGACTCCTCATCGGTCGGGCCTGGCCGGCTCTCGCGGTCATCGGCACCCGCATCCTGCCCCGGTCCTTCCTCGCCGGTCGGATCGGCGTCGGCGGCGCGGTCCGTCGTCCACTACGACCGGTCGCGACCGCCGCGTTCCTCGCCGCGGCCACCGGTTGCGCCGTCTTCGCCGCGGCCTACCAGGCGACGCTGCACCAGGGAGCGGCCGAGCAAGCCGCGTTCACGGTGCCGCTCGACGCGACCGTGCAGGTCGGCACCACCCTGGTCAATCCGCTCTCGGTCGGCACAACGACCGAATTCGCGCAACTCGCGCGCGGCACGACCGTCCATCCGGTGTTGCGCGCGAGTTCGTCGGTGCGACGCAGCGCGGCCGAGTCGAGCGCCGCGCAGGTGTTGGGCGTCGATCCGGCCGCGCTGACTTCCATCCCGTCCTGGAATGACGAAGTCGGCGCCGGCAACCCGGCCGCGGTGGCGGCGGCCCTGCGATCCACTGGGACCGGAACGTTGTCCGGCATGCGTATACCGGCCGGAGCGACGTCGTTGTCCCTGCCGGTCAGCGGCGACCACAGCGAGATCATCGTGACCGCCTGGCTGCGTACGCCGGACGGTCGCGACATTCCCGTACCGCTGTCGGACAACGGAACCCACTTAACCGGGGCCGTCCCGGCCGCGGGCATCGGCGCGACGCTCTTCGCGCTCGACGTCGACGAGACCGGGCATCTCAACACCATCCAGCAGCACCACTTCGGTGAGGGTGCGTCGAGCCAGTCGGTGCTCGCCGGTACGGTCCACATCGGGCTGCCGACGCTTTCCGGCGCGACCTGGCAGGACTGGGGTTCGAGCGGTGCCCAAGCCACGGTCGCCGGCAGCTCGCTCACGGTGGCGTACCAGTTCACTGGACAGTCGATCGTCGTACGCGCCGGTGCGTCGGCGCAGGCGCAACCGATTCCGGTCATGGTCGATCCGTCCACCGCCGCCGCGGCGAGCGGCGGCCTGCTGTCGCTCGTCGTCGACGCGAACGCACCGATCCCGGCCCGGGTGGTCGCCGTCGCGCCGCGATTCCCGACGGTCGGTGCCCATTTCGTCGTCGCCGATGCCGGCGCGCTGGCCAATGTGCTGGACGCGCGCGAGCCAGGCACCGGCGGCGTCAGCGAGCTCTGGCTGTCCGGGCCGTACGGGCAGCTGGCGGCGAGCCTCGCCCGGTCGCCGTACGACCAGTTGGCCGTACAGTTCCGGCAGGACCGGCAGAGTGCACTGGCCACCGATCCGCTCGCGGTCGGCGCCGCTCGACTGTTGACCACGGACGCGGTGATCGGTGTTCTGGTCGCGGTGCTCGCGGTGCTGCTGCTCGTGGTGGCCGAACGCCGCGACGAGGCCGCCGAGCAGTACGCCTGGGAAAGTGACGGCGTACGGCCGGCGACGCTACGGCGCTCGATGTTCGCGCGAGCGGCAGCGGTCGTCATTGTTGCCGTACCCGGGGGATTGCTGGTGGGGTTGGCGCTCAGCGCGATCACTACGCGGTTCGTCGCGGTGACGGCGGTGGGCAGCGTCCCCCAGCCACCGCTGACACTGGCCGTGGGCGCGCCGTGGGCGTTGGCCGTCATCGGCGGGGGAGTCGTGGTGGGACTCCTCGCCGCCCTGGCAATCGCCGGCTCGTCGCTGCGCGAACCGCTGCCACGGCGCCCGGAAGAGGTGTTGCTGTGACCGTCCGCGCGCATGACGTCTTCTGCCTCTATCCGACGCCGCGCGGGCACGTAGCCGCCCTGCGCGGCCTCACACTCGACATCCGACCCGGCGAGCGCGTGCTCGTCCATGGCCCCAACGGATCCGGCAAGACGACACTGCTCAAGGTCCTGGCCGGACAACAAGCGGCGAGTGCCGGGACCGTGTCCGTCTGCGGTGTCGACCTGGTCGGTGCGCCCGAACGCGACCGGGCCGCGCTGCGTGCCCGCAACCTCGGCCTCATCGAGCAGTCGCACCTGCGGTCGCTGCGGCCGGAGCTGACCGTACGCGACAACATCGCGCTCCAGCTCGCCCTCGGCGGGATGCGGCGCGACCGGGCCCGGCGGGCCGCCGACGACGTGCTGGGCGATCTGGGCCTCGTTGCCCTGGCGCCCCGCCGGCCGCAGACGCTCTCCGGCGGCGAAGCGCAACGGGTCGCGGTCTGCGCGGCCGTAGCCCACCGACCGACGCTCGTGCTCGCGGACGAGCCGACCGGCGACCTCGACCGGGAGAACGCCGAGGCCGTGCACGATCTGTTGGCCACCGTGACCGGCGCGGTCGGGGCGGCGCTGCTTCTGGTCAGCCACGACACCCAGGCGGTACGGATCGCGCACCGGATCGTACGCATCCGGGACGGCCGCTGCAGTGAGGAGTGGCGGCCGGACGACGGCGGTCGGGAGTCGCTCGTCGTCGACGACCGCGGGTGGGTCCGGCTTCCCGAGGCCGTACGCCGCGAGACCGGTATGCGCGAACGGCTTTACGCCTCCGTGGTCGACGGCTCCATCTTCCTGAGCAATGCCGACGAGACCACCGATACGCGTGCCGACACATCGACCGGAGCCGTCGAAGCGGGCTCGTGGGCGGCATCGAACCAACCGCATGTCACGACGGCGGTCGATGGGCCCATCGCCACATTGACCGACGTGACCGTGGATCGCGGCGGCCGCCGGGTGCTGGACAAGCGAAGTCTGCGGGTCTGCCCGGGCTCGCTCACGGTCGTGCGCGGCCGCTCCGGCTCGGGTAAGACGACGCTGCTGCGCCTGCTGGCCGGCCTTGACCGGCCGGACACCGGCGAGGTGGTCGTGGCCGGCGTCGACCTCGCGACGCTCGACCGGGCCGGTCTGGCCGATCTCCGGCGAGCACACATGGCCGTCGCCGGACAAGGTGCGGCTTTACTCGAATCGCTGGACGTCACGGCCAATCTGGAGATGGCGAGGCAGGTGCGCGGCCTCGCGCCGGAATCGCCGGATGTGAGTGGCTGGATCGAAGCGCTCGGTCTCGGCCCGTTACGCGATCGAGCGGTCCGGGTGCTCTCCGGCGGCGAACGTCAGCGGGTCGGTCTCGGACGCGTGCTCGCCGTGGCACCGACGATTGCGATTGTCGACGAGCCGACGTCGCAGCAGGACGAAGCGAACGCCGAGCGGCTCGTTGCGGTGCTCAGTGCGGCGGCCGCGCGCGGCATCGCCGTCGTCGCCGCGACGCACGACCCGGTCCTCGTCGCCGCGGCCGACGACGTACTCGACCTGACCTGACCGCGCGGGGCTTGCCTGACCCACGCGAACGAGCGGGCGTCAGCTGTGGCGGAACGTGCGGCGGTAGGCGTGCGGTGTCGCACCGACACGCTGCGTGAAGTGGTGCCGAAGGTTGGCCGCGTCACCGAATCCGGATCGGCTCGCCACCGAGTCGACCGACAGATCGGACTCTTCGAGCAGGTGTCGCGCCAGCAGCACCCGTTGGGCGGTCAGCCAGACGTGCGGAGTCTCGCCGGTCTCGGCCTTGAACCGCCGCGCGAACGTACGGGGAGCCATGTGTGCCCGGGCCGACAGATCCTCGACGGTGATCGGCTCGTCGAGGTGGGCGACCAGCCAGGCCAGCAACGGTTCGAGGCTGTCGCATGACCCGAGGTCGGGAAGTGGCGTTTCGACATACTGCGACTGGCCGCCGTCGCGATGCGGCGGCACGACCATGCGGCGGGCAAGCTTCGTGGCGATCGCCGACCCGTGCACCTCGCGGACGAAGTGGAGGCACGCGTCGATGCCGGCCGCCGTCCCGGCACTGGTCAGCAGGTTGCCGTCGGCGACGTACAGGACCGACGGGTCGACCAGGGCGGCCGGGAAACGCTCGCTCAGCTCGGCCGAATGCCGCCAGTGCGTGGTGCAGTGCCGTCCGTCGAGCAGCCCGGCCTGACCGAGCACGAAGGCGCCCGAGCAGACGCTGAGCAGTCGCGCACCGCGGTCGTTCGCGGCCCGTAGCGCCTCCAGCGCTGCTTCGGGCGCGACGCTGTCGATCGGGTGCGCCGGCACGACGACGAGATCGGCCCAGCCGAGCGGCGTGAGATCGGAGTGCGGTGTGATGTCGAAGCCGGACTGCGTCCGGATCGGCTTGCCGTCCACTGAGCACACGAGGAACTCGTACCCGGGGAAGCCATCGGCGGTCCGGTCGGTGCCGAACACCTCGCACACAACGCCCAATTCGAACGCGGCAATGCCGTCGAACGCCAGCACAGCGACTGATCGCACCATGCCGTCGAGCATACCGCAGAGTTGGCAGTTTTTCATCGTAGTATGGCATCTCTGCCACTGACGATTGTGGATCCGCGCGCGCATCCTTGTAGATGAAACCGCTGGCGCCGGCGGCTATCACATTTCCTTCACACCGGGATCTTCTCTCACACCGGAAAGGTGTCGTCGTCATGGGTGCCGTTGATCTTCCTCGCCGTGTTCTTCCTCGTCGTCTCGGTCGCCGGCCTCGCCGGCTGGACCGCCGACAGCCGGACCTATCCCCGGTGGCGCAAGTCCACCGATCCCCACTACGTGTCGCCGCGCGTGCAGTAGCCGCCAGGGCCATCGGTAGCTCGGCACGATCACTGCGGAACAGGAGCACGCCGAAAAACGACCATCACGGAAACAGTCAAACGGAACGCGATACGCCCGAACAGACCGCAGTGCGGGACCTGTCTCGGGCACATCGCGCATATGTGCTGGAAACCGGCCGTATCGTCAGAACTAGGACCACCCCGGTGGTCGTGTGACGAACGCCCGACACGGCGTCGCGTCAGCCGCCAGCACCCTGATCCGAAGGACTGATTCCAGATGAAGATCACCAGGAGCCGTACGCTGCTCGGCGTGGTCGGCGCGCTCACGCTCGCCGTGTCGTTGACCGCGTGTGGCAGTAGCAGCAACAACAGTTCGAGCGCGGGAAGCGCCAGCACACCCACGGCCGCCGCATCGGTCGACCCGTCGCTCGCCGCCGCAGTCCCGTCGTCGATCAAGTCGGCGGGCACGATCTCGATCGGTACGGACTCGACCTATGCGCCGAACGAGTTCCTGGACACCGACGGCAAGACCGTCATCGGCATGGATGTCGACCTCTTCGACGCCGTCGCGGCGAAACTCGGCCTGAAGACGTCGTGGCAGTCGGCCAAGTTCGACAGCATCATCCCGGGCGTGACGTCCGGCAAGTACAACATCGGGGTCTCGTCGTTCACGATCAACAGCGAGCGCGAGGCGCAGGTCACGATGGTGTCCTACTTCTCGGCCGGCACCCAATGGGGGCAGAAGGCGGGCGGCTCGGTCAATCCGAACGCGGCGTGCGGCAAGAAGGTCGCCGTGCAGACCGGCACCGTCCAGGTCGACGACCTGATGAGCCGCTCGCAGAAGTGCGTAGCGGCGGGGCAACCGGCCATCAAGATCGACCAGTTCCAGGCGCAGAGCGATGCGACCGCGGCCGTGGTGAGCGGCAAGGACGACGCGATGATCGCCGACTCGCCGGTGGTCGCCTACGCGGTGAAGCAGACCAACGGCCAGCTCACGCTGCTCGGCAACATCTACGAGTCGGCACCGTACGGCTATGTCCTGCCGAAGGACCAGACAGCAGTTCGGCACCGCGATCGCCGACGGCGGTCAAGCAACTCATCGCCGACGGCACCTACAACAAGATCCTGACGAAGTGGGGAGTGCAGGCCGGCGCGATCACCAACCCGACGGTCAACCCGAAGTCCTGACCGGTCCCCGGGGAGGGCGATCCCGGGGATGACACGAGTGCGACGAGGGATTGATCGGACGACATGACTGAGCAGACGAGCGAGCGGGCACGGCCGGAACCCATCAAGGCCGTGCCCGTTCGGCACCCCTGGCGCTGGGTCGGTGCAGCGGTGATCATCGTGCTGGCCGCGATGTTCATCCACATGCTCGTCACGAACGACCATTTCCAGTGGAAGTTCATCTTCGTGAGTTCCGGCCCCGGCCAGCGGGGAGCGATGTTCACGCCGCCGGTGCTGGCGGGGCTGCGCGGCACCCTGCTGCTGACGGTGTTCTCGATGCTGATAGGTGTCGCACTCGGCGTCATCCTGGCGATCATGCGGCTGTCGCCCAGCCCGATCCTGAGGTGGGCGGCCTTCGGCTACGTCTGGTTCTTCCGGGCCGTCCCGCGTCTCGTACTCGCCGTGCTCTTCGGCAACCTCGGCATTCTCTGGCCACGCATCGGCGTCGGCTTGCCGTTCGACGCCCAGATCGGTGGCTCTGTTCGGCGTCCACGATCTGAGCGCGAAGATCTACGGCGTACGCGCCGTCGATTTGTTGAGTGGATTCGTCGCCGGCATGCTTGCCCTCGCGCTGTCCGAGGCCGCCTACATGGCTGAGATCGTGCGCGCCGGCATCCAGTCGATCGATCCGGGGCAGGCGGAGGCGGCGTCCGCGCTGGGCCTGTCCCGAAGTCAGACGTTGCGTCGCATCGTGCTGCCACAGGCCATGCGCGTGATCGTGCCGCCGACGGGCAACGAGACGATCGCCATGGTCAAGGACACGTCACTCGTGGCGTTCACGCCGGTGAGCATGGAGCTGTTCTTCCAGTTGCAGGCGATCGGCTCCCGGACGTTCCAGGTGTTCCCGGTGCTGGTCGCGGCCGTACTGTGGTACTTGATTATCTGTACCGTGCTCATGGTCATCCAGTACTACGTCGAGCGCCACTTACTCTCGTGGGTACGGCCAGGCCGGTCGCGTGCGCACTCGGATGCGCGAGATCGAGGCAGACCATGGTGGCGATATCACGGTCGAGCCGGCTCACCGACGAGGGACCCGGAGGTGCGACATGATCGCGTCGGACACGGCGCCGCACGGGACGTCGCGTCGATGAGCTGATGGTGCGCGCGGAGAACGTGCACAAGGCATTCGGCCACCTCGAGGTGCTCAAGGGCATCGACTTCGACGTACGCCCCGGCGAGGTTTCGGTCGTCGTCGGCCCGTCCGGTTCGGGCAAGTCGACGTTCCTGCGCTGCATCAACCACCTGGAGAAGATCAACGCTGGCCGCATCTGGGTCGACGGCGATCTCGATCGGCTACCGACGAACGCGGTGACCGGCTCCACGAGATGCGCGACCGGGACGTCGCCAGCCAGCGCCGATCGATCGGCATGGTGTTCCAGCGCTTCAACCTGTTTCCGCACATGACGGCGCTCGGGAACGTCGTCGAAGGCCCGCAGCGTGTCAAGCGCATGTCGCGGTCGAAGGCGCGCGCGCACGGGTCGGCAGCACTGCTGATCGCGTGGGTATGGCCGACAAGCTGGACAACTATCCCGGTCAGCTCTCCGGCGGCCAGCAGCAGCGCGTCGCGATCGCCCGCGCGCTAGCCATGGAGCCGAAGCTGATGCTCTTCGACGAGCCGACCTCGGCGCTCGACCCCGAGCTCGTCGGCGAGGTTCTCGACGTGATGAAGGACCTCGCCCGGGAAGGTATGACGATGATCGTCGTCACGCACGAGATCGGCTTCGCCCGGGAGGTCGGCGACAAGCTCACGTTCATGGACGACGGGGTCGTGGTCGAGTCGGGTCCACCGCGAGACGTGATCGCAAATCCGCAGCACGAGCGTACGAAGGCGTTCCTGTCGAAGGTGTTGTAGCTCTCACCGCCCCGGCCGGGTCTCTCGACGATGATCCGATAGAGTTTCGTGATCGGCGGTGGGGCCCGCCGAGTCCGATCGGCGCCATCGGCGCGACGGGACGAACCGCGACGATATCGCCAACGGTCCCTACCGATTCCTGGTAGGAGACCGTCTTGGACGACCCGCGCGCCCATCATCTGCCCATCGACTCCGATGTCGATCTGCACGTCGAACGCCAGCGCACCGAGATCTTCCGTACCCATGGCGCGGTCCTGGCCGCCATCAGCATCGGCGGCGCGGCCGGAGCCCTGGCACGCTACGGCCTCGGCGTCGCGTTCCCGCCCGCCCGCACCGGCTTTCCGTGGGCGACGTTCGGGATCAACGTGGTCGGTAGCCTGCTCATCGGCGTCCTCATGGTCCTCGTCGTCGAGTTATTTGAGGCGCATCCGCTTGTTCGTCCGTTTCTTGGCGTCGGCATCCTCGGCGGGTTCACCACCTTTTCCACCTACGTCGTCGACGCGCAGCGCCTGGTCAACGCGGGCGCCGCCGGGACCGCCCTGGCTTACCTGGCCGCGACCCTCGTGGCCGCGCTCGCGGCGGTCTACCTCGGGTTGATCGTTACCCGAGCCGCTGTGGGCCGTCGCGCCGGACGTCGAGCCACCGATCGTGAGCGAGTCAGCGCATGACCATCATCTTCGTGATCGTCGGTGCGATGATCGGCGCTCCGTTGCGCTATCTGACCGACCGCGCGGTCCAGGCCCACCACGATTCGGTGTTCCCGTGGGGGACGCTCGCGGTGAACGTCGCCGGGTCGTTCATCCTGGGCCTGCTCCTCGCTGGTGCGGCCCGAGAGGGCCTGTCGCCGCACGTCGTCGCATTTGTGGGTACGGGATTCTGCGGCGCTCTGACGACGTACTCCACGTTCAGCTACGAAACGGTGCGGCTCGCGCAGGACGACGCGCGGTTCTATGCCGTCGCCAACGTCGCAGCGAGCGTGGTCGCCGGCCTCGGAGCGGCGTTCTGCGGCGCCGCGGTCGCCCAGGCGATCTGGGGGTGAGATGGGGTGGCAGGATGCCGGTAAGCGTTCGATCTTCGCAGGGAGTCGCCAGATGACCGAGTCCGTACCCACGCCGAGCGGCGGCGCCGATGTGACGACGGTCGACTTCCTGGCCCGCGTCCCCGAGGCTCGACTCCTGCGGCTGCGCGTCGTCGGCCTCGACGACATCGGGACGACCACCCGAGCCGTACGCCTCGCGAGCGACGATCTGGCTGGCTTCGCGTACGCACCGGGGCAGGATCTGATGCTGCTGGTCGATACGTCGGGCGGCCGGATCATTCGCCGGCGCTACACGATCCGCCGCTTCGACGCGTCGGCGAACGTCGTCGAGCTCGACGTGATCACCGACAGTGACGGGCCGGGCGGCCGTTGGCTGCGCGGCCTGGCGGTGGGGGACGAGGTCGAGGCCATCGGACCGCGCGGGAAGATCACTCTGGCCGAGGGCGTGGACTGGCACCTGTTCGTCGGCGACGACGTCGCGCTGCCCGCGTTCGCGTCCATGATCGAGGCGCTGCCGGTCGGCGGTCGAGCGATCGTCATCGGCGACGTCGTCGCCGTGGCCGACGAGACGATCATCGACACGACCGTACCGGCGGAGTTGGATCTGATCTGGCGCCACCGCGACGGCGCGCCGGCGGGCGAAGCGGATGCGCTGGTGGCGGCGGCCAAGGAGGTGGCCCTGCCGGACGGCGTCGGCCACGCCTACGTGTTCGGCGAGGCATCCGCGGTCAACGCCGTCCGGGATGCCCTGATCGCGCGCGGCTTGCCGGCCGAGCGGATGTCGGTCAAGGCCTACTGGGGTCTCGGGCGCGCCAACGCGAGTCACGGCGAGCCACTGCGCAGCAGCTAATGCCACTGCGCAGCAGCTAATGCGACTGCGCAGCAGCTGAGGCTGGGTGCAGCAGCTGAGACTGGGCGGAGTTGATCCGCTGAAATTGCCGCGGCATCGACGCGGTTACGGTGACGATCTAATAGGTTGCCATATGGAGGTTGCCATGCAGGACCGGTCGATTCAGGAGCACATTTCCGAGCTCGTCGCGGAAGAGCATCAACTACGGCGCGGCGTCCAGGACGGCACCGTGAGCGCCGACGCGGAGCACGCGCGGCTGCGTCAGCTCGAGGTCGAGCTGGACCAGGCGTGGGACCTGCTACGCCGGCGGCGTGCGGCCCGGGACAACCGCGAGAACCCGGACGGAGTCGCCGTTCGTCCGGCCAGCGAGGTCGAGGGTTACCGGCAGTAGGTTGGTCGCGTCCTATGCGACTAATGGTTATTTCGTCACCGAGCGTGGCAGAATCCCTGGCGCGATTGGCCGTGCCGGCGGGGCTTCAGTTGAGCACCCCCGCGCACCACATCGACGCAACGTAACGGCCGGCATTCGCCGGCGTCTGTGATCTCTGATGCGAAACCGCAGATCACGGTACGTGGTGCGCATTGGTGCCCAACCGCAGCCCCGGACGCGTGTCCGTCGTGGCTCAAT
This sequence comes from uncultured Actinomycetota bacterium, assembly GCA_963724705.1. Taxonomy (GTDB): domain Bacteria; phylum Actinomycetota; class Actinomycetes; order Mycobacteriales; family Micromonosporaceae; genus DASQPR01. The sequence goes on from CAVRVS010000004.1 coordinate 1,053,847, forward strand.
CGGTGTCGCCCTCTGTGACGGTCACGATCCGCAGTCGGTGGCGCGACCGGGTTACACGCAGTCGTGGCCACCGCTGACGACGATGATCACAGCTGCGATGTGATCACCAAGCCGAAGAGATGACGACGGGCCACGACTGTTGGCGAAATGATCGAGCGACCGGTCACGATCATGATGTGGGAGCGCTCACGCTCTGAGCGAACATAGCCGGGGAACAATGTGGGGCCGCAGGGACTTGAGCGTGAATGACTCAAGTTCTAACGATCCCCTGAGGTGTTAAATGGCTACTCTTCCCGTTCTGCCGCTCACCGATCACGTCCTGCTCCCCGGCATGGTCGTTCCGGTGACGCTCGATGGCAGTACACAGGCCGCAGTGGACGTGGCCCGGGCGAGCGCTGAGAACATGCTGCTCGCCGTGCCGCGCCTCGACGGCGAATATGGCTCCGTCGGCACGATTGCGAAGATCGAGCAGGTCGGTCGGCTGTCCAGTGGTGAGGCCGCTGCGGTGATCCGTGGCGTCGCGCGAGCGCGGATCGGATCGGGTGTGCCCGGTGCCGGTGCCGCTCTCTGGGTCGAGGCGACCGAGATCGAGGAGTCGGCTCCGACCGGCCGCGCGCGCGAGTTGGCGCGCGAATACAAGGCTCTCGTCACGTCCGTTCTGCAAAAGCGCGAAGCGTGGCAGGTCATCGACGCGGTCGAGCGGATGACCGACCTTTCCGAGCTGGCGAATTCGGCTGGCTACACGCCGTGGCTTTCATTGGAGCAGAAGGCGCGGTTGCTGGGTACGGACGACCTGACCGAGCGATTCGAGCTGCTGGTCGGCTGGGTGCGCGAGCACATCGCCGAGCAGGAGGTCTCCGACAAGATCACCGAGGATGTCCGCGACGGCATCGAGAAGGGCCAGCGCGACTTCCTGCTGCGTCAGCAGCTCGCCGCGATTCGCAAGGAGCTGGGCGACGACGAGCCGGACGGCGCGGGCGACTACCGCACGCGCGTCGAGTCGGCCGATCTGCCGGATAACGTCCGCGAGGCCGCCCTCCGCGAGGTGGGCCGCTTGGAGCGGGCCAGCGACGCCTCTCCCGAGTCGGGCTGGATCCGTACCTGGCTGGACACCGTCCTGGAGATGCCGTGGACGGCGCGCACCGAGGACAACACGGACCTCGGCGCGGCTCGGTCGGTGCTCGACGCCGACCATGCCGGCCTGGCCGACGTGAAGGACCGCATCCTGGAATACCTGGCCGTTCGTAACCGGCGCGCCAACCGCGGTCTGCACGCGGTCGGTGGTCGTGGCTCCGGTGCCGTACTGGCCCTCGCGGGCCCGCCCGGCGTCGGCAAGACGAGCCTCGGCGAGTCGGTGGCGCGGGCGCTCGGACGGAAGTTCGTCCGGGTCTCGCTCGGCGGCATCCGCGACGAGGCGGAGATCCGCGGACACCGGCGCACGTACGTCGGTGCGCTGCCCGGCCGCGTCGTGCGAGCGATCCGGGAGGCCGGTTCGATGAACCCGGTCGTGCTGCTGGACGAGATCGACAAGGTCTCGGCCGGGTACGCCGGCGACCCGGCAGCGGCCCTGCTCGAGGTGCTGGACCCGGCGCAGAACCACACCTTCCGGGATCACTACCTTGAGGTCGACCTGGACCTGTCGGACGTGCTGTTCCTGGCGACGGCGAACGTCGTGGAGAACATCCCTGGTCCGCTGCTGGACCGCATGGAACTCGTCGCGCTCGATGGGTACACCGAGGACGAGAAGGTCGCCATCGCGCGTGACCACCTGTGGCCACGGCAGCTCGACCGGGCCGGCCTCGGCCACACGCCGATCGACGCGGCCGAGATCGCTCAGGCGGACGCGACGGTCAGCATCGACTCGCAGATTGTCACCGATGTCGATGTGACGATCGACGAGGCGGCGCTGCGCAAGGTTGCCGGCGAGTACACCCGCGAGGCGGGCGTACGGCAGCTGGAACGGGCGCTCGCGCGCATCCTGCGCAAGGTTGCCGTCAAGATCGCGGAGGATCCGTCGGCCGTGCACATCGACGCCGACGACCTGGTGCCGTACCTCGGTCGGCCGCGTTTCGAGTTCGAGTCGGCCGAGCGCACGGCGGTGCCGGGCGTGGCCACCGGCCTCGCGGTTACCGGCGCGGGTGGCGACGTCCTGTTCATCGAGGCGACCGCGATGGAAGGCGAGGGTGGACTGACCCTCACCGGCCAGCTGGGCGACGTGATGAAGGAGTCGGCGCAGATCGCGCTGTCCTACCTACGCTCGCACGGTGCCGAACAGGGCATCGACGTCGGGACGCTGAGCGGACGGCGGTTGCACGTCCACGTGCCGGCGGGCGCGGTGCCGAAGGACGGTCCGAGTGCCGGCATCACGATGGTGACAGCGCTCGCTTCGCTCGCCTCCGGGCGTCCGGTCCGGCCGGAGTTCGGCATGACCGGCGAGGTGACGCTGTCCGGGCGGGTGCTGCCAATCGGCGGCGTCAAGCAGAAGTTGCTCGCGGCGCACCGGGCCGGCCTCACCGAGGTCATCATCCCGGCTCGCAACGAGCCGGATCTGGATGACCTGCCCGAGGAGATCCGTTCCGAGCTGACCGTCCACCCGGTCCGCGACGTCGCCGACGTGCTCGCGCTTGCGCTGCGCTCGGCCGGGGTCGAGATTCCGGCGGACGACAGCCGACCGGCGGGTCGCTTGGCGGCGGCTGCGTAACACCACCGCACGAGAGCACGACAGCACCACCGGTACGGCACGCCGTACCGTTCACATAGAACGAACGCCGCGCCACCCACCCGGGTGGCGCGGCGTTCGCGCGTCCGGCGTGGGGTTGACAGTGCGTCGGCCCGACCGATAAGCCTTTCGGGGCGACCGCTGCTCCTAGGAGGTTGCACGCAGCGGCGTCCATCGTGGACGGTCGTACCGCAAGCCTGGGGAGGTCGGCGTGACGCGTACGGGTCGTTGGCTGGGCGTGGTGGCGATGGCATCGGCAATCTTGGCCGCCGCCGCATGCACGTCTGCGAAGGACACGTCGAAGCCGGTTCCCAGGGTCACCACACCGCCGACCACCGCGGCGCCGAGCCCGGAACAGGCCAAGATCCTGGCTGCGTACGACGGCTTCATGAAGGCGTACGTTGCCACCTTCGACGGCAAGAACCCGGCGGTCGTCGGGGGCGACCTGACGGTGTATGGCGGATCCGGGCACGGTGGCCTCGACACCGATCTCGCCAATGCCGAGGCGGCACAGGTGAACGCGACCGGCCAGCCGTCGTGGACGACGCCGACGGTCACCGTCGACGCCGAGCATGGCCAGGCGATCGGCACGAACTGCTTCGATCCCGGCACATGGAAGACCGTCAGCATGTCATCCCACCAGCCGACCAAGCCGCCGGCCGGATCCGCGATCGACAAGCCACGGCCGGCGTATCCCGCCGACGCCGCCGGCAAATATCAGACCGTGACCACGTTCGACCAGGATGGCACCGGCAAGTGGGTGGTGTTCGCCATCGTCGCGCATCGCTCGCAGTCGTGCTGAGCTCCACTCTGGACAGCGTACGTATTGAAGGTTGACAATGAGCCAGGCACGTTACTGACTCGTCAGTAACAACGCCGCTCCACCCCGGCGGCGTGCCGACCCCCAATGCCGTCGCGCCACACCCCGGCACGGCGGTCGGCCTACCCAGCCCCGGGAGGACCAGGTGCGCAGACTGCGTTCCGTCACGCTCATTGTCGGTTTCGTCGCGGCCGTCGGTGCCGCCCTGTTCGTGGCCACGCCGGCCGATGCCGCGAGCAGCGTCCACTATGTCGCCCTCGGCGACTCGTACGCATCCGGTCTCGGCGCCGGCAGCCTGATCAGCTCCAGCGGGTCGTGCGATCGCAGCACGAACGCGGCGTCGGCATTGTGGGCGGCGGCCCACGCGCCAGCTAGCTACACGTCGGTCGCCTGCGCCGGTGCGACCACGACGAGTCTCAATTCCAGCCAGCTCTCCGTACTGTCGACGTCGACAACTCTGGTCAGCGTCACGATCGGCGGCAACGACGTCGGCTTCGCGAACATCATGGAGACGTGCGCGCTGGATGGCACCACCCAATGTGTCGCGGCCGTGCAGTCGGCCGAGAACTTCGCTCAGACGACACTGCCAGGCCGGCTCGATACGACGTACAACGCAATCCGCTCGCACGCGCCGAACGCCCACGTGGTGGTGCTCGACTACCCGGTCTTCTATCAGCTCGGCACGTTCTGCGTCGGGCTGTCGGCCACGTCGCATTCGAAGATCGATGAGGGCATCAACCTTCTCGACGGCGTGATCAGCTCGGCGGCGAGCCGGCACGGCTTCACGTTCGGCGACGTACGCTCCGCGTTCGTCGGTCATCAGCTCTGTAGCGGCGGTACGAAATGGTTGCACGCGCTGAATTTCACGGACCTCGACGAGTCCTACCACCCGACCGCGGCCGGCCAGTCCGGCGGGTATCTGCCCGTACTCACCACCGACGCGGGGTGACCGGCCTCGGTAGACACTCGTGAACTGACCGCCCGTGGCTCCCGCCGCGGGCGGTCACGGCGTGGGCGGAAGGAGCCGGTCGCGGGTCAGGAGCGGGGCAACGGCTGGTTGGCGGCGAGGCCGAACCGGACAGCGTTGGCGCCGGCCTGGAAGCGGCTGACCGCGTCCAGGCGTTGCATGATGTCGGCGATGTGCCGGCGGCAGGTGCGCACGGACATGCCGAGTGCCCTGGCAATCGTCTCGTCCTTGGCGCCGTCGGCCAGCAGAGCGACGATGCGCTGCTGCAGCGTACGGTGCACGGCGTCGTCGGCGGGTGCCGTTGACGGCGCGGCCGCCGCGTGTGACCAGGCGATGTCGGCAAAGCCGCACAGCGTACGGACGACACCGGGCGCAGTGATCACGGCGACCGTACGGCTGTCCGACGGCAGGAGCGCGGTGACCCCGTCCACGGCCAGCATGGCCTGCTCGGGTGCGCTGCCGGTACGGATCTCGGTGCCCGCCTCCGCGGCGAGCCGGGCGAACTGGCGAGGGCGCGCCGCCGACGGCCACCGACCGAACAGCACACGCGTGCGGCAGCCACGAGCGGCGGCCGCGGTGATCCGCTCGGCCAGGTCATCAGGCCACAGCCAGCCGGTGCCGTCGGCCGGGTCGACCAGCGTGATCTCGGACCCGGCGCGAGCCAGTACGGCGTCCACAGCTTCCCGTGTCGGAGTTGTCGTCGGGGTTGCCGCCGCGCCCGCCATCGCGCCTGTCACCGCCGAGAAACCACCCATCGTGCCCACCTCGTCCGTTCGCCGCTGACTCCAGTATCCCCGCCGTTGGCCACCTGTCATCCACCGGGAATGTGCGGTCTGCCACCACGATCGCGAAACGGCCGTCGCGAGCACCGACGCTCGACATCAATACCCTCATCGGGCTGCGATCATGTCTTCCGGCGCGAGGCGACCAGGCCGCCGGCTGCTGTCGCGGCCCGGTCCTCCGCGCGGCGGCGCCCGGCCGCCGACTGCTGTCGCGGCCCGGGGCCGGGCCGCCGATTCAGTCCCGGCGCAGATAGAGATCGCGCAGGAGACCGATCTCGGCGCCGTGGTGGGTCTGCTCGTCGATCAGGGTCGTCATGACCTCGCGCGCGTTTCGAGGCTGGCCGAGATGGCTCGGACGGAGCTCTTGCAGGTCGCCGTCGTCGGCTGCCTCGATCCAGTCCGTGATCGCTGCCCGGCTGTCGCGCCAATAGTGCCGGGCGCCCTCGGCGCTCGTGGGCAGTATCAGATCGATGAAGGTACGTTCGCCGGGGCCGAACGCGTGTTCCCAGTAGATCCAGTTCCCGTTCGCAATGTGGACCAGGCGCCACGCGATCGTGGTCACCGGCGCGGGATCGGGCGCCGGGACGTGGTAGTCGATGGTCGCACCGCCGTCCGCCCACGCATGAACCGTCCAAATATCCTCGACGGGAGCCCAGAAGAATTCGGGATCGGCGATGCCATCGAGGCGCTTATCCAGCCGGTCGGCCGAGATTCGCCACTGGTCGGCGAGGATGTCACAGGCGCTGCGCATACCGCACGCTAACGCAGCATCGAGTCCAGGCGCGACCGGTTCGCGACCACCCAGTCGAACGCGTCACGAACTTCGCGCACAGCGCCGGCCCGCCGGAGCGCGACCGCATGTGGTGCCCCGGCCCGGGCCTCCGCCTCGATGCCGCGCCAGCAACGGTCCTGCCACCACGCGATCGTGTCGACCAGTTCCGACCGGTCGGCCAGTCCGTACGCGTCGGCCATCAGCCGTACGCGCCGGGCTGCGGCCGCGGTGTCCGCCACGTCGGGACCGAGGCCGACGTACTGCCAGCACATATGTGCGACGTCATGAAGGCGGAGGCCGGGTGCCGCGATGTCCCAGTCGATGAACGCGACCGGCTCGTAGCGGTCGCCGACCCGGTGGTAGACGGTGTTCTTCGGCGAGAGGTCGTTGTGGCAGACCACCTCGGCACCGTCGGCACTCGCGGCACCGTCGGCACGGTGGCGAGCGTCGGCGCCAGCCAGCAACGGCGATCCGACCGTCAGGTCGTGGAATTCCCGGACGAGTTCCGCAACCCGAACGAGACTCGCATCGCAGTGGAACGACGGATCGTTCGCCGTCGCGGGCACGTCACCGTCGATGAACTCGACGATCTCGCGACCGGCCTCGTCGTAGCCGAGGAATCTCGGTGCGCCGGGCCATTCGGCGGCGGCGAAACGGTCGAGCAACTCACGCACGTACGCCGACCGGGGCGAGACGGCACGCCGTACGGTGTCGCCGACGCGTACGGCACCGGAGACGTAGCCGCCGGCCAGCGGAACCTCGGTCATTGGATGCACTTAGTCGAGTATCGCCGCCGGACGCATGCCGCGCGAATCCTCATCGGCCATCGACGACGCATCGGAGGTTGGGCTTGACATCGGGCCGGGTACGGATGGCTCGTCATGCATGTATCGCTTGCCGCGCAACGCCGACGCCGCACATGCGACCAGGGCCATGATCGCCGCAGCGGTGAACACGATGACCAGGCCGTGGTGGAACGGTCCGGAGATCAGGTTCGGGAAGTACTCGTGGCCGGTCAGCGTCGCGGCGTTATGGGCCGGCAGGGCATTCAACACGTTCGCGCCGAGCAGATGCTGCATGGGATTGGTGCCCAGGAACGCTGCGAACAGCGTGCTGACCGGGGGGAGCGTGGCCACTTGTGAGGCGGTCGCCGCCGGAACGCCTTGTGCCGTAAGTCCGGTCGTGAGCGTGTGTGGCAGCGCGCTCGCGAGGCCGGCGATCATCAGCGAGAAGAAGATGCCGATCGATAACGACGTGCCCGCGTTCTGGCAGGTTGCGCGCATACCAGACGCGACGCCGCGGTCCGCGGACGGAACGCTGCTCATCACGGATGACGTGTTCGGCGCAGAGAACATGCCCTGGCCAAGACCGCAGACCAGAATGAGCGCGGCGAACTCCGGATATTTGAAGTTCACCGGGATCAGCATCAGGCCGATGAAGGCGCCCGCGACGATCAACAAGCCGCCGGTGGCGAACAGCCGTGACCCGAACCGGTCCGACAGAAATCCGGAGACTGGTCCGGCAATCAGGAAGCCGGCGGTCAGCGGGAGCAGATAGATGCCGGCCCACAGCGGTGTCTGCTCGAAGCTGTAGCCGTGCAGCGGCAGCCAGATGCCCTGTAGCCAGATGATCAGCATGAACTGCAGGCCGCCGCGGGCGGTCGCGGTCAGCAACGTCGCGATGTTCCCGGCCGCGAATGCACGGATCTTGAACAGCGCGAGGTTGAACATCGGCTGCGCGACCCGGGTCTCGACCAGCACGAACACGGCCAGGAGGACAACACCGCCGATCAGGCCACCGAGCACGATCGGGTTGGTCCAACCGGTCGGGTGGCCACCGTACGGCTGGATGCCGTACGTCATCGCGGCCAGGATCAACGCAGCTCCGAGCGCAAACGTGAGGTTGCCGGCCCAGTCGACGCGTGCCTTGGTCCGGGTGCTCGTTTCGCGCAGGCTCCGATACGACCAGATCGTGCCGACGAGGCCAAATGGCACGCTGATCCAGAAGACCGCGCGCCAGTCGATCGCGGCGAGCAGGCCGCCGGCGACCAGGCCGAGGAACTGGCCGGCGAGCGCGGTGATCTGGTTGACGCCCAGGGCCATGCCCCGCTGGTTCGCCGGGAACGCGTCGGTCAGGATCGCGGCCGAGTTCGCCATCAGCATCGCGCCACCGGTCGCCTGGACCACGCGCCACAAGATGAGCCACAACGCGCCGGAGCGCGCATGGAACGGATCCAGCGACAGCGCCACCGATGCCACGCTGAAGACGGCAAAGCCGAGGTTGTACATCCGGACGCGGCCGAACATGTCGCCGAGACGACCGAGCGATACCACGAGCACGGCCGTGACCAGCAGGTAGCCCAGGATCATCCACAGCAGGTAGCCGATGTTGGCGGGGGCGAGCGGGTCCAGACCTATGCCGCGGAAGATGGCCGGCATCGCAATGATCACGACCGAGATGTCGAGTGTCGCGATCAGCACGCCGAGCGTCGTGTTCGACAACGCCACCCATTTGTACCGATCCGACCGGCCACCGACGGCGACGGTCACAGCATCACCGCAAGACGTTCGAGCAGCGGTATCACATCGGCCAGCTGCTGCTGCTCGGCCGGTGTGAAGCCGGTCGCGAGCGCGTGCGCCATTCGGGCGGCCTTGACGCCGCGCCGGTCGACGAGCAGTTGGCGTCCGGCGTCGGTCGCCGACATCAGGACGCGGCGCCCGTCGGCGGGATCGCCGGCGCGAGCGACCAGGCCGCGTGCCTCCAGCCCGGCGATCGTCGTGGACATCGCCTGCGGTCGAATGCGCTCTTCCGAGGCGAGTTCGCTCGGGGTAGCCGGTCCGCGGGTGTCGAGCCGGGAGAGCACGGAAGCCTCGGACAGGGTTAGATCACCGGGTACGTGACCTTGACGCAGTCGACGGACCAGCCGCCCGATGGAGACGTGCAGATCGGATGCGACGCGCGAGGCGTCGACAGCGAGTTCGACCATATCTTCAACCTAGGTTTATCAATCTGGGTTGACAAGTTTTGCCCGGCTACGGTGGCGGACCCCACACAGACGCGAGCGCGCCGGGGCCGAAGCCTCGACGCGCCCGCATGGTGCCCCTCGACGGGGGAACGCCTACCAGCGGCGCAACCAGTGCCAGTGGTCGGTGAGCCAGTTGTGGACGGTCGTGATCTCGTTGGTCTTGCTCGACAGCCAGGACAGCGAGTCGTTCATCGCCAAAACGGACAGGATGATCGCCACCAGCCCGAACAGGACGCCCAAGCCGACCAGCGTGTGGCCGGTGACGCCGGGGCGGCGAACGGCGTAGAGCGCGACGATCCCGATAAGAATGGCCAGCACACCGGCGGCAAAGCCGACGGGTGCGAGCAGCCCGGTCAGCGTCGCCGCCACGGCGAGCGTGCCGACGATCAGGGACAGCGTCGCCATCCCACTGACGTGGGCCCAGCGTTTCGTCTCCACGACCGGCTCGGCGACGGGTTCGGCCACCGGTTCGGTGACCGGTTCGGCGGCCGGCACCGTCTCGGTCCGGTCGTTGGCCGCCTGCTCCGCGGCCGCCTCGTTCGCGGCGTTCGCTTCACGTCGCTCGGCGGCGCGTTCGGTGACGGCCGGCTCGGGGTCCCACCGCTCGGTGCGCTCCGAGCGACCCGGCACGGTTTCGGCCCGCGTGCCGTCGGGCGAGCTCACATACCGTTCGCCACGCTCGTCGACCACGGTGCTGTCCGGGTCGGTGGTGGTCGAAGTGTGTCTGCCGAACATGGGGGGTCGCCTCCTGACGACTCATGGAACGCGATGACAACGGTTGCTACCCCGATTCACAGCATTTCAATCGTCTGACGTTTGTGCCGCGGCCGGATGTGGGAATCATCGAGCGTGGTTGGTTCGCTGGAAGCTGCGTCGTCCGTCCATATCGGGCCGGAAGGCTGGCTACTCGACACCGACGGACGCGGCAACGCCTTCACCGCGCTCGATCGGCGGCGAGGCGATGGGCGCGCGTACACCACCGGCAATGACGTACGACCGCTCGTGCACGGCTCGGTGTACTTTGCCGAACTGCTGGAGACCCTGCAGGCTACCGTCGCCGGCGACCTCGTCATGTTCACCGACTGGCGCGGCGACCCGAATGAGCGGCTCGACGGTGACGGCACCGAGGTGTCGCGGGTGCTGTGCGCGGCAGCGTCCCGCGGCGTCATCGTCAAGGGACTCGTGTGGCGGTCGCACTGGGACAAGTTCGCGTTCAGCGCGCAGGAGAACGACCATCTCGGCGACGAGATCGAGGCCGCCGGCGGCGAGTGTCTTCGCGACATGCGGGTGCGTACGGGAGGCTCGCACCATCAGAAGATCGTTGTCGTGCGCCATCCTGGCCGGCCGGAGCTCGACGTCGCGTACGTCGGCGGCATCGACTTGTGCCACAGCCGAGCCGACGACGTCCACCACCACGGCGACGATCAACCGCTCCGCATCTCCGATCTCTACGGCAACCGGCCACCATGGCACGACGTGCAGCTGGCGATCCGCGGCCCGGCCGTCGGCGACGTCGAAGCGTCATTTCGCGAGCGGTGGACAGATCCGAACCCGTTGACCCGAAATCCCTTCCGACGCCTGCGCGACCTGGTCGCCCGCGAGGATACGAAGGCCGACCCGATGCCCGAGCAGATGCCCGATCCGGATCGGACCGGCGGGCGCGTCGTGCAGGTGCTGCGCACATATCCGTACCGGCGGATGGGTTATCCGTTCGCGCCGGACGGTGAGCGCAGCATCGCTCGGGCCTACCTGCGGGCGCTCGAGAGCGTCGAATCGCTGATCTACCTGGAGGATCAGTACCTCTGGTCGGTCGAGATCGCGACCCGATTCGCGGACGTGCTGGCGCGGCGGCCGATGCTGCATATGATCGGTGTGGTCCCGATGCATCCGGATCAGACCGGCCTCTCCGGCGCGGCGCAGGACATCGGGCGCGCCAAGGCCCTGCGGATCCTGCACCGCGCCGCGCCCGAGCGAGTCGCCGTGTACGGCATCGAGAACGCGCTCGGCACACCGATCTACGTCCACGCCAAAGCGTGCGTGATGGACGACGTCTGGACGTGTATCGGGTCGGACAACGTCAACCTGCGGTCGTGGACGCACGATTCCGAACTGTCGTGCGCGGTCATGGACGAAGACGGCGGTACGGACTTCGGTCGGGCGCTTCGCCTGCAGCTCCATCGCGAACATCTGGAGCGCGGCGCGGGCGACGACGCCGACCTCATCCCGGCGGCCGGGGCGTTCGCGGCATACGCGCAGACGGCGGCCCGGCTCGATGCGTGGCACGCCGGCGGTCGCGTGGGTCCGCGACCGCCTGGTCGGCTACGCCGATACACCGTGCCGCACATCGGCACCGCGACCGCGGCGCTGGCGGCACCGATCTATCATCTGATCGCCGATCCGGATGGCCGACCGCGTCGTCTTCGGCGGGCGCGGGAGTTCTGAGCCGCCGCGCTCGCATCGGTCCCGAACCGCCGGCGACCGGCCGGAACGGCGGAATTTGTCGACTCCGGTGCACGAAACGCCGGTGCGAGGTGACCGGTCGCGTGCGTGGATTGGAGACACTAGACGGATGACCGCCCCCGGCCCGCCGACCGAGCACGAGACCGGCCACGCCGCCGCCGTGCGCGCGGCGAGCGTCTGGGCCGACACGCTCATCGACAAGACCGGCCGCAACGAACTGCTCTACTGCAAGGACCGCGGAAAGATCCTCCTCGGCTCGCCGGCCGATGCCGGTGACCGTGACCCGGCCGCCGGCAGTGCGGATGACGCGCCCGACGGCACGGACACACGGGTCGATCCGGTCGCACTCGCTCGGCTGCTGCGGGGCGAGACCGTACGGCTGCGGCAATTGTTCCGGGACGAGGCGGCCTATCAGGCGGCAGCCAAGACGGCCGAGTCGATCCGTCGGCGCATCAAGGAATACGACGAGGAGCGCGGCGTACGCATCGGCCGGCTGGCGTACGGGTTCGCGACGTGGACGGACTTCCGCTCGACCGGTGACGTGCCGCGCCGTGGCCGCTGGCGCGGACGACCGGTCAGCGATCCGCCCACCGACGGCGCGATCACCGACGGCGCGATCACCGACGGCGCGATCACCGACGCAGCCGGCACCACAGGGGCGGGCACGGACATCGCAGTAGCGGCTGACGCTGCGGCCGACACCGACCACAGTGGTCGGCGCGAGATCCGGGCGCCGGTGCTCCTTCGTGACATCGCGGTCACGCGCCGACCCGGCCGCGACGACTTCGATCTCGTTGCCGATCGGGACGTGGAGATCAGCCCGGTGCTGCTCCACTACCTCCGCTCGACGTTCCGCGTCGACGTCGACCCGGAACTGGTTGCCGATCTCAACGACATCGTCGACGATCCCGATCGCGTGGACGAGGCGTTGGCCAAGCTCGGCGGCGCGCTCGTCGACGTACCCGATTTCCACATCGTCCCCGGTGCGCTCATCGGCACGTTCCACTACGCGAAGCTCGCCATGCACCAGGACCTGCTCGACAACGCGGACGCGTTCGCGGACAACGACCTGGTCGCGGCGATGGCCGGCGACCTCGGCGCGATCGAACGCATCCGGCGGCCGGTCGGCGAGGTCACCGTGGACCAGCCGGATCACACGTCGGCGGTCGACGAGTTTCTCGTGCTCGACGCCGACCCGTCGCAGAACTATGTGATCAACGCGGCGCTGGCCGGGCGCAACCTGGTTGTGCAGGGTCCACCGGGCACCGGCAAGTCGCAGACGATCAGCAACATCATTGCGACGTTCGCGGCCCGTGGTCGGACGGTGCTGTTCGTCGCCGAGAAGCGGGCGGCCATCGACGCCGTACTGGGTCGCCTCGAAAGCGCTGGCCTCGACGAAATCACCCTCGATCTGCACGTCACCGCCGCGAACCGGACCAAGGTCTACGAACAGTTCCGCGACGCCATCGAAAGCGCTCGAACCATCGAGGCCGTGGATTACGCCCGGCTGCACGCGCGCCTCGAACGTGATCGGACGGCCCTGATCGAGCACGACGCCGCGATGCACCGGCCACGGCCGCCGTGGGACATGTCGGTTCACGCGGCGCAGACCGCCCTGATCGGCGTGGCGCCGGAGGCACGGTCGGACGTACGGCTGGGCCGGGACGTTGTCGATGGCCTCGATGTCGATCGCGCCGAGCGGATCCGGGGTGCGCTGGGCGAACTCGTCGCGATCGGCGGCCTGGACCCGGCGCGGCGCGGGCCATGGTCGCTCGCGCGGTTTCAGTCGGACGCGGCGGCGGCGCGCGCTCGCGAAGCGGTCGACCAGATCCGCGGTTGGCTGGTCGAGCTCCACCGGCAGGCGGGCGACGTCGCGGCGGCGCTCGGCTTCGCCGACCCGCGAACGCCGGCCGAGGCCAACGCCATGGTCGCCATCTGTACCCGCACCGCCGCGGTCGCGGCCCGTTGGCGTCCGGAAATCTATGACCAGGATCTGCCGCGGCTGATCGTCGCGGCCTCCCGCCACTCGGCCGGCAAACTCGCCGATGGCGGCTCGCTCGGCTGGTGGCAAAGATGGCGTACGCGCCGGCAGGCCACGGCGCTGCGACTCGGCGGGCGCGGTGGCGATCTCGCCGCGGAGCTGCGGGAAGTCGTGGCGGTCGCGGCCGAGTGGTGGCGGATTTCCCGGGTACGACCGCCCGCCCAGCCCGATCTCAGCGGCGCGATCGCGGCCAACGACGCGACGCAGGCGCTGCTCGCCGAACTCGGTGACCTGCTGGCCGCCGGTGATCTCGCAGCGCGTGACTGGGATGCGCTCGGGACGATGATGGGCGAGTTGTCGAGCGATCCGAGTGGCGCGCATGTCGTCGCCCGCATGAACCGCCTCGACGGCGAGTTGCGCGCCGTCGGGCTCGGCGACCTGCTCGGCTGGCTCGCCCGGGTCGCGCCGACATGGCCGGCAGACCGTCGTGGTCGCCTCGTCGTCGAGGCGTTCGACGCCGTACGACTTGCGGCGATCCACGAACGGATCGTGCTGGGCGACCCGCATCTGGCGTCGTTCGACGGCATCGCCCACGGCGCCGTGGCGGACGATTTCATCGCCACCGACCACGCGCACGCCGAGGCGAACCGGCAGCGCGTACGCCGCTGCGTGGCCGAGCGCCTGACGGACGTCCGTACCCGTCATCTGGAGCAGGACCTCTACCTCAGCCGCGAGTTGTCCAAGAAGCGCCGGTTGAAGCCACTGCGCGACCTGGTCCGGTCCGCGCCGGATGTGCTGCTCGCGGCGAAGCCGTGCTGGGCGATGTCGCCGCTGCTCGTGTCGCAGCTACTGCCGGCCGAGCAGCTCTTCGACGTTGTCATCTTTGACGAGGCGAGCCAGGTGCAGCCGGCCGAGGCGATTCCGTCGGTCGCCCGCGCACGCACGGCGGTGATCGCCGGTGACTCGAAGCAATTGCCGCCGACAGCGTTCTTCGAAGCCGCGGTGGACACCGAGGAGGACGTCGAGCGCGATCTGCTGACCCAAGATGCCGAGTCGGTGCTGGAGGCGTTCAACCGTGCGCTCGGCCGGACTCTCGCGCACGAGTATTACCTCGGCTGGCATTACCGCAGCCAGGATGCACGGCTGATCGCGCCGTCGAATGCGTTCTTCTACGACAACCGGATGGTCACGTTCCCGGGCACGGCGGTGACGTCGCCGATCGAGTTCGTGCTCGTCGAGGGAGCCGAGTCGAAGGACGGCTCGTCGCCGCAGGAGGTGCGCCGGGTCGTCGATCTGATGATCGGTCACGCCCGGCGGCGGCCGAGCGAATCGCTCGGAGTGATCACGATGGGGATCACGCACGCGAATCGCATCGAAGAGGCGCTGAACATCCGGCTGCGCAGCGAGCCGGACGCGCGGGACTGGTTCGACCGCGACGGGCCGGAACCCTATTTCATCAAGAACCTCGAACGAGTGCAGGGCGATGAGCGGGACGCGATCATTCTCGCAATCGGGTACGGCAAGAGCCGCGGCCGGATGATGCACCGCTTCGGACCGCTGAACGTTGCTGGCGGCGAGCGCCGGTTGAACGTCGCGATCACCCGGGCCAAGCGGCACATGACCGTCGTCGCCGGCTTCCATCCCGACGATCTCGACTCGTCGAAGCTCACCGCCGACGGTGCCCGCCGACTCGGCGACTTCCTCCGCTACGCGGCCGGCGATGCCGTGCTGCCGGCCTCGACGCTTCCGGACACCGTGGCCTTGAACCCGTTTGAGATCCAGGTACGTGACCGCCTACGCGCGGTCGGCATCGACGTGGAATGCCAGCTCGGTGTCGCCGGCTATTTCATTGATTTCGCCGCGAAACACCCGACTAAGCCTGGCCGCATGGTGCTCGCGATCGAGGCGGACGGGGCCGCCTACCACTCGGCACCGACCACCCGGTCGCGCGACCGGCTTCGCCAGGAACAGCTGGAGCGTCTGGGCTGGCGCTTCCACCGGATCTGGTCGACGGACTGGTTCCGCCATCCCGACCGGGAGATCGCCCGGATCCGGGCCGCGTACGAGGCGGCCGTCTACGCCGCCGACCGCGCCGACTATCCAGCAGTCACCCAGACCCCCGAATCGGCGAAGGTCGACGATGACGAGGACGGATTCCGGCCGCCGCAAGCGACGGATATGCGTCTGCAATTCGCTGACACCTTGCCGCCGGGCCGGCGGCGCGGTCCACGACCGGCGGCCAGTTTCGGCGCGCCGATCGCGGACTACAGCGATGCGGAACTGATCGCGATCATCGAGTGGATCACCGCCGACGGCCTGCTGCGCACGGACTTCGAACTCAAGCAGGAGGCTCGGGACGAGCTTGGCTTTCGGCGCAACGGCGCCCGCATCGACCGGCGTCTCTCGGCCGCCATCGATCAGGTCCGCAAGCGCCGCACCGCCTCATAACGGCCGTCCGGCTCGCGCGGACCATGTTCGGCCGGGCCGGTCAGGACTCGAAATTGGCGAGTTCGGCCGGATCGAAGTCGCGCGGCTCCACCAGGACGAGCCAGTTGCCGGAGTTGTCGCGCATGACGGCCTCGACGCCGTACGGGCGGTCCGAGGGCGGCTGCAGGAACGTGACGCCCTTGGCGGTCAGCTCGTCGTACGTCTTGTGGCAGTCGTCGACCTTCAGCCCGAGGCCGCCCATCTGCCCCTTTTCGAGCTGCTCGCGGATCTGGCCGGCGAACGCCGGGTCGAGTGGCGGCCCCGGTTTCATGAGAGTGACCTGCAGCTCCGGCTGGTTGGGATGGTTGATGCTGACCCAGCGGAAGTCCTCGCCCATGGTGGCGTCGGTGTTCGGTACGAAGCCGAGTGTGTTCACGTAGAAGTCGCGAGCCTCGTCTTGATCGAGGCAATACACGGTGACGAGCGAAACGTTGGTAATCATGCCTCTCACGGTAGGCGTACGGCCGGCCGCCGGGCTTCTTTCAGATTGCTCAGTCACGTGTCGCCCGGTCGCGCGCGGTGTGATCGGCGATGTCGCGAGTGCGCGGGCGTCGGCCGGTCGTGCCGTCGTGATCCCAGACGCCGCGCATGAACAGATAGCAGCCGGGCACGTGCGGCCCACCTCGCGCGGCCCAGCGATCGCGATAGGCGGTCGGCGTCTCACCGACGAGCTTCGTGAATCGTGTCGAGAACGATCCGAGGCTCGAAAACCCGACGAGCATGCAGATCTCGGTCACGGTCAGGTTCGCGACCCGCAGTAGGTCCTGCGCGCGTTCGATACGGCGACGGGTCAGGTATCGCATCGGCGTCTCGCCGTACGTGGCCTCGAAACACCGGGCGAAGTGATACTTCGAGACGCCGGCGATGCGGGCCACCTGGTCGAGGTCGAGTTCGGCCTGATACTGGCGGTCCATGTGGTCGCGCGCCCGACGCAGATGGGCGAGCAACCCAACCGGCACCGTACCGGAAAGGGCCCGGGTCATGGCCCGACGATACGCCCGCCAGGTGACGGCGGACGGAGGCGACCGGATGGCGTCGTGACCGTGCACGCACCAGGCGGACGCCGTAGGTTGGAGACGCCATGGCAACCTGGGATGACGTACGGGCGATCGCGCTCGGCCTGCCGGAGACGTTCGAGCGGCAGGGCCGCGACGGGCTGCGTGACTGGCGGGTGAAGGACAAGGGCTTCGTGTGGGAACGGCCGCTTCGCAAAGGCGACCTGGCGGCCCTCGGCGAATCCGCACCGGACGGTCCGATCCTCGGTGCGCGCGTGCCCGATGTAGGCGCGAAGGAAGCGTTGATCGCTGACGACCCGGATGTCTACTTCACGACCCCACACTTCGACGGCTATCCGGCGATTCTCGTGCGGCTCGAGCGCATCGCCGTACCGGAGCTGGAAGAACTGATCATCGAGGCGTGGCTCAAGCAAGCACCCAAACGCGTCTCGAAGGCTTACCTCGACGCGCAGGCGTGATCTGCGGGGTGATTTGCCGGGCGTGATTTGCCGGGCGTGATTTGGCGGACCTAGGCCGGCGGAGCGTACTTGGCGGTCGCTGCGTTCATCGCCGGGCACCGGCCGGCCGACCGCTCGCATCCGGTGAGATCGCAGTGCCGGCAGATCCACGCACCGCCGTCCTTGCGGTCCACGACGGCGGCCATCACCCGGCCGAGCAGATGATCGAGCGTCTCGCGTTCGACCGCGGTCAGGTTGGCGAGGCTGTCGCGCAGGTAGGTCAGGCGCGCCGCCGCGCCGGCTTCGGCCGCGCGTCGCCCAGCATCGGTCAAAATCACGGAGCGGGTACGTCCGTCCACGCCCGGTCCCCGCGTCACCAGCCCGGCCTCGGCGAGCCGATCGATCAGCCGTACGGCGCCGGACGGCGTCAGCCCGAGGACGCGCCGGATCTGGTCCAGCGTCGGCCGGTCGAGGAATTCGGACAGCGCCGAGAGCGCCGCCGCCGCGGTAACTGACTGTCCGGTCGCCCCGACAACGGCCAGTTCGGTCTGGTCGGCAATCGCAAGGGCGAGCGCGCCGAGCACGTTGGCCTGGTGCCCGCTTGCCTCGCCGTCCGACGGCGGTCGCGACGACTCAGCCAAGTGAGTACGTGATCTCGAGCGGCATATGCGGGTAGTCGTCGTGGGTCGACACACTCGCGGCCCGACCACTGATGCCGGCCAGTCCGCCGGAGCCGGATCCGGGCACGATCTCCATCTCACCGCGCGCCGACGTTCCATCGAACGTGCCGTTGCCACGCAGGACAAAGTCGCCGGACTCGCCGTCGAGCGTGCCGGTCAACTGCATCACGGTCACGTAGTCGGCTGTGCCATCGGTGCGGTAGAACATGATCGACTCGAACGATCCGGCCTCGATGCCGTCGCCCGTTCCGACCAACGTGACGTCAGCCTTCGTGAACTTGCGACCGTCGTCGAACTCCCGATAGGGCTGTTCATCCCAGGACTTGATCTCGAGCTTCGTCGTCAGCTTCGTCATCATCCCAACGTATGTGTGACGCAGTCATATGTCAACCGATGCGGCTCCGTGCCGTCGGACGACACAGGGGTCAGGCTGGCTTGGTGGCCTTGTCCGGGGCGCCCTTCGGGAACCACGGGATAACGGCCGACGTGCTGGCCTGGTAGTCGGCGTACTCCGGGTAGCGCGAGCGCGAGATGCTTTCGGTGAAGCGTGTCGAGCCGACGAAGAGCAGCGTGAGAAGGACCGCGCCCGCGACCGTCCACTGTGCTACCGAGCCTGCGGCGATCGCGCCGAATGCGAAGATCACCCACCACTGCGCCTGCTCGAAGAAGAAGTTCGGATGGCGCGAGTACTGGAACATTCCGGTCTGCACGAAGCGCGGTTGCGGGTCCCGCCCGGCCGCGATCTCGTCCCGCTTCCACGTCTGGAACGTCCATTGCTGCTCGTCGGCGACGGTCTCGCCGACCAGGCAGCCGAGGAACACGGCGGCGGCGACGATGTCGAGCGCGCCGATCTGGCCGCGATGCTGAAGGGCCGTGTACGCCGGTAATGTGATGAGCAGCAGCAGCACGTTCTGATAGACGGTGATGAAGAACAGGTTGAACAACTGGAACTGCCAACGCGGCATCCGTCCGCGGAGCACCGCCCAGCGGTAGTCCTCGCCACCGGGCGCGTAGCCGCCCTTCCGTGCGAAGTTGTACGTCAGCCGCACACCCCAGAGCGTGACCAGACCGAGCATCAGGTTAAGGCGGACGTCGTCAAACCCCGCCGTCGCCGCGAAGATCCCAACATAGGCAATGGGAATGATCGACCAGATCCGGTCCACCCATGAGTGTTCGCGTGTCGCCAGCGAGGTCACCCATACGGTCAGGCAGACCCCGGCCAACACCCACACAGACAGCACCAGGGGATTCATGAGCGCACTCTAGCCGCGCCGCGCGTTGACGGCGATCCGCAATCTGTGTCGCCGGCGACGCCGGCGCCGCACCGAACCGAGCGGATCGCGTGAGGCACTGACGGCGCCGCGTCACGCACTCACGGCGCCGCGAGCCGCGCTGGCGCCCCGTGCTGAGTTCGTTGCGGACGCGACATGCACCAGCGGGCACGATGGACGATGCGGTGGAGGCCAGCGCTCAACGCGTTCGCGATCACCTTCGCCGACCGCTTCCCGTGTGCACGAGACCGTGTGCGATGTCTTGCGCTCACGAGAATTTCGCTCCCCGGCACGGCGACGCCTATCATTATTTGCCTTGAGGCACGGATTTGACGGGCCGGCACCGCGATTCGACTGCTTCTCGATGTTCTGGAACAGTCGACGAGCTGGAGGGAGCCCGGGTGTCTGACGTGCCCACGATCGGCCCACTCCTTCGCCGGGCCAAGCCCGACCAGGTCGTGGACGTCGCGGAGCGGTACGTGACGGAGCATTTCGCCGCGCGGCGGGCGGAGGTGCTGCTGGCGGACTATCGCGTCTACGGGCTGTGGCCAGTGCTGCGATCGGCTCACTCCACGGCCGGCTCGCTGCATGAACGTACGACCGCGGGCCGGGCCTTCGGTAGTCAGCACACCGTGCTCGAGGCGATCGACGACGCGAACGGGACCCGGGTGCTGATCCCGCTGAGCATCTGGTCGGACCGTCTGGGCGTGCTTGTGGTCGAGTTGGCCGACGGCGCCGATGAACGGCAACTCGACGCCCTGCGTACGGTCGCCGACGAGCTGGCCTTGGCATTGGCCGTCGCCGATCGCAGCACCGACCGCTACCGCCTGGCCCGGCGCCGCCAGCGACTCACGATGGCGGCCGAAATGCAGTGGGACATGCTGCCGGGTCGTGCGCTGGGCGGTCACAACTTTCTGCTGGCCGGCCAGCTCGAACCGGCTTATTCGGTGGCCGGGGACCACTTCGACTGGTCACTGGACGGCAACCGCCTCACGGTCACGATTCTGAACGGGGACGGCAGCGGCATCGACGCCACCATGCTCACCGTCCTCGCGGTGACGGCTATGCGCAATGCACGACGGTCCGGCGGCAACCTCGTGGAACAGGCCGAACTAGCCTCGGACACGGTGTACGGGGTGCACGGAGGTGAACACAGCGTGGCCACACTGCTGTTGGAGTTGGACCTGGATAACGGGCACATCACAGCGATCGATGCCGGCTCGCCGCAAGCATTCCGGATGCGCGGCGGCCAGACGACGCCGGTCAAGCTCGACCATCAGCTCCCGCTCGGCATGTTCGTCGACACACGCTATGAACTGCAGACGTTCGACCTTGACCCGGGCGAGCGGCTGTTTGTCGTCAGCGACGGCGTGCACGCCGCGGCGCCGGGCGGTCGCGATGCCTTCGGCCTCCACGGCCTCCTGTCAGCGTTGCGGGGCACTCGGCTCCAGCCCGCGACCGAGGCAGTTGGTAGCGTCATGCGGGGACTGCATGACTACCACGAGGACGAGGATCTGGCCGACGACGCGGTGATCGTGTGCCTCGACTGGCAGGGCCCGATCGAGGACGTCGAGGCGCGACGCGCGTGAAGGGACGACGCATGCAGCGGTCAGTCAACGCAGCTGAGTCGATCGAGGCCGCTGCCGAGTCACTGGCCACCGTCTTGGACCCGGCGCGCGGTGACCACGCCCTACGCGTCTCGCCGACGCAGCTTCGTGTTCTCACGTGGCTGCGGTCGCACCCGCAAACGAATGTCAACGGACTGGCCGAGTCGCTCGGCGTCGGCCCGTCGTCGGCGAGCCGGCTGTGCGATCGGCTCGAAGCGCTCGGCCTGCTCCGTCGGGTGGCCGATCCGCGGGACCGTCGCGAAGTGCAGGTGCAGGTGACAAGCGAGGCCGAAGCGCTGTTGACGCAGATCAGCCGCAACCGCCAACGCGCGCTCGACGAGGTGTTGGCGCGTATGCCGGAAGCCGCGCGCCAGGAACTGGCGCGATCGCTGACCGCGTTCCGCATAGCCGCCGAGACGCCCAGTAACGCAGCGATCAAGCAAGCCGAGAACTCCCAGCGGCGCAGCGCCTGAGTTCGGCTGGCCAAGGCCGCACACGCGACAGCCCCGGTCGCAGCGTGCCCGGCGCCATCTGCGGCACCTACCTCATGCTGGCTCCGCCCGGCCGCCGTCCGTACTCGCTCCGGGGCAATCTTTGCTACGCTGCAAATAATTTGGGCGCACCGCCGGACCGCGGTCGCTGCCTTGCCCGAGGAGTCCACCGATGCCGCTGCTCATCTCTCCTCACATCGACGGAGCAACGATTACCCTCGGACTGGCCGGCGACATTGACCTGGCAACCGAGCCCGCGCTGTGGGACGCCATCGAGAAGGCGGTGACGGCCGACGGCGTCGGACTCGTCGTGATCGACCTCGCGGAGACGACGTTCATGGACTGTTGCGGCGTGACCGCATTGCTTCGTGGCGCGCGACTTGCCGCCGGCCAGGGCCGGCGGCTGCGGGCCGTCAATCCGACCGGCATCCCGCTGACCGTGTTGCAGCTGACCGGCGTGCTCGGGATCCTCGCCGTTTGACGGCACTGGCCGGGCCGGGCAATCCGCTAATCGCTCGACGGTCCGACGCCGGGCACACCCGGCGCCGCGATGAGGTTGGTGCGGCGACACGCGATGATGGGACGGAAATGATCGCGACGAGCGGAGAATTCCATGCACGAGCGTGATGTGCTGATCGACGGGTTCGAGCGGCTGCCGGAGTTGGTACGGTCGGCCGTCGACGGGCTGACCCCGGAACAGCTTCGATGGGCGCCCGCGGCCGACGCGAACAGCATCGGCTGGATCGTTTGGCATCTCGCCCGCATCCAGGATGACCACGTCGCCGACGTGCTGGGCGATGAACAGGAATGGTCCGCCGGTGGCTGGGCTCCGCGATTCGGCCTGCCCGCCGACACGATGGACACCGGGTACGGTCAGGTCGCCGCGGACGTGGCCCGCGTCCGACCGACCGGACCAGACGTGCTCGTCGACTATTACGACGCGGTCGCCCGCCGGACCCGGCGTTTGCTCGACACGCTGACCGCCGATGCTCTCGACCGGATCGTCGACGAGCGGTGGGATCCTCCCGTCACGCTGGGCGTACGGCTGGTGAGCGTGCTAGCCGACGACTTGCAGCACATCGGCCAGGCCGCGTACGTGCGCGGCCTTCTGCCGGGCTGATTCGGGCCCGACGAGCGGGGGAGCAGGCATGGTGGAAGCGGTGATCTTCGACCTCGACGGCGTACTCATCGACTCCGAACCGGTGTGGGAGCGGGTCCGGCGTGCGTACGTCGACGAGGCCGGCGGTCGCTGGCTCCCGGACAGCCAGCGGCGGCTGATGGGCATGAGTACCGGCGAATGGTCGGAGTACCTGGCCAGTGATCTCGGCGTCGGCCGGCCGGCGGCCACGGTCGCCCGGGACGTCATCGAGCGGATGACCGAGGCGTACGCCGCGGATCTGCCGCTGCTGCCGGGCGCCGTCGATGTCGTACGGCGGCTCGCCAATCAATGGCCGCTCGGCCTGGCCAGTTCGTCACCGCGCACGCTCGTCGACGAGGTTCTCCGTGACGCGGGCCTGACCGCGGCCTTCAGGGCGACCCGATCGACGGAGGAGGAACGACGCGGGAAGCCGGCACCCGACGTGTATCGCAGCGTTGCGACCGCGCTGGGTGCCGACCCGCGTCGGTGTGTGGCGGTTGAAGATTCGAGTAACGGACTCCGGTCGGCCGGCGCCGCTGCGATGATCGTGATCGCCGTACCCCGTCCGGCCTATCCGCCCGATCCGGATGCATTGGCACTGGCGGCGGTCACGCTGAGCGGCCTCGCGGCGCTGCCGGCGGCGGTCGAAGGTTTGGCCAACGCCGACGCCGACGCCGACGCCGACGCTGGGGGATAGGGGACGCCAGTGGGGTGGAGCGTTGAACAGTCGAGGGTCAGGCTGCCTGTCGGTTGAGACCGGCCGCCCGGCGATCGTGGTCGTAGTCGGCGGCGAGTTCGTGGGCGACGTGTTCGCGGCCGGCCGCGAGCGCGGCGTTCACGGACTGCACGTACGCATCGTGGAGATCATTGCCGGTGGCGGCGCTGCCCGAGGCGGTTCGACGGGACTGGGGGGTCAAGCGGGTTGAGCGTTTCATGCCCACAACGGTGCCTCGGGTGGGTTGCGCGGAGGTTACACCGGCCGTGATCATCCCTGTGTGTTCGGTCACGGCCGCATAGCACGACTCGCCATGGGTACGGTACGACCGTGATCCTCGTCGGCACGTCGGGCTGGCAGTACAAGGATTGGCGTGGGCCGTTCTACCCGACCGGCGTACCACAGCGGCAGTGGCTCGAGTACTACGCCGAGCGGTTTGCGACGGTCGAGATCAACAACGCGTTCTACCGACTTCCCGAGCGAGACACGTTCGCCGCATGGCGAGCGCGGACCGCCGGGGACACGTTCTGCTTCGCGGTGAAGATGAGCCGCTACCTGACGCACATCAAACGCCTCCGCGACGCGGCCGAGCCGGTGGCCCGATTCCTCGGCCGGGCCGATGCGCTTGGCGACCGGCTCGGGCCTGTCCTCCTCCAACTGCCGCCGAACCTCCCGGCCGACGCGGACCTTCTGGACAACACTCTCCGGCGATTCCCGACCTCTGTCCGCGTCGCGGTCGAGCCGCGGCACGGGTCGTGGTGGTCGGCCGCGGTCCGCGATGTGTTGGAACGCCGGCGCGCCGCGTTGTCCTGGGCCGACCGCCGTGGACGGCCGGTGACTCCGCTGTGGCGTACCACCGACTGGGGTTACCTGCGGATGCACGAAGGCGCGGCCCACCCACGTCCTGCCTACGGGCGCGCGGCGCTCGCGTCCTGGATGGACCGCGCGGTGGACGCATTCGGTCCGATGACCGACCACGACGTGTACGTGTTCTTCAACAACGACCACGGCGGCGCTGCCGTGCGGGACGCAACGACGTTCGGCACGCTGGCGACGCGCCGCGCGATCGCGGTCAGCCGCTACCCGATGCGGCCGGCGAGCGCGACGCGGCCTCGGGCGGCAACGGTGTGAGCCGGATCGTGAGGACGTGCGCGGCCACGACGTCGACGATCACCAACGGCATGACGTGACCCCGTCGCTCACACGGAACGCGGTCGCGCGACGGTGTGACGACGGCGCCGAGATCACCGTCGGTGAGGCCGGCGCGCCGGTTCCGCCCGGACATGATCTGTTGTTCCGGGTGCGGGCGGACGGTCGGCTCGTTCCGGTCACCGAGCGAGCCGAACCCGCGGCCGAAGACGGCGACGTCACCGTAATCCTCGGCTCGGCGCTGCGGACGCGGGACGAGCCGTCGGCCGCTGCGCGCGACGATTCTTAACCGCGCGCCGTTAGCCGCAGCGGGACCCGATCGCCTGCTGCAGGGCGGTATACGCCGCCACGACCGACGCGGCGCTGCTGCCGATCGCCGTGATCGACGACGAATTGGGGCTCGCACCAGCGGCCCGGATCGCGGCCGTTACGTTGTTGAGTGCAGTGCGCATCTGCTGTACCTGCGGGCCGAACTGCGACTTCGCCGCCGTCTGGAACTCCGTCAAGCTGGTCTGGATGTTGTCGATCGCGGTCTGTACGTCGGTCAGGCTACTGCTGACGCTCAAGGACCCGAGAGCTCCGACCGAGGCCTTCAACTTATTCGCCGCGTCGCAGTACGCCGGCGTGCCGGTGCTGGCGCCGCCACTGCCGGGGCTCGTCGCGGCAGTGCTGGCACCGGGCGCTGGAGTTGGCGCCGGGTTGTTGCCGCTGCTCGAGCAGCCGGCGATGAGCGCTGCGGTGAACGCCAGCGCGACCAGCAGCGGCCGGGCCGACGTCCACCGGGCCGCCGATTGCGACCGACCTGCGCGAGCGAGTGTGCCGGCTCGCTGAGCATCGCTCATCGGCTATTCATACCGTCGATCCGGCCGGCGATGGCGCGGATTGGCGAAAGCTCCGTCGCGGCACCGGGTGCGCAGTAGCGTCGCGAACAGTCGCCGGCTGCCGGGCCGAGATCGGACTCTCACCATGCGACCCACCCGTACTCGTTTTTCACGTCCGTCACATGTGCCGCCGCCGTGACCGACCAGAATGGATCGATCGAGCCGGGAGCGGAATCTCCCGGCCCGCGGCCGCCCGCCCGTCGAGTGCGACGCTTCGCTCCCGACGACGATCTGCTGGCCGGGTTCGACCGAGCCGGGCGGCCCCGTTCGGACGCGGGAGTGACGCCAACCACGTCGTCGATCTGATCCTTATCGGGCTGACGCTGGCGAGCCTGCCGTTCACGTTGGTGGCGCTGGCCCGCATTCTCAGCCCGGACTATTTCGCGCTGCCGGCGCGGCGGCTGAAGGCCGCGGCCGTTGCGATCATCGTCTTGATCGGCGTGACCGGATTTCTGGTCGGCCAGTTCAACGACGAGTTCACGACGTGTCACGAATACGTCATTGCCGGCGACGACGAGCCGAGCAACTGCCGGAACGCGCCGACCACGCCGTCGCCGTCGGCTTCGCCCACACCGTCGAAGACTCAATAAAGCCCCAGGTTTGCCGCCGAAGTGAATAAACCGTGCATACCGTAAATTTCCTTCATGTTCTATGTAGTGTCAACGAATATAGGTGAGTCCGGCCCACACCCGTTGTGGGCGGCCACTTTGCGCGTGACGACGGCCAACAAGGATCCGGGAGCAGACGGCGATGACCCACCAGAAATTGACCGACGTCGTGATCGTTGGTGGCGGGTTCGCCGGGGTCGCGTGCGCGAAGCGGCTCGCCGGCCACCCAGGGGTCCGCGCGATGATCTTCGACAAGAATGGCTTCCACCAGTTCCAGCCCCTGCTCTACCAGGTCGCGACGGCCGAGCTGACGCCGAACGATGTGGCGTTCGACCTCGACGACATCTTCCTTGACCACGACAGCGTCGAGGCATACACGCTCGAGGTCGCGGCGGTCGACCCACGCAACCACTCGGTCACGCTTGCGGACGGCAACACGGTTGCCGGAGATGTCCTGGTGCTTGCGGCCGGCGCCCGACCGAACTTCTTCCGGACACCCGGAGCGGCCGAGTTCGCGTTCCCGCTCTACTCCTTGGCGGATGCGACGAGCGTCCGCTCGAGGATCCTCCAGCTCTTCGAGGATGTCGCGCACCAACCGGATCTCGTGGCCGACGGTGCGTTGAATTTTGTGGTTGTCGGCGCCGGCCCGACCGGTATCGAGGTGGCCGGCGCCCTGGCCGAGCTGGTCTACGACGTGATGCCCCATCGCTATCCGGACATGCAGATCGAGGCCGCGCGGATCATCGTGGTCGATCTCGGTGACGACCCGCTGGGCGCGTTCTCCGACGCGGCGCACGGGTACGCGCGCAAGCAGCTCAAGCATCGCGGCGTGGAATTGATGCTCGGCGAAGGCGTGTCGGAGGTCGCTCCCGACCACGTGACGTTGACCGACGGTACGACGATTCCGACACACCTGACCGTGTGGGGCGGCGGCGAGAAGGCGGCCTCGATCGTCGAGACGTCCGGTGTCGACGTTGGCCACGGCGGACGCGTCACCGTGAATCCCGACCTGTCGGTCGAAGGCTTCCCCGGCCTTTACGCGGCGGGTGACGCGGCGAACATCCCGGCCGAGGACGGCGGCATCCTGCCTCAGCTCGGCAGCGTGGCCCAGCAGGCCGGTGACTGGGTCGGCCGCAACATCCTCGCCGACATCGCCGACGAGAAGCCCGAGCCGTTCGATTACCACGACAAGGGAATCATGGCGATGATCGGCCGCCGTGCGGCTGTCGCCGAGGTCGGCGAACATCGGCACGAACTGCACGGCCGCGTCGCGTTTGCCGCGTGGCTGGGTGTGCACGCCGCGTTGCTCTCGAACATCGGCGCCGAAATGCGCGCGTTCCACCTCTGGGCCGAGGACTTCTACGTCCGGCCCAGCCACCGCTCGGCGATCCTGCTGGACCCATCGACGATCGACACTCCCCGCATCAACTGGCGGGGGACACAACCAAAGGACTGACATGGTGGACACCACACGACCGGCGCCGGCGGACGTGTTCGTGATCTTTGGGATCACGGGCGACCTGGCCAAGGTCATGACCTTCCATTCGCTGTACCGGTTGGAGAAGCGCGGCCTGCTCGACTGCCCGATCGTCGGTGTCGCCTCGCAGGACTGGACCGTGCAGCAACTTCGCGAGCACGCCCGGGACGCCATCGAGAAATGCGGCGAGAGCATCGACGACGAAGTCTTCCAGCGGTTCGCCGACCGGATGTCGTACGTGTCCGGCGACTTCACCGATGCCGGCACCTACCACGACGTCGCATCGGCCATGCGTGGCGCGACGATGCCGGTGTTCTACCTCGAGATTCCGCCGTTCCTATTCGGCAAGGTCATCGGCAACCTGACGCAGGCCGGCCTGACGAAAACCGGCCGCGTCGTCGTGGAAAAGCCGTTCGGCCACGACGCTGCATCGGCAACCGCCCTGGCCGATGAGGTGCACCAGTACATCGACGAGGCGCAGCTTTACCGGATCGACCACTTCCTCGGCAAGATGGGCACCGAGGAGCTGCTCTACTTCCGGTTCGCGAACACCATGCTGGAGCCGATCTGGAACCGCAATTACGTCGACTGTGTCGAGATCACGATGGCGGAGAATTTCGGCGTCGAGGATCGCGGACATTTCTACGACCCCGTCGGTGCCCTGCGTGATGTGGTCGTCAACCACCTGATGCAGCTCGTCGCCGTCGGCGGGATGGAACCGCCGGCCGGCCGCGACCCGAACACGCTCAACAACGCCAAAGACGCGCTCTGGCAGGCGGTCGTGACGGCCGATCCGGCGAACTACGTCCGTGGACAGTACGACGGTTATCGCGCGATCGACGGAGTGGCGGAGGACTCGACGACGGAGACGTACGCCGCGCTCCGGTTGGACGTCGACAACTGGCGCTGGTCCGGCGTGCCGTTCTTCATCCGTACCGGCAAGATGCTTCCCGCCCTGCAGACCGAGTTCCGGCTGATCCTCAAGGAGCCACCGCGGCTCGGCCTACGCGCGCGAGGGGAGCGCCATCCGGAGGCGAACCAGGTCACGATCAAGCTCGATCCGGCCACCGGCATCCGCTTCGACCTAGAAGCCAAGCGGGTCGGGAACAACTCGCCCGAGCCGATCGACATGGAGATGGAGTTCGCCGCCGAAGGCGGCGAAGGTCCGACGCCGTACGAGGTGCTGCTGCGGGCCGCGATGGTCGGCAACAGCCTGCGCTTCACCCGACAGGACGGTGTCGAGGAGACGTGGCGGATCATGCAGCCACTGCTCGACGCGCCGCCGCCGGTACAGCCGTACAAGCCGGCGTCCTGGGGGCCGGCCGAGGCGGACCGACTCGTTGCCGACTTCGGCGGTTGGCGCGAGCCGTGGATCGCGTCATGACGGCGACCCTCGGGCGCGACACGCTGGATGAGCGAGGCGTCAAAATGACATCGCCGTTCACCCGTATCGCCGACTATGCGTTCCTGTCCGACTGTCACACCGGTGCGCTGGTCGCGCCGGACGGCTCGGTCGACTGGCTGTGCGTCCCGGCCGTCGACTCGCCGAGCATCTTCGGCAGCCTCCTCGACCGGGAAGGCGGGAGTTTCCGCTTCGGGCCGTACGGGATCGTCCATCCCGTCTCGCGCGCCTACGTGCCCGGCACGAACGTGCTGGAAACGACGTGGCGCACGCGGACCGGCTGGCTTCTCGTGCGGGACGCGTTGACGATGGGGCCGTACCGCGAGGCTGCCTGCGTCACGGAACACACCCGGCCGCCGGCCGACGCCGATGCCGAGCACATGCTGGTTCGTACGGTGGAGTGCTTGTCCGGCACGGTGGAGCTGGAGCTGACGTGCGAGCCGGCCTTCGACTACGGGCGGACCCCGGCCACCTGGACGGTGATCGACGGTGACAAGCACACGGCCGACGCGTCCGGTGCCGGACAAACCGTGCGGCTTCATACCGATCTCCTGGTCGGCGTCGAGGGCAACCGACTGCGGGCACGGCATGTGTTGTCGGACGGAGATCGTGCGTTCTGTGCGTTGTCCTGGGCCGACCAACTTGTTGCGCCGCTGAACGTCGACGCGGCGTTCCACCAGACGGACGCAACCATCGCGTTCTGGCGTGACTGGATCGCCAACTCCCGGATGCCCGATCATCGGTGGCGCGAGGCATTGCAGCGCTCGGCACTGACCATCAAGGGACTGACGTACATGCCGACCGGGGCCACGGTGGCCGCGCTGACCACTTCGCTGCCGGAAACCCCCGGTGGCGCGCGTAACTGGGACTACCGGTACACGTGGATGCGGGACTCCACGTTCACGCTGCGAGCGCTGCACTACCTCCTATTGGACTGGGAGGCCGACGAGTTCATGCAGTTCGTCGCGGATCTCGAGCCGACCGAGGACGGTTCCCTGCAGATCATGTACGGCGTCGACGGCCGGCGCGACCTCACCGAGACGACCCGCGACGACCTCTCCGGCTACGACGGCGCCGCTCCGGTCCGGGTCGGCAACGGCGCGTTCAACCAGAAGCAGAATGACGTGTTCGGCGCTGTGCTGGACTCGGTCCTGCTGCACACGCGGCACAGCAACCGCCTGCCACGACGGCTGTGGCCGATTGTCGAATCGCAGGCCGAGGGTGCGACGCGCGTCTGGCAACACCCCGACCAGGGAATCTGGGAGGCGCGAGGGAAGCCGCGGCACTACGTGTCGTCGAAGTTGATGTGCTGGGTCGCGCTCGACCGCGCCGCGAAGCTGGCCGAGATCCGCGGCGATCCGGAGAAGGCCGCCGGCTGGCAGCAGACCGCCGATGAGATCAAGGCCGACATCTTGGCTCGTGGCGTCACGGACAAGGGAGTGCTGCGGCAGCATTACGACACGGACGCGCTCGACGCGTCCATACTCCTCGCCGCGATCGTCGGGTTCCTTCCACCCGAGGATGAGCGGCTGCGGAACACCGTCCATGCCATCGCCCAGGATCTGACCGAGCACGGGTTCGTCCTGCGCTACCGCACCGACGAGACCGACGACGGTATGAGCGGTAAGGAAGGCTCGTTCATCATCTGTTCGTTCTGGCTGGTCTCAGCACTCGCCATGATCGGTGAGATCGACAAGGCCCGCGACATGATGGACCGCCTGCTGCGCGTGGCGTCGCCACTGGGTCTCTACGCCGAGGAGTTCGAAACGGAAACCGCTCGGCACCTGGGCAACTTCCCGCAAGCCTTCTCCCATCTGGCCCTCATCGAGGCAGCTGGGCGGATCATCCTCGCCGAAATGTTGGAGGGCATGTAGTGGACAGCGCCGCGCACAACCCGGGCCAGATGGGCATGGGATACGACGTCATCATCGTCGGCAGCGGAGCCGGCGGCGGCACGCTGGCCCGCCATCTCGCACCGTCGGGCAAGCGGATCCTGATCCTGGAACGCGGTAGTTGGTTGCCCCGGGAACCGCAGAACTGGCAGACCAGCGAAGTATTCGTGGACAACCGCTACATCTCGCCGGACACCTGGTTCGACGGCAAGGGGAACTCGTTCCAGCCGCAGATCCACTACTTCGTCGGTGGCGCTACCAAGCTGTACGGTGCCGCGCTCTATCGACTCCGGGCGGAGGACTTCGGCGAGCTACGCCACCATGACGGGATCTCGCCGGAGTGGCCGATCTCGTACGACGACATGGAGCCGCACTATACGGCGGCCGAGCAGATGTATCAGGTGCACGGATCGCACGGCGAAGACCCGACGGAACCCCGGACGAGCGCGCCCTACCCGTTCCCGGCGGTCTCGCATGAGCCGCGGATCCAACAGCTCTCGGACGACATGGCCGCCCACGGGCTCCATCCGTTCCACGCGCCCTGCGGCATTCTCCTCAACGAGTCGAACATGCCCTACAGCACGTGCGTACGGTGCCCGACGTGCGACGGATTCCCGTGCCTTTTGCATGCGAAGGCGGACGCGGAAGTCATGGGCGTTCGGCCGGCTCTCGAATACCCGAACGTCACGCTGTTGACCGACGCGATGGCCGTACGTCTGGACACGAATCCGGCCGGCACCGAGGTGACGGCGGTGGTCGTCGAGCACGAGGGGCACTTCGAGCGGTACGTCGCCAACATCATCGTCGTCTCGGCCGGAGCGGCGAATTCGGCCAAGCTGTTGCTGCGATCCGCGAGCGACAAGCACCCGAATGGTCTGGCCAACGGTTCCGACCAGGTCGGCCGCAACTACATGTTCCACGACAGCCAGGCGGTCCTCGCCCTGTCCAAGGAGCCGAACCCCACCGTGTTCCAGAAGACGCTCGGCGTCAACGACTTCTACTTCGAGGGCCCGGACTTCCCGTATCCGATGGGCAACATCCAGATGATCGGGAAGTCTCAGGCGGAGATGTACCGTGGTGAAAAGCCGATCGCGACGAAGCTCGCCCCGGAATGGGCGCTCGGCGACGTGGCCGACCACGCCGTGGACTTCTGGTTGTCGACCGAAGATCTGCCGATGCCGGACAACCGCGTGACGCTGGATCGCGACGCGAACGTACGGCTCGCCTACAAGGGCAGCAACCCCACCGCGTCCAAGCGTCTCTACCACCAGCTCAAATCGATGCTAGGAAATCTGGGGATGCACCCGGATCACCTCTTGCCGAGGTTCGCGTACATGAAGAGCGACATCCCGGTCGCCGGCGTGGCCCATCAGGCCGGCACGTGCCGGATGGGCAACGACCCGATGACATCGGTGGTGAACGCGGATTGCCGGGCGCACGACGTAGACAACCTCTACATCGTGGACACGAGCGTGTTCCCGAGCATCGGCGCCGTCAATCCGGCGTTGACCGCGATGGCAAACGCCCTGCGCGTCGGCGATCACCTGCTTGGGCGGATGGGTGCCACGGCAACGGCCCGCGGCGCGCTGCCGACCGCGTCCGGTGGGTGACGGCGGCGCTGTGAGTACACAGGAGATGCTGCTCGCCAGCCAACCGGTCCAACGCACCCCGGACACAGCCGTGGAGCCGGTATCGGAGTCGACGTCTCCTTCGGATACGACGCGCCCGGCGACTGACCGTGCGCCGCGCCGGACAGGTGCCCATCGGGCATCGCGCCGTTGAGATCGTCGTGTCGAAGGTGATCGCGGCGCGGTCCCGCCGACGTATGGTCTAGCGATGGCCGACGGCACCGGCACCGGCACCACGCGACGTCCGCGCGACGTGGCGTTGATGCACGTGCTGGTGTCGGCCGTCCCGGGCGTGGCCGCGGCCGTCGTCATCGGACTGCTCGGTCCGGTTGCCGTGGCGCCGCTGATCGGCTGGGACATCAGCGCCGCTACGTTCATGGTCTGGACCTGGCTGACCCTGCATGGGCTGGACGGTCCCGCGACGAAGCAGCACGCGGTGCGCGACGACCCGACGCGTGCGAGCGCTGACCTGACCGTCCTGATCGCCTCCGCCGCGAGCCTTGTCGCGGTCGGCTTCCTCATCGTCCGCGCGAGCGACGCCCACGGGTCGGCTCAGGTCTTAGAGGCCGCGCTGGCGCTGGTTAGCGTCGCCATGTCCTGGCTCGTCGTCCACACGACCTACATGCTGCGGTACGCCGTCATCTACCATGCCGGCGACAAGGGGGTCGACTTTAACCAGGACGCCGCCCCGCGCTACACCGACTTTGCCTATCTCGCGTTCACGATCGGCATGACGTACCAGGTGTCTGACACGTCCCTGACATCCTCGGCGATGCGGACGAACGCTCTTCGCCATGCACTCCTGTCATATGTCTACGGCACGTTCATCATCGCCGCGACGATCAATCTGATCGCCGGGCTGAACCGCTGAACCGCTGAGCCGCGGGTACGCCTGGCACGGCGGCGTCGACCACGGGGTGGCACTGGCTTGGCGGCCACCGTAACGTCGGGCCGGACGGAGCTGTCGAGACTCGACGGGGGATGCGCGTGACCACAGTGGATCAGTTGGCCGATGAGTTGCTGGACGCCTTGTTCGACGCCTACCCGGCGATCGCCACGGTGTACGGCTTTGCCGGGCCACGTGACCGGCTCCTCACCGACTTTCGCGAATCGGGCGAGCAGGCGATGGGCGAGCGGATCGCCGCGATCGCCGAGCGAGCCGCCTCGATCGACCCGGATTCGGTCACACCGGAGCAGCGTGTGACGCGTGCAGTGATCATCAGCCAAGCCGAGGACATCCGGACCCGATGGACGACGCGCCTGGCCGAGTACACGATCTGCGACTCGTTCACCGCCCCAGCGGCCGAGTTGTTGTTCATGCTGCCGATGGTGACGATCTCGACGAACGAACAGGCCGACGCGTACGTCGACCGGTTGGGCGTGATCCCGTCGGTGCTCGAGGCGCTGGCCGATCGGCATCGAACCGGAGTGACGGCGGGTCGCGTGCCGGTACGGCATCTCGTCGACGCCGCGGTCGCGCACCTGGACCGATACCTCGCCAACGCCGAGGATCCACTCAGCAAACCGACGCCGACCGACGAGGCCGGGATCGACGTGGCCGCCTACGCGCAGCGCCGCGACGCCGTCATCCGCGACAGCGTACGACCAGCGTTCGCGGCATACCGCGACGTGCTTCGCGATGAGATCGGACCGCACGGCCGTGACCGGGACCATCCTGGGCTGTGTTGGCTGCCCGGTGGCGACGACATCTATGCGCAGCTCATCGCGATGCATACGACGACGCGGCGGAGCGCCGACGAGTTGCACCAGACCGGGCTCGACGTGATCGCGCGCCTGGCCGACGAGTATCGCCAGATCGGCGCGCGCGTGTTCGGCACGTCGGAACTCTCGGAGATTTTCGAGCGTCTGCGGACCGATCATGCCCTGCGCTGGCGCGACGGCGACGAATTGCTGGACGCCGCTCGGGCAGCGATTCGCCGGGCGGAGGCCGCCGCGCCGGCGTGGTTCGGACGCTTGCCGAGCCAGAACTGCGAGGTCCGGGCGGTGCCAGCCGACGAGGCACCCGGAGCAGCGGCGGCCTACTACATGCAGCCGGCGATGGACGGCTCCCGGCCCGGGATCTACTTTGCGAACACGTACAAAGCCGAGGAGCGGGACCGGCAGGTCTGTGAGTCGACCGCGTTCCACGAGGCCGTGCCCGGCCACCACTTCCAGTTGACCATCGCCCAGGAGTTGACCGACCTGCCGATGCTGCGGCGGCTGGCACCCTTCACCGCGTACTCGGAAGGGTGGGGGCTCTACTCCGAGCGCCTCGCGGTGGAGATGGGGCTCTACTCCGACGACGTTGCTCTGCTCGGCATGCTGAGCGGCGACTCGCTGCGCGCGGCGCGTCTGGTCGTGGACACCGGCCTGCACGCGAAGGGCTGGAGCCGGGAGCAGGCAGTGCAGTACATGCGCGACCAGACGCCGATGATGCCCGTCGAAATCGAAAGCGAGACCGACCGGTATATCGCCGACCCGGGTCAAGCGCTGGCGTACATGGTGGGCCGCCTGGAGATCCAGCGCATCCGCGCCGCCGCGGAGGCAGCACTCGGACGCGACTTCGACATCCGCGGCTTCCACGACACCGTTCTGGCCAGCGGCGCGCTGCCGCTCAGCGTGCTGGCGGAGGTCGTCGACGGCTGGATCGCCGGGATCGCGGCGAGCGTGCCGCAGGCCTGATTGCGAGCTGCCTGATTGCGAGCTGCCGCTCACGACGGTGAGCGACAGCCCGCCGGGTCAGCCCGCCGGGCCAGTCCGGTGCCTCCGCCGCGTCAGCCCGCTCGGTGGACGGCGAGCTCCCCGAGTTCGGACCAGTCGTCCTGCGGCACCGTCATGTTCACGATGCGCGGAGTCTCGGCGAGATACGCCGGCAGCGTCTGCTGCGCGGTCTTGAAGTGTGCCGATCCCACGTGCGCGGCGCCGGCGTCGCCATCGCGGAATGCCTCGACCAGCACGTACTCGTTGGGGTCGTCGAGGCTGCGCGACCAGTCGAACCACAAGCAACCCGCCTCGCCGCGAGTGGCCCGCGTGAAGTCCTTTGCGATATCCGGCCACTGCTCGGCGTGCTCGGGCAGCACCCGGAACTTCGCGGCAATAAAGATCATGGCGGTCCTCTCGGATCAGGCGGCCTGCGGCACCACGCTAACGGTTGCCGCCCCGACCGGCAGTCGCAGATTGGTGCAAGCCGCCGGTGGTATGCCCACCGTCACGCCGTTCCGATCACGACGGTGCTCGCTTCCTCCTCGGACGTCGCGATCCGAGCGGCCAGGCCGTGGGCGGACATGATCTCAGCCGCCTGCGCTGCCTGACGCTCGCTCGTCTCGACCAGCACGTGGCCGCCGGGCGCAAGCCACCGCGGTGCCGTCGCGGCGACCCGTCGCAGCACGGCCAGTCCGTCGGATCCACCGTCCAACGTCACGCGCGCCTCGTGGTCGCGTGCCTCCGGCGGCATCAGCGCGATCGCGGACGTCGGGACGTAGGGCACGTTCGCCGTCAGGATCCGCACGCTGGAGCGAAGCGTGACCGGCAGCGGTTCGAACAGGTCGCCCTGGAAGACATGTCCACCGGCATCGGCGAGATTGTGGCGGGCGCACCGGACCGCGGCCGGCTCGATGTCGGTCGCGTACAGCTCGACGTCGGTTCCGTCACCGGTCAGCGCCGCGGTCACGGCCGCGCCGATCGCTCCCGAGCCGCAACACAGATCAAGAACAACCATCGACGGTACGAATGGCATGCCGGTCCACGCGCCGGCCATGTCTCGGGCGAGCGCGACCGCCTGGTCGACGAGGAATTCTGTGCGGTGTCGGGGAACGAACACACCGGGCTCGATCGCGAATCGGCGGCCGGCGAACTCCGCCCAGCCGAGCACGTACTCCAGTGGCTCGCCGCCGACCCGCCGGGCCACCATCGCGTCGAGATCGGCGGCGGCGTCGGCGTTCGACAGGAGCAACTCGGCCTCGTCCTCGGCGAAGACACAGCCGGCGGTGCGCAGCCGCCGTACCACGTCGTCGCGATCCACCGGAGTCGTACCCCTTCCGGTCGTCGCGGGTTCCGGAGCGACCGTATCGAAGGTCGTCGCGTCGCCGTCCGCGGTCGTCGCCGTCACGCCGGCCGTCGCCGTCACGCCGGCCGTGGCGCCCCAAGATTCGCGATCTTGCAATGTCAAGGGACCGCGGATCAATCGGGGACGACGTCGATCAGTACCTTGCCGACCGCACCCTGCTGCACCGCCGTGTGTGCGTCGCCCATCCGGTCGAGCGGAAAGTGGTGCAGTGGCAGGCCGGCGTCGCCGCCCACCCGAATGGCCCCGTCGATGATCGCCGCCGCGATGTCGTCGATGGCGATCCCCTTAGCCTCCGCCGGGGCGGTGTAGACCAGTACGAACTGCCACCGCGCGTTGGGCGCCATGAGGGCCCGTACGGGCAGCGTGACCTCGCCGCCGCCGTTGGTCGAGTAGATCGCGACCGAACCTAGCCGAGCGACCACGGCCGCGTCGATCGCCGCGTTCACCGCCGGGGCGACCTCGACGATCGTGTCCACGCCGCGTTGAGTGATCTTGCGGATCTCGGTGACGACGTCCTGCTGCCGATAGTTGATCACATGGTCGGCACCAGCCACCGCGGCGAGCTGCGCCTTGCGGGGGTCGCTAACGGTGGCGATGATCGTCGCGTCGGACCAGCGGGCGAGCTGGATGGCGGCGTTCCCGACCGCTCCGGCACCGCCGGCGACGAGGACGACGCGCCCGTCGAGGGTGCCCGGCCCCAGCCGGACCGGACCGTCTTCGGTCACGGTGAGGCAGCGGTGCGCGGTGATGAACGGTATGCCGAGCGAGGCGCCGAGATCGAACGACGCGAGATCGGGCAGGGTCACGACCTGGCGTGCCGGCACGATCGCGTACTCCTGGGCGGTCCCGTTGCTGCGGCCCTGCGCGGCCTCCCAGATCCACACCCGAAGCCCGTGCAGCGCGGCCTCGACACCCGAGCCGACCGCGTCGACCACGCCGGCGCCGTCCTGCCCCGGCACCTGCGCGGGTTCGATCGGGCGACCGGGACCGTCGCCCTGGCGTGACTTCCAGTCGGTCGGGTTCACACCGGCGCGGTGGATCCGAACCCGTACCTCGCCCGGACCGGGCTCGGCGATCGGCCGGCGTACGACCCGCAGCACGTCCGGTCCGCCGGTTTCCGTGTACACGACCGCGCGACCATTGGCGACGCCGTCTGGCGCGTCGGGACGCACTCGGTCGGCCTGCTGGTTGTTGTCAGGCACGGTGGGCTCCTTCCCTCGCGGTGATCCATTGCCGTGGACGATTCGTGCGGGATGGCCACGGCGATCGTCCACGCTGATGGATCATGGCCGGCGGCCGCGCGACACCCGAGGGACTCGGCGGGGTGACGAATGAGGTTTGTGCCCCCGGTGGGAGTCGAACCCACACTGGCGGAGGTTTGAGCTCCGTGCCTCTGCCGATTGGGCTACGGGGACGTCGGCTCGGATAGCCTACCCATTACGCTGTGCGACGCGACACCCGCAGGCCGGTGCCGTGAACAACCGCGGTTAGGGGAGTTGGGTCACGTGGCCGAGAATCGTGCGCCGGAACAGCGACCGCGCGTGTTGATCGCCGAGGACGAGGCGCTCATCCGGCTCGATCTCGCCGAGATGCTCGTGGAGGAGGGCTACGACGTCGTCGGCGAGGCCGGCGACGGCGAGACCGCCGTACGGTTGGCCGAGGAACAGCACCCGGACCTGATCATTCTCGACATCAAGATGCCGATCATGGACGGGCTCGAAGCGGCCGAACGTATTGCGGCCGCCCGTATCGCGCCGATCATCATCCTCACGGCGTTCAGCCAGCGCGATCTCGTCGACCGCGCGCGCGAGGCCGGCGCCATGGCGTACCTGGTCAAGCCATTCCAGAAGAGCGACCTGGTTCCGGCGATCGAGATCGCGTTGTCCCGCTTCGCCGAGGTCGCTGCGCTGGAGGCCGAGGTCGCCACGTTGACCGACCGGCTCGAGACCCGCAAGGCGGTCGAGCGGGCCAAGGGTGAGCTGATGGCCAAGTACCAGATGACCGAGCCACAGGCGTTCAAGTGGATCCAGCGGACCGCGATGGACCACCGGATGACGATGCGTGACGTCGCCGACCGCATCTTGGCCGAGGCGGCCGCCTCCGACCTCCCGTAGGTCGCCGCCCGTCGAGGTCGGCCTTTCGATCATGTGAGGGGTACGTCCGAAGCCGGGCACTGCACGGCGGAGGCGATTGTCGGAGGCGGCGACTAGGCTCGCCAAACGTGAGCACAACAACGGCCGCCACCGGGTCACTTCCTCCTGCTGAGCCGGTTCCAAGCACCACTGAGCCAACGCCTGCGTCGAGGCCGGCCCCAACGCCGACCGCGTCGGGCAAGCTGCTCCTGCTAGACGGGCACTCGTTGGCCTACCGGGCGTTCTTTGCGCTGCCGGTAGAGAATTTCTCGACGTCGACCGGCCAGCCGACCAACGCCGTTTATGGCTTCACGTCGATGCTCATCAACGTCCTGCGGGACGAGAAGCCGTCGCACATCGTCGTGGCGTTCGACGTGTCGCGCCAGTCGTTCCGGACCGAGCGCTACGCGGAATACAAGGCCGGCCGCGCGACCACACCGACCGACTTCACCGGACAGGTCGCGCTCGTCAAGGAGGTGCTTGCCGCGCTGCGCATCCCGGTCGTGGAGGCACCGGGCTATGAGGCCGACGACGCGATCGCCACGCTGACGCGCGAGGCGCGCGAGGTCGGCCTCGAGGTGCTGATCTGCTCCGGCGACCGGGACGCGTTCCAGCTCGTGGGCGATCACACCACCGTGCTCTACCCGATTCGCGGCGTGTCGGAGCTGTCGCGGATGACGCCCGAGGCGGTGGAGGCTCGGTATGGCGTCGGACCCGAGCAGTATCGAGATCTTGCCGCCCTGGTCGGCGAGTCGAGCGACAACCTGCCGGGCATCGCCGGCGTCGGCCCCAAGACGGCCGCGAAGTGGATCACGACGTACGGCGGGCTCGACGGCGTCGTCGCGCACGTCGACGAGATCAAGGGAAAGGCCGGCGACGGGTTGCGGGCCGGCCTGGCCGACGTGCTGCGCAACTACGAGCTGAATCGGCTCGTCGACGACCTCGACCTGTCGGTCAAGCCGGGCGACGCTGTGTGGCACGGCTGGGATCGCGAACAGGTGCATCAGGTCTTCGACACGCTCCAGTTCCGGGTGCTTCGCGAGCGGTTGTATCAGTATCTCGAGGCGGTCGAACCGGAGGCCGAGGGCGGCTTCGATCTCGACACCGCGATCCTGCGCACCGGCGAGGTGGCCGCGTGGCTCGACGAATACGTCGGTGCCGACCCGGTCGGCGTGGCCGTGACCGGCACGTTCGGCCGCGGTGCTGGCGCGCTCACCGGGGTCGCGATCGCCACCGAGGGGGGTCATGCCGGCTGGTTCGATCCCGCCACGCTCGACCCGGCCGACGACGCGGCCGTCGCGGCCTGGTTCGGCGATCCCCGGCGCCTGAAGGTGATCCACGACGCGAAGCCGATGCGGCTGGCCGCGGCCGGACACGGTTGGGCGCTCGCCGGGCTCCATCGCGACACGGCGCTGGCGGCATACCTGGCCCGACCGGACCAGCGGTCGTACGACCTGACCGACCTCGCGCTGCGCTATCTGCACCGCGAGTTGAGCCTCGACGCACCCGAGGATGGCCAGCTCACCTTGGACGGGCTCGGGGACGTCAGCGAAGAGCTGGAGCGCAATCTCATGCTCCGGGCGGCGGCCACCCTCGACCTGGCCACCGCGCTCGACGCGGAGCTCGCGCGGGGCGGCGACACGTCGGCGCAACTGCTGCTGGATGTCGAGCAACCGCTCTTGGTCGTGCTGGCCGCCATGGAGTCGATCGGCATTACCGCCGATACCGACTATCTGTCCGATCTGGAGTCACATTTCGCGGCCGAGGTGAAGGCGGCCGCGCAGGCGGCGTACGCGGTGGCGGGGCGCGAGTTCAACCTCGGCTCACCGAAACAGTTGCAGGAGCTCCTCTTCACGGAGCTGAATCTGCCGAAGACGAAGCGGATCAAGAGCGGTTACACGACCGACGCCGACGCGCTCACCGGTCTGTACGCCCAGACCGGACACGCCATTCTCGAACATCTGCTCCGGCACCGCGACGTGGCCAAGCTCAAGTCGACGGTCGACGGGCTGCTCAAGTCGGTGTCCGCCGACGGGCGCGATCCACACGACGTTCTTCCAGACCGTCGCCGCGACCGGGCGGCTGTCGTCGGCCGATCCGAACCTGCAGAACATCCCGATCCGCACCGAGGAAGGTCGGCGGATCCGTCGCGCGTTCGTGGCCAGCGCGGGTCACGAAAGCCTGATGACGGCCGACTACAGCCAGATCGAGATGCGGATCATGGCGCATCTGTCCGAGGACGTCGCGCTGGTCGAGGCGTTCAATTCGGGCTTTGACTTCCATGCCGCGACCGCCTCGAGTGTGTTCGGCGTGCCGCTGGAGGAGGTCAACCACGAGCAGCGGCGGCGCATCAAGGCGATGAACTACGGCCTGGCCTATGGGCTGTCGGCGTACGGCCTCGCCCAGCAGTTGGGCATCACGCCAGCCGAGGCGAGCGTGCTGATGCAGGAGTATTTCTCCCGCTTCGGCGGCGTACGCGACTACCTCCGCGAAGTCGTCGCGCAGGCGAGCCTCGACGGCTACACGTCGACGCTGCTCGGCCGACGCCGTTACCTGCCCGACCTCGCGAGCGACAACCGCCAGCGGCGGGAGATCGCCGAACGGATGGCGTTGAACGCGCCGATCCAGGGCTCGGCGGCCGACATCATGAAGATCGCCATGCTGCGCGTTGACGAGGGCCTTCGCGATGCCGGCCTGACGTCGCGGATGCTTCTCCAGGTGCACGACGAACTCGTCTTCGACGTCGCGGACGGGGAGCGCGAGGCCTTGGAGGCGATGGTGCGGGAGAAGATGGGCGGGGCATATCCGTTGTCCGTCCCGCTGTCCGTCTCGGTCGGTGCTGGCCGGGACTGGGACGCCGCCGACCACTGAGACGACGACTGCCCGGACCACCGATCGCGACGATCAGGCACTCTAGTCATTTCGGCACGAAGCGGACGCGGCCCGTGACACGATGCCGCAATGGAGGCGGTATTTGCCCGCGGCGGACGGGCCGGCGAGGGTGGCGGCTTGGCGGCGACCTACGAGGTGGCGGCCCAGTTCGACCGGGCGTTGGAGCGCGTGCGTACGGCCGCCCGGGAACGCGATGTCGACGCCGTGTGGGATCTGTTGCACGAGACGGCGTACCGCGCCGACGCCGCATTCGACCTCGCGACCGTACGCCTGAGCAGTCCCGATCCGGTCGTCCGCATGCTGGCCGTGGACCTGCTCGGAGTCATCGGTGACGCTCGGACGGATCTGCGACCGGCCGTCGCCCGCGCGCTGTGCGACGCCGCCGTCGCCGAGACGGATGCAGCTGTACATCTGGCGCTGGCCCGTTCCTGCGGTGCGACGAAGGATCCGGGTTGCCTGCCGGCACTCTTCGGCCTCGCCGGCCACGCCTTGCCTGAGGTCCGGCGGACGGTGGCCGAAGCGATGGCGTGGGCGCTGCTGGAGGACCCGACCGGTCCGGGGATCGATCTGCTGACGGAAATGACCCGCGACGACGATCCCGAAGTCCGCAACTGGGCCACGTTCAGTCTCGGCTGGCAACTCGCGGTCGATAGCGACACCGTACGAGCGGCGTTGTGGGAGCGCATCGATGACCCGTACCCGGAGGTTCGGGATGAGGCGGCGCGTTGCCTGGCGCGCCGCCGCGATCGCCGCGCAGCCCCCTACATCGCGGAACTTCTGGCCCGCGACGACGCGCACGTGCACACGTTCGACGCGGCGGCGTTCCTGCACGAACCGTCGTTGCTTCCGTTGCTCGCGAAATTCAACGCGCTCGACCACGGCGTCGGCGAGGCGCTCCTGGAGTGCGACCCGATGGCACGCGTCAAACGCGACGACCTTGCCTGGCAGTTGTTTACCACTCTGATGGGGCGCTGGCCGGAGTTGCCGGTCGCGCTCTACAACGACCGGTTCGAACTCGGCACGTACCTCGACATTGCGCCGTTGCCCGACGCGTCGTCACCGTGGGCGCCGCCGGAAACGGCCGGCTATCTCGTCGAAGCGGTGTTGGCGCGCGCCGGCGGCGACATCGAGCGGGCGGCCGACATGGTGGTCGAGGACCTGCTCGCGGATATCGGTGCGCTGAACGAGGAGTAGGCCCGACTTCGCCGGACGCAACAAGTCCGGACACGACAATGCCCGGACCCTTCAGGGTCCGGGCATCTCCGCCGATGGCGGCCGGCGCGTTACCGGATGCCGACGTAGTAGCCAAACGCACCGGTACGCGCGCGGTCGTGGCGCGCCTTGGCGCGGGTCGCGTACGTGGAGACGGTGCCGGTCTTCTCGTTGAGTCGGACACCATCACCGATGTTGCGGTGGGCGCGACGGACGTTCACTGTTCCTCCAGAGTCTGGTGTTGCGGGTGTGCATCTGAAGGAACTGTTTCACGTCTTGGATCATTCCCTTGTGTCGGCGTCCGTCGATGTGCTCTCGATCACCCGGCGCGCGGTCCACTTCGGACCGGCGGCGCGCCCCGGAGCCGGATCAGGCCGGCTTAACGCTGCAGAAGATGGAGGTACCGGGGAAGATCCGGCCACGCAGCGGACTCCATTGCCCCCAGACCTGACGGTTCTCCTCCGGCC
Source organism: uncultured Actinomycetota bacterium (assembly GCA_963724705.1). GTDB lineage: Bacteria > Actinomycetota > Actinomycetes > Mycobacteriales > Micromonosporaceae > DASQPR01. The sequence goes on from CAVRVS010000004.1 coordinate 1,097,021, forward strand.
ACTCGGGTTCGACGATGTCGGTGAGCACGAACCCGGCCGCTACGAGTTCGCGTACCCGATCGCCGACCGTACGGTGATGCTCCACGTACGTCGCCGTGCCCGACTCGTCGTACTCGACGTACGGCCGGCGATCGAAGTACGAGTGGATCGCGACCAGGCCGCCCTCGCCCGGATCGTCGAGGAAGATCCACCGCATCGGGTGCGTCACCGCGAAGACCCACCGGCCGCCCGGCCTCAGGACGCGGAACACCTCGCGCATCACGGCCGCCGAGTCGTCGACGAATGGGACCGCGCCGAACGCCGTACACGCGATGTCGAAGCGCTCGTCGGCCAGCGGCAGGTGCGTCGCGTCGGCCTGGAGCAGCGGAACCCGTACCCCGGAATGGTCGGCGGCGTCCGCCGCGTGCCGCAACATGCCCGCGGAGAGATCCAGGGCAACCACCTCGGCGCCCGCAGTGGCGAGCCACCGCGCCGCCGCCGCCGCGCCGCAGCCGATCTCGACGACCCGTTGCCCGCCGACGTCGCCGAGGAGGCGGGCATCGGCCTCGCGCAAACCCTCGGGGCACCACCGGAAGTCGACCTCACCCAGAAAATCGCCGTGCTCGGCCTGGTACGCGTCGGCGTCGGCGTCCCACCATCCGCGGCTGGCCCGCACGTTTTCCGCCGCGGTCACGGCGCGACGCGTCACTCCCGGACCGCCGGAGTCGGTCATCTCCACGTGCCATAAGGTACGGCGACCGGGTCGGCCGGTGTCGCGGGTGGTACTTTCGCCGTGTCCCGAGCAAATGCCGCAAGGCGGTCCGCTATCGCCTCTTTATGGCCAATTGCGGAGAACCATCCCATGTGTCACTGATGCCGAAGAGCGGCGCATCATGCGCAGGGTGGTTGCACCTTGCGGCGATGCGGACGGTAAGCTAGACGATGCGCTCGTGGTCTGCGCGCCTCAGCAGGGAGCAGGTCCGCGGTCGGCGTCACACATCAACCGGTCATCGTCCGATCGGGTGACTTGTGCCCGTCGACAGACTGTGGGCGCGACCCGGTCCCGCCGACCGGATCCCAACGACGATATCCGACCGGAGCAACCGCCCACATGACGAGCAGCATCGAGGCCACCTCGAGCGCAAACCAGATCGCTGTCGACGACCTCGGTTCTGAGGAAGACTTCCTCGCCGCGATCGACGCGACAATCAAGTATTTCAACGATGGTGACATTGTCGAAGGCACCATCGTGAAGGTCGATCGGGACGAGGTCCTGCTCGACATCGGCTACAAGACCGAGGGCGTCATTCCCTCGCGCGAGCTGTCGATCAAGCACGATGTCGACCCGTCCGAGGTTGTCAAGGTCGGCGACCACGTCGAGGCCCTGGTTCTCCAGAAGGAGGACAAGGAAGGCCGCCTCATCCTGTCCAAGAAGCGCGCGCAGTACGAGCGGGCGTGGGGCACGATCGAAAAGATCAAGGAAGACGACGGCGTGGTCCGCGGCTCGGTCATCGAGGTCGTCAAGGGTGGTCTCATCATCGACATCGGGCTGCGCGGCTTCCTGCCGGCGTCGCTGGTGGAGATGCGTCGGGTACGTGACCTGCAGCCGTACGTGGGCCGGGAGCTCGAGGCGAAGATCATCGAGCTCGACAAGAACCGCAACAACGTGGTGCTGTCCCGCCGGGCCTACCTCGAGCAGACGCAGTCCGAGGTGCGCACCGAGTTCCTCAACAAGCTCGCCAAGGGCCAGGTCCGCAAGGGTGTCGTGTCGAGCATCGTGAACTTCGGTGCGTTCGTCGACCTCGGCGGCGTCGACGGTCTCGTCCACGTGTCCGAGCTGTCCTGGAAGCACATCGACCACCCGTCCGAGGTAGTCGAGGTCGGCATGGAGGTCGAGGTCGAGGTGCTCGACGTTGACCTCGATCGGGAGCGCGTGTCGCTCTCGCTCAAGGCGACCCAGGAAGACCCGTGGCGCCAGTTCGCCCGTACGCACGCGATCCAGCAGATCGTGCCGGGCAAGGTCACCAAGCTGGTGCCGTTCGGCGCGTTCGTGCGCGTCGACGACGGCATCGAGGGCCTGGTGCACATCTCCGAGCTGGCCGAGCGCCACGTGGAGATCCCGGAGCAGGTCGTGCAGGTCGGCTCGGACGTCATGGTCAAGGTCATCGACATCGACCTCGAGCGCCGTCGCATCTCGCTGTCGCTGAAGCAGGCGAACGAGGGCTTCGTCGAGGGCGAGGAGCATTTCGACCCGACGCTCTACGGCATGGCGGCGACGTACGACGCCGAGGGCAACTACGTCTACCCGGACGGCTTCGACCCGGAGACCGGCGAGTGGCTCGAGGGCTACGAGAAGCAGCGCGAACTGTGGGAGAAGCAGTACGCGGATGCCCGGGTTCGCTGGGAAGCGCACCAGAAGCAGGTCCAGTCCGCTCGCGCGGCCGAGGCGACGGCCGAAGCCGCACCTACCTCGGGCGGCGCTGCGTCGACCTCGACGCCGGCCGTGACGAAGGCTCCCGAGGAGCCGAGCGGCACGCTGGCAACGGACGAGGCGCTTGCCGCACTTCGCGAGAAGCTCGCGGGCGGCGGCAAGAGCTGACGCTCTGACGCTGTACGTGGCCCCACAGGATCGTTCTGTGGGGCCACGACTGTGTTCTGGACTTGTGCGGGACTTGGCCGCCGCGAGCGCCGGTCGCCGGCCAGGGGCTGGATTTGTACGGAACTTGGCCGCCGTGAGCGCCGCCGATCGGCGAACTTCCGTGCAATTGCGGACTGGGTCACCGCGGGCCGCGCACGACGGCTCAGAACGCTGTGCGCCCGACGCCCCGGTCCGGGCGCCCGCCGATCGTCCGTCGCCGGGCCAGGCGCTCCACACCCTGATCGATGGGCTGGGCTCGATGGCGCCCGGCCCGGGGCGGGTCGCGGTGTGCGCCGCCGATGGGCGCGCGCCCGCGCAATCCGTGTTCGGGGACGTCCGTCGATCCGATCAGTTCCGCGACGCTGGCCCCGATCCGGTGCCGCGGCACGGTAGGACGCGACCGTGTGTCATCCGCTTGCAGGTTGGCCGCGGGCCGTGGCGGAGAGGTCGGCGATGCGGTGGGGGACTGGTGAGGCACCGTCGATTCGGGGTGGGGCGTCCGCACTCGTACGGGTTCCGCGGGTACGGGCGGGACTTTTTCCATGATTCTCCGCTCCTGAGCCGTTGGCACGATAAGCCGCAAACCACACCAATAGCGTCAGGCGCGCCGCATGGTCGCGCCCGACGTCATGACGACCGGTACGGGTATGGTTCGCACGTGCTGATGGTGGGTCTGACCGGCGGAATCGGTGCCGGCAAGAGCGCAGTGGCGCAGCGTCTCGCCGAGCTGGGCGCCGTGATCATCGACGCCGACACGCTGGCTCGCGAGGTCGTCGAACCTGGCACCGATGGGATCGCAGAGGTCGTCGCCGCGTTCGGCGCGACCGTCCTTCGACCGGACGGTTCGATCGACCGTCCGGCTCTCGGGCGCATCGTCTTCGACGACCCGCAGGCGCGCGCACGTCTCGAAGGCATCGTCCATCCGCGCGTCCGCGCCCGTACGGCCGAGATCGTCGCGGCCGCGGCTCCGGACGCCGTCGTCGTCAACGACGTACCGCTGCTGGTGGAAGCGGGTCTCCACCGGGCGTACGACGTGGTGATCGTGGTCGAGGCGGCCGAAAGCGTGCGCGTGGCGCGGCTGGTCGCGGACCGGGGCATGACCGAGTCGGATGCGCGAGCACGCATCGCGGCCCAAGCCACCGACGATCAGCGGCGTGCCGTCGCCGACGTGGTGATCGTCAACAACGGCCGCCGTGACGAGCTGAACGACCAGGTCGACGTCGTGTGGCGGGAGCGCCTGCACAACCGATGACGTCCCGGCGCGCCGGATGACAGATGTCATGGCCGCGACGTGCCGGCGCACACTGGTCAAGCAACGTCGGGCGGGACATCCTGGTGCCATGGTTTCCACGTCCCTGCCGCCGGCGGACGTCTCCGGCCGCAGTGCGGCGCCGGCAACCCCGCACGTGTCGACCGCCCCGCCGGCGCCGACGACCCCGGCAAGCCCGGCGGCGCCGACGCCGACGTCCCCGGCGCCGACCTCCCCGGCAAGCCAGGCGATCCCGGCTTCCCGTGCCCGGGCGCTCTGGGACGGCGTACGCAGCGCCTACACCGACATCTTCGTCGACGATTGGGGACCACGCCGCTGGATGCGTGCCCGCATCTTCAGTCTGTTGTTCTTGCTGTTCCTCATCGGCCCGATCAGGTCTGTCGTCCACTCTGACTGGTCGGTGCCGCATCGCATCGTGGCGATCGCCGGCATCGTTGTCTTCGCCGTGTGCTTCGGATCGGTCGTGTGGCGTAACACGCCGGCGCTGCATCGCAACCGGACTCCGTACACGGTGGCTCTCGCGGTCGCCATCGGCATCGGGCTGGTAGCCGCCGGCGTCGACGGGCTCACGAGCTTGTCGATCTTTACGATCGCCATGTTGTTGTTCAATTTCGGTCACCGTGTCTGGCTTCCGATCGTTGCGGCGGTGCCGGTGGGCGCGGTCATCGTCGACGTCGTCATCGTCGGGGATTCGTTTCGCGACGCCGTGGAGCTCGCGGTGCCGATCCTGCTGGTCGGGGTCGTCCAGGCCGCGTTCTATCAGCAGATCCGGGCCAAGGTCGAGCTGACGCGGGCGCGCACCGACCTCGCCCGGCTGGCGGTGAGTGAGGAACGCCTGCGGATCGCGCGCGATCTGCACGACATTCTGGGACAGCGACTGTCGGCTGTTTCGCTGAAGGCCGAGCTAGCCGCCCGCCTCGTCGAGCGCGACCCGACTCGCGCCGCGACCGAAATGGGCGAGGTGGCCGCCGTGGCCCGTGCGGCGCTCAGCGACGTCCGGGAGACCGTGTCCGGCTACCGCGCCCTCACGCTGGCCACCGAGATCGAAACCGCCCGCGCGTTGCTGACCGCCGCCGGTGTGCCGGTCGAGGTCACATGCGGCGGGGATCCATTGCCGGAATCGCTCGACGAGTGTGCCGGCGCGGTGGTGCGCGAGGCCGTCACCAACGTGATCCGGCACGCCGGCGCCGGCCGCTGCGCGATTCAGATCGGCCGCGAGTCCGGCGCCGTCGTGGTCGAGGTTCGCGACACCGGCACGGGTACGGGCGGACCGATAGCCGCCAGCGTCGCGTACGGCAACGGCCTGACCGGGCTGGCGGAACGCGTCGAGCGGGTCGGCGGGATCCTGTGGATCGGCCGCGAGCGCGATCAGTTCGTCGTCCGCGCGACGATGCCGTCCGGCGCGCTCGCGTGATCCGGATCCTGCTCGCCGACGACCAGCACTTGGTTCGCGGTGCGCTTGCCGCGCTGCTGGCGCTGGAGGACGACTTCGAGGTCGTCGCATCGGTCGCGGACGGTTCAGCGGCCGTACGCGCCGCCGTCGAACACAAGCCGGATGTCGCGCTGCTGGATGTCGAGATGCCTGGCCTCGACGGCGTGTCGGCGACTCGTGAGATCCGGTCGCACGCGCCGGGCGTACGGGTGATGATCCTGACGACGTTCGGCCGCCCCGGGTATCTGCGACGCGCGATGGACGCGGGCGCGCGCGGGTTCATGGTCAAGGACGCGCCGCCGGATCGGTTGGCCGACGCCGTGCGTCAGGTGCACGGCGGTCGGACGGTGGTCGACCCGGCGCTCGCGGTGGCTTCCCTGTCGTCAGGGGCGAATCCGCTGACCGATCGCGAGGCGGATGCACTGCGTGCGGCCGAGGACGGCGGCACGGTTGCCGATATCGCCCGCGTGTTGATCCTCTCCGAGGGCACGGTGCGCAACTACCTGTCGGCGGCGATCGGCAAGACCGGCGCCCGGACGCGCGCGGAGGCGGCGCGCGTGGCGCGCGACAACGGCTGGCTCTGATGCGTCCAATGGGGCATTGGATGGACCTCGATGCGTGGGGAGATTGAGGGGACAGAATCCCGCGCGTGGTCCGGGCGGCATTCGGCTCCGGACCCATGCGGCGCCTAGACGCAGAAAGGACGCTCGCGGCGGCCGGTCTGCGCTCATCGCGCGACCGCGGTCGGGCTGCGCTCTCCGGTAGACCCGAGGCTGCACACCCCCGCGCCAAGCGGACCGGCCGGTGTGGAGGTCCGGTCCTCGTGGTCGGCCGCCGCGAGCGGCCTACGTTATGACGGTAGCCCCGGTGTGGCCCACGGCACAATGGAATTCATCGACTCCGGTGACGGTCGCTGTGCCACCGTTTGCCGTACCGCGGAAACGGTTCGTACGACCCGCGGTGGTTGCGGTGCGCGATGTGCCTTCGCGTCGCCTGTGGCCAGGAAATGTCTGACCCCACGGGTACGTTGAAAGCATGGTGCTCGACATTCCCCGCCTGGATAACCGCTTCGAAGTCATCAGCGACTACCGTCCGTCCGGAGATCAACCGACGGCGATCGACGACCTCGAACGCCGGGTTCGTCGTGGCGACCGGCACACGGTGCTCCTCGGTGCGACCGGGACCGGCAAGAGTGCCACGACGGCGTGGCTGATCGAGCGGATGCAGCGCCCGACCCTCGTAATGGCACCGAACAAGACGCTTGCGGCGCAACTCGCGAAGGAGTTCCGTGAGCTGCTGCCGAACAACGCAGTCGAATACTTCGTGAGCTACTACGACTACTACCAGCCCGAGGCTTACATCCCGCAGACCGACACCTATATCGAGAAGGATTCGTCGATCAACGACGAGGTCGAGCGGCTCCGGCACTCGACGACGATGTCGCTGCTGACCCGGCGTGACGTGATCGTCGTCGCGACGGTGAGCGCGATCTATGGTCTAGGCACGCCGCAGGAGTATGTCGACCAGGCGGTCCGGCTGAAGGTCGGTCAGGAGATCGAGCGCGATTCCCTGCTCCGCCGGCTGGTCGATATCCAATACGCCCGCAACGATCTCGCGTTCCAGCGCGGCACGTTCCGCGTCCGGGGTGACACGATGGAGATCATTCCGGCCTACGAGGAGCTGGCGATCCGGGTCGAGTTCTTCGGCGACGAAGTCGAGAAGCTCTACTACTTGCATCCGCTGACCGGCGACGTGATCCGCGAGGCCGACGAGCTGATGATCTTCCCGGCGTCGCACTACGCGGCCGGGCCGGAGCGGATGGAACGCACCATCCGCGACATCGAGGCCGAGTTGGCGGAGCGCCTCGACGAGCTGGAGAAGCAGAACAAGCTGCTCGAGGCGCAGCGGTTACGGATGCGCACGACCTACGACATCGAGATGATGCGGCAGGTCGGCTTCTGTTCCGGGATCGAGAACTACTCGATGCACATCGACGGGCGCACCTACGGCGAGCCGCCGAATTGCCTGCTCGACTACTTCCCGGACGACTTCCTCACCGTCATCGACGAGTCGCACGTGACCGTCCCGCAGATCGGCGGGATGTATGAAGGCGATGCCTCCCGCAAGCGGATGCTGGTCGACCACGGGTTCCGGCTTCCCTCGGCGAAGGACAACCGGCCGCTGCGCTTCGACGAGTTCATCGAGCGCGTCGGCCAGATGGTGTTCCTGTCCGCGACGCCGGGACCCTGGGAGCTGACGCAGTCGCAGGGCGAGTTTGTCGAGCAGGTGATCCGGCCAACCGGCCTGGTCGATCCGCAGGTCGTCGTCAAGCCGACGAAGGGCCAGATCGATGACTTGATGGGCGAGATCCGGGACCGTACTGACCGGGACGAGCGCGTGCTTGTCACGACGCTCACCAAGAAGATGGCCGAGGATCTCACCGACTATCTCCTCGAACACGGCATCCGTGTGCGCTACCTGCATTCCGAGGTGGACACTCTGCGACGGGTCGAACTGCTGTCGGAGCTGCGCAAGGGTGAGTTCGACGTGCTCGTCGGCATCAACCTGCTTCGCGAGGGCCTCGACCTGCCCGAGGTGTCGCTGGTCGCGATCCTCGACGCCGACAAGGAGGGCTTCCTGCGCAGCGGCACGTCGTTGATCCAGACGATCGGCCGTGCCGCCCGCAACGTGTCCGGCGAGGTTCACATGTACGCCGACAAGATGACGCCGTCGATGGCGAACGCGATCGACGAGACGAATCGACGTCGGGCCAAGCAGGTGGCGTACAACGAAGAGCGTGGCGTTTCACCAGAGCCGTTGCGCAAGCGGATCCACGACCTGCTCGACGACATCTACCGCGACGCCGAGGATACCGAGGCGGCCATCGGACACGGCCCAGGCGGCGCGATCGTCGGCGGCAGTGGTCGCCAGATGTCACGGGGCAAGGCGCCGGTGCCGGAGACGCGCAGTCGCCGGAGCCGGGCAGCGACGCCGTCGTCGGCCGGTATGGCCCGCTCCGATCTCGCGCAGCTGATCCAAGACCTCAACGACCAGATGCTCGGCGCGGCTCGGGAGCTGCAGTTCGAGTTGGCGGCGCGCATTCGCGACGAGATCGGGACACTCAAGAAAGAGCTACGTGACATGGACGTTGCCGGCGTTCGTTGAGTTGCGTTCAGGGCGGGGCCCCTGCATCCCCACTCGACTTTGAGGAGCCTTTTAGGTCTTCGTGGGGACGCAGGGGCCCCGCCCCGTTCGTAGTCGCGCGAATCGCGAGGTTTCGAGCTTTCGCGGTTACGTGATATCGGGACGGTCACGTGGTGCGGACGGTGGGTGTTGGCTAGCTCGTCACGTCGGAGAAGTGCTCTACGACTGGGGGAGTGGCGAAGTGAGGGCCGAGGAGGCCGCGCCAGGTGGTGAAGCGCTCGGTCGCACGGAAGTTCTGCTCGTGAGCCTCGACCGAATCCCACTCGACCAGCAGCACGAAGCGGGACGGCGATTCGATGCCTTGCGTCATGCGTACCGACCGGCAGCCGGGCGTCGTTACTAGCGTTTCGCGCGCCTTGGCGTACGCGGCGGTGAAGTCCGCCTCCTGACCGGGCGTCACGTTGATCAGAGCAACCTCGAGCACCATGCTCCGCAGCCTGCCACGCCCCGTCGCTATCGCCGCGAGCGGGTAGCCACGCCGTCGGCCACGTGCATGCCGGAGGCGCCGATTTCCGGCCAAAACTTCACCGCACTCGGGGCTTCAACGTGATGGGTAGGCCCGAATGCGGTGAAGTCATTGAGATCTCGACGCCGTCGACACGCTGTGACCGGTGCAATATGCCAGCTGATTACCCAAATCGGGCTACGTAGGGGAGAATGGTGATCCAGGAGGGGAGTATCCCCTAAGCGACGGCGTCGTCAACACGGTGCCGATCGAGTGCGTCAACCACGTTCGCGTGGCGGCGCATCGGTCGCCCCGGCTCCGTCGGCCGATGAGCTGGTCACCACAGCCATCGGTGAGAGAGACCTCCGGTCTGACATCTACGTCAACCGGAGGCCTGAATGCACGTATCTCTGCTCGTCTGGGCGATTACCCTCGTTGCGCTCGTTGCGCTCCTGGCTGTCGACCTGGCGATCATCGGCCGGCGTCCACACGAGCCGTCGATGAAAGAGGCGTCCATCTGGGTCGCGGTGTACGTGACACTCGCCGTCGCCTTCGGCCTGATCCTTTTGGTCAGCTACGGACCCCAGTTCGGGGGCGAATTCTTTGCCGGCTGGCTCACCGAATACAGCCTGTCGATCGACAACCTGTTCGTGTTCGTGATCATCATGGCCGGATTCGCGGTACCGCGGGTCTATCAGCAGAAGGTGCTGCTCGTCGGCATCATCTTGGCGCTGGTCATGCGCGCTGGGTTCATCTTCGCCGGCGCGGCGTTGATCAACCGTTTCGTCTGGGTCTTTTATCTCTTCGGCGCGTTCCTGATCGTGACGGCCGTCCGGCTGGCCCGCCACCGCGATGACGAAAACACCGAGTTCAAGGAGAACAGGCTCGTCGGATGGAGTCGGCGGATCCTGCCGATATCCGCCGAGTACGACGGCGCGAAGTTGACCACGCATCAACCGCTGACCAGCCAAGAACGTGCGAAGGGCGGGTTGCGGACTCGGCTGCGGGACAAGCGCGGCCACTTCCTGTTCACGCCGATGCTCATTGTCATGATCGCAATCGGGACGACCGACCTGGTCTTCGCGCTCGACTCGATCCCGGCGATCTTCGGGTTGACCAAGGAGGCGTACATCGTCTTCACCGCGAACGTGTTCGCGTTGATGGGCCTGCGCCAGCTCTTCTTCCTGCTCGGTGGCCTCCTTGATCGGCTCGTCTACCTGTCCTACGGCCTCGCCGCCGTGCTCGGCTTCATCGGCGTGAAGCTGGTCCTGGAAGCGTTGCACGGCAACAATCTCCCGTTCCTCAACGGTGGTGAGCCGATCGGCTGGGCGCCGCACATCCCGATCTGGATGTCGCTGACGGTCATCGTGGTGGCGCTGGCTGCGGCGACGATCGCGAGCCTCGTCAAGTCGAGTCGGGACCAGAAGCGACGACCGGCGGCGACGACCGGACCGTCCGACGAGCCCGTCGACACCGGTCGCTCGGACCGGGTGAAGGACTCCGCACGGGCGTGATCGCTCGCGGGGATCGATATCCAGCAACGCGAACCGTCGGCGTGGCTACCTGAGGTCTTCTTCGATCTGCCGGGCCGTAGCCAGCAGGGGCGGCAGCAGGTCGCTCACGAACACCTCCGGCGTGCGCACACTGGCGTGTGCGGACACGTTGACCGCGGCGATGACCTGACCGTCCGAGTCGTGGATCGGTGCCGCCAGCGAGCGAAGACCCTCCTCCAACTCCTGGTCGTTGAGTGCCCAGCCCTGCTCACGGATGCGGGCGAGCTCGCGCCGTAGCCGGCCGGGTTCGGTGATCGTAGCGCTGGTCAGCGGCCGCAACTCGGTGGACGTGAGGAATCCGTCCAGCCACTGGTCGGAGTGCGCGGCCAGCAGCACCCGGCCCATCGAGGTGGCGTACGCCGGAAACCGGGTGCCGACACTGATCGCGACGGTCATGATGCGCTTGGTCGGCACGCGCGCCACGTACACGACCTCGTCGCCGTCGAGGACCGACACCGACGACGACTCGTGCACCTTCTCCACGAGTTGTTCGAGGTGCGGCATGGCGATCTCCGGCAGCGTCATGCTCGACAGGTACGCGTACCCGAGTTCCAGGATTTTCGGCCGTAACGCGAAGCGGCGTCCGTCAGTGCGCATGTAGCCGAGCTCGACCAGCGTGTGCAGGAAGCGGCGGGCGACCGCGCGCGGCAGGCCGGTGATCCGCGCGACCTCGCTCAGCGTGAGATCGGTGTGCTCGTCGTCGAAGGCGCGGATCACCGACAGCCCCCGGGCCAGGGACTGCACGAACTCCCCGTCCGGGTTGCGCGCCTGGGTCATCGCGACCTCGCCATCCGCGTTCGCCAGACTCAGCCGTCGATGCCGTCGATGCCGTCGGCGCCGGTCCCCGCTCCCGAGGTTCCGGCGGCCGGCAGCGCGCCCTCCTCGCGCAGCACCCGGGCGGCGACCGCGAACGCCGAGTTCGCGGCCGGCAGACCGGCGTAGACGCCCACGTGCATCAGCACCTCCTTGAGTTCGTCCGGGGTCACGCCGTTGCGCAGCGCGGCCCGCAGGTGCATCTCGAGCTCGCCCTCCGCGCGGAGAGCGGTCAACACGGAGACGGTGATAATGCTGCGCAGGTGCCGATCGATGCCCGGACGCCCCCAGACCGCACCCCACGCGTAGCGCGTGATGAACTGCTGGAAATCGAGTGTGAACTCATCGGCGGCCGCGGTCGCGCGGTCGACGTGCGCATCGCCGAGCACAGCGCGCCGCACTTGCATGCCGTCGGCGTCCCAGCCGGTCATCGCGGCATCCTTTCCTGGGCGGTGGCCGACGCACGTCGCCTCTCGGCGGCCACTGTTGCGATCTCATCATGCGCAGCGAGCGCGCGGTCGATCCAGGCCGCGGCCGCGCCGAGACAATCCTCCGGCCCGGGGAACTCGATCGATGCCGCGTCCGGTGCCAGGTCGGACAGCGCGACGCGCATCGTGGTTCCGGCTCGCACGGCGCGAGCGGCCGCGTCCGCGACGACCGAAGCCGCACGGGTACGGCCGAGAGCCGGCGCCAACCGTGCGACAACGGCTTCCGCCAGTACGACGTCGCCGGCCGCATCGAGATTCATACGCATCCGGCCGCCGTCGACCTTGAGGTCGGAGATCATCGAGCGGGTATGCGTCGCGGCCGCCCCGACGAGTCGCAGCAGCGACGTCATGGTCGGCCACTCGGCCTGCCACCGTCCGGCCGCCCGTTGGTGTTCCTGCGCCGCGGCACCGAGCATCGTCGCGACAAGCGCCGGCACCTGGTGTGTGCACGCGGTGACGAGCACGGCGCGGCTTGGATTCCGCTTGTACGGCATCGCCGACGAACCGCCCGGCGTGCCTTCGGCGACCTCGCCCACGTCCGAACTGGACAGCAGCGCGATGTCCCCGGCGATGCCCGCAAGAGACCCGGCGACGATACCGAGCGCCGCGGCGGCCTCGTCGATCCGTACGCGGGTCGTGTGCCACGGCATCGTCGGCGCTACGAGGCCCAGTTCGTCGGCGACCAGGGCAGCGACGCGCGCGCCGTCGTCCCCGTACGTGGCGAGCGTCCCGACGGCACCACCGAACTGCACCGCTAACCGTTCGTGTCGCACCCGCTCTAGCCCGACGAGCGCGTCGTCGACTCCGGTCAGCCAGCCGGCACAGACGAGTCCAAACGTGGTCGGTGCCGCGTGTTGCAGGAGCGTACGGCCGATCTGGAGGGTGTGGCGGTGAGTGCGGGTCAGGTCGGCCAGCGACGCGGCGATGTCGAACAGGATCGGTTCGATCACGCCGACCGTCCGCGCCACGACGAGGCTCATCGCCGTGTCGATCACGTCCTGGCTCGTTGCTCCGAGGTGTACGAACCCTCGGGCCGAGGCCGGTACACGCGCCCGGAGGTCGGCGACGAGCGGCACGATCCAGGTAGCCGACGTCACCGCTCGTCGGCCGATATCGTCGGCATCGAAATCGCCGGGCACGCAACTGACCGCGATGGCTTCGGCCGACGCGGCCGGCACCAGGCCGGCCTTCGCCCCGGCCCGGGCGATCGCGGCCTCGACGTCCAGCATCGCTTGCAGCCAGGCGTTGTCGTCGGTGGTCGCGAGCACCGCCTCGGTTGCGTAGAGCGGGTCGAAGAGTCCGCCACTTCCAGGCATCAGGCGCCTCGCACCCGGGCGATGCCGTCGCGCGCTCGAAGAAACATCCGGTCACACATCGAAGAAGACGGTCTCACGGTCGCCCTGCAAGTGGATGTCAAACCGGTAACCGCCGGGCTGGGCCACCGCCACGAGGGTTCCGCGCCGCTCCGGGTCCGGTAATCCGGCGAGAACCGGGTCGGCCGCGTTCGCCACCGGCTCGTCGTCGAAGTAGATCCGCGTCACGACTCGATCGAGCAGGCCGCGGGCGAACACCGACACGTCGAGATGTGGTGCCTCCGCGCCGCCATCCCCGGTCGGCAGACCACCCGGCTTGACCGTCGAGATCGCGTACGCACCATCGGGTCCGGTGGCGGCCCGGCCGAACCCGCGGAAGCCCGCCACGGCGGATGCGACCGGCCCACGGGGATCGTCCGGATGTGCGAAATGACCGTCCGGATCGGCCTGCCACGTCTCGACAAGTGCGTCGGCCAGACCGTTGCCATCGCCGTCGAGCACGCGCCCGGAGATCACGATGCGGCCGGCCGCGTCCGGCGGCACGACGTCCGGGCCGTCCGGCCACGGCAGGATCAGGTGCAGGAACGGACCGACCGTCTGCGACGGTGTCAGCATCGGCGTCGGGTCAGTCATCGTGCGGCTCCTCCATCGGCGTGGCGGCCCGGCCGCGCAGCACGATGTCGAACGCGAAGCCCAACGCCCAGTCCGGTCGCGTCGCATCCCAGTCGAAACGCGAGATCAGCCGCTCGCGCGCTGCCTCCGGCGTCGATTGGTAGATCGGGTCGTAAGGCAGCAGCGGATCGCCCGGGAAATACATCTGTGTCACGAGCCGCTGCGTGAAAGCCCGACCGAACAACGAGAAATGGATGTGCGCCGGTCGCCACGCGTTGGGGTGATTGCCCCACGGGTACGCCCCCGGCTGGATCGTCGTGAACTCGTACGTCCCGTCGGCACCGGTCACGACACGGCCGCCACCGGAGAAGTTCGGGTCGATCGGCGCCGGCCAGTTGTCCATCGCGTGGCGATAGCGGCCGGCCGCGTTCGCCTGCCAGATCTCGACCAGCGTGTGCGGCACCGGCCGACCGTCGCCGTCGAGGACGCGGCCGTGTACGACAATCCGCTGACCGACCGGCTCGCCGTCATGCTGACGGGTGAGGTCGGCATCCGAGTCGGTCACCCGATCCGCGCCGAATAACGGGCCGGTGATCTCGGTCAGCCGTTGGGGGAGCGGAACGAGTGGTTGCCCGGGAGCGCGCAACCGGGTCGACCGGTAGTCGGGCGAGTCCAGCCTTGGGTGCACGCCCCGCGGCCGTATGTAACGGTCGCCGGCGACGTCGGGCTGCGCCGTGACGCGGTGATTCACCTGCTGGCCGGTCATTGGTCCCGATGCCCGGTCACTTGTTCCTGATACCCAATCATCGCACCTGCCCCTTCGTCGCCTCGAGTTCCCGCAGGACGGCGAGTTCCTTGTCGGTCGGTGGCAACGTCGTTCCGAGGTCACCGGCGACAGCAAGATCCCAGCCGGTCGCGTCGCGGACCTGATCGACGGTCACCCCGGGATGAATGCTCGACAGCGTGAGCACGCAGGTGTCCGGATCAGGGGTGAGGATGCCGAGATCGGTGATCACCATCGTCGGGCCGGCACCACGCAGCCCGAGCCGGGCGCGGTCGCCGGGTCCCATGCCGTGCCCGACACTGGTCACGAAGTCGACCCGGTCGACGAACGTACGCCGTGATTGCCGTACGACGACGATGACTTCCGGGCAGTTCGCGGCGATCTCGGGTGCACCGCCGGCGCCAGGTAGCCGGATCTTGGGATGCCGGTAGTCGTCGCCGATGACGGTCGTGTTGATGTTCGCGTACCGGTCGATCTGCGCCGCACCGAGGAACCCGATGTCGACCCGACCAGGCTGCAGCCAGTAGTTGAACACCTCCGGCACGCTGACCACGGCGTCGGCTGTTTCCGCGAGCTGGCCGTCGCCGATCGACAGCGGCAGCGCCTCGGGCTTCGCGCCGAGCGTGCCGGACTCGTACACGAGGACCAGGCCGGGAGCGTGTGTCCGGCGGGCGAGGTTGGCGGCGGTGCTCGGAATGCCGATCCCGACGAAACATGCGACGCCGTCCCGCAATGCGCGCGACGCCGCGACGGTCATCATCTCGTCCGCGGTAAAGGACGCGGTCGCGGTCACGCACCCACCTCCGTTGTCGTGGTGCCGGACTCCATTCGCGGGTGCTGACCGGCCGAACACCTCGGTATCGAGCCATTGGCGAAACACGTCGCGATCCCGGCTGATCGCGTCCCACGCTACGTAGTAGTCGTTGTCCCGGACGGAGAATCCATGGCTGTAGGACGGATGCGATCCGCGCGGGGCCAGCGCCACCAGCGTGACGGCCCAACTCGGCAACACGATCGCGCCCGGCTGTGGCGGCAGCTCGTCGACGATCTCCTCGACGGTCACGAGCGATCGGGCCGATGCGAGGACGGCTTCCTTCTGGACGCCGATGATCCCCCAGATCTGTACGTTGCCGGCGCGGTCGGCCCGCTGAGCGTGGATGATCGCGACGTCGGGCCGCAGCGCCGGTACGGCAGTCAGCACCTCGCCAGTGAAGGGGCAGGTGATCGGCCGGATGTTGGCGGTCGCCGTGACGAGGTCGGTGCCGACGTAGCCGCGCAGGACGGCGAACGGGAGGCCGGACGCGCCGGCGACGTAACGGTTGGCCATGCCGGCGTGACTGTGTTCTTCGATCTCGAGTGGGACCGGCCAGCCGCTGCTCACCGCATCACGGAAGCGGTGCAGGGAGCCGACGCCGGGATTGCCACCCCAGGAGAACACGAGTTTGCGCGCGCAGCCGGCGCCGATCAGCTGGTCGTAGATCACGTCAGGGGTCATCCGAACGAGCGTGAGGTCGCGCCGACCCTGGCGGATAACTTCGTGGCCGGCCGCGAACGGGATGAGGTGGGTGAAGCCCTCCATCGCGACGGTGTCGCCATCGTTCACGAGCTCGGCGACTCCCTGCGCAAGGGAGACGATCCTGGCCATCCTTACCTCGTTCCCGTCCGCGATTCCGTTGCTACCACAAAATGGTATTACCGTAATGCATCTGGCTGGCGGCGTCGCCGGCCGTCGCCGAGCCCCGACACGTCGCCGGCCGCGGTGCCGGCCCCCCACCGGGCCCGGGGGTGCGGTAAGCCGCATCCGGCAATCGTTCGCTGAACGAACGTGTGTTGCCTTTCCGAACGTAAGCGCCGGGTTGTGCCGCGGTCAAGCCGATCGCGTGCTCGGGCTAGGTGAATGCGAGGGTTGGGGCAGCATTGACGACCGAGTGAACTACGTCATAGGTTCGGCCAAGGAACGCTCGTTCGATCTCCGGACCTGCCGTCTCACCCACGTGGCATCGCACCGACTCCACGGCGGCCGGCCGCGGACAACCAAATCTCACGTCGCGGTCGGGCGCAACGGCGGCATCGACGCGACGCGGCCGACAGGCTCGATGATGAGGAGTGGCCATGACACTGCTGGACGACTCGACCTGGCACGGCAAGCTCTACCTCGACGGCTGGACACCGGGCAGCGGCGGCGACGCCGCCGTGCGGGAACCAGCCACCGGCGCCGAGATCGGGCGCATCGGCATGGCGACGGCTGATGACGTCGCGCGCGCGGCCGCCGTCGCCGCCGCCGCCCAAACCGATTGGGCCGCCCGACCACACACCGAGCGGGCGGCGATCCTGCGGCGCGCCGGCGACGCGATCCTCGCCAACGCGGCCGACATCCACTCCTGGATCATCCGCGAGACCGGGTCCGTGCCGCCGAAGGCGGAGCTCGAAACCCACCTCGGCTCGCAGGAGTGCTACGACGCGGCGAGCCTGCCCGGTCGGGCGTACGGCGAACTTCTGCCGAGCGAGGCGCCGCGCATGAGCTGGGCGCAGCACTCGCCGGTGGGGGTCGTCGGCGTGATCGCACCCTTCAACGTTCCGCTGATCCTCGGGATCCGGTCGGTTGCGCCCGCGCTGGCGCTCGGCAACGCGGTCATCCTCAAGCCGGACCCGCGCACCGCCGTCTCCGGTGGTGTCTCGATCGTTCGCGCGTTCGAGGAAGCCGGCCTGCCCGAGGGGCTGTTGCACATGCTGCCCGGCGGCGCGGACGTCGGAGAGGCGCTCGTGACGCATCCGCTCGTCCGCGTCATCTCATTCACCGGTTCCACGAGCGCCGGCCGCCGGGTCGGCGCGCTCGCCGGCCAGCACCTCAAGCGCGTGCACCTGGAGCTTGGCGGCAACTCGGCGCTGATCGTGCTGGACGACGCCGACCTGGATCGGGCGGTCTCCGCCGGCGCGTGGGGATCGTTCCTGCACCAGGGACAGATCTGCATGACGACCGGTCGGCACCTGGTGCACGCCTCGATCCACGACGAGTACGTGAGCCGCCTGGCGGAGAAGGCCTCGCACCTGCCGGTCGGCAACCCGGCGACCGACCAGGTGGCCCTCGGCCCGATCATCGACGACCGGCAACGTGACAAGATCCACGAACTCGTCACGTCGAGCGTGTCCGCCGGCGCCCGGCTCGCCGCCGGCGGCACGTACGAGGGGCTGTTCTACCGCCCGACCGTGCTCGCGGATGTCGCACCGACGATGCCGGCGTACGCGAACGAGGTCTTCGGTCCGGTCGCGCCGGTCGTGCCGTTCACCAGCATCGACGAGGCGGCGAAGCTCGCCGCTGACAGCGACTATGGACTGTCGCTCGGCATCCTCACCGGCGATGCCATGCGCGGGCTCGCGCTGGCCCAGCGCATCCCGACCGGCATCGTCCACATCAATGACCAGACCGTCAACGACGAGTCCAATGTGCCATTCGGCGGCATCCTCGCGTCCGGCACCGGAGCGCGTTTCGGCGGCGCGGCGGCGAACATTGACGCCTTTACCGACACTCGCTGGATCACCATGCGCGCGGACATCGCACCGTACCCGTTCTAGGTCTGGGTCGACCCGAATGCCGGGACCGCGACGGCTCGGTAGCATCGCAGCGACCATGGCCACCCGGGGCGAGCGGCGACGACGCGATCGGAGCACAGCGTGAGCGTTCCCGACCGTACCCAGGTAGGGATCGTGGGCGGCGGACCGGCCGGCCTGCTGCTGTCGCATCTGCTCGCGCGGGCCGGCGTCGACTCCGTCGTCCTGGAGACCCACGACCGCGCCTACGTCGAAGCAAGGCAGCGTGCTGGCGTGATCGAGGCCGGCACCGCGCAGCTACTGCGCGAGGTCGGCCTCGGCGCCCGGATGGACCGGGACGGCCTGGAGCACGGCGGCATCTATCTCCAGTTCGCCGGCGAGCGCCATCACATCGACTTCGCCGACCTCACCGGCGGTGGCACGGTGACCGTGTGGGCGCAGACCGAGATCGTCAAGGATCTGGTCGCCGCGTGCCTCGACCGCGGCGGGTCGATCGAATTTGAAGCGGAGGCGTTCGGCGTCGACGATGTGACGAGCGACCGGCCACTCATCCGCTACCGGGACGCCGGTGGCGTCGAACGGGAGCTGCGGTGCGATGCGATCGCGGGCTGCGACGGTTTCCACGGTGTGTGCCGTGCGGCGGTGCCGAACCTGAAGGTTTCGGAGCGCGCGTACCCGTACGCCTGGCTCGGCATCCTCGCCGACGTCGCGCCGTCGACCGACGAACTCATCTACGCACACCACACGCGTGGATTCGCCTTGCACAGCATGCGATCCCCGGCCGTGAGCCGGCTGTATCTGCAGGTCGACCCGGACGAGCGGATCGACGATTGGCCGGACGATCGCATTTGGTCCGAGCTGGACGCGCGACTCGGGTTGCCCGGCTGGACGCTGCATACCGGCCCGGTCCGCGACAAGGGAATCACCCCGATGCGCAGCTTCGTCAGCGCGCCGATGCGGCACGGTCGGCTGTTTCTCGCCGGCGACGCGGCCCACATCGTGCCCCCAGCCGGCGCCAAGGGTCTCAATCTCGCGATGGCGGACGCGACCGTCCTCGCGGGTGCGCTTGTTGCGCTTCTCGATGGA
The DNA here is from genome assembly GCA_963724705.1 of uncultured Actinomycetota bacterium. Lineage (GTDB taxonomy): Bacteria > Actinomycetota > Actinomycetes > Mycobacteriales > Micromonosporaceae > DASQPR01. Next base: position 1,116,187 of record CAVRVS010000004.1, read on the forward strand.
AGCACCGATCTGGCCGACACCTATTCGGAGCGATGCCAGCGTCGGATCTGGCGAGCGACGCACTTCTCGTGGTGGATGACGTCGATGCTGCACCGCGCGCCGGGCCATGACGCATTCGACGAAGCATTGCAGCTCGCGCAACTCCGGTATGTGACGTCCTCGCGCGCGGCGGGGGAGTCACTGGCCGAAAACTACGTCGGACGCACGATGCGAGTGGCGTAGCCGCTTCGTGGTGACCGGCTTGGTCGCCGCCAACTCATCGGCGTCGGCCCCGCACCGGTGAACCGGATGCCTGAGGCATCCGTATGACCAACAAGACCGGGAGGCCCGCCGCATCTGCGGTGGTTCGGGTCGCCCCACGGTTACCGGAGCGCACCGGCGGCGGGCGGGACTGGGCCTTCGGGCTCACCCGCCGCCGGTGTTCCGAGGCCGGGTGGGATGGACCGAAAAACTCGGGATGCGGATCGGACCGTCACGCTTGTCCTCAGGCGACGGTCAGTCCGTGCCGGTCGTCCCAGCTCGCGGCCGCAATGCGCGCGATCAGTTGCCGCGCGTTCCGGTCGTAGTCCGCTCGGGCGTGCCCACCGGTCGTGCAGACCGCGAGCACGTACGGCGGCGTATCGTCCGGGAACACGACACCGGCGGAATGGCGTACGTCGGTGACCCAGCCGCTCTTGTGCGCCACGCGGATCCCGGGCGGTATCCCCGCCGCCAGGTCGTCGCGGTGCTGCTGTGCGCACAGCACATCGATCATTTCGCGGCATGATGGTGGCGTAGCGACCGGTAGGTGTGTGTGGCCGCGATTCTTCGTGCCGGCCGCGATCGCCGCGAACAGTGCGGCCAGGTCCCGGGCGCTCGTGAGGTTGTCGAAACCCGCCATGCGGCCGGCGGTGTCGGTGATTCCCCGCTCGACCCGGCTGTCGCCCATGCCGACGTCGCGCAACACCTCACCCACCGCGGCGACGCCGACCCGCGCGAGGATGAGGTTGGTCGCCAGGTTTGAGGACCGGACGATCATCCGCCGACCGAGCCACCGCGGCGTCGCCTCGCCGTCCAGACGTGCCCACACTTCGTCATCCTGGTCGTAGGCGGGGTCCATCGAGAAATTCGGCGCACCGGCGTGGGCCGACGCGAAGTCGTTCACGACGGCGATCGGCTCGTCGAGGTCGAGCGCGCCGGCATCGGCGAGGCGGTACATCGCGACGAGGATCGGGACCTTCATCATGCTGGCGGCGTAGTGGCGCGCGTCGGCGAGCTGGGTGTACGCGGCTGGGCGCGCGCCCGCCGGTTGAGCCGGCTCTGCGAACACCGGTCCGCACCAGATCGACACCAGCGCCGGGAAATCGGCGAGTTCGTCGGCCAGCCCGATCAGGGCTGGTGCCTTCAGAATCTCCGGGTTGGCCGGCACAATCCCAGCTCAGGACCGCTGGGCTCGGCGGAATGCGCGATAGCGGTCGGTCTGGTCGAGGACGACCTTACGCAGCCGTACGGTCTGCGGCGTCACCTCGACGCACTCGTCCTCACGGCAGAACTCGAGCGACTGTTCCAGCGACAACTTTCGCGGCGGGATCAGCTTCTCCGTCTCCTCGGACGTCGACTGCCGCATGTTCGTGAGCTTCTTCTCCTTGGTGATGTTCACGTCCATGTCGTCCGCGCGAGAGTTTTCACCGACGATCATGCCCTCGTACACCTCCGTGGTCGGTTCCACGAACAGAGTGCCGCGTTCCTGGAGGTTCATCATCGCGAACGGCGTCACCACGCCGGCCCGGTCGGCGACCAACGACCCGGTCGCGCGCGTGCGCAACTCTCCGAACCACGGCTCGTACGAATCGAACACATGGTGCAGGATGCCGGTGCCCCGCGTATCGGTGAGGAACTCGGTCCGGAATCCGATCAGGGCACGGGCCGGCACCAGCCATTCCAGCCGAATCCAGCCCGTGCCATGGTTCACCATCTGTTCCATGCGCCCCTTGCGGATCGCCAGCAGTTGGGTGATCGCACCGAGGTACTCCTCCGGCGCGTCGATCGTCATCCGTTCCACCGGCTCGCACGTCTTGCCGTCGATCTCCCGCGTGACCACCTGCGGCTTGCCGACGGTGAGTTCGTAGCCCTCGCGACGCATCTGTTCGACCAGAATCGCGAGCGCGAGTTCGCCTCGGCCCTGCACCTCCCAGGTGTCCGGCCGTTCGGTCGGCAGCACCCGCAGCGACACGTTGCCGACGAGCTCGCGGTCGAGCCGGTCTTTCACGAGCCGCGCGGTGACCTTCGAGCCCTTGACCTTGCCGGCAAGCGGCGACTGGTTCGTGCCGATCGTCATCGAGATGGCCGGCTCGTCGACGGTGATCAGCTGCAGGGGTACCGGGTTGTCCGCGTCGGCGAGCGTCTCGCCGATCATGATTTCCGAGATGCCGGCGACCGCGATGATGTCGCCCGGGCCAGCCTGCTCGGCCGACTTGCGCTCCAGACCGTCGGTCATGAGCAGCTCCGAGATGCGGACCTTGGCCGTGCTGCCGTCCGTCTTGCACCAAGCGACGGTCTGGCCCTTGCGGATCACGCCCTCCCGGACCCGGCACAGCGCGAGGCGGCCGAGGAACGGTGACGCGTCGAGGTTGGTTACGTGCGCCTGCAGTGGCGCGCCGTCGGTATAGACCGGCGCGGGCATGGTGTCGAGGATCGTCTGAAACAGCGGCTCGAGCGATGTCGAATCGGCCGGTACGGTGCCGTCCGCCGGCTGCGTCAGCGTGGCGATGCCGTCGCGAGCGCACGCGTAGACGATCGGGAAGTCGATCTGGTGCTCGTCGGCGTCGAGGTCGAGGAACAGCTCGTACGTGTCGTCGACGACCTCCTTGATGCGAGCGTCGGCGCGGTCCACCTTGTTGATCACCAAGATGATCGGCATCCGGGCTTCCAGCGCCTTGCGCAGCACGAACCGGGTCTGGGGCAGAGGGCCCTCGGACGCGTCGACCAGCAGCACGACACCGTCGGCCATGGTGAGCCCACGCTCGACCTCGCCGCCGAAGTCGGCGTGGCCGGGCGTGTCGATGATGTTGATCGTGACGGGGTCGGAGCCGTCCGTCGGGTGATAGGCGACAGAGGTGTTCTTCGCGAGGATGGTGATGCCCTTCTCGCGTTCCAGGTCCATGGAATCCATCACCCGGTCGGCCATCTCGGCGCGGGCGTGCCAGCCGCCGGACTGCTTGAGCATGGCGTCGACCAGGGTGGTCTTCCCATGGTCGACGTGGGCGACGATGGCGACGTTACGAAGGTCGGAGCGCGTGGGCATGGTGGCTATCTTTCCGGTTGGTGGTGCGTTGGGTCGTGGCGCCCCTTCGCTCGGAGCGCTGCGTCACGCCGGCACGCCTTGGGGCGGTGTCCGGTTTGGCACGGCGAGCACCGCGGAACAGGGACGTTACGGATCTTGACGCCGTCCGTCGCCGTTCGGCGCGACTCAGGATCCCACCGGCCGACGTGCTCGTGACCGGAGCCGGCGTCGCCGATCTGGTGGTCGCTGCGCGACTGCCGACCGCCGGATTCGATTTCGTTGTGCTCGAGATCCGCGACCGGGTGGGTGGCCACGGCAAGCATACCGTCGAGTTCAACGGAAAGCTGAATCGCACCGAGGCCGTGTTCTCGGCCCGGATGTGCTGATCACCACACGCAACGGTGCCTGGTAAGACCGGGTCGGCGGCGCCAACCAGTTGATCTTTCCGCGTCTCGCGAGATGACTCGGCGACTCCGCGCACGTCTCAGCGATCGCGGTCGCGACCCGTCCGCGGATGGCCGGCGGAAGGTCCACCCTCGTCCTTGCCGCGCCGCCGGAAGCGCGGTGCCGACGCCGGCCGCCGGCGCATCCCGGCTGATCTGCGCAAAGGCCACCGTGGACGGTGCAGCGCCGGTCGGACGTGGACGCATGTCGATATTGCGGCCCGACGATCAACGCGCTACGTTTTGTCTATCAATGTTTCGTGAGGTAGCGATGCAGATGGTTGCCACCCCTGGTTGCCGCTTCGCCACTCACGAGGGACCGAGTTCCCTCGCGGGGCACTTCACTGTTACCACCCTCCCTTCGCCATTGGTCTGTCGCCGCCATCAGGGCGCGCAAGCCTTGGCTTGCGCCTGCACGGCCACGGATCATGGGCGTCACCGCTACCGTAGAAAGAGGCCACCACCATGGCTGAACCGGAAGCACCCGCAGCGCCGAGCGGCATCGCCAGCATTGCCGACCCCGCACCGCTGGGACTCGCGGCGTTCGCGCTGACCACGTTCCTGCTGTCCGCGTCTAACGCGGGCCTGACCCGAGGCACCGGAGCCGCGTGGCTCGGTTATGCGCTCGCCTACGGCGGCCTCGGGCAGTTGTTGGCTGGCATGTGGGAGTTCCGTCGGGGCAACGTCTTCGGCGCGACGGCGTTCTCGACGTACGGCGGATTCTGGATTGGACTGTTCCTCTACCAGGTCTTCGTCAAGTCGAACAACGCGACCAACGATCTGGGCTGGATTCTGCTGGCGTTCGCCATCTTCAACCTCTACATGCTGGCCGCGTCGAGTCGGGTCAACGCGGCGGTCTTCGTCGTGTTCCTGACCCTGCAGCTCACCGAGATCGTGCTGTTCATCGGGTTCTTCGCCAACAACGAGAACATCATCAAGACCGGTGGCTACATCGGGATCGTGACCGCGGTGGCGGCGTGGTACGGATCCTTCGCCGGCGTGTTCAACTCGTTCGGCGGCAGCGTGGCGCTTCCTGTCGGTAAGCCGCTGATGCGCACTGCACCCACGAGCGCGTAACTCCGCTCCGCCTGGCAACTACGCGCGGCGGCGGGCACCGATCCGGTGCCCGCCGCCGCACTGTCTTTCTCAGATCGCGTCCCGTACGCGCACCCGTCAGGCCGACCGAGGCTCGCGCGTCGCTCGGCGGGCTCGGATGTCCGCGATCACGCGGTCGGCCACGTCCCGCTCATCGCCTGGTTCGCCGGTACCCGAAACGTGCCGTGCAACGGAGTCGCGGGGGTTCGCCGAGTCGTGCCCGTTCACCGAGTCATGCCGAATCACCGGATCACGCTGGCGCGCGCTGGCCACGATGTCGTCAGCGAGGCGAACGTAACGGTCGGCCTCGACCGGATGATCGTCGCCGATCGCGGCGGCCAGCACCCGGAGCGCCCGCGCCTCGGCCAAGCGGTAACCGCTGTGTCGGAACAGGATCAGCGCGTGTTCGGCATCCTCGATAGCGCCCTCGACATCGTTCATCTGCGCGCGTGCGGCGGCCGCGACGGTCAGGGCCTCGCCGGCGAGCGTACGGTAGCCGGCCCGCTCGGCATTCGACAGCGCGGACCGGGCATGCGCCAGCGCCACGCCGTACCGGCCGGTGAACCGGGTCGCATTGGCCAGACCGATCATCGCGACCGTCTCTACGTAGAGCGCACGGGCCTGGCGGGCGGCGTCGAAGGCGGCGAGATGGTCGGCAATCGCGTCGTCCACCTGCCCGAGTGCCAGACGGACCCGCCCCCGGGTCGACAGGACGTACGACTGCGTCTGCAGGTCGGACCGTTCGCGGCACAGGGCGAGCGAGCGCTCCACGAACGACTCCGCGTCGACGAGACGTTCTTCGTCGAGATAGACGGCGGCGAGGTCCATCAGCGTCTGCGCTTCTTGATGCCGGTTGCCCGTGCGGCGGTGGACCCACAACGCCATCGTGAGGTGATCGAGCGCTCGTGGCAGGTCGCCGAGGGCGTGCTCGCTGTACCCGAGGTACTGCAGCGCGCTGGCCTCGCCGCCGGAAAAGTTCGCGTGCCGGGCGAGGTCGAGGGCGGCCGCGTGCTGGCGTACGGCATCGTGCAGGCGACCCATCTGGTGCAGCGTGCTGCCGAGGTTGACGAGGGTGATCGCCTGACGCCGGCGGCTGCGTGCCAATGACAGGGCAAGCCGGTACGAGTCGACGGCCGCCCCGAGATCACCGCCGTCGGCATAGGCGATGCCAAGGTTGGTGAGGATCGCTTCTTCGGCTTCGATCCAGCCGACCCGGCGTGCGATCGCCTTTGCCGCCGTGTACTGCTCGATCGCGGCCGGTCGCCGCGCGAGGCAATGGTTGGCCGCGGCCAGGTTCAGCCGCATCGCGGTCTCGGCCCGCTCGTCGTGGCCCCGGATCGCGGCGGCCAGACCGGTTTCCGCCATCGGCAACCATTCGGCACCGTGCCGGTTGTACCAGAAGTAGCCGCGCAACGCGTCCGCAAGCAGCCATGACATCGGGTCGCGGCCACTCTGCGCCGCGAATTCCGCGACCGCGACGAGATTCGACCGTTCCGCGTCGAGCCACATTGCCGCGTGCAGATCGGTGGCGTAGGTGACCGGTACGGCCGGAAGCGGTACGGCCGCGTCACGACCCTCGAGCCGCACGATGTGCGGGTAGACCAGCCGGCCGGCCGCACGCGCGCTGTGCACGTACCAGTTGATCAGACGGTCGAGCGCGCTCGCGGTGTCGTCCTCGACCTCGGCTCGCTCGGCCGCGTAGAGCCGCAGCAGATCGTGCAGCGCGAACCGGTCGGGCGCGACCTCGTCGACGAGATGCGCGGTAACCAACCGCCGGAGCAACGATTCGGCGACCTCGGGCTCACAGCCGGCGAGCGCGGCCGCCGCCGGCGTCGTCACGTCCGCACCCGGCGCCACGCCGAGAAGCCGGAACATCCCGCGGGCGGCCGCATCCAGTTCCGCGTACGACAGGTCGAATGCCGACCGTACGGCGCTGCGCGGGTCACCGTCGATGGCGAGTGTCGCGAGCCGGTCGCCGCCGCGGAGCGTGTCCACGTAGTCGGCGATCGACCTGCGGGCCGTGCCGGCCAACGTGGCCGCCGCGACCCGTAGCGCGAGCGGCAGGTAGGCGCAGAGTTCGGCGAGCTGGGTCGCCGCGTGCGGCTCGGCCGCCACCCGATCGGCACCCAGCGCCCGATCGAGCAGCACACGCGCCTCCGTGCCGGAGAGCACGGACAGGCCGAGGTGGCGTGCGGCATCGTGCGCGACCAGGCCATCGAGTCGCTGACGGCTTGTCACGACCACCGCGCAGCCCGGTCCGCCCGGCAACAGCGGCCGGACCTGGTCCGCATCGGCCACGTTGTCCAGCACGATCAGGGCACGTCGGTCGGCGAGCAGGCTGCGATACGCGGCCGCCGCGTCATCGATGTCGCTCGGCACGCGTTCACCCGGCACCCCGAGCGCCCGCAGGAACCGGGCCAGCGCGTCCGCCGGCCGCGTGGGCGTGCCGGCGGCGTACCCGCGCATGTCGGTGAAGAGCTGGCCGTCCGGAAAGCGCTCGCGGACGTCATGTGCCCATCGCACGGCGAGCGCGGTCTTGCCTACGCCGGCGGTGCCGGTGATCACCGCGATGCGGGCGTTGGCCTGATCCGGCTGACCGTCATCTGCGAGCATGCGATCGAGTGCGTCGAGCTCGGCCCGGCGTCCGATGAACGCGGCGGCGTCGAGCGGCAGTTGAGCCGGTGCCACGATCGGCGCGACCTCCACCCGGGGCGACGGCACATCGAGTTCGGATGCCTGTCGCAGGATGGCGACCTCCATGCCGCGCACTTCGGGCCCGGCGTCGAGGCCGAGCTCCTCAGCCAGTGCGGTCTTGGCGATGGCGCCGACCTCCAACGCCTTGGCCGCCTGGCCGTCGCGGTAAAGCGCGAGCATGAGCTGCGCCACCAACCGTTCCCGGGTCGGCATCGCAGCGACGAGATCGGTGAGCTCGCCGACGAGCTCGCGATGATGGCCGAGGTCGAGCTCGACCGCGATGCGCTCCTCGATCGCGGCGATGCGCTCCTCGTCCAGGCCGGCACACAGCCACTGCCGAGCCTCCTCTGGAAGCTCGGCCGCGAGCACCGGTCCGCGCCAGAGCCGTTCGGCGTCGCGCAACGCCGTCGCCCGGGCCTGCCCGGTTCGGTCACGAGCCGCGGCGACATGGGTACGGAACCGGAACACGTCCACCCGATCGCGTGGCACGTCCAGCCGATACGCGTCACCGACGGTGGTGATTCGGGCCACAGTGCCGAGTGCGGTCCGCAAGCGGCTGATCCCGACCTGGATGCCGTTGCGCGCACTGGGCGGTGGATCCGCGCCGAACCAGGCGATTTCGGTCAGCCGGCCGAGCCGTACCGGCTGGCCGGCCCAGAGGGCAAGGACGCCGAGCATCAAGCGTTGTCGGCGTTGGCCCAGCTCAAGGGGTTGGCCATCCCGCCGGACGTCGAGCGGGCCGAGGATGCGGATCGTTGGTTCGTCCACGCGTAGCCGCCACCCCGATTCGGCCTCAGGTGCCCGACGCTAACACGCGGCGACGGCACTGCTCAGAGGGCGTTGCCGAGTCCATATCCGACTGTGGCGCATTTGTTAGCGACCGCACACCCGAGGCGGGCGATCGCGGCGGCGGTGGCTCCGACCGGCCCGCGTCCGGCGGCGGCGTAAGCGGACCGTAAGCGCCGGGCGGCAGCATGGAGATGCGCAGGTCCGGCCACGATCATCGCGATGCTCCTCGGTGCACGAGCGCCGCGGGGTCGGGGTCGGGCACCGCTCGTCCTCGTACCGCCGCGTCCTCGGCCACCGCCGGGGTGGCGGCGGGTGCGAGGAGGGTCCGCGTCGCTCCATGCCGGTCAGCATCGGGGGCCCGGCACTTGGGGGACCGGGCTGCCGGCGGCCGGCATGGGGCGCTGCCGTCGTCCGGGCGTGATCGTCTGGGCGTGATCGTCAGGCGTCATCGTCAGGGAGGCGTCATGCGGCCGAGGTTGAAGGATGTGTTCTGGGAGCGTAGTGGGGCCGAACTGAGGCTGGTCCGGGATGCCCAGGAGCAGCTGCGTCTCGACGATCCCGACGGGATGGTGGAGTTGCTGCTGGATCTGTTGTACAAGGGCAGCCGTACGCCGCCGGAGCTGGCCGAGGTGGTCGGAGTGCCGGTGGCCGCCGTGGACCGGGTCGTCGACGTCCTCGATCGGCACCGCCTTCTCGTGGACGACGAACGCGCCGGACGCATCGGCGCCGACGCCCGCGACCGATACGCCGACAACTTGGCGTTCTTCGACCCGTACGCGACGTTGGCACTCGGTCGCGAGGACATGCTGGAGCGGCTGCGGACGTCTCACGTGCTGCTGCTCGGCCTCGGCGGCGTCAACATGACCGCCGCTGCCCAGCTGTGCGGGCTCGGCGTCGACCGGCTCACGGTGGTCGACGCCGGAACAATCGGCGCGCGAGACCTTGGCTGGCAGCCGTTCGCGCGCAGCCGGGACGTCGGGACGCCTACGGTCCGGCGGGCTGCGGCGTGGCTGCGCGAGGCCGAGCCGTCGCTGCACGTCGACGCGGTCGATTCCGCGGTCACGGGTGTCTCGGCCCTGGCCGCGATGCTCGACCGCTACTGCCCCGACTTGGTTGTCGTCGACGCGGTCGCCCCGGTCATGCCCGGCCCAGTCGGCCGGCCCGTCATCCCCGGCCCAGTCGGCCGGCCTGTCATGGCCGGCCCGGCCGGAGGTTCGGCGCTGCATGGTTCGGCGGCACATGGTTCGACGCTGCATGGTTCGGCCGTGCACGGTGCGATGTTGCACGGTTCGCCGGTGCCCGGTGCATTGCCCGGTTTCGCCATCGGAGGTCCGGTCGGTGGTGGCCCGGCGCTCGGCGACGTCATCGGCGGCGACGGAGTCGACGTGTGGGTGAACGCCGCCTGCGTCGCGGCCGGGCTGCCGTTCGTGCGGGCGATCATCGGCGCAGCCAGCGCGGCCGTCTACTCGGTCGATCCAGGTCGCAGCGGCTGCGTCGCTTGCATGGCGTCCGGATCCGCGAGCGCCCAGGCGCCCGCGGTGATGCGTCTGGTGAGCGAGCGGCCGGGCGGTGGACTGCACATCGGGCCGGTGGCCGGTCTGCTTGGCTCACTGGTGGCGTTCGAGGCGATGCGCTACCTCACGGGGTTCGAGCCGCCGGCCTACGCCGGCCAGCCGGTGCAGGTGGAAATCCACTCGGGCGGCGGGCTCCGTCGGCTCGGCTGGGAGCGCAGCCCGTCCTGCCCGGTCTGTCGGCGCGCCGATCCGCGCTGACCGCGCCTGGGCGACGCTGCGGCACTCCGAGGCCGATGCTGGTGACGGTACCGGTCTTAGGCCGGGGCCGGATCGGTGACGTCGGCGACGGCGGCGTCGAGGACCCGTACCGCGTCGTCCGCGGCGAGAACGACGGCGGTATCGCGGGCCCCGGCACCGAGACGGATGTTCCGCCCGGCGATGCGGCTGTCCGCGACGACCGGCCACGCGGTGCTCGCCCCGAACGGCGTGATCGTGCCGCGTTCGTACCCGGTGGCGTTCTTCGCGGTCGCGGCGTCCGGCATCGACAGCCGATTCACGCCCAGCACCGCCCGCAGCTTGGGCCAGGAAATCGCACGGTCACCCGGGACGAGCACGAACACAAAGTCGTCGTCGGCGCGGCGTACCACGATTGTCTTGATCACGTCAGCGGTGGCGACGCCGGCCTGCGCGGCCGCCTCGGCGAGGCTCGTGACGTGCTCGTCGTGCACGACGCGATGAGTGATCCCGGTCGCGGTGAGCGCGTCGAGCGCGGCGTTCGCCATCGTCAGGTCTCCGGTGACCACTGCGGATCGAGGCTCGTGGAATGCCCTCGCGGGCAGGTGCCGAAGCCCTTCGGTGTGATGTTCCAATGCCAACCGCAGTACGCGGCGTCGCAGCGCTCGCAGAATCCGGCGTTGTCGTAGAGTCCGGCTGTCGCGATCGTGACGAAGTGGAACGGTTCCACGAACGCCTCGGACAACCGCTCCGCCCGATCTTCGGTGATGACGTCCCCGCTGCCATTGCTTCCGCCCGGCCCGGAGTAGACGAACCGCCAGGCCGGCGCGTCTGGTGCGACGGGGCCGACGAGTTCGACATGGCTCGCGGCTTGGCCGCATTCGGCACACGAAGGTGCGGCGACGAAGGGCGTGGGCATGTCAGCAGTATGCCGAAAGCAGAGCGCTCGTACCATCGAGTCCCACCTCGGGCGACATGTCACGACACATTACACCTGCTCACCGGCCCGACATTTCGTCGCTGGCGTTTTGCCAAATGCGGTCGCGGGCGCGGCTCGCGGTGGGCGAGCCGCGCCCGAGAACGCCGTTCGGTCAGCTACCGAAGACCTGGAACTCCCAGAGCGAGTAGCCGTACGGTGTCGCGCGTTGGGTGCCGAGCATCCGGACGTACCGTCCGGAACCGCTGACCGCGAGGTCCTGTACACCGCCGGTGCCGGTGGTGGTCGAGAAGATCGTGGTCCACGTGGCCCCGTCGTTCGATGTCTGGATCTGGAATGCCGTGGCGTACGCGGCCTCCCAGTTCAGGACGACGCGGCTGATCGAATGGGTCGCACCAAGGTCGACCTGCACCCACTGCGGGTCCGAGAACGCACTCGACCACCGCGTGCCGGTGTTGCCGTCGACCGCGTTGGACGCCGGGAACGTCGCGTTCTCCAGCGACGAGGCGGTCGCCGGGTGGCCCTGCGAGAGCAGCGTCGCCGTGCCGCCGCCACCGGGTGTGCCCTGGACCGCGAACTCGAACAGCGAATAGCCGTACGGTGTGGCCCGGGCCGTACCGTTCATCCGGATATATCGGCCGGTGCCGGTGACCGCGAGATCATCCGTACCGCCGTCACCGGTGGTGGTCGAGAAGATGTTCGTCCATGTCGTGCCGTTGGGGGACGTCTGTATCTGATAGGACCGTGCGTAGGCGGCCTCCCAGGTCAACGTCACATGGCTGATGTTGTACGACTGACCGAGGTCAATCTGGATCCACTGCGGATCGCTGAACGCACTCGACCACCGCGTACCAAGGTTGCCGTCGGTGGCGTTCGACGCCGGGAACGTCGCGTTCTCCAGCGATGAGGCCGTGGTCGTCTTGCCCTGCGCGATGTTCGTACCGCCGCCACCACCGCCGGAGCCCGGACCCTTGTTGTAGACCGCGACGTAGTCGATATTCATCTGGCCGCCGGATACGGTCGCGGCGTTCGGTCCGCCGCCGAACGCGGCCGGGAACCCGCCACCCATGGCCAGGTCGAAGATGATGAAGAACGGATGGTCGACGGCGTTCGCCCACGTCGTCGCGTCCACCTGCGTGGCGTTGACGGTGAAGTAGTTCGCGCCGTCGAGGTACCACCGGATCTGCTCCGGCGACACCGACCGGTCGATCTGCACCGCGTACGTGTGGAACGCGGTCTGGCAACCGGAACATGCGCGCTCGCCGCTGCCGATGCCGGTCGACTCGTTGCACGGACCGCCCGGGTTGACGCCGCAGTGCAGCGTGCCGAACACCGAGCTGCGGCTGTTGATGTCTTCGAGAATGTCGACCTCGCCGCTCGTCGGCCACGGCGTGCCGGTGCGCAGCGTCGAGCCGAGCATCCAGAACGCCGGCCAGTAGCCGGCGCCGTTGGCCGTCGTCAGGTTGGGCTGCTGGATCGACGCCTGCATCTCGACGACGCCGCCGGCCGGCGCGCCGAATGTCGCCGCCTGAGTCTCGACGCGGCCCGATGTCCAGCCCGAGTTCGGGTCGGTGCCGGAGTGCAGTGCCTTCAAGACCAGATGGCCGGAGCCGTCCTGGAAGACGTTCGCGGTGCTGTTCGTCATCGTCTCGATCTCGCCGGTGCCGAAGCTCGAACCCGGGCCGGTGTCGTACTTCCATGTTCCGGTGTTCAGACCGGTGCCGGCCGCGCCGGTGAAGTCGTCGCTCCACGTCGTGGTGAAGCCGGCCGGCGGTCCCGGAACGGCGTTCGGGCTGACCGCGGCGGCACCGGCCGCCGGCGTCGCCTGGTGTGTCGTCGTTCTGGTGGCCGGCGCGGCCGTGGCCGAGGTCGGCACGAGCGCAAGCGTCGCCGCCGCGATCGCGAGCGTGTAGAGGCCGGCGGTGATACGCCGGTCCAGACGACGAGTCGCCGCCTGGTGGTGTCTGCGCCTAATCGACATGCGTTCTCCTTGTCCGAGGTGGTCGGACCGCCGTAGCCGGGAGCCTCAGGGCCGTTCCGGTGGGGCAGGCGACCAACCTGGGCAGCCCGGCGCCGCTGACCGCGGGAAGTGGGGGGATGGTGGCACCGCGCGGCCCGGCGACCGATCGGACCCGGCAGCCGTGGCGGGTCGGCGGTCGTCGGCGCGAAGTCGGAGTCCCTACGGTCGGGGTTGATGACGACGAGGTTGCCGATGTGTGTCGGGGGAGAGCGCTCTGTGGCGAACCTCTCGCGAGACAGTTACCTCTGTCAATAGATTAGTTAAGTTCCGCAACTGATTCCGTGCCAACGTCGACTGCGGTTGGCCGAATTCGTCTCGCCGGTCCGGTGGACATTGGGAAAATCGGGTGCGGGCGGGTCGTGAACGTGCGCGCTGTATCGACGGGTGACGATGGGGGCCAGATGGGCGACGACGTCGTCGTCGGGTACGACGGGCGGGCACGCTGTGCCTGGGTCGGCACCGAGGACACCGAATTCAGCCACTACCACGATGAGGTCTGGGGTGTGCGCACCCACGACGAGTCGGCGATGTTCGAAGCGCTCACACTCGGCGTTTTCGAGGTCGGCCTCAGCTGGTCGATCGTGTTCGGCAAGCGGTCGGCGTTCCGGAAGGCGTTCCATGACTTCAACGTGGCCAAGGTCGCCGTGATGACGGATCGGGACGTCGACCGCCTCGTTCAGAATCCGGCGATCATCCGCAATCGCGCCAAGATCCAGGCGACAGTGGACAACGCGCGCGCGATCAAGTCGGCCGCACCGAGTCTCGCCGCCCTGGCAGAGACTTACGAGAGCAGCCGCCGACACCCGCCGAAGTCTTTGGCCGAAGTCCCGTCCTACACGCCGCAGGCCGAGGCGTTTGCGAAGCAGCTCAAATCGCAGGGCTTCCGGTTCGTGGGACCGACCAGCGTATACGCGTTCATGCAGAACGTCGGCATCGTCAACGACCACGTCCGGGGATGTTTCCGCGCCCCGTAGCCCGCAGGCCGGAGTCACCATAGACAGCAAGCGACATGGTGGCATTGATACGCAACGGCCGCCTCGACATGCCCGCCAACGGCCGACTCAGCAGGTCACGTGAAAGAGCCCCATCGCCCTGCCTTTCGCCTTGTTCCAGACATCGATCACCTCGGGCGTTGGCCGCAGATCCACCGGGCAGCCCTTTCGCTTCAGGTAGACGGCGGCCTCCGGCGAGAGTTCTACGTTGCCGTACTGACCACAGCCGACGATCAGGCGGTCTGGTCCTGCTCCTTGTTCCCAGACGTACTCGGCCTCGGGAAGCGAAATCATGTGTGACGTGCCGTAGACCGCCTTTGAGAGCTTCTTCTTCCGCTTCTTCACCTGTCCGTCGGGCCGGATGATCACATCGTGCTCGAAGACGGTGCCCTCGACCGTGATCGAGCCGAACTCGGTTTTGTCGATTCGCGGCTTCATCGTCCACCCCCTGGGCTCCGGCTCGCCGCACCCAATTCACCAGCCGCGGTCCTGCCATTCAGCCAGATGCGGCCGCTCGGCGCCGAGCGTCGAATCCTTGCCGTGGCCCGGATAGAACCAGGTGTCATCGGGGAGCCGGTCGAAGATTTTCGTCGATACGTCGCGGAACAGGGAGGCGAACGCGGCCGGGTCGCCCCACGTGTTGCCGACACCGCCCGGGAACAGCGAGTCGCCGGTCCACAGGTGCGGATGGCCGGTCGGGTCTCGATAGAGAAGCGCGATCGATCCGGGTGTGTGGCCCACGAGGTGAATTACCTCCAGCGACACATCGCCGACCCGGACCGTCTCACCCTCGTCGACCGTACGCGTGACGACCGGCAACTCCGGCGCGTCGGCCGGATGCGCCAGCGACTCCGCGCCGGTGGCGGCGACCACGGCCGTCAAGCCTTGCCAGTGATCGGCGTGCCGGTGCGTCGTCACGACGGTGGCCAGACCGCCGTCGCCGATGAGGTCGCGCAGCCGGTCGGGCTCGTTCGCCGCATCAATCATCAGCTGCTCGCCGGTTGACGTGCTGCGCAGCAGGTATGCGTTGTTGTCGCTCGGCCCGACCGAGAGCTTGGTGATCGTGAGCTCCGGAAGCTCGCGGGTGTCGGGCGTGGTGTCGCCGGTGTACGCCATGTCGTTCACATCCAATCCGGCAGTGCAGGAAGATCGCCGCCGGGCTCGACTGTCAGGCGGACGCCGTCGCTCCGCCCGGCGAGCCACGCTGCCAGGTCGGCGGCTCGGCCACTCACGGTCACGTCCGGTGATCCGTCGCCGAGTTGCAGCGGGTGACTCAGGTCGTCGGCCTTGAGCCAGAGCGACGGCGGCTCGCCACCACGCCGTACGCCGATCAGCTCATGCAGCAGCCGATGTGAGAACGCCTCCGGCCAGTCGCGCCACGTATAGCCGGCGGCGAGGTCGACATGGTGTACCTCGACTTCGCGCAGCCGGCGCCAGACGACCGTCACGGCCGGACCCGCGTCGTCGAGCACCACCGCCCACGCGTCGGCCGGTAGATCGGCACAGGCACGGGCGAAGCGCTCGGAAGCCTCGCGGACGTCGGCGCGCAGCTCGGCGGCCGGGAGCTTCGCACCCGCCTCGATCCCGGCGCCGCGTTCGTCCGGGGTCGCGTACTGGCGCGTCTCCACACCCGTACGGGCCCAATTCAACAGGTTGATCAACGAGTCCGCGTTCCGCGCGACATGGGCCATCACATGGGCGCGGGTCCAGCCCGGCAACAGGCTCGGCTCGGCGAGGTTGGCGTCGGTCAGGTCGGCGGCGGAGTCAAGGAAGCGCTGCGTAGCCCGGTCCACTTCGTGGGCGAGCGCCAACGGATCGGTGGTCACGAAGATGAACTTACCGCTCCCGCGTGTCCGGGAGGACCACCGTTTCACCGCCGGCGCCTGCGCGGGACCACGGGCGGCTGCTGGCCTGCGGCGACTACGGGGCGTGTCGTCTTCGTACCAGATAATGGGTTTCGTTTTTGGTTATTCGCCCCTACCGTTGCCTCCAGACGCATCGACCGGGCATCCACGACACCTCGCGGCTGCCGCCAGGCGTCGGCGTGAGGAAGGTCGGACCGCCTATGAGGCGTCCAGCCTGCCGCGGGGGCTGGTGATCTCACGCGATCGCCGTTCTGTCCGCCAGTCAACTCACACGACAAGGGAACCGATGACGGTAGACCTCGCGTCCCTCGGCTGGGATGCGGAATTCGCTGCGGCGTACGCGAAATTCGACGTGCGTGGCCAGCGGCCGGCGCGGGTCACGCGCATGGATCGCGGCATCGCGACCGTGCAGACCGCGCTGGGCGCCGATCGAGCCAGCCTCGGCGGTGGCCACCTGCTGCGGGTGAGCCGCGATCCGTTCGCGCTGCCCTGTGCCGGCGACTGGGTCGTGGTGCGCACGTGGCCGGACAAGCGGGTCACGGTCGAAGCGGTGCTGCCGCGACGGACTCAGATCGTGCGGGCCAACGCGAACGAAGAGTCGCGCGGTCAGGTGCTCGCGGCGAACGTGGATGTGGCCGCCGTCATCGAGCCGATGGATCCGGCGCCCGACTTCGGGCGCGTCGAGCGGCTGCTGTCGCTCGCGTGGGACTCGGGCGCGCGACCGGTGGTGCTGCTGACCAAGGCCGACCTCGTCGGTGACCCGCGACGCCGTGGCCGAACAGATCGCCGAAAGCGCGCCCGGCGTCGAGGTTTACCCGGTGTCCGCGCAGACCGGTCGGAATGTCGACATCGTACGGTCGTTCGTGGCACCGGGCCGCACTCTCGGGCTACTCGGCGCTTCCGGAGCCGGCAAGTCGACGCTGGTCAACGCGCTCGCCGGCACAACCGTCATGGCTACGCAGCAGATCCGTCGTGCCGACGGTCGGGGCCGACACACCACGACGTTCCGGTCGCTGATCCCGCTGCCCGGGCTCGGCGCCGTCCTGGACACGCCGGGCATACGCGCCGTCGGCGTCTTTGCCGGCGGCGTCGACGAGGCATTCTCGGACATTGAGGCGTTCGCGGTCGCGTGCCG
Organism: uncultured Actinomycetota bacterium; assembly: GCA_963724705.1. Lineage (GTDB taxonomy): Bacteria > Actinomycetota > Actinomycetes > Mycobacteriales > Micromonosporaceae > DASQPR01. The sequence goes on from CAVRVS010000004.1 coordinate 1,133,167, forward strand.
ATTCGCGAATTGTGAACACGCCGGCGAACCCGACTGCGCGGTCTGGGCCGCGGTCGAGAACGGTGACCTGCCGCTGCGACGGCTGGAGAGTTGGCGCAAGCTCCACCGCGAATTGGCCTGGCAAGCACGGCGCCGGGAGGCTCGCGCGACGCAGGCCGGTGCGCCGTGGAAATACCGGTCCGGCGCGGACATGCGGGTCATCCGCCGGGTCCGCGAAACCTGAACCCCCGCTCGCTGGTACGTCTCTGGTCGGCTCTCTTCTCCGTCGCAGGCGCCGCGCCCAGGCGCCGTTGCGCCCGTCGCGAGCACCGTCGCGCCCGCCATGATCCCCGCAACTTCCTGGAAGTTGCCGGCTCCGAGTTCGATATCGCCGGCAACTTCCAGGAACTTGCCCGCCACGAGAGCCGATCAGTGGGCGACTTCCGCGAAGTTGCCGGCCGCGACGGCGGATCAGTGGGCGACTTCCGGGAAGTTGCGGGGATCTTGAGCGCGGCGCGGCGCGACGCGGAGTGGAGGCGCGCCTGTCAGCCGACGGCGAAATCAGTGGATGAGTGAGTGCTCGCTCATTTACGCTCTCGTCGTGCTAAGCCGCCTGAACTCCAGAACGTCAACATTTGTTGACGGCACAAGGCGTCGTCAACTAAGGTTGACGCCATGACGCCCGGCCGTGAGACGCAGAAGCTCCCGAGCGGTTCGATCGACGTACCACTCGTCGGGCGCCGTGCCGAACCCGCGCCCGTGCGCGAGTTCGGCGGCCCGTCCGGCGGCGGGAGCGAGCCGGCGCGGCGCCGGGTGGCGCCATTGGCGCCGGATGATCGGCGGGCGGCGCTCGTCGAGGCGACTGTTCCGCTGCTGATCGAGAACGGGTCGGCCATCAGCACCCGGCAGATCGCTCAGGCCGCCGGCGTCGCCGAGGGCACCATCTTCCGGGTCTTCCCGGACAAGAACTCTCTGATCCTGGCGGCGATTCGCAGTGCGCTCGATCCGGAAAAGGGAGAGCGCGCGCTTCATGCCATTCCGGCCGACCTGGAGTTGCGCGAGCGCGCGACGCAGGCGGCGGCCATCATGCTCGCCGGCCTGACCCGCTTCGGCCGGCTGCACATTATCGCGCGGGAACTCATCATCGACCTCGGTCCGGGCAGCGACTTCGGCGCCGAGATGCACAAAAACCAACTGCGGATCCAGGACGCTATGGCTAGCGTGTTCGAGCCGGATGCCGACCGCCTCCGCGTCAGCCCGAGCAACGCCGCCCGACTTCTCATGCTGAACATCGTTGGCATGAGCGGCTTCGCCCTCGGTGAAGTCCAACAGATCGATCCCGCCGCCATCGTGGCCATCCTGTTCGACGGGCTCGTGCTCCCGCCGCCGGACGCCGACACTTCGACGACCAACGCCGAGCCGACGACCAGCTGCCGTCCCGACGACCAACGCCGACCCGACGACCAACGCCGACCCGACGACCAACGCCGACCCGACTACCAACGCTGAGCCGTCATCCTCCGACTCCGCCCGCGAATCCTCCCGTCCCGGACATTCGAAAGAGTCAGCATGCTGATCAAGGTTCTTCGAAGCTATTTGAAACCGTACAAAGTGCCGATCGCCATCGTGGTCCTTCTTCAACTCGTGTCCACGATCGCAACGCTTTACCTGCCGACACTCAACGCCGACATCATCGACAACGGCGTCGTCACCGGCGACACCGGCTACATCATGCGGATCGGCGGCGTGATGCTGGTCATCACGCTCGGCCAGATCATCGCGTCGATCGTCGCCGTCTACTTCGGAGCCCGTACGGCGATGGCGGCCGGCCGGGACATCCGCTCGGCCATCTTCCGGCGCGTGCAGTCGTTCTCCGCCCGCGAGGTCGGCCGGTTCGGCGCGCCGTCGCTCATTACCCGTACGACCAACGACGTCCAGCAGGTGCAGATGCTGGCACTGATGACGTTCACGCTGATGGTGGCCGCACCGATCATGTGCGTCGGCGGCGTGATCCTCGCGCTCCGGCAGGACGTACCACTGTCGTCCCTGCTGCTGATCATCGTGCCGGTGCTGGTGATCGCGGTCTCGCTCATCATCCGCAAGATGCGGCCGCTGTTCCGTTCGATGCAGGTGCGGATCGACAAGATCAACCGCATCATGCGCGAGCAGATCACCGGCATCCGCGTCATCCGCGCGTTCGTACGCGACCAGCCGGAGCGCGAGCGATTTGGCGCTGCCAACGATGAGCTGATGACCGTAGGCCTCGGCGCCGGCCGCCTGATGTCGTTGATGTTCCCGACCGTCATGATCGTCATCAATGTGTCGAGCGTCGCCGTACTGTGGTTCGGCGGACACCGGATCGACTCCGGTCAGATGCAGATCGGTGCGCTGACGGCGTTCCTGTCATACCTGCTGCAGATCCTCATGGCGGTCATGATGGCGACGTTCATGTTCGTCATGGTGCCGCGGGCCGAGGTGTGCGCCGAGCGCATCCAGGAGGTGCTCGACACCGACTCGAGCGTCGTACCGCCGGCGAACCCGGTCACGAGCGTGACCCGGCACGGCGAACTCGACATCCGCGGCGCGAGCTTCCAGTACCCGGGCGCGCAGGAGCCGGTGTTGCGCGGCGTCGACCTGGTGGCCCGACCGGGACAGATCACCGCCGTCATCGGATCGACCGGCGCGGGCAAGACGACGCTGCTGAACCTGATCCCGCGGCTGTTCGACGCGACCGGCGGCGCGGTGCTGGTCGACGGCGTCGACGTACGCCAACTCGATCCGAGTCTGCTCGCGCGGACGGTCGGGCTGGTGCCGCAACGGCCGTACCTGTTCACCGGCACCGTGGCGTCGAACCTGCGCTACGGCAACCCGGACGCGACCGATGAGCAGCTCTGGCGGGCGCTCGATGTCGCACAGGCCCGTGACTTCGTGTCGGCGATGGACGAGGGCCTCAATGCGCCGATCGCACAGGGCGGCACCAACGTGTCCGGCGGTCAGCGGCAACGTCTCGCGATCGCGCGGATGCTTGTCGCGAAACCGGAGATCTATCTTTTCGACGACTCGTTTTCGGCGCTCGACTATGCAACGGATGCGGCGTTGCGTGCCGCGCTCGTGCACGAGACGGCCGACGCGACCGTGGTCATCGTCGCCCAGCGCGTCTCGACGATCCGCGACGCGGACCGCATTGTCGTGCTCAACGAGGGCCGCGTGGTCGGCACCGGCACGCACGCGGAGCTCATGGACGGCAATGAGACGTACCGCGAAATTGTCTTGTCGCAGTTGACCGAGAAGGAGGCGGCGGCGGCATGAGCGCGCCCGGATCGAACGGCCAGACCCCCAATGGCCACACACCCCGCAACCCCAACGGGTACGGCGGACCGAACGGCACCGCATCGGCCGGCAGCTCGCCGCCGAACGGGAAGCCCGGCGCCCCGGCGGTCCTGAACTCACAGACGAATGCCGCGTCCCGGCCGACCGGCGCGCGGTTCGGTCCGGCCGCGATGTTCGGCGGCCCGGCCGCGAAGGCGATGGACTTCAAGGGTTCGAGCAAGCGACTGCTGCGGATGCTCACACCGCAGCGGGCGATCGTCGCGACGCTGCTCGCGCTCGGCGTCATCGGTGTCACGCTGTCGGTGCTCGGCCCGCGAATCCTCGGCCACGCTACCGACCTGATCTTCGCCGGCGTATTCGGCAAGATCCTCGCCGGTCAGTTCCCGTCCGGTACGACGAAGGAGCAAGCCGTCGCGATCCTGCGCGAGCGTCATGAGACCAAGCTCGCCGACATGCTGAGCGCGATGCACGTGACGCCCGGTCAGGGCATCGACTTCGACGCGGTCGGTCGCGTCCTGCTGCTCGTCCTCGTGCTCTACCTGCTCGCATCGATCTTCACGTACCTGCAGGGCCGGCTCACCACCGTGGTCGTGCAGCGCACCGTTCATACGCTGCGCCAGCAGGTCGAAGTAAAGCTGTCCCGGCTGCCGCTGCGCTACTTCGACCGGCAGTCGCGCGGCGAGATCCTGAGCCGCGTCACGAACGACATCGACAACATCTCCCAGACGCTGCAGCAGACGATGAGCCAGATCGTCACGTCGTTACTGACGATCGTCGGCGTACTCGCGATGATGTTCTGGATCTCGTGGATCCTGGCGCTGATCGCACTCGTCACGATCCCGGTGTCGGTGTTCGCCGCGGCGCGGATCGGCAAGCGGGCCCAACCGCAGTTCATCCAGCAGTGGTCGACGACCGGCAAGCTCAACGGACACATCGAGGAGATGTTCACCGGACACTCGCTGGTGAAGGTGTTCGGCCGGCAGCAGGAAGCGATGGATGTGTTCGCCGAGCACAACGACAAGCTCTACAACGCCTCGTTCCGGGCGCAGTTCGTGTCCGGGCTCATCCAGCCGACGATGATGTTCATCGGCAACCTCAACTACGTGCTGGTCGCCGTCATCGGCGGTCTGCGGGTAGCGTCCGGCGATCTGTCCATCGGCAGCGTGCAGGCGTTCATCCAGTACTCCCGCCAGTTCAGCCAGCCGATGACGCAGGTCGCGTCGATGGCGAACCTCCTGCAGTCCGGGGTCGCCTCGGCCGAGCGAGTCTTCGAGCTGCTCGACGCCGAAGAACAGTCGCCGGATCCGGCGACGCCGGCCCGGCCGCGCGCCATCGAGGGTCGGGTCGCGTTCGACAACGTCTCGTTCCGCTACGACCCGGACGTACCGCTGATCGACGATCTGTCGCTGGCGGCCGCGCCTGGGCAGACCGTCGCTATCGTCGGCCCGACCGGTGCCGGCAAGACGACGCTGGTCAACCTCATCATGCGGTTCTACGAGGTGGACGGCGGTCGCATCCTGCTCGACGGCGTCGACATCGCGACCATGAGTCGCGACGAACTGCGCGCGGCGATGGGCATGGTGCTGCAGGACACCTGGCTCTTCGGCGGGACGATCGCCGACAACATCGCGTACGGTGCGGACAACCCGACTCGGGAACAGATCATCGAAGCGGCGACGGCGACCCATGTCGACCACTTCGTCCGTACGCTGCCCGACGGGTACGACACGGTCATCGACGAGGAGGGCTCGAACCTGTCCGCGGGCGAGAAGCAGCTCATCACAATCGCCCGCGCGTTCCTGTCCGAGCCGGTGATCCTGATCCTGGACGAGGCGACGAGCTCGGTGGACACCCGTACCGAGGTGTTGATCCAGCGTGCGATGTCCTCGCTGCGGCAGGGCCGGACGAGCTTCGTGATCGCACATCGCCTGTCCACCATCCGCGATGCCGACCTGATCCTCGTCATGGAGCACGGTCAGATCGTGGAACAGGGCAACCACGACGAGCTGCTGGCGGCCGGCGGCGCGTACGCGCGGCTCTACGCAGCGCAGTTCGCCTCCGCGGCGACGGACCTCGACTGAGCCCGCGCAGAACAGCGGCGTTGACCGGGGTGCGCCCCGCTCCGGCCGACGCTGCGGCTGGTTCATAGGCAATCCATAGGCGATCCATCGCCGGTGCGGACGCTGATCGTCGAGGCTCGCGGTCATGCGTCTGCGCCTGCCGGACCAGCTTCGAACCCGCACCGCCGCGGTCAATGCGGCCTTGGCCGTCCTGCTGGTCGGTGGTGGGGCTTGGGGCTTTCTGTCGGTACGGCCGGGTGGCGCGGCAGGCGGCGACGCGACCACGATCGGCCGGACCGCGACGGTGACGCGTACGACAGTGACCCAGACCGTCACGGCGTCCGGATCGATCGCGAGCTCGCAGGTGCAGGGCGCGACGTTCGACACGACCGGGACGGTCACACACATCTACGTCAAGGTCGGTGAGTCCGTCGCGAAGGGGGCCAAGCTCGCCGCCATCGATCCGACCAGCGCGAAGCAACAGCTGCGTACGGCGGAGGACACGCTCGCCGTCGCCCAGGACACGCTGGCGCAGGCAACCGACTCCGGCGACACGTCAGCGATCGACTCGGCCCAGACACAGGTCACCGCGGCAGAGTCCGGCGTTGCCGATGCCAAGACCGCGGTCGGCGGCACTGTCCTGACCGCGCCTATCGCAGGGACGGTCATCGAAAGCAACGGTACGGTCGGTGGATCCTCGGACGCGACGAGCTCGTCATCGTCGTCGTCGTCCGGGTCGGCGTCGTCGTCGGGTTCGACATCGTCGTCCGGCTCGGGCGGCGGATCCGGCTCGACCTCCGCCGGGTCGAGCGCTGGTTCAACTGCTGGATCGACGTCGGGAGACGCGGCGAGCGCAACCTCGACCAGCGGCTTCATCGTGATCGCGAACCTCGAGGCGATGGAACTCGACGTCGATGTGGCCGAGACGGACGCCGCGAAACTGAGGACGGGTCAGGCCGCGACCGTCGACTGGACGGCACTGACGGGAGCGACGGCCACCGGCAAGGTCGCGTCCATCGATACGAGCGGTTCGACGAGCAGCGGCGTGGTGACCTATCCGGTCGTCGTGACGCTCGCGAACCTGCCGGACGGCGTACGCATCGGCCAGAGCGCCGCCGTCACGATCACCACGGGTTCGAACACCAACGTGCTGGCCGTGCCGAATGCGGCCGTGCATGCGGATGGGTCGGCGCACTACGTCACCGTGGCCGGCGCGCCGGCCGCGGCCGCACATCGCGTCACCGTCACGATCGGACTGGTCGGCGACAGCCTGACCGAGATCACCGGCGGGCTCGTCGCGGGACAGACGGTCACCGTGCCGACGACGTCGTCCTCGACCACGTCCGGCTCGACGGGACCGGCCGCCGACGATGCCGGCGGGGGACCGGGCGGGCAGGTCGGACCGCCGGCCGGCGGCGGCGCGGGCGGCCCATGACCGTCACGCCGGTCGCATCGCGGACGATCGCGTCGACCTGCCGCTCGATCGTGTCGATCGGACCCCGGTTGTGGATCGCGAGGTGCGCGACGGCCGGCGGAACGCCCGGCCGCATGCGGGCGACGTACGCGTCGAAGTCTGCGAGCTTGGCCGCATCGTTGGGGGAGGCGCGTGCGACGATCCGCGCGTAGAGGGTCGCCGGGTCGCAGTCGAGCCAGATCAGCCGGACCGGATCGCCGCCCACCTCGGCAACCAGTCCCGCCCACTGCGTGGCGTCGTGGATCTCGTTCGTGTACGGCGCGACGACGACCACCGGGCACCCAGACGCCCGGATGTCGGCGGCCGTCGCGGCGAGCCCGGCATATTCGTACGCCTTGACGTGCGCGTCGTACCAGGGCCCCTCGCGGCGTCCCGCCGGCTCGCCCGCGGCCGCGATCACGGCGCCGGCAAACCCGCCGTACACGATGTCCTTGTCGAGAACCGCCGCGGGCGGTGACAGGCGTGCGGCCAGCAGCCGCGCGGCCGTGGTCTTGCCCGAGCCGGGTGGACCGGCCACCACCCATACGGTTGCGCGCACGGGGTCGAGCGTAGAGACCGGCGGTGACCGATGGGTCAGTGCAGCAGCATCCGCGTCATCCGGCGGGCCGCGATGGCGAGCGCGACCGTCCCGAAGGCGAGCAGGTACGCCACCGGAACGAGCGCGCTCGGCGTGAACGCGCCCAATGCCGGCTCGCGGACGAGCTGGATGCTCTGGTAGAGCGGCAGGATCTCGATCAGCGGCCGCAGCCAGCCCGGGTACACCGACAGCGGGTAGAACGTGGTGGCGAACAGGTACATCGGCAGCATCACGAGCTGGATCAGCTGGAAGTCGGAGAAGTCCCGCAGGTACGTGGTGACGGCCAGGCCGCCGGCAGCGAACGCGTATCCGATAAGGATCGCCGCCGGCAGGGCGACCAGGATGCCGGGGGAGACGATGAGCCCGAGCACGGCCAGCACGATGAGAAATCCGATCGACGTCAACACCGCGTTCAGCACGGCGCTGATCACCTCGCCCAGCGCGATGTCGGTGACCGACAGCGGCGTCGGCACAATCGCTTCGTATGTCTGGTCGAGCCGGATGCGAATGAACACGCCGAAACTGGTCTGGTTGAACGCGGTGTTCATCGCGGTCGTGGCGAGGATCGCCGGTGCGACGTAGGACGCATAGCGGACGTGCACGCCAGGCACCGCACCCACCAACACGCCGACGCCGATGCCGACAGACAGCAAATACATGATCGGCTCGACCAGCATGGCCAGCAGCGGCGTGATCGAACGGCGGTAGATCATCAAGTTGCGCTCGACGAGGGCGAACGTCCGGCGCGCGGCCCACTCCGGCACTTTTGTCGCCGTCCGGCCGGGGGTCGCCGGCACCGGCGGAACGGACAGACCAGTCGCGCTCATGCGTGCAACCTCCGCCGGTAGGTAATGCGGGCGACGACGACGCCGGCGATGGCCAGGATCGCCAGGTACGCAATGTGGACGGCGGTCCCGCTGGCGGTCGCGGTGCCGAGCGCGAGCGTGCGGCACAGCTCGACGCCCTGCCACAACGGCGTCACGTAGGCGACATCGCGCAGCCAGTGCGGCAGTTGAGTGACCGCGAAGAACGTGCCGGAGAACATGTAGAGCGGCATGATGACAAAGCGGAAGACCGTGTTGACATCACGTTGCTGGCGCACGGTCACGCCCCAAGCGGCGGCCGGCGCGCCGAAGGCCACCCCGGTCAGGACCGCCGCGACCAGTACGGCAACCGCGGACCATCCCGAGCACAAACCGAACGCGGTCATCACCGCCACGAACGCGAGGCTGGATGACGCTACCCGGAACGTAATGAACAGCAGATGACCGGCGTACAGCTGCGCCGGCTCGAGTGGCGTCGGTGTCGCATCGCGGTAGGAGCCCTGGCTGGCCGCGTTGGACGCGCGGCCGGCCGATTCGAGGAACGCGGTCTGCATGGCCGCGGCGGCGAGCATGCCGGGTGCGAAGAACGCCGCGTAGGCCACCCCGGCGATCTGCGTCGGCGCGTTGCGGTCGACGAGATGTCCGAGGCCGGCGCCGACGCCGACCAGGAACAGCAACGGGTTGGCCACGCTCACCACGATCGTGCCCCGCCACGTCCGCCGGTACGCCAGCATCCAGTAACTGAAGGCGCGCAACATGTCCCGCCTCCTAGTCGATGAGCGAGCGGCCGGTGAGCTTGAGGAACACGTCCTCGAGCGTGGCCCGGCGCACGAGCGCGGTCAGCGGCGTGATCGACATGGCGTGTACGGCCGACAGGGCCGCTTCGCCGTCGTCGGCGTAGACCAGGATCCGGTCCGGGAGGGCGTCGATGCGGCCACCGCCACTGGCCAGGGCGGACGCGGTCAGTTTCTCGACGACCGTGTCCTGCTCGCCGATCGCGAACCGGAGTTCCAGCACTTCCCGCGTCGCGTGTGTCGCGATGAGGTCGCGTGGCGACCCCTCGGCGACGATCCGGCCATGGTCCATGACGACCAGGCGATCGCACAGTTGCTCGGCCTCGTCCATGTAGTGCGTGGTCAGAATGAGCGTCACACCCTCCTGCTTCAGGCGGTAGAGGCGGTCCCACAGGATGTGTCGCGCCTGCGGATCCAGGCCGGTGGTGGGCTCGTCGAGCAACAGCAGGTCGGGTTCGTTGATGAGCGATCGCGCGATGGTCAGGCGCCGACGCATGCCGCCGGACAGCACATCGACCTGATCGTCGGCTTTGTCGGCCAACTGGGCGAAGTCGAGCAGACGGGCGGTGCGCTCGCGGATCACGGCTCGCTTCAATCCGAAGTAACGACCGTAGATGTGCAGGTTTTCGCGGACCGTGAGCTCCCGATCCAGACAGTCATCCTGGGGTACGACGCCGAGCCGCGCCCGGATCAGCGGACCCTGCGTTGCCGGATCCATGCCGAGAACGCGCAGAGTGCCGCCGCTGACCGGAGAAATCGCGCTGATCATCCGCATCGTCGACGACTTGCCGGCGCCGTTGGGCCCGAGGAAGCCGAACGCCTCGCCCCGGTGCAGCTCGAAGTCGATGCCGTCGACCGCTCGGAACGCGGCCGACGAGCCGCGGGCGGGATAGATCTTGGTGAGGTCCGCTGCCTGGACGAGGGCTTGTCCGGTCACGCGAGGAAGCGTAGAAAATGCGTACGACATTTCGCAATAGGTTTAACGGCAGCGTGCAAGTCCTTGCACCAGTGGATCTCGGTCGACTGGATCGTGGCGCATTGCGAGGCCACCCGGAGGCCAGGTGCCGGCGGCTCCGGTCCAGGCACCAAGATCGTGATGATGCGAGTCGCGGATCACTCCGACGGTCGCCGGGACAGGCGGTGCGCGGCCGGCGCGAGAGGATGCACGGGTGCCGGAGTTGACCCGCGGACGTCGCCTGCTCGTGCTCGCGATCTGCTGCATGAGCCTGCTGATCGTCGGGCTGGACAACACCATCGTGAACGTCGCGCTGCCAGCCATCCAGCGCGACCTGCACGCATCGGTCTCCGGTCTACAGTGGACGATCAGCGCCTATACGTTGGTGCTCGCGAGCTTGTTGCTGCTATCCGGTTCGACCGGCGATCGGATCGGCCGCCGGCGTACGTTCCAGACCGGCCTCGTGATCTTCACGCTCGGGTCGTTGCTGTGCAGCCTCGCGCCCGGCCTCGGCTGGCTGATCGCCTTCCGGATAGTCCAGGCCATCGGCGGAAGCATGCTCAATCCGGTGGCAATGTCGATCATCACCAACGTGTTCACGGAGCCCCGCGAGCGCGCCCAGGCCATCGGCATCTGGGGTGGCGTGGTCGGGATCAGCCTTGCGCTGGGACCGGTCGTCGGTGGTGCCCTCATCGACTCGATCGGCTGGCGAGCGATCTTCTGGATCAACATTCCGGTCGGTGTGGCGGCATTTGTCCTGACCGCCCTGTTCGTTCCGGAGTCGCGGGCGGCCGCGCCGCGCCGTCCGGACGTCGTTGGTCAGGTGCTCGTTTTCGCGTTCCTGCTCTCCCTGACGTACGGAATCATCGAAGGACCGGCCATCGGATGGGCGTCACCGGTGATCGTCGGCGCGTTCGTGACCGCGGCGGTCGCGGTCGCCGTACTCGTCGGGTACGAACGCCGGCGTTACCAGCCGCTGATCGACCTGCGGTTCTTCTCGAGCGTGCCGTTCTCGTCGGCGACGGTGATGGCGGTGTGCGGCTTCGCCGCGCTGGCCGGCTTCCTCTTCCTCAACACGCTCTATCTGCAGAACGTCCGCGAGTTCACGCCGCTGCACGCGGGCGTCGCGACGCTGCCGCTCGCGGTGATGTCGGTGCTGTTCGCGCCGGTGTCCGGGCGGTGGGTCGGCGCCCGGGGTCCGCGGGTTCCGCTCGTCATCGCCGGCGTCGGGATCGCCGCCGCCGGCCTGATGTTGACCGGTCTCGACAACCACACGCCGATCACGTACATCCTGGTCGCGTACGCGATCTTCGGATTCGGCTTCGGCTGGCTGAACGCTCCGATCACGAACACCGCCGTCTCCGGCATGCCACGGGAGCAGGCCGGTGTCGCGGCGGCCATCGCCTCGACCAGCCGGCAGGTCGGCCAGTCGCTCGGCGTCGCCGTGATCGGCGCGGCGGTGGCGTCCGTGATGGCGAGCATGTTCGGGTCGTCCTTCGCGGCGGCGAGCCATGTCGGTTGGTGGATCATCGCCGGATGTGGCCTCGCAGTCCTCGTGCTCGGTGTGGTGTCGACCTCCGCATGGGCGCGCGACACCGCGGCCGACGTCGTCGCACGTACGGCTGAGCCCGAACCCGCCGCTGTGGGCTGAGCCGACCGACTCGTGCCGGCCAGAAATGCCTGGCCGCGCCGGTGATCTGTGTCACGCTCCTCGACTTCCACAGCCTCCGCACAGGAGAGTCTCAGAATCGTCTCAGTGGCGTCGGTCAGGATGAGAGCATGTCGATCGCGAACAGCGGCTACCGCCCCATGCCCGAGCAGACCACCCTGTCACGTTCCACACTGCGGCGGTCCGACGGCAGCGCGGTGCGTGTGCTCGTCGTCGACGACGAATCGACGCTCACCGAGCTGCTGTCCATGGCCCTGCGATACGAGGGCTGGGACGTCCGCGGGGCCGGCGACGGTCAGGCCGCGGTCTCGACGGCACGCTCGTTCCAACCCGACGTCGTGGTGCTCGACATCATGCTCCCCGACATGGACGGTCTCGCCGTGCTGCGCCAGTTGCGCAGCCAGGTCTCCGACGTTCCGGTGCTCTTCCTCACGGCCAAGGACGCGGTCGAGGACCGGATCGCCGGACTGACGGCGGGTGGCGACGACTACGTGACCAAGCCGTTCAGCCTGGAGGAGCTGGTCGCGCGCCTCCGCGCACTGCTGCGCCGGACCGGCATGACGTCGGTCCGCGACGACGCGACGATCACGGTCGGCGATCTGACGATGGACGAGGACAGCCATGAGGTTCGCCGCGGTGGCGAGATCATCGACTTGACCGCGACGGAGTACGAGCTGCTGCGCTACCTGATGCGCAATGCCAAGCGAGTGCTGTCGAAGGCGCAGATCCTCGACCGCGTCTGGCGGTACGACTTCGGCGGCCAGGCCAACGTCGTCGAGCTCTACATCTCATACCTGCGCAAGAAGGTGGATGCCGGCCGTCAGCCGATGATCCACACGATGCGCGGCGTCGGGTACGTGCTGAAGCCCGCGAACTGAGCGCCGCCGTTTGGCATCGATCCGCTGGGCCGGCGTCGGCGACATCCACCGGCGCGGCGCACAGCGTCAGCACAGCATCGACACACCGGCGGGACAGGCGGGTCCGGCACACTGTCTGTCGTGACCAGGTCCGCGCGCGAGGCATCGGTCGCGCCGGGCGGGGCGCCCGGCGCGCCGTGGCGGCTGCGCTCGCAACGCTGGCTCGCCGGTTGGCCGCTGCGCCGGCGGCTGCTGGCGGCGCTGATCGCGCTGCTCGCTCTGATCTGCCTCATTCTGGGCCTCGTCACGAACGTGGTGCTCCGGCAATACCTCCTGGCGCAGGTCGACGACCGCCTCCAGGGGAGTGCCCAACACGCCGTCGAGGGGGCCGGCGGACGCCCGGGCGGACCGCCCGGTCCGGGTGGCCGGCCCGGCGAGCAACCCGGCGAGGGCGGATTCCTCGGACCGGGAGACGCCGACGGAACGCTCTACGCGACGATCACTAACGGCCAGGTTGCCGAGGCTCGCTATCTGTCCGGCCGGAGTCCCGAGCTCACGACCGCGGAGCAGAACTCGCGACTTCTCAGCGTGCCGGCCACCGGCCGCCCGGTCAGCCGTGACCTATCCGGCGATCTTGGCGACTACCGACTCGTCGCCCAGCCCGGGCCGTCGGGCGAAACCATCGTCACCGGGGTTCCACTGGCCGACGTCAACGACACGTTGCTGCGCCTCGCGCTGACCGAAACGTTCGTGGCGCTGGCCGGACTGATCTGCGTCGGGTTGGTCGGCGAGACGATCATCCGTCGGACGCTGCGACCGTTGAACCGTGTCGCGTCGACGGCGACCCGGGTATCCGAACTTCGGCTCGACCGCGGTGAAGTGGCGCTGTCGGAGCGCGTACCGGATCGGGACACCGACGCTCGGACCGAGGTCGGCCAGGTCGGCGCCGCGTTGAACCTGCTGCTCGGGCACGTCGGCACGGCGCTGGCCGCGCGCCACGCGAGCGAGATGCGCGTCCGGCAGTTCGTCGCCGACGCGAGCCACGAATTGCGTACCCCACTGGCCGCGATCCGCGGCTACGCCGAGCTGACGCGGCGAGTGGACGATCTCGTGCCCGACGACGTGGCCTACGCGATGCGGCGTGTCGAGTCGGAATCCGCCCGGATGACCACTCTCGTCGAGGATCTGCTGCTGCTCGCCCGGCTCGACTCCGGACGACCGATCGAACGTGAGCCGGTCGACCTGTCAAGGGTGGTCGTCGACGCGGTCTCGGACGCGCACGTCGCGGGACCCGACCACACGTGGCGGTTGGAGCTGCCGGACGAGCCGGTAACGGTGGCCGGCGACGGGCCGCGCCTCCATCAGGTCCTCGCGAATCTGCTGGCGAACGCGCGGACGCACACCCCGCCGGGCACGACGGTCACGGTCACGCTCGTCCCGCCGGCCGCACCGGACGGCTCCGACCGCGGCGACTCGGCCCGCGCCGTACGCGTCATCGTCGCCGACGACGGCCCGGGCATTCCGGCGGCGCTGATGCCCGACGTGTTCGAACGATTCGCCCGCGGCGACACGTCGCGGTCCCGCGCGGCCGGCAGCACCGGCCTCGGACTCGCGATCGTCGCCGCCGTGGTCGAAGCGCATGACGGGACGGTGACCGTCGATTCTCGACCGGGCCGGACCGCGTTCACCGTCACGTTGCCGGCCTGATCCCGGCGGCCGTGCGCCGACACGCATAGCGCAATGCGGGCGGGCTCGCATTCATAGACAACGCATAGGGTCGTCACACGGCCGTCGTAAGCGAGACCGACAAGCTCGCGGCATGACGATTACGCAGCCCTCCCTCGTGGCCGGACGATCCGGCGCGGTCGACTCGCCCGCCACCGAGACCGTGCCGTCCGCGCGCCCGCGGTGGATCCGTCCGGCCGTCGCCGTGCTGCTCATCGGCACGGCGATCCTCTACCTGTGGGACCTGTCCGCGTCGGGCTGGGCCAACGCGTTCTACAGCGCGGCCGTGCAGGCCGGCACGAAGAGCTGGAAGGCGTTCTTCTTCGGATCGTCGGACGCGTCGAACTTCATCACCGTCGACAAGCCGCCGGCATCGCTGTGGGTCATGGAGATCTCCGCGCGCGTCTTCGGCGTCAATTCATGGAGCATCCTCGTGCCACAGGCACTCGAGGGCGTCGCGGCCGTGGGTCTGCTCTATTTGACGGTACGGCGTTGGGCCGGTCCCGTCGCCGGCCTGATCGCGGGAGCCGTGTTCGCCTTGACGCCGGTCGCGGTGCTGATGTTCCGGTTCAACAACCCGGACTCACTGCTCGTCCTGCTCCTGGTCGGTGCGGCCTACGCGACCACGCGTGCGGTAGAGGCCGCGTCGACGAAGTGGTTGCTTCTGGTCGGCGCACTGGTTGGATTCGGATTCTTGACCAAGATGCTGCAGGCGCTGCTCGTGGTGCCCGCGTTCGCGCTCGTCTACCTGATCGCCGCCCCGACGTCGCTGCGCCGTCGCGTCGTCCAGCTCCTCGCGGCCGGCGCCGCGCTGGTTGTCGCGGCCGGGTGGTGGGTGGCGATCGTGTCGCTCGTCCCGGCGTCCGACCGGCCGTACATCGGCGGATCGCAGAACAACAGCGTGCTCGGGTTGGCGTTCGGGTACAACGGGCTGGGCCGATTGAGCGGCAACGAAACGGGCAGCGTCGGGGGTGGCGGCGCCGGGGGCGCGGGCGGCGCCGGTGGCGGCTCGATGTGGGGCGCGACCGGCTGGACGCGGCTGTTCTCCAGTGACATCGGCGGCCAGACGGCGTGGCTCCTTCCGGCGGCGTTAGTGCTGCTCGTGGTCGGACTGTGGGTCACTCGACGGTCGCCACGCACCGACACGCTCCGCGCCGGCTACCTGCTCTGGGGCGGTTGGCTGCTGGTCACCGCGGCCGTGTTCAGCTTCATGGCCGGCATCTTCCATCCGTACTACACGGTCGCGCTGGCCCCGGCGATCGGTGCGCTCGTCGGCATCGGCACGGTCACGCTCTTCCGGCTTCGGCAGCGGTTGCTTGCGGCGCTGACACTCGCGGTCGCGCTCGGGCTGACCGCGATCACCGCGTACGTCCTGCTCGGCCGCTCGTCGAGTTGGCACCCGTGGCTCGCCACCGCGGTCATGGCCGCCGGCCTCACGGTCGCCGCCGCCATGCTCGGCATCGGATTCGTGCGGCGGCGGATCGCCGTGTTCGTGGCGGCCGTTGCGCTGATCGTCGGCCTGGCCGGTCCGGCGGCGTACGCGGTGGACACGGCGACGACAGCCCACACCGGCTCGATCCCGTCGGCCGGACCCGCTGTCGCCGGTGGGTTCGGCGGTCCCGGCGGCGGCCCGGGTGGCCGGGGCGGCTTCGGTGGCGGCGCTCCCGGTGCCGGCGGCTTCGGTGGCAGCGCTCCCGGTGCCGGCGGCTTCGGTGGCGGAAACGGCGTCGCGGGTGGCGGTCCCGGCGGTGACGGCGGCGTTGGTGGCCCAGGTCTGGCCGGTGGTGGTGTTGGCACTGGCGGCGGTGTCGGTGCCGGCGGTCGTGCCGGTGGCCTGCTCGACGCGAACACGCCGAGCAGCGCGCTCGTCACCGCCTTGACCACGAACGCGTCGTCCTATCGCTGGGTGGCGTCGGCGATCGGCTCGAACAACGCGGCCGGCCTCCAACTCGCGACCGGTGAACCGGTGATGGCGATCGGCGGATTCAACGGCAGCGACCCGGCACCGACGCTCGCGCAGTTCGAGGCGTGGGTCGCGGCCGGACAGATCCACTACTTCATCGGCGGCTCCGGCTTCGGCGGCCAGTCGGGCGGCAGCGCCGACGCCAGCGAGATCGCATCGTGGGTGCAGGCCCACTACACCGCGCAGACAATCGGCGGCCAGACCGTGTACGACCTGACGTCGGCGGCCGGACAATGAGGCCCGCGACGGAGATCGACGCGGCGGCCGCCTTGATGTCCGCGAGCGATCCGTACCGTCCGGTGCTCGATGTCGTCGTGCCGGTCTACAACGAGGAGATCGACCTCGGGCCGTGCGTACGGCGGCTACACGCCTACCTCACGGCGACGTTCCCGTACGCGTTCCGGATCACGATCGCCGACAACGCGAGCACGGACGCGACGCCGTACGTTGCCGAGCATCTCGCACTCGGGCTGCCGTACGTAGCCGTGGTTCGCATCCCGGCCAAAGGACGCGGTCGCGCACTCCGTACGGTGTGGTCCGGGTCGCCGGCACCGGTCCTCGCGTACATGGACGTCGACCTGTCCACCGACCTGGCCGCGTTGCTGCCACTGGTCGCGCCGCTGATCTCTGGCCACTCCGACGTCGCGATCGGCACCCGGTTGGCGCGCGGCTCCCGGGTCGTACGCGGCCCGAAGCGCGAGATCATCTCTCGTTGTTACAACCTCGTGCTGCGGAGCACCCTGGCCGTACGGTTCTCCGACGCTCAGTGTGGCTTCAAAGCGATCCGCTCCGACGTCGCCGCCCGGCTGTTGCCGTTGGTGGAGGACGGTGGTTGGTTCTTCGACACCGAGTTGCTCGTCCTCGCGCAGCGCGCCGGCCTGCGCATTCACGAAGTGCCGGTGGACTGGGTCGACGACGCCGACTCACGGGTGGACGTCCTGCCCACCGCGATCGCGGACCTCAAGGGCGTGTGGCGTGTGGGCCGGTCACTCGCGGCCGGGCGGCTGCCGGTCCGGGAACTGCGGGCCGACCTTGGGCGGCCGGGGCCGCGCCGTCTCGTGACGACCGGCGCCGGTCACCGCGTGAGCCGTCAGGTCACCAGCTTCGCGTCGATCGGTGTCGCTTCGACGCTGGCGTACCTGGCACTGTTTCTCCTGCTGCGTACGGTGGCGCCGGCCCAGGTCGCAAACGCGGTCGCACTGCTGATCACCGCGGTCGCGAACACGGCCGCGAACCGGCGTCTCACCTTCGGCGTCCGTGGCCCGGCCGACGCCGGCCGCCACCACGTGCAGGGTCTGGTGCTGTTCGCCGTCGGCGTCGGGATGAGCGGTGGCGGGCTTGCGCTCCTACACGCGCTCGACCCCGGCGCCGGGCGGATCATCGAACTCGGGGTGCTGCTCGTGGCGAACGTGATCGCGACGGTGGTGCGATTCGCGGCATTACGGTTCTGGGTCTTCGCCGATCCGGAACCAGCAGTCGCGCCGCGCCGGAGCTGAGCACGACTCCGGTCCGCACTACCGGCGGATTCCGCTCAGCCGCTGCGGCGATTGGCGTACGAGCGAGGGCCGTGGCTCTGGTTGGTCCGCCCCGGCAGGATCTTCCCGACCGGCCGCGGCTGCAAGGCGGCCTTGCCCTTGGCCCGGCGGGCGGCCCGGTTCATGGGTACGTCCTCGGCCGCCACGTCGTCTGCGGTGGCTGCGGAGTCGCTCACCGTCTCATCGGCGGTCGACTCCGGGGCCGGCTTCGGGTCGGTGTCGTGGCGAGCGGCGCGGCCGTGTGACGGGGAGTTATGGGCAGGCATTTATGTCTCCTATGGGTGCGACGGCGAGTGAAACGGCTCGACATCTCGCGGATCGTTTGATTGATCAGCGTGGTCGGCTGGGTCCGGGGCGCGGCACGGGCTTCGACGGACGTTGCCGGCGGCGATACCACGACGCCTCGCGGCTGACGCTACGCATCGGCGTGCCTAAAGCGCCCCGCGGGGAACGCTACGCATCGAGGATGGAGTACATGCTGGCCACGGTACCGGCGCCGAGCAGTCGACGCCAGCACATAACCGGCGGCGCGGCCCGATGGGCCCGGTGTCGCGCGTTTCCGCGAACAGCCTGCGCACGTTAGTCCGGTAGCGGAGCATTCGGACGAGGAACTTTCGGCTGCGTCGTGCGCGTCGTAGCCATTTCGCCGGCCTCAACGGGTGACGATGTGGTGACCGGCCGGTGATACCGCCGATGCGTAGCGTCAGCCGCGAGGCGTCGTCGGCACCGCCGATGCGTAGCGTCAGCCGCGAGGCGTCGTCGGTCCGCCGATGCGTAGCGTCAGCCGCGAGGCGTTCGGCAACACGCGAGACCCTTCGCTCGGAAAGGCATGTTGACGTGCGCGTTTGTGTGGTCGGCGCGGGTTTCGCTGGCCTGGCCGCGGCGGCCGACCTGGCCGCCGGCGGTGTCGACGTGCGCGTGTTCGAAGCGCGGGACCGGGTCGGCGGCCGCGTGTGGTCGGTGCCGTTCGACCCGACCGATCCCGCCTCGCCGATCATCGAACGAGGCGCGGAGTTCGTGCTCGCCGGGTACGACACGATGGCCGCGTACGCGTCGTCGTACGGACTTCGCCTGGCCGACACCGGCATGAGCTACTACGTGCGCACGCCGGTCGGGGTGCCGGGCGTCGATGCGGCGGCGGTCGAGGCGGCGGCCCAGCGGCTGATGGCGGCGCTGGACACCGAAGGCGCGGCGGCGGGCTCCGTGGCCGACTTCGTCCGGTCGGTCGATCTGCCCCCCGAGCTGGTCGAGGTGGTCCTGGCCCGGGTCGAGATCTCCTGCGCGCAGCAGGCGGAGCTGCTCGGTCCGTCCGTGTTGCGGCAGGTCGCCTCGATGGAGCCGCGGCCCAGCTTCCGGATCTCCGGCGGCAACCAGCAGGTCGCCCTGCGGCTGGCCGCGGACCTGGGGGATCGGGTCCGGCTCCGGACTCCGGTCCGCGCGATCGACTGGTCCGACGGTCGTGCCCGGATCACGGTCGACGACGGTGTCGTCGTCGCCGATCGCGTGATCGTCACGGTGCCGCTGCCGGTGCTGCGTGATCTTCCGATCGAACCGGCCTTTCCGGCCTGGAAGCACCGGGTGTGGGCGTCCGCCGTGGTCGGTATGGCAGCAAAGCTGCACGTCGGGCTGGCCTCGCCGGTCGCGACGAGCGCCGTCCTGTCCGTACCCGATCGGTTCTGGTCCTGGACGGCCCGCGACGGCAGTGGCGCGGTGCAGCCGGTCGTGCCGAGCTTTGCCGGGTCGCCGGCCGCCCTCGACCGGCTGCAGCTCGGCGGCGGTCCGTGGCATTGGTTGCGACGCCTGGCCGAGACGCGGCCGGATCTGGCGCTGGACCCCGCGCGGGTGCTGCTCACGACCTGGCCCGACGATCCGTGGACGCGCTGCGCTTACCTGTCTGAGGGCGTGGCCCACAACGAGGAGATGGTGCGCCCGATCGGCCCGATTCATTTCGCCGGCGAGCACACCGCCGGCGAATGGGCCGGCCTCATGGAGGGGGCGTTACGCAGTGGTCGAC
This sequence comes from uncultured Actinomycetota bacterium, assembly GCA_963724705.1. GTDB lineage: Bacteria > Actinomycetota > Actinomycetes > Mycobacteriales > Micromonosporaceae > DASQPR01. The sequence continues at coordinate 1,152,923 of CAVRVS010000004.1, forward strand.
GCGCTGCCGCCGAGGTCCTCGCGTCCGCGGTCGGCTAGCGCCGAGACCGGTACTGCCGTGCTTCGTGCAGGGTGCTCAGCCGTCACTGGGCGCAGTGTCGATGTCAGGTCGCTCGGGATGAAGATCATGCGGTCCCGGATCATGTCGAGTCGGGCCGGATTCAGGCAGTCGACCGAAATGAACAAGTCGTCGGCCGACGTGAAGCCGTCTCGGATGGCTCGCGTACCGACGATCTCGTGCGCAACCTCCGGAGCCATGTCGAGGTACGCGACGAGGGTGTCGGCCGGCACGTGGTTAACGTCGACGAGACCGCCGTCGTCATAGGTCCGTTCGAGATCGGGTCGACCGATGCGCAGTTCCGCTGCTAGTGGAAGGTCCTCGACCACGATGCGGTGTGCGTCGCGGCGTCGCTGGATCCGGGCAAGGGCATCGTCGATCGCCGAGTCGGGCCAAGGCAAAGCCGGTGAGTCGACGCCACCCACACCGGCCGCGACCGACCACGCCATGTCGGCGAGGGTGTTTTGTTCGCGCAGCTGGTTGCTGAATCGGTCCGAGAGCACCAACGCGTGCACCGTCCCGCCCAGCCAGCAGATCGCCATGAACGCGACGGCGATCGGTTTGACGGCCGGAGTGAGGGAGAAAGCGATGAAGAGGAGCTCCAGGGCGAAATACAGCCCAGCGGCCGCGACGACCCGGCTTTGACGTAGGCGTAGCCCGGCGTACCCGATGATCGCGAACGTGGCGAAGCCTGCCGACGCGATCGGCACGAGAAACCACCACCAGAGGTGGTAGCGGTGACGCGGGCGCCGCTCCCGACGCGGGAGAATCATGCCCGTCACGGTAGCGATGATGTGCCGCATCCGGACACCGCCGCGCGGCCCCATTAGGCTTCGGGAATGCATGAGGCTGGCGCACACCGCCACACGGACGGCGGCGGCCCCGCAGACCGGTCCGACGGCAGCGATCCGGAAATCTGGGATGTGGCGGTTGTCGGCGGCGGGCCGGCCGGCCTCGCCGCGGCCCGCGTCGCCGCGACGGCGGGCGCCCGTACGGTCGTCCTCGAACGCGCCGAACACCCGCGCTACAAAACGTGCGGCGGCGGTCTGATCGGTGCGTCGCTGGCGGCGCTGGCCGGGCACATCAAGGTGCCGGCGCGCGAGCATATCGACTCGGTCACGTTCACGTATCACGGTCGGTGGGGCCTGACCCGGCGGGTGGCCGGAGCGCCGGCGCTCGCGATGGTGTGCCGCGACGAGTTCGATGCCGCACTCCGGTCGGCGGCCGTCGACGCGGGCGCCGTCATCCGGGAACGGCTGACCGTCCGCGGTCTGTCCGCCGACGGCGAGCACCCGACCGTACGGTTGGCCGACGGGTCGACCGTCACGGCGCGGATCGTGATCGGTGCCGACGGCTCATCCGGCGTGTGCGCCCCGTACGTCGGCGTGACGTACGACCAGGTCGACCTCGGGCTGGAGTTGGAACTGCCGGTGGAGGGCCCGACCGCCCAGCGCTGGCGCGGGCGCGTGCTCCTGGACTGGGGCCACATCCCCGGGTCGTACGCCTGGGTGTTCCCGAAGGGCGACAAGCTCACCGTGGGAGTCATCGCGTCCCGGGGGACCGGACCGGCCACGCGTGCCTATCTCGCCGGTTTCCGCCACCGCCTCGGCCTGGACGGTGTGGCCGCCGAACGCGACTCCGGTCACCTGACCCGCTGCCGATCCGTGGACTCGCCGCTGCGCCGGGGCAACGTCCTCGTCGCGGGCGACGCCGCCGGCCTGCTGGAGCCGTGGACCCGGGAGGGCATCAGCTTCGCGCTGCGATCCGGTGCGCTGGCTGGAGCGGCGGCGGCCGCGGGGGATCCGGACGCCTACGTCACGGCCGTACGGCGGGACCTCCTCCCCGAGATGGCGGCCGGCCGGCGCCTACTGGCCGGGTTCACCCGTCGCCCGGCCGCCTACCACGCCGCTGTCGCGACGCCGCCGGGCTGGCACGCGTTCAAGGCCCTGTGCCGTGGCGACATGACCTGGGCCGGTCTGGCCGGGCATCCCGCCGCGCGCACGATCCTCGCCGCGATCGGTCGTCACGGCACGATCGGCACCCGCCCCGCGAGCAACCGGCAGCCCGTGATTGGCGGACAACTGTGATCGGCCGGTAGTCGGTGTCGAATCGGGAACTCATCGTGCTCGGTACGGCTAGTGCGATGCCGACGCGCGAACGCAATCAGAACGGGTACCTGCTGCGCTGGGACGGTGAAGGGTTCCTGTTCGACCCGGGAGAGGGCGCGCAGCGGCAGATGATCCTGGCCAAGCTGTCCGGCGCCGACATCAACCGCATCTGCATCACGCATTTTCACGGCGATCATTGCTTCGGTCTGCCCGGAATCGTCGCCAAGTTGTCCGGCGAGCGGGTGGCCCATCCGGTCGTCGCTCACTACCCGGCGTCCGGCACCGTCTATTTCCAGCGGATGCGGCACGCGGCCGCGTTCGACAATCGGGCCGACATCCGCGAGCAGCCGGTCAGCGCCGGCTTGATCGCGACGACGCCGGTCGGCGACCTCTACGCCGCTCGCTTGTCGCACGGCATCGACTCCTACGGCTACCGGCTGGTCGAGCCGGACGGCCGCCGCATGGCTCCGGAGCGGCTTGCCGCACTCGGCATCGCCGGCCCGGACATCGGCCGGCTGCAGCGCGACGGCGTGCTCGACGTCGGTGGTCGGCGGGTCGCGCTCGACGAGGTGAGCGAACCTCGAGGAGGCCAGCGCTTCGCGTTCGTGATGGACACCCGCCTCTGTGACACCATCTACGCGCTGGCCGAGGGCGTCGACATGCTCGTGATCGAGTCGACCTATCTCGACGCGGACGCCGTGATAGCGCGCGAATTCGGCCACCTGACCGCTGCGCAGGCGGCCAGTGTCGCCCGGCGATGCGGCGTACGCACGTTGGTTCTCACGCACTTCTCGCAGCGGTATCCGGACGCGAGCGTGTTCGGCGACGAGGCCGCCGCGCATTTCGGCGGCGAGATCGTGGTGGCGGCCGACCTCATGCGCATACCGCTGCCCAAGCGGTCCGCGCAGTTGTCCAGCACGTAGGACGACTATCCAAGATCGGTGGGTACGCCGTAGCCTGCGTATTCGATGCGCCTCGTGCTGCGCTACGTATCGGTGGTGCCGAAGCGGTCGCCGGCGCGATCGTGCGCGCCGCATATGCTTCCGCTTGAGTGCCCGCATCGACGCGCGGCGTCGCGGGCGGGGACACGCGCCCATGCGGGACGCACCCGCCGGTCGACGGCACGACAGCGGAGGAGAGGTTCGCACCAGATGGCGTTGAAGGTTGCGGCGATCAAGGAGTCCGCCGCGGGTGAACGGCGGGTCGCGCTGGCCCCCGAGGCAGTCGCCCGGTTGCAGTCGCTCGACATCGACATCCTCGTCGAGCGTGGTGCGGGCGCGGCGGCGTGGTTCCCCGACGAGGCGTACGAGCAGGCCGGCGCCACCGTCCTCGACGCGGATGAGCTGCGCAAGACCGCGGACGTGTTGGTGTCGATCGGCCAACCGGACGCGGCCACGGTCGCCGCGCTGCGACCCGGGCAGACCGTTATCGGCATGCTGCGGCCGCTCACCGACCCCAGTTATGCCGTCGGGCTCGCGAACGCGGGCGTGACCGCGATCAGTCTCGACGGACTGCCTCGCACGGTGAGCCGCGCGCAGTCGATGGACGTACTCAGTTCACAGGCCAGCGTGGCCGGTTACCGCGCGGTGCTCACGGCGGCCTACGTCTATGACCGGTACTTCCCACTGCTCGTGACGGCGGCCGGCACCGCACGACCGGCCGAGGTCCTGGTGCTCGGGGCCGGGGTCGCCGGGCTCCAGGCGATCGCGACCGCTCGGCGGCTCGGCGCGGTCGTCCGGGCGTACGACGTCCGCCCGGCGTCAGCCGCCGAGGTCGAGTCGCTCGGCGCGCAGTTCCTCAAGCTCACCTCCGTGGCCGGTGCGGCCGGCGAGGGCGGCTATGCCCGCGCGCTCACCCCCGAGGAGCAGCAGGCTCAGCAGGACGAGCTGACGGCGCACATCGCCAAACACAACGTCGTCATCACGACGGCGCAGGTGCCGGGCCGCCGGCCGCCGCTGCTCGTCACCGACGCCGCGGTCTCGGCGATGTCGCCCGGATCCGTCGTGGTCGACCTCGGGGCGAGCGAACTCGGCGGCAACGTGGCCGGCTCCCGGCCGGACGAGACGATCGTGACCGCGGGCGGCGTAACGATCGTGGGCGCCGGCAACCTCGCGTCCGACGCCCCGGCCGCGGCGTCCGCCGCGTACAGCCGCAATGTTTGTGCTCTGCTCATCCACCTGGTGCACGACGGCGCGTTGGCGATCGATCTGGCCGACGAGATCCAGGCCGGCATCGTGATCGCGCACGACGGCGCGATCGTTCACGCACCGACGCATGCCCTGCTCAATCCGCCGGCTGACGCCGCGAGCACCGATGGAGGAACCGCGTCATGACACTGCTCGCCGCGCTGAGCATCTTCGTGCTCAGCCTGCTCGTCGGGTTCGAGGTGATCAGCAAGGTCCCGGCGACGTTGCACACGCCGCTGATGTCGGCCGCGAACTCGATTCACGGTGTCGTCCTCGTCGGTGCGATGTTGATCGCGGTCAGCGCGGACAACGCCGTGGGATACATCCTCGGCTTCATCGCCGCGGCCTTCGCCGGCATGAACGTCGTCGGCGGGTACGTGGTGACCGACCGCATGCTCGGCATGTTCCGGAAGCGGCCGACCGCGCCGCCGGCGGTCGAGTCCGCGCCGGTCGACGCGGCGTCGGTGACCGAGGTCAGCCGGGATGCGTCGGGGGTGGCGCGATGAGCGGTGTCGAGACCGGCGTCGAGCTCGTCTATCTCGTCGCGGCCGTGTGTTTCGTGCTGGGGCTGCACCTGATGAACTCGCCCGCCACCGCCCGGCGCGGCAACCAGCTGTCGGCGGCCGGAATGATCGCCGCGATCGTCGCGACGCTCGTGCTGATCATCCACGCCGGTACGGTCAAGCCGGTCGGCTGGGTGGTCCTGATCGTCGGTGCGGCCATCGGCGCGATCGCCGGTCTGATCGGCGCCCGACGTGTCGCGATGACGGCCATCCCGCAACTGGTCAGCCTGTTCAACGCGGTCGGCGGCGGCGCCGCCGCGATTGTGGCGATCTACGACTTCGTCACGCTCGCGTCCGGCGACGGCACCCGTGTCGCCGGCGAGCGGTTCCTGATCGCGACCGTGCTGGACGTGATCATCGGCGCGGTGACGTTCGCCGGATCGCTCATCGCATCGGGCAAGCTGCAGGGCACGATCTCGTCGAGCCCGATCGTGTTCGCCGGCGTACGCATCCTGAACGTGCTGCTCACGATCGTGATGCTCGGCGGCGGCCTCTGGCTGATCGTGGCGCCGCCGTCGTCGTCGGCCGCGGCGATCGGCCTGCTGTGCGCGGTGCTCGTCGCATCGCTCGCGTTCGGCGTCACGATGGTGCTGCCGATCGGCGGCGCCGACATGCCCGTCGTCATCTCGCTGCTCAACGCGTTCACCGGTACGGCGGTCGCGATGGCCGGCTTCGTGGTCGACAACTCGGTCCTGATCATCGCGGGAGCGCTGGTCGGGGCGTCCGGCGGCATCCTCACCAAGCTCATGGCCGATGCGATGAACCGGTCGATCCCGGCGATCATCGTGGGCGGGTTCGGCACCGGTGACTCGGCCGGTGACGCTGGCGGCCCGACCGGCGGCAGCATCCGCGAGGTCAAGGCGGACGATGCCGCGATCCAGTTGGCGTACGCGTCGAAGGTCATCATCGTCCCCGGGTACGGTCTGGCCGCGGCCCAGGCGCAGCACGAGGTGCGCGAGCTGGCCGATCTGCTGGAGAGCCGGGGCGTCGACGTGTCGTACGCGATCCATCCCGTCGCCGGCCGCATGCCGGGTCACATGAACGTCCTGCTGGCCGAGGCGAACGTGCCGTACGCGCTGCTGCGCGAGATGGAGGAGATCAATCCCGACTTCGCGCGGACCGATGTGGCGTTGGTGATCGGTGCGAACGACGTCATCAACCCGGCTGCCCGGCGCTCCGGCAACCCGGTGTCGGGCATGCCGATCCTCGACGTCGACCATGCGAAGAGCGTGATCGTGATCAAGCGATCGATGGGTCACGGGTACGCCGGCATCGACAACGAGCTCTACAGCGATCCCAAGACCGGCATGTACTTCGCCGACGCGAAGAAGGGCCTGGCCGAGTTGACCGCCGCGGTGAAGACGCTCGTCGGCTAGGCATCTGTCACCGGCTCCGATGCGTGCTCCGTCGTTGACGTGCGCGAACGGCGGGCGGTGGCAAGATTGCGGACATGACCACGTCCGCGTTCGACGCGTCGGCGATGCCGACATCGGAACCCGAGCCGGTGCCGGTGCCGGCGCCGGCGGGTGACCGTGAGCCGGTGAACGATCCGGCGCCAGTCGCGGGCTCGGGCGCGGCCGGTGGCCTGATCGCCGTGACCGGCGCAACCGGTGCCCTCGGCGGCCGCATCGCGCGACGCCTGGCCGACGCTGGTGTGGTGCAGCGTCTGCTGGTCCGGGATCCGAGCCGTACACCTGATCTGTCCGGCGCCGAGGTGATGCGGATCGGCGCCGGCTACACCGACGTCGATGCCATGCGTGCCGCGCTCGACGGCGTACACACGCTGTTGCTGGTGTCGGCGTCGGAGTCGAAGGACCGGCGGGATGTGCACGCCGCCGCCGTCGACGCGGCGATCGATGCTGGCGTGGCCCACATCGTGTACGTGTCATTCGTCGGCGCCGGACCGCACGCGACCTTCACGCTCGCTCGGGACCACGGGCACACCGAGGAACACATCAAGGCGCGCGGCGTCGCGTACACCTTCCTGCGGGACAACATGTACCTCGACTTCGTCCCGAAATTCGTCGGCGCGGACGGAGTTCTGCGCGGTCCGGCCGGCAACGGCCGGTTCGGCGGTGTCACGCGCGACGACGTCGCCGATGTCGCGACGGCCGTATTGACCTCGGTCGCCACCGGCGGCCAGACGCACGTCGGCCGGGTGTACGACGTGACCGGTCGGGAGGCCATCTCGATGGCCGAGGTCGCCGCTCAGCTCACCCGGGCGACCGGCCGGCTCATCACGTACGACGCCGAGACGCTCGACCAGGCGTACGCGTCGCGGTCGGTCTATGGGGCCCCGGACTGGGAGGTCGCCGGCTGGGTCACGTCGTATTCGGCGATCGCGGCCGGCGATCTCGACGTGGTCACGTCGACAGTCGCCGACCTGACCGGCCACGAACCGACGACGTTCGCCGAATATCTGGCCGGCCACCCCACCGACATCGATCACTTGCGCGGCGCGTGACCGCATTCGTCGGCGCCTGACCGTGTTCCGCAGCACCTGACCGTGTTCGCCGGCGGCGGCACCGGTCGTCCGCCGGGCGCACAGTAGGATCGGCGCGTTATGACCGCCACACTCGTCGCCAAGGGTCTCGCGGCCGCGCACGGTGACCGTACCCTCTTCAGCGATCTTGATCTGGTGGTTGCTCCGGGCGACGTGATCGGTCTGGTCGGGGCGAACGGCGCCGGCAAATCCACCCTCCTTCGCATCCTTGCCGGGCTGGCCGCACCGGAGGCCGGCGGCCTGTCACTCAGCCCGCCGACGGCGACGATCGGACACCTTCCGCAAGAGCCCGAGCGCCGCCCCGGCGAGACGGTCCGGGAACTCCTCGGGAGGCGCACGGGTGTCGCGGAGGCCCACCGGGCGATGGACACGGCGGCGGATCGACTGGCCGCGGGCGAGCCGGGCGCCGACGACGTCTACACCGACGCCCTGGAACGGTGGCTCGCGCTCGGCGGTGCCGATCTCGACGAGCGCGCCGCGGCGGTCGCGGCCGACCTCGGACTCGCCATCGACCTCGACCAACCGATGACGTCGCTCTCCGGTGGGCAGGCCGCGCGCGCCGGGCTGGCGTCGCTGCTGCTCAGCCGGTACGACATCTTCCTGCTCGACGAACCGACCAACGATCTCGACCTGGACGGGCTCGCTCGGCTCGAGGCGTTCGTCGCCGGCCTGCGCGCCGGAGCCGTGGTGGTGAGCCACGACCGGGAGTTTCTCGCCCGCACGGTGACCCGGGTCGTCGAACTCGACCTTGCACAGCAGCAGGTGAATACCTATGGCGGTGGGTACGCCGCTTACCTCGAGGAGCGCGAGGTGGCGCGCCGGCATGCCCGCGAGGAGTACGAGGAATATGCCGAGACGATCTCCGATCTCGAGGCCCGCGCCCGGATGCAGCGCAACTGGATGGAGACCGGCGTCCGCAACGCGCGCCGGAAGTCCAAGGACAACGACAAGATGGGCCGGAAGTTCCGCGCCGAGGCGACCGAGAAGCAGGCCGCCAAGGCACGGCAGACCGAGCGACTGATCGAGCGCCTAGAAGTGGTCGACGAGCCGCGCAAGGAGTGGGAGCTGCGGATGACGATCTCGGCCGCACCGCGGTCCGGCACGGTCGTCGCGTCGCTCCGGCAAGCGGTCGTCCGCCGCGGCTCGTTTACGCTCGGCCCCGTCGACCTCCAGATCGCCTGGGCCGATCGGGTCGCGATCACCGGCGCCAACGGGTCGGGTAAGACGACGCTGCTGTCCGCGTTGCTCGGCCGTACGCCGCTGGACGAGGGCGAAGCGTCCCTCGGTTCCGGTGTCGTGGTCGGCGAGGTGGATCAGGCGCGCGGCTTGTTCCTCGGCCCGGAGACGTTGGCGCGCGCGTTCGGGGCGGCGGTACCGACGATGAACGACGCCGACGTCCGTACGCTGCTCGCCAAGTTCGGACTCCGTGGTGCGCACGTGTTGCGTCCGGCTGTGACGTTGTCGCCGGGGGAGCGTACGCGGGCCGCACTCGCGTTGCTGCAGGCCCGGGGAGTCAACCTGCTGGTGCTCGACGAGCCGACGAACCATCTCGACCTGCCGGCGATCGAGCAGCTCGAGGCCGCGCTGGCCGACTATCCGGGCACGTTGTTGCTGGTCACGCACGACCGGCGCATGCTCGACGCGGTCGCGACCAACCGCAGGCTCAGCGTCGCACATGGCGCCGTGACCGAGGCCAGCTGAATGTGTCGCGGTCTCGTGTCGCTGTCAGCCCGGAACGCCGGCCACGCGCGCGTCGGTCGATGGTTCGGCAGCCGGTGACGCATCCGGCCGGGCTTGGCGGACCGCTACGGGCCGCGACCAGCGCCGCCGTGGCCAGGACGAGAAATACGGGTACAAGCAGGAATGCGTACCGCACGGTGATCGTGTCGGACAGGAACCCGAGGAGGAACGGCGCGACACCGATCGCGATGCCGGCGCCGAGCGACGCGATCGAGCTTGCCCGGTCCGCCTGATCGGCGGCGGCGCCGATGGTGCGGGAGAGGCCCAGCGGGTAGTGCACGGCCATACCGAGGCCGGTGATCGCGAGGCCGGCGAACGCAACCCACGGTGTCGTCGCGACCCAGAACAGCGCAAAGCCGACCGCGGTCAGCGCAAACGCGGTGAAGAGCAGACCGTCGAGACTGTAGCGGCGGGCCAGCCGTGACCCCAGCACACGCCCGACACACATGCCGCCGACGATTGCGGTCACCCCGGTCGCGGCCAGTGCCTTCCCGGCGCCGCTGCGGTCGCGCAACAGCTGGGCCGCCCATAGCGTCATGCTGAACTCGATGCCGACGCAGAGCACGATGACCGACCAACCGAGCCAGAATTGGCGCCCGAGCGGTCGGCGTGCGGCTCGGTCGGGCCCCCGGTTGCCTCGCTGCACCGGCGTCTGCCGGTGAACTCGCGTCGACGCAACGTCTCGGACGGTTCTTTGCTCGTCGCTGGTCGTTCCGCTCGTGTCCCGAGCGCCGAACAGCCGGCGCAGCAGGAACAGCGCCACTAGCAGCACGATCACGAGCACGACGGCCGGGCGCCAGCCGTAGCCGAGGTGCACGGAAGCGCCGACCAGAAGCGGTCCGACGAGCCCGGTCGCGGCGGCCAGCGCATTGGCCTCCGTGACCGCGGTCGGTCCGGCCGGACCGTGGCGCTCGACGAGTGCGGCCCCGACGGTGATCGTGATACCGGAGGCCGAGGCGCCGCACAGCAGCGCGCCGACGAGCGTGACCGGCAGCACCGGAACGCTCGCGTAGATTGCGATCGAGACGCACAGCCCCCCAAGGAACAGCCACAATGCCCGGGCCCGCCCGACCGCGACGAGGATCCGGGCACCGAGCAGGCCGACAACGATCACCCCGACCGCGTACGCCGTGCCGTGCAGTCCGGCCACCGCATCGCGGACGTGTTCCTCGTCGCGCAGCAGCGTCACACTCGGCGCGAACGCGTAGAGGAAGTAGGCGTACAGGCTCAGCTGGACATAGATCAGCCAGGTCGGACCGTCGCGGTGCAGGGTTACCGATCGGTCGGGGGTGCGGGCCACGTCTCCTGGGTCTCCGATCGTCTGCGCGGTTGCGCCGGTCGGGTTTTGCGGAGGTGGTCCGCCGGAGGCTAGAAGCCGGCCGCCTCCGGAATCACTTCCCGACCGATCAGCTCGATGGGCTTGAGCGTCCAGACGTCTCTGACCCCACCGATTGCGGCCTGGAATCCCATGTCGGCGAGTCGGCGCAGATCGCTGAGGATCTTTGGCGCTCCGACCCCGGTGTCGAACAGGTAGTAGGCGGTCTTGGTGATGTCGTCGTAGTTGCGACCGACGTCGTCGCAGTGGCGCTTGAGCACGTCGAGTTTGCGAGCCGACGTCGGCGGTCGCGAAGAGGTTGCACGCGTCGGCGTACTTCGCGACCAACCGCAACGTCTTCCGCTCGCCGCCGCCACCGATCATGATCGGCGGATGCGGCTTCTGCAGGGCCTGCGGCGAGTTGAGCGGCCGGTGGAGCTGATAGTGCCGACCCTCGTACGGCGTCTCGTCGCCACGCCACATCTGCAGGCAGATCTGCAACGTCTCCTCGAGCATCTGGAACCGCTCGGCGACCGGCGGGAAGCCGAGTCCGAGCCCAAGGGACTCCTCCTCGTTCCATCCGGCGCCGATGCCGAGCCAGGCCCGGCCGCCGGAGAGCACGTCGAGCGTGGTGATGGTCTTGGCCAGCAGGCCGGCCGTGCGGTAGTGGACACCGGTCACGATCGTGAGCAGCTTCGCGCGCGAGGTGTTCGCGGCCAGGAACCCCAGCGTCGTGTACGCCTCGAGCATGTCGTTCTCGGCTGGGCCGACGGAGGCGATCTGGAAGAAGTGGTCCATCACCCCAACGAAGTCGAAGCCATGGTCGTCTGCGGTACGCGCGAGCTGGCCGAGTGCTGGACCGAGCGTCGCGGCGCCCTCGGGTCGGGTGAAGTCGGGGATCTGGAGTCCGATCTGCATTAGTACGTCTCCCAGCGATGGCGGTTTGGTCGCCCCGTGATTCTTTCACTCGCGCGTGCGGGTCGCGACGTTTGTGATCCACTCCCGTGGACGATCGGCGTCGCGACAGCGACCCAAATCGTCCGTCCCGATGGATCTTGTCGCCGCAATGCGATCGGACACGGCATGAAGTCGATACTCGAAGTGAATGCGGGGACGATGTCGGCGATCCCCAACGTGCGGTTATGGTGGGATCGTGATCGACACCCGCCAGTTGGAGATGTTTGCGCAGGTCGTCGACGCCGGATCCTTTTCCGGAGCGGCGCGTGCGCTGCACTGCTCACAGCCCGCGATCAGCCAGCAGATGCGAGCCTTGGAGCGGGTCATGGGCGGCCCGCTGTTCCTCCGCGTTGGCCGGACACTTCAGCTCACCGACGCCGGAAAGGTTCTCGCCCGCCATGCGGAGGGGATCCTCGGCGATCTGGCCGTGGCACACCGCCAGGTGCAAGCCGTTTCCGCCCTCGATCTCGGTACCGTACGGCTGTGCGCGTTTCCGAGCGCGAATGCGACGCTCGTGCCGAGGGCGGCGGCCACGCTGCGGGCGGCGTCTCCACGTATGCGCCTCGAACTCGGCGAGGCCGAGCCGCCGGATTCGTTCGCTCTGCTCCGGCGGGCCGAATGCGACATCGTCATCGCGTTTCACTACGACCGGCCGGATGCAGCCCGGCCCGCACCGGTAGCGCCACCGTCAACACCGCGCTGGCCGCGGATCTCGACCGGCTCGACGACGACGCCCTGACCAGCGGCATGGTCGCCACGCCGCTGCTGCACGAGCAGTGGGAACTGTTGGTGCCGATCTCGCACCGCCTCGTCGACCACGGCCGACTCGACGCCGGCGACCCGCAGGCACCGGCCGAACTCGCGACGCTACGCGACGAGACCTGGATCGCGGGCTGCCCGACGTGTCGTGTGACGTTCACGGCCGCTTGCGAGCGGGCCGGCTTCGCGCCCGACATCGTGTGCTCGACCGACGACAACCTGGCGTTGCAGAGCCTCGTCGCGGCCGGGCTCGGCGTCACGCTGGTGCCGCGGCTGGTGTCGTCGTTCGTACGTCATCCGCGTGTGGTCGCGATGCCGGTGACGCCGGCGATGTGGCGACACGTCGCCGCATATACCTGGCCCGACCTGGCCAAAGTCACCGCGATCCGGGACACGATCGGCGCGCTCCGGTCGGTTGCCGCCACACCGAACAACCGCTGACGCGCGCGGCGCGGGTTCAGCGACCGAGGTAGGCGCCACCATTGACGTGGATGATCTGGCCGGTGATGTGGCCGGCGCCCGCTGACGCGAGGAACTCGACGGTCGCGGCGATGTCGGCCGGTGTGCCGGGCCGGCCGTTGCGCGTCGCGGCAACCCGGCGCTCGACTCCGGCCGGTGTCATCCGGCCGCGGAAGAACTCGGTATCCACCACGAGACCGGGCGACACGACGTTGACCGTGATGCCGCGGGGTCCGAGATCGGCCGCGAGACTCGCGGTCCACGCCTCGACCGCCGCCTTCGCCGCGCCATACGAGTCCGCGCCGTTGCGGGCGGCGATCGAGCTGAAGTTGATGACCCGACCGTCGTCGGCGAGACGCGACGCGAGTGCCGCTGTCACCAGCACGGCGGACAGGACGTTCGCCTCGAGGTTCGCCTGCCATTGCCGGGCCAGCGCCGCGAGGCCGTCCACAGTCGACGGATCGGCGACCGACGCGCTGTCGTCGGACAGGTCGGTGTTGCCACCGGCGTTGTTGACCAGCACATCGACCCGGTCGGGCAGGTCGGCCAGGGCCTCGGCCACCGCCTTCGGATCGCTCGCGTCGAACGCGACCGCGCGCGCCCCGATTCGACCCGCCGCGTCGGACAGCACTTCTGTGCGTCGGCCGGTGATCGTCACGGCCGCGCCGCTCATCGCGAACGTACGGGCGATCTCGAAGCCGATGCCCGTTCCGCCTCCGGTCACAACGATGTTGCGCGTCGCGCTTTCCATTGCCCTCCTCAGGTACGTCCACCGACCGGTCCGAGTCGACGGCACGACCGTCCGGTCAGCGGGTCAGGCGGAGTCGCGTTCCATCAACGCGAGCACCTTCTGGCAGGTGTTCCAGTTGCGAGCCGTGGCCACGACGCCGAGCTTCTTCTCGAAGTTCGGCGCGGTGAGCTTGGTGTCACGCAGCCCGCCCGGACACCAGATGTACGCCTCCCGACCGATGATCCGAAACTCGTCGGGCTGAACGTCGCCGGGTCGATCGAGGCGATGTTCGCCTTGGTCGGCGCCTTGTCCATGAACGCGACGACGTAGCGCGCCGGGTCGTTGGCCCGACCCTCGTACGGATCTCGGGCCAGCACAGTCTTCAGTTCGGACGTCGTGCGCACAACGCATTTGACGGTGAGGCCGGTGTCGGCGTGTAGCTGCTTCTCGATCGCGGCCGCGACCTCGTCCGGCTTCGCGGCCGCCGTCAGCACTGCGTTGCCGCTCTGCAACAGCGTGGCGACATCGCGATAGCCGAGGTCGGTGAGCATCGTCCGGAGATCCGCCATGCCGACCTTCACCCGGCCGCCGACGTTGATCCCGCGCAGGAACGCGACGTAGCGGGTTGGCGCCGACGAAGAGGCCGTCATGGGTGATCACCCTGCCACAGCGGCCCGACCCCCGCAGCGGTGGGTTCATCCGGCGGTGGGGCAGCGTACCCATAACCGCTCCTTATGGTTGTGCACCGAATTGCCGGCTGGTGCCCGCGATGCCCGGCTGCGACCGTGAGGGTATGGCGACCAGGACTCTGACTCCGCAGATCGCGGCGCTCGCCGCGGACATCTCAACCGTGATGCGCACGGACGCACCAGCGATCGAGGTCGCGCGGGGCGTCGCCGGTGCGGTGGCGCCCGCGCTCGCCGTGCCTGGCCTGCTGGCGCCGGAGCACACCACCGGTCGGGCGGAGTGCTACACCCAGCACGTCCTGTACGTGGATCCCGACCGGCAGTTCTCGATCGTGTCCCTGGTGTGGATGCCGGGACAGCGAACGGTGATCCACGACCACATCTCGTGGTGTGTCGTCGGTGTCCACCAGGGGGTCGAGGAAGAGACGCTCTACCGGCTCGTCGACAACGGCCTCGAGCCGGCGCATCTCGTCCAGACCGGGCACTCGGCCAACGTCGAGGGTTCGACGAGCTATTTCGCGCCGCCGGGCGATATCCACGCCGTGCGGAACTCGAGCGCCGGCAAGGTCATCTCGATCCACGTGTACGGTGCCGACGTGTCCACACTTGGATCGAGCATCCGCCGCACCTACGACCTGCCGGTGCGCTAACTGGTCGCTTCTACGACATCAACCGTTCGCGTCCGCGAGGCCAGCAGGTCGTCGACCCGTGCGACGACCTCGTCCGGAATCTCGATCATCGGTACGTGTCCGACGCCGGCGTACTCGTGGTACGTCCACTCGGGCAGAGCCGCCGCCGCGGCACGCGCCGCCGAGACCGGAACCAGTCGATCCTTGTCGCCGTGCAACAGGACGACCGGCGCCGTGATCCGGCGCATCATCTCGGCGTACGCGTTGCGCCGAGCACCGGCCCGTATCAGCGACCGAGCCGCCTGGAGGAACGCGCGGTCGAGTTGCGCGGGCGTGAATCCGTCGCCAGCGACGTGCCGCCGCTCGGCCTGCGTGACCGCCGCGTCGATGAACTCCGCCGGCACCGCCGCCGGGTTTACGCAGCACAACGCGAGGGTGTCGAGCACCAACCGTCGCGGCGACAGCTGCGCGCGGCGGGTCGCCAGAAACTTCGAGCCCACCCACGGCGTGACGTAGAGCAGGAACACCGCCGCCACCTGGCGATCCAGCTTCCCGCCGCGGGGTCGGGGTAGCACCGGATCGAGCAGGGCGAGCCCGGCGACGGTCTCCGGGTGCCGACTCGCCTGACGCATGGAAATGAGCCCACCCATCGAGTTCGCGACCAGGACCGCGCGGCCCCCGGCTACGGTCGCGATGAATGCGTTGAGCACATCGGCGTTCGAGGCGATCGAGCCGGAACGCCCGCGCGGAAAGCTCAGGCCGAAGCCGGGTAGATCAAGGGCAATCACCCGGGTACGTTCGGCCAGCGCCGGCCCGACGCGCAGCCAGTTCAACGCCGAACCGCCGAGACCGTGGACCAGCGATGATCGGCGGTCGGCCGTTGCGCTCGGCGTCGTCGCGCGCGTCGGGGCCGCCGAAGTCGAGATAGTGCACCTCGCCGGCGCCACTGAGATCGACATGGTGGCTCGACGCGGGCGGTCGGACAGCGGTCACGGATGTGCTCCTCGATTGTTGCGCCAAAGCTAACCTCCCCGATCGCGGTGCGGGCCGAATCACCGTCACGTCGCGGACGTGTGACAGTGAGATTACGAGGGATTGACGGGCAGGGGGAGATAAGTACACTCCCGATGTAATTAGTTTCGTGACCGTTGCCGGTCGTCCGATCGCACCGTCCGTTCTGCCGCTGTGTTAGCCGATGGTTCGAGTTCCCGATGGCTTGACGAAGACGAGGCCCCGCCGATGACCGCGACGACGACGTCCCTGGGTCAGGGTCTCCGCCTTGCCGGGATCGGGGTCCGGTTCGGCGGGTTGATCGCCTTGGACGATGTGTCGCTCGACGTCGCCCCCGGCCGGATTCTCGGCGTCATCGGACCCAACGGCGCCGGAAAGACAACGCTGTTCAACGTCGTGTGCGGTTTCATCCGGCCGTCCACCGGCTCGATGACGTGGCGTGGCGCGCCGCTCGCGCCCAAGCCGCACTCGCTCGCAAAACTCGGCATCGGACGGACCTTGCAATCGGTCGGACTGTTCGCCGGATTGTCGGTGGCCGAGAACGTGATGGCCGGCGCGACCCACGCGGCGCGGACCGGCTTCGCCAGCAGCCTCTTCGCGCTGCCGAGGGCCGATCGGGAGGAGCGCCGACTGTACGCGGCCGCGCTCGACCACCTCGACCGGCTCGGCATCGCCGGCTACGCCGGAGCGCTGCCCGGATCGTTGCCGTTCGCCGTGCAGAAGCGGGTGGCGCTGGCCCGCGCCCTGATCGCCGAGCCGGCGCTGCTGCTGCTCGACGAGCCGGCCGCCGGTCTCGGCGCCGACGAGGTGGCCGAGTTCGCGGCCGTCATCCGCGGCCTGCCGGCGCACGCCGACGGCGGCTGTTCGGTCATGCTCGTGGAACACCACGTCGACCTGGTGATGCGCGTGTGTGACACGGTCGTCGTGCTCGACTTCGGTCGGGTCATCGCATCCGGTGACCCGGCGACCGTACGTGCGTCGGCCGCGGTCACGAAGGCGTATCTCGGGAGTATGAGCGCCACGGGCTCCGACGCTGAGCAGAGCAAACTCGAGGTCGATGTCGGCGCGCTCGACGCCGACGCGGGTGGCGCGGCCGACCCCGGTACTGAATCGACAGGATCGACCGGATCGACCGGGTCGACCGGATCCGTCGCATCGGCGGCGGAGGCCGACCGATGAGCGACGCGCTGCTGCAAGTCGACAACCTGGTCGCCGGGTACGGAGGTGCGCCAGTGCTGCACGGCATTGACCTGCTCGTGCCGGCCGGCACGATTACGGCCGTCCTCGGCGCCAACGGAGCCGGCAAGACGACCCTGTTGCGCACACTGTCCGGGTTGCTGCGACCGCGCGGCGGCCGGATCGTCTACGACGGAGCGGATGTCGGCGGTTCCCGCGTCGAGCGGATCGCCCGGGCCGGCCTCGCGCACGTACCCGAAAACGGCGGCGTGATTACCGAGCTGACCGTGCACGAAAACTTGCGCCTCGGTGGGCTGTGGCGGGAGGACCGGCAGGACACGGCGGCGGCCATCGACGAGGTCTACGACCTCTTCCCGGCACTCGACGCGCGACGCAAGGCGCTCGGCGAGGCGCTGTCCGGCGGCGAGCGGCAGATGCTCGCGATCGGTCGGGCACTGGTGGCCCGGCCGCGCATGATGCTGCTGGACGAGCCGTCGCTCGGCCTCGCCCCACGGGTCACCGCGCAAATCATGACGATGTTGCGGCACCTGTGCGACACGCGCGGGCTGACCGTGCTCATCGTCGAACAGAACACGCGCGCCGCCCTGTCGGTCGCCGACGTCGGCGTCGTCATCTCTCTCGGTCGCGTCGTGCAACGAGCCGACGCGGCGTCGCTCGCCAGCGACGAGTCGTTGCGCCACGCGTACCTGGGTTTCTGACGTCGATGCCACCGCGATGCGGAACGGATACCACTGACCGGCCGGAAGGAGCGAGGGTGGAGCGGTTCGTCTTCCTGACCGTCGACGGGCTCGCCCATGGGGCGATCTACGCGGCGTTCGCGCTCGCGCTCGTCCTGATCTGGCGCGGCACCCGAGTGGTGAACTTCGCGCAGGGTGCCATGGCGGTCGCGGCGGCGTACATCGCGTATTCGGTGGTCGAGGCGACCGGGAACTACTGGGTCGGCGCGCTCGCGGCGATCGGCGCCGGCCTCGTGCTCGGTGTCGTCGTCGAGCGAGGGGTGATGCGGTTCGTCGCGCACACCGCACCGCTGTCGGCGATCGTGGTGGCGCTGGGCTTGAGCCTGCTGATCGCCGCGATCCTCGGCATCCTGTACGGCGTTGACCAGCGGCCGTTCCCGGTGCCGTTCAGCCAGACCCCGTTCCGGATCGGCGACTACTCGGTGTTCTCCCCGTTCACGCTGTTCACGTTCGTGGTGGTGGCCGCCATCGTCGTCGGCATCGCCGTGCTCTTCACCCGTACGTCGATCGGTCTGCGAATGCGCGCGGCGGCGTTCGCGCCCGAGACGTCCCGCTTGCTCGGCGTGAACGTGTCCCGGGTGCTCACCCTCGGCTGGGCGCTGGCATCGGTGGTCGGCGCGATCGCGAGCCTGCTCATCATCCCGACCGCGTTCCTCCAGCCCAATGCGATGGATCTGGTGTTCGTGACCGCGTTCACGGCGGCGGTCATCGGCGGACTGGACAGTCCGGTCGGCGCCGTCGTCGGTGGGCTGGTGCTCGGACTGCTGCTGTCCTATACCAGCGGCTATCTGGGCAGCAACGTGACGTCGCTAGCGGTGCTCGCGCTGCTCGTGATCGTCCTGCTGCTGCGCCCGGGTGGCCTGTTCACGATGCGGCAGGCGAGGCGCGTATGACCGGGTCCGAGAACGCCGCGACGCCGATGCCTACGGCACCGGCGGCATCACCGAAACCGGCTCCGAGACCGGCATCGGGCGGCATCCTGCGCCGCCTGGCCGGTCCGCCGGTGCCGGGCCGACCCGTACGCGGCCCGATGCTGCTGCGGCATCTCGCCGTCGCGATCGTGGCGCTCGCGGTGATGTGGTATCTGACCGATCACGTGCAGGCGTTCTACGACTTCCAGATTGCGACGATCGCGGCGTACCTGTGCGTGGTCGCCGGTCTGACCGTGCTGACCGGAGTCAACGGCCAGGTGTCGCTTGGACACAGTGCCCTCATGGCGGTCGGGGCGTACACGACCGCGCTCATGCTGGGCACATTCAGCGACCACTCGGTCACCAGCCAATGGACGGTGGTCGTCGCTCTCGTCGTGGCCGTCGTCGCGACCTCGATAGTCGGCGTCATCATCGGCCTCGCCGCCGCCCGGCTGCGCGGGCCGTACCTGGCCGGTCTGACCCTTGCGATCGTCGTCGCGGTGCCGTCAATCACCACTCAATTCGGCTCGGTCTTCCACGGCGACCAGGGCGTGTCGGCCCCGGCGCCGCCGGCACCGGCGTCCCTCGGCCAGTTCTTCCCACAGGAGGAATGGCAGGCGTGGATCGCGTTGCTGTGCGCCGCAATCACGCTGTTCTTCCTGGCCAACCTGGTACGCGGCCGAGTCGGACGCAACCTGCGGGCGGTGCGGGACAGCGAGGTCGCCGCGCAACTCGCGGGCATCAACGTCGCACGCACGCAGGTCACGGCGTTCGTCGTCAGCGCGGTCTGCGCCGGGCTCGGCGGCGGTGTGATTGCGCTGATCAACCAGAACGTGTCGCCGGACAGCTACGCCCTCACCCTGTCGCTGTATCTGCTTCTCGCGATCGTGCTCGGCGGTCTCGGCAGCCTGTACGGCGCGATCTGGGGATCGATCGCGATCGTCCTGCTGCCGTACTACACCACGAAGCTCATGGATCACCTCAACGTGTCGGCGGCCGAGGCATCGAAGTTGCGCGGCAACGTGCCGCTGGCGATCTTCGGACTGGCGTTGATCGTGATCGCCATCGCCGCCCCCGGCGGTATACAGGGCCTGCTGCGACGGGCAGGCCGATGGATGCGTGCGGGGCTCGTCAGGACCCCACACACACCCGCGTCACCGCCTCGGGTCGGACCGCGCCCCGCGACCGAGCCCGAAGGCAACACCACATCAACCCCCACACCCACCCACGAAGTCACGACCTGAAAGGTCGGTGTCGCATGGCACGTCACACCAGACGAGGGATCGCCCTCGTCGCCACCATCGGAATCGTCACCGCTCTCTCCGCGTGCACCAGCGGCAACAGCGGCGGTGGGAGCAGCGGCGGCAGCACCGCGGCGGCCAACGTCCCGGGTGTCACCGCAACGACCGTGACCGTCGGCTCGCACCAGCCGCTGACCGGACCGGCCGCACCCGGCTACTCGGAGATCTCGCCGGCCACGAACGCGTACTTCCAGTACGTCAACGCGCATGGCGGCGTCAACGGCCGCAAGATCGTCTACAAGGTCATGGACGACGGGTACAACCCGGCGACCACGATCACCGACGTGCACCAGCTCGTCCAGCAGGACAAGGTCTTCGCGATCCTGAACGGCCTCGGCACGCCGACACACACCGGCGTACTTCCGTTCCTCAACGACAACAAGGTGCCGGACCTGTTCGTCGCGTCCGGCAGCACGACCTGGAACCAGCCGACGAAGTTCCCGTACACGTTCGCCTACCAGACGGACTACACGGTCGAAGGAAAGATCCTCGGCTCGTACATCAAGCAGAACTTCGCCGGGAAGAAGGTCTGCTTCTTCGGGCAGGGCGACGATTTCGGCGCTGACGAGCTCGCCGGCGTCAAGATCACGCTCGGCGACAGTGGCGTGGCCAACTCCCAGACGTACGTCGTCACGAACCAGAACGTCGCCCCGCAGATCGGTGCGCTGAAGGGCGCCGGTTGCGAGGTCGTCGTCGCGGCCACCATCCCGGGCTTCACCGCGCTGTCGCTCGGCACCGCGGCTCAGCTCGGCTTCCACCCGCAGTGGATCGTGTCGAACGTCGGCGCCGACTACGCCACGGTCGAAGGGCTGCTCAAGGGCGCGCCGCTGCTGGAGGGTGTCATCACCGACGGTTACCTCCCGGCCGCTTCGGACGCGAGCAACCCGTGGATCCAGTTGTTCCAGATGATCAACCAGCAGTACAACAACAACGCTGCGTGGGACGGCAACACCGAGTACGGCATGAGCGTCGGTTACCTGTTCGTCCAGGCGCTCCAGGCGGCCGGTAAGAACCCGACGCGCCAGTCGATCCTCGACGCGATCCAGAAGAACGGCTTCACCGGACCGGGCATCGTTCCGCTCGGCTTCTCGGCCACGAGCCACACCGGCTACACCGGCGTACAGATCGCGAAGATCACCGGCAAGACGACGACGCTGATCGGCACGCCGTACACGACGGACGACAGCACGGGCCCGGTCACGCCGTACAACGGCACGTCCGGTCCGGTGCCACCGAACGGTATCCCGGCGAACGGCTGAGCCTCGCCCCTCGCGGGGGGAACGGTGCGGCGGTCGCCGATCCACAGCGGATCGGCGACCGTCCACCCTGGGTGCGTCCCGCCGTCCGCCGGCGACCGAGGAGGCCGGATGTCCGAACGCGTACGAATCGACGGCCGTACGGCGCGCGCGCAGCGCACCCGGGCCGCGATCGTGGACGCCCACCTCGGACTGCTGGCCAGCGGTGACCTGAAACCGACGGGGGAGCGCATCGCGGACGCGGCCGGGGTGTCGCTGCGCACGTTGTGGACGAGCTTCAAGGACATGGAGACGCTGTTCAGCGCGGCCGGCCAACGGCTCATCGAGCGGCAGATGGAGGTGTTCGAGCCGATCGACGCGGCGATGCCGTTGCCCGATCGCGTCGACGCGTTCTGCCGGCAGCGGGCACGGATGCTGGAGATCCTGGCCCCGGCCGCCCGCGCGGCCGTACTCTACGAGCCGTTCTCGGCCGCGCTGCGCCGCAATCGGACGATCGAGCTCGGGCGCGTCCGGGACGAACTCGTGCAACTCTTCGGGGTCGAGTTGGCCGATGCCGGCGACGGCGGCGAGGAGCTGCTGCGCGCACTGCACGTGACCTCGACGTTCGCGTCCTGGAACGTACTGCGGGACAACCTCGGTCTGAGCGTCGACGCGGCCCGCGGCGTCATGCGGCGCACCGTCGGTGCCCTGCTCGGCCTGCCGCAGCTCGCAGTGTCATAACTCGCCGTGTCATAGAACGAGTCGCCGGGTCGGTCACTCGAATTCGATCAGCGACCGGGCACCCACGCCGGCCGACATGCGCTCGAACGCGGCCGGCACGTCGTCGAGCCTGATCCGGTCGGTGACGAGCGCGGATACATCGAGCTGCCCGGAGCGTACGAGTGCGGCCAGCACAGGCAGATCGGCGGCCGGGTTGCCGTTGCCGTACACGCAGCCGCGCAGGGTCCGGGCGAAGTGGAACAGTTCGAGTGCGGAGAACTCCACCTTGTCGTCCGCGCGGCCGATGCCGACGACCGTCGTCGAGCCGCCGCGCCGGGTGGACGACCACGCCGAGCGGATGGTCGCCGCCCGACCGACGCACTCGATCGCGTGATCGGCGCCGCCATCGGTGATTTCCCGCACCTTGCCCGGGACAGCCGGCTTCGCGTGGGCGGCGCTACCTTCGGTGGACGGCGGCGGATCGGCGATGAGGAAGTCCGTCGCCCCGAGTTGGCGGGCCAGCTTCTCCTTCTCCGGCCGTACGTCGACCGCGATGATCGGTCCGGCGCCGGCGATACGGGCCGACTGCACAACGGCGAGGCCGACGCCGCCGAGGCCGAACACCACCACGGATTCCCCGGGCCGCACGCCGGCTGCATGGTTTACCGCCCCGTACGCGGTCAGCACGGCGCAACCGAGCAGCGCGGCGTCCTGGAACGGCACGCCGTCCGGCAGCGGCAGGACGCCGCCGACCGGAACGACGGTCTCCGTCGCGAACGCGGCGGTCCCGAGCCCGGCGAACAGCGGCGTCTGTGAACCGGCGAGACTCGCGTAGTGCGTGCCGGCGGCGTCCGCGCCGTGGATGCACAGGTAACCCTCGCCACGACGGCAGAACTGGCACTCGCCGCACGCCGGCGACCAGTTCAGCACGACCCGGTCGCCGGGCGAGACGCCGGTGACGTCGGGACCGGTCGCGACCACGGTGCCGGCACCCTCGTGGCCGAGTACCGCTGGGACCGGTTGCCGCAGCGTCCCATTCGACAGCGACAGGTCCGAGTGGCACACGCCGGCGGCGGCCAGGCGTACGCGCACTTGTCCCGGTCCGGGGTCGGGCAGCTCGATCTCCGCGACGCGCATCGGCGCGCCGATCTCGGTCAACACGACGGCACGCGGCACGACCGCACCTCCTGCTGTGTGAGCGCTGGGCTGCGCGAGTGCATGGGCTGGGTGAGCGATGGGCTCGGCGGGAGATCGCGAGCGCTAGAACTGTTGCGACTGATACTGCAGGAACTCGGCCAGCCCGTGCCGGCCGAGTTCGCGACCGAGCCCGGACGCCTTGAACCCGCCGAACGGAGCGAGCGGATTGAACGCGCCGCCGTTGATGTCGACCTGGCCGGTGCGCATCCGGGCGGCAAACGCCGACGCCGCCTCGGCGTCCGCCGCCCAGACGCCGCCGGCCAAGCCGTATTTCGTGCCGTTCGCGATCTCGAGCGCTTCGTCCTCGTCGCGGTAGCGCAGGATCGACAGCACCGGCCCGAAGATCTCCTCCTGCGCGATGCGCATGTCCGGCGCGACGTCGGCGAACACCGTCGGCCGGACGAAATAGCCGACGTCGCGTCCCTCGGGCGGCTGCGCGCCGCCGGTCACCAGACGCGCACCCTCGGCGACGCCGATGTCGATGTAGTCACGTACGCGGGTCCGCTGGCGGTCGGCGACGAGTGGGCCGATGCGCGTGCCGGCGTCGAACGGGTCACCGGTCGGGTATTTCGCCGCCGCGTCGCCGGCCATCGCGACCGCCTCGTCGTAGACCGACGCATGCACGAGCATCCGCGTCCACGCGCTGCAGGTCTGACCGCCGTTGAGGAACGCGTTGCCGACGCCGACCTTCACCGCCTTCGCCAGATCGGCGCCCGGGCAGGATGACGTTGGCCGACTTGCCGCCGAGCTCCAGCGCCACACGCTTGAGTGCACCGCCCGCGATGGCGCCGATCCGTTGGCCGACCGCGGTCGAGCCGGTGAACGAAACCATGTCGATACCGGGGTGCTCGACGAGCGCCTGGCCGGCGACCGGTCCGGTGCCGGACACCACGTTCAGCACGCCGTCGGGCAGCCCGGCCGTCTGGAACACGTGCGCGAGCAGGTAGGCGATCAACGGTGTGTCCTCGGCCGGCTTGAGCACGACCGGGCAGCCGGCGGCGAGCGCGGCCGCGACCTTCGCGACGACCTGGTGCAGCGGGTAGTTCCACGGCGTGATCGCGCCGACGACTCCCACCGGCTCACCACGGACGACCGAGTTGCCGATCTTCTCGGTGAACTCGAACTCGGCCGCCAGGCGGGCGAAGGAATCCAGCACTGTCAGCGGCAGTCCGACGTGCAGTCGCTGCGCGAGCTGGATCGGCGCGCCCAGCTCGGTGGCGATCAGGTCGGCAGCTTCGTCCGCGCGGGCCTTGAGCTCGTCGCGGGCCGCGGCCAGGACGGCGGCGCGCTGCTTCGGGTCGGTCGCGGCCCAGCCGGTGGCGGCGCTGCGAGCGGCGCCGACGGCCGCGTCGATGTCGGCCGCGGTGCCCGCCGGTACGGTCGCGATGACCTGCTCGGTCGCCGGATTGACGTCGTCGATCGTGTCGGTCGTCGCCGGGTCCTGCCACGTGCCGCCGACGAAGATCTGAGTTCGGCTCGCGATATGCATCCTCCGATCATCCACCGGTCGGGTGCGGGACGCCGATCGGGTTGGCGATCGGTATGGCGGTGTAGGCCGAGACGGCCAGCGGCGTCAGCAGGTCACGCAACGTGGCGGTGCGGTCGGCGCCGAGGGCATTCCACACCCGCGCCGCCGCTCGGTCGGTCGCCTGCTCGACGGCGGCGTACGCGTCGGAGCCGTCCGGGGTGTGGGTGCCGTCCGGACGCAGCCAGCCACGATCACGCAGCCGCTCCGTCGCCGCGTCCCATTCGACATCGGTCCAGCCGCGGAACTGCTGCATCGGCTCGCGATACCGGATGCCGGCCCGCCAGACGACCGACTCGCAGCCGTCGAAGCCGTACGACACCAGTGCGGCGACGTGCCCGTCCCCGCGGTGCTCGCGCAACGTGGTGGCGGCCTGCCACAGCCGGGCCAGCGCCGACGCATCCGGATCGCGCGGCAGGCCCAGGTTCGCCGCACCGATCGTGTGTCCGGCCGGATCGAGCAGTTCGACCGCGGCTTCGGCCAGATCGGCCGCCGCGGCGAGCTCGGACGGCTCCACGTCGACGGCCAACCGGAGCAGGGCCGCCTCCGCACCGATCCGGCGGGCCGCGAGCGTCGCCTCCGGCGTGGCCCGGGTCCACACGTCCGGTAGCGCGCGGCGAACCATCGCGGGGGCGAAGCCGTGGAACGTGGCGATCACCGGCATTGCGTCCACGGCACCGATCGGGGCACTGCGGCCGGCGAAGTAACCGCGCCAGTAGCCGCGCAGGCCGACGGCGTCGTACGCGTCGCGGGCCTCCGGTGTGAAGTAAGTGACCGTGTGGATCGGCTCGAACCGGGTCCACATCTGCCGTGCGGTCGCTAGCGAACTCGCGGTGTCGATCATGCGTACCCTCTCGTCCGGGGTAGAGCGTGCGCGCTATTCCACCAGCCGCCGCATGGCGGTGAGGTAGCGGCGCGACGCCGCGTCCGTCGCGACGTGCAGCAACGGGCCGGCGGCGCGGGTGAACCAGCGGGCCGGCGCACTGAAGGACCGCACATGGAACCGTACGACGTCGTCGGCGTCGTGGTTCACCAGGAATGCCTCTTCACCGCGTTCGGGATGCCCGGGCAGCGTGCCGTAACCGAAACCGGCACGGCGCGGCTCCTCGGTGGCCCACACCACGCTGCAGGGGATCGACAGGGCTAGCGGTCCGAATCCGCTCCGACCGATCACGAGCACGCCGACGGCGGCGCGCGGTGCGCTGGTGACCGGACGAAGCCCGGCGCCACGCTGCACGCCGAACGTCATGACCGCCTCGGCCGCCCGCGCCATCAGCGCATCACCGCGGCCGAGATCGATGGACATGCGGAAGTGGTGGTAGCCGGCGGGCAGGTCATCGTGCTCGGTCGCGCCGGCTTCGGGGTACGTCAGATCGGACACATCGGACCTCTTCCCGTTTCGATGCACCACCAACCACTCATGGTGCTCGGCCGTGCGGTGGGCCGCCGCCCCCACGCCGTTGCCGCACCCGCCGGACGCGGGTTACTCAGCATCTCGCGCCTGTCCGCAGAATACGTCCAGAAAGAGCCCCATGCCGTCACGACGGCATCGGCCGCGGCAACCGTGGTCGAGTTGGATCTGGTGCAGACCTCACCGAGCCGCGATCGTGGCCGCTCCGACCGGAGCCGGGCGGCGACACGCCGAGGGCGATCAGCCCGTTGGTTCGGCCGGGTCGGTCGCCGACATCGATGTCGCAGCGGACGAGCCCGGCTGGGGCGCCGGGTAGCTCGGCGCGGCATTCGGGTAGCCCGTGGCCGGGCTCGCGTACGGCGTGCCGACCGCGTTCGCCTGCGCGGCCGCCACCTGCTGCTGCTTGGCCGCGGTGCGGTTCCGGAACGCCTGGACGATCAGCAGGATCGGCACGACGAAGACGTAGTACGAGATGAACACCGTGCCGCTGGTGAAGATGAACTGCAGATAGATCGCGTAGACGAGGAATGCAACCGCGAAGATCGCGTTCAGCACGCGCGCGCCGACGCTGCGTCCGCCGAAGCCGGTCGCGGCGGTGACGGCCAGCAGGATTCCGCTGATCGCCAGCAGCGCCGAGTACAGGTTGAACGTGGTGTCGTTCAACTCCGTGACCGCGTAGTTCATGATTCGATTACTCCGTTGCGCTAGAACGACGCCGCCGGGGGCACCGGTCACGGCGTTGTGGCCGGCGGGCGACGAGCGACGCTCAGTATGGGGTTGCGGCGTCGGTCTGCGCTGCCCCGTACGCGGCGCGCCAGTGGCGCAACGAAACGCCTGGGATCCGACCACGGAGGTCACCACAATGGACGCTGCCACGCTGGCCGATTACCGCGAGCGGGTCGCGCGGATGTATCTCGCCGACACCGACCTGGCGACGTTCCGGCGGCAGCGCGACGAGCTGTTCGGGACGCATCCGCAATCGGCGATCCCGGCCGACGAGCGCGCGAGTTTCGCCGGTCTCCGTTACTTTCCCGAGTCGCAGGACGGTCGCGCGACCGTCGCGATGCATCCGGTCGACACGAAGACCACCGACGGCGACGAATTGGAGATCGACAGCGGTGGCGAGGACGGCGTGCTGCGCTACCGTCGCGTGGGCATTCTCGACACGCCGTGGGGCGAGCTCACACTGTTCTGGCTGAAGGCGTACGGCGGAGGGCTGTTCCTGCCGGTCCGCGACGGTACGGCGGCCAAGACGTTCGACGGCCCGAAGACGTACGGGGCCGGCCGGTACCTGACCGACACGGTCAAGGGCACGTTCGGGCGGGGCGTGGTGATCGAGGCACCGGACCGCGTACGGCTCGACTTCAACTACGCCTACAACCCGTCGTGCGCGTACGACGACCGGTGGGCCTGCCCGCTCGCGCCGCTGGAGAACCGGCTGGCCGAGCCGATCCGGGCCGGGGAGATCGCCTACCACCCGTGGTAGCCCGCCTGCCGCCCGTGGTAGCCCGTGAGCGCTCCGAACGACCTGGTAGACATGGACACCATGACTGAGACCGCGATCGACCCCACCGCTGAGGTCATCGACATCTGCCGCGACCTGCTGCGCATCGACACCACGAACACCGGCGACACGACCACCAGCAAGGGCGAACGCCGCGCCGCCGAGTATGTCGCGGCGAAGCTGTCCGAGGTGGGACTCGAGCCGACGGTCGTGGAGTCGGCTCCCGGCCGTACCAGCGTGGTTGCGCGATTTGCCGGCGCGGACCCGCAGCGTGGCGCATTGCTGGTGCACGGACACACCGACGTGGTTCCGGCCGACGCGAGCGAATGGTCGGTCGATCCGTTCGGCGGTGAGATCAAGGCCGACGCGAACGGCGACGAATACCTCTGGGGCCGCGGCGCGATCGACATGAAGGATTTCGACGCGATGATGCTCGCGGTCGTGCGGGACTGGCGGCGACGCGGCGTCACCCCGCCCCGGGATCTGGTGCTCGCATTCACCGCCGACGAGGAGGCGGGCGGCGAATACGGCGCCCACTACCTCGTCGACAACCATCCCGAGTTGTTCGACGGCTGCACCGAGGCGGTCGGCGAGGTGGGCGGCTTCTCCGTGTCGATCGGCAATGACCTGCGGCTCTACCTGGTCCAGACGGCCGAGAAGGGCATCGACTGGCTGCGCATGGTCGCGAAGGGTCGCCCCGGGCACGGCTCGATGCTGGCCGACGACAACGCGGTCACCGCGCTGGCCGAGGCGGTCGCGCGCGTCGGGCGCCATCGGTTCCCGATCCAGATCACCCCGGCGGTACGGGATTTCCTCCGCGAGATTTCCGACGTGCTCGGCATCGACCTCAACCTCGACGATCCGGAGCTCGCGATCGCGAAGCTCGGTCCCGATCGCGAACCTGGTCGGTGCGACGATCCGCGACACGGCCAATCCGACCGGCCTCGACCGCCGGGTACAAGCACAACGTCATCCCCGGTACGGCCTCGGCCACGGTCGACTGCCGTACGCTGCCCGGCCGCTCGGAGGCGTTCCTGGCCGAGCTCCGCGACCTGGTCGGGCCGGACATCGAGATGACCTACGTGCAGCATCACCCGGCGGTCGAGACGACGTTCGACGGCCCGCTCGTCGACGCGATGGCGGCCGCACTTCGGGCCGAGGATTCCGGCGCCCGGCCGGTGCCGTACATGCTGTCCGGCGGCACCGACGCCAAGGCCTTCATGAAGCTCGGCATGCGATGCTTCGGCTTCTCGCCGCTGCGTCTGCCGCCGGACCTGAACTTCGCCTCGCTGTTCCACGGGGTCGACGAGCGGGTGCCGGTCGAAGGTCTAAAGTTCGGCGTGCGGGTGCTCGATCGGTTCCTCAGCCAGGCGTGAGCCGCGGGTTGGAGCCGGCCGATCGCCGCCGTTCGAGTGCCGGCCGCCACGGTCCGGCGTGGGTGTTGCATACGGGACGATTGGGACGGTAGGGCCGACATGACTGACGACCACGCTCACCTCGACACGGCGCTGGAAAGCGTGATCAACGCGGCGCGTGCCCATCTGGCCGCCGTGAAGGCCGCCGACGGCCGCGTCGACGACGACGGCGTCTGGAAGGCGTACGTCGACCTCAACAACGCCTCGTACGCCTACGACGATGCGCTGCTGGAGGCGTTCGGCGAGGTCACGCCGTGGGACGTCGACGCGATCGACCCGGATCTCGCCGACGAGAAGATCGGCGAGATGGCCGACCTGGTCGCGGCCGAGGACCCGTACCCGCAGGTGATCTCCGTACGGCAGCGCCGCGACTATCGCGTGCCGAGCGTCTCGGCGTTGTTGAAGGCGGCGCAGTCGGCCCGGTTCGACGCGATGAACGGGGACGAGGGCGCCGACGAACCGGTCGAATCGGTCGGCGAGGCGGTGCTGGAGTTGCTCCAGTCCGGCGACGGTTCATTGGCCGCACTCGACCTCCCCGAGCTCGAGCCACTGGACGGTCTGGTCGCCGTGGTCGAGGCCGACGCGCCGTTGGATCTCGGTGCCTTTGCCGACACCGACGGCGCCGGCCCCTTCGCTCTCGGTTCGCCCGATCGGCTGATCGGTCGCCTCGATGAGCAGCCGTTCGTCGACCTCGACGACGACGAGGACGCCTACGGCCCGCGTCCGGGCCGGGTCAGCGGTTGAGGCGCCCGGAGGCGAACGCGGAGCGTCCGGACGACGAACTTCTGGCGGCGAACTCGTGGCGGCTTTGGATGGAATAAGCGTCGGCCGTGGCGCACCATAGCGTGATGGACTACGAATACGCGCCGCTGCGGATACCCAGCAACATCGATCGGGCCGCCGCGGCGGCGCAGCTCACCATCGCCGCCGAGTTCTCCGACTGGGAGCTGGCCAAGGTCAAACTCCTTCGCGACGGCACACGCCAGGTTCTGCTCCGGCGGCGGCAGTCCAGCCGGCCGCTGCCCGGCGTCGCCTGGTAGCAGCACTTCTCGATCTCCATGATCCACTGGCCGTCGACGGCGGGTCCGGCCAGCATCCCGACGCGTGTCCCGTGCCGCGTCAGTCGTGAGCGGCCGCGATCCGGTGCCGTCGAGCCTCAGGCCGTCACCCCTGACGTTCGGGGTAGCCCACGCCGATCGACGAGACGTCGTCCAGCGCCCGGCTGATCTCCGCCGGCAACGCGATCTCCTCGGTCTGCAGGGCCGCGAGCAGCTGGCCCACGGTACGTGCGCCGAGCACCGGGCGCCACGACGCCGGGCCGGTCCCGTACCCAGGCCAGACGCGACCTCGACCGGCGATACGCCGAGCCCGGCCGCGGCCGTGACCACCGACTCGACGATCGCCGAGCAGCGGGGATCCAGATAGGGCGCGACGAACCGTTCGAAGTGCGGCGACGCGCCGCGCGAGTCGGCCGGCCGTCCGTTGCGGTACTTGCCGGTGAGCACGCCGCGACCGAGCGGCGACCACGGCAGCACGCCCAGCCCGAACGCCTCGCAGGCCGGGATCACCTCCCGCTCGATCCCACGCTCGACCAGCGAATACTCCACCTGTACGGAGACGATCGGCGCGCGTCCCGGCCACGCGGTCTGCCAGGTCGCGGCCTGGGCCGTCTGCCAGCCGGAGAAGTTCGACACGCCGACGTAGCGCACGCGACCGGACGTGACCGCGTAGTCCAGTGCGGACAGCGTCTCGTCGAGCGGGGTGTCGGTGTCGAATCCGTGCACCTGCCAGACGTCGACGTGATCGGTGCCGAGCCGGCGCAGGCTCGCGTCGAGCGCCCGGAGGATGTGACCGCGCGACGTGTCGTGGCGCCGCTCCATGCCCGGACGAAGGCCGGCCTTCGTCGCGATCAGTACGTCGTCGCGCGGCACGAGGTTGTCCAACAGGCCGCCGATCACCTCTTCGGCCAGGCCGTCGCCGTAGACATCCGCGGTGTCGATGAGGTTCCCGCCGACCTCGACGTACGTCTTGAGCTGCGCGGCAGCGTCCTCCGGGTCGGTGTCCGCCCCCCAGGTCATGGTGCCCAGCGCGAATCGCGAGACAAGAAGTCCGGCGCGGCCGAGCGGACGCTGCTGCATGGCCCATGAAATTACCCGTGCATTCGGCTCGGCCGGGGGAGGCGTGCCGCGATTCGGCCGCTACCCTGATGCGACCGCCGCGCGCCGGACCGCTGGCGACGCGCAGCGCAGCCGCGAGGCTCCGCCGGCATGCGTCCGGTTCGCGGCGTGGCCGCACATGGAAGGGCAGGATGCGACGATGCGTCTCGGACTGAACCTCGGCTACCAGGCCGCGTGGACGACGCCGGCCGACCATCTCGCACTCGCCCAGGAAGCCGACCGGCTGGGCTTCGCGGTGGTGTGGACGGCCGAGGCGTACGGATCGGACTCACCGTCGATGCTCGCGTGGATCGCCGGTCAGACGCAACGTATCGACGTCGGCGTCGGCCGTGATGCAGATCCCGGCCCGTACGCCGGCGATGACCGCGATGACGGCCGCCACCATCGACGCGTTCAGCGGCGGCCGGTTCCGGCTCGGCCTCGGCGTCTCGGGTCCCCAGGTCTCCGAGGGCTGGCACGGCGTACGGTTCGCCCAGCCGCTCGCGCGCACCCGCGAATACGTCGACATCGTACGGATGGCGCTCGCTCGCGAACCGGTGTCGTACGACGGGCGAGCACTACCGGCTGCCGCTGCCGGACGGCCCGGGCAAGGCGCTGCGGCTCACGCTGCATCCGGTGCGCGACCACATCCCGATCTACCTGGCCGCGGTCGGCCCGCGCAATCTCGAGCTGACCGGCGAGATCGCCGACGGGTGGCTCGCCATCTTCTTCGCGCCCGAGTTCGCCGGCGAGCTGCTCGGCTCGATCGCGGCCGGCCGCTCCCGGGCCGGGAAGACACTCGACGGCTTCGACGTCGTACCGACCGCGCCGCTGGTCATCGGCGACGACGTCGACACGTGCGCCGCGCTCGTGCGCTGGTATGCCGCGCTCTACATCGGCGGCATGGGCAGCCGGGACAAGAACTTCTACCACGCGCTCGCGACGCGGATGGGCTACGGCGACGCCGCGAACGAGATCCAGGACCACTACCTCGCCAAGCGGCGCGAGGAGGCGGCCGCGGCCGTACCGATGGAGTTCATCGACCGGACGAGCCTGCTCGGATCGGTCGACCGGATCGCCGATCGCATGCGCGACTACGCTGCCGCCGGCGTCACCACGTTGAACGTGTCGCTGTTCGTCGGCGACGTCGACGACGGTATCCGTACGCTGCGGGCCGCGGCCGAAGCACTCGACAAGTCCGGAGTAGGGGAGTAGTTCGTGCCGCTCGAACTGTGGAAGGCGATCGTTCTCGGCATCGTCGAGGGGCTCACCGAGTTCCTGCCGGTGAGCTCGACGGGTCATCTGACGATCGTCGAGAAGCTGCTGCACATGGACATCTCCGGTCCGGGGCCGACCGCGTTCACGGCAATCATCCAGGTCGGTGCGATCATCGCGGCGATCATCTACTTCTGGCGGGACATCTGGCGCATCATCCGTGGCTTCGTGCTCGGGCTGTTCAGCGCGCGAGGCCCGGCAGGAACCGGACTGGCGGCTCGCGCTGTTCGTCATCATCGGCACGATCCCGATCGCCGTCGTCGGCCTCGCGCTGAAACACTTCATCGAGAACGACCTGCGCAGCCTCTGGGTGGTGGCGATCGGCCTGATCGGGTGGAGCGCCGTGATGGTCTTTGCCGAGCACGCCGCGACGCAGACGCGCCACGAGGATTCGCTGCGCAACGGCGACGCCGTGTTCCTGGGCATCTTCCAGGTGTTCTCGCTGATCCCCGGCGTATCGCGGTCGGGCGCCACGATCAGCGGCGGCCTGCTGCGCGACATCGACCGGGTCACCGCCACCCGCATGTCGTTCCTGCTCGGCATCCCGGCCCTCGCCGCCGCGGGCGGTCTGGAAGCGATCAGCGAGAGCCACCAGATCTCCGACACGGTCGGTTGGTCGGCGACGATCGTCGGGCTGATCGTGAGCTTCGTCGTCGGCTACATCTCGATCGCCTGGCTGCTGCGGTTCGTCGCGCACCATTCGATCGTCTGGTTCGTGCCGTACCGCGTCGCGCTCGGCATCGTCATCATCGTCGCCCTCGTGGTCGGCGGGACGTCGCTGTCGTCGTAGCGGACCGGCGCAATCCGTGACCGCGCTGTGGCCGGCGCGATCATCGAAGTAACGTAGGCACCCGTGGCCACCGTCCTTCTGCTCCGGCACGGCCGTACCACGTCCAACGCGGGCGGCACATTGGCCGGGCACCTTCCGACCGAGCTGGACGACGTCGGTCGGGCCCAGGCGGCCGCCGTCGGCGTCCGGTTGAGCGCGGCCGGCCTCGTGCCGAATCTGGTGGTCACCAGCCCGCTCATCCGCTGCCGGCAGACGATCGCGGCGGCGCTGCCGGGCGTCACCGCGGTCGACGAGCCGAGGTTGGTCGAGTGCGACTACGGCGACTGGTCCGGCCAACCGTTGAAGACGCTGGCCAAGCAGCCGTTGTGGCAGGTCGTCCAGGCGCATCCGTCGGCGGCCACGTTCCCCGGCGGCGAGTCGATGGCGTCGATGTCGGCGCGGGCGATCGCCGCCGTCCGGGACGCCGACGCGCGGGCCACCGAGGCGTACGGCCCCGAGGCGATCGTCCTGGCGTGCAGCCACGGAGATGTGATCAAGGCCATCGTCGCCGACGCCATGGGCCTGCACCTCGACCTCTTCCAGCGGCTGTCGGTCGACCCGGCGTCGCTCACCGCGATCCGTTACACCCCGCTACGACCGTTTCTCCTGCGGCTCAACGACGTCGGCGGCGACCTTGCCGGGTTGAAACCGCCCAAACGGCGTGGCCGACGCAGCCGGAAAACGGCCTCGGACGCCGAGGTCGGGGGCGGTGCCGGCGCCGCCGGTCCGGCCGCGGTCGGACGGCGCCGTGGTCCGCAGAGGCGACACGCCCGTCGACCGGATAGTGTCGAAGGCATGACCCATCAGGTGTACGAGTTCGAGCCGCCGGAGCGGTTCGTGGTCGGAACGGTGGGTGCGCCCGGAGAGCGGACGTTCTACCTGCAGGCCCGGGGCGCCGGCCGGCTGGTCAGTGTTGCCCTGGAGAAGGTCCAGGTCAGCCTGTTGGCCGAGAAGCTCGACGAGCTGCTGATCGAAGCGAACCGCCGGTTCGGCCTCGAACTGCCCGATATCGAGGGGTCGACGCTGTCCGACAACGAGCCGCTCGACAGCCCCGTCGACGAGGAGTTCCGGGTCGGCACGCTCGGTCTGGCGTACGACGTCGACACCGCGACGGTGGTGATCGAGGCGATCGCGGTGGGCGAGGCCGACGAAGAGACCGACGACATCAGCGATGACGACGACGAGATCGAGGCCGAGGAGTTCGAGGCGGCCACGTCGGATCTCGACCGGATGCGGGTGCGGCTCACCCCGGCCGAGACACGTGCGTTCATCGAGCGGGCCAAGCGGGTGGTCTCGGCCGGCCGGCCGCCGTGCCCGCTGTGCGGCCAGCCGCTCGACCCGGCCGGCCACCGCTGTCCGCGGCACAACGGCTACCACCGGTAGCCGATGGCGCCGCTCGCCCCCGCCGACGCGCTGGAACTTCTCCGCCACGGCACCATGGACATCGAAGGCAGGCTCGCGGACGCTTCCAACACCACGCTGCGCGCGGTCATCACGCTGGACGACGTCACCGCGCGCTGCGTGTACAAGCCGGTTCGCGGCGAACGGCCATTGTGGGACTTCCCGGACGGTACGCTCGCCGGCCGCGAGGTGAGCGCATATCTGGTCGGCGCCGCGACCGGCTGGGAGCCGGTGCCACCGACCGTGCTTCGCGACGGCCCGCTCGGCCCGGGCGCGTGTCAACTGTGGATCGAGACGGATGACGCGATCGATCCGGCGTTCGCCGGCGAGGTCGACATCGACGGCGTGGCCGCTCCGCTGCTCGGCTTCGTACCGTCGCGTCGGGTGCCGAAGGGCTGGCGTCGCATCGCGTCGGCGCGCGACGACGACGGCCGGCCCTACGTGCTGGCGCACGCCGACGATCCCCGGCTGGCCCGCCTGGCCGCGTTCGACGCGGTCATCAACAACGCGGACCGCAAGGGCGGCCACGTGCTGCAGGCGGGCGACCACGTGTACGGCGTCGACCACGGCGTCTGCTTCCACGTCGAGCCGAAGTTGCGCACGATCCTGTGGGGCTTCGTCGACGAGCCGCTGCCCGACGACGTGGCCGAGGTCCTGCGGAAGCTGCGCGTCGACCTCGATGGCGCGCTCGGCGAGGCGCTCTTCGAGCATCTGATGGTGGCCGAGGTCGTCGAGGTCGCGACGCGGCTCGACGCTCTGCTCGCGACCGGGTGCTACCCGGCACCGTCGGGCGAGTGGCCGTCGGTGCCGTGGCCGCCGATCTAGACCCGGCCTCGGGCGGCCGGGGATATCCGGCGACCTCTGCCCGGGTGGCCAGGCGTGTGCGCTCGACGGTCGATCGTTAGGCTCTGTTGTATGGATTCGTGGTCATCCCCGAACGTGCCGGCGCTGCCCGGTGCCGGTGTTCCCCTGCGGCTCTACGACTCGGCCCGACAGGACCGGCACGTGTCCAGCGGCGACGACGGCGGCGCCTCGATGTACGTGTGCGGGATCACACCGTACGACGCGACGCACCTCGGGCACGCGGCCACGATGATCACCTTCGACGTGATCAACCGGGTCTGGCGGGACAACGGCCTTTCCGTCACGTACGTCCAGAACGTCACCGACATCGACGATCCGCTGCTGGAGCGGGCCAGCCGCGACGGCGAGGACTGGATCGTGCTCGCGATGCGCGAGACCGCGCTGTTCCGCGAGGACATGGAGGCGCTGCGGATCCTCCCGCCGGCGCATTACGTCGGGGCCGTCGAGTCGATCCCGGCGATCGCTGACGAGGTCGTGAACCTGCTCGACGCCGGCATCGCCTACCGGCTCGACGACGGCACCGGCGACGTCTACTTCGATGTCTCGAAGGATGCGACCTTCGGGTACGAGTCGAATCTCACCCGGCCGGAGATGCTCGCGTTCTTCGCCGAGCGTGGTGGCGACCCGGACCGGCGCCGGCAAACGCGATGCGCTCGATCCGTTGCTGTGGCGGGGCGCTCGCGACGGCGAGCCGGCCTGGGCGGGCGGCATCCTTGGGCCGGGGCGGCCCGGCTGGCACATCGAGTGCGCGGTCATCGCCCTCGGTCTGCTCGGCCCGACGCATCGACGTCCAGGGCGGCGGCAACGACCTGCTGTTCCCGCACCACGAGATGTCGGCCGCGCACGCCGAGGCGTTGACCGGCGAGGCTCCGTTCGCCCGGCACTATGTGCACGCCGGCATGATCGGGCTGCACGGCGAGAAGATGAGCAAGAGCCGCGGCAACCTGGTGTTCGTGTCACGATTGCGCGCCGACCACGTGGAATCGATGGCCGTACGCCTCGCCCTGCTGGCCGATCACTATCACGACGATCGGCAGTGGACGGACGATCTTCTCAAGACGGCCCAGCAACGGTTGTCCCGCTGGCGTGAGGCGGTCGCCCTGCCGGCCGGTCCGTCCGGCGCCGCGACGCTGGCCGCCGTCCGGGAACGGCTCGCCGACGATCTCGACACCGTGGGCGCACTGGCCGCCGTCGACGACTGGGTCGACGCGACTCTTGCCGGCGACCGGACCGACGTGGGCGCGCCGGCGCTGGTCGCGGCGACCGTGGACGCGCTGCTCGGCGTCGCGCTCTAGCCGGCGCGCGACCCGCCCGCTGATGGTCGTGCCGGAACCCGAGGCGACCGCGGTCTCGCTCGGGGTCATCGCCCGCGAATGGGGGCGCATCGGCGTGACCGGCTTCGGCGGACCGCCGGCACACATCGCACTGCTGCGCGACCTGTGCGTACGCCGCCGGGGGTGGCTGCCGGAATCCGAGTTCGAAGACGGCGTCGCGGCGACAAATCTGCTGCCCGGACCGGCATCCACTCAGCTCGCGATCTTCTGCGCGTGGCGGCTGCGCGGGCTGGCGTGGCGCGATCGTCGGCGGCGTCTGCTTCATCGTCCCCGGCCTGATCGCGATCATCGCGTTGTCCGTGTTGTTCCTGGCCGCGCACCCGCCGCGGTGGGTGGTCGGGGCCGCCGCGGGCGCCGGCGCGGCCGTGCCGGTCGTCGCGATCCACGCCGCCACCGGCCTGCTTGCCGGCGAGTTGGCGGCGGGCCGGCTCGTCCGCGGCACGCGTGCGTTGGCTGGCCTATGCGGCCGCCGGTTTTGCGGCCGGCGCACTGGTCGGGCCGTGGCTGGTCCTCGTGCTGGTCGGCTGCGGGCTAGCCGAGGCGATCGTGCGAACGTCCCCGCACGGCGGCCGGATCAGCCGGGTCGTCGTCGTGTTCGGTACGGCGGCCACCAGCGCCACGTGGGCGTCGCTGGCCTGGGTCGCGTTCAAGGTCGGCGCGCTGTCCTATGGCGGCGGCTTCGTCATCATCCCGTTGATGCAGCACGACGCCGTACACACGTACCACTGGATGACCGACTCGCAGTTCCTGACCGCGGTCGCGCTCGGCCAGATCACGCCGGGACCGGTCGTGCAGACCGTGGCCGTCGTCGGTTACGCGGCGGCGGGCGTGCTCGGCGGCGTGTACGCGGCCGTGATCGCCTTCACGCCGTCGTTCGTATTCGTTCTCGCCGGCGCCGGGCGCTTCGACGCGATCCGACGAAACGCGCGCGTGCAGGCGTTCATGGGCGGCGCCGGTCCGGCGGCGATCGGCGCGATCGCCGGCGCGGCAGTGCCACTCGCGCTGGCACTCGGTCACCTCTGGCAGTACGGGCTCCTCGCGGCGGCCGCGGCGTGGTTGCTCGGGGTCCGCCGTGGCGTCGTGTCGACGATCGTCGGTGCCGCCGTCATCGGGTCGATCGCGGTGCTGGCCGGAGCCCCCGCCGGCTGACCGCGCTTGGCGGGCACAGCCGGCTGAGCCCCCCGGGGCTGCGCCCCGCGTGTTTGCCGGCCGGCTGAGCTGCCGTTCGGCTGAGCCACGCGTGCCGATCGCCGCTCAGCCGGAGGCGGGCCGCCAGGGTTGGATCCACGGGCTCGGCGGCCATCCCTCGGCCGCGGCCATCAGCGGGATCGCGGTCGCGCCGTCGACGTGCTCACGCACGATGTCGGCGTGTCCGGCGTGTCGAGCCGTCTCCTCGATCACGTGCATCAGCACCCACCGTGCCGACCAGGCGTCGACGTCCTTGGGAAACCACGGCACGTCGGGCGGGACCGGCACCGGTTGGTCGAGGTCGACCTCGGCCGCCAGGGCATCGGTCGCCTTGGCCACGTCGTCGTAGCGGGCGAGGAGGTCGGCGAGCGTCTCGTGCTCGTGCATGGTGAACGCGTCGACGTAGTCGTCCACGCCACCGGATTCCGGCAGGCCGCGGATGCGATTGATCCAGCCCTCTTCGGTGCTCGCGACGTGTTTGATCAAGCCGCCGATGGATAAGGAACTCCGGCTCGGCCGATCGCGGGCCTGCGCGTCGGTCAGGCCAAACGCGGCCAGCCGCAACACGTACCGCTGCTGGCCAAGAAAGCTGATGAGGCTGTCACGCTCGTCGACGACGGGTCGGGTATCTCCGGGCACAGCGTCCTCCGCGGTCGCTCGGGTCGGCGTAGGTTCGCCGGCGGAGCGCCCAGACTAAGCCGCTCGACCGACGGTTTTCGCGAACTTGCGGATCGCTACGGACACGTGGCGGTGACCGAAGCGGTGACGAACCGCACGGGCGTGTCGAGCACGAGCGTGGCCGTCACTGTGCTGCCGTGGGTGAGTGCGAACGGGTGGCTCGTGACCTTGTGCGTTCCGCCACCACGAGGAAATGACCAGGTACCGGTTACGTTGCCGGGGCCGGTACCGCTGAATTTCCAGTGGTAGTTG
This sequence comes from uncultured Actinomycetota bacterium, assembly GCA_963724705.1. Classification (GTDB taxonomy): domain Bacteria; phylum Actinomycetota; class Actinomycetes; order Mycobacteriales; family Micromonosporaceae; genus DASQPR01. The sequence goes on from CAVRVS010000004.1 coordinate 1,191,756, forward strand.
ACGGTCATCGGTCCGACACCGGCATGGATCGTCGATACGAAGGTCACCGAACACGGCGACGTCGACGCGGCCCGGGTGATCTTCGACGCGCTCGCACCGCATTTCTGCGTGTACGTCATCGACGCACTCCGAGACACCGGTGTCACGATCACGAAGGCGGCAACCACCTGGCCATTGGGTGTCGTGATGTTCGGAAACGCATGGCTGAACTGGTGCGACCCGGCCGCGCCGTACGTGAACGATGCCGTCGCGGAGACGGGCGCGTTGATGTCCGTGCGAACCCAGCGGTACGTGATCGTGACCGGGCCGGTGGCGGCGACCGTGGCGACGCCGGTCGTCGACCCGGGGCAGGCGGGACCGACGTACGCCGGCGGCTTCATGGTCGCGTTCGAGATTGACACGGCGACCGGCGGCGGCGTGCTCGGCGTACCCGTGGGCGTTGGTTGCGCAACCGGCGTCGTGGCTGGCGTCGCCGTGGTCGGCGGCGCCGCCGGTGACGATGTCGCCGGCGGGGGAGCGGTGGTGTCGGGCTCGGATGAGATCGCCGGCAACAGGCCGGGTGAGCGGACGCCGCCACCGCTGTCGCCGAGGCCGCCGAACGCGAGGAAGCCGACCCCGATGAGCACCCCGATCGCTACCACCGCGGCCGACACGATGAGGGCGATCGGCCGGCGCGCGGGCACCGCCGCGATCTCGACCGTGTCGTCGGGCTGCGGTGGGAACTGTTCCAACATGCCGTGCTCCGAGCTGACAGGGATGCGGCCGCGGCTCACATTGCCGGTCCGGCGTCCAGCGCGCAAGTCAACGGCGTGCACCTTTACGTTCCGCGAACGTCGCAGTGCCGGTCCGTCACCCCCCGTTCGCCTGATGCGGACGGTCCGCGCGCAACTTAACCGAGGTCGACGCGAGCCGAGTCGCCCGCATCCGGTCCGGCCTCGGCGACGATCGCGCCGCCCGGAGCCCAGATCGCCGAACGGCCGGCGGTGTCGACGTACCCGCCGCCGGTCGATCCGGCGAAGCTCGCGACGGCGACCCAGACGTTATGGTCGATCGCGATCCGGCGCGCCCGCTCGTGCTGCAGTGCGGCCTCGTCCGCACCCTTGACCGTGCCGGCGACATAGACATCGATGCCCAGGCTGGCTGTGTCGGTGGCGTGCTGCCTCATTCCGGTGTCCTTGCAGATCGCGAGTCCGAGCCGCCAACCGTCGACGTCGAGCGCCACCGGTGCCGGTCCCGGGGCGAACCGTTGCGCTTCGGCCGTGCCCAGCCATATTTTCCGGTACGCCACCTCGACGCCGTCGTGGTCGACGGCCAGCATTGCGATGTGCTCGGTGCCCTCCCGACGTCGGCCCGACTCGTCCCGCACCGGCGCACCGACGAGCGCCAGCGAACCATGGGCCGAACAGGCCGCGACGATCGGCGCCAGCCGCGGGTCGTCCGGATCGACGGCGGGCGCGTCGAGTTCGTATCCCGTCAGCGACAGCTCGGGAAAGATGATGACCCGGGCGGCCGCCGCGCGAATCGCTTCGGCGTGTGCGTACGCGTTCGCCTCGATGTCGTACGCGGTGCACGGCGGCTGGGCCACCGCGATCGCCAACGGCGGACGGCCGGTCATCTAGTGACGCGGCCGGCGGTTGCGAAGGGCTTCGACCGACTTGGCGACCCGATCGGCGCGCGTCTCCGGCTTCTTCGCATCCGTCACCCAGGTCGCGTACGTGTTCTGATTCGTGTACGACAGCGAGTCGTAGAACGCGCGCGCGGCCGGGTCGGCGCCCAGAGCGGCGGCGAGGTCCTCCGGCAGCGTCACGATGCGCGGCGCGTCGTCGACCTCGACCGTCACGTCCAGCACATCGCCGGCGGCGACACCGGAACCCGCGCGATGCTCCGCGCTGACCCCGATCCAGTAGGAGCCGCCCATCGGCGCGATCGTCGTGCGGTACGTGTAGCCGCGCAGCGTCACCCGTACGGCCGGGCGTTTGCCGGCGCCGAGCCCCGTGACGATGGCCTCCGGCACCTCGATGCCAGTGGCCGTCTTCCCGGCCAGCTGGAGTTCGCCCCGGAAGTTCATGCGCGCTCGCTCTGCAATGTCATACGCGCTCGCTCCGCAATATCATGCGCCACAGATTTTCATGAACCACAGTCTGCCAGGCGCCAGGCCTCGACCATTGCCGCGACGGTCGGGTAGCCGACGCGTCCCGTCTCGCGCGGCCTCAGGCGAAAAACGCGTCCGGATCCGTGTCGATCGAGGCCGGCCGCTCGGCCGGAATCGTGTATTGCTCGGTCAACACGGTCATCGGGCCGGGCCACGTCGCGACGGCCACCTCGATCGGCCGGTGCGCGGTGTCGTACGCCGTGTGCAGCAGGTGCAACACCGGTGTGTCCGGACGGATGGCGAGGATCTCGCATTCCTCGCGCGTGGGCAGGCGCGCCGAGATCTGGTCGGTCGCGGTCGCGTACGCGCGGCTGGTGACGTCCTCGACCTCCTGGTAGAGCGGCCGACCGAACGCTTCGCGACGGGCGAGCGACGTGCCGTCCGCATCGGCCGGTCGCAGCCACGATGCGCCGACCTCCACGGTGGCGTCCTGCGTGCTCACGACGTGCCGCCGGAACACGAGCTCAGTGCCGGCCGGCAGTCCGAAGGCGTCGGCCACCTCACCCGGGGCCGGGGCGCGGCCGACGTCCACGAGCTGCTGGCGGTATCGCGCGGCGAGGTCGGCGTGGTAGCCGCGCTGGGGGCCGTAACGACCGCGGGACAATCGGTTGAGCCGCCGACGGGTGCCTCGGACGTACGTTCCCGAACCCGGCTTGGTGATCAGGACGCCTTCGATGCGGAGCTGGTCGATCGTGCGTTGCACGGTCTGCTTCGCGACGCCGAACATCTCGGCGATCGCGGGGATGGACGGCAGGCGCTCGCCCGGTGCCCAGTCGCCGCGGCGAATCCGGGCCCGGAGTTGGGCCGCGATCTGCCGGTGCGGATGTTCGGTCATGCCGGGGTTGACCGCGGGGTCGATCGTCACGGAAGTTCCGTCCTCGCTTGGAGGTTGGTGGGCCAATGTCTGGCTTGGGCCATGATGAGCCGCCTGTCCGACATAACCTAGCTTCCTAGGACGCGCTACACGGTGTGACACGCCGCGAAAACAGACGATGGGTACGACAAAGCGACGCTTCGCAGTCGAGGTGCAGACGCTGGTCGCCGAGATGGACGAGCCAGTTTGAATCATCCCGAGGACTTGACCGCAGACGAGAGTTGAGATGTGCGCGCGGAGGTCTGGCGACTGGCTCGGTAGCGGCCTGGGGTTGTTCCGATGATGTTCGTGAACGCTGCGATGAAGCTGCTGGGGTTGGCCCAGCCGCAGGCGTAGGCGGTTTGGGTGGTGTCGTGGCCGTCGGCGAGGAGCACGAGCGCGTGGTAGACGCGTAGCTGCGTGCGCCACTCATAAAACGTCATGCCTAGTTCGTTGCGGAACAGTCGGCTGAGGGTGCGCGTGCTGGCTCCGATCCTCTTCCCGAGTTCGGCCAGCGATGCGTTGTCTGCCGGCCTCTCGTACAGCATCCGGGCAACGGCTTGCAGTCGGTCGTCCCGTGGCTCCGGCAGGTGCAGTGGCTGTTCGTGTGCTTCGCGGAGTTCATCGACGAGCACTCGAACGAGGCGAGTCCGCGCGGAGCGGCTGTAGTCAGGTACGGCGTCGTCGTAGTTGCGGGGGCCGGTCAGAGCGAGCAGGACCTCACGGGCGAGGCCGGAGGCCACGAACACGGCGGGATGGTCCGGCATGAGCCGGGCGAGGGATGGAGCGAGAAAGACGATCCGCATATCGGTGTCGCCGTGGGCGCGGTGGTAGTGCGTGAACCCGGCCGGGGCCCAGGCGACCCGGTTGGCGGGAACGATCGACGTGCCGCGCTCGGTGTGAACTGCCAAGACGCCAGTGGCTGCGTATACCAGGTGTCCCCGTGCGTGCGACTGCACTGCGCTTGCTTCGCCGGATGGCCAGAGGTGGCGCCCGCCTGACGGCCACACTTGCGACCTCACGCCGGCGATCTCGCGGGGTTGGCGGCGAGCAGGCATCAATTGGCATCGTACCGGTAGTGAGCCACACCTTGATCTGGTGACACTTCCTCCATGCGGTGGTCTTGAGCCGCGCACCGCGTCTGACCGAACCACATGTCATCGAGGCAGCGATGCCTCGATGCCGCGGCCTGAGAGAAGGAGAAACGCATGGCGACGTTCGTCCTGGTGCCCGGCGCTTGGCACGGCTCCTGGTGCTTCGAGGCGGTGGTTCCGCTGCTGGAGCGGGCCGGCCACACCGTTCACGCCCTGACCTTGACCGGTCTGCGGCCAGACGACGACAACGCGACGGTCGCGTCCGCCAACCTCGACACCCACGCCGACGACGTCTTGGCTCTCCTCGATCGCGCCCACATCACCAGCGCGACCCTGGTCGGCCACAGCTACGGCGGAATGGTGATCGCTGCCGCCGCCGACCGGGCCGGCGGCCGGATCTCACGACTGGTGCATCTTGACGCCTATGTCCCACGCGACGGCGAGTCGTGCTGGTCATCAACGACCGAACAGTATCGGCAGGCGTTCGTCGCTGGCGCCGCCGCGACCGGCTACGCCGTCCACCCGCCGTTTCGCCCGCCGCACGGCGGCGATCCACGCCGCCGTCCCCATCCGTTCGCCTCGTTGGTGCAAACGATCCGTCTAACCGGCACGTTCGCCCAGGTCCCACGGCGCGAGTTCATCTACTGCTCGGGATGGGAAGACCGGACGCCGTTCGCTCGACTGCGCACCCGACTCCAAGCCGATCCCGAGTGGCAGGTCCACGACCTCCCAACCGCCCACAACGCGATGCGGGAGGCCCCGGAGGCGGTTGCTGCACTACTGCTCGACGAGTGCATCGCGGATGCGTCGGCAAACAGCGCCGCCGACGTCTTCCGTCGACCTTGAGGGTTCCCGCCCGCGATTACTTCGCGGTCGGGCCACCGCGGCGGCGGAGATACTTCTCGAACTCCTGCGCGATCTCGTCGCCGGACGCGGCGCGCATGCTCCCGTCGACCGCGCGCTCTTCGAGTTCGCGTACGTAGTCCGCCAGCTCGGAATCCTGCTCGGCAGCGACGCGCAGCTTGCGTTCCCAGGACGCCGATTCTTCCGCCAGATCCACCATCGGGATCGGCAGGTCGAGGACGTCCTCCACGCGATGCAGCAGGGCGAGCGTCGCCTTCGGGCACGGCGGGTTGTTCGCGTAGTGCGGCACATGGACCCAGAACGACAACGAGTCCAGTTCGGCGCGCGTGCACGCGTCGTGGAGAACACCGACGATGCCGGTCGCGCCTTCGTAGCGAGTGGGCGTCAGGTCGAACTTCTCGGCCGAGTCGCGGGCTCCAGCGTTACCGCTGATCGGCAGCGGCCGGGTATACGGCACGTCGGCCAGCAACGCGCCGAGGACCACGATGCGCTCGACCTCGAGGCTGTGGCAGACCTCCAGGATCTCGTCGCAGAACGTACGCCACCGCATGCTCGGCTCGATCCCGCGGATCAACAGCACATCCCGCTCGGCGTCGGGCGGGCTGGCCACGGAGAAGTGCGTCGTCGGCCACTCGATGCGCCGGGTCTCGCCGTCGACCAGCGTGACCGTCGGCCGGTTGACCTGGAAGTCGTAGAACTCCTCCGGGTCGATCGCCGCCACCTCGCGGGCCGACCACACCTGCTCCAGATGCTCGACCGCCGCGGTCGAAGCGTCGGCCGCGTCGTTCCAACCCTCGAACGCCGCGATCGCCACTGGGTTGCGCAGCACAGGTAGCCCGTCGAACTCACTCACCCGTCCAGCCTACTGGCAACGACGCCGGTCACCCGCGCTCGACACCGCCACGTGGCCGGGCGAACACTCGTGCCCGGCGGACGTGAGACGGGTTACCCGGGCCCGAGCCCGATTGCGTAGGCTCTTGGCGTGGTTACGGGTGAGTCATTCGATCTCGGCGGACTGTTGGCACAGCGCGGGGCGGAGCGGTACGAACTCCAGGCGCGCTACGTGAACCCACAACTGTCGAAGATGCTGCATGCGATCGGCTTCGACAAGATCTACACGCACGCCCAGGGCGCCTATCTCTACGACGACGCGGGCAACGACTACCTCGACATGCTCGCCGGCTTCGGCGTGTTCGCGCTGGGCCGGCACCATCCGGTGGTCCAGCGGGCGATGCACGACGTGATCGACGCCCAGCTCGCCGACCTCACCCAGTTCGACGCGCCGCCGCTGGCCGGCATCCTGGCCGAGCGCCTGCTGGCCAAGGCGCCGCACCTTGACCGCGTCTACTTCGGCAACAGTGGCGCAGAGGCGATCGAGACGGCTCTCAAGTTCGCCCGGTTCGCGACCGGACGCAGTCGCATCGTCTACTGCACGTACGCGTTCCACGGCCTGACCACCGGCGCGTTGTCCGTCAACGGCGCCGAGGAGTTCCGAAAGGGCTTCGGCACGCTGCTGCCCGATACGGCGATCCCGTTCGGCGACCTCGATGCGTTGGAGCACGAGCTGCGTCAGGGCGATGTGGCCGGCTTCCTGGTCGAACCGATCCAGGGCAAGGGCGTGGCCGTCGCACCGCCCGGGTTCCTGAAGGCCGCGCACGATCTGTTGCGGCAGCACAAGGCGTTGCTCATCGCCGATGAGGTGCAGTGCGGCATGGGCCGTACCGGCGACTTTTTCGCCTACGAGCACGACGGCGTTGAACCGGACATCGTCGCGGTGGCCAAGGCCCTGTCCGGAGGGTACGTGCCGGTCGGCGCGACCATGGCCAAGGACGAGGTGTTCGCGAAGGTCTTCTCGACGATCGACCGGGTGCTGGTGCACGACTCGACGTTCGGCTCGAACGCGCAGGCGATGGCGGCCGGCCTCGCGACGTTGCATGTGTTCCAGACCGACAACATCGTTGGCAACGCCCAGCGGATCGGTGACCTGCTGCAGGCCCGTCTCGCGGCGCTGACGGAGAAGTACGAGATGCTGGTGGACGTACGCGGTCGCGGGCTGATGATCGGCTTGGAGTTCGGGCGACCGTCGTCGTGGAAGCTCCGCCCGGCGTGGACGGCGCTGCAGTCGGCCCGCAAGGGTCTGTTTGCGCAGACCGTCGTACACGGCCTGTTCCACAAGCACCGCATCTTGACGCAGGTTTCGGGCGACCACACCGAAGTGATCAAGCTCATTCCACCGCTCATCATCGGGGAGCGCGAGGTCGATCGCTTCGTTGACGCGTTCACCGACATCATGGACGAGGCACACGGTGGCGGCGGCCTGATCTGGGACTTCGGCCGAAGCCTCATCAAGCAGGCGGTCGTTCGCTGATCGGCGTACGTTCTGGCGGGTCGCGGAGGCGCCGGTCACAAAGTGCGTTGAAGCGACGTCAGCGGTAGCGGAATCCGTCGAACATGCGACGGAAGAAGCCGCCTTCGACCGGTAACGCCGGCTCCGGCGGCGGTGCCTCGCGACGAAGCCGGCCCACCGGTTGGTCGTAGTCGGCGCGCGCGATGGCGTCGACGACCTGGTCTTCGGTGAAGTTCTCCGAGTCCTCAACGTCCTCGACGAGCCCGACCAGCATGCCGTCGCGCATGATCTGGGCGTCCAGCGCCTTCGCTCCGTCGGCGTCCCAGACCGCCTCGCGACCGTCGGGCAGGCTCACCCGTACGCCGAACCGGGAGGCCGGCGCGATGTGCAGGTGGGCGGGGACGCCGCGTTCGCGGAGACGGTCCACGACACGGCGGGCTCGCAGCTCTTCCATCGCCCCAAGCTAGCAAATCGATCCTGCGGAATGCCTGATCACGACCTGGATGTTCGCTGTGAGCGATCCGGCCTCGTCAGCTCGGCCAAGTGCGGTCGGATGGTTCCCACACGGCGTTGTCGTGGGCGAACACGACACGGCGCGGATCCATGCCTTGTAGTCGGTCGATCCATGCGGGTGGGATCGGCAGCGTCGAGGACGGATCGTGCCGGCGGTCGTACGAGTTCAGGACGTCGGCGCCGTACGACGTCGCGGTGTCGTGGCTCTGCCCGGCGACGACGATCGTGCCGTCGGTGCGCCGGACGACGAGCGACTGGTGACCGTCGGTGTGCCCGGGCGTCGGCACGATGGTGACACCCGGCAGCACCTCGACCTCGCCATCGATTTCCTCATACCTGATGGCGCCCAGATCGACCAGCTCAGGGATCGTGTAGCCGGGTGTTCGACGAGCCACCGCGAGTTCGGTCCGTTGCGTGAAGATCGGTCGGCCGGTGAACGCCGCATTGCCGCCGCAGTGGTCGTAGTGGAGATGACAGTTCGCCACATCCGTGATGTCGTTGATGGTGATGCCGGCGCCGGCCAGGGCATCCTCCAGGGCGCGCCGTCGCGGCCGGTAGCGGGCATCGACCGCAGCGCTCAGGCCGATACCGGTATCGAACAGCAGCGTTCCGTCGGGATGAAGGACGAGATATCCGAGACACGGCAACGCGTGCGGCGCCTCACCGGTGTCCGGCGCGCCCGGCACGACGACATACCCGAAGTCGATACGTCGTACGGCGATGTCGGTCGCAGTCACCGAAACTCCTTGTCACCGGAACAACGCCAGCTCGTCGCCCCACGCCTCGACGACGGCGCCGTGACCGCGGTCACGGGCCACCGCCTCGATGTCGGCAAACAGGCCGATCGGGTCGGCCGCGATCCGATCGGGCAGCGTCTCGGCGTCCCATGGCGTGCCGAGCGGGTACGTCGCCAACTCCCACTGCAGATACTTGTTGTACGGCCTAAGGCGGCCATAGAGCGGGAACAGCGTGGCGAGGAACCAACCGGCCGTCTCCATCTCATCGAGCCGTGCCGCTACCGTCCGCCCGTCCCGACGACTCTTCAACGCGCGATAGGCCTGGTTGATGTACGCGTCGAGATATTCCGCGGCCCAGGCGGTGGCCTCTCGCTCGGTCGGCGTCGCCTGCGACCGGACGAGGTCGGCGATGCCTCCGTCGAGGCGGTCGAGCAACACCTGGGCACCGCGGAACGCGTAGCGCTGCCACGTTGGCGACGTGTCGGCCAGCTCGGCGACCGTGTAGACGATCTCGTCGAGCGCCGCGGTGCGTGTCGTTTCCCGCCACGCGTCGGTCGGTGCGTCGACAACGACGATCACGTCGTAGTCCGAATGGGCCGTCGCCATGCCCCGAGCGTGCGATCCCGTCAAAATGACGCCGCGGACGTCAGCGTCCGCCGCAGCGCGTTCCATGAGTTCGTCGAGCGCCGTCACTGGCTCAGTCTGGCCCGTCCGGCAAGCGGATTTCGGCGCGCGGCCGGGGCACCGGTGAGCGGACCGGCGTCACATGTTCACCGGTGCGTGCCGGTGGCGTCATCGGACGTGGATACGCTCGTTGCGTGACCGATCAACGCCGTCTCGCCGCTGTCCTGTTCGACATGGACGGCACGCTCGTCGACAGCGAGAAGATCTGGCAGAAGGCGCTGGAGGAGCTGGCCGACCGGCTCGGCGGCGACCTGGCGCCGGCCGTACGAGCCTCGATGGTCGGCACGACAACGCCGGAGGCGATCGCCATGCTCTTCACGGCGATCGGACCGGCGGTGACCGCGGCGTCCGGATTTGATCCGGAGGCGGCCGCGACCTGGCTGGAGGATCGGGTCGGGGTGTTGTTCGCCGAGGGCCTGACGTGGCGGCCCGGCGCTCGTGAGCTGCTCGGCGCCGTACGGGCGGCGGGTCTGCCGACGGCGCTGGTCACCGCGACCGCGAAGGATCTCGTCGACATCATGATGGGCACGATCGGTCGGGACAATTTCGAGGCGATCGTCACCGACGACGACGTGGTCGACGGCAAACCGCACGCGGAACCGTACGAGTCGGCGGCCGCCGCGCTCGGTGTTTCGCCGAGAGACTGCGTGGCGATCGAGGACTCGCCGACCGGCATCGCCAGCGCTCTGGCGGCCGGTTGCGTGGTTGTCGCCGTACCGGCGGAAGTGGGGCTGTCGCACATCGCTGGCGTTACCCACGTGCGGAGCCTGGCCGACGTCGATGTTGAATTCCTCGCCGCGACCGTTGCGGCGCAACCGATCTAGCTGTCGGCATCAACGGTCGCCGGGTCGGCCGGAACGACCGCGAGCTCCAGCTCGACCGGATAAGGCGGTGGCGTGCCGTCGAACGCCGGGCACAGCGCGTGATGCGCACACCAGGCGCACAGCCGGCTCGGTGTCGGCCGGAACTCCTGCACTTCGCGCGCCCTCGCGATGGCCGCCCACAACGCGACCAGCGTGCGCTCGAACCGGACCAAATCGTCGGCGTCGGGAGCAAAGTCGCAGATCTCGCGATCCTTGAGGTAGACCAGCCGCAGCACGGCCGGGACCGTCCCACGAGTGCGCCACAACACCAACGCGTAGAACTTCAGCTGGAACAGCGCGCGCGCTTCGAACGCTTCGCGCGGTGCACCGCCGGTCTTGTAGTCGACGACCCGGATCGCGCCGTCGGGCGCGACGTCGAGGCGGTCGACGTAACCACGCAGTTGCAGGCGCCCGTCGTCGATCTCGGTCGACACCAGATATTCGCGCTCAGCCGGGGCGAGCCGCGTCGGGTCCTCCATGGCGAAGTATCCCGCGAGCAGGCCGCCTGCGGACTCGAGGAATTGCGCGAGTTCGTCGTCGGGGACGACGCCGGCGAGCTCCGGTGTCTGTTCGAGCAGGCGCTGCCACTGCGGCTCGACGAGCGCCGCCGCGGCCGGGGGAGTGCGGTCGCCGGCCGGCAGATCGAAAAGTCCTTCCAAGACGGCGTGCACCAGCGTGCCGCGAAGCTGGTCCTGGGTCGGCGCTTCGGGAATGCGATCGATGCTGCGCAGCCGGTAGAGCAGCGGGCAGGTCTTGAAGTCAGCCGCACGCGATGGCGACAACGACGCGCGCAGCCGGGAATCGGACAGCGCCGTGTCGGCCGGGGAGAGCCGTCCACCGGGCAGCGCTGCCGGCGACGTTGGTGCGACCGGCGGAGGCACTGGGTCAACCGGAGACACTGGGTCAACCGGAGGCACTGGGTCAACCGGAGACACAGAGTCAACCCGAAACACCGAGACACGCGGCTCGACCATCATGCCGACAGCGTAAGCGCGCGGTCTGACAGCCGCCGGTGCGTAGCATGGACGTCAATGGCACAGCCAACCTCGCAGCCGCAGCCGCAATCCCCGCCGCCGGCCGCCGCGGGCCCGACGCGCCCCGGTCTCGTGCGGGTCGCGCGGATCGCTGGTGTGCCGGTTTATCTGACGTTCTCGTGGTTGCTACTGGCCGTGCTGATCACGATCGGCTACGGCAGTTACGTCGGCGGCGGCAACCGCAGCGTGCCGGTCACCTATCTGCTCGGCTTCGGCATCGTGGTGTGCCTCGTGGTGTCGGTGTTGCTACACGAGCTGGGTCATGCGTTCGTGGCACGGCGATACGGCGTCGGTGTCCGCGGGATCACCTTGGAGCTGCTCGGCGGCTTTACCGAGATGGATCGTGACGCGCCGTCGCCGCGGTCGGAGGCCGCGATCGCGCTGGCCGGACCGGGCGTGTCGCTCGTGCTCGCGGTGGTCGGCGGCTTGGCATTGCCCATCACCGAGCGCGGCACCGTGCTCGGCGATCTGGCGTTCCAGTTTGCGGCCAGCAATGCGATCGTGGCGGTGTTCAACGGCCTGCCCGGTCTGCCGCTGGACGGCGGGCGAGCACTGCGCGCCGGGGTGTGGGCGGCGACCCGGAGCCCGTACAAGGCCGATGTCGCCGCCGGGTGGTCCGGTCGGGTGATCGCACTCGCCACGCTGGGCGTGTCGATCCTGTTGTTCATCCGTGGCGGCTATCTGACGTACGTCAGCGTCCTGCTTCTCGGCCTCGTCGCGATGACCATGTGGAGCGGCGCGTCCTCGGCGATCCAGTCGGCCCGGATCAAGGCCCGGCTACCCGAGATCAGTGCCGGGCAGCTGGCCCGGCCGCTCTACCGGGTGACCACCGGTACGCCGCTCTCGGAGGCGCTGCGCCAGCGGGACGAGGCGCCCGGCGGTCTCACCGAGCCGCACCGCGCCATGCTCGGCATCGCCGACGGCCTCGGCCGCGTGGTCGGACTGGTCGACAACCACGAGGTCGCACGGGTACCGGTCGAGCGGCGGCCCTGGGTGGCCGTCGACACCGTCGCCCACCCGGTCGGGCCGGGCGGCCGGATCTCCGCCGATGCCTCGGGCGCCGCGGTCCTGGCCGCGATCCAGGCCAACCCGGGCGAAGACCTCTTGGTGACCATGGGCGAGGATGTCATCGGTGTCCTTCGGGTCACCGATTTCATCTCGGAGCTCGGGACCCGCGCCGGCGGGCGAGCGGCGGGCGGGCAGCCCGCGTAGCGAAAGGTGCGACGGTGAGTCACGCCGCCACAGCCGCGACGCAGGTCGAGCCGATCGTGGGGCGGGCACCCAGCGGACCGTTCCAGATCGGCGACCGGGTTCAGCTCACCGATCCCAAGGGCCGGATGCACACGATCACGCTCGAAGTCGGCGGCGTCTACCACACCCATCGGGGCGGGGTCGCGCACGACGATCTGATCGGGCAGCCCGACGGCAGCGTCGTCTCATCATCCGGCGGCACCGTCTATCTGGCGCTGCGGCCACTTCTGGCCGATTACGTCCTGTCCATGCCCCGCGGTGCACAGGTGATCTATCCGAAGGACGCGGCGCAGATCGTCGCGATGGGGGACATCTTTCCGGGCGCGCGCGTTCTCGAAGCCGGCGCCGGCTCGGGCGCGCTGTCCTGTTCCCTGCTGCGCGCGGTCGGTGCGTCCGGTGCCGTCCACAGCTGGGAGTTGCGGGAGGACTTCGCGGCCGTGGCCCGGCGCAACGTCGAAGCGTTCTTCGGCGGTCCGCATCCGGCCTGGACGTTGCGCGTCGGTGACGTCGCCGACACCCATGAGGGCGCCTACGACCGGATCGTCCTCGACATGCTCGCCCCGTGGGAAATGATCGACCTGCTGGAGCGATCGCTCGAACCCGGCGGCGTCTTTGTCGGCTATGTGGCCACCACGCCCCAACTGTCCGAGCTGGTGGAAGCGCTGCGCGCCAACGGCGGCTTCACCGAACCGCGGGCGTGGGAGTCCCTGGTCCGGGACTGGCACGTGGACGGGCTCGCGGTGCGGCCGGACCACCGCATGATCGGACATACCGCGTTTCTGATCACGTCGCGTAAGCTCGCTCCCGGTGTCACCGCGCCGCCCCGGCGGCGCAAACCGAGCAAGGGCGCGGAGGCGTATTCGGCCCGTCGGGCCGCGGCGGCGGCGCGCTCGGACGCGTCCGGAGCACCCGGAGTGGGGACACCGAAGGACGAGACGAACGGCTCGCGCCGCGAGCCGACAGCCGCTGAAGGGCGCGAAGCGACGGCTACCGAACGGCGCGATACGAGCGCCCAGTCGGCGGAATCGCACGGTTTGCCCGGCAACTCGGCCGGCGATGCGTCACTCGCGGGTGGCGGATCACCCGACCGGGCGGTGGCGCCGGCGACCGGCACGCCCGAGGATCAGGCCACCGGAGACAGGTAGGTCGAGGAGATGGTCTCGTACGGCAGCAGCGATCTGCCCGCGGTGTTCCCGGACTGGTCGCCGTACCCGGATCTGGATTCGGCGGCGCGCGCATACCTGCGGGACCCGGACATCGCAATCGATGCGCTCGCGAGCATGCTCGGTGGGGCGCCGGTGCTCGGGTTCACGCTCGAACGCTTTGTCAACGAGGTCAACGGCGTCTGGCAGGAGGTCGTGATCTGCGACGGCCGCCGGCTGATCCTCTGGCACGGCGAGGACGTACCGCCGGGGGATGGGCCGGCCGGATCGATGACCTCATCGCTGCGCGTGGTGCCGCTGTCCGCGGTGACGGAGGTCGGTTGCCGTCGTCGTCTCAGCCGCACCAGCGGCGGCTCGACCCGAGTCGACAGCGCGGACGTCTACCTGCTGCTGAGCTCGCTCGACGAGGCCGGCTTCGGGCAGATGGAGGAGACGCAGACGGTGATCCGGCACGACGCGCTGCGCTTCGGTAAGACACTCGACGACGGCGGTCCCGGTCAGATCGCCCGCCTGGAGGAGTTCGCCCAGCTCGTCGCGTCCCTCGTCGGGCAGCCCCTGCGATAGGGCTTCGTGGCCGATGCCCCCGTGATCTTGGGGAGATCGACGTATCCGACGCGTTCGATAGGTGGAAATCCCCATGATCACCGGCAAGGAGAGACTCGGGAACCCCCGCAAACTACTTCGAACGTGCCGATAGCTCGGCTTAGTCCTCGGCGGCCGGACCCGCGATCTCGACGTCGTCGGTGCTGCGCAGGACGTGAATGCAGTCGCCCGGGCATTCCTTGGCCGCGTCGATCACTTCGAGACGCAGGTGGGCCGGCACGTCGGCGCGGGAGCCCGGGGCCAGTTGCATCTCACCGGCGGCATCCTTGACGTACGCCAGGCCGTCGATGTCAAATTCGAAGACCTCGGGCGCATATTGCACGCAGAGCCCGTCGCCCGTACACAGATCCTGGTCGACCCAGACCCGCAGCGCGTCGGTCGTCATCGCGTCGCCATCTCCCGCCTTCGCCGTCCGGCAACTGTCCGTGCCCGTACCCTCGGCTCTTGCCCTAACGCCCGTCGCTCCGGACAAAGGACCCGAACCCTTGCCCAATTTCAGGGTTCGACCACCATCCGGGAACGTCGTTGTCCCGAATTCCTGACGGTACCCGACGCTATCGTGGCCAAAGATGGCACCCGAGGCGTCTCGCGTATCGGACCGAAGAAGTGTCTCAGTCACATAACAGGCGAATCGCCCGACACGTTTGCTGACACCGGATAACGTCGCTCGAGATGGTGTCCGATCGGCCCTCGCGGCGGCGGCACCGTGGCTGTCCGAGCGGCATTTTCCAGCCGCGCAAGGATTGTCCGCGCAGTCAAGGTCTGCGAGTGATTTTGTAAACAGCCGGCTACGGCAGTGTCGGGAGGAGCCAGCAGGGGCTCCCAGCGGTTAGTGTGGAGTCAAGACCTTTGCCCCCGGGGAGGTGGGACGTGGCACGCAGCGACGACGCGGAGACGCGCGCCGCACGGTGGGAGAAGGAATCGCATGATCTCTCCACCCAGGTCGCGTTCCTTCAGGAGGAACTCGCCCTAGTCCGGCGCAAGTTGACCGAAAGCCCTCGACATGTACGCCAGCTCGAAGAGCGACTTGCGGCAACGCAGGCGCAGCTCGCTCGGCTGACCGAGAACAACGATCGCCTGGTGGCCACGCTCAAGGAAGCGCGGGGCCAGATCGTGACGCTCAAGGAAGAGATCGACCGGCTCGCCCAGCCGCCCAGCGGCTACGGCGTGTTCCTGTCGCGTCATGACGACGGAACGGTCGACATCTTCACCGGTGGCCGCAAGCTGCGCGTTGCCGTTTCACCCTCGATCGAGATCGACGAGCTGCGCCGTGGGCAGGAAGTCTTGCTCAACGACGCGCTCAATATCGTCGACGCGTTCGGATTCGAACGGGTCGGCGAGGTTGTGACCTACAAGGAGGTCCTCGACGGTGGCGATCGCGCACTGGTGATCTCGCACGCCGACGAGGAGCGCATCGTGTTCCTCGCCGAGACGTTGATCGACGCACCGTTGCGCGCCGGCGACTCGCTCATGATCGAGCCCCGCTCGGGATATGCATACGAGCGCATCCCGAAGAGCGAGGTCGAGGAACTGGTGCTGGAGGAGGTGCCGGACGTCGACTACCTCGACATCGGTGGCCTCGACCGGCAGATCGAGCAGATCCGCGACGCTGTGGAGCTGCCGTTCCTGCACGCGGAGCTGTTCCGCGAGCACCAACTGCGGCCGCCGAAGGGCATCCTGCTCTACGGTCCGCCCGGCTGTGGCAAGACGCTCATCGCGAAAGCGGTCGCAAATTCACTCGCCAAGAAGATCGCCGAGCGCCGGGGCGAGGAGAAGCACACCAGTTTCTTCCTGAACATCAAGGGCCCGGAACTGCTCAACAAGTACGTCGGCGAGACCGAGCGACACATCCGGCTGATCTTCCAGCGGGCCCGTGAGAAGGCCAGTGAAGGCACGCCGGTGATCGTTTTCTTCGACGAGATGGACTCGGTGTTCCGCACCCGCGGCTCCGGCGTCTCCTCGGACGTGGAAAACACGATCGTTCCGCAGTTGCTCTCGGAGATCGACGGCGTGGAGGGCCTCGAGAACGTCATCGTGATTGGCGCGTCCAACCGCGAGGACATGATCGATCCGGCCATCCTGCGTCCCGGTCGACTGGACGTCAAGATCAAGATTGAGCGGCCGGACGCCGAGGCGGCCAAGGACATCTTCTCGAAGTACATCCTGTCCGGTCTCCCGCTGCACCCGGATGACCTGGCCGAGCACGGCGGAGACGCGGATTCCTGCGTCGCGGCCATGATCCAGGCCACGGTTCTGCGGATGTACTCGGAGACGGACGAGAACCGCTTCCTCGAGGTGACCTACGCCAACGGTGACAAGGAAGTCCTCTACTTCAAGGACTTCAACTCCGGCGCGATGATCCAGAACATCGTGGATCGTGGCAAGAAGATGGCGATCAAGGAGTTCCTGTCGTCCGGACGCAAGGGCATGCGACTGCAGCATCTGCTCGACGCGTGCGTCGACGAATTCCGCGAGAACGAGGATCTGCCGAACACGACGAACCCGGACGACTGGGCTCGGATCTCCGGCAAGAAGGGCGAGCGGATCGTCTACATCCGCACGCTCATCTCCGGTGGCAAGGGCGCCGAGGCCGGCCGGTCGATCGATACGGTCAACAACACCGGTCAGTATCTGTAACCAGTGCTGCTGGTTCGACGGGCGCTGCCGCCGTGGCAGCGCCCGTCGCGCTTTCCGTGGCGAGTCGTGCGCGGCGCCCGAGGGGGCGGGGAAATGCGGATCCATGCGTGGCTGGTTCCGGCGGACGGGTGTCGGCGTGGCACTCTAGGCTCGACGGGTCGACTGGCTCGCACGAGACGGCGTAGCGGCCGCCAAAGGATGGTGTACCGGTGAGCGTACGGCGGATTATGGGCACCGAGATCGAATACGGCATCTCCGTGCCCGGACAACCCGCGGCCAACCCGATGGTGACCTCGTCGCAGATCGTCAACGCGTACGCGGCCCGGCCGGAGTTGGCCCGTGGCGGTCGTGCCCGGTGGGACTACGAGGAAGAGTCGCCACTGCGCGATGCCCGCGGCTTCAGCTACTCCGGCGCGCTCTATGACCCGGCCGAGGCGCTCGCCGACGAGGATATCGGTCTGGCCAACGTGATCCTGACCAACGGCGCCCGGCTCTACGTCGACCACGCGCACCCGGAGTTCTCGACGCCGGAGTGCACGAACCCCCGCGACATCGTGCTGTGGGACAAGGCCGGGGAGCGGGTCATGGCCGAGGCGGCGCGCCGCGCGGCGACGGTGCCCGGCACCGGTGTTATCAACCTCTACAAGAACAACACCGACAACAAGGGCGCGTCCTACGGCGCCCACGAGAATTATCTGATGTCCCGGCAGACGCCGTTCGCCGACATCGTGGCCTATCTGACGCCGTTCTTCGTCACCCGGCAGATCGTGTGCGGCGCCGGCCGTGTGGGCATCGGCCAGGACGGCGCGACCGCCGGCTTCCAGATTTCGCAGCGAGCCGACTTCTTCGAGGTCGAGGTCGGCCTCGAGACGACGTTGAAGCGGCCCATCATCAACACGCGGGACGAGCCGCACGCCGACGCGGACAAGTACCGCCGGCTGCACGTCATCATCGGCGACGCCAACCTGTCCGAGGTTTCTACGCTTCTGAAGGTCGGCACGACCTCGCTCATCCTCGCGATGATCGAGGCGAAGGAATGCACCGGCGACCTGTCGATCGCGGATCCGGTGACGGAGCTCAAGAACGTCAGCCACGACCCGAGCCTGTCCCACCTCGTACGCCTGCGCGACGGCCGCCGCCTGACCGCGCTGGATCTGCAGTGGGCGTTCTTCGAGCGGGCGTCGTCGTTTGTGGAGTCACACGGCACCGACGAAGCGACCGATGAGGTGATGCAACGCTGGGAGGCGGTGCTCGACCAGCTCGGACGGGACCCGATGGGCTGCGCGGACCGGCTCGACTGGGTGGCCAAGCTCCGGCTGCTGGAGGGCTACCGGGAGCGTGAGGAGCTCGGCTGGGCCTCCCCGAAACTGGCGCTCGTCGACCTGCAGTACGCCGACGTACGCCCAGAGAAGGGCCTCTACCATCGGCTTGTGAGTCGCGGCTCGATGGAGACGCTGTTCGAGCCGGAGCAGGTGCGCCGCGCGATGGCCGAGCCGCCGGAGGACACGCGGGCCTATTTCCGCGGCCGGTGCCTGGCCCAGTACGGCTCCGAGGTGGTGGCCGCCAGCTGGGATTCGGTGATCTTCGACGTCGGGCGGGACTCGCTCGTCCGGGTGCCGATGATGGAGCCTGAGCGCGGCACCAAGGCGCACGTCGGTTCGCTCTTCGACCGCTGCCCGAGCGCCAAGGATCTGCTGGAAGCGATCACCACTACGTGATGGGCTCAACATCGCCCGTGACGATGTAGGTTTTGACCTAAGCACCATCTCGTAAGGAGGCACCATGGCTACTCGCGACACCGGCGGCCAGTCGCAGTCCGGCCGGTCCCGCCGCGACGACGAGGTTGACGACGCGGCGGCGCCCGCGGTCGACCCCGAGGTCGCCGAGCGGCAGGAGAAGCTCACCGAAGACGTCGACGACCTGCTGGACGAGATCGATTCGGTGCTCGAAGAGAACGCCGAGGAATTCGTGCGCGGGTATGTGCAGAAGGGTGGTCAGTGACGTTGCCAGCCGACCGAAACCCGGCCGACCTGCTCCCCGGCTACTTGCCCGCGTCGTACCGCGTCGCGGGTGAGTCGTCTTTCACGGAGTTCCTCAGCCGCTCCGCACCGCACATGTTGCCGGGCGGCCGTCCGCTGCCACCGGCGGGCGTTGTCGGCAGCCTCCCGGACGCGCCGCCGCATGCCACGACGATCATCGCGATCGGCTGCGTCGACGGGATCGTGATGGCGGGCGACCGCCGGGCGACGATGGGCAACCTCATCGCGAGTCGGGACATCGAGAAGGTCCACTCGGCCGACGCGTATTCGTGCATCGGCATCGCGGGCACCGCGGGCGTCGGCATCGAACTGATCCGGCTGTTCCAGGTCGAACTCGAGCATTACGAGAAGATCGAGGGCACCGTACTGTCGATCGACGGTAAGGCGAACCGACTCGCGACAATGGTGCGCAACAACCTCGGTGCGGCGATGCAGGGCCTCGCGGTGATCCCGTTGTTCGCCGGCTTCGACCTGGACGCGACCGACCCGAGCCGGGTCGGCCGGATCTTCAGCTTCGACGTCGCCGGCGGGGTCTACGAGGAGACCGGGTACGACGCGATCGGATCCGGATCACTGTTCGCCAAGTCGGCGCTCAAGAAGACGTACCGGTCGGGCGTGACGACGGAAGAGGCTTCCCGACTCGCGATCGAGGCGCTCTACGACGCCGCCGACGATGACACCGCCACCGGCGGACCGGACCTGATCCGGAAAATCTTCCCGGTCGTGATGACCGCTACGGCGCAAGGTACGCACCGACTCTCGGACGCGGAGACCGGCGCGCTGGCCGAGGCCATCATCGGCGCGCGAGCGGCCGACCCGACGCCGTAACCGATTCGGCGTCGTCTCACGACGACGACGCTGCTCACCCACACCCGGCGGCGACGCCGACGCACGCACCGACAACCGACCGAGCGAGGAGACCGCACACCGTGGCCATGCAGTTCTACGCCTCACCCGAGCAGATCATGCGGGACCGCTCGGAGTTCGCGCGCAAGATGATCGCGCGCGGACGCAACGTCGTGGTGATGAGCTACTCGGGCGGCGTGCTGTTCGTGACGGAGAACCCGTCCAAGGCGCTGCACAAGGTCAGCGAAATCTACGACCGGATCGGGTTCGCCGCGGTTGGCCGCTACAACGAGTTCGAGAATCTCCGGGCCGCCGGTGTTCGGATGGCCGATCTGCGCGGCTATTCCTACGATCGGCGCGACGTGACCGGCCGCGCCATCGCGACCGCGTTCGCCCAGACGCTCGGCTCGATCTTCACGGTCGAGACGAAGCCGTACGAGGTGGAGATCTGCATCGCCGAGGTCACCGCCAGCGCGGCCACGGATGAGCTCTACCGGATCACCTACGACGGACAGGCTCAGGAGGAGCAGGGCTTCCTCGCGATGGGCGGCCAGACCGACGTGCTGTCGAAGCTGCTCCGCGAGAAGCACACCGCGGACATGTCACTGACCGACGCCGTCCAACTCGCGGTGGAAGCGGTCGCGTCCGTCGGCGGCGAGGGCGGCAAGCCCCGCACGATCGATCCGAACCAGCTCGAGGTCGCCGTACTCGACCGCGCCCGGCCCGGTCGCAAGTTCCGGCGCATCACCGGCGCCGCATTGACGCCGTTGCTCGAATCGGCGAGCAAGGCGGCCGAGACGCCCGCCGCGGACGCGGGCGAGGCGCCAGCCGCGGCCCCGGCCTCGGGCGGGGTGCCAGCCAACGAATCGACGGGTACGGCGAGCGCGGAGACCACGTCGGCCGCCGCCGCAGCCACGAATGGCGACAAGGCAACCGGCGCACCCACGAGCATCGACGAGGCCTCCGCACGCGAGGCCGAAGCGATCGAGTCCGGTGCAGCCGAGCCGGATGTCGCCGGCGAACCCTCGACCGAGGACGCGGAGGACGATACGGCGGCCGAGACGCCGGACGATGGTACGGCCGCCGGCGGCGACGCGGAGTCCTGATCCGCCAGTTCGATCGATCCAAATGCAAGCCCGTTGGCGTAAGGAATGACGCACGTCACGCCCCTGTCCGACACGGGTGACCGGTAATCTCCGATGATCTTCCAGTTGGCTGTTTCTGCGGCTACTGTCGTGTCATGGACCGGCGCATCTTCGGACTCGAAACGGAGTACGGCGTAACGTGCACCTACCGAGGCCAGCGGCGACTGTCGCCGGACGAGGTCGCGCGTTACCTATTCCGGCGCGTGGTGTCGTGGGGGCGGTCCAGCAACGTCTTCCTACGCAACGGCGCGCGCCTTTATCTCGACGTCGGCTCGCACCCGGAATATGCGACGCCCGAGTGCGACTCGCTCAACGACCTCGTCGCCCACGACCGGGCCGGCGAGCGGATCCTCGAGGGTCTGCTCGTGGACGCGGAGAAGCGGCTGCACGACGAAGGCATCGCGGGCGAGATCTATCTCTTCAAGAACAACACCGACTCGGCCGGCAACTCGTACGGCTGCCACGAGAACTTCCTCGTCTCGCGCCATGGCGAGTTCGGCCGGCTCGCCGACATCCTGATCCCGTTCCTCGTCACCCGCCAGTTGATCTGCGGTGCCGGCAAGGTGCTGCAGACGCCGCGCGGCGCCGTGTTCTGCCTGTCCCAGCGCGCGGAGCACATCTGGGAGGGCGTGTCGAGCGCGACGACCCGCTCGCGGCCGATCATCAACACCCGTGACGAGCCGCACGCCGACGCCGAGCGCTACCGCCGGCTGCACGTCATCGTCGGCGACTCGAACATGAACGAGGTCACCACGCTGCTCAAGGTCGGCAGTGCGGATCTCGTACTGCGGATGATCGAAGCCGGCGTGATGATGCGTGACCTGTCGCTGGAGAACCCGATCCGGGCGATCCGCGAGGTGTCGCACGACGTCACCGGCCGGCGAAAGGTCCGCCTGGCCAACGGCAAGGAAGCCAGCGCACTCGAGATCCAGCAGGAGTATTTCGCGAAGGCGAGCGAGTTCGTCGAGCGTCGCGGCGGCGACCAGACCGCCAAGCGCGTCGTCGAGTTGTGGGGTCGGGTGCTCGGCGCCGTCGAGACCGGCGACCTCGAACCGGTGGCGCGCGAGATCGACTGGGTCACGAAGCTCAAGCTGATCGAGCGCTACGCCAAGCGGCACGACCTGACGATGGCGCACCCACGGGTCGCACAGATGGATCTCGCGTACCACGACCTGCGACGCGGCCGTGGGCTGTATCAGGTGATGGAGAAGCGCGGTCAGGTCGACCGCGTCACCGGCGACCTCGAAATCTTCGAGGCCAAGGAGACGCCGCCGCAGACGACCCGCGCCCGGCTGCGCGGCGAGTTCATCCGGCACGCGCAGGAGCGCCGCCGCGACTTCACCGTCGACTGGGTCCACTTGAAGCTCAACGACCAGGCCCAGCGCACCGTGCTCTGCAAGGACCCATTCCGGGCGTACGACGACCGCGTCGAGCGGCTCATCGCGAGCATGTGACGCGTGGGCGACGACGGGCTGCCGATCGGCGAGCGCGGCGACGGAATCGTTCGGTCCGAGCCGATCCTTCGCAGCGCGCGCGGTGCCGAGCGCGTCAATGACGTTGCGGGCCCGATTTGGCCGGCGGCGCGAGCACATCGTCGCCGAGATCGAGCGGAATCGCCGGGGCGACTACCGCGTGCCGACCTGGGTGCTCGCACTCGTGCTGGCCGCCATGGTCGCCGCGATCATAGCGTTCGTCCTTCTCGGTTAGCCGGCTCGGCCCGGGCCGAGCGGCCGGTCAACCTAGCCGCGGCTCGGTGCGAGCAAGGTTGCGGCGTGTCGGCCGGCGGCGGCGGCGCTCAGGAAGTACGCATGATCGCTGTCGAGATCCCGGCCCATTGTGGACAGCCTGACCGGCAGGTCACGCAACGCCGCGTCGAGGCCGTCGGTCGCGACTTCGACGATGGTGTGCCGGCTGCCGAGCGGGGCGAGTCCGGTCGCGACGTCGCTGGCGAGCGGCTCGGGCAGACCGGCCGGTACGACGATGTCGGCGTGTGCCAGGGCGACCCGTCCGTACGCGGTGAGGCTGTGATGGGAGACACCACGGTGCCGATCGCGGGCGTCTGCGGATGAGATGCGGAGCGACCCGACCGGTCGGCCACCGAGGACCGCGGCCGCGTTGATGGCCTCGCCGGCCGCCGTACCGGAGAACCCCCATTCCGTCCCGGTGCCGAGGTTGCCCGGCCCCTGCGCGACCACGGTGACGTCGGCGCCGAGCACATGCCGCGCCGCGAGCAGCCCGGAGTGAATGTTCGTGGCCTCCAGATCGCCGCCGTACGCCTGACCGACCGTGACGCTGCCGACCAGGAGCGTACGCAGGCCGTCGAGCGTACGGGAGAACCAGGCCGGTAGCGCGGCACCATCGGTCATGACGTACGCGATGCGGGTGCCCGGGCGGGTCGCCGTGACACCGGCGACGATCGCGGGCAGCGCCGAGTGGAGGTCGGCCACCACGACCGGCATGCCGCCGAGGTCGGTGGCGGCGGCCATCACCGTACGGTGCGGCGATGCGTCCTCGTCGACACCGAGCACGATCGCCTGCTGCGGCGTGTAGCGGGCCTTGACCATGTGACCGTCGGCGCGATCGGCCGGCGACTGGTCATCGGTCGGCAGCCGATCCGGCAGCGCCACGACGAGCGCGTATCCGCCCGTGCCGAGGCCGAGCGTCAACGCCGATACGTTCAGCAATACCCGGTCGCCGACGACGGGATCGCCGACCAGGTGCGGGTAGGCGAGCGCCCGTACCGTCGCGGCATCGTCGGCGGTGCGCGGCGTGACCGCGACGTCGATCTCGACGGCGCCGTTCCACCGCCGGACGACGGCGGTCACCGTGCCTTCCCGCCAGCGGATCACTCGGACACGATACGTGTCGAAGCACTGTGCCTGTCTAAGCGCCTGGACTTACAGTCGGCGCACCGCCCCCGCACGTGATACCGGTCGGTCGGCGAACTGGGCTTGTCTAGGCGCCCCCGGACATGACTTCACGCACCACGTGACTTGGGAGTGCGCCGACCGTCGGTCCAGGCGCCTAGGCAAGCAGAGCCCGAGTTAGGCGGTGTGACGGATCGTGCGAAGCCCACGGCGAACAACCGATGACGCGCGCGTGGCCGGGCGGGCATTCGGACGGGTGTGCTGCTAGCGTCGCAGGGGTGTCGCGCATCCGGACCGAACGGCTGGTCAATCTCGTGATCTGCCTGCTGTCCACGCGTCGGTTCCTGACCGCCGCGCAGATCGCCGCGACCGTGCCCGGCTATGAGCACGACCCGAATGATCCCAAGGACCACGAAGCGTTCCAACGCAAGTTCGAACGAGACAAGGCCGAGTTGCGCGACCTCGGCATCCCGCTGGAGACCGGCGCGTCGAGCGCGTTCGAGGCCGAGCCCGGCTACCGGATCACCCGGCGCGACTATGCGCTGCCCGACATCCCGCTGGCGCCCGACGAGGCGGCGGCCGTCGGCATCGCGGCCCGGCTGTGGCGCCACGCCGGCCTGGCCGAGGCGGCGTCATCCGGCCTGGCCAAACTGCGCGCCGCCGGTATCGACGTCGATCCGCAGGCCACGCTCGGCGTCGAGCCGGTGGTCACGGTCGACGCGGCGTTCGCCCCGCTCACGACCGCGACGCGCAACCGGCAGGCGGTCACGTTCGACTACCGGGTGCCGGAGGCCGACCGCGCCACGCGCCGCCGGTTGCAGCCATGGGGCGTGGTGTGTTGGCGCGGCCGGTGGTACGTCGTCGGCTACGACCTCGAACGACAGGCGGAGCGGTGCTTCCGCCTGTCCCGCATGGTCAGTACCGTGCGGCCGGACGGACCGCCCGGTGCGTACGAGTTGCCGGAGAAGCTCGACCTGATCAGCTATGTCGCGCATTCGTACAGCCACCCGGAGCACACGAAGCGGGCAACCCTGCTCGTCACGCCCGGGCGGGCGGCCGGGGTCCGTCGCTGGGCCGAGTCGGTCACGCCGTCGGACGCATCCACCTCCGATGGGGGTGCCACCTCCGGCGCGCCGGCCGGGTCACGGCCGGATGTAGCGTCCCGGCGTGGTGACGTGGTCGTCATCGGCTACTCGGATCCGTGCGGGTTCGCCTCGTGGATCGTCGGCTACGGCGCCGACGTCGAGGTCGTGGAGCCGGCCGAGGTGCGCGACGCGGTGATCGATCACCTTCGGGAGATGATCGCGACCATGGGGGACGGCAGCCCCCACGACGCGGGCCGGAACGAGCCACGCGACCCGGCGCCGGTGGCGGCGGAGGTCGGCTGATGCCCACGAACACCGCCGGCGATCGCGTCGCCCGGTTGCTGAACCTCGTGCCCTATCTACTGGCGCGTCCGGGCATCGCGATCGCGCAGGCGGCCGCCGAACTCGACATCACCGAGCGCCAGCTCCGCGAGGACCTGGAGCTGCTGTGGGTGTGCGGGCTGCCCGGGTACGGTCCGGGTGACCTGATCGACATGGCGTTCGACGGCGACAACGTGACGATCACGTACGACGCCGGCATCGACCGCCCGCTGCGCCTGACGCCGGACGAGGCGCTGGCATTGGTCGTCGCTCTTCGCATGCTGGCCGAGATGCCGGGAATCGCCGGTCGGGACGCGATCGAGCGGGCGCTCGCCAAGATCGAGGCGGCGACGGGCGACGTCGCGGAGGCGCCGGTGGCCGTACGGATACCAGGCGACGCCGACCGTCTCGCGACCATCCGTGGTGCCGTCGACCGACAGCGGGCGTTGCGCATCACGTACTACACCGCGACGCGGGACGAGACGAGCGACCGGGTCATCGACCCGATGCGTGTGTTGGTCGTCGAGGGCAGGGCGTACGTCGAGGCGTGGTGCCGACAGGCCGAGGCGGTACGCATGTTCCGCGTCGACCGGATCGACGGCTTCACCGAGCTGGACGAGCCGTCGCGTCCGCCGCGCGAGGCCAGGTCGAACGACTTCCGCGACGGCGTATTCCGATCCAGCCCCGAACAACCGCTTGTGACGCTCCGGGTGAGCCGGAGCGCGCGGTGGATCACCGAGTATTACCCGTGCGAGTCGGTCACCGACACCGACGGTGAGCTGTGGCGCGTCACGCTGCGCGTCAGCGACCTGGCGTGGGCCCGGCGGCTCGTTCTCGGGTCTCGGCTCGACCGTCGTCGTGCTCGATCCGCCCGAGCTGGCCGAAGCCGTACGAGAAGAGACAAACCGAGCACTCGACGCGTACGGCGCCACCGTGTCCTAGGCTGATCGACATGCTCGTGCTCTGGATCGTCATCGGCGTTGTCGTCGGCAGCCTGCTCGTACTCGCGATCGTCGCGTCGCGCACGGTCGGTCGCCTCGCCGAGTTGCGGCGCGCACAGCGTCGCGTGCAGCGTCTGCGTGCGGAGGCCGACAAGCTGCGCCCGAAGATCGAGGACCTGCAGGCGATGCTGGGGCTGCTTCAGGCCCGCAGCGCTCGTACGACGGAACACGTTGCGGCGTTGAAGGCGGTCCGCTCGGGTGCGCCCGATAGCGGACATTGATCGCGATTCCTCGCGAACAGTACGGTCCCGCGGCGATCCGCCGACGCTGAGCGTTCACCGGGGCTTTGACCGCAGCCGGGTTGACCGGTCGGGCCATCCTCGGCAATCCTTACGGTGCAGAAAGATCGCAGCGCCGCACCGGTAGAAGCCAACGGCGCTGGACGTAAGATAGGGCGTCGGTCCAGGTTCGGTCGACATGAAGCTTGAGGGGTGGCGGCATGGGCAGCTTGAGGCCATGGCACATCGCGGTATTGGTCGTGGTGCTGATCCTGCTGTTCGGCGCGAAGCGCCTGCCGGATGCGGCGCGCTCGCTCGGTCGCTCGATGCGCATCCTGAAGACCGAGGTCAAGGGCATGTCGGACGACGACGTCGAGAGCAAGGCCGAGGCGCAGCACGGCCGCGCACCGCTTGACGGCCGGGCCCAGCTGGACCGGCAGTCGGATGGCGCGCCCGTCCACGGTCCGGCGAATGAACAGACGCACGACCCGATCCAGCGCGTCCGCGACAACTAGCGCCGGCGTGATCGGATAGCCCGTGTCCGCCGAGGGTAAGCGCGTCACGCAGTTCCAGCGTGCGTCGGACGGCTCGATGACGCTGTTCGAGCACCTGCGGGAGTTGCGCGGCCGCCTGTTCAAGGCTTCCCTAGGGGTCGCGGTCGGCACGATCATCGGGTTCATCGTCGCCCACCGGGTGATCAACTTCCTGATTGCGCCGTACTGCGACTTCCAGGCCGACAAGGCACCCGGTGTGGCATGTACGTTCTCGGCCACCGGGCCGCTCGACACGTTCCTGCTCACCCTGAAGGTCTCGCTCTACGTCGGCCTGCTGGTCGGTGCCCCGATCTGGCTCTACCAGCTGTGGGCGTTCATCGCGCCGGGCCTGCACCGCCAGGAACGGCGCTACACGTACGCATTTGCGGCGATCGCCGCCCCCCTCTTCGGTGCCGGCATGCTGCTGGCCCACCTGATCGTTTCGAAGAGCCTGCACTTCTTCCTCAACAGCGGCAGTTTCAACGTCGTCGTCGGGATCAGTGGGTACTTCAGCTTTGTCACGAAGATGATGCTGTTGTTCGGCGCCGGGTTCGAGTTCCCGCTGCTGATCGTGATGCTGAATCTCGCCGGGCTCGCCAGCGGAAAACGACTGCTCGGTTGGTGGCGGCAGGCGATCTTCCTGATGTTCCTGTTCGGTGCCGTGGTGACGCCGTCGCCGGACCCCTTCGGCATGAGCATCCTCGCCGGTTGCATGGCGATCCTCTACTTCGGCGCGGTCGGGTTCGCACTGCTCAACGACCGCCGGCGCGCCCGCAAGGCGGCCGCTCTCGCCACCGTGGGCGACGACGAGTTGTCGCCGATCGATGACCTCGATGAGATCGGTGCCGGTGATCCCATCGCGCCGCCGGAGCCGGTCGCGCCCGCACAGCCGATCGAGCGGCGGTACGACGACTTCACCTGATCCGAGCGCCGTCGGGCCGCTGGATCCGACGCGCCCGAGTCACCGGCGGACCGCCGGACGTAAGGGCATCGCGCCGAGCGCGTGAACCGTACATTCATGGTGTGGAACCTCCTGAGGTGCCGGATCCGGACCGCCCGTCGTCGGATCCGATCGCGTGGCGGCCGCCGACGGACGCCTTGTTCGGCTTCGACGGCACCGGTGCGGCGCCGCCCGTCTCGTCGCCGTTTCCCGCCCCCTACCCGCCGCCGTATCCCGAGCCCGTCGATCCGCAGCTCGTCGGTCCAAAGCCTGCCGATCCAAGGCCGGCCGATCCGAAGCCGGTCGATCGAGAGCCGACCGGACCGGGTGCGACCGGCATCGCCGGCAGCCTCTATGCAGCCAGCGACGCGGACCGCGACAACGCCACGTACCGGCCGGGTGGCACCTACCGGCCGGGTGACACCTACCGTCCCGGTGGGCCACGTCCGGTCGCCACGCCGCCGGCATGGCCGCCCGTCCGCCGGGATCGTGCCGGGCGGCGGCGGTCCGGGGCACGGCGCGTCGTGCCGTTCATCATCGCCGCCGTTTTCCTGGGCCGGCTCGGGATTGCGATCGCCAGCCACGATTTCGACGGCAACGGCCGGCCGACGCTGGCACCGCTGATCGCCGACCAGTCGCGGGCCGTCGACGCCATGCTGGCCGACCAGTCGGTTGCGTTGGTCAACGGCGATCAGGCCGGCTTCCTGGCGCCGGTCGACGTGTCCGTGCCGGAGCTGCGGCAGCAGTACGAGATGCTCTACGAGAACCTGCGGGCGCTGCACGTATCCGAGTTCTCGCAGACCGCGCAGCGCATTCTCGACGATTCCGCGCCACCGGACGTCTACGACGTGGCGGTGTCGTACTGCCTCGGCGGCGAATTCTGTCCGCAGGAGGAGACGGCGTTCCGGTTGACCGTCCAGGGCGGCCCGGGCGCATTTCAGATCGAGGCGTACGCACCGGAGGCCTCCGACGTCACGGCGACCAGCCCGCTGCCGTGGGAGGTCTCGACGCTGCACGTCCGTACCGGTAAGCGGGTGACCCTGATGGCGTCGGACGCCGAGGCGTCGCAGTTGGCGGCCGTCTTACCGGCGGCCGACGCCGCGGCGGCCACGGCCGATGGTTTCGCCGTGCTGAGCACGCCGCCCGACCACTACGACATCTACCTCGCGAGTGCCGCGGAGGCGCGTACGTGGTTCGGTGGCGCGGCCGCCGATGCGACCAGTTCGCTGGTGTGGACCGACATCGGCGAACAGCAAGCGGTCGTCGTGCTGCCGGACGCGATGCGTACCGGTCCGCGCGGAGGCGACGGTCTGGCCGCGAACGTCGCCCGCGCCGTCGGCCTTCTCGCCTCGCAACAGGACATGTTCGCCGAGGAGGTGCACGCCGATGCCCTGACGGCCGGCCTCGGCGATTATGTGGCCTACCTCGGTCATCCCGGCGCCGACGCCGATCGACTGGCCGCGGTGGCCGCATATGTCCGCTCGGGACGCTGGCCCGGCACGTGCAACCCGGCGTGGACGGCGTCGGCGTCACCGGCCACGATCGCCGCGGACACCGGGATCGGCTATCTCGCGCTGCGTCGGCTCGTCCAGCGGTTCGGACTCAAGCACACGCTGGCGTTCTGGGGCGACGTCGAGCGGAGCGCCAACCCGATCGACTCGTCGTCGCAGATCGAGTTCGGGCAACCGTGGTCAGCGGTCGACGCCGATTGCGTGAGCTCTGTGCACCGCTCCGTGGGTGCTTAGCGCCTGCCGTACCCTGCAGCACGCCGTGTACGGCTATCCTCGACCGACCCGGTCGCCGGCCGGGCATCCGCACGAGCCGCCGTGAAGGCCTGACGTGACTTCGACAACGCCCGACGCCGCCGTCCCGCCCGTCGCGGGCGCGCCCATCGCCGTACTGCTCAACCCGACTGCCGGACGCGGCCGGCACCGGTCGTCCGTACCGGCGGTCCTTGAGGCCCTGAGCGCAGCGGGCGACGCGGTGGAGATTCTGACCGCGGGGTCGCCGGAGGCCGCGCTGTCCGCGGCGCGTGCGGCCGTCGCGGCCGGTGCGGGCGCGCTGGTGGTTGCCGGCGGCGACGGTACGGTCAACCTCGGGCTGCAGGTGGTCGCAGGCACGGACATCGCGTTCGGGGCGATCCCGATGGGCACCGGCAACGACGTCGTCCGCGAGGTCGGCCTGCCGACCGATCCGGTGGCCGCCGCTCGGGTGGTCGCCGACGCACTGCGGACCGGGCGCCGTCGGCGCCTCGATCTCGGCCGGATGGTCCCCGCGGTCGGACCGACCCGATGGTTCGCCGGCGTGCTCGGCGCGGGATTCGATGCGATGGTCAACGAACGCGCCAACCGCATGCGATTCCCGCGCGGCCCGCGACGTTACGACGTCGCGATCGTGGCCGAACTGATCCGGATGAAGCCGCGGCCCTACACGTTGCGCCTTGACGGCGTCGAGCATCGGCTCGATGCGGTTCTCGTCGCGATCGCCAACACGCCGGCGTACGGCGGCGGCATGCGCATCTGTCCGGACGCCGACGCTACCGACGGACTGCTCGACGTCGTGATCGCCGGCCCGATCAGTCGAGCCACGCTGATCCGGATCAAGCCGCGCGTATACGCCGGCACCCACGTGTCGCATCCGATGGTCACGTCCTACCGGGCCCGCGAAGTTGAGCTCGACGCCGAGGGGATCACCGCGTACGTGGACGGTGAACGCACCTCGCCGCTGCCGGTGACCGTGACCGCGGTGCCGGGGGCGCTGACACTGCTCGCCTAGCCCTCGGCCCAGCCCGGTCTAGCCCGGCCCAGCCCGGTCTAGCCCGGCAAACGGGCCAGCGCCGACACCGCGGACAGGCCGTTCGACTCGCCGGGGCCGGCGGCCGGAACGACGTACGCGGTGCAGCCGATCGCGACGGCGGCCGCGTCCGCGGGGGTGTCGCCGACCATGAGGGCGTGCTCGGGATCGACCTGGAGCTTGGCACACGCGTATTCGAAGATCGCTGGATCCGGCTTGAGGCGGCCGATCTCGTACGAGAGGACATAGGCGTCGACGTAGTCGGCCAGTCCGTACACGTCGAAGATCGGCCGGATGTCGAAGCCGATGTTGCTGACGATGCCGATCCGTTTGCCGGCCGCCTTGAGAGCGGCCATCGTCGTGGCGGCATCGGAGTACGCCCGCCAGCCCCGGGGCGACAGCAGGCGCTCGTAGAGCGCTTCGGGCAGCCCCTCGATGGTGGTCTGTACCGTCTCGGCCAGCCCGGTGAACGCGGCCCGGTGCGCGTATTCGTACAGGTCGCGCGCCGCCCAGACCTCCATCAGGTGCGGTGGCACCCGGGCCGGCAACGGTCCACCGGCCCGGCCCGCGGTCACCAGTCGGTCGGCCAGGATCGTCGCCGGCGCGACGCCGAGCGCCGTGCCGCATTCGGCCGCCGCCGCGCGAACCCAGGTCACGGCGTCCTCCACCTGGGCGAGGGTGCCGTGGAAGTCGAAGAGAACGGCCTCCGTGCGACGCCCGCTGGGACCGGGCGATTCGGGCTCAGTCGACGTGCCGAGATTCGGCGGTTCGGCTTGCTCCGGCACGAAGGCACCATACGCCAGGCCGGTCGACAGGCCGCACGACCCGCCCGAACCGCCCGGAACGTGACCAACCGCACGGCTGGTGCTACGGCGCGTACGCATGGGCGCACGACCGGTCGCGGCGCGCATCCACTAGCCTGGAGGTGTGACCAGCCCCGCCGAGCGGTATGCCGCTTCCCGTCGGCGGGCCGCGGCGGCGGCACGCCATCCAGCGCTCACCGAGTTCGTCGCTGGTCTTCCGTTCGAGCTCGACCCGTTCCAACGGGACGCCTGCGCCGCGCTCGAGGCCGGCAGTGGCGTGCTTGTCTGCGCGCCGACGGGCGCCGGCAAAACGGTGGTCGGTGAGTTTGCGGTGCACCTTGCGCTGCGGGGCGCCGACGGCCGGCCCAGTGGTACGCCGAGACGCAAATGCTTCTACACGACGCCGATCAAGGCGCTGTCCAACCAGAAGTTCCACGACCTCGTCGAGCGCTACGGCGAGGCCAACGTGGGTCTCCTCACCGGCGACAACGCGATCAACGGCGATGCGCCGGTCGTCGTGATGACGACCGAAGTGCTGCGCAACATGCTCTACGCCGGGTCGGCGACGCTCGACGGCCTCGGCTACGTGGTGATGGACGAGGTGCACTACCTCGCCGACCGCTTCCGCGGCGCGGTCTGGGAAGAGGTCATCATCCATCTCCCGGCGAGCGTGACGCTCGTGTCGCTGTCGGCCACGGTCTCCAACGCGGAAGAGTTCGCCGACTGGCTCACGACCGTACGGGGTGAGACCGCGGTCGTCGTGACCGAGCACCGTCCGGTGCCGCTGTGGCAGCACATGCTGGTCGGTAAGCGACTGTTCGACCTGTTCCACGACGCAAACGCGGCCGCCAAGCACGACGTACACCCCGAACTGCTGCGTTACACCCGCGAGACCGGCCGCCGGTTGGACGCCGACGACTTCCGCCGGCGCGGACGTTCGCGTCGCTGGCCGTCGCCGGCACGCCCGGACATCATCGAGCGGCTCGACCGCGACGGGCTGCTCCCGGCGATCGACTTCATCTTCAGCCGAGCCGGCTGCGACGCGGCCGTTCGCCAGTGCCTCGACGCGGGTCTGCGGCTCACGACACCGGACGAGCGCACCGAGATCCGCGAGATCGTCCAGGCGCGTACGGCTCACATCCCGTCCGAGGATCTCAACGTGCTCGGCTACTGGGAGTGGCTCGACGGCCTGGAGCGTGGGCTCGCGGCCCACCACGCGGGGCTGCTGCCGACGTTCAAGGAAGTCGTCGAGGAGTTGTTCGTCCGCGGTCTCGTCAAGGCCGTGTTCGCGACCGAGACGCTGGCGCTCGGGATCAACATGCCGGCACGCTGCGTCGTGCTGGAACGACTGGTGAAGTTCAACGGCGAACAGCACGTCGACCTGACGGCGGGGGAGTACACGCAGCTGACCGGTCGGGCCGGCCGCCGTGGCATCGACATCGAGGGGCATGCCGTGGTGGTGTGGTCACCCGAGGTCGATCCGCGGCACGTGGCCGGCCTCGCCTCGACCCGTACGTACCCGCTGCGGTCGAGTTTCCGCCCGTCGTACAACATGGCGGTCAACCTGGTCGGCTCGGTTGGCGTCGGGCCGGCCCGCGACCTGCTCGAGTCGTCGTTCGCGCAGTTCCAAGCCGACCGTTCGGTGGTCGGCCTGGCCAAGCAGGTAAAGGCGAACGCCGAGACCGCGGCGGTGTACGAGATCGAGATGGCCTGCGACCGCGGCGACTTCGCGGAGTATTTCGACATCCGGGTGAAGATCGCCGAGCGGGAGCGGGCAATGGCGCGACAGGGGGTCTCGGCTCGCCGCAACGCGGCCCTGACGGCCCTCGAGAAGCTGAAGATCGGCGACGTTATCCGCGTGCCGTCGGGCAAACGCGCCGGTCTCGCGATCGTGATCGACCCGGGCGTCGGCGGCTTCCAGGAGCCGCGCCCGCTCGTGCTGACCGAGAGCCGGTGGGCCGGGCGCATCTCGGTCACCGACTTCTCGGCACCGGTGGAAGCGCTGGCCCGGGTGCGCGTACCCAAGGGATTCAACCCGCGCTCGCCCGCCGAGCGGCGCGATCTGGCGGCCAGCCTGCGGGCAGCGCAGGTCGGGCGCGACCTGCGCCGGCCGCCGCGACCCCGGCGTGCCGCCGCCGACGACCGTCAGCTCGACCAGCTCCGCCACGAGTTGCGCAAGCACCCGTGCCATTCCTGTCCGGATCGGGAAGATCACGCCCGGTGGGCCGAGCGGCGCTGGCGGCTGAACCGGGATACGGCATCGCTGCGGGACAAGGTGGCGAGCCGTACAGGCTCGCTGGCGCGCATGTTCGACGCGGTGTGCTCGGTCCTGACCAAGCGCGGCTACCTCGGCGCGGGCGGCGTGACCGAGTCCGGCCGGATGCTGGCGCGTGTCTGGACCGAGGCCGATCTGCTGGTGGCCGAGTGCATCCGACGCGACGTCTGGACCGGCCTGTCGCCGGCCGAGTTGGCCGCCGCCGTCTCGGTCGTGGTCTACGAGGCTCGCCGCGACGTGGACGATCACGCGTCGGTGCCCAACGGGCCGGTCGGCGACGCGATCGACGCCACCGAGGACCTCTGGACCGATGTCTCGGCCGACGAGCACGCGGCCGGTGTCGAGTTGACCCGCGAACCCGATCTCGGTTTCGTGTGGCCTATCTTCCGGTGGGCGCGCGGCGAGCCATTGTCGAAGGTCCTAGCCAGCGGACATACCGCCGATGGCGACATGCCGGCCGGCGACTTCGTCCGGTGGGCGCGTCAGGTCGTCGACCTGCTCGGACAGATCGCCGAAGCGGTGCCGAGCGGGCACCCGTTACGCGGTTCGGCCCGCGAGGCCGCACGTCTGGTGAACCGCGGCATCCTGGCCTACTCGTCAGTAGCCTGAACTGGGGCGATTACGTACGGTGCTCGTTTGGTGGCACCCGAGTCGTCCCACGAGCTGTTTTTCCCCCGCCACGACGTCAGATCGTGACACGTACAGTCACTTGTCCTGGTGGCACCGATCGGCGAGTATGACTCGGGGCGCGATCGTTGGAGTCCGGCCCACGAATGTCGGCCGTCGGTCGCAGTCAGGGCGCAGACCACGCGTCCGTCATCACGCGGGTGCAGTCCTTCCGGATCGGCGCCCGATCGTCGTCGGGGAAGGTAAGACGTGGCACACGTCACCGAGACGCAGTACGGGTGGCTCACCCCTACGCTCGCGTACCTGTTTTCGTTTCTCGGTTGTCTGCTGGGGTTGAAGGCAACCGCGCGGGCTCGGATGATCCCGGTCGGGGGCCGGCGCGCGCGGTGGCTCGTCCTGGCCGCGTGGGCGATCGGCGGGACGGGCATCTGGGTCATGCACTTCGTGGCGATGGTGGGTTATTCGATCACCGGCTCGCAGGTGCGGTTCGACCTGAACATCACGCTCGCGAGCTGGATTGCCGCGATCATTGTGGTCGGCTTCGGGCTGTTCATCGTCGGTTACACGACCCGGCCGACGTTCCCCAAGATTGTCGTCGCCGGTCTCTTCATGGGGGTCGGTGTGGCCGCGATGCACTACACCGGCATGGCCGCCATGCGGATGGACGGCACGGCGGTCTGGGACATGCGACTGATCGTCGCATCGGTCGTGATCGCCGTGGTTGCGTCGACCGTTGCGCTGTGGTTCACCGTCTCGGTCCGCAAGACCGGCGCCGTCGTCGGGGCTGCCGCGATCATGGGTGTCGCGGTCTGTGCCATGCACTACACCGGTATGGCCGCTCTGCAGGTGCATCTGAACGCCATACCGCGCGATGTCACCGGCTTCCAGGCGGTGGCGTTCCTTGTGCCGATCTTCGTGTTCATGCTCGTGGTGGTCGTGGTACTCGGCTACGCGATGTTGAACTCAGCGTCCGAGGACGAGTCGGCGGCGCTCGAAGACCTGGAGCAGCGCCTGGCGGGTTCGGCCGGCGTGCCGCTGACCCGGCCGTCATCCTTCGGATACCGCATCGACGACGATCGGTTCTAGGCCGCCCGATTCTCCAACGGCGACAGCCGGCTCCGGGCGGTCCGGCTCTCGCGATCAGCCGGCCGCCTGGTGGAGCGCGTCGACCAGACGCCGGGCCGATCCGGCGAGGTTGTAGCGCTCGGCCAGCGCCAGCAGTTGGTCGCCGTCGACCGGAGCACCCGGCAGCGTCGGATCGAGTTTGGGTAGCTTGACGTCCCGGGCCACGGCGACCACCTTGGGCGCCACCGTCAGGTAGTCGCGGGCGGCGAGGAGTTTCGTCCGTACGCCCGGGGCGAAGCCCGCGTCCGGATCGTCGAGCGCGGCGACCATAGCGGCGAGCGTGCCGTAGCGCGCGATCAGGCGCGCGGCGGTCTTCTCGCCCACTCCGGACACGCCGGGCAGCCCATCGCTCGGGTCGCCGCGCAGCGCCGCAAAATCGGCATACCCGGCCGCCGGCACGCCATAGCGGCCCTCGACGTACGCGTTGTCGCAGACTTCGAGGTTGGCCACACCGCGGCCGACGTAGAGCAGCCGTACCGGCTTGGCGTCGTCGACGAGCTGGAAGAGGTCGCGATCGCCGGACACGACCTCGACCGGCCCCGGCTGGGTGGTCGCGAGGGTGCCGAGCACGTCGTCGGCCTCGTATCCATCGGCGCCGATGGCCGGGATGCCGATCGCGGTGAGCACGTCGAGGATGGTCGGGATCTGTGGCGTCAGGTTGTCCGGGACCTCCTCGCCCCCGCTCGGTGTCAGCCGATGCTTCTTGTACGAGTCGATCAGTTTGACCCGCCACGCCGGCCGCCAGTCGTTGTCCAATGCGCACACCATGCGGTCCGGTCGCCGGGTCCGGATCAGCGTCGCCAGCATGTCGACAAAGCCGCGGATGGCATTGACCGGTCGGCCGTCCACATCGCTGGCGGCCGACTCCGGAACGCCGAAATAGGCGCGAAAGTAAAGGCTCGGGGCGTCGATGAGCAGAATCGGCGGAGTCGTCACGATCGTTGAGCTTGCCACGTGGGGCCGACAGACGCCGCACGACGCGGCAACGACACGGCCCGACACTGCGATGAGGGCGCACGACATGGCCCGACACCGGGTAATGGGCTCGTGACGGAAGCCGAACGAGCGTTAAGCTAGCGCCCGTGGGACTCGACGCGACAGTGGATGATCTCTATACGCCGGAGCGGCTCGCCACGGCACAGCAGGCGGTCGCGTCGGCCGGGCTCGCGGGGTTGCTGATCGCGCCGAGCGCCGACCTCCGGTATCTCACTGGATACGAAGCTCACCAGCTCGAGCGCTTGACTTGCTTGGTAGTGCCGGCCGATGGCCCAGTGACATTGGTCGTTCCGAGGTTGGAACGTCCGGCCGCCGAGGCGTCTGCCGGCCCCGGGCACCGGGGTCATCATCGTCGATCACGCGGACGGCTCCGATCCGTACCCGCTGGTTCGCACCGCGCTCGGCGCGGCTCTGCACCCGGGAGCGAAGGTCGGCGTCGGCAATCGGATGTTCGCCGAGCACGTGCTCGGTCTGCGGGATGCACTGCCGGAGCTGGAGCAGCGGTTGGCCGGCCCGGTGATGCGGGGGCTGCGCATGCGCAAGACGCCGGCAGAGATCGCGGCGCTCGCCGCCGCCGGGGCCGCGATCGACAGCGTGCACGCGCGGATGGGCGACTGGCTCCGGCCGGGTCGGACCGAGAACGAGGTCGCGGCCGACATCCTCGACGCGATCCGGGCCAGCGGCCACGCGGTCGCGGACTTCGCGATCGTCGCCAGCGGTCCCAATGGCGCCAGCCCGCATCACGGCACGTCGGATCGGGTTATCGCCGAGGGCGACCCGGTCGTGGTCGATATCGGCGGCACGATGCCGTCGGGATACTGCTCCGACTCGACCCGGACCTATGTCGCTGGCGGCGAACCACCGGCCGAGTTCGCGGCGTATTACGCCATCCTGTTCGAGGCCCAGAACGCGGCGGTGGCCGCCGTGCGGCCGTCCGTGACCTGCGAAGCGGTCGACGCGGCGGCGCGCGATGTCATCGCCGACGGGGGGTACGGCGACGCGTTCCTGCACCGCACCGGACACGGCATCGGCATGGACGGCCACGAGGATCCGTACATCGTGGCCGGCAACGCGCTGCCCATCGAGCCTGGCATGTCGTTCTCGATCGAGCCCGGGATCTACCTCGCCGGACGTCACGGCGCCCGCATCGAGGACATCGTCGTGTGCACCGCTGACGGCGTGCGCCGGCTCAATAACCGACCCACCGATCTTGTCTACCTCTGATGGCACGACCGCTATCGACACGACCGCTATCGACACGACCGAGATCGGCGACACACGAGGGACAGCACCAGTGACGATCGAACGCATCCTGCCGACCGAGGACGCCGCGGCGCTGCTCGAGCTCACAACCGATCTCGCCGACCGTGAGCTCGCCCCGCGTGTCAACGACTTCGAGGCCCGCGGTGAGTTCCCGCGTAAGGTGATCCGTACGCTCGGCCGGTCGGGACTGCTCGGCCTGCCGTACGCCGAGGCCTACGGCGGAGCGGCCCAGCCGTACGAGGTGTACGTACAGGTCCTCGAGGTGCTGGCGAGCCGCTGGTTGGCGGTCGCCGAGGCGGTCTCCGTGCACACGCTCTCCTGCTACCCGGTCGCGGCGTACGGTTCCGACGCGATGCGCGAGGAGTTGCTGCCGTCCATGCTCGGCGGCGAACTGCTCGGCGCGTACTGCCTGTCCGAACCGCAGGGTGGCTCGGACGCCGCCGCGCTCGCGACGAGAGCGGTTCGGGACGGCGAAGACTACGTGCTCAACGGCACGAAGGCGTGGATCACGCACGCCGGCGTCGCCGACTTCTACAACGTGTTCTGCCGGACCGGCGGTCCCGGCGCGGCCGGCATCTCGTGCGTGCTGGCCGATGCGTCGACGCCAGGCATCAACCCGCTGCCCCGGGAGAAGACGATGGGCCTGCGGTCCTCGCCGATCGCGCAGATCGCCTTCGAGGATGCGCGCGTGCCCGCCGGTCGGCTCGTCGGCGAGGAGGGCGTCGGGTTCCGCATCGCGATGAGCGCGCTGGACGCCGGCCGCCTCGGGATTGCCGCCTGCGCCGTCGGGCTCGCGCAGGCCGCGCTTGACTACGCCGTCGCGTACGCGGGGGAGCGGGAACAGTTCGGCCAGCCTATCGCGATGTTCGAAGGCATCGGCTTCATGCTCGCGGACATGGCGACGCAGGTGGCCGCCGCGCGGGCGTTGCTGCTCGCCACGGCTCGCCTGCGCGATGCCGGCCGGCCCTATTCGGCCGAGGCGGCGAAGACGAAGCTGTTCGCGACCGACATGGCGATGGCGGTCACGACCGACGCCGTCCAGATTCTCGGCGGGTACGGCTACGTCTCCGATCATCCCGTCGAGCGCTACATGCGCGAGGCCAAGGTGCTCCAGATCGTTGAGGGCACGAACCAGATCCAGCGCCTGGTCATCTCGCGGTCGCTGGGCAAGAGCTGACATCACGGGTACGTCGACGGCACGGCGCCGGCTCGGCGCAGTCGTCGCGCCGACACCGGCGGCGTGGTGGCGCAAGCGCCGGTCGCCTGTCGGACGTCGGTCCTAGCATCGGGGAATGACTGACGTCCCACCGTTGACCGGAGCGGTAGCGCTCGTCGCCGGCGGCACGCGCGGTGCCGGCCGGGGCATCAGCGTCGCGCTCGGCGCGGCCGGCGCCCGGGTCTATGTCACCGGCCGGTCGACGCGAGGCGCACGATCCGACATGGACCGGCCAGAGACGATCGAGGAGACCGCCGAGCTAGTGACCGCGGCCGGGGGCGTTGGCGTCGCACTGCGCTGCGACCACACCGACCCGGCACAGGTCGCCGCCGTCGTCGACCGGATCCGGACCGATGTCGACGGTCGGCTCGACATCCTCGTCAACGATGTCTGGGGCGGCGACCATCTGACGCAGTGGGTGCCGATGTGGGAACACGATCTCGCCGGAGGCCTGCGACTCCTACACACGGCGGTCGATTCACACATCGTGACCAGCCACGCCGCGCTGCCGTTGATGGTCGCTCGCGGGCGGGGTCTCGTGGTCGAGGTCACCGACGGCGACGAGGTTTCCGTCGCCCAGATGCCGGATGGATATCGGGGCAGCTTCTTCTACGACCTTGCCAAGCATTCGGTGATCCGGCTCGCCCGCGACCAAGCGGCCGAACTCCGGCCGCACGGCGTCGCGGCGATCGCTTTGACGCCGGGCTTTCTGCGATCGGAGGCCATGCTGGACGGATTCGGTGTCACCGAGGACACCTGGCGCGACGGGATCGCGAAAGACGAGCACTTCGCGTTCTCGGAGACGCCGACATTCATCGGTCGCGCCGTTGTAGCGCTGGCCACCGATCCGGACGTTATGGCGCGCAGTGGCCAGTCGCTCGCGACCTGGACCTTGGCCCGAGAGTATGGATTCGTCGACGCCGACGGGACCCGACCCGATTGGGGCGCCCATTTCGCGGCCGACGTGTTGCCGCGCATGAAGGAGATCCTCGACGACGTACGGTCCTCACCCGACCGTTGAGCACGCCGGCTATCGGGTGCCACCGGCCGCTATCGGGTGCCGTGGGCGGCAGTCGGACGGCGTCGGCTAAAGGTTGTGTGCGATCTGGTGCCGCGGCTCGTAGAGCTGGATCGTGCCGCCTCCCGGCAGCGTGACGTCCACGGCGATGCCGTAGCCCCGGTTGTCGGCGTCGGTCATTGGTACGCCGCGGGTGGCGAGCATGGCGACGGTCGCCTCGATGTCATCGCACATCAGACTGACTTCGGCGGCGGGAGGTCCATCGGTCGGGTGGATGCCGAGCTCGGTCGGCGGTGTCTTGAAGATGAGCCAGCCCGGTTGGGAGCCGACGTCCTCGACGTACGGCCACCCGAGGACATCGCGGAAGAACGCGCGGTCGGCCGCGGGGTCGCGGCTGTAGAGCAGGACGTGCATCGCGTTGATCATCGACGGATCGTAACGCCGTTGCCTACGGCTCGGCACCCCGTTGCCCCGTCAGAGCCGCGGAAACGTCGTCGCCCCGTGCGGTGTCTCGATGACCAGCGATGCCGGGCCGACGATGAGCGGATCAGGCTTGCCGACGATCTCGTTGTCGCGGTCGCCGTAGTCGAATCGAGACAGGACGTGGCGCATGGCCTCAATCCGCGCCCGCTTCTTGTCGTTGCTCTTGACCACGGTCCACGGCGCGTCCGCGGTGTCGGTGTAGAAGAACATCGCCTCCTTGGCCTCGGTGTATTCGTGCCACTTGTCGAGCGACGCGAGATCCATCGGTGACAGTTTCCACTGCCGTACGGGATCGACCTGGCGGATGATGAAGCGCGTGCGCTGCTCGTCCTGGGAGACCGAGAACCAGAACTTCACCAGGTGGATCCCGGAGCGTACGAGCATCCGTTCCAGCTCCGGTGTCTGGCGCATGAATTCGAGATACTCGGCGCGGTCGCAGAATCCCATGACGCGCTCCACGCCCGCGCGGTTGTACCACGACCGGTCGAACAACACGATCTCGCCAGCGGCCGGCAGATGGTGCACGTACCGCTGGAAGTACCACTGCGTGCTCTCGCGCTCGCTCGGCTTCTCGAGCGCCACGACGCTGGCGCCACGCGGGTTCAGGTGCTCCATGAAGCGTTTGATCGTGCCGCCCTTGCCGGCCGCGTCCCGACCCTCGAAGAGGATGACGATCCGCTCACCGGTCTCCTTCACCCAGTTCTGCAGCTTGAGCAGCTCGATCTGCAGCAGCCGCTTGGTCCGGTCGTACTCGGCGCGTGCGATCCGCTCGTCGTACGGATAGTCCTCGCGCCACGTGTCGACCGGCTTGCCATGGGTGTCGAGCAGCACCGGGTCATCGTCATCGTCGTCGAGTACCTGGTAGCCCGCGAGGATCTCGTCGTTCATCCGTGCCTCCGCCCACCCCGATCGCTGCCGCCGAACTTGCTGCGGTCAGCGTAAGCAGGACCGGGAAACCACGGATGGCCGGCGAGTGAACGACGGCTCGCGTCCGGGCGGGTCGCGACCGGGTCAGCCGAGCTTCGGGCGCCTCGGCAGGACCTTGCGGACGGCACGACGGGCGAAGCGCATGACGGGTGTACGGCCGCCGGCCCGGACCCGCCGTTGGGCACGTAGCGGCTGAAGCTCACGCCGTTGCGCAGGGATGGTACCTCCGTGCCGGATCCGGGCTATCGAGGCGTGCAGCGCCGATCGTGAGGTCGCCGGTTCCAGCGTGCGCGATGCGACGGCAAGCGCGACGAACTGTTGGAGCGTCCTCCTGTGCGGCCCACTGGTACGCCCCGCGGCGCAGTCGGCGAGCGCCTTGTGCACCGCCTTGGCCGACATCAAAGCTGCCATTCCCTCCGTCGTGGTGCCACCGAGGAGGCCGCGCACCACGTCGAGACCGTCGCCGTCCCAGATGGCGGCGGCCGTTGAGGGGCCCGTGGTGACCGAGACGTAGGGCACGTCGACCCATTCCGGCGCGAGACGGCGCAGCAGCCCCGCGTGGAGGAGCCGCTCGCGCTTCTCGGCGGCCGTCAACGCGAACGTCGCCGCCACCACCTGCGGGGTGAGGAATGGAACCACGAGCCCGACCGCGTACGCCGACGTCGACCAGCGCCGCATGCGCTCCATGAGGTAGACGTAGTCGGTCACCTCCTCGCCGGCGAGACCAAGCGACGCAGCGTGCTCGATGATGCCGGTGACGCGATCACGCTGGCTTGCCATCACGTCGGCGCGGGCGGCGCCGGGCGAGACCGCCGTGAGCAGGTGGTGATAGGTGGCCTTCTTGATCGCTTCCGGCGAGTCGGTGGGCGACGCGGGGTACCAGTAGCCGGTCGCCAATTCACCGGCGGCGCCGGTCACCGACACGGAGCCCATAGCGGCGGGCAGCTGTACCGTGGGCGCCGGGCGCACAAGGTAACTCGACGCCTTCTGGAAGTCGAACTGGCGCTGCAGGCGTACGGTGCGCTCCAGCAAGCCGACGCCGAGCACGTCGGCCGGTGCGCCGGCCGGCCGGATGTCGTGCACCGGATGGATACCCCGCGTCCGGCCGATGATCTCCAC
Source organism: uncultured Actinomycetota bacterium (assembly GCA_963724705.1). GTDB lineage: Bacteria > Actinomycetota > Actinomycetes > Mycobacteriales > Micromonosporaceae > DASQPR01. The sequence goes on from CAVRVS010000004.1 coordinate 1,234,191, forward strand.
CAGGTGCCGGGCGGTATCCGCCTCGGCCGGAGTGTCGTCGTTCGTGAGCAGCGCCGGCATGCGACCGGCTGCCAAGAACGCCGCCGCGATCACACGCGAGTCCTTGCCACCGGACAGGCCGACGCGAATGTCATCGTCGTAGAGGTCGGCAAGGCTCGCGATGGTCTGCGTGAACGCGGCCGCCGCACGATCGAGCGCGGTCTCCGGACCGCCAACGCGATCCGACAGTCCAGCCCGGACAACGTCGTCGGCGCTGTAGCGGACTTCGTTGGTGACGCTCCACCTGCCGGCCCCGGCTCGGCGGCACGTCACGCGTTCGCCCGGGTGGAGCAGCCGTACGTCCTCGATCGGCGACATCGATCCGCCGAAATGCCCGGAGGCGATGTACGACGCCCAACCCTGGCTGGACGGTTTCGGTTCTCCGGTGAGGAATGTCGCGAGCAGGCTCGGCCGGTTCGAGAACCCGGTGACACCGCCCGCGGTCGCGGTGAAGAGCCGGCAATGGCCGAGCCAGTCCTGCTGAATGACGACGCGAGCGAGCTTGTCCGCGGCGTCGCGAGCATCGTTGGCAAGCGGCTGTCCGATACGCGCCTGAGTGTGCTCGCACGCGATCAGACCGAATGGCGGCACGATGTCGGCGTGCACGTCCGCCCCGCCGAGCAGCCGCCGTGCCATCCCGAGTGGGCCGTCGACCTTAGCGGAGCCGACCGGAATGCCGAGGGAGACCGCGGTGACGTCGGCGTCCTCGTCCAGGGTCGGCCAGCGAAACGGCCCCCGGTCGAGGTGACAGACGGTAATACCCCAGCCGGCGCCGACGATGTCCCGTCGGGTGTACGTGTCGGCTAGCAGCGTGGCTATGGAACTGTCGGCTCGGCGGACACCGGCTCGGACCGTACGCTCGGCGCCGCGATCAGTAGCGAACCACGCCAATACCAAGAACATGGGACCCCCGCAAATCCACACGTTGATTCAAAGCCTGGGCTCAGAGTTTTCTCAGGCTCCGGGCTATGGCGGAGGACACTAGTGATCGTTGGAGTTCCCAACAAGCGCCATAAATTGCGCATTTCTTACAAGCCGGCCATTTGCTTGGTGTCGTCAATCGGATAGCCGACAACGGCAACCTTTTGCAGGTCGATGGCGTCGGGCCGAATACCAGCCGGCCGCGTCGGGAGTTCTACATCCGGGCGGTGATGTGTTCGGAATCTCGTGAGATCACGGAGATACGACGGGTCGGATGACGCCGGAATCGACGAGCCTGACGGTAGTTTCACCGGTGTGGAAGACATCGATCGGCAGATCGTGGTGGCGCTCGCGACCGACGGCCGGATCTCGTATACCGACCTTGCCGAACAGGTCGGGCTCTCGGTGTCGGCCGTCCATCAACGCGTACGCCGGCTCGAACAACGTGGAGTCATCAAGGGGTACGGTGCGAGGCTCGACCACGATGCCCTGGACTCTTCGCTGACGGCGTTCATCGCGATCCGCCCGATCGACGCGTCCGCCCCGGACGACGCGCCCGAGCGCCTCGGTCACCTTGCCGAGATCGAATCGTGCTACTCGGTCGCCGGCGAAGACTTCTACCTGCTGCTCGTACGCGTCGCGACGCCGGCGGCGTTGGAACGTCTTCTGCAAGACATCCGTTCGGTGGCCAACGTCACGACCCGCACCACGGTCGTGCTGTCCACGCCATTCGAGGGGCGGCCACCACGGGTGACCGGCTGACCAGCCGCGCAACCAGTCAACCGATCGGCTGCTCGACAACTCGACCGCTCAATGACGCTCGGGTGGACGCTCGTTCCACCGGTGCAGCACCGGGCTGTCGTGCTCGAAGTCGAGGGCGGAGATCGTCGCCGTCTCGAGCAGATAAAGCGCGCCCGCGGCGACCGGCTGGCCGAGCCAGCGGGCGGTCGCGACGCGCAAGGAGTGGCCGTGCGCAACGAGGACCACGTCACCACGGGGGAGCAGTCGGCGCGCCTTCGCGAGGACCCGATCCAGACGTACGCCGACCTCCTCGGGACGCTCGCCGCCGGGGCATCCGTCGCGCCACAGATCCCAGTCGGGATCGGTTGTCCGGATCTGGTCGCTGGTGATGCCTTCGTAGTCGCCGTACCGCCATTCGGCCAGGTCGTCATCGATATCGGTGACCGTGAGGCCGGCAATTTCGGCGGTGCGGGTCGCGCGGATTCGTGGGCTCGAGATAACCGCGGCGAAGGTCCGCCCGGCCAGCACCGGCTTCAGCTGGGCCGCCTGCTCCTCGCCTTCGGGCGTGAGCGGCAGGTCGGTCACGGACGTATGCCGACCGTTGGCGCTCCACTCGGTCTGGCCGTGCCGGATCACCAGGATCTCCGCCATGGTCGCCATTCTGCCGTGCGGGTCGCGTCCGCGTTGACAAGACCGTCGGGTTGCACGGGTCCGCGTTTAGCGGCGGTCCGCTCGGGTACGACCACGACGTACGCCACGGAAGACAGGAGGTCCGACCATGTCGAACAAGATGTCGAACAAGGCGCAGGAGTACACGGGCAAAGCGAAGGAATTCGTCGGCGAAAAGATGGACAACCCCCGCTTGGCGAATGACGGTCGACGCGACCAGGTCGAGGCGCACGCGAAGCAGGCCGGCAACGACCTGAAGAAAGCGGCGGATCGCGGTCGCGACGCGCTCCATCGCTAGTCTCCAGACTCCACTTTCGGTGGCGGGCCGCCTCACGGGCGGCCCGCCACGCTCACGTCTGCGGTCCGTCGCGCTGCAACCATGTGCCGCGTGTGGGTGCGCGGCCGGAGACCGACGCACCCACATCCCCGTTCGCCCCACCGGCTACGGCGTGTCGGTTCAGACGTGTCCTTAGGTCGCGGATCCCGCCAGCCGCGGCGTTGGCTCGCTCGGCACTGGACCCGGGCCGATCGCGCCGGACGGAGCCGGCGGCGCGAACCACGGCGCCAGGCCGAGCGCTAGAGCGAGCCCGATAGCGATCTGAGCCCAGAGCAGCCCGGCGTCCGCCAAGCCGGATGGCGTGCTCCGGACAGCGATCCGGCCGAACGGTCCACTGAGCACCGCACCGAGGCTGAGCATCGGTCCCTGCAAGGCGACCGTCGCGGCCGTAGCGACGACGCCCACGGCACACCATCCGAAACCCTGACGTACGTCGTGGCCTGGGCGCCAGCGGACCAAAGCGACCAGCACGACAACGAGTGCCGGTTGGATGAAGAACGACGGGAACGGCCAGTAGAGCGCCCGTCGGACCGCGTCGCCATCCACGATGCCGACCAGGAACAGTGCCGTGTAGATGGCCAGGAAGATCCCGAGCGCTCGGCGGGACATCGGCGCCGGACGGCTCGCCCGGGCGGCGACGAACGCGGTGGCGACCAGTAGTGCTGCCACTCCGACGCTGGCGAGCGACAGCAAGGCCGGCGGTGATGTCGGCCCGATGGCACCGTACGCGGTCGGGATCCACGCGTGGTTGGCGAAGATGTCGCTGACCGACACGGCGGTCGGTGCGGCCATTGCGCCGATGACAGCGACAGCGCCGAGAACGCGGCGACCGGATGTCTGCGACGTCGCAGGTCCGGGCATGCGTCCGCTCAACCACCACGCGGCCGCCGCGGCCACCGCACCGCAAGTCGCCAACGCAGTCCCGGCGGCGGCACCGGTCCACCCGGCGCGGACCGCGAACGCATCGATGGCGAGCAACGTCGCTCCCAGGCCGATCGTCGTCAGCGCGACCTGCCCTCGACCGACGCAGCACATCACAACTCCGAGCACGACCAGCAGTATCGCGGCGAACTGCACCTGCAACGCGTCGGACAGGAAGTCGTCCGGCGCCGCGCCGCCACGCGTCGTGGTGGCAGCCCAAATGGCAAGACCCAGGACGGTGACGGCGACAGCAAACGGGCGCAGTCCCCGCGGGAGCCAGCCGGCAGCCGCGTCCCGATCAGCCGTCGGCGCGGCCAGCTCAGCCGCGGTCACCGCTTGCGGTCGCTCGCGTAGCGCGGCCACGATGACAAACGCCGAGACCATCAACAGCGGTGCGGCGACCCCGGCGCCCACTGGCAACAGCAAATTGAGCGCGGGGAACGCCTGATCGCTGCCGATCGACGCACTGCCGATCCGGGTCGTGCCGGCCGGGATCATGGGCCCGATGCCGGAGAACCCGTCCGGGAGGTACGACAAGGGGAGCCACAGCAGCCCCGAGCCGAGGCCGATATGCAGCGTCCCGGCGGCGCGTACGGACGCGACAAACGCGGCCACGTCGGCCGCGAGGACCGCACCGAGACCGGTCACCACCCACGCGGTCGTACGCCGTCCGGCGGCCGCTAGCCGGCGTCCGGCGGCAACGGCGACGATCATCACGATCGCCCACGCACCGATGGCCGCGACTCCTAGTGCCCGGACGAGTTCAAAGCTCGGCCCGTAGCCGTTGCCCTCGTGACGGGCGAGATAGACGAGATAGCTCGCGAGCGCCAGCGGGACGACCAGGACAATCGAGTGTTGGACTACGGCGGCCCTACCCGGTTGCGCTGATCCGATGGTCCCGCCGAAACGCCGGCCGATGAACACAGCGACCAGGCCCACAATCGCGAGCCCGACGACGTCCGTACCGACGTGGGCCGTGACGAACCACCATGTGGCCGGCTCGATGTCGTAGCGATTGTGGTTGATGAGCTGATTCGCCAGGTCGCCCATGCCGTCGGCGACGAACAATGCGAGAACGGCGACGGCGAGTGAAAGCACAAGGTGGCGGGCGATGGCCCCGAGCGCCGCTCCCGCTCGCTTCCAACCGCGACCTATCGAGGTCCTCGGTTCGGTGGTCGGCGAGCAGGCGAGGCTCGACGCGAACGCGACCTGGCGCCAGACGCGGTGACCTGCGCTGGTATGCGGCTGCACCCGGAGCGTCGCAAGCTCGGCGCGCCATTCGCGCAGCAACGAGTCGGCCATGTCGGCCGGCCACCGACGCGCGGCCCGGCGTACCAACGCATCGGTGAGACGATCGAGCGCGCTCACGCCTCACGCACCTTGCGCACGACGCCGGTCGCGCGGGACAGCTGTTGGTGCAGGACGGCGAGCTCCCGGCGCGCGGCGACGACGCCGTCCGGGGTAAGGCGGTAGTAGCGACGGTTCGGACGGCCTTCGGCGACGGGATCGATGTCTTCCCAATCCGCGCGCAGCCAACCGGCGCGCTCGAGACGGATGAGCATCGGGTAGAGGGTGCCGCTAGCCAGCGAGGTGTCACGCATGAGATCGAGGCCGTATCGCTCGGCCTCCGGGTCGGTGAGGAAGGCGGCGACCACTCTTGCGAGCGCGGTCGTCATGCGAAGGTCCCGGACCATAGTCGCTAAACTACATAGGGTCGGTCATCGTGTCCATAGCGTTGAAAGACATGACCTCCGGCCGAGACCAGCGGACGGCTTCGCGCGTCGTCAATCTGCGGTGTGGGGCGGGGCGTCGTCAGGCCACGGCCGTGTGAAGGATCCGCCCGAACACGTTCGCCGTTGCGTTCTGGACGCGGTGGTCGGTGTGGTGGAGTTTCCCCAGGGCCGAGGTCCAGTTCATCGTCGCCGCGACGAACACCATCGCCCCGCTGGCCATCTCGCACACACTGGTGTTCTGGATCTGCAGAGAGTCGTTCGACGCGTCTATGAATGGCGAGGCCGATAACAGCGTCTGCGTTGCGACGGCCGGACGGGGCGCGTTGGCGGCGAAGCCGTCGGCCTCCCCGCCGACGAGGGCAGCGAGCCGCTCGCCTTCCGCTACCCCGGTGCCTTTCCACATCCAGTGATCGGCGCGCCGGACGATCAGCGGGCATGGGATCGGGACGATCCCGTTGTACTGCACGCCAAGCAAGCCCTGCTCGGCGCGTGCGGATCCGGGACCCATCAGCCGCCACTGCGTGGTCGCGCCGCTGGCGTCCGGTGTGGGATCGGGATCGGACTTGTAGCAATACATCGACCGCACCTCGCCCGCGGACGTCGGCCTGTCGCAGCGCACGTGCCAGTAGACGTTGTTGGCCGACATGTACGCGAGGCTGGTCCCGCCGGCGACGGCGGCCGTGACTTGACGGCGCATCTCCTCGGACCAGTACTCATCGTGACCGCTGAAGACAACGCCCGCGTACTGGGACAGATCCAGGCGGCCACTGTGTAGATCGAGACTGGTCGCGTACGTCAGGTCATAGCCCTGGCGCTCGGCCCAGAACGCGAAACTCTGGTCCTCGTCGGCCCGGTGCGGCCAGCCGTTGTCGGCGAATGGGCGGTCGAACGACACGTGGACCGCCCGCTGCGTGTACGAGATGGCCGATGCGTCCCCTACGCCCGCGGCACCAACGGCCTCCGGCAGATATCCGTAATACAGCGACTTGCCGACCCGGCGATCGAGCGGGAACTGGTTGTACGCCTGGTAAGTCGTGAACGGGACCACGACAAGCAGGTCGGCGGGGCGATCGTCGCGGACGACGAACGGCACGTAGTTGCGATATCCGGCGGCCGACGTCATGACCCCCAGGTAGAGGCCGGACGTCCAGCTCGCCGGGGCCCGAACCGTCCACGATCTCGTCCATGGGCAGGTGATGGTACCGAAGTCGGGGTCGAGACGCGGCGATGGCTGACGCTTGCCGCGCAGCCTGGGGCTCGACATGACGTGCCGGGCGCCCGCGCCGGCATACCAACCAAACCGGTAGATGTCGATCGTGAACAGCTGTTCCTGATCGACCGACACATGAAAGTCGATCGACTCGCCGACGCGTACGCTCGTCTTCGACGTGAATCCCTTGATTTGTCCGACGTCGTCGGTCGACGAGCGCGTGTGATGCGAACCGATCCGCCACGCCGTAGACCCACGTCGCGCGTTTTCCGCCGGGATCACGTGGGAGGGGTGCGCCGCGTAGCGACGTGTCACCACACTCTTGCGCGCCACACGACTTTTGGCCGCTGCATCATTGCCGCCGGATTCCACGTATTCGTACCCGCCGAATGCTGCGGCGGCGGCAGCGCCGACGCCGAGGGCGCGCAGGAGGGCACGGCGAGACACGTCCGGCATTGAGTCGCTCCAGCCATCGCCAGCCGGTCGCACGGCGGCGAGATCACGTGGGGGAGAGTTAATCAGGTCCACTTGCGGTCGAGCGCACCACATGCTACGCGCGCCGAGGCGGATCCGCGGTCCCGAAACGCTGTGACCTGGATCGGTGCGCTCATCGGGTTCACAGGGTGCGCCATGACCTCCCACACGTTCGTGTTACGTCGGTCGTTGCTGCTTCGTCACTGCTATGACGGATGGGACGGAGGAAGGTAACCGTGGACGAGCACGATGTTCTGGCGGAACGGTTCGAGGCGAGTCGCAGCCACCTTCGCGCGGTGGCGTACCGGATGCTCGGTTCGCTGAGCGAGGCCGACGACGCGGTCCAGGAGGCGTGGCTCCGGCTGAGCCGCACCGACACGAGCGACGTGGCCAACCTGCGCGGATGGCTCACCACCGTCGTCGGCCGGGTGTGCCTCGACATGCTGCGCTCGCGTACGTCACGGCGGGAGGATCCGCTGGAGGCGTACGTCCCGGACCCGATCGTTGGCCCGGTGACCGGAAGTGACCCCGAGCAGCAGGCCGTCCTGGCCGACTCGGTCGGCCTCGCGCTTCTCGTCGTGTTGGAGACACTCACGCCGGCCGAGCGGCTGGCGTTCGTCCTGCACGACATGTTCGCGATCCCGTTCGATGAGATCGGTCCGATCGTGGACCGTTCGCCGGACGCCGCGAAGATGCTGGCCAGCCGGGCTCGCCAACGTATCCGTGGTGCACCCACGACTCCGGACAGCGATATTCCTCGCCAGCGGGCGGTCGTCGACGCGTTTCTCGCTGCCTCCCGGGGCGGCGACTTCACCGCGCTCGTCGCCGTGCTCGATCCGGACGTCACACTACGGGCGGATCTCGGCGTCCTGCCCAGCACGACGCCGCGGTTCGTGCGCGGCGCGGCGGCCGTGGCCAAGCAAGCTCTGACATTCGCGCGCCTGTCGCGCGCCGGCGATTCGCGCCCGGCACTGGTCAACGGGCGCGTCGGCCTGGTCACCGCACCCGGTGGGGTCGTGACAGCGGTCATGGGCATCACGATCGTGCGGGACCGCATCGTCGAGATCGATATCCTCGCGGACCCGGAACGGCTCGGGCGACTCGATCTCGCCGCGCTCGATCGCTGAGCGTCGGCCCGCCGCAGTACCGTCCTAGGATGCGTTACAAGATGTGACCTCCAACCACAAACACACAACGAGCCGCTACGCGGCCTATCTACCGAAAACCAAACAACGGCCGCCCGACATGTGTCGGGCGGCCGTTGCGGGTGGTCTACCAGTTCAGCGATTGACCAATCAGGCGGTCGTCGCGGGCTCGGCGGCCTCGGCCGCGAGCTTCTTGCGCCACCAGTCCTGGCCGGAGGCGTCGAGCGTGTCGATCGGGTCGTAATACTCGTACCGCCGGGCGAGGGCCTCGGGGTCGTCGGCTTCGATCGACGTGCGGTAGTTCTTCGTCCAGTACGAGATGCCGCGCTCGCGGTCGTATTCGGCGAGCATGTGCACCCAGCGCTTACCGACGAACGGAACGTCGCAGATGATCCGCGGCGTTGCGTAGCCCGGCAGGTAGCCCATCATGTCGTGCTGCAGCTGCTGGGCGTCGGCGACCGACACACGCCAATGCTCGGCGTTGGGGATCATGTCGCACATATAGAAGTAGTACGGCAGGATCGACGCCTCGCCCTGCAACGCGAAGCACAAGTCGAGCAGCGCCGGAGTCGTCGCGTTCACGCCGCGCATCAGCACGCCCTGGTTGCGTACGTCCCGGACACCGACGTCGAGTGCGGTCCGGGCCGCCTTGGCGACGAGCGGCGTCACCGAATTCGCGTGGTTGATGTGCGTGTGGATCGCCAGGTTCACGCCCTGCGAGTGCGCCCGCTCAGCGACGCGGCCGAGTCCCTCGACGATCTCCGGCTGCAGCCAGTGCTGCGGTATGGCGGCGAGCGCCTTCGTGGCGAGCCGGATGTCGCGGATGTTCTCGATCTCCAGCAGTCGCGTGAGGAACGACTCGAGTTGCTTCCACGGCACGTTGGCGACGTCACCGCCGGACACGACCACATCGCGTACGCCGGGGGAGCGGCGCAAGTACGCGATCATCGCGTCGTAGCGGTCGACCGGCTTGAGAGTGAGCTTGAGCTTGTCCACCTGGGGCGTCGAGTTGCCGACCAGGTCCATCCGCGTGCAGTGGCCGCAATATTGCGGGCAGGTCGAGATGAGCTCGGCCAGCACCTTTGTCGGATAGCGGTGGGTGAGGCCTTCGGCCACCCACATGTCGTGCTCGTGCAGCGAATCGCGTGTCGCGTAAGGGTGGCTGGGCCAGTCCGTACGGCGGTCGGACGCGACCGGGATCATGTAGCGCCGGACCGGATCGGCGTAGAACGAGGCGGTGTCCGGCACCTGGTGTGGAACCATCGTATTGAGCATCTGCGGCGGCAGCAGCATGGACATGGTCGCGAACCGCTGCTGGTCGGCGTCGAGGTCGGCGTAAAACTCCTCGCCGACGGTGTCACCGAGCACCGCGCGGAGTTGCTTGATGTTCTTTACGCAGTTCACGCGCTGCCACTGCGCGGACTCCCACTGCTCGCGGGTGACGTCGCGCCACCCGGGCAGCCGGGTCCAGTCCGGCTCGACCAGCTCACGCCGGCGGTATTCGTGCGGCTGTCCTGCTTCGACGACGGCCGGCTCGACGGTCGACACGTCCGCGGGTCCCTCGGCGGGAGCGGGGATGAACAGTGTGTCAGTCACTCGCCCTCCTTCGGATATTGTTGTCTCCCGGCGGAAGGTTGCTGGAAGATTTCCTGCCTGCGAACTAGTATGCCGTAAGTTTTCCCGATTCTCTAGGCGATCGATGTGTTAGCTCGCTCGCCAGCGTGGAGGTGCACATGACGTCGCCGGTCGGTCTACACCGCGTGATCGAGCCCGACGGCGTTTTGCCGCAAGCCGCGCTTCGCCTCGACAGCAGCCCGGAAATCGGGGCAAATGAGGTACGTATCGCAGTCGAACGGCTCAACCTCGACGCGGCCAGTTTCCGACAACTCGCCACGAAGCACGCGAATGACGGCGCGGCCGTACGGGCCGAGGTACTGGACATCATCCGTACCCGCGGAAAGATGCAGAACCCGGTGACCGGATCGGGCGGCATGCTGATCGGCACCGTCGACGCCGTCGGACCGCGCTCGCCGCTCGGCCTCAAACCCGGCGATCGCGTCGCAACGCTCGTCTCGCTGACCTTGACACCGCTGGCCATCACCGATGACCTGGCGCGCTGGGACGGCCTGAGTGAGCAGGTGCCGGCGGCCGGTCACGCGATCCTGTTCGCCCGCTCGATCGCCGCGGTGCTGCCCGACGACCTGGATCCGGAGCTGTCGCTTGCGGTTCTCGACGTCTGTGGGGCCCCGGCGCTGACCGCACGCGTGGTCGGCCGGTACGCCGACGCGAAGGTCGCGGTGATCGGCGGCGCGGGCAAGAGTGGCTCGCTGTCTCTCGTCGCGGCCCGACGTGCGGGTGCGGCCCGCACCGTTGGCGTGGTGCCGATCCCGGCCGAGGCCGAGCGGCTCCGTGCGGTAGGCCTCGCCGACGAGGTCGCGCTGGCCGACGCGCGTGACCCGGTCGCACTCGCGGCCGCGGTGACTGGAGCGCTCGGCGGCCCGGCCGACGTGACCGTGGTCTGCGTCGACGTGCCCGGCTGCGAGCACGGCGCGATCCTCGCGACCGCGGACGGCGGCACGGTGATCTTCTTCTCGATGGCAACGTCGTTCGCCGCTGCCGCGCTCGGCGCCGAGGGACTCGCGGCCGACGTGACGATGCTCGTGGGCAACGGATACGTGCCCGGACACGCCGAGTACGCACTGTCGCTCCTGCGCTCGGACGGCGGCGTACGAGCCCTGTTCGATGCCCGGATCGCCGCCGAGGCTAGGGGTGCGGCCGGGGCCAGGGCAGACTGATCCCATGGCCCAGCAATTGACCACCCTCTACCGCGGTGGGCACGTATACAGCCCGGCTGATCCGACCGCGACCGCCATCGTCGTGGCCGACGACACCGTCGCCTGGCTCGGCAGCGACGCCGACGCTCCGGCCGCGGATGTCACGGTCGATCTCGACGGCGCGCTGGTCACGCCCGCGTTCGTCGATGCCCACGTGCACGCGACCGACACCGGCATCGTCGCACTCGGCCTCGACCTGTCGGGCACCATTTCGGCCGCGGAGGTGCTGGATCGGGTCGCCGCCCACGCGGCCACCTTGCCGGGCGATGCGATCGTGGTCGGCCACGGCTGGGACGAGTCGGGCTGGTCGATCCAGACGCCGCCGTCGGCGGCCGAACTCGACCGCGCCGGCGGCGGCCGGTCGACCTACCTGTCACAGGTCAGCGTGCACTCTGCGGTCGTGTCGAGCGACCTGCTGGCCCGGACGCCGATCCACACTCCCGGGTACGACGCCATCGGCTGGCTGCGACGCGACGCGCACCATGTCGTACGCGGGATGACGATGGGCGCGATGTCGAACGCCCAGCGGGATCGCGCACAACGGGCCGCCCTGCGGCGGGCCGCGTCGCTCGGCATCGCCGCTGTGCACGAGTGCGGTGGCCCGGGTACGTCGTCCGAATACGACTTCCAGAATGTCCTCGCGCTCGGCCGTGAGCCGGACCTGCCCGACGTGTACGGCTACTGGGGCGAGTTGGGTGGGGCTGCACGAGCCCGCGAGCTCGGCGCGATCGGGGCGGCCGGCGACCTCTACGCCGACGGGGCGCTCGGCTCGCAGACGGCGCATCTGCGCGAGCCGTACCTCGACGCCGCCGACCCGACCCATCGCGGCCACGCCTACGTCACCGCCGAGCAGGCCGGTGCGCACCTGATCGAGTGCACCGAGGCCGGCGTACAGGGCGGCTTCCACGCCATCGGCGATGCCGCGATCGCCACCGTCATCGCCGGCTTCGCCATCGCCGCCGCACGACTCGGCGTGGACCGGATCCGGTTGGCGCGCCACCGGATCGAGCACGCCGAGATCATCGACAAGGCGCTGATCGCCGCGTTCGTCGAGTACGGCATCGTGGCGAGCGTCCAGCCCGCGTTCGACCGCCTGTGGGGCGGCGACCATGCGATGTACGCCCAGCGGCTGGGCATCGAGCGGTCGCGGGCGTCGAACCCCCTTGGCTCGCTCGCCGGCGTCGGTGTCGCGCTCGCCTTCGGCTCCGACTCACCGGTCACCCCGATCGACCCGTGGGGCACCGTACGGGCCGCGATCTCGCACCACAATCCGGCGCAGCGCATCGGCGTACGCACCGCGTTCGCGGCGCATACCCGGGGCGGCTGGCGGGCCGTACACGCCGATGCCGGAGGCACGCTCGCCCCCGGCGCGGCCGCGACGTTCGCGATCTGGGCGACGCCGACGGGTCGTACGAACGGTCTGCCCACGCTGGTCGCCGCCGGCCCGGGCGAACCGGCGCCGCCGCTGCCGACCTGCCTACGCACGGTCGTCCGCGGCACCACGATCTTTGACAACGACGTCACGACCGTGCCCAAGCAGCACAGGTAGGAGAGCACCATGCCGCCCCGCGCCCGCCAGGCGAAACCAACGGCGAAGTTGAATCTGGATCCGGCCGTCGTCCGCCGGGCCCGAGCGCTGGCCCGCCAGGCCGGCAAGCCGGTCGTCGACATGGCCCGCACCCACACGACCCTCTCGGTTGAGCGGGCGGTGCTGCGGCTGGCCGGCATCACCGGCGCGGACGCGGATGGCATCCCGTGGGTGAACCGTCTTGTCGACGCCGTACGGGACGAGGTCGGCCTGGGCGCCGGGGTGGCGTTGCCGGTTTTCGACGCGATGGCCCGTGAGGGCGCGCACGACCTGACCGAGTTGGCGCAGAAGGCGGCGGCCGGGTCGGTCCGGTTCGAGATCCCGTCCGGCCGGGCCGAGACTGCCGCCCGTCGCGCTGCGCGCCGAGGGGTGGCGGCCGGCATCAAGCGGATCGACCAGCGGCGCGTCGAGCGCGAACGTCTTGTCAAGCGGCACGGCGATCCGAAGCAGCGGCCATGGATCTACCTGATCGTGGCGACCGGTGACATCTACGAGGACATCCCACAGGCGCAGGCGGCGGCCCGGGCCGGTGCCGACGTCATCGCGGTGATCCGGTCGACCGGGCAGTCGCTGCTGGACTACGTGCCCGAGGGCGCGACCCGGGAAGGATTCGCGGGGACGTACGCCACGCAGGCGAACTTCCGCCTGATGCGGGCGGCGCTCGACGAGTCGTCGAAGGAGCTGGGCCGCTACGTCCGGCTGACCAACTACGCGTCCGGGCTGTGCATGCCGGAGATCGCGGCGCTGGCCGGCATGGAACGGCTCGACATGATGCTCAACGACTCGATGTACGGCATCCTGTTCCGCGACATCAACCCGATCCGTACGTTCGTCGACCAGCGCTTCTCGCGGCAGATCCACGCCCGGGCCGGGATCATCATCAACACCGGCGAGGACAACTACCTGACCACGGCCGACGCGGTCGAGGCGGCCCACACCGTGACCGTGTCGCAGCTGCTCAACGAATACTTCGCCCACGAGGCCGGCCTGGCCGACTGGCAGCTCGGCATCGGGCACGCGTTCGAGATCAATCCCGACCTGCCGGAGTCGTTCCGGTTGGAGTTGGCGCACGCGCTGCTCGCCCGTGAACTGTTCCCGGACGCGCCGCTGAAGTGGATGCCGCCGACCAAGCACATGACCGGCGACGTGTTCCGCGGCAATCTGCTCGATGGCTTCTTCAACCTCGTCGGCACGATGACCGGCCAGGGCATCCTGCTCGTCGGCATGATGACCGAGGCGGTCGTGACGCCGTGGCTGTCCGACCGCGATGTCGCGCTGCAGAACGTCCGCTACGTGCTGAGCGCCGCCGGCGGGCTGCACGAGGACTTCGTACCGGCGCCCGGTGGGTTCATCCAGCAGCGCGCCCACCAGGTGCTCGACGAGGCGATCGATCTCCTGCAAACCATCGTCGACGACACCGGTTCGTCGCCCGGCCGGACGGTCGGCGGACCGCTCTTGAACGCGATCGCGGACGGAACGTTCGGCATCATGAAGCGGCCGCCCGACCGGGGCAAGGGGCTGGACGGAGTGGCCAAGCAAGAGGCGGGTTACTACAACCCGGCCACCGAGATCTTGTCCGAGCCGCCCCGGGAGCGTGCGGCGTGAGCGACACGGCGCCCCGAGAGCATGGGCAAGATCAAGAACATCATCCGCCCGTACGGCGACATCACCGGCGACGGCATGGTGCAGCTGAGTTTCACGCTGCCGATCCCGACCGACAAGCGGGCCGAGGGCGCCGCGCTGCAACTCGCGGCGAAGATGGGCCTCGACCCGGCGATGGTGGTGCACGCGAAGCCGATGGGCGACGATTTCACGTTCTTCGTCGTGTACGGCTCGGTGAACCACCTCGTCGACCTGTCGAAGGTGCAGGTTGTCGAACGCGACTTCCCGTTGCTCGGCGCGAAAGAAATCAACACGCTGGTCCGGCAGAAGCTGCGCCGCAAGCTGGTCGTCGTTGGCGCGTGCATCGGCACCGACGCCCACACGGTCGGCATCGACGCGATCCTCAACGTGAAGGGCATCGCCGGTGAGAAGGGTCTCGAGTATTACCGCGAGCTGCGTGTGGTGAATATGGGTGCGCAGGTCGGCGTACCGGAGCTGGTCGAGACGGCGCGGCACGAGAAGGCCGACGCCGTCCTGGTGAGCCAGGTCGTCACCCAGCGCGACGCGCATCTGCACAACACGCGCGAGATGTCGGCCGCGTTCCGGGAAGCACTGCCGGCCGACCGCCGGCCGTTGCTTGTCGTCGGCGGTCCCCGATTCGACGAGATGATGACGACCGAACTCGGCGTCGACCGGATCTTCGGCCGCGGGACCACCCCGCGCGAGGTGGCGTCGTACCTGGTGGACGCATTGGTGACGAACAAGCAGAAGGCGGCGTGACGTGACCGACCCCCGCGAAGGCCTGGTGGTGACCCACCGCCGCTACGTGCCCTACTCGCACGCCCATTACGCCGGCAACCTGGTCGACGGCGCCTACGCGCTGGGTCTGTTCGGCGACGTGGCAACCGAGGCGTCCATCCGCACCGACGGTGACGAGGGCCTGTTCGCGTCCTATTCGGACGTGCAGTTTCGGGCGCCGATGCGGGCCGGCGACGTCCTGGAGATCACCGCGACCGTGACCCGGGTCGGCACGCGCAGCCGCACCATCGACTTCTCCTGTGTGGTCGTCTGCCGCGGCCGGCCGGACCGCGGAGAGTCGGCCGCCGAGGTGCTCGATCCGCCGATCGTCGCGGTCACCGCGACGGGCACGGTCGTGGTGCCGCCACGGTCCGCGTGACGTCGACCCCTTCGGGGGTACGGACAGCCGACAGTCCCGTCGTCGCGGTGTCGGTCGACGTCGCCGAGGCGCCCGGAGCGCCGCTCGTCGTGTGTGGGGACGTCGGGTCGACGTACACGAAGGTCGCCGTGGTCGACGTGGCCACGGGTCGGCTGGTGGCGACGGCCGCACACCCGACGACGATCGCCACCGACGTGCTCGACGGGCTGGCGGCAGCGTTGGACGCGGTGGCGGTGGCAGTGCCCGACGCGGACCTGAGCGATGTCCGGCTGTGTTCGAGCGCGGGTGGGGGTCTGCGGCTGGCCGTCGTCGGCTACGAGTCGCTCGTGACCGCGGAGGCCGGCCACCGCGTCGGATTGTCGGCCGGCGCCCGCGTGGTCCACGTCGCGACCGGCAAGCTCACGACGGCCGCGATCGGCGACCTGCGCGCGGCGCGACCGGACGTGATCCTGCTCGTCGGCGGCACCGACGGCGGCGACGCGGAGGTGTTGCTGCACAACGCCGGACGGCTCGCGAGCGCGCGGGTGCGCGTCCCGATCGTGGTGGCCGGCAACGCCGATGCCCGCGACGAGGTGTGCGCGCTGCTGGACGCGCGGGGCGCCCGATTCGTGGCGACCGACAACGTGCTGCCGCGGATCGGGGTGCTGAATCCTGTCCCGGCGCGCGCCGCCATCCGATCGGTGTTTCTCACGCACGTGATCGGCGGCAAGAAGCTGTCGCGGGGCCGGCTGGGCGGTCGGCTCTTCGTCGACCTGGTTCGCGGGGCCACGCCGGATCTGGTGCTGACCGGCGTCGAGGCGCTGGCCGACGATCTCGGCCAGGATCTCGTTGTGGTGGACATCGGCGGAGCGACGACGGACGTGTACTCGGTGCTCACACCGGACCCCGAGCAGTTCACCGGCCCGCGGGCCGAAGTCGCCGGCACACTGTGGCGCAGCCGTACGGTCGAGGGCGACCTCGGCATGCGCTGGTCCGCCGCGGGAGTCGTGGCGGCCGCCGCCGTCGAGCGGGTTCCCGTGTCACCGCTGCCGGTCGACGAGGGGCTGCCGGCGGCCGCGTCCCGCCGCGCGGCCGATCCGGCCTTTCTGCCGGCGACCGATATGGAGCGCGCCGAGGATCTGCGGATCGCCGAGTTGGCCGCGATCGTCGCGCTCCGGCGACATGCACGCGGCGAGCCCGGGGGAGCACCACGCAAAGACCTCCGGGACGTACGTCTCGTGATCGGGTCGGGCGGCGTTCTGCGGCACGCGGAACCGGCCGGCGCAGCGTCCGTGCTGGCCGGCCCGTTGCACGATCTCGCCGGCGGCTGGCCGCTGCCGCGGCACGCGGACACGGTCGTCGATGTCGCGTACGTGCTGGCGGCGGCCGGACTGCTGGCCGGGGACTTTCCGGACGCTTCTCGACAACTCCTCCACAATGAACTACTCACCGTGGCGAACCGCGTGCGATGAGCCGATGACGGAGACACGCCGACGCGACACGCCGTACGGCGGAGATCGACATCCGCGCAGACATTGACACGGCTCCGGGGCGGGCACGTACCGTTGTCGGGTCCAACTTCATTGGCGACCGATTCGCTCGCCTCTTCGCCCGCGGCCGCGCGACGATCAACCTGACGTCGCACCGGCCAGGCCCAGCGGGTGGGGGTCGGCAGGGGTGATGCGCACCGGTCGCGGGGCATGGTTTCGGCACAGCGTGGGGCGGCCAGTAGACAACGGCCAGGGATGAGCAGCCAGCTCACCTCTCGTCGGTCCGAAGGTCGCAGAGCACGCGGTGACGTGCCGTGGGGGAAGTGGGTCCTGGAGCTCGGGGTGCGGCCGCGACGGTCGCACCCCGATTCCATTTCTCGGTACCCACGTTCCGGGCGCCCACGTCTCGGGTGCCCACGTCTCGGGCGCCCACGGGCGATGTGGTCGATGAAACGGACAAAACACCGCCCGTGGACCGGGGTACACCACACTCAGCCTCGATAAGGCACAGTTGAGCGGTGACGAACAGCTCCACCACCGGCACGGCCGCGCGTGATCGCGACGCGGACGGCGCGACCGGCGTGGTAGCCGCCCCGACCGCACCCGAGCTGGCATCGACGTCCGCCACCGGTGCGTCCGATGGCGGAGTATCGACCGCCATCGCTGCCGTGCTGGCCATCGCCGCGGGTGGCGGACTGCTGGTGTCCTTCCCGCTGGCCAACCTCTGGTGGCTCGCGCCGTTCGCGGTCGCAGCGATCACCGTCGCCGTCCACCGACGGACGTTCTGGGGCGGGTTCCGGCTCGCCGGTCTCACCGGACTGCTGTTCTTCGTGCCGCTGATCCAGTGGACCCACATCGTCGGCGGCACCGGCCCCTGGCTCATCCTCGCGACCGCGGAGGCGGTCTTCGTCGCCTTGACCGGGGCGCTGGCGGCGTACGCCAGCCCGCTGATCGACCGGCGACGCTGGATGTGGCCGATCGCGACCGGCGTGCTCTGGCTGGGCCAGGAGGCCCTGCGCGACCGGGTTCCGTTCGGCGGCTTTCCGTGGGGGCGGCTCGCGTTCAGCCAGGGCGATTCGCCGGCGCTGCGGTTCGCCGCACTGGGTGGCGCGCCGCTCGTGACGTTCGCGGTCGCACTGTGCGGCGGAATGCTCGCGCTGTCCGCGTGGCGCGTCGTCGACGCGCGTCGACTCCGCCGAACCGGGGGAGCGGATCCGGCCAGCCGCTTTTCGACGATCCGGCGACGCAGCATCGCGACCGCCGGCATTGCGATCGCCGGGCTCGCGGTCGTCCCGCTCGGCTTCGCCGTGCCGCTGCACGCGCCGGACGGCCGGCCGGTCCAGGTCGCGATCGTGCAGGGCAACGTTCCGCGGCTCGGCCTCGAATTCAACGCGCAGCGCCGCGCCGTGCTCGACAACCACGTACGGGCCACGCTCGCCCTGGCCGCCCAGGTCGCGGCCGGCCGAGCCCCGAAACCGGACATCGTCATCTGGCCGGAGAACTCCAGCGACATCGATCCGCTCGTCGCCGACGACCCGGGCAACGCGGACGCGGCCGCGGAGATCACCGACGCGGCGAACACCATCGGTGCACCTATCCTCGTCGGCGCGGTGCTCGAAGGCCCCGGAACAAATGATCGCAACGCATCCATCGTGTGGTTGCCCGGCCCGACCGGCGGCCCGCAGTCCGGCCCACACGGCACGTACGTCAAGCAGCACCCGGTGCCGTTCGCCGAATACATCCCTCTGCGCGGCGTGGCCCGGCTGGTGTCGAAGAAGGTCGACCTGGTCACACACGACTTCGTCGCCGGTACGACGCACGGGATCTTGAACCTGGGCGGCGTAACCGTCGGCGACGCGATCTGCTTCGAGGTCGCCTACGACAACATCGTGCGGGACACCGTCACCGGCGGGGCGCAGCTGCTGGCCGTTCAGACGAACAACGCCGACTTCGACCGGGCCGAGGCAAGCCAGCAACTTGCCATGGTCCGGCTGCGGGCCGTTGAGCACGGCCGGGACGCTCTCATGGTGTCCACGGTCGGGATTTCGGGCTTCGTGGACGCCAGCGGCGGCGTGCACAATGCCACCGGCTTCAACGTGCCGGCGACGGAGCTGCGTCAGTTGAGGTTGGGCGAGCACCGTACGCTAGCCACCGAGTTAGGCCCGATCCCCGAGTTCATCGGCGGCGGGCTGGCACTCGCCTTCCTGCTCGGCGCCGTGTGGACGCGCCGCGCCCGCCGTCCGGCATCCGCCGCGGCGCCACTGCACCGACCACTGGACACGGAGTGACCACCGCATGAGCGAGCGCACGACATCCGGCTCCGAGCCTCGGCCGCCGGCCGCGGGGATTCCCACGCCGGCCGAGCATGCCGGCGGGTATCCGGGCGTCGGCCGCGTGCTTGTGATCATCCCGACGTACAACGAGATCGACAACCTCGACATGATCGTCGGGCGCGTCCGGGCCGCCGTCCCGTCGGTCGAGATCCTCGTCGCCGACGACAACAGCCCGGACGGCACCGGCCGTCGGGCCGACGCACTCGCCGCCGGCGACCCCGCGGTGCATGTGCTGCACCGACCAGGCAAGAACGGCCTCGGAGCGGCGTACGTGGCCGGGTTCGGCTGGGCGGCCGAGCACGGGTACGACGCCGCGGTCGAGATGGACGCGGACGGCTCACACGCACCCGAGGAGCTCCCGAAGCTCCTCGACGCCCTGCGTACGGCCGACATGGTGCTGGGCTCCCGCTGGGTGCGGGGCGGCACCGTGGTGAACTGGCCGGCCCACCGGTTCCTGCTCTCCCGGGGCGCGAACCTCTACACCCGGCTCGCGCTCGGCATGCCGATCAAGGACGCCACCGGCGGCTACCGCGCCTACCGGATGCCGGTGCTGGAGAAGATCGACGTCGACGCGGTCGCCTCCCAGGGTTACTGCTTCCAGGTCGACCTTGCGTGGCGGGCGTACCGTGATGGTTTCCGGCTGGTCGAGGTACCGATCCGGTTCGCCGACCGGGAGCACGGCACGAGCAAGATGAGTTCGTCCGTGGTCCGGGAGGCACTGTGGCGGGTCACGGTCTGGGGAACGAGATCGCGGCTGCGGGCGTTGAGTAAGGCGGCGGGTCGGACCCGCCGATAGTCGATCAACAGGAGGTCGCGATGCGCGTACGCATCCGTTGGCCCGCGCTCGCGCTCGTGGTGATGCTCGTCGCAGAAGTCGTGGTCTTCATCATCGTCGGTAAGCTCATCGGCTTCGGCTTCGCCGTGCTGATCTTGCTCGCCCTGATGGCGCTCGGCGCCGTACTGCTGCGGCAGGAGGGCCTGCGGGCGTGGCGTCGGTGGCAGTCGGTAGCGGCGGCGGGCGATCGCCCCGGACCGCACGTGACCCGATCACTGGTCGGGTTGCTCGGGGCGCTATTCCTCCTGGTGCCCGGTTTCATCACCGATGTCCTCGGTCTCGCTCTGTTCGTGCCGCCGATCCGTACGCTGGCGAGCCGGGGACTGACCGTCCTCGCGAGTCGGCAACTCGCGTCGGCCGCGATGGGTGATCTTTTCGGCCCGCGCCTGGTGAAGGTGCGCGCCGGTCGTCCGACCCGTACCAACGCGAACCGCGGCGGCGCGGGCGCAGGTGTGGCGACAGACACCGAAACGATCGAGGGTGAGATCGTCGATCCGCGATAGGCGCGGCGCGTCACCAAACCGCGAGGCCGGGCCGGCCGCGTCGGTGGCGTCAGCCAGAGACGTTGGTCACTGGGGCGCTGCGCGGGCTACCCTTACTACGCGATTGCCGGCATGCGCCGGCATCCGGGATCGTGCCGTGGGAATCCAACGGCGGTCACTCTCGTTAGGACAAGCGTGGTCACATGACCACGGATATCGACTCGTCGACCCGAAGGGGATAGCCGATCATGGGCGAGCGCATGCTGCGCGGAAGCCGCCTCGGAGCCGTGAGCTACGAGTCCGACCGGAACACCGAGCTGGCACCACGCCAGACCCGGGAGTATCTGTGCGCCAAGGGCCACCAGTTCGAGGTGCCGTTCGCGGTGGACGCCGAGGTGCCGATTACCTGGGAGTGCAAGTTCGACGGCAGCATCGCGCGGCTGGTCGACGGCAGCGAGCCCGAGCAGAAGAAGGCCAAGCCGCCGCGTACGCACTGGGACATGCTCCTGGAGCGTCGCAGCATGGCCGAGCTCGACGACATCCTCGCCGAGCGCTTGCAGGAGGTCCGCACGTTGCGGGGTCGCGCCTGACGCGTACCGCTGCGACGGCGTAACACCAGCACGTCGGAGCTTCATCGATCCGCCCTCACGGTCAGCCGTGAGGGCGTTTTCGTTGTCTCGTCCGTCCTTGGCGCCCGCTCACCCGGCCAGCTCACCCAGTGGCGCAGCAAGGCGCTCGGCCAGCGCAGGGTCGGCATACCCGATCTCGGTCAGGAGAACGGCCGTCGCGGCCCGGAACGCCCGCCGCAATTCGGTGGGCTCGGGGGTGCGGACCAGCGTGGCCGCCATGGGGCCGGTCACCGTGGTCGGCAGCACGTCGACGCCGCGGCCCTGCGTCGCCGGTAACCCATGACGTAGGCACGCCAGCGCCAGCACTCGCTCGCGGATTCCGCTGATCATGTATTCGGCCTGCCACACCCGACCGCGCTCGATGCTCGACCGGGCATGCAGGGCGTAGAGCCAGCCCATTCCAATGAGGTCGGCAGCTGTAGGCTCCGGCGCCGGTCGTGGGTCGTTGGCGGCGCCGAACAACAACTGGAACGTAGGGCCGACGGCACCGAACTCCGCGGCCGGGCTGAACGCGATGTCGACCTGAAGTGTGCTGCCGAGCAGGTACACGCGGTAGATGGTGCCGCCGCGATGCAGGTCCAGGTGCGTAACGGCGCCGTGCTCGGCGTACAGGCTGGCCGTCCAGTCGGACATGACGTCGGTCAGTTCGACGCTCGGTGCGACGGACACCGCGAAATCGATGTCCGACCACCGGTCCTCTCGGCCGACGGATGCCGATCCGGTCAGTGCGGCACCGGTGATGCGATCGTCGGCGCGGGCATCGGACACGAGCCGATCCCGGAGCCGGTCGCGATCCGTCGCAGTGAACACGCCGTCAGGCTAATCCGGCGCGGATCAGGCCGGCTCGCACAGCACCGGGTACGCCTCGGCGGCGGCCGCGCCGACGTCCACGCGGGCGATCCGCCCGCGTACCCACAGGTCGGCCGCCGCGGACGCCCGCTCGTCGGCGCCGGCGACCGCCTGCTCGATGAGCAACGCCGCGATGAGCACGTCGGCGGCGAGCAGCGCAAGGTCACGCGCACCGGCGATCACCGTGGGGGCCGATGGCTGTGCGGCGGCGGCGGTGAACCCGACGGTCAGCCGCCCCCGGGCATCGGCTAACGCGGCGGCGGTCTCGCCGGTCGCCGCGTCAAGTGCGGCGTCGACGCGGGCCAGAAGCGATTTGGCCGGTGCATCGGCGCCCAGCGATCGCAGTACGTCGATCGAGAGCACGTTGCTCGTACCCTCCCAGATCGGCAGGACCTGGGCGTCGCGGAGCAGACGCGGGATGCCGGTTTCCTCGACGTAGCCGGCGCCGCCGAAGCATTCGAGATATTCGCTGGCCGAGGCGACGGCCAGCTTCCCGGTCACGATCTTCGCCAGCGGTGCGACGAGACGCAGCTCGGCCGCGGCCAATTCGTCGGCGTCACACTCGACCCGACCGAGCAGGGCGAACGCATGCGCGGTCAGGGCGAACGCCGCCTCGGCGTCGACGGCGAGCTTCGCCAGCGTGGCCCGGTGCAACGGATTGCCGATGAGCGGACCACCGGCGACCGTACGCACGGACGCGTACGCGCGGGCGTAGTCGAGGCCACGGCGCATCCCGCCGGCCGCGGCCGCCGCGTTGTGCAGCCGCGTGATGACGACCAGCGTCATCATCCGGGCCAAGCCGCCGTGGTGTGGATCGCCGACCGGATACCCGGCCGCGCCCTCCAGGCCGATCTCGGCCGTCGGCACCGAGCGCGTGCCGAGCTTGTCCTTCAGGCGGTGCAGCCGCAGCCCGGGCGCGGGAGCAACGCCGTCGTCGGCGTAACGCGGGACGACGAACGGTGCCAAGGTGCGGCTGCCGGGTCCGGCGCCCTCCGGGCGGGCCAGCGCGACGGCCATGGCCGCGTCGGCCGCCGAGCAGAACCACTTTTCGCCGGTCAGCTGCCACGGTTGGCGTGCGCGGTCGACGGTTGCGCTGGCGTCCGGTGGCCGCGCCGTTGTGGTCGAGCGGGAGATGTCGGACCCGCCCTGGGACTCGGTCATCCACTGGCCGCTGGTGATAGCGCGGTCGGGATCGGTCGACAGGAGGCGGGGGAGCCAGGCATCCCGTACCGCTGGGTCGACGTCGTCGCGCGACAGCAGTGCGGCTGCCCCGTCGCTCATGGCGACCGGGCAGGAGAACACCGCGGACTCCGGCCCGTACAGGTGCAGCAACGCGTGCTGGACGATGCGCGCGGTCGACCCGAACGTGGCTCGCGCCTCGGGCTGGTAGGGGAGTGCTACCACGGCGTGCTCGGCCGCGGCCGACCGTAACGTCTGCCAGCCCGCGCTCGTCTCGACCCGGTCGACGCGACCGCCCCACGGATCGAACTGGCGCAGCGTGGGCGGATGCGCCTCCGCGTCCAGATGCGCCTCACGCAGGGTCGCGGTCACGGCCGACCCGAGCGCGGCCAGCCGCGGCTCGACCGATGCCATCCGGTCGGCGCCGAGATGGCGTATCAGGTAGGAGCGCAACACCTGATCTGACGTGTACGGGTCCGGAAGCTCGGGAGCGGCCTGTACGAAGCGCGTCATACCAGTCAGTCTGCCACCTCAAGTTACTGGACAGTAGCGCCGGATTCCGGCCCGGGAAGGTCGATCGCCACGAGGCGTCGTTGCCATGCGACCCGGTAGCCGACCCGCTCGCTCGCCGTGCGCATCGGCACATTGCGTTCGTTGATCGTCGAGACGATCCGGTCCAGGTGCCGGCCGTCACCGCGCGACTGCTCGGTGCGCAGCCGATCGACCATCGTCGCCTTGAGCCAGGTGCCGACGCCGCGGCCGCGCCAGGCCCGGTCGACGGCGGTGTCGATCTGGTCGACGGTGCCGGCATCCGGCGCCAGGACCTCGGTGAAGCCGATCAGCGTGCCAGTCGCGTCGTCGCTCGCGCCGCAGACGAGGAGGTGGCGGCCGTGTCGGGTCTCCCACGCCCGTACGTCCGCCGGCGTCCACACCGGGCGGTCGAGCTGGAGATGCGCGTCCGGCGCATCGGCGACGCGGCACTTGAGGTCGGCATAGGACGACAGCAGCGCATCCGGGCAATGCGCCGTCCACGACACGGGATGAACTCCGGGCGGCAACGGTATCGGCGGTGCCGGGCTGTCCAGGTTGCGTTCGAGCGTCACGAGTCGGATGACCGTACGGGCGCCGACGCTGGCCGCGAACGTCTCGCCGGGGCCGCCGGCGACGACCACGGCGGTCACCCGTTCCGCGCCAGCCGCCCGGGACCACGCCATCGCCGCGTCGAGAAGCTTCCGCCCGAGTCCGGCCCGTCGGTGCGGCTCGGTCACGTACACCCGCAGGAACGTGCCGCCCGGCTGCACGCGGCAATCGGCCGCACCCACCACAAGCCCGCCGCGGCGCGCGCAGAGGCGCAACACGCTGTCGGTCGAGGGCTCGCCGCCTCGCAACGCGGCGGCGAGGGTGCCGGCGTCCACGCTCGAACCCGACTCCCGTCCCGGACCGTCCGCCATGATGGCGCACCACGCTTCGATGTCGTCAGTGGTCAGCGGGCCAATATCAGCGAGCATGCAGGCGACCTTAGCCAAGGTCGACGAGACGAAGGTCCTCGACCGCGTGCCCTGCTGAGGTCGTCCACGAGCCGGCGCCGCCAGATCCGGCGTGCCGGCCCGTCGACTAACCTGACGTGCAGGCAGCGTCGCCGGGCTATACACGTCGGCGGAGGCACGGACGCTATGACACCAGACCGTACGCACGACACGACCGACCAACCGGCCGCTGCTGTCGTGGTCGCCGTTGCGAGCGACCCGGCCCACCGCTTCTCGAAGCTCGTACAGCCGTCGATCACGCTTGTCGCCGGTCTCGGCGTCGCGGGTGACGCGCACGCCGGTGTGACCGTCCAGCACCTGTCGCGGATGCGGCGCGACCCGACCCAGCCGAACTTGCGCCAGGTTCACCTTGTCGCCAGTGAGCTGTTCGCGGCGCTGGACCGGGCCGGGTTCCCGGTCCGCGCCGGCGATCTCGGAGAGAACGTCACCACGGCCGGAGTCGACCTGCTCGCGCTGCCGACCGGCACGCGGCTGTCGATCGGAGGGTCGGCCGTCGTCGAGGTGACCGGCCTGCGCAACCCGTGCCGCCAGATCGACGGCTTCCGCGACGGCCTGTTGAAACAGGTGCTGACCCGTGATGGCGACGGCACCGTCGTCCGGCGCGCCGGGATCATGGGTATCGTCCTGGCCGGCGGCGCCGTACGGACCGGTGACCGGATCGCCGTCGAGCTGCCGCCCGGTGACCGTCGCCCGCTCGACGTGGTTTGACCGCATAGGCTATTCGGTATGGCGTTGACCCGCTGTTACCGCGACGGCGAACTTATCGACGAGGGTTTCCCGGTCGAAAAGGTGTCGGACCACCTGGCCGAAGATGACACGGTCGTCTGGTTCGACCTGTGCGAGCCGAGCGAAGAAGATCTTGGAGCGATCAGCGAGGAACTCGGCCTGCACCCAGTCGCTGTGGAGGATGCCATCCAGGCGCACGAGCGGGCGAAGCTCGACCACTACCCGACGCATCTGTTCCTGACGGCGTACTCCACGTCACTCGACGACGCCACGGGCGCGCTGCAGACCAACGAAGTGGCGGCATTCATTTTGCCGCGTGCGCTCGTCACCGTACGGAAGACGGATGGCTTCGACATCAAGGATGTGATGTACCGCTGGGACAACGCCGATGCCACGCTGTCCAAGAGCGGGGTCGCGTTCCTCCTGCACGGCCTGCTGGATCACATTGTCGACACGCAGTTCGACACGATCCAGAGCCTCGACTCGGACATGGAAGCACTCGAGGAGACGTTGTTCTCCGACGTCATCAAGGACGCGACGATGCAGCGCCGCACATACGAGCTACGCAAGTCGCTGGTGATGCTGCGCCGCGTTGTGACTCCGATGCGCGAAGTCGTGAACACTCTGATGCGGCGCGATCTACACGTCATCGACCCGGAAACGATGCCCTATTTCCAGGACGTGTACGACCACGTGCTGCGCGCCGGTGAGTGGACCGACTCGCTGCGCGAGCTCATCGGCAATATCTACGAGACGCATCTGACCGTGCGCGGCAACCGTCTCAACGTTGTGATGAAGCAGGTCACCAGTTGGGCCGCGATCATCGCCGTACCAACCGCGATCACCGGTTTCTACGGCCAGAACGTCCCGTACCCCGGATTCAGCCAGCCCTGGGGATTCTGGACGTCGTCCGCCGTCACGGTCGGGCTCGCCGTGACGCTCTACGTCATCTTCCGGCGCAAGGGCTGGCTCTGACCCTCACCCATCCAGACCCACGTCGAAGACCTTCACGGGTACGGGCAACCGTCCGCCCGTGCACGCGGCGACGATCCGGCCGGCCGCGTCCGGCAAAAACGCACCCAGTTCGCGGCCGAGGACCCGACACGCCTGCAGCAGCACGGCGAGGACGACGTCGAGCCGCGCCGCCGCATCGTCGTCGCCCTGTCGTGCGGCGGCGGCCAACGTCCACGGCCTCGTAGCTTCGATACAGCGGTTGGCAGCGTCCACGATGTCGGTCAGCGCACCGGCGGCCGTACGGAAGTCGGCATCGGCGAGCGCGGCATTGATCGTGCCGGGCGCGCGCTCGTAGGTGGACACCAGATCCTTGGCCTCATCCGGGATCGACAAGGACACTGTGGCCGGAAGGTCTGGCGCGATGCCGTCGCGGAACCGGTGGATCATCGTCACCACGCGGTGGACGACGTTGCCGAAGCCGCCGGCCAGGTCCTCGCGCGCCCGTGCTTCGAGCCGCTCGACGGTGAAGTCCGCATCGCCGGTCCGTGGCACGTCGCGGAGCAGCCACCAGCGCAGTGCATCGGTGCCGTACGCGTCGGCCACGGCCACCGGGTCGACGCCCGTACCCGCGGATTTGCTGATCTTGCGGCCATCGACCGTCAGGTAGTCATGGACGTGGATGTCGCTCGGCAGCGCCAGTCCGGCCGACAGCAGCAGTGCCGGCCAGTAGACGGCATGGAACCGGAGCACGCCCTTGCCGACGAGGTGGATGCGCCGGTCTGCGTGCGTCCACCAGCGGTCGAACGTCGACCGATCGGGCGCTCCGAAGCCGAGGCTGGTGACGTAATTGCCGAGCGCGTCCCACCAGACGTAGATGACCTGGTCGGGATCGCCGGGCACCGGAATGCCCCAGCCGCGTGCCCGCACCTGGGATCGCGAGATGGACACGTCGCGCAGCCCGCTCCGGATGAAGGCGAGCACCTCGTTGCGTCGTGCGAGTGGGGTGATGCGCAACTCGCCGGACTCGATCGCGGTCTCGATCCGGTCGGCATACCGGGACAGCCGGAAGAACCAGTTGCGCTCGGCGATGTGCTGCGGCGGAACGCCGTGGTCCGGGCAGTGGCCGGCCGGATCGAGCTCGTCAGTCGTGAGGTAGTGCTCGCAGCCGACGCAGTAGAGGCCGTCGTAGGTCGCCTGATAGAGGTCGCCCGCGGCCGCGCATGCGCGCCAGAGTGCCTCGACGCCGACCGG
Organism: uncultured Actinomycetota bacterium; assembly: GCA_963724705.1. GTDB lineage: Bacteria > Actinomycetota > Actinomycetes > Mycobacteriales > Micromonosporaceae > DASQPR01. The sequence goes on from CAVRVS010000004.1 coordinate 1,261,836, forward strand.
GTGGCGCGGATCGCGGCTGGTCCGGATGAAATCGTCGTAACTGAGCGACAACACACCGGCCAGGGCGGCGAATCGGGCGGCGTTGGCGTCGACCAAGGCACCCACATCGACGCCGGCGGCCTCGGCCGCCAGTACGTTCTTGAGCGAGTTGTCGTCGGTGCCGGACAGCAGGCGTACGGATTCGCCGCGCTGCCGCCGGTGGCGGGCCAGGACATCCGCCTGTACGGCCTCCAGCGCGAAACCGATGTGCGGCGCGGCATTGACGTACGGGATCGTGGTGGACAGGAACGTGGTCATCGGTGCCTCCGGACACTTAGGAAGGTCGGGGCGGCCGTTGCCACGCTCGATGTCGCGCAACAAAAAACGAGCCCCGATGTGGCGGGACTCGTTGGCGATTTACACGCGCGTCAGCGGCCCCGGACTCGGGGCATCATCTGGCCGCGGTCGGCGGCGAACGCTGGTGTCATGACGGCGAGCCTAACGCAGAGCCGGGTCCCACGCACCGACCTTTGCATCGAGGTACCTGGCGACCGACGGCCCTGGCCCGGCCCGGCACCGCGGCGCCCGTCGACGTCGAGTTGTGCCCGATGGCGCAGAGCCTTTTCTCGAAAATAGCGCGGAGACCTATAGGCAAAGAAAAAGCGACCAGGTAGTCTGGCCGCTCGTAACATGCCCCGCAAACAGAAGTATTAACTACCTCTCCGCGAATGAATATTAACGCACGAGGAGCACGCGTGTCAAACGACCTCGCCGATGAGCAAGTGTACGTCTCTGCCCTCTATCGCCGCCTCGATGACCTGCGCAAACTCGCGGCCGAGCGGCTTCGTGCCGCGCTCGGCGAGCGCAGCACGAATCACCAGCAGCTCAGCCAGCGCGATGCCACCAGCACCATGTACGTCGACCAGATCGCGCAATACAACGCGGTCGAGAATGGCCTTTGTTTCGGCCGGTTGGATTTCACCGATGGAACGTCGCGTCACATCGGCCGCATCGGCATTCATGACACGATCGATACGGTCGATCCGTCCGACGCGCATGCGCCGACGGGGTCGGACACTCCATTGGCCGCGGATGAGCCACTTCTGGTCGACTGGCGTGCGCCCGCCGCGCGTCCGTTCTACTTGGCCACGGTCGCGCACCCGGACGGCGCCCGGCTCCGGCGGCACATCACGACACAGTGGCGGGAGGTCGTCGGCATCACCGACGAGACGCTCGATCTCGCCGTGGTCGTCGGCGACGGTCCCGGCGGCGACCGCGACCGAGCCGACGACCGGGGCCGCCGAGCCGACGACCGGACCGCCGCTCACGACGGCAACCTCGCGAGCGAAACTGCTCTGCTGTCGGCATTGTCGGCGACCCGGACCGGCCGGATGCGCGACATCGTCGAGACGATCCAGGCCGAACAGGATGAGATCATCCGCGCCGACCAGGCTGGCACCCTCGTGGTCGAGGGCGGCCCCGGCTCGGGTAAGACCGCGGTCGCGCTGCACCGGGCCGCGTACCTGCTCTACCACCACCGCGACACGCTGGCCAAGCGAGCCGTGCTGATCGTCGGTCCGAACGCGACATTCCTGCGCTACATCAGCCAGGTGCTGCCCGGGCTCGGCGAGTCCGCGGTCGTGCTCGCCACGACCGGCAGCCTCGTGCCCGGGGTGGCCGCGACGGCCGAGGAACCGGATGACGTCGCGGAAATCAAGGGACGTGCGGAGATGGCAGACGTCATCGCGCGGGCCGTAGCCGACCGGGAACGGGCGCCGGACGACCGGTGGGAGATCGCCTTCGAAGGCGACACCGTCGTCCTCGAGCCGGAGGTCATCGAGAACGCTCGCGACTTGGCCCGGGCGAGCCGGCTGCCGCACAATCCGGCCCGACGCATCTTCGTTCGCCAGATGATCGACGCGTTGGCGAGGCAGGTCGCCGATCGGGTCGGCGCGAACGTCATCGGCGGCCCGAACCTGCTGACCAACGGCGACATCGTGCTCGTTCGCGATGACCTGATCGCCAGCTCATCGGTGCAGGCCGCGCTGGCCGAGCTTTGGCCTGAACTCACGCCCGAGCAACTGTTGGCCGACCTGTACGCCGATCCGATCGCGCTGGAGATCGCGGCGCCACAGCTTTCCGGGACCGAACGAGATCGCCTTCGCCGCGAACCGGGCGGCGGCTGGACCGTCGCCGACGTTTTGCTGCTCGACGAGGCAGCCGAATATCTCGGCGTGGACGACTTGGAGGAGCGGGCGATCGACGAGGCCGAAGCGGCCCGGGCCAAGGCGTACGCCGAGGGCGTGCTCGAGATCCTGTCGCGCGACATCGACGACGATCCCGAGGTGCTGATGGCGTTCGACCTCATCGACCCGTCGCGGCTGGCCGAACGTCAGGTCGACAGCGATGGTCTCAGTGTCGCCGAGCGTGCGGCGGCCGACCCGCGATGGGCGTACGGACACGTCATCGTCGACGAGGCACAGGAATTGTCGGCGATGGCGTGGCGAGCGTTGATGCGCCGCTGTCCGAGCCGGTCGATGACGCTCGTCGGTGACGTCGCCCAGACGAGTGCTCCGGCCGGTACGACGTCGTGGGATGCGGCACTTCGGCCGTACGTGGCCGACCGGTGGCGGCGTACGGAGCTGACGGTCAACTACCGTACCCCGGCAGAGATCATGGCAGTGGCGGCCGACGTGCTCCGCGACATCGACCCGACCCTGGCCGTGCCGACGTCGATCCGGGCCGTCGGCGAGGCCCCATGGCGTCGACGGGTCGCCAACATCGCGGCCGGGATCCGGGACGCGGTCGACGCGGAGATCGGGCATGTTGGTGACGGTCGGCTGGCGGTGATCGTGCCCGATGCATGCCTCGACGACGTACGCGCCGCCCTGCCGGAGGCCGCCACCGGCGACGACACCGACCTCACCGCGAGCGTGGTCGTGCTGTCCGTACGGCAGGCCAAGGGTCTCGAATTCGACTCGGTCATCGTCGTCGAGCCCGCGGCCATCGCCGGCGCGTCGGCCCGAGGCCGCAATGACCTCTACGTGGCGATCACACGCGCGACGCGAAGGCTCGGCGTCGTCCACACCGCTGCCGTACCGGCCGCGCTGGCCGCTATTGCGACGGTGCCGTAACCGCCGCGACAGCGTCGGCGAAGGTGGCCAGGGCCGCGACCAATCGGTCGCGGGTCGGACGGTCGGCGACGCGACCGTCCGACCCCACCGCCTCGCGGTCCACGAACACGCGGGCACAGGCGTCCGCGATCAGCGTCGCCCCGACGTATCCGAGGACGGTACGCAGGTTGGCCTCGGCACCCGCGCCGCGTCCGTCGGCGGCAACCGAGACGTACGCGACGGGTTTGCCGTAGAGGTTGCCGCCGCGCACGGTCCAGTCCAGAAGGTTCTTGAAGCTGCCCGGCAGCGACCCGGCGTATTCGGGCGTGCAGAACAGCACCGCGTCGGACGCGTCGATCGTCGCGCGCAGCGTCGCGACCGCCGGTGGCAGGTCGTCTTCGAGGTCCGGATTGAACGCGGGGAGGCTCGCGAGGCCAGCGACGTCTTCGTACCAGACGGTGTCGATGCCGGCCGGTCGGTGCTCGTGCATCGCGCGCAGCGCGGCGGAGTTTGTCGACGCGGACCGGGTGCTGCCCGAGATCAGCAGGATGCGCATTTCTCGACCGTAGCCCGGTCGATGCTGTCGGTCGGGTGCGCGAGGATGAGGCGGTGACCACATCCCGGGGAACAGACGTCTATCTCGAGGTCGGTAAGAAGAAGGTGTTCGCGGCGGCGCTGGCGTGGCCCGGCTGGTCGCGGTCCGGGAAGGATGAGGAGCAGGCGCTCGACGCTCTCGCGAGCTACCTGCCGCGCTATGCGCCGGTCGTGAAGCGGGCCGGGCTGGCCGTCCCGACCGATGTGTTCACCGTCGTCGAGCGCATCCCCGGCAACACCTCGACCGACTTCGGCGTGCTCGACCACGCGGCCGACGCCGACCGGGCCGCGCTGAGGCCGGCGGACGCCCGGCGGATCGCGGCGCTCGTGTCGGCGGCGTGGGACGAGTTCGCCGGCATCGTCGCGGCGACACCGTCGGAGCTCACCAAGGGGCCGCGGGGTGGCGGCCGCGATCGCGACAAGATGGCCGATCACGTCGTCGGCGCCGAGGCGTCGTACGCACGGAAGATCGGGGTCAAACACAAGCGGCCCGACCTCGCCGACATCACCGCGATCGCCGCGCTCCGGGCCGACATCGTCGCGGCGCTGAGCCGACCGTGGCCCGGCGGCGACGTGCCGCCCGGCACCTGGCCGCCGGCGTACGCGGCGCGGCGGATCGCGTGGCACGTGCTCGATCACGCGTGGGAGATGCAAGATCGCACGCCGAGCTGACCGATCAGGTCGACGTTGCCGCCGCCGACATGATCAGGTACATCGCGTGTGACCACAGCAGCGGCGTCGCGACCGGACCCCACCGGTTCACCCATGACTCGACCATGGCCGGATCCTGTGCGCCGTCGGTCGTCTGCTCGGGTAGGTCGAGCTCCGTCGTCGCGGTGCGGCGGATCCATTCCCGGGCTGCCCGGACACCGCCGGTGTTGCCGGTGACCGCGTCATACCAACCAAGCCACGCGGTCAGCAGGACCCACTCGCCGCCGCCGTAGTAGCTGTCGCCGACGTACCGGTAGATACCACCGGTGTGGCCGCAGAGGTCGGCGCGGACGGCCTCGGCGGTCGCCCGCATTACCGGATCGTCCGGCGTGAACAGGCCGAACGGCAAAGCACACCACAACAGGCTCGCGTCGACCCGGTCATCCTTGTCGCCCTTGCAGAGCCGGCCGTCGCGGACGAACGTGTCGCCGAGCGCCGTGCGCACCTCGTGGGCGACGCTCGCGTAGCGCGGTTCGTCCAACAGGTCGGCGGCGGCCGCGAGACCCGCAGCGACGGCGGCGTACGTCCCGCCGTGTTGACCGTCGCCGAACTCCTCCCAGCAGTCGTAGCAATCGCTCCGCCACGCCGCCGACAGATAGTCGGCCACGAGGGTGACAGCGGTCCGATCGAGCGCCGTCGAACCGGAGTCAGCCGGCCCAGGCGGTCCTTCGCCGGCCGAGGCCCGTTGATGGCTGGCCAACTCGTGCAGCCACATGCCGTAGCCGTCGAGCTGATAATTCGGCCACACCTCCCCGAGCACCTCGCCCGGGACCTCCCGGCGGCCGTCGACGACAAACCGCGCCGGCAGGATGTCCTCCGGAGCCGGCATCCGGCCCGCCGTCAGCTCGGTGATCGCCGCCTCGGCCCGCTCACGATGGGCGACGACCGTCCGCTGCACCCAGCGGTGGAACAATGCGGCCCGATCGGATCGCCCGACGGCGTCGAGTGCCCGCGCGCAGAACGATCCGTCGCGCAGCCACGCGAAGCGGTAGACGGGAAACGTAGGGCTGGCAAGAAACGCGCCCGAACCGTCCTGACCGGCTAACAGCACGTCGACGCTTCGGGCACCGAGTCCGCCGTCGTCGAGAGCGACCGGATCGAGGTACATCGCCATCTGGGTGCGCTCAGAGCTCCTCGCTGTAGCGGATGCGGTGGCAGTTGTGCGCCGAGATTAGCGAGGCCAGACCCAGTCACGGACCTCGGGCAGGTCCTCGCCGGACTCCCGTACGTAGGCATGGTGGTCGGCGAGCTTGTCGACCATGCGTTGCCGCAGCACAGCCGCCTTGCGGGCCAGCCCCGGCACCCGGTCAATGACGTCGACCACGAGATGGAAGCGGTCCATGTTGTTGCGGACGAGCATGTCGAACGGTGTGGTCGTGCTGCCCTCCTCGTTGTATCCACGGACGTGGAAATTGTCGTGGCCGGCGCGACGGTACGTGAGCCGATGGATCAACGACGGGATAGCCGTGGTAGGCGAAGATGACCGGCCGATCCGTGGTGAAGATCGCATCGAACTCGGGATCCGGCAGGCCGTGCGGGTGCTCGCCCGCCGGCTCCAGCCGCATCAGGTCGACCACGTTCACGACGCGGACGCATAGATCGGGCAGTTCATGGCGGAGCAGATCGGTGGCGGCGAGAACCTCCATCGTCGGTACGTCGCCGGCGGCGGCCAGAACGACGTCCGGCTCGCCGCCGTCGTTGCCGGCCCAGTCCCAGATGCCGAGGCCGCGGGCGCAGTGCCGGTCGGCCTCCTCGATCCCGAGCCACGTCGGCGCGTCGTTCTTGCCGGCGACGACGACGTTCACGTAGTCGCGACTGCGCAGGCAGTGATCCATGGTGGATAGCAGGGTGTTCGCGTCCGGCGGCAGGTAAACGCGGACGACCTCGGCCTTCTTCGTCACGACGTGGTCGATGAAGCCCGGGTCCTGATGCGAGAACCCGTTGTGGTCCTGCCGCCATACGTGCGAGGACAGCAGGTAGTTGAGTGACGGGATCGGCCGCCGCCAGTCGAGGTGGCGGGTGACCTTCAGCCACTTCGCGTGCTGGTTGAACATCGAGTCGACGATGTGGACGAAGGCCTCGTAGCAGTTGAACAGGCCGTGCCGGCCGGTGAGCAGATAGCCCTCGAGCAGCCCTTGGCAGATGTGTTCGGACAGGATCTCCATCACCCGTCCGTGCCGGTCGAGGTGCTCGTCGACCGGCAGCACCTCGGCCACCCAGGATTTGCCGGTGACCGCGTAGACGTCGTCGAGGCGGTTCGACGCGGTCTCGTCCGGCCCGACGATACGGAAGTTGCGGTGCGTCGCGTTCGCGGCCATGACGTCGCGCAGCCAGCCACCGAGTACGCGTGTCGCCTCGGCGTTCGTACCGGCCGGGACAGCATGCGTACGGAAATCCGGTAGCTCCAGCTCTCGCGGGATGCCGGCCGCCGTTCGTGTTCGGGTTCGCGCTCATCCGCAGATCGCCCGTCGGCAGCCAACCGGTGACCTCGACGCGCGGAGCGCCGGCCGGATCGAACAACTCCTCCGGGTGGTAGGAGCGCATCCACTCGGTCAGTTGGGCCAGGTGCTTGGCGTCGTCACGGGCGGCGGTGAGCGGCACCTGATGGGCCCGCCACGTGCCCTCGACCGGTTTGCCGTCGACCACCTTCGGGCCGGTCCAACCCTTGGGGGTGCGGAGCACGATCATCGGCCAGCGTGGACGGTCGATTACGCCGTCGACGCGAGCCCGACGCTGGATCTCGGCGATCTCGTCGAACACGGTATCCAGCGTCGCGGCGAGCCGCTGATGTACGGCCCCCGGTTCGTCGCCCTCCACCAGGTACGGGTCGTATCCGTACCCGTGCAGCAGGGCGGCCAGCTCGTCGTCGCCGATGCGGGCGAGCACCGTCGGGTTGGCGATCTTGTAGCCGTTCAGGTGCAGGATCGGCAGCACGGCGCCGTCGCCGACCGGGTCGAGCAACTTGTTGATGTGCCACGACGTGGCCAGCGGTCCGGTTTCGGCCTCGCCGTCACCGATCACGCAGGCCGCGACAAGGTCGGGGTTGTCCAGCACGGCACCGTACGCGTGCGCGAGCGAATACCCGAGTTCGCCACCTTCGTGGATCGAGCCCGGCGTCTCCGGCGCGACGTGGGACGGGATGCCGCCCGGGAACGAGAACTGCGTGAAGAGGCGTTGCATGCCCCGCTCGTCGCGGGAGATCCGCGGATAGATCTCGCTGTACGTCCCGTCGAGCCACGCGTTGGCGACCAGGCCGGGTCCACCGTGCCCGGGTCCGGCGATGTAGATGACCTGCCGGCCGCGGTTGGCGATGATGCGCGACAGATGCGTGTAGACGATGTTCAGACCGGGCGTGGTGCCCCAGTGTCCGAGCAGCCGCGGCTTGACGTCGGACGGATCTAGATCGTCGTGCAGCAGCGGGTTGCCCATGAGATAGATCTGCCCCACCGACAGGTAGTTCGCCGCCCGCCAGTGCGCGTCCATCCGGGCCAGCTCCTCGGTAGTGAGCGGCTCGCCCTCGACCGCCCACATCGCGTACGCATTCGACATTGTCGAGGTCATGCCGCCGTCACCTCCGGCTCGTGGTGTCCGTGCCGTCGCCACGGACCAGTCAAGCAGCTACCCACGAAGCCGGCACGTGAACCAGGCAACGCGCGCCGGCGACCCGTAGCGTGAAGACATGGGTGAACCGTCGCCGATCCTCGTGTTCAACGCGGGCTCGTCCACTCTCAAGTACCGGCTGATCATGGGCGACCACTCTCTTCGGGCCGGTGTTGTCGAGCACATCGGTGAGCGCGGCGGGCCCAAGGATCACGGCGACGCGGTCACATCGGCCCTGGCCGACCTTCGCTCGGGCATCATCGGGCCGGCCGGCGAGCCGGCGGCCGTCGGCGAACCGTGGGCGGTCGGCCACCGCGTCGTCCACGGTGGCACCGAGCTGCGCTCGCCGACGGTGATCGACGATGACGTGCTGGCCGCGATCGACCGGTGGACGCCGCTGGCGCCGGCACACAACCCGGCTGCGCTCGCGGTGATCCGGGCCGCTCGGGCCGCATTCGCCGACATTCCGCACGTCGCGGTCTTCGACACCGCGTTTCACGCCACGCTTCCCGAGGCCGCGTCCACTTACGCGATCGACCGCGCGGTCGCGGCCGCGCATGGCATTCGGCGGTACGGATTCCACGGCATTTCTGTCCGCTACGTCCGCGACCGGGCGGCCGAGCTGCTCGGACGACCGGCGGACGGACTCAACATGATCGTCCTCCATCTGGGCAACGGCGCCAGCGCCACCGCTCTCGCAGGCGGAGTCAGCGTCGACACGTCGATGGGCATGACCCCGCTGGCCGGCCTGGTGATGGGTCGTCGGAGCGGCGATCTCGACCCGGCGATCACGTTCCACCTCGTCCGGCACGGATGGGCCACCGACGAGATCGACGCACTGTACGAGAAACGGTCCGGCCTCGCCGGGCTGTCCGGCAACAACGACTTACGTATGGTGCAACAGCGGGCGGCCGACGGCGACGCGCATGCGGCGCTTGCGCTCGATGTCTACTGCCGGCGTATCCGTCACTACATCGGGGCGTACCACGCCGTGCTCGGCCGGCTCGACGCGATCGTGTTCACCGCCGGCGTGGGGGAGCACAGCGCCGTCGTACGCGGTCGTGCGCTGGACGGACTGGCGCCGCTCGGTATCGAGGTCGACGACACCGCCAACGCCGGCGCCCAGGCGCCGTGCGTGATCTCCGCGGCGTCGAGCGGCGTCGCCGTCTGCGTGGTCGCCACCGATGAGGAACAGGCCATCGCCGAAGAGATCGTCACGTTGCTCGGTCCCGGCGGTTAGTCCCGCCGGCTGTTTTGGGACTCTCCGGCCAGCCGATCGCGTCGAAGAACTCATCCATCGCGGTGACCACGCGACCGCGTACATGAGCAGCCCGGCCGCCGGTCCGAACATCCCGCCCGGAACGACGACAGCGTCAGCCATGGCGCCGACCATACCGATCCATCGGATCGCTGCCCTAGGGCGCGGCGTCAGGGAACGAGGACGGCGGCACCCTCGACCCGGTCACCGGCGAGGTCGTCAAGCGCCTCGTCGGCTCGCGACAGCGGATATAGCGTCGTCGTGACCTCGAGATGGTGCTCGGCGGCAAAGGCGAGAAACTCCCGGCCGTCGGTACGGGTATTGGCCGTCACGCTGCGCAGCGTACGTTCCTGGAAAAGGTGGCGCTCGTAGTCGAGCGAGGGGATGTCGGTGAGGTGGATGCCGGCCACCGCCAGGGTGCCGCCCCGGTCCAGCGCTTCAAGTGCGACCGGCACCAGGTCACCGACGGGTGCGAAGAGGATCGCCGCGTCGAGCGGCTCGGGCGGCTTCGCGTAGGCGTCGCCGGCCGACGTGGCGCCGAGGTCGAGCGCCAGTTGGCGGGCGGCCTCGGCCCGGGTCAGCACGTGCACGCGTGCGCCCTCGGCCATGGCGACCTGGGCGGCGAGGTGCGCGGATGCGCCGAACCCGTACAGGCCGAGGCGACCGCCGCGAGGCAGTTCGGACCGGCGCAGCGCGCGGTAGCCGATGATGCCGGCGCAGAGCAGCGGGGCCGTCTGCGGGTCGGAATAGCCGTCCGGGAGCCGGTAGACATAATCGGCCGGTGCCGTCGTGAACTCGGCATAGCCGCCGTCGGCATCCCATCCGGTGTAGCGCGAATCCGGGCACAGATTCTCGGCACCGCGCTCGCAGTAGACGCACGTGTTGTCCGTGTGGCGCAGCCACGCGACACCGACTCGATCACCGTCGGTGAACCCGGTGACGCCCGCGCCGACCTGATCGACGTACCCCACGATCTCGTGGCCCGGGATCACCGGCGACCGGTGAACCGGAAGGTCACCCTCCGTGACGTGCAGGTCGGTCCGGCACACCGCGCAGGCCGATATCCGGACCCTAAGCTCGCCGTAGCCCGCTTCGGGCACGTCGCGTTCGACCCTGGTCAGTGGTCGGGTGTCTAACGGACCGGGGTGGCTCACCTGCCAGGCCAACATTCGATGCACCTCCTCCACGTCGCCGCCCATTGTCGTGCACTCGCCGGCGTCGCGCCGCGATCGGGTCATTGTGTGCACACCTGCGTTCGACGAGGGTCGATACGGCCGGCGCGAACGCGTTAATCGCGCGACACTGATGGAGTGCCGGGGGTGGCACAGCATCTATGCGGGCTCGTCCGACGTTGGTGTGCCGGATCCGCACTCCACCCCGTCCGCGAAGCCGGGGGACTTCGATGAGCACTCAGATCAGGCGCGTCGTTGTCGGTGTGAGCGAATCGCTCGCCGGCCTGGAAGCGCTGCGTGTCGCGGTGTCCGAGGCGCGGATCCGCGAGGTTCCACTGGTCGGCGTCCGCGCCTGGGCGTACCGGGCCAGCGCCCGCGAGCCGGGCGTGGCGAGGTGGCGGCGGGAGATCTCCAGCTCGGCCGTCCGGACGCTCACGCGGGCCTTTGCCACCGCGATGGGCGGTCCGCCGGCCGATGTGCCGACCGAACTGATGGTTGTGGAGGGGATGCCCGAGAAGGTGCTGGTCGCGCAGGCCGACAAGCCGGACGACCTCCTCGTCATCGGCGGACCCTCGGACGGCTTCTGGCGGCCGACCCGGACATTGGTCGTGCGGCGCTGTGTGCGCCGGGCCCGCTGCCGGGTGCTTGTCGTGCCACCGCCGGAACTGGCGCGGCTCGGGAAAACCGGTGCTATGGCACGGATCCTGCGGCGCGAAACCGAAGGTTTCACCCGTACCGTGGCTCCTCATTGATCTTGCTCGGCCGTTGACGCCGTGCCGTAGGTGTCGTGATGGGGAAAGTCGCAGACGTGGATCTGGCGTCCGAGCGGTGTCAGGTCGAGGTAGTTGTACGTGCCGAGCAGCAGGTCGCCGCCGCGGGCATACGACGAGTAGGTGTGGAACACGTCGTCGCCGTCGCGGAGGAAAACGCTCGTGCCCGGCTGCTCGCCCTCGAGGAACCATGTTTCGCCGCGCCGCCGTAGCTCATCGGCGGAGCGGTAGTTGTACTCCACCGGCGCGACATCGGCGTCGAGCGTGACATGGAAGTCGTAGTTGAAATCGCTGCCGTACGACGAGTAGAACGGAGCCCGCCAGCCCATCCGGGTACGGAATTTGTCAAGATCCGGCCATGGTCCACGCGACACCACGGCCAGCGTCGTGTTAGCCGCGTGCAGATGCGACAGCTCGCCGATGCTGTCGATCAGGAACGAGCAGCTCGGGCATCCGGCGTCGAGGTCCCATCGCCACATCATGTGATAGACGATGAGCTGCCGCCGCCCGTCGAACAGGTCCGCGAGAGTGGCTCGGCCGCCGTCGCCTTCGAAGACGTACTCCTTGTCCAGCCGGACCATCGGCAGCCGCCGACGCTCGGCGTTGCACTCGTCCCGGAGCCGGGTCAGCTCCTTCTCCTTCGTCAGCAGCGCCCGACGCGCGTCGAGCCATTCGTCCCGCCACACGACCGGTGGTGCGTCCGTCACGGTGCCTCCTCATCCCGTCATGCCGTCTCGCTCGGCCGTCTTGGGCCGCGTTGCGCCGTCCCTGGGCCATTTGATCCGGTGGCGCGAATCGCGGGCCTCCCATATAGACGTCGAACCTGCGGCCGACGAATCGACAAATCCGTGGCGCGGATTAGCGAGCGGATACACGCTGGGCCGGGCTGGCACAATGCCGGGATGACCGATGATCCGGCCGCTGGCGCGACCGATCGTGACCGGCGCGATCGGGCGTTGACCGAGGCCGTACGCCTTCGTGAGGGCGACCAGCTGGAGCAGGCACGTACGCAGTTGCTGGCGCTCGGGGCGGCTTGGCCCGACGACGCCGAGATCGCCTACCAGACGGCGTGGGTGCACGATCGTCTCGGTCTCGAGGCCGAGGCCGTGCCGTTCTACGAGCACGCCCTGGCGTCAGGTCTCGCGCCCGAACACCGGGTCGGCGCGTACGTCGGCCTGGGCAGCACGTACCGCGTGTTGGGTCGCTACGACGAGGCGCAGTCGACGCTGCAGCGTGGGCTGGCCGAATTTCCGGACAACGCCGCCCTGCGCACGTTCCTCGCCATGACGCTCTACAACCTCGGGGCGGCGCACGACGGGCTCGGCCTCGCGCTGACGGTGCTCGCCCAGACGAGCAGCGATGCGGACGTGCAGCGGTATCGCCGGGCCATCGAGTATTACGCCGGCGATCTGGATGCCGTCGACGAAGGCTGACTAACTCCGGCGGAAGACCCTCATCACGAGAGCGGAGCCGCGTCGAGCGCGGCCTGGAACGCGGCCGCGTTCTCGGCGACGAAGCGCCGTTCCGACCTGGTCCACGCGACGACCGCGCCGGCACGGCGCCGCGCGTCCGGATGCTGTGCGACCGGGTGCTGTGCGACAGGGTGCTGTGCGACCGGGTGTTGTGCGACCGGGTCGGGAGCGCAGGTCGCGACCGGACTGTTCGCTACCGTCCGCCAGAGCGCGACATTGCGGTCGAAGCGATCGTCGATCGCGGGTAGGAGCCGCCGGCGCTGGTCGTCATCCAGACCGTACGCATCGGCCAGCAGCCGGACCTGCCGCGCCTGCTCGGCCGCCGGGCCACGATCCGGCCGGCCCGAAATGCACCACGACCATGCCAGGTAGGCGACGTCCTCGATCGGGTCGGCGGGCGCCGCGAAGTCGAAGTCGATCCAAGCGACCGGCCGGCCGCCGACGAACACCGCGTTGTTCGGACCCGGGTCGTGATGGCACACGACGCCACCGCCGCGAAAACCGCGTGTTGCGTCGTGCCACTGCCGTAACAGTCCAGCGGCCGCTGCCACCGCAACGTCGTCGAGTCGGCGCCACCGCGTCACCACCTCGCCCGCCAGGTACGAGAACACGTCACGGTCGAGACGGTCGCGGCCGAGATAGCGCGGGCAGCCGTGGAAGCCGGCGGCGTGCACATGGCCGAGAAGGTCGGCGACGAACGCCGATGCCGGCGACCGCCGACGGCGTACGGTATCGCCGATCCGTACCACGCCGGCCGTCCACCGCCCGCCGGAAAGTGGTATCTCGTCACCCATCGGGTCGACCGCGGTCACGTCGGTCACCGTACCGACGAATGGGTGTCACACGCGTGGCCGAACCGCCCCACCCACGCCACCGCTCCTGGAATTGACGCTGGCGTGAGTGGGGCGCGCCGTCTCGATTCCGCTGGCGCCGTGCAAGCGCGAGCGCCCCCCTCGGACGAGATCGGCTCGGAACGGCTCAGGAACCCTCTTGCACCTGGAACACGGCGTCGGCGACCAGCCCGTGCGCTTCGCGGTGCACGCTCGATGCGGCCTCGGCCGACGGGGCCTCGACCAGGCAGAACACCTTGCCTTCCGGCTCGGCTACCCAGTACCGCAGATAGCGGACGTCGTGCTTCCCCTGCGTTTGCAGGTCAGCGATGTGAGCCTGTGCGACGTCGTCGGCGGACACCCCGCCATCGATGGTGTGTACGTCCATGTAGAGCGGCATGGTGCCTCCTCGATCGCGGTTGCTGTCGAGTCGACGCTATGGCCGGGCGGACGCGGGGAGATCGGGAGCGGTTCCCCAGATTCCGACGAGCGTTACCCAGTTTTCTGGCGTGCCGCTCCGATCCGCTGCCGGCTGCGGCGGGCGAGGGGTGTGTACGCAGTCGGTTCACGCTGTCGGAGCGGCCGCGGTAACCAGCCCGAGGCGGATGGCCTCGGTGGCGGCCGCGCCCCGCGACGGCGTCCCCAGCTTGGCCAGGACGGCGGAGACGTGGTGATCCACCGTCTTCGCCGAAACGAACAGGTCTGCGGCGATCTCCGCGTTCGTGTAGCCGATGCACATCAGCTCGAGCACCTCCCGCTCGCGGCGGGTCAGATGGAACGGATGCGCACGCGTCGCGGACCGTGGACCGGCCGGAATCGATCGGATCCCGAGCCGGCGCATCCGCTGCCGGGCGATACGGGCGGCCGCGGTCGCGCCGAGGTCAGAGAAGACCGCCAGGGACCGTCGGAGCGCGTGTTCGTCAGCGGAGCCGAGCCACGCCATGCCCGCCTCGAACGGGCACCCGACAGCCATCCAGACATCGCCGGCACGGTCCAGATCGCCCTCGACCTCCCAGCGATACGGCTCCGGCAACTCGACAGCGGCAGTCCGGTCGGCCGGCTCGCCGTCGGCCAAACCGATGCGTCGTCGCCAGACCACGACGGCGCCGCGCAGCCACCGGTCGCATGCACCGACCAGATCATCGGCTCGGCCGATCTCCCGGCCGGCCGCGGCTAGGTCACCTTCGAGAAACGCCGCTTCGGCCCGGGCGAGCCGGGCGTGCGCGACCCAGTTCGGCTCGCCGGATCCGTCGGCCGCGGTCGCCACCTCGTCGAGGCACTCCCATGCGCGCGGCTCGCCGCGGCGGGCCCGGATCCGGCCGAGGCTGAGCAGCGGATTGATCCGGTTGATCGGAGAGGCGACCTGGTCGAGCAGCCGGGCGCTGAGTGCCGCGGACTCGGGCCACTGCCCAGTCCGTTCCAGAGTGACGGTGCGCTCGCCCCGCAAGCATGTCGCGAACGTGCCGATGTCGTGCTCGGTGCAGTAGGTCAGCCCGTCAACGAAGTAGCGCTCGGCCTCGGGGAAGCGTCGCTCGTCGCAGAACATCATGTAGAGGTTCGCGTACGCCCGGCCCGCCTGCTCCTCGACACCGTGTGACACCGCGATGTCGAGTGCCCGGAGCAGCAACGGTGCCCAGTCGCCGTCGTTCGAGGCCGTCGAACACGCCTCGGTGTTGAGCGCGTCGCTCAGCACATCGAACATGTCCAGCGGCTCGGCGATCGCCTGCGCCCGCCGGGCGAGGTCGATCGCAGCCGTGTGCTCGGCGTAGAGCATGTGTTGGTTCGCCAGATTCGCGTACGCCCAGGCCAGCTCGCCGGTGGAACCGAGCGGTTCGAGAATCGCGACGGCGTTCTGTGCCGCGGCCAACGCATCCTCGCCGCGGCACAGGCGCCACATGGTGCGCGAGAGCCGTCGCGTCGTGTCGCCTTCGCGCAGCTCGTTGCCGGCCCGACGCCACAACTCCAATGCGCGGATCCGTGCGTCCGCGGCGTCCTGGAACCGATCGATCAGGGACGCCTCGAACGCGAGCCCGTCGTAGAGTTGCGCGGCGACCGCCGGGTCGGCGCCGGCGGCGGACCGCAACGCGCGCTCGTACTGTTTCGCGGCCTCGCGATGCGATGCCAAACCCGCCGCATGGCGCGCCGCCCGCGGCGCGTGACGCAACACCCCGGCCGCGTCGCCGGCGCCTTCGGCATGGAATGCCAATTGCGCATCGTCGTCGCAACCCCGCTGGGACAGAGCGTCGAAGATCCGGGCGTGGAGGGCACGCTGCCGGTGGGCCGCAAGCGATTGCTCGACCGTCACCCGGGCGATCTCGTGGCGAAAACGAACCCATTCGCCGTCGACGACGAAGAAGCCCGAGTCGAGGATCTCGTCGAGGACATCGGGAGCGCCTGGGGCGACCGCAGCCAGCAGCGCGGGCGCCACGCGGGTGCCGATCAGCGCTCCGGCATCGACGACCCGGCGCGCCGAGGCACTCAGCTTTCCCAGCCGGGCGAGCACCGCGTCGCGCGCCGACGGCGAGACCGTGCCCGGACCGGCCTGGATCAACTCGGTCAGAAAGAACGGGTTGCCGCTGGTCAGCCGATACAACTCGGCCGCGTCGAACCCGCTGCCGTCGGCCAGGATCGCCACGGCGTCGGGCGACAGCGGCGCCGGACTGATCCGCCGGGTCGACCGCTGCGTAGCGAGCTCGCCGAGCGCCAGCCGGAGCGGGTCGCTCGCCGTCAGCTGGTCATCGCGATAGGTCGCGATGAGGAGAACCGACGAGTCGCGGATGCGGCGGCCGAGGAACCGCAGCAGGTCCAGCGTCGCTTCGTCGGCCCAGTGCACGTCCTCGATGACGACCACGTCGAACGTGTGGGGGTCGGTCAGGCGCCGCAGCACCGCGCTGAACAGATCTTCGCGGGCCGCACCGCGACGGCACAGCTCCAGTAGTTCGCCGCCGAGCCTCGCCGCGATGTCCACCAGCGGACCGAGCGGGCGCGGGGTGAACAGGCCGTCGCAGGCACCCCAGGACCAGACCGCATCGGGTACGTCGGATTGCAGCTGCTCCACCAACGCCGACTTGCCGACCCCGGCCTCGCCGGAGATCAGGACGAGTCGACCGTTGCCGAGTCGCGCCTGTTGGGCGTACTCGGCCAGGGAGGCCAGGCAGGCCTCGCGTTCGAGCAGCATGGCGACCAGTCTCCGACACGGACCCGGCCATGGCTATCGCGCAGACGACCGTACGGATCAGGTCGTACGTCCATCGTCTTGTCGGCTGGGCGAAACGGTGTAATGCTGTAATCGTGTAATTCACGGCGCCTAGTTGGCGCGCCGTGAGCGAATTCAGCACGAGGAAAGGACCGATCATGAGGCTCAAATATGCAGGCCGGAGCGAATCCGTGCCGGTCGACGATGCTCCGGCCTGGATTGCCGGTCTGTTGCCGGACGACCTGTTCAACGGACCGGTGGAGGTCGTGATCGACCGCGACGAGATCCTGGTCGTCGGCCCGTTGACGGCACCGACCCTCGCCGACGACGCATCGGCGGCGGATGTCGCGACGGCCGAGGCCGGTCGGATCAGCGGCTTCCGCGAGCGCACCCGGGACGAGCGGATCCACCTCGCCCGCCAGATCGAACACCGTTACCAGCGCAAAATGGCCTGGGGGGCGACTTGTGGCGGCACCCGGCAGCTGTTCACCACGATTTCGGCTCCGGTGATGACGCGGCTACGGCAGCCGGAGCGACAGGTGCTCGACACTCTCGTCGACGCCGGGGTCGCGCGCTCCCGGTCGGAGGCCCTCGCCTGGTGCGTACGGCTGGTCAGCGAGCACGCCGACGCGTGGCTCACCGAGTTGCGTACGGCCATGGAGACAGTCGGGGAGCTGCGGCAGCGCGGTCCGGAAATCTCCTAGTGGTCCGTGGACGTGATCGGTCACGTCGTGACGTGACCGGTCACGTCACGATGTCCGGTCGCGACGCCGGGCCAGGGGATTCTGACGGGTTTGCTCCGCGGAGCTGAACTTCCGGGACACAATCGCCCTACCCAGGAGTTCTCCGAGGAGGCAATGGCGATGGCGACGTCGACGGCGGGCGGGCGCGAGCTGCCGCGGATGCCCGGTACCGTCGCGGATCTCGGTGTAAGTGTGGCCGCCTACCCGCGGTACGCCCAGGCGCAGCGGGCCCTCGCCTATCTGTCGGACAACCGGTTCCCGGTCCAGCACGCGTCGATCGTCGGCAGCGATCTCAGCATGGTGGAGACGGCCTCGGGCCAGATGGCGGCCGGTCGTGCGGCGCGGCGAGGGGCCGCCGCCGGCGCCTGGCTCGGACTGTTCATCGGCGTGATGTTCGGACTGTTCGGTCGCCATTCGTGGTGGGGCGTGGTCGCGGCCGGTCTCGCGATCGGCGGCGTGTGGGGCGCGATCCTCGGCGCCGTCGCCCGTGGCGGCTCGCGTGGACGGCGCGGATTCATTCCGCGCAGCGCGCTCGCCGCCGGCAGCTACGAGATTCTCGTCGAGGCCGGCCACGCCGAGCAGGCGCGTTCGATGCTCGCCCACCTACCGGTCGACAAGTGACCGGTGGTTGACCGGCATCCATCCGCGGCCGGCGCGAGCCTGGCCTAAGGTGGGGCGTATGACTCAGAGCAAGCCAAACGTCGAGGTGCCCGCCGGAGACCCGCCGACCGAACTGGTCGTCGACGACCTGATTGTGGGAGACGGACCCGAGGCAACCCCGGGTCAGCAGGTCAGCGTTCACTACGTCGGTGTAGCGCACTCCAACGGCAAGGAGTTCGACTCGTCCTACAGCCGCAACACGCCGTTCAGCTTCGGCCTTGGCGCCGGTCAGGTGATCCAGGGCTGGGACAAGGGCGTCGCGGGCATGCGCGTCGGCGGCCGTCGGCAACTCACGATCCCGGCCAACCTCGCCTACGGCGACCGGGGCGCCGGCGGCGTCATCAAGCCCGGCGAAACACTGGTCTTCGTAGTGGATCTGCTCGGTGTCCGCTGATCGGCCCACACGTTCCAGGCTGACAGTCTTTACCGGCCGATAGTCGACCTTCCGAACCGACAACGACAACGCAAAGCCCGTCGCCGATCACCGGCGGCGGGCTTTGTGCCGCATGGCGTCCCCGCACCGTTTCGTGATCCAAAACGCTGGGTACCCCTGCTAGCGTGGGCGGTCACGACCGCCGCCGCGTGAGTTTGCGAGGTCCCCATGCCGGCCACCAAGGACTCGACCACCCCGACCGAGCCGAAGGCATCGTTCACCCGCTTCCGCCGTACGGCGATCTGGGTCGGGGCGGTGTGCATCGTCGGCGCGATCATCGCGATCTACTTCGGCATCAAGAGCCCGAGCGTGCCAGTCGGGCCGGCCCGGGTCGCCGCCCAGAACTTCTTCAACGACCTCAAAACCAAGAACTTCCATGACGCGTACGGGTCGCTGTGCCCGATCACCAAGCAGTCATTCACCGAGGATCAGTTCGTCTCCGGGCAACAGAGCCTGTCCACCGTCGACTCGTACACGATCACGAACGTCAACACCCAGCGGGTCAACGGTGCGCCGGCGGCTACCGTCGTCGTCGACTTCACCCGTGCCGGTGGCACCATCGAACACCACGCCGTGCCGATGGTGCAGGACGGCAGCCAGTGGCTGATCTGCGGCGAGCCCTACTGACCGGCCACGTCCGCGTGGCCGGTGCCCTCCGCGGCGCACAGGTCAGACCACCTCGGGCGCGGCGTTCCCGGCCGCCTCGATCGCGCGGCGCATCGGAACGGCGGCCAGCGCGAGGAATCCGACGATAAAGAACACCAGCAGCGACACGATCGCGATGCGGTAATCGCCGGTGATCTGGTAGGCCAGACCGAAAAGCAGCGGCCCGAGCCAGGTGGTGCCGTCGCCGGCGATCTCGTAGATGCCGAAATACTCGGCCTCCATCCCGTGCGGGATGAGCTGGCTGAACATCGACCGCGACAGCGCCTGGCTGCCGCCGAGCACGATGCCGATCAGCAGGCCGAGCGCCATGAACAGCAGCGGTCTGTGCGCCGGCAGCAGGAACGCGAGGACGAGCGCGATCGTCCAGAAGACAAGGCTGCCGAGGACCGTACGCTGGCCGCCGTAGCGCCGGGCCAACCGACCGAGCCACAGCGCGCCACCGAACGCGAGGAACTGTACGAGCAGGATCGTCTCCACCTGCGTGTTCTGGGTCAGGCCGAGTTGCTTGTCGGCGTACACGCTGGCCTGCGTGATGACGGTTTGGATGCCCTCGTTGTAGATGAGGTAGGCGCCGAGGAAGCCGAGTGTGAGCGGAAACGCGCGCATGTGCCGCAGCGTCGTGCCGAGCTGGCGGAAGCCATCGGTCAGCACCGACCCGGTGGCCTCGCCGGCAACCGCCGGCCGATTGTGCAGCCGCAGCAGCGGTAGCGTCGTGAAGGCGGCCCACCACACGCCGGCCGAGACAATGCTTAAGCGCGCGACGTCGCCCTTGGACAGCCCGAGCGTGTCGTCGAGTTCGAGCGCGACGAGGTTCAGCGCGAGCAGCAGGCCGCCGCCGATGTAGCCGACGGCCCACCCGATGCTCGACACGCGGTCGCGGTCGTCCGGGCCGGCGAGTTGCGGCAGGAACGAGTTGTAGACCACGGAACTCGCGCCGAGCGCGACGTTCGCGACGATGAACAGCAGCGAGCCGAGCGCCCACCGGCCACCGGTAAGGAACACCATCGCGATGGTCGCGCCGGCGCCGACGTAGGCGAACAGGGCCAGCAGTTCGCGCTTGTGCGAGGACCGATCGGCGATCGCGCCGACGACCGGCAGCGCGAACACCTGCAGCAGGACGGAGACCGAGACCGTGTACGCGAACAACGAACCGGCCGCGATCGGAATGCCGGCGACGTGCACGTCGCCGTGCTCACCCACGGCGTTCTCGGCGATCGACGTCAGGTACGGACCGAGGAACACCGCCACCACGGTCGTGGCGAACGCCGAGTTCGCCCAGTCGTAGAAGTACCAGCCGACCCGCTCACGCTTCGTACTGCGCGGGACGATCGGCGCGGCTGCCGCCACATCGGTCGCCGGCGGATCGAGGGTCATCGCGTCATCGTTCCTTCTCGTCGTCGCGGGCGGCGGCACCGCCGGTCGGTCACGCCGGCCAGAGCCCCCGCTCCGCGTACACGTCGCGCAGCACGCCCAGGTGATCGGTCATGATGCCATCCACACCGGCGTCGAGTAAGTCCCGCATATCGTCAGCCCGGTTGACCGTCCAGGCATGCACGACCACGCCAAGACGATGGGCGTAACGTACGAACCGGCGGTCGACCGCACGCCAGGGCATCTGCACGGCGGTCGCCGCGGCCGCGACGGCGCGTCCGCCCGAGCCCAGCCGGGATGATCCCCACATGCGCGCACAGCCGCGCCAGCCGACCGACGTCGCCACGCGGTCACCGGCGATCCGCCGTACCCGCGTCAGCCGCTCGTCGCTGAACGACGCGATCAATACCCGGTCGAGCGCGCCGGCGGCCCGCAACGCCGCGAGCGCCGGCTCCACGACGCCGTCGGCCTTGACGTCGATGTTCACGTACGCCTCCGGCCACGCCGCGAGCAACTCGTCGAGGCGGGGCACCACGGCCGCGCCGTTAACCCGTACCGAAGCAAGGTCGTTCCAGCTCAATTGCGCGACGCGCCCGCGTTGCCCAAGCATGCGTTCGGTGGTCGCGTCGTGAAAGACCACCGCGACGCCGTCCGACGTCGCGTGGACGTCCGTCTCCAGATGCCGGTAGCCGAGCGCGACGGCCCGGGCGAACGCCGCGAGCGTGTTCTCATCGCCTTCGGCGGCACCGCCACGATGCGCAAACGCGAGCGGCCGCCCCGGCGCGACCGGGGTCAGAAACGGATGCGTCGACTCCACGCGGGCGAGTATGCCCCGTCCGGGTGATTCTTGAGCCGAACGCCGGCGGCGCGGCGGCTGGCCACATTGATCGACCGGCCGGCGGATATCGAAAACATCCACGTCGCCGCTTTACATCGTGATTCCGAGGAGAGACCGTGGACACCACAGGTTTGTGCCACCGTCAGTGATCACCACACGACCCGCCCGAGGGCCGGAGCGAGGCCACGGAGGTGCACGGATGACGATCCCGCGATACGTGGTCGGGACCGCCGCCGAGGCGACCCAGATATTGCACCGGCTTGCGCGCAGCGGCTGGCACCCTCGTCCTGGATTTACTGTCCCGCCCAGCGCCGGGCCGACGGCCCGCATCGTGTGTTATGGACGCATCCCGACCCAGTCGGCCGCGCAGGCGGCGGCGTCGGCGGCGATCCGTGGAGCCGGCGTCGTCGCGATCGCCGACTTTGCGTCACAGCCCGGGCGGCAACTCATCGCCGCGCTCGAGGTGCACGGGCCAGTGTTGCAATCGGTCGACGCCGTGCCCGAGCACGCGACCGTGGTCAGGGTGCCGGCCATGTCCCCGGACGTGCCTGCGGTCAATGGACTCGCGTCGCTGTTGCCCGAGCAGCGCGCGCTGCTCGGGCGCCTCGCGAACGGCGAGACCATCGCCACCGCAGCCGCGGCGGAGTATCTGTCGCTGCGCACGGCGAACCGTCGCATCGCACAGGCGCGAACGTCGCTCGGGGTGCGTACGACGCGGGAGGCGGTCCTCGTCTTCCTGCACCAACGCCGACCGGACTAGATCCGGCCGTCAGTCTTCGGGGCGTTTCCGGATCGCCTGGATGCCGATGGTCACGGCCAGCAGCGCGGCGCCGGTCGGTCCGGCGACCCAGATCGGCCACGGATACAGGCCGTGCCCGGTGGTGACGATGACGATCAGCCACACGGCGACGTTGATCGCGACGACGCCGGCCCAGATCGTCCACAAGATCGATAGCGCGAGCGGGATCCGGCGGGTCTTCGGTGCCGGCCGCGAAATGCGGCCCGGCGGGGCGGTCTGCGGCGGACCGGCCGGCATGCGCCGCCCGGACGGTGGCCTGATCTCCAACACACCGGTCTGGGTCGGTATATCGCGCAGCAACGCGTTGAGGTCGTCGTACGTGGTCGCCGCGTACGCGACCTTGACCCGGTCGTCGTACTCGTCGAGGGTGAGCCGACCCTCGTCCAGCGCTTCGCGCAGTCGGTCCGCGACGAGTTGGCGATCGCCGTGCGACGCGCGGAACTGCGCGACCGGTGTCGGCGATCCGCCCGAATCTTGCCGTGGCGGCCCGCCCGCCGCCTCAACCGGGTGCGCCTGCGCCGGGGGGTCACCCGGGCCCTGCTCCGCCATGCCGATTCACCCCCGTTCGGCGGTCGCCCGCCGCGTCAGCTCATGTGCCGCTCCACCTTAAGTGGCCGGAGCGCCGCCCGGCCATCCGGACGAACCCCGATATCGATGCTTGCGGCCGTTGCTGATCGGCCGCTGCGGATCGATCCAGCGCGGCAGCCGCTGCTCGTCGGGGCGCAGGGGTCGGAGCTCATCGGTGATCGCGTCGATGATCCGATCGGTGCCGGTCCGGACATCGTGGGCGGTCGCTTCGAGGTCGTCGAGGGGGACCGGCGTTCCGAAATGTACGCGCACGACCGGGCGACGGACGACTGACCACACGAGCCGGCGGATCATGCCGTGCGGTGTGCCCCACGGCAGCACCAGGTGAGCGCCCCACTGCGCGACCGGGATCACGGGCACTCCGCTCGTGATCGCGAGCCGGGCCAGGCCGGTCTTGCCGCGCTCCGGCCACATGCCCGGATCGAGCGTGATACGACCCTCCGGGTAGGCCAGCACGACTGCGCCGTGGTCGAGTGCCTCCCGGGCGACCGGAAGCGCGTCGGCGACGGTGGGGCGACGACGATCGACCCGTAGGTGTCCGAACGCCCGCATCGCCGCGCCGACCAGCGGCGCACGGAAGAGACCGCCGGTGGCGAGGATCCGGGGCGCGAGGCGGCGCCGCGCGCACGCGGCCGTCAACACGCACGGGTCGAACGCGCCGATGTGATTCGCCACGAGGATCAGCGGTCCATCCCGCCGGTCGTCGGGCACGTCCCCGGTGACCCGCAGCCGGCACACCGTGCCGACGACCGTGCCCGATATGGCCAGCGTGAAACGCCACAGCGGCGGCGGCCTCCAACGGTCCGGCTCGTCCATGCCACGCTCCGCCGTCAGGTCAACTTCGGCAGGTCGGCCAGGCGCGCCTCGATCTCGGCGAGCTCGGTGCGCAGCCGCTCGGCGTGCGCATTGGCCTCGGCCCGCTCGGCCGCGATGATCTGTTCCACTGCCTCGTGCACGCCCGGCACGTCGAGCAGGCCGACCATGCGCAACGCCTCGCCGGCCTTGATGACATATGGCTTGGCTAGTGATTTGGAGCCCTGCTGGGCGCCGACGAACCAGTCGCCGTCGGTGTAGCTCAACGTCACCGTCAACGACGGCGGCGCCTTGACCTTCGGCTGCCGGGCCGCGCTGACCTTACGGACCGGGCGCTCCCGATCACTCGCGGGCGCCTCTGCCCGCGCTGCCGGTGCTGCCGCTGCGGTCGACGTGGTCGACGCGGCCGTGTCCACCGTGGACGACTGGGTGCTGGGCATCGGCTTCTCCTGGCGCTGGGGCGGGATCGCGGCGGGTGGCGCGCTCGTGGTCGGGTCGGCCGGTGGTCGAGCGGCCGGTGGGGGATCGGCCGCTTGGGGCGGAGCCGGCGTCGTGGTGCGCCGGGCCGGGGTGCGCTTGGCCGAGCCACGCGGCGGCACCGCGAGATCGACCGGCGAGAACGGCAGCTCGTCGCGGCCGAACCGGACCACGACCCACTCGTCGTCGGCCGGATCCCGCAGTGCGACGACCTGGCCCGCCTGCCCGGCGATCTGCCCGGCCGCCTCGGTGAAAACGACCTTCGGTTTGCGACCCGACGCCAGCGTCGTGCGAATCCCGTTGAGATCTTGTGTAGTCAAGCCGGTCAACGATCCGCGCGCAGCCATCGCGATCCTCCGAACACTCGTCTGATAGCAGCCTTCCTACCAGGCTCGACCGACACTTCGCGGCGACACTCCGAACCCCGTGGCAATTCACACCCGGCGTGGCTGCCGACGCGCGGCGCCGCGATCAGACGAGCCAACCGCCGTCGCGCATCAGCAGTCGACCGGTCAGCTCGTTGACCTCCCGCCAGGCCTGGATGCGCTGGGGCGTGATGCGGAAGTAGACCGGCGGTTTCGGGTCTCGCCGCGCGTCCCAGAGCTTCGCGGCGAAGGCGTCGGCCAGATCGGTGGGGACCGTCGCCAGGGTGAACGTCTCCACGGTGCCTTCGACGATGGTGACGTCACGGGTCTCGCCGACCGCGAACCGGACCCGGTCGCGGGCGGCCAGGTTGCGGCCGGTCAGACCCGATTCGACGGTCGCCATGACGAACGTCGCCCCGTCCCACACGTACGACAGTGGCGTGATGTACGCCTCGCCGTCGGCGTCGGCGCTGGCAACCCAGGCGTCCTCGCCCTGCTCGAAGCGGGCGAGGGTGTCGGCTTTGCGCTGTTCACGGCTGCGCGGTGGTGCGGTGTCCACGATCGATCTCCCTGTGTGTCTGCTGCTGCGGTCGCTCCGGTCGAGCTTAGGGTCACGCCGACCGGTCCGTGGCCGGCGGCGGGTCGGTCACCAGCCGCGCGTGCAGGTGTTCGTCGTAGCGCTGGCCGTCGCCGTACACGAAGGACTGGCGCAGCACACCTTCGAGCGGATAGCCGGCGCGGAGCGCCACCGCGCACGAGCCCGAGTTCGGCACCGCGTGGGCAAGCTCGATCCGTACCAGGGAAAGGTGGTCGAACGCCCAGGCGCTCGCCGCGGTGACCGCCTCGGCGGCGATGCCCCGACCGCGCGCGGATGGGCTGACCCGGTAGCCGATCTCGGCGTCGGCCTGGGTCGGGTTGATGCTGTGCACGGACACCGAGCCCAGGAACGCCTGTGTCTGGCGATCCAGAACGGACCAGGTCGCGTGGTCGCCGCTGGACCAGTCGGCGAGCTCCGCGCACCATCGTGCGGCACTGTCCAGGTCGACGACCGAGTGCGCGGGACTCCAGCGGCGGGTGTCCGCATCGGACAACATCTCCAGCGCGCCGCCGGCGTCGGTCACCATCGGTGGTCGCAGCAACAGGCGGCCCGTCACGATCATCCGGACAGATTGCCACACCGGGCCGGATAACCCCTTCCCTAGGCCTTGATCGACACATATCGTTCAAACGTGGGTCCGGGGGCGCTACTGCTCGTAGCCGTCGGCATCGTGGTCGCATTCTGGGCGGGCATGCGGTGGCGGCATAACACTCTGGCCTGGCAGACACACAAGGTGCAGGCCGGGCGGGCACGCGACGCCCGCAAGACGAAGTGGGTCACGTTCTGGGCGGCGGTCATCTCCAGCGCCGTGCTCGTGCTCTACGCGTTCGTGGCCTCCGGCACCGCGCTGGGCGCCGACCGCTCCGACCATTCGCCGGCGCCACACGCCACCAGATCGGCCTCCGTCGGTCACTCACCGACACATCGCTAGGCGCGTCGCGGTCTTCCCCGGGTACGCCGGATGCCTCGCGTCCATCGTCGGCCGGCGATCGCAGGCGCCTGGCGCCGTCTACGCGCCGAATTTTCGGACATGAAGTCGCATTTCGCCTAGTCGGTTGCCTGTCGCGTACGGCGCCATAGGGTTGGTACTTCGAGGCTTTCCGAAGCCGTTCCGGAGGGAGATCGCGTGGCGGTGGCGACCAATCCCGCTAACCCGACCGCACCAGCCCGACCGTCGATCCTGACCGTCGATGACGACCCGGGGGTGTCCCGCGCGGTCGCGCGTGACCTGCGCCGGCACTACGGAGATCACTACCGCATCGTCCGGGCCGAGTCCGGCGAGCAGGCGCTCGACGCGCTGCGTGAGATGAAGCTGCGCGGCGATACGGTCGCCGTGCTGCTGGCCGACTACCGGATGCCACAGATGAGCGGCCTGCAGTTCCTCGAGGCCGCCATGGATCTGTATCCGCACTCGCGGCGCATATTGCTCACCGCCTACGCGGACACTGGCGCCGCGATCGAGGCGATCAACGTCGTCGACCTCGACTACTACCTGCTCAAGCCGTGGGACCCGCCGGAGGAGAAGCTTTATCCGGTGATCGACGCCCAGCTCGAGTCGTGGCGCGCGGTCGACACCCGGCCGATCCAGGAGACGAAGGTCGTCGGCCACCGGTGGTCGGCGCGGTCCTCGGCGGTCCGTGAGTTCCTGGCCCGCAACCAGGTGCCGTACCGGTGGTATTCGTCGGACACGCCGGAGGGCACCCGACTGCTGGACGCGGCCGGCGTCGACGCCCGCACCCTGCCGCTCATCATCACGCCGGACGGCGACCCGCTGGTCGCGCCGACCGATGCCGAGCTGGCCGAACGCGTCGGACTGTCCACACAGCCGAGTTCCGACTTCTACGACCTGATCGTGGTCGGCGGCGGCCCGGCCGGACTCGGCGCGGCCGTGTACGGAGCGTCGGAAGGCCTGCGTACGGTGCTGGTGGAGGCGATCGCCACGGGCGGCCAGGCCGGCCAGAGCTCCCGGATCGAGAACTACCTCGGCTTCCCCGACGGTGTCTCGGGCGCCCAGCTCACCGAGCGGGCCCGCCGGCAGGCGGTGAAGTTCGGGGCGGAACTGATCACGACCCGGGACGTAGTGGCGCTGGAAGCCAACGGCGCCGCGCGGACCGTACGCTTCGCCGACGGCGCGTGGATCGACGGCCACACGGTGATCCTCGCCACCGGAGTGTCCTACCGACAGCTCGGCGCGACCGGTCTGGACCGTCTGACCGGTCGGGGCGTCTACTACGGCTCGGCGCTCACCGAGGCGGCCAACTGCGCCGAGCAGGACGTCTACATCGTCGGCGGCGCGAACTCGGCCGGACAGGCCGCCGTCTACCTGGCCCGCGGCGCCCGTACGGTGACGATTCTCGTGCGCGGCAAGTCGCTGCAGGAGTCGATGTCCTACTACCTGATCCAACAGATCGGGGAGATCGAGAACATCAAGGTGCGTACGTGCACCGAAGTGATCGAGGCACACGGCGACGATCATCTCGAACACCTGACGTTGCGGGACAGCACGACGGGCGAGATCGAGCGGGTCGAAGCCGGCTGGTTGTTCGTTTTCATCGGTGCGCTGCCCCGTACGGACTGGCTCGACGGCATGCTGATCCGGGACCGGCGCGGTTTCGTCATTTCCGGTCCGGACCTGACCGTAGATGGTCAGGCCGTACCGGGATGGGATTTGGACCGCCAACCGTTCCACCTGGAGACGAGTGTTCCCGGAGTCTTCGTCGCCGGGGACGCCCGGGCCGAGTCGGCCAAGCGCGTCGCCTCCGCGGTGGGGGAGGGCGCGATGGCCGTCATGCTGGTGCACCGGTATCTCGAGGGTCTGTGAGGCCATCGACGAACGGTGATCACACCGACGCGACCATTCGACCCGTGATCACCTTGACGGAGCGTTACGGAAGGATCATGACGTGGCCGACGAACTGAACACCGCCAACACCGCCAACGCCGCGGCGACCCCGGCGGACCGGCGCAGCGGCGCGGCGACGCTGGACAGCGCGATCACCGACGCGGCGACCGACGCCGCCACAGATGCGGCCGCTACGGATGCGTCGTGCGCCGCCGGCCCGTCGGACGAGCGGGTGGCTTGCGACGTCGACGAGTTGCGGTCGCTGTTCCTGTTCGAACGGCTCGACGACGACCAGTTGCAGTGGCTGTGCGAGCACGGTTCCGCCGTCCGCAGCCAGCCCGGCTACATCTATCGCGAGGGTGAACCGGCCACCTGCTTCTACGTGCTGCTCGAGGGCGAGGTTGCGCTGTCGCGCAAGGTCGGCCCGGACGAGGTCGAGATCAACCGGACGTCTCAGCGTGGTGTCTACGCCGGGGCGTGGTCGTCGTACCTCGGCGACCGCGTGCCGCAGGTGTACAACCAGTCCCTGCGGGCGATCGCGCCGACCCGGATGTTCATGCTCGCCGCCGACGACTTCGCGTGGCTGATGCGCGAATGGTTCCCGATGGCGCTGCACCTGCTGGAGGGGCTGTTCTTCGGCAACCAGAACGCCCAACGTACGGTCGGCCAGCGGGAGCGCCTGCTCGCGCTCGGTTCGTTGTCGGCCGGCCTGACCCACGAGCTGAACAACCCGGCCGCCGCCGCCGTACGGGCCACCTCGTCCCTGCGTGACCGCGTCGCCGGAATGCGGCACAAGCTCATGGTGGTCGCCGACGGCAAATTCGACCGATCGCAGCTCAAGGATCTGATGCACCTGCAGGAACACGCGGTCGACCTGGTGGCCAAGGCCGAGGAACTCAG
The DNA here is from genome assembly GCA_963724705.1 of uncultured Actinomycetota bacterium. Taxonomy (GTDB): domain Bacteria; phylum Actinomycetota; class Actinomycetes; order Mycobacteriales; family Micromonosporaceae; genus DASQPR01. The sequence goes on from CAVRVS010000004.1 coordinate 1,290,624, forward strand.
CCCGCTCGACACATCCGACCGGGAAGATGCGCTGACCGACTGGTTCGACGACCACGGGATCTCGGGCGGCTACGAGATCGCCTCGACGTTCGTCGCCGCCGGCGTCGACGTGGCCTGGCTCGACCAGGTCGCCGCGACGGTCGACGAGAGCGTGCTCGAAGGCGCCGTACGTTGGCTCAACTACACGCTCGAGACCGAACTGCTGATGAACGAGATCGAAGACTCGACGAACCGCATCTCGAACCTCGTCGCGGCCGCAAAGCAGTATTCGCAGATGGACCGCGCGCCGTTCCAGCTGGTCGACGTGCACGAACTGCTGGACAGCACGCTCATCATGCTGAGCGGCAAGATCGGCAAGGACATCCAGGTCGTCCGGGACTACGACCGGGGCCTGCCACACATCGCCGTGTACGCGGCCGAACTCAACCAGGTGTGGACGAACCTGATCGACAACGCCGTACAGGCGATGGACGGCCAGGGCACGCTCACGATCCGGACCGGCCGCATCGACGAGGACATCGAGGTCGTCATCGCCGACTCCGGACCGGGCATCCCCGACGACATCGTCGGGCGTGTCTTCGAGCCGTTCTTCACCACCAAACCGGTTGGCCAGGGCACCGGACTGGGTCTGGACATCTCGTGGCGGATCGTGGTCGACAAGCACCACGGCGACCTGTCCGTCGAGTCGGTGCCCGGCGACACGGAGTTCCACGTACGCATCCCGATCCGCTCGACCGAGGAGCCCTTGTCATGACCGATATTCCAGGCATCGACCCGACGGCGGCACCCAGCGGGCCCGGCTGCGTCGAGTGTGACGCATCCGGCGGCTGGTGGCTGCACCTGCGGCGGTGCGCCGAATGCGGACACGTCGGCTGTTGTGACTCGTCGCCGAGCCAGCACGCGAGCGCGCACGCCGCCTCGAGTGGACACCGCATCGCGCAGAGCTTCGAACCGGGCGAGAACTGGTTCTGGGACTACGTGGCCGAAGACTATTACGACGGGCCAAAGCTCGCCGATCCGCAGAGCCACCCGATCGAGCAGACGACACCGGGGCCGCGCGACCGCGTGCCGGCCGACTGGCGCCAACGCGTTCACTAGATGAGCCGGATCTTCGACTGGCTGCGGTCTCGCGATCCGAACGGTCGCCTGGTGCGGCGGGCGTTGCGTGCCGCCGTCGTCATTCCGGCCAACTTCGCCATCGGTTCCGAGCTGGTTGGCAACGCGCAGACCGCGACGTTTGCCGCGTTCGGCTCGTTCGCGCTCCTGCTATTCGTCGAATTCCGCGGCAGCCGGTCGGCCCGCATCGGCTCGTACGGCCTGCTCGGTGCCGTTGGCGTGGCGTTTATTGCGCTCGGCACGCTCGTCTTGAAACCGGACTGGCTGGCCGTTGTCTCGATGGCGGTCGTGAGTTTCCTCGTCCTCTACGCGGGCGTCATCAGCTCGGTGATCGCGGCGGGCGGCCGGGCGGCATTGCTGACGTTCATCCTGCCGGTGATGCTGCCCGGTACGGCTGCGGATCTGCCCGACCGACTCCTCGGCTGGGCCATCGCCGTGGGCATCTCCGTACCCGTGGCGGTGTTTGTCTGGCCGCCCGACGACCAGAACGTGCTTCGCAAACGTGCCGCGGAGTTGTGCCATGCCCTGGGGTCGGTGCTGGAACTGCGCCGGCCGGCGCCGGGCGAGGCCGATCCGTTGGTGGCGATGACACAGGCGAACACTGCGCTCCGCACCGCGTTCCGGGCCACCGCGTCGCGTCCGGTCGCGTTGTCCACCGGCAGCCGCCTGTTGGTCCGGCTCGTCGACGAACTCGAATGGTTGACCACGACGGTCGCCAATGCCTGTGCCGACGCACCTGAGCAGTGGCCAGAACAAGGCCGGCAACTGCGCAGCGCGGCGGCAGCGGTCATGCACGCATGCGCCCAGGTGCTCGACCACGCTGGCGGCGGACCGACGGCAGCCGGATGTGCCCACTTGAACGAATGCGTCGCGCACCTGGAACAGACTCGCGTCGCGGTGTCCGACCAGGCACTCACCGCACTCCAGGAAGCCTCACGGGTCGGCGCCGTCGCCGATGCCGGCGTGACATTGGCCGCCCCGGGCGATCGGACGGCGGGGGAGTTCGAACGACCGCTCTACGCCGCCCACGAACTCGGCTACACGGTCGGGCTGACCGGCCGCACGGTACAGGTGATCGCCGCCGCCGACTCGCGCAGTTGGTTCGCTCGGCTCATGGGTCGCCGCCCGACCGTTGACGCCGTCGGTGAGGTACAGGCGGCCGAGGAGATCGCGGTCAGCCACTTCGATCGACACTCCGTGTGGCTGCAGAGCAGCATCCGTGGTGCGGCCGGGCTCGCGGTCGCCGTCCTCATCGCTCGCCTTTCCGGCCAGCAAGAGGGGTTCTGGATCGTGCTCGGTGCGCTGTCGGTGCTGCGATCCAACGCGCTCACGATCGGCTCGACCGTGATGCGCGCGTTGATCGGCACCGTGATCGGCTTCGCGATCGGCGGTCTGCTCGTCGGGGCCATCGGCACTAGCGACGCCGTCCTGTGGACGCTCCTGCCGATCGCGGTGTTCGTCGCCGCGTTCGCCCCGGATGCGATCTCGTTCGCCGCCGGCCAGGCCGCGTTCACCGTCGTCGTGATCATTCTGTTCAACATCATCGCGCCCCAGGGTTGGCGGATCGGGGTGCTGCGCGTCGAAGACGTCGCTCTCGGATGCGCCGCGGCACTCGTCGCCGGTGCACTTTTCTGGCCCCGGGGAGCGGGCGCCGCGCTCGGTACGGCAATGGCCCAGTCCTATCGGCTTTCGGGCCAGTATCTGCGTGAATCGGTCGACTTCGTCGCCGGCCGCCTCCCGTCGGCGCCGCCGGATATGCACGGCGGATCGTTTGCGGCGAGCTTGCGACTCGACGACGCGCTGCGCCAATACCTCGCTGAGCGGGGAGCCAAGCACGTACAGCTCGAGGGCATCACGGCCCTCACCAACGGCGCGACCCGGTTGCGTCTCGCCGGCTCCGCGGTCATCGGCCTCGGCATTTCCTACCCGGACACGGCGCCCGCGGTGGCCGACCCCGCGCTGGACGGGCCGATCGCCGCGCTTCGGGAGCGGACCACCGAGATCACGTCGTGGTACGCCGAACTGGCCGACGTGCTCGACGGCGTCCGTGACACGGCGCCGCCCGTGCGCCATGACACTCCGGACGAGTCGTTCCTGGACATCGTGCTGCCGGCCGTCGACCGGTGCGGTGATCCGGACCGGGCCGCGCGAGCCGAGCGCCTGCTGTGGTCTGGCCAGTACGTCGGCGATGTGAACCAGGTGCGGCCGGAGCTGGTCGCGCCGGCAAATGCGATCGGCGTTCGCCGCAAGATACCGTGGTGGCATCTGTAGATCGCGATGCCGGCCGCTCAAGTCGCGCGCGGCACGCGGCCGCACCCGTGACGTCGGGTGGCTGGAGTCACGTAGGTGGCTAGACGAACGCTCGCAGCAGCCGTTCGCAGCGCAGCGGATCCTCCGTGAGTCCGGCCGTGAGGCACCACAACCAATAGTCGACCGTACGGAACACGACTGCGTCGCGGGCCCGGTCTCGGTCCACTCCGGACGCCCGTACGGCGATGTCAAAGCACCTGGCGATCGCGGCGGCGTCGGCCATCTCCTCGAGCCGCGTCCAGATCGCGCGCGCGAGGTCATAGGCGACATCGCCACGCAGCAGAACCGGATCGACAACGAGCCACGGCTCGCGCCGGCCGCGCAGTATCTGCGCCGAGTGGAGGTCACCGTTCACCGCGGTCGGCGCGTCGTCGTCCGGCGTTGACAGTCGCCCGGCCGCGTCCGTGGCGGCGACCAGGAACGTCCGGTCGACGCGTTGTGCCAGCCCCGTCCGCTCGCGTGACAACTCGGTTACGCGGTCGGCGACGAGCGCGGTCGTCGACGGTACGTCCTCCGGCGCCGGCACCGCGAGGCGACGCATCATCCGGCCGATGACGTCCATAGCCTCATCGACGGGCACGGTCGCCAGCGAATCGGCGGACAGGCGCTCCAACACCATCGCACCGGCGTCGACGTCGACGTCGACGAGCCGGACCGTTCCACGGCCGTCCCAGAACCGCAGCGCGCGTACGAGTTCGGCGACGTCGGGCCCGGGCGGCGTCATCCGGAGCACGAGCGGCTCGCCGCCACGATCCACCGGTACGACGATCGCGTTGGATCCGTGCGCCGCCGGGCCGACGATGCGCAGACCCCATCGATCGCACTGCATGTCGATCTTGCGGGGGAGCGCCGTGAGCCAGCGGCTGCCCTCCGCTCGCCACCGCGGCATCGCCGCGAACGACGGCGGCACGCTTACCCCGGTTACATCGGCCGAGTGTCCATCGCCGTCACGCACGTCGAACAAGGTAGCCCGACGAAGCCCAACGCGCGCCACCAGTTATTTCCGGATCGCGTTGAACCCACGGATAAGCGGCCCACCCGGCCGGGTGAGGGCTTTGCCGTCACCCGGCACAGCATCTGCAGGTGTACGTCGCCGCTAGGGTCAACATTCGATAATGCACATTATGTCAACTTGAAGGTTGCTTCACACCGTCTAACGCTTTGCTGATTGCTCTTTCCTCGTACCTGAAGTGGGACTCCATGATGGCCGCCAATCCATCAAGCTCACGCCCCATCGCTTCCAGCCGGCTTCCCCGAGCAGCAGGGCGTCGGCGTCGACGCTACGTTGTGGGCGCTGTTCTTTGGCGACGAGGTGGTCGCCGGTCAGGAAATCAAGGTGGTGTGGCGGATGACCGGCCGCGGTGACCTGTCGATCAGTGCGACCGGTCCGGATGCCAAGGTTATCCAGCCGGAGTGGGGTCCCGAGTCGCACGGCAGCAGCAACTGGGATCGGCCCGGCGACGAATGGGGCACCGGTTGGGTGTTTCCCTCGGCTGGCTGCTGGACGATCAACGCAACGCGGACCAACGGCTCGGGGTACCTGGTGCTGCGAGTCGGTTCATGAGCCGAGACCGTGTAAGCATGACCGCGACCGGACGCTAGTGGAACGGCAGCCACGCGACCCGGGTCAGGTCCGTCAGGCTGTTAGCCATTAGACCGCCATCGGACACGGTCCACAGCGTGTTGCCGATCACCAGCGCCCGACTGATCGGCGTACCCATGTCGAAGCCGACCCCGCCGTTGCTGGGTTGGCTGAGGAAGCCGACCTCGGCCAGTGACGAACCGCTGGCCCGAAGAACCAGAACGCCGCTCGGGGCACCCGACCTGTTGTACATCTGCAACGGCACCACCACGAGCCCGTCCGATGGCCAGTACAGGAACGCGTGCGGGTCGAATTCGGCGGCCGACTGGCCGTTGGGCAGCGCGAACGTTGCGACCCGGCTCGGCGACTCGAGGTTCGACACGTCGAACAACGAGACCTGCAGGCCGCCGACGTGGCCCTCGGCGTCGGCCTGACGCCCGACGCCGAGCAGTTCGGTGTTGGACAGCGGATGTAGATAGGCCGAGTAACCGGTGAGCTCGAGCGAGCCGCGCAGGTGCGGGTGCTCCGGATCGCTGAGATCGATGGTGTAGAGCGGGTCGGTCTGCCGGAAGGTCACGACGTAACCGACCGGACCGATGAAGCGCACCGAGTAAATGCGTTCCTGAACGCCAAGCCCGCCGATCCTGCCGATGGTGCGCATTTCCGGTCCGGACGTGGACAGCACGTACACCGCCGATTGACTGGTCTGCACACCGGCCGGGCGACCGTCGGCGATCGACCATGATGTGCCGGTTGTGGTCGCGAGCCGCAGAGTGTTGTCCCACTCGGACATCGCATACTGGTTCACGAGATATCCGGGCACCTCGCCGGCCCCGACGAACGTCGGTGCGCCGGGGTGCGACGTGTCGAACCGGTACACCGTCGTTTGTTCGGTGGGTTTCTTCGGCCGGATCGGTTGCGCGCTGACCGTCGGTACGGGTTCGGCGGGCGCGACCTCGCCCGATCCGGGTTTGGCTGGGACGGCGCCCGAGCCGGGCTCGGCCGGCGCGGGCGCGACGCCGATCGGACCGCCGGGCGCCGGCTCGGCCACCCCGCCGTCCATCGCCATGGGGTAACGCCAGCGCTGGTCGCTCGCGATGTAGAGGCTCTGCGGCGTGGCGTAGACGGTGTCACCGTCGGCGGCGACGCTGACCGGTTGCCCGGAGCCGAGCGAGTTCGCGGAAAGATCGAACGTCAGCACGGTAAGGAGATTGCCGCCCGAGAACGAGACGGGCCGGCGTACGGAGGTGCATGGCACGCTCGCCGCGTGCGTGACGCCGTGGTCGGTGACCTCAATGCGCGGAAGCCAGTCGCCCAAGTCCGCACGCGCAATCACCGCGCGGTTCGTGGCGACGAGCGCGGCGCCGTCGCTATTGGGTCGGTACTCGGATGGGAACGCGATCCGCGGAGCCGAACGGATGACGACGTGCACCGTCGAGTCGACCTGGCGCGCATCCACGAGCGCGCCGTCGATGGCGTACGACCCGATGACGGTCGGTGTGTTGGACAGGTCGACGAGCAGCAGCCGCGGCCCGACCGGACCGGAGGAATCGCCCGGGGTCGGCGGAACCGCGCCACTCCCCTGCATGGCTCCTCCGGACGGCGCACGGAAGGTTTGCGGCACCGCGTAGCCCCCGTCCGCCAAAACCAGCGCATGGTCGCCGTCCAGTAACAGGTTCGCCGGCGCAAAGCCGCCCGACTGATCGGCGAGGTTGAGCTCGCCGGTCACCTTCGCCGTCGCGACATCGACAACGCGAAGTACACCGCCGGACACTGTCACGATCCGACGACCGTCGGTCTTGACGAGGTCCGGCTCGTCTACGCCCACCTCGTGATCGTTCGTGCCGGAGTACGCGGGCGTCGAGCCGTCCTCGCGCGCGAACGCGCCGGAGTCTCCGGCCCGGGCCGCCGCCTGCGGCGCCGGTATGGCCGGGGCAACGCCGCCGGCGGACGAGCGGGCAACGCCTGTCTGTGTGCCGGTAAACCCGTACGCGCCGACGTTGGCCTCGGCCGCCTGCCGCAAACCGTGCAGTGCGTCGTCGCAACTGCTGAACGCGGCGAGCGAGAGCGCACCGGTCGGCACGGACCTCGACTCGGCGGACGGCGCGTCCGTGCAACTTGCAGCGCCGATTCCGAACACCACGAGCACGCTCGCTACGAGCGGCCAACGGAACGCTGGTGTAGTCATGTCCGGTTCGACGCGGGCGGCGCGGTCGCGGTTCCCGGAGAGCGCCACAACTCGCTCCCGGCGAGTGACGCGACCGCGATGGAGCAACGAGCACACCCCGAGGACCAATCGATGGCCTAGCGTGATCGTGTGATGTTCAGTACCGACCTGCGCGAGGGCGTGGCGAGCGGTGATATCACCGTGTCTATCCGGCTGTGGGCCCGCCCGAAGGTGAAGCCGGGCGGTCGTTACGCGACCGCGGGCGTCGTCATCGAGATCGACTCAGTCGAACTTCTGCCGTTCTCGGCCGTGACCCATGCAGACATTCGCCGTTCGGGTGAGCGTGATCGAGAATCGCTTCGGCGTCGAGCCGCTCACTCCGGTCCGATCGACGACGACACACTGGTATATCGGATCGAGTTTCACGTCGAAAGATGACCGGTCAGGCGCCGTCCTCGGCGGAGAGGTCCTTGTCCTCCATCTCCCACGCATGGTCAAGCGTGTGGTAGGCGGAGTGTCGGATCAGAAACGGCAGCGTCCACGATCGCATCCGTCGCTGGACCTCCCCCGCGTTGTACGCGCGCATCGCCGCGACGTACGCCTCCCGATGCTCTCGCAGCCCATCCGGGGTGAGCGCCGCGCCCTCCGGTATCCGCAAGCCGACCTGCTTGGCAAAGTCCTCGCTTTCGGTACGGATCGTGTGGCGGATGATCTTGTCGCGATCGCGCCCTCCCCCACGGGGGCCCTTGCGCATCTCCGGCGAAACCCGCGCGGCGACGCCGTCGAAGAACGTCCAGCAGGCCCGCAATAAGGTGATACGACGTTCGAATTCGGCCTCGCTTATCGGGCCATGCTCGGTCGCCGACGGCGCGAAGGAGATGCCCCAGAAGTCGGTCGAACCGGGTCCGACCCGGTCCTCCACGATCTCGAGCGGCCCGGCGGCATCGAACTCGCGCGCCATCCCGGCGAGATCCGCGACCGGCCGGTAGCGGTCTCGATAGGACTCGAGCGTCTCCAGGGCGAGTTCGGCGCTCTTCGCGCCCCGACTCCACCCTAGCCAGTCGATGCCGAAGGCGACCGATCGCTTTCCCTTAGGCCCGCGTTCGATAACAGTGCGGACAGGCATGGCTGATTGTTGCATGGGAGGAGACTGGTGTCCTGACGCCCGACGGGCCGCGCAGCATGGCGACAGACGCCGGGAGTGGCACCAGGACTACTGGCGCGGGCGTTGGTGCCTACCCGGTCAACGGATCGCGGGACACGTTGGCGCGCCCGATGTCGCTCGCAGCGACGCGGCCGTGCGGGACCGGCGGTGTTGCCAGCGGCAACGCTGCCAGCTGGAGAAGAAGCAACACATTGTCGTCGGCAGCCGTGCGATTCAGCCGTAGCCGGCCGCAGCGCGTGCAGCGGTGGATCAGCATCCAGCGACGCTCGCCTCGGACGGTGACCGCGATCGGCTCCATGCCGCCCGGACAATCGGCCTTGCGGTCGCCGGGCACATTGCGATCAAGGTGCCTGGACCACAGACAACTGGGACAGTGATTGCGATGCGAGGTACCGGGCGCGTCGAGCGAGACGTCTACGCCGCAGTGACCACATTGGAACGAACGAGGAAACGACAAGTCTGACGACCTTTCAGATCAGTGCTTCGATTGCGGACAGACATTTCGCCTCCTCTCGTCGTCAACTGGTTCCGGGCAGCCGATGCACACCTCGCGACGCACGTCATACTCGGTGCCGATGACGCTATCGTCAACCGAGTTACGACATATTCGGATCAGAGGCCGCCGTGCGGTCCGATCAGTCGCCGGACGTCCCAGATCCATGCGCCCTCCACAAATCGGCCGGGGCCGAACAGTTCGGTAGCCGCGGCCTTGAACAGGCCGACATGCGATCCCTGCGGTACGACGACCAGCGCAGCGTGCCAGTACTCCAGATCGTCCATCACCGCTTCCCGCTGAGCGCTGGTGAACCTCGGAACTCGTCGGGTGACCGCGATTGAGTTGATCATTGTCACCGTCGGGCGCGACCGCGGACTCAACGACGTTGCCTTACTGCCCGGAGCGGCGGGACCCACGAAGTAGCCGTTCGCGATGCGCAAATCATCCGCGGTCGCCGTCGACCACGAAATGAGCGTTGGTGCGCGCCGCACCGTGACCGGGAACGCCACGACCGACTGCGTCTCGTCTACGTACTGTCGCCACGTACCACTGGTAATGAACGCGGGCACGATCTGCCCGGGGGCGGTTGGCACCGGCGTCGGAACGAGCGGCAACAGCGCGGCAGCGACCACGATACGACCCACGACGTGTGGCCATCTCCACGGACCGCGGGCGAGCGACAGCCGATCGAATGCCACGGCTATCAACACCGCTGCGACCGGCAATAGCGCAAGACCCAATCGGGCCGGCGTGAGCGAGGCAAAGACCGGAAGCGAGCGGAGCAACCGATACGGACCAACAAGCTGCGCTCCGCCGATGTCCACGTGAGAGCCGAGCGACAGGATGAGCAGCACCAGCCCGGCGATCGCGGACGCCAGCACCACGCGGTTGCGGCGCAACCACACGGCGATGCAACCGAGTAGGACGAGTGCCGGTCCGAGCGCGACGTTCTGTTCGTTACCGGTGCCGCCGGCGCCGGTCAGCCCGATGCTGGCACCCCACGACGTTCGCGGTAGGTGCCAGAGCCCCGGCAGCGTCGTGCCGCTGTGCACCGCCGTCGGGACCAGCCCGTTCGCATGCTGCGGGCCAAAGAATTCGAACCACAGCGGGTACGCAAGGAGCGCGAAAGCGACGCCGCCGGCGACCGCGAGGTTGCTGAGGAACGGGCGCGCCTGGTTTCGTGCCGCCTGCGACGTAGCCGCGAGCACGATTGCGACCACGGCGGCACCGACGGCCGTGACGAGCAGCGTCTCCTGGTTGAGGAACATCTGATACGCGATCAGGACACCGAGTGCGATAGCCCGCCACCAGCGCCGACGGCCGGTGGCGACGTCGAATGTCAGCCACAGGATGAACGGGATCAAAAAGTTGATCACCAGGTCGGCCTGACCGGCGACGTGTGCGATCATGCCCGGTCCGAACCCCGCCACGGCACCGCCGAGGGCGGCGCCCAGCCGCGACCTGACGAGCTTGCGCGAGAGCACCCAATACCAGGCGGTGGCGGTTCCGGCCAGACCGAGCACGGTCATGACGACATAACTCGTGTACGCGCTGGCCGCCGCCGTCAACGGGGCGAACGGAATGGCAATGCCGAGCATCGACGTGTTGTCGAGAAGGTTTACGCCGAGGGGCGCGCCCATCTGGCCGCTGAAGAACGGATTCTGCGGGTGCGATACGAGGTGGACTCCGTTGGCCAGGAACCATTCCAGGTCCAACTGATCCGACGAGTTGCCCGGCGGAAGTCGATGCTGCCCGAGCGGGAAGTCGGCGAGGACACGCCAGGCGAGCAGGACGTAGGCGAGGACGACGAACGCGTCGAAAACGACACGGCCGGCACGACGTGACGGCCTCGCCGACGCTGTCTCGGTGGGTCGCTCCGTAGTCGATTCGGAGGCGATCGCCGACGCGGTTATTGCCGCCGACTCGGACGCCGCCGGCTGACGGCTTGGCGCTTCGATGTCCGGATCGGACGACGCTGCGGGTGGATCCGGCATGACATCGGCCCTGGTCAGCTCGCGGTGGACAGCATCATCGGCCAATGTACCTCGATCAACTATCCGGCGGGCCAGATCGTGTCTCGCCGACCCGCTGCGTCGTCAGCCGCTACCCCGGCAGCGGGCAGCAGGCAGACCCGCCACCGAGCGGAGGTGCCACGTCGCCAGCGCACGCCGGGCGGGGTCCTCGTGGTCCACTCCCCCACCTCGAGGACGACCGCCGTGCCGGCCCGCGGCTTTCGCGGCCCGAAGGATCGGCACGGCACGAATGAGCCGTGACCGGGCCAAACCCGATCACGGCTCACGTTTTGTGCCGGCTCGTCCTGCCGTTTAGCGGCGACGGGACACGCGCCGGGCCGTACGTCGGCCAGTCCGCCGAGCGACCCTTCGAGATCCGAACATGTCATCCTCCAGGTTGTGATCTCGGCCCGTCAGCGTGCGGCCGAAGCGGTCTCCAGATCGTGGAGTTGCTTTGCCTCCTCGTTCGAGACCAGCCCGATCTCGACGAGGTCCAGCGGGCTGATGAATCCATCGCTGACGCGGAAGCCGCCGGCGCGCGCGATCGCGTCGCGCAGTGGAACCGCCCAATGGTGCTCGAGCAGAAGCAGCGCCGCGGCGGAGTCGTTGGGGATGTCTTGGAGCACATCCCATTCGTCGGCGTCGGACAGAGGCGATACGCCCGAGGCGGCCGCCTCGGCGCCGGCTTCAGCACCGGCGACGAATCCCTCTTCGCCGTCGATGCCCAACCCAATCAGGGCACCGACCTTGGTGCCGAGCTCGATCGCCTCGTCTTCCGAGAGATTGCTGAGGTGTTCCACCTCGATGTTGCCGGTGCGGTCCTTATAGACCGCGAGCGAATCGATCACGCGAACGGCATCGCTTTCGCGCAGCCGTTCCAACTCTTCGATGATCTCGCCGTGGAAGTTCGGTCGTTCGAAACCGAGCACCACAAGTTGAACTGGTCCAATTGCCATCTGTAGCTCCTCACGGTCGGTGGCGGAAACCATGGCACCGACCGCCGGATTCAAGCGGCGCACAAAGTTCGGCGACCTCGCGCATGGCCAGTCAATCAACAGTTGGGTCCGCGCGAAACTGACGCCTCGCGCTGAGTGAAGTCTAGCGGGAAGGGCCCTGTGAGCTGCTCATATGCACAAACAGCCGGCGGCTGACCGCGTCGACAACGGTCTCGTAACTAGCGGGGGTTTTGCCACAGCCAGACGTCGTCGACGCTCCGCGGCGTGCCGTACAGGTTCGTGACAACGGCGAGCACGTCGGGTGAGGGTCCGGTCTTCGGCAGCACGAGGGCGTCCGCCTTCCAGAATGCGACATCCGCCGCGGCCTGTGCCCGCTGCGCGTCAGTCACCGTCGACGATGCCTGACCGGCCGCGACCGCGGTGATCAATGCCGCGGTCGGCCGAGGCACGACGAACCATCGTGCGGTGAGGTCGGTCGGCGACGTCGGACCAAGGAAATACCCCTGCGGTACGGCGAAGCCCGCCTTAGCCGCCGCACCCCACTGGATCGAGGTGTAGTTGTCCAGCGGCAGCGGCACCAGCGTGCGTCCCGGCGGCACGTACTGCTTCCAGTCGCCCGACGAGATGAACTCCGGGACAGCGGAACGATGGACGACCGGCAAGGGCATCGGCGCGAGCGGCAGGAGCGCCGCCACGAGGGCTCCGCCACCAATGAGGCGAAGCGGCAGTCCGCTGCCGCTCGCGCTGGGTTCGCGCGCGAGGAATCGGTCGATGGCCACCGCCAGAAGCACGCCCAGTGCAGCGGTGGTGATCAACGCGAACCGCGCGACGACAACGTCGTCGAAGATCGGTACATGTTGCAGCAGCGCGTACGGTGCTGGAACCGATAGCCGCCGCGCGCCCCACGACCACGTGGTGCCGATCGACAGCAGCGCGCCGATGACACCGGCCACGGCGAGCGCCCGCACGATCATCTCGCGGCGTAGCCAGACGACGATCGTCGCCGCGAGCACCACCAATGGCCAACCGTAGAACAATGCCTGTTCAGAACCGTTCGGAGTCAGGCCACGCACGGTCGCCACGCTGCCAGCGACGGACTGCTGAGCGTACGCGACGATGGAACCGATCTTGAGGGCATAGGCGTTTGGGCCGCCGGGATGTCCCGGTGCGGTGCAGCGGCCCGAAGAACTGCATCCACAGCGGGTATGCGCACAGCACCGCGGCGACGAGGGCGGCCACGCCGAGACCGGACAGGAACGGCCGGGCCACCTCGAGGGCGGCCTTCGGCCGGAATGCCACATACGTGGCCAGCGCCACGGCCATCCCCACCGCGGTCATGAGCAGAACTTCTTCGCTCACGAGAATCTGCGCCGCGATCAGTACGCCAAGGACCACACCGCGCCAAGGTTTCCGATCGGGCGTGGCGAGTGCCAACACCTCCCAGACGATGAATGGCACGAGCCACTGGGCGGTGATGTGCGGATGGCCGTTGGTGTTGCTGACGAGCGCCGGGGCGAACGCGCAGAACAGGCCGCCTGCAAACGCCGCGACCCGCGAGGTCACCACGCGCCGGGAGAGTACGAAATACCAGGCGTACGCCGTGGCGAAGAGGTTCACCGTGATCAGAAACAAGTAGGAGATCGTCGAGCCGGCGATCAGCGTCAACGGAGTGAGCACCACACCGGGTAGTTGCAGGCCGATGTTGGTCATGAGGTTCACGCCGTTCGGCGCGTTCTGCAACGTCGTGAAGAACGGATTTTCCAGGTGCGTCACGGCGTGGGCGGCGTTGGCCAGCATCCACTCGTTGAAGAGCACGTCGCCGCGGCGGAGGCCGAGCACGCGCGCCGTCGGGTGAACCCAGCCGTGAGCCGTGACCCAGAGGGCGCCGAGCACGTACACAGCAAGTGCCGCGAGATCGAGACGTCGGGCCGGCCACCGCTTGGACGGGCTCGTCGGCTCGTCGAGCGGCTGCTCGACGAGCGCGTCGGTCGCCGGCGCTTGCGTCACGCGGAGCAGAATACACAGTTATTCGACGGTCATCGCTGTCGCACTCGGCATCCGTGATCTGCTGAAACGCGACGGTCCGGTGGGCGACGCCGAGGGTGATCGGAAGCCGCGGGTCCAGGGCACAGACCTTCAGGGTGCGAGCATCGACGCTCGTACGGCCCGCAGAATTTGCCGCATCGTGGCCAATATGTCATCGCGCGGCCGGCCGTACCGACGCATCATAGGAAACCGTGGAACACGGACCGGACCGCGACGATCGCGACCACGACGGCCCCGATGCGGTGCGGTCGGTCCCGGCCGGGGTTCTGATGTGGATCGTGGCCGTGTTGGCCGTCGTTGTCGCGGTCGGCTGGACCGTAAAGATCAAGACCGCCAGCTCCGGCAACACGGCCGGGATCGATGCGGTGCCCCAGGCGATCATGCCGGCGAGCGGGGATGACTCCTCCACATTTCCCGGCGCGTCAGCGAGTCCAACCGGCGGCTCGGCCGGCAGCCAACCAACCAGTCCGCCGCCGACGACGACAGGCGGGCAAACGGGTACCCAGGCGCCAGCTCAACTGGCGGTGACGGTCTCGGCGCCGTGGGTTGACAGTGTGGCCGCCCGGACGGGCATTCCAGCGCGGGCGCTGACCGCGTACGCGGATGCGCAACTCGCGACGAACGCCACCGAGTCGGCGTGCCACCTGTCGTGGGTGATGCTCGCCGGCATCGGTTCGATCGAGTCCGGACATGGCAGCCACGGCGGCGCGGTCCTTCGTCCGGATGGTACGAGCAGCATGCCCATCCTCGGCCCGGCGCTGGACGGAACACACGGGAACATCGCTGTCCACGCCACGCCGGCCGGCATCCGGTTCGACGGCGATCCGCGGTGGGACCACGCCGTCGGCCCGATGCAGTTCCTGCCCTCGACCTGGACACACTGGGGCGTGTCGGCGACCGGTGGCGTACCGGATCCCAACGACATCGACGACGCCGCGCTCACCGCGGCGCGCTACCTGTGCGGCGATCATCGCGACCTCGCCACCGTCGATGGCTGGCGAGCCGCGCTGGCCGCCTACAACGCGCCGGACGCGTACGCCGTCAAGGTCACCAACACCGCCGAGAGGTACGCGCGAGCCAGCCTGGACTGATTCCCTGCCGCAGTGGCCGACCACTCCCCTGGTTCAGCCCATACCTTCGGTCAACCGGGCGTGTTCTCATGGAGCCGTGAAGGTCGATCTCGTCGCGACGGGCCGGGACGCGTACCAGCAGCAGGACTGGCCGGGCTGCTTGGCGGCGCTCGCCGAGGCCGACCGGATCAACCCGCTCGCGCCGGCGGACCTTCAACTCCTCGCGATCAGCGGTTACCTCACCGGACGCGACGAGCCAGCCTACGACGCCCTCGCGCGGGCCTACACCGCCTATGTCGCCGCCGGCGAACCACGGCCGGCCGCGCGATCCGCCTTCTACCTGGCATCTCTCCTGCAGGACACCGGCGAGCCGGGGCGGGCAGGCGGTTGGATCGCACGGGCCCGGGCGCTCGTCGATCAGCACGACCTCGGTGGCGCGGAGGCTGGTCTGCTCGGCGCGCACCGTGCCCACGAACTGCTCGAGTCCGGTGCGGTGGCGGAAGCGCTGGCCCTCGCGGAGCGAAGCGTCGTCGCCGGCCGCGCCTGTGGTGATCCGGACGTCGTCACGCTCGCGCTGCTCACCGTCGGGCACGCCCACGTATCGCGGGGCGACGTCGTCCGCGCCGTCGCCTGTCTCGACGAGGTCATGCTCGCCGTCTCGGGCGACGAGCTCATCCCGCCGGTCGCCGGGCTGGCCTATTGCGCCGTGATCGCTGCGTGCATGCGCCTGCACGATCTCCGGCGGGCTCGCGAATGGACGGCGGCACTGACGGGTTGGTGTGACGCGCAGCCCGGCCTCGTGCCGTACCGGGGCATTTGTCTGGTCCACCGGGCCGAATTGATGACGCTGTCCGGCAACTGGGCCGACGCGCTCGTCGAAGCCACGCGGGCGAGCGAGTTCCTGCGGGCGTCGGCCGCCGCGGAGGCGTTCTATCGACTTGGCGAGATCCAGCGGCTCCGCGGCGACTTCGCCGCGGCCGAGACCGCATATCGCCGGGCGAACACGGGCGGCAGGCTGCCCGAGCCGGGCCTACTGCGGCTACGACTGGCCCAGGGCCGCACCGACGTGGCCGCGGCGACGGCACGTCACCTCATGTCGCAGGTCGGCGAGGGCATGGTCCGGCTCGAGGTGCTCGCCGCGTGTATCGACGCAGCGAGCCAGGCCCACGATCTCGATCTCATCCGGGCGGCGACCGACGAGCTGGAGCGGCTCGCCGTCGGCTCCGACGAGCCGCTGCTCGGGGCGTTCGCGTGCCGGGCAACCGGCCAGGTGCTGCTGGCCGAGCAGCGACCGGCGGATGCGTTGCCATCGCTACGTCGTGGTTGGCGAGCGTTTCAAGATCTTGATCTGCCGTACGAGGCGGCCCAGGTACGCACACTCATCGGTGAGTGTTGCCGGGCGCTGGGCGAGGAAGACTCGGCCCAGATGGAGTTCGACGCGGCGCGGTGGTGGTTCGATCAGCTCGGCGCGGTCCCCGACCGGGATCGGGTGGCGGTCCTGGCCACCGCGGTCACCCGACCCGCGGACGGTGGGCTGACCGCCCGTGAGCTGCAGGTGCTGCGCCTGGTCGCCGCCGGGCCGGACCAACCGGGCCGTCGCGGATGAGTTGTTCCTCAGCGAGAAAACGGTCGCCCGTCACGTCAGCAACATCTTCACCAAGCTGGACGTACCGTCGCGCAGCGCCGCCACGGCCTACGCCTACGAGCACCGTCTCGTCTGATCGGCGCCAATTCACAAGCGACCGCCATACACAGAATTACCCATGCCCCGACTGGGGCGAACACGTGATTCGCCCGATGCCGAGCACCGGACGCGATTCGTAGCGTCGACGCCATGGATATGACGACCAAAACACCCATGAAGACAATCACGGTACGGGTGGACACGGTGATCGTGGGCGCCGGTCAGACCGGTCTCGCCACCGCGTACCACCTCAAGCGGCGCGGTGTCTCCGCGGTCGTGCTCGACGAGCACCCGCGCATCGGCGACCAGTGGCGGGTGCGCTACGACTCCCTGCGGCTCAACACGCCGGCGAAATACGACGCGCTTCCCGGCATGAAGTTCCCGGCCGACGACGACGCCTACCCGACCGGTCGCGAGATGGCCGACTACCTGGCCGCGTACGTGGAGCGGTTCGGGCTCGACGTACGGCCGGGCAGCCACGTCAGCTCCGTCCGGCGCGCCGATGACGGCGAGTTCGCGGTGACAACCGAGTCGACGACGTACCGGGCGCGCAACGTCGTGATCGCCACCGGCTGCGAGCAGCATCCGTCCACGCCGGATCTGGCCGGCGAGTTCGATCCGGACATCCGTCAGCTGCACTCCAGCACGTACCACGGGCCGAAGCAGTTGCTGCCCGGCCCGGTCCTGGTGGTTGGCGCCGGTCAGTCGGGAGCGGATCTGGCTCTGGAGACCGCGAATGCGGGCCATGACACGTGGCTGTCGGGCAAGCCGAGCGCCGAGGTTCCGTTCGAGATCGGCAGCCGGCGGGCGAAGATCATCCTGCCGGTGCTGTGGTTCGTGGCCAACCACGTGCTGACGCTGCGTACGCCGATCGGCCGGCGCCTGCAGCCGAAGATCCGCACGATGGCCGCGCCACTGATCCGCACGAAGCTCGCGCACCTGAGCGCGGCCGGCGTGCACCTCGCGCCGGAGCGCACCGTGGGCAGCCGCGACGGTCGACCCATGCTGGCCGACGGACGGGTGCTCGATGTCGCGAACGTGATCTGGTGCACCGGCTTCCGCCAGGACTGGTCGATGATCGACCCGCCGATCGTCGCACCGGATGGCTGGCCGCGCGGCGAGGGCGGCGTCGTCCACGACGTTCCCGGCCTGTACTTCGTGGGCCTGCTGTTCCAGCGCGGGTTCTACTCGATGCTGATCGGTGGGGCCGGCCGCGACGGGCGGTTCATCGCCGGCCAGATCGCCGCGCGGCGACGCACCGACGTCGAGACGGACACGGAGGCACCGGTCGCCCTCGCGGCGTGAGATCGAGATCGACACGGTACGGCGGTCGCCAGGATGGAGTCGGCGACCGCCGTACCGTTACGGCGGTCACGCCTTGACGACGGCGATCTGCAGCTCGGTGACCCCGTTCGCGGTGTCGGACGGGTCGTAGTCGAGATACACCTCACGGTGATATCCGACCGGCCGGTATCCGTTCTCCTCGATCCACGTCGCGAGACCGTTCAGGCTCTGCATCACGTCGTCCATCGGACCGCGGTGCACGAGCGTGGCCGCGGCCGGGATCGCCGGCAGATCGACGACGTCGAACGACCTGTCGCCACGGGGTTCGATTGCAACCGGCATCGCAGCGTGTACGAGGACGGCGTCGCTCGTTTCCTCGGCCTCCGGCTCGTAATACGCCATCGCGACACCGACCGGCGTCACGCCGGACTCGCCGAGTCGGCACATGAGCTGGTCGTAGAGCGGGCCAATGGTGGGCGTGATGTGCTCGGGACCGTAGCCGGCCGCGACGGCGGACAGCTCGGCGATACGGATCGGGGCAACTTCCTTGAGTACGACATCGGCGGTGGGCATGTGGCCCTCCCTCTCGATCAGTCGGAGCCTCGCCTCGACCGAGACCAGCCGGGCCGCGTCCGCGTTCAGCTGTGCTTCGAGCTGGGCTCGTCGCAGGCGCAGCATGCCGGTCAACTCGGCCGCGCTGACCTTGTCGTCGAGGATCGACCGGATCTGCACGAGCGTGAGCCCGAGGTCCTTGAGCGCGATGACACGGTTCAGCCGGAACAGCTGCTCGGCCTGGTAGAAGCGGTAGCCGCTGGCCTCGTCGACGGTGGCCGGCACGAGGACACCGACCGCGTCGTAGTGGCGCAACATCCGCACCGACACCCGGCCGAGCTTGGCGAATTCTCCGATGGTGAACATGGCACCACCCACTTTCGGACCTGACACGGTGTCAGGGTCAAGGCCTGACCCCGGCCCGTTTATCGTCGCGGATCGACCGGCCCTCGCGCAGACGGCGTGGCATAAAGCGGGTCCTTTGACCGTCTGCGGCGGTTAGACATCTCGGGTGCGCCGGGCGCGCGGCCCGAGACGCACCGCTCGAGGGGATGACCGGATGGCCCTGCCACAATTCTTCATCGCCGGCGTGCCGAAGGCCGGTACGACCGGCCTCTATGCGGCGCTGATCCGCCACCCCCAGCTGTACCTGCCGGCCGTGAAGGAGCCGAAATTCTTCCTGTCCGATGGGCGGCCGCCGCGCCACGGCGGACCGGGAGACGTGCAGACCTACCAGGAGCACATTTGGCGTCGCGCCGACTACGAGGCCTTGTTCGACGCCGCCCCGCCGGCCGCGCGCCGTGGTGAGGCGACACCGTTCTACCTCTACGACCGCGACGCGCACCAGCGCATCCGGCGGCTGGTCCCGGACGCGAAGTTCATCCTCGTCCTACGCGATCCGGTCGACCGCGCATATTCGAACTGGTCGCATCTCTGGTCGGCCGGGCTGGAGAAAGAGTCGGACTTCCTCGCCGCCTGCGAGCGGGAGCAGCGGCGGCGGGCCGCCGGCTGGGCCGACTTCTGGCACTACCTCGGCCTCGGCCTGTACGGCGGCCAGGTGCGCGACCTACTGCGGACATTCGGTCGCGATCAGCTGCTCGTCATGCGCTACCGCGATCTGAGCGACGAACCCGTCGCGACGCTCGACCGGGTCTGCCGATTTCTCGGTGTGACGACGGGCGCGGTCGCCGAGGTCCCGCCGGAGAACGTACGGGCCTACGTCGCCGACTCGCGGCTAAACGCGGTCGTACGGTTCGCGCTGCGCAACGGCGGCCGGGTCGGGCAGCACTTTCCGGTACCCGTACGCAGCGCGGCGAGTGCCCCGCTGTTGGCACTGCTGCACCGCAGCCGGCAGGGCTACCGCAACGACAGTGGCCGGCGCCGACCGCGCTTGACCCCCGACCAGCGGGCCCAACTGCTGCCGTACTTCGCCGACGACATCCGGCTGCTGGAATCGGTCACCGGTAACTCGTACGCCGACTGGCTCACCGATCGGCACCTCACCACACTCGACGCGAGGTCAGTGGGGGGCGGGGCGGCGGCGGCGGATGGCCGCCTGGCCGAGGTAGGCTCGCGCCCGGCCGACAATGCCCCTGACCTGCACCAACGCGCACCTGGCGCGGCCGGCGCCGATCGCGGCGGGGGCGATGCCGGCACACATGATTGCCCCACGTAACGAACGGACGAGCCCAACGTGATGACAGACCGTCTGCCCCTCCCCCGCTGGACCGACTCGGCGACCGTGGTCGAGCCGCCGGAGCCGGTGCCGGGTTCGTGGGCCGGCGCGCCGAGCGCCACGTACGCCGACGGCCAGATCTTTCTCGCGTACCGGCTGCGGCACCCTGTGCGCCTCGGTCGTGGGTTCGCCAACGTCATCGCGTCGAGTACGGACGGTGTGCATTTCCGTACGCTTTGTGAGATCGATCGACAGGACTTCGGCGGAGAGTCTCTGGAACGGCCGGCCCTGGTCCGGACGCCGGACGGCCGGTGGCGGCTTTATGTGAGCGTCGCGACGCCGGGCTCTAAGCATTGGCGCGTCGACCTGGTGGAGTCCGATGACCCGGCCGGGTTGGCCAAGGCGACACCGCGAACGGTCTTCCCCGGCGATGCCACGGTCGGCGTCAAGGACCCGGTCGTACACCACGACGGTGAACGCTGGCACCTCTGGGCTTCGTGCCATCCGCTCGACGTTGTCGACCACGAGGACCGCATGGACACGTGGTACGCGCAGAGCCATGACGGCGTCGACTGGAGGTGGTCGGGTGTCGCACTCGCCCCTCGCGCGGAGGGGTGGGACTCGCGTGGCGTGCGGCTGACGTCGGTCCTCACATCCGACGGCGGCGTGGTGGCCAGCTATGACGGACGCGCCACGGCGGCGGAGAACTGGGAGGAGCGAACGGGTGTGGCTCGCGGCGTCCGTGCCGCCGACGGGTCGTACGGGACGCTCGTCGCCGACGATCGCGAACCGCTGTCGTCGCCGTACGCTCCCGGTGGTCTTCGCTACCTGAGCGTCGTCGCCTTGCCCGACGGCCGGCATCGCCTCTACTACGAGGCCACGCGCGAGGACGGGGCACACGAACTGCGGACGGAACTCGTCGGCTGACGCATCGGCGAAATTCCGGGAACAACGCACGGGATATCCCCGATGTCCGAGCGGTGCGCGCGCTCTAGCGTCGGGACATGCGCAAGCTCTTGCTGGGTCTCGGCGCCATCGTCGGCATCTACCTCGTCGGTCGGGCCATCGTGGAACCGTTCGTCATCAACGCAGGCGACCCGTCGACCTACCGCAACGACTGGGGCGGTCCGAGTCTGGCCGGCGTCCTGGCCGTCCATTGTGGGCCTGGTGTGATCGTGGCGGCCGGCGCCGTCTGGTCACTCGTCCGTACCCTTAGCCGGCGCCGCCAGGCGTCCGCGTCGAACCGGGATCACCCGCTCAGGCAGCTGATGATGTGACCGCCGGCAGCGGCCCGACCGCGACATCCGGACCCCAACGGCGAGCACACGCCCGGCGATACTGCCCGGCGAATCCCTTGATGACGACAAATCGCACCGGTGCGGGCACGAGGTGGACCAGCGTCTGATAGCGCGGCGGGTCCAGGCCGTCCATCAACCAATGGCCCTCGGCGGCCAGTCGTGGCAATGACTTGCCCCGTACGTTGTACTTCTGATCCCAATCCCGCCACTCGCGGTCGCTGATGCTGGCCGACACGACCGGCATGGCGTCGTCTTCTTCGCGCCGGAGATGGGTCAGCAGCGGCGCGCTCAATGCGGCCAGTGACGCGACGAGGTCATCCTGCGCATGAGGGTCGGTACGGTATTTCGTCGCGGCCGCCTCGACCGTCGGGATGATCGGAGCGATCGTCGCGTGGTCGGCGTCCATCCGGTCGAGCAGCTCGCCGGCGGCCGGGTTATTCGTCCGTACGAGCGGCCACAGCCCACGATCCTCGGTGCTGTGGTGTTGGTGCAGAAAGTCCATCATCCAGACGACGTGGTCGGCCAGGGCGATCCGCTGCGCGTCGTCGACCGATCCGGCCGCGAACGTGCCGTCGAGGCGGCCGACATCCCGCCGAAGGGCGTCGTGGACGACACCCATCATGGTGGTGTCGGCCGGCCCGTCCAGGTTCTTGGTCATGAGATGTCCCCTGTCGATCGTCGACGAGGACCGGCCCAGCTCGGCGCGCGACAACTCGTCGCCGTTTCTGTGTGATTCCTGTGCGTTTCCACCAGCGTACGGCCGGCCGGTTGCCGACCCAAACGCTTATCGGTGAGCCGATCGCCTCGGGGGCGCTCGCGATTAGTGCGAGTCCGGTCCCGAGGCGACCGTCGCGTAGATCCGGATCCCGTCAATCTCCTGGACCGTCGCCCGACCCTGTGCAACCAGCAACTCGAGGTGGAGCACGGTCTCGAAGACGGCGAGCATCTGGTTGAACGGGTCGAGATCGGCGAACTTCCGCAGCCGCCGCGTCCAGCCGATCTGGTTGGCCACGTCGAAGCCGGTCGACGCGCCGGCCGTGAGCGCGTCGGCCATATCGGCCAGGCGCCGGTCATGGTGCGCGAGCAACGCATCCACGCGAGCGTGCACGCGGGTGCCGGTCGGTCCGTGCGCTGGCAGCAGCTCCATGTCCGGCAAGGCCCGCACGAGCCGCAGCGAGTCGAGATAATCGCGTAGTCCGTGCCGCGACGGATCGACCTCGAAGGCGACCGACGGCGTGATGTGTGGCAACACGTGGTCGCCGGCGAAGAGGACACCGGCGGCGCGGTCGACGAACACGACGTGCCCGCGCGTGTGTCCCGGCGTCGCGATCGCTTCGAGCGTACGGTGGCCGACCTCAAACACCGCGCCGTCAGCGATCCATTCATCCGGCGGCTCGAATCCTTGGGCGCCGCCGTCGCCCGACCCGAGCTCCGTCAAGGCCTCCACCACCGATGCGGCGCCGTTTCGGGTCAGACTCACCAGCTGGTCGCTGAACTTCGCCGGAATCGGGCCCGTCAACCGATCGATGGTGGCCCGCTCGCCCGCACCGAGCAGTACCGGCGTACCGAACTCTCGCCGCACGGCGATGGCGTTCGTGTAATGGTCGCGATGGGCGTGGGTAACGAGGAATCGCTTGATATCCCCTAGTCCCGCGCCGATCTGGGCCAGGCCGTCGACGAGTGCCTGGCGCGCCGCGTCCAACGCCCAGCCGCCGTCGATCAGTGTTAAGCCGCCGGCGTCGGTCAGCACGTAGATGTTGACCGCGCGGAGACCGTCGAGGGGCAACACGGCCGGGATCCGCCAGACGTCGGGGGCGACCAGATACGCGCCGGGTTCGGTCCAGTCCTGCCCCGTACCCATTGGCTCCGACACCCGACACCCCGATCCCGATCGGCGACACGCGCTGCGGTGACCGACCCGCGCTGCGAATCTAACCCGGCCGCGGCGACGGCAGACAACGCTGTGGGCATGGTCACGTGGCCGCCGTCGGCGGATGGATCAGGCGAACTGACCGGGGCGACGCCCCGACCCGGGCGGTCCGGCGAACGCCTGCGCAATCGACATCCATTCGGTCGCCGCCGGACCCTCGATCCGCAGGGCGGTGTCATCGAGGTGCCGACGCTGCGTTACGACGAGACAGAAGTCGAGTGCCGCCCCACTGACCCGGTCGTCGCCGCCCGCCGGCCCCCATGCCCAGGTCTCGCCGTTCGGCGCCGCGAGTTCCACGCGTACCGGCGTATCGGGCGTGCTCCGCCCATGGGCGGCGAAGCTGAACGAGCGCGCACCGACGCCGATATGGGCGACGTGCTTCAACCGGCCGGTTGGCTGGCGTACGACACCGAGCGCGTCCGCGATGTCCTGGCCGTGCGCCCACGTCTCCATGAGCCGGGCCGTGAGAAGCGATGCCGCGCTCATCGGCGGGCCGAACCACGGCACGCGCACCGACGGGTCGAGCGGACGGAACACCTCGAGCAGTTGACCCCGAGACTCGTCGAACCACACCAGCAGCTCCGCGGGCGGCACCACGCGGTAGCGGTCGACGATCGCGTCGGGGCTCGTGGCGCCGTCGGCCACCGCGCGCTCCAGCTCGGCCGCGAACTCGTCGGGTTCGGTGGCCGACGTGATGGCGGCGTCGTCGAAGTACGCCAGGTGCCCGACCTGGTCGGCGACCGTCCATCCGGCGGCCGGCGTGTCCTGCCGCCAACCCGACTCGTCGAGGCCGGCGATCATCAGGCGGAGTTCGGTCGTCTCGGCCGCGACGTCATCGGCGAGGGTCGTCATGTCCACGGGCATGGACACCATCCGATCACGGCGGCTCCGCGGCGACCAGGGGTGAGCGGGCTCGCGGTCAGCTGGCGGTCAGCGCGACGCCGGCCTCGCTGGTCTGCACGAAGAATGTCAGCGACTCCTGAAAGTAGAGCTCGATCGATGTCGCGTCGTGTGACAGGTAGCCGATGGACAGGTCCTGCCCGAGGTAGAGCTCGTAGTCACCGCCGCGCGTGGTAATCAGGAACGCCCCGGAGATTGCCGGTGCCCAGATGATGTCGCCCTCCGAGCCGATGACCCGCGCGATGTGCTCGCGGATCGGATAGCCGTGGTCGGTCGTCTCGGCCACCGCCGTGTACGCATCGGCGCTGAGCAGCAAGCTGTACGGCCCGTCGACACCGGCCAGACGCAACGACGTCAGAGCCTGGGCTACGGCGTTCGGATAGTCGAGAACCGCGGCGGGCAGCGCGATCGCCGGGTTCGACGACCCGGAGCGGATGCCGCCGATGCCGGCGGCGGTGAAGCCGTCGAAGATCGCGCGATCCTCGGCGAAGGCGATCTGCTTCGCAGCGTCCTTGACCGGCTGCCAGTCCGCGTCCTTGGCGCCCCGGGCCACGTCGTCCACCGATTGCCGGTCGACGACGAATGGCACCCGGAATTCGACGATCGGCTGTGACTCACGGCTACGCGCCTGCACCCCGGTCGCCGGGGCGTCGAGAGCCTGAAGGTGGCCCGTACCCACGGCGGAAAGGGTGAGGCCCGACGGACCGATCACGTCGACGACCCGCCGCGCCGCGACGTGGCGGCTGAACGTCCGACGAGCCTCGGCCTCGAGATCGGCCCAGGCGTCGTCCGAGATCGGCGCGAGTTCGCGATGCAGGTTGTTCATGATGTCGGGCTCCTCCTGAGGCTGCCGATCTTCAACGAGTAGTCGATGACGGGTCGAGCGTCGGCCGGATCATCGTCGTCGGGCGATTCCGCCGATTCGACGGCGGCCGACGCAGCGGGCGCGGCGACGGTAACGGCGATCGCGGACGGGGCGTCCGGCGGATCGTCGAGCATGTCCGCCGACGGCACGAAGAACAGGGTGCCGGTGATGGCAGTCGAAAAGTCGAGGATGCGGTCGGAATTGCCGGGTGGCTTGCCGATGAACATGTTCTGCAGCATCTGCTCGGTCACGCTCGGCGTGGCGGCGTAGCCGATGAAGTACGTGCCGAACTCGCCCGTGCCGATCGTGCCGAACGGCATGTTGTCCCGAAGGATCTGGCGCTCCTCGCCGTCGTCATCGACGATCGTGTTCAGGGCGACGTGCGAGTTGCTCGGCTTCACGTCGTCGGGCATCTCGATATCGGCCAACTTTGTGCGGCCGATGACCCGCTCCTGCTCCTCGACCGAGATGGCGTTCCAGGTTGCGAGGTCATGAAGATATTTCTGCACGATGACGTAGCTGCCGCCGACGAAGTCAGGATCTTCGTCACCGATGGTTGCCGCCTCGTACGCCGCCAAGCCGGTCGGATTCTCCGTACCGTCGACGAAGCCGAGCAGGTCGCGCTCGTCGAAGTACTTGAATCCGTGGGTCTCATCGACGACATCGGCTCGGTCAGCCAGACGGTTCATCAGCTGCCCGGCCAGCTCGAAGCACAGATCCATCCGTCGAGCCCGGATGTGGAAAAGCAGATCGCCCGGTGTCGCGACGGCCGTGTGGCGGGCTCCGACGATCTCACGGAACGGGTGCAACTCGGACGGTCGCGGGCCGCCGAACAGTCGATCCCACATCAGCGACCCGATCCCGACAACGCACCGTAATTCGCCGTCCGGGTCACGGAAGCCGACCGACCGCCCGAGCGCCGACACGTCGGCGAGCAGATCTCGTACGTCGTCCTCGGCACCGTCCCGTACCGTCGCGACAAGAAAGATCGCCGCCTGGGTGAGCGGCGTCAGGACCGGCTGCGACTCGATCGGCTTCGCCACGTGCCCGGGCCTCCCGTTGGCTGTCTCGCGGCCGCCGGGGAAGATCACCCGAGCGTGTCCATCGTGATGTTATCGCCCGCGCTGTCCGACGATGCGGGGTTCCGCCGACCCGCCTGCCCTGCGCCATGCGCGAGACCCGAATGGCCGCCACGAGTGCTGATCAATTCGCCGCCGATGTCTCCGTCGGGTCGCTCGCGTGGTGCCACGGCAGCACGACCGGTTCGGCCGGACGTCGGCCGCCCAGCAGCTCGGTCAGCAGCGGCACGAGTTCGTACGGGTAGACGATTTCGTCCGTGGTGGCGAGCTCGTCGATCGACCACCACCGCTCCCCCGCGTGTACGGACATCTCCTGGTCTTCCATGCGGCTCGTGTCGACGTCATGCCGGTCGACGCGCAGATAGAAGAAGTCGTCTCGGAACACGCCGGCGGCCCAGCCGAGGTCGGCGTACCCGGTGGTGTACGCGACCGGGTCGCCGAGGTCGTCGGCCGACACGTCGAGGCCGACCTCTTCGTCGAGTTCCCGAACGGCCGCCCCGGCGATCGTCTCCCCATCCTGGACGCCGCCGCCCGGCGTGAGCCACCCGTACGGACGGGACATCGTCCCGGGCTCGAAGCGGAAACGCATCAGCAGCAAGCGATCGGTGCCGTCGACGAGGAGGACACGGGCGGTGCGGCGTACGTACGACACACGGTGACGCTAGCCGAGGTCGTCAGACGCTGGTGAATCCACCATCGACCGAGAGGGTGGAGCCGTGGATGTTCGCCGCGTCGTCACTGGCGAGGAACACCGCGGCCGCGGCGACCTCGGCCGGCGTCGACATTCGACCGGACGGGATCGCATCCAGGACCGGGTGGCCGGTCAGCAACTCGGCGTTGCGTTCGGTGCTCGTCGGTCCGGGCGCGAGGGTGTTCACCCGTACGCCCGACGGCGCGAACTCGGCCGCCCACGACTTCGTCAGCGAGTGCAGTGCGGCCTTCGAGGCGCCATAGAGGGCCGCGCCCTGCATGCCGACCAGGCCGTTGATCGACCCGATGTTGATGATCACCCCGTCGCCGCGGTCCAGCATGGCCGGCACCAGCGTCGCGGTCAGCAGGAACGGCGCCTTGACACTGACGGCGAACGCCCGGTCGACGAGATCGGGGTCGGTGGCCACCGTCGGCGTCGAATCGATCAGCTGCGCGGCGTTGTTCACCAGAACGTCAAGCCGGCCACCGGCCAGCTCGGACGGCCGCATCGGCGAGCGCGGTCACGGCCGACGCCCCGTCACCGAGGTCTGCGGCCACGAAGTCGGCCCGGCCCCCATCGCCGACGATCTCGTCCACGACGGCCGCGCCGCGGGCCGCGTCGCGCCCACTCACGATCACGTGTGCTCCTTCGGCGCCGAACGCGATGGCGATCGCCCGGCCGATCCCGCTGGTCGCGCCGGTGACCAGGGCGGTCCGGCCGGTCAAACGATGACCCATTGTTCGAACTCCTTCGCTTATTGGACTGTCTGGTCCACAAGCTTCCACGGTAGGATTGGACCGGCAAGTTCAATCTGGGTGGAGTGATGGAACGCACACTGACAAGCAAGGGCCTCGCGACCAGGCAACGGATCGTCGACGGAGCGGCCGGCGCGATCCGCGAAGCCGGCGTCACGAACATCTCGCTCGACGACGTGTGCCAGCTCACACGGACCAGTAAGAGCCAGCTCTTCCACTACTTCCCGGACGGCCGTTCGCAGCTTCTCTCGGCTGTCGCCCGGCACGAGGCCGATCGCGTGCTGGCCGATCAGGAGCCGTACCTGTCCCATCTCACGTCCTGGCGAGCATGGACGGCGTGGCGGGACGCTGTCGTCGAGCGCTACCGGGCGCAGGGCCGGCACTGCCCGCTGAGCGTGCTCGTCGGGGAACTCGGTCGCGACACCGATGACGGCCGCGACATTGTGATCGACCTGCTCGGCCGCTGGCAGCGTGCGCTGGCCGAAGGCGTACGCCACATGCAACAGCACGGCAAGATGGACCCGCACGTGGACGCGGACCGCGCCGCCGCTGCCTTGGTCGCCGGCATTCAGGGCGGCGTTGTCGCGCTCCTGGCGACCGGCGACATCGGTGGCCTGACCGCGGCGCTCGACCTGATGCTGTCGCGCCTGCGGTCCGCGCCCGCCGCGCTTGACGTCCGACCGACGGACGCACAACGGCCGGTGGCAGCCACCACCGGCCGTTGCACGTTGTTGCGGTCCGAGCCGTCAGCCACCCATCTCGAACGGGTTGGCAGACACTCCGACGTCGACTGAGGCGGGATGCGCGATGGCTGTCCGCGGTTGAACACGCGCCGCCAGCACCCACGTCGTCACGAAAATGAGCGCGACCATCAGCGCGACCACAGGTATTTTGCGCACCTGACCTACCTCCCGGGGCTTGAGATGTCTTGACGGTACGCCGGCCGCCGACCCACCTGAACCGCCCATCGTGCCTAATCGGAGCGACCGATCGTCGCTGGCGGCCGGCCCAAGGATCAACGCGGATTACCGATGGTCCGGCCATTCGGCGGCGAGCATGGCATAGACGTACGTGTCGCCCCATTCCCCTTTGAACACTTCGTCATGCACGAAGTGCGCCTCCCGACGCATACCGAGCCGTTCCATCACCCGTACGGATGGCTCATTGCGCGCGTCGCACCGGCCGAACATGCGGTGCAGACCCAGCACGTCGAAGCCGAGCCGCAACATCTCCCGGGCCGCCTCGGTCGCGAAGCCGTGACCATGGAACTCCGGGTTGAACACGTATCCGATCTCGCCCTGCCGATGCTCCCGGCTGCGCCACATGAGATTGACTTCGCCGATGACCCGCCCGACCTCGGGCCACTCGACCGCGATCGTGAGCCGGTCGCCTTCGTTGGCAAGGGTTGTCTGACCCATCTTCTGGGCCAGCGCCTCGCTCGACCCGGCCCGGTCCTGCGGCACCCAATAGAGGTAGCGCACCACGTCGTCGAGCGAGTGGTATGCGTGGATATCGTCGAGATCCGCGTGGGTGAACGGGCGCAAGGCCAGCCGCTCGGTGGAGATGGGATACGTCGGATGCAGAATCATCGCGCACCCGCGCCGGGCAGACCGTGCACCCGGGTAGCGTACGCGGTCACCGGCGCACGCACCCCGCTACGCGCCGACGGTCAACCTATCGGCTTTGGGTAGGGCGGTTTGCTGGGCTCGTCGAGCCACGCGTGCAGCAACGAGTCCAACGATTTGCCGGATACCTGATCGGCGTACCGGACGAAATCCGCCGTGGTCGCGTTGCCGCCGGCGTACGTCTGCGCCCACCCACGCACGATCTTCCAGAACGTCGTGTCGCCGACGGCGATCCGGAGTGCCTCCAGCGTCGCGGCGCCACGCTGGTAGGACGCAGGTCCGAAGAGCGTCTCGGCCGTCGCCTTGGTCGGCGCGACGAGCGGCAGCGAGCCGTTGTACAACCTGTCGAAGATTTGCTTAGGGGTGTCCCGACCCTGATGCTCCGACCACAACCATTCCGCGTACGTGGCGAAGCCCTCGTTCAGCCAGATGTCCGACCAGTCACCGACGGACACACTGTCGCCAAACCATTGGTGGGTCAGTTCGTGGGCGATCGTGGTCGACGGATCCGTGATCGCGCTGAAGAACTCCGGCGCGTACGTCGGCCGGGTCTGATTCTCCAGCGCGAAGTTGAGGCGGATCTCGTTGTGTACGACGCCACCGACCGCCGCAAACGGGTACGGCCCGAATTGACTGACCAGGAAGTCGAGGATCTGCGGTGTCTTCGCGAGGGACGCGTCGACGGTCCGCGGCAACGTTGAGGCCACGGCGAGCACCACCGGCAGCCCATTGTGAATGGACATTGTGACGCGGTACCGACCAATCACGACCAACGCCAGATAGCTCGCCATTGGCGCCGACTCGACCCAGTGCCACGTCGTCGCGGTGCCGGTCGTACGTCTGCTCGCGAGAACACCGTTGGATATCGCCGCGAGGTCGCTCGGCGCCGTGATCGAAATGTCGTAGCTCGCCTTGTCCGTGGGTCGGTCGTTGACTGGGAACCATCCGGCGGCGACTTGCGGCTCACCCTGAGCCAGGGCACCGTCCGTCTCCGGGATGAAGCCCTCGAATCCGAGCATCGGGTCGTCGTACGGCCTCGGGCTCCCTGTGTAGCGGATGACCGTGGTGAAGCTCGCGTGCAAGGCGACCGGCCGCGCCGGCGTGATCATGAGCTTGTCGGCCGAACGACCGAACGTCGCGCGGGTGCCGTTGACGGTCACCGACCGTACGGTCAGGGCGTGCAGGTCAAGGTCGAAGCGGGACAGCGCTTGCGTGGCGGTCGCCGTGATCGTGTCGGTCCCGGTCAACGTCTTGGTCGTCGGTGCGTACGCGATCGCGATCGCATAGTGGCCGACGTCGTACCCGCCGTTGCCGTCGGCGGGAAACAGCGAGTCGCCCGAGGTGGGCGCGCCGGGTGACGGGACGGTCGAGGTCGCTGTGGCCGATGGACCGGTCCCGCCCGGCACGGTGGCCGGCGGGCCGGCCAACTCGGGCGTTTGGGTGACGGAGGGCCGCGGCCGTCCGGCCGGGTGACCGGTCGAGGTACAACCGGCCGCGCCGGCAACGGCGACAACCATCGCGGCCGCGACCGCGGTAGCGAGCGGTCCCCGCATCGGACCCCCCGTCCGTATCGGTCGCGCGCTCTCAGCTAGCGCCGGTAGACCTTGACGCTGCCCACCACGGTGTCGATGTGCAACCGCAGCAACGGTGCACCCGGGACCGCCGCGCTGTCGGCGATCGTACGGCTGCCGAGCACCGTTGTGCCGTCCACATCCACCGCGATGCCCCGCGGAATCCAGATCTTCACGCTGCCGACCGTGGCCCGCACATGCATGTCGACGACGGGCGCGGCGATCTCGGCCTGTCGAAGATCCAACTTGACGCTGCCGACCACGGTGCCGATCTCCATGTCCCGATCGATCCGCCAGTGGCCGCCACGCTTGACCGAACCGATCGGCGTGATTTGTGAGACCCGCGGGCCAGCCCACGGAGTCGGGACCGCGCTCGCCGCCCGTGCCGCCGGGATCGGCCCGTGCGCCGGCAGGTCGGTCACGAGTACGTCAAGGTCCCCCTGGGTACGCGCCGCCAACGCCGCGCCCGCCCGCTCGCTGAACTCCTCCAGCGTGAGCCGTCCCTCGCTGGTCGCGTTGTTCAGGCGCGTGACGACCGCTTCCCGTTCGGCGTCGGAGACACGCAGCTGCGGCAGGTTCGCGGGCGTGCCGGAGGTCTCGGAGGTCATAGCTTGCGAGAATAGTCGCCGTGGCGCGGTCTCGGACGGTGTCGCGCGGCGCCTCTAGTACTATCGCCGCCGTGATCAACCGGGCCGACCTCGTCATCTTCGACTGCGACGGCGTCCTGGTCGACAGCGAGCCGATCGCATTGCGGATCAACCAGGAGATGCTCGCGAACATCGGCTGGCACCTGACCGCCGAGGAGATCGTCGATCAGTTCGTCGGCAAGTCGATCACTGCGAATCGGGAAACGGTCGAGGCCCATCTCGGCGGTCCGCTGCCGGAGGGCTGGCTCGACGAGTTCGTGTCCCGGATTCGCGCGGCGCACGCCGACGAGCTCGAACGCGTCGACGGTGTCACGGAGGCCCTGGCCGGCATCGACGCACTCGGCATCCCGACCTGCGTGGCGTCCAGCGGCACGCACGGCAAGATCGAACACAGCCTGCGGCTGGTCGGTCTGTATGAGCGCTTCGTCGGACGGATCTTCAGCGCCACCGACGTCGCCGCGGGCAAGCCCGCACCGGACTTGTTCCTGCACGCCGCGGCCACCCTCGGCGCGGACCCGTCGGCATGCGTGGTGGTCGAAGACAGCCGGTACGGCGTGCTGGCCGCCCGCGCCGCCGGGATGCGTGCGATCGGGTACGCCGGCGGAGTCACGCCGGCCGAGTGGCTGGCTGGGCCCGGCACGACCGTCGTCGAAGACCTTCGCGCCGTGCCGGCGTATCTGACGTCGACAACTGTCTAGACCAGTCCGCGTTCTGTTCGCGTTCTATCCGTGGCTCGCGGGTCCGATGGTCTTCGGCGGCTCGATTGTTGGTGGTCACATGCCGTACGGCATCCTAGGAAGCTAGTACGTAATCAATGACCAGGTGTACGCGCATTGCCAGCGCTCGTCGAAGGCGGCCGCAAGCGTTGTTGGGCAACCCCCTCACGAGCGCATGCCGTGCCGAAGGAGCTGCGCCCAGACGTCGTACCGCCGGTTATCGGGTCGGCGCCGCCCACGGCGCTGACCGGATGGCCCGCAAAGCCTGCCGGCGGGCGTCGCCGGTCAGGTTGTCCACATAGAGCCGGCCATGCAGGTGATCGGTCTCGTGTTGCAGAGCCCGCGCGAGAAAACCGGTCGCTTCGATGGTGACCGGCTCACCGTGCGAGTTCTGCCCGTGCGCGGTCACCGTCTCGGCGCGCGGGGTCGGGAAGTAAAGGCCGGGCAAGGAAAGGCACCCCTCTTCCCCGCCCTGCCGCTCCTCCCCCACGACCAGCGACGGATTGACGAGGTGACCGACCTGCCCGCCGGCGTTGTACGCGAACGCCCGCACACTGATGCCGATCTGCGGCGCGGCCACGCCGGCCCGACC
Source organism: uncultured Actinomycetota bacterium (assembly GCA_963724705.1). Taxonomy (GTDB): domain Bacteria; phylum Actinomycetota; class Actinomycetes; order Mycobacteriales; family Micromonosporaceae; genus DASQPR01. Next base: position 1,323,408 of record CAVRVS010000004.1, read on the forward strand.
CGGAGCGCCGAATAACGTATCCATCAGGTCAGTCACCAGCGCACGCAGTTCCGCGTCGAAGGTCGTCACGGGATCGCAGTCGGTGCGCAGGATCGGGTCACCGAGAATCCGGATCGGGCGCACCGTCATGCCACCACGGTAAGCGAGAACCCGGTGTCGCGATGTCCGCCGCGTACGGCGTTCGCGCGCATCGCGGCACGTGACGCAAGCATCGCGGGAGTGACAAGACTTCTGGCCGTGTGGTGCAGCGCCTAAACTGTCCCGGTCCTGCCCGGTCTGCCGCACGGATCCGCATGCCGTACGGTCTCGCGTCACCATAGGCACGGAGGCGCCACGATGGCGAACGGCCTACCCGTTCGGGTCCGCTCGCACCGGCTCGGTGGACCGCCGCGCCGCCGGCCATGGCGGGCGATCGTCATCGTCGCCGTGCTCGTCGCCGGGTTGCTCACGGTCGGCATCCCGTTCGCCCTCAAAGACGATTGTTCCGGCCGCGACAACGCTGTGGTCGCGGCATCACCGGACATCGCGCCGTTGCTCAGCCAACTCGACGCAGCCTGGTCCAAGACGCAACCGTCCGTCGACGGCGTGTGCGTGTCGGTGACGGTGGTCGCGCGCGACTCCGCCCTCATGGTCACCGAACTCGCGAGTCCGTGGGACTCGGCCGACAACGGGCCGGCCCCCGATGTGTGGGTGCCCGCGTCGAGCGTGTGGGCACGCGACGCGGCAAATAGCGCCGTCGTCGCGGGCATGCTGCCGGCACAGACGCCGAGCCTCGCCCGGTCGCCATCGGTGATCGCGATGCCGCGTGATCTCGCGACCGCGCTCGGCTCAACGGCATTTGACTGGCCGACGATCGCCGCGGCCCATGCCGACCCGGCGTGGTGGACGACGCGCGGCGAGCCGGTCGGACGGTTCACCTTCGCCATGACCGATCCGCAGGTCTCGACCGCCGGGCTCCTCGCGCTGATGTCCGTCGCCGACACCAACAACGACGGCACGGTCGACGCGGCTGAGCGCGCCGCGGTGGTCAAGCTCAAGCAAGCTACGCAGCGGTACGTAGCGGATACCTCCGACGTCGTCACGCAGATAGCACGCGCGGATGCCACGTCGACGGCGGCGGTCCTGGCGTACGGCTCCGGCTTCCCCGCCCTGGAACGCGACGTCATCGCCTACAACGAGACGAAGCCCAAGGAGCCGCTCGTCGCGATCTACCCATCCAGCGGCGGCTACGACGCCGACTACCCGTACCTCGTCCTGCGCGATCCACCGTGGGGCACGAAGGCGGGACCGGTCGCGGCGGCGGCGTTCCTCGCGTACGCGCGCGGCGACGCCGGCCGCTCGCTGTTCCTGGCGCACGGCTACCGCGATGCGAATCGGGTCGGGGGGGCCTCCGTGACCGCGGCCAACGGCGTACGAGCCACGCTCACCTATCAACCCCGTGCCGTCCTGGCGCCGGCGTCCGTCGCGGCGACCCTGACTACGTGGACCGCCATCACCCGGACGACGAACGTATTGGTGGTGCTCGACATCTCCGGATCCATGAAGGACGTTGTCACCGGTACGAAGACCCGGATGGACCTGGCCAAGGCGGCGGCGGTCGCGGCGGTACGCGAATTCGACGACACGTCCAGCGTCGGCCTGTGGGTGTTCTCGTCCGGTCTCGACGGCTCCCGCGACTACAAGTCACTCGTGTCGTTGGGCACGCTGAGCGACCCGATGCCGGACGGTCACACCCGCCGGCAGGACCTGATCGCCGCGATCGGACAGATCGTCCCGACCGGGGATACCGGCCTCTATGACACCGTCGCCGCCGCGCAGCAGGAAGTCATGGCCCACTATCAGCAGTTCGCCACGAACCTCGTCGTCCTGCTGACCGATGGCCGCAACGACGATCCGACCGGCGGCCTCGACCTCGCGCAACTGCGCAAGCGGCTCGACACGGCCCGGACCGGCCGCACGAACGTGCCGGTCGTCACGATCGGGTTCGGTGCCGATGCCGATTTCGCCACACTGGCCACGATCTCGCATGAGTCCGGCACGGTCACGCTCAGTTCGCAGGACGGCGTCGACATCGACAAGGTGCTCCTCGCCGGCATCTTCGGCGCGCCGTCCGGCGGTACCTGATCGAGCCAAAGCCACGAAGTCGACATGAGAAGTGGCGCGGCAGGCGTTGAATGAGGGTGTGAGCAGCGCAGAGTCCGTTTCGGTGTGGCCGGCGGCAGGCGGCGAAATGCCCCGTTTCGCGGACCCCGGCGAGCCTCGATGGTGGTTACGCTCAGTAATGGTACGACTACCTACGAATCCCCCGAAACGGGATGCTTTAGACAACAAGGGCGATCGCGACTCGCTAACCGGCCGAATGCGGATCATCCGAACGGACGGATCCATGTGGTTGTCTGCGTTACCTGCTCGAAAGTGTCCCATTCCGCGGAGTACCGTGCGTGTTTGGTCATGTGAGTAACCACACACGGCCGCAGCTACGCCAGTTACAACCCCCTTTTACGGAGATCCCCGATGTGCCAGCACCAACCGCAATGTCCGAACGCCGATGCGCTCGATCATGACGCCGCCAGGGTCGTGGCGACCTTCCCTGAGCAGGGATGGAGCCTGCTCTGCAACGGCGTGATCATCTTCGAGGACACGGGCGAAATCATGCCCGACGGCCGCTCCGTCGGCCCGCACCGCGGCCCCGCGCCGCACGTCTGCGCCGCGTAAGACCCTCTGCGCATACCGCGCAGACGCGCACACCGCCCGAATCCCGGGCGGCCCGTCAGCGACGGTACGCACACTTCGGCCCGAACGAGCACGCTGCGTAGCCGCCGACACCCGTCGCCGCCGGCGCCGCCGGCAGCCGCCGGCAGCCGCCGAGCGTCTCAGTCGATGAACGCCTCCGGCGGCGGGCACGAACACACCAGATTGCGGTCACCGTACGCGCCGTCGATCCGCCGTACGGGCGACCAGTACTTGTCCGCGTGACGGCCGGTCGGGTAGGCCGCGACCGAACGCGGATACGCGTGAACCCAGTCATCCGCGGTGACCATCGCCGCCGTGTGCGGCGCATTGGCCAGCGGGTTGTCGGTCTTCGGCCACTCACCCGCCGCCACCTTGTCGATCTCCGCGCGGATAGCGATCATCGCGTCGCAGAACCGGTCCAGTTCGGCCAGATCCTCTGACTCGGTCGGCTCGACCATGAGCGTTCCGGCGACCGGGAACGACATCGTCGGCGCGTGGAACCCGTAGTCGATGAGCCGCTTGGCCACGTCGTCGACGGTGACGCCAGTCGCCTTCGTCAGCGGACGCAGGTCGAGGATGCATTCGTGCGCGACGAGGCCCTTGTTGCCGGCGTACAGCACCGGGAAGTGGTCGGCCAGGCGCGCCGCGACGTAGTTGGCGGCCAGCACCGCGACGCCGGTCGCGCGAGCGAGGCCGTCCGGACCCATCATCCGCAGGTACGCCCACGGGATCGGCAGGATCCCGGCGGAGCCGTAGGGAGCGCTCGCGACCGGCCCGACGGAGTCGCCGGCGTCCGCCATCGGGTTGCCCGGCAGGTACGGCGCGAGATGCGACCGTACGGCGACCGGGCCGACGCCGGGGCCACCGCCACCATGTGGGATACAGAACGTCTTGTGCAGGTTCAGATGCGACACGTCGGCACCGAAGCGGCCTGGCTTGGCGAAGCCGAGCAACGCGTTGAGATTGGCGCCATCGACGTACACCTGACCGCCGGCGTCGTGGACCTGGGCGCACAACTCGGCGATCGACGTCTCGTAAACGCCGTGCGTCGACGGATAGGTGACCATGATCGCGGCTAGCTGGTCGCGGTGCTGCTCGATCTTGCGGGCCAGATCGCTCAGGTCGATGTTGCCGTCGGTGTCGCACGCGACGACGACCACGCGCATGCCGGCCATCACGGCGCTCGCGGCGTTCGTGCCGTGTGCACTTGACGGGATCAGGCACACGTCGCGCCCGATCTCGCCGTTATGCCGGTGGTACGCCCGGATCGCGAGCAGCCCGGCCAACTCGCCCTGGGAGCCGGCGTTCGGCTGAACACTGACCGCGTCGTACCCGGTGATCTCGGCGAGCCAGCCTTCCAGCTGAGCCACCAGCGCGGCATAACCGGCGGTCTGTCCGGCCGGCGCGTACGGGTGGATGTTGGCGAACTCCGGCCAGGAGATCGGCTCCATCTCGGTCGTCGCGTTGAGCTTCATCGTGCACGACCCGAGCGGGATCATGCCGCGATCGAGCGCGTAGTCCTTGTCGGCCAGGCTCCGCAGATACCGCAGCATCGCCGTCTCCGAGTGGTGGGCGGAGAACACCGGGTGCGTGCAGAACTCGGTCGTCCGGGCGAGCGCGGCCGGAATGGCCGGCAACGGTGCGCTCGGCTCGGCGTCGGCCGGCGCCACGCCAAACGCGGCGAGCACCGTCGAGATGTGTTCGGCCGTCGTGGTCTCGTCACACGAGACCTGCACCCGGTCGGCGTCCGGCGCATAGAGGTTGATGCCGGCGCGAGCGGCCGCGGCGACGATGTCGTCGGCCCGACCGGGCACGACCGCCGCCACGGTGTCGAAGAATGCCCGGTGAGCCACCTCGATGCCGCCCGCGCGTAGCCCGGCGGCGAGCGTCGTCGCGTGTTCGTGGGTGCGCCGGGCGATGCCAGCGAGACCAGCGGGCCCGTGGTAGACCGCGTACATGCTGGCGATCACCGCGAGCAGGACCTGCGCCGTGCAGATGTTGCTGGTCGCCTTTTCCCGGCGGATGTGCTGCTCTCGTGTCTGCAGCGCGAGCCGGTAGGCGGACGCGCCGTCGGCGTCCCGGCTGACGCCGACGAGCCGGCCGGGCAGTCCGCGCTCCAGCCCCGCGCGCACGGCCAGGTATCCGGCGTGCGGCCCGCCGAATCCCATGGGTACGCCGAAACGCTGCGCCGAACCGCAGGCGATATCGGCGCCGGCAGCGCCGGGCGCCCGCAGCAGCGTCAGGGCGAGCAGGTCGGCGGCGACCGTAACGAGGGCGCCGGCGGCGTGAGCGGCGTCAATGAGCGGCGCATGATCGCGGATCTTGCCGCTGGCGCCGGGGAACTGGAGGTGGATGCCGAAGTATTCGGCCGGCAGCTCGTCGTTCTCCAGATCGACGACGCGTACCTCGATGCCGAGCGGGATCGCGCGCGTCGTGATCACACCGATCGACTGCGGCAGCGCGTCGGCGTCCACGACGTACACGTTGCTCGCCGACTTCGTCGATCGGCGCGCGAGCGTCATCGCCTCGGCCGCGGCCGTGCCCTCGTCGAGCATCGACGCGTTCGCCGTCGTGAGACCGGTCAGGTCCGTGACCACGGTCTGGAAGTTCAGGAGCGCCTCGAGCCGGCCTTGGCTGATCTCCGGCTGGTACGGCGTGTACGCGGTGTACCAGGACGGGTCTTCGAGGACGTTGCGACGGATCACCGGCGGTGTGTGCGTGCCGTAGTAGCCGAGGCCGATCATGGAGACCAGAGGCTTGTTCCGCGCCGCGATCGCGCGCAGCTCGGCGATCACTTCGGCTTCCGTCGCGGCATCGGGCAGCGCCAGGCGGCCGTGGAAGCGGATGGGTTCGGGAATCGCCACGTCCATCATGTCGTCGACCGAGCCGTAGCCGACAGTCGCGAGCATTTTGGCGACGTTGTCCGGCGACGGACCGATGTGACGGGCGGCGAACGGCGCATCCAGATACGTCATGGTCGGGCTCCCAAGGCGCTGTGCAGACGAATGGAGGCCCTCCCCCTCTGTCGTCCACCTGGCCGGGTCACCGGCCGGGCGTTGCCCGCTCCAGAGCTGCCTGCCCGTACGGTCCGTTTGCCTGAGAGGTTCCGGGGAGGATTTGCCCCTTCGGCGCCATGCGGTGGCATGGACTCTCCCGTGCGGGTGATCGGCATGCAAAGGCTACCGCAGCGCGCCGCCACACCTGAAGCGGTGACGCGTGTGTCGCGGACCGCACCGCCCGATCGGAATGACCGCGCGGCGCTTCGCGGCCGGGCAGCTGCTCGAAGGTCCGTGACGTTGAAGCGTCAGGAGCCCGTCGCCTTCAAGATCAGGCATCTACGCAATCAAGGTCGCGGATCTTGACTCGGCGACGGCACGATCCCTCCGGAACCCGGCGTGGCGTATCCGCCAGCGCGAGCTCAGCCGGCGCGGCGGCGGGCGCGCCGGGCGGCGAGTTCGTCGCCGGAGATCGCAGGCACGTCACCATCATTGGGCGCTGCCTCGGCGATCGGTTCCGCCGGTAGCTCGGCCAGCGAGCCCTGGATCTCCTTGAACGCGCCACTGATGGCGATACCGAACACGCCCTGCCCACCCTGCAGGAGGTCGACGACCTCCTCCGGCGAACGGCATTCGTAGACCGTCGTGCCGTCCGAGATCAACGTGATCTCGGCCAGATCGTCGGCGCCACGCAAGCGCAGCACCTCGATCGCCTTGCGGATGTTCTGCAACGACACGCCGGCATCGAGCAGCCGCTTGACGACCTTGAGCACGACCATGTCGCGGAACGAGTAGAGCCGTTGGGTGCCGGAGCCGGACGCGTCACGGATGCTCGGCACGACGAGGCCGGTGCGCGCCCAGTAGTCGAGTTGCCGGTAGCTGATCGCAACGGCGTGGCACGCCGTGACGCCGCGGTAGCCCAGGCCTTCGGAGTCGGACGGTGGCCTCGCATCAGTCGGGCCGACCTGGCGGTTTCCCCGGCCGTCCATGCTCGCGTCGTCGGCCAGAGTTCGCGGATCCTGCACGGCGCTGGCCCTCCACTTCGACACCGGTCGGAGCCCGTACGACCCGGTGATATCAAGGCGATGAGATCGATCGACGTGACACCAGTCGCGAGGTCGGCTCGGGATTCCCCGTTGTGCTCACCTTAGCGCTCGCCTCGTGGGCAACGCCGCCAGCGCGAGAGCGACACGCCGTTGACCTTGCTCCAGCACGTGATGCGTACGCCACCGCTGCCGTGCCGACCGTCGACGCTGCGAACTGCCGGATCAACCGGCGAAGTCCTCCGGCGTCACCTGCTCGAGGAACTCGCGGAACTTCTCGACCTCGTCTTCTTGCTCGTCCGGGATCACAATGCCGACATCGGTGAGGATCTGCTCGGCACAGCGGATCGGCGCGCCGACCCGCAGCGCAAGCGCGATCGAGTCGCTCGGCCGCGCGGAGACCCGGACACCGTCGCCCAACAGGAGGTCGGCGAAGTAGACGTTGTCCTTGAGCTCCATGATCTCGACCGCGCGAAGCGGCGCGTTCACCGCCGTCAGAATGTCGCGCATGAGGTCGTGCGTGAGCGGCCGGGGCGGCTTGACGCCCTGCTGCTCATAGGCGATCGCGGTCGCTTCCACGGCCCCGATCCAGATCGGCAGATAGCGGTCGCCGTCGACCTCTTTGAGCAGCACGATCGGCTGGTTTGAGGGCAACTCCACCCGAACCCCGACCACGCTCAGCTCGCGCACCGATTCGCCCCTCTACCCCGGAAATACCACCTTGCACGCTACACGCGCGCGGCGACGCAGTCGCCACCGTACGTACGACCCGAGCCTACGTCACCACCGGGCCAGCGGCTCGGCGTGCCGTGGATGCGGCCCCTCAGAGACCGAGCGTGTCGCGCAGTCCGATCCGTACGAGCGCGGCGTGCAACTGTTGCGACAGCATGGTGAGCTCCTGCACGACGGCGGCCGCCCGCGCCCGCGCGGCCGGTGTCGAGGATCGCTGCAGGGGCGCCAGCAGCTGGGCGAACATACCCACTTCACGATCGGCGCCGGCCCGATACGCACGTAGATGCCGTGGCGCCAGGCCGTAGATCGCGAGTGCGCCCGCGACCTCGGCGACCACGAGCGCGTCCCCGTCGTACCAGCCGGGGGTTCGCGTGCCGAGCAGCCCCGTCGCCTCGAGTTCGGAGAGCATGTCGTCGGTCAGTCCGGACCGCTGCAGGACCTCGATGCGGCTGAACCTCGTCCGGGTTGCCGACCCACCGACTGGCCCACCGCCGTCCGGCTCGACTGAACCGGCCGTGGCGGTTGGTCGTGGCACTCCGGTCGAGGGCCGCGTCGGCGCCGCCGGAGCCTGGTCTCCGTCCGACGGTAAGCCCGCCGGCCGTACGCCGTGGGCGAGGCTGCCGGTTTCGCCACGGTCGATCGCGGCCAACTGGTCGCGGATCACGCGCAGCGGCAGGAAGCGGTCGCGCTGCGCGGCGAGGACATACCGCAGGCGCTGCACATCCGCGTCGCTGTACTTGCGGTAGCCGGCCGGCGTCCGTTGCGGTTCGACCAGGCCCTCGGCTTCGAGAAAACGGAGCTTGGAAATCGTCACGTCGGGAAATTCCTCACGCAGTTGCGCGAGGACTTCGCCGATGCTGATCAAGCCGGACGTCGGCGCGCCTGAGGCCGAGGCCGAGCTTGGATCCGGTCCCGGTACGGCCGGCGGCGGCACCGCAGCCGCCGAGGTCATCGAGGAGGCACCGATGCGGCGATCCGTTGCCGGCTCACACCCCTTCGTCCGGCCGAGGGCCGGCGATCAGCACGAGCCGGAACTTGCCGATCTGGACCTCATCGCCGTTGGAGAGGGTCGCCGCCTCCACACGTTCCCGGTTCACGTACGTCCCGTTGAGGCTGCCGACATCGCGCACGGTGAACGTCGCGCCGTCGCGGTGGAACTCCGCGTGGCGACGGGAGACGGTCACGTCGTCCAGGAAGATGTCGCTGTCCGGATGACGGCCGCTCGTGGTCACGTCGTGGTCAAGCAGGAATCGGGCTCCGGCGTTCGGGCCCCGGCGGACAACGAGCAGTGCCGTGCCGGGTGGCAGCGTGCCGGCGACGCGGCTCGGTGCGACGTCACCCTCTGCGCTTTCGAGTGCGTCGTCGAGCGCACCCAGGTGCAGCGTCGACGTCACGTCGAGCGGTGGGAACTCGTCGTCTGGGCGGGTCATCGCCACCACCTCACAGATATCGGCCGGCACCGGCGGGCGGACGTTCGTGAGATCGGTCCCGGGTCGGTGCACCCCCGCGCCCGGACATGTCGTCCGTACGCTCGACCTCAAGTTTTACGGTCGACCCGGCGAGCCTAGCGACGCGTCGATCACAGGGTCAACCGGAGCCGGCAACCGGCCGATTCGCGGATCGGCCTACTCGCCATTGGTCGGGTCAACGACCAGCATATTTCGTCATTCGGCCGGATCGCCGACTGGTCACTGCGCGGTCAGGGCGGTATAGGCCGCGGCGTCCAGCAAACCGGACAGGTCGGCCCCGTCGGCCGGTGTGATCTCGACCAGCCAGCCGTCGCCGTACGGGTCGGAATTGATCAGCTCGGGTTCGTCGGTGAGCCGCTCGTTGCGGGCGGCCACGGTGCCGGTAACGGGGGCGTAGATCTCGGACACGCTCTTGGTCGACTCGACCTCGCCGAACGCCTGGCCGGCCTCGACCGCCGCGCCCGGTTCGGGTAGCTGCACGTAGACGATGTCGCCGAGTGAGTCCTGCGCGAAGTCGGTGATGCCGACCTTCAGCGCCGGCGAGCCGGCGGCGACCCATTCGTGGTCGGAGGTGTAGTGCAGATCCTCGGGAATCACGTGCTCGCCCGTCCTTCGCCTCATCCTCGCGCCCGGTTCGGGCGCCTCGTGTGTTCGTGAGCGCCATCGCGATCGCTGTCGTCGACGCTCACAGCAGTTGCCGACGCCGAGCATACGTGGCGCCGGCGGTCGGTGATCACCGCGATCCAACGGCGGTACGCTGCCGCGCCGACGACCGTCGCACCGGGTGTGCGGCGCGAGCGTCTACGGCACCGGCGTGGCGTAGCGCAGCGGCGGCGCCGCGTAGAGCGCGGTGACTTGCACGATGGTCGGTGTATTGACCTGCACGGTGCCGCCGTCGTTGCGAACGCTGTCGACGACCCCACCGGCGATCGACAGCGCCGCCTGCATGGTCTGTGGGTCGCCGATCGCGGTCACCGTCAACGTCCCACCGATGACCTGCCCGTCGACGTCGACGCCGCCGGCCGCGTCGGTGAAGTAGGTCGACGCAACGATCCGAATGGCCGAGGATCCGATCCCGTTGATCTGCATGGCCTCGGCGCCGGCACCGCGCAACTCCTCGACAGTGTCGAGCACCCGATCGGCGGAGATCTGCTGCTTTGCGCGCCGGGATGAGATCGATCGTCAACCCGGGTCCCCTGGCCGGCAGTGAGCCGCCGAGGATGCCGAGCTCGTTGGCGCGCTTCGCCGCCGCGTCCAGCGCCGCTTGTCGGCCCTGCGCGCCGGAGTTCAACTGGCGGACAGTGCCCTGCAATGTCGAGATCTCGGTGCTCAACCGATCGCGCCGCGCATCCAGGTCGGACAGGATCCGCACCAGATCGTCCGGCCGGTCGTTGGCGAGCGTCGACTCGTTGGAGTTGCTGTGTACCTGCGCGATCAAGGCGAAGCCGAGCAGGCCGACGAGGAGCGCGATGATCAGGTTCGCCGTCGTCAGTTTGCGCGTGCGGCCGGCGGCGACGAGACGCCGCCAGCTCGATGCCGTCCGGCCGCCGTCCGTGTCCGCGGCGTCCGGTTCGGTGGCAGCAGCGGTTGACGGTGCGCGCTCGGGCTCGGCGTCGCCACCAGGCGCCGCTCCATCGGTCGCCGCATCATCGGTCCCGGCGTCGCCGGTCGCCAGGTCATCCGAGCGCGCGGCTTCGGCCGTACCGTCGGATGCACCGGAATCGGAGCCGGCGCCGGCGGCAGCGTCCTCACCCTCGACGAAGGTCGCGTCGTCCGCGGCGTCGAGGGACGAACTCTCCGGCGTCGGTACGGCCTCGGCCGGCAGCTCGTCCCGCCGCTCGATGCCGTCGTGTCGGTCGTCGGTCATGGCATCACCATCAGGCCCGGAACAGATGTCGGCGGATCGCGGCGACGTTGCCGAAAATGCGGACGCCGAGTACGACGACGACGCCGGTGGACAGTTGGCCGCCGACGCCGAGCTGATCGCCGAGGTAGACGATCAGCGCGGCGACCAGGACGTTCGACACGAACGAAATAACGAACTGCTTATCGTCGAAGATTCCGTCGAGCCTGGCCCGGATGCCGCCGAACACCGCATCGAGGGCGGCAACAACGGCGATTGGCAGGTATGGCTGCAACGCCACCGGCACCGTGGGCTCGAGGACAACCCCGAGCACGATGCCGACGATCATCGCAAGGACGGCGAACATCACGGGCCTCCGGGGGACGGTGTCGCTGGCGGTGAATTCGATGGGGGCGGGCTCGATCCGGTGGACCCGGCGCCGGGCGGTCGGGTACCGGACGGTACCGGCCCGGACGGCGGGGGCGAGGATGGCGAGGACGGCGTGATCGGCGTCGCGTACCGCAGGCCCGGGTCGGCTGCCCCGGGGAGCCGGAGCCCGTCGGTCGATCGCACCGCGAATTTCACGCCGTAGCTTGTCGCGAGGTAGCTGTAGAAGCCGCCGACCGCCGATTTGCGCAGTGCGTCGGCCATGCTCGACGGGCCGATCGCCTGGATCGTGTACGGCTCGGACAACGGTGCCAGATCGACCAGAATCGCGTTGCCGGCGGCCCGGATCGTCGACGTGGCGATCAGGCGCTGCCCGTTGATCGCAATCGCCTCGGCTCCGTCGTGCCAGAGTTCGTTGCTGATCACTTGCAGGTCGAAGTCGACGATGTGGCCCTGATCGGTGCTCTGAGCCTTTCCGGTCACCGGGTCCGTCGGCGCCGGCCCACTGGCCAGCGTGACCGTGACTCCGTCACCGGTGACGGCGCCGAGGCCGGCGCGCGCCTCGATCTGATCGAGCGCGGTCGAGTTCGGTCCGACGATCGCGTCCCGCAGCGACGCGGCCTGTTGGCGCAACTGTTCGGCCTGTTTCTGCTGCGCGTCGGTCTCGGCCTGCCGCTGCTGTACGTCCTGCGCCAGACTCTGTCGAGTCTTGGCCGCCTCCGGCTGCGTCGCGACCGTCTGTTGATAGGCCACCGCGAGGAGCACACCGGTCGCGATCAACGTGACCGTACGCAGCGTGAATCCGGTGCGGCGCGAAGCCGGACCGGGCGGCCCGGAGCGGGCGCGGCCGGCCGCCGCGTCGCTATAACCAGCGTCGAGCGGGTTTCGGAACAGCTCGGTCAGGAAGTCGACCGACAGCTCCGGCGAGGGCGAGGAACCCAGTGGCTCGGCGCCCACCGCCCGCGGGCCATTTGTGCCGGGCGGCGTTTGCCCGGTGTTGGGCCTCGTTTGCGCCGGGCCGGTGCCGGTGCCGGGTGACGTACCGGTGCCGGGCGACTGGTGCGCCGCACCATCCGGCCCCGCCCGGAAACCGAGACGGCGCAGCAAGGCGTCGCCGCGGTCGATCCACGCGCGGCGATTCATGCCGCCGCCACGCCCGTTGACGAGTCGGATCGGCCGCGGATGGCATTGACGGCCTGGAACACGTAGAACCCGCCGGCGATCCAGTACAGGACGATCCCCCACCACGCCAGTGCCCAGCCGGATGCGAAGAAGAACGTTGATGGGCGGCCGTCGAGGGCGTGCGCCAGCAATAGCACCGGGAACGCGAACAGGAGGATGAAGGTCGCGGTCTTGCCGATGTAGTGCACCGCCGGCGGGCCGTAGTTGTGGCGACGCATCACGAGCAGGCAGACGATCATCATCGCGTCCCGCAACAGCAGGGCGGCGGTGAACTGCCAGGTCACGACCGACCGCACGGTGAATGCGATCAACGTGGCGAGGATGTAGAGGCGGTCGGCGAGCGGATCCATCAATTCGCCGAGCCGACTCACCTGGTTCAGGCGACGGGCAAGGTAGCCGTCCACCCAGTCGCTTGACCCACCGACGGCCAGGACGACGACCGCGGCCACGGTCGCGTCGGTGGCCAGGAAGAGATAGAGGAACACCGGTACGCCGATCAGCCGGGCGAAGCTGATCGCGTTCGGGATGGTCAGGATCCGGTCGGCGCGGCCGCCCAGGGATGGCTGCGATGCAGGCTCCACGCCGCCTCCTTCAACGTTCGCGTGCGGCGTCGTCGGGGCGGAGTCCGCACGTCCCAGTCGCGCCGCGTAGGCGGTCGATGACCGTCGACGACGCTACCAGGTGAGCCCGGCCGGAACTCCGCCGCGCCACGCGGATCGACGTGATTCGATCACGGTGGCGCCGCGGAGTCCGGCCGGCACTGCGGTGGGCGTCAGGCCGGCACTGCGGTGGGCGTCAGGCCGGCCGCCAGGCGTCCGACAGCCGTACCCGCGCGCCGCTGCGGACGACGGCGTTGCGGTAGATCCGGCCGGACAGCCAGACCAGCAGCGGGATCAGTACGGCGATGCCGCCGACCGAGACGATCAGCTGCCATGCCGGCACGCCGCCCATCGCGATCCGCATCGGCATCAGCGTCGGCGCGAACAGCGGGATCAGCGACATCACCTTGATCAGCGGGCTGTCCGGTGCGGCCGGGAGGATGGACACCCCGAGCACGTACCCGATGATCAGGAACATCAGCACCGGTGTGACGACCGACGCCACGTCCTCCTGTCGCGAGACGAGCGCGGCCACGGCGGCGAACGCGAGGGCGTACGCCACGAAACCGAGCAGGAACCAGACGACGAGCCAGATGATCGTGCCCGCGGCGGCCGAAGCCCGGATCGACAGCGAACCGGTGGCAAAGCCGGCGACAATTCCGGCCACGCCGATGACGGCGACCTGGATCAACCCGACGATACCTATGCCGACGACCTTTCCGGCCATCAGCTGCCACGGCCGTACGGTTGCGAGCAGCAGCTCGACGACGCGACTCGACTTCTCCTCGACGACACCCTGGGCGACCGCCTGCCCACTCAGCATCAGGGCGAGATAAATGAGAATGCCGGCGACAATGCCGAGCACGATCTGCTGGTTGTGCTTCGGCGAGGGCGGCACGAGCGACTGGACCGACACGGTCGCGCCAGCGACCGCCGCGCTCACTCGGGTCGGATCGCCACCCAGTGCGCTGATCTGCTGGTTCAGCGCGACGCGACCGGCCAGCACCTGCAGTGCGCTGCGCATGTTCGGGTCGATGTCGGTCTTCACGACCACCTGGACCCGCTGGCCGTCGCCGACGAGCATGCCGTCCAGCTTGCCGTCGCGTACGGCGTCCCGGCCGGCGCTATCCGACGCCACCGTCTGCGTCCGTACATGCGCGCCGACCGCCGACGCGCTCGCGACGAGCTGCGGTCCGAGCGAAGCGGTCGATGACGTCACGCCCACATCGAGCGTGCTCGGCGAGCCCGAGACGAGTTTGAGGATGACCGACAGCGCGACCAGGATCACGACGCTCGCCACGGTGGCGATCAGGAATGCCTTGGAGCGGAGTCGGGTGGCAAGCTCCCGGTGAGCGACCAGACCGACGACCTGCCGCGCGGAGGCGGGCGGCCGCGCTGTTTCGGGGCGCGTGCCGGATTCGGTGGCCGTGCTCATGCGGAGACTCCCTGCTCGATGTCGGACGTGACGTCGCCGTGCATAGGTGCACCGGGTTGGTGGCCCGCGGTCGCCGCCGCGACGGCTTCGCCGCCGGAGTCTTCGGCAACGATGTGGCGGAAGAGGTCGGCGAGATCGGGTCGCCGGCGGGCGAATTCGTGCACCGGGCCGGTAGCCAGCGCCGCGCGAAGCACCGCTTGGTCATCCGTACCCGGGCTCAGCTCGAGGCGCGTACGCGTGCCGGTGTGCGACCGGACGGTGACGCCGGCGATGCCGTCGGCCCAACCCGGTCGCGCGGCCGGTGCGTCGACCACGAGGAGGTCCGGACCGGCGCCACGCAGCTCGTCGACCGTTCCGTCGGCGACCATGTGCCCGCGACGGACGATCCCGACGCGATCGCACAGCCGCTGCACGAGATCGAGCTGGTGGCTGGAGAACACCACCGGTACGCCCTGATCGGCCTTCTCGCGCAGCACGCCGCTCATCACGTCCACCGCGACCGGGTCCAGACCGGAGAACGGCTCGTCCAGCACGAGGATCTGCGGATCGTGGACCAGGGCGGCGGCGAGCTGCACCCGCTGTTGATTGCCCAGGCTCAGCTTCTGCACGTCGTCGTCGCGGCGCTCGGCGACGCCGAGCCGCTCGGTCCAGGCATCCGCCGACCGTCGCGCCGCCGCCGCCGACATCCCGTGCAGGCGCGCCAGGTAGACGAGCTGGTCGACGACGTGCATCCGTGGGTAGAGGCCGCGCTCCTCCGGCATGTACCCGATGTTGCGGCGGGTGTCGAGATCGACAATGCGACCATCCCATCGGACCGCGCCGGCATCGGCCGCCAGAACCCCCAGCGCGATGCGCATCGTGGTCGTCTTTCCCGCGCCGTTCGCGCCGACAAAGCCGAAGATCTGACCCGCCGGTACGGCGAACGTCATGTCTTCGACGGCCACCACCTCGCCGTACCGTTTGGTGATCTTGTCGATTTCCAAGGCCGGAGCCATCGGGTCCTCCCCGTTGAAGTGCGTGTCGCGGTCGGGATTTCGTTCGCTAGAAAAGTGATATCACTATGATACGATCGAGCGCAACCGAGAAACAGCGAAGGATGTGAGACGGATGTCGCAGGACGACTCGACCGGCGGCGCGTCGAAACCGCAGCCACCAGTGCACGACGGTCCACCACAGAGCGCGACCCGTGGCACCGCACCGGGCGGTCACCCGATCCGTGGCAACGCCGGCGGCGGCAGCGCCGTCTACTCCGAGCGCCTGACCACGGCTGTCCCAGGATTGCCGATGCTCGGGGTGGGCATCGCCGCGATCATCGTCGGCGTCGTGCTCATCGCGCTCGCGAATGTCGCGACCATCGTGATCGGTGTTGTCCTGATCGTGGTCGGTGTCGTCGTGCTCGTCGGTCTGACGGCCGTCGCGCCGGGCCAGGCGCGTGTCGTCCAGTTGCTCGGCCGCTACACCGGCACGGTCCGGCACACCGGCCTGCGCTGGGTCAACCCCTTCTCCACCCGCCGGCGCATCTCGACCCGGATCCGCAACCATCAGACCGAGGTGACGAAGGTCAACGACGCCGACGGCAATCCGATCGAGATCGCGGCGGTCGTCGTCTGGCAGGTCACCGACACCGCCAAGGCAGTGTTCGAGGTCGATGACTTTGCCGAGTTCGTGGCGATCCAGGCCGAGACCGCGGTACGGCACATCGCCAACTCGTACCCATATGACGCGCACGGCGGCGGCATGTCGCTGCGGGACAGCGCCGACGAGATCACCGAGAAACTCGCCATCGAGATCGGCGCGCGGGTAACGCCGGCCGGTGTCACGATCGTCGAGGCGCGGCTGTCCCATCTGGCCTACGCGCCGGAGATCGCGCAGGCCATGCTCCGCCGGCAGCAGGCCGGCGCCGTGGTCGCGGCGCGGACGCAGATCGTCGAAGGTGCCGTCAGCATGGTGCAACTGGCTCTCGACCGCATCGACGAACAGAACATCGTCGAACTCGATGAGGAGCGGAAGGCGGCCATGGTCTCCAACCTGCTGGTCGTGCTGTGCGGCGACCGCGACACGCAGCCCATCGTCAACACCGGCACGCTCTACCACTGACGGACTACACGTGGCAGCCGAGCGCAAGAACATCCTGCTGCGGCTGGACCCGGCAGTTTACGACGCGCTGGCCCGCTGGGCCGCCGACGACCTTCGCAGCACGAACGCACAGATCGAGTATCTGCTGCGTCAGTCGCTGCGCGACGCCGGCCGGTTGCCCCGCGAGGTCGGTGAGATGCGACGACCCGGCCGACCGCGTCGGACCGAGGGAGACGATCACGATGCGTCCGTCTGACGGCCTACCCGACACGCTGGCCGGTCGGGCCTATCTCGCCCTCTACGATCGCGATCGCGGGCGCCTGGCCCGCCGGAGTTGGACCGCTCAGTTACTGGGTGCGGCTGCCATCGCGGATCTGTACCTGCGCGGCTACCTGGCCGACGACGGCGGCACCGCCAAGCCGGCCACCGGCCTTCCGATGCCGGACAACACCGTCCTGGCCGACGTGTGGCAACGCATCACCGACGACCGGCCACGGCGCTGGCAGCATTGGATCCGTCAACGCAACATCGAGAAACTCGTACGGGCCGATCTCGCCGGTCGGTGGATCCGGATCGACCGGCCGGCCCGATTTCTCCGGGCCGCCCGCATCAGCACTCGCGATCCTCGCGCGCTGACGAGGCTGCACGGGCTCGTCGCCGCAACACTGCGCGGCCCGACTCCGGTCGACCGGCTGCCCGAGCGGGACGTCACGCTGGTCGCGCTACTGGCCGTCGCTGAGGTGCGTACGGTCATGTCGCGTGACCGTCGACGCGATCACGCCCGCCGGATCGACCAGATGATCGAGCGGGCCGGACCGCCCGCAGCCGCTCTCCGGCGGGCGATCAGCCAGGCCAAGCGTATGCAGGCCAGCGGCGGCTGAATCCGGCGTTCCGCCGCGCATGGCGCCTCCGCCGCGCTTACGCCCACCGGATCGGCGGCGCGCCGACCTCGGCCAATGCCTTGTCGATGGCCGAAAACGGCCGGGTGCCGAGGAATCCTCTCGGGTTCATCGGACTCGGATGCCCCGCCTCGATGACGACGTGGTTCGGATTGTCGATCAGGTCGGCCTTGCGGCGGGCGTACGAGCCCCAGAGCACGAACACGACACGCTGCTCGCGTGCGTTGAGCGCCCGGATCGTCGCGTCGGTGATGTGCTCCCAGCCGTGGTTCGCGTGCGATGCCGGTTGGCCCGAGCGCACCGTCAGGACCGCGTTCAACAACAGCACGCCCTGCTCGGCCCAGCGCGTGAGGTCGCCAGTGCGCGGCGGATCGACGCCGATGTCGTCGTGCATCTCCTTGTAGATGTTGCGCAATGACGGCGGCACCGCGACACCGGCCCGGACGCTGAAACTCAGTCCGTGCGCCTGCCCCGGCTTGTGGTACGGATCCTGGCCGAGGATCAGCACCCGGGTCTGCTCCGGTGCACACAGCCGGTACGCCGCGAAGAGGTCGTCGATCGGCGGGAACACGGTGTGGGCCGCGTACTCCCCCAACACGAAATCGCTGAGCCGATCGGCGACAACGCGATCGAGGTATGGCAGGATCGCGCTACGCCAGGCCGGCGGCAGACGGTGGAACAGATCGGAAGCCACGACGCCGACTGTATCGGGCGGCGACCGGTCGCTGGCGCGCCGATCAGGCGTCGGCGGTCAGCGGCCCGACGTCGAGAATCCGGAGCACGGCCACGCCGGCCTCGTCCGACGCCGCGAGGTCGATCTCGGCCGAGATGCCCCAGTCGTGGTCACCGGCCGGGTCGTCGAACGTCTGCCGTACGGTCCAGGTGTCCGGCCCGACCGTGATGTCGAGCAGTGCCGGGCCACGCGCATCCGGGCCGACGCCGAGTGTGTCGTACTCGTCGAAGTAGTCCTCGATCGCGTCGGCCCACGCATCGGCGTCCCAGCCGGACTCGGCGTCGAGCGCGCCCAACTCGTCGTAGTGGTGCAGTGCTGCCAGCTCGACCCGGCGGAAGAGCGCGTTGCGTACGAGCACCCGGAACGCCCGTACGTTGCGCGTGACCTCGGGCGGCCGTTCGTCGGCGAGCAGCGGCGACTCCACCGGGTTGCGCAGGCGCTCCCACTCGTCGATGAGGCTGGAGTCGACCTGGCGGACCAGCTCGCCCAGCCACTCGATCAGATCGGTGAGATCGTCGGTCTTCGCGTCCTCCGGCACGGTCTGCCGCAGTGCGCGGTACGCGTCGGCCAGATAGCGCAGCACGAGCCCTTCCGATCGGGGCAGACCGTAGAACGAGACGTACTCGCCGAACGTCATCGCCCGCTCGTACATGTCCCGGACGACCGACTTCGGCGCGACCTCGTAGTCGTCGACCCACGGATGGCCCTTGCGGTACATCGCGTACGCCGACTCGAGCAGGTCAACCAGCGGCCGCGGGTAGGTCACGTCGTCGAGCAGCTCCATCCGCGCTTCGTACTCGAGCCCGTCCGCTTTCATCTGTGCCACGGCCTCGCCGCGTGCCTTGAACTGTTGCGCCGAGAGCACCTGCCGGGGATCGTCGAGCGTCGACTCGATCACGGATAGCGCGTCCAGCGCGTAGCTGGGCGACTCTCGGTCCAGCAGTTCCAGGGCGGCTAGCGCGAACGGCGACAGCGGCTGGTTGAGCGCGAAGTCGTACTGCAGGTCGACGGTGAGCCGGACGATGCGGCCCTCGTCGTCCGGCTGGGCCAGCCGTTCCACCACTCCCCCGGCGAGCAGCGCGCGGTAGATCGCGATAGCCCGATGGATGTGCCGCCGCTGAGCCGCGCGGTCCTCGTCGTTGTCGGTGAGCAGATGCCGCATTGCCTCGAACGCGTTGCCGGGACGCGCGATCACGTTGAGCAACATCGCGTGGGTGACGCGGAAGCTCGACTTGAGCGGCTCCGGCTCGGCCGTGCTCAGGCGCTCGAACGTCGGCCGACCCCACGAGACCATGCCCTCGGGCGGCTTCTTGCGCACCACCTTGCGACGCTTACGCTCATCGTCGCCGGCCTTCGCGAGCGCCTTCTCGTTCTCGATCACGTGCTCCGGCGCCTGTACGACGACCGTACCGACGGTGTCGTATCCGGCCCGGCCCGCCCGACCGGCGATCTGGTGGAACTCGCGCGCCTGGAGCAGCCGCGTCTTCGTGCCGTCGAACTTCGAAAGCGACGTGAACAGGACGGTCCGGATCGGCACGTTGATGCCGACGCCGAGGGTGTCCGTACCGCAGATGACCTTGAGTAGGCCGGCCTGGGCGAGTGTCTCCACCAGCCGGCGGTAGCGCGGCAACATGCCGGCGTGGTGGACACCGATCCCGTGGCGGACGAGCCGGGACAATACCTTGCCGAAGCCGGACGTGAACCGGAAGTTGCCGATGGCCGCGGCGATCGCGTCCTTCTCGACCCTCGTCGCGACGTTCACGCTCATCAGCGCCTGCGCGCGTTCGAGCGCCGCCGCTTGCGTGAAGTGCACGACGTAGATCGGTGCCTGATGTGTCTGCAGCAGCTCGTCGAGTTCCTCGGTCAGCGGGTTGAGCGAGAACGAGAAGTTCAGCGGGACCGGCCGCTCGGTGTTGTGGATCGACGCGGTCGGCCGGCCGGTGCGGCGCGTGAGATCCCGCTCGAAACGCGTCACATCGCCGAGCGTCGCGGACATCAGCACGAACTGCGCCTGCGGCAGCTCAATCAGCGGCACCTGCCAGGCCCAGCCGCGATCCGGGTCGGCGTAGAAGTGGAACTCGTCCATCACGACCTGGTCGACGTCGGCGTCCGCGCCGTCCCGCAGGGCGATGTTCGCCAGGATCTCCGCGGTCGCGCAGATGATCGGCGCCTCGGCGTTGACGCGGGCGTCGCCGGTCATCATGCCGACGTTGACCGGGCCGAAGACGTCGCACAGCGCGAAGAACTTCTCCGACACCAGCGCCTTGATCGGCGCCGTGTAGAACGTACGGCGATCGCCAGCCAGCGCGACCGCGTGCGCGCCGATGGCGACCAGGCTCTTGCCGGAGCCGGTCGGCGTCGACAGGATCACGTTCGCCCCGGTCGCGACTTCGAGGAGCGCCTCCTCCTGATGCGGATAGAGACGCAGACCATCGTCGGCCGCCCAGGCCTCGATCGCGGCGTAGACGATGTCGGCGTCGGGATCGCCCTCGCGTGGCGGCGGCGGTAGTCGCTCGGTCAATGTCATGGCCGCCCCATCGTGCCTGGCCCTCGTACCGGGTCGCCACGCAGGGCCTGCCACGCCGATCACATCGTTCGGCTCGACATGGGAAAACATCTTCCGATAGCGTCTGACGATGTCTTCCGACGAGCGCCTAGGGGCCGAATTCCAGGACGCTACCGGATCCGATCTGGCGGCGTTGCGCGCGACCGCGCATCCGACGCGGCGGGCGATCCTGGCGTTGCTTGGCGAGCATACGACGCTCACGGCCACGGAGAGCGCACGCCTGCTCGGCGTTTCACCGAAGGCTTGCTCGTACCACCTGGCGGTCCTCGCGGACCAGCACCTCGTCGAAGAGGTTGCGGCCTCGGGCCGCAACCGCCCCTGGCGCCGCGCCGGGCCGACGACGGAGCCCGCCGGGCGCGTCGCTGACGACCTGGTCCGCGGCAGCCGGGCCCGCCTGCACGCTCGGGTGCGTCGGGACGACCAATTGATGGGTACGGCCACGGACGCGATCGCACGTGCGGCGCAGGAGCCGGAGTGGTCCGACGCCGTGACGGTGCACACGCACGTAGCGTCGATGAACGCCGCCGAGATCGCTGATTGGGCCGAGGACGTCGAGCGGTTGACCCGCCGCCATGTGCGCCGCGCCGCCGGCGACACATCGACCGCGCCGGGTCGGGCCCCGGTGCAGTTGCTCTTCGTCGGCTTCCCGGCGCCGAACTGAGCCGCAGTCCCGCCCCGTTTGTCCATATTGGACCGTCCGAATCCGACTACTGGTCGGGAATCCCTTACAACGGTAGAGACAATCGCGCCGCCGGCCGCTATCTTGCGATCACAAAAGAAACGATCGCCACCGATGGCGGAGGTCGAGTGTGACAACGCCCGAGCAGCCGGATCCCGACTTTTCGGACCATGAACCACCTGGATCGCTCGCACCGCCGCCACCCGTTCCGCACGCCGCCACCCGTCACATGTGCGTCGGCTGCTACGTCGACCACGAATTCCGCGAACGAGCGATGACCGAGGTCTACCTGGACCGGTCGCGGCAGGTCGCGCCGGCGTACGGCTACGACCTCGTACCGGTGCTGGTGCACGCTCGGCGCGCGGGCTGGATCGATCACGCACAGCACGTGCTCGTCATTCTCGTCGCGCTCTTCTGGATCCGGCACGATCTCTTCGCCGCCGCGATCACGGTCAGTACGGTCATCACCTGGTACGTACTGAAGCGCTTCTGGCGGCTGTTCAAGGACTACGCCGGCTACATCCGCCATCGCGGCAGTCTGGCCGAGCGCTCGCATTTGCGCCGCCGGTTCCGATGGCTGACCGCCGGACTGATCGCTCCGTGGATCGCGGTGATCGGCGTCGCGTTCTACACCGCCCGGTCGATTCTCGACTCGCACGCCGCGCACCCGGAACACGTCGCTATCGAGGTCGCGCGCACGATTCTCAGCCTGATGGGCATCGTTGTCGCCGCCGCGGTCGTCCGGCAGATCTGCATCGACTCGCTGGCCAACGATCCGACCCGGCCGCGGACGTACAGCCACCGCATCGAGCAGCTTCGGACCGAGCAGTACCGGCCGATCACCATCTTCTCCGGGTACCGGCCCTACGTCGGCAGCGGCTTCGAGGTCCGTACGTGGTCGTTCGCGCAACGGCTGCGACGCATCGGCGAGGGCAGCGAGGTTCCGTTCGCGCAGGAGCCGGACGACAATCGGCGGCCGAGCCCGATCCCGGCGCCGCCGGGCGAGCCGCCGTTTCGGACGCTGGACCTCATCGAACACATCAAGCAGTCGGTCGGTTCGCTCGCCAACGACGTGAACCTGGAACTTCGGCTGCCCGGCGCTGCGCATCTACGACAAGGCGTTCGTCGGCGGGTTCCGGACCGCCAAGCTGGTCGGCGTCGAGCGACGACGCGTCGATCTACGCGCTGCTCGCCAATCCGAGCGATCCGGACCGGCACTACATCACGTGCGAAATCGTCGCGCTGAACGGCGAGGTCGTCGCGACCGTCTTCGTGCACGCCGGAATCCAGGCGCACGCGCTCTACCTCGAATTCACGTCGTGGGCGATGCCGCCGACCCGTCTCGGCTTCCAGATCGTGGACCTGCGTCGCGGTCGCGGGCTGCCGGCGTACCTCAGCGCGATCGGCCGGGCCATCGCGCGGATGCCGAGCGAGTTCGGACGGGCTCCGGCCGGGATCGGCGTGCTGCTCGCGCGGCCGTTCTACGCGCTGCGACCCGGTTTCGATCGAGCGCGCGACCAGCTGCGCGACGTCGGGGCCAGACTCAGCCTGCGCGAACTCGCGGCCAACGTGCGCACCAACGACAAGGGGCAGGTCGACGAAGTCCCGGCGGTCAGCTACTTCCAGGGCCGCGACATCGTGAAGTACCTCCAGATCATCGAACGGCGGCTGCTGTCGACCGTGATGGAGTACATCGAGGATCTCGATCTCGACATCACCGAGTTCCAGCAACGGGCGCGGGCGATCCTCAACGACGGCGCACTCAGCCTCGGCTCCGGCGATATCCACGGCGGCGGTCGCGGCAGCATCAACATCCTCAACAGCGGCGACCTGACCGTGAGCGCGTCGGTCATCGGGCACAACTCGACCGTCAACGTCGGCAGCGACGAGGCGCTGTGAGGTTCCGGACGAACGTCGATCGGCCGACGCACGCGTCTCGCCCCTCGGAGTTGAATGAGGCTCATGCGAACGCCGGATGACTCGAGCGGCCGCGGCGAGCCGATGCCGGGCGACGACATCGTGCCCGATGCCGCGGTCGTGATGGATCGCGAGCGCGTCCTTCCGGCGCCAGCGCGGGATGTGTGGCCGTGGATCGTCCAGCTCGGCAAGGACCGCGCCGGCTGGTACATGCCGCGATGGGTCGACTGGGTGTTCATACCGCGGCATCGGCGCTCGCTGCGTCGGATCGACGATCAGTGGCAGGCGTTGACCCCCGGCCAGCACGTGCCGGACTGGGGTTCGGGCGATCCGACGTTCGAGGTCGTCTCGGTCGACGCGCCGCATGCGCTCGTGTACCAGTCGATCCGGCCGCGCAAACCGCACCGCGGCATGGCTCGCCCGGACCTTGTCCTGTCCTGGGCGCTCGTGCTGGACGACGTGGCCGACGGCCGGTCGCGACTCCGGATCCGGCTCCGGACCAACCAGATCGGCCGACGGTTTCCGCGGGCGGCCGAAGCTATGGCCGAGACGATCGATCGTGTGACAGTGGCGCTGCTCTTCGCCGGCCTCCGCGAGCGGGTGCGCTGACGCTTCGAGGTGGCGTACGCCACATGTTCGGCCGGCATGAAGGGCCGGACCAGGGGTAGCTACGGGGTTGTGCTCGTCGCGGCAACGGCGCCCGACGGGTGTGGTGATGGGGAATGGTGTTTCGCGGATGCGTACGGTTCGGCAAGGTCCCGTACGCATCCGCGGACATCTCTTCGTGTCAATGGCAAGCACACACCGCGCGTGAGCTGCGTAATCGTTCGTGTACGCGGAGTTGTCGAACACCGCTGGTGCTGCTACCGTTACCGTCAGTACGGAGCGCAGGGGGCAACGGATATCCGGCAAGGGTCCGTTGGCGCAGCCGAGAGTGGCGCGCAAATGCGCACGTACTCGTCGTGGGGGCGACGCGGCACGCACCGTTGATGAAACGGTGCGTTAGCTGCGTGTCTGGGGTCGTTTACGACATGTCCGCTCTGATGCTCATTTAGCCTCCCCGCACGGGTCTATCGGTGACCCGAGTCACAATTACCCTCCGTAGTGTTGCCAGGTCAGAGAATTGCCAGGCACGGTCGACGCCTGCGCTACTCCCCCGTAGCGCGGATCGTCAACAGAAACGGAACGGACCTTGCCGGCACATCGCCGATCCCTCCGCGCCCCCGGTACGTTGATCCATCGCATTGCGTTGGGTGTTCTGTGCACCGCAACGGCTGGCGCCGCGGCCCTCGGGATCTCTATGCATCCACAGACCGCAACGGCTACGACGCAGATGAGCGCGTCGAGCCTCCAGACCGCTCGGTTGGACGCGCAGGCGCGTGCGAACCGCAGCATGACCCGGACGCCGGTGGCGCCGAAGCCCCCTGCGAAGGCGGCACCGACGAAGCCGGCGCCTAAGAAACCGGCGCCTAAGAAGCCCGCCCCGCTCCCCCACATCGCCGGCCTGAGCAGTTCGCAGGTCGCCAATGCGTGGGCCGTGGTGGCCGAAGGCCATCGGATGGGCATCTCGAAGCGTGGCCAGATCATTGCCATGGCGACCGCACTCCAGGAGTCGAACCTCCGCAACTACACGCACGCGGTCGACCACGACTCGCTCGGCATCTTCCAGCAGCGGCCGTCCTCTGGTTGGGGCTCGCCAAAGCAGATCGAGCGGCCGACGTACGCCGCGCATGCCTTCTACCGCGTGCTGGTGCAGTACCGCAGCTCGTGGGGGTGCCTGACCTGCGCCGCGCAGGCCGTGCAGCGAAGTGCGTTCCCTGGTGCCTACGCCAAGCACGAACACTTCGCGACGACGATCGTGACCATCCTGAACCGGCGCTTCTGAGCCGATCAGGCTGACTCCGCCACGGCGGTGTCCACCGGCAGCCCAACTGTCGCGCGGACACCGCCGTTGCGTTATCGGCAGTCCGGCGCCCAGGTACGCGACACGATCCGCAGGACTCGCCGAACCGACCGTGGCGCCGCGTCTCGGTTGCGGGCACGATGTTGCCCGTGCCGCCGACGCCGCCACAGACCGAGCCCGTGCGCTGGACCACGTTCACACGTGGCGACCTCCGCGCGCTGATCGAGGCGTTGCAACATACGGCGGCGTCCGGCGACACGGGTGCGTACGGCTACGGCGTCGAGGTCATTGTCGAGTCGCCAACGCTGGGGCGGTGGGACCGTCTGCTCGCCCGACCGGGTCACGGCCTTGATCGCGACCGGGCGCACATCGCCGTGACCGACGGCCGAGGACGATGTGGCTATCCCGTACACATCAGGCTCTACACCACCCACGGCCCGGCGGCCGGCCGTCACCTCGACCGCCGATCGGGCTGGGCCACCAGCAACACGGCCGGCCAGGCGATCCTGATGATGAAGGCACGCGCTGGCTCGGGCGGGTACGACGCCGTCGAATTGGCCACCGGCACGGTCAACGCTCTCGCCGATCTGCACGGGAGAGAGCCGGCCGGCGATTGGCGGTTCCGCATCGAGCGCGCCGTCGTGCGGACGTAGCTCCCGGCGGCGCGGAGCCCGGACGATATCCCACGAACGCCACATCACGGACAGTCGTCGACACCCATACGGTAAGCGACCGCAACGCTCAACGACCGCCACGACGCGCGAACCCTGATGGGTGAACGTGGCGAGGACCTCGTCACGGTTCGGTAACGCGCCTGGTATCGCCGCAGGTCATCGGGGATGGTCGAGAGATGGACACCACGGACCCGACCACCGGCGTGCCTGCCCATCGCGACCGGACGACCGCCCCGACGCGGACGATGGCGCATCAACGCATGGTGCAGCGATGGCGCTCCGGTCGGGCCGAGACCGTGTCTCCCGAGATCATCTCGTACGTGCACTACGACGGCTGTTGGTGGCGCCGTACGAACGGGATGTGGGAGTCGATCCCGGAAGGCCCGTTGGCGTCCGCCCTCTCGACGGGGCACGCCCGACTCGTCCGCGCCCGGGCGGCCGCGGGTATGTCGTCACCGTCGCGCGGCCGCGACCCGTGGACGATCGCCCGTAACCGCCAGCGGATGGGCGTCGTGTGCGGCAAACCGCCGGCGCTCATGCCGATGTTTGCCGCCGAGCCGCGACCGTATCCGCCGGCGACCTGCGACCGCCGGCACGCCATCTAGCCGATCGCCGGCTCGTCCCCTCGTGACACCGGCTCGCCCGCTCGTTCGGCCCGGCTGCCATCGGTGACATCGCCGATCGGCGCGGTCAGGAACGGCCGGATCACAGTGGCAAACAGCTTCGGCTGCGTCACCGCCCATGTGTGTCCGACGTGCGGCACGAGATAGAACGTGCCGTTGGGAATGGTCTGGCCGGCGAGCTTGGCCTCGGCCAGATTCGCCCGGTCCCGACTTCCGCACAGCACGAGCGTTCTCGCCGAAACCTTCGGCAGATCGTCGACGAGATCCAATGCAGCGATTTCGTCGACGAAGCTCAACCACGCGGCGCGATCCGGTAGATCGGTCAACCGGCGTACGACCCAGCCCGGCGCCCGCCGATAGAGCGCGGTCACTCGTGGGTGGCGTGCACCATCGATCGCCGGTGCGGACGCCACCACCCGGTCGGCGAGGTCGGGATGCGCAGCGGCGACCGCCAAGGCAACCGACGCGCCGAGGGACAGCCCGCACAGTCGTACGGGTCGCCTTTGCGCGGCCGCCAGTTCCGCGACCGCGTCGACCGCCGCTGCCATCGTGAACGGACCCGGTTCATCATTGAAGCCGGGCAGGTCCGGCGCGAGCACGGTGAACGCGTCGGTGAGCAGCGGCGCGAGCCCACGCCACGATCGGCCGCCCTGACCGGCCGCGTGCAACAGGATCAGAGTCGGCTTCGTCTCGGGCACGTCGGACATACGGCCAGGCTAATCCGGAGCGACCAGCCGGCCGCGATCAGCTATGGCAGCCGGAGTCACCGGTCGATTCTCCGTACTTCACCGCCGTCAAAACAATCCGGCTCAGCAACTTCGGCTTGCTTCCGGCGACGGCGGACTGTTTCGTGACGAGCCAGTCCCGATCGAGGATCTGCTGGCGACCCTGACCCAGTCCGTCCACGGACGCGAGATTGAAGAATCCGGCCGACTGCAAGGTGTTCTGCGCATCCTGCAGGTTCATGCAGATTACTTTCGGCACCACGCCGAGGGTCGTGTTCGGTGGGGCGGCGTCACTCGGCCGCCGCACCTTCAACGTGATGGTGGTCCCGGTGCCGGCCGCCGTACCGGCTGCCGGCGTCTGCGCATCGACCGTCCAGTTCTGCGGATCGATCACGATGCGGTTGCGGCTGGTGTCGTCGACCGGCTTGACCGATCGGTACCCAGCGCCGGACAGCGCGCGTTCGGCGGCGGACAACCGCTGGCCGACCACGTTCGGGACGGTGTTTCCGGTCGCCGGCTTTCCGGTGCCGGCCACGGCGGGCGGATGACTCGATGACGCCGTGGTGGACAGGACCGGATGGCACGCGCTCGACAGGCCGAGCACCAGGACACTGGCGGCGACGGCGATGAGCCGGACCGGCCGGCGGTTCATCGGATCCACTACTGGCGTTCCAGGGCTAGCGCACCGGGGCGTACGCGAACCGGCGCAGCCGGTCTTCGAGGATTTTTCCGAGACCGTCGAGCGAGTCGTAGAACGCGACCGATGCCCGGTCCGCCGTCTGATGGATCGGCGTTCCAGCCGCGGCCACGACGATCGTCGGTCGCCCGACGCCGAGCGCCACGCCGAGCTCGTAGTAGCAGCTCGGCCGCTCCAGGCTGAGATCCGCGAGGGCAACGGTGGCGCGCTGCATTTCGACCCGCAGCGTCGTTGGGTCGACATCGTCGCCGTGCGTACGGTGGTCCAGCGGAAAGTACGTATCGACCCCCAGCGCTTCGGCGGTCGCGACAATGCGCTCGCGGCGGACCCCGGCGTCCGGGTCGGAGCCGACCGGCATTATCACGTACACCAGCGGTCTCATGAGGGTGGCGCCTTTCGCGGTGGTGCGGAAGCGGGCCGCCACGGGCCTCAGTGGTTCGCGAACGGCGTGACGTGATGGATCACGTCATGGAAGTCGCTTCCTAGCAACACGATCGTACCAAGGGCAACGAGAAGAAACGCGTAACGAAAAACCTGCGCCATGGTGTATTCGGCCGACGACGATTTCAGCGCGAGGATCCGGCCGACGCCGGAGCGCCGGATCTCGGACAACTGATCGAGCTCGTCCATCGCATCCCATTCACGCCGGAACGGCTCGTACGACCGGATGGTGATGCCCGGGCCGGAGTCCGGGAACCTTACGTGCGGCGCCATTTCGTTGAGCAGGCGGAACTTCTCCGTGTTCAACGCCTTGAAATCGTCGATCTGATGGATCCAGTAGGAGCAGTGCAGCGCCGCCATCAACGACAGGCCGATCACGCCGAGACCGCCGACGAACTCGCGCTGAACGTCATAGGTCGACCAGGCCAGGACGCCACCGATGGCGAGCAACGTAGCGGTCATGATCGAGTAGTTCCACTTGTTCAGATCGCGCCGCCGATCGGTGACCCGCTCCGCCGACTGGTAATAGAGCTGATATTCCTCGAACGAGACGTGTGCCGGCCGCCACCGATCGGTCAGCCGGGGATCACGTCGGCTCAGCTCCGCTCGGTTGCGCTCGGGCGGGCGCGGATCGCGGCTGGTCACGGCGGAAGGCTACCGGCCACCGCCGACAGTCCATCGTCGACGGTCGCTGGACCGCTACCGGATCAGTGACAAGCCGCCGCCGTGACGGATCACCGCCGCCAGATGACCGCACGGACGCCGGTCGCTTTCACCTGCCGGTAACCCTCGATCGACAACGGCACCGCGAGCACCACGACGAGCATGGCGATCTGTCCGGCCGCGACCACCAGGCCGAGCGGGACGCTGGCCAATGCGCCGACGAGCGCGACGAGCCGGTAACCCGGTCGCCCGATCGCGAGAATGCGCCGGAAGAGCAGATCGCCGGCGAGGAACACGGCCACGCCCCCACCGAGCGCCAGTGCCTGTGCGAGGCTCACATGGCCGTACGCGTGGCCGATCGCCTTCTTCACCCCGGCGGCGACGGCGATGATCCCAACGAGCATCGGGTAATGGCAGTAGCCGAACGCGGTCAGTGCCGTGCGGGCCCGCTGGCGCGGGTCGGCGATCGCGTCGAGCGCGTGCTCGGCCCGCACCTCGTCGCCGCCGAAGTACGTCCAGTAGAGGAAGTAGGCCACGACCAGACCGGAGACAACGACCGCAAGCAGGCGGAGGTCCAGGTGCGCGCCCTCCGCGCCGACGCCGATGGCGACCACGGACTCGCCGAGCGCGATGATGATCACCAGTCCGTGGCGCTCGACGAAGTGGCCGGCCGCGACCGTGAAACCACCGATCGGTGACAGGTACGGCGTGGCGATCTGTACGGCGAGGGCCAGCGCCCAGAGCGCGTACCGCCACGCGGTCGGGGTGAACCCGCCGACCAGGACGAGCGTCGCGGTGAGCAGGTTGAGCGGACCGAGCGACCGCATCGGCCGCAGCGCTGCCGGGCCACCGGACAGAAGGAAGAGCCCCGTGTGCACGAGATTCACGACGAAGTAGCCGAGGCCGAACGCCCAGCCCGTCGTGTCGAATGCGTCCGGCACCGCCAGCGCCATCGTGAGGAAGCCGGCCATGCCGACCACGAGCAGACCGCGGCGCAGCGTGTTGCTCGGCACGACCGCGTTGGTCAGCCATGCGTACCCGCCGTACATCCACCAGGTCACGCCGAGCATCAACAGGACCCGCACCAGCGACACGAGCGTTGTGTGGTCGGCCAGGACGCTGGTCAGCTGCGTGATGATGAAGACGAAGACGAGATCGAAGAACAGTTCGACCGTGCTGACCCGTACGGCGGTCTCGGAACCGCTCGACCACTCGGTCGTCGGCACGCCGGCATGCGCGCCGGATGCGTTCGCCGCGGCCCCGGCCGCCGCTCCGCCGAGGTCGGGCTCCGTCATGCGCTGCAGCGTAACTGCCGCCGGTCACGAACAGCGCCGACCGCGGCCAATCCACCGGTACGGTCGATGGCCGGCACCACACCCCCCGGGGCAGTGCCGGCCATCGCCAAACCGAACGCGCAACGCAGCGCAGCGCGCCGGTTCCCATGGGACGTCTCTGCGGCCGCCGCTCGAGCGACGATTAGTGCGCGAGCACCGGTACGGCCGCCGGATCGATCACCGGGCGGCCGGGCCGCAGCAGCGCGCCGCACAGGATCGCGCCGAGCAGGAAGATCCCGGCCGACCACCAGAAGGCGGTCGTGTAGCTCGCCATCGTCGCGTGCGCGACGGTGAGTTGGCCCGGCGAGTGGCTGTGCACATAGCCGGTCGCCGCGCTCGCAGCGAGCGTAGACAGCAATGCCGTACCGATCGACCCGCCGACCTGCTGCATCGTGTTCACGGTGGCCGAGGCGACACCAGCATCGTCGGGCGCGACACCGGCCGTGGCGTTGTTCATCGCCGGTGCGAAGACGAGTCCGAGGCCGAAGCCCATGACCAGGAGCGCCGGCAGTACGTGCGCCGCGTACGTGCTGGTCAGCCCGAGCTGAGCGAGCATCGCCATAGCGATCGCGGCCAGGCCCATGCCGAGCGCGAGCGGCCACTTGGCCCCGATCCGGGGCACGATCACCGTCGTCGCGATCGACGCGGTCGTGGCAAGCACACCGATCATCGGCAGGAACGCGAGACCGGTCAGCACCGGGCTGAAGCCCAACGTCTGCTGCATGTAGTAGGTGAGGAACAGGAACACGCCGAACATGCCGGCACCCGAGATGAACATCGCGAGGTATGAGCCGCCGCGGTCCCGGTCGAGCACGACGCGCAGGGGCAGCAGCGGATGCGCGACGCGCGTCTGGAGCCAGACGAACACGGCCAGCGCTGTTCCGCCCAGTGCGAGGAAGCCCCACGTCAACGCGCTCGACCAGCCGTGCGTCGGAGCGTTGGTGAAGCCGTACACGAGAGCGAACATCGACACGGCGGCGGCAACCGCGCCGGGAACGTCGAGTTTGACCCGGTGGCTCACCTTCTGGTGCACCAGCAGGATCGCGCCGCCGACGCCCGCGACGAGCGCGAAGATCAGGTTGACGTAGAGGCACCAGCGCCACGAGGCGTACTCAGTCAGGACGCCACCGAGAAGCAGGCCGATCGCGCCGCCACCACCGGCGATGGCGCCGTAGATGCCGAACGCCTTGTTGCGCTCGCTCGGATTGGTGAACGTCGTCGCGAGCAGCGACAACGCCGCCGGCGCAAGTAACGCGCCGAACGCGCCCTGGAATGCGCGGGCGGTCGCGAGCATGGCGAACGACGTGGCGGCACCACCGACCGCCGACGCGATGGCGAAGCCGACCAGGCCGACGAGGAACGCGCGCTTGCGACCGAAGATGTCAGCGACCCGGCCACCGAGCAGCAAGAGGCTGCCGAAGGCCAACGCGTACGCGGTGATGATCCACTGCCGGTCGTTGTCCGAGAAGTTCAGCGCGTGCTGTGCGGTCGGCAGCGCGATGTTCACGATCGTCGCGTCCAGCACGACCATGAGCTGCGCGATCCCCAGCACTGCGAGGATCAGCCAGCGACGGGCGTGGTGCGGGTCATGCCCGCTCTCGACGCGCGTGCCGGCCGCTGCCAGATCGTCGAGGGGCGCGCGGACCGGGCCGTCCACGGTCGTCGTCATAGCCGTCCTTCCAGAACTAGAGGGATCTCCTCCACTTACCGAGCGAGCGTATAGCAAGTAGAGAGATCTCCTCCACTTTCGCGCTACACTTCTCGTGTGACCTCGATCGCTTCCCGCACCAGCGCCGGCGACGGTGGCGGCGAACGGCCGCTGCGCCGGGACGCCGAGCGCAACCGCCAACGCATCCTGACCGCCGCGGCCGAAGTGTTCGCCGACCGCGGACTCGATGTGTCGCTCGACGACATCGCCAAGCACGCGGGCCTGGGCGTCGGCACCGTCTATCGACGCTTCCCGACGAAGGAACAGCTCGTCGAGGCGCTGTTCGAGGATCGCGTCGACACACTGGCCGAGATGGCCGAGTCGGTGTCGTACGCGGACAACTCCTGGGACGGCCTGGTGAGGGTGCTGACCGAGGTATGTGCGCAGCAGGCCGGCAACCTTGGTCTGCGCGAGATCCTCATGTCCAGCACGTACGGTCAGGGGTGCGCTGCCCGCGCCCGGGCCCGGTTGATGCCCGCGATCGAGAAGGGCATCCGCCGGGCACAGGACGACGGATACCTTCGGCCCGACATCCAACCGGTTGACCTGGTGCTGATCGAGTTCATGATCGGCAGCGTGGCCGAGTACACGAAGCAGCATCCGGATGCCTGGCGGCGCTACCTGCAGATCGTCGTGGACGGACTCCGGGCCGACCCGGAAGTCACGCCGTCGACGACTCCACCGCTGACCAGCGACGAACTCGACACCGCCATGCTGTGTTGGCGGCCACCGCGCCGCCCGGCCGCACCTGATCGCGCGACATCATCGGATCACGAACGCGAAGAGCACGGCGACCACGATCGCTAGGTCCGGTCCGCGGATGATCTGCGTGATCAGGCCCACGGGTACGACTCCGAGCGGCGTCACCAGCCACGCCGTGTCGTAGACCATCGGCGGCCGGGTCGCCGACCGCAGCACCGCGAGCGCGAGCCCAGCGACCAGGACAAGGTCCAACGCGGGCACGAACGAACGCCCGGCCCACGCGGTCGCCACCACGAAGATCAGTGCACCGACGGCCGGGGCCACCAGGTGCACACCGCGAAGCCAACCGTCCGAGCGACCGAGACTCCGGCGCAAGGCGGCCGACCGGGACACCGTACGCAAACCGGCGGCGAGCGCGTTCACGGCGACGTACCCGGCGAGCACCCGAACCAGTGTCACCGGCAGCGGTGTCAGAACGATCGCGCACACGTACGGCAGGCCGACCATCGCGGCGTAGGTCAGCAGTGACGTACGGTGCCGGACCAGCCTCCGCACCTCGGCGTCGAGCATCGCCGACACCGGGCCGCGGCCCCGGATGCGCCACCGGCGCACCCGACCGGTCCGGCGAAGACGCTGCGCCTCGACGAAGCCGAACAGGAACGTGGGGTCGACCGACATCGTGGCGGCCACCGCCGACCCGGCGAGGGCGGCGCCGGCCGTCAGCGATGCGCGGTCCAGCTGACCGGCTCGGCGGAGGGCGCGGACCGTCGCGAGCGCGGCGACGGCCAGCGCCCCGATCCCGACCACGGCCGCAACAATGCCAGCCGATCTCGACGACAGGCCGGCGATGTCCCGGCCGGCGTGATCGGTCACGATCGCTGCCACGGCGGCCGCCATGCCGGCGAACACCAGGAGGCGGCCGGTAAGCCCGACGCGATCGGTCCGGCCAGACACAGCGGGCGGACTCGCGGCGTCCGACGCCTGCCGTACCAGCAATGTCATGGCGAGCGCGGCCGTGACGGCCGCTCCGACGAGCACCACGCCCCAGGACGATATGGCCACGTCATCGAGCGGGACACGCACGCCAACCGCGATGGCAACAAGCCCCGCGAGCGCACCGACCGCGACCGCGGCAATCGCGAGCCCGGCAACCCGGCGACGCAGCCACCGAGCGCGGTCCCCCGGCGTGGCCAATAGCCACCCCTGCATGGCCGGTCCGGCATAGACCGGTCCGATCGCGCGCAGCGCCAGCGTCGTCGCGCCCAGGGCGAGCAGCACCGCGGCGACGACCAGGCACGCCAGGGCCGCGCCGGGAACATGCGCGGGCCGCCAGCCACCGACCGGGACCCGGTGCACCGAACTCAGCACCAGCCCGACGCTGATGCCCGCGGCGAGCGCGATCGTGTAGAGGTCGGCCGCCCGGTCGGCCCACTGTCCGTGCCGGTGCCGTCGGCGCAGCCCGCGCAACGTACGGCGTACCTCCGCCGGCTGCGGGTACGGAACCGCGAGGTCGGCCGCGGTCAACGGCCGAGCTCGAGACGCTCGTCGGCGACCTGCTCGACGATGTCCGGGTCATGCGAGGCGAACAGTACGGCGGTGCCGGCCGCCTTCTCCGCGCGGAGCTTGGCTATCAGCCATCGCCGGCCGGACGCGTCGAGCCGCTGCTCCGGCTCGTCCAGGATCAACAGACGCCGCGGCCGTACGAAACAGCTCGCGAGCGCGAGGCGGCGGCGCTGCCCACTGGACAGCGTGGGCGGCAGCTGATCGCGCACGCCGTCCAACCCGAGATCGACGATCACCGAGTCCACCTCGCCGAGGTCCGGTGCGGCGTGCGCGAACGCAAGGACCGACAGATGCTCCGCGACCGACAGATCGCCGAAGAATTCCAGGTCGTCGAGGGCGGCCGCGACCGCCGCCCGTACCGCTGGATCGGTTTCGGACATCCGCCCACCGGCGAACCTGATTTCGCCGGCGTCGGCGCGATCGGCGCCCACGACGCAACGCAGCAACGTGGTCTTTCCGGACCCGTTCGGGCCGGTCAGCGCGAGTGCCTCTCCGGCGGTGAGCGCAAACGTGACGGTGTCGAGCACGGTGACGCCACCGAACGCCCGACTCAGGCCGGACACGTCAAGCAACGCGGGCACCGACCTGCTCCTTTCCGGGTACGCCTACCTCGTGTTCGCCGATGTCGGGTCGGCCGCGCCTCGGGTCGATGACGGCATCGGCGACGCGACCATCGGCCCGGCACGGCCAAGCGCCCGATCAGCCTTCCTGATCGGTCGGGCGGATGAGGATCTCGTTGACCGCGACGTATCGGGGTCGCGTCACGATGTACGTGATGGCGTCCGCGATGTCCGGCGCTTGGAGCCGCTCGACATCGGCGAACCGGTTCTTGATCGTCTCCAGCACCTCCGGACGGTTGTGCGACGACAATTCGGTTTCGACGGCACCCGGCTCGACGAGCGAGATTCGTACGTGCCGGCGGGTGACCTCCTGGCGGAGCGCCTCGCTGAATGCGCCGACACCGTGCTTGGTCGCGTTGTAGACGGCGCTGCCGTTGCGCGCGACCCGACCGGCGACCGAGCTGATGTTGATCATATCCGCGACACGCCGTGGCGAATCCTCGGCCGCGGCGAGCAGGTGGGGCAACGCGGCGTGCGCGACGTAGAGCACACCGAGAATATTGATGTCGACCATGCGTTGCCACTCGTCCAACGGCGCGCCGACCGCCGGCCCGAGCAGCATGACGCCGGCGTTGTTGACGAGCGTGTCGAGGCGCCCGAAGTGCTCAGCCGTCCGCTCGACCGCGTCGCGCGCCTGGGCTTCGTCGGTGACGTCAGCCCGGATCACCAGCGCGCGGCCGCCATCGGATTGAATCTTTGCGGCCAGGTCATCGAGCCGGTCGATGCGGCGGGCCGCCAGAGCGACCGATGCGCCCTGCGTCGCGAGGGCGATCGCGGTCGCCTCCCCGATGCCGCTCGACGCGCCGGTGACCAGCGCCACCGTGCCATCCAAACGCTCGGCCATGCCTTGCCCCCCACCATCGGTGTCCGCGTCCCACCTTGTCGAGCCGACCCAATGC
This sequence comes from uncultured Actinomycetota bacterium, assembly GCA_963724705.1. Classification (GTDB taxonomy): domain Bacteria; phylum Actinomycetota; class Actinomycetes; order Mycobacteriales; family Micromonosporaceae; genus DASQPR01. Next base: position 1,359,249 of record CAVRVS010000004.1, read on the forward strand.
GGCCGACACCACGTACGTCGATGTCGAGCCTATCGAGACGTCCACTCGCGCTCTGTTCGACGAGGCCCGTAATTTGTCCGTCCATCGCTCGTTGGGCAGAGCGTCGTGTCAGTACGGGATGAAAGCGACACATATGAGTTTTCGGGCGAAGCTGCAATCTCGGGCGCTGCAGACGGCCATGAATGCCGTCGCCGTTCTTGCCATGATCGCGTTGCTACTGGCGTCATCGCGGCAGACTGGTTACCTCCTCGCCGCGATCGCTCTCGCCCTCGCCATCTGGGTCTCGGCCACGGTCAGCTTCGCGCCGACCATGCCGGCACAACTGCTGATTGTCGTCGGTCTGCTCGCCGATTATCAGCACAGCATCGGTCACGCCGGGAAGCCGATACTGATCGCGACCGGGGTCGTGCTTTCGGCGCTCGTCGTCACCCAGCCGAACCTTCAGGAACTCGTCAACCAGCAGGTGCTAAACGTCACTCACCTGCCCGGCTACCAGCGTGAGCGCTCGCTCGTCGCGCCGCCGCGAGTGTTCTACATCGCCAACATCCTGCTCATCGTCGCGCTCGGCATCTCGGCCGTCGTCCGCGCGCCGCTCTGGCCGGTGCTGGCTGCGGCCATCATCGCCTGCCTCGGCGTGGGTCTCGTCGGTGCCCAGGCGCTCTGGCAACGCCTGCACGGCCGTACGGACTCAAAGTCCTTCCGGGCCGCCCTTATCGCGTACGACCCGCGCTTCGCGGTGTACTTCTCGGCGCCCGACAACACCGAATACCAGCTCACCATGTGGCTGCCGTACCTCGAGCGGATCGGTTCGCGATTCGTCGTGATCGTGCGCGAGGAGCCAGCATTCGCGCGCATCGCGACGAGGACGAAGGCGCCGGTCATCTTCTGCCCGACGGTCAACCAGGTCGACACGTGCGTCACGGACCGGATGCGGGCGTGCTTCTACGTCAACAATGGCGCGAAGAATACGCACATCGTCCGCTTCAATCACCTGACTCACATCCAGCTGCTGCACGGCGACTCGGACAAGGCGTCGAGCTTCAATCCGGTCACCGCGATGTTCGACCGGATCTTCGTCGCCGGCCAGGCCGGCATCGACCGGTACGCCGCCAACGGCGTGCACATCCCGCTCGATCGTTTCGACATCGTCGGCCGGCCGCAGGTCGAACGGATCGACGTCAGCACAACGCGTATCGGCGACCGGCCGGACGATCGTAAGACCGTTCTCTATGCGACAACCTGGGTCGGCCTCTATACCGACGCCAACTACTGCTCGCTGCCGTCTGGTGAGCGCATCGTTGCTGACCTCCTCGACCGCGGAGTACGGGTGATCTTCCGGCCGCATCCGTATTCGAGGCGGGAGGCCGCCTCGTCGCGGCTGGTGGCCCGGATCGAGCAACTGCTGGCCGAGGACGCGGTCAGGACCGGCCGCGCGCACCTGTTCGGCGCGGCCGCGTCGCGCGACATGTCGGTGATCGACTGCATCAACGCCGCCGACGCGATGATCGGCGACGTGTCATCGGTCGCAACCGACTGGCTCTACTCCGGCAAGCCGTTCGCGCTGACGAACCCATTGGGTCTGGCCGACTACGCCTACGAGACCGAATTCCCGCTGGCCCGGGCCGCGTACGTCCTCGACCAGTCGCTCGACGAGATCCGGCCGACACTCGACAAGCTGCTGCACACCGATCCCCTCGCGGCCACCCGTCGACTCATCCGCCGCTACTACCTCGGCGACTTCGCGCCCGAGCGTTATGCCGACGGCTTCGTACGGGGCGCCCGCAAGTATGTGACGGCCGAGCGGGCCGACACCGTACGTCCGCCGGCCGTGACCAACGGCGCGATGGAGGTCCTCGCCGGCCCGGCGGTTCGCGTCCAGCCACGCAAGCCGGTGGCCGACGTCAGCGTCGTCTGAGGGCTCATCACCACCGGCTCGTCGTCCGCACCGCCGTTGTGCTGTGCTGACATCATGCATCCCCTCACCGCACTCGCCGACAGTGTCATCGGCGACGGTCCGCCGGACCGCCCCGACAGCATCGTCGTCGGTGACACGCCGATGTCCCGCGCCGACCTGGTCGCGGCGGCGGGCCGCTTCGCCGGCCGGATCGCGGGTGCGCCGGCCCTCGCGATCCGCGCCGACCCCACCGCGTCGACGATCGTCGCCGTCGTCGGCGGGCTCCTCGCCGGGGTTCCCGTGGTGCCGCTGCCACCCGATGCCGGTCCGGACGAGACGGCCTACATGCTGGCCGACTCCGGTGCGGCCCTTCTCGTCCGCCAGGCTGGGAGCGACGGATTGCCCGTACCCGTGGAGGTTCCCGCGGCGCGGACCGCGACCGACGTCGCCACCGGACCGGCGGCGGACACCGCCCTGGTGCTGTATACCAGCGGCACGACCGGACGACCGAAGGGTGTCGAACTCGGCCGCGAGGCAATCGCGGCGAATCTCGACGCGCTGGCCGACGCATGGGCCTGGACCGCGGACGACACGCTCGTGCATGGACTTCCACTGTTTCATGTGCACGGTCTCGTGCTCGGGCTGCTCGGGCCGCTGCGCCTCGGCTGTCGACTCGTGCACACAGTGCGTCCGACTCCCCCGGCCTACGCGGCCGCCCGAGGCACGATCTACTTCGGCGTACCGACCGTGTGGTCGCGCATCTGTGCCGACGCGGACGCCGCGCGCGAATTGTCCACGGCGCGCCTGCTGGTCTCGGGGAGCGCGCCGTTGCCGCTTCCGGTCTTCGAGCGCCTCACTGCCCTCACCGGTCACGCACCGATTGAGCGGTACGGGATGACCGAAACGCTGATCACCTGCAGTACCCGGGCGGACGGTGAACGCCGGCCGGGATCGGTCGGGCGTCCGCTGTCCGGTGTGCGAACCCGGCTTGCGCCGGTGGGTACGGCCGACGCTGCGGCGGCGGCCGACAGTGACGGGCTCGGCGAGTTGGAGGTCAATGGGCCGATGTTGTTCCGCGGCTACCTCGGCCGGCCCGAGACTACGGCAGCGACGTTCACGGCCGACGGATGGTTCCGGACCGGCGACATCGCGACAATCGACGGCGGCGGTATGCACCGCATCGTCGGCCGGGCCAGCGTCGACCTGATCAAGTCGGGCGGCTACCGGATCGGGGCCGGCGAGGTCGAGGACGCGTTGCTGGCCCATCCGGACGTACGTGAGGCCGCGGTTGTCGGCATGCCGCACGACGACCTCGGTCAGGAGGTCGTCGCGTTCGTCGTGGCGGATGGCGTGACCGACGGGACGCTTGCCGAGTTCGCCGCCGACCGCCTGTCGTGGCACAAACGCCCGCGCCGCATCGTGTTCGTGGAATCGTTGCCGCGCAACGCCCTCGGCAAGGTGATCAAACAGTCTCTGCTGTCGTGACGCGGGGTTACAGCTGGGGCGGCACCGGATCTCGGCCGGCACCGCCCCACCTGAGTCATGCGATCGGGTTGTCGCCCTGATCAGCTCACGAGTTGCCAGAGGGCGGGGACGTTGGGTGGTTCCCAGCCGACCTGTGAGGTGTGTGATTGCAGGCATTTGTAGGTGTGGCCGGCGTAGGTGACCAGGGTGCCGACGGTGTAGGCGTGGTTGGCGGCCCAGGGTTGGGTGCCGGTGGGTGGTGGTGTGGTCGGCGGTGCGGTGGTGGGTGGTGCCGTGGTGGGTGGTTGGGTGGTGGGTGGGGCGGTGGTCGGTGGTGGTGTGGTGGTGCCGCCGGTGCAGGTGCCGTTGTCGATCCAGACGTCGTCGGTGCCGTGGTGGGTGGCGGGGTCGTCGCCTTGGGTCCACCATTTCGCGGTGTATTGGTGGCCGTTTTCGGAGGCTTTCTGGCCGCCGGTGAAGATCGCGGTTGCGGTCCAGGCCGGTGCCGTACATGCGCCGGGTGGCGGGGTGGTCGGCGGTGGCGTCGTTGGTGGTGCGGTGGTGGGTGGCACGGTCGTCGGCGGCGCGGTGGTCGGCGGCGGGCTCGGTTGGCCGGTGCAGGTCGACGCGGAACCGTTGACATCGGTCACCACGTCGTTGAACAACGTCGCGGCCGGATCGAGGTCGTAGAGCGAGAACATCATCGCGCCGGCGTAACCGCCGCAATGGAGATAGTTCGCCTTCGCCTGGATCGACTGGGGCGAGTCGCCGGTGTAGAAGTTCGTCCCGTCGTACCAGTAGGCCGCCTGCGTGGTCGGATCGAAGAACGTGTCCGCCGGGTTCGTCAGCAGCGGCGTGATCTCCTTGTACATCGCGATGCCCGCGACACTCCCGGACAGCGTCATCGGCGGCGACCCACCCGTCGAGCTTTGGTAGAGGCCGTGGGTAGCGCCGGCCGGCACGCCGGTCCAGCCCCGGTAGTAGAACGGGAACCCGATGGTCGCCTTACTGGCCGGGAACCCACCGGGTATGCCGTACGCCGGATCGCCGACTGTCCATGCCTTCATGGCGGCGTCGATCGAATACTTCTCGGTGCCCGGTGCCACGTGGGTCGGGTCGTTCGGCGACGGGAAGATGGGGTCCTGCAGATTGGTCGTCGACTCGAACGCGCCGTGCATGTCGTACGTCATGACGTTGCCGTAGTCGAGATACTGCCCGATCTGGTTCGTCTGGATGAACGGAATCTTGTCCTGGCCGGCCGGCAGAGCCGCGGTCAGATACATGCGCTTGCCGCCGTTGGCCGTGCCGTACGCGTTGAGTTCGCTGCGGAATTCGCCGAGTAGGGCGGTGTAGTTAGCCGGATCGTTGGCCGGATCGACATGGTTGCCGAGATGGCCGCCGGACGAGCCCGGATACTCCCAGTCGATGTCGATTCCGTCGAAGATGCCAGCCGCCGTGCCCGGTCCACCGAAACCGCCCTGGACCGGCAGGTTGCCCTTGATGAACATGTCCACACAGGAGCTGACGAATTTCTGCCGGCTCGCGGCGGTCTTCGCGACATCCGAGAAGTACTTCGAATAGGTCCAGCCACCCAGCGACAGCAGGATATGCAGGTTCGGGTATTTCGCCTTCAGCTCCTTGAGCTGATTGAAGTTGCCGGTGATCGGCTGGTTGAACGTGTCGGCGACGCCACTGACGCTGGTGGTCGCGTCGAACGACTTCTGGTAGTCGGCGAACGCGTCGCCCGCGCCGTCACCGGCGTTCGGGTCGTTCTCACCGGCCGGATCCGGGTCGGTCGCCTTGGTGTTTTCGAAGCACGTGAGGTTCGTCGGATCGATGTTCTCGAAGTCGTAGATCAGGAAGTTCAACTTGCTCGCGATTCCCTCGGTGTCGAGGTTCTTGATGTAGAACGCGTTCTGGTAGATCGACCACTGGTCGAAGTAGGCGATCTTCACGCCGCCGCTCGTGGCCGCGGTTGCGGCCGTACCGGCGGATTTGAGCACTACTGGCACACCCACTGAGCCGGTGACCAGCAGGCCGGCCAGCGCAGCAAACCACGCAGCTCGCCTTCGTCGCGCTTTCGGCACCGCGTCACGCTCCCCTCACGCCATGCTTTCTTTAGTTAACCTTCCTGTTAGATACATATCAATACCAGCCGATGCCTTGACGGGCAAGAGGTCACGACAAAGTCAGCTCGCGTACGCCGTTCGTGGCGGTTTCGTCGTCGTCCGCCCTGCCGCGCGACGCCGCGCCGCACCGGGCGAAAGTAGGCGCGAACGCGCGCGCGGCCGTTGATCGGCTTGCGCTACGCTGTAGCGGCTGCCGCGGTCGAGACCGGGGCATCGGGACGTGGCGCAGCTTGGTAGCGCACTTGACTGGGGGTCAAGGGGTCGCAGGTTCAAATCCTGTCGTCCCGACACAACCAAACGGCCGCTGAACTCGGGAGAAATCCCAGCTCAGCGGCCGTTTCGGCGTCTTCGACGTGATCCAAGATCCGGTCTACACCACTCGTGGCTGGGGACCACCACCCGGCGAAGACGTTGTCTGACGACGGACAGTCCACAGCCAATTTCTGCGATCGATATCGGCCACCCGGACTCCGGCAACCTCCCCGATGCGCGCGGCCGTGGCCGCCGCAAAGATAATCACATCTCCCCGACCGCCGTAATGGCCGGACGACCGGGCAACAGCCGCGTTCGCAAGGTGCACGAGTGCCTGCCAGTTCGCAAGTGCCAGCGAGCGTGGATTATCGAGTTCATCCTCGGAGCGCTGAAATTCTCGTTGCCAGCCGGAAAGACGGGCTGGGTTACGGTCGACAATCCCGTCTCGAACCGCCTGCTCCATCACTCGCACTAAGATCGCGAGGCTGTTCTTGACGGTGGACCGGCTGCACTCGTCGGCAATCCAACTGTGCACTGCTCGGTCGACGGCACCGTTGGTCACCATCCTGACCGGCAGGTGGCCGAGGCTTGGAACGACTCGCTTTCGCCACCCAGCGAGGTAGGGGTCAAGCGTCTCGTCCCCGTTGGTTCTCGGTCCGGTGACGGGCGTGGGGCGTTTGCCGGTTCACGTCGCGTCGGGAGGTTCCTCGGCGGTGGGGCCGGCGGGTCGTTGTGGTCCGAGGAGTCGCTCGACGAGGTGGGGTTCTCCCGGCCAAGCGGCCAGCAGGATCTGGCGGGGTACTTGCCGGCCGGCGTAGCGCAGGGCCAACGCGACTACGACGATGTCGTCGAGCGGTCCGATGATCGGGATGAATTCGGGGATCAGATCGATCGGGGATGCCACATAGAGGCCCGCGACCACGATGGCGATCTTGGCGCGACGCGGGACCCGGGGGTCCTTACGGAGCCTGCGAACGGTGGTGACGGAGTCGGGGATGAACGCGGCCAGGTCGTGCAGGAGTCCGGGCGGGAGCCGTCGGGCGGCGAGCCACAGCAGGCCCCAGCTGCCCACCCAGAAGCCGGCGGCGACGACCAGGCCGGTCAGCCAGTCACTCATCGCACTCGTCGCCAGGTTCAGACCGATTGCTATCTCCGCCGGCATCGATGGCCCGTTCGTGGCGGTGGCGCCGGATCCGCCACACGATGACGCCGATGACGACCAGAGCGGCCACGGTGAGCGCGGCGGCGCGGCCGAACGTCTTTTCGATAGTGGCGTAGGAGTTGCCGGCCAGGTAGCCGAGCAGCACAGTGCCGACGCCCCAGACCACGCCGCCGGCAGCGTTGTAGGCCAGGAATCGCCGGTAACGCATGTGGGCGCTGCCGGCCAAAAACGGCATGACGGCGCGCAGGAACGCGACGAATCGGCCGAGGAATACCGCGGGGCCGCCGCGCCGGGCGAGGATCGCGCGGGCGCGCTCGATCTGGGCGGCGCGGCGGCGCAGCACCCGTAGCGACAGCAGCCGGGGGCCGAAGCGGGCGCCGATTTCGTATCCGACGCTGTCGCCGACAATCGCGGCGACGACCACCACGATGCACACGAGGGTCACGGACACATTCCCGCGGCTGGCCGCGACGCCGCCCAGGATAGCGGCAGTCTCGCCGGGCAGGACGAACCCCACGAACAGGGCGTCTTCGGCGAAGACCAGCAGCCCGACAATCACGTACACGACCCAGCCGTGCAGGTTCAATAGCGAGTTCAGGAAGCCGCTCATGCCACGCTCGGCTCGTCGGCGGCGGTCATGGCCGCTCGGGGTCGCGGGCCACGGTGCCCAGGCTCGTGATGGTGGAGGAGGTGGCGGATCGCGTCGGCGATCACCTGCGGTTCCTGTGTCGGGATCGTATGCCCAGCGTAGGCGGCGTATAGGTGTCGGCTGCCGGGGGCGGGTCCGGTGAGGGTGTCGTGGCTCTCGGCGAGTCGACCCAAACGCCCTCTCAGAGATCATCTGAGAAGGCGTGTTGCTGCCCAGTGTGAAGCCAGGCTAGCTCGATTCAGGCGGTCTAGATCGGCCAGGCGATCCGGCGCGCCGCGTCCGTGTCTCGCCCGGGCAGATATCGCGTGAATAACGGCCGCCAGGTCCCGCGACAATCCCGGTTGGTGTACCAGCTGGTCCTGCGTATGTGAGGTGGCCGGCGACAAGGATGGTCTCGTCGAGATCGGGCACATCCCGGTTGTGGTGGACGTTCGCGTCCACAATGTCGTAACACGAACCTTGCGGTGCGTCGCGCACGGCGTTCAGCGAACGTGGAGGTGCAGTGGCGGGGCTTTGGTGAGGAAGTGGCCGCCGAAGCCGAGCCTGTGCGGCGCAATCCCTGGTCACGCCGCCCGGTCCGGTATCCGCCCGCACCAGCTGACGCCCCCCGAACCGGGACTCCGGTACGACAAACTGACGCACTGTGCGACCGCTTCGAGCCGCGGGTCGCCGGTTGAGGTCGGCTCCCAGGCCCGCTCGGACGAGCCGCTCGGCGGGGCTCGAGGTGGCGGGAGTGACGGTCCTCACGTCGTTGCCGCTTAACAGAGTGTCCGGCCATCTTCACCCTCGGCGGTGTGCCACGAGTGCGCGCCGTCACCAAGTCCGAAATGGAGGATGCGTTGAGGCGTTCATTGGCTCTGCTCGCGGCAGCCATCTTGACCGGTACTGCCGCTGCCGCTGTCGTAACACCAGCACAAGCGGCTACGAAGTCCTATGACATCACCACCCTGGCGGGCAAGGTGGCATCGCTCAACGGCACAGCCGGCCTGCAGATCAGGTTCTCGGCGTTTATCGAGGAGGAGGCCGAGGAGGACAGCGCGCCGCCCGCGGCTGCGCCGATCAGTCCGCCGTTCGTGCTCGGCAGCCCGCTCGATGGCGCATCTGTGCAAGCACCGAATGTGACGGTCAACCAGGACACCGCTGGCGCGCCGCAGAACGAAACGGCGATCGCGGTTGACCCGAACAATCCGCAGGTGATCGTCGCCGGCGCGAATGACTACGTCTCCCGCACCTGGTCGTGCACGATCGCCGGAACGCCGTGCAGCGCGCTGGGTGACGGCTATTCCGGCACCTATCTGTCCACCGACGGCGGGCACACGTGGTGCTGCACGGCCACCGACCCGAATCACCTGGGCACGCTGATTCCAGGTGTGGAGCGACTCACCGGCGGCCAGTACGACGCCGGCGGCGATCCGTCCGTTGCCTTCGACAGCCACGGAAACGTCTACTACGCGGGCCTCGGCTTCAACCGGACCAGCGCACCCAACACGGTGACAGTCAACCGCGGCACCATCAACAACGGCGCGCTGACCTGGTCGGCGCCGACCTTCATCAACCAAACCACCTCACCGGCGATCCTCAACGACAAGGAATGGATCGCGGTCGACCACAACCCGACCAGCCCGTTCCGTGACCGCGTATACGTCACCTGGACCCGGTTCAAGTTCCAAGCCCAGACCGGAGCGTACGTCCAGTCGCCGATCGCATTCGTGTCCTCGAGCGACGGCGGGCGCACGTTTACCACGCCGAAGATGATCTCCGGCGACGCGCACTACGGCCAGGGCTCGCGACCAGTCGTCGGCCCTGACGGCTCGCTGTACGTGTTCTGGGACGGCTCGACCCGCCTGGCCACGACCGACTCGACCTACGTGGTGAAGTCGACCGACGGCGGCGCGACCTGGAGTGCGCCGAAGGCGATCGCGCCGCTGAACGACATCGCTCCGCTGCACGACACCGCATTCCGCGTCAACAGCTACCCGGCCGCCGCCGTAGCCGCCAACGGCGACGTGTACGCGACCTGGGACACCGAGACGTCCGCTGGTTCGGTCGCGGTCTACAGCAAGTCCAGTGACGGCGGCGCCACCTGGTCGGCCCCAGCGCGGGTGTTCGCCGCGGCGACCCGGACCCCGGACGGGTACCCGGTCACCCAGCCCTCGGGCACAACGCTGAACGCACCCTCACCCGCCGGCCCGGTTGAGGACGTGTTCCCCGCCGCAGCCGCCGGCCCGAACGGGCGTGTGTACCTGTCGGCGTACCGCGGCGACGTCGTCTCACCGTGGCAGACCTGCGCCTCCGGACCGCCCGCCCCAGTGGGCCGGATCGAATGTGACACCCTCGGCAACTTCGTCCACAACACTCGCCTGGACTACGTCGTCACAGATCTGACCACAAACGTGACACAGACCGTGAGCACGCATCCGATCAACACCCAGAACGGATTCGGCGGCGGATTCTTCGGCGACTACACCGACATGGCCGTCGGCTCGGACGGCAACTTCCACGCGTTCTGGACCGACAGCAACAACAAGCAGAACGTGGTCTGGTTCTACGGAGCCGAGTTCGTGCCCACACCGATCAACCAGGAAGACGTCGTCGTCACCACCGGCGCGTTCTAACACCTCCGCGGCCGGCGGGCGTGCCTAATCCCACGCCCGCCGGACCGGCTACAGCCTGAACATGCCGGACACAGCGCGGCCGCCCCCACGCATCTACAAGGGAGCGGCCGCGCGGTCAACTGCACCGCCCATTGCTGGTCAACATCCCCATGATTGGGAGCGGTTCGTAGCCCTGAGACCGTCATCGCGCCCCGGCCGATTCAAAGCCAAGGCCAACGTGCAGCGTTGCGCGCGCTGAGATCGGCGGCTGGAGCGCCATACCCACCTCGATCGAGTCGTCTGGTTTCCGCGGCGCAGAATCCTCCTCCGAAGACCGTCGGCGCCTCGGGGATCACCCTGAGTTCTCCCCGGACCTAGACAACGTGTCGACAAGCGGCAGGAGCTCTGGCGATGATCATCACGACCCGCCGAATCAGCCGGGGACCAACTGGGGACCACACGTCTTGCGCGCGGATGCACTGAGCACGTGGACGTGAACATGCAGCCGAAGCGCATACCGTGCTGGACGTGCGCGAACGCTTGACCCCTCGTCCTGGGGGTCAAGGGGTCGCAGCTTCAAATCCTGTCGTCCCGACACAACCACACGGCCGCCGGACTCGGGAGAAATCCCAGTTCAGCGGCCGTTTTGGCGTCTTCGACACGATCCAAGATCTGGTCTACACCACTCGTAGCTGGGGGAACATCTGGCGATGACGCAGCCGTGAGATGAGCACTGTGCCCGGCATGCAATCCGTGCAACCGCACTTCACCTCATTGCACCGAGGGCAAGCGCAGCCAACAGCGGTCAACTTCTGTCACAACAACCCCGACAGCAACCGCGTCAACCTCGGGTTTCGATGTCGAAGCGGCGCGAGCAGGGGAGACTTTGGGTTGATGGATCACCACGCCGTCGTCGAGGGGGCCGCCATGGACGATGTGCGGGCCGAGTTCGATTGGCTCGTCGACCGGCGGGAAGTCTCGGTCATCTTTCAACCAGTTGTAGATCTTGCTTCTTCGCGTGTCATGGGCTTTGAGGCTCTGGCCCGCGGTCCAAACGACTCTCCTTTCGCAATGCCGACCGCGATGTTCGAGTATGGGTATGCGGTAGGTCGCGCCTTCGAACTGGACTGGATCTGCCGGGCTGCCGCGTTCCGTGCTGCGCTGGACGCGGCGCTGCCACCGGATTTCACTCTGTTCGTCAACGCGGAGCCCGCCGCGCTGCGCGCGGAGTGTCCGCCGGATCTGTTGGAGACGATCCGCACCGGTATGAGCGAACTCAATATTGTGGTCGAACTGACCGAGCGCTACCTCGCCGACGACCCGGCGGCGGTCTTGGACGCGGTCGCATCGGCTCGGGCCGAAGGCCTTGGTATCGCGATCGACGACGTCGGCGCCGAACCGGCCAGCTTGGCGATGATGCCGCTAGTACACCCGGACATCATCAAGCTCGACCTGTCCCTGATTCAGGGCAGTCCCGACGTCGCGATCGCACGCACGGTCAACGGTGTCCTCGCTGAAGTGGAGCGGACCGGTGCCATCGTCCTCGCCGAGGGGGTGGAGACACGCAAGCACACGGACATGGCGTTGGCGATGGGTGCGACGATGGGGCAGGGATGGCGCTACGGCAGACCGCGGCCGCTGGCCGATCATTGGCCCCGCAAGCGCAGCCCAGCGCTGCCACTATTGCGCCCTGAGCCGGCAATCCGCGCGACGCCGTACCAAGTGGTGACTGACGAGCGGCCGGCGCGCACGGCCACCAAGCAACTGTTGATGTCGCTCAGCAGACACCTTGAGTACCGGGCAGCCGACCCATCCGAACCCGGGGTCCTGGTCGCCTGCTTCCAACAAGCACGGCATTTCGACTGTCCGACACGGCGGCGGTACGCGAAAGTCGCAGAGTCCGCGGTGATGGTCGCGGCACTCGGCCGAGACATGCCGACCGAGCCGGCACCGCGGGTCCGCGGCACCTCCCTAGATCCAGAAGATCCATTGGCCGACGAATGGGTCGTGATTGTCGTCGCCGCTCATTTCGGTGCCGCACTCGTTGCCAGACGCCCGCCCACCCACATCGTCGAGCCCGACGAGCCGTCCTACGAATTCTCGATTACCTACGACCGCGACCTGGTCATCGCCGCCGCCCAAAGCCTCATGCAAAGGATGGAATCTCGGCACATGCCACGTCCGTGAGCCCGTGCACGACGCGACCGCTGTCTTGACCTGCGCTCGACATCGACGTCGCTACACGCCAAGAACCGGCGATCGTGACCCGATACATCAGGTGCACGGTAAGGCGATCGACGGTATTGTCAGAACAATCGCCCTAGACCCCGGCGTGGAGATCTCTTCGCGCCCGGAGTCGAGATGACCAATGTGGAACAGGCACGGCCGCTGGATGAAACAGCGCGCTTACCAACGCGTGAGCGCCGCATCGGTCACGTGCTCCTAGCCCAGCGATTCGTCGCCGCCGATCTCCGGCGACTACGCGACAAATGCCGCGCCGCGCTCGGATGCCTCGGAATCGACGATGAGCGCACGTCCATGTTCGTAGCCGCGATCAACGAATGCCTCGCCAACGCTATCCGTCACGGTGGGGGGCGCCGCGGGCTCGTCCTCATCGACGACGGCATGGTGGTGATCGCCGAAATCATTGACGAAGGCCCAGGACTTTCAGCACCAATTCCAGAGCACCTGCCGGCCGCCGACGCCCTGGGTGGCCGAGGGTTATGGATGGCCCGCCAAATGGTCGACCGCCTGACGCTGACAACAGGAACTAGCGGGACAACCGTCCGTCTGGAAATAGCGCACAGATCGAACAAAGCCGATCACGGGAGAGACTCGCGACACTCGCTTCGCAAGCTTCACCCTGAACGGCCACATAGAGCCACCGCAGACGATCACTAACCGGGGCGACGAGCCGCGCCACATCCGCATTTGCTGCGAAGGCAGTGCTTGACACCCGCGCGCCACCACCCAGGGAGTACCGCGGTGGTACAGCAGCCGCCACTGCCGAACCCACGCAAATCCGACCTCCAAAGGGCCGTTTGATCTTGCATCAGACCGCAAGCGCAGGTGGATGCCGTCCGGCACAGCGGTCCCAGCCTGGCCGCAAAGAACCGCCGTACTACGGCTCGCGCACGCCTGTCTGACGACCCATCGGCGATTGAGCAGTGAGTGTCGACGCCGCATCTGGGTCTGACGGCGCGAGGCAAGCGAATGACGACTTGAGCATCGACCATAACGGTCAGCGGGCTGGGCCAGCCAATCCGGATCGTTGTATCGTTCGTTTAATGCGCCCCAGACCCCGGCGCGTCTGTCGTGCTATTTGGCGCCCGGAGTCGATATGACATACGTCGATCACACGCGGCGGCCCGACGAATTGGCCACTGCGGATTCGCTTGACGGTCACACCACCGATCGTGTTCTGCTGGATGAGATCTTTAGCGGCTTCGATCTAGCGTGGATACGCGGGGACTGTGCGATCGCCCTTCAACAGACCCGACTCGACGGCGATCGGGCCGCCCTGTTCGTGGCCGCTATCAATGAGGGTCTCGCGAATGCGGTTCGACACGGAGGGGGCGGCGGCCGCATCGTCTTGTTGTACTACGGCAGCGAGGTGGTCGCGCACATCAGCGACCGGGGACCCGGCATGACGGGCGCTATCCCTGAGCATCTGCCCCCAACCGACGCGCCTGGCGGGCGCGGCTTATGGATGTCGCGGCGGATGGTGGATCGGTTGGTCCTCAGCTCAGGACCTCACGGAACAGTTCTGCGCCTGGAGATGATCGACTCCCCCTCGAGATCGTCGGCTGTGGTAAGCGACGACCGGATTGACTCAGCGGAATTGACGACTCAGTCGACACACTGTTGCGAGGGTCAGGTTCGGGGTTAGGCGTCAGATCGGTGAGGCGAACAGGTGGCATGTCGTCCGCCGTGGTTCGCGACGGCACGGGTCCGCTGCGCTTGACGCCATGGCTGCGCGTAGCGTTAAGAAGTCACTCGGGACCTTGGTGGCGTTGGATGCCCGTGTTGCTGCCGGCACCGCGATCGGAGTCGCCGTGATGAAATCGAATCTGCTCGATGGATGTTCTCTCTACCACGCCGTTGTCCCAATACTGAGAATGGCGGGGACCGGTAGCAACGGTTCGGTGGGAGATTGCCTGCCCGTTCAGTATCGTCGTGACGGTCGACGGCGTTGGGTGACGACGAGAACGGCCGATCCGGGTGGCGTCGGATGACGGCCGTTGATCGGCGCGTGCAGGTGTGGGGTGTGCTGGTGGGACACGCCGGCGACGTCGAGGTCGCGTTGGAGCATGTCGGCGCGGCGATGTTGACCCTGGCCGGCGTGACCGGGGTTGCCGTGGCGGTCAGGCTACAGGCTGCTCCGCGCGAGACCGTCTATGCCAGCGATCGGGTGGCCGCCGACCTGGAGGAGTTGACTCTGACGCTGGGTGAGGGCCCGAGCGTGGACGCGCTTACCGATGGGCCCGTGTTGGTGTCCGACCTTACCGACCCGGATTGCGCGGCTCGGTGGCCGGCATTTACTGACAGCGCGCTGGGCGCCGGGGTCGGGGCAGTGTTCTCGCTACCGCTACGTGTTGGGGCGATCCGGCTTGGTGTCATGGACTTGTACCGAGACCGACCAGGCGCGTTGGCACGCGGCCAGCTCGCGGATGCGCTGATGCTGGCCGACACCGCGTGCGCGTTGCTGCTGGACGGCCAACGCGGTGGAGCGCCGTTGGGAACATACATGCCCGTCCGGGCCGGCCCACACCACCCAGAGGTGCACCAGGCGACCGGAATGATCAGTATTCAGCTCGGCGTGTCCATCGCCTTGGCCTTGACCCGACTTCGCGCCTACTCCTACGCCCACGATCGCCGGTTGAGTGAGGTCGCCGCAGACGTGGTCGCCCGACGATTACGGTTCTACCCCGAAACGCCGGATGGCGGTAGTGACGAGTGAGGCAATGGGTACAGATGTGAGTAACGGGGCCCGAGTGGCGCAGCGGGCGACGTCGATTCCAGAGCATGACGAAGGTGAATGACATGGTCGAATTACAGCTTGCCGACGTGTTCGTCGAGATGGCCGATACCCTGGTCGACGAGTTCGATCTGATCGACTTCCTGCACGTCCTGACCGAGCGATCCGTGCAACTTTTAGGTGTATCGGCGGCCGGACTGCTGCTCACCGACGGGCAGGAAACACTTCAGGTAGTGGCCGCATCGTCGGAGCGCACCCGCCTGCTGGAGTTGTTTCAGCTGCAAGCCGACGAGGGTCCTTGCCTGGACTGCTTCCGGACCGGTGCTCAGGTGTCGGTGACCGACCTGGCGTCCACCGACCGCTGGCCACGCTTCACCGCCGCTGCCGCGGAGGTTGGCTACCGAGCCGTCCACGCGCTGCCGATGCGTCTACGTACAGAGGTGATCGGCGCGCTGAACCTCTTCGACACCCGTGTCGGCCCGCTCGACCCACAGACATTAAGCGTCGGCCAGGCGCTGGCCGACGTCGCAACCATCGGCTTGCTACAGCAACGAACCATCCGTCGCAGCGATGTCCTCATCGAACAGCTCCAGACCGCGTTAAACAGCCGAGTCCTGATCGAGCAAGCCAAAGGCGTTCTCGCCGAGCGGCTGCACATCGACGTTGCCGAGGCATTCAGAATGCTGCGCAACGAAGCACGCGCCAGTAACCGGCCGCTGTCCGATCTCGCCCAAGCCATTACCGACGGAGCCGAACAACTGCCCCGCCGGGCCTGAAGCCACCCAGCGCCTGAACCGAGCGGCCAATAACAGTCCCGCGCGACATCCCCATCAACCTCGATCAGTCAGCCTGAGGGCGGTTTTGGTCGTGACGAACCTGACGAGACCCGTCACATCAATCGGTGGGCGGCGCAGGTCGAGGCGTGCAGATCGAGGTCTCCACCATTCAACCAGCTACTCCGCCGGTGGCGTCTCGTTCCAGCGCCGCTCCAACGGAACGAAGCAGGAGCGTTGCCCCCGTGTTGGAGACCCTTGTCGACATCAACGCGACGTCCTTGGCGAGGACCCAACTCGACCCGCACTCGCTGATGCTCGTACGGCTGGCCGCGCTCGCGGCAGTCGACGCTCCCGCATCGTCATACCTGCTGCACGTCGGACCCTCCGCCGAGGCCGGGGTAACTGTGGAGGACGCCGAGGACGTGCTCGTCGCGGTCGCGCCGATCGTGGGAACTCCACGCGCAGCTTCAGCAGCGGCGAAGATGGTCGAGGCGCTCGGCGCCTCGGCTTGCTACGCCTGCTGCCAGGAACGAGTGGCGGGTGATCGGATCGTCGAGGTCACTGTGCCGATGTCAGCCGGTGGCGGTGGCCGCCTTGCGCTGTGCGTCGGCGAGCGCGCCGGTGAGTGCCTTGAGTTGGTGTCCTTCGGCTTCACCTGTCGCGATGCTGATCGCGCGCTTCACGGCCGGCGTCACTTTGTCCGCCGACGATTTCGGGTACGCAACGATCAGTCCGGCTCCGCCGATGGGGATCGTCTCGCCGGCACGTTCCTTGAGTTCGTGAGCGGTGAAGCGGTGCAGCAGCATGCCCATGCCGGCACCCATCGCGGCTCCGGTGGCGGTGGTGGCTAGCAGCAGCGGCGGCATGACGAGGCCAGCGATAAACCCGACGGCGGCCATTCCTTCAGCGCCCTCGCGCACCGCATGGTCGGTCTGCTCTGAGGACAAGTTGCCTTCGAGATCCTTGCTGACGACCGTGGCGCCGTGTAGATAACCGCCACTGTCGCGTACGGACTCGAAGTCCTCGTGTGCAGCGTCCCGGGAGAGGTAGCCAGCGATCAGAACCTCGACTGCCTTGTCATCGAAAGCCACCGTTAGTCCTCCTCCAGCTCTGCGCTCGCTCATTCGGCGAGCGCGTGGGCCGCGTGTCCATGGTGAGCCGACTCGTGCAGCGCCTGCTCGTCATCGGTCGAGAGGTGAGGTTTGATGTCGAAGACGACCTTCTTGATCGTTCCGGTGAACGCGAAGGGCTTGCGGTCGTCGTAGCTCAGGTCGACAACCCCGCCGTTGTCGCGACCGATGTCCATTCCCGCGTATGCGGAGAACCGCACCGGCACGGTGTGCTCGATGCGTCCGCCACCCACGGGTTTGTCGTTGACGTACAGCGTCACCTGCCCGCCCGTAGCCGGCTTCGGCGCGTCAGCCTCGAATTGCAAACGCACGCGGACCTCGCCCACCGGCAATGGAACGCTTGCCTGCTGCCGGTAGATGAAAACACCCATCATCGAGTACGTGTGCGTGAGCCGATCGTCGTCCACGAAGAGCGAGAATCCGCCCAGGTGGTCGGCCTCGGCCACGATCACTCCCTCGACGCCCTGCGGCGGGACGATCAGGTCGGCGCTGATGACGTACGAGTGGTTGTAGATACGTGGGATCATGCCCGGCATGACGTTCTGCACGTCTGGACGGAACTCGAGCTTCGTGACCTCGGGCAGCGGAGGGTTGTAGCCGAAGAAGGTTCCGAGTGTCGCTAGAAGTGGGAGCACCTGGTACTTCTCGGCCTCGGCCCAGAACAGGTCCGTCAGCTCCTTGACCTTCTTGGGGTTATCCGCGGCCAGATCTCTGGCCTGCGTGTAGTCGTCGGGCAGGTAGTACAGCTCGACCGGATCTTCGTCGGGGTTCCAGACGCCAGGACGGTAGGGCGCGAGCGCGTCGGGCGTGAGGACCCACGGAATGCGGCGGGTTTTGACCGCCAGCCACCAGCCGTCCTTGTACATGGCCCGATTACCGATCGTCTCAAAGTATTGCTGGGTATGCCGTTCGTCGGCGTCGGCGTCGGCGAACGTGTCGGCGAGGCTGAAGCCGTGCATCGGCTGCTGCTTGATGCCGTCAACGTGTGTCGGCGCGGGGATGCCCGCGACGTCAAGCAGCGTCGGTGCGATGTCAGTGACGTGCGTGAACTGCGACCGCATCTGGTTCTTGTCGGTGATCCGCTCCGGCCAGTGGACAACCATGGGGTTGCGGGTACCGCCGAGGTGCGAACCCACCTGCTTGCCCCATTGGAACGGCGTGTTGCCGGCCCACGCCCATGCTGCCGCGTAGTGCGGCGCCACGATGGGGCTTCCCCACGCCTGGATTCCGCCGTACCGCTCGGCCAGTTGTAGTTGCATCTCGTCCGACAACGGGATTCCGTTCTGCATGGTCAGCTCATTGAAGGAGCCGGTGAGGGTGCCCTCCATGCTGGCTCCGTTGTCGCCGAAGATCCAGATGATCAGAGTGTTGTCCAGCTCTCCAAGTTCATCGATGGCGTCGATGACCCGGCCGACGTTATGGTCGGCGTTCTCGACGTATCCGGCGTAAACCTCCATCTGCCGCGCGTAGAGCGCCTTGAGCTTGTCCGGCAGGTCGTCCCACGCCGGGAACGCCTCGTCCCGCGGCGTCAGTTCGGCGTCGGGCGGTATCACGCCCATCTCCTTCTGGCGGGCGAAGACCTGCTCGCGCAGCCGGTCCCAACCCATGTCGAACTGTCCCCGGTACCTGTCCGCCCACGCCCGTGGCACGTGATGCGGCGCATGAGCGCACCCAGTGGAGAAGTAGGCAAAGAAGGGTTTGTCGGCGTCCTGGGCGCGTACCCCGTGAAGCCACTCAATCGTCTTGTCGGCCATCGCGTCGGGTAGATAGAAAGGCTCTCGCTTGTCGTAGAACTCCGGCGGTGTACCGATGATCTTCTGGTTCTCGGCGAGACAGGTGTCCCATTGGCTGGCGCCGCCGCCGAGAATGCCCCAGAAGTAGTCGAAGCCCCAGCCGCTCGGCCAGCGGTCAAATGGTCCGGCCGGGCCTTGCTGCCCGTCCGGAGTCAGGTGCCACTTACCGATCGCCGCGGTGCTGTATCCGTTGTCACGTAGGGTCCGCGGCAACGGCGCACAGTCTCTCGGCAACAGGGCCGTATAGCCCGGAAAACCATTCGAGAACTCACCGATCGAGCCGAAACCGACCGTGTGGCTATTCCGGCCGGTCAGCAGCGATGCCCTCGTCGGGGAACACAACGCGGTGACGTGGAACCGGTCATACCGCAAACCGCCCTCGGCGAGGCGACTGTAGTTCGGCGTCGCGATCGGACCACCGAAGGTGGATGGGTTGCCGAATCCAGCGTCATCGATGAGCACCAGCAGCACATTCGGCGCGCCCTCAGGCGCCCGAACCGGCTCGATCGTCGCCCAGTCAGGATCCGATCCATCCAACGTCCTGTTGACCCGCCCCTGGAAGGGCTCACGACGGATCGGCAGTCTCGTGCGGTCCGGACGTTTCGGCATCTCAACCCTCCGTTGATCAAAGGGCCGCCCCGGCCGATGGGACACGTCAGAGAATCAGGGCGCCCGATCCACGCTACGTGAGGCGCATGGCGCGGGACGTCTGAATGACGAACAACGGCGAGCACAACGCCGCCGTCGATCTAGCGCACTCCGACAGCGCGCGACGAGCGCCGTCGGCCTGGACCATCTGGGGACCGCACGGTGGGACCCGTACCCCCACTCCGTTCTAGCCCACTCGAAGCTGGGACCAGATGGGGACCCCACCCGTCGGCGTACCGCCGCCTGGATGCATGGGATCGGCGTGTCCGCCGCAGCCTTCCGCCGACGTCGGGCCCGGGTGGGAAGACGCTTGCTCAGCCCACGGTCACTGATCGCCGCTCCCCTGCGGTCCTCCATCGGATGTTCCACGGCCGCGGGACCCAGCAGCGAGGAATGCGGTTCCGAAAAGCAACTCGTTCCAGGAGACATCGGCCAGTTCTTCCTGCATGGCTGCGCGAATCGTGTCCCACGGACGGCGCATGGTCCACTCATCTATGGACGCGAATGGCCGCACAAATGCGGTTCCGAGCTGCGTGAGCCACCGAGGCGTGTTGTCGGGAACCTTGAGATCCAGCACGACCCAGCGTCCGCCTCCGGAGAGGGCTGCGGCGCCGTGGGCGATGACCTCTGCGCACGCGGGCACCTGTGTCAGGGCGTACGTGGACAGGATCGCGTTGACGTCCGGTGGGAACACGAAATCGCCCGCGTCGGATTGCACGAGGCTGATATTGCTCCAGCCGTTCGTCTTTATCCGATCCTGGGCTTGCGCGAGCATCGCGTCGGTGAGATCGACGCCGACGATCCGGCCGCCGGGACCGATCGCCTCCTCAATCAGCGGGAAGTTCAGACCGGTGCCGCACGCGATGTCGATCACGCTGTCACCCGCGCGAAGGCCGAGCGCTTGTACGGCCCGGATGCGTTGTGCCCGCTGGGGGTAACCAGGCGCGGGGTAGAGACGAGAGGTGACGTCGTAATGCTTCGCCTTCTTGCGGTAGATCTTGATCAGACGCTCTCGCGATCGGTCAATCTGGCTCACGTTGTGCTCCTCGATTTCGGTAGCGTCCCGGTAGCACGGCGCGCCACCCCATCTACGACTCCACGCCTTGCCGCGCAGTGGACTCGACCGCAGCCTTGATCGCCACCATTTCCCGATCGCTTACGCGCTGAAGACTGCCCTTGAGAAGGCCGCCGGCCGCGCGCATGAAACCCGCAAGGTCGATTTCAATCCACATCTTGGCGTCGGTCTGCGTATCGTGCACCGGCTCGAGTTCCATGGCCCAGCGCGACGGGGACTTACCCATTCGCCCGGCGAACGCCACATAGCGGGGCGCCTCGACAGCGGTAACTTCCTGGCTTCGGTCGTGAGTCCGCCCCAGGTCCTTCGCCCGCTGGTCCACCCGCGAGCCGGGCTGAAGCGACCCTCCTCCGCGAACCCAGCATTCGAGAACCGTTGGCGCCCACTCCGGCCAGCGTCCGACGTCACAGACATACGCCCACACGTCATCCACGCTGCTGGCGATTGTGATGCGGCTCTCGGTTCTGATTGTCATCGATCGCTCCTCGTGTTCCTCAAGTGAGTGTCTGTCATAGTGCCGCACTCGGCGAAGAGCCGACCGATGCCGCGCCGTGCCCCCGGTCAGCCACGGACGCCCTCCAACGTCTGCGCGGCGAGATCGGGTTGTGTCGACTCGTCGGTGTGGCTCGGGCGTCGGCGCGCGGCGAACGGCGTCCCCGAGCAGCAGGCCAGCGCCCGGGGCAACGGCGAAGAGCATGAGCACCGCATAGAGTGTGGCGACCGTGACCCCGGTGGCCGCGCCGAGCCCGGCTGCGGCGAAGGCCCAGGCGGCAACACCCTCCCGTGGCCCCCATCCGCCGATACTCAACGGAATCACCACGGCGGTCTGGACCACCATCAGCAGCGCGACCAGTTCGCCCAGCGGCGCGGTGCTGCCGGCGACGCGGGCCGCGATGACGAACGTGGCCGTGTGCCCGGCGACGACCAGCACCGATGCCAGCGTGAGCTGCGGCCACACGTCCCGGGCCAGCAGCCCGCGACGCAGGTCATCAGAGACGGCCCTGGCCGTACGGGCCAACCGCGACTGGCCACGGCGAGCTGCGCCCCACACCGCCAGCGCCACACACACGGCTAAGCCCGCGATACCCGCCAGCACGTACGGCAACGCGGGACGGACCGGCGAGGCCACCGTCAGCAATACGACGGCGGTCACCGCGGCCTGGATGACCTGACCCCACAGCCGTTCCCACCCCACCGCGCGCACCCCTCGCGGGACGTCTCCCGCGCGCCGGCCATGGATGACCGCCCGGTGCACGTCACCGATAACCCCACCGATGAGCACCGAGTTGAGGAACAGCGAACGGTAGTACGCGCCACTCGCGCGCCACAGGCCAATGTCCATGCCAAGTGCCCGGGCCACGACCCGCCACCGCCAGGCAGAACACACCGTCGTCAGGGCAGTGAGCACGACGGCCGCCACGACGGCCGGCCAGGTGACCGCCCGCAGGCCGTCCTCGAACGGCGCCGCGCCCAACACCCGCACGAGAAACCACAGCACGGTGACGCCGGCGGCCAGGCGCAACAACAACGGGCCGAACCGACGCACGGCTCGACCCAACCCGACCGCAACCGAGTGCGTGGACACCACACATATTTACACGGGCCGGCCGGACACGTAGTTCAAACGGCCGAGCGCGACAGCAAAGCGGTCCGGCCGCCGGTCACGCTGACCAGCAGTGCCGCCGCCCCGTTCTGCCGTCGGGAATCGCGGTAGACAGCCGCTGCCGCGCTCTGGATGACCACCTGAGTGACCGCCAGCATCTCGCTGGCGCGCGGGCAAGGTCCGGTCCATCGCGACCGGGCCCGTGAGTAGCAGACACTCTCTGTTACAACGATCCCAGCGTGGTCGCAAGATCCGCAATGTCCTCGACGCTCATGTCGCCATCCGAGAGCAACGGAACGAACTGTGCCCCGGTTCGCGTAGGGTCACTCCCCCGGCTCGAGCCGTCGGGCGCCTGTGATTCCGGGCGGCTTCGGTCAGTCGGGCCCTCGGACCGGCAACGTTAACCAGGCAAAGTGACCCGTCGGCGATTTGCACGACTGGCCCGCGGGTAGCCGCGTCCGCGTCCGGGAGCCGTCAGCCCAGAGCCCGGTATTCAGCCGAGGGCTTGGCCAGGTCTGGATGCGCCAGCCAGTACAGGTCGTTGTGGACTTTCAGCATCGCCCAATGCCATGGCCCGTCATGGAACACGAGCTCGCGGTACGGCGTCCAGTCCACATCGTCACTCTAAGGCGGTTGATCCCTGGAGATTAGGGCCGGCGGCTGGGGTCGGTGTCGGTGACGGTCGCCTGGGGGCGAGTTGAGCCGATTCGTGTGTGGCCGGTTGGTGGCCGGTGGGTGGCGGGGGTTGGGTAACAGCGGCGGACTCATGCCGTTCTACCAGGGGTTTTGTTAGCCTAGCTCTACCAGCAATCCGTCCACACCGCGTATCGGAGATGGAGATGGTCGCACTATCGGCCCGGGCCGTGTTCGAAGAAATCTTCGACAACGACCAAACGTTCCAACTGTTCTGCTCCATCGCGGCCAGCGGCGAAGCACAAGGCGGCTGGGAAAACGCCCGCATCGCCGCCCTCGTACCAGCCACCTACCAAAACCTCGCACCAAAAATCACCCGACACGGCGCCGACGAAGACAAACACGGCCGCATCTTCACCGCCCTACTCCACCAACGCGGCCTCACCACCGTGCCCGTCCCACCCGACACCGACTACACCATGCTCCTAGAACAACACGGCTTCGGCATCGCCCACGACCAACTCCGCAACAACCAACCCCTCACCGAACACGACATCATCACCTACCTCGCCCACAGCCGCGTCACCGAACAACGCGCCGCCGAACAAATGCGCACCCTGCGCCGCTACACCACCAGCCGCCCCGAATTCACCCGAGCCATCCGCATGATCTCCCACGACGAAGACAACCACCTCGGCTACTGCCACGAAGAACTCCTACGCCTACGCCACAACGGACACGCCACCCTCATCCACGACACCCTACGCAACACCGCCAAAGCCGAAATCGGTGTCTACCGCACCGTCAGCACCGCCGTCATGACCCACATGGCCCAACTCCTACACTGGCCAACCTGGAAAACCACCCTCCTCCACGCCGGCATCACCACCATCTACGCCTACGAACGCCTCATCGGCTGGCGCCGCATGACCACCCTGCGACCACCCACACACCCCAACCCCCTCGGCAACCCAACACCCGCCACCAAACCCACAGCCTGACCGTCCGGCAACACCCGGTGCGGCCCCCGCATTTCGCTGCTGTACGTCACTTGGCGAACAGATCACTTTGCCCCGCGACGAACTCCTCGACGGACTCCGCGGATCGGCCGGTAATTTCCTCGACCGTGGAGGTCATGCGGTCATACCGATTCTCGCGATGTAGCCGGGCCATCGTGGTGATGTGCTCATCGACGTACGATCCGAGCCCGGCGCGTGACAGCACTTGCTCGGCCCACGTCTCCCACGGGACGTCGACGTAGGAAACCGGTCGGTTCAGCGCGCGGGCGTACTCTTCGGCGATGCCGTTCATGTCCTGCGATCGGGGCCCGGTCAGCTCGAACACACGCCCGATGTACGGCCCCGGATCGGTCAGGATCGTTGCGACGACCCGCGCGACGTCGTCGGTCGTGACCGGTGAGGTGCGACCGGCCCCGAATGGGAGCCGGAAGGTGCCGTTGTCGGCAATGGAGCGCGCAGCCAGGGTCGTGAACAACGGACTGTCCAGGAAGACAGTCGGGCGAACGTGTACGACCGGAAGCCCCGGACCAGCTAAACACCTGTTCCGACAGCCAGTGCAGCCGCTGATGGTGTGACTCGCTCATGCTGAGCGCGTCCATCTGAGACACGGTCATCTGCGAGATGGCAACGAGTGCATCCAAATCGCCGACGGCCCGGGCCACCATCGCGACGGTGGCGGTGGCTTCGAGGTAGGACGGCGCCAGGCTCATGCTGAAGAACATCCGTTGGACCGAGTCGAGGGCCGTCGCGACATCTGCCGGCCGCGTGAGGTCGCGGACGACGACGTCGGCGCCGAGCGCGCGCGATGAGGCTGCGGGGCGGGGTTCAGGTTACGAGCAGGCGAAGTCCAAGCTCCGCTGCATCGAGCGCGACGAGGTCTCGGTTGCGTTCGGCCCACTGACCGGATGCGAGGTCATCACGCAGGCTGCGCACTGCCCGCTGCTCGGCCTCCGGCCCGACTCTGGTCCACACCGACATTCCGCGACGGACATGATCGTCGAGGTATGCCTCCGGTCGGCGCCAGTAGGCCTCGAAGAAGCCGTCAGCGCAGTCCCATGGAATGAGCACCGGCACCGTGCGCGCGCCGATCGCGCTGGCCAGTTCGATCAGTGAAGGCCGGTCGACGAGAAAGTCAGCGACCTCAGGCAGGTAGTCGCGAGTCAGCCAGAACTGACGAAGCCATCCGGACTCGCTGGTGTCGTGTGTGAACACCACGACGCGGCGAGCCACACGCCGCATCTCGCGAAGGCCCGCGATCGGATCCCGCCAGTGATGGAGGGTGGCAAAAGCCATCGCTGCGTCGAAGGACTGGTCCTCGAAGGGAAGGTTCTCCGCGGCACCGGCCACGCACGGCGCTGCGCCGGCGGGACGCTGCCCACGCATGAGCGCCGACGGTTCCACCGCGGTGACGTCCGGGCCTGTGGGCTCGTAGGAGCCGGTGCCGGCCCCGACGTTCAAGACGGTGCGTGCGTCGCCCAGCGCAGCCCAGATCTGTGCGGCGATCCGCGGCTCGGTGCGCCGCGTGACGGTGTACGTGGCTCCGATGGTGTCGTACAACTGAGCGCTGGACATGTCCCTGCTCTCTCTGGCTGTCACCATCTCCGGGTCGCACGTGACCCGGCAGCGCTGCCCGGTGGCCTGGTCACGTGCGGACCATTTCACCACAGCGTGGCAACGTCGAACGAGCTGCCGGACAGGGTGAGACACAGTAATACCGCCAGCCCTCCGGGTCGGAAGAGCTCAGCGTGCCATCTCGCCCGGTCCACAGTCGACGAATGCGGCGGCGCCGCCGAGCGGGCCTGGCCGGAGAATTCTGGTCAGCGGACCCGTGCCCGCAGGAACAGCCCGATCTGCTCGGTGGCCTCCGCGGCCTCTGGCGTGCCCAGCGTGGTCTGGTAGACGTGGGGCAGGCCTTCGGCGATCTGTAGCGTCACGTCGACCCCGGTTTCGGTTGCCGCGGTGGCCAGCCGTTCCGAGTCGCTGAGCAATAGGTCGGCCGTCCCCGCTTGTATCAGCAGTGGCGGGAGCCCGGCCAATGAGGCGAAGAGTGGCGACGCCAGCGGCGTCTCCGGATCTGCGCCGGCGAGGTAGTCAGAGCTCAACTGGCTCAGCAAGGCGGGGGTCGAGATCGGATCCTCGTCGACGCGCTCGATCATCGATGCGCCGGAGCTGGTCAGGTCTACCGTCGGTGACATCAGGACGGCGGCGGCCGGCATCGCGTCGCCGGCGTCACGCAACGCCACAAGCAGGGCGACGCTCAGCCCTCCGCCCGCTGAGTCGCCGGCCACCGCCAACGAATTCGCACTCCTGTGCTGGTCGCCACGGAGCCAGTGCCAAGCCGCCATGACGTCGTCGATGGCGGCGGGGAAGGGATGCTCGGGGGCCAGACGATATTCGAGAAATAGCACCCGCATCCCAGCGGCCCGACCGAGCCGTGCAGCCAACTCGCCGTGGCTTCGCAGCGACCCGAACTCGTAACCTCCGCCGTGCAGAAAGAGCAATACCCGGCCGGTGTACGTTCCTGGACCGTCGAGCCAGTGCGCCGGCACCCCGCCGGCGACCACGTCCGTCACCAGGACGTCGTCGGGCATCGGATAAAGGCGGTCAGCGGGGGCGAATGCGGCGCGCTGCTCGTCCAGCGACGGTGCGACCCGGCCGGCCGCGGCGTTCCGACGATCCCATTCGGCGCCGATCGCGGCCTGCATTGCCCGGCTTGGCATGGCTGGACCCCTTTTTCGCGTACGGCGGCCTACGTCGTTCAGCATGCGCCGGCACCGACCGCCGGGTATCCCAATCCGCGCTGGGCGTCGGTAGCGCCCACGTCGCCCGCGCCGGCGACCCGCGCCGACGACCCCGCGCGGACGACCCGTCCACGGCGGTGGACTCCGCGCAGCGCTCGCTGAGAGTTTCCCGATCCACCGCCGTGGCACCGGCGGGCTCACTAGCGTTGCCGTTGCGGTATCTCGTCTGATCATCGCTAGTCGAACAGGCGTTTCCACGTAAGCAGGCTGGACACTGGAGGCCGAATATGAGCGTCATCGACGAAAGCGTGAAGGCCAATACGACGATCGCGAATGACTACGACCCAAGTCGGGTGAAGCCGCCGGCGCCACGCGTCGCGATAGTCACCTGTATGGACCCTCGCCTCAGCAACATCTTGCAGATGTTGGGGCTCGGAGTCGACGACGCCGACGTGATCAGGAACGCCGGAACCGTGATCGACGATGACTCCGTCCGGTCGCTAGTCGTGTCAACCAGACTGCTCGGCAGCAGTGAAATAATGATCATTAATCACACGGACTGCGGGATGCTGACGTTCACCGACAGCGCTCTGGCGGATCGGCTCCGGAAGGAGACCGGACAAGTGCCGATCGCGCCGGCAAGGTTCTACAGCTTCAGCGATCTGGAAGACAACACCAGAGAGCAGATGCAAAAAGCCAGATCGCATCCGTGGATTTCGCCGACCATTCCGGTCCGAGGGTTCATCTACGACCTCGATACTGGACGACTGCGGGAGGTATCCCCCGCGCGGGAGACGGTCGCCGCATAAGCCGACGCGCCGGCATTGCCGCCGGCGCCCCGGCGGCATCGGGACATGTGGTGCCAAGCGCGTGTTCGAGCGCCGCTGACGCCCAGCGCAAGAGGCCGCCGTCGACCGTGCGAGCTGGACGTTCTCGAGACGGACACGGCGACGCACCCGTACGGTTGGCTGGAATATGCCAGAGCCCGAAAGTTAGCTCATTGGTCGCGCGGGCCCGACCGACGGCTCGTCACCGAACCATGCGCCACTCGACGATCAACGGAGGAGGCTGCCGAGCCATGAAGGTCACCCTCACCGGTGCAACAGGGTTCATTGGATCCCACGTCCTGACGGAGCTGCAGGAACATGGCCACGAGGTCGTCGCACTGGTCCGTGACGACGCCCACGCGGACACCGTGGCCGCCCTCGGTGCCGCCCCGATCGTCGTCGACCTCTACGACCGACCGACGGTTGCAAGCATGTTCGGCGAGGCCGACGCGGGTGTCCATACGGCCAGTCCGGGCGACGCCACCAGCGCGGACCTGGACGCGGCAGTAGCCGACGCGGCGATCGATGCGTTCACGGGCACCGGCAAGCCGTACATTCAGATGAGCGGTCTGTGGATCTACGGAGACAACGAGTCCATCACCGAGAACTCGCCCATCAATGCACCCGTGCTGGTGTCCTGGCGGCAGCCGATCGAACGTCGAGTGCTCGACGCCGACGGCATGCGGACGACGATCATCGGCGCGGGTGTCGCGTACGGCGACGGCGGAGGGGCGCTCCCCGGGCTACTTGAGAGCTCGCCGAGAGACGACGACGGTAACCTGATCATGCTCGGCAGTGGACAACAGCACTGGTCGACCGTGCACGCCGCCGACCTGGCGAATGTCTTCCGCCGGGTCCTCGAGAGTGAGTCGGCCCATGGTTATTACGTCGTCGGTAACGCAGCGAACTCGACCGTGGCCGAATTGACCGAGGCGGCCGCGGTGCCGGCCGGCGCCGCCGGGGCGGTCCCCGGTTCTGACGACGAGGCTCGGGCTCGCCTCGGCGACTACCTCGCCGAAGCCCTGTTGCTCGACCAGGGTGAGAATGCGGCCAGAGCCCAGGCCGACCTCGGATGGCGGCCGACCCGGCCGACACTGGTCGACGATTTCCGCAGCGGAAGCTACGCCATGGCATAGGGACGCGGCCGCCGACAGCACCCGCGGGCGGTGATGGCCGCGCTGCGACATCACCCGCTGCGCGACATCCCCAACGGACATGACGTGCGCCCCGACCCATGAGGGGGCTACCGCGGGCTGGTAGGCCACTCCGAACGTGTACCAGCCCCCTCGCTCCGGTTGACAACCGCGTCAAGAGCAGGGGGTCGCGATGCCGTGGTTTCCGGACTTCGTCAGTGCGGTGGAGCTCGCGCGCAGGCAGACCCGCGCCGCGGGCCTCGCTGATCCCGTCGCGCAGTATTTCAGCGCGCTGAGCACGAGGGACGCTCACGCGCTGGAGACGGTGTGGCCGGGTGAGGTGGTGGTTTACGACCCGCGCGCCGGCGAAATCCGCGGCCACCGGCAGCTGCAGCGCTTCGTCAGCCGGAATCGGTCCTGGCTCGCCGAGCGCGACGCCCGCATCGAGACGGTAGCCTCCACCAGTTCTGGCGGGCGCGCGGTGGTGGAATTGTTGGCGCGCCTGGGCGACGACGGGCGGGAACTGGCGTGGCCGGTGGCCGTCGTCGCCGAATCCCCGGACGATCTGTCGGTGGTGTTCCGCACCTATTGCAGCCAGTGGCCGGTCGATGGACGGCGGCACGTCAGGCCTCCCATCCTCACATCCGGGCCCGCCCACCCCGGTGACATCGTTGGCCGTTATCACGCTGCCGTGGAGGCTGGTGATGCCGAAGCGGTGGTGAACACGTTCGCAGCGGACGGGTACTACCGCGAGCCCATCGGCCCGCACGCCACCCACCGCGGCGCCGACGAGCTTCGCTCGTTTTTCACCGACCGCTTCAGCGACGATGGTGGTATCGGCTTGCAGGACTGCGCGGTGACCGACGACGGAGTGCGCTGCGCCGTGGAGTACAACGTCGTCCGCTGGGGCCGCCACGAGCTGCCACCGCAGGCGGGACTCGGCGTCTACGAACGCGGCCCGGATGGTCTGCTGGCCGCGGTTCGCGTGTACGACGACGTCGAGCCACCCGCCCGGCATTGAATCCGATCGCCAACCGGTTTATGCGGTCAACGGCGGCGACCACGAGATCCAGGAGGAATCATGAACACGGCAGCCACCATCAGGACCGCGCAGCGCAAGCCGGAGCTTGCCGGGCAGATCGTCGTCGTGATCGGCGGCAGCGCCGGCATCGGGTTCGAGACTGCCCGGCGCGCCAGCGCCGAGGGAGCCGACGTCGTGCTTACCGGCCGCAACCCGGAGCGCCTGGAGCGCGCCGCAGACGAACTCGGCGCGCGCAGCACCGCCGTCTTCGACGCCACCGATCCGGCCGCTCTCGATCGGTTCTTTCATGACTTGCCGACGCCGATCGACCACGTGATGGTGACGGCCGGCAGTCCGCACTATGCCCGCCTAGCCGACATCGATGTCGCTCGGGCGCGCCGCGCATTCGACGAGAGCCTCCGGCTGCCTATCGACGTCGCCCGTCACTCCGTCGGCAAGGTGCGGCCCGGGGGCACGCTGGTGTTCATGAGCGGCACCGGCGGTCGCCGACCGCACGTGGGACTCACGCTCACCTCGATCGCCACCGCCGCGCTGCCCGCCCTCACGGCCAACCTCGCGCTCGAGCTCGCACCGATCCGGGTCAATCTCATCGCACCCGGCTTTGTCGACACGCCCTTGTCCGCCGCACTGCTCGGCGATGACCTCGACAAGCGCCGCGATCAGCTCCGCGCCACGCTGCCCATCCGGCGAGTCGTCGAGCCGGCCGACGTCGCGGCCCTCGCCGTACACCTGATGACCAACACGGCGCTCACCGGCGCGACGTACGACATCGACGGCGGCCAGCAGCTCGTGCCGGAAGAGGGATGACGGCGCTGCGTCCGGGGCGCCGACGGGTGCCGTTAGGTGGCTGGCAGCCTGTCCCATCCGTGAAATAGCGACTGGTCGCCGGCGACCCAGGCCTCGCGCAGGCCCGGCGTGCTGAGATCCCAGTCGGGCCGGATCTCGCGTGACGCCGCGCGCAAGTCACGCCACAGATCGTCGACCGACGGGCGACCCCAGAACCAGTAGCCGTTATAGATGCTGTGAATGACCAGCCCCGGCTTGAGCACGAGTGTGTGCGGGATCATCGGGTCGTGCTCGGGATCGGTGTACTCCTGGATGTCCAGGTCCTTCTGGATCGTCCGCCCCGGATCGGAGAGGAAGGTCCATTGGGCGCCGACCGACGCACGGAATTCCTGCAGCGTGTGGTGCTCGTCCGTCGAAATCGTCACCATCTGGGTGTAGGCAACCGCGACCTTCGACTGGAACCCGGCCAAGTCAAGGTGCTGCTGGTGCTCCTTCGGGCAGTAGTGCCCGCGCGAAAGCATGAGAACCAGCGGATCGCGGCCTTGGAGTTCACTGAGCGTACGGACAGTTGCGGTCTGGTCGGGCAGCGCGTAATCGGGGAAGATGCCGCCGGGTGTGATGTCGGAACGCATTCTCCAGACCGCCTCTCGTCTCGCGTCGCGGGCGCGACCTGCGCGGTGCGCATCGACATCCTCGACAAGCACCTCGCCAACCACCCAAAACAGCCAAACAGTAGGCCGGCATCGGGGTAATGCGACGCCGATTACGGGAAACTCCGCTGCGCCGAGCATCGCGTCGCCGCGCCAGCCGGCGCCCGCACGTGCCCGGCCGCCGCACCGGGGAAACGATCGTCATTGTGCAGCTCGGCTCACCATCGCGACACGACTGCCGATCTTTGCTGACCGGCATCGGTCGCGGCTCGTTCCGCCTCGCATCTGGGCCGCTCAGCATTTCGGTTGTGGCAGCCGGCGCGGTTTGCCAAGATCCGGCAGTGATCGCGGTTCAGGAGTTGAGATCAGAAGACTGGGCGATTTGGCGCGCACTGCGGATCGAGGCGACCACCGCGGAGCCAGAGGCATTCGGCTCGACACTTGCGGAGGTCCTGGCAACGACCGAGACGCAATGGCGTGCACGACTCAGCAAAGAATCCCTCTACCTTGTCGCACACCGGGGAGATGACGCCGTCGGCATGGCCGCGGTCAATGACGAATTCGAGCTCGGTTCGGTGTGGGTGCGGCCGCACGCACGAGGATCCGGGGCAGGGCATCGACTCGTGGACGCCGCTCTGCGGTGGGCAGCATCTCACGGCGCGCCCTCAGTGCGCTTGGCGGTACGGGAGACGAACGCCGCAGCGATCGGCCTCTACCGGGCGCATGGATTCATCGAAGTCGGCGACGACTACCTCAACCCAGAGCGGGTGCACCGCCTTATCTTGATGGCCCACGAGACCACGACCGCGCCGTGCCGCGTCCGGCCGCTCGATCCGTAGCATCTTCCACGTTGCGGCCGCCGTTACGCGCCGAATCGACGTTCCCGCGCCCCAAAGCTGCGCAGTGCCCGCAAGAAGTCGATCTCGCGGAACGCCGGCCAGTACGCGTCGCAGAAGTACAGCTCTGCGTACGCGCTCTGCCACAACAGGAAGTTCGACATGCGTTGCTCGCCGCTGGTGCGAATGACCAGATCGGGATCGGGACGGCCGGCGGTGTAGAGGTGCTGGGCGATATCGTCCGTCGTCAGATTCATGGCCGCATCGACCAGGGATTGGCCTTCTGCGGCCCGTTCGAGCATGAGGTCACGCAGCGCGTCGGTGACCTCCTGCCGCCCGCCGTACCCGATGGCGAGCGTGACCGTCGCGCCGGTTTCGCACTGGCTGGTGCCGTCGACCGCCGACTTGAGCGCTCGGGCCGTGGCATCGGGAAGCAGGTCCAGAGTGCCGGCAACATGAACCTGCCAGCGCGCGTCCGGGCGAGTGAGCTTGTCGGCGATCACGTGTTCGATCAGGTCCATCAGGAAGGCGACCTCGTCGCTGTCACGCTGTTGCAGGTTCTCCGTTGAGCAGACGAACACGGTGACATGCTTGATCCCGACCGCCTCGCACCACGACAGCGCGTCCTCGACGTGCTCGGCTCCGTAGCGGTGACCGATGCTCGGGTCGGCCAGTCCCATCTGCCGCGCCCACCGGCGGTTTCCGTCCATGATGAGCCCGACGTGTTGAGGGCGCGGTGCACCGAGCACCTGTCGGCGCAGCCGGCGCGTGTAGACCGCGTACAACGGCTGGGTAAGTCGCACAGCGCTCCTTCCGCGCACGCCGGCCGGACACGGCAGCCCGCACCGATGCCGACCGGAAACCCAAACTGAGCATAGTACGGATCGTGTAGTACGTAGACCGTAGTAACGAACCCGTTGTCACGGCACACTAGTACATACCGCGTAGTATCTGTCACGTAGTACTTGAGCCGTAGTAATCTGTCGACTGATCCCGAAGGAGGTCCCGGTGCAGACAACGGACGCGCAGACACTCGTGCTGTGCGCTTTGGCCGACGGCCCCCAGCACGGCTACGCCATCAACGTGGCGATTGAACAACTCACCGGGCGACGGCTGGGCGTCGGCAGTCTGTACGGGGCGTTGGCTCGCCTAGAGGCGAAGGGTCTCGTCGAAGGACTGAGCGAGCAGGGCCGCCAGCATCCCGTCCGACTCACGGCCGCCGGCCGCGAGGTGCTCGAAAACGAGCTGCGATCGATGGCGCACATCGCACAGGCCGGTCTCCGAAACCTTGGGATGGCCTGACATGAGCATGGTCGACCGCCTGGTCCGCCTGTACCCGCAGCCGTTTCAAGCCCAATGGGGCGCCGAGATCCGCGCCTCGACAGTTCGCGCGCATGACGTGCCGGGCCTCGCGTTCGGAGTCCTCGACATGTGGCTGCATCCGGCGGTCTGGCCCGCCGACACTCGGCAGCGACGGCTCAACCGGGTGTGCGTCGCCGCCGTCGCACTGGCGATGGCCACTTGGTTGTTGTCCCATCTCCTCGTCGAGACCGACGGTCACCTGGTCGCCGACGCCACCCGCGAGGCGGGGCTCGCCACCAGCGCCGTCGCAATCGCCGTCGGCGCCGTACTCGTCGCACCGTGGCCGCGCGGAGACGCGGCCATGCTCCGTTGGCTCGCCGCCGAGTCGATCAAGCGGCTGACGATCCCGGCCGCCGTAGCCGCCGGCGCTGCGCTTTTCGCACACACGTCCGCGTCCGCGCCGATGGCGTTAGGCGTGGCCACGCTCGTGTGCTGGTATCTCGCCATCGCCGGCGGGTTGTTCCAGACCTGCCGGATTCTCGCCACGATGGACCCGGCGCGGTCGCGGGTTCCGTCGACGGCCCGCGTACACGCGGGTATGGCCCTTCTGACCACCGCGACCGCGGCGACGGCGGCGATGGTGTTGTCGTTCGCCGCGACCACCCGCACGGAGGTGGCGCTCCCGGCGGTCGCCGGCGTGGCCCTTGCCGCCCTCACCCTTCTGGCCGTCAGCACGACGCGGGACCTCACCATGGTCACGTCGGCGCAGCTGCCCAGCACGCGCATATGAGCGGGCACGCCGAGATGTCACGGGCGAAACGGTGTCGCTCGTGACCGACGGACCAAAGATCACCGTGGTCGTCCCGACCTACAACGAGCGCGACAATCTGCCGACGCTCGTCGATTCTCTCTCCGCACTCGACCTGCCCAACCTGCACCTGCTCGTGGTCGATGACGACTCTCCGGACGGGACCGGCGAGCTCGCCGACAAGCTCGCGATCACCGCCCCGATCCCGATCACGGTTCTGCATCGATCGACAAAGGACGGACTCGGACGCGCGTACGTCGCCGGGATCGGGCGCGCGTTGAGCGACGGCGCTGAGATCGTGATCCAGATGGACGCCGACCTTTCCCACCCGTGCGCCGCGATTCCACGGATGGTCGACATCCTCGATCGACACCACGCGGCCGTCGTCATCGGCTCGCGATATGTCGACGGCGGCGAGGTCGCCAGCGACTGGCCGATGCGGCGCCGGATGCTCTCGACGTGGGCGAACCGCTATGTCAATACGATCCTTCAGCTCGGCGTACGCGACGCGACCGCCGGATTCAAGGCGTGGCACGCCGATGCGCTGCGCACCGTCGACGTGACGTCCATATCCAGCAACGGGTACGCGTTTCAGGTGGAGATGAACTACCGGGCGGCGCGCGCCGGGCTGCCCATTGTCGAGGTGCCGATCCGTTTCGAAGACCGCACCAACGGCCGGTCGAAGATGAGCGCGTCCGTACAGGCCGAATCGGCCCTGCTCCCGTGGCGGCTACTGTTCGGTCGCGGCAACGCTGGACGATCGACGCACTCCTGACGCGCGGGCAACCAACTACGCTCCCGGTGTGACCGAACCATTGGCTGCCAAGTCGTCCGACACAGAGTCTCGGGGAGCCCGGCTCCTACTGACCGAGCGGGACGCGATCCTGCCGATCCTTCGGAGCACACCACCGAGCGACTTCGACCAACCCACGATTCTGCCGGGCTGGAGCGTACGCGATGTGCTGGCTCACTGCGCCGCCGCGCTGGGCATGGCCGCCGCCGGCACCAGCCACGGCTTCTCCCCCGAGGAGAACCAGCGCGACGTCGATGAGCGCAAGCCGCTGCCGATCCAGCAGGTGCTCGACGAACTCGACGCCAACTACGCGGCCGGGGCGGCGGTCATCGCGGCGGCCGAGGGCAAACTGGACGGTCTGGCGCTCGGCGAATGGTTGCACGGCGGCGACGTACGGGACGCGCTCGGCATCGAGACCGCGTACGGCAGCGATGGTCTGTACGACGCCGTGAGCCTCTTCGAAGAACTCAGCCGTCGCCCCCGAGCCGCGATCCCGCTGACGCGGGTGGAGATTCCGTCCCGCACGTTACTGCTGGGCAGCGAGCCGTCCGAACTGAGCCTCGGGGCTGACGCTACCCATCGGCGCTATGCGACGCTCACCACCGACGCGGTCACGCTCGTCCGCCTACTCGGCGGCCGGACGCCCGATCCGCTTCGCTACGAGTTGACCGGCGCCGATCCGAGCCGATACGTCATGTTCCACTAAGGCGCGTTTCCGGCGACCGTCACGTCAGGTCGTTGTCAGCGGGTGGCAACCGGTTGGCCAACCTCGGCTTGCTCACCGCTAGCGGGTAGCGCGACCGACTTGTACGGCGTGGCCAGGGCGGCCGCTACGACGCCGAGGCCGGCGAGCACGGCGCAGACCCAGATGGCGTCGACGAATCCCGTGGTGAAGGTGGCCCCGGTGACGTATCCGCCGGTGTGGGCGAACACGGTGGCGCACAACGCGACCCCGAATACGCCGCCGAGCTCGCGGATGCTGCCGTTGACGCCGGCGGCGATACCCATCCGCTCGGGCGGGACCGACGAAACCACTTCGCCGGAAACGGTCGGGAACACGAACGACAGCCCGATCCCGGACAGGACCAGCGGCGCGCACAGCACCGGGTACGGCGTCGAGGCGTGTACGACCAGGGCGAACCACACCATTCCGACGGTCTGGAGGACCATGCCAGCGACCAGGAACGGCCGGTTGCCGATTCTCGTGGCGAGCGAGCCGACCAGCGGCGCGACGAGCAAACTCGGCAACGGCCACGGGACGAAGCGCAGCGCCGCCCCGATGGGGCTTGCGTGCTGGGCGATCTGGAAGAACTGCGACATCAGATACACGCCGCCCGCGAGGCTGGCGTAAATGCAGAAGCTCACGCCGTTGGCCGCGCTGAAGCTTCGGATCCGGAACAGGCTGGTCGGCATCATCGGGAACTGCGACGTGTGCTCGATGGTGACGAAGGCGGCGAGCACGACCGCCCCGGTGAGCAGCGGCAGCCAGACCGACATATCGCCCCACCCGTGCGAGGTCGACCGTACCAATCCCCACGCCAGCCCCAGACAGCCGGTCGAGGCGAGGACCGGGCCACGGACGTCGAACGGGTGTCGAGGTCCGTGAGTCTCCGTGACCACCAGTCGAGCCGCAGCAGCGGTGACGACGGCGATGGGTACGTTGACCCAGAAGATGCCGCGCCAGCCGACGAGCTCCACCAGGCCGCCACCGACGAGTGGGCCGAGCACGCCGCCGGCACCGAGCAGTGCTCCCCAGATCCCGATCGCCCGGCCGCGAGTCTGAGCCGGGTACGCCTCGCTGATCACCGTCAGTGTCAGGGGCAACATGGCGGCCGCCGCGGCGCCCTGGACCGCTCGCGCCGCGATCAGCGAGCCAAGGCCCGACGCTAATGCGGCACCGGCGGACGCCACCGCGAAGGTCACCAGTCCGAGGCACAACACGCGACGTCGACCGAACCTGTCCCCCAGACCCGCCGCCGGGATGAGCAGGCACGCGAACGCCAAGTAGTAGGCGTTCATCGTCCATGCCAGCTGTCCAACCGAACCGTCGAAATGAGAGCGGAGCGTGGGTAAGGCGGTCGTCACGACCATCGTGTCGAGACTGGTCATGAACGCAGCGACGGAGGCGACCGCGAGGGTCCAGCCAGGGCGGCGAGAAATGGGAGCCAGAGCAATGGGAGCCATAGGAGTCCTTCCGGGAGGCCGCTCCGGCGAGCGACCAGCTGGTTGACTGAGACGAAGTGCAACGACTGGTTGCATATTGCCGGACGATCCTCCAACATGCAACTATTGGTTGCACAAGGTGGCGACGTCGGCGGCCGCCGGAGCCGTCCAGCCGTCCAGGCGTCCAGCCGCCCAGCCGTCCAGCCGTCCAGCTCAAACCGCTCGGCGTTCGACTCGCGGCCGACGCCCGTTGCTACGCTCGCTCGGCGCCGTGCGATCGGCGCCTGAAGATCGTCATACCGTTAGGCTGGTCCGAGATCATCTGCCTCCGAGACTCCGGGCGACCGCGATGACCGCGGATGTTGCCTGGGTGCGACGGCTTCCGTTCGCGCTGCTGGCCATCGCGGCCGTCGGCTTCCTCGCACTCGGGCTGAGCGAGGCGCGGTCGGACTCGCCGACCTACGACGAGCCGGTGTACGTCGCCTCAGGTATCGCGGCGGTGCTCCACCACGACCTCGCGTTCAATGCCGAACATCCCCCGCTGCCCAAGGCACTCGCGGCGCTCCCGGTGCTCGCCGTCCACCCGGCCGTCCCGGCGACCGCGTCGTGCGCCGACGACAACGAACGCACGTGCAGCGCACAGTTCGTCCAGGCCCAATCGGCCGACCGCCTGCGTGACATCACGTTCGCCTCGCGGCTCGTGCCGCTCCTGGAGGCAGTCGGCGTGGCCTTCGTGGCGTACGCCCTCGCGGCTGAGTTGTTCGGCGCCGCGGCCGGCGCCCTCGCCGGACTCCTCTGGCTCGCGTCACCACTCGTGCTCGGGATCGGCCATCTCGACGGCACCGACATCCCGTTCGCCCTCGCCGTCACGCTCAGTTCGTGGGCCCTCGCGCGGTGGCTCCGGCTCCGTACCGTCCGTGCGCTTGCGTGGACCGGACTGGCACTCGCGCTGACCGCCGGTACGTCGATCTCCGGCGCGTTGGTCGTGATCGTCAGCCTCGCGGTCATCCTGGGGGCGAGTTGGCGGTCGGGTGTCCGACGCGCGTTCGTCCACACCGGGCTGGCCGCCGTCGTGACGTGGATCGGCTTGTGGATCCCGTACGTGATCCTCGACCCGGCCGTGCTCACACATCCGACGGTCATCGCGCCGAAGCCGTACCTGGACGGGGTCTCCTACCTCGCCTCCTACAACGCGAGCGGGATCCACGGCTATCTGCTCGGCGTCGCGTACACCGGAGGCCGTTGGTGGTTCTGGCCGTTGAGTCTGCTGATCAAATACCCGGCTCCGATCCTGCTCGCTGCTGGTCGGCGGCGCGATCGCGTGGTGGTGGACGGACCGGGATACCCGCCGGCGGACGCTGCTGGCGGTCGGCCTGCCGGCCGTCGTGCTGGCCGGATTCACCATCACCGGACCGCTCAACATCGGCGTCCGGTTGCTCCTGCCGGTGCTGGCCCTGTGGGCGGTCGCGGCCAGCTCGCTCGTACCGGTCGTCCAACGTCTCGGGATCGCCTGGCGACGTGCGCTGGCCGCTACCGCGGCCGTGCTGCTCGCGGCCGGCGTCGCCAGCACGGCGTTGTCGTTCCCGACCTCGGTGGCGTGGACGGCGCCGCCGTTCACGCCCGGATACGCGGTAGCCACCGACTCCAATGTCGACTGGGGACAAGGCTTCTACGCACTGCGGTCCTGGAGCAACGGCCGCAATCCGTGGGTCACGTACTTCGGGCCGCGAGGCCTGACCGAGTCGGACATACCGGGAGCCCGTCCGCTGCTCGGCGCTGTACCGAGCGACGTCTCCGGCTGGGTCGCGGTATCCGCGACGGCGCTCACCAGTGCCGACAGCGCGCGGCTGGCCTGGTTGCGTAACTATTGCCCGGTCGATGTCCTGGCCGGAAGCATCCTGATATACCGCTTCCAGCAACCGCCGCTGGTGTTACCGGCTCCGGCCCGGCCGGCGACGCAATGCACGCAACCGTGGAGCACCCGAACCGGCCCGAACTAAAAGGGGCGGCGGCGACGGCCGATCGATTGGTTAAATAGCCGGCGTGACCGGATTCGACGATCCCGCGCTCTTCGGTGACCGCTGGGCGGATGTGTACGACGGCTCGGGTTGGGAGACACCGCCCGAGCTCGACCTCCTGACGGATCTGGCCGCCGGCGGCCGTGTCCTCGAACTTGCGATCGGCACCGGACGCGTCGGCGTGCCGCTCGCTGCGCGTGGCGTCGCGGTGGAAGGCATCGAGGCGTCGGCCGCGATGGTCGACAAGATGCGCGAGAAGCCGGGCGGCGCCGACATTCCCGTCGTCATCGGCGATATGGCCGACGTGGCGGTGCCGGGGCCGTTCCGGCTGGCGTACCTGGTCTTCAACACGCTCTTCAACCTCGTCACCCAGGATCGGCAGATCGATTGCTTCCGGAACGTGGCGCGGGTGCTCGAGCCCGGCGGGGCGTTCGCCATCGAATGCTTCGTCCCGGACCCGACGAAGTGGGATCGCGGTCAACGCGTCGAAGCCACCCATGTCGGCCCGGACCGTGCCTCGATCAACGTGTACACGCACGATCCGGTCGCGCAGCGATACGACAAGCAGACCATTACGTTCGGCTCGGACGGCTACCGCATGTTGCCCACCGCGCTGCGCTACAGCTGGCCGGCGGAGATCGACCTCATGGCTCGGCTCGCCGGCCTTCGACTGGACGCCCGGTACGGCGACTGGCAACGCCGCGTGTTCTCGGCGGACAGCCCGAGTCACGTGTCGATCTACCGCAAGGATTGAGTCCGCCGATCGGCATCCCCGCGATGGCAACGACGACGACAGCCCTATTTGAGCAGGCCGCTCCGCAGGCGGTCGATCGCCGCCTCGAGCACCTCGCGGCGCTTGCAGAACGTGAACCTGACCTGAGGGCGCCCGACATCTGCGTTGTCGTAGAAGACCACGTTCGGGATGGCCACCACGCCGCACCGGTCGGGCAGTGCCTGGCAGAACTCGATCCCGTCCTTCGACCCGAGCGGCGTGACGTCGGTCGTGATGAAATACGTGCCATCCGGGGTGTACACGTCGAACCCGATGTCGGCGAGACCGGTCGCCAAGAGGTCGCGCTTGGCCTGCAGATCGGCTCGGAAGTCGGCGAAGTACGCGTCGGGCATGGCCAGCGCCGCGGCGATGGCGTACTGGAAGGGTCCGGCGCTGACGTACGTGAGGTATTGCTTCGCCGTCCGTACGGCCGCAACCAGCTCCGGAGTCCCGGTTACCCAGCCGACCTTCCAGCCGGTGAAGGAGAACGTCTTGCCGGACGACGAAATCGAGACGGTTCGTTCGCGCATGCCGGGCAGTGCCGCGATCGGATGATGTCCGGCCGCTGGAGCGGCGTCGGCCCCGCCCGCCCGCGCTCCGCTCGCGAAAACCAGGTGCTCGTACACCTCGTCGGTCACCACGAGCAGTTCGTGCTCGATCGCGAGCGCGGCGATCGCGGCCACCTCGTCGGGTCGCAGCACCATGCCCGTCGGGTTGTGCGGCGAGTTCACCAGCAGCAACCGGGTACGCGGGGTGATCAGCGACCGTAGCTCGTCGAGGTCGGGTCGGAACGTGGGCGCGCGTAGGGTCAGCGGGACGCGCCGGGCGCCGGCCATCGCGATGCAGGCCGCGTACGAGTCGTAGAAGGGCTCGAACGCGATCACCTCGTCCCCGGGTTCGAGCAGCGCCAGCATCGCCGCGGCGATCGCCTCGGTCGCCCCGGCCGTGACGAGGACCTCGGCGTCCGGGTCGTACGTGAGACCGTAAAACCGCTGCTGATGCTGGGCGACGGCGCGCCTCAGCTCGGGGATGCCGGGGCCGGGCGGGTATTGGTTGCCGAGGCCGCCCCGGATCGCGGCGACGGCCGCTTCGGCGATCTCGGACGGTCCGTCGGTATCGGGAAAGCCCTGGCCGAGGTTGATCGACTTCGTCGCCGTCGCGAGCGCCGACATCTCCGCGAAGATGGTCGTACCCATGCCCTCGAGACGACGGTTCAGCAGTGGTCTCGTACCCATGGATCCGGCTCCTCGGTCGTCGGGGCGACGGCCCGACGCTACCGCAACCCCTCGCGGCGTCCGCTGACCCTCCAGCCAGCCACAGTGCCGTGATCTGTGGCCGAGCTGTGACCGACCGTAATGCGAGCCGGCCTCGCAATACATTTCGGGCTTCCTATAATTGATGCCACATTCCGGGCGTACCGACCCGAGGGAGAGACGCCGTGACCCAGCAGACATTGCCAACGCGCCTGCACGCCGCCAGCGGCACCAGCGAGGCCGACGATCCGGTCGAGGCAGGCACGATTGCCGCGGCGGAGGCGATTGCGGGGCTCAACGGCCGTGCGGCTGCCATGATCATTGTGTACGCGTCGGTACGCTACGACCTGGAGAAGCTGATCGCCGCGATCCGAGCGGTGACGGGCGACACACCATTGGTCGGCGAAACGAGCGCCGGCCATTTCGTTGGCGGTCACCTCACCGAGCCCGCCAGCGGCGTGGCCGTGTTGGCGCTGACGGCCGGTCCGTACCGTTTCGGCTTCGCGTCGGTCGAAGGTCTTGCCGCCGGAAGCGAAGCGGCCGGTATTGAACTGGCCCGATCGGCCCATGCCGACCTCGGAACCGAACAGACACCCCACGCGACGCTGCTGATTTTCGTCGACGGCCTGTCGGCCGAACAGCAGACCCTGATCGGTGGGATTCATCGCGTCACGGGTTCGGCCGTCCCGGTGGTCGGCGGCGGTGCGGGCGACGACCGGCGATTGAGCGCCACCTACGTCTTCCTCAACGACCGGGTGCTGCGCGACGCCGCGGTCGGGGTGTGGATCGGTTCGGACGAGCCGATACCGATCACCGTCGGGCACGGTTGGCACCCGATCGGGCTGCCGTTGCTCGTCACGAAGACCGACGGGCAGATCGTGCACGAGATCGCCGGCCGACCGGCCCGGGACGTGTACGAGGAGCACATCCGCCAAGGCAACCGGGAGGAACTCGATCGCATCCGCGAGGGCGGCTTCTACTCCACCCACGCATTCGGACTCATCGAGCCGGACGGCTCACACCTCATCCGGGGCGTGTTCATGGGCCCGGACGAGATGATCCACACATTCGCGCCGCTGCCGGTGTACTCGGCCATCCAGATCGTGTCCTGCGATTCCGAGGACCTGTTGACGACG
Organism: uncultured Actinomycetota bacterium; assembly: GCA_963724705.1. Taxonomy (GTDB): domain Bacteria; phylum Actinomycetota; class Actinomycetes; order Mycobacteriales; family Micromonosporaceae; genus DASQPR01. The sequence continues at coordinate 1,401,308 of CAVRVS010000004.1, forward strand.
AGTCGGGACGTCGCCGCCCGTTCGGTGGCCGGACGCGACGCATCCGTACTGCTCGTGTTCAGCTGCATCGCCCGCATCGACGTGCTGCAGGAGCGCCGCGAAGAAGAGGCCGCCGAACTGCAGGAGGCGGCCGGCTCCGTACCGATCTTCGGCGTCTACACGTACGGCGAGTTCGCCCGTACGACAAGCGTTGCCGGTTACCACAACGCAACGGTTACCGCGGTCGCGCTGTGATGCGCCGATGACAACGCCCGGATCCGATGAAGTTTCGCGACTGACGTCCGAACTGCTGGAGGCGACGACGGCCGCGAGCAACGCCTATCGCGACACGGGTCGTCTCATTCGGTTGCTCACCGTGCTCAGCAGCCCGTCCGCGCCGGACGAGTTGCTCGACGACGCGCTCGCGGTACTGTCCGACGCGTTCAATGCCGATCCGGTATGCATTGTCAGCGTCGTGGGCGATCGTCTCCTCGTCACGACCTCGACCGGTCTACCCGAGGACGACCCCTCCTTCCGGGACGGCTGGGCCATCGGTCCGCTCGCCGCCGAGGCCATAGCCACCGGAAGCGCGGCGGCAACCCAGCTCGAGGAGCCCGACGACAACGTGCCGGCCGCTCTTTCCGGCCTGGGGCTACGCTCGGCCGCGTTCGTGCCGATGTCCGCGTCCTCCGAGAAGTCGGACGAACTCCTCGTTCTCTATCGCAGCAGCGGCGAAGGTTTCGGTGGCACCGATCTGCACGTGCTGTCGTCGGTCGCGCAGCGGCTGCGTATCGCGGCCGACGACCGGGAGCGTGCCGTGGCGATCGAAAGGCTCGCGCAGTCCGGACACTTGCTCGCGCCGCACCTGGACTCCACGTCTCTGCTGGACGCCGCGGCCGAACTCGTGCAGCGGCTGACAACGGCGGACGATGCCTGGATTGTCGGTGTTTCCGACGGCGTGGCGTACGCGCAGGCGCACCACGGCAACGCTCCGAATGACGCCGCGCCGGTGACCGAGCTTCCGGTCGCCGATCTGCGGCGCCTGGTCGACGGTCGTCGGCGGTGACGCGTGGGTCGCCACGGTCACGTCATCGTCGAGTCCCCTGCCGCGCAGCGTCGTGTGCGTTCCGGTGATGCGTGACGGCGTCCCGATCGCACTGATCTACGCGACCCGCGATCGTGCCCGACCGTTCGGCGCCGAGGTGATCGAAATCGCGGCGATCTTCGCGAGCTACCTCGCGACGGCGCTCGAGAACGCTGGCCTCTACCACGAGCTGCGGCGACGCGCGACGCGCGACCCGCTGACCGGCCTCGCGAATCGCGAACTGGCAGTGCAGCGTCTCGATCACGTGCTGAGGAACGGATCGGCGCCGTTCACCGGCCTGCTCTTCTGCGATCTCGACGGATTCAAGTCGGTCAACGACCGCCTCGGCCACGAGGCCGGCGACGGTCTGCTTCGGCAGGTTGCCGCGCGCCTGCAGAAGGCCCTTCGTACGAAGGACCTGCTGGCGCGATTCGGCGGCGACGAGTTCGTCGTCGTCCTCGGCGAGATCGAGACGCTGGACGACGTCAACGAAGTCGGCTACCGCCTTGTCCAGGCGTTGCTCGAGCCGTTCGAGCTCAATGACGAGCGGGTCACCGTCTCAGCGAGCATCGGCGGCGTCCTCGGCGCACACGGCGCGACGACGGCCGGGACGATGATGCGCGACGCCGACGCCGCCATGTACGTCGCCAAGTCCCGCGGCAGCGGTGCCGTCGAGGTATTCGACGATGCCGCCTCCCACCGCTCACTCGATCGGCTCAGCATCCGCTCGGAGCTGATGCGAGCCCTCGACCGCGACGAGTTCGAGGTCCTCTACCAACCCCTCGTCGACCTCGACGACGGTCGCCCCGTCGGCTTCGAGGCGCTGCTGCGGTGGACCCATCATCAGCGCGGACCGATCCCGCCCGACGTATTCATCCCGCTCGCCGAGGAGACCGGCGAGATCGTCCGCATCGGAGCGTGGGTGCTGGAGCAGGCATGCCGGCAACTCGCGGTGTGGCAACGCCTGCCCGGATGGCGCGGCCTTCGCATCGACGTGAACCTGTCGGCGGCGCAACTGTGGCAAGCCGACGTGTCACGACATCTCGAGTCGCTCATCCGGCGGGCCGGCGTCGATCCGGGCGACGTGTGGCTCGAGGTCACCGAGCGCAGCCACGCGGGCGACGATGTCGCGCGGGTGACCGGAAACCTCCGCGCCGGTGGCGTCCATTTCGCGCTCGACGACTTCGGCAGTTCCTACTCCAACCTCGGCTATCTCAAGCAGTTTCCGGCTGAGAGCCTGAAGATCGACCGGTCGTTCATCAGCGGCGTCGCTGACCACGGTACGGATCGCAGTATCGTGATCGCGGTCCTCGCCATGGCCGAGTCGCTCAACCTCGAGGTCGTCGCCGAGGGCATCGAACGACCCGAGCAGCGTCGACGCACTGCTCGAGTTGGGCTGCCGACTCGGACAGGGATACCTCTTCGCGCCGCCGTTGACCGCGGCGGCGGCCACCCGAATGCTGGTCGGACCGTCCGAGTCGGCGAGCGCGAGCGACGAGATGACGCTGATCGGAGCGGCCCATCCGCCGCGCCATTACGGAGGCCGATCCCGCCACGTAAGACGCATCGGCCGGCGTAACGGTCGCGGCCGGCGTAGCCGCCGGCGGGTGGCCGGCGGGCCGTGCGTAGCCGCCGGCGGGTGGCCGGCGGGCCGTCGGAATACGGGAGGCGTCCGACCGCGATCATCGGGTACGTTCGGCCGCGTGGACGCACCGCGACTTCGGCCAGCCGTTCGGGCCATCGTCCTCGATCCGGATGACCGCATGTTGCTCTGCCGATTCCGGTTCCGCCCCGACACGGATCCGGACACGGTCTGGGCCGCACCCGGCGGTGGCGTCGAGGCCGGGGAGTCACCGCTCGCGGCGCTGCGCCGCGAACTCGACGAGGAAGTCGGTCTGCGGCTCGACGCAGAACCGCGTCACGTGTGGCATCAGAAGGTCGTCGCACCGGGACACGCGACCGGATACGACGGCGTGATCAACGACTACTACCTCGTCCGTACGGTGGCCTTCACCCCGCGCGGCACCATGACGGACGAACAGTTGGCCGCCGAACACGTCGCCGGCTTCCGATGGTGGACGCAACCCGAAATCGCGAGTTACCGCGGCCGGGCCGTGTTCGCGCCGCGTGGCCTCGCCCGCGTGTTGGCTGCCCTGCTTACCGACGGGCCGCCCGAGCAACCGTTGGCCTTCGGGCTCTAGCGGCGCCGAGCGGCGCGGGCCGAGCCGGACGCGGGCGCCGAACGGGCCGCCAATCCGGACATGCTGCCCACTCCGACCGCGTCGACGTTGGTACAGTCCGTGAGATCCCCTGGTCGTTGTCGACGCGACGGTGAGGCGGCCGGGTGAGGACACAGTTCGTCAACGGACACCACGAACGCGACCGGAAGGACGACGGGTGGCTCCAGCGTCGGGCGCGAGCGGCAACGGGATCCGCCGACGCCGTCGATGAGGTCGCCGACGATCTCTACGCCCTGCCGGCCGACGAGTTCGTCGCCGCCCGCAACGAGCGGGCCAAGGCGGCCCGCGCCGCCGGCGCTCGTGAGCTGGCGGCGGCGATCGGGAAACTCGCCAAGCCCAACGCCGCCGCGTGGCTGGCGAACCAACTGGCTCGATCGTACGCCGACGACGTCCGCGCACTCGTCGACCTAGGCGCCTCGATGCGCGACGCCACCGCAGCCCTGGACCGCGACGAGCTGCGCCGGCTGTCCACGCGAGCAACGTCAACTGATGGCGTCGCTCGTCCGGCAGGCCCGACAGGTCGCGGAAGCGGCCGACATACGGCCGAACGAGGCAACGATCCGCGGACTGGAGGACATCCTGCACGCGGCGTTGGCGGAACCGGACGCCGCCGAAGCGTTGACCGCGGGCCGACTCACCGGAACGCTCCGGAGCAGCGGCTTCCCGTCGGGCGACATGGCGGGCGACATGGCGATGTGGAGCGCGTCCGCAGCGGGCGGCGGCGGAGCGACCCGGTCGACGACGGCCGTGGCTGGCGGCCGCACAGCCGGATCGGCCGGTCGGACGGCCGGGCGTCGCCGGTCGACCGACACGGACACCACGAGCGCTGACGAACAACGCGCGGTCAGCGAGGAACAACGCGCGCTCAGCGAAGCCGCCGCCGTGGCCAACGAGGATCGAGACGCGGCACGGGCCGACCTCGAACGGGCCGACCGGGCGGTACGCGATGCGCGCGCACACGCGGACCGGGTGCGCCGGCAACTCGACGAGGCGGTCGACGCGTTGACCGCGGCCGAGCAGGACCGGCGAGCCGCTCGTACGCGCGCCGACCAGACCGATCGGGCAGCACGTCTGGCGGCCCGCCGCCTGGATGCCAAGCGCCGCTAGCCGCGCGGTCGTCATCCCGCCCCGAAGAACGGCAGGCACGCCGACAGTCCCTCGATCCGTACGTTCGCGTGCCGTTGCTCGGCGAAACGCCCGACGAGTCAGTCGCAACCGCCGCATCTCGTCGACCCGCCCACGGTCGGCGTGGATGTACACACCGTTGTCGACATACCCCAACGACGCCGATACACCGAGCGAGGCCGCGTTGTCGTGCCACGCCGACGTCTCGGCCACCTCCGCGCCCAGCCCGTCGAAGGCGAGCGTCAGCACCGCGAGTCGCATCCGCTTGCCGATGCCCCGACCGCGGGCCGTCGTCGTCAACCAGGACGAGCTATCGACCGTACGGCGGGCGGCGAAGTCGTCGGCCTCAAGTGTCTGTACGCCGACCGGGGTGCCGCCGACCGACACCGTCAGCGGAAGATTCCACGACTCCGGCCGCCAGGTGCCGAGGCTGTGCCAGTACGTCTGATGCAGCGTGGTTCCACGGGCCCACCGCCCATCGCGTCCGGCGTAGGACGGGAAGATCGGATTCTGTTCAACGTCCTCGGGCAGCAGATCGGACAGCGGACCGAGGTCCGGCTCGGTCATCGTCGCGAGCGTCACCTCGCCGGTGGTCAGCCGAAGGCTCGCAAGCGGCCAGTACGAAGGGGTCACGCCGCCAGTCTCCGCCGGCGCCTCGGCCGCGGGCTACGCGAACGCGATGAGATCCTCTACGGCCCGCCGGAGCCAGCCATTGAAATCGGCGAACCCGGTCCGGTCCTCGAACCCGGGCGACGTGAAGTCGTGGATCACGACCACCCGCGGCGGTGCGTTCTCCCAGCACGCCACGTCGTCGTTGTCCTCCCGACGGGCGAACGGAACCAGCACCCGATCCGGGAAACGTGTGCGCAGGCCGGCAACGCGGTCCCGCAGCGGCGCGCCATCGAAGATCCACCACGGTTCGAGGTTGACCAGGCCGAGCTCGACCACCCGCAGGAACTCGGGCGGATAGGCGAAGCCGGGCGGAACCTCGGCCGGGCCCAGCAGATCGGCCATGCCACCCCTCCACGTCGCTGTCGGCACCAGGCTATCGTGCGGTCGGTTCATTCCAAGATCCCAACGGGTACGTCGTGCGGAGGGTCGCCTTCTGCCGGCCGATCCGCTGCCCGACGGCCTGACCCCAGGTGGCGACCGGCCCGGAGCGGGTGGTGAACCGGCCGATCATGTCGGGTGGCAGTGGCTCGTCGAACCCATGGACGTTGGCGGACACGTCGATCCCCGCCTGTCGCGCCGCGAGGACCCGGGTGTTGTCGATCGTCGTCAGGTCACCATCCGGCATGCGTACGACGTCGATCGGTGCTCCGACCCAGCCGTCCGACCGCATGCTGTCGGTGATGGGCACGGCGCCGGTCACCGAGTGCTGGCTGAACCGGATGGTGGCCGGGTCGAGGTTGACGGGTGCCGCGACCAGCGGCACCGAGACCGCGGTGCCGTCGCCGGTCGGTCGGCGGACCTTTGTCGGATCGCCGTCGGTGCCGTGCATGTCATGCAGAAGTTGCGCCAGGCGGTCGATGAGCTCACCGAGTCGCCGCATCAACGCAGTGAGCCGGGCGATGCTGTTCTTGAGCGCCGCGACCAACCGACCGATCCGGGCTGACCACGCCGCCACGAGCGTGGACACCTGCTCGATCACCCATGGTGTGGCGAAGCCCAGCGACAACACCTCTTCGCCGGCGTACTCGATCGCGCGCGACACGACGGTTGCGACCGCGTCACGCACCAAGGTGCGGACGCCAGCGGTCAGGTAGGCCACGCCTTCGGTGATCGATGCCATCGTGTCGGCGCCGGTGGCCAGACCACCGAGGACGGTCCGCTGTTTGGTCGACCACGAGTCGTAGGCCCGCGCCGCCGAGCCTTGCCAGCCGGAGAGGTCGATCGCCTCGGCACGGTCGAGGCCGGCCGAGTCGACGCGCATACTCGTGGCGACATTTCGCCAGGTCTGCGCGTGACCGGCAATCGTCGCCGGATCACCGGCCAGCCAGTCGAGCGCCTCGGACAGCGGCCGGATGTGTTCGATCAACCACGACAGGCCGTACTGCATCAGCGCGCCGACCGGATCCGAGGCCGTCGCCAGGGCGTCCAGCCCGGCACCCACCCCGCCCAACGTCCGACTCGACCCACGATCGCGACGCGACGCCTTGACGGATGGCCTCGATGTCTTCGGCCAACCAGATCCCGGACCAGCACGTCGCCGGTGTGACCGGCGATCGGGGCGACGATCGGGTTGATGGTCACGACGGCCGTCCACTCCGGTCACCGGCCGCGCGGTCGGCGCGGCCGACCGCCCTGACCGCCGCTCTGACCGCCGCGTCGACCGCTACGCCTGCCCGCACCGTCGCCTCCGCTCGATTTCGTCCACCCGAACGCCGCCCCGTGGGTTCGCGGCCGTCGGCCGGGCATTCATCGTCATCGACGTGCGGGCGACCCGGCAACGCGCCATCAGAGCTTGTGGACAAGGCGGCCGGCGGCGGCCAGAATTCCGGACATGAGCTGCGTCGATGCGAACAACCCAGCAAATCGCGGTTGTCCACAAACGACCCTCGCCGAGTCGCCTGAGACGGAACCGCTCCAAGATCCGACGCGTCTCAGCAAGGTGAGGACACGTCGATCGATCATGACGCTGGCCGGCATGGCTCTCGCCGTGGCCGGGCTCGGCGCCTGTGCGGACCGCACGGGCGCGCCGGCTCACCTCACTGCGGTGACGCCGCCGGCCGCGGGATTACGCACGAGTTATCCGTATGCGCTCTACACGCATTGCGGCATCAAGGAGGCGAACATCGCGGGGCGCTGGTACGTCGCCGACACACCGCGCTCCGATGGCAACGGCAACCCGCCACCGGGATGGGGAAACCCTTACCAGCCCGGCATGATCACGATCCGCTCGGCGACGCGGGCCGAATTCTCGGACAGCGCCGGACACCGCGTGGCGTTTACCCTGCGACCCGACGCCACCGGCCCGCTACAGATCTGTTCCTGACCGGCGCAGCGCGACGGTCACTCGGCGCACGCGAATCAGCGATCGAGCGCGGCTGCGGACCGCTCAGATCTCGTCGAAGCGCCCGTGGCGGCCGCTTCCTGCCGCGAACCGTTCGGCGCCGTCGCACGGGCGACGGCAAGGCTCGCCTGAGCCAATGCGAATTCACGACCGAGCGCCTCGTCGAGCGACCGGCCGTCCTGCGCGTAGACCGACGCCCGGTCGTTGCGCATCGTCACCTGCGGGAATCTCGCGATCTCCGCCGCCAGCTCGCGCGCAGCGGCCAACGACTCCCCCGGTGCGACGACACGATTCGCCAGTCCCATCGCGTACGCCTCCGTGGCGCCGACCGCCCGGCCGGTCAGGATCATGTCCAGAGCCCGGCTCATTCCGATCAGTCGCGGCAACCGGACCGTGCCGCCGTCGATCAGCGGCACGCCCCAGCGCCGGCAGAACACGCCGAACACCGCGTCCTCCTCGGCCACCCGCAGGTCGCACCAGCACGCGAGCTCGAGGCCGCCGGCGACGGCATGACCGGCGACGGCGGCAATCACCGGTTTCGACAGCGTCATGCGCGTCGGTCCCATCGGACCGTCCCCGTCCGGCGCGACCCGATTTCCGTCGCCGGCCGCGAACGCGGTCAGGTCCGCGCCGGAGCAGAACGTTCCACCCGCACCCCACAGCACCGCGACCGCCGCCGAATCGTCTGCGTCGAACGCCCGAAACGCGTCGGCCAAGGCGAGTGCGGTCGCCCGGTCGACGGCGTTGCGCACCTCCGGCCGGTCGAGAATCACCGTCGTCACCGGGCCGGACCGGTCCACCCGTACGGTCGTCATGTTGATGCTCCCAACTCGAGATCGGCGGCCACCGCAGCCGTCACCGCCGGATCCGCCGGAGACCCCACCGACGCTCGTACGGCCTTGTGGAGATGCGCACAGGCGGCTCACAATGTGCTCATCTCGGCCGATTCGACACGGGGTGGTTTACTCCGGCCGCGTCGACCATCCGGCCGTGCCGCGGAGGTGCACGATGACCCAGATGACGAGCCACCGACCGCGCGTGGCATGGGATGGCGCACGGGTCATCATCGCCGCGATCGACCGCGGATACCAGGGCTGGCTCGCATACGTGCTGGGCGAACGCATCGACAGCGAATACTACGGATTCGTCCTCGACTCGTGGTCGCGCATGAATGCCCGGCCCGAGGCGATGATGGCCGAGGCCGGTCTCTGGCGCGCACGGCTGGACGACCTGCTGTCCCGGCGCCCCGAGGTCACCGACGAGCTGGTGAGCCGTTCTCCGCGAGACCAGCGCGACGCTGTCCGGTTGGGCGCCACCCCGTCTCGGCTGACCGGTCGCGCTCAGTCGGGGCGGCCGGTCAAGGCGAGACGCGCGCCGATGCCGATCATCACCACGCCGCCGGCGCCGCCGAGCCGCGACAGGCGCCGCGGCGACCTCGCCAACCAGGTTCGGGCGCCAGACGCCACGATGGCCCACGTGCTGTCAGAGACGAGCGCGATCAGCAGGAACACGGCGCCCAGAGCGAGCATCTGCACCGGTACGTACCCGGACGACGCGTCGACGAACTGCGGCAACATGGCGGCGAAGAACACGACCGACTTCGGGTTGCCGAGACCGACGAAGAAACCCTCGCGCACCGCTCGTGGCAGGCCGGCCGGCCGATCCGTCGTGGCCGCGGTCGGCGCTGGCCCGAGCGCGTCGGTCAACACGCTGCGGTGCCGGATCGCCTGGACGCCAAGGAAGATCAGATAAGCGGCGCCGGCGAGCTTGATCGCGGTGTAGACCACGATGGACCGTTCAACGATGGCACCGACCCCGAAGGCCACGGCCATCACCTGGACGTACTCGCCGAGTGCGTTGCCCGCGACGGTGGCGAACGCACCGCGCCGGCCGAGCACCAGAGCGCGGCCGATCACGAACAGGACGCTCGGCCCGGGTACGACGATCAGCGCGAACGCCGTGATCGTGAACGCCGCCAGATGGTCGACCGGAATCATGCCGTCATGCTAGGTCCCGGCGGGATCGCGGGGCATCGCCATTTCGCACCGACCATGTCGCCGGAGCGCGGCGGCATCCTGGGTCCGGCCGGTCCGGCGAAGCGCACGTTTCGGTGGGCGCCGAAGCGTGCGACGACGATGATGGAGCGATGCGCGACGGCAATCGAAACCGCGACCCGGACCGAAACCCGACGAACCGCGAGACCGAAACCGCGACCCGGATCGAAGCGGCCACCCGGATCGAAACCGCGATCCGATGCGGAGCGCCGAGGCGATGGCGAATCTCGCCCGGCTCCTCGCCGATGACACGCGGGCGACGTTCTGCCTCGCTCTGCTCGACGGTCGTGCGTGGACGGTCACCGAACTGGCCCGCCACGCCGGAGTGGCCGCCTCCACCGCGAGCGAGCACACCAGCCGCCTGATCGCGGGCGGTCTGCTGGCCGAGGAACGGCAGGGGCGGCACCGGTACGTACGCATCGCCACACCGGACGTTGCCAACCTGATCGAGACGCTCACGTCGGCCGCGGGCCGGCAGCGGCCGGCCGTGTCGTCGCTGGCCGGCGCGACCCGCCACCAGGCGCTCACCCGGGCCCGCACCTGCTACGACCACCTGGCCGGTCGACTTGGTGTGGCGATCTCGGACGCGATGACCGAGCGTGGCCTCGTCAGCTGGGAGCGCGGACTCACCGTGACGCCCGATGGCCAACGGTGGCTCGCGAGCCTCGGCCTGAGCGCCGATCGGCAACGACCGACCCGCCGCCCGGTGCTTCGTAGTTGCCTCGACTGGACCGAGCGCCGCCCACATCTTGGCGGCGCGGTCGCGGCGGCGCTGTGCCGGCATGCGTTCGACGCGTCGTGGATCGGGCGGGTCGGATCGAGTCGCGCAGTCACCGTGACGGACGTCGGCCGCGATGCCCTCGAGCGGCATCTCGGCATCACCGCCGACACGCTCGCCGTCGATACGTTCGCCAGGGACGCGCGCGCGGGCGACGCGGACAACGGCCGATTGGTCACCGCCCATCGGGCGTGATCGCCTACGTCGGCGCGCCGACACCCCGCGCGTCCAGGCGCCGCCGCGTTCGCTGTACGGCTGAAATCAGATCTTTCTCGGCCCGGTCCACGAAGCGCGCGACGACGGAACCGGCGCCGTAGCGAGCCTGGATCTCGGCGAGCCGGTCCTCGACGGTCAGCGAGCCGACCATCCGGCCCGGTGGTGAGGTCGCAATAGATAAGGGCATCGGCAACGGCCGAGTGTTCGACCGGAAATTCGTCCGCGAGCAACCGGTGCAGTCCCCGCTCGGACGCCTCGATGAGCGCGCACGAGTGGTTCGCGACGAGCACCGCGACCCTCGTGTCGGCGGCATGGGATCGCAGCCACCGCGCACCGTCGAGCGGATGGAAGCCGGTGTCGACGAGGTCACTGGCGTAACCGATGTCATGCAACCAGGCCGCGGCGGCCAACGTGGCGGCGTCGGCAGCCGAGAAAGCGGGTCCGATCCGCTCCGCCTTCTGGCCCACCGCGCGAACGTGCTGCCAACGCTGCGGCATCGAGTGCGCCAAAAGGCGCTCGGCCGTTGCCCGCGCGGCGCCGACGATGTCCGAGCCGGCCGGAGCGTCCACTCGGCCAGCCTAATCGCGCGTCGCGATCGGCTCGATGCCAGATAAGGCGATGGCAGATCTCGGTGCCAGATAAGGCACCGGGCCAATCACGGCGCCGGTGGGCTGATCTCGGACGTCGCGGCATCGCGCTCGTGCGGCGCACCACGGCCGGCCGCGGCGACCGGCCTCGCCACGGTGTCAGCCGCCGGTGCGGCCGACGCCGCGTCGACCGGCTGGGACACTGGGCCGCCGATCGGCACCGCCGACGGCTCGGCGCCCGATGCGCCGCTCGCGGTCTCGCCGGCGTCCCGGCGGCGCGACGCCATGGCCCGGTTCGGCAGGGTCCCGGTCCGCGCCGCCGTCTTCGCCGCCCCGAATGCGGCGAGCATGAGCAGGTCGATGATGATCGACGGCAGTGCGGAGAACTGGTCCTTCGCGACCACGAACGGCTGGGTCAACAGCAGGTCGATGAGAACGGCGCGTTCAAACCAGGTGTACGCGCTGCGCGGATCCTGTCGAAGTCTCCGGATCCCCACGACCACGCAGATCGCCGCGAGCGCGGCCGGGATCGCGCCCCAGGCTGACGTGGCGGCGGACAAGTGCTTCGCCAGATCGGCCGGCAGCACCTCGATCAGGATCACGATGAGCGCGGTCAGCAGACCGGCAGCGGCGCTGAGACACAGGATCACGACCAGCGTGATCCGCAACCAGCGCTTCGTCAGGATCGCACCACCGATCCGCCGGACGCGGTCACCGACCCACGTCAGCGGGTCCCCGACCTGCCGGGTCGTGCGCGGCAACGCCCGCAGCATGGCGGCCGTCTCCGCCGCGGCCGGCTGCTCACCGGCCTGCTCGACGAGCGCCAGGGCGCGAGCGCGCCGGCCATCGCTGATGCCGCCGGCCGCGCCACCGACGGCCTCCATCAACGCACCGGCCAGCAGTTCCTCGGGCTCCGGCCGGCGTCGGCCGTGTATGGCCTGGATGAGCAGCACGAACAGCACAATGACGACGTAGATGATCGCGGCGGCGGGCCGGTAGAAGTAGTTGTTCGAGCTCGTGACGAACTTGCCGACCTCATCGATGAACAGGCCGAACCCGATACCGCCCAGCACCGCGATGACCGGACGGATCACCGGGCCGACGAACGACATCACGAGGACCAGCGCCAGCGCCATCAACAGACCGCCCCACAGCACGTGCGCCACGTGCAGCCCGCTACCGCCGACCTGGGGGAAGCCGGACGCCGCGAGCGCACCCCGGGTGACCAGCACCGTCGCGACCGTCGCGACCACGAACGCGATCAGGTACGTGGTCGCGCGCAGCTCGCGCGGAAGGCCCCGCCGTGCAATGCCGTGCGCCATCTCTCCAGCGTCCGCGTGGGGGCCGGAAATTGGGGCGGAACGCGGCGACGCTGTCGCCTAAGCTCGGCGGCTAATAGCGGGTACGGGGAGACAGACGTGGACACGACCGACGTTGGCGCCTATTACGCCACGTTCCGCGATCGCGAGTGGCAACGGCTCGAACGGGATGAGGGTGCCGTCGAGTTCGACGTGACGGCGGCGATGCTCACCCGGCACTTGCCGGCGTGCGGTCGGATCCTCGATATCGGCGGAGGGCCGGGCCGGTATGCGGCCTGGCTGGCCGACCGCGGCTATCGCGTCACGCTCAGGGCCGACGACCCGGGTCTCCTCGGTCTGGGTGGTCACCTGCTCTACGTCGGCGAACGCCGAGACGCCGAGGGCCGAGACATCGACAGTCACGATCCAAGGGACGCGCTATGACCGACTACGAGCCGATGATGGACGTCGCCGACGTGGAGCGGATCCGGTGGTGGCACGAGCAGGCACGGGCCGAGGGCGCCGCGCTGGCCGCCGGCGAACCGATCCGTACCTTCGACTACCTGGGCCTCACTCTCGTAATCCCGGCCGAGGTTCACCCGATCAATCCGGTCTCGCATCTGCTCGGCGAGGCCGTGCTCGCCGAGGCACGGCCGGGCGAACGGGTGCTCGACATGGGCACCGGCAGCGGAGTCAACGGCATCCTGGCCGCGACCAAGGGCGCGTACGTCGTCGCCGTGGACGTCAACCCGTACGCGCTGGACGCGGCCCGGGCCAACGCCGACCGCAACGGCGTGGCCGACCTGGTGGACGTACGGGAAAGTGACGTATTCGCCGGGGTCGGCGGCGTCTTCGACCTGATCGTCTTCGACCCGCCGTTTCGATGGTTCACGCCACGTGACGTGCGCGAACTCGCCTCGACCGACACGAATTACCGCGCCATGACCGAGTTCTTCACCCAGGCCGGCCACCATCTGACACCGGCGGGCCGCATGCTGATCGCGTTCGGTACGTCCGGCGACATCGCCTATCTGCGGCGTCTGATCGGCGACAACGGCTTCGACGCCACGGTCGTGGCGAGCCTTGCCGGCGACCGCGACGGTGTGCCGGTCGAATACTTCACCTTCCGCGTCACACCGGACCGCACTCCGCGACGGTAGCCAGGTCGGGCGAGGTCACGTCCGCTGGCCGCGCCGCAACGCCTCGACGTCGAGACCCGCCCACGGATCGAAGTCGACCTCCAGCGGCTCCTGCGGAGGACGCTGATCGGGCGGCACGTGCCGCAGGTTGATCCGGATCCGGGTCCACGTGCTGCTCCGCCCGCGCATCGAGTCGACCAGCACGTCGGCCGGCTCGAGCTGCACCCACACGTCCGGATGACGTGCCTTCCACCGTTCCAGCCCGGCCATCGCCTCGTCCTTGCCGGCGGCGCGCGCGATCTCGATCAGCGGCATGGTCGAGCGCCGTCGCCCGGTCGGCTTCGGTGCGTCCGCGTCACCCGGTGCGTCGTCGGCTGGCGGCGCCGCGGCTTTAGCCGTACCGCCAGATCGTGATCTTGAGCGAGCCGAGCCGGCACCGGCCCGCGACCCGGACTCGGCCGGATCGGGCGGTGGTGGCGGCGGGTCGTCCATGCCGGCCGCCTTCTGCGCGGCCGCGAGTGCGACGAGGCTGCTCAGATCGCCCACCGCGAGGTCGATGCCGTCGGCCGGGTCACCGATCGCCGCGAACCGGGCCGGCATGGTCGCGACCGTGAAGTCGCCCGCCTCACACGCGGCGACCTCGTCCCAGTGCAGCGGCGCCGAGACGCGTGCATCCGGCGTCGGACGCACCGAATAGGCGGACGTCGTCGTGTGGTCCTTGGCGTTCTGGTTGTAGTCGATGAAGACGCCGTGCCGCTCCTCTTTCCACCAGCGGCTGGTCGCGAGATCCGGCACTCGGGCCTCCACCTCGCGCGCCAATGCCAGCGCTGCGCGGCGCACCTCGACGAAGCTCCAGCGCCGCTCGATGCGGCAGAAGATGTGCATGCCACGTGAGCCGGACGTCTTCGGCCAGCCCACGATGCCGTGATCGCTGAGCACGTCGCGGCAGGCCAGTGCGACCTCGCGCACGTGCTCCCACGGCACGCCGGGGATCGGATCGAGGTCGATGCGCAGTTCGTCCGGGTGGGCCAGGTCATCGGCGCGCACCGCGTGCGGGTGCAGGTCGATGCAGCCGAGGTTGACGACCCACGCGAGCTGGGCGGCGTCGCGGAGCACGATCTCGTGGGCGCTACGGCCCGACGGGTATTTGAGCTCGACCGTCTCGATCCAGTCGGGCCGGTTCTCCGGCGCCCGCTTCTGGTAGAAGGCCTGACCGTCGATGCCGTTGACGTAGCGCTTGAGCGCCATCGGCCGCCCGCCGGCCGCCCGCAGCGCGCCGTCGGCCACCGCCAGGTAGTAGCGCACCAGGTCGAGCTTGGTGATGCCGGCGGCCGGGAAGTAGAGCTTCTGCGGATTGGTGATCGTGACGTCCTGGCCGTCGACGTCAAGCACTTCGGTAGGCGTGGCCATGGCCGCACCATACGACACCCGTCCGACGACGGCCGGCCGAAACGACGACCCATTAAACGGGTACGGCCACCGCACGCGACCGCCGCAGCGGACCGCGGCCATGAACCGCCACATCCAACCGCTTGCCGGGGGCCGGCGAGGTCAGCGCCGGGTCATTGCCGCGGCCGCGGTGACCGCGCACGCGCCGTCACGCCGACGACTTGCGTGGCATGCGGGTCTCCGTCCGGTTCGTGGCGACCACGACGCGCCGTCGGCCGTGTGCACGTCTGTTCCAGGCCGTACCGGGTCGGCGCGGTTGGTAGCGATGGTGGCTACGTGACTCCGGCGAACCCAGTGCGCATCTGTGATCCCCCACGGGACCAGATTTCGACGGCCTGTAGTCGCCCTGATACGGAGCACTGATCCCGTCCTTAACGCAATTAGATACTGCTTGAGTTACCTACTCCACAAAAGCGATTATTCGGAAAGAACGGACTTGTACCTTCGGTTGAACGGTCACGTAACCCCCCGACGGAAGGAAACCAATACCGTGAACCTCCGCCACCACACCGAGACCGCAGCTACGTTCTTCCGTAGCCCCATCGGACGACGCGTCGGCATGCTCGGCGTCACCACGGCGGCCATCTTCGGCGTTGCGGTTGGACCCGCGGCAGCGGCTCACTCTTCGGCTCCCGAGAAGGCGCCCGCCACCGTGTCCTGGGCCACCGGTACACCGGCGACGACGGCGTACGCCACCCACGCCCCGGCCGTGAAGTCGTCGGCCGCCAAGGCCACGGCTACGCACGCGCCGGCCCCGCACAAGCCGGCCGTGAAGGTGCCCAGCACCAGGGCGCTGCTGCCCAAGACGGTGCACGGCCCCCAGGCCTCGTTCAAGCCGACCGCCGCGCAGAAGCGCAACGCCGCGGCGATCGTCAAGGCCGCCAAGGACATGAAGCTGCCACCCCGCGCCATGGTCATGGCCGTGGCCTGCTCGCTGCAGGAATCCTCCCTGCACAACTACGGCAACCTCGGCAACCGCAACGACCACGACTCGCTGGGCCTGTTCCAGCAGCGCCCGTCCTCGGGCTGGGGCACCCCGGCACAGGTGACCGACCCGCACCACGCGACGCAGTCGTTCCTCAAGCGCCTCGTGAAGATCCACAACTGGCAGCACATGCCGCTGACCCTGGCCGTCCAAAAGGTGCAGGTCTCGGCCTTCCCGCAGGCGTACGCCAAGTGGGAGAAGTTCGCCGCCAGCCTGGTCGCCGGCACCTACGCCGCCGACGCGTCGCACGCCGCCACCAGCGCGGCCCACGCCGCCGGCGCGGTGCACGCACCGGGCAAGTGACACCACCAGCGGGCGCTCCGACTCGATGAGCGCTCGCGCCGACGATCGTCCGGCGCCCCCGTCCCCCGGTGGGGCGCCGGACGATCTTTCGACTCAACTATTCGGCCATCGAGCATTCATCTACCAGGCCCTACGACCGAGACCAGTCAACTCCTACGATGGCCGCATGCCGTCCGAGGATCCGGTCGGGTCCACTGCACAGGAGCCTGCTCCGCGCAGGCCGCCAGCGTTTACAGCGCCGTCGTCGATCACCTCCGTGGTGACCGGCGACGGCGTTTCGCTGTCGGTACGGAAGTCCGGCTCGACGACGAGCCCGGTGATCGTCTTCGTGCACGGGTTCCCGGACGACGCCCACGTCTGGTCGGGCGTCACGGCGGCGCTGGCCGGTGAGGCGCGACTCGTGACGTACGACGTCCGGGGCGCCGGATCGTCCGGAGCACCGGCCGACCGGCGAGCGTACGGGCTCGATCGCCTCGCCGCCGATCTGCGCGATGTCGTCGACGCGGTAAGCCCCGACCAACGCGTGCACCTCGTCGGGCATGACTGGGGCTCGATCCAGGCATTCCACGCCCTGCGCACCACGCTGGCCGGTCGGGTCACGTCGTACACGTCGATCTCCGGCCCCGATCTCGACCACGTCCGCACATGGCGGCGACGGCAGCTCCGCGGCGGCCCGGCCGGATGGTGGCGGCTCGCCAGGCAGAGCGTCTCTTCCGCGTACATCGGGGCCTTTCTGCTGCCCGGTCCGGTCGACCTGGCCACCCGCCTCGGCATCGTCGGCCGTCTCGTGACACGGGATCCGTCCCGACTCGGTGCGCGGGTCTCGCGGGCCGACGTACGGCACGGTCTGAACCTGTACCGGGCAAATATGCTCGGCAGAGGTTCCGCGTCGAACCGGGGCGTACGCACCGGTCGACATCCCGGTCCAGATCCTGGTGCCCGTCGCACGACCGCTACGTCAGCGCCGATCTGCAGACCGAACTGCAAGACTGGGTACGGGATCTGACGGTGGTGACGATGGACGGCGGCCACTGGCTGATGTTGAGCCATCCGACCGAGCTCGCGGACCGGATCCGCGTCTTCGTCACCGACGCCGAGAAGCGCTCGTAGCCGCGTACGCATCGCTCGCGACTCGGCAGCGTCACGAGTCGTGACGCTACGGACACCGCCTATCTCCCTGCCGGTCGGCTAGCAAAACCGGTCGACCGCGTGGATAGGATACGGACTGGTACGTATCGCAAATCACGGGGAGGGGCCGATGACCACATCGTCCACGGTCGACGCGGACACCACCGGCAGTGGCGGCGCCCTCACCCACAAGCAGATCGTGACGATCCTGACCGGTCTGATGATGGCGATGTTCCTCGCCGCGCTCGACCAGACGATCGTCTCGACCGCGATCCGTACGATCGCCGACGACCTGCACGGCTTCTCGCTGCAGGTCTGGGCGACGACCGCGTTCCTCATCACCTCGACGATCTCCACGCCGCTCTACGGCAAGTTGTCCGACATGTACGGCCGGAAGCCGTTCATCCTGTTCGCGATCAGCATCTTCATCGTCGGCTCGATGCTGTGCGGGCTGTCCCAGTCGATGTACGAGCTCGCCGCGTTCCGGGCCATCCAGGGCATCGGCGCCGGCGGCCTGTTCTCGCTGTCGCTCGCGATCATCGGCGACATCGTGCTCGCCCCGCGAGCGGCCGAAATACCAGGGCTACTTCCTCGCCGTCTTCGGCACCTCGAGCGTGCTCGGCCCGGTGCTCGGCGGCTTCTTCGCCGGTTCCGCCGACGATCCTCGGCATCCCCGGCTGGCGCTGGATCTTCTACATCAACGTGCCGATCGCCGCGGCCGCGCTGATCGTCGTCACGAAGGTGCTGCACGTGCCGCAGCAGCGCCGCGAGCACCGCATCGACTGGCCGGGCGCGGTCGCGCTGATCGTCTGCCTCGTGCCGCTGCTGATCGTGGCCGAGCAGGGCTCGTCGTGGGGCTGGGGCTCGCGGCACGGCGCTCGCCTGCTACTTCATCGGCGCGATCGGACTGGTCGCGTTCCTGCTCGTCGAGCGACGCTACGGCGACGAGGCGCTGCTGCCGCTGCGGCTGTTCCAGGGCCGTACGTTCAGCGTCGGCCGTCTCGAGCAGCTTCCTCATCGGCATGGCGATGTTCGGCGGTCTGCTGCTGCTGCCGCTCTACCTGCAGGTCGTCAAGGGGGCCGAGCCCGACCCGCGCCGGTCTCGAGACTGCTCCCGTTGGTGCTCGGCATGATGATCGGCTCGATCACGGCCGGCCAGACGATCACGCCGCACCGGGCGGTACAAGATCTTCCCGATCATCGGCGGCGTCCTGATCATCGCGGCCATGGTGCTCTTCTCGCGGCTCACGCGCGGACACGTCGCTGCCCGCGGTGATGTTGCCGATGGTGCTGATGGGACTCGGCCTCGGCGGCTCGATGCAGCCCATGGTCACCGCCGCGCAGAACGCGGCGTCGCCGCGCGAGATCGGCGTCGCCACCTCGTCGGTCACGTTCTTCCGGTCGATGGGCGGCACGATCGGCGCCGCCGTCTTCCTGTCGATCCTGTTCAGCCGGCTGCCGGGCAAGATCCAGGCGGCGTACGCGGCGGCGGCCAACGACGCCGGCGTTCCGAGCAGGCGGCCGCGGCGCACCCGGATCAGGTGAAGGTGCTGCAGCAGATCGTCCGGCGGGTCGGCGTTCGCTGCAGCGACACGTCGTTCCTGAACCACCTGGCCAGCGCGCTCGCGCATCCCGTTCAAGGTCGGCTTCGCCGGCTCGATGTCCTGGTCTTCTACATCGCGATCGGGATCATGGTGGCGACGCTCATCGTCACGCTGTTCCTGCCCGAGCTTCCACTCAGCCGCCAGTCCGCCGCCGAGAAGATCCACCAGGAAACCTCGGGCGCCGGTGCGGTCGGCGCCGTTGCCTCGACGATGGCCGATCCCGCGGATGACCCTGAGCAGGCCGCCAAATCAGGCTCGGCCAATGGCCACGGTTCGCCGAACGGCCGCGCCGGTGCTGGTGACTCCGGCGGTACGAGTTCAACCGGCGCCCGTTCATCCGGCTCGCGTTCTTCCGATACCCGTTCATCAGACACGCATGCGGATGGACGCGTCGGTGACGGCGAGCCGACGAGGTCGCGCTCCGAGTAGCCGCGGATCACCGGAGCCGGACCGGCCTCGGTTGGACGGGCCTCGCGTCCTCAGCCGGTCGCGTCGTCAGGCGGCCGTCGACAGCGCCGCGCACCGTTGCGCGACCGCGGGAAGAACGGCTCCGAGCGAGGCGTCGATCACGAGATCCGCACGATCGCTTTCCCGCGTCGCGCCGCGGTTGACGATCCCGACCGGGATTCCGAGCTTCATTGCCCGCAACACGAACCGCCGGCCCGACATCACCGTCAGCGAAGAACCGAGCACGAGCAACGCACGTGCGGTCTCGACGAGGTCGAAACACGCATCCACGCGAGGCCGCGGCACGGTCTCGCCGAAGAACACGACGTCGGGCTTGAGCACACCACCCACGCAAACGCCGCACCCGACGACGTGGAACCCATCGAGACCGGCGTCGCTGATGTCGACATCGCCGTCCGGATTGATGGCGGCGATGTCGGCGTTGAACGTCGGGTTCGCCTCCGTCAAACGTCGGTCGAGTTCGGCGCGCTCCATGGACTCGCCGCAGCCGAGGCACACGACCCGGGCGAGGTTGCCGTGCAGCTCGATCACCGATCGTGCGCCGCTTGCCTGGTGTAGGCCATCGACGTTCTGCGTGATGATGCCCCCAACGAGGTTGACATCCTGCAGCGCGGTCACGGCCGCGTGACCGACATTCGGCGCGGCCCGCGCGATCGTTCGCCAGCCGAGATAGCTACGTGCCCAGTAGCGCCGACGGCTGTCGGCATCCCGGGTGAACGTTTGAAACGTCATGGGTTGGCCAGGACGGCGGGCACCGGTCTCTCCGCGATAGTCCGGGATCCCGGATTCGGTCGACAGCCCGGCGCCGCTCAGGACGACGACTCCCCCATCGGACATCATCTCGGTGAGGCGATCGATCTCGCTGTCGGTCGGCATGTGCACGACATCTATGGTGCCTCAGCGGTTGCGTGCCGCCCCGGGCCGTACGCGGTCGGTGCGAGGATGAACGGGTGACGGACGCCACTCTCGCTCGTGCTCGATCCGGCGACGAACACGCGTTCCGCGATCTGGTGGCGCCACACCGTCGCGAACTGCACGTGCACTGCTATCGCATGCTCGGCTCCGTACAGGATGCCGAGGATGCCCTGCAGGAGACGCTGCTCGCGGCGTGGCGCGGGCTCGGCGACTTTGCCGGAAGGTCATCCGTACGGACTTGGCTCTACCGGATTGCGACGAATCGATGCCTCAACGCGCGCCGGTACGGCGCTCGACGCCCACCCGTACCGGTGCCGCCATTCACACCGCCCGAGCCCACCCGCCGAGGCGAAGTGACCTGGCTTCAGCCGTACCCGGACACGCTGCTCGACGAGTTGCCGGACACAGCGGCCGATCCGGCCGCCCGGTATGACGCTCGCGAGTCGATCGCGTTGGCCTTCGTCGTCGCGCTGCAGGAACTGACGCCCGAGCAACGCGCATCGGTTGTCCTGTGCGACGTGCTCGGGTTCTCGCTCGCCGAGGTCGCCGAGCTTCTGCGCACCACCGATGGATCGGTCAAGGGCGCGTTGCAGCGCGCCCGCGCGAGGCTGGACCGGCGCGGCGGCCGCACGCATGACGGACGTCGCATCACCGAGCGAAGGCGACGTCGCGCGACGGTTCGCTGACGCGCTGGCCGGCGATGACGTCGACGGCCTCGTCGCCCTCCTGAGCGAGGACGCGTGGCTCACAATGCCGCCCGCACCGCACGAGTATCAAGGCGCCGAGGCGATCGCCGCGTTCCTCCGGGCCGGGGCCGCGGTGCGCGTCGGTCGCTCCTTCCGGCTCGTCCCGACGCGCGCGAACCGGCAACCGGCGTACGCGTGCTATCTGCCCGACCCGGACACCGGCGTCGTGCGGCCGGCCGGGCTCGTCGTGCTCACGGTCGACCAGGGCCGGATCCCGGCGATCACCCGATTTCTCGACGCGACCGTCTTCGAGACGTTCGGGCTGCCGGCGACCTTCGTCTGATCTCAGGGGGCGTCACACCCTCTACGGCATCCTAGGACGCTAGGTTGACGGTCGTCATGCTCGGGAATCCGGTCGGAGTGCTTAGCGCGTTCCGGTGCGCTTTCGGGGACGTACGGAGATCTGCACCGGAGTACCCCGGAAGTCCCATTCCTCGCGCAGTTTTCGCTCGACGAACCGGACGTACCCGGGATCGAGCAGCCCTGTCGTGAACAGGACGAACTTCGGCGGGCACACGCCGGCCTGCGTGGCGAACAGAACCCGGGGTGCCCGGCCGCCCCGGATCGGGTGTGGCGTTGCCTGTACGAGTGCGGTGATCCACGCGTTCAGTTGGCCGGTCGGCACCCGTCGACCCCAGTTGTCCAGGGCCGTACGCAATGCCGGTGCGATCTTGTCCACGGCGCGGCCGGTCAGCGCGGAGATGTTCACGCGTACGGCCCAGGGAATGCGCCGCAACTCGCGGTCGATCTCCTTGTCGAGGTAGTAGCGGCGGTCCGCATCGACCAGATCCCACTTGTTGAAGGCCAGCACGAGTGCGCGACCGGAGTCGGCAACCATGGACAGCACGCGCTGGTCCTGTTCGCTGATTGGCTCCCCCGCGTCGAGCAGCACGACGACGACCTCGGCCGCATCGATCGCCGCGGCCGTCCGCAGACTCGCGAAATACTCCGTCCCGCTGGCGTGGCTGACCCGCCTCCGGAGCCCGGCCGTGTCGACGAAGTGCCATACCTCGCCACCGACCTGCACCAGTTCGTCGACCGGGTCGACGGTCGTACCGGCGACCGAGTCGACGACCGATCGTTCCTCGTTGGCCAGCCGGTTGAGCAGGCTCGACTTGCCGACGTTCGGCTTGCCGACAAGCGCGACACGCCGGGGACCGGGCCCGCGCGCGGCGTCCCGCGGCGCCGGCTCCGGAAACGCGGCGAGTACGTCATCAAGGAGATCTCCGGCGCCCCGGCCGTGCAGCGCCGAGACCGGACGTGGCTCACCCAGCCCCAGTCCCCACAGGGACGTCGCCTCGATCTCCAGGTTGGCGTTGTCCACCTTGTTGGCCACCAGGATCACCGGCTTCTTGCTCCGGCGCAGCATCTTGACCGCGGCCTCATCGACGGCGGTCGAACCGACCATCGTGTCCACGACGAACAGAACGACGTCGGCCGTCGCCACCGCCATCTCGGCCTGAGCGGCGATCGCGGCAGCGCGGTCGCGGGCGTCCGGCATCCATCCGCCCGTGTCCACGACGACGAATCGCCGGCCGGACCACTCGGCGTCGTACGCGACCCGGTCCCGGGTGACGCCCGGCGTGTCCTCGACCACCGCCTGCCGGCGCCCGATGATGCGGTTGACGAGCGTCGACTTTCCCACGTTGGGACGGCCGACGACGGCGACCACCGGCGGCCGCACCGCGACGGCGGCGCCTTCGACCGTGGCCGCTTCGTCGAAGTCTTCCGTGTCGAAATCTTGGGTGTCGAAATCTTGGCGTCGTCGAAGTCCGCCGCCTCGAAGTCGGCATCGTCGAAGTCGGCACTATCGAAGTCGACACGGTCAAACTCAGCGGCGTCGAACTCGCCGGCGCCAGCGTCCGCGTCGTGCGAAGCTTCGCGGGCGGCTGCGCTGGCGCCTTCGCGAGCGCCGCGCGCGGCTTCGCCGGCGCCGTATGCGGCTTCGCGGGCGGCGTCCGGCCGGCCGAGGTGCTCGGCCGCGCGGTCGGGTCGGCTCACCGGGCCACCTGCTCCGGCAACAGTGCGACGAGGCGGGCGACGACGGCGTCGATGTCGAGTCCGGTCGTGTCGACCTCGATCGCGTCGTCGGCCCGGCGGAGCGGCGACGCCGTACGGGTGCTGTCGAATGTGTCGCGCCGGGCCAGATCGGCCTGGGTCATGGCGAGGGCGTCGGCCGTGGCGGCGGTCCCACCGGCCAGCTCCGAACTGCGGCGCCGAGCGCGCTCAGCTTCGGACGCGGTGAGGTAGACCTTCAGGTCGGCCGCCGGCGCGACGGTCGTGCCGATGTCACGGCCCTCGATGACGATCCGGTCGGCCGCCGCGATCACCTCGCGCTGGCGGGCGACGAGTCGCTTGCGTACGTCCGGCACGGCAGCCACGGCTGACACCGCCCGGGTGACCTCGGGTCCGCGGATCTCGACGTCGACCGGCCGGCCGTCGACGCTGATGTGCGGCGCCGACGGATCGGTGCCGCTGTCGAGCGTGATCTTCCCGCTGATCTCGGCGACGGCCGCGGCGTCGGAGGGGTCGATGCCGGCCTCGAGGACGGCCCAGGTGACCGCGCGGTACATCGCGCCGGTATCCAGGTAGCGTGCGCCCAGCGCGGCCGCGAGACGCCGTGACACCGTCGACTTGCCCGTCCCGGACGGCCCGTCGATCGCCACCACGCACCGTACGTCCGAGTTCACCGAAACCTCCGTGAGTGCCCTGATAGGCCTTCCCGGCCCCATCTATCATGCCGGGTCACGCTCACCGATCCGCAATCGGAGCCCGCGAACGTGGGCGGTCACACGTCCGGCGCCTGTGCCGCTACTCCTCCACGGCGGCGAACAGCGCCGCGACCTCGCCACGACCGAGCCGACGCGTACGCCCCGACTTCAGATCGCCGAGCCGGATGGGCCCGATCGCCGTCCGGATCAGCCGGTGGACCGGGTGGCCGACCTCGGCGAGCAGCCGTCGGACGATGTGCTTGCGCCCTTCGTGCAACACGATCTCCACGAGCGCCCGGCCGCCGGACTCCTCGATGGTCCGGAACGAGTCGACCGACACCGGGCCGTCCTCCAGCTCGACGCCCTCCACGAGGCGTTTGCGCAACCCCGGGCGGACCGGGCCGGAGACCTCGGCGAGATACGTCTTCGGGACCTCGTAGGACGGGTGCATCAGCTTGTGCGCAAGCGGTCCGTCGTTCGTCAGGAGCAGCAGGCCCTCGCTGTCCTGGTCGAGGCGGCCGACGTGGTAGACCCGCTGCGGCACGTTGCCGAGGTAGTCGGCCAGGGCTGCCCGCCCCTTTTCGTCGGCCATCGTCGACACGACACCGGCCGGCTTGTTGATCGCCAGGTACACGCGGCGGGTGTCGGTGACGATCCGCTCGCCGTCGACGTGGATCACCGAGTTGACCGGGTCGGCCCGGTCGCCGAGCTCGGCTACACGCCCGTCGACGGTGACCCGGCCGGCCGCGATGAGCTCCTCACTCGCCCGCCGGGAGCCGATGCCCGCGGCGGCCAGGACCTTTTGGAGTCGTTCCGGTCCGCCGGGCGGTGCCGGCTCGGTGGCACGGCGTGGCGTCCGCACCGGTGCGGCCGCGGATCGAGGTCGGTCGGCCCAGGAAGAACTGGCGGGGGTACGGGCGGGTGGCTTGCCCGTACCCGTGGCGGTTCGCTGGGCCGACTCGGAGCTGGCGGTACGGCGGGGAGCAATCTCCCGGCGCGGCGCACGGCGGGGCGTTCCGTCCGCGCGCAGGCCGACCGGCTTCTTGGCCGTCTTGGCGCCGCCGGTCGTTTTGGTGCCATTGGCCGTTTTGGCCCCGTTAGGCGTCTTGGCGGTCTTCGCCGGCTGCTGGCGGGCGGGCTGGTCGCGTCGGCGGTCAGCGCTGGGCATCGGTGAGTCCGTTCACATCGTCGGGCAGGAATGGGGCGAGCGGCGGCAACTCGTCCACCGAGTCGAGGCCCAGCTTCTCCAGGAACAGGGTCGTCGTCCGGTAGAGGTAGGCGCCGGTCTCCGGCTGCGTGCCGCTCTCTTCGAGAAGACCCCGGGTCACCAGCGTACGCACGACACCGTCACAGTTCACACCGCGGATCGCGGAGATCCGCGAACGCGTGACCGGCTGCTGGTAGGCCACCACCGCGAGGGTCTCGAGGGCCGCCTGAGTCAACCGGGCCGACTGCCCGTCGAGGACGAAGCGCTCGACGTAGCCGGAGAACTCGGCCCGCGTGTAGAAGCGCCAGCCGCCCGCGGCCCGGCGAAGCTCGAAGCCGCGACCCGTTTCGGCGTAGTCGGATGCCAGCGCCCGCAGCCGCTCGGCGACGTCCTCCGGCGCGACGTCGAGCACATCGGCGAGTTGCGCCTCGGTGACCGGTTCGTCGACGACCATCAGGATCGCCTCGAGCGCCGCGCCGAGTTCCGCCCCGGCGAGGCCCGGCAACGGGCTCGGTCCCGCTCCAAGGAGCGTGTCGGGGCTGGTCTCAGTCTCGGTTTCCGGTCCGGCCTCCGCGTCGGTATCCGGGCCGGCCTCGGCGTCTACCTCGGTGTCGGCTGCCGGGCCGGCCTCAGCGTCGGTGTCCGCGCCGGCCTCCACCTCGACTTCCGCGGCGGCCTCCGCGTCGAAGTCCGCGCTGGCCCCCACCTCGAATTCCCCGGCGGCTTCGGCGTCGGCCTGGGGCTCGACGGTGATGTCGGTGTCGGCCATGGCGACGATCTCGGTCAGGTCGATCTCGGCGTCGTCGCTTTCGACGGTGCCGGGGCCGGGCAGCCCGGCCTCGCGCACGATGTCCGCGTCGATCTCACGATCCAGTGCGGCCGCCTCGTCGAGCCCTTCGTCGGCCTCGACGCCCTCGCGCGGTTGGTCCTCGCGCGGTTGATCGTCCGTGGCCTCGCGATCGGCCGGACGCTCCCACGGCGGGACCCACGCCGCCGCGCGGTCCGCGAGCGATCCGCTGTCCTGATCGGGATTCACGAGTTGACCTCTTCCGCTGTTCGGTCGCCGGTCGCGGCCGCATCGTCCGGCGTGGATGGAGCCGCGACGGTCGACGGCGGGTCGCGCTCGACAAGTGGCGTGCCGGCGTACTCGTCGATGTCGAGATCGAGCCCGCCCTCGGCGGTGCCGTCGCCGCCGGTCCACCGGACGGTCAGCTCACCGAGCGCGTCGACCTGGTCGAAGGCGACGAGGCTCTCCCGGTAGAGCTCCAGAAGGGCGAGGAACCGTGCCACGACCTCCAGTGTCGACTGGCAGTCGCCGCAGAGCGTACGGAAGGTCGCCGTACCGAGGCGCAACAGCTTCTGTCGCAGGATCGCGGCGTGTTCACGGACACTGACCCGCACCAGGTGCAGGTGTGCGGTCGAGACGATCGGCTTTGCCTTCGGCGTCAACGCCTTCGCCGCGAGCGCCGCCAGCCGCTGCGGCCCGATGCCCAGCACCAGATCGGGCAGCGCGTCCGCGAAGCGTGGCTCGAGCGCGACCGTACGCGGGAAGCGCCGGGCACCGCTGGCCGCCAGCTCGGCGATCACGGCGGATGCCTCCTTGTACGCCTTGTATTGCAGCAACCGCGCGAAGAGCAGATCCCGCGCCTCCAGCAGTGCGAGGTCCTCTTCGTCCTCGACCGAGGCGGCCGGAAGCAGCCGTGCCGCCTTGAGGTCCAGCAACGTCGCCGCGACAACCAGGAACTCGCTGACCTCGTCGAGATCCCAGTCCTCGCCCATGGCCCGGATGTACGCGATGAAGTCGTCCGTCACCGTATGCAGCGCGACTTCGGTGACATCGAGCTTGCGCTTGCCGATCAGCGCCAGCAACAGGTCGAACGGGCCGGAGAAGTTGTCGAGCGTGACGCGGAAGCCGGAGATCTCATCGCCCGACGTCTCGAAGCCAGCGGTCAGATCAACGCCAGCCACCAGATCAACCTCGCCGGCAAGATCGATATCGTCGACCGGGTCGGCGCCCGTGGTCACGCCAAGATCGGCGGCCGGCGCGGGGCCTGGTGCTGGGGCCTGGTCCCGTCCGTCCGAGTCGGCGGCAGCCGGGTCGAACCCGTCGCCGGTCGGCGCGGGCGGTTCGGCTGCGGACACGTTCACCTCGTGACGGTAGCTCACGACCTGCGTCGATGTTCGATGACGGGCTCCGGCGTCGGGCGCGACGGCCGCGTCGCACGTCACGCGAGCCGGCCGTCAACGGCCGCGCTGCGCTACCGGCTGCGTTCCGCCTGTTGGGCGATGACCTCGCGGGCAAGCTGCCGATAGTTCCGCGCGCCGGACGATGCCGGGTCGAGCGTCGTGATCGGCGCGCCGGCCACGGTGGACTCGGGGAACTTCACCGTCTTCGTGATCACCGTCTGGTAGACCTTGTCGCCGAACGCCTCCACTACCCGCTGGAGGACCTGGCGGCAGTGGGTGGTGCGGCTGTCGTACATCGTGGCGAGGATGCCTTCCAGCTCCAGGTCGAAGTTCAGTCGTTCGCGCACCTTGTCGATCGTGTCGAGCAACAGCGCCACGCCGCGCAGGCTGAAGAACTCGCATTCGAGCGGGATCAGCACGCCGTGCGCGCAGGTCAGGGCATTCAGCGCGAGCAGGCCCAGGGACGGCTGGCAGTCGATGAGGATGAAGTCGTATTCCTTGAGCACCGGTCGCAGCAGGCGCGCCAGCGCCATCTCCCGGGCGACCTCGTTGACCAGCTGAATCTCGGCCGCGGAGAGGTCGATGTTCGCCGGCAGGAGGTGCAGACCGTCCACATTGGTCTTGACCATGATGTCGTAGATCGTGACGTCGTCCTGCATGAGCAGGTTGTAGATGGACATGTCGAGGTTGTTGGCGTTGACGCCGAGGCCGACGGATAGCGCGCCCTGCGGATCGAAGTCGACGAGCAGCACCCGACGCCCGTACTCGGCCAGCGCCGCACCGAGGTTGATCGTGGTGGTCGTCTTGCCGACGCCGCCCTTCTGGTTCGCCATTGCAAGGATGCGCGCCGGGCCGTGCTTCTCCAGCGGTGCCGGGGTTTCGATGGGCCGTCGCGCCGTGTACGCCGTCGGATCCGCGGGCCCGAGCTCCGCGCCCAGGTCCAGGGCGGACTGCTCGGCCCGCAATGTCGACGTCCACCTCTCGGCCTGCTCGTCGATGCTGCTCATAGTCCCTCAGTCCCTCACAGCAATCAGTCCCGCCAGTGCCGGTCGCCGCGCCGTGTCGCGGTCCCCGCCAGAGCGTCACGGACCGCGCGCTGACGCAGACTCTACGCCAAGCGTTGACCTGCGCGCGGTAGACGAACCGGCGTGTTGACCAGCATCTGCGCACGCCAATGAGGGCTGTACGGCCCCTCGAATGAACGGCTATGCGCCGCATCACAACGCGAAGTGCGGGCCTGTTGTCGCGGACGGTCAGCCGCGCGCCCGCGGGTGAGCCAGGACGTACACCTCGCGGAGGTGTTCGACGGTGACCAACGTGTAGACCTGCGTCGTGGTGACCGACGCGTGGCCGAGCAACTCCTGCACAACCCGTACGTCGGCGCCACCGTCGAGCAGATGCGTGGCGTACGAGTGGCGCAACGTGTGCGGCGACATGCGCGTCGCGTCGAGTCCGGCCGCCTCGGCCGCCCGCCGCAGGATCGCCCATGCCGACTGGCGGGACAGGCGGCCACCGCGAGCATTGAGGAACACCGCCGCCGTACCCCGGCCGGACGCCGCCAGCGTTGGACGGACGCGCACGAAGTAAGCGTCCAGCGCGGCCGCTGCGTACGAACCGATCGGTACGAGTCGCGTGCGCCCACCCTTGCCACGCAGCACGGCACTCGCCTCGCCGGCTTCGTCGACGAGATCGATGTCGTCGCGGTCGGCGCCGACCGCCTCCGAGATGCGCGCACCCGTGCCGTACAGGAATTCGAGGAGCGCCCGGTCTCGCAGCGCGAGGGGATCGTCGAACGGCGAATCGGCGCCGACCGCACCACCCGACGCGGCGAGCAGCCGCAGCACGTCATCGACCGGCAGCGCCTTCGGCAGCCGCTTGGGCGGAGTCGGCGGCGCTACCGGGCGACTCGGATCGTCGGGCGCGAGTCCCTCCCGTACCGCGAACCGGTGAAAGCCGCGCACAGCGCTGATGGCGCGGGCCGCGGACGCCGCGGCGAGCGGTGGATGGTCGCTGTCGCCCTCGCGCAGCGTGGCGAGATATGCCGCGACCCGGCGCGGTGTCACGGCGGCCAGATCGACCACCGCGCCCGCCGCGAGCCACCTCAGGTAGCGGTCGAGATCGCGCCGGTACGCGCTCAATGTGTTGCCGGCCAGCGCACGTTCGACGGTCAGATGATCGAGGTAGCCACCGACAGCGCGACGCAGCGCGGCGGCCGGCTGGGGATCGTCCCTGCCGGCCGCCGCGTCCACGTCGGAGATGGTGTCACATCAGGCGAGCACGTCGGCCAGGCTGAGGTGCGCCATGCCGTGCGCCTCGGCCACCGGGCCGTACGTCACGTGTCCGTCGTACGTGTTCAACCCGAGCGCGAGTGCGTCGTCGTGGCGCAGTGCCTCGCGCCAGCCACGGTTGGCCAGCTCGACCGCGTACGGCAGGGTCACGTTCGTGAGCGCGTACGTGCTCGTGTGCGGCACCGAGCCGGGCATGTTGGCGACGCAGTAGAACAGGCTGTTGTGCACGGTGTAGACGGGATCATCGTGCGTGGTCGGGTGCGAGTCTTCGAAGCAGCCACCCTGGTCGATCGAGATGTCGACGAGGACACTGCCCGGCTTCATGCGGCTCACGAGGTCGTTGGAGACGAGCATCGGGGCCTTCGCACCGGGCACGAGGACAGCGCCGATCACGAGGTCGGCGTCGAGCACGGCCTTCTCGATCTCGAAGGCGTTCGACGCCACAGTCGTCAGTTTGCCCTGGTAGATCGCGTCGAGTTGACGGAGTTTGTTGATCGACTTGTCGAGCAGCGTGACGTCGGCCTGCATGCCGAGCGCGATCGTCGTCGCGTTCATGCCCGAGACGCCGCCGCCGATCACGACGACGTTCGCCGGCCGTACGCCCGGCACGCCACCCATCAGCACGCCGCGACCGCCGGCCGGGCGCATCAGGTGGTAGGCACCGACCTGCGGCGCGAGCCGGCCGGCAACCTCAGACATCGGCGCCAGCAACGGCAGGCTGCGGTCCGGCAACTCGACCGTCTCGTACGCGATGCCGGTGACCTTGCGATCGATCAGCGCGTCGGTGCACGCCTTCGACGCGGCCAGGTGCAGGTACGTGAAGAGTGTCTGACCCTCGCGCATGCGGTGGTATTCCTCGGCGATCGGCTCCTTGACCTTGAGCACGAGATCGCCGGTCTCCCACACGTC
This sequence comes from uncultured Actinomycetota bacterium, assembly GCA_963724705.1. GTDB lineage: Bacteria > Actinomycetota > Actinomycetes > Mycobacteriales > Micromonosporaceae > DASQPR01. Next base: position 1,431,721 of record CAVRVS010000004.1, read on the forward strand.
GTCGGCGCTGGCGAGAATCTTCGCGCCGGCCGCGGTGTACTCGTCGTCGGTGATCGAGGAGCCGAGGCCGGCACCCGTCTCGACGAACACGTCATGCCCGTGGCGCACGAGTTCGTGCACACCCGCCGGAGTGATCGCGACGCGATACTCGTGGTTCTTGACCTCGCGGGGGATTCCGACCTTCACTGTGACCCCTCAACTTGTTCGCTGTGCCGCACGCGCCGAGGCGCCGTTGCCCCGGTGATCCACACGCGGCCACCGTCGCGAGTGTAAGTCCGACTCGGCCGAAGCGGCAGCGGCACAGCGACAGCCGGGACCGCGATTCCTTGACACAGTGTCATGCCACCGTGTCCACGTGCTGGGACATTTGTCACGTGGCGTAACGATGCTGTCGCGTCGCCCGACGTCGCACGCCGCGACCGGCGGTGTAATGCGCCTCGCGGCGGCGCTGCGCTGAACGCATCGGCGGTGACATGCGCCTCGCGGCTGCGCCACGCATCGGCGGTGACATGCGCCTCGCGGCTGCATCGGCGGTGAGCAGCGTCACGAGGCGGCCGCACGGTGCCCGCCCGGTGATACGTTGCGAACGCGGCGTTGACGATGCCGCGACCCCCGCCGGCGCGCCTCCCCAACTCTCGGTTGTCGCAGCCGCGGACCGCGACGTTGGAGTTATCGACGAATGAGTGGGTTACCGGCGGACGCAGCCCCGGCCAAACCCATCACGATCAAATCCTTGATTCCGTCCGCGTTCCTGCCCGCGATGATCTTCGAGATCGGCAACGGCGCGATGGCGCCGATCCTGGCCCTCACCGCGCTGCACCTGGGCGCGTCGCCGAAGACAGCCGGCTTCACGCTCTCCCTGCTCGGCATCGGCCAGATCCTGGGCGACGTGCCGGCCGCCGCGCTGGCCAACCGCGTGGGCGACCGCCGCGCCATGGTGATCGCCGCGACACTCGCGCTCGTCGCGCAACTGTCCTGCGTCGTCGCACCGACCGTCATCCTGCTCGACGTCGCGCTGCTCGTGATCGGCATGTCCACGGCCGTGTTCTACCTGGCCCGCCAGGCGTATCTCACGGAGGTCGTCTCCGTCGGGATACGGGCGAGAGCCATGTCCACATTGGGCGGTTCGCACCGCATCGGGCTGTTCATCGGCCCGTTCATCGGCGCGGCCGCGATCCATTTCGTCGGGCTGCACGGCGCGTTCTTCGTCGCCGTGGTCGCCTCCGCGTTGACCGGACTCGTGCTCGTCATCGTTCCCGATCTGCCCGGTTCGCGCGCGGCCGGTCCAGGCATCCGGCGGCGTCCGGATCGCGCGGATGGTCGCCGATCACCGCCGGTTGTTCGCCACGCTCGGCCTCGCCGTGGTCACCGTGGCCGCGGTCCGCGCGGCTCGGCAGACCGTCCTACCGCTCTGGGCCCAACACCTCGGACTGTCGGCCGAGCAGACGAGCCTCATCTTCGGCATCGCGAGCGCTGTCGACATGTCGCTTGTTCTATCCGTCCGGAAAGGTCATGGACCGGCAGGGCCGCCTCTTCATCGCCGTACCGGCAATGTTGATCATGGGCGCCAGCATGATGGCGCTGCCGCTGGCGCACGGCGCCCTCATGCTCACCGTCCTGGCGATGCTGATGAGCGTCGGCAACGGAATCGGCTCGGGCATCATGATGACGCTGGGTGCCGACGTCGCGCCGGCCGAGGGCAGGCTGCCGTTCCTTTCGGTGTGGCGGGTGATGAGCGATGCCGGCAACGCGGCCGGTCCGGTCGTCGTCTCCGTGGTCGCGACGCTGTCCTCGCTCGCCGCCGGCATCGTCACGATCGGTGCGCTCGGACCGCTCGCGTCAGTCGGACTGACATGGTGGGTGCCGCGCTACTCGACGTTCGCGACGCGGCGCATGGTTCGCGCGCATCGGTCCCGATCGGCACCGAGCGTGCCGGTCCAGCCGCACGCTCCGCCGCTGCCGCAGGGCTCGTCGCCGGCCGGGACGTCGATGTCGCGGCCATCAGCGCCGCGCGGGTGACCGGTCTCCGCCGCCTCGGCGCGGTCAGCTGCGTCGCGGCGCCAACGGCGTGTCGATCGGCCGCGACGCCGGCCAGCCCTCGTCGCGAAGGCGCGCCGCCGCCAGCACACCGACGGCCGCCGCCGCGTTGGTGATCTCGCCGCCGAGCACCATCCGCACCGCATCGTCGAGCGGCACACGACGGACGGTCATATCCGCCTCTTCATGCTCGCGGTGGTAGCGGTCGTCCGGGGGTACGTCATGCAGACCGCGCGCGAGGAAGAGGCGGATCACCTCGTTGGACGAGCCGGGCGTCGGGTGGATGTCGGTGATCAGTTGCCATTGGTCGGCGGTCAGATCCGCCTCCTCGGCCAGTTCGCGTGCCGCGGCCCGGTCGAGTGGCTCGCCGTGTACGTCGATCAGGCCGGCCGGCAGCTCCCACAGGAACGTGCCGACCGGATGCCGATACTGGTGGACGAGCACCACGCGATCGTCATCGTCCAGCGCGACCACGCCGACCGCGCCGACATGGACCATGAAGTCGCGTTGCGCGTGGCCGCCGCCCGGCATCTCGACATCGTCGGTCACGACCGTGAAGACGGGGCCGGTGAAGTCGACGCGCCGGCTACGGACCACATAGTCATGCGCCTGGCCGGTGGAGCCGTGCGCGCGGTTGACGGCGGTCACGCGGCGCCGACCGTGGCCTTCTCGACCGTTACCGGCAGCCGCCCGGAGTCGGAATATGCGAGAGCCGCGGCGACCAGCCCGTCGAAGAGTGGATGCGACCGCGTCGGTCGGCTCTTGAGCTCGGGGTGCGCCTGCGTCGCGACGAAGTACGGGTGCAACGTGCGATCCAGCTCGATGAACTCGACCAGGTGGCCGTCCGGCGACGTACCGGAGAAGTTCAGGCCGGCCTTCGTCAACCGGTCGCGATAGGAGTTGTTCACCTCGTACCGGTGACGGTGGCGCTCGTCGACCTCGTTTGTGCCGTACACGCCGGCGATGATCGAGTCGTCCTCGAGCACGGCCGGGTAGGCACCGAGTCGCATGGTACCGCCCATGTCGCCATGGCCGGCGACGATGTCGGTCTGGTCGGCCATCGTCGCGATGACGGGGTGCGCCGCGTCCGGGTCGAATTCGAGCGAGTTCGCGCCTTCCAGCTCGGCCAGATGGCGGGCGACCTCGATCGTCATGCACTGCAGTCCGAGACAGAGTCCGAGGATCGGGATGCCGTTCTCGCGGGCGTACCGGATCGCGCCGATCTTGCCCTCGATGCCGCGGACGCCAAAGCCGCCCGGGATCACCACACCGTCGACTTCGGACAGTGCCGTCGCCGCACCGGTCGGCGAGATGCAGTCGTCGCTCGGCACCCATTTCACCGTCACCCGGGCGCGATGGGCGAAGCCGGCCGCGCGTACGGCCTCGGACACCGACAGGTACGCATCCGGCAGGTCGACGTACTTGCCGACGATCGCGATCGTCACACCGTGCTGTGGGTGGTGTACGCGTTCGAGCAGATCGTCCCAGCGGGTCCAGTCCACGTCGCGGAACGACAGGCCGAGACGGCGCACCACGTACGCGTCCAGACCCTCCCGGTGCAGCACCTTGGGGATGTCGTAGATGCTCGGCGCGTCGGCGGCGGACACGACGGCCTCGCGGTCGACGTCGCAGTAGAGCGAGAGCTTGTGCTTCAGGTTCTCCGGGATCTCCCGATCGGACCGGCACACCAGCGCGTCGGGCTGGATACCGATATTGCGCAGCGCCGCGACCGAATGTTGCGTCGGCTTCGTCTTCAGCTCACCGGACGGCGCCAGGAACGGAACCAGGGAAACATGCAGGTAGAACACGTTGTCGCGGCCGATATCGTGGCGCACCTGCCGGATGGCCTCCAGGAACGGCAGCGATTCGATGTCGCCGACCGTGCCGCCGACCTCGGTGATGACGACGTCCGGGGCACGGCCGTCGTCGTCCGGGTCGGCCATCGCTCGAATGCGGGCCTTGATCTCATTCGTGATGTGCGGAATCACCTGTACGGTGTCGCCGAGATATTCGCCCCGCCGCTCCTTTGCGATCACCTCGGAGTAGATCTGGCCGGTCGTGACGTTCGCCTTGCCGGAGAGGTCCCGATCCAGGAAGCGCTCGTAGTGCCCGACGTCGAGATCGGTCTCGGCGCCGTCGTCGGTGACGAACACCTCGCCGTGCTGGAACGGGTTCATCGTGCCGGGGTCGACGTTCAGGTAGGGGTCGAGCTTCTGCATGACGACGCGCAGCCCGCGTGCGGTGAGCAGGTTTCCCAGGCTCGAGGCGGTCAGCCCTTTGCCGAGCGAGGAGGCGACGCCCCCGGTGACGAAGATGTGTTTCGTCGTGCGTGCACTGAGGGCATCAAGGCCGGCTCCCGTGGTTGTCGCCAGCGGTCCGGGCCGCGGGCAGTAGGCGGTGACCAGCAAACGCGCGGTCAGCGGCGGTGCGGGGTTGATCATTTCCGGCCACGGCCGTCCGAGTCGGTGCTCGGCGAACCAGCGTCTGGGGAATCGTCCGCTCGGCGCTCGGGTCCATCTTCGGGGTCGCAGTCACCACAGGGCCCGAAATGATCACACCGTCCACGGAATTTCACACTAACATGCCTGGCCGCCGCGGCCAGGATGCGCGGCGCCGGATTGGGCGCTACGTCACGTTCACTCACCGTCTATTTCCCGACAGCCCGGCACCCCGACGGGCCGCCGCGCCGGCGGCCCGGCGCGCCGGCAGTCCGGCGCGCGAGCGGATCACGCGGACGGAGGCTTGCCGGCCGGGGCCGGCTGGATCGCCCGCTCGCAGTCGTCCCCGCCGGTATGCCCGGCACGCCCCGTCGTCGGGTCGGACGAGGATATGTCGCGTCCGTCCGGGGCTGGTACCGCCGGTTCGTCCGCGGGCGGGTCGTCGGCGGGCGGCGTCGGGTCGACCGACGATGCGACCGCAGCCTTCGGTTTCCGGCCGGCCACCGGCGAACGCGAACTCCGCGCCCGGCTGCTCGACGTCGTCGCGTCCGGGTCGGTACGCCAGGAATTCGGCCAGCGTACGGTCGTCGGCGTGATCCAGCACCCGCAGCGCGGCCAGCGTTACGAGGGGTAACACGACCGCCGCGGCGGCACCGGCGGTGGTGAAGCCGACTCCGTCGACCAGGCCGGCCAGCACCGCCGCGACTCCGATGCCGGTCAACGCGGCCCGGACGGCCGGATATAGCCCGAACAGCCGCATCAACCCGCCCCAGGGCCGCACGAGCACGAGCATGGTGTACGCGATCGCGACCACGACCAGGATGTTGATCGGGTTCGACGCGGTGCCGAGGACGTCGTCGATGGCGGCCCGGTGCACGGACACACCGGCCGTCCCATCGTGGAACTGAGTGATGAACCGGCCGACGGAGGATCGATCGGCGACCGGTCGCCGCAGGTCGAGCACCGCGAAGCCGATCAGTACGGCCAGTCCGGCGAGCGTGGCCCAGGCGAGCCGGGCAAACGTGAGCCATCCGCCGCCGGCGATCGCGGCCGCGAGGCATCCGGCCGCCGTCAGCGCGAGCGCGCCGCCGGCGTCCGCGCCGAGGTACGGCGAACCGACGACGATCACTCCGAGGCTGACGATCGCGGCCACGAGCGCCGGGCGCCACGGCTTCGCCGGCGTGTTCTGCGCACCCCACGCGGCGAGCAGCAGTACGCCGGCCATGAACGCCCCGAGCCCGGCCGGTCCCATGCCCGCGTAGCGGCCGCCGGATGCGGCCGAATAGCCGACAACGCCGTTGAGCTGAAGGTGCGATCCGGTGAGTACGTCCACGCCGATCACGCCGGCACAGACCGCCGCGGCCGCGCCGACCGGCCCGAGCGCTCCCCGGCGCCACGGCCCGACGCAGACGGCGAGTGTGGCCAACACCGCGAAGCCCGCACCGACGAGGCCGAATGCGACTCCGGGACTCCCGGCACGCCACCATGGCACGACGTCGGTGAGCACCGCGGCCGGTATGGACACAGCCGCGGCCACGAGCAGCCATTCCATGACCCGTACGGTCCGGCGCGACACCGGCGGCGGGCCGTCCGCGTCGGCCGAGCGCCGGGCCCTCCGCAGCAGCGGAATCGCCGCCAGTAGCAGGACGGTCTCGACGATGGCGTACAGGCCGTAGAACCAGGACGCCACCCCTTGCCGTACCGATGCCTGGTGATCGGCGTCGGCGAGTTTCGCGGTGGCCGCGACCGGATCGGTCGGGCGGCCGCCGACGCGCTGCGCCTGCGCACCGACGAACAGCTTGGTCGGCTCGGCGATCCCGAGGGCACCAAGGGCGGTCGGAGCCAGGTCCACCAGCTGCAGGTAGCCGGAGCGTCCGGTGCTGGTCGAGGTCAGCCACCCGCCGGTAGTATCCCGGGCCGTCGGCGATCGCGACGTGCAGGCGGGACGAGACGTCCGTATCCGACAGGCCGGCGACGAGCACGAGCGATCCCGGCGGTCGGGCCGCCAGAACCTTGGCGAGATTGGTATCGACGTCGTGGGCCCGGACCGCGCGCGTGGCCGGTGAGGAGCCGCTGACCGTGGTCAGGTCGACGATCGAAAGCGGGCACTCACCGAGCAGCGATGTCGGGTCGGCGGGCAGCGTCGAGACGTACCGGTCGACGCGGCCGAACGGTCGGGCCGCCGCGATGGCCGCGCCGGTGCCGACGGCGACGGTGCACCGGACTGCCTCCGCCAAGGCGCCCGGCTGCGCCCCGAAGGACAGATTCGTGTCGTCCGTCGGCGGCGCCGAATACTTGACCTTGGCGCCGATGTTGTCCGGGCTAGTAATCGTCGCGTTGGCTGGCGGGCACTGACCACCGACGACCTGGTCCGCGCTTCGCACGTAGTTGCCGGCGCCGAGCGTGAGCCAGCCGTCGCTCGGGCATGTCGGCGACCGGGCCGACCGTACTGTCAACGCAGCGATCGCATCCTGTTGCGCGAGTCGCCACAGCGTCGGCGTATCGGTCGGATTGATGTCATCCCATCGCAGTCCGGCGGCACCGGCGATGATGACGTACCCGGCCCGGTGCGTGGTCGACACCGTCGACGGACGTTCCATGAGACCGACGATGGCGGCGATAGCGATGACGAGGGCCGCGACGAACGGGCCGAATCGGCGGATGACGGTCATCGACGGCCACCCAACAGCTCCGCGTAGACGTCGATGACCTGGGCCAACGTGTCGCTGTCGGTCGGCCAGCTCGTCGCCTGCGTACGTCCGGCATCGGCGAGCAGCCGCCGGTGGCCCGCATCGGCGAGCAGGTCGGTCACCGCGGCGTCCAGAGCGGCCACGTCACCGGCCGGGATCAACACGGCACCGTCGCCGAGCAGATCCGGCAGTCCGCCCACCGCAGTCGACACCAGCGGAACGCCGGCCCACAGCGCCTCCTGCGCGAACAGTTGGCGCGCCTCCCAGACGCTTGAGACGACGGCGAGATCGGCCCCGGTCAGCAGGTCGGCTATGTCGTCCCGGTGACCGAGCAACATCACCGGCGCATCGAGCGCGGCGATCTGCGCGGTCAGTGACAGAAACGACGGGCCCTGGCCGGCGATCAGGACCAGCGGTTCGGGCTTGCGCTCGCGCCAGCGGGCCGCGGCCGCGATCAGCGTCTCGTACCCCTTCTGCGGGTGCAGGCGACCGACGGAGAGGATCAGCGGGGTCTCGTCGCTGATCCCGAACTCGGCACGCACCTCGGCTCGGGTCCGTCCGGACTTTTCGAGCGTGGGCGCCGCGACCGCGCCGAGCCGCACGTCGCGACCGCCGAGGGTGATCGCGCGGTCCACCAGATCGTTGGACGCCCCGAGCGTGATGTCGGCGATCCGCGCGACCCGCCGCTCGAGCAGGTGATAGGCCCGGCCACGCAGTCCTCCGGCGAGTACGGCGTTGTGCCAGGTAACGACGAGCGGAATGCCGTCCGGACGGGCCCAACCAGCCACGAGTCCGGCCCGTAGGCCGTGCGCGTGTATCAGATCGACGCCGGACTCGAGCAGCGCGCGGCGGAGATCGCGGACCGCGCGTAAGTCGCTCGGCTGCGGGCTGGCCGGGATCTCGATCGGCACGAACGCGACGCCGAGCGACGCGAAGTCGAATTGCCGACCGGTCGCGTCCGGCGCGTATACGGTCACGGCGACGTCCCGCGCGGTGAGGCCGGATGCCAGCGAACTCACATGCCGTCCGATGCCACCGGTACTGGATGCCAGCACCAGCGCTACCCGCAACGTCGGCCGATCGGACCCGGACGCGCTGGCCGTGATCGACTCGCCGACCCGACCGGACGGGCTGACGACGACCGGTCGCCGGGTGCCGGCGGGGCGGCCAGTCGCGGTCGCGGCACCGGTCGGCTCCGGCGCGTCGTCGTCGTGCGCTTCGCTCACGTGCCCCCTCCCGACCGCATCCGCGAGCCCCGATAGCCGCGTCCCGAACCCATTTTCCCTGTCCGGGGCCGCCGTCGCGGCCAGGACCGTCGGGCAGCGCCGTTTGGACTACCCGGTCGGCTCGCCGATCCGCCCGCTGGCGGAGTCTCCACCGGGTCGATCACCAGCGTCCACGCCTGGGCCGTCCGATCCGCCCGATCGCCCGCCACGGATGGCGTGCACGACGCGCAATACCATCGGCCTCAGGTCCCGCCGATCGACAACCGCGGCGATCGTGGCGAAGACAGCCACCGCGACGACACCGGACAATATGCCTGCAAGCACGTCGCCCGCGACACCGGGGTTCGACGACAACGGCAGCCGTACCGCGATTCCGGCGGCGGCGGCCACGGCGGCCGCGAAAATCGCCGTGACCAGCGCCCGCGTTACCCCGCGCAGCGCGTCACGCCCGGCGCGTCGGGCGATCATGACGATGAGTACGGCCGCCAGAACCGCCATGCCCGCACTGTTGGCCGCGCCGAGCGCGGTGATCCGGTCGGCCGGTGCGAACGCGATCGACAGGAGGACCGACGCGACCGCGACGGTGATCCAACCGGCAAGCGTGGCGACGGCGGCGTACCGGTTCTGGCCGCGCGCGAACAGCGTGCGCGAATGCAGCGCGTAGAGGCCGTAGCCGACGAGGCCGGGCGCGAACGCGATGATCGCGGCGGCGAGCGTCGACGGATCCGGCCGGGTCTGGCTCGCCGTCGCCGCGAACAACCGGGCGATCGGTCCGGCGATGGCGATCATGCCGGCCGCGCCGAGCGCCGAGAGCAGCGCCACACTGCGGGTCGCGCCGGCCGACGTACGGCGGAAGGTCGGTTCGTCCCCGGTCGCGTACGCCGTCGCGAGGGCCGGGTAGACCGATGTCGCGACCGGCAGCGCGAACACGCTCCACGGCACCAGATACACGGTCTGGGCGAGAGTGAAGACGAAGATGAAACCGTGCGGCGTGTCGCTGTTGGCGAGACGAGTGGCGAGCGCAAGCGTGAGCTGCTGCGCGATCACGGTCACGACACCGACCGCGGCCAGCCCGGAGACGCTGCGCCGGGCCTCGCTGTCGAAGTGCACGGTCGGCCGCCATCGCAGCCGCAGCGCACGCACCGGAAGGACAAGCGAGAGCGACAGCGCGACGACGCCGAGTGTCGTACCGATGGCCAGGATCAGCTGTCCGCGCGTGGTGACCTCGGCAATCGTGGCCACGGACGGTTCCGTGACGACCGTACACGATGTAGGTGGCGATCACGACGACGCTGGACAGCAGCGGGGCGAGCACCGGCCACGCGAAACGCCGATGTCCCTGGAGGAGACCGGACAGCACGATACCGATGCCGTAGAGCGGAATCTGCGGGGCAAAGATCCGCAGCATGCGCGTACCCACCGCGACCGTCGCCGCGCGGTCACCGCCGACGGCACCGAGCAGCACCGACACGATCGGCTCGGCGAACACGGCGACGAGCACCGCGAGCGGTACGAGGATGATCAGCACCCAGGTCATCAGCGCCGAGGCGGTGGCGCCGACCGTCGTCCGGTCACGGCGGGCTATCGCTCCCGCGACGAGCGGCACGACGAGGCTCGCCAGGGCGCCACCGGCGACGATCTCGAAGATGATGTTGGGTATGAGGTTCGCGGTGAGGTAGGCCGTGGACAACTCGGCGATCGCGACCTTGCCGAGTACGAGCGTCCGGACGAAGCCGAGAAGTCGACTCGCGATCGTCAGTACGGCAATCAGCGCGGCCGCGCCGGCAAGGCGCCGCAGGCCCGGTGACGTGAAGCTCGTCGTGGTGACCAGCACCGGCACATCGGGGTCGAGCGGTTCACCCGGCTGGCTGGCGAGTGGGCGGCCCGGCTGCCCGGCGAGCGAGCGACCAGGCACGTCGCCGCCCGGCTGGTCGGCCGGCGAGTCGCAGGGCCGATCGCCGAGATCGTGTTCGTTCGGCTCGGCATCCGGCCGGTGCGGCGGATCGGACGGCACCGGGCGCACCTCAGCCGCGGGTCGGCGGCTCGGCATGGGGACCATCGGCGGCCCGACCATCGTCAGCCCGGGCAGCGGTCCCCACAGCACCGGTCCCGCGAACATCGGACCGCCGACCGAGCGCATCCATCTCCCGCAGCACCGGTGTCGCCTCGATGACCTTGGTGAAGCTCACCTTCTCGCTCGCGGCCGTGAGCGCACCGATGCCGGCAAGGATCGCCGCGCGCCGCCACGGGCCGGTCCGAGTCGCTATCGCCAGCCCGATCAAGGCGCCGTACGCGTTCGCGCCGGCATCGCCCAGCATCACGTCTTCGCCCAGGTCGGCCGGGAGGACAGCGATGGCGGCGCCAACCGGTCCGGCCACGATGCCGCCGGCCGGCCCGGCGATCATCGCGGTCGCGGCGACCGTACCGGCCTTCAGGGCTCGCCCGGGCCGCAGGTCGAGAAGGTTCACCAGGTTCGCCGTACCGGCGATGACGCCACCGCCGAGCGCGACGTTGACGGCGGCGCGCAGGCCACCGCGGCGCTTTCCCGATCCGGCCTCGACGAGAGCGGCCGCGGTCAGGCCGGCCACGCCGACCCCGGCGATCTTGACGAGCCCGCTGGTCACCCGGCCGTCGCGCAGGGCGGCGAGGTGGCCGCGGAAGCCCTTGGCCTGGTGCTCGGGTCGGCCGCCGACGAGGTCGTCATACCAGCCGACCGCGCCCGCGCCACCACCGGCGATCAAAGCCGCGGCGGCGAGCGAGCCAGTGCCGGCCCCGACCGCCGCGCTCGCTGTCGCGGCCGCCGCGATGGCCGGACCGCCGGCCAGGCTCACCGTCCGGCCCCGGAAGTTCGTCCGATCCCACGTGCCCGCGCTGGGCGCACGGCGGAGGCCGGCCAGCGCACCCCGTGCCGCCACCGCCCCGATCCCGAGCAGGGCGAGCCGCGCCGCGGTCCGGCGTCCACTCATGATTGCGGGAGCTTGGGCAGCGAGGCAGTCGCACTCGACGCCAGGCCGTAGTGCCCCGTCTTGCCGTAGACCACCTGCTCGTTCAGCGCGAGCGTGACGGCCAGCACGCCCTGCAGGGTGTTGTCGTTGTCCACCGTCGACACCGTCTTTGACAGCGAGGCGTCGCCGCGGACCGCGCTCACCACGTTGCCGGAGCCGGCGGTGCTGGACGCCCCGAGCACGATCGGGCCGGCCTTGTCGAAGCCGGTCACCATCGTGAGCGTGTTCTGGTTCTCCTTGGTCGCGTCCTGGTCGGTGTACGGCAGCCCGGCCAGCACGATGACCGCCTCGGCCGGGCCGGTCGGAACCGTGTCGTAGTCGATGTACCCGGCGCTCTTGTACGCGGCCAGGATGTCCTGCTGGCTCTGCCGCGGCACCGCCGGTACGTGATTCATCAGAGCCGCGGCGAGCAGCGCGGTCGAGGTCTCCACGCCGTCGCTGTTGGCCGGAAGGCCGGTGATGGCGTTCGTGTTGAGCGTGGTCGCGGCCAGATCGAGCAGTGGGCCGTTGTTGTCCGGCTTGACGAAGTTGTCCTCGATCGTGACGTGACCGGTGACCGTCGCGCCGGCGAGTTCGAGATCCGACTGCACCGACTTCACATCGGCATCCGACTGCTGGGTCGACACGACCAACACGTGGCGCCCGGCCAGCTTGCCCGGCAGCACCAGCGGCGCGATCTGGGTGACGAACTGCTCCTTCTGATTCACCTCGGTTTTCAGGCTGTTGACCTGCGACCGGTACTGCTGGTTCTGTGCCGACAACTGCGTCACTTGATGCTTCAACTCATCCGACAGCGGCCCGTTCAGCGCCGCCGTCCCGACGATCAGTCCGATGGCGAGCGCGAGGAACACGGCCGTCAAGGAGACGACGTGATACTTGAAGTTGATCACTACAACAACCCTCGTACGGAGAAGATCAAGTGGTCCCACCACTCGGCCAGCAGGCTCACGTACGCCCGGCCGACAGTGGAGACGGCCACCGCCGCGGCCATGGCGGCCAGCGCGGTCAGGACGAGCAGCAGCAGCGCCGGACCGGACAACGACTGGCGGTAGAGGCGGCTGACGCCCTTGGCGTCGACCAGCTTACCGCCGATCTTGAGACGGGTCAGGAACGACGACGCCATGCCGCTTCGGCCCTTGTCCAGGAACTCCACGAGATTGTCGTGCGTGCCGACCGCGACGATCATCGTCGCGCCCTTCTCGTCGGCCAGCAGCAGAGCGATGTCCTCGCTGGTGGCCGCGGCCGGGAACCGGGTCGCGGACAGGCCGAGCTGCTGGACGCGGAGCATCCCAGGCGCGCGTCCGTCGGGATAGGCGTGCACCACGATCTCAGCACCGCAACGGAGCACGTCATCGGTGACCGAGTCCATGTCTCCGATGATCATGTTCGGGCTGTATCCGGCCTCGACCAGGGCGTCCGCGCCGCCGTCGACGCCGATCAGGACCGGCTTGAACTCTCTGATGTAGGGCCGGAGCACTTCGAGGTCGGCCTTGTAGTCGTAGCCGCGCACCACGATCAGCGCGTGCTTGCCGGCGATCTTCGTGGTCACGTCGGGCACGCCGATGCCGTCGAGGAGCAGCTCTTTCTCCTGCTTGAGAAACTCCATCGTGTTCGCGGCGAACGCTTCGAGCTGGACGGACAGGCCCTCGCGCGCCTCCGCCATGGCGGCATGGATGGATGCGCCGTCGTGGCGCAGCCCGCTAGCGATCTTCTCGTCGCCGACGAAGACGGCATTTCCCTCGACGCGCACGTGTACGCCCTCGTGCAGCGCGCGGAACAGGTCTTCGCCGAGGTCGTCCACCAGCGCGATGCCGGCATTCACCAGTGCTTCGGGGCCGAGATTCGGGTACCGGCCGGAGATGGATGGCTTCGCGTTGAGTACGGCGGACACGCCAACGGCGACCAGCGAGTCGGCCGCGACACGATCGATGTCGACGTGGTCGATGACCGCGATGTCGCCCGGGCGCAAGCGACCGACCAGGCGCTTTGTGCGCCGGTCGAGCCGTACGGGGCCGCTGATCGTCCCGGGCTCGGCGACCCGGGCGCGGCGCAACGTTGGTAGTCGCATCGTGCACCATCCTGGCACGTCGCGCTGGCACTGTCGGACGCGACATGCTGACCTTGACGTACGTTATGCCCGAATTATGGACTTATCGCCCATTCCGCCAGCGGTGCCGTCGGTCCGGTGTATGCTGCCCGAACGACCCACCGTGACCAGTTGTTTTGACACCGTTGCGCAGAGTTATCATCCTCGCTTCTCGCGATCGGCGACCGCGATCAGCTCCTCGGCATGCGCGATGCCGAGATCGGAATCGGGCAGGCCGGCGAGCATCCGGGCGAGCTCCCGGGAACGCTCGGTGTCGGCCACCGCCCGGACCCCGGACGTCGTAAACGACCCACTCGTATCCTTCGACACCACCAGATGGCGATCGGCGAATGCCGCCACCTGCGGCAGATGCGTGACGACCAGCACCTGGTGCGAACGGGCCAGCCGAGCCAGCCGCCGCCCGATCTCGACCGCGGCCTGACCGCCGACACCCGCGTCCACCTCGTCGAACACGAGCGTGGGCGGGCCGCCCGATCCGGCGAAGACGACCTCTATCGCGAGCATGACCCGGGAGAGCTCGCCACCGGAGGCGCCCTTCTGCAATGGCAGTGACGGCGCTCCCGGATGCGCGACCAGCCGCAACTCCACCTCGTCGGCCCCGTCCGGACCGATGCCGCACTCGACCCCGGCCACGGTCAGCGCCGGTTCCCCCCGGCCGACCGGTCGCGGCAGCACGACGACCTGCACTCGTGCGTGTGGCATGGCGAGCCCGGTGAGTTCCGCGGTCACGTCGGCGGCGAAGCGCTCGGCCGCCGACTGGCGCGACCGCGACGCGTCAGCCGCGAGCGAGGCCACTTCGTCGGCGAGGCGGGCCCGCTCCCGGTCGAGTTCCTCGAGAAGCTCGTCCGACGTGTCCAACTCGGCCAGCCGGGCCCGTGCGCGGTCGGCCCAGGCGATCACGCCGTCGGTGTCCTCGGCGTATTTGCGCGTCAGGGATCGCAGAGCGGCCCGACGCTCGTAGATCTCCTGGAGCCGGCCTGGATCCGCCTCCAGACTCGCGAGGTAGGCACCCACTTCGGCGGTGATGTCGGCCACGAGCGACGCCGCTTCGGTGATGCGTTCGGCCAGCTCGCCGAGCGTACGGTCAACCGACGCCTGTGATTCCAGCCCACGCCGCGCGACCGACAGCTGCGAGACGGCATCCGACACATCCTCGCCCGACTCAGCGGCGCCGCCGAGCGCGAAGTGCGCGGCCGAGGCGGCGGTCCGCAGACCCTCGGAGTGCTCGAGTCGCTGCGACTCCTCGCGCAGCAGGTCGTCTTCGCCTGGCTGCGGGTCGACGCGGGTGATCTCGTCGAGGCCGAGTCGGAGCAGGTCGGCCTCCTGGTTGCGCTCGCGTGCGTTGCGCCGCCGGTCGGCCAGATCATCGGCGACGGCCCGCCACGCCGCGAACCGTTCCCGCAACTGCGACAGCAGCTTCTCGTGGTCGGCACCGGCGAACCGGTCGAGCGAGGCCCGCTGCTCGGCCGGGCGCAGCAGCCGCAGCTGGTCCGACTGTCCGTGCAGGGCCAGCACCTGTTCGCCCAGTTCGGAGAGCATCGCGACCGGTACGGCTCGACCGCCCACGTACGCCCGGGAACGGCCTTCGACCGTGACCGTACGCGAGAGCAGCAGGGTGCCGTCAGCATCGATGTCCGCGCCGGCGTCGGCGATGCGTTCGTGCAATCCGTTCGCGCGATCGGCGTCGAGATGCAGCCGACCCTCGACCGTGGCGCGTCCGGGATCGGCCCGCACGCGCGCCGCGTCGGCCCGGCCACCGAACAGCAGGCCGAGCCCGGTGACCACCATCGTCTTGCCGGCGCCGGTCTCACCGGTGATGACGTTCATCCCGCTCGTCAACGGGAGCGTGGTGTCCTCGATGACGCCGAGACCGGTGATGCGCAACTCCTCCAGCACAGCTAGCCACAGTAGACGCCTGTTGCGACACTCGGCCAGCACCGCACGCGGCACGCGGTGCCAAACCTCGCCGCCACGCCGGTCAGATCTCCGAAGCCGGTCAGATCTCAACGCCGGTCAGGTCTCCGAGCGCCGATTGCGCCAGCCGTCGACCGGGAGTTCGAACTTCGCGACCAGCCGGTCGGTGAACGGTCGCGGTCGTAGCCGCACGACGCGGACCGGCAGCGATCCGCGGCGTACGGTCACGCAGGACCCCGGAATCACGTCGTGCACCCGGCGCCCGTCGCAGGTCACGACGGCACCGCGACCGTACGGGTCGACGGTGATCGCGATCTGGGACGTCGGAGCCGTGACGATCGCCCGGCTGAACAGACCGTGCGCACTGATCGGCACGACCAGCAGCGCCTCGACCTCGGGCCAGACGACCGGGCCACCGGCCGAGAACGCGTACGCCGTCGAGCCGGTCGGCGTCGCACACACCACTCCGTCGCAGCCGTACCGCGACATCGCCCGACCGTCGACCTCGACGAGCAGCTCGATCATGCCCTCGCGGTCGGCCTTCTCCACCGTGGCTTCGTTGAGCGCCCACGATTCGGCGATCACCTCGCCGTCATGCTCGATGGTCACGTCAACGGTCAGCCGCTCGTCGACGGTGTACTCACGGGCCACGACGGCCCGCACCGCCTCGTCGATGTCCGAGATCTCCGCCTCGGCCAGGAAGCCGACCTTGCCGAGGTTGATTCCGAGCAGCGGCGCCTTGGCCGGGCGGGCCAACTCGGCCGCCCGGAGCAGAGTGCCGTCGCCGCCGAGCGCGCAAACGATCTCCACACCCTCGGCGGCGTTCGGACCGCTGACCGGCCGCAGGCCGCCGATCGCGAGGTCGCCCGCCTCGACGTCCACAACCCGTACCGTGAAACCGGCCTTGACCAGGTCACGCGCGACGGTCCGCGCATGTTCGGTGCTGTCGACGCGACCGGTGTGGGTCACCAGGAGAGCTTCGCGGGTCATGCATGTCCTTCGGCATCCGGCGGTGGCGCGGGCGGAGATACCGCTGCGTCCGCCGAGCTTTCGGCCGGAGACGTGGGTACGCCCGCTTCGACCACAGTACGGATCCCGGCCGCGTCGACCACGTCGGGCCCTCGGCGCAGCCAGACGAAAAACTCGACGTTGCCGGACGGGCCAGGCAATGGACTGGCGACGACGCCGGCCACGCCGAGTCCGAGCCGGGCGGCGTACGTCGCGACCTCGAGTACGGCGTCGGCCCGAAGCGCCGGGTCCCGTACCACTCCACCCGCGCCGACGCGGTCCTTGCCGACCTCGAACTGCGGTTTGACCATCGGCAACAGGTCTCCGCCGTCGGCCAGGCAGCCGGCTAGCGCGTCGAGGACCAGCCGGAGCGAGATGAACGACAGATCGGCCACGATCAGATCGCAGACCCCGCCGATCCGGTCGGGGGTGAGTGTGCGGACATTGGTCCGTTCGTGGACGCGAACCCGCGGATCCTGCCGTACGCGCCACGCAAGCTGGCCGTACCCGACATCGACCGCTACCACCTCGCGCGCGCCCGCTCGCAGCAGGACGTCGGTGAACCCGCCCGTCGACGCGCCGGCGTCGAGGCATCGGCGCCCGTCCACCGCCAGCGCCTCCGGCCCGCCGCCGAACGCGGCCAGCGCGCCGGCGAGCTTGTGGCCGCCGCGCGACACGTAGTCGTCGGCCGGGTCGGCGCCGCGTACGACCACCGGATCCGCGGTGTCGACCATGGCGGCCACCTTGGACGCGACGGTGCCGCGTACCTCGACCCGACCCGCCGCCACCAGCTCGGCCGCCTGGTCACGCGAGCGGGCCAGCCCACGGCGAACCAACTCCGCGTCGAGGCGGATGCGTCGCGCCATGGTCGTCTGCTATCTAGTGATCGTCGATGCTGGCCAACGTGGCCTGCAGCGTTTCGTGGGCGGCAGTGAACGCGGCCACCTGGTCGGCCGGCGGCCAATCGGCGGCGGCCTCCAGCTCCGCGAGAGCGGCCGCGACCTGCCCGTTCGCCCGCTCTGGATCGTCCGCGACGGGATCGGCGGCGACAGGATCGGCGGCGACGGGATCAGCGGCCGCGTCGTCGCCGTCGTCATCGGATGTCTCGCCCCACTCCGCGATGTCGGGTGACGGATCCGGCACGGCTACATCAGCATCCGAGGCTCGCGACTGCGGCCCGGTGTCCGCGCCCGTCGGTGCGAGCCGGTCTCGCTCGGAACCGTCACGCTGCGGGTCGATCGGCTCCGTCACGCGGCGCCGCCAGCGACGTCAGTGCCGCCGGTCGCGCCGGCGGACTCACCGCTGGCGTTGGACGGCGTCGGGGCCGCGGTCTTCCGGGCCGGTTGGGCTTTCGTCGTGGTCCTCCGTACCGGCGCCTTCCGTGCGGTCGGCCCGGCTGTGGCCTTCTTTGCCGCTGTCGTCCGGGTAGATGTGGTCCGGCCGGCAGTGGTCTTGGCCGGCGTGGTCTTTGCGGCGGTGGTCTTTGCGGCAGTGGTCTTGGCGGCCTTCGTCGGCGATGACTTCGCGGCGGTCTTCGCCGGCGCCGTCGTGGCCGTCTTCTTGGCCACGGTCTTCTTGGCCACCGTCTTCTTGGCGACGGTCTTCTTCGCCGCGGTCGGGCCAGTCGCCGCGGTCGGGCCAGTCGCCGCGGTCGACCCCGGACCTGCGGGCGACGCGGTCTTGGCGACGCTCAGCTCGGTTTCGAGCTCCCGCACCCGCCGGCTCAACTCGTCGACCTCGTCCATCGTCGCGAGGCCGACGCGGCCGAGCGCGCGGTCGAGTTCGACACGGATCATGCGTGTCATCGCCTCGCGGTTGGCCATTCCCTGGTTCACGAGGTCCTGCAGCTGCTCAGCGGTGGCACCGCCCTTGCCGGCGACCTGCTGGACGATCTTCATCGCCTTCTTGCGGGACGTGTCGGTCAGGCCCAACGCCAGCTCGACGTAGGCATGCCAGGCATCTTTCTGTGCCACGTACGTCTCCTCTCCCACACGGACCGTATCGTTCCGACGACTACGCTACCGGTCGGAGGCGGCCCACCCGTGCGGTACCGTGCGGACAGGTGGCATCATCGTCCGCCGGAAGCCGGTGCTGCACCGGACATACGTTGAAGGAGATCGATGGCCACTGTGGACGAGGTCCGCGAGGCACTGCAGACGCTTGCGAGCCGGATGGACGACAATACCGACGCGGCCGGCAAGATCGACCTCGACCGGTCGCTGGCGTGCTCGGTCCCGGACCTCGGGGTGGCGTTCCATGGTCGGCTCACCGGCGGCCGGCTCGTCGGCATGACCGACGGCGACGATCCCGACGCCAAGATCAGGCTCACCGCGTCCAGCGACGACATGGTCGCGATGCTCAACGGCAACCTCGACCTGCCCAAGGCATGGGCCACCGGACGGATTTCCATCCGCGCCAATCCGTTCGACCTGCTCAAACTGCGCAAGCTGATGTAACCGCCCGCCGGAGGATCAGCCGGCGATGCCGAGCAACTGAAGGGTCGTCGCGGAGGAGGCGCCGGCCGCTATGACGTCGGGTGCGAGTGGTCGCTGCCACGCCATCGCGGCGAGCGCGGCGAGCGCGGCCACGTCCGCACCGTCGCCGCTCAATTCGAGGCCGACGTCCGTGCGACGCACGGTCCATCCGCCGCTTTCGGTGGACTCGTCGTTCTCCGCCACCACGGGTACGCGTGCCGCCACGCCGGCGTGTGCCAGCGCGGCGAGGTCACGTGCGATCCAGGTGGGCCGGGCTCCGCTCGGCGCGGCCAGGACGTCGGCCGCGGTGCTCACCCCGGTCAGCACGAGCATCCCGTCGAAGCCGGCCCGGACGGCGCCGGCGATGTCGGTGTCGAGGCGGTCGCCGACGACGAGCGGTCGACGTGCACCGACCCGCGTCGCCGCGGTGGCGAACAGCGTCGGCGCCGGCTTGCCGACGACGACGTCGGGCTGGCGGCCGAGAGCCGTCGCGAGTGCGGCGACGAGCGATCCGTTGCCCGGCAACGGTCCTCGTGGCGAAGGCAGCGTACGGTCCGCATTCGTCGCGACCCACCACGCGCCGCCTCGTACGGCCACGCAGCCCTCCGCGAGCTGGGCCCAACCGACGTCGGCGGCGTATCCCTGCACCACCGCGGCCGGCTTCCGACCGTCAGCGGACGCCTCGGTCACGGGTGTCAGGCCGGCGTCGGCCACCTCAGCCCGTAGAGCCGGGCCACCCGACGACCAGGACCGGCGCGCCGGCCGGCAATTTCTCGGCGAGCAGCGACGCCGACGCGTGTGCCGACGTGACGACTTCGTGCGCTTCGGCCGTCACGCCGATCCCACGAAGCAGCTCGGCTACCTCGTCCGCCCGCCGTGAGGCATTGTTCGTCGCGTACGCGACCGGCTTACCCGCACGAACCAAGCCGTTGATCGCGTCGATAGCACCGTCGATCGGGTCGTGGCCCAGGTAGACAACTCCGTCAAGGTCGAAGATCACCAGGTCGTACGCGTCCGCCAACGAGCCGTCCGAAGCGGTCACGCTCGTTTGTCCCCTGCACTGTCCGCGGAGTTCTCGGGCCGCGTGACGTCACCGATCGGCTCGCTCAGCGGCTCCGCATCGGGGTCGCTCTCGATCGGCACGTAGTCTTCCCACTCCGCGCCGGTGTTTTCGTCGTCCGGGCCCTCGACATCGGCCTCGGCGTCGTCCTCGTCATCGTCGAGGTCGTCGTCATCATCCTCGTCGTCATCATCGTCTTCGTCGAGATCGTCGTCGAGATCGTCGTCGTCCTCGTCGTCGAGATCCTCGTCGTCCTCGTCATCGTCGAGGTCGTCGTCATCATCATCGTCGAGGTCGTCGTCGTCCTCGTCCTCGTCGTCGTCGTCCTCGTCATCGTCGAGCTCGTCGAGATCCTCGTCGTCATCGAGGTCGTCGAACTCCTCGTCATCGAGGCCTTCGTCGTCCGGCGCGACCGACACCGGAGCGGCGCTGTCCGTCGGTCCGGGCGCCGTCTCGGCCTCGGCGCGGTCGTTGCTTTCGTCGTGCGCGATGGCCAATGCGAGTTCCGGGTCCTCGTCCTCGCCGTCTTCCTCGAGTTCGACTCCGTCCAGGTCCAGAAGGCGTTCGGCCGCATCGGTCTCGCCCTCCGGATCCGCGTCGACGGCGCGAGCGAACCACTCCCGTGCCTCGTCGCGTCGGCCGAGGCCGAACAGCGTGTCCGCGTAGCGCGTACCGCAACCGCGCGGTCCACGGCGCGTCTGCGGTGAGTTCTCGAATCTGCAGCATGGCCAGCGCCGCCTCGTCCTGTCCCATATCGCGCCGTGCGCCGGCGGCGACGATGAGCAGCTCGATCGCCTCGGCGGTGTCCGCCTGGCGGTTGCTGGCGGACCGGTAGATGTCGATGGCCTTCTCCGGTCGGCCGAGCGCCCGCTCGCAATCGGCGAGGATGGCGAGGTGCGTCTGCTTACCGCTGATGCGATGGTACGTGCGTATCTCCGACAGCGCTGTCTGCCACTGGCCGGCGTGATACGCGGCAATACCGACGGCTTCGCGTACGACGCCGATGCGTGAGGCGAGCCGCCGCGCCGCGACCGCGTGCTGCAAAGCCAATTCCGGGTCGTCGTCGACGATTTCGCCCGCCGCCACGAGCCGACGCGCGACCTGGTCGGCCACCGGCCGCGCGAGCGAACGCAGTTCGGCCCGAATCTGCGGATCGAGTTGGTCCGCCGTGACGTCGTCCGGGATCGGCAGCTCATCTGCCCGGCCCCGATCGCGAGGCACATCGTCGCGATCGAACGCGTCACGCGAACGGTCGTCACGCGAACGGTCGTCACGCGGGCGGTCATCACGCGAACGGTCGTCGCGCCCATAGCCCGTACGCGGGCGGTCTTCTCGGCCGACGTCGCGTCGCGGACGATCGTCGGGAAATGCCCGACGAGGCCGTTCGTCGCGGTCGGGGCCGGGACGGGAACGGTCGTCGCGGCGGAAACCCGTCGTCGGACGATCGCCCTGGAAGTCCCGCCGCGGGCGGTCGTCGCGGCCGCCGCTCGGGCGCGTGCCGGTCGTCGCGTTGATAGTCCCGACGCGGCCGATCGTCGCGTTGACGGTCCTGACGCGGGCGGTCGTCGCGGCCGCCGCTCGGGCGCTGCCGGTCGTCGCGTTGATAGTCCCGACGCGGCCGATCGTCGCGTTGATAGTCCTGACGCGGCCGATCGTCGCCGCGGTGGTCCGCGCGTGGCCGGTCGTCGGTCCGCGAACGGTCGCGATCGTCGCGGCGATAGCCGCCTTCGGGCCGCCCCGCGCCGCGACCGTCGCCGCGGTCATCGCGCCGGAATCCGCTCGACGGCCGGTCGTCCCGACTGTCGCGACGGTAACCGGTCGGTCGCTCGTCCCGCCGATTTCCGGACGCGCGGTCGTCACGCCGGTAACCGCCGCCTTGATAGCCACCGGAGCGGCTCTCGCCCGGTCCCCCGGGTCGGTAGCCGCCAGCGGACCGGTCGCCGCCGGCGGAGCGGTCATCACGCCGGTACCCCCCGCCCGAATAGCCACCGGAGCGGCCGTCCCCGCGATAGCCGCCCGACCGGTCGTCGCGCGGGTATCCACCGGAGCGGCTATCGCGCGGGTTACCACCGCTGGAACGGTCGTCCCGGCCGAAGCCGCCACCAGCCCGACCGCCGCCATCTCGCGCACCGCGGTCGTCGCGCCGGAACCCGCTCGGTCGGTCGCTCTGGTATCGACCGGAGCTGTCGCCCCGCGAACGGGCGCCGTCGTCTCGCGGTCGATCCGGACGGGCGTAACCGCCCCGATCGTCGCGGCGGTAGCCGCCCCGCTCTCCACCACGGCTGTCCGATCCCCGGCCATAACCGCGGTCGTCCGGGCCCTGGCCGGAAGTCCGGCCGCGGTCATCGCGGCCACGATCGTCGCGGCCACGGTCATCCCGGAAGCGATCGTCGCGCGGTCGGTAGCCGCGCGGGTCCCCCGTGCGGTCGCCGCCGCCACCAGGGCGGTCGCCCGGTCCTCGCCGGGGACCGCGGTCGCCGAACCGGTCCCGGTCACGGAATCCGCTGCGGTCGTCTCGACGCCCGGCATCGCGTTGCCCGTTCGCCCTATTGCCCTGACGCGGGCTGTCGTTCCGTCCGCCGCGGTTCGGGCGGTCACCGGACCGGTCGCCGCGATCGCGGGCGCGATCCGCACCGTCATCGCGGCGGGCGGGCCGATCGCGGCGGCCGTCATCCGGCGTAGAGGAAGTCACGGTCTTCATCCTTCCAAACCGCGCCTTTGCGCGTTCGTCGGGCCCGGAAATGCAGGCCGCGGATTGCTCATGGGACCCTCGCGCTCGAAGATCGCCGGAAAGTCGGCACACGCAGCACGCCAAATCGAGCCAGTCGGCTCCTGATCGACGACGGTGACCTGACATGGTCTGCGAAACCGGGAGGGCGTTGCAGACCACGGACGCCCATCCGGCATGAACTCACGTCGATGCCAAATGACGGCAATCCCGAATTCGACAATGCGCGTAAACGGAATGCCCGTAGAAATGCGTTGAGGGCCACCTGGTGGGGTGGCCCTCAACGGGGGTTGTGTCCGGCGGCGTCCTACTCTCCCACATCCTGGCGGGTGCAGTACCATCGGCGCTGGTGGGCTTAGCTTCCGGGTTCGGAATGTTTCCGGGCGTTTCCCCGCCGCTATGGCCGCCGTAACTTTATGAAACAACATCCTCTTTTCACCGGTGGACCCCCGTTGGGGGGTGTGGTGGGGTTTGTTGTTTGGGGATTACACAGTGGATGCGTAGCGTCTTTGATGGTCAAGTCCTCGGCCTATTAGTACCAGTCAACTGAACCCATTGCTGGGCTTACATTTCTGGCCTATCAACCCAGTCGTCTGGCTGGGGGCCTTAACCCTCTGGGGGTGGGATACCTCATCTTGAAGCAGGCTTCCCGCTTAGATGCTTTCAGCGGTTATCCCTTCCGAACGTAGCTAACCAGCCGTGCTCCTGGCGGAACAACTGGCACACCAGAGGTTCGTCCGTCCCGGTCCTCTCGTACTAGGGACAGCCCTTCTCAAGTATCCTACGCGCACGGCGGATAGGGACCGAACTGTCTCACGACGTTCTAAACCCAGCTCGCGTACCGCTTTAATGGGCGAACAGCCCAACCCTTGGGACCTACTCCAGCCCCAGGATGCGACGAGCCGACATCGAGGTGCCAAACCATCCCGTCGATATGGACTCTTGGGGAAGATCAGCCTGTTATCCCCGGGGTACCTTTTATCCGTTGAGCGACACCGCTTCCACATGCCGGTGCCGGGTCACTAGTCCCGACTTTCGTCTCTGCTCGACCTGTCAGTCTCGCAGTTAAGCTCCCTTGTGCACTTGCACTCAACACCTGATTGCCAACCAGGCTGAGGGAACCTTTGGGCGCCTCCGTTACATTTTAGGAGGCAACCGCCCCAGTTAAACTACCCACCAGACACTGTCCCTGAACCGGATCACGGTCCTAGGTTAGATACCCGAATCTAACAGAGTGGTATTTCAAGATTGACTCCACCCACACTGGCGTGTGAGCTTCAACGTCTCCCACCTATCCTACACAATTACATTCAGATACCAATGTCAAGCTGTAGTAAAGGTCCCGGGGTCTTTCCGTCCTGCCGCGCGTAACGAGCATCTTTACTCGTAATGCAATTTCGCCGGGCCTATGGTTGAGACAGTAGGGAAGTCGTTACGCCATTCGTGCAGGTCGGAACTTACCCGACAAGGAATTTCGCTACCTTAGGATGGTTATAGTTACCACCGCCGTTTACTGGCGCTTAAATTCTCCGCTTCACCCCCGAAAGGGCTGACAGGTCCTCTTAACGTTCCAGCACCGGGCAGGCGTCAGTCCATATACGTCGTCTTACGACTTTGCATGGACCTGTGTTTTTAGTAAACAGTCGCTTCCCCCTGGTCTCTGCGGCCACCTCCAGCTCCACCCGCGTGGGGTATCACCAGCTGTGGCCCCCCTTATCCCGAAGTTACGGGGGTAATTTGCCGAGTTCCTTAACCATAGTTCGCCCGATCGCCTCGGTATTCTCTACCTGACCACCTGTGTCGGTTTAGGGTACGGGCCGCTGAAAGCTCGCTAGAGGCTTTTCTCGGCAGCATAGGATCACTGACTTCACCTGAATCGGCTCCGTATCACGTCTCACCCCTAAATGTGGTGCGGATTTGCCTACACCACGGGCTACACGCTTACCCCGGCACTACCAATCACCGGGCTCAGCTACCTTCCTGCGTCACCCCATCGCTTGACTACTACCCCCCAAGGTCCCAGCCACCGCAGCCTCACCCCGAAGGGATCCGCCACAGCAGGTGGTTAGTACAGGAAGGTTCATCATGGGCGCTTCTTCGCGGGTACGGGAATATCAACCCGTTGTCCATCGACTACGCCTCTCGGCCTCGCCTTAGGTCCCGACTCACCCAGGGCGGATTAGCCTGCCCCTGGAACCCTTGGTCATCCGGCGGAAGGGTTTCTCACCCTTCATTCGCTACTCATGCCTGCATTCTCACTCGTACGGCGTCCACGGCTAGATCACTCTGCCGCTTCCTCCGCCGCACGACGCTCCCCTACCCACCCACACACCTAGACGCTGGTCCGTAAACCAACACCGGGTTCTTGTGTGAGTGCCACAGCTTCGGCGGTGTGCTTGAGCCCCGCTACATTGTCGGCGCGGAACCACTTGACCAGTGAGCTATTACGCACTCTTTCAAGGGTGGCTGCTTCTAAGCCAACCTCCTGGTTGTCTGTGCGATCCCACATCCTTTTCCACTTAGCACACGCTTAGGGGCCTTAGCTGGTGATCTGGGCTGTTTCCCTCTCGACTACGAAGCTTATCCCCCGCAGTCTCACTGCCACGCTCTCACTTACCGGCATTCGGAGTTTGGCTGACTTCAGTAACCTGGTAGGGCCCCTAGGCCATCCAGTGCTCTACCTCCGGCAAGAAACACGCAACGCTGCACCTAAATGCATTTCGGGGAGAACCAGCTATCACGGAGTTTGATTGGCCTTTCACCCCTAACCACAGGTCATCCCCCACCTTTTCAACGGTGGTGGGTTCGGCCCTCCACGCGGTCTTACCCGCGCTTCAGCCTGCCCATGGCTAGATCACTCCGCTTCGGGTCTAGGACACGCGACTGAATCGCCCTATTCAGACTCGCTTTCGCTACGGCTCCCCCACACGGGTTAACCTCGCCACATGCCACTAACTCGCAGGCTCATTCTTCAAAAGGCACGCCATCACCCACCCCGGAAACAAGTCCCGGCCAGGCTCTGACGGATTGTAGGCAAACGGTTTCAGGTACTATTTCACTCCCCTCCCGGGGTACTTTTCACCTTTCCCTCAC
>CAVRVS010000004.1:1460000-1939714 GCA_963724705.1 uncultured Actinomycetota bacterium
ATCCACCCCAGCAAAAAACACACACCACAAAACCGTGTGTGCCCAATTGCCAAAGGAATCCCCACCACCCAAAAAAGATGGCACGGGGTCAAACAATAATTGGCACTGGCATATCAAAAACACCCTGTTGAGTTCTCAAAGAACAACCACACACCAACACCAACCCACAACCGTGAGCCGACACCGGGGCAACCACACAAACTTACCCGACCGGCATCGCGTCCGTCAAATTCGCTATTCGCAATTGACAACCGCACCGCTCGTATTACCAAACCCGAATTGAGGTCGCGCAAAAAGCTCAACCTCAATATCGGAAGACTCGACCTGATATCGGTCCGCCGGCGTCACCGCCAACGATCACCGTGGTCGCCTCGCCGCATTCGCCGCGCGAACGACCGTCTCACGTCTAGTGCGAACTTTACCCGGTCAGCGATGCGTCTCCAAATCGGCCAACAGGCCAACTCTGCTGTGTGACGCCGCCCGGCTCAGCCCCGGTATCCGGGTCTGAAGGCTCATTCGGCAGCGATCCGGGCTCGCGCCCGGCCCGCCGGCCTCGACAGAAATTACCGGTCCGCCGAAGCACCGTCAAATCCCGGAGGCATGGCGATCATCACATCGCCGCGTCGTCCGCCGCTGCACCGCGTACCCGCAAACGGTTGTGCCACAACGGATGCACAGGTCAGCGCACCAGCTCGACCCCCGCGACCGTCTTCTTGCCGCGGCGCAGCACCAGCCATCGGCCGTGCAGGAGGTCGGCGGTGTCGACGCTCTGCTCCGGGTCGGTGACCCGGTTGTTGTTGATGTACGCACCACCATCGGCGATCGCCCGCCGCGCCTCGTTCATGCTCGCGACCAGACCGGATTCCTTGAACAGCGCGGCCACGGAGGGAAGCTCGCCGGTCACGGTGACCAGACCGGCCTCGCTCAGGGCGGCACGCAGCGTCGACGGGGCCAGATCGGCCAACGAGCCACGCCCGAACAACGCCTGCGACGCGGCGACGACCTGCGCCGTTTCGTGCTCGCCGTGGACCAGCCGGCTCACCTCCTGTGCCAAGCGGCGCTGCCCGGCGCGCACGGCCGGGTGCTCAGCAGTCTCCTTCTCCAGTTCGAGAATCTCGTCGCGCTCAAGGAACGTGAGGGTCCGCAGCAGCTGCGAAACGCTGGAATCCTCGACGTTGACGAAGTACTGGTAGAACGCGTACGGCGACGTCAGCTCCGGGCTCAGCCAGACCGATCCGCCACCGGTCGACTTGCCGATCTTGTTGCCGGCCGAATCCGTGATCAGCGGCGTAGCCAGCAGGTGCACTGAGGCGCCCTCGACACGGTGGATCAGGTCGGTGCCGGCGGTCAGGTTGCCCCACTGATCGCTGCCGCCGATCTGCAGCCGGCAACCGTAGCGGCGGTAGAGCTCCAGGAAGTCCAGGCTCTGCAGGATCTGGTAACTGAACTCGGTGTAGCTGATGCCTATGTCGGAGTTCATCCGCGCGCTGACCACATCCTTGCGCACCATCGTGTTCACGCGGAAGTGCTTGCCGATGTCACGCAGAAAGTCGATTGCCGGCAGGGACGCCGTCCAATCCAGGTTGTTGACCATGCGGGCGGCGAACGGCCCCTCGAAGTCGAGTATCGGAGCGATCTGTTCCTTGAGCAGGTCTACCCAGGACGCGACGACGTCCGGCGCATTCAGCGTGCGCTCGGTGCCCGGGTTCGGATCGCCGATCAGGCCGGTGGCACCGCCGACCAACGGCAACGGGAAGTTCCCGGCGTTTTGGAGCCGGCGCATCGTGACCAACTGCACGAGGTGGCCAAAGTGCAGGCTCGGCGCGGTCGGGTCGAATCCGCAGTAGTAGGTCACCGGCCCGCGCGCGAAATCGGCTCGCAGAGAGTCGAGGTCGGTCGAGAGGGCAATCAGCCCTCGCCACTGCAGTTCGTCGATGATGTCGGTCACGCAGAGATTGTCGCGCACGGCCGGCGCCCGCCCACAACCGGTTTGCGGGTACGGCGATCATGGCGGACGCCGCCGCCGTGCGCGCACACCGCGGTGTCACCGGGGTCGCTTAAGCTCGGCGACCATGGGACTGGAGTGGAGTGCGTTGATCGTGGGACAGCTGGAGTTCTACTGGGACGTCCATCTGCACCCACGGATCGCCGGCCTGACCGACGATGAGTACTTCTGGGAGCCGGTGCCGGACATGTGGAGTGTCCGCCGCGACGGCGCCGGAAACTGGGTGATGGACTCGGCCTCGCGGCGGCCGGAGCCCGAGCCCATGACGACGATCGCGTGGCGGATGATGCACATCGCCGCCACCGGGTTCGCCAACCGCGCCGGTGCGTTCTTCGGCGAGGACCCGTTCCCCGACCTCGACATGAATGATCCGAAGCGCTATCCGGCAAGCCTGCCGGGCACGGCGGCCGAGGCGGTCGCGTATCTCGAGCAGACGTACGCGGCGTGGATGGCCGGCATCAGCGGGCTCGACGACGACGGCATGGCCCGCAAACTCGGTCCGAAGGGCGGGCAGTACGCCGACGACACCATGGCCGGTCTGATCGTGCACATCAACCGCGAGGTCATGCATCACGGTGGCGAGATCGGTCTGCTGCGCGATCTGTACGCCCGCCAAGCCGGCTAGCACGGCGTTCCGCCGATCTTTTCGACCGGGTGACGGCGGCGTGCAAGGCGTCGCCGTGCGGCTCCGATGACTACCCCGATCCCCGCGGCGGCCGCTACGGCGGGCCAGCCGATCGCCTGGGCGAGCAGGAACGCCGACATGTGGAAGAGAAACACCGGCATGGCGAACCGATTGGCAGCCGAGAGGGCGCGGCTCGCGACGGGACGGGCGAGAAACCGGGACGCGGCCGGATGCGCGAGCCGGATCAGGCCGACCTGGAGCATTGTCAACGCGACGATCGCGACGGTTGGCGGTGACATGTTCGACCATTTGTCG
This sequence comes from uncultured Actinomycetota bacterium, assembly GCA_963724705.1. Classification (GTDB taxonomy): domain Bacteria; phylum Actinomycetota; class Actinomycetes; order Mycobacteriales; family Micromonosporaceae; genus DASQPR01. Next base: position 1,462,946 of record CAVRVS010000004.1, read on the forward strand.
CCCGGTACGCCGACCATCGAGCCGGGGTAGCCGATCGCCAGCAATGCGGTCAGACCGATAACGCCGCCGACGACAAGAGCGAAGCCGGTCCGTCGAGGCGCGCGCATCAACGTCTCGTGGTGAAAACCGGCCTGGTGCGCGAGCCCCCACACGACGGCGAGATTGAGCCACCCGATCCACGGGACGCCGAAGCCGAGCCGAGCCACGTCGACCGCGATCGCGAAGCCGGCGAGCAACGGCAAGACGGTCCATCCGAGCCGCCGGTCGAGCCACCGGGCCACCGGCAGCAGCACGACCAGGAGCAGGTAGACCACGAGGAACCACAGTGGGCTCAGCGCGAGTTTGACCGTACCCGTCGTCCAATCCACCCCACCCACCGTGACCATCGCACCGGCCGCAACGGCCCAGGCGCCCAGCAGCGGTGCGGTCGCGCGCAGCAGCCCACCGACCCGGCGCCGCACGAACCCGGGCCGCCACGACCGCTGGTGCAGGTAGCCGCCGACGTAGAAGAAGACCGGCATGACCTGCAATACCCACGTGCCGAGCCAGAGGCCCGGGACAGACTCGAGCGGGCTAGTGGCGTGTGGGCCGGTGCTCGTCCAGGTCAGTCGCGTGGCGACACAGTGCCACAGGACGACCACGAGCAGGCTGCCGGCGCGCAAGGCGTCGAGGTAGGCGTCGCGGCGATTCGTGGGATTAGCTGGTACTGGGTTGGCCGCCGCTTTGCGCGGTGCGGTTGGTACGTCATCGATCGGGTTTCTGGGCGCCACAGGCATCGCGGTCGGGGCGGCCACGGCGGTCACGATGTCACCGTCGACCCGACGTTCGAGCCGGCACTCGATCCGGCGACGACACCGGCGATGCTCGCCAGCGCGTCGGTGCCGCCGACGAAGTAGCCGTCGTGGCCGGCCGCATCCCCCACGCGCAACGGCAATGCCCCGAAGCTCGCAGCGGTGGGATTGGTCCCGTGACCGGCACCGAGGATCCGAAGATCCGGCAGCCGCAGCGTCCAATCGGTCGGATCGCTGCCGGCCCAGACCCGTGCGTTCGTGTGCAGATCAGATGCCCGCGACACGTCCATTCCGGGACTTCCGATGGCAACCAGGTCGGTGACCGCGGCCGGGAGCCGGCGGGCGGCGTGACCGAGGACAACGGTGCCGTAGCTGTGGCCGATCACGGTGATCGTGGCATGTGGACACTGGGCGACCAGCCCGTCGATGAACCGTACGAGCGAGTCCGCGCCGGCCTCGGCCCACTCCGACCGGATCGCCGCCCGCCCGATTCCTTTCGGTGTGTCGTAGCCGAGCCATGCCACCACGGCGGTGCCCGGACCACTGGCCGCCAACAACTGGCGCGCCTGCCAGGCGGGCGCGCGTCGCTGCACGCCACCGAGGCCGCCGTCGAAGTCGGACAGCGTGGTGTCCGACCCCGGTACCAGCACCGCGATCCGCGTCGCCGAGGTGAGGTCGCCGACCACCTCGACGATCCGGCCGTCATCGCCCGGTTGGTAGCCGAGGATTTGCCGGCCCGCGTAACGGGCACCAGCGTCGCGGGCGTTGGCGGCGTAGCGCAGCGCGATCGGCGCGCCGTCGAGGTTGCCGATCGTCATCGGCGCGTTCATCGCGAGCGCCCACGCACGCTCGCTCGGAAGACCGGCGAAATACGCGGCGACACGGTACGGGTTGGTCGTCGGTACGCCGGCGACGGCTGCTACGGCGGGGGCCGCAGGCGCCGGATCCGGCAGCCCGATGGCGAGCACTACTCCGACCACGAATGCGGCCGCGCCACGAAGGATCCACATCATCATGGGCGTCAAGCTAGGAAGACGATCTCCTCCGACGCCTCACGCTGTGGAGCCATCTTCGCGTCACTCCGCGGTACCGCTCGACCGTTGATCGGTGATACCGGCGCGCTATTCGCCCGGCGTGACCAGGCCGCTCTCGTACGCGAACACGACCGCCTGCGCGCGATCACGCAATGCCAACTTCGCGAGCACGCGGCTCACGTGTGTCTTCACCGTCTGCTCCGCGAGCACGAGCTTGCCGGCGATCTCCTGATTGGACTGTCCGTGCGCGATCAGGCGCAGCACGTCCGTCTCGCGGGGCGTCAGCTCACCCAGCGCGGCGGTGGTACGCCGGTCGGGCCGACCGCGTGTCGCATAGTCGGCGATCAGGCGCCGGGTCACCGACGGCGCCAGCAGCGCGTCGCCCGCGGCCACAACGCGTACGGCATGCACGAGGTCCGCCGCCGGGGCGTCCTTGAGGACGAAGCCACTGGCACCCGCTCGCAGGGCACCGAACACGTAGTCGTCGAGGTCGAACGTGGTCAGGATCAGCACCTTCGGGCGGCCCGAGCCGCCGGCGCCGGCCGATCCAACCGACCCGGTCGGTCCGGCCGGTCCGCCCAGGATCTTTTCCGTCGCCGCCAAGCCGTCCATGACCGGCATGCGTACGTCCATGAGGACGACGTCCGGGTCCAGTCGTCGCGCCGCCGCCACCCCCTCGGCACCGTTGGCCGCGTCGCCCAGGACAACGATGTCGGACTGCGCGCTCAACAGCGCGGCAAAGCCCTCCCGCACCATCGCCTGGTCGTCGACGATGAGCACCGTGATCACGCGGCACCGCCGGCCGCGGTCGCCGGATCGGGTGCCGCGCCCGCCTCGAGGTCGACGTCGGCCGACAGCGGAAGGGTCGCCCGTACCGTAAAACCGCCGTCGCCCAAGCGGACCCGCAGCGAGCTCACCGCCCAGGGCTGTCGCCCGCTCGCGCATGCCCAACAGCCCGTGCCCGACGCGCGGCGGTGCGGTGCGCCCGGCCGTCGCGTGGTCGAGCCGCGGCGCCGGGCCGTTGTTCACCACCACGGTGAGGTTCGTCGCCGTGCGACCAACGGCGACCGTTGTTCTCGCCCGTGGAGCGTGCTGGCCCGCATTTGACAGCGCCTCCTGAACGATTCGGTAGGCCGTCAGCTCGACGGCCGGCGACGCGCTCGGGACATCATCCGCCACGTCAAGATCGACGGTGGCGCCGGCCCGGCGGGCGCCCTCAACCAGCTCGGCCAGATCGGCGAGGCCGGGTTGTGGCGCCGTCAAGGCTTCGTGCTGTTCGCTGCGCAAGACACCTAACAGCCGGCGCATCTCCACCAGGGCCTCGCGGGCGGCGGCCGAGATCTCGCCGAACTCAGATGCGGGCGGCCGGGTCAACCTCGCCCAACCGGTACGGAGCCGTCTCTGCCCGCACAGCGATCATCGACATGTGGTGCGCGACGACGTCATGGAGTTCGCGCGCGATCCGGGTCCGTTCGGCAAGGACGACGCTGCGCTCCTCTTCGGCGACGAGGTTGCGTTGCGCGCGGGCCCGGCGCCGGACTTGGTCACCGGCGAGCACGAGCACCGTCACAAGGATCATGACGCCCGGCTACGTTGTTCTGGTTCGTCTCCCAGACGACGAGCACAGATGTCGCGAGCCAGATCCCGACGGTCACGCCGAGGCGCTGCGTCGCTGCCGCCGCGAACAGGGCAGCGAGATAGACCAGGACGGTCACCGGAGCCCACGGCCACGCGGTTTCATGTGGCGACGGGAAGCCTGCCGACAGCAGGGCCGCGATCCACGCCACGCGCCACGCGATCAGCGGTCGGATCGCCATGATCGCCAGTGGTGCGGCGCCGAGCACCGCGACGACCTGGCCTCCGGGGCTCGCGCCGTGGACGCTCGCCTTCGCGGCGAACCCGAGCGCCACCGTCAGCAAGAGCAGGACCGGCCACCGGTACGGACCGAGCCAACGCGGCCGCCGCAGCGAGCCGGCGGGCACACCGCCGCCGACGACGAGTTCGACAACGTCGTCCCGGACGCGGCGCAGATCCATAGCCGGAGGCTATCGCCGCCACCCTTGAGACGCGCCCTACCGGGGTAGCACCCGACCCCCTACCCGCGTATCGGCGAGCGCGGGCATTAGGTCCGGGGCGGGCGTTTCGGCCGCGGGCGTTTCGGCGGGGTCGGGCTGTCTTGCCGGGGTTTTTTTGGTCGTGGCGGTCTTGCTTGGCGAGACTTTTCCGGCGGCGGAGAGTGCTCGGGCGGGGGCTTTTCCGGCCGAGGCAGCCGCGGCCGGAACGTGCTCACCGAGCGCTCACCGTCGAGCCAGAAGCGCCAAGGCTTGTCCACCCCGACCGAGATGCCCACTCGCGGCCCGCTACGGATGGTGCTGGCGGCGGCCGCCGCTGCCGGCGGGTGCAGGGTGACTGGGCCGGTCCCGTCGAGCAACGGTGTGCCGTACTCGACGCCGGTCACGCCTAACGCCATGGCGAGCCGCGCCGGCCCGCGGGCCAGATCCCGGTCGGCCATCGGCGAGCCCGACCGGCCGAGGCGACGGGACCGGGCGATCTCGATTCCGTCGACAACGGCGCCGGCCCGCAACAAAACGGCCGACGCCCGACCCAGTGGCCCGCAGACGACGTTCATGCACCAATGCATGCCGTACGTGAAGTACACGTAGAGCACGCCGGACGGCCCGAACATCACCGCGTTCCGCCGTGTCAGACCACGGTGGGCGTGCGACGCCGGGTCGTCGCCGACGCCCGAGTAGGCCTCGACCTCGGTCAGCCGGACCGTCACGCCGTACGCCGTCACGGTGCAGCCGAGCAGAGCGCGCGCGGACGCCTCGACGTCCGTCCCGCGCAGCGCCCGCCAGACGTCGCCGCGTTCCCCCACGTGTGCCCCTCCCAGCCGGCCCGTTCGGCGGCCGGACCCCATGGTTACATGATCGTGCCGGTACGACATTCCCGACTCACGGTAGGAGCGTCCCCATGCTGCAGACGTACGACGAGCGCAACGCCGACATTGTCTACTGGTGCAACGGCGTGCTGCGGCACCGGGACGAGCCGGGCATCTCGCCGTTCGATTCGCTGGCCCAGGGCGGCGACGCGGTCTGGGAAGGGCTACGCGTCTACGACGGCCGCATCTTCGGCCTCGAACCGCATCTGGCCCGGCTGCGGCGGTCGGCGACCGCGCTCGGATTCGCGGCCATCCCGGACACCGCCGACATCATCGCGGCGATCGCCGAAACGCTCGCCGCGAACGCGATGACCGACGGCGTACACATCCGGCTGACGTTGACCCGGGGTGTCAAGGTGACCAGCGGCATGGATCCGCGGCTCAACCAGGCCGGCTGCACGCTTATCGTGCTGCCCGAATACAAGGCGCCTGTGTACGACACGTCCGGTCTGCGGCTGATCACCGCCAGTACGCGCCGGCCCGGACCCGACGTCCTCGACCCGAAGATCCACCACAACAACCTGCTGAATTCGATCCTCGCGAAGATGGAAGCGAATGTCGCCGGGGCCGACGACGCGCTGATGCTCGACGGTCGCGGGTTTGTCGCGGAGACGAACGCGACGAATCTTTTCGCCGTCACCGGCGGCGCGTTGGTGACGCCCCGCTCGGTGGCGTGTCCGGAGGGCATCACGCGATCGACGGTCCTCGCGCTTGCCTCGTCAGCGGGCATCCCGGTCGAGATCCGCGACGTCTCGCTGACCGAGATGTACACAGCGGACGAGGTGTTCTGCACGGGCACGATGGGCGAGATCGCTGGCGTCGTCGAGATCGACGGCCGCCTCATCGGATCGGGCGGCGTCGGTCCGGTCACCCTCCGCGTCGCGCAGCTGTACCACGACCACGCAACAACGCACGGCACGCCCGTCGTCGGGGGGTCTTAGATCCTGGGGCGGTACGGCTCCGTTGCGTAGCTATGCCGCGAGCCGCTGCACGGCGAGTTCCTCGTAATACGGCATCGCGGCGTCAACCAGCGACTGGAGTCGACTCGGCACCACCGCCGGCCCGGGATCGTAGGTGGCGAAGCCGGTGGAGGTTTCGACCTTGCCGTACCAGTGCGGCGCCCAGACGCCGTCGGTGTCCCGGGGCCCGGGCCGCCACCGGAGCATCGCCGGGTCCCAGTCGATGCCGAGCGCTTCGCACAGTCGGGACAGCACGCCGGCCGGATCGCGGAGCACGTCGGCGGCGTCGATGACCGGGCCGCCGTACCGCCGGAAGATCTCGACCTGCTGCGGATATCCGAGGTCGTCCAGCGTCGGCTCGCGAACTTTCGCGTACGACGCCACGACGTAGGCGGGATCCCGGATCAGGAACGCGTGGCTCAGCACACTGAGCCACGACCGGCCGACATCAGGCAGCAGATGGTGCGTCATGTGCTTCTGGTAGAACACCGAGATGCCGTCGGGCAACGGCCCGGTCAGCGCGGCCGCGACCGCGCGCCAGTCGGACGGCTGGCTCGCGACAATGGCGTCGCGACCGGGGTGGTCCAGACCGGTCGCGTAGAGATAGTGCGCGTAGAGCGGCTCGTCGACGACGATCGCGTCGGCACGCTCGCCGAAGCTGCGCATCATCGCGGTCGAGATGTTGCGCGGCCCGGACCACATCGCGATGCGCGTGCCACTCACCTCGACGAGGCTACCGGGGCACGACAACCTCGTCCGACCAGGCCCGCCACTGTTCGACCTGCTCGGCGGCCGAAGCCAGCTGTTCGGTGACCGGGTGCCGACCGGTCGACCCGTACGTCGTGCGCGCGGCAAGCGCTCCCGCGACGGTCAGCACCCCTCGCACCTCGGGCGTCAGAGCGTCCGACACGTCGGACAATTCGGAGTCGCTGATCTCGTCGAGCCCGACGCCACGGGCCGACGCGCGCGCCACGAGGGAACCCGTGATCTCGTGCGCCTCGCGGAACGGGATGCCGCGACGCACGAGCCAGTCGGCGACCTCGGTGGCGAGCGTGTAGCCGACCGGTGCCGCCGCGGCAATGCGGTCGGCCCGGACCGTCATGGTCGCGATCATCCCGGCCAGCGCCGGCAGCACGACCTGGAGTGTGTCCACCGCGTCGAAAACCGGTTCCTTGTCCTCCTGCATATCGCGGTCGTACGCCAGCGGCAGCCCCTTGAGCATGGTGAGAACCGTGACGAGTCCGCCGATCAGCCGGCCCGACTTACCGCGGGCGAGCTCAGCGATGTCCGGGTTCTTCTTCTGCGGCATGATCGACGAGCCGGTGGCGTACGCGTCGTCGAGTTCGACCCAGCCGTACGCCGGCGTGGTCCACAGCACGATCTCCTCGCCGAGGCGGGACAGATGCACGCCGATCAACGCGGCAACGAACAGGAACTCGGCCGCGAAGTCGCGGTCGGCCACCGCGTCGATCGAGTTCGGGGCGGCGGCGGCGAATCCGAGCTCGCGGGCGACCTGGACCGGGTCCAGCGGCAGCGACGAGCCGGCCAGCGCACCCGAGCCGAGTGGGCTGACCGATGCACGCCGGTCCCAGTCGCGCAACCGATCGAGGTCCCGCAGCAGCGGTTGCACATGCGCCAGCAGATGGTGCCCGTACGAGACAGGTTGGGCCGGTTGCAGGTGCGTCATGCCGGGGGCGGGCGTGTCGATGTGCTCGGCCGCCTGCGCGACGAGAGCGTCGGCCAACTCGACCAGCCGGGCCGCCACGCCCCGAGCGTGATCGCGGAGGTAGAGCCGCAGATCGGTGGCGACCTGGTCGTTGCGGGAACGGCCGGCGCGGAGTTTGCCGCCGAGAGTGCCGAGCCGTTCGAGCAGGCCACGTTCGAGCGCGGTGTGGACGTCTTCGTCCTCGGCGGTCGGGACGAACTGGCGCGACGCGCACGCCGCCTCGAGATCGTCCAGCGCCGCCAACATGCGGCCGAGTTCGTCGGAGGTGAGCAGGTTCGCGCGGGCCAGGACGCGGGCGTGTGCGCGCGACCCGGCTATGTCGTACGGCGCGAGCCGCCAGTCGAACTGCACGCTCACCGACAGGCGCGCGAGCGCCTCGGCCGGCCCGCCCGAAAAGCGGCCGCCCCACAGGCTGGTCCGCCCCGATCCGGCGCTTCCGGTGTAGCCCGGCCCGGTCTCGGTGTCGCTCGGTACGCGGTCGCTCACGACCACAGTCTCCTCCAGCTGTTCGAAGATTCCGTGACCTTGGTTGCTCAGCGCCCTGATCATGAACGCGAGAGGCCCGGTCAGCCGCCGAGCCGGGCGTCACGAGCCGATGCGAGTCGCGACGGCAGACCCCACAACTGGACGAAGCCCTTGGCCAGCGACTGGTCGAACAGGTCGCCCTCGTCGTACGTCGCGAGGCTGAAGTCGTAGAGCGACGCGTCCGAGCGCCGGCCGGTGACCGTGGCGCGACCGCCGTGCAGCGTCATGCGGATCTCGCCGGAGACATAGCGCTGCGTGTCGGCGATGAACGCGTCCAGGGACTCCTTCAGCGGCGAGAACCACAGGCCGTCGTAGACGAGCTCGCCCCAGCGCTGGTCGACCGACTTCTTGAATCGAGCCTGGTCACGCTCGACGGTGACGGCCTCCAACTCCTGATGCGCCGTGATCAGCGCGATCGCGCCCGGCGCCTCATACACCTCCCGGCTCTTGATGCCCACGAGCCGGTCCTCGACCATGTCGATCCGGCCGACACCCTGCGCACCGGCGCGCCGGTTCATCTCCACGATCGCCTGGTACGGCGTCACGGTCTCGCCGTCGATCGCGACCGGCACGCCGGCATCGAACGTGATCACGACCTCGTCCGGGTCACGGGTGATCGACGGATCGCTGGTGTAGGCGTACACGTCCTCGATCGGTCCGTTCCAGATGTCCTCGAGGAAGCCGGTCTCGACGGCGCGACCCCAGACGTTCTGGTCGATCGAGTAGGGCGACCGCTTCGACGTCTCGATCGGCAGACCCTTGCTCTCGGCGTACACGATGGCCTTGTCCCTGGTCCACGCAAAATCCCGAGCCGGCGCGACGACCTTGAGCTCCGGCGCGAGCGCGCCAATACCGACCTCGAACCGCACCTGGTCGTTGCCCTTGCCGGTGCAGCCGTGCGAGACAACCGTGCCGCCGTGGCGCGCGGCCGCCGCGACGAGGTGCTTGACGATCAGCGGGCGGGACAGCGACGACAGCAGCGGATAGCGGTCCATATAGAGCGCGTTGGCGCGGATCGCACCGAAGCAGTAGTCGGCGGCGAACTCATCGCGCGCGTCGATGACCTCGGACTCGACCGCTCCGCAGGCGAGTGCACGCTTGCGAATGACTTCCATGTCTTCGCCGCCCTGGCCGACGTCGACCGCGACGGCGATCACCTCGGCGCCCATGCGCTCGGCCAAGTACGGGACGGCCACGGACGTGTCAAGCCCTCCGGAATACGCGAGAACCACCCGCTCGGTCATATCGGTGCTGCCTCTCTGTGCTTGTCGAGGTTCGGTGTGCGTCGAGGTTCGGTGTGCGTCGATGTCTCGGTGCGTCAGGGTGCGTCCGCGCCGGCCGTACCGGCCGACCACGCGGAGAGCTTGGCGGCGAGTGTCGCGCCGGCCGTGCTGGCGGCCGGCGTGTTGTCGCGGGCGACGACCAGGATCGTGTCGTCGCCGGCGATCGTGCCCACCACGTCCACCAGGCCGGAGCGGTCCAGCGCACTGGCCAGGAACTGCGCGGCGCCCGGCGGCGTCCGCAGCACCACGAGGTTGCCGCTAGCGTCGACCCCGGTCAGCAACTCGCGCAGAAGCCGTTGCAGGCGCGCCGGAGTGGCCTCGGCCGGCCGCAGGGCCGCGTTCCCGTCCTCCGGAATCACGTACGCCGACGTGCCGTCGCCGGTGCGGACCTTCACCGCGCCGAGCTCGTCGAGATCGCGCGATAGCGTCGCCTGTGTGACCTGGATGCCCTCGGCCGCGAGGAGTTCGGCCAGATCGGTCTGCGCACGCACCGTCCGACCGCGGATCAGCGCGACGATGCGGGCGTGCCGGGCCGCCCTGCTCGCGGTCAGGGCCGGCGCGGTCACGCCGCACTCCCGACCAGCGAGACGACGGACCCGCCGTGCTTGGCCGCCGCCGGGCTCGCTTGGACGGCGACCTTGCGACCTTGCGCGTCCGCCCGCGCCTGCCGCAACAGCCAGGCCAGCACGGCCTTCTGCGCCGGCAGGCGGTTGGCCGCCTGCTGGAAGACCGCGCTCTGCGGACCGTCCATCACCTCGTCGGTGATCTCCTCGCCGCGGTGGGCCGGCAGGCAGTGCAACGCGGCCGCACCCGGCTTGGCCGCGGCCAAAAGAGCGGCATTCAGCTGGTACGGCGTGAGCACGGCGATCCGGTCGGCGCTCTCGTCCTGGCCCATAGACGTCCACGTGTCCGTGGCCACCACGTCGGCGTCGCGGACCGCCTCGTACGGGTCGTCGGTGACGGTGACCCAGCCGCCGGTCGACGACGCGATCGCCCGGGCCCGGGTCACGAGGGCCGGATCCGGCTGGTATCCGGCCGGCGCACCGATCCGTACGTGCATACCGGCGGCCGCACCGGCCAGCGCGTACGAGTTGGCCATGTTGAACGCGGCATCGCCGACGTACGCGAGTGTCCGGCCCTGCGTCGAGCCGTACAGCTGACGGATCGTGAGCAGGTCGGCCAGCAGCTGGCACGGGTGGTAGCCGTCGGTCAGCGCGTTGATCACCGGGACCGTGGCCGCCTGCGCGAGCGCCGCCAGACGCTGGTCGTCGAACGTACGGATGACGATCGCGTCGACGTAGCCGGACAGCACCCGACCGGCGTCCTCGATCGTCTCCCCCCGCCCGAAGTGGGTGGCCTGCGCGTCCAGCACGACCGGGTTGCCGCCGAGCTCGGCGATCGCGACCTCGAAGGACACGCGCGTCCGCAGCGACGGCTTCTCGAAGATGACCGCGACCGATCGCGGACCCTCCAGCGGTTTGTCGCGATGGGGGGCGTCGACCAGTGCGGCCGCGGCGTCGAGCACCGCCGACTGCTCGGCCGGGCTCAGGTCGTCGTCACGCAGAAAGTGCCGCATGGGCCACGTCCTTCCGATCGATCGACGTCATATGTGCGACGTCGGCGACGGCCGGTTCACCGGCCGCAAGGGGTGCCGCCGGACCGAGCGAGGCCAGCGTCTCGCCGAGCGCGGCGACAAATGCGTCCGCCTGCTCAGCCGACAGGATCAACGGTGGCGCGAGCCGGATCACGTCCGGGTGTGGCGCATTGGCCAGGAAGCCTTGCGTCCCAGCGAATTGCGCACGATCCCGCAGCGCTTCGACGGCGGCCACCGCGACCGGCGCGGTGAGCACGATGCCGAGCAGGAGCCCCGCACCGCGCACGCCGGAGACCAGCGGGCTGCCCAATCCGTCGATGCCGCTCGCCAGCCGGCCGCCGACGCGTGTCACGTGATCGAGGAGGCCGTCGCGCGCGATCGTGCGAAGCACGGCCAGCGCGGCGGCGCAGCTCACCGGGTTGCCACCGAACGTCGACCCATGGGCGCCCGGACCCAGGAGCTCCGCCGCCGAGCCGAACGCGAGGCACGCGCCGATCGGCAGCCCGCCGCCGAGTCCCTTGGCCAGCGTGACGATGTCCGGTTCGACGCCGGCGTCGGGTCCGCCGGGCGCCTGGTGGGCAAACCAATGGCCGGTACGGCCGATGCCGGTCTGCACCTCGTCCAGCGCCAGCAACGCACCGTGCTTCGCAGTGATCGCGCGCGCGGCCGCGAAGTAGCCCGGCGGCGGGACGATGACGCCGTTCTCGCCCTGGATCGGTTCCAGGATCACCATCGCCGTCTCGTCGCTGACCGCGGCCGCGAGCGCATCGGCATCGCCGAACGGCACGTGCGTCACCGGGCCGGGCAGCGGCCGGAACGGATCCGCCTTCGACGGCTGGCCGGTCAGCGACAGCGCACCCATCGTGCGACCGTGGAACCCGCCCGCCGCCGCGACGACGTGCGAGCGCCCGGTCCGCCGGGAGATCTTGTATGCCGCCTCGACCGCCTCGGCCCCTGAGTTGCCGAAGTAGACCTTGCCGGGCCGGCCGGCCAGGACGAGCAGCAGCTCGGCCAGCGCGACCGGCGGCTCCGCGACGTAGAGGTTCGACACGTGGCCGAGCTGCCGGATCTGCCGCGACACCGCCTCGACGACGGCCGGGTGGGCGTGGCCGAGCGAGTTGACGGCGATGCCGCCGAGCATGTCGACGTAGGTCCGGCCGGCGTCGTCGGTCACGACCGCACCCTCACCGCGTACGAGGGCGAGCGCCGGCGTTCCGTACGTACCCATGATGGCGTTGCCCCACCGGGCTCGCAGCGCGCTCATGCACGTCCTCGCTTCGCTGCGGGCGTGCATGAGGCACACGCGCACTGAGTTGTCTGATTCGCTCGCTGACGCTCGCTCATGCCGTCACCACCGCGGGCGTCGCGGTGATCGTGGTGCCGTGGGCCGCGCCGCCGGTCACGACGGCCGACCACGACGGATCGCGGCCGTCGACGACATGCGCCGCCGGCACGCCGCCGCGCACCGCACGCAGGCACGCCTCCATCTTGGGCACCATTCCGGCCGACAGGCTCGGCATCAGCAGCTCCAATTCGTTCGTGTCGAGAGCATCGATCAGCGTCGTCGCGTCCGGCCACGCCCGGTAGAGACCGGCGACGTCGGTCAGCATCACGAGTTGGTCCGCGCCGAGCGCGACGGCGAGCGCACCCGCCGCGGTGTCGGCGTTCAGGTTGTGCGGCACGCCGATGGCATCCGGCGCGACCGTGGCCACCACCGGGATCCGGCCGGCGGTCAGCAGGTCGAGCAGGATCGCCGGGCGCACCGTGGCGACGTCACCGACCTGGCCGAGATCCACGGGCTCGCCGTCGACGTGCGCGACGCGACGTTCCGCGGTCAGCAGGCCCGCGTCCTCACCCGACAGTCCGACGGCAACCGGCGCGATCGCGTTGATCGCGCCGACCACCTCGCGACCGACCTGCCCGACGAGCACCATCCGGACGATGTCCATCGCGTCGGCGGTGGTCACCCGCAGGCCGCCGCGGAACTCCGACGCGATGCCGACCCGGGCCAGCATCGCGCTGATCTGCGGTCCGCCACCGTGAACGACGACCGGCCAGGCGCCGGCCGCGCGCAGGGCGAGTACCTCGTGGGCAAACGCCGTCCGTGCCTCTGGCGACGTCATGGCGTGACCGCCGTACTTGATCACGACGAGCGGCTGCCGGCCGGTGGTCTGCTGATCGGCGGTCACGGCGCCACTCCGTCGATCGTGAGACCGGTCGACTCGGGCAGCCCCAGCATGAGGTTGGCGCACTGCAGAGCCTGCCCGGCGGCGCCCTTGCCGAGGTTGTCCAGCGCCGAGACGACGATGATCCGGCCGGAGTCGGCATCGACGTGCGCCTTGAGGTGGCACGAGTTCGAGCCGGCGGTGGCCGCGGTCCGAGGACTCGCGCCACCGGTAAGCACATGCACGTACGGTTCGTTGTCGTAGGCGGCCCGCAGCACGTCGGCGACGGCGTCCGCACTGGTCGGGTTCGTCGGCACCAGCGTGCAGGTCGCGAGGATGCCGCGCGGCATCGGCGCGAGGATCGGGGTCATCGACAGCGTCCGCGCGCCGGACGCCTGCTTGATCTCGGGTACGTGCTGGTGCGCGCCGACCTTGTAGACGCTGACGTCGCCCATGACCTCGGAACCGAGCAGGTGCGCCTTCGCACCCCGTCCGGCGCCCGACGTTCCGGACGCGGCGACTACGACGACGTCGTCCGGGCTCGCGATCCCGCTGGCGATCAGCGGCGCGAGCGCGAGCGTGATCGCGGTCGCGTAGCACCCGGCCGCCGCGACCTTCGTGCTCGTCGTGATCGTCGCGCGCTGGCCGGCGAGTTCCGGCAGGCCGTACGTCCATGCTCCGGCGTACGCGCCGCCGTAGTAGCGCAACCAGGCGTCCGCGTCGCGCAGCCGGTGGTCGGCGCCGAGGTCGACCACCTTCACGTCATCCGTGAGTTGCGCCGCCAGCGCACCCGATTCGCCGTGCGGTAGCGCGAGGAACACCAGGTCGGCACCGGCGAGTGACCCGGGCTCGGTCGGTGCGATGGTGAGGTCGGCGATCGAGCGGAGATTCGGGTGCACGTCGCCGATGCGGGCGCCAGCCGACGAGTGGCCGGTGACGGCGGTCAGCTCGACGTCGGGATGCCCGGCCAGGAGGCGGAGCAGCTCCCCGCCGGCGTAGCCGGTAGCCCCGGCTACCGCGATCCGAACGCCCACGACGCCTGCGCCCCTGTCTCTCGGTACCTCATGGCGCGTGGCGCGCCGTATGTCTATGCACCATACCGTAACCTCATGCAGGTTTGCCGGTCAATTTCCGGTGGGCAATGTCCCATTGAGCGGGAGATGGTTAGCCGCGACCGGTCCGGGTACGCATAACGGCGACGACGGGTAAGCGCCTTCGCGGCCACCGGGACTGCCATCAAGTCGATGGTTTTGTCGGTGCCGCATGGCAATGTCGATCGAGGGTCTGAAACCGGATCACGTTGGCGATTGACTGCCCGGCCGTCCTGAGCCGTCCCGATCCGACGCCCTCTATGAAGCCGGCGCCCGACCTGGAGAAGGAGATCGCCGATGACCGCCGATACCCGAGGCCTAGCCGAGACCTATTTCGCTGCGTGGAAGTCGAAAGACTTCGACACGCTCCGGTCGATCCTGGCCGACGACGTGACGTTCCGCGGGCCGATGGGCGAGGCGGACGGCGTCGAGTCCTGCCTGAAGGGCCTGGCCGCGATGGGCGATCTGATGACCGATCTCGTCATCCAGAAGATCTTCGTCGACGGTGACGACGTGCTGACCTGGTATGACATTCGCACCGCCGCCACGCCGCCGATGCCAACGGCGAACTGGAGCCACATCGAACACGGCAAGATCGCGAAGATTCGGGCGACGTTCGACCCACGCCCCATCACCGGCTGAGCCGAACACCGGCTGAGCGATCCCAGGCTAAGCCGATCACGGGCTGAGCTGATGCGCCGGCCGACCGCCACCGGCGCGCAGACGTTACTCGCTAGCAGGAGTCACTCGCTCGCAGGACTCACTCGCTCGCGGATGTCTCCGCGACCGCGTGGCTCAACTGCTCTCGATTGCGGACGCCGAAGCGGCGGTAGAGCCGGGTCAGATTCGCTTCGATCGCCTTCACCGACAGGAAGGTCGCGCGCGCGATCTCCCGGTTGGTCGCGCCGCGCCGGACCAGGTCGACGATGCGCGCCTCGGTGTCGGACAGGCCGAGCCCTCGGGGACCGTTCAGTTTCGTCAATTCCGCCTCCGCCGCGAGTCGCCACGGGTGTGCCCCGAGTTCGCCGTACCGGCGCGCCGCCTCTGCGAACGCGTCGCGCGCCGCGCCACGCCGGTGGGCGCGACGCTCGATCGTGCCGAGCGCGTGGTGCGCTCGGGCGATCTCGATGGGAAATGGATGGTCGGACCATTGTTCGATGGCCGCCGCGAGCTCGGCCGCGGCCATCCGCGGCTCGCCATCGGCCGACGCGAGCAGGCAACCGGCCCGCGTGAGGCTCAGCATCGCCGTCTCGCGCTTGAGGTCATCGGCGATCGCGCTCACGTCGGTCAGCACCCGAGCCGCCTCGGCCCGGGCACCGGCGGCGGCGAGAGTCTCGACAAAATCCGCGTGCCACAGCACGCGGCCCGGGTCGACCTCGCCCCGGCGCACCTCGATGTCGTACGCCCGGCGCATCGGCTCCAGCGCTGCGCCCGGGTCGCCGCCGAGCATCAACACCTGACCCTGGACGGCGTACGCCATCTTCAGCCATTCCTCGTCGCCGGCCGCGAGGCTCGCATTGACGGCCTCGGACGCATTCCGGCCGGCCGCTTCGAGATCGCCGCCGTACAGCTCGGCGATCGCGCCGATGACCAGGCCAGGACCCGGCGTCACTTCGAGATCCGCGAACAGCCGCAGGCAGGTGCGCCCGGCCGCGAGCCCCTCGGCGTAACGCCCGGCTCGCACGTACGCCGAGCAGACGGAGATGAGCACATTGGCGACGTTGCCCACCGAGCCACCGCGGTCCACCTCGGCCCGCAACGCCTCGAGTTCGCGCAGCCCGGCGTCCACGTCGCCACGGCGGATCATCGCCGCGGCGTGCTGCTGCCGGATCAGCAACATCTCCGGGCTGGGCGGCAGCGAGCGGGCGAGGTCGGCGGCCCGGTCGATCAGCGCGTCCGTCTCACCCTCCTCCGGGTTCGTGACGCGGGCGCGCAGCGCCAGAGCGGCGACGAACGTATGGGTGTCGCCACTCGTCTTGGCCAGATCACGCGCCCGGTCCAGCTCGACGGCGGCGCCGGGCGGATCGCCGTCGTAGACCGCCTTCCGGCCGCGGTAGAGGTGCACCAGCGCGCCGAGATCCGCCCTCTCACCCGCGTCGAGTGCCGCCGCCTCCAGCAGCGGTCCGGCCTGCGAGTAGTCCTGCCCCGCGAGATCGATCAGGAGAAGCCGCAGCGCGACCCGGGTCGCCGGATCTGTCGCGACGGTCAGTGCCTCCGTGGCCAGCCGGTTCGCCTCACCGATCATGCCGGCGGCCTCGGCGAACCGCGCCGCGTCGAGGCGACGCCCCGCCGCGGCACCTCCGTCGACCGTACGGTCGGCGGCCAGTTGGGCAAGGTCGGCGGCGATCGCGGGCGCGCCGCGATGGCTCGCCACCACTGCGGCCTCGGACAGAGTGGCGGCCAACGTCTCGTCCGGTTCCGGGCGGGCGAGCGCGAGGTGGCGGGCGCGTTCGACTGGATCGTCGACCGCCGCGGCTAGCGTTTCGTGTGCCTGCACGCGATCGGAGACCTGAGCGTCGGCATAGACCATTTCCCGGAGCAGTGGATGCGTGAAGCGGATCGCGCCGTCGCTGCCGACGGCCGCCACGCCGGCGTCGAGCGCCGCCCGGATGTCAGCAATCGAGCCAGCGCCCGTACGGTCGAGCAGGTCACGCGTCGGTCGCGCGGCCGCGGCAACGACGATCAGAGCGGCCCGCGTCGGTTCGGGCAGTGCAGCCAGGCGCGCGACGAGCAGGTCGCGAAGCTTGTCCGGAACAGGCAGCGGCTCGTCGAGCGCGATCGGTTCGCCGCGCTCGGCGATGGCACGGCCGAGTTCGAGCGCGAAGAGTGGATTGCCGCCGCACGCGGCGTGCACCCGCAGGATGGCCGAGCGATTGATCCGATCGCCGAACCGCTGTCGCAACAGGTCGGCGACGTCATCGGCGCCGAGCGGCGGCAGCGTGACCTCGTGACATGGCGGCGGGCACAGGTCGGCTCGGGCGACCGATTCGTAGCCACTGATCCGCGCGGCCGCAATCATCTGCACCGGCAGCCCGGATAGTCGGCGGGCTACGAAGCGCAGCACCCCGGCGCTCGGCTCGTCGACCCACGGCAGATCGTCGATGACGAACAGCACCGGATGCCGGCTGGACAGCACGCGGAGCAACTCCAGCACCGCCAGTCGTACGGCCAGCTCGTCCTGTGCCGTCGTCGGAGTCGCGGTGCGCAGGAGCGCGGCGTCGAGGGCCGCGCGGAGGTGGCCGCGGAGCACGACACCGTGATCCGCGAGGACCTTGCCAAAGAGATCGACCAGTGTCAGGTACGGCAGGCCCGACTCGACCTCGGCCGCCGCGACCCGCAGAACGAGCGCATCCGGGCGCTGCTGCGCCAACGAGTCGAGGAGGGTCGACTTGCCGATCCCGGCGGGGCCGCGCAGGAGCACGCTGCCACCCTCGGCGAGCAGGTCAACGACGTGGTTCTGGATCTCGACCCGGCCGACGGGAGCAACGAGACGCTGGCGCGGCGCGTGCGGCACTCGCCCAGCCCGTCGAGCCGACGGCAGCGGCTCGGCCGGCCGATGCGCGGACAGTGCGGACATCTACCCCTTCACCTCCCCCGCCGATCTCGCTGTGACATGGGCGCGCCACGGTCGCCGGCGGTGTGGGTCGTCCGCGTGGGCGGACTCACGCGTCGATGACCCGCACGACCGGTCAGCCCTTGACGCGCTGCCCGGACCGCCATACGCCGGTGATGTGTTCTGTCTTTACAAAGACGGATAGGTCGTCGGTTGGGTTCACGTCGAGCGTGATGACATCCGCGTCGTACCCAGCTTGGAGCTGTCCCGAACGTGGCGCCTGTGGCCCGAGCGTGTCCGGCCCGCTTGCGGTGGCGGCCTCGATCGCCTCCAGTGCCGTGAACCCGCACTCGCCCAGCAGCGGAAGCTCCCGTCCGTTGCGCCCCCAGGCTCCCGGACCGCCGCCGGCCCGCAGCGCGAGATCGGTGCCCATCGCTACACGTACGCCGGTCTCATGCGCCAGGGCCACAGCACCGCGGTGGATGTCCGCGATCGCGTCGAGTTTTGCCTGGGCATAGGGCGGCGCGGCGCGACTGGTCCGGATGTCCTCCACGATCGTGCGGGTCGGCACCAGGATCGCGCCCGTCTCACGCATCGCCGCCGCCGACTCCTCGTCGAGATATGTCCCGTGCTCGATCGTGCGTACGCCGGCTTCGATCGCGGCCATGATGCCGGGCTTGCCGTGGCAGTGCGCCGCCACCACGCGATCGGCCATCCCGGCGACCTCGACGATCGCCCGCAACTCGGCCACCGTGAACTGCTGGTGGATCGGGTCGTCGATCTCGGACAGGACACCACCCGACGCGCACACCTTGATCACGCGCGCGTTCAGGCGCAGTTGCTCCCGTGCGGCCTTCGCGCATTCGGCCGGACCGTCGCAGAGCCGACCTTCGGGCATCTCGTGCACCCAGGCCAGCGGATAACTATGCAGATCGCCGTGGCCACCGGTCGTCGACAGGATGCCGCCGGCGGCGTAGATCGACGGGCCGGCGACGGTCCCCTCATCGACCGCGCGGGCCAGGTGGACACCGAGGCCGCCCATCTCGCGGACGCTCGTGACGCCGGCGTCGAGCGCTGCGCGAAGGTCGGCGGCCGCGCGCACCGCGCGCAGCGGCAGCGACTCGAGCGGCAGCCGGTTCAGGTCGAGGGACGTGCCACCCATCAGGTGGGTATGGCAGTCCCACAGCCCCGGCATGACTGCCGCTGCCGAAACGACTGTCGCATCCGGAGTGTCCGGTGCATCGGCCGACGGGCCGGCGAACGAAATCGCCGACCCGTCAAGCACCACGACGCCGTCATCGACGGGCGCGCCACGCCCCGGCACCAGCACGTTCGCTTCAATGCGCACCCGCATGAGCGCTAGCTAACCCGCTCGTCCCAGTGCTGGCAAGTCCCATCGGATCCGATCGTTACGCAGGTGCGACGCCTGCGTATCGGCCCATCTGCGTACCTGGTAGTTGTCTTACGATCTTGGCCCGGCGAAGCCGGGTTCGGCCCGGCCGGAGAGCACCCCGCAGGTGGACGACGGCTAACGCAATGTCGCACCGAACCGGTCGGCTGCCACTGCCACCGCGGCATCCCGCGCCGCGATCGCCTCCTCGCCGGTGAGCGTCCGATCCGGTGCCCGGAACGCCAGGCTGTACGCGAGCGATTTGCGGCTTGCTCCCAGCGTGTCCGATGTGTAGACATCGAACAGACGCACGGATTCCAACAGCGGTCCGGCGCCGTCGACGAGCGCGGACCGCACGTCGCCGGCCGGTGTGGACGCGTCGACGACCAGCGCCACATCGATCAGTGCCGGCGGGTACGTGGAGAACCGCGGCGCCTCGGTGATGCCCGGCAACGGGATCGCGTCGAGATTCACTTCCATGGCACACGTACGCGCCGGGATCGACAGAGCGGCACAGACCTCGGGATGGAGCTCGCCCGCGTAGCCGACGACAAGGTCGCGCCCGTCGACATCGGGCACGACGATCTCGGCACACCGGCCGGGATGCCAGGGCGCCTGCCGCCCGGCGCGTACGGTCGCGGTGGCTCCGGCCGCCGTGACGGTCAGGCGCGCCGCTTCGACGGCATCCGACCAGTCGGCCCCGCGGGCCGGACCCCACCAGCCGGCCAACTCGACATCGCCGCAGTACATCGCGGCGACGTGCCGCGGCTGGTCCGGCAGCGAGGCGTCCACCGCCGCCAACTCGTCGTCGGTCGGCCGATGGTCGACGCCGAGCGGCGGCGGCGCCGGGGCATCCACCGACGCCAGGAACACCAGGCCGATCTCGTACAACGCGAGGTCGCGAAGGTCGCGTCCACGGTTGCGGCGCAGCGTCGCGGCGAGGCCGGGTAGCAACGTCGTACGCATCAGCGGTTCCTTGTCCGACAGCGGATTCGCCAGGCGTACGGCGACCCGGCGCGGATCGTCGGCGCCGAGGCCGAGCGAATCCAGGACCTCGGGCGACAGGAACGGGTAGGAGATGACCTCGACCAGTCCACGCTCGGCCAGAGCCCGGCCGACCGTACGCCGGCGGAGCTGGTCCGCGGTCAGCCCGTTGCTCGGCTGGACCGGCGGCAGCACGCTCGGCACCCGGTCGTACCCGGACAGCCGGATGACCTCCTCGACGAGCTCGATCGGCTCGGTGAGGTCGGGCCGCCACGTCGGGGGTACCACGCGCAGCGTGTCGCCGTCCTCGGTGACAACACAGCCGAGGTCGGCGAGCAGGCGCGCCGCCGTACCGGCCGGGTAGTCGACCCCGGCGATGCGCGACGGATGGCCGACCGCCATCTGGATCTCGGCCCGCGCCACGACGGTGTCCACATCGGTGACGCCCGCGTCGACCGTGCCGCCGCCGTAGCGGGTCAGTAGTTCGACCGCACGCGCGGCCGCGACCGTCGTGAGAGCCGGGTCGACACCGCGCTCGAACCGCTTGGACGCCTCGGACGGCAGCTTGTGCCGCCGAGCGGTGTGCGCGATCGCGAGCGGTGCCCAATGAGCGGCCTCGAACAGCACGTCGGTCGTATCGTCGGCCACCTCGGTCGAGGCGCCACCCATCACCGCGGCGAGCGAGATGACGCCGGACTCGTCGGCTATCACGATGTCGTCGCGGTCGAGCGTGCGCAACGTGGCGTCCAGCGTCGCCAGCGTCTCGCCGTCCACGGCCCGCCGGACCACGAGCGGGCCCCGCAGTCGGTTCAGGTCAAACGCGTGCATTGGCTGGCCGAGGTCGAGCATCAGATAGTTCGTGATGTCGACGATCAGCGAGATCGGTCGCATGCCGGCGTGGATCAGGCGGGTCTTCATCCACTCCGGGCTGGCCGCGGTCGGGTCAACGCCACGTACGGTCACTGCGGTGAAGCGGTCGCAGCCGCGCTCGTCGAGCACCTGCACCGGGTATCCGCCCGCGGTCGCCGACACCGGAGTGATCGCCGCGGCCGGATCCGTGTACGGCAGCTCGAGCGAGTGCGCGAGCTCCCGCGCGACGCCCCGAGCGGAGAAGCAGTAGCCGCGGTCCGGCGTGATGGCGAGCTCGACGACGACGTCATCCAGCCCGACCACCGGCCGTGCGTCATCGCCCGGCCGTACGGCGACACCGTCGACGGCGGCATCCGGTGGCAGCACGATGATGCCGGCGTGGTCCTCCCCGATGCCGAGCTCGCGCGCCGAGCAGATCATGCCGTCGGAGAGCCGGCCGTACGTCTGCCGGGACGCGATCGCGAAGTCTCCGGGCAGCACGCTGCCGGGCAGCGCGACCACGACGAGATCGCCGGTGGCGAAGTTGGTCGCGCCGCAGACGATCGACTGTGGTTCGCCCGGGGTCGAGCCCAGGGCACCGACGTCGACCTGGCAGTGCCGGATCGGCTTCTTGAAGCCGGTCAGGTCATCGATCCCGAGCACCCGCCCGACGACGAGCGGCCCGGCGACCGTCGCCCGCAGATCGACGATCTCCTCGACTTCGAGACCGACCCGGACGAGCGCCTTCTCCACCCGATCCGGGTCGGCCAGCACCGTCGGATCACCGGACGCGTCGACATAGTCGCGCAACCACGAAATGGGCATACGCATAGCCGGTCAGACCTCCATCCCGAAGCCGCGCGTGAAGCGCACGTCTCCCTCGACGATGTCCCGCATGTCGGGGACGCCGTTGCGGAACATCAGCGTGCGCTCGATGCCCATGCCGAACGCGAATCCCGTGTAGACATCCGGATCGATCCCGCATGCCTGCAGGACGTGTGGATGGACCATGCCGCAGCCACCCCACTCGGTCCAGCGCGGACCGTCGCGGTGCTGCGCGTAGTAGACGTCGAACTCCGCCGACGGTTCGGTGAACGGGAAGTACGACGGTCGCCACCGCGTCCGCGCGTCCGCGCCGAACATCGCGCGGGCGAAATGGTCGAGCGTCCCCTTGAGATGCGCCATCGTGATGCCCTTGTCCACCACGAGTCCCTCGACCTGGTGGAACACCGGGGTGTGGGTCGCGTCCAGCTCATCGGTGCGGTACGTCCGGCCCGGGCACACGATGGCGATCGGCGGCTGCTCGGCCAGCATGACCCGCGCCTGTACCGGCGACGTGTGCGTCCGCAGCACGAGTCCGCTGCCCGTCTCCACCGCCGGCAGCGGCGGCAGGCCGCCGCCCTCGGCGACACGCTGGGCCGCCGCCACGTAGAACGTGTCCATCATGGTGCGAGCCGGATGGTCCGGCACGAAGTTCAGCGCGTCGAAGTTGTGCCACTCCGACTCGACCTCCGGGCCTTCCGCGATCTCGTACCCCATGCCGATGAACAGGTCGCCGATGTGCTCCATCAGAGTGGTCAAGGGATGCCGGGCGCCGCGAGCGCGCCGGTCGGTAGGCAGGGTCACGTCGACCCATTCCTCGGCGAGCACCCGCTGCGCTGCCTCGGCGGCCAGCGCCGCGTGCCGGAGGTCGTAGGCGTTCTGGATCGCCTGACGCGCCGCGTTCACCCGGGCGCCGGCGTCGGCCTTCGCGGCCGGCGGTAACGCGCCGATCTCCCGGCGGGCGAGCGAGACCGGCGCGCGGTCGCCGAGGTGCGGCGGCTTCAACGCGGTCAGCGCGGCGACGTCGGTCGCGCTCGCGAACGCCTTGTCCGCGGAGGCGACGGCGTCGTCGAGCGCCGCCGGGGCGAGCAGCGCAGCCTGCTTCGGGTCGTACGGATCATTGCGATAGGTCATCGGTTCTCCCGCTGTGCTTCCAAAAGCGCCTGGACCGACGGTCGGCGCACGGTTCTTTCCAGAGCGCCTGGACCCGACGGTCGGCGCACCGTCCCTGATCGTGATATGGGAGGGTGCACATGCAGGCGCGCGAGCGGCGGAGCCGCAGCCCGCCGGTGCGGGAGCCGAACGGAAGGGTCAGATCCGCGGCCCGCCGACAACGGCGGGCTCGGTAAACGAGTGCATCCACGCGTTCACGGCGAATCGAACTCCTTCGGGAGATGGATGAACACCACCATGCTACCGGGTCACCCGAACGGTTTATCCGCGGCGCAGCGCGCGCGCCGAGGCGTAGAGGCAGACGGCGGCGGCCGCCGCGAGGTTCAGGCTCTCGGCCCGGCCGTACAGCGGGACGTGCACCCGGGCATCGGTCGCCCCGGCCAGATCCTCGGGCAGGCCATGGGCCTCCGAGCCGAATACCCACGCCGTCGGCCCGTCGAGCGCGCCGTCGTCGGCGAGGGTGTCGAGGTCCTGCTCGCCGTACGCGTCGGCAGCGAGCACCGTCAGGCCGGCGTCCCGTACGGTCGAGATCACAGCGGCCGGGTCACCGGAGCGTACGACGTCGAGGTGGAACAGACTGCCGGCCGAGGCCCGG
The DNA here is from genome assembly GCA_963724705.1 of uncultured Actinomycetota bacterium. GTDB lineage: Bacteria > Actinomycetota > Actinomycetes > Mycobacteriales > Micromonosporaceae > DASQPR01. The sequence goes on from CAVRVS010000004.1 coordinate 1,486,421, forward strand.
ACCGCCTTGCCGTTGTACGGATCGACCGTCTCGCCGGCGAACACCACGGCGTCGGCCCCGGCGGCGTCGGCCGTGCGGAGCACCGTGCCGGCGTTACCCGGATCGCGAATCCCCACGAGTATGGCGACCAGCCGCGGCCGCCGGGTCAGCGCGTCGGACAGCGCGACGTCCAGATGTCGGCACACCGCCACTACACCCTGTGGCGTCACGGTCTCGGCGACCGCCGCCAAGCCGTCGTCGGTCACGATCGACACCGTGGCCGTCTCGGCCCGAGCGGCGTCTACGAACGCCGGATACCGCTCGTACGCCTCACGGGTAGCGAACAATTCCACGACGCATCCGGGTCGGGCCAAGGCCTCCCGTACCGCCTGCGGTCCTTCGGCCAGAAAGAGCGCGGACGCGTCGCGGTCCCGGCGGCGCTGGAGTCGCCGGGCAGCAACAACCCGGGGCGTCCGCTGTGTGAACGGAGCTGCCCCGGGCTGCATGCGTGTGGGTCAGGCGGCCTGAGCCGCGGCGCCGCCGATGCCCTCGGCCTGCACGGCCGCGCGAGCGACCTCGACCAGCGCGGCAAACGCCGCGGCGTCGTTCACGGCCAGGTCGGCGAGGATCTTGCGATCCACCTCGACACCGGCCAGGCGCAGACCCTGGATCAAGCGGTTGTACGTCATGCCGTTCGCGCGCGCAGCCGCGTTGATGCGAGTGATCCACAACTGGCGGAAGTCGCCCTTGCGGTCGCGGCGGTCGCGGTACGAGTACTGCATCGAGTGCAGTACCTGCTCCTTGGCCTTGCGGTAGAGCCGGGACCGCTGGCCCCGGTAGCCGCTTGCGGTCTCCAGGACGGTACGGCGCTTCTTCTGGGCGTTGACAGCCCTCTTGACGCGTGCCACGTCAGTCTCCTCTTCGTCTTCGGTGGCGCGCGTTAGCGGCCGAGCAGCTTCTTGACGCGCTTGAGGTCCGACTTGGCCACCAGGGACAGCGAGTCAAGACGGCGCTTTTGCGAGCCGGACTTGTGCACGAACTTGTGCACGTTGTTCGCCGACTGCGTCATGATCTTCCCGGTCCCAGTGATCCGGGTGCGCTTCTTCAACCCGGAGTGGGGCTTCATCTTCGGCATTACGTTGTCTCCCTATTGGTCGCCCGCATCGGGTGCGACCGCTGCGGCGGTGGCCTCGTCAGCCCCGGCGCGCGCGGCGGTCTTCACGTTGCGGTGCGGTGCGATCACCATGATCATGTTTCGACCGTCCTGCTTGGGCGCAGCCTCGACAAAGCCGAACTCACCAATCTCGTCCTCTAGCCGGCGGAGCAGCCGATAACCCAACTCGGGGCGGCTCTGCTCGCGACCACGGAACATGATCGTGACCTTGACTTTGTCGCCGGCCTTCAGGAAGCGCAGGACGTGACCCTTCTTGGTCTCGTAGTCGTGCGCATCGATCTTGGGCCGGAGCTTCATCTCCTTGATGACGGTCTGTTGCTGGTTACGCCGCGCCTCGCGCGCCTTGAGTGCGCTCTCGTACTTGAACTTGCCGAAGTCCATGAGCTTGCACACCGGCGGGCGGGCCATCGGAGCAACTTCAACCAAATCCAGATCCACGTCCGCGGCCAGCTGGAGTGCGCGTTCCAGGGAGACGATGCCTACCTGCTCACCCTCTGGGCCGACCAGGCGGACCTCACGGGACCGGATCTGATCGTTGATGCGTGGTTCGACGCTGATGGGGCCTCCTCGAGTCGGTTCATCTATCTAGCGACCGACCCAAAAACGTCGGGCCCCGGCTATTTATGCCGGAGCCCGCTCTCGACCGGTCGGCACGCCTTCGCGTGCACAAGATCGCCAGATCATCCTGGCGACCGACCGGACCCGGCAACTCGTCGTCACTCGGGTGGGAGCGGGCGCTCCGCTTGGGATGTGGTCGGCTGGCTCATCGGGCGACGGGCACGCCAAACACATATTGGTCGACCTCGCAAGTGTAGCAGTCGCCGAGCGCCGGGACCGAATCCTCAGATCGCCGGCGCGGCGTCGCCCTCCGCGGCTGCATCAACCGGCCGCTCGCGGCTCACGGCTGCATCACCGGCCGCTCGCGGCCGCGGCTGCGTCAACCGGCCGCTCGCGGCTCGCGGCTGCATCAACCGGCCGCTCGCGGCTCGCGGCGAGGAGCCGGCGGAGCGCCCGTACGGTGTCCAGGGCGTACTCCTTGTCGGCGGCCTGTACGGCCATGACCGAGATCACGTCGTCGTCCTGCAGGTCGAGCGCCACCCAGGGCGACCCGCGGTCGAAGCGGACGGCCGCGATCACCGGCCATGGGAAGTACTTCCAGGCGAGAAGGTTGCGAACGCGTACGCCGTCGGCGTCGGCGATGATCCGCGGCCGGGTGAACATCAGCACCGCCGCGGCGGCGAGCAGCCCGAGGAAGATCATCGCGATCTGATCCTCGACGTGGAACTCGCTCTTACCGCTGTCGGTCCGGCCGCGCAGCGTGAAGGCGACGCTCGTGAAGATCACGACCACGAGCACGGCCGAAATGTAGGCCACCTTCTTGGCCTTGCGCGCTTGCGCATCCACCCTGGTCGCGGGTTCGCCGTGCAGCGCCGGTTCAGTCACGGTTACTCAGTGTGCCACTAGCACCTGAGCAAGCGCCGCCGGCCCACTCGACCGGAACCGCCCTCGCAATCGCCCTCGCCACGATCGCCCGTGCCACGATCGCCCTCTCCGCAATCGCCGTCCGCGGTCGGTTGCTTCGGTCGTGGCCGGGAATCGGCGGCCGGCCGGTCGCGCGGCGTCACGACTCGCCGAGACCCAGCGCGACGCGCCGGGCTGGTCAGCCGGTTATGCACAGGGTCTGGCGGCTGGTCTCGGAGCTGGCCATAATTCGGTCCCATGACCGCGTCGCCACCGATTCCTGCGCGCGGTGTGCCGGCCATCGCACCGCAAGTCGACGGCGACGAAACAGACGAGTTCGACGACTTCCTCGACGAACGACTGGCCGGTGCGCGCGTTGCGATCCGGGAACATCGTCTCCGGCCGGCGCGCGACATGCTGCTGGCGATGCTGCACGACCATCCGGACTCGGTCGCCGCGCTCACGTTGCTCGCGATCGTCTCGACGCTGCTGGGCGACCCCGGTGGCACGCTCCAGTTCGCCGACGCTGCCCTTCGGATCGCACCCGGACAGCCGAAGCTCTTGGCGATGCGCGCGACGGCGCTGTCCGCGTTCGGCCGCCGCACCGAGGCACGACTGGCCGCCGACGCGGCGATCGCCTACGAGCCGCGGTCGGCCGAGGCCTACGCCGCCCGAGCCGGCGTCGACCTCGCCGAGCACAGCCCTTCCGGATACACCGCGGTTCTGGATGTAACGGCGCGTGCCCGATACGCCGTGGTCGGCACATCGTCCTATGCGTTGATGTTGACCGCGCGTTACGCACGCGCACTCGATGGGCTCGGGGCACAGGCGCATGCGCGGACGGTGCTCGGCCGCTTGATCCGAGAGCACCCCGACAGCCCGACCCTGCGCATTCAGGCCGCCGAGTTCGAATCCGGTGCCTGGCGGTGGCGACGGACGGTCGGACATCTCGCCCGGCTGCTGTCCGCTCCCGACGGCAGCGTGTTGATCGCGACGGCCACCCGACGCTGTGCCACGGCGGTCCGCCTATGGCTCATCGAACTGGCCGGCATCGGAGCCTTGCTGTCCGTCGCCAGCGTCGCCGCGCAGACCTGGCTCGGGCCGGCCGGCGTGACGGTCGCGGTGGCGGGCCTGGCTGCCTACGTCGGTCTCATCGTCGCGTCGATCATGAGCCTGGCCACCGGCCGCTGGGTCGTCGCAAAGATCATCGTGCGCTCGCCGGGCGCCGTCATCCCTGGTGTGTTGATCACCGCGATGCTCGCGGGTCAAATCGTTTCGCTGGTACGGGTGAGGGCGCTGACCCACGGCGGCATGGTCTGGTTGCTGGCGGCAGCCGTGATCCTCGGCTTCGGCGCCGTGACCGACGTTGCCGTCCGGTTGTCCAGCGCGATCGACCATCGCTACAAAGCTTGGCGGAACCGAGAGCGGATCGCGGCTGCGCGCGCGAATCGAGTCCACCCGACCGGCCGCCCCGGCATGCATCCTCTACCCGGTCGACTTGCCGACACCGGGCCGCCTCTCGCTGTCCGGGATGCCGACCGAGTCATCGGCGCGCGAGGCGGTGCTCGAGGGGTTCCGTCCCTGTGGCGTCGACGTAGTCGTTTCCACGCTACGGGCCGACCGGCCGGGGCACGACCGCGGACCCGGTCCCGCTGGCGTCGAGTTCATCGTGTTCCCGATCGAGACCGGCCGGCCACCGCGCGGACCAGCGTTCGACACGGTGGTTGCGAACGTAATCGCTCGACTGCGTGCCGGATTATCCGTGGCGCTCGTCTGCCGTACGGGGGCCGAGCGCAGCGCTCTCGTCGCGGCCGCCGTCTGCGTGCAGCTCGGGCTGTCGCCGGAAACGGCCTGGTCGCATGTGGAGCAGTCGCGCCACGTGCCGTTGGCCATCTCGCCCGCGCAGCGCGTGTGGCTGGACCGCTATGCTCGCCGCGTCCGCCGCGATCAGCACGCCGCCGCGAGCAACGAGCCCGACCGCTTGCCGGCGCCGGTGCCGGCGGCAGTGCCCGCCATGCTGCCGGCGACCGGCTGACCTGGGTCAGAGGCGACACGCGTCCAGCGCGGTCACGAGGATGGCGCGCGCACCGACGTCGTACAGCTCGTCCATGATCCGATGTACGTCGGTCCGCAGCACCATCGCCTGCACCGCGACCCAACCCTCCCGGTGCAGCGGCGAGATCGTCGGCGACTCGATCCCCGGGGTCAGCGCGACGGCGTTGTCCAGGTTGTCGGCGCGTACGTCATAGGCGAGCATCACGTAGCGCCGAGCGACGAGAACGCCTTGCAGACGGCGTACCAGCTGGGACACGCCCGGCGTCGTGGCGACTCCCTCCTGACCGATCAGCAGCGCGGTCGATTCGAGGATCGGCTTGCCGATCGTCTCCAGCCCGGCCTGGCGCAGCGTGGCACCGGTCGCGACGACGTCGGCGATGACGTCGGCGACGCCGAGCCGGATCGCATTCTCGACGGCACCGTCCAGCCGGACGACCGTGGCGTCGATCCCATTGTCGGCGAAGTACCGCTCGACGACGCCCGGGTAGGCCGTCGCCACGCGCCGGCCGGCCAGCGCATCGACGCTCGTTACCGTGCCCGGCGCCGCGGCGAACCGGAAGGTGGCCGGCGCGAAGTCGAGGTCGAGCACCTCGATCGCCCCCGCCGCCGAGTCGATCAACAGGTCGCGTCCGGTAATGCCGAGATCGAGGTCGCCGGAGGCGACATAGGTGGCGATGTCGCGCGGTCGTAGATAGAGGAACTCGACGCTGTTCGCCTCGTCACGACAGACGAGGTCGCGGTCGTCGGACCGCTGGCGGTATCCGGCCTCGGCGAGCATGGCGGAAGCGGGCACGGAGAGCGTGCCCTTGTTCGGCACGGCGATGCGGAGCATGGCGTGGGTCCTCACAGGTGTTGGTAGACGTCTTCGAGGTCGATGCCGGCGGCGATCATCAACACCTGCACGTGGTAGAGCAGTTGCGAGATCTCCTCGGCGGTGCGTTCGCGGCCCTCATGCTCGGCCGCCATCCAGCTCTCGGCCGCCTCCTCGACGACCTTCTTGCCGATCGCGTGCACGCCTGCGTCGAGCAGCGCCACCGTGCCGGACCCCGCGGGGCGGGTGCCGGCCCGGCTCTGCAACTCCTGCCACAGATCCTCGAACGTCTTCACAACTCGCCAGTCTGACGTGCTCGTTCCGGCTCGCAAAGTGGCACGCTGGCCGGGTCCACTGGGTGGACTCGACCAGCGTGAGTTAAGCCGACTGACGTGGCGCGCGCGTCACCGCACGGTGAACGTGTGCTGATCGGTGCCGGCCGGGCAGTCGCACGACGTGCTCAAGGGCAGATAGAACGCCTCGATGGTGTAGCGGCCGGGCGCCAGGTGCAGCGTGACCGTCGCCGTGCCTTGTGCCGGAGCGCCGACCGTCAGCTGGACATGTTGGCGGACCACCTGGGTGCCGGCGGCAGTCCGTACCCGGATTTGAATGGCCCCTTCGAAGACGATGCCGGCCAGATGGACGGTGACCGAGGCGCCGCTGACCGCGCCCTGCTGCGGATCGATCACCCAGACCGGCGCGAGCGCGTCGACCGCCGCGGCGCGATGCAGGACTCCCGCGACCGGCTGACGACTCGCCCAGAGTGTGGAGCGCGCGACGCCGTCGAATAGCAACCGGACGCCGGTCCCACCAGGGAACGCGGTCGCTGTCCAGATCAGTTGCTGAACCGCGGCGCGATTTCCGGCCGGGTCATAGCCGTTGACTGTCGCGCCGTGCAGGTCGACCGTCGCGACCCCGCCGGCGACGCTGACGCTTCGGACCGAAGCGCTGGCCGGCCACTGACTCGAATAGTCGGGATCGAACGCGGTCCGGCCGTCCAACATCAGCGCGATTGCGGCACGCACCGTGGCGGCCGTCCCGCCGGTGCCGGCCGTCGCGGGATGGAATTCGCGGTAGAGCTTGTCGTTCGCGCCGAGGTAGTAGACGGGAACTGTCGTGGTGGCTGGCGTTCCCGTCTGGGACGGCTGTGGCGTGGATGGCTGAGTGGTCGGCGGTTGTGTGGTTGGCGACTGTGTCGCCGCAGACGCTGTCGGGCCGCCGGCGACATTCGGCCGCGGGCGTGCGGGGGTGGTCGGCGCGCAACTGCCGATGCCGACGGCGATCGCGGCAACGCTCGCCGCGACGGCCGTGCTCATGCTGACCATGGCTACTCCTCGGGTACGTAACGCGGACAGTCGCCACCAGCGGCGCCGCGCGGCGATCCGTCGCCGGATATCGCCGAGGGCATCGGGAGCGATATCGACGGCGGCGGCCCGACGCTCGAACGCATCGCGGAGTGCGGCCTCGACGTCGGCGCGGCGGTAACGATCCGGGTCGTTGGTCATGACCATTGCTCCATCCGGGCTCGGAGGGCAGCCAGACCGCGGGCGGTGTGACTCTTGACGGCACCGCGACTGCAGCCCATCGCCTCGGCGATCTCGGCCTCCGACATCTCGGCGTAGTAGCGCAGCACGAGTGCCTCGCGTTGCCGGGCCGGCAGTGTCGCGACCGCGGCCAGAATGGCCGCGTGACCGATGCGGGCCAGCGCACCGGATTCGGCGCTCGCGACGGTTTCGTCGAATCGCGAGGTCGTCGCGTGCTGCTCCACGACCCGGCGGTGTCGCAGCGCCGACCGGGATCGGTTCACGACGGTGGCACGGAGATACGCGAGCGCTTTGTCCGTGTCGTCGAGCCGGCGCCACCGACGATGCAGTTCCACGTACGCATCCGAGGCGATCTCCTCGGCCCGGCCGCGATCGGCGAGCAGCAGCGTGGCCAGCCGGACGAGCGAGCGGTAGTGCGCCGCGAACAACCGGGAGACCGCCTCGTCGGCGGTCCACCCGGTCGCGTTCTCGGCGGCCAGCATCGGCCAACCGTCCCACGTCACGTCCGCAACTCTCGATGCCACGCACGTACGACGTCCCACACGGCACATCGGTTTACCGGTTCAACGTGCCAATCTCCCCGTCGGCGCCGCCGTGGTGTCGGTTCGTGCGGGCGACCTCGGCTTGCCGGCCGACATCACCTTGCCGGCCGACCTAGGCGGGCTGGCCGACCTATGCACTCCGGTCGACCGTTCGCTCATTCACCCACCCGCCGAACGGACCGGTTGCGCTTTGACACGACAGCGGAAGATTGCCCGACGCGTGGACTGTCGGCGGTGGGTGCAAGAGTGAGCGGTCATGTTGACCCGCCAGGTCCTGTTGCGCGACGGCCGGCGAGCCGCCGTTCACGTGACGGAAGGCGCCGCTTCCGGCCGTACCGTCGTCTTTTGCCACAGCGCACCCGGAGCCGGCGCCTTCGACCCCGACCCGGCCGCGACCTCGGCCCGTGGTGTCACGCTGATCGGCGTCGACCGACCGGGTTACGGCGCCTCCGACCCGATGCCCGACGCGTCGTGGGCCGACGTCGGCACCGTCGCAGACGACCTTGCGGAAATTCTCGACCACATGGGTACGGGACCGGTCGGGCTCGCCGGCTGGTCAGCCGGCGGCCGTGTCGCACTCGCCGTCGCGGCGCGGCGACCCGACCTCGTGGACCGGGTCGTCGTTGTCGCGACTCCGGCACCCGACGACGCCGTGCCATGGATCCCGCCCGAGCAGAGGGCGGCTCTGGATGCGCTGCGCGACCAACCCGCCGCGGTTGTTCACGCGGCACTTACGGCTCAACTGTCCGGTGTGGTGGCGTCGTCGCCCGAGCCGGCGCCACGCGATCGGCTCGCGCTACTCGGCGTCGGCGCGGCCGACGCGGAGGCGCTCGCTATGCCCGGAGCTGGTGAGCGGTTGACCGCGATGCTCGAGGCCGCATTCGTCCAAGGGCCGGCCGGGCTCGTGTCCGACCTGGCCGGATACTGCCTGCGACCATGGGGCTTCGACGTCGCCGACGTCCGGGCGAAGACGTTGCTGCTGAACGGTTCGGCCGATCCGATTGCCGGGCCACGACATGGCAAATGGTGGCAACGGCAGCTACCCGATGCGCGGTACGAGCAGGTGCCCGGCGCCGGCCATCTCGTCATCATGCCCATGTGGGCGCGGGCGATTGCTCATCTAGCGCCGCGACGACGCTGACGCCGGTCCGTGCGTGCATTGTCCCGGTTCGTGTCATCCCTGACTGCATCTACCGGGCTGGCCGGACTCGGCGTCGAGGTCCGGCAGACCATGGCGCGCAGCGGGAGTCCAGCTGCGAGTTGGCGCCGTTTCGCGCGCTCGCGTTGGGCTGCGGCGCTGGGCTCGCCGCGTTGGGCTCGCGGCGCTGGGCTCGCCGTGTTAGGCCGGCAGCCGCCGGCGCGCAGCATGGGACTCCCGACGTCAGGCGCACAGCCCCGAGGCGGAGCGCGCCTGGCCTGTCACGCTCGGAACGGCCGGCGGCGAGATTCTCGCGCCCGCAGCACATCGCACACGGTCTCGCGACGTCGCCGACGATGACTTCGGCGTCACCCGGTCCGTGTATGCGGAATCTCGCCGGAATCCTCCACATTGGACACACGAGCTTGAACTCCCCGGTTTTGTCGTACAGGCGTGCGAAGATTTTGGGTATGGACGAGCCGGACGAGCTGCTACAGGCGGCGATCTCGGCTGTCACCGCGTTCGCGGCTCGCCCGACGTATGCGCTGTCCAACAACGACCTACGGTCCTCGCTCGGGCGGCTGCAACGCATCGCCACGCTCGTTGCCGGTGCGGCCGCCATGCTCGTGCATGAGGCCGCCGGCCGCGACCTGCCGCGCGAGGACGGCGCCGCGTCGGCGGTGGCGTGGCTGCGCGACATTCTGCGCATCTCACCGGCCGAGGCGAGCCGCATGATCACACTCGGGCAGCTCATCGACCGGCGGCCGGCACTCGCCGACGCGGTCGAGACCGGCGCGGTCAACCCGGCGCAGGCGTTGGCGATCGGCCACGTCCTCGACGACATCCCACCCGAGGACCCAGCCATCCTCGACAAAGTCGAGGCGATCCTCATCGACCACGCCACCCAATTCGAACCAGCAATCCTGCGCCGGCTCGGTGAACGGGTGCTCGCCCACGTCAACCCAGACCTCGCCGACACCCGGCTCCGCGACCGACTCGACCGCGAAGAACGACACGCCCACCAACGCCGGGGTTTGTCGCTCTCACCGGATGGCCTCGGCGGCACCCGCATCAGCGGCATCCTCGACACCGAAGGCGCCGCCATCATCGCCGCCGCCATCGAACCACTGACCCGACCGGTCCGCGACGACACCGGCCCCGACCCACGCAGCGCACCGGCCCGCCGCGCCGACGCCCTGGTCGAGGTCTGCCGCATCGCGCTCACCGCCGGTGGCCTCCCGGACACCGGTGGACAGCCGCCGCAGCTCAACGTCACCGTCGACTTCGACGCCCTCACCCGGGAAGTCGCCGTCGGCCAACTCGACACCGGTGCCCTGCTCTCGCCGTCGGTCACGCGTCGCCTGGCCTGCGAGGCGCAGATCCTCCCGTCATGCTCGACGGGCACAGCGTACCCATCGACCTCGGCCGCACCCGGCGACCGTTCACCGGCGCCGCACGGGCAGCCGTCGTGCTACGCGACGGTGGTTGTGCGTTCCCCGGCTGTGATCGGCCCAGCCGCTGGTGCCACATCCACCACATCCAATTCTGGGCTCACGGCGGACGCACCGACCGCGACAACGGTGTTGCCCTGTGCGGATACCACCACCGGCTCATCCACCAGGACGAGTGGACGGTCCGAATGGGCGCCGACCATCGGCCCGAGTTCATCCCACCGGCGTACCTCGACCCCGAACGCCGCCCCCGCCGAAACCCCTATCACCCGCGACCCTGACCGCGAAGCCGGGCGGCCCAACGGCGAACGCGCCGGATCGAGCGCCACCAACGCAGAGCGATCCGGCGACGATTCCAGCCTGCCGCAAACTCAACCCGGCCGGCCGCGCGTGTGCGGCTCGACGCTCAGACGGCAGCGGCCAACCACGAACGTGCGGCCGCCATAACCCGCTCGCGTCGCGCTTTGGCGGCATCCGTTGGATCGTCATCCGGCCATCGCAGAAACTCTGCGGCGTGGAGCGCGCTGTACAGCGCGAGATTCGCCAGTTCGAACGCGGACGGCGCCCAGAGTCGAGTCAGCTCGTCGACGTAGAACTGGCCCGCCGGACCGATATCGAACAGGATCGCGACCTGTGTCAGGGCAAGCCAGTACATCGGATCGCCGTAACAGACAACGTCGAAGTCGACCACGCCGCGGAGAGCGCCGTCATGAATGATCACGTTCTTCGTCGTCAGATCGTCAAGGAAGCAGATCGGTTCGATCAGGTCGAGCCGCGCCGCCGATCGGTCCAACACCCGGCCCAGGTTCACGATCAGCTCGACAAACTCCCGATCACCGCCGCGATCGCCGCCGCAACCGACGCCGCCATCGGCAGATCCGAGGATCGACGGGCGATCCGCCCGTACGGCGTCGATCCAGCGACCGTGACCGTCCGACGCGCCGATCGGCATGAACCCGTATCCGGAGGCGTGTGGAAGCCGCGAGACCTGCCGCTCGAACCCGACGATCTGCTCGGCGAGCCGCGTCATCTGCGCCGCCGTCATGTCGGCCAGTTCGAACCCGAGATCCCGACCGGGAAACGTGTCCGTCACGACGTACGCGAACGGATAGCGCGAACACGTCAGGTCGGCGTGGAGGACGGACGGAACGGGCAGACCGAGACCTCGCAAGGCGTCCAGGTTCGCAAGCGTGCCGGCGTACACGCCCGGGTCAGTGTTCGTCCGCACGATCACTGCCGGATCGCCATCCGTATCGACCCGGTACGTGATGCTGCCGTGGCCGTACGCCATCCGATCGACCGTACGGACCGACCGGCCGGTGACATCGGCGACCAGAGCGCGTACCAGGGATTCGGTCTCGGGCGTGGCCTCGACCGCGCGACTCACTCGGAGACGGCCCGGATCGCGAGCGCGGCGTCGAGAGCGGCGACCGCGGCGGTGAAGCCCTTGTCCTCGCTCGACGTCGGCAGGCCGGCCCGATCGATGGCCTGGTCGAGACTGTCGACGGTGAGTACGCCGTGGGCGACCGGTGTCGACTCGTCGAGGGCGACGCGCGTCAGGCCGTCGGTGACGGATTGACACACGTAGTCGAAGTGCGCAGTGTCGCCGCGGATGACGACTCCGAGCGCCACCACGGCGTCGCATCGCCGGGCGAGCGCTTGCGCCACGACAGGCAGTTCGACCGACCCGGAGACGTGCGCCACCACGATGTCGGTGACGTGACACGCCTTGGCCGCCGCGAGCGCCCGTTCGAGCATCTGCTCGGTCAGATCCGCGTGCCAGCGGGTCACGACGATACCGAGCCGCAGCCCGGCCGCGTCGACCGTGTACTCGCTCGGGGAACCAAACCCGGCCATCTCTAGCCTTCCTTGTGAAGTCGTCGGTCCGGCATCACAGCGTGCCGCCGGCGATCTGGTCCAGCTCCTCGAGGAGGTGTCCCATCCGGTCGCGCTTCGTGCGCAGGTAGCGCATGTTCTCGGTGTGCACGCGTACGGGCATGGGCTCGCGGCCGCTGATCTCTAGTCCGTACCCCTCCAGCCCCGCTCGTTTGGCTGGGTTGTTCGTGAGTAGCCGCATGCTGCGCACACCGAGGTCGTAGAGGATCTGCGCGCCGGTGCCGTAGTCGCGGGCGTCCGCCGGCAGGCCGAGATCGAGGTTAGCGTCGACGGTGTCGCGACCCTCGTCCTGCAACTGGTACGCCTGGAGCTTGTGCAGCAGGCCGATGCCGCGTCCCTCGTGCCCGCGGACGTAGAGCACCACGCCCCGACCTTCAGTCGCGACCCGTTGCAGCGCGGCCTGGAGCTGCGGACCGCAGTCGCAACGCACCGAGCCGAAAACGTCACCGGTCAGGCATTCCGAGTGCACCCGCACGAGTACGTCACGTCCGTCGCCGATGTCGCCCACGACGAGCGCGATGTGTTCCGTGCCGTCGTGGGTGGCCTCGTAGCCGTACGCCGTGAACACGCCGTAGTCGGTGGGTAGCCGCGCCTCGGCGACCCGCTCGACCTGCTTCTCGGTGTGCCGGCGGTAGGCGATCAGATCGGCGATCGAGATCAGGGTCAGGCCGTGCTCGGCGGCGAACTTCTCGAGATCCGGCAGGCGCTGCATGCTTCCGTCATCGTTGACGAGTTCGCATAGCACGCCGGCCGGCCGGAGTCCGGCCATCAGGGCGAGGTCGACCGCGGCCTCGGTGTGACCGGGACGGCGTAGTACGCCACCGGCCTTGGCGCGCAACGGCACGACATGCCCCGGCCGGGACAGATCGGTCGGTCGGGTGTCCGGCGCGGCGAGCAGGCGGATCGTACGGGTGCGGTCGGCCGCCGAAATGCCCGTCGTCACTCCCTCCCGGGCGTCGACGGTCACCGTATAGGCCGTGCCACGCCGGTCCTGGTTCGTGTGGTACATCGGCGGAAGCTCGAGCCGGTCACACTCCTCGCCCGCCAGCGGCGCGCAGATGTAGCCGGAGGTGTACCGGACCATGAACGCGATCATCTCCGGCGTCGCCAGCTCGGCAGCGAAAATGAGGTCGCCCTCGTTCTCACGGTCCTCGTCGTCCACGACGACGACGGCCTTGCCGGCGGCGATATCCGCGATGGCCTGCTCGATCGGTGCGAACATCTATTCACGACCTTCCGATGCGCCACTTGCGGTCCCCTGCGACCGCGAGCCCAGCAGTTTCTCGACGTACTTGGCGATCACGTCCACCTCAAGGTTCACCGGCGCGCCGATGCCCTTGTGCCCCAACGTCGTCAACGCGAGCGTCGTCGGAATCAAGCTCACCGAGAACGTGATTCCGCCCACCGGCGACGCGCCCGGACTTCCAGCAACCGCGGCCACGGTCAACGACACACCGTCGATCGTGATCGAGCCCTTCTCCACGACGTACCGCTCCAGCGAAGGCGGCAACGTGAACGTGACGATCTCCCAATGCTCGGCCGGCTCCCGGGCCACGATCGTGCCGACGCCGTCGACGTGGCCCTGCACGATGTGACCGCCGAGCCGGCTCGACAGCAGTGCGGCGCGCTCCAGATTCACCGGATCGCCGGGTGCGACCGCGCCCAGCGACGAGCGATCCAGGGTCTCCTTCATGACATCGGCGGTGAACGTGTCACCATCGACATCGACGACGGTCAGACACACGCCGTTGACGGCGATGGAGTCGCCGTGCCGCGCGTCGGTGGTCACGGTCTTGCCGCGCACCGCGATCCGCGCCGCGTCGCCCAGGTCGGTGAGCTCGGCGATCTCGCCCAACTCTTCGACGATGCCGGTGAACATCAGTCAGCGTCCTTTCCGTGTTCAAAAGATCGGGGCTCAACAGACCCGGGCTCAACAGATCGGGGCTCAACAGACCCGGGCTCAACAGACCCGGGCTCAACAGACCCCGGCTCAACGAACTGCGGACGATCCGCGCGCACGGCCGTCAGTCGCACGTCGGGTCCGAGCCGCCGCACGTCGGAGAGTTCGAAATCGACGGCGTCGGCGATCGTCGTCACGCCCGCGTCGTTCAGCGCCGACGATCCGGCACCGAGGATCTTCGGGGCGACGTACCCGACGATCTCGTCGACGAGGCCGGCCCGCAGGAATGCCCCGGCCAGGGTCGGTCCGCCTTCGAGCAACGCGCCCCGCACGCCGCCGGCGTAGAGGTGCTTCAGCAACGCTTCGAGGTCGACCCGCCCGTCGGCCGTGCAACCCAGGTCCGCCGCGGTGGCGATCCAGGTGGGTGCGGCGTCGTCGCGCACACGAGCGTTTTCGGGGGTACGGCCAGAGCTGTCCACCACCACGCGTAGCGGCGTTCGCGGCGTGAGAGATCCGCCGCGCACGGTCAGGTGTGCGTCGTCGGCCATCACTGTTCCGACGCCGGCGATGATCGCGTCGACGGTGCTCCGGAGTTCGTGCACGTCCGCCCGCGACTGCTCGGAGGTGATCCACTGGCTGGTCCCGTCGGCCGCCGCGCTCCGGCCGTCCAGCGTCGCCGCGTACTTCCAGATCACGTACGGTCGACCCCGGCGTACCGCGGACAACCAGAACCGCAGCCCGTGCTCGGCTTCGGCCGCCCGTACCCCGGTAATGACCTCGACCCCGGCGGCGCGCAGGCGGTCCAGGCCGCCGGCGGCGAGCGGGTTGGGGTCGCGGACCGCGACCACGACGCGGGCGATCCCGGCCGTGAGCAGGGCGTCGACGCAGGGTGGCGTCCGGCCCGTGTGGTTGCAAGGTTCGAGAGTGACCACCGCCGTGCCGCCCCGGGCCGGATCGCCCGGCCGCGTCGACGCGTGACGCAGCGCGACGATTTCGGCGTGCGGGCCGCCGGCCGGCGTCGTGCGGCCGACCCCGACGACCGCACCGGACGCGTCAAGGATCACCGCCCCAACGCTCGGGTTGGGGCTGGTTTCGCCCAGGCCGAGCGCCGCAAGCGAGATGGCACGGCGCATCGCAGCGTCAATCGACTCGTCGATGGAGTCATCGACACTGGAGCCATTGACGAACTGATCGACTTGCCCGCTGCCGGTGCTCACGCCCGCCCCCTTCTGGCTCGCGCGATACGCGCGGCAGGGGGATCTCTGGGCGGACTTCTCGGAACGGGACTGCGCACGCGCGCACGAACCGCCCCTGCGACCGGATCGCTCGTCGCCGAGCGGCCGGCCTGGCCCGCGCGCTGTCTCCCGTCCGGACTTTGACCGTCGGCCCCGGGTTCTCACCAGGTCCACCGGTCACTGGATGTGACCGGGTCGCGGGCTTACCGCCGGCTCGAGGCCGGGCGGATCACCGCCGGTTCGGATTTTCACCGAGTCCCGCCAGCGCGTGGTGGGTACGTGATCCAGTCTTCCACGGATGCGCCGCAGTTACGACGGCTCCGCGACACACGTCACACCGCGCTCCCCCGTACCAGCTAGCGCGGTGTGACGCGTGATCGTCGCCGGCGGTGGTCGGCGGCGGGCCCCATCGGGACCGGGGACACCTCACAAGACGCCGGGACGGCACGGAAACGTTGCCGTTCGCGGCGGACAATTCCGGCCGGCCGGCAGGCGTAGCGTCAGTGGGCAACGCGAGATGGGAGGAGATCGTGCCGGAGACCGAGTTCGTCCTGGTGACGACGACGATCGACAACGAGGGCGCGGCCCGGGAGCTGGCGCGCTCGGCGGTGACCGCCCGACTCGCCGCATGTGGGCAGGTCGGCTCGCCGGTCACCAGCGTCTACTGGTGGGATCACTCGGTCCGCGAGTTGACCGAGTGGGCGGTCTCCTTCAAGACCACACGTACGCGTTACGCGGCGCTCGCCGAGCACATCCGGGCGGTCCACACGTACGAAGTGCCGGAGATCGTGGCGACACCGATCATCGACGGCGATCCGGCCTATCTCGCATGGATCCGCGACGAGACGAACACGATCCGACCGTCGGTGGGCTAGAGACCGTGCCAACCCGGCGGTAGCGGGGCTGGATCCTCGTCATCCGCCCACACGGCGTAATCGAGCGGCCCGCCGGCGTTTTGGTGATGGTCACCGTGCTCGCCGTTGGTCCAGACACGGTCGCTGACATCACGGTCGCTGACATCACGGTCTTGAACGTCGCGATCGTCGACACCGCGATCGTGCCGGTCGCGCCAGCGCGCTTCGTCGTCGATCTCATTCTCGCGTGGGCTGGGCACGATCGGCAGGTGTGCCGTCGCCCCGGTCAAGCCGGAGGCCGAGCCGATGGCGACACCGACGGCTGGGCCATGTCCGTATCCGATGCCGCCGTTGCGGCGGGGCCGCGATCGACCGCTGGTCGGTGGGTCGGCCCACGGCGGCGGGTACGGCGACGGCGTGGCCGGTTGCCCCCATGGTTCGTCGGGGTGCCGTGCCGCCGATTCGGCGGCCACGGGGTCCGGCCGCACCGGCGCCGGTTCAGTTGGCACCGATTGGGGATGCACCGATTGCGGCGGCACACTCCACGACGGTCGGCGCGGCGCAGCGGATCCGGGTACGTCGTTCGGCGCGTCGACCCAGTCGTCGTCGACGTCGTCGGTCCAGTCCGGCCCGGTCCAGCTCTCGCCCAGTTCGTCCGGCCATGGCTGAACGCCTCGGCGCGGCAGTGGGATCGATCCGGAGCCGGCCGGTGACACGGGACGGTCGTCGCCCTCGTCCACCGACCGCCGGTCGATGGCCACATACGAGCCGGGTTGGGTCTTGGCGACCGACTTCATCTCGGAGGCGGCCGCGAGCACCTCCCGCGGATCGGCGAACTCCCGCGACGTCGACAGGCTCACGCCGATCGAGATCGTCACGAGGTTTGCTCGGCGTATGTTGCCGCGACGATCGGTGATCTGCAGGTAACCCCGCTGCGCATCGATCGGGTCGGAGATGGCGTCGGCCGCGGCCAGGAACGCGTGGATCGCGTGGTGCGTCAGCGGTTTGACCTGCTCGGGCGTACAGACGAGGACGAAGTCGTCGCCACCGATGTGTCCGATGAACGGTCGCGGGCTGGTTTCGATCGCGTCCGCCGCGTTCTGCAGACACTCGGCCAGCGCCGCGATGAACTCGTCGCCGCGGGCAAACCCGTACGCGTCATTCACGGTCTTGAACCGGTCGATGTCGATGTGGCCGACCGCGAACGCCTCGTGGTTCGCGGCGCGGGTCTGCACCTCCTGCAGGATGCGATTGTTGCCGGGCAGGCCCGTCAGCGGCGAAGACTCGCGGATCTCCTTCGTGCGGCGCAGCATCGACCGGATCCGGGCGACAAGCTCCATGGTGTCGAACGGCTTGAGGACATAGTCGTCGGCGCCAGCGGTCAAGCCGATCACCTTGTCGACCGTCTGTCCCTTCGCCGTCAACATGATGATCGGCATCGCCGACGTGGCCGGGTTGTTGCGCAGCCGCCGGGTAAGTTCGAGCCCGTCGACACCCGGCATCATCACATCGATGACGGCCAGGTCAGGCCGATCCCGGATCGCCATGCGCAGTGCATCGAAGCCATTGCGCGCACCGATCACATCGAAGCCCTCGACCTCGAGATTTACCTGCACGAAGCGGACGATGTCGGGATCGTCGTCGACCACGAGGACAAGATCGCGGGGGGCCGGGATCATGCGTCGGCCCGGCTCGCGCCACCGGTCGCTGGCCCGCCACCGGCCCGTTCGGCGGTCCGGCGCAATGACCGGATAGCGGCGCCCGGATCGGCGGCGCCATAGACGGCCGTACCGGCGACGAAGGTGTCCGCGCCCGCCTCGGTTGCCTCGACGATCGAGCGCTCATCGATGCCGCCGTCGACTTCGAGCCGCAGGTCCAGATGCCCGGCGTTGAGATGGCGTCGGGCCGCACGCACTTTGTCGAGCAACTCCGGCATGAACTCTTGGCCGCCGAATCCCGCCTTGATCGTCATGATCAGCAAAGTGTCGAAGTACGGCAGGATCTCCAGATAGGGCTCTACCGGTGTATCCCGGTCGATCGCCAGACCGGCGCGGGTGCCGGCGGCGCGAAGGTCTCTCGCCAGGCCGACCGGGTCGGTGGCGGCCTCGATGTGGAACGTCACGTTGTGCGCGCCGGCCTCGGCGTACCCGATTGCCCAGCGCTCCGGCGCCTCGATCATCAAGTGGCAGTCGAACGGGAGCACGGATGCCTTGCGAAGGCTCTGCACGACCGGGAGCCCGATCGTCAGGTTCGGCACGTAGTGGTAGTCCATGACATCGATATGCAACCAGTCCGCGTCGGCGGCGACCGCCTCCACTTCCTCACCCAGCCGCGCGAAGTCCGCCGCGAGCAGGCTCGGAGCGATGATCAGAGCCGGCTCGTCGGCGACCGGCGGGGCGACGACGGAGGGTGCGCGGTCGGTCACCGGGACAGTCTATGCATGCGGCGGCGAACACGGAAACGTCCAGATTCTCCGGCAACTCGTCCGGACTTCGGATCTCGTCAACCACGCGCTGACCGCCCCCGGACGCGTCGATCGGCTCCTTCGTCGGCCACGTCGCCGCGGTCGCACTAGCGATGCCGGTCCGCCAGCGCCGTGGCGTGTGCGTTAGTCCCCCGGCTCGATCCGGCGCAGCACCGCGAGGAACATCGCGTCCGTTCCGTGCCGATGTGGCCAGAGTTGGACGCTCGGGCCGGTGCCGAGACCGGGCATGCCGTCCGGCAGCAGCGGACGGGCGTCGACGAACTCGACCGGGAACGCGGCCCGTCGAGCGGCCTCGGTGACCGTCACCTGCGTCTCCGCCAAATGCGGCGAGCACGTGACATAACCGACCACACCACCGGGTCGTACGGCCCGGAGCGCGGCCCCGAGCAGCTCTCGCTGGAGCCGGGTGAGCGGCGGGAGGTCGCCCGGCGTACGGCGCCAACGAGCCTCCGGTCGCCGGCGGAGCGCGCCGAGACCGGTGCACGGCGCGTCGACGAGTACGCGATCGAACGTGCCCTCCGGCAATGCCTCATGGACGCCCACGTCGCGACCGTCGGTGTTGATCACGTCCACCGGCAGGCCCTCGCATGTCGAGCGCACGAGATCGGCCCGATGCGGCGCAATTTCGACCGCGGTCACCCTCGCGCCGCGCTCCGCCGCGAGGGAACCGAGCAGCGCGGCCTTCCCGCCCGGACCCGCGCACAGGTCGAGCCAGCGCGAGTCCGGGGAACCATCGGGGCCGTCCAGCGGCGCGACGGCGAGCGCCAGCGCGACAAGCTGCGAGCCCTCGTCCTGTACGTGGGCCTTTCGCTGCACGATTTCCGGAATGTCTCCGGGCGACCCACCGGGCAGGTACACGGCGTACGGCGAGAACGCGCCGGGCGCGCCGCCGGTCGAATCGGCAAGATCGAGCGCGTCGACCCGGCCCGGACGAGCGCAGAGCGTGACGGTCGGTCGTTCGTTGTCCTCGGCCAGAAGCCGGTCGGTTTCGTCAAGATCACCGCCGAGAGCCTCCGCGAACGCGCGCACGATCCACAGTGGGTGGTATCGGGTCACGGCGAGATGGCCGAGCCGGTCGACGGCCGGGTCCGGCGCGACGGTGTCGAGCCAGTCGTCGAGGTCGCGCGAACCGATCTGGCGCATGACCGCGTTGGCGAACCCGGCGGCGCTGGTGCCGGTCGACGCGCGGACGAGGTCGACCGTCGATGAGACCGCGGCATGGGCCGGGACCCGTGTGAACAGCAGCTGATAAACCCCGAGCCGTACCGCGTCGAGGGCGGGGGCGTCGATGCGGTCCAGAGCCCGGTCGGCGGCGATGGCGATGATCGCGTCGATCGTTTCGCCGGTGCGGAGCGTCCCGTACGTCAACTCGGTCGCGAACGCCGCGTCGCGGCCACGCAGCCCCATGTCTCGCAGCACGGCCGGCAGGACGAGATTCGCGTACGCGTCATCGTGGTGTACGGCCGAGATCGCGTCGTACGCCGCCTGCCGCGCCGCATCGACCGCGCTCCAGCGCGCACGCCGATCGCTGCGCCCCCGATCGTCCCGATCGTCACGCCCCCGATCGCCACGCCCGTGATCGTCACGACCCCGATCGTCGCGACCCCGGTCGTCACGACGAGAGTCGCGGGCGGGACGTCGCTCGTCCGGCCGCCGGTCTGGCCGCGTCATTCGGCTGACCTCGCGTCGCCGATCGACGGGCACGGGCGCGGGCGCCGTACCGAGGACGTCGTCGCCGGTCAGATGCGCCCCCCGGGCCCAGTCAACCGCACGCATCGGCTTCTTCCCGGCCGCCTGTACGTCGCCCAGTGCAATCGGCGCCGTCGCCGTACCCACCAGCACGCGCGCTTTTTCCACGACCACCCGGCCCGGCTCGACATGCGGCGCACCGCTGGTCAGTCGTACCGGCATTATTTTGAGGCGCTCGCCCCGGAAGGTCGTCCACGCCCCGGGCTCGGGCGTGCAGGCGCGCACCCGGCGGTCGACCGCGAACGCCGGCTCGGTCCAGCGCACCTCGGCCTCGGCCACGGTGATCTTCGGTGCGATCGAGACGCCGTCGTTCGGCTGCCCGATCGCATCGACGGTGCCGCCTTCGATCGCATCGAGTACGGCGACCAGCAGCGAAGCGCCGTCGGTCGACAGCCGACCCAGCAGGTCGCCGGCGGTGTCGTCCGGCCGGATCTCCTCGATGAGCGTGCCGAACACCGGTCCGGTATCCAGGCCCGCCTCGAGCTGGAACACCGACGCGCCGGTGACCTGGTCGCCGTGCAGCACGGCGTGCTGAACAGGTGCCGCGCCACGCCAGGCCGGCAGGAGCGAGAAGTGCACATTGATCCACCCGTACCTGGGGATGCCGAGGGCGGCCGGCGGTACCAGAGCGCCGTACGCGACAACCGGAACGCAGTCCGGAGCGATCGCGGTCAACCGGTCAAGGAACTCCGGTTCGCGCGGCCGGGCCGGAGTCAACGTCTCGATACCGCGGTCGTCGGCCCACGCACCCACCGGCGACCGGCGCAGGCCGCGACCGCGGCCGGCCGCGGCGTCCGGTCGAGTGACGACGGCGACGAGTTCGTGCGCCGACGCCGCGATCGCATCGAGGGCAGGCAGCGCGACAGCCGGCGTACCGGCGAACACCAGACGCATCAGGTGGCCCGGACGATCGGAGCGCTCCGAGGATGGATCACCGCAGGCGCCCGGGTGCCACGCCCGGCAGCCCACCCGGCCCGTGCGGGCTCAGTTTGACGACCGGCGGTGAGTCGCCATACCACTCGGCGGCGCGGATCTCTTTCATGGCGAGCTTCCGGGCGGCGGCGTCGAGCCGATCCAGAAACAGCACCCCATCAAGGTGGTCGGTCTCGTGCTGGACGCAGCGCGCCATCATCCCAGCCCCGACGATCTGCATCGGGTCGCCGAACTCGTTGAATCCCTTCGCGATCACGTTCTGCCGGCGCTTCGTGTCGTAATACAGCCCCGGGATAGACAGGCAACCCTCCTGGCCGTCCTGCTCCTCCTCGTCCGGAAAACTCAGCACCGGGTTGATCAGGTGACCGACGACGTCGTCGACGTCGAACACGAACACCCGCAGGCCGACGCCGATCTGGGGAGCCGCGAGGCCGGCGCCAGCGGCGTCGAGAAGCGTGTCCGTCAAGTCGGCGACGAGCGTGCGTAGCTCCTTGTCGAAATCGACGACCGGATCGGCCGGCGTGCGCAACACCGGGTCGCCGAAGAGGCGGATCGGGGTGACGGACAACGGAACTCCTCGCGCTGAGCTATCTGGGGCCTGCGGTTATCAGAATTGCGGTCTTCAGAATTGTGGCTTCCGGACACGGAGTTTCAGACATGCGTGCGAACGCGCGCCGACGCGGATCCGGGCGCGCGACGGCGCGATGAACATTCACCAGTCTACGGGCGTGGGTCGGACGCCCGCGTTGGCCAACTCATGTGGCGATTAGCCCGAAATGTTACCGTTTTTAGATCGGACGGCGGGCACCGCGCGACCGGCCGGACCGCCCGTCGCGGTCAGGAGGATGTCATGAGCTTCATCCAGATCATCGAGTACGAGACCGAACGTCCGGACGAGATCATGGCGCTCGACCGGGAGTTCGAGGACGCCGGGCTGCCGACGCGGATCAGCCATATGCACCTGGCGAAAGACCGCGAGAACCCCAACGGGTACGTGACGATCGTCGAGTTCCCGTCGTACGAGGAAGCCATGGCCAACAGCAAGTCACCCGAGACGCAGGAGTTTGCCGCTCGGATGACCGAGTTGTGCACCGGGCCGCCACGGTTCGTCAATCTCGACGTGCTCCGCGAGCTGCCGTAGGAAGTCGTTTCACGCTAGCCGGCGAACCGCGGTCACGGCTGCTGGAAGTCGCGGGTCTTCCAGATCTGCTGCGACTCGTACTGCTTCACCTTCGTGACGTAGCCGTCACTTGCACTCGTGTGCCATCGGCCGGAGAACCACCGGCCGACACAGCCCCACGCGTCCCCGGAGTGATACTGCTCGCCCCGGTCGACCGTGTTCAGCCACGTCTCGTAACCGTCGTAGCAGGACCGCCAGATGCCGTACGCCATGTCGGCGTCCATCGCCGTCGAGCGCCCGAAACCCGGCCAACCCTGTTTCATGTACGGCCACCGGTCCTGCAGGATGCCGTAGCTCTGCGGGCACTGACCGGCCTTGCCATCCGCGCCGAGGCCGTGACCGGGCGGGCAGGCGGTCGCGTCGGAGTCCCAGTCGCCGAGCGTGTCCTGACGCCACCAACTCTCGACCGCGGCCTGCGCGAACACGATGTTCTCGTCGATTCCCCACTTGCACGCGACCCACCGCAGGATCTCCTGCGTCGTCCCGGTGAAGTTGCCGTCGATGCGGGGGGCGATCGAAGTGCCCGCCTTGGCCGCGTCGCCGGCGAACAGCGATCCGGCCACGTGCTGGCCGGTGGTGTGGTTCGCCGTCTTGTTCGATCCCTTGTTCTCCGCGATCGGCCGGGCGCGCACCCAGGCGGCGCACTGCGCGTCAGTCGGCAGTTTGGCGCCCGGCGCGAGCGTCGCGAAATGCGTCGGCGCGCCCGTGGTCCCGGTCGCCGGCGGCTTTGTCGGCGCCGCGGCGCCGGCCGACGATCCCGGTGCGGCCGGCGTTGACGACGCCGCCGGCTGGGTCGCGCGGCCGGGCTGACCGGGTGTGCCCGACGCGGCCGCACCGACCGGTGAGGCGCTGGTCGATCCGGCGGCGCCGCTTGATCCGGCGGCACCAGTCGCGACGCCACCCGATGCGGATCCGGCCGCAGACGGATTGCCGGCAGCGGTCGACGAGCACGCCGCGAGCCCTGCCAACACGGCGAGCACCAACGCGATCGCCAGAAGTCGAACCGTCCGCATAGGTCCCGCACCGTACGCACGGCCGTCGCCACCGTCAACCGGACCGATCTCGCCGCTCGGTCCGGCCCGTGCCTCGATGAAGCCGCCTACACCCGCAGCGGCATGCTCGCGTAACCGCGCAGCGTGATGCGGTCCTTCCGCTCCGGAACACCGGCCGGCGAGATCTCTGGGAACCGCTCCAGGAGCAGCGGAAACGCGACCTGCGCTTCCATGCGGGCAAGCGCCTGCCCGAGGCAGAAGTGCGCGCCGGCACCGAAGGAAAGCGATGCGTTGTTGACCCGATCCGGGTCGAACACGTCGGGCCGGTCGAAGCGTCGCGGATCCCGGTTGCCCGCCGCGATCAATGCGAACACCTCCGAGCCGGCCGGTACGTGCAGGTCGGCGACGGTCAGCTCGGTCGGCGTCCAGCGGGACGTCACCTGAACGGGCGAGTCGAAGCGCAACATCTCCTCGACGTACGCGTTCGTCCGGCACGACTCAGCGCGCAGCGCCGCCAGCTCGTCCGGTCGCTGGAGCAGCAGCCACAAACCGTTGCCGAGCAGGTTCGTCGTCGTCTCGAATCCGGCCACGAGCAACAACACGAGGTTCGACATGAGTTCGGTCGCGGACAGCTGCGTCGGATCCGCGTCATGGACGGCGACGAGGGCCGAGATGAGATCGTCACGGGGTCGGCTCCGGCGGGCCTCGATCAACTCGTCGTAGTACTTCGTCAGCGAGTCCGCGGCCGCGTTCGCGACCTCGAAATCGATGTTGATCGGCTCGACGGTGGCCGCGATCTCGTGCGCGATCGGCCGGAACCAAGCGCGGTCGGCATCCGGAATGCCGAGCAGCTCACAGATCACGTTCACCGGCAGCAGGTACGCGTACGCGGCCATGAAGTCGACGGTTCCGTCGCCGCTCGCCGCCGTGGTCGCCATCTCGTCGGCGAGGTCGGCAGCCAGTCGGGCCACCTGTTCCCGCATCGCGGCCATCCGGCGTGGCGTGAACACGCCGCTGATCAGGCGACGCACGCGTTGATGGTCGGGGGGATTCGTCTCCAGGATCGAATGGTTGATCGCGACGAGCGACGACTGCGCGTCCCATCCGGGCCACATCCGATCCATGTAGGCCGCGTCGTGCACGAGCATCCGCTGGTCGCGGAGCACGCGGTCACACTCGGCAAAGCCGGTGACCGCGATCATCGACGGTCCGACTTCAACCGTCGGTCCATCCGCGCGAAGAGCTTCATACAACGGGTACGGGTCGGCTCGGCCGGATTCGGTGCCGAGCAATGCGTTGAAGGCCTCCGCTGCGTCCATGAGCCCATAGTGTCAACGGCACGCTCAGACGGCCAGGGAGATCTGTCCCGTATCCGATCGGCGGCTATCCGATCGGTGGCACGTCGCTCACAACAACTCGTGCGGATCGATCTGGATCCGTACGGCGTCGGGGCTCTTGCGTGCACTGCGGACACCGACGGCGGCGTGCAGCGCATCGGCCAGCCGGCGGCCGTCGCCACGCGGAACGCGTACCAGATAGCGCTCTTCGCCGTCCGCGGCCGGAACCGGACCGAGCACCTCGGCCCTCTCGGGCAGGCGCGCGACCGTGAGGAGCTCGGCCACCGCCGCCGGGGTGCCCGACATCGACGCGATGCGCGCGGCCGGCGGGAAGCCGAGTTCGCGGCGCTCGGCCAGGTCGCGCGCGGCCAACCAGGCCGGGTCGAAGCGAACGAGCGCCTGCACCGGTGCGAGGCCACCGTCCGCGACCACGATCACCCGGCCGCCCCGCTCGGCCGGTCGGGCCAGCGCCGCCGCGGCGAGCCACCGCCGCAGCGTCTCCTCCCCCGCGCGCAGATCGGCCCGCGTGAGCAATGCCCACGTGTCAAGGAGCAGCACGGCACCGTAGCCGTCGCCGCGGCCGGCGCCGGCGAGGACCGGCTCGGCTCCGGGCGTCGCCACCACCAGCGACGGTTCCGCCGGGACCGACGCCAGCACGCCATCTCGACCCGAGGTCCGGACGGGTACGTCCGGGAACACGCGACCCAGCTCCTCGGCCGTGCGCCGGGCGCCAACCACCGCCGAGCGCAGCGCCCGCCCACCACACTGGACGCACGTCCATCCGGCGGCGGCCCGGGCGCACCACCGGCACGTGGCCGGACCGGTCGCGGAGCCCAGACTGAGCGGGCCATGGCAGTGCACGCAGCGAGCCGGCGTTCGGCACGTGGCACACGCGACCGCTGGCAGGTATCCCCGGCGGGGCACCTGGACGAGCACCGGCGCGCCGGCGGCCAGCGCATCGCGGGCGGCGCGCCACGCGATCGTCGGCATGCGCGCCGTCGCGGCCTGTGCATCGCGTCCGTCGTCGGCGATCGCGCTCACGTGCGGGGCACGCGACCGTACGGTCTCCCGGTCGGCGGCAATCTCGCGCGCCCAACCCGACTCGACCAGTTGCTGCGCCTCGGCCGTGCGCCCGAACCCACCGATCAGCACGCCGGCACCGGCCAGATGCGCGCGGGTCAGCAGAACTTCGCGGGCGTGCGGATAGGGCGCCCGGGGTTCGGCGTACAGGTCGTCGCCGTCGTCCCACATCACGACCAGGCCGAGGTCACGTACGGGTGCGAAGGCCGCCGCGCGGGTGCCCGCCACGACCGAGACCTCGCCGCGCAGCGCGCGCAGGAAGCGTACGTAACGCTCCTCGGGTCCGAGCGCGGCCGAGAGGGCTACGTGAGTTGATCGGTTGCCGTCCTCGGCCAGCACGATGGTGAGCGCCGCGTCGACCCGGTCGAGGTCGCGTGCGTCCGCGACGACGACAAGCACGCCACGGCCGCTCCGGCGGGTCGCGGCCGCCGCCTCGGCGATCCGGGCCGGCCACGCCTCGCCCGGCAACGCGGTCCACACCGCGCGGGGATCACGGCCGTCGGCGAGCGCTCGGAGCAACGCCGCGCCAGTCGGATACGCCGCCCAACCGTCACCGGCCCGGGCTTCGGACCGGCTCCCGGCACGGCGCTGGCGGCTCGACGGCAGCGGCGTGGCGGGCTCCTGGCGCACGGCAGCGGCGCTGGCGGGCTCCTTGCCCACGGCAACGGCGGTGGCGGGCTCCGCCGCGCCGTCGGCACCACGCCCGTCCTTCTTCTCGGCGCGGGCGTGCCGAGGCGGCAACGCGAGCCGCAATACGTCGGCCAGCGTGCCGGCATACCGGTCGGCCACGGCGCGTGCGAGCCGTGCCACCTCCGGCGTGAGCACGCGCTCCGGCGACACCACCTTTTCCAGGTAGGCCAGCCGGCCGCTGTGTTCGGACTCGGCGACGCGTTCGATCAGGATGCCGTCGAGCAACTGCCCGGCGAACCGGACGCGAACCCGTACGCCGGGCTGCGCGATGTCGTCGGCGTCGGCCGGCACGAGGTAGTCGAAGAGCCGGTCGAGATGGGGAAGGTTGACGTCGACGCACACCCGGGCCACGGGAATCGTCGCGGCCGGCGAGCGCTCGCGGCGACGCTGGCCGACCGCGGTCTCGGCCACCGTCGAGCTGTCGGCCGCACCCGCGTGGTCGCGGCCGTGGCCTTCCCGGACCTCGTGCCGCCAACCGGCGGACCGCCACCGATCGGCGCGGTGCCGCTGTGCATCGGGGTTCGTGGCGTCACGCCGTCAGTTCTACCAGCACGTCACGACGCCGCCGGACCGAGCGAACGGCTCCCCCTCCGAGCCGGGCCGGATGCCGGCCGGCACACGAAACGGCGGACCACCCGGGAGCGGTCCGCCGTTGTCGAGTCGGGCTCGTCGTCAGGCGCCGGCCGCGGCCTTGAGGTCGGCCGTACGGTCCGTGCGCTCCCACGTCAGCTCGGGCAGCTCACGGCCGAAGTGACCGTACGCCGCCGTCTGCTGGTAGATCGGACGCAGCAGGTCGAGGTCGCGGATGATCGCGGCCGGCCGCAGGTCGAACACCTCGTTGATGGCGTTCTCGATGGACGCGACCGGCACGACCTCGGTGCCGAACGTCTCGACGAAGAGGCTCACCGGCTTAGCCTTGCCGATCGCGTACGCGACCTGGACCTCGCACCGCTCGGCGAGGCCGGCCGCGACCACGTTCTTGGCCACCCAACGCATGGCGTACGCGGCCGAGCGGTCCACCTTGGACGGGTCCTTGCCGGAGAACGCGCCGCCGCCGTGGCGGGCGTAACCGCCGTACGTGTCCACGATGATCTTCCGGCCGGTGAGGCCGGCGTCGCCCATCGGGCCACCGATCTCGAACCGACCGGTCGGGTTCACCAGCAGGCGGTAGTCGTCGCAGTCCAGACCCAGGTTCTCCAGCTCCGGCGTGATGACGTGCTCGCGCACATCGGGCGACAGCAGCGAGTCGAGCGAGATGTCGGGCGCGTGCTGCGAGCTCACGACGACCGTGTTCAGCCGGATCGGACGCAGGCCGTCGTACTCGATGGTCACCTGGGTCTTGCCGTCCGGGCGCAGGTAGGGCACCGTGCCGTCCTTGCGGACGGTGGACAGCCGGCGGGCCAGCCGGTGGGCGAGCGCGATCGGCAGCGGCATCAGCTCGGGCGTCTCCGAGCAGGCGAAGCCGAACATCATGCCCTGGTCGCCGGCGCCCTGCGAGTCGAGCACGTGATCCGAGTCGCCGCTGCGCAACTCGATGGCCGAGTCGACACCCTGAGCGATGTCGGGCGACTGCGAGCCGATCGCGATGTTCACGCCACACGAGGCGCCGTCGAAACCCTTCTTCGACGAGTCGTAGCCGATACGCAGGATCGTTTCGCGGACGATCGACGGGATGTCGGCGTACGCGTTCGTCGTCACCTCGCCGGCGACGTGTACCTGGCCGGTGGTGATCAGCGTCTCGACGGCGACCCGGCTGCGCGGGTCTTCGGCGATCAGGGCGTCGAGCACGCCATCGCTGATCTGGTCGGCAATCTTGTCCGGGTGGCCTTCGGTGACCGACTCGGAGGTGAAGAGGCGACGCGCCACAGCGCTCCTTATTGACGGGCCGGATTCGTCAATGCGCTGGGCGCATGGGCGAGGCACGGCGGACGTACACATTCAGGACTACACATTCAGCTGGACCGATCACACGGTCCGATCCGCGGAACGGATCTAGTCATAAAACTACTCGCGGCATTCTGCCACAACGTGCGACCAGCCACATTACGTGTCTCAAATAACGCCTGACGTGGCGATCAGTCACTTTCCGGCGACCGGGTGTCTCCGGCCAGCCAGCGGGCGACGAGATCCCACACAGCGTCGGCTAGATCTTCCTTACCCCGAAGGCCGATGTCGGTAACCGATCCGTCCGCTCCGAGGACGGTCGCCGCATTGTCGTCGGTGCCGAATGCCTTGTCGGTGCCGACCTCGTTCAGGACGATCAGGTCGGCCCGCTTGCGGGCCAGTTTCGCCCGCGCATTGGCGATGCCGTCATTCGTCTCGGCCGCAAACGCCACAAGGACCTGGCCGGCCCGCTTCTGGGCACCGAACTCGGCGGAGATGTCCGGGTTGACGGCGAGCTCGATGGTCGGTG
The DNA here is from genome assembly GCA_963724705.1 of uncultured Actinomycetota bacterium. Classification (GTDB taxonomy): domain Bacteria; phylum Actinomycetota; class Actinomycetes; order Mycobacteriales; family Micromonosporaceae; genus DASQPR01. The sequence continues at coordinate 1,515,320 of CAVRVS010000004.1, forward strand.
CGGAGCCGTCGTCGCGCTTCTTGATCTTACGATCCTGGTACGTCGCCGGCCGGAAGTCCGCCGGAGCGGCCGCCATCACGACGACATCGGCCTCGGCCGCCGACTTGAGCGTGGCCTCGCGCATCTCGGCTGTCGTGCCCACCCGTACGACTTCGACGCCGGCCGGATCCGGCAACGCGACGTTGGCCGCGATCAGTGTCACGCTGGCTCCGCGGGCAACGGCCGTCCGGGCGAAGGCGTATCCCTGCTTGCCCGAGGACCGGTTGCCCAGGAACCGTACGGGATCGAGCGGTTCGCGGGTGCCGCCCGCCGTCACGACGACGTGCCGCCCGGCCAGGTCGGCGCCCGGACCAGCGCCGTCGATCGCCCGGGTCAACAGGCGTCGCGCCACGGCGAAGATTTCGGTCGGTTCGGGCAGCCGCCCCTTGCCCGTATCGACGCCGGTCAGCCGCCCGATCGCGGGCTCGATCACGATCGCGCCGCGCTCGCGGAGCGTGGCCACGTTCGCGGCGGTGGCGGCGTGCATCCACATCTCGGTGTGCATCGCCGGCGCGAACAGCACGGGACAGGTGGCGGTAAGCAACGTGTTGGTCAACAGGTCGTCGGCCATGCCGTGCGCGGCCTTCGCCATCAAGTCGGCGGTCGCCGGCGCGACCACGACAAGGTCGGCGTGGCGGCCGAGCCGTACGTGCGGCACCTCGTGCACATTCGTCCAGAGGTCGGCCGCCACCGGCTTTCCGGACAGCGCGGCCCAGGTCGGCGCGCCGACGAACTCCAGGGCGGCGGCGGTCGGCACGACGGTCACGTCATGCCCCGACTCGGTGAACAGACGCAGCAGTTCGCACGCCTTGTACGCGGCGATCCCACCGGCGACACCAAGGATCACCCGTGGGCGTTCGCCCACCGGGTGATCGGATGGCAGTGCTGCATCGGCCGACGCTGCATCAGACGGCATTGCGTGAGCCGACGGAACGGTGTGAGCCGACTGCGTTGGGTGATCTGGTGGCGCCGCATCCGCGCCGGACGAACCGGCCACGGAAGTGCTCAGCCCTCGGTCGGCTCGGCGACGAGGAGACCGGAGTTGATCTCGCGCATCGCGATCGACAGCGGCTTCTCCTGCGGCGTCGTCTCGACCAGCGGGCCGACGTATTCGAGCAGGCCCTCACCGAGCTGGCTGTAGTAGGCGTTGATCTGACGGGCTCGCTTGGCCGCGAAGATCACCAGGGCGTACTTGGACGACGTCCGCTCGAGCAGTTCGTCGATCGGTGGGTTGGTGATGCCTTCGGGCGTGGCAACGGTCACTTTGGGGCTTCCTCAAACTGTGGGGTTGGGCGGCGGCAATTCGGCTAATGAACGGCCGCGCGATTGCCGGAAATCGGATGGCAACCGAGCAATCCTACCAACTCGGCGGCGGCGCGCTCGATCGAGTCATTCACGACGGTGAGATCGAACTCGGGTTCGGCCTTCAATTCGTCGTCCGCGTGCTCCATGCGACGACGGATTGTCTCCTCGCTTTCGGTGCCGCGGCCGCGCAGCCGACGCTTCAATTCGTCGACGCTCGGCGGGGCGAGGAACACCAGGCGCGCGTCCGGCATGGCGTCACGCACCTGACGGGCGCCCTGCAGGTCGATCTTGAGCAGCACCGGGTCACCGACGGCGAGATGTGCCTCGACCGCCCCCCTGGGCGTGCCGTACAGATTGCCGGCGAACTCCGCCCATTCGAGCAATTGACCGGTGCGGACCTGGTGCTCGAACGTCCGCCGGTCCACGAAGTGGTAGTGCTTGCCGTCGACCTCGTAGTCGCGCGGCTTGCGGGTGGTCATCGAGATCGACAGCCAGATCCAGGGCGCACGCGCCCGGATCTCCTCGATCACCGCATCCTTCCCGACCCCGGAGGGACCGGACAGGACCGTGAGGCGAGACTTTTCCGGGCGCGTGCCGTCAGTCTTCACTGCTTGTTTGTACCCTGTTTTTCGCAGGTCCAGGCCGGACAACTCAGTTCGACGCGGAAAACTCGCTGAGCAGCGCCTTGCGCTGCTGATCGCCGAGGCCCTTGAGGCGGCGGCTGTCAGCGATCTTCAGCTTCTCCATGATCTGCGTAGCCCGGATCTTCCCGATGCCGGGCAACGACTGCAGCACCGCGGAGACCTTGAGCTTGCCGACCACCTCGTCGGTCGCCGCGCGGTCCAGCACCGCCGGCAGCGTGGTCTTGCCCGCCTTCAGCTGCTCCTTGAGCGCAGCACGCGCCTTACGCATCTCGGCGGCCTTCGCCAGTGCGTCCTTGCGCTGCTGATCGGTCAGTTCGGGGAGCGGCACAAATCCTCCTCAGTCAACTCTCGCGTATCCAACACCGGTTGGTACGCATGTGGCATGTGGTGCGGTAGTGATTCGCAATTGCCAGCGAAAACTAGCGGTCGCGGCACGTTTCGGCAACGCAGGGGGGACCCTACGCGTCAGCGTGTTTCGGTGATCACCCGATGGCACTGAGCAACAGCGCGCTCGGCGGCGTCACGCAGCGCTCTGACATCCGGACCCGCGCCGAGCAGCTCGCGTGACGACGACGGAATAACTCGTGACAGATCGTCGCCGAACACTGTCCGCAGGTCAGCGGCGGTGCCACCCTGCGCGCCGAGCCCGGGAGCGAGCATCGGTCCATTGATGTTCGTCACATCCAGGCCGGTCGAGCCAATCGTCGCTCCGATGACCGCACCGACCGCGCCGAACGGATCGGCACCGGCGTTGACCTGGGAAATCTCGTCAATCACCTGCTGGGCGACGGTGCGTCCGTCGGCCGTCCGGGCCTGCTGAACCGTCGCGCCCTCCGGGTTCGACGTCATGGCCAGCACAAACACTGCGCCGCCGTGCGTCGCCGCCATCTCGATTACTGGCTGTAACGACCAAAAGCCCAGGTACGGGCTGGCGGTCATCGCATCGACGTACATCGGACTCACCGGATCGAGGTACGCACTGGCGTACGCGGCCGCAGTCGAGCCGATATCCCCCCGCTTCACGTCGAGCAGAACAATGGCGCCGGCGTCTCTCAGCTGTCGGATAGTTGACTCTAATGTGGCAATTCCTCGCGAACCGAACCGCTCGAAGAAGGCAGATTGCGGTTTGATTACAGCTATCCGATCAGCCAGTGCATCTACCGCAATCTGGGCAAATCGCTTTAGCCCATCCGGGCTATCGGGCAATCCCCACCGCACGAGAAGCTCCGGGTGCGGATCGATCCCGACGCACAACGGCCCCCGTTCGTCGAGCGCGCGGCGCAGCCGTACAGCGAAACTGTCCATCTCTTGTTCCTCTCCCAGACACCCGAGCGGGGACACCAGCGGCGAGCCGTCGCGGGCGCGACCTCCGCCAGCGCGGCCGTCATTGCGGCCCTCGGCAACGACCGTCATGACACCGGAGCGCCGACGCCCACCGTCGGTCGGCGAGCGAGTTGGCGGTTGATGTCGCGGACCAGGCCCGGCCCGCGAAAGATCAGGCCCGTGTAGAGCTGCAGCAAACTGGCGCCCGCATCGACCATGCGCTGCGCGTCGTCAGCGGTCATGATGCCGCCGGCGCCGACGACCGGTAGCGCTCCCCCGGTCTCGCGCGTCACGAACGCGACGACCGCGCGAGCGCGCTCGGCGAGTGGCCGACCGGAGAGCCCGCCCGTCTGCGTCGCGAGGTCGATGTCGGGTGCGGCGATCCCGGTACGGGCCAGCGTCGTGTTCGTCGCGATCACGCCGGCGACACCGTGTTGGACGCACACATCGAGCAGCTCGCCGAGTGCCTCGTCGGTCAGGTCGGGCGCGACCTTGACCAGCAGCGGCTTCGCGCCGGCGAGTTCGGCCTGCAACGCGGCGAGCAGGTCGCGCAGGTGGGCGGCGTCCTGGAGCGTACGAAGGCCGGGGGTGTTGGGCGAGCTGACGTTGACGGCCAGGTAGTCGCCGTGCCCGCGTAGCGCTCGCAACGATGCAACGTAGTCGTCTACCGCGCCGGCCAGCGGCGTTACCTTCGACTTGCCCAGACTGATGCCGAGCGGCACCGGCAGCGGACCGATCGCGTCGAGTCGGGCGGCCAGCGTGGACGCGCCCGCGTTGTTGAAGCCCATCCGGTTGATGACGGCGCCGCTGGCCGGCAGACGGAACAGTCGCGGCCGCTCGTTGCCCGCCTGGGCGTGCGCGGTCACCGTACCGACTTCGACGAACCCGAATCCGAGCGCGGGCCACGCGGCCAACGCACGGCCGTCCTTGTCCATGCCCGCGGCGAGGCCGACCGGATTTGGGAAGCGCACGCCGAACACCGTCCGCGGCCCGCCACCGCCGGCGCCGCTCAGCGTCGCCAACGCCCGCAGCGCCGCGGGCGATTTCGCGGTACGGGCGAGCCAGCGCAGCGTGATCTCGTGCGCGGCCTCGGGGTCGCCGTGTCCGAGACGGAACAGCACCGGGCGGGCCAGCCGTTCGTACATCACGCGACGGCCCCGAGCGTGCGCGACATGATCGTCGGGCGGCACAGCGGTCACCGGGTGCCCTCCCGCAGTGCGGCGTGCAACTCCTGCAGCGGCCGGACCGACATCTCACCGCGGATCTGCGCTTCGATACCCATCACGGCGGCGGCCGCGCCGGGCACGGTCGTGATGCACGGAATGTCGGCCGCGACGGCCGCACTGCGGATCTCGTACCCGTCACCGCGGGTCCGGCCGGAGCCCTGCGGGGTGTTGATGACGAGGCCGACGTCCCCGGCGCTGATCATCTCGACCGCGTTGCGCCCGCCCGGTTCGCCCGGCTCCACCGTCTCGAAGTGCTTGCGGATGATCTCGCAGTCGATGCCGTACCGGCGCAGGACCGTACCCGTGCCGATCGTCGCGACGATGGTGAACCCGAGGTCAGCCAGGCGTTTGACCGGGAAGATCATGCCGCGCTTGTCCCGGTTGGCCACCGAGACGAAGATCCGTCCCGTGGTCGGCAGCGACCCGTACGCGGCGGTCTGCGACTTGGCGAACGCGTGGCCGAACGTCGTGTCGATGCCCATCACCTCACCGGTCGACTTCATCTCCGGCCCGAGCAGCGAGTCGACGCCCTTGCCGGCCGGCGTACGGAACCGTTTGAACGGCAGTACGGCCTCCTTGACCGCGATCGGCGCGTGCTCGGGTGGCTCGGCACCGTCGCCGGTCGCGACCAGCATCCCCTCGGCCCGCAGCTCGGCGATCGTGGCACCGAGCATGATCCGGGCCGCCGCCTTCGCCAGCGGCACCGCGGTGGCCTTCGACACGAACGGTACGGTCCGGGACGCGCGCGGGTTCGCTTCGAGGACGTAGAGCTGGTCGTCCTTCAACGCGTACTGGACGTTGATGAGCCCACGGACGCCGATGCCGCGCGCGAGCGACTCGGTGAAACGGCGCACCTCGGCGATGTGGCCGGCGCCGAGCGTGATCGGCGGGAGCGCGCACGACGAGTCGCCAGAGTGGATGCCGGCCTCCTCGATGTGCTCCATCACGCCGCCGATGTAGACGTCGCCGGTCGCGTCGGCGAGCGCGTCGACGTCGATTTCGATCGCATCGTCGAGGAACCGGTCCACGAGCACCGGGTGCGACGGCGAGATCTCGGTCGCCCGCGCGATATAGCCGCGCAGCGTCTCCTCGTCGTACACGATCTCCATGCCGCGACCGCCGAGCACGTACGACGGTCGGACCAGCACCGGATAGCCGATGTCGTCGGCGATCGTCTTCGCCTGCTCGAAGCTCGTCGCGGTGCCGTGGGCCGGAGCGGCCAGGCCGGCCTCGCCGAGCAGGGCACCGAACGCGCCGCGATCCTCGGCCAGGTGAATGGACTCGGGCGACGTGCCGACGATCGGCACTCCCGCGTCCTTCAGTCGCTGCGCCAGTCCGAGCGGCGTCTGGCCGCCGAGTTGCACGATGACCCCGACCACACCCGGCCCGCCGGCGTCCCGGCCCGAGGAGTGCTCGGCGTGCCACACCTCCAGTACGTCCTCAAACGTCAGTGGTTCGAAGTAGAGCCGGTCGGCTGTGTCGTAGTCGGTGGAGACCGTCTCCGGGTTGCAGTTGATCATGACTGTTTCGTACGCACCGGGAGCCGCTCGGAGTGCCTGGACGGCGTGCACGCACGAGTAGTCGAACTCGATGCCCTGGCCGATCCGGTTCGGCCCGGACCCGAGAATCAGCACCTTCGGGCGGTTCGACGGCTCGACCTCGGTCTCCTCGTCGTAGGACGAGTAGTGATACGGCGTGTCCGCCGCGAACTCGGCCGCACACGTGTCCACGGTCTTGTAGACCGGCCGTACGCCCAGCCGGTGCCGCAGCAAGCGCACGCCGTCCTCGCCGGCGAACTCCGGTCGCAGCGCGGCGAGCTGGCGATCCGACAGACCGGCCCGCTTCGCCCGTCGCAGCAGGGTCTCGTCGAGCACCGGCGCGGCGAGAATCTCGGCCCGCAGCTCGACCAGGCCGGCGATCTCGTCGAGGAACCAGGGGTCGAGGCCGGACGCGTCGGCGATGGCGCTCACCGATGCACCGAGCCGCAGCGCGCGTTCCACGGTGTAGAGCCGGCCGTCATGTGGCACCCGTAGAGCCGAAAGGCACGCCTCGACCGACAGGTTGGCCGGGTCGGGCCGGGTCCAGAAACCGGCCGCGGCCGTTTCCATGGACCGCAGCGCCTTGCCGAGCGCCTCACTGAAGTTGCGCCCGAGCGCCATCGCTTCGCCGACCGACTTCATCGTCGTGGTCAGCTCGGCATCGGCACCGGGAAACTTCTCGAACGCGAACCGCGGCACCTTGACCACCACGTAGTCGAGGGCCGGTTCGAACGCGGCCGGCGTCTGGCGAGTGATGTCGTTGGCGATCTCGTCGAGCGTGTAGCCGATCGCGAGCTTGGCGGCGATCTTCGCGATCGGGAACCCGGTCGCCTTGGAGGCCAGCGCCGACGACCGCGAAACGCGCGGGTTCATCTCGATGACAACGATCCGGCCCGTCTCCGGGTGGATCGCGAACTGGATGTTGCAGCCACCGGTATCGACACCGACCTCACGCAGTACGGCGATGCCGAGGTCGCGCATGTGCTGGTATTCGCGGTCGGTGAGCGTCATGGCCGGCGCGACCGTGACCGAGTCACCGGTATGCACGCCCATCGCGTCGATGTTCTCGATCGAGCACACCACGACCACGTTGTCGTGCCGGTCGCGCATCAGCTCGAGTTCGTACTCCTTCCAGCCGAGCACGCTCTCCTCGATCAGCACCTCGTGTACGGGTGACGCGGCGAGACCACCGCCGGCCAGCCGTTCCAGGTCGGCGTCGGTGTGCGCCATGCCGGAGCCGAGCCCGCCCATGGTGAACGACGGCCGGATGACCACCGGCAGGCCGAGATCGGCCACCGTGTCGCGGACCTCGTCCATCGTGTGGCAGACGCGAGATCGCGGCACCAGCGCTGGGCCGTCGGTGTCCAAGCCGAGACGCGCGCCAGCCTTCGCGACGATCTCCTTGAACAACTGCCGGTCCTCGCCGCGCCGGATCGCGTCGATGTTCGCCCCGATCAGCTCGACGCCGTACTTCTCGAGGACGCCCGCGTCGTGCAGCGCTACGGCGGTGTTGAGCGCCGTCTGGCCGCCGAGCGTCGGCAGCAGCGCGTCCGGGCGCTCGCGAGCGATGATCTGCTCGACGTACTCCGGCGTGATCGGCTCGAGGTACGTCGCGTCGGCGTACTCCGGATCGGTCATGATCGTGGCCGGGTTCGAGTTGACCAGGCTCACCCGCATGCCTTCGGCCCGCAGCACGCGACACGCCTGGGTGCCCGAGTAGTCGAACTCGCAGGCCTGCCCGATCACGATCGGTCCGGAGCCGATGACCATGATGTGGCCGATGTCGGTGCGCTTGGGCATCAGGCGGCTCCCCGGTTGCGGATCGCGGCGATGGCGGCGACCGATGGCGGCGGATCGCCGATGAGTTCGACGAATCGGTCGAAGAGGTAGTCAGCGTCGTGCGGGCCGGCCGCCGCCTCGGGGTGGTACTGCACCGTGAACGCGGGCACGTCGCGCGCCCGCAGGCCCTCGACCACACCGTCGTTCAGGCACACGTGGCTGACCTCGACCTCGCCGAACGGCGTCTGCACCGGTCGGTCGCTCGGCGCGTCGACGGCGAACCCGTGGTTGTGCGACGTGACCTCGACCTTGCCGGTCAGCCGATCCATGACCGGCTGGTTGATGCCGCGGTGGCCGTATCCGAGCTTGTACGTGCCGAAGCCCAGCGCCCGCCCGAGGATCTGGCTGCCGAAGCAGATGCCGAACAGTGGGATCTGCCGGTGCATGACCGCCTGGGCGAGCGCCACCGGATGGTCCGCCGTCGCCGGGTCGCCCGGGCCGGGCGAAAAGAACACAGCGTCCGGCGACACCGCAAGCAGATCGTCGATGGTCGACGAGACCGGCATGATGTGCGTCGTCACCCCACGCTCGGCCAGCCGCCGCGCGACGTTGCGCTTGATGCCGAGGTCGAGCGCCGCGACCGTGAAGCGGTGCTCGCCGATCGCCTCCACGGTGTAGCGGGACCCGGTCGACACCTCGGCCGAAAGGTCGGCACCGACCATGGCCGGCGACGCGAGGACGCGTTCGCGCAGCGCCACCGGATCGCGCTCGACGCTGGACACGCCGACGCGCATCGCGCCGCGTTCGCGCAGATGCCGGGTCAACGCCCGGGTGTCGATGCCGCTGATCCCGACGATGCCCTCGGCCGCGAGCCGGTCGGCAAGCGCGCCGGTCGCCCGCCAGTTCGACGGCCGGCGCGCCGGGTCGCGGACCACGTAGCCGCTGACCCAGATCCTCCTCGACTCGTCGTCCTCGCCGTTGACGCCGGTGTTGCCGATGTGCGGGGCGGTCTGGACCACGACCTGCCGGTGGTAGGACGGATCGGTCAGTGTCTCCTGGTAACCGGTCATCCCGGTGGTGAACACCGCTTCGCCGAACGTCTCGCCGACACTGCCGTACGCCTCGCCGTGAAACGTCCGGCCATCCTCCAGGACCAGGATCGCCGCGCGCCGGCTCATGCGGCGACCTCGGCCGCCGTCGGGACAAGAGCGCCATCCAGGACCGTGGGTACGCCCCGCAGGAACGTCGCCACCACGCGGACGGGCAACCCCATTCCCGCGTACGGCGTGTTGCGGCTCTTGCTGGCAAGCGCGGCCGGATCGATCGTGCGGGACGCGGCCGGGTCGACGAGGGTGAACGTCGCCGGTGCCCCGACCGCCGGGTCGTGGCCGTGGTCGGTCAGGCCAGCGATGCGGGCCGGCGCGCGCGACATCCGGTCGGCCACGCCGTCCCAGTCCAGCCCCCCATCACCCATGCAGGTGTCGGCGACGACTGACAGCGCCGTTTCGAGGCCGAGCATGCCCGGGCGTGCGTACGCCCACTCGCATTCCTTGTCCTCGGTGGCGTGCGGCGCGTGATCGGTCGCGACGACATCGATCACGCCCTCGATCAGCGCCGCCCGCAGCGCCTCGACATCGGCCTTCGTGCGCAACGGTGGGTTCACCTTGAACACCGGGTCGTACGCGGTGAGCCCGCCGTCGCCGGCGACAAGCTCGTCGGTCAGCAGCAGGTGGTGTGGCGTGACCTCGGCGGTGATCCGGATGCCGCGTGCCTTCGCCCACCGGATGATCTCGACCGAGCCGGCCGTCGACACATGGCAGATGTGCAGGCGCGCGCCGACGTGACCGGCGAGCAGGGCGTCGCGGGCGATGATCGCCTCCTCGGCTACCGCGGGCCAGCCAGCCAGACCCAGGCGGGCCGACACTTCGCCCTCGTGCATCTGGGCGCCATCGGTCAGGCGTGGTTCCTCCGCGTGCTGCGCGATCACGCCGTCAAATGCGGTCACGTACTCGAGCGCCCGCCGCATGAGCTGTGGATCGGATACGCAATGGCCGTCGTCGGAGAAGATCCGTACGCGCGCGGCCGACGTCGCCATGGTGCCGAGTTCGGCCAGCGCCTCGCCGGCCAACCCGACGGTCACCGCGCCGATCGGCTGTACGTCGACCAGGCCGGCCTCGCGCCCGAGCCGGTAGACCTGCTCGACGACGCCGGCCGTATCGGCGACAGGTGATGTGTTCGCCATCGCGCACACCGCCGTGTAACCGCCGAGAGCCGCCGCCCGCGAGCCGGACAGCACGGTCTCGGCATCCTCGCGGCCTGGTTCGCGCAGATGCGTATGGAGGTCGACGAGGCCGGGCAGCGCTACAAGCCCGGTCGCATCGATGACCTCGACGACTTCCAGCGTCTCGGCCGGCTCGCTCGACGCGTCCTCGTTGCCCGCGAGCGCGTCGATGTCCGCGAGCGCGTCGCCGGCCAGGGCGCCGACGGCCGCGATGACGCCGTCGCGGATGAGCATGTCGGTCGGCTCGCCGCCGAGAATGGACACGCTCTTGACCAGGTATGCCACGTTCACAACCCCCCAAGCATCAGGTACAGCACGGCCATGCGGACGGATACGCCGTTGGCGACCTGCTCGACGATCGTGGACCGGGCCGAGTCGGCGACCTCGGCGGTGATCTCGACGCCACGGTTCATCGGACCGGGATGCATGACGATCGCGTGCGCGGGCATCCGGCGCAGGCGCGCGTCGTCGAGGCCGTACCGGCGCGAATACTCCCGGTCGGACGGGAAGAACGAGTCCCGGCCGCCACCCGAGAGGCGCTCCCGCTGGACGCGCAGCATCATCACGACGTCGGCGCCGGACAACGCCGAGTCGAGGTCGTACGAGACCGCGGCGGGCCACGAACCGACGCCGACCGGCAGCAGCGTCGGCGGCGCGACGAGCGTGACCTTGGCGCCGAGTGTGTGCAGCAGGTGGACGTTCGACCGGGCGACGCGGCTGTGCAGAACGTCGCCCACGATCACCACGTGCAGACCGGCCAGCCGGCCGAGCCGCGACCGCATCGTGTACGCGTCCAGCAGCGCCTGGGTCGGGTGCTCATGGGTGCCGTCGCCGGCGTTGATGACGCTGCCGTCGATCCATCTCGCCAACCGGTGCGGTGCGCCCGAGGCCATGTGCCGGATGACGACCGCGTCGGCGCCCATCGCCTGCAAGGTGAGCGCGGTGTCCTTGAGGCTCTCGCCCTTCGACACGCTCGACCCCTTGGCCGAAAAGTTGATCACATCGGCGGACAGCCGTTTCGCGGCCACCTCGAAGGACGTACGCGTCCGGGTCGAATCTTCGTAAAAGAGGTTGACGACCGTACGGCCTCGCAGCGTCGGCAGCTTCTTCACCTCGCGGTCGGCGACGCCGGCCATCTCGCCCGCCGTGTCGAGCACTTGTGTCGCGGTGGCCGCGTCGAGATCGGCGGCGGACAACAGATGGGCGATCATGCCACGACCCTCCGCTCGGCCGCTTCGGTCGCCGGAGCGGCGCTGGTATCCGTACCCGGATAGAGCTGGACCTCGTCGGCGCCGTCGGTCTCGGACAGACGGACCCGCACCGACTCGCGCAGCGAGGTCGGGATGTTCTTGCCGACGTAGTCGGCCCGGATCGGCAATTGGCGGTGGCCGCGGTCGACGAGCACGGCGAGTTGGACCGCGCGCGGACGGCCGAGGTCGCCGAGGGCATCCAGGGCGGCGCGCACGGTACGGCCGGAGAACAGGACGTCGTCGACGAGAATGACCAGGCGACCGTCGATCCCGGCCGGTGGAATCTGCGTTTTGCCGATTGCGCGGGCGGCGCGCATGCGCAGGTCGTCGCGGTAGAGGGTGACATCGAGCACACCGACCGGGATCGACACATCCTCGAAGGTCGCGATGCGTCCGGCCAACCGTCGAGCGAGTGGGAATCCGCGGGTCGGGATGCCGAGCAGGACCGCGTCGCGCGCGCCTTCGGTCTTTTCCAGGATCTGGTGGGCGATGCGGTCGACGGTCCGGGAAATGTCCGCGGCCGTCAAGATCGTCTTAGTCGTCTGTGGGTACGCCACAGCAGACCTCCTTCCCCGCCTCACGGGACGGGTCGTTAAAGGACGTCGGTGGAACTCAGCCGCCATTGGCCACAGTGTCGATGCCATATGGCGGAGCGCCGGTGCCGGACGGCAGCCTATCAGGCACGCCGCGGCGACACGCTCAGCGCCCTGGTCGGTTGGCGTGGTCGGTTGGCGTGGTCGGTTGGCGTGGTCGGTTGCCGTGGTCGTGTGCCGTGTCGGGCCGGCCGTACGCGCGGTGACGTGCCATAGTTCGGGCGTTTGTCCCAATCGGGTAGCGGTCGGACAGTGGCGTGGTTGCGGTATCACTCCACCGTGTTCGGGCCGTCACTCGGCGAAACGGGACCGGCCCGGGTATGTCACCTCGCCTGCATCCGCGAATGCGGTAGCTGCAACACTTGACCACGTGCAGCTACGGGTATTACGGTCACGCTCCGTAGCGATCGCTGGGGAGTGCCTACGGGCCGGTGACTGGGAGTGGTTCGAAAATGCCGTCTGATTACGCGAAGTCGCTGGGTTCGCGCTTGCGCTCCATCCGCCAGCAGCAGGGACTGTCCCTGCAGGGTGTCGAGGAGAAGTCCAACGGGCGCTGGAAGGCGGTCGTCGTTGGGTCGTATGAACGCGGCGACCGTGCGGTCACCGTGTCCCGGCTCGCCGAGCTGGCCGACTTCTACCGCGTACCGGTGGCCGAACTGCTGCCCGAGGGCAGCGGTGTCCGGCACGAGGCCGCCGGCAAGATCGTCCTGGATCTCGAGAAGCTCTACGACCAGGGCGACGAGGACCTGCTGTTCGTGGCGAAGTACGCCCGCGCGATCCAGCAGCAACGCGGCGACTACAACGGCCGCGTGCTGTCGATCCGGGCCGACGATCTGCGCGCGCTGGCCATCGTGTACGACTTCTCGCCGGCAATGCTGGTCGAGCGCCTCAACGAGCGCGGTGTGCTCGTGACCGATGTGCGGTCGATGTTCAACTGACGTCCGTCGTGGTTGGGCTCTAGGGCCGGGGGAACCCGACCCCACGTGACTTGGAAGTGCGTTTTTAGGTCTGCGTGGGGTCTGGTTGCCCCGGCCCTCGTCGTGGGCGCGCACACGCCGTCGGCGGCGGTTAGAGCTTTCGCGGTGACGTGATCCCGGATGGCGCTCGCGATCTTGGTACGGACCGGGTGCTCAGGAACCGTTGGGGCACCAAGATCTGGCTGGGTGGGCCGATCTTGGAACTGCGCGACTTCGCGGGAAGTTGCCCGGCCCGCGTCGCTCGGACCGGGCAAGTTCCTGGAAGTTGCTCGATCCGTATGCGGCAGCCGCGGTCCGAAACGAGCCCCAGCTTGACCTCCCGAATCCGGGCCGCTCTGTGAGTATCACGATCACTGCGAGAGATCTTTAAGCTGTACGTGCGGCCCACAGCGACCACGTCCGGCCTTGGGGCAGCCCGACGCCACGCAGACCTAAAAGGCTCTTCTCAGTCAAGTGGGGTCGGGCTGCCCCAAGGCCTAAGCGCAACCCGACAAAGCTCAGTGAGTGGTGTATTCGGCGATGCGGCCGAGCATGCCGTTGAGGAAGCGCGGCGAATCGTCGGTCGACAACTGCCGAGCCAACTCCACCGCTTCGGTAATCGCGACCGCGTCGTCGATCTCGTCGACGTAGAGGAGCTCGTACACGGCGATGCGGGCGAGGTTCCGGTCCACGATCGGCATCCGGTCCAGCGTCCAGCCCTCGGCATAGCTCGCGATCAGCTCGTCGATGCGGTCGACATGGTCAGCCACGCCCTCGACCAGCGAGACCGCGTAGGGCAGGTGCCCGGGCGGCGGCTGCTCGATGCGGCCGAGGACCTTGGCCAGCACCGTACGGATGTCGTCGCTACGGAGGTCAGCCTCGTAAAGGACGTCGAGTGCGCGCTTGCGCGCCTTGCGACGCGCCGGCATCGGCGTCTTCGGACCCTCAGCCACGAAGATCAGCAACCACAGAGATCAGCAGCCATCGACCGGCCGGCCGCCGTCGAACGCTGAGCCGCCATCAAGGACTCGGCACACATCAGGAGCGGCCGAGATAACGGCCGTCGCGCGTGTCGACCTTGATCTTCTCGCCGGTCGTGATGAACAGCGGCACCGCGATCTGTGCGCCGGTCTCGACCGTCGCCGGCTTCGTGCCGCCGGTCGACCGATCGCCCTGCAGGCCCGGCTCGGTGTAGGTCACCTCGAGGAAGACACTCGTCGGCATCTCGACGTAGAGCGGCACGCCCTCGTGGGTCGCGACCGTGACCTCGGCCTCGGGCAACATGTACTTCGCCGCGTCGCCGACGGTCGCCGACGGCACCGGGATCTGGTCGTAGCTCGACAAGTCCATGAACACGTAGTCGTCGCCGTCGGCGTAGAGGTACTGCATCGTCCGCTTGTCGACGCTCGCTGTCTCCACCTTCGTACCGGCGTTGAATGTCCGGTCGACCACCTTCCCGGACAGGACGTTCTTCAGGGTCGTGCGCACAAAGGCGCCGCCCTTGCCGGGCTTGACGTGCTGGAACTCGACGACGGTCCAAAGGTCGCCATCGAGATTGAGCACGAGCCCGTTCTTGAGGTCGTTCGTGGTGGCCATGACCTGCCTTGATCTTCGTTACGCGTGAATGACTAGTTTCCAGAAGCGCCTGGACCGACGGTCGGCGCACCCGGGCAAGTCTACCGGCGGACGCGCCGATCGACCGCAGCGCGGTTGCGGACCGACCCCGGATAGGGTAGCCGGGTGTCCGATGACGTGCCGGCCGACCTGAGGGCGTCGGGCGCGACGTTCGAGACATTGACCCACAATCGGTCGAACGCGGCCACCGGGGGCATCTGGCGGATGCGGGGCGGGTCCGGTCCGCGGGTGTTGAAGATCGCCCAGCCGGGTACGGACGACCCGACCCTCCAGTGGAGCACGAGCACCGAGCCGACCCACTTCAACTACTGGAGACGCGAGTCGCTGGCTTACCGCAGCGGTCTCGTGGCCTCTGTCTACGCCGACGCCGGCCTACGCGGACCGCGGCTCCTCGACGCCGCCGACCGATCGGACGGATCGGTCGCGTTGTGGCTCGAAGACGTATCCGGCGAGCCGGGCGCCACCTGGACGATTGCCGAACTCCGGTCGTTCGCCGAGCGCCTCGGCACCGCGCAGGCGGCTTGGGTCGGCCGGCCGCTGCCGTACCCGTGGCTCTCGAAACGGTGGCTACATCAGTACGCGGAACGGCGACCGCTGAGCGCACCCACCGACTGGGATGCGCCGCTTGTGGCCGCAGCGTGGCCGGCTGAGCTGCGCGCCGGCCTCGCCCGCCTGGCCGCGAACCGCGACGCGTTACTGTCCGTCGCCGATCGCTGCCCGCGAACGCTGGCGCATCTCGATGTCTGGCCGATGAATCTGATTTGGGCGGACGACGGTCCGGTGCTGCTCGACTGGGCGTTCATCGGCGACGGCGCGGTGGGCGAGGACGTCTCGAACATGATCATCGACTCCGTCGCGGACGGGCTCGTCCCTGTTTCACGCCTTGACGACGTCGCCGAGGCAGCGATCGGGGGCTACATAGCGGGCGTTGCTGGCCAGGTCGACGCGGACACCGTCCGGCGCGGCGTGTACGCGACCGGGGCCGCAAAGTACGCAGCGTTCGGCCCAACCATCGCGCGCCGCGTCGCCGAGGGTGGCCGGGTCGCATCGATGTCGTACGACGCCGGCGGCTCGCTCGTCGAATTGTTGGAGCGCTGGCGGCCGATGCTCGCGCTGTTGGTCGAGTGGGGTGAACGGGCGCTCGACGCGTGATGCCGTGGCGGCCGGGTCGTCCTCAGCCGATGCGGCGGGCCAGATGGTCGAGTGCGAGCCGGTAGCCGTCGACGCCGAGACCGCAGATCACGCCGGTGGCCACCGCCGAGATGACCGAGTGGTGCCGGAATTCCTCGCGGGTATGCACGTTGGAGATGTGCACCTCGATGAGCGGCGCGGTCAGCGTTGCACAGGCGTCGCGTAGGGCGATCGAATAGTGCGACCAGGCGGCCGGATTCAGCACGACCGGGGCGTTCTCGTCGGCCGCCGCGTGCAGCCAGCCGATCATCTCGTGTTCGGCGTCGGTCTGCCGGACGGTGACGTCCAGCCCGAGATCCTTGCCGGTCTGTTCGCACATCGTGACGAGGTCGGCGTACGTGGTCCGGCCGTACACCTCCGGCTCACGCGTTCCGAGGCGGCCGAGATTCGGCCCGTTGAGCACGTACACGGTGGTCACGTACGCCACCCTAAGCCACCGGCCGGCGAAGTGTCACAGACCGGACGTACGGTCGATCGCATGACCACTTTCGTGCTCGTACCCGGCGCCTGGCTTGGCGCGTGGGCCTGGCGTGACGTGACCGACCTCCTCGTGAAGGCCGGCCACGACGTCCATGCCCTGACCCTGACCGGTCTCGCCGAGCGGGCCGGCGAGGCCGACGAGTCGATCGGGCTCGATACGCACATCGATGACATCACGCGGGTGCTCGACGACAACGACCTGCATAACGTGGTGCTGGTGGCCCACAGCTACTCGGGCTCGCCCGTCACCGGCGCGGCCGACCGCCGGCCGGAGCGCGTCGCCGCTGTCGTCTATGTCGACAGTGGACCGGTTCCGGACGGCATCGCACAGGCCGACTTCAATCCGCCCGATGCTCGGGCGGCCGCCGATCGGTCGGCCGAGACGAGCGATGGCTGGCTGCCGCCGATCGCGTTCGACCCGGCCGCCGACCCGGTCACTCTGGCCGGGCTCGACGAGGCGATGCTGTCGGAGTTGCGGGCGAGGGCGACCCCGCACCCGTACGCCACGATGACGCAGCCGCAACGCCTGACCGGGGCGGTCGACGGCATCCCGAAGACCCTCATCGCGTGCACGATCCCACTCGACGTGGTCCGCGAGATGATCGAGTCGGGCAACCCGTTCTTCGCCGGTCTCCGAGGAGCGACCCTGCTCACCCTGCCGACCGGACACTGGCCCATGTTCAGCGAGCCGGACGCGCTGGCCGAGATGCTCGCGACGACGCCGCACTAGCTCGGTCAGCCGGCGACGGCGGCATAGGCGGCGTGCAGGAGATCGTCGGGCGGATCGGCCAGGATGCCCGGCCGGGCGAGGCCGTCCAGCACGACAAAGCGAAGCGTCGAGCCGCGCGCCTTCTTGTCCACCCGCATCGCCGCGCGGAGATCCGGCCACGCGTCGGCGGTGTAGCGCACCGGCAGGCCCAGCACGGACAGGATGTCCCGGTGCCGAGCCGCCGTCGCGTCGTCCAACCGACCGGCGAGCCGTCCCAACTCCGCGGCGTAGACGAGACCGACCGAGATCGCGTCGCCGTGCCGCCAGCCGTAGCGCTCGCGCTTCTCGATCGCGTGACCGAGCGTGTGGCCGTAGTTGAGGATCTCGCGCAACCCGGATTCACGGAGGTCGGCGCTCACGACGTCGGCCTTCACGCGGACGGCCCGCTCGATCAGATCCCGGACGGTGTCCGAACCCGGATCCCGTGCGCCCGCCGGGTCCGACTCGAACCGGGTCAGGATGTCCGGGTCGGCGATGAAGCCGCACTTGACGACCTCGGCCAGGCCGGCGGTGAAGTCGGGCGCCGGCAGCGAGGCCAGTACGGACAGGTCGCAGACCACACCGGCCGGCGGGTGGAACGCGCCGACGAGATTCTTCCCGGCCGCCGTGTTGACGCCGGTCTTCCCGCCGACCGCCGCGTCGACCATGCCGAGCAGCGACGTCGGCACCTGGACCACCCGTACGCCCCGGAGCCAGCACGCCGCGACGAAGCCGGCGAGGTCGGTCACGGCGCCGCCGCCGACCCCGACGACCGCGTCGGTACGCGTGAATCCGGCCGCCCCGAGCCGGTCCCAGCATCGAGCCGCGACGTCGATCGACTTGCCCGGCCTCGGCATCCGGAACCTCTATCGGTAGCGGCTCGATGCCGGCGCCGGACAGCTCGTCGCAGATCCGGGCCGCGACGTCGGCCAGCGGCGCCGACGACACGACCGCAGCCCGGGCCGCGCCGGCCACCATCGCCGGCACCCGGCCCAGAAGGTCACGGCCGATCACGACGTCATATCCGTCCGCGCCGCCCACGGCGACGCTCGTCTGCGAGCTCATCGCGATCGAGGGTACGGCGTGCGTCTTCGCCGTTCGTGGCGCCCTATGCTGCGGGACATGGATCACGGGCCGCTCGCTCTCGTCGGATCGGGCGAATATCTCCCGTCAATGCTCGAGGTCGAGCGGTCGCTCATCGCCGGCCGGCCGCCGCGGTACGTCCAGATTCCGACCGCGGCCGCACCCGAAGGCGCCGAACGCCTCCGCTACTGGGTCGACCTCGGACGGGCGCAGGCGGAGCGGCTCGGCGTCGAGGCCGTACCGCTGGTCGTGATGAATCGCGCGGAGGCCGACGACCCGGCGGTCGCCGCGCAGGTCGCCGACGCGGGCCTGATCTACCTGTCCGGCGGCAGCCCGACGGTCCTCGCCGACACGCTGCGGGACACCGCACTCTGGCGGGCCATCGTCGATGCTTGGGAGCGCGGGGCGGCGCTGGCCGGCTGCAGCGCGGGTGCCATGGCGATGGCCGATCACGTGCCCGATCTGCGGCATCCCAACCGCGGCGGGCGACCCGGTCTCGCACTGCTGCCGAGGCTGCGCGTGCTTCCGCACTTCGACAAGATGCTCGGTTGGATGCCGGATCTGTTGACGCGTCCCATGTTCCGCCCTCCGGCCGGCGTCACGTTGGTCGGTGTGGACGAAGAGACCGCTCTGGTCGGCGGGCCCGACGTGTTCACGGTGGCCGGACACCAGTCGGCGTGGATCCTGGGCAACGGCCGCCGACAACAGCTGACGGTCGGCGAGACGCTGACGCTGTCCTGACGTCGGCTGGGCCGTCGCGATCGCGGTGTAGCGGCGTCTCGGTGTGACCGCGGTGCAAGACATCGACGATGCCGGGCAAACGCCCAACCAGCGAGGACGGCCGACGGTACGCTCACCAAGAAGCATCATCGCGAGCGACGGGGCATGGCGAGGTTCCCATCACAGCTCGCGGCGTGATCGGCATATCGAGATTCCTCAACCGTTGTGGGGGCCGGGTGTGGGGATCGCATCGCAATGGCATCCGCGATGGTGTGCGCCGGCCCGCTGCGAATACGCGCTCGGCGGCGCGCACACATCTCGACCGGTCGTCATCCGTAGCGACGCCACCTCCGACGTGCGGGCCAGCGTACGGCTGTGGGAGCAGCGGGAAACGGCCTACGAACCGGCGATCGTGTACGTCGAACTCATCCTCGGCAACCACGCCTCGAATGAGCGGATTCGGGCCGATCTGTCACTGGCTCAGACGCGTACGTTGATCGACGCATTGCGCGACGCGCTGGATGGCATCGACGTCACCGAATTGGCGGGCCTCTCAACCGCCGTGTCGGCGGAGCCGGACAGCTCCGGCTGACCGACCCCGTCGGTCGAGTGGACCCACCATGGCCTGGCCGTTCGCCGGCGACCGTTCGTCCGAAGTCGACTGGCCGGTCGGTTTGATCGCACTGGGCGTGCGACATCTCTGGTACGAGGACTGTTACAAAACTCCGCGATGACCCTCACGCTACGTGTCCGCGCGAAAACCGGCCTGTGCCCGTCGCGCGCGACCGATCTCCCCTGCCGTCCCCCACTCTCGTCGCCGATCGCGTACCGCCAGGCGGACCAGCGATCGGCACCGGCCGAACGGCGCGGCGGTGGTTCGGATGCCTAGCCGGACGGCGACGCCGGTGAATCTGACCGAATTGCTCGATGCGCTCGTACGTCACGTCGACGGTGTGCTCCATGCCATCGTGCTCTCGTCGGACGGGCTCCTGGTTGCCGCGTCCGGTGGCCTGGCCCGCGACGACGCCGAGCACCTGGCCGCCGTAGCGTCCGGACTCAACGGGCTCGCCCGCGGCGCCGGCCGGCATCTGGGCGACGGCACCGTGCTCCGGACCGTCATCGAACTCGACTCCGGATTCCTGTTCGTGACCGCCGCCGGCAGCGGCGCGTGCCTCGCCGTGCTCGCCGGCACGCAGATCGACGTCGGCCTCGTCGCGTACGAAACGGAGCGACTGGTGGTGCAGGTGGAGCGGGCCGAGACCTGAGGCAAGGTGGCCGCAGGCCATAGAGCGGTTGTCGGCCGCGAGCCGATACCGTGACCGGGTGACTGACTCCGCTGCTTCGGGACCGCTCGTCGGCGTCCGCGTCGTCGAGTTGGCAGGCATAGGCCCTGGGCCGTTCACGGCGATGATGCTCGCCGACATGGGCGCCGACGTCATCCGCGTCGATCGGGCGTCGGCCGTCGATCCGTCGTCGTTCGGCGCGCCGCATCCAGATCTGCTGAAGCGCGGGCGGCGATCGGTCGGCGTCGACCTGAAGCACCCGGATGGCCGCGCTGTCGTACTCGATCTCGTGGCCCGCGCCGATGCGCTCATCGAAGGATTCCGGCCCGGCGTCGCCGAGCGCCTCGGCCTCGGCCCCACGGACTGCCTCGCGGTGAACCCCCATCTCGTCTACGGCCGGATGACCGGCTGGGGCCAGACCGGACCGCTCGCGCCGTACGCCGGACACGACATCGACTACCTTGCGCTGACCGGCGCGCTGCATGGCATCGGGCGGGCCGGGCAGCGACCGGTGCCGCCGATGAACCTGCTCGGCGACTTCGGCGGTGGCGGCATGTTCCTTGCGTTCGGCATCGTGTGCGCGTTGCTCACCACGCGCGCCGGTGGCCCGGGACAGGTGATCGACGCCGCCATCGTGGACGGCGTCGCGACGCTCACGACGGCGATCCGCGGCCTGCGGGAGCTCGGCCTGTGGCGCGACGAGCGCGGCGCGAACCTGCTCGACGGCGCGGCTCCCTTCTACGACACGTACGCCTGCGCCGACGGGAAGTACGTCGCGGTCGGCGCGCTAGAACCGAAGTTCTACGCCGAACTCGTCGAGCGCACCGGGTACGAGGGCACGGCCGCCGACCCGGCGGCCCGTGCGGACCGGTCCAGCTGGACCGCCACCCGGGCCGATTGGGCGGAGCTGTTCGCGACGCGTACCCGCGATGAATGGATCGATTTGCTCGGCGAGACCGACGCGTGCGTGGCTCCGGTGCTCGACTGGGATGAAGCACCGGCGCACGCACACATGGCGGCGCGGCAGGCATTCGTGTCGTACGACGGGGTGACGCAGCCGGCTCCGGCACCGAGATTCTCCGGGACACCGGGCGCGATCCAACGCCCGCCGGCACATCCGGGCCAGCACACCGACGAGATTCTGTCCGCGATCGGTCGGGACGCGGCGGCGATCGCCGCGCTCCGCGACTCCGGCGCCGTCGCCTGACGGCGCCCGCCGACTGCGAGAAAATAGCGACGGAGACGGCGACCGCGGCCGATCAGACCTGCGCGACGCCGGTCACCCAGTCGCCGACGAGACGGTAGCCAAGGGTCTCATTGACCGCGATCATGTGTACGTTGTCGGGCGAGTTCCAGGTGCTGACCGTACGAAGGGCCGGCTCGCGGTCGCGGAGCAGCCGCAACATCGCGATCTTCAGGAGCAGACCGAGCCGGTGGCCGCGGTGCTCGGCGCGCACCGATGTGATGTATTGCGTCGCGTACCACGGCCGTTCCGCCTCGACGCCCGACACCGGTGTAGCCCGCGAACGTGCCCGTCGGGATGTGTACGGCGACGAGCCGGTATCCGATCCGACCGATGCCGGCGTCGCCCGCCTCGTAGGCGCGGATCCGCTCGGGCGGATACTGATCCGGCTCCGCGTGCCGTACGTCGGCGGGGGCATCGTTGACGGCTGAGATGACGGCGATGAGTTCGGCCAACATGTCGTCCGGTGCTTCGGGTGGGATCTCGCGGACTTCGTAGTCCGCCGCAAGCGCGACCGCGTCGGCGTACATCTCGTCCAGCACCGACCAGTCGAGCGTCGTGACGTCCTGATGCCGCAACTGCTCGCCCGGCTCGACCTCGACGCCGAGCGCGTTCAGAAACCGCTCGCCGGCCGAGCCGGCGCGCGCCTCGAGGATCAGCACCGACCGACCGGCGGCCCGCGTTCGTTCGACGGCCGCCGCATACAGCGCCCGGCCGATTCCCCGCCGCCGCGACAACGGATCGACCGTGATCTCGGCGATGCCCTGCGTCCGGTTGTCCCACGGCGGAAGCGTCAATTCCAGCAGCCCGCGAACCCGCCGGTCGAGGTAGGTGTCGCCGCCGTCGGCGTCGTTGTCGCCGTCGAACGCGACCGCCACCAGCGGTGGATCGCCCTCCCAGCCCGTACGCATGGCCCCGGCGAAGCCGCTGACCGTCGGGGTCAGGCCCGGCTGTGCGTCGGCGACGCGGGCGGCCTCCAGAACGGCAACGGCGCCGCCGACGTCACGGCGGTCCGGAGTCGCCGGATCGAGCCATCGGATCTCCACAGCCCAATCTCAGCCTGCCTGGGCACCCGAGCGCCAGCGGATGACCGGATCATGCCGAAAAATCCGACGCCAATCTTCACCAATGTGTCGTGTGGGCGTCGGCTGCTTGACATTGCCCATGCAGCTCATCGCCGTACCAAGGTAGCCATGACGACCCTGTTGCTGTCCGCACCCGGCCGGGACACCGGCACCGGAGCGCCACAGTACACACTGCGACTCGCGGCCGACTCGGCCGAGGTCGCCGCGGCTCAACGCCTCCGCTATGACGTATTCGCCGGCGAGGTCGGCGCCCGACTGAACACCCCGGTGGCTGGCCACGACTCGGACGAGTTCGATGCCTACTGCGACCATCTCATCGTCGTCGACGAGCGCGACGGCGCCGTCGTCGGCACCTACCGCCTGCTGCCACCCGGGCGTGCGCCACGCCGCTATGCGGCGACGGAATTCGCCACCGGCGGGCTCGATCCCATCGCCGGCCAACTGGTCGAGACGGGCCGCTCGTGCGTCCATCCGGACCATCGTGCCGGCGCCGCGATCAATCTGATCTGGGCCGGCATCGCGCGCTACATGCACCTCTACAACTACCGGTACGTCGGCGGCTGCGCCTCGGTCGACGTACGGGATTCAGACGCCACCGCGACGGCGGTCTGGTCGCTCGCGCAGGCGAAACACCTCTCGCCCGAGCCGTGGCGGGTCACGCCGCACCGGCCCTGGACTCCCGACGCCACCTGCGATACCGAGTCCTCCGTGACGAGCCTCGGCCGCCCGGCCCTTCCGCCGTTGCTGCAGGGCTACCTGCGGCTCGGTGCCTGGATCTGCGGGCCGGCGGCGTACGACCCGGACTTCGGCTGCGCGGACTTCTACGTACTGCTCGACGTGACCCGCATCGGCGAGCGCTACATGCGCCACTTCCTGGGCGACGGAGCGACACGATGACGGCCGTGGCCGCGGCGCGACCGGTCGATCACCGGAGCGCCCATGCGAACCGGCCGGTCACGTCACCGTTCCGGCCGGCATCGCCGTGCGGCCCGGGATGCATCGTCCCGGCCGCGCGCCGGGTGCCGTGGCCGGTCCGTGTCGCCCGCATCGTCGGCCTGATCGTTGTGGTGTGCGCCGCCGCCGTCGGCGCCGGAGCGATCCGGCTCCGGCCATCCGACGCCGCACGAGGCCGGGCCGGGCGGCGCATCGTACGACGTACCGCGCGTGGGGTCCTTGCCGTACTCGGCGTGGGCTTCGACCCGTCGGTATCTCTGCCGCGCGAACGCGCACTGGTTGTCGCGAACCACATCTCGTGGTTGGACATCGTGGGCCTGCTCGCCTGCGACGCCAGCAGTCGGCTGCGCCTTGTCGCGAAGGTCGAGATCGGGGCATGGCCGGTGATCGGCCGGCTGGCCCGGCTCGCCGGCGCCATCTTCATCGACCGCAGCCGGCCCCGTACGTTGCCGGACACGCTCGCCGAGGTACGCGACGCGTTGTCGGCCGGCGATGTCGTCGTGGTCTTCGCCGAGGGCACCACGTGCTGCGGGATGCATCGGGCGTCCTACCGTCCGGCGATGTTCCAGGCCGCGCTCGACGCCGGCGCGCGCATCGTCCCGCTGTCGATCGGTTATACGACAAGCGATGGCGAGACGACGACGGCACCCGCGTTCCTCGGCGACGAGACGCTCGTGACGTCGATAGCCCGAATGGTTGGCGAATCCACCGTACACATGGGAATGCGGACCGGACCGACGCTCTATCCGCAGACCGGCGCCGACCGTCGCCGGCTGGCCCGAGCAGCGCAGCAGGCCGGGGCGCGAGAGGTTCGCCGTACCCGGGTCATGGAAACGACGCCGCGGGCCGCGACGGCACCCGCGACGTGGAGCACCGCGAACGCCTGAGCCACCACCCACGGTGGCCGGGATTCGGGTTTGATGAGTACATGTCACATCCTGCGCGCGTGCACATCCGTAGCGGCGAGTCGCGATGGCCGGCGGCCATCGCGACGCTCGTGGCCATCGGTCTGTACGCGCTTCTACCGAACGACCTGCTCGTCGGCCCGCGATATGTGATCCCCGGCCTCGAGCTCGTGCTCGTCGCGATCGTGGTGGCGGAGAATCCACTCCGGATGAGCCGACAGACGCGCTTCGGGCGGATCGCGTCCCTGGCCGTGCTCTACCTCATCGTGCTGTCGAACTTCGCCGCCCTGGTGCTGCTGCTGCGCCGCCTGGTCTCGACCGGGGAGGACCAGGGCCCGATCCTCCTGCTGGCCGCTTTGCAGGTGTGGCTCACCAACGTCATCGTCTTCGCGCTCGCATTCTGGGAGCTCGACCGCGGCGGCCCGATCGCGCGACACAACACCGACCGCCGCGACCTACAGGCGGCCGACTTCCGGTTCCCCCAGGACGAGGACCACGACACCATCGACGAGGTACGTAAGGGATCCAGCGCGGTCTCCGGATGGATGGCCGTCTACGTCGACTACCTGTATGTGTCACTCACCAACTCGTCGGCGTTCAGCCCGACCGACACCATGCCGCTCACCACCCGTGCGAAGTTGCTGATGGGCACGCAGTCAACGATGGCCCTCATCACCAGCGTCGTGGTCATCGCCAAGGGCGTCGGCAGCCTCAAATAGCCGCCGGTCGAGTGCCGATCGGATCGACGCCGGTTGGATCGGCGACGTATGGATCGGCGACGTTTTGGGCGTCGCGGCTCCGGGTAATCGCTGTCACCCATGACTGGCGTACGACCCGGCCGAGGAGGCCACGATGTCACCGACCACCGCGTTGCGCGACCTCCGGTCGAAGCACGAACAGATCGAGGCGGCCTACGCCGAGGCGATCGAGCGGCACCGGAATCTGGTCCGGAACCTGAGCGACGACTCGGAAGGCGATGACGTCGCCGATGCCGGCACGAAGGCGGCCGCCTCCGAACAGGACGAGGCCGAGCTCCGCCTCATCGTCTCCCGGCGCACCCAGCTCGTCCACGCGATCGAGCGCTGTGACGCCGGAGCGTACGGAGTGTGCGAGTCGTGCGCGAAGCCGATTCCGGCCGAGCGACTCAAACTCTTCCCGGCCGCGACCACCTGCGTCGCCTGTAAGCAACGCGCCGAACGCCGGCGCTAACGGCCCGCGCCGACGCCGCGTGGTGGGTGACCGATCCGGTCACCCACCACCTTCGTGCTTGTTCGGACGTCGTGCCTGAGGGATTCGTGCATTCTTTGGTACGAGCGTGAAATCGGTCCCGGAACACGCCACGGTCCCATCGCCGCGAACGGCGGTGGGACCGTGTCCTAGCGTGTTGTGAACCTACGGCGTGTCGGTCAACGAGTTGAGCATGTCGCGGTAGCCCTGGATCGCGGCCCGGAGCACTTCGGTGTCCGGCGTCGCCTCGCTCTGCCAGCCGTCAAGTGCCGTCTGCCGGTCGCGCAGTGCCGAGATCCGTGCCTCGACCGCCTCGACCACGAGACTTCGGGCCGACTCGACCGAGCCGCGCGGGTCGTCGATGAAGCCGAGCTGGATCTGCTGCCACCGATCGTGGGTCGCGTCGGCGTTCGGTACTGCCGCCGGCGCGTCGGGCACGGGCGCGTCGCCGGGCATCATGCCGACCGCCGCCGTCCCATCCACCGCCGCCGCGTCAAGCGGCTCGGCGTCGAGCGGCTCAGCGTCAGGCGACTCGGCGTCAAGCGACTCGGCGTCAAGCGACTCGGCGTCAAGCGACTCGGCGTCAAGCGACTCGGCGTCCCGAGTCGCATCGGAGTCGGCCATATCGGCGACCTCGGACTCGGTCATCGGCTCGGCCACTCCGACCGCGACATAGTCGGCGTCGACTGCGCCGGCCGCCGAGGCATCGCCGTCCAGCGCATCGTTCGCCCTGTTGTCGTCGAACACGCCATCGGTCGGCTGTCGTCGGGTCGGCCTCGGTGTCATCCGCCCTGTCGGCATCGAACGTGCCGTCATCGGCGGCATGCGTCGCGGTCGGGTCGGCGTCAACCGCGGCGTCGTACCCGGTGTCGACCGTCGCGCCCTCGTCCGGCGGCGTCGGCCTCGCCGTGCTCGTCGACGACGGCCGGGACCTCGGTCGGTCCGTCATCGCCGGCCATCGCCTGCTCCGTCGCGCTGTCGCGCTCGGCGGTCTCCTCGGCGTGCTCCGGGGCGTCGACATCCGACGCGAAAGCCTCGTCGGCTTGCGCTTCTCCATCGGATTCTTCGTCGGCGTCGGCTTCCGTTTCGGCAACCGCCACGTCGTCCGCGTTCGCCTCGGCGTCGGGCGCGTCGGATTGCTCGGCGTCGACAGCATCCGGCGCCCCGGTGGATTCGACGGACGCAGCGGACTCGACGGGCGCAGCGGACTCGACAGGCTCGGCTGACTCGGCATCAACCGCTTCCGGCCGGTCGCCTTCGTCAACGTCGCCGTCCGCGGCCTCGACGACGTTGCCGTCCTGGTCGACGACATCGCCACCGATGGACTCGTCATCGGTCGAGTCCCGCTGGAACGGTGCGGCCACTGCCATCAAGTCCGTTGCCGTCATGTCCGTTGGCATCATGACCGATGCCGTTATCGGCGCGGTCTTCCTCGTGGTGGTCGTCGTGAACCTCGGTGTCCACGTCGGTACGGGTGCCACCGCTGTCGCGGTCCCCGTACGGTGAATAGGTCATGCGGGTCTCCTCATCGGCCGTTGGCTGGGTGCGGGGTACTGCGGAGAAGCGGAGTGGTGCGGAGAAGCAGGAGTACTGCGGACTAGCGGTCGTGCTACGCCTCATCGGCGTCGGTGGGGGGCGCCGACTCATCGCGACGCGATGCGTTGCCCCGCGCGCCGGCTCGCACCGAGTCACCGACGGGTGCGCCGTTGAGCGGCTCGTCCGTGGTACGCGTTGCGGCGGCAGGATTCGTGTGATCGGCAGGGATCGTTTCGCCGACCCGAGTCGTTTCGTCCCGCGGACCGGCCAGATCAGGGTCGCCATCGACGGCGGCGTCGGTCGTCACCGGTGCCTCTGCGACCGGAGCGACCGGAGTGCCGGCCACTGCGTCCGCTGGCCCGACGGTACCGGATGACGCGGTCGCACGGTATGCCGTAACGGCACCGCTCGACGAAGACTCGCCATCCGGCCGTTCGCCGAGCAGGTCGGCAAAGAGCTCGCGGTAGTGCACGAGCGCCTGGCGTAATTCCTCGGTCGTCGCCTTGCCGGCGTCGTTGCGCGTGCTGATCTCATGCGCGTCGCGGTAGTGGTTGAGGACGTTGGCGTGCTCGACGGACAAATGAGCGAGCCGGTCCTCGTAGTCGGACACGGGATAACCGCGCGCCGCCACCAGTTCGGTGACCAGCCGGTCGCCGTCGCGTACGGCGGAAACCGGGTCGTCGACGAACAACGTCTGTACGGCAACCCAGCCGTCGCGGAACCGGGCTCGGTCCGCGTCGCTCAGGTCGCGCAATTCGAGGCTCGCGTGCAGCTTCTCCCGGCGGCGCAGCTCAGCCTCGGCGGCCGACCGGCCACCCTTCTCGTCGACGACGCGCTGATACTCGTCGCCGAAACGCTCACGGAGTTTGCGGCGTTGCATGGTGCGGACGGCAAGCGCGGCCAACACCGCCACGACTACCACCACGATGACAATGACAATTACGTCGGTCGCACTCACGGGCGGACTCCTTTCCGACCGACGTATTCCCCGTGCCGTTCCCGCTTACACCGTCGGGCGGTCGTCGACCTGTGTCAATCGCCGTCGCGAGGGGCCGACCGTCGTCCGCTGGTGCCGTACCGGTCGGCTGTTCGCCGTGACGGCCCGTTCCCTTTGCCGATGGATGAGACGGGTACTTGAGGCGATAGGCGCCGCGCGGTGCCGAATCGGGCGCGGTCGGGTCGAGGTACCGGGGATTGTGGCAGCGAGCTCGGTTGGCCGCGTCGTCCTCAACGCAAGTGTGGACCGGATTCACCCGCTCGCCGATGTCGGATGTCCCCTTCCAGGCGAACGGGTGACGAAATCCTCGACATGGCACCGCACGATGAAGTTGAACTCGCCGCCGCATTGGCACCGGCACAGTCGCAGTCGCCACCGGCGATGTCGAAACGACGCGGCGCGGGCGTCTGGTGGGGCCTGCGCCGCGTCCCTCGCGCTCGGCTGTGCCGCGCGGCCGGACACCCGGACCGGCCGGTACGGCCAGTCCACCGGTCCTGTGATCGCACGGCGATAACGTAACTAAGCGCTTGCTTACGGCACGGATCGTATGCCACGGTGGGCAGCGCCCACCGAAGCACCGCGACGCACCGTGGAGGAGCCCATCTCGCCAGCCGACGCTCCCGCAGACTTCGACGACGCCGTCGCCCACGATCTCGACGAGGCGTGGACAGAGATCGAGCCGGCAGTCGTCCGTCGGCTCTTGATCGCGGCCACCCAGGAATTCGCGGTGCGCGGCTATCACGGCACCACGACGCGCGACATCGCTGCACGCGCCGGGCTGTCGCCGGCTGGGGTGTACGTGCACTTCCGGTCGAAGGAGGAGCTCCTCTACCGGATCAGTCTCGTGGGCCACCAACATGCGTTGGCGCACATCCGCGCGTCCGTCGCGGGCGTTGACGAACCGGTCGAGCGGCTGCGCTCCATGGTCGGCGCGTTCAGTTCGTGGCATGCGCGCTGGCACGTGCCCACCCGCGTCATCCAGTACGAGCTCGGCGCACTGTCGCACGCACACTATGACGAGATCGCGGCGCTGCGGCGCGACATCGACGCGGTCGTACGCGAGACGATCGAGTACGGCGTCGATCAGGGTGCATTCGTCGTCTCGGACGTGGGCGGCGCCGCGTTGGCATTGCTGTCACTCGCCATCGACATCGCGCGGTGGTACCGGGCGGGCGGCAGCCGTACCCCCGAAAGCATCGGTCAGCTGTATGCGGACCTGGCGGAGCGGATGATGCGCGCACCGTCGGGTCCGGACCGGAACCCGTGACTACAGCGGCGGCCAGCGATGCGACCACGGATGGGCCGCCTCGACCTGCGCGCACAGTGACAGCAGCGCCGCCTCGCCGGCCGGCCGCCCGGTGAGCATCACGCCGATCGGCAGACCGTCGGCCGTCCAGTGCAACGGGAGGCTGACCGCCGGCATGCCGGTGAGGTTGCTCGTCGCGGCGAACGGCGCGAACGCCACCTGACGCTCGAGCTCCACCGACACGTCGCCGTCGGCGGCGAACCACGCGGACGGCTGCGGCGGCAGCGCGAGCGTCGGGGTCAGGATCGCGTCGTACGGTGCGAACGACTCGACGACCCGCCGGGCGATCATTTGCAGCCGACCCAACGCGTTGACGAGTTCCTCGGCCGAGGTAGCGCGACCGCGTTCCCGCCAGTGCCGGCTGACCGGCCGCAGCACCGGTTCGGCCTGCGCCGGCACCGGGAACAGCAGTGACTGCGACGCCCACATCACATCGAAGATGCCAGCGACCTCGGTCGGGAACGGATTGACGATGTCCTCGACGTCGTGTCCGAGCCCGGCCAGCACGTCGCTCGCCGTCGCCCAGGCCGCCACGCATTCGGGGTGCGCGTTCACGTCCGGCAGGCTCGTACCGGTGTAGCGGGCGATCCGCAGCCGACCCGGTTCGCGCCGGCTCGCGTCCAGGAACGTCTCCCCCGGCGGCAGCGGCGGCGCCCAGTTCGCGTCGCCGGTCATCGGCACCGCCATGACGTCGAGGTACGCGGCCGCGTCGCCGACGTGCCGGGCCAGGACGCCGTGCACGCCGAGGCCGAACAGATCGAACCCGACCGGGCCCGGGCTGACCCGACCACGGGCCGGCTTCAGCCCGAAGACCCCACACGCGCTGGCCGGAATGCGCACCGACCCGCCGCCGTCGTTGCCGTGCGCCACGGCGACGAGGCCGGCGGCGACCGCCGCGGCGGCGCCGCCACTCGAACCGCCGGCATTGCGGTCGCGATCCCACGGTGTCACGGCCGGACCGATCACGTCATTGTCGGTGTACGCCGACAGTCCGAACTCGGGCGTGTTCGTCTTGCCGAGGCTGATGGTCCCGGCCCGGCGCAGCAGCGCCGCGCAGTGGGCGTCGACGTCCGGCACGTAGTCCGCGTACGCCTTCGAGCCGAACGTCGTCCGTACGCCGACCGTCGGCGTGTTGTCCTTGATCGCCGTCGGCACTCCGTAGAGCGGGCCGGCGTGTTCCGGCCTCGGCAACGCGGCGGCGGCTTCTGACCGAGCAGCGGCCGCGGTCACGGTAACGAAAGCCCCGAGGCCGCTCCCGTACGCCTCGATCCGGGCCAGGTAGTGCTCGACGAGTTCGGCCGGGCTCACCTCCCCGGACGCGACGGCCGTGGCTTGGGCGAGGGCGGACAGCTCGTGGATCTCGGTCATCCGCGCGGTCCACCGTCCACGTAGACCGTCTGGCCGGTGATGTACGAGGCGTCCTCACTGACCAGGAACGCCACGACATTGGCAATGTCCTCGGGTACGCCGATGCGTCGCAACGGCGTCGCGGCGGCCACCGTGTCACGGAACTGGTCGACCGTGATCCCCATCCGCTCGGCCGTGGCGTCGGTCATCGCGGACGCGACGAAGCCGGGAGCGATCGCGTTGACGTTGATGTTGAACGGCCCCAACTCGATCGCGAGCGTACGGGTGAAGCCCTGGATGCCCGCCTTCGCGGCGGAGTAATTGGCCTGCCCGCGATTGCCGAGCGCGGACGTGGAACTCAGGTTGACGATCTTCCCCCACCGCTTGGCCGTCATGTGAGCCTGCGCCGCCTTCGAGCACAGGAAGGCGCCCCGCAGATGTACGCCCAGCACCGCGTCCCAGTCGTCCTCGGTCATCTTGAACAGCAGGTTGTCTCGGGTGATACCGGCGTTGTTCACCAGGATGTCGAGTCCACCGAGATGGTCCACGGCGGCGTTGACGGCCGTGTCCACCTGCTCCGCCACCGACACGTCGCAGTCGAGTCCGACGGCGGTGCCGCCGGCCGCGCGGATCGCGTTCACGGTGTCGACGGTGTCATCTTCGGCGCGGTCGACGACGGCTATGGCGGCGCCGTCAGCCGCGAGGCGAAGTGCGGTGGCGGCACCGATGCCGCGGCCGGCACCGGTCACGAAGGCGACGCGTCCCTGAAGTCTGGTCATGGCACGATCTTTCCCCGAAAACCATGATCATGTACCCGTGTGTCACGGGGTCGTTCGTTGGTCGCTCAACGACTCAATGAGCGGGTGCGAGGAAGTCGACGATCAGCTCGGCGAGTTCGCGGGGACGCTCGGCCACCATCGCGTGGCTCGCCCGGGCCAGCGGCAGCACGCTCAGAAAATCGTTGTCGACGGCGGCGAGTTCGGCCGCGACGAAACGGCGGTGCGCCGCGTACAGCTCATGGAACGGCTCCTGCTCCGGCATATCCTCGGTGGCGAGGACGACGAGCAGCCGACAACGCAGCGCGCGATATGCCGGTCCGAGGTCGAGCTCGGCCATCGCTTGGCGCAGATCGGCTGTGGTCGGGGGATCCGGCCGCAGGAACATCTCGCCGTCGCGCTCGACAAGACTCCGGTCGAATCCCTCGACCCATGCGTCCTCGTCGTCGCCGTACTCATCGGCCATCGCCCGCTGGCCGGCCCGGGCCGCGGTGATCTGGTCATCGTCGATCGGCGCGGCCAGCGTCGCCGCCATGGTGTCGAACATGGACCGCAGCCGGGCGAGTTCCCGGGCCGCGGTGGCCGCGTCGAGTCCGGCCAGCTGGTCCGGACGGCTCGGGGTCGGGTTGCCGTCGAGGCTGACCGCGCCCGGTCCGCGCGGATGCGTGTCGGCCCACAGCGTCGCCACCATGCCGCCCAGTGACATGCCGACGACCGCCGGCGCGCCGAGGCGGAGGTCCGCGACGACCGCGTCGAGGTCGGCGAGCACATCGGTCCAATTCCAGCGGCCATCGCCGGAGTGTCCGTGTCCGCGCAGGTCAACGGCGATTACCCGGTACGTCGGGGAAAGCTCGCGCGCAAGCCGGGTCATGTGGGCGAGGTTGCCGCCGGCCCCGTGCAGCAGCAGCATCCCGGGGCCGTCGCCGCCGAAGTCGCGCGCGGCGATCGGCACGTCGCCGGACGTCACGAGTACGTCATGCATGAACGCGACCCTCCGATGGTGGACGTTCCCCGGACGTTGCGATGAATCGTGCCCGCACCGAGTCCGGCACAACTCCACCGTCCGGATGGCGTTGCAGCTTGCCACGCTGGACGAGATCGTGGATGCCCTGCCGGGTGATGCCGAGCATGGCGCCGGCCGTGGCGTACGACACCGCGTCAGCGCCCGGGTGCCCAACCCGCCAGACGACCACCCGACCGAGCGGCGTGCCCCACCACGCGGCCGGTGGATCGAACCCCCGGTCGCCCGGATAGAGCGAGGCGACAAAGCGCGCGATCAGCCCGGCCGCCTCAGCGTCGGTCCCGTGGAGGAGCCGATAGGCCCAGATGCCGGCCCGGCCACCGATCGCCGCTCGCAGCGGCCGCACCGCCTCGTGGCCATCGAGTATGACGTCCAACGGATCGACGAGCCGTACGTCCATCAGCCGGACCAGGTGATCGGCCAACTCGGCTCGACTTGGCAGATCCATGGCAGCTCCCCGCTTGGCTTGACGACAATTGTCAAGTACTTGACGATTCCCGTCAAGGACAAGTTCGCTCCCCCGCTCCTGGTCAGGCCTCGACAGTGCTGCGATGGCAACAAGGACTTTGCAGAGAAGTCTTTGCAAATTTGTCTTTGCGATTTAGTTTGCCTCCATGACCACCGCATCGGAACCGGCGTCCGGCCGCGACCTGCCGATCGAGGGCGCCTCGCTGCCGGAGGGCTGGCCGCACTGGTTTGACCCGGCCCGGGACGCGCTGCTGACGCCCCGTCGCCTGCGCGGGCTCGTCCACCCGATCCGGCTGCGCCTGCTGACGCTGCTGCAGGAGGAAGGTCCGGCCACCGCCAGCCAACTTGGCCGGCGCATCGGCCAATCGAGCGGTGTCACGAGCTACCACCTGCGGATCCTCGCCGACCGGGGATTCATCGACGACGACACCGACCGGGGCAACGGCCGCGACCGCTGGTGGCGATCGCGTTACCGGACGACGGCGTTCACGCTCCGGTCGCCGGACGATCCCCTGGACGCCGAGAGTGTCGAGGTCGCCGAGCAGTACGTCCGCATGGTCGTCGACAACCACTACGCCCGGATGGTCGGCTACGTCGACAGTTTCATGGCCCGGGGCGAACAGTTGGCTTCGCTGCCCTGGGGATTCGGCGATATGCAGATCCGCCTGACGCTCGATGAGGCCCGCGCGCTGTCCGCCGACGTCAACCGTCTCCTCGAACGCTATCGACGGGAGCCGTCCGCGCCGGCCGACGAGCGGGCCGACGCCGTCGACGCGATCTTCATGTTCCAGTTGCTCCCCGACGACCAGCCAGCACTCGAGCCGGTCGTGGACGACGGTGGCGGGCCGGACGGATGACGGACACGACCACCGCGCGGGCGCGACGCGCGCCCTTCGCGACGCTCCTCAGCGCGTACGTCGTGTCGATGCTGGGCACGTCGATGTCGGAACTCGCGGTGCCGTGGCTCGTTCTGACCACGACGGGAAGCGCCGGCAAGACCGGCCTTGTGGCATTCGCGCAGATGCTGCCGTACGTCACGATGCAGGCACTCGCCGGTCCGGTCGTGGATCGCGTCGGGCTCCGGCGCTCGTACGTCTGGGGAAACTTCACCGCCGCGGTCGCGGTCGGTGCGGTCCCGTTGATGTACGCGACCGGATCGCTCTCTCTGGGTGTGCTGATCGGTCTCGTCGCCGTCGCCGGAGCCGTCCGTGGCGCCGCCGACTGCGCGAACATGGCGCTCGTGCCGGCCACCGCACGGGCCGGTCAGATCGCGCTCGAACGCGCGGCCGGCCTGAACGCGAGCGCCAACCGCACGGCGATCCTGCTCGGCGCCCCGATCGCCGGAGTGCTTGTCACGGTCACGAACTCGGCGACCGTGGTGCTGATCGATGCCGTCACGTTCGCGGTCGCCGCGATCGTCGTCGCCATCGGAGTGCGTGGGATCGATCCCGATGCCCGCTCGGCCCCGCTCGACCTCGACGAGCCGACGGCTGCCGAGTGGCCCGGCTGTGCTTCGTCGTTATGGCCAAGACCTCGCCGACGGACTGCGCTTCCTCGGCCGCGATCGGCTGCTGCTGGGCATCGTCGCCATGGTCGCCGTGACAAACCTGCTCGACCAGGGCCTGTCGGCCGTCCTGCTGCCGGTCTGGGTCCGCGAGCAATTGCATAGCGCGGCGGCTCTCGGCATCCTCGGCGGCGCGATGGGTCTCGGCAGCGTCATCGGCAATCTCACCGGCGCGTGGCTCGGCCCGCGCGTGTCACGCCGCGGCTTGTACAGCGTCGGGTACCTCGTCGGTGGCGCGCCTCGGTTCTTCATCCTCGCGATCGCGTCGACACTGTCGCCGGTGCTGGCGGTCAGTTTCGTTGCCGACATCTTCGGCGGTTCCCTCAACTCGGTCATCGGGGCTACCTCCTACGAACGGATCCCCCCGCATATGCAAGCGCGCGTGCTCGGCGTGATCCGGGCGAGTGCTTGGGTCGGCATCCCGTTCGGCGCGCTGCTCGCCGGCGTGCTGGCGGACGCGACGAACGTCCGTCTGGCGATCGCGATTTCCGGGGCGGCATACCTGCTCACGACGCTGGCGCCGTTCGTCTTCCCCGCGTGGCGCCAGATGCGCCGGCCCGATCCGGTCGCGGCCGATACGGACGACCGTGCTCCAGCGACCACCTGAGACGCCGTGCAGCGATGAGCGGGCCTCTTCCCCAAGCTGGCCCGCTCATCGCGCCTGATCACTCTATGCCGCCCGCCGATTCCTCGGGTCGTCCGGTCTGACCGTTGTCGGCCGGCGCGCATGTTTCTCAGCCGGTCTTCTCGATCAGCTCGGCCAGTCGATCCCAGGTCTCTCGCGCGCCCGACTCCATACCCGACGCCACCATGCCGTCGCGATCCGCCTGCGACTGGAACACCGACGTCGTAGTCAGTCGGGTGCCGCCGTCGACAGTCTCGTACGTAGTCGTCTCCAGCATCACATGGCCGGGCATGCCCTCGAATTCGAACGTGTCGACGACCCGTTCCGGCGCGACGACGTCGTGGTAGACGCCGTGGAAGGCGAACTCGTTGCCCTGCTGATCCCGCTGTACATAACGCCACTGGCCGCCCGGCTTCACGTCGGCCTTGTCGACGGTCGTCACGTACTCGCTCGGTCCCCACCACTCGGCAACGTGCTCCGGATCGGTGGCCACCCGGAAAACCAGATCGCGGGGTGCGGCGAAGACACGGCTCATGATGATTTCCTGGCGGTTCGGCTCGACGGTGAAGGTTGTCTCGCCGGTCATGGTCTCGTTCATGATGTGGAGCCCTTCTCTTCGATGGAGCGCCGCGTCGGCGCGGCGCCGGATTGCAGATCGCGCAGATGGTCGGCCATGCGGTCGAACCTGCCCTCCCAGGCCTGGCGGTGCTCATCGATCCATCCGCCGGCGTCGACGAGCGGTGCGGCTTCGAGTCGGCACGGCCGGAACTGCGCATCGCGACCGCGGGTGATGAGGCCGGCCCGCTCGAGCACCTTGAGGTGTTTCGAGATCGCCTGGAGGCTCATCGCGAACGGCCTGGCCAACTCGTTCACCGTCGCCTCCCCCGATGACAACCGCGCGAGGATCGCGCGACGCGTCGGGTCGGCCAACGCGGCGAAGGTCACGCTCAGCGGATCTTCGATCGCCATGGGAACCTCGGTTCGACTGTTATCAACTTAGCGGTTAATCAACCTCTAGGTTGACTATGCACGTCGAAGTCGGTGCTGTCAACCGAGACTCACCCATCAGGCGCGAGGGTGACTGAGGGCGCGCGGATGTGCGACGCTCGCTCGCATGAAGATCTACGTGTCCGTGGACATGGAGGGCGTGGCCGGGATTGCCGACTGGGCTCAATGCATCGCCGACGGCGAGGACTACGCCCTCGGCCGTGACTTGCTAGTCGGCGAAGTCAACGCGGCGATCGACGGCGCGGTGGCAGCCGGCGCGACGCAGATCCTCGTCAACGACGCGCATTCGGCGATGCGCAACCTGCCTCCGGCGTCGCTCGCCGGCCGGGCCGCGTACCTGTCCGGGCGGTTCAAGCCCTGGTACATGATGGAGGGACTCGACGCATCGTTCGACGCCATCGTGTTCCTCGGATACCACGCGGCGATGGCTACGCCGGGCGTGCTGTCGCACACGTACAACCCGCGGGCCATCACGAACGTCGCGATCAACGGCACCATGACCGGCGAGGCTGGATTGAACGCGCTGGTCGCTCAACACTTCCGGGTGCCGGTCGTGGCGATCAGCGGCGACCAGCATGTCGGTCCGGAGGCCGCGCCATTCTGCCCCGGCATCGCGGCGATTCAGGTCAAAACCTCGATCAGTCGGTACGCGGCCCGCCACGAGCACCCGTTGACGGCCCGGGACATGATCCGCGACGGTGTCGCCGAGGCACTGCGGCGGCGCACCGAACCGCCGGCCATCGCCATGCCGGCGACGGTCGAGATCGAGTTTCTCTCCCCCGACATGGCCGCGCAGGCGACATGGATCCGCGATGTGGTGCGCACCGGCGCACGTACGGTCGCCCTCACCGGCGCCGACCCACTCGGACTGTTTCAGGCGTTCATCTCGATCGTGTATCTCACGCGATCGCTGGTCGAGACGCGTTGAGGCGGCTCAGACACCTTCTATCCGTCGAGTCCTAGGCGGGCGGCTCACCGCCGGCCGACGGGATGCCGCGTACCGCCGGCGTAGAGCGCGTTGTCGTTGTCGCGGACAGCGTCGTCAGTTGTGTCGAGTCGATCGTGCGCAGCACGACCGTACGGAACACGATGTCGTGCCAGGCCCTACGGCGCCGATCCCAGAGCACCCAGGCCAGCCCGATCAACCACAACGGCACGAGCAGCAGTCCGACGAACGCGCGCAGCGCGGCCTGGACCAGCAACGGTCGCTGCCCATGGTTCCGCGCGACTCTGGTGCCCACGAGCAGACCGCCCACAGTCCGCCCTCCGAGCCACCACGCGACAGTGAAGTAGGCCCACGGCAGGACCGACGCGATGACGGCGCACGTCGTGGTGAACCAGCCGGGCGGATCGCCGACCACCTGCGACCACGCGAGAGGGGGCAGGACATTGACGAATAGGCCGGCGATAGTCAGCAATGCGACGTCGACGGCGAGCGCCACGAGTCGCGACGCGAGGCCGGCGTACGCATAGGCCGGCGCGCCGGGCGATGACACCCGGCCGGGCTGCGACAGACGACCGTCCGGGTCAGACGCCCCGGATCTCATTGAGGCCCTTGGCCGTCGCGCTCTTGTCGCGCCCGACGACCCGGTGCGCCGCCGCCTCGAGCCGGTCATCGGCCCGCACGCTGTTCGTCCGCAACTGCTCCGCGAGCTGACCGATGACGCCCCGACTCTGCGCCATCACCAACTCCTCGACGCGGGAGTCGGTGGTCAGATCCTCGATGATCACCGGAACCACCCGGTCGCGGATCTCCGGCAGCGCACCGTCGATGAGCCGCGGCATCACATCGGAGATCAGGTGCGGGACGAGGTCGTCGATGAACTGCGGTACGACCTTTACCTGCGCCCACGACATGGCGTCGCCGACGGTGGTGTTCACCAGCGACGCCGCGCCCTGCCGCCGCGCGGCAAGTGTGTCCCGCCCGCGCCGCTCCGCGTCGTCCATGGCCTCGAACAGCTTGTCCCGGGCCTGCTCGGTCTGGATCACCGCCCGGGCGAGCAGTCCAAACATGGCTGAGGCGGTACGGCCGCCGACCGATCGCACACCGCCGCGCACCTGTTCGCCGGCGATGACCACCGTGCCCACCGCGAGCTGAGCCAGCTTGACCTGAGTGCTCCGTGGTCCGGCCACGTCGTGGTCCGGCCCCACCGGATCGGTCGTTGCATCACCTGTCGCCCCACGCCGCGGACCTGCACCCGCTGCTCCGGCGCCCGCCTCGGTCGGTCCGCCGTTCGTCTCAGGCGGGGCGCCGCGATCGACCGGGACGCTGCCGTTGGCCATCGGGCGTTGGGTCGCCGCGTCACCGCCGGCCGCGTCGACCGGGTTCCGAGGGTTCTCCGGATTCGTCTCTGCGCTGGTCATCTCGCTACACCTTTCCAGCCACTCGCGAGGTCGAACGCGGCGGCCGTCCGTCGCGGGGTCCGGCGTACGCGTCCAGGGTCGCCGATTCGAACGCTATCGCCATTCCCCCGATTACGGTGGTAAACGGCCATGTGCTGGCATTCTTCGCCAACGTCACATACGCGATTCCGGGGCTCGGCCTCCAGCATTGACCCAGAGCTTTCGCCGCTTATGCGTCGTTCACGCTATTCCACCGTCGACCGCGCCGCCGGGTCGAAGAACGCCAGCTCCTGCTCGTCCGGCGCCCGACGATGATGCCCGGTACGTCTCGGACGCGCCGCCCGTTAGCGAGCGGTCGCCCTGTCGACTCGATTTGAGTCATACGGATAATGGCGGCGTGCGCACCGACTTCGATCCGGCGACCGAGGGACCGGGCCGGTTCTACCGGCTGCTGAATTCGGTCGTGGTGCCGCGACCGATCGCCTGGGTGTCGTCGACGTCGGCCGACGGCATCGACAATCTCGCCCCGCATTCGTTCTTCACGGTCGCGAGTGTCACGCCGCCCATCGTGCAGTTCACGTCGGTCGGGCCGAAGGACACGCTGCGCAACGTACGCCAGACCGGCGAGTTCGTCGTCAACCTGGCCCCCGAGCCGCTGTTCGAGCAGATCAACGAGACCGCCACCGACTACCCGCCCGAGATGGGCGAATTCGACGCGGCCGGGGTCGATCGGGAGCCGAGCGCGTTGGTCCGACCGCCGCGTGTGGCCGGATCACCGGTTGCGCTGGAGTGCCGCCTCCACCGGATCGTCGAGGTCGGCGACTGCCATCTCATCCTCGGGGAGGTGTTGCGGGCCGCGATCCGTACGGACGTGCTCGTCGACGGCCACCCGGACGTACGCCTGCTGCGGCCGCTCGCCCGCCTCGGTCGCGATGAGTGGTGCACCGTCGGCGACGTACGCGAAATCAAACGACGTCGCTACCGGCCCTGACCCGGCAATGTTTACGGCGTGCAGCTGATCGGGATCGACGCACTGCCGCCCTCGAGGGCCGGGCTGGCCGTCAACGTGAGCCTCGCCGTGACGTCGGAACAATCGAACGCCGGAACCGCTATCCCGCCGTCGGACACGGATCCGCCACTGACGGTGTAGGTATGCGAGATGACGAGCAGACCGGGGTTCGCCACCGTGTCCTGGGTGATCGTCACGGTGACGGACTGCAGGCCCGGTGCGGCGATCGAGAATCCGACGGTCGAGCCGTCGCTGGTGAACGACGTCAGCGTCGGTGCCGCTGGCGGTGCCGTGGTCGGCGGCGTGGTCGGCGTCGTCGGCGGAGTCGTCGGGTTGCTGGTCGGCGTGGTCGGGTTGCCGGTCGGCGTGGTCGGGTGGCCGGTCGGTGTTGGTCCGCCCTTGGTCGGCTTCGTGGGCGGGATCGTCGGCGGACCGATCGGCGTCGGCCGGCCGCCGACGACCGGTCCAACGGTC
This sequence comes from uncultured Actinomycetota bacterium, assembly GCA_963724705.1. Classification (GTDB taxonomy): domain Bacteria; phylum Actinomycetota; class Actinomycetes; order Mycobacteriales; family Micromonosporaceae; genus DASQPR01. Next base: position 1,555,282 of record CAVRVS010000004.1, read on the forward strand.
GCACGGGCCGGCGGAGCGGTCAGCGTCACGCCCGGTGTCGGGATGATGAGCAGCGTCGGGATGGACGTCGGAGCACCGGGCGCCGCATTCGGCAGGACCACGGCGAACCCAGGGTCGTTGGTCGCCGTGTTGTTTCCGGCCGGTCCGGCCGCCGCGATGCCGGAGTCGACGAGCATGACGATCGCCGCGGCGGCCGCCGCACCCACCAACGCGCGGGTGATGAGCGAGCTGCCGAGAAGCGATGTGACGGGCCGCTCCTTCTTCACCTCGACGTCGCGACCGGGCGGCGCGATCAGCGGGACCAACCGGCGCAACAGCATGGCCTCGCCGGCCCGCTCCCAGTCCGAGCCGTACCGCATGTTTGCCACGTGCTCGACGGCCCGGAGGAACACGGTCGCGTCGACTGGGCGATCGGCCGGATCCTTGGCCAGCCCTCTGGAGACGAGATCGCGCAGCGGCTCCGGGATGTCGGCGACCGGGATCGGCGCCTCCTCGTGTTGCGCGCGAAGTTCGGCCATCGTCTTGGTCGGACGGTACGGCGGATGCCCGGTCAGGCACTCCACGAACGTGGCAGTCGCGGCGTAAAGGTCCGTCCGGGCGTCGGCCGGCTTCCGGTCCCACAACTCCGGTGCCTGGTACAGCGGCGTACCATCGCCCGGCCGCATGCTGTCCACCGGCGGTACGACGCCGAAGTCCACGATCTTCACGACGCCACTGCGGCTGATCTGGACGTTGGACGGCCGGAAGTCGCGGTGCAGCAGCCCACGCTTGTGTGCCGCCGCAAGGCCCAGCAGCGACCCCTTGAGAATCGCGAGTGCGACCTGCGGCTCCAGCGCACCACCGCCGCGGCGGAGCAGATCGTCGAGGGACACCCCGTCGACCAGCTCCATCACGAGCGCGCCGCCGGCCGGACGCTCGATGTATTCGTACAGCCGCACGATGTGGGTGTCGTCAATGTCGGCGAGCAGTCTGACCTGACTGCGGAACCAGTCGGTGGGTGTCGACCGGCCGTGCCGGCGCGCGGACAGGAACTTGATCGCGACGAACGTGCCGGTCGGGTCGTGGCGCGCACTCGCGACGGTCCCGGTGGCGCCGGTGCCCAACCGGCCGACCTCGCTGTAGTCGGCTAGCCGCCACGTCATCGCGTTTTCCCCCTGCTACCCATCATCAACTCGTGCAGATGTACTCGAAGGATGTGCTGGCATCCCGCCGTTGCGGCGTCAGGACGACGAGCGTGACCTGCGCCGTTTCCTCGCCTGCGCCATTGAAGGTCCACGGCAGATGCACCTCGGTCGGCTTGGACGGATCCGTCACCTTACCCACGTGCACCGAGGTGGTGGTCCCATCGCTGCGCTGCCATTCATACGTGAAGATGCCGGTGCCACCGGTCGTGATGACTGTGCCGACGACATCCGCGTCGAGCTGACACGCCGCGGCCGCATGTCGCTGCACGGTCACCGACACCGATGTGATGTGCAGTGGCCGGTCCACCCGCCACCACACATATCCGCCGACCCCGAGCACGATCACCGCGGCAATGCCGATATTGACGGCGATGCGCGGCCACCACGCGGGTCGGCCCAGTCGAGCGGGCGTGGCCCGCCGCCCGTTCGACGCCGGTACGCCCCGGCCGACCCGTACCGTGTTGTCTGGTCGAGCTGGGGCGTCGACGGAAATCCCGGGCCGCACCTGGGCCGGCTTCGGAGCCGACGGTGCCCACAGTCCGCGCGGCGCCTCGGTCGGCGAGCCCTCCGGCGACCGCGGCAAACGGGTGGGGATGACCGACGTCTTGCGCGGTCCTCGCGGCGGCGCCGCAGTGGCCGCGGCGGCCGTGGACGCGGCGGCCTCCTCGTCGCTGGCCTGCGCGACCGCCGCGGCGAACCGATCGGGACTCGCCTGAGCCGGGATGAATGGTGGACCGTCCGGATCCGTGCCGGCCTTGTCGCCGACCTTCGCGCCGTTCGAGCGGCCGAGCGGCGAACGGAATCGGCGAGGCAGGCTGGGCGGAGGTGGCGACGGCGGCGCCGTGGCGTCGAACAGCGCGTCGATCGCGCGCAGGATCGTGTCGGGCTCCGGTTCGTCCTCGACCGCGTATTCGCGCATCGCGGCGACGAGCCCCGTACGGTCGGGGAAGCCGGTAAAGGTTCGCGCAACCACCTCGAGCTCCGCGAGCGCCGACGCGATGCCACCGTCGTCGGCCCGTCGAGCGCACGCCGCGAGTGCGTCGGCCTCCGTCTCCGACCGCGCCGCACGCAGGTGGTTCGCGAACAGGCGGACCGTGTCGGCCCAAGCCGACGCATCGACGTGCGCGCCGTCGGTCAGTGGGGCCCGGCTGGCCGCGGACTGATCGCTGGCCCCGCGGTCATCGCTGGTCCCGACGTCCCAGCGGCCGTCGTCGGACCGTTCGGCGACGACGCTCGCGCCGCCGACCTTGACCGTCTCGGCGCGGGCGGCGCCGTTCGCGGCGGCGACGACCTTCCCGACGTCGTTGCTCGGCATGGTGCCGTCGGCACGTGACGCCGCTGCTGCGCCGGCCGACACGCCGGAGCCCTCGACATCCGCGACACCGGACCGCCGGATGCGGACGTCAAGCCCGTCCAACGCGGGTCCCAACCCGGCCTCGGTCAAATGGATCGCGCCCGTCCGGCTCGCAACGATCGTGTCGGCGCCGAAGGAACCATGCCACAGGCCACGCTCGTGTAAGCGGTCGAGCGTACGGCCGGCATCGAGCGCGATCAACGCGAGATCGGCCGGTGCGAGCGTGACCTCGTACAGCAGGTCGGCGACGCTCGGGCCGGGCGCGATTCCGACGAACACCCACACCTGATTGCCACCGACCGCGACGTCGGCGACCGGCGCGACGCCCGCTACACCGGCGCGCATCACCTCGCGGATCGCGGTCAGAACGCGGTCAATCGTCGCGCGATCGGACGCGGCGATGGGCAGGCGCATCGCGGCGCAGAGGCCACCGTCGCCCAGCAGGATGGCGCCCCACGTGCCACATGCGCCCTCCCGGCGCAGGTCGGGGACGAACTCGATGCGTGCCATCTCGCTATCCCCGGCTAGATCGTGAACAACGGGTAACGCCCGCGGCCAGGACCGCGCCCTCTACGGTTTCATTACTGTCGGGAGCTGGCAAGACCCTCGACGCGCGGGCCGCGGTCAGGCACGGTCGGATACGCGACGCCGTCGTGGCGTTGCGAACCTCGATCGATATGGAGATGTCGTCCAACCGGCGTAACCCCTCAGAACCCTCGAAGCCCGGCCGGCCCGCGTGAGCTCGTCCGGCTTCGCACCAAATATCACGACATGTCGCGGCCGTCCACACCGGAGGCTGAGATGCGATGCTGAGCGTACGGCACAGATGTACCGCCCGCACGTGCTGGAACCTGGCCATCACGGTCAGCAACCTTGACCTTCGCGTGACGAGATCGGCGCGAACGGGCAAAATCGCAGTTCACCGTGGTGAACCGCCCGTGATGGCAGCCATCAGGACATGTCGAGGCGGCCGGCCGGCACCTGGACTGATTCCCGGCCCGGCCGGCATCCCGTCGATCGGACCTGCCGCGACGGAGACCCGCGACCGAGACCTACGAGTGACACCGTCGACGAATGCGCTGGGTGCTAGCATCGGTGACCGCCCGATCGGCCGACACGGCCGGGTCGAGAGGGGTTATCCCGCACCGCAACGCTCCGAATCGCTTCGCAAGGTATGCGTCGGCAATCCTGACGCCAAGATACGTGTCCGAACATGTACGTTCGCCACGATCGAACGGGGGACGAGTGGCAAAGTCCGACTGGCTGTCACAGGTGCGTCGCGTGGACAAACCGTGGGGCCACGAGGTGCATTTCGCCCTCGTCGACGGAAAGTACTGCGGCAAAGAGCTGCACATCAACGCCGGTCAGGCACTGTCGCTCCAATATCACGAGGTGAAGGAGGAGACGGTCGCCGTGCAATCCGGCCGGCTGCTCTTCCATGTCGGCAAACACGTCGACGATCTCGACGAGTTCGAGCTGTTGCCGGGCGAGGCCGTCCACCTGGCGCCGGGAACGATCCACCGGATGACGGCGATCGTCGACACTGTCGTTCTCGAGGCGAGCACGACCGAACTTACCGACGTCGTCCGCCTCGAAGATCGCTACGGTCGCGCCAGCGGCTGAGCGCCCGCGACAACCTGTCCTCGGCGGGCTAGGTCCTCGGAACGCTAGGTCCTCGGAACGCTAGGTCCTCGGCAGGCTAGGGCGCGACCGCGGTCACCGTACGGGCCGAGCGACCCTCGCTGCCGTGGGCATATTTTGCCAGCACCTGCGCGCGCGCGTCGGCCGCCCGGCGTAGAGCAGCCTGACGTGCGGCGGCGACCTCGACGGCGAACTCCGGATGGCTCGCGAGCACGTCCGCGTAGCCAGCGCCGGCGTCGCGCAGCATGCGATCGGTCGCGGCCGTGATGAGGTAGGCGGCCAACGACTGGCCGGATGCCGCGGCGGCCCGGGCCAGAGCGTCCCGCAGGGTCTCATCGACGTCGATGGCGACGGTGGTGATGGCCATGGAAACGAGCGTAACGCCAGCCATCCAACCTCGCAGGGCACGTCTGGCGGCGCCCGAATCCATGGTCGTTTCTGCATTTGATAACGAATATGGTTTTCGTTAGCGTCAAGGTCATGAGATCGACTTCCACTCGGCGACCGTCGGGCCCCACGCGCGGCCTGGCTCGCGTCTCCGTCGCCGTGGTGCTCACCGGCGCCGCGGTCGCGGCCCTCGGCGCTTGCGCGACCACACCGAAGACCGGGGCAACGACCGGAAAGGTCCGCGTCGTCGCCGCGGAGAACTTCTGGGGCAGCCTGGCCAGCCAGCTCGGCGGCACCCACGCCCAGGTGACCAGCATCATCACGAACCCCGCGACCGACCCGCACGACTACGAGCCGAGCGGCCCGGACGCGGTCAACTTGTCCGGCGCCCAGCTCGCGATCATCAACGGTGTCGGGTACGACGCGTGGGCCACCAAGATCGTTTCCGCCGACCAGGGGCCGAAGCGTACGGTCCTGACGGTCGGCGATCTCGTCGGTGTCGCGCCCGGCGGCAACCCGCACCGGTGGTACTCGCCGGCCAACGTACGGACGGTCATCGATCGCATCACGGCGGACTACACCTCGATCGACCCGAGCGACGCCGCGTACTTCCAACGCCAGCACGACACCGTGGTGAATTCGAGTCTCAAGCAGTACTTCGACCTGATCGACGAGATCAAGACGACCTACGGCGGGACACCTGTCGGTGCCTCGGAGTCGATCTTCGCCCCGCTCGCCGAGGCGACCGGTCTCGACCTCATCACGCCACCGAGCTTCCTCAACGCGATCAGTGAGGGTAGCGACCCGACCGCCGCGGACAAGCAGACCATCGACACCCAGATCGCCGAGAAGAAGATCAGGGTGTACGTGTACAACAGCCAGAACGCCACCCCGGACGTACAGCGCCAGGTGGACGCGGCCAAGGCCAACGGGATCCCGGTCACCACGATCACCGAGACGATGTCGCCCGCCGGCGCGACCTTCGAGCAGTGGCAGGTCGGTCAACTCACCGCGCTCCGCGACGCGCTGGCCGCCAGCGGGGCGTCGGCCTCCCCTACCACCAGCGGAAAGTAGGCTCGACCGGTGCACCGACACATCCTGGTGGACGTACGCGACGCCAGCGTCACGCTCGGCGGCCGAACGATCTGGGCGAACGTGGACGCGACGGTCGCGGCCGGCGAGTTCGTCGCGATCCTCGGACCGAACGGCGTCGGCAAGTCGACGCTGCTCAAGGCGATCCTCGGCCTGCTGCCGCTGGCTGCCGGCACCATTGCGCGCGACGCGGACGCCGGTGAGCACACGATCGGCTATCTGCCGCAGCGCCGCAGCTTCGACGCCGCGCTCCGGGTGCGTGGACTCGACCTCGTACGGCTCGGCCTCGACGGCGATCGCTGGGGCGTTCCGCTGCCCGGCCGCCGGTCCCGGGCGAATACCCAGCGCGTCCACGACCTCGTCGACCTCGTCGGTGCCGCTGCCTACGCCCACCGCCCGATCGGCCAGCTCTCCGGCGGCGAGCAGCAACGGCTGCTCATCGCTCAGGCGCTGGCACGGCACCCGCGGCTGCTCATGCTGGACGAGCCGCTAGACAGTCTCGACCTGCCCAACCAGGCGTCGATCGCGGCGCTCATCGGTCGCATCTGCCGGACCGAGGGTGTCGCCGTCATCATGGTCGCGCACGACGTGAACCCGATCCTGCCGTACCTCGACAAGGTCATCTATCTCGGCCAGGGTGGTGCCGTGTCGGGCGCGCCAGCCCAGGTCATCACGACCGACACCCTGTCCGCCCTCTACGGCGTCCCGATCGAGGTGCTCACGACCTCGGACGGCCGACTTGTCGTCATCGGCCAGCCCGAGGCGCCGGCGCACCACACCGATCGGCACGAACACGGGCCGGCCGCGCCGGTGCCCGGCCGGGAGAGCCGTGATCCGGTGCCGTCGGCCGACGCCGGCGCGCGATGAGTCCGTTCACCTGGAACCTGCTCGCCGATCTGCGCGAGATGTGGTCGATCCCGCTGCTGCTCAACGCATTCCGCGCCGGCTCGGTGATCGCCGTCGTCGCGGCGATAGTCGGCTGGTTCATGGTGCTGCGCCGGCAGAGCTTCGCCGGCCATACGCTCGCGCTCGTCGGGTTTCCCGGCGCCGCGGCGGCGGTCTGGCTCGGCATCGGGCTCACGGTGGGCTATTTCTCCGCGTGCGTCGCAGCCGCGCTGGTGATCGCGATGTTGCCGGCGGCCGGCCGGCGGGGGTATCGCGAAGAATCCGCGGTCATCGGCACGGTGCAGGCGTTCGCGCTGGCCTGCGGCACGCTGTTCGTCTCGCTCTACAAGGGCTTTCTGGGCGGCACCACGTCATTGCTGTTCGGCACGTTTCTCGGCATCTCGTCGGCGCAGGTCGTCACGTTGGCGATCGTGGCCGCCGCCGTGTTGGCAACGATCGCGGTGATCGGGCGGCCGCTGCTGTTCGCGTCGATCGACCCGGATGTCGCGGCCGCGCACGGCGTCCCCGTACGCCTTCTCGACGTTTCGTTTCTGCTCGTGCTCGGCGCGACCGCGGCCGAGGCGAGCCAGATCACCGGCACGCTGCTGGTCTTCGCCCTGCTCCTGCTGCCGCCGGCCACCGCGCAACTGGTCACGGCTCGACCGGCTCCGAGTCTTGCCCTCTCGATCGCCATCGGGCTCGTCACTGTCTGGTCCGCACTGTTCATCGCGGTCTACTCGAGCTACCCGATCGGATTCTGGCTCACCACCATCGCGTTCGGCCTCTATGTGGTCGTCGCCATCGTGGCCCGGGCCTTCGGGGTCGGTCAGCGCGGTCGCCCGTCCCCGGCGGTCCGCCGCGAGCCCGCCCTCGACGGTGTGCCGTCATGATGTCCGCGGTGGTCACGCTCGCGGCGTCACCCGCGCTCGGCGACATCTTCGCGCACCCCTTTATGCGGTACGCGTTTCTGGCCGGTACCGCCGTCGCGCTGGCCGCGGGCCTGGTCGGCTACTTCCTCGTCCTGCGGGCGCAGATCTTCACCGCGGACGCGCTTTCGCATGTCGCGTTCACCGGCGCGCTCGCGGCATTGGCGGCCGGATTCGACCTACGGGTCGGGCTGTTCGCGGTGACCGTCCTGGTCGCCCTCGGGATGGGCGCGCTCGGCCGGCGGGCGCGGCCGGACGATGTCGTCATCGGCGGGGTGTTCGCCTGGATTCTCGGCCTCGGCGTGTTCTTCCTGACGCTCTATACGACGCATCGCAGTAGCGGCGCCAACGGCCAGGCCGGTGTGACGGTCCTGTTCGGCTCGATCTTCGGACTGTCCGGCACGGATGCCGTGCTGACCGCGGTCGTCGCCGCGGTCGTGTGCATCGCGGTCGTCGCTGTTGCCCGGCCGCTGCTGTTCGCAAGCCTGGACGAACCCGTTGCCACGACGCACGGCGTCCGGGTACGCCTGCTGGGCTACGTATTCCTCGTCCTCGTCGCCCTGACGGCCGCGGAGTCGACCCAGGTCGTCGGCGCGCTCCTGATTCTCGGGCTGCTCGCCGCGCCGGCCGGAGCCGCGATGCGGCTGACCGCCCGGCCGTTGCGCGCACTGTGGATTTCGGCCGGAATCGCGGTCGCCAGCGTGTGGATCGGGCTCGCGGTCAGCTACGCCGTGCCGCGCGTGCCACCGAGCTTCGGCATCCTCGCCGTCGCGACGCTCGCGTACGTCGGATCGGTCGCCGTATCGAGCCGCCGCCGATGGGCGGTCGCCTGACGGCCGTCAGCCGGACGGTGCCGCGTTCTCGATACCGCGGACGCTGCCGGTCATCGTGGCACCGGTCGGCTGGGCGAACGCCGTACACAACGCGCTGCGATTGCCGAGGTTCCACTGTTCCTGGTTCGGCGCCTGCGGATACCACGAATATCCCACCGCCTGGTTGTGGTACTGGGTCAGCGACTTGAGCCCGAGATACTGCGCGACCTTCAACGCGCAGGCCGACTGGAAGATCGCTGCTCCGTCCGCCGAGCCTGGGAAGGGCGCGGACCGGGCACGATAGACGCCGACCGCCTCGCGCGCGTGTGGGCCACCGCAGTCGACCGGCCGCGACCGATCGTCAATGCACCTGATCGCGGCCGGTTGCGAACCCCGCAGTCCGGCGGCAAGGCTCGTCCGGCTCTCTGCGAGCTGGCCCTCCCAGGTGGCGGTCGGCACCAGGACACAGGCCGACCAATGGGCGCCTCGGCGCCACGCACTCGGATCCGGCATCGCGACGCCCAGCCACGCGTACGCCCCGCGCCAGTCACCACCGAGATACGCGTCCGCCTGGTCGGCACATCGCTGGTACGTCGTCTCGACGGTCGACGAAGTCGGCGCCGGCGGCGAAGCGGATGCCGCCCCGCTCGGCGTAGCCACCGTGACAACCTCGAACGCGTGAGTGGCCGTACACGGAACGGTCGCGGTCCGGTCGTCGACCGACCAGATCGTGGTCACGTCGGCGTCGACCGCGTTCGCCCACGCGACCGGGTAGCAGTCGCGGGCGTGCGGCACATACGAGCGGCCGTCCGTCGCGCCGCCGTGACCCGGCCAGACTTCGTACCCCACCGCGGCCAGGCCGAGCACGACGACAACCGCGGCAACGATCAGCCGCGACCGTCGCCGTCGCGGCGCCGCGGCCGGGCCGGGCGCCCCAGAGGACGGTGCCGCCATTTGCCAGGCGCCGGCCGCCGGACTCACCGGCACCGCGGGTCCGCCCGCGGGCGGTGTCGGTCTGGGAGGCGCCGATGCGGATGCCGCCGGAGTCCATACCGGCGCGGCCGGGCGGTCGGCCAGCGCGGGGGTTGGGCTCGTCGTCACGTCGCGCCGCGCCGACGGCGCCGTCGTGACATCGCTGCGCGAACCGGCGGTCGAGACCGCCACGGACGGCACGGTCGGCTCCGACCGTGCCGTCGGTGTGGCCGCCGTCGTCTGCTCGAGTCGTGCCGGCGGTGTCGGCCGTCGCAGATCCGCCTCTATGCCGGCCAACATCGCAGCCACCGTGTCGGCGTCGGCCGGCCGATGGTTCGCGTCCTTGGCCAGCAGTTGCAGGATCAGCGCTTCGAGCATCGCCGAAGCGCGCGGCGCGTGGCTGCGCAATCGGGCCGGCGTTCCGAGTTGGTGTGCGGCCATCCACTGCATCGGCGTGCTCGCGTTGTACGCCGACCGGCCGGCCACCAGTTCGTGCAGCAGGCAGCCGAGCGAATACAGGTCGGCCCGACCGTCGAGCGGCGACGCCTCCATCTGCTCGGGCGCCATGTACGGCAGCGTGCCGAGGTAGCTGCCGGTGCTGGTCAGCCGCGACTGCTCGGCGACGCGGGCGATGCCGAAGTCGACGATCTTCACCTGGCCGGTCGCGTCCGAGAGCATGAGGTTGGACGGTTTGAGGTCGCGATGCACTAAGCGGGCCCGATGTGCGGTGGCGAGGCCGGAGCAGACCTGCTGGGCCAGCCGGATAACGGTCAGCTCATCGATCCCCTGTGCACCGCCCGCCTTCACCGTGCGCAGGCGCTGCGCCACCGACGAACCCACGACCAGTTCCATCACGAGATAGGCCACGTCGTCGGCCGTACCGAAGTCGTAGGCGGCGACGATGTTCGGATGGTTGAGACCGGCGACGACGCGGGCCTCCCGCCGGAAACGCTGGATCGGATCGGGATCCGGGCCGGTCGGCGAGTCGAGCGTGATCAGCTTGACCGCGACCTCGCGGTGCAGCGTCGTGTCGAAGCCGCGCCAGACGGTGCCCGCGCCACCGGATCCGAGGCGTACGCGCAGCTCGTAGCGGCCCCCGAGGACCGTTCCGGCGGTCATCGTCGCTGCCCTTCGGCCCACACCGTCGCGTCCGTGTTCGCCGGTCGCGTGCCGGCACGGCGTGCCGGCTAACGGATTGTACGGTCCGGTGTCCGCTCCGCCGCCATCCTCACGCCGGCTCCACTATGGAACGGCCCTACCACCACGTGGATCGGTCATGCCGACACGGAGAACTTCGGCCACCGACCACGCCTGGAACGGGCAACCGGTGCCGGCGTGCGGCGCCGAACCGTCCGCGGTTTCGCTGACCGACCCCAGGCCGAACTCGGCCAGGTGCCGGACCAAACCGACGAACAGCGATTCGTCGTGCGGCGATGTCGACAGCTGCACGCGCCGGCACGCATCGACGTACGGCCCGATCAGCCACGGCCACACGGTGCCCTGGTGGTAGGCGCGATCCCGATCGGCCGGACCGCCGCGGTGCCGCCCGCGGAAATCCGGGTCCCGCGGATCGAGGCTGCGCAGCCCGATCGGCGTCAGCAGAGCGGCACCGATCGCCTGGAGCGCCGCCGGATCCGGGGCGAGCGGCGCGTACGGCAGCGACCACGCGAGCAGCTGATTCGGTCGCATCTGCCGGGCGTCCCGCGGATCCGGACCGTCGACGACGTCGGCGAGCATAGGCCGTCGCGCGGCGCGGGAAGCGGGCGGCGAACGCCGACCGCGCCGAGCGCAGCAGCGCGTCCAGTTCGATGTCACGGCCGCCGTCCGGGATCACGGCCGGCTGCCCGGCCAGCCGGGACAGCACCGCCGCCGACGCGAGGGCGTTGACCCACAGCGCGTTCACCTCGACCGGCTTCCCGACGCGGGCCGTCACGGCGACCCCGTCGACGCGAGCATCCATCCACGTCAACGCCTCGCCGTCGGCGCCCTGGGTGAGCAGCCCATCGTCGGTCACCGTGATGCCGAACCGGGTGCCGGCCAGGTGAGCGCCGACGACCGAGCGCAGTTTCGGCGCCAACTCGGCCGCCAGCTCGACATCGCCGGTGGCGGCGACGTGCCGATCGAGCGCGTACGCGAACCAGAGCGTCCCGTCGACGCTGTTGAATCGCAAGCTCGCCGGTGTCGGCGGTGTTCGCGAGCATGCCGTCCGACAGCGTCGCCGCGTACGCCCGCAGCAACTCCCGCCCCTCGTCGACGCGGCCGGTGGACAGAAACAACCCCGGATAGGACAGCATCGTGTCGCGCGTCCAGGCGCCGAACCACGGGTAGCCGGCCACCACGTCGGGCCGGCCGGTCGAGCCCCGCGCCGTGCCGGAGGCGCGACCGTCCGGCACCCGTACCACGAAAGCATCGGCCGCCACCGCCAAGGACCCGACGGTGGCCGCGTCCAGCGGACCCGACGATCGTGCTGCCACCGTGGCCGCGATCGCCCGATTCCGCTCGCGCGCGGCCGAGACGATCTCCGTCGCGCGGCGCGGCTGCCGGCCGAGGTCGCCGGCCCAGGCGGTCACCTCGACGGTGTCGCCGGGGCGCGGCAGCGCAGCGACGAACCGACCGGCGTGCCACAGATCCTCGACGGCGTTCAGGCCGCGGGCCGCCTCCTCGCGGTAGTGCACGCCTTCCCACCACACGTTCCGCCACTCCCAGCCCGGGCCGGACGAGCCGGTACGCACCCTCGAACACGATGCCGCCCGCGGCCGACGCGACGTCCGGTCGGCGGCCGGCGTGCCGCTCACCGTGCACGTCCCGCCAGGTGACCACGGCGTCGAGCGCAAGACGGACCGGACCGCCGGCCAACAGCCGATGTACGACGCCGAGGCACGACCGCCGGCGGACCATCGCGAGCTCCCGCTCGATCACCACGTCGCCGATGCGCCACCGCCATCGGGGCAGACCGTCGTCGAGGTCGAACGACTCCAGCAGCTCGTGGCCACTCGGTGCGATCGCACCGGACGCCCATTCGTGGGTGGCCAGCCGGACCTCGGCCCCGGAGGCCAGCGTCACGACCGGGTCGAGGCTCGCGAGGCCGAGACGCCGGTTGGCCGGGGAGTCGCCGGCCACCACCAGCAGGCCGTGATAGCGGCGCGTACGCAGGCCGCTGACCGTACCCATGGCGTAGCCGCCCAGATCCGTCCGCGACGAGCCATTCCCGCGCCGATCCGGCCGCGAGATCGCCGGCGACCTGACCGCCGAAGCGGATCGGGATCATGGCGCCTCCGGAGTTCGTAAACCGTCGCACGGCCGCCAGAACACCCCCGGCCAAGGTTTCCGCAGCGTGACGCGGCCGATAACGGCGCGTGTCAGATGCATGCGCCGAGTGTCCTCACTCATGATGGAGCCCATGCGCCAGGAGCCCGCCACCGCCGAGCACGCCCGCCTCGCCGAGGCCGACGCCGGCGTCCGATCGTGGCGGGCCTGGGGACCGTATCTGGCCGAGCGCGCCTGGGGCACGGTTCGAGAGGACTACAGCGAGCACGGCAACGCCTGGTCCTACTTTCCCCATGATCATGCCCGGTCCCGCGTGTTCCGCTGGAACGAGGACGGGATGGCCGGCATCTGCGACGAAAAGCAGACGTTCTGCTTCGCCCTCGCATTGTGGAACGGCAAGGATCCGATTCTCAAGGAGCGGATGTTCGGCCTGTCCGGCGACACCGGCAACCACGGCGAAGACGTCAAGGAGTACTACTGGTACGAGGACTCGACGCCGACCCACTCGTCGATGCGCTGGCGCTATCACTATCCGCAGGCGGCCTACCCGTACCGGCAGTTGACGGACGGCAATGCCGCGCGCGGCCGCAAGGATCCGGAATACGAACTGATCGACACCGGGGTCTTCGCCGAGGACCGCTACTGGTCGATCACGGTGGACTACGCGAAGGCCGACGTCACCGACCTGTGCATGGTGGTCACCGTCGCCAACCGTGGACCGGAGGCCGCGACGCTGCACGTGTTGCCGACGTTGTGGTTCCGCAACTCCTGGCGCTGGGGGCTCCCCGGCCGCGACGCCATTCCGACGATCACCGCGACCGGGGACGGCCGGCTCGTCGCGCGCCACGAGACCATGGGGCGACTCGTGTTGGCCGGCGACGCGATCGCGGCGACGCCGGCCGGGCTCGCCTGCGACAACGAAGACAACGCGCAGCGCCTCTGGGGGCTTGCCGGTCCGTCGCCCTACCCCAAGGACGGCATCAACGACCACGTCGTGTCCGGGGCGGCAACCGTCAATCCCGCCGGTACGGGGACCAAAGCGGCGCTGCACTACGTGCTCACGGTGCCGGCCGGCGGGCAGACGACGATCCGGTTGCGGCTCGCGTCGACCGAGGCCGACCAGCTCGATCTCGGCGACGAGTTCGCCGCGGTGATGGCGGCGCGGGCCAGCGAGGCCGACGAGTTCTTCGCGGCGCTGGTGCCGGCCGGTACGACGGCGGACGAGGCGGCCCTCGTCCGCGCCGCGATCGCGGGGCTGATGTGGGGCAAGCAGTATTACCACTTCGACGTGGACCGGTGGCTGTCCGGCGACGCCGGCTCCACACCGCCGGCCGGCCATCGCAACGGCCGCAACTCCGCGTGGTGGCACTTCCACGCCGCCGATGTGATCTCGATGCCCGATCCCTGGGAGTATCCGTGGTTCGCGGCGTGGGATCTTGCGTTCCACTGCGTGACGATCGCGCGCGTCGACCCGGCGTTCGCCAAGGCGCAGCTCCTGCTCATTCTCCGTGACTGGTACCTGCATCCGGACGGGCGGATCCCGGCGTACGAGTGGGCGTTCGGCGACGTGAACCCGCCCGTACATGCCTGGGCCGCGCTTCGGGTGTTCGATCTCGACGGCGGCACCGACACCGAATTCCTCAGCCGTGTCATGCACAAGCTGCTGCTGAACTTCACCTGGTGGGTCAATCGCAAGGACCTGGACGGCAACAACGTCTTCGAGGGCGGCTTCCTCGGCCTCGACAACGTCGGCCCGTTCGACCGGTCGGCCGCGCTGCCGGTCGCCGGCAACCTCCAGCAGTCCGACGCGACCGGCTGGATGGGCATGTACGCCTTGAACCTGCTGGAGATCGCCCTGCGGTTGGCCCGGCACGACCACGCGTACGAAGACGTCGCCACGAAGTTCTTCGAACACTTCGCCTACATCGGCAAGGCGGCCAGCAAGCTCTGGGACGCCGACGACGAGTTCTACTGCGACGTGCTCCGGCTGGCCGACGGCGACGAGCTGCCGATGCGCATATTTTCGGTGGTCGGGCTCGTGCCGCTCTACGCGACCTCGAGCATGCGCTCGGCCGAACTGCACGACCTGCCCGATCTCGAGGAGCGCATCTCGTGGTTCCTGGCCCGCAAGCCGGAATACGCGAGCGTGGTCGGTGTCCACCGCCGGGACGACGAGGGCGATCTGCGGCGCCTGCTGTCGCTGGTCGCGCCCGAGCAGCTCCCCCGCATTCTCGCGCGCGTGTTCGACGAGGCGGAGTTCCTCAGCCCGTACGGCTTGCGGTCGCTGTCCCGCGTACACGCCGAGAAGCCGTTCGTGATCGACCTCGACAACCAGCAGTTCACCGTCGACTACGAGCCCGGCGAGTCGCGGACCGCGACGTTCGGCGGCAACTCGAACTGGCGCGGCCCGATCTGGATGCCGGTCAACTACCTCATGATCGGGGCGCTGCGCGAATACGACGCCTACCTCGGCGACAAGGTGACCTTCGAATATCCGACCGGGTCCGGCCGCAAGCAGAACCTCAGCGCGATCGCCGACGACCTGTCCGAACGGCTGATCAAGCTGTTCCTGCCCGGTCCGGACGGCCGCCGGCCGATCTACGGTGACTACGAGATGCTGGCGACGCATCCGGACTGGCGCGACCGCATCGTGTTCCCGGAGTATTTCCACGGCGATACCGGCGCCGGTCTCGGTGCCTGGCACCAGACCGGGTGGACGGCGCTCGTCGCGGCGCTCATCCTGAGTCGCAACGGCCACCACCCGCCGCGCATCCGGTAGCGCCGTCTACGGCAACGCCGCATCCGGTCGGCGTCACAGTCCACGAAGGAGCGCATGGCATCGATGGCCGATTACCACAACGAAATCTACGCGGCCGGGCTCGCCGGCATCCGGCCGTCGTTGCCGACCGATCTGACCCGGCTGGAATCCGTTGCCCGCCGCCGGCTGTCCGACACCGCGTACGGCTATGTCGCCGGGTCCGCAGGCACCGGCGCGACGGCGCGGGCGAACCGGGCCGCGTTCGATCGGTGGCGGATCGTGCCCCGCCTTCTGCGTGACGTGTCGCAGCCCGACCTCGGTGTGACCGTTCTCGGCACCACGATGCCGGCGCCGGTGATCCTCGGCCCGATCGGCGTCCTCGGCATCTATCACCGGGAGGCCGAGTTGCATGTCGCCCGGGCCGCTGGCGCGCTGGGTGCGCCGATGATCCTGAGTACGGTCTCGTCGACCCGGATGGAGGACGTCGCGGCCACCGGCGACGGGCCGAAGTGGTTCCAGCTCTACTGGCCGCGCGAGCGCGACGTCGCGGCGAGCCTCGTCGAGCGCGCGCGGGCGGCCGGGTTCACCACTCTCGTCGTCACGCTGGACACGTTCCGGCTCGCCTGGCGGCCGCGCGACCTCGACCACGGGTTCCTGCCGTTCCTCACCGGCGATGGGCTGATCAACTACTTCACGGACCCGGCGTTCTGCCGCCTGGCCGGGATTGAGGACGCAGCGGCAGCGTCAACCGACGCCGCGCGGCTGCACAACGCAGCCGCGATCCAATACTGGGCAACGATCTTCGGCAACCCGACCTTGACCTGGGACGATCTCGGATGGCTGCGCGAGCGCTGGCCCGGACCGATCGTCCTCAAGGGAATCCAGCACCCGGCCGACGCCCGCCGCGCAGTCGACGCGGGTATGGACGGGATCGTCGTGTCGAACCACGGCGGCCGTCAGATCGACAGTGCGATCGGATCCCTCGACGCGTTGCCGTCCATTGTGGATGCCGCCGGCGATCAACTGGCCATCCTGTTCGACAGCGGAGTCCGCACCGGCTCCGACATCGCCAAGGCGCTCGCGCTCGGCGCCAAGGCCGTGCTCATCGGGCGGCCATACGTCTACGGGCTCGCGCTCGGCGGCGAGGAGGGCGTCCGGCATGTACTCCGGACGCTGTACACCGAGCTGGAGTTGACCTTGACACTGGCCGGGATCGCGCGGCCGGCCGATCTGTCGGCCGAATTCCTGTCGCGCGCCTGATCCCGCTACCCGGCCGGACTGGCGGCCGGCTCTCCGGCATGGTCAGGATCGATGAGCGCGGCCACCGACAGCAGTCGCCTCAGGTCGGCGCTGGCCGTCCGCGCGCTCTCCTCGACCGCCTGCATCCGGACCAGGACGTCCTCGGGATGCGCGTCCCGGACGAGTGCCTGCTGCACGGCCACCGCCTCGACGATCAACGCGGCCAGGTTCGCATCGACAGTCTCGGCCAGGCCACGGGCCACCGCCTGCCGCCGCACCGCCAGGCCCGACTCCGGGTCCCCGGGCCCTTGTGCGGGTACACGCTCACTGGCGGCCGCCGGCCCGGAGCCGTTGCCGGAGGCCGCCGCCGGCTTCGGCCGTACCGACAGAAGGACCGTGGCCCATACGACCGCAAGCCCGGCGATCACGATGGCCACGACGAACGCTGGTCCGTCGCGTCGGGCCAGCCAAAGCTCTGCCACCGCGACCAGAGCGAGGAAACCGATCGACACTGAGACGGCCGGACCGGCCGGGCGGGGCAGCCGCATCGTGCGCATGGAGGCACCATAGGACGTGTCCGGACGTTTTGCCGTCCGCCGACCCGTCTGGGAGGCTGACGAAAGGTGCACAAGCCAAATCGAGACGTGACGTGATTCTCGCCTCATGGACCGGCGTGTCCGGTGTTCACCACGAGGGCATACGGTGAATAGACCGTGGTCAAGTGTTTTTCCTCAAAGACGAGCGAGGGATTGTCGTGGCGGATGTGAGCCTGGAAACCCCTGGTGGAAACGTAACGCTATCCAATGTGCCAGCGGTCGATGGCGCATCCGGACTGGACATCGGAAAGCTGCTCTCGGGCACCGGCTATGTCACGTACGATCCCGGGTTCGTCAATACGGCGAACGTGAAGTCCGAGATCACCTACATCGATGGCGACGCCGGGATCTTGCGATATCGCGGCTACCCCATCAACCAGCTGGCCGAGAACTCGAGCTTCCTCGAGGTCTGTTATCTGCTGATGTATGGCGAGCTGCCGACCGGCGACCAGCTCGAGGAGTTCACTGACCGGATCCGCATCCACACGCTCCTGCACGAGGACATGCGGCGGTTCTTCGAGTTTTTCCCGCGCGACGCGCACCCGATGTCGGTGCTGTCCGCGGCGGTCAGTGCGCTGGGCACGTTCTACCAGGACAGCCTGAACCCGTTCGACAACGAGCAGGTCGAGATCTCGACCGTACGGCTGCTGGCCAAGCTCCCGACGATCGCGTCGTACGCGTACAAAAAGTCCATCGGTCAGCCGATGCTCTACCCGGACAACTCATATCCGTACGTCGACAACTTCCTACGCATGACGTTCGGTGTCCCGGCCACCGGGTACGACGTCGACCCGGTGATGGCTCGGGCGCTCGACCAGTTGTTCATCCTGCACGCCGACCACGAACAGAACTGCTCGACCTCGGCCGTACGCCTCGTCGGATCGGCGCAGGCGAGCTTATTCGCCTCGGTATCCGCCGGCGTGGACGCGCTGTCCGGCCCGCTGCACGGCGGCGCGAACGAGCAGGTGCTCCAGATGCTCGCCGGCATCCAGGCCGATGGGGGCGACGTCAAGAAGTTCGTCGAGCGCGTGAAGGCCCGCGAAAAGGGCGTACGTCTGATGGGCTTCGGCCACCGGGTCTACAAGAACTACGACCCGCGGGCCGCGATCGTCAAGAAGTCGGTCACCGAGGTGCTCGAGCGGATGCACAAGCCGGACCCGCTGCTCGACCTCGCCATGCAGCTTGAAGAGATCGCGCTCGCCGACGACTACTTCGTCTCGCGCAAGCTCTACCCGAACGTCGACTTCTACACCGGCCTCATCTACAAGGCGATGGGCTTCCCGACGAAGATGTTCACCGCGCTGTTCGCGATCGGCCGGCTGCCCGGCTGGATCGCGCAGTGGCGCGAGATGATCAACGACCCGGAGACGAAGATCGGTCGACCGCGCCAGGTCTACACCGGTGCGGCCGAGCGTCCGTTCGTGCCGATCGGCAACCGCTGAGGCCGGTCGCCCGCACCGATTCGAACAACGCCCAGGCCGGCGGCCTGGGCGTTGTTCGTGCTCGACGGCGTGACCTTGGGGCGCCAGGGGTGTGATCTTGGACGGATAAGACCGCTAGCACTTCAAGATCGCGTATCTTGATCCGGGACCGGCGCCTCCAAGCGGCGGTCGGTCGGGATGACTACGTCAGGCCTCGACGACGTCGGCGACGATCACCGTGACGTTGTCCGGAGCGCCGGCGGCCAGCGTGAGCTTCACCAGTGTCTGCGCGCATTCCTCGACGTCGGGGTGCATGCCGAGGACGGCGGCGATCGTGTCGTCGGTGATGACGTCGCTCAGGCCGTCGCTGCACACCAGCAGCCGGTCGCCGACCGTGGGCGACCAGACCTCGGTGTGCAACTCGTAACCGCCGCCCTGCAGGGCCTGCATGACCAGCGAACGCTGTGGATGATGACGGGCCTCGACCCGATCGATCTCGCCGGCGTCCACGAGCATCTGCACGTACGTGTCGTCGACGGTGACCTGAGTGAACGCCCCGTCGTGCAGCAGGTAGCCGCGAGAGTCACCGACGTGCGCGAGGTAGATCTGGTCGTCGACCAGCAGCACGGCCGTGCACGTGGTGCCCATGCCGTAGCGATCCGGATCCTCGTCGGCGACGGTCTGGATCTCGTCATTGGCCGTGGCCACGGCAATGCGCAGCACCCGCTCCGGGTCGCCATCGGGCAGCTTGGCCTCGAGGTCGCGCAGCCCACGGATGACGATGTCGCTCGCGAGTTCACCGGCCGGCAGCCCGCCGATGCCATCGGCGACGACGATGAGTCGGGCGCCCGCGAACGCGGAGTCCTCGTTGTTTGACCGGATTAGTCCGGGATCGGTGACCACCGCCGAGTGCAGCGCGAGACTCATTGGTCGATCATGCACGGTCGCAGGTCAAAAGTCTCTACGCACAAGTACGTATCCTGGACGCCGTGACGTCCCTGTCGATGGTCGGCCACTCGGATGATGTGGGTGAGCTCGCGACCGCCTGGTGTGCAGGCGATACGTCGCGCGGACGGACGGCAGTGATCACCGGAGCGGCCGGCGTCGGCAAGAGCCGCCTCGTCACCGCCGCACTCGAAGCCTTCGACCCGGCGCCCTCGACGATTCTGGCCGGAACCGCCCGCCTGCACTCGCCGGCGCCCTACGACTGGCTGGCCGCCGTGCTCGACCGCACCGGCCTGCCGCCGACGACCGAGTTGCGCGCGCCGGCGGACGCACTGGCCTGGCTGGCGCAGGATCCGGACGTGCCACGCGAGCGGTACGCGCCGGACGCGCTGCTCCGCATCGCGGTACGACTTGTCCGGGCGCTCGTCGGCGACGGGCCGGCCGTCTTGGTGGCAGAGGATCTGCACGCGCTCGACCCGGCCAGCCTCAACCTGCTCGCCGCGCTGGCGGCAACGCCCGACCTGCCGGTGCTGCTGCTGGTGACGAGTCGCCCGCCGGAGGCCGACGAAGCGGGCCGGTTGGTTGCCCGTACGCTCGCGCGGCTGGCCGGTGGAGCCGGTGCGGTCCGGGTGCACCTGCGGCCGCTCGGCCGGCCCGAGATCGCGGACGCGCTGACCCAGGTCTACCGGCCCGAACTCGTGACCGACGCGGTCATCGACGCCGCTCTGCGGCGCAGTGGCGGAAATCCGTACCAGTTAACCGAACTGCTGGCCGACCTCGGCGGCCGCGACCCGGCCGCGCTGATCGCCGCGGACGGCGGCCGGGACCAACAACCACCGACGCACCTGACCGCCCGCGAGCGTGATGTGATCGCGTGTCTCGCTGCCGGCATGGCCAACAAGCAGATCGCCCGATCGCTCGGGATCTCGGTGCGAACCGTCACCGTCCACGTCTCGAACCTGCTGCGGAAGACGGGTACGGCATCCCGCACGGACGCGGCGGTCTGGGCGGTGCGCCACGATGTCGGTCCGACCGTCGCCGAGCCGTCGGAGATCGCCGGCCCGACGGAGACGGCCGACGCCGAGACCGACCGGACTGAGTCCGAGACCGACCGGACTGAGTCCGAGACCGACCGGATCGGGACCGAGCCGGCGTTGGTCGGATCGGCTGGGGCGCGTGGCCGCTAGATCTCGCTGACGATCACGTCGAGCCGTGCTGGGCGTCGACCGGCCGGTTCGTGCTCCACCCGGTATTTGAGATCGCGCAGTGCGGTGACCAGTTCGTCGGGCGTGCGCGGGTCCGCGCCGGCCGTGACCAGATCACGAACGATGCGACCCTTCGTCGCCTTGTTGAAATGACTGACCACGCTGCGGCGGGGCACACCGTCGACCAGGCGTTCGTGCAGCACCCGCACCGTGGCGGTTCGGCCGATCGTCGCGCCCGTCGGTGCCCACATGCTCGCGTACCCCGTCGACCGTAGATCGAGGACGAGGTCATCGGTGACGACCCCGAGCATGGGTCGGGCCAACGCACGCCGCCAATGGGCGGCCAGACCGCCCACGCCGGGCAGTGTGATTCCGATGGAGCAGCGGTACGGCGGGATCCGGTCGCCCAGTCGCAGCACACCCCAGAGGCCGGAGAACACGAGTACGGACCGATGGAGCCGGGCCGACACGTCCGGCGGCAGGGTTCCGACGTCCAGAGCCGCGTACAGCACGCCGGTGTATATCTCGGCCGCCGGGTGCGCCGGGGCGCGGCGCAGCGCGACGTTGCGGGCGAGTTCGTCGAGCTGACCGGGTCCGAGCCCGAGTACGTCGAGCCCGGTGTCGCTGTGCCTGCTGACCCTAACCAAAGCGGAGAGCACGGCGCGGCGGGCCGCGACGAGACCCCGAACGCTGAGCTCGGCGAGATCGACCGGCCCGGTGCGGCCGGCGGGCTCGGCGGACTCGGCGGTGTCGGCCGTCGAGCCTGGACCGGCCTTTGTCTCGGACGGCGGAAGCAGGATCTGCACCGCGTCAGGCTACCGAGCCGGGCATCCTGGAGCCGCGGGCCGCGCGTTCAGTCGTCGTCGTCGGCGACAGCGCCCGAGACCCGCGCGGCGTAGAGCTCGGCCAGTTCCGGCGCGACGGCGCGGAGGCGAACGAGCGCCTTCGCGGTCTGCGACTTCACCGTGCCGATCTGGACGCCCATGAGTTCGGCGGTCTCCGCCTCCGAGCGATCCTCGAAATACCGGTAGACCAACACCGCGCGCTGTTTCGCCGACAACTTGCCGAGCGCGCCGTGGATCGTCATCCGGTTGGTCAAACCGGTCGCCTCACCCGGTCCGCCGGTCGGTCGAGGCTCGGGCGCCTCATCGGTTATCGACTCCGCCACGCGGTTGCGTCGCCACCACGAGACCTGCAGGTGATACATCACCTTCCGGGTGTACGCCTCGGCGTTGGCCGGATCGGTCAGGCGCGACCATGACCGGTGGGTCCGCGCCAGCGCCGACTGCACGAGATCCTCGGCCAGATGCGCATCGCCGGTCAGAAGATAGGCCGACCGGACCAATGCTGCGCGCTTAGCCCGGACGAACTCCTCGAAATCGCCCCCGCCATCCACCGTCCATGCCCTCCGACCGCCGCTGTTCGTCGAAGTTGATCGTATTGCGGCCGTGCCAGTTCGCGCAGACCCGGACGGCGCCGCGGGCGACCTCGGACTCGTACGAACCGGGGGTCGCGCACCGGCCGGGCGTCGGCAAGGATGTCAGGCGTGTTCAGTCCGCTCTGGCTCGCGGTCGGCGCGGTCGTGGGCGCGGCGGCCGGCCCGGTCGTTCGCGCCGTCATCTTCTACTTTTCGGTGCCGACCGAGACGCCGTGGCGTACGGCCTGCCCGGCCTGCGGCGCCAGGATCGTCCCGACCGGCGCGCGGTCGTTGGCCCGCCTCCGACCGAGCGGGCGGTGCATCGAGTGCCACGAACGAGTCGGACCGCCGACCCTGGTCGTCGAGCTGGCCGGTGCGGCATCGGTCGGCGCGCTGGCCGGGTTCCTCGGGCCGCACCCGGCCACGCTCGCATTGGCGTGGGCGGCTCTGGTCGGCGTCGCGCTCGCCTTCGTCGACGTCGCCGTGCATCGCCTGCCCGACCGTCTCATCGCGAGCGGCATCGTCGGCGCCGCCGTGCTCTTCGGGATCGCCACCGCCGCCGGGGCATCGCCGCACCGGTTGCTGACCGCGGTGTTGTGCGCCCTGGCGACCGGCGCGGTCTATCTCGTCATCGTGTTCGTCTCGCCCCGTGGGATGGGGCTCGGCGACGCGAAGCTCGCCGTGCTGACGGGGCTCGTCACCGGCTGGTTCGGTGCATGGGCGGCGGTCTACGGTGTGCTGCTCGGGATGATCATCGCAGGCATCGCCGGCATCGCGCTCCTCGCCGCGCGGCGGATCACGCGGCGCGACTCGATCGCGTACGGGCCATTCATGCTGCTCGGAGCGCTCGCCGCGATCCTGATCATCGGCTAACTACGCCCACCAAAGTCGGGCGCGCGACCGCCCTTGCACGGTGCCACGCTGGTCAATCACCACGTCAATCGACCCCTTGGCCGCCGGCGAAGTCATCCATTGTGCACGTGACCTCGTGGCTTGCAAGTTGACACGAGACGATTTCGCGATTCCGGCACCCCAGGTCAGCCATCGGGTCAGACAGATTCCTCCGTACGTCCGCTTACATCGACGTGCATGCACTGCGAGGGTCATCGTCGTTGCAGGGTGTAACGCGTCGCAGGTGGGAGGACGTGTGATTTTTTCACGTCCGGTCGATGCGTACGCAGGTTGCGGGGGCAGCGTGCGAGTGGCCGTGATGATGGTTGCTGCCTGCGTGGCGTTCGGGCTCGTCGCCTGTTCGCCCGCCGGGCCGGCCACTCCGGCGATCGAGCGCGCCCCCGTTCTCCCTGCTCGGACTGCTCCGACCGTGGACGCGCCAGCGGCGAACGCCGCGAAGGCCGCTGCGCTCAGGGCGTACAACGGCTATCTCAACGCGTACGTGACGGCCTCACACACGGCGGATTGGAGCGCGAAGTCGATCGAGACGTACACCGCCGACCCACTGCGGCAACAGGCCCAGGTCGCCCTGCACGACCTGTTGGACGCTCACCACGTGATGAAGGGCCAGCCGAGCTCCCACCCGGTGGTCGCCGCAATCAACACGTCGGCGTCACCAGCGACCGTGCTCCTTGCGGACTGCGTTGATATGACCCATTGGATCGAGGTCCAGAAAGCGACGGGGAAGCCGGTGTCGGCCCGGCCGGGTGGCCGCGAGGCCGTGAGCGTCGTGGTCGTCGACTACCCCGGCCACGGATGGCTCGTGCAGCAGAGCAAGCAGTCGAAGGTGTCCACATGCTGAGCCGACGCACTCGCGCTGGGGTCGTGGCCGCAATGGTGCTCACGCTGTCGATGACGACCGTGATTTCCACGCCCGCCGCCGGCGCTCCCATCCCGGCGTCCACTAGGCCGTCCGTCCTGTTGCCGGACACCTCAGCCGCAACCGCGGGACCGGTCGTGGGACGCGCCGCGATCGCGGCGATGCCGCCGGTAGCTCAGGCACCCGCCCACGCGGCTGCGGCGGCATCACCCCCAGTGTTCATGTCCGACAGCATCTGCACCTACAACGGGAAACCGCTCACGACGTACGTCAGCGGCCTGACCGGCGGATGCTTCTCCTCGCTGCTCGGCGGCTACGACCCGCTCGACAACTGCTTCTGGAAGAAATTGAATCCGCAGCCACCGGCGGGCGACCCCCTGTGGCAGGGGCAGTCACCGAGCACTGGCGGACAGCTCTACACCGTGACATGCGAGACCCACAACAGCGTGAACGTCGGCAATGCCGCTGCAACGGTGCAATACAGCCTGAACCCGCCGCTGAACCTCGCTCCCGTCACGGGGACAAACCTGCTCATCCAACTGGCCGTGAATGCCTTCGTCCAAGGCCTCGCGGTCGTGCCGATTCCGCAGACCGGCAATGCCCCGCCGAACGGCGCGGCTGTCGTCGGCCTGCCGATCTGGATGTGGGCCGACATTCCGCACCCGTTCTGGGACCAGCTGGCGGGCAGCGCGAACATTCCTTTTGTGGGGAAAGTGTCGATCATATTAGAGGGCGAGCAGGTCGACTGGGACATGGGTGATGGACAGCACATCATGTGTTCGACACCGGGTACGGCCTACACGAAACCGGCGCTACCGAACGTCGCCTACGAGGTCTACACGGGTACCGCCGGTCCGTCGCCCGACTGCGGCTACAAGTACAAGACGTCCGGCACGTACGGCGTCACCGCGACCGTGACCTGGTTGGCCGCGTTCCAACTCGGCAAGAACAACTCCGGCACGTTCGTGGTCTCACGTACGACGGCCATCAAGCCCATCACTATCGGCGAATTACAGGCGGTGACGGAATGACCGTGTCAGCGAAGATTCCCGCGAGTCGCAGCGCTAATGCCACGACCGCGGGAAACGGAGGCGGGCCGATCGCGGCACCGCGCGTCGTGAACAACCGGCGGGTGCGTACCGGCGGCGTCTTGCTCGGCGTGCTGCTGCTGGTTCTCGGCGCGGCGTTGTCCGGGCTGGCGCTGTTGTCGGCAACACGCACGTCGGCGTACGTGGCCGTCGCGAACAACATTCAAGCCGGCGCAAAGATCGGCCCTGCGGATTTGAAGTTCGTGGAACTCAGCGGTGGCCAGGGCCTGCTGGCAATTCCCTCGGCCCAGATCAACACCGTGATCGGGCAGTACGCCGCGACAACACTGAACGCCGGCAGCCTTGTCGTGCCGTCGGATCTGTCCACGAAGACGTTGGTCGGCCCGGGCCAGGCCGAAATCAGCATCCACGTCGGAGCGCTGCCGTCGTCGACGCTGAAGCCTGGCGACCAGGTGTTCCTGGTCGCGACCGGTGCCGCTCCGGGCGCGGCCGCCCCGACCTACCCGGCGACCGTGATCGACATGGGTACGCCTGGCAGCGACGGATCGGTGGGCATGCATGTCGCCGTCGAGTCGGGCTCGGCCGCGACCATCCTGTCGCTCGGCGGCGGCCTCCAGCTGTACGTGGTGGGGCGCTGATCGTGGCGTTGATCGCAGTCACGGCCGCCAAGGGATCACCCGGCGTCACGACCACCGCGCTGGCGTACACGATGACGTGGACGTCGCCGGTGATCCTGGCCGAGTGTGACCCGGCCGGCGGTTCGGTGCTGGCCGGATTCCTTCGCGGCCAACTCAGCGCCGACCGCGGGCTGGTTCCCCTGGCGGTCGCCGAGCTGCGCAGCGAACGACTCGCGACCGACTTCTGGCGACATCTGGTCGACTTCGACCCACCCAACCAGCAGCGCCTGTTGCTGCCCGGCACCAGCGAGCCTGCGCAGGCCGGCAGCCTTGAGCCGATCTGGGGTCGCCTCGCGACCTACTTCGCTTCGCTGGAGCAGAGGCACCGGTTCGATGTGTTCGCCGACTGTGGGCGCCTGGCCGCGCCGCATCCGCCGGCACCGATCATGCAGGCGGCCGATCTTGTGCTCGTAGTCATGCGCCCGACCCTGCCGTCGATCGCGGCCACCGCCGCCGCGATCCGGTCGCTGCGCGTCACTCAGGCCGAACACGGTTCGGTGGACTCACTCGGGCTCGCGGTTGTCGGCACCGGGCGGTACTCGGCGTCGGAAGTCGCCAAGCACCTGCAGACTCCAGTCGTCGTCGAACTCCCCCATGACACTCGCAGCGGGAGCGCGCTTTCGGAGGGTGGCGCCGTCCGGCACTCCTGGCCGCTGCTACGCCGCACGACCGAATCGGAAGCACGGCTTCGCGCACTCATCGCCCGACGGCGCATGCCGCGCAGCCTCGCCAACCAGGAGGTGGGGCGTGGCCATTGATCCGGACTACGAGATCATTGCGGCCGACGACGGCTACCCCGCCGATGGTTACGTTCCGCCGCAGCGTGCGGCCGATCCGTTCGCGCACCGGTGGGCCGACGACGTGACCCGCGGCATGCCATTGCCGCCGGGCCGGTCCCACGGCGACGACCAAGACCCTGCGGATGGTTACGGTCGCGGCGGTGCGGCCGGCTACGACGACGGTCGCGGCTGGGAGGACCAGCGCGGGTATGGCGAACGTGACGTCTACGACCAGCCGCCGTCGGTGGTCCCGACCTGGCCGCAATCGAGCTACCACAACGGCATTGCCCACCACGGCGCGAATGGATCCCGGCTGCCGGCGCCGGTGTCGCCGAGCCCTGTCGGTAGCCTCGCTCCGCACGCGGCCGCACACGTGACAGAACCGCCGATGGAGCGCACCGTGACGTCGAGTGGGTCTAGCACACGGGTCGACTACGACGCAGTGCGCCTGCTGCGCACCCAGATCGGCGAGGCGCTGACGCGTTGGCTGCGCACCGAGTCGGATCCCAACGATGAGGACATCCAGCGCGAGCGCGAGCAGCTCGCCGTCGAAATGGTCGCGCGCTACTCGGACATGATGCGTCGCGGCGGCACGCCGATGACCGCCGACGACGAGGCGGTGCTGCTCAACACCGTACGAGCGGACATGATCGGTCTCGGCCGGCTGCAGAAGATGCTGACCGACCCGACCATCGAGGAAGTGCACATCCTCGGCTGCGACCGGGTACGCATCACTAGGCGCAGCGGCGTCATCGAACTCGGCGATCCGATCGCGAGCAGCGACGAGGAGATGGTCGAGGTTCTCCAGATGCTCGCTCGGCGCGCCGGCGCGACCGAACGGTCATTGTCGACGTCGCGCCCGATCCTCGACCTGCAGTTGCCCGGAGGAGAACGGCTGGCCGCTACCTATCAGGTCAGTCACCGGCCGTACGCGGTGATCCGTCAGCACAACACGCTCGAAGTCACGTTGGACGATATCTCCGGCGGCGCGCCCGGGCTCGACGAGATGATCGACCCGTTGATGCGCGATTTCCTACGTGCGTCGGTGATGGCAGGCCTGAACATCATGGTGGCCGGGCGCGCCGGTGCCGGCAAGACAACGATGTTGCGTGCGCTGGCCAGCGAGATCCCACCGGACGAGCCGTTCATCCTGCTTGAAGAGAGCCGCGAGCTCGGTCTCCACCGCAACGAGCGGCACAAGTGGGTGATGAGCTTCGAGTCTCGGGACGGACATGGCGAGCGCGGCCCCGACGGCCGGCCCGCCGGCGAGATTACGATCGCCGATCTCATTCCCGTGTCGCTGCGGATGGGCGCTCAACGGATCATCGTCGGCGAGGTCCGGTCGCGCGAGATCGTGCCGATGCTCGAAGCGATGACGACGAGCCGCGGCTCAATGTGCACAATCCACGCCCGCACTGCCGCGTCAGTCACGGACCGCATCATCCAACTGGCTCTGTCCTATGGCCCGGCCATGACGCCCGATCTCGCCCAGCGTACGGCCGCGAACGGCCTGGATCTCATCGTGTACGTGAACCTGGCCGACGAGACCGGCATCGGCGGCCGCAAGCACCGGTTCGTCGCGAGCATCGAAGAGGTCATCGGGACGGCTCCGGGCGGTCGGATTGCACACACGACGGTGTTCGGTCCAGGTCTCGACGGTCGAGGGGCGCCGCGCCACCTGCCCGAACGGATCCGCGATGACCTTGCGCGGATCGGGTATGACGCTCGCCAGCTCGGGCCATGGATCGACGCCGGCCACGGTGCCTGGCGCACACGACTCGAGTCGGTACGGGGGCAGCGCCGATGACACTCGTCCTGATCGCCTTCATTGGCGGCGTGCTGTGGATCGGCGGCGCCGTTGCGCTGATTGTCGGCATGGTCGGCACCAGGAAACCGGCCGGACCCCCGAGTGCCAGCGGCGACGCTGTGCTCCGGTTCTGGAATGGTCCGGGCCGGACGGCGGCCGAACGCCGCCGCCATCGGCTGATCCTGATCGCCGGTGTGGTCGCCGGGATCCTCGCCTACGTCATCACGAAACTCCCGGTCGCCGGGTTCCTGGTCGCGGCAGCGGTCCCCGGCGCGCCGTGGCTGTTCACCGTTGGCAACGAGGAGCGCAACCGGATCGACCAGATCGAGGCGATCGGTGAATGGGCCCGGCGCCTCAAGGACATCTCCGCCGTCGGCACCGGTCTGCAGCAGGCGATCGTCGCCAGTTCGGCCACCGCGCCGCACGCTATCGCCGGCGACGTCCGCGACCTGGCCGTACGCCTTCAGGCCGGACTCGACGCGCGCGAGGCGCTGATGCTGTTCGCCGACGCGATCGGCGACCCGATCTGCGACCAGGTCGTCGCGGCGCTGATCCTGCACTTGACCGATCGCGGCGACCGCCTCGGTGAGGTGCTGCTGTCCATCGCGAGCGCAGCGGGTGCTGAGGTAGCAACGCGACGCGAGGTCGACGCGAAGCGGACTCAGTCGCGCTTCGGCGTTCGATTCCTGACCATCACCACGCTGCTCGCTCTGGCCTACGGCATCGTCCGGCCGAGTTACATGCAGCCGTACCGGTCGCCGGTCGGCCAGTTCATCATGGCGATGCTCGCATTGCTGTTCACGGGCGTCCTGTTGTGGGTGCGCAAGATGAGCCAACCCGAGCCGGCACCGCGCTTCCTCAATACGCCGGGTCAGCACATCGCTGAGCACCACGTGCCGAGCCAGTGGACGGAGTCAACCCGATGATCATCTCCTGGGAGCTGCCGCTCGCCGTGCTCGGCGGTGCCGTGGTCGGCGTAGGTGTGTTCGGCATCATCAGAGAGCTGCTTCCGGCCACCCCGTCGCTCGGTCCGACGCTCGCTCGCCTCCAGCCCTCGCTCGACGCGCCAGCGTCGATGCTGGTCGAGCCGACGCTCGGCCCGTGGGGCTGGCTTGCTCGGATCGCCCCGGTGCCGGCGACCGATCTTGCCATTCTGGGCAAACGCAAGGATGCCTACCTCACCTCGATCGCCACCTCGGCGCTGTCCGGCTTGATCGCGCCGGGCGTTCTCACAGCGCTGCTGGCTCTCGCCGGTGTGCACATTCCGATCATCGTGCCGGTCGTGCTCGGCCTCATGTGCGGTTTCGTCTTCGCTCTGATCGCGCGAAGGGATGTTGGTCGCAAAGCGACCGATGCCCGACGCGAGTTTCACCGGGCGTTCGTGACGTATGTCGACCTCGTCGTCCTGGAACTCACCGCGGCCGGTCCGGTGCAGGCGATGGAGTCGGCGGTGCGCATTTGCCACGGCTGGGTCTTTGACCGCATCGGCGAGGCGCTGACGCAGGCGCAACTACAGATGACCTTCCCATGGGATCAGCTGCACATCCTCGGCGAGGAGATCGACGTCGTCGAACTGCAGGACTTCGCCGGCATCATGCGGTCGGCCGGCGACTCGGGTGCTCAGGTGCAGCAGACCCTACGAGAACAGGCGACCGCGATGCGCGATCGCCTGCGGACGGACTCGCTCGGACGCGCGGAGTCGATCAGCGCAAAGCTCGAGATGCCGGCCGCGTTCCTGGTAATCGTCCTGGCGCTCTTCATGATCTACCCCCTGATCGCCAGGCTGAAAAAGTAACACCTGTCCAGGGGTTCGCCCCGGAGCCCCCCATGAAGGGAGAACCACCCCGTGTTTCTCAAGATGTATGTGGCCGCATCGATGCGTTGGAGACAACTCAGGCACCCGGATGAGTTCGATCGCGGCGATTCCCCCGTGCCAACCGTCATCATGTGGATCGGTATCGCCGTCGTGGCGGTCGGCCTCATCGTGTGGGTCGGCAAGTACGTCTACGCCTACGCGAACACGGCACCAACGGCGCCCGCCACGCCAGTCGGTCCGTCCGCGGCGCCGTGACCAAACGGTCAATGCAGTTGCTACCGGGTCCGGCCAACACGACGGCCGGACCCGGGCGGTGTCGCGTGCGCACGCGGCGCTGGCAACGTGCGTTGGCCGACCGAGACCGTGGCACCTCCCCGATCGAGCTAGCCATTCTTCTACCGGTCATCGTCGTGGCGATGTTCGCGACGATCCAGGTCGCTGTCTACTTCCTCGCCCGCACGGAGGCGCTGGCGGTCGCCCAGGCGGCCGTTAGTGCCCAACGCCTCTACGGCGCCAAACCGACCGACTACAACACCGCCGCGCAGGCGCTACTGACCGCCGGTGCCGACGGACAGTGGCTGCAGGGCGCGAAGGTAGGAACGCCGAAGCCGACCACCGACGGCACCGGATTCACGGTGACCGTCGTTGGCAACGCGCCGTCGCTGATCTGGCGGAAAGCCGTGAAGATCACCGTAGTTGTGCACGGTACCTACGAGGTCAAGACCCCGACGCCGACGATATCGCCGTCGCAACCGCCACCGGGACCGCCGGTGCTCACACCATGATTCGACCCGCCTCCCACCGCGAGATCAACATTCACGGCCGGATCGCGCCGTCCGAGCGCGACTCCGGGCTGGCTTCGATCGAGCTCGTCATCCTGCTGCCTGCCTTCATCCTGCTCGTGTTGCTCGCGACGTACCTGGGACGAACGAACGTGGCGCAGTCATCGATCGACGCGGCCGCCCAGGATGCGGCGCGCGCGGCTTCGCTCCAGCGCAACCTGCCCGATGCCTTGGCCGCCGCCCAACAGGCGGCTGTGACGACGCTCGACTCTGAGGCGATACCCAAGCTCAAGAACAACGGCAGCCCAAGTCCGTGCGTGCCCGGCACCGTGACCGCGATCATCACCAACGCTACCGTGACGGATCCCTTCACCACGGGGCTCGGGAAGCCGTCTCGGGTGGACGTACAGGTCACTTGCATGGTGTATGTGGCCGACCTGGTTTTCCCGGGATTTCCCGTCCACGCAGACAAAAAGATGACGTCGACGTTCTCTAGTCCCATCGACGCCTACCGGGTCAGCACCGCCGCATCGGCGGCACCATGACCGGTCGATCGAGATCAAGACGACTTCGGGCACTGACCGAGCGACGCCGAGACACCGGCGCGGTGACGATTCTGTTCGCGGTCGGACTCGCCGCCATCATCATGATTATCGCAGTATCGGTGGACGTCAGCGGATCGCTGCGCGCGTCGTTCCGCGCGCGCGCACTGGCCGAGCAGGCAGCCCGGGCGGGCGCCCAGCAGATCAACCTCAGCACGGCACTCGCCGGCACTGGAACCCCGATCGACGACGCCGATGAGCCGGCCGTGCGGGCGGCCGCATGCAACTGGTTGCCTGCCGACGCTCAATGCGTCGGCAAGGTCGTGTTCGGCTCGGGGACCGTAAGGGTCACGGTCACCTTGACGTACCAATCGCTGCTTCACAGCATGTTCGGATTTACCGACAAACCTCAGACCGCTACTTCGACCGCGCTGTTGGTGAGCGTCCCACCGCCATCGCCGTAAGGATGCACGGCCCGTACCCGGCGCTAGATTTTGATCTTTTCGTTCTTGGGGTCGAAGAGCGGCCGCAATGAAGCGAAGGCCGGGTAAATCTCGGCTCCGATTTCGACGGTCCACGTGCCGGCGTCGATCCACGACTGGGTGACCGGCTCCGGATTTCCCGACGAATCAGTGGCCTCCACCATGGCGAGGCCGACCGCACCGCCGACCGTGTGGCCGTAGGACGCGGCTCGGATGTAGCCGACCGGTACGCCGTCGCGCCGCACCACCTCGGCGTGGAACATCTGCGGCTCCGGATCGGTGACGAGGATCTGCAGCAGCCGCTTGCGCAGCGGGCCGGCGGCCTTCTGCTCGGCGACGGCGTCGCGCCCGATGAACCCGTCCGGCTTCGCCAATGCCACCGCGAAACCGAGGCCGGCCTCCAGCACCGTGTCGGTGTTGTCGATGTCGTGGCCGTAGTCGCGGTAGCCCTTCTCCATCCGCAGGCTCGCGAGCGCCTTCAGGCCGGCGTGCACGAGACCGACCCGCTCCCCCGCCGCCACCAGCCGGTCGTAGACGCCGATCGCCTGCTCGGCCGGGACATACAGCTCATAACCCAATTCACCCAGGTACGTGATCCGCAGGCACAACACGCGCGCGAAGCCGATCGCGATCTCGTGTGCGTCCCGGAACGCGAACGCCTCGTTCGACATGTCGGCGTCGGTGACCATCGACATCAGCTCGCGTGATCGCGGACCCTGGATGTTGATCTGGGCGTACGCACCGGTGACGTCGGTCGCGAACGCGTGCGCGCCGCTCGCCGCGAAACGGCGCTGCATCCGAGTCTCCACGTGGCGGTGCGCGGTGTCCGACGCGACGACCCAGAAGCGGTCGTCGGCCAGCTTGGTGACCGTGAGATCCGCTTCGAGCTTGCCGTCCTCGTTGAGCCACTGCGTGTACGTGATCCGGCCCGGCTCGCCGTCGACGTCGGCTGCCGACAGCTGGTTCAACTCGCGGCCGGCATCGCGGCCCTGCACCAGGAACTTCGACATGAACGACATGTCCATGAGGATCACGCCCTCACGTGCGGCCCGATGCTCGGCTTCCCAGTAGGGCCACCAGTTCTGCCGGCCCCACGACAGCTTTTCGATCTTCGGCTCGACGCCCGGCGGCGCGTACCAGTCCGGGCCCTCCCAGCCGCTCACGTCGCGGAAGTACGCGCCACGGGCGGCAAGACGGTCATGCAGCGGCGACAGCTTCGCGTTGCGCGCCGTCTGCATCGACTTGCCGGGGTAGTGAGCGGCGTACACCATGCCGAGGCTCTCGACGGTGCGGGTCGCCCGGTATTCGCGGTTGCCCTGGTAGCGATGCAATCGGTCGATGTTGATGCCGGTCACGTCGATGTCCGGGCGACCGTCGACGATCCACTGCGCCATCGCGCGGCCGATGCCGCCGCCGGTCAGGATGCCGATCGAGTTGAGGCCGGCGGCGACGAAGTAGTTGCGCACCTCCGGCGCCTCGCCGACGATCGGCAGCAGGTCGGGCGTGAAGCTCTCCGGTCCGCAGAAGAACTTGCGCACGCCCACCTCGGCCGAGATCGGGATGCGCGCCATCGCCTTCTCCAGGTACGGCGACATCCGCTCCCAGTCCGGTGGCAGCTCGCCGAACGAGAAGTTCGCCGGGATGCCGTCGACCTTCCATGGTGCGCAGACCGCCTCGAACAGCCCGATCATCAGCCCGGCGCCCTCCTCGCGGAAGTAGCCATAGCTGGACGGATCCTCCAGCACCGGCAGATCGCCGTGCATACCGTCGAACGGTTCCGTGATCAAGTAATAATGCTCGGCCGCCTGCAGCGGGATCGTGACGCCCGCCTGCTCACCGAGCTGGCGGGCCCACATGCCGGCGCAGTTGACGACGACCTCGCATTCGATGTCGCCGTACGGCGTGCGGACCCCGGTGACTGCGCCGTTGGCGATCAAGACCTCAGTGACCGGCGTCGACTCGAAGATCTTTGCCCCGGCCTGACGCGCACCCTTGCCTAGCGCCATCGTCACGTCGACCGGATTGGCGCGGCCGTCGTCGGCGACGTAGAAACCGCCGAGCACGTCATCGACGCGGGCCAGAGGCCACAGCTTGGCAATCTCCTCGGGCGAGACCTCATGCACGTCGACGCCACAGAAGCGGTTGAACGCCGCGACCCGGCGATACTCCTCCATCCGGTCCGGGTCCGTGGTGACCTGGACAAATCCGACCTGCTTCAGCCCGGTGGCCTGGCCGGTCTCGGCCTCCAACCGCGCGTACAGATCGCGGGTGTACTTGCGCATCTCGGTCGAGGTCTCCGACAACGAGCCGAAGGTCACCATCAGGCCGGCGGCGTGCCACGTGGTGCCGGACGTAAGCCGGTCGCGCTCCAGGAGGACGACGTCGACGCCGAGATGGGCGAGATGGTAGGCCGTGGACGTGCCGATGACTCCGCCGCCGATCACGACCACCCGAGCCCGATCGGGCAGTGTCCGGCCGCCGCCGCCTCGGGGCTCCAAGGCCGCGTCCGTCGGGGTTGTCGTCATGTCGCGCTCCGCTCGCCTGGTCCGCGCCGTACGACGTCGTCGTCGCAGGTCGGTCGATTATGACTGGCGGATGCGGGTTCCCGGAATGCCGCTCGGGGCCCGGGTCGCGGGACCGTCGGATAGTCGTACCCACGCGCACGAGCGCGCCCACCGGCGACATGTCGCCGATGGGCGCTGGGATGCTTCGAGGCGGCGGCTACCGGTGCGCAGGCCGATACCCTCCGGTAGCCGCCGCGGTCTCGAATGCCGATCGACCATCGGGCCGAGCGGCGGGTCACATCAGGCGGACAGCGAAGTGATCTGGTTGCCGGCCGGGTCGACCACGTACCACAGGCCACCGTTCTCGTTCAGGCCTTCGCCGGCGGTCTGACCGGGCGCCTTGTCCAACGTGAAGGTGTACAGCGGGTGCCCGTTGATGACGGCCTGCGCGCCGCCGTCAGATCGCTGGAACGTGGTGAGGGTGCCCGTCACGCCACTGCCAGCGGTGACCGTGCCGGTCAGCGGCGGCCAGAAGGCGGCGCACTGCCCGGTGCAGATCGACTTGCCGGGCGGGTCGGGCACGAACAGGTAGAGCGTGCGCCCAGTCGAGTCGGCCAGGTAGCTCTTGCCACCCGGCGCCTGCTTGACGGTCAGGGTCTGCGGGCCGGCGCTCGTTGCGCCACCGCCGGTCGCGGCCGATGTCGGCGTGCCGCCGGTGCCCGCCGACGCCGTGCTGCCGCCGCTGCTGCTGCATCCCGCGAGTGCTATCGCGCCGAGCGCGAGTGCCGCTACACCAACGGCATATCGCCGTCGGCCGCCGTTGCGGAATGAAGCACGGCGTGCGTTGACTTCCGGTCCCATGTTCTAGGCCTTCTTCCCGGTTGGGCATCGATGGCTGCATAGACAGGCACGGTCGGCGGCGCCGAACGGTTCAACAACCCGGTGCCGATTCGCCGACCGTCGTTACGCGCTCACCCGGCAAACGATGCTCAATCCGCTAATTAGGAAATATTGGGAAAACCGCATCATTAGGCGACACGCGACCTGGGCGTACGGCCCGGCATGCAGTCGCCGGCTAGGCGTCGTGAGCTGCGCAGACGTCGGTCGGACCGAGAGGAATCGGGCGTTCGACGGCGGTCTCGACCGACCGTCGCCAGGGCGTCATCGCAAGCGGTCTTAGGTCGTTACCCATACGGTGCACGTCTTTCACCAGGCTGCCGGCGTCGCGGTCGCCAGCACCGTCCGGCCGGGTCGGTAGTCGCACGAGTTGCGGAGGTCACGGCGTGGCGTGGTTCATCGGTCAGTCGACACTCGTGATCGTCCTCGCGTTCGGGCTCGGGCTCGTCGTCGGCTGGCTGCTCTGGGCACGGCGCATTCGCCTGCTCACGGTGGAGATCGTGGCGGCACGCATCCGCGCGGCCGAGCAGGCGGCCAGCCGGTCGCCGTACGGTCGCCGGATAACCTGGACCTCGTCGGGGCGCATCGCACTCGACGCGCATGCCCCCGTCGGCGACGACGCCGTCGCACCGCGACTCCCGACGACGAGCCGCGACGAGCTCTGCCACGAGATCGGCGACGATGAACGCGCTGCGCACCTCCACGAGGCGGAAACCCAACGTCGGCACGACGTCAACGCCGGCCAAGGCAGTCCGCACATTCCGGCCCCGCGGATCGAACGTGCGGACATCGCGGATGACGATGAGCTCACCTTCGACGCGTTCGAGGATGACGATCTCGACGACAAGCTCGACGACGCACCGGATCTCTCCGACGACCACTTCGACCCGCGGTTCGACCCACGGTTCCTCCACCGGCTAGGTCATCAACGCTCCACATCGGACCTGCGCGGACTCGACCGGTTCCGCGATCTCTTCACCCCGTCGAACGGCCGCACCCCACGGACTCCGGCGCCGCGGCGTACCGAACCGGAGCTGGCACCGCCGCCGGACGTCGACGGCGGCCCGAGTCGTCCTGGGCGAACCGTTGCGGATAGCGCCGACGACACGACGCTGGCCGCGGCCGGCTTGGCCGGCGACAGCCCCGCCGATAGCGCGGCCGGCTTGGCCGGCGGCGGCGCGGCCGACATCACCGCATCCGAGCCCGGTGACCGCACGCCCGACCCGGACGCCGACCCGGAGGCGTCTGGCGGCGCGTCGGTGCCGGCCGGCGCCGACGACGGGACGGAGCGTGCCGATACGGCCACGGCCCAGAACGCCGCCGACGATCTGACCCGCATCGACGGCATCGGTCCGAAGGCGGCCGCCGCGCTCGTCGCCGCCGGCATCCGAACCTTCGACCACCTTGCGGCGGCGGACGGCGACACGGTGGCGACGGCGCTCCGCGCATCAGGTGTACGGCTGACCTCCGGCGTGCATGCCTGGCCGCTCGCGGCACATCGGATCGCCGCACGCCGGCTCGCTGAGCGCGACGATCCCGGGTCCACCACCGGGCACGACGTTAATGGACACAAAGTCGACGGGCACGACGTCAACGGGCACGATGTGGATGGGCTCGATGTGGATGGGCTCCATGGCACCGCGAACGATCGCCGCGGCGGCCTGCTGCCGAAGCGCCGATCGCCGGGCACACCGACGCGACGGTCGATCCCGCCAGATGCTCTCGACCCGGACGATCTCGCGCGCATCGAGGGCATCGGTCCGAAGTTCGCGGCGGCCCTGGTCGCATCGGGCATCCGTACGTTCGGGCAATTGGCCAACGCCGACGAAATGGCCCTGCGCAAGGCGATCGGCGCGTCCCGACCGACCGTCGCCCCCAGCCTGCCGACATGGCCAACCCAGGCTCGATTGCTCGCCACCGGCGACGAGGACGGCTTCGCCGAACTCACCGCACGACTCATCGCCGGCCGCGGTCTCGACGACAATCTCGAACGCATCGACGGCATCGGTCCGCAGACCTCGGCGGCGCTCCGGGCGGCCGGCATCCGCACATACCGAGTGCTCGCCGCGAGCGACGGGGACGATGTGGGCGCGGCGATCAAAAACGCTGGCCTGCGGGTGACACCGCGTCTGGCGACGTGGATGGCGCAGGCGCGACTGCTCGCAGATGGGGATGAAGAAGGCTTTGCCGAGCTCGTCGGCCGTCTTGGCGCGCGCCGCGACGAGGGGCCGGCGTGACGAAACGGCGCGCCGGACGTACCCGTACCAGCCAACGCGCGCTGCCGATCACCGTCGCAGCGGTCGGTCTCGCCACCCTCGGCGTGGTCCAGGCCCTGCCCAATCGGAACGCCGTACAGAGCCAGCTGACCGATCGGTCGACGCGGGCACTGTCAGCGGCCGGCCTCACCGACGCACGCGTCCAGTTCGACGGCCGCGATGCGACGGTACGCGTACGTACGGCCGGTGATCGTGACCGGGCGCTCGCGATCGTACGGTCACAAGAGGGCGTACGTGTCGCTCACGTGATCGTGGACCGCGCAGCGCCCGGTGCCGGGGATGCGCCGAGCGGACGGCCGTCGAAACGCCCGTCCGCACCGACCCCATCCACATCCGCCACGCCTCCGGACCGGTCGCCAATCGGTCCGCCGTCGGAAATCCCAGGCTCGGTCGGCACGCCCTTAGCCACCCCGTCCGTCAGCCCGGCGCCAAGCAACCCCACGAGCAGCCCGGTTCCGAGCAGCCCGGTTCCAAGCGGCACGGCGCCGCGCGGTGGCGGGGCCGGAACGACCGGTTCGGCGATGCCACCGGGGGCGAGCGGCGAGGCCGTTGCCCGAGTCCAACACGCGGTCGATGCATGCGGTCCCATTCTCTTCTCGAGCGCGAGTGCGGCGCTGACGCCGATCGGCCGCAAGGCGATCGAGAAGGTTGCCGCGATCCTCCGCGCCGACACCTCCGTCGACGTGGAAATCCATGGATTCACCGACGCGGTCGGATCGGCGTCGGCGAATCTGGCACTCAGCCGTGCTCGCGCCCGCACCGTCTATGACACGCTGCGGATCCTCGGCATCACGGCGGCGCGGATGTCACCCGTCGGCTATGGCGAGTCGCATCCTCGTGTCCCGAACGATTCCCGCACACACCGGGCGGCCAACCGCCGTGTCACGTTCGCGGTCCGGGCGAACCCGACGCCCTAGCTCGATGCCCTAGCCCGACGCCCCAGCCCCAATGGCCCAGCCCGGTGCGCCTCAGGCTTCGACGGCGCGACGGAACGCCGGTGCGACCACGTTCAGGTAGTCCTGATGGCGGCGGATGTATTCGGCGACGAATGGGCAGGTCGGGATGATCTTCCCGTCGCGGGCCCGGATGTCGTCGAGCACCCTTCGGACGAGCACGCTGCCGACCCCTTTGCCTTCGAACTCCTCCAGCACCTCGGTGTGGACGAGCACGACGGCGTCGCGTCGCATCTCGTACTGGATGAATCCGGCAAGCTTGCCGTCGACGCGCGCCTCGAAGCGTTTCGCCTCGGGCGCGTCCGTCACCTCGATCGTCACTGCGCACCGCCTCCCCCGAGCAGGATAGGCCGGCGCCATCGGTCGCGCGCGCTGGGCGGCCGGATCGGCGGCGCGGCGGGATCGACGCAGCCGGACCGTCCGGCGCCCGCCCCAGCGGCCGAGCGGCGCAACTACGGGCGATGAGTCACCTCAGTGCGGTTCGTCGAGCCGGTCGAACCTCTGAGAGTCGGCAAGCATCCGTGGCCACGCCGACCGCTCCTGCGCCGGAGCCTGCGCGCTCAGCAGCGCGTCGATGTGTTCGGCCGGCATCGGACCGCCGAACACAGCCCCCTGGGCGAGCCGGCAGCCGGCGGCGTGGACGAGCCCGTGGCAGCGGCTGTCGGCGACTCCGAGCGCGATCACGTCGAGGTCGAGACTCGCGCCGACCCGAACGATCGCGTCCACGAGCGGTACCACGGACCGCTGGGGCGAATCATCGGACGGGCTGCGCTGCGTCGGGACGCCGACCGGCGATGAAGCGAGCTCACGGACCGGAGCGACCTCGCGCATCAGCGTACGACTGATCTTCAGCGCGTCGACCGGAACCTCATGCAGGCGCCCGAGCACCGACAGGCCGCCGCCGACCGAGTCGAGCGCAACGCGAGCACCGACATCGCGGATCGCGCCGAGACGCTCTGCGATGTCGACGGCCTCCAGCGCCGCGTCGTTTTCGTCGACCTCGACCATGAGTCGGCCGGGCGGAACATGATGCGCGCGCATCGCCGACGCCACTACCGCGGCGAAATCGGAGCGGCGCAGCTCCCGTACCGGCATGTCAACCGCGACCCAGACGTCATGGCCGTCGGCGAGCCA
Source organism: uncultured Actinomycetota bacterium (assembly GCA_963724705.1). Lineage (GTDB taxonomy): Bacteria > Actinomycetota > Actinomycetes > Mycobacteriales > Micromonosporaceae > DASQPR01. The sequence continues at coordinate 1,594,852 of CAVRVS010000004.1, forward strand.
TCGTGACAGCTGCCGGCACGCCTCGTAGAGCGCCCAGCGTGCGATCTCGTCGCCCAGCCCGCAGTCCTCGGCTACCGGCACGAACTCGGACGGTCGCAGCATGCCCAGCGCCGGATGGCGCCAGCACAGCAACGCCTCGACGCCGACCGTACGGCCGGCCGGAACGGTCACGATCGGCTGATAGGCCAGCGCCATCTCGTCGCGGTCGACCGCTCCCCGCAGACCTTCCTCGACCGCTGTACGGCGACGCAGCCATTGCGAGTAAGCCGTGTCGTAATCCTCGGTCCGATTGCGACCACGTAGCTTGGCATAGCGCAGCGCCATGTCGGCGTGACGCATCAGATTGTCGAAGTCGCCGGCCGTGTAACCGACCATCCCGATGCTGGCCGACATCGCGAAGCGCCGCTCCGCCAACGCGTATGGTGCCGCGAGGACCGCGCCGAGCCGGTCGGCCGCTGTACGGGCATCGGTCGGCGGCAGCGCCAGCAGCACGGCGAACTCGTCGCCACCGAGTCGGGCCGCGACGTCGCCGGCGCGCAGGTTGGCGCGCAGCCGGTGGGCCACCTCGACCAGCAGCGCATCGCCGACGTCGTGACCCCACACGTCATTGATCGCCTTGAACCGGTCGAGGTCGATGCACACGAGCGTCGCCGGCCCGCCCGCGGCGGACCGGCGTTCCAGGGCGTCCCAGAAATACCGGCGGTTGCCGAGTCCGGTCAGCGGATCGGTGTAGGCGAGCCGGCGGAAGCGCGCCTCCCGCGACTCGACCTCGGCCGCGTACGCGCGGACGTCGCGCATGGCGAGCGTCTGGCGGAGTCCGAGCGACGCGCCGATCACCACCGCGATCACGCTGCTTGTGTTGTCCGAGTCGTGGTAGATCGCCAACCGCATCGCGCACGCGGCAATCGCGCAGGAGAGCGGGACGAGGCCGAGCCAGGTTGCGTGGTGCCCGACGGCGGCGGCGTTGGCGCGGGCGGCCGGATCGCGGGCGAGAATCGCGGTCGCAAAGAGCGCCAGGGCGAACGCGAGACCGAACACGATGGTGGGCCACGCTCCGCCGGTGCCGGCCGCGACTAGCAGCGCGCCACCCCAGACCAGCGTGTACGTGATCGCGCCGGCCGTCGTGTACGGCTGCCGTCGCCATCCCCGAAACACCAGGGTGAAGCTCACGCCGATCGCGACGAGAACCGGCGTGAACACGGCCGCGCCGAGCGCCTTGACCGTCTCGTCGGCCGGCCGGCCGAGGTAGTCGAACGCGTTCGGGCCGACAAGCAGGGACCAGAGCACGTAGGCCATGCAGGCGGCAATGAGAACGCCGTCGGCCCACCGGCGCAGCGCTGCGCGGCGGCCGGCCGGGCCACGGTCGACGTGCAGCACCAGTGCGGCGGCGAGCGCCAGAGCGCCGACGCCGAGTCCGACCGCCGCGGGCAGAAGCTGCTCGGCGCGCGCCGACGGTTCGCTCTGCAAAAGCCAGCTCGCCGACGCGAGCACGCCACCGGCCATGACGAACGCCGCAGCGGCCATGAGCGTGAGTGCGACCCGGTCGCGCCGCCCGGCCGCACGCGTGGACCGCAGCAACATCGAGCCGCTGACAAGACCGGCCAGCACCACCGGGATCGCGGCGATCGACAGGCCGCTGGCGGGGCTCACGCACCATAGTCTCGCGCGGATCGACCGATCCGGAGGGACAGGCAGTGCGTCGCGCCGGGCATATTTTGAACGTCAAACGGTATGGATTGTCCACCCGAATGGCACGCTTCGCAATCGGCCGGCCACCATTTGCTGTCAGTCGGCTGTGCCCGCCCACCAGATCGTCGCGAGTTGCCTCGTTGGACCGCCCAGCGTCGGCGCGGCCGCATCGACGCCGAGGTCGCGCAGTGCGGCATCGACCTCAGCAGCACGCTCAGCGCCGAGGCACAGCCGCCGGCACGTCGTGGCGACCAGCTCGGCGTAGCTCACGGAGTCGAGCGTGGCCGGTCGCTCCCATCGGGTCAGCCGTGGACCGAATCCAAGCTCTGCGATCGCATTGAGGGCGTCCGTCGCGGTCGGGCGGCGCGGTCGCTCCAGGCCGTGAAACCGCTGCCAGAGCGGGTTCCACGGCGCCATCGGGTGCGCCGCGGTGATCTCCACGACAACCCGGATGCGGGCGTACGCCGACAGTGCGGTCACGAAGGGCGCGAGGTCGGCGACGTTGTAGAGAACGTGATGGCAGACGACCACGTCGGCAACCGAGACCGACGCGGCGCAATCGGGCCACGCACCGACGACCGTCCGGGCGTCGACGCCTCGATCGCTCGCCAGGGCGGCGAACGTGTCCAGCAGCGATCGATTGGTGTCGACCCCGGTCAACCTCGCCGCCCGGCCAGCCAGTGCGAGCGAAGCGGCACCGGCTCCGGCACCGACGTCGAGCACCGATCCGCCCGGTGGCAGCGCCTCCATCGCGCGGTCGTACGACTCGCCCGACGGCGCCACCACCTGCCGTCGGGCCCGGGCGACAAAGGTGTCGGGCGCGAGCGTCCACGGTGATTCCGGGGCCCGCGCGAGGATTTCCGGCGGGATGGCCCACGACTCGAGTGCCGACCGCCAGCGTGCCACGGCGTCGGTCATCGTCGCTCCCTCCCCGGTGTCGGCGCCATTCCGGCACCGTACCGCCGATGGGCACGACGCGCGTCTGTGCGTGGCCGGTCCGGGATCAGTAGCATCCGGCGAGGGCGGCCGTCGACGCGGCCGGCGCATCGTCTCCGAGCCGGACAGGTGGGGATCGAATGGATCGGCACAACCCGCTGCGGCGACGGCGGCCGGGCCGACCACGGCCGCGTCCGATGTGGACGATCCGCGCGAAGATCCTGACTCTGCTGTTGCTGCCGGTCGTACCGCTGCTGGCGATGTGGATGTTCACCACCGGAGCCACGTTGGGTCCCGCGCTGAACCTCTTCTCTGCTGTAACCAACCTGGAATCGGCCGGGCAGCCGGCGACGGTGCTCATCGATCGCCTCCAGGCCGAACGCCAGTTGTCGATTTCGTGGGTGGGTGGGCGTCGCGACACCGCGACCAGGACGGCGTTGACGGCCGCCCGGACGCGTACGGACGCGGCGGCCGCCACATTGCGGCGGGACACCGCGACCTCGAGATTCCACCAGGCCGAGAGCGACACCACGCACGGCTATCTCGGCGTGCTCGACTCCGCGCTCGACGGCTTGGCCGCGCAGCGGTCGGCGATCGACCGGACCGGCACCAGCACCACCCGCGGCAGCACCGGCAGCGTTCGGGCCGCGACGCCCGACGGCGTCATGACGTTCTACGACGGCGTCATCGACAACGCCATCGGTCTCTACGGCTCGATTCTCGGTGCCGACGATCACGACCTTGCGCGCCAGGCCAACACGGTCAACGGGCTGATCCAGGCGCGTGAAATGTTCGCGCGGGAGGACGCGATAGTCACGGGCGCGATTGCCGCCCGCAAGCTCTCGCCGGCCGACAACACCGAATTTGTCGCGACCGTCGGCACCGAGCGCTACCTCTACCAGCAGGCGACCCGGTTCCTGCCGCTCGACGAGCAGCGGACGTACCAGTCGGTGCTGGCCAGCCCCGCGTTCACGCGGTTACGCGGCGATGAAGACCTGCTCAGTCAGCGTACGGCGACGGCCAGCGGCCTGCCCGCCGGCTTCGACGGCACTCAGTGGCGCACCGATTTCGACGCGGTGGATGCGCAGCTCACGTCGATCCAATCCCGGCAGGCGGCGGCGAACCTGGCCGCGACCAGACCGGCTGCCGTCCGGATCGTCGTCCGACTCGCCGTCGCCGGCGGAATCGGTCTGGTCGTGCTGGTCGCGCTGATCCTGATCTCGATCCGTCTCGCGCGGAACATCATCGCGCGGGTCCACGGGCTTCGCACCGATGCGCTGGACCTGGCGCGGCACCGCTTGCCGTCCGTCGTCGAGCGGCTCCGGCGCGGGGAATCGGTTGACATCGCGGTGGAGTCGCCGCCACTCACGTATGGCGCCGACGAGGTTGGACAGCTCGGCGATGCGTTCTCCCGGGTGCAACGTACGGCCATCGCCGCCGCGGTGCAGGAATCCGAGCTGCGTCGGGGACTCAACCAGATGTTCCTGAACATCGCCCGACGCAGCCAGACGCTGCTGCACCGGCAGCTGGCATTGCTCGATGACATGGAGCGCCGCGTCACCAACCCCGACGATCTGTCCGAGCTGTTCCGCATCGACCACCTCGCCACCCGGATGCGCCGGCACGCCGAGGACCTCGTGATCCTCGCCGGTGCGACGCCGGGCCGCGCCTGGCGCTATCCGGTCGCACTGAACGACGTGTTGCGCGCGGCGGCGGCCGAAGTCGAGCAGTACACCCGGATCTCCGTACGACAGCTGCCCGACGTCGCGGTCGCCGGTCGTGCCGTCGGCGACGCGGTTCATCTCGTCGCCGAGCTGCTGGAGAACGCCACGGCCTTCTCGCCGCCGGACACCCAGGTGACAGTGACCGCGCAACTGGTACCCCACGGGTTTGCCATCGAGATCGAGGACCGCGGGCTCGGCATGACGCCCGATGCATTGGCGGAGGCGAACGCGCGGCTCTCGGCGGCGCCCGACTTCCATTCCGTACAGAGCACGCGCCTCGGCCTGTTCGTCGTGACGCGGCTCGCGGCCAAGCACGGCATCGCGGTCACTCTTCGCCCTTCCGCGTTCGGTGGGATCACCGCCGTCGTCCTGCTGCCTCCGGAGCTGGTGGTCGCCGAGGCGAACGCGGCTGCGCTCACGTCGTCGTCGGCACGCGCAGGCACGCGAATGCTGACCGCCGCCCCAGCTGGACCGCCCCGCCCCCGCCATCGACGGCCGAGCGGGCAGACCGGGCGGATCTGGAAGACCTGGTAGACCTGGCGGATCCGGCAGATCTGGCAGACCCGTCCGAGCCGGCCGAACCATCCGAGCCGTCGGTTATCGACATCTCCGCGGCGACCACAAGTGCCGGGGACGCCGGGCCCGACGCCCCCGGCATGAGCAAGACGCTGCCGCGGCAGCGCGCGCTGACTCTGGTGACGTCAGCACCGCCGGCCTCGACCGTGCAGGGTGTCACCGCGGAAGGCCTGCCGCAACGGGTCCGTCCGAGCGGCCGAGGCGACCGCGTCGTTCGGATCGCGCCGCCCTCCGGCACGGATGACGCCGTCACCGCCTCTCCGGCGACAACCGGGCCCGTACGGACTGACGGTGATGCGACACAACGCGAGACGCCCCGAACGGCCGAACGAATGCGTACGATGCTGACGTCCTTTCAGGACGGTACGGCTCTCGGCCGCCGGCGACATGCGGCGGATGGTGCCGCACCGGGGGCGGGCGCGGCACCGGCGGCGCCGGCCGATTCCGAAGACGGCAACACCGACGACCGCAACACCGAAGGCGGCAACATCGACGCCGGCAGCACCGAGACCGGCGAAGCAGGGGGGCGCGACCGATGACGGACGCGGCGAGCACCGACTGGCTGCTCGACGATCTCGTGGCCCGTGTGCCGGCCGCTCGGCAGGCGATCGTGCTCTCGGTCGACGGTCTGCTCACCGGCAAGTCCCGGACGCTGTCGCGCATGGACGCCGAGCACCTCGCCGCGATCGCCTCCGGATTCGCCGGTCTGGCCCGCAGCGCCGGTCGGCATTTCCGCGGCGGCGCCGTCCGGCAGACGATCGTCGAGATGGAGGAGGCGTTCCTCTTCGTCACGGCGGCGAGCAACGGATCATGCCTCGCCGTGTGGAGCGACGCCGAGTCCGACATCGGACTCATCGCCTACGAAATGGCCCTGCTGGTTGAGCGCATCGGCCACGCGATGGTCGCGCCCGCCCGCGCGGCGCACCGGGCGGATGCGGGGTGACGTGCCGGGCGGCGCGGCGGACGCGTCGGCCTGGCTTGACGCGGATGCCGGACCGGTTGTCCGGTCATTCGCGATCACGGGCGGTCGCACCCGCACCGATATCGCGTTCGATCTGCTCACGCACGTCGTGGCCACCGACACCGGGCCGGCGATTGCCGCGGACATGGCGCCGGAGCATCGCGAGATCGTCGATCGCGCGGCGCGACCGGTGTCGATCGCGGAGCTCGCCGGTCAGCTGAACCGCCCGCTCGGGGTGATCTGGGTGCTTGTCGCCGACCTGTACGATGCCGACGCGGTTTCACTCGACACGCCCGCGCCCGGCAGTCGGCGGCCGGGCGATCACACCCTGAGCGCGGTCATCGACGGATTGCGGTCGCTATAGTCGCGGCCCGAAGCGATCGCGCGACCGACGGCAGCGGATGACACCACGGCGACCGATATACGGACAGCAACGACTTGGGGAGATTGGCAGGCATGGCGGAAACGGCCACCGCGCCCACCGCGTTCAAGATTCTCGTCGCCGGCGGCTTCGGCGCCGGGAAGACGACGTTGGTGAGCTCGGTCAGCGAGATCATGCCGTTGCGTACGGACGAGATGCTCACCGGAGCGGGCGCCGGCACCGATAGCACGGACGGCATCGAGGAGAAGACGACCACCACGGTCGCTATGGACTTCGGACGGATCACGCTTCCCGGTGACATCGTGCTCTACCTGTTCGGCACGCCCGGGCAGGAGCGGTTCTACTTCGTCTGGGACGAACTCGCCCTCGGCGCCCTCGGCGCGGTCGTGCTCGCCGACACCCGACGCCTCGCCGACTGCTTCCCCGCGCTCGACTATTTCGAGCGCACCGGCACGCCGCACGTTGTCGCGGTCAACCGGTTCGACGACGCGCAGCCGTTCGGCGTCGACGCCGTCCGCAAGGCACTCGACCTCGATCCGGACGTACCCGTTGTGGTGTGTGACGCCCGCCGCCGCGACTCCGGCAAGGAAGTGCTGATCTCGCTCGTGCGCCACGTGCTGGACCGCCGCGCGCCACGGCACGCCAACACGACCGTGTAACGCTTGCCCAGGTTTGTGGAGAATGGCCCGGTTTGTAGGGAGTGCGTAGGTGCCTCGGGCCGCCTGGGCTAGCGCAGTGAGACCGTCGAACCGCCGTCATTGCCCTGACCACCGTGGCCACGCGCGCCGCCGCCCTGGTCGTTCCAGATGTCACCGAGCGGCGTGGCGTAGCGGTCGTTGCTCGTCAACGGTCCGACGCCGAGCGCGTCCTCGATCGTGCGGCCCAGGCTGAAGTCGGTGTAGCGCACCGGGCTGGTGTAGCCGGGCTTCACCGTGTCCTGCGAGCCGATGACATATGTCGCTACGTGGTTCGGGTAGTCCGGCCCGAACGCGTTGTCGTGACTCTCGGCCCACGAAATGATCAATAGCGACCGCTGCTGCGTCCACGCTGGCGACGAGAAGATCGCCGGCAGGGTCTGGCTCAACCACCTGTCCCCCGCCGCGACGCCGCCGTCCTCCATGTCGTTCACGTCGTTGGCCGCGAACCATGCGAGCGCCGGCGTCGTATCCACCGACTGCAGATCGGTGGCCAGCGCCGTCAGCGGCTGGTTGTGCGCGGCACACCGCTGCGGATTGCCGACGACGTCCCGGTAGAGCATGAACGGTTCCGCGTCGGGCAGGTAGTAGCCGCCCGCCTCGGTGTTGTGGTTGGTCTTGTCGCAGCCGCCGTACGCACCGGCCGCGTAACCCTTCCACGTCAGCCCGGCCGCGTCGAGTTGGTCGCCGAGGTGGCGTGCGTCGATCATGTCGGAGCCGACGACCGGATTGGTGGTCCAGCCGAACGTCGATCCGCCACTCAGCGCGAGGTCATTCGGATCGCTCGGATGTGTGGTCGCGTACATCTGGCCGAGCGTCGAACCCATCACCGCCACCGTCTGATTCAGGTACGGCGCGGCGCGGTTGCTCAGGATGTAGTGACCGGCGCCGGTCGGCGCCTCGGTCGGCAACGCATTCTGGTTCTCCATCATCACGACGAACACGTGATCAAACGCGGGTACGTTCGATGCCGGCGCGAGCAGTTGGGGCGCCCTCATCGGGGTCGACAACGTGAACGAGAGATCGTCGACGTACCCGTCGGTGGTGTTCCCGGCCGTCCAGGTGAAGGCCACGGAGACGATGACGGCACGCGTACGACTCGGCAGCCAGCCGCCGGTCGAGCGCTCCTGTAGTCCGGTCACGCCACCGCGATCGGTGTTCGTCGCCGTCTGCAGAATGTCGCTGCCGAGCAACTTGCCGTGGTTGTCGAGGAAAGAGATCGTCACGGTCGAGCGGTCGTTCTGGCCGGCCCATCCGCCGAGCCATCCGCTCGCCCGATACTGCACGCCGCCGCCGTCGATACGGTCCGCTGCCGATGCGACCGACAGCGTCTGGGTCATGCTCCCGTCACCAGTGGCGCCGCCGGAGAAGAACGCCCGGCCGCGGTCGGGCGGTCCGGGGACGCCGGGCTTCGGAAAGCCGATAGCGCCGTAGCAGACACTGTCCGGCGATCCCGCCGTCACGGTCCATCCAGGCACGGTCATCGCGTCATATCCCGACTGGGTGCACAGACCCGTCTCGGCATCGGGATTGACGAGCAGGTTCGTCCCAGCGGCCGCGACCGCAGGGGCCGCCTTCGCGGGAGCCGCACGAGTGGCCTGCGGATCCGGCCGCGCGGATGGCGGAGTCGCTCCCGGCCGAGCCGCCATCCGCGACTGACCGGTGGCCGGGGGCGATTGGTACGCCGTCGCCGCCTGCGCGTTCGACCAGATGGCCGCCCGGCTCGGTGGCCGAATCGCACCCGCGGTCGAGCCGGGGTGGGATTTCGTGACGTCGGCCGATGCCGACACGGCAATCGCAGCCGTCACGGCGATCATCGCCGCGAAGATCCGCCGCACGCTGCCCCCCTCCGCTCGGGACAGCGTCACACGTCCTGACCTGGGCCGTCCGGCGAATCGATGAGGATGCCTCGGATCCACGGGTGGGACGCCGGCGTGCGGTGCTCTCGGCGCCGGGCCGGCGATATCGCCGCCACGCGTGCGCCGACGGGCGGGGTCAGCCTTGGTTGAACAGCTGGTAGACCGTCGGCGTCGCGGCGACCACGCTCGACTTCTCCGGGCGCACCGGTGCCGGAACCGACCCGTAATCGGACAGCGTGATGGTCCGGGTCAGATCCGGGTTGTACGCATCCGCGTCGATCGTCACCGTTAGCAGCCGGCCGTCGCCGTCGAGTGTCGCGGTAAACGGTGTCGACGCCGCCGCTTTGCCGGCTTCGCTCAGTTCGTCGGCATCCGGCGCGGTGACCCCGCGACTGCGTGTGTAGTCCACGGTTCCGGCGAGGTGCGTCGGGTCGCTCCGCCAGACCGCGGTCACGCCATCGAAAAGAGCGCCGAGATCGAGCGGATCCCGACTAGCGACGTCGAATTTGGCGCCGGCGCCGACCGTTAACTTCGCGGGCGACGCCGCGATCCATTGCTCGGCCGAGATTCCGATTTCGGCGTTCACGTCGGGAAAGGCCACGTTCAACCAGACGCCGCCACCGACCTTGCGGACGCTCTCCCGGAACGCGTCGTCTTCGACGGCGGTGGCGCACTGCAGATCGAACGACATGTCCGCTGGCACCACGGTGCCGTCCGCGGCGGCCCGACCGTGCGAAGCGACAACCCGGATGCGATAGCTGTCGGTCGACAGCACCGCGAGCGCGCGAGACAGAGCCTGCAAAGCGTCGGGATCGGTCGTGGTTCGTCCGACCAGAGGCGAGTCGATCGGCGGCACGACCGTCGTGCATGCGCCGGCTCCGCACGCGACGGTGAGTGCAAGCAGGACGACGATCGTCGTACGGCGCAGCGTCACGGGGACCTCCGGTCACGACCCGGCCGCACGCCACGACGTGACGACGGAAGGCGGGGCGGTGCCAGGCTAGGACCGAGCTACCGATCTGTCGACCCGCGCGTGAATCCGGGCGGATCGCCGGGAGGCTCCCCCGGACGCCGGTCGCGGGCACGGCCGAAGCCGTACCCGCGACCGAGGTGGTGGATCTTAGTTGCTACCGAGGATCTGGTAGATCGCGGCCGGCGCCGGAACGACGTCCGCGGCCGGTGGCGGGGTCACGGCGGTCGGCGAGCCGACGTTCGAGACCGCGATGTCGACGCTGAGCCCGCTGTCGATCGAGTCGCCGTTGATCTTCAGATCGCTCAGTCGGCCCTGGTCGTCCAGGGTCGCCGTGAACGGCACGGACTTGGCCGCGGCGCCGGCCTTCTTCAGCGCGTCGGCATCCGGCTTCTCGGTGCCGGTCAGGCTGGTGAGGTCGATCGTGCCGGTGAGGTGAGTCGCGTCGGTGCGCCGCACGTTCGATACGGCCTTGGTGAGCGAGCCGATGTCGAGCACGTCGCTCAAGTTCGACAGGTCGAGGCCGATCGACGACTGGTCGACCTTCGTCGCGTCGATCTTGATCCACTTGGTCGGGTCGAGGCCGACCTGGCTGTTGAGTGCGCCAAGGTCGATCTTCGCCCACAGGTCTGAGCCGATGCCGGTCAGATTCAACTCGAACGTCTGGCCGCCCTGGCTCGCCTTGGCGTCGAACGTCACCGCGTGGTTGGCCGGGTCGACCGAGCCTTTGCCGGTGACGCTGGCGGCCGTCAACGTCATGTCGTAGCCCTTGCCGCTCAGGCTTGTCGCGGCCGCGAGCAGCGCGTCGGCTGGCGCGACGGCGACCGCCGTGCTCGGCGTGGTCGCCGAGCCCGCCGACGCGGAATTCGAGGTGGAACTGCACGCGGCGAGAGCCAGCGAGGCGACGGCAAGCGCGCCAACGCCAGCGACCGCGAAACGGCGATGCTTCACAAATCCTCCGGTTGCTACCGCTCGACGGTCCCCTGCGGCCGCGAGCGCACATCAATCTAGAGGACCGGGGCGACGTTTGGTCCGGCTGAGACACCACCGTGACTGCCACATCGCGGTGAGTGAGATGGGCGCCATGGCCGATTCAGACGCACAAACGTCCCGCGGTCATCGACGATCGCGTCAGGTGTCGACCGTCTCGAGTGGATGCCAGTGGCCGTAGAGCGCGACCTTCTCGGCCTCGTCCGGTCCCCACGAGCCCATCGGGTACAGCAGCGGCTCGTCGTCGCGATCCAGGATCGGGCCGACGACCCGCCAGGCCTCCTCGACGATGTCCATGCGACCGAACTGGCGCGGGTCGCCATGGATCGCACCGAGGAAGATGTGCTCGTACGGCTTCCGCTGGCCCTTGAGCTGCCGCTCGAAGTCCGCCGACACACCGATCTCCCGTACCTGGTTCGCGTGCCCAGGCTCGCCGGCGTAGATGTTCAGCGTGACGCCCGGGTTAGGACCCAGCCGCAGCCGGATGAGATTCGGGTCGGGCTGGCCGTCGGCGTCGGCGAATAAAAGAACCGGCGGCTTCCGCAACTCAATGATGACTTCCAGCGACGTCGTCGCCAGGTATTTGCCGGCCCGTACGCACATCGGCACGTTGTGCCAGCGCCAGTTCTCGACGTAGAACTTCGACGCCACGTACGTCTCCGTGGTCGAGTTGTCCCGGACGCCCTTGATCTTGTCGTACCCGTTGTACTGACCGCGCACCGTGTCGCGCACACGCACCGGGCGCATCGACCGCAGCACCTTGTACTTCTCGTCGAGTAACGCCTGCGGGTCGGACGAGGCGGGCGGCTCCATCGTCAGCAGCGCGAGCACCTGTAGCAGGTGATTCTGTACGACGTCGCGGATCGCCCCGACCGGGTCGTAGAAGGAGCCGCGATCCTCGACGCCGAAGTTCTCCGCCATCGTGATCTGGATCGAGCGCACGTACGAGCTGTTCCAGACCGGTTCGAGCAGCGTGTTGGCGAACCGGAACGCGAGAATGTCCTCGACCGACTCCTTGCCGAGGAAGTGGTCGACCCGGAAGATGCGATCTTCGGGGAAGAACTTCTTGATGTCCGCGTCGAGTGTCCGAGCGGTGGCGAGGTTGTGCCCGTAGGGTTTCTCGACGACGAGACGCCCGCGATCGCAGAGGCCGACCGCGTGCAGTCCGGCGGCGACGGTCGCGAAGAGGTTGGGCGGGACGGCGAGGTAGTAGACCGCATTCGCGGAACCATCGAGTTCGGTCGCGAGCCGGCCGAACGTGTCCTCATCGTCGAAGCTGCCCGCGATCAGTGTCAGCCGCTTGCACAGCCGGTCAAAGACTTTGTCATCGATGTCGACCTTCGCTGTGGTCAACGAGTCGTGGGCGCGCTTGTGCAGCCCGGCGGTGTCGAGGTCGGTTCGCGCGACGCCGATCACCGGGCCGGGCAGCTCGTGACGGGCCTCCATCGCGTACAGCGCCGGAAGCAGCATCTTGAACGCCAGATCGCCGGTGATGCCGAACAGCACGAACGCGTCGGCCGCCTGCAGTTTGGTGTGCATGTCCACCCCTCGGATCGCCAGATATGGCACCGACGCGGCGGCACCCCGACTCGACCCTATCGACACCCCGTCGCTGTCCGCCCGGCGTACCGCTGCCGCGCTCTCAGGCCATGCACAGACGCGGTTGCGGCGCTCGATCAGCGCCGCACGGCGCTTGGCCGGTAGCGGGTGAGACACCACCGGCCCATGGTGCGAGCCGTGCGATTCGGGCGATGATGACCGCGTGATCGATCTCCTGCTGCGAAACGCACACATCGCCGGCACCGACGGGCACCACGACATCGCTATCGATGGTGCCCGCGTCGTCGACATCACGCCGGCGTCGGATACGGCCGTCGACGCGCGCGACGTCACCGACCTGGCCGGCCGCCTCGTCACGCCGCCACTAGTGGAGCCGCACATCCATCTCGACGCCGTACTGACGGTCGGGCAGCCCCGGCCGAACGTGTCGGGCTCGCTGTTCGAGGGCATCGCCGTCTGGGCGGATCGGGTCAAGGACCTCACGTACGACGACGTGCAATCGCGCGTACGGCAGATCCTGCGCTGGCAGCTGGCCAACGGCGTACAGCACGTCCGCAGCCATGTCGACGTGTGCGACCCGGAGCTCCGGGCGTTGCGGGCGCTCGTCGATCTCCGCGAGGAGGTACGCGGCGTCGTCGACCTCCAACTCGTCGCGTTCCCGCAGCAGGGGATCCTCGGCTTCGACGGCGGCGCCGCCCTGATGCGCAAGGCGGTGGAACTCGGCGCGGACGTGGTCGGCGGAATCCCGCACTACGAGCTGACCCGCGAGGACGGTGTCGAGTCGGTCAAGTTCGCGATCGCGCTGGCCGACGAGCACGGTCTGCAAGTCGACATCCATTGCGACGAGACCGACGACGACCACTCCCGCTTCGTCGAGGTGATGGCGGCCGAGACGATCCGCCGCGGCATGTCCGGCCGGGTCACGGCCAGTCACACCACGGCGATGCACTCGTACAACAACGCGTACGCGTACCGGCTCATCAACAACATCGCGCGCGCCGGCCTGCATATGGTCACCAATCCGCTGGACAACGCGGTGCTACAGGGCCGCTTCGACACCGGCCCGATCCGCCGTGGCCACACACGTGTCAAGCAGCTGCAGGAGGCCGGCGTCAACGTGGCGATCGGTCATGACTCGGTGATGGATCCCTGGTATCCGCTCGGTTACGGCGATCCGCTGCAGGCGGCGTTCGTGCTCGCCCATCTCGGCCAGATGTCGGGCGACGCCGAGTTGCGGCGGCTCATCGAGATGATCACGGTAAATCCGGCCGCGGCTCTGGGCGTACCCGATTATGGGTTGCGGCCCGGCGGCCCCGCGGACCTCGTCGTGTTCGACGCGCCGTCGGAGGCCGACGCGTTGCGGCTGGTCGCTCCGCGCACGCTGGTGCTGCGCGGCGGCAAGGTCGTCGCCCGCGCCACGCCCGCGGTGCGCACGGTGAATTTTGACGGTACGGAAGAGCCGGTCACGTTCCTGCGAACGTGACCGGCTCCCTTGACGCAAAGCGCCCGATGGTCAGGCGGTCGACGAACCCGGCGCATCCACTGCCGCGTCCGACGCCGGTGATTCCTGAACCGGGATCGACCGCGGAACACCGACCGGTGTGGCCTCCGGGATGACCAGGATCTCCTCGCCACGGTCCCGCTGGAACCGGAAGAACAGCCAGTACAGCAGGGCAGCGAGCACGAAGCCGACCTCGAACGCGAGGTCGCCGAGCGAACCGGCATGCCGCGCAACGAAACCAGTGAACTTGATCTGGTCCGAGAACAAGAGGATGGACACTGCGATCGCCACGGCCATCGCGACGGCGCCGCCCCATGGATTGTGCTTGCGGTCGAACAGGTAGCCGTCGACGCGTTTGCCGCGGCGCAGGAACTGATCCATGAAGAACACGCCGAGCCATGGGCCGATCCAGTACGAGATGATCAGCAGGAAGTCGGTGTACTCCTCCCCTGCGTTGTGCAGGCCGGACAGCGCCAGGAAGAAGCCCGCGACGCCGAACACGATGGCGACGATGCCGCGCCGCAATGACAGCGGCAGCCGGACGCCGAGCGCGAGGAACGACATCGATCCGGAGTAGACGTTCAGCGCATTCGCGCACACCGCGCCCAGGGCGATCGCCAGTAACGTCAGGTCGGCGATCCACGTCGGAAGGTGGCTCGTGAAGCCGGCCGTCGGGTTCGACACGTACTTATCCAGGTTTGTGATGCTCGCTGCCGCCGCGCCGACCGTCTCGAGAATCGCGCACGACACGAACACACCGAGCGCGGCCCACAGGCCCGTTGCCCGTCGGTTCGTGGTCGGCGGGAGATAGCGGGTGTAGTCACTCGCGAACGGGTTCCACCCGGCCGCGTAGCCAAACGCCGCGCCCAGGGTCACGATGAAGCCGCCGATGCCGCCGGTCTGGTGCGTCAGCGACGGGTGCGCCTTCGACGAGATCACGATCGTCGCGATCACGAAAATGACGGCCAGCAGCGGGAATGCGTACCGCTCGAAGCTGTGTACGAGGTTGTGGCCGAAGAACGCCACGGCGATCTGCAGCACGACGATGATGACCAGTGCGAGCTTGCTCGACATGTGCGTCAACGCGGACAGCGCGAACGCACCGCTGACGCTGTTGACCGCGAACCAGCCGACGCCCGCGACAACCGAGTTGATCCCGGCCGGGAGGATGTTGCCGAGGAAGCCGAAGCCGATGCGCGACAGGACCATCTGCGGCACACCGAACAGCGGACCGCGCGCGGCGAGGAAGCCCATCGATACGGAACCGAGGGCGGAGCCGAGGATGACGGCGAGTGCCGCCATCCAGAACGACTGGCCGAAGAACCAGACGCCGATGATGCCGACGAAGATCGTCGCGAACTCCAGGTTCGGCGACGTCCACGTCCACAATTGATTGAGCGGCCGTCCGTGGCGCTCGGACAGGGGGATGAACTCGGCGCCACCCGGCTCGATGGCGGCCACCTTGTCGCCATACGTGCCTTCGCGTACGTCGGCCGGGACCTCGATGGTCGCGGCCGAACCACTCTGGGTCATGTGCTGTACACCTCTCAGATAGATGTATGCGAGTGGATGTTAACCGCGATTTGTTTCCGCCACGCTCTCCCGCGGGCGCCACCCTGATGGCCGTTACGGTGATCACCCTCGGCCATCCGGTCAGGCCGTTGGCGAGGGCTGGTCAGGCCGCCGGCGATGGCGACGGTCGACCCTGGTGGCCGGTCGGCGCCGGCTGTGAATAACCTTGGAACTTGTACGAAACGTCCGATCCGCGTCGACGGTGTACATCGGCCCGAGGTAGCGTCGCGAGCGGCCGCCGCCGCGTAGCGACGGCCACGCGCCCTCGTGTCGGCGTGACCGCGATGCTCGGCCCGTCGACGCTGGGCGCATCGATTCTGGGGTGCTTGTCCGGATACGGCGGCAATGACCGGTCCCGGTGGAGTGGCCGCGTTTCCGTGGTGCGGGACGCCGTCCTCGGATGGCTTCCCGCACCGATGCTCGTGAAAGGTTGACTGCACGTGTCGAAGGGCAAGAAGGACGCCCGGCAGGCCGCGCGAGAGCTCGCCGCCGCGCAACGGCGCGCCGAGCAACGGCGTAAACGCCTCATCGCCGCTGGCTCCGCGGTCGGGGTCGTGGTCCTCGTGATCGCGATCCTGGTTGCCGTCAAGCTGACCGCGCCGACGAAGAGGAGCACCTCGGTCGCGTCGTCGACCGCCTCGACGAGCCTGGTGAGCGCGGTGACCGGTGTGCCGCCGGCCACTCTCGACAAGGTCGGTAAAGGCTCGGTCGACACGCTGCCGCAGGCGACCAGCGGCCAGGCGGTCCTGAAGGGCAGCGACGGCAAGCCGATCGTGTTCTACATGGGTGCCGAGTATTGCCCGTACTGCGCGGCCGAGCGTTGGCCGATGATCGTCGCGCTGTCGCGCTTCGGGACCTTCCAGAATCTGAGTACGACGTCGTCGTCATCCACGGATACGTACCCGAACACGCCGACCTTCACGTTCCACGGTGCGACGTACACCAGCAAGTACATCGACTTCCAGCCGAAGGAGATCCAGAGCGACGCCGGCGTGCCGCTGGAGACGCTCACGTCCGACCAGCAGAAGTTGGTCGACCAGTTCGACCCGCCGCCGGCCGGTCAGACCGGCAACTCCTTCCCGTTCCTGGACTTCGCGAACCAGTCGATCGTCAACGGTGCGAGCTACAACCCGCAGATCCTGGCCGGGATGACGCAGCAGCAGGTCGCGGACGCGTTGAAGGACCCGAACAGCGACGTGGCCAAGGCGATCATCGGCACCGCGAACGCGTTTACGAATGAGCTGTGCAAGCTCACGAACGGGCAGCCGGCCAACGTGTGTTCGACGACGGCCGCGACGGCGTACGGGGCGATCAATGGCCAAAGCTGACGCGCGGGCCCGTGCCGCCGCCCGCAAAGGGCAGTCCCGGTCGACTCCGGCCGAGCGCGATCGGACCGCAGAGGCGGCGGACGACGACTCCCCCGCGGCCGCTCCCGCTCGCTCGGCCGGCACGGCATCACCGACCGCGAACCGCGGGTCATTCGCCGCCAACCGTCCGGCGTCGGCCGCGCAACGCAGCGCGCCGGCTGTCGCGAACGGCGGTGCCGGTCGTCGAGACGGCAGCGCGCTCGGGCCACTGATCGTTCCGCGCTGGCTGCCGATCACGTCGCTCGCTCTCGTGGTGATCGGGCTCGCCCTGTCGGTGTATCTGACCTACGAGCACTACACAGCCTCGGCGACACTCGCGTGTTCGGACAACGGCGTGGTGAACTGCCTCCAGGTCACCACGAGCGCGCAGTCAAAGGTGTTCGGCATCCCCGTTGCCCTGCTCGGTCTGCTCTACTTCGTCGCGATGCTGCCCGCGTGTCTGCCGGCCGCCTGGCGCAGCCGTTCGCCGTGGCTGCGCAACGGCCGGATCGCCGCCGGCATCGTCGGCATCGGCTTCGTGTTCTACCTGCTCTACGCCGAGCTGTTCACGATCGGCAAGATCTGCCTCTACTGCACCGGCGTGCACGTCGTGACGGTCGCACTCTTCGCGGTCGTACTGTTCGGCCAGGCCAGCGTCACCGCACCCGAGGATCGCTGAGGCGCGCGCCGGCTTGAAATCCAGCGGTCGTGCGGCGGCCCGATTCGCCATCCACGCTAGTCATTCCGGCTCGTCATTCCGGCTCGTCATTCCGGCTCGTCATTCGGCTCGTCATCCCGGGCGAGCCAGGATCACATCGGCGTCGTCGCGCGTGGTCGCGATCAGCTTCGCGTTGATCTCGTCGCTCGAATGGACCCAATTCAGCGCCGCCGACCGATCCAGGCCGCGCGAACGTTGACGGCGGATCAGCGAGTCGACACGTACGCCGGCCGGGGTGTCGAGGTAGAGCGCGACGTCGAGCAGCGGCCGGACCTGATCCCACGGCGCTCGTCGCAGCAGCAGATAGTTGCCCTCCACGATGACGACGCGAATGTCCGCCGGGACGGGGATGGCCGCGTTGATGGACTCGTGCAACGTACGACTGTAGATCGGGGCGTAGACCACCGGTTCGTCGCAAGCGCGCAGGCGGCGGAGCATCGCAACGAAGCCGTACGCGTCGAACGTTTCCGGCGCGCCTTTCCGGCCGGCGTATCCGAGACGCGCGAGCTCAGAGTTGGCCAGGTGGAAGCCGTCCATACCGACCGCCAGTGCCGTCCGCGATCCGTACGCGCCGCACAACGCCGACGCGATCGACGTCGCGAGCGTCGACTTTCCCGCCGCCGGCGGTCCCGCGATCCCGACCACGATCCGGTGTCCAGCGGCGTCGAGTAGTGGCTCGATCGCCGCACGCGCACCCGCGACCACGACCGGATGTGAACTCGCCATGCCGTTACCATTGCACGGCCGAGGCCCGACGGCGAAGATCCGACCGCACGCCGGGGCGGACCGGGTTCGGCCCGACCGGTGAGCCGGGCGGTGGCTGCGACGCGGGAGCGCAGAACCGGCAGATCGTGGCAAATCGTTACGACACACACACGCACGGCAACGCCACCGTGGAACTACCCACGCGGAGGATTGACCGTATAGAGTCCTTTGCCGGGACGCGCCGACGTTGCCGGTAATGGTGATGAGATCGGTGTTGTTGGGTATGAGATGGGGCCGGCACCCGGTGCACAGCCGCGAGGGCCGGTGACCGCAGGGCAACTGGGTTTGCTCGAGAGGAGACGCTCGGTGATCGACAACGCCGCCCCCCGGGAGAGCCACCTGGGCAGCGCGATCCCCAGTCAGCGAACCGACGGCCAGACCAGCGGGTCCGAACGTGTCGGCGCGCACCGCCTCGACGGCCCGCCCACCGATGACGCCCACATCAGCGGGTCCGGCGCTCCCCGGGTCACCGGAACCGGTATTGCGCGGGTCACCGGATCGGCGAGCCGGCACGTCACCGGCACCGGAATTGCGCCGGTCGTTGCATCGTCAGCCCAGTCGGATCGCGCGATCGAACCGAGCCACGCCATACCGCCGGGTCGGCGAAGTTGGTTCGACGACGCGACGATGGTCCTGCCGGCCTTCCTCACCGGCCGGTTGGAGGCAGCCGCGCAGGCCGCCGCGGACGCCGTCACCGAGGCGATCTCGGCCCGCACGCCGGCCGACGCGGTCGCAGCGGCCGGGCATGCGCAAGAAGCGGGCCGCGCGCAGGCAGCCGCCGAGACCGAGGCCGCGACCGGCCGTCCCGCCCCGGCGCCCACATCGGAGACCGAGCCCAGCGACCGGCTGCCGTCCTCGGAGCGAAACATGCTCATCTTCGTGGCCATGCTGCTGGCGCTCGGTACGATCGCGGTCGTCGCGACCATGGGCTTCGGCAAGTTCGGATAATCCTTATCGAAGCGCAGCGCCCGATGGTCGGCGCACCGTCCCTGACCGTGATCGCGAATAGCTCGGTGAGACCGATTACCCGAGCCAGCCGGGCCGGACCAGACCGGATTCGTAGGCGTACACAACGAGTTGTGCTCGATCGCGCGCGCCGAGTTTACCCATCGCTCGGCTCACGTGGGTCTTCGCGGTCGCCGGCGACACGACCAACTGCTCCGCGATTTCCTCATTGGACAGACCGGCGCCGACGAGCGCTGTCACTTCACGCTCGCGGTCGGTCAACACGCTCACCGTTGTCGGCGGCTGTGGCGTGGGTGCCCGCGTGGTGAACTCGGCGATCAGGCGCCTGGTGACACCGGGCGACAGCAGCGCGTCGCCGGACGCGACGGCGCGGACCGCACGCAGCAACTCGACCGGCTCGGTGTCCTTGACCAGGAACCCGCTCGCGCCGCTACGCAGCGCCTCGAACACGTACTCGTCGAGGTCGAACGTCGTCAGGATGATGATCCGCACACCGTGCAGCGCCGGATCGGCGGCGATCTGACGCGTCGCGGCGAGGCCGTCGGTGCCCGGCATCCGGATGTCCATCAAGACGACGTCCGGATGGGTCCGCGTCGCCTGCCGGACCGCGTCGGCGCCGTCGATGGCCTCGCCCACCACGTCGATGTCCGATTGAGCGTCGAGTAGCGCGCGGAATCCGGCGCGCAGCAGCGCCTGGTCATCGGCGAGCAATACCTTGATCATGAGGACTCCCGGATCGGTAACGTGGCCGTGACGACGAACCCACCGGTTGGGCCCGGCCCGGCCGTCAGTGTGCCGCCCAGCGCCACCGCTCGTGCGCGCATGCCGGCGATGCCGTTACCGGACTCCCCCGGCCTCGCATGACCGGCCGCCGTGCGATCGGTGCGGGCATCGGCGCGCGCGTCGTTGCGCGAGTCCACGCCGACCCAGCCCGGCGCGCCGGCACCGTCGTCGGACACCCGCAGGACCAAACCCTCTGGCCGGTACGTCAGGACCACGCTCGCGTGGGCGCCATCACCCGCGTGGCGCCGGACGTTCGTCAGGGACTCCTGGATGATCCGGAAGGCGGCCCGGTCGACCTCGGGCGGCAGCGGCACGGGTTCGCCGACGACGACGGTCTCGGTCGGGTCGATCAGCGTCGTCAGGTTGGCCAGCGTCGGTGCGGGCGCGCGGGGCGCCGCTTCGTCCGACGAACGCAGGACGCCGAGCACGGAGCGCACCTCGCCGAGCGCCGCCGCACTGGCCTCCTTGATCGCCTCGAGCGCCGCCCGCGCCTGGCCCGGATGCTCGTCCATCAAGTGCAGCCCGACCCCGGCCTGCACGTTGATCAGCGATAGGTGATGTCCGAGCACATCATGCAGTTCCTGTGCGATGCGCAGCCGCTCGTCGCTCTCCTGCCGGCGGGCCTGCTCGGCGCGCGCCCGAGCCTGCTCGGCGTGCGTACGGGCGATTTCGGCGAACCGCTCCGTCCGGACCCGGACCCCCTCGGCCAGGGCCAGCGCGACGATCGTCCATGCGGCGATCGCGATCGCAATCCCCACCGACGGCGCCCGTAGATGCACGCCGCCCACCGACGAGAACACGTGGCCGGCGAGCACAAACGTCAGGTATCCGATGCCGGTGGCGATCCAGACGCCCCGGCGGTGGCCGGTGCGCACGGCGCCGAAAATGGACACGAGCACGGCGAAGAACACCGGCGCGTACGGGTAGCCGGCGAGAAGATACAAAACCGTCGCGGCCAGTGACACGACGTACGCCGCTATCCGCCATTTCCGCCGGACAATGAGCGCGGCCGCGCCAACGATGATCAGGATGTTGCCGCCCGCGTCGAGCGGGCGCAGCGGCGTCTGGTGGTTGTTGGCGATATGCGCGCCGAACAATTCGATGACTGCGATGAAGATCGCCAGGAAGATCGACGCATGCCGCGGTCCGCGCGGCCCGCGAGCCCACGGCGGGCCGTCGCGTTCCTGCGATCCGGCTGCATTCACGCCGCCATCGCGCCAGGGACCCTCCCGCCATGGCCCGCCGTCCCGCCAGGGGCCGCCGTCCCGCCAGGGGCCGCCATCCCGCCACGGGCCGTCGCGCCACGGTCCACCGTCCCGCCAGCGCGGACCACCGTGGCGTGCGGAGGCAGCCTCGTCCGGCGAGTCGGCCCCCGGCCGCCCGCCGTCGATGCCGCCGTCGATCCCCACACGGCCACGGTAGGCCACCACCCGCACCCGGAGGTACGCCCGCCGGATCGCCGCTGGCAGACCGACGTACCCCCGTGGGTGTAGGTCGTCCACCCACTTACACCCGGCGGTGCAGCCGGAAAGCCATCCGCGGACCGACGCACCGCGACTGCCGCGGCGCGCACAGTCAAGTCAACGGACCCGCAGCGGCCCGCGACACCGAAAGGGATGAGTCAGATGACCACCGACACACCTCGCGTACGCACCTCCGACGCCGAGCGCGAGCGGATCGCGCAGACCCTGCGCGCGGCGGTCGGCGAGGGCCGACTGACGCTCGAGGAAGGCGACGAGCGTCTGGCGACGCTCTACACGACGAAATACCGCGACGAACTGGCTCCGCTCATCGCTGACTTGCCGGCATCGGCCGACGACGCTAGCCGTCGCGCACCCGGCTGGGGGAAGGGACGCAATCCGCAGGAGGAGGTCTGGTCTCCGGAGAACGAGAGTGATCCGCGCGGCCGTCCCGAAGGGTACGGACCGTGGGCCGGTCCGGGGTGGGGCGGACACCCGCACGGCCCGGGTGCGCCGGGCCCCGGCGGACCGGGCTGGGGCGGGCCGGGTTGGACACGGCGCCCTGGGCCGCCGTGGTTCCTCCTGCCGCTGCTGCCGATCCTGTTCCTCTTCGTGGTCTTCGGCGCGATCGGTGGCATCGTGCACGGCCACTTCTTCGCGATCATCCCGCTTGCGCTGCTCACGTTCGCGATCCTGCGGATCGCCCGGTTCCGGCACCACTGGGGCGGGTGGCGGCGATGACCGTACGCTTCGACGACCTGGCCGGCCGGGTGGCCGTGGTCACCGGTGCCTCCCGGGGCATCGGTGCCGCCACGGCGCGCCTGCTCGCCGCGAACGGGATGCGCGTCGGGCTCATCGCCCGGGACGAGGACGCCCTCGACGACGTACGCGAGGCGATCTGGAACGACGGCGGTAGAGCCGTCGTCGCGCCGGCCGACTGCACCCGTCCCGACGCGCTCGCGTTCGCGGCCAAGCACGTCGCGAACGAACTCGGCGACGTCGACGTGCTGGCCGTCTTCGCCGGTGGCAATGGCCGGCCGCAACCGAGCGAGTCGATGAGCCCGCCGGCCTGGCGCGCGATCCTCGACGGCGACCTGTCGAGCGCGTTCTACACGATCCAGACGTTCGCCGCCGGCATGCTGGAACGCGGCCGCGGCTCGATCATCACCATGTCCTCGGCCGCCGGTCGTACGCCGTCGCAGGCCAACGTCGCCTACGCGGTGGCCAAGGCCGGCGTCGTGATGCTGACCCGCCATCTCGCCGCCGAATACGCGTCCCGTGGCGTACGCGTCAATGCGTTAGCACCCTCAGCGGTGCGCAACCAGAAGATGGCCGCGATGCCGGCGGCGCAATTCGAGGCGATGTCGCAGGCGTTTCCGCTCGGGCGCATCGGCGAGCCGGCCGACGTCGCCGCGGCCGCGGCGTACCTCGCGTCCGACGCCTCCGGCTGGATCACCGGCGTGACCCTCGACATCGCCGGCGGCAAGGTGGTCGCGTGAGCGTCTGACCGCCCGGTTGCGCGGTCGCCCGGTTAGGCGGTCACCCGATCGCGCGGTCGCGACGGAACACCAGCTTCACTGTGGGGGGGTGCCCGGGTGGGTCCGGGCGACGCGGACGGCGTTCGGCTTCGGCCGGGCGCCGTCCGCCGCGTCTGCCCGCCGACCGGGTTGGCACACTGTGCGAGTGAGCGAACCTGCCCGTGACGAGGACGTCCGTGACTGGGCGCTCGCGCTCGGCCTGCCCGGCCTCATCGACATCCACACGCACTTCCTGCCGCCACGGATGATGCGGCGCGTCTGGGCGCATTTCTCCGAAGGCAGCCCGCTGATCGGTCGCGCATGGCCGGTGGCGTACATGTGGCCGGATGAAGAACGGGTCGCGCACCTGCGCAGCATGGGTGTGCACCATTTCAGCGCGCTGGCGTACGCGCACCGGCCGGCGATGGCCGCAGACCTGAACGAATGGACGCTCGAGTTCGCCGACAACACGCCGGACTGCATACCGTCGATGACGTTCTATCCGGAGCCCGGCGTGCTCGACTACGTCGATGCGGCGCTGGCCCGCGGTGCGCGCATCGCCAAGCTGCATCTGCAGGTCGGTGGCTTCGACCCGGCCGATCCGCTGCTCGACGACGTGTGGGGGCGGCTCGACGAGGTCGGCCTCCCCGTTGTCGTGCACGCCGGCTCCGGTCCGGTCAAGGCCGGCTATACCGGACCCGAGCCGTTCGAGGCGGTGCTGCGCCGGCACCCGCGGCTCGTCGCGGTCATCGCCCATTGCGGAGCCCCCGAGTACGTGGGCTTCTTCGCGCTCGCGAGGAAATACCCGCGGGTGTGTCTCGACACGACGATGGTCGGCACCGACTTCTTCAACGCGGTCGGGGCGCTGCCGGAGGCGTTGTTGCCCGACTTCCGTGCGCTCGGTCGCGATGGCCGGGTCCTGCTCGGCTCCGATTTCCCGAACATTCCCTATCCGTACGCGGAGCAGATCGCCGCGCTCGTACGGTTCGGTCTCGGCGACGACTGGCTGCGCGCGGTGTGCTGGAACAACGCGCAAGACCTGCTCGACCTCGATCCGGCCTGACCCTCGCGCCAAGCCTTTCAGCCCGTTTCGGGTCACCTGCGCTCGTGAGACGATTCTGCTCGTGACTCGCGGGAGATGAGGCACCCTTGGCGCACGCGATTGTAGGCAGAATCGATGAACGCGGCGCGCTCGATGCCTTCCTGACCGACGACCTTCCCGAGCCGCGTGCCCTGCTGATCGAGGGCGAGCCGGGTATCGGCAAAACGACGCTGCTCCACGAACTCCTCGCAGCCGCGCGCGACCGGGACTATCCGATTCTGTCGTGCCGGCCGACGCGGTCCGAAATGGACCTCTCGTACGTCGGATTGATGGAGCTCATCCAGGGTTTGGACGACGACGTCGTGCAGGCGTTGCCCGCTCCACAGGCCCGGCTGCTGAGGGTGATCCTGCGCAAGGAGGATCCGGAGGGATCGTTCGACCGCCTCTCCCTCAACGTCGCGATGGTGGCCGCCGTCCGGGCGGTCGCCTCGGCCAAGCCGATGCTGGTCGCCGTCGACGACGCCCAGTGGCTCGACCATCCCACGGCCAAGACACTCGCCTTTGTCGTACGCCGCCTGGCCGGCACCTCGGCCCGTATCGCGGTCGCGAGCCGGAGCAACGAAACGGTGGACCTGCTCGTCGAACTCGCGCGCGCGGTGCCGCAGCGGTTCGACACGATCCGGCTGGGCCCGATCGGTCCCAGCGAGCTGTCCCGCATCCTGCGCCGCGCGATCGGGTGGGCTCCGGCGTGGCCTCAGGTCGTTCGAATCGCGGAGCTGTCGGACGGCAATCCGCTGTATGCGCTGGAGCTCACGCGGGCTCTCGGTCGGGCCCAATCCAGCCAGGATCTCGAACGATCGCTCCCGGAGAGCGTGCTCGAACTTGCCCGCTCACGGATCGCCAACCTGCCGGACCGGGTGCGGGAGGCGCTTGAGCTCGCGACGGTTCCCCGAGCCCCCACGCTCGACCTCCTTAGGCGCCTCGACCCCCGGGCACTCGATCTCCGCGATGCACTCGCGACCGCCGACCGGAGCGGCATCGTGACGCTCGACGGGCAGCGGATTCGGTTTTCGCATCCGATCCTCGCCGCCGCTGTGTACGGCTCGATCCCGACCGCCCGGAGGCGCGGGCTGCACCGCGCCGTCGCGATGCTCTCCGACGATCTGGAGGAGCGAGCCCGTCATCTGGCGCGAGCGGCCGAGGGACCGGACCCGGACGTTGCGGTCGCATTGGCGGTCGCCGCCGAGGAGGCATGGCGCCGCGGCGCGCCTGACGCGGCGGCCGACCTCCTTCGCCTGGCCTGCCGGCTCACGCCGCCGGCTGAGACCACCGTGCTTGCCCTACGGCGCATCGCTTTCGGCCGGCTGCTCCATGGTGCCGGCGACGCCCCCGGCGCCATCGCAGAGCTCGAATCGCTGGTGTCGGAACTCCCGCCCGGTCTGATCCGAGCACGGGCGCTCTATCACCTCATGTACGTCCGGCGGTTGTCGGGCTCACTCGGACGCGCCATTGACCACGGAATTCAGGCCGCGGCCGAGGCGGCGACCGATCCGTCGTTCCAGGCCGAGGTGTACGAGATGCTCTCGCGGATTTCGGACAACGACATCGAGCGCAAGCTCGACGCCGCTCGGAAGGGGCTGGCGGCGATCGATCGCATCTCCGACCCGGATCCGGACGTGGTCTTTCACGTCCGTGCGGCGCTCGTCGAGGCGGAGTTCTACGCGGGCCTCGGCATCCATCTCGAGCGTCTTGACGGCTTGGATCCGGGTACGAGGCGGCGGTTCCCGCCCGTGCGTGCAGCCGCGCGCGGGGACGACCTGATCGGTCGCCTGCTCGCCTACTCGGGGCGCATCGACGAGGGGCTCGAACTTCTCCGCGCGATGTACGAGCGGAGTTCGGTCGAGAGCCGGTCGAGCCTACCGGCCATTCTGGGGTGGATGGCCGAGGCGGAGATCATGGCCGGACGATTCGTGGCCGCGGTCGAGCTCACCCGGGAAGCGATCGAGCGCGCCGAAGAGACCGGCGGCGTCGGCGGCACACCTTGGGAGGTCGGCTTTCGGGGCGTCGCGCTCGCGATGTTGGGCCGGCTCAGCGAAGCCGAAGCCGCCGCCACATCGGTCCTCGACATGGCCGACGCCGATCCGGCGGTCGGTCTGGACCAGGCACCGGCCCTGCTCGCTCTCGGCATCGTGGCGATGTCGCGCGGTCGATTCGACGACGCCGCAACGCACCTGCGGGTCCTCGACGCGGTGAAGCGGGACGCCCGGATCAAGGAGCCGCGAGTGTGTACGCACGCCAGCGACCTGATCGAAGCCCTTCTGGGCGCGGCCGAGGTGACGGAGGCAACTGCCGTCCTCACTCGCCTCGAGGCCGAGGCCGCGACCTCCGAGGGGCAATCGTCCCTGGCCGCCGCTGCCCGGTGCCGAGCTCTCGTGCTCGCCGCGCAGGGTCGGCTGGACGATGCGTTGGAGGCCGCCGAGCGCTCGTTGCTGTTCTTCGAGGGTCTACCGATGCCGTTCGAGCGTGCGAGGACGCTCTTCGTGGTCGGACAAATCCACCGCCGGCGTCGAGAGAAGCGGCTCGCCCGCCACGCCATGTCTGAGGCGCTCGCAACATTCGAGCGACTGGAGACGCCCGTCTGGGCCGAGCGTGCCCGAGCCGAGCTAGCTCGGATTCCGCAGCGCCGGGCAGCCACCGGCCTGACCCCGACCGAAGAGACGATCGCGAGACTGGCAATCGAGGGCCTGACCAACCGGGAGATCGCCGACCGTGCCTTCCTGAGCCCGAAGACCGTCGAGGTGAACCTCACTCGCATCTATCGCAAGCTCGGGGTGCGATCTCGGGCCACGCTCGCGAGCCGCTTCGCCGCCAATCCGGGTGTTGCGCCAAACGCGGCGGCGAGCCCAGATTCCTCCCTCGCCTCCCCCGGCTAGTGCGTGTCCCATGAGCCGGGAATGCGGATGGGCGCCACATGTCACTTGATCCGACACATCCGGGCGGTCCGGCGCATCACATCGAATCGGGCGCTCAGCTCGCAGACTCGGTGGGCGTCGTGGTGGGTAGACGGCGGCTGACGATGGGCTTCGCGTAGATATCGGCGGGACTGTGCACCGCCCGGCGTCGCTGCCGAAGGTGGAGCCAATCGGCCACGCCGATGACGAGGAATCCTCCGACGATCCACGCTGACAAGATCAAAAGCGCCTTGGGTGAATGCTGACCGCCAAAGTAAATCTGATCCTTGATGGCTCGCACCGCGGCGTTGTTCGGGAATGCGGGCGCGATCTCGCGGTAGCCGTCGGGGAGAAGTGGGACCGCCACCGTGACGCCATTGAGCGGATTGCCGATGATCAGAAGCACGGCCGCGGCCACCGCGGTCCCGAGGAGCCCGAAGGCCGCTTGCAACGCGGCGACAGTCACGACGAAAGCCATGGCGACCAGCACGGAGATCCCGAACAGAGCCGCCGGCGCGCCAGTCAGGGCGCCGAAGCCGGCGTCCATCACCAGGACCCCCAGCGCGGCCGCGACGACCGCGTAGACCACCGCACCGCCGAATCGCGCCCACACTCGCGATCTCCGCCCGATCAGGTAAAGGAGAACCGACACCAGTAATCCGGGAATCAGCAAGCCGAGTTGGAGGAAGAAGGCGGACACGCCAGCGGCATCGGATGGCGGCAGCGGCACGACGTCTTGCTGGACAAGACCGCGTCCGACTACGAGGGCGTATACCGTCGCCCCGCGGATCACGATCTGCTGCACCGCGAGACCACCGGCACTGGCCGTGAGCAGCCCCACCGGACCGACCGGAGGGTCAATGATCGCGCCGTACGCCTTACCGGTCGTTACGTCGTCGCGTGCGGCAGCCTCATTCGCCGCTGGCTCCACGTCGAACCCGCCGGGGACGGCGCGGTCAAGCACCGCGTTCACGCGCGCCGACGCTCCGTTCGCTCCCACCACGTCGATGCGAACGTCGTGCGGTCGTGGCGCGTGCGTGGCGTAGCCGTACGAGAGGAAGAAAAGGCAACTCACGACGGCGGCAAGCAACGCAATCGCCAGAATGCGTCGCAACACGCTCATCGAGGCGCCACCATCCTTCCGCCACAGCACGCGAGCACCGGCCGGCGGCCGCAGTGCTAGGCGTGCAAGCGGGTCCGGTGACCGGGTGTGGGTTCGCATTCGCCGAGTCCGGCCCGGCCGATGTCACGCGTCGGCTCCGTCTTGTCGCGGGCTTGCCTCGGTCCTGCCTCGGTCTGGCGGCGAGCCCTCTGTGCCTGTCTAGCACGCTCGATCGACCTGGATGGCGGGTTTGACCACAGAGGAGATGTACAAAGGGCTCGCGCCTTGGCGAGATCGCGGTGACCGCATCCGGGCGGAGGTAGCGGGCACCACGATCCTGCAGTTGTACGGTCAGCTCACCGCCGAGGACAGCGCCCCAAAGATCGTGAGTGCGATCGTCTTCGCGTTGCCCACACTCTCCGTGCTGGCGCCGAGCGCGGCGACCAGGTACGGCCCGACGTTGGTGCCGACGACGGCGATGGTGACGGTGATCCCGTCCTCGGTCTTGGTGCCGTAGCCACCGAGTACCGGTCCGGCACCCGGCGCCGGTGTCGTCAGCGACTGGACCGCCCACTTGTGGTCGGCTGCGCTGCCGAGCATCGTCACCTGGACCTTTTTCGCCTCGGTGAAGGCCGTTGCGGCGCTGTCGTAGCGGACCACCGCATAGCTCACACCTTGCAGATCGCTCAGACCCTTGAGATTGATATACGAACATAGATCGATCTTCGTTCCGCCGTCGGTCCCGATGTCGAGGGCCTTGTTGTTCATATTGACCCCACCGAGCAGCTTCACGGCGTCGGCCTTCGGGTAGATCGTGCAGTTTCCTGCGGTGAGGTTGTTGACTGCCGGAGTCGGTGACGCCGACACGACCGGCGCCGGCGCGGACACGCCTGGCGCGGACGAGCCCGGCGCTGCGGCCAGCGGGACGGCGGTCGTTGGCCGTCCCCGCGCGGGTGCGGCTTTCGGGCCGCACCCGACCAGGGACGCGGACGCCGCGACAACACATGCGGCCGCGACAATGCGCATCGGTCTCATTCTCATTGCGGTACCTCCTCGTCGGTTCGGGGGTTGGGCGGCCATGGCCCGTGTGCGACCCGGAGAATCCGGCTGACGGGGATCTCGGCGTGATCCACCACGCGTCGGACTCTCCCTATCGGTCCTTCGAACAGCACCAGGACGACCTCGTCGTCAATGACGAGTAACCAGCCCAGATAGCGGACCGGCTCGCCGTCACCGGCAAACGCCATTGCCGAGGCTTCGATCCGGCGATCGAGCTCGTGCAGGTCCGCCTCTTGTACGCCGGTCCAGAAGCACTCGGCGACGTAGCTGGTCCGCGCCGCGATGGCCATGATCGAACGCTAGGTACGGCGCGCGACGGACGAATCAGGGATTCCCCTACGTTTCAGGCATCGGTGCCCGCTAGCCGCGTGCTAGCCGAACCCGCTCCGCATGACCGCCGAACTTCCGCCGGAATACGATCTTTCGTATGCCGTCTCCCGGAAGTGCTTACAGCTCTGGCAATTTCGTGCACCCATGGCAGGTCACTTCGCTGATCCAGTACGGGCACTGCTCCTACTGCGGAGCCGCCTATGCGCCGGACCAGCCGTGGCCGCGGATCTGCCCGAACTGCGGCGAGACGACCTGGCGCAACCCGCTCCCGGTGTCGGTGCCGCTGCTGCCGGTGCACTTCGATGACGGCGGCCCGGATGGTGTCGTCGTCGTCCGGCGCGACATCGAACCGGCCCGGGGCGAGCTGTGCTTTCCGGGTGGCTTCCTCGAATTCGGCGAGCTGTGGACCGAGGGCGCGATTCGGGAACTGCGCGAAGAAACCGGCCTGACCGCCGAGCCGGACGACGTGACGCTATTCGACGTACAGAGCACCGGCCGCCACGTGCTCGTCTTCGGTATTTTGCCGGCCCGGCCGGCGGCCGCCATGCCGCTGTCGGCTCCGACTCACGAAGCGACCGAATGGATCGTCACCCGGGAACCGTTGGTGCTCGCATTCCCGACACACACCGCGGTCCTCGACAAGTTCTTCGCCGGTCGGTAACCGTGGCTCACTTCGCGTCGGCGTAGCTCTCGACGACGGCCACGCCCAGCGGAAACCGCACCGGAGTGTCGCCGAAGAGCAGACGGCTCGCCGTCGCGGCGGCCGACCGTACGGCGTCGGCGACTTCGTCGGCGATCTCGACCGGCGCGTGCACGATCACCTCGTCGTGCTGGAAGAACACGATCCGGGCCGGGCTGCCGGCCAGTGCCGTGCGGAGCGTCGCCAGCAGCGCGAGGGCCCACTCGGCCGCGGTCGCCTGGATCACGAAGTTGCGCGTAAACCGGCCGCGAGCACGTGCCCGAGCGGCACCGGACCGGGCCGACGTCTCGGTGTCGTCCAGCCCGCCGGTGAGATCGCGGTCGCCGGCCCACGTGGCATCGGTCCAACTCGAGCTGGGCGGCGGGCAGGTGCGGCCGAGCCACGAACGCACGAGACCGCCGGCCTCACCGACGCGCGCGGCGTCCTCGACGTACGCGAACGCCTTGGGATAGAAGCGGCGCAGCGTCGCTAGGGCGGGCGCGGCCTGACCGCCCGTCTGGCCGTACATCGCGCCGAGCAGCGCGACCTTCGCCACCGCACGGTCGCCGCCGAACGACTCCGCGGCGAGTGCCGCGTACATGTCGCCGGTGCCTGCCGCCCGCATCATGCCCGGATCCTCGGCCACGGCGGCCAGGATGCGAGGCTCGAGCTGACCGGCGTCGCCGACGACCAGACGCCAGCCCGGATCGGCTCGCACCGCCGCACGGATCACCTTCGGGATCTGCAGCGCGCCGCCGCCGCGGGTCGCCCATCGACCTGACACGACACCGGCCGGTACGTACTCCGGATGGAACCGGCCGTCGCGGACCCACATCTGCCGCCAGGCCCAGCCATGTGCCGTCCAGATCCGGTACAGCTCCTTGTAGCGCCGTAACAGTGGCACGGCCGGGTGGTCGATGCCACGCAGCTCCCAGGCCCGGGTCGACGTGACGGAGAAGCCGGCCCGCTGGAACGCCCGCAGTACCTCCGCCGGCGAGTCGGGCCGCAGTCGCGCACCGCCGAACGCCCGCGATATGTCGTCGGTCAGCGCAGCCAACTGTCGCGGCGGCCCGCCGCTCGGCGACGGCTCCCCGAGCAGCTCCCGCAGCACGGCGTCGTGGACTGTCGCGTCCCACGGCAGACCAACGTGCGCCATCTCGACGGCCAGTAGCGCGCCGGCCGACTCGGCCGCGACCAGCAGGCGGAAGCGGCCGGGGTGTGGCGTCGTCGCGATCCGGGACGTCTGGTCGGCGTACACCCGGATCGTGGCCGTGAGCGGGTCGACGCCGGGCGTGGCCGGCGCATGAGTGAGCGCTTCGAAGAGCGCGTCCTGGGTCTCGCCCGGCGCGGCCGACGGACGCGGCGGCGGATCGGTCGGTACCGGCGCGCCGATCAGTCTGGCCCAGGCCGCGCCGAGCGAACGCGGCGCGCCGTATCGGCCAGCCGAGCCGAGCAGCAGGCCCTCGGTCAGTTCGAGGTCGTGGACTCGGGCGACCGAGGCACCCGTGCGCACCAGCGCCGGGTAGACGTCGGCGGTCGACGGCCAGAGCCAGCGCGGGGTGTCGGACACACGGAATCCGGTGGCCTCGACACTGAGATCGTCGACGCACCTGGGTGCGCCGGTCGGTGTCCCGTCCTCCTCGACCATCTGGACCAGCCCAGCACCGGCGCCGGCATCGCGCGGCCGATCGCCGGCGCGGCACATGTCCGCCGCACGATCCGCCGGACCGACCGCGATCAACACCCGTTCATTGTGCCGCCGACCTCCGACACCGCGGGACGACCTGTCGACTCGTCGGTCCGCGGTCGGCGCCAGCTCAGCCCTTGACGGCCCCGGCGGTCAGGCCCATCGTCACGTTCTTCTGAATGATCAGGAAGAAGATCACGACCGGGATCGAGGACAGCGTCGCGCCGGCCATCAGCGCACCCCAGTGCGTGCCGTGCGCGGTCTGGTTCGATACCAGCCACACCATCAGGTTCTGCTTGTCCGGCGAACTGTTCAAGACATTGATCATGAAGAATTCGTTCCAGCACTGGATAAAGCCGTAGATGGCGGCCGCGACCAAGCCAGGCAGCGTCAGAGGCAGCAGGATCTTCGTGAACGTCTGCCACCGCGTGCACCCGTCGACCAGCGCCGCCTCGTCCAGCTCGCGCGGGACGTTGGCGATGAACCCGCGCAGCATCCAGATCGTGAACGGCAGGAGCACGACGATGTAGGACAGGATCACGCCGGACAGCTGGTTCGTCTGGTGCCACTTCTGCAGTTGCAGGTAGATCGGAATGATGATCGCGATGGCCGGCACCATCTGCACGCCGAGCAGGACGAGGATCACCGCACGGCGGCCGGCGAAGATGAACCGAGCCAGCGCAAGCGCGCCGAGGAATCCGACGATGAGCCCGAGCACGACCGACACTACGGTGATGATGACGCTGTTGCGCATGTCGGTCAGGAAGTCCGGCGCGTTGATCGCGGAGGTGAAGTTGTCGAGCGTCGCGTGCAGCGGCAGCAGGTTCGGATGGAACGTGAGCACCTCGTTCGACGGCTTGAACGCTGTGACGACCATCCAGTAGACCGGGAAGAACATGATCACCGCGAAGACGACGGCCACGGCGTTCCAAATCCACGTCCGGCGGCGACGTCCGGCGAAGCGCGGGCGGCGCGCCGGCTTAGCGGGCGGCGGCGCAGCGACAGTACGGGTCGTTATTGAGTCGACAGCCATCAGTCAACCTCTCCGATCCTGATCATCTGCCGGACGTAGAACACCATGACGAACAGCAGCAGAACCATGGTGAGCAGCGAGATCGTGGCGCCGGTGTTGTAATCGGACTCGCCGAACGCCTTCTCGTAGGCGTAGATGCCGATCGTCCAGTAGGACTGCTCAGGCTGGGCATTACGCACCGCGTAGATCTGGTTGAAGACATTGAAGTCCCAGATCGCCGACAGCGTGGTCGCAATGATCAGTACCGGCTTGAGGACCGGGACCAGTACGTTGCGCAGCACCTGAAGTCCGTTCGCCCCATCGATCGTCGCAGCCTCGACGAGTTCCACCGGCACCTGCGTGAGACCGGCGTAAATGGTCAGCGCCAGGAACGGAATGGCGCCCCACAGCACCAGCGAACCGATCACGAACCAGCCCTGCTCGGGCGTCGAGAACCAGCTGTGGTTCTCGAAGTTCACGCCGGGCAACTTGTCGATGCCGAAGTTGACGATGCCGAAGTCGGAGTCGAACAGCCACGCGAACACCTGCGTGGCGACGATGGTCGGCACCGCCCATACGAAAACGAGCGAGATCGTGACGACGATGCGGGCCCAGCCGCTGACCCGGCGCATGAGCAGAGCGACCGCGAGGCCGATCACCATCGACACGCCGACCGCGGCCACGGTGAACACGACCGTGTTGATCACGACGTGCCAGAAAACACTGTCGGTCAGCACTGCCTTGAAGTTCGCCCAACCGACGAATTTCGGCGGCGGCGGCGTCGGCGCGAACCGACCGGCCAGCTGCGTCTGGTGCGTCGTGAGGACGACCATCCGGTAGAGCGGGTAGGCCATGTACGCGAAGATCGCCAGGATCGCCGGCAACACCAGCAGATACGGCAGCACCGGCCGGCGACGCCGTCGAGGTCGACCGGCGGCCGCGAGCCGCACGCGCTCGTCGGGCCACCGGGGCGATGGCGGGGTGGCCGTCACGACGACGACCGGCGGTTCCACCTCGGATTGCATCGGCGTCCTCCTGAGTCTTGGCGCTGACGTCGGATGGTGGTGTCCATGATGGCCGCTCAGTGACACGCCGCGCGCCCGTCTATGTGGCGGCCGCACGGCGCATCATCCTGCTGGGTCGACGGCCGGCCCGTCGCCGGCCGGATCGCGGCACGGTGGCGGGCCGACCAAACCGCTGGCCGGGACCGTCAGCGCGGCCCCGACCAGCGGGCGGATCAACTCTTGTTCAGGATCGTCGTGATCTGCGCGTCGGCGGCCTTCGCGGCGGCGTCCACCGTCTGCTTGCCGGTGACGATGTTCTGCAGCATCAGCTGCAGGACATTCGCGCTCTCCACGTCCGGCCACGTCCCGGCCAGCGGCGTGAACCAGCTGCTCCCGGCGGCCGTGGCGGTGGCCGCGTTGCCCGGCTGTGCCGCGGCCTGCGGCAGCAGCGCCTTGGCGTTCGGCAGAGCGCCCTTGGCGATCAGTTCGCCCTGGATCTGGGTGGACGTGAAGTCCTTGATCCACTCAGTCGCCAGGGCCTGGTTCTGGCTCTTCGCCGTAACGGCGAGGTCCGAACCACCGAGGAACGACGGCATCGGGGTGTCGGCCGCGTTGCCCGGCAACGGCACCGAGGCGACCTTGCCCTTCACGGCCGTGTCGACGTTGCCCTTGGCCGGGTTGTTGGCGTCCTTCGGCTGCGACTGGACGGCGCCGAGCTCCCAGCCGTTGCCGTACATCATGGCCGAGTGGCCGGTCGAGAAGATCGCATCCTGGTCGTTCTCGGTCTTCGTCTTGTCGCCTCTCGAATACTTCTCGGCGATCGTGGCGAACTGCTGCAGACCGGCCTCGGCCTGCTGGCTCTCCAGCGTGCCGGCCCACTTGCCGCTCGCGTCCTTGTCGGCGATCTTGCCACCGTTGCCGTAGATGAACGCACCGGCGGCGTACCAGTAGCGGCTCGGCATGTAGAACGCCGAGAACTTCGGGTCCTTGCCGTACTTGGCCATCAGCTTGTCGGCGTCCGCGGTGAGCTCCGCGTACGTGGTCGGCGGCTTGAGGCCGGCGGCGGTGAACATGTCGGTGCGGTAGATCAGGACGCGCGCGCCGGCGTAGTACGGGACGCAGTAGGTCTTGCCGTCGGTCTGGCACGGTCCGGACAAGCCGGAAAGCCAGGACGACGAGTTGTCGAAGCTCGCGACCTTGCTCGTCAAGTCGGCAAAGGCGCCGCCGAGCACGTACTTCGGCTCCTCGGTGTTGCCGAGCTCCATCACGTCGGGCACCTGCGCGCCGGCGAGCGTCGTGTCGACCTTGGCCAGGTGGTTTGGCCACTGCTGGTACTGGATGTTGACCTGGGCGCCGGTGTCGGCGGTGAACTTGGCGTTCGCGTCGGCGACGGCCTGCGGCCAGCCGGTCTGCGCGTCGACCATGAGCCAGACGGTCAGGGTCTTGCCCTTGCCGTCCAACGGGTTGGCCGCGCTGGGGGTGCTTGCGGGCTTGTTGCTGCTGCTACCACACGCAGCGGCGCCGATCAATGTCGCCGCGAGCGCCGCGGCAACTGCGATCCGTCGCTTCACGCGATCCTCCTCGATGAGTCCTTACACAAGGTGGACAAGTGCTGTCCGGGGTGGGTTCTGGAGCGCGGCGCCGACGTTCGGTGCCATGATCGAGCTGTCTTTCATGAAGGAGTCTTAACTGTTAACGGAAATAGTCCTTGCTGAACCCCGGTACTTGTCAAGCCCAAGCGGGAAAGTTTCCTAACTGTGACCTGCGTCGCCGCCCCTCAAAACGCCCCTGAGCAGGGTGGATCGTTGCGACGGCGGTCCAGACTGGCACGTAAGGATGAAGTCAGGCAAGCGGTTGCGGCGCCGTCGCGGGGGCCCCGATAGCCCGTACGCTCGGCCTTGCCGCCGCCGCGGACGGGTGCGGCCGAGCGCCGAAGACCGGGTGAGCACCGTCTACGCGTCGAAGGAGCGCGGCGACGTGACGGTGGAGCGCGGCTCCGCTGTCTCCGACCGTCACCAACGGCCCGCAGAAGAGTTTCACAACCGTTATGTCGGCGGGGTCATGTCCGGCGTGACACGCGCACGGTCGTGTCGGCGCGCGGTGGGCATAGCTGCGTACGCAGCAGGACGCCCCGACCGGCGACGATCGATCGGCCACGAGTCGGGGCGAACGTGACTCAGGTCTGGGTCGGGAAGCCGAGGTTGACGCCACCGTGTGACGGGTCGAGCCAGCGGCTGGTGACGACCTTGCCTCGGGTGAAGAAGTGCACGCCCTCGGCGCCGTGGGCGTGGGTGTCGCCGAACAGGGACGACTTCCAGCCGCCGAACGAGTAGTACGCCATCGGCACCGGGATCGGCACGTTGACGCCGATCATGCCG
Organism: uncultured Actinomycetota bacterium; assembly: GCA_963724705.1. Lineage (GTDB taxonomy): Bacteria > Actinomycetota > Actinomycetes > Mycobacteriales > Micromonosporaceae > DASQPR01. Next base: position 1,631,066 of record CAVRVS010000004.1, read on the forward strand.
ACCTCGATCTCATGCTGATAGCGGCGGGCCGCACCGCCGTCATTGGTGAAGATCGCCGTCCCATTGCCGTACGGGTTCGCGTTGACCAACTCGACCGCGTCCTCGTACGAGGGCACCCGTACGACCGACAGCACCGGCCCGAAGATCTCGTCGGTGTAGATCGACATCTCCGGCGTGACATGGTCGAACAACGTCGGCCCGAGCCAGAACCCGTCCGGTTCCCCATCGGCGGCCACGCCGCGCCCGTCCACTACCAGCGACGCACCCGCGGCCGCACCGGCCTCGACATAGCCGGCGACCTTGTCCCGGTGCACCCCGGTGACCAGCGGCCCCATGTCACAGCCCGGCCGCCGCCCGTCACCGGTACGGATGTCGGCCATCCGATCCGTGATCGCGCCGATCAAATCGTCACCGACCGGATCGACCGCGACCACCACCGAGATCGCCATGCACCGCTCCCCCGCCGAACCGAACCCGGCCGACACCGCGGCGTCCGCGGCCAGATCGATATCCGCGTCCGGCAGCACCACCATGTGATTCTTCGCGCCGCCGAGCGCCTGGACCCGCTTGCCGGCGGCGGTGCCCCGCTCGTAGACGTACCGCGCGATCGGTGTCGAACCGACAAACGAAATCGACTTCACGTCCCGGTGATCCAGCAACGCGTCAACGGCCTCCTTGTCGCCGTGTACGACGTTGAACACACCTTGGGGCAATCCGGCCTCCACGAACCACTCCGCGAGCTTCACGGCGGCGCTGGGATCCTTCTCGCTCGGCTTCAAAATGACCGCGTTACCCGTGGCCAACGCGATCGGCACGAACCACAGCGGCACCATCGCCGGGAAGTTGAACGGCGAGATCACCCCGACCACGCCCAACGGCTGCCGGATCGCGTACGAGTCCACCCCCGTCGACACGTTCTCGTTGAACCCGCTACGCAGGATCGTGCCGATACCACACGCGTACTCGATCACCTCGAGACCGCGCTGCACCTCACCGGCCGCATCCGAGAGCACCTTGCCGTGCTCGTCGGTCACGATCGCGGCAAGCTCGTCGCGCCGGGCGTGCAGGATCTCCCGCATCGCGAACATCACCGCCGTCCGCTTCGAGATCGACGCCTCACGCCACCCCGCCGCCGCACGAACCGCCGCCGCAACGGCGGTGTCCATATCCGCCGCCGACGCGAAATCGACCTGCCCCGCGACCGTGCCGGTGGCCGGATCAAAGACGTCACCCTGCCGCGCAGCGATGCCGTCCCACGGCTTCCCATCGATGAAGTGCGTGATGTGCTTCATGCCGATAACTCCCCGTCTACGGCCGCGATCGCGGCGAGCAGGATGTCGAGGCCTTCACGGGCCTCGTCCTCGGTCAATGTCAGCGGCGGACCCATCCGGATCGTGTTGCCGTAGAGACCACCCTTGCCCACGAGCAGCCCGTGCGCCCGACACTCTTCGAACACCCGGGTCGTCGCGTACGCGTTCGGGTTCGTGGTGCCCGGCTCGACGAACTCGACCGCGAGCATCAGGCCCTTGCCGCGTACGTCGCCGACGATCCCGAGGTTCGGCGCGGCCTCCCGCAGCCCGGTCTGCAGGATCGCGCCGACCCGCGCCGCGTTCCCTTGCAGGTCGTGCGCCAGCAGATAGTCGACGACGGCGTTTCCGGCCGCGGTGCTGACCGGGTTGCCGCCGAACGTCGAGAACGAGATGCCCGGCACCGAATTGATGACGTCGGCCCGACCGACAACGCCGGCCAACGCCATGCCGTTGCCGATGCCCTTGGCAAACGTCAGCAGATCCGGCACGACACCGTGCGCCTGATAGCCCCAGAAATGCTCGCCGGTGCGGCCCCACCCGGTCTGCACCTCGTCGGAGATGTAGAGGATGCCGGACTCGTCAAGCACCTTGCGGTAGGCGGCGAACGTACCGTCCGGTGGCTGGACGAAGCCGCCGACACCCTGCACGGGCTCGGCGATCATCGCGGCCACATCGCCGCTGGTCTGCGTTGCGAGCACCTCGCGCAGGTCGGCCGTGACGGCGTCGATGTATTCGGCGTCGCTGCGGCCCGCGAGCAGCCCGCGCATACGGTCACCGGAGTGCAGGTAGCTCACATTGAGGGGATTCATGCTCGACGACGACCAGCCGCGGTTGCCCGTGATGCCGATCGTCGCGTAGGTCCGGCCGTGGTAACTGTTGCGGATCGCCAGAATCTGGTTGCTGTGCCGGAAACTGGTCGCCATGAGCAGCGCGGCCTCGTTCGCCTCGCTGCCCGAGTTGGTGAAGAACACCCGCGCATCCGGGATGCCGGACAGCCGCGCGATCTTCTCGGCCAGCTCGACCTGCTGGCGGATGAGATACAGCGTGGACGAGTGCATGACGCCGGTGGCGAGTTGCCGCTCGATCGCCTGGCGGATCTCCGGCACGTCGTACCCGATCATGTTTGTCAGGACGCCGCCGAAAAAGTCGAGATAGGTGCGGCCGGCGCCGTCGGTGACCCGCCGACCGGACCCGGCGGCGATCTCGATCGGCTCGTCGTAGTAGAGCAGCAGCCAGCTCGGCAGCACGGCCTTGTGGCGGGCGAGCAGGTCATCGGTGGTCATGCAACAAACCCTTCCGTGGTACGTCGGCGGGGCCGGACAGGTGCGGTGGCGCCCCTCCCACGCTTTCATCGTTGCCCAGGTCACACAAGTGACACTGTGTCGGCCGCAAACCCCGGCGACCTGACAATCCGTCGCTGTCCGGCAGCATGGTGACGAGGCGGTTACGCGCCCGGCATCGGTCGGCCGTGGCGGTCGCGGGGTTTGAGGCGGGTAGTCGGCATCTCCGGAGCCGGCAGCGGCGCGCCGTCATATCCGCGGACCGACCCGAAGCGATCGCCCTCGACGGGCGCCCCGGCCACCGCCGAACCGGCCATCCACGCCTCCCGCGCCGCGACGATCTCCTCGTGCGACCGGCCGACGAAGTTCCACCACATGACGAGCTCATCGGCGAACGGCTCGCCGCCGAGCAGGAACAGCCTCGCGCCGGACGCCGTCGATGCGGCGAGGGCGTCCCGACCGGTGCCGAGGTAGCACAGCGCTCCCGGCTCCAGCGTGCCGTCGGCGACGTCGGCGGTGCCGGCCATCACGATCACGGCGTACTCCCAGTCGGCCCGCAACGGCACCGTGGTCGACGCGCCCTCCTCGAGCCGTACGTCCACGCCCACGATCGGCGTGTGTACGCGAGCGGGCGAGGTCAGCCGGCCGAGCGAGCCCACGACGACGGTCAGGTGCGCACCGCCGGAGCTCGTGGTCGGCAGGTCGGCGTGGTGCTCGAAGCGAGACGCGCCGGCCGCCTCCGCCGCCGGTAGCGCGATCCACAACTGCAAGCCGTGCAGCGACGGGCCATGGCCGTCCGGTGACTGCTCGGCATGCGCGATGCCGCGCCCGGCCGTCATCAGATTGAGCTGGCCCGGGCGGATCATCGCGAGGCTGCCGACGCTGTCCCGATGGAGCACCTCGCCGTCGAGCAGCCAGGTGACCGTCTGCAGACCACAATGCGGATGCGGCGGCACCTGCATCCCCGGGCCGGTGAGGATGGCGTCCGGGCCGAAGTGGTCGGCGAAGCACCAGGCTCCGACCATCCGGCGGTTCGTGTGCGGCAGCAGCCGGTTGACGGTCGAATACTTGCCGAGCGGCACGTCACGACCGGCGAGGACGTCGCGCCGTAGCGCCAGTGCGATCGTCGACCCGGTCTCGTGCTCGGTCGGGTGCTGCTCGAGATTGCTCACAGATCCCATCTTGACACCGACTCAACCTGATCGAGGCCGTGCCGGTACCTCCGTGATCCACTGGTGCGGACGATTGAGGTCGCCAGGACGTCGCATTCGTCCACGGCGGTGGATCATGGGCGCATGGCCGGCAGATCACGCGTCACGGATCGCGTCCAATGCCAGCAACGCCACGTGCAGCGACAGGCACGGCTCGACGGCGTCGAGGTCGACGCCGAGGATCCGTCCGATCCGGGCCAGACGCTCATAGAACGCCGGCCGGGACAGGTGCGCCGCCGTCGCCGCGGCCGACTTGTTCCGCCCGGATTCGAGGTAGATGCGAAGCGTCTGGAGCAGCTGGTCCGAGGGGTGTTTCGCGTCGTACGCCAGCAGGGGCCCGAGCTCGCGCTCGACGAACGTCTGCAGGCGCGGCTCGTCGCGCAGCAGATGCAGCAGGCCGGCCAGACCCACGTGCGGCAGCCGGAAGACAGCGACGTCGCGGCGGTCGTGGCGGGCGGCGTACCCGATCTGCCGGGCCTCCATCAAGGAGCGACGCGCTTCGCGCAGCGTGTCCACCACGGATCCGGCCGCGACGATGAGCCCGCGCGTGGTCGGTCGCTCGTCGCCCCCGTCGCTGCCACCCCGACCGGTCAGATCGGGATCGCCGTGCGGGCGGCGGAGAGCCGCGGCGAACGCGGCGAGCGCGCTTTCCTCGTCGTCGGAGCGGCGCAGCGCGATCAGTGCACCGACCGTCAGATCATCGAGCGGGCTGGTCAGGCCGTCGAGGCCGGCGGCGCGCAGCGCCGCGGTGACCGATTCGGCGATGTCACGCAGCCGTTCCTGCGTACGTTCCGCCGCCGCGCCGGCAACCGAACCGACGGTGACACCGGTCGATGGCGGCGACTCGCCCGGGTCGGCTTCGTCCTGGCGCTGGCGAATCACGACACCGACCAGGCGCCGACGCTCCAGGGGCACGCCGAGCGCCTTGGCCCGCAACGCGACCTCGTCGACCGGCCTCGTGTGATCCAGCAGCGCAGTCAGCAGTGTCCGGTGGATCTGGCGTTCGAGGCCCTCGGCGTCGCGCCGGATGAGCCGGCCGAGGGCGAGCGTGGAGGCGGCCCGTTCGAGCAGGATGACCAGACGGGTCGGCGGCGGCTCGCTCCGTCCGTCGGCATCGGCCGGCGGATAGCGCAGCAGCAGACGACCCCAGTCCTGGCCGCGCGCACCGACCATCGTGGTCAGCCAACCCGCGTCGGCGTCGTAGCCCGTACGACCATCGGCGTGGATCCGACGCGAATGCGATTCCCAGCCGTCCAGAAGCAGCTCCGGCCGGTCGCCGGCGGCGTCGTAGGCGAGCACCTGCCGCGACAGGTTCTCGAACACGACCGGTGCGCCGGCCAGCGCCGCGGCCTGCGCGACGACCTCAGCCGCGTCGCCACCCTCGACGGACAGCTCGGTAAACCGTTGGTGGATCTCCTCGGTCGCGCGTAGCTCAGCCACCTGCGCGTCGACGATGAGCGCGTGGACGGCCTCGGTGATCCGGACGAACGGCGTTGCCTTGCGCAGCTCGATGAGCGGCAGGTTCCGCTTGTTCGCGGCGGCGATCATCACTTTCGGTACCGAATCCGAATACCGGCGCCCGAGTTCCACGACGAGCCCGGCGGCGCCGACCTCGGCGAGCCCGGCGATGAACAACCGCAGCCCATCGTCGTCGCCGGGCAACCCGATGCCGGTCATCAGCACCAGTTCCCCGCCGCGGAGCAAGGTCGCGATATCCGGGACCTCGGCGGCGTGCACCCATCGCACGGGCCGATCCAACGCGTCCGCGCCGGCGACAACGCGCGGATTCCCGTACCGCATCGAGTCCAGGGCGAGCACGTCGCGCACGCTCGGGTAGACGTCAGCCATCGGAGGCGGACTCCGTCGCGTCGTCGCGGCACAACTCCCAGAACGCCACGGCCGACGCGGCCGCCACGTTGAGCGAGTCGACACCGCGGCGCATCGGGATCGCGACGCGCAGGTCGCTTGCGGCCAGCGCCGACGCGGACAGGCCAGCGCCTTCCGCCCCGAGCAGCAGCGCCGGCCGGTGCCGGGTCGCGGCATCCAGATCCTGCACCGGTACGGCATCAGCCGCGGGCGTCATCGCAAGCACGCTGAATCCGGCCGCCCGGACCGTATCGAGCGCCCTCGGCCAGGGCTCCAGCGTCGCGTACGGAATCGCGAACACCTGACCCATGCTCACCCGGACGCTCCGCCGGTAGAGCGGATCGGCACACGATGGAGAGAGCAGCACGGCGTCCATCCCGAGCGCCGCCGCGCCACGGAAGATCGCGCCGATGTTCGTGTGGTTGTTGACGTCCTCAAGGATCGCCACGCGCCGCGCGCTCGCGAGCACATCGGTCGCGGCCGGCAGCGGCCGGCGGTGCAACGACGCGAGTACGCCCCGGTGCACGTGGAAACCGGTGACCGCTTCGAGCACGGCCTGGGTCGCGGCGTAGAGCGGAGCATCGTCGCGGGGCAGGCCGGCGAGTTGGTCGATCCGTTTGGCGTCGACCAGAACGGATCGGACGCGGTAGCCGGCCCGGACGGCCCGGCGCAGCACGAGTTCGCCCTCGGCGATGAACAGCCCGTGCGGTGGCTCCCATCGGGTCCGGAGTTCGACGTCGGTCAGCGCGCGATAGTCGGCGATGCGATCGTCGGCCGGATCGGTGATCGTGATGGCGTCGGGCACCTGGTCATTCTCGCGCGGACGGCGAATCCTCCGGTGGGTCGGGCTTGTCGGTCGCCGGCGGCGGTGGTGGTTGCGGTGTCCGGCCGGTGGACCGACCGGCCGCGGACGACGAGTTGGCACGCCGGCCGCCGCGGATGTCGGACCCGCCGCCGGTGCGGCTGTTAGTGCCACTACGTCCGGTGGTACCGGTGCGGCCGGTCGTGCCGGTACGGCCGGACGTGGTGTTGCGACGGCTGTCGCCGGATCGGTTGCCGGTCTGACCGCCGTTTTCACGAGCGGCGTTGCCGGAATTCGGCCCACCCGACCGGGAGCGGTATACGGGCCAGGCGGCCGCAGCGCCCCGTGCCCCGCGGAGCAGATCGCGAAGCGACTTCACGGCTGGCGCACGATCGTCGCTGGCGGGCTTGCCGTTGCGATCGTCGCCATTGCCGTTACGGTCGTCACCGCCGTGTCCGTCGCCGTTGCCGGTGCGGGCGGTCGTCGAGTCGGCCGGCGCGACCGAATCGTTCGAGGCGGCGCGATTCGAGAGCGCGGCGTCCGAGGTTGCGCCGCTCGATGTGGCGCCGTTCGAAGGTGCAGCGCCATTCGAAGGAGCGGCGCCTGGTGGAGCGACGTCGGCGGCCGTGCCATTGGTCGACGCGGTCGGTTCGGGCGCCGCAGGTACCGTCGCCTCGCTCGCCTCCGCTACTGCGGCCACTACGGCCTCGCTCGCTTCGGCCGCCGACGCCACCGGCGCGTGATAGATCGCGGCGGAGGCAATGCGGCTTTCGGGAAACAGTTGTGGACGGGCCAGCCCGAGCGCACCGGCGAGTCCGGGGGCACGATCAAGCAAGGCGTCCGGGTCGGAAACGGCGGCCGACGCCGGAGCGGCGACCGGGGCGGTCAACGCCACCGCGGGTCGGCGCCGGCGCTGCCGCCACGTGTCCTCGCCGATGATCGAGATGCGGCCGGCGGTGGCGACGATGCCGAGCCCGGCCGCCAGCAAGAGGAACGATCCCATGGTCGGGAGCACGTGCACGACCATGCCGCCGAGGAAGATAAGCGGCGTACTGATCATCAATAGCGGGCCGTCCGCGCGGTACATCCCGGACGTACGGATGACCGCGATACCGAGCAGGATCCATCCCAACGTCAACAGACACGCGCCACCGATGACCAGGAAGGCCGACCCGGCGCCGATGGTGTCCGCGTTGAATGCCAACTGCCGGTGTCCGTCGACGACGGCGTGCGAGAGCCGATCTTCTCGGATGACCGTCGAGCCCACCGAGGCCAGCATTCCGGCCGACCCGGTCAGACCCGCGACGAGACCGGCCAGCGCGAACCACCGGGCCCGACCGCGAAACAACAGCGATGCCAACGCCACGATCGACAGCACACCGGTGACCGCCAGCCCGATCGTGGCTACGACTTCCCGTGGACGCCACTGGCCGTTGGCCAGGTAGTGCGCGTAGACGGTCGGATCGACCGAAAACGCAGCGCTCGATCTCGGCAGCAGCCCGGCGATCAGCGCGAACACTGGGATTGCGAGGACCGCGTACCGGCCAAAGCGGTACGTGCGTCGCTGCCATCGGGTCGGCTGGCCTGGATGGCTCAGACGTCGTTTCGGTGCGTCGCCGATCGGACCATCCGTGACGGCTGTCGGCGTGGAAGCTGGCCCGGCGGCGGGCGCCTGACCCGTCGAGTGAGCGGTCATGCATGACTCCCGGCGAATATTGAGGCCGGCAACGCGAATCGCCCCGACTCCCGCCGTCGATGGTGGCAGGAGCCCGGGCGATCCGTACTGATTATTGGGAAATAGTCGCTTTTGTCGGCTGGAACGCTAGTGCTGTCGCTCGGCCTGGTTCTGGTTGTCCAGCAACGATGCGGGCGAGACCGGCTCGCCGGCGGTGAGCTTCGGCAGGCCGATCGATTCTTTCTCGGTCTCCTCGGCCGCCGCCTTCGCCGCGGCCAGCGCCTCATCGATGGCCCCGCGCGGCGTGTCGTCGATCTCCACCGGCGCCATCACGCCCGTGGTGCCAGGCATGAGCCCGGTGAGCGCTCCGCCGATCCCTTCGAGGGCCTTCGTCATCTCGGCCGGGATGATCCACATCTTGTTGGCCGTACCGTTGGCGATCTGCGGGAGTGCCTGCAGGTACTGGTAGGCCAGCACCTTCGGGTCCGGGTCGGCGGCATGGACGGCGTTGAACACCGTCTGGATGGCCTTCGCCTGGCCCTCGGCCTGGAGGATGCGCGCTTCCCGCTCGCCTTGCGCCCGCAGGATCGCGCCCTGGCGGTCACCGTCGGCCGTCAGGATCTGTGACTGCTTGACACCCTCGGCGTTCAGAATCGCCGCGCGACGATCCCGCTCGGCCCGCATCTGCTTCTCCATCGAGTCGCGGATGGACGGCGGCGGCTCGATCGCCTTGATCTCGACCCGGGTGACCTTGATGCCCCAGCGACCGGTCGTCTCATCGAGCACGCTGGACAGATGCTGGTTGATCTCGTCGCGGCTGGTCAGCGCCTTCTCCAGGTCCATCGAGCCGATGACGTTACGCAGTGTCGTCACGGTCAGCTGCTCGATCGCCTGCAGGAAGCTCGCGATCTCGTAAACCGCTCGTACCGGGTCGACGACCCGGTAGTAGAGCACGGTATCGATCGATACGACGAGGTTGTCCGACGTGATCACCGGCTGTGGCGGGAAGCTCTGCACCGCCTCACGCATGTCGACCTTCTCGCGGACCCGGTCGAAGAACGGCACGAGCAGGTGGAACCCCGGATCGAGCGTCCGGTTGTATCGACCGAGCCGCTCGACGATGTCCATCCGCTGCTGCGGCACGATCCGGACCATCCGGTACAGCGTCACCACCACGATGAGCACGATGACGATCGCAATGACCGCCCAAATACCCTCGGACACGACTACTCCTTCCACACCAGGGCGGTCGCGCCCCGAATCTCGATAACCCGCACTCGCTCGCCTTTGTCGAAAGTTTCGGTCGCGTCATACGGGCGGGCGGTCCACAACTCGCCGTCGATCTTGATAAGACCGTGGTCGAGATCGACTCGCTCGAGAACGAGGCCGGACGAGCCCTCAATGGCCTGTAGGCCCATGGGCGTCGACTCCGCGTTGTGATGGACCAACCCTTGTAGGGCCGGCCGCAGTCCGAACAGCGCCGCGGCCGAAACGGCCGCGAACACGATCCCCTGCAGGGCCGCCGGTCCGTCAAGACCGGCGACGATGGCCGCCGCGACCGCGCCCGCGGCCAACATCACCAGGATGAACGTCCCGGTGACGAGCTCTGCGACGCCGAGCACAGCGGCGAGAATTATCCAAAACACCGCCACATGACGATCGTTGCACGCCAAAGCTCACATCTGCGACCAGACAAATGCCGCAGTGTGCTCGGCGTCCCCGTTCGGGTGGCTCAAACAGGTGGGAATTTGCTGTGAGTCACCCATCGATCTCCGTGACGAAGTCGATGAGGCGCTCGACGGCGGTGATGAGCGGTGTCTCGATGTCCCGATAGCTGTCCACCCGGGACAGGATGTGGCGCCACATGTCGGCCGGTTCGGCGATCCCGAGTGCGGCACAGGCACCCTCTTTCCACGGCCGGCCGGGTGCGATCGTGGGCCACCGCTGAATGCCGATCCGGCTCGGTTTCACGGCCTGCCACACGTCGATGTACGGGTGCCCGGTCACCAGGACGTACGGCGAGGACACGCCGGCCACGATCCGGCTCTCCTTCGTACCGGCGACCAAGTGATCGACCAGTACGCCGAGCCGTCGCGTCGGTCCCGGCCCGAAGTCGTCGACCGCCGCCGCGAGATCGTCGATGCCGCCAAGCGGCTCCACGACGACGCCCTCGATCCGGAGGTCGTCGCCCCAGATCCGTTCGACCAGCGCGGCGTCGTGCACACCCTCGACCCAGATGCGGCTGGCCCGAGCCACCCGGGCCCGCGATCCCTCGACCGCGATGGAGCCGGAGTTGGTCCGCCGCTGCGCCGGCGCCGCCGCTCCGGACGATGCCGGCCGCCGCAGCGTGACCAGATCGCCGTCCATCCGGAACCCCGCCGGCTCCAACGGAAAGAGACGCCGCGCGCCGAACCGGTCCTCGAGGACGACGGCCCCCTGGTCGAAGCCGATCACCGCCCCACAGAACGTACTGGCGGCATCCTCCACGACGAGGCCGATCTCGGCGTCCACCTCGGTGACCGCGCCCGGCCGTCGTGGGGCGCCGCGGCGCCAGCCGGACAGTACGTCGTCGGGTAACGCGCCACTCATGCAACGGGAGCCTAGTGCGTCCGAGATCCGCCGGCCCGACGACACGGCTGCGCCGACGACCCGGCCGGTGCTGACCACGATGCGCGACACCACCGGCCGGCGCGAGACACGTCGCCGCACGACGCCGTAGGCTGGCAGTCATGTCTGAAACACGGGCTGCCACCACGACGACGCGCCGGTCGACCCGGTTCGTCGCGTGGACGCGCGCGTGGCGCGCCGGGCTCGTGCCCTACGACGACGTGGCCGATGAGATCGCCGGCGGCGAAGAGCACGTCGTGGCGGACGCACCGGGAACGTGGACCGACACGACGCTGCGGGACACTTTGCCACTGTTGGCGAAGGTGTCGCCGGACGACATCCGGGTCGTGCTGCCGGCGGCCGGCGATCCGGTCGGCTTGCCCGGGCCGGGACCGTTCACCGGCGCGGCGCTGCTCGGGGGTGAGGGCGTGCTCGCGGGAACGTATGGCTTCGTCCCTGAGGTCCGTGACCACACGTCCGGCTCCGGGGACGTCTTTTCGACCGTACGCTGGCAGGTTTTCGTGCTGCCGACGGTGCTGCCGCCCTCGATCGGACCGGGCGCGGCCGAAGCCGAAGCTGACCTGAACGCGGCCCTGCTGTCCGCCACCGCCGAGTTGACGCGCCTCGACGTGGCGCAATGGCGACCGGAACTCGCGGGCGCGTTGGCGGCATTACGACGCCCCGACAACGGCACCGAGTTGCCGCCCGGATACGACCCTCGGGCCCGACGCCTGTTCGCCCGCGCCAGCGTGCTGGACCGTGTCCTGGCCCTGGCCGACGAAGTTGCGCCGGGCGGTGCGATCAACAGCCATGAGGCCCGGGCCCGCGATGACGTGCTGCGGCCGCTGGCCGCCGCCTGCCGGCACGCGCTGGTCGCCGCCTGCAACTCCCCTTTGTTGTAGGCGATTTTGTTGTAGGCGATCTCAAATCTCGTCGATGAGGTCGGCCACCGAGCCGACGATCCGCGACGGGCGGTACGGGAACCGGCCGACGTCGCCGCGCGTAGAGATACCGCTCAGCACCAGGATCGTGAACAGCCCCGCTTCAAGACCACAAAGGATGTCGGTGTCCATCCGATCGCCGATCATCGCTGTCGTTTCGGAGTGCGCGTTGATGGTGTTCAGCGCCGACCGCATCATCATCGGGTTCGGTTTGCCGACGAAGTAGGGCTCGACGCCGGTCGCCTTGGAAATCAGCGCCGCGACCGAGCCGCACGCCGGCAACGCGCCCTCATTAGACGGTCCGGTGGCGTCGGGGTTCGTGGCGATGAAACGGGCGCCGCTATTGATGAGCCGGATCGCCGTCGTGATCGCCTCGAAGCTGTACGTCCGGGTCTCGCCCAGCACCACGTAGTCCGGCTCGTGGTCGGTCATGATGTAGCCGACCGAGTGGAGTGCCGTGGTCAGGCCGGCCTCGCCGATCACGTACGCCGAGCCGCCCGGCCGCTGGTCGTCGAGGAACTGGCCGGTGGCCAGCGCCGAGGTCCAGATCGCCGACTCGGGCACCTCGATGCCCATCCGAGCCAGCCGAGCCTGCAGATCACGCGCCGTGTAGATCGAATTGTTCGTGAGGATCAGGAACGGCTTGCCGGACTCGCGCATGCGCTGGACGAACTCGGGCGCGCCCGGTACCGGGTAGCCCTCATGCACCAACACCCCGTCCATGTCGGTGAGCCACGACTCCACGGGCTTGCGATCGGTCATGCGCCGAAGCGTATCGACCGCTCAGGAAGCACCACAGACAAAGCCTCCATCTGTACGCATCGCTGCCGTCCTCACCGCGGTGGCCCGGGCCGGGCGAGCAGCCGGCAGCAATCCTCCGGGCACACATCCCACGTCGGGACACTACCGAGCGCGGCCCGCGGCCGCCCCGGATCGAGGCGCTCGCTCACCAGGTCCACGATCATGTCGACGAAGCTCGGGTGGACGCCCGGCGTGGCCGCCCGGACGAAGTCGAGCCCGAGTTTCTTGGCGGTCTCGGCCGCCTCGTGGTCGAGGTCCCAGGCGACCTCGAGATGGTCCGAGATGAATCCGATCGGGCTGACCAGCACGCTCGTGACGCCGTCGTCCGCCAGCTGGCGCAGGTGATCATTGATGTCCGGCTCGAGCCACGGCATCCGTGGCGGCCCCGAGCGGCTCTGCCACACGAGATCCCACCGGAGGTCGGCGGCGGCCTGGGCCGTCACGAGCGCGGCAACCTCGCGGAGCTGGCTGCGGTAACGGTCGGTGCCGCCCGCTGGACCGCTGGACGCGGCCATGGACGCCGGGATCGAGTGGGCGGTAAACGCGATCCGCGTCGTCGGCCTTCGCTCCGCCGGCAGCGTGGCCAGGGCCGCGCCGACGGCGTCCACGTGCGCCCGGATGTGGCCGGGATGATCGTGGTAGTGCCGGATCTTCTCGATGACCGGCGCATCCGGCCCGACCGTCGTCCGAGCGGCCTCGATGTCGTCGAGGTATTGCCGGCACGACGAGAACGACCCGTACGGGCTGGTCACGAACGCGAGCGCACGGCGGACGCCGTCGTCGCGCATCTGGCGGACCGTGTCGGCGAGGTAGGGCGCCCAATTCCGGTTCCCCCAGTACAGCGGGAGGTCGATGCCCGCGTCGCCCAGGCTCGCGGCGGTCGCCGCCAGGAGGTCGCGGCATTGCCCGTTGATCGGCGACACACCGCCGAAGTGCTGGTAGTGCATGGCGACCTCGGCGAGCCGTTCGTCCGGAACGCCCCGGCCCCGAGTGACGTTACGCAGGAACGGCATGACGTCGTCGGGACCTTCCGGGCCGCCGAACGAGACGAGCAGGAACGCGTCGTACGCCATGCCTGTCATCTTGCCCCGCGCCCCTGAGCCGGCCGGCCGTGCCCCTGGGCGTTGAGGCCCGCGCCACGCTCCTGGTTCGACGACGACGGACGGTAACCATCACCGACAGTGGCCCGCAATCGCCGGCGGCGACGTCCGTTGGCGGGGCTGCAGATGGGTACCTATGCACACCATGACCGTGGAGCTGGGCGTTCATGGAGCGGGGTTGGGGAGCAATCCGCCGAGGAGAACACGCTGCGTAGAAGTGGTGCGTCCGGGTGCTCATGTGAAGCCCCACCGAGCGACCGCGGGAAGCGCCGAGACTCATGACGGTGCGTAGTGGCCAGGCGCACGGCGGCCGCGTCAGGCGCCGACGGCGTGGAACCCTCCGTCGACGTGGATGATCTCGCCCGTCGTCGCCGGGAACAGGTCGGACATCAGCGCCACGCAGGCCTTCGCGGTGGGCTCGCCGTCGGTCAGGCTCCAACCGAGGGGGGCCCGCTGCGGCCACGCGTCTTCGAACCGGTCGAAGCCCGGGATCGACTTGCCGGCCATCGTCCGCAGGGGACCGGCCGAAACGAGGTTCGCCCGGATGCCCTTCGGGCCGAGATAGCTCGCGAGGTAGCGGTTCGTCGACTCCAGACCGGCCTTGGCAACGCCCATCCAGTCGTACACCGGCCAGGCCACGGTCGCGTCGAAGGTCAGGCCGACCACGGCACCGCCGGCGGACATGAGCGGCAATGCGGCCATGGCCAGCGCCTTGTACGAGTACGTCGACACGTGCACGGCCCGCGACACGTCTTCCCAGGTCGCGTCCAGGAACGTGCCGCCAAGCACGGACGCCGGCGCATTGGCGATCGAGTGCAGCACGCCGTCGATGCCGTCGACGTGCTCGCGGACACTGTCCGCCAGCGACGCGAGTTGTTCCGGGTTGGTCACGTCGAGTTCGATGACCGGCGCGGCCGCCGGCAGCCGCTTGGCGATCCGCTCCACGAGCGACAGCCGACCGAACCCGGTGAGCACCACCTGCGCACCCTGCTCCTGGGCAAAACGGGCAACCGCGAACGCGATCGATTGGTCGGTGATGACGCCGGTGACAAGCAGCCGCTTGCCGGCCATGAGTCCAGTCACGCCTGAGGGTCCCTTCTTGACCGACGGAGAAGATGTGCCGAGCAGATTCGTACGGGTTGCCTTCATACCGTCGTGCATCGCGGCCGCACGCGTCGCCACCGGCACCTACCAAACCCGACGAAGGTTGTTGTCGGATGTCTACAACGGCTGAGATATGGAACCGCCGAGATGTCTCCAACCGTTAGTGGCCCATGCCCAGCCCGCCGTCGACCGGGATCACCGCTCCGTTGATGTACGCGGCGTCGTCGCCGGCGAGCCACGTCACCGCCGCGGCGACTTCGCGCGGCAACGCCATGCGGCCGGCCGGGATCTGCTTGAGATAGCTCGCCTTCAGATCATCGGCGAGCACCGCGGTCATGTCCGTCTCGATGAACCCGGGGGCGACCACGTTGGCCGTGATGTTGCGGCTGCCGATCTCGCGCGCGATCGATCGGGCCATGCCGACCAGCCCGGCCTTGCTCGCCGCGTAGTTGACCTGACCCGCGCCGCCCATCAGGCCGACCACCGACGACACGAAGATCATCCGCCCCCATCGGCCGCGCACCATCTTGGTCGCGGCCCGCCGCGCGCATCGCCACGAGCCGGTGAGGTTGGTGTCCACGACGCGGGTGAACTGCTCCTCCGACATTCGCATCAGCAACGTGTCCTCGGTGATGCCGGCGTTGGCGACGAGCACCTCGACACTGCCGAGTTCGGCCTCGATCGCGGTGAACGCCGCGTCGATAGAGGCACCGTCGGTCATGTCGGCCTGGACGCCGAACGTCCCGTCCGGAGCGCCGCTGCCGCGGTGCGTCACGGCCACCCGGTCGCCGCGTTCGACGAACGCCTGCGCGATCGCGAGGCCGATCCCACGATTACCCCCGGTCACCAACACGGTACGTGGCACCACAGCTCCCTCATTCGCTCGCGGTTCGATGCCGGGTGACTGTCGGAGACCCGACCAACCACCGGATGACACCGCACAGTATGGATCACCGCCTCGGCCCGGTCATGGCGAGCCAGTCGAGCCGAACGTATGTACTGCGGCCATCCAACCGCGTGTAGGATCGGCGACGGCACAGATCCTCAAAGGATCGTCAATGCGCCGATGCACGTAGCCTGACGGCCCTGATGGGCATGACACGGAGGAGGTGATCGCTGTGCGAAATAGCGATCCTCCGAGTCGTGGCCCGGCCGCCACGGTCAGCGTGCTCGTCCGCCGCTGACGCAGCGGCCGTCGCGCGTCCATCGCGCTCGACCACGGCTCGAAACCAGCCAGTTCGAAACCAGCCCTGTTTCGTCGTGCCCGCCGATCCATTGCCGCGTCGGCGCGCGTTCGTGCCCGTCAGGGGGTCGTCATGCGTCGTTTTACCGTGCCGTTCGGCTTCACCATCGTCGCGATGTGGATCCTCATGGTCGTCGTGATGGTCAACTCGGGGCATCAGACCGTCCATCACTGACCGCCCGGCGTCCGGCGCGCAACCGGACGCCGTCGGGGTCACAGCATTCGTGACGTCCAGAGCAGGCTCATCCCCGCCGCGGCGAACGCAAACAACAACGCCGCGCCGACGTACCACTGGGTCACCTCACGCGGCACCGTCTTGAATCCGATCGAGCTGCCCATGTCCTGGTAGACCTGCTTGAGCTCGGTCAGGGTGGCCGCTTCGTAGAAGTGTCCGTGCGTCAATTGCGCAAGCTCCCGCAGCGACAGGCGGTCGACCGGCACGCGCTGGGTCTCGCCTTCAATGTCGACGGTGCCGTTGTCGGTGCCGAACGCGATCGTCGAGACCGGCACCCTGGCGGTCGCGGCCGCCTGGGCCGCCTCTTCAATCGGCCGGCCGGCCGTGCGGTAGCCGTCGGAGAGAAGCACGATGCGAGCCGGCGGGGCGCCCGAGGCGCCATCGGCCGGCACCGACTGAATCGCCGACAGGCTGGTGAAAACAGCCTCGCCGGTTGCCGTGGCCTCCTGTAGCTGCAGACCGTCGATCGCTTGGGTGATGGACGTCCGATCCTTCGTCGGCGACACGAGGACGTCGGCGGTCTTCGCGAACGCGACCAGGCCGACGTTGTACCCGGTCGGCAGCGTC
The DNA here is from genome assembly GCA_963724705.1 of uncultured Actinomycetota bacterium. Taxonomy (GTDB): domain Bacteria; phylum Actinomycetota; class Actinomycetes; order Mycobacteriales; family Micromonosporaceae; genus DASQPR01. Next base: position 1,647,808 of record CAVRVS010000004.1, read on the forward strand.
CGTACGAATTCCTTCGCGGCCGATTGCGCCGCCTTGATCCGGGTCGGAGCGACGTCGGTCGACTCCATCGACAGCGAGACGTCGATCGCGATCATGATGGTCGCGCGTTCGAGCGGCTGCTTCGTGTCCACCGACGGCCGGGCCAACGCCGCCGACAGCACGAGCAGCGTGAGGATGAATGCCACCGCGGGCACGTGGCGCCGCCAGCCGAGACCCTTCGGTGCGATCGTCTTGAGCAGGTCGACGTTGGTGAACTTCATGGCGTACGCACGCCGGTGCAGCGTCCGCCACACGTACACGGCGGCCAGCAGCAGGACCGGGATCGCCGCAAGCAACCACACCGGCTGTAGGAACCGGATCATGCGCAGCCTCCGTGCGTCATCGCGTGGTCCCCCTGGTACGCGCGTGCCGCTGCGCGGCCACGAACCGGACGATGTCGAACAGCCAGTCCGAGTCCGTACGCAGCCGCAGATGGGCCGCGCCGGCGCCGCGGATGGCCGCGGCGATGGCGGCGCGCTGTGCCGCGGCCGCCTCCGCATACCGTACCCGCAGCTTGGGATCGGCGGTTTGGATCTCGTGCAGTGCACCGGATTCCGCGTCGACGAACTCCAGCACACCGGCGTCGGGCAGCTCGACCTCGCGTGGATCGAGCACCTCGATGGCGAGCAGATCGTGCCGGACGCCGAGCTTGCGCAGCGGCTGCGACCAGGTCGCCGGATCGACCAGGAAGTCCGAGATGACCACGGCTAGGCCGCGGCGTCGGGGCGGGCGGTTCAGCGCGTCCACCAGCGCGCCGAGGTCGGCCCGGCCGGGTTGCACCTTCGTCTGGGCAATCGCGCGCAGCAGGCCCTGCGTCTCTTTACGGCCCGGGCGCGCCGGCAGCCGGCGCAACTGCGTCCCGCTGCCGATGACCGCACCCATGCGGTTGCCGCCCCGCGCCGTGAGGTGCGCCATCGCCGCGGCCGCGGAGATGACCAGGTCTCGTTTGGTCGAACGCGCGGTGCCGAACTCCAGGCTCGCCGACAGATCGATCGCGAGCCACGCCTCCAACTCGCGGTCCGCGACGGTCTGGCGCACGTGCGGGACCGTGGTACGGGCGGTCACCGGCCAATCCATCCGGCGCACGTCGTCGCCCGGCCGATACTCGCGGGACTCCCCCGGTTCGGACCCCGGGCCCGGCAGAAGACCCAGATAGTCGCCCTGGAGCAGACCATCGAGCCGGCGGGTGATCAGCAACTGCAGCTTCGCCAGCGCCGGTTCGGACCGGTGGGCCTCGTCCAGCCCGGCGTGTCCCGTCCCACTCGATCGGCGACCGCCATCAGCCGCCAGAGAGACGCCGTTGCCGGCCTGACCCACCGTGTCGTCGGGGTTGCGTCGCGGCCCGATGCGCGGCAGTGGGCTCATCGCGCTCCCGGCCACGCACCGGTCGGCACCGGCTGGCGCCCGTTGGCACTCGGAGCCGCGTTCTGCCGGGACGTCACGGTAGGCAACGGTACGGTGGCGAGCACCCGATCGACCACGCGGTCGGCGGAGATGTCGTCGGCCAGTGCGTCATAGCTCAGTACGAGCCGATGCCGCAGGATGTCCGGCGCGATGTCCTGCAGGTCCTGTGGCAACGCATAGTCCCGCCCACGCAGCAGGGCGAGCGCTCGGGTCGCCCGGACGATGCCGAGCGATGCGCGGGGGCTGGCGCCGTACTGGATGAGTCGCGCGACGTCCGGCATGCCGAACTCGGCCGGCGTACGGGTGGCGAGCACGAGGCGTACGGCGTAGTCGACCAGCGCGTTGTGCACGAACACCTCGTCGGCCTTGCGCTGCAGACCGATCAACTCCGGCGTGGTGAGCACCGGATTCGCGACCGGCGCGGCCACGCCCATCCGGTAGACGATCTCGCGTTCTTCGGCATCGGTGGGATAGCCGACGTGGATCTTCAGCAGGAACCGGTCCCGCTGCGCCTCAGGAAGCGGGTAGACGCCCTCCTGCTCGATCGGGTTCTGGGTCGCCATCACGAGGAACGGCAGCGGCACCGCGTGCGTCTTGCCGCCGATCGACACGTGCTGCTCGGCCATCACTTCGAGCAGGGCGGACTGGACCTTGGCCGGCGCCCGGTTGATCTCGTCGGCCAGCAGGAAGTTGACGAACACCGGTCCGAGTTCGATGTCGAACGCCTCGGACGACTGGCGGTAGATCCGCGTACCCACGACGTCGGCCGGGACCAGGTCGGGAGTGAACTGGATGCGCGCGAACGACCCGCCGACGACCTTGGCGATGGTCTCGACCGCCAGCGTCTTGGCCACGCCCGGGACGCCTTCGAGCAGGCAGTGACCGCGCGACAGCAGCGCGACGAACATCCGCTCGATCATCCGGTCCTGCCCGACTATCACGCGCTTGACCTCGAACATCGCGCGTTCGAGCAGCGTGGCGTCCTGGGCCGGCGTCGTCATCGGCGGACCAGAGTTGACCAGGCCCGGCGCCGACGGTCCGGACTGCGGCGCCGATGCGCCAGGCTGCGGCGCGGATCCTCCCGGGTATGGCGCGGCCGGCCCCGGCGGCGGCCCGGCCAGTCCGGGCGGCATTCCGGCCGGCCCCGGCTGCGCACCGGTCGGACCGGCGCCGGGTGGTCCCGGAAACGGCGAGCCAGACGTGGGAGTGGGCATGGTCGGCTCGGTCACCGGTCCTCCAGAACAACAGCGCGCTACGGACGCCTCAAGCGTCGCACGATTCACCAACGTGCCGCGCCCAGACCCATGAGGTTCACAGCCCGGGAATCTGATCGGCGCCTCAGCCGAAGACCGCGGCACACTCAACGCTACAGCGGCCGCGACCCGCCGGGTGGCGACCGAAACTCGCCGAACAGGCATCGCGCGCGGGTAGACATAGGGTGCCTACGGATGGTTACCATTCTCTCCGTCGCCGGGCGACTTCCCCCGTGGTCGCCCGGCGACGCAACTCTCCGGCCGCCGCGCTTCGTGGCGGCCGCTTCGCGCAGGGCACACTTGCGGACGTGACCAATCCACCGTCCGGCAGCGATCCGATCGGACTGTTCCGCCGGGACGACGGCAGCCGATCCGACGACCCCGACGATGAGCTGCGGTGCTCGGCCAAGGGGTGCCGCCGTCCGGCGACGTACGCGCTGCACTGGAACAACCCAAAGCTGCACACGCCGGATCGGCGCAAGACCTGGCTTGCCTGTGACGACCATCGCGAATCACTCGCCGCGTTCCTGGATGTACGCGGATTCCTGCGTGACGTCGCGCCGTTGTGACAGCGCTACTCGGCGATCCGCTCGCGCGCCACGGACGGCTCGAACGACACGCTCGCCGCGATCTCGGCGGCGGCGTCGTCGTCCGCACTCCAGGAGTCCCCGCCGTTTGAGCGCAGGCTCGATCCGGAGGAAGCAGGCTGGTGTTCCCGTCCGTCCGCGGACGACCCGCCATTGCGGACCGCATGGGAGGTGTCCGCGGCGTCCACCGGCGCCCCCGCAACAGCTGTGATCGGAGCGGAGGTCGACCGGAGCGGACGCAATCGGCATCGCGATCGCCGGCACGGCGGCGAGCCCGTTGGGCACGGGCGACAGGCCGGTCGGGATCGGGGACACCGGAGCCGGCAGAGTCGCGGGCGCCGAGGCCTGGCGCCGCTTCCACGCCGCCCAGCCCTTCTCGGCCGCCGACACACCGACCATCGTCACGGCCACGTAGAACCACCCGACCAGGACGTCGGTCATGTAGTGCTCGCCCGAGTAGACGAGCGTGAACGTCATCGCCAGCGGGTAGGCGAGCAGCAACGGCCACCACCGCTTGCGTACGGTCGGCAGGAAGAACGCGACGACGATCAGCGCATATGCGCTGTGCAGCGACGGCATCGCTGCCACCGGGTTGGCCGCGTCGACCTTGGCCGCGTTCAAGAGGTTGCCGGCACCGTGCAGGCCGATGGCGCTCCAGCCACGAGTGGCCAGACCATCGTGGATCGGCTGGATGAGACCCCGTTCGGCCGCCCACCACGGTGGCGCGGCCGGATAGAGAAAGTAGGTCGCGAGCCCGAGCACGTTGAGCGTGACCCATCGGCGGATGAACGAAGCCCACCGTTCGCGGTTCCGCAGCCACAACACGACCGCGACGAGCAGCGCGGTGACGAAGTGCGAGAAGTAGACGAAGCTCGCGACAACGTCGTACCACTGCACATGCACGTGATAGAGGTGATCCTGCAGCCACACCGTGGGCACGACACCGCCGGTGAACCATCCGAACATCCATTGGTCGGCATGGATCATCTCGGTGACGTGCGGCGCGATGCCCTTGTCGGCGACGCCGCGCGAGATGTTGTAGAGCACCAACAAGATGACGACCGAGGCCCAGTCTCGGGCGAACCGCAGATGACTGCGCCACGGACGTTCGCTGTGCCAGGCAATCGTGAGCGCCCAGAGCCAGACGAACGCGTAGATCGGATCGGTCGGCAGACCGAGAACAAACAGCAGGCCCACAAACGCGGCGGACCAGATCGTCATCGCGATGATGCGGCGGCGCTTCGTACCTAGACCGGTCTGCGCCGCCCGCGTGCTTGACGCGGGATCGTCGGGCGCGGCGTGGTCCGCGGCGGAGGGAGTCAAGGTCATGGCTTGTCGAGGTTACCCAGCTAGTCTGAGAGTAACCTCGACGGGCTTGTCAACGTGACGGGATCAACAATCAGGTGAACCGTCCGAATCGCTATGACGTGCAGTTTATTCCGGAGCGTTACCCGCAGTAAACGCCAGGAGCCCGCGCGGTCATCGCGTTAGTGCCGCTCCGATCGGCAAGATCTCAAGATCATCCACCGGTACGGTATCCGGATACTTCACGCCCGCGCCGGTATTGAGAAAGACGACGCGTTCCGTGCCGAGCAACCAGTCGTCGTGCCGCAGGTGACGCAGCGCGGCCAGGCACGCGGCGCCCTCAGGGCACAACAACAGACCCTCGAGTTCGGCATATGCGCGCAGCTCAGCGAGAATCTCGTCGTCGTCGACCGCGACCGCCGTGCCCTTCGACTCGTCCAGCGCGGTCAGGATCAGTTCATCGCCGAGTGGCGCCGGCACGGTGATGCCGAACGCAACCGTCCGCGCGTCGGCCCATGGTTCGGCACGACGAGCGCCGGAGGCGAAGGCGCGCACAATCGGCGCGCAACCGCTCGCCTGTACGGCGACGAGGCGTGGCGTCGGACCGGTCACCCAGCCCAGGGCGCGCATCTCGTCAATCGCTTTGTGGATGCCGATCAGGCCGACTCCGCCCCCGGTCGGGTAGACAATCACATCGGGTAACTGCCAGTCGAGTTGCTCGGCGATCTCGTACCCCATGGTCTTCTTGCCTTCGAGCCGGTAGGGCTCCTTGAGCGTCGACGCGTCGAAGACCGAGCCGCCGGATCCGGCGACGAATGCCGCGACCATCCGTCCGGCGTCGCCGATGAGTCCGTCGACCAGATAGACGTCGGCACCGGCGGCCACGCACTCACGCCGCGTAATGACCGGCGCGTCGACCGGCATCGCAATCGTGGCGCGCATGCCGGCCCGCGCGGCGTACGTTGCCCACGCTGCTCCGGCGTTGCCGTTGGTCGGCATCGCGACGTGGCCGATGCCGAGTTCGGCCGCGCGAGACACGCCGACCGCGGCGCCGCGGGCCTTGAAGGAGCCGGTCGGTATCAGCCCCTCGTCCTTGATGAGCAGGCCGGGCAGGCCGATGGACGCGCCGTAGCGCGCGGCCGGCAGCAATGGGGTCCAGCCCTCACCGAGGGTGACCGCATGGCTCTCGTCGTCCAAGGGCAGGACTTCCCGGTAGCGCCAGAGGTCGGCACGTCGACCGGCGATGTCGGTCGGCTGGACGGCGCGCCCGACCGCGTCCAGGTCATATCGCGCGAGCAGCGGCGAGCCGCACTCGGTGCACAGGTTGGTCGGTCGTGTCGCGTCGAACCGAGCGGCGCAGCGCGGACATTCGAGATGCGTCAGGAACGTCACGCTGGCCAACGTACGCCCAGGCCGATTGCCGGCCGTGCCGCCGGCCGGTCTGTTGTGTCGTGGGTGACGCCACCTAGGCTTGCCTCCATGCAGTTGCAGCCCGGCCTGTCCGCGCGTGTCGAGCTGACAGTGACCGACGCCGACACCGCCCAGGCATTGGGCTCGGGCGATGTTCCGGTGCTCGCCACCCCCCGGGTGCTGGCGCTGGCCGAAGCGGCGACGGTGGCCGCGCTGGCGGCCCGGCTTGACAGTGGCCAGACCACCGTCGGCACGCGGGTCGAGCTCGACCATGTCGCCGCGACCGCGGTCGGACGGCACGTGACTGCCCTCGCGATCCTGGCCAAAGTGGATGGCCGGCGCTTGCTCTTCGATATCGTGGTGCGCGACGGTGAAGAGCTGGTCGCGGAGGGACGGGTGGAGCGGGTGATGGTCGACCGCCAGCGTTTCCTGGCGAAGGCGTTCGACGTCTCGTGATCGAGCTGCGCCCGCTGGCCGACGGCGTATTCGTCGCCCGCACCCAACCACTCGATGTGAACGTGACCGTCGTGCTCGGCGACGACGCCGCCCTGGTGATCGACACACTGTCGACCGAAGGACAGGCCCGCGCGTTGCTCGACGCGATCCGGTCGATGACGTCGTTGCCGTTGACCGTCGCGATCACGCACTTCCATTTCGACCACAGTTTCGGCGCCGCCGTGCTGGCCGAGGGTGGTCGGCCGGTGTGGGGGCACCCGTACGTCGCGACCGAACTCACCGAGCGCGGTCGGCACTGGCGGTCACGCTGGCACGACGAGTGGGCGTCGGCCGAGCCCGAGCTGGCGGCGGGCCTCGCGGCCGCCGCCGTTGCAGTGCCGGACCACCTGGTACGGGATTCCGCGACGATCGACCTGGGCGGCCGGAGCGTCACCCTGACGCATCCCGGTCGCGCCCACACCGCCGGCGACCTCATCGCCTATGTACCCGACGTCGACGTCCTGGTCGCCGGTGACCTGGTCGAGGAGGGAAACCCGCCAGACTTCTCCGACGCCTTCCCGCTGGAGTGGCCGGAGGCGCTGCGCCGGTTGTTCGATATCGCCTCGGAGACGACGCTGATCGTGCCGGGCCATGGTGCGATCGTCGACGCGGAGTTCGTCGACGCCCAGCACGCCAAGCTGGCGGCACTCGACTGGTTGATTCGCTACGGCCACCGGGACGGTGCGACCGTGGAGTCGTTAGCGGCGCGTGGACCCTTCCCGGTCGATACGAACCACGTGGCCGTGACGCGCGGCTTCGCCGCGCTCGCCGGCCACTGACCGTCAACCTCGCCGGCCACTGATCGTCAACGGCGCGACTGTCCGATCTGTCCGATCCGAGGCGGCCGGCTGATCACTCTCCCGGATTAACGGTGTCTGTCCTTGTGGCGTCGGCCGGTACACTCGGCGCTCCAGCGGGCCGGATGACCCGCCACAGACGACAAAGCCCTGCGTACGGCGCCCGTCGGCCGATCGGTTCGTACCGGTAACTGATCGACCGAAACCCGCTCCACCTTTAGCGATTAACACCCGTCGATTACTGGATGAGACGAGTTGTGATTTGTAGAACCATGAGCCCAGTGTGTGGGGAGCTGGCTCGAACGATGTGGTGGGCTGCATGAGGCCATTGGGTGCGGCGGATCCGAATACCATCGGACCGTACCAGCTCCTTGGAGTCCTCGGCTCCGGCGGCATGGGCCGGGTCTATCTCGGCGCATCGCGAACCGGCCGCCGTGTCGCCATCAAGGTCATCCGCCCTGACCTCGCCGAGGATCCGATCTTCCGCGACCGGTTCACCCGCGAGGTTGCCGCCGCCGGTCGCGTGAGCCCGCTGTTCACCGCGCTTGTGGTCGACTCCGACACCGAGGCCGCCGCTCCGTGGCTGGCCACCACGTACATCGAGGGCGTGTCACTCGACCGGCAGGTGCTGGACGACGGTCCGATGGGCATCGACGACGTGCTGTCGCTGGCCGCCGGGCTCGGCGAGGCGCTCACCTCGATCCACACGGTCGGCCTGGTCCACCGCGACCTCAAGCCGAGCAACATCCTGCTGAACGACAGCGGCCCGCACATCATCGACTTCGGCCTCGCGCTCGGCAGCGAGCAGACCCGCCTGACCACCAGTCGAGTCGTGGGCACGCCGGCGTACATGGCGCCGGAGCGACTTCGCGGTGAGGCCGCCGGACCGCCGAGCGACGTGTTCTCGCTCGGCGCCACGCTCGTGTTCGCCTCGACCGGCCGTGATCTCGTCGATGACGCCAGCGTCTACGAACAGGTGCTGCAGATCGCCGAGGGCCGGTTCACGCTGACCGACGTGCCCTCCCGGCTGCGCGCGCTGGTGATCCGCTGTGTGAGCTTCCACCCGGAGGACCGCCCGACCGCGGCGGAACTCACCCGCTTCGTAGTGGCGCTCGGCGCCGTCACCCCCGGCCTGGGCGTCGAGGACGTCACCGTCAAGATCTCGACGAAGCACCGGGCCGAGGCGCGCGCCGCCGGCATCCCGGTCCGTACGACGCCACGGCGCAACGGCGACCCGGAGAGCCTGCCGACCGACGATCAGCCGGCCGACGACGCATCGCCCGAGGGGTGGCCCGAGGAGACCTGGACCGCGGACGGCGCCGACGACGACCCGGCCAGCAGCACGCCGGCGGTCGTATCGGGATCCGGCATCCCCGCATCCATCGGCAGCACATCGGGCAGCCCCGCCTTCGGCACTTCCGTGTCCACGCCCGCGAGGCCCGGAACGGCACGGTCCGAGCGGCTCCGTGCCGTCATCGCGCCGCGCTCGTCGTACGAGGGGCAATCGTCCGGCGTCAGCGTTGCCTGGACGCCGGCGGCGGCCGGACCTGGCGCGGCCGGGCCGATGACCGACGATTCGGCGGCCGGCGGGCGGCTCGCCGGCGGCCCGGTCGCTGGCGGTCCACCCGCGGCGGGCAAATCGTTCGGCGCGGGCCCCACCGGCGGCACCGACCCCGACGACGACTGGCGCGCGCCGCACCCGTCGGATCCGAATTTCGCCGGCCCGCCGTTCCATCTCGAGCCGCCCCGCTCGGGCTGGTCGAGGCGGAAGATGATCACGGCCGGTGGCGCTACCGCGGCCGTCGTCGCGACCGGCGGTGTCCTTGCCGCCGTGACGTTGGCCGCTCGGCAGCGACCCGGTTCGGTCGGTTCGAACGACCCGCAGGTTCCCACCACACCCGGGCCGGCCGTCCCGTCTACCTCGCCGAGCGCGAGCAGCGACGCGGTGATCGCCGGCGCCGTGCTCTGGACGGCAAGCTCGGGCGCCGGCCCGCTCGCGACGCAGCCGCAGAACCTGCCCGGCGGCCGGCGAGTGCTGGTTACCCCGGGCGGCGCGATTGTGGCGCTGCAGGGTCAGAACGGACGCGTGGTCGCGCTGAACTCGACCGGCAAGAAGCTGTGGTCGCAGTCGCAGGTCTCCTCCGACGCGGCAATGTGGCTGTGGGGCAGCGGCATCCTGGTCTCCGATGGCGCTTGGCTCGCTCTGTACGACCTGACCGGCAAACAGAAATTCCGCGTACAACCGGCGTCACTCGCGAGTAAGGCCATCGGTCCCACCCACGGCGTCCTGCGGGTCACCGGCCTCGCCCTGAATTCGACGACCGCATACGTCGGCCTCGGCTCCGCCATGGTCGCGATCAACCGGGCCGGCAAGGCCCTGCATACCTGGCAGGTCGGCGATCGGCTGGCGGAGACGCCGGAGACGCCGACCGCAGCCTCCGACAAGTGGGTCGTCACGCAGACCGTCGGCCTGTTGTCTTCGGTCACCGTTTACCCGGCCAAGAGCGAGCTGGCAGTGTTGCAGCAAACGTATCCGCCGCTGCAATTCAACATCGACGGCACCACTGACGCCGCGGCGGCGGCGCCGGGCACGACAACCGACCCGGCGGTCCGATTCGCCGAGGCGCGCATCGTCGATGGCTACGTCGTCGCGCGTATCGAGCGAGATGTGCGCGCATTTGCCATCGCCGACGGCAGCGCACTCATCCATGAGGGCGAGCCCGGCCCGGTGCACGCGATCGCCCCGATCAACTCGTCGATCCTTGTCGCCTCGACGTCGATCAGCAAATACGACATCTTGAGCGGCAACCGCCAATGGCAAGCAGCGATCCCGGCGATGCGACTCGCGGTCGTAAGTCAGCCTGGCCAGGCCACCGTCGTCGTCGCCGCAACCGTCGGCGGCGTGACCGGACTGGACGCGCATGGCCGCGTCCTGTGGTACGCACACCTACCGGTGAGCCTGGCCACGGCGACGCCATCGGGCATCACGATCGCGCCGCATGCCGCCTACGTGACCTTCGATCTGCCGGCCGGATCGGACGCAGGTCTGCCCGATGTGGTGGCGATCGCGCTCGACGACAAGGCACATCGCTAGCGAAGGCACATCGTTAGGCAATATCCGCCGCGGCCGCGTCCAGCTAGACTGGCGGCGGCACGCAGGGTGCCCCCGTGGTCCGCGGGAAGGGCTGAGCCCACCTGATGGACGATCCCGGGCAGCGCATCGTTGTGCTGCCAATGTACGTACCCGTCCTCCTTTCGGCCTGGCGACGCGGACCGCAGGCACGCGAAAGGAGGTCGCCATGGCGGCCCTGTCCCTGCCGACGAACCCGAGCCTCGAACAGATGCGCAAGCAGGCACGTGACCTGCAACGCGCAACACGAGCCGGCGATGCCGCCGCAATCGACCGCGTCGCCGCGGTGCACCCCGATGGGCGGCCGAACGAACCGGCCACCTTTCCGCTGAGCGCCGCGCAGCTCGTGGTCGCCCGGTCGTACGGCTTCCCGAGCTGGCCTCGCCTCGTGCACTACTTCGACGTGGTCGCCGTCTACGGACGACCTGGCGGCGCAGCCCGGGACGGCGCGGACAACCCGGAAGGTGGCGCGCCGGCCGATGCCGACATCGCCGATCGCTTCTGCCGCCTCGCTTGCGTCGACTACAGCGACGACGGGCCGGAATATCCCGCCGCCGCGCGGGCGATCCTGCAGGGCCGCCCGGACCTGACGCGCGACCACATCTGGGCGGCAGCGGCCGCGAGCGACGTAGACGCTGTACGTGGCCTATTGGCTCGAGATCCCGCACTGGCCAATCGGGAGGGCGGCCCGTATCGCTGGCCGCCGTTGTGCTACGTCACGTATTCACGCCTCGACGCGGCCGTCGCGGAGTCGTCAGTGCTCCGGATCGTCCGGACGCTGCTCGACTCTGGCGCCGATCCGAACGCGGGATATCTGTGGGGCGGCTTGCAGACGCCATTCACGGCACTGACCGGGGCGTTCGGCGAAGGTGAGCAGGGACCGGGTCGTACGCCGCGGCATCCGCACTCGATCGCCCTCGCCCGGCTGCTTCTGGACGCCGGCGCCGACCCGAACGACGGTCAGACGCTCTACAACCGCATGTTCCGGGCCGACGACGACCACCTCGAACTTCTGTTCACGTACGGACTCGGGCGCGGCGACGGCGGCCCATGGATGGCTCGACTCGGGCCGGACGCGCTGGACACCCCGGACGAACTGCTCGACAAGCAGTTGCGCTGGGCCGTCAGCCACGGCTTCGCCGGCCGGGTGCGACTCCTGGCCCGTCACGGCGTCGACGTCACCCGGCCGATGCCCGATGGTCGCCGCCCGATCGAGGTGGCCGCGGCCGACGGCAACGAAGAGATGGTGACCGCCCTCGTCGACGCGGGCGAGCGGCGCCCCGAGCTCACCGGACGAACGGCGCTGGTCGCTGCCCTGCTGGCCGGCGACCGCGCGCGCGTCGACGGGATCCGGGCCGCCCAGCCTCAGCTGTTCAATGAAGTACTCGCGGCCGAACCGGGGCTCGTCATGCGCGCGACCAACGTCGGGCGGGCCGATGCCGTACCGCTGCTGGTCGAGCTCGGGTTCGATATCGATGCATGGGTCGACGGCGCGACCCCATTGCACTGGACCGCGTGGAACGGTGACGTCGCGACGGCGCGGACGCTGCTCGACCTCGGCGCGGACCGGACGCTTCGGGATGACCGCTTCGACGCCACGCCGCAGGGCTGGGCCGAACACGCGCACCAGGACGCGTACGTGGCGTTCATCGCTCATTACCCGGCCAGCGACGTCCGGCGCGGCGAGCACCGCGCCGGTGAGGGCTAGTCGACAACGGGCCCGATCGGCGGCTTGGCGTCGAGCGCGGACGGATTGCGGCCTATCTCCGGTGCCAGCGTGCGCTCGATGAAGATCGCGTGCCACAGGCAGAACACCAGGACGGTCCACACCTTGCGCGAGTTGTCGCGTTCACCGCGCTTGTGCTCGTCGAGCAACCCGACCGCGTACGGCAGGTCCAGCAACTCCCCCGCGCCCGAGCCGGCGATCACGTTGCGCGCCCACTCGTACATCTCGCCGGCCAACCACACGCGGATGGGCGTCGGGAATCCCAGCTTGCGACGGTTCACGATGGGCGCCGGCACGATGCCGTCGAGGGCGCGACGCATCGCGAACTTCGTGGCATCCGACTTGGCCGGCACCTTCAACTCCACCGGGATCGTCGAGGCGACGTCGAACACTTCCCGGTCGACGTACGGCAGCCGCAACTCCAGCGAGTGCGCCATGGACATGCGGTCGGCCTTGGCCAGGATGTCGCCGCGCAGCCAGGTGTAGAGATCGATGTGCTGCATCTTCGTCACGTCGTCGAGCCCGGCGACCTCGGCGTACAGCGGCGCGGTCACGTCCGTGTACCGCACAGAGTCGTCGTAGTGCCGCATCAACGCGTGCTTCTGCTCCTCGGTGAAGATGCGTGCATTGCCGTAGTAGCGTTCCTCGATCGGCGTCGTGCCCCGTTCGAGGAAGCTGCGGCCCTTGACCCCCTGGGGCAGCACCGATGCGACCCGACGCAGGCCACGCTGCATCGAATCGGGCAGGCCGGCGACCGTCGAGAGCGACAGCGGTTCACGGTAGAGGCCGTACCCGCCGAAGAACTCGTCGGCGCCCTCGCCGGACAGCGCGACCGTCACGTGCTGGGCCGCGGTGCGGGCGAGGAAATACAGGGGTACGAGGGACGGATCGGCGAGCGGATCGTCCAGGTGCCAGATGATCGTCGGCAACGCCGACATGACGTCGGTGGCGGTGACCCGTGTGGGCAGCAGGCGGACGCCCAGGTGATGGGCCGAGTCCTCGGCGATGCCGATCTCCGAATACCCCTCGACGGCGAAGCCGACCGTGAACGTCGGGATCTCCGGGTAGACCTCGCGCGCAAAGGCCACGATCGCGGTCGAATCGATGCCGCTGGACAGGAACGCGCCGACCGGCACGTCGGCCCGCAGGTGGGCGTGGACGCTCTCGCGTAGGACGTCGCGGATGCGCCGGTAGAGCGCGGCGGGATCGTCGGTCGGGGTCGGCCGGAACGCCGGCTGGTAGTAGCGCCGCGTGGCGAACGTACCGCCGGGCAGGTAGGAGAAACTCTCGCCGCCGCCGACGCGACCGATGCCACGGTGCAGCGTCGCGGGCTCCGGCACGTACTGCAGCGTCAGGTAGTAGGACAGGCTCGCCGGGTCGATCGCCGCGTCGACGTCGCGACCGGCGGCCGCGCCGGAGGCATTTGCCCCGCCGGGGTAGAACGGCAGCAATGCCTTCTTCTCGCTCGCCAAATACAAGCCGTCGTCGGTGACCAGGTAGTACAACGGCTTGATGCCGTACGGATCGCGGGCGCCCCACACCATGCCGCGGTGCGTGTCGTAGATGACGACGGCGAACATGCCCCGCAGCCGGGTGACGGCCTGCTCACCCCAGTGGTGGTACGCGGCGACGACCACCTCGGTGTCGCCGTCGGTCGCGAACGTGGCGCCGTGCCGCGCCTCGAGTTCGTCACGCAGCTCGCGATAGTTGTAGATGGCGCCGTTGAACGCGATCACGTACCGCCCGGCGTCGAATCCGCTGGCCGGGTATGACATCGGCTGGTGGCTGCGGGCGACGTCGACGACGGCCAATCGCTTACACGCGAACACAACCGACTCGTCGACGACAGTGACCGCCGTTTCGTCCGGTCCGCGATGATGGACCGTTTCCACCGCCGCGGCGATCGCGTCGCGGTGCTGGTGGGCACCGCCGCGAGCGCTCACGAAGGTGACCAGTCCGCACATGGCCGTCATCTTGTCACGGGGTAGGTTCGGAGTCGGCACACCGGTCGCGAGGAGGCACCATGACGTCACAGCCGCATGACCCGTCCGTCACCCCACCGCCCAGCGGGCAGGCGCACGACCCGGATTACCCGGAGCGGCTGCTCGCCTTCATGCGGACCGGCTGGAACGACACCACGCTCTCGATCACACCCTCGCCGGCCGTACCGAATTACGCGGCGCGGCGCGCGGCCGTATCCGCGGCGTTCGCCGGTTTGACGGTGATCGTGCCGTCCGGTCACGAGAAGGTGCGGTCGAACGACACAACCTATCCGTTCCGTCCCGGTAGCGACCTGTATTACCTCACCGGCGAACACGACCCCGAGGCGGTGCTTGTCCTCCGGCCGACTGGTACGTCCGGTCACGACGCAACGCTGTACGTACGCCCGCGATCCCCCCGGGACACGGACGAGTTCTTCCGGGACCGGGCCTACGGCGAGCTGTGGATCGGGCGGCGGCACACCCTCGAGGAGAAGTCGGCCGAGCTGGGCATCGTGACCGCGCGGCTGGCCGGTCTGGCCGAAGTGCTCGCGAACTGCGCGCCGGCGCGGACCCGTACGCTGCGCGGCGCCGACCCGATCGTCGACGCGGCCGTGGCGCCCTACGGCGACGGCGCCGGCGACCGGGAGCTGGCGAGCACGCTGTCCGAACTTCGGCTGCCCAAGGATCCGTGGGAGATCGCCCAACTCCAGGACGCGATCGACGCGACCGTACGGGGCTTCGAAGACGTCGCCCGCGTGCTGCCGGCCGACCGCCCCGTGTCCGAACGCCTCCTCGACGGTGTGTTCGGCCTGCGGGCGCGCCACGACGGCAACACGGTCGGCTACGCCGCCATTGTCGGCAACGGCCCGCACGGCACGACACTGCACTGGACCCGAAACACCGGCGAGACGCGCCCAGGCGATCTGCTGCTCATGGACATGGGCGTGGAGAATCGCGAGCTCTACACGGCGGACGTCACGCGTACGCTGCCGGTCAGCGGCACGTTCACGGCGTTGCAGCGCGAGGTGTATGACATCGTCTACGCATCGCAGCAGGCCGGCGTCGATCTCATCAAGCCCGGCGTCGAGTTCAAGGACATCCACGAGACCTGCATGCGCGTGCTTGCCGGCGGGCTCAAGGATCTCGGTCTCCTGCCGGTCAGCGTCGACGAGGCGATGGACAGCGAGTCCCAGGTCTATCGGCGCTGGACGTTGCACGGCTTCGGGCACATGCTCGGGCTCGACGTGCACGACTGCGCGAACGCTCGCAACGAGACCTACCGTGGTGGCACCGTCGGCGAAAACTACGTCCTGACCGTCGAGCCGGGGCTGTATTTCCAGCCGGAGGACGAACTCGTACCGGCAGAGCTGCGCGGGATCGGCATTCGCATCGAGGACGACGTCCTGGTGACATCGGCCGGCGCCCAGGTCATGTCGGACGGGCTGCCGCGACACGCGGCCGATGTCGAAGCGTGGCTGGCGGCGCAGCGGGCTGCTGGACCGCGCCTGCCCGGCTGATCGACTCGCAGGGCCTGCGCAACTTCACGGAAGTCGCCCGACAATCGCACCGCGAAACGGGCACGTTCCGTGAAGTTGCGGCGCGCGTCCACCGAACGGGCTTGCGCGTAAAACAAGACGGACGTACGGTTTGGTTAAGTCGGCGATCACGCGACGCGGCCCTTGCTCTGCGGCCATGTTCGAGCGTGCGCGAGACTGAACGACGGGCGGCGTCCCCTACCGGGCGAGCCGCGAGTGACGGGCGTGACACATGTGAGGAGTGCGGACGTGGCCAGCCTCGACACCTTCGGTGCGAAGAGCCAGCTACGCGTCGGTGACGCGAGCTATGACATCTACGAGATCAGCAAGGTGGCGGGCCACGAGCGCCTGCCGTTCAGCCTGAAGGTCCTGCTCGAGAACCTGCTGCGGACCGAGGACGGCGCGAACATCACCGCCGACCACATCCGGGCGCTGGGCCAGTGGGATGCCGAGGCCGAGCCGAGCGTGGAAATCCAGTTCACTCCGGCGCGCGTTCTGATGCAGGACTTCACCGGCGTGCCGTGCATCGTCGACCTGGCCACGATGCGTGAGGCCGTCCGCGATCTCGGCGGCGACGCGTCGAAGGTCAACCCGCTTGCGCCGGCCGAGCTCGTCATCGACCATTCCGTCATCGCCGACGTCTTCGGCCGCGAGGACGCGTTTGAGCGCAACGTCGAGTTCGAGTACGGCCGCAACAAGGAGCGCTACCAGTTCCTGCGCTGGGGTCAGACCGCGTTCAACGAGTTCAAGGTCGTCCCGCCCGGCACGGGCATCGTGCACCAGGTCAACATCGAGCACCTTGCGCGCGTGGTGATGGACCGCGATGGCACGGCTTATCCGGACACGGTCGTCGGCACCGACTCGCATACCACGATGGTCAACGGCCTCGGGGTGCTCGGTTGGGGTGTCGGCGGTATCGAGGCCGAGGCCGCGATGCTCGGCCAGCCGGTCTCGATGCTGATCCCGCGCGTCGTCGGCTTCAAGCTCACCGGCACGCTGCCGGAGGGCACCACGGCTACCGACCTCGTGCTCACCATTACGCAACTGCTGCGCAAGCACGGCGTGGTCGGCAAGTTCGTGGAGTTCTACGGCGACGGCGTGACGGCCGTACCGCTCGCGAACCGGGCCACCATCGGCAACATGAGCCCCGAGTTCGGCTCGACCGCGGCCATCTTCCCGATCGATGACGAGACGGTCCGCTACCTCAAGCTCACCGGCCGGTCGGCCGAGCAGGTCGCACTGGTCGAGGCGTACGCGAAGGCGCAGGGCCTGTGGCACGACCCGGCCGTCGCACCGGTCTACTCCGAATACCTCGAGCTCGACCTCGGCACCATCGTGCCGTCGATCGCGGGGCCGAAGCGGCCGCAGGACCGCGTCGCGCTGTCCGACGCGAAGGACAACTTCCGCTCGGTGCTGCCGAACTACGCGGCCGAGGATGACGTCGACGAGCAGAGCGAGGAGAGTTTCCCCGCCTCCGACGCGCCGTCGTCGAACTCGCGCGCGAATGGCGGTCGGCCGCACAAGCCGACGCTCGTGACCGCCGAGGACGGCACCACGTACGAATTGGACCACGGCTCCGTCGTCATTGCGTCGATCACGTCGTGTACGAACACGTCAAACCCGCAAGTGATGATCGGTGCGGCACTGCTCGCGCGCAACGCCGTCGACCGCGGTCTCGCGCGCAAGCCGTGGGTGAAGACCACGCTGGCGCCGGGTTCCAAGGTCGTCATGGACTACTACGAGAAGGCCGGCCTGGTGCCGTACCTCGACAAGCTCGGCTTCAACCTGGTCGGCTACGGCTGCACGACGTGCATCGGCAACTCCGGCCCGCTGCCGGACGAGGTGTCGGCCGCGGTCAACGAGGCCGACCTCGCCGTCGTCTCGGTGCTGTCCGGCAACCGGAACTTCGAGGGCCGGATCAACCCCGACGTGAAGATGAACTACCTCGCGTCGCCGCCGCTCGTCGTGGCGTACGCGATCGCCGGCACGATGGACATCGACCTCACGACCGAGGCGCTCGGAACCGATGCGGACGGCAAGCCGGTGATGCTGGCCGACATTTGGCCGAGCCCGCGTGATGTCCAGGACGTGATCGACGTCGCGGTGAACGCGGAGATGTTCGCCAAGGACTACTCCGACGTGTTCGCCGGTGACGAGCGGTGGACCTCGCTGCCGACGCCGACCGGTCAGGTGTTCGAGTGGGAGGACACGTCGACGTACGTACGCAAGCCGCCGTACTTCGAAGGCATGTCGTCCCGGCCGGCTCCGGTCACCGACATCGAGGGCGCGCGCGTGCTGGCAAAGCTGGGCGACTCGGTCACCACGGATCACATCTCGCCGGCCGGCAACATCAAGGCCGACTCCCCCGCCGGCGCGTACCTGTCCGGGCACGGCGTCGATCGGAAGGAGTTCAACTCGTACGGCTCTCGGCGTGGCAACCACGAGGTGATGATCCGCGGCACGTTCGCCAACATCCGGCTGCGCAACCAGCTGGTGCCCGGTATCGAGGGCGGCTTCACCCGCAACCTGCTGACGGGCGAGCAGACGACGATCTTCGACGCATCGACCGCGTACCAGCAGGCCGGTATTCCCCTGGTCATCCTGGCCGGCAAGGAATATGGCACCGGTTCGTCGCGCGACTGGGCGGCCAAGGGAACGGCGCTGCTCGGCGTCCGCGCGGTCATCGCCGAAGGCTACGAGCGCATCCACCGCTCCAACTTGATCGGCATGGGTGTGCTGCCCCTGCAGTTCCCGGCCGGCCAGACGGCCGACACGCTCGGACTCACCGGCCACGAGACGTTCGCCATCACCGGCGTGACCGCGCTGAACAACGGCCAGACGCCGAATACCGTGCACGTGAAGGCCGGCGACGTCGAGTTCGACGCGGTCGTCCGGATCGACACGCCCGGTGAGGCCGACTACTACCGGCACGGCGGCATCCTGCAGTTCGTGCTGCGCAAGATGCTCGACGTCTAACCACAGGTTCGTTCTGCGCCCGGTCCGCGATGATGTCGCGGACCGGGCGTTGTTCATTTCGCCGGTACTAAACATGTCTAAGCGCCTGGACCGACGGTCGGCGCACCGTCCCTGCACGTGACACCGGACAGTCGGTCCGCCGTGCTTGTCTAAGCGCCTGGACCGACGGTCGGCGCACCGTCCCTGCACGTGACACCGGACAGTCGTTCCGCCGTGCTTGTCTAAGCGCCTGGACCGACGGTCGGCGCACCGTCCCTGCACGTGACACCGGACAGTCGTTCCGCCGTGCTTGTCTAAGCGCCTGGACCGACGGTCGGCGCACCGTCCCTGCACGTGACACCGGACAGTCGTTCCGCCATGCTTGTCTAAGCGCCTGGACCGAGGGTCGGCGCACCGTCCCTGCACGTGACACCGGACAGTCGTTCCGCCATGCTTGTCTAAGCGCCTGGACCGACGGTCGGCGCACCGTCCCCGCACGTGACACCGGACAGTCGTTCCGCCGTGCTTGTCTAAGCGCCTGGACCGACGGTCGGCGCAGGTCTGTCTAGGCGCCGGAACCGTTGGTCGGCGCAGGCGCGGGCGTCGCCGGTCCGCTCGATTGGCGGGATCGCAGCGGGGCGGTCACGACGCCGGCGACGCTCCGCAGACCGGCCGAGACGCCACGCAGGCCGGCGGCCGCCATCTCGCGCGGTCCGACGATGCGGGCGAGATTGCGCGGCGTGAAGTACTCGCCCATCGGCACCGCACCAGCGAGCACGCCCAGGAACTCGTCGATCCGCTGTTGGCTGCGAGCGATCGAGCGGAAGAGCATCTCACCGCCGGGCTTCGGCCGGAACGACGCCAGGTCGGTCGTGAAGTCGTACATGGCGCGGGTGCGTACGTCTCGCGCCGCTTGATGGGTGGACAGTGCCTCGTCCAGCGGTCGGGCGCCGCCGAGCCCGTCGATGACGGCGGCCGACAGGAACTCCGCGTCGCGCAATGCGTGGCCGATGCCCTGGCCGGTGATCGGATCCATCACGAGACCGGCGTCGCCGACGAGCGCCCAGCCCGGACCGTACGGCTGGCGGTAGACGTTCGGCACGTCCGGCGTGGCCCGGACGTGCTCGACCCGCGTTGCGGCCCGGGCGCGCTCGCCAAGATCGCCAGCGCGATCGAAGGTCGCCAGCATCGCCCGGTCGACATCGGCGTGGAACGCACCGAACTCGGCGGCCGGCACCGCGATGTACGTGATCGCCAGGCCATCGTTCGTGGGCCACACGCCGATCGCCCGGTTCGGTCGCGCGTACATTTCGCCGCCGTCGATCGTGAGACCGTCCCAGTACGCGTACACGGCGCCGGAGCGGGACGGTCGTTCGTCGTACGCCCGGGCGCCGACCGTACGCGCGACCAGCGAGTGCTTGCCGTCGGCACCGATGACGAGTGGCGCCTTGATCTCGACCACCGAGCGCCCGCCGCCGCGCTTCGTGCCTCGGATGCCGATCGACCCGGCCGTCCGCCATGACGACGTCGGCCGCGTCGAACCCTTCGATGATCTCGGCGCCGGCCGATCGGGCCGCGGTCACCAGGATCGTGTCGAGCACCGTACGGCGTGGGCTATAGACGGCGTCGACGCCGTCGAAACGCGGATAGTGGCCGCGGAACGCAACCGGACCCGGGTCAAACCGCGCGGTGCGCGTGGCCGGGCAGTTGCTGGCGATCACCGCCTCGAGCAGCCCCCATCGGGCCAGACAGGCGACACCGGGCAGCTGGACCTGATGCGTGGAGAGCGTGTCACTCGGGAACCGCGCTCGGTCCACGGCCGCGACCCGCAACCCGGCCCGGGCGAGCAGCATCGCGGTCGCCGCTCCGGCTGGCCGCGCTCCCACGATGACGACGTCGTACGACATGGCCGCCTCCTTGCGCAACAGCGTTACGTTACCTTGTAACGTAACGCTGTTGCGCTATTCTGTAAAGATGGGTCGACCACGAGAACATGGTCCGCAGACGCGGCAGGCGCTGCTCGACGCGGGCACCCGGATCGTCGGTGCCGAAGGGGCGGGCGCGGTAGCACTGCGCCGGGTGGCCGACGAAGCGGGAACCACCACACGCGCGGTCTATAGCCTGTTCGGCGACAAGGACGGGCTGCTCCGGGCGCTGTTCACGATTGCGGCTGAGACCATGCGCCGGCACCACGAGGCCGTGCCGGTCGATCCGGACGACCCGACCCGCGAGTTCCCACCCCTCGCCCTGGCCTATCGGGCCGCCGCCCGCGAGCAGCCGGCGCTCTACGACCTGTGGTTCGGCCGGGTCACCCCGGACATGAAGCTCTCCGAGGAGGACGCCGCGCTCGCGTACCGATCGTTCGAGCGGGTGCTCGACGCGATCCGGCGCTGCATCGAGGCCGGCCGGTTCCCCGACCGCGAACCCATGCAGATCGGTCTTGAGCTGTTCGGCCTCGTCCACGGCCTGGCCTCACTCGAACTCCGCGGCTTCTTCCCGGACGACGCGATCGCGCGCGCAACGTGGACGGACGGCATCGGCGCACTCGTGCACGGCATCGAGACCGCTCCCCGCTGATGTGCGGCACCGGCTAGCGGATGTTCGCCTCGGCGATCAGCTCCTCGGCTAACTCGTCGCCGGACACGTCCAGCCCACGGCTACGGAACCAGGTCGCGACGTTGGCCGCGTCGCGGATCAGGAAATCGCGACCCTGCGGATTGGCCACCACGTCGACGATCTGCGGCAGGTCGATGAGGACCAGACGGCCGTCGTGCACGAGGATGTTGTACGCCGACAGGTCGCCATGGGCGAAGCCGGCCCGTGCCATCAGGCCGACGGCGGCCACCAACTGTGCCCAGAGATCTGGCAGGTCGGCGGTCTCGGCGCGCACCTGCGCTAGGCGTGGGGCGGCCTGCCGAGTCTCGGCGTCGCCGATGAATTCCTGCAACAGCTCGGTGCCGAGAATCTGCACCGGATACGGCACCGGCACGCCGAGCACGTACAGCCGTGTCAACGCGCCGAACTCCGCGTTGGCCCACTGTGTCGCGATCATCTGCATACCGGTCGTCGTCCGCTTGGCCATCGCCCGGTTGTCGCGCGACTCTCGGACGCGGCGACCCTCGAGGTAACCGGCGTCGCGGTGGAACAGCCGGTGCTGCGAAGCCCGGTAGCGCTTGGCCGCGAGCAGGCAGCGCCGATCGGTCCGCGGAATGCCGCGCTCGACCAGGAAGACGTCGGCTTCCTTACCGGTCTTCAGGATGCCGAGCTCAGTGTCGGCGGCGGCCAGATCGGTAACGAGCCAATTCGGGTACGGCTGCGGGCCGCGCTGCCCGGCGGTCGGCACATCCCAGGTTGACCACCGGTCGGCGCCATCGATTTCGTCGATTTCCCACGCCTCGTATTCGGGCGTGTCGACGGCTTCGCGGCTGGTGCGCTTGTGGAACGTGGGGTCGTCGTCATCGAAGCGACGGCGCTTGGTTACGCGCGAGAACCCCGAGTCTTGGTCACGCAAGGTGAAGATCCTTCGGTCGAATGGACGGTACGGCGGACGCAAGGCACGACAAAGGCGGCCATGATTCCCCCTCCTTCCACTCGACCGGGACATCCCGGCGGCGACGCATCGCCCGTGAGTGCGGCGCAACTGCTCCGCACGTGACGCCGGCAGCATAACGAGGGCGCCGCCGGGCCGGTCAACCGAATTTCTCAGCGACTGTTGCCCAGGATCGCGGCCAGCGCCGAGATCGGGCCGTCGGCGGTCACGGTCGGGCTGAAGCGCGGCTCGGTCCACCGGCGGCCGCGATGAAGCCACACGCTTCGAATCCCGAGCGCCATCGCGCCGCCAATGTCGGAGTTCGGGCTGTCGCCGATCATCCAGGCGTCCTCGAACGGCATTCGTGCACGTTCGGCCGCAAGGCGGAAGATCCGCGGATCGGGCTTGCCGACGCCGACCTCCTCCGAGATCACCCAGTCGGCAACGTAACGGTCCAGCCCGGTCATTCGGATCTTGGCTTCCTGCTGCCGGATGGCGCCGTTGGACACGACCACCGGCACCCAACCGGCGTTCCCGGCTATCTCCACAGCACACGCAACGAGCGGGTCGAGGCGACTGTGCGCAACGACGCCGTCGTGCAGCGCCTCGATCAGGTCGATTGTGGAGATCGCCAGGCCGTAGCGCGACCGTATCGCTTCCGCGACGTCCCAGCGCGACGTCCGGCCGTCGTTGTCGACCGCCACCAGCCAATCCAGGTCGCAGGCGGGTGCTCCGATGCGTGTCAACACCTCGCGAGCCAGGGCGCGGAAGGGCCCGGCCCGGTCGATCAGAGTGTTGTCGAGGTCCAGGAGCAACAGCGGCACGCGCGCACACTACGTGAGGATTGCGGCCCGGGACTAGTCCCCGAACTGACTCGCTGAACAGGTTGACGTCCATCGACGTACGACGACCGGGATTTCCCTCGCATATCGCCCGATCTGGCCCCGTCCAGCCGGCTCAGACGACCGCGATCTCCACGCGACCGCCGAAGTCCGTACGCCGGTCGGTCAGCATCGAGTGGGCAGCGCGTACGGCCGCGACATGCGCTGGATCGAGATCCGCCACGACGACGTGCTCGCCCACGTCCGGTGCCCGGACGACGGCCCGCCCCTCCGGCTCGTAGATCGCCGCTCCCCCATTGAACGTCCACGGCGCCGGACCGCCGACCGAGTTCGCGAACACGACGTACATCGTGTTGTCCAGCGCCCGCGCGGCGTAGTAGACGTCCCGGCGGTGCTCCGAACCGAGTACGTATCCGCTGGGGACGAGGTATCCGTCGGCGCCGGCCAGCGCGACCGCTCGACCGTGCTCCGGGAAGCAGCCGTCATAACAGATGCCGAGGCCGAACCGCCAGTCGTCGATCGTGATGGTGGCACCATGCTCACCGGCGACGAACAGCGCCTGCTCGTCCGGGCCCCAGAGCTGCTGCTTGTCATAGGCGGCGGTGACCGTGCCGGACCGGTCGACGACAAGCGACGAGCAGGTCCGGCGACCGTCCGCATGGCGTACCGGCGAACCGACGACCACGACCGCGCGGTGCTCGCGGGCCGCGACCCGCAGCGGGTCCAGCCGTGGATCGCCAATGGCCCGGTCCTCGTCCGCGACCAGGTCCGTCGCTGGTTGCGCAGAGAGAGCCGGCGGGTGGTACGCCGAAAGAAACAGCTCCGGCAGCACGACGATCGTGGCGCCGGACACCGCGGCCTGCCCGACGAGCCGGGCGGCGGTCGCGACGTTGGCCGGTACGTCGCCCGGCACCGCCTCGGCCTGGACGGCGGCGACCCGGATCGGATTCATGCGCGTCATCGTCGCACGCGGCGTGGCTGGCGGCTATCTCAAGCCGTACATACGGTTTGCAAGACGTCCATGTACCTGACACGATCGATGTGTGCCCAGAGTACGTCCTGATCAGCTCGCCGCCCGGCGACACGAGATCCTCGCGGGCGCGCGGGCATCGTTCGCGCGGTACGGCTATGAGGGCGCAACGGTACGGGTGCTCGAAAAGGAGACGGGACTGTCCCGGGGGGCGATCTTCCACCACTTCCGGGACAAGGAATCGCTGTTCATCGCTGTCGCCGAGGATGACGCGGCCACGATGGTCGCTACGGTGGCCGAACACGGGCTCGTGCAGGTGATGCGCGATCTGGTACGACGCCAGGACGCGGACACGGCCGGATGGCTCGGTAGTCAGCTCGAGGTGTCCCGTCGACTCCGTACCGACCCGGATTTCGCGTCGCGATGGTCGGCGCCTTCCGATGCGCTCGCCGCCGCCACCCGCGAGCGCCTGCGCCGCCAGCGGGACGCGGGCGTGCTGCGCAGCGACGTGCCGATCGACACGCTGGCGCAGTTCCTCGAGCTCGCCTACGACGGTCTGGTGCTCCACCTGGCGATCGGCCGGCCGGCCGGCGATCTCGAACCGGTGCTGGATCTGGTCGAGGCTGCCGTGCGCCGACAGACGCCGCCCGCCAGCGCTTAGCCGTCCCAGGAACGCGATGTCGGCGTTTTGGAGCCTTCTGATCGCCGTCTGATTTTGAGTCCGCTGGCCACGGATGCTTTGTGCCACAACGGTTTCAGCCCGCTCTTTGAGCGCCGGGATTGTCGCACGGGTGTGCGATTGTGGTGTCATGAACGAGGCGTTGGAGCGGGCCCGGGCGGAGATCGCCGGGTTCGTGTCGCGTCCGGTCTATGGCCTGTCCGACACGCAGTTGGCGGAAGATGCGGCTGGTCTGTATCGGGTGGTGTCGGCCGCGACCGCCGCGATCGCCGCACTCGCCCGCGAAGCCCAGGGACGCGATCTGCCCCGGCGGCAGGCGGCCGCGTCGACGGTGGCCTGGCTGCGCGACCTACTACGCATCAGCCCAGCCGAAGCGCGGACCCTCGTCACCCTGGGCGAGGTGCTCGATAAGCGGCCGGTCCTCGCCAACACGGTCACCGACGGTCGAGTAAACGCCGCCCAGGCGGTCGCGATCGGCCGGGTGCTGGCCGACGTCCCCGACCAGGAACCCGGGTTGGTGGACAAGGTCGAAACTGTGCTGATCGGCCACGCCGCCCAGTTCGAACCCGGCATCCTGCGGCGACTCGGCGACCGGGTCCTCGCCCACATCAACCCCGACCTGGCCGACATGCGGCTGCGTGACCGGTTGGACCGGGAACAGCGACACGCGCAGCAGCGCCGCGGCTTCACCCTGTCCCCCGACGGGTTGGGTGGCATCCGCCTGACCGGCATCCTCGACGTCGAAGGCGCCGCGATCATCGACGCCGCCATCGGACCCTTGACCCGGCCGAACCGCGACGCGTCCGGGCTGGACCTGCGCACCCCCGCCGCCCGCCGCGCCGACGCCCTCGTCGACGTCTGCCAACTCGCGCTACGCACCGGGCAACTACCGGCCACCGGCGGGCAACCCGCCCAACTCAACGTCACCATCGACCTGCAGGCGCTGCAACGCGACGTTGCCGTCGGACAATTGGACACTGGCGCACTGCTCACCCCGGCAGCCACCCGACGCGTCGCCTGCGACGCCGGCATCATCCCCGCCCTCCTCGACGGCGCCGGGGTCCCGATCGATGTCGGCCGCACCCGCCGCCCGTTTACCGGCGCCGCCCGTGTAGCGATTCTGCTCCGCGACGGCGGCTGCGCCTTTCCCGGCTGCGAACGACCACCCCGCTGGACAGACATTCACCACATCGTCCACTGGAGCGATGGCGGCCACACCGACCGCGATAACGGTGTCGCCCTTTGCCGCCACCACCACCGGTTGATCCACACGAGTGACTGGGCGATCAAACTCGGACCCGACCGGAAGCCGAATTTCATTCCGCCCACCCACATCGACCCCGACCGCAAACCCCGCCGCAACCCATACCACCAACGCAACTAAGCCGTGAACCAGCCCGAAGCCATCACGAACAACCCATCCCGGGCGACGTGCAGCCGCGGAGTTCGATGCCGCCGAGCTTGGCGAGCCGGTACTGCGAGTCGGCGAGGTTGAGGCGCTGCGCCCGGTTGGGAACTACGCACGGGCAGCCATGAGCGTTGGCCTCGGCGCCCGAGGCTCCTGGGCGGCGCGCCAACACCCCCAACCACTGCCCCACGAAGCCTGCCGACCCTCCGCTCAGGCGCCGAGACATCCAGAGTGCGCCAACCCACCGTCCGCGCCACGACCACACCAAGTGCGCCGACCGTCGGTCCAGGCGCGTAGACAGGCAGAGTGCGCCGACCGTCGGTCCAGGCGCTTAGACAGGCAGAGTGCGCCGACCGTCGGTCCAGGCGCTGTAGACAGGCAGAGTGCGCCGACCGTCGGTCCAGGCGCTTAGACAGGCAGAGTGCGCCGACCATTGGTCCAGGCGCTTAGACAAGCCTCACAAACGCGGTTAGATGAGGGCATGGATCTCGGACTCGCCGGACGTGTGTACATCGTGACCGGCGCGTCGCGCGGCCTCGGCTTCGCCGCGGCCGAATGCCTCGTCGCCGACGGTGCACATGTCGTCATCGCCTCGCGTCACGCCGACGCCGTCACCGCCGCCGCCGAGCGGCTCACGGCCGAGGCCCGAGACATCGGGTCAACGGGTACGGCCCGCGCGATCGCGGTGAACAACGCCGAGCCGGACGCGGCCGAACGTCTCGTGACCGCCGCACTGGAGCGAGGCAATCGCCTCGACGGCGCGCTGATCTCGGTGGGCGGGCCGCCAACCGCCTCGGCCACGGCCGTCACCGACGAGCAATGGCTCGAGTCGTTCGAGACGGTGTTCCTCGGTGCCGTACGCATCGCCCGTACGGTCGCGGCCCGCCTCGCCGATCACGACGGGGGAACGATCGCCTTCGTCCTGTCGACGTCGGTCCGGGCGCCGCTGCCGGGTCTCGGCATCTCCAACGGTCTCCGTCCGGGGCTAGCCGCCGTCGCGAAGGAGATGTCCGATGAGTACGGCCCGCGTCGCGTACGGGTCCTGAGCCTGCTGCCCGGCCGGATCGCGACCGACCGGATGCGCGAACTTACGGCCTCGGCGCCCGACCCGGAAGCGGCCGCGCGGGCGCTGGCCGCCGAGATCCCGTTGCGCCGGCTCGGCGACCCGACCGAGTTCGGCCGGGTCGCCGCGTTTCTGCTGTCGCCGGCGGCGAGCTACCTGACCGGCATCACCGTGCCGGTCGACGGTGGCCTACTAAGGACATTCTGAGACGGCAGAAATGACGGACGCCCCGGCAAGCCGGCAGGAGCGTCAATCGGCCGGCACGCCACCGTCGCGGTCGGACGGTGCACGCCGACGCCAGCATCGACCGGCTCAGCCTCGACGCCGACCACCTCGGCGCCGTCACCAGACCTGCCGCCGCGCGCCATGAACGTGACCGCGATGAGCAAGACCGCCATGCCGGCGATGGACGCTACCGATAGATGCTCGCCGAGCAACCCGACGGCGATGACCGCGGCCGTCACCGACTCGAGCAACGCGATGACCGACGCCGTCGCCGCCGGCACCGTTGCCAGGCCAGCGAAGAACCATTGGTACGCCAGAACGGTCGGCACGAGCCCGAGATACACCAGCCACGCGACGGCCCCGAACGTGTTACCGCCGTGCGGCAGCGCGCCTTCGACCACGGCGATCGGCGCGAGGCAGACCATGCCGACGACGTACGCGGGAAGCATTTCGCCCTGACCCTGACGCGCCCGGCCCTGCAGGATCACCGCGCTGTAGGTGGCGGCGGACAGGAGCGCGAGCAGGATGCCGAGCGTCGCGTCGCTGCCTCCCGCGTGCGGCCCGAACGTGAGAAGAACGAGCCCGACCAGTGCCAACCCGATCGCGGCCATCCGACCGTAGGTCAACCGCTCGCCCAGCAGGTAACGCGCACCGAGAGCGATGAGCACCGGACAGGTGCCCATGGTGACCAGCGTCGCTAGCGCGACGCCGGCGGTGTCGGCCGACCCGAAGTAGGCGGCCTGGGATACGGCGAGACCGACACCGCCGATGATGGCCGTCGACCACTGCACGCGGTGCTGCCACCCCGATCGCCACGGTGTGCGGGTGCGTCGCTGGGCGGCGGCTTCGGCCACCGGCATCGCCGTACCCAGTTGTGCCGGCACCGACTGCGGCGTCACCGGAATGGGTTGTGGCACAACGAAATGGGGGCCCGGCGGCCGCCGGCGCGAGCGGCGCCAGTGTCGGACGGCCCGCACCGCCGCGAGCGCCATGACCGCCACGACGAAACGCCAGAACGACACCGTCACCGGGCCGAGATTGTTGTGCCGTTGGAGGATCACCGCGACGGCGCCGCCGGTGCCCCAGGCGATCGCCGCCGCGGCGATCGACAGGACGCCACGCAGGTGCGTCGGCGCCGTCGAGCCGACGGCGGATACTTCGGAAGTCATGCGTCTCCAGACACGCGCCGGGCGACAGCCGCGCGGCGCGAATTTGATGGAAGCCGGACAGGACCGCGTGAAGCGGGCGGCATCCATCGCCCCGACAATGGCGTCGAGGGTGAGATCTGGTGGGCCCAGCCGTCAGCCGGCGGACCTTTCACCCGCCCGCTAGCGGACGGGTGGCGGCAGGATCACGAAGCGCACGGACACGACTCTAGCCGAGAGCCCGCCGGCCACGATGCCGGTGCGGAGCGTTATTCCCGACCCATGAGATCGCGGTCGGCGAATTCACGCTCGGCCGTCTCGTTGGCCACGATCACCACCGGCTCCGGATCGTTGGCGATGATAGGTGGCGAGTCGGCGACCGCGAACTGCGTACGGTAGAGCTCCGCGTACAGGCCGCCGGCGGCGACAAGTTCGTCGTGCGTGCCACGTTCCACGATGCGGCCGTCGTCGAGGACGAGCAGAGCATCGGCCTCGCCGTACGGTGGAAAGCCGGTGCGCGATGACCAGCGCGGTCCGGCCGGCGAGTGCCACCGACAGTGCGCGTTGCACGGCCGCCTCCGACTCGGAGTCGAGATGCGCGGTCGCCTCGTCGAGGATCACGATGCTCGGTGCCTTGAGCAGCAGTCGCGCGATCGCGATGCGCTGCTTCTCGCCGCCGGAGAACCGGTAGCCGCGCTCCCCCACCACGGTCGCCAGGCCATCGGGCAGCGTACGGATCAGGTCGGCGATCTGGGCACCGGTCAACGCGTCCCAGATCTCGGCGTCGGTCGCGTCCGGCTTCGCGTAGCGGAGGTTCTCTTCGATCGTCTCGTGGAACAGGTGCGAATCCTGCGTCACCACACCGATCGTGTCCCGCAAGGATCCGAGCGTCGCATCCCGGACGTCGACGTCGCCGACGAGGACGGCGCCGCTGGTGACGTCGTACACGCGGGAGATGAGCATCGACGTCGTGGACTTGCCGGCGCCGGACGGCCCGACCAGTGCGACCATCTGGCCCGGCAGCA
This sequence comes from uncultured Actinomycetota bacterium, assembly GCA_963724705.1. Lineage (GTDB taxonomy): Bacteria > Actinomycetota > Actinomycetes > Mycobacteriales > Micromonosporaceae > DASQPR01. Next base: position 1,677,312 of record CAVRVS010000004.1, read on the forward strand.
CCTCGAAGCTCAGGCCGCGCAGCACGGGCTCGGACACCGTACGGTCGAGGGCGGCGACGTCTTCCAGCGAAGCAAGGGACACCTCGGCCGCGGTCGGGTAGCGGAACGTGACGTCGCGGAACTCGATGTGTCCGGTGCCGACCGGTACGTCAACGGCGTCCGGCTTCTCGGCGATCCCGGGCGCGAGGTCGAGGACCTCGAAGACCCGCTCGAACGACACCATCGCGCTCATGACATCGACGCGTACGTTCGACAGCTGCGTCAACGGGCCGTAGAGCCGGGTGAGTAACAGAGCCAACGTGACCACGGTCCCGGCCGTGATGCCGCCGCGACCGGTGACAGCGAGCCAGCCGCCGAGTCCGTACGTCAGCGCCTGCGCCAGCGACGCCACGAGCAGCATCGACACGAAGAACGTGCGGCTGAACATCGCCTGCTGGATGCCGATGTCCCGGACCCGGTCGGCGCGCTCGGCAAAGCGCGTCGCCTCATCGTCCGGTCGGCCGAACAGCTTGACCAGCAACGCTCCGGCGACGCCGAACCGCTCGGTCATCGTCGCGTTCATCTTCGCGTCGAGTTGGTAGGACTCGCGCGTGATGGCGGCGAGCCGGCGGCCCACGCGCCGGGCCGGCCAGACGAACAGCGGCAGCATCGCGAGCGACAGCACAGTGATCGGCCACGACAGGGAGAACATGACGGCGGCGGTCAGCACGAGCTGGATGACGTTCGAGACGATGCCGGACAGCGTCGACGTGAAGGCTTGCTGCGCGCCGACCACGTCGTTGTTCAGCCGGCTGACGAGCGCCCCGGTCTGCGTACGCGTAAAGAACTGCAACGGCATCCGCTGGACGTGGTCGTAGACCTGGGTCCGCAGCCGGAAGATGCTGCCTTCGCCGATCCGCGCCGAATACCACCGTTGGGTGAGCGAGAGCATCGCGTCCACGATCGCGAGCGCGGCGATCAGGATCGCGATCCGCACGACCGCACCGGCCGCTCCCGGACCGCCCTTGGTGATGGTGTTGACGACGCGGCCGGCGAGCACGGGCGTCGCGACACCGATCGCCGCGTCGACGATTACCGCGAGCAGGAACACCACGATGTCGCGGCGGAACGGCCGGGCGAATGCCAGCACGCGACGCGCGGTGCCCCGGCTCAGCTTTCGATTCCGGACCTGATCCTCGCGGCGGATCGAGCGCAGCATGCTCGCGCTGCCGGCGTGGCTCGGCCGGCCCATCCCTGACATGCTTCAGTCATACCTGACACGACAGGTCATCCAGCTGGTCAGGAGTTATGCGCTGCGCGGAATGGCCACCCGTTATGCGCCGCGCTCGATCGTCACTCGCCGATGCCGGCAAGGTCGCGGATCCGCCGTACCTGTGCCTCGCGTTCGGCCTGTAGCTGCGCGGACCCGTCGCGGCCCGCGGCGGCCCCGGCCAGCAGAGCCTTGATTTCCACTACCGCGTCGCGCGCGCCGGACAACAGCGCCGCGGTCAGGTCGCGCACCGAGTCATCCAATTCTTCCGGGGGTACGACGAGATTCGCGAGCCCCATCGCGAGCGCTTCCTCGGCACCGACCCGGCGCCCGGTCGCGCAGATTTCGAGTGCCCGGGCGTAGCCGACGAGTCGCACCAATGGCGCCGTCCCGCCCAGATCGGGCACGAGCCCGAGGCTGACCTCGGCCATCGTGAGTTTCGCGTCAGTGGTGAGGATGCGCAGATCGCAGGCGAGTGCGAGTTGGAACCCGGCGCCGATCGCGTGCCCCTGGACGGCGGCGATGCTGACGATGTCCGGCCGGCCGAGCCAGGTGAAACCGGCCTGATAACCGGCGATCCGGTCGGCCGCGTCGTCCGGTGGCAATTGAGCGAGCGCGGCCAAGGCACCGCCGCCGGGCTCGTTGGCCTGCCGTAGGTCGAGGCCCGCCGAGAACGCCCGGCCCTCGCCTCGGATTACGACGACGCGCACATCTCCGGGCAGATCACGGCCGGCATCGCGTAGAGCGGCCCACATCTCCGGGGTCTGTGCGTTGAGAACGTCGGGGCGGCACAGCGAGATCGTCGCCACCGGCCCGTTGCGTTCGACTCGAACTCCGGAGCTACCGAGTTGTGTCCGAACTTCGGTCGTCATGCCTTCTTGCGACGGCGCGCACCACCGCGCTGGCGGAGCTGGACGCCGGACTCGGTCAACACGCGGTGCACAAATCCGTAGGACCGACCGGTCGTCGCGGCGAGGGCACGGATGCTTTCGCCGGACGTGTAGCGCTTGACCAGGTCCTTGGCGAGGTTCTGCCGTTCCGTCCCGACGATGCGACGACCCTTCTCAGTGGTGGCTGCGGTTGTCCCGGTGGCTGCCATAGTGGAGTCCTCACGTCACATAGGGTGGTATTGACGATCACAACAATTACACCTCTTCTGACGATCATGCGCTAGATGTCATCCGGAAACCAACCGACACGCACGGGTTTGTCGGGTACCCGATACGGTGATTCCCCGTGACCACTGATGCGGCCGAACCGCTCCGCGACGCGGCCCAGCCGCGCCGCGGGACCGCTGCGGGTCCGGTACCGGAGGCGGTGCCGGGCGTGGCGCGGCGGCCCGGGTCGGGCGGAGCCGCGCCGGATCCCGCGAGCACGGACGCAGCGCGTCACCTGCCCCCGGACAGTGGGCCGGCAACACCCGAACCGGTCGAGACACCGCGCCGAGCCTGGCTGGACCTGGCGTCCTGGGGCGCGGTCACGGCCGTCGGGCTCGGCCTCACCGCGCTCGCCGTACGCAGCGGGGCCAAGCTCGGCACGGCCAGTGCGCCGTTCCTCGGTGCCTACCGCGTCCAGCTCACGCCGCTGTCCCTGCTGGCACCACTGGTCGCGGCGCTGGTCGTCGCGGTCGGCATCAGCGGTGTGCTCGACCGACTCCGTTGGCGGATCGTCGTCACGCTGAGCTACCTTGCCGCGCTGGGCTGGGCGTTCTCGCTCGCCCTGGTCGACGGCGCGAGCGGACTGACCCGATCGCTGAGTAGCCAGATGAACTACGCGCCGGACATCGCCGCGCTCGACAACCATCCGCTGCACTACATCGCCACCTACACCGCCAACATCGAGTCGCATACGTTCGCCGCGCGCGGCCATCCACCCGGATCGGTGCTGCTGCTCTGGGGCATCCAGCGAGCCGGGGTCACTGACCTCGTCACGGTCGGGGTGCTCATCACGGTGCTTGGCGTGCTGACGGTGCCGCTGGTGTTGTATTCGGTGCGGGACGTGTGTGGTGAGGCAACGGCCCGGCGCTACATCCCGATCCTGGTGCTCGCGCCGTACGCGATCTGGGTCGCCGTCAGCATGGACGGCGTGGTCGCAACGCTGGGCGCTCTGGCCATCGCGGCCGGCGTCTACGCGAGCGGTCGCGGGCGGCGCGGTCGTCCGGCCGCCGTGTGGTCGGTGCTGTGCGGCATTCTCATCGGGCTGGCCGGCATGTTCGCCTACTCGGTCGTGTGGCTCGGCCTTGCGATCGTGCTGCTCTACTTCGCGCGCCGGCGGCCGTTCCTGAACATCGGCACCGGCCTGGGCGCGCTGGTGCCGGTTACGGTCGCGAACCTCCTGGGCTTCAGCTGGTTTTCCGGGCTCGTCGCGGCCGGGTACGACTTCCAGACCCGGATCGAACCGCACCGGTCGGCGCTGTGGTGGAGCCTCATCAGCCTCGTCGCGTTGATCATCGCGTGTGGACCGGCGTTGTACGCCAGCCTTCGCAAGATCCGTAACACACCGGCCTGGCCGTTCCTTCTCGGCGCCGGGATCGCCGTTCTGTTCACGCTCGTCACGGCGCAGGCTCGCGGCGGGGCCGAGGCGGCGTGGCTGCCGTTCTTCCCGTGGCTCACCGTGGCCGCCATCGCGCCGGCCCGGCCGGCCGGTCCGGTGCCGGCCGTACCATGGCCGCTCGTCGCCGGCGGCGCCGTTACCGCCGTCGTGATCCAGGCGGTGCTGGCGACGCCCTGGTGATCCCGCGCGGCGGCGCGCGGATGCGCCTACGCGAGCTCGACGAGCTCCAGCAGGTCGTCGCTCCACGCGTCCTCGACGCCGTCGGGCAGCAGGATCGCCCGGTCCGGCTTGAGCGCGGTCACCGCGCCCGGGATCGTGCGTCACCAGCACGATCGCTCCCGGATAGCGCGCGATCGCGTCGAGCACCTGTTCCCGGCTGACCGGGTCGAGGTTGTTGGTCGGCTCGTCCAGCAGCAGCACGTTCGCGCCCGAACAGACCAGCGTCGCGAGCGCCAGCCGGGTCTTCTCGCCGCCGGACAGCACGCCGGCCGGCTTGTCGACGTCGTCGCCGGTGAACAGGAACGCACCGAGAATCTCGCCGCAGGTCGGTGTCGGTCTGGTCCGGCGCGGCCGAGCGCATGTGTTCGAGGATCGTACGGTCGACGTCGAGCGTCTCGTGTTCCTGCGCGTAGTAGCCGATCCGCAGGCCGTGGCCGGCAACGACCTCACCGGTGTCGGTCTCGAGCAGGCCGCCGAGCATCCGCAGCAGTGTCGTCTTGCCGGCACCGTTGAGCCCGAGGATCGCGACGCGGGAGCCGCGATCGACGGCCACGTCGACGTCGCAGAAGATTTCCAGCGAGCCGTAGCTCTTGGACAGGTCGTGCGCGGTCAACGGCGTCTTCCCGCACGGCACCGGGGTCGGGAACCGTACCTTGGCCACCTTGTCCGCGGCGCGTACGTCTTCCAGACCGTCCAGCAGTCGCTCGGCCCGGCGGGCCATGTTCTGCGCGGCCACGGTCTTGGTCGCCTTCGCGCGCATCTTGTCGGCCTGCGCCATCAGCGCGCCGGCCTTCTTCTCGGCGTTGGCGCGCTCGCGACGGCGGCGCTTCTCGTCCGTCTCCCGCTGCTGCAGATACGTCTTCCAGCCGACGTTGTAGACGTCGACCGTGGACCGGTTGGCATCGAGATACCAGACCTTGTTGACGACCGCGTCGAGCAGGTTGACGTCGTGGGAGATGACGATGAGGCCGCCCTTGTGTGCGGACAGGAACCCGCGCAGCCAGGTGATCGAGTCGGCGTCGAGGTGGTTCGTCGGCTCGTCGAGCAGCAGGATGCCGCCGCCGGTCGCCGCGGCGTCCCGGAACAGGATCCGGGCCAGTTCGATGCGCCGCCGCTGACCGCCGGACAGCGTGCCCAGCGTCTGGGCCAGGATCCGGTCCGGCAGGCCGAGGTTGGCGCAGATCCGGGCCGCCTCGGCCTCGGCCGCGTACCCGCCGAGCCCGGCGAACTGATCTTCGAGGGCACCGTACCGGCGCAGGGTGCGTTCGTCGGTGTCGGTCGCGAGCTGCGCCTCGAGGGCCTTCATCTCGCTCAGGATGGTGTCCAGGCCGCGTGCGGACAGGACCCGGTTCGCGGCGGTGACCTCCAGATCGCCGGTACGGGGGTCCTGCGGCAGGTAGCCGACCGGCCCGCGGCGCTCGACGGTTCCGGTGAACGGCTGGCCCTCGCCGGCCAGCACCTTCAGGGTGGTCGTCTTGCCGGCACCGTTGCGTCCGACGAGACCGATGCGGTCGCCCGGCTGCACGCGCAGCGACGCCTCGGACAGCAGGATCCGAGCGCCGGCGCGAAGCTCCAGGGCGGTGGTCGTAATCATGGCGGGGGTTTGCTCACTCTCGAAAAGGCAAGACTGCGGCGGACACGCGTCAGCACCGGCCGGTCATCCGTGACATCGGTCGGTGCGGGGCGGTCAGTCTTCGCAGAGGAGCACGCCGAAAGTATACCGGGACTGTCACGGGCTTTTTGGGTCGTGCGGCCGTGGTTGCGGTCACTCTCGCATTGGTCTGGCTTCTGGCCTGGGCGCCGACGCCGGTTCTGGACCGGGCAGTCGGTGCAACTGCCTATGTCTCTGCACGCACTGTTGCGTGCAGAGAGGTAGGCGCCGAGACGGAATACCGTCGGCGAGCGAATACCCGTTCTGTGCAAGGTGCCGCCGGTCTTACTCCGGATCGACGACCCGGATCCGTACGGCCCGGGCCGCCGCCACGGCGTCCCGCAGCACCGCGAGCCGCGGCTCGGGCACGTCCAGGAAGCGTTGGTCGACGAGCGCTGCGACGCCTCCAGCCGCCGGTCGGCGAGGATCGCGTCGACCGTACGGCGATCGCCACCGGCCACGACGGCTGCGAGCGACCCGGTTTCCGGCAGCAGGAGACGCGCCACGGTGTCGGATGCGTCACCGGCGGCCGCCTTCGCCTGGTTGGCGCGCCGGCGGGCAAAGCGCTGCTGCGACCAGCCGCCGGCGGCCGTACGGCTCTGGACATAGCTGCTGTCGACCTTCGACGCGACAAGGTCCGCTCCGGCCGCGATCCCGACCGCGTAGGCCGACTTGCGGGCGAGGAGCAGCCCGATCCGTCGCGGCGTGGTGGCCATCGCGACGAACCCGTCGAGGTCGTCGGCGATCCGGGCACCGGGCGGCGGCAGGATCTCGGCCTCGGCCATGTCGACCGCGCGGAGCCGGAGCACGCCGTCGGCGATGGTGTGCGTCATCGAGCCGTGGCGCTGACCGAACCCGTCGATCCATCGCCCGAGCCGTTCCGGCGCGACGTCGACCCACCGGCCACCGCCCGCCGCGGGCCGCCTCGAACCGCTCGTCGCCGGCACGCACGCCAGTGTGCCAGGCGATCCAGGGCGCGTCGGACCGTGGTGCGATGCTGCGTCCATGCCGCTGACGCCGTACGCGACATCCGTGCTGGACCGCCTGACCCGCACGTACGATGCCGCCCGGGATCCGGCCCGAGCGGAGCCGATGGTCGCCTACATGCGCCATCAGTTCGCCTACCTCGGCATCACCGCGCCCGAGCAGCGCGCATTGAACCGGGCGGTTCTCGACGGTGCCGGGCGACCGACCCAGGCCGACCTACGGGACGTCGCACAGGCGTGTTGGGTTCGGGACGAGCGCGAATACCAGTACTTCGCCGTCCGGCTGATGCGCCGCTACGTCGGCGTATGCGAGGCCGGTTTCCTCGACGTCGTCCGCCCGCTCATCACCACGAAGCCGTGGTGGGACACGGTCGATGAACTCGCGGCGCACGTCGTCGGCCCACTCGTCACAACCTATCCCGGCCTCGTCACCACCATGGACGATTGGTCGGGTAACGAGGACATGTGGCTTGTCCGGACCGCGATCCTCCACCAGGTGCGCTACCGCGAGACCACGGATTCAGAACGCCTCTTCCGATACTGTGCGGCCCAAGCCGGCCATCGCGACTTCTTCGTCCGCAAAGCCATCGGGTGGGCGTTACGGGAGTACGCGAAGGTCGCGCCCGGCGCCGTACGCGCGTTCGTCGGCGCTCACCCGGAGCTGTCCGGGCTGTCGCGGCGGGAGGCGCTCAAGAACGTCGGCGCCGACGTCTGAGCCGCTGACTACTGTGGACGCGTGGCGGCCACCGGTACGGAGTCGGCGTGCACCGCTCCCGCGTCGACCCACCACCGTTGCCAACCGGCGTCAACGCCTTCACGTTCGTTGGCTATTAGGAGCGACCGCCGGCGACAACCGGCAGAAGCAGCGGACCACGAATCGTCGTAGCGTTCCGGCGCTTGACCGGCCCGCGACGCTGCAACGACGGCAAACGCTCGGCCAGCATTTGCAGTGCGATGGTCGCTTCGAGCTTCGCTAGCGGCTGTCCGACGCAGTAGTGGATGCCGCTGGAGAACGCGAGGTGATCGACGCTCGGCCGGCGGCCGATGTCGAAGTTGCCGGGCTGCTCGTACACCTCGGGGTCACGATTGGCGGCGCCGATGAGCGTGACGACCAGCTGCCCTTTCCGAACCTGCTTTCCCTCGAGTTCGGTCGCTTCCAACGCCACGCGGGCGGTGCGCTGGACCGGTGGATCGAAGCGAAGCGCCTCGTCGACGGCGAGCGGCGCCATGCCGACCGGGTCTGCGCACAGCGCCTCCCATTGCTCGCGATGATCGAGCAGAGCCAGCACCGCATTGCCGATCAGGTTGACCGTCGTTTCGAAGCCCGCCACCAGCAGCAGGACACACATCGGCAGCATCTCGGCCGGTTTGATGTTGTCGCCTTCCGCGGCGACGATCTGGCTCACGATGTCGTCACCCGGAGCGCGACGGCGCAGCTCGAACAGGCTCTCGAAGAGCCTTTGCAACCGCACGTTCGCCGCCTGCAACTGGCCGGCGTGGCGAAGCGATCGGATCCCGTCAAGCGCGCTCCCGATCACGACGCCGACGCGCGCGAAGTCGTTCGCTTCCGCCTCGGGGATGCCGAGCAGATCGGTGATGACGGCGATCGGCAACGGTGCGGCGAGCGTCGACACGAGGTCGAACCCACCGCCGACGTCCGCAGCGTCGAGCATCCCGCCGACGGCGCCGCTGATGCGGTCGCGGTAAGTCGCGACCGCCTTCGGACTGAACGCCGGCATCGCCAGCCGGCGCAGCCGTGTGTGGTCGGGTTCATTCATGTCGAGGAACGACAGATTCATCTCGTCCGGGCCGGGCACGGTGCCGAGTGGACGGACGCCGAAGCGGCGGTCACGCAGCACGGTGTTGCTCACCCGGTGGCTCGTGGTCACCCAGTTCCCGAGCCGCGTGGGCACGACCGTCCCACCCGCGCGCATCTCGTCATAGATCGCGTACGGATTCGCGCGTCCGGGTCGCAACTGCAGACGGGCCATTGGGTCGTGACGTACGTAGCCGGCGAAAGCCACGTTTGCCCGCTGGCGGTAGAGCGACGACGCGAACTCCACGGCCTGGCCGGCCGCGCTCACGCGTTCACCGCCGACTGGTCCGGGCCAAGGCCACGCAGGTACGTATTGAGGACGAGACCGGTAGCCTCGCGCGGCGCGAGATGGCCCGACCGGATCGACTCCGAGGCGACGTAGACGATCGAGTAGAGCGATTGCAGCAGCCACCATTCCGGCACGTCGGGAGCGATGACCCCGGTGGCCCGCGCGCGCACCACAATGTCCTTGCAGCGTGCCTCGACCGCGACCCACCGCTCCACGATCTCCGGTACATGGTCGAAGATCGGGCTGCGCCACAGGAACGCGAGCTGCGGGCCAATCGGAATCATCGCCTCGACGAGCGATCGGAGTCCGCCGTCGGCGCCGACGGCGACATCGTCGATCGCCGCCGACCACAGGTCGATGGCGCGATGTGCGACCGCACGCATCAGATCGTCACGGGTGGCGTAATGCTTGTGCAGCGTCGTCCGGCCGATGCCAGCGGCGGCGGCCACATCGGCCAGCGACGCCGCCGGATCCGCCACCAGCGCTTCCGCGGCCACATCCAGCAGCGTCGACTTCGTCGATCGCGAAGGCAAGTGAACACTCATGTTCACTACCGTACGCCTATGTTCCGAAGCGGTCTACAGCGTTCGCCTCGGAGCGAAGGCGATCACGTGGGCTCGCCGGCGAACGCGGGATCGCGGCCAAAGAACGCAGCAAGCTGGTCACACGCCGGCGCGTCGGCGTCGACCGGTCGTTCGTCGCCGAAGGCCTTGCCGCTGTCCTCCGGCCCACGGAATTCGGGCGACAGGGCACCGCGCGTCCACCCGAGCGCCTCCAAGGCGATCGCGTCGTCCAGCGCGTCCCGCTGCCCGGTCGCCGCGGCGAGGTCCCACGTGTGCTGGGCGATCTCGGCAGTCTGCTGACCGGCCAGGAAGCCCATCGACAGCTCACCCATCGCCGACGGCCGCGTGGCGTCGATGTCCGGCACCGCGCCCCATGCGGCCATGAGGGCGTCGGCGCGGTCGTGGAAGGCCTGCGCCCATTCGCCCTCGACGTCGGGTAGCGACGTGCCCCAGTCGACCTTCTCGCCCAGCACCGTCGCGTGGAACCGGTCGAGGCCATGGAGCAGATGATTGGCCAGCGCATTCACGTCCCATGACTGGCACGGCGTCGGATATCCGGCCTGATCAGGCGTGATGTGCGCGATCACCATGCCAGCCTGGTCGACGGCCCGCCCGAGCATGGGTCGCGGGTCGGCCACCGGCTCCGCCGATGCATCGGCCGCTACGTGCTCATCACTCATGCCCCGACCGTACCCGCCCATGCCGACAGGAAACCGGCCCAAGCTCGGCGGGCACAAAAACGCCGCCGACCCGACGGGTCGGCGGCGCTGTGCACATCGGTCAGACGTTGAAGCCCAACGCTCGTAACTGCTCGCGGCCATCGTCCGTGATCTTGTCCGGGCCCCACGGCGGCATCCACACCCAGTTCAGGCGTACGTCCTTGACGAGGCCGCCACCCGGGCCGGTGCAGAGCGCGGCGTGCGCCTGCTCCTCGATCTCATCGGTCAGCGGACAGGCCGCCGACGTGAGCGTCATGTCGACGGTCGCCACGTTCTCGTCGTCGACATGGATGCCGTAGACCAGGCCGAGGTCGACGACGTTGATCCCCAGCTCGGGGTCGACGACGTCCTTGAGCGCCTCTTCGACGTCGTCCAGCGCAGCCTTGCCGGCGGGTGCCGTCGTCGTTGTCTCGTCACTCATGCCGTTCCTCCGACTGTCGTGGTGTGTGCACTCCGGTTGTCCCCGTCGCTCGACGCGCTCGCCGCCTGGGCCCGGACCAACGCGTCCTTGAAGGCCATCCAGGGCAGCAGCGCGCACTTGACGCGGGCCGGATACTTCGCGACGCCAGCGAACGCGACGCCGTCTTCCAGCAGCTCTTCGTCCGGCTCGCCCGCGCCCCGGCCGGCGACCATATCGGTGAACGCGTCGGTACGGGCCAGCGCATCGGTCACCGTCTGCCCGTTGACCAGGTCGTAGAGGACGCTGGCGGCGGCCTGGCTGATCGAACAACCCATGCCGTCGTGCGACACGTCGTCGATCGTCGCGCCGTCCAGGTGCACCCGGATGTCGATCTCGTCGCCACAGGTCGGGTTCACGTGGTGCGCCTCGCCCTGGAACGGCTCGCGCAGGCCGCGACCGTGCGGCCGCTTGTAGTGGTCCAGGATGATCTCCTGGTAGAGGGCATCGAACTGCATCACGCGAACACCTTCCGTACGTGTTCGAGACCGTGTACGAGTTCGTCGATCTCGTGCGTGGTCGTATAGACGTAGAACGACGCACGCGTCATCGCGGCCACACCGAAGCGGGCGCATACCGGTCGGGCGCAATGATGTCCCACGCGTACCTCAACACCGAACTCGTCGAGAATCTGCCCGACATCGTGCGGGTGTACGCCGTCGAGCGCGAACGACATCGTGCCACCACGGTCGGCGGGGTCGGTCGGACCGTAAACCCGGAGGCCTTCGACGGTCGACAGAGCGTCCAGCGCGTACGTCGTCAGCCCGCGCTCGTGCGCCGCGACCGCCCGCATGTCCAGACCGGTCAGGTAGTCGATCGCCGTGCCGAGCGCGATGGCCTCGGCGATCGGCGGCGTGCCGGCCTCGAAGCGGGCCGGCGGCGGGGCGTACGTCGTCTTGGCCATCGTGACGGTCTCGATCATGGAGCCGCCGCCGAGGAATGGCGGCATGGCCGACAGGAGCGAAGATCGCGCCCACAGCACGCCGATGCCGGTCGGACCGGCCATCTTGTGCCCGGTGAATGCCAGGAAGTCGAGGTCGAGCGCCGCGACGTCGACCGGCATCTGCGGCACGGCCTGCGATCCGTCCAGCATGACGAGCGCACCGACCTGGCGAGCCCGGGCGATGATCGGCGCCGGGTCGTTGATCGTGCCGAGCGTGTTGGACACGTACGCGATCGAGACGAGCTTCGTCCGCTCGGTGATCATCTCGTCGAGGCGGGACAGGTCGAGGTAGCCGTCGTCGGTGATCCCGAACCACTTGAACGTCGCGCCCGTACGCTCGCACAGCATCTGCCACGGCACGATGTTCGAGTGGTGCTCCATCTCGGAGACGACGATCTCGTCGCCGGGCCGGAGCACGAACCGCTCGTCGTTGGCCTTCGGTGCGACCGAGGCGTTGCCGAACGCGTACGCCACCAGGTTGATCGCCTCGGTCGCGTTCTTTGCGAACACCACCTCGTCCGGGCCGGCCGCGCCGATGAATGTGGCGACCTTAGCGCGGGCGCCCTCGTACGCCGCCGTCGCCTCCGTGCCGAGCGTGTGCACCGACCGCGCGACGTTCGCGTTGTGCACCTCGTAGTGCTCGCGGAGCGCGTCGATCACCACGCGCGGCTTCTGCGACGTGTTCGCGCTGTCGAGATAGACGAGCGGACGGCCGTTGATCAGGCGTTCGAAGATCGGGAAATCGGCCCGGACCCGCGCGACGTCCAGCGTCGGCACGTCCACACTCGCCAGCGAGCCGGACGGCGTCGACGCCGTATCAGTGACCGTCTTCATGTTTCGCTCCCTACCGTGTGCTCCGCGGATCGCCCGCCGATTGCCGCGACCTGACCGGGCCGCGGACTCGATCAGATCGCCGCCGCGCCGGCACCGGCGACGTACCGCTCGTAGCCTTCGGATTCGAGCCGCTCGGCCAGCTCCGGGCCGCCCTCCTCGACGATGTGGCCGGCCACGAACACGTGCACGAAGTCTGGCTTCACGTAGCGCAGGATCCGCGTGTAGTGAGTGATCAGCAGCAAGCCCGTACTGCCGTTGTCGCGAACCCGGTTCACGCCTTCGGACACGATGCGTAGCGCGTCGATGTCGAGGCCCGAGTCGGTCTCGTCGAGAATCGCGATCTTGGGCTTCAGCAGCTCGAGCTGCATGATCTCGTGGCGCTTCTTCTCGCCGCCGGAGAAGCCCTCGTTGACGTTGCGCTGGGCAAATGCCGGGTCCATCCCGAGCGCTTCCATCGCGCCCTTGAGGTCCTTGGCCCAGGTCCGCAGCTTCGGTGCCTCACCGTCGATGGCGGTTTTCGCGGTACGCAGGAAGTTCGCGACCGATACACCGGGCACCTCGACCGGGTACTGCATGGCCAGGAACAGACCGGCGCGAGCGCGCTCGTCGACCGTCATGGCCAGCACGTCCTGCCCGTCCAGCAGGACCGAACCCTCGGTGATCTGGTAGCGCGGGTGGCCGGCGATCGAATAAGCCAGCGTCGATTTGCCGGAGCCGTTCGGTCCCATGATCGCGTGGATCTCGTCGGAGCTGATGGTCAATGTGACGCCGTCGAGGATCGGCTTCGCCTCGCCGTCGGGCAGCTTGACCGACACCTTCAGGTCGCGGATCTCGAGCTTGCTCACTTCACAACTCCATTCGGTGCACCGGACGGCGCATCGCTCATCGATGACAAGGAAACGAACACAAATCCATCGCGCACCTCGACCGGATAGACCGGCACCGGCACGGTCGCCGGCAGCCCGGTCGGCTGGCCGGTCCGCAGGTCGAAACGCGAGCCGTGCAGCCAGCACTCGAGCGTGCAGCCTTCGACCTCGCCTTCGGACAGCGGCACCGAGGCGTGCGAGCACTCGTCGTAAATCGCGTAGAACGCGCCGTCTTCGGCGTGGACGACAGCGACGTCAACGCCGTCGATGTTCGCGCTGATCGTCTCGCCGATCGCGATGTCGTCGACGGAGCAGACCTTCACAAACTCGCTCATCGTCAGGCACCCGCCCCCGCGAGCCGCTCCTCGATCGCGGCGGACAGGCGCTCGCGCAGCTCGTCGACCGGAATGCGGTCGATCAGCTCGGCGAAGAATCCGCGTACGACCAGGCGGCGGGCCTGGTCCTCGGGGATGCCGCGCGCCATGAGGTAGAACAGCTGCTCGTCGTCGAAGCGGCCGGTCGTGCTCGCGTGCCCGGCCCCGATGACCTCACCGGTCTCGATCTCGAGGTTCGGCACCGAGTCGGCGCGCGCGCCGTCGGACAGCACGAGATTCCGGTTGATCTCGTACGTCTTCGTGCCGGTCGCCTCGGCCCGGATGAGGACGTCACCGACCCACACGGTGTGCGCTCCGTCGCCCTGCAAGGCGCCCCGGTAGCCGACGTAACTCGTACAGTCCGGTACGGCATGGTCGACGAGCAGCCGATGCTCGAAATGCTCGCCGGCGCCGGCGAAGTAGAGACCGTACAGCTCGGCGTCGCCGCCACGATCCGCGTAGTCCACGGAGGTGTACTGCCGGACGAGGTCGCCGCCGAGCGTCACCTGGATGTGGGTGAGCTTCGCGTCCCGACCGAGCCGGAACTTCAGATGCTGCGCCTGTACGGCATCGGCCGCCCAGTCGGTCACGGTGACCAGCGTGAGGTTCGCGCCCTGGCCGATCGACACCTCGACGTTGTCGGCGAGCGTGGCGCTGCCCGAATACTCGAGCACGAGCGTCGCCTCGGCGACCGCGCCGACCTCGATGAACAGGTGACCGAAGTCCGGCTCGTCGTTCTTGTCGCCGACGATGCGGACCGTGGCCGGCTCGGCCACCACGGCACCACGGTCGACGCGGAGCAACGAAGCCGCACCGAACTGGCCGTAGGCCAGCGCGCTGATCCGATCGAACGGGGTCAGCACCGATCCGATGCGGGCGTCCTCGCGACCGATCGACTCCAGCGTCACGCCGGCCGGCAGGCCCGTGTGCTGAACCGATGTGGACCCGAGCCCATACGCCTCGCCGCTGCCGTCGGCCTTGGCCAGCCCGCGCAGGCGAGCGAGCGGCGTGAACCGCCACTCCTCCTCGCGGCCGGACAGCACCGGGAAGTCGGCGACGTCATAGGAGCGCAGTGCCTGGGCGCGGGTCTTCGCCGGACCCGCCGCCGCCGGCGGCGCCACAGTTTCGGTACTCATCGTGTTCTGGAATCTCCCGCTATCTTTCGGATCTCGATCGATCTGGTCGTCGAGCACGACCGGTCTGACCGCACGCTCGGTCGTGTCCCGCGACTCCGGCCGAACCCGACGGCGCTGCAATCGTTTAGCCCAACCCCGACGGACAGCGCCCACCCATCGAGTTTGCGCAGTCGGCTATGGCCGGCCTACGGCCGCCCTAGCCGACTGCGCCCTCCATTTGCAGCTCGATCAGGCGGTTCAACTCGAGCGCGTACTCCATCGGCAGTTCCTTGGCGATCGGCTCGATGAAGCCACGGACGATCATCGCCATCGCCTCGTCCTCGGTCATGCCTCGGCTCATCAGGTAGAACAGCTGGTCGTCGCTGATCTTCGAGACGGTCGCCTCGTGGCCCATCGACACGTCGTCTTCACGGATGTCGACGTAGGGGTACGTGTCCGAGCGGGAGATCGTGTCGACCAGCAGCGCGTCGCACTTCACGGTCGAGCGCGAGTGGTGCGAACCCTCCAGCACCTGGACGAGACCACGGTAGGACGTCCGGCCGCCGCCACGGGCGATCGACTTCGAGATGATCGTCGACGACGTGTGCGGCGCGGCGTGCACCATCTTCGCGCCGGCATCCTGGTGCTGGCCCTCGCCCGCCATCGCGACGGAGAGCACCTCGCCCTTGGAGTACTCGCCGAGCATGTACACGGACGGGTACTTCATCGTCACCTTGGAGCCGATGTTGCCGTCGATCCACTCCATGGTCGCGCCCTCGTGGCAGACGGCCCGCTTGGTGACCAGGTTGTAGACGTTGTTCGACCAGTTCTGGATCGTCGTGTAGCGGCAGCGCGCGTTCTTCTTGACGATGATCTCGACGACCGCCGAGTGCAGCGAGTCCGACGAGTAGATCGGCGCCGTACAGCCCTCGACGTAGTGCACGTAGGCACCCTCGTCGACGATGATCAACGTACGTTCGAACTGGCCCATGTTCTCGGTGTTGATCCGGAAGTACGCCTGCAGCGGGATCTCGACGTGCACGCCCTTCGGCACGTAGATGAACGAGCCGCCGGACCAGACCGACGTGTTCAGCGCGGCGAACTTGTTGTCGCCGACCGGGATCACGGTGCCGAAGTACTCCTTGAAGATGTCCTCGTGCTCGCGCAGCGCGGTGTCCGTGTCGAGGAAGAGGACGCCCTGCTCTTCGAGATCCTCACGGATCTTGTGGTAGACGACCTCGGACTCGTACTGCGCCGCGACGCCGGCCACGAGGCGCTGCTTCTCCGCCTCCGGGATGCCGAGCTTGTCGTACGTGTTCTTGATGTCGGCCGGCAGGTCGTCCCAGCTCGCCGCCTGCTTCTCGGTCGACCGTACGAAGTACTTGATGTTGTCGAAGTGGATGCCGGACAGATCGGCGCCCCAGGCCGGCATCGGCTTGCGGTCGAACAGCCGCAGACCCTTCAGCCGCAGGTCGAGCATCCACTGCGGTTCGCTCTTCTTGTCCGAGATACCGCGGACGACCGCCTCGGACAGGCCACGCTGCGCGGTCGCGCCGGCGGTGTCCGAGTCAGCCCAGCCGTAGGAGTAGGAGCCGAGCGCGGCGAGCTGCTCGTCCTGGGTGAGCTGCGGTGTAACGGTCTGCTCGGTCATATGGTCGTCCTCACAGTCTTGACAGTGGATGGTGCGGGCGTCGCCTGGCGGCGGGACTCGGCCGCTCGGCGTGCGTCAGGAATGTGCCGTGGATCCGGGATGTGCGTGGTGCACACGCCGTCGCCGTGCGCGATGGTAGCCAGGCGCTGGACGTGCGTGCCGACGAGCTTGGAGATTGCCTGCGTTTCGGCCTCGCACAACTGCGGGAACTCGGCCGCCACGTGCGCGACCGGGCAGTGGTGCTGGCAGAGCTGGCCGCCCGTGGCGATCACCGAAGCCGATGCAGCGTATCCCTCGGCGGTCAGTGCCGACGCGAGTGCCTCGGCCCGGGCGAGAGGCTCGTCACCCGCGCCTTCCATGGCCGAGCGGCACCGGTCCTCGAGCGCGGCGACCTGGTCGGTCGCGAACGCCGCCACGGCGTCCGGCCCGCCGTGCGCGGCCACCCAGCGCAACGCCGACGGTGGCCAGGTCATCGTAGGTGTGCGTGCCGGTGCGCAGCCGGGCCGCGTCGGTCAACGAGAACACTCGGGCGGGGCGTCCACGGCCACGCGGACCGCGGATGACCTGCTCACGCGAGGTCACGTCACCGTCGTCGAGCATCGCGTCGAGGTGGCGACGGATCCCGGCGGGGCTGAGGCTCAGGGCATCGCCCAGCTCGGCGGCGGTGGCGGCGCCGTGGGCGAGGAGCAACTGCGCAACCCGATCACGGGTACGGCAATCAGCACCGCCCACGATGAGCGGCGCGGCCTCGCGTGCCTCGGGCTCCCGCACCTGGATCGCTCCGGTAGCGATCACTCGAGCGGGCACCGCCGTGTTTTTCACAACACCAGTGTGACGTATTTCGGCACGGACGAGCGCAAACAGACCCGCCGGTGATCCACGCCACCGTGATCATGCGGTTCGGCACGCTTGCGCTGCTCCGCAAACGGCGGCTGAGAACTCCAGTCGTACCATGTGGCGGTGAATGCGATCAGTCGGGTGCATGCGTTTTTCGCCACCCCCGTCACCCTGCGCCGCCTGGCGCTCGGTTCCCTGGTCGCCAACATCGGGATCGTGGTTACCGGCGGCGCGGTGCGTTTGTCCGGTTCCGGGCTCGGCTGCCCGACCTGGCCCCGGTGCACCGACGGCTCCTACGTCACTACGGCCGCCATGGGCTATCACGGCGAGATCGAGTTCACGAACCGTACGTTGACCTCGGTCGTCAGCGTTCTCGCGGTGGCCTGCGTGATCGCGTGCCTGGCTCCAGCGCGATCGCGGCGAGGCCGGACGGCGCGGCCGTGTCGGCTGGTCGATCGCCGTCCTGGCGAGCATTCCGGCGCAGGCGGTTCTCGGTGGGCTGACCGTGCTGACCGACCTGAACCCGTGGCTTGTCGCCGGCCACTTCCTGCTGTCCAGCGCGATCATCGTCGCCGCGTACGAGTTGTGGATCCGGACCCGACCGACACGCACCGACGCGCCCGCGCACCCGGCGGTGCAGGGGTTGGCGTGGGTGATCGTCGGGACGACGGCCGCCGTGCTGGCCGCCGGCACGATCGTGACCGGCAGCGGGCCGCACGCCGGCGACGAGAAGGCGCACCGGACCGGCCTCGATCCGGCGATGGTCGCGCAGCTGCACGCCGACCTCGTCATGCTGCTGATCGGTCTGTCCGTGGCGGCGTGGTTCGCGCTGCGCGCGTCGGGCGCCCCAGCCCGGACCGTACGTGCGGCGGGTGTGCTCGTCCTCGTCGAGGTCGCGCAGGCGGCGATCGGATTCGTGCAGTACTTCACTCACCTGCCGGTCGTGCTGGTCGGTGCGCACATGCTCGGCGCGTGCCTCGTCCTGGTCGCCGCGTTGACGCTGCTGGGCCGGGCGCGGCCGGCCGTGCCGGGCACCGGTGACACCGGGGCCGCGATCGTCGAACCGGTCCCGTCGACCCGGTCGCGCCGAACGCGTCTGACGCCGCCCGCGCGGCGAGTCAGGCGATCTTCGCCGCGGCCGCGATCGCCTCGGCGAACCGCTGTGCGGCGCCATCCGCGAAGCCCAGGAACAGCGATGGCTCGGTCAGTTCGAGCTCGATGAGGATCGGTGCGCCGCCCGGACCCGGGATCAGGTCCACGCGGGCGTAGAGCAGCGGGGCCAGGCGCGGCGGCATCGACTTCAGCACGTGCTCGGCCAGCGCCCGCTCGGCCGCGGACGATTCGCGGGCCGAGATGTCCTCCGGTTTGTAGAGCTCGGGTTCGCGGTCGGCCGGCCCCAGATCGGGACCGTCGAGCATCGGACCCTTGCGGATCGCGTGGCTGAACTCGCCGCCGACGAAGATCAGGGCGGTCTCGCCACTGGTGTCGACGGCGTCCAGGTACGGCTGGATCATGACCGTACGGCCAGCTTCCAGCAGGCGCCGCACGTGCGCCGCAGCGTGGTCGCGGTCGGGCGCGGCGACGAGGTCATAGCGGCCGGTGTCCTGGCTGCCAGCGCTGATCGACGGCTTGATGACCCAGTGACCGGCATCCGGCGGCGCCCACTCGTCACCCGGCTCCAACCAATCGGTCGGCACCACGGCCACGCCGGACGCGGCCAGCTGGGCCAGGTAGCGCTTGTCGGTGTTCCAGGCGACGACGGCGGCCGAATTCGCCAGGCGCGGTACCCGAGCGCTCCAGGCGACGAACTCGGCCCGGCGCGATGCGTAGTCCCACGGCGACCGCAGCACGGCGAGGCGGTAGCGATCCCAGTCAACCGTCGGGTCGTCCCAGACCACCGGCTCGGCCGCAAGCCCGAGCCCGCGAGCGGCCCGATCACGAGCCGATCGTCGCCTTCGAGTTCCGGGATCTCGGCGCAGGTCACAAGCGCGATGGGGGCGGCGGTCACGGCGATCATGGTAGGCAATCGACACAGATCCTCCCGCGGCCGAGTCGGTCGGTTGTGGCGGCGCACACGCGTAGCGCACCGAGCGGCGTGCCGACCACGCAGAAGGCGACCCGGGGCTTTCGGCCCCGGGTCGCCTGGATGGTGCTGTTCTTCTCGGTTGTTCGGTGCCCCCTTGGCTACCGAGCGAGGATGCGGCGGCTCATCGAGCGCCACAGGTCGTTGCTCGGGCCGCATCTGTTCGATCAGCTCGCGCTCCCACCCGTTGTCCACGTCGACCCCCGCCTCGACACACGCGCTGCGCGCGATATCTGTGCCGGAGGCGAAGTAGTCGGCCCATTCGCCGTCCTCCCCCACGAGGACGATTCGTGCGCCACGTCGGCCGACGTACTCAATGACCGCACGTGCGCCGCCGTGCACCGTGGCGAACGTCTTCATGCCGGCGGCGATGTTCGCCGGTGAGTCGGTCGTCTCGGTTGCGTCAGCGGTCAACATTGCGTCGGAACCATCTGCCATGAGGCACAGCCTAGGCAGACTGCCGTCGCGGTAGCCGCCGACGTTTACGACTTTGTGACGATCATTACTGACCGGAAACGTGAATCGCGTCCATGTTATGGCCGGATATTTCGGCCTTTAGGCTGACATAACAGCCGGCAAATCAGACACAGACTGTCAGCTCTCTGACGGTTCTGGCACGCCCGGCGACGACCTCGGCGTTTCTAGACCACAGCCTTCAAACCGTGCGATAGCTCCGAGGCGATCCGCGGCGGACCGCGAGCGGGTCAGCGAGCCTGAATGAGCGCGTCCACCGCGACGGCGACGAAAACGAGCGTGAGGTACGTCGTCGACCAGTGGAACAGCCGCATCGGCTTGATCGGCTCGCCCCGGCGGGCGCGGCCGTAGAGGCGATGTGCCTCGACGATCAGCGCGATCCCCGTGCCGAGCGCGGTGAGGCCGTAGAGCGGGGTCATCCCGAACGGCCACAGCGCGAGCGACGCGGCCACCGTCAGCCAGCTGTAGACGACGGTTTCCACGCCGACCCGCCGGGTGGAGCGACGACGGGCAGCATCGGGATCCCGGCCCGGGCGTAGTCGTCCTTGAACTTGATCGCGAGCGCGTAGAAGTGCGGCGGCTGCCACAGGAACACGACGCGCGAACAGCAGCCACGCGCGCACGTCGAGACCGCCGGTGACGGCGGCCCATCCGATCAGCACCGGCATCGCGCCACAGACGCCGCCCCACACCGTGTTCTGTGGCGTCGTGCGCTTGAGCCACATGGTGTAGACGAGGTCGTAGTAGGCGATCGCGGCGGCGGTCAGGGCGGTCGCGAGCCAGTTGGTGAACGCGCCCATGAGCGCGAGCGACACCACCGTGAGCACGACGCCGAAGAACAGAGCGTTGCGCGGCTCGACCGTGCTCGCCGGCAGCGGGCGCCGCGACGTCCGCTTCATCAGCTGGTCGATGTCGCGGTCGATGTAGCAGTTGAACGCGTTGGCGGCGCCGGCGGCGAGCGCGCCGCCGACCACCACGACGAGGGTCAGCCACAGCCCCGGCAGCCGCGCCGGCGGCGAGGAACATCGTCGGTACGGTCGTGACGAGCAGCAGCTCGACGATGCGCGGTTTGGTGAGCGTGATGTAGGCGCGGACGCGGCCCGGATCTCGGTCCTGGTGAGCCGGGTGACCGGCACGGCGATCGGCCTGAGGCGAGCGTTCCGGTCGACCCGAGATCGGCGGCATTCACCTGCGGCGTGTCGGCGGTCTGGCCGATCATCGGAGGAGTGGACCGGTCGGCAAGCGTACTCACGCGCGAAGTGCCACCCTTCCGTCCAGCGGCGCTCCCGGTCCGCGAGGCGCTGATTCGTCAATCGACGAGCCAGTCGCAACCGGGCGATCACAAATACGGCGAGCGCGACAAACGCCGGCGCACCGGAGCACAGCGTACGCGCCGATACTGGCGTGGCTGGGCCTGCCGCGGCCGTCGCCGGCGCGCCGTGGGCACTGTCGGACTTGGCCGACAGCACCCGCGACGCCGGACCAGCACGCGAAGCGCGCCGACCGGCGGTCCAGGCGCTTTGGAGCGCACGGTGCCGGCCGTCACACCGGCCGGAAGGGCCCAGCGGGTGACGATGCGCCCGAACGGACAGTGAGCCAACACCGCGGGGTGATCGCGCATCAATGTGCTCACGGTGGGTAGGGTTTTCACCATATCCGCGAACCAAGGAGTGGCGTCCGTGACCGAAACGAAGTTGTCCTGGTCGGAGCTTGATCGTCGGGCCGTCGATACGATTCGAGTGCTCGCGGCCGACGCGGTGGAGAAGGCCGGCAACGGCCACCCGGGCACGGCCATGAGTCTCGCCCCGGCCGCGTACCTGTTGTTCCAGCGCATCATGCGCCACGACCCGACCGACCCGGCCTGGCCCGGCCGCGACCGGTTCGTGCTGTCCTGCGGCCACTCCAGCCTGACGCTCTACATCCAGCTCTACCTGTCCGGCTACGGCCTCGAGCTGGACGACCTCAAGAAGCTGCGTACAGTGGGGATCGCTCACCCCCGGCCACCCCGAGCACGGCCACACGACCGGCGTCGAGACGACGACCGGCCCGCTCGGTCAGGGCTTCGGCAACGCGGTCGGCATGGCGATGGCGGCCCGGCGCGAGCGCGGCCTGTTCGACCCGGATGCCGCCGGCCGGGGACAGCCCGTTCGACCACTCGATCTACGTGCTCGCCTCGGACGGCGACATGGAAGAAGGCATCAGCCACGAGACGGCCTCCCTCGCCGCTCACCAGAAACTCGGCAACCTGCTGCTGATCTGGGACGACAACTCGATCTCGATCGAGGACGACACGAACATCGCGAAGTCCGAGGACATGCCGGCCCGGTTCGCCGCGTACGGCTGGCACGTCCAGCACGTCGACTGGCGCACGCCCACGGGCTACCAGGAAGATCCCGAGGCCCTCTACCAGGCGATCCTGGAAGCGCAGAAGGTGACGGACAAGCCGTCGTTCATCGCCCTGCGGACGATCATCGGCTGGCCCGCGCCGACGAAGCAGAACACCGGCAAGATCCACGGCTCGGCGATGGGCGCCGAGGAGGTCGCGGCCACGAAGAAGATCCTCGGCTTCGACCCCGAGCAGACGTTCCAGGTGGACCCGGAGGTGCTCGCGCACACCCGCGAGGTCGCGCAGCGCGGTCGCGACGAGCGTGCGGCCTGGCAGACCGGCTTCGACGCCTGGCGGGCGGCGAACCCGAAGCAGGCCGAACTGTTCGACCGCATGGCGACGCGCACGCTGCCGGCCGGCTGGGTCGACGCGCTCCCCCGGTTCAAGGCCGACCCCAAGGGCATGGCGACCCGCAAGGCGTCCGGCGAGGTGCTGCAGGCGCTGGCGCCGGTGCTGCCCGAGCTGTGGGGCGGCTCGGCCGACCTGGCCGAGAGCAACAACACGACGATGGAAGGCGAGCCGTCGTTCGTCCCGCCGGAGCACGCGACGAAGGCGTTCCCCGGTGACTGGTACGGCCGGACGCTGCACTTCGGCATCCGCGAGCACGGCATGGGCTCGATTCTCAACGGGATCGTGCTGCACGGCGGCACCCGCGTCGTACGGCGGGACGTTCCTCGTGTTCTCCGACTACATGCGCCCGGCCGTACGGCTGGCGGCGCTGATGAAGCTGCCCGTGGTGTACGTGTGGACGCACGACTCGATCGGGCTGGGCGAGGACGGGCCGACCCACCAGCCGATCGAGCACCTGAGCGCGCTGCGGGCGATCCCGGGTCTCGACGTCGTACGGCCGGGTGACGCCAACGAGACGGCGTGGGCCTGGCGGATGGCGCTGGAACACACCGACCGGCCGACGGCCCTGTGCCTGACGCGGCAGAACCTGCCCGTGCTCGACCGGGATGCGGTCGCGGACGCCGAAGGCGTCGTCCGGGGGGCGTACACGTTGGCCGAGTCGTCCACCCCGAGCCCGCAGGTGATCCTCATCGGCACGGGCTCCGAGGTCTCGCTGTGCCTCGAAGCGCGCGAGCGGCTGGAGGCGGACGGCGTCGGCACGCGGGTGGTGTCGATGCCGTGCCGGGAGTGGTTCGACGCGCAGGACGAGGCCTACCGGAACACGGTGCTGCCGCCGGAGGTTAAGGCGCAGGGTGAGCGTCGAGGCGGGCATCGCGATGTCGTGGCGGGACCTGGTCGGCCCGATCGGCGAGTGCGTCAGCATTGAACACTACGGCGCGTCGGCGCCGTACCAGGTGTTGTTCGAGCAGTTCGGCTTCACGCCGGATCGCGTGGTCGCCGCGGCCCATGCGTCGCTCGCCAAGGCCGGCGTCATCACCGGTTCCACCACCGGCAACTGACAGCCGACCGGCAACCGACACGGCGTAACGCTTGTCAGGCAAGGTATTTCGAGGAGCTGAGGATATGACCGATCGACTCGCTGAGCTGTCCGCCGCCGGAGTTGCGGTGTGGCTCGATGACATTTCCCGTGGACGTCTCATCACCGGCGGTCTGGCCAAGCTGCGCGACGACCAGCACGTCGTGGGTGTGACGAGCAATCCGACGATCTTCGCCAAGGCGCTCGAGGACTCCGAGGACTACGCCGAGCAGGTCAACGACCTGGCCCTGCGCGAAATCGGCATCGACGAAGCGATGCGGATGATCACCACGTACGACGTCCGGTGGGCCGCCGACGTGCTCCGCGGGCCGTACGACGCGTCGAACGGGGTCGACGGCCGGGTCTCGATCGAGGTCGACCCGCGGCTCGCCTACGACACCGACCGGACGAACGCCGAAGCCAAGCAGCTGTGGTGGCTGGTCGACCGGCAGAACATGTACATCAAGATCCCGGCGACCGCGGCCGGCGTCCCGGCCATCGCGGCCACGCTCGCGAAGGGCATCAGCGTCAACGTCACGCTGATCTTCTCGTTGCAGCGGTACGAGGAAGTGATGGACGCGTTCCTGGACGGGATGGAGCAGGCCAAGGCGAACGGCCACGACCTGTCGAAGATCGGTTCGGTCGCCTCGTTCTTCGTGTCCCGGGTCGACACCGAGGTGGACAAGCGCCTCGACAAGATCGGCACGCCGGAGGCGCAGGCGATGCACGGCAAGGCCGCGATCGCGAACGCTCAGCTGGCGTACCAGCTCTACGAGAAGGTCTTCGCCAGTGACCGCTGGCAGGCACTGGCCGCGGCCGGCGCGCTCCCCCAGCGGCCGCTGTGGGCGTCGACGTCGACGAAGAACCCGGCCTACCGCGACGTGATGTACGTCGAGGAGCTGGTCGCGCCGGGCGTGGTGAACACGATGCCGGAGGCCACGATCCACGCCTTCGCCGACCACGGTGAAGTGCGGCCGGACGCGGTCACCGGCTCGTACGCCGCCGCGCAGAAGGTGCTCGACGACCTCAAGGCACTGGGCGTCGACTACGACGACGTGGTCGACACGTTGGAGCGCGAGGGCGTGGAGAAGTTCGAGGCGAGCTGGAAGGACCTGCTCGGCAGCGTCACGTCGCAGATCGACGCGGCCCACGCGTCGCTCGGGAAGTGACGGCTCACCGCGCGTCACGCCAGACGTGACGCGTTGCCCTGCGCCGGTCAACGGCGACGCGGCGGGCACGTACCGTAGATGTTGTTGCATTTGTCTTGATCATGGCGGCGGGATCGTGGCGGCGACGTCCGCGCGACCGCCCGCCGTCGCGAAGACCCTGGCCTCGGGGAGCGTCCAGTCATGACCGGCAATCACGTCGTACACGACGACTTCGAGAAGCGGAGCCCCAACCCGCTGCGCGATCCGAAGGATCGGCGGCTGCCGCGCATCCCGGAACCGTGCGCCGTCGTCATTTTCGGCGTGACCGGCGATCTCGCCCGCAAGAAACTCATTCCGGCGATCTACGACCTTGCCAACCGGGGCATGCTGCCGCCGAGTTTCGTGGTGGCCGGCTTCGCGCGCCGCGACTGGGGCGACGACGACTTCGAGGAGCTGGCGAAGAAGGCCGCTCAGGAGCACGCGCGTACGCCGTGGCGCGACGAGGTATGGGCCCGGCTGGCCGGGAACATCAAGTTCGTCGGCGGCTCGTTCGACGACGACAACGCGTTCGACGAGCTTTCGGCGACCCTGGACGAGCTTCGCGACACCCACCGGATCCAGGGCAACGCGGCGTTCTACCTGTCGATACCGCCGTCCGCGTTTCCGGTCGTGCTCAAGCAGCTCGCACGCACCGGGATG
Source organism: uncultured Actinomycetota bacterium (assembly GCA_963724705.1). GTDB lineage: Bacteria > Actinomycetota > Actinomycetes > Mycobacteriales > Micromonosporaceae > DASQPR01. The sequence continues at coordinate 1,702,650 of CAVRVS010000004.1, forward strand.
GCCGACAACAAGAAGTCCGGCGGCTGGCGCCGGGTGGTCGTGGAGAAGCCGTTCGGCCACGATCTCAAGTCGGCCAAGCAGCTCAACTCGCTCGTCGACGAGGTGTTCACCGCGCAGGACGTGTTCCGCATCGACCACTACCTCGGCAAGGAGACGGTCCAGAACATCCTGGCGCTGCGCTTCGCGAACACGCTGTTCGAGCCGCTGTGGAACGCCAACTACGTGGACTCGGTGCAGATCACGATGGCCGAGGACGTCGGCATCGGCTCGCGCGCCGGCTTCTACGACGCCGCCGGCACCGCGCGCGACGTGCTGCAGAACCACCTGTTGCAGCTCCTCGCCATGATCGCGATGGAGGAGCCGACGAGCTTCGAGGCCGGCGAGATCCGGGCCGAGAAGCTCAAGGTACTGCGCGCGATCACGCTGCCGACGGATGTCGCGCGGGACACCGTACGCGGTCAGTATCTGCCCGGTTGGGTGGCCGGCGAACGCGCCGTCGGCTACCTCGACGAGAAGGACGTGCCGCCGGACTCGACAACGGAGACGTACGTCGCCGTGAAGCTCGGCATCCAGAACCGCCGCTGGGCTCGCGTGCCGTTCTACATCCGGGCCGGCAAGCGCATGCCGCGCCGGGTCACCGAGATCGCCGTGCTGTTCAAGCGCGCGCCGCACCTGCCGTTCGACCCGGCCGATGTCCAGTCGCTCGGCCAGAACCAGCTCGTGGTGCGCGTGCAGCCGGACGAGGGGCTGGCCCTCAAGTTCGGCTCGAAGGTGCCCGGCACCGCGATGGAGCTGCGGGACATCGCGATGGATTTCCAGTACGGCGAGGCGTTCACCGACTCGTCGCCCGGAGGCGTACGAGCGGCTGATCCTCGACGTCCTGGTCGGCGACCGGACCCTGTTCCCGGACGCGCCCGAGGTCGAGGCGAGCTGGCGGGTCGTCGACCCATGGAGGCGGCGTGGGCCGGCACCACGCCGGAGCCGTACCGGGCCGGCGAATGGGGCCCCCGCGCCGCCGACGAGCTGCTCACCCGCGACGGCCACCAATGGCGGCGCGCGTGACCACGCCCGGCCGCGACGATCGGCCTGACGAAGGGATGACTCCGTGATCGGCCTCTGGGATACCACTGGCAACGAGGTGGTCAAGGCACTGGCCGCGGAGCGGCGCAACGCCGGCGGTGTGACAAGCGGCATGGCCCTCACGCTCGTCGCCGTCGTCGACGAGCGGCGGGTACGGGAGGCGGAGGCCGCCGCCACGATCGCCGCCGCGCAGCACCCGTGCCGTCTGGTCATCGTGGTGCGGGCCGACGGCAGCATGTCCGATCGCAGCCGGCTGGACGCGGAGATCGTGGTCGGCGGTCGACTCGGGCCGTGCGAGGCGGTCGTGCTGCGCATGCAGGGCCGGCTGGCGCTGCACGCCGAATCGGTCGTACAGCCGTTGCTGGCTCCGGACGTACCCGTGGTCTCCTGGTGGCACAGCGAGCCGCCGCAAAAGATCGCGAACGACCCGCTCGGCGTCTACAGCGACCGCCGGGTCACCGACTCGGCCCAGTCATGCCGACCCGATCGCGGCGCTGCAGACTCGAGCCGTCGACTACGCACCCGGGGACACTGATCTCGCGTGGTGCCGCATCACACCGTGGCGAACGCTGGTGGCCGGCGCCTTCGACACCATCGAGTCACCGGTGACGAGCGCGACCGTGATCGCCCCCGCCTCGGACCCGACCGCCGCACTGATGCGCGGCTGGCTCGGATCGCGCCTTGGGCACATGCCCCGGCTCAAGGCGACGACCGAGTTCCCGCGCATGCGGGAGGTGAGCCTGCACTGCGCGAACGGCGACAACGTCTCACTCACTCGCGACAACGATTCGGCCCTGCTCAAGCGCACCGGCCAGATCGACCGTGATCTCCCGCTCACCCGGCGGCCGCTCGGCGACGAACTGGCCGAGGAGTTGCGCCGACTCGACGCCGACGAGATCTACGCGGCCGCGCTAGGCGCGTTCGCCGGCATGAAGAAACTCAATGAGCGACCGGCTACCCGGGTGCATGTCTGGCAGGATCCCGCGGTCTCGGAGGCGCCAGAGGCGGTGACCAAGCCGTCAGCGCGGAGCAAGTCAGCCGTCGCGGCCCGGTCGAGCAAGAGCCAACCCACGGTCTCCGCGAAAGCGCGCGCGTCCGGTACGGGTGGCGTGGGGCGCGCGTCCGGCACAGGCGCGGAGCGGCCGTCCGGCGAGGGGCGCACGTCCGGCGGCGGCAAGGCGGCCCGTCGATGAGCGAAGCCCGTGTCGTGATCCACGCCGACGCCGATGTGCTCGCGTCAGCGGTCGCAGCGCGACTGGCCGTACGCCTGATCGACGCCCAGGCCGAGCACGGCTCCGCGTCGATCGTGCTGACCGGCGGCCGCATCGCCGAGAAGATCTATACCGCGCTGGCCGCCTCGCCGGTCTGCGACGCGGTCGCGTGGGATCGGGTCGACCTCTGGTGGGGCGACGAGCGGTTCCTACGCAGTGGCGACCCGGACCGCAACGAGACGCAGATCCGGTCCGCGCTCCTGGACAAGCTGCCAGTGGCGGACGAGCGGGTCCACCCGATGCCCGCGTCGGACGGTCCGGACGGCGACGATCCCGAGGCCGGAGCGATCCGCTACGCCGAAGATCTGGCCACTGCCGCGGGAAGCCGGGGGGAACTGCCCCGCTTCGACGTCGTCCTGCTCGGCATCGGCGAAGACGGGCACGTCGCATCCGTGTTCCCCGATCACCCGTTGGTCGACCCCAGCCGGCCGGTCTCGGCGGTGCGGGACAGTCCCAAGCCGCCGCCGATCCGTACGACGCTGACGCTCGGCGCGCTCAACACGGCCCACGACGTGTGGGTCCTGGCGTCGGGCGGGGAGAAGGCCGACGCCGTCGGTCGGGCGTTGGCCGGAGCTGATCCGGTCCATGTGCCGGCCGCTGGCGCACGCGGAGCCCAACGTACGTTGTGGCTGCTCGACCGGGCGGCCGCGGCCGGCGTCGCGCACCGGTAGCTCCGCGCCTCATCGGCGCTGCCTCGCTGTGTGGCTGGGCCCAGTGCCCCGGCTGTGGCTGACCGGGGTCCGGCGGCTTACCGGGTTGATCGCTACCGGGGTCGGCGGGCCCGCAGCTCGGCTAGCGCCTCGTCGAGCAGTGCGGCACCCTCCGCATCCGAGCGACGCTCCTTCACGTACGCGAAGTGGCTCTTGTACGGCTCGGCGTGTGGTGGCGGCGGCGGATCGGCCGGGTCGAGTCCGCACGGCAGGCCACAGTGCGGGCAGTCCCACGTCGCCGGCGGATGAGCCTCGGCCGCGAACGACGGCTGGACCCGGTGCCCATTGGCACACCAATAGTTGAATTGCCGGCGTGGCGCCGGTTCGCTGTTTTCGGTGAGTCGTATCGGCCCGCCGCCGACGCGGCTACCTCGAATTGCATTGCTGGCCACTGCCGCGTGCTCCTGTCGTGGGGGGATCGACGGAGAACCGCACAGGTGAAAAGCCTGCGCGCGACCGGGGCTCCGGTCGCGCGGTCAATCGTAAGACTTCTTGCTGATTCGCGCGCGCTTGCCGTGGCCCGCGCGTCGGCCGGAGTTCGGCGGCGCTAATACGGTCGCCCCGATGCGACTCGACCGAGACAACTCCGCCGGAAAAGTCAGCCGGTCTTGAGGCGGAGCCAGAGGCCATAGCCGACAATGCACGCGAACCAGACGATGCCGACAAGCACCGTGAACAGGTCCAGGTTGCGCTCGGCGACGGACGAGCCGGAGAGGCTGGAGGTGACGCCGCCGCCGAACATGCTCGACAGGCCGCCGCCCTTGCCCCGGTGCAGCAGGATCAGCAGCGTCAGGATCACGCTCGTGATGGCGAGCAGCGAGATCATCAGGTACGGGAACCACATGGCGGGTGCTGTGTCCTCTCACATACGGCGGCCCATCGGGAGCGCACCGGCAAGGATAGCCGGCCGCGCGTCGGCCGCGGTAACCGACCAGATCCCGATCGGGTAAACGCCGGCTCGGCCGCGGATTCGCGGTCGCCGGCGACCTAGCGCGGGATGTGCTCCCGGTAGCGGCAGATCGCGACGAACTCGTCCACCTTCAGGCTGGCTCCGCCGATCAAGGCACCGTCGATGTCCGGTTCGGCCATGATCGCCGCGATGTTCGCCGACGTGACCGAGCCGCCGTAGAGGATCCGTACCGTCGTCGCGGTTTGCTGATCGAAGCGTTCGGCCAGACGCGCGCGGATCGCGCCGATCACCGCCTGAGCGTCGCCCGGCGTCGCGGTCTTGCCGGTGCCGATCGCCCAGATCGGCTCGTAGGCCACCACGACGCCGCCGACCTGCTCGGCGGTCAGCCCGTCGAGGGCGGCGTCAAGCTGAGTGGTGCAGTGCGGCACCTCGCCGCCGGCCTCCCGGACCTCCAGACCCTCGCCGACACACAGGATCGGCGTGATCTCGTTGCGGATCGCCGCCTTGACCTTCGCGGCCACCACCTCGTCGCCTTCGCCGTGGATCGTCCGGCGTTCCGAGTGGCCGACGATGACGTACTGGCAGCCGAGCTTGGCGAGCATCGGGCCGGACACATCGCCGGTGTAGGCGCCGCTGTCGTACGGCGAGAGGTCCTGCGCGCCGTACCCGATCAACAGGGTGTCCGCGTCGATCAATGTCTGCACGCTGCGAATGTCGACGAACGGCGGGAGCAGCACCGTCTCGACCTCGGTCAGCTGCTTCTCGGTCAGGCTGAACGCGAGCTTCTGGGTGTGACCGATGGCCTCGAGATGATTGAAGTTCATCTTCCAGTTGCCGGCCATGAGCGGGCGGCGCTCGCCCGGCTTCAGCGGTACCGCCGCCGTCGCGGAGTCCTTGCGCGGCACGTCAGACATCCAACGCTTGAACACCGGGCAATGTCTTTCCCTCGAGGTATTCGAGAGACGCACCGCCACCGGTGGAGATGTGGCCGAACGCCTCCTCGTCGAGACCCAGGGCGCGTACGGCCGCGGCCGAGTCGCCGCCGCCGACGACCGTGAAGCCGTCCACCTTGGTGATCGCCTCCGCCACGCCCCGCGTGCCCGCCGCGAACGGCTTCTTCTCGAACACGCCCATCGGGCCGTTCCAGAACACGGTCTTCGCGCCGGCGAGGGCGTCGGCGAACGCGGCCACACTCGCCGGGCCGATGTCGAGACCGATCTGATCGGCCGGTATCGCTGCGGCGTCGACCACCGAAGCCGACGCGTCGTCGGTGATCTCGGCCGCCACCACGATGTCGGTCGGCAGCACGATCTTCTCGCCCGCCTGCGCAAGCAGATCGCGGCAGGTGTCGACCATGTCCGTCTCCAGGAGGGACTTGCCGACCTCGTGACCCTGCGCCTTGAGGAACGTGAAGCACATGCCGCCGCCGATCAGCAGCTTGTCCGTCGTCGGCAGCAGTGCCTGGATGACCGCGAGCTTGTCCGAGACCTTCGAGCCACCGAGAACGACAACGTACGGCCGGTCGGGCTTCGCGGTGAGCCGGCTCAGCACGTCGAGTTCCTTGGCTACCAGCAGCCCGGCGAAGTGCGGCCGGAGGGCCGCCACGTCATAGACACTCGCGTGCTTGCGGTGCACCGCGCCGAAGGCGTCATCGACGTACGCGTCGCCGAACGCCGCAAGCTCGCGCGCGAACGCTGCCCGCTCGTCGGCGTCCTTGCTCGTCTCGCCCGCGTTGAACCGGAGATTCTCCAGGAGCGCGACATCGCCGTCACCCAGCCCGGCCACGGCGGCCTGGGCGCTCGGCCCGACCGTGTCGGTGGCGTACGCGACACTGGCGCCGAGCAACTCGCTCAGCCGGGCCGCGACGGGTGCGAGGACGTACTTCGGATCCGGCTCACCCTTCGGCCGGCCGAGATGCGAGCAGACCACGATCCGCGCTCCGGCGTCACGCAGCGCCGCGATCGTCGGCAGCACGGCGCGGATGCGGCCGTCGTCGGTGATCGTCGCCGATCCGTCGGGAACGCTCGCCAACGGGACGTTGAGGTCGGCGCGCAGCAGCACGCGCCGACCGGTGACGCCCTCGGCGAGCAGGTCGTCGAGCGTCTTCACAGGGAGGCACCGACCAGTTGGACGAGGTCGAGGAGACGGTTCGAGTAGCCCCACTCGTTGTCGTACCAACCGACGACCTTGACCTGGTCGCCGATGACCTTGGTCAGACCGGAGTCGAAGATGCACGACGCCGGGTCGGTGACGATGTCCGACGACACGATCGGGTCTTCGGTGTAGGTGAGGATGCCGCGCAACGGACCGTCGGCGGCCGCCTTCATCGCGGCGTTGACCTCGGCCACCGAGGTTTCCCGGGCCGACTTGAACGTCAGGTCCGTCGCCGAGCCGACCGGCACCGGCACCCGCAGCGCGTACCCGTCGAGCTTGCCCTTGAGCTCCGGCAGCACGAGCCCGATCGCCTTGGCGGCACCGGTCGAGGTCGGCACGATGTTCAGCGCCGCCGCGCGTGCGCGCCGCAGGTCCTTGTGCGGTCCGTCCTGCAAGTTCTGATCCTGCGTGTACGCGTGGATCGTGGTCATCAGACCACTCTCGATGCCGAACGTGTCGTTGAGGACCTTCGCCATCGGCGCGAGGCAGTTCGTCGTGCACGACGCGTTGGAGATGATCGTGTGCCGGGCAGGGTCGTACTTGTCGTCGTTGACGCCCATCACGATGGTGATGTCCTCGTTCGTCGCCGGCGCCGAGATGATGACCTTCTTGGCGCCACCATCGAGGTGACCGCGGGCCTTGGTCGCGTCGGTGAAGAACCCGGTCGAGTCGATCACGATGTCCGCGCCGACGTCGCCCCACGGCAGCTTGGCCGGGTCCTTCTCGGCGAACGCCTTGATGGTGTGCGGGCCAACGACCAGCTCATCCTCAGTGATCTTGACCTCCTGACCGAGGCGACCGAGCACGGTGTCGTACTTGAGCAGGTGCCCGATGGTCTTGACGTCGCCGAGGTCGTTGAAGCCGACCAACTGAACGTCGGCACCGGAGGCGAGCAGGGCACGGAAGAAGTTACGGCCGATCCGGCCGAAGCCGTTGATACCAACCCGGATGGTCACAGGTCCATCTCCTTGGCACGCAGTGTGGGTGGGCAACGATGCTCGTCGGCCACCCGCAGTTTGGTCATGGTCGAGCCGTCCCGCGAATCGCCGCCGACGGCGGCGGCGCGGGTCCGCTCGCGCAGCGACACGCTGGGCGAGGGACGGCTGGTGCCGGCCGCGTCGCCGAACACGTAGACCTTATCCGTTTCGAATGATCAACGAACAATCGCCCGCGTGTGTTGCCGCCCTCCATTGGCCGCACGCGGCCGCCGGCCGCGCACCGGGGCCGCCTCCCGCGCTGCCGCTCCCGGCCCAAGATCCACCAGCCTGGACGATTGAGGTCGTTGCAGCGACGCTAATCGTCCAGGGCGGTGGATCATGCTGCGCCCGGCGTTGGCGTCGAGGTCGGACTCGGCGTCTATGCCGGCGCCGGCGTCGCCGTTGGCGCGTTCAGCCGGCCATCATCTCCGGGGTCACTGCGGCCTCGGTGTCCGGAATGCCAAGATCGTGTGCACGCTTGTCGGCCAGCGCGAGCAGCCGCCGGATGCGCCCGGCGATCGCGTCCTTCGTGAGCGGCGGATCGGCCAGCGCGCCGAGCTCCTCGAGGGACGCCTGCCGGTGCTCCAGCCGCAGATGTCCGGCGCTCGTCAGATGCTTCGGTGCATCGTCGGCGAGGATGTCGAGCGCCCGGGTGACCCGGGCGGCCGCGGCGACCGCGGCCCGCGCCGAGCGCCGCAGGTTCGCGTCGTCGAAGTTGGCGAGCCGGTTGGCGGTCGCGCGCACTTCCCGCCGTACCCGCCGCTCTTCCCAGGCCAGGACGCTCGCGTGCGCGCCCATCCGGGTGAGCGCGTGGGCGATCGCGTCGCCGTCCTTGACCACGACCCGGTCGACGCCACGCACCTCGCGCGACTTGGCCGCAAAGCCGATGCGCCGAGCCGCGCCGACCAGGGCGTACGCCGATTCGGGGCCGGGGCAGGTGACCTCGAGCGCGCCAGAGCGGCCGGGCTCGGTCAGCGAACCGTGCGCCATGAACGCGCCCCGCCACGCGGCCACCATGCAGCACACGTTGGCCGAGACGACGAAGTTGCGGCAGGCCGCGTACGGGTCGGCCGCGTACGTCGAGCAGGCCGGTCTGCCGTGCGAGGGCTTCGCCGTCCTTGACGATGCGGACGATGTAGTGGCTGTTCTTCCGTAGCCCGCCCGAGGCCAGTACGTGGATCTCGCTCGGGTAGCCGTAGACCTCGGCGATCTCCCGGCGCAGGCGGCGGGCCACCGCGCCCGTGTCGAGCTCGGCTTCGACCACCACCCGGCCGGACACGATGTGCAGGCCGCCGGCGAACCGCAGGATCGTCGCCATCTCGGCGCGGCGGCAGCACGGTTTGACTATGTCGACCCGGCTCAACTCATCTTTGACCGCTGCGGTCATCGCCATCGTGTCGTCACCTCGCGAGGCCGTTTCCAGTCCATCGGTGCCCGTCCGATCATCGGTCGGGCGCTTGCCGCTCCGTCGTCGTACCCGCTCACGCCAGCACCGGCGACAGTGCCGCGGCCAGCGCCGACGGATCGTGGCGCGGCGAGCCGTCGCCGGCCGCCATTGGTGCCAACACGAGTCGCGCCCCCAGTGATTCCGCGGCATGCCGTACGGGCCAGGGGTCGCCTACGACTTCCCCATCGGCAAGTACTACATCGGCTCGCAGGCCCGGAAGGTAACGGGTGAGCGCCCCGAGATGATCCGAAAGGGAGAGCCCGTGGGTCTCGGTCTCGACCGCGAGATTGAGGATGACCAGGCGTCGAGCCGCCGTCTGCCGGATCGCGCGGGCCAGATCCGGCACGAGCAGATGCGGGATCACGCTCGTGTACCAGGACCCCGGTCCGAAGACGAGCCAGTCGGCCTCGGTGACCGCGGTCACGGCCGCGGCACAGGCCGGCGGATCGGCCGGTGTGAGGCGGACGGCCTCCACGTGATCCGGGCACACCGCCACCGCGTGCTGGCCGATCACCGTACGCAATGGGCCACCGTCCGGCGAGCGTACGTCCGCCGCGATCTCGACCGGTTCCGGAGACATCGGGAGCACACGACCGCGCGCCTCGACCATCGCCGCGGCGTGCTCGAGTGCCGCGAGCGGATCGCCGTACATCTCCAGAAGTCCACACAGTACGAGATTGCCTATCGCATGCCCGGCCAGTCCGTCGTCGGAGTGGCCGATATCCGACACCTCGCGGCCAGTTTCCGACTCACCGAACAGGCGCTGGTACACGCCATTCGTCGGCGAACCGAACCGGTGCTGGAACAACTCGGCCGTCGCCGCCGCCCGGGGACTCGGGCCGGCCAGAGCGGCGAGCGCCTGCCGCAGATCGCCGAGCGGCAGCACGCCGCGGGACGCGCGCAGACGGCCACTGGAGCCGCCGTCGTCGCCGACCGTGACGACCGCGGTGATGTCGAGCGGCGTCTTGTCCGCGACGCCGAGCAGCGCGGTCAGCGATGCGTGCAGCCCGTGCCCGCCGCCGAACGCGACGATCCGTGCCGGGCGATCCGTGTCACTCATTCCCGCCCCAGGTCGCGGTGTTGGGCGGACACGCCGACGCGCATCTCGCGGAGTCGTCGGGCCAGGTCCTCGGCGATCGCGACACTGCGGTGCTTGCCACCGGTGCAGCCGACGGCGACGGTCAGGTAGCGCTTGCCCTCCCGCTCGAAGCCGGGCGCGGTCGCGTTGATGAGCCGGGCGTACGTCTCCACAAAGGTCGTCGCACCCCGCTGACTGAGCACATAGTGGCTGACCGGCTCATCCTTGCCGGTGAGTTCGCGCAGATCGGCTTCCCAAAACGGGTTGGGCAGGAAGCGCGCGTCGAGCACGAAGTCGGCGTCCGGTGGCAGACCGTACTTGAAGCCGAACGACAGCACGGTCACCCGCAGCTTGCGCGCGTCCTCGCCGCCGAACAGCTCCTCGACACGGCTGCGCAACTGGTTCACGTTCAGGTGACTTGTGTCGATCAACACGTCGGCTGTGTCGCGCGCGTCGGCGACCAACGCCCGCTCGGCCGTGATGCCGTCCACTAGGCGGCCATTGCCTTGCATCGGGTGTGAGCGCCGGACACTCTCGAAGCGCCGGATCAGCGTCTCGTCATCGGCGTCGACGAACAGCACCCGCGGCGAGAATCCCCGGGCCCGAAGCGCGGCAACCGCACCCGTCAGATCGGTCGAGAACGCTCGCGACCGGACGTCGAGGACCATGGCCGTACGACGTGCGGCACCGCCGGCCCGGTAGGCCAACTCCGCCATGTCCAGCATGAGCGCCTGCGGCAGGTTGTCCACCACGTAGTAACCGACGTTTTCCAGGGCCCGGGCGACCGTGCTCCGACCGCCACCGGACAGACCGGTGACGATCACCAGGTCGGTGTCCGTCCGCGAGCCGGTCGATTCGTCGACCGGCGCACCCACGGAGAGCGGCGGACCGCCATGATCGCCGCGATCGATCGGGGCGGAAGCACCGTCGAGGTCAGGACCGGTCGGCGCTGCGACGCCGACGTCGGCGACCGCGATGTCTCCGGCGACCGTTACGTCTCCCGCGGCGCTCGCGCCTTCCGCGGCGGTCGCGCCTCCCGCGGCGGTGACGTTTCCGGCGGCCGTCGCGTCTCCGGCGGCCGTCATGTCGGCGCCGGTGGCGACCTCGCCGAGCCGGCCGGCGCGTATCACCGAACCGTCAGCGGCCAGCTCAGCCCGCTCAGACACGTTGCTCCCCCCAACCCACGATGCCTCACGATCCTAGGCGCCCGGACGCCCGCATGCTCTCAGGGTCGACCGGCGCCGGCACGGTCGACGGCGTCGCTGACTTCGTCTGCGTCTGCGCTGCGGTCGCTTCCGGTACCACCATCGCCCGGGTCACGACCGCCTTCGAGTCGGCCGCCCTCGCGATCGATCACCTCCGCCGAGTCATCCGTGGCCGACCCCCCGCCGCCGACCACGTCGCCGGCGCCGTCGATCGCCGGCGCGTCGCCGCTGATCACGTCTGGCCCCTCGCTTTCGGCGACAGGAGCGCCGCCACCGAGGGCTGCGACGATCGCGGCCGCCGTGCGATCGCCGATGCCGGGCACCGATGCGATCTCTTCGGCGCTGGCCGCCGCGAGCCGCTTGACGGAGCCGAACCGGGTCAGCAGCGCCTTGCGGCGAATCTCCCCCAGCCCGGGCACGCCGTCGAGCCGCGACGTCGTCATCCGCTTCGACCGCCGCTCGCGGTGGAACGTGATCGCGAAGCGGTGTGCCTCATCCCGTACGCGTTGCAGCAGGTAGAGCGCCTCGGACGTACGCGGCAGGATGACCGGGAACTCATCGCCCGGCAGCCAGACCTCCTCCAACCGCTTCGCCAGGCCGCACACCGCGATGTCGTCGATGCCCAGGTCGGTGAGCACTTGCGCGGCCACTTGCACCTGCGGTGCGCCGCCGTCAACGACAAGCAACTGCGGCGGATACGCGAACTTCCGGCTCCGCGCCACCTCGATGCCCGGGGTGGCGGTCGGATCCGGCTCGTCGCCCTCGGCCGCGTCACTCGCCTCCCCCGACACCTGGCCCGACTCGGAAATCGCGTCCAGATAACGGGCGAACCGGCGACGGAGCACTTCGGACATCGCGGCAAGATCGTCGGTGTCGCCTCGGACGATGAACCGCCTGTACTCGCTCCGCCGGGCGAGCCCGTCCTCGAAGACGACCATGCTCGCGACGACGTCGGTGCCCTGGATCTGCGACACGTCGAAGCACTCGATCCGCAGCGGCGCCTGCTCCATGCCGAGCGCCTCGGCGATCTCCTCCAACGCCTTACCGCGGGCGGTGAGATCCGATGCCCGCTTCAGCTTGTGTTGCGCGAGCGCCTGCGCGGCATTGCGCTCGACGTTTTCCATCAACGCCTTCTTGTCGCCGCGCTGCGGCACGCGCATCTGGACACGGGCGCCACGATGCTGCGTCAGCCACTCGGTGAGAGCTTCGGCATCCGGTGGCAGCTCCGGCACGAGCAGCTCCCGCGGCACGTCGTTTTCGCCCTGCTCCGCTCCGTACACCTGGGTGCAGAAGTGATGGACGAGGTCGCCGACGGTGAGTTCCTCGGTCTTCTCGACCACCCAGCCGCGCTGACCGCGAACCCGACCACCGCGGACGTTGAAGACCTGGACCGCGGCCTCCAGCGGGTCGTCGGCGAAGGCGACGACGTCGGCGTCGGTCCCGTCGCCGAACACCACCGCCTGCTTTTCCATCGCGCGTCGCAGCGCCGCGACGTCGTCGCGCAGCCGGGCCGCCCTCTCGAACTCCAGCTGGGCCGAGGCAGACTGCATCTCGCGCTCGATGCGCCGCACCATGGTGTCGGTCTTGCCCGCCATGAAGTCGCAGAAGTCGTCGACGATCTGGCGGTGCTCGGCGGCGTCGACGCGGCCGATGCACGGGGCCGAGCACTTGCCGATATAGCCGAGCAGGCACGGCCGGCCGATCTGCCCGGCGCGCTTGAAGACACCGGCCGAACAGGTCCGCGCCGGGAAGACGCGCAGCAGGAGATCGAGCGTCTCGCGGATGGCCCAGGCATGCGAATACGGCCCGAAGTAGCGGACGCCCTTGCGCTTGGCGCCGCGCATCACCTGCAGACGGGGGAACTCTTCGTCGAGCGTGACGGCCAGATATGGGTACGACTTGTCATCCCGGTAGCGGACGTTGAAGCGCGGGTCGTACTCCTTGATCCAGGCATATTCGAGCTGAAGCGCCTCGACCTCGGTGCCGACCGTGACCCAGTCGACGCCGGCTGCCGTGGTAACCATTTGCTGCGTGCGCGGATGCAGTGTCCACGGGTCCGCGAAGTAGGAATTCAGCCGGCTGCGCAGGCTCTTGGCCTTGCCGACGTAGATGACCCGCCCGCTCGCATCGCGGAATCTGTACACCCCCGGCGACTCCGGGATCGTGCCCGTCGCCGGCCGGTATGTCGAAGGGTCAGCCACGTTCGCGAGCTTACTGCGCGGGTACGTCACGGGAGCCCGGCGCGAGCACACGCGCCATCCCGAGCGTTTGCGGCCCGCAGCGCCGCCGCCCCGCCCTGCCGCCGCGCCGCCGCCCGGGCTGCCGCCGGGTCGCGCCGTCGCGTCGCCCTGCCGCCCGGACTTGTACGGAAGTTAGCCGGTCGGCGGCGCCGGAACGGCCGAACTTCCGTACAACTAGGCGGTGGGCACGGCGAGACGGGGCGATCGACGGATCGCGACGACCGAAAGATCAGCCGAGCGTGATCTGGTCGTTGGCGATGGTGACCTGCTTCGTCGGGAGCGGGCTCGGGGCCGGGCCCTGCTTCACCGACCCGTCGGTGATCGAATACTCACTTCCGTGGCACGGGCACATGATCAGCCCATTGCTGACCTGGTTCACCATGCAGCCCTGGTGGGTACACACGGCGCTGAAGGCCTTGAACGCGCCCGCGGTCGGCTGGGTAACCACCACGCGCTGGTCCGGGAAGATCTTGCCGCCGCCGACCGGGATCGCCGACGTCGCGCCGAGATCGTTCGAGGTCGTGCTGGTGCCATCGCCGGAGCCACCGTCACCGGTGCCGCTTCCGGAGCCACCGCCAGACGATGAGGTCGCTCCGCAGGCCGCGATGACCGCCACCGTGCCGACGCCGCCGACACCAAGCAGTACGGTTCGGCGGCTCGTTCGGCCAACCGGCCGCTCTTCGGTCATGTCGCTATCTTGACGCGAAATGTCGCGACTCATATCAAACCCTCTCATCCCGGCCTCACCTACGCCAGTAGACACGGGTGCGGCCGGACGCAGGTTCAGGTTGACGAGATCTTCGACGCGGAATGTCGCGACCGTCACTCCAGCTCAGGGCGGCGTCATTCGCTCGCAACACGGTAGTTACGGCGTCGCGACGTCCGGTGCATCAGTTGGGTGGCGAACGAAGGTCGGCTTGACGCCCCGGCAGCTTCGGCGGCCGTCAGCACGCGCTCCGACGCCGCCACCCGCGTGCTTCGACGGTCATCGGCGAGGGGCGTAAGACGCACAGGCCCCCTACGCGTTCCTCGCCGCCGCTGCCGTCTTGGCCGCCGCCCGCTTTGCCGGCGTTGCCTTCTTTGCCGCCGTCGTCGCGGTCGCCTTCTTCGGGGTCGACTTCTGCGCGGCCGGTTTCGCCGCCGCCTTGGCGGCCGCACGTCCGGCCGCCTTTGACGCCACGGTCAGTGGCGCCTTGGCACCACCGCCGTTCGCCTCCGCCGCCCGTGCCACCGCCGCCTCCGATCCGATCGGCTCGCCATCGAGGTGCAGCGTGTGCCGCAGGAATTGTCCCGTGTGGCTCTCGGCGACCTCCGCCATCTCCTCGGGCGAGCCGACCGCGATCACGGTGCCGCCCTTGTGGCCGCCCGCCGGGCCCATGTCGATCAGCCAGTCCGCGGTCTTGATGACGTCCAGGTTGTGCTCGATCACGATCACCGTGTTGCCCTTGTCCACGAGTCCTTCGAGGACCTTCAGCAACTTCCGGATGTCCTCGAAGTGCAGGCCGGTGGTCGGTTCGTCGAGGACGTACACGGTCCGCCCGGTCGACCGCTTCTGCAGCTCACTCGCGAGCTTGACCCGCTGAGCCTCGCCTCCGGAGAGCGTCGGGGCCGGCTGGCCGAGCCGGACGTACCCGAGTCCGACGTCCACCAGCGTCTTGAGGTGCCGGTGGATCGCCGGGATCGCCTCGAAGAACTTCTCCGCCTCCTCGATCGGCATGTCCAGCACCTCGGAGATGGTCCGGCCCTTGTAGTGGACCTCCAACGTCTCGCGGTTGTACCGGGCGCCCTTGCACTCCTCGCACGGGACGTACACGTCGGGCAGGAAGTTCATCTCGATCTTGATCGTGCCGTCCCCGGCACAGACCTCGCACCGGCCACCCTTCACGTTGAACGAGAAGCGTCCCGGTCCGTACCCGCGGATCTTGGCCTCGGTCGTCTCGGCGAAGAGCCGGCGGACGTGATCGAACACCCCCGTGTACGTCGCCGGGTTGGACCGCGGTGTCCGACCGATCGGTGACTGATCGACGCCGACGACCTTGTCCACAAGTTCGACGCCGGCGACCCGGGTGTGCCGCCCCGGCACCAGCCGCGCGCCGTTGATCTGGTTCGCCAAAGTCGCGTAGAGGATGTCGTTGACCAGGGTCGACTTGCCCGATCCGGACACACCGGTCACCGCAATGAGCTGCCCGAGCGGGAAGCCGACCGTCAGGTTCTTGAGGTTGTGCTCGCGCGCACCGTGTACGACGAGCTCTCGCCCGGGTGTCCGCGGCCGCCGGATCTCGGGTGTCGGGATCGAGCGCCGACCGGACAGATATGCGCCGGTGATCGACTGTTCGTTCGTCAGCAACTCGTCGAGCGGTCCACTGTGCACGACGTGACCGCCGTGCTCGCCGGCACCCGGACCGATGTCGACGATCCAGTCGGCCGTACGAATCGTGTCCTCGTCGTGCTCGACGACGATCAGCGTGTTGCCGAGACTGCGCAGCCGCTCGAGTGTCTCGATGAGGCGGTGGTTGTCCCGCTGGTGCAGGCCGATCGACGGTTCGTCCAGCACGTAGAGCACGCCGACGAGACCGGAGCCGATCTGCGTCGCGAGCCGGATCCGCTGAGCCTCCCCACCGGACAGTGTCCCGGCCGCTCGGTCGAGCGACAGGTAGTCCAGCCCAACGTCGACGAGGAACCGCAGTCGAGCGTTGATCTCCTTGAGCACCCGCTCGGCGATCATCTTCTGCCGATCGGTCAACTCCATCGAGCCGAGGATCTCCGAACAGTCGCCGACCGACAACGCACACACCTCGGCGATGTTGCGACCGGCAATCGTGACCGCCAGGATCTCCGGCTTCAGCCGAGCACCGCCACATGTCGCGCACGGCACGTCACGCATATAGCCCTCGTACTTGTCGCGAGACCAGTCCGACTCGGTGTCGCTGTGCCGACGCTCGATCCACGGCACGACACCCTGGAAGCCGGTGTAATACTCCCGCTGGCGACCGAACCGGTTCCGGTACCGCACGTGCACCTGGTAGTCGTCGCCGTACATGATCGCCTTCTGCGCCCGGTCGGAGATCGCCCGCCACGGTGTGTCCAGGTTGAAGCCCTGGTCCTTGCCGAGCGCCTCCAGCAGTCGCAGGAAATACTCCGCCGACTGGCCGGTCGACCACGGCTGGATCGCGCCCTGACGCAGCGACTTCTCCGGATCCGGGATGATCAGCTCCGGGTCGACCTCTTTCTTCGTACCGAGACCGGAGCACTCCGGACACGCACCGTACGGCGCGTTGAACGAGAACGACCGCGGTTCGAGCGCCTCGAACGACAGGTCGTCATACATACAAGCCAGGTGTTCCGAGAACGTCCGCTCCCGATGCTCGTCGTCCTCCGGAAGATCCACGAACTCCAGCACGACAACGCCGCTCGCAAGCTTCAACGCGGTCTCGATCGAATCGGTCAGCCGCTGCTTCGCCGTCGCCTTCACGGCCAAGCGGTCGACGACGACCTCGATCGTGTGCTTCTCCTGCTTCTTGAGCTTCGGCGGCTCGGTCAGCTGATAGACCGTCCCATCGACCCGGACCCGGGCGAAACCCTTCGACTGCAGGTCGGCGAACAGATCGACATACTCGCCCTTGCGGCCGCGGATGACCGGCGCCAGCACCTGGAACCGCGTGCCATCGTCCATCGCGAGCACCCGGTCGACGATCTGCTGGGGCGTCTGCCGGCTGATCGGCCGGCCACACTTCGGGCAGTGCGGCTCGCCGACCCGGGCAAACAGCAGGCGCAGATAGTCGTACACCTCGGTGATCGTGCCGACCGTCGACCTCGGATTGCGGGAGGTGGACTTCTGGTCGATCGAGACGGCCGGCGAGAGACCCTCGATGAAGTCCACGTCCGGCTTGTCCATCTGGCCGAGGAACTGTCGCGCATAGGACGACAGCGACTCGACATATCGCCGCTGCCCTTCGGCGAAGATCGTGTCGAAGGCGAGACTCGACTTCCCCGATCCGGACAGACCGGTGAACACGATCATGGAGTTGCGGGGCAGGTCCAGGTTGACGTCGCGCAGGTTGTGCTCCCGCGCCCCACGAACGATCAGACGATCCGACACGCAAACCAGCCTTCGACCCGACTCGGCCGGCTGTGCCGACCCCAATACCTACGATCAGACGCCACTGTGAGGATTCCCAGTGTCAAGTATCAAGCACTTCCAAGATCGTTGCAGGAGCGGCAATCCCGGGCGCACGGTCTAACAACGGCCGTCGGCCCGCAATCGATACCCACCCTCGCCTCGTTCCGTCACGCAGTGATGACGACCACACGACACTGTTGAGCCGCATCGTGCAGCCCACTCGACCCGCGCCCGACTTGTCCCCGCGACGCCCGTTCGGGCGGTTCGATGAGAGCGTGGTGAGCGTCGACCGAGCCATGGCGCACGATGCCTCGCACGGAGCCTAGCCAGGGCCGCCGACATTTCTCCAGCGCCGACGGAACGCCTGGTCACATGCGGTTCCGGCCAGGCCAAGATCAAAAACAAGCTTCGCCCGTACGGCCGCCCTCCGCCACTCAGGCCAAGATCCGGGCAACTTGACCGCACTCGGGCGTTCAGTTCGCGCGGAAGGACCGACTGCGGTGAAGTCACAAGCGACGCGAGCCGGCACGACGACCGGCCGCAGCTGCCTTAGAGCGAGAGCACCTGCCGCATGACGGCCGACAACACGGCGGTCGCATCGTCGACGGCGCCGAAACTCCGGAAGCACACGTAATTGTCCGGCCGCGCCACAACGCAGCCCGTATCGCCGATCTCCCGGAGGGCGGCCCAGTCGCCGTACACGTCCTCCCAATCGGCGCCCGGACCGATCGTTACGGCCTCGACCGCAACCCCGAGCGACGCCGCGACCGATGCCGCGGCCGCCACCCACGATGATCCGCCGATCCCGGTGAACACGGTGAAATGCCCGTGGCCGCCAAGGTCGAGCGTCGACACCCGGGCACTGCCTCGCGTCAGCCAGACATGCGGCAGCTTCGCGCCCGGCCAGGTCGTCGCGTGGTGATACAGCTCCGGATCGCGCGGATTGACCGGCGCCGGCGTCCCGTCCGGCACGATCGCCGACGAGACGTAGCGCTGGTCGAGTTCGACGCCGTGCGTGTTGAACTCGTAGTCCTTGAACGCGATCGCCTCGCGCAGCTGCGCCCGGCGCTTCTCGAACTCCGGACCAGCGAGCTTTCGCGAGGACATGTTCGCCGACATCACGTCGGGATCGTTCGTCGACAGCAGTCCGAGCGCGTCGAAGATGCGGCCGGTCTCGCCGATGCTGCGGTTGGCCCGCTCGACGATCTGCTCCGCCACCGGCGCCCGCTCCGCCGAGTACGACGCCAAGAGCCCCGGCCCGGCCACGCCGCGGCACACGAGCGCCAGCTTCCAGGCGATGTTGTAGGCGTCCTGGATCGAGGTGTTCGACCCGAGCCCGTTGGACGGCGGGTGCCGGTGGACGGCGTCGCCCAGACAGAACACCCGTCCGTTCGACAGCGACGACGCGTACATGTGGTTGACCGTCCAGGCCGACGAGGACTTGATGGTCACCGGCACCGACGGGTCGCCGATCAGCATGTGCGCGATGTCCCGCGCGTAATCTTCGGTCAGATTGGGCGGCGACCCGTTGATGTCATATCCCCACACGATGAGCCACTCGTGCCACGGCCGGACGCAGCGCACCAGACCCATGCCGATGCCACCAACCTCGGCGCCGGTCTGCAGAACCCAGTAGAGAATGCTCGGCCGGTGCGCGACGTAGCGCGACAGGTCGGCCTCGAAGACGATGTTGATGCTGCCGGCCACGCCCATCTGGCCGACCATCGGCAGACCGATGTCCTCGGCCACCTTGCTGCGCCCGCCGTCGGCGCCGATCACATAGCGCGCGCGGATGTCGTACTCGTCGCCCCGCAACCGATCGCGCACCCGCACGGTCACGCCGTCCGCGTCCTGCACGAGCGACAGGTATTCGGTGTGGAACCGGAGGTTCGCGCCGCGCGCGACGGCCTCGTTGACCAGCACCGGCTCCATCATGTGCTGCGGCATGTCGCAGATCGAGCTCGGTGAGGCGAGGTCGTGGTCGGCCTGGCGGGACGGATGCGTGTACCACGTCCGGATCCGCCCCAACTCCTCGCCGGCGAGGCTGGTCACGAACGGGGTCTCGCCCATCAGCCGCTGCGGCGTGGCCTGCGCGAGCACCTGGTCCTCGACGCCGGCGTCGCGCAACACCTCCATCGTCCGCTGGTTGGTGATGTGCGCGCGCGGCGTGTCGGCCAAGCGCCCGTACTTCGTCACGACGATGTGCGGCACGCCGTAGGTCGCGAGCATCAGCGCCGCGGCGCCACCGGCGGGTCCGCTGCCGACCACCAAGACGTCCGTCTCGATCATCAAAACTCCTTGAGGGGTACGGGTTCCGACGGCGCGCCCGATGGGTCGCGCACGCGACGGAGCGTTGCGCTCGCTTATTCCGCGGCGCCCTCGCGGGCGATCCGGAAGGTGTACGAAACCTCGTGCCAGCCCTCGTCGGAGGCGCCCGGCCGCGGCACCGGCGGTGCTCCGGAGCCTGGGCCGAAGTCGACGATCAGTGCCTCCTTGACCCCGAACACGGTGTCCGAGTCGAGGTACGCACCGCCGTCGACGAACAGTTGCGTCACCAGCCGCTTGTAACCGGGCGCGGAAATCATGAAGTGCAGGTGCGGAGCGCGCCACGGATGCCGGCCGGTCCCGGCGAGCATCGCTCCGACCGGCCCGTCGTCCGGGATCGGGTATTCGGACGGCAGGATGGTCCAGAACCGTACGCGGCCGTCACCGTCACTGGTGAAGCGTGCGCGCAGGACCGGGCCGTTCTGGTCGGGCAGTTGAACGTCGTAGAACCCGTCGTCGTTGGACTGCCATACGTCGACGACGGCACCGGCGACCGGCGCGCCGTCCGGGTCGGCAATGACGACGTCGGTCCACAACGGCGTGCCGGGCAGGCCCTGCGACATGTCGCTGCCGTGGTCGAGTGCGGGCGGACCAGGTACGTAGAACGGTCCGAGCACCGCCGACGGCGTGGTGTCCGGAGTCCGCGAATTCGTCAGCAGATCCACCATGCTGGAGACGCCGAGCGTGTCGGACAGGAGCACGAACTCCTGCCGCTTGTCGTCGGTGATATGGCCGGCCCGGGTCAGGAAGTCGATGGCGTACGCCCACTCGGCCTCGGTCACGTCGTTGTCGTTCGCGAACCGGTGCAGGTGGCGGACGAGATCGCTGACGAGCTCGCGGACTCGGGGATCGGGCGCGTTGGCAAAGCTCGCTACGACCTCGTCGGTGAGCCAACCGAAGTCCGGCACTCCCCCGGCCGCCACGGCCGCCGGTGCCAACTCCGCCTCGCGACTGCCGCTACCCGGCCGCCGCCCGACCCACGCGTCCCGCAGCAGCGACGCGATGCCGTCGGTGGTCAGTTCACGCGGGTTCGGATATGGCGCGGCCGTGGCGGCCTGGGCCGCCAGCGCGATGTCGGACTCCCGGAAACCCAGCTCGGCCAAGGATGTCGGTCCATTGAGGGACGCCACGAGGTCGTACACACCGGTCGGCGCGTCACTGACGCCGAGCGCCTCCGCGATCCGGCGCATCGCCTCGGGCGCGTCCGGCGCGTTGTACGCCATCGCATGCGGGAGTACGACGGTGTGTGTTTCCGCGTGCGGCAAGCCGAAGGTGCCGCCGAGCGTGTGACAGAGCTTGTGGTGCAGGCTCATCCCGACCGTACCGAGGCACGTCCCGGCGAGCCAGGCACCGACCAGCGCGTCGGATCGCGCGTCGACGTCGACGGGGTTGGCGGCGATGCGCGGGAGCGCGGATGCCATACGCCGCAACGATTCCAGCGCGATCTGGTCGATGATCGGGTTGGCCTGTGGCGAATACAGCGCCTCGACCGCGTGAGCCATGGCGTTCACGCCGCTCGTCACGGACAGCCGCACCGGCATGCCGAGTGTCAGGTCGACGTCGTAGACGACCGCTTTCGGGAGCACGGCGTCGTTCGTCTGGGTCGTCTTGGCACCATCGGCGGTCTCGCCCAGCACGGGCGTGACCTCCGAGCCGGCGTACGTGCTCGGCACCGCGACCAACGGCAACCCCGTGCGGAGCACGATCGCCTTGCCGAGCCCGGTCGACGAACCGCCGCCGATCGAGACGACACAGTCCACCTCGGCATCGCGTACGACCGCGATCGCCTTCTCGGTCACCTCGACCGGCGTATGCATGGCGACGCCGTCGAAGCGCGCCACAAGGAGGCGGCCGAGCGATGCCGCGGCCCGATCCGCCGCGGGTGCCAGGCTCGGGTCGTGGACGACCAGCACACGGGTACCGCCGAGCCGCTCGACCTCGTCCCGGAGACCGTCGAGGGTGCCGCGCCCGAAGGTGACACGCGCGGCGTGTCCCGTATAACGAAAGCCACCGTCCCGGCCACCGGTCGACGCGCTTGATGTCATCGCGGTTCCTCCCGGTCTCGTCCGATCGGCGGCCGATGCCCGGCCCGTCGTTCCCGCCAGTATCACGGTCGCGGCCACCGATGTCCTGCACGATCACGCCGCACCGCCTGCACGAAACGCGTACGCCGCGCCGTCGTCAATCGGACCGGCGTGCCCTCCGGATCGCGGCCGGCGTGGTGCCGAGACGGGTGCGCAACACCCGCGTGAGGTGCTCCTGGTGAGAGAACCCGCACCGCGTCGCCACGTCGGCGATCGGCAACCGCCCGGACGCGAGCATCCGGTGCGCCTCGTCGACCCGCAGATGGAGCAGGTACTGGTGCGGTGCGACGCCGACCCGGGCCTTGAACTGGCGGGCGAATTGACTCACCGACAGGCCGGCCACGGCCGCCATATCCGCCAGCGGCACCGGCTCCCCGAGCCGCGACCGGAGGAGATCCTGGACGCTGGCGAGTTGGCGATCGGTCAGCCCGGCCGATCGGCCGCGTCGGTCGACGTTCGGCGGCCGTACACCGACCGCGTGCTGTCGGGCTAGATGCGCGGCGAGGAGCGCGCCGATCTGGTCGACGTACGTGCGACCGGCCGGTTCCCACCCGCTGCAGCGCGCCGTCCAGCGCGAGCACCAGTTGCTCCATCAGCGGGTCGACGACACCGAGCTCCTCGACGAGTTCGACCGGCCGACCGTCGTACGCGCTCTGCAGCGCATCATCGCTGACGTAGACGTGCACGGTGTCCAGTACGCCGCCGAGTTCGACGGTCAGGTCCTTGCCGGCCGGGTGGACGAAGAAGCCGCCGGCCGGGACCGTACGCGACTCGTGCAGTCCGAGGTGGCCACGCCGGACGGTCACCGGTCCGCTGCGGTGCAGGATGACGAGGTGGCTCGCGGCGCCGTCGAACGAGGCCCGGTACGGCTGCTCGCGCTGGCTCGACACGTACATCGTTGACCAGCCCAGCCCGGTGCTGGTCCGGTCGGGGCGCACCCACGGTTGGCGGAGGATGCCGTTCGTGTCGAGAAGCGTCAGCTCCCCCATCGGCCCATGCTATCGCCCGGGGTCGGCCCATCGTGATCGACCGAGCGCCGCCAAATGTGGCCGGCGCCGATCGTCCGCGACTAGCGTGACGATATGGCTCGCGTGTGGGTGACGGGTTCGGCCGAGGGGATCGGCCGGGCTGCGGCCGAGGCGATGGTCGCCGACGGACACGAGGTGCTCGTACACGGTCGGAACGCGGCGCGCGCCGACGCCGCACACGCCGCCGTACCGGGCGCCATCGGTGCCGTCGCCGGCGATCTCCGCTCGCTCGACGAGATCCGCGCGCTCGCGGATGCCGCCGCCGCATATGGCCCGTTCGATGCCGTGATCCACAACGCCGGCGTGATGATGGACGACGCCACGCCGCGCCCGGTGACGGTGGACGGTCTCGAGGACACGTTCGCGGTCAATGTGGCCGCGCCGTACCTTTTGACAGCGAGAATGCCGCAGCCGGCCCGGCTCGTATATCTGTCGTCCGGGATGCACCTGTCCGGTCGTCCGGTGCTCGACGATCTTCAATGGGAGCATCGCCCGTACCGAGGCACGCAGGCCTATTGCGACTCGAAGCTCGCCGTCACCGCCCTAGCGTTCGCGGTCGCCGCGCGCTATCCGGACACGCTCTCCAACGCTGTGGACCCGGGGTGGGTGCGCACCCGGATGGGCGGCGCCAGCGCGCCCGTGCCGGTGGGCAAGGGTGCGGCGACACCGGTCCGTCTGGCCACGAGCACAGATAAGGCGGTACGGGTCACCGGCCAGTACTTCATCCGCGGCGTGCCACACCCGGCCAAGCGACTCGCGAGTGACCGTGCGTTCCAGGACGCCCTTCTCGCAGCCCTGGAGAAGATCACCGGCACGCCGCTCCCGTAGCAACGGCGCGTGCCCGTACCGGCGAAATTTGATGGTTGTTCGCCTGATCTGCCGACCTTCTCCGTCGCCGGGCGAATGTCGGCGACGGCCGGTATGGTCGGCGCGTATTGGATGCCGATCAAGTGAGGTGAGGCAGATGGCAGGTCAGGTCGTTCACTTCGAGGTTCCGGCGGATGATCTCGAGCGTGCGCAGCGGTTCTACGCGGATGCGTTCGGATGGCAGTTGACGCCGATCCCGGAGATGTCTTACACGATGGTCCAGACCGGGCCGACCACTCCCGATGGCCGACCGAGCGAAGCCGGCATGATCAACGGCGGCATGATGGCGCGCGGTGGTCCCGCGACGGCTCCGGTTATCACGATCATGGTCGACGACATCGACAGCGCGCTCGCCGCCGTCGAGCAGCATGGCGGCAAGACCGCGGTCGGCCGGCAAGCGGTCGGCGACATGGGCTTCTCCGCCTATTTCGTCGATCCCGAGGGCAACACGATGGGGCTCTGGCAAACCGCCTGACGCCCGCCACGGGACGGTCCACGGCTCGGTGGGTGCCCAACAGCGGACCCGCCGAACCGTGTACAGTGGTGCCCCGGCGACCTCCCCACGGGTGGGTCGCTTGTGAGTCCGAGTGGCGGAATGGCAGACGCGCTAGCTTGAGGTGCTAGTGCCCTTTATCGGGCGTGGGGGTTCAAGTCCCCCCTCGGACACCCACCTTGCAGCATCCCTGGCGCATGTCGAAGCGTCTGCGCTCAAGCAATCGTTCGTAGCATCGGTGCGCTCAGGGCTGTGCGGCCAGACCGATGAGCACCGCCTCGCACAGCCCCCGGTAGGTCGTCTCGGCCTGCTCCGCCTCCGGTATCGATCCGGATAGTTCCAGACTCACCGCGCCATGGACGGCGCTCCAGATCTGTATCGCCAGCGACATCGGATCGCCTTCACGTATTGCGCCCTCGCGCTGTGCTTGGGCGACGAGATCGACGAGCGCTCCCAGAGCTGGCTTGGAATGCGGCGTCAACCGCTCATGTATCTCCGGTGCAACGGACCGACCGAACATCAGCTCGTACGTGATCGGGTTGGCCAGGGCAAACGCGCGGTAGCCGATGCCGCTGTCTCGTATCCGGTCGAGCGCCGGCGGACCCGGCCGGATCGTTATCGCCTCGCGTAGGCCATCGAAGCCGCGCTCGAGCACGGCGAGGATCAGGCCGTCCTTCCCCTCGAAGTGGTTGTAGACGCCCATCGGCGCCACTCCGGCCTCGGCCGCCACAGCGCGCACCGTCAGCCCCGCCAGGCCATCGCGCTCCAATACCTGTACCGCGGCATCGACTAGCGCGCCGCGGACCGCGACGCTGCGCGTTCGCCGCGGTAGCGCGCTGTGCACATCTATGGGTGGCTCGACCGTCCTACGCCTGGGGGACATGTCTCGCATCCAATCACTTGACAGCGTCTTCGCGCTGTAGCACGCTGTTCTATAAGTGTAGAACGGCGTTCTAAGGAGCTTGCCATGGAACTCACCGCGCGGCAACGCTGGCTGACGCTGATTGTCCTCTGCGTGGCCGAACTGCTCGTCAGCATCGACAACACGATCGTGAACGTCGCGCTGCCCAGCCTGTCCCGCGAGCTTGGTGCAAGCACGAGCGGGCTGCAATGGATCGTCGACGCATACACGCTCGTCTTCGCCGGACTGCTGCTCGCCGCGGGGCACGCGGGCGACCGGCTCGGCCGGCGGCGGGTGCTGATCGTGGGGATGGTCGGCTTCGGCGCGGTGTCCGCGGTAGCGGCGTCCGTCGACAGCCTGGGACAACTCATCGGAGCGCGGGCAGTGATGGGCGCCTTCGCTGCGCTGATCTTCCCGGCCACCCTTGCGACGATCACGAACGTGTTCACTCAGGCCCGCGAGCGCGCCGCGGCCGTCGGAATCTGGGCCGGCGTGGCCGGCATCGCGGTTGCGGTCGGGCCGGTCAGCGGCGGCTACCTGTTGGAGCACTTCACCTGGCATTCCGTTTTCTGGGTGAACGTTCCGATCGCAGTCGCCGCTATCGTCGCGACCGCGTTGTGGGTGCCGGAGTCTCGTAACCCGAACGTCGGGCGACTCGATGTCGTGGGCGTCCTCGGCTCGGTCGCGGCCATCGTGACGATCGTCTGGACCGTGATCGAGGGACCGCGGCACGGCTGGGTTTCACCTGCCGGATTGATCGGCGCCGTCGGCGGAGTCGTGCTACTGGCGGGATTCATCGCCTGGGAGAGTCGGCACCCACACCCTGTGGTCAACGTCCGGCTGTTCGCGAACCGGCGATTCAGCGCCGCATCCGGCTCGATCGCAATAGCGTTCTTCGGCCTGTTCGGATTTATCTTCCTGGTGACGCAGTTCTTCCAGGCCGTCAAGGGCTACAACACGTTGAACGCCGGCATGCGCACACTTCCGTTCGCCATCGTGATCGGGCTGTTGTCCCCCGTGGCGATGCGGCTCGCGCACCGGCTCGGAAGTGCGATTGTCGTCGCCGCCGGGTTGGCACTCATGGGCGCCGGCTTCGGCCTCGCGGCCATGACCGGAAGGGACTCGGCATACTTCGGCCGGATCATCATCGCGATGGTGCTCATGGCCGCGGGCCTGGCGCTCATATCCGGGCCGGCCACCGACGCCATCATGGGCGCGCTGCCGCTGCATGAAGCAGGCGCCGGATCGGCCGTGAACGACACCACCCGCGAGGTCGGCGGCACCCTCGGCGTAGCCGTACTCGGATCGGTGTTGGCCTCGAGCTACGCGCATGACGTACACCATGCTCTGGCCGGGACACCGTTACCCGGCGCGGCACGCTCAGCGGTCGACTCGTCGGTGACCGCCGGAGTCGACGCGGCCGCACAGCTACCTGATCACACGTCAGCGACCTTGGTCGCCGATGCGGTGAAAGACTCGTTCATGTCCGGCTTCCACAGCGCATCATGGGTGGCCGCCGTAGCGTGCCTCGTGGCAGCGGTCATAGTGGTGTTCGTGTTGCCCGCCCGAGCGCAGCAACCGACACCGTCGACGACCCGTGACGACGAGCTCCAACTCGCGGAAACCGCCCGTCCCTGACCGGGAGAATCGCGTGACCGTCACAGCTCTTCGACGACCTGCTGCAGTTCCGAGTTGAGAGTCCAGCCGTGCGCGCCGAGCAGGCCGCGTAGCTCGGAGAGTGCGGTACGCGCCGGTACGCCGGTAGTCAGGGTCGTGTAGCGGGCGGCGACCGCCGGCGTGCGACTCTGACCGGCGGCGCAGTGCAGCAACACGACACGGCCCTCCTTGCGCAACTCGACCAGCATCCGGGCGGCTTGATCGACAACGAAGTGTGGTTGCGCATTGGCGCCGGGCTGGTCGACCAGCCACGCCGACACGCGGTCAGCGGCGGCGACGCTGGCAAAGTCGTCACAGCCGACACGACACAGGGATACCACCGCGTCAACGCCCGCCGCGGCCGGATCGGTTCTGAGGTTGCCGAGGATCACGCCAGGGTCGTGCGGATGCGCCAGCATCAACGGCGCAACACCAAGGCGCGGCGCGTGGGCACAGCCCGGCCAGCCGTCACCGTCGGTCCTACCACCTCGGGCCGTCAGCATGGCCAGGCGGATCAGATCTGCCGCCCGATGCGTCGGCCAGCCGTGAACGACGCGCTGCCAGGCCAGCGGCACCGCGGAGGACCCCCACCGGGCACCCAGCAGCGCCCCAGCGATCGCCGCGACCGTGTCGGTGTCGTCGCCCGCGCGCACCGCCGCCGCCAGCGCACGTTCGAGATGCTGGCAAGCGAAACTGCCGCCGCCGGGGTTCTGGTCCGGAACCTCGGTGTGCGTGATTGCCGACCAGGCGGCCTGCAACGCGGCAACCACGAAGCCGTTCGGACGGAAATGCTCCGGCGGCTTGGACTCCGCCTCGGTCAACCAACTGGACCACTGGGCGCGGCGTTCCGCGGGCAGCAGATCCAGACCCTCGCGTACCCCATTGAACGTCCCGTCGAGAACGGCCCGACGGATGCCAGCGCACCACAGCACACACGCGTCTCCGGCCAACGGGTCGTGGTGAGTCAGCTCGCTGACCGCACGGGCGGCATCGGCCAACGCCTCCGGCTGGCCCAGATAGGCCAGCGCAACCGGCGCGGTACGCATCAGCGATCCGTTACCCGCGCTGCGCCCGGTTCTACGGTGCAGAGCCACGGCTGCGTTCCGCATCAAAAGGGCGACGCCAACTCCGCTCGAGTGCGACGCGGCGTCGAGCACCTGTCGGGTCTGGGACCCGATGTCGCTAGCGCCCTCCCGCTTCCACCGCAGGAAATTGCCGGCGATGCGGTCGAGGGAGTCGCCGCTGCGCAGATCCGCTCCGAGCGCGGACACCTCCGCGATGCACACCGTCATCTGGGTGTCGTCGCTGTACTCACCGGGCGCGTACGGGCCGAGCCCACCTCCGCGCATCTCGGGCTGCTCGCTGACCGCGATCGGCGGCTGGAACTCGTACGGCACGCCCAGCGCGTCACCGCACGCGGCAGCCAGGAGAACACCGGCAGCCCGGTCGCATTGGATCGCGTTCAGCGACACGGCCGCCGTCATCAAACTCCCCCACCGTCGAACTCCGCACGTTCACACCGGCCACGCCAGCCGGACGACCATACCCGCGACGGTGGAGCGGGAGCATCCTCCCTCCGGCCTGGTCGCCGCCCGCCGGATCTCCACTGCGCGGCCATCACACCGCCGCGGCTCGGGTCACACGACTGAGTTGTCCGCCTTGACCGTTTCGCCGCCGACCAGCTATGGGTACGCGTGTCAGCGGCGTCGGCATGACGGCCTCGCCTGCGTCGACGCGGAAATGTCGGGAGCGTGGCTACCATTCCGCGTTGGAGGCGGGCATGGGCGAGCAGGGATGGCAGGACTTCCTGGCCGCGGATGATGTCGCGGACTGGGTGGTGTTGCACGGCGGAGCGACGGCGGTGTTTCGCGTGTCGTCGCTCGTCGAGGCGGTCCAGCTTGCCGACGCGGTCGCGCACATCCCAGGTCTCGACGGCGCGGGCGTGTTGATGACGATCGCCGACGACCGACTCACTGTGCGGTTGAGCCGCGACCTGTGGCGGCTGGAACAACGGCACATCCACCTGGCTCGAGCGGTCTCGGCGGCCGCCCGGGCGCACGGAGCCGTCGTCGAGCGCGCGCGTGCGCAAGAGGTGCAGGTCGCGATTGCGGCGAAGCCAGACGAGCTCGA
The DNA here is from genome assembly GCA_963724705.1 of uncultured Actinomycetota bacterium. Classification (GTDB taxonomy): domain Bacteria; phylum Actinomycetota; class Actinomycetes; order Mycobacteriales; family Micromonosporaceae; genus DASQPR01. The sequence continues at coordinate 1,731,326 of CAVRVS010000004.1, forward strand.
CGTCGGCTTCTGGCGCGCTGCCCTGGGGTACGCCGAAATGTCTGACGACAACGGCGTCGACCCGCTCGGCCACGGTTCGACGGTCTGGCTGCAGGGTCTTGACCCAGCCAAGCGGCTGCGGCACGCGATGCACATCGACGTGTCCGTTGCTCGCGAACAGGTCGCGGAGCGCGTTGCCACTGCGCTCGCCGCCGGTGGCCGGATCGTCGACGATTCCCATGCCCCTGCGAGTTGGATTCTCGCCGACCGCGCCGGCAACCGTGTATGCATCTGCGCATGGCCCGACGGTGCCTCCGGTCCCGCCGAATCGGACCCCTCAGGATCCGGCGAAGACCGCCAAGCTTGAGTGCGCGTAGCGGGCGGCTGCGCGTACATGCCGCCTGTCGAGGGGACCTTCGGCAGCCCTCAACCGATCTGCTCGGCCAGGGCGACGATGATGCCCTCGGGGTCCGGGGTACGCATCATGGCGATGTCGACTCGGACGTCGTCGAGCCCGACGACACGGTCCACCCACGGTCCCTCGACCGGCGACTCGCCCTCCACCTCCATACCGAGTTCGACGAAGAACGCGGTCGCGGCCTCGAGGTCATCGACGACGACGCCGACGTGATCCATCCGCTGAATCGTCATATCCCCGAGCATAGGGGCGTCTGCTCGTAAGTTCGGCGCCAGCGGAGCGCCGGAACGGCAAGCCACCCCGCGCTCCTGCCCAGCACCAGTCTGTGGCGTCCGCGGATGGAACGACGATGCTGGCAACGCCGCTGCGCTGCTTATTGCCCGGTGAGTCCGTCGACCGACTCGCGGATGAGGTCGGCGTGCCCGTTGTGCCGCGCGTACTCGTCGATCACCGTGACGATGATCGAACGTAGGCTCGGCGGCTTGCCGTCGGGCCAGGTACGCCGGGCACGTTGCGCTAGGTCGCCATCGGTCAGCGCCTGCGCGACCAAGTCGCGGGAGCGGTCGGCGGCAGCGCGCCAGAACGCGAAAAGCTGTTCGGGCGAGTCCCCGGTGGCCGATTCCCAGTCCCAGTCCGGGTCGGCCTTCCAGTCCACGGTGTTCCACGGCGCAGCCGTGTCTTGCGCGTGGAGCGCGTACGAGAACCAGTAGTCCTCGACGCGAGCCAGGTGCTTGAGCATCCCGCCGAGGGTCATCGGAGACGGTCCAAGGGTTGTCTTCAGGCCGGCCGCGTCCAGCTCGGAGCATTTCCACGCCAACGTCGTCCGCTCGTACTCCAGGAATCCCAGCAACGTAGCGGCTTCGTCGGCCGCGACGGGCGGTCGTGGGCGGCCCTGCTCATCCAGTTCGGTCATGAGCGACGACTCTAAGGTGGACCGATTACCGACACCACATCGTTAAGCCGACGCTGAAAAGGTGGCCGCGAAGGGCCAACAGCCAAGTCAGACGGCGACCCCAGGTCGGATCCCGCGAGTAGGGATCGGCCGAGCGGCGTGAGGTCGTGTACGACCGAGGAGCCGTCGCGAACCGTGGTGATAAGACCGGACCTGCGTAGCACGCTCGTATGTTGGCTCGCTCCCGCATTCGAAATGCCGAGCCGGCGGGCGAGCGCACTCGTCGTGCAGCCGCCGGCGATTGCCGTGAGGGCAGCCGCACGCGTCCGGCCCATCAGTTCGGCCAGTGGTCCGTCGCCGCCGGTTCCCCCGCCCGCCATCGACTCGGTGCCCGCCGTAAAGATCTTCGCGCCGTCGGACGAGGCAACGCACCGCCGGGTAGAACAGCACCGCGGGCGCACTCGGATCGTCGACGTTCCAGAACGGCCCCTCGACGGTGCTCAAGAAGACGACGGGAACCAGCTCGATGCCCCGGCCGTGCAGGTGCACGTCGGTCGGAGGACCCGGATGCGACAGCAACTCGAGCGCCGGACTGTTCCAGCACACCGTCGGGTGTAGCGAACGGAACAGCGCCTCGATGCCGGTTGCCGCGATGACCTGCGTACGTGCGGCGACCTCAACGGCCAGATGGCGACGGATGTGGCCCCAGTACGGCGCCACGACCGCGCGGTGGCAGGCGTCGATAAACGGGGCGAGGATGCGCCCCGGCGCGACATCGTCGGCCAGCGCTTAACCCAGGCGGAGGGCCACCGTCTCGCGTCGAGCCGGCGCCGGTTACGCCAGTCCACCGTGGCCTCGATCTCGGTCCCCAACCGCTGGCGGCTCATCGCGACGACCGACTCAAGACCCTCGGCCGCTGTCGACGTCCGGCCGATAAGCGTGAAGATATCGAACGCCAACTCGGGACCCATCACCTCACTCAGCGGCGCGGCCCAGCGGCGCTCGCCGCGCATGACCCGTCGCCGCCACAGCTCCGGTACGGCGCCAAGCTGTCCGATCCGCAGCGCTCTGAGGCCGAACATCGCCTCGACAAGGGGACCATACGTGGGGACGACCCGAACCCGGACGAGATCCTCGTGCGTGAAGTGAACGCGTAGCACTCCCACCCCCTGATGCCCGTGGCTCGGCGGCCTGCTCGCGCATGTTAACCCGGGCCGTCCGCTATCAGGTCACCATCAACCTCACCGTGCGCCGTACATGATGTCGACCGTCTCCGTCGGGCCGATCCAGTGCAGTGTCAGGCGCCAGCACCCGGGCTTCGGCACATCGACGTACGACGGACCGAACGAGATGTCACCGATGGCGACATTCTCGGATGTGCCGACGAGGTGCGCGTCGACCGTCAAGGCGCCCGCCGACGAATCCTTCGGCACCCACAGGACCTTGTTCTGTCCTTCGGTGGCCGACGGCGGTGGCGCAAGCATCGAGCCGAACAGCACGGCGACGATGTCGCCACCACTGCTCGTGACGTACGGGACCGTGTTGAACGGCGGTCCGCGGAATCCGGCGCGCGCCCATGTCGGAAGGTCGGTATTTATCCGCTTGTAGGTGCACGGCGCATCCGCCGCACCGCCCGAGGCTGCCGACGACACAGGCGGGGCGGTCGACCCGTTAACCGAGGTCGACACCGCCGGCCGTGTGTTCGCCGCGGCGGCGCGGTGCGTTGCGCCCGGTCCCGTACAACCGGCCGCGACGAGAAGGACCGCGCAACATAATGCCGGCAGCCGCCAGCGATGAACCCCCGTGTGACTCATGACACATTGTCGATGCGGTCGGAAAGGATCGGCAAGCATCGAATTGGTAAAGCAATTCGCAGCGACGCCGCGTGCCGCTCCGATCAGGCCCGCACGGTCGAGGGATCGACGTAGCGCAGTACGGCGCCGATGCCGTCGTCGAGCCGTACGTCGTCCGCCGAGACCAGAACGAGTTCGGCATCGGTGTACGCCGCGGCGCGTATCAACGCATCCTCGGCGTGCACCCGCTGGGTACTCCCGCCCAGCTGCCGCTGCAAATCGTCCTCATCGATCGCCAACTGCGACGGATCGGATCCCGACCCACAGCTCGGTCTTCGCGATGTCGTCCGGGTCCATGAGCAGGGTGTCGACCTGGTGCCGGTCGAAGGCAGCGACGGCGGCCCGCGATCCGAGGACCGCGCTCTCGCCGCCACCCTGCCGGAACCGGTCAATGACACCGGACTTCCGGCGCGCGACGTACTCGGCGATGGCTTGTCGGCCCACCTCATCGACGGAGCTCAGATCGGCACCGCGCGCACGCGAGCCGGCCTCGGCGTGGATCACCTTGTCCCGCCAGTGTTCGGGCAGCTGATCGACGAGAAGCTGAGTGGCCCGGACGTCTCCGGCAACGATGATCATCTCCGCCCCGGTGGACGCAGCGAGCTTGTCGACCTGCCGAGCGACCTCCTTGGCGTTGTGTTGCCACGTGTTTTCGGCGATCCGTTGCCAGCGATCCTGGGACCGCGAACCCCGGCTGGTCTTGCGGATCGGGTAGCTGCGAGTGCCCTCGGCCTTGATGATTTCGTGGGCGGGATCCTCGACGTCCGCGCCGACTCGGTTAACGATGACTCGCAGCCACGCGATGTCGTCGCCGCGGTCCTTCAATAGCGGGGTCAGATGCGGCAGTGGCTCGAACTGCGCGCTATCGGACGACGGCGGGACGCTCAACATCTCGGCGTGCCGGACCTCGCCCTGCGCGGCGAACATAGCGAGACCATGTCGACCGGGGTGCGGGGTCACCTCCACCTCGGTGGTGTCCAGCGCCCGTAAGGTCCGATCGTCGATAAGTTCGGTCTCCAGCGCATGCAGCGTGGGTTTGTCGATGCCCTGGTCGTTGGAGCGACTCCCGAAGGTCCTTCCAACGGATCTTGAGCGTCGCTTGAGCGTCCTCGGTGTTGTGCGTGGCGTCGAGGTACACGGAAGCCCAGGGACCAGGCGTGTCGTAGAGGCCGCGAAGGAAAGACAGCTCCATACCGGGTAACGTACCCGGCTAATTCGCCATGAATCAGGCGCTTGCCATAACGCGGAACGCCTGACCGCTCGACTAGGCCGTCAGCGCACAGCTCAGGATCCTCCGACCGGCGAGCGCAATGACCGCGTGAGCCGCACGCCCGTCGTCGAGGGCGGCGAAGTGTTCGGCGGAGGCCCGCGGATGGGTCGGGCCGACAGCGTCCACCATGCGTTGGGCGTCGGCCCGTCCCCATGACTGGCGTTCGCGATCGGCAGCGTCGCGGGCGGCCTGCCAACTGATGATCATCTCGAACACACGCCGCGCGTCCAGGAGCGCGGCGACAGCCACAACCGGACCCGAACGGTACGCGGCGGTCAGCTCGACGCCTCCGTCGACCGGCCGCCAGGTCACGACAAGTCCGTCGACCGCCTCGTCCCGCATGATGGTTCGCTGCCGGCGCATCGCGCGTTCGATCGCTTCCGGTGTCGGTGTGTCGTGCGGCCGACCGGCGGGTGAGCGTGCGTGCTCCATCCGTCGTACGAGACGCCGAAACGACAGCCACTTGTCCAGGAACCCGTCGGGCTCGCCGGCGTCCAGCGCGCGTGCGAGGTGCACCGTACCGATCAGGTCGGTCAGGCTCGACGCAAGCTCGGCCGCGGCGGTGTCCGACGGCGCGACGCCCAGATCGACGACGACCCGCAGCGCGGTCATCGTCATGGGCCCAGAAGCTCGCGCGCGATCCCGTTGCGCTGGATCTGTGGCGTACCACCGCCGAGCGGTCCGTAGCGCGCCCAGCGGACGTAGCGCTCGATGCCGACCTCCTCGGCCCAGCCGTGACCGCCGAAGATCTGCATGGCGCGATCGGTCACGCGCAGCGCCATCTCGTTGGCGAACGTCTTCGCGATCGCCGCCTCGTAGCGCGACGGGAAGCCGGCGCCGGCGCGTGCCGCCGCGCGGTAGACGAGCAGTCGGGCGGCTTCGATGTCGATCGCGTTGTCGGCCAGCATCCAACCGATGCCTTGGTAGCGGCCGATCGGTCGGCCGCCTTGAACGCGCGTCTTGGCATGCTCGACTGCGGCGTCCTGCGCGCCCTGGGCGATCCCGATCGAGATGGCGGCGTTGAGGCAACGCTGCCCGTTGAACGCCCGCAGCATCTTCCGGAAGCCGTCGTCGCGAACGAGGATGTTGTCCACGCCCACGTGTACGTCCTCGAACCTGACCTCGTAAAGCCCTTCCCGGCCCAAGGTCGCGAACGGCGGACCGACCGACAGGCCCGGCGTCTCCCGCTCGACCAGGACGGCGCCGATGCCGCCCGTATCGGCGAAACGTACGTACACCACGAACAAGCCGGCCACGTCGGCCCGAGAGATCAGCGTCTTCGTGCCGGAGATCGTCACGTCGTCACCGGACACGGTGGCCGTCGTCGTCATCGCCTTGATGTCCGATCCGGTGTCCGGTTCGGTGATGCAGATCGAGCAGATCAACGTGCCGTCGGCGACCTTCGGCAGGTACTTCCGCTTCTGGGCCTCGGTGCCGTACGAGCCGATCGCCCGGGTCTGTACGCCCAACTCGCCCAGCGCCGCCATCGCCGTGGTGTAGCAGCAGCGGCCGAGTTCTTCGAGGATCACCGCGGCGTCCAGCCAGTCTCCCCCGCCGCCGCCGTACTCGACCGGGATGGTGGCGCCGAGAAGGCCGCGCTCGGCCAGGATCCGCATATTGCGCCACGGGAACGTCGCGTCCCGCTCCCATGTCAGCGCGTGGTCGCGGAACTCCGTCTCGGCCGTCTTGCGGGCCATGTCCCGTACGGCCTTCTGGCCCGGCGTCAACTCGAACGACGGAGTCTCATCCACGCGCAGCAACCTCTCTCAATAAGCCAGGGTCAATGTGAACTCGCGGAAGGTTTAGACCACCGCGCCCGACGACCGGAGGTTGTCGATTTCCTCCGGCGACAGGTCGAGGACCTCGGTCAGCACCTCGTCGGTGTGCTCGCCGATGGTCGGCGCCAGTCGCCGGATCACCGTCGGGGAATCGCCCAGCGTCAACGGGTTGCCGAACACGACGGTCTCGCCGACGCCCGGATAGGTCACCCGGTGCAGGATCCCGCGATCGAAGAGGTCCGGGTCGGTGGCCACTTCGGCCAGATGCCGTACGGCCGCGGTCGGCACCCCGGACGCGGCCAGTTCGGCGACGCACTCGTCGCGACGGCGCTCCGCGGCCCACGAACCGACCAGGTCGTCGACCTCGTCCATCCGTTGTGCCCGCACGTATTGGCCGGCGTACCGCTCATCGGTCGCGAGTTCCGGCCGTCCCATGACCGCACACAGCGCCGCCCAGTGCGTGTCGCGCATGCAGAAGATGGCGATCCAGCCATCGACGACCCGATAGACGTTGTACGGGCACATCGACAGGCTGCCGTGCCGGTTCCCGGTGCGTTCCGGCACGTTCCCGCCGCCGTCGAGCCACCCGGCGAGGTTCGAGGCGAGCGTCGGCACCACGGCGTCCTGCATGCCGACCTCGACGAACTGGCCCCGGCCGGTGCGTTCCCGTTGATAGAGCGCGGCCAGGATCGCGGCGGCGAGATGTACGCCGCCCATGAAATCGGCCACCGCGACGCCGGCCTTCACCGGTGGACCGTCCGGAAACCCGGTCGACGACAGCACACCCGTGTCGGCTTGCACGGTCAGATCCATCGCCGGCCGGTCGCGCTTCGAACCGGTTGCGCTGTAACCCTTTCCGGACGCGTACACGAGTCTGCTGTTGACCTTCGAGATCGCGTCGTAGCCCAGCCCGAGCCGGTCCATCGTCCCGACCGCGAAGTTCTCGATCAGCACGTCGCTGTCGACGGCCAGGCGCAGCAGGATGTCGCGGCCGGCCGGTTGTTTGAGGTCGACGGCCAGCCCGCGCTTGTTCGAGTTGAGCATGAGAAACGGCTTCGACGCGCCGTTCGCGCTGCGCCAGCGGGTGGACTCACCGGTCGGCGGTTCGACCTTGATCACGTCGGCGCCGAGATGCGCGAGCAGAAGGCCGCAGTACGAACCGTTGTAGATCTGCCCGAGATCGAGCACACGCACTCCGCGGAGCGCACCGTCCGGGAGGTCGATGCCGTCCCGGTGCTCGTCTGACACCGGATCTCCCGTTCCTGCGCTGGCTCGGCCCGCCTGGCGTGCGGTCGGCCGCCTCGTGCACCGTGGAACCGGCGTTCTCATGACAGCCGGCCCCACGGTGGGTCTTTTCGTTCCGGCACGTCCGCGGGCCGTCACGGTCCGCCGAGCGTGCCGCGCCGTCAGGCGTCCTGGCCGAAGTGCAGGCGCCGGTACGGAATGCTGATGACGGTCGTCGAGATGCGCGCGTCGATGATCGTCGGCTGCGGGTTGGCCAGGTATTCGTCGACCGCGGCCCGCAGGCCGTCGAGCGTGGTCACCAGCGCGCCGTTGCCGCCGAGCGCCCGACCGACCGCGCCGAGGTCCGGCGTCGAGATGCGGGCGAGGTCGGCGTTGAGGCCCTTCGCGACGGCCTTGTGGTATTCGGCCCCGAGCAGCTGGTCGTTCATCAGCACCACCAGCAGCGGCAGGCCGTAGCGGACCGCCGTCTCGAACTCGGGCAGATGCATCATGAAGCCGGCGTCGCCCTCGAGCAGGAAGGCCGGCTTGTCCTCGGTCGCGACCATGGCACCGATCGCCGTCGTCAGGCCCTGGCCGATGCAGCCGAAGTGTTGGTTGGCCAGCAGCATCCGCCGCTTGCGCGTCATGAGGATCGTGGAGAAGCAGATGTTCTGCCCGCCGCCGATGACGAGGCCGACCTCCGGCGGGATCCGCTCGTCGAGCTCCCGGCAGATGTCGCGTGGGTCGAGCGTGTTCGGCTCGAGCTCGTACGGCTCGTTGTCCTCGAACGCGGTCGCGAGCCGTTCCTTCACGTCCGGCGTACGGTAGCCGACCTGGTGGACGCCGCGCTCCTGGAGCACCCGGTGAAGTTCGGTGACGCCGAGGGTGGCGTCGGTGTGCACGTACACATCGGCCGAGCGGCCGTCGCCCATGACGACGTGTGGCTTCGCGTCGAGCTGGATGAACTTCGCACCCGGGTAGAGGTAGCCGTGCTCGGTCGTGTACTTGTTCAGCCCGGCGCCGATCGCGATGACGGCGTCGGCCTCCTGGAACAGCTCCATCGCGGTCTTGGTCGAGTACAGACCGGAGATGCCGACGTGGTATTCGTCCTGGTCGCAGAGCCAGGTCTTGGCCATCAGGGTGGTCGCGATGATCGCGCCGATGTCGGCGGCCAGCCGCACGACGGCGTCGCCGGCGCCGGAGCGCATGGCACCCCGACCGACGATGATCACCGGGCGCTCGGCGGTGGCCAGGATGTCGGCCGCCGCCGCGATGGACGCCGGGTTCGGGTAGGTCGGCGTGACGTGACTCAGCAGGTCCTTCGACGGCACGTAGACCTCGTCGTCGTCGAACGACTCCTGCTGGACGTTCATGGGCGCGCTGAGCAGGATCGGGCGGGACTCCGTACGGGCCCGGTAGAACGCCTGCTGCACCGCCTCGTACGCGTTCTCGCCCTTGCTCAGATGGACGAAGCCGGCCTCACATGCCTCGGCGAAGCGCTTCTGGTCGAGCCGCTGGACGTAGGACTCATCCCCGATCGGGGCCTCGCCGACGAACGCGACCATCGGGGTCCGCGCCCGCGAGGCGACGAGAAGCGTCGTCGCCAGCTGCGCCACGCCCGGGCCGGACGTCGTGGTGCACACGCCCGGGTTGCCGTCCGTCCGGGCCCAGCCGTCGGCCATGGCCAGACCGCCGCCCTCATGGCGCACCTCGAACTGCCGGACGCCGAACTTGTCCAGTTCGTTCATCCAGTACATGTTCGCGTCGCCCATCATGCCGAACACCGCTGTCGTGCCCTCGGCCACGAATGCACGAGCCAGTGCCTGGTAAACCTTCATCCCGCGTCGTCCTTCCTCGTACCGCAGCGCACGGCATGGCGCAATTACATGCAGAGAGCATACAAGATTGGCCACGGGCTGCGGAAGCGCCGTGGCGTCAGTTTTGCTTAGACTCTTTCCGATACAGACCTGGAGAACACGCGGCCGCAACGTTGCGCTCGTGTACACGGGGGCGGCGAGTGCATACGATCACAGGGACCGCCCCGTCTCGAAGTAAGGACCACGACTGTGATTACCCAACCGACCGAGTCCACCGGCGACGTCGCCGTCGGTCTGCAGCGCCTCGTGCTGACGGGCGACGGGAGTGCACCGACGCGGGGCAGCATGCCGGAGGCGGTCGCCGCAGCACTTCGCGAGGCGATTCTCGACGGCGTGCTCGAGCCGGGGGCGTGGCTGCGCGAGGCCGAGGTGGCGCGCGAATTGAAGGTGAGCCGGACGCCGGTGCGCGATGCATTCCGCATGCTCGCCGCCGAGGGTCTGGTCAACATCAACGCCAACCAGGGCGCCGTGGTGAGCCCGATGACCAGCGATGACGTCCTCGAGTTGTACGTCATGCGGGAGGCACTGGAAGCGCTGGCGGCCAAGCTCGCGGCCCGGCGTGCTCCCCGCCACTGCCTGCAGGAGTTCTCCGTCCTGATCCCCGAGATGAAGCGCGTCGGCGAGCTCGGCGACTTCCGGGAGCTGTCGCGGCTGAATTTCCAATTCCATGCGATCGTCCGCGACGCGGCCGGCAACCGCTATCTGGAGCGCGCGCTCACCCAGGTCCAGAACGCCGCGCGGCGCTTCCCCGATCCCACGCTCGGACTGCCCGGTCGGGTGGCCGAGTCGATCGCCGAGCACGTCGCACTGGCCGACGCGATCAGTCAGGGCGACGCCGCCACGGCCGAGAAGCTGGCCATCGAACACATGCGTCACCTGTCGGAGCTGCGGATCCGGATGCTGTTGCACAACTGACGGCGGTCCGGTCGGGCGACGCGTTCGTCTGACCGGCCGCCGAACCGGAGGCGGGCACGGCCGTCCGACCGAGGACCGCCCCGTCGAGGGCCGGTTCAAGACGAGGACGCGGACCCGGCGCCGATCCGGCCCTCCTCCTCGATCAGCGTCCAGACCTGGTCGAGGTACTTCACGAACGCCGGGTCCCGCTTGAGCGTCAGGGACCGTGGCCGCGGCAGGTCGATGTCGATGATCTCGCGTACCCGGCCGGGGCGGGCTGTCATGACGACGACCCGATCGGAGAGGTAGACCGCCTCGTCGATCTGGTGCGTGATGAACACCGCCGTCTTGTGCGTCCGCTCCCAGATGTTCAGCAGCTCGGACTGCATCACCTCGCGAGTCTGCGCGTCGAGCGCGGCGAACGGCTCGTCCAGCAGCAACAGCTCCGGGTCGGTCGCCAGAGCGCGGGCCAGGTTGGCCCGCTGCTGCATGCCGCCGGAAAGTTCACTCGGGTACGAGTTCTCGAACCCCTCCAGACCGACGAGGCGGATCAGGTCCTTGACCGCCGCCTTCGCTTCGGCCGACCGGTGGTTGCCCCGCATCTCCACGCCATAACGGATGTTGCCCTCGGCGGTGCGCCACGGCAGCAAGGACGGCGCCTGGAACACGACCGCACGGTCGTGTCCGGGCCCGGTGACCGGGCGCCCGTCGACCTCGATCGAACCGCTGGAGATCGGCACGAGCCCGTCGATCGCCTTCAGCAGCGTGGTTTTGCCGCAGCCGCTCGTGCCGACGATGCAGATGAACTCGCCTTTGTCGACGGTCAGGTTGATGTTGTGCAGCGCTCGTTTCGTGCCCGAGCGCGCCGTCTGGTAGTGGACGGCCACGTTGCGGACCGTGAGACCCGCGCCGCGGTGCCCGTTCTGCGACGGGACCGGCGTGGACGGGCGATCTGCCGATCCGTTTCGGGTGAAGGCCATCTCGACTCCCTATCCTCTCCGCTGCTCGGCCGCGCGCACCGGGCGCCGTACGAGTGCGGTCACTTGCTCGCCGTCTGTCGCCATGTCTGGAAGTGCTGCTCGAGTTTGGTGAGAATGCCGGTCGCGATGAGGCCGAAGACCGCGATGATCACGACGCCCGCGAAGACGAGGTCGGTCTGGAATGTGTTGCCGGCGACCGCGATCAGGTGGCCGACACCGGTGGTCGACGCGTAGAGCTCACCGACGACGACACCGGTCAGGCGTGACCGAGCCCGACCCGGATGCCGCTCAGGATGTACGGCACCGAGCCCGGCAGCGCGATCGTACGGAAGATCTTGAAGTCGCTGGCGCCGAACGACTTCGCCATCGTCAACAGGGCCGGGTCGAGCGACTTGATACCGGTGATCGTGTTGATCAGGATGGCGATGAGCGCGCCGAGCAGCACGACCGCGATCTTCAGCTCGATGCCGATGCCGACCCAGATGATGAGCAGCGGCAGCAGAGCGACGCGGGGCACGGCGTTCAGGAACGTCACGAACGGACTGAAGATCGCCTCGATCGGCCGGTACCAACCGATCAGGATGCCGAGCGGGATCGCGACCACGATCGCGATCAGGAAGCCCCACGCGAACTCCTCGGCGCTGATCCAGACGTTCGGCCACAACTGGCCGGTCTCGATCAATGTCTTCAGTTCGTCGAAGATCCGGTGCGGCGAGCTGCCGAACAACGGGTTCACGACGCCCGTGTCGCTGGCCCACTCCCAGAGGCCGAGGAACACGATGACGGCGAGCGTGCCGACCCACCAGTTGTAGTAGCGGCGCATGAAACGCCGCACTCCCGACTGATTGCTACCGATCGAGGCGTCGCTGTCGTCGACGACGATGTCATCGTCGGTGTCGTGGGGCGCGTCGGGGAGGGTGGCTAGTTCCGTCACCGACGAGCGCTCGCGGGCTCCCGCTCGGTCCAGTGGTCGCGTCATGGCCGGCCTACCAACTCGGGGGACGTGATGAAATTGGCGCTCTCAGCGAACAGTACGGGCGCATCGTTGTCCAGAGTGACCAGGTGAAAGCTGTTCTCGAACCACAGTCGGCGCTTGGCCGCCTGCGACATCGCCGACCACACCGCCTCGCCGTCGGCGGGCGCCACGACGTGGTCCGCGCGGCTCGTCGCGAGGAGGACGGGCTGCCGGATCTTGCCGAGATCGGCCCTTACGAGCTGTCCGAATTGCTCGAGCGAGTAGGCCGCCCGCAGAGACGTACGGTCGTAGCCCACGTCCGTACCACCGGGCTTCTTGATGTCACCGCGGACCGCGGCCGATGAGCGGCGCAGGAAACGCATGAGTCCCAACGGTCTCGGCACGCCGGCCGGCGCCGTCAGGATCGGGTTGACGGCGACTACGCCGGCGACGTCGTCGGGCCGCTGCTCGGCCAGCCGGAGCGCGAGCGTCGCGCCGAGCGAGATGCCGGCCACGAACACCGTGCTGTGCTCGGCCCGCAACTGGGTAAGCGCCTTCTCGGCCTCGGCGTACCAGTCGGCCCAGGTCGTCTGCCGGAGGTCCTTCCACCGCGTGCCGTGGCCGGGCAGGCGCGGAATGCTGACAGCGAGGCCGGCCGCGGCCAGCGCCTCACCCCACGGACGCACGCCACTGGGCGAGCCGCCAAATCCGTGCAGCAACAGCACGCCGGCGGCCGGTTTCGCCGGTTCGGCCGGCTCGGCGGGGCTCGTCACCGTCGTCTCCACGGTCCCGGCCGTCGTCTCCACGGTCGCCGCCGTCGGTTGAACCGGCGGGGCGGCGACGACGCTCGGCCCGAGCTGGGTCGACCCGCTCGCGCACCGCAACGACAGCGCCTCGACGAATTCGCCGGTCATCCGCCGGACAACGGCGGTGGCGGCGCCCTCGATCATCGAGGCCAGCTTGCCGCTCAGCACGACCTCGCCGTTCGCTTGGACCTCGGACGCCGAGCCGCCGTCGATCGGATCGACCTTGAACGACGCCGTCGCCTGGAACTTTGTGCCGCCCTGGCCGTCGCGACCACTCGCCTTGACGGTGCCCCGCCGCTCCTCGTCATCGAGCTCGAGCGCGACCCGGCCGGCGAAGCTCACCCGTAGCGCACTGAACTTCACGGTCATGGCGCCGTTGTACGTACCGTCCTCGTTCTGCCCGGTCAGCGCCGCGCCCTGTACGCACTCGACGACGGCGTTCGGGTCGGACAGGACCGCGTACACCTCGGCCGGCGACGCGGCGACGGTGAATTTCTCATTGATCTCGATCATCGTTTACCCATCAGTTCGGTACGGCGGATGCGTCTATTCGGGCTTCGGTGCCTTGGGTCCCGGAGACGGTGAGCTGATCGCCAGGTGCACGGTCGGCTGGTCGGTCTCGTTCCAGTTGCGGTGTTGGACGCCGGCGGGGAACACGACGAGGCTGCCGGGCTCCGCGGTGAAGCGCTTGCCCTCCACTTCGATCGCCATCGTTCCTTCGAGCACGTAGAAGATCTGCTCGAACGGGTGCGTGTGCATGCCCGAGGGCGACCCGCCGGCCGGTGGCGTCTGGATATAGGCGACCGTCGCGTTGCGCGCGCCGCTGGTGTAGTCGATGAGCTTCTGCGAATACCGCTCGCCGGCCGAGATCTTGCCGAAGTCGACGTTCCGGATATAGCTGAAGTCGTCGCCGTCCATGCGCTCTCCTCGTTAACAGTCGTCTCGTCGGTCTATGAATTCGCCGCGAAGTCGGCGGTGGTAGCCATGACCGTGCCGATGTCGTCGGCGTCGGCCACCGCCCACCACGCGTCGCGGATGCGGTCGCGTACGTCGTCCTTCAGCACGCCGGAACTGGCCGCGTCGAACTTCGCGTCGATCTCGGCCCGACTCATCGGGTTCATGTAGTGACCGCGGTGGAAGCCGACCTCCTCGACGAAGCGTTCGCCGTTGACGTCCGTGACGATCAGGCGGTATTTCGGCACGCCGGCAATCCCGCTGCCCGGCGGTCGGAACCCGGCCGTGAACTCGGGATCCTCCCGTACGGAGATCTTGTTCATCAGCGGTCGCAGCGCCGGGTCGGCGATCCGTTCCGGCGTGAAGGACGAGTTGATGCTGATCCCGCCGTCAACCAGAGCGACCGCCAGCAGATAGGGCATGCTGTGGTCGGCCGACTCCCGCGTGGTCGGGTCCCACTTCGACGGGTGCATCGCGATCTCGTGATAGGCCTGCCAGTACGTCTCGATCTCGATCGAGGCGATCTCGTCGACCGGTCGCCACGCCCGGACCTTGGGCATCAGGCCGAGAAGGGCCTGGCCGTGCGTCTCGGCCGGGAACTGCTTGAGGTGCGAGATCTCGACGACCATGCGGCCGTCCGGATTGGCCGGCACCGTGAATTCGAACGGCCCCGTGAGCTGGTCGAAGACGCCGGTCTTGCCAGTGAACGGCTCGTCCGGCCCGGTCATGCCGAGCTGAGCCAGGCGTACGGCGAACAGCGCGCTGTGCATCGCGGACGCGGTGGCGCAGCCCTTCCACATCGACAGCACTCCGGTGCGGTTGACCCGCAACGGCACGTGCGGCACGAGGGCGAGCGAGACGGCGTTGCCCATCTGGGATTCGTCGAGGTCGAAAAGGCGCGCGATAGCCAGCGCGGCGGCGGCCCCCATGAACGTGCCCTGATCCCAGCCGCGAGCCCGGGTCGGCGCCGCATTGCCGAGCGCGCCGAGGAGCTCGTAGGCGAGGACGATGCCGGTCATGACCTGCTCGCCGCTGGCGTGGATCGTCTCGCCGGCGGCCAGCAGAGCCGGGATCATGTCGCTCGGGTGGCCGCCGCCCTGCGCCAGCATCCCGTCGTTCCAGTCGTACGTGCGGATCATGCTCGTGTTCGCGAACGCCGCGAGCTCAGCACTCGTCCGCAGGCCGGCGCCGAAAATGGTCGCCGGCCGGTCGCTCGTGATCCCGCGCGCCGACTCGATCGCGATGCGGGCCGGCTCCGCCTGGGAGCCGACGATCGCGCACGCGATCGAGTCGACGATGCGGTCCACCGTGGCCGCCCGGACAGGTGCGCTCAGCTGCGCGGTGGAAAACGACCGCGCGTACGCCACGAGCTGGTTTGTTGCACTGTCCACGCGGTAGCCCTCCGGATGGTGTCGAACTTCTGTCGTGTCGGTTGTCGCTACGGTGCGGAGGGACTCGCGGCCGGTGACGCACCCGCCGACGACGTCACGTTCAGCTGGTCGCCCCACAGTTGCGTGAGGTAACCCGCACTCTTGATCTTCTGGCTGAACGAGTCGTCGTACACCGTCGCCAGCGCGAGACTCTTGAACCGCGACGGGTCTTCGGCCTGGAGCGCCTGGATCACGGCGTTGCCGGCGGCAACGTCCGGACTCGGGTCGCGGGCGAGGCCTCCCGCCGGCGAGTAGGTCGTGTACTCACGCATGACGCTGGCGTCGGTCGGCTTGGCCGCCAGGTACTTCGCCATCACCTTGAGGACCTCGTCCTTGTTGGCCGGATCGTCGAGGAACTTGACGGCTTCTTCCATGCTCTCGATGAACGCCGTCACGGTGTTCGGGTTCTTCTGCCCGAAGGACTTCGAGATGGTGATGGCGCTGCCGGCGAACGGCTGCGTCGTCTGGTCGAGGATGAGCTTCATGCCCTGCTTCGCAGCCTGGCTTGCGGTCGGCTCGGTCAGCAGCGTGCCGGCGACGTGGCCGGTCACCAACGCGGTGAGGCGCAACGTCGATGTCCCGGTCGGCAGGAAGGTCACCTTGTTTTCGTCCACGCCGAGGGTGGCCAGGGCCGACCGCGACGACAGATCTGTGCTGTCGCCGGCCGAAGAGATCGCGATCGACTTACCGGCGAGGTCGGCGGCGGTCGTGATACTCGGACTGACGTAGAACTTGAACACGTTCTTGTTGCGCAGCGTGCCGACGATCTCCACCGGGCTGCCTTGGGCCGCGGCCTGGAACGCGCTCGTCGCTTCGCCGTAGAAGACCTGAGCCTTCCCAGCGAGGACCGCGGTCGCGCCGGCCGTACTGCCCGACTGGACGACGTTGACGTTGAGGCCGTGCTTGGCGAAGATCCCCTCGTCGGCGGCGAGCCACAGAGGTGACGTCGCGCCCGAGCCGGCCGACCACGTGACGGTGATGTTCTTCGTTTCGGGGGCACCGGGCGCACCCCCACCGGAGGCACTGCTGCCTCCGCCGCTCGACGAGCAGGCGGCCACCATGGCGACCACGCTCACTGCGACGCTCGCACACAACACCGTACGCGAGACGCGACGAGCACCTCGATCGATCATGTACACCTCTTCTGGGGCGGGAATGAAGTCCGCCGCTCCAACCGAAGAACACCCTGACCCGAGAAAACGGTTGGACTCCAAGTTACATACGAGTTGTATACGGAATGCTAATCGTGACCCAGACCATAGTCAAGGAACCGTTACCCCAGCGAGACACGGCGGCAGTCACGCCGTAACCGAGATGGGCGTGCGGGAGGTCACATTCGCCATCCTGCCTGCCGTCGCGTCCTTTGTCAGACCTGAGCGACCGTGGCAGAAAACACGTTTTCGCAGCTTGACATGCATGCGATCGGATGTCGACCCGCGGCTGGGTGACGATGGCCGGGCAGCGACCGAGGGCGCTCGCCGGGTCCGAGGATGGCCGCCCATGCGCAACACCTCCGATCTTCGCCCCGGCGATGATGTATGCGCCTGACATGCGACGGCCGACGCGGCGCTGTCCGCGCCGCGGTCGCGATCAGTTGCTGACGATCACCGTCTTGAGTTGCGTGTAGTGCTCCAAGGCGGCCAGACCCTTCTCCCGACCGAGGCCGCTCTGCTTATAGCCACCGAACGGCGTCTCGACGCCACCGAGTGGATAGCGGTTGATCTGGATCTGACCGGCTTCGAGGTCGCGGGCGAGCCGATGCGCCGTAGCGATGTCACGCGTGAAGACACCCGCGGCGAGTCCGTAGACCGAGTCGTTGGCGATCGCCACGGCCTCGTCGAGATCGTCGAACGGGAGGACCGTCTGGACCGGGCCGAAGATCTCCTCGCGCGCCACCCGCATGCCGTTGTCGACGCCACCGAGCACCGCCGGCATGAGGAAATGTCCGGGCAGATCGGGCCGGTCGCCGCCGACCAGCACGGTCGCCCCTTCCTGTCGGCCTGACTCGATGGCGGCGAGCACCTTGGTCAGTTGCTGCTCCGAGGCGACCGGGCCGAGATCGAGATCGTCGAGGCCGGGGCCGACGGTCAGGTTGCCGACCGCTGCCGCCAGCTTCTGCGAGTACTCGTCGATGATGCTGCGATGCACGATGAGCCGCGTGGTCGCGAAGCACGACTGGCCAGCGTTGCGGACGACGGCCATCGCCCCCGCCTGCACCGCCGCGGCGAGATCCGCGTCGGGCAGGATGATCGTCGGCGACTTTCCGCCGAGTTCGAGATTGGCTCCGATGATGCGCTCGGCCGCCGCGTGCAGGATCGCCCGCCCCGTTGGTACGGAACCGGTGAAGCCGATGTGCGCCACGGCCGGGTGGGCCACGAGCGCGGCGCCGGTGGTGACGCCCCGGCCGGCGATCACGTTGCAGACGCCCGGTGGCAGCCCGGCCTCGACGAACAGCCGGGCGGCGGCGAGGCTCGACAGCGGGGTGATCTCCGACGGCTTGACCACGACCGTGTTACCGGCGGCGAGACATGGCGCGATGCCGCGGCACATCTGGCTGATCGGTGAGTTCCACGGCGTGATGTGGGCGACGACGCCGTACGGCTCCCGAAGCGTGTACGTCCAGTAGTCGCCGTCACCGGGGATCGTTTCGCCGTAGATCTTGTCCGCGGCGCCGGCGTAGAAGTCGAAGTATCGGGCCGCCGTTTCGACATCGGAGCGCGCCTGCCGTAGCGGCTTGCCGGTGTCGAGTGTTTCGAGCCGGGCAAACTCGGCCGCCTCGCGCCAGATCGCCGCGGCAACGCGCGAGAGGATCCGGCCCCGTTCCGCCGGGCGGGTGCCGCGCCACACCGATTCGTACGCGTGGCGGGCGGATGCGACGGCGACATCGACGTCCTCGGCCGTGGCGTCGGTGACCCGGGCGAGCACGCTGCGATCGGCCGGGTTCTCGACCGCGAACTCGTCGCCGTGCGTGGCCTGCCACTTGCCGTCGACGACCGCGCCGAGAACGCCGGCCTCGCCGAAGAATGCGGAAAGGTCGACGCTCATCGGCGCGTTCCCGCCGACTCGGGCCACGTCACCACGTCGGCCGGCGACAGGTCGCCACCGTCGAGGACGGCGCGGACGTTGCGGTACGCACGATCGATGACGCGCGGGAAGTTGTTCGCCACGGCGCCACCAACGTGTGGGGTGAGCACCACGCGGTCGAGGTCGAGCAACGGCGACGTGACCGGCAACGGTTCCTCCGCGGTCACGTCGAGGCCGGCGCCGAGCACCCGACCGTCCTCGATCGCCGCGGCCAGCGCCGCCTCGTCGATGAGCGAACCGCGCGCGGTGTTCACCAGGATGAGGCCCGGCTTTGTGCGTGTCAGCGAGTGAGCGTTGATGATCTTGTCGGTCGCCGGTGTGCTGGGCAGGTGGAGCGAGATGACGTCGGCGGTCTCGATGACCTCGTCCTGGGTGGCGAAGCGCACCGAACAGGCCGCTTCGACCTCGGCCGGCGCCGGCACCACGTCGTGGTAGATCAGTGTGACGCCGAACGGCGCGAGCCGGCGCGCGACGGCTTGACCGATGTGGCCGAGGCCGAGGAGTCCGACGGTCTTGCCGAGGAGCTGGAACGACTCGGCCCGCAGCGCCTCCTTGGCGATCGCGCCGGTCCGCGCGGCGGCCGTCGCCTTCGGCAGGTAGCGGCCCACGGCGAGGATCAGCAGGACGGCGAGTTCGGCCACGGCGTCCGCGTTGATCCCGGCCGCCTTGAGCACCACGACACCGTTCGCCGCGGCCGCGACGCTGTCGATCTTCTCGGTGCCGACGCCGAGCTTCTGCACCACCCGTACGTCCGGAGCACCGGCCGCGAGCGTCTGCGCATCGACAGCCCCCCACATGGTGAGCAGCACCGTGGCGCCCTTGGCCGCGGTCCGCTTCGCGTCGTCGCCGTTGTCCTCGACGAAGACGATGTCGAAGTCGGGGCCGAAGATGTCGGAGATGACCTGCTGGGAGGCCGGCGGCATCAGATCGAGTACGGCGGCGACGGGCTTCATCGGTGAACCTCCAGGAGATTGCGGCGTGCGGATAGACGGCCCACGTCGATCACCCGCGCAGCAGGTCGAAGAGGACCCGGGACGGTGCCGGGTCTACATGTGCGCCGATCAGCATCGGCCGGCTGCCCGCGAGGCCCTTGGCGATCGCCGCCCGCAGGTCGTCGGCGTTGTCGACGTCGACACCGTCGATGCCGAACGCGTCGGCCAGCTTGCCGCACATCACCGGCGGCAGCACGACGCCGACCTCGGCCAGGTTCCGCCGCTCCTGCTTGACCTCGATCTGCGTCAGCGCGCGGTCCATGATGGCGATGAAGACTGCCGGCGCTCCGTCGTCGGCCGAGACCATCAACTCGGTCGCGCGCATCAGCAACGATCCATCGCCCATGAACGACAGCACCGGCCGCGCTCCGGCTCGGCGGGCCGCCACGGCGGCGGGGATCGAATAACCCATGGTGGACAGCGCGTTCGACGCCAGGAAGTGGTCCGGCTCGGTCAGGTCGCTCAGCATGACGATCAGCGGTTTGCCGAAGCCCGCGTCGGCGGTGACGTACCCGTCGCGGGGCCACGCGTCGAGCGCGGCGTCGATCGCGTGCGCGACCGAAAACGTCGTCGTGCTCTCCGGCAGGAGCTTCGCTCGGACGCCGCGGCGATAATCGGCGACGTCGTCGGACGTCCACTCTGACGCTCCGCCGCCGCTTGCCACAAGCGCCGACAGCAGGCTCTCGGGGTCGGCGACGATCTGGGCCGCGAACGGGTTCGCCCATTCGGCGAACGACTCGGTCGTGATCCCGACCGCGTCGGCGGCGAAACACCAGCCCTTGTTGTAGTAGTCGAACGACTCGGGGTCGATCGTCACCACGAGGTCGGCCCGGTCGAGCAGGTCCTTCTCCAGACGGCCGTTCAGGAACGTACCGGCAAAGAACGGGTTGCCCGAGTGCAGCACGCCCTTCTGCCGCGACGTGGTGAACACCGGAACGCGGAACACGCTCGCGAACGCGTCGACGGTCGCCGGTGTGACGCGCCGCTTGCGACCACCGACGATCAGCGCCGGGCGGTGTGCCTCGGCCAGACGCGCGGCCAGCGCGGCCACCGCCTCGGCGCTGGCGGGGGCGGGCGCCGGCTGCTCGTCAACCCAGTGCGACTTCAGCCGGGCCGCGGCTACGGCGCGCGCGGCGTCGGTGGCGACGCCCTCGCTCGTCGCGACGGCGTCGGGCAACTCCAGGTAGACCGGGCCGGGCTTGCCCGACATCGCCTCGTCGACCGCCTTGCCGACAATGCCGGGTACGTTCATGTCGGCCGTTACCTTGCCGCGCCACTTCGTGATCGGCGTGACGAGCTGCTCGATGTTGAAGCCCTGGCGGACGACGAACGGGAGCGCTGCCGCCGGATGCTGGCCGGAGATGAGGATGAGCGGGACCTCTTCGAGGTACGTGTTCAGCAAGCCGTTCACGCCGTTGCTCACGCCGGGCGCCAGTGACAGGATGGCGACGCCGGGAAGCCCGGTGAGTTGCGCGTCGGTAGCGGCCATGATGACCGCGGAGGACTCGTTGAACGCGGTCGTATATTCGAGTCCGGCCGCCTGGAAGGAGTCCAGCAGGGCCATGTGGTCCTCGCCGGGTAGCCCGTAGACCCGCCGGATGCCGAGTCCATACAGAGCTTCTGCGACTTGCTGAGCGATGATCACGAGCGTTATCCCCTCACGCTTGGCATGTTGCATGCGCCTACGATGCAAAGCACGCTTTTTACCGGTCTCCCGACCGCCGTCCGGTCGGGCGTGGCCCATCGATCGAGCATTCAAGCAGCAAAAGTCGAGCGGATGAGATTGCATGCAATCTTTACCCTAGGCCCGGGCCGTCCTCAGATCAAGCGCCAGAAAACGCCGCTGCGTTACGGGAACTCGCCTTACGTGCGGTTCTGCGGCGATCACGCGACAACTGCGGCGAGCGTCACACACACATGTCCCGTCACGCCGGACGCCGGCGTCGCGCGCGTCACCTCCCGGCCCGCCTCAGCGAGTCAGCGCCGCGGTCAACGTACGGACGTCGTCGAGCGCATCGAGGCGCTGCAACAACCCGAGCGCAACCTCGACCCGACCGTCGCCCAGCACCGTAACCGCGCAATCGCGGAACTTCGCGGCCAGCTCGGCATCGCTCAGTAGCACACCGCCACGGGGATCGCCGCGCGGAAACCAGACCTGTTCCGCAAACTCGCGACCGCCGTTCAGGCGCACCACGACCCGCACGAAGTTGAGCTCCGGATCGCTGGCCGGCCGGTCCTCGTCGGCGATCGGCTGCACCCGCGCCAGTAGACGCTGTACGTCCGGGCGGCCGACGCTCGCGTCGGCAAACGTACGGACACCGAGGCCGCCCTCGACCACGGCCGCCGCGATGACGTACTGCATGCTGAACTTGGCCTGCAGTCCGGTTTCCGGTCGCGGGTAGACCATCGGGCCGACGCGGCCGGCGGCGTCGACCTCGCCGGCCGGCATGTGCACCTCGATGCACTCGACGTCGGCGGCACCGAAGTCGTACGCGGCCAGCAGAGCGAGGGTCCCGTCGATCGCGCGGTGCCCGCGGTTACAGCACGGATACTTCTTGACCGCGATCCCCGGCGCCAATGCCTGCCACGTACCGTCCCCCGGCGCGACCGCCGCCGGGTCGGCATCACCGGGTGAGTACGTACCAATGAATCCGCGTGGTCCATCGAAGGCGGCGGTGTTCGCGGTGAATCCACGGCGGGCCAGCTGAGCGGCGAGTAATCCCGCACGGGCGGCATTGCCGGCGTGCAGCGGTTTGGCCATGTACCCGAAGTTCAGCCGGAGACCGGCGGCGCTCGACGCCGCGATGCCGAGCGCGGTCGCGGTCTGCGTCCGGTCGAGCCGCAACAGCCGAGCGGAAGCAGCCGCCGCCCCGAGCACGCCGAGCGTGCTGGTGCTGTGGAAGCCATGCGCTGCGTGCGACACACCGATCGCCCGCCCGACCCGGCCGGCCACCTCGAGACCGAGGGCGTACGCGTCCAGCAATTCCGCGCCAGTGGCCCCGACAGACTCGGCCGCGGCGATGGCCGCCGGCACGATCGACGCGGACGGGTGCCCGCGGAAGCTCTGGTGCGTGTCGTCGTAGTCGAGCGCGTGCGCCGCGGTGCCGTTGATCAGCGCCGCGTCGAGAGGCCCGACCGCATCGGAGGCGCCGATCAGGCGAGCAGCCCCGACACCGGACCCGTTGTCGAGCGCGACCTCGCGGACAATGCGTACGCACTCCTCGTTCGCGCCGGCGAGCGCGACGCCGACCGTATCCAGGATCGCGCGCCGGGCCACCTCCCGGACCGTCGTCGGCACGCCGTCGGCGGCTGTGTCGGTCACGATGCCGGCCAAGGCATCGGTCAACGACGGCGCCGCGCTCACCGTACGGTCAGCTCCATCTCGGTCATCGACGCGACGTCCTCGGTGCTGAAGCCCGGGCGCGGTCTGTAGCAGTTCGAACCGGCCGGCGACACGCCGCAGCACGCACAGATCCGTGACCACATAGTCGACACACCCGACGCCGGTGAGCGGGTAGGTGCATTGCCGGACGAGCTTCTGCTCGCCGTCGTTGGTCAGGTGCGGCATCATCACCATCAACTCGGCGCCGCCGGCGGCGAGATCCATCGCGCCGCCGATCGTGCCACCGGCCCGATTCGACGTCGCCCAGTTGGCGATGTTGCCGGCCGCGTCGACCTGCAGGGCACCGAGGATCACGAAGTCGACCTTGCCGCCGCGCACCATCTCGAACGACGTGACGGTGTCGAAAAACGACGCGCCGTGATCCAGATGGACGTAGTAGCTCGCCGCGTTGTAGATGTCCTGGTCGTAGTCCTCGGCCGTAGCGTCTTCGCCGATGCCCAGGATGCCGTTCTCGGCATGCGTGACGATGTCGCGGCCCCTGGTGAAGTTCGACACCAGAGTCGGGATGCCGAGCCCGAGGTTGACGTACGAACCTGACGGCAGCAACTCGGCCGCCACCCGGGCCATGTCCCGTCGCGACCACGCGGGGCGGCCGGCGTAGACGGCCGGCACGTCGATGTCGACGCCGCCCCGCCGTACCTTCGGGAACGGTACGATCTCCGGCGCCTGCTGGAGCACCCGCGTCACGAAGATGCCCGGCAGCTCCACCTGATCCGGGTCGAGCGCGTCGACGACGTGCTCGGCCTCGACGATCGACGACCTTGGCGGCCTTGGCCATGGCCAGGTTCAGATTGCGGCCGACGCCACGGAACGCAACGTTGCCGAACCGGTCGGCCCGGTTCGCGCGGATGATCGCGTAATCGAGCGACAACGCGCGTTCCATGATGTACGGCTGCCCGTCGAACCAGCGCACATCCTTGCCTTCGGCGATGCGGGTGCCGTATCCGGTGCGGGTGTAGAAGGCCGCGATCCCCGATCCGCCGGCTCGCAACCGCTCCACCAGGGTGCCCTGTGGCACCAGCTCAATGCTGATCTCGCCGGACCGGATGTAGTCGTCGGCGCCACGGGAGATGGACACGGTGATGTGCGCGATACGGTGGTTCTCCAGCAGCGTCCAAATCGAGTTCGGGTTGCCGCCGACCGAGTTCGCGACGATCCGCAGATCCTTTGTCCCCCGGTCGAGGATCGCCGGGATGAGACCCTGATACGTCCGCGACGGTCCGAAGCCGCCGATGCCGAGCAGCGCGCCGTCCGGAATGTCGGCGACGGCCTGCGCCGCCGTGGCCACCCGCTTGTCGATGGTCACGCGCCGCTCCGCGTCACCGGACGGAACCTCGGCAGCGCCGTGCTTTCCGATGCCCGGTGGAACACGAGCTCGACCGCCTGCCCGATCCGCACCGAGTCGACATCGCAGTCGACGATGTTCGTCATGACCCGGGGTCCCTCGGCCAGCTCGACGTACGCGAGGACGTACGGAGCGTCGGCGTACGCGCCGATGCCACGGCGTACGACCGAGTACGTGTACACGTGACCGGCGCCGCTCGCCTGTTCCCAGACGGTCGCGGTCGAGTGGCAGAACGGGCAGATCGGGCGCGGATACCAGATCGCCTCGCCGCACGCCGTACAGCGACGCAACAGCAGCCGACCCTCGGACGTGGCGGCCCAAAATTCGGCCAGCTCCGGCGCGACCTCCGGCACCGGTGTCGGCATGCCGGGCTCGTCGATCACATCGGCGCGCGGTCCGGTCGGAGCCGCGGCGAACTCGCTCACGCGTCCTCCTGACCGAGCACGAGCACCGCGGCGCGCATTCGAGCGGCGAGATCCCCGCCGATGCCGCTGACCAGCGCCAGATTGCAGTCCGGCACCTGGACCGCCGGAGCCGCTTCACCGCGCAGTTGCCGTACCGCCTCAATGATTTTGGTTATTCCGCCCCGATTGCTTGGGTGGTTGTTGCACAGGCCGCCGCCATCGGTGTTGAACGGAAGCGCGCCGAACGGCGCGACCAGCGCGCCGTCCTCGACGAACCGGCCACCCCGCCCGCGTTCGCAGAAGCCGAGGCCCTCCAGCTGCTCGATCACCGCGATCGTGAACGAGTCGTAGATCGACGCGTAGTCGATGTCGGCCGGCGTCACCCCGGCCTCGGCGAACGCTGGCGGTGCGGCGTAGGCGGTTCCGGTGAACGTCACGTCCACCTTCCCGCCGTCGCTGGTCTTCGGCGCCTCCCCATGGCCGAGGACCTTGACCGACCGGCGCGGCAGGTCGCGCGCGATCTCCGGACTGACGACGACGATCGCCCCGCCACCGTCGGTGACAACGCAACAATCGCCGCGGTGCAGCGGGTCGGCGACCAGCGGCGAGTTCAGCACGTCGTCGACGGTCATCGGCTTTTGCAGGTACGCGTTCGGATTGTGTTGCGCGTGCAGCGATGCGGCCACCTTCACCTCGGCCAACTGCGCGCTCGTCGTGCCGTACTCGTGCATGTGCCGGGTCGCGGCAAGCGCGTAGCTCGCGAGCGGCGGCCGGGCGCCGAAGATCGTCTCGAACGGGTCCTCGGGCGGTGCCACTCCCCCGCCGCCACCACCGCGAGCCTTGCCGGCCAACGTGATCAGCGCGACGTTGCACTTGCCCATCGCGATCGCGGCGGCCGCGTGCCCGACGTGGTAGAGCGGCGACGCGCCGCCGCATTCGGTGGTGTCCATGTATGTGAGTCGCAGCCCGAGATAGTCCGCGACCGACAGGCCGCCAACACCCGGCGCGTCCCGACCGGTGAACAGACCGTCCACATCGGACAGGCTGAGACCCGCGTCCTCGATCGCGCCCAGCGCGACCTCACCGTGCAACTGCGCAACCGACATGTCCGGGAGCTTGCGCTTCGGATGCTCAAACGCGCCGACGATGTGCGCCTTGCCGCGAATGCTCACGCCTCAGACTCCCGTCGTCACGGTCTCGGCCGAGGACGTGGACACATGCGGGAGCACGTGCCGGCCCAGCAGCTCGACGCTGTCCGGTACGCCCTTCAGGCCTCGGTTGTGGCTCGCGAGGCTGACTTGGTTGACGCCGATCGCTTCGAGCTCACGCAGTCGAGCGACAACCTCGTCCGGCGTGCCGACCACGCCGAAGCGTTCGGTGAAGTAGTCAGCCAGACCGAGCTCTTCCATGAGCGGACCGTTCTGCGCCGACGTGCCCTTCTCCGAATAGTCGAAGCGTTGCTGGTAGGCGCGCAGTTTGTCGTGCAGTTCCGGCGGTACGTGTTTGCCCTCGAACCCAGCCCGGAACGCGTGGTTGCCGACGGACGCGAGGCTCTCCTTGGCGCGGTAGAACGCATCGTCGTGGGTGAGCGCGATGCCGCTGCGCGTGTCCCACCAGATGTCCAGCTCGGCCGGGTCGCGACCGGCACCGCGGGCGCCGTCGTGGATACGGTCCAGTGTTTCGCGCACCACCTCGGACGTAAGGCCGGTGCCGACGAACACCCCGTCCGCGATCTCGCCGGCCAGGCGGAGCATCCGCGGGCCTTCCGCCACCAGATACAGCGGTACGTGATGCTCCAGCTCGGCGACCCACGGCAGCCGTACGGTCCGGTCGCCGTACGTCGCCTTGCCGGTGTGCAGCAGGTCGCGCAGGGCGAGGAAGTAGTCCCGGATGCCGTTGACCGTCGCCGGTCGTAGCCCCGCGTTGTGCACCGCGCCGTCGCCGCGCGCGATCAGGCAGAACGCCCGGCCGCCGCCGAGCGCGTCGATGCTCGCCAACGTGTTCGCCATGACGCCGACGTCCCGGGTCACCGGGTTCGTGACGCCCGGTCCGTAGAGCGCACGCGTCGTGTGGGTTGCGATCACCGTGAGCGCCGTAAAGCACTCGAGGTTGTGCAGCTGAGTGTCGCCGACCGAGATGCGGTCGAAGCCGTACGCGTCCGCGGCCTCGACCCGCTCGATGAAGCTCGCCACGTTGGCCTTGCCGTCGCGTACGGCCGGTGGCGCCGCGATCCGTACGGTGACCCGCATCTAACGCTCCTTCACGGTATGCGTCGCGCCGAGATTCCCGAGCAGCGCGATGGGCTCGGCGACGTCGGCCGCGGTTTCGATGTTCCACCAGGCCTTGCGGATGCGTTCGGCTGTTTCGTCGCTGACGACGCCGGCGACCGCCTTGTCGAACTTGACGTCCACGTCGGCCTGGTCCATCGGGTCCCGGTAGTGGCCCTTGTGATAACGCACTTCGATGGTCCGCGTGTCGCCTGACCGGGTCCGGAACACCGCGCGGACCGGGTGCGCGAGCGTCACGCCGTACACCTCGGCCCGGATCGCGTTGAATTCCGCGGTCTCGGCGATGGTGATCCGATCCATCACCGATCGCAGTGCCGGATCGCCGAATCGCTCGGGGTTATACGAGTCAAGCGTGATGTCGCCGTCGACGAGCGCGACCGCCAGCATGTACGGCAGGCTGTGGTCGGCCGTCTCCCGCGTCGTCGGGTGGAATTTCGGCGGGTCCGCCACATGACTCGCGGCGTGATGGGACAGCGTGATCTCGATCGACTCGATCTCGTCGTACGACGCCCAGGCGCGGATCTCCGGCACGTGGTCGAGGAGCCCGAGCACCTGCGTTTCGGCCGGGATCGGCTTCTGATGCGACATCTCCATCACGCTCGGGCCACCCGGGATGACCGGCAGCGCCGGCTCGAACTCGCCCATCGCGGCCCAGAGTCCGAAGATCCCTTCCACCGGCTCCGGGGCTGATGTGAACCCGGCCTGGGCCAGCAGCGTGCAGAACACCGCGTTACGGACGGCGAACGCGGTCGACGCGCCCTTCGTCATCGAGAGCGCACCCCATCGGTGCACGGCCAATTGCAGCGCCGTAGTCAGGGTCAACGACGCGACGTGGCCGAGCTGATCGCGGTCGAAACCGAGCAGGCGACCGCCGGCGAGCCCGGCCGCCACGCCCATGAACAGTCCCTGGTCGAAATGCTTTCGCTCGACTTTCGCGCCCATGCCGCCGAGCAGCTCGTATGCGAGCGCGGTGGCGACCAGCAGATCAGAGCCGGTGGCATGAGCGATCTCGCCGACCGCGAGCAGCGCCGGCAGCATGTCACTCGGATGACCGCCGGCCTTGGCCTGCATGCCGTCGTTCCAGTCGTACGTGCGCACCATGACGGAGTTGGCAAACGCCGCCATGTCCGGCGCGACGCCGCCGCCGTGGCCGATCAGCGTCGCACCCGGGTTGGACCGAGTAGCGGCCGCGAGCTGCGCGGCGATCTTCGCCGGCTCGGCCTTGGTCCCGGCGATCGCGACCGCGATGGCGTCCACAACGTGGTTCAAGGTCGACGTCCGGACGGCCGGCGTCAGATCGGCCTCGGAATAGCCGAGCGCATAGTCGACGATCCGCTCGGTCGTCCTGTCCACGTGCGACTCCTTCTCCGATGCTCGCCCGGTCGCCCCTCGGTCGCCGTTCGCCGTTCCCTAGCGCTCTGCGGGACGCACGGCAACGGCCGAGCAGATGCGGTACGCGTTCCCACAAGTGCTGCTCGGCTCGTGCCGATCGGGTCACGCCTCCTGCGACTGGCGCTTCTGTGCGTCCTTGACCTTGTCGATGACGGTACGGACCGGGGTCCGTGGGCCCTTCTTCGGTGCGCCGGGCCGGATCACCATCATCGTGAAGCCCTCCGGGCCGGCCTTGAACGGACCGTACGGCGTCTTCGCGTCGGTGTAGTGCACGCTGCCCGGCGTCAGCACTTCGCCGGCCATGTCGATCGAGCCCTTGATGACGACCTGGAACTGGTCGTAGTCGTGGAAGTGCGCCTCCGACTCGTAGCCGGGGGGCGCCTCGAGCACGTGCACCCAGTGGCCTTCGTCGTTCTCGCCCAGCAGCACGTACGTCATGCCCTCGCGACCGCGCTTGCTGGTGACGTCCTCCATCCGGACGGAGATCTCCCTACGCATTCCTGTCTCCTTCGTGTAGGGCCGGGCTGCGCTGCGCCTCAGACGCTGACGCAGGCTTGTCCCGAAAACTCGTGCGTGATCGTCGGCAGATCCTCGGGCTCCGCGTCGAGGTATGCCTCGCCGTCGATGACGGTGACCGGGTAGGTGGGAATGGGCGCCTGTGGCGGTCCGGCGGTTGCATCGCCGGTGCGCAGGTTGAACGTGCCGAGGTGCCACGGGCACAGGATCGTGCGCTTCCAGGTGACCGCACCCTTGACCAGCGGCGCCGCGCGATGGCTGCAGACGGCCGAGAACGCGAACACGTCATCCTGGACGCGGACGACGGCGATGTCCCGCCCACCGAGCGTCACCACGATCGGTTCCAGCTGCTGCAGATCGGTTACCGTGGCCAGTCGGTGCACGCCGCCTCCGAACGCATTGTATGTGTAGTGCACACAATATTCGGGCCGATTGCCGTCAGTCAAGGTTCGTTCGT
Source organism: uncultured Actinomycetota bacterium (assembly GCA_963724705.1). Lineage (GTDB taxonomy): Bacteria > Actinomycetota > Actinomycetes > Mycobacteriales > Micromonosporaceae > DASQPR01. The sequence goes on from CAVRVS010000004.1 coordinate 1,760,517, forward strand.
CCGGCATGCGCTGCGTACGCGCTGGCATGTAACGCCGTTGCAACCAGCCGCCAGCATCCCGAGGCGTCTTGACCGCCAAAGTCCCGCCGACTAGCGTCCGGCATGCACTTTGTATGTAACTCCGCGCCTCCGCTGCGTTCGGACGCTAGCTCGAATGGGAGTGAGCATGGAAAGTCGGCAGGTCGGATCGCTCACCGTGTCGGCCCTCGGGCTCGGCGTCGGAAACGTCACCGACAACAACCACACCGCGGCCGAAGCGATCATGCGGGCGGCAGTGGACAGCGGCATCACCTACTTCGACATCTCGAACCGGCCCGACTCGACCGAGCAGTACGTCGGCCGCGCGCTCGCCGGGCATCGCGACTCCGTCGTGGTGGCGACGAAGTATGGATCGCGGCCGAGTCCGGGCGTGCTGGCCTGTGCGACCCCGGAATACACCCGAGCCAGCGTCGACCGCAGCCTCAGCAATCTCGGCACCGATCGCATCGACCTCTTCTACCTGCATCGGCCCGATCCGGACACGCCGATCGCCGACACGCTCGGCGCTCTGGACGAGCTCGTGACGGCTGGCAAGATCCGGGAGATCGGCTGTTCGAAGTTCTCCGCCGACCAGTTGCGCGAGGCCGACAAGGCGGTCGCCGACGGAGCGGCCCGGTTCGTCGCCGTCGAAAACCACTGCAGCCTGCTCGACCTCGGCGACGAGGACACTGTCCTGCCGCTGTGCGCCGAACTCGACATCGCGTACATGGCGTACTGGCCGCTCGCCGCCGGCCTGCTGAGCGGGAAGTATCAGCGCGGCGCCCCAATGCCGGCCGAGTCCCGGTTCGCCACCCGCAAGAAGTGGCAACCCCGGGTGGCCGAATGGCACACCGACGAGAACTACGACATCCTCGACCGGCTCGTGCCGTGGGCACGCGAGCGCGGTCACACGATCATCGAACTCGCCTTTGCCTGGCTGCTGGCGCATCCGGCCGTCGGCACGATGATCGCCGGAGCCAGCTCCCCCGAGCAGTTGCGCGGCAATGTCGAGGCCATCACCTGGCGGCTCACGCCGGACGAGTTCGTCGAGGTGACCGCGCTCGCGCGGCCGCAGTCGACACCGGCCAGTAGCGAGCGTTGAACGCTCACATCGCGAGGAGCCAAGCATGACCGCGCAGACCACTGAACCGACGTCGAGTCACATCGCGGAGACCGATGGTCCGACCGCCGCGCTCACCTCCTGGCTCGCCGCGACCACGATCGACGACGTACCGGCCGAGGTGCTGGATCGCGCTCTACACCTCACGCTCGACGGCATCGGCTGCGCGCTGATCGGCGCGAAACTGCCGTGGTCGACGCGGGCCGTCGACGCGGTCAGTTCCCTCGATGGCGACGGTCCGGCCAGCCTGATCGGCTGGGGGCGCGGCCTGACACCGTCGTCCGCCGCACTGTTGAACGGTACGTTCATCCAAGGGTTCGAGTTCGACGACAAGTACGGCCCGCTGCACTCCGCGGCGATCGTCGTGCCGGCGGCACTCGCAACCGCCGAAGCGATCGGTGCGCGTAGCGGATCGCTCGTCGCGTTGAGCCTCGTCCTCGGCTACGAGGTCGGTCCCCGCCTGGGGGCCGCGCTGGACGGCGCCGCGCTGAACAAGCTCGGTTGGTCGGCCGGTGTATTCGGCGCCCTCGCCGCCGCCGCGACCGCGGCACGGATCCGGGATCTCGACGACGCCGGCTTCGACGACGCGCTCGGCAACGCGGCGACCTCGGCCAGTGGTGTCGCGGCCGATCAATTCGAGTCGATGGCGAAGCGGATGGCGCACGGGTTCGCCGCCCGCAATGGTGTCGTCGCGGCGGCGCTCGCGGCGGCCGGCTACACCGGGATCAAGCGCGTCCTCGAGCGACCGCGGCGCGGCCTGACCACGTTCTGCTTCGACGGCGAGACCCACGTCGAGCGGGTGCCGGACGGTCTTGGCGAGCACTGGGAGCAGAGGAACATCCTGATCAAGCCGTACGCGTCGGGCGGTGCCACCCACGCCGCGGTGGACGCGATGCTGCAGGCGAGGACCCAGTTTGGTGTCCGGGCCGATGACGTACGGACCGTGACGATCAAGTTGGCCACGCCGACGTTCCGGCACAATGGATGGGTGCTGGAACGTCCGGCGACGGAGCTACAGGCGCAGATCAACATCGCGTACGCGGCGGCGGTGGCTCTCCTCGACGGCGCGGCCTACCCGGCGCAGTTCCGGCCCGACCGTGTCGACTCCGACGACGTGTGGGACCTGCTCGATCGCACTACCGTAGTGCTCGATGGCGAGATGGACACGACACCCGGCCTTGCCCGTGGCACCCGGCTCGAGATCGCGCTCCTCGACGGCACGGTGCACCGCTTGGAGGTCGCCAACGCTCTCGGTACGAAACGTAAGCCGATGTCGAACGAACAGGTCCGGGCAAAGTTCCGGGCCGCAACGACCGGCGTCATCACCGCCGCCCGCGCGGCCGAGATCGAGCAACTTGTGCTCGCGCTCCCGTCGTTGAGTGACATCGCTTCGCTGCTGGCCGTGCTCCGCGAGCCAGCCGTTCCGGTTTTCGGCTGACCGTTGGTTTTCCGCAGCCGCGGGGTTCAGATCCCGTCGCGTACGGCCGGGATGAACTTCTCCCGGTAGAAGTCGATCTCCGCGCGCATCTGATGCGCCTCGCCCAGCATCAGCACGACCTGGGTCGCACCCCGACGGATGCAGCGCTGTAGTTCTTCGACCGCGTTGTCGAACGTTTCCCGACCCGAGTCGATCAGTGCCAACAGCCGGCGGAATCCGACGCCGCGCGGCAACGACGCTGGATCGCGTCCGGCCTCAACGCACAGCTCGTCCAGGCGATCCATCCGCCCCAGGAACTCAAGCGTTCCCGACTGACTGCGGTTCCAGTTCCACTCGTCGGCGTGCCGGACGGCGACGCGCATCGCACGATCGCCCTTGACACCGAGAATCAGGCGGGGATGTGGCGACTGCACTGGACGGGGTGCGAACGTGGCGTTGTCGAGGTGGTAATAGCGCCCGTCGAGCGTCGTCGGCTCGCCCGACCACGCCGCCTCCAGCACCTGACACGCCTCTTCCAGACGGTCGACTCGCTCACCGGGCGGCGGGAACCGCAGCCCGTACGTCTGATACTCCTCGGCCTCGTTACCGGCACCGAGACCGAGGTTGAGCCGACCGTTGCTGATGATGTCGACCGTCGTGGACATCTTGGCGAGGATCGTCGGATGCCGGAACGAATTCGACGTCACCATCGTCCCGCCTCGAATCCGGTGCGTACGCGAGAACATCGCGGCGAGCATCGTCCAGGTCTCGAGCGAATTGCCGTACAGGTGGTCGTTCAGGTAGACGGCGTAAAAGCCCAGCTCCTCGGCGGTCTGCCAGAGTGCAAGGGTGTCTTCGAACCCCCAACCTCGTTGGTGGGTCTTGAGGCTCCACCGAACCTCGTCGATACGCACATCGGCCACATTGCATGCATAGTGCATACCCAGCCGAACTGTCAACGGCACTGGCCCGTCGCTCGCCTGGGCGCGGCGGCGTTCTGCCACTCCACACACGGTCTGCGACCTGGCCAGTTGCCAGGCATGCAACCACCGGGCAGCCGCGCTGACCGAGTCAGGTCGGCGCCGCGCCGGACCGCCAATCCAGGCGGCAGCGTGCTTGCCGATTGTTACGCCAGCGTGACGATCAATGCTTGACGCGGGTAGACGCCAGGTCTAGCTTACAACTCGTATGCAATGAGAATGTAACCGGGCCCTGTTGTCGACATCATTGTCGCCTCGGTCAGGGGGCGGTCGTCGACACCGCTGTGCTCTCGGCTCAATCCGCTATGGAAGCGAGGAACATATGAGTGAACGGCACGGGCTCGGCACTCGGACGCGGACCAGGATTCGCGTGACGGCGCTGCTCGCCTCAACCGTGGCACTGGCCGGCGTACTCTCAGCCTGCTCGTCATCCGGCAGCACGCCGTCCGGTGGTAGCACGCCAAATGGGGGCAAGCCCGAGACCTCCGACATCACCGTGACCTTCGGAACGAACACCGCGAGCACCGCGCCGCTGTGGCTCGCGGCCGACGAAGGGATCTTCGCCAAGCACGGCCTGAACGTCAAGGTTGTCGAGGCGACCAGCACCGTCGGCGCGACCGCTGTGGTCGGCGGCGGCAGCCAGTTCTTCCTCGGCGAGGCCGCGTCGGCGTTCGCCGCGGTCGCGCAGGGTCGCCCGATCCAGATCATCGGCATGCTGCAGGACTTCAACAACCAGAAGTTCTACGTACGCCCCGAAATCACCGACCCGAGCCAACTCAAGGGCAAGTCGATCGCGATCTCGGCCAACGGCGACAGCACGGACCTGTCGGTGCGTTCGGCGCTCGAGCACTTTGGCCTGTCCGCCTCCGACGTGACGCTGCTGGCCACCGGTGGTTCATCGAACCGCATCGCGTCGCTGATCTCCGGCAAGGTCGCCGGCACGGTGCTTTCCGAGCCGACCGCGACCAAGGCCGGCCAACAGGGCATGAAGCTTCTGTACGACATGACCGTGCAGCCGTTCCCGTCCGGCGGCATCACGATCTCGAAGGACTTCGGCGACAAGAACCCGAACACGGTCCTCGCGTTCATGGAGAGCATCGAAGAGGGCCTCAAGTTCCTGACCGACCCGGCCAACAAGGACGAGTGTCTCAAGGTGATCGCCAAGTACCAGGCGACCAAGGTTGACGACCCGGCGGTCCTCGCCGGCTACAACCAGTACTCGGGCAGCGTTCTTGCGAAGGACCCGTACCCGAACCAGCAGGCCGGCGACAACATGGTCAACGCGTTCAAGTCGCTCGACCCGAAGCTCTACGGCAGCCTCAGCACGGCGAAGGTCTACAACACGGCCTTCGGCGACAAGCTCCGCTCGTCGGGCTTCCTGCAGAACCTGTGGGGCAGCGCGCTCAACGCGTCACCGAGCGCGTCCGCGTCGAGCTGACCCCGCTGTCCCCCGCGGCGAGGTAGTTCGCAGCTCGCTCTCCACGGCCGCCGACCGGATGTCCGCATCCGGTCGGTGGCCGTTTTGCTGCGCAACGGCGGCATCGGCCACGGCTCCGTGGCGCAGCCGGCCGCGCTCAACCATCGTCGATCTTGCAACGTTTTCGGCCCTTCGACGGCCGCGAAGGCCCCGAATTCGTTACAAGATCGAGGATCACCCGGGGCGATGCCGAGTCAGCCGCTGCGGTGTTGGGGACACTACGGGCCGGCGGGATTCGCATACCGGCAGATCGGCAAGCGCACGCGGCGCAGAGGTGCCAGCGACGACAGCGGCCAACGACCACGCACGAAGCGGCCCCGGACCTTGGTTCCAAGGTCCGGGGCCCGTGTGTTGCGGCGACCCGAATCGTCCACCGCACCGGATCGCCAACCGCCGGCCGCCTGCATACCCCGCGACGATTTGAGTATCGCCGCCTGTTGCGGCTTGCCGCCGGCCGTCCAGTCCCAAGATCCACCAGCCGGGACGATTGTTGTCGTTGCAGCGACCTGAATCGTCCACCGTAGCGGATCATGGTGGCTCGGGCCGGACGACGACCACCACGACCCGGACGACGACGCCCGTGCGCGGGCGACTCGACAGCTCGCGTCGGACATCGCCGCAGCTGCACGCAAAGCCGGCTAACCCCCGCCTCCACCGCAAGATCCACCAGTCTGCACGATCGCGGTCGCTACTCCGTCAGAATCGTCCACTGCAGTGGATCACGAACGTGCGCCCGACGACCGACGGCGCGGAACTCCATGCCGTCGCGCGAAGATGCCGGATACCCCGCTCATGCGTCGTCGATCTTGTAACGAATTCGGGCCTTCGCTGCCGCCGAAAGGCCGAAACCGTTACAAGATCGAGGATCATGAGGGCTCTCGCGAAGCCGACGCCTGGCTCAGCCGCGAGGCGTCATCGAGACCGAAGCCGAAGCCCGGCCGGCCGGTCGTTGCACTGTCGGGAACGCCACGGAGCGGCGGCATCGGCGAACCGGTAGACGGCCGGCGCACGCAGCGGCGTTGGCGACGCCGGCGGGGCCGGGTCCGCCTCGCACGAAGCGGCCCCGGACCCTGGTGCGAGGGGCCCGGGGCCGCAGCCGCCGTGCTGATTCGTTGGCGGTCAGGCGTCCTGGCCGTAGTGCAGCCGGCGGTAGGGCACGCTGATGACGTTGTTGGAGATGCGCACATCGATGATGGTCGGCGCCGGATTGTCGAGGAACTCTTGTGCCGCGTCGCGGACGTCGTCCAGCGTACGGGCGAGGCGACCGCGGCCGCCCAGCGCGACGGCGACCTTGCCCAGGTCCGGCGTGGTCAGCTCGGCCAGATCGGAGTCGAGGCCGTGTACGCGCATTTTGTGCAGCTCGGCCCCCATCGCCTGGTCGTTCAGGATCACGATCATGATCGGGAGCTGGTAACGGCAGGCCGTCTCGAACTCGGACAGGTACATCATCAGCGAAACGTCGCCATCCATCAGGAAGCACGGTTTGCCTGAGCCGACCGCCGCGCCGATCGTCGACGTGATGCCCTGGCCGATGCTGCCGAAGAACTGGTTCGGCAGGAGAAGGTCGCGCGGCTCGTTGAACAACATCGTGGAGAAGCAGACGTTCTGTCCGCTGCCCAGAACGAGGCCGACGTTGGACGGCATCATCTTGTCGAGCATCAGGCAGACCTCGCGCGGGTCGACCGTGCCCGGCTGCAGCTCGTACGTCTCGGGGTCGTCGTACGCCTGCGCCAGCCGGAGCTTGACGTCCTCGGTGTGATAGCCGGTCGCCGAGAAGTCGCGACTCGCCAGCTCCTTGCTCAACGCCTCGACACCGAGCTTCGCGTCGGTCTGCAGGTAGATGTCGGCGCTGCCACCGCCACCGAGCATGACGTGACGTCGTGTGTCGAGGTGGACGTACTTCGCGCCGGGATAGAGGTAACCGGCCGCGGTGGTGTGCTTGTTGAGGCCGGCGCCGACCGCGATCACCACATCGGCGTCCTGGAACAGTTCCAGGGCGGTCCGGGTGCCGTACGTGCCCGAGATGCCCGCGTGGTACGGGTCGTCGTTGAGCCAGTTCTTCGCCATCAGCGTCGTGGTGATGAGTGCGCCGGTCCGGTGGGCCAGCTCCAGCACGGCATCGCCGGCTCCGGAGGCGATCGCGCCCCGGCCGACGAGGATCACCGGCTTCTCGCTCGCCGCGATGAGGTCGGCCGCGGTCACGACGTCGGCCGGATCGGGCATCGTGCGCTTGATCTGCAGCACTTGCGACGACGGCACGTAGTCGTCCATCGCATCGTCGTCCATGGTCTTCTGCTGGACGTCCATCGGCACGCTCAGCATGATCGGACGAGACTCGAGCTTCGCGCGATAGAACGCTTTCTGGACGGCGTCGAGCACGTTTTCGCCGGACAGCACGCGGACGAACCCGGCCTCGATGGCCTCGGCGAAGCGCTCCTGGTTGATCCGCTGCACGTAGTCGTCGTCTGCGGTCGGCGACTCGCCGGCGAAGACGACGATCGGCGTCTGCGCGCGGCTCGCGATCGTCATGGATGTCGCCAGCTGCGTCACGCCCGGACCGCTCGTCGTGGTGCACACGCCGACCTTGCCGGTGATGCGCGCGTAGCCCTGCGCCATGTTGAGCGCGCCGCTCTCGTGCCGCACCTCGTAGGTCTTGACTCCGAGCTTGTCGAGCCGGTCGATCCAGTACAGGTTGGCGTCGCCCATCATCCCGAACACATCGGTGACGCCTTCGGCCGCGAATGCCTTCGCGAGTGCTTCATACACCTTCATGCTTGCTTCTCCCCGGGAGCTGCGACGCTGCTTGTATGCAATGAGCATACAGACTTGCTTCGTCGATGCAAGACCACTCCGACGGCGAACTCGTCATCGACCCGGCCGCGCGGCGCACTACGCGGACGAGGCGGCACCGGTGTCCTACGCACCCGTCCTGAGCAGCCCATATACGTGCTCGACGTTGCGAAGTACGAGAGCGTCCCACGGCCGGTGGCGGCCGCCGTCCCGGTCGAAGGCGGCCCGGTACCGATCGGCCAGCCGCGCGCGGGTTTCGCGAGCCACGTCGGCGCCGTCTCGGCCCGGCATCGCGCATCGTGCCGTCTCCGCCACAACGTCGGCCAGGTAACTCTGGAACGTTCGCAGCCACCGGCGGTCGGCCGGGCGACCGTGCCCCATCAGCAGCGTGCCCGACGGTCCATCGGCGACGATGTCCAGCGCAGCGGGCCAGTTACCAGGGTGGCTGTCGCCCATGAACGGCGTCCATCCGATGACGCAGTCGCCGGTCGCGACCGCGTCATCGCCGGGCAGCTGGACGATCAGGTCGCCTCGGGTGTGCGCCGGACCGGGATGGACGATGCGCACGTCGCGACGGGTGCCGGTCAGCGTCAGCGGCTCGTCGACCGCCCGATCCGGCAACACGCGCCGGATGGCCGGCAGCTCGGCCGCGTACTGCTTGACCTGCTCGATGTCCGTCGCCACGGCGAGGCGGTCGGCGTCGGTCACACCCGCCAACGCGGCGTCGAGCCGGGCCAGCTCGGCCGGCAGCTCGGCCAGTTGCGCGTCAAACGGCTTGTGGTTTCCCGCCCGCATCGCTTCGATGGCGTTGGGGTGCGCCAGAATCACGGCCGGCGTCTCCTGGTCCGCGTACGCCGCGTTGCCCTGGCAGTGGTCCCAGTGGTGATGGGTGTTCACGACGTAGTGCACAGGACTGTCGAAGCGACGTCGTACGAAGTCGATGACGGCGCGCGCGGCGGACGGTCGAGAGTGCGCGTCGACGACCACGATCAGTCCGCCGAGGTCAATGATCGTCGCGTTGCATACTACCTTCGCGTTCGATCGGGCCTGTCCAACAACGACGCCGTCGAAGAACTCAAAGTAGTCAAAGTACTGATCACTGGCGATCGGCGGGGCATCAACCACCGGCACGCTCCGTCCGTTGCGAACGATCACACCTTGGCTGCGAGGGCGCCGTGGCCTACGCTGTACACCGTGACTCTACAACTTCCACTCTATCTGTACACGGCTGCGTAGCCGATGGCGCAGATCGTCGTTTCCGCGGCCGACGCGACCGCGCTTGCGCATCGGCTCTTGCGGGCAAACGGCGTTCCGGATGGGGACGCGACGACCATCGCGGAGTGTCTCGTCCGGGCCGACCTCCGCGGTGTCGACAGTCACGGACTGACCCGGTTGCCGGGCTATCTCGACCGGGTGCGGCGCGGACTCGTCGAGCCGCGAGTGGACCTGGCGCCGGTGCGAGTCGCGCATGCCGCCGTCGAATTGGACGGACGAAACGGCTTCGGATTCGTGGTCGCCACGCGAGCGATGAACGAAGCGATGGATCTCGCCCGCGACTCCGGTGTCGGCGTGGTCTCGGCCCGCCGGAGTACGCATTTCGGCATGGCTGCGTGCTATGCGCTGCAGGCCGCCGAAGCCGGGTTCATCGCTCTCATCTTCACCAACGCGTCGCCTGGTATGCCGCCGTGGGGCGGTCGGGACGCGTTGATCGGTACGAGCCCGATCGCCGCGGCGGCGCCGGCCGGCCGCGAGGTCCCGTTCGTTCTCGACATGTCCCCCGCGCTCGCCGCGCGGGGAAAGATCCGTCGCGCGGTCAAGCAGGACGAGCCGATCCCGCTCGGTTGGGCCCTGGACGGCGATGGTCGACCGACCACGGATCCGCGCGCGGCGCTCAATGGCGTTATGCAGCCGATCGGTGGCCCGAAGGGTTCCGGCTTGTCGATCATGATGGACATCTTCGGCGGCGTCATCAGCGGCGCCGCGTTCGCGGGCGCGGTCGGCGACATGACGAAGGAGTTCGGCCGACCGCAGAATGTCGGCCATTTCTTCCTGGCGATGCGGCCCGACCTCTTCATGCCGATGGCGCGATACCGGCAGCGGATGGATGAACTCGTCCGCACGATCCACGAGGCGCGCCGGGCCGACGGATTCGACGAGATCCTCATGCCGGGTGAGCTCGAAGGGCGGCGCGAAGCGCAGCGGCGCCGCGATGGCATCCCGTACGACCGCAGCGACATCGAACCGTTGCAGGCGGAGGCGTTGATGTCGGACGTCGACCCGCTCGAACTCGTTGGCTAGCACCGATCTCCGCACACCGTCGCGGCCGAGCCGACCAGGTCGCCGCCTTGAGGCAAAGGAGCCCACGCACCAGATGGACAAGACCTCAGAGATTCTCGTCGACTACACCCAGTCGTTCAGCGCGGCCGACGTGACCGGCGCCGTCCTCGACGCCGCCGTCAACCATCTGGTCGACACGGTGGCGGTGGCGATCGCGGGTGCCCGATCGGAACCGGCGCAGATCGCCATCACCCAGGCGCGACGGATCCAGGCCACACCGGGGTCGACGGTCATCGGGGCGAACATCAAGACGAGCCCCGAACTGGCTGCCTTCGCCAACGCCATCATGGTGCGCACGTACGACTGGAACGACGGGATGCTCGCCCGCAGCGGCGGGCACCCGAGCGACATGATCCCCGGACTGCTCGCCGTCGGCGAGATCGAGCACTCGACCGGTATGGATCTGCTCGTGGCCATGACACTCGCATACGAGCTGCTCGGCGGCATCGGCGCCGAATGCGAGCGCGGTGGATTCGACCAGGGACTGTTCATGGCGCCGGCGACCGCGCTGGCCGCCGGCAAGCTGATGGGGCTCGACCGGCAGAAGCTTGCCGACGCGGCATCGTTGGCTCTGGTGCCGAACCTGCCGCTCGGTGTCAGCCGCTGGGGATCCCTGTCCATGATGAAGGGCGCCACGACAGCGTTCGCCGTACGCAGTGGCGTGTTCGCGGCGATGCTGGCGCGGGACGGCTTCACCTCCGCCCCCGAGCCGTACGAAGGTATCTACGGCCTGCAGTACCTCACCGGCGCCTTCGTACCGCATCTGCCAGTCAAGCCGGATGGCGCCCGCGTGGTCCAGATGTCCCACCAGAAGCCGATCCCGGCCGACACCCAGGGCCTCGCGGTGCTCGACATCGCGCCGAAGATCATGGCGTTCGCGTCGATCGACGACATCGAGTCGATCGTCATCGACGCTCCCGAACACACCGCCAAGCATGTCGGCGACGAGCCCAAGTACGACCCCCGCACGCGCGAGACGGCCGACCACAGCCTGCCGTACATGCTCGCGGTCATGCTCGTCGACGGCCGGATCACGCTCGACTCTTACCGCACCGAGCGGTTCCTCGACCCGGCGTTGCGGCCGATCATGCGCAAGATCGTGGTCCGGCCCGACGACGAGTACACCGAGATCTACAAGACGCAGTACGACGGCGTCATGCGGCCCACGCCGCGACGCGTACGGGTTCGGCGCAATGACGGTGCCGAGTTCGTCGAGGAGATCACCTGGCACCGCGGCACCATGCAGAACCCGATGAGCCACACGGACATCGACGCCAAGCTCGACACGATCTGTGAGGGCGTGGTCAGCGACGACGTGCGCGAGAAGATCCGCTCGGCCTGGTGGGGGGTTGCGGACGCGTCCGACATCGTCGACACCGTTGGCACCGTCGCCGACCTCGGGCTGCCGGGATGAGGGGTCGACGGGCATCGGCCGAGCGCGGGAGGGCACGCGCCAGCCACTGACGACCTACGATATGACGCGGACCCGTTGCGAGACATGGAAGATTGGGCGAACAGCGCATGACCACACAGGACGCCACGGCGAGCACTGGTCTGGCGCGGGCGTTTCAGGCTCTGGAGGGGCGTGCACCGACCCGCGGCGGCGTACCGAGCGCGGTCGCCGACGTGTTGCGCGAGGGGATCCTGGACGGGTCGCTCGAACCGGGCACCTGGCTTCGTGAGGCCGAGGTCTCCCGCGAGCTGAAGGTGAGCCGGACGCCGGTCCGCGACGCGTTCCGGATCCTCGCCGCCGAAGGCCTGGTCGACATCACCGTGAATCTCGGCGCCGTGGTCAGCCGTACGACGAGCGACGACGTGCTCGAGGTCTACATGGTGCGCGAGGCGCTCGAAGGGGTCGCGTTCCGTCTTGCCAGCCGCCGCGCGTCGCAGCGCTGCCTGGACGAATTCGCGACGCTGATCCCGGACATGAAGCGGGCGGCCGAGGCGAACGAGGTCGCCGAGTTGTCGAAGCTGTTCGGCAAATTCCACGCGATCGTGTGCGACGCGTGCGGCAACCGCTACCTGCAGCGCTCGCTGCGCCAGCTGCAGAACGCGGCACGCCGCTTCCCGGATCCGACGCTCAATCTGCCCGGCCGGATCGACGAATCACTGCAGGAGCACCTCGATCTCGCCGACGCCGTGGTCCGGGGCGACTCGGCGCGTGCCGAGCAGCTCGCCGTGGCGCACATGCGACACCTGACCGAGCTGCGGGTTCGCATGCTGCTCACCGGCTGACACCGCTCGCCGCCGGTCGACGCACCCGCTGGCCTGGGCGAACCCGCGACGAGGCGTGCGGGTCCGACGGTCAGCGATCGACGCGGAAGCGTGGGATCGAGATCTCGTCGTTCGCCGGTTCGAACGCCACCCGGAGGCGGTCGCCGACCCGGATCTCGTCGTTGGGCGTGCCGATCACGTTGCTGTACATCCGCGGCCCCTCGTCGAGTTGGACGAGCACGAGGTTGTACGGGATGTCCGCGGCCCAAGCCGGGTTGAACGCGCGCTGATAGACGACCTTCGCGAACACTTCGCCGCGGCCCGATAGTTCGGCCCACCCAAAGTCCGGCGAGATGCACACCGGACACAGCGCCTGTATCGGATTCCGGATGTGTCCGCACGCCGCGCATTGCTGCATGACGAGCCGGCCTTCGTGCGCCGCGGTCCAGAACGGACGGTTGGCGTCGTCGATCGTCGGCAACATCTTCGCCGGTGGCGGCTTCGGAGCGTCCGTCACCGCTGCCGTGGCGCTCTGCTGCTGGCTCGTGCTGGTCGGCTGGCTCATTCCCCGGGACCCCGATCCTTCGTCAAGACGAGCGCGCTGGCCGTGTTGAGCACGAGACCGCGACCGCCGGTGAGGCACACCTCGGCCCCCGGCACCTGCCGCTCCCCTGCGTCACCACGCATCTGCGAAACGCCTTCGGCGATCGTCCACCAGCCCTGCGGGTGACCGGCGGAGAGATGGCCGCCGTGCGTGTTGACCGGCAGCCGGCCACCCAGCCGGATCTGGCCGTTCTCCACGAAGCTTCCGCCCTCGCCGACCTTGCAGAAGCCGGCGTGTTCGAGCCACAGGATCACGCTGATCGTGAAGTTGTCGTAGAGCTCGGCGACCTGGATGTCGTCCGGGCCGACGCCGGCCATCGCGTACGCGCGCTCGACCGCGTCCTTCTGGTGCGGCCCGTACCACCAGTCCTCGCGTTCGTGGTCCTGTGTCGTGAAGCCCTGCCCCATGCCGGCGATCGTGACCACCGGTTGGGCCAAGTCACGCGCGCGTTCGGCCGTGGTCACGATGAGGCACACACCGCCGTCGTTGACGAGGCAGCAGTCGAGCAGGTGGAACGGCTCGACGATCATCCGGGACGCCTGATGATCCTCGAGGGTGATCGGCTTGCGCATCATCGCGGCCGGATTGAGCGACGCGTGATGGCGGGTCGAGACCGCGACCTCGCCCAACTGTTCGGTCGTGGTGCCGTACAAAGCCATGTGCCGGCTCGCGGTCAGCGCGCTCCACGACGCCGCGCCGTACGCGCCCCAGACGCCGTAGTTCGACGTCTCGACGCCCAGGTAGCCACCGGCGGCGTGGGCCGGGCGTTTCGGTCCGCTCTTGGCCGCGTCGCCGAAGCAACAAGCAACGTAGTTGGCCATGCCGGTGGTCACGGCCATCGTCGCCATCTGGACAAGCGCGCCGGCGGTAGCACCGCCCATGGCCATGCTTCCGCTGTACGACGGGTTGATGCCCAGTGCCCGACCGGCGCGTACGTAGTCCAAGGCCCAGTGCATGTCGGTGGTCCCCGGCTCGCTGACCAGCCCGTCGATGTCGGACTTTCGCAGCCCCGCATCCGCGAGCGCGAGCGCGAACGCCTCGGACTGGAGACCGAGACTCGTACTTCCGGGGAGGATGCCCTGCTTGGTCAGGCCGACACCGACAATGGCCGCCTTGTTGCTCAACATGTGGTCGCTTCCGGCCCGCGTCACACCAGCACCCCTTCGTCGACGAGGCGGTCGATCTCGGTGTCGTCGAGCCCGAGCAGATCCGTACACACCTGCCGAGTGTGCTGGCCGAGCAGCGGCGCCGGCGTGCGCATGGGTGACTCGGATACACCGGTCAGCGCGAACGGTGGCCGGTCATAGATGGACGGCCCCATCTCCGGATGGTCAAGGACGACGAACTGACCACGATGCTTCAACTGCGGATCGACCTCGATGAGGTCGCGATAGTTTTCCACCACGCCCGCCGCCACATTGTGCTGCTGCAACCGATCCATCAATTCGAACGGATCGCGGTCACGGGTACGGGTCGAAATGATCTCGTCAAGTTCGTCGTGGTGGCGGCGCCGTTCGTCCACCGTGACGAACCGCGGATCGGCGGCCAGGTCGGGCAGGTCCAACTCATCCAGCAGCACCTTCCACTGCACATCGGACGTGACGCTGACGCCGATCCACCGATCGTCGCCCCGGCACGGGTAGACACCGTTGGGCACCGCCGATTCGGACCGGTTGCCCTGCGGCATCTGGACGCGACCGTTGACCGTGTAGTCGAGGATGGCGGGGCCGAGCAACGACACCATCGTCTCGGCCTGCGACAGGTCGATGTACTGTCCCTGCCCCGTACGCCGCCGGTGCCGCAGGGCGACCAGCAGCGCGAAGGCCGAGTGGGCCGGAGCCGGTACGTGGTCGGGATAGTTCGTCCCGGTGCCGACGGGCAGCATCCCCGGTAGGCCGGACATGTGGTAGAGCCCGGTCAACGCGCTGACGGTCTGTCCGTAGCCGACGAGCTTGCTATCCGGCCCGTACGAGCCCTGCATGCCCATCTCCAGGAAGATGATGTCGTCCTTGACCGCCCGCGCCTGCTCGTACCCGAGGCCGAGATCTTCGAGCGTGCCCGGCGTGAAGTTGCTCGTGACCATGTCGGCCTGCGCGATGAGACGGAGGATCAGCGCCGCCGCGTCCGGGTGCTTCAGATTGATCGTGACGCTGAGCTTGTTGCTGTTGCGGTCGGCGAAGTAGCCACTGCGGTTGACGCTGTCGTTACGTTTCTTGTCCCGGAACGGGGGCAGGATGCGCAGGCGGTCCACTCGCTTCGACGACTCGATGCGGATGACCTCGGCACCGTGGTCGGCCAGGACTCGCGTCGTGTACGGCCCGGCGCCGAACCACGTGAAGTCGACGACCCGTACGCCGCGCAACGGTAGTGACTGCATCAGTTGCCTCCGACGGCGTTGGTCGCGTGCTCAGCGAGCTGGTCGAGAATCTCGGCGTTGTGTTCACCGATATCGGGCGCCGGCCGTCGCACCCGGCTGGGGGAAACGGCGAGCTTGTACGGGGCACCGGGCATCGTCAGCGTCCGACCGGTCGGCGGGTGCGGCACCTCCGTGAAGTAGCCACGCGCGCGCAGATGCGGGCTGTTCACCAGATCGGCCGAGTCGTTGACCGGGCACAGCGGGATCCGTACCTGTTTCGCGGCGTCGTAGAGCTGCGCCTTCGTCCGGTTCATCGCGAGCCGGTTGAAGATCTCCAGGAACTCGGCCTTGCCCTCCGGGCTCGCCGCGAACTCGTTCGATTGCCACTTCTCGTCCCGCAGCGAGGTCGCGCCCTCAATCCCCTCCGACTCGAGCCACTCGACGAGCTGGTTCCAGAACAGCCCGAGTCCGGTCGCAAGGACGTACACATGACCATCGCTGCACGCGTAGACACCGACACCGGCCTGCCGTACGTCCCCGCCGTTGCGTTTGCGTACGACCTTCTCGAGGTCGTAGAACTGCACCGCGTTCTCGTTGGCCATGACGACACTCTGTTGGGCGGACACGTCGACGAACTGCCCCTCGCCGGTTTCCTCGGCTCCGAGCAGGGCGAGCATCGTTCCGACGGCGGCGAACTGGCCGGCCGCGAGGAGTGCCTGGTCGCCGAATGCCCGCACCGGTTGACCGTTCGCGTACCCGCCGAGCGACAGCAGGCCGCCCAGGGCCATGATCGTGGTGTCCGAGGCGGCGTGGTTCGCGTACGGTCCGTCGGCGCCGAACGCCGAGACCGACGTGTAGACCAGGCGAGGGTTACGGGCCCGCAGCACGTCCGGGCCGAGGCCCCGGGCCGCCATGGCGCCGACCTCGCCGGTGCCGTCGAGCACGGCGTCGCAGCCGTCGGCGAGCCGAAGAAACGTCCCGCGATCGTCCGGATCGTCGAGGTCCAGCGCCAGGCCACGCTTGCTCGTGTTGAAATACGCGAATGTGAGACTGTGCGCCGGGTTGTCGGCGTCGTCGATGAACGGTCCGGCCCGCCGGTCGGCCGCACCACCCGGCGGTTCGACCAGGATCACGTCGGCCCCGAAGTCGGCCAGCAACTTTCCGGCGTACCGGCCGTATGGGCCGGGCAGCTCCAGAATGCGAAGACCCTCGAGCGCACCGTCAAGTTCGTTGCCCACCGGCGCAGACCTCCCACGTATTGTCGACTGCGGCGCAGGACTGTCGCGGGCCATGGTCCGGACGCGACGCGACGGGAGCTCCCGGCAGTCTTTGTATGCTAGGTGCACACAATATTCCTCGGGCGATCGTCTCCGCAAGGTGACGCGCGCCGCCGGGTCGCTGGAACGCCGGACCGCCGGACCGCCGCGTCGTGCGGCGGCGCCCGCCGGTTCGCCGCGTCGCCTGGTCGCCCGACGGCGCCCGCTCCGTCCCGCGCTGCCGGGCGGACGAAATCGTCGAGAGCGTCCACGCCAGCCGCGTCACGGTGTTCAATCGAGCGAGACGGCCATGGATCTCGCTCCGCTCACACCGTCATGGGGGTACGGCATGACCGCATCGACTACGGACCCGACGTTCTACCGCAGCGCTCGCGATGCGGCCGCCGCTCCGCCCGAATCGCTGGCCTACGTCGTGGCGTTCGACCGGACCGGCCAACGGCCCGACGCGCTCACCGTCGTCGACGTCGACGAGAATTCGGCGTCGTACGGCCAGGTGGTGGGGTGGACCGACACGCCCGGTCGCGGCGGCGAGCTTCACCATTTCGGCTGGAACGCGTGCAGCAGCGCGCTCAAGCACGAGGGCCACGGCCACGATGGGGACCTGGCCCGGCGCTACCTGCTCGTGCCCGGCATTCGATCGTCGAACATCTACGTCTACGACACCCAGCCCGACCCGCGCGCACCACACCTGGTCAAGACCGTGGACGCCGACGAACTCGCCGCCAAGGCCGGCTACTCGCGGCCGCACACACTGCACTGCGGCCCCGACGGCGTGTTCATGACCTGTCTCGGCAACGGTACCGGTGACGGCGGCGGCCCCGGCGGCATTGCGCTGCTCGACCACAACACGTTCGACGTGCTGCGCTCCTGGGAACACGAGCGCGGTCCGCAGTATCTGGCCTACGACGCGTGGTGGCACCTCAATCAGAACACGTTGGTCAGCAGCGAATGGGGCACGCCGTCGATGATCGAGGATGGCGTCCAGGGAGACCTGCTGCTCGGTAACAAGTACGGACACGCGATCCATTTCTGGGACCTGGCCGAGGGCCGACACGTACAACGGGTCGATCTGGGCGAGCAGCACCAGATGACGCTGGAGTTGCGGCCGTCGCACGACCCCGATGCCACCTGGGGTTTCGTCGGTGTCGTGGTCAGCACCGAGGACCTGTCCGGCTCGGTCTGGCGCTGGTTCCGGGACGGCGACACGTGGGCGGTCGAGAAGGTCATCACGATCCCGGCCGAGCCGGCCGACGGCAGCAAGCTGCCTCCGCTGCTCGAGCCGTTCGGGGCGATCCCGCCCCTCATCACGGACATCGACCTCTCGGTGGACGATCGCTTCCTCTACGTGTCCTGCTGGGCGACCGGCGAGCTGAAACAGTACGACGTCACCGACCCCGCTCACCCGCGCGAGACCGGATCGGTACGCCTCGGCGGCATCGGCGCCGCGGCCGCCCATCCGGCCCGCCCCGACCTGCCGCTGGCCGGCGGCCCGCAGATGGTCGAGGTCAGCCGCGACGGGCGACGGGTCTACCTGACGAATTCGCTGTACGGGGCGTGGGACGACCAGTTCTATCCGGACGGCGTCGGCGCGTGGATGGCCAAGATCGACGTGGGACCGGACGGCGGCATCACGGCCGACTCACGGTTCTTCCCGCACGGTGACGACTTCCGTGGGCTGCGCGTGCATCAGACCCGACTGCAGGGCGGCGATGCGTCGTCGGACTCGTACTGCTACCGGTAGGAGCTAAGGCCTCGCGGACGAGAACCGTCAACTGCCGTAGATCCGGGTCGGATCGACGAGTACGACCGTGCGCCGTTGCTCGGCCATGACACGGTCGTACTCGTCCCAGTCATCGTGCGTGCCGCCCGCGGCGAGGAATACCTCACGCAAGAGCACCCGCAACCGCTCGGCATCGACGGACGGGTCCGGGTCGTCCGGCCCAATGAGGTGCGCGCGCCCTTCGACGGTCGCCCACTGCCAACCCGATCGTACGGTCGCCGACATGGCGGGCCGAGCCCGGAGATTGGCGAGTTTCACCTTGCCGTACGTCACGAACGCCAAAGAGAGTCGCCCGGTCGACGGGTGCGGCGTCACGCCGGCGTTGACGAGCGATGACTGGATGCTGCCATCCGCCCGCGACGTCGAGACCACAGCCAAACCCTGCTCGGCGGCGCCGAGCGCCGCCACGTCGTCGAGTGTCGTCACCCGGCGAGTATGCCCCGGGCGCGTCGCGGCCGCATACGGTCGCGCGCACGTCGGGCGGAATAGCCCCTACAGCGTGGCCGGCGCCGAGTAGACCGCATTGGTGTACGCCGCGATCTTGTCTGCGGGCAGGTGCGTCGCCAGATCGGCCTCGCTGATCATGCCGACCAGCTCGTGGTCCTCGATCACGGGCAGCCGCCGGATCAGGCCATCCTCCATGAGGTCGAGCACATCATCCTCACTCGCATCGGCGGAAACCCAGATCGGGGCGCCTTGGGCGAGATCGGCCGCGGTCATCTTCGACGGGTCATGGCCGGTGGCGATGCATTTCACCACGATGTCGCGATCGGTGATGATGCCGGTCAGGCGGTTGTCGTCGCCGCAGATCGGCAGCGAGCCGACATTGTGCTCGCGCATGAGCTGCGCGGCACGGTCAAGGGTCTCGGTCTCGGGCACGCATTCGACGCCCGGGTGCATCATATTGCGAGCGGTTGTCATGTTTCGATCCTGCGACACGGCGCGCCCCCGGCGGGCGGGTTTACCGCGATTCGCGCCACTGGGCTCAGCGCCACTGGGCTCAGCGCCACTGGGCGGCCCGGCCGAGAAACGCCCCGAACCGGTCGGCCGCCGCCTGCATCGCCGCCGCTCGCCGTCCGGTGAGAGCCGGTACGTCCACGGTTTCTATCTCGACCGCCGACGCCGTCAGCGTGTGCCGCCAATACCCCACCAACCGTCCGTCCAGCATCACGGGCCGCAGCCGAGCCCGCAACGTATCGGTCGGACCGCCAGGTGCCAGGATGACGTCGCGACTCTCGAAATAGCCGATCACGTACTCGTCGTAATCCTGCAGGAGATCGATCACCGGGGCACGGGGCGGCCGCTCTCGCTCCGGCCTGGTGTCGGCCGGCAGCGACCAATAGGTACGGTCATCAATCGTTTCCGACACGATGTCGCCACCGACGATGTCGAGCGCCCGCCGCGCCTCGGCGACCGTCAACGAAGCCCAGGTGCAGTAGTCCCGAACGGTCGCAGGCCCGTGGCCGCCGAAATAGCGACGGGTCAGCTCGGCGAGCGCCTCCTCACGGTCCGGCGTCACGCACCCGGGCACCCGTACGTCAAGCAACGCGTATGTGTGCTGCTTGCCCCGCATCGCGCCGCTGATCAACACCCCGTCCAGCTCGGCCCGGATGATGACGTACGCCAGCGGCACGCCGGTTTGCGGCAGCCCGGCGCGAGCGAGCTCAGCCGCCAGTTCCTTCCGGGTCAACTGCGCCCCATCGCCCAGCGCCCGCTCAAAGACCGCCCGGGATCGGCGGGCCACGTTGTCGTCGACGCCGGTCTGCCGGTAGTAGTAGGCGTTGGCGGCGTGGACCCGCGGCGCGCTCGCACAGAGCATCCAGCCGATGTCGTCCGCATGGACGAAATGCCAGGTGGGGCGCAGCACGTGCGTGCGTAACAGCCGCCCGGCGGCAAACGCGTCGTCCACGTCGGCCTCGGTGACATCGGCCGCGCGCTGGGCGACGGACCATTTCGCCGGGACGAACTCCTGCGCCTGCATCGCGCCGAACCCGCGGATCACCTCGTCGACGGTGGCCAGCGGCGGACCCCAGAGGTGCTGTGAGCGCATCCGGCGTCCGACGAGATCGGTCACGCGGGCAGCCTAACCGCGACCGGTGACGGGAAAGTGGATCTCGATACGACGATGGCCCCCGCGATTGCGGGGGCCATCGTCATTTGCGGTGTTGACGTGCCGGTCGCCTCGCGGCGAAAGGCACAACGCGGCTCCAGCCGAACGGTAGTCCGCGAAGGCAAATAGGTGAGGCCCGGGGACACGAGCACGCCAACGGTTGGTGTAACCGACGCGGGTCCGAGATGATTCCCCGACCTCGGATGTGGCCGCGCTCACACCGCAGTCACGATCGGCCGCTATAGCGCGATGTCCCGATATCCGGTCCAACGATCGATCCACAGGCGGCACAGCATCTCGGTGTCGACCGTGTTGCGCTCGCCGTAGTCGGCCCGCGCGGCCCGCCGGACGTATCGATCCGCGATCGTCGTGGGCCAGGCGAGCAGGTCGGAGGCGTACTCGTCGACGGTGACGGCGCCGTGCACCACGACGAAGGCGTACGGGAACTCCTCAACGTCGACGGCCAGCGTCGCTCGGGGGTTGGCCCGCAGGTGGCGTCCCTTGACAGTGTCCCGGCCGTCGTTCACTGTCCACATCGGTCACGAGATATCGACGGACGTCTCGACAGGGTTAACACCTCGGTCGTAAGGTCGATCCACCGAAACATAGGGAGACCTCTATGAGACGTTCTGCCGGCATTGTCGCCGTAGCAACACTGTCCACCGTGGCCCTCGCTCTTTCGGCCGCGCCGGCCTACGCGGTGGCCGCGGATCGCGGCGGTACCAGGCTCTCCCTCACCTCGGTCTCCAATCCGAAACCATCGCTGGTCAGTGGCGGAAATGTGCTGATCCGGGTAACCGGCAGCAGCCAGACCCCGAAGCTCACGGTCGACGGTCGGCCCGCGGGCGCAAGCGTGCACGCCCAACCGGACGGATCGTGGCTCGCGCTCATCGATGGCCTGCGCAACGGCGTGCACCGCATTGATGCCACATCCGGACGGCAGAGCGCCGACCTCCGCGTCACGAACCACCCGATCACCGGTCCGGTCTTCTCCGGCCCGCAGCAGCTGCCGTTCATCTGCGAGACGCAAGCGTACGGTCTGCCGCCGGCGACGTCTCCGGACTGCGCCGTGCCGACACAGGTGTCCTACCTTTACAAGAACACTGCGGGCGCGTTCGTGGCGCTGGCCGACCCGACGTCGGTGCCGGCCGACGCGGCCACCGCCGAGGTCAACGGCCGCGGCGTGCCGTACATCGTTCGGCTGGAGCAGGGCACCATTGACCGTGCGGTGTACCAGATCGCCGCACTCTACGACGGCACCGATCCAACACCGTTCCGGCCGGACGCCAGTTGGAACCGCCGGCTCGTCTACACGTTCGGCGGCGGCTGCGACGGTGGCTTCCACCAGGGCAACTCAACCGGTGGCGTGATCAACGACCTCTTCCTCGCGCAGGGCTACGCGGTCGCGTCCTCGAGCCTCAACGTGTTGAACAACAACTGTTCGACGATCATCTCGGCCGAGGCGGCGATGATGGTCAAGGAACACTTCATCGAGACGTACGGCCCGGTCGCCCACACGATCGGCTGGGGCGGCTCGGGCGGGGCGATCCAGCAGTACGACATCGCCGACGCCTACCCCGGCATTCTCGACGGCATCGTGCCGGGCGTGTCGTTCCCGGATCCGTTCACGACGCTCGGCCCGGTCACCGACTGCCGCCTGCTCGACAACTACTTCGCGGCGGCCGGCGGCACGTTCACCGCCGAGCAGCAGCGTGCGGTGGCCGGCTTCACGTCGTACGACTCGTGCCGGTCCTGGGACGCGACGTTCGCCAACCGCATCACGGCCACGGACAGCTGCGACCCGTCGATCCCGGTGAACCTGCGCTGGGATCCGGCGACGAACCCGGACGGCGTCAAATGCTCGGCGGCCGAGCAGTACGTGAACCAGCTCGGTCGCGACCCGCGCACCGGCTTCACGCGCAGTGTTCTCGACAACGTCGGCGTGCAGTATGGCCTGCAGGCGCTGGACGACAAGCAGATCACGGCCCAGCAGTTCGCCGACCTCAACGCGAGCATCGGTGGTTTCGACTACACCGGCAAGCCGGTGGCGCAGCGGTCGACCGCCGACCCGAAGGCTCTCGCGGCGTCCTACCGCGACGACCTGGTGAACAGCGGCGGCCAGGGTCTCGGCGAGACCGCGGTCATCGACCAGCGGCTCGACCTCGACCTGGCCGGATTCGGCAACGACATCCACACGACCGAGTGGTCATTCGTCATGCGAGCGCGCATGACCGAGGCCGGCACGGTCGGCAATCAGGTCATCATCGAGGACGGTCTCGCCACGATCGGCCAGGCCAGCGTCTATGAGCTGGCTGCGATGGATCAATGGCTGTCCGCGATCGATGCCGACACGTCGCACCGACCGCTGTCGGCCAAGGTGTCGGCCGACCGGCCGCACTCGATTACCGACGGATGCATCCTCGACAACGGCACCCTGGTGCACGAAACGTTGTCCGACACCGGGTCCGGGCAGTGCGCGAGCGCGTTCCCGGTCGCCTCGAACACCCGGTTGACCGCTGGCGAGACGTTGTCGATGCCGGTCCTGAAGTGCGCGTTGCGGCCGTTGCGCTTCGGCGACTATCCGGTGACGTTCACCGACGCCGAAAAGGCGGAGTTGCGGGCCGCGTTCCCGACCGGCGTGTGCGATTACACGCGTCGCGGACCACACCAACAGCAATCGGTGGGCACGTGGTTGAGCTACGGCGGCTGACCCGATCCGCACGCGCCGCCATGTAGCGCGGCGCGTGCGACATCGCCAGGCCGGATGGCCGTCAGGACTCCTCGGCGACCATCCGGCGCAGCTCCCGCTTGAGCACCTTGTGACTCGGGCCGAGCGGCAGCTCGTCGACGAACCGAACGTGCCGCGGATATTTGTGCCGGCCGAGCCGCTCGCGGCTCCAGGCGATCAGTTCGTCCTCGGTCGGCTTCGTGTCGGCCGTCCGGTCGAGCAGCACGACCGCACAGATGTCCTCTCCGTGTACGTCGTCCGGGATGCCGATGACCGCCACCTGAGCGATCGCCGGGTGCCGGGCCAGCACCTCCTCGACCTCGCGCGGATAGACATTGAACCCACCCCGGATGATCATGTCCTTCTTACGGTCGACGATCGTGATCGAGCCGTTGTCGGCCTTCGTTCCGAGGTCGCCGGAGCGGAACCAGCCGTCGACGATCGCCTGCGCCGTGGCCTCCGGACGACCGCGGTAGCCGGTGAAGATGTTGTGCCCACGGATGACGATCTCGCCGAGCTCACCGGCCGCCAGCAACTCGATGCGATCCTCGACGTCGGCCCGGGCGATCTCGACCTCGACACCCCAGACGGGGTTGCCGATCGTGCCCGGCCGGACCCCGAAGTCCGGCTGGTTCGTCGTCGCACTCGGTGACGTCTCCGACAGTCCGTACCCTTCATAAACGGTCGTGGCGAACGCGGCGTTGAAACGCTCGAGCACGGCGACCGGCAACGACGCCCCGCCCGAGATGCACAGCCGCAACGCCGGCAACGCTTCGCGACCGGTGGCGGCTTCGAGCAGGCTCACATACATCGTGGGTACGCCGTGAAAGACGTTGACGCCTTCGCGGACCATGAGGTCGATGGCGGCGTCGCCGGTGAACCGGGCCAGCAGCACGAGGGTCGCCCCGAGGCGGAACGTCCCGTTCATGCTCACCGACTGGCCGAAGATGTGGAAGAGCGGCAGACAGCCGAGGGCGACATCGTCGCGCCGGGAGTCGTTGGCGTCGAAGACATTGACGGTGGCGTTCATGACGAGATTGAGGTGCGACAGCTCGGCACCCTTCGGCTGGCCCGTCGTGCCGCTCGTGTAGAAGACGACGGCGATGTCCTCCGGCCGCCGACTCGCGTAGCTCCCGAGCGGCGCGCCGCCGACCGCATCCAGTTGCGGCGCATCGCTGTCGCCGTCCGTACGGTCGCCGATGCCGACGACGCGGATCCCCGCCTCGGCCGCGGCCACGGTCCCCGTCGCGAGTTGACTGGCGTCGGACACGAGCAGGCTCGCGCCACTGTCCCGCAGGACGTACGCCATCTCCGGCGCGGTCAGCAGAAGGTGCACCGGCACAACCGTGGCGCCGGCGGCGAGGATGCCGTAATACGCGCGCGGAAAGTCGGCCACGTTCGGTGCCAGTAGCGCGACCGTGTCACCGGGCGCCACGCCCAGTTCGCGTAGGTGCCCGGCGTACGCGAGGGCTTGGCGCCACAAGTCGCCGTACGTGATCCGGTCGTCGCGATCGACGAGCGCTACCTTGTCCGGAAAGCGACGCGCCGATTCGGCGAGTACGGCGGCGAGGGACAGTGTGGCGGTCATCGCGACTCCTTCGGTGCGGCGTTGAACGCGTCCACCCCGGTGAGCGCGCGGCCGATCAGTAGCTGCTGGATCTGGCTGGTTCCTTCGTAGAGCGTCATCACGCGGGCATCCCGCAGATATTTGCCGACCGGGTACTCGTCGATGTAGCCGTACCCACCGAACACCTGCAGCGCGTCGTTGGCCGCCCGGACCGCGGCCTCGCTGGCGTAGAGCTTGGCCATCGACGCCTCGGTCGAGAACGGCAGACCGCGGTCGATGAGATCGGCGACCCGCCACACCAACAGCCGGGCCGCGGCCGTATCGACCGCGATCCGGGCCAGCAACTCCTGGACCAACTGGTGCGCGGCGATCGGCTTACCGAACTGCGTGCGCTCACCCGCATATCGCACCGCCACATTCAGGCAGCCCTGCGCGATGCCGACGCAGCCGGCGCCGACCGACATGCGTCCCTTGTCCAGCGCGGACATCGCGACTTTGAAACCGTTGCCTTCCGCGCCGACCCGCGCCGAGTCCGGGACCCGGACGCCGTCGAACGTCAGCTCGGCGGTCGGCTGCCCGCGCAGGCCGAGCTTGCCGTGGATCTCGCGGCGCGTAAGCCCCGGCGATTCCATCGGTACGAGAAACGCGGTCACGCCGCGCGGCCCCGGCCCGCCGGTCCGGGCGAACAGCAGCACCACATCGGCCCACATGCCGTTCGTGATGAACATCTTCGAGCCCGAGATCGTCCAGCCGTCGCCGTCGTTGTCCGTGTCACGTATCGCACGCGTCGCCAGCGAAGCGGCGTCGGAGCCGGTGCCGGGCTCGGTCAATCCGAAGCATGCGAGCGCCGCACCGCTGCAGAGCCGCGGCAGCCATTGCTTCTGCTGGTCCGGCGTGCCGTACGCCGCGATCGTCTTCCCGACAAGGCCGAGCGACACCGAGACCAGGCCGCGCACGGCCGAGTCGCCGCGCCCGAGCTCCTCCAGCACGAGGCAGTAGGCGGTGTGGTCACCACCGCTGCCACCCATCTCCTCCGGGATCGTGAGCCCGAGCAGGCCGAGGTCGCCGAGGCGGTGGATGACGGTGCGGTCGATCGCCTCCCGGCGGTCCCACTCGGCCGCGTAGGGCACGATCTCGCGGTCGACGAAATCCGCCGCGAGATGGCGAACGGCCTCGTGCTCGGGCGACAGCGACAAGTCCATGGGCTTAAACTAGCGCTGCAAGTTTTACGGCGTAAAGAGCAGTTGACCCGATCGCTGGCCGGCCGGCGCGGAGGTGAGATGGCGAGACCCCGGCATCCGCTGTTGAGTCGCGAGCGCATCATCCATGTCGCGGGCGCGCTGGTTGACGCACACGGGCTCGACGCCGTATCGACGCGCCGGCTCGCGACCGAGCTTGGCGTGGCCGGCCCGTCGCTCTACCACCACTTCGCCACGAAGACCGACATCCTGGACGCCGTCGCCGACGCGATCGTCGCCCAGGTCGACATTTCATTCTTCGGCACGTACGACTGGCCCGAGGCACTGCGCCGGTGGGCTCAGTCCTACCGAAGGGCCCTGCTGGCCCACCCGAACATCGTTCCGTATCTGGCCCAGGGTCCCGGACGCCGGCCCGCGCAGTTGGCCATGGCTGACGCCGTCTACGGCGGCCTCGTCGACGCCGGTTGGCCGCCGGTTCGCGCGACACACATCGGCGCACTGATGCGCTACTTCGTCGCCGGGTCGGCGCTCGGCTCGTTCGCGCTCGGGTTCGTCGATGACCCCCGGCTCTACGCCGAACGGTATCCACATCTCGGCCAAGCCCACCGCCTCGCCGGCCGCCAGGCGAGCGTCGATGAGGGCGCGTTCACCCTCGGCCTGGACGCGCTGATCGACGGGCTGGTCCACACGTACCAGGAAACCGTCGTTGCTGGCAAACACTGACCGCGTGCGTCGGGCCGCCGTGCTGTCGGTCGTTGCCATGGCATCGATCGGCGTGGCCGCTCCGTCCAGCGCGGCGCCCGCGACCGCGCCGGGGGCGACGGCCTGCGTGGTGACCGACCGCCGAATGATCGGCCTGTCCGGCCTCGTCGTCACGCGCACCGGATACGTCGCGATCTCCGACAGCAACACCGACAAGCGCGCTATCCGGATCTGGCTGCTCGACCGGCACTGCCGACTCGTACGGTCGATCTCCTACCCGACGGCGGCGTACGACCCGGAGGACGCGGCCGTCGGCCGGGACGGCACGATCTACGTGGCCGACATCGGCGACAACGGGAGCCGGCGTAGCACGATCGGTCTCTGGCGGATCGCGCCCGGGAGCACGCGACCGCATCTCTACCGTTACCGCTACCCGGACCACGCCCATGACGCCGAAGCACTGCTGCTCGCGGCCGACGACAGCCCGATCTTCGTCACGAAGGAGCCGGGCGTGAGCCATCTCTACGTCCCGACCGGGCCGCCCGATCCGAGCGGTCGTCCGGTCGCACTGCGCGAGGTCGGCACGTTCACCCCGGTTGTCACGGGCACACCGAACGGGCTCGGCATCGCCGGGAATCTGCTCGTCACCGGTGGCGCGAACGCGCCGGACCGGACGAGCGTCGCACTGCGTACGTACTCCGACGCGTACGTCTGGGACGTGCCCGACCGAGACGTCGTCAAGGCGATCACCTCGACGTCGCCACGGATCGTCCCGTTGCCGGGCGAGCCGCAGGGCGAGAGCGTCGCGTTCGACCTGACCGGCACCAGACTGTTCACGATCAGCGATCGCGAGGGCACTCCGGTGCGCACGCCGATCCTCGAATACGACCTTCCGCACGCGGCACGCGCGTCGCCGACGCCGGTGCCGGCCGCTCCAACCGCCGCCCACTCGTCGAGCCCGGTGGTCGCGCCGCGCAACGGCCGTGCATCGTTCCCGTACCAGTTAATTGCGGTTGGCATCGCCGTGCTGGCAGTGGCCGCAGTCGCCGCTCGCGCAGCGCGCCGTCGCCGGCGCGGGAGCTGACGAAGGTCCAGGGACGCTAGCCGAGCTTGTCGTTGCGCTCGGCGACGAGTTCGAGGGTGCGTTCGCGTGCGGCGTACCGCCGTAGGTCTTCGCCCTCATGCGCGGACGCGGCCGGCGCGATCATCACCTCGTCGGCGCCGAACCGCTCGGCGAATGCGCGCAGTCGCTCGACCGCGCCGACCGGCTCGTCGACGATCCAGGCCGGGCGCATGTCCGCGATGAGCTGTTCCTCCGCAGCCGTGGTGGCGGTTGCCGCCGCGTCCTCCACCGTGGACAGCGGCAGCATGGGCCGGCCGCTGCGCATGAACGCCATCCGCTGCAACTGCGGACGGGCCAGCTCCTCGGCCTCGGCCGCTGTCGGCGCAACGACCGCGTTCGCGGTGACCAGAACCTGCGGGCTCGCAAGCACGTCCGAGGGCGTGAAGCGGGCGCGATAGAGGTCGAGCGCGCGTTCGGTGCCGCTGCCGGCGAAGAAGTGCGACGCGAACACGTACGGCAGGCCCAGCGCGGCGGCGAGCATGGCGGAATAGTCCGATGATCCGAGCAGCCAGATCGCCGGTGAGCTGGACGCCGCCGGGGTGGACCGCAGTTCGTACGACCGATCGTCGGCCAACCGCACCGACGCGCCAGCCGGCGACAGCAGGCTCTCGACCGCGCGTACGTTGGCGGGAAAGTCGTCGACGCCGGCGTTGTCGGCGCGACCGAGAACGGCCGAGACGACCGGATCGCTGCCGGGCGCGCGGCCGATGCCGAGATCGATGCGCCCGGGCGCGAACGCTTCGAGCAGCGCGAACTGCTCCGCGACGATCAGGGGCGCGTGATTCGGCAGCATCACACCGCCGGACCCGATCCGGATGCGTCGCGTGTTGGCGGCCAGCATCGCCATGAGTACGGGCGGGTTCGTCGACCCGACCGACGGCATGTTGTGATGCTCGGCCACCCAGTAGCGGTGGTATCCGAGATCGTCGGCGCGCCGGACGAGCGACAGCGATGCGGCGAGCGCGTCGGCGGTCGTCTGCCCGGTGCGTACGGTCATCAGATCCAGGACGGATATCTTCACGGGTCTCCCCCAGCGCCTCGCGGGCCTCGCGGCTCCGTTTGAAGGCTATGCCGTACAGGGGTTTGATCCGCACTGCCGGACGTGTGCTCTAACGCACGTCCGGCTCACCGCGCGTGACCGGCTCGCCAGCGCTGTCCGCCTGGTCGGCGCCTGGCGTGCGCGTCCGGCTCGGCGGCGTGCCCGACCCTCGCCTACGTCGCGACCGGATCGAGTCGCGCCCGTTCGGATCCCTCGGCGAAGAACGCGGCCAGAGAATCCACGTCGCGGCGTTCGCGGAGCGGCACGGCGGCGCCGAACGGTCCCGTGGTCCAGAACTCTCCCGATCGTGGGTGCCATGGGGCGACATATGCGTACGGCTCGCCGAGCCAGCTGTCACCGAGGGAGACACCGTAGTTGATCTCGTCTGCAGTGATGCCGAGGTCGAAATGTTCGGGCCACAGCACCGGCGTCTCGGCCGGTTCGACCCGTCGCAGCGCGGCGTCACCGAGCGCCAGGCATTCGGCCAGATAGGCGGCCGCCGACGCGTCGACATCGATCTCGTCGCCCGGTTCGGCGCCGCTTCCGTCGTCGTACAGGCCGGCCGGCGCACCGACGCGCACGCCGGCCGCGGTCGCCAGATCCGCGATCGTGGTATTCACCAGCGGCACTCGTACGCCATCGGCCACGAGATAGGCGCCGTCGACGCGGACGTCGGGCTCGGCAATCGTTCCGAACCCGCCGGGGACTACGCGCATCCGGATCGTGCCGGATTGGCGGTATTGCGGGCCGGCGACGACGAGCTCAGCCACGCCGTGCAGCGCCTGCCGGGTCGCGGTTACATCTGTGTCAACCATTGTCGCTCCTCGCCCTCGGGCGGCCCGGCCGCCGGTTCACCGCTCGCCCGTTGCCGCCCTTTACCGCAGCATCCGGGGCGGTCCGACCGGTGTCGGCGCCGCTTCGCCCAGTATCCGGCGGCGGAGGCGCGCGGGCCGGAGCAACCGGCGACTTGGCCGGCTACCGAATTTGACCGTCATGCCGGCCGGTCATCGTGCGGGCCGGGATGGGCGAGGTCTTCGGGCAGCGGTTCGTCCGGCCGGTAGATCGCCGGCGGGTCACCGTCGGCCAGGGCCGCTCGCGCGTCGACGAGGCCGAACCGGCTCCGGACGCGATCGAGGAACGCCGCGTCGCCGAGCCGGACGAGCCGGGCGCGCTGCGGCCCGGCATAGACGGACACCCAGTCTCCCGGATCGAGCACCCCGCGGAGCTGCCCGTCGACACTGACCGCGACCTGGCCGGAATGGTCGAGGACGCGAACGCCGACACGTTGTTCGACGGAGAGCACGAGACTGCGGTTGAACACCATGTGCGGCGCGACCGGCGTGAAAACCAGCGCATCCAGCTTCGGCGACAGGATCGGTCCACCGGCAGCGAAGCTGTACGCCGTCGAACCCGTCGGCGAGGAGACGATGAGCCCGTCCGCCGAATACGAGGCGAACAGGTGCGAGTCGACATAGACGGCAACGCTGGCCTGCCGGTCACGAGCCAGCTTCTCGAACACGATGTCGTTGAGGGCGAGGATGTCCAGCGCCACGCCCCAGCCGACCTCAGCGGCCGTCCCCGGCCGGACCGGCGGCGACGGCAGCGCCGGACCGCGCCCGTAATGCAACAGCGCGGCCATGCCCTCGGGAATCTCCAACGGCCGGGATGCTCGCATCGTCAGCATCATCCGCGCGTCGACGTGGATCGCGTGATTGCCGACCGCGTCCAACGCAGCGTCGAGATCATCCACGGCGACCTCGGTGAGGAAACCGACCCGCCCGACGTTGACGCCGAGCACGAGCGCACCGATGGGTGCCGCCACGCGGGCGCCGCGCAGGAACGTGCCGTCGCCGCCCACGGTGACGATGAGGTCGGGGTGACCGGCCTTCTCTGCCTCGGCCCGCGCACTGAGTCGACCGTTGTCGTCGTCCCAGACGTCAATGTCCGCCGTCGGGATGCCGTGATCCCTCGCCCAGCTCCGCACACGGGCCGCGGCGTCCAGCGCGGTCTGCCGCCCGCCATGCACTACCAAGCCGATCCGCCCGACCGTCACGCCTCGCTCCTTCGCCGACCTCGCGGCACGACATCGATCTCGTGACAGTCAATCACCAGCCGGCGCCGTCCGGGGGTCGGCGGCGGCTTCACACCGCGGGCGAGCCGCTCACCGCACGCCGTTGGGCCGAAACTGGATGCTGATGCGTGGCCCGGCCGCCCGAGCGGTCTTCGGCACCGCGTGATCCCACGTGCGCTGGCAACTGCCGCCCATCACGATCAGGTCGCCGTGGCCCAGCTCATACCGCCGGGTCTCGCCCGAGCCGAACCGTGGCCGCAGCAGCAGAGCACGGGGCGCACCGACCGACACGATCGCGACCATCGTGTCCTCCTGCCGGCCCCGGCCGATCCGGTCGCCATGCCAGGCGACGCTGTCGCGACCGTCGCGGTAGTAGCACAGGCCCGCGGTGCGAAACGCCTCGCCCAGCTCCGATCGGTAGCGCCGGTCCAGCGCGGCTCGCGCCGCCACCAGCGCCGGGTGCGGCAGCTCGTCACCGTCGTCGTAGAAACACAACAACCTCGGTACGTCGACGACGCGCTCATACATCTGCCGGCGCTCGGCCTGCCATGGCACAACGTCGGCCAAATGCTCGAACAGCGCGTCGGCGCCCCGCATCCAGCCACGGAAGACGTCGATCCATGCACCGTGGTCGAGAGGCGTGCGATCTGGTCCGTCGCCGAACGGCTGCGGCCCGATGCCCGTCGCTGCGTCCGCATGGTCGGCATCGACGAATTCGAGGAGGGATCCCTGGAAATCGGCCATCACCGCAGCGTACACCAGATTCGTACGCCCGTTCTAATAGGATCTGGCATTGAGTCCGCCCTTGGGGCGGACCGCAACGTTGACCGCGGGTCGCCGCCCGCACCGGCCGGCGCAGGCGGAAGGATGGGTACGTGGAGATCAAGCTTCGAGAGGTGCCGGAGCAGTTGGTCGTGATCGAGCAGCGGATGGTCGACCAGGCAGCTCTAGAGGCCTGGCTACCCGGTGCCATGGCACGTGTGCTGGACGCGGCCGGCGATGCGGGCATCGGTACGGAGAAGTCGCCGTTCCTCGATCGGACGACCGCGCCGAACGAACCGGTTTTCATCGTGATCTACGAAGGGAATCCCAACGAGGGTGAGGTCCCGGTCGAGGTCTGCACGCCGGTTTCGAGCGAGCCGCCGGGTGTGGCGACCCGGACCATCCCGGCCCACCGCGAGGCCTATGCGCGGGTCACCAAGGCAATCGTGGAGTCAGGTGGTCTCGGCGCCGTCTACGCCGACTCCGAAGCATGGGTGGCGGCACATGGCTTCGACATCGCGGCCGCCCCACGCGAGACGTACTGGACCGACTTCTATAACGCCGCGCCGGAGGACGACGTATTCGACGTGGCCTGGCCGATCCGGTAGGCACGGCGATCCTTCCTACCGCATCGCCACGGGGCTCCGGGCCCTCGCGGCGCGGGAGCGGGGCTCCGGGCCCTCCCGGCGCGCGAGCGGGGCTCCGGGCCCTCCCGGCCGCGATGCGGTAGACAGGATCGGTGACCGACCACTCCGATGAGCCGGCGTCGGATCGGCCGAGCCCCGACTCGTCGCCGATGTTCGAGGTCCCCGAAGAGCCGATGAGCAGCGGTGAATTCGCCCGACGTACCCGCCTGTCGATGAAGGCGCTGCGTCTCTACGACCGGCTCGGCCTCTTGCGGCCGGCCGTGGTCGACGCGCAGACCGGATACCGCACCTATCACGCCAGCCAGCTCTTCACGGCGCGGTTGATCGTGACGCTGCGGCGACTGGACATGCCGCTGCCCGATGTCGCTCGCGTGCTGGACGCGACCGGCGCGGACGCGGCCGACCTGGTCGAGGCCTATTGGGCCAGCGTCGAACGCCGGGTCGCCGTGCAGCGGGATATCGTCGCCAACCTTCGGTCGAGTCTCGCCGGGGCGCAGCGGTTCCAGAGACTCGACATCGCCGAACGGCGTACGCCCAGCCAGATCGTGCTGACCGAGCAACGCCACGTCTACCTCGACGACCTGCCGTGGATCCGGGTGGCCGCGGCTCGACTGTTGCGGGCGGCCGAACACCACGGCGGCGTAGCCGGCGCCCACATGGCGATATTCCACGGTGAGGTCAGTGCCGACAGCGACGGACCGGTCGAAGTGTGCGTGCCGATCCCGGCTCCGCCGGTCGCCGGCGATGTCGCGTGGCGTACGGAGCCGGCGCGGCGCGAGGCGTACGTGTCGATCACGAAGGCGCAGTTCGAGATGCCGGTGATCCGGTCCGTGTACGACGCCATCGACCAGTGGATCGCGGTCCGCGGTCTACGACGATGTGGCTCGCCACGGGAGATCTACCACTCCGGCGTCGACGACCGGCAGGCGGCGGCGGACGATCCGGTGGCCGATGTCGCGATCCCGTTCTGAATCGTGGCGCGCCGTGCCGCGCGGCGGATGCATCCGGGCCGCGCCGCGCGGCGGGTGCATCGGGGCGGGGCCGCGCGCCCGGCGCGCGGTGCCTTAGTCGAGCAGCGATCCACACGAGATGTTGATGTCGGTCCCGGTCATGGTGCGGGCCGCGTCGGATGCCGCGAACGCCGCCACGGTGCCGACGTCGTCGAGCGTGGCGGCCCGCCGGAGCAAGGTCGCCTCTTCGATGCTGCGGATGATCTCGTCGCGTCCCGGCATATCGGCCGGCAGCGTCTCGGGGATCCCACCCGTCTTCAGCGTCACGAAGCGGATGCCGTACTCGCCGAGTTCGACCGACCATTGCCGGC
This sequence comes from uncultured Actinomycetota bacterium, assembly GCA_963724705.1. GTDB lineage: Bacteria > Actinomycetota > Actinomycetes > Mycobacteriales > Micromonosporaceae > DASQPR01. Next base: position 1,794,156 of record CAVRVS010000004.1, read on the forward strand.
GCAGGCTCTCGACCGCGTCGAGCGCCACCTTGAAGCCACCGAGGCCGGCGATCGTCTGCGTGCCGCCGCCCCCGAACGCGAGAATCACGCCGGCTCGTTGCGCCATCATGTGACGCGCCGCGGCTTTCGTCGTCACGAACTGGGTTCGGGTCGCGATGTCGATCGGTTGCATGAAGTCGGCTACGGACAGATCCATCAGCGGCCGCTGTACGTCACCGACCCCGATGACATTGACCGAAACGTCAAGGCGGCCGACGTCCGACACCAGGTCGTCGACGAATGCGTCGACCGCGGTCGCGTCGAGGGCGTCCACCGTGGCCACATCGACCCGGCCGCCGTCCGATCTGATGTCCTCAGCGACCGCATCGAGTGTCGTACGGTTGCGCCCGGCCAGGAAAACCCTCGCGCCTTCGCGTGCGAATGCGCGGGCGATGGCTCCGCCGATCGATCCGCCCGCGCCGTAGATCGCCGCTACCTTGCCTTCGAGCATCATTCGCTGGTCGCCTCTCCCCCGGTGCCGATCGGCTACAGCACCGACCGGTAGATCTCGACGGTACGGGCCGCGATAGCGGCCCAGGAGAACTCCGCGATGGCTCGTTCCCGACCGGCCCGGCCCATGGCCTTGGCGCGCTCCGGCTCGTCCAGCAGCTCCCGCATGGCGCGCGCGAAGTCGGCCACGAACCGGTTTGGGTCCACCGGCTCGCCGTCCGGGTGCTGCGTCACCGGCACGAGCAGACCGGTCGCGCCATGGGCCACCACCTCCGGGATGCCACCCGTCGCCGTCGCGACGACCGGCGCCTCGCACGCCATCGCCTCCAGATTCACGATGCCCATCGGCTCGTAGATCGACGGACACACGAACACCGACGCGTGCGTCAGAATCTGGATGACCTCCGGCTTCGGCAGCATCTGCGGGATCCAGACGATCCCGTCGCGCCCGGCTCGCAGCTCCGCGACGAGGCCCTCGACCTCGGCCGCAATCTCCGGCGTGTCGGGTGCGCCGGCCAGCAGCACGAGCTGCGTGTTGGCCGGCAACGTTCGGAAGGCTCGCAGCAGGTGAGCCACGCCTTTCTGGCGGGTGATCCGCCCGACGTACACGATGCTCGGCCGGTCCGGGTCGATGCCGTGCCGGGCGAGGACGTCCGTACCGTGATCCGGCGCGTACTGCTCCGTGTCGATGCCGTTGTGGACGACGACGACGCGTTCGGGATCGACCGCCGGATAGGCCGCGCGAAGATCACGCGCCATACCGGCGGAGACCGCAATGATGGCGTCGGCCGCTTCGATCGCCGTGCGCTCGCACCACGACGACAGCGCGTACCCGCCACCGAGCTGCTCCGCCTTCCAGGGCCGCAACGGTTCGAGACTGTGGGTGGTGACCACGTGCGGCACCCCGTACAGGAGCTTGGCCAGGTGGCCGGCCAGGTTCGCGTACCAGGTATGGCTGTGCACCAGGTCGGCGCCGGCGCATCCGGCGGCGATCGACACGTCGACCCCGACGGTGCGCAAGGCGGCGTTCGCGCCGGCCAGATCCGCGGGTTCGGCGTAGCCCGTCGCCTGCGGTTCGCCGGCAGCCACGGTCCGTGGTCCGCCAAAACACCTGACGTGTACGTCGACCAGCGGCGCGAGGTACTTCGCGAGGTATTCGGCATGCACCCCGGCGCCACCGTAGACATCCGGCGGGTACTCACGGGTCAGCAGATCGACACGCAGCGAGCGTCCGTCGTTCTCGTCAGCTACCACGCCGAAACATTATCGTCTCGGGCACGGCCAACTGCTGGTTTAGCCGGCCCGGATGTGGATACCGTGCAGATCATGGCTGCGAAGGTTCTCGCAATGGTATTGGCCGGCGGTGAGGGCAAGCGACTCATGCCACTGACGGCCGACCGGGCCAAGCCGGCGGTGCCGTTCGGCGGCATCTACCGGATGGTCGATTTCGTGCTGTCCAACCTGGCCAACGGCGGCTATCTCAAGATGGTCGTCTTGACGCAATACAAGTCGCACTCCCTGGACCGCCACGTGTCGATGACGTGGCGAATGTCCACCTTGCTCGGCAACTACGTGACCCCGGTGCCGGCGCAGCAGCGACTCGGCCCGCGCTGGTTCGCCGGCTCCGCCGACGCCATCTTCCAGAGCTACAACCTCATCGACGACGCCAGCCCGGATTACATCATCGTGTTCGGTGCGGATCACATCTACCGGATGGACCCGTCGCAAATGGTCGCGGACCACATCGCGTCGGGCGCGGCGGTCACCGTGGCCGGGATCCGCCAGCCCATCGAGATGGCCGACCAGTTCGGCGTCATCGACGTCGGCCCGGACGGCAAGACAATCAACGCCTTCCGAGAGAAGCCGACCGACGCCGTTGGCCTGCCGGACAGCCCGGACGAGATCTACGCTTCGATGGGCAACTACGTCTTCACCGCGCAGGCGCTGCAAGAAGCGCTCGAACGTGACGCCGTCGACCTCAACAGCAAGCACGACATGGGCGGCAACATCATCCCGATGCTGGTCAACCGCGGCGACGCACAGGTCTACGACTTCCGCGACAACGTCGTACCGGGCAGCACCGAACGCGACCGCGGCTATTGGCGAGACATCGGGACGCTGGACTCCTTCTACACCGCACACATGGACCTGGTCGCGATCCATCCGATCTTCAACCTGTACAACCGCGAGTGGCCGATCTTCACCGGCTATCCGTCCTGGCCGCCGGCCAAGTTCGTGCACTCGTGGGGCGAACGGGTCGGCCGCGCGGTGAGCTCGATGATCTCGCCCGGGGTGGTGGTCTCCGGTGCGCTCGTGGAGAACTCCGTGATCTCGCCGAACGTCACGGTGCACTCGTGGGCCCACGTCACCGGCTCGGTGATCATGGAAGGCTGCGACATCGGCCGGCACGCGGTCATCCGCAACGCGATCCTGGACAAAAACGTGATGGTGCCGGAGGGCGCGGAGATCGGCGTCGACCTCGAACGCGACCGCAAACGGTTCACCGTCTCCGACGGCGGCATCGTGGTGATCGGCAAGGGCCAACGGGTCGACGTCTGAGTCTTGTGGCGGCCGACGTGACGGCATGTGAGCGCACGCCGCGAGCCGGGAGCGGCACCGCCACTGGCTCCGCGTGAATGATCTCGGTGCGCGAACGTGAATTCATGCTTCACCCATCATGATTGTCGATGCAATGTGAGCCTGACCTGCGCCGTTCCGTATTTGGCCGAAGTCGCGAAATGGCCCCCTCCCCCGTGCCGCGCCGCCCGATTAGCGTCGAGTCGTGGGAGTTGACGGCGTCGACGATCGAGATGTAGATGACGATCCGGTTGCCGTCCTCTGCGCCCGCGCTCGCGAGGTCTCGGTCGCGACCGCCCGCCTGCTCGACGCGATCGTCGCCGTGGCTTCTGACGCACGCCCCGGTTTTGACGCTGACGAGGTCGCCTTCGCGTTGGCGTGGACGCAGTCGGCCGCTCGGTCTCAGGTCGAGTTCGGCCGCTACCTGACTCGAGTCGTGCCTGACGTGTTCACAGCGCTTGGCCGGGGTGCGATCGACGTACGCCGCGCATGGGTCTTCGCAGACGTCCTGGCGTTGGTCGACGACTCGATCGCCGCGACAATCGCCAGCTCTGTGTTGCCGATCGCCGGCGATCTCACGACGAGCCAACTTCGGGACCGCCTCCGCCGTGCGGTTCTCAAGGCCGATCCGGATGCCTCCGCGCGCACCGCCAAGTCAGTCGCCGACCGTCACATTGGGTGCCAGGCCGACCGGGAGGGCACGGCCAGTCTTTTCGGCGTACGGCTTCCGGCCGCGCGCGCCACGGCGGCGTTCGAGCGCGTCGACGCGTTCGCGCGTGGTCAAAAGCGCGATGGCGACGGACGCAGCATGGATCAGCTTCGGGCCGATACCTTCCTCGATCTGCTGGAGGGCGTCGGCATCGGCTCCTCACCGGTACATCGCTCGGGCGTTGTCGAGCTGACGGTGCCGTGGACGACCGCGACCGGCGCTGCGAACGATCCGGGCGTGCTCACCGGTTACGGACCCATCGACGCGGATACGGCGCGGGACATCATCGGCTCGGAGGTCGCGCGCGTGACCATGTCGCGCCACGGCACGACGATGCGATGGCGAAACACTCTCACCGACGACGACGGTCGCCTGCTCAGTACCAGGTGCCTGCCGACAAACGAGGCTCGGCGGCCGCGCGGACCAGCTCTAGACGGCGTCACGGACGGCAACGCCGGCTCGGTCCCGGCTCCGGTCCCGCCCGCGCAGGATGACCCGACGCAGCGTGCGCCCGGCGCCGAACTCGCACGATGGATTACGACCCGCGACCGCACATGCCGTGCTCCCGGGTGCCGGGTCCCGGCTCGTGCCGCCGACATCGACCACACGATCGACCATGCTGCGGGTGGTCTGACGAACCACGACAACCTAGCCGTGGTTTGCCGGCACCATCACCGACTCAAACATGACGGCCGCTGGCGAGTGATGCAGCCGGAACCGGGAACACTTATATGGATCTCGCCTACCGGCCACGAGTATTCACGCCAGCCTGACCCGCCGTAGTTAGACCGCCCGGTTGGGCCGTCCGTGGCCGGGCGCGCCGCCAGCAGTCACGCAACTTGATGGCAGGCGGGTTCAGTGAGCGAGGTTGGCCACGCGCGTCGGCATAGGGGATTTTGGTGGTGCGGGTTGTCGCCGTCGCGGTGCCGCGCTGCCGTCGGTGCGCCGTGTGGACGTTGCCCAGGACGGGAGCCACACGGCCTCAGGGAGCGGTGCCAGGCTTCCTAAGTGGTTGATGATTGCTCGGAGCCCCGGGTGCGGATTCGTTGCGGAGAAGATGAGCGAGAGCGGGTACGCGAGCGTCGGATTCACGATCGGGATGCGGCGTAGGTCGTAGTTCGCCGGCCAGATGTACCGGTCGCGCGCGCCTACGAGGGTGGCCACGTCCGCGGAGTCCGCGAGGGCGTCGAGGAGTACCTCGTTACCGAAGTTCGGACCGGCCGCGTCGATGCGGAGATCGAATTCGGTCGCGAGCTGGTCGTAGAACTCTGCCCATTCGCTTCGCGGCGCGATACCCGGCACCCAGATCCGATGCTTGCGCAGCTGGGGTGGGGTTAGTGCTCGCGCGGAGGCGAGGGGATGCCTCGGGCCGACGAGGAGTTCCAGCCGGGAGTCGAACGCGTGGATCATGTGTACGTCGCGCGGCAGCGTGGCCGGGTCGGTGACCGTGCGGAACGAGGCGTCGATATCGCCGGCTCGAACGGCGGCGACCGCCACGCGCGGGTCGTTGACCCTGAGGGTCACCACGTCGAGGTCAATGTCGGGATGCGACCGCCAATATTCATGCAGGACGACGGCCTGCGCGGATCGTAGGCCGAGGACGTCAATGCGAAGGGCCCGCGAGCCCGGTCTGATCGCGGTGACGGCCCGGTCGACACCCGCGACGATGTTCCGGGCGTGAGGAAGAAACGCCTGGCCGTCGAGCGTCAGCTCAACCCCGCGGGCGGTACGGGTGAACAAGCGGACGTCGAGCTCGCGCTCAAGGGTGGCGATCCGCTTCGACACCGCCTGCTGCGTCACGCCGAGCTCGTCGGCCGCCTGTTGCAGCTGTCCGAGTGCGGCCGCACGGACGAACGATCGCACTGCCTCGGTATCCATCGGCCCAGCATAAGTACGCCCAACCGAAGGTTGTGGCTCGCCGCGGGCCGAGTTGTTTGCTCCTGCGCCGGTGCGACTGATGCGATTCCGGGACCCAAACATTGGCTGTGCAAAGGAGTCGCACGCGTGCACATGGGACGCAGCTTCGGCTGGCTCTGGTCGGCGTACGCCGTCAGCACGTACGGCACGTGGATCGCGTTCGGGGCATTCCCGCTCATCGCGATTCGAGTACTGCATTCACCCGCATTCGCCGTTTCACTTCTGGAGGCGGCCGGGCTCGCCGTCGCGGCGATCGTTGCGTTCCCTCTCGGGCCATGGGTCGAGCACCGGGCCAAGCGTCCGGTGATGATCGCGATGGACCTGATCCGGTTCCTCGCGATGGCCAGTGTTCCCATCGCGTATGCCCTCGGTTTACTGTCCTACGCCCAGCTGCTGGCCGTCTCGGTCATCTCCGGGAGCGCGAGCATCGCGTTTGCCGCCGCATCCGGCGCGTATCTGAAATACCTCGTACGCAGCGATCACCTTCTCGTCGCGAGCGGGAGATTCGAGGGAACGAGCTGGGTGGCGACCGCAGCGGGCCCGCCCCTCGGTGGCGCGCTCATTGGGTTGCTCGGCCCGGTCATCACTGTCATGGCCGACGCCCTCAGCTACCTGCTGTCCGCGCTCGGGGTTCTCCGCATCCAGGGAGGCGACGTCGCCGCACCCCGCGACCAGGCCACCCGGTTGCGTGGAGCCGACCTTCTTGGCGGCTGGCGGTTCATCCTCCGTGACAGTGCACTGCGGCGCCTGTTCCTCAACTCCATCCTCGTCAGCGGCCTCATCATGGCCACCGTCCCGCTCCTGTCAGTGCTCCTACTCGGCCAGTACCACTTCCCGGCCTGGCAATACGGTCTTGCCTTCGGCCTCCCGGCTCTCGGCGGCTTCGTCGGCGCACGCCGCTCTGCACGTCTCGTGACCCGCTACGGCCGGCACCGCGTCATGATCGTGTCCGGCTGGCTGCGATCGCTCTTCCCCCTCGGTCTCGCGTTCATCCGTCCCGGCATCCCTGGACTTCTCACAGTGATCGTCGTCGAGAGCCTGCTGATTACCTGCATGGGCATCTTCAATCCGATCTACGCGACGGAACGCCTGCAACGGACGCCCGCGGATCATGCCGCCCAAGTCCTCAGTACTTGGAGTGTCAGCTCCAAGCTGCTGCAGGCTGCCCTGATGGTGATCTGGGGCATCCTCGCCACCCTCACGAGCCCGCTCGCCGCGATCACCATCTCAGGTGTGCTCCTGCTCGCCACCCCGCTCTTGCTGCCCGAGCGCGAACACATGCCTGAACCCGAGTCCACTTCACCGGCCGAATACATACGGTCCCTATGACTCAACGCAACGCCCTGCCCACCCGGGAAGGGCTGCGCCACCAGAGCATCACCCCATGCAGGTCGAGGGCGACAAGCAAAGATCGGGCAGCGATAGTGCCGGGCGACGTCAGCGTCGCGCGACCGCGCGTGGTCCCCGACTTCTGGGCGCCGGCTGGCACGTAGGCTCGTGATCGACGACATGTCGCCAGTGTGATGGCCGATAGCGCCTTCGCGGCGGCAGCGAGACGGCAAGCTGGACATGACCGAACGTTCGACGCCTGCGGGAGTGACCTGATGAGCACCGATCCGACGAAGACCGACGCGTGGCTGGCGCTCGCCGCGCACGCCGACAAGATCCGCGATGCGCACCTGCGCGATCTGTTCGCCGTCGACGCCGACCGCGGCAACCGGCTCACCGCGACCGCCGCGGATCTCTACGTCGACTATTCGAAGAACCGGGTGACCGGCGAAACGATCGACCTGCTCATCGCGCTGGCCAACGCTCGAGGTCTCACCGACCGTACGGCGGCGATGTTCGCCGGTGAACACATCAACACCAGTGAGGACCGAGCGGTCCTGCATACCGCGCTGCGCCTCCCGCGCGATGCGACGTTGGTGGTGGACGGCCAGGACGTGGTCGGCGACGTTCACGCGGTGCTCGACAAGATGGGCGCGTTCGCCGAACGCGTACGCTCCGGCGACTGGCGGGGGCACACCGGAGCGCCGATCAAGACGGTCGTGAACATCGGCATCGGCGGTTCGGATCTAGGCCCAGTCATGGCGTACGAGGCGCTCAAGGCCTATCTGGACACCGACATCCGGTGCCGGTTCATCTCGAACATCGACCCGACCGACGTGTACGACAAAACGCACGACCTCGACCCGGCCACCACGTTGTTCGTCATCGTGTCCAAGACGTTCTCCACATTGGAGACCCTCACGAACGCGACCGAAGCGCGTCGCTGGCTGCTCGCCGGTCTGGGCACCGACGACGACAGCGCCGTCGCAAGGCACTTCGTCGCGGTCTCGACGAGCGAAGAACGGGTACGGGCGTTCGGCATCGACACCGACAACATGTTCGGCTTCTGGGACTGGGTCGGCGGGCGCTACTCCTTCGACTCGGCGGTAGGCCTGTCGTTGATGCTCGCGATCGGACCGGCGCGCTTCGCCGAGATGCTGGCCGGGTTCCACGCGGTCGACGAGCATTTCCGCACGACGCCGCTGGAGCGCAACGTTCCCGCGCTCCTCGGCCTGCTCAACGTCTGGTACAACAACTTCCTCGGTGCACAGACGCACGCGGTGCTGCCCTACTCGCAGTATCTGCACCGGTTCCCGGCGTACCTGCAGCAATTGACGATGGAGAGCAACGGCAAATCGGTGCGCGCCGACGGCGACCCAGTTGACTATCAAACCGGCGAGATCTTCTGGGGCGAGCCGGGCACGAACGGACAGCACGCCTTCTATCAGCTCATCCACCAAGGTACGAAACTGATCCCGACCGACTTCATTGCCTTCGCCGAACCGAACCACGACGTCGGCGACATGCATGACCTGTTCATGTCGAACTTCTTCGCGCAGACCGCCGCTCTGGCCTTCGGGCGCACCGCCGAGGAAGTCGCCGCGGAGGGCACGCCGGCCGCGGTCGTACCGCACAAGGTCATGCCCGGCAACCACCCGACGACGTCTATCCTCGCGCCCAAGCTGACGCCGTCGACGCTTGGCCAACTGGTCGCTCTTTACGAGCACATTGTCTTCACCGAGGGCACCATCTGGGGCATCGACTCGTTCGATCAGTGGGGGGTCGAACTCGGCAAGGTGATGGCCAAGCAACTGGCACCGCTACTGACCGACGACAGCACGCCCGTCCTCGACCAGGACTCGTCCACGAACACACTGATCCGTCGGTATCGCTCGCAGCGCGGACGGTAACCGCTGCCACCTCGGCCGGGTGAGATGCCGTAACCGCTGATGCGGTTGTGAGCACCGGGTCGTACGGTAACGACGGGACGTGGCCGGGGCGGTGGCGAGCGTCACACGGGAATCGTGCGGGTCGGTTGCCGTGCGTTCACCAGGCATTACTATGTGTTGCTTACCCTGCCAAGGGCCGTGGGGGCGAGGGGGAAGCAGTGTCGATGCCGTCGAGGATCCGTGCCGACTGGACCTCGCGGCGGCAGGTAACGATGTACGTCGAGGCGATCGTCGTTGCGGCGACGGTTGCTCTGGCCGTTACCCAACTCGGCAACATCACCCACACCGCGACCACGCACGGCGCGTTCTGGTTGATGACCGGACTCGCGATGCTCGCCGGCACGCAGGCGTTCGTGGCGGCGATGCCGCCTGGTCGAGCACCCATGATCATCTGCCCGACCATTTGCTTCACCTTCGCCGTCCAGCTCTGCTGGGGGCTCGGCCCCGCGATTGTTGCGCAGGGCGCGGCGGTCATCGTGGTGGCGATTCGGCTGCGAGCCGGGGTACGCGAAGCACTCTGGTCCTTCGGGCAGATCGGGCTTGCCTTCGCGGCCGCTGCGGTGATCCTCTACGCCGGCGACCCTGATCCGTTCCACCGGGACGGACCCAACAACATCGTCGTCGACGCCGTGTCCGTGATCGGCGCTGTCGTCGTCTGGCTCGTGACGTACGGCGTGTTGGGTGCGCTCCGGGCCCGGCTGCGGGGACAGAGCCTGCGCTCGCGCGCGGCCACGACCGCTACCGCCAACCAGGCGCTGTTCAATGCGTCCTTGCTGCTGTTGAGCCCGGTGATCGCGGTGACCGCGCACATCGATCTCGGGTTCCTGCCGCTGGTGTTCATCCCGCTCTACGCCGTGCATCGGATGGCGAAGCTGTCCGCCGAGCGCGATCTCGCCGCGCGCCTCGACCCGCTCACCGGCCTCGCGAATCGCACGGGGCTGCGGCACGGGCTGGACGAGGTCGTCGCGATCTGCGCTGGTGACGACCACGCCACGCCACGGCGCGCGACGCTGCTGATGCTCGACCTCGACCGCTTCAAGCAGGTCAACGACGCGCTCGGGCACGACGTCGGTGACCAGCTCCTGATCGCGGTCGCGCGACGGCTGGCCGCGCTCCGGCCGGAGGTCGGCACGGTTGCGCGACTCGGCGGTGACGAATTCGCCATCGTCGCCGCGACGCGCGACATCGGCGAAGCGCATGAACTGGCCGACCGGGTGGTCCGCGCGCTGAGCCAGCCAGTAACGCTGGACGGGCTCCGGGTGGACGTCACGGCATCGGTTGGCATCGCGCTCCGCGACGAGGACGCGGCCGACTTCACGACACTCATGCGGCATGCGGATGTCGCCATGTACGACGCGAAGCAGCGCGGCGACGCCATCGCGGCGTACCAACCCGGCCACGACACGAACAGCCCGCAGCGGCTACGACTGCTGACCGACTTCCGCCGCGCGCTCGAGGGCAGCGACCGTGACGAGATCTCCATGCATTACCAGCCCCAGGTCTGCCTGAGCTCCGGCACGGTCGACAGTGTCGAGGCGCTGCTTCGTTGGCGCCACCCGACCCACGGCCTGGTAGATACGCAGGAACTCATGACCGTTGCCGAGCACAGTTCGGTCATGCACCTACTGACCCAGCGGGTCATCGAGGACGTCGTTCGCCAGGTCGCCACATGGCAGGACCAGGGCCTCGAAATGCGTGCCGCGATCAACGTCAGCTCGCGCGACCTGTACAGCGACGACATTGTGGCGCATTTGTCGACCGCGCTCGCGCGGCACCACGTCGCGCCCGACCGCATCCAGATCGAGATCACCGAGAGCGCCCTGCTGGCCGATCCGAGTCGGGCCATCAACACGGTCAACCGCGTGTGCGCGCTCGGAGTCAGCGTGGCGCTCGACGACTTCGGCACCGGCTACTCGTCGCTGCAACACCTGCGGAAACTGCCGATCGCCGAAATCAAGATCGACAAGTCGTTCGTGGCCGGAATGGCCGACAATCGCGACGACGCCGCGATCGTACGGTCCACGGTGGATCTCGCCGGCTCGCTGGGAATCCGTACGGTCGCCGAGGGCGTCGAGACCGAGTACACCCGCCAACTGCTGGCCGACGCCGGTTGCACACTGGTGCAAGGGTGGCTGACCGCCTACCCGATGCCGGCCGACGAGCTGAGCGAATGGATCGCGGCGTACCGGGTCGGCTCGGCCAATGTCCCCGCCTCGGCTGCACACGCCGCGTTGTCCGACGGCGTACCGAGCGGCGGCCCGGACGACAATCGCGACGAGACGTACGCGGGCTCACAGCGTTGAAACGCGGCATCGGACGCAGTCGGCCAAGGAATCGCTACATTTAAGCATTCCGATGGCTGGATTCCATTGCCGTCGCCCCCGGATCGCCCCGACACTCCACCGTCATGAATGGCGGAAGCCCGCCACCTGCATGTCTTGACAGCCGCGGTCGGCTCCGGGATGTCAAGACGCATCCGCTGTCGTCTATGCGATTCACATCGATTATCGCGGATGGCTTGTGATCTTCATCGATCACCGGCAATGTTTGCGACACGGAGACATCGTGTAGCGGGCGGTTCGCTCTCAGTCATCTCCGTCGCCGCCGGCCACGCCTGGCCTCGCTCGAAGGAGGACAACATGGCGTTTCCGCGGATTTTGCTGGTGGTCCCGTTGTTGGTCGCCGGCATGTATCTGCCGAACGCCCTTGCCACTCCGGCGAAGCCGGCCGCCGGCGTCCTCGGCATGACCCACGAAGGCTTCTCGAGTGAGGAAGTGTCCGTCGGGTGCGGCAAGACCCTCACCATGGTCAACGACTCGCATTGGGTGCACATCATCGGCCCGGGCCGGGACGCGATCCTCTCGGCCGAGCCGGGCGTGCCCGTTGATGGACGCCATCTGATGGAAACGACTGACGTCTATACGACCGGCGCGTGGAACACCGCCGGCACGTTTTATCTGACCTGTTCGGTTCACCCCGATATGACGGTCAAAGTCGTCGTCACCGGCTGCTGCTGCGAGGGCGGAGCTTGATGCTGCGTGCTCGACGGTGCCCGGCGATGCCGGATGGATTCCTACGAGTTGTCGGAGGGGAGGTAGCCATGTCGGCTCTCATGAGCAGCGTCAAGCACGCCCGTTACGTGATGGGTTCGCTTACCGCAGTGCTGTTCGCGGCTGTTGTTGGCGGCAGCTTCTGATCGATCGGTTCGTCGCCACGGATCGTTGACCCGCGGCACACGATCAGCCACAGACCGGGTGGGTTGCCTCGCTTCGCGCCCGGTCTGTGCGGTCGAGCCACGGCCCGAGCGCGGCGCGGCGCACGAACGCGAAGGAGTGGCAGTGTTCGAGACCGGGATCCGGCAGTTCCGGATGGCAATGGGCATGGTCTGGGGCCATCGGATCAATCCGCAGAATGTGGGCCGCCTCGTCGCCGACGCACTCGCCACGATGGCCGAGTTCGGCGAGCCAGGCGCCGACGCCGGGCAGTTGACCGACGGCCCGCTGGCCGACCCGGCCGCTCGCCGGCAAATGGCCACCACGAACGTCCGCCGGACCGCTCGTCGACTCGCCGCGCAGTCACCGTTCTACGCTCGCCGGTTCGCCGCCGCCGAGGTGGACCCGCGCAAACTCGATCTCGCCGGGCTCGCGGCCGTCCCGGTCACCGTGAAAGCCGATCTGATTCGGCAACCCGCCGACTTCCTGTGCGCCGACGCACCGCCGCACCTCGCCACGCGTACCACCGGCACGACCGGGCGGCCGGCCGAAGTGTGGCTCTCGCGTTATGAAATGGAGCTGTGGCCGGCGATCGGCGCCCTCGCCGCCGTGCTCCGCAACGACTTTTGGCCGACCGACATCATGCAGGTGAACATCAGTTCCCGCCAGACGGCGGCGTTGAACCTCGATGTCGCCGTGTGTCGCCTCATCGGCGCCGGATGCCGCCTTGTCGGCCTCGTACCGCCGGACGAAACGCTGGACAGCCTGACCGACGGCCGCGTGACGTTGCTGTCGACGTCGCCGAGTTATCTCGGCGAACTCGTGGTCGCGGCTCGTCAACGCGGACTCGGTCCGAGCGACTTCCGCCTTCGCCGCATCGATGTAGGCGGCGAGATCCTGACGCCGAGCCTCGCCGCGGCCGCGGTCGCGACCTTCGGCGCTGAGCACGTCAACGACTTGTTCGGGATGACCGAGGTGCTACCGGTCACCGCGCGCACCTGCAGCCACGGTCACCTTCATCATGACGTCACCACCGGATACGTCGAGCACGTCGACCTCGAGACCGGCGAGCCGGCCGAACCCGGAGCGCTCGCCACGGTGGTGATCACGCCGTACTTCCCGTACCGCGACTGCATGCCGGTGTTCCGCTACGACACCCGCGACGTCGTACGTCCGATCGCCGATGAAGACCTGAGCTGCGAGGTGTCCGGCCTGCCCGCGACGAGCAAGGTCGTCGGCAAACCGGATCAGTTGCTCCGGCTGGGGCCGACCGACGTCGTGACGCCCCGGCAAGTGGCCGAAGCCGTCGAGTCGTTGCCCACCGATCCATGGCCGGCGCGATTCCGCGCGGCTGTGCAAGACGGACGGGTCGGACTGACCCTGCCACAATCCGCGGTCGCGGGCTTCGGTGAGTCGGCCGCCGTCCGGCATTTCGCCGACCGCGGACTCGAGGTTGATCTGACCCTGGTCCCGGACGACGAGGCACGGTCGCTGCGGCTGCTCCGCTGCGATCTGCGCGAGACGACGTTCGTCGCACCTCCGGCCCTGATCGGAGCATGACATGAGCTCGTTCCTCAGCTCCAACACGCACCTCGCGATCTTCGGTCTGGTCGCGGGCCTCGTCAGCTCCGTCGTCGTGTCGGCCTGCGCGTGGTATTACCTGCGGCGGGTGCGGATCGAACGGCCGCCGATCGGCACGTTCAACGGTCGCGACATCGGCATCCTCTTCGTCCTGCTGTCCACGATCCCGCTGTTCTACCTGTTGCTGCCGCGCTGGCTGCTGACATCGTTCCTGGCCGTCACGTTCCTAGCGTCGATCTCGATCGGATTCGGCCCGGTGCTCAGCCCGGCCAAGCTGTGGCTCGGGATCGGGACGTTGATCGGATTGAACATCTGGATGGGCAACAATCTCCTCGGCACCGTGCTCGGCTGGCAGGCTTTCTGGGCCGAGAATGACGTCATCATCCTGCTCGGCGCCGTATCGGTAGCGAACCTGTACGTCCAGGGCGGCATGAAGATGCGGCATGTCGCGTGGTTCGCGCTGGCCCTCGCCGGCTACGACGTGATCTTCACGTCGATCTGGCCGGTGACGAATGCGCTCGTCGAAGAGTTCCTCGGCTATCCGCTCGACCCGTCGATGGGCATGCGCTGGGGCTTCGACAACGCCGCCACCGGCATCGGCGACCTTGCTCGTGTACGCGCTGTTCGTGTTGACCGCGTTCAAGGCGTACGGCCGGCGCGCTGGACAGATCGCGCTCGCGGTCGTGGTCGCGTTCGGCGCGGTCGTGCCGGCGCTGGTGCCGTTGCTGATCAACTACGTCGACGCGCGGACCGACACGCTCGTCCCGGCACAGGCGTGGTTCGGCCCGGCGGCCTACATCACGTATCGCATCATGCGCAGCCGCTACGGCCAGGAGCGCACGATGAAGGAGTTCGAGGCGAGTGCGGATGTCGTGCACCCGCACGCGCCGATCCTCGGCCCGCCCGCGTCGCCCGGCGTGGTCGCGGCCGACAGCCCGATCTCGCCGGCCCCGACCATGGTCGGCGCAGCGGGGACGGCGCGGCCGCCCGGTTAGGCCACGAGCAATCCGTTGTGGCGCACCGTATCGGCGTAGACGTGCGCGCTCTGTTTCAACGTACGCACCTGCGTCTCGAAATCGACGTACGCGATGCCGAAACGCTTGGCGTAGCCGTACGCCCATTCGAAGTTGTCCAGGAACGACCAGAGGAAGTAGCCGCGCAGATCCACCCCGGCGGCGATCGCCCGATGCGCCGCGGCAAGGTGTCCGCGCAGGTACGCGACGCGATCCGTGTCGTTCACCGCGCCGTCCGCGTCGACGACGTCGGCGAACGCCGCACCGTTCTCGGTGATCATCATCGGCATCCGGTAGTCGCGCTGCAACCGGATCAACAGCTCGGTCAGCCCGTCGGCATCGATCGGCCAACCCATCAGGGTCTTCGGGGCGGGAAGGTCGAGGAACTGGACGTCGTCGCAGCCGGGCCACGTCTCGCCGTCGCCGTCGCCGTGGCCGTCAACACGGGCGCGGACACCGAGACCGTCGTAGCGCGCCACCAGCATCGGGTTGTAGTAGTTGACGCCGAGTATGTCGATCGGGCTCGCGATCACCGCGAGGTCACCGTCGCGGACGTGCGACCAGTCGCTGGCCGCGGCCGTGAACGCGCGCACATCATCCGGGTATACGCCGTGGCACAGAGCGTCGAGCCAAAGGCGGTTCTGCAGCCCGTCGACCTTGCGCGCAGCGGCGACATCGGCTTCCGAGTCGGTCGCGGGTCGGGCCACCGCCGGATTCAGCGTGATGGACAGTTGGGCGGTCGCCGGCAGCGCGGCGCGCAGTGCCTGAACGGCGAGTCCGTGCCCGAGCAGGAGATGATGCGACGCGGTCAGCGCCTCGGCACCGCTGGTGTGACCGGGTGCATGTACGCCGGCGCCGTAGCCGAGGAATGCCGAGCACCACGGCTCGTTCAGGGTCGTCCACAACCTCACGCGGTCGCCGAGCGCGTCGGCCACCACGGCGGCGTAGTCGGCGAAGTGCTGGGCGGTGTCGCGATTGGTCCAGCCGCCGCGATCCTGCAGCGTCTGCGGCAGGTCCCAGTGATAGAGCGTCAGTACTGGCGTGATGCCGGCCGCGAGTTGCGCGTCGACCAGTCGCGAATAGAAGTCGAGTCCGCGAGCGTTCGCGGCGCCGGTACCGCCCGGCACGATGCGCGGCCACGCGGTGGAGAACCGGTACGACCGCATGCCGAGCTCGGCCATCAACGCGACGTCGGAGGCGTAGCGGTGGTAGTGGTCGTCGGCCACGTCACCCGTGTCGCCGCCGGCCACCTTTCCGGGCGTGTGGCTGAACGTGTCCCAGATCGACGGCGTGCGGCCGTCTTCGGTGACCGCGCCCTCGATCTGGTACGCCGCTGTCGACGTACCCCAAACGAAGCCGTCCGGAAAGGTGAGCCGGTCGGTCGCGGCCGCGGCCGACGCCGAGGAGACTCCGGTCGACGTCATCGTGCGACTGCCGCGGGACGAGCAGCGGACATCATGGTTCCTCCAAAGGAGCGTGGATCTCGGGATCATCGGTCAGGGGCGTGACCGCTCCGGCCGGCGGCAGGTGATGGCCCGCCGGCCGGAGCGCGCTACCCGTGCTAGACGGCTGGCTTGAGGTGCAGTATCACGTACTCGACATTTGCCTGGTTCGGCGACGGGTCGACATAGGGGTCATCCTGCGTCGGCCAACCGGTGTAGTTCTTCGTCGTGTACTCGAACCAACCCGCGCCGTAGAGCAGCGGGATCACCGGCATCTGGGTGGACACGATGGTGGCCACCTTGTTGATGGCGGCTTGCTGCGCGTCCGGAGTCGCGGCGGCCGCGAACTCGGTGAGCGCCTGCTGGGTCGCCGGGTCATTCCACCGGCCCTGGTTGCCGGAAGCGGTCTTGCCGCTGACCAGGTTGTAGTCCAGCCAGCCGTCGTACTGGCTGTACGCGGTCGGGCCGCCGGCGCCCCAGTGGATGGCGCTGGAGAACGTACCCGCCGACAAGTCGTTGTTCCACTGGTCCGGCGTGACGCCGTTGACCTTCACGTCGAAGCCGAGCGGCTTGAGGTTCTGGGCGATGATCTGCGCGTCGGCGTAGTAGTCCGTGTACGACGTCGGATCCTCGACCTGGAACGAGACCTCCTTGCCGCCCTTCGCCCAGATGCCCTTGCTGTCCTTCGCGAACCCGCCCGCGGTCATGATGGAGGTGACCTTGGCGGCGTCCGGCGTCGGTGCGAGGTCGTTTTGCATATTCGACGGAACGTTCGCATTGAAGTTCGGCAGCAGCAGGCCGGACGACGACGTGGCCGGTGGCTCGTAGCCCGTCTCACCTTGGGTGGACAGCTGCTGGCGACTGATGCCGGCGCTCACCGCGAGGCGTACGGCCTGCTCAGTGAACGGCCACTTGGTGACGTTAGGGATCAGCACGACGGTGTTGGTAGCCGGGAAGAAGTAGTGGTTGTGAGCCGGGTCCTTCGCGACGAAGTTCTCCTGGATCTTGTTGACATTGTTGCCGCCGTAGTCGATCTCGCCCTGGGTCAGCGCGGTCAACGCGACGTCGTTGGAGGAGTACGCCGGGAAGCTGATCTTGGACACCGCCGGTACGCCACCCCAGTAGCTCTGGTTGGCCTTGAGCGTGAAGCCTTGCGCGGTGAACTTGTCCATCAGGTAGGGACCGGTGCCGATTGGCGTCGGGTCGGTCCAGGTGGCGGGGTCGGCTCTGCTTGCTCCAGATGTGCTTCGGCACGATCCACGTCTGGCCGGCGATGCCGTAGATGTTGGTGTACTCCGGCGACTCGAACGAGATCGTGACGCTGTTGCCGCTGGTCGTGGCACCGGTGATCGGCACGCCGATGTAGTTCAGAGCCTTGTTCTGCTGCATAAGCTGGAACGTGTAGGCGACGTCGTCGGCGGTGAACGGTTGCCCGTCGCTCCACTTCACGCCGTCGCGCAGCGCGAACGTGATGGACTTGCCGTCCGGGCTCCACGTGAAGCTCTTCGCGAGCCACGGGTAGGTCGTACCGGCCTTGAGGTTGTTGAACTGCATCAGCGGCTCGTAGAACAGCGCGAGCGCGTTCTGGCTCTTGCCCGTGCTGGTGGCCGCGAATGGGTTGAACGTGTCGGTGAAGTTCGGCTGCGGATTGTTCTCGACGACGAGCGTCCGGCCGCTGGCGGCCTTCTTCGAACTCGGCGACGTCGCGTCTTTCGAGCACGCCGCGACCGCGAGGGCAACGACGCCCAGCACGGCGATTCCGGCAACGGTGCGCCGGAGCACTGAGGTTCTGCGAAGCATGGTGACTCCGTAAGCGTTCGGTCGGCGCGTGCCGACGGTCGGTCGAGCGGGTGGGTGGAAAGTCATGGGGAACACGGGAAATAGGCGAACTCCATCGCGGCAACGCCCGCTTGGGCGCTCCCGGGAGGTAATCGGGAAGGGTTGATCAGATCGGTCCGCGCTTGGCGCACGACCGCGGGCGACGTCAGACCATAGGCGACTCCCGTTCGACGGCGAGCTGCGATGACCCGGGGGCCGCCGGCCCGCCGGCGTCCGCGAGGAGCCAGCAGGCGCTCTGGTGACCGTCGGACGCGGTGAGCATCGGCGGCGCGTCGGTCCGGCACACGTCCATCACGAACGGGCACCGCGGATGGAATCGACAGCCGGCCGGCGGGGTGACCAACGACGGCGGTGCGCCGCGCTGTCCCAGCCGGGTCGGTTGACCGGCGTCGGGATCCGGCGCGGCCGACAACAACAGCTGCGTGTACGGGTGCGATGGCTCGTCGGTGACCTGCTCGGCCGGGCCCGCCTCGACGATCCGGCCGGCGTACATCACCACGATCGTGTCGGCCAGATAGCGCGCCGACGCGATGTCGTGGGTCACGTAGAGGATCGCCAGGCCTTCTCGGTCGCGGAGATCGGCCAGCAGATTGAGCACACCGAGCCGGATCGACACGTCGAGCATCGACACCGGCTCGTCGGCCAGCAGCACCTTGTGGCTGCACGGCGAGCGCGCGAGCGATCGCGACGCGCTGGCGCTGGCCGCCCGACAGCTCGTGCGGGTATTTGTCGATGAACTGGTCGGCCGGTTCCAGCGCGACGCGGCGCAACAGATCACGGATCGAGGCATCGATGTCGTCGCCGGCGTACCCGTGAATTTTCAGTGGCCGGCCCAGGATGTAGCGCACGTCATGGACGGGGTTGAGCGAGGCGAACGGGTCCTGCAGCACCAGTTGCACCGCGGCGCGGTAGTCACGGCCGACCGAGCCGTGGGTGTCCAGCGGCGTGCCGCCCAATCGCAGCTCGCCCGCGGTCGGCGCGGTCGTGCGGGCCAGTAGGCGCGACACGGTGGACTTGCCGGAACCGCTCTCGCCGACGACCGCGGTGACCCGGCCCGGGTGCAGTGCGAGCGAGATGTCCTCGGCCGCGCGGACCAGGCTCGACCGCCCGAATCGCTTCGTGCGTACGCGATAGTGCTTGGTGAGGCCGATCGCTTCGAGGATGGGTTCGCCGGCGCTCATGCGGGCTCGACCTCCGTCGGTGTCGCGGGGGTGACGCGCGCTGACGTTGCGTCGTGGGTCAGGGCCAACTCCGCCGGTACGGCGTGCGCCGCGTCCTGCAGCCAGCAGCTCACATCGCGCGCCCCGAAGCCGTCGTGTAGCCGCAGCACCGGCGGGTGCTCGCTCACGCACTCGGGCATGGCATGCGCGCACCGCGGGTGGAACGGGCAACCGGACGGAACGTGGCGGAGATCGGGCGGCGAGCCTTTGATTCCGGTCATCGCGATCCGGGGCCCGTGCAGCGACGGGAACGAATTCAGCAGCCCGTACGTGTACGGGTGCCGCGGCGCCCGGAACAACGCCTGAGCCGGCGCACGCTCGACGATCTCGCCCGCGTACATGACCGCGATCGTGTCGGCCAGCTCGATCAGCAACGACAGATCGTGGGTGATGAAGATGACGGTGAAGCCGAGGCGCTCGCGGAGGTCCATCAGCTGTTCGAGGATCTCCCGCTGGATGACGACGTCCAGCGCGGTCGTCGGCTCGTCCATGATGAGCAGTTGTGGGTGCAGCGCGATGGACAGCGCGATCATGACGCGCTGGCGCATGCCGCCGGACAGCTCGTGCGGATAGCTGCGCAGCCGGTCCGCGCCGATGCCGACCATGTCGAGCAACTCGGCCGCACGGGCGCGCCGGTCTCGCTTCGACGTCTGCGGCTCGTGCGCCTTGAGCACGTCGTCGATCAGCGTGCCGATCGTGAAGACCGGGTTCAGCGAGTTCAGCGCGCTCTGGAACACGACGGCGATCTCCGACCACCGTACGGATCGGATGACTGCCTTGTCGTCGGCGAGCAGGTCGACCGGGCGCGGGTCCATGCTCGCGTCCGGACGGGAGTAGAACGTCACCTCGCCGGCCGACGATCACACCCGGGTCCCGCAGCAGCCGCGTGATGGCGTAGACGAGCGTCGACTTGCCGCTGCCGCTCTCGCCGGCGATCCCGAGCACCTCGCCGCGGCGTACGGTCAGGTCGACGTTCGCGACGGCGTGCACGGCGTTCGGGCCGATGCCGTAGTCGACCGACAGTCCCCGGATGTCCAGGACGATGTCCTCGTGCGGGGCCCGCATGCGCGGCGCCGACCGCGGCGCGGTGATGAATTCGAGGTTGGTCATCGGTCCACCTCCGCCCGCGGCGCGGCGGCGCTGACGCGCCTCGCGCCTTTCTTGGCCACGGGCGTGAAGCCGAGTTGCGGTGCGTGCGGCACGCCGGCTCGTTTGGCCGCCTTGCGCGACAGCCCGGCCGCGCGCAGTCGCGGGTTGATGAACTCGTCGATGCCGAAGTTGATGAGCGCGAGACTCGTGCCGAGCAGCGCGATACACAGGCCGGGCGGGATATACCACCACCACTGACCGGATACGACCGCCTGGCCCTGGGTGGCGTCGAACAGGATCGAGCCCCAGCTGTAGTTGTTCGCCGGGTCCAGTACGCCGAGGAAGCCCAGCGCCACGTACGTCCCGATCGCGTACAACACGGTGAACAGGAACGACGCGGCGAGGATGGCGACGAGGTTCGGCACCATCTCGGACACGATGATCTTCCAGGTACGCTCGCCGCTGATCCGGGCCGCCTCGACGAAGTCCCGGTTGCGCAGCGACAGCGACTGCGCCCGCAGCACCCGCGCGCCCCAGGCCCAGCCGGTCAACGCGATCACCGCGCCGACGAGCAGGTCGTTGGCCGACTCACCCTTCGGCAGGAAGCTGCCGACCACGATCAGCAACGGCAGCGCCGGCAACACAAGGAAAACGTTGGCCAGCATGGACAGGACGTCGTCGACCCAGCCGCCGACGTACCCGGCCGTGATGCCGATGACGATGGACAGCACGGTCGCGATCGCGCCGGCCAGGAATGACACGACGATCGTCGGCCGCGCGCCGACCAACAGCTGCGACCAGATGTCCTGGCCGAGCTGCGTCTGGCCGAGCCAATGGTGTGCGCTCGGGTTCTGCGACGTGGACAACGTGATGTGACCCGGGTCGTACGGCGCGATCCACGGACCGATGACCGCGAGGATCACGAACACGGCGAGCAGCGCGAACCCGGCCGTCATCTTCCGCGACCGGGGCAGCCGCACGAGCCGTCGTCGCCGGCGGTGCGCGACGACCGGCGTGCCGGGCGCGTCACCGGCCGACGGTGCGTTCGCGAGGTCGACGATCGTCGTCACCATCGGCTCAGGCCTCCTGACGGGCGCGCGGGTCGAGGAACACGTAGACGACGTCGGCCAGCAGGTTCGCGGCCAGCACGACGAACGTGATGATGAGGAAGATGCCCTGGATCAGCGGGTAGTCCTCGCCGAGCACGGCCTGGTAGAGCACGTCGCCGATGCCCGGGTAGGAGAACACGATCTCGGTGAGCAGCGACCCGGTCACGACGAAACTCAGTGCGAGCGCGAAGCTCGACACCGACGGCAGGATCGCGTTGCGGGCCGCGTACCAGATGACCCGCCGGGTCGGCAGCACCTCGGCCTCGGCCAGCAGGACGTAGTCCTCGTCCCGCACGGTGACCATCATGTTGCGCATACCGATGATCCAGCCGGCCAGCGACGCACCGATGATCGTGACGCCGGGCAGCACGGCATGGTTGATCGCGTCGGAGAGGAACGGCACCGTTCAACCCGATCGTGTTCTCCTGGAAGTCATACCCGCCGTGGTTCGGGAACCAGTGCAGCGTCGTGGCGAACAACAGCAGAAGCAGCGTCGCGAGGAAGAAATACGGCATCGCCTGGAAGAACGTGCTGATCGGAAGGATGCCCTCCAATCCACGAGCCGCGCTTCCAGGCGACCAGCGAGCCGATGACCGTACCGAGGATGAAACTGACGACGGTCGCGGCCCCGACCAGCAGGATCGTCCAGAAGATCGCGCTGTGGATGACGGTGGTGACCGTCGCCGGATACTGCGAGATCGACAACCCCAGATTGCCGTGGAACAGGTGGTTCCAGTACGTCAGGTACTGGCTCCACAGTCCCTCGTGGAGGTTGATGCCGAACTGGGCGTAGAGGCTCGCCGCGGCCTGCGGCGGGATCGCGCCGGCGTGCGAGGAGATGACCGCCTCGACCGGGTTGCCGGGGATCATGTGCGGGATGAAGAAGTCGAGCGTGATCGCAATGAACGCGGTGACCGCGTAGAAGCCCAGTCGCCGGATCAGCACGAGCACAGCCAGGCCCCTTCCGTCCAGGTCCGCGCGCCGGTCGCCGGTGCGCGATGCGGCAGCGCGCCTTCCGTGGGTACGGTCTCGGGAGCGCTCCCATGAGCAGATTGCCTGCCGGTTACGAACGTGTCAAGGCCATGATGGGAGCGTTCCCATTTCGTTACCGCGCGACCGCCGCGCATGTCTTCGGGCTAGGTGCAGCCCGAATCCGCAGCCGCACCGGCGAGGCGGGCCTAGTGGGCTCGTCCGGTCAGACCGGCGAGGTTCGCCACCTCGACGGCGCAGCCCCAGGCCAGGGTCACCCCGGAGCCACCGTGGCCGTAGTTGTGGATCAGTCGGGTCCCGTCGTCGAGCGTCTGCTCCTCCAGCCGCGGCTCCGACCGCCCCGGCCGCAGACCGACCCGGTGCTCGATAACCTCCGCGGTGGCGAACCTCGGTTCGACGGCCGCGCACCGCGCCACGATCGCGGCCGCCACGGCCGGATCCGGCACGCGGTTCCAGTCGCCGACGACCGCGGTGCCGCCGAGCAGCACGGTGTCGCGGTGCGGGAACCAGTACGTGAGATCGGTGCTGTCCTTCGGTCCGTCGGCGAAGAAGTCGGTGATGCCGGGATTGGCGACGATGACGACCTGCCCGCGGATCGGCGCGAGATCGCGATCGCCGGTGAGATCGCTCGCGCCGACACCCGTGCAGTTGACGACGACCGGCGCGATGCCGGCGGTCTCGGTCAGCGACGCGATCCGGCGCCGCTGCATGACACCGCCCGCGCGCGCGAATCGTGCCTGCAGGTAGCCGAGGTATACCGGCATCTCCACGATCGGAATCCGCTGGTGCCAGCCGATGACGTACCCGGGCGGGAGTTCCTCGGGCGTGCATTCGCGCATGCCGTCGACCGGTGCGCCCCAATCCGGCGGCGCCATCGGCGTACGACTCGCCTCGATACCGGCCGTGATCCGTACACCGGTGGTCGGGTCGGTCGCCAACGTACGCAACACATCCAGCGTCGCCGCACTCCACGCCGCGACCCGCCCACGTGGGCTGAGCAGGTGGACGCCCCAGCTCGCACCGGCCGCGTACGACGTGATCGCGGTCGCCTCGTCGGCGGCCCAGATCGTCGTCGGCACGCCAGCCTCGGCGAAGGTGATGGCGGTGGTCAGGCCGATGACGCCGGCGCCGACGACAAGGACTCCGTTGATGGGTGCGGTCACGCGCTCGACCGTACCGTGACGTGCGTCGACACGCTTGCGCGACGCGAAGTCGTGGGCCGTGGCGACCGGTCTTAAGGTTCGGCCGGTAGCGTGGGCGCCGACCCATCGAGGGCCAACTGGTGGAGGTACGGATGCGTGCGCTGACGGTGCGGCCCGGCGTCAAGAACTCGCTGGTCCTGAGCGACCTTCCCGACCCGGCGATGGGCGACGGGCCGATCCTGGTCGAGTCGCTGGCGGTCGGTCTGTGCGGCACGGACATCGAGATCGTCGCCGGCGAGTACGGCGAGGCGCCACCGGGCTCGGACGTGTTGGTGCTCGGCCACGAGAACCTCGGCCGGGTGCTCGATGCGCCGGCCGATGGCGACATAGCGACCGGCGACCTCGTGGTTGGTTTCGTCCGCCGGCCCGATCCGGTGCCGTGTCCCGCATGCGCGGTCGGCGAATGGGACATGTGCCGCAACGGCCGGTACACCGAGCACGGCATCAAAGGACTGCACGGGTTCGCGCGCGAACGGTGGCGCGCGCAGCCGGACGCGGTCGTCACGCTCGACGGCGGCCTGGCCGAGGTCGGCGTGCTGTTGGAACCGACCACCATCGTCGCGAAGGCGTGGGAACAGATCGAACGGATCGGGCAACGGGCCTACTTCGGACCCAAGGTGGCCGCGGTCACCGGCGCCGGACCGGTGGGACTGCTCGCGGCACTGCTCGGCGTCCAGCGCGGCCTCGAGGTGCACGTCTTCGATCGCGTGACCGATGGGCCGAAGCCCGGGCTGGTGGCCGATCTCGGTGCGCATTACCACGCGGAGTCGGTGCCGGACAGCGGCGTACAGGCCGACATCGTGGTCGAGTGCACCGGCGTACCGTCCGTCGTCGTGGACGTAATGACGCACAACGCGACCGACGGGATCGTCTGCCTGACCGGTGTCTCGTCGATCGGCGCCCAACTGCCGGTCGACATCGGCGGTCTGAACCGGAACGCCGTCCTCGACAACGACGTAGTCTTCGGCACCGTCAACGCCAACCGCCGTCACTACGAGTCGGCCGCGGCCGCGCTGGCTAGCGCCGACCACACCTGGCTGTCCCGGCTGATCACCCGCCGCGTCGCCCTTGAGGACTTCGCCGACGGCTTCGCCCGGCGCTCCGACGACGTCAAGGTCGTACTGGAGTTGGCAAAATGAGCAGCCCGATCGAGGATTACGCACTCATCGGTGACCTGCACACCGGCGCGCTCGTCGGCCGCGACGGATCGATCGATTGGCTGTGCCTGCCGAACTTCGACTCCCCCGCCTGCTTTGCCGCACTGCTCGACACGGCCAAGGCCGGCCGCTGGCTGCTGGCACCGACGTCATCACTGTCCGCGCGGCCGCTCGCCGAGCCGGGCGACAACGCGATGTCGGTCGACAAATCCACGCACCGCCGCTATCACGGCGACACCTTGGTGCTGGAGACCGAATGGCACACGCAGACCGGCCGCGTCAAAGTGACCGACTTCATGCCGCCGCGGACGGCGGCGGTCGACGTCGTACGGATCGTGGAGTGCTTGTCGGGCTCCGTCGAGATGCACACCGAGCTGGTGCTGCGGTTCGACTACGGCCGCGTGGTGCCGTGGGTCCGGGCGAAAACCGGAGGCCTCGAAGCGATCGCCGGCCCGGATGCCGTCTGGGTGCGGACGCCCGTGCCATTGCACGGTGCCGAACGCAAGACGGTCGCTACGTTCACTGTCAACGCCGGTGACCGCGTGCCATTCGTACTGACATGGGCGCCGAGCCACCGTGGTGCGCCCGCTCGCGTCAACGCGGATGAGCTGCTGGCGCACACGGTCGACTACTGGCAGTTGTGGTCCGAACGATGCAAGGTCCCGGGTCGGTGGCGCACCGCGATCCGGCGGTCGGTGCTGACGCTCAAAGCCTTGACCTATCAGCCAACCGGCGGGATAGTCGCCGCGCTCACGACGTCGTTGCCGGAACAGATCGGCGGGCCACGCAACTGGGACTACCGCTACTGCTGGCTGCGCGACGCGACGTACACCCTGCAGGCCATGCTCGCCGCCGGATACATCGAGGAGGCGAAGGCATGGCGGGAATGGTTGCTGCGCGCGGTCGCCGGCGATCCGAGCCAACTGCAGATCATGTACAGCCTCGACGGCACGCGCCGGCTGCCCGAATACGAGCTGCCGTGGCTCGCCGGCTACGAGGGCTCGGCGCCGGTCCGGGTCGGCAACGCCGCCGCCGATCAGCTTCAACTCGACGTGTGGGGCGAGGTGCTCGACGGGCTGTCGCTGGCCCGGCAGGCCGGACTGTCCCCGCACGACGATGCGTGGGATCTTCAGGTCGCGCTGCTCGACCACCTCGAAGGCGCTTGGACGCAGCCGGACAACGGGCTGTGGGAGATGCGTGGCCCACGCCGTCATTTCGTGCATTCGAAGGTGATGGCTTGGGTCGCCTTCGACCGGATGGTGCGCGGCGTGCGCGAGAGCGGTCTTCCCGGCGACGTCGACCGCTGGGAGGCGACGCGGGACGAGATCCACGCCGAGGTCAACACGAAGGGCTTCAACGCCGGCAAGAACAGCTTCGTGCAGTCGTACGACACCGACGAGCTGGACGCGTCATTGCTCGTCATTCCGCGCGTCGGCTTCCTGTCCGGATCGGATCCCCGGGTGCGCGGCACGATCGACGCGATCCAGCGTGAGATCACGCAGGACGGTCTCGTGATGCGGTACCGCCCGGGACCATCCGACGACGGTCTGCCCGGCGGCGAGGGCATCTTCGTCGCGTGCTCGTTCTGGATGGTCGACGCGCTGCACGCGGCCGGTCGGGAGACCGAGGCCGTCGAGCTGTTCGAGCGACTACTCGGCCTCCGCAACGACGTCGGACTGCTGAGCGAGGAGTGGGACCCGGTGGCGAAACGACAGCTCGGCAACACGCCGCAGGCCTTCAGCCACTTCCCGCTCGTGGTGAGCGGGCTGCAGCTGCAGACCCGTAAACCGCGCCGCAGCGACCAGATGCTCCATCGGGCCTGACCGACGGCCTCACCGACGGGCGGACCGCAAGTCCGGCCGCCGTCAGTCGCCGTTAGTCGCCGTTAGTCGCCGACCAGCGCGACCACATCGGCATACGACGGCGCACCGGGTGGAGTGTCGTCGCCGCGAGCCACAGCCTGCGCGGCGGACACCGCCGCTCCAACGGCCACGCGGAACAGCAGCGAGCCGGTACTGATCCGGGCGACACCGAGTTCGGCCAGCGCCGCTACGGTCAGCCGCCCGGGCAGGAACAACACGTTCAGCGGTGCGTCGGTCGCCGCGACGACCCGACCGATGTCGTCCGGCGCGGCGAGGCCGGGTACGAAAACGCCGTCGGCGCCGGCATCCCGATACGCCCGTACCCGAGCGACCGTCTCGTCGAGATCCGGATTATCGGGACGCAACCAATACGTGTCGGTGCGAGCGTTGACGAACAGGTGCGGCACGCGACGTTTTATCGCGCGGATCACTTCCTGCTGCCGCCCGACGTCCCCGAGGACGCCGTCCGACCGGCCGTCCTCGATGTTGACCCCGACCGCGCCAGCCGACGCCAGGTCGAAGGCCAGCCGGGCGACGTCGCCGGGGTGGTCGCTGAAGCCGTTCTCGATATCGACCGTGACCAGACAGTCCAGCCGGGACAGCCGGAGTGCCAACGCGTACGTCTCGGCCCGGGTCTCCCCCCGGGCGTCGGGCAGGCCGGCCGCGGCCGCGACGCCGAGACTCGTGGTCCCGATCGCGCGGAAGCCGGCCCGGACAAGGCTTGCCGCCGAGGCGAAGTCCCACGCGTTCGGGAGGACCAACGGATCGCCCGGCCGGTGCAGCGCCCGGAACTCATCGAATGCGCCCGTCACGATCGCGCCTCGCCGTCCGGCTCCGCGCTCGTGTCGAGCAAGGCCGACATGACGCCGGCGGCGAGCGCCACGGCGTGGTCGCGTCCGGGACACGGACGGATCCCAGTGCCGAATGTCAGGTGCCGCTCGGCATCCGGTCGACCGGGGTCGAACACGTCCGGGTCGGTGAAGACCGCTCGGTCGCGGTTGGCGGCTGGGACACTCACGATCACGAGAGTCCCGTCGACGACGTCGGCCGCACCGACCGCGGTCGGTGCGACGCACACGCGCCGCATGGCCCGGACCGGCGGATCGAAACGCAGTGTCTCGGTTACCAGGGCTTCGGCCGTCGTGGCGTTCGGCGCCTGGCGACTCGCGGCCAATGCACGACTGATCAGCCCCTCGGTGGCGTCGCACGCCTGTACGAGCAGCGCGATGCGTGCCGCGGTGTTCTCGTCCGGGATACCGCCGCAGGCCGCGACGAGCGCGTCGACCGCGGAGTCGCCGACCGGCCCGGCATCGGTGTCCGGCTGGTAGCCGCGCGCGGCGGCGGCGACATCATCGACCACCGACGCGTCGAGCCCCAGGGCCCGGGCCAGCGTCATGACCGGGACCCGGGCGGCGATCGCCTCGGGCGACATCCCGGCGGCCAACGCGGACCGACTCGCCGCCGCCGCTTGGTCCCGCAGCGCGGCCGGATCGATCGCGTCCAGCAGCGCCGTCGCGAGGGAACGGCGACGTCCATGGGCGGGTCCGTTGGTAAATCGCGACACCGTGGCCCGCAGCCAAGCCACATCGGCCGGTCGGCCCGACCCGCCTCGGGCCGTCGCCGCCATCGCCGGAACCAGGGGCGCCGGCGGCACCTCGAAGGCCGGATTATTGAGCACCGTCACCGCGTCGGCATAGCTTGTGACGTACATCGTCGTGGGCATGCGGCAACCGTAAGCCCGGGAACGTTCGGCCCCGGCCGAAGTATCGGGCCGACCGACTCCGGCCCGGACGACGGCCGTGAAACCGGATCACCACCCGGGAAACCGGCAAACCGCGCCCGGCGGCAGGCCGGGTTTGGTCTGCTGGTGGGCGGGTAGCCCGGAAGTACGCGAGCGGCGGGAGGATCGCCATGGCGGAAAAGCTCGGTGAATACCATCGCAAACGTGACTTCAGCCGGACGCCCGAGCCGTCCGGGCGCAGCGGCAAGCGGTCAGCGACCCGTCCATCCGACGAACCCGGATTCGTCATCCAGCACCATCTGGCGTCCAGCGACCACTACGACTTCCGCCTGGAGGTGGACGGCGTGCTCAAATCCTGGGCGGTGCCGAAGGGACCGTCGCCCGATCCGGCCCAGAAACGTCTCGCCGTGCCGACCGAGGATCACCCGCTCGACTACGCGGACTTCGAGGGCATCATCGGCGAGGGCGAATACGGCGGCGGCACCGTGATGGTCTGGGACACGGGTTCCTACCGCAACACCACCGAACACAAGGGCGAGCCGCTGTCCATGTCCGACGGGCTCGATCGCGGACACGTGACGTTCAGCCTGGCCGGTACGAAACTCGGCGGTGAGTACGCGCTGACCCGGACCCGTACCAGCCCGAAAGCGCAGTGGATCCTGGTCAAGATGCGCGACGCCGATGCGAGCGCGCGGCGCGATCCGGTGAAGTCGGCGACCAAGTCCGCGCTGTCCGGCCGCACGATGCACCAGATCGAGACGGACGCACACCGGGCCGAGACGGGCGACGACCGATGACCGCGTCCACGCCGAGCGCACCGGCCCCGATGCTCGCGACGCTGACCGACAAGTACTTCTCCGATCCGGGCTGGATCTACGAACGGAAGCTCGACGGCGAACGGGTGATCGCGTTCCGGGACGGCGACGACGTGACGCTGCGTTCGCGTACCGGCCGGGCGCTGGAACGGACGTACCCGGAGTTGGTCGACGCGCTGCGGGCGCAAGCCACCACGAACTTCATCATCGACGGCGAAGTCGTCGCGTTCGAGGGCAGCCGGACCAGCTTCGAACGCCTGCAACAGCGCATCGGCATCACCGACCCCTATCAGGCCGTCGCGACCGGCGTCGCGATCTATTACTACGTGTTCGACGTCCTGCGCCTCGACGGTGCGGACGTCACCGACCAGCCGCTCCGCGACCGCAAGCGCCTGCTGCGCGACGCGATCTCCTTCGGTGGCCCGCTGCGATTCACCACGCATCGCAACACCAATGGCGAAGCGTTCCTCGCCGAGGCGTGCCGCAACGGGTGGGAGGGGTTGATCGCCAAACGCGCCGACGCGGCCTATACGCATCTGCGGTCGAAGGACTGGCTGAAGTTCAAGTGCGTCGCCGAGCAGGAGTTCGTGATCGGCGGCTTCACCGACCCGGCCGGCAGCCGGCGCGGCTTCGGCGCGCTGCTGGTCGGGTACTACGACGGCCGCGACACGCTGCGCTACGCCGGCAAGGTCGGCACCGGGTACAACGACCGGACGCTCGCCGAACTGCGGACCCGCATGGACGAGCTGGTCCGCGACACGCAGCCCTTTACCGGATCGCCGGTACGGGAGAAGGGCGCGCACTGGATCCGGCCCGAACTCGTCGCGCAGATCGGTTTCACCGAATGGACCCGGGACGGCAAACTCCGCCATCCGCGTTTCCTCGGTCTGCGGCGCGACAAAGATCCGTTCGACGTCGTGCGGGAGGTGCCGACATGAGCGACGAAACGTTCCGGATCGGTGGTCGTACGGTCACCGTGACCCACGCCGACAAGGTGCTCATCGCCGACGGCGGCATCACGAAGAGTGACCTCGCCGCCTACTACGCGGCGGTCGCACCGGCGATGGTGCCCCATCTCCGCGGACGGCCACTGTCGGTGCAACGGTTCCCGGACGGCATCGACGGCGGCGGGTTCATGCAGAAGCACACGCCGCCGTCCGTGCCGAGTTGGGTGCACCACGCTGAGGTCGACAAGGTCGGTGGCGGCACGGTGGACATGTACGTCTGCGACAACGCAGCGACGCTGGTCCACCTGGCCAACCAGGCCGGACTGACACTGCATCCGTGGCTGTCGACCGTCCGCTCGGTGCACACACCGGATCGGCTCATCTTCGATCTCGACCCGTCCGGCGACGACGAGTTCGAGACCGTACGGATGGCGGCCCGTACGCTCCACGGGGTCCTCGACGAGTTGGGCCTGCGGTCGTTTCCGATGACGACGGGGTCGCGCGGGCTCCACGTGACCGTGCCGATCGCGCCGCGCGACGAATTCGACCCGGTCCGGGCGTTCGCGCTCGACGTTGCCCGTGAACTCGTCGCGCGGCATCCGGATGCGCTGACCACAGACGTCCGCAAGGCCGATCGGAAGGGTCGGCTCTTCGTCGACACCTTGCGCAACGCGTACGGCCAGCACGCGGTCGCGCCCTACTCGGTCCGGCCGCTACCGGGCGCGCCGATCGCGACACCGCTCGACTGGTCCGAGGTGGACGACCCCAAGCTGACCGCGCGTACGTACACGTTGCGGGACATCGAACCGCGACTGGCGAAGATTAACGGCGACCCGTGGCACGGAATCGGTCGGCAGGCGCGGTCGCTGGCCGGAGCCCGTCGACGACTCGCCTCGCTCAGCGCCGGATAGCACGCGTGGCCGGCGTGGGGGGTCGGCGCGCTGGCGCCGCCGGTGCGCCGGCGAGGCGAGATTTCCCAGCTGTCGCGAGCCACACAACGGCACGCGACCAACCGTGGAAGCGGTCCACCCCGGCCCGCGGCGCGCCCGTGCGGCGGACAGTTGTCTGTCCTCCCACCGCGCCGACCCGGCGATCCCATACCCAACTGGGCCGAACCGAAACCGCTAGCGCCGGGACTCGAGCGAAGCGAGGGTCCTCGGGGCCGCACTCCTCGCATCAAGCGGCAAGGCGATCGCGGTCGCCCCGTCGGACATCGGTTCCGCCTCCGGCCGCCGCCGGCCGGCACGCGGCCGCGAGGTAGGCCGCGCTCGGCCGCCGGGCCGGATCGCGGCGTAGCGCCAGGTGGACCAATGAGGTCAAGCCATCCGGCAGGCCCGAGAGATCGGCCTCGGCCGAACGTACGCGCAGCGCCCACTCGTCGAACGTCGCGCTCGCAAACGGCGTCACGCCGGCCGCGAGATAGCCCATCACGCAACCCCAGCCAAACACGTCGACCGCCGGCGTGAGCGGAGCCGCGGAAAGCTGTTCGGGCGCCGACCACCCGCGGCTGCAGTGGATGAGATCCGACGTCGGCGGCTGATCGTCGGCGTGGCGCGCGATTCCGAAGTCGATGAGCCGTACGTCGCTGCCGAACACGAGCAGGTTCGCCGGCTTGATGTCGCAGTGGATCACGCCGCACGCGTGCATCGCCGCGATGGCGAGCGCCGACGCGTACGCAAGCTGCCAGAGCCGCCGGGCGCTGAGCGGCGCGTGGCCGGCCAACGAACGGTATTCCGGCCGGTACACGCTGACGAGGTAGGGCCCGGCCCCGGACGTACCCGCCTCGATCGGTGGCATCACGAACCGCTGGTCGACGTGGCGGCCGATGTCGAACTCGTGCTCGCAGCGGCCGGGCCGCCCGACCGTCGCGCCGCCGGTACGCAGGACCTTCACGGCTACGGGTCCAGTCCGTCGGGATTGTCCACGGTAGACGACGGCCTCGCCGCCCCGGCCGAGGCGACCGGTCAGCACGTACCCACGAATGCGATTGGGGTCCGACAGGCGCAACGGGCGCACGCACCCGTCGGGTGCGGACCGGTGCCGTCCCATGGGGACCGACGCGACGACTCGTGCCACACCGCCCACGAGCTGGTCACCTCCCCGATCGCCGCCGGATGATCGGGCATTACCCGCCCGCTTGTTCATCCAATCCAGACGGCGCTGGATCGAGGGTGATTCTCAGCGCGATCGCAGCATGTCTCAGCGCGATCGCAGGATGTCTCAGCGCGGTCGCAGGACGTCGCGCACGCGTTCGAAGATCACGTCGGCCCGATCCGGTGTGAGTGGTTCCGGCGTCCCGGTGGCGGACGGCGTCGCCACCTCCGCCCGCCGGATGAAGAGGACCTGCTCGCGCAGGATGTCCATCGGGACGGCCGAGCGCAGCCGACCGAATTCGTCGGCTTCCTCGGCTGCGTTGTGCGCGAGCACGACACGGCGGACGCCGGGCAGTCGTGCGTCGAACGCCGGATCGTCGCAACCGAGTGCGTCGAGTTCGGCCAGTGCCACCTTGATGTCGGCCTCCTCCGCGAGTCGCCCGTCGATGATCGCCTCGCCGTCGTCGATGGTGTGTCGCGCCAGCGGATGGATCACCTGCGCCTCAACCGTCTCGTGGATGGCAATGAGCCGTACGAGATCGGTGAATGCGGCCGCCCGGTCGGCGCCCGTCGCGCCGCCGACCGCCTCGAACAGCGCGGCGATGTCGGTGTGCTGAGCGATCAGGACATCGACCGCGTCGACCGGTTGCTCGCCCATCCGGGCCTCCTCGCAGACCTTGGCACTGTTGTACCCCTGATCCGGGTCGGGCACACGATTTCCGCGCCGAAAGGCCGCCGACATCCGACCATCGGTGGACCCCTTCGGCGCGGGCATCGGCGGGATGTCGTTGGCGCAGATGGTGGCTCAGTCGCGCGACCGGCGCTCGGGCGCCGCCACGTCATCGTCGGCGGCTACGGCGTCGGCGGCGGCCACGTCATCGTCGGCGGCTGCGGTGTGGTCGGCGGCCACGTGATCGTCGGCCGCCGAGGCATCCGAGTCGTCTGCAACATCCAAGTCACGCGGGCCAACGGCGTCCTTGCGCCGCTCGGAGCGATGGCGCCGCACGGTCCACGCGATGACGGCGACCACGACCACGATGCCGACGACCGCCGCGGTGGCTGGTCCGAGCGCCTTCTCGATCTCCTTGTAGGAATTCCCCGCTAAGAACCCGAGCAGCACCGATCCGATGCCCCACGTGATGCCGCCGATGATGTTGTAGGTCAGGAACCGCCCGTAGCTGAGGCGGACCGTTCCGGCGAGAAATGGAATGACCGCACGAAGGAACGCGATGTATCGGCCGGCTAGCACGGCCGGTCCACCGTGGTCGAGCAGGAAGCGGCGAGCCCGATCGACCCGTTGTTCGCGCCGGCGGAGCACGCGGGTCTGCAGCAGCCGGCCGCCATAGCGCCGCCCGAGCAGATAGCCGATGTTGTCGCCCAGGATGGCGGCGACCACCACGATGACGCACAGCAGGACAACCGACGCGTTGCCGCGGCTGGCGGCCACACCACCCAGGATCGCAGCCGTCTCACCCGGCACCACGAAGCCCACGAAGACCGCGTCCTCGGCGAGCACCAATAGCCCCACGGTCAGATAAATTGCGAGACCATGCAGCCCCAGCACCCGCTCGACGAGCGAGCCCATTACGTGGCCGACCTGTGCATCATCTCTTCACAAGTTACTCATACGGCCCGACATTCCGGCACACGACGCGGAAGCAGTGATCCGCGCGACACGGTCCGTCGGGCGTCGGCAATGCGGCGGCACGGGATCACGGGATCAACACGAGCTTTCCGGTGGTACGGCGCGCCTCGAGATCCGCATGGGCACGCGCGGCGTCGGCCAGCGGATACCGCCCGCCGATGCGGATGTCGAGCGAACCATCGGCCACCCACCGCAGCACATCACCGGCTCGCCGGGCGAGATCGGCCGGACTGACGATGAAGTGCGCGAGCGTCGGCCGCGTCAGGTAGATCGAGCCGGCCGCCGACAGGCGCTGAACATCGACCGGCGGCACCGGGCCGCTCGCGGCGCCGTACACGACGAGGACGCCGTGTCGCCGTACGCTTGCCTGGCTCGCCTCGAACGTCGATGCCCCGACGCCGTCGTACACGGCCGCGACCCCGTCGCCGTCGGTCAGCGCACGCACCTTGTCGGCGACCTCGTCATAGTCGAGGATCTCGGCGGCGCCGGCGCTCCGGGCCAGCTCCGCCTTCTGCGGTGTCGACGCCGTGCCGATGACCCGGACGCCCATCCGGCTCGCCAGTTGGGTCAGTAACAGGCCCATGCCGCCGGCCGCGGCGTGCACCAGAATCGTGTCACCCGGCTTGACCGGATAGCTGTCGTGCAGCAGGTAGTGGGCGGTCATGCCCTGAAGAAGCGCGGCCGCCGCGGTCTCGTCGGCCATGCCGTCGGGGATCGGAACGACGCGCTCGGCCCGCGCGGTGGCCAGCTCCGCGTACGCTCCGGCGAAGTTCGTCGATCCGACGTGCTGCCCGACCGAGACGCCATCGACGCCGTCGCCGACGGCCACTACCTCACCGGCGCCCTCGGATCCGAGCGTGATCGGTAGATCAGCTCGGTAGTGCCCCGACCGGTGGTACGTGTCGACGAAGTTCACGCCGGCCGCGGCCAGGCGGACCACCACCTCACCCCGGCCGGGCGTTGGCTCCGGCACGTCATCGAGCGTCAGGGCGTCGACGCCACCGTGCACATGAACCCGGATCGCCTTCATCGAGCCCCCACATCCTCTCGGCGCGCGTCGCGCATTCAGCCGGCGACACGAGCGACGTTCGCACCGTTCACGTCGTTCGCGCCGCGTGTCCGGATCAACTTTCGCACGATGGTCCGGCTGCTCCCAGTGGCGCCGCCCACCCCGGTCGATCCGACGCGAACCGCGGTTCGTCGGCCCAATCGCCTACCCTGTGTAGTCGCGCAAACCCACTAAGTCGCCACATGGCGCGCTCGACGAAATTCGTCGATAACGCATTTGGCGAGCGCCGAATTGAGCACGAAGGACTGTCCGACTCGCTTTATAGACGCTTTGTCACCGTACAATTACGGCCCGTATTCGAACTCGGACAAACGGGCTCTGACCAGGCACGTACTTCCCCGATCCGCGCTCAATCTCGGTGAAAATCGGCACCGTCGCAGAACTGGCAAATCGGAAAAGTCATCGTTTATCATTTCTGCCATGCGATCCTTACCCCCCATCACAGCGCACATTGCAAAGTCGACGATTCAGCGCCATTGGCGTGCCGGTATCGCTGTAATTGCAGGGCTACTGGTGGTAATCGTCGCGACCGCGCCATGGCATGGCGACTCGAACCCGAAGCCGGCGGCGGACAGCACAAGCACCGCCACCACGCACGCAACCTCGAAGGCGACGGCGAAGACCGCCGCGCCGAAGCCCAAGGTTCAGGTCACCAACGGCGCGGTGAAGATCAACGCTCCGGTGACGCTGCGCGCCAGCGGCACGACCAAGATGCCGTGGCCGTCCAAGGGCCAGGCCTCCATCAGCATCGCCGGCGATCGGCTCGTTCGGTACGTCCGGCTCCAAGGCCCCGGTGCCGACCGCGAGTGTGGCCAAGGCCATGACCGCGTACCTGATCCTCAAGCACCACCCCCTGACGGGTCACCCGTTGAAGCTGAGCGTGCAGCGCAACGAGGCGTTGGCGTTCCCGCACGAGGTCGCCATGGGCCAGTCGCTGGTTCCGGTGCGCTCCGGCGAGGTGCTCACCGAGCGCCAGGCTCTGCAGGCGCTGATGCTGGCGTCGGCCGACAACATGGCGAAGATCCTCGCTCGTTGGGATGCCGGCAGCGTGCCCGCGTTCCTCAAGAAGATGAACGCCGAGGCCAAGGCCCTGGGCATGACGCACACGCACTACACCGACCCGTCGGGCTACGACAAGCGGACGAAGTCGACCGTGGGCGACCAGATGAGGCTGGCCGACGTCGCCCTGCGCCTGCCGGGCTTCCAGGCGGTCGTGTCCCAGCGCACCGCGGTCATCCCGGTGGCGGGCAAGATCAAGAACTTCAACAAGCTGCTGGGCGAGCCGGGCGTGGTCGGCATCAAGACCGGTTCGATGAGCGCGGCCGGCGGATGCCTGTCGTTCGCCGCGAAGGCCAAGGTCGCCGGCAAGACAGTGACGATCCTCGGCACCGTGCTGGGCCAGCGCAGCGGTGCGATCGGTGACCTGAACCAGGCGTTCGTCTCGAGCCACAACCTGTTGGCCGCCGTCCACAAGGCGGTCCGACCGGTCAAGATCGTCCAGAAGAACCAGATCGTCGCGAAGGTCCCGGGCACGAAGTCGGTGCTGGTGGCGGCGAACGACGTGACGATCCCCGGCTGGCGCGGCCTGGTCCTGCCGAGCCACGTGACGGCGTCGGTCTCGACGAACCCGGCCAACGGTGCACGGGTCGGCACGCTGACCGTCGGCCATGTCGGCAAGGCGGCGCTGGTCGTACGCAACAGCCACTGATCGACGAAAGTACAGCTTCACAACGCACGATGATCAGGGCCCGGCCGCGAGCGGTCGGGCCCTGATCGTGTCTGTGCCCGGGCCAACGCCGCGGAAGCCGCCCATCGGTCCCTGACCGCGACGACCTGCGGATGCTCATCGCCCAACAGGTCGAGCCTTGCGCGACCTCACGGCCGTCCTCACGTCGGCCGGCGCACCCATAGCCAACCGGGTCGAGACGACCGGCTTCTACGCCGATGTCGAGCGCAGCGCGAGGACGCGCTGCAGCGCGTGAATGGCCTCGCCCCGATCGAGCTGCCCGTCGGCGACCGCCGCCTGGAGCGCGTCGACCGCGTCCTGGCCCTGGCTGATGTCACGTGCGGAGCAGAGCACGATGTCCATGTCAGCCGCCGCAGCCGCCACCGCACGCTCACCGGTGTCGCCGAAGTTCTGCAGCGCGCCGGCCTCGATCGCGTCGGTGATCGTCACCCCGCGGAAGTTGAGTCGCCCACGGAGCTCGCCGCGCACGATTCTCGGTGACAGCCCGGACGGCAGGTCCGGATCGAGCGCCGGGTAGGTCGCCCACGACGTCATGATCATGTCTACGTTGGCGTTGATGGCGTTGGTGAAGGGCAACTCGTCGATGCTGCGCAAATCCGACAGCGACACGTCGAGCGTCACCGGCCCGAGGTCGGTGTTCTGGGCGCGGGTCGCGGCTCCGAGCCCGGGGAAATGCTTAGCGGTTGTGACCACACCGAGCTGCTGCTGTGCGGCGATCGACGCGGCACCGCACTCGCCGCAGACAACCGGATCCATGCTGTACGAGCGTCCGAACTGGTCGTCGAAGTTGCCGGCTTGCCGGTAGACGTCGAGCACCGGCGCGAGGTTGCAGTTCATCCCGGCGTCGAGCAAGTTCTGCGCTGCGCCGGTGCCCGCAGACTGCGCCGCGCCAACCGGGTCCGCCGACGCGCCGATCTGCTTCTCGGAGATCCCTGGGGCGCCGGGAAGGCGCTGGACGATGCCGCCCTCCTGGTCGGTCATCAGCAGCAGCGGGTATCCGATGCCGCTGTCGGCCTGGGCCTGCGCCAACTCGCTGGTCACCGCTTGAATCTGGCTGCGGTCGCTGCGGTTGATGTTCTCGCCGAAGAAGATCACCCCGCCGACCAGTCCGGCCCGGATGGCGTCGAAGAGCGCCTGCGGCGGTGTCAGACCGGGATACGACCAGATCACGCGCTGTCCGACCTGCTGTGCGGGGGAAAGCCCGAACGGTTCTATACCCATCGCATCGCTTGCCCCACCGGTCGGGCTAGCCGCGAATGCGGTCGCCGGCCTCATCAGCCCGGCGCCGGCAAGCAGGGCCGCTCCACCGACAAGCAGACGGCGCCGGCCGATACCCCGGTTGTCCGGAGACGCGCCGACGCCGATGGGAGCGCCACGTGAGTCATCACTTATAGACATGCCGTCCTCCTCGCACAGTCGGGCTTCCCGGATCGGTCACCGCGTGGAACATCCGTTTCGCCCGAATCTCGAATGGTCGGATCGTGATCACATTGACATAGACCAATGAGTGTTGTCCAGAACGCCACTCGCGCCCCCCGTCGCCGGGCCTGAGCGTCCCGACAACTCGTGAAGTGCTTGAACAGCAACGATTTGCCGTGCACGGTGGACAGTGCGCCGGACCTCGTCGTCCGCTCCGGGAACGAGCCGCGCGGCGCAGTGGCACGAGGTGATGCCGCCGAATTTCCGCCGGGACCAACCGATGCGGGACTCGTCCTGCCTGCGCGGAATACGAGTCGTGGATCGGTGCCCGCACTGGGCCCGCTCGGCGAGACACGTTGCCGGCCTATGGACCGCCCGACGGGGTAGCGACGACGTGTCGCTCTGTCTACACTCCTGGCTGATCTTTGTGCCGGCGTGGAGATGATCCGCGGTCGGGACGCAATCGCCGCTCGTGGTCGGCTTCAGGCCGGGTAGCTGCGGCGGATGCGTCGTACGCCGCGGAAAGTGCCGTGTGAGCGGCGACGTGAGTCCACGAGCCCTTGCGATCTGTCCAGACATGCACATCGAGCTATGTGGAGGAGCAATCATGGCCATCCGGCGCCGTGCAGTGCTGGTAACGCTGGTCGGAGGGCTCGCGGCCGCGACACTTTCGGTCGGGTCCGCGGAGGCCGTCACGCCGACGCCCAACCATGTGGCGGGCGTCGTCGTCAGTGGACTCGCGCAGCAATTTCTGAAGATCGGGGTCGCGAGCAGTCCCGTGACATTCTCCGGTGACGGCAGCGGAGAAACCCCGGCGAAGTACGAGTACTGGGTCAACGCCGGTAAGCACAAAACCATTAAGGCGGACCGGGCGGGCTCGGCGATCGTCTCCTTCACGTTTGCGACCCACCGCAACGAACTATTCGTCGAAGGCGTCGGCGCCGACGGAACGGTCGGCGCCGCGACGGTCGGCTTCTATCTGGCGGACGGTGTGGCCGCGGCGGCCGAGAAGGACTCCAACGGTGACGGCGTCCCCGACCTGCTGGCGGTCGGCGACCCGTCGGGTTTGGGATCCGGTCTTTGGCTCGCCGCCGGCAACCCTGTCGGGTCCGCTACCGGACGCGTACGCACGCCAGCGGTAAATGTTGGCGCGAACGGGCTCGGTGACGGAGATCCGTCCTACTTCGACGGAGCAAACGTCATCCTCGGCAACTTCCTCGGCGACAACCTCCAGGACGTGCTGGCCTACTTCGTCGACGGCCCGAAGGCTGGTGTTGGAGTCATTTTGCCCGGCACCGGCGACGGCTCCGTCGAGACGGGCGTCGATTTCATCTCCGCGGGCAGCGTTAACTTCGAGGACATCAACGGGGACACA
The DNA here is from genome assembly GCA_963724705.1 of uncultured Actinomycetota bacterium. Taxonomy (GTDB): domain Bacteria; phylum Actinomycetota; class Actinomycetes; order Mycobacteriales; family Micromonosporaceae; genus DASQPR01. Next base: position 1,833,693 of record CAVRVS010000004.1, read on the forward strand.
CCCATCGACCTTGCCAACGCATATGACTCGGCCGGATTGAACAACGTAATTCCGGATTTCATCGGCATCAGCGGCAGCGCAAGCGACGGCTATCGCCTCGCGTACTACCCTCTTCAAGCCGACGCTTCGCTCGACATTGCTCTCGGGGAGTTGACGGCGAACCTGACACCGACTGGCGGCACTGACTGGCAGAACTGGCAACTCTTCAGCACCGTGTTGCCGTCCGGGACGGCCATCTACCTGCGGAACTCGACGACGGGAGCGCTCTATCTCTGGGAGTCCGTCCACTTCACCGACAACGGGGACTTCACCGGGACGATCTCGTACGTCCAGTACAAGATCGCGGAGAATTGGAACACTGGTGCGACGTTCTCGACGATCGAGACCACCGATTTCAACAATGACGGGGTTCCGGACCTCTGGACGGTCACACCCGGCGGCATAGCCACGGCGTACGTTGTCTCGGCGCTGTCGACTTCGATGCCCGCAAAGATTGTCGCGAAGGCACCACAAGATCTGTCCTGACCCCGTCGCAGCACCGACCGGTCACATCGACGCCGCCCTCGGAAGCTTCGAGGTGGGCGTAGACGCTCCAGACTGGGACCGCTGCGTGCGCCGGTGAGCTCGCGGGAAGCGCCTGCGGCGGCGATCAGGAATCATGCAGACTCGACCTCGGTGGGGGCCACAGGAGGGTGCCATGCACGTCGACGCGTCCGTTGACATCGCCGCCGACCCGATGCAGGTCGAGACGGCGGCGGTCACCGCCGAGACCGAGGGGTACGACGGCATCGGCGTGCCCGAGATCAAGCACGACGTCTTCGGCGCCCTGACTCTGGCCGCGCGCGCAACATCGCGGATCTCGCTGCAGAGCGCCATCGCCGTCGCCTTCGCCCGCAATCCGATGACCGTCGCCGTGCAGGCCAACGACCTGCAGCTCGTCTCCGCGGGTCGGTTCCAGCTCGGCCTCGGCTCGCAGGTCAAGGCGCACATCGAGCGCCGGTTCTCGATGCCGTGGAGCCACCCGGCGGCGCGGATGGAGGAATTCGTATCGGCCGTCCGCGCAATCTGGGCGCGGTGGGCGACCGGTGATCGGCTCGCGTTCCGCGGACAGTTCTACTCGCACACGTTGCTGACCGACTTCTTCGATCCGGGCCCGAACCCGTACGGCAACCCGCCGATACTGCTCGCCGCGGTCGGTGAACGGATGACCGAAGTGGCCGGTCGCGTCGCCGACGGCATGCTCTGCCACAGCTTCACGACCGAGGCGTACCTGCGTGAACGAACCGTTCCGGCCCTGCGGCGCGTACGGCCGTCCCTCGACGGGTTCACGATGACACTGCCGGCGCTGGTCGTGCTCGGCGCGACCGAGGCGGACCGCCGGCGGGCCGAGGCCGGAGTCCGCGGACAGATCGCCTTCTACGGTTCGACACCTGCCTATCGGCCGGTCCTCGACCTGCACGGTTGGGGTGATCTGCACGAGCGCCTGAACCGGATGTCCCGGCAGAACGCCTGGCGCGACATGGCCGCCTCGATCGACGACGACGTACTGGGCGCGTTCGCGGTGTCGGGTGACGCGTTCACCGTCGCGATGGCGTTGCGGGACCGCTTCGGCGACATCGTCGACCGGATATCGCTCTATACGCCGTACCCGGTCGATCCGGTCGAGGTGCGCGAGGTCGCGACACACCTGCGTGCGCTGTCACCACCGCAGTCGCCGGCTTAGCCGGCGCGCAGGACACGGACCGCGACGGTCAAGCCGGCGTGACCGGTGTCCACAGGCTCGGCAGGTTCACCACGACACCTTCCTGACTGCTACGCGCGATGACGACGATCGCTTCCTCCGCGTCCGGGTTCTCCTCGCGGTGCGGAACGTACGGCGGGACGAACACATAGTCGCCCGGCGCGGTCTCGATGCGCACCTCCGCCGGGCTCTCGGCGTCCGGATCGGCGAAGACGAAGACCGGATGCCCGGCCACGACGTAGATGGCCGTCTCGCACTCGCCGTGATGATGGTCGGCCGAGGCCACGTGCGGTGCGACGTGCGTCTGGCCCATCCAGACCTTCGTCGAGCCGACGGTGAACCCGGAGATCGCCTCGCGGCGCGTCATCCCGTCGGTCTGCATCGTGTCACCGCTCAACTCGCCCGCCCGTACGTGCCGCAGCGGTGCGTGCCACTGATCGCCCATCTGTCCAGTGTCCCGCACGCCGAATCGACGCGCGCGGACCCAGGCGTCAGGTCGCGATGTCCGGGTGCGGCAGCGTGATGTGTGCCAGCGCCTGGGCGTACCGCCGTTGGTAGGACAGCGGCTCCGGGTGATCCCGCTCGAACAGTGCGATGAACAGCGTCAGCGTCAGGAACGGGTGGGCGCCCATCTCGAACAGAGCGACGTAGTCGTGGTTGTGCAGCGCGTCGCGTTCGGCATCGGTGAACGATGACCAGGTCGTCCGCTCGGCATCGACGCCGGTGAGATCGCTCAAGTATTCGGCCTCCCACCGGGCGACCAGACCGTACGGGTCGGCCCGGTACGCCTCGACCAGCTCCGGATCCCGGTCGACGGTGTAGAGGAACTTGTTGAGCAGGTACTTACTCATGGTCGTCGCCCCTCAGGAGTCGAGGTCGGACTGCGGGACACCGTTGGGGTACCACGTGAAGTACGCCTCCATGGTGTGGAAAAGGTCCAGGTGGTCGGCGTAGTCGGCCGGCACGCCGCCGGCGATGCCCATCATCAACATGAAGTCCATGAAGCCGTGGGTGGCGTTGCCGGGGTCGCCGAGGTTCTCCAGGCTCACGTTCTTCAGAGCGGCGTCGATATCGCCGCGGGCGATCCAGTCGACGGCTCGCCGATCGAACTCCGGGTCGGGCCCGTGCGGTCCGAACTGGCGGGGTCCGCCGAGCTCGAGCGAGAGATGCCCGGTGCCGATCGCCGCCACGCGGATGTCGCGCGGGTACGACTCGATCAGCTCGCGCAGCAGCTTCCCGACCTGTACGAACCGCCACGGCTGCGGCATCGGCGGGCAGAACACGTTGGTCAGCAACGGCACGATCGGTAGGTCGTTCTGCGGCCGTACGGTGATGATCGGGCACGTGATCGAGTGATCGATACGTAGCTCATTGGAGAAAGCGAAGTCGACGCCCGCGTCCAGACCGGCGCGCAGCAGGTAGGCCGAGAAATCCTCATCACCGCGCAGCAACATGCGTGGCAGGCCGAACTCCCGCTCCTCGTTGTAGTAGTTCGCGTCGTAAAAGGGCGCCTTGCCGATCAGGAACTGCGGCATGTTGTCCAGGAAGAACTGGTGAAAGTGATCGGCACCGACCATCACCAGCACGTCCGGACGGGCTCGCGTCAACGTTTCCCGGTACGCCTCGACCTTGGCGACCCACTCGTCCGCCTGCGGGAGGCGTTCACCCTCCGGCGCCTGGCTCGCCCGGTAGTAGAACGGATGATGCGTACAGGCGAGTACAGCAGCGAGCGTTGCCATGGCACTCCTCGTTCCGATCAGGCGCCGGAAGTTCCGATCATCGCTGGTAGCGGACGCATGTCCGGTGGGCGGACACCGCCACATTCCCACAATGCTGCCGGACCCGACGCGCTGTCAAGCCACAGCAGCGCTCCGCGCCGGCCGCACCACGGTCTATTGTGCGGGTGGCGGACACATCGTCGCGGCCGGTCGTTGTCGGTCGTCGTGTAGTGGGCAGCATGGCACGGAAGGGGTAGCGGTCGCGATGGCGCGTCGGGGGGAAGGCCCGGACTTCATCGAGGCGCTGGCACGCGGTCTCGACGTCATTCGGGTGTTCCACGCCGATCGCCCGCAGATGACGCTGGCCGAGGTTGCGACGGCGGCCGACCTCGCCCGGCCGACCGCTCGGCGCATTCTGCTCACGCTGGTCGAGTTGGGTTACGTGCGCAGCGAGCCGGGCGAGGGTTTCCGACTTACCCCGCGGGTTCTTGATCTGGGGATGGCGTACGTGGGTGCGTTGGGGCTGTGGGATATAGCCCGGCCGCATATGCAGGATCTCGTGCGTCAGACGGGTGAGTCGTCGTCGATGACGCAGCTCGACGGCAGTGACATCGTGTACGTGGCCCGGGTCGCGGTGCCGAAAATCATTGCGCTGCGGGTAGACGTAGGCACCCGTTTTCCGGTGGTGCCGACCTCGCAGGGCAAGGTGTTGTTAGCGGCGTTGGATCGGGCTGAGGTGTCGCGAGTGCTCGCATTGCCGAGCCGGTCCGGGATCACGCCGCACGTGTCGTATGGGCGCTCGGAACTGGACGCGATTTTGCGGGATGTGCGGGCCAAGGGGTGGGCGTTGGCCGATGATGAGTTGGCTCGGGGGATCCGGTCGGTGGCGGTGCCGGTGCGGGATGGCTCCGGTGTCGTGCGGGCGGCGATGAATGTGACGGTGCATTCGGCCGAGACGAGTGTCAAAACGTTGGTGGAGCAGCATTTGCCGGCGTTGGTGCGGGCGGCCAGCGCGATCAGCGCCGACTGGGCCATCTGGCAGTCACGGCCGCAAGAGGAGACCGGATCGTCACGACTGGCGCCGATCCCGGGCCGCTGACATCGGATCCGGTTGACGAGCCAGTGACGATCGTCGCGTTCCTTGACATCTCGCGAGCGGTCCGCGAACGATGGTCAATGGCGGACAGGTGTCCGCTGACCGGTCGGTGGGGGGTGGGTTGATGACGGACGATCACGCACGGCCGCTGGACGGGATCGTCGTCGCCGACTTCTCCCGCGTCTTGGCCGGTCCGTACGCGACGATGTTGCTGGCGGACCTCGGTGCTGATGTGATCAAGGTGGAGTCGCCGGCGGGTGACGACACCCGGACGTGGATGCCGCCGACGCGGGACGGGATAGCGACCTACTACCTGGCGATCAACCGCAACAAACGCTCGATCGTGCTCGATCTGGGTGACCGTGATGATCTGGCGGTCGCGCACGATCTATCGGCGCGCGCGGATGTCTTCATCGAGAATTTCCGCCCCGGCGGCCTGACCAAGTTCGGCCTGGACTACGACGCCGTACGCGGCCGGAACGAATCGGTGGTGTACTGCTCGATCAGCGGGTTCGGCCCCGGGGCGGGCGCGAACCTGCCGGGGTACGACTTGCTGGTACAGGGCGTGTCGGGCCTGATGAGTCTGACGGGTTCACCGGATGGTCCACCGTTCCGGTCCGGGATCTCGGTGTTCGACGTGATGACCGGCCTGCATTCGGCGTTGGGGATCGTGGCGGCGTTGCATCACCGCGCCCGGACCGGTGTGGGGCAGCGGATCGAGACGAACCTGTTGTCGTCCGCGTTGTCGGCGCTGGTGAACCAGACCTCGGCCTACGTGGCCGGCGGCGTGGTACCGCACCGCATGGGCAACGCGCACCTGAGCTTGTACCCGTACGAGCCGATGCCGACCGGCGACGGCGAGTTGATCATCTGTGCCGGCAACAACAAGCAGTTCCGCCTCCTCTGCAAGGCGCTGGATGCGCCCGAGTTGGCCGACGACCCCCGCTTCGCCCGGGTGGTTGACCGTAACGACCACCGGGATGTGCTGCGGCCGCTGCTCGAGGCCCGCTTGGCGACCCGCACCGCGCAGGAATGGTTCGACATCCTGGTCGCCGTCGGGGTGCCGTGCGGGCCGATCAACACCATCGACGGCGGTGTCGCGCTGGCGAATCGGCTCGGCCTCGCCCCCGCGGTCACCGCCGAGGACGATCCCGACGGCGTACCGACGGTACGGAACCCGATCACGTTCTCCGCGACGCCGGTCCGATACACCCTGCCGCCACCCACTCTTGACGCTCACGCCGACCAGATCCGCACCTGGCTCGGCCACCCATCCAAACACGCCGCCGCCGGCGCGCCGTCGGCCGACGAGGCCGCCGCCGGCCACCCGGCCGGCAGCCAACCCGACAACGGTGGCGTGTCACCCGACCAGCCGCCCGGCGAAGGAACTACCTCATGACCACACCCGACCAGCCCAACCCGACATCCGGGTCCACGGCGGTGCCGTCGTTCCCCACGTCACTGGGCACCTCCACCGAGGACACGATCACCCTGCTCGGCCGCAACCTCGCCACGGACCTGATCGGCCAGGTCAGCTTCGGCCAGCTCGCCTACATGCTGATGACGCTGCGCGAGCCCACCGCGGGCCAACTCCGCCTGTTCGAAGCGGTTCTGGTCGCGCTCGCCGACCACGGGTTCACCCCGACGGCGATCGCCGCGCGCATGACCTATTACAGCGCGCCCGACGCCCTGCAAGGTGCGTTGGCCGCCGGGCTCCTCGGCGGCGGCTCCCGATTCCTCGGCGTCACCGAGGACACCGGCAGATTCCTGGCGGACGTGATCGCCGGCGTCGACGGGCCACTACCCGATACCGACGACGGCTGGGATGCCGTCGCCCTCGACGCCGTCCGGCGCAGGCGCGCCGCTGGCCGATTCGTCCCCGGCCTCGGCCACCCCGTGCACAAGCACGGCGACCCTCGCGTACCAGTCATCCAACGCATCGCGCGCGACGAAGACATCACCGGCCCGCATCTGGCGCTGTTCGCGGCGATCGGCCGCGTACACGGCCAGGTCCTCGGCCGTACGTTGCCCCTCAACGGCGCCGGGGTCTGCGGCGCGGCGCTTGCCGACCTCGGCCTGCCCACCGAACTCTTGCGCGGCGTCGCATTGTTGGCCCGCTGCGCTGGCCTGCTCGGCCAGCTCGCCGAAGAACTCCGCGCCCCCATGAGCGAAAAGGTGTACATGCTCGTCGACCGCAACGCCGAATACCTGCCACCAAACATCTAACCCGGTTCGGCCGGGCGTGCGACATGCATCGCCGGATGCGTACGGGCGTCGTCGGGATGCAGCCACACCGGTCCGCTTCCGTTGTCCAGCAACACTCCCCGGTGTGGCGGTGCGGTCGCGCCGGTCAGCGCCAGGAGATCTGGACGGGTCAGGCTCCGGTACCGATCGAGCGCGACGTCCACGTCGAGGAACGGTGCCTCGTCCGGCGCGACACCGCCGACCTGACCCACGGCGCCCAGGTAATCGGCCAGCGGGCGCCAACCGGGAACGACACGTCGTCCGCGAGGTCCGGTGAACACGACCGTCGGCAACGCATAGCGTGCACCGGTCGCGGTCGCTTCCGGTCGGCCGCTGTACGGCCCGTGGTCGTCCACGTCGTACGCCTCGGGCACCGGCGTCCGGGTCTCGGCGGCATCGTGCGCGACGACCTCCGCCACCGCGCTGGATGCCGCTTCTTCGACGAGCCGTTCCGCGTCGACGCCGGGCACAGACGCGACCGCGGCGATGGCGCGGCTCGGCGTGTCCGGCGGAGTGCCGAGGAGAAACATGTGCTCGCGCAGGCGGCGCAGGACGCGCTCGGCAACGTCGGGACCCTGGGACCGCGCCGCCACCGCGACGACGGCGGCCGGACGGCTGGTGCGAACCACGCGTTCGAGGAAAGCCGGGTATGGAGCCCCCGTTTGCGCCGCGATGTCCCGGAGGTGGCGGTGATACTGCGCGGTTTCCGCGGCTACGTCCGCCGGCAACTCGTCGGACTCGGCGAATAGCAGGCCGAATGCCTGACGCCAGGACACCGACGGACCCAGGACGTCCCGGAGTCGACGGAACGTCGGTTCGGACCCCCATGCCCACGGAGACAACGGGTCCGTGTACTCGACCGCGCTCACGCCGGCGACGCTCGCCGGACGCGCTCCGGCCTCGGCCCTGTCCACTCGTCCGACCTCCGTGCGTCGATCCCGGCCGCGATGTGGCCCTGCCCACGACTGCGGTCGCGACACGGAGTCGCGCTGCGGTTGATTGTTGAGGAGAGTACCTGTGAAATCGCCATGCACCCGCGCGGATCACGCCGCCGGGAGCGACTCCACCCACTCGGCGACCGTCATCACGTCCGCCTGCCGGACGAACACCTTCTCGGTCAGGACTCGGTGCACCTCGGGATCGACGTCGGCGCACGCGTCGGCCAGCACAACCAGACCGAAGTCGAGGTCGGCCGCCTCGCGGAGAGTCGACAGCACGACACCGGACGTGGCGATGCCGGTCAGGACGAGCGTGTCGATCCGTTGGCCACGCAACAGGACCCCGAGATCGCTGCCGGCGAACGCGCTGACGCGCTTCTTGACCACGACGGCTTCGCCCGGCCGGGGCGCGACCCGCGAATGGATTTGAGTTGCGTCGTCGGCTTCCCCCATGCCCCCGCGACCGGCGAGCGCGGCGAACGACTTGTTCGACGCTGCGACCTCGGGGTAGCCCTCCCGGAAGCCGACCCGTACGTAGATGACCGGTACGCCGGCGCGGCGCGCCGCGTCGATCGCGCGGTCCAGTCGGGCCAGCAGGTCTTCGTTGTCGCCGATCCGAGCCACGATCGCGTTCTGGATGTCCATCACGAGGAGAGCCTGAGTCATGAACGCCATTGTTTCGGATGCCCCGACGCCGGCGAACACCGCATCACGCGTGATCGTGTGCCATCACGCGATGTAGGCGAGCGCCCGTGCTGTGTGTTCATCGGCGAGTTCGCGCATGAACGCGGTGTCGTGAAAGTCGCCGACACTCGCGATCCGCAACGGACCGGCTACCAGGGACAGGTGGTGCGCGAGCTGGTAGAACCGCATGCGGTCGGGATCGAGGTCGTCCGCGGCCAGCGCCGCGTAGTTCTCGCGAAATCGGATCTTGAGGAACACGTACTCCCACTCGATGTCGAAGTAGGCGAGCCCTTCGATGTCGATGAGCAACGGTGCGCCGGTCTCGTCCAGCATCACGTGATCGGCACCCAACTCGCCATGGATGAGGCCGTATCCAATGCGTGGGCGTACGGCACCGGCCAGGTCACGGAGTTTCGCCTCGATTGCGTGGCGGGCGGCGTCGAGGCGTGGCTCGTAGCCGGCCGCCTCGGCCAGGTGGCCGAGTGAGCGACGCAGAATCACCTCGGCTGCCGCGCGGTCGGCCACCCCGTCGCCGGCGTCGACGACCGCGACCTTTCCGAAGCTCATGGAGATGTCGTGACGCATGGCGGTGAGCGCCTCGCGCAGCATCGCGATCGGGCGATCCGCAGCCGCGCGATCCCGCTCGATGAGGCCCTCCAGAGTGCCACCTCGTACGTCCTCCACCAGCGCGAGATCCGCAGGGTAAAGCGCGTGGCTGCGATCGATGACGTGCACCACGGGGGTCCCGACGCCGATCCCGACCAGCCGCTGGTATGCCGCCTCGAACAGGTCGACGCCGGTCGCGTCCGTGAACGGGTCATCCGGGATCGGATCGCGGCGGCAACGGCCAGAAGTTCTCGTCCGGATGCCAGACGTAGAGGACGATCGTTGACCCGTCATCGAGCGTCAGACGGTAGACGCCCTTCTTGCTGCCGGTGGTGAACCGCTCAACGTCGACGACCCGCCGATCCGATCCCACGTGCGCTCGAATGAGATCGGCAAGGTCGTCGGGCGTCACGAACTTGCGCGTCGACGTCACGGCCGGCTCCCACAGGACGGTTGGATCGGGCCGGTCGACGTTACGGAGCGTCCGGTGTATCGACAACCGGATAATCGACGAGGGCCAAACTGCGTCGCCACAACTCCGTTCGAGCCGTCGCGACATATGCCTGCGGGTTGGCCCGCGTTTCCTGCGTACGGTCGAAGAACCGGCCGGTGACCGCCGACAGATCCGGATCGGACACCAGTCGCCAGGTGGACATGACCCCGGTGTCGAGGGCGTCGACGCTGTACCCGAGATCCCGCAACACCATCTTCGTCGGCATGTACGTGGCCGGGTGCAGGCTGTTGACGGTGACCTCCTCGGCCGGCACCCGACCGGCGAGCTCGAAGCCGGACATGATCTGGGCGAGCTTGCTCTGCCCGTACGCCCGGCTGCCCGAGTAGTCGCGTTCGAGCATCAGGTCGTCGAAGTCGAGCGGTGCTTGGCCGATCGACGCGACATTGACGATCCGGGCCGCTGCCCCGAGGGCGCCGGTCCGGCGCAGCAACGGCAGCAGTTCCAACGTGAGCAGGAAGCCGGCCAGATAGTTCACCGCGAACCGAAGTTCGTAGCCGTCCGCGCTCGTCCTGCGCTCCCGGCCCTCCGGCTCACCCGATCCGATGCCGGCGTTGCTTACGAACACGTCGAGCCGATCGGTCGACTGACGCACCTCGTCGGCGAGCGCCCGCACCTGGCCGAGATCCGCGAGGTCGGCCCGTACGGTCACCGGCCGCGGTCCGCCCTGCGTGCCCGCGATGCGGTCCGCGACGTCGGTCAGGCGCGCGGCGTCGCGTCCATGCAAAATCAATCGCGCACCGTCAGCGGCGAGCCGGTCGGCCAGCGCGCGACCGAGTCCGTCGGTCGCACCGGTGATGAAGATCGTCCGCTCCGCGGTCATGTCAGCGTCCTCACTGTCGCCGTCCGCTTTGCCGGTCGGCGCGCATCCGACACCAGACCACGTCAAACACTATGTGGCGGTGGTCGGCGCGGTCAGCCGTTCGAGAAGCTCCGCCGCGCACCTCGGCGCGGTCCGGGATCCTGCGCTGGGCGATAGTCGGATGCGCGCACGTGCAGTTTCGATCATGCTGTCCGCGTGCGCAGCCCGACACAGCGAGACGTCGATCGCGGGTACGTGCTGGCCGCGGCCACGACCGCATTCGGGGACAGCGCGACCGTTGCCCACGCCGAACCGTTCACCGGGGGCAGCTTCGGCAGTGTCTGGCGGGTAGATCTGGCCGACCGTGGACCGGTCGTGCTGAAGATCAGCGCGACGCCCGGCGCCGGCCTGCTCACCTACGAGCGCGGCATGCTCGCCGAGGAGGCGAACTACCTACGTACGGCCGCGACCGGCGCACCCGAGCTGCCGATCGCGCGGGTCCTCTACGAGGCCGACGACTGGCTGTTCATGACGTTCCTGCCCGGCACTCCCCTACCGTCGCTGCCGGCCGGCACCGACACGACGCGGGTACGCGAGGAGAGCGGCGCCGCGATCGCCCGACTCCACCGGGTCACGGGCGACCGGTTCGGCTACCCGGGCGACCGGCCGAGCGCGGCCACCTGGCCGGACGCGTTCGCGGCCATGGTCGACGCGATTCTGTACGACGCGATCGTCTGGTCCGTGACGCTTCCGGTCTCGCCCGACCGCGTGCGTGCGGTCGTGCGCGCCCACCGGTCGATCCTCGCGGTCGTCAACCGGCCGGCGCTCGTCCACTTCGATCTCTGGGACGGCAACGTGCTCGCCACCATCGCGAGCGACGGCGCGCACCTGTCCGGCCTGGTCGACGGCGAGCGTTACCTGTTCGGCGACCCGCTCGTCGACTTCGCCTCTCCGGCGCTCTTCGCCGACGTCCTCGATCCGCCCGGACATCCGTTCCTGCGTGGATACCGCAGGGTGACGCCGCTGGCGATCGACGACTGCGTACGCCGTCGGATCTGGCTCTACCAGCTGTACCTGTATCTGATCATGATCGTGGAGTGCCCCAGTCGCGGAATGACCCCGGCGACCGATCCGGCCCGGTGGGCACGGCTCGGACGTCTCGTCACGGATCTTGTCGACCGCCTGACCGCCGGTTCCGCCGATCCGGGACAATAGGCAGTAGCAGGGTGATCGGTCGACACACGGGACGGTCGACCCGCGGGAAGGGAGCACGGGGATCGTGACGGACGCGAACGAGGCCGACTGGGTCTCGCGGCTGGCGGACGACGTCATCGCGGAGGCGACGCGGCGTGCGCCAGGCAAGACGATCGTCTGCGCCTCAGGGCTCAGCCCGTCCGGCCCGATCCACCTTGGCAACCTGCGCGAGGTCATGACGCCGCATCTGGTCGCCGACGAGATCAAGCGACGCGGTGTGCGATGCGAGCACATCCTGTCGTGGGACGATTTCGACCGTTTCCGGCGCGTGCCCGCTGGCATCGACCCGGCCTGGTCCGAGCACATCGGCCGGCCTCTGTCGCGGGTGCCGGCGCCGCCGGGTAGCCCGTACGCGAACTGGGCCGAGCACTTCAAGGCGCCGTTGATCGCCGCGTTAGCCGATCTCGGCATCGAATATCGCGGCATCAGCCAGACCGAGATGTACACGTCCGGGGCGTACGTCGAGCAGGTGCTGCTCGCCATGCGCGAGCGGGCGACGATCGACGCGATCCTCGATCGCTATCGCACGAAGGGCCGCGCGCCGGGCGCCTCGACCGGTGGTCAGCGGCAGCGTGGCCAGCAGAACCAGAAGCTGGACGCCGATGACGCCGCCGCGGCCGAGGCCGCCGCCGAGGGTTCCGGAGCGGCCGCCGACGACGACGGCACCGCTTCCACCGGCTACTACCCGTACAAGCCGTACTGCGACACCTGCGGCCGTGATACGACGACCGTGACCGGCTACGACGATGCGACGACCGAGCTGACCTACACCTGCTCGTACGGTCACGGCGGCACGTTCCTGCTGCGGGAACACCGCAACGGCAAGCTGGTCTGGAAGGTCGACTGGCCGATGCGGTGGGCGTACGAGGACGTCGACTTCGAGCCCAGTCGGCGTCGACCACTCCTCGCCGGGCTCGTCCTTCCAGGTCGGCGGCCAGATCGTCGGTCCCGTCTTCGGCGGCGTCCAACCCATCGGCCCGATGTACGCGTTCGTCGGCATCGCCGGCATGGCGAAGATGTCCAGCTCTCGCGGCGGCGTACCGATCCCGGCCGAAGCGCTGGAGATCATGGAGGCACCGCTGCTGCGCTGGCTCTACGCGCGCCGCCGGCCGAACCAGGCGTTCAAGATCGCATTCGACCAGGAGATCCAGCGCACCTACGACGAGTGGGATGCGCTCGGCGCCAAGGTGACCGCCGGAACGGCGACCCCGGCCGACGTCGCCGCGCACATGCGCGCCGTCGGGACGGCGACCCGGCTCCTGCCGGCGACGCCGCGTCCGGTGTCGTACCGCACGCTCGCGTCGATCGTCGACGTGACGACGGGCGATGCCGGAGCAGACGCTGCGCATCCTGTCCGACCTCGATCCGGACAACCCGATCACGTCGCTCGACGAGACCCGGCCGCGGCTCGATAAGGCCGAGCGGTGGATCACCACGCAGGTGCCGCCCGAGCTGCGCACGCGCGTGCGTGACGAGCCCGATACGGAGTTGCTCGCCTCCCTCGACGACGCCCAGCGCGGGTCGCTCGCGATGCTGCTCGACGGGCTCGACGAACACTGGTCACTCGGCGGTCTGACCACGTTGGTGTACGGCGTTCCCAAGCGACAGCTCGGGTTGCCGATGGACACGAAGCCGACGAATGAGTTGAAGGTCGCGCAGCGTACGTTCTTCGCGCTGCTCTACCGGCTGCTGGTCGGTCGGGACACCGGGCCACGGCTGCCGACGCTGTTGCTCGCGATCGGCGCGCCACGGGTGCGCAAACTGCTCGGCGCCTGAGCGCGCCGCCAGTCGCATCGCCCGGGGGCTGGGACTTGTAACCTGTCCGCAATGGACGGGCCGTAATGTCAGCCCATGGCGGACCTGTTCGAGGACTACCGTCCCGGTCCAGGGTGGGACGAGATGTTCGGCGACGCCGGCGTTCCGCGCACGGCGTACGAAACGTTGCACGCCGCACTCCGGCCGCTCGCCGGATCGGATCTGCAACTGCGCGCCAGCGTGCTCGCCCGCGCATTTCTGGATCAGGGCATCACGTTCGCGCTCAAGGGCGTCGAGCGGCCGTTCCCGATGGACATCGTGCCGCGCATCATCACGGCGGCGCAGTGGCACCACGTCGAGGCCGGTGTCGCTCAACGGGTTCGCGCGCTGGAGGCGTTCCTGGCTGACGTGTACGGACCGGGCGAAGCGCTCGCCGACGGCATCGTGCCGCGTCGCATCGTAGTCACGAGTGCCCATTTCATCCGCGAGGCGGCCGGCATCACTCCGGCCAACGGCGTGCGCGTGACGGTGGCCGGTGTCGACCTCATCCGCGACGAGCGCGGCGACTTCCGGGTGCTGGAGGACAACGTACGCACCCCGTCCGGCGTCAGCTATGTGATGGAGAACCGCCGGTTCATGACCACCGTCCTGCCCGAAGTGTTCGCGTCCACCCGGATCCGAGCGGTCGACGGCTACCCGTCGATGCTGCTGCGGGCGCTGCGGGCGGCCGCCCCGGTCGGGGTCGACGAGCCGACCGTGGTCGTGCTGACGCCGGGCGTGCACAACTCGGCCTACTTCGAGCACGCCCTGCTCGCCCGCGAGATGGGCGTCGAACTCGTTGAAGGTCGCGACCTCGTGTGTGCCGGCAACGAGGTCGCCATGCGTACGACCGCCGGGGAGCAGCGGGTCGACGTGATCTACCGGCGGATCGACGACGACTTTCTGGATCCCGTACATTTCCGGACCGACTCGATGCTCGGCTGCGCCGGACTGCTGAACGCCGCCCGTGCCGGCAACGTGACGATCGCCAACGCCGTCGGCAACGGCGTGGCCGACGACAAGCTCCTCTACACGTATGTCCCGGACCTGATCCGCTACTACCTCGGCGAGACGCCGTTGCTGCCAAACGTGGAGACCTATCGGCTGGACGACCCGGACGTGCTCGCGCATGTGCTCGACCACCTCGACGAACTGGTCGTCAAGCCGGTCGACGGATCGGGCGGTGCCGGCATCGTCATCGGCTCGCAGGCCAGCGACGAGGAGCTGGCCGACGTCCGGGAACGACTCGCGCTCGATCCGCGTGGGTTCATCGCACAGCGCGAGGTGAAGCTGTCCATGGTTCCGACCCTGATCGGCGACCGGCTCCGCCCGCGCCACGTCGACCTGCGGCCGTTCGCGGTCAACGACGGCGAGCGCGTCTACGTGTTGCCGGGCGGCCTGACCCGCGTCGCGCTTCCGGAGGGCGCGCTGGTCGTGAACTCCAGCCAGGGCGGTGGATCGAAGGACACCTGGGTGCTGATCACGGCGGCCGAGCCCGCCGAGGACGCGCAGGCGATCGACGACGACCTCGTCGACGTCCCGGCCGATTCGGTGCCGTCGCCGCGCATGCCCGATCTCGGCCCGGACGCCGGCGCCGTCGCCGCCCAACAACAACAGCAACAACAACAACGGGTACGAACCGCCGCCGGTCCCCCGACCGGAGGCGCGCCATGCTGAGCCGCATCGCGGAATCGCTCTACTGGATCGGTCGCTATGTCGAACGGGCCGAAGACACGTCGCGCATCCTCGACGTACACCTGCAGCGGATGTTGCAGGATCCGTGGACTGACGAGGAGCGCGCGTGCCGTTCGCTGCTCGGGGTCATGGGTGTCCCGACGACCGACAACTCCCGCGCGAGCCTGCCCGGCGTGATCGAACGCCTCGGCCTGAACCCGGACAGCCCGACATCGGTGTTGGGTGCGCTCGCCGCCGCGCGCGAGAACGCGCGGGGCGCGCGGGAGACCGTACCGGCGGACATGTTCGAAACCCTGAACACGACGTGGCTGGGCCTTGCGACGGCGCGTGAGCGCATCGACGAGCGTGGGGTTCATGCGTTCTTTCGGTGGGTACGGGACCGGTGCGCGGTGCTCGGCGGTGTGGCCGACGCGACGATGAGCCGCGATGAAGGCTGGCTGTTCCTGGTGCTGGGCCGCAGTATCGAGCGGGTCGACATGACCGCCCGGCTGCTGTCCACGCACCGCAAGGCCGGCGGCACGATCCCGAGTTGGCTCATGCTGCTGCGAGCGTGCGGCGCGTGGGAGCCCTATCTGCGGACCTACCGCGGCGCGCACGGCGACCGGCACGCCGCCGAGTTCCTGTTGCTGGACCGGCTCTTCCCGCGGTCGGTACTGGCCGCCATGATGACCGCCGAGGATTGCCTCGGCGAGCTCGAGTCGACGCTCGGTATCAGCCGGACCGCGCGCGTCGGCATGGGTACGGACGCCCAGCGCATTCTCGGGCGGGCCCGCACGGATCTGGCCTACCGCTCGCCGGAAGAGTTGCTGGCCGACCTCGGACCAGTGCTCGGTCGGCTGGAGCAGACGTGTTCGCGGGTCAACGAGGCCGTCTCGGTGCGCTACTTCCGCCAGACAGCGGCGGTGGCCTGGCAGGTCGACATCGTCGCATGAGATCGACATGGTCGCGTGAAATGTCGCGTGAGATGAGGAGGCACTGATGGGCTGGCGGCTGCAGATCAGTCACCGGACCGGCTTCACGTACGCCGGACCGGTCGCGTCGTCGTACAACGAGGCGCGGATGTCGCCGAGCACCGACAGCCATCAGAACGTGCTGGACAGCCGGGTCACCGTCCGGCCGTACGCCCGGACATTCACCTACCGCGACTACTGGGACACGCTCGTCACCGTCTTCGACGTCCACGCGCCGCACGAGACGCTCGACGTTCTCGCCGACGCCCTCGTCGAGACGTCGTCGGCCAGTACGTTCGGCGACGGGCTGTCCTGGACCGAACTCGGCACGCCGCCCGTCACCGACCGGTGGCCCGAGGTCATGCTGCCCACGCCGCGGACGGCGCTGGACGAGGAGTTGACCGCGCTCGCCGCCGAACTCCGCGCCGCACACCCGACTCCGGCGGCGGCGGCCTCGGCGGTGTGTGACATCGTCCACGAAAAGATCGAATACGTGCCGGGCAGCACCGGTGTGCAGACCGACGCCGTACAGGTGTGGCGGCAGCGGAAGGGCGTCTGCCAGGACATCTCGCACCTGTCGATCGGCCTGTTACGCGCGCTGGGTTTGCCGGCCCGATACGTGTCCGGATACCTCTACCCGACCGAGGACGCCGAACTTGGCGACGCGGTGACGGGACAGTCGCACGCGTGGGTCGAATGGTTCGACGGCGGTTGGCGGGCATTCGACCCGACGAACGGGATCCCGATCGGGGAACGGCATGTGATGGTCGGCCGCGGTCGCGACTACGCCGACGTACCGCCGTTGAAAGGGCTCTACGCCGGTCCCGCGAACACCGGCCAGACCGTGGCGGTCACGCTGACCCGCGCTCGCTGAACAGCGGGTGGTGCGCGGGCCGTTCGTGCACGCAACCCCGGTGGCCGGACCCGCCGGCCGCCGGGGTTGCGGTGTGTAGCACCGGGCTCACACCCGGGTCGAGCAGTGGTTCAGTGAGACGCCACCGCGCCCGTCGCCGGGTCGAGGATCACTGGCGTCGTGTTCGGCTTGTGCTTGAAGTCGAGCATGTTGGTGATCGAGTTCGAGCTCTTGTCGAACGAGCTGTCGCCGATGCGTCCGGTGAACCAGTTGTCCTCGATGAACTTCAGCACGGAAGTCTGCTCGGTGAACGTGTGGTCCACGTAGTTCTGCTTGCTGTACGGGCTGATGACCAGCAGCGGCTGCCGCGGGCCGGGTGAGCAGCGGTCCTCGTACCCACCGAGGATCGGAGCGTTGCCACACAGCGCCGCCTGGTCAACCGACGCGTCGGTCGACCCGTTCTTGATCGACGGGGTGACGTGGTCGTACCAGCCATCGGAGTCGTCGTAGGCGACGAACAACCGCCGTCGACGCCCAATCCTTGGACTTCTGCAGCTCGTTGATCGTGTTCACAATGAACGTCTGCTCATCCAGCGGATCCGAGTAGCCAGCGTGGCCATCCTGGTATTCCGGTGCCTTGAGGAAGCTCACCGCCGGGATGTTGTTCGCCGCAACCGCCGCGTCGAAGTCGCTCGTGTCGTACTCGTGGTTGGCCTGGTCGGTCTGACCGATCATGGCAACCGACGACGGCGGGAGGTGGTGCGGGTTCGACGTCGACAAGTAGTACTCGAACGGGTTGTGGTGCGGGCTGTAATCGGTGGCCGGGATGCCGCCGATGTTGTTGTGCGACGCGCCGCAGACCGCGAAGCCGCTCGGGCTGTCTGCCGCCGTGACGGTCGGCTTGAAGCCGCCCTGGAACCAGCCCCACGTGACGCCCTGCCGGTTCAGCAGGTCGCCGACGTTCGTACCCTCCATCGCGCCGAGGTTGCTCGTCGACACGTGGTTGTTGTCCGAACAGTCGTCCCACGCCGGGTCGAAGTCACCGATGTCGGTGCCGACGCCGGCACCGTTCGCTGACTGCGCGATGTTCGGCGCCGACGTGACCGTGTGCGTCACCGAGGTGACCCGACCACGCCGTGCGTCTGACCCGAGACCAGGTTGATCGCGCCGGGCGTCGACGGGCCGAACACGTTGCTGTACGAGTTGTCGCTCATCGCGTAGTTCTGTGCGTAGTTCCACAGACCGGTGACCGTGTTGCCGTCGTAGTAGTCCATGACGAGACCAGGCTGGCCGAAGAGGATCGGCTGGCCGGTGCACTTGTCGGTCTCGGTGAACTGGACGAACTGGTCGGCCTTGCCGCCGTCGTACGCCTTCTGCTCGGCCGCGTACCCGTGGTTCTGGTCGCAGGTCAGCGCCTGCGACGAGCTCAACCGGGTCGGGTTGAACATGTTCGGGTTGTTGGTCAGCAGCGTCGGCGAGAGCCCGTCGACCGCCGGCGTGTTCTTCTTCGCCGTGAACGGCGTGCCGTCGGCGTTGGTGGCGTTCGGGTACGTGCCGAAGTAGTGGTCGAACGAGATGTTCTCGTCGAAGATGACCACCAGGTGCTTGATCGGCGTCGCCGTCACCACCGGGCCCTTGTGCTTCGCCGGGGAATCCGACTTGTTGCCCGCCCACACCGGGCCGGTCCCCGCGATGAGTGCCAACGCCGCGCCGCCCACGACGAGCGCCGTGATGCGAGACGTCTTGTTCCACGTTCTGGGCCTGATGCCCACTATTCGCCTCCTCCTGAAGTGCGACATTGCACTACGCAATGTCGCGGAGGCGGCGGGCACGGCGACGGCCGTGATGGGAAGGAGTGCCGAACGTTATATGAATCCATCATGACGAGAACCTGTGAAACCCAGCGACAACGGCGCGACGCCGGATCGCCTTGATGAACGGAAGGTTTCGGGGCCGGCATCCACTGTGTCCGGCCGGTCGCATGGCAGTGAACATTGTGGACCGAACAGCGATACCGCCCCGACGTCAGGCCAACATCGTGCGGCCGAAGAAATCCTTGTCATCGCGTACGCCCGGCAGCGCCAGGAAATAACCGCCGCCGACCGGCTGGATGTAGTCGACCAGCGGCTCGCCCTCGAGGCGTTTCTGGATCGTCGCGAACTGCCGCGCGATGCTCTGTTGGTAGGCCACGAACAGCAGACCCATGTCGAGATTGCCGACCTCGTCCATGCCGTTGTCGAAGTTGTACGGCCGGCGCAGGATCCGGCTCGCCTCGCTCTGCGATGTGCGCGGGTTCGCCAGCCGGATGTGGCTGGTCAACGGCGTCGCGGCGCCGACCGGGTCGGCCGGGAAGTTCGGCGTGTCCATCTCGGCGTTGCCGTCCATCGGCGCGCCGGTGTCCCGCCGCCGACCGATCAGGTTCTCCTGCTCGGTGATGCCGATCCGGTCCCAGAACTCGATGAGCATCCGGATCTTCCGGATCACCTGGTAGCTGCCGCCGGCGATCCACGGCTGCTCGGCGTCCGACTCGATCCAGACCTGCCGGTTCATCAGGGCATTGTCGGTCTTGTCGAGGTTGGCCGTACCGTCCTTGAACCCCAATAGGTTGCGCGGTGTGCCGGACGGGCGCGGCGGTGACTGGAAACCGTCGACCCGCCACCGCACCGCGAACGCGCCGCGCAGGTATTTCGCGATGTCGCGTACGGCATGGCCGACGGTGTCCCGATTCTCGGCGCAGACCTGCAGGCTGAGGTCGCCGTGGGTGAGGTCCGGGTCGAGGTGGTCGTCCGGGAACGTGGGCATCGCCGTCAGCTCGGCCGGCCGCTTGCCGGCAAGGCCGAAGCGCCCGTCGAACAACGAGGCGCCGACGCCGAGCGTGATCGTCAGGTTGTCCGGCACGACGACCGGGCCGAGTACACCGGAGTCGGTCGGAGGGGCGGCGATGCCCGGGTCAGGTGGCGTCCCGCCGCGTGTAAGGAAACGCGCACGGTCGGTCAGCGTACGGAGCATCTCCTCGAGGCCGGCACGGTCGGCGACCTCGACGTCGAGGGACAGTACGGATGCGTGCAGCTGCAACGGCGTCGTGACGCCGGCCTGCCGTACGCCGTGGAACGCTACGGCCGAGGTCGGGCCCGTGGCCACGTCGGCGGCCGCGGCCGGTGTGCCCGAGACGGCGACCGCGATGCCGGCACCGGTCGCGGCGCCGGCCACACCGGCAACGCCGGCGCCGAGTGCGCCGCGAAGGAATGAGCGTCGATCAGTCATTGGGTCCGCCGTACGTCACCGATGGCGGCGATCGGCGCAAGGGCTTCCAGAAGCCCGCCCGCCGCCGCGTCGATCCGTTGCCGGCTGGCAACGGACAGTGCGGCGACCGGCGTCCAACCGCCGCCGGGCCGCTGCGCCGCCGCGAGGGCGGTGCGAAGCGTCGTCATCCAGGTTCCGACGGTCGACCAGCCGGCGTACCGCGGCTGCATGACGGGCGCGATCGCGTCCAGCACGGCCTGGGTCCCGTCAACGTTGGCCAGCGCCGTCGCGAGACTCGTGCCGCTCCCCTGATCGGCGTGGCCGGTCAGCTGGAACTGCAGCGTGTTCTCCATGATCTCGTGCGCGCGTAGCGGTAGATCGTTCGGGTCGATCTGCTCTTTCGGAAAGTCCGCTCGCAGTCCCGCGACGTCGGCGACGAGCTTGTCGGCGAGCTTGGCCACGTGGCCATCGACTCGCCGTGCCACAGTCCGTACTCGATGCGGTGGAAGCCGGAGAAGTCCGGATCGTTCACCCCACCGGGCAGCCCGTCGGGCATGCCGTCGATCGCGTCGGCGAAGTCGCCGAACGTCCCGTACGCGGCGCCGAGCCGGTTGTAGGCGAGATGGGCCGGCAGCCACGCCGCCTCGGCACTGGCTCGGTTGCCCGACTTCGCTGCTCGGTCCAGCGTCGCGACCTCGTTGGCGAGCGTTGCGAGTGCCGCCGTCGTGTACGCCTGATAGGACTTCACCGAACCGGCCAGATCGATACCGGAGACCGGCAACACGGCCGCGCTGCCGTTGGCGACGCCCGTGGTTATCCGGACCGTCGGCCCGTTGACCGCGTCCGCATCTTCCGGATAGCAGCGGAAGGCGTAATTGCCGTGACCGAGTTGGACTCGCATCGGTCGGGTGGAGTTGGGCGCGAGGTTTTCGACTTCGGCGTAGACACCGCCGGTCGTCGGATCCACCAGTTGCACCTCGGTCGTCACAATGTCCCGGTTGTGCACCTGGAATGTCTGCACGCCGCCGGACGCCAGCCAGCCCGCGCCGCACGCTCCACGGTCCACGGTCACGGTGAGCGCGCTCGCCGCGGGTGCCGCCGACGAACTCGTACAGGCGGCCAGTACCGCTACCGAGGCGGCCGTCGCGGCGAGCGCCACCAACCCGCGTGGACCGCGACCGCGCGCGGCCGACGGACCCGAACGGTCCTGCACAGATACTCCTCGAGGGGGGTGTCGGCGGTGCCGCCGGATCGGCGCGTCCGCGAACCGACAAGAGGATAGGCATGGCGAATGCCAGTCACGCCAGAGTTAGGGCACCCTTCGTGCGAGGATTCACCGGTCATTCACCCTGGCGTCATCGGCGGTACGCCGCAGCGGCAAGCGGACGCTCCCGTGGCGTCATGATCGACCAGGGTGGATGATTCGCGCCGTCGGAACGACCCGAATCGTCCACCCCGGTGAATCACCGACCGTGGTGCGGCCGTGGGGCGTTGGTCAGGGCAGGACCGCGACCAGGTTCAGGACCCGGGTGAACTGGTTCGGACTGTTGTTGTCGTCGCTGATCAGGCTGACGCCGGCAATCGTGGGCAGTCCGTGGACCGGCTGACCGCCGAACGTGATGGCCATGCCCTCGTAGTTGTCCAGCAACGGGTTCGTCTGGGTCTCCTTGGACGGCGCGCCGAGCGTCGGGCAATCGACGAGATTCGCGACGAGCTTCTTGCCGACCACGTCTCGGCTCGGCGCCTGCGACAGGTTGGCAACATCGCTCACGTCCTTGGCCCGGTCGAGTCCGGTGACGGCGTACAGCGACACCGCGTTGCCCGTCGTGGTCGAGAACGAGGCCTCTTCGACGAGCAACGAATCCCGGCCGTACGCCGCGACTTCCGGCACCCGCTGGCCGGTCTCCGTCCGGTAGGCGATCTGCTTCGTGAGTTTCCACGTGCCGTGCGGCCCAGCGGCATAGACCAGGAACCGGTGGAATGTCGCATCGCCGCTCGGCGACACGTCGCCCGACAACGCGCCCTCCATCGCGGCCACCACCTGGCGACCGTCCGACGAGATCGTCAGACCCTCCAGGGTCGCGTTGCCGGTCGCCTCGCCGAGCGGCGTCTTTCCCGTTACGCCGAACCGTGCCGGCACCGGAAGCGACGCCTTCTGTACGCCGTCGCGACCGTAGATCCGGATCGACGGCTCGGTCTCGGAACTCACCAGGTAGTCACCGTCGGGCAGGACAGCCAGACCTTCGTCGTCGGCCGTCGTCCCGTCGTACGGCGTGCCGTCCGGCTTGCGGAGCACGAGCGGTGGCCGTACCACGGTCGGGTCGTTCAGGTTGCGGAAGAACCAGATGCGCTCCGGGTCCGATGCGTTGTTGTCGACGGCCGACGCCCACGCGTTCGAGCGAGGGTCGAACGCGAGCGAGGACAGACCACCGATGGTGGCGCCGTCGACCGTGAGCTTGTCGAGCGCGTCGCTAAAGCTCACCGCCGACGCGGCCGGCGGACACGTGCGCCCGAGAGCGGACGTACCCGTGATTGATCCGGTCGGCGCGGCCGCCGCGGCACCCGGACCGACCGCGATCGCGGTGAGCGCGAGCGCGGCCCCGGCCGTCGCGATGACGACCTTCCTACCTGGTGTACGGGCACTCGTCCAATGCTTCATGAGCAGAACCTTTCCGTTGTCGGCGTTGCCGACTCCGTCCTACCGTCGCGCGGGCGCGGCGCGGCCAAGCCACGGCATCTGTTCCATGAAGGACAGTAGAACGCTCAGTGCTCGATGGGCATCAATGGGTCAGGACGGCGCTGCCGGATGGGCCGGCGTCGCGGCGTGCCCCGTGGCCAGGCCGCGACGCCGGCATGCTCGGCGTCCCACCGATCGGCGCCTAGGCCGAATCGCGGATCACCAAGGTCGGTTCGAAGATCACCGACGCGGTCGGCCGCGTGCGGTCCTCGATGTGGGTGAGGAGCAACCGGACCATGGCGGCCATCATCTCCTCCACCGGCTGGCGCACGGTGGTGAGTTTCGGCCGGGTCGACAGCGCCGGCGCGCTGTCATCGAAGCCGATGACGGCGACGTCGGAGGGGACCCGCTTGCCGGCATCTCGGAGGACGAGCATCGCGCCCTGCGCCATCAGGTCGTTCGCGACGAAGAGGCCGTCGAGATCCGGCTCGTCGCGCAACAGCGCCAGCATCGCCGACTCGCCACTGTCGTGGGTGAAATTGCCCCAGGCCGCTGGAACGTACGCGCGACCGTGCCGCGCCATCGCCTCGCGGAACGCAGTCAATCGGTCCGCTCCGGCCGGGGTGTCGGCCGGACC
The DNA here is from genome assembly GCA_963724705.1 of uncultured Actinomycetota bacterium. Taxonomy (GTDB): domain Bacteria; phylum Actinomycetota; class Actinomycetes; order Mycobacteriales; family Micromonosporaceae; genus DASQPR01. Next base: position 1,857,136 of record CAVRVS010000004.1, read on the forward strand.
GCAGATCGTCGCGATGCGTTGGCAGCCGCGCCCGACGAGATGATCGGCCGCCATTGCCGCGCCGGAAGCTTGGGCCGCGTCGACGTAGCTGATCGCGAACGTGTCGGCTGGACGCCCGAACAGCACGACCGGCACGCCTGCCTGGGCCAACATCCGCGGCAGCGGATCGGCCGCCGCCACCGAGACCGATAGCACTCCGTCGATGTCACCGTGCCGCAGATGCCCGAGCAATTCGCCGCGCGCGGTCTCATCGTTCACCCGCATCAGGATCATGTGCATGTCACGATCCGCCAGCGCGGCGAGCGCGCCGCTCGCGACACGGCCGAAGAATGGATCGGCGAACGCGCGACCCAGAAACGGATCCTCGAACGCCACGTCATCCGGCGCCGACACGACGAGCGCGACCGAGAACGTGCGACGCGTGACGAGCGCCCGGGCCGCTCGATTCGGCACGTAGCCGGTCGCTGCGATCGCCCGCTGCACGACGTCCGCGATCTCCGGGTCGACGTTCCGGACCCCGTTGATGACGCGGGACACGGTGGCCCGCGACACGCCAGCGGCGCGCGCGACGTGTTCGAGCGTCGGTGCGCGGCGGGGTGGCGGGACGTCCGCGTTCATGGCCGTTCTTTATAGCACGGAACGCGGAGAGCGCTCTCCCGCTGCGTTCGTCAACTGCCGTAGAACTCGGCCAGCAGCGGCACGATCGCCTCCGGCGCGACGCCATGATCCTGTCCGGGGATCGTGACTCGTCGCGCGTCGGGCAACAGGGCGGCGAGGGCGTCCGCCGCCGTACGCATGGCCTCCGGGCTCGCTCCCCCGTCGGCGATCAACGCGGGACAGGCCACCGTGGCCCACCGGTCCGTCGGCAACGCGTGACCGTCCAGCGTGCCGTCCATGATCCGCGCGTCGTACGCGAGCGTGGGAGCGACCGCCTCGAAGCCGGACCACATCGGCTGTTGCCGCATCGCGGCGACGTACTCGGCCGGTACGCCGACACCCTCGGTCAGGAACAGCGTGACGGCGCCGGTCCGGTCGCCGGCGGCCAGCCGGGTGTCGAGCCGCTCGAGATAATCGGCGCCGACCGCGCGACCACCATCCACCAGGAACGGCGCCTCGTAGACCGCGATCTTCGGTACGTCGAGCCCGGCCGCCACCGCGTCGAGCGCGAGCGGCGCGCCGGACGACATGCCGTAGAGGCAGGCCCGGCCGCCGGCCGCCTCGATCAGCGCGGCGATGTCCTCGACCTCACGCGCCACGGCGTACGGCTGGGTGTCCCCGCTGTCACCGCGGCCGCGGCGGTCGTAGTGGAACACGGTGAATCGGTCCGAGAGTGCGCGCGCGATCTCGGCCGTACGCGGGTCGAACGACCGGTACTGGAACGCGCCGCCGACCAGGATCACGGCCGGTCCGGTGCCGACCTTGTCGTACGCGATGGTGGTGCCGTCGGCGGAGGTGACGGTTGCGGTGCTGTTCATGGTGAATCTCGCCTTCGCGATAGTGGTGGACGGAAACGGTCAGCTCGTCACGTCGGCGAGGTCCGGTGCGCCAACGGGTTCGGCGGCATCGGCCGGTTGCTCGGAGCCGATCGGCGGGATCCGGCGGAGCATGGTCACCACGCAGACCGCGAGGCCCAGCAGCAGCACGGCGCTGATCGTGGCGGCGGCGTGCAGGCCGTCGGTGAAGGCGGTCCGGGCGGCCTGGAGCAGCGCGTCGCCGACCTGGTCCGGCAGGGTCGGCGCGACCGACGTCGCGCCGGCCAGCGAATCGTGCGCTGCTCGGGATGCGTCCGCCGGTACTCCGGCCGGAACGTGCGCATCGAGCACGGATCGGTACACGGCCGTCCCAACGCTGCCGAGCGCGGCGATGCCGAGCGCGAACCCGAATTCGCCCGATGTCTCGTTCAGGGCGGCGGCCGAGCCGGCCCGCTCCGGCGGCACCGATCCCAGCACGAGGTGGGTGCCGAGCGACACGAACGGAGCGGCGCCGATGTTCGACACGGCCCACGCCACCGCCAGCATGACGGGCGCGTAGGACGGGCCGATCCGGGTCATCAGCGCCAGCCCGATCACGCTGACCACGAGCCCACCCGAAATGAGATAGGCCGGCCGGAAGCGCCGCGCCAGCAGCGGCGAGGCGAGCACGGCGACGACCGACGCGCCGACGGCCGGCAGCATCCACAAGCCGGCCCGCAACGGCGACAGGCCCTCGACCAGCTGGAGATGCTCGGTCAGGAACAGCATCAGCGCGCCGGTCAGCATCGTCCCGACAAACATCGTTCCAAGCGACACCGAGAAGTTGCGGTTGGCGAACAGCCGCATGTCGAGCAGCGGGTGCTCCAGCCGACGCTGGCGGCGGACGAAGTACACGCCGGCGAGGGCGCCGACGACGACGGCCCCGACCGGCACCGGCTGCCAGCCGGAGCGGGCCAGCTCCTTGCAGCCGTACACGATGGGCAGGATCGCGGCGAGCGAGGTGAGCACGCTGATCGGGTCAACACGGCCCGCGGTCGGCGCTTTGTATTCGGGCAGGAACGTACGACCGAAGGCCAACAGGAGCAGCATTGCCGGCACGCCGAGCAGCAGGACCGAGCCCCACCAGAAATGGGCGAGTAGCGCTCCGCCAACGACCGGCCCGATCACGGCACCGCCCATGAAGCACGAGAACCAGATGCCGATGGCGGCGCTGCGTTGCCGGGCGTCGCGGAACATATTGCTGATCAGCGACAACGTGGAGGGAGCGATGGTCGCACCGGCGATTCCGAGAGCACCGCGGGCGACGATCAGCATCGGCGCCGACGTCGAGTAGGCGGCGACGATCGATGCGATGCCGAATCCGGCCGCCCCGATCAGCAACAGTCGACGTCGACCGATGCGGTCGCCGAGCGTACCCATGGTGATCATGAAGCCGGCCAGCATGAAGCTGTACACGTCCATGATCCAGAGCTGCTGCGTGCTGCCGGCGTGCAGGGCCTCACTGATACTCGGCAGCGCGAGCAACATGACGAAGACGTCTATCGAGATCAGCAGCGACGGCAGCGCCAGCACGGCGAGGCCGATCCACTCCCGTCGGCCGGCGCGCTCTGTCGCGCTCGCGGCCTCGGTGGTCGAGATGCTCATGACGCTTCCTTCCGTGTGCGCACCCGTCCGGCGGGTGCCTTCGCGGGTGGGTCGGAGCACCGCGGCCGTTCTCGACATGACGCCGCCAAGATTCTTTTCGCGATAAATTCGCCCGGTGGTGTCGAGATGTGCTGGTCGACTCCGACCTACCCGCGAGACACACCCGCCGGAACACGTGGGTGTCGACGCCACGACGTGAGGAGCACACGATGAAGTACCTGCTGATGATCTACATGAACGACGACGTGTTCGGGGCGCTGTCCGAGGAGGAGCGCAATGCCGTATTCGCCGGTCACGACGCATTCGCGCCGAAGATCCGCGAATCGGGCGAGTTCATTGGCACGGCGGCTCTGACGAATCCGACGCAGTCGAAGACCGTACGCGTGCGCGACGGCGTCACGTCGGCGACGGACGGGCCGTACATCGAGACGAAGGAGTATCTGGCCGGCTACTACGCCGTCGACTGCGACTCGATGGACCGGGCGATCGAGCTGGCCGCGATGATCCCGGACGCGGCGCTGACCGCGATCGAAGTGCGACCAGTGATGGACGATTCCGGACTGGAGTTGTAGACACCACTGGTGACCGGAGAACCGACCATCGAGGACCTGCTGCGCGAGACGGCGCCGCAGGTGCTCGGTGCGCTCATCCGCCGGTACGGCACCTTCGACGAGTGCGAGGACGCGGTGCAGGAGGCGCTGGCCGCCGCGAGCGCCCAGTGGCCGACCGATGGCATCCCGGACAACCCGCGCGCGTGGCTCGTCACGGTGGCCGGCCGCCGCCTCGTCGACCAGGCCCGCAGCGACATCGCGCGACGGCGTCGTGAGGAAACCGTGGCGGCGATGGCGCCGGGCGACGAACTCGTCGCACCGGCGGCGGACGACGACCTACGGCCGGCCGATCGCGACGACACATTGACGTTGCTGGTGTTGTGCTGTCATCCGTCGTTGTCCCCGCCGACACAGGCCGCGCTCACGCTGCGCGCGGTCGGCGGCCTGACGACGGCGGAAATCGCGCGGGCCTATTTCGTGCCCGAGGCCACGATGGCGCAGCGCATCAGCCGGGCCAAGCAGAGCATCAAACGCGCCGGCAGCCGCTTCGAGATGCCGTCCGAACCGGAACTGACCGACCGGTTGCGGGTCGTGCTCCAGGTGCTCTACCTGATTTTCAACGAGGGCTACACGGCCAGCTCCGGCTCGGTGCTCGCCCGGGCCGATCTGACCCACGAGGCGGTCCGCCTGACCCAGGCCGTACACGAGCTACGGCCCGACGACGGCGAAGTCGCCGGCCTGCTCGCGCTGATGATCCTGACCGAGGCACGACGGCCGGCGCGGACCGGCTCAGACGGCGAGCTCGTCCCGCTCGCGGAGCAGGATCGGACGCGCTGGGATGCCGACGCGATCCGGGTCGGGTTGGACCTCGTGGCCGCCACCCTGCCGCACGGACCGGTCGGGCCGTACCAGGTACAGGCGGCCATCGCCGCGGTCCATGCCGAGGCGTCGGGCGCGGGCGACACCGATTGGCCACAGATCCTTTCGCTGTACGACCTGCTGAGCGTGCTCGCCCCCAATCCGATGGTCACGCTGAACCGCGTTGTCGCGCTCGCCATGGTGCAGGGCCCGCGGGCCGCCCTCGACGTTCTGTCCTCCTTGGACACCGACGAGCAGCTGGCCGGGCACCATCGGATCGACGCCGTACGCGCGCACCTGCTCGACATGGCCGGGGACTGGGGCGCGGCGCGGGCGGCGTACCAGCAAGCGGCGCGCAAGACGACGAGCGTTCCGGAGCAGCGCTACCTGCTGGCCTGCGCCGCCCGCGTCGGAGCCGCCTGAGGACAGGCAATGCGTAGCGCGCAACCCGCGCGTTACATATCGACTCGTGCGAATATCGATGACTTTGCCGTATCCGGTCGGTTGACCGGATGGCGCATCGGCCCCGAAATACTTTTTTCGAGTCGCGAATCATTACTTTGGTGTCAGCGACAACAAACTCGCTGGCCCGGTACCGTGCCTGGTCGTTCCATAACTTCGCGGCGTCGTCCCCGTTTGACCGCCGCCCGGTTTGTCATATTGACATCGGTCGACGTCCGCAAGAATCTCTCACCCAGAGCGCTCCCTGACACACCCCCGAAACCGGATGTTCACACGGTTGCGGACCCAACCGAGCGAGGCGTCGCCGTCCCGGCCGGCGGCGATGCCGCGCACCCATTCGTGCCTGCAGGGAGACGTTCATGTCTGCTGTGCCTGCGATCGACGCCCGGAGAAACCGGGCGCATCGCCACCTCCCCCGCCGCATCGCGGTTGCCGCGGCGTCCGCACTACTGTTCACGATCTATCTTGTAGCGTCGGCGGCGACCGACGCCCATGCCGCCGGCACTCTGCTATCGCAGGGCAAGCCGACCACCGCATCCTCGACCGAGAACGCCGGGACACCCGCGTCGGCGGCGACCGACGGCAACACCGGCACCCGGTGGTCGAGTGCATTCAGCGATCCGCAGTGGCTGCAGGTCGATCTCGGCACGACCGACACGATCACCGAGGTCAGCATCAACTGGGAGGCTGCGTTCGGTAAGTCGTTCCAGATCCAGACGTCCAACGACGGCACCACCTGGACGAACATCTTCACGACCACCACCGGCGGCGGCGGCCTCCAGGACCTGACCGTCAGCGGCACCGGTCGCTTCGTGCGGATGAACGGCACGGTCCGTGGCACGCAGTTCGGCTACTCGATCTGGGAGTTCCAGGTCTTCGGCACCGTCGGTACGGGTGGCACGGGCACCTGCAACACGGCCACGAACGCGGCACTGAACAAGCCGGCCACCGCCTCGTCGACCGAGAACGCGAGCTTCCCGGCGTCCAACGCGTTCGACGGGAACACCGGGACCCGGTGGTCCAGTGCGTTCAGCGACCCGCAATGGTTGCAGGTCGACCTCGGTACGTCGCAAACGATCTGTCAGGTGACGCTGACCTGGGAGGCCGCGTTCGCGAAGTCGTTCCAGATCCAGACGTCCAATGACGGCACCACGTGGACCAACATCTTCACGACCACCACCGGCGCCGGCGGCGTACAGACGTTGACGGTCAACGGCACCGGTCGCTTCGTACGGATGAACGGCACCGTACGTGGCACCGCGTTCGGCTACTCGTTGTTCGAGTTCGCCGTGTTCACCACGGCGACCGGCGGCGGCACCGGACCCATCCAGGGCGGCGGGTCGCTCGGCCCGAACGTCATCGTGTTCGACCCGTCGATGTCCGGCGCGACCATTCAGAGTCAGGTCGACAGCGTCTTCAACACCCAGCAGTCGAACCAGTTCGGTACCCAGCGCTTCGCCCTGCTGTTCAAGCCAGGCAGCTACAGCGGATTCAACGCCCAGATCGGTTTCTACACCTCGATCATGGGCCTCGGCCAGAACCCGGACCAGGTCCAGATCCACGGTGACATCACCGTCGACGCCGGCTGGAACGCCGGCAACGCGACGCAGAACTTCTGGCGCTCGGCGTCGAACATGGAGGTGTTCCCGTCGGCCGGGTTCACCCGGTGGGCGGTCGCGCAGGCCGGGCCGTTCCGGCGGATGGACATCCAGGGCGACCTGAACCTCGCGCCGAACGGTTTCGGCTTCGCCAGCGGCGGATACATCTCGGACAGCCGCATCACCGGCACCGTGCAGCCGTTCTCGCAGCAGCAGTTCTTCATCCGCAACAGCAACATCGGCGGCTACCTGAACGGCGTCTGGAACATGGTGAACATGGGTACGGTCGGCGCGCCGGCCACGCAGTTCCCGAACCCGCCGTACACCAATGTCGCCACGACCCCGGTCAGCCGCGACGAGCCGTACCTCTACCTGGACGCGGCCGGCAACTACAACGTGTTCGTCCCGTCGACGCAGACGAACACGACCGGTGCTTCGTGGCTCGGCGGCAACACGCCGGGCGACGTCGCTGCCGCTGTCGCAGTTCTACGTCGCCCACCCCGGCGACTCGACGGCGACCATCAACGCCGCCCTCGCCCAGGGTCTCAACCTGCTGTTCACGCCGGGCGTCTACAACATCAGCCAGACCATCAACGTGACGCGCCCGGACACCGTCGTGCTCGGCATCGGCTTCCCGACGCTGATCCCGCAGAACGGCGTGAACACGATGCAGGTCGCCGACGTCAACGGCGTACGCCTCGCGGGCATGCTGTTCGACGCCGGTACGGTCAACTCGGCCGCCCTGCTGACGGTCGGCACGGCCGGATCGACGACGGGCCACGCCGCCGACCCGACGTCGATCCAGGACGTGTTCTTCCGGATCGGCGGCGACTTCGCCGGCAAGGCGACGACCAGCCTGATCGTCAACCAGAACGACGCGCTGATCGACCACATCTGGGCCTGGCGCGCCGACCACGGTACGGGCGTCGGGTGGACGGTGAATACCGCCGACACCGGTCTGATCGTCAACGGCAACAACGTCAACGCGTACGGATGTTCGTCGAGCACTATCAGCGCTACTGAGGTGATCTGGAACGGCAACAACGGGCGCGACGTGTTCTTCCAGAACGAGTTGCCCTACGACCCGCCGAACGCCGCGTCCTGGATGAACGGGTCCCGCGTCGGGTACGCCGCCTTCAAGGTGGCTCGGACTCGGTCACGTCGTTCCAGGGGTTCGGCCTCGGCAGTTACTGCTTCTTCAACGTCGATCCGACGATCGCGGCGTACCACTCGTTCGAGGTGCCGGTCACCTCGGGCGTGCAGCTGCACGACATCCTCACCGTCTCGCTCGGCGGCGTGGGCTCGATCGTCCACGTCGTCAACGACACCGGTGCGACCGCGCAGGGGACGTCGACGGTGCCCGTCGACATCGTGAGTTTCCCGTGACGTCCGGCCCTACCCGATGAGATAACCAGACGGCGTGGCCGGGGTGTCGTCGAGCGGCGCACCCCGGCCGCGGCGTCTGGTCGTCACGGAGCGGGGGCCGCCTGGCGCTGGCGGCTGGCGGAAATACGTCGCGGCGGGATCCCGCCAAGATAGATCCATTGACATGGATGGTCTGTAGTCACGACGGTACCCACAGTGGATCCGATCGGACCACATCGGGGGGCTCGGCGAACGACATCAATCAATATCGTCGAGGTCACCGGTGACCGTGCCTGTGGAAGGACCTCCATGCACCTACCCCGGACAGCACCACGACTCACTCGACGATCGCGAATGTTGGTGGCGGCCGCCGCGGCCGCCGCCTTAGTGACGATCGGCATGGCCAGCCCGGCATCGGCCGGCGTGCCGACCGCGTCGACGGCCACAAAAGCAACGGCGCCAACGGCGTCGACAACGCCGGCCGCGACTCCGAAGGTCATCGAAGAACAACGCCGTCAAACCGCTGTGCACCCAGCCTAAGAAGGGCATGGCGCAGTGCTTCGCGCTCAAGCGGACGGACGTCACCGCGCACAAGGGCATCCAGCCGAATGCCACCGTCTCGGGCTACGGCCCGGCCGATCTGTCGAGCGCCTACGCGCTGCCGGCCAACGGCGGCGCCGGCCAGACCGTCGCGATCGTCGACGCGTTCGACGACCCGAACGCCGAGGCCGACCTCGCCGTCTACCGCGCGCAGTTCGGCCTGCCCGCCTGCACGACGGCCAACGGCTGCTTCCGCAAGGTCGACCAGCGCGGCGGCACCAACTACCCGCCGCCCGACGCCGGCTGGGCCGGCGAGATCTCGCTCGACGTCGACATGGTCTCCGCGGTCGCGCCGGCACGCGCACATCCTGCTGGTCGAGGCCGACGACAACGGCAACGACAACCTCGGCGCGGCCGTGGACGAGGCGGTCGCGCTCGGCGCCAAGTACGTCTCGAACAGCTACGGCACCGGCTACACTCCGACGCCGGGCAGCGGCGAGGACCCGTCCGAGGTCACCGACCTCGACCCGCACTACAACCACCCCGGTGTCGCGGTCGTCGCCAGCACCGGCGACGACGACTTCGGCGTCTCCTACCCGGCCGCGTCGCAGTACGTCACGCGGTCGGCGGCACCACCCTGGTCCCCGACTCGCAGCGCCCGCGGCTGGTCGGAGTCGGTCTGGAACAACTCCTTCGGCGGTCCGGGCAGCGGCTGCTCGCTCTACGAGGCGAAGCCGGCCTGGCAGACCGACAGCGGCTGCGACATGCGCACCGAGGCCGACGTCTCCGCCGTCGCCGACCCGGAGACCGGTGTCGCGGTCTACGACACCTATCAGGCACAGCGGCTGGGACGTGTTCGGCGGCACCAGCGCGTCGTCGCCGATCATCGCGGGCGTCTTCGCGGACGCCGGCACGCCGGTCGCCGGCACCTACCCGTCGAGCTACCCGTACGCGAACGCGGCGCCCTCAACGACGTGACCACCGGCAACAACGGCACCTGCTCGCCGGCCTACCTGTGCACCGCCGGGACCGGGCTACGACGGCCCGACCGGTCTCGGCACCCCGAACGGCCTGGCCGCGTTCACCACCGGCCCGCACGGCTCTGATCACCGGCACGGTCACCGACTCGTCCACGGGCACCGGGATCGCCGGCGCCGACGGTGCACCGTCGGCGACTCAGCGGCGACCACCGACGCCAGCGGCCACTACAGCGTCTCGGTCCCGGTCGGCACGTACGACGTGACCGCCGCGGCGTACGGCTACGCCAGCAAGACGATCTCCGGCGTCGCCATCACCGACGGCGGCTCGGTGACCGAGAACTTCGCGCTCGATCGCCGTGCCCACGTCAACGGTCTCCGGCACGGTCACCGACGGCTCCGGCCACGACTGGCCGCTCTACGCGACGATCACCGTCGACGGCGTACCCGGCGGGCCGGTCTTCACCGACCCGTACACCGGCCACTACAGCCTGACGCTGCCGCAGGGCCAGACGTACACGCTGCACGTCACGCGCGAACTACCCGGGCTACCAGGCGGTGACGCCAGGCCGTCACGCGTCGGCGCATCGGACACCAACGCCAACATCAGCGTGCCGGTCGACGCGAACACCTGCGTCGCGCCCGGCTACACGGTCGCCACCACCGGCACGACCGAGACGTTCGACGGCACGTCGACGCCGGCCGGCTGGACCGTGGTCAACAACACCGCCGCCGGCGGCTGGGAGTTCGACGACCCGCACCCGCGCGGCAACCTGACCGGCGGCACCGGCGGCTTCGCCATCATCGACAGCGACTTCCTGGGCATCGGCAACACCGAGGACACGTTCCTGGTGTCGCCCGGCGACGGACTTCACCGGCGTCGCGACTCCCGATCTCGGCTTCGACACCGACTATCACGCGCTGTCCTCGACCGCCGACGTCGACGTCTCCGTCGACGGCGGCACGACCTGGACGAACGTCTGGGACCAGACGGCGCGACTTCCGCGGCCCGGCCCACGTCGACGTCCCGCTCCCGCTGGCGGCCAACAAGTCCGCCGTGCAGGTGCGGTTCCACTACACCGGCACCTGGGCGTGGTGGTGGGAGGTCGACAACGTCTTCCTCGGCAGCCGGACCTGCGACCCGGTCCCGGGTGGCCTCGTCGCCGGTACGGTGACCGACGCCAACACCAACAACGGCGTCGATCGGCGCGACCGTGACCAGCGTGGACAAGCCGGCCGAGTCGGCCACCACGGCGGCGACACCGGACGACCCGAACCTGGCCGACGGCTTCTACTGGATGTTCTCCTCGCTGACCGGCAAGCACTCGTTCACCGCGGCGAAGAAGCACTACGTGTCGAAGACGAAGTCGGTCACCGTGGCCGCGAACTTCGACCACGCAGGCGATCGTTCAACCTCGCCGCCGGCCGGATCACGGTCACGCCGACCAGCATCGCCAAGACCGTCACCTGGGGCAAGGGACGGCCACGCCAGATCGTCACGGTCAAGAACACCGGTGGCGCACCGGCCAACGTGACCCTCGGCGAACAGGCCGGCGGTTCGACCCTGCTGACCGCGCACGGCGCACCGGTCAACCGGGTCAAGGGCAAGTACTCCCCGCAGGTCCCTGCACGGCACGAATGGGACCGTGACGAAGGCGACCGGCGTCAAACCCGCGGACACCACGCCGGCCGACGCACCGTGGACCTCGATCGCCAACTACCCGGTGACGATCCAGGACAACGGCGTCGTCGTCGTTGAACGGCACGGTCTACTCGGCGTTCGGCTACGACGGCGGCGGCGACGAGTCGCTCGCTCTACGCCTACGACCCGGACTCGGGCAGCTGGACCGCGCTCGCGAGCGCGGCCGACACCCGGGAGAAGCCGGCCATGGCCGCGCTCGAACGGCAAGATCTACGCGTCCGGCGGTTGGGGCGGCGACGGCAGCCCGGACGGCAAGACCGAGATCTACGACCCGGCGACCGACGCGTGGACGACCGGCGGCCACCAACCCCGACCCGCTCGCGGGCTCGGGCGTCGGCGGTCCTCGGCGGCAAGCTGTACGTCGTCGGCGGCTGCACCGCATCCGCCTGCGGCTCGACCGACGTCAACGTCTACGACCCGGCGACCGACACGCTGGAGCCAGGCCGCCGACTACCCGGAGCCGATCGCGCTGGGAGTCCTGCGGCGCGATCGGCGGCACGATCTACTGCGCCGGTGGCACCACCGACGCCGGCACGATCGGTGCACACGTACGTCTACGACCCGGGCAGCGACTCGTGGTCGCCCGAGGCCGACATGCCGATCGACCTGTGGGGCTCCGGCTACACGGCGGCCGACGGCGAGCTGCTCGTCTCCGGCGGCGTCACGCAGGACAACGCGGTCATCACCAACCAGGGCTACGCGTTCGACCCGACCAGCGACGCATGGTCGCCGCTGCCGAACTCGAACAACACCGCTCTACCGTGGCGGCAGCGCCTGCGGCTTCTACAAGATCGGTGGCAACCCGGGTGGCTTCGGTCGCTCCGCCGATGGCGAGCTCCGAGGTGCTGCCCGGCTTCGTCGACTGCGGACAGACCGCGGACGTGAGCTGGCTGTCGGTGAACCCGACGACGCTCACGCTCGCGCCGGGCGCCAGCGCCACGTTCACCGTGACCGTCAACGCCAACGTCCCGGACATCACCCAGCCCGGCACGTACACGGCGGCGGTCACGGTCGGCACGGACACGCCGTACGCGGTGCCGGTCATCCCGGTGTCGATGACGGTCAACCCGCCGAAGACGTGGGGCAAGATCACCGGCACCGTCAACGGGCCATCCGGCCCGATCGCCGGTGCGACCGTCCAGATCAACACCTGGGCGACCCACTACACGCTCAAGACCGACGCGCAGGGTCACTACGCCCTGTGGCTGGACGTCCGTAACAACCCGCTACAGCTCATCGTGGCGAAGGACGGTTTCCAGCCGCAGACGACGACCGTACGCATCACGAAGGGCACCACGACCACGGTGAACTTCACGCTGCTGAAGGACTAGCGGCACGTCACACGAGGGCCCGGACGGCGCACGCCGCCCGGGCCCTCGCGCATGCAGGACGGCCGCCGCGGCTCAGATCCAGCCGTGCCGGGTCGCTTGCCAGATCAATTGCAGACGGGTACGAGCGCCGGCCGCCTCGATGAGATCCCGCACCCGGCGCTGAACCGTGCGGGTGCCGAGATCGAGTTTTGTAGCGATCGCCTCATCCGTGAGTCCGTCCAGCAACAGCGTCAGCAAACGCAGATCGTCCGGGCATGGCACCGCGACGGCCGGGTCGCCGCACACCGGTCCGGATTTCGTGATGCGTACCGGCTCGGCCACCGACCACGTCCGGTCGAACACGGCAAAGAGCGATTCCTGAAGACCGCCCGGGTGGACCAGGAGCGCGTCCCCACCGCTCGGCACCGGAGTGGCCGCCTCGACCGCGACGGTCGGCGGGCCCGAGGCGGTCCTCGCGGCCACCAGCGCGACCGACCGGTCGACGATCAGGAGTGCGAACGGCGGCTCGTCGACGACGCGAATGAGTGCCCCGGCCCGCACCGCGGATTCGATCTCGCGACGACCGTCGACCCGGGCGAGCGCCGAACGCGAATAGACCGCCCGCACACGCACGCCTGGTCGCCGGGCCGCCCGGCCGCGCGCGGGCAGAGCGCGCGCCCTATCGGTCACGAGGGCGCACACCTCGACCGCGGCACCCGCGACCAAGCGCGTCACATGTGTCGCCGCGTTGCCGTACAACACATCCACGCGCTCGCCATCCGGGCGCTGCCGGCGATTGCGGTATTCCTCGGCGAGCGCGTCGACATCGGAGCGCATCGCCCGCAGTTCGGCCCGCCGCTGGCGAACCAGTGGACGCAACGCGTCGTCGGGCGCGGACGCGAGCCAGAACCGCTGCTCCGCTCCCGGAATGCGACCGATGAGTCCCTTCGCTTCGAGACCTCGCAGCGCCGTACGGACATCGAGGATCGACATGCGCAGGCGGATCGCGAGGTCCTCGATCGAGGCAGTCGGCGACCGCAGCAGCGTGCGATAGGCCAGTGCCTCGGTCGGCGCGAGCCCGATGGATTCGAGCGTGGCGGCCTCCCCCCGGTCGATGACCGCCGGAGACCGGGCGCAGGGAGAGCTGGCCAGCCCGTGGCCGCGGCCGACCGAGGTCGCCACGGCACGCACACGTACGTGGGCCGGCCGGGGTGCCTGCGCGGGGGCCACCCGGCGAGCCGAGCCACCATCGGCCGACCGTCGGAGCCGGCCTCGTGACTTCGTCCATAGGAGACTCTGCCCAAACGGTTAGCCACGGTCAACACCGCCGACACATCCGATACATATCCGATCCATAGCTTAGAGTCGATATGTGGACGGTCGCGCTTTATCGTGCGATTCATGCCGAGGTCAGCGCCCACGCCTGGGCCGAACCTGATACACCTGTGTCGGACCGGTGCCGAACCGCCGTCGTCCACGGCCGACCGCCGTCGATCCCCGAAGGAGCCGTCATGGCCGAACCCGAGCAGATCACCGAGCCGGTCGCCTACCACGGCGAGGGTCCGGTCTGGGACGCGTCCTGGGGCGGGCTCCGCTTGGTCGACATGCTCGCCGGCGACGTTCTCGCCCTTGACACCGGCAGCGGCGAGGTGTCGCGCCGCCACGTCGGCGATATCGCCGCGGCGATCCGGCCGCGCGCCGGCGGCGGCATGGTCGTCGGCATCCAACGTGGCTTCGCACTCATCGACCCGGACGGGACCGAGCATCAGCTCGGTGACCTGTGGCCGGCGGGGACAACGCGGATGAACGACGGCGCGTGCGACCCGCACGGCCGCTTCTACTGCGGTTCCATGAGCAAGACGCCGGGCGGTGCAGCGCTCTACCGGTTGGACACCGATCGCAGCGTGTCCGTCGTCCAGCGGGATGTCACGACGTCCAATGGGCTGGCATGGAGTCCGGATGGCGGCTGCGCGTACTACAACGACACCCCCACTCAACGCATCGACGTGTTCGACTACGACTTCGACCGCGGTCTGACCGGGCGGCGAACGCTGGCCGTCATCGACGAGGCGGACGGTAAGCCGGACGGGCTCACGGTGGACGCCGACGGGTACGTATGGGTGGCGTTGTACGACGGCGGGGCGGTCCGCCGCTACGCGCCCGACGGCCGCCTCGACGCGGTCGTGAGGTTGCCGGTCACGAAGACGACCGCGGTGGCGCTCGGCGGAGCCGACCTGCGCGATCTCTACATCACCACATCGCGCGAGAATCTACCGCCGGACGTTGAGCCGGAAGCCGGCTCCGTGTTCCGGCTGCGCGTCGACGTGCCGGGAGTGCCGCCGCACCCGTACGCGGGCTGACCGGTTCTGTCGGGGGTCGCGGCCAGAGTATGCGGTATGACGGAACCGAACGAGCGGGCCGCCGCCGTCGCCGACCGCTACTGGGCGGCGATCGAGGCGCGCGACTGGGACAGCTTGGGCGAGTTGCTCGCCGACAACGTGACCTATGAGCTTCCGCAAACCCGCGAGCGCATTCGCGGCCGCGCCGCCTACGTCCAGTTCAACCAGGAATACCCGGGCGACTGGCACGCAACGGTGCAGCGGCTCACCGGATCGGGCCGCCACGCGGCAACGTGGACATCGTTCACGGTCGACGGTCGCGTCGAGACCGGGCTGACGTTTCTCGATCTCGACGACGACGGTCGGATCGTTCTCATCACCGACTTCTGGCCGGAGGCGTACGACCCACCGCCCGGCCGTGAGCACCTGGTCGAACGCTGGTAGCGCCCGGTGGTGGCGCCGACGTCGGGCCCTCCGCGATGGCGGCCATGATTCCGGGCGCCGCGAGGGCGCCGCAAGCCGCCGCGACCTCATGCGGGGTGTACGGAAAGTCTTCGTTCACCCACCACGTGAGCACACCGATCAACGCGCTGGCGTAGAACTCGGCGACGATCGCCGGCGGCAACGACGATCCGGCCGCGGCCAGATGCGGTCGCAGATGGTCGCCGAGCAGCGCGCCGAACATCGTCCGGAGCTGACCATCGACCACGTTGCCGCCTTGCCGACCGCACAGAGCCCGGTAGACCGGGCGGTGGTCGTACGCGTGGCGGAACACCACCGAGACCGGATGGGCCGGATCGTCAGGCATCTCCCCCGGTGTCAACGCGTCCATGTCGCGGCGAAGGTCGTCACGGAGCTCGTCGAAGCTGGACAACAGCAACGCGTCCTTGTCGCGGAAGTGCGCGTAGAACGTCGAGCGCCCGACGTCGGCCCGGTCAAGGATGTCCTGCACGGTGATCCGGTCGTAGCCGCGCTCGACGATCAGGGCAATCAGCGCGTCGCTCAGGTTCCGCCGCGTGCGGCGTACGCGCCGATCGCGCACCGGCACATCAGTCATCCACGACCCCCGACGCGGCACAGTTTCCGGCATCTGTCCGGTAGCGCACGGATCCGGCGAATTGATGGTTGACCGCCTCCCATAGCGACTCAGCATACTCGAACATGATGTTCGACAACGCACATCCTGTTCGAGATTCTGGAGGAGTCCACACCATGCCACACCACAGTCCCCGTCAGACGATGTTCGGAATGGTCAACCGCCCGGACCGGTACGACCGCATGACAAGCGGCCCGTTCCGGGGCGTTCATGCCCGCCTCGTTGCCGACGTGTCCGCCGCGCGCCTCGGCTCGGGCGCCCGCGTGCTCGATGTCGGCACCGGTCCGGGAGGCGTGCCACTCGAGATCGCCTGGGCCCAACCTCTGCTTCGCGTCGATGGGCTCGACCTCAGCGAAGACATGATCGCCTACGCCCGTCGGGCGGCCCACGATGCCGGACTCGCCGACCGCGTCACGTTCACCGTCGGCGACGTCGCACACCTGCCGTTCCCGGACGCCACGTTCGATCTCGTCGTCTCGTCGATGAGCCAGCACCACTGGGATGATGTGCACGGCGGCATCCGCGAAGTCCGCCGCGTACTTCGCCCCGACGGCCGAGCGTGGATCTACGACGCCCGGATCGCGTTGTTTCGCGCGACGTCGGCCGCGCGCCGCCTCGCCGGCGCGACGGGAGTGAGCGTTGCGCCGGTACGGACCGGTCGGTTGCCGATCCGGTTGGTCGGCCGGCTGGAGGTCGCAGCCATGCGGGCGCTTTCTGCGGTATAGACCCGACCGCACACCACGGATCGACTACAGGGGCAGCACGGCCCGGACCTCGTACCCATGCTCCGGTCCGGGCCCGGCGACGAACGTGCCGCCCACGGCCGTCACACGCTCGCTCATCCCGCGTACCCCAAATCCTGAGTCATCGCCCTGCGGACCGTGACCGTCGTCCGCGACCGTGACGTGCAACTGGTCCGCGTGCCTTCGGACCTCAACCGCCACCGACGACGCGTGGGCGTGCCGGACGACATTCGTCAGCGACTCCTGCACGACGCGGAACGCGGTCAGCTCGACGGCCGGCGAGACGACGGCGTCGTCGACGCCGACCTCGCGATCGATGTCGCACGTGAACGTGACCGCGAGCCCGGCCGCACGCGTCTGCGCGACAAGATCCGGCAGGTCGGCCAGCCGCGGCTGCGGACGTGTCGGCCGGGCCGAGGCCGGGCCGGCAGTGTCTGCGCGCAGCAACGTGAGCGTCGCCCGCAGCTCGGCGAGCGCCTCCCTCGTGGACGCTCGGATCGTGCCGAGCGCGCGGCGGGTCAGGTCGATGTCGTCGTCGAGTGCGTCGACCGCGAGCCCGCTCTGCACAGCGATCACCGAAATCGTGTGCGCCAGCACATCGTGGAGCTCGCGAGCGACCTGCAGCCGCTCATCGGCCATCCGTTCGCGTGCCTGTGCCGCGGCCACCTCGGCCACCTGTCGCACGTGCTCCTCGCCGGCCAGCCTCCGACGCCGGGTCGATGCGCCGAGCAGCGACACCCAGACCAGGCCGACCGCCGGCGCCCACACCGCCGGTGACCACGGCGACCAGCGTTGCGTCGAAACCACGGGCAGCAGATATGTGATCACGCACAGCGCCAATGCTCCGTAGAGCGCGCGCGACGTGGCGCCGTATGCGCAGAGGCTGAACAGCGCGACGAACATCGGCAGCATCGGCGCCCAGCCCGGATAGCCGATGAGCGGATAGCACGTCGCGATCGCCAGGGCGGCGACCGCGACGACGGCCGGTCGCCGCCGCCGCCACATCAACGTGGCCGCCGCCGCGAGCGCGATCAGGTATCCCCCGAACGCCGGCGGCGTCGGCGTCGTCACGCTCGCCAGTTCACCGGCCGTCCCACCGATGGCGAGGGCCGCGAGCGGCAACGCCAGCGCCGCGTCGACGAGGATCTCGTGACGCGGGCCGGCGCCGTTCGCGGCAAGGGACGTCATGCGCCCACGGTAAGCCGTTCCGCCGGCTCCACGGTGGGTCGCCCACCGTCGCTGCCTTGCGCATTGTGGTCACGAGGACCAGACGGGGGTACGCGGAGAACGCGCGCCGCCCACGCCGGCAGCCACCAGTTCCACCGGCCAAACAGGCTCACGAGCGACGGTACGAGCAGGCACCGTACGACGGTCGCGTCGACGAGGATCCCGGCGCCGAGACCGGTGGCGAGCACGCGGACGTCGGTGGCGGGAGCCGTGGACAGCGACAGGAACGCGAGCACGAGGATGAGTGCCGCGCACGTCACGAGGCGACCGGTACGCGACAGCCCGGTGACGACCGCGCTGTCGGTGTCGGCGCCGGCGTCGTACGCCTCGCGCATGCGCGCCAACAGGAACACCTCGTAGTCCATGGACAGCCCGAACAGGAATGCGAACACGATCAGTGGAATCCAGATCGCGATCGCCCCGGTGCTCGGTGTGTTCCACAGCGCCTGGCTGCCGTACCCGTTCTGCCATACGAGGACGAGCACACCGTACGCGGCGCCGAGCGACACGAGGTTGAGCAGCACCGCCTTGGCCGGCAGGACGAGCGACCGGAACGCCCGCGCCAGCAACAGGAACGTGATGAGGCAGACGATCGCGAGCATGTACGGGAAGCGGCCGTAGACGGCGTGCCGGAAGTCGATCTGCCCCGCACCGTCGCCGGCCACCCCACGGACGCCCGGATCGTCCGCGACCGCGTCCCGGACCCGTTGCACCGTGGCCTTTCCGGCGTCGTCACCGGCCTCTCGGGTCGGCAGTACGGTGATCAGCGCCGTACCGTCGGCACGTTGGTCGCTCGGGGTCGCCACCGTGGCGATGCCGGAGACGCTGTCGAGGCGGTGTGCGAGGGCAGGCGCGCTCCTCGCATCGGCGAGCACCACGATCGGCGTGAGGATGCCACTCGGAACACCGTCCGCGGTCAGCACATCCAGCGCCTCGCGAGCCGGGCCGGGTTGGCTGAGCGCGGTCGACCGCGCCTCGCCGAGCTGGAGCGACAGGACCGGCACGGCCAGCGCGAGCAGCACGGCCACACCGGCGATCGCGGCCACCCACCGCCGGCGGACGACCATTCGCGCCCACGCCGTCCAGCCGCGACCGGGCTTGTTCTCGGTGCGGATCCGTGGCCAGTCGAGCCGTGGCCCGATCGTGTCGAGCAGGACGGGCAGCAGCGTAATGGCCACCGCGACCGACACCAGCGGGATCAGCGCGCCGGCATAGCCGAAGCTGCGCAGCGCCGGGATCGGCAACACCGCGAGGACCAGCAGACCGACGGTCACGGTCAGCCCGGAGAACACGACCGCCCGTCCGGCGTGCGCCATCGCCTTCTCGACCGCGCGCCGGTTGCCGGCGCCGTGCGCGCGCTCCTCGCGCCAGCGGGTGACGACCAGGAGGGCGTAGTCGATTGCCACCCCGAGCCCGATCAGCCCGATGATGAACTGCGCGATGAAGTTCACCTCGGTGATGGCGGTCAGGCCGAGCAAAAGCAGGAACGTCGTCAGGATCGAAATGCCGGCCATCAGGAGCGGTAGCACGGCGACGAAGCTCGCGAAGACGAACATGAGCACGAGGAGCGCGCCGGCTGCGCCGATCAGCGTCTCGGCGAGGAGTCCGATCCCGCCCGACTGTCCGGACCCGCTTTGCAGCGGGCCGAGACCGGTCACCGCCGTCGAATAGCCGGACGGTGTCGCCTCCTGCACCGCCTGGGTGAGCCGTCCGGTCAGACTGCTGTCGAACACGCCGCCCGGCGGGAGGTACGCAATCGCATAGGTGGTGCGGTGGTCGGGCGTGATGAACCGGGCGTCGCCGGTATTCGTGACGTCGACCGAGCGGAGACCAAGCGGTCGTACGGCCGCGAAGATCTGACGTAGCGCGGCGTCCGATGACGGCGAGTCCACGGTCTGGCCGGCCGGCGCCGTCACCACGACGACATCCGGATCGGCGCTGGCGTCAACGTGATAGGCGGCGGCGATCCGGTCGGCCGCGTTCTGGGCCGGGCTGCCCGGAGCGGCGAACGACTGACTGAGCCGGCCGGTGGTGGTGCCGACGGTCAGGCCGCCGGCCACAGCCACGACGAGCCAGAAGACGACGACGAGCATCCGGTGGCGCAGGACGAGCGCAGTGAGTCGAGTCATGCCCCTGACGCTAGGAGTCGCAACCGCGCACGTCGTCCCGCAGACGCGGTCGGTCGGCTACGACAATCGCGTTATGCGGGGGCCGTCGGCTACCGCGCCGGGAGTAGGCGCTCGCCTGGCTGATCAGGGTTCGACGAGGCCGGACTCGTACGCGAGGACGACGAGCTGAGCCCGGTCGCGCGCGCCGGACTTGGTCATGGCCCGGTTGACGTGGGTCTTCGCGGTCGCCGGGCTCATGAACAGCCGTACGGCGATCTCGTCGTTGGTCAGCCCGCGAGCCACGAGCGCGACCACTTCACGCTCCCGATCGGTCAGCTGCGCGAGTCGAGACTGGTCCGGCGGGGTGCGCGGCGGTCGCTGCGAGAATTCGGCGATCACCTTCCGGGTCACGCTCGGCGACAGGAGCGCCTGGCCCTCCGCGACGAGCCGGACGGCCTGCCGTAGATCGTCGGGTTCGACGTCCTTGAGCAGGAAGCCGCTCGCGCCGGCGCGCAGCGCCTCGAACACGTACTCGTCGACCTCGAAGGTCGTGAGCACGAGCACCTTTACGTCCGGCAATGACGGGTCGGCGACGATTCGGCGGGTGGCCTCGATGCCGTCCAGCACCGGCATCCGTACGTCCATCAGGACGA
The DNA here is from genome assembly GCA_963724705.1 of uncultured Actinomycetota bacterium. GTDB lineage: Bacteria > Actinomycetota > Actinomycetes > Mycobacteriales > Micromonosporaceae > DASQPR01. The sequence goes on from CAVRVS010000004.1 coordinate 1,877,781, forward strand.
CGTCCGGTGCCGTGTCACGGACGCTCGCGATAGCCGCGGCGCCGTCGGCGGCCTCGCCCACCACCTCGATGTCGTCGGTCCGGTCCAGCAACGCGCGGAACCCGGCCCGCACGAGAGCCTGATCGTCGGCGAGCACGACCCGGATCGTCACGTACGCAGTCTGACAGGCGGTCACGCCGGCGGCGCGTCGCCTCCGCCTCAACTGCCGACGCGGATCGCGTCAACCGGCGGAAGCGGATCGCGTCAACCGGCGGAAGCGGATCGCCTCAACTGGCCGACGCGGCAGGCGACGGTCCGCCGCGGTCGGCGATCAGCAGCGTGTCACTGCCGGTGAGCGCGAGCACCCGCGCGGGCTGTCCACGTACACCGCGCAGTTCGAGCCGCCGCCCGTCGCGGTCCATCCGTTGCCACGCGGCCAGTAGCACGCCGAGTCCGGACGAGTCCAGGAAGTCAAGATCCGAGGCATCCACGATGAGGCGTCGGTAGCCGCCGTCCACCAAGGCCCGAAGTCGGGGTCGCGCCTCGGCCGCCGTGTCGTAGACCAGGGCGCCAGCGACCCGCACGTTGATCGTCTCGGCGTTCGAGGCGCTCATAGCGGACACGGTCACCTCACTCATACCCGACACCGTCCCAACCGCGGACGCGCGCTCGCACCGATGTCGCCGCGGCCCGACGACGCCGGGCTGGTGGCGACAACCACCTGCACGGAGCCCCGGTCGCGGCCGGAGAACATGCGGCGTTGCCCGTCCGTCGGCCCCGGGTATACCCGGCAAAACCCCGAGCAACCCTCGATCCGTCGGCCAACTTCGCGATCGCCGGCCGCGCCGGGTCGGTCAAACGATCTCCTGGAGTCGCTCGGCGCGTCCCACCCCTGGTACGGCGAACCACTGGGTGGTCCGCCGTACCAGCGGGTCGGTCTCGCGATCAACCGTGATATTGGGCCACGATGCTGGTGAACTGCCAACTCGCTTGTGACACCCCGCTGCAATCGTCGTCACCGAGGGTGTTTCCGCCGGTGCATGGCCGATCCCGGTCGGCCGACCAGAACGTGAAGCGAGCCAGATGATGCAGCTGCGCGTAGGCGAGCATGGTCTGGAAGTCGGCCGGAGTCACGGTTTCGTTGGAGTCCGTGATGCCGTTCATGGACGAGATTCCGGCGTGCCGATATGCCTGGTCGTCGGAGTAGCCGTACGCGTTCTTCAGGACGTTCTTCAGTCCCTCGGTCGCCTGCACGGTCAGGTTGCCCATGTTCTGGCCAGCGGCACCGAAGTCGAACGGCATGATCGTCCAACCGTCCACGGTCAGTCCGGAGGCGGCGGCGCGGTTGATCATGCTCGAATCGGGACCGGTTCGGTCGCTCGGGAACGTGACGTAGACGGTGATGCCCGGGTTGGTGGCCTTCACCGTCTTGAGCGCGTCGATCGTGCGCTGCTGCAGCGTGCTGTTGTTGTAGACGGTGCCTTCGATGTCGATGTCGATCGCCTTCAGGCCGTACGCGTTGATGACCTGTTGGTACGCGCCGGCCAAAGCACTGGCGCTGCCGCAGGACTGTTCGAGCCAGGGGCCGCTTGCGCCACCGAACGACGCGACGACGTTGCCGCCCGCGCCACGGATGTTGTTGATGGTGGTCTGGTCCACGCCGCCGGTCAGCGGTCGGAAGCCGTCCCACTCGGGCGTGCAGGTCGTGCTCGACGTCGACAGGACGAACGCCATCGTGAACCACTTGATGCCGGTGGCCGACATGATCGTCCGCGGGTCGGGCAGGTTGCCCCAGCCCAGGTAGGCGTACGGGTTCGCACCCATGACCGCGGTTCCTCCGCCGCCCGTGCCACCGCCGGGCAGGTTCCATTGTTGGTTGGGGCCGCCGGTGCAGGTCCAGATTTGGAGGGGTGTGCCGTCGGCGGAGGAGGGTCCGGTGGCGTCGAGGCATTTGCCGCTGTTGGGGTTGATGAGTTGGGTGCCGGATGGTTGCCATGTTTGGGCGGCGGTGCCGTTGCAGTCGTAGAGCTGGATTTTGGTGCCGTTGGTGGTGCCGGCGGCGGTGACGTCCATGCATTTGCCGAGGGCGCGGATGGTGCCGTCGGTGCCGACGGTCCAGGTTTGGGCGTTGGTGCCGTTGCAGGTGTAGAGCTGGATCTGGGTGCCGTTGGCGGGGTTGGCGGCGTTGACGTCGACGCATTTGCCGCCGTACCCGGTAATCGCCCCGGTGGCGGCGGACGCCGGCGTCACATCGACGCCAACCCAGACGGCAACGACGGCAAACGCCGCCAACGCGCTGGTTGTCACGCGCCGCCAGCGGCGGCTCGATCGCCGGAACTCATGCTGGCCTGCCATTCGCTTCCTCCTTGGGGAACCGCCGTGCCCGGCCGGTCGCTTTCGGCGTGCTGCACGGCGCGAGAGAGGTACGAGGGGATGTGAGCGTTGGAGTTTTGAGCGTTGTCATCGCGGCCGCACGGTCCACCGTGGACTCCGCGTGGCGAACCGCAGCGTCGGAGTTCATCACCGGACGAGACGCCCACGTCGTCGACCCGCCATGCGCTGACCCGAGCGCGACATGGCCAACGTGGCCGTCCGGTGATTGACTGTTAACTTTCCGAATAGACGGGAGGCTATGCCTTGCTTATCCCGGAAGTCAAACTAAGAGGCAAATAAAGGCTCTGATCTGGCACTTCCGTGCCTCGCGAGGACAGCCGCACCCGAACGATGAGCGGCCGACCTATTGACAGTCACCACTGTCCGGTGAATCCTGCCACTTACCCGCGACATGTGCCGCCCGAGCCGGCACGGTGAGCGGACGTCGCGTCGATCTCGGCCGGACGTGCGACGACACAGTTCACAGATCTCTGCGCGCGTCCACCGTGGACGTGCGTGCGATCGGCCGTACGCCGTCGACCGTCGGCCGGTCCTTTCGACGTACGGAAGGATCGAGCATGGTCCCCATCCCCCACCCCGCGATGCCCGTCCGGGGCGGCCGCCACATCCGATTGACACGACCGCGCAACCGTTCGATCGCCGTGTTCGCGATCGCCGTTATCGCCGCCGCAATCGGCTTCGCGGTCGCCGCCACCCCGGCCAGCGCCGCGAACGAATCGGTCAACATCTGGCTCACCACCACGAACGACGCGGGCGGCCGCAACGTGGTGCGCGGCCTGCAGCAGCAGGCGCCCATCGCGTTCGCCAGCACGAGTGCCGCGGCCAACCAGACGATCACCGTCAACGAGAACACCCGCTACCAGCAGTTCGTCGGCGCAGGTGCGTCGTTCACGGACACCGCCGCCTGGCTCATGAACTCCAGCGGCGCATTGTCCGCCGCCACTCGCAACTCGGTCATGACGGCGCTGTTCGACCCGACGAACGGGATCGGGCTCGACTTTCTCCGCAACCCGATGGGCGCTTCGGACCTGGCCCGCTTCAATTACTCGTACGACGACCTGCCGGCCGGCCAGACCGATCCGGGTCTCGCGCAGTTCTCGATCAGCCACGATCAGGCCGATATCCTGCCGCTGACCAAGCAGGCGGAGCAGCTGAACCCGAATCTGAAATTGATGATGGTGCCCTGGAGTGCGCCGGCGTGGATGAAGGACAACGACAACTTCATCGACCAGGGCTGGTTGGAGTCGCAGTACTACGCCGCGTACGCCCAGTACTTCGTCAAGACGATCCAGGCGTACCAGGCTCAGGGCGTCCACGTGGACTACGTCTCGGCGCAGAACGAGCCGACCTGCTGCGGCGCCGGCACGACGTACGGGTCGATGAACTGGAACGGCTCCGGGCTCGACTTCTTCTCGAAGACGAATCTCCTTCCGGCACTTCACGCGGCCGGCCTGTCCACGAAGTTGCTCCTGCTCGACTACAACTGGAGCAACTACAACGATCTCGGCTCGGTGCCGATCGCGGACACCGGAATCACCTCGGACCCGAACTTCGGCGGCATCGCCTGGCACGGCTACGGCGGCGACCCCTCGATGCAGACCACGATCCACAACCAGTTCCCGTCGGTCGACGCGTTCGACACGGAACACTCCGGCGGCACGTGGATCGCCAATCAGCAGAACGAGGACATGAACAACATCATCAGCTACACCCGCAATTGGGGCCGTACGGTCACCAAGTGGAGTCTCGCGGTCGATCAGAACATGGGGCCGCACTCCGGCGGCTGCGGCACCTGCACCGGGCTGATCACCGTACACAACGGCGACAGCCGATCGGGGCAGGTCGACTACACCGTCGAGTACTACGACATGGGCCAGCTCACGAAGTTCGTCAAGCCGGGCGCGTTCCGGATCGATTCGACGGCCAACGCGACGATCCCCAACGTCGCGTGGCGTAACCCGGACGGGTCGAAGGCACTCGTCGCCTACAACGGCAGTGGCACCACGCAGTCGGTCAAGGTGGTCTGGGGCAACGAGTCGTTCACCTACAACCTTCCGGCCGCGACATCGGCCACGTTCACCTGGAGCGGCACCCAGGGCAGCGGCACCGGCGGCCACACCGGGGCGATTACCGGGTACGGCGGCAAATGCGTCGACGTCAACGCCGCCAACCCCGCCAACGGCACCCAGATCCAGCTCTACACCTGCAACGGCACCAACGCCCAAACCTGGACCGTCGGCACCGACAGCACCATCCGCGCCCTCGGCAAATGCATGGACGTCACCGCCGCCGGCACCACCAACGGCACCAAAATCCAGCTCTACGACTGCAACGGCACCGCCGCCCAAACATGGCAACCATCCGGCACCCAACTCATCAACCCCAACAGCGGCAAATGCCTCGACGCCACCGGACCCTCCTCCGCCGACGGCACACCCCTCCAAATCTGGACCTGCACCGGCGGCCCCAACCAACAATGGAACCTGCCGGCATGACCATCACGCGGCGATGACCGGGTGAACCGCGACCGGGGCGGCGGGCTCCTACCGACCGCCCCGGTCGCGGTCGAGTCCCGATCGGATACGGTCGATCGCCGACGCTCCGACGGAGAGCGCCGTCGTCGAAGGAGTGCGGATGGCCGACCAGGCACCGGCATCGCTGTTGCGGAAGATCGACTGCGTCATGATCCGGGTGCCCGATCTCGACACCGGCGCTCGCTTCTACGAGCAGGCGTGCGGTCTACGTCGAGTGTGGAGCGATGCATCGTCGGTCGGTCTCGCGATGTCCGACACCGACGCCGAGATTGTCGTCCACACGATGGACCTGCCGCCCGGTTGCGGCGTTCACTACCTGGTCGACGATGTGCCCGCCGCGGTCGTGGAATTGGTCGGACGCGGTTCGCGGGTCATCGAGAACGCCGTTCGAGATCCCGGTCGGGATGTGCGCTGTGCTGGCCGATCCGTTCGGCAACGCTCTGTGCGTGCTCGACTCTGAGCAACGGCGCACGCCCCGACAACGCACTCGTCCCTCGCGGATTGAGCGTCCCGCCGCGGCGCCGGTCAGGCCGGACTCAGCGTGGCCTCCCGCTGCGCCGTTCCGTCGGCCGGTCCATCGTCGGTCACGACAAACACGTCGATCATGCCGCTGACTTCGAGCAGTCGGCGAACGATCGGGCGCGGCCCGGCGATCGTGAGCGTGCCGGTCTCGAGGTGTTGGGCCAGCCGTACGAGTGCGGCCAGACCGGACGAGTCGCAGAATTCGAGGTACCGGACATCGAGCACGACATCGCCCGCCGAGCGGTCGATCGCCTGAAGGAAGCGGCCGCTCAACTGCGGCGCGGTCAGCATGTCCAGCTCGCCACTGAGGGCGAAGGTCGGCCGGCCGGCGCCGCGTTCGACATCGATGCTGAGCGGCACATCTCCCCCAGGTCCCGCGGTCGAGCGCGGCGGCGTTAGCACAAGTAACAAGGCGCGACCATGGTGCGACGACTGCGCGATCGTGCCGCGACGACACCGCGAGCGCGATCCGGCCGCGATCAATCCTGCCCGGGCCGTGGTCGAGTGTCCACTTTATGGCCGGGAGTGTCGGCGTCGTCGTTGCGTTGGTCGCCGGATTCGGTCGGCGATCGGCCCGCGTCCGGGCGCGGCCGACCGGTCTTGTCCGGGCGGACCGGAGAACGACTCGCCCCTGGCCCGCGACTCGCGGTCGCCGCTGAACACGCGATCGCCTGCGCGCTTCCTCGAAACCGTCGGCCGATCGACGCGGACTGCGCGGCGCACCGGCGTCGCGGCGCCGTCGAACACGCCGTCCGCCGTGGCCGACGGCACCACATGGTGGGTGAGCTTCGAGCTCCGGCAGATCGGTACGCACCTCGGCGCGCGTGCGAGGCGGCGCTCCACTGTCTCGTACCCATTTCACCAAACCCTCGCGGACCAGGCAGCGAAGGTCCCAGAGCGTCCCCGCGTCGCGCGCGCTGACCAGCGCTCGGATGCTGACCTCGCCGCCCACCGCGTCGACCACCTGGGCGACGGCGACCCGGCCGTCCCACAGCGGCGTCTCCTCGACCAGTTCACGCAGCGCACCGCGCAGGCCGTCGACGTCGATCGACCAGTCCACGTCCAGCAGCACCGCGCCCAGCAACTGCGACTCCGTGTGCGTCCAGTTCTCGAACACCTGCGTCGTGAAGTACGACGTCGGCAGGATCAGGCGGCGGTCATCCCAGATGTGCACGACCACGTAGGTCAACGTGATCTCCTCGACGCGACCCCACTCCTCCTCGACAACGACCACGTCGTCGAGCCGCAGCGAACCGCTGAACGCAATCTGCAGTCCGGCGATGACGTTGCCGAGCAGCGCATTGGTTGCGAACGCCGCGATCGCGGCAATGACACCGGCCGACGCGATCACGCTCGTGCCGAGCAGGCGTACCTCGCGGAATGTCGTCAGGGCGACCCCGATGCCGAGGATGGCGACCACGGCGACCGTGACGCGACGCAGCACCATCACCTGCGTCCGGACCGCGCGGACGTGCCGGTTGTCTTCGACATCGGTCCGCAGTCGGGGCAGCGCGCTCTCTTCGAGTACGAAGAGCAGCGCGCCTAGCAGCCACGACGAGGCGCCGATCACACACAGCGCAGCGATGTGGCCGGCGATCGGCCAACCGCCGACAACCGGTTCGTAGACATGGATGCCGATCGGCGGCGGCGATCGACGCGACCAGGAGCCGAAAGGGCGTGCGCGCGTGATGCGACAGGCGCGCGAGCCATAGCACTCGCCGCCCGAGCCGGCGGATGATCGCGCCCAGGATCACGGCGGCCACGCCGGCGCCGACCACGATGATCGCCACGTCGAGGATGTGCACGCCTAGTTCCGTCACCCGCTTCTCTTACCCCGCCGGTGGTCGCCGACGCAACCGTCGTTCGACGCCGCAACGACGATGTCACGTTCTGCCACCGCGAGCCGACGCTCGGTGTAGCCGAGGCGACATGAACGCCGGCGGAGTGTTTCGCTTCCGGCGATCCGGGTACGTACCAAACACCGTAAAACCGTCAGAATCGAGGCCGAACATATGAGCGACATGGACCGGGCCGAACACAAGGGCGAAGAGCTCAAGGGCCGGACGAAGGAATTCGTCGGCGACAAGACCGACAACGAGAGCCTGGCCAACGAAGGCCGTGGCGAGCAGGCCTCGTCGCACGTCAAGCAGGCGGGCGACAAGGTCCGCGACGCTGTTGATCACGTCAAGGACGCGGCCAAGAAGTAACTGAACAACAACCCACGATGCCGGGCCGCTGGATCGCCACTCATCCGTGCGACCCGGCATCGTCGCGGTCACCGGTGCCGTGCCGGCCTCGTGCCGCATGTCACCGGTGCCCCGCGACTCGGGTCCCGACGGTGCCGTCCGGTTTGGCCGGCACCGGCTCGGGTACGAAGGTCCACTGACCCGTACGAGGTCGTGGCGCACCGAGGCGTCCGGCCAAAACGGTACGGAGGGAGCACAGCGGTGGAAACCAAAGAACTGATCGATCTTCTCAACGATGATCTCGGCACCGAATATCGCTCGATCGTGCAGTACGTCCAGCACATCGCGACCATCAAGGGCGCTCAGTACCAGGCGCTGATCGGCGAGCTGCGCAAACACGTCGTGCAGGAACTCGACCATGCGATGGCACTGGCCGACCAGATCGACTTCCTCGGCGGGACGCCGACCGTCGCCGTACCGACGATTCCGAACGAGCCGGACGAGGACGCCGCGCTCCGTCTCGACCTCGACCTCGAAGAGGGCCAGCTCAAGCGCTACCGCGAGCGGATCGAGCAGGCAAACGTAATGAACCTGCCGGATGTGGCCGAGGCGCTGCGGCCCCTGCTGTCCCAGACGCAGGATCATGTCATGGACCTGCGTACGGCATTGGGCAAGTAGCGGGCGATCCGGGTGCGCGACCAGGACCGCCGCGACGACGACCGACCGGAACGATCGCGACGAGACCGATCGGGACAACCGGGTCGACCGCGACGAGACGCCGCACGAGCGCTGGGACCGCAACTTCGGGCGAGATCCTGCAGGAGGTCCGGGTCGCTCAGACCGGCGTGCAGATCCTCTTCGCGTTCCTGCTGACCCTGCCGTTCTCCGCGCGGTTCGACGAGACGCTGCCGCGCGACCACGCGGTCTACGTCGTCACGCTGCTGGCGAGCGCGGCGGCGAGCGCGTTGTTCCTGGCGCCGGTGAGCTACCACCGGGTGGTGTTCCGGCAGAATCGCAAGGACGCGCTGGTCATCACGGCGTCGCGACTGGCCCAGGCCGGCCTTGCGTGTCTGCTCGTGGCCATCGTCGGCGCCGTGTTCGTCGTCATGGACGTGGTGATCGGTCTCGGGGCCGCCATCGCCGCCGGCGCGGCCGTCGCTGTGATGTGCTGTGCTCTGTGGTACGTGCTGCCGATGCGCGCACTGGCAGATCATCGACCACCGAGGGCAGCGACCCGCGCTGACGACACATCCGGATCGGGGTGACGAGATGCCGATCGGCCCGCAGCCGCGCGGCGCACGCGGCACGATCGAGCGGCCCTACAGCGCCCTTCGACTCCGGCTTGGGCTGGCGATCGGCGGCCTCGTGATCTGCACCGGCGGGGGCATCCTGCTCTGGCACCTCGGGTTCGCCCCGCTCGGCATCGCACTCTTCGTGATCGGGGCCATGGCGCTGGTCGACATGGTGGTCATCAGCGTGCGGTTGAGTCGCGGTGGCTCACATCCGCCGACACCACCGCCGCCCCGTCTGCGCTGACGCGCGGCTGGCGCGTCAGCGCGATGGCTTGCCCAGCTCGTGCCAGGACGTCTCGGTCAGGTCCACACCGTAGTGCTTGGCCGCCGCCCTGGATGTTGGCGAACGCGTCGTCTCGTTCCGCGTCGGTCACGTCCTGGACCTGATCGAAACGGGCGATCGCGTTGCGGACGTGTTTGGCGTCCGTCAACGGTTCCTTGCGGGCTTTGGCGAAGGCGTACGCGCTGTCGGGCAGCTTGTTCTTCGCCGCCGCGTCGAGTTCGCCGTGCTCATCCACCGGCTTCCAGGTAGTCATAAGGACGCGGTTCCCCCTCACCGTAGCCGATAAACAGCCGACGTCGCTCGATTCAGCGACGATCCCGCCGCTTAATAAGCGTGTGCATATCATAGGCATGTACTTATAATTGCCATCTCGCGGATCCCAGCCGGGTCCGCCCACGACGGGGGTGCCAATGACTGAATTGTCCCAGGTCCGCGACGGCCATGCACGAGCCGTCCGGCTAAGCGCGCAGATCGCCGAGCGAACGACACCGGCCGATCTCGGCCGTGCGACTCCGTGCGCCGGCTGGACGCTGGCCGACCTGCTGTCCCACATGATCGCGCAGCACCGCGGCTTCGCCGTCGCCGCCACCGGCGCGCAGACCGTGTTGGCGGACTGGGAGCCGCGCCCCCTGTCCGACGATCCGGTGGCCGAATACACCGCCGCCGCCGATGACGTCGTCGCCGCGTTCGCCGGCGTCACCGACGGCGACCGCGAGATCTGGCTCCCGGAGCTGGGCCGGCGTCCGTTCACCGCGAGCGATGGGCTGACATTCCAGCTTGTCGACGACGTCGTCCATGCCTGGGACCTCGCCCGGGCAATCGATGTGCCCCTGGATGTCGACGACGACCTGGCCGAAGCGGCGCTGGCCGTCGCACTTCGGGTGCCGGACGATGCAGCGCGGCGTGGTCCGGGCTTCCCGTTCGCGCCGGGTTTACCGGTCGCGGACGACGCCAGCACGCTCGACCGGACGTTGCTGCTGCTCGGTCGCTCCCCCGCATGGCCGTCCTGATCCGACCGCGCGCCGAGGCCGACCTGCCGCCTTGCGTGGAAGCGCTGCGAGCCACGCACGAGGCGAGCGGCTATCCGGCGGTGTGGCCGCGCGACCCGGCCCGGTGGCTCACCTCCAGCGGTCGTGACGTCCGGGCCTGGGTCGCCATCGCCGATGGCGCGGTCATCGGCCACGTCGCGCTTGGCCGCGAGGAAGATCCCGCGGGTACGGAGACGCTCCCATTGCTTGGTGTCACGCGGTTGTTCGTCGCCCCGATCGCCCGCGGCCGCGGTGTCGGCGCGACACTCCTTACGACGGCCGTGGACTTCGTGCGCGCGAACGCATCGCAGCCGGTGCTCACCGTGGCCGACACCGGCGGCGACGCGATGCGCCTCTATGAGCGGGCTGGTTGGCGTCGCGTCGGCGAGCGCCGGGCTGATTGGGCGGAGCCGGACGGCCGGCATCCCATGGTGTACGACTACGTGCTGGACGCGTCGTGAGCGCGCCCGATCCGTCGCATGAGGACGACCGCCGCGACCTGGCCGCGATGATGGTGCCGCTCGGTCGTGCGCTGACCGCCGGCGAGCAGCCGATCCTCGATGCCCACGGGCTGAGCATGTGGGCGTACGTCGTGCTCGTCGCGCTCGCCGACGAACCCGTACGCACGCAGGCAGCCCTCGCCGACGCGATCCGCGCCGACAAGACGCGCATCATCCCGGTGCTCGACGACCTCCAACGGCGCGGGCTTATCGAACGCTCGCCCGACCCGGCCGATCGGCGCAGCCATCTCTTGTCACTGACGGCCACCGGAGGGCAGGTGTACCGCTCGGCGCGCTCGGGCATCCGCACGTACGAGCGCCTACTGCTCGATCGACTGTCGCCGGCGGAACGTGGCGGTCTGCTCAGGGCACTCGCCTTACTCTCGTCGCTGTCGTGGGACGAGCTGACATCGCCGGCGACCGACGACTGACCCGGCTCGACGGGCCGGGTGTTTGACTGACCACGGCGACCGCTACCGACCGAGGAGACGATCGACATGCCCATCCGTACGCGCATCTCCGGCATTGTGCTCGGCGCACCGGACGCTGGCACGCTCGCGCGCTTCTACCATGAGGTGCTCGGCTGGCCATACGGTTCGAACGAGCCGGGCTGGGTCACGCTGCGGCCGCCGGGCGACGGCCCCGGGCTGTCGTTCCAAACGGAGGACACACACGTTCGCCCGGTATGGCCGGGCCGCACTGACGCGCAGCAGATGCAGATGCACCTCGACATCGAGGTCGCCGATCTCGACGAGGCCGGAGCGCACGCCATCGCGGCCGGCGCGACGCTTGCCGACTTCCAGCCGCAGACGGACGTGCGGGTCTATCTGGATCCGGCCGGCCACCCGTTCTGTCTGTGGGTGCGGCCCAACTCCGCGGCCGAGTCGGCCTGACGCCTTAGCGGCTCGATCCGGCCGTCGATGCTGTACGGGTACGCCCAGCGCGCGCCATCGGAGCGCCCTGCCGCACGGCCGGACCGATGTCGTGCGCGACGGGGAGCAGGTGATCGGGCCCGACCTGATCGCGTCGGATGTCGTCGACGAACCGCGCCAGCGAGTCGCGACTGCGGTGCAGGATCTCGATGCGCTCGGTGAGGCTGTCCAACTCGGTCTGCAGCTGCTCGGCCAGTCGCTCCCGCTCGGCCGGTTCGACCGGCACCGGCGGGGCTCCGTCGAGGAGGAACCGGACCGCCTCCCGTACGACGCTGGTCGGCAACGCCGAGGCCAGCATGCAGCGCACATGCCCGACCCGGAGCACATCGGACTCGCGATAGACGCGGTAGCCCGACTCGGTCCGCTCCGGCTCCAGCAGGCCCTGCTCTTCGTAGTAGCGGAGCATCCGTACGCTCGCACCGGTGCGGGCGCTGAGTTCGCCGATCTGCATGTCGCTCTCCTCACACCGCCGACGGTCGGACAACCTTGACTCTAACGTCAGTGTGAGGCTTTAGCGTCGGATTCGTGATCATCTACGCCTTGCTGTTGTGCTCCTTCGCCGTCGCGACGGCGGAATTCGTGCTCGTGGGACTCCTTGCCGACATCGCGACCGATCTGTCGACATCGCTGCCGACCGCTGGCCTGCTCGTGACCGCGTACATGATCGTGGTCGCGGTCGGCGGCCCGCTCGCGACCGTCGCGACCCGCCGGCTGCCGCGACGGCCGTTGCTCATCGCGGTCATGGCGCTCGCCCTGGCCGCCGCCGTCGTGTCGGGCGTCGCCGGATCGTTCACCGTACTGCTCGTCGCGCGTTTGGGTTCGGCGCTCGCCCAGGCCCTCTTCATGTCGGTCGCGTCGCAGGTGGCGATGGCCTCGGTGCCGCCCGAACGGCAAACGGCGGCGGTGGCCACGCTGTTCAACGGCTTCGCCCTCGCCACCGTGATCGGCCTGCCGGTCGGCACGCTGATCGGTCAGGCGTACGGCTGGCACGCCGCGTTCGCCCTCGTCGCGGTGCTTTCGGCGGCTGGTCTGGCCGGCGTCATCCGGTTCATGCCGACGGTGCCGACTCCACCCGTGGACGATCTGCGCGGCAGTGTCAGGGCGGTGACGCGGCCCCGAGTGCTCGCCGGCCTGGCGATGAGCGGGCTTACGTTCACTGGTTTTGTCGCCGCCTTCACCTACGTCAGTCCGACGCTCCGCGACGTTGCCGGCCTCTCACCGACCTGGGTCGGCGTCGCACTCGTCGTGTACGGCATCGGCACGCTCGGCGGGAATCTGGCCGCCGGCCGCGTCCACGCGGAATCGATCCTGCGTGTGCTGCCGTACGCGATCGCCGCGCTGACCGCGATCCTCGGCGCCAGCGTGTTTCTCTACCGACAGCCGGCCACCGCCGTCGCGACGGTGTTCGTCCTCGGCGTCAGCGCGTTCGTCGTGGCGCCGCTCGGGCAGACGTGGTTGATGGCCCAGGTCGGTCCGGCCGCCGCGGGCCTGGTCGCCGCCGTCAACATCAGCGTCGCCGGACTCGCGGCCGCGCTCGGTGCCAGTATCGGCGGCGCGGTCATCTCGGCCGGCTGGGGTCTGGCGGCGATCGGGCCGGTCGCGGCCGTACCCGCGTTCGCCGCCGCCCTGTTCGCGGTCGGTCTTCGGGTCCGTACCCGTGGGTCGAAGACGACGGCGACACCGACGGACCGCGACATGCGCGCGGCATCCTCCGCCCCGGCCGGACGCCCGAGCTAGCGACAACGGACAACCTGACCCTCGCGGTCGGCGGTCCGGCGGGGTTACCGTCGTCCGCAGCGGCCATCCCGGCGGGGGGCGAACGACGTGACCGGCATCTGCGGGCACCGGCGTTCCCTGATGGCGGCTGCCATCGTCGCGATGTCCGGCGCGCTCGCCGTCGGCGCCGCACTCGCCTTGTCCGGCTGTGCTCCCGACCTGGTACGGGTCACGCCGGCGCAGGCGGCCGACGCCATCCCGACCTCGGTAGCAGCGGAAACTCCATGTTCGGGCGCGAGCGCCGCACCGCTGCTCGCGGCGTTCTTCCGCGATCTCGACACGGGCAAGAGCAACCTCGTGCCCCGCTATTTCGCACCGGCGGGCGCCTTCATCCGCTGGACCGATCCGAAGTCCGGGATGATCGGCGGCCGGCCGGACGACGGGGCGGCCGCGCTCGATCAACTCCGTGAGCACCTCTTCGGCCTCGAGGTGGACGGGTTCGTCGAGTCGGTGACGTCATTCCACGACAAGGGCTACCTCGACGCCGGCACCGCGAACGCCGGCGGGTGGTTCGGCTTTGACATGAGCGGTTCGCCGGCCACCGGCATCGCGGTCCGAGGCGGCCAGGGCGACGGCGCAATCGACTGCGCGTCCGGCCGGATCAAGATCCTGACGATCGACGAGTGGTGACACGCGGTCACCGCGCGCCAATGTGCGCCGATCGGGTTTGCTTTCGCGCGACACCGGGTAACGCGGGTCCATGGGTATCGGAGTAGGTATCTTCCTCATTGCCATCGGCGCGATCCTGACCTTCGCCGTGCATTGGCACATCGCCGGTCTCGACCTGCAAGCCGTCGGCTGGGTGTTGATGTTCGCCGGTCTGGCTGGCGTAATCTTGTTCTTCGCCTTCTGGCACCGCCGGGGCACCGGCCGGGTGGTGAGCCAGCGCCAGACCTATCAGGACCCGGTCGTACAACGTCCGTACGAGCAGACGGTTTCCGAGCGTCGCGTCTATGACGAGCCGCCACCGCCGCCCGGCGCCTGATCCGCGAGGCCCGGCGACGCCCCACCATGGCGCACTTGCCGGCGGGGCGTCGTCGCATGTTGAAGCCCGGATCGCGTTCGTCGCGGCGCTCGGCCTCGGATATGGCAAGCCGTGACTTCGGGGTACGAGCCGTGACTTCGGGGGTCAAGCCGTGGTGAGCCGCTCGATCGCGTCAGCGACCGAGTCCGCGACGACGAACGCCTCCACCAGACCGCTGACTTCGAGGACCCGGCGAACGATCGGCTGCGGCGACGCGATCGCGAGCCGACCGTTCGGCTCGAGCCGGTTGGCGATCCGTACGAACGCCGTTAAGCCAGATGAGTCGCAGAAGCCGAGCTCCCGAGCATCGACCACGACGTCGCGCTGCCCGGCGTCGATCAGCCCACGGGCGGCATCAGCGAGCAGCGGCGCGGTGACGAGGTCCAGATCGCCGTCCACCTCGAGCACGGGACGGCCATCATGATCCGCCTGCACGATCTTCAATGGCATCTCGTCTCCGGCGTGAGGTCTCGGTCGATCGAACGTCAGGTACGTGAAGCCCGAGCGGTCCGTCCGCGATCTCCGATCGCGAGCACGATTGTCGCTACTTCCCTGCGCAACCGCAACGTCGACCGAGCGGTCGACAGGGCGGGCGACGATCTTTGCGCTAGTGTCGCACCGACGTACGAACGCCGCCCGTCACACAGCGTGAGCAGCGGCCATGGCACCGAACCAACGAGTCGAAGGTGGTTACTTGATGGACACAGAGACCAGCGCTCGGCTCGCTGCCGTGATGGTCGCACGGCGCGACGCCGTCCTCGGAAAGTGGACCGAGAGCGTGCGCGAGACGATGCGCGGTCGCCTGACCAAGACCGAACTGACCCGGCAACTCGAGGACATCTACGACGCGCTGGCGGCCGCGTTCGGTGCCGGAGCGCTGACGGCCGAGTCGCCGGCCGCGGCGGACCTCCTCGGACTCATCGCAGATCTGTCCCGCTTGCGTGCGCGGCACGGTTTCACCGCGACGGAGACGGCCGTCAGCGTCTTCGCGCTGAAGGACGCGCTGCTGGACGAGCTCGACGATTCGAATGCGACACGCCTCGACGACTTCGTCGAATTCTCGCTCTTCGTGGACAAGCTCGGTCTGCACACGTTCGAGACATACGTCAACGCGCGTGATGCGGTCATTACCGAGCAGTCGGAACAGCTGCTCGAGCTGTCCACACCGGTCGTCAAGCTGTGGGACGGCGTCGTCGCCGTTCCGCTGATCGGCACGCTCGACTCGGCCCGGTCCCAGGTCGTCATGGAGCGGCTTCTGCAGATGTTGGTCGAAACCGGTTCGCCCTACGCGATCCTCGACATCACCGGAGTGCCGGCGGTCGACACGCAGGTGGCGCAACACATCCTGAAGACTGTGATGGCTGCGCAGTTGATGGGTGCGCAGTGCATCATCTCCGGAATTCGGCCGCAGATCGCGCAGACGATCGTGTCGCTCGGCATCGAGTTCGGCGAGATCGTGACGAAGGCCAACCTGTCCGACGCTCTGCAGTACGCGCTACGGTCCAGCGGTGTCGAGATCGCTCGCCCCGTGACCCGGTCGGCGCTGTAGGTCGGCATGGATCGCGTACCCGTCCTCGCCTTGGGTGACGTTCTGCTCGTCTCGATCCAGGTCGATCTCGAGGATCAGCTGGCCCTCGCGCTGCAGGAAGATCTCTCCGACCGCATCGTGTCGACCGGCGCGCATGGCGTCATCATCGACATCACGGCGCTCGACATCGTTGATTCGTTCGTCGGTCGCATGCTCGCCACGATCGCTGCCGTGTCGAAGGTGCTCGACGCGGAGACCGTCGTCGTCGGCATGCGGCCGGCTGTCGCGATTACGCTCGTCGAGCTGGGACTGCCGCTGCGCGGCATCCGTACGGCTCTTAACGTCGAGTTGGGTCTCAAACTGCTGCGTCAAATCCGGCTCCAGGCATTCGCTGGATCGCCGGCGGACGGCCATGGCGGACTGGCCGACGACGCGCCGGCCGCCGTGGACCCGTCGTGATCAATGCCGAGCCGTCGGGCCCGGCACAGGCGCAGCAGATCTCGGGAGACGACGATGTGGTCCGCGTCCGCCAGCTCGTTCGAGCGGCCGCCGTCGCGACGAGGCTCAGCCTTGTCGACCAGACCAAACTCGTCACCGCGGCGAGCGAGCTCGCGCGCAACACGCTCGTGCACGGCGGCGGCGGCCGGGCCGAGGTGCAGCAGGTGACCAACGGTCGCCGCAACGGCTTGCGGATCACGTTCGTCGACGACGGCCCCGGTATCCCCGATGTCGATCGAGCCTTCACCGACGGGTTTTCCACCGGCGGCGGCCTCGGTCTGGGACTGTCCGGCTCTCGGCGGCTCATGGACGAATTCGAGCTCGTCACCAACGTCGGGGCCGGCACGACAGTGACCGCCGTCAAGTGGGAGCGGTGACCATGGCCGCATTCTGCGACTCGCGCATCCCCGCCGCCCAGCCGCCCAGCATCGGCGCCGCCCTGCGGCCGCGCTTCCGCGCCCTGCCGCCGCGCATCCGGCCCGCCCGGCCAAGGCCATGACCGTTCCCGCGCCGTCCGAGGGCGAGCCCGTCTGGATCGATGTCGACGATCCCGCGACGGCTGGCGGCGTACGACGGGCCGGGGTCGGTCTGGCCACGGACGCCGGACTGTCGCCGAAAACCGTCGGCAATCTCGCCATCGTGGCGACCGAGTTGGCCACGAATCTCGCCCGCCACGCCGACCGCGGCACGGTCATGATGCGTGTGCGCCGCAGCAGCGATCGACTCGGGTTCGAGATCGTCGCGATCGACCGTGGGCCGGGCATGCCGGACCTGGTCGACTCGATCCGGGACGGCGTGTCGACTGCCGGCACGCTGGGCATCGGACTCGGCGCGGTGGCTCGGATGGCCGACGAACTGCACGCGTACTCACGCCCGGGCTCCGGCACCGTCATCGCCGCGACGTTGTGGGACGGATCGGCCCCGCCGCCCGCCTGGGTCGCCGGGGCGTTGCGCCCGATCACCGGCGAACACGTCTGCGGCGACGGTTACGCCGCTCGGTCGGACGGCGGCCGACGGCAGGTGATGCTCTGCGACGGGCTCGGGCACGGACCGATCGCGGCGATGGCCGCGCAATCCGTCGTATCCGAATTTGTCGCCGCTCCGCCGGGCGATCCGGCGACCGTGCTCGAACGTCTCCATCAGCGCACACACCACACCCGAGGGTCGGTGGTCGCGGTCGCCGAGCTTGATGTCGCCTAACGGCCTCGTCCGCTACGCCGGCATTGGCAACATCTCGAGCACGATCCTGTCCAGCGGGCACCGGCGCGCAATGGTCTCATTGCCCGGCATCGTCGGGCAGCAGCGACGCGACATCCGCGAGTTCGCCTATCCGCTCGCCGCGGGAGACCTGGTGATCATGCATTCGGACGGCCTGACCGATCGCTGGGATCTTTCCGCCTACCCGAATCTCGTCGTACAGGCTCCGGTGTTGATCGCGGCGACGCTGCTGCGGGACCACGCGAAACGACGCGACGACGCGGCGGTTGTGGTGGCACGGGCATGATGGCGAGCATGGGCGACGGCGAAGCCGGCCGATCAAACGATGGCACCGCGACCCAGCGGGTGGCGACGCCGCTGGTCAGTGCGCTCGTCACATCGGAGCAGGGAGTGTTCGCCGTCCGGCGCCAGGCTCGCGCGGTGGCCGCGGCGCTCGGTCTCGGCGGCCAGGATCAGATCCGCACCGCGACAGCGTTGTCCGAGGTGTGTCGCCGGATGCTCGACGCCTGTGGTCAGGCGACGGTCGCCGTCAGTCTTGACCCGCCCGACGTCCTCGGCGCCGCCCGCCCGCGGGCTTCCCGGTCGGCGCTGGCATTGCGCGTGTGGGCGACGTGTGTGGTCGACGACCAGTTCGTCGAGGACGTACAAGTAACGAAGGGCCTTATGGATCGCTGGGAGATCGACCGGACCGCCGACGAGACGGCGGTGTCGATGTGGCGTGCCGTTCCGGAGGGACCGGTTGGGCTCCGACCGGCCGACATCGAGGCGATCCGCGCCGACGTGGCACGGCTTCGCGCCGGCACGGCGATGGAGGAGCTCGCCGAACACAACCGTCAACTCCTCGCCACACTGGAAGAGGTGCAGCGGCAACGCGACGACCTCTTACGCCTCAACACCGAACTCGAGGAGACGAACAGCGGTGTCGTGGCGCTCTACACCGAGCTGTCCGAGGAACTCGAAGCGACCAACCGCGGAGTCGTCGCGCTCTACGCTGAAATCGACCAACGTACGACGCAGGCGCGTGCGGCCAGCGAGGCGAAGACCCGATTCCTCGGCAACGTCAGTCACGAGCTGAGGTCGCCGGTGACCTCGATCGTCGGCCTGACACGCCTGCTGCGCGACCCGTCGTCCGACCCGCTCACGGACGATCAGAACCAACAACTCGAACTCATCGATGCATCGGCGCACAGCCTGCTCGGACTGGTGAACGAGTTGCTCGACCTCGCGAAGGCCGAGTCAGGACGGCTCGAACCGCGTCGGGAGCCGACCGATCTGCAACGGATCTTCACCTCGCTGCGTGGTACGTCCCGCGCCATGCCGATGAGCGCCGAGACCAGCCTCGTCGTCGACGATCCGGCTGACATGCCGATCCTTTACACCGACCCGATCATGCTCACTCAGGTGCTGCGCAACCTTCTGACGAACGGGATCAAGTTCACGCCGTCGGGCACCGTACGGATGACCGCGACCGACGACGGCGACGGGTACGTGTCGTTGGCGGTCGCCGACACGGGCATCGGCATCCCGGACAGCGAGCAGGAGCGCGTGTTCGAGGAGTTCCACCAGGTGCGCAGTGCTCTACAGGCCACGACGACCGGGACCGGGCTCGGATTGCCGTACGCCCGGCGACTGGTCGAGATCCTGGGCGGAACCATCGAGCTCGTCAGCACTCCGGCGGTGGGCAGCACGTTCACCGTACGGCTGCCGGTCGGCACCCTACCCGACGGCGACATCGCCGAACCGGGCGCACCGATCACGGTGCTGGTCGTCGACGACGACGAAGCCTTCCGGACCGCCGCCGCGGGTGTGCTGCGCGGCTGCGGCTTCACCGTCTCCGAGATCGCGGACGGCCGCGCGGTCGCGCCGGCGGTCGAGGCGCGGCGGCCGGACATCGTCCTGCTCGACCTGCGATTGGAGCAGACCGACGGTTTCGTCGTGCTGGACATGTTGACCAGCGACGACAGCCTCCGCACGATCCCCGTCGTCATGGTGACCGCGTACCCCGAGGACCTGGTCAACCATCCGGCCGCCCGTCGGGCAACAGCGGTGCTCGACAAGACGACGATCACGCTCGACGACCTGTGCGACGTCGTACGGGTCACGGTCCTGCCCGGGGGCGCTGCGTGACGGACGCCGACCACATCGAACCATCGGGGCCGGAGCGGTCCGACGGCATCGGCCGACCGACGACTTCGGACGGCGCGCTGCTCGGCGCCCCCGGCGACGCCGGCGCGATCCGCAGTCCAACGGCGGCACCGACGTCGCGTGGCGACACGCTGCTCCTGGTCGACGACACGGCATCGAAGCGGTACGTGCTCGGCAGCTGGCTGCGCCGCGGCGGCTACACGGTGATCGAGGCGGCGACCGGCGACGAAGCCCTGCACCGTTTCCGCGAAGGCGGCATAGACCTCGTCGTGCTCGATGTCAGCCTCCCGGACATCTCCGGATTCGAGGTCTGCGAGCTCATCAAGAACGATCCGGTGCACGGGACGACACCGGTGATCCACGTCTCCGCCGCGGCGATCCAGTCGGTCGACCGCACCCGCGGGCTGGAGGGCGGCGCCGACGCGTATCTGGTCGAGCCGATCGATCCCAACGAGATGCTCGCGACCGTGGCCGCCATCCTGCGCTACTACCAGGCCCGCCTGCACGCCGAGCGGTTGGCCACTCGCCTCGCGGATCTCGCCCGGTTGAGCGCCACGCTGGGCGCGACGACAAGCCAGCGGGCGCTCCTGCACGAGGCCGCGACCGGCGCCACGCGCATCTTCCGGTCACCGGTCACCATCGTGGCCACCGCTCCCGACGGAAGCCGCCTCGCCGCGGTGAGCGAAGGACCGGGCGAACGCGTCGAGCTGCGAGCGGCGATGATCGCCGATGTAGTGGATCAACCCGTCGGCGTCCACGTCACCGACGAATCGCCGGAACGTTGGCCGCACGTCGCCTGGCCGGCCGGCGACACCGTACGGGTACTGACGATCCGGCAGCGCTCCGATCGGCCGCCCCTGTCGATCGCGGTTCCCACCGGAGCGACGATGGAAGGCGCGCCGGTGCTGACCCTGTTCGGCCAGACCGTGATGTCGGCGATGAACACCGCGCGCCTCTTCGACGAGGAGCACGATCTGGCGCTGACGCTGCAGCGGAGCATGCTGCCGCGCACTCTTCCCTACGTGCCCGGCCTCGAACTGGCGGTACGGTATACGCCGGCCGGTGACCGCGCCGAGATCGGCGGTGACTTCTACGAGGTCGCCAAGCTCGACGATCAGCTGATCGTCGCGGTCGGGGACGTCGGTGGACACTCGCTGCACGCCGCCACGGTCATGGGCGAACTCCGGCATGCGACCAGGGCGTACATCGCCGAAGGGCACGGGCCGGCCGGCGTGCTCGACCGGCTCAACCACTTCATCGCGCGCCTCATCCCGGGGGAGATCGCGACCATGTGTCTGTTGTCGATCGACATCGCGACCGGTCGGACCAGACTCAGCAACGCCGGACATCCGCCGCCGCTCGTACGTGGCCGCGACGGCGTACGGCTGGTCACCGACCGTTCGCCGCTGCTGGGTATCGTCGTACGTCCAGCGACCGAGGTCGAATTCGTCCTCGAGCCGGACGACACGGTGGTGCTCTACACCGATGGGCTCATCGAGACGCGATCGGAGACTCTCGACGAGAGCCTGACCCGGCTGATCGACGCGGCCGCAAGTGTTGAGCGCGATCTCGAGGCGTTCGCGACACGGCTCCTCGCTGATGTCGGACCGGCCGCGCCGGCCGACGATATCGCCATGGTGGTGGTCCGACGGGCCACATCGCATCGTGTCTAATCGCAGCGGTCGCGGCCACACGCGGTCCGGCCGGACGGAAGGTCGGGCGCGGATGCGTCGTCCACGGATGCGTCGTGCGCGGATGCGTCGTGTGGGCACGCGGGCGAGGGTGCGGCCGCCGACCCCGCGGCTGACAGATCCCACTCGGTGCGGCAAGGTGGGAGTGCGCGTCGCGAGGGACTCTTCGACGCGTGAGACAGTGCCGACGCGGGAAGGACGGTGAGATGACTCGTCACGGCGACCGCCCGCCTGACCCGCAGGTCGACGGCGCCGCCGCCGTCGGCGACATCGCGGCGGGCCGGCGCGGAGATTGGCGCCGCAACGGCGGTGCGCCGATCCACATTTCCGCCGGCGCTTCGCGCATCGAGCGCCCGCACGACGCGTACGGGTACGCCGTCGACCTGCCCGCTCTCACCCAACTGAGGCATGCGGTGACCCGCCACGCCCAGCAGTTCGGCCTGGCCGAAGGTCCGCTGAACGATCTCGTCCTGATCGCGAACGAGTTGGCCACGAACGTTGTGCGACACGGTGGCGGCGTCGGGCGAATGTGGCTCTGGCACCTCGATGGGTGCGTCTTCTGCCAGGTCGCCGATCGCGGGCCGGGCATGCGCGATCCGAACCACGCCGGCGACAACCCGGGCGACCCCAACGCGCTGACGGGACGAGGCCTCTGGCTGATCCGGCAGATGAGCCACCAGGTGCACATCGAGACCGACGGCCACGGCACCACGGTCACCGTCACAATCGCGGCCTGACTGACGCCGCCGGGTCAGATCGCCGGCCGTGGCACGGGATCGCCGACGTCGGACCGGCGCGGTGTCGCCTCCGCCTCCTGCGCCGTCAGCGGCGTCGCGATGTCCTCCAACGACTGTCGCTCCGCTCGAACGCCGAGGAACGCCGCGACAAGACCACCCGCGATCATCAGGATCGCGCCGATCACGAACGCGAGGACGGTGTCACCGACCTTGCCCGTGCTGACCAGCTTCGAGAACAGCAGCGGCCCGCTGATGCCGCCGGCGGCGGTGCCGATCGCGTAGAAGAAGGCGATGGCCAGTGCCCGGGTCTCCATCGGGAAGACCTCGCTCACCGTGAGATAGGCCGAGC
Organism: uncultured Actinomycetota bacterium; assembly: GCA_963724705.1. GTDB lineage: Bacteria > Actinomycetota > Actinomycetes > Mycobacteriales > Micromonosporaceae > DASQPR01. The sequence continues at coordinate 1,900,397 of CAVRVS010000004.1, forward strand.
TCGCACCGGCCGACGCGAAGAACAGCACGACGGCCCAGCACACGGTCATGGTGACGGCGTTCAGGTGACCGGCATCGAACAGCCAGGCCGTGCCCAGCAGCAACACCCCGGACAGGATGTACGTCGACGAGATCATCACCTTGCGCCCGACCGTGTCGAACAGCCCTCCGAGCAGCAGCGGGCCGAAGAGGTTGCCGACCGCGATGATCGCGAAGTAGTAGCCGGCACTCACCGGTTGGATCTTGAAGAACGTCTGCAGGATCTGCGCGAATCCGAACGTGATCGCGTTGTAGAGGAACGCCTGGCCGATGAAGAGCGAGAAGCCGAGCACCGCGCGCTTCGGGTAGCGCGCGAACAGCGTGTGCGCGATCGTCACGAAGCCGATCGAGTGTCGCTGCCGGATCGCCAGCTGCTGGTCGACGCGCTCCAGCTGGACGTGATCCTCCCGCTCGACGCGCTCTTCGATGCCGTCGACGATCTTGTCGGCCTCCGGCTTGCGGCCGTGGATGAACAGCCACCGCGGGCTCTCCGGCACGTTACGACGTACCAGCAGGATGACCAGGCCGAGCACGACGCCGAGGGCGAACGCCACACGCCAGCCGACGTCGACCGGAAGACCGTTGATCAACGGTACGGTCAGCAGCGCGCCGACGCCGGCGCCGAGCCAGTACGTACCGTTGATGACGATGTCGATGCGGCCGCGGTGCTTCTTCGGAATCAGCTCGTCGATCGCGGAGTTGATGGCCGCGTATTCACCACCGATGCCGAACCCGGTCAGGAAGCGGAACAGGAAGAACCACCAGGCCGAGAACGACAGCGCCGTCATCGCCGTGGCGAGCAGATAGACGGCCAGCGTGATCATGAACAGCTTCTTGCGGCCGAAGCGGTCGGTGAGCCATCCGAAGAACAGCGCGCCGACGCACGCTCCGGCGACGTAGAGCGCGGCGGCCAGGCCACTGATCTGGCTCTGCGTGATGTGCACACCGCTGCCCGGCTTGGAGATCTGGCCGGAGAGCGTGCCGACGATGGTGACCTCGAGCCCGTCCAGGATCCAGACCGTCCCGAGGCCGATGATGACCATCCAGTGCCATCGGGCCCACGGCAGCCGGTCGAGTCGCGCCGGGATGTCGGTACGGATGGTCCCAAGCTCTGGTTCGCTCATGCCAACCTCCCGGCGGTATCGGTGCTTCCACCGCCGGCCTACCCGGCTTGATCAGCCGGCAAACAAACCCGAGACCGCCGGACCGAGAACGATCACTACCGGATCACGATGATGTGCAGCGTCCGCGGGCCGTGCACGCCCTCGACGCGGTCCAGCTCGATGTCGCTCGTCGCCGACGGACCACTGATCCACGTCTGCGGCCGGCGGCCGTCGAGACGGGCGATGGCCTGCGGCACCGTCGCGGCGATCTGGTCCGACCGCACCACACACACGTGCAGATCGGGCAGCAGGGAAAGCACGCGTCGCCCCTGACCGGCGCCGGCGTCGAGGACGACGGTGCCGGTCAGGGCGATCGCCTGCGCCGCGGCCGTCACGACGCCGTCCGTGCCGTCGAGATCGACCACGCTGAGCGGCGGATCATCGCGCAGCCACGCAATATCCGGTCCGTCGGAATCTCGCGCACCGTCGAGCCAGCGCTCCGGCATATCGGCCGGTACGGCAACCCGACGCGCTCCGTGGGCGTGGAGAGCGGCCGCGATCGCGGCGGCTAGATCCGGCTCGTCGACGATCTCCACCGTCGCCCGGTAATCCGCGGCGCGCTCGGCGAACAACGCGACCACGTCGGTCCCAGGCTCCGGATCGCGTCGATAGGTGCGGGCGACCTCCGGCGGCGTCGGGTGATCGGCGAGCGCGCCGCGGATGCGGCGCAGGATCGCGGCCCGGGCCGGCTCAGGGCCGATGGCCGGCGGTGCGTCAGCCACGGTTGCGCCGCCACCACGTACGGAACGATTCGCGCGCCGGGGCGGGCAGATCGCGCGAGCCGAACCAGGCGTGCACCCAACCCGGACCCCGCAGCCGGAGCCGCGCCCGTCCGCCGAGCAGTCGTCCGCCGATGCGCTGCGCCGCCGAGAGCCGTCCCGGTTTGGCGAACGTCAGGCCCGCGAGACCAAATATCGCCCGCTCGCCGAGATGACCGTGCTGGCTCTCGACGACCTTCGCTCGCAGATGCACGAGCACATCCGGAATGTTGATCTCGACCGGGCACGCCTCGTAGCACGCGCCGCACAGGCTCGACGCGAACGGCAATGACGCGGTCTGCTCGTCGACCGGATGGCGGCCGATGCCCCGCAGCTGCGGCGTCAGGATCGCACCGATCGGGCCGGGGTAGGCCGAGCCGTACGCCTTCCCGCCCGTACGCGAATAGACCGGGCACACGTTCAGGCAGGCCGAGCACCGGATGCAGCGCAGCGCCTGCCGGCCGACCGTGTCGGCGAGCGTGTCCGTGCGCCCGTTGTCCAGCAGGATCAGGTGGAACTCCTGCGGCCCGTCGCCGGCGCGTGACGCCGGTCCACATCGACGTGTACGGGTTCATCCGCTCCGCGGTCGACGAACGCGGCAGCAGTTGCAGGAAGACTTCGAGATCCGCCCACGTCGGCACGAGCTTCTCGATCCCGAGCACGGTGACCAGGACCGGTGGCAATGTGAGGCACATCCGGCCGTTGCCCTCGGACTCCAGCACGACGATCGTGCCGGTGTCGGCGACGGCGAAGTTGCCACCCGACACGGCCATCTCGGCTCGCAGGAACTTCTCCCGCAAGTGCAGGCGCGCCGCGTCGGCGAGCGCGGCCGGATCGTCGGTCAGCCCGACCGGCGCCGGCCGGCCGACCCCGGCCATCTCGGTGGTGAATATGTCCCGGATCTCGGCGCGGTTGCGGTGGATGGCCGGCACCAGGATGTGACTCGGTAGATCGTGGCCGAGCTGCACGATCAGCTCAGCGAGATCGGTCTCCCACGCGTCGATGCCCTCGCGCTCCAGCGCCGCGTTGAGCTCGATTTCCTGGGTCGCCATCGACTTGACCTTGACGATCTCCCGCACGCCGTGGCCGCGCGCGATGTCGACCACGATCGCGTTGGCCTCGTCCGCGTCACGGGCCCAGTGCACGACGCCGCCGGCCGCGACGACGTTGGCCTCCAACTGCTCCAGCAACTCCGGCAGCCGGGCCAGGACGTCGTCCTTGATGGCCGCTCCGGCGTGGCGTAGCTCGTCCCAATCCGGCATTTCGGCGATCGCCCGCAGACGCTTGTCGCGGATCGTCGCGGTGGCTCGGCCGAGGTTCTCACGCAACTGCTGGTCCGCGAGCGCGGTCCGCGCCGCCGCCGGGAAGGCCGGCATACCGAGGAACGTCGGCACCGGCGACCGCTCAGTGGCCTCGGTCATCGCGTCGCCGCCAGGATCTCGGCCAGGTGCATCGTGCGTACGGCCGCGATCCTGGCCACTGGCGGGACATCAGGCCACCGATGTGCATGAGGCATGACGTGTCGGCGCTGGCCAGCACGGTGGCGCCGGTGTCGAGTACGTCGTCGACCTTGTCGTTGCCCATCGCGATCGACGTGTCCGGGTTCTTGACCGAGAACGTACCGCCGAAACCGCAGCACTCGGTCGGATGCGCGAGGGGCACGAGGCGCAGTCCCTCGACGGCGGCCAGCAGTTGCTGCGGCCGGTCACCGACGCCGAGCATGCGTTGCGAATGGCAGGTCGGGTGGAATGCGACCGTCTCGGGGAAGTACGCGCCGACGTCGGTCACGCCGAGGACGTCGACGAGGAACTGGGACAACTCGTAGACCGGTGGAGTCGCGGCGGCCGCCACGGCGTCCACGACCGGGTGGTGGTGGCGCACCATCGCGGCGCACGACGCCGACGGAGTCACGACCGCCTCGTAACCGGCGAACGCGGCTGCGAAGTTCGCGACCAGGGGGACGCAGGCGGCGCGGTATCCGGAGTTGAAATGCATCTGGCCGCAGCAGGTCTGGGCGGCCGGGAACGCGACATCGACACCGAGGCGCTCCAGAACGGTGACGGTCGCCTTGCCGACGCCGGGGAAGAGCGTGTCATTGAAGCAGGTGATGAACAGTGCGACGCGCATCTTCACCACACTCTCGAACCGCGGCCGATCCGGCTGGCGGCCTTGTCCCAGGCGGCCTGGTCACCGGTCGGATCGTACCGGCGGGTCGGTTGCGTGCCCGCGACCAGTGCCCGGATTTCCGTACGGTCGGCCGGGCCCCCGTTCGCGCGTGCCTGCACGAGAATGTTGCCGAGCGCGGTCGCCTCGACCGGTCCGGCAATGACCGGTCGGTCGCAGGCGTCCGCCGTCAACTGGCACAGCAGGGCGTTGCGCGCTCCCCCGCCGACCACGTGGACGACGTCGACGTCGCGTCCGGACAGGCGGACGGCGTCGCGGACGGCGGCCCGGTGCGCCAGCGCCAGGCTCTCCAGGATGCACCGGACGTAGCCGGCCCGGTCGACCGGTGCCGGCTGATCGGTACGGGCGCAGTACGCGTCGATCCGCGCCGGCATGTCACCGGGCGCGAGGAAGTCGGCGTCGTCCGGGTCGACGATCGCGGCGAACGCTGGCGCGAATTCGGCCGCCGCCAGCAGCCGGCCGGCGTCCGGTTCGCCCCAGGTGCGCTGGCATTCCTGCAGCAGCCACAGACCCATCACGTTGCGGAGATAGCGGATCGTGCCGTCGACGCCAACCTCGTTGGTGAAGTTCGCGTCCCGGCTCGCGTCGCTCAGCACCGGCGCGTCGAGTTCGACGCCGACCAGCGACCACGTTCCGGTGCACACGTAGGCGAAGCGCCTCGCCGCTCGCGGGCACGGCGAGGACCGCGGAGGCGGTGTCGTGCGACGCCACCGCCACGATCGGCAGCCCGTCGAGCCCGGCCGAGGGCAGCGCCGATCCGATGCGGTCGCCGGGGTCGCGCAGTGCCGAGAACAGCCGTCGGGGCAGACCCGCGCCGTCGATCAGGGCCTCGGACCATTGACCGGTACGGACGTCGTAGAGCGCCGTGGTCGACGCGTTGGTCCGCTCGGCGCCGACCTCGCCGGTGAGCCAGAACGCCAGCAGATCCGGGATCAGCAGCATCGTCGTGGCGGCGTCCAGCGTCGCGGTCGGCTCGCGCAGAAGTTGGTACAGGGTGTTGAACGGCAGGTGCTGGGTGCCCGTCACCGCGTAGTTCGCGGCCGGATCGACACGCGCGTCAATGGCGGGATCCGGCCTACTCGTGCGCGCATCGCGATAGTGGAACGGCGGCGAGAGCAGGCGACCCTCCGCGTCGAGGAGGCCATAGTCGATGGCCCACGAGTCGATGCCGGCCGATGCAATCTCGCCTGCCGCGACGGCAGATCGCAAACCGGCGAGGATCTCACGGTAGAGACCGTCGATGTCCCAGTGCAGCCCATCCGGCCGGTGCATCGGATCGTTGGCGAATCGGCGTACGTCCTCGATGCGAAGCTCGGTCGAGCCAACGTGGCCGACAATGACCCGTCCGTTGGACGCACCGAGATCCACGGCAGCGTAGGCCCGCGCGAGTGCCGGGTGATTCACCTAGAATCACCATCATCGTCATAGCATGACAATGGCGATCGCATCGACCATCTGGTCATCGCAGGAACGCGGCCGCAACGCCCGCGTCGACCGGGATGTGGAGCCCGGTCGTCTGTGACAGCTCTCCGCCGGTCAGGGCGAATACGGCCGCCGCCACGTGCTCGGGGAGTACTTCCTTCTTGAGCAGGGTCCGCTGTGCGTAGAACGCTCCGAGTTCGGCCTCGGGCACGCCGTAGACCGCGGCTCGTTGGGCGCCCCAACCGCTCGCGAAGATGCCGGATCCGCGCACGACACCGTCGGGGTTGATGCCGTTGACGCGGATGCCGTGCTCGCCCAGCTCGGCCGCGAGGAGGCGGACCTGGTGCGCCTGGTCGGCCTTGGCCGCGCCGTACGCCACGTTGTTGGGCCCGGCGAACACGGCGTTCTTGCTGGAGATGTAGACGATGTCGCCGCCCATGCCCTGCGCGATCATGGCCCGAGCGGCCTCGCGCGCGACGAGGAACGATCCGCGGGCCATCACGTCGTGCTGCACGTCCCAGTCCGACAACGACGTGTCCAGCAGCGGCTTGGAGATCGACAGGCCGGCGTTGTTCACGACGAGATCGACGCCACCGAAGGCGAGCGATGCGGCCCGGATCGCGGCCGCCACGGCCGCCTCGTCGGTCACGTCGACGGTGACCGCGACCGCGACATCGGGTCCGCCGATCTCGGTCGCCACGGCGGACGCGCCGGGTGCGTCGCGGTCCGCGACGACCACGCAGGCGCCTTCGGTCGCGAGCCGTAGGGCCGTCGCGCGGCCGATGCCCGATCCGCCGCCGGTGACGAGCGCGATGCGGCCGGCCAGGGCCTTCGGCTTCGGCAAGCGCGCGAGCTTCGCCTCTTCCAGCACCCAATACTCGATGCGGAACTTCTCCGACTCGGCGATCGGGGCGTACGTCGAGATTGCCTCGGCGCCACGCATCACGTTGATGGCGTTGACATAGAACTCGCCGGCCACGCGGGCCGTTTGCTTGTTCGCGCCGAACGAAAACATGCCCACGCCGGGCACGAGCACGATCGCCGGGTCGGCGCCGCGCATCGGTGGCGAGTTGGGCGTCGCGTGGCGTTGGTAGTAGGCCGCGTACTCCTCGCGGTAGGCGGCGTGCAGCTCGCGCAGCCGAGCGATCACATCGTCGAGCGGCGCCATAGCCGGCAGGTCGACGACGAGAGGGCGCACCTTCGTACGCAGGAAATGGTCCGGGCACGACGTGCCCAGCGCGGCAAGTCGCGGGTGCTCCGCCCGGGCCAGGAAGTCGAGGACGACATCGGTGTCGGTGTAGTGGCCGAGCTGCGGCCGGTCGGTCGACGCGAGCCCGCGGATGACCGGGAAGAGTGCGGCCGCCCGTTCGTGGCGCTCCGCGTCGGGGAGTTGCTGGTATCCGTCGAGGACCGCTCCGAACGGCTCCGGGCGCCCGCGCCCGGCGATGAAGTCCGCCGCCGTACCGATGATTTCCAGGGAATTGGCCTCGCACTCGGCGGACGTCGCTCCCCAAGCCGTGATGCCGTGGCCGCCGAGGACGCAGCCGATCGCCTGCGGATGCGCGTTCTTGATCGCGGCGATGTCGAGACCGAGCTGGAATCCGGGCCGCCGCCACGGCACCCAGACGACGCGGTCACCGAAGCATTCCTTGGTCAGCGCCTCGCCGTCGGCCGCGGTGGCCAGCGCGATGCCGGAGTCGGGGTGGAGGTGGTCGACGTGTGGCGCGTCGATCAGGCCGTGCATCGCGGTGTCGATCGACGGCGCCGCTCCCCCGCGCCCGTGCAGGCAGAAATCGAACGCCGCGACCATCTCGTCCTCGCGAGCCACGCCCGGGTAGACGTCGGCGAGCGTGCGCAGCCGGTCCAGCCGCAGCACGGCCAGGCCGGGCTCGGTCAACGTGCCGAGATCACCGCCGGAACCCTTCACCCACATGAGTTCCACGTCGGCGCCGGTGACCGGATCAACCTCGGGTCCCTTGGCCGAGGTGTTGCCGCCGGCGTAGTTGGTGTTGCGTGGATCGGCGCCCAGGCGGTTCGAGCGATCCAGCAGCTCGCGTACGGCGTCGTTCATCGGTGCGTCACGCCCCGGTCTGGCCTGCTGGCCGCGCCAGTCAGCGCGGCGTCGGCGATCGTCACGGAGCACCCTCCAGTTCGACATGCGTGATAGCTGGCTCGAGCGCAGAATTCAAACGTTTCACAGAACTCTAGGAAACGACTCGATCGGCCGTCAACACGATGGCGCCAACACGTTACCGACTCTGGTCGTCCATCACGTAACAGTGCTGGTAGCTACGTGCGCGATGGCGATGCTGGCCGAAGTGAGCAGCAATTGAGGCGTTTCAGAGGATACCGACCGTGACGGGACTGCCGTCTTCGCTGACCGAGCCACTCCACACATGACTAAGCTTCACGTTCGTGTGGCGTCATGTTCGATGTCGTCGGGAGCTGTGAGTCCTGTGCCAGACTTCGGGTAGCCGAGGGCAGGTCAGGCGCGTGCGCGGCAGCGCGCGATGACGACGGGCGGCACGCTTTCGTCGCGGATACGAGCGCACGAACGCCGTGGGGGTACGGGGATGAAACTGCTGGTCACCGGCGGCGCCGGATACATCGGCAGCGTGGTGACGAGCCTGTTGCTCGCGGCCGGCCACGAGGTCGTCGTACTCGACGATCTGTCGACCGGACACGAGGTCGCGATCCCGCGGGGGGCAACCTTCGTCCGTGGTCGGGTGCACGAAGCGGCCGACGCCGTTCTCAACTCGTCCTTCGACGCGGTGCTGCATTTCGCGGCGTACATCGCGGCCGGCGAGTCGGTCGCGAAGCCGGAGATCTACTGGGACAACAACCTCGTCGGCTCGTTGCGCTTGCTCGACGCGATGCGGCGCCACGGCGTACGCCGGCTCGTCTTCTCGTCGACCGCGAACGTGTACGGCGACCCAGACGAGGTACCGATCCCGGAGACCGCGCCGGCCCGGCCGCCGAACCCGTACGCGGGATCGAAGCTCGCCGTGGACCATGCACTCGACGGGGAATCGGCGGCGTACGGCCTGGCCGCGGTGTCGCTGCGCTACTTCAATGTCGCCGGCGCGCACCGCACCGGTACGCGGGCGGCACACGCGACCTTGATCGGCGAGCGCCATGATCCGGAGACACACCTGATCCCGATCGCGCTGGACGTCGCCGCCGGCCACCGGCCGAGCCTGCAGCTCTACGGCACCGACTACGCGACGTTCGACGGCACATGCATCCGGGACTACATCCATGTGACCGACCTCGCCGAGGCGCATCTTCGGGCATTGGCCGCGATGGACGCCGGCACGCATCGCGTCTACAACCTCGGCAATGGGCATGGATTCTCCAACCGCGAGGTCATCAACGTCGTCCGAGCGATCACCGGCCGGCCGATTCCGGTCGAAGTCGCACCGCGCAGGGCCGGCGACCCGGCCGAACTTGTCGCCTCGTCGGAGCGCGCGCAGACCGAGCTCGGCTGGGTGCCGGCCAAGCAGGATCTGGCCGACATCGTGGGCGACGCCTGGGAGTTCTACCAGCATGTCCACTGACGCTCCAGCGGCGACGTACCGGTCCGGCACCGGCGGCGCTTGGCGCGCGCCTGGACGCGTCAACCTGATCGGCGAGCACACCGACTACAACGACGGCTTCGTGCTGCCGTTCGCGCTCGCGCAGGCCACGACGGTGACGGCCGAGATCATCGGCGGTGGAACTCAGTGGACGGTACGCAGCACGGCAGCGGCAGAAGCTGTCACCATCACGGCCGAGGATCTCGTTCCGGGGCGGGTCGGCGGATGGGCCGGCTACGTCGCCGGCATCGTCTGGGCGTTGCGTGACGCTGGATACGACGTGCCGGCCGCGGACCTTTCGCTGACCTCGGACGTGCCGGTCGGCGCCGGGCTGTCGTCGTCGGCGGCGATCGAGTGTGCCGTTCTCACCGCGCTGTGCGATCTCGGTGGGCTCGACCTGCCGATCGACGACCGGCCACGGCTCGCGCAGCGCGCGGAGAACACGTACGTCGGGATGCCCTGCGGGATCATGGACCAGGCCGCGTCGACACTCTGCCGGGCTGGTCACGCACTCTTCCTGGACTGCCGCTCACTCGCCGCGCAGCACGTTCCCTTCGATCTCGCCGGTACGGGGCTCGCGATGCTCGTCGTCGACACCCGCGCGCCGCATCAGCTCGTGGACGGGGAGTACGCCGCGCGCCGGGCGAGTTGCGAACGGGCGGCCGCGTTGCTCGGCGTACCGGCCCTGCGCGACGTCACCGACCTCGACGCCGCTCTGGCGGCGTTGCCGGATGAAGAGCTGCGCCGGCGGACCCGACACGTCGTGACGGAGAACGCGCGAGTACTGGCCGTCGTCGACCTCCTGCGCGCCGGGCGCGTGCGCGACATCGGCCCATTGTTGACCGCGTCGCACGTGTCGATGCGCGACGACTACGAGATCACCGTGCCGGAGGTGGACGCCGCAGTCGACACCGCGTTGTCGGCCGGCGCGTACGGTGCACGGATGACCGGCGGAGGGTTCGGCGGCTGCGTGCTGGCCCTCGTCGACGCGGACGCGACCGACGCGGTCGCCACCGCGGTCGCCGATGCGTTCGCGGCCAAGGGATTCCAGCCGCCGGCGTCGTTCGTGGCCGTACCGTCCGACGGCGCCGGGAGGGTCGGCTAAGCGCGTCCGGCGTCGCCGATGACGACCGGCCCGCGATGGCCGATCACGACGCCAGTGCGCGCAGCCGTTTAGCTGCCTGCTCGGGCGTGATGTCGTTGGCGAAGACGTCCATGCCCGCCTCCGAACCGGCGAGGTATTTGAGCTTGCCCGAGCTGCGGCGGTTGGTGAACAGCTCGAGATGGAGCGCGAAGTCGCGGCCGCCGTCGTGGGCCGGAGCCTGGTGCCATGCGGCGCTCAAGATCGTTGCCGGCGAGCTCCGCCCGACGGCCGGACGTTTCGACAAACCCGCCCACCGCTGGTGCTCGCGTTCCGGTCGCCCCGGCCCGACCCGAGGTCCAGCCGATACGTCGGCCGCGACGGTGCTGTCGGCATCGCGCCTCACGCTCATGGCGGGTACGCGGACGCTCGCCCGCGATGTCGACTTTCAGCTTCACGAGGGTGAACGCGTCGTGCTGACCGGGCCGAACGGCGCCGGCAAGACGACGTTGCTGAACACACTCGCCGGCATTGCCGAGCCGGCCAGCGGCGGGGTCACCCGGCGCGGTGTCGTCACGCTACTTCCGCAGACACACGATGAACTGCGGCTGCGTACGCCGGTGCTGGACTTCTTCCGCTCGCGGGTGCCGGTCTACGTCGACGAAGCCGAAGAGTTGTTGCGCGCCTACCTCTTCGACGACGAGCAGCAGCGGCAGCCGCTGCGTACGTTGTCCGCCGGTGAGATGCGCCGACTATTGCTGGCGACGATCGTCAACAGCGACGCCGACGCGATCCTGCTCGATGAGCCGACGAACTTCCTCGACTTCGACGCGCTCGACGTCGTCGAGGAGGCGCTGCGGGCTTACGACGGGGCATTGCTGGTGGTGACCCACGACGCGTACCTGCCCAAGTCCATCGGCTGCGACCGACACCTCGTGCTCGCCGACGGCCGGCTCACAAACCGCGACGACTGACGATAATGAACGGCATGCCAGCACACGGTTCCGGTGCGCACAGCCGAGGGGCCCGCGCATCGTCATCGTCGGCGCCGGTTTCGGCGGCATAGCGGTCGCGGCGCTGCTCCGCCGGGCCGGCTTCACTGACATCACGGTCCTGGAGAAGGCCGATCGGGTGGGTGGTGTGTGGCGGGACAACACCTATCCGGGCTGCGCCTGCGACATTCCGGCGCCGCTGTACTCGTACTCGTTCGCACCGAACCCGGACTGGTCACGGCGTTTCCCGCCACGGTCGGAGATCCTTGCCTACCTGGAACGCTGCGTCGCGGACTTCGGTCTGACCGACGCTATCCGGTTCGGCGTCGCCGTCACCGGAGCGCAGTGGGCCGGCTCGCACTGGCAGATCGCGTGCGCGGACGGCACATCGATGACCGCCGACATCCTGATCCCGGCAATGGGCCAGCTGTCCCGGCCGGCCGTCCCCGACCTGCCCGGTGCCGGCACATTCGCCGGGCCGCGCCTGCACACGGCCCGCTGGGATCCCGAGCTTGACGTCGCGGGTCGCCGCGTCGGCGTCATCGGCACCGGTGCGAGCGCGATCCAGCTCGTACCGGCGATTGCCGGCACCGCCGCGCACGTGACGGTCTTCCAGCGCACACCACCGTGGCTTCTCCCCAAACCGGACCGTCGCTACGGCCCGATCACGCAGAGCATTGTTCCGGCGCGTACCGGCGACCGCGCGGGCGTCGCGCGCCGGCACCTGGGCCCTGACCGTCATCACCGGACGAGCGTTGCTCGGCGGCCGGATCGCGCGCTGGGCGGTCGGCGGTGCGGCGCGTGCGCAGTTGCGCCTACAAGGGCGCGGACTACGCGCGGCGATCACGCCCGACTACCGATTCGGCTGCAAACGCGTGCTGTTCAGCCACGACTGGCTGCCGACGCTGCGCCGGCCCGACGTCACGCTCGTCACCGCGGCGATAGCGGAGGTCAACCCGTCCGGGGTACGCACCGACGACGGCGTCCAGCACGACTGCGACATCCTCGTGTACGGCACTGGCTTTCGCGCCACCGAGTTCCTCGCGCCGCTGCGCGTGACCGGCGTCGACGGGGTGCGACTCGACGACGTCTGGGCCGAGGGCGCGCACGCCTACCTCGGCCTGGCCGTGGCCGGCTTCCCGAACATGTTCCTGATGTACGGCCCGAACACGAACACGGGCAACACCTCTGTCATCTACTTCCATGAGTCGCAGGCGCGTTACATCGTTGCAGGCGGCCCGACTGGTCGCCGCCGGGCGTGTGCTCGATGTCCGGCCCGAGGTCGCGGCGGCGTACGACGCCGAGATGCAGACGCGACTGGCCGACAGTGTCTGGGTCGGCTGCGACAGTTGGTATCGCACGCCCGGCGGTCGCGTCGTCACGAACTGGCCAGGGTCGGCGAGCGAATATCGTCGCCGGACCGCGAGGCTGGACGGGGCGGACTATCGCGATCCGGCCACCGCGGACGACCCGGGCACCGACGAGTCAGCCGTGCCTCGTACCGGTGCCGATCCAAACGTCATCCGGAAGTCGGCCAGTGTGACGGTTACCCGGGGTCGCAATCCACGCAGGTAGGCCAGCGGCCCGTCCGGTGCAATCCGCCAATCTGAGCGGCCGAGGTGGATGCGGGCCGTCGCCCGTACCCGGGTGGTCTGGGGTTGGCCGTCACGGTCCTGGACGACGTGGAAGCGGACCGGCCAGCGGCCGGGCAGCCGCACGCCGCGGTGCACCGATGCCCATGCGATCGGACGGCCGTCTATGGTCGCCTCAGCGGTGAGGTCGCCCGCAGCCGCATCGAACGCGAAGCGAGCCAGCTCCTTCGGGATCGCCCACAACGCGCGCCCACCGTCGCGCGACGTCACGCTGTCCACCCAGATTCCGGTGATCGTCGCGCGTGGTCGCAGGCCGTCCCGGACCAGCGTTGCGACCAGCAGCTCGTGATAGGACAGCACGCCGCCCGGCTGATAGTCGACCCACGCCGTGCCGACGACCGCGCGTCCCGCGACCGGCAGCCGGCGGACACCGGACGGCATCGCGCGGGATGGTCGTCCGCGTCGGGGCAGGAGCCACACCGACACGTACATCTGGCCGTGCAGCACCCACGGCTCGGGCGGGTACGCGACCGGGTCGGTCATGCCCGCGATGGTAGCGCCGACGTGCCTGGCGCCCCGTCAAGCGGCACCGCAAGATGGCATCGACGCGCGGCCCGGCGGGTCGTACGGTGTCGGCGTGGTCACGTTCGTCGTGGTGATCGAGTTGGCTGGCGGCACCCTTCTGCTCGCCGGGCTGACTGCCCTGGCGCTCGGCGTGTTCGCGATGCGTGATCACCGGGTCGTGGCCCGTACGCCACCGACGCCGCTCGGCTCGTGGGACGCACCGGCGCGACGCCGCGCGGCGCTGGCGACGACCGCGTACGGCCCGGGCGGGCGCTACGTCGCGCCGGTCAGCGGCGCCGAATGCGCGTGGTACGCGGCGGAACTCATCCGTGTCCCGTCCCGCCGGATGACCGACGAGACCCTCGACGAGGACACGCTCTGGCGACAGGCGGCGGCAGCCCCGGCCGCGATCGTCGACGAGACCGGAACCGCGCTCGTCGATCCGCACCTGACCGAGTCGCCGCCATCGCGGAACGACACGCCCCTCGCCGAGATCACGGTCCGGTTCTTCCGACCGCAGACGCTGCACGCGATGCCGGCGTCGATCCCCCGGCACGCGTACGCGGACGTGCGCCCCTACGAATCGCTGCGACTGACCGAACTGCGGGTCCCGGCCGGACGGCCGGCGTACGTGCTCGGCGCGGCCGTACGCGACGGGCGACACGTCATGCTCGTGCCGGCGAAGTATGGTCCGACGATCGTGACCCGTGATCTGCCGTCACAGGTACGCCGCCGCCAGCGTCGGTCGGCCCACCAGTCGCGTCGCATCGCCAACGGATTGACCCTTGCCGGTGCCACGCTCTCGATGCTGGCGACCGCGCTGCTGTGGCTTCTCATCCCGACCGCGTGACGGCAGGCCATCCAGCTCAGGCCGCCGGCCCGAGATGCGCCTCGAGCCGCTCGATGCGATCCACAAGCGGCTGCATCTCCCGCCGTACGGCGGCAGATAGGCTCGCCGCCACATCCGGTCCGATGGCCGGCTGCTTCTGAGCGCTGAGATGCACGTACCCGGCGAGCGCCGCCGACACGGCACGGCGGGTGAGCCGCGGATCCGCGCCGAGCGACCGGAGGATCTTGCCGCCGGCGCCGTCCGTCTCGGCCACCAGGCCGAGCAGCAGATGCTCGCAGCCGACGTAGTTGTGGCCGAAGCCGGTGGCCTCGGCCACCGCCGCCTCCAGCACGTTCGCCGCGGCCACGCTGAAGCGACGGCCAGCCTCGCCCGAGCCCTCGCCGGAGCCGGAACTGGAGCCCACGCCGGAGCCGGAACTGGAGCCCACGCCGGAGCCCTCCCCGGCGCCGGGCTCGTCGGGCACCGGCCGCGCGAGTTCCCGCGCGACCACGGCCGGATCGATGTCCATCGCTCGCAATACCTGGAGCGCGAGGTTTGCCCCCTCGCCGACCACACCGCCGAGCAGGTCCGCCGTGGTCACCGTCGACCGGTGGAAGCCCCGGCTGCGATCGATGGCTCCGGCGAGCGCGTTCTGGGCACGCGTGGTCACATTGGGCAGGCGGGCGGCGAGGGTGTCGCCGTTCACCCCGTCCAACCCGGCCTGGCGGATCGCGGTGATCCTCCGTACGGCCTGCTCAAGAGCGCGTTGGCAAATGGCCGACACGGGAATCCCCGCCGTCTTGACCGCGTCGGCCAGCTCGTCGGGCAGATAGACATTGATCTTCGGCATCGTGCGCTCCCTCGATGGATGGATCTTCTGCGCGCTCATCGACCTATGGCCAATCGACTGGTGCGGGGGACCTGCGCGTCGAGGTCCTTTCTAACCCGTATGGGGTTAGCTGTCTATAACCCCACACCGTCCACGACGTCGGACGGCGCGGCGTGAGAGACGTCAGGTCGGGGAGTGCCGCCGCCAGCGCGAGTCAAGTCGCCGCGGCGCGGGAGGCGTTACAGTCGCAAATGTGCTCTGGGATGGCGGCTACGGCGGTGCGTGAACAGGTCACCCCTGCGCAGATCGCGCCGGCCGTCGATAACGCCGTCACGCGGCGGTTACCCACGCGTGGCGCCGAACTATCCTCGCTGCCGGCCGATCAGCGACGCATGCTGGAGAAGGCGTTGCACGACGATCCGACGTACGTGCGGATCATCGCTGCGACGCGCGTACCGGTTGGCATGGCGATAAGCCACCTACGCCGCGGACTCGCGCGGCCCGAGGCCAGATGGGGGGTGGACGATGCATCTTGACCCCGATCGTCTGGCGCTGCTCGCGCTGGGTGAAGAGCCGGTCACCGCGGAAGTCGCCGATCACCTCGCATCGTGTCCGCCATGCCAGGCCGAACTGGAGTCGATGCGCGACGTCGTCGATCTTGGCCAGGACACCGGCCGGGCCCACGATCTGCCGTCTCCCCCACCTCGCGTGTGGGACAGCATCATGCGCCAGATCCTGGCCGAGAGCCAGCTGTTGTCGGACAGTCAGGCGGCGGCGATCGCCGGGCCAAGTGGCCGCGGGCCGGGCCGGGATCTGACCCCAGCCACGCGCACCGCAGGCGACGACCTCGTAGCCCGTCCGCCGGATGTGGACCGGTCCAACGGACATCCGCCCCATCGGACCACCGCGGTACGGCGCGCAGGCGACCCGCCGCCACGACGGCCGGAGACGCCGACACCGTCGGGCGGTCCCGGCCGGGACCGTACTCGAATCCTGCACGCCACCGCCATCGCGGTTGCCGCCGTCGTGATCGGCGTCGCCGGCACCCTCGGCCTCGTCGCACTGCACGATAGCGACGGTACGAAACTTGTCTCCCGCACGCAGCTCGGCGCACTTCCGACCGCACCGGCCGGCGCGCACGGCTCGGCCGAGATCGTCCGCGTAGGGTCTGCAATCGAGCTGCGTCTCACCCTGACGGGCATGCCCACCCCGAGCGGCTACTACGAGGCGTGGCTCTTCGACCCGGTGTCCGGGACCATGTATCCGATGGGTCCCGTTACCGACTCCGGTGGCACAGTGACCGTGACCGGAGTCGACCTCGACCGGTTCCGCGGAGTGGATATCTCCGCCCAACCGATGGACGGCAGCGGCGGCCACGGCGAAAGCATGCTGCGCGGCGCGCTGAGGTAGTCACGGGTCTGGCCCGCGCGGCGCGGGACGCACACGCGGCCGGGCCGGTTATTGCCTCGCGGTCGGGCGCGTCGGCCGCCTAGTCTCACCGCCATGCCTTCGACCGAGCCAACCAGCGATCACGACCGGAATCCGGATGCCGTGGCGATCCGTCGGGAACAGCCCGACGATCGCCAGCAGATCCGGGAGCTGCACGCGCTCGCGTTCGGACCGGGCGAGCCGGTGCCGGATCTGGTCGACGCGTTGCGATCGGCCCACGCATCGCTGGCACCGAGGTCGTTCGTGGCGACCGATGGCGACCGCATCGTTGGACACGTCATGCTGAGCGCGAGCCGCCTGGATGCGCCGCGCCGGATCGTGGATGTCTGGGTGCTCTCTCCGCTCGGCGTACGGCCCGAGGCGCAGCGATGCGGCATCGGGACTCGTCTCGTGGCGTACGCGCTCGAGGCGGCGGCCGGTACGGATGTGCCGCTCGTCTTCCTGGAAGGTTCGCCCGACTACTACGGATCGCGCGGCTTCGAGCGGGCCAGCGCACTGGGGTTCCGGTCGCCGTCGCTTCGCATCCCCGACGCGGCGTTCCAAGTGGCGCGTCTGCCGGCGTACGAGCCGTGGATGACCGGCACGCTCGTCTACTCGGACACGTTCTGGGCCCTCGACTGCGTGGGCCTGCGCGATCCCGACGCGTGACGGCGGTCGCCGCCCTCAGGACCGCGTCAGGCGTCGGCGGACAGGCTCTCGACGATCGACGCGACGATCTCGTCCGGCGTACGGCCACTCGTGTCGATCGTGTAGCGAGCCACCTCTTCGTAGAACGGACGCCGTTGCTCGAGCAGATGCCGCATGGTTGCCCTCGGATTGATCTTGAGCAGCGGCCGTCCGGCACCGAGGCCGACCCGCTTCATCGCATCCGAGAAGTCCACGAGCAGGTAGACGACCGGATGCCCGCGCAGAAGCGCACGCGTCGCATCGGCCAGGATCGCCCCCGCGCCGAGCGCGAGTACGCCATCGAACGATTCGAGCGCCGTTGCCACGGCGTCCGCCTCGAGCTTGCGGAAGTGTGGCTCGCCGTCGTCGATGAAGATTTCCGGTATGGGCTTCCCGGCCGTGGCCTCGATGATCGTGTCGGTGTCCGCGAACGGTCGACCGAGCTTCTCGGCTAGCAGGGCACCGATGGTGGACTTACCGGCGCCCGGCGGCCCGACGAGGACCGCGACCGGTCCGGCGCCGGTCGGGGCGCCGCCGCCGGCCGGGTCAAAGGCCGTCACCGGATCACCAGATTCTCGAGGTACGCCGTCACGTTGCGGCGGATCTCGGCGACGGAGTCGCCGCCGAACTTCTCCACCGCCGCCTCCGCAAGGACGAGGGCCATCATCGACTCCGCGACAACGGCGGCCGCGGGCACAGCGCACACGTCGGAACGCTGGTTGATCGCCGTGGCCGGTTCGCCGGTGGACACGTCCACGGTCGCCAGCGCCCGGTTGAGTGACGAGATCGGTTTCATCGCAGCACGTACGCGCACCGGCTCGCCGCTCGTGATACCGCCTTCCAGGCCGCCGGCCCGATCGGTCAGCCGACGGATGCCGGTCGCGGTCGGCATGATCTCGTCATGTGCGACCGAACCGCGGCTGCGGGCCTGCGTGAACGCGTCGCCGATCTCGACACCCTTGATCGCCTGGATCGACATCAGCGCAGCGGCCAGTCGCGAATCCAGCTTGCGGTCCCACTGCGTATGGGAGCCGAGGCCGGGCGGGACGCCGTACGCGATCATCTCGACGATGCCACCGAGCGTGTCGGCTTCCTTCTTCGCCTGGTCAACTTCGGCGACCATGCGTGTGCTCGCCTCCGGATCCAGGCAGCGCAGCGGATCGGCGTCGATGCGATCGCGGTCGCCCGGCACCGGCTGGAGACCGGGCTTCGCGATTACCGACCCGAGCTCCACGACGTGCGACAGGATCTCGATGCCCAGTCCCTGAGCGAGCAGAGCCTTGGCGACCGTACCGACGGCGCAGCGCGCGGCTGTCTCGCGTGCGCTGGCCCGCTCCAGGATCGGCCGCGCGTCCGTGTGACCGTACTTCTGCATACCGGCCAGATCCGCGTGCCCCGGTCGCGGACGGGTGAGCGGCGCGTTGCGGGCCTGGCTGGCGAGTTCGGCCGGGTCGACCGGGTCGGCCGCCATGACCGTCTGCCACTTCGGCCACTCCGAGTTCGCCACCCGGATCGCGACCGGGCTGCCGAGAGTGACGCCGTGGCGTACGCCCCCGATGATCTCGATCTCGTCCTGCTCGAAGGACATCCGAGCCCCGCGGCCATAGCCGAGGCGGCGTCGGGCCAACTCGCGACCGATCTCGGCGCTCGTGATCTCGATGCCGGCGGGCACGCCGTCCAGCACCGCGACCAGGGCCGGACCGTGCGACTCACCGGCGGTCAACCAACGCAACACGTCGATCAGTCTGGCACGCTGCGCGTCCAGTGCCGGCAGCGCAGTGCGCTGCGTCTCATGCCATAGGTACGGTCACCTGACGGCGCCTGCGTGGGCCGCTATCGATCGGCCGGCCGGTACGTCACCGACAGCACACCCGATCTCAGCGCCCGGGAGTCGACCAGCGTGAACCCCAGGCCGCTGAGCTTCTCGTCGAACAGCCGCAGGCCGGAACCGATCACCACCGGAGCGATCATCAGCCCGAGCTCGTCGAGCAGCCCCTCACGCATCAGCGATGCGACGAGTCGCGGACTGCCCGGCACGATGATGTCCCGGCCCGCCTCGGCCTTCAGCGCCGTGACACCCGCGGCTAGGTCGCCGCCGACCCGATGGGCCGGTCCCCAGTCGAGCGAGTCGAGCGTGTGCGTGACGACGTACTTCGGTGTCTGGTTCAGAAACGCGGCCATCGGGCTCGACGTGCCGTACGGCGGCCACAGTTCGGCAAAGTCGCTGTACGTCCGGGTGCCGAGGAGCACCGCATCGCTGCGTTCGAGACCGGCCGCCATGATTGCGCCGATCTCGTCGTCGATCCGCAACCAATCCGACGGTTGGTGGACAACGCCATCGAGCGACATCGCCAAACCAGCGAACACCTTGCGCATGGAAACCTCCGAGTGCCGCGGAACCGGGACGTCGTTGGATGCTTACCCGCGTCATAGCCTGCTTACCAGCAACGTCGACGCCGGGCCGGCCGATTCGACGTGCGGCGGCCGCTGTCTGAGGCTTAGCGCGCAGCCGCGGCGGTGTAGAGCGCGGAGCGCATCGCGTCGATTGGCGCCGCGACGCCGGTAAACATCTCGAACTGCCGGACGGCCTGATGCAGCAGCAGATCCAGTCCGGAGACGATCGCGCAACCCGCGCCAGTTGCACCGGCGGCGAACGGTGTCGGCCACGGGTCGTACACCGCGTCAAACACAACGCACCCCTCGCGCCAGGCCGGCCGGAGCGGATCCGCCACGCCCCTCGGCACGGTCGAAATCACCAGATCGGCGTCGGCACAGGCGCCGGCGTCGGCCCACGCGCCGTACGTGATCGAGGTGCCGAGCCGGTCGGCGACGTCAGCCAGATCGTCGAATGCGGCGATCCGGCGGGCGTAGACGTGGATGTCGTCGGCACCGAGCTCGTGCGCCGCCGCCACGGCCGCCCGCGACGTGCCACCGGCGCCGAGGATCGCCACCGACTCGGCGCGCGCTACTCCGGCCTCGCGTAGCGCCTCGACCATTCCGGGCGCATCGGTGTTGTCGGCGCGCCAGCCGTCATCCGTACGTACCAACGTATTGGCGGCACCGAGCGCGGCCGCGACCGGCTCGACAACATCAGCCACCGCGAACGCCGCCTCCTTGAGTGGCATGGTCAGTGACAGCCCACGCCACTCGCGACCCAGGTTCGCGATGAACCCGGCCAGCTCGACTTCCGCGCACTCGATCGCGGTATAGAGCCAGCCGTCCAGGCCCGCGGCTGCGTAGCCGGCGTTGTGCAGCACTGGCGAGAGCGAGTGCGCAATCGGTTTGCCGAGCACCGCGGCTCGGCACGGTTCGGTCAGCACGAGCTGTTGAGGGCGCAGAATTCGGTGTAGGTCTTACTGAAGATGACCTTCGGGTTGGTGCCGACGGTCTGGAAGTAGCCGTAACCCACCTTCGTCGCGTCGGGATTGACGGCGGCTTTCAACGCGGCTTCGCCTGGATTGCTGATCGCACCGGGCGGGAAGCCGGTGACGGTGTGCGTGTTGTACGGGTCGTTCGGGTCCGTCAGCTCAGACGCTTTGAGCTTGTCCGACGTCTTCGAGTCGTGGCCGGTCATGCGCAGGAAGTAGTTGGTCTCGCTGTCGACGCCGAGCAGGCCGTTCGCGAGCCCATTGAAGACCCGGTTGTAGAGCACCTTCGTGACGCCGGCCATGTCGGCCGGTGTGGTCGCCTCTTTCTGGGCGATCGACGCGGCGATCAGCGCCTCGATCGGCGGGATGCCACCTAGCTTCGTCTTCGTGCGGTTCTTGAAGTCCAGTGATGTCATCACGGTGTTGAACTTCCTGACCATGTCGGACAGCATGTCCTTCGCCGTCTCGTCCGGCTGGAAGCTGTACGTCGCCGGGAACAGGAAGCCCTCGATCATCGCCGGGTATTTGAAGCCCTTCTCGGTCGCGGTCACGGTCGTGCGATGGTCGTCACGCTTGGCCGTATACCACGATTTGTCCACCCCGAGGGCGACCGGATCCTTGGCCGCCGTGATGAAATCGCTGACCGGAATGCCGGTCTGCTTCGACAACAACGTATAGATGTCGACCGAGATCGTGCCTTCGGGAATCGTCACCTTGTAGACGAAGAGATTGGCCGGGTTGCCGTTGGCATCCTTCGCCTCGAGGGCCTCGAGCGCGCTCTTCGCGCTCATCTGCTTATGCAACCGGTACCAGCCGGCTTCGATCGTGATTGACTTCGGGTCGGCCTTCGCGGCATTGATGAACGCCTTCGTGCTCTTGATGACACCGTCGGTCAAGAGTGTCTGCGCGATCGCCGTCGACGTGTCGTCCTTGGCCACCTTGACCTTCACGATCTCGCTCGTGCCGGCGCCGGAGTAGTCCGCTGCCCCGAAATAGGACCGCACCTTGCCGTAGCCCCAGTAGCCGCCGCCCCCGACGATCGCGAGCAGCACGATGACGATGGCGAGCACGATCGGACCCCGACCACGACGACGCTTCGTCTGCGTGCCGATCGGGATCGGCGGGAAACTGTCGTCGCCGGCGCCGGCCGCCACGCGGCGATTGCCGCCGGTCGTCCGCGGGTCGCCGGCATCGGGGTAGCCCTGCGGACGGCCGACCGCTCGCATGCCGTGTCCCCCGGTCGTCGCGGGGTCGGCGGCGTATTCGTCGGCGCCGAATCCACGCTCGATGAATCCGCCGGGCGCGCCGTAATCGGGGCCGCCGCCGTAACCCGGGCCGTCCTGGCCAGGGCCGCCGTAGCCCTGGCCGTCATAGGCCGGACGGCCGAAGTCCTGGTTGGAGTAGCCGTTGCCGGGCTGATCCGCCGGATAGCCGGGCTGCTCGTATCCGCCCGGAAATCCTGGCTCGGCGTAGCGCGGATCGTAGCCCTGACCAGTCGGGCCTGATCCCGGGTAGCCGTCGGAGGGATAGCCCTGCGGTGAATAGCTCTGACCCGGATGCGGCTGGTCGCCGTAGCCACCTCCGGCGTAGCCCGGCGGCGGTTGTCCCGGCCCACGCTGGTCGTAGCCCGGACCTACCGTCGGGCCGGCTTGAGTCTGATCGCGTTCGGGGTCGAACGGGCGGCCCGGACCGGTGTGTTGCCCGGGATAACCGTTCGCGTCGCGGCCGGCGGCGTCGAAGCCATACTGGTCGAAGCCGTTGACGTCATATCCGTTGACGTCGTAACCGTTCGCGTCGTAGCCGTTGGCGTCGTAGACCCGGATCGGGTAGCCGTTCGCGTCGTACGCCTGCACCGGGTAACCGTTCGCGTCGTACGTCTGCACGGGATAGCCCTGCGCGTCGTACGCCTGCACCGGATAACCGTTGGCGTCGTACGCCGGCGGCGGGTAGCCGTTGTCGCCGTAGCCGGCGCGTTGGTCATGTTGTGGCTGTGGGTAGCCGGCCGGGCCGGGCCGCTGCTGCGGATAACCGCCCGCGCCGTCGGTCGCCCCGTCGGGCCAACCACCCTGCTGGTCCCGGAGTACATCGTGACCGTGGTCGACAGCTGGATGGTGACGCCGCTGGCGACCACGGCCGTCATTCCACGACGTGTCGCGCCCGTCGCTCACTGCATCCGCCTCCGCTGTGCATCCAACCAGCCCTGGAGGATCTCCACGGCTGCCGCCTGGTCGACGACGGCACGTTGCCGCTTGCCCCGTACGCCGCGTTCCGCCAGCCTACGCGTGGCAACAACCGTCGACATCCTCTCATCAGACAGCCACATCGGTACAGGGTCGATCGCAGCCGCCACACGCTGGGCATATGCCCGCGCGGCGACGGCGGCCGGCCCGTCTTCGCCGGTCAGTCGCACGGGCAGTCCCACCACAACCCCCACACCCTCGTGGATCCGGACAAGCCGCGCGATTTCGGCAATGTCTGTCGGGATAACCCCGGCCGGAGCCTTCAGGTCACGGGCGAGTGTCACCAGTGGTGTCGCCAGGATGCCGTCCGGGTCACTGATTGCGACACCGACGCGGACCTGACCGACGTCGACGCCGAGCCGAACGCCACGCTCGAACGTCACCGGGACTCCGCAACTGCCGCGGCAGCTCGGTCGCAGACGGTCGAACGAGACGCGCATCGGCCAGACGTGGTCGGGCCGCACGCCGCGAACGGCATGCGGCCCGACCGAGCGAATCTGTGTACCGAGCGGTTACGCACCGTGCGCGGCGACCGCCATCTCTACGGCGCCGAGCAGCGCGGTCACGTCGGCGGCCGGCAGGCCGCCGCCCTGCGCGAGCTCGGCGTTGCCGCCGCCCCGGCCGGCCAGCGCGCCCTTCACGAGGTCCGACGCCGACAACCCTCGGTCCCGCCCGGCGCCGTTGACGGTGACGACCAGCGACGCCTTTCCGCCGGAGGTCGCCGCGACCGAAACCACGGCGGGCCGGGTCGCCGGAATCCGGCCACGGATCTCTTGCGCGAGCGTACGGACGTCGTTGCCGGCCGCACCCTCTGGAGCCTGGATCCCGACGTACGCGACGCCATTGAGATCCCGGGCCGCGTCGGCGAATGCGGCGGCGCCACCGAGGACGAGTTGTGCCCGCAGCTTCTCCAACTCCTTCTCGGCATCGCGCAGCTGCGACACGGTCGACTCGACACGATCGGCGACCTGGTCGACGGGCACCCGGTAGAGCTCGGCCAGCCGGGACACGAGGATGTGCTCGCGCGCAAGGAAATCAAGCGCGTCCGTACCGACGAGCGCCTCGATGCGACGGACGCCGGAGCCGATCGATGCCTCGTGCAGGATCTTCACGAGCCCGAGCTGGCCGGACCGAGACACGTGCGTGCCGCCGCACAA
Source organism: uncultured Actinomycetota bacterium (assembly GCA_963724705.1). Classification (GTDB taxonomy): domain Bacteria; phylum Actinomycetota; class Actinomycetes; order Mycobacteriales; family Micromonosporaceae; genus DASQPR01. Next base: position 1,924,304 of record CAVRVS010000004.1, read on the forward strand.
CTCGCGCGCGTAGTCGCCGACCTCGACGACGCGCACCCGCTCGCCGTACTTCTCGCCGAACAGCGCCATCGCACCGAGCCGCCGCGCTTCGGCCTGCGTCGTGACGAACGCATGCACCTCGAGGTCACCGATCAGCACCTCGTTGACCTGTTGCTCCACGTCCCGCAGGACCGACGGCGACACCGCGCCCGGTGTGTTGAAGTCGAACCGCAGCCGCCCGGGCGCGTTGAGCGAGCCGGCCTGCGTCGCCGAGTCACCGAGGAAGTTGCGCATGGTCTGGTGAACCAGGTGCGTCGCGGTGTGCGCACGCGAAATCGCCCGCCGGCGCGAGACGTCGATCTCGGCGAAGCCGGTGTCACCCTGACGGATCGCGCCCGACAAGACCCGGCCGCGATGGACGATGACACCCGGCATCGGCGATTGAACGTCGAAGACCTCGAAGCGGCCGCCGTCCACGGTGATGATGCCGTTGTCCGGCTGCTGACCGCCGCCCTCCGCGTAGAACGGAGTCGCGTCGAGCACAAGTTCGAGCATCTCGCCCGGACCGGCCTCGACCAGCCCGTTGCCACCGGAGAGCAGCGCGCGGACCCGCGACTCGCGCTCGACCTCGGCGTAACCGGTGAACTCGACGGGACCACCCGCGTCGAGTACCTCCCGATACACCGACAGGTCGGTGTGACCGGTCTTGCGCGCCTTCGCGTCCGCCTTCGCCCGTGTCCGCTGCTCGGTCATCAGTCGGCGGAACTCGTCCTGGTCGACCGACAGGCCCTCCTCCGCCGCGATCTCGAGAGTCAGTTCGATCGGGAACCCATACGTGTCGTGGAGTTGGAACGCCTTGTCGCCCGAGAGTGTCGGACGGCCCGCCGTTTTGGTGTCCGCGATCGCGGTGTCGAGCATCGTCGTACCCTTGCCGAGCGTGGCGAGGAACGCCTCCTCCTCGCCGTACGCGTACTGGCTGATCCGGCCGAAGTCGTCGGCGACCTCCGGATAGGACGGCGCCATGCAGTCGCGCGCGACCGGCAGCAGATGCGGCAGCGCGGGCTCCTCGAAGCCGAGCAGGCGCATCGAGCGGACCGCGCGGCGCAGGATCCGGCGAAGCACGTAGCCACGGCCGTCGTTGCCGGGCGTCACGCCGTCACTGATCAGCATCAGGGCGGTCCGTACGTGGTCGGCGATCACCCGAAGTCGTACGTCGTCCGGCGCCGACTGCGACGCGACGTGCGAGTGGCTCACGCCGTACGGTTTGCCGGTCAACTCGACCGCCCGGTCCAGCACCGGCCGGACCTCGTCGATCTCGTACATGTTGTCGACGCCCTGCAACAGCGCCGCCACACGTTCGAGGCCCATGCCGGTGTCGATGTTCTTCGCCGGCAGCTCACCGGAGAGGTCGAAGTCTTCCTTCGTCCGGAACGCGCTCATGTCGTACTGCATGAACACGAGGTTCCAGTACTCCAGGAAGCGGTCCTCGTCGACCGCGGGACCGCCCTCCGGACCGTACTCCGGGCCGCGATCGTAGTAGATCTCCGAGCACGGACCACACGGGCCCGGGATGCCCATCGACCAGAAGTTGTCGGTCTTGCCGCGGCGGACGATGCGGTCGAGTGGCACACCGGTCCGCCGCCAGATGTCGATCGCCTCGTCGTCGTCGAGGTAGACCGTCGCCCAGATGCGCTCGGGATCGAGGCCGAAACCGCCGTCGTCGACGGAGCGCGTGGACAGGTCCCACGCGAGCCGGATCGCTTCTTCCTTGAAGTAGTCGCCGAACGAGAAGTTGCCGTTCATCTGGAAGAACGTGCCGTGCCGGCTGGTCTTGCCGACCTCGTCGATGTCCGGTGTCCGCAGGCACTTCTGCACGCTGACCGCGCGGCGATAGGGCGCCGGCCGCTGACCCAGGAAGTAGGGGACAAACTGGACCATGCCGGCGTTGATGAACAGCAGGTTCGGGTCATCAATGGCCGGCAACGGGGCGCTCGGCACCACCGTGTGTCCGTTCGCCTCGAAGTGGGCCAGGAACCGTCGCTTTATCTCCGCGGTTCTCATCAGCGGTACGTACCTCTCTCGACATCGGCGTCATTGCTCGCGTCCGCCGGGCCGGGCATCGCATCGGCCTCCGCCAGCGCAGCGTGGATCTGGTCTTCGCGGTCGGCCATGCCCTCACGGACGTCTTCCACAAAGGTACGGACCGAGTCAGCAAGCCCACCAGCGGATTTGCGAGCGGTGCCAGCGAGCCCGGTCGGAGTGAGCTTCCGCGCCTGCTTGGTGGCGGCCCGGACGCCGAGTGCGCCGGCGGCGAGTCCCACCCCGAGCCACAGCAATCGTCTCATCGTGACCTCCTCGTGCTCGTAACCGGGCTCGGCCGTACCAGGCCGGCACCGGTCGAATCGGTCCGGTTCGGGCGCGCCAGAGCCGCATGCAACTTACCGCCGCGCCGCGCACGCCGGACGGTTGGCACGGCGATTGCGGGACACGACGGATCTCGGCGCCTCGGCCGCGGCTACGACTCCTGGTCGGCGGTGGAGCGGCGGCGACGACCAAGCCGGCGACGTTCCTTCAACTCGGCCCGCACTTCCTTTTCGTCGTCGGCCTTGCGACGCATGCTCGCGGCGCGACGAAGGCCGTACCCGAACGAGGCAACCTTCACCAACGGGTTGGCCGCGGCCGAGGTGACAACGGCCGAAAGATTCGCAACGTTGGCGCTCACGCTGGCGGCATGGGCGGTGATCGTGTCCACCCGTTCGAGTTGCGCGTTCACGCCGTCGAGGGTGACGTGGACCTGGCCGAGGGCGGCATTGACGTTTTCGACCGTCGCGTTGACGTTGCCGAGCACCGGCGCCGTGCGGTCGTTCAGGTCATTGATCGCCTGAGTGGCCGCGTCGACGGTCTTGCGCAGCCGGTAGATGGGCACGCACGCCACGAGGACGAGCATCGCGAACGCGCCCGCCGCGATCAGTGCGGCGATGTCGCCACCGGACACGGTGAACCCCTTTCACCCGGGCATCGGGCGCCCGGTCGGATGCGCGTCCGCACGTGTGGGCCGGCGGACCGCGAGGCCTGGAAAAGATCGTGAGCCCCGTCGTAACAGGGCTCAGTCCTCTACCCCGTCATGATCGGGGTCACACCTAGCAGACCCTACCCGTCCCGTCACAGTAGGGCACAGTCGGGACGTACGTGACGTGATCAGGGAAACGGCGCGCGCCGCACACTTGGGTGCAGACGGCGCATGGGCCGCCGATTGTCACGCTTACCCGCGGGTCTGCGTGGCCGGCCGCAGATCGATGCGATCGAACACGGAGATGTCGACCGCGGTCGGCGCGCAGCCCGCTGGCGGCGACGCCGGGGTCGACGGCGTGGCCGGATCGATCAGCCCCGGCTCGGTCGCCGGCGCCGGCGGGCCGGCGCAAGCCGACGTCGTCACCATCACGTTCAGCTGATAACGGTCCAGCACCCAGCAGCTCTGGGTCGCGCCCTTGACGACCGGCGGGCAGGCGTTAGCCGGCGCCGATGTCCACCCCGCGGCGCGGAGAGCGGTTGCATAAGCGCCGGCGGTCTCGGTCACCGTGTGGGTCGACGTGACCGTACGTTCGCTCTTCAGACAGGCTGACAAGCACCAACGGTTACCGCTCGTGTGGTCCACCGGATGGGCGCCAGCCCAACTCGGCACGTCCAACCGATCGATGGCCGCGAAGTCGGGATTCCCGGAGCTCTCCGTCAGAACCAGGGCCGCCGGCAGAATCCCGATGAGCGCGACGACCACCGACAACATCGCGATGATCATGGCGCGGGTGGTCGGGAAATGGACCTGATTGGCGAACCGGGTCTCGCGTACGCCGACCGAGTCGCGCTCGGCCGGCGTGGCGATGCCCCTACCGACCGGTGGCACCGCCACAATCGCGGTGTCCGAGAACGCCGAGGGTGGCACGCCGATCGGCGACCGCGACTCGCCGGGCGTGATCGGTATGGCCTGGGTCGGCATCGGGCCGGCCATCATGGGCATCGGCGGCGGGGGCATCGACGGCGTAGACACCGCGGGCGTGGGCATCGCGGCGATCACACGGCCAGGACTCCCCGGCGCCTGTGTGTCAGTCGGACCCATGGGCCCGGGGCGAACCACCGAAACACCGGCGGCCTGTGCCGGGCGCCCGCCCGGGCCCGCACTCGACGGGCCGCCGCCGGGCATTACCGGACCGGTCGCGCCGCCGCCCGGCATCACAGGTCCGCTCGGACCGCCGCCCGGCATCAGAGGACCGCTCGGACCGCCGCCCGGCATCGCCGGGCTCGCGCCGCCACGCTGCGGGCTACCCGAAGGGCCGCGTCCAATCGGCCGACTAGGGCCGCCACCGGGCGCAACCGCTCCCGGCTGCCCAGGCATCGGTGGGATCGGCCCGGTCGGACCGCCACCACGCGCGGGGTTGCCCGGTCCGGGACGGCCACCCGGTCCCACCGGGCCGGTCATCCGGCCACCGGGGCGAGCCGCACCGTTCAGTGTGGATCCCGCCGGACCCGGCGAGCCGCCACTCGGCATACCGGTGCCCGTCGGACCGCCACCCGGTGCGCGGGTACCGGTCGGACCGCCGCCCGGCATACGCGCGCCCGTCGGGCCACCACCCGGTGACCGGCTGCCGGTCGGACCGCCTCCGGTCGCGCGGGCACCGGTCGGCCCGCCGCCCGGGACGCCGTTTGGCCCACCGCCTGGGACGCCGTTTGGCCCGACCGCGCGTACGGCACCCGTCGTCCGGTCGGCGGGAGAAGCCTGGCCGACGGTAGGCAGCTGCGAGGTCGGCTCGCTGACCGCACGCTGGCCGGAGTCGCCCGGCTCCGAGCGGCGGCGATCGATCCGGTCGCGCCGACCGTCGCGTGTCGGCGCACCGGACACCGGACCCGCGGTCGGTGGGCCCGCGGTGGGTGCGGCGGGCGTGGAGCCGCGGCGAGCGCCGAAGACCCGCCGGTCACGGCCGGACTTCTCCGCATCGCTCCGGGCTTGACCGCCGGCGCCGTCGGGGCTCGCGTTGGGCGCACCGTCGCCGCGCCCGTTGGGCTCGATCGTGGGCTGCTCGCCCGTGCCGCCGAACCGACGGCGCGGGCCACCACCAACCGGCGCCGCGCCGCGCTGTCGAAGGGCATCGCCGACCCGGGCGCCGCCCAACCGCGCGACGCCTGCACGCAGCCCGCCGAAACCGCGAAGGTCCGGTGTGGCACCGGTCTGTCCGGTGGACGACGTGTCGCTATCGATATCGCCGGACGGCGACGCTCCGACTGCGCGGCCTCCGCCGGCCGCGGGGGCATCGCCTCGCGAACGCCGGTCGTGCCGACCGTCCCGGACCGGTTGGCCGGGATCACTGTCCGCACCGCCGGCACTGGTGTCGGACGTCCGCGGGACGCGGAAGCCGGCGAACCGGCCGGAGCGTTCAGCCGGCGCGTCTGGTGCTCGATGGCTTGACGTTGCGGCACCGTGCCGGCCGGTCTCGGACCGTCGATCGGTCCCGTCGTCCGGGTCGCTGTGTCGCGGGCCTGGCACCGGCGAGCCTGGCACCGGCGCCGCACCGGCTGAGTCGACCGGGTCGACCGGGCCGATCGGCCGACTGTCGGCGCGGTCATTTGCCGGGCGATCGCCGACGGGACGCGGCGCGTCGTCGCTCACGAATTCTTTGGTGATCGGCGGTGGTGGCACCGGAAGCCCGTGAGTCGGAGGCGTTCCGCGGCGGCGGCGGGGCGCCGGCGGAGTCCCGTCGGCGCGACCGGTCCGGGCTAGGCCGTCGTAATCCCGCAGGTCATCCGGGATGCGGTGGTGTCCGGTCGTTGGCTCGTCGCCGGCATCGTGGCCGGGGCGGTCGTCGCGGTCCCGGTCACGGCGATCGGGACGGGCGGACGGCAGTGGCCGGTCGAAGTCCGACGGCTCGGGCTCGCGCGGTGTCATGCCCGCTCCTCCCGTGCCGACGTCGTTGCTGGCGATGCGTCCGGAGTGTCCGTGTCAACGTCGGCCGGGCCGACGAACGCATCGTCCGATCCGATTGTGCCCGATGTCGTGCCACGCACAATTCGGCGAAGGCGGGGCAACCGATCGGCGATGTCTCGCTCGGTGCCGTGCCCGACCGGCCGATAGTAGTCGCGGTCGACGATGTCGTCCGGCGCGTACTGCTGCGTGAGCACGCCGCGCGGGTCATCGTGCGGGTAGCGGTAGCCCGCGCCGTGGCCCAGCCCCTTCGCTCCCGGGTAATGCGCGTCACGCAGCGCCTTCGGCACCTGACCGGCCACGCCGGCGCGTACGTCGGCCAACGCTTCACCGATCGCGGTTACGACCGCGTTCGACTTGGGCGCGGTCGCGTTGTGGATCGTCGCGTGGGCCAGGTTGATCTGCGCCTCGGGGAGCCCGATCATCGCGACCGCGTGGGCGGCCGCGGTCGCCGTCTGCAGAGCGCGTCGGGTCGGCCATGCCGACGTCCTCGCTCGCGAAGATCACAAGGCGTCGGGCAATGAACCGCGGGTCTTCGCCGGCGACCAACATTCGCGCCAGGTAGTGCAGCGACGCGTCCACGTCCGAGCCGCGCATGCTCTTGATGAACGCGCTGATGACGTCGTAGTGCTCGTCGCCGTCGCGGTCGTACCGCACGGCCGCCACGTCGACCGCCCGTTCGGCGGTCGCCAGATCGATCACGATCGCGGAACCGTCGCCGGCGAACCGGGCCGTGGCGGAGGCCGCGGCGGCTTCGAGCGCGGTCAATGCCTTGCGTACGTCGCCGCTGGCCAGCCGGACCAGATGCGCTTCGGCGTCGGGATCGAGCGTGACGGCCCCACCGAGACCGCGTGGGTCGGTGATGGCGCGGCGGACCAGCGTGCGGACCGCATCGTCGTCGAGCGGTTTGAGCGTGAGCAACACGCACCGCGAGAGCAGCGGCGAAATCACCGAAAAGTACGGGTTCTCCGTTGTCGCGGCGAGCAGTGTCACCGTCCGGTCCTCGACCGCGGCGAGCAACGAGTCCTGCTGCGTCTTCGAGAAGCGGTGCACCTCGTCGATGAAAAGGACGGTCGGCGGCCCACCCCGACGGCGCTGGGTGCGTGCGGCGTCGATGACCGCGCGGACGTCCTTCACCCCGGCGTTGAGCGCCGATAGCGCAACAAACTGCCGATCGGATGCCGACGCAACGAGGTGAGCGATGGTCGTTTTGCCCGTGCCCGGCGGTCCCCACAGGATCACCGACACCGGAGCGGTGCTCTCCACGAGCTGCCGAAGTGGGGCACCGGGCGCCAGGAGATGGTCCTGCCCGATGAGTTCGTCGACCGACGCGGGTCGCATCCGAACGGCCAGGGGTGCGTCGTCGCGCACCTCATCGAAGCCGATCGCATCGACCCCCGGCGCAGCCGAATGCTGCGGCGCCCGTCGACCTGCGGCCCGACCAGGGCCGACGTCGGGGGCGTCGAGTGCGAACAGGCCGTCGGTGTCCATCGCGGCAAGAGTACCGGGCGATGCTGGCACGACCCGAAACCGACGATGCGCCACGCACAACCGCGCACACCGCCCAGACCGCGCACAACGACGCCCGGCCGATGGCGGGTCCACCGGCCGGGCGTGGTTACCTAACAAATCGGGCCGAGTTGCAAACGGTCCAAGGTGCGACCAGCGCCCGCCGATCGGTCGCTGGCGCGAAGGCCGGCTAACGGCGGCCGCGGCAGCCGCTGCGCCAGGTCGCAAAGTGCAGGGCGACGAACAGCAGGCCAGCAAGCTCGAGGTCGAGCACGCTGATGGTGCCAGCCGAGTGCTGGTGAGATTGACCGACAACTGGGGCGTTACCAGCGGTTACGGCGTCGGCTGGACCGGCGCCGCGACGCCCGCGGACCCCGCACCCTCCACCGGCTTCGGTTTCGCGTCGATGCCAGCCTCCAGCCGCTGCTGTGCGGTGATCGGCGTCGGCGCGGACGTGAGCGGATCGAATCCGCCCCGAGTCTTCGGGAACGCGATCACCTCACGGATCGAGGTCTCGCCGGCGAGCAGCATGCAGACGCGATCCCAGCCGAGCGCGATGCCGCCGTGCGGTGGCGGGCCGAACTTGAACGCCTCGAGCAGGAAGCCGAATTTGTCGGCCGCCTCGGCGTCCGAGATGCCCAGCGTGGTGAACACCCGACGCTGAACGTCGGCCTGGTGGATACGGATCGAGCCGCCACCGATCTCGTTGCCGTTGCACACGATGTCGTACGCGAACGCCAACGCTTCGCCCGGATCCCGTTCGAACGTGTCGATCCATTCGGCGTTCGGTGACGTGAACGGGTGATGTACGGCGGCCCACCCGACCTGGTTGCCGGCGTCGTCGATGGCCGGTTCGAACATCGGCGCGTCGATCACCCAGCAGAACGCCCAGGCGCTCTCGTCGATCAGGCCGGCCCGGCGAGCGATCTCGATGCGCGCCGCACCCAGCAGCTCCTGTGCCTCGCGTCGACGGGACGAGGCGGCGAAGAACACGGCGTCGCCCGGCTTCGCCCCGACCGCGTCGGCCAGCCCGCCGAGGTGCGCTTCCGAGAGGTTCTTCGCGACCGGACCGCGAGCCTCACCCGTCTCGGCGTCGAGGACGACGTACGCGAGACCCCGAGCGCCCCGAGCCTTCGCCCAGTCCTGCCAGCCGTCCAGCTCCTTGCGGGTCTGCGCGGCGCCACCGGGCATGACGACGGCACCGACGTACCCACCGGCATCGATCGCGCCGGCGAACACACGGAACTCGGTTCCTCGCAGGAAGTCCGTCAGCTCGGTCAGCTCGACGCCGTAGCGGAGGTCGGGCTTGTCCGAGCCGTACCGATTCATCGCCTCGTGCCAGGTGATGCGCGGCACCGGTCGCGGGATGACGAAATCGGCCAACTCGGCCCAGAGCGCCGCAACGACCGACTCCCCGAGCTCGATCACGTCGTCCTGGGTGACAAACGACATCTCGATGTCGAGCTGGGTGAACTCCGGCTGCCGGTCGGCGCGGAAGTCCTCGTCGCGGTAACAGCGGGCGATCTGGTAGTAGCGCTCCATGCCGGCGACCATCAACAGCTGCTTGAACAGCTGCGGCGATTGTGGCAGCGCGTACCACGTGCCCGGCTGCAACCGCACCGGCACCAGGAAGTCGCGTGCGCCCTCGGGCGTCGAGCGGGTCAGCGTCGGAGTCTCGATCTCGTGGAAATCGCGCTCATGCAGCACGGTCCGGGCGATCTGGTTGGCCCGGCTGCGCAGCACCAGGTTGCGGTGCGGGGCGGTACGGCGCAGGTCAAGGTAGCGGTATTTGAGCCGCATGTCGTCCCCGGCCTCGATGTGGTCGTCGACCGGGATCGGCAGCGGCGCTGCCTCGGAGAGGATGTCGAGGTCGGTCGCGGTCACCTCGACCTCGCCCGTCGGCAATTCGGGGTTCTCGTTTCCCGCGGGACGGCGACCGACCGTACCCGTGACCTTGACGCAGAACTCATTGCGGAGCGCGTGCGCGGCTTCCATGCTCTCCCGGAAGACGACCTGGACGATCCCCGAGCCATCGCGCAGGTCCACGAAGATGACGCCGCCGTGGTCCCGGCGGCGGGCCACCCAGCCGGCCAGGACCACGCTCGCTCCGGCGTCCGCCGCGCGCAGGCTTCCAGCTTCATGGGTACGGATCACGTCAAGCGCTCCTCGTGGTCTCGGTCCGTCCGGGCACGGGCGTCCGATCGCATTCTTCCAGCAGCGTCCGCCCGCCGTGACACGGCCCGCCGGCCGCGACGCGGTCGCCGAGCCGCCGGCGAACTCGCCCTGCGGCGGACCGACGCCGACGGTCAGGTCGCAAAGATCCGCGGCTCGAGATCCTCCGTGGGCGGATTCCAATCGGACGCGGACGCCTGCACCTGTTCGCCCGAGCGGATGTCCTTGACCTGGTCGGACATGCCGTCGACGCCGGGGAACCAGACGAACGGGATGCCCCGCCGATCGGCGTAGCGGATCTGTTTGCCGAATTTCGCCGGCTCCGGCGCCACCTCGGTCGCGATGCCGCGCGACCGCAGCGCCTGCGCGATCCGCCGGCATGCCGGCCGGGACTCCTCATCCGGCAACGCGACGACAACGCAGGTCGGCACGTGCCGACTCACACCGAGCGCGTTCGCCCCGAACAGCAAGCCGAGCATCCGGGACACGCCGATCGAGATGCCGACGCCCGGATACTTCACGCTCCCGATCCGAGGCGAGGTTGTCGTAGCGGCCGCCGGAGCACACCGATCCGGCGCGCTCGTACCCGGCCATCGTCGTCTCGTACACCGTGCCCGTGTAGTAGTCGAGTCCACGCGCGATCTTGAGTTGCGCCACGATCAGGCCGGGCGCGTACTCGCGGGCCGCCTCGACGACGCGTACGAGCTCGTCCAGGCCCTCGTCGAGCAGCGGGTCGGAGACGCCGAGCGCGCGCGACCGCGTCGGCGAACGACGCATCCGGCGCCTCGATTTCGGCCAGCGCGAGGCAGGCCTTCGCCTGCGCGTCGGTCGCGCCGGCCGTCTCGACGAGCAGTTCACTCACCCCGCCCGGACCGATCTTGTCCAGCTTGTCGATCGCCCGCAGCGCCGCCTCCGGGTCAGCCAGGCCGAGCCCTCGGTAGAAGCCCTCGCACAGCTTGCGGTTGTTGACCTGGACCGTGACCGGCGGGATCGGCAGCCCGGCGAGCGCGTCGCCGATGACGAGCGGGATCTCGACCTCGTTGTCGAAGCCGAGCGTGTCCCGGTCGACCACGTCGATGTCGGCCTGGATGAACTCGCGGTAGCGCCCCTGCTGGGGCCGCTCGCCGCGCCACGACTTCTGGATCTGGTAGCGCCGGAACGGGAACTGCAGGCGGCCGGCGTTCTCCAGAACAAACCGCGCAAACGGTACGGTCAGGTCGAAGTGCAGCCCGAGCGACGCGTCCGACGGATCGTCCGGATCGGCTTGCAGTCGGCTCAGGACGTACACCTCTTTGGAGGTTTCGCCCTTGCGCAGCAGTTGGTCGAGCGGCTCGACGGCGCGTGTCTCCAGCGGCGCGAAGCCGTAGATCTCGAACGTGCGCCGCAACCGGTCGATGATCTGCTGCTCGATCATGCGTTGCGGCGGCAGCCACTCCGGGAAGCCGGACAGTGGCGCGATCTTCGTTGCCATGACGGTATTTACCAGCCTTTGCTCGGTGCCGCGGCGCTGGCCGCCTCCCGCAGGTACGGGTTGGTGGCGCGCTCGGCGGCGATGGTCGTCGTCGGGCCGTGGCCGGGCAGTACGACAGTCTCGTCCGGCAGCGGGAGCACCTTGTCCCGAAGGCTCGCCCACATCGCCGCCATGTCGCCGCCCGGCAGGTCGGTGCGTCCGATGGAGCCCGCGAACAGGACGTCACCGCTGAAGCACAGCGGTCTCACGTTGGTCGCCGGGCGCGTGGAACATCACCGACCCGCTGGTATGGCCGGGCGCGTGGTTGACGGTGATCTCCAGGCCGGCGATCGAGATCACCTGGCCGTCCGCGAGTTCGGCGACGTCGTCCGGCTCGGTGTAGGTCAGCCGGCCACCGAACAGCTCGGTGAGGTCGGCCGACAGGCCTTTCGCCGGGTCGGCGAGCATTTCGAGGTCGCCCGGGTGGACATACGCCGTGATGCCGCGCGCCCGGCAGACCGGCGCGACCGAGAACGTGTGGTCGAGGTGACCGTGTGTGAGCAGGACGGCCGCCGGCTGGAGGCGGTGCTTCGCGAGCAGCTCGTCGAGGTGGCGCTCGACTCCGATCCCGGGATCGATCACCACGCACTCCTCACCGGGGGCGGTGGCCACGACGTAGCAGTTCGTGCCGAACGCCTCCGCCGGAAACCCGGTGACCAGCACGTCTACCCCTCTCAGCTGCGCAAACGCGGTGCCAGGCCGACAACCCACCCGCGATCCGCGCCACGGCGGCGGCGCTCCGCCGACGACGGCCGGGGCGGTTTGGCACCGCATGCGACACCCCGAGCCTAGCCGTCCGGAGTGTACGGGTGGTCGATGCGCCACTCGGCCAGGCATTATCCGTTTCTGGGTCACAGTTCGTGACCGCGCACATCAATTGTCCAGCCAGTGCCCGTACACTCTGGCGAGTTGTGTCCTGGGCCACCCCCGGCGCAGGACCCCAAAATGTGATCATTTTTGAGCATTGTCGCAGCTCACGACGGTCGCACGGTGGTGGAAAGGTAACAGCACGTGGCTTCCAGGGAACGCGAGCGGATGCTCGCCCGGGCCAAGGTCGAACGGCAGCAGGCCCGCCGCGCCGCCCGCCTTCGCAAGCGCCGCCAGCGCCAGGCGCAGACCGCCGCGGGAGTCGCGGTCCTGGTGATCGCGGTCGGCGTGTTCTTCGCCGCCGGCGGTTGGAACGCGTTGTTCGGCACGAGCAAGGCGAAGAACACCGCGGCCGACTCGACGACCACGTGTGTCTGGGCGCCCAGTTCGGCGGCGGCGTCGGCGAGTGCGAGCCCGACAAGCGTCGGGACGCCGCCGACGTCGGCGTGCCAACCACCGGCACCGACAAGATGACGATCGCGACGAGCGCCGGCACGGTCACGGCGTCGCTGGACCGGCAAGCCGCACCGTGCACGGTCGCGAACTTCGACTATCTGGCCGAGCCAGAACTTCTTCGACAACACGACATGCAACCGGGTGACCGACGGCGGACAGCTCGTTCTTCTGCGCTGCGGCGACCCGACCGCCGAACGATCCGAACGGCGGACCGGGCTACACGTACGACGACGAGAACCCGCCGCTCGGCTTCTCCGCGCCGCCCGGCGCGAGCCCGAATCCGAGCGCGAGCGCCGGTGCCCCGCCGAGCGAGGTCGTCTACCCCGCCGGCACGGTCGCCGTGTGGAACCAGGAGTCCAACTCGAACGGCAGCCAGTTCATCATCGTTTACAAGGAAGATTCCACGTTGCCGCCGAACTACTCGGTCTTCGGCCAGGTCACCGGCGGTCTCGACGTGGTTAGCAAGATCGGTACGCGGGCGCCAAGGACGGCAGCCACGACGGCACGCCGACGACGCCGGTCACTATCACGACGCTGACCGTCGATCCGGTCGCGGCGAGCCCATCAGCCGCGCCGAGCGCGTCCGGCGGGGCACCGGAACCCCGGAACCGTCTCCGTCGTCGTCCCAGTCTTGACCCCCTGACCCCGCTAGCAGACGCGCCTCGCGGCGCCGCAGGCATCCGCTAGCCGTACCAAGGGAGAACTACCGTGACGAACCTCAAGGACCGCCAGCGCGCGGCAGCGCGAGCCCGACTCGAGCGCGAGATGGCGGCCCGCCAGGAGAATGCGGCGCACCGGCGGCGGCGCCGCAACGGCATCCTCGGCGGCATCGGCGTGCTCGCCGTGATCGGCGTCGTCGTCGGGATCGTCGTGTCCACGACCGGTGGCACGCCCGCCAAGACGCCGGCCGCCGCGGCCAGTCAAGCCGCGGCGAAGTGCACCTGGACGACGAACCCGGCGCTCGAAGGGCGACGCGCAGAACCCGGTCGACAAGGAACTCGTCAACACCGGACCGCCGCCGCTGACCACCGTGCCGCACAACGGCACGCAGCAGATGACGTTGGACACGAGCCAGGGCAAGATCGTCATCACCTTGGACGTGTCGAAGGCACCGTGTTCGGCCGAGAGCATGTCGTTCCTGACCGGCAAGAAGTTCTTCGACAACTCGAAGTCCATCGACTCACCACGGCCGGGCATCTACGTGCTGCAGTGTGGCGACCCGAGCGGCACCGGAACGGGTGGGCCGTCCTACACGTACGCCTCGGAGAATCTGCCGACCGACCAGCAGCCGAATTACCCGGCCGGCGTCGTCGCGATGGCCAACCCCGGCAACAAAGACCTGAACGGCAGCCAGTTTCTCATCGTCTACCAGGACACTCCGGAAACAGGCCGATGAGACCGGTGCCATGCAGTCCAACCTGACGTCCGACTACACGGTCATCGGTACGGTCACGACCGGCCTCGACATCGTGCAGAAGGTCGGCAAGGCGGGAGTGGTCTCGACCGATAAGAGCGATCCGAACGACGGTGCGCCGAAGCTGCCGGTCACATCACGACGGCGACGGTCGGCGCCGTCCAGCCTTAGCGTTCACTCACAACGGTTCGGCCGACGACAGCAGCGGGCCGACCATCTGAGGTGGTCGGCCCGCCGTTCGTTGTCGCCGGTTATGCCCCGGACGTCACGCGGTACGCGTCGTAGACGCCGTCCACCCGCCGTACGGCGGCGAGCAGGTGCCCAAGGTGCTTCGGGTCGGCCATCTCGAAGCTGAAGCGACTCACCGCCACCCGGTCCCGCGTCGTGGTGACCGTCGCCGACAGGATGTTTACCCGTTCCTCCGACAGCGCCTTGGTCACGTCGGCCGGCAGCTTGTGGCGGTTGAGGCCTCGACCTGGATCGCGACCAGGAACGTCGACGCGCTCGTCGCCTTCCAGGTCACCTCGACCAGGCGCTCCTCCTGGACGAGCAGGTCCGGCGCGTTCACGCAATCCTCGCGGTGCACGCTCACACCGCCGGATCTGGTGACGAAGCCGAACACGGCGTCACCAGGCACGGCGTGCAGCAGCGGGCCAGCTTGATCCAGACGTCGCTCACGCCGACCACGACGACACCGGGGTCGTACGCCGCTCCCGGTTGCGCGGCGGCCGCGTCGCGACGGCGGTCTCGGCAAGTCCTCGACCGCGCCCTCTTCGCCGCCGTACGCCGCGACGAGCCGCGTCACCACGGACTGCGCCGACACCTGGCTCTCGCCGACCGCCGCGTATAGCGCCGACCCGTCGGCCAGATGCAGGTCGCGCGCGATCGTCATCAGCGTCTCGCTCGTCAGCATGCGCTGCAACGGCAGACCCTGCTTGCGCATCGCCTTGACGATCGCGTCCTTACCGGCCTCGATCGCCTCGTCCCGGCGCTCCTTGTTGAAGTGCTGGCGGATCTTCGTCCGCGCCCGGGGTGACTTGACGAAGCCGAGCCAGTCCTGGGACGGCGCCGCCGTCTCCGACTTCGACGTGAAGATCTCCACGACGTCGCCGTTGGACAGCGTCGACTCCAGCGGCACGAGCTTGCCGTTCACGCGCGCGCCGATGCAGCGGTGGCCGACCTCGGTGTGTACGGCGTAGGCGAAGTCGACGGGCGTCGAGCCGGACGGCAGCGCGACCACGTCGCCCTTCGGCGTGAAGACGTAGACCTCCTGGCTCGACAGGTCGAACCGCAGCGCGTCCAAGAACTCGCTCGGGTCGGCCGCCTCCCGTTGCCAGTCCAGCAGCTGCCGCAGCCACGTCATCTCGTCGATGTGCGCCGGCGGACCGACGACCGTGGCGCCCTTGGTCTCCTTGTAACGCCAGTGCGCCGCGATGCCGTACTCGGCCGTACGGTCCATCGCCGTCGTCCGGATCTGCATTTCCACCGGCTTGCCGTTCGGGCCGATCACGGTCGTGTGCAACGACTGGTACA
>CAVRVS010000005.1:0-380942 GCA_963724705.1 uncultured Actinomycetota bacterium
CCGGGCCGAGCGCGTCCTGCGCAACCTTGTCGGCAACGCGATCGAGCACGGCGAAGCCCAACCGGTAGTAGTGACGCTCGCCGTCGATGAACGGGCCGTCGCGGTCACCGTGCGAGACCACGGCATCGGTCTGAAGCCGGGCGAGGAAAAGCTTGTGTTCAACCGGTTCTGGCGGGCCGATCCGTCGCGCGCCCGGCAGACGGGTGGCACCGGTCTCGGCCTTTCGATCAGTCTGGAGGACGCTCGGTTGCACGGCGGCTGGCTCGAAGCGTGGGGAGCGCCCGGCCAAGGGGCACAGTTCCGCTTGACACTGCCGGTCCGCGCCGGCTCCAAGCTCACGAGTGCGCCGCTGCCGCTCGTACCGGTGGATGCCGACGTCGTGCCGGCCGGCCATCCACAGGCCGTCGTCGGAGGCGACGAGTCGAGCGGCCGGAACGAATTCACGGCGGTCAATGATGAGGGCCTCGACGATGTCGCGGACTTCGTGGCCGAGGGCGCCGCCGAGGCCGACGCGGCGGTCGATGACGGCGTGACGATCTACCCGATCGACATATCGGGGATTGCGGGCTCGGCGTCCGGCGGCCAACCACAATTCGACGACAATCGCCCGGCCGCCGGCGCCGGAACGACCGACCGCTCCGCACCGTCCCGGGGGAGCCATGCGTAGGCCAGGAGTCGCGGCCCGTCCGGACGCACGCCGCCGTCGGCGTACCCAATGGGTCGTTGCCTTGAGCACCGCGATCGTCCTGGCCCTGTCGGCGTGCGGTGTCCCGACCTCGGGCCCGCCGATCTCGGACGGTCCGCCGCCCGCCGGCGGTGGCTCGGCCAATGGCGGCGTTCCGCCCCCAGCCGGTCCGGACGACGAGTCCAGTATCCCGGACGACTTCGTCAGCGACTACCTGGCGGCGGCGGCTGGGGCGACGACGCCGGAAGGGCAGGTCGCGGCCGCGCGCGCCTATATGAACTCGGCCACCGCCACGTGGGCCAACCCGAACGCCAATGGCGCGGTGAAGGTGCTCCGGCGAATCGGTGATTGGGCGCCGGACACGACCCGGACCGCGCCGGACGGCAGGTCGATTATCGTCGATGTAACCGGGACCTTCGAGGTCGTCGGCAACTTCGCCGTGTCCACCGGCGAGCTCGTACCGGCAACGGCGTCGGCTGCCTCGCAGCGGCTCACGCTGACGTTCTCGGTCGGCGGCTGCGACGACTGCGCGGGTCGGTTCCGCCTGACCGACAATGTGCCGCACGGACTGTACATGTCGGAGCAGGCCATGCAGCGTTGGTTCGCTCCACACCCCGTCTACTTCTGGGATGGGATTGACAGCCATCAAGCGCTGATACCGGATATCCGATACGTGCCATTGGTGTTGTCCGGGATCCAGCAAGCCACCTGGATCGTGAATTGGACGCTCGACGGCCCGTCCGACTGGATCCTCGGGGCGACAGAGCAGACGGTCAACGCGAGCCTCGTCGATCCGACGATTTCGGTGGGCCGCGACGGGACGTACGTCGTGAACCTGAGTACGAGCGCGCACGCGCTGGACAACCCGTCCTTGCTCGCCTACCAGCTCCGATGGTCGCTCGGCGCGCTCGACCCGGGCCGGGACCCCGAGCCGGTGGAGATCGAAATCGAGGGGCAGACGCAGGTCACAACCTCGGACAACAGCTATCGGGAGCACGTGGCGAATCTCGCGCCGTCACGTTCGTCCGGAGAGGCGAGCGCGTACGCGATCGCGGGCGGCAAGGCGGTCGCGGTGACGATAAACCCCTCGACCGAAGCGGTCGCCCCAGCACCCGCGGCTGGTCAGCCACGCGTGCTCAATAGTCCGAAGAACGCGGGCGTGACGCTCGCGGCAGTGGACGGCTCGGCGTCGTCGGCGGCGTTGGTTCGCATCGACGGCACCGGGGAGTCGCTGTGGATCAGGCGTGCGGGCGGCGAGGCGGCGACCGACTTCGTCCAGGTCAAGGGGCTGCCGCGCGGCACCCTGAGCCGTCCGGAGTTCGTCACCCAGCCCGCCGGTGCGGTCGTGCTGGCGGTCAACGGCCAGCTCAAGCTGGTCGACACCCAGAATCGGGTGCATTCGATCCCGCTGCCCAGCGGCATCTCGAACATCTCCGCGTTCTCCATCGCACCGGACGCGCACCGGATCGCGTTCGTCTCCGGCGGACGGCTCTACTTCTCGGTCATCACCGTCGGAGATGCGCCGACGATGACGATGGCTCAGCCGATCGTGATCGGTCCGAGCCTCGCGACCGCGACCGCGGTTGCCTGGAGTTCGGTGTCCCAGCTCGTCGTGGCCGGCCGGGACGGATCGATCGGGACGATCGCCGAGCTGAACGTCGACGGTTCGCTCGACCCGGGCGGGTTCCACCAGGAGTACGGTCAGGTCACGATTGCCCAGGTCGCGGCGTACTCGTACGACCCGATTCAGCAGCCTCCCTTCGACGACGTGATGGTGCAGGTTGCCTCGGCGAACGGGACGAGCGTCATCGCCGGCCGCACACCGCAGCGAGCCAGCGGCGGGAAAACGGTTCCGTTGACCGCGCCGTTCTTCCAGGACTGACGTACGTGGCCGGCAGCATTGGCGCGACCTTGGGCGCCCTGACCGACCTGGTGCTGCCGTCCGACTGTGCGGGTTGCGGCTCGTCGGCGCCCGGAGCCAAGGCCGGCGTGTGTCCCGACTGCACGAATGCACTGGGGCGACTCGTGCCGTACGAGACCGCGCCGACCCCGACACCGTACGGCCTACCGACCTGTGTCGCGCTCGGTCCCTATGACGGCGTGCTGCGCGAACTCGTCCTGGCGTACAAGGACCGGGGCCGGCATCGGCTGGCCGGGCCGCTGGCCGCCCAACTCGCGCGCGGGGTGGCGGCCTGTGCCGTACGGCTGGGGAATCCGCCGGGTTCGCCGGTGGTCGTTATTCCGGTGCCGAGCACGGCCGCCGCCGCGCGGCAACGGCACGGTGATCACATGCGTCGGCTCGCGCGTCAGACCGTCCGTACCCTCAATGGTCTGGGCTGGCCGGCGGCGATCGTCGTGGCGGCAGCGGCCCGGCCCCGCGCGGACTCGGCCCATCTGACGGCGGCTGATCGGGCCGCGGCGGCCCGCGACGCATTCCGGACCCACCCCGGCCCGGCTCGACGCATCGCCGCGGCTGTCGCGGCCGGTGTCTGTGTCGTCGCCGTCGACGACGTGCTCACCACCGGGGCAACGCTGGCCTCACTGACCACGCGACTCGCGGCCGACGGCGCCGGTGTGCACGGTGCCGTTACGCTTGCGGCGACACGCCGCCGCACCGCCGTCTGACCACACCGTGGGCGGGTCTGTTCCGGCTCGTGGGATCGCGCGGTCGCGGCCGATCGCGGCAAATCTCTTCACAGGATGGCGATTTGCTCCGCATCGAGGCCGTCCGGCGCGGCTGGGGGAATCCCGTTGCGACGTTATTCGCTACCCGGCGTGACTCCGGCCCAGGATGCCGCTACCGTCGAAAGCCAACGAGCACATTCGCCCCGGACCACGGCGCGCTACCTTTCCGGCCCACGATGCCGGAATGGACATCCTGATAGCGCCGCCTGTGATCGGCTTTCGAGGGGAGGATTGGCCATGAAGCGGCCGGCGAACGCCACGGCGTCCCGTGAGCGTGCCAGACCGGCCGTTGATCGCATCTATGAACCGGGTGGCTACTGACGGTCATCAATGTCCAGTAGCCGCGCCCAGACCTGAAACTGGGGGAGGTCACGCGTGGACATCGTCGTGAAGGGCCGCAACGTGGAGGTGCCGGACCACTACCGGCAGCACGTCGCGGAGAAATTGCACAAGGTCGAGCGCTACGACGGAAAGATCATTCGGGTCGATGTCGAGCTTTCCCACGAGAAGAATCCTCGCCAATCGGGCAACTGCCAACGCGTAGAGATAACTTGTGTGTCGCGTGGGCCGGTGGTGCGGGCCGAGGCCTGCTCGGGTGACTTCTACAGCGCGCTCGACCTCGCGATCACCAAGCTCGACTCTCGTCTACGCCGATTTGCCGACCGTCGCCGCGTACATCGTGGCCGCCGCGCGCCGGTTTCCGTCGCCGCCGCGACCTCTGGTCTCGAGGTCGCCAGCGAGGACCTCGTCTCGGCTACCGTCGCCGCCCAGAACGCCACGGCCGAGCGCGCTGCAACCAGCGCCGCTGTCAACGGCGGATCGCCCGATGGTCGTGCGACGACCGGATATCGCGCGTACGACGAAGACGACGCGGGACTGCTCGACCAGCCGTACGACGAGGCCGACCAGCCCTGGCACATCGTGCGACTCAAGGAACACGCGACCGAGCCCATGACCGTCGACGACGCCCTGTTCCAGATGGAGATGGTCGGCCACGACTTCTTCCTGTTCATGGACAAGGAATCCGGCCGGCCGAGCGTCGTCTATCGCCGGCGCGCCTACGACTACGGTGTCATCGCGCTCGCGACGTGACGCCACGAGAACTGACGCCGCCGCGACCTGACGCGACCACGACCTGAGGCGACCACGACCTGACGCCGCGAGAATTGACGCCACCGCGACCTGAGGCCACGACAACCGAATCCTGACGATGCCGGTTCCGAAACCGGACGTCGAAGGCCAGTGTGGACGCCTGGATGCGTACGACTGTCGCGCGCATCCAGGCGTCCCGCCGTTGCATGGCCCCGAACGCGGACGGCTTGACGCGATGATGTCGGCCAGATCTCGCGACTCAGGATCGTCTCAGCTTTCGCTTCGGTCGCTCGGTTGCGATGATCGACCGATGTCAGAGCCAGTGACCTCGTCCCGACCGGCCGACGTCGCGCGTCCTGGCGCCCGGCCGCGGACATTCAGCCGCTCTGATCTGATGATCATCTGTGGCAGCGTGGCCGCGATGGCCCTGGCCGCGATCGTGTTCTACGCCCACCTGAACGAGGTTCTGTCGTTCGTATGCTCCGGCGTCGCGATCGCGTTGCTGGCCGCGCTGGTCGGTCGATGCGTGGAACGGCTCGGCGACCGACTCGGTGCGGGCGCGACCGGCGTACTACAGAGCGCGCTGGGCAACCTGCCCGAGCTGTTCATCTCCTTCTTCGCGCTGCGTGCCGGGCTCTTAACGGTGGTCCAGTCGGCGCTCATCGGCTCGATTCTCGCCAACCTCCTGCTGGTGCTCGGCGCTGCCTTCCTCGTCGGCGGACTGAAGCACGGCACGCAACGCTTCGACCACGGCCGCGCGCGGACAACAGCCGTTCTCCTCGCGCTTGCGACCGCGGCGCTCGTGCTGCCCAGCCTCGCGGCGCAGCTCCACTCGCCCGCGGCCGGCCACGAGACCGCATTGTCGGTCGCCGTCGCGATCATCCTGCTGGCGATCTTCGCGCTGTCGCTGCCCGCCTCGCTGCAACGACAAGCGGAACCAGCGGTGGGCCGGTCGCTGCCCGTCGATCAACAGCATCCGCCCACGGGTACGGACGAGAGCAGTGCGAGTCGATCGAGTGTGGACGGACCGCCGCCGGACGAAGCCACCGACGGCCACGCTCAGGGTCACTGGCCGATCTGGCTCGCCACCGTCATGCTCGCCCTGGCCGGGGTGGCTGCGGGGCTAGTCTCCGACTGGTTCGTCGACGCGTTGCAGCCCGCGATCGATGCCCTGCACATCTCACCGGCGTTCGCCGGCCTGGTGATCGTCGCGATCGCCGGCAACGCCGTCGAGAACGTCGTCGGGATCCAGCTTGCCGCCCGCAATCAGGCCGACTACGCCGTGTCGGTCATCGTCAACAGCCCGATCCAGATCGCCCTGGTCCTCGCCCCGGCGCTCGTCCTGCTGAGCTTTCTCACCGCCACGACGCTTACCCTCGTCTTCGCGCCGCTGCTCGTCGTGTCCGTGGTGGTCGCCGTGATCATCACGGCATTCATCATCTTCGACGGGGAGTCGAACTGGCTGGAGGGTGCAATCCTGATCGCCCTCTACGCGATCATCGCGACATTGTTTTGGTGGGGCTGAGTCTGGTGGGGCTGAGTCTGCGGCCGAGCCGTCATCGGTCGTCGGTCGCCACGTACGACGCCACCCATACGTCGCGGTGTTCGTCGCGCTGCTTCCAGGCCGTACGGGCGATTCCCTCGTACGTGAAGCCGGCCTTCTCCGCTACCCGGCGCGATGCCTCGTTGCCGACCTGGGCTCGCCAGACGATCCGGGCCAGACCGAGCGCTTCGATGCCCCATTCGGCGAGCGTACGGACGGCGGCCGTCGCGTAGCCGCGGTCACGAGCGTGCGGTGCCATGCTGAAGCCGATCTCGGCGGTGTCCGGGAGTTGACGCGCCGGATAGATCCCGAGATTCGCGAGCCCCACGCAGTCGTCGTCGGCGTCGGCGATGGCGAACAGGGCTCCGTCGCCGAGCAGCCATAGTCGTTCCGCCTCACGGTCGCCCGCGACCAGCTGTTCGCGCGAGTAGCCGCCGAGGGGGACTCCAGTCCACCGTACCGTTTCTGGATCTTGAAAGATCGCGAGCCGTGCGTCGCCGTCCCGGGGCGACACCGCGCGGAGGCTGCCGGCCGGACCACCAGCCGGCAGCGCGAGTCGGGGCTGTTCACCGGCGAACGTCGCGGCCTGCCGTGCGGCCGGCGATCCGGGCGCGAGCCATCGCGGAGTGGTGGAAAGCACATCGCCGGCCAGCAGTGAGCCGACCCATCCGTCGACGAACCCGCCGCCGGGCGCGCGCAGACGCGCGCGCTGCGCTCCCTCGATCTGGACGCCAATGCGCAGGGCGACCAGACGCGAGGCATGGTTGCCGAGCGTGGCCCGCCAGACGAGCCGACGGATACCTAGCCCGTCCAGCGCCCAACGCGCCAGAGCCCGACCGGCGCGGGTGGCCACGCCGCGGCCGCGGGCTTCGGGCACCGTCCAGTAACCGATCTCGGCCTCGCCGGCCAGCAGGTCCATCCGCAGGCCCATCGAGCCGAGCAGCACACCGGTGGCTGATTCGAAGACACCCATCGGCGCTCCGGTGCCCTTCGACCATGCCTGGTCCGTGTAGTCCGTCACGAAGCTGACCGCGTGATGCCATTCGTACGGGCGGGGCACGGTCGTCCACCGCTGGATGTCCGGGTCCTGGCACGCACGGAAGACCGCCTCGGCATCGCCGGCCCGCCATGGCCGCAGGAGCAGCTCGTCGACGGTGATCTCGAACGGATCCATGCCGGCATGCTGCCGGATGCCGAGCGGCGGCGGCCACCGGATTCGACCGCCGTGATGTGGAGGTCGGGCGGTGCGCGTGAAACACTGGTAAACCGGCAGATTCACACGCGACCGACGCCCGATGTCCGTTTCATCACGATCGCCTGCGCTGTGGTCGCCACGGCTGACAGACACCGCCCCGCTCCGCCTACGATGGGTCGGCAGATAAGTTGAGGGAGCGCATTTCCGTGGCCATGTTTGAGAAGCTTCTCCGCGCGGGTGAGGGGCGCCTGCTTCGCCGCCTTGAGGCGATCGCCAAGGCGGTGAATTCGCTCGAGGAGCACTACGCCGACCTGAGCGATGAGGAACTGCGCGAGTGCACTGAGGAATACAAGCAGCGCTACATCGATGGCGAGTCACTCGACGACCTCATGCCGGAGGCGTTCGCCACCGTCCGTGAGGCGGCCAAGCGTGTGCTCGACAAGCGGCCGTTCGACGTACAGATCATGGGCGGCGCGGCAATGCACTTCGGCAACATCGCCGAGATGAAGACCGGTGAGGGCAAGACGCTCGCCGGCACCCTGCCGGCCTATCTGAACGCGCTGTCCGGCAAAGGCGTGCACATCATCACCGTGAATGACTACCTCGCCCAGCGCGACGCCGAGTGGATGGGCCAGATCCACCGATTCCTCGGGCTGACGGTCAGCGTGATCCTGCCCAACGAGTTCGGCGGTCAGCACAAGACGGCTTACGCGGCGGACATCACGTACGGCACGAACAACGAGTTCGGGTTCGACTACCTGCGTGACAACATGGCGATGTCGGCCGAGGATCTTGTCCAGCGCGGACATAACTTCGCAATCGTCGACGAGGTCGACTCGATTCTGATCGACGAGGCCCGTACGCCGCTGATCATCTCCGGGCCGGCCGAGCAGTCCGCCCGCTGGTACGTCGAATTCGCCAAGATCGTGTCCCGCCTCGAAAAGGGCGAGTTGGAAAGCGGTGAGGGCGACTACGAGGTCGACCTGTCCAAGCGTACGGTCGCCATCACCGAGCGTGGCGTGGCCCGCGTGGAGGATCGCCTCGGCGTGGAGAACCTCTACGAGTCGGCGAACACTCCGCTCGTCGGTTACCTCAACAACGCGCTCAAGGCCAAGGAGCTCTACAAGCGCGACAAGGACTACATCGTCACCGACGAAGACGAGGTGCTGATCGTCGACGAGTTCACCGGCCGCATCCTGCACGGCCGGCGCTACAACGAGGGCATGCACCAGGCCATCGAGGCGAAGGAGGGCGTCGAGATCAAGCAGGAGAACCAGACGCTCGCCACGATCACGCTGCAGAATTACTTCCGCCTCTACGACAAGCTGTCCGGCATGACCGGCACGGCGCAGACCGAGGCGGCCGAATTCAACAAGGTCTACAACGTCGGCGTCGTGACGATCCCGACGCACCGGCCGATGATCCGCGCCGACCAGTCCGACGTCATCTACCGGACCGAGAAGGCGAAGTTCAACGCGGTCGTCGAGGACATCGCCGAGCGACACGCGATCGGTCAGCCGGTCCTGGTCGGTACGGTCTCGGTGGAGAACTCCGAGGTGCTGAGCCAGATGTTGCGCCGCCGCGGCATCGCGCACTCCGTACTGAACGCGAAGTACCACGCCCGTGAGGCGGAGATCGTCGCGCAGGCGGGCCGCAAAGGCGCCGTGACGGTCGCAACGAACATGGCTGGACGTGGCACAGACATCCTGCTCGGCGGCAACCCCGAGTTCCTCGCCGCGGCCGAACTGCGGCAGCGCGGACTCGACCCTGAGGAGTCGCCCGAGGACTATTCGGCGGCCTGGGACGACTCGCTGGAGCGCTGGACCAAGCTCTGCAACGACGAGGGTGACGAGGTCGTCGATGCCGGCGGTCTCTACGTGCTCGGCACCGAACGCCACGAATCGCGCCGCATCGACAACCAGCTGCGTGGTCGATCAGGACGCCAGGGTGACCCGGGCGAATCGCGGTTCTACCTGTCGCTGCAGGACGAGTTGATGCAGCGGTTCCGGGCTGGCGCGGTGGAAGCCGTCATGGAGCGGTTGCGGATTCCGGACGACGTACCGATCGAGAACAAGATGGTCAGCCGCCAGATCAAGAGCGCGCAGACCCAGATCGAGGGCCAGAACGCCGAGATCCGCAAGAACGTGCTGAAGTACGACGAGGTGCTGAACCGTCAACGTACGGTCATCTACACCGAACGGAGCCGGGTGCTCGCCGGCGAGGACCTCTCCGGCCAGACCTCGAACATGCTCGACGACGTCATCAGCGCCTACGTCAAAGGGGCGACGTCCGAGGGGTACGCCGAGGATTGGGACCTCGAGCAGCTGTGGACGAGTCTCAAGCAGCTTTATCCGGTCGGCGTCACCATCGAGGACATCGAGGAGGAGGCCGGCGGCTCTCGCGACATGATCGACAGCGAGTTCCTCGAGGCCAGGCTGCTCGAGGATGCCCGATCGGCGTACGCGGCCCGCGAGGAGGAGCTGACCTCGGACGCGATGCGTGAGTTCGAGCGGCTGGTGTTGCTGCAGGTGATCGACCGCAAATGGCGCGAGCACCTGTACGAGATGGACTACCTGCAAGAGGGCATCGGACTGCGCGCCCACGCGCAGCGCGACCCGCTGGTCGAATACCAGCGCGAAGGTTTCGACATGTTCAGCCAGATGCTCGACGGCATCAAGGAGGAGGTCGTCGGCTTCCTGTTCAACATGGAGGTGCAGGTCGAGGAGGCGCCGCCCGCGCCGCCGGTGATCGATACGCAGGCGGCTCGGCTGCTGCCCGAAACGAGGCCGGTCGCGATCTCGGCCAAGGGTCTGGGCGACTCGCGCCAGTCGCAGGCGTTGTCGTATTCGTCGCCGACGATCGACGGAGCGGCCGGAAGCGGCGGGGTCGCGATCGAGCAGGCGCCGGCACTCGGTCTGGGCCGGTCGTCGACGCCGCCCGCCCGCCCGAGCGGGCCGCAGTCCGCCCGGTCCGCGGGGGAGAAGATGCCCGCGCCGGGCCAGGTCGTCGGCTCCGGCGGCCCGTCGCGCAACGCTCCGTGCCCCTGTGGATCCGGCAAGAAGTACAAGCGCTGCCATGGCGCACCGGCGGGTGCGTGAGCGGGCGGTCTGCCCGTCGACCCGTCATGCAGCTACAACGAAAGATGGGCCGCAAGCACAACGCTTGCGGCCCATCTCGTTCTTGAGACGTATGGCGGGCGGCTGGCCGTCAGCCTCGTCGGCAGGTGTGCAGCGACAGCCGTCGGGGTGTGACCGCCCGCGACCGGTCGTTTGACGTGCTAGATGACTTGGACTAGATGACCTGGACGACTGCGCAGAGCCACTGGTCGCCGTGGCGTTCGAGCCGCAGCGCCATCGCGAGGCTCGATCCCGCGTAGGACAGCACGGCCACGACTTCGGCGACCCCATCGCGGGGCTCGCTCAGGCGCATGCGCAACAGCCGAAATGGCTGAGCCGCACCGGGTGCATTGCGACGAGCCGTTGACGCGGGCGCGCAGTATCGGACAACCTCGGCCGGCGTCGGCGAGGACGTGGCGGTCGCCGTCCTCGCGTTGCGTGGGGTCGCGGTCGATTGGACCGCGCGACGATTGGCTGGCGCTCCCGTCCCCGCCATTGCGGGATCGGGTGCCTGCGTAAAGTGACCGCGACCGTTGCGCCGCCGGCTCAACTGGCTGATCACCGTGCTGAACTCGACCGGTCCGCCGAGAGTGCGCAAGTGACTGGCAGGGCGGAAGCCGTTGAGGACCTCGAGGCAGATCCGGACATAACGCTGTGCGGTCGCGGCCACCGGCGGCACGCCGCCCGCCAGAGCGGCACCGGTCTGAGCGGCACCGGCGCCAGCGACACCCGTCCCTGCCTTGCCAGGAGGAAGCGGCGCGTCACCGTTCGCGGGAGTGTGCGCCGTGCGAAGGCCGTCCGACGGCGCGGTCCGGCGAGCGGGCGTCGCCATACCAGCGAAGGCCGGATCGTACGGAGGCTCGCTAGCACGGCGGGCGCCGCAGCCGAACGGGCAGCGGCGATGTGTCGGCCCGGCCCGGGCCCGATCGATCCGGGTGCCGCGGGACAGTCGGTGCGAATGGGACAGGTCCGGCTTCGGCGATGAGCGTCACGGTCACGACTGCTGCCCTCCGGCGGTTATTCGATCTTGCGTTTGCTTTCGTTTGCCTCCAAATGGTTCTACAGCCTCCGACATCCTGCGGTCAACCCTCGACGGTCTAGTCCTCGATCTCGTCATCCCGGGCAATGAGTGGGTTTTCCTTGACCCAGTCCGCCGTCTCGGAGTATTTCTGCTGGATATAGGCCTCAAGTCGGTCCCGCTCGACCCGCCACTGTCCACGCCCGCCGACCTTGATCGCCGGCAATTCACCACTTCGGACCATGTGGTAGACCTGCGACACGGTGACCGAAAGCTCCTCGGCGACGTCGGCGAGTTGCAGGAATCGAGCTGTCATTGCTTTAGTTTGCCATTGATTGCCTTTATTTGACCCCCGCACGGCGGGCTCGCCTCGCGGCGCGTCACACTGCAATGGCCGGATGACGTATCGCCGCCGGCCGCGAATGGATCGGAGCAGGGTGCCAGTGAGTGACGACATGACGCGCGTCTACGTCCCGTCGACCCTGGTCGCGCTGTCTCCGCTGGGCAATCGCGGCGCACTGCTCGCGCCCGATCCGAGGGTCGGTCTCGCCGCGCACGCCGTGACGCCTTACCTGCGCGAGTGGTATGCGGAGGCAGACGAGGAGGAGTTGGAATACGTGGCGTTCACTCGCGCGGCCCAGGATGCCTTGCAGCTCCTGCAGGCCGATCCCGGCGCACCGCGTCGTCGCGTCGTCGTTTCGGCCGACGTACGCGGGTCGGTGCTGACGGGCGCGTCGTCGGAGTTGGGGTCAAGCCTCGTACGCCTGACCGCCCCGCTCGAGTTCCGTGCCATCGCGGCGATCCACGTTGACGGCGTCGGGGCGGAGGCCGACGTACGTGCGGCGGCCGAAGTAGTGCTCGACGCGGTCGCCGGCGACCCGGATGCGCAATTCGTCGTGGATAGCGCCGAGGATCACGAACTTGAGTGGTACGACGTGACCGAGATCGATCAACTACTGCCCGGACGCTGACGCCTCATCGCGGCGTGACTCCCGCGTGATCGGCACCGCTCGACGCGGCCCGAGCGTGCGCCCGAACGAAATCAAGGCCACCAGCGCTCCGACGAACATGACGAGCAGGCCGTGGATGACCCGGTTGCCGGCCAGCAGGTCGATGACCGTACGGTCGTCGGCGCTGATCGAACGGGCCACGTGCAGCAGACCACCGCCGCCGACATGCGTCAGCACCTCGGTCGCGAGCAGCAGCACGCCGGTCGCGCCGCCGGCGACAAGGTATGCGGGGAAGCGCGCGCCACCGCCGCGGCGTCGTAGATACCAGTACGCCACAAGGCCGGCGACGAGGCCGGCGACGAGCGAGTCGATGTGTGACACGAGCGAGTTCGCGTTGACGACCTTGGCGCAGGCGGCCGCGGCCGTCCCCTGGTCGCAGTCGGTGATCGCGTCCGATCCGGCGCCGAGCGCCGCCATCATGTGGCCGAGAACGGTGCCGCTGTTCAGGATCGTGTCAACGACGAACGATCCGAGCGCGGCGGCCAGTGCGGCGGCGACCACGGCCGCACGCCGTCCGAGCCCGGCGACGGCTCCCGCGATGAGACCGGTCAGCGCGACCGCGACGGCGACCCCGCCGATCGACGGGACGTCACCGTAGGCGCCGAGGATCGCGCCCATGGCCGCGAGCCCGATCACCAGCCCGCCGGCAGCGGCGGCAACACAACGCAGCCACGTCGCCGGGGCCGCTCCGGATCGGCGTACCCGCCATGCTTCAGTGGCCATGCGGACCGCGAGCCCACCGCCAAGCCCGCCCAGCGCGGTGGCCTGGACGACCGCGGGGATGGCCAGAGCCGCGGTCGCCACGGCGACCGAGTCTCCAGCGTTCACATGGATCTGCTCATACGCCGACCAGAGTTTGGCGACCAGCCAGACGATCCCAAGGCCGGCCACGGTCCAGGGCAGCCACGCGCCGCCGGCCGGTGCCGGCTTCGTGCGATCTTGCGCCTTCGGGGGTACGCCGTCGGCCGGCTCCGCGCCCGGGCGAGCAGCCGTTCGGCGTGCCCCGACGCTCCGCTCGGTCATCACCGGCTCCCATCACCGTCTTGGCTCCTGTTGGCGCGCCCAGCCTACGCGGTGACACATTCGGCCTCGCGGCTGCGCTACGCAGCGGCCGGGATGTGTCTCTGGTGACACCGCTCGGCGCGATTTGGCCGGTACGCCGAGCCTGCGTGGGAGGATAGTTCGTCAGCTCGCCGATGGAGTCGAGGAGCCTCGTAATGGATGCCCAGCTCGCTGTGCCGGAGCCCCGCAACGAAACCGTGCGCGACTATGCGCCCGCGAGCGCGCAGGTCACCAGCCTGCAGAAGCGGCTGGCCGATCTCGCAGGATCGCGCCTCGATCTGACCAACACGATCGATGGCGTGCAGCGACCGGCCGGTGGTGACGAGTTCAGCGTGGTCCAGCCGCACAAGCACGCTCATGTGCTGGGCGTTGGCCGGCATTCGACGCACGCCGACGCCGAGGCCGCCATCGCGGCTGCGAAGGCCGCCGCGCCGACCTGGCGATCGATGTCGTACGGAGATCGTGCGGCTGTGTTCCTCCGGGCCGCGGATCTGCTCGCCGGGCCATGGCGGGACACGCTGAACGCGGCCACGATGCTCGGTCAGTCCAAGACGGTGCTATCAGGCCGAGATCGACGCCGCGTGTGAGCTGATCGACTTCCTCCGGTTCAACGTGGCGTTCGGCGCCCAGTTGCTGGGCGAGCAGCCGATCTCGTCGCCCGGTGTGTGGAACCAGTTCGACCACCGGCCGCTCGAAGGCTTCGTCTACGCGATCACGCCGTTCAACTTCACCGCGATCGCCGGCAACCTGCCCGCCTCGCCCGCGCTGATGGGCAACACCGTGGTCTGGAAGCCGTCGCCGACGCAGCAGCTGGCGGCGCACTTCACGATGCGGCTGCTTCGAGGCGGCCGGCCTGCCGCCGGGCGTCATCAACATGCTGACCGGCGACGGCATCGCGGTGAGCGACGTCGCCCTGGCCGACCCGGATCTCGCCGGCATTCACTTCACCGGCTCGACCAAGACCTTCCAGCACCTGTGGCAGACCGTCGGGGCGAACCTGACCCGCTACCGCAGCTACCCGCGACTCGTGGGAGAGACCGGCGGCAAGGACTTCGTCATCGCCCACCCGTCGGCCGACACCGACGCGCTCCACACGGCGCTGATTCGCGGCGCGTTCGACTACCAGGGCCAGAAGTGCTCGGCGGCGTCGCGGGCGTACATCCCGCGATCGATCTGGGACAGCGGCCTCCGCGACCGGTTGGCCGCCACGGCCGACGGTCTGTCCTACGGCGACGTCAGCGACTTCTCGAACTACGGCGGGGCCGTGATCGACGACCGGGCGTTCGCGAAGCACTCGGCGGCACTGGAGATGATCCGCAACTCCGACGCGTGCACCGTCATCGCCGGTGGCACCGCGGACGACTCCGAGGGTTACTTCGTCCGGCCGACCGTCGTCGAGTGCACCGACCCGACCCACGAGGTCTTCACCACCGAGTTCTTCGGCCCGATCCTCGCCGTGTACGTGTTCGACGACGCCGCGTTCGAGCAGACCGTACGGCAGGCCGAGTCGGTCACGCCGTACGCGCTGACCGGCTCGCTGTTCGCCACGGATCGCCGCGTGGTCGAGTGGGCGTCGGAGGTCCTGCGCTACGCGGCCGGCAACTTCTACATCAACGACAAGCCGACCGGTGCCGTCGTCGGCCAGCAGCCGTTCGGCGGGGCACGAGCATCGGGCACGAACGACAAGGCCGGATCACCGCTCAACCTCGTCCGCTGGTTGTCGCCGCGCACGATCAAGGAGACGTTCGTACCGCCGACGGAGCACACGTACCCGCACATGGGCTGAGCCGATCCGACCGGTCGCCAGATCCGCGACTTTGCCCACGAACGTACGGGAATGTCGCTATGGTCGACCGCATGTCCGAATCGGAGAGTTTGCCCAGCCCAGCGCCTATGGATCCGGGCGCAAGCAGCGACGGGTCGACCGTCGGTCCACGCCGGTTGCGGGCGATTGCGCTCGCCCTCGCCGCGACGACTGTCTTCTTCCTCGCGATCGCCGTCGTCCTGGTGGTGACCTGACCGCGGCCGGCAAGACGCCCGCGGACGCGTCGATCCCCGGCAGCGCGAGCGTGGCCGCACATGCCCGCGCGTGCCGGTAGCCCTGGGCGGATCAGTCGAGGTCGTCTGGATCGTCGAGGCGCGCCAGCCACGTCGCGAAGCGCTCGATCGGTATTTCGAAATCCGGGTTCTGGTCGACGAAGTCACGCAGGCAGGTTGCGACCCACTCGATCGTCACGGTCTCTTCGCCGCGCCGATCCGTGAGTTCCTCGATCCCGCGATCGGTGAAGTACATCGTTCCTCCACGCCCCTGCGGCGGGCGCGCCACCACATGATGTGTACGGCGAACGCCCGCCCGTCGGTGCCTCAGCCGCGCGGCAGCGCCGCTTCGACGACCGCGGCCTGTTCGACCTCGTGCAGCTTGGCCGACCCGACCGACGGCGCCGCGGCCGCCGGGCGCGAGATGCGCCGCAGCGGTATGCCGTCGAGCTGCTCGGTCAGGTTCAACGCGATGAAGCTCCAGGCACCCTGGTTCGCCGGCTCTTCCTGCACCCAGGCGACGTCGGTCGCGTTCGGGAACGTCGTCAGTGCGGCCTTCACCTCGTCGACGGGCAGCGGGTAAAGCTGTTCGAGACGGACGATTGCGACGTCCGACAGGCCACGCTCGGCTCGTGCGGTCAGCAGGTCGTAGTAGATCTTGCCGCTGCACAGCAGCACCCGCTTGACGTCGTTCGCAACGAGCGGAGTGCCGTCGATCCCGTCGTCGAGCAGGACCGGCGCGAACGTCCCGGTGGTGAAGTCGTCGACCGCCGACACCGCCAGGCGGTGGCGCAACAACGACTTCGGCGTGAACACGACCAGCGGCTTGCGCTTGGGAGTCAACGCCTGACGGCGTACCAGGTGGAAATAGCTCGCCGGCGTGGACGGGATGGCCACGCGCATGTTGTCCTCGGCCGCCTGCTGCAGGAAGCGTTCGGGCCGGCCGGTCGTGTGGTCCGGCCCCTGCCCCTCGTGGCCATGCGGCAACAGCAGCGTCAGCGCGTTCTTCTGCCCCCACTTGATCTCGCCCGACGTGACGAACTCGTCGATGACGGTCTGGGCGCCGTTGGCGAAGTCGCCGAACTGCGCCTCCCACAGCACGAGAGCGTCCAGGTTCTCCAGCGAATAGCCGTACTCGAAGCCCATCGCCGCATACTCCGACAGCAACGAGTCGAAGGCGAAGAACCGGCCACCGTCCGCCGCGACGGCGGCCACCGGCAGGTAGTCGGTGCCGTTGACGGCGTCGACGATCGCGGCGTGCCGCTGGACGAACGTGCCGCGGCGGGAATCCTGGCCGGACAGTCGGACGGTCAGGCCCTGTGATACCAGCGAGCCGAACGCGATGATCTCGGCGAAGCCCCAGTCGATGCCACCCTCGACCGACATCTTTGCGCGTCGCTCCAGCAGTTGGGCGATGCGCTTGTGCGGCGTGAAGCCTGGTGGCAGCTCGATGTGGGCGTCGCCGATGCGCTTGACCAGAGCGGCCGGGATCGCGGTGGCGACCTTCGGCTCCGGGTCGCTCGCGCGGCTGCGACTCGGGCGTACGGTCGTCGACGCGTCCCGGGTCGCCTTGAACACCGTCTCCAACTGCTGCTGGAAGTCGCGTAGCGATTCCTCGGCCATGTCGAGCGAGATGTCGCCGCGACCGATCAGCTCCTCGGTGTAGAGCTTGCGGACCGATCGCTTGTTGTCGATGATCGCGTACATCTGCGGGTTCGTCATCGACGGGTCGTCGCCCTCGTTGTGACCGCGGCGGCGGTAGCACAACATGTCGATCACGACGTCCTTGTTGAACGCCATCCGGTATTCGAACGCGAGCCGGGCCACGCGCACCACGGCCTCGGGGTCGTCGCCGTTGACGTGGAAGATCGGCGCCTGGATCATCCGCGCGACGTCGGTGGAGTAGAGCGACGAGCGCGAGTATTCCGGAGCGGTGGTGAAGCCGACCTGGTTGTTCACGACAACGTGGACGGTGCCGCCGGTCCGGTAGCCGCGCAGCTGCGACAGGTTGAGCGTCTCGGCCACCACGCCCTGACCGGCCATGGCCGCGTCGCCGTGGATGGCCACGGCCAGCACCGTGTAGCCCTCCAGCCCGCGGTCGATCCGGTCCTGCTTCGCCCGCACGATGCCCTCGAGCACCGGGTCGACCGCCTCCAGGTGCGACGGGTTCGCCACCACCGAGACCTCGATCGTGTGCTGGTTGTCGGCGGTCGTGAACTTGCCGTCCATGCCCAGGTGGTACTTGATGTCGCCGGATCCCTGCGCCATCTTGGGGTCGAGATGGCCCTCGAACTCGTTGAAGATCTTCTCGTACGGCTTCCCGACGATGTTCGCGAGCACGTTGAGCCGGCCGCGGTGGGCCATCCCGATGACGACCTCGTCGAGCTCGTTGCGAGCCGACTCGGCCAGCACCTCGTCGAGCAGCGGGATGAGCGACTCGCCACCCTCCAACGAGAAGCGTCGCTGGCCGACGTACTTGGTCTGAAGGAAGGTCTCGAACGCTTCGGCCGCGTTGAGTCGACCCAGGATGTGCCGCTGCTCCTCGACGGTGGGCTTCTCATACTTGCGCTCGACCCGTTCGGCGATCCAACGCCGCTCCTCCGGGTCCTGGATGTGCATGTATTCGATGCCGACCCGGCGGCAATAGGAGTCGCGTAGCACGCCGAGCACGTCGCGCAGCTTCATCTTCTGCTTGCCGGCGAAGCCGCCGATCGGGAACGTCCGGTCCAGGTCCCACAGCGTCAGCCCGTGCTCGAGCACGTCCAGGTCCGGGTGCCGGCGGATGTGGAACTCCAGCGGATCGGTGTCGGCCATCAGGTGCCCGCGCACCCGGTACGCGTGGATCAGCTCGATCACCCGGGCGGTCTTGTCGATCTGCCCCTCGGAGTTGAGTGAGACGTCGCGGACCCACCGCACCGGCTCGTACGGAATCCGCAGCGACGTGAAGATCTCGTCGTAGAACGCGTGCTCGCCGAGCAGCAGCTCGTGCATGACCTTCAGGAATTCACCGGACTGAGCGCCCTGGATGATGCGGTGGTCGTAGGTGGACGTCAGTGTGATGATCTTGCTAACCGCGAGGTCGGCCAACTGCGACTCGCTCATTCCGGCAAACGGCGCCGGATATTCCATCGCGCCGACGCCGATGATCGTGCCCTGACCGGCCATCAGGCGAGGCTGCGAGTGCACGGTGCCGATGCCGCCCGGGTTCGTGAGCGAGATCGTCGTGCCCGCGTAGTCGTCGAGTGTCAGCTCGCCCCGGCGGGCCCGGCGCACCAGGTCCTCGTACGCCGCCCAGAACGTACGGAAGTCCATGTCTTCACAGGCCTTGATGCTTGGCACGACGAGGGTGCGCGAGCCGTCCGGCTTGGCCAAGTCGATCGCGATGCCGAGATTGATATGTTCCGGCGTCACCAGCAGCGGCTTGCCGTGCTTACCGTGTCCGGCGTCCGTCGTCGACAGGCCGTCTCCATCGACGGACTCGGCGAACGAGTTGTTCATTTCCGGGTGCTCAGCGAGGGCCCGGACGAGCGCGTAGCCGATCAGGTGAGTGAAGCTGACCTTGCCGCCACGACCTCGGGCGAGGTGGTTGTTGATCACGATGCGGTTGTCGGCGATCAGCTTCGCCGGCACGGCTCGCACGCTGGTCGCCGTGGGGACCGCGAGCGAAGCGTCCATGTTGGCCACGATGCGGGCCGCGACCCCGCGGATCGGGGTCGTGCTGACCCCGGCCTGGACAGCCTTCGCCGCCGGCGCGGCAGGCTCCGTCTTGGCTGGCGCCGCAGCGGCCTTGGGCGCCGCCGGGGCAGCCGCCGGCGCCGTTGCCGACGTGGTCGCGGCCGGCTTGCCTGCGGCGCTCGGCGCCGCGGTCGTCGTGCTCGGCGCTGCTGTCCTGGCGGTCGTCGCGGTGGTCGACGCGGCGGCGGTGGGAGGCTGCGTCGTGGTCGGTGCCGTCGCGGTGCCGCTTGAGGATCCCGCGGCCGGGCGCGCGCCATTCGCTGCCACATCGGCGCCGCTCGTGGTTGGTGCCGGGCCGCCGGCCAACGCGTCAGCGGGCTTGTAGTCGGCGAAAAAATCGTGCCATGCCGCGTCGACGCTGGCCGGGTCGGCCAGGTAACGCTGATACATGTCGTCGACGATCCACTCGTTAGGACCGAAGTCGGCTAGCGGGTTGTCCGGAGATGTCTGCTGAGTCGACACAGCCGCTCTTTCCACGCGAATTTGCCAGTCGGCCGACGTGTCGTACGTGCGGCCATGAGTGCCAGTTCAGGCTACGCGGTCAAGCATTGGTCATGGACATCGGCCATGCGCGGTGTCTCGGGTCACAGGGTAGACAAAACCCCACGAAACAAACATATTTTCGAGGTATCGGCACGAGACGCTGGTCCGGTGACCACGCGGTAATACGTCCCGGCGGCACAAGATCAGCGTAGAGATCACAGCCGCTCCCGAACATCACCACAACGCCGTCCCGGCGGCGCGAATGAGCGGTCGACTCCGCGCCGTCGAACCGCTCAAGCGATCGCGATCCAGGTCGCGAGTGAGCGGGCCAACGGGTCGCCGGACGGACCGTACAGCGTCGTGCCCACGGTCGCCTTGCGCCCCTCGGAGGTCAGGCGCTGGCCCATGATGACGCACTCGTCGCCCGGTTGCGGCACGCCGTCGAGGCGCAGGGCCATGCGCCCGAGCACGTACGGCCTCGTCTCCAGGTCGACCGACCAACCGCCGGGGCAGTCCAG
Organism: uncultured Actinomycetota bacterium; assembly: GCA_963724705.1. Classification (GTDB taxonomy): domain Bacteria; phylum Actinomycetota; class Actinomycetes; order Mycobacteriales; family Micromonosporaceae; genus DASQPR01. The sequence goes on from CAVRVS010000005.1 coordinate 20,180, forward strand.
GGCCGCCCACACCATGGTCGGGGAGACATCGGCCGGCACGATCCATGGCGTCGCGGTGCGGCCCAGTTCGACGTGTCCGGGGGATAGCCGCAGCCCGTCGCCGATCGCGCGCGCCGGCCCGCACACAAAACAAGTCGGGAACGGGTGATCCACCAACCCGGGATAGCGCTTCGCCGCGTTCGTCGCGGCCGCGAAGTCCACCGGCTCCACCGGGTCGGCGTCCACCTCGGCCGGCTCGGCGTCGGCCACAAGCGCTCCATCCGGCGTGTAGACCCGAACGCTGTCCGATGCCCGTACCACCGAAAACGGCGTATCCAGCGGGGGTGGCTGGCGCAGCGTGACGACCGTCCCAGCCGGCCGATCCACCAACGCCGCGAAGGTGCCGGCCGACCAACCGCCGTTGCCGGTGTCCGGCGGTCCGTTGTAGCGCCGCTCGATCATCACCATCGTCAACTCCTGTCCGCGACCCGGATGACGTTGCACAGACCGGACCACACCGAGTCGATCGCGCACACCTTGACGTCGACCCGACCGTGGGTGAGCACATAGTCGCGCACATCATTCTCGCCGAGGTCGGTGGCCCGGCCCGACGCACGCTTGGGCCACGCGATCCATAACGAGCCGTCGGTCGTGGTCGCGCCATGCAGTCGCGACCAGCGGGCTTCGAGCCGGGCGCGGTCACCGCAGAAACAGACGATCACCTGGTACGGCTCGGCCGACGGAAGCGCGCGCCGGTGCACGACCACGCCGCTCGGCAGATCCCCGAGGTCAAGCTCCGGCGGTGCACCGTCGAGCAGCACGCGATGGCCGGTCTTGATGCCGAGCTTGCCGGCCAGCGGCCGGGGCGAATAGCCAGCCATGGCGACACCCTGCCACATACCGGCGACGATCCCGATGAACGCAGACCTCGGTCCGCGATGGTCGGGAGCGCAGCGGACGAGGCGCCGCCGATGTGCGTGAACACATCGACGACACCTCGCCATCGGCCGCGGTCGACCACCCCCCAGGGATCGCCCGCGGCAGCCAGGGGCGGGCTGCGCGACAACTCCGGCGAGACCTCGTGACGCCCACGCTTTCGGTGCCACGTCCTTTCGGTGCCACGTCGGCCCGGCCACCGGATGCGACGACGAGCACCGATCGGCAGCGCCGGGAGGGCTGCGTACGGGTGAACAGAGTATCGATCAGCACCGACGGAAACAGAGATGCCGAGCTGTAGCAGCGCCGCACGATCGCAGGACGACGCCGGAGGCCGACAAACGCAAGGGCGTGCGCCGCTCTCAGCGCTTCGATCCTCTCGGCGCTCCCAGCGACGTTCATAGCGGCCTCATAGCGGCGCTCGTCGCGGCGCTCGTAGATAGGAATGCGGCCGCGGCGTCGGTGGCCTGGCTCGGTGGGAAGAACGCGCACGCAAGAAAGCGTGGATCAGCGTGATCCAATTCGTGATTTGTCCGAATAGAGACGCGTCGACGGAGACGTGGTCTGCGAGGCATGCACGTCTGCGTCCGGTTCGTGCCGTCAATGTCGGCCGGTCGGCAGTGCGCAACTCTGCTGTCGTTCACGTTGGTTCGGATCAATTGATAACCAAGCGTGTCCTGTGGTTTTAGCGAGTCCTGTCGACCAATGCGCCGCCCCGCCGCACCGAATGTCGACACCCCGTAATCGCTCTTATACGGAGCACTGATCCCGTCCTTAACGCAATTAGATACTGCCTGAGTTACCTACTCCACAAAAGCGATTATTCGGAAAGAACGGACTTGTACCTTCGGTTGAACGGTCACGTAACCCCCCGACGGAAGGAAACCAATACCGTGAAGTTCAACCACCGCACCGAGGCCGCAGCTGCGTTCTTCCGCAGCCCCATCGGACGACGCGTCGGCATGCTCGGCGTCGCCACGGCGGCGATCGCCGGTATTGCGGTAGGACCCGCGGCGGCTTCCCACACCTCGGCGCCGGCCGACAAGGCCGCGTCGGTCGCCTCGACCACCGGCACGCACGCCAACTCCGTGCGCGCCTCACACGTGCCGGCAACCACCCCGACCACCCATGCCCCAGCCGCCAAGGCTCCAGCGGCCAAGGCGCCGACTGTCAAGGCGCCGGCCCCGCATAAGCCGGCTGTGAAGGTGCCCAGCACCCGGGCGCTGCTGCCCAAGACGGTGCACGGCCCCCAGGCCTCGTTTAAGCCGACCGCCGCGCAGAAGCGCAACGCCGCGGAGATCGTCAAGGCCGCCAAGGACATGAAGCTGCCACCCCGCGCCATGGTCATGGCCGTGGCCTGCTCGCTGCAGGAATCCTCCCTGCACAACTACGGCAACCTCGGCAACCGCAACGACCACGACTCGCTGGGCCTGTTCCAGCAGCGCCCGTCCTCCGGCTGGGGCACCCCGGCCCAGGTCACCGACCCGCACCACGCCGCGCAGTCGTTCCTCAAGCGCCTCGTGAAGATCCACAACTGGCAGCACATGCCGCTGACCCTGGCCGTCCAAAAGGTGCAGGTCTCGGCCTTCCCCCAGGCGTACGCCAAGTGGGAGAAGTTCGCCGCCAGCCTGGTCGCCGGCACCTACGCCGCCGACGCGTCACACGCCGCCACCAGCGCAGCCCACGCCGCCGGCGCGGTCCACGCACCCGGCAAGTGACACCCGAAGCGAACGCACCCACCCGATAAGCGTTCGCAGCGACAATCGTCCGGCGCCCCACCGTCCTCGGTGGGGCGCCGGACTTGCGTCTCGGCCCGCCGAATCATGCCTGCCCGCGCCGGATCGCGTCTGTCGCCGCCGGATCGCGTCTGGTGGCGGAGTAGCGCTCTACGCTCAGCGTCTCCGGGCGGCAACCAGCTATCGCGATGTATCGTGTTTGCGATACGATACATCGCGACATACGACACTCATCGACCGATCCGGATCGTACGAGGAGATTCCATGGTTGCCTGGACGATCACTGAGCCCCAGCGCGTAGATATGGGCTTTGACGTCGGTGCGGACGCCGCGAAGCAGATCAAGCAGCTCCGAGTGCGCCTCAACGCCGGCCGTCTCACGGTCGTCGGCACCGACGGTCCGCCGCGGGTGGAGATCAGCAAGATGGCCGGTGCGCCCATCAAGGTGACCCTCGAAGACGGCGTGATGTCGGTGATCCACGAGGACGCGAGGACCTGGCCCGGGATCCTCATCCCGTTGTGGTGGCTAGCGTTCGGTCGGCGCTTCGAGTGCGATGTGTCGGTCGCGGTTCCGTACGAGACGCTCACCCGGCTCTGGCTCGCGTCCGGCTCGGTCACCGCCTCCGGTCTGCACGCCGATGTGACTGCGGACTGCGTGAGCGGCCGGGTGACGCTCTTCGGCATCGCCGGAGCATTGCGGGCCAAGGTCGTATCCGGCCCGATCGAGGTGCTCGGCTGCGCCGGCACCGTGGAGTTGGAGACGGTAAGCGGCGAGATCGTCCTGGCCGACACGACCTCCGGCGACGTACGCGCCAAGACGGTGTCCGGATCGGTGACCGCTGACCTGGACAACCCGCCCGATCGGTGCGACATCAAGCTGGAGACGATCTCGGGCGAGATCACCATCCGGGTCCGGGAGGACAGCGACCTGTCCGTCACGCTGAGCGCGGCGCACGGCCGCGTGACAAGTGAATTCCCTGGCCTGACGGGGAACGGCACGTGGGGATCGTCGACCACCGGCGTCATCGGCACGTCCGTCGCCGGGACCGGTCGGCTGGTTGCCACCGCCGTCGGTGGCAACATCGCGCTGCTCCGGCGCCCCATCGACGCCGACTTCGACGCGGGCCTTGACGATCTCGAGGACGACGGCAGCAGCGCCCCGACCGCCGCGGGCGGGGGTTCGGGCCGATGACCGCCGTCTTCAGTCACGGCCGGTTACGTCTCTACCTGCTCAAGCTGCTGGCCGAAGGGCCCAAGCACGGGTACGAGCTGATTCGGCTGCTGGAAAACCGGTTCCTCGGGCTGTACGCGCCGTCTGCCGGCACGATCTATCCGCGCCTGGCTCGACTGGAAAACGAAGGACAGGTCACCCACACCGCGTCCGGTGGCCGGAAGGTCTATGACATCACCGACGCCGGCCGAGCCGAGCTCGCGGCGCGCCAGGCCGAGCTGGCCGAACTGGAATCGGAGATCCAATCATCGGTCGCCGACCTGTCGACGCTGGCGAACAGTATCCAGCGCGAGGTCAGCGGATCGGTGCGCGACATCAAGCGTGAGCTGCGGGAAGCGACGCGGCAGGCGCGTACGCCACCGGGCCAGTCGTGGCCGTCGGGCGGTCGAGGCTGGGACTGGGCCAATCGGGACTGGGCCAATCGGGACTCGCACGGCCGCGGTCGCGATTCCGGCGACGCACGTGGGCGTACGGATGATGGACAACCGCACGTCGACTACGCCTCTGACGCCGATCTTGCCGATCTGGCGACCGCGCTGACCGACCTGGCCGGCGAGGTACGCCGCGCCGCACAGCAGGCGGGCGTGGGCGCCAATGAGATCAAGTCCGCGACTGCGGTCGTCGTCGGCGCCATCACCGAGCTTCGCCGGCTTCTGCGGCGCTAGTGTGTTCGCCGCCGCCGGCGCCTGGGCCCGAAGCCCCGGCCTTCTGGGGCTCGTCTCCGTGCCGAGTTCGAGGTCGCTCGTGAAGTCGCGAGGACTTTCAGGCAACTTTCAGCCAGACCCCAGGCATGCTTCAGGGATGGGGACCAGAATCGATCGCATGGGGGAACGTGGCAGCGTCGCACAATCCGGGGGTGCGACGTTGGCCGGCGGGGCGCAGGCAGAAGCACGACTGCTCGTGGTTGAGGACGACCCGAACATCGTCGAGCTCCTTTCGGCTAGCCTGCGCTTCGCCGGCTTTACCGTGCAGACCGCGGCCAGCGGGGCTGCCGCCGTCGACTCCGCGCGGGAATCCCGCCCCGATCTTGTCGTACTCGACGTGATGCTTCCCGACCTTGACGGATTCGAAGTTGTCAAACGTATGCGGGCCGAGGGCGTCCGTACGCCGGTGGTGTTCCTGACCGCTCGGGACGCGACCGAGGACAAGATCCGCGGTCTCACGCTCGGCGGCGACGACTACGTGACCAAGCCCTTCAGCCTCGAAGAGTTGACCGCGCGGATCCGTGCCGTCCTGCGGCGTACGGCGGGCGAGGAGCCGCCGGCCCGACTGAAGTTCGCCGACCTCGAACTGGACGAGGAGTCGCACGAGGTCTGGCGGGACGGCCGCCGGGTGTCTCTGTCGCCGACCGAGTTCAAATTGCTGCGCTATCTGATGGCCAATGCCGGCCGCGTGCTGTCGAAGGCGCAGATTCTCGATCACGTGTGGCACTACGACTTCCGTGGCGATGATTCGATCGTCGAGTCGTACATCTCGTACCTGCGGCGCAAGGTCGATATCGTCGAGCCCCGACTGATTCACACCTTGCGCGGCGTCGGGTACGTGCTGCGCATGCCCGTCTGAGGCGGAGGCGACGATGGCACGGCCCTGGCCGCTGCGTACGCGTCTGATCGCCGCGGTGCTCGCGCTCGTTGCGCTATCGCTGGTCGCTATCAGCGTAATCAGTTACGTCGGCCTCCAGCGTTACCTGGTCGGCAAGATCGACCAGGAGCTGGTGTCGACGGCGCGGAAGCCCAGCATCCTGACGCTTCGCGACCAGCAAGATCCGACGGCGTTCGTCCTGCCCACGAACTGGCTGTTCGCCAGCAAGACGTCGAACGGGATGGGCCAGGTCTTTCCCGATCTGCCGGTCAAGAGCCAGCCGACCTGGCCGCGGTCGGCGACCGAGGTGGCGGCGCTGCCCCGGGCGCCTTACACGTCGCGGGCGCCCGACGGGACTGACTGGCGCCTGCTCGCGTTCTATAACGAGGACGGTCAACTGTTCTTCCTCGGCCAATCGTTGACCGGCGTCGAGGGATCGATTCATCGTTTCCTTGTCATCCAGCTCATCGTTGGTGGCGGCACGCTGCTCATCATCTCGGCCATCGGTGCCGAGGTCATCCGGCGGAGCCTGCGTCCGTTAACCGAGATCGAGGCGAAGGCGGCCGCGATCACGGCCGGCGACCTGACGCAGCGCGTGCCGGAATACGAACCCAACGCCGAAATCCCGAAGACCGAAGTGGGCACGCTCGGCCGGACCCTGAATACCATGCTGGACGCAATCGAGCACGCGTTCGAGGCGCGGGCCGAATCCGAGGAGCGCGCACGGTCGGCCGCGGACGCCGCCCGTGACGCGGCGAGTGCGGCTCACCATTCGGAGCTGCGGGCACGGCGTTCGGAAGGGCGCATGCGGCAGTTCGCGGCCGATGCGTCGCACGAACTTCGGACGCCGCTCACCACGATCCGCGGCTTCGCCGAGCTCTACCGCCAAGGTGCGGCTCGAGAGCCGGCCGATGTCGCGCGCCTGATGCGTCGCATCGAGGACGAGGCCCAGCGCATGGGCTTGCTCGTCGACGATCTGCTGCTTCTCGCCCGGCTCGATCAGGAACGGCCGTTGGAGCAGGTGCCGGTCGACCTCCGCGTCGTGGCGGTGGACGCCGTGGCGGCTGCGCAGGTCGTGGCGCCGGCGCGACCGGTGTCCATCGACGTGGCGTCCGGCACAGGCCGGCTCATCGTGACGGGTGACGAGTTGCGCATCCGCCAGGTCGTCTCGAACCTCATGACCAACGCTCTGACGTACACGCCGGCCGAGTCCCCGGTCGTGCTCCGCCTCTCGATCGACGAAGGTAGCGACGGCCGACTGGCCCGAATCGACGTCGTTGACTCCGGCCCGGGCCTCGATGACGAGCACATGGCACACGCCTTCGAACGGTTCTACCGCGGCGACACCGCCCGCACGAGACGGGCCGAGGGTGGCCACTCCAGCGGGACGGGCCTCGGGCTCGCCATCGTCGCGGCCCTGGTCAAAGCACACGGCGGTACGGTGGAGGTCACGCGTACGCCGGGCGGCGGTGCGACCTTCCGGGTCCGACTTCCGCTGGAGCAGCCACACGCCGGCGACGAAATCGGCGATGCCGACGAGAGCGACGGCCACCGCGAGAACGATGCGAATGGCCGCGGCGCCGAGCAGCCCGGTTATCGCAACGGCGATCAGCCTGAGGGACGTCAGGAACAGGCCGGTGACGGTCGCGGCGAAACAGCGACAAACGTCGCGGACGACTCCATTGCTTTGCCCAAAAAATAGCGGCAAATCGTATCTAGTTGCCCAATAACTCGTATATGGCTGTCCGCCGGCATGATTCCCAGCCAACTTGCAGTCGAACGCCAGGTTCGACGAAGACCAATGAGGAAACCTAGTTGTCATGAGCGACCACGACAGGAACGACGACCGCCCGATCGGGCCGGCCGAGCCGACATCCGGCGCGGATCACCAGGGCGGCGTTGCCGATAGCACCGACGCACCGCAGGGCTGGCGCCCGACGACGAACGACACGAGCTCGGACGCCACCACCGCACCGAACGCAGCGGCGCCGGGCGAGCAGCAGCCGGCGCCGGCGAGCGACGCGACGCTGACGCCGCACTCCGGCGCGACGTGGCCGCTAGAGGGCCAAGGCCAGCAGCCGCAGTACGGCCAGCCGCAGTACGGCCAGCAGGAGTACGGCCAGCAGCAGTACGGTACGGCGCCGACGTCCGGCGCCGCCGCGCCGACCTACGGCGCTACGCCGATGACCGGCGCGATGCCGACCTCGGGTGCCGGTCCCACCTCGGGTGCCGCGCCTACCGCCGGCGCCGCTACGAGTTCACCCGGCGGTTGGCAGCCTGCCGCGGCGCCATCCGGCGGGTATCCGTCGCCGGGTTACCAGCCAGGCAGCTATCCGGTCGGTGGCTACCCGACGGCGCAGTACCAGCAGCCCGGATACCACCCCGGTGCCCAGCCGACCACGGGTGGCGGATACCCCGGCGGTCCCACGACTGGTGCCGGCTACGTGGGTCCGTACCAGCAGAGCCCGGACAGCGCTCGGCGCGGGCGGACCGGACGGAAGGTCGCCGCGGGCGTGCTCGGTGTCCTGCTCGCCGTCGGTGGCGGCGTTGCCGGCGCGGCCTGGATGCACGAGCTTGACGGCAATAACACGACAACGACTGTCGCCACCGGTGCCGGTGGCGCGCCGGACACGGCCCCGATCATCGACCGCTCGTCGCTGGCGAGCATCGCCGCCGCCGTGCGGCCCAGCGTCGTGTCGATCACGACGTCGAATGCGACGGGATCCGGCGTGATCATCTCCGCCGATGGCTACATCCTCACCAACAACCACGTCGCGGTGACCGCGAACGGATCCAACGTCGACATCACGCTCTCCGACGGCACGAACCTCAAGGGCAAGCTGATCGGTACGGACCCGAAGACCGATCTCGCGGTCTTCCAGGCCCAGAACCTGACCAAGAAGCTCACGCCGGCGAAGTTCGGCAACAGCAGCGCCCTGCGCGTCGGGGATACGGTCCTCGCCATCGGCAGCCCCCTCGGCCTCGACGGCTCGGTCACGTCGGGCATCGTGAGCGCGCTCAACCGTACGATCGACGAAAGCAGCGATTCTCAGCCACAGGATCCGTTCGGTCAGCAGGGACAGCAGGGCCAGAACGCGACGCCGGGTGCCACGATCGCCGGTGCGATCCAGACCGACGCGGCGATCAACCCGGGCAACTCGGGTGGTGCTCTGGTCAACACGAACGGTGAGGTCGTCGGCATCAACACCGCGATCGCGACGGACGGTTCCGACGGCAACATCGGCGTGGGCTTCGCCATCCCGTCGAACCGGGCCAACAGCGTGTCGCAGGACATCATCAAGGGTGTTGCGGTTCAGCACCCGTTCCTCGGAATCGGTGTTGTGACCGCGAACGGTAACGGTGGGGCCGAGGTCCAGCAGGTCACGTCCGGCAGCCCGGCCGCGTCCGCGGGTATCAAGGTCAACGACGTCATCACCGCCTACAACGGCCAGCCCGTGCACACGTCGGACGACCTGATCAACGACGTACAGGGTGGCAACGTCAACGACAAGGTCACGCTGACCGTCCAGCGCGGCGGCTCGAGCTCGCAGATCAACGTGACGCTCGGCGAATCCAAGTAGGCAACGGGCTTTACTGGCACCTCCTCCGGTAACGGCCGGCACGAGACCGACACCTCGTGCCGGCCGTTGCTATGCCCGGGTCCCTTGCGGTCTACGGCCGCGCCGGGTCGTGTACGACGACGGTCGGCCAGCGTTCCGCTACGCGGTGCCGGGCGAGTCGGGCCGTCGACGCGGCCACACTCAGTCGGGCCGGATTGCGACGCCAGACGCCGTGCAGGAGGTCGTCGAGGCCGTACGGTGCGCAGACCTCGATGCCGTTCGCTGCGCAGACCTCGACGCCGTCGAGTGCTGACCGGACAGCGACGCACGTGGCCGTTTCCGGCCAGGTCGCGACCGCGTCGTGCACGCTGGCCAGCGGCGGGACGGGATCCTCGTGGAAGTGCTCGGCGTACCAGGTGTGGACCGCGGCCTGGTTGGTCGCCTCCCACGGCAGGTTCGCCATGGACTCCAGATGTTGCTGGGCGATGTCGTCCCGGCGCCGACTGAGATCGTCCGGGTCGAAGAAAGCGACGTCGATATCGCGGACCGCCCCCGGATCGAAGCCATCGTGGCGATGCCCCCAGACGAGGTCGCGAAGGACGCCAGCTCCGACCCATGCATCCGGTAATCCGCTGGCCGCTACGACATTGAGCACGTGTACGAGCCACGGTTCGGCGTGGAGGTGCGAGACCAGTGCCTCGACGTCGTCCGGGTCCAGGTGCTGGCAGCACGCCGCCACGTCTAGTCCTCGTCAATCCAGGCCAGGCTCCGTTCGACCGCCTTGGCCCACATGTGGGCCTCCCGGTCTCGTACGTCGGCCGGCATTGACGGTTTCCACGTCCGGTCCGGCGTCCACTGAGCCCGGAGAGCATCGAGGTCGGGCCAGAATCCGACGGTAAGGCCGGCCGCGTAGGCGGCGCCGAGGCATGTCGTCTCGGCCACGGTCGGCCGGACCACGGGCACGCCGAGAATGTCGGACTGGAACCCCATCAGCAGCTCGCTTCGGGTCATTCCGCCGTCCACTTTGAGCACGGCGATGTCGACGCCGGACTCCGCCGCCATCACCGTCGCGACGTCGCGCACCTGCCACGCCGTCGATTCGAGCGCGGCCCGCGCGAGATGTCCCTTGGTCACGAAGCTGGTCAGCCCCGCGATGATGCCGCGCGCATCCGGCCGCCAGTAGGGAGCGAAGAGCCCGACGAACGCCGGCACGATGTAACAGCCGCCGTTGTCCGAGACCGTTTCGGCTAGCTCGTTGATGGCCTCGGCGTTCGGGATCAGCCCGAGGTTGTCCCGCAGCCACTGCACGAGCGCCCCGGTCACGGCGATCGATCCCTCCAGGGCGTACACGGGCGGCTCGTCGCCGACCTGATACGCGACCGTGGTGACGAGTTTGCGTTCGCTCTGCACCGGCGTCGCACCCGTGTTCAGGAGCACGAAGGAACCCGTACCGTAGGTGCATTTGACTTCGCCCGGGCTGAAGCAGGCCTGACCGAAAAGCGCCGCCTGCTGGTCGCCGAGCGCGCTCGCGACTGGTACACCGGCCAGCGCGCCCCGACCCTCGCCGTAGGCGTAGGCGCTCGGTCGGATCGTCGGCAACATCGCACGCGGGACGTCGAAGGCCGCGAGAAGTTCGTCGTCCCAGTCGAGCGTTGCGAGGTTCATCAGCATCGTCCGGCTCGCGTTCGTCACGTCGGTGGCGTGTTCCCCGGTCAGCTGCCAGATGAGCCACGTGTCGATCGTTCCGAACAGGATCTCGCCATCGACCGCGCGGCGTCGTAATTCGGGATCGCGATCCATCAGCCAGCGGATCTTCGGTGCCGAGAAGTACGTCGCCAGTGGCGTTCCGCAGCGGTCCCGGAACCGGTCGGGCCCGGCGTCGCCGGCGATTTCGCGGATCAGCCGGTCGGTCCGGGTGTCCTGCCAGACGATCGCGTTATGCACCGGCTCGCCGGTGTGCCGATCCCACAGCAGCGTCGTCTCGCGCTGATTCGTGATGCCGACCGCGGCGAGGTCGGCCCGGGCCAGGCCGGCGTGATCGAGCGCGCCACCGACGACGGCCTGCACGTTGTGCCAGATCTCGGTCGCGTCGTGTTCCACCCAGCCGGGCCGCGGATAGATCTGCTCGTGCTCGCGCTGATCCGACGCCACGATGTGTCCGTCGCTGTCGAACACGATGCACCGGGACGACGTGGTGCCCTGGTCGATCGCGGCGAGATAGTTCGAGCCGTTGTTCACGCCTGTCAGTGTCGCCGATGCCACCGCACACCTCCACGACGTCTGGCGATCACTCCAGGTGGCGGCCGATGTGCCACTTTTCGTGCCGGGCTCGCTCGTGCAGCCGGGTAGGCCGGTGGGTGCGATCACCCGGCGTGGTCCGGGAAGCGAGCCGTCCAATACCGGAAATCGTGGCAGCTCTGGCCGACTTTTCCCGGCATTATGCCGACACATCGCTCGGGAGACCGGCAATCTTGCAGATGAGCATGCGGGTTTTCCGCGGCTCCGTGCCCACTACGGCGGGTGCCCGAGCGATCGGATCAACCGGCATCCGCGAAATGTGGCATGTGTGGACATCCGCATCGTCGGGAACAATAAGACCATGAACGGCCCAACAAAGGACAACCGCTCTGGAGTCGCCGCCCTCGTTGATGTTGAGGACGGCGTCTTCTGGGATGCCCATTGGACACTCGATGACGAGTGGCATCCCGATGTGCATGTGGCGGCAACGATTGCTGCCCTGGTGCAGGCCCGCCCGGCACCCGTCTCTTCAGACGCCGCCCAGCCGCTCTGAGCGACGGGCAGCGGTCACCTCTTACTCGGCTCCACCATGCGTAGTGCGACCTCCAGTACCTCGTGCTCGACGGCGACCAACCGGGTCGCGCTGCCGAGCGGTTCGCCGGTTCCGGGGTTGCGTGAATAGCGCGGATGGGCGCCGCCCGCGACTTGCAGACGGATCCGGTGGCCGGCAAGCCAGCGATATGCGGTCGGCCAGAGCGTGATATCGACCGTACGGCTCCCGTCGGCTGCGACCGGCGTGCTCTCGTCGAGACGGGTCAGACCATCGCAGATGTTCTCCGAGCGCCCGTCCGGTGCCACGTCGCACACCCGGGCGAAGACGTCGAAGTGTGGTGAGCTGCTGCGGAGGCGGACCGACACGGTGACCGGCCCGATCACTTCCACCGGCGTGGCCAGCACCGATGAGCTGTAAACGAGTGTGTCGTCGCGCGACTCGACGGCGTTGTTACGCATCCGGCCGGCTCCAACGGTGAGCAGTGGTCCGCCGGGTGACGGGGTCGGATCGGCCGGGTCGTAGCGGAATCGACCGATCGCCTTCTCCGCGGTGGTCGGTCTGGCCGCGGCGAGCCCGGCGTCGCCGCTGGCAAACCATTCACGGGTACGGCCGGGTGGCGGCCATTCATCGAGCGTGCGCCACTCGTTGGCGCCGCCCACGTAGATCTCCACCGGTGCCAGCGCGGTGCCCGGATCGCCGTCGACCTGGGCTCGGAAGAAGTTGATGCCTTCCCGCATCGTGTGCGCGAACAACTCCCGCGAGGAGTGCGTCCACGGACCGATGACGAGCCGGGGCGGCTTGCCGGCCGCGCGCAACCGGGCGTAGTCGGCGAGCTGCCAGGGCAGGAAGATGTCGTACCAGCCACCGATCATGCACACCGCGGCCTCGGTGTCCTCGATGCGGCCGGCATCCCCGCGATCCCGCCAGTAGGCCTCGTCACCCGCGCGCGTCAGCCACTCCTGAAAGAACGCGATCTCCCGGCCGGCGGCAATGGCGTCCGCTTCGGCCAGCGGCAGATGAGTCCATGCGCGTCGCAGCGTCGACCGGCTGCGCGTCTGCTTGACCACGAAGGACAGCAACGAGCCGCCTTGGTTATTGAGCAGGGTGGCCCAGTTCAGGACCGTATCGAGGGAGAAGGCACCACCGGCATAGGTGGGCGCGCGGAACGACGAGGCGGTGACGGCGGTCAACATCGCTTTCAATGCCGGGCCGGCGTCGGTGGCGATCGCCCACTGGGTGAATCCCACGTAGCTGGAACCCCAGGTAAATAGGGTTCCATCGAACCACGGTTCGCGCTTGAGCCAGGCGAGCGTGTCGAGGCCGTCGTCGCGTTCGTGGCGCATCGGAGCGAACGTGCCGCCGGAGTCGAACGTGCCTCGGCAGCTCTGTAGCACGACGTGGAAGCCGCGCTCGGCCAGAACTCGACCGGTGACCAGCCCGATCACCCCGCGCCGCCCGTACGGCGTCCGGATCAGGATCGTCGGCGCGTGGTCGAGCCTCGGCGCGTAGTGATCGGTGCGGAGCACAACGCCGTCGCGTGCTCGGACGTCGATGTCGTGCCGGACGGTGACGTCGTTCGTGACCGCCGGCGGCAGGTCGAGATACCGGCCGATATACCGGCTCGCCACGCTCATGCGATCAAACCTACGTCGCCACGCCGTGCTCGGACGATACGTATCCGTATCAACGTTTCGGTAGACTGCCGCCCATGCAGACGGACAGACGACGGGTCCCGGCCGGTGCCGCGGTCTTGCGCGAGGACATCACCGAGGCCATCCGCGAGGCCGTGTTCGAGGAGCTGGCCGCGCTCGGATATGGGCGGATGTCGATCGAAGGCGTTGCCCGCCGCGCTGGCGTGGGCAAAACCGCCGTCTACCGTCGTTGGAACTCCAAGCTCGACATGGTCGTCGAAATGGTCTCGTCGGTCGCCGGTCAGAGCCTGGACCTGCCGGACATGGGATCGCTCGAAGCGGATATCGGGATGCTGCTGACCGTGGCCGGCAAGGCACTCCGGCACCCCCTCGCCTGGAAGATCATTCCTGATCTGCTGGCCGAGGCGGCACGCAACCCCGGGATATCGGAGACGCTGCACGGCCTGTTGACGGCGAACCAGCGCACGATGAGCGGTCAGCTCGTCTCACGCGCGGTCGCGCGCGGGGAGCTGAAGGCCGAGGTCGATCCCGATCTCGCGATCGACCTGATCGTCGGTCCGCTCTACTGGCACGTGGCCGTGTCCCGCAACGCGCTGCCCAAGGACAACATCAACCGGCTCGCGGCAGCGACGTCGGCCGCGCTCGCGGCCCTCCCGCCCGCCGGCAGCTGATCGCATATCGCTCGTTGGTGGGCGCCTGCGGCCGCGGCGACCCGGGGGGAGCGCGGTGTCAGGCGCCGCCGGCCAGAGGGACGGCGAACCGTTGCTCCGCCGGCTCGGCCAGGATCCGCGTGAATTGGGCGGCGACGGCGTTCGTGTTGGTCGACGGCGTGTCGACGCCGAAGGCGACGCCGGCCGCGGCGCGGGCGAGCGCGTGCCAGTCGGCCGCCCGGCGCAGCATCGCGTGGCGGTCGCCGACCACGGTGAAGTCCGCCACGCGCGCTCCGGCCCCCGCCGCGGCCACTGCGTACGCGCGTGAACGCCGCGGATCGGTCATCCGGTCGCCGTCGCCGTGGGCGATCACGACGAGCCGTCCCGCCAGGTGGGCGACCGGATCATCGGGTTCGATCCATGGTGCCAGCGCGCACGCTCCGAGGACGCCGTCGTCGCCGGATACGTAGAGGGCGGCGCGCCCGCCCATCGAGTGGCCGACGAGGAACACCGGCGCGTCGGGATGGTGAGCGTGGGCACGAGTGATCGCCCAGCGCGCGTCCCGCACTGGATCGCGCCGGTCGCCATTCCATCCTCGTACCCGGTAACGCAGTTGCCAGACGGCGATGCCGTGACCGGCGAGGCCGGCGTGTATGTCGGCGGCGAACGGCCGCATGCGCTGGTAGGCGAGGTGGCGCCGGCTGGCGGGTGCGGTGCTGCGGGCCCGGCCGCCAGGCAGAACCAGTACGACTCCGCGTACGTCGCGTCCGGCCTCCGGTGATCGGAGCAGCCACTCGCGGCCGCAGCTCGTCAGCGGTCTCCGTCATGTCCGGTCAATTGAGCCGATGCGTAGCGGCAGCCGCGAGACTCCATCTTCACTGCCGATCAGACCCATCCGGGCGGCGATCTCCGCCGAATCCCCGTCGAGACCAGATCGCGGCCGGTGATCGGCCGCGTCGACGGGAAGGGGCACGCGGGTGACTGTACGCCGGATCGCTGTCGTGGGCGCTGGAGTGTCCGGGTTGACGGCTGCCTACCTGCTGCAACGCACGGCACAGGTCACGTTATACGAGGCCGATCCGCGACTCGGCGGCCATGCCCACACGCACGAGCTGCCGACATCGGACGGTCGTACGGTCGGGGTGGATTCGGGGTTCATCGTCCACAACCGGCGGACCTATCCACACCTGCTGCGCCTCTTCGACGAACTCGGGGTGGCCACCGCGGAGTCGGAGATGAGCATGTCGGTCCGCTGCGATGGCTGCGGGCTCGAATATGCCGGCGCGAAGGGTCTGGCCGGGATTTTCGCGCAGCCGCGCCGGACGGTCGACCCGCGGTTTATCGGCCTCCTGGCCCAGGTTCGCCGGTTCCATCGGGCGTCGAGCCGGCTGCTCGATCGCGAAGCGCGTGGCGTCGGCGCGGCCGGGACGGCGTCGATCACCCTCGGCGACTTCCTCGACGCCGGCCACTTCTCGCCGTACTTCGTCCATCACTTTGTCGTGCCGCTGGTGTCAGCGGTCTGGTCGTGTGGGCCTGCGCTCGTGGCCGACTACCCGGCCGCGTACCTGTTCACGTTCCTGCGGCACCACGGGATGTTGAGCGTTTCGGGATCGCCGTCGTGGCGCACCGTCGTCGGTGGCTCGAACGCCTACGTCGCGCGCGCCGTCAAGGAGCTCACCGCCGTCCGCGTCGCAACGCCGGTACGGTCGGTTTGCCGTACCGGTGCAGGGGTAGAAGTCCATGACGCTGACGGCGGTGCGGAAGCGTTCGACGCGGCGGTGATCGCCACCCACGCGGACCAGGCGCTGGCTATGTTGGGCGCGCCTACGACGGCGCAGCGCGAGGCGCTCGGAGCCTTCGCCTATTCGCGCAACGCGACGGTGCTGCACTCCGACACGTCTGTGCTACCGCGGGCCCGCGCTGCGCACGCTTCGTGGAATTACCGCATGCCCGCGTGCACGACGGACGCCGGACGGGTACGGGTGAGCTACGACATGAACCGCCTGCAGCGCTTGGATGTGCCGGATCGGTTCCTCGTGACGTTGAACGACGACGGCACCCTCCCTGGCGACAGCGTGATCGAGCGAATGATCTACGAGCACCCGATCTACACGCCGGCCGCGTTGGCTGCGCAGGCCGAGCTGCCCAAGCTCAACGATGGTGTGCTCGCGTTCGCCGGTGCGTATCACGGCTGGGGATTCCACGAGGACGGTTGTCGGTCGGGCGTGACAGCGGCGGAAAGCCTCGGCTCCGGTTGGTGGAGTCGATGACGGCCGCCCTGTTCCGATGCGTGGTGCGGCATGCCCGGACCGGTCCGGTGCGGCACACCTTCGCCCACCGCACGTACCAATGGTTCGTCGACGTCGATCACCTGCCGCGATTGCCCGCACCATTGCGACCGCTGGCGCGCTTCGAGGCGCGCGACCACCTCGGCGATCCGGCCGGGACGATCCGCGGCAACGTCGATGCGTTCCTTGCTTTGCATGGCATCGATCTCGCCGGCGGCCCGATCCGGCTGCTCACCAACGCGCGAGTGTTCGGCTACGTGTTCAATCCCCTGTCCGTCTTCTGGTGTCACCGTGCCGACGGATCGCTGGCGTGCGTCATCGCCGAGGTCCATAACACGTACGGCGAACGGCACTGCTACCTGCTGCGGCCGGACGGCGCGCTCGGCCGCGACCGTTTTCGAGTCGATAAGGATTTCTACGTCTCGCCGTTCTACGAGGTCGCGGGTGTCTACCGGATGCGGCTGCCGGAACCGGCCGACGAACTCGCGATCTCAATCGAGCTGACGCCGCCGGACGGCGATCCGTTCGTCGCGACCCTGGCCGGACGCCGGGTCCCGGCATCGCCGGCCGCGGTGGTGCTCGCCGCCCTACGGTATCCCTGGGCCACCGCGGTCGTGAGCCTGCGGATCCGATGGCACGGCATCCGCCTCTACGTTCGTGGGCTTCCGGTTGTGCCGCGGCCCGTCCACCTTCCCCAGGAGCGCGTGCAGTGAGCCAGCTTGTCGTGCGATCGAGGCCGGACTCCAGCGGCACGGCGCTCTCGCCGAGCGTCGACGCGGACCGATGGCCGGACGTCGCCCGGGTGCCCCGATCGTTCGCGCGCGCTGAGGTGGCCGGCGCTGTGATCGGCCGAGTGTCTCGTCGCCTGCCGATCCAGATCGAGCTGCCCGACGGCCGCCGCTTGCCGTGTGGCCGTATCGACATCGACGGCGAGCCGGTTCTGGTCCTCCACCGGCCGGACGCGTTCTACCGTCGGGTCGCCGCCGGTGGTCTCATCGGATTCGGCGAGGCGTACCAGGCCGGCGACTGGGACTGCGCCGATCTCGTTGGGCTCATCTCGGCGTTCGCGGACGGCGTGGAGACGATCGTCCCACGCGGATTCCACTGGCTGCGCCACGTGCACGGGCCGCGGTTTCCGCGCGGCGACAGCAATACGGTCGCCGGCTCTCGCCGCAACATCCACCGCCACTACGACCTGTCCAACGAGTTGTTCGCGTTGTTCCTCGACCCGTCCATGCTCTATTCGTCGGCGCTGTTCGCGGCGGCGGGCGCCGCGTCGGCAGCCACCGTGACGGTCGCCGACGATCCGGGTCGCCCGGTGGTCGCCGACCTCACCGAAGCCCAGCACCGCAAGGTGGACCGGCTGCTGGACCTGGCCGGCGTACGTGCCGGTTCGCGCGTTCTCGAAATCGGTACGGGCTGGGGCGAGCTGGCCATCCGGGCCGCCCAGCGCGGAGCACACGTACACACGGTGACGATCTCGGAGGAGCAGGCAACGCTCGCGCGTGAGCGGGCCGCGGCCGCCGGCGTGGCCGATCGGATCGACGTGCGCCTGTGCGACTACCGGCAGATCGAGCGGGCCGAGGGCGGCTATGACGCCGTGCTGAGCGTCGAGATGATCGAAGCAGTGGGTGAAAAGTACTGGCCGACCTACGTCCGGACGCTGGATCGGTTGCTGGCTCATGGCGGGCGCATTGGCCTCCAGGCGATCACCATGCGCCACGACCGGATGGTCGCCGGTCGGCACTCGTACACGTGGATGCACAAGTACGTGTTCCCCGGCGGCCTGATCCCGTCCGTACGGGCCATCGAAGAGAACCTGGCCCGGCACACCTCGCTACGGGTGACCGAGCGCCTCGATTTCGGCCAGCACTACGCGCAGACACTGCGCCTCTGGCGGGAGCGATTTGCCGAACGCGCCGACGAGGTCGCTCGGCTCGGCTTCGACGAGACGTTCCGGCGCACGTGGCGGCTCTACCTCGCCTACTCGGAGGCGGGTTTCCGGACCGGATACCTGGATGTGTGCCAGCTCGCGCTGACGCGCGTCCGATGAACGCATCGGCGGCCGTGACCGGGCGGCGCGACAACGGAGGGTGGCAGAGATGGTCACGGTGACCGCACGGGCCAGCACGAGCGTCGCCGCGCGATTGGCGGCACTCGTCGCGGCTGTCACCGTCGAACGCCGCTGGGCCGAGATCGTCGACATGGTCGGCGAGCCGACGGCCCGGGTGTGGCGGCTCTACCTCGTCGGCGGCGGCCTGACGTTCGCCGAAGGCCGGATGGGCGTCGACCAGATCCTCGCGGTGCGGCCGTCGGCGGACGGCAGCAGCGGGATGCCGACGATGCGGCACGTCGACGCCGGCGGCCGGCGTGCCTGACATCGGAGCCGTCGGCATCAACCTCGCGGTATCGATCGGCGTTGCGCTCGTCGTGGTGCTCATCGCCTTCGCGTGTGGTGTGGCTATCGGCAAACACCGCGTCATCGATGTCGCATGGGGGCTGGGATTCGCGGCCATCGCGGTCGCCACGTTCTTTCTCGCCGCCGGCCACGGGTCCATCGGTAGCCGAACCCTCGCACCGGCCCTGACCGTCGTTTGGGGGGTACGTCTGGCGACGCACATCTACCTCCGGGGTCGCGGCGCGCCCGAGGATCCGCGTTATGCCCACCTGCTCGCGGCCGCGCCCGGCAATCCGAACGTGTACGCGTTGACCCGGGTCTACCTCACCCAGGCGGCCGTCATGTGGTTCGTGTCATGGCCCGTACAGGTGGCCGCGTACGACCCGGATCGGCTGTCCGCCTGGATCATCCCTGGCGTGCTCGTGTGGCTGATCGGCTTTGGATTCGAGTCGATCGGCGACGCGCAACTCGCCGCGTTCCGTCGCGACCCGGCGAAGAAGGGCACGGTGCTCAATACCGGACTGTGGGCCTGGACACGGCACCCGAACTATTTCGGCGATGCGGCCATGTGGTGGGGGCTCACGCTGCTGGCCTGCCGCAGTTGGTGGGGGCTGGCGACGATCCCGTCGGCGTTAGCGATGACGTACTTCTTGATGAGCAAGACCGGCAAGCCGTTGCTGGAGAAGCACATGTCCTCCCGGCCCGGCTACGCCGAGTACGTCGAGCGGACGAGTGGCTTCTTCCCGCGGCCGCCGAAGCGCGCCTGACCGACGCGACGCTGCGCAAGCCCGTTCAATGGGCTTGCGCAGCGTCCCCCCGGAGAAAGGCTCAGCACTCTCTCGGTCACACCCGCTTGGTGTCCCGGCGGAACAGCAGGGCCGAACCGATCACGAACACGGCGAGCCAGACCACGATGTTGGCGAACGCCGGCCAGCCGAATTCGCTCCCGTGACCGAGCGGCGCGTGGGCGAGCTGGTTCACGCCGTACACCGGCATGAACTTGGCCACCGTGGACAGTGATCCGGACAGGACGTTGACCGGAACGAACACGCCGCCGAGGAAGGCCAGGATGCCGAGGATCGGGCCGAGGATCTGCATCACGTTCTCCGACGGCAGCAGGTAGCCCATGAACAGTCCGAGCGTCGCGAACACCAGCGAGCCCACGCATACCGCGAGACCACACAGCACCCAGTCCTGGGCGGGCATCCGTACGCCCCGCAGCGCCCCGAAGACGAACAGCACGATGATCGGGATCAAGCCGAGCACCATCGCCGTCATGATCTTGATCGCGATGTACGCCGCCGGCCGCAGCGGCGTCAGTCGGAGTTGCCGGCTCCAGCCCAGAGCCCGCTCGACGGCGACCATCGACCCGCCACTCGTACATGCGGTCATCGCGCCGTAGAGCGCGAGGCTCACCATCTCGAACTGCTTGTAGGTGATAGACGTCCCGGTGATGGTCGCGGTGGCATTGCCGAACAACGCGTAGATCACGATCGGCATGACCAGGACGAAAACGAGCGTGCGACGGTTGCGGAGCATGCGCCGCAACTCGAGCGCGAGGAAGGTGAGGTTGAACCCGCCCAGCGGTGGGACGCGGCGCTCGGCGTCGGACGTGGGCAGCGTGGCGGCGGTCATCGGGTGCTCCGTTCGAGGTTGTCGTCCTCGTCGCTGGTCAGCGCGACGAACGCGTCTTCGAGGTTGTGGGCGGTGATCTCCAGATCGCGCGCGGCCGTCTCGGTCAGCAGGAAGCGCGCCACCGCATCGGAATCCTTGGCCCGCACGAGCACGGTGTCCCCGCGCACCTCGACGTCCTCGACACCGGGCAGGCTCGCGAGTGCGACGCGGTTGACGCCGGCCAGTGTCGCGCGGACGGTCCGGCCGCTCGCCATCGCCTTGATCTCGGCGGTGGTGCCGTCCGCGACGATGCGTCCCTGCCGGATCAGCACGATGCGGTCCGCGTAGGCATCCGCTTCGTCGAGGTAGTGCGTCGCGAACAGGACGGTACGGCCGCGCGACGCGTCTTCGCGGATGGCGGACCAGAAGTCGCGGCGGCCCTCGACGTCCATGCCGGTGGTCGGCTCGTCCAGCACCATCAGGAGCGGGTCGGACAGCAGTGCGAGCGCGAACCGCAGGCGTTGCTGCTGGCCACCCGAACACTTGCCGACCAGGCGATCACCGATGTCGGCGATGCCGGCCCGATCCAGCACCTCGGCCGCCGGCCGTGCATGCGGGAAGAGTGTCGCGGTCAGGCGTACGGTCTCGGCTACCGTCAGGTCCTTCAGCAGTCCGCCGGTCTGCATCACGGCCGCGACCTCGCCGCGGGCGATCGCCTCAGCCGGCTTGCGTCCGTAGACGGCCACGGAGCCGGCGTCCGGCCGGGACAGGCCGAGCATCATGTCGACCGTCGTGGTCTTGCCGGCGCCGTTCGGGCCGAGGAAGGCAACGATCTCGCCGGGCTCGATGGCGAGCGTCAGATCATCGACAGCGGTCACTGGACCGTAGCGTTTGGTCACGCCGCGCAGGTCGACGGCGGGGGCGCCGGAAGCGGCGGTCGGGTTCGTTGTCATAGCTGAAGATCGTGGCAGCCGCTTCCGTCGGTCTGCAGACCCGTCGATCACCAGATTCGCGTGACATCTGTCATGAGGCCGTACCGACGTGGTGTTATGCCCTTTTCGTCCATTGCTGCGGTGGGCCTCGGCGCCATCGCCGCCGCTGCGATGGATACAGTCGTTAGTCTTTGCGTACTAGCGGAACTGGCCAAAAGGGGTCGAAGAGTTGTTCAGCCTGGCGCTTCTCAACGGCGGCATCGGTGCGCGTGTCGCGGCCGGCCGCCCGAAGCAGTTCATCGTCGTCAACGGGATCCCGATCCTTGTGTATTCGCTGGTCGCGGCCGACAGCGTCGACAGCATCTCGCAGATCGTGCTGAACTACCCGCCCGGTTTTCGCGACGACGTGGAGAAGATCGTCACCGACTACGCGATCAAGACCCCCATCGTGTACGTGGAAGCCGGCAGTTCCCGCCACGAGTCGGTGAGCCGCATGCTTCCGCTCATCGAGAACGAGCACGTGATCATCCACGAATCGGCCCGACCGCTGGTGACCGCCGCCGACTTCCAGCGGATCATCCGGCACGAGCACCCGGACGTCAGCTTCATGCTCCGGATCCCGTTCACCGTGGCTCCGGTCGACCCGGAGACCGGCCGCGTCACCGGCTCGCTGGACCGCGACACCCTGCGCAACGTCCAGCTCCCGCAGAAGTTTGCGAAGTCGACGCTGGTGACCGCGCACGCCTACGCGAGCCAGATGGGCGTCGCGTTCACCGAGGACGCGACGCTCTGCGCCGTTGCCGGATTCGATGTGCGCTTCATCGACGGCTCCGACCGCAACTTCAAGGTCACCACGCGGGTCGACATCCAACTCGCCGGCTACCTGCTCGGGAACGAGGCATACGATGAGTAAGTCGATCATGGTGACCGGTGCGTCGAAGGGCATCGGCCTCGCGACCGCCCGTGAGTTCTTTCTGGCCGATAACGACGTCAGCGACGTGATCGTGCTTTCCCGTCCGTCCGAGGATTTCGACGTCGCTGTCAAGGAATTGCGCGCGACGAACCCGCATGGCAAGACCATCACGCCGTACTACATCGACCTGTCCGATCGCGAGCGGGTCGTCAGCTTGATGAGCGACATCATGCGGGTGCACCGGCAGGTCGACATCCTGGTCAACAACGCCGGACACACCGCGCCGATGGCGATTCAGCAGATCGACTTCGCGGATTTCGAGCAGACGATGTCGGTGAACCTCTACGCGCCGTTCACGATCGTCCAGTCGCTGCTGCACCGGGGCAACACGTTCGACGTGATCGTCAACATCGCGTCGACCGCCGGAATCAACGCGCGCTCCGGCTGGCTGACGTACTCGGCCTCGAAAGCCGCGCTGATCAGCATGAGTGCGGTCATGAAAGAGGAGCTGGCGATCTATGGCACGCGTGTCGTGTGCATCTCGCCCGGTCGATGCGCGACCGATCTGCGCCGGACGCTCGCGCCGGATGAGGACCCGACCACGATCATGCAGCCGGAGCACGTGGCCGGAGTGATCGCGATGCTGTCCTCGGACGTCGGGCGCTTCGTCGACAGCCAGAACCTCGTCGTCCGGATGTGAGCCGGGCGCTCGCGCCATAACGGCAACAAATCGTCGCAAATAGGGCGACATTCCTCACCACCCCTGGTCGGATCAGGCAATACTGAGTCCATCGACTGCGTACGGGGGTAACGCGCGATGGCAAAGAAGATCGTCCTGATCGTGTTCGGCATCGTGATCCTGCTCGTCGGGCTCGCGGTGACCGCGCTCGGCATTGCCGGACTCACGGTCGGCGGACGCTCCGGCTCGATCCAGAGCGGATACCATGCGGTCTCCACGCCGACGTACGCGTTCGTGTCCAACGCCCAACAACTGCGCCGTGGCCAGGGCTTCGAGTTGAACTCCGGCCACGCGACCCTGCACGTCGACGCCCGCAACGGCGGCGAACCACTCTTCGTCGGGGTCGGCCCGGCGCAGCAGGTGACGAGCTATCTGGCCGGATCCGCCTACGCCACGGTCACCGACGTCAATTTCGGCCCGTTCAGTCTCGAGACCCGGCAGTCGGCCGGCAATGCCACACCCGCCCGACCGGCCGACCAATCATTCTGGGTCGCCCAGGCCAGCGGCGCGTCGCCCTCGTTGACGTGGCGGATCGCGAACGGGCAATACCGCCTCGTCGTGATGAACGCCGACGCGTCGGCCGGCGTGCGCACCGATGCTCGACTCGGCCTGCAGATCCCCGGCCTGTTCGGCACCGCGCTCGGCGCGACGATCGGCGGCGGCGTTCTCACGCTGCTCGGCATCGGTTTGTTGATCTGGGGAATCGCCGCAAAACGCCGGGGACAGTTCCCTGGGTACGGTCAGCCGGCCACGTACGGGCCGCCGGCCGGATACCCACCACCGGGCGGCTACCCGGCGGGCGGTTACCCACCATCGGGAGGCTATCCACCCACGACCGAGTACCCACCCACGACCGGCTACCCGCCCGCGACGGGCTACCCGCCACCGGCCGGATCGGCGCCGGGCACCGGCTATCCACCGGCCGCCGGATCCGTCCGGCCCGGCCACGTCGGCCTATCCGCCACCGACGTACACCGATCCGACGGCGCAACCGACGTCGTCGAGCACTCAGCCGTACGAATATCCGCCCACGATGCCGGCCAGTTCGGGGACCGAGCCGAGCGCAGACCTGCCGTGGACCGGCACCGGCCACGCCGCCGGCGACTCCACCTCCGGGGCCGCCGCCGGAGCGACGGGCGATGCGACTGGAGATGCGACGACCCAACCCGGCTCGGAGGCTGCCACTCCGGCAGAGCCCGATCAGACCACTACGCCGCGCCCGCCCGGCGCCCACCGCAGAAACCGGCGGCCGCCCGGCACCTGATGCGCACGGGCTACGCCCGACGCAACGTCAACGTCGTCCACGCTCCAAGATGGACGTGGTCGCCGTCGCCCAGCGGAACCGGCTCGTTCGCGCGGATCGGATCGGACCCGTCGTTGACGTACGTCCCGTTGGCCGAGTCGAGGTCTACCACCGACCAGCCGCCCGCTGGCTGCGGCACAAGGAGCGCGTGCGCGTGGGACACCGCCGGGTCTTCCGGTGGTCCGGACAGGTCGATCTGTGGCTCGATGCCGCGCGACCGGCTGCGCCGGCCGATCAGGATCTGGTCGCCGTCCAGCGCGAAGCGGCGCTCGGGGCAGAAGGCGGGGAAGTTGATCGGCTCGGCGTCCGGCTCGGCCTCGTCCTGCATGCGGGCGTAGTACGTCGCGTCGGCGCTCACCACGAGCCGCCACGAAGCAGGCGGCACCGATTCGGCTGACGACTCGCCTGCTGAGCCGGTGGCCGAGCCGGTGACCGGGTCATTGTCCGGCGGAACGTCCGCAGCGGCCGACTCCGGTGATGGCACTGCGACGTCGGGTGCCAGCTGTCGCCATCAGGAGATCGAAGCCGCAACTCTCGCAGAATCGGCCGCTGGCCGGCGTGCCGCAATCGGGGCAGGGCGTCGAACCGCTGCCGCCGTCGGGCGTCGCGGTCGACGTATCCGTGGACGGGCTGGAAGCAGCGGCATGCGATGGCGCGGCGACGCCGCCCGACGCGGCCGGTACCGAACCCGATGCAGCCGGTACCGAACCCGATGGAACCGGCATCCCCGATGCAAGCGGCGCGCCACCGATCGGCGTACCGCATTCGTCGCAGTAGTCGACGGACTGTGACTGGTGGCCACGGGCGCAGGTCGGCATCAGGAAGCGGCCTTCTTCACTCGGATCGTCTGCACCGAACGGACGCTGGCAAGCTCGGCATCGACGCCGGCTACGCGCTGCTTCAAGCGTACGGTGCCGGTGCGCTCGTCGACGACGTCGACCACCTTGGCCAGCAGCTTCGCGGTGTCCTCGTGACCGGATTCGGCCGCCAGTTGCACGGCGCGGCCGAGTTTCGATGTCGCGGTCTCGATGTCGCCGGCGTCGCGTGCGGCCAGACCTTCCTGGATCGCCTCGGCCAGTTCGGCCTGGCCGGTGTAGTGAGCGACGCGTTGATTGATCTGAGTGGACAGTGCGCTGTCTTCGGTCCACGTCGCGAGCACGAGCGCCTGTGCCAGGACGGTCGCCTGCGTGCCGCTGCCGGTGGCGAGGCTGACGCGTGCGGCGAGCAACTCCTCGCCAAGGGCGCCGGCCGGTACGGCGACGGACACGTGATAGTCGCGGCTCTCGGAACCCCATGCACCGGTCGGGTAGTCCCCGATGCGTTCGCTCACGGCACTTCGACGGCCGGTCAGGTCCTCGACCTGCGGAAACGCTTGCTTGACGAACCGGATCGTCGATCCGACCGGCGTCCAGAGCCGCAGCGAGACGTCGGCCAGCGACTTGCCCATGGCGGCGCTCGTCATCGGCTTGGAAGGCCGCCGGTAGGTCGCGCGGATCCTCGAGACCATCCGCGGTGCCGAGCAGAGTCGACGCCACCAGCCGCAGCTCATCGGCGACCCAGTCGTTGCCGATGCCTCGACTGTCGCAGACGAATCGACCTTCGCAGGCGCGCAATCGCTGCTGCAACACGTCCCGCGACTCATGCTGGTCGCGGCCGTCGGTGAGCATGATCGCGTGGCGGATGTCGGCCCGACTGCGGGCGAAGAGCTGGTTGGCCAGCGTGAGCCACGTTCCGATCGCCGTGCCGCCGTGCGCGACCAGTTCGGACACCGCGCGCTTGGCTTCGGCCCGGGTCTGCGGGGATGCCGCTCGCAGCTCGTTCGCGTACGGGTAGACCATCGTCGCGTCGGCGCGCCCGGCGATGACCGCGAACTCGACTCCGTCGCGCAGCGTGTCGATCGCCGTGGCGGTGGCGGCCTTGGCAGCGGCCATCTTGGTGCCCGGATTGTCCATCGAACCGGAGCAATCGATCATGATGACCTGGGCCGCCGTCGGCGCCGCCGCGACCGTACCGCCGGACGATGTCACCGTGATCACCGCGTCGACGACCTGACCTCCGGCGGGCAGATACTGGTTCTGGAACACCTCGAGCTGGAACGTCGGCTGATCGGGGTTCACGCAATCGCTCCTTCGGGGGGTGATGTGGGCGACGGGTGGTGGTCTGGTTCCTTCCCGTGCGTGCGAACCTCCACTTCCGGAGGGTAGGGCAGCACGACAACAGTCACGTTGTCCTGACCACCGGCCTGCAGCGCGAGCCGGACAAGTTCGGACGCGACATCGATCGGGGTGCCGGCCGGTGTGGCGTCGGCGAGCTGATCCGGCTGTGGAACGTATCGATAGAGGCCGTCGCTGCACACGATGACGCGCCCCGGCCCGGGTGGGACGAGCGTGGCGGTGTGTGGCTCGGTGTCGGTGGCGTCGGCGCCGAGCCAGCGGATCAACGCACCGGCGTTCGGAGCATCGGCCGCCATCGCGACACCGGCCGCGCCAAGTTGGCCCGCGAGGGTGTCGTCGACCGTCAGGCAGGACGGACCACCCGGTGTGCCGGCGTCGGGCACCCAGTAGGCCCGGCTGTCGCCCACCCAGCCGACCGTGACGGCGGCGGTCGTGACGATCGCAGCCACGAGGGTGGTGCTCGGCGGATTCGGGTTCGCGTCGTCGCCGGCGGCCAACGCGGCGGCGCTCTGTGCCGCCGCCGTTGCGTCGTGCAGCACCGCGACCGCTCCGCCCTGGGTCACCTCCCGGGTGCCGACGTCGTCGGTCGTCGCGAGCAGACCGCCGTCATCGGGAGCCCGTTCGGCGTCGGTGTCGGCACTGTCGCCGCCGCTGCCCGCCGCGGTGACGACCGGCTCGATCCCGGCGACGAGCCCGGGCAGAGCGGCGACGAAGACTCTCGTCGCCGCGATCGCCGCCGCGGTCGCCGCAGTGTCCGGCCGGGCCGACGACGAGACCCCGTCGCACACGACGGCCGCAGCGACCGGGCCGAGTGCGGCCAGCCCCATGGCGTCCTCGTTGTGGTGGTGGCGCGAGCCGATGTCGCTCACCGCGGCCAGTCCGCCGAGGTCGACCTCGCTGTGGTTGGCCGCGGCCGGATGCCTCGTGCCGCAGTTGTCGCAGTAGCCGTCTGGGTTGATCTCGGTGTGGTGACACGACGCGCACCCGGGTGGCGGCGGCGACGAGGTGCCGTACGCCGCCGGATTCGTCCCACCGTCCGCGTCGACCGGCGTGGCGTCGCCGGCGGCCGTCACGTCCGGTGTGGCCGGCTCGCCCACGTCGTTCGTTCGCTCGACCGGCGCGGCGGCACCAGGCGGATCGGCGTCGACGAGCTCGTGACCGCACGCCTCGCAGTAGCGGGCGCCCGGAATCGACGCGGCACCGCAGGCCGGGCAGCGCGCCGGATCCTCTGGTGTGGTCATTGCCGGGCCGGTCCGGCTGTGGCGGCTGAGCAGCGCATCACACCATCGTCCATGGACGCACCGCATTCGCACGGTCGACGAGCGCATATCGCGCCAACGTGTCAGTCTGCATCGCGGCCAGCGCGCGATAGGCCCGTTCCAGGCCCAGCCGCAGTTCCCGCTCGTTGAGTCGGTGACCGAGCAGGCGTGAGGCGCTATTGAGCGCGACCGCTCGCTGCGGTGACCGCTGTGCCGGCACCGAGCCGGCGCGCTTCGCGCCACCCGCGCGCCCGGCGTCGGCCGGACCATCCTCGGGTACGCCGATCCAGGTCAGCGCGGCCCGGAACATCTCGACCGACAGGCTGGCCTGCCGTTCGGCGTCGAGACGCAGCCGCTGGAGCCGGCTGGACGCGTCGACGAAATCATGTTCGTCGCTCGCGTCCTCCAGCCGGGTACGCAGCGCAGCGACCTGCGCCGCGATGTATTGGATCGACGTGTCCGGCACTTCGTCCAGCACCGCGACCGCGGCCGCGTGATCGCCGGTGTCGACCCGGGTCCGAGCCAGACCGAACGCGGCGCTGACATACTCGCGATCGACCCGCCAGATCCGTTCGTAGAGCCGTGCGGCGCCCGCTCGGTCGCCCGCGAGTTCGAGGCTCGCGGCCAGTGCCAGTCGCGGTGCGATCTCGCCCGGCAGCGCCGAGTAGACATCGTCGAAACAGCCGCGCGCGAGCGGAACGTCGGCCGAGGCGAGCGCGATCAGGCCGCGGTACCAGTCGATGCGCCAGTCGTTGGGCGACTCGCGTGCGGCCGCCCGCAACTCGTCGGCCGCCTCGGCGAGATGTTCGTCTTCGAGATAGGCGCGGGTGAGTGCGAGCGAGACCTCGATGCTTCGATGGTCGATGCCGGACAACGCACGGATCGTCTGCGCGGTGTCGCTCGCGGTCAGCGTGGCCAGAAACGCGGCGCCCGGATCGGTCGGATCCACCAGTGGCAACGGCAGCGCGGCGGCCACGTCGGAGCCGGCAGGTGGCGACGTGTGCGGACCGAACGTACGTCGGCCGGGCGTGAACAAGCCGGACGAGGCCGGGCGCGGCTGACCGTCGGCCGCACTCAGCACCTCGCGGAGGACACCGATCAGTTGTTCGGCCATGTCGCCGGCCGACGCGAAACGCTTGCGACGATCGCGGTGCGTGGCGCGCTGCAGGAACCGGCAGTACGACTCCTCGGCCTGCAGCAACGGCACGTCGGCCACGGGCGGGAGCGTGTCGGCGAATCGCGTCGTGAATCCGGCGAAGTCGAAGCTCAGGACGGCGAGCGTACGGCCGACGGTGTAGAGATCCGATCCGATCGACGGCCCGACGGCGGCCAGCTCCGGCGCCTGGTATCCCGGCGTGCCGTACAAGGCGGACTGCTCGTCGCCGACGCGGCGTACGGCACCGAGGTCGATCAGCTTCAACTGCTCCTCGGCATGGATCACGTTGTCCGGCTTGAAGTCGCAGAAGAGCAGATCGCGATCGTGCAGGTAGCCAAGGGCCGGGAGCACCTCGAGGCCGTACGCCAGGACCTGCGACAACGGCAGCGGGGTACGCCGACCGTCCGGACCGCGGTGCGCCAGCGCGAGATCCCGCAGCGACCGTCCGCCGACGTACTCCATGACGATGTAGCCGACCTGTTCGCCGGTGATCGGGTCCGGATGGTTGGCGAAGTCGTGAATCTTCACGATGTTCGGGTGGTCGACCTCGACGAGGAATCGGCGCTCGGCGACGGCCGCGGCCATTGCATCGGCATCGCCGGAATTGATCAGTCCCTTGAGGACGACCCAGCGGTCGCTGCCGGCGTCGGAGATATTGCGGTCGCGTCCGAGATAGATCCAGCCGAGGCCGCCGTGGGCCAGCGCGCCGAGAATCTCGTAGCGCTTGTCGAGCACGTCGCCCGGTTTCAGCGCTGGGACGAACGAGTACGGCGTCCGATCGCGCGGACAGAATCCCTGCGTACGTCCGGGCTGGCCGTCGCGGCCCCGGCCGACCGGCTCACCACAGGCCGTACAGAAGCGCTGCGCCTCCGGCACGGCGGGATCCGGCAGGACCGCACTAGCCGGGTCACGCAACGGCACCGGCGGAACGGCCACCAGGTTGGCGCCGAGGCGTCCACGACCCCGGCTACCACTGCGGCTGCCACGCGTCGAGCCACTGGTGCCGCCGAATCGTCGATCCCGACGATCCCGTCGATCCCGACATCGCCGCGGAGCCGACGGTCGCCGCCAGCGTGGCGGCACCTCGACTCGCCAACGACGCTCCCGACGGCTCGGCCACGCCGGGAGTTGGTCCGCCCGCCGCCGTCGCCGAACCCGACTGTGCAGGGATGCCGGATGGCGCCTTGTGCCCGCATTCGTCGCAGTAACCATCGGCGGCGTAGTGGCCGGCGCATCCGGGTCGTTCGCATGCTGTCATCACGTCGCCTCGTTCCCACCGGTGATCGGTCCGGCGCCGAGAAGGCCGGCCAGCGTCGTCTGATAGGCGACCACGGCCTTCGTCGCGGCCGACAGATCGCACGGCGCGGTGTAGAGCAGGGTCCGCGCCTGTACGTGCAACGGTCCGAGGTCGTCGTGTTCGTCGAGATGGTAGGTGGCGGCCTTGGCGCGGTAGCCGTCGAGTCGACCCCGCAACTCGTCGCGGCGGGCCACCAGCCCATCGGCTGCGGCCCGCAATTCCCGGGCGCGCTCGATCGCCCGCTCGGTCGAGGCGCGTACGGTGGCCGCGTCGTCGGCGAGACGTCGCCATTGCTGCTGGGCGTGCAAGCCGTCCAGTTCACCGATGCGGTTGCGGAGCACGGCCGCCGAGTCCGGCGGTGGCGGTAGGCCGGGTGCGGCGATCTTCTCCGCCGCGCGAACGAACGCGGCCGCGGTTTCCGCCTCCTCTTCGGCCAGCACGTCCACGTCGGCGAGCAGTGCCTCGATCCGGCTCGGATAGCTGTCCCGCAGGCCCGACTCCGTACGCAGGCGGGCGGTCGCGGTCGCGATGTCGGCGGCGAGTTCCGTGGCCTCGCGCTGGATCTCGGCGGCCGCCACACCGTTCGGCGCGTACGTCAACGGATCGGCTAACACCTGCTCACGCAGCAATGCCGTGCGCTGCTCCAGCGGCGCGACCGCGCCGCCGTCGCCGAGACCACGGGCCAGGTCGGACAGGGCCGTCATCGACGCGGTGAGGCTGGCAACGGCGGCCGATGCGGCGTTGGCAGCACGGCCGGTTTCCTCCAGCCGTCGAGTCGCCGCCGCGCACCGGGTCTGGAGACCCATGGCCAGGTCGCCGACGCGCACCGCGCCGACGATCCGGCCGGGTCCGGCCGACCCGACCGGGCTCGACGGATCGGATCCGATGAACCCGGCACCGCTCGCATTGACGCCGCGCTGCCCGGCCGCGAGCGATACGGTCACCGGAAGGCCGGCGTTGTCGACCGCCACCACCGGGCCGGCCAGCAACCGGTCCAGATCGATCCAGCGGGCATCGGACGGGCGGAACTGCGATCGGAGCGCGCGAGCCTGCTCCAGGATGTCGCCGATCGTGGTGAACTGCGCCCACATCACGCCGACGTCGAAGAGCACCGCCTCGCGCATCTGGTTGGTGCGGCCGGTGTACATCGACGCGCGAAGGTACGTCAGCGTCGGATGGCTGTCGACGGCGTACATGGCGGTGGCCAGCCGGTCGTAGACGGCTCCGATGGTGGCGAGGAGCCGGTCGGCTTCGTCACGGGTGATCGCCATGGCAGCCCTAGTTCGCGTACTGCGCGATCGGCGGCGCAGGCGCGGGCGAGTTGAGCCAATGGGTGTAGATCGCCGCCCAACCACCGTCTGACCGCAGTTGCGCCAGCACACCGTTGACGAACTCGACCAGATCGGGCGCGTGGAGATCCATCGCGAGACCGTACGGCTCCTTGGTGAAGTTTGTCGTGAGCAGGAGCTTGGTGCTCGGGTCCTGGGCCGCGAGCCCGCGCAGGATCGTGTCATCGGTCGAGATGGCCGACACCTGCCCCTGCTGCAGCATCACGAGGCAGTCGGTCCAATCGTTGACGGCCACCGGCACCGGCCGGGACGCGATCGCCGCGATGTTTGCGATCGACGTGCTGCCGGCCGCGGCGCAGACCTTCCGGCCGCCGAGGTCGGCCAGCCCGGTGAGTCCGGAGTCCTTGCGCACCAGTACATTCTGCCCGGCGTCGTAGTAGATCGTGGAGAATGCCACCTGCCGGAGGCGGTCACACGTGACCGTCATCGTGTCGGCCACCAGATCGACGGTGTGATTGACGACGTCCGGGATGCGCTGGGCGGCCGTGATCGACACGAACTGGATCTTATTCGGATCGCCGAAGATGGCCTTCGCGATCGCGTGCGCGATGTCGATATCGAAGCCGACGATCTGGCCGCTCGCCGGGTCGCGATAGCCGAACTTGTACGTGTTCTGGTCGACGCCGACACGCAGCGTGCCGCGGGCCTGGATCCGCGCCATGGTGCTGCCGGCCGGCATCCGTCCGGGCGCGGGCAGTGCACCGGCCGGTCGCCGGCTTGACGCGTACGGATTGCAGGCTGGCGCACCGGATCCCGAAGCGGTCGGTGCGGGCAACTTCGCCGGGTCCTGCACGCCTTGTGGCTCGGGCACGTGGGCGGTGACGCTCGCGTTGCCGGGCCCGGCGTTGGCCGCGGGCGACGAGCAGGCGACCATGCTGGCGCCGAGCAGAATCGCCACGGCGGCGGCCGCTATCGGGCGTCGGACTCGCACGCGCCGGGTCGTCATCGATACTCCGCAATTCGCCGCTGGACGCCGATCGCAGCGCCGCCGAGCGTCAGCAGCGTCAATATGACCACGACGATACCGACGATGCGGATGCTTCGGGCGGCCGCCGCGGCCTGCTCGGTGAACGTCGCGTCGCTGGCCCGGATGCCGGTCGCGAGATCGTCGTCCAACCGGGTGAAGGCATCCGACGCCGGGCCGGTCGCCGCGGTCACCGCGACCGGGTAGTTTCCGCCGTCGTCGTCTTTCCGCAGACCCGTGTGTACCGTCTGCCACGCCGCAACGTCGCTGACCGCTCGGCGGATTGCGGCCCGTACCGTCGGATCGGTTGCCGTGGACGCGGCGTGGCCGAGCCGGCCGCCGTCACCGTTCGTGCCGACGAGGTCGGCCATGGTTTTCTGAAAATCCTGCTCGAAGGCGCCGCCGGAACCCCGCGCGACCAGGGTGAGGGCCTCGTCCGCCCGGGCCTGTAGTGCGTCGATGCGTGCCGTTGCGAGCGCCTGGACCTGGCTGGAACCAGCGGCCTGCGCCGAATTCAGATGCGAATGCAGGCCCAACCACGCGATGTTCTGATAGATCAGTGCCGCGAGCAGGGCGAGTGTCGCCGCGGCGAGTCCAGGGTTGACGAGCCGGCGGGTACGCCGAGTCAGGTAGCGCTGCGCGAAGACGAGTGCAGCCAATGCGACAACGCCCAGCAGTACGGCGATGTATGGATACTGCGCGCCGGCGTTGTGGTCGCTTGCCAGTCGCTGCGTCTGTGTCGAATAGACGTCCTCCGCCGCCGGCAGCAATGTGGCGCGCATGAGGCCGGAGGCTTCCCGAAGGTAGGCCGCACCGACCGGATAGCCGAGCCGATTGTTCGTGCGTGCCGTCTCGACCAGCCCGGTGTAGACGGGCAGCTCGGTGGCGAGTACGTCAAGCCGCTGCGTCGATTTCGTTGAGCCGCCGGACGCGCCCGCGGTGACCTCGGCCAATGCCGTTCCGGCGGCGGCGATGTCGGAGTCGTAGCGCTGCCGCGACGCGGCGGTTTCGGCACCGGGGGTCAGGAACGCGGTGGCGGCGGTTGCGTCCGCGTCGGACAGTGCACGATAGAGGGACTGTGCGCTGACCGTTAGCGGGCCGCTCGAATCCTGGACGCTCGAGACGTCGGCGTTCGCCTGGTTCGAGCCGGTGAAGGCAGTGATGCCATAGGCGATGCCGAGCAACAACAGGACGATCAGCGCGGCGGTGAGGCGGCCCGGCGTGCTGCGCACGATCGCCCGGAGCCGTTGAACCATGTGCTACCCCTCGCCGTTGCCCGTGGCGGCAACCGTAGCTGGTGTCGGCAAATCGCGCGTGCCCCACCCAGCCACGGATCGTCGACCGCTCGGTCATGTTCGAGCTACGCGCGAAAGGGCCGGAGACATGGCACGGGCCGGGACTTGGGCATGGCATCGGCGGTAGATAGGGCACCGGCCGGGTCCGCGCCCGGTAGATGTCGGCGCGGCCCGGCCGGGCCGGATGTGCATCAACCAGGTGTCAGCTCGCCACCTTGGCGGCGATCACGTCGATCATCTTGAGCGTTGGCGGCTCGGACAGCAGTTCGTCGGCCTTCGCCATCAGCGCCGCCGCGATCGGGCCGTCGAGGTGGGCCTGCCGCCCGGCGTCGTCGTTGAAGACGTCGAAGATGCCGTACGTCTGCTCGTCGATCTTGATGGCGAACCATGCAATCGTGCCGGGCTCCTGTTCGGCGAGTGGCAGCGCGCTCTGCAGGAACGCGGCGAGTTCAGCTTCCTTGCCGGGCTTGGCAACGGTCGTGGCAAGAATTCCTTTGGTAACCATGGTGCCTCCTAGATGTCGGCGACCCGCGCGAAATCACACTACGTCCGCTCGCCCGGGTGCCGCCCGGCGATCTACCCTCGGTGACTACGGGCGGGCCGACCCTCCCGGTGCTTCGGGGTGCATGCGGTTCCCGGCGTTTCGGGATCATCGCCGCCGCGGTCAAGATCGCCGCTTCACTCGGGCGATCAGTAAAGAACCCTCACTGTTACGCTCGGCCGATACCCCCAGTCGACCGCGGATAGGACTTGCCAAATGACGCTCCGCCGGCAGCGACGCGCGATCGCGGCGGTCTTCGCGGTGCACGGAGCCGTCATGGGTACGTTCGCCGCGCGAATCCCGTCGATGGCCGAACATCTACACCTGGGCGCCGGTGCGCTCGGTCTGGCCTTGTTCATGCCGGCGGTCGGCTCGATGACGATCATGCCGTTCACCGGTCGCGTGATACATCGACTCGGACCTCGGGTCGCCTTGCAGGTCCTCCTTGGCGCCTACTGCGCGTTGCTCGCGCTGCCGGCGCTGATGCCGTCGCTGACCCTGCTCTGCGTGGCCATGGTCGTGTTCGGCGCAGCCGCCGGAACGTCCGACGTCGCGATGAACGCGCAGGGTTCGGCGCTGGAACACCGCACGGGTACGTCGATCATGTCCAGCCTGCACGGCATGTGGAGCATCGGCGGTTTCGTCGCGGCCGCAATCGCGACGGCGGCCACGCGGCTCGATGTCAGCGCGCCGGCGCACCTCGCCGTCATGGCGTTGGCACTGTTGGTCGGCGGCCAACTCGCCGTACGAACGCTGCCGGCGCTGGGTGCCGGCGGAGTCGCGGAACCGGTGGAGCGGCCGCGATTCCGCTTCCCGGTCGGGATCGTCCTGGTGATCGCGCTGGTCGGTTTCTGTGCCGTATTCGGCGAGGTGGCGGGTTCCGATTGGTCGGCCGTCTACATGCACACGATCATGCACAGCGGCGCCGCGACCGCAGCCGCGACGTACGGCGTGTTCGCCGGTCTGATGGCGTTCGGCCGGTTGACCGGCGATCGAGTCGTCCGTCGGTTCGGTGCGGCGGCCACCGTCCGTGTCGGTGCGCTCATCGGCGCGATCGGCGCCGTCCTCGTCGCACTTGCCCTCACGACCGCGGTCACGATCATCGGTTTCGCCATGGTGGGCATCGGCGTCGCCACCGTGGTGCCGCTGGCGTTCGCCGCGGCCGGCCGGATCGGTGCCGAGAGTGGGTCGGCCGCCGCCGGGAATGCGATCGCCGGAGTAGCCACGATCGCGTACGGCGCCGGGCTCGCCGCCCCGGGCGTCATCGGAGGCATCGCCAGTCTGACGTCACTGACGTGGTCGTTCGTCTTCGTAGCGACGCTGATCGCGATCATCGTGTTTGCTGGACGGGCGCTGGCGCCGCGTACGGCCGTGCGCCCGGATCAGGAGGCGGCGGTGCCGAACGTCGCCGTCGCGGACGTCTGGCCGGGCTGACCAGCACCGGGCTGACCGAATGCGTGAGCTGATCGAACGTCCCAGCTGACCGGACGCCCGCGCTGATCGACGGCTGGACAGCGACATTGGCCGATATCGCTGGTGACATTGCCTGACACAAACGGTGACGCGGGCCACCTTTCGCTGGTAGCTTCGCATCCTCGGACTGGCGGAGACACGACCACGGAGGCTGGTGGCGCATGGCGATGGCGAAGGATCGATCCGGCCGGCGACCGTGGGGTGGTCTCGAAGATGAGGTGCTGGCGACGCTCTGGGCGGCGCCGGGGCCGGTGACCGCGACCGCGGTGCAGACCGAGCTCGGCGGGGATCTGGCCTACGGCACGATCACCACGATTCTCGGGCGCCTGCGGGCCAAGGGCCTGGTCATCCGTACTCAGATCGGGCGGACGTACGAATATGCCCCGGCACAGGACGCCGCGTCGCATACCGCCAGCCGGATGCATTCGCTCCTGATCAGCCGCGGAGATCGCGCCGAGGTTCTGGCCCGGTTCGTCTCCGAACTGTCCGCGGAGGAGGAGCGGCTGCTGCACGCCGTGCTCCGGGACATCACTCAAGACGACCTCACGTCGGACGGTAACAACTCCGACAGCAACGACCACCCTGATCCTTCGGCGGCGCACGCGACGGAGCCGGCGGAGCGCTAGCCGTGACCGTGTCGGTCTACCTGCCGCTCATGCTCGGGATCGTGCTCGCGGTCATCGCGCCGGCCCTCGTCCGGACGTTGCCGCCGCCGGCCGCCGTTTGGTCGTTGACCTGCGTGGCGGTCGCATCCGCGGTGGCCTGGACCGTCTCACTCGGCATCATCGCGTCGACCGGCGTGGAGCGTACGTCCTTCGTTGCGCACCTCGTGAACTACTCGGCGACCTACTGGCGTCATGTCGATCCCGTCGCGGTGCCGTCGGCCATCGTCGCCGGATTCGTGCTCGTCGTCTGCTTCGGGCTGTTCGGCCGGGCGATCGTCCACGAAATCGCCGTAGCGCGCGGGATCCGCCGTCTCGCCTCTGGCTTCCGCGCCAAGTCGGGCGTGGTCTTCGTCGACGACGAGACTCCGCATGCCTACGCGGTCGGCGGACGACGCCCGCGCATCGTTGTGTCGAGTGGACTGATGCGTTCGCTCGGTGCGGGGGAGCGGCGGGCCGTGTTCGCGCACGAGGCGGCCCACCTGCGTCGACGTCACCACGTGCACCTGCGCGTAGTGCGCCTGGCCGCGGCCGTACACCCGTTGCTTCGCCCGGCCGTACGATCCGGTGTCCTGGCCGTCGAACGATGGGCCGATGAGGACGCGGCACGGAGCCTCGGCGACCGCGCGCTGGTTGCGCGTTCCCTGCTACGCGCCGCACTTGCCGGCACCGGTGCATCCTCGCCGGCGGGAGTGCTGGCCCACTCGACGTCCGGCGACGTCGGCCGTCGGGTGGCCGCGCTGCTCGCCGCTCCGCCTCGGCCGCGATGGTCGATCGCGACCGTGTCCGGAATCCTGGTCGTCGCCGCCATCCTCTCGCCCGTCTACAGCGCCGACCACCTCGACAGCTTGCTGTCTGCCGGTTCGACGTCCACCTCGTCACATCGGTAGAGGCGCCGCGCGCGCCGGTTGCCACGGCTCTGACCTGCTAAACCTTTCGCCAGTACGCGCGGACCAGGGTTTCGTCGATCATGCGAAACGGCAGGGCGCTGTTATCCTCGGCCCATGGCAACGGCGACCGCTACACGCTTTGTGACTGGCGGTGACACCCGCCAACGCATGAGCTGGGCCGGTCGCACGGTCGTCATCGTCGCCATCGTGACCGCGCTGGTCATCGTCGGGCATCGACTCGTCCCGGACGTACGCGGCGTCGGCAGTCTGCTCGATTCGGCGGCGCCGTGGCTCGGTCTCGCCGTGCCGTTGCTTGCGCTCGGTGCCCTTCTCACCCGTTCGAAGTTCGCCGCGATCGCGGTCGTCCTCCCGCTGCTGGCTTGGTTGGTCGCGTTTGGCTCGGCCTGGCTGCCGTCCGGCGGTGGCACACCCGAGCTGCGGGTCGCGAATCAGAACGTGGACGCCGACAACGCCAACCCGGCCGCGACCATTCGAAACGTTGCCGCCACGCATGCCGACGTCATCGGGTTGGAGGAGGTCACCGCGTCGAGTGCCCCCGTGATCGCGACGACACTGAGCGATGCGTACCCGTACCACGGCCAGGAGTCGACCGTACAGCTGTGGAGCCGCTACCCGATCAGTGACTTCAGCGGCGTCGATCTGGGCCTGAGCTGGACACGCGCGCTGCGGGCCGAGATCGCGACGCCGAACGGCGCGGTGACCGTCTACGTCGTGCACCTGGCCTCCGCCCGCGCCGGGCAGACCGCCACCCGAGACAGCACAATGGATGCGCTGGTCGACCGGATCCGGACCGACACGTCGCCGCGGATCGTGATGCTCGGCGATCTGAATACGGCCAGCACCGACCGGGTGCTGGCGCCATTGGCCCATCTGCTGCGTGATACCCAGGCGGCCGCAGGTCGTGGGCTCGGCTTCACCTGGCCGTCGTCGTTCCCGCTGGTCCGCCCCGACCACATCATGACCCGAGGCATGACCGCCACGCAGTCGAGCGTGGTGGACACCTCCGGTAGCGATCACCGAGCGATCACCGCTGGCCTGCGTTTCTAGCGCAACGCCGGCCTGCGCTTCTAGCGCAGCGCGCAGCGACGGGCGCCGGCCGTTCGGAGGGTCACGCGGCCGCGCGGAACTCGACGTTGTGGACGGCGTCCGGGACGGCGAAGGCCAACATCCGGCGCCCTTCGGCCTCGACCTCTTCGCGTTGCTCGCGAGTCAATGGCCGCAACTCCTCAATCCACAGCGTGGCGCCGGTGCGCACCGGCGCCAGCCGCCAGATGGCCTGGACGACCCCGTCCACCAGCACGAAGCCGGGCACAATGCCGTTGCGGCTGAACGTCCGGCGGCGGTCCACATCGGCGATCACCCGGCTCCGGTCGGCGTGCGACAGCGTGAGGTTGTCGAACTCCGCGATGAGTCGGACCGGTGCCGGCGTCGCCGGATCCGGGCGAGGGGCGTCTGGCAGGTCTAGGACCTCGACTCCCGACTCGCAGCGAAACGAGACGAACTCGCCGCGGAGTCGTTCGACGATTTCGGAGAGCCGAGTCAGTCCAGACCAGGCCTGGATGTCGGCGACACTAGCCGGGCCGAACGCACCGAGATAGCGAACGATCATCGTTTCGACGGCCCGGCTCGCGCCCTGTCCTCCCTCGTCTAGGTCGTCCGGTTGGCCGTCCGGTCCGGGTGCCCACTGGTCGAGTGCGGCTAGTCGAAGCGCGCCACCGGCGCCCCACACGCCGCGCGGTGGCACCTGCACCAGCGGAATCGCCGTACGGACGCCATCGGCCAGCACCGAACCGGCGGTGTCAGGCCATTGCTTCTGCAGGCGTTCGCCCAACTCCTTGAACGTGAGCGGGCCGTCGCCCAGCACGTCGAGCCCGGCCCGAGCGAGATCGGCGAGGTCGATGCCGGCCGCCGCGAGCACGCGACCGGACGCCGTTGTCTTGAACATCCGCGTCAAGGCCGGCTGCAGCACCGGCCGCAAGGTCCGCGCGTCCGCCGCGGTGGCAAGGTGCACGGTCGATCGCATCAGGGCGACCCGCACCACGGTCCGATCGAGGATCAACTCGGCGAGGCGCTCGGGTGCGAACTCCCGAAGTCGACACCACAGCCCGTAGTACGGCGGGAACTGCGCTTGTGCCTGCAACCCGACGAGATGGGCGATCGCCTCGACCGGATCGCGCTCGGCCGGCGCGAGCAGCATCTGTCGAGCAAGCGTCGCCCGTCCCAGCGCGGCCTGGCTCAAGACGGTCATCGCCGCACCCTAGCCGAGCCGTCGGACACGTCCGGTGGATTGTCCCGACCATGACCGCGGATGTGTAGCCACCTGGGGCATGTCTGGGTCACACGCCCCCATTCGGTCAAAGCGGTCGGTAACCCGCAACCAGAATCGTGGTCGAGCGATTACTGAAGGTAGGAACCGCGGGTCGCGGGAGGACTACACGGTGGACAGACCCAACAAGGTCGGCAACTTTTCGCGATCAGAACCATCACAGCCATCACAGCCATCACAGCCAGCGCGTCCGAGCCGGGACGAGCGATTCGGCGCCCCGTACGTGCGGCGGGAACGGTCCCGCGACACGTACCGGGGAAACGAGCGTGAGTCGGCCTACCGTGGCCGCGGTCCCACGTACGGTCGTCGCGACGGTGAGGTGCGCGGTCCCGGCGACGGCGGAACGGTCATCTATGGACCGGCCCGGTTCACCACGCCGGTTGATCCGTGGGACGAGTCGCGAGCGGCCACCGAAACCTGGTTCACGGTCACGACCAACGCCGCGCGGCCAGCGTCCAGCTCGGACACCGTGCTCCGGCGCAACACAAACCAGGTATCGACGCACGAGGACACGGCGGCGCAGGACACTCTCGCCAACCTGTTCGGAGACTCCGACCCGTACCGGACCGACGAAATCGCGGTGCCGGGGACTTCGCCGGCGGTACTCCCGGCTTTGCGTCCTCCACCGAGGTCTCGCCCCGAGCCTGACCGGCCGCTGTGGACGCCGCCGGACGCGATCGACGACGCCACGGTCTATCGCAGCGCGGCCGCGATGGCGACGTTCGTGCCGTACGCGGTCGACGAGAGCGCACGAGACGTGGTCCGACACGCCCGGCGGCTCAGTTGGCCGCGTCACATTCGACCGAGATGGCTCCGTCCGCGACGTGTGGAGCGGGGGATCCGGTCGAGGGACCGCCGGAGTCCGCTGTGGGCCAAACTGCTCGTCGCGCTCGGTGCCCTGGTCATGGTCGCGGGTATCGGCGCCATCATCGTCGTGAAGATCGGGCTGAATCAGGTCAGCCACGCCATTCCGACCGAGAATCTCCTGGGTGAGGTGGCGGCCAAGCCGGCGGTGGCGGCGGCCGGGCCGTCGATCCCGGGCCCGATCAACTTTCTGCTCGTCGGCGTCGACACCCGACCGTCCGGCGATACCGGCTCGCACTCGGACACGATCATCATCGCCCATATTCCGGCCACCCACGACCGCGTCTATCTGGTGTCGATACCGCGGGACACCAGCACGATCATTCCGCCCGATCCGAAGACCCGGTTCGCCGGCGGATCGTACAAGATCAATGCCGCCTTTACGTTCGGCAGCTGGCACGGCGGTGGGGATGCCGGTGGCTTCCAGCTGCTGGCGAGGACCATCAAGAACGCGTACGGCATCACGTTCAACGGCGGCGCGATCGTCAACTTCAGCGGGTTCGCCGACATCGTCAACAAACTCGGCGGCGTCAACATGTACGTCGACGAGACGACCGTCTCCATCCACCGGGGCATCGACGAAAGCGGCAAGCCGGCCGTGCCGTACAACATCAATCCGGATACCGGCGTGCCGATCTGTGCGAAAAGGAATCTCACCTTCGACGCGAACCCGCTCGCTTGCGCACTGCCCGGCGTCACTCCGATCGTCTACAAGAAGGGTCAGCGTCACCTGAACGCGACCGATGCACTCGACTTCGTCCGCAGTCGGGACGGACTCGTCGGCACCGACTACGCCCGGCAGCGCCATCAGCAGCAGTTCATCAAGGCGGTCCTGACCGAGGTGTACCAGAAGGGGCTGTCCGACCCCTTCAAGATGGGCACCTTCGCGAAGTCGGTCGGCAAAGCGTTCGTCTTCGACGGCGGCGGCGTTTCGTTGTCGGACTGGCTGTTCGCGCTCAAGGGCATCACGCCGGGCTCGATGGTCACGATCAAGACCAACGACGGGCAGTTCGTGCGCTACCTTGGCAAGGCGCCGGACGCCCGCCAAGCGCTGAACGCGGCCAGCCTGGAATTGCTGGCGGCCGTACGCGATGACCGGACGAAGACGGACACGGTGGGTCAGTTTGTCGCTGCCCACCCGGACTGGGTCGCCCCGAGCTGAGGCGTCCGCTGCCGGTCACCAAGGTGCGGGCGCGTAATCCTTCAGGAAGCAGCCGTGCAGATCCTCGCCGGCCTCACCGGCGACGATCGGGTGATACACGCGCGCGGCACCGTCGACGAGATCGAGCGGCGCATGGAATCCCTCGTCGGCCAGCCGTACCTTCGTCGGATGTGGACGCTCGTCGGTGATCCATCCGGTGTCGACGGCGGTCATCAGGATGCCGTCGGTGGCGAGCATCTCCGGCGCACTGGTACGCGTCAGCATGTTCAACGCGGCCTTGGCCATGTTGGTATGCGGATGCCCGGCGCCCTTGTACGCGCGCCCGAACTGACCCTCCATTGCCGACACGTTGACGACGTACTTGCGCGATGCCGGAGATGCGGCCAGCGCCGGTCGGAGTCGGCTGATCAGGATGAACGGCGCGGTCGCGTTGCACAGCTGCACTTCCAGCAGCTCGATCGGATCGACCGCGTCGACGGTGGCGACCCAGCTGTTCGTCGCGGCCAGATCGGGGACGAGCCCGCCGGCGTCGATCGCCGAGCCGGTGGCGATGCGGGACACGGATGCCGACCCGGCCGATAGTGCGAGGGCAGTCACGACGTCCGGGGTGAGTTGGTGATGGCCGTGCTCGGCCGCGAGTGCCCGTGCCGCGGCGCCGGCCGCGTGGACGTGCCCGAACGTCAGCACATCGACCGGTCCGGCCGGTAGGGCGTCCGACTCACCGGCGACCAGCGGCCCGTACGCACCGGGTGATCGCCGTACCGTCTGGGCCGCGTTGTTGATCAGGATGTCGAGCGGTCCGTCCGCGGCGACCGTGTCGGCCAGGGCGATCACCTGCGCCG
Organism: uncultured Actinomycetota bacterium; assembly: GCA_963724705.1. Taxonomy (GTDB): domain Bacteria; phylum Actinomycetota; class Actinomycetes; order Mycobacteriales; family Micromonosporaceae; genus DASQPR01. Next base: position 62,757 of record CAVRVS010000005.1, read on the forward strand.
GATCACGGAGATCGATGCCGACCACGCGCAGGCGATGCAGCCACTGGTCGCTGTCGGGCATCGCGGTGAAGCGTCGCACCGCGTCATTCGGGAACCGCGTCGTGATTGTCAGGTGGGCGCCGTCGCGGAGCAGGCGGAGCGCGATGTACATGCCGATCTTGGCGCGTCCGCCGGTGAGCAACGCGCGGCGGCCGGCGAGGTTGGTCCGCGCGTCGCGATGGGACCGGTTGACGCCGGCGCAGTCGGGACACAGCTGGTGGTAGAACGCGTCGACGACGGTGTATCGCGTCTTGCAGACGTAACAGGCGCGCGGCCGGATCAACGTGCCGGCGATCGGGCCCTCGGTCGCCGTGGCGAGCGGGATGCCGGCCGTCTCGTCGTCGATCCGGCCCGGCGCGCCGGTCGCCGTCGCCGCCGTGACCGCGTTGTCGGCCGACACCACCCGCTCCCGGCGCTCGTCGCGTCGACGCTGCTTAACCGATTTGAAGAGCTTCGCGGTGGCGCGGCGGGCACGTTCGGCGTCGGCATGGTCGATCGGCAGCTCGTCGATCTCCGCGAGCACCTCGAGCATGATCGCCATCCGGTCCGGATCGATCCCGGGTACGGACGTCCGCTCGCCCCGATCGGGCGCCGAGTCGGCGGAGCGCTGGATCGGCGTACCCACGAACTCCTGGGTGTCCACGACCTGCCGCCTCCGTCGAAATGCCTGGCCCGGCGGGCGCCGGTTCGTCCCACGCACTGTACGCAACCGGGCGGTCGCACGACGAACGCCAGCGGCGCCGGTCACACCGCCGGCGCGCCCGACCGGCGCCGAGCCGGAACGGCTACTTGGTCAGGTGCTCGATCAGGAACTCCGCCGAGTCGCCCATGCCCTTGGCCTCGTTCTCCTTGCGGGTGAACCCGTGGCCCTCGTCTTCGTAGACGTCGTAACGCACCTCGACGCCGCGGGCACGGAGTGCCGCCACGATGCCGTCCGACTCGGCCTTGTTCACCCGTGGGTCGTTGGCGCCCTGGATCACGAAGAGTGGCGCGACGATCTGGTCGGCGTAGGTGATCGGCGAGCGGGAGAGCATGAAATCGGCCTCGGTGTCCGGGTCGCCGATCCACGAGGCGATCATCGAGCGCCAGGTCGGGGGTGCGCTCTTCGCCAGCGTGACGAGATTCGACGGGCCGACGAGGTCCACGCCGCAGGCGAAGTACTGCGGCAGCCGGCTCATGCAGGTCAGACACGCGAAGCCGCCGTACGATCCGCCGAACACGCCGATCTTGTCCGGGTCGGCCCAGTCGGCGGCCTGGATGAACCGCGCCGCCGCCTCGAAGTCGCCGAGATCGCCGCCGCCCCAGTCGCGCAGAATTAGCCGCTGATAGGTGCGGCCGTAGCCGTTCGATCCGCGAATGTTCGGCGCCAGCACCGCGATGCCCTGGCTCAGCAGATATTGGTAGAACCCGCCGTAGTTGTACGACGGCCGCTCCTGCGCTTCCGGGCCGCCGTGTATCGATAGGACGACCGGGTGCCGCCGGCCAGGCGCCGCTCCGGCCGGCAGATATAGCCACGCCGGAATCTCGCGGCCATCGTGGGTCGGGAAATGCAGCAGCGTCGGTTCGACCGCTTCGAATGTCGCGGCCGACGCGGCGTCGGTGAGCCAGCGCGTAGAGCCCGCGACCAGGTCGACAACCGCGATGTTCGAGGGGCGGCCACCGGTCGCGATCAACACGGCCGCATGCTGACCGGTGCGGTCGACCGACAGCGCGGATATCGGGCCGGCGGGCGCGTCCGGCGCCGGACGTTCGGTGATCGTCGCCGGTGTGGCGTCGACCGCGCCGGAAGCGAGCACGTCGTCGAGCGCGGCCGAGTGCAGCTGCGAGACGCCGTCGGCGTTCACCGTCCAGACGACGACCCGGCCCTCCGATGCGAGTGCCACATCCTCGACGTCCCAGTCCGGTGTGGCGAGCCACCGCAGCTGCCGGGCCGCGATGTCGAACGTGGCCAGTCCGACGAAGTCGCGGCCCGCGTCCGTACGCAAGAGGAACCCGGAGCCGTCGGGCAGCCACGGGCCGGGCATCGCGAAGGTCGGCGCCTCACCCTCGGGCGGCAGCAACTGCTCGGCCGGCTTGCCGTCAATGTCGAGCAGGAGGATCGCGAGCTCGGTGTTTCCGTAGAGCTTCACGCCCAGTAGCCGGGTGCTATCCGGCGCCCACGTCGTCGCGAAGACCGGACCGCCGCCGTCGTAGATCCGCCGAACCTCGCCGCTATCCAGATCCTGAATCAGGACGTCCTGATCGACCGGCTCGCGATCGTTCCCGCCGTACGAGATCCATCGACCGTCCGGGGACACATCGCCCAGCGCGAACTGGACGTTCGGATGATCGGTCAGCGAGGTCACCTCGCCGCCGTCGGCCGAGATGCGGCGCACCTGGTTGAACTCGTCGCCGTTGGCGTCGGCCAGGAAGATCAACGCGGCGCCGTCGGTGGTCCACCGGATGTCGCGTACGGTCGCGTCCTCGTACGTGGTGAGGTGCCGCTCCGTGCCACCGCCGATCGGCGTGACGACGAGGTTGTACTGGCCACTGGAGTTGTCGGAGTACGCGACCCGCGTGCCATCGGGTGAGATGGACACCGTCGGTTGGAAGCGGCGGTCCGGCCGGTAGTCCCGATACGTCTGCATGACGAGAATCTAGCCGCTACGACCCGGGAATTCGCACCCTCGACGGGTTCGCCAACGGGTGCATGGTGGGGTCACGCCGTCTTCAACTGCTTGCGGCTTCCGACAGCATCTCGTCCGCGCCGAGCGGGCCCTCCGGGCCCAGCGACTCCGCGGTCAGCGTAAATGCGTGCCGCGGAGTCGTCGGAGGCCGCGACGTCGCGGGTCGGCGCAGTCCGAACCAGGCCAGGCCGCCGACCGGCACGATGAGCCAATTGGACAGCACCCGATAGGTCAGGACGGTTGCCGCGGCCGCGGCGGCACCGGCGCCCGCGGAGGCGAGTCCGGCGAGTAGTCCGGTCTCGATCAGCCCGACGCCGCCGGGTGTCAGTGGCACCTGGCGGATGATCTGCGCTCCGAGGTAGATCGTCGCGAGCGTGGCGAAGCCGACCGGCAGCCCGAAGGCGCGCGCCGAGGCGGCGAAGCAGGCAAGGTCGGTCAGCCAGTTCGCGCCGCCGAAGGCGGTCGCCAGCGCCAGCTTCCCCGGCGACACCGTGCGGCCGGCTTTCACGGCATCCCGGGCGAAGTCGCGAATGCTGGTGGCCGTCCGGCGACGCCACGAGCCGGATCCGTGTACGGCTCGCGGCGCGCGCGCGGTGTTGGCGGCCTCCTCCGATACCGCCTGGACCGGTGTCGCGGCGATGCGCCGTAGACCCCACGCGAGCGCGGCGACGGCGACGAACCCGGCCGCGAGCGCCGCGACTGTCGCCGGATGGTCCCGCCACTCGCCGATCGGGTCGCGAGCAACCAGGACAGCCGCGCCGACCACGTAGAGCAGACCGAGACCGACGACCGAGACGATGCCCGAGAGAACGGTCACGGCGGTCGCCTGCTCGCGGTCGGCGCCGCTACGCCGAAATTGCTGGAACGCAAACGCGGCCGAGACGGCGGAGCCGGCCGGCACGATGGTGGAGATGGCCGATCGGACGTACGTGACGCCCCACGCTCGCGCCAGCGACATCCGCACCGACACGGCCCTCAACAGGCTGCGCTGCTGCCGGGCGAACATGTCCATGGATACGATTTCGCACGCGGCGGCGATCAACACCCACGACAGGGCGCCGGTGCCTAGTGCGTGTCCGACGGCGGAGATGCTCGGCAACCGATCGCGCAGCCCGACCAACGTGACCGCGAGCAGGGCGCATCCGATGAGCGTCGGCCACATCGTGGACCAGCGGATGCGCCTCGCTCGGCTCATCATCGCGAGAACCGAACTGGTGCGCCACGTCGCCGGCATCGCGGCGAGTCCGGCGCCGTCGCGATCACAATGCCTCCGTCGTGGTCGTGCACACGGGTACGCCGTGACCGGCGGCCGCCAGCGGGAATTGAACGATCGGTGAGTGCGTGTCTGACGCTAACCGCTTGCCGGCCGCCCGGCTAGTGAATTAACGCCACGTCACACCTGTCACTCAGGTTTGCCGGGCGGGATCCGCACCGGGCGCACCGGCATGATGGACAGATGGGATACCACGTAACGGTCGAACGAACGACCGACGGATTTGTCGCGAGTAACGGCCGCGGTGCCGAGCTGAAATTCGGGACCGGAGGCGACGGCTCTTGGTTCACTCCGGTCGAACTGCTGCTCGCTGCGCTCGGCGGCTGCAACATCGTGACCGTGGAGCCGTTGACCGCCAAACGCGGCCACCGCCTTGTGCGGCTAGCGGCCACCGTCGACGCGGAGAAGGTCACCCCAAATCGGCTGGGCACAATCACGATGACGTACGACGTTGAGTTACCCCCGGACGATCCGGACGCGGCGCAGGTCTTCCACGACGTCGCATTGCGGGTCCACGCGAAGGCCTGTACGGTCACGACCGCGCTCGAGTCCGTCACGGAGGTCGATCTGAAGCTTCCGGTCTAGCCAACGGCGCCTGCTCAAATCGCGCGATTACCCCCGGTCGCGCGCGGAGGTGATCACGGTGGCGGGTCGGCGCGGGTTGAGGTCCGGCGTCGCCATCTGCGGACTCCTGCTCGCCGCCGGTCTCGTCGGGTGCCACAACCCGGTGCCGGGGGAATCCAACGCGACGTCCGCCGGCCGGCCGAGCGCTGCGCCGCCGACGTCTTCGCAACCGTCGAACGTCGCCGATCCGGCTGCGATCAAAGCGGCCAAGGTCGCCGTGTCGCTGAGTGACATCGACCTCATCGGCCAGGTTCTGGTGCCCGAGCTCTACGGCGAGAACGCGACCAAGGTCACCCCGGCCGCCGCAAAGGCCAACGAGTCGATGGCCGGCGTTTCCACCCCGGCCGAGATCGTCGCCAAATTCCGGCTCGGCGGCGTCATCCTGGCCAACCGGACGTCCGCCGACCCGACCGAGGCCACGAACACCACGACGAACATCGCGTCCGCGGCCCAGGTCCGTACGCTCGACGCCGGTCTGCAGAGCGCCGCGGCAAAGCTGCCGGACGGAGCGCCACTGCTGATCGGCACGGATCAGGAGTACGGCGTCGTGACCCGACTACGGTCGGGTGTCGTGCAGCTGCCGAGCGCGATGGCCCTCGGCGCCGCGCACGATCCGACACTGACCCGATCGGCCTGGGCGGCGGCCGGCAACGATCTCGGCTCGATCGGGCTGACCGCGGATTTCGCGCCCGACGCCGATGTGCTGGCCGATGCCGGAAACACGGTGATCGGGTCGCGATCGTTCGGCGGCACCGCCGCGAACGTTTCGGCGCAGGTGGGCGCGGCCGTGTCCGGACTGCGAAGCGCGGGCATCGCGACCGCAATCAAACACTTCCCGGGCCACGGGAACACCGATGTGGACAGTCATAAAGCGTTGCCGGTGCTGAGCCAGTCGCTGGCCCAACTTACCTCGGTCGATCTCGCGCCGTTCCGGGCCGGCATCGCCGCTGGTACGGACATGGTCATGGTCGGCCACCTCGACGTACGGTCAGTCGACCCGGGAGTGCCGGCGACGTTTTCGGCGAAAGTGATCAACGGGCTGCTCCGGTCCCAGCTCGGTTTCGGCGGCGTGGTCATCACTGATGCGCTGAATATGGCGCCGGTGACGCAACGGTGGTCGGCAGGCGAAGCGGCCGTGCGGGCGATCCTGGCCGGCGACGACATGCTGCTGATGCCGGCAAATCTGCAGGCGGCGCAGCGTGGACTGCTGACGGCGGTGGAGTCGGGCCGACTGCCCCGCTCGCACCTCGTCGCGGCGGTCACGCGCATCCTCACGTTGAAGTTCCGGCTGGCCGCGAGGGCCAAGACCCATCCCACGACCGACTCCGCCGCCGAGCAGTCGACCGCGGGCAAGGCCGCCGCGGCCGCGATCACCGTCCTGTCCGGCGCGTGCCAGGGATCGCTGGTAACCGGGACGGTCAGCGTGACGAGTCGACCCGGATACGCGCCAACGCGAGCCAGGTTGGCCGCTGCGCTGCGGGCGGACGGTCTGCACGTCGTGGCGTCGGGCGGCACAGTCGTCGACATCGTCGGCTACGAGGACGGGCGTTCGCACCTGACCCGGGGAGCCGCGGTCACGGTCGCCGTCGACACGCCGTACGTGCTCCGCTACGCCACGTCCAAGGTGCGGATCGCCACGTACTCGGCGACGGCCGCGTCGATGACGGCGCTCGCCGCGGTGCTCGCCGGCCGGGCGGCGGCCACCGGCACGTCCCCGGTCGCGGTCGCTGGCCTACCCCGTACCGCCTGCCCTGCTTGATTTCCCATCGCGGACCCGGCGCGGACGTCAGGCGGCGTGGGCCGGCGATCGCTCGTCCGTGGCGGTGGCGGTCGTGGCCAGGCGAGGCGTCCACTCCGTGGTCTGCGCGACATCGCGGGCATGCGCGGCCGCCGCCGTCAGTGCGCGCGTGACGTGTTCCTTGGCGAGCGTGATGGCCTCCATCGCGCCGCGGCCCCGAGCCAGATTCGCGGTGATCATGGCCGAGAACATGCAGCCGGCGCCGCGCGTGTTCGGCGCGTCGATGCGCGGCGACCGCATAAAGCGCGTGCCGGTCGGCGTCCAGACGGCGTCGACGCATTCGTCGCCGCCCAGCCCGCCGCCCGTGATCACGACGTGTGGCGTACCCAGGCTCGCGAGCTGAGCGGCCGCGCTGGCCATGTCGGACGTGCTCACGATCGGCCACCCGACCAGCGCGGAGGCCTCCTCGGCGCTCGGCGTCACGACCGTCGCGAGTGGCAACAGGCGCAGGATCGCCGCGACCACGCCCTGGTGATGACCCAAGCGGGCGTCCAGCTCCGGATCGAGAACGACGTTGCGCAGCCGGTCGCGCATGTAGGCGGCGATGGTGCTGGCCACCTCTCCGGTGCCGAGCACGCCCAACTTCACCGCGGCCGGCGCCGCCTCGCGCAACGCGACCGAAAGCTCGCCGCCGACGACCGTGGTGGGCAGCGGGTAGAGCTCGGACGGCCCCTGTACGGCCGTCACCACGCACTGCGTCGACAGCCGATGGGTGCGGAACACCGCGAGATCGGCGGCGATGCCCGGTCTGCCCGGTCGGGTCGGATCCGTTGATGGTCATGACTATCGGTCGCATTGCTGCCGCTCCCTGGTCACTGGATAGCTTGTGCTCACTGGTCGCTGAAGGCGTCGTACTTGATGCGCATCGACGGAACCCGGATCTCCGAAAGGCGCCGCAAGGTGGCCCGGATCATCGCCGGCGATCCGGAGACGTACACGTCGTGGTCGTTCCATGGGCCGTAGCCGGCCATCACGTCGCCGACGTTGCCGCGCTCACCGGGGTACGTCGGGTCTTCGCTCGTCACCGGCGTCACTGTGAGCCACGGATAGCGGGTGGTCAGCCGCATCAGGTCGTCGAGGTCGTAGAGATCCTCCCGATCGCGGGCGCCGAAGAACAGGTGCACCCAGCGCGTCCGGTTCGTCTGGCCGAGTCTCGTCGATGATCGCCTTGATCGGTGCGAGGCCGGTGCCACCGGCCACGCACACGATGTCCCGCGTCGAGGTCGGGTCGACCGTCATCGAGCCCATCGGCGCGGCGATGCGGATCATGTCGCCGACCTGCGCGCGGCGGACGAGCGCACCGGACAGCCATCCGGCGCCGACCGCTCGGACATGGAAATCCATGGTGTTGTCGGGCCGTGGCGAGTTTGCCATCGAGTAGACACGCCAGACCCGCGGTTGGCGGTCGGATTCGATGCTCACGTACTGGCCGGCCCGGTACGGCAGCGGCTGCATCGTTCGGCAGGTGAACACCGCGATGTCACGAGCCCGGCGCTCGTGGCTCACGATCTCGGCGTGCCAGAACGGTGGACTCGTGTCGTCCTGCGCGGCCGCCAACATCTTGCGCGCGATCACCCGGTACGCGTCCTGCCACGCCTGTTCGTACGCGGGCGACCAGCGCTCACCGGCGAAAGCCCGCATCGAGTCGATGAGTGCCTGCCCGATCATTCCGAAGTGGACCGATTCGACGCGAAACTTACGATGGTCGCGGCCGAGCGCGCGCAGGTATTCGTCGAAGCGTTCCGGGTCCTCGATCGTCTGGACGGCCGTCACGATCGCGCCGAGCAAGCGGGCGCGCTGCACGTCGAGTTGTACCGGGAACAGATCCCGCAGTCGTGGATCGGAGAGGAAGATGCGTGCGTAGAAATACTGTGCGACCTTGTCCTGGTGTTCCTCGACGAGGGTCCAACTCTCCTTGAGCGTCGTCGACAGACTTGTCATGCCTCACCCCTTCTCGCATCAAAGCGGCCAGCGAGATGTCCGGGCGCCAACACGGACAGTTCGACACTGGTTGCTCACCGCAAGATTGGATCGCACAGTGCGTGCGATTGTCGATACGCAAGGTGATGAATGTCCGTGCCAGGCGGCGAGTCGTCCTTGACGAACGCCGATTAACCGTCCAAACCGGACGTCAGAGTCGTCGACGCAACTTCACCGCACTCGGTGCTTCATTTTGCGCGGAGACCCCAAGTGCGGTGAAGTCGTCTGAGTCAGCGAGACGTGACGACGTTGACCAGCTTCGGCGCTCGTACGATGACCCGGCCGACGGTCGCGCCGGCGAGAGCCGTTTGCACGCGCTCCGATGCCAGGGCGATCGCCGTCAGGGCGTCATCGGCCGAGTCGGCCGGCACGTCGACACGATCGCGCAGTTTGCCGTCGACCTGGAGGATGCACGTCACGGTGTCCTCGACCAGGAGCGTCGGGTCGGCGTGCGGCCAACCGGCCGACGCGATCGACGGCTCGTGACCGAGCCGCTCCCAGCCTTCCTCGGCGGTGAACGGCGCGAAGCAGCTCAGCATGCGTACGAGGGCCTCGGCCCCTTCCCGTACGGTCGGGTGATCCGGCCCGGCTCCGGTGTCGACGGCGCGGCGCAGCACGTTGGTCAGTTCCATCAGCCGGGAGATGCCGACGTTGAGCCGTCGGGTGTCCATGGCCGTCGTGGCCTCGGCGATCAGCTTGTGGATCGACCGGCGCAGCGCGAGATCGGGCTCGGACGGTGCCGGCAGGACCGCGATGTCACCGGTCAGCCGCCAGACCCGCGCGAGCCACTTCATCGCACCGGTCGGCGAGACGTCGGCCCAGTCGATGTCGTCCTCCGGCGGCCCGGCGAACACCATCGTGACCCGTACGGCGTCGGGACCGTACGCGGCGATCTGTTCCTGCAGGTTGACCAGGTTGCCGAGCGTCTTGCTCATCGCCTTGCCGGCCATGATGACCTGGCCCTGGTTCATGAGCTTGGTGAACGGCTCGACGAACGGGACCATGCCGAGGTCATAGAGGACCTTGGTGATGAACCGCGAATACATCAGGTGTCCGGTGGCGTGCTCGCGACCGCCGATGTACTCGTCGACCGGCAGCCAGCGCGCGACACCGGCCGGGTCGAACGGGCCCTCGGTGTAGTCCGGGTTCGGGTAGCGCAGGAAATACCACGACGAGTCGACGAACGTGTCCATCGTGTCGGTGTCCCGACGGGCCGGTCCGCCGCAGGCCGGGCACTCGACGTTGACCCAGTCGGTGGCGCTCGACAGCGGCGACTCGCCGTCCGCCGGGCGCAGCTCGTACCCGGTCGTCGGCAGCTCGACCGGAAGCTGCTCGTCCGGTACGGGCACGAGACCACACGTCGGGCAGTGGATGATCGGGATCGGCGTACCCCAGTAACGCTGCCGGGAGAGCAACCAGTCGCGAAGCCGGTAGGTGACCGCGGTCTCGCCCACGCCATCGGCGGCGAGTTTGGCGGTGATCGCCTCCTTGCCCGCCTCGACCGGCAGGCCGTCGAATTCGCCCGAGTTGACCAGGCGTCCTTCGCCGTTGGTCGCGATCCCGGACTCGGCCGGGTCCGGCTCGCCGGTCGCGATGACTACCCGGACGGGCACGCCATGGGCGCGCGCGAAGTCCAGGTCGCGCTGGTCATGCGCCGGTACGGCCATGATCGCGCCGGTGCCGTAGTCGGCCAGGACGTAGTCGGCCGCGTAGACGGGGATCTGCTCGCCGTTGACCGGGTTGATCGCGTAGCGGCCGAGGAAGACGCCGGTCTTCGGTCGGTCGGTCGCGAGCCGCTCGATCTCCGTCGCGGTCGAGGCCGTTTGCTGGTACGCCTCGAACGCGGCGCGCTGCTCCTCGGTGCAGAGCTCGTCGGCCAGCGGCGAGTCGACCGCGACCACGAAGAACGTGGCGCCGAACAGGGTGTCCGGCCGGGTGGTGAACACGCGCACCGGCTCGGCCCGGCCGGTGATCGCGAAATCGATGTGCGCGCCCGACGAGCGACCGATCCAGTTGCGCTGGATGGCGAGCACCTCGTGCGGCCACTTGCCCTCGAGTTGCGCCATGTCGTCGAGGAACCGCTGGGCGTACGCCGTGGTCTTGAAGAACCACTGGGTGAGCGGACGCTGTACGACGATCGTCCCGCAGCGCTCGCACCGGCCGGCGATCACCTGTTCGTTCGCGAGCACGGTCCGGTCGTTCGGGCACCAGTTGACCGCCGCTTCCTTGCGGTAGGCGAGCCCACGGTCGAACAGCCGCAGGAACAGCCACTGATTCCAGCGGTAGTACTCCGGGTCGGAGGTGTGCAGCCGGGTCCGCCAGTCGAAGGAGACACCCAACCGGCGGAACGACTCGGCCTGTACGGCGATGTTCGCGTACGTCCAGTCGCGCGGATCGAGGTCCCGCTTCAGCGCGGCGTTCTCGGCCGGCAGCCCGAAGGAGTCCCAGCCGATCGCGTTGAGAACGTTGTGACCCTGCATCCGCACGTAGCGGGCGATGGCGTCACTGATCGAGTAGACCTCGGCGTGGCCCATGTGCAGGTCGCCCGACGGGTACGGGTACATGCTGACCACGTACGACCGCGGGGTCACGTCCTCGCCCTCGGTGAGCCCGTCCGCCTCGTTGACGTGCAGGTCGTCCCACACCTTCATCCACTTGTCGATGATGGCGTTCGGGTCGTAGCTCTCGACGGGTGCCTCGCGGGTCATGGGACCTAACTCCTGGCTGGCGGTGTGCCTGGTGATGCTGGGTCAATGTGGGCCGAATGCCTGCTCAGCGGCGGCGACGGCAACGTCGCAGATTGTGCCACACCGGGCAGCGGTCGTTGAAACGACCACGTACCGACGCCCCCGGCGGGCGGCCCAGATCGGCGCCGGCCTCAGGGCCAGATCGTCAGCTCCAGATCGTCACGTACACGGGCGGGCGGAAGCGCGACGGTGGCACGCCCGCGCCGGGTGAGCACATCAGCTGCATGGCCGACGGCGTGGACAGGAAGTTCACGAACGACGTCGACGTCGTGGTCCGCCGGTCGGTGCGCAGCGTCGTCGCGTACCAGGTGCCCTGGACGGGCGTCACGTCGGTCGCGACCACGTGCAGTTCGCCGCGACGGACATGGCTGTGGAGCAACGTCGAGACCGCCGGCGTCACGCCGTGGCCGTCCGCCGCCGCGACCCAGGCGGCGGTCTCGTTCGGGAACACGCTGATGCGCTGGTCGGGGACGCGGAAGGCGCGCAGCAAGCGGCCGATGTCACCGTACGGGTCGACGCCGGACGGTCCCACGAGCCACGGCCAGGTCCGGGGCGGTCCGGTGAAACGCTTCTGTGGTGCCGCGGCGGCGACGACGAGATAGCGCAAAACGGGTTCGGTGATCAGGTTGCGGTCGCCCTCGACCGGTACGGCCGGACCGAGCGCGACGTCGGCCAGCCGATCGGCCAGCAGCGCGCGCATTTCCGCGATCGTGGCCACGCCGGATGACGCCTCCACCGTGCCGTTGCGGTGCCGGGTGAACGCCTCGGTGAGCGGCGTCGCGATGAACTCCGAGATGGTCGAGTTGACCAGCAGCCGGAGTTGAGCCGGCGCGCCGTTGGCCGCACGTACCGCGGCTTCGGCCTCGGCACCGAGGCTGACCATCTGGGATGCGATCGCGATCAGCCGGCTGCCACCCTCGGTCAGCGTCATGCCGGTGGCATCTTTCATGATCAGTTGATCGCCGAGATGTTGCCGTAGCGACGCGATCGCCTTGGACACGGCGGGTTCGCTCACGCCCAGCACGTCGGCCGCGGCTCGGACCGAGCCAAGGCGGGCCACCAGCACGAAGGCCCCGAGTTGGGTGAGCGTCACAGCTGCAACATTCGCACGCCTCGGCCCCGCTCGGCCAGCCCGCTCGCGAAGGGTGGGGTGCCGGGCTAACCGATCGGTTAAGGCGCCGTTGCCCCCGTGGCGTCGTCGGCGCGAGGATGCTGGTGGTTGACCATGTTCCACCACCGTGCGTCCGATTCACCCACCCTGGACGCCCTGGCATGGAGGCGTGATGCAGGTACCGGCACATTTCGAGTACGAGAAGGCGACGAGCGTCGAGCACGCAATCGCCCTGCTCGCCCAGTGGGGAGAAGAGGCGCGGGTGGTCGCGGGCGGCCACAGCCTGCTCCCGATGATGAAACTTCGGCTGGCTCGACCCGAGGCGCTGATCGACATCAATGACCTCGACGAGCTGGCGTACGTCCGTCTGGAAGGTGACGAGCTGCGGATCGGGGCGATGACCCGGCACGCTGACTTACTGAGCTCGCCGCTTGTCTCGGAGCACTATCCGATCTTCGTCGACGCCGAGCGGGTGATCGCCGACCCGATTGTCCGCAACCGCGGCACCGTCGGCGGATCGCTGTGCCAGGCCGATCCGTCCGAGGATCTGTCGGCCGCGTTCGCCGCCGTCGCCGCCACGTGCGTGATTCAGGGCGCCAACGGCACGCGTACGGTGCCGGTGCGCGAGTTCCACACCGGGCCGTACGAGACCGTCGTCCAGCCCAACGAACTCCTGATCGAGATCCGGATCCCGGTGCGACCGGGCGGCGGCAGTGCGTACGAGAAGATCGAGCGCCGCGTCGGCGACTGGGCCGTGGCCGCCTCCGGAGTCGCGCTCTGGCTGGCCGGCGACACGGTGACCGACGTCGGCATCGGTCTGACCGCGGTCGGCGCGGAGCACTTCCACGCGGCCGAGGCGGAGGACTTCCTGCGCGGCAAGCCGGCGACCGAGGAGAACTTCGCGCAGGCCGGCGCGATCGCCGCCGAGAACTGCGAGCCGAGCGCCGACCAGCGTGGCCCGGTCGACTACAAGCGGCACCTCGCCGGCGAACTCACCACCCGGGCGCTGCGCCGTGCGGCCGCCCGCGCTCGGGGACAGGAGGCCTAACCGATGCAGATCACCATGAACGTCAACGGCCAGGACTACACGCGGGACGTCGCGCCACGCATGTTGCTCGTCCACTTCCTACGCGACGAGTTGTCGCTGACCGGCACGCACTGGGGCTGCGACACATCCAACTGCGGCGTGTGCACGGTGTGGATGGATGAGACGCCGGTCAAGTCATGCACGGTTCTCGCCGTGATGGCGGATGGCCGCCGCGTGCGTACCGTTGAGGGACTGGCCAACGGCGCCGAGCTGGACCCGGTCCAGCAGGGTTTCGTTGCTTGTCATGGATTGCAGTGCGGGTTCTGCACGCCGGGCATGATGATGACCGCCCGGTCGCTGCTCGACCACAACCCGGATCCGAGCGAGATGGAGATCCGGGAGGCAATCTCGGGCCAGCTGTGCCGGTGTACCGGATATGAGAATATTGTCCGTTCTGTACGGTGGGCCGCCGAGCACGAGGCGGACCAACGTACGGCAGCGTCGCAGGAGGTGTCCGCGTGACCGCCACCGCACCGCCGGCGACCCCGATGGGGTTTGGCCGGATGATCCGCAAGGAGGACGCGCGCTTCACCCGCGGCAAGGGCAACTACGTCGATGACGTGCAGTTGACCGGCATGCTGCACGGGGCGATCCTGCGCAGCCCGTTCGCTCACGCCAAGATCGTGTCGATCGACACGAAGGCCGCCGAGGCGCACCCGAAGGTCAAGGCCGTGATCACCGGCGCCGTGCTGGACACGCTCGGCCTGGCATGGATGCCAACGCTCTCCTACGACACGCAGGCCGTGCTCGCCACCGACAAGGTCCGCTTCCAGGGCCAGGAGGTCGCGTTCGTGATCGCCGAGGACCGTTACTCGGCCCGCGACGCGCTCGAACTCATCGACGTCGAATACGAGGAGTTGCCGGTCGTCTTCGACGCCCGCAAGGCGATGGACGCGGACGCTCCGGTCATCCGGGACGACAAAGAGGGCCAGACGAACAACTTCATCTTCGACTGGGAGTCCGGCGACCGGGCGAAGACCGATGAGGTGTTCGCCAACGCCGAGGTCGTCGTGTCGGAGGATGTCCTTTATCCGCGCGTACACCCGGCGCCGCTGGAGACGTGCGGCGCGGTCGCCGACATGGACCCGGTCTCCGGCAAGCTCACGCTCTGGTGCAACACCCAGGCGCCGCACGCGCACCGGACCGTGTACGCCCTCGTCGCCGGCCTGCCCGAGCACAAGATCCGGGTGATCTCGCCGGACATCGGCGGCGGCTTCGGCAACAAGGTGCCGGTCTACCCGGGCTACGTCTGCGCGATCGTCGGCTCGATCGTCACCGGCAAGCCGGTGAAGTGGGTCGAGGACCGCTCCGAGAACCTGATGTCGACCGGCTTCGCCCGCGACTACCACATGAAGGCCGAGGTCGCGTCGACCAAGGACGGCAAGATCCAGGCCGTACGCGTGAACGTGCATCGCCGACCACGGTGCGTTCAACGGCACCGCGCAGCCGACGAAATTCCCGGCCGGCTTCTTCCATGTGTTCTCCGGCAGCTACGACCTCATCGCGGCGCACTGTGACGTCAAGGGCGTCTACACGAACAAGGCACCGGGCGGCGTTGCGTACGCCTGCTCGTTCCGGGTCACCGAGGCGGCGTACGTCATCGAGCGCATGATCGACGTGCTGGCGTACGAGTTGAAGGCTCGACCCGGCCGAGCTGCGGATGAAGAATCTGCTGCGTCCGGAACAGTTCCCGTACAACAGCCCGACCGGCTGGGAGTACGACTCCGGCGACTATCCGAAGACGCTGCAGGTCGCACTCGACATGGCCGGCTACGACGAGCTACGGGCCGAGCAGGCGGAGCAGCGGGCGAAGTTCGCGGCGGGCGAGAAGCCACGGATCCTCACCGGCATCGGCCTCAGCTTCTTCACCGAGGCCGTCGGTGCCGGGCCGCGCAAGCACATGGACATCCTCGGTCTCGGCATGGCCGACGGTGCCGAGCTGCGCGTACACCCGACCGGCAAGGCCGTGCTGCGGATCTCCGTACAGAGCCAGGGCCAGGGGCACGAGACCACGTTCGCCCAGATCGTGGCCGAGGAGCTCGGCATCTCACCGGACGACATCGACGTCGTGCACGGCGACACCGACCAGACGCCGTTCGGCCTCGGCACGTACGGGTCGCGTTCCACGCCGGTGTCCGGCGCGGCGACCGCGGTCGTCGCCCGGAAGGTACGCGACCGGGCCAAGATCGTGGCATCGGCGATGCTCGAAGTATCGGTCGACGACCTCGAGTGGGAGAAGGGCCGCTGGTTCGTGGCCGGCGACCCGGAAAAGGGCAAGACGATCCAGGAGATCGCGCTGGCCTCCCACGGGTCGCTCGAGCTGCCCGAGGGCGTCGAGGGCCATCTGGACGCGACGACCGTCTACAACCCACCCAACCTGACGTTCCCGTTCGGCGCGTACATCTGCGTCGACCGACGTCGACACCGGCACCGGTGCGGTGAAGGTGCGGCGGTTCATCGCGGTCGACGACTGCGGTGTCCGCATCAACCCGACGATCGTCGAGGGCCAGGTGCACGGCGGTCTCGCCGACGGCATCGGCATGGCGCTGATGGAGTTGATGGCGTTCGACGAGGAGGGCAACTGCCTCGGCGGGTCGTTCATGGACTACCTGCTGCCGACGTCGATGGAGTGCCCGTCGTGGGAGTTGGGCGAGACGGTCACGCCGTCGCCGCACCACCCGATCGGTGCCAAGGGCGTCGGCGAGTCGGCGACCGTCGGTTCGCCGGCCGCGGTCGTGAACGCGGTGATGGACGCGTTGAAGCCGTACGGGGTGCGCCACGCGGACATGCCGCTGACGCCGTCGAACGTGTGGCGCGCGATTCAGGGCCGGCCGATCCGAACCGATATCGCCATCTCGTAGTCCGTATCGCGAGATCCGTATTGCAGAAGGAGACGCACGGTGCGCCGCACCGAACTGTTGGCACGTGCCGAGGATCTGCGTTTGGCGCGCACGCCGTACGTCCTCGCGACCGTCGTCCGAGCACAGCGGCCGACGAGCGCGAAGCCGGGCGACAGCGCGCTGATCCTCGCCGACGGCACGTTCGACGGGTTCGTCGGTGGCACCTGCGCCGAGTCGACCGTCCGTCTCCAGGGGTTGCGACTCCTGGAGACGGGCGCATCGACGCTGCTGCGGATCACGCCCGACCCGTCGATCGAGGGCGACCGGCCGGCGCCGGAGGCCGAGGGCCTGATCGTCGTCAACAATCCCTGCCTGTCCGGCGGCAGCCTGGAGATCTTTCTGGAGGCGATGATTCCGGCCCCGTTGCTCTACGTGTACGGCGACGCTCCGGTCGCCCGGGCGCTGCAGCGGATCGGCGCGGCCGCGGGCTACGACATGGTGACCGGATCGCCGGACACGATGTTCGACCTGCCGGCGGACACCGCGGCGCTAGTGGTCGCGTCACACGGTCACGGCGAGGAGATGGTGCTGGCCGCGGCGCTTTCGGCCAAGGTGCCGTACGTCGCATTGGTGGCGAGCCGGAAGCGCGGCGACGCCGTACTGGCGGGCGTCGGCGCCGATCGCGATCGCGTACACACCCCGGCCGGCATCGACGTCGGCGCCCACACCGCCTCGGACGTGGCGATCTCGATCCTGGCCGAGATCATCGCGACCCGACCGGCGCCGCCGCCGATCACGGACATGGCGACCTCCATGATTACCGTGTCCGGCTCCGATCGGCCGGCCGCGACGTCGTCCGAGCCGGAGATCGCGATCGACCCGGTGTGCGGGATGGAGGTGGCCGTGACACCGCTGCGCGCTCCAGGCCGAACACGGCGGGCAGACGTACTACTTCTGCGGCTCCGGCTGCAAGGTCGCATTCACCGCCGACCCGCACCGATACCTCATGGGTGCGTCGCACGGATGACCGAAGAGTCTCCGACCCGCGGCGCGGCTGACCTTGCCGCTGCCGTCCCGGATATCGACACGCTCGCCGTGCGCCTCGACGCCACCGGGTACCTGGCGAGCACGCCGCTCGCGACGGCGCTGTTCCTCGCCGTACGGATGGGCCAGCCGATCCTGCTGGAAGGCGAACCGGGCGTCGGCAAGACCGAGGCCGCGAAGGCGCTGGCGACCGTCCTCGACACGCCGCTGGTCCGGCTGCAGTGCTACGAGGGCCTGACCGCGGCCGAGGCGCTCTACGAGTGGAACTACCCACGACAGTTGCTGGGCATCCGGCTGGCCGAGGCGCGTGGCACCGAGTTGCGCGACGAGGACCTGTTCAGCGAGGACTATCTCCTGGCCCGGCCACTGCTGGCCGCGGTCGAGCATCCCGGGCCCGCGCCCGGCCGTGCTGCTGATCGACGAGGTCGACCGGGCCGACGACGAGTTCGAGGCGTTCCTCTTCGAGATGCTGGCCGAGGCCAGCGTGACCATCCCAGAGCTGGGTACGCGCCGGGCCGCCGTACCGCCGATCGCGGTGTTGACGTCGAACCGGACCCGCGACCTGCACGACGCCCTCCGGCGCCGGTGCCTCTACCACTGGATCGACTACCCGAGCGCGGACCGCGTGGCCGAGATCATCGCGCCGGCGGGTGCCGCAGGCGTCGACATATCTCGCGTCGCAGGTCGCGAACGGCGTGGCCCGGATGCGATCGCTCGCCCTCACCAAGCCGCCCGGTGTCGCCGAGGCGATCAACTGGGCCGCGGCGGCCGCGCTGCTCGGCCTGACCGAACTCACGGTCGACGGGGCCGAGTCGACTCTCGGCGTCGTCCTCAAGCACGCCGACGATCACGATGTCGTCCGCGCGTACGGCCTTCCGGCCCTGGTCGGCGGCGATGGCTGAGCCGTCCGGCGATATCGGCGGCGATCCGACCCAGGATCTGGCCGGGATCGTGGCCCGCTTCGCTGGCGTGTTGCACTCCGCCGGCGTACCCGTGGGTCCGGATCGAGCCGCACGTTTTGCCCGAGCCGTGACCGTGGTCTCGCCGCGATCGGTGCCCGAGTTGCGCTCGTTGGCGCACGCGACTCTCGCGTTCCACCACGCGCACGATGCCGTGCTGGACCGGGTCTTCGACGCCGTCTTCGGCGGCTTCATCGACCCGGCCGACAGCCGCGGCGACCAGAACGCGCCGATGACCGAGGCAATGGCACGGGCATCGACGCAGATTCCGCCGCGGTATCGCAACGCCTCGGCCGGCCCGTCGCCGTCGGGCTCCGACCCGAGCACCGACGACAGCGGTAAGCGATCGGAGAAGGCGCGTGACGACGAGGGTCAGGAAATCGAGATCCCGAGTGCCGGCAGCGAGCTGGAGCGGTTGCACCACCGCGAATTCGGCCAACTGACGCCGGACGAGCTCATGCTGCTCGCCAACCGCATGGCGGATCTGCGGCTGGCCACGCCCATGCGGCCGTCCCGTCGCATGCGCCGCGCGGCCGGTGGTCGGCGGATCGACCTGCGCTCGTCGCTACGCCTCGCGCACCGCAGCGGCGGCGATCCGCTGCGGCTGGTCCGCCGCAAGCGGCGGGAGCGACCGCGGCGACTGGTCGTGCTGTGCGACATCTCCGGTTCGATGGAGCCGTACGCCCGGGCCATGCTGCAGTTGCTCTACTGCGCGGCCGGCGCCGCCGATGCCGAGGTGTTCACGTTCGCCACCCGGTTGACGCGGCTCACGCCGATCCTCGCCCGTACGTTGCCGGGACCGGCGCTCGCCCGGGCCGGCGAGAGCGCGCCCGACTGGTCCGGCGGCACCCGGATCGGCGCGGCCCTGCAGGAGTTTCTCGATCGCTACGGTCGGGCCGGCATGGCTCGCGGCGCGGTCGTGATGGTGATCTCGGACGGCTGGGAGACCGGGGACCCGGCGCTGTCTCGGGCAGCAGATGGAGCGGCTGTCGCGGCTCGCGCACCGCATCGTCTGGGTCAACCCACGCACGCAGAGCCCGAAATACCGTCCGCTGGTGGGTGGAATGGCGGCCGCTTGGCCGTTTTGCGACGCGGTCGTGAGCGCGCATCGGATGGACGCGCTCGACGACCTGGTAGATGCATTGGCCGAACCCGGCCGCCGGCGTTAGCGGCGGACCGGAACAACCCATCGGCGCGAGCCGGCCATCCGAACGCACCCCGGCGCCCGCCGCACACCAGGGAATACCGTGATCAGAGGCAGCGGTAGACCCGGGACGCCGGATCGGCCACGGCCGAGCTGGGACGCCGGATCGGCCGCGGCCGACGAACCCGAAGGAGACGAACGTGCAACTTGTCAATGAGTTCGTGGTTCCCCGTCCGATCGACCAGACGTGGGACGTGCTGAACGACGTCGAGCGGATTGCGCCGGCGATGCCCGGCGCCACGCTCACTGACCACGTCGACGACGTGTACCACGGCAAAGTCAAGGTCAAGGTCGGCCCGGTAACCGCGCAATATGCCGGGACGGCCCAGTTCAAGGAGCGCGACGAGGCGGCGCATCACATGGTCCTCGAAGCGACCGGCAAAGAGTCGAGCGGGCGCGGCCGTGCCTCGGCGCTCGTCAACGTCGATCTGACCGCCGAAGGCGCGCAGACCCGCGTCAAGGTCGTCACCGATCTGACGATCTCCGGCCCGCTGGCGCAATTCGGCCGCGGAGCGATCGCCGAAGTGTCGTCGAAGCTGCTCGGCCAGTTCGTGACGAACCTCGAGTCGATGGTGCTGGCCGACGAACCAACCCCGACCGCGGGTACGACGGGTAGGACGGCCGGCACTCCGGCGACGGCGGCGCCGTCCGCATCCGCGACATCCGTCGACAGCGGCGCCCCGGCCGACGCACCATCCGACTCCACGACGACTGGTCCGGCTTCGGGTGGGCCGTCGTCGGGCGGGCCGGCAGCGAATGGGTCAGTCTCGCCCGGCACGTCGGCGCCAACGGCGGCGTCCGGCGCGGCCGCACCGAGCGCGCCGCCATCGGCATCCACTGCCACCGGCGCGACTTCGTCGGCCCCGGCTGCTGCCGCTCCGGCGTCATCGGCCACGTCCGGCACCGCACCGACCGCGCCGCCGGCGAGCGCGGAAGCGACCTCCGTACCGCCGACGCGTCGAGCGCAACCGGCCGAGGCGCCGGCGGCCGAGGTCAACCTGTTGAAGGTCGCCGCCTGGCCGATCCTCAAGCGACTCATCCCGCTGCTCGTCGTCATCGCGATCATCGTCATCGTGCTGGTCGTCTGGGTGTTCTGACGGCTACGGCCCGCGTCATGATCCACTGTGGTGGACGATTACCGTCGTTGTAGCGGCACTCATCGTCCACCACAGTGGATCGTCAATGTGATCAAGCCTTGGTGCCGGCCGCCCGGAGTGCGGCCCCGGTCGCGCGCAGCCGGTCGTCCATCGACGACGGCTCGATGCCGAACGTCGCCGTCGTTTCGCTGGAGTCGACGACGAACGGCGCCGTGAACTGGTAGCGCGTCGTACGCAGTTCCTTGACGAACTTGTCGAACAGCCCGTACGTCCAGAGGACCGGGTACGGGATCGAGGTCAGCTTCGGCTTCGGCGCACCGTTCACGGCGGCGAACCGATCGGCGAGTTCCCGTACGGTCAACGGCTCGCTGGTCGGCACCATCCAGGCGTGCCCCCACGCGCGTTCGTCGGTCGCGACCGTCGCGAGCGTACGGGCGACATCCTCGATCGACGTCCAGCTGTGCTTCACGTTGAGCGGCTCCGGCGAATAGGCCCGCTTGCCGGCGAGGATCGGCTGGCCGAGAACGAACGTCAACAGGCCGTTGTCCTCGATGTAGTCGCTCGCCCGCACCTCGGTCGCCTTGATCCGGCCGGCCCGGTGCGCGGCGAGCGCGTCGCGCCACATGTCGGCCCGGATCTTGAGCTTCGGATGGGTGGCCGCGAGCGGCGTCTCCGCGGTCATCGGGGCGTCGACCGGGCCGTACCCGTAGAGCGGGGCCGCGATGACCAGCGTTGCTCCGCTGCGCTCGGCCGCGGTGAGCAGGGAGGCAGCGAGCGGCGGCCAGTCGGTGAGCCAGGTGTGGTACGGCGGGTTCGCGCAGTTGTAGAGCGCGACGGCGCCGTCGGCCAGCTCGCTCAGGCGGTCGGCATCGGTGGCGTCGGCGGCCACCCGCTCGATCGACGGGTGGTCCGGCCCGGTGCCGCGGCGGGTGACCAGCCGGACCTTGTCGCCGCGTTCGGCGAGAATCAGAGCGGTGGCGGTGCCGACCGGGCCGGCGCCGACGATCACGTGCTGCGACATTGTCGTTCTCCTCAGTCAATCGATCACTCTATTGCGAGAGCACTGCTCTCTGTTGTGGTTAATGCTCGCACGAGTCTCCGCGATCTGCAAGAGCAGTGCTCTCGAATGTGTGCAACAATCTCGATATGCCTGCTGGATCGATCCGCGCCCGCGTACGCGCCGAGATGGTCACCGAGATCAAGACGGTCGCGCGGCGCCACCTGGCGACCGACGGGGCCAACCTGTCGCTGCGAGCGGTCGCCCGCGACATGGGCATGGTGTCGTCCGCGCTCTACCGGTATTTCGCGAGCCGCGACGACCTGCTCACCGCCCTGATTATCGACGCGTACAACGCGCTCGGGGCCGCGGTGGAGGATGCCGACGCCGCCGTAACTGAGCGGAGCGATCTCCGTGGGCGATTCCTCATCCTCGGCCGGGCCGTTCGGCGGTGGGCGCTGGCGAATCCGGCCGAGTACGCGTTGATCTTCGGGAGCCCGGTGCCCGGCTACGCCGCGCCGGCCGACACGGTCGTCGCCGCCCAGCGGACGCCGGACGTACTGCTCGGCATCTTTGTCGACGGGTTCGCCGCGAACGCGCTCCGCGCCCCGACGGCTGACCTGGCGCCGGCGCTGCGGCGCCGACATGATGGCGGCGCGGGACGCGATCGCACCCGGCCTGCCGCCCGACGTGTTCGCCCTGGGAACGATCGCCTGGATCCACATCTTCGGTGCGGTGAGCTTCGAGCTGTTCGGTCAGCTCAACAACGTCATCGAGGCGCGGGACGAGTACTTCGACTACCAGATGGGCCAGATCGCCGATCTCGTCGGTCTCCGGTAGGCCGCCGCGGTCGGCCAATATCGCCGTACCGACGCACCAGAGATCTTGGGGTTGTCCACCGTATTTCGGCTTTCGAGAGGTGGACAACCCCAAGATCACGCGTAGACCAGCACCGCCTACTGCCAGCGAAAGAGCTTCAGCGCGGCCGTACCGGCGATGGCTGCGACCACCGCAAGCACGATGAGGTGCTGCGGCTGCGGACCCGCGCCGCCCCACGCGTCCTGGATGGACTGGCGCGCCGCGCCGAGCGGCGTGAAGTCGCCGATCCGGCTCAGCAGATGCGGCATCTTCTCCTTCGGCAGGTAGATCCCGGCGAAGAACGCCGACACGAACCACGTCATCAGACCGACACCGTTCGCGACCCGGGCGTTGGGCGCGACCGCGGCCACGACCAAGCCGATCGAGAACAGCGCCAGGATCGACAGCGTCAGGGCGAGCACGAATCCCGAGCGCGTGCCGCGGCACCGACATCCCCATCACACCGGTGCCGATCCCCAGCACGGCCACGACCGTGACCAGGAGGACCGCGACGTGAATGACGAGGTGAGCGCCGAGCAGATCACGCGACGTTGCCGGCGTGGTCGCGAGGCGCCGAAGGATGCCCCGCTCGCGGTAGCTGGCCATGTACGTCGGCAGCATGACCGCGCCGACCATGGCGAGCGCGACCGCAATGGCGAGCGACGGAATCACAGTGTCGATGCCGAGCAGTCCGTGCAGGTCCGGGTCGGGTTTCGTCGTGCCCGGAATGAACCCGAAACCGAGCAGCGCCACCGGAAGCAGCGAGACCGAACAACGGTAGGACCGCGTCCCGGACGACGAGCTTGGATTCGATCAGCAACATCTTTCGCATGGCGATCACGCTTCTTCCGCGAGGTGCCCGGTCAGGGCGATAAAGGCATCTTCGAGATTCGTCTGGCTCACCGACAGGTCGAGCGGGGCGATCCCGCGCTCGGCCAGCGCCATCGCGACCGTCGCGACGACGTCGCCGCGGCCGGTGACGACCATCGCGTCGCCGTCGTCGGCCACCGACTCGACAGACGCCAGGTTCGCGAGCCAGTCGCGGTCGTCCACGGGTACGGATGGCCGGAAACGCACGCGCATCGGCCGGCCAATCGACGCGACCAGGGCGGCCGGCGTGTCGAGTGCGGTGACCCGACCACGGTCGATCACCGCGATCCGATCGCACAGCCGCTCGGCCTCGTCCATGAAGTGGGAGACGAGCACCACGGTGACGCCGCGGTCGCGGATCTGCTCGATCAACGCCCAGGTGTCGCGCCGCGCCGACGGATCGAGTCCGGTCGTCAACTCGTCCAGCACGGCGATCTGCGGATTGCCGATCAGCGCGAGCGCAATCGACAAGCGCTGCTGCTGGCCGCCGGACAGCTTCTTGTACGGCTGACGCCAGTGTCGAGTCAGGTCCAGCTCATCGGCGAGCGTACGAGGATCGGCCGGCCTCGGATAGAACGACGCGTAAAGGTCGAGGGCCTCGCCGACCCGCAGCTTGTCGGGCAGGTGGCTCTGCTGGAGTTGGACGCCGACGATCTGCCGGAGGGCCGGATCGCCGGCCGGCCGGCCCAACACGGTGACCGTGCCGCCGTCGGCGCGCCGAAGACCGGTGATGCATTCGACAGTGGTCGTTTTGCCGGCGCCGTTCGGGCCGAGGATCCCGAAGATCTCGCCTCGCTCGACCGCGAAGGTCACATCCCGTACGCCGAACCGATCGCCGTACTGCTTTGTAAGGTTCTGCACCTCAATGACTGTCATGCCAACGACGCTACGAACGGCATCGATGAGCCGGAATGTGGCTGACGTCCGATGCATGGTGGGCCTGACCGTCGCGTCGACGGTGGGGATAACCCCGGGTGGGGATAGCTCCACCGCGAAGCGGGAGCTGCGGGCACTTCCGGCGGGGCGTTCGTCGGCCAAACTGGGCCGGTGAGATCAATCGTCATAGCGCTCGGTCGCAGCGTCGCGCTTGCCGGCATCGCCCTGGCGACCGTGGTGGTGCTCGCCCTCATGCTGGTCGGATTTACTCCCGGCATCGGACTCGGACTCGTGTTCCTGATCCCGCCCACGGTGGTGGCCGAGCGACGGTTCACCAACATCGTCCGACGCGTTGCCGGCCAGTGGTGCGGCGTGAGCATCGCCGAGCCGTACAAGCCGGCACCGGCCCCGCCCGTACGTCGACCGGACGGCTGGTACGAGGTCGACAACAGTTTGCACAAGCACGCGTGGTGGCCGCGGATGTCGAAGCGCATCGACTGGGTGTTCAGCGATCGGGCCACCGGCAAGGATCTGGCGTTCCTTTTGCTCCACCCGATCGTGGGCACCGTGATCGCCGGGCTGCCGTTGGGGTTGCTGGGAGCGACCGTCTGGATCGCGGCAACGGACGGCTGGGCCGCCTGGCTCCCGGGCCTCCTTTTCCTTGGGGCTGGTGCCGCCGCACCGATGCTCGTGCGGGCGTACGGACTCTGGTGCCGGGCGTTTCTCGCCCCCGTGACGGCGGCGCAGCAGGCCCGGATCGACGCTCGCAAGTGCTGGATCGGCCATCGCCTCGTCGTGCTGGTGCGGCTGCTCGCGCTGGCCGGGCTGGGGTTGCTGGCGGCGCTCGCCGGCGTCGTCCAACTCGTGGCGGTCATCCTGCCCGGCATCGGTTTCGTGTTCGGCGTCATTCCGGCCGTCACCGAGGTCCGGCGGGTTGCAGAGCTCCGTCGCCGCCTCGCCGGCGCCTGGTCGGGCGTCCAGATCGAGACCCCGTACCGGGTCGAAGGTCCGCTGGAGCGCGAGCCCGACGGGCGCTATCGCGTCGGGAAACAGCTGTTCAAGACCGAAGGCTGGGCACGCTGGTTTGAGCGGCAGGACCGGCTGACCAAAGAATCGGCGACGTGGCGCGATTTCTTGTGGGCGCTGATCGAACCGGTTACCGGCGTCGCCATCGCCCTCGTACCCGTGGGTCTGCTCGTGATCTCGTGGGTGGGTCTGATCATCCCGGCGATCCTCTGGCTGTGCGGTGTGTCGTCTCGATCGCTCTTCGGCGATCTGACGATCTGGGGCGCCATCGCCTCGCTGGTCATCGGCGCGGTGGCGATGGTGCTCGCCGCCGCCAGCCCGCCGGCGCTGCTGCGATGGCACGGTCGGTGGACCGCGCTCCTGCTCGCGCCGACCGAGAAGGCACGGCTGGCCCGCCGCGTCAGCCAACTGACCGCGGCCCGCCAAGAGGCCATCGAGGATCAGGCGGCCGAGGTTCGCCGGATCGAACGCGACCTCCACGACGGCGCGCAGGCCCGGCTGATTGCCGTCGGGCTGGCGCTGGACACGGCCGAACGCCTTGTCGACACCGATCCCGAAGCGGCAAAGAAGCTCGTCACCCAGGCGCGTGACGCGTCGGCGACGGCGCTGGTCGAGTTGCGGAACCTGGTGCGCGGCATCCACCCGCCGGTGCTGGCCGAGCGCGGGCTGGGCGATGCGGTCCGGGCACTCGCCCTCGACACACCCTTGCCGGTCGAGGTGACCGTCGACCTTCCCGGCCGGGCGAGCGAACCGATCGAATCGGCGGCCTATTTCGCGGTCTCGGAGGCACTGGCCAATGCCGTCAAGCACGCTGGCGCCTCGCGGATCACCGTCGACATAGGCTGGGCCGACGGCGTTCTGCGGATGTCGGTTCGCGACGACGGTCGGGGCGGCGCCGACCCGGCGCGGGGGACCGGCCTCGCCGGCCTGTCGCGGCGCGTCGCGGCCTTTGACGGTACGGTCTCGCTGGCCAGCCCGCCGGGCGGCCCGACCGAGGTGAGGATGGAGTTGCCGTGCGTGTTGTCCTCGGTGAAGACCTCGCCCTCCTGAGGGACGGCCTGGTCCTGCTGTTGCAGTCGCACGGCTTCGAGATCGTGGCCGCGGCGACGACCGGCCCCGAGTTGCTCGCCGCGCTGCGCGAACACCGGCCGGACGTGGCCGTCGTCGACGTACGTCTGCCGCCGACGTTCACCGACGAAGGCTTGCAGGCGGCGTTGACGGCTCGGCGCGAGATGCCTGGCCTGCCGGTGCTCGTGCTCTCCCAGCACGTCGAGCAGCTCTACGCGCAGGAACTGCTGGCCGACGGATCGGGCGGCATCGGCTATCTCCTCAAGGACCGGGTCCTGCACGCCGATCAGTTCGTCGACGCCGTGCGGCGCGTCGCCGCTGGCGGTACGGCGATGGATCCCGGACGTGATCGCGAAACTGTTTGCCCGCAACCGTACGGTCGACCGGCTCACGTCACGCGAGCGCGAAGTCCTCGAGTTGATGGCCGAAGGCCGCTCGAACGCGGCGATCGAGCAGCGGTTATTCCTGTCCGAGAGCGCGGTCGGCAAACACATCGCGAACATCTTCGGCAAGCTCGATCTGGCCGCGTCCGACGACGACAATCGCCGGGTGCTCGCCGTCCTGGCCTACCTGAACTCCGCGCCGCGCTGACGCAACCGTTCCCGCGCCCGTACCCGTCAATGGGTTGAGATGGCGCGAGGGGAGCGGCACATGCGGGCGGACGCCGAAGGCGATTACGTCGAGTACGTGAAGGCGCGGCTACCGCGCCTTCGGCAGGCGGCCTACCTGCTCTGCGGTGACCGGCATCGGGCCGACGACGTCGTCCAGTCGACGTTGGTCGCGCTCTATCGCCACTGGCGGCGAGCGTCCGCGAGCTACAACCTCGACGCGTACGTGCACCGCATGCTCGTCCACGGATTCCTGGACGAGAAGCGACTGCGGTGGTCGCGCGTGGTGCTGACCGGCCGTGACGAGATGGACCGGCCGGCGTCTGGAGTCGATGTCGACAGCCGTACGGACATCGAGGCCGCACTGCGTCATCTTCCCCAGGGCCAGCGCGCGGTCCTGGTGCTGCGGTTCCTCTGCGATCTATCGGTCGAGGAGACCGCGTCGGCACTGCATTGCTCGACCGGCAACGTCAAAGCACAGACCTCGCGCGGGATCGCCGCCTTGCGGCCCCTTCTCGGCGCACCGGGTCTGATCGATACAGGAGTTGACCATGGAAGACACTGAATTCAATGACGTACGCGCGCTGCTGCGTACGGTTGAGCTACCGCCCAGCAACATCGATGTGGCGTCCGTACTCGACGCCGGTCGTCGAAGCGCGCAGCGCCACCGACTCGCGGTTGCGCTGACTGCCGGTGGCTTGACCGCGATCGTGCTGGTCGGTGCGGCCGGCGCGGTGACCTTCGCGCGCAACAACGACCGTGCGACTCCGGCCGCGGTCGCCTCGCACGCGCTGCCGGCTACGACGAGCACGATGGCGACGCCGACCTCGTCCGACACGGCGGCGTGCACCGTCGCGACGCTGAGCGCCCCGGCCGGCACGGGCTCGGCGGACGCAGTCACGGCCGACCCGACCGCACGACTTGTCGTCGGCGACACCACGGTGGGCGACAATCAGGGGCCGACAGCGTTGTGGACGAACGGCGTGCCGATGCTGCTGAACGAACCGAAGAGCCTCCTCGACCTCGGCGTCCGCGTGCGCGGAGTGAACTCTCGCGGTGACGTAGCGCTCGTCGTCGGAGACTCACAGGTCGTGTCGTGGCTTTACCGCGATGGCAAGTACACCAAGCTGCCGAAGGTTGCCGGTTACCCGGACGCGCTCGCGACCGCGATCGGTCCGAATGGCGACGTGGTCGGCTGGACCAACAATGCCGCCAGCACCGGTGGACCGGCGGTGCTCTGGCCGGCCGACCAGCCCGGCACCGTCCGCAAACTCGCAACACCCCACGGCCAGTCGGCGATGGCGATGACCATCGACGCGGCCGGCACCGTAGGCGGCTCGCTCGGTGACGGGGACGCACCATACGTCTGGGACGCTAGTGGCCACGGGCAAGCGCTCAAGGTGCCGACGGGCTATCACCGCGGTCGCGTGTTCAGCGTCAACGGCGACTGGGCGGTGGGCTGGGTCGGGGTCGGCAGCAAGGGCCAGGTTGTTGCCGCGCGGTGGAACCTGCGCACCGGCAAGGTCAATGTGTTCCCGGACAATGACGAAGGCATATCCGTTGCGGCCAGCGGCGACTTTGTCGGCGGCGACGGCAGCTATAGCGACGGCTATCTGTACCAGGGCGGTGCATTCAAGCTCCTGCCGTTGCCGGCCAAGGCGTCGCGGGCCGCCGCGCTGTTCATCACCCCGGATGGCAAGACAATCCTCGGTTCCGTGACGCAAGGACAGGACATGATCCCGGCGATGTGGCACTGCTGATCGGTCGCCGGTTCCGTAGGCTCGTCGAGGTCGGCACCACGTCCGGTGCCGGCCTCGCGAGTTTGTAGGAGAGACATGGCGCGCGTCGTGGTTACCGGTGGCAGCGGAAAGCTCGGCGACGCGGTCGTCGCCGACCTGGTGGAGCACGGGTACGACGTGGTCAACGTCGACCTGATGCCGGCGTCGGTGGAGCGCACGCAGTTCGTGCGCGTAGACCTCACCGACTACGGCCAGACGGTCGAGGTGTTGAGCGCGATCGACTCGCGGTATCAGGGCGTCGACGCGGTCGTACATCTGGCGGCGATCCCGGGACCGGGTGCCGCGCCGAATGCCACGATCTTCGCCAACAACATCCTTTCGACGTACAACGTGTTCGCCGGAGCCCGTGCGGTCGGCATCCGGCAGATCGTGTGGGCGTCGTCCGAGACTGTGCTCGGACTGCCGTTCGACACGCCGCCGCCGTACATGCCGGTGGACGAGGAATATCCGGGCCGACCGGAGACCGCCTACTCGCTCAGCAAACATCTCGGCGAGCAGATGGCGATCCAGATGTGCCGGCAGGATCCGACCCTGACCATCATCGGACTGCGGTTCTCCAACGTGATGCGTCCGAGCGACTACGCGGCGTTTCCCTCCTACGACGCCGATGCCCGCCTGCGGTCGTGGAACCTCTGGAGCTACATCGACGCCCGGGACGGCGCGCAGGCGGTGCGGAAGGCTTTGACGTACCAGGGGAAAGGGTTTGAGGCGTTCATTATCGCCAACGCCGACACCGTCATGTCCCGGCCGACGGCGGAACTGGCGGCGGAGGTCTTCCCCGATGTCGAGGTGCGCGGCCCGTTGGGCGAGCATCAGACGCTGCTGTCGATCGAGAAGGCGCGGCGGCTGCTCGGGTATGAGCCGGAGCACAACTGGCGCGACGAGTGACGGCGCCGGCGCTGCGGCTGGCCTGGCCGGACTGCCGCAACGTGCGAGACGTCGGCGGCCTGCCCACCACCGACGGCGGCGCGGTCCGCGTCGGCGCCCTGGTGCGCGGGGACAGCCCCCAACGCCTCACCGCCGACGGGATCGCGGCGGTTCATGGGTACGGCATCCGCCAGCGTGATCGATCTCCGCTCGGACGAAGAGGCGGAAGCGGCACCAGGTCCGTTTGCCGATGATCCCATGTATCAGCTGCGGCCGATGATCGACCCGCGCCAGGAGGTTCGCCGCGACGCCGAAGCCGAGTCGACGCTGGAGCTCACCTATCGGGCCAGTCTGGTGCGCAACGCTTCGCACATCGTGGCCGGGATCGGCGCGATCGCGGACGCGCCGGACGGCGGCGTGTTCGTGCACTGCGCGAGCGGCAAGGACCGGACCGGGATGATCGTTGCCCTGGCGCTGCGGGTCGCCGGTGTGGTCGACGCTGCGATCGCCGCCGACTACGCCTACACGGCGGTGTGCCTCGGTGACCGCATCGGACGCGCGGTGGCCGCGGCGCCGTCCGCGGCCGAGCGGGCCCGGATCGCCGACAGTGGGGGAGCCCGCCGGAGGCGATCCTGGCCATGTTGAACCGGCTCGACGCCGACTTCGACGGGGCCGAGGGATACCTACGGTCGTACGGTCTGGAGTGACGGGCAGATCGAACGGCTTCGCGACCGGTTGCGCTAGTGCCCTCAGACGTCCTCGACGACGCCGAGCGGGTCGACCGCCTCGGGTGTCGCGCTCTTCGCGGGACGCTGTCGAGCCGCTGGCCGGCGCCGATCGGCGGCGACCCGGGACGTCGGTGCAAGGTCGTGCGGCGGGCTCCACGCGAGAGCGAGCGTCAGGCGGGCGCGGGTGATCGGTTCGTCCAGTGCGTCGCCGAACACGTCATGAAGCTGACCCATGCGGTAGCGCACGGTTTGCGGGTGTACGTGCAGCTCAGCGGCTATCGCCTGGCGGTCGCCGAAGTGGCGCAACCAGCTGGCCAGCGTTTCCGTAAGCCGCTCCCGCACCGGCGCCGACACCTCGTCGAGTGGAGCGAGCACGCGGCGGCGCAGCGCGGCGTGGAGTCGGGCGTCCCGGTGCACGATGATCGCGTCGAGATGCTCGTCGGCGAAGACCGGATCCTCGGTGAGCACCCCGGCGCGCTGCAGCGCCGCGGCCACCTCAGCGATCTGTACGCTCGCCGGCAGGTTCTCCAGCGGCACCGGGTGACCGACGACCGCTCGGGAGCCACGGAGCAGATCCGCCAGCCGTTGCCGGCGGCCCGGCCGGCCCGGGTCGGGGACGACCGCGCCGAGCATCGTGCGCCGGCGAATGAGCAGGCACGAGTTGTCCAGGCGGGATAGCACGCTCTGCGCGAGTCGATTGTCTTCGAGCAAGATCACCGCGACCTGCTCCGGCAGCGGCCACCCGACGCGGTTGGCGGCCGCGCGCACGGCCGCCGAGTCGGACCGATCGGACAGCAGGAGTTCGACGAGCTCGTCGCGGAGGCGTTCCCGCGCGGCGACCGACTGGGACTGTTCGATGACGAAACCGCGGGCCGACGCCGACGACAACCGGTCGATGAAGATGAACACCGCCTCGGCCAGGGCGGCCAGGCTGGCCGGCGCCACGCCGATGTCCAGCGCCGTCTGCGACACGTGATGCCAGGCGACCCGTGCCCCGAGCTGGTAGGCGGACAGCAGCGTGGTGAGGTCGCGACCCTCCTGCCACTCCATCCGGCCGATTTCCTCGAACAGCTCGACCTGCGGCCCGAACTCCGTACCATGCGGAAACGCGCCCGCAGGCGACTCGGCGATTTCGATCAGGACTTCCATGAACGCCTTGGCCGCCATGACCACTTCGTCCTGCTCACCGTCGAGGAACTCCGCGTAGTCCGGCCATTCCTCGCGGAGCAGCTCCCGAACCTCGATCATGATGGTGGGCAGCCTGTCGACCAGGGCGGGCACCAGCCCCTCCAGCTCAGAACGTTGTCCCCGGTCGTCCACTTGCATCTGTCTACCGTAACGAGTACACACCGGTGCAACCGGGCTACGTGCCATCCATTTGCCGCCGATTTTGTACGTGTGTGACAACTGCGTGGACCAAGAATTACTCGCTAGGGTGCAGATCAAGAGGGTAGGAGCGGAGCAGCATCAGGGCATGGAGTCGACACGGGCGGAATCTGGAGACCGCACCGCCGGTTCCGGCTGGGCCGCCCGGGCGGGTGGCGGAGCCGATGAATACCTGCGCGCTCGCGAAGGTTCGGAGAATTTCCCGGTCGCTCTGCGACTGCTGCCCGCTGACATACGCGTTCATCTCGGCGCCGTCTACGACGTCGCGCGCGTCATCGACGACCTCGGCGACCAGGCCCCCGGCGACCGTACGGCGCTGCTGCGCGACTTCCGCGCCGACCTCGCCAAGATCTGGGCCGAGGGTGACCCCGAGCCCGATGCGCCCGTCTTGCGACGTCTCGCGGTGAGCGTGCGGGCCAAGCACCTGTCGCACAAGCCATTCGACGACCTGGTCGAAGCGAACCTCGTCGACCAGGAGGTCGAGACCTACCCCACGTACGAAGACTTGGTCGAATACTGCGAGCTGTCGGCGAATCCGGTCGGCCGGATCGTGCTCGAGGTATTCGAGGCGAGCACGCCGGAGCGGGCCGAGCTCTCCGATCGGATCTGCACCGCGCTGCAAATCATCGAGCACTGCCAGGACGTCGCCGAGGATCGCCGGGCCGGTCGGATCTACCTTCCGCTGGAGGATCTGACCCGGTTCGGCGTCACGGTCAACGACCTCGACGCGCCGACCGCGAGTGCCGGGGTCCGACGTCTTGTCGCGTTCGAAGCCGAGCGCGCCGGCGCCCTGCTGAACTCGGGCACGCCGCTGCTCGGTCAGCTGCACGGTTGGGCGCGTCTGGCCGTGCGGGGGTACGTCGCCGGCGGCGGCGCCGCCCTGCTCGCACTGCGTCGGGCCGACTGGGACGTGCTGTCGGGCACACCGCACGCGCGCAAGACCGACCTCGTACGGCAACTGATCGCCGTGTCGCGGGATCGGCGCGTGGGTTCATGACCCGAACCAACGCCGCCGCCTCGATCGCCGGCGGGACAGTCGCTGACGCCTACCGCGAGTGCGAGGCGATCACGAAACAGCAGGCCCGGAACTTCTACTACGGGATCCGGCTGCTGCCCGCGGCAAAGCGCAACGCGCTCAGCGCCGTCTACGCGATCTCCCGACGGATCGACGACATTGGCGACGGGGATCTGCCCCTGGCCGAGAAGACGGCGGCGCTGTCGTCGCTGCGCGCGTCACTGCATGCGACGCCGACGGACGACGCTGTGCTCGTCGCGCTGGCCGACGCGGCGTCGCGGTTCCCGATCCCGATGGGCGCGTTCGACGAGCTCATCGACGGTGTCGAGATGGATCTGGCCGGCCGGACGTACCAGACGTTCGACGAGCTGGTGACGTATTGCCGGTGCGTTGCCGGATCGGTCGGGCGGCTCAGCCTCGGTGTATTCGGTTCACGCGACGACACGGTCGCACCGCTCTATGCCGACCAACTCGGCATCGCGCTGCAACAGACGAACATCCTGCGGGACATCCGCGAAGACCTGATGGGTGGCCGCGTCTACCTACCGCAGCGAGAGCTGGACGAGTTCGGCGTGCAGCTGGCGTTGGACGAAGGGGGAGCGCTAGCCGACAAGGAGGGCAATCTCGCGCGGCTGATCGACTTTTCGGCCGAACGGGCCCGCCGGTGGTACGCCGACGGATGGCGCCTCATGCCACTGCTCGACCGGCGCAGCGCCGCCAGCACCGGGGCGATGTCCGGCATCTATCGCCGGTTGCTCGACCGCATCTCGGCCGATCCGACCGCCGTCTACACCCAACGCTTGTCACTGTCCGGTCGCGAGAAGGCCGGCGTCGCCGTCCGCGCGCTGCTCGGCTCGAACGCGGGCTACGCGGCCAGCGCCCCGGTCGCCTCGTCGGCGGAGGCATCGACGTGACCAGCGTCGCGGTCATCGGCGGCGGCCTGGCTGGCATCACCGCGGCGCTCCGCTGCCGGGACGCCGGCGCGGAGGTCACGCTCTACGAGGGACGGCCGAAGCTTGGCGGTCTGACCCACTCGTTTCGGCGCGGTGACCTTGACGTCGACAACGGCCAGCACGTATTCCTGCGCTGCTGCACGGCGTACCAGGACTTGTTAGGCCGGCTCGGTGTCGCGGACCAGGTGACGTTGCAGGACCGGCTCGACATTCCGGTCCGGGCGCCCGGCTTGACCCGAAAGGCCCGGTTGCGCCGCAACGGCCTGCCGGCTCCGATGCACCTCGGTAGTTCGCTGCTGCGCTATCCATTGCTGGACACCGCGCAGCGGCTGCGCTTCGTCCGGGCCGCGCTCGCGATGCGCCGGCTCGACCGCACCGACCCAGCCGTCGATGCACGCAGCTTCGGCGACTGGCTGGTCGAGCACAAGCAGGACCGGGCGACTATCGACGCGATGTGGGACCTGGTCGGCATCGCCACGCTAAATGCCGCCGCGGATCAGGCATCGCTCGCGCTCGCGGCAATGGTGTTCCAGGTCGGCCTCCTCACCGACCCCGGCGCGGCCGATATCGGCTGGGCCAGCGTGCCGTTGCAGCGGCTACACGGCGACGCCGCCGCCCGCGCCTTGGAAATGAATGGCGCTAGCGTGTGTGTTGGGGCGAAGGTGGACGTCGTCGAGCCCCGCGAACGCCGGTGGCTGGTGGGCGCGAAGGGCGGCGAACAACTGGTGGACGCGGTAATAATGGCCGTGCCACCTGCTGCCACGGAACGCTTGGCGCCGGCCGGCAGCGTACCGCTGGAGCCCGGCTACGCGGCGAAACTCGGGACGTCGCCGATCGTGAACGTCCACGTCGTTGTCGACCGGCACGTCCTCGACACGCCGTTCGTCGCCGGTGTCGGCACACCGATCCAGTGGGTGTTCGACCGTACGGTGCAGTCCGGCCTGCACGACGGCGGCCGGCGCGACGGGCAGTACCTCGCCGTCTCGGTGTCGGCGGCGGATGAGTTCATCGACCTGCCGGTGGCCACGCTGCGCGAACGGCTGCTGCCCGACCTCGTCGCGCTGCTGCCCGCCATGGCGCGCGCCGAAGTCGTCGACTTCTTCGTCACGCGTGAACGCGAAGCGACGTTTCGTCCGGCACCGGGCAGTGGCGCACTCCGGCCACCCGCAACGACGCGGGCACCCGGGCTGTTCCTGGCCGGTGCGTGGACCGACACCGGCTGGCCGGCGACCATGGAGGGCGCGGTCCGCAGTGGCGACGCTGCCGCCGCGGCCCTGCTCTCCCATGTCGAACCGGAACTTGCTCAAGCCGTACGACAGGGGGTGGCGGCATGACCACGATGCTCACCGCATTGCACCGCAGTCGGGACCAGATCGTGCCCGCGATGCAGGCCGCAGTGCAGCGTCTCGACCCGTCCAGCCGCCTGCAGGCGTCGTATCACCTCGGGTGGTGCGATGCCGACGGCAAGCCGACCGAGGGCGGCGGCGGTAAGGCCGTGCGGCCCGCGCTCGCGTTGCTGTCGGCCGAGGCGGCCGGTGCGACCGCAGAAGTCGGCGTGCCCGGAGCGGTCGGCGTCGAACTCGTCCACAACTTCTCGTTGCTGCACGACGACCTTATGGACGGCGACCTGGAGCGCCGGCATCGCCGTACCGTGTGGGCGATCTGGGGCGCGCCCGCCGCGATCCTGGCGGGCGACGCGCTGCTCGCGTTGGCGCACGAGGTCGTCCTCGAATCACCATCGCCGCACGCCGGTCGGGCCGCGCTACTGCTCGCCACGACCACCCGCGAGCTCACCCGCGGTCAGGTGCAGGACGTCGCGTTCGAATCACGCAGCGACGTCACGCTTGAGGAGTGCCTCGACATGGCGGGCGGCAAAACCGGTGCGCTGCTCGCCGCGAGCGCGGCGATCGGCGCCGTCCTGGCCGGCGCCCCGGAGGACGTCGTTGACGCCTTGACGACGTTCGGCGGGCAGGTCGGTCTCGCCTTCCAGCTGGTTGACGACGTGTTGGGCATCTGGGGTGACCCATCCGTAACGGGCAAGCCGGTCTACAACGACCTCCGGTCGCGCAAGAAGTCGCTGCCCGTCACGTACGCGCTCGGCAGCGCCGACCACGGCGCCGAACTGAAGGAATGGCTCGCCGCACCGGATCAGCCCGATGACGAAGCCGTGCGGCATGCCGCCGACCTCGTGGCATCGGCCGGTGGGCGCGACTGGGCGCTGGCCGAGGCCCGCCGGCGGATGCTGCTCGCCGAAGATGCCCTGACCAGCGTCGACATCAACCCGCAGGCGCGGGCCGGCATGTTCGCGCTCGCGCAGTTCATTGTGGATAGGGACTCATGACCCAGACGACGGATACGCGCACGCCGTCATCGCACGTCACCCAGAACACGTCGGCGCGCGCGTCAGGCAATCCCACCGGCACGTCTCCGCGGACGCCGGCGGGAGCCCTTGCGGCCGCGGTCGCGCACCTGCGCTCGCTGCAAGACCCGAGTGGTTGGTGGAAGGGCGAGCTCGCCACCAACGTCACCATGGACGCCGAGGACCTGCTTCTGCGTGAGTTCCTCGGCATCCGGACCGAGCAGGAGACCGAGGAGGCGGCGCGCTGGATCCGCTCGCAGCAGCGGCCGGACGGCACCTGGGCCACGTTCTTCGGCGGGCCGCCCGACTTGTCCACCACCGTCGAGGCGTGGGTGGCTCTGCGGCTGGCTGGCGATGCGCCGGACGCGCCGCACATGGCCACGGCGCTTCAGTTCATCCGGGCGGAGGGCGGCCTAGAAGCCACCCGGGTGTTCACGCGGATCTGGCTCGCGCTGGTCGGGCAGTGGTCCTGGGACGAGTTGCCCGAGCTGCCGCCGGAGATGGTGTTCCTGCCGAAGTGGTTCCCGCTCAACAAGTACGACTTCGGTTGCTGGGCTCGGCAGACTGTCGTACCGCTGACGATCGTCGGCAGCATAAAGCCGGTGCGCCCGCTGCCGTTCACGGTCGACGAGCTGCGCATCGGACGTACGCCACCGAAGACAGCGAAGCCGTGGAGTTGGGACGGTTTCTTCCACGGGCTCGACCGCGTCCTCCACTTTTACGGCCGCCGGCCGATCCAGCCGCTGCGCGAACTGGCCAAGCGCCGCGCAGCGGAATGGGTGCTCGCGCGCCAGGAGATCGACGGTTCCTGGGGCGGCATCCAACCGCCGTGGGTCTACTCGATCCTCGCGTTGCACCTGCTCGGTTACCCGCTGGAGCACCCGGCGCTGCGGGTCGGTCTGGCCGGGCTGGACGGCTTCACGATCCGCGAGGAGACGCCGGATGGTTGGATCCGCCGCCTGGAAGCGTGCCAGTCGCCGGTCTGGGACACGGCGCTTGCCTTGACCGCCATGCTCGACGCCGGCGTCGCCGCTGACGATCAGGCCGTCCTGGCCGCGACCGACTGGCTGCTCGCCGAGGAGATCTCGGTGAAGGGGGACTGGTCGGTTCGCCGGCCGGAGCTCGCACCCGGTGGTTGGGCATTCGAATTCGCCAACGATGGCTACCCGGACACGGACGACAGCGCCGAGATCGTGCTCGCTCTGCGCCGCGTCGCGTACCCGGACTCGGCCAAGCTCCGGGCCAGCGTCGACCGCGGCGTCGCGTGGACGGCCGGCATGCAGTCCGCCGACGGCGGGTGGGGGGCGTTCGACGCCGACAACGTCGGTACGTTGCCGAACAAGCTGCCGTTCTGCGACTTCGGCGAGGTCATCGACCCACCGTCGGCCGACGTCACCGCACACGTCGTCGAGATGCTCGCACACGAGGGCAAGGCCGACGAAACCGTCGCCCAGCGGGGGATTGCGTGGCTGCTGGCCAACCAGGAGCCTGACGGCTCATGGTTCGGCCGCTGGGGAGCCAACTATGTGTACGGCACCGGCGCGGTGGTTCCGGCGCTGGTCGCGGCCGGGATGGACCCGTGTGCCGAGCCGATCCGGCGCGCCGTGCGGTGGCTCGTCGACCACCAGAATCCGGATGGCGGCTGGGGCGAGGATCTCCGGTCGTACGACGACCCGGCAACCTGGGCCGGCCGGGGCGAGTCGACCGCCTCGCAGACGGCGTGGGCCCTGCTCGCCCTGCTCGCTGCGCGCTCCGGCGACGCGGCAAGCTCGGAGAGCGCCGACGGCGAGGATGCCGCGAGCGCCATCGAGCGTGGCGTCGGCTTCCTGGTCGACACGCAGCGCGCCGACGGCAACTGGGACGAGGACTTCTTCACCGGAACGGGTTTCCCCGGCGACTTCTACATCAACTACCACCTCTACCGCCTCGTCTTCCCCATGTCGGCGCTCGGTCGATACCTGAAGGTCGCCTCGTGACCGAGCAATTGCGCCGAACCCACGCACCCGGCCGGGCGCGCGGGCAGGCTTGGCCGGTGACCGGACCAGTCGTCTGCGCGCCGATGCACGTGGAGCGGCTCGCCACCCGGGCCGCCGATGCCGGCGTCGTACACACCGGGATGGGTCCCGACCGGTCGATGCGCGCGACGGCGCGGCTGAGCGATGCGAGCGCCGTGCTCGTCGTGGGCGTGGCCGGCGGCCTCGATCCGATCGTCCGGCCGGGCGATGTCGTGGTCGCGAGCGAGGTCCGCGGGCCGGACGGCGATGCGATCCCGAGCCCGTCCGCGCCGATACTCGCCGGCGAACTTCGCCGCCTCGGGCTCACCGTCCACGTCGGACCGATCGAATCCCGGCCGAAGGTCGTCACCGGTGTCGCCCGCGCGAAACTTGCCGCCGGTGGCGCGCTGGCCGTGGATACCGAGTCGTACTGGCTCGCCCAGGCCGGCAAGCCGTTCGCGGTCGTACGGTCGATCGTGGACACCGCGGAGGCGCCGCTGATCCACCCGGCCGCGCTCGTGCGCGGCGCGCGCGGGCTGCGAGTGCTGCGGGCGGCCGTACCAGCCATAGACGCCTGGACCTCGGCGGTGCGCGACCGATCGGTCGTGCTGGCCAACCCGCGGTCGTTCTGTGCCGGGGTCGAACGCGCGATCGACATCGTCGACCGTGCGCTCGATCGCTTCGGCGCTCCGGTCTACGTGCGGCGGCAGATCGTGCACAACGCGCACGTCGTCAACGAGTTGGAAGAGCGCGGCGCGGTGTTCGTGACCGAAGTGGACGAGGTGCCACCGGGCGGCGTCCTCGTTCTCGCCGCGCACGGCGTCGCTCCGGCCGTTCGCGCCGAAGCGCAGGCGCGCCGACTCATGGTCATCGACGCGACCTGCCCACTCGTCGCGAAGGTACACACCGAGGTGCGGCGCTACGCGAGCCGCGACGAAACGGTCTTCCTCATCGGCCACGCCGACCACGAGGAGGTCGAGGGTACGGTCGGCGAGGCGCCCGAGCACGTCATCGTCGTCGGCGACGTGACCGAAGCCGCGCGGGCAACGCCGCGCGACGCCACCCGGGTCGCGTACGCCATGCAAACCACCCTCGCCGTCGATGAGGCCGACGAAATCGCCGACATCCTTCGCGAGCGCTTCCCGACTCTGCGCGGGCCGCGCCGCGACGACATCTGTTACGCCACCACGAACCGCCAGCAGGCGGTCCGTGCCATCGCCGCCGACTGCGACCTGATGCTGGTCGTGGGTTCGCCTAACTCGTCCAATTCGCTCCGCCTCGTCGAGGTGGCCGAGCGGGAGGGAGTGCCGGCCCGTCTCGTCGATGACGCCGGGAAGGTCGACCTCCGCCTGCTGGCCGGAGCCGTACGGATCGGCGTGACCGCCGGTGCGTCGGCCCCGCCACACCTCGTCGATGAACTTGTCACGACTATCGGCGGCCTCGGTTCGTTGGCCGTCCGTGAGCCATCCGCTGCACCCGAGAATTTCCATTTCACGTTGCCCAAGGAGGTGAGCTGAATATGGCTATGCCGCTACGGCAGACCATTCGGCTCGGGACCTATCTCATGAAGCAGAAGGCTCTTCGGCGGGATAAGTTCCCGTTGCTGGTGGAGCTGGAGCCGCTTTTCGCCTGCAATCTCAAGTGCTCCGGATGCGGCAAGATCGCCCAGCCGGCCTCGCTGCTCAAGCAGCGCATGCCGGTCGAACAGGCGGTCGGGGCGATCGAGGAGAGTGGCGCGCCGATGGTTTCCATCGCCGGCGGCGAGCCATTGATGCACCCGCAGATCGACGAGATCGTGCGCCAGCTGCTGGCCAAGGGCAAGATCGTGTTCCTGTGCACGAACGCGCTGCTCATGCCCAAGCACATTCACAAGTTCAAGCCACACCGCAACTTCTCGTGGATGGTGCACATCGACGGGCTCGAGGATCGCCATGACGAGTCGGTCAACAAGAAGGGCGGCTTCCAGGGCGCGGTCGACGCGATCAAGATGGCGCAGAAGGCCGGCTTCCGGGTGATGACGAACACGACGTTCTTCAACACCGACACCGCACACGACGTCATCGGCGTGCTCGACTTCCTGAACGACGTCGTCAAGGTCGACAACATGCAGATCTCCCCCGGGTACGCCTACGAGAAGGCGCCCGACCAGGAGCACTGGCTCGGTGTCGACGAGACGCGGGAGCTGTTCCGCAAGGCGTTCGCGGACGGCCGCCGCAAGAAGTGGCGGCTGAACCACTCGCCACTGTTCCTCGACTTCCTGGAAGGCAAGCAGGACTTCGCTTGCACGGCGTGGGGCATTCCGTCCTACTCGCTCCTCGGTTGGCAGAAGCCGTGCTACCTGCTCGACGACGGCTATGCCAAGACGTACAAGGAGCTGATCGAAGAGACCGACTGGGACGCGTTCGGCCGCGGCAAGGACCCGCGCTGCGCCAACTGCATGGCGCACTGCGGCTACGAGCCCACGGCGGTCATCGCGACACTCGGTTCACTCAAGGAGTCCGTGCGCGCAGCCGTTGGCGGGTGAGGTAATCATGTCGCTGCTGGATCAGATCGCCGGGCCAGCCGACGTACGCGCGCTGCCCGAATCGGCGCTGCCGGCGCTCGCGGCCGAAATCCGTGAGCGGCTGGTCGATTCGGTCTGCCGTACAGGCGGGCACCTCGGCCCGAACCTGGGCGTGGTCGAGCTGACCATCGCCCTGCACCGGGTGTTCGAGTCGCCGCGCGACACGATCGTCTGGGACACCGGACACCAGTCGTACGTGCACAAGATGCTCACCGGCCGGCACGGTCAGTTCGACCGGCTGCGCCAGGCCGGTGGGCTCTCCGGCTACCCGCAGCGGGCCGAGAGCGAGCACGACCACGTGGAGAACTCGCACGCCTCCACCTCGCTGTCGTACGTGGACGGTCTCGCCAAGGCGTACGCGCTGCGGGGCGAGACCGACCGTACGGTGGTCGGTGTCGTCGGCGACGGCGCGCTCACCGGCGGCATGTGCTGGGAGGCGCTGAACAATCTGGCCGCGGCTCCGGAGCGACCAGTCGTCATCGTCCTCAACGACAACGGACGTTCGTACTCGCCGACGGCCGGCGCAGTCGCGACCCACCTCGCGGCGCTACGGGCCGGCGACGGCATCTCGATGCTGTCGCTGTTCGAACAGCTGGGGATGGCGTACCTCGGCCCGGTCGACGGCCACGACACGATCGCGGTCGAGGCCGCGCTGCGCAAGGCCCGGGAGACCGGCATCCCGACGGTCGTGCACTGCGTGACCACGAAGGGCCTGGGCTATCTGGCCGCGGAGACCGACGAAGCCGATCGGCATGCACTCGATCGGGCCGGTCCCGGCACCCGACGCGGTGAGCCGGCCGACGTGGACCGATGTCTTCGCGGACGAGATGCTCGCCGTCGGTGCGGCGCGGCCGGACGTCGTGGCGTTGTCGGCCGCGATGTTCGGTCCGACCGGGCTGCAGGCGTTCGCGTCGGCGTACCCGTCGCGCGCTTTTGATGTCGGCATCGCCGAGCAACACGCGGTGACCTCGGCTGCTGGGCTGGCGATGGGTGGCATGCACCCGGTCGTCGCGATCTACGCCACGTTCCTCAACCGTGCGTTCGACCAAACGCTGATGGACGTCGCCCTGCA
This sequence comes from uncultured Actinomycetota bacterium, assembly GCA_963724705.1. Taxonomy (GTDB): domain Bacteria; phylum Actinomycetota; class Actinomycetes; order Mycobacteriales; family Micromonosporaceae; genus DASQPR01. Next base: position 104,265 of record CAVRVS010000005.1, read on the forward strand.
CGAGATGCCGGTCACGTTCGTCCTCGACCGGGCCGGCATCACCGGCACCGATGGGCCGTCGCACCACGGCATGTGGGATCTCACGCTGCTCGGCACGGTGCCGGGCATGCGGGTGGCCGCGCCACGGGACGCCGGCACGCTGCGGGCCGAACTGCAGGAGGCGGTGGCCTGGTCGCACGGGCCGACCGCGCTGCGCTTCCCGAAGGCCGATGTCGCCCCCGATGTGGACGCTGTAGGGCGCATCGGGTCGGCCGACATCCTGCGGACCGGTGAACGGCCGGACATTCTGATGATCTCGATCGGTGCGCTGGCCGGCGCCGTACTTGCGGCCGCGGACGAGCTAGCCGACGCCGGCCGCGCGGTGACAGTCGCCGATCCGCGGTGGTTGCTGCCGATAGACCCTTCACTGGTACGGGAAGCGGCGCGCTACGACCACGTCGTCACCGTTGAGGACAGCGGGGAACACGGCGGGTACGGTGACGCCTTCGCTCGGGCGCTGCGCGCGAGCGGTGCCACGACCCGGGTGCAGACGATCGGCCTGGCCCAGCGTTTCGTGCCACACGGCTCACGAGGGTCGATCCTCGCCGCCGCCGGGCTCGACGGACCCGGCATCGCCGCGGCCGTCCGCGCCGCACGGCCAGCCTGACCGGCCCGCGTCGGACCGCGCCCGTGCCGGGCCGACGGCCGGCCTGACCGCGCCCCGCACGGCGCCGATGCTGGCGTCGCCGCTGCGCTGACGCGCGACCTCGCGCCGGCGATGAGTGCGGTCTCATTGCTCTATCCCTCTGCATGATCAGGGCAATGAGACCGCATCCGGACATTTCATCGGCACCGTCGGTGCCACATAACTCCAGTCATGCGGGCGGTCTTGGGTTGTCCACCTCAAATTCGCCAGCCAAAGGTTGATTTCCCCAAGATCGGGGGCTCGGAGCGAGCCTTTGCCTGATCTTCGTGTAGCTGTATGAGCGAGCGACGTCACACCGAATTGCTTAAGCACCGAATATAAGTACGTGATAGAAATACGGGCATGGCAGTTACCAGCCCGGATGCGGACGTCGCTCAGCTGTCGACGACCCTGGAACGCGTCGTGATCATGGTGCGGCGGCTCATGCCGAGCCAGCCCATGTCGCTCACGTCGGTCTCCGTTCTCCGGTCGCTCGAAGCGTCCGGCGCGACCCGGTTGACCGAGCTCGCGACCGCGCAGGGAGTCACGCAGCCGGCCATGACGCAGCTGGTCACTCGCCTCGAACGCGACGGATATGTCGAGCGGGGCGGCAGTGCGCATGACGCGCGCGTCGTCCTCGTCAGCCTGACCGAATCCGGCGCGGCCTTCCTGCAGCATCGCCGCGAACTGCGCGCGGCTCACCTGGGCGATTTGCTGGATCGGCTGCCGGCCGACGACCGCGCGCGGATCCTCGCCGCCATTCCCGCCCTCGATCTACTGGCCTCCCTCGGCCAGGAGTCCGCCTAACCCCCCAAGAAAGTCAGGTCGCCATGAGTTACGGCGAGGCAGTGCACCACGGCCAAGCGAAGCCGAGTCTCTTCCGTCAGCCACGCGCCGTCTGGGCCGTGGCTTTCGCGTGCGTCATCTCGTTCATGGGCATTGGTCTCGTCGACCCGATCCTGCCCGCCCTGTCCAAACAACTGGACGCGACGCCGGCGCAGGTCTCTCTGCTGTTCACGAGCTATCTCGTGGTCACGGCCGTGGCGATGCTCGTCACGAACTGGGTATCGAGCCGGATCGGCGCCAAGCGCACGTTGATGGCCGGCCTCGTACTGATCGTGGCATTCGCCGCGCTGGCCGGCACGGCCGGCAGCATCAGCGGCATCGTCGGTTTCCGGGCCGGATGGGGCCTGGGCAACGCATTGTTCATCGCGACCTCGCTCGCGGTCATCGTCGCGTCGGCGAGCGGCGGCTTCGAAGGCGCGATCATCCTGTACGAGACCGCGCTCGGTCTCGGCATCGCGGTCGGGCCGCTCCTCGGCGGATTCCTCGGCAACATCAGTTGGCGCGGTCCCTTCTTCGGGGTGAGCGCGCTCATGGCGGTGGCCTTCATCGCGACCACGGTCATGGTTCCGCCGACACCGAAGCCCGCCCACAAGACGTCCCTAGGTGCGCCGCTGAAAGCGTTGCGGCACCGAGGTTTGCTGATCATGAGCCTCACCGCGCTGTGCTACAACTGGGGCTTCTTCACGCTTCTGGGCTATGCGCCCTACCCGATGAAGCTCAGCCCCATCCAGCTCGGTCTCGTCTTCACCGGCTGGGGCATCCTCGTCGCACTGTTCAGCGTCGCCGTCGCGCCACGACTGCACCGCCGTTTCGGTACGGCCCCGACGTTGTACGCCAACCTGGTGATGCTCGCCGTCGTGCTGGCCGTGATCGGCTTCGGCACCGGGTCGCCGAACACCGTGATCGCCGCGACGATCGTGTCGGGCGCGTTCATCGGCATCAACAACACGCTCACGACCCAGGCCGTCATGATGGTCTCACCGGTCGAGCGGCCGGTCGCCTCGGCGTCGTACGGGTTCGTACGGTTCATCGGCGGTGGCCTCGCTCCGTACGTCGCCGGGAAGATCGCGGAGCATTACAACATCCACGTTCCGTTCCTGTTGGGAGCGGTCGCAATGCTGCTCGCCATCGCCGTCCTGTCGACCGGGCACCGGCTGCTGGCGGATGCGGAGCGCGCGTCGCGGGCTGGCGCCGTGGTGGCGCCCGATAACGACGTGGCGGCGGTCGACACGGCCACCGAGCCGAGCGAAGGCTTCGTTACCGTGGGCGCGATCGCACCGACCGGCGATCGCAAGCCGGTCGTGCTCGCGATCGATGCCGGTCCGGCAGCCGACGCGGCCACGGCCAAGGCGATCGAGATCGCGATGGCCCGGCCGGCGCCGGTCGACGTGCTCCACGTCCAGGAGATCGAGATTGTCGGCGATGCCGCGGTCGATCGCGAGTCGCTCGACCAGGCCCGGGTCTTCGTCGACGCCCGACTCGCCGATTTGCGCGCGGGCGGCGTCGCCGCGACGGGTCACGTGCTGCGTAGCGTCGCCGACCACGCGAACATCGGCCGGCTCATCGCGGAGTACGCCAGTCGCGTCGGAGCCGCGCTGATCGTAATCGGCGAGCCGACCAACGGCGCGTTCGCCCGACTGTTGGACGGCAGCAGCAGCGCGCAGTTGCTCGCCGATGCACCGTGTGACGTGCTGGTCGTCGGCACCGAGCGCGAACCGGAGCTGCTGACACCGGCATAACCAAGCCGCCGGGTCGGGCGAACCCGGGTCACGTGGGTCGGCGCGCCCGTTCGCGGTGCGCGCGGACCTTCGCGATAGATCCGCAGGACCGGCCGTTCGGACCGCCGGCGGTCATCAGACACCACCGTTTGCTCCCGTTGCGCGTGTGGTCGTAGAACACCCAGTGGCAGTCCGGACACGCCCGCAGGCGCGACCACGTGCCGTCCGCCAGCGCGGCGAGGACGATGGCCAGGAGCCGGCCCGCAGAACCGTTGCCGCGAAACCGCACCGCGCCGCCCGCTACATGCGGTGTGACGTCAAGGCGGCGTACCCAGGTGTTCAGAATGTGATCGCTCGACGCCGTGCCTTCGACGACGCGGCGGAGGTCGTCGCGAAGCTCGCGCACGACGGCGTTGCCGCGAAAGCGATCGGTCGCCACGCGGGTGTCGTTCGGGATGAGCCACGTGTTCAGCAGCGTCCGGATGCGTTCCAGGTCGTCCGGGGCCGCCTGGTCGTCGATGTTAACCACCAATACATCTTACCGGTTGCGTTGTAGGAGGGTCTTGTGGTTACCTGCAAATGATGTAGCCGGTTAGCACGAGGAGGCGATCATGCGTACCGACATAGCCTGGACGGCATTGCCATGGTCATCGGTTGAGCACGTGGCCATCACCGACGAGGACGGTTGGACGGCCGACGGCGCCATGGTCGCGGTGTTCGATGGCCGCGCCGTCCGGCTGACGTATCGACTTCAGGTCGACGTGGCCGGTGCCACCCGCGCGCTCGACCTCGCCGACTCCGTCGGCGGTGCGAGCCTTGCGCTCCGGGGCGACGGCCAGGGGCGGTGGTCGGACGCGGATGGCGTGCCGGTGCCGGATCTCGACGGCTGCATCGATGTCGACATCTCCACCACGCCGCTCACGAACACCCTGCCCGTCCGCCGGCTGCGGCTCGCACCAGGGGAGAGTGCCGACATCCAGGTCGCGTACGTCGACGTGCCGTCGCTGGCGGTGCGGCCGGTGGCTCAGAGCTACCGCCGCATCGACAACCGGTCCTATCGGTACGAGTCCGGCTCGTTCGCGGCGGACGTCGTGTTCGACGAAGATGACCTCGTCACCGACTATGTGGGACTGTGGCGTCGGGTGGCGATCGACGCTCCGGCATGAGGTCTTCGGGTCGTTGCGGAGAAATCCATTTGCGGTCGGGGCGAGGATCGAGGCCATGACCTTTACTGCACCGACCGTGGACCGGGACTTCCCGGACGTACGCAATCCCGAACGGGCCGCCCTCGCTGACTGGCTCCGGTTCCATCGCGAAACGCTGTTGATGAAGTGTGCCGGCCTGACTTCCGAGCAACTCGCGGTCAAGTCGGCCGAGCCGTCCCGGCTCACTCTGCTAGGCCTCGTCCGCCATATGGCCGAGAACGAGCGCTGGTGGTTCCAGATCCGTGCCGCCGGGCTCGATCGGGAGCCGATCTACCCGGACGTGACCGACGACTTCGATCCGGCGTTCGACGACCTCGCCCATGCCGACGCGGAGGCCGACTTCGCGATGTTCCGGGCCGAATGCGACGCGTCCGATGCGGCCGTGGCCACGTTGGCGCTCGACGACGCGATCGTCCTGCCGAAATCCGGTCGCAGCATGGATGTGCGCTGGATCTATCTCCACATGATCGAGGAGTACGCCCGGCACAACGGCCACGCCGACATGATCCGCGAACGCATCGACGGCGTGACCGGCGACTAGCTCGGCGCCGAAACGGCAGTGAGACGCGGTTGACTCGGTGCTCGAGTCATTGCCGGGCTCCTCGCAGCATGGCGACAAACTTGCCGACCAGGGGCGCCATGTCCAGCTCGTCGGGGGACAGCAACCACTGCACCTGCAGTCCGTCCATCACCGCGATCAACAACGATGCGGCTCCCTCGGCGGTCAGCCCGGCCGGCAGTTCGTCACCGAGTTCGTCGCGGATCGCCTCGGCGATGCGCGCCCGTACGCCGCGATAGCGCTCGACGAAGAACTGCTTGGCCGGATGGTTGTCGGTGACACTCTCGGCCGACAGCACCGTGAACGACTGCACGATCCCCGGTTGGGTCGCGTTGAACGCCACCAGGCGCTCCACGTCGTGCAGCCCGGCCGGCTCGTGCGGCACCGTGGACTTGTCCATCTGGTCGCGTTGTCGCAGCACCTCGATCAGCAGCGCGTCTTTGCTGGGAAAATAGTGGAGCACGCCCTGCTGGGTGAGACCGACGCGTTCGGCCACGGCGGCGAGCGACGCGCCGCGATAGCCGCGCTCGGCGAAGACGTCCCGAGCGGCGGTCAGGATCTCGGCGCGTCGCTGCTCGGGCTGAGCCCGGCGACGCAACGGACGGGTCATGCCGAATATCCTAAGCCCACTACCTACCGAGTGCTCGGTAAGTAAGGCAGAATGAGGGCGCCCGCCGCACCGGCCGAAGAGGGGACTTCGCATGTCCGTGCCGTACGACCAGACCGAGACCGCCATCGAGTCCGCACTCGCTCGACTCGACCTCGAAACCAAGGTGTCGCTGCTCGCCGGCCAGGACATGTGGTCACTGCCGGCCGTGCCCGAGATCGGGCTCCGGTCTCTCGTGATGTCCGACGGTCCGATCGGCGTGCGCGGCACCCGGTGGACCGCGGACGATACGTCGATCGCTTTGCCGAGCCCGACGGCGCTGGCGGCGTCCTGGGACCCCGACCTGGCCCGGCGCGCGGGAAGACTTCTGGGCCAGGAGGCTCGCCGCAAGGATGTCCACGTGTTGTTGGCCCCGACCGTGAATCTGCACCGCAGCCCGCTCGGTGGCCGCCATTTCGAGTGCTACTCGGAGGACCCGCTGCTGACCGGTGCGATCGGCACCGGTTACGTCAAAGGTGTTCAGGAGCAAGGTGTCGGCACGACCGTGAAGCATTTCGTAGCCAACGATTACGAGACGGAACGCTTTACCGCAAGCTCCAATGTGGACGACCGGGCCTTGCGCGAGCTTTACCTGGCACCGTTCGAGACGATTCTCCGCGACGCCGATGCGTGGGGCGTGATGTCGGCGTACAACTCGGTGAACGGCACGTCGATGACCGAGCATGCGCCGCTGCAGGTCGGGATCCTCAAGACGGAGTGGGGCTTCGACGGCGCGATCGTGTCGGACTGGACCGCGGCCCGGGACACGGTCGCCGATGCACGCGGTGGCCTCGATATCGCCATGCCGGCGGCCAACAATCCGTGGGGCGAGAAACTGGTCGCCGCGGTCCGCTCCGGCGCCGTCGCACAAGAGCTGATTGATGACAAGGTACGGCGAGTGCTCCGGCTCGCCGCCCGCGTCGGTGCATGGGACGCCGTGGCGCCGGCGGTGGCGCCGGAGGACCGGCCGGCCACCGTTGACGGTGCTGCGTTGGCGCGCGAGATCGCGACGCGTTCGTTCGTGTTGGCCGCCAACCGCAATGAGACGCTTCCGCTTGACGCATCGGCGTTGTCGAGCGTCGCTCTGATCGGACTCGGTGCCAAGGAAGCGCGCGTACTCGGCGGCGGAAGTGCGACCGTCTACCCGGAACATGTTGTTTCGCCACTGGAAGGGCTCACCGCCGCGCTCGACGGCCGCGCCTCGGTCACGTACGCGATAGGCATTGATCCGCGCACGAAGCTGCCGGCGGCCAGCGGCCCGGTGTGGTCGGGTCTGAGCGCAACATTCCGCGACGACGACGGCACAACGATGCTGGCGACGCCGATGCCGTCGGGCGCCGGTTGGTGGATGGAGATGCCCGACGGCGTCGACCCGGAGCGCCTCGCCTCGGTCGAGATCAGCGGCCGGCTCACCGCCGAGACGGCCGGCCGGCATCAGCTCGGGATCCGTGGCATCGGTGAGTTCACCTTGATGGCCGGCGAGCAGAAGCTCTTCGACGAGGCGGTGTGGCCGGATACGAGCGACTTCGCGGCGCTGTTCCTTGCGCCGCCGGAGAATCGCGTCGGCCTGGATCTGGCGGCGGGCGAGAGCGTCGACGTGTCGCTGCGGCAACGCGTGACGCTGCAACCGGGCTTCGCCATGGTGTCGTTGACCCTCGGCTATAGCGAGCCGATCGCCGCCGACGACGAGCTACTGGCCGAGGCGGAGCGGGTGGCCGCCGCCAGCGACGTCGCGGTTGTCGTGGTAGGAACGACGAACGAGGTCGAATCCGAAGGCTTCGACCGCACGTCGCTCGCGCTGCCCGGTCGTCAAGACGAGCTGGTACGTCGGGTCGCGGCGACCAACCCACGGACAGTTGTCGTGGTCAACGCCGGCTCACCGGTCGAGTTGCCCTGGGCCGACGACGTCGCGGCCGTGCTGTTGACGTGGTTCCCGGGCCAGGAGGCCGGGCACGCGCTGGCCGATGTGCTCTTCGGCGCCGTCGAGCCGGGCGGTCGGATGCCGACCACCTGGCCGGTACGCGAAGCGGATTGCCCGATCCTCGACACCACCCCGGTCGGTGGTGTCGTCGCCTATGACGAGGGCGTGTTCATCGGTTACCGCGCCTGGGATCGGGGCGCCGCTGCGCCGCGCTATCCGTTCGGTCATGGAATGGGCTACACCACCTGGAACTACGAATCGATGGAGGTGTCCGAGCGGCGAGTGAAGGTGACCCTGCGCAACGCGGGCGAGCGGACCGGTCGTGAGGTCGTGCAGTGTTATGTCGCGCCGATCGACGCCGACCCGGCGCGTCCGCGGCGGTGGCTCGCCGGATTCGCCGTCGTCACCGCGGAGCCGGACGGGGCGGTGACCACCAGCATTGACCTTCCCGACCGGGCGTTCCAGATCTGGGCCGAGGGTGCCTGGCGTACGGCGACCGGTCGGTACGAGATCACTGTCGCCCACAGCATCGCGGAGCCGCGGCTGTCGAAGACCATCACAGTCGGCTAACCCGCGCCACGGCCGTGGCCGTCGTCGCTGGGTCAGCGTGTCGTGGGCCACGATCCCGGGTCGCGAGCGAACGCCCGAAATGATCGGGGCGTTGAATGCAATCGTGAGCCGACTCCTCTCGCCGCTGACGCTGCGCGGTACGACGTTCCGTAACCGGATCTGGGTGTCGCCGATGTGCCAGTACTCGTCGGTGGACGGACATCCAACGGACTGGCATCTCGTCCATCTCGGGGCGTTCGCCCGGGGCGGGGCCGCTCTGGTGTTCACCGAGGCCACCGCGGTGACACAAGAGGGTCGGATATCACCGCAGGACGCCGGCATCTGGACCGAGGCCCAGGCGGACGACTACCGGCGGATCACCGCGTTCATCAAGGGGCAAGGTGCGGTGCCCGGGATCCAGCTCGCTCACGCCGGCCGCAAGGCGTCGGTCGCGCCGCCGTGGGTCGGCGGCGGTATGGTTCCGGCCGCCGACGGCGGATGGCAGCCGGTCGGACCGTCGCCGGTGGCATTCGGTGACCATGCCGTGCCCAAGGAGCTGACGGTCGGCGAGATCGAACGACTGGTAGAGGCATGGGCGCAGGCCGCGCGACGAGCGGTCACGGCCGGGTTCGAGGTCGCCGAGATCCACGCCGCCCACGGCTACCTGCTGCACGAGTTCCTGTCGCCGCTGTCCAATCATCGCGCCGACGCGTACGGCGGAGATCTGGCCGGCCGCAGTCGGCTGCTGATCGAAGTCGTGGACGCCGTACGCGCCGTGTGGCCGGAGGACCAGCCGCTCTTCGTACGGGTCAGCGCGTCTGACTGGGTCGACGGAGGGCTCACGGTCGACGACGTCGCCGAGGTCGCCGTCGAACTCAAGGCTCACGGCGTGGACCTCATCGACGTATCGAGCGGCGGCAACTCGCCGGATCAGCAGGTCGTACTCGGCCCCGGATACCAGGTGCCGTTCGCCCGTACGATCCGCGAGCGCAGCGAACTGCCGGTCGGGGCGGTCGGTGTGATCACCGAGCCGGCACAGGCCGAGGCGGTGCTCGCCGACTCGTCGGCTGACGCGATCTTCCTCGCCCGGGCGCTGCTGCGCGAACCCTCGTGGCCACAGCGGGCGGCGTACGAGCTGGGCGACGATGTCTATTGGGCGCCGCAGTACGAGCGCGCTCGCCCGCATCGGTAGTCGCGCGCGACCGCGTGTCGCATGGTCGACGTAGGTTGGTCGCATGTGCCGAAACATCACCATCCTCCGTGGCCTCGAGCCGCCGGCGACCACCGAGGAGATCTCCGCCGCCGCGACTCAGTTCGTGCGCAAGGTCACCGGCGTGGCCAAGCCCAACGAGACGACGGCCAAGCTGATGCGTGAGGCTGAGACGGAGATCGCCGCGGTCGTCGCGCGGTTGCTTGCCGACCTGCCGCCACGCCGCCAGGAGCCGACCACCGTGCCGCCGCTGCGCCGACCGCAGGTGCGCGCGCGGATGGGCCTCGAGCCGTTCCAGGGCTGAGCCGTTGCCGGCCGACGCGCAGCCAACTACCGCGCACCGGCGACTCATGTGTCGGCGAAACGGTCCAACGCCGCCACCATCGTGCGCGCCATGGTGTCGCTGCCGGTATGGCCGGAGTCGTCGATGATCCGCAACTCCGCATCGGGCCACGCCCGCGCGAGTTCCCACGCCACAACAGCCGGCCCACCGAGATCCTGACGCCCGTGGATCAGCACGCCCGGGATGCCGGCGAGACGTCCGGCGTCACGCAGGATCGCGCCCTCCTCGAGGAACGCTCCGTGGGCAGCGTAGTGCGCGCAGATCCGTACGAACGCCAGGCGAGCGTCGTCCAACCGGGCCGAATATGCGCCCGGCGAACCGTTGGCTTCCATCGAGATCGGGGCGTCCTCCCAGGCGCACCATTCGGCTGCGGCGTGCTCGCGGACGGCCCGGTCGGGCTCGGACATGCGCTCGCTGTAGATCGACAACAGTTCCTCGATCGGCGGATGGCTGTCGGTCGGCAGTCGAAACTCGTCCGCGCCGACGGCGTCGTGGAACCGCGCCCACGCCTCGGGGAAGAAACGACCGGCCCCCCGATACAGCCAGTCGATGTCCGTACGTCGGTCTACCGTCACGCTGACAAGCACGATTTCGGACACCCGCGTCGGATGCCGCTCGGCATACGCGAGGGCGAGCGTCGAGCCCCACGATCCGCCCCACAGCAACCAACGGTCGACGCCGAGGTGCTCGCGCAACTGCTCGATGTCCCGGATGAGATGTTCCGTGGTATTGGTCGACATGTCGGTGGCCGGATCGCTGGCGTGTGGCCGGCTCCGGCCGCAGCCGCGCTGGTCGAAAAGGATGATCCGGTACCGCCGCGGGTCGAATGCCTTGCGCATGCCGGGCGTACAGCCCGATCCGGGTCCGCCGTGCACCACGAGGGCAGGCTTGCCGTCCGGATTTCCGCAGATCTCCCAGTAGATGTGCTGGCCATCGTCAGTGTCGATCATGCCGGTCTCGTACGGCTCGATCGGCGGGTACGCCATCTCGCCCCCTTCGCAAACTCGACAGCCCGGCCACCCTACGCCGCAGTCCCACACTCGACCGATGAGTTTCGGGGGCTCGTCAGCGAGGTTGCCGCCGATCCGTGACTCCATCGGCCGCCGCCATCGCGTCGCTGAGGCGGCGCTCGAGGTAACGCCGTTGCGGTTCGGCCGGTACGAGTTCGAGCGCCTCGCGGTATGCGTCCACCGACTCGCCGTGACGGCCGAGGCGGCGCAACAGATCCGCTCGCGTTGCCGGCAGCAGATGGTAACCGGCGAGTTGCCCGGACTGTATGAGCGCATCGACGAGGTCGAGACCGGCTAATGGCCCGTCCGCCATCGCGACCGCGACGGCACGGTTCAACTCCACGATCGGACCGGGCGCCAGTCGCGCCAATTCGGCGTACAGCAGAGCGATCTGAGCCCAATCGGTGTCGGCCGCGACGGGCGCCTCCGCATGACACGCGGCGATGGCCGCCTGGATCTGATAGATGCCCGGGCTCTGGCGGCGTAGCGCTCGCTCCAGGATCGCGATGCCCTCATCGATCTGGGGCCGATTCCACGTGGCTCGGTCCTGGTCTTCCAAGGGCACGAGGTCACCCTGCGGATCGAGGCGGCCGGGCCGTCGGGCGTCGTGCAGCAACATGAGCGCGAGAAGCCCGGCGGCCTCGGGCTCGTCGGGCATGAGCGCAATGAGCAGGCGCCCGAGACGGATTGCCTCCGCGGTCAGGCGCTGCCGGACCAGATCCGCGCCACCACTGGCCGCGTAACCCTCGTTGAACAGGAGATAGATCACCGCGAGGACGGCCGACGTGCGCTCGGGTAACAAGTGCGCCGGCGGCACGCGGAACGGGATGCCGGCGTGACGGATCTTGTGCTTGGCCCGGAACAGACGCTGACCCATCGTATGCTCGCTGACGAGAAACGCGCCGGCGATCTCCGCCGTCGTGAGACCGGCGAGCGTACGCAACGTCAGCGCGACCTGCGCATCCATGGTGAGTGCCGGGTGGCAGCAGGTGAACATCAACCGCAGCCGGTCGTCCGGGAAATCGTCGAGGGTCACCCGGTCGTCGCCGACGTCTGCCATCCGGGCCACCTCCTGGAGCTTGCTCGTTTCGGTCGCCGAGCGGCGGATCCGGTCGAGGGCGCGATTGCGCGCGGTCGTCGTAAGCCATGCCCCGGGGCGGTCCGGGATACCGTCCCGGCGCCACCGCTCGAGCGCGGTCGTGAACGCGTCCTGCGCACACTCTTCGGCGAGATCCCAGTCGCCGGTCGAGCCGGATCAGCGTCGCGACAATGCGGCCCCATTCCTGGGCGTACGCGGTCGTGATCGCGGCGCTAACGGCCCCTTCGGTCGCGCCGGTCCTGCCGGTCCTGCCGGTTGATCCGGTGGAGCCGGTTGCGTCGCTCTTGTCGGTTGCGCCGGATTCCTCGGTCATGTCGTCGGTCGGCTGGGCCGGGTCAGGCCTCGGCCGCCTCCGCCCAGAACGGCCGAATGTCGATCATCCCGAACTTTGCGATCGGGTGCTTGGACGCGACTTCGATGGCTTCGTCGAGATTCGCGCATTCGATGATGTCGAACCCGCCGATCTGCTCTTTCGTCTCCACATACGGCCCGTCGGTCAGCAGCGTTTCGCCATCCCGTACGCGGACCGTGGTTGCGTCGGTGGCCGGCCGGAGCCGGTCGCCGGTGAGCCGAATGCCTCGCCCGTGCATCTCGTCGAGCCACGGTTGCACGTTGAGCTCGGCCGGGTCGGCCTCGAACGGTCCGTCCACGCACACCAACATCAGGTACTTCACGGCTTCCTCCCGATCGGATTCTCGCACCGCCCGTCCAGCGGCTCGACGGTACGACGATCGGGCGGGGTTGTTTACTACGCAGTCCCAGTCAGCAATTCCAGGTGCCACTCGCGCTTGATGTCGACCAGAATGACCGACATGGCGACCATTGGCGACATTGTCGTTGACTGCGCCCATCCGGCGTTCCTCGCCCGATTCTGGGCGGCTGCACTCGACGACTACGCAGTTGCACCGTACGACGAGGCGGAGATCGAACGCTTGCGAGCCCTCGGTGTCGACGACATTGAGGATGATCCAACCGTCCTCCTGGCGCCTGCAACCGCCGAACGACCCCGGATCTGGTTCCAGCGCGTGCCGGAAGCAAAGGCGGTGAAGAATCGCGTCCACCTCGACCTGCGCTCCGCGGACATCGACGAGGAGACGCACCGGCTCGTGGACCTCGGTGCCCGCGTCGTCGCCGTACGCGACGAGCTCACCGTCTTGGCCGATCCGGAGGGAAACGAGTTCTGCTTGATCCGGTGAGCCGGTCGGTCGGGCCGTTACTGCGCGGTGCCGTACACGCGATCGACGTGGATCCGTACGACCAGGCGGCGATCGGCCACCATCGCGCGTCGATAGTCGTCCCAGTCGGGATGCTCGCCCGCGATGAGCCGGTACACGTCGATCAGTTCCTCGACGGTCGCGTCGCCGGTCTCGGACGCGACCGGCGTTAGCGATGCCGTGCCGTCGGCCACCGTGTACGACCAACCGTCGGCGGCAAGAATGTAGAAACTGGCTCGGGAATCGCGGCGGAGATTACGCGTCTTCGCCCGGTCGTCGGTGGTAGAGAAACGGATGACCTGAGTCGCGGGATCGAAGGTGTAGTCGACGACCGACAGCTGCGGTCGGCCGTCCCGTCGCAGAGTCACGAGCGTTCCACGTCCACGGGCATCGAGAAGGCCGTCTGTCATAGCTGATGACGGTAACGCAGGACCGCGCGGCAGAGGCCGTCACGGCGGCCGACAGTCAGTTGGTGGCGGATTGCTGTGCGAGTGGGGTGTCGGCGCCGATGGGGCCGATTTTCGCCGCGCCGCCGGGTGAGCCGAGTGGCGCGTCGCGGCCGGGCAAGACCTCGGTGAAGAACCCGGCGTTGTCGTCTTTCCATGGTCGGGTCTCGTCGGTCATGGTCAGGTCGGAGACGATCGCCGTGACTGGGCAGACAACCTCGCACGCGCCGCAGTCGATGCACTCCTTCGGGTGGATGTACATTTTGCGGCCGCCCTCGTAGATGCAGTCCACGGGGCACTCCTCGATGCAGGACTTGTCCAGCACATCGAGGCAGTCTCCGGCGATGAAGAACGGCATGGGTCGTCCCTTCGAAAGGCGTCGGAAGGCGTCGCGAAACGGTGGGCTAGGCCGCCGTCGCGGTGGAATGGCCGGGGAACAGCTGCGCGGTGGGGTCGTTGGCTACGGCGGCGTTGTTGACCGCGAGCGCCGCTTCGCCGAAACCGACGGAGATCAGGCGGACCTTGCCGGCGTATTCGGTGACGTCGCCGGCGGCGTAAATGCCATCGACTCCGGTCCACATGGTCGAGTCCACCTCGATGTGGCGGTCGACGATCGACAGGCCCCAACCGGTCAGCGCACCGAGATCTGCGGTGAATCCGAGCGCGGCGACGATCCGCGAGCAGTCGAGTTCTAACAGGTCGCCGCCGGCTGTGTCGCGGAGGATGGCACGACGCACGTGATCGTCGCCGGATAGGGCATGAACAACGAACGGCGTCCGTACGCTCGTCGAGGAGGCGTGCAACTGCGCCACGGATGCGGCGTGCGCGGTAAATTGCGGGCGGCGATGCACGAGCGTGACCGATGCCGCGATCGGTTCGAGTGTCAGCGCCCAGTCGACGGCGCTGTCGCCGCCGCCGACGACGAGGACGTGATGCCCGGCGTAGGCGGACGGATCGGTGACGAAGTAATCGACGCCCCGGCCGACGAACTCCCGACCGACCGGTAGCGGCCGGGGCGTGAACGTCCCAATGCCCGCGGCGAGCACGATCGACCGCGTCGTCACTTCGGTGCCGGTCGTGGTCACAATGCGCAGCCGCCCGTCGGGCAGCCGTTGCAGGTGCTGCGCCGACTGGCCAAGGAGCCACTGCGGCGTGTACGTGTTGGCCTGGTCGAGCAGTCCGGCGACGAGATCCCGGCCGCGGACCGCCGGCAGGCCGGCGATGTCGTAGATCAGTTTTTCCGGGTAGAGCGCCGAGATCTGTCCACCGGGTTCGGGCAGGGAGTCGATGACGGCCGTACGCATGCCGCGGAAACCCGCGTAGTACGTGGCGTAGAGCCCGACGGGACCGGAGCCCACGACCAACAGATCGACGTCCACCATGCCCTCACTTCCTCGATGGTCCTACCATTAGACCACGAGGATGGGGGGCAATCAATGTGAGCGCTGTGTGGTGCGCCGCACTCGCATATCGAAGGCGTGCCTGAGTTCGGACAGGGGTCGTTAGCGGCGGTAGCCGTGACTACGGCTTGGCCTCGCGGGCCCGCGTTGCCTTGACACGCGCAACCCGTCGAGCCGTCCGGCCGAGGTGGGTCCGCATGATCTCTTCGGCCCGCTCGACATCGTGTTTGGCTACCGCCTCCACGAAGTCCCGGTGTTCGTTGGTGCCGCGATGCCCCATCAGCGGCGCCGCGACCTGCGCTTCGCGCAGTGACATCAACAACGGTCCGTGGAACGAGTGCACGAGCATCTCGATGGCGGCATTATGCGTGCAGGCGGCGACGCGCACGTGGAACGCGGCCGACATCGGCATCCCGTACTCGCCGTTCTTCAGCGCCGCCTGATGCGCCGCCACCATCTCCCGCAACTCGGTCAGGTCCTGCTCGGTCGCCCGCTCCACCACCAGCGGAATGATGCCCACCTCGAACACCTGACGCGCCTCGGTCACCTCGCCCGCGGTCACCGGGGACAAGCTGATCAGGTCGGCCAGCCCGGAACCCAGCTTCGTCGACGACGGCGACGTGACCACCGCTCCACCGCGAGCGCCGACCCGGATCTCGATGAGCCCGCCGGCCTCGAGCACGCGCATGGCCTCCCGGATCGTCACCCGGCTCACGCCCATCCGCTCGCCCAGATCACGCTCGCTCGGCAACCGGTCCCCCGGCCGAAGCTGTTCACTACGAATGAGTCCGCGGATCTGATCGACGATCGCCTCGGACATCCGATTCGACGACACGGCTGTATACAAATCGCCATTAGCGCGGGGGGCGACTTTCGCCACTGTCCTGGTGGGGTCACTCACGGCGCAATGTTCTCACAATCCTGCGATATGTACACGGACCGACATTCACGCGGCAGATTCACTGGCTGTTCAGAGCGCCAGACGGTCCTAGAGTCTAAAGGTCTGATGACTAGTCCACTAAAGTCTACCCGGACGATTGCCCAGGAGAGGACACCGACCGTGGCGAATGATCAATCCACCGCAGCGGCCCAGCGCCCCAACGACAGTGCCGCACTGGCCGAAACGGTCGCCACCGCTTGCCGCGTCATGGCGCACACCGGACTTGTGGAACACGTCCTCGGCCATATCAGCGCCCGGGTCTCAGACGATGAGCTGCTGCTCCGCTGCCGCGGCCGAAACGAATCCGGTCTCGCGTACACGACGGCGGACGACGTTCACCTCGTGCCACTGACCGGATCGCGTGATCTCGGCGACTGGACCGCCCCCAATGAGGCGCCGATACACACCGAGATCATGCGCCGGCGGCCCGGCGTGACCGCGGTCGTTCACGCCCATCCACCCGCCGTGGTTGCGCTGTCCTTGACCGGTACGGCGCTTCTGCCGATCTACGGGGCGTACGACATCCCGGGCGCGCGTCTCGCCGCAGATGGGATTCCGACCTGGGACCGGTCCGTACTGATCACGAATTCCGAGCTCGCCGGCGCGATGGCCGATGCCCTGGGCGACCGTCCGGTGGTGATCCTTCGGGGGCACGGGCTGGTCAGTGTGGCCGAGGGACCGGCCGAGACCGCAGTGGCGCGCGCGGTGCTGCAAGCGGTCGCCGTCGATACGCTGGCTCGGACGACGCTCACTATTCTGTCCGCCGGCGGCACGCCGCGACCGATCACCGACGCCGATCTGGCCGGCCTTCCGGATCTCGGCGGCGGGTTCAACGTCGACACGATGTGGCGCCATCTGGTTCGCCGTACCGACGAAGCCTCGGTCCGTGGCTCGTCGATCTTGTAACGTTTTCGGCCCTTCGTCGGGCGCGAAGGCCCCGATTTCGTTGCAAGATCGGGGATCTTCCACATGGGCAAAACTTGACAGGCGACAGCCGACATTGGTTTAGTGACAATGGACAATTGGTAAGGCCAAACGCCACCGACCCGAGATTCGGCCCAGCTCGAATGCGGTCGGGGCCAGACTGCGGGTCGCGTCGAGGCGGCCAGGAGGAGATCGGCATGCGCGACGAGTACCTCAAAGGCGTTCTTTCCAGCGAGAAGAAGAACCTCGAATCGTCGGAGATCGCCGCACGCGACGAGTTCAACCGCCAGCACCCGCCGATCACCGGTCTCGTCGTCGAGGACGACCTCCGCAAGATGGAGCTGCCGGCTCGTCCCTGGCGGAACAATCGCGGTCACTACATCGACCTCGCCGACTACGAAGTGCTCGGCGCACACATCTCGGAGCTCATGCCCGGTGGCAAGTCGGTGCGGCATCGCCACACCACGGAGGCTTACCTCTACGTCGTCAAGGGCCACGGGTTTTCGCTGATCAACTACGAGGACGAACCGATCGAGGCGGTCGAGTGGCAGGAAGGCACGCTGTTCGCGCCGCCGCGCTGGGCCTGGCACCAGCACTTCAACCTCGACGGCGAGGACACGTCCCGATACCTCGCCATCCAGGACACGGGTTTGTTGCGGACCATGCGGCTGCACAACATCGAGCGGCACGCGGTCCAGCTCACGCCGGAGGACGGCAAGAAGCTGCTCGATGAGGCGGTACGCAACGGAACGGCGCACGGCCCGCACCGCTAGGGCCGCGCCCGATCCGTGCGCACCAACGCCGGCTCGCTACACCACGACCTTGGTCATGATCCCGGTCGGGAACACCTCGTCTGGTGTCGCGAGCCGGTGGGCAATGCCCTGCTGGTACGCGTACTGCAACAGCTGCTCGACGGTCGACCGATTCGGCTCGATGCCGTACGGAAACGGATCGCCGCCGAACGCGTCGGTCATTCGCCTCGCGTACGCCGGAAGCCATGGCAGCGGATAGCGCGACACTGCCGGATCGAGAAGCCGCTCGACACTGCGCTGCTTGGACTCCAGGAATGCGTTGTACAGATTGCGCGCGATCCACGGATTGTCGTCGAGGATCCGACGCTGCATCGCGATGATGTGCATGATCGGCCAGACCCCGCTGCTCTGGTAGGCCGCCAATTCGCGCTCCTCGAAGTCAGGATAGAGCCGCAGGACGTCCGGATGGCCTTCGAGAAAACACGTCGGGGGCCGGGCGATGATGGCGCAGTCGATGTCGCCGGCGGCCAGCAGGTCCGACAGCGACCGGTCGGCGATCCGGGTGAGTCGCACGCCGGACGGCAGATTGAGCTCGACTTTTTCCTCGCGTCCGGCCGCGTTCGCGCCGGCCTGCACCCACTCGACCTCATCGAGCTTGACCCCGACGTCGTTGTGGAGCCAGCCGCGCATGTACACCGCGGCCGAATGCGCCCACTCCGGCGAACCGATTCGCTTACCCCGCAGGTCCTCGGCGGAGGTGATCCCGCTGTTGCGGTTCACGTAGAAGGCGCCGAACCGGAAGACGCGCGAGCAGACGACGGGAAGACCGATAATGTCCGGGTTATCCCGGGTGACCTGAGTCGAAAACTTCGCGATCGAAAGCTCGGCAACGTCCCATTCGCGATGTGCGGTGAATCGGGCGAAGACCTCGTGATGGCTGAGAATCGACCAGGTGTGTTCGATGCCCTGCGCCGTCACCGTGCCGAGACGAAAGTCGCGGAAGTGGTCGTAGTCCGTCGTAGCGATGCTCAGATGGATGTTGCCCACGAGTAGCCTTTCTGTGCCGGTCGAGAGTAGAAAGGGCCGAGAGTAGAAAGGTAAGACCGTTAGCCCTATAATGCTTACCGTACACATGATTGGGCTCTCGGGACAGACACGTTCGGCCGGCCCGATTCCAACCCCGCCCGGCGCGACGCAGCGCCGAGAAAGCGAGTGACCATGGGTGAGGACGGTCGCGTATTCGTTCGCGGCATGACGTCGGAAACGTACGGGCTGGGCCATTTCCGGCGCGAGCAGCTGGCGGCGCCCCGGGTCCGCGACGACACGGTTGTCGTGGACACCGGTGACAGTGCCGCCCACTCCGGCGATTCGGCCAAGTCGCGTACGTGGTGGCGGATCGGACCGGGCGACGACCCGTTCCTGACCCAGACGGTGCAGGTCCACTTCGTGGAACTTCCACCGGACAGCGCAAACCACGGCCACGGCCATCAGAACGAAGCGGCGTTCTACATCCTCGAAGGCCGCGGCTACGAGATCCATGACGACCAGCGCTACGACTGGAAGCAGGGCGACCTCGTCTTCGTACACACCGATTCGGTTCACCGTCACTACAACCCGTACGACGAACGGGCCGTCGCACTGGTGATGAAGGCCAAGTGCACCTGGATGTTCATGGGCCTGATCCAGCAGGGGCGCAGCGGTCCGATCGCCCGGCCGGACGAGTTCGGCGAGCGCGAGGACTGGTCACGCATCTGGACGCCCGGCGTCATGGACCGCAAGAAGGTCGTGACGGCCGAGGATGGCTTCTGGGAAACCACGCCGCTCGGCCACACACGCGTGATGAACAGCGTCCAGCAGATCGACCACCGACAATTCTCGGTCGACGTCTACGAATTGACCGTCCCGGCCGGGGGTCGATCCGGCAAGTATTGGAAGATGGCCGACGAGATCCTCTACATCCTCGATGGCGATGGATATTCGCTGCACTGGGAGGTCGAGGCGGAGATCGCCGAGAAGTACTACGCCCGGATCGCCAAAGAGCCGACGCGGCACGACTTCCACAAGGGTGACACGCTCTATATCCCGCAGAACACCATCGCGCAGCACTTCGCGGCGGATGGGACGCCGCTACATGTGCTCTCCGTACAGAACCGAATCTTCAAGCACCTCGGTTACGACACGGTGCACTACCTCGAGGACGCCCCCGAATACGCGGCCGAGTTGGCCAGCGCGACGACGTCGGTCGGCGCCTGAGGCCAGAGCCTGCGGCCGGCGTCTAGCGTCGGCGGCCCCGGCCCAGAAGTGAACGTGTGGTCGCCCGTGCTTCGGCGCGGGCGACCACGTACAGCTCGGCCAGCGATGCCGGCAGATCCCGGGCGTCGCTGATGACGTGGTATTCGCGTGGGTCGCACATCCGCGCCAGGTAGTCGCCACCGGCCGGATCGACCGTGATGAGGTAGGGCCGAACGCCGGTGGCGCGGGCTTCGTCCAAGGCTCGCGCCGTGTCGGCGAGCGCATAGTCGAGCACCGCGTCGTCACCGTACTGCTGGCCGTAGTCGAGATCGTACGGTCGCCCGTCCGAGACAATCAGCATGATCTTTGTCGCCGCCTCGCTGCGATCCAGCCGGTGGGCGAGATGTCGTATCGCCGGGCCCATCCGTGTCGTGTGATCCGGCGTCAACCCGGCCAGACGGTGGGTCAGTGCGGGGGAGCGGCGCTCGTCGAGGTCCTTGACGACCGACAGGCGTACGTCATCGCGACCGCCGCCGGAGAAGCCGTAGATGCCGTACGCGTCGCCGATCCGTTCCAGCGCCTCGGTCAGCAGGCTCACCGCGTCGCGTTCGAGATCGAGGATCCGGTTGACTTCCTTGGGGTTGCCCGGATCGGGCGGCAACCGTTCGGCCGTCGACGAACTCAGGTCGATGCCGATCGCGACGGCGACGTCACGCCGGCGTTCCTGGACGCTCGCGAAGACACGGTCGCTCGGCTCGATGCCGACCCGAAGGTCGACCATGGCGTCGATGCACGCGTCGAGGTCGAGGTCGTCGCCGTACGGCATCCGTAGCACCACGTCGCGGCCGGCCGGTCGGACCCGTTCGAGTTGGGCGACGAGACCGGGCAACAGGTGGCCGTGGCGGGCGAGTGCCCGGCGGTGCGTACGGTCGGCACGCACGGTTCGTGGCCGGCGCACCCGAAGCAGGCACCAGTCGGCAAGGTAGCGGCCGGCGACACTGTCCCACTCCGGGTAGACGAACTCGTCGCGACCGGTCGCGTGCAGTTGGCCCGACGTCGGCCGGTGATGGTCGTCGAGATCGGGGCCGTGGTCGTGCGGCAGTGGTTCGGGTGGGGCGTCGGGTCGGTCCGTTGCCGTGACGTCGACGCCGCCCCGTTCGGCCTCCAACGATCGGGCCTGGAAGCCATCGGTGTCGGCGTCCGCCGACGCGGCATCCAGATCCGGCGTCATGCGCAGGATCGCCTCTTGGAGCGGCATCCCCGACGCCTGTTGGCCGGCGTATCGCGGCCCGGGCGTGTCGCGGTACCGCACCGGGACAAGCCGTACGTCGAACTTCTCGTCACCTTCGAGCCGCAGTTCGTCTCGGAAGTGTCCGAACGTTGGATCGTCGAGGTCCGGTTTCACGCTCGATGTGAGGTCCGCGAAAACGATTGGTCGAATCGCTCGGATCGGACCGATATTCGGCAGCCCGGCCAAGACGTCGTAGATACGGATGGTCGCCTCGGCCGACGACTCCACGGTCGCTCGCGGGTCCAGGAGCCGGCTGGCCGCCGCTACCACGATCGCCATTGGCTCGGCGAGCGCGGCCGGTGCCGTCACGGAGTCGGCGCCGAGGCTGAACCGTACCAACGCTTCCGCCACTGCGGACCGGGGTGGGAGCAGAGCGAGATCCGGCCGTTCATGGCGCGCCGCGTGCCGGACGGCGCGATAGGCCGCACCGAGGCCGGGCAGGAGGCGCTGCGCGGCGGCATCGATGCGCGTGTCCTCGCACAAGGCGAACACCTCAACCGCAAGGGCGGTACGGCCGAACAACCGCGCGAAGCGTTCCAGCGCGGGAATATCGTGATCTCCGTCCGGTAGGACCGGTCGCAACCTGGCGAACAGCGGTTCATCCCGGACGAGGTCGAGGCGGAACGTGCCGAGCGTGTGGTGCAGCGCGCGATGCGTGAGCGCGACCTGATACCAGGCCGCATCGCTATAACGCCCGTGATCGTCCAGCGGCGCGTGGGACGGCAGCCGGATGGTCGTCGCGGTGTCGGGATGCTGCCACAGATCGTCATCGTCGTCGTACGGAACGATCTCGCAACCACGGCCGGAGAGCGCCCGGTAGTACAGCGTCATCGCATGCTGCGCGGCTTCGAAGTCAGGCCGGGCCGGCGCCGGGATGTGCGTGTGCGAATGGTGGTGATCGTGCGCGCCGGTGCCCGCCATACTGTTGCTCACTCGGCGAAGACAGCGTGCGCGACGCTCCGGACCGCGCTCTGGACATCCCGATCGTCACTGACGGCTTGCACCAGCGCCACATCGCAGGCCCGCGTCGGGGCCACGCCCTTGCGGATCAACGCGCCGACATAGATCAGCAATCGCGTGCTCGGGCCGTCGATGATGTCGGCGTCGTCGAGATTGCGCAGCCGATTGCCAAGAAACGCCAACGAACCCGCTGTTTCCGCGTCGATGCCGGACTCGTGCGCGATGATGTCGGTCTCCAGATCGACTGTCGGATAACCGAACTCGATCGCCATGAAACGTTGGCGCGTGCTGGGCTTGAGGTCCTTGACCGTGGCCTGGTAGCCCGGGTTGTACGAGACCACGAGCAGGAAGTCGGGATGCGCCGGGATCGTGGTGCCGAGCCGCTCCACCGGCAGCATGCGGCGGTGGTCGGTCAACGCATGGAGGACGACCGTCGTGTCCTTGCGCGCCTCGACAACCTCGTCGAGGTAGCAGATCGCGCCACTTCGTACGGCCTGGGTCAGCGGCCCGTCGAGCCACGTCGTGCCGTCGGTCGACAGCAGGTAGCGGCCAACGAGGTCGGACGCCGTCATGTCGTCGTGGCACGTGACCGTCACCAGCGACGGTGTCGACTTCTCGCTGCGTTCGCGGGCAATGTGCCACGCCATGTGTTCGACGAACCGGGTCTTGCCGCACCCGGTCGGGCCCTTGAGGAGCACCGGGATCCGCTGGTCGTACGCGGCGTGGAACAGTTCGACCTCGTCGGCGGCCGGCAGATAGAACGGAGCCTCGTCGGTCGTCGTGAGGGCAGGCCCGAGGCCGGTCAGCGTCGACGAGTGGGGTTGAGTCGCGGTCTCAGGCACGGTCGAACTCTCCGGTCTGCTCGCGGCGGATCCACGCGACCGGGTCCGACCCGTAGTCGCGTTGGAAGTCGCCCGGATAGTTGATGCCGGGCACGGCCGGAATCCAGTCGTACTCGAGGTGATGGGTGCCGCCGAGGCTGGACGCGAGGCGTACGACGCGGGGGTGGTCGAGCGCCGTGATCCGGCCCTTGTCGATCAGCTTGACCCACTCGCCGGTGTCGCGCTGCTTGATCTCGTACGTGGCGAAGAGGTTGTGGACGTGCGGGAAATGCATCGTCGGCAACTTGTTGCGCTTGGCGTAGTCGAGGAATGTCTGGTCCCAGTGCTCGGCGCCGAAGCCGAAGTGGATGACGCCGGCCTGGGCCCGTTCGGGCAGGTTCGTCCAGGAGTCGTTGTAGTTCCACAGCGTCTCGATCTGGCGGTAGCTCTTCGGGTTCGTACCGATCGACGCGTCGTTGAAGTACGCCCAACCCTTGTACGGAAAGCCCGGGTACTGCGTGTCCCGATACCGCTCGACGACTTCGCGCCACAGATCGCCGTACCGGCCGCCGCCGTCGATCTTTTTGATCATCCCGCCTTCGATGGTGACCTGGATGTGCGGGTAGTAGCCGGTGTGGTTGCTGGTGCCACCGACGACGCCGTTGAGCGTCGGCATGAGCTGCTTCGCCTCGCGCAGGAACGTGTCGGCCGGATGGCCGAAGCGGATGCCCTGGATCGTCGAGCCGAGAATGTGGCCGGAAATGTAGGCGCCCTTGGGCCACAGCTCGGCCTGTTGCTCGGTGACCTCCCAGCCGATGTCGGTTCCCTCCGGGCTGGTGATGCGCACGGCGGATGCGTTGCGGAACGCGTCGACGACCATGAGGTCGACGGTGCGCCAGATCTCGTCCGGCACACCGTTGGCCCGGCCGATGAAGTCCTCGTACGTCGCGTAGACCCAGTTGTTGCGGATCCGCTTGCCAGCCGCCCGCTTCCAGTGCGACCGGCCAGCCTCACCCGCGTACACACCGGTGTAGCCGGGGCGGTCGTCGAGAAAGCGCTTCAGCGCAGCGGCGGCGACGTTGAACTCGACGCCCTCCTCGATCATCGGTGGCAGCCGGTCGGTGATCTCGCGCCAGCCGTCGGCGGCGCTGTATTCGCGCACCTCCATGCCGAGGTCGGTCACGTCGATCCGGTCGACCTTCTCGACGCCGATCTCGAGCAACGCCCGCCGCAGCGCGTCGAAGACGATGTCGTTCTGGTGCGGAAACGTGACGATCAGCAGCTCGTCGCCGGGTCGTACGTCACCGAGCGCCGATCGACCGTAGCGCCGGCGTACGTGCGCCCGAGCCAGCGGCATGAGGTCCTCGACGTCATCGGTCCGCTCCTGCAGCAGGTAGCGCGGGAAACGCGGGGCCGGGTAGTCGAATCCGTCGAGCGGGGCCGGGACCCCGGGAGCCGTGAGCGCGGGCGTCGTCATGTGTGCTCCTTGCGTTCGTCGTGGCGTTTGCCGCGATGATCCATGTGTTGCGGTGCTTCTGTGCTGCGGTGTTGCGGTGGTGCGGTCTGGTGACGCCGCACCGACGACAGCATCGGGCCGTGCGGCATCGCGTCCGCGGATCGGTGATCCTCGGACGACTCGGATATTTCGTTGTGGCAGTGGCGTTCCGCTGCCCGTACCGGCTAGGGGTTTGGGTTTGGGCGTTAGCTGACCGACGCCGCGTCAACCGCGCGGGTCGCATCAACCTGCTCCGGTGCGATGGCCGCGGCCGACATCACGATCGCGCTGTCCGCGTCCGGCTCGAGGTAGACCTGGTCGCCGTGGGAGAGGCCGACCTTCTCCTGGTAGACACGGACCTTCAGCAACTCGTCGCCGAGCCGGACGTGATAGTCCCAGCAGTCGCCGTGGTAGATGCTGAACTCGACCGTGCCCAGCCAGGCATCGTCGCTGTGTTGCTTGCGCGACAGGCGGAAGCTCTCCGGTCGCATGAACACGCTGACGCGGTCGCCGACCTGAGCCGATCCCTTTTGCCGGCAGACCATCGAACGCGCGCCGAATACAACGCTTGCGCCGTTCGGCATCGATCGACTCGACCACGCCGTCCAGGCTGTTGGAGACGCCGAGGAATCGGGCGGTGAACATGTCCTGCGGGAACGTGTAGATCGCGTGCGGGATCCCGCGCTCGATCACGTGCCCGCCGTTCATCACCACGACGTCGTCGGAGACGGCCAGTGCCTCGTCCTGGTCGTGCGTGACGAAGACGGTCGTGATGCCGAGCCGTTGTTGCACCGCGCGGATCTCGTCGCGCATCCGGCCCCGGAGACCCTTGTCGAGGTTGCTCAACGGCTCGTCGAGCAGCAGCACCTTCGGCTCCCGGACGAGCGCGCGGGCCAGCGCGACGCGCTGCTGCTGCCCGCCGGAGAGGGCGGGCGCCGGGCGCTCGGCGAAGTCGGCGAGGCCGACCATGTCGAGCGCTTGCATTGCCGTGTCGCGGGCGATGGCCTTCTTCGGACGCGGGCGCGTCACGCGCAGCGGGAACATGACGTTGTCGATCACGGTCATGTGCGGCCAGATCGCGTACGACTGGAACACGATGCCGATCGGGCGTCGGTGTGCGCCGACGAAGATGCCGCGCGCCGGGTCCGAGACGACCTGGCCGTCGATTTCGATGATCCCCTGCGTCGGCTCGCTCGAGGCCGGCGATCAGCCGCAGCGTCGTGGTCTTGCCGCAACCGCTCGGTCCGAGCAGGGTGACCAACTTGCCGTCGGGAATGTCCAGATCGATGCCGTCGACGGCGTTGGCGGTGACCGATCGGCCGGGGTAGCGCTTGGTCAGTCCGGTCAGCTTGATCATCAGCTCAACTCATTCCGAATGATGGGTGCGGGTCGGCAACGCGGACGGCGGCAAAGGGTCGGCGGAGACCGGCGGGCCGGCGGTGGGCCAGGCGTTATTCATTCCGGATCCCGACCCGCCGGCTGATCAACCGGACCGCTCCGGCCAGAATGCTGAGGAAGATGACGATAACGACGCCGAGGGCCGCGACGACCGGGTAACTGCCGTTGGAGTAGAGGTCGTAGACCTGGACGGAGACGACCTCGGTGTTGGACGTGTACAGGAAGATCGCCGCCGAGATCTCGCGGAACGCCACGATCATCGTGTAGATGAACGCCGCCAGCAGCGACGGCATCAGCAGCGGGATGAAGATCCGGCGGAACGACTGCAGCCACGATGCGCCGCTGGCGGTCGCGGCCTCTTCGAGTTCGTCCTTGATCTGCGCCATGCCCGGCGCGAGGTAGCGCATGCCGTACGGCAGCGTGATCGTGACGAACGCGATGATCAGGATGGTCAGGGTGCCGTAGAGGTGGACCGGGAGTGGCGCGACGAGATACCAGAACAGGATGCCGACGCCCATGATCACGCTCGGCACGGCGATCGGCACGGTGGCCAGCCCGTCGAGGATTCCCCGTCCGCGGATCTTGGATCTTGACCGTGATGTAGGCGACCACCGCGCTCAGCACGGTGACGATCAGCACCGGACGCGATCGCGGTGATGAGGCTGTTCTGGACCGACCTCGCGAGGCCCGGTCGCTTCATGATCTGTTCGAAGTTCGAGAACGTCAGATCATGCAGCGCGTGCAACGACGGCTGCTCGTAACCGGGCAGCAGCGACGACCAGATCAGCATCAGGATCGGCAGCACGACCGCGATCAGGAAGAACGCGATGATCCCGGCCAGTCCGAGCCAACGCCACCGGCCGATGTCCTGCGCGCGCGCGCGGAACCCCTTGCCGGTGATGGTCGCGACGCTGCGACGACCGACTCAGGCGCTGCGACAGGAACAGGCCCGCGCAGGCGACCACCAGCACGAACACGCCGAGTACGCCGACCGTGCCGTAGTCCGGCGGAAAGCTCTGCAACGCCGAGTAGATCCGGCTGACGAAGACGAAATGCCGTGCCGGCACGCCGATCAGCTGCGGCACCTCGAAGGTCGAGATCGTCTGCACGAACATCAGCAGCGCGGCCGACAGGATGGCCGGACGAGCCATGCGCAGCGTGATCGATGCGGAACGTCCGCAGCGGCGACGAGCCGGAGGCGAGCGCGGCCTCCTCCATCGACGAGTCGATCGATGTGAACGCGGCCGTGCCCATCAGGTAGGCGACCGGGATGACGTGGATCGACTGCACGAAGACCATGCCGGTCAGCGAGAACACGTTGAAGATCGGGAAGTGGATGTTGCGCAGCGCCACGTTGATCGGGCCGCGCTCGGGTGACAGCAGCAGACTCCAGGCGACGGTGTTCAGAATGCCCGGCACGATCAGCGGTATCAGCGCGGCGACGCGGGCGAACGCCTTGGCCGGGGTGTTCGTCCGTACGACGAGCCAGGCCAGCCCGAACCCGACGACGGTCGACACGATCGCGGTCGCGGCCGCGTAGATGAACGAATTCGCGATGAGCTGAGCCGGTCCCGGCCTCACTGAACGTCCGGACGTAGTTGTGCAGCGTCCACGTGCTCGGCGTGAATCCCAGGAAGTCGCTCTGCAGGCTCGCGTAGAGCATCGTTCCGACCGGAACGAGCGCGAGATAGGCGACCGCGATCGCGGCGATGGCGAGGGTGATGTAGCGAGGCTCGACGAAGTCGCGCCAGGTGCGCCGACGCCGTGGCAGGGGTTCGACGACGGTAGCCGTGGTGGTCGGTTGATCTGCCAGCAATGCCATCCGTACGTTCCCATCGTTGTCCGGCGGTGTCGTGCACACCGTCCGCGGCCACTCGGACGTTGCGGCAAAAAGAGCTTGTCACGCAGCGGGGCTGGGGCAGGGCTCGCGCCCCGCCCCAGCCGCCGTCACGGTGCCTGTAGGGCCGACTTCATCTCGGCGAGCTCCTGGTTGTACTGGGCGCTCGGCAGGTTCGGGTCACCCCAGGCCGGGGGCCACTTGGATTCGTTCCAGACGCTCGCGTCGTTCTTGACGTCCGTACGGATCGAGGTGTGGTTGGTGACGTCAGAGACGGTCTGCTGACCGTTCTGCGAGACCATCCAGTCGTCGAACAGTCGGGCCGCCGCCGCGTGTGGCGAGTTCTTGACCACGTCGATCAGCGTCAGCGACGCCGGCAGCGGGTTCGAGTTGAAGAACTCGAGGTTGGTCGGGTTCTTCTTGATCTCAGCTCGCCGACTTGTAGCCGTACGCGGTAGCGGCGGCAGCTGGTTCGCCTGCCTCCACATCGGTGATGGCCTGCGTGTGGCTCGAGACGAAGACAGGCTTGTTGTCGCCGAGGCTCTTCAGCAGAGCGAGCGCCTGGTCATGTCCCATACCTTTGATCAGGCTGTCGTACCAGTTCACGGCCGCCTGGGTCAATCGAGAACTGACCCTTCCATGCCGGCTTCGTCAGGTCTTCCCAAGATGTCGGAACTGGGAGATTCTTCTGCTTCACCACGGTCGGGTTGTAGGCGATGACGGTCGTGACGAGGTAGACGATGCCCTCGTAGCCCTTCGGCATGGACAGCCCGGACGGCAGCGGCGGAAGATCCTTCGGGGTGTACGGCTGCAGCACGCCGGCCTGCAGGAGCTGCGCGATCTGCGGAGAGTCACCGGAGACGACGTCGGCGCTGTACTGGTGACCGCGCTGTTCGGTGATGATCCGGGCCGGGATCTGGTCGGCCGACAGTCGGAGCGCGTTCACCTTGACGTTCGGGTAGATCCTTGTTGAAGGCGGCGATCATCGGCTGAACGTCGTCGTCGGCGAACGTCGTGTACCAGGTGACCGAGCCTTCCTTGGCCGCCTGTGCGGCGAGCTGGTCGGTGCTGAGCGCGTCGAGCGTCGAACTCGGCTGCGCCGCCTGCGCACCGGTCCCGGCGCTGGAGCCGCACGCGGCCATACCGACCGCGAGCGCGGCAACCAGCACGGGCGCCAATGCCCGGGTCAGCCTTCCCGTTGCTCTCATTGCGTGATCCTTTCCAATGAAAATCGAGCGGATGCGCAGGGTGTGGATCAGGCCATATCGTGACCGGTCAGGTGAGCCGGAGCGCCGGCGGGTAGTTCCGGCGCCGGCCGTGTGATGGATCACGGCGCAGCACTCTGGAGTATCGTCATAAGGTAGGACCATTTGTCAATGGGACGTTACGAAGCAGTGACATGGCCATGTCAGTCGGATGGCTCGGCCCCGGCGCGCGAGGGGCCGGATAGCAGCGGCTTCGACTACTCACGGCCTCCGTGGGAAGTCAAGCCGCGGGTCGGCACGAATCGAGCCGGTACGGCGGACCGCCGGCGCCGGCGTGTGAAGCCGATCAGCATCGTCGTGGCCAAGCCGAGCAAAGACCGTCGCGATGGATCGACCGTCTGACGAACTAGCCGATGCTGTCTTCGGGTCAATGGTATTACGATTTGCTTTAAGGCCGTATAGTCTCTCTGGGCCGGCGCAGCGAGAGTTTCGCGTCGGACGGACCAGCTTCGCGTTGCGGGGCTGATGGGTCGAGACCGCGGCCACAGCGCACGGCCGGCGAAAGGCGGGCGAGGATGCTCAGGCAGGACATCAACGAGCTGTTGACGCAGACCGGACCGGGCACCGCGATGGGTGATCTGTTCCGGCAGTATTGGATTCCGGCTCTCCTCGCCGATGAATTGCCGGAGCCGGGCTGCCCGCCGGTGCGCGTCAAGTTGCTGTCCGAGCGCATGATCGCGTTCCGGGACAGCGACGGCCGGTACGGGTTGATGGACGAGTTCTGTGCCCACCGTGGAGCGTCGCTGTGGTTCGGCAACAACGAAGTCGGCGGGCTGCGGTGCGCGTACCACGGCTGGAAGTACGACGTGACCGGCCAATGCATCGAGGTGCCGTCGGAGCCGGACAACTCGAGCTTCTGCACCAAGGTCAAGCTCACCGCGTACCCGTTGATCCGGGTCGGTGACGTGTTGTGGACGTACATGGGTGACCCCGCGACCCAACCGGAGCCACCGGAGTTCGAGTGGGTGACGGTGCCGCTCCGAGCAGACGTACACGTCGAAGCGCTGGCAGGAGAGCAACTGGCTGCAGGCGCTGGAGGGCGGCATCGACTCGAGCCACGTGTCGTGGCTGCACTCTGATGGCTTGAAGAACGATCCGCTGTTCAAGGGATCGAAGGGCAACGAGTACAACCTCAACGACATGCGGCCGTTCTTCGAGGTGGTCGAGTCCGATGGTGGGCTGCTCGTCGGCGTACGCCGCAACGCCGAGGAGGGCCACTACTACTGGCGCATCACGCCGTGGGTCATGCCGGCGTTCACGATGGTGCCGCCGCGCGGCGACCACCCGGTGCACGGGCACTTCTGGGTGCCGATCGACGACGAGAACTGCTGGGTCTTCACGTTCGACTATCTGCCGACGCGCGCGATCACGACGGCCGAGTTGCAGGCGATGAAGGACGGGCGCGGCGTGCACAACGAATACGTGCCGGGCACCTTCCGGCCGCTGCAGAACAAGGACAATGACTACCTGATGGATCGCGACGCTCAACGCCGTGGCGAGACATTCTCCGGCATCCGCGGCATCGCGATGCAGGACGCGTCGTTGCAGGAGAGTATGGGTCCGATCGTCGATCGGACGAAGGAGCGGCTGGTGTCCGCGGACAGCGGCATCATCAAGGCCCGTCGCCGGCTCGTCCAGGCCGCGCAGGAGCTTCGCGATGAGGGCACCGTGCCGCCGGGCGTCGACACCGCCCATCACCGCATCCGGTCGGTGTCGATCGTCCTGCCGAAGGAGGAGTCTTTCCTTGAGTCCTGCCGCGATGCCCTCACCGCGATCCCCGGCGTCCGCCAAACCTCCGTCTGACCCGACGATGCGACCGACCCTGCTGAATAGCTGTGCTTGGGCGGCAACGGCCGCCGAGGCCAAGTTTCGGATCAACGCCGCGCCGCAAACGCCGCGAGCGTCGCGAGTCGTGGCGTTGGATGCCGGCGCGGCCGCCGTCGTGCGTGAGCTGGCCGATCAACCGTGGCGGGGTACGAGATTCCTGACGCTACGACGCGAGCCGAAGCGATGGCCACCGCGCGCCGGACGGAGACCTGGCGGACATCGTGCTCGATGCCTCGGATGGGCCGGTCCGGCTGAGTGAAGAATTGATCGACGCCGACTTCATGATGATGATCGCCACGGCTGGCGACGGCGCGGCCGCCGCGACCGCGATCGGCAATGCCTGTGCGCTGCGCGGCATCATGACGGCCGGAGTCATTCTCGGCCATGACCATGAGGTCGATGCCGCGGTCACCGCCCTTCGACCGCATGCGCGGGTGCTGTTGGTGACGAACGACAAGAGCGACGTCGCGGAGATCATGTCGGCGGTGGGCGCATGAGCGACGAAAGTGCGAAGGTGACCGTCGCGTCGTTGGCGGCGATGAAGCGAGACGGCCGCAAGATTGTCGCCGTCGTGGCGTGGGACTACCAGATAGCCCGCATCGTCGATCGGGTCGGCGTCGACATCGTCTCCGTCGGTGACACCGTCGGGATGAACCTGTGGGGCCAATCGAATCCGTTTGAAGTCACGATGGATCAGATGGTCGTGGTCTCCCAGGCGGTGCGCCGCGGGGTGAGCCGGGCGTTGGTGAGCTGCGGACTTCCCGTACGGTCCGCTGCAGGAGGGAACGGCGAGCGCGGTCCAGGCGGCGATCCGACTCGTCAAGGAGGCCGGGGTCGACGTCATCAAGCTGGACGGCGCGGCCGACTTTCCGGAGGCGGTCACCGCGCTCGAACGCGCCGGCATCCCGGTCTGGGCCCAGTTCGGCATCACACCGCAGAACGCCCTGCGTCTGGGTCTTGACTACGCCTCGATGGCTCGCCCCGGCGCGCAGGTGCCGGTCGAGATGGCCGACGAGCTTGTCGCGCAAGCGAAGCGTCTGGAGGCGGCCGGGGCGTCGCTCCTCGACTTCACGAACTCCGGTCCGGTCGTCGGCCCCGAAGTCGTCCGGGCGGTTTCGATACCGGTGCTCGGCGGATTCGGTGGCGGCCCGTGGCTCGACGGCCGGGTACGGATGGCGCATGCCGCGATCGGGTACGCCGCCGGCGGCATCGACGACCCGCCGGACACGTACGCCAACGTGGCCCGGATCTCGTACGACGCGATCACGGCGTACGCCGACGATGTGCGGGCCGGCCGGCAGATCAGGGGCGGGATCCCGATCGCACCGGAGGGCTGAGAAGTGTCAACGGCCACCATCGACGGCCTCGTCACGCGCTATGAGGTGACCGGATCCGGTCCGCCGCTGTTGATGTATTCGCCCGGCGGCTTCGACTCCCGCCTGGAGAACTGGTCCGAACTCGGCATCTACCAACGGATCGGCCTGCTCGCACAGTTGAGTGCCCATTACACGTGCATCACGTTCGACCGGCGTGAGTCGGGCCGATCCGGTGGCCGGGTCGAGCGGCTGGGCTGGGATGCCTACGTACGCCAGGGCATCGGGTTGCTCGACCATCTCGACGTCGACCGAGCACATCTGATGGGTGGCTGCGTCGGCTGTTCGTCGGTCGCCGCGCTGGCGATCGCACACCCGGACCGCGTACGCAGCATGGTGCTGTACTCGCCGGCCGGCGGCGCCCGATACCGGATGGCTCAACACGCGCGATTCGCCGATCACGCCGCATTCGTACGGTCGGATGGACTCGACGGCGTGGTTCGTCTGGCGCGGTCGCACGATCTCGGCTTCACCAAGGATCCGCGGGTCGGCCCGTGGGCGAGCGTGATCCGGATGGACAGCGCATTCGCCGAGGACTACGAGAAGCTCGATCCGCAACGGTATCTGTCCACGATCGCAGGCATCGCCCGGGTGATGTACGACCGCGACACCGTGCCGGGCGCCGAGCCCGAGGACCTGATGGCACTCGACGTACCCGCCTTGATCGTGCCCGGCCAGGACGCCTCGCACGCGACCTCGGCCGCCCGCTACCTGGACGAGTGTTTGCCCCACGCGGAGTACTGGGACGTTCCGGTTAGTGCCCAGACCGCCGACACAGCGCCGGCGCGCGTCTTGCAGTTCCTCGCCGAGCACTAACGCCGACGACTTGCGGCGACTACCTCCAGCGATTCCTACGCGCTCCGATCGCGGGCGGCATCCGCACCGCCGTGCTCGCAGGACCGATGCTCCAGTGCGGCGATCTGGTCGAGCCGATCCTGATGACGGCCGCCCTTGAACGCGGTTGTCATCCAGAGGTCGGCGAGCTCCTCGGCCAGTTCCGGTGCGATGACCTTGGCGCCGATCACCAGAACGTTGGAGTCGTTGTGGGCGCGGGATATCTCCGTGGTGAAGCGGTCGTGACAGAGACCGGCCCGTACCCCTCTTATTTTGTTGCACGCGATGTGCTCGCCCTGACCGCTGCCCCCGACCACGATGGCGCGGTCGGCGCGGCCGTCGACGACCCGATCGCAGACGTCGGCGCACAGTGGCGGGTAGTCGACGATGTCATCCGCGGTGCCGTACCCGCCCCGATCCTCGACTTCGTGGCCGGCCGCGGTCAAACGATCGATCAGGCGAGCCTTGAGCGCCAAACCGTTGTGGTCAGCGGCGATGGCAATGCGCATGGTCTACCTCCCGAGGTGGACGGCGGTGGCTCAGGCGGCGGCTCAGGCCACGAGATCCCGCGTACCCGCGGCGAACAGCTCGTCCACGGTGGGCCGTGCGGGCAGGATGTGTTGGTTCACCGCGTGACCGATCAGCTCTTCGATGACCGACCGGTTCGGTTCGATGCCGTAGGGAAGCGGATCCGCGCCAGTAATGTCCATGACCCGTTGGTTCATCGCGTCGGTCGGCGTCAGGGGTGCGATCTCGCCCGCGCGCAACCGGGCCACGTAGCGCGCCTTCGACTCGGCGAATGCGCCGAACACGTCGGCCGCGAGATCGGGGTGCGCGGCCAGCAACTCGTCCTTGACGACGACGAGATGGTTGATCGGATAGTGGCCGCGCGTCGCGAGTGCGCTGTAGCCGGCTTCGTCGGCGTCGGGGATGAGCGGCGCGACGTTCGGGTGGTCGGTTTCCACACCGATCGCGGCGGACAGGTCGCCCGATGCCAACAGGTCGGCGAGGTTGGCGCCAGACGGCATCGGCACCACGTTCGCGGGCGCCTCATACTCGGCCACGTGCTCGTCGCCGGAGAGCACCCACGTGATGCGGTCGAGGTCGACGCCGTACTCGTCGCGCAGGATGCCGCGCGCCCAGACGCCGGTCGTGACGGTGTAGCCGCGGTTGACGCCGACGCGGCGGCCTTCCAGATCCTTCGGATGGCGGATGCCGGCGTCCGTGTTGACCGAGATTGCTCCGTGATGGAAGCCACGCACCAGGAAGACCGGCAGCGCGGTGAACGGCTTGCCGTACGCCCGGGCGCACATGTACGTCGTGATCGCCATCTCGGTCACGTCGAATTCGAGCCCTCGGACCATCCGGCGGAACGCGTTGACGAGGACGGGCACCTCTTCGAAGTCGAGGCGAAAGTGTTTCGGCGTCACCTCGCCGGTCTTCAACGCCCGATTGTTTCCCTGCGTGCGGGTCACCGTCGTGAGGCTCGTTGTCGACATCGGGCATCCTTCCCAAGACTCGGCCGTCGCGCGCGGATCGGGTCGTGCGCGGATCGACCAGCGAACCGCCGCAAGGTAGGATAGCAAATTGTTAGACCATTGTGAGTACGGGATCACGCAGGGGAGCATTCATGGCGGAGAGTGTGCTGGCGGCAGTCCGGACGGCCCCCGGCCGAACCGAGTTTCGCGAGTTCCCGATGCCCGAGATCCCGGACGACAGCGCACTCCTTCGGGTCGAGGTCGCCGGGATCTGTGGCACCGACGTGAAGATGTACGGCAAGCCGCCGTACCCGGATCCCGTCATCATGGGGCACGAAAACATCGGCGTGATCGAGCGAGCCGGACGCGGCTTCACCGAACGGCATGGTTTCGTCGACGGTGACCGGGTGTTCGTCGAGCACTACATCGGGTGCTTCCGATGCGAGTGGTGCCACCGCGGTGAATACCGGCACTGTGAGGCGACGGACTGGCGCACCAACCCGGATGCGCGCCGCTACGGCTACACGACCTCGGACAACCCGTACCACCTCTGGGGCGGGTTCGCGCAGTACATGTATCTGCCGTGGAACTCGGTCGTGCATAAGGTGCCCGACAATGTTTCGGCCGAGCTGGCCGGCATCGTCACGCCGATGTCGAACGGCATCGAATGGGCCCTCGTCGACGGCGGCGTCGGCTACAACTCGACGGTGCTGATCCAGGGACCGGGCCAGCAGGGCCTGTCGCAAACGGTCGCCTGCAAGCAGGCTGGGGCGTCGCTCATCATCGTGACCGGCACGACCCGGGACGCCGCGCGGCTCGAACTCGCCAAGACACTCGGCGCCGATCACGTCATCGACATCCAGGTCGAGGATCCGCTCGAGCGCATCCTCGACGTCACCGGCGGCAAGGGCGTCGACGTCGTTCTCGACTGCACGGCCGGTGCCGGCGTGAAGCCCGTACTGCTGGGGATCGACGCGTTGAAGCGCCGTGCCGGCACGCTGTTGATCCAGGGCGAGATGTCGTCGTTCCCCGACTTCCCGGTCAAGAAGGTCACCGAGAAAGCGATCACCATCAAGAGCGCGCGTGGTCACAGCTACCACTCCTGCGAACTCGCACTCGCCCAGCTCGCATCGCACCGATTCCCGCTCGATCTGTTGACCACACACACGTACGGTCTCGCTGACGTCGACCGAGCGATCCGATCTGTGGGTGGCGAGGTGGACGAGGGCGTCATCCACGTTTCGCTGTTGCCGTGGCAGGGGCTCGCATAGGCGGACTCGCCTGGACAGGCTTGTTGTCGCGCGCCGTTGCCGCGGTCCGCTGATCGAAGCAGGAGCAAGAGAGTGAGGCACGATGCCGGTCGTTGTCCGTAACCCACCGCGCGCGCCGCGTGCGGTCGCCGACGCATTCGCCGGCTACGGAGTAGCCACGGTGCACGAAGCACAGGGTCGGAGCGGTCTGCTCACCCCGGACATGAACCCGATCTATCCGGGGGCGCACATCGCTGGCACCGCCGTGACTGTGAGCGTGCCGCCGGCCGACAACTGGATGATCCACGTCGCCGTCGAGCAATGCCGTGACGGCGACATTCTTGTCGTGGCACCGACGTCGTTCTCCGACGCCGGCTACTGTCGGCGAACTTATTGCCACCGCACTACACGCCCGTGGCATCCGCGGAATCGTTATCGACGCCGGCTGCCGAGATGTGGCCGAGTTGACGAACATGGGATTCCCGGTCTGGTCGGCCTGCGTGTCCGCTACCGGCACGGTCAAGGAGACGCTGGGCGACGTGAATGTGCCGGTGATCTGCGCGGGGCAACGGATCGAGCCCGGCGACGTCATCGTGGCCGACGACGACGGTGTCGTCGTGGTGCCACGGGCGACGGCGGCGGACGTGCTGGCCGCGTCCCGTGCGCGGGAGGATCGGGAGGCCGTGGTCCGCCAGCGGTACGCCTCAGGCGAACTCAGCCTCGACGTGTCGAACATGCGCGAAGCGTTGGCGGCCAAGGGTCTCGTGTACGTCGACGCACCGTCCGGAGACCCAACATGATCATCGACTGCCACGGGCACTACACCACAACGCCTCCAGCGCAGAAAGCCTTTCGTGCCGCGCAATTGGCCACCCTGCGCGATCCGAGCAGCCCGCCTCCGCCGGCCGCGATCATCAGCGACGACGAAGTCGTCGAGAGCATCGAGAACAACCAGCTGAAGGTCCTGCGCGAGCGCGGCGGCGATCTGATGATCTTCTCGCCGCAGGCATCGGCGATGGAGCACCACGTCGCCGATCCGGCGATCGCCCGCGAATGGGCTCGCTCGTCGAACGATCTCGTCCACCGGGTGACGACACTGTTCCCGCGACACTTCGCCGGCGTCTGCCAGCTTCCGCAAACGCCGAGCGGTGACCTCAGTGACTCGGTGCACGAGCTGCGGCGGTGTGTGAACGACCTCGGTTTCGTCGGCGCCAATCTCAACCCGGATCCGTCCGGTGGCTTCTGGACCGGTCGACCGTGACCGACCCGTCGTGGTACCCGATATACGAGGCGCTCGTCGATCTCGACGTGCCGGCGATGATCCACGTCTCGGCGTCATGCAACGACAACTTCTACGCGCTCGGCGCCCACTATCTCAACGCCGATACGAGCGTGTTCATGCAGCTGATCGAGGGCGACCTGTTCACGGAGTTCCCGACGCTCCGATTCGTTATCCCGCACGGCGGCGGCGCGGTGCCCTATCACTGGGGCCGGTTCCGTGGTCTCGCCGATCGCCTCGGGCGGCCGCCGCTGGACGAGCATCTGATGAACAACGTCTTCTTCGACACCTGTGTCTATCACCAGGCCGGCATCGATCTCCTGCTGCGCGTCATCGACACCGACAACGTTCTGTTCGCCTCGGAGATGATCGGCGCCGTACGCGGTGTCGATCCCGAATCCGGATTCCACTGGGACGACACGAAGCGATACATCGACGCCGCCGACATGTCCGATGCCGACCGGCACAAGCTGTTCGAGTCGAACGTACGGCGGGTCTATCCGCGGCTGGACCCCATCCTGAAGACAGGCGGTTGGCTATGACCGAGGACGAAAGCATTGGTCGGGTCGGCATCGTCGGTCTCGGCGCGATGGGGCGGCCCATCGCAGAACGCATTGCCGAGGCGGGCTTCGACGTCTGGGGATACGACCTTGCGGCCGATGCGCAGGCAAAGGGGGTACGGCGAGCCGCCGATCTCGGTGATATCGCCGCATCCGACGTCGCATTCGTCATGGTGCCGTTTGACGACGATGTCACGAAGGTCGTGGCCGGACCAGACGGGCTGATCGCGAACGGGCATCCGGGCCTGGTCATCGTCATCAGCGCCTCGGTCCGGCCGGAGACCTGCCGAGAGCTCGCGGACCTGACGCGACCGGCGGGCATCCACGTGATCGATGCCGCGCTCACCGGCGGCATTCGGGGCGCCGTGGCGGGCACGATCAATCTGCTCGTCGGCGGCGAGCCACCGATTGTCGAGCGCGTCCGTCCGGTTTTCCTGGCCTTTTCGAAGAACTACCACGTGCTCGGCGATGTCGGCGCGGGCCAGATCGGCAAGACCGCCAGCAATCTGATCCATTGGGCCGAGATCGTGGCCATCGATGAGGCGTTTCAGATGGCGGCGAAGCTCGGCGTGTCGCCGGCCGCGTTGCGCGCAGCGCTCGTCGAAGGTGGGACCGACAGCGCGACTATGCGGGAACTCGAACTGATGCGCTTCACGTGGTACGCCAAGGACATCGCGATCGCTCATCAGATGGCCGACGAGGTCCGGATGGGTCTCCCGGTCGCCACGCTCGCCCGACAACTCATGGATCGCATATCGGTCGAGTCGGTCCGGAAGTTGCTCGCCTGAGGTCTCCCGCACCGGACCGCGTCGTCGCCCTGCGGTCCTATCCAGCCGCCCTATCGAACCGCTACACCGACCGTCAGCGCAGCCTGGCCCGCGGCCATGATGTCGGCCAATTGGGCGACGTGCTCGGGTGCCGGATCGACGAGTGGCGGTCGTACGCCGCCGAGGTCGAGCCCGGCAATGCGGGAACCGGCCTTGACCAGCGAGACTGCGTAGCCCGGCACCTGGGCGCGCAGGGCCGCGAACGGCAGGAAGAACGTCGCCAGCAGCCGCTGGATGGTGACCTCATCGCGCGCGCGTACCGCCCGGAAGAAGGCGGTGGCCAACTCTGGCATGAAGTTGAGCACGGCGGAGGAGTAGGACGCGACACCGATCGCTTCGTACGCCTGGACTGACAGTTCCGCCGTGGGGAGCCCGTTCAAGAAGTTGAACGCATCGGCGCGTGGATGCCCACTGGTGCGGACCGCGGTGACCTCCCGCAGCATGGTGTCGACGTCGCCGACGCCGTCCTTGAGCCCGATCACCGAAGGCAGGTCGAGCAAGCCGACCACGGTCGCCGGATCGAGCCGTGCATTGTCACGCTGGTAGACGACGACCGGAAGAGGCGCGCCATCCGTGACGTAGGCGATGTGCCGGAGCACGCCGGCCGGTGGCGCCGACACCAGATAAGGCGGCATCAACAACACGCCGTCACAGCCCGCCGCCGCGGCCATCGCGACGCCGTCGCGGGCGACCTTGGGGCCACCGCCGACACCGGCGAACACCGGAACCCGCCCGTCGACAACGCTCTTCGCCGTCCCGATGACGGCTTGCCACTCGGGCACGCTAAGCCCCGTGAACTCGCCGGTGCCACACGCGACGAACAGGGCCGCCGGCTGGTGCGCAAGCAGTGCCTCCAGATGCACCCCGAACGCCGGGAGATCGACTTCATCGTCCGCGGTGAACGGCGTCAGCGGAAACGCGAGCAGGCCATCGAGACGCATCGACAAGTTCCAATCTAAGCAGGATATCCGGCGTCTACCCTACCGAAGCGTCGGACGGCGACGAATCGTGCGGGCCGTTGGCAGCGATGACCGAGCGCATCGCGAGAAGGTCGCGGTCCGAGGCTAGGCCGGCGTGGTAGAGCCGCAAACCAGTCGCGCCCGCGCGCAACGCGGCCTGACCCCGATCGGTCAACGTGTACGGGTCGCCGCCCAGCCCCGCGACGGCCAACAGATTCGCGTGTATCGGGACCTCCGCAGCGAGCGCCGGGCCGACCGAGCCGTGGTCAGCCCAACAGTTGACGACCAGCGCGTCCGGCGATCGGGTGTGGGTGGTCCTCGCCGACCCATCCCGAGACGTCGACACCCGTGAACGCCGTCGTCACCTCCGGGTTCGGACTGCCGTGCAGGGCAATCCGCCACTCCGGTCGCCGGTCGCGGATGCGGCCGATCACGGCGGCTCGGAACCGGTCGGCCGTCGCGGCGCGGATGCGCGCCACGACATGCATCTGCTCACCGAGCACGCTGTGGCTTGTCGAGTCGGCCGTCTCGGCCCCGCGCAGCGGACCGTCGAGCGCATCCCGTACGTCCCGACGCAACTGATCGACGTCGACGCCGGCCGAGGCGAACGAGGAAACGCAGGCGGCGCAGAAACACAGTGACAGCAGATACCGCATCGATTCCGAGCGTGGCAGTGTGCCTTGTCGTGGGCGCACATGTGATCGACGCCGTACCAGCCGCACGCTTCCAGTTCGATCCCGTCGATCCCGTCGACGTCGGTCACCTCGTCGGCGATCGTGGTGGCGTACGACACGACCTCGTCGTACGCCGGACACAGCGCCCACGGATAGCGGTCACCGTACGCGTTGACGACGCTGAACCGTTGATCGTCGCCGGGACGGTCGACATGGTTGAACACGACCCAGGCATGCACATCGAGACCGTTTGCGCGCAAGGCCTCGGCCGCTTCGACGAACGAGTCATCGGCCGCCGTCAACGCGATCGATGCGTCACGCCATCGCGATCTCATTCAACGGAACGTACGCCGCCGTCCGCTCGGCCGTCACGAACCGACGATGCGGGTGACGCGGGGTCACCGCCCGAGTCGCGTGATACACGGCGGCGAGCGTCACCTCGTGCAGACCGAGTGCCGCCAACCGTTCCGCCGCGCGCGGGTCGCCGGCCACATCCCACGGATACGCGTACGCCGCGATCGTCGCCTTGCCGAGAGTCGCCTCGGCCATCAGAACCGGGGTCTCGCGCCGGTCCAGTCGGGTGCGACGGCCCGCATCGGCGTGACGTCGTCCCGCCGCCGGATCCCACAGCGCAGGTACTGCTCGTGCAGTCGTCCCAGCGCATCCTCGTCCAGCGTGACGCCGAGGCCGGGGCCGCTCGGCACGGCAACCTCGCCGTCGCGGATCACCACCGATCCGGGCTCGATCACGTCCTCGATCTGCCAGGGCGAGTGAGTGTCACACGCGTACGTGAGCAGGGGCGTAGCCGCGGCGAGATGCGTCATGGCGGCGAGGCTGATGCCGAGATGGGTGTTCGAGTGCATCGACAGGCCGAGTCCGAACGTCTCGCAGACGGCGGCGAGGTCGAGCGACGCGCGAAAGCCGCCCCAGAAATGGTGATCGGACAGGATGATGCGTACGGCATCCGTCGCGACCGCCGGTGGAACGTCGGCGAACGTCGTCACGCACATGTTGGTGGCCAACGGGATCGGCGTTTGCGCCGCGACCGATGCCATGCCGGCGATGCCGTCCGTCGGATCCTCCAGGTATTCGAGGACGCCGTCGAGGCGTTTCGCGACGGCGAGACTCGTCGGCACGGTCCAGTTGGCGTTCGGGTCGATGCGCAGCGGATGGTCCGGAAACTCGGCCCGCAGCGCCTCGATGGCCGCGATCTCCTCGTCGGGCGGGAACACGCCGCCCTTCAGCTTCAGCGACCGGAAACCGTACGTCTCGACGAGGTAGCGGGCCTGCGCGACGATCCCGGCCGGGTCGAGCGCGGCGCCGAACTTGTCGGGGTCGGCGCCCGGATGCCCGGCCCACTTGTAGAACAGGTAACCGCTGAACGGCACCGCCGGCCGTACGGCACCGCCGAGTAGATCACACACGCGGCGCCCGGTGGCTTTGCCCTGGATGTCGAACAGCGCGACCTCGAATGCGGCGACGGTAGCCGCGACCGCCTTGGCCACACTGGCGACACCGATCAACTCGGTCGGTGTGTCGGCCTCGATACCGGCGAGAGCGGTGGAGATGCGACGGGTCAGTCCATGGATGTCGAAGACGTCCAGTCCGGTCAGCGTCGGAATCACGCGGCGCAGCCGTTCGAGCGTCGGATCGTCGCCGTACGCCTCGGCGAGGCCGGTGATGCCCGCGTCCGTGTGCACCTGGACAACGGCCCGCAGGGCGTACGGCTGGTGGACGCCGACCGAATTGAGCAATGGCGGGTCGACGACCGCGATCGGGGTGACGGTGGCGCCGACGACCTGGAGGCCACGCTCGGCGGCGGTCGATCCGATCATCGGCTCAGTATCTACGCCACCCAACCGGCCGCGGCCGGTGGGTCGGCCGACCCCGCAGTCAGGTCGGGCGACCCGCAGTCAGGTCGGCCGACGCCAGAGGCGGGTCGGCCGACCTGGACCGCTCAGGCCGATGCCGGCACCCGGGGAAGGTCGGCGACGAACTCGCTCAACTGCTCGCTCGTCAACTCGTGATCGACGAGTTCGCCGGCCAGATATGCCCCATAAGCGCCGAGATCGAGGTGTCCGTGGCCACAGAGTGCGGTCAGGATGACCTTCGACTCGCCGGTTTCCTTGCACCGCAACGCTTCCTCGATGCAGGCCGCGAGCGCATGCGTCGGCTCCGGCGCCGGGATAATGCCTTCCGTACGCGCGAATTGGATGCCCGCCTCGAAGCACTCGCGCTGCGTCTTCGCCACCGCCTCAATCAGACCGGACTCGTAGATGTGCGAGACCAGTGGTGACATGCCGTGGTAGCGCAGCCCACCGGCGTGGATCGGGTCGGGAACGAAATCGTGACCGAGCGTGTGCATCTTCATCAGCGGCGTCATGCCGGCGGTGTCACCGAAGTCGTACGCGTACGTACCCCTGGTCAGCGACGGGCAACTCGCGGGCTCGACGGCTCGGATCGTGACGTCCATCCGTCCGTCGAGCTTCTCGCGCAGGAACGGGAACGCGAGACCGGCGAAGTTCGATCCGCCACCCGTGCAGCCGACGATCAGATCCGGCGCCATGCCGACCTGGGCGAACTGGGCCAGTGCCTCTTGGCCGATCACGGTCTGATGCAGCAGCACGTGGTTCAGCACGCTGCCCAGCGCGTAGTTCGTGGTCGGGTCCTGCGCCGCGACCTCGACCGCTTCGGAGATGGCGATGCCGAGGCTGCCGGGCGAGTCCGGGTGCTGGGCGAGAATCGCCCGCCCGGCCGCGGTCAGCGTCGACGGCGACGGGTGGATCGTGCCGCCGAACGTCTCGATCATGATCTTCCGGTACGGCTTCTGGTCGTAGGATGCACGGACCTGCCAGATCTCCGCATCCAGACCGAACTGCGCACACGCGAACGCGAGCGCGGTGCCCCACTGGCCGGCTCCGGTCTCGGTGGTGAGCCGCCGGATGCCGGCCTGCGCGTTGTAATACGCCTGCGGCACGGCAGTGTTCGGCTTGTGCGAGCCGGCCGGTGACACGCCTTCGTACTTGTAGAAGATTTTGGCCGGAGTTCCGAGCGCCTTTTCCAGGCGGTGCGCCCGATATAGCGGCGATGGCCGCCACAACCGGTAGACGTCGAGCACCTCGTCCGGGATGTCGATATAGCGATCGGTGGAGACCTCTTGCAGGATCAACGCCATCGGGAACAGCGGCGCTAGGTCGTCCGGCCCGACCGGCTGAAGCGTGCCGGGGTGCAGCACCGGCGGTGGCGGC
Source organism: uncultured Actinomycetota bacterium (assembly GCA_963724705.1). Lineage (GTDB taxonomy): Bacteria > Actinomycetota > Actinomycetes > Mycobacteriales > Micromonosporaceae > DASQPR01. Next base: position 147,319 of record CAVRVS010000005.1, read on the forward strand.
GTCGGCAGGTCGGCCAGGATGTTGTACCACTGCCGCGGGATCTCGGACTCGGCGAGCAGGATCTTGGTGGCTTCGTCAGCTGCGGTCATCTCGTCAACGTAGCCCGATCGGCGCGCCCTCGGGAGACCCGGTTGGATCGGTTCGCGGCACATCGGGTCGCCGGTCCGTGACCGGTCGGCGTCGCGGCGGCGGAGGGCTAGCACGACAAGCCCGGCGAGCATTCGGCTCGTTCGACCCGTCGGTTCTTGTGCGATTGGTCAGTCCGTAATACGGTTTGCTAGCTACGAGAGGGGAGCGATGTGACCGCCTACTGGACCGATCCCACGACTGCGACCGAATGGGCCAAGCGCGACGGGCAGCGTGAACTTCTGGCCACGGCTCGGACGATCGCCACGGAAATTGTCGCCGGCGATCACGACGGAGCCATCACCGTCGTCGACATCGGCAGCGGTCCCGGGGACTTCCTTGGTCACTTCCTGGAACGGTTCCCGGACGCCCGAGGAGTCTGGAGCGATATTTCGTCCACCATGGCCGATATCGCCCGACCTCGCCTGGCCGACTACGCCGATCGCATCACGTATCGCATCGCGGATATGGGCGACTTCGACACCCTGCCCGCCGCGGCCGACGTCATCACTACGTCGCGGGCCGTCCACCACCTGGACCGCGACGGGCTGCGCGCGTTCTACCGCGCCGCGGCGGCGCATCTCGCGCCCGGCGGATGGCTCATCAACCTGGATCACGTCGGCGCGACCGAGGTATGGGACCCGAGGCTGCGGGCGGCGCGGAAGCGTCTCGTCCCGCGCGCCGGCGAACAAACGCCCCATCACCATAATTATCCGTTGACCAGCATCGCCGACCACACGGAGGCATTGGCGGACGCCGGCCTGACCGACGTCGACATCCCGTGGCGCGCCTACATCACGTGCTTGTTTATGGCGCGCCGGGCCGACGTCTGAGAGGCGGAAGCCCAGGCCGCACCTATCGCGTGTGGCGACCTATGGCCGGTCGCAACCTATGGCCTGTCGCGGCACAGCAACCGCCAGTGATCCTGCGCATGGCGATGCCACCGGTCGTGGCAATGATGGAAAGTGGCGGCCGCGGTTGGTCCGGGCCATTCGTGATCGAGCAACTCCAGTGGTAGCGCCGGGTCGGCGAACGGGAAGTGCCGCCATGCCTGCACCAGCTCGACCTGGGCGGCGAATACCGCGGGGCCGCCGACCGGCGAGCGACCGGAGAAGTCAGCGATGAAGCCGTGGTACGCCGCCTCGACCGCTTGTAACTGCCAGGCGGATCGTACGACGTGCAACGGATCGCCGATGCCGGCCGACGGTCCGACCCACGACATCGCGCTGTGGCTGATGTCCAGATCGGCGATGATTTTCGCGACTTCACTCACCGCTGATTCGTCTGGGGTGACCCACAGACCGGGCGCCGGCGAGCCAAGACCGGCCCAGGTCAGGCGCGTGCGCAGCTGATGCCGGAGCTGCCGCTGAGTCTCCGGGATCGTGACCACGACGACGAGCCAATTGCCGTTCCACCGGTGTTGAGTGCGCATAAACCCGTAGATGCGGGCGGCACCGTCCTGCAACAGGCGTCGGCCGGCATCCGACAGCGTCCATCGGGTCCGCCGTCCGATCCGCTCGCCATCGAGCAGCCCTTCGGCCGCGGCCCGAGCGATAGCCTGGCGGGCCGCCTTTTCTTCGATGCCAAGTGCGCCCAGAGCCGTCACGAGAGACGTGGTCCAGACGGCTGAGTGCCCGGGCAGTACGAATTCGCCGAGGATCGTCATGAGGAGCGATCGCGCGCTTGTCGCACCTGCGGTGCGGCGGCGGTTCGACCCGTCGTCGCCTGATGCGACGGCGTCGTGCACCCCGGCCGGACGGTCCCGGACGCTGGCGTCTCCGGTCGACACCACGACGCGATCGCTCACTCGCGCTCCCTCCACTGCCCGAAACGCCTGCCCGTTGCCGTCGTTCCTGATGCCGCCGTTCTTGATACAAGGTCATCACGCGACAGCGATCAAATTGTAGAATGATTGCGCCTTGGCTAGGTGGTAAGCACGGCCGACGCCCAGTGCGACCCGGAGAAAAACCCTCAGATTGTCTACATGGCCTTGACGGACGGCAAGCAATCTGTAGAACATGGTAACGGTGCTTCCACCGGCAGGAGGACAGCCGATGACCAGTGTTGCCGCCCACACTTCATCCGTGGATCCGGAGCCGTCCGTGAATGCGAAGCAGCCGGACGTCGATCCCGCTTCGGTCCCGGTCCACGTCGATTTTCGGACCGCCCCGCGGACGTACCGTCATTGGCGTCTTGAATTTGACGGCGAGATCGCGACGCTGGCGATGGACGTCGACGAACGCGCTGGTCTGGTCCCGGGCTACGAGCTGAAGCTCAACTCCTACGACCTTGGTGTCGACATCGAGCTCTACGACGCGGTGCAGCGGCTGCGATTCGAGCACCCCGAAGTGCGCACGGTGATCGTGACAAGCGCCAAGGACAAGACGTTCTGCGCGGGCGCGAACATCCGGATGCTGGCCGCGTCGGCACACGCGTGGAAGGTGAACTTCTGCAAGTTCACCAATGAAACGCGCAACGGCATGGAGGATGCGAGCGCGCACTCGGGCCAGACTTACCTGGCAGCGTGCAACGGCACCGCGTCCGGCGGTGGCTACGAGCTTGCACTGGCCTGCGACCACATCATGCTGATCGACGACCGGTCGTCGGCGGTCTCCCTGCCGGAGCTGCCGCTCCTCGGCGTGCTGCCCGGCACCGGAGGTCTGACCCGCATCGTCGACAAGCGACACGTACGTCGCGATCGGGCCGACTTCTTCTCGACAAAGTCGGAGGGACTGGTCGGTAAGAAGGCCGCCGATTGGAATCTCGTCGACGAGGCGGTGCCGCGCGCGCAATGGGCCGACGCCGTACGGGATCGGGCGGTCGACCTCGCCCGCCGATCGTCGCGACCCGTTGGGGCGACCGGGATCGCGCTCACACCGTTGGACAAGATCCGGGAAAACGACGTGATCGGCTACCGCTACGTGACGGCGACACTCGACCGCCGCTCCGGTCGGGTCGACATCACCGTTCGCGGACCGGAGTCGGATGCACCGCTCGGACATCGCCGGCGTCCACGATCAGGGCGCCGAGTTCTGGACCCTCGCGATGACGCGGGAACTCGATGACTTGATTCTCGACCTGCGTACGAACGAGACCGAGCTCGGCACCTGGGTCTTGCGTAGCGCCGGCGACGTGGACCGGGTCCTCGCCTACGACGCCCTGTTGCTGGACAACGCGGATGACTGGCTGGTCAACGAGATCGTGCTCTACCTGAAGCGCACGCTCAAGCGCCTCGACGTGACGAGCCGGAGCCTCATCGCGTTGATCGAACCGGGCAGTTGCTTTGCCGGCTCTCTGTTCGAGATCGCCCTCGCCGCCGATCGGTCCTTCCACCTCTTCGGCGTGTTCGAGGAGGTCGACGCGGATGCGACACCAGCGGTCATCGTCGTCGGGAAGATGAATACCGGCCCGCTGCCGATGGGCAACGACCTGACGCGTCTGGGCACCCGCTTCTACGGCGACGACACGGCGTTGACCGCGGTCAGCGACCGGATCGGCGAACGGTTGGAAGCCGACGACGCCGAGCGCCTCGGTCTCGTGACGTTCGCGCCCGATGACATCGATTGGGCCGAGGAGGTGCGGATCGCGATCGAGGAGCGAACCAGTTTCAGCCCCGACGCGCTCACCGGACTCGAGGCGAATTTCCGCTTCGTCGGACCCGAGACGATCGAAACGAAGATCTTCGGACGGCTGTCGGCCTGGCAGAACTGGATTTTCTACCGTCCCAACGCCTCCGGCCCCGACGGAGCACTGCGCAAGTTCGGCACCGGTCAGCGGGCCGACTTCGACCGGAAGCGAGTCTGATCATGACCGACGTCGCCGACTACTCCGAGAAGATCCCGAACAACGTTGAATTGCACGAGGATCGGCGGCTGCAACGCGCGCTGGAGTCCTGGCAGCCGAACTTCCTGAACTGGTGGGAGTCGATGGGGCCGACGCTGCCGACGCAGGACGTTTACCTGCGTACGGCGATCAATGTAGGCCGGCAGGGCTGGGCGCATTTCGGCCACGTCGCGATGAAGGACTACCGGTGGGGCATCTTCCTCGCCGAGCGGGACGCGGATCGGCGGATCGGATTCGGCGAACACAAGGGCGAGCCGGCCTGGCAGAAGGTGCCGGGTGAGTATCGAGCCGAGTTGCAGCGCCTGATTGTCATCCAGGGCGACACCGAGCCGGCCTCGGTCGAGCAGCAGCGCAACCTCGGCGCCACCGCGCCGAGCCTCTACGATCTGCGCAACCTGTTCCAGGTCAACGTGGAGGAGGGCCGGCACCTGTGGGCCATGGTCTATCTTCTGCACGCCTACTTCGGCCGCGCCGGGCGCGAGGAGGCCGAAGAACTGCTGCACCGCAACTCCGGCTCGCGAGGACGCGCCGCGCATCCTCGGCGCGTTCAACGAGGAGACGCCGGACTGGTTGTCGTTCTTCATGTTCACGTACTTCACCGACCGGGACGGCAAGTATCAGTTGGGCACGTTGAAGGAGTCCGCGTTCGATCCGCTGTCACGCACCTGCGAGTTCATGCTCAAAGAAGAAAGCCATCACATGTTCGTGGGCACGACCGGTATCGACCGCATCGTCGAACGTACGGTCCAGGTGATGCTCGAGAAGGACACCGATGACGTCGCCGGCTACGGAGTGATTCCGCTCGACGTCATCCAGAAGTATCTGAACTTCCACTACAGCGTCTCGCTCGACCTCTTCGGCGGCGAAACGTCGACGAACGTCGCGAACTACTACACCGCCGGTCTCAAGGGTCGTTGGTCGGAGGAACGCCGGAAGGACGACCACCGCCTGACCGACGACTCCATCATGGTCGATTCGCTGATCGACGGCGACATCGGGCAGACCGAGGTGGCCGCGCTCGTCGGTCTCAACACCGATCTCCGGCGCGAGTACATGTCCGACTGCCAAAACGGCGTCAACCGGTGGAACAAGATCCTCGATGAGGCGGGCCTGCAACGACGACTCCGGCTGCCGAGCATTGCGTTCAACCGCAAGGTGGGTGCATTCGCCGGCATCGAAGCCACACCGGACGGCCAGAAGGTCTCGGCCGACGAATGGCAGCAGCGCATAGGGCGAGTGGCTGCCGACCGACGTCGACAAGACGCACGTCCGATCGTTGATGCGGCCGGTGTACGAACGCGGCAAGATAGCGAGTTGGATCGCCCCACCGCGCAATGGCATCAACAACCAGCCGTTCGATTACGACTATGTCCACCTCCTCTGACAGGTCCACCTCCTCTGACGGGCGCGCGATTGCCATGGCAGAAGTCTTCAATGCCAGCCGATATCTGCTCGATCGGCACATCGACAACGGCATCGGGGCGCGGCTCGCGCTGACCGGTGTCGGCGGCGACTACACGTACGCAGATCTGCACGATCGCGTACGCCGGACCGCGGTCGCACTACGTGACCTCGGTCTGGAACCGGAGCAGCGGGTCCTGATCCTGATGGCGGACGGTCCGGATCTCGTCACGATCTTCCTCGCCGCGTTGCGGATGGGCGCGATCCCGGTGCCGATATCCACCATGCTGCGCGCCGATGGCGTGGCCGAGTTGCTCGACGACTCCCGGGCCCGGCTGCTCGCCGTGAGTCCGGCGTTCGCGGAGATCGCGGCGAAGGCGATCGGCGACATCGGCACCAAGTCCGAACTGCGGGGCGTACTGACCGGCGGCGCCGGCGTCGACTCGATCGGCGGCCTGCCCGCCCACGACATCGACGACCTGATCGCCGATGTCCACGACGACGCGGACGCCGTCTACCGTACGAGCGCCGACTCGCCGGCGTTCTGGCTCTACACGTCCGGGACGACGGGCAAGCCGAAGGCCGCGATGCATCGGCACGGTGCCATCGAGGTCGTCTGCGAGACGTACGGTGCCCAGGTCCTCGGCATCCGCCCGGACGATCGGTGTCTGTCGGCGGCGAAGATCTTCTTCGCGTACGGCCTCGGAAACTCGCTCCTCTTCCCACTCGGCGTCGGCGCAACGGCCGTACTCGAACCAATGCCGTCCCGACCGGACACGATCGCCGCCCGGGCCACGGAATTCGGTGCCACGCTGTTCTTCGCCGGTCCGACGTTCTTCGCCAACATGCTGCGCTCCGGGCTCCCGAGTGATGCGCTAGGTGACGTCCGGCTAGCCGCGTCGGCCGGCGAGCCGTTGCCCGCCGCGCTCTACCGCAGATGGACCGAGCATTTCGGGGTCGACATCCTCGACGGCATCGGGATGACCGAGATGCTGCACATCTTCCTGTCCAATCGCGAGGGCGAGGTCCGGCCGGGCACGACCGGCGTCGCGGTGCCGGGCTATGACCTGAGGATCGTCGATGAGCGTGGCTACGACGTGCCGGTTGGCACGGCGGGCACATTGCTTGTGCGGGGCGCCTCGACAGCGGTCGGCTACTGGTCGCGCTATGACGCCAGTCGGCAGGTCTTCCAGGGCGATTGGCTGCGCACCGGCGACACGTACGTCCAGGACGCCGATGGTTTCTTCACCTGTCTCGGCCGCAGCAACGACATGCTCAAGGCCGGCGGTATGTGGGTGTCACCGGCCGAGGTCGAGGAGCGGTTGCTCGCCCACGACGCGGTCGCCTCGGCGGTGGTGGTCGGTGCGCTCGACACCGACGGGCTGGAAAAACCGGTCGCGTACGTGCAGTTGCACGGCACGATCGCGGCGACGGAGACCGAACTCATCGACTTCTGCCGCGCCGGCCTACCGTCATTCAAACGTCCGCGCCTAGTGGTGTTCGTTGACTCATATCCGACGACCGCGACCGGGAAGATTCGCCGGGTCGAGTTGCGCGCGTTGGCGACCGCAGCACTCATCGAGGCGGCCGGGTCGGAACCGACCGACGGTCCGGCGGCGGGTCCGGGCGAGACGGCGGCGGATCCGGGCGAGACGGCGGCGGATCCGGGCGCGACGGTGGCGACGGTCTGATGCTCGACGGCCGGCCGCTGATCGACGTACATCTGCATGCCGCACGGTTGCCGACGCTCAAGCCGGCGTGGAAGCAGTGGGCGCACGACTTCGGTGGGACAGCGATAATCGATGAGGTCTACGACGCCGACGGCACGGTCGATCCGGCTCGCTTCGACCAGCATCTCGCGGAGCAAGGTGTCGACATCGCCTTGTTGATGAGCGAATACAGCCCGAGGGTGACCGGCATCCAACCGGTCGAGGATGTTGTGCCCATCACGGCACACAATCCGAGCCGGCTCAAGCTGATCGCCAACGTCAATCCGCATCTGCACTACCCGATCGAGGACGAGGTGCAGCGGCAGATCGATCTCGGCGCGGTGGCGTTGAAGATCCATCCCGTACATGCTGGGGTCGCGGCCAACGACAACGCGCTCTATCCGGCCTACGAGCTGTGCCAGTCGCTCGGCATCCCGGTCGTCTTCCATTGCGGCACGAGCACATTTCCCGGCTCCCGCAATACGTTCGCCGATCCGGTCCTCCTCGACGACGTGCTCCGTGACTTTCGGCGACTGGATCTCGTTCTGGCCCACGGCGGCCGCGGGTGGTGGTATGACGCCGCGGCCTTTCTCGCCCTCTCGAATGAACGCGTATGGATCGAGCTGTCCGGTCTGCCGCCGTCCCGGCTGCGCGAATACTACGCACGTCACAATTGGTCGCGGCTGAGCCGGCGTTTCATCTTCGCGACCGATTGGCCGGGCGTTCCCGGCATCGCCGTCAACGCGCGAGCGGTCGCATCGCTGTGCGACGGCGAGACGGCCGGGCTCGTGCTGGCCGGAAACGCCACCCGCGTCTACAACCTGAAGCTCGCGTCCTGACGCCCACCGCCGCCGACATCAACGACTGCGCCGCTGGCGCGGCCGACGACAGCAGCGATGGCGCCGAAGCTCGACCGGCCGGTTACACGACCTCGATGGGCAGCTCATAGACCTGATCGGTCGGGTGCCCAGCCTTGTCGTGCACGCGCTGCACCGCCTCCTTCGACGGACCGGTCGACAGGCAGAACACCTTGCCGGATTCGGGATCAAGCCATGCGTGTTCAAAGTGCACGCCCTCTTCGCCCTCGACCGCGAGATCGCGATCGTGGGCCTCACGCAGCTGCGTCTCGGTCACGCCGACGAATCCGTCGTGCACATCCATGAATCTCGCCATGTCAAACTCCCTGTGAAGGCGCCGGGCCATCCCCGGAGCGGCTGTGTCCAGCTTCGGTATGGCGCGCCCGCGAAACATCGGTCACCTGACCTATTTCGCCGCGCGGGAATACTTAGCGTGGAGGGGAGAGCCGATGGCGGAGCGGGGAATCGTCGCGTCGTCCGTGCTTGTCGGACGGGACGAAGCGCTAACACACGCCTGGCGTCGCCTCGGCGAAGCCGCCAGCGGCGCGGGCCAGCTGCTGTTTGTCGCAGGCGAGGCGGGAATCGGCAAGACCCGTTTGCTCGGCGCGCGTCACCCGTCACGCTGAGGCCCGCGACTTCGCTGTGGTTCAGGCAGCCGCTTACCCCGGCGACACCGAATCGTACGGCGGCCTTCTGATGGACCTCGCCGGTGACCTGAACCGAGCCGACGAGCCGAGTCTCAGGCGCCTCGGCGCTCGGTTGTCGGCCCGGCTCCGGACGACGTCGTCAACGGCGGGCGACGCCCATCGGCGCCGTCGTCTGCTCGTGCAGGACCTCGTCGATCCCATGATTGCCAACCAGCCGGCCCGACCACTGCTCGTCATCCTGGAAGATCTGCATTGGGCGGATGGCCTGAGCCTCGAGGTGCTCGGGCGTCTGGCCGGGCGCCTGCGTACCCGGCCGATCCTGGTGGCTGCCGCCTACCGCAGTGACGAACTCGATCCCGATCTTCCGATGACCGAATTGCGTACGCGCCTGCTGGCCAAGCGGCTGGCCGAGGAGATCAAGCTGCCGCGGCTGTCGCGCGAGCAGACCGCCCAGCTCGCGACCGCCCTCCTCGGTCGACCAGCAGCGGCCGACGTCGTTGACGCGATCCACGAACGCAGCGATGGGATCCCGTTGCATGTCGAGGAGTTGCTCGCCGCGCTCGACCGCCAAGCGCTAGGCGGCCGGTCAGGAACCATAGTTCTGACGTCCGGTGTGCCGGATACGTTGAGCGATGCCGTGTTGCGTCGGCTTGGTCGACTGAATACGACGTGCCGTGAGGTCGCCTCGGCCGCGGCCGTCATCGGGCGATCGTTCGACTTCGACCTGCTGACCACGGTGGCCGACGCGGATCCTGGCCTGGTGGCCGAGGCCGTACGAGCGTTGCAAGTCGCTCATCTCGTTGTTCCGGGCACGGACGACGTCACCTTCGACTTCCGGCACGCGCTGATCCGCGACACGTTCTACGCCAACACAGACTTACCCACCCGCCGACTCCTGCACGGGCGCGTTGCCGTGGCCGCGAAGCAGCGTGGCTTTCGCGACGCGATGATCTCCGCTCACTTCGAGTTCGCTTGCCGTGGCGACTTGGCGTACGGCCACGCGATTGCGGCAGCGCGAATCGCCCGATCGATTTCTGCGCACCGCGAGGCGTTGGAGCTCTATCGTCGAGCCGTCCGCACGGCGCCCACCGAACTCCCGCAACGGGACCGCATCGACTTGTATGTTGCCCTCGCCGACGAGGCCGCGGCCGTGGACGACAACGAGAACGCCGCGACGGCGTACCAGATGGCGATCGAATTGGCGCGCGAGATGGGTGACGTGCGCGCGGCCGCCGCGCTGGTGCCCGCTCAGGTGGCTGTCGCACATCTGTTGGGCGACGATCTGGCGACTCGGATTCGGTTGTTAGAGGCGGCGCTGACGAGCATCGACGGCGTCCCCCATACGGATCGCGAGCGAATCCGCCTACGTTCCGCGATGGCCGCCGCGTACATGTTGGACCGGCGGCTCGATGAGGCGCTGGAACACGGAGAGCGCAGTCGGGCCGATAGCTTGCGGATCGACGACGAAGAAGCCGACATCAATACCGCGACAACGTACGGGTCGGCGTTGGTGTTCGCCGGCCGGATGGGGGATGGGTGGAGTCTGCTCGAGTCCGCGGTGGCGCGGGCGCGCGACGCCGGTCAGGAAGCGGAGGCGGCCCGCGCCTATCGGATGATCGGATCGTCGGCGTCGGTGTTGGTGGAGTACGAGCGGGCCGAACACTGGCTACTCGAAGGCATTCGTTACGCCGAGGGCGTCGAACTTTGGAACCATCGGCACTACATGGCGGCCCATCTCGCCCACGTGCAGTGGGCCACCGGGCGCTGGATTGCCGCCACCGAGACGGCCGAGCGGGCGCTAGCCGACGGCCGCGGCGGCATCACGACCCGGATAACCGCGCTGTATGTGCTCGGTTACCTGGCGATGGGTCGGCGAGATCGGGACCGGGCAACCGATCTGCTACGGCAGGCGTTGTCGCTCGGCGAGCACATGAACGAGCTGCAGCGGCTGTCACCGCCGCTGTGGGGTCTGGCGGAGTTGGCCCGGTGCTACGGCGAGCACGATAGCGCGATCGCGTTGTGCGAGCGCGGGTATCGAGCGTCGGCCCCTGTGTTGGACGCGACCTACCTGTTCCCGTTCCTGGTCACTGGCGTACGCGCGCATATCGCTCTGGGCGACGTCGACGCGGCCGAGGAGTGGTCGAATCGGCTCGCGACGGTGCTCACCGCCCGGGCGATCCCGGGAACGCTACCGGCGATCGATCACGCGAGCGGTCTCGTTCGGTTGGCGCGCGGTGACACCGCCGGCGCATCCGTTGCACTGGCAGCCGCGAGCGAATCGTGGCGGTCACGACGACGTTTCTGGGAGGCTTCCTGGTCGACTCTCGACCTCGCCGGGATCGCGGCCGGGTCCCGTCGCCGCGGCGAGGCGGCGCGTCTCGTCGGTGACGTCCGCGCCGAGGCCGGCATGGTCGGAGCGGAGACGATCACTCAAGCCGCCGACGCGAGCGCCAGGTCATTCGCCGAGGGACGTCCCGATGAGCCATGGCATCCGTTGAGCCGCCGAGAGTTCGATGTCGCCGAACTGGTGTCCGCCGGTCTCACGAACCGAGAGATCGCCCAGCGGCTGATGCTCTCGCCGAAGACGGTTTCGGCACATGTCGAGCACATCCTGACGAAACTCGGCGCCGCTCGTCGGGCCGAGATCGCCGCGTGGTACGCGACCGTTGCCCGCGAGCCTGCGCCGGATCGACCAGGACATGGTCGAGCCCGTGACCGGGGCTAGGCCGGTCGTACGGTCTGGTAGTAGGCGACCTTGCGCTCGATGTAGCGCTGCTGTTCGCGCAGGCTCGCGATTTGCGCCCGGACCCGCCGGCCATGCTCCTGCAAAAGCTCGACGCGTTCGTCGATCGTGTGATCACCGGCCCGCACCAACTCGGCGTAGCGGGCGACGTCGGCGACCGGCATCCCCGACTCGCGCAGGCACCGGGCGACGCTGAGCTGCTCGAGATGCTGGTCGGTGAAGCGCCGTCGTCCAGCCGTGTCCCGATCGACCGGGTCGAGAAGCCCGACCTTCTCGTAATACCGCAGCGTGTCGATGGATAGACCGGTTTCCTCGACCACCTGGGCCGGTGTATACGCAGTCATTCCAGGAGCTGTCATCCGACGAGCGTGGCACATGGAGTGGGCTCCAGGTCAACCCATTGACGTGGAGTGCACTCCGGCTCCGACGCTCGACGTATGACAAACACCGATGACCTCCGTTTCGCACTCGGCACCATCCCGTTCGGTACGACAGTCGGCCGGCGCGAGACCTTCGATCTCCTGGACCGCTTCGCGGACGCCGGTGGCACGATGATCGACACCGCGAACAATTACCCGTTCTGGTACGACGGATGCACGGGCGACGAAAGCGAACGCGTGATCGGGGACTGGCTCGTCGCCCGCCGGTCCCGCGACCGGGTCGTCCTCAGCACGAAGGTCGGCGCGCGACCGCGCACGCCCGGCGATAAGACCCTTGACGACATCGAAGGGTTGTCTCCGAAAGTGATCCGGGCAGCAATCCGCTCCAGTCTGACCCGGCTGCTCACCGATCGGGTCGACATGTACTGGGCCCACATCGACGACCGTACGGTGCCGTTGGCCGAGACGGTCGGCGCGTTCGACGAACTCGTACGCTCCGGGCTGGCCGTCACGGTCGGCTCAAGCAACTTGGTGACGTGGCGCATGGAGGAGGCTCGAGCCACCGCGGTCGCCGCCGGGCAGACGCCGTACACCGCGATGCAGCTGCGGCACACGTACGTTCGGCCGCGTCCCGGCGCCCGTGGGTCCTCCCGAGTGCAGGAGTACGTGACCGACGACACTCTCGACTATCTGTCCGAACGTCCCGACGTGACGCTGTGGGCGTACAGCACGTTGTTGTCTGGTGCCTACACGCGTGCCGATCGGCCGATCGAGCAACACTATCGGCATCCGGGAACGGACGCGCGGCTCGCGGTCTTGGCCGAGGTTGCCGCCGAACTAGGCGTGAGCCCGAATCAGCTCGTGCTCGCGTGGTTGATGGCCGACGGGGTTGTGCCGATCGTTGGTGTGTCGACGCCGGCGCAGCTGGATGACGCGATCGCCGCGTCACGGCTCCAGCTCGACGCCGACGTCCGCCAGCGACTCGACGCGCCTCGCTGAAGTCGTGGCGCGCTGAAGTCGCGGCGCCGCTACCGCGACACGTCGATCTCGTCGGCCATGTCGCCGGTGTTGTCGATAGCGTCGGTGGCCTCAAGGCCGTCGGCCGTGTCGATCTCGATTTCCGTCGGCGTGAAGCCGAGAACAGCCTGCTCATCAGGTCGGTGTGCCAGCACATCGCTCACGTAGTACTCGACCGCCTCGATCGCCCCGACATCCCGACCGGCTCGTTCGGACAGATACCAGCGGTGCTCCAACACCTGGACGAACACCTCCGTCGGCTCCAACTTGCCGCGCAGGCTCTCCGGGACGCCGCGAACGATCGGTTCGAAGACATCGGCCACCCAGCGATGCGCGGCCAGTTGCTCGTCGTCGAGGTCGGTCTGCGCGCAACGGTACGTATCGAGATCGTTGAGCATCACGCGGGCCTGGTTCTCCTCGGCGTCGATGCCGGTCAGGCGCAACAGACGGCGGGTGTGGTGGCCGGCGTCGACCACCTTCGGCCGTACGCGGTATCGGTCGCCGGCCGTCGACATCTGCAGCTCTTCGAGGTCGAAGCCGAGCTCGTTCAGCCGGCGGATCCGCGATGAGATGTAGTGGCGTACGTCATTCGTGCCCAGCTCGTCCTCGTACGTCAGCTCGCACCACAGGGTCTCGTACCTTTTGAGTACGTCGTCGGCGATCGTTTCGGCATCGACGTTCGCACTCAGCAGTCCGCCGGCCTGGAGGTCGAGCATTTCGCCGAAGATGTTCACCCGCGCGATCTCGAGGTCTTCGGTCCGCTGACCGTCGGAGAGTTGCGGGTGCACGGCTCCGGTCTCGACGTCGACGACGTACGCGGCGAATGCTCCGGCGTCGCGGCGGAACAGCGTGTTGGACAGCGACACGTCACCCCAGAAGAAGCCGGCGAGATGCAGGCGTACGAGCAGCGCGGCCAGCGCGTCCAGTAGGCGTGCCATGGTGTCCGGGCGCAGCGTGTGCGAGAACAAGGCGCGGTACGGGAGCGAGAAGTTCAGGTGCCGCGTGATGAGGACGGACTCCAGCGGCGTGCCGTCGATCTGCTGACGATCAGTGACGACCGCGACCGGCTGGACGGCCGGAGCGTCGATGCGTTCGAGCGTCCGCAAAAGGCCGTACTCCCGTACGGCCAGGCGCTGATCGATCTCCTTGACCGCGTAGACATCCTCACCGAGACGGACGAACCGCACGGTGTGCCGGGAGATGCCCCGAGGCAGGCTGACTAGGCGATCCTGCGGCCATCGGGACAACGGGATCTGCAAGGGCAGCTCGAGCAGGGCGGTGTCCGGGGTCGCCGAGGTGATATTCACCCGTCAGGCATACCAGGTGAGCTCGGTCCAGGCACCCATGGCTCGGTCGGTCGGCACGCCCCAACCGGCACGCCCAGCCGTACGACCGGCCGCGGGCATCATTGCCGGGCCGTTATGTCACCCATGCCCAATGGAGTCGATGCCGCCCGGACCGGCGGTCGCGGTGAGGTAGGCGTCCATGACGGTGGTCGCGACGACACCGCTCTGCCCGAACACCAACTCCGAGGTGTAACCGGCGGAATTCCGGTCGAGGTACGTGGTGACCTCGGCATTCGTACGCGTCGGTGGTGTCAGCAGCAGCGGTGCGCCGTCAAAGCCGAGCAGCGCACCACCGGCCAGCGCATCTGGCCAGTTCGTCCCGGTCGCGACGCCGAACGTCGATGTGTCGTCAAAGAGGAGCGAGGCGACCTTCACGGCCGTGTCGTACCGGTCCTGACCGACGATGGTGTGCGTGATCGGTTCCTGCGCCGAATTCAGCGCCGCGACTGCCGGGCCACCGACTCCGTAGATGGCCGGCGGGCTCGCTTGACCGCGCAGCCCGTCGATGTAGCTCCTTGGACGCAGATGGCAGCGCGTTGCCGGCTGTCAACACAACTACGGCGGGATTGGCCGAACCAGCACGGTCGAACGACCCGGCAGCAGCGCCGGCGCTCAGCGCGTCCGGGAAGTCGAGTCCGGTGGCAACGAACACCGCGTGGGGATCGGGGCTGATCATTTTCGCGATCGAGACCGCGGTCGCATAGCGGTCCGAGCCGGCGATCCGCACCGTCTTTACGTGCAATGCCTGGACCTGCTGCTCGACCTGCGCAGAGATTGCGCCCGGGCCGCCCAGGAGATAGACGGTGTCGGTGGTACCGCCGCCGATTCGGCGGATTTCACCGGCGGTGTCCGGGTTCAAAGAGCCGGGAGGGGTCAACAGCAAGGGTCCGCCTTTAGCAACGGCCAGCGCGGTTCCAGCCAGGGCGTCCGCGAAGCTGTCACCGCGGGTGAGGACGACGGCGTGAGCCGATGGACCGGGGCCGGCCGAGCCGGCTTGCTCCCAAGTGTCGGCCGAGATCGTGACGGCCGTCTGGTAGCGGTTGGCACCCCCGAGCCGGTGTCCGACGCTGCTGCCGCTGGTCTCGTACGCCGGGATGCCGTCGAGATCTGGCACGGCGACCGGTGCGGCCGACTGGCTTCCGTCGGATCTGGCCGTGTAGACGGCGGATCCCTCGTCGAACGCGATGGTCTCGCCGTCCGGAGACCACGTCGGGTGTGAATGGTCGGCGGCGTCGGCGGTGATCTGCACCGGGGTTCCCGGCCCGGCCGGCGGGAGGTCCACGACCCAGATCTGCGCGTGGCCGCTGCCGTCGTCGCGCAGGAAGGCGACCCGTTCGGCACCCGGCGATGCCGCCGGATCGGTGGCGTTCGCAACGACGAGCGTCGGTGTTATGGAGGTGGAGCCGACGTCGGACGCGTTGAACGCATACACGCCCGGGGTGGCTGCGCCCTGCTGTCCTTGCACGACGACCTGATCGATGCCCACATCCGGAGAGGTCCAGTTGGTGCCGGTCGGTAGCGCCACCGTGTCGACCGGGCCGCCGTCCCGTCGAGCGAACTGGATGACGTCGGACGCGCCGGATTGCGGATCCACGACATGCGCCGACCACAACAAATCAAAGGTGCCGTTCCACATCCACGTGGGATGCGACTTGACCGTCGAATCGGCGGGCGCGTAGGACCCGATGTCGGATCCGTCGTCAAAGCGTACGGTGTCGATGGCGTTGTCCGGGCCGACGAATGCCAGACGGCTGCCGTCGCCCGACCATGCGCCGTTGCTCGCCGCCACGTCCAGTGCAAGGGATCGGCCGCCCTCCCACGCGAGGGTCTTGGTGCCGTTCGTCGCGGACAACGCGAATGGCGGTGGGCCGCCTGGACTTGCCGAGGCCCCACCGAACGTCGTAAGCGCGAGCGCAGACCCCGAACGTGATTGTGGTGACCAGCGCCCAAGTACCAAGCCTGCTGCGACGCATAACTGACTCCTCGGTGCTGGACATTCGACACAATCGATATATTACGCGGACAATTCTTCCACTGTGGAAGCGTTATGCAATGGCCGCGGAATGCGAGATCACTGGCGAGATGCCAAACAAATTGCCGAGCCGATTCTGCGTCCGCCGGACCTGCAAAAGCAAGACCGTCGCACAATAGGTGCGTGGACCAGCGTATTGCCACCACAAAACTCAGCGACGGTACGGAGATTGCCTACGCACTCGCCGGGGCCGGTCCATTCCTGGTGTACGTGCCGGGGTGGCTGACCCATCTCGAACGCAGTTGGTCGCTGCCGCCGGAGCGCGGCTTCTACGAGTCCCTGGCCCGGGGCCGCACGTTGCTGCGCTATGACAAGCCAGGGTGCGGCCTTTCGGCGTCGACCGACCGCGAACCGTCGATGGAGCTGGAACTCGAAACGCTGGATGCCGTCATCGCCGCCGCCGGGGCCACGCGGTTCGACCTGCTCGGCATATCGCTCGGCGCGCCGGTAGCCGCGCACTGGGCGGCGGAGCATCCCGACCGCGTCGACCGCCTCCTGCTCTACGGCGGTTGGGTCCGTGGCCGTGACGTCGCCGGTCCGGATGTCCAACAACACGTTCTTGGCCTGATTTCTCAACATTGGGGCCTTGGCTCCGATGTGCTGGCCGACATATTCGCGCCGGACGCGGACGCGGCAACGCGCGCCGCCTTCATTGAGTATCAGCGCGCGGCCGCGAGCGCCGACACCGTCCGTACCATGCTGGCGTTGAGTTATCGCGTCGACGTCAGCGACGTTCTCGCGCGGATCAGCGCACCCACCCTGGTCGTGCATCGCGACCGTGACCGCGCCGCGCCGCTGGCACAAGGCCAGGAACTGGCCGAGCGCATCCCGGGTGCCGAGGTTCGCGGTGCTGCCGGGCCGAACCCATCTCCCCTACATCGGCGACGCTGATGCGCTGGTCCGGGTGATTCGTGGATTCCTCGGCCTTCCGGCACTCCGGCGACCGGTGGTGCCCACACTGACCGCACGACAACGCGAGGTCGCGGCGCTCGTGTCCGAGGGACTGCCCAATCGCGAAATCGCGGCGCGGCTGCACATCACCGAGCGTTCGGCCGAATCGCACGTCGAACGAATCCGCCTGCGGATGGGTTTCCGCTCGCGGTCCCAGATTGCGGCCTGGTTTGTCGCGAACGGCGGGCCGGTTGTCGAAATCCCGTCGAATTCGGCCGCCCCAAAGTGAGGTATTTCTCCCGCTGACATACATCGCCGCGGTCGCGACTATCGAAAGCAGACAGGAGTGCCGGCCTGGACCTACCGAATCGGCGTCAGCGCGCTGGGTGCCGTGAAATGCTCGGTGTGCTGGCCGGCACGCATAACAGACGACGGTAAGGGGCGTCATGGCTGACGCAATCCGGGTCGGCATCTTTGCGCCGACGGACCTCCTCGAGCGGGGCGCGGCGGTGGCCGCGCCCTATCTGAAGCGGGTGGCTGACGCCGGCATCGACCACGTGTGCTGTGGCGATCACGTCAGCTTTGCCGGCGCGGGATTCGACGGCATCGTGCAGGCGACAGCACTCGCGATGCTGCACCCAACGCTACCGGTGTACACCGGCGTCTACCTGTTGCCCCTGCGGCATCCGGTGGTCGTGGCTCGGCAGCTCGCAGACTTCCATCGGCTGGCGCCGGGACGCCTGGTCTTCGGTGTCGGTGTCGGCGGCGAGGACCGTCGCGAGGTGCTCAACTGCGGCGTCGATCCGGCGACACGCGGCCGGCGGATGAACGAATCCCTCGCAGTCCTGCGCGAGTTGCTGTCCGGTGCGAAGGTCACCGCACGCGGCGGGTTCTTCGAACTCGACGAAGCGATCATTGCTCCGGCGCCGGCGCCGCCGATTCCCATCATTGTCGGTGGACGGTCGGACGCGGCCGTACGGCGGGCCGGCGAGTTCGGCGATGGATGGCTCGGCATCTGGAACTCGCCGCGACGCTTCGGCGAGGTCACCGGTGCGATCGCGGCCGAGGCGCATCGGGTCGGTCGGGTCGATCCGCCGAACCGGCACGGCATGCAGGTCTGGTGCGGATTCGCGGAGTCACGCGAGGTGGCGCGGGCCCGTCTCGCGCCGGCCATGCAGGCCTTCTATCGCATACCGTTCGAGCGATTCGAGCGCTACAGCCCGTACGGGACGGCCGAGGATGTCGCTGAGTTCCTCGCTCCGTACGTCGACGCCGGGTGCACCGAATTCAACCTGATTCCGCAGTCCGCCGATGATGACGCAGCGCTGGCCGCGGTGGTCGAGGTGAAACGACTGCTCGCCGGCGGGTGACCACCCGCGCTGGTGCGGGTACGAAGATGCGGTATTTCTCCGGCTGACGCCGCTGACCGTGGCAGCCATGATCGCAGCTATGACGGATATGCATGGTCCGGGTCGGCGGCCGGGCGTCATCGCGTACGCGATCGTGGCCTACGTGGCGTTCGTCGCCGTTGTGCTGTGGGCGATCGCCTTTCTCGCCGACGTTGACATCGTGCACACCGTCGACGGCCAACGGCAGGGATCGGCGTGGGTGGCCGTGTTGATCGATGCGGCGCTGTTGCTCTTGTTCGCCGTACAGCACTCGGTCATGGCGCGGGAACCGTTCAAGCGGTGGCTTGCGACGGTTCTGCCGGCCGCGGCCGAACGCAGCACGTACGTGTTGACCGCAAGCGTCCTGCTGGGCCTGTTGTTCGGGCAGTGGCGGCCGATTCCCACGACGGTCTGGCGGTTCGGTGATCCGGTGGCGGCCGCCGCGATCTGGACCGTCTACGCGATCGGTTGGCTGGTCGCCGTGGGCGCGACGTTCATGGTCGACCATCTCGACTTCTCGGGCCTGCGCCAGGCGTCGTGGCCGTCTCGGCGGGGACCTTACGAGTCGCCGTCCTTCACCGAACGTTGGCTCTACGCCTGGGTTCGCCATCCGATGATGCTCGGATTGTTGATCGTGTTCTGGGCAACGCCCCGGATGAGTGTCGGCCACGTGTTCTTCGCGGCGGCCGGCTCGGCGTACATCGCGGTCGGCGTACGGTTCGAGGAGCGTGATCTTCGCCGGCAGCTCGGCGACGACTACGTCGACTACTCAGGGCGCGTGCCCGCCATCGTCCCGATTCTGCACGGCGCCGGCGAGCCGACCGCTCGATCGACCGTCACTCGGGATCGAGATCGATACGGATCGTCAACGGCGAGGAGGCCATGAGACGTCCGATCGCGGCGTCCCACCGGTAGCGCAGCGTGCGCGATCGCGCGAGCACGTCGTCGTCCGGCAACGGGACGGCGACACCGCTGCGCCACCGGCCTGCGACCTTGATTCGTACCCGTGGATTGGCCCTGATGTTGCGGACATAATCCGCTTGGTCGCCGTGGGCGGCGATGAGCCAGAACGCGTCACCGACCGCGCCGTTACCGACCGGCGTATACCTCGGCCGGCCGGACATCCGACCGGTTGTCTCCAAGAGCGCGAATGCCGGCAGCGCGATGCCGAGTTGCAGCGTCCATCGCGTCAACCGGTTGTTCACCGATTCCAGCGTTGTGACCACTCGATATTTCCGCGATCGCATGGCGGAATTATGACCCGCGATCGATGTCGAGCGCTGTGACCCGAGCGCCACGGCGAATTCCCAAGCGCCGGTGACTTGCTGCGGCGTGATTGTGATGGTCACCAGTTCGGCGGGGGCGAAGGCGCGGTCCGTTGGGCAACCATTTTCTCCTCGGCTCGTACGTCTGCCAGTAGTACAGGGCAAGGACGGCCGAAGGTTGCATCGGCTGTGGGTCCGGGTTTGGCAGAGCGATTTGTCGGCGCGATGTCGAGAACGCGTCGGCGGCTTCGTCTTCGATATGAGAACGCCACACGGGCGTGTAATCGAGAGGACTGTCCCATGCCGGTTGACAACATCACGGTGGCCGAAAATCCCACGGTTGCAGCGGAACCCACGGTCGCCGGGAAACCAAAGATCGTTTCGGCCGACGAATGGCAACAGGCCCGCGACGAACTGCTGGTAGCGGAGAAGCAAGCCACACACGTATTGGACGGGCTGGCCGCACGTCGTCGCCGCCTACCGATGGTCCGGTTCGACAAGGCGTACGTGTTCGACACACCGACCGGCCCAAAGACGCTGCTCGACCTCTTCGATGGTCGGGATCAACTGGTCACCTACCAGTTCATGGACAACGGACCGGACGACTACTGCCCGGGCTGCACCGCGTTCACCAACAGCATCCCGGTCGTCGGGCCGGAACGGCTCGGGCGGCGCGGGATCACCTGGGTGACGGTGTCGACGATGCCGCTGTCCCAGATCGAGGCGTACAAGGCGCAGATGGGCTGGACTGTGCCGTTCGTCTCCTCGCGCGGCACGTCATTCGCCGACGACTGCGGCGCCAGCGGCGGCTTCGCGCTCAGCGTCTTCCTGCGCGACGGCGAGGACGTCTACCGGACGTACAACACCACCGCTCGTGGCGTTGACCGGATTCTGTGGGTCCACAACATCCTCGACCTCACCCCGTACGGGCGACAGGAGGCGTGGGAGGACTCGCCGGTCGGCTGGCCGCAGCCGTACTGACGGTCACTGTGTTGGCTCTACCTTGGCTCATTCGGGCCATCGTGACCGTGGCGTTTTCGGCCAGCGGTGCGGTGCACGTTTGGCGATGCGTTGCCGGGTCGTCGCGCCGGCCCGGCAACGGCGTCGAACTGGTCAATGATCTGTTTCATCTGTTGATGAGCGTCGAGATGGTCACAATGGCGTGGCGCGCGCCGCTCGGCGATCGGTGGGGTCTGCAGCTCACCGTCTTCGCGGTAGCCACCGGCTGGTTTCTGGTTCAGGCGATCGCGCCGCTGCCGGTCGGGTCACAGACGCACGGTGTCGTGGACGTACCCGGTCTGCGGTGCCGAGCGCCGGCGCGGCCGTCACCCCGTACCGTCGGTGGCCGCGTGGCCTGCCTGCAACACGCGATCCTGGCGGCCGCAATGACCTGGATGATCGCGGGAATGTCGCCCGCCGACGGCGTCGCGGCGACGCCGGTCGCCGGGCCGGCAACCGGCCACATGACGAGCATGGCAATGTCAACGGCTTCCGCGGCCGTCGACGGCGCCGCCCAGCGGTATATGGGTGCGTGGCTCGGCGGCTATCTCCTGCTGAGTGCGTCCTCGTGGCTTGTCGTGGCCTATCGGATCCATCGGCGTCGAAAGGCCGCGCCGCGCGTCGGTCGATCGGTGCGGGCGACCGGGATCGTCTCGGTCGAGGCCGCCAGTGGCGCGATCTCGTACGCCGTGATGGCCGGGGGCATGGGCGCGGTGCTTCTCGCGGGCCAGGTTCTCGCGGCTCCATGACCATTTCGCTGCGGACCGCGAGCAACGCGACGATTCTTGGGGGTGGCCAAATGCCATGCGGCTCGGCGGCACCGCGCGCACCCCGAAAGGCCATCTCGACCGATCCAGCGCGCGGACCATGATCTGTGCACGGACGTGGAGGGGCAAGGATGAGCGCACACATCATCCGTCGTGTGTTGTGCGGGACGGCGGTAGCCGCGTTGATGCTGGGGCTCGCGGCGTGTGCCGGCGGCCCGGTATCGCGAGGCCTGGGAGCGCCGTCCCCGTCGTCGGCCCCGCCGACCGGCCGGGGCGCTGACTCGCTGCAGGCCGACTACGTCCAGACCGTCCGTGCGGTGCTGCCGTCGGTCGTGTTGATCCGCACCAGCCGCGATCTCGGCTCAGGCATCGTCTTCGACAATCTCGGCGACATCGTGACCAACGACCATGTGGTCGGATCGGCGACGTCATTTCAGGTGACTCCGTCGGGCACCGCTAGGACGCTGCAGGCCACCCTGGTCGGGAAATACCCACCCGATGATCTGGCCGTGATCCGGGTCAGCGATCCGACTGGGCTCAGGCCGGCCACGTTCGCCGATTCCAGCAACGTCGTGGTCGGTGAGATTGTGTTGGCTATCGGCAACCCGCTGGGCCTGACCAGCAGCGTCACCAACGGGATTGTCTCGGCGGTCGGGCGTACGGTTTCGGAGCCTTCGGGGGAGGGCTCACCCGGCGCGACGCTGGCCGACACGATTCAGACGAGCGCCGCGATCAATCCAGGTAACAGCGGCGGCGCTCTGGTCAGTCTCACCGACCAGGTCATCGGCATTCCGACCCTGGCCGCAACCGACCAGCAAGGCGGAGGCGCGGCTCCTGGCATCGGGTTCGCGATCTCGAGCAACATCGTCAAAGACATCGCCGGCCAACTCGTCGCGCACGGCAAGGTCACCAACTCGCACCGCGCGGCGCTCGGCATCCGGGCGACAACGGTCACCGGATCGGGCGGTCAGCCAGGCGGCGTTGGCATCGTCAGCGTTACGCCCGGAGGTCCGGCCGCGGCGGCCGGACTCAAGGCCGGCCAGATCATCGTCGAGGTGAACGGCACGCCGACCCCGACGGCGAGTGACTTGACCGAAGTCCTGGCGAACCTGTCGCCCGGGCAGAAGGCTACGGTCACCGTGCTACAACCGGATGGATCTACCACCGGCGTATCCGTCACGCTCGGGACACTTCCCGGCTGACGCCACTACCACGACGCCGGCGTCGCATCTCTTTGCTCGTACGTGGCCTTCATACACTCGAAGCCCTCGACCAGTATCCGCTGGTCAAGGGCTTCGGCGTGCGACCAAGAGGGTGTGCCCCCGGCAGGATTCGAACCTGCGCCACCGCCTCCGGAGGGCGGTGCTCTATCCCCTGAGCTACGGGGGCTCAGCGACATCGAACTCTAGCAGAACGGCGGCGTCGACCACGCCGCGAGGCAAGCGCGGGAGATCTGATCGGCGCCGGGCCGCAGACTGCGGGACTGACCGGCCGACGTCAGCTCGACAACGGCTGCGCGCCGAGCCTCGTCAACTCTCCCTGCAACACGGTGACCTCACCTTGCTGGCCGCTCAGCATGGTTTCGGCCAGCGTCCGGACGGTCGAGTTGTGCGTCACCGCAAGGATGCCTTCGACCATGTGGATGCCGCCGATGTGGTGGCGCAACATCAGCTGGCAGAACAGGACATCCGATGCCTTACCTCGCGCGGCCGACAGCTCGTTCAACTGATCGACGGTGGCCATCCCGGGCATCAGCCCGTTCACCAGTTCGGTACTGCCGTCCGGCATCCAGGCCATGGGCGGACGGGAGCCGGTGGGCAGCAGGTGCCAGTCCTGCAGCCAGACGGACATCATGCCGATCTGCGCCTGTTGGGTGGTGGCGATGTCGTCGGCGAGCTGGCGGATTTCGGGGTCCACGCCGTTCTGGACCTCGAGCATGGCCATGGCGACGGCCTGGCCGTGGTGCGTCGACATGTCACGGGCGAAGCCGGCCTCGGGGGAGTTGTCGCCCGGTGCCCGCAGACTCGGCGTGAGGATGCCGCCGACAAATCCGACGACGAGCAACGCCACCGCGGCGAGGATGCCGACGATCCATCGGGTCCTGACGCTCACTGCCGACCAACCTCCCGCTTGCCTGGTCCGACACCACAGACCACGCCGTGGTAGCGCGGGCGGGTTCACTCGCCCGCGGCACTCACGGATCCACGGGTACGTGGAACCATGGCTCACTGCGATGCGCTCGGAGCCGGTGCCGCCCCGGACGGAGCGGCCGCCGGTGGCGGGGTGAGGTTGTGCGGTTCGGTGCCGGTCGCCGTGACGTACGTGCCGGACGAACAGGGGACTCCCGGTTCGAGCGTCGCGTTGACCCGTAGGTCCTGGATGAACTGCTTGATCCGCGGATCGGTCGGGCTGTTCAGTCGCAGTTGGAAGCCCCAGGCCTGCAGCGAGATCGCGGTCGGCATGTTCGGGTACGGGCTCATGAGCGTGAAGTCCTGACCCTTGACGTACGTCGACGCGAGCGTCGACACCTGCGCCGGCGTCAGCTTCGCTGGGTCGTACGTAAGCCAGACCGCACCGTGTTCGAGACTGTGCACTGCGTTCTCGTTGGCGATCTGCGCGGGGTAGACGTCGCCGAGGCACCGCTGCCAGTCGAAGTTGTGGTTTCCGTACGCCGGCGGGCTGATCGGGTAGTTGACCTTGGTGTAGACGTGATTGCGATTCGCAGCGTCGACGATCGACGGGTCCTTCTTGCGATAGTCGACGATGCCCGAGATCTTGTCGGCCTTGTCCTCGAACGTTTGTCCGTTCTTCTGGATGGCGTATACGCCGTAGCCGACGATCGCGACGAAGACCACGACCGCCGTGGTGACGAGGGCGATCGCTGTCCAGTTGCGGGATTTGGCCACCACTACGGGTGCGGGCCGTCGACCGCCGCGGCCACCCGACTGTCCACCGGAACCGCCGCCCGGCTGCCGTGGGCCACCTCCGCCGGCTGCCTTACGGGCGCCGGGGGTGACCTTGGCGCCGGTCGACTTCGCCGCGGCGGACTTGGCCCCAGCCGACTTGGCCCCGGTTGACTTGGCCGCGCCCGTACCCGTACCCGCGGATTTTGATGTGTCCGTGGGTTTAGAAGCGGCGTCGTCGTCGGCGGGCGGCTTTCCGGCTCCGGCGACGGCGTTGCGCTTGATGCGGACTACGCCCGAATCGCTGTTGTTGCCGCCCTGCGGGGTGGTCATGCTCACTGGGGCCTCTTGGTCGAAGTGGGATGGCGGGTGGGGGAAGCGCGCGTCCGCATCGTGATAATCACGCCGGTCGCCGTCCGGTGCGCGAGTCTACCCTCGATAGCATGGATCGGTGACTCCCGCCAACCTCGCCGAGACCATCCTGGCCGCGGCCCGCGCCGTCCTCACCGAGCGCGGCCTCGACCCTTCCGCGTTGCCCGAATCGACCGCGGTCGAGCGTCCGCGCAACCCGGAGCACGGCGATTACGCGTCCACGCTGGCGCTGTCGGTGGCGAAGAAGGTCGGCCTCGCGCCACGTGATCTTGCTCAGGCCATCGCAGATCGACTCGCCGCGACGGCCGGAATCGAGGGTGTCGAGATCGCCGGACCGGGCTTCCTCAACATCCGCCTGGACGCGTCAGCAACCGGTGAGGTGGCTCGTTTGGTCGTCAGCCAGGGCGACGCGTACGGCGACAGCGACGCGCTTTCCGGGCAGAAGATCAACTTGGAGTTCGTCTCGGCCAACCCAACCGGCCCGCTGCATATCGGGCACGTCCGGTGGGCGGCCGTGGGCGACGCGCTGGCGCGCATCCTGCGCTCGGCCGGCGCGGACGTCGGCACCGAGTATTACTTCAACGACGCGGGCGGGCAGGTCGACCGTTTTGCCGAGTCGCTCTACGCCGCCGCGGCCGGGCAGCCGATTCCGGAGAACGGGTACGGCGGCGGATACATCGACGACATCGCGGCCCAGGTGGTCAAGAAAGCGCCCGACGTGCTGACGCTCCCGCCCGAGGAGGCCACGAACGTATTCCGGGTCGAGGGCATCGCGCTGATGTTCGACGAGATCAAGGCGTCGCTGGCCGCGTTCGGGGTGCATTTCGATACATTCTTCAACGAGAAGTCCCTGCACGATCGCGGCGAGCTAGACCTTGCGCTCCAACGGCTGACCGCCGGCGGGCATGTGTTCGAGCAGGACGGCGCGACCTGGCTGCGGACAACCGACTTCGGCGACGACCGGGACCGGGTCGTCCGGCGGTCCGGCGCCGGCGCCTGGACCTATTTCGCCGCCGACTGCGCCTACTACCTCGACAAGCGCAGCCGCGGATTCGACAAGATCGTCATCATGCTCGGTGCCGACCACCACGGCTACATCGGCCGCATGCGGGCGATGTCGGCGTGCTTTGGCGACGATCCCGATACGAACCTGGAAATCCTCATTGGCCAGCTCGTCAACCTGTACCAGGACGGGCAGCCGCTGCGGATGTCCAAGCGCGCCGGCACGGTCGTGACGCTGGAGGATTTCGTCGACGCGATCGGTGTGGACGCGGCCCGGTACGCGCTGGCGCGCTACTCGGTCGACTCGCCGATCGACCTCGACCTCGACGTGTGGACCCGGCGCAGCAACGACAACCCGGTCTTCTACGTGCAGTACGCACATGCCCGGATCGCGAGCCTGCTGCGCAACGCGGCCGACCTCGGCGCCACGCGGGGCGACGACTTCGATCCGTCGCTGCTCTCGCACGACCGCGAGGCCGATC
Source organism: uncultured Actinomycetota bacterium (assembly GCA_963724705.1). Classification (GTDB taxonomy): domain Bacteria; phylum Actinomycetota; class Actinomycetes; order Mycobacteriales; family Micromonosporaceae; genus DASQPR01. Next base: position 173,489 of record CAVRVS010000005.1, read on the forward strand.
TGCTCAAGGCGCTCGCCGAATATCCACAGATCGTCGCGACCGCGGCCGAGTTGTGGGAGCCGCACCGGGTGGCGCGCTATCTCGAAGACCTGGCCGGCGCCTGGCACCGCTTCTACGACGCCGCTCGCGTGCTGCCGCAGGGCGATGAGCCGGTCACCGACCTCACCCGCGCCCGCCTGTGGCTCGTCGAGGCGGCCCGCATCGTGTTCGTCAACGGCCTGCGTCTGCTCGGCGTATCCGCCCCGGAGCGCATGTGACCAGTGTGATGGCGCCCGACTGGTTGCATCCGCCGGCCGATGTCAACGCGCTCGTGCCCGAATTCTGGCCACGTAACGTCGCGCGCGGCGCGGACGGCGTGCTGACCGTCGACGGCGTACGGGTCGACGACCTCGCGCGCGAGTTCGGCACCCCGGCGTACGTGTTGGACGAGGCCGACGTCCGTGCGCGGTGCCGGGAGTTCCGGGCCGGGTTCGCCGGCGCCGACGTGTACTACGCCGGAAAGGCGTTCCTGAGCAAGGCGATCGTCCGCATCATCGAGAGCGAAGGGCTGTCGCTCGACGTGTGTTCCGGCGGTGAGCTGGCGACCGCGCTGGCCGCCGACATGCCGGCCGAGCGGATCGGGTTGCACGGCAACAACAAGTCCGTCGACGAGCTGACCCGGGCGGTCGACGCCGGCGTCGGCCGGATCATCGTCGACTCGTTCGACGAGATCGAGCGGTTGACCACGATCGCCCGTGCTCGCGCGAGTGAGCGCCCGCGCGTGCTGATCCGGCTCACCGTCGGCGTCGAAGCCCACACCCACGAATTCATCGCGACCGCGCACGAAGACCAGAAGTTCGGTTTCTCGGTGGCGAGCGGCGCGGCCGCTGCCGCGGTCGATGCGATCCTGTCGGCCGGCGTCCTGGAGTTGCGCGGCTTCCACTCGCACATCGGGTCACAGATCTTCGACACCGGCGGATTCGAGTTGGCCGCCCGCCGGGTGCTTGCCCTGATGGCGACCGTACGGGACAGACACGGAGTCGACCTACCCGAGCTCGATCTCGGCGGCGGGTTCGGCATCGCGTACACGTCGCAGGATCGACCGTCGACGCCGGCCGAGTTAGCCGAGCGGATCAACGCGGTCATTCGCGAGGTGTGCGGCTCGTCCGGGCTACCGGTGCCGCGCCTGTCGATCGAGCCGGGCCGCGCGATCATCGGTGCCTCGACGTTCACGCTCTACGAGGTCGGCACGGTCAAGGATGTCGAGGGCATCCGGACGTACGTCTCGGTGGACGGTGGGATGAGCGACAACATCCGGTCGGCACTGTACGGAGCGGCCCACAGTGCGACGCTCGCGAGTCGCCGATCGACCGCGCCGCCGATGCTTGCCCGGGTGGTGGGAAAGCATTGCGAATCGGGGGACATCCTCGTGAAGGATGAATTCCTGCCGGCCGACACCCGGCCCGGCGACCTGCTCGCCGTGCCGGGCACCGGCGCGTACGGCCGCAGTATGGCGAGCAACTACAACCACGTACCTCGCCCGGCCGTGATCACGGTCACGAACGGAGCAGCTCGGGTGATCGTCCGGCGCGAGACCGAGGCGGATCTGCTGGCGCTCGACGTCGGTTGATCAACCGGGCCACCACGCGGCCTGCGGCGGTGGCCGGCGCGGGGGCAGGCACAATGGCCAGGGAGCGCCGCGATCGGCGACGGCGCCGCTGCGCAGCGGGAACGAGGCGCGGAAATACCTGATCGACGGCATGGGAGGCAGGCGATGGCACAGCCGGTACGAGTCGCGCTGCTGGGTTGCGGCACGGTCGGGTCGGCGGTCGTGCGGCTCATGCATCAGCAGGCGGAGGATCTGACTGCCCGCATCGGCGCACCGCTCGAACTCGTCGGCGTGGCGGTCCGCCGGCCGAACCGTGACCGTGGAGATCTCGGCCTCGATCGCTCGCTGTTCACCGCCGACGCGCTCGGCCTCGTCAAACGGGACGACGTCGACATCGTCGTCGAGGTCGTCGGTGGCATCGAACCGGCCCGGACCTGGCTGACCGAGGCGCTGCGCGCGGGCAAGAGCGTGGTGACCGGAAACAAGGCACTGCTGGCCGAGGACGGCGGAACGATCCACGACGCCGCCGCCGAGGGCGGCGCCGACCTTTACTACGAGGCGGCCGTCGCCGGAGCGATTCCGTTGCTCCGGCCGCTGCGTGAGTCGCTACACGGTGACCGGATCACCCGTGTCACCGGCATCGTCAACGGCACGACGAACTTCATCCTCTCCGCCATGGACGCATCCGGCATGGGCTTCGAGGAGGCGCTGGAGCAAGCGACCGAACTTGGCTACGCGGAACCCGATCCGACCGCCGACATCGAGGGATTCGATGCGGCGGCCAAGGCGGCGATCCTCGCGTCGCTAGCGTTCCACACCCGGGTGACCGCGGCCGACGTCTATCGCGAGGGCATCACGGAAGTAACCGCGACCGACATGGCGAGCGCGCACACCATGGGCGCCACGATCAAGCTGCTGTGCATCGCGACCCGGACCGACGGCGGCGGCGTGGCCGTGCGCGTGCATCCGGCCATGATCCCGCGATCTCATCCGTTGGCCAGTGTCGGCGACGCGTTCAACGCGGTGTTCATCGAGGCGGACGCGGCCGGTCAACTGATGTTCTACGGCCGCGGCGCGGGCGGCGCGCCGTCGGCGAGCGCGGTTGTCGGCGACATCGTCGCCGTGGCGCGCAACCGGATCGCGGGACACCGCGCGGCGAGCGAATCCTCCTATGCGGCGCTGCCGGTACGACCGATGGGCGAGGTGTTGACGCGCTACCACGTGAGCCTGGATGTCGCCGATCGCGCCGGCGTGCTGGCCGCGGTTGCGAACGTCTTTGCCCGACAGGACGTGTCGATCGCGACCGTACGGCAGTCCGGCCGGGACGCCAGCGCGCAGTTGGTGATCGTCACCCATACGGCGCCGGACGCGGCGCTCCGCGCCACCGTCGAGGAGCTGCGCGCCCTCGATGTGGTCCGCTCGGTGGCCAGCGTGCTGCGAGTCGAGGGGGAGAGCTCGCGATGAACGACGCCGGTCGCCGCCGTCCGTGGCGCGGGGTGATCGACGCCTATCGTGAGCGGCTCCCGGTCGGCGCGGAGACCGAGGCCGTGACGCTCTATGAGGGCAACACGCCGCTCGTACCGGCGGAGGCGCTGTCGGCGCGGACCGGTTGCGAGGTCTTTCTGAAGGTCGAGGGCTCGAACCCGACCGGTTCCTTCAAGGATCGCGGGATGACGGTGGCGGTCACCCGGGCGGTCGAGGACGGCTCGAAGGCCATCATCTGTGCCTCGACCGGCAATACCAGCGCCTCGGCGGCGGCCTACGCCGCCCGGGCCGGGATCATGTGCGCCGTCCTCGTGCCGCAGGGCAAGATCGCCCTCGGCAAGCTCGCCCAGGCGCTCGTCCACGGAGCGCGTCTGCTGCAGGTGGCCGGCAACTTCGACGACTGCCTCGCACTCGCGTCGAAGTTGGCGATCGACTTTCCGGTGTCGCTGGTGAACTCGGTGAATCCCGATCGCCTGCACGGCCAGAAAACCGCGGCGTTCGAGATCGTCGAGGCGCTGGGCGATGCACCGGACATCCACTGCATACCGGTCGGCAATGCCGGCAACATCTGCGCGTACTGGATGGGTTACAGCGAGGACCGGGCCGCCGGGAACGCGACCAGAACCCCGAAGATGTACGGCTTCCAGGCCGCTGGCGCGGCACCGTTGGTGTCCGGCCAAGTGGTCGCCGAGCCGTCGACGATCGCGACCGCGATCCGGATCGGCAACCCGGCATCGTGGACGAAAGCGATCGAGGCCCGAGACGCCTCCGGCGGTCTGATCGCCGCGGTGACCGATCGGGAGATCCTGTCGGCGTACCGGATGCTGGCCCGGACCGTCGGCGTGTTCGTCGAGTTGGGCAGCGCGGCGAGCGTGGCCGGCCTGCTGCAGTCGGCGGAACGCGGCCTGCTGCCGGCCGGCGGGCGCGTCGTCTGCACGGTCACCGGCCACGGTCTCAAGGATCCGGAATGGGCGATCTCCACCGCACCCGCACCCACGACGGTGACCGCGGACGTCCTGGCCGCCGCCCGAGCTCTCGACCTCGCCTGACGCCGCCCGGGTTGGCCACGGCCGCGACCGCGGTTGAACCACGGCTCAGGTCCGGGTTGAGTCGCGGCTCAGGACCGGGTTGAGTCGCGGCTCAGGAAAGTGCGGGTCGCCGCCGCGTGTCGGGCGAACCAGCAGGTAATGTTTCGTCGCGTGTCGACACCGTGGTCGGTCCTCACCGGCAATCGTGACTTCCGGCGATTATTCGGTGCGGAGCTCGTCATGTTCGGTGGCGACTGGCTCGTCATGGTGCCGCTGCAGGGCTTGCTCATCTCGTTGACGCACAACGGCTTCCTTGGCGGGGTCGCACTGGCCGCCGACACTGGCATTCAGGCGCTGCTTCTCCCGTTCGCCGGTGTGGTCGCCGATCGGATCGACCGCCGCCGGATCATGGTCACGTCGAATGCGGCGGCGTTCGTCGCGGTGCTGCTTCTTCTGCTGGTACGGACACCCGCGACCGCGTGGCTCGGCCCGGTCGCGATCGGTGCGGTCGCCGTGGCCAAGGCGTTCTACTCGCCGGCCGCCACGTCGGCGTTGCCGAATCTCGTACCGCGCGAGGACCTCTCCGCCGCGAACGCGATCGCCGGTAGTTCGTGGGGCACGATGGCCGTCGTCGGTTCGTCGCTGGGCGGCATCCTGAGCGCCGCGTTCTCGCCGTACACGTGCTTTGTCATCACCGCCGCATTGCTGGCCGTGGCCGCGATGCTTGCTCTCGGCGTCCGCAAACCCATGCAGGCACCGCGCGATCTGGTCGGCGAACAACCGGCCACCTGGCACGCCTTGCGGGAGTCGGCGCGGTACATCGCGCACCGACCGCGGGTGGCGGCCCTGGTGACGGTGAAGTCGGGAGTCGGCCTCGGCAACGGTGTGCTTGCCTTGTTCTCCGTCCTCGCCATCGAGGTCTTCGCGGTCGGTTCCATCGGCACCGGGCTGCTGTTCGCGGCCCGCGGCGCCGGTGCGCTGATCGGGCCGTTCCTCCTGCGACGCCTGATCGGCGAGGGTCGGTGGCTGCTCGGTGGGCTGTCGATTTCCATGATCGCGTACGGGCTGAGCTACCTCGGGGTCTCGGTCGCCCAGTGGTTCCCGTTGATCCTGCTCCTGGTGGTCGATCGCCCATATCGCCGGCGGCGGCAACTGGGCCATGTCCAATTTCGCGCTCCAAGCGGAGATCCCGGACGAGCTACGGGGTCGGGTGTTCGCCTTCGACCAGATGATCGTGATGCTGGCCGTGTCGGCGAGCCTGCTCGTGGTCGGCGCGCTTGGAGGGCCACGTGGCGACCCGGGTGCTGGTGTTCGCGTGCGGCGCCGTGACGTTGCTGTACGGAATCGGCTGGCGCCTCGTCACCGCGAAGATTCGGGGTGGAAGCCTCGGCATGGTGCTGCCCGCACCGACACCGGTGCCGGCGCCAGCCATCGGCGTCGAGGAATGAGCCGCCGCCGGCCACCGTGCCGGCGGCGCACCGGGGCCGCCCGTGATTGGATCGGCGAACGCGTGACTCGGGAATAGGTGGGAGGTCGTGGCCGTTCCGTCAGGTGGTCACGGGCGCCCGGCCACCACGGTAGCTGGCCCTACGATGTGGCGATGGTCAGCTTTCGGGCGGACCCCGTTCACGTACGGGTGCCGGCGACGAGCGCGAATCTCGGGCCCGGTTTCGATGCTCTGGGTCTTGCGCTCGGCCTCTATGACCACGTAACCGCGCGGATAACGGCCACCGAATCGGTCACCGTACGTGTGCGCGGCGAGGGTGCCGGCGAGCTACCCGGAGACGTTACGCATCTGGTGGCGTCGAGCGCGATGGCCACGTTCGAGCGGATCGGCGGCTTGCCGCCGGGCCTCGACATCGACTGTGTCAATGCGATCCCGCAGGCACGGGGGCTTGGTTCGTCGTCGGCCGCGATCGTGGCCGGAATCCTGGTGGCTCGCGGTCTCACCGTGGACGGGGACGACGTCCTCGACACGACCGACGTGTTGCGACTCGCGAACGAGATCGAGGGTCACCCGGACAACGTGGCACCGTGCCTGCTGGGCGGATTCACGATCGCCTGGCTGGATGCCAGTGGTGCCCGTGCCGTTGCGCTCGAGCCGCATCCGGCCGTACGCCCGCTGATCTTCGTGCCAGCCGAGCGTGGGTTGACCGCGCACGCCCGGCTCGCGTTGCCGCAGGTCGTGCCGCACCGCGACGCGGCTCATTCGGCTGGCCGGGCGGCGCTTCTCGTCCACGCACTGACGGCCGACCCCGCGCTGCTCTATCCGGCCACCGAGGACCGGCTGCATCAGCAGTATCGGGCCGCCGGAGCGCCGGCGACCGCCGAATTGCTGGCGAAATTGCGCGGGGCCGGTGTGGCGGCTGTGGTCAGTGGGGCCGGACCGAGCGTGCTGGCACTGTCCACGGACGGCGCGGGGCTGCCCGACACGCCGGGCTGGCTTCGACTGTCGCCACCCTGTGATGTCATGGGTGCCGTGTGTGAGGTAGGCTTAGCGCAACGTTGAGTCGCCGCGATGCTCAGCTTCACCTGTTGGTCCGCGGACAGCGTGATTTTCTCGGTCAGTTCGCACCGAGTCCCGTAGAAGACATCCGTCCTTGAGGGTCCGGTCCGTTCTGTTCGACGGTCACCTATGTGTTGGATCGGCGGCGCGGTGCTCGCGGCAACTTCGCGAGTGAGCATTGCCGCAGGCAGGCAGATTGATTAGGCTCCAGGGTTAGCGCCCCGGACGTGATCTTTCTGGCGGCTCACCCCGAATTCCCGTAGTTTCCGCACTGGCCGTCTCGGCTTTGCAGTGTGCGGGTTCTGCGTGGCGTCGACGGCCTGGCCTCCTCGCCCGTCGTACGTGACGTCAACAATCACCCGCATCACCATCGCGAACCGCGGTAGCGGGTGCAGCGGGACAGCCTTGGAAGTGTTTGACCCGGGCGGTCTCGAGCCTTATCGAGGGAGAAGGAATCCATTGAGCGACACCACCGACGTGACGTCGGACGTTTCTAACGTCACGGCGCCGGAGGAGACCGCGGGTGCGTCCCGCCGTCGCCGTACGGGCAGCGGCCTGACGTCGATGCTGCTTCCGGAGCTACAGGCCATGGCTACATCGCTTGGCATCTCCGGCACCGCGCGGATGCGTAAGGGCGAAATCATCGCCGCCATCCAGGAGCGCAACGGCGGCGACAGCCGCGTGCCAGGTCCGCGCAGCACCGCTGTCGACGGTTCGCATGCGTCGATCGCGGCCGAGGCGCCGGGACCGGACACGAGTGCGCCGCGCGCACAGGTCCGCCGCGGCGGCCGTGATGCCAACGGTCGCGATGCCAACGGGCGTGATGCCAACGGGCGTGACGTCAACGGGCGTGATGCCAACGGCAGGACCGTCGACACGGTCACGCCCACCATCGAGCCGTTCGCACAAACCACGGTACGAGCGGAAGAGCCGGCCGTACGCGCCGCCGAGCCGAGCGCTCGGGCCACCGACACTTTCGACCGACCCGCCGACTCCGGCGGCACCGGGTCCGAGCGGCTCAACGGTCGGGAGCGCGACAGCCGGGACAACCGTGACAGTCGCGACAACCGCGATGGCCGGGACAACGGCCCGCGCGGCGACCGCGACAACGTGTCCCGGGACAACCGGGACAACCGTGATCAGCGCGGCGATCGCGAGCAGCAGCCTCGCGGCCAGCGCAACGAGCGCGGCGACGCGCGGCGACCAGCGCAACAACGATCGCGGCCCGCGCGACCAGCGCGGCGGCGACGACCAGGGCGACGACGACGAGAACCGTCGCAGCCGCCGCAGCCGCTTCCGCGAGCGCAACCGCCGTGGTCGCGACCGTGGCGAAGGTGGCGGCGGTGGCGGCAACGAGCCGCAGGTCAACGACGACGATGTGTTGATCCCGGTCGCCGGCATCGTGGACGTCCTGGACAACTACGCCTTCGTGCGCACGTCCGGCTACCTGTCCGGCCCGAACGACGTCTACGTCTCGATGGCCCAGATCAAGCGCTACGGCCTGCGTCGCGGCGACGCCGTCACCGGTGCCGTCCGGACCGTACGTGAGGGTGGCGACGGACGCCGGGACAAGTACAACCCGCTGGTCCGGCTCGACACGATCAACGGCATGGACGTCGAGGAGTCGCGTCGCCGTCCGGAGTTCTACAAGCTCACCCCGCTCTACCCGCAGGATCGCCTGCGCCTGGAGACCGAGGCGAACATCCTCACCACCCGGGTCATCGACCTGGTGATGCCGATCGGCAAGGGCCAGCGCGCCCTGATCGTGTCGCCGCCGAAGGCCGGCAAGACGATGGTGTTGCAGTCGATCGCGAACGCGATCACGCGCAACAACCCGGAGTGCCACCTGATGGTCGTGCTCGTCGACGAGCGGCCGGAAGAGGTCACCGACATGCAGCGGTCGGTGAAGGGTGAGGTCATCGCGTCCACGTTCGACCGACCGCCGTCCGACCACACCACGGTCGCCGAGCTGTCGATCGAGCGGGCCAAGCGGCTCGTGGAACTCGGGCACGACGTCGTCGTGCTGCTCGACTCGATCACGCGGCTCGGGCGTGCGTACAACAACGCGTCGCCCGCGTCCGGCCGGATCCTGTCCGGTGGTATCGACTCGACCGCGCTCTACCCGCCGAAGCGCTTCCTCGGCGCGGCGCGCAACATCGAGCACGGCGGCTCGCTGACCATCATCGCCACGGCGCTGGTGGAGACCGGCTCGACCGGTGACACGGTGATCTTCGAGGAGTTCAAGGGCACCGGCAACGCCGAGCTCAAGCTCGACCGGAAGATCGCGGACAAGCGCGTGTTCCCGGCGATCGACATCGACCCGTCCGAGCACGCGTAAGGAAGAGATCCTGCTGGCTCCGGACGAGTTGGCGATCGTGCTGAAGCTGCGCAAGGTGCTGCACGCGCTCGACTCGCAGCAGGCGCTCGATCTGCTGCTCGACCGGCTGAAGAAGACCCGGACGAACATCGAGTTCCTGATGCAGATCGCGCAGTCGACGCCGGGCGAGTAACGAGCACTGACGCTGATGGGCCGCTCTCTCACCGAGAGCGGCCCATTTGCCGTCTTCGGACCGGCTCTGGCAATCCCCGATGGGGCACCTCGTGCCGAAGTCGCCCTCGGCGTCATCCGGAGGTCGGCCCCGGCGTCGTCTACCGGCGTCGTCAAGAACCGGCGTCGTCTAGAAGTCGCCGTCGGCGACCTGGAACACGGTGAGTCCGAGCGATCGCCACATCCGTACGACCTGGGCCCGGTCGTCGAACACGCCAGTGATGTGGAAGCGATGCCGGATCTCGCGATCGAAGATCTCCGCCTTGACGACGGAGTCCCGGCGCGTGTCTCCGGTGCGCCGCATGAACAGCGCCTCGAACGGCACGTCGACGTGGCGCTTCAACCACGCCTCGGTGGCCGCGCGCCCGTCGTCGGTCCGACCGGTGCAGTAGACGATCTGGTGCCCGAACGCGTGCATGGCGCGGACCGCCGTGATGACGGCCCGGTTCGGGCGGTCATTGCCGACCCGCCGCATGTCCCATGGATCCCGGCCGTCCAGCAACGCGACCGTGCCGTCGATGTCGACCAGGATCGCCTCCGGCAGCCCCGGACGCGGCCGGTAGACCTGGGGTGAGCTGTGCGACTCGTCGGCGACATCAATCCGATGCCGCCTCGACCGGGGGATCGGTAGCGGACTCGGACGGTCGGCGAGATAGCGCTGGTGCATGTCGCGGATGACCTGCTCGCCGACCCGGTCCGCCGGCGACCGGAGCCGGTCGCGCTCGATGCATACCGCGAGCGGTACGTCCGTGAAGTCCTGTACGACGAATTCGGCGTGACAGTCGGCGGCCAGATCCACGAGATCGCGGACCACGCGTGTCCACAGATTCGTGTCGTCGCAGATGACGTCGACGCCGGCCCGGAGCAACGCCGCGATCGCGGCATGCTGGGCGACGGTGACCTGATGCTCGGCCCAACCGGCGCCGCTGAAGCCGTCATGCATCGTCCGGCGCAGATCGTCCCGATTGATCCGGGCCGCGCGGAGGGCGACCGTACGCAGTTGTTCGCGCGCCCAGGTGGACTTTCCGGACGCGGGCAGGCCGCGAGTGATCGTGAGCTTGGGCATGTCCGGCAATGACCTCCGGGCACCATTGTCCCCGGACGTCACCTATGGCGCGCCGGGCGGCGCCCGTCCGTACGCACTTGGTACGGAACTTGGCCGCCCGAGCCGAGCGGACCCCGGACCTCGGTCCGCGGACCCGGACGTCCGGTCCGGATGTGGGCTTGTTGTCCGTTTCGCCGGCACGGACACCGCAGTCCTGGTCCGATTCGCGACGGTCGTGGCCGGCATGGCACACTGATGCTCGGACATGGGTCGCGGCGGGAATGTCGTCCGCACGATCGGTGTTCTTGTCGGCGTGCCGCGAGGCATGCTCGGCCGACCGGCAACCGCCGGTGCGGCGTCCGGTTCCGGTTCCCGTCACCAAAACACCGCGCGTTTACACCAGCGCGGGGACGACCCGGCGACCATATGGAGAGGACCAGCACTCATGAAGCAAGGCATTCACCCGGAGTACGTCGAGACGACGGTGACCTGCTCCTGCGGCAACACCTTCCAGACTCGGAGCACCGCTAAGAACGGCCAGATCCACGCCGAGTCGTGCAGCGCGTGCCACCCGTTCTACACCGGCAAGCAGCGTGTCCTCGACACCGCTGGGCGCGTCGCGAAGTTCCAGCAGAAGTACGCGAAGGTCCAGGCCAAGTCCGGCAAGTAGCGACTCAAGCGGCGTTCGCCCGGCCATGAGCCGGGTGGGCGCCGCTTTCGCATGCATTGATCTTGGTATCACCATCACAGTCGGGACCCAGAGCCATGAGCACCACCGAAACCGAAGGCGGCCGCCTCGCCGATCTGCTCGCCGAGTATGCGGAGCTGGAGGCGCGCCTCGCTGACCCGGCGATCCACGCTGACCAGAACGCGGCCCGCAAGGTCGGCCGGCGCTTCGCGGAGCTGACGCCGATCCACAAGACGGCCGGCGAGCTGGCCGAGGCCCGGGCCGATCTGAAAGCCGCCCGGGAGCTCGCGGCCGAGGACCCGGCATTCGCGGTCGAGGCCGAGGCGCTCGCCGACGCGTTGCCGCTGATCGAGGAGCGCCTGGCCGAACTGCTCGCGCCGCGCGACCCGGACGACGCCAAGGATCTGATCCTCGAGGTCAAGGCGGGCGAGGGCGGCGAGGAGTCGGCGCTGTTCGCGGGCGACCTGCGTGCGGATGTACACGCGGTATGCGGAGCGGCGGGGCTGGACGACCGAGGTGCTCGATGCGCAGGAGTCGGATCTCGGCGGTTACAAGGACATCGCGATCGCGATCAAGACGAAGGGCGTGCCCGAGGGCGGGTACGGCGTCTGGTCGCGGCTCAAGTGGGAGGGCGGCGTCCACCGCGTACAGCGGGTGCCGGCCACCGAGTCGCAGGGCCGGATCCACACGTCGGCGGTCGGCGTGCTGGTGACCCCCGAGGTCGGAGGACACCGAGGTCTCGATCGACGAGAAGGACCTGCGCGTCGACGTCTTCCGTTCGTCCGGACCGGGCGGCCAGAGCGTCAACACGACCGACTCGGCCGTACGCATCACGCACCTGCCCACCGGCATCGTCGTCTCGTGCCAGAACGAGCGCTCGCAGCTGCAGAACAAGGACCGTGCGATGCGGATGCTGCGGGCCAAGCTCGCCGCGCTCTACGAGGAGCAGGCCGCCGCCGCCGCGTCCGACGCCCGCCGGGCTCAGGTGCGTACGGTCGACCGGTCGGAGCGCATCCGGACGTACAACTTCCCGCAGAACCGTGTCTCAGATCACCGAATCGGCTACACCGCGCACAATCTGGACCTCGTCCTCGCGGGTGATCTCGATGGCGTCATCGATGCGCTGGTAGAGGCCGATCGCGCCGCGCGGCTGGCCGGTGAGGATCAGCTGTCTCGCCGATAACGCCGCAGGTAACGGCGATTTCTACAGAGCGTGACGGATGTGTCATCATGGCGAAACACTCGACTCGGACCATGAGTCCAACATCGAAGAGTTCATCGTTTATTCGGGAGCCCGTCATGGCTGCAACACCGGTTAGCGCTGCCGACACCACGCGCACGCTGGACATCACCGCGGCGCCGCGCGTGATGATCACGTTCGCGTCCGGCCTGGTCAACCGCGTGCTCGGCGATCGGCCGAGCGCTCGTGAAAATGCCTGGCAGGCCGTGCTCGCCGATCGCGAGCGCGCGGCCGCCCGGGCCGAACTCGCCGACGTACTTCGCGGTGCCGTGGCCAGCGGCGCCCGCAACAGCGGCGCCCGCCGCTGACCCAGCACTCCACCGGACCAACCGTGCGGCGCGACACTGGACGCGTGACCGTCGACCGGTTGTCCATCCGCCCCGCTCTTGTCCGCGCCGCCCGTACACTCGCTGACGCCGGTGTCGCCTCCCCGCGTACCGACGCCGAACTGCTCGCCGCCCATGTTCTCGGTGTCCCGCGCGGCGCCCTGCTGCTGATCGACGCGTTCACCGACCCGCAGCTGGCCGTCTTCGACGATCTCGTCGCGTCCCGGGCGCAGCGCGTGCCGCTGCAACACCTCACCGGCTCCGTCGCGTTCGGCGGCATCGACGTCGCGGTCGGTCCGGGCGCATTCGTGCCCCGACCCGAGACCGAGCTGCTCGTCGCGTGGGCTCTGGACCGCCCGTTGCCGTCCGCGGCGGTCGCGGTCGACTTCTGCAGCGGTACGGGTGCCATCGCGCTCGCCGTCGCCCACGCGCGTCCGCGGGCGCGCGTCGTCGCCGTCGAGCGCGATCCGGCGGCGCTGGAATGGTTGCGCCGCAACGCCTCCCTGCGGATCGGCGCCGGTGACCGTCCGATCGAGGTCGTCGCCGGCGACGTGACCGATCCCGCGGTGCTGCGCGATCTCGACGGCACCGTGGATCTCCTGCTCTGCAATCCGCCGTACGTGCCGGACGGGACCCCGGTGCCGGCCGAGGTCGCCGAGCACGATCCGGCCCAGGCCGTGTTCGGCGGCTCGGACGGGCTGGCGGTGATCCGGCCGGTCGTGTCGCGGGCGGCTGTCGATCGTCCGTACCGGCGGATGGGTGGGCATCGAGCACGACGAGTCGCAGGATCGCGCGGTCGCCCGGCTGTTCGCGGACGCCGGCGCCTTCGCGGACATCGCCGTTCACGCGGACCTGGCTGGCCGGCCGCGCTTCACCACCGCCCGCCGTTCCGGTGCGAACGAGCCACGCGTGATGATCATGCGATGGGGCGGCAGCCGGTGATCACGGCAATGGCAGACTTGACGACCGTGATGCTGTTTGACTGCAAGCGCGCCGCCGAGCGCGACCGCGGCGTGCAGGCCGCCGTCGACGCGGTGAAGCGCGGCGACCTCGTGGTGATGCCGACGGACACCGTCTACGGCGTCGGCGCGGACGCGTTCAAGGACTGGGCCGTCACGGCGCTACAGAACGCGAAGGGTCGCGGCCGCGGCTGTGCCACCGCCGGTGCTCGTCGGATCGCGCTCGACGGTGGACGGTCTCGTGTTCAACCTGCCGCAGGTCGCCCACGACCTGGTCGAGGCGTTCTGGCCCGGTGGCCTCACGGTGGTCGTGGAGCACGCGCCGAGCCTCCAGTGGGATCTTGGCGACACCAACGGCACGGTCGGCTTGCGCATGCCGCTGCACCCGATCGCCCTGGAGGTGCTGCGCGAGACCGGACCGATGGCCGTGACCAGCGCCAACAAGCACGGACAGCCATCGGCCATGAACGTCACGGACGCGCGTGAACAGCTCGGCTACGCGGTCTCGGTCTACCTGGACGGCGGTCCGTGCGCGGATTCGACGGCGTCGACAATCGTCGACCTCACCGGCGACGTCCCGCGCCTGTTGCGAGCCGGCGCGATCAGCCTGGAGAAGCTGCGTACGGTGGCGCCCGGGACGCTGGACGTCGGAGCCTCGTGAGCCAACCGCCGATGCGTAGCGGCAGCCGCGAGGCGCACTTGGCGCCGCCGCTCGTCGTCTTGTCCGTGTGTCTGGGCAATATCTGCCGCTCGCCGATGGCCGAGCGGATGCTCGCGCATCTCGTCTGGGAGCGGCTCGGCGACGCGGCGGACACTTACGTGCATTCGGAGAGCGCGGGCACCGGCGGATGGCATGTCGACGAGCCGATGAACCCGCCCGCCGCGCGCGAGCTTCGCCGACGTGGGGCCGTCGATGAGGGGTTCCGCGCCCGAAAGCTCCTCGGCGCGCATCTCGACACGGCCGACCTGATCCTGACCGCGACGGCCGAGCATCTGGAGGTTGTCGGCGGTCTGCGACCGGACGCGTCACATCGGGCGTTTGTCCTCGGTGAGTTCGGCCGGCTTCTGGCGCGACGTCGATCCGGCCGCTCTGCCGGCCGGCGACGGCACGCCGGCGTCCGTCTACGAGCGGGGAGTCGCCCTGGTCGCGGCGGTCGACGCCGCACGTGACGGGTCGGATCCGAAGCCGACGGACGACCTCGACGACCCGTGGGGCCGCGGCGATGTCTGGTTCAAACGGACCGCCGATGAGATCGAGGCGACCCTGGAGCCGTTCGTCGCACTGTTGCTTCCGACACACTCGTCCGGCGACAACGGTGTAGTCGATCGGCAGCACGTCACCTAGCGGTTGGTAAGCGAGCGCGAACCGAGCGTTGGGAACAATCACCGCAGCCCAGACATTTGGCACGCGCAATATCGGACAAATCAACCAAACATATGCGGATATGCCGGAAAATACGGGTACGCACAACCGCTGATCATGACCTCGATACATGGCCGCCGGCGCTATGACCAACCGTTGTGCCGGCCAGCGCACCGGGGTCGCAGATGGCCTGTCTAGACGCTGTGATAACTTTTCGGCGAAGCCGTAGAGGGTAGCTGGATGTCTCACCCGCTGCGGTTTCGGCCCCTGACGGCAACGATGCCTCTGACCTAGGAGCTGCGAGTGATGAGTTCCAACGCGCAGACACCGCGGGTCAGCTAGCCCGGGGCAGACGACGGTGACGCGCGAAGCCCCCGACTGGCCCAGCCTTCTCGGGATGGGCGTCGCATTGGCGTTGTTGCTTGTCCTCGGGCTCGCCGTCGGCTGGGTGATCGACAGGTTCGCCCACACCCTTCCGATATTCACGCTGGTGGGGCTGGTGGTGGGGATCGCCGCCGCCGGACGCTACGCCTACGTCGAGTTCCACAAATTTTATAGAGACTGAGTGGAGAGTTCAGCCGTGCAAGCGTTAGAGACCGTCACACCGCGCGCCGCGGTCGCGAACCTGCGTCGGTCGGTGATCATGTCCGCCGGTCTGGGTGTCCTGGGCCTCATCGTGCTCGGGCTCGTGGGCCACGTCGCCATGGGCGCCTTCCTCATCCTCGGACTGGCGCTCGGCGCCGGAAACACCTGGCTCGTGCAGAGGTCGGTCGTCACGTACGCGAACAGTGAGGCCGGCAACAAGAAGGGCCGCTTCACCCGCTCGGTGCTCGGCCGGCTCGGGATCGTGACGTTGATCGCGCTCGGCTGTCTGCTCTTGGTCCGCCCCGACGGGGTCGGCGTGCTCGCCGGCGTCGCGATCTTCCAGATGCTGATGCTCGGCGGTGCCTCGGTCACGACGTTCAAGCAGTTGAAGCAGCAATGACGAGCCAGCCGATCGCCGTCGGCACGATCGAAATCGGCGAACACATCACCTGGAACATCGGCGGTCTGACGTTCAACGTCGACACGATCCTGGCCACGCTCATCGCCGGCGCGATCTTGCTCGGTCTCGGCTTCTGGGTCCGGCACCGCGTGACGTCGGGCGTGCCCAAGCGCGGCCAACTCGTCTTCGAGACGGTCACCGACACCGTCGAGAAGCAGGTCGAGAGCACGCTCGGCATCAAGACCGCGCCGTTCGTTGTGCCGCTGGCCGATGACGCTGTTCTTGTTCATCCTGATCGCGAACTGGCTCGCGATCATCCCGACCGGCCACCACCCGGAGTATGTGCCGCCGCCGGCGTCCGACGTGAACCTGACGTACGCGCTCGCGCTGCTCGTCATCGTGTGGATGCACACCACCGGCGTGCGCAAGAAGGGCTTTCGGGGCTACTACCGGCATCTCGCGCAGCCGTACTGGTGGCTGTTCCCGATCAACCTGATCGAGGAGATCGCGCGCCCGATCACGCTGTCGCTGCGACTCTTCGGCAACATCTTCTCCGGCGTCATCATGGTGTCGCTGATCGCGCTTGTTCCCGGCCTACATCCTGTGGGCGCCGAACATCGATCTGGAAGCTCTTCGACCTGTTCATCGGTCTGATCCAGGCGTTCATCTTCGCGCTGCTGACCGTTCTGTACTTCGGATCGGTGGCTCCGGACGAAAGGGGCGCCCATTGAGTCGCGGCGCGGACCGTAACCACCTCACGCACCGACTTGCTCCAACTACACGTACTCCACCGGTACACGCGACGAACCATCATCTAACCAAGCAGGATCGAATGATCGATGCAGACCTAATGAATAGAGGAGTGAAATGGCTGCAGTAGACGCCCACGCCGTTCAGATCGCCGGCGCGTTCATCGGCGGCGGTCTCGCACTCGGCGGCGGCGCCATCGGTGCGGCTGTCGGTGACGGACTCGCCGGTAGCGCGACGATCGCCGGCGTTGCCCGCCAGCCGGAGGCACAGAGCCGACTGTTCAGCATCTTCTTCCTGACGGTCGGCCTGGTCGAGGCGATGTACTTCATCAACCTCGCCTTCATGGCGCTGTTCGTCTTCGTTCTCGCCAAGTAAAGGGGGCGAAGCCGCATGGCACAGCACGAGACCATGATGGCGGCAAGCAACTTCCTGGTGCCCAACGCCACCTTCATCGCGGAACTCGTCGCATTCCTGATCATCTTGGGCGTCCTCGGGAAGTACGTCCTCCCTCCGGTGCAGAAGGCGATGCACGAGCGCCAGGAGATCATCCGCAAGCAGCTCGACGATGCCGAAGAGGCTCGCACGAAGCTGGCCGAGGCGCAGGCTGAATACCAGCGTGCGCTGACCGAGGCCCGGACGCAGGCCGCGGTGATCCGCGACAACGCGCGCGCCGACGCACAGCGCATCGGCGACGAGATGCGCGATCAGGCCACCCAGGAGTCGGCCCGCATCGTGGCCCGCGGCGAGGAGCAGCTGGCCAACCAGCGGCGCACCATCGTCCGCGAACTGCGGGGCGAGGTCGGGAAGTTGGCGGTGGACCTGGCGACACGGATCGTCGGTGACTCGCTGAGCGATGAGGCACGCAGCAAGGCGACGGTGGACCGGTTCCTGGCCGAACTCGAGGCCACGGGTTCCGGTCTCTCGGACACCGAGGTGTCCAGCACCGGGGTGTCGAGCTGATGCGTGCCGCGAGCCGCGAGGCGTACGCACCGGCGGCGGAGAAGCTCAACGCGATCGCTCGCGGCGATCGGGCCGACGCGTTGGAGTCGATCGGCGATGAGCTGCTCGCGGTGGCCGGCCTGCTCGGTCGGGAGCCGCGGTTGCGTCGCGCGCTCGCCGACCCCGCTCGCGTCCGGCCCGGACCGGGCCTCAGCTGCTCGACGACGTCGTCGGTGGCTCGGTGAGCGCCGATACGCGCGAGGTGCTGGGCGTAGTCGCGAGCGGTCGCTGGTCGAGCGCGCACGAGATGCTCGACGGCGTCGAGCTGCTCGGCATCGACGCGCTGCTCGCGAGCGCCGAACGCGCCGGCGATCTCGGCGAGGTCGAGGACGAGCTGTTCCGGTTCGGCCAGGTTGTCGACGGCTCCCCGGAGCTCGCCGCCGTCCTGGGCGACCTCGACCGTGGACGCGGTGCAGCGCGACACATTGGTCGACTCGCTTCTCGAGGGCAAGGCGAAGCCGGTCACCATTCGGCTCGCGCACCTCGCGGTGGCCGGGTTCGGCGGCCGGACGCTGATCGGTTCGCTGACCCGTCTCGTCGAGCTGTCGGCCGAGCGGCGCCAGATGCAGGTTGCTTACGTCACAGTCGCCCGGCCGCTGTCCGATTCCGAGGAGCAGGAGCTCGGCGAGCGTCTCGGACGCATGTACGGTCGACAGATGTCGGTCAAGGTCAGCGTGGAGCCGTCGGTGCTCGGCGGTGCCCGCGTCCAGGTCGGCAGTGATCTCTACGACGGAACGATTTCCCGGCGCCTGGCCATCGCTCGGCAGGTCCTGACCTCAGGCTGAGGTCGGCGATCCGAGCTGCGGCCCGGTCCACTCATATATCTGCAAACGCACACCCGGCTCGCAGGTCAGGCGACCTTCTCCAGAGCCCGAAACCATAAGGAAGGACAAGATGGCCGAGCTGACCATCTCCTCGGACGATATCCGGGGTGCGCTGGAGCGGTACGTGTCGTCGTACACCCCCGAGACGACGCGCGAAGAGGTCGGAACCGTCACCGAGGCCGGCGACGGTATCGCCCGCGTCGAGGGCCTGCCGTCGACCATGGCCAACGAGCTGCTCGAATTCGAAGACGGCACGCTGGGTGTCGCGCTGAACCTCGACATCCGCGAGATCGGTGTCGTCGTGCTGGGCTCGTTCGAGGGAATCGAAGAGGGCCAGCAGGTCAAGCGCACCGGCCGGGTGCTGTCCGTGCCGGTCGGCGACGCCTTCCTCGGCCGGACCGTCGACCCGCTGGGCAACCCGATCGACGGTCTCGGTGACATCGCCTCCGAGGGGTACCGCGAGCTGGAGATCCAGGCGCCGAACGTCATGGTGCGCCGGAGCGTGTACGAGCCGATGCTGACCGGCATCAAGGCCATCGACTCGATGACGCCGATCGGCCGTGGTCAGCGCGAACTGATCATCGGCGACCGCAAGACCGGCAAGACCGCGGTCGCGATCGACACGATCCTCAATCAGCGCGACAACTGGGCCAGTGGCGATCCGGTCAAGCAGGTGCGCTGCATCTACGTGGCGATCGGCCAGAAGGCAACCACGGTCGCCTCGGTGCGCGGCACGCTCGAAGAGGCCGGCGCGATGGAGTACACGACCATCGTGAACTCGCCGGCGTCCGACCCGGCCGGCTTCAAGTACCTGGCGCCGTACGCTGGCTCGGCCATCGGCCAGCACTGGATGTACGCCGGCAAGCACGTACTGATCGTGTTCGACGACCTCTCGAAGCAGGCCGAGGCCTATCGCGCCGTGTCGTTGCTGCTGCGGCGGCCGCCGGGTCGCGAGGCCTACCCGGGCGACGTCTTCTACCTGCACTCACGCTTGCTCGAGCGCTGCGCGAAGCTCGACGACGAGCTCGGCGGCGGCTCGATGACCGGCCTGCCGATCATCGAGACGAAGGCCGGTGACATCTCCGCCTTCATTCCGACCAACGTCATCTCGATCACCGACGGCCAGATCTTCCTCGAGGCGGATCTCTTCAACTCGGGCGTGCGCCCGGCGGTCAACGTCGGCACCTCGGTGTCGCGCGTCGGCGGCGCGGCCCAGCCGACGCCGATGCGGCGGGTGGCCGGTCGCCTCCGCCTCGACCTGGCGCAGTTCCGCGAGCTGGAGGCGTTCTCCGCGTTCGCCTCCGACCTCGACCGCGCGTCGCGCGCACAGCTCGATCGTGGCGCTCGCCTGGTCGAGCTGCTCAAGCAGACAAACAATTCGCCGGTGCCGCCGGAGGAGGAGACGGTCGCGATCTGGGCCGGAACGGCCGGCAAGCTCGACGACGTCCCGGTCGCCGACGTGGTGCGCTTCGAGGCCGACTTCCTGTCGAGCCTGCGGCACAGCAACGCGTCGACGCTCGAGTCGATCCGGGGCGGCACCTGGGACGACGACATCATCGCCGCGCTCGACCAGGCGCTCACCGACTTCAAGCAGGGCTTCCTGGCCTCGGACGGTGGCGTGAAGGTCCACGAGAAGCCGGCCGATGCGATGGGCGAGGGCGTTGAGGGGACCGAGAAGGTCACCCGGTACGTTCCGCCGAAGCAGCAGTAGGCGAGGTCAGCCATGGCAGGCCAAGTTCGAGTCCTTCGCCGGCGGATCAGGACGACCGCGTCGACGAAGAAGATCACCAAGGCGATGGAGCTCGTCGCAACGAGTCGCATCGCCAAGGCACAGGAGCGGGTCGCCGCTTCGCAGCCGTACGCCCGCGCGATCACCGGAGTGTTGACCGCGCTGGCGTCGACCGCGAACATCGACCACCCCCTACTTTCGCCGCGACCGACGATCACCCGCGCCGGCGTTCTGGTGATCACCAGCGATCGGGGACTATGTGGCGCCTACAACGCG
Source organism: uncultured Actinomycetota bacterium (assembly GCA_963724705.1). GTDB lineage: Bacteria > Actinomycetota > Actinomycetes > Mycobacteriales > Micromonosporaceae > DASQPR01. Next base: position 193,828 of record CAVRVS010000005.1, read on the forward strand.
AACGCCATCAAGACCGCCGAGCAGCTCATCTCGCGCCTGCGCGACGACGGCAAGCAGGTTGTGCTGTACGTGATCGGCCGAAAGGGCGTGGCCTACTACCGGTTCCGCAACCGGCCGATCGAGCGGACCTGGACGGGCTTCTCGGAGCAGCCCGGCTTCGAGAACGCGCGTGAGGTCGGCACCGCCCTGATCGAGGCGTTCGTGGCCGGTGCTGACGACGAGGAGGGTCACGCCGGCGCGGATGGCTTGCATGGCGTCGACGAGCTGCACATCGTGTCGACCGCGTTCCGGTCGCTGATGTCACAGTCGCCGGAAGCTCGGCTGCTCGCTCCGATGGAGATCGAGGAGCAGGAGCAGACCGACCCCACCTTGCTGCCGGCGTACGAGTTCGAGCCCGACCCCGACGCGCTGCTCGATGCGCTTCTGCCGAAATACATCAACACGCGTATCTATTCGGCGCTGTTGGACTCGGCGGCGAGTGAGTCGGCGTCCCGGCGCCGGGCAATGAAGAGTGCGACCGACAACGCGGACGACATGATCACGCGCTTGACGCGGGAGATGAACTCCGCCCGCCAGGCCGCAATCACCCAGGAAATCAGCGAAATCGTCGGCGGCGCGAATGCGCTCTCGGCATCGGGAAGTGAGTTGTGATGACTGCTGCGACAGTGGAAACGCCAGAGAGCACGACGGGTGTCGGCCGCGTCGTCCGGGTCATCGGCCCGGTCGTCGACGTCGAATTCCCCCGCGATGCGATGCCGGATATCTACAACGCGCTGAAGGTCGACGTGACCCTGAGCGCCGGCACGAAGACGATCACCATGGAGGTTGCGCAGCACATCGGCGACAACGTCGTGCGGGCGATCTCGATGCAACAGACCGACGGGCTCGTGCGCGGCGCATCGGTGGAGGACACCGGCGAGTCGATCTCGGTGCCGGTGGGCGATAACACCAAGGGCCACGTTTTCAACGTCACCGGTGAGGTCCTGAATCTCAGGGAAGGCGAGCGCTTTGAGGTAACCGAGCGCTGGCCGATCCACCGCAAGCCGCCGGCGTTCGCCGACCTCGAGCCGAAGACCGAGATGCTGGAGACCGGCGTCAAGGTGCTCGACCTGCTCGCTCCGTACGTCAAGGGTGGCAAGATCGGCCTGTTCGGCGGTGCGGGCGTCGGCAAGACGGTGCTCATCCAGGAGATGATCATCCGCGTCGCGCGTAACTTCGGTGGTACGTCGGTCTTCGCTGGCGTCGGCGAGCGGACCCGTGAGGGCAATGACCTCATCCACGAGATGTCGGAGACCGGCGTGCTCGGCGACACGGCTCTTGTCTACGGCCAGATGGACGAGCCGCCCGGCACGCGTCTGCGGGTGGCGCTTTCCGCGCTGACCATGGCGGAGTATTTCCGCGACGTCCAGCACCAGGAGGTGCTGCTGTTCATCGACAACATCTTCCGCTTCACCCAGGCCGGCTCCGAGGTGTCGACGCTGCTCGGCCGCATGCCGAGTGCCGTCGGTTACCAGCCGAACCTGGCCGATGAGATGGGTGAGATGCAGGAGCGGATCACGTCGGTCCGCGGTCAGGCCATCACCTCGATGCAGGCGATCTACGTACCGGCCGACGACTACACCGACCCGGCTCCGGCCACGACATTCGCCCACCTGGACGCGACGACGAACCTCGACCGGAAGATCTCCGACAAGGGCATCTACCCGGCGGTGGACCCCCTCGCGTCGAGCTCGAATATTCTCGCCCCCCAGTTCGTCGGGGCCGAGCACTACGCGGTCGCCTCTGAGGTCAAGCGGATCCTGCAGAAGTACGCCGACCTGCAGGACATCATCGCGATCCTCGGTATGGACGAACTGTCCGAGGAGGACAAGGTGACGGTCGCGCGAGCGCGGCGCATCGAGCGCTTCCTCTCGCAGAACACGTACGCCGCCAAGCAGTTCACCGGGGTCGACGGCTCGACCGTCCCGATCAAGGAAACCATCGAGGCGTTCAAGAAGATCTCCGAGGGCGAGTTCGATACGTACCCGGAGCAGGCGTTCTTCATGTGCGGTGGCCTCGAGGACCTCGAGCGCAACGCGCACGAGCTCGAGAAGAACTCCTGATCCACGTATCGACGTACCCACGTTGGCGCCCGCGGTCGGGGGTCAGGCGCTGAGCCTGGCCCCCGACCGCGACGGTTGTCGCGGCAACTATTACAGTGGCTCACACACAGCTGCGAGGAGAGCCAAGCATGGCAACACAACTGCATGTCGAACTGGTAGCTGTCGAGGAAGAGGTCTGGTCGGGGGAGGTGGAGATGGTCAGCGCCCGTACGACCGAGGGTGAGCTGGGCATTCTCGCTCACCACGCTCCGCTGCTCGGCCAGCTCGCCGAGCCCGGCGACGTTCGACTGAAGATCGACGAGGAACGTACGTTGGCGTATGTCGTCTCTGGCGGGTTCCTGTCGGTGACGGAGGCCGGGGTCACGATTCTCGCCGAGAGTTGCGAACCCGCCGACTCCGGGACCAATTAAGTAGCGCGGGCGGGCGACGTCGATGGAGATCGTCTGGTGGATCGCCATCGTGGTCATCGCCGTGCCGGCTCGGTTCTGATCCTCCTGTTCATCCGTCGACAGTTCATTTCGCGCGGTGGCACGATCGAGGTGAGTCTGCGGCTGTCCACCTACGTCGACGGCCGCGGCTGGTCGCCCGGCATCGCGCGGTTCGTCGGCGATGAGCTGCACTGGTATCGCGTCTTCAGCTTCGCGCCGCGGCCGCGTCGCATCTTCAAACGTCGATCCTTCATGGTGGAGCGGCGTCGGCGGCCGGACGGCGCCGAGCAGCGCTCGCTGCCCGGTCAGACCGTCGTGCTGAGCTGCCGCAATGAGCGTGAACTGGTAGAGATCGCGATGGCCGAGACAACGGTCACCGGCTTCATGTCGTGGCTCGAGGCCGCCCCACCCGGGGCGGCCTCGTCACGTTTCGCCGCTCGTTGACACCACTCACGCACCGGTCCAACCTAGGCCGCTACGGCACGTCGGCGACCAGTTCGACCTCGTAGCCGTACGGATCCGCGAGGTAGGCCGCATAGTTGTCCGGTCCGCCGGCGTACGGATGCCGGTCGGCGAACATCAGCGTCCACCCGTGGCTCGGCGCGGCCGCGACCAGCGCATCGACGTCGGCTCGAGTGCCGCCGTGAAATGCGAGATGGTTCAAGCCGGGCCGGCAACGGTCATGGTCGCTCGCCGTCATCGCGGGCGACTGTTCGATCACGAGGTAGACGCCGCCGAGGCGCCACGACCGACCGCCCTCCCAATCCTGGAACGGAATCCAGCCCATCGTTTCGAGCAGCCATCGCCAGCCGGGCAGCGCACCGGCGAGATCGGGCACCCAAAGTTCGACATGGTGCAGGCCGGTCGGTGCGCTCGCGCGTCGCGGCTCGGCCCGGTCGGCTCGCTCTGTCGGTCTCGGCCCCAGTGTTGTCGGTCACGGTGAGTTCACTCACCGCGGGCCGCACCCGATCGTCCGTACGCTCACCGCCTGGCTTCCAGAGAACGTCGCCGCCGGGGTTGGCCACCCGGCACAGGATGAACAGCAGGTCCGAGAGTCGGTTGAGATACTTCACGGCCAGCAGGTTCACTCGGTCGGCGTCCTGCTCGACCAGGGCCCAGCCGCTGCGTTCGGCCCGGCGGGCGATCGTACGGGCGACGTGCAGCAGCGCGGCACCGGGCGTGCCACCGGGCAGGATAAACGAATTCAGCTTTTCGAGGTCGGCATTGAACTCATCGCACCACGCTTCCACCCGCTCGATGTAATCTTCGGTGATCCGCAGCGGCGGCCACTTCGGATCCGGAATGATCGGCGTCGCAAGGTCAGCACCAACATCGAAGAGATCGTTCTGGACGATGGTCAGCACGGAGGCCACGTCGTTAGGCAGGCGCCCCAGAGCGAGCGCAACGCCAATCGAGGCATTGCACTCATCGGTGTCCGCATAAGCAGCGATGCGCGGGTCGGTCTTGGCGACCCGCGATCCGTCGCTGAGCCCGGTCGTGCCGGCATCGCCGGTCTTCGTGTAGATACGCGTGAGGTGGACAGCCATGGCTGTGAGCGTACGGTCCCGCAGCCCGCTCCGGTCGGCAACCGTGCCCGTCTCGCCTAACATGTCCGCCGTGGATGTCATCCGGGTGCCGGGCGGGTCGCGACTCGCTGGCGAGGTCACCGTCGGCGGGGCGAAGAACTCCGCACTGAAGCTCATGGCCGTCGCCTTGCTGGCCCCGGGGCGTACGGTGATCGAAAACGTGCCGCGGATCACCGACGTTCTGATCATGGCCGAGGTGCTGCGGCGGCTCGGCTGCGACGTGACGTTCGGTGGCGCGATCGCCGAGCACGGGACGGCGCCCGGCATCGGGCACTCCGGCGAGGTCACCATCGATGTCCCCGAGCTACCTGGTCACGAGGCGGACTACGACCTCGTACGCCGCCTCCGCGCCTCGATCTGCGTTCTCGGACCGTTGCTGGCCCGCTGCGGCACGGTGAGCGTCGCCCATCCGGGTGGGGACTCGATCGGCTCGCGCGGCCTCGACATGCACGTGTCCGGGCTCGCCCGACTCGGCGCCGACATCACCAGCGAGCACGGATTCGTCAACGCCACGGCACCGTACGGTCTCAAGGGCGCGGAGATCTGGCTCGACTTTCCGAGCGTCGGGGCCACCGAGAACATCCTGATGGCAGCCGTCCTCGCCGGGGCATCACGCAGATCGACAATGCCGCCCGCGAGCCGGAGATCGTCGACATCTGCATGATGCTGACCGAGATGGGCGCTCGGATCGACGGGGCGGGCACCTCGACCTTGATCGTGGAGGGCGTCGAGGAGTTGAAGCCGGTGCGCCACCGTACGGTGGGCGACCGGATCGTCGCCGGCACCTGGGCGTTCGGCGCGGCGATGACCCGCGGCGAGGTCACCGTACGCGGGATCAACCCGGACTACCTGGAGCTGGCACTGGACAAGGTGCTGTCGGCCGGGGGCGAAGTGATGACCGAGCCGGACGCGTTCCGGGTGCGGATGGATCGCCGGCCGATCGCGGTGGACACGTCGACCCTGCCGTACCCGGGATTCGCCACCGATCTCCTGCCGCTGGCGATCGGCCTGGCCGCCGTCAGCGAGGGCACGTCGCTCGTCACCGAGAACATCTACGACGGCCGGTTCATGTTCATCAATGAGCTGGTCCGGCTCGGCGCCGACATCCGGGTGAACGGCCATCACGCGGCGGTCCGTGGACGGGCGCGACTCTCGTCGGCGCCAGTGCGCGCGACGGACATCCGGGCCGGCGCTGGGCTCGTCATCGCGGCGTTGTGCGCGGACGGCGTGACCGAGATCAGCCACGTCCACCACATCGATCGGGGATATCCCGACATGGTGTCGGATCTGCGCGGGCTCGGCGTCGATGTCGAGCGTGGTCTTGCTCCCGAGGAGCCGTCTTTCTCGTTCTAGCCGCTGTGGTCGGCCCTTTACATCGGCCGGCTACCTCGACCACTCCGGGCGGTCAGGCTTGATCCCTGCGTGGCCGAGGTAGCCGGCCGATGTGCGTCGGGGGTGCGGTGCGTTGAAGCCGCGCGCGGAGTGGGTGGGCTTTGCGGGTGTACGTGATACGGAGGACGGTTCCGCGATCCGGGGACGTTCTCGGGTGGCTTCGCGGTTCGGTGGAAGGTCCGCTATTGCCTGGTTGATTGGGGACTCGTGGGGGACGGGCCAGAGTTCGACCGGAGACTCGTCCGCCCACGGCATGTCGGCGGCGATCTCGGCGGCACGCGTCTCACTCGCGCAGTCCAGTAGGTAGAAGCTCGCGAAGTGCTCCTTCGCCTCGAGGTAGGGACCATCGGTCACGGCCGGCAAGCCGTCCGTGCGGCGGACCAACTTTGCCGTCGCGGCCATGCCGAGCCCGTACGCCCCGAGTAGCTCACCGGTCGCGGCGTACTTGCTGTTGAACGCCTCCTGCTTGGCGATGCCGGCCGCGAAGTCGGCGGGCGGGATCGCGGCCCACTTTTCATCGTTGCCGTAGATCATCAGCAGGTACTTCACGACTACACCTCGTACGTCGAGTGAGCGGCAACTTGATGTCACTCTCGGATCTTGGGCATGTCCACGTTATATCGTCCGCCGAGGCGTGGATAACCCCAAGATTACGGTCAACACACCGTCAAAAAGGCGGCGGCGACGGTCGCCGGTCGAGTCTAGGCTCCCCGCTATGTCCGTACCGGTCGAGACCGCACCACGGCGAAGCCTGCTGCGCGACCGGAACATGGCTGTGCTGTTCGGCGGCGAGACCGTGAGCGAGCTCGGCTCGACCATGACGTTTCTCGTGTTTCCGCTCATCGCCATCGGCCTCGATGCCAGCCCGTTCATGATCGGTGTGATTGCGGCTGCGACCAACGCCGCGTGGCTCGTGGTGGCGTTGCCGGCCGGTGCCTGGGTCGACCGGGTCCGGCGGCGGCCGATCCTCATCGCGACCGACATCGGTTCGGCGCTGCTGCTGGCGTCGGTGCCGCTGGCGGCGGGCTGGCACCTGTTGACCGTCACGCAGCTGGCCGTCACCGGCTTTCTCGTCGGCGCATTGAGCGTCACGTTCGACGTCGCCTATCCGGCGTTCCTCCCGAGCGTCGTGCCGGCGGGACGACTCGTCGACGGCAACGGCCTGATGGAGGCCGGCGCCAACGCCGCGCAGGTGGCCGGTCCCAGCCTCGGCGGCGTGCTTGTGCAGGTCGTCGGCGCCCCGGTGGCCTTGCTGGCCGACGCGGTGTCGTTCCTCGTGTCGGCGAGCGCGCTCGCGACCATCCGCGTGCCGGAGACCCATACGTCGCCAACTGAGCGCAGTGAGCGCGCGAGCCTGCGCGCGGACATCGCGGCCGGCCTCCGTTACGTCGTGCATGGGCCCTCGCTGCGAGCGCTGGTCACGTCGGTTGCGGTTGCGAACTTCATTTTCGGCGGGTACGCAGCGGTCGTGCTCGTGTTCTACGCGCGACAACTCGGACTGCCGGCGGCGGTGATCGGTGTCATCGTGGCCGTGGCCGGAATCGGCGGCATCGTCGGGTCGCTCGGGGCGGGCCCACTGGCGCGGCGGGTCGGCGACGCTCGCCTGCTGTGGATGTCGACCATCGTCACGACGCCGCTGCTTCTGCTCGTGCCGCTCGGCCGGCCCGGCGGATGGCTCGCCCTGCCGGTGATCGGTGTCGTGGGCGCGAACGCCGCCATCGCCGCCTTCAACGTGTGCGTACGGGCCGCGTTACAGCGCAACGTCCCGCCGGCACTGCTGGGCCGGGTCACGGCGTCGATCCGCGTATTCAGCCGGGGCGCGTTGCCACTCGGCGCACTGGTCGGCGGCGCGATCGCCAGCGCCTCGACGCCCCGGATTGCGCTCTTCGCGATGCTGGCGTGCTTTGTGGCCGTACCGATCCTCGTCTGGCGGTCGCCGATCAGTCGGGCGCGTACGCTCGCCGATCTGGCCACCCCGGTGACTCCCACCGCTCCGGCCACGGCGTGAGTCGCCATGCCGGCTATCCTGTGCACGCAGGTTCACGACCCGGGACCGCTCACCGTACGTCGTGGTCGACCCGGGTCAAGAGGGGCCGTAGCCCAATGGCAGAGGCACACGGTTTAGGTCCGTGACAGTGTGAGTTCGACTCTCACCGGCCCTACAAGAGTCGCCGATTGACCGATCCGGTCCGATCAGGCGTCGTCTTTGTCGAGCCCGAGGTCGCGACGGAGCTTGGCGACGTGGCCGGTCGCCTTCACGTTGTAGAGGGCACGCTCGATCTTGCCGTCCTCGCCGATGACGAACGTGGACCGGATCACACCGGTGACCGTCTTGCCGTAGAGCTGCTTCTCGCCGTACGCGCCGTAGGCCTCGAGGACGTCCTTGTCCGGGTTGCTGACGAGCGGGAACGTGATGGCGTCCCGCTCGACGAACTGAGCGAGCTTGGCCGGCTTGTCCGGCGAGATGCCAATGACCTCGTAGCCGGCGCCTTTCAGCGAAGCGATCGAGTCCCGGAAGTCACACGCTTGCGTAGTGCAGCCGGGCGTCATCGCGGCCGGGTATGCGTACAGGATCACCTTCTTGCCCCGCAGGCTGGACAAGGTCAGATCGGAGCCGTCGCTGGTGGGCAAGGTGAAGTCGGGTGCCATGTCGCCGGGAGCAAGCCGGGCTTTATCCGTCATGTGTCGAGCCTACCGATCGGCGCCGGCGCAGTCGGGAACCGTCGGGTCGCGTCTCGGGCGTCACTTCCGCGACTGCGCCGCGGCGGCCAGAGCCGTCGAGACCGCGGTGGTGAGTTCGCCAGCGGTCGGGGTCTGACCGTACGTCGTGACCGGCCGGCCGTTGACGAGCACATTCGGCGCGCCCGCGATCGGGTGGGCCGAAGCGAGTCTCGTCTCCTGAGCGATCCAACCCCGGTACGTCTGGGCGCGCACGCACTGCGCGAATTTCGGGTCGATGATTCCGGTTCGGCCGGCGAGCTGGATCAGATCGTCGTCCGAGATCCCGGTGGTGTGCGCCGTGGGTTGATTGGCGAACAGCGCCTGCGTGTACGGCAGGAAGGCGCCCCGGTCGGCGGCGCACGCGGCGGAGTCGGCCGCCCGGGTCGAATACTGTGTCTTGGTCAACTCATCGAGCATCGCGACCGGGTGATAGACGAGCGTGATCTGGTTCTTCGCGATCATCGAGGTGAGCGTCGCGAACGTGGTGGACTGGAACGTCTTACAGCCGGGGCACTCGTAGTCGATGTAGACCTCGACCATCACCGGCCCCGATCCGCCGGCGACCAGACCGTCCGTACGCGTCGTGACGCTGGCCGGCACGGGCAACGCCGGCGTCTTCTTCACCTGGTAGATGCCGAACGCGATCAGGCCGCCGACGACGAGAAAGACCACCAGCAGTCCGGAGGCCAGGATCGCCGTGTGCTTGCGCTGGGTCCGGCGGTCCTGCTCCCACGCCTCGCGACGAGCACGGCGGGCCGGAGTGTCGGCGGCCATCGCCTCCTCGCGGCGTTGTTTGCGATTGCGCCGTCGGGGCCGTTCCGACGTCGCATCGTTGGACACGTGCGCATCGGAGATCGGCTCATCTCGGTCGGCGACGGCCGTCCCACCCGTGGTCGGCTGGTCGCGGCGGCCGCTCGGGGACCCGTCGCGTTGCTGGCCGCTCGTGGAGCTGGCGTTGGTCGCACCATCCCGGCGCGCCGGGCCACGGCCGCCCGTGGTCGACGATCCACTCATGTTGGGGTCCCCGTGCTGTCGAGTTTCAGGTCGCGCCTCACCTCATTGCTGAGTGGGCTCGACCAGCAGCGTACGGGAGAATTTAAGGGCATTTGGGCGCTTCGCGAGGATGGCCGTCGCCGGACCCGGCAACCGCTCGGGCGTCGACGCGGACGCCTTTCGTCTCAGGCTCCCATCAGCGCAAAGGGTGCCCGCGTGTGGTCAGTGTGCGAACGATCGGCCAGTATGGTCGTCATGAGTGTGCCCTTGGCGGGCGAGCCGGACGCCGCCGTGCCGGATCGATCGGTCCGACCACGATCGCCGCGCCGGCCCCGCCGGGCTCGCATCGTTGCGTTGTTTGTCGGCGTCGTCGTCGGGCTCTTCGGCTTGTTCGCGTTCCCGGCCGGGGCGGCCCAGGCACACGCGGCGCTGATCCGGACGAGTCCCGCCCAGGGTTCGATCGTCACGACCGCGCCCAGCGAAATCGTGATCACGTTCTCCGAGGTCGTTCAGCCGGTGCCGGCGCGCATCACGGTGATCGCTCCGGACGGCAAGCGCATTGACTCCGGCAACCCACGGGTGCAGGGCGACGACATGCACATCCCGGTGCGTACGAACGTGCCAGGCGGGACGTACCTGGTCAGCTACCGGGTGATTTCGGCCGACAGCCACCCGGTCGGCGGCGGCTTCACGTACTCGGTCGGCGCACCGTCACCGGGCGGTGCGCCGAAGCCGGTCAACGGCGGCGAGACGAACAAGATCGTCGCGACCGGTGTCTCGGTCATGCAGTTCGTCGGCTTCGTCGGCCTGATTCTCGTGTTGGGTCCGGCGATGGTGCTGATCGCGCTGTGGCCGCGCCGGCTCGACCGCCGCCAGCCGATCCGGATCGTGTACGGCGGGCTCGGTCTGATCGCGGTGGCCACCATCGCCGGGCTCTACCTGCAGGCTCCGTACGACAGCGGGGGTTCTCTGACATCGGTCACCGGCGCCGACCTGTCCGACGTGTTCGATTCGCACTTCGGGCAGGCGTACCTGGTCCGGCTCGCGCTCTTGGTGATCATGGGCTTCTTGCTACGCCCGGTGCTGGCCGGCAAGGGTACGAAGACCGAGCACATCCTGCTGGCCGTGCTCGGCGCGGTCGGTGTCGGCACCTGGGCGCTCGCCGGCCATCCCGGCGCCTCGGACGTCGCCCCGCTGACCACGGTCGCCGACATCGCGCACCTGGCGAGCGTCGGCATCTGGCTCGGCGGCCTCGTCATGCTGGCGGCCTTCCTGCTGCGCCGGGCCAATGTCCGCGAGCTCAACGCCATCCTGCCGGTGTGGTCGAACTGGGCGATGCTTGCCGTCACTGTGCTGGTCCTGTCCGGCACCGCGCAGGCGCTGATCGAGATCGGCACCGTACATGCGTTGCTGCATACGACGTACGGACAGTTGGTCATCGCGAAGGTGCTGCTGCTGGCGGTGATTCTTGCGTTTGCCCAGGGCGCCCGCATCCTCGTGCAGCGGCACGCTGGCGTACCGGCGGCATTGCTGGCCGATGCCGGCGCTGACGCCGCCGGAACCGATGAAGCGGCCGACGAGGCTCAGGTCCCGGTGACGGTCGGTGCCCTTGCCGGTGGGGACCGTGGCGTACACGCGGGCATCCGGCGCGGCGAGAGTTCAGGCGCCGGTGCCGGCCCGACGTCCGGGGCGGCCGACGACCACGCACGCGGCAGCGACGAGGAAGACAACGGCAACGACGACGACCAGGGCGGCGACGACGAGTACGAGGACGACGAAGGCGACGAAGGCGACGGCGACGAAGGCGAAGAGGCGGCGGAGTCTACCGAGAGCGCGCCGGGCCGCGCTCTGGACGCCGGCATCCTGCGTCGGCTCCGGCGTTCGGTCCTGATCGAGATCGCAGTCGCGGTCGCGGTGCTCGTCGCGACGGCCATCCTCGTGCAGTCGTCGCCCGGTCGGGCCGCCGACGCCAACGCGAACCTGGACGCGGCGTCACAGGGCCTCGTCACGCTGAACAGCCCGATCTACTCGCTGCAGGTCGACTTCTCGCAGTCCGGCAACAACACCGAGATCCACCTCTACGCGGCGAATCTGCAGGGCGTGCCGATCAAGATCGATGAGTGGAAGGTGACGGCCACGTTGCCGTCACAGAACCTTGGCCCGATCCCAGCCGGCGTCACCGCGATCACCGACTCGCATGCGATCGGCGAGATCAACCTGACCGTGCCGGGGCGATGGACGTTCGCGTTCACCCTGCGAACATCCGACGTCGACGAGGCGACCGTGCAGACGACGGTGCCGATCAACTGACGCTCGAGGCCGCACCCGACGGTAGACGGACGAAGGCCGGCCCACGTGATCGTGGGCCGGCCTTGTCTTGCTAGAGCGAGCCGGACTTGCGCCGTTACGACGCGGACGAGTCGGCCTCGTCCTGGCGCGTCTCGACGATGTGCGTCGGCGTGTTGTGCACGGCCGGGATGCTGCCCAGCCGACCGGCCTGGAAGTCGTCGAACGCGGTGATGAGCTCGGCGCGGGTGTTCATGACGAACGGACCCATGAACGCGACCGGCTCCCGGATCGGGCGACCGCCGAGCAACAGCACGTCCAGGTTCGGCGACCGGCTTTCCTGCTGCTTGTCGGCCGTGATCGTGATCGTGTCACCGTTGCCGAACACGGCGAGCTGACCCATCTGGAACGGGCGGGCGTTCGGGCCGACCGAGCCGCGCCCGGCCAGGGCGTACGCGAGCGCGTTGAAGTCCGACCGCCACGGCATGGTCAGCTGGGCGCCCGGGCTCAGCGTCGCGTGGATCAGGCTGATCGGCGTGTACGTCGATCCGGGGCCGGTGTGACCCGCGATGTCGCCGGCGATCACACGGAGCAGGACGCCGCCGTCCTCGGAGGTGAGCAACGCCGATTCGTTCGCGCGCAGGTCCTGATAGCGGGGCGCGACCATCTTCTGCGCCCGGGGCAGGTTCACCCAGAGCTGGATGCCGTGGAAGAGTCCACCGCTGACGACGAGCTCCTCGGGCGGCGTCTCGATGTGCAGGATCCCGCCGCCGGCGGTCATCCACTGGGTGTCGCCGTTGGTGATCACGCCGCCGCCACCGTTGGAGTCCTGGTGGACGAACGTGCCATCCATGATGTACGTGACCGTCTCGAAGCCACGGTGCGGATGCCACGGCGTTCCCTTGGGCTCGCCCGGGGCGTACTCGACCTCGCCCATTTGGTCCATGTGTACGAATGGGTCGAGGTCGGCAAGATCGACACCGGCGAACGCGCGGCGCACCGGGAACCCTTCGCCCTCGAAGCCGCTCGGTGCCGTGGTGACCATGCGAACCGGCCGCTGGCGCGCCACCACCGGATCCGGCGTGGCCAGACGCGGCAGCACGGTGATATCGGAAACGGTGACCGCTGGCATGACGTCCTCCCTGTAGTTCCACCGTAGGCCGCCCAGCCGTCGGGCGGGCTTCCGGAGGTTCAAAAGTATTTGACGCGGAAAGTATCTGCCCTGCGGAACAACCGATCGCAGTGCGGTTATGCCCGCGTGTCCGACGCCACACCACGCCCGGGCGCCGCACGTCCCGGCCGGGGGACTTCGGTCGGGAGCGTTCCGGTCAGGCGCGGGTCAGGGCGATCACCGGGATGACCCGGGTGGTCTGCTTCTCGTATTCGGCGAAGCCCGGATTGAATGCGGCCTGCTCGGCGTATACGTCGTCCCGCTCGATCCCGTGAAGCTCCGTCGCGATCGCGTCGAACGTCTCGGTGCCGACCTCGACAGTGACCTTCGGCTGGGCCTTCAGGTTGTGATACCAGGCCGGGTTGATCGGTCGCGCGTTGAAGGACGCGAACACGTAGAGCGTCTCGCCCCGCCTGAGGTAGGCCAACGGATTCACGCGCTCGGCAGCCGACTTCGCGCCGGTCGTGTGTAGCAACAGGAGCGGCTGCTTCGCGAACGCCTTGGCCGTGCCCCCGTTGGCACGGAACTCTTTGATGATCTCGTCGTTCCAGTTGTTTGGCATATGTCGTCTCACTTTCCTTGTCGGATCACCGGGGCTTGGTCGTCGCGTTCGGCGACGTCGTCGGGACCGTAGTTACGCGCCGGTCCGTCTGGCTACATGGAGGGCTGACCAGATGAGCGGCGCCTGCAGCGGCAACCGTACCCAGGCCAACGCCCGTAACGGAGCCGGCTTGTCGCGCCAGTCACGGGCCATCTTGACGTTGGCCGGGAAGACCGCCGCGAACAGTCCGGCTGCGGCCAGACCACCCCATTGACGGGTACGCGGTGACGCCAGCGCGGCCGCGGTGGCCAGCTCGGCGGCGCCGCTCACGTACGTCCACAGGCGCGGCGGGCCAGGCAATGATCGCGGGACGATCATGTCGTACGGACGAGGCACGGCGAAGTGAGTCGTGCCGGATACGGCGAGCAGCATCGCCAGCCGGTGTGCCGTACGGTCCGCGGCCACGGTGCCTCCTGGCTTTGATACTGCGCCGACCCCGGTCAACCTAGCTCGCTGGCCCGGTGCCGGCGCGGCGCGGCGCATTCGTGGCACGCTGCCGCGCCGCCTCATAGAGAACCACGGTTGCGGCACTGGCCGCGTTCAGCGAAGTGGCGGAGCCGGTCATCGGAATCCGTACGGTCAGGTCGCACGCATCCCGCCACGCCGCCGACAGCCCGCTGGTCTCGTTGCCGATCACCACGTACGTCGGACCGCCCAGATCGGCGTCGGCCACATCGACGTCGCCGTGTTCGTCGGTCGCGACCAACTGGGGTCGGCCGGCCGGAGTGGCGTCCAGCCAAGCGAGCACCTCGCGATGTGAGGGCACCCGAACGACCGGGATCGCAAACAGTGAGCCGGCACTGGCGCGAACCGACCGGGGGTCGTACGGGTCGGCCGCATGCCCGGTCACCACGACGCCGTCCGCGCCGAATGCGTCGGCCGACCGGATCAGCGTCCCGATGTTGCCCGGCGCGGCCGGACGGTCGAACACGACGCCGAGCCCGGAACCTATCGGCGCGTCGCCGCCGCCATCCAGCCGCGCCAGTGAATCCGGTGGCAGCGCGGCGACGGCAATCAGCTCGGGCGCGCCTTCGTCCTTCTCACCCAGCTCGGCCATCAGTTCGGTGGCGAGGGCCGCGTGCACCGGATCGCCAGCGACCGCCGTGGATAGGACCTCGCGGGCCCACGTCGACAGGTCGCGATCGGCGTCGTAGAGCAGCGCCGTCAGCGGCCAGTCGAAGCGAAGGGCGAGGCTGATCGGGCGGACACCGTGCACGAGGAACTCGCCGGCCCGCTGCCGCTTCGTACGGTTGCCAAGCAACGCCTGCCACTGCTGGAAGCGGGCGTTTCGCGTCGTGATGCGCAATGGTGGCGGCATGGGTCTCCCGGGTGCCCGGTGACTCCGCTCACCGGAGCTCGCCGCTGTTCCTCGGCGGGTCGCGAAGTGGTTAGGTGTAGACCGTAGTGCAGCCAACGAGAGGCGTCGCGATGAGCACACGGACCGGACGTGAATACCACCTCGCCAGCCGACCGGTTGGCTGGCCGACACCGGCGAACTTTGCGCTCGTCGAGGCCGAGGTGCCCGAGCCCGGCCCGGGTCAGGTGCTGGTCCGCAATACGTACCTGTCGGTCGATCCGTACATGCGCGGGCGGATGAACGACGTGAAGAGCTACGTGCCGCCGTTCCAGATCGGTCAGGTGCTCGACGGCGGGGCGATGGGCGAGGTGATCGCGTCCGGCAGCGACGAGGTGCCGGTCGGCGCGACGGTCGTGCACAACTTCGGATGGCGCGAACTCGCGCTCTTCGATGCGAAATACGCACAGGTCGTCGATCCGTCCGCGACCCCGAGTCCGGCGACCTATCTCGGCGCGCTCGGCATTCCGGGGCTCACGGCCTACGTCGGGCTGTTCGACATCGCCAACATGCACGAGGGCGACGTGGTGTTCATATCCGGTGCCGCCGGCGCTGTCGGCAGCGTCGCCGGCCAGCTCGCGAAGATGCGCGGCGCCTCGCGGGTCATCGGCAGCGCCGGGTCGGCCGCGAAGGTCAAGCACCTGACCGAGGATCTCGGCTACGACGCCGCCTTCAACTACAAGGACGGCCCGGTGCGTCAACAACTCGCCGCGGCGGCACCGGACGGCATTGACGTCTACTTCGACAACGTCGGTGGCGAACACCTCGTCGCCGCTCTGTCGTCGCTGCATACCTTCGGACGGGTCGCGCTGTGCGGTGCGATCGACGCGTACAACGCGACCGAGGCACCGGTCGGACCGCCGAATCTGGGTCTGGCCATTACCAAGCGGCTGACGCTGCGCGGCTACATCGTCACCGATCACCGCGACCGGACTCCGGCGTTCGTCGACGAGGTCGGAGCGTGGATCCGCGACGGCCGCATCGTGTGCACGGAAACGATGGTGGACGGTTTCGAGAGCACGCCGGATGCCTTCATCGGGCTCCTACGCGGTGACAACGTCGGCAAGATGGTCGTCCGCCTCTGACGGTGCTCACGGTGTTACGTACCAACGGATTGACGTCATGACCGCGACCGGAACGGCGGCCTACAACGCGTGGTACGACCTGCCGCCGACGGTGGTCGCGGCGGTGGATCTGGCGCGCCGCACCGGATTTGAGACGTCCTGCCGTCCCGAGCAGGGCGAGCTGCTGCGGATTCTGGCGCGCGGCGTCGGGGCGGGCGTGATCGGCGAGACCGGCACGGGCTGTGGCGTCGGCCTCGCGTGGCTCGCGAGCGCGGCCCATTCGGACGCTCGGATCGTCAGCATCGAGCGCGACGTGGAGCGTGCGACCGCCGTCGCGCGCCTGCTTCAGGACGATCCACGAGTACGGGTGTGCCACGGCGACTGGAGCGAGTTGCTCGGCCACGGACCGTTCGATCTGTTGGTGCTCGACGGCGGCGGTCAGGGCAAGCGCGACCAACCACCGCTCGATCCCGTTGCGTGGATGCGTCCGGGCGGACTGATCGTCATCGATGACTTCACCCCAACGACGCAGTGGCCGCCGATGTACGGCGACCACGTCGACACGGCGCGGCTGTACTGGCTGGAGCATCCGGCGTTGCGGGCAGCGCAGATCCCGGTCGCGCCGGATGCCGTGACGATCGTTGCCGCCGTTGTCGGGATCGCGTCGTCCGATCGATAGATGTCGTAGCGACGGCCCTCGGCGATCCGGCTAGCTCAGGCCGAGCCAGATGCCGATGCCGGCGGCGAGCACGACGGCGACGAGCGCGGACAGTCCGATGAGCCGAATTCGCGGAAGTCGCAGGCGCCGATTCGATCGCGGGGCGGGCGCGAGGCGGTGACTGACCGGGCGACTTCGCTGGGTCGGGATCAGCGGCCGGGTGCGGGCCGGCGTTTCGGTCGTCGTCTCGGCTGCCGTTGCGGGCGATTCCGATGGAGGCGGCTCGGCCGTTGCGAGCCACGGAGTGTCGGCCGCAAACAACAACACGGCCGTGACGTCATCGCCGCTGCCGTCAGCCGACGCACAGTCTCGGACCCACTCCGGCAACGCATCGGCCACCCAACCGTCGCCGTGCCGTTGGATCAGCGTGGCGAAATCGGCGCCGAAGGCATCGGGCCAGTTCTGATCGCGCTGTGCGTTGCCGAAGCCATCGGTCGCGAGCATCACGGCCCCGATCGGCTGCGCTGCCGCCCGGACGACTCCGTAGCGGATCGAGTCGACCGCATCGGGCTGGCACAGGCTGGTGGTACGAAGGCCGTCCAGACGCGGGTCGGACGGCACCGGGCGCCGCACCGTCCCATCCGGCGCGACGACGAACAGATCGCCGTCGCCGAGTTGCAGACAAGCGAGCCAGGCGCCGGCGGCGATCGCGACGAGCAGCGTCGCGCCGTAGCCGTAGACCAGATCGATGAACGTCGCGTCCGGTTTCGAGTCCGGCCGCGAGCCGCTCGTCGTCGGTGACCGGACGCTCCTCGATATCCCGGCGTACGTGTTCGCGCCACACGGACACGACAGCCGGGGCGAGGCGCCCGAGGATCTCCTCGACCGTCGCGGCATCGTCGGCGACGGCGATCTCGGTGGCGGCACCGGTCCCGAGGCGTGCCGCGACGGCCACGGCGATCTCCGCCCCTTCGGCGCTGCGGAAGTGCCGGGCATGGCCGTGGCCGTCGGCGACTGCGACGACAACGGACGGTTCGTCGCGTTCGAGGACGGTCGCCGGCGCCACGGCCCAGGCATCCTCGTAACGCATATGCCGCGCGACATGATGTGCACCGGTCGCGTCGGCCGCGGCGACCCGCCATCGAACGGCCGTTGTACGCGTATCGGTCTGGGGAGCCGTCATCACGCGTTCCGGTTGTTCTGACGCCACCACGCGTCGAGATCGGCGAAGGCCTGAGTCGGAGCGGACTCGGCGACCAGGATCGTGCGCTCGTCGTCGTCGGTCCACACGTAGTAGTGATTTTCCGAGCTGTCCGAATAGCACTCCAGGGTGCCGGCCGCGATGTCGGGCGCGGCGATCGTGTGCCATTCGACGCTGCCATAGGTGGCCGCCGGCGGGCACTTGCCCTCCGCCGCGTCCGGATCGAACTTGACAAATGCGTTGAACGCCTCGATGCCGCGCTCATAGGTCGCCTGGTCCGCGAACTGGTAGCCCCACACCTGAAGGTAGGGCAGCTGCGCGCTGGCCGGCTCCTGACACGCGAAGTAGGCGCTGACGTCGGAAAGGAACGGGTCGTCGTCGGTGGTGCGACAGCTCGGCAGGCTGACGTCGGCCGGCATCACCGCGGCCAACGGCGGCGCGGTGGCGCGGGTCGTGTCCGTTCGCGACGCAGCCGACGATGCCGTCGTCGCCCGGCCGGTCGGTCGGACGCTGGGCTGACCGGCCGCGTGACCCGTCGCCCTGGGGGCCGAACCGGCGACACATCCAGCCGCCGGGCAGCCGGCGCGCGCGGTCATATGGATGATCGAAAAGGTGGCGACCGTGATCACGGCGGCGATCACCGTGCCGACGATGAGGGCTCCGCGAGCACGGGCCCGCCCGTGATCGGTGTCGTCGTCCGCGTCGCCCGGCCGGGCCAGGTTGTATTCGGTGATGTCGTCGAGCAGTCGGCCGCGGTTCGGTTGCACCTTCGCGGCGGCTCGACCGGTGTAAGCCGGCGGCTCGATCCGGTGGGTCGGATCGGCCTGATCGTCATCGATGTCTGTCGCCCGGAGCGGGTTGTCAACGTCGTCGGGGGCAACGTCGGACACGAAACCCCCTCGCACGGGTCATCCTGCGCTTTGCGCAAGCCACGCGGCCCCACCGCGGAGACCGGCGGCGGGGGACCGCGACACATCCTGATGGCGGTAAACCATGGTGGCCGCATAACCGGACAACTGACTGCTCGGCCCCGACCTACGGTGCATTGTTGCGCTCGGGCCATCCGCAGACAAGGCCACAGCGTGTACGCCCGTCCCGGAGGGGTCGTGATCCGGGTGCTCACGTACCTGATCGGCCTAGCTCAATCCGACGTTGCTTACAGCGTCAGAGCGGCCATCGGAGCCGAAGCGGAGGGGGTAACGCCAGCCAGCAACTCGGCGACCGCCTGTCCGCACGCCGTCGATGCTCCGTACGTGCAGATCTGTGTCGGCGCGAGCGTCCCGGCCGGCACACCCATCTCGACGACCACGGCATCCGGTCGAGCGGCGAGCAGATGCTTGAGTGCGTTGCGCATCCAGACGTGACGGTGTGCATCGCGTACGACGGCGACGATCGGTCGCCCGTCGGCCGCCCACACCTGTGCGTCCATCGTCTCGGCAACGGCAGCGTCGCCGTCGAGCTCGGTCTCGGTGAGGCGTACGCCGGTGGCGCCGCCGATCAGGTTCGACAGCGAGGCGTACACGCCCCACGGTGTCCCGGCGCCGATCGCCATGTTCATCGTGGGGGACAACTCGACCACATGGGGCGGCGCGGTGAACGGCCACGGTACGCCATCGGCGCCGGCGGTCACCCGTATTGCTCGGCGGGCCGCGACGAGACCCGGATGTACGCCGCCTGTGCCCGCCAGTGGTCGGCGCGACCGGGCCGTCCGCGACCAGGCCGCCAGGGCATCCACGCGCGCGGCGGCGTCGGTCAGTCGTTCCTCCGACAACGAGCCATCGATGACCGCGCGGACGATCGCGTCGCGCAGCGTCACGGCCGTGGCCTCGTCGTAGTGCTCGCCGCCGACGCAGACCGCGTCGACGCCGGCCGCCAACGCAGCGACGGTCGCGCCACCGAGTCCGTAGCGTCGAGCCACCGCCTGCATTTCGATCCCGTCGGTGACGATCAGACCGTCGAACCCGAGCTCGCCCCGGAGCACCTCGGTCAAGACGGGATAGCTCAACGTGGCCGGTCGGTCCGGATCGATCGCCGGTACGACGAGATGGCCGGTCATGATCGTCGCAACGCCGGCTTCGATTGCCGCTCGAAACGGTACGAGCTCGCAGGCTGCCAGTGCGTCCCGGTCTGCCGCGATCACCGGTACGTCGTGGTGCGAATCGACGGCGGTGTCGCCGTGACCGGGAAAGTGTTTGGCGCACGCGGCCACGCCGGCGGACTGCAGGCCGCGAACCCAGGCGGAGGTATGGCGGGCGACGAGGTGGGGATCGGAACCGAACGCGCGCACGCCGATCACCGGATTGTCCGGGTTGGAGTTCACGTCGGCGTCGGGGGCGAAGTCGAGCGTAATGCCGAGGTCGGCGAGCTCCTGCCCGAGATGGCGAGCGACGGCCGCGGTCAGGTCGACATCGTCGGCGGCGCCGAGTGCAAGGTTGCCGGGGCGGGAGCTGCCGGTGTGCGCCTCCAGGCGCGTCACGTCGCCGGCTTCCTCGTCGATACAGATGATGACGTCATCGGATTCGGCCCGTAGTGCCGTGGTGAGGGCCGCCACCTGCTCCGGCGTGTCGATGTTGCGTGCGTAGAGGAGGACCGAACGCAGGCCGCCCGCGATCCGTCGACGGATCCAGTCCGGGGGCATGGTGCCCTCGAAGCCGGGTTGCAGGACGGCATCAGCGAGCCCGGCGAGACGTCGGTCCATCGCTGGCCCTCCATGCGGTTAGGTGCGGTCAACTCGCGGCCCCCGTGTCCGGCCGGCTTCAGGAAACATTGTTGACAGTGGCTCGGGTAATAGTCAAGAAACCTTTCAGTTCTACCTGGCGGGTTGGCCCGCACTGATGGTCGTACATGTGTTCGAATAGGCGGATGGAACGCAGGAAGTTCTGGTGGAATGGCAAGTGGGGCCGCCTCGCGCGGCGTGACGTCCTGCTCTACGAAGACGGTGGGGTCTGGTGGGTCGAGGCGCGTGAGGGCGGCGCCGAAGGTCGCAGTCGCTGGTTCGAATTCGCCGACGAGGACGCCGCGACCGACTGCATCCGGATGCTCGTCGCCGGGACCGAGCGGTGGCGAGAACTCTAGCGGGCACCCATGCCGCCGCCGGCGCAACAGATCGTCAGATTGACCGGCCAGGACGCAACGAAGTGCCGCCCATGCGCAAGACACAGGCGTGCCATCGGTCGGCGATCCCGAATACCGTCTGACACACACGCGCAAGGCGCCCGCGACCGGCGCCTAGATCGTTGTCGGCGGTTACCGTCGTAGCTGCGACTGCCCGTGTTAGCAGCTCAAGGGCGACGGTACGGTGCCGACGCACCGGGCGGTCGACATGTTGGATTCCGGGAGGCAGGCGATGACCACGACAACCGAGCGCAACGCGGGGGAGCGGTCAGCTGCCCTCGGATCGGCCGATCAGACCGCCGCGGCGCTGGTCGAGGCCGAGGCCTGGACGGCGCACAACTATGACCCGCTGCCCGTGGTGATCGCCGACGCCGACGGCGCCTGGGTCACCGACGTGGACGGACGCCGCTACCTCGATTGCTTGGCCGGCTATTCGGCGCTCAACTTCGGCCACCGCCACCCGGACCTCATTGCGGCGGCCCACGCGCAGCTGGATCGGGTGACTCTTACCAGCCGCGCGTTCGTACACGACCAGTTCGGGCCGTTCTGCCACGAGCTCGCCGAACTCTGCGGCACCGACCTCGTCCTGCCGATGAACACCGGCGCCGAGGCGGTGGAGACCGCGATCAAGGTCGCCCGCAAGTGGGGTTACCAGGTCAAGGGCGTGCCGGACGGGCGCGCGAAGATCATTGTCGCGGCCGACAACTTCCACGGACGTACGACGACGATCATCAGCTTCTCGACCGACCCCGACGCGCGGAACGACTTCGGTCCGTACACGCCGGGGTTCGTCATCGTGCCGTACGGAGACCTGGACGCGCTGACGGCGGCGATCGACGACGACACCGTGGCCGTCATGATCGAGCCGATTCAGGGCGAGGCGGGCGTCATCGTCCCGCCCGCGGGCTATCTCGCCGGTGTGCGCGCTGTCACGGCCGAGCGTCGTGTGCTGTTCATCGCCGACGAGATCCAGTCGGGACTCGGCCGCACCGGGACGAATTTCGCCATCGAGCACGACGGCGTCGTCCCCGACATGTACATCCTGGGCAAGGCCCTCGGTGGTGGCGTCGTTCCCGTCTCGGCGGTCGCCGGGTCGCACGAGGTCCTCGGCACGCTCAAGCCCGGCGAGCACGGGTCGACCTTCGGCGGGAACCCGCTTGCGTGTGCCGTCGGTCGCGCCGTGATTGCGTTGCTCAACACCGGCGAATACCAGGCCCGCGCGGCGGAACTGGGCGAGCGGCTGCACGATCGACTCGGCTCGCTGGTCGGGCGCGGCGTCACCGCCGTACGCGGGAAGGGCCTGTGGGCCGGCGTCGATATCGACCCGGCGCTGATGAGCGGCCGGGAGGCAAGCAAGCGGTTGATGGCGCTCGGCGTGCTCGCAAAGGACACGCACGGATCGACGATCCGGCTTGCCCCGCCGTTGTGCATCACCGCCGACGAGGTTGACTGGGCGGTCGACCGACTCGCTCAGGTGTTGACCGAGTCCGCCGCGGGCTGAGCCTGACCGGCAGACTCGGCATCGGCCCTCGACCGATCATCTAGCGTCCGGCCGGCCTCACATCGGCCGATTGGGCATCGGCCGGATTGGCTTCAGCGGACCGGCCGCGGTCGGCCCGCCGCACTATGTCGGACCGTGCCACCGTTCCCGGGTCGTCCGGTCGCGCGTGGTCTTGCGGTCGCGTGTGATCGCGGTGCGAGCCGACCATGCGCATCTCTCGCGTGCTGAGCGAGAGCGCATGGGCCGGCGGCGCACCGAGCGGAGGTCGCCGGGTGCTGGCAGCGGATCGTACGGTCGGGTCCGCTGGCGTCCGCGGCCCGGGCGGCGAGCCGGCGAGCACGGCCGGGTCAACCCGCAGCGCGAACTCGTCCTCGCCCATGATGTTCAGTGCGCAGAACAACAGACACACCAACGCGGCGATGGACATGAGCAGGATCGGCAACACGAAGATTGTGGGCTGGACGCCCGGCACCTCATGCGGCATGTCGTTCATCTGGATACGCAGGGCCATCATCGCCGTGTAGTGCATGCCGGTGACGGCGATCGCGAGCACGGCCGCGGCACCGAGGAAATGCAACCCCCGGCGCGCGGCGAGAGTGAACCAGAGAGCCGTTGTCGACGCCACGACGGAAATGGCGATCGACGCGGCGAGGAATCGCGGGTCGAAGCCGAACGAGCCGTTGATGTGTACGGCGGCCATGCCGGTGAGGTGCTGGCCGGAGACGCCCAAACCGGTAAGGAAGCCGCCGACGAGCAGCCGGGCTACGGATCGGCGACCGTAGCCGACGAGAAAGATCCCGCCGGCCACGACGACGATCGCGAGGGCAAGACTGCCCAGGATCACCCAGGGATTGAATCGCATCGTGGTGCCCTCGACTTCGAAGCCGAGCATCGCCATCATGTGCATCAGCCAGATGCCACCGCCGCCGATCGCCACCGCGCCGCCCAGCAGCCAACTGGCTCGTCTTCGGCCGGTCGGCACCGTACGCGCGTGCGCCGTGCAGGCCAGTCCCAGCAGGCAACCGACATAGGCCATGACGGACGCGAGGATCGGATTGGTGACGCCGTAGGAGAACTGCTCCACTTCGGCCATCGGCATGGCGAGCTCCGCTGGTTGGTGGCCCGGATGCGCTCAGTGAGCCATCCGCACACACGCTGTTGTCGCACACGATGTGCGACGTACATGCGGTCAAGGGTGCTGGGCGGCATCCGCCGTGACGTGGCGCGACCATGTCGTGCTGGCCGAGTGGACATCTCGACGCCAAAGCTGAAAGGGGCGGGCCGCGGCGTGCGGCCCGCCCCTTTTCACCGGAGGGAAGTGCGGTGAGTCAGTCCTGTACGAGACGGTGTGCGGCGTCTCCCACATCAGGTTGTGCGACACCAGTCGGCGGATATGTCCGACCTCGTTTCTAGCGGACAAAAAGGCCTCTGGTCGCGAGGCCATGATCTTGACCAGATAGCGAGCAATGTCAATGTATGCCCAAGTCATAACGGTTGTCCGAATGCCGGTCACGGATCGTTACTGGCCTGGTGCGAGTCGCTGATCGTCCCGAGCTGAGGTCGCGTGAGCCAGATCACATAGATTCTCCGCGCAGGGTTGATCAAGGGGGAGCACGCCTGCGGCCCGCGATGCCGATGGGGCAACATGGGCGGATGCGACTGCTGATCCTCGGCGGCAACGCCTTCCTCGGACGTGCCACCGCACGCGACGCTGTTGCCCACGGTGATGCTGTGACGTGTGCCGCGCGCGGCCAGTCCGGCGACGTTCCCGACGGTGCGCGATTCGTCGCGATCGACCGCGATGACCCCTCCTCGTACGCGAACCTCGACGGCACGTACGACGCCGTCGTCGACGTGTCCAGCCGGCCGTCACACGTACGGGGTGCGCTGACCGCGCTCGCCGACCGGGTCGGCCACTGGGTGTACGTCTCGTCCGGCTCGGTCTACACCGACAGCGCGACGCCCAATCAGCACGTCGACGGCGCGCCGATCCACGATCCGGCGCCACCGGAGGTCGACGATCCCTTCGCCGACGGCTTCGTGAACTACGGGCCCTGCAAGGTCGCCTGCGAGCGCGCCGTGATCGACACGGTGGGAAAGGAGCGCGCCTTCATCTGCCGCGCCGGCCTGATCGTTGGGCCCGAGGACCGCAGCGACCGGTTTACGTACTGGCCGGAGCGGATCGCCCGGGGCGGCGAGATCCTCGCACCGGGCACACCCGACGACCTCGTGCAGTGGGTGGACGTACGGGATCTTGGCGCGTGGCTCGCGCTGGCCGGGCGCGACCGGATGGCGGGGACGTTCAACGGGATCGGCGTGCCGATTCCCCGTGGCCAATTCCTCGACGCGGTCGCCACCGGTGTGGCCGCCGCGGCACTGCCCGACACGTCGGCATCGGCCGACGCCGCGGCGCCGCGGTTTACCTGGGTGCCGGACGCCTTCCTCGTCGAGCACGAGGTCAACCCGTGGGCCGGTCCCCGGTCGCTTCCGCTGTGGCTTCCCTTGCCGGATTACGCCGGTTTCCTGACCCATGACGGGATCGAGGCGCGGGACGCTGGGTTGATCATGCGTTCGCTTGCGGATACGGCCAAGGACACGCTCGCGTGGGCCCGAGCGTCGCGCGCCGGCGACGAATCGCGCAAGGCCGGTCTCACCGAGAGCGACGAGACCGCCGTGCTCGCCGCGTGGCGGGAGACTCTGAGCTGACGATGCGGCGGCACCGCCACCATCGCGCCGACAGTTGTACGGAAGTTGGCCGCCGTGCGGTCGCGGAGCGGCCAAGTTCCGTACATCTGACGCGCCCGGGCCGACTCACCGGAACTGGGAATTCCCCGAGCGTCAAACCGCGTTGGAATGCTACGTAGCGTCGCAATTTACGTGATCCGAATCACCGGAAAACGGTGTTTTGAGCCGTTCAGAGTGGGTAACTCAGCGTCCTGCCGGGTAACGCTCAGCGAATCTCCAGCCAGATCTGCGAACCTGATGCGGCGTTGGAACGTCTAGGTAAGTACCAGCCGACTTGCCGGTCGTCACTAAATGGTGACGCGAACAACGCAAAAACCCGGAATCTCCGGTGGCTGGACCCTGTTGTCATGGGGGCAGGCCGCAGGGGGCGCTCTATCGGAGCGCGAGCTGCGACAAGCGGGGAGGGGCCCGAGCGTGAAAGACGCGAACGTGACGGTATTGCGAACGGATGAAGTCGCCGAAGAGCGCGACCTCGTCGGTGTATATCTGCATGAAATCTCCAAGACGCCGCTGCTCGACGCGGCGCAGGAAGTCGACCTGTCCAAGAACATCGAGGCGGGTCTTTACGCGGAGTACCTTCTCGAGCTCGACGAGCTTCCGGCGAAGTGGGACCGCGACGAGCTCAAGGCCATGGTCCGTCTCGGTGAGACGGCCAAGGACCTGTTCATCCGGGCGAATCTCCGCCTCGTGGTGTCGATCGCCCGTCGTTACGTGCGATCCGGCATGCCGATGCTCGACCTCATCCAGGAGGGCAACACCGGTCTGGTCCGCGCCGTCGAGAAGTTCGACTACGAGCGTGGCTTCAAGTTCTCCACGTACGCGACGTGGTGGATTCGCCAGGCGATCAGCCGCGCCATTGCCCAGCAGGAGCGGACCGTACGTCTCCCGGTGCATCTCGTCGAGGACGTCAACCGGATGCGCAATGTCGTGCGCCAGTTGACCCGTGAACTCGGCGGTGAGCCGGAGGTCATCCAGATCGCGGATGCCCTCGGCGTGACCGCGGAGCGTGTCGTGGAACTCAAGCGTTGGTCGCAGGACACCGTCTCGCTCGATACTCCGGTCGGCGACGACGGCGACACGAGCCTTGGTGACCTGGTGTCTGACAACGACTCCCCGTCGCCGGAGGATGTGGTCGTCGCATCGATGGAGCGGAACCGCATCGCCGGGTTGCTCGGCCACCTCGACGATCGGTCCGCCGGCATCATGCGTGCCCGCTACGGACTCGAGGACGGCCGCGAACACTCCCTCACCGAGGTCGCGTCCCGCTTCTCGCTGAGCCGCGAACGGATCCGCCAGCTGGAGATCCAGGCTCTCGGTCGGCTCCGCGAGCTGGCCCGCGCCGAAGGCCTTCAGGCCGCCTAACGGCGGCACAACCAAACACACCACCGCACAGGCATAGCGCCGCCGGCATCCTTAGGGATGCCGGCGGCGTTTTCGTTGCGGGTACGGCGCGCGCTCAGCCGCCGGAGGGCGGCTCCAGGAGACGCGTGACGGCCACGAGTTGCGCCCGCATCGCCCGATGTTCTTCGTGCAACTCGGCCAGCTTGCGCGTCAGCGTCTCGATCAATTGCTCGGCTCGGGAATCCGTCTCGTAGTCGTGCTCCGCGAGTTCGGACGCCACCTGATCGCTCCGCTTCGCGGCGATCAAGAGAATCGCGCCCTGCATCGCGGCCAGGCAGCTGAGCACGAGGTTGAGCAGGATGAACGGGTACTTGTCGTAGGCGCTGCCGCCACTGAGTCCGTTGTAGACCATCCACAGCGCCAGGAACGCCAGCGCGGCGAAGACGAACGCCCACGAGCCCATACCGTTGCGCATGCGGTCGGCCGCCCGCTCGCCCAGGGTGAGTTGGTCCTTTGTGCGAACCGCCGGATGCGCGTGCCAGCCGTGCCGGTGCCCGGTCCGGTGCGCCCGGTCAATCCCGGCCGTCGGGGCCGCGACCGCTGTTGTCTCAGTCGTCATGGCTGATCACGATGGCAGTTCGTCCGTGCCGGCACCAGCGCCGGATCGGTCGGCTTCTCGCTATCGGCGCGCCACGACGAATACCCTCCGGAACGGAAGCAGGGTGCCGTACGGCTGCCGCGGGTACGCCGCCCGGAACGCGGCCGCCATGTCCGCCCGGAAGGCGGTGGCGGCCGCCTCGTCGAGCCGATCGGTGTACGGGCGCAGTCCCGAACCGGCGAACCACTCCAGTACGGGATCATCACCTGACAACACGTGGATGTACGTGGTCTCCCACGCATCGACCGTGCAGCCGAGGCCGCTCAGAATGTCGGTGTACTCGGCCGCGGAGCGTACCCACGTCGGCCCTGAGCTCAACGCGCCCGGCGTGGTCACGCCATCGAACCGGCCCGACCACCGCGGCGCAGAAGTGACCGCATGCAGCGCGGCGGCCGGGCGGTCGTCGGCTGGCCGGGGGACCTGAAACGCAAGCGTGCCACCGGGGCGGAGAGCGTCGAGCCAGCGGGGGAGCAGCTGGACGTGCGTCGGGACCCAGTGCAGGGCGGCGTTGGAGACGATGACATCGAGGCGACCATCGGGCTCCCAGGTCTCGATCTCGCCGGAGGCGAACGCCAGGCGGCCGTCGGGGACATCGGCGGCGATCCGTTGCGCGGCGGCGATCATCGCCTCGTCGGCGTCGATACCGATGACGTGGGCGCGGGGCCAGCGATCGAGGAGCGTACGCGTCGCGTTGCCCGGTCCGCAGCCCAGGTCGACCACGACCGCCGGATCGTCAGTCGCAATGCGAGCGATCAGGTCGGCGAACGGACGAGCGCGCGGATCGGCGAACTTGAGATAGTCGTCGGGCGACCACGTCGGCGAAGTCATGCGCCGATCCTTGCGCAGACTCCGCTGTTACGCCGGTTCGGGGCGAACGCCATCCCACTCTCTAGGGTCGCTGCTGTCTACGCTGACCTGGCAACCGTTCAGCCGGCGTCGACGGTCTCAGTTATAGATCGCGACGATCCGGATGATAAAGATGATGATCGCGAGCCCGCAGAGGCCCAGACCGACGAGGCCGAGCGTTCTCGGCTTACCGAGCTTGTCCGCCGCCCTTATCGCGAGGATCGAGAATAGGAGCCCGGCCGGCCAGAAGCAGATCGCCAGCACGATGCCGAGCACACCGAACAGCGTCGTGTTGTCGTTGCGAGGCGGCGGCCGCATCGGATACTGCTCCGGCGGCGTCGGCGCCATCGGACCGGTCACGGTGTCTCCTTCGTTAGCCCGACCGGTTGCGGCGATCGGGTCGAGTGGCCTCGCTAGCGGTCGATCTCTAGCGGCTTGTGCCTACCCAAATGGGCATTGTATTACGCACGCGCCATCCGATGAGGGCTACGCGGGGGTCGGCTCGGCACGGCTGGACGCCCGACCCGAAACACGACGCACGCTGGCAGTGGTTCATCACATCGGTCACAGTCGTGTCGCAGCCGCGGCCATTCGCCGGAAGTTCAGGGCAGCAAGGCGAGTTGACCTTGCAGATGCAAGGCATAGCATGGTCGATGTGACGCAGTTTCGGATCAGCGAAGCGGCCGACCTGCTCGGCGTGAGCGCCGATACGGTTCGCCGCTGGGCCGACTCTGGTCGCCTCTCCGCGACGCGTGACGATCATGGTCATCGGATCGTCGAGGGTGCCGATCTGGCGGCACACCTGAGCGCGCATGGCCGCACGGACGAGGGCACCGCGAATTCGTCGGCCCGCAACCGCTTCACCGGGCTGGTCACCGGGATCAAGAAGGACACGGTGATGGCACAGGTGGAGATTCAGGCCGGACCGCACCGCGTCGTGTCGCTGATGTCCCGGGAAGCCGTAGACGAGCTTGCCTTGGCGATCGGCGACATTGCCGTGGCGGTGGTGAAGTCGACCACCGTGATCGTGGAAACACCGCATTGAGCGGGGCCCAAGACACGTGACCGCTCGGCACGTGACCCAGTGACACGTGACGCAGTGACACGCGACCCAGTGACACGCGATCCAATGAGGAGAAAATCCATGTGGAAGAAGCGAACCGTCGGCATTTCGATCGCCGCGCTCGCCGCGGCGATGGCCTTGGCCGGCTGCGGCAGCAGCGGCAAGACCAACGCGTCGTCGACGCCGGCCGCCGGCACCAGTAGCAGTGCGAGCGTCACCGGCACCATCACGGTGCTCGCGGCGTCCTCGCTGACCGGGACGTTCAACCAACTCGGTCAGATGTTCCAGACGGCGCATCCCGGCACGACCGTGAAGTTCTCCTACGGCGGCAGTGACACGCTGGCCGCACAGATCACGCAGGGCGCGCCGGCCGATGTGTTCGCCGCCGCGTCGCCGGCGACGATGAAGACGGTCACCGATGCGGGCGACGCGAACGGAACGCCACAGAACTTCGTGAAGAACCAGCTCGTGATCGCGGTCGCGCCGGGCAACCCGCAGAAGATCACATCGCTCAAGGACCTGACCGATCCGAAGCTCAAGGTCGTCCTGTGCGCGCCGACGGTGCCGTGCGGTTCGGCCGCGACCAAGGCCGAGCAGGCCGCCGGGCTTACGGTGAAGCCGGTCTCCGAAGCGCAGGACGTCAAGTCGGCGCTGACTCCGGTCGAGTTGGGTGAGGCTGATGCCGCGCTGGTCTACCGGACGGACGCGAAGGCGGCGGCGGGCAAGGTGGACGCAGTGGAATTCCCCGAATCCGCGGGCGCGATCAACGAGTATCCGATCGTGGCGTTGAAGAATGCCCCGAACGCCGCTGGGGCGCAGGCCTGGGTGTCGTACATTCTGTCGCCTGAGGCGCAGGCTGTCCTGATCGCGGCCGGCTTCCAGGCGCCGTGACCCAACCGTCGCAGCAGCAGTACCGGCGACCGCCGTGGGTCCTGCTGCTGCCGGCGGTGATCGGCATCGCGTACCTGTTCCTGCCGCTCATCGGCCTGCTCATCAAGGCACCGTGGTCGACGCTGGGCGCCCGGCTCACCGAGCCGGGCGCCCTCACGGCTCTCCGGTTGTCCCTCATCACGGCCACCATCACGACGGCCTTGTGCCTGCTGTTCGGCGTGCCGGTGGCGTTCGTGCTGGCGCGGACCCGTTTCCCCGGCCAGCGTCTCGTTCGCGCGATGGTCACTCTGCCGCTCGTGCTGCCACCCGTGGTCGGCGGAGTCGCGCTGTTCACCGCGTTCGGTCGTCGCGGCTTCGTCGGTGTCTTGTTGGATCGCTGGTTCGGCATCCAACTGCCGTTCACGACGGCCGCCGTCGTCATGTCGCAGACCTTCGTCGCTCTGCCATTCCTCGTGATCGCGGTCGAGGGCGCCTTGCGCGGCATGGACACCCGCTTCGAGGAGGCGGCGGCGACACTCGGCGCGTCGCGGTGGACGGCGTTC
Organism: uncultured Actinomycetota bacterium; assembly: GCA_963724705.1. Taxonomy (GTDB): domain Bacteria; phylum Actinomycetota; class Actinomycetes; order Mycobacteriales; family Micromonosporaceae; genus DASQPR01. Next base: position 224,086 of record CAVRVS010000005.1, read on the forward strand.
CGTCGCATTACGCTGCCGCTCGTCGGTCCCGGAGTGGCGGCCGGATCCGTGCTGTGCTGGGCGCGCGCCCTCGGCGAGTTCGGCGCGACCATCACGTTCGCCGGCAATTTCCCCGGCACCACGCAGACCATGCCACTGCAGGTCTACCTGACTCTGCAGAACGATCCCGACGGGGCGATCCTGCTCAGCCTGATCCTGGTCGCGGTGTGCATCCTCGTCCTGGTCAGTTTGCGCGGCCGGTGGATCGGTGCCGGATGAGTCTGCATGCCCGGCTTGTCGTGGACCGCGGCCGGTTCCGGCTCGACCTGCCATTGGACGTCGCCGCCGGCGAGGTCGTCGCGCTGCTCGGTCCCAACGGGTCAGGCAAAACCACCGCGCTGCGTGCGCTGGCCGGCCTGATCACGCTCTCCGGCGGTTCGATCGACCTTGACGGTACGGAGATTGCCCGCGCCGGCCATGGCCTGCCACCCGAGCGGCGCCGTGTCGGCGTCGTGTTCCAGGACTACCTGCTGTTCCCGCATCTGTCCGCGCTGGAGAACGTGGCCTTCGGCCCACGCAGCACCGGCGCATCACGGGCGGATGCGCGCGACCGGGCGGCGCAGTGGTTGGCGCGCATGGGTCTCGCGGATATCGCAGCGAACAAGCCCGGTCGGCTCTCCGGCGGTCAGGCCCAGCGTGTCGCGCTGGCCCGGGCACTCGTGACCAACCCGCGCCTCCTTCTGCTCGACGAACCGCTGGCCGCGCTCGACGCGGGAACCCGGCTGTCCGTACGGGGCGATCTGCGCCGACACCTGGCCGCGTTCGACGGCGCGACGGTGATCGTGACCCACGATCCGCTCGACGCCATGGTGCTGGCCGACCGGATCGTCGTGATCGAGGCCGGCCACCCGGTGCAGGACGGTTCGCCGGCCGAGATCGTCCGCCGACCCAGGACCGACTATGTGGCCCGCCTCGCCGGTCTGAATCTGTACCGGGGGAGCGCCGACGCCGACGGCCACGTGACGCTCGCCGACGGCGGGCAACTGACCGTGGACGACCGGGTGGCCGGCGACGTTTTCGTCGCGTTCCCGCCGAGTGCCGTCGCCGTACATCGGGAGAGGCCGTCGGGCAGTCCCCGGAATGTCTGGGAGGTCACGGTCGTCGGCGTGGAGGCCCATGGCGAACGTGTCCGGGTCGAGTTGGCCGGCGTGCCGCCGGTCGCCGCCGAAATCACCACGGGCGCCGCCGCCGAGCTCGATCTGTTGCCGGGCACGACCGTTTGGGTCGCCGTCAAGGCCACCGAGACACACGCGTACCCGGCTTGAGGTATTGATCTGGAACGTCACGACGAGCCGACCGTCGCCGTCGCCGTCGCCGTAAGGGTCTCGTAACCCCGAGTCGGCGCAAGTCCGAGGTCCCGGTCATACCGTGGCATCGCCCTGATCCAAGGCACCGTCGCGCCCCGGGAGCATCGATGCTTGTCCTCATTGTCGTCGGATTGGCCGCCGGCATCATTACGAGCCTGTCGCCCTGCGTGCTGCCTGTCCTCCCGGTCGTGCTCGCGTCCAGCACGAATCGCGCCGACCGACCCGACCGTGCCGAACGCCCCCAGCCGGGCGGACGCGCCGCCGGCGCCGGGCAGACCGTGCGGGCCGGACTATCCGCCACGCCTGGACAGGCTGTCGGCGCCGGACAGGCTGTCGGGGGTTCGGGCGCACGGGTCAACCGCTGGCGGCCGTACGGTGTCGTCGCCGGGCTGGTGATCGGGTTCAGCGGGTCGGTGCTGTTCGGCTCGCTCGTGTTGAGTGCTCTGCATCTTCCGCAGGATCTACTTCGCGATGCCGGCGTCGTCGTTCTTGTCGTGATCGGACTCAGCCTGCTCATCCCACGGCTCGCCGATCTCCTGGCGCGTCCGTTTGAACGGCTGCCACAGCGTCGGGTCGACCCGGACAGCAATGGGATCGTGCTGGGTCTCGGGTTGGGGCTGCTCTACGTTCCGTGCGCGGGGCCAGTTCTGGCCACGATCGCGGTAGTCGGCGCTACGCACCACGTCGGCCTCGGCGCGGTCCTTCTGACGATTTCGTTCGGCATCGGGGCGGGCGTGCCGTTGCTGGCGATCGCGGTGGCCGGCGACGCCATCGTGCGCCGGACCGGCATCCTCCGGCAGCGGGCGCGTGCCGTACGGCTGACCGGCGGTGTGGTCATGATCCTGGCGGCCGCAGTGATCGGGCTCAACCTGACCGACGGTCTACAGAGGCACGTTCCCGGCTACACCACCGCACTGCAGAATTCCATCGAGAACAACGGCACGGCGTCGAAACAGTTGCAGCGCCTCACCACGACGTCGTCGAGTCCGGGCCCGGGCGAGGATGCCGCGTGCACCGAAGGCGGCTCCACTCTGGAGAACTGCGGTCAAGCGCCGGGCATCACCGGCATCACCGGCTGGCTGAACACGGCGGGGGATCGACCGCTCACCGCCGCTTCGCTTGCCGGCAAGGTCGTGCTCGTCGACTTCTGGACCTACTCGTGCATCAACTGCCAGCGCAGTCTGCCTCATCTCGAGGCTTGGTATCGCAGCTATTCCGGCGACGGCTTCGTCGTTGTCGGCGTACACACGCCGGAGTTCGCGTTCGAGCACGTGACCTCGAACGTCCGCGCGCAGGCCGCCTCGCTCGGCGTGAAGTATCCGATCGCGATCGACAACAACTACGCGACCTGGCAGGCGTTCAGCAATCAGTACTGGCCGGCCGAATATCTCATCGATCCGTCCGGCATCGTCCGGCACGTGTCCTTCGGCGAGGGCGACTACGGCACCACGGAAAGCCTGATCCGCCAGTTGCTGACGATCAGCCACCCCGGCGTGGCGTTACCCGCGGCGACCGACGTGCCGGACACGACGCCGACCGAACAGCAGACGCCGGAGACCTACATCGGTTATATGTACGCGCCGCTGCGGACCACCGGCGCCCAGCCGGTCAACGACAAGCCGACGCGGTACGTGTTCCCGAAGTCGCTGCAGCCGGACACGTTCGCGCTGTCGGGCACCTGGACGGACGGGTCGGAAAACGCGGTCGCCGGGGCGAACGCCGGCCTGGAGTTGAGCTATCAGGCCGACGACGTGTATCTGGTGCTTGGCGGCACCGGCTCGGTCACGGTGAGCGTGAACGGTGTGCGGACCAAGACTATTCAGGTGACCGGCGTGCCCAAGCTCTACACGCTTGTCGCCGATGCGAAGGGTGCACGGGCGCTGCTGACCCTGAGCATGAGTCCCGGTGTCCAGGCCTACGACTTCACGTTCGGATAGCGCCATCCACTAGCTCGCCGGCACGTGCCGCTGCCTCGTCGGCACCGTGTCGGCGCAACACGACGCCCCATCGATGTCGCCACGGACATCGGTGGGGCGTCGTGGCTAGCGCTGCCCGGCGGCCCGAAGTCGGATCGCCAGGATCGTTACGGTCGGCCGTATCCGTACGGCGTCATCATGTTGACTGACGCCTTCTTGACGACCTCACCCGGCTGTGGCGCATGAATGACCATGCCACCACCGATGTAGATGGCCACGTGTCCGAGGTTCGAATAGAACACGAGATCCCCGGGACTCAGTTGGGACTTACTGATGTGGCTGATCGCGTGATACTGCATGGCGGCGTTGTGCGGCAATGAAACGCCGACCGAACGGTAGGCCGCCTCAACGAGACCGGAGCAGTCATACGACCCCGGACCGTCGGCCGCAAACACGTACGGCTTGCCGAGCTGGTGCGTACGCGAACGCGACCACCTTGCCGCCGCGTCCAGGCAGGTACGGCGCGGCCGGATGCGAACTACTGGCCGCTTCCTGAGCCCGGCCGTACGCCTGCGTCCGCAGCTTGTACAGGCTCGCGAGCTTGGTGTTGATCGTTGCCTTCTGCGTCGCGAGGCTCTTCTTCTGGGCGTTCTCCGCGGCGATCAGCGCGTCGAGCTTCTGCTTCTCGGTTTGATACGTCGCGGTGAGCCGCTGGAAGCTCGCGATCTCGTCCGCCCGCAGTGACGCGACCTGACTCAGCAGCGTCATCCGGTTAGCGAGATCCTGCGTCGAGTCCGATGACACGAAAGCGCTCATGGTCGACAGGGAGCCGCCGTCCATGTACGCCACCGCGGCAATCGAACCGACCTGTTTGCGTGCCGTGTCGAGCGACGCCAACGTCGGTGCCAGCTGCTTCTGCATTGCTGCTTCGGTCGCCTGGTTCTTCGCCAGCGTCGTATTGACGCCGTCATACTGCTCGACGATCTTTTCCAGAGCAGCCGCTTGGGTCTTGATCTGCTTCTGGATCGAAGCCAGGGACGAGCCAGTGGGCGTGGTCAATACGGGCGACGCAGATGCCGGCGCGGCAGACGCCAGCGATGCGGGGATCGCAAGACCACCGACCACCGAGCCCACGACGGCGACACGCAGCAGCCACTTTCGAGCCGTGCGCAAGAGCAGTCTCCTTCTTCCCGACCGCCTACCGGGTTAGCTGACGGGTTCGAGCTGGGAAGTCGCTCTACCACGCGGGTGCGCGCGGATTCACCCCAACAACCTGGGTCCCCGATTCGCTGCCGACCGTTTTCGCAGGTCCGGCGTGCGCGACTCGACGGTGCCGCATCGGTTCAGGCCGGGGGTGGCCGTCAAGTGTCCGTGCGGCTCGATTAACGTAGCGTGCCCTCAGCAAGGTCAACAGTGCAAAATGTCCGACACTGCCGCCATTGATGGGTATAGGTGAGGAAGATTCCTGCGATCGTGCGCGGTGAATTGCCAGGTTCGCGGGGGTTGATGAGGGTGCGGCCAGGCCCGCTCATCCGGGCGTGAGCGGTCCCTTTTCATGGGTACGGCCAATTTGCCGGCCCATACCGGATGGGATTCCGGGTTCAACCTCTTTGACCGTCGCTCGTCGGGGCCTTCACCTGTACGCTCTGTGACGACTATGGGCGCCCGTAGCTCAGTGGATAGAGCGGCGGACTTCTAATCCGAAGGTCGAAGGTTCGAATCCTTCCGGGCGCACAACGGCAGCCACCCCATGCAACCCGACATGCAGCCGTCCCATCCCGAGCGTGCCGAACATCTGTTCTGTCAGGTCGAGGGCGCGTCGACGAAGCTTCACGTTTCCGAACGGCCAGCTATTCGCTTCATGCCCTCGCGACTCAGTCGAAGTCGAGCCGCGTGTAGACGCGGTCGATGAAGGCCCGCCGCGTATCGGTTACCGGGGCTTCCGATACCAATGCCCGGTTGACGCCTGCATCTACACGCTGGGTTATCGAGGCAAAGTCCGCCCCCGAAAGAGTCGCATTCGATATCCCGAAATACACCGTATATTGCCCGTATCGCAGCCACGCATTCCAGGCCACACATTTTTGCGAGTGCCCGTGTTCGGAAACGAGGCGAGAGCAAAACAGTTCTGCCTGATCCGCCCGAAGTCCGGACGGTGGATCCGCGGCCGCCGCGGCGACCGCCGCGTCGTGCACCAGCGCCGGATCCTGCGTCGAGAACGCATAAAGCGCGCTGATCGACGAGCCGTATTGGTGAACTCTCTCCACTAAACGAACCTTATCGCTGCTCCAGGAACGGACATAGACGCCGTCGGCGTTCGGCACGATATTCTTCTCGGTCCATTTCAGCGGTTGGAGTAGCGGGTAGTTTTCGGGGTTATCGCTGATTAATTCGCGCGGGTCGACGGTGTGCCTATTCTCAACCACGTTAAACACGAGAACCGGAACGGCCCATGCGACTACAAGGATCGCCAACGCACACGCGAGAATTTTCAGCCGCCGTCGCATCTCAAACACAGTTCCTTACTGTGCGCCGAGCAGGGGCCACCAAGCCGATCGACCGCTGTTCAGCCTACGTTGACCGGTGGGCCCGATCGGCGGATTGCCGTGACAGCGCTTGGCGACCGCGCCGGCATGATCGGCTCAGCGGCGTCGGCGTGGTCGGCCCGACGAGGCTCCCGGATGTTGGCCGGCGGCGGATAGCGGAAGTATCGATGCCGTGGTGCGGTCCCACGCTCCGCACGCCACCGATGTGGCACCAGTGGCCGAATTCCCGAGAGCGGTGACACCGAGGCCGCCGCGGTGGAATCGTGGCCGACAGCCGCCGTGACCACCACACGCTCCCTGAGGCCCGAACGAGGGAGGAGCGATGAAAGCAATGAAAGCGGACGCCGCGTCGGAAACGGCGTCGGCGGGAAACTAAGCATCAGCGGGCTTGGCGGCCCTGGTGTATTGCCGGGCCACAGTCGACCCCGTCGCAGCGCCCACCAATCCGCGCCTGCGTCGACGAGGCCTTCGGAGCTCGATCCATCTGTCATGGCGGCGCCTCGACCACCTCGTCTGGATCGTTCTCGAGGGACTGTCGGGTCACCTCTGTGTGACGGACCGCCCGGGAAGGAGGGCAGATGACCAGGTCACCAAGCGCAGCGACCGTAGAGCGTGAGTTCGAGCGGGTGCTGCACGACCGCCTGCTGCGTGCGCTGTTTCAGCCCATCGTGAGCGTCGACTCCGGGAACATCGTCGGGTACGAGGGCTTGGTGCGCGGCCCGGCCGGATCCATCCTCGAATCGCCGGATGCGCTGATAGAAGAGGCGTACCGCGCGAAACGCGTGGTCGAGTTCGATTGGATCGCGCGCGCCTGCGTAAGCCAAGCCGCACTTGCGACTGGATTTTCCTCGGACGACCTGCTGTTCCTCAACATCGAGCCGCTCGCGCTCGCCTCGGACGCTCCGCCTGACCTCTGGCCAGTTATCGCCGACGCTTTCCAGAAGTTCCAGGTCGTCCTGGAGGTCACCGAACGTTCGCTTGATCGCGATCCCAGTACGCTGCTGGAAGGCATCGACCGGCAGCGGCCGACGGTCACCGGCCTGGCCCTGGACGACGTCGGCGCGGACCCCCGAACCATGTCGATGCTGCCTGCGCTCGAACCAGACGTGATCAAGCTCGACTTGAAGGTGACCCAGGGGAGCCCCAGCCGCAAGGCCATGAAGGTCCTCGACTACGTGTACGAGGAGGTCGAACGAACGGGCGCGACCGTTCTTGCCGAAGGCGTCGAAACCAAGCGCCACGAACAGGTTGCTCGCGAGTTGGGAGCCCCGCTGGCGCAAGGGTGGCTCTACGGCAAGCCAACCGACCGTCCCGCGCCGCCCCGCAAGCGTCAGCTCGGCAAACCGCTCGAGCGCTCGGTTGCGCTGGAGGAGGTTCGCACGCCATTTGAAGTGTTGGGCGGACAGACGATAAGTCGTGCGAGTACTGAGCTTCTGCTCTCGTTCTCCGATCAGGTCTTCATCGGTGGGATGCACCTGCTCGAGCCGGCACTCGCCCTCATGCTCGTGCCACGCCCCGAACTCCTCGATCAGCGGGCGCTCGACGTACTTTCCCGATTGGCTCGCCGGCGCGTCGTGACAGGTGCACTCGGCCGAGGCGTACCGCCTGAGCCGGCGCCTGGCGTGCGAGGCTCGTGGACCCACGACCCGACGCTCGACGGCGAATGGGCGAGTATCGCACTGAGCCCAAGTACCGCTGTCGCGATACTGGCACGACAGGTCCCCGGGACGAAGTCGCAGTTTGAGTTCGGCGTAACCCACGACCGTCCGCGGATCATCTCCGCCGCCCGCTGCTTAATGCGGCGGCTCGGACCTCGCCCTGACGAGAACTGAGAACTCGCTCCACGCTATTTCTCATGCGAAGGTCGAAGGTTCGAATGCACGAAACCGAACCCCGGCGCGAGTTCGTACGAAATTATGCGGTTTTCGGCTTCACCGCCCGGGGATCCGCCGGGCTGGCTCGGCCGACTGGCTTGACCGGAATCATGCCGGAGCAAAGCAGCGCAGCGACCGCGAACAGCGCGACGATCAGCAGCGAGCTACGCAACGCGGTGAGCCGGGCGTCGCTGTTGGCCTGGACGATCGCGTCGGCCTGTACGGCAGGAATGTTGGCCTTCTGCAACGCCTTTGTCAGATCGGTGTCGGACACGAACGGGACGCCGGCGGAGAACTGGGTCGTGGCCTGAGTCTTCACATCCGCCGGAATGGCCGAACTGGCTTGAACGCCACTAACCAGTCCAGAGGTCAGGCTGGCGATCAGCACGGCGCCGACCAGCGCGGTGCCCAACGAAGCGCCGACGTTGGTGACGGTGTTCTGCAGCCCACCGACCTCGGCGCTTTCGCGGTCCGGTACGGACGAAACGGTGATGGCCCCAAGCTGCGAGGCGAGCGCGCCGATGCCCAGTCCCAGCAGCAGCATCGGAATGAGGACGATCCCGGCATCGGCGCCGGGGCTGAGCCCGCCAACGAACACAAGGGTTCCGGCGGTCATCGACAGCAGGCCAAGACGGACGACCAGCCGCGGCCGAGCCCCGGGCGCGAACTTGGGAATGCCCACCGCGGCGGCCAGTAGCGCGAAGGATAGCGGGAGTAGCCGCACGCCAGTCTGCAGCGCGGACAGTTCAAGTACCACCGAGAGGAACAGTGGAACGGTGAAGAAGACACCGGCCTGAATGAAGAACTGGAAAAAGAACATAGAAAGCCCACCGGCGAGCTGAGCGTTGCGCAGCATCGCTGGCCGGATGAGCGGTTCGCCGCCCTTATCGCTGACGCGGCCCTCCCAAGCGAAGAACCCGCCGATGACTAGCAGTCCGCCGATCACCAACCAGACAACCGGCGACACCCCCAGCAGTTCCGGCCCATCGGGTTTCGGCTTGACAAATCCCCACGTCCCGGCCTTCAACACCCCGAAGACCAGCAGGAAAAGGCCCGCTACCGAGAGCACCGCACCGATCAAAGTCGAAGCGCACCCGGCCGGCGGGTGGTGCGTCATGGACCTTTGCCCATCGCAGCGAAAATGCCGACCACGATCACGGCCTCGCCCACGAAGACCCACCGCCAGGACGCAAAGGTGGTTACCGCGCCACCGATGAGGGGCCCGGCCGCCACCGCGATCGCGCCCGCCGCTGCGATGAGACCGTAGGCCGCCGCCCGACGCTCGCGCGGAAAGTTGCCGGCAACCAAGGCCACGATGGCCGGCATGATCAGTGCCGCCCCGATGCCCTCGAGAACCGACCAGCCGACGAGGAGCACACCCAGGTTGGGAGCGACCGCGGTGGTGAGCGTACCCACGCCGTAGACGACCAGGCCGACCGAGAACGCTCGGCGCCGACCCACGATTGCCCCGATTTTCCCCCCGGTGATCATCAACGAAGCCATCACGAGCGTGTACAAGGTGATGGCGGTCTGGATCCCCGTCACCGATGTGCCGACGTCGGCGGCCACCTGGCGGATCGAAACATTCATGACCGAGCTGTCGAGTGTCATCAAGAACTGGCCAGCGGCCAACACAGTCAGAACAAAGCCGGGTCCACTCCCGACTTCCTTGGACTCAGCCGTGGTCACCACGCGCCCCAATGCCCACCCCACCAATGCCACGCGCGAGCGCCACTCCCGTCACCTGTTCAGACATCGGTGAGCCCGTACGAAGTAGCAACACGATCAGCAGAACACACCCGAGACGCGCATGATCCCGGGTTAGGCGATCTGCACCGGCCGGACGAACACCAAGCCGACCGAGAGCCGGGCGGACGTCTGGAGTGCAAGTTCCGCTTCATGGCTTTGTCGCGGACTGGCAGCGGGGTCCGCGACAAGATGGTTTCCTGCCATCATGACGTGGTTGACGAATCGGATCATGCGCCCGCACGCGGCGCCGCCGGCCGGTCCGATCGGCCCGTCCGCCCATACCGCGGCGTCCTCGGACGGCGGATCCGTCCGTCGAGATGACCGAACACCGTCGCGATCGCGCCGCCTGCCGTGGCACCCCCGAACTGGAACGCCGACGCTCGCGTACCGGCCTGCCTTGCTTGCGGCATGGCGCCTGTGGCGCAGGCATATCGGAGCGTTCGTTCCGGTCGCCATCGCCGTCGTCGCCCCGTTGGTGGTCATCGGCGAATTGCTGAACACGTTCGTCCACGGTCACGAAGTGCGTGCGGCGGTTGCGGTCACGCTGTTCGGTGTTGCCGCCGCCGCATTGGCCGAGGCGTTGTCCGCCGGGATCTCGGAGGAGCTGCTTCGCGCGGGGTCCGAACATCCAGGAGAGCGTCCGAGGGTGCGGCAGGCGGTTCGTCGCGTGCCGCTGTGGCGGCTGACGATCGTCGCCATCGTCGTCGGCGTGGCCGTTGGCGTCGGCTCCGCGATCGGCGTACTACCCGGGCCTCGCCGTGTTCGCGTGGCTGGCCATCGCGTGTACGTCGGCGATGGTCGAGCGTCATGGCGTCGTCGAGTCGCTGCGAACGAGCGTCCGGTTGGTTCGCGGACGTTTCTGGTCGGTGGCCGCGCTGACGACGACCGCGGCCGTGATTGTCGGAGTCGCGGAGGGGATCGGCGCCGGTCTGCACGCCATCCATCCACCGTTGTGGGTGACGATCATCGTCGAGGTCGCTGTCGAGACGGTCGCGGTCAGCCTGACCGCGGCGATCATCCTCGTGGTCTTCTGGGCGCTGCTCGGCCGCGCAGCACCGAGCCCTGCGATGCACCACCCACCGACATAGCCGGCAACCCCGGCCATCCGCGGCGATTGCTCGGTGCGGCGGTGACGAGCGCTACCGGCGACGCCCGAACATCGACCGGATGCGGGATCTGATCCCCCGGCGTCCGCCCGAGCTGTCACCGCCGGACGACGACAGACCGTAGTCGCTGCTCGGCGGACCGAGTCCGGCGACCCACAACGGTGAGGCTATGTCCTCGCTCACGCGATCAGCGCCGGATTCCACTCCAGCGCGCTGCTGCTCAAGCTCAAGTTCTGTCGGCTCATCGGGCCGATCCCCGTACATGCTCATGAGCGATCTCCGTCCTGGACCTACGACCATGATCTAACGCTTCATCGCCGTTGCGCCGACGGTTGCGAAACATGAGCGCAGCCCGAACGTCGGTCTGCGAGCGCGGAGTGCGCGCAAGCCGCCTCCATGATCCGCAAAGAAACGCGGCCTCCTTGGTTGCCGCGTCTGGCGACGGATCAGATTTAGCACGGGTTGGCGTCCCAACTCGGTGGCCGCGACGATCGCCGCTTCCTAAACTCGCCAGCACGGCGCCGTCGATCTGGCCGACGAAGGCAGCTCGGGCCGGAGCCGCCCGCGAGCGAACGTATCGACCAGCCACCGAGGAGTCGCAGCCATGCCATCTCCGCTGCATGATGCGGGTATGTCATTGCCGGTGCTCGTGGCACCTATGGCCGGCGATCCGGGCACCCCGGCGCTGGTTGTTGCGGCAGCCAGCGTGGGCAGTCTCGGCTTTCTGGCGGCCGGTTACAAGACGGCGGAGGCGTTGGCGACGAGCATCGCCGCCGTACGGTCATCTGCCGCAACGTTCGGCGTCAACCTGTTCGCGCCAAATCCGCTGCCGGTGGATGGCGACGACTTCCGGCGCTATCGGCAGGCCATCCGGGTCGAGGCGGACCGCTTTGGCATCGCCCTCGGCGCGGGAGAACCGCTCGAAGACGACGACCAATGGCGAGCGAAGGTCGATCTGCTGGTCACCGACCCGGTGCCCGTTGTCAGCTTCACCTTTGGCATCCCCGATTTCGCCGTGGTCGACCGCGCTCCGCGCGGCCGGGACGCTGGTCGTACAGACGGTCACGTCGGTCGACGAGGCTGTCGCGGCGGCTGCATCGGGCGCTGATGTTCTCGCCGCTCAGGCCTCCGCCGCCGGCGGACACTCGGGCACGCTGACACCGGGTGTTCGACCGCCGAGGATTGCCCTGACCGAGCTGGTCGCCGCCGTCCGGAGCGCCGTTTCGCTACCGCTCATCGCTGCCGGCGGCCTGGCGACGGCCGGCGATGTGGCGGCCGCGGTATACGCCGGTGCCGACGCTGTGATGGTCGGCACAGCTCTGTTGCGTACGGACGAGGCTGGTACGACGACGGCGCATCGAGCGGCTCTGGCCGATTCGGCGCCGCGTGGGACAGTGGTGACTCGAGCGTTCACCGGACGGTTCGCGCGCTCGCTACGCAACGACTTCATCGATCGGTACGACGGCCTCGCGCCGGCCGGATATCCCGCGATTCATCATCTGACCAGCGCACTGCGTAAGGCGGCGGCCGTGGCTGGCGACCCCGAACGGTTGCATCTGTGGGCCGGTACGGGATATCGCGACGCCGCCGAAGGGCCGGCCGGGAGCACCTTGATTCGGTTGGCCGAGCGGCTGTGAGCGGCGGCCCCTCGGCGTCTTGTCGGTTGCCCGCAGGCACTGGCGGCGGGTCCCGTAGCGTGGAGGCATGGACGAGCACAGCATGGCGAGTTGGTGGAGCACCGGCCTGTCCGGCGAGGACCGGGACGAGTGGTGCACCGCGCTCGATTCTGGCGAGCTGACTGAGGATCTGCTGATTACGCTCACGAGTTCGCAGCGTCAGTGGCTGGTCGAGACGCCGAGCGGCGACGCATCGGCCACCGGACCGTCCATGGGCCCCGAGCTCCAGGCGTTCGTGGCCGAGGAGTGTTCCAAGCGGCTACGGTGACATGCGCCTCGCGGCTGCGCTACGCGTCGGTGGTAGGCCGGGACGCGGACTGATGATCCGTCAGATCGGCCAGCAGATCTCCGTCCGCCATCGGTTGGTGTCCGTGGTGTCGTGCACCCCGACGAGGTACGTCTCTCGAAGCGGACCCACCGAACCGCCACCGTGTTCGGCGACGTACGTCCCGAGCGCACCGTACGTCTGATCGACGTTTGCATGTGATCCGTTGTGGACGGTCACTGCTAGTTCGGCCGCCGGTACGGTGTACGGCTGAACTCGTCCGACCGGGCCGGTAGCCGCCGGCGCGACCGGGACGAACAGCACGGCGGCACCGCGGTCGTCGGTGAAGAGCCCGTCGTCGAACATCCCGCCGGCCGGCCCGACCGCTGTCGGTAAGTCGTCGTCCAGAGCCGCGTACAACTCGTTGAAGGCGTCGGCCCACCATGATCCGAGGTCGGCGCGTTCGACGGTGCCGCTGATCGCGATCGCGGCCATCGCCGGTACGCTCCGGCGCTCGACCTCGATTGTCGTCGCCGGATGTTCCAGCAGCGACCGAAGCGACGCCACCGCGGCCTCGGTCTGCGCGAGTTGCGCCTGCATCCGATCGAGGTGTACGGCGAGCAACCGGTCACGGGCGCGCTCGTCCGGTGCGGCGAGGACGGCCCGAACCTCGTCGACCGGCATCTCGAGATCGCGGAGCCGGCGGATCGTGTGCGCGGCCGTCACCTGGTCGACGCCGTAGTAGCGGTAGCCGGTGTCCGGGTTGACGTCGGTCGGCTCGAGCAAGCCGACGCGGTGGTAATACCGGAGCGTCTTCACGCTCAGGTGCGTCATCCGGGAGAAGTCACCGATCGTCACGTACGCCCGCATGGATCAAAGTCTTGACCCTCCCCTCGGTGGAGCGTCAAGGCTGGGTCTGGTCCGGCAATGCCATGACAAAGCGTGAGGAGCGATCATGAACGGCAACGCACCCGACGTCGTCACCCGATACCTGGCGGCCGCCGACGCCAAGGACCCGAGCGCCGTCGCCGCCTGCTTCGCCGACCACGGCACAGTGGTCGACGAGGGCGTCACCTACACCGGCCGCGACGAGATCGCGGCCTGGCGGGAGCGGTCACTCAGCAAGTGGACCTACACGACGACGGTGACCGGAAGCGAACCGCTCGGCGCCGACCGATTCCGCGTGACGGTCCACCTGATCGGCGACTTTCCCGGTGGCGAGGTGGACCTGGCCTACGACTTCACCATCGCCGGCGGCCTCATCGCGGCGTTGCGCATCTCCGAGTAGCGTAAGGCCGCGTGGCGCCGGACGCGGAGTTGTCGACCCTGCTGTCGCAGGCGCTGGTGGCATACACCATCGAGTTCGACAACGAGTTCGAGCACCAGATGCCGCATACGACCGCTCGCGGCCCGGCCGCACGGTCCGGTCGCGGTCCGTGGTTGGTGTCGATGGCGATGTGGTCGAATTTCATGCGGTTCATCGATCCGGACGGTGTGCCGCTGCGCGATGTCGCCGATCTCGCCGGCATCGTCAATCTGCCCGGGTTGGAACGATGGCGTTACGTCACCGTCGAGCCCGGTCCGGCCGAACGCCGGCCGTCCCGTAACGCGGTCGGCATTGTCCGGCCCACGCGAGGCGGGCAAGCCGCACAATCCGTGTGGGCGCCGCTGGCTGGCATGGTCGAAACCCGCTGGGCGCAACGCTTTGGCGCAGGGGAGGTGGCCGAGCTTCGAGCGGTGCTGTGCAGGTTTGTCACGCGAATAGACCGCGCCCTTCCGCGCTATCTGCCGGTTTCGGGCGTCGCGCGCGACGATCTGACGCGTCTACCGTCGCGGGACGCAGAGGTCGCGGATCTCGATCTGGCCGCGCTGTTGTCCCAGGCCCTGCTCGCGTACACGATGGATTTCGAGAGCGAATCGCGCTTGTCGCTTGCGCTCAGCGCCAACGTCCTGCGGGTCCTCGACGAAGCCGGGGTACGTGTTCGCGACGTTCCGCTGCTGACGGGCGTCTCGAAGGAAGCGGTCAGCGTTTCGCTCGGGTTCCTCGAACGCGTTGACTGCGCGATCATTGCGCCCGACCCGACCGCGAGTCGCATCAAGGTCGCCCGACTCACGCCGAAAGGCCGTGCTGCGCAAGCGAAGTATCGCCGGTTGTTGGCGCAGACCGACGAGCGCTGGGTCACGCAGTACGGTCGTGCCGACGTCGACCGATTGCGTTCGGCGCTGACCGCCGTACTGACAGGGAAGAGCGGCGACCGCCCGAAGCTGGCCGAGGGGCTTCAGCCGTACGACGACGGCTGGCGCGCTCATCCGCCGTACGCCAACCTGACGAAGGCCATGCTCGCCGACCCGCTCGCCCTGCTGCCTCACTACCCGATGGTTTCGCATCGGGGCGGCTTCCCGGACGGCAGCTGACGTCGCTACCGCCCGGGTTGGCGGTCTAGACCTCGTACGCCAAATTGGGCCGCAGCCAGCGTTCGACTTCGGCGAGGCTGAGTCCGCGCCGGCGCGCGTAGTCCTCGACCTGATCCCGCCCGATGCGGCCAACGGTGAAATAGCGCGAGTCGGGGTGGGCGAAGATCAGGCCGCTCACGCTGGCCGCGGGCGTCATCGCGTACGACTCGGTCAGTGCCATGTCGAGCTGCTTCGCCTCGAGCAGGTCGAAGAGCATCTGCTTCTCGCTGTGGTCGGGGCTCGCCGGGTAGCCGAGCGCCGGCCGGATGCCGCGGAATCGCTCGGCGTGCAGGTCCTCGATCGCCGGTTCGGCGTCCGGCTCGAACCAGTCGCGTCGCGCCTGTAGGTGGATGTACTCGGCGAACGCTTCGGCGAGGCGGTCGGCCAGCGCCTTCACCATGATCGAGCGGTAATCGTCGTTGCCGGCCTCGAACGATGCCGCCAGCGTGTCGGCGCCGTGAATGGCTACGGCGAAACCGCCGAGATGGTCGTCGGCCGGCGCGATGTAGTCGGCGAGGCTCCGGTTCGGCCGGCCGGCCGGCTTCTCGGTCTGCTGGCGCAGCATCGGCAGCCGGAGCACGCCGCTGCCCGGTTCGCCCGACGGGTCGGCGTCGACGACGATGTCGTCGCCTTCCGCCCGGGCCGGCCAGAAGCCGTACGCGCCGTGGGCCTCAAGCGAACTGTCGGCGATGATCTCGTCGAGCAGCACGTTCGCCTCGTCGTAGAGCTCCCGCGCGACCGGCTGCTCCAGGATCGCCGGGAATTTGCCCTTCAACTCCCAGGCGAGGAAGAAGAACTGCCAGTCGATCATCGCGCGGAGCGTGGAGAGGTCCGGCCGGACGACGCGCACGCCGGTGAAGGTCGGCGTCGGCAGATCGGCGAACGAGACCGACTCGCGGTTTGCGCGGGCCTGGGCGATCGACAGCAACGGGCTCCGCTGGCGCGCCGCATGCTGCTCGCGCAGTCGCTCCTGCTCGGCCCGGTTGCTCGCGGCCAGCACTTCGGACCGCTCGGAGTGCAACAGATCCGAGACGACGCCGACGACACGGGACGCGTCGAGCACGTGTACGGTCGTGCCCTCGTACGCGGGCGCGATCCGTACTGCGGTGTGCTGCCGTGACGTCGTGGCTCCGCCGACCAGCAGCGGCAACTCAAGTCCGCGCCGCTGCATTTCGGCCGCGACCGAGACCATCTCATCGAGCGACGGTGTGATGAGCCCGGACAGCCCGACCGCGTCCGCACCTTCGGCTACGGCGGTGTCGAGGATCCGGGCCGCCGGCACCATGACGCCGAGGTCGATCACCTCGTAGTTGTTGCAGCCGAGAACGACGCCGACGATGTTCTTGCCGATGTCGTGGACGTCGCCCTTGACCGTGGCCAGCACGACCTTGCCCTGACCGCGATTGGCCTGGATACGTCCGGCCAGGCGGGCCTCCTCCTTCTCCGCCTCCATGAACGGCTCGAGGTAGGCGACCGATCGCTTCATCACGCGGGCGCTCTTGACGACCTGGGGCAGGAACATCTTCCCGGACCCGAACAGGTCGCCGACGATCTTCATGCCATCCATCAGCGGGCCCTCGATGACGTCGAGCGGGCGCGCGGCGAGCCGACGGGCTTCCTCGGTGTCCTCGTCGATGAAGTCGACGATGCCGTGCACCAGGGCATAGCTCAGGCGCTGCGCGACCGGACCCTCGCGCCAGGACAGGTCGACGACGCGCCGGGTGCCGGAGCCGCTGATCGTCTCGGCGAACGACACAAGACGGTCGGTCGCGTCCGGCCGGCGGTCGAACAGCACGTCTTCGACCAACTCCAGCAGCTCGGCCGGAATGTCCTCGTACACCGCGAGCTGGCCGGCATTGACGATGCCCATGTCCAGACCGGCCCGTACGGCGTGCAGCAGGAACGCGGAGTGCATCGCCTCGCGGACGATGTCGTTGCCGCGGAACGAGAACGACAGGTTGGAGATGCCGCCGCTCGTGTGCGCGCCCGGGCAGCGCTCCTTGATCAGCGGCAACGCGTCGATGAACGCCTTGGCGTATCCGTTGTGTTCGGCGATCCCGGTGGCGACTGCGAGCACGTTCGGGTCGAAGACGATGTCCTCGGCCGGGAAGCCGACCTCCTTGGTCAGCAGGTCGTACGCCCGGCCGCAGATGGAGACCTTGCGCTCGACGGTGTCGGCCTGGCCCAACTCGTCGAACGCCATGACGACGACGCCGGCACCGTACGAGCGGATGCGGCGGGCCTGAGCGAGGAACGGCTCCTCGCCCTCCTTGAGGCTGATCGAGTTGACCACGCCCTTGCCCTGCACGCAGCGGAGGCCGGCCTCGAGCACGCTCCATCGCGAGCTGTCGACCATGATCGGGATGCGGGCGACCTCGGGCTCGGTGGCGATCAGATTCAGGAACGTGGTCATCGCGCGCTCGCTGTCGAGCAGGTCGGCGTCCATATTCACGTCGAGCAGGTTGGCGCCGCCGCGTACCTGCTCCAGGGCGACATCGACCGCCGCCTGGTACTTGTCCGACTCGATCAGGCGCCGGAAACGGGCCGAGCCGGTGACGTTCGTACGCTCGCCGATCATGACGAAGCCGGTGTCGGCGCCGATCTCAAACGGCTCAAGGCCGCTGAACCGGGTACGGACGGCGGGCGCGGGCACCTCGCGGGGCGCCAGGTCGGCGACGGCGGCCGAGACCTGTGCGATGTGCGCGGGGGTGGTGCCGCAGCAGCCGCCCACGATGTTGACCATTCCGGCCGTGGCGAACTCACTCAGCAATTGCGCCGTTTCCGACGGCGTCTGGTCGTAGCCGCCGAAGGCGTTGGGCAGGCCGGCGTTGGGGTGGGCGGCCGTGTACGTCCCGGCCAGCCGCGACAGCTCCTCGACGTGCGGCCGCATTTCCTGAGCACCGAGCGAACAGTTCACGCCGACGATCAGTGGGTGCGCGTGCGCGATCGCGTTCCAGAACGCCTCGACGGTCTGCCCGGACAACGTCCGGCCGCTGAGATCGACAATGGTGACCGAGATCCACAGCGGCAGATCGGGGGCAACGTCGTGCGCGGCGGCGATCGCGGCCTTGGCGTTCAATGTGTCGAAGATCGTCTCGATCAGCAGCAGGTCGACGCCGCCTTCGACGAGCGCCTCGATCTGCTCGGTATAGGCCGCCTTGACCTGGTCGAAGGTCACCGCGCGGTAGGCCGGATCGTCAACTCGCGGCGACAGCGACAACGTGACGTTCAGCGGCCCGATCGACCCGGCGACGAACTTGCCGCCGATCTCGTCGGCGGCCTGCCTGGCCAGTTGCGCGCCGCGGAGGTTCATCTCGCGTACCAGGGGCTGTAGGCCGTAGTCGGACTGGCCGATGCTGGTGGCGGTGAAGGTGTTCGTCGTTGTGATGTCAGCGCCGGCCGCCAGATACTGCCGGTGGACGTCGAGGATGATGTCGGGCCGGGTGAGGTTCAGGAGATCGGGGTCGCCGGTCACGTCGTGGGGGTGGTCGGCCAGCCGCTCCATGCGATAGTCGGCCGGCTCCAGACCCGCGCCCTGCAGCATCGTGCCCCAGGCGCCATCCAGCACCACAATCCGCTGATCAAGCAGGTCCCGCAGTTCCGACGTACTCATGCCGATCACCTCCGTCACCGGAGGCGCCCTTGATGAGTTCGAACCAGCCGAGCGTGGCGGGCCTCACGGTCCGTCGCAGCGCCTCTCGACCTGGTCATAAAGCATACCTTGAGGCAGATATTCCGGCGCGACGTCGGCCGGTGTCGGCGCCGGTGCGATTACGCACTCCGGTAGCGGGCCGGTGGCATCGTCGATACGGTCGCCATATGAGTGATCTCTACGCGGGGACGGCGACGTTTTCGATGCCCAACGGCCCGACGGTGAAGGCGGAGGTGAACCTCTGGATCGAGGAGCACGGACCGCTGGTCGAGTGGGGCGGCACGGCCGAGGCCGACAAGCCGGGGATCCTGTGGAACGGCGGCCAGCAGGTCGCCGCGCTCCGTTTCGGAAGCGTTGAGTCGGGCTTTCACACCGGCGACTGCATCATCGAGACGGTCGAGCCGGGCGATGTCGAGCGCGTCACGTTGCGGGGCTCGGGTGAGCTGGCCGAGGTCGATTCGGAGCAGTGACCGGGCTGCCGGGCCGGCGCCGCATCCGGGCCGAACGCCGCGGCCGCGGGCCGGCCGCACAAATGTACGGAACTTGGCCGTTAGATCGCACGATCCGCACCCAAGTTCCGTACAACTGCGGAGGTGACCGGTCGTCGCTGTCCCGCCGCGCGCGGCATCCGCATCTACCATGACCGGGTGGCAGCGCGTCCCGAGCAGACCACGCGGCGCCGTTCGCGGCGCGGCGAGGGTCGCTCCGGGGTAACCCCGGGGGCGTACGAGGTATCACGGCACGGCACCGCATGTGCTTCGCTGCGCTACGCGCAAGACCGCACACGCACGACGGGGACTCGTCGGGGCGCGCTGTCATGGTTCCCGACCGCGCGGGCACGCGATCCGGGTGCCCGATGACGTCGACAGCCGGCGACGACGAGCATTCGAACACCCGACGTCGAAGTCGGTCGGGCCCAAAGAACCAGACCGTCGATATTTCGGCGGATGCCGTGGCGGCGCGGTTTGCGCAAGCGACGGCTCCTCACGGCCGAGCAGAACCGCGACGGTCACCCGGACTTCCGCGGCTATCTCGCCGGCCGCATAGCGTGGGTCGGTCATCGGCATCCGGCCCGCGCGGCCAAGCTGGACGCACTCTTCGATGCCGCATGTTCTACGCCCGACAGGTCCGACTAGACCACGCGAACGACGATGGCCGCCTCGCCCGGCAATCGGACCGAGTTGGCGCTCGTGTTCGCGTCACGCCACGTCGCATAGAGAGTTTCCACACCATCGCCGGGCACGTCGATGCTCACCGGTTCGCGGCCGACGTTGGCGACGACGAGGCACCGGCCGCGGCGGATCACCACGTGGTGCGAGCCGTAGGTGACCTCGACCCGATCCAGCCGTGGATCGGACAGGTCCGGATGGCGTCGCCGTAGCGCGATCAGTTCGCGATATACGGTCAGCATCTCAGCGTGCTCGCGTAGTTCTAGCTCGTCCCAGTCGAGCTTCGACCGGGTGAACGTCGTAGGATCCTGCGGATCGGGTACGTCTTCGGCCCGCCACCCGTGTCGCGAGAACTCACCACGCCGACCGCTGGCGACCGCGGCGCCCAAGTCCGCCTCCGGATGGCTCGTGAAGTACTGCCACGGCGTACTTGCCGCCCACTCCTCACCCATGAACAGCATCGGCGTGAACGGTGACGTGAACAGCAGCACGGCCGCGACCCGGAGCATTGCCGGGGAGAGCGTCGCCGTCAGCCGGTCGCCGACCGCGCGATTGCCGATCTGGTCGTGATTCTGCAGGTACGCGATGAAGCGGTAGCCGGGGGTCGTGGCCCGATCGACGGGCCGTCCGTGCCGCCGCTCACGGAACGTCGAGTACGTCCCGTTGTGAAAGAACGCTTCCTGCCACACCTTGGCCAGGCCGGAGATGTCGCCGAAGTCGTCGTAATAGCCCTGCCGCTCGCCGGTCAGCAATGCATGCAGCGAGTGGTGGATGTCGTCGTCCCATTGGGCGGTGAGGCCGTAACCGTGACCGTCCCGCGACGTGATCAGGCGGGCATCGTTGAGATCGGATTCGGCGATCAATGTGAGCGGCCGTCCCAGATGCGTGGCGAGCACGTCCACCTCGGCGGCCATCTGTTCGAGTACGTGCGTGGCGCTCTGATCGACCAACGCGTGTACGGCATCGAGCCGCAGCCCGTCCGCGTGGTAGTCCCGCAGCCACGCCAGCGCGCTGTCGATGACGTAGCGTCGAACGCCGTCGGAGTGTGGTCCGTCGAGGTTCAGCGACTGGCCCCAACTATTCGTGCCCGCCGAGAACACGGGCGCGAACATCGGCGCGTACGCCCCGGACGGGCCGAAGTGGTTGTAGACAGCGTCGATCAGCACCGCGAGTCCACGAGCGTGGCATGCGTCGACGAACTGCTTCAGCCCGTCCGGGCCGCCGTACGGCTCGTGCGGCGCAAACCAGCAAACTCCGTCGTACCCCCAGCCGTGATCGCCGTTGAATGCGTTGACCGGCAACAGTTCTATGAAGTCGATACCCAGATCGGCAAGGTAGTCCAGGCGGTCGATGGCCGCGTCGAACGTGCCCTCCGGCGTAAACGTTCCGATGTGCAGCTCGTAGATCACTGCGCCCGGCAATGCCCGACCGGTCCAGCCGTGGTCGGTCCAACGGAACTCGTCGTGGTCGTAGACCCGACTCGCCGCGTGGACGCCATGCGGCTGCCAGAGCGATCGCGGATCGGGGTAGCCCTTGTCGTCGTCATCGATCAGGAACGCATAGTCGGTGCCGGCGGCCGCGACCGGCACGTCCGATCGCCACCAGCCGTCGTCCGAACGATTCATGGCAACGACGTCCGCGTCGGACTCCGAGCCCAGCCGCAGCCGGATCCGATCGCGCTCGGGCGCCCACACGCCGAAGCTGGTCACGGTCGGTGTTCCTCGTCTCGAACCAACAACGCGACGGGAAGCGACTCGAAGACATCTGCTAAGGCCAGCGAGGGGCCATCGAGCAACGCTCCAGTTAGCACGTCCCGCCATTGACCGTCGGGCACCGTGACGACATCAGCCGCGGCCCACCCGCCCGATTCGGCCAGCGCCACCGGCAGCCGGGTCACCACGGTCACCGCGCCGCCGCTATCGAATCCGAACACGTGCCCGGCATGCGGCCCGTCCGCCATCAACGGAAGGTAGTCACCGAACAGTTCCGGCCGGTCGCGTCGCAGTCGCAACGCACGACTCGTCACGAGCAGCTTGGCGCCGCCGGACGAGTCGAGATCCGGGATCCAGCCGTCGTCCAGGCGCTGCAATAACTCGGCACGGACCGCGAAGTCGACCGGTCGGCGGTTGTCCGGGTCCACCAGCGAGTTGTCCCACAGTTCGGTGCCTTGGTACGTGTCCGGTACACCCGGCATCGTGAGCTGCACAAGCTTCTGGCCGACCGCGTTGCTCCAGCCGGGGACGGTGATATCCGCGACGAATGCATCGATCGACGACCGCAGCGGACCGTACATCGCGTCAACCACACCGTGCACGGCGCGCTCGAACGCCTCGTCGGGGTCGGCCCACGTCGTGTGCGTCGATGCCTCGCGGGCGGCCTTTACCACGTAGGCGTGCAGGCGCTCCGGCTCGATCGGCCACGCACCGACCGCGGACTGCCAGATCAGGGCGGCGAGGTCCGGATCGTCGAGCGGCGCGGCCGCCGTCCATTCGGACACCGCCGCCTGCCACCGCGGACCGATCTCCGACAGCACGGCGAGGCGCGCGCGGACGTCCTCGCCGCGCTTAGTGTCGTGCGTCGAAAGCGTCGTCATGCCATGCGGCCACTCGCGCACTCGTCGCATCGCGGCCGCGTGGAATTCCTCCGGTGAAACACCGAACTGGTCAGGCGCACCGCCGACCTCATTCAGTGCGATGAAGCGCGTCCACCGGTAATACGCGGTGTCCTCGACTCCCTTGGCCATGACTGCGCCGCTGTACTGCTGGAACCGTTGCGCCAGCTCGGTATGCGGATCGGTGATGGCGGGCGTGACGACGGTCACCGCATCCGGAAACGTCGCGGCGGCCTCCTCGATCGCTTCGTCGAGATGCGCGCGCCCGGCGGGCAGGTAGGTCCGGTAGATGTCGAGATGCACGGCGATGGCGGCGATGGCCGCCCGCGCTTTCGGATGTCTGGGCGCCAGGTTGGCCAGGCGGCTCAGCTCGGCGGCCAACAGCGTCATCGCCGCCTCGCGCTTGCCGTCGAGGGCGGCGTCGAAGAAGCGGGTACGGGCCGGGAAATGCTTGACGCCGGCCGGATCGATGAACAGGCCGCATACCTCGCGCAGGGCGTCGTATCCGGTGCTTCCCGCCACCGGCCAGTCGTCGGGCATGCCCTCGCCGTACTCGAGAATCTTTTCGACCGCGAGCCACGCGTTGGGGGCGGCGGACCGCAACCGCCGCAGGTACGCACCCGGATCGCGCAAGCCGTCCGGATGGTCGACGCGGATACCGTCGACCAGCCCGGCCTGCACCCAGCGCAGGATTTCGACGTGCGTTTGCGCGAACACGTCCGGGTCCTCGACGCGTACGCCGGCGAGATCGGACACCGCGAAGAAGCGGCGGTACGTCAGGTCGGTGTTGGCGCGGCGCCAGTTGACGAGCCGGTAGTGCTGCCGCATGTGCACCTCGACCGGCGACCCGTCGTCGGTGCCGGGCGCGATGGGATAGCGGTGCTCGAAGTGGCGTAGTTCGGGTCCGCCGGGAGCGTCGCGATCGACGAACACGTCGTCGAGCGAGTCATCGCCGAGCACCGGAATGAGAAGCGGACCGCCGGACCAGTCGATGTCGAACCACGGCGCGTACGGCGACTCCGGCCCGTCCCGTAGCACCGACCACCAGGCCGGGTTCGTCTCCGGGCGCGCCACGCCGAGGTGATTGGGCACGATGTCGACGACCAGGCCAAGTCCAACGGATCGCAATGCCTCGACCAGACGATCGAGCGCGTCGGCCCCACCGAGCTCCGGATTCACCCGGGTCGGATCGACGACGTCATAGCCATGAGCGGATCCGGGCGTCGCGGCGAGCAATGGAGCGCTGTAGAAGTGCGTAACACCAAGGCCAGCGAGGTACGGCGCCAGCTCCGCGGCCGTATCGAGGTCGAAGTCCGGCCGGACCTGCACCCGGTACGTCGAGACAGGCACCGTCGGGGCGGCATCCACGTCCGGCGCCGCCGTCGTGGGCGTCGCCTGAGCGTCGCCCGCGGCGGACGCCGGACCCGTCATCGCTCCTGCTCGAGCAGGATCAGGCAGCGATCGGGCACCCAGACACTGCCGCCCGCCGCGACCGTTGGCGGGTCGTCCAGTTTCGGCTGGCTCGTGTCCAGCACGGCAACCCACTTGCCGCCGTACTCGCCCGGGGGCATCACGAACTCGGTCCACTGTGGATTGGCGTTGAAGCACAGCATGAACGACGAGTCGACGTAGCGCTCGCCCTGTGGTCCGCGGTCGCGGATGCCGTCGCCGTTGATGAACAGCGAGACCGCCTGGCCGAACTCCTCGCTCCAGTCATCCTCGGACATTGGGCGTCCATTGGAGGCGAACCATGCGACGTCAGTGATCGGCTCGTCGCTACCACGCCGCACCGGACGTCCGGTCACGAAGCGGCGCCGGAGGAACGCCCGATGCGCCTTGCGGAATCGCGTCAGCGACTGGGTGAACGCGAGCATCGTCTCGTCGACGTCGTCCCAATTCACCCAGGTCAGTTCGGAATCCTGGCAGTACCCGTTGTTGTTGCCGAGCTGCGTGCGGCCGAGCTCGTCGCCGTGACCGATCATCGGCACACCGAGCGACAGCATCAACGTCGCCATGAAGTTGCGCCGTTGGCGCGCGCGCAACGCGAGAATGTCCTGGTCGTCGCTCGGCCCCTCGACTCCGCAGTTCCAGGACCGGTTGTCATCGGCGCCGTCGCGGTTGTCTTCGAGATTCGCCTCGTTGTGCTTGTCGTTGTAGGACACCAGATCCGTGAGCGTGAAGCCGTCGTGGCAGGTGACGAAATTGATGCTCGACACCGGGCGGCGACCGTCGGAGAGATAAAGGTCGGGCGACCCGCACAGGCGGGTGGCGAACTCGCCGAGCGTTTCCGGCGCGCCACGCCAGAAATCCCGGGTCGTGTCTCGATACTTGCCGTTCCACTCGGTCCAGAGCGGTGGGAACCCGCCGACCTGGTAGCCGCCCGGCCCGACGTCCCACGGTTCCGCGATCAGCTTGACCGTACTGATGACCGGGTCCTGCTGCACCACTTCGAAGAAGGTGGAGAGACGGTCCACTTCGTAAAATTCGCGGGCAAGCGTGGCCGCGAGGTCGAAACGGAAGCCGTCGACGTGCATGTCGAGCACCCAGTAGCGCAGCGAGTCCATGATGAGCTGGAGCATCTGGGGACTGCGGGCGTTGAGGCTGTTGCCGGTGCCGGTGTAATCGAGATAGTGGCGCTGGTCGTCGTCGACGAGCCGGTAGTAGGCGGCGTTGTCGATGCCGCGGAACGACAACGTCGGGCCGAGGTGACTGCCCTCGGCGGTGTGGTTGTAGACGACGTCGAGGATGACCTCGATACCCGCCGCGTGCATGGCCTTGACCATGGCCCGGAATTCCTGCACCTGCTGGCCGTTCGGACCGCTGGAGGCATAACCGTGGTACGGAGCAAAGAAGCCGATCGTGTTGTAGCCCCAGTAGTTGCGAAGACCCTCTTCGACGAGACGCTGATCGTGCACGAACTGGTGGACAGGCATCAGTTCGATCGCCGTGATGCCGAGCTTCACCAGATGCTCGATGATCACCGGATGCCCGATCCCGGCGTACGTGCCGCGCAGGTGCTCGGGGAGCTTCGGGTGCTTCATGGTCAGACCCTTGACGTGGGCCTCGTAGATGATCGACTGGTGGTACGGGATGTTCGGCAGCCGGTCGTTACCCCAGTCGAAATACGGGTTCACGACGACGGCCTTCGGCATGAACGCGGCCGAGTCGAGCGTGGAGATCTCGTCCGGGTCGTCCCAGTCGTAGCCGTACACCGACGGATCCCACTCGATGTCGCCGTCGATCGCCTTGGCGTACGGGTCGATCAGCAACTTCGCCGGGTTGCACCGCTGCCCGTTGGCCGGATCGTAGGGACCGTAGACCCGGTATCCGTAGCGCTGACCGGGCTCGACACCCGGGATGTACGCGTGCCAGACGTACGCGTCGACCTCGTGCAACTCGACCCGTTGCTCGGTGCCGGCGGTGTCGAACAGGCACAGCTCCACCTTCGTCGCGACCTCAGAATGCAGCGCGAAATTCGTGCCGGTCCCGTCATAGGTCGCGCCCAGCGGGTATCGCTGGCCCGGCCAGACCTCCATGCAAGGCACCTCTTCGTTGTCCGTCGCGCCGGGCCGGCGCTGTCTCATCTCGGTTCGACCGGCGGCGTTCATACCGGCCGTCGAGGCTACTCCGGCGCCAACCAGAGCGCGCCCAGTGGCGGGACCCGCAGCAGCACCGACGCCGGCAATCCGTGTGCCGGATGCTGGTCGGTCGCCTCGACCGCTCCCCAGTTGCCCACGCCGGACCCGCCGTACACCTCGGCGTCTGTGTTGATTATCTCGCGCCAGCGGCCGGTCGAGGGCAATCCGAGACGGTACCCCTCATGCGGGATGGACGCGAAATTGACAACGCAGGCGAGAACCTCCCCGCCTCTTCCGTACCGCAGGAAGGAGAATGTGTTGCGCGCGGCGTCATCGGCGTCGATCCACCGGAATCCGGCGGGGTTGGTGTCCTGCGTCCACAGCGCGGGTGTGTCGCGGTAGATCGTGTTGAGGTCGCGCAGTGCCCGCTGGACCCCGGCGCGGGCCGGGTCGTCCAGCAGGCCCCACGGGAGCCCGCCGCCCTCGTTCCATTCGTGGTCGTCGGCCAGTTCGGAACCCATGAAGATCAATTGCTTACCCGGGAACGCCCACATGAACGCGAATAGGGCACGCAACGTCGCCAATCGCTGCCACCAGTCGCCGGGCGCCTTCGTCAGCAGCGAGCGCTTACCGTGCACGACCTCGTCGTGGCTGATCGGTAGCACGTAGTTCTCGCTGAACGCGTAGACACCGGCGAACGTCATCTGCGGGTGGTGGTACTGCCGGTGGATCGGCTCCCGCGAGATGTAGCTCAGCGTGTCGTGCATCCACCCCATGTTCCATTTGAAGCCGAAGCCCAGGCCGTCGGCGTCGGTCGGCTGGGTGACGCCGGAGAAGGCGGTCGACTCCTCGGCGATGGTGGTCACGCCCGGATGCTTTCGGTAGACGGTCGCGTTCATCTCCTGCAGGAATGAGATCGCGTCGAGGTTCTCCCGGCCGCCCTTCGCGTTCGGTCGCCACTGGCCGGCCTTGCGCGAGTAGTCGAGGTAGAGCATCGACGCGACCGCGTCCACGCGCAGGCCGTCGGCGTGGAACTGGTCGCACCAGTAGAGCGCGTTCGCCACGAGGAAGTTGCGCACCTCCGGGCGACCGAAGTCGAAGATCAGCGTGCCCCAGTCCGGGTGTTCGCCGCGCATCGGATCGCTGTGCTCGTAGAGCGGCGAGCCGTCGAAACGGGCCAGCGCCCAGGCGTCGCGCGGAAAGTGTGCCGGGACCCAGTCGAGGATGACACCGATGTTGGCCTGGTGTAACCGGTCGATGAGCAGGCGGAGGCCGTCCGGGTCGCCGAACCGGGCGGTCGGTGCGTAGTAGCCGGTGACCTGGTAGCCCCAGGAACCGCCGTACGGATGCTCCATGACCGGCAGGAGTTCGACATGCGTGAAGCCCTGTTCGCTGACATACGCGGTGAGCTGGTCGGCCAGCTCCGAGTAGGACAGGCCCGGGCGCCACGAGCCGAGATGCACCTCGTAGACGCTCATCGGTCGTTCGTGCAACGGGGTCTGTGCGCGACGGGCGAGCCATTCGTCGTCGCCCCACACGTAGTTCGACTCGTCGATAACCGATGCCGTACGCGGTGGTAATTCGGCCCGGCGGGCCATCGGGTCGGCCTTCTCCTGCCACGTCCCGTCGCGACCGAGGATCCGGAACTTGTAACGCTGCCCGACCTGGGCGTCCGGGACGTACAGCTCCCAGACACCCGAGCCGCCGAGCGACCGCATCGGCCAGCCGTCGTGGACTCCCCAGCCGGTGAAGTCGCCGACCACGCGGACGCCCTGCGCATTCGGCGCCCATACGGTGAACGCGGTGCCGCCGACCCGCGGCTGCGCGCCGAGCACCGTCCACAGCTCCTCGTGCCGGCCCTCCGCGATCAGGTGCAGGTCGAGGTCGCCGAGCGTCGGCAGATGCCGGTACGGATCGTCGAACTGCCGGCCGTCGATCGCGATCCGGTAGTCGATGATCATGCCAGGCAGCGTGACCTCGAAGATGCCCTCGTCGTGGACGCGGTGCATCGGCACGGTGCTGCCTTCGGCGGCGACCGACACGTCGGTTGCCCCGCGACGCAGGGTCCGAATCGTCGTCTTGTCGCCGTCCGGGTGCGCACCGAGGATCGCGTGTGGATCGTGGACCGCGCCGGTGATGATCTCGTTCACTGCCGGCCCCTTCCGCTAGACGTGTCGCCCGCGGCGATGTCGCCGCCGACCGGGCGATCGCTCTGACCGGCCGGTGGTCCACCGCTGGGAATGCCCGGGCCGACGCCGCCGCTCGGCATGCCCGGGCTGGCGGTGAAGTTGCCGCCGCCGAAGCCGCCGCTGACCGGCAGGACGTCGTCCGGCGACACGGTTTCGGTCTCCTCGGCGCTGGCCGGGATCTGCGTGCCGCCGCCGAGCAGCCGATCGATCGAGTGCAGCGGGATCCACAGCCAGCTCGGCCGGTGCCGTGCCTCGTACGCCGCCTCGTACGCGGCCTTGTCCAGCTCGTACGCGGCCAAGAGGTCGACGTGTTCCCGCGGGTCCACACCGGACACGGCGGTGTAACCGTCGCAGAACGCCGCTCGATTGCGCGCGGCCCATTCGCGGGCCCGTTCGCCAAGCTGTTCGTTGTCGGTGTCGCCGATGAGCAGCTGGTACGCCGCGTAGTCGAACGAGCGCAACATCGCGGCGACATCCCGCATCGGGGAGTCCGGCCGGCGGCGCTCCTCGATCGGTTGGCCCGGCTCGCCCTCGAAGTCGATGATCAGCCAGTTGTACGGCGTCCGCAGCGCCTGACCGAGGTGCAGATCGCCGTGGACGCGCTGGATGATCGATGGAGCCGTGGCGCGCTTGAGGATCGCGATCGCCGCGTCGAGGTGCTCGGCGATCTCCGGGACGGTGTCCGCCGCCGCCCGCAGGCGTTCGATCATGTGGTCGACCGGCGGTTTCTCGATTTCGCGACCGAGTTCGTCGCCGAGCGTGCCGTGGATCGAGGCGACCGCTTCGCCCAGCCGGTGAGCCTCGCCGGCGAAGTCGCCGCCGACCTGGTCCGGGCCGTAGCCGGGCTGCGCGATCAGGTCGCGCGCGCTGGTGACCGCCATCGACCATCCGTCGGCCGAGTTGGCCGCGAATTCGGTCAGCGTCGCGAGGGACAACTGTTGTCCGTCCGTGTCCATGCCCTCAATGGCGCCCATCAAGCGCGCCGAATATGGGCTCTCGGCGCGACCCAACGCACGACCCAGCTCGAGATCGGGATTCAGGCCCGGCACGACGCGGCGATAGAGCTTGAGGATCGCCGAGCCGTTGAACACCACGCTGGAGTTGCTCTGCTCGGCGTCGATCACCCGCGCCGTGCTGTCGTCGACGGTGGTCGTGCCCGGTTCGGCCTCGAAACTCAGGTCACCGACGGCGTGGCCGGCCAGGATCATGCCCAACAGCTCACGACTCGTCCGTTCGCTGTAGAGCGCGTCATATCCGGTACGCCCGTCGGCGTCGCCGATGCGCGCGACACCGACGAATTCGTCCGCGGGTGACCGATCCCAGCCAACGACGACCTGATAGGCGTGGGTCGCTCCATCGGTGAAGCGGACGCGCAGCAGCATGTGGTCGAGGTCGTCGGCGAGTGGGGTGACCGATGTCGGTTCGACCTCGGCGATAGTGCGGCCGCGCCCTGCGTACCACCGTTGCTGCGGTAACCAGTCGGCGAACGGCAAGCTCATGTGGTCTCCTCCGGGCCGCGCAACTGCAGCCAGTAGAAGGCGTGACCGGGGAGCGTAAGCAGATAGGGCAACTGCCCGATCGACGGGAAGCGCACCCCGCCGGTCAACTCAATGGGTGTATATCCGGCCCACTTCTGCAGGTTCAACTCGATTGGCTGCGGGAAGCGGGACAGGTTGTTCACGGACAGCACGATGTCGTTCTCGTGCGTCCGCACATAGGCGAGCACCGACGGGTTGGACCCGCCGAGATCCTCGAAGTCGCCCAACGCGAACGCGTCATGCCGGCGCCGGACGGCGAGCATCGTCCGCGTCCAGTTGAGCAGCGAGGCGCCATTTTGTTGCTGCGCCTCGACGTTGACGGCCTGATAGCCGTACACGGGATCCTGGTTGACCGGCAGGAAGAGCCGACCCGGCGTGGCCGAGGAGAATCCGGCGTTGCGGTCCGGCGTCCATTGCATCGGCGTGCGTACGCCATCGCGATCGCCGAGCCAGATGTTGTCGCCCATGCCGATCTCGTCGCCGTAGTAGAGCACCGGCGAGCCCGGCAATGACAGCAACATCGCGGTGAACAACTCGACCTGGTTGCGATCGTTCTCCAGCAACGAGTTCAGCCGTCGCCGGATGCCGACGTTCGCACGCATGCGAGGGTCCTTGGCGTATTCGGCGTACATGTAGTCGCGTTCCTCGTCGGTCACCATCTCGAGCGTCAGCTCGTCGTGGTTGCGCAGGAAGATCCCCCATTGGCAGCCGCTCGGGATCTTCGGTGTGGATGCCAGGATTTCCGAGATCGGGAAGCGCGACTCCCGGCGTACGGCCATGAACAGGCGCGGCATCAACGGGAAGTGGAAGGCCATGTGGCACTCGTCGCCACCGGCCTCGGGGTCGCCGAAGTAGGCGACCACGTCGGCCGGCCATTGGTTGGCTTCGGCGAGCAGCACCCGGCCAGGGTATTCGTCATCGACGATCTTGCGCAATTTGCGTAGGAACTCATGGGTCTGCGGCAAATTCTCGCAGTTCGTCGACTCCTCCTCGAACAGGTACGGAACCGCGTCCAGCCGGAACCCGTCGATACCGAGATCGAGCCAGAACCGGATCACGTTCATCATCTCGCGGGCCACATCCGGGTTCTCGTAGTTGAGATCCGGCTGGTGCGAGAAGAACCGGTGCCAGTAGAACTGCTTGCGCACCGGGTCGTACGTCCAATTCGACTCCTCCGTGTCGACGAAGATCACCCGGGCGAACGGATACCTGTCGTCGGTGTCGCTCCACACGTAATAGTCCGCGTACGGGCCGCTGGGGTCGCGGCGTGACTCCTGGAACCACGGGTGCGAGTCGGACGTGTGATTCATGACGAGATCGGTGATGACGCGGATGCCCCGCTTGTGCGCGGCGTCGAGCAACTCGACGAAGTCGTCGACGGTGCCGAATTCGGGCAGCACCTTGTAGAAGTCGCGAATGTCGTAGCCGCCGTCGCGCAGCGGGGAGTCGTAGAAGGGCGGCAGCCAGATGCAGTCGACGCCGAGCCACTGAAGGTAATCCATCCGTTGGATCAAGCCCTGGATGTCGCCCTGCCCATCGCCGTTCGAGTCGTGGAACGCGCGGGCCAGCGCCTCGTAGAACACCGCGCGTTTGAACCACGTCTCATCGGCGGGCAGCGCCCGCGCGTGGCTGTAGTCGCTGGCCGACG
This sequence comes from uncultured Actinomycetota bacterium, assembly GCA_963724705.1. GTDB lineage: Bacteria > Actinomycetota > Actinomycetes > Mycobacteriales > Micromonosporaceae > DASQPR01. The sequence continues at coordinate 255,403 of CAVRVS010000005.1, forward strand.
GGTGCTCGACGACGCCATCGGCGGCGACGTGACTACCCTCGGCAAAATCCAGCGTGTGTCCCGGCCCGTCCACGGTGTATCTACTTCCTCCTCAGCCCCCCGACCAAACGTTCACTACTGCGGTCACACGGGTCGCCCGTGTCTCTCCTATCCGACCCGCTGCACCGACAAGATGTGCGCGGGCTCGACGAACGGGTCGAGGCGGACGGCGTTGTGCTCGCCCCAGTCGAACACGGCGCCGGTCAGCTCGTCCCGGATCGTGAAACGTTGGTGCCAGTCGAAGCCGAGTGCGGGCATGTCAAGACTCACGTTCGCCCACTGGACGTTCTGCGGGTCGAAGGACACCGCCACGATGACGATGTCGCCGGTGTCCTCGTCGCGCTTGGAGAAGCAGAGCACGCTGGGGTTGTCGCAGGCGTGGAACCGCAGATTTCCCAGCCAGTGCAGCGCCGGATGCCGGCCGCGGATCGCGTTGAGCGCCCCGAGATACGGTGCGAGCGACTCGCCGGCCGCCTCTCGTGCCGCCCATGCACGCGGCCGCAGTTCGTATTTCTCGTTATCGAGCAGTTCCTCGGCGCCGGGCCGGTTGACGTTCTCGTACAACTCGTACCCGGAGTAGATCCCCCACGACGGGCTCAGCATGCTGGCCAGGATTGCTCTGATCTTGAACATCGCCGGGCCGGCGTGCTGCAGCGGCTCGGGCAGGATGTCCGGCGTCGTGGGCCAGAAGTTCGGCCGCATGTGGTCCGCGCCCGCCACCAGTTCTTCGCAGTATTCGCGCATCTCGGCCGGCGTATTGCGCCAGGTGAAATACGTGTACGACTGCGTGAACCCGGCCCGACCGAGACCGTGCATCATCGGCGGTGCCGTGAACGCCTCGGCCAAGAACAGCACGTCCGGGTCGACCGCCTTGACTTCGGCGATAAGCCAGTGCCAGAAGTTGACCGGCTTCGTGTGTGGGTTGTCGACCCGGAACACCTTGACGCCCTGCGCGACCCAGTGGAGCACGATGCGGCGGATCTCGGCTCGGATCCCGTCCGGGTCGTTGTCGAAGTTCAGTGGATAGATGTCCTGATACTTCTTCGGCGGGTTCTCGGCGTAGGCGATCGTGCCGTCGGGCAGGGTGGTGAACCACTCCGGGTGCGAGCTGACCCACGGATGGTCCGGTGCGCACTGCAAGGCCAAGTCCATCGCGACTTCCAGACCGGCGTCGCTGGCGCGCGCGATGAATGTTTGGAATTCCGCCAGCGTACCGAGCTGGGGATGGATGGCGTCGTGGCCGCCCTCGCTCGAGCCGATCGCCCACGGCGAGCCGACATCGCCCGGCGCGGCCCGCAGCGAATTGTTGCGCCCCTTGCGATTCACCTTGCCGATCGGGTGGATCGGCGGCAGATACACGATGTCGAAGCCCATCTGCGCAATCGCCGGGAGACGCCGCGCCGCGGTGGCGAAGGTCCCGTGCTTGGCCCGCCCGTTCGCGTTCGCGTCGCCCTCCGACCGCGGGAACATCTCATACCAGGCGGAGAACAACGCACGGGTACGGTCGACCCACAGCTGACGCGGTTCCGACGTGGTCACGAGATCCCGTACGGGATGAGCCCACAACACCGGCGCCAGATCGAGGGCCGGTTCGATGCGGGCCGACAGCGGTGCGTCATCGTCGCGAAGGGCGTCGGCGGCGGCCTTGACGGCGGCCGTGTGCTCCTCCGGCACGATCGCGACGGCGCGGTCGAAAACCGTCGCCGCGCGCGCGATGTCGTTGGCCAGATCTTCGGCACCCTGGCCGGCTTCGATCTTCGCGAGGACCGCGTGACGCCAGGTCAGGTACGGATCGGAGAACGCCTCGACGGCGAATTCCCATGGGCCGACGGCGTCCGGCTTGATCGTTGCCCGCCACCGTCCGGTGCCGTCGTCGACCGCCGTCATTCGGGCCGCCGGGCGCTCGCCGTCCGGGCCGCGCCAGGTGACGACGCAGCCGAGCGCGTCATGGCCCTCGCGATAGGCGATGGCGCTGACCGGCACGTGTTCGCCGACGACGGCCTTGGCGGGGTACGCGCCGCCGTCAACGGTCGGACGGACGTCCTCGATCGGGAAGCGGCGTTCGGTCACCGACGTGGCTACCGCGGCCGGCTGGACGGGCTCAGACGCCGGTGGGGCGGGTTGCGGCGCGGCGCGGATTGGCCGGGGCGCTGCTGGTGGGGCGGTCCGGCGGCGATTTGGCCGGGGCGCTGCTGGTGGGGCGGGCCGAGGCGCGGCCGGCGGATTTGGCCGGGGCGCGGCTGGTGGGGCGGGCCGAGGCGCGGCCGGCGGATTTGGCCGGGGTGTAGGTGGCGGGGGAGTGGCGGCGGGCTGGGGGCGCATAGGTTCGTCATTCCCGACCACGGTGGCTTGACACCTCCCTTGGGGCTCTCCGAGCGTGGGTTGTCCGCCCGAGTGTCCGTATGCGCGCCTGTTCGAGTGCGCCTCATAGCGCAGGCGGTGGGCAACCCGAGGAACCGCCGCCCGTCAAGATCCCTTTCGATCCTAGTCGTCGGGCGACGGAGTTGTCGCGAGCGTGCCAAGTTGATGGCGCGACAGCCCGGTTCACGCAGCCGCGGCCTCGCCGGAAATCGGACCTTCGTCGGCCCGACTACTGCCAGCCGTAATGCATCCGGAGCTGCTTGGACAGAGCGTCGAAACGAGCGCGAGACAACACGGCACCCTCGCGCCGGATCCCGTGTTCTTTGACCCTGAGCACGCGATCCATGCGTACCCAGCTCGGCCGGTGCTCGTGGTCCCATGCGCCGGAGCCGAGCGCATACCAGTCGTGTTGCCCGTCGCGCGCGGCCGAGCTCGACATCATCAGGCCGAGCAGCGTGGTGCCGTTGCGCCCGACGACCAATACCGGACGGTCCTTGCCTTGCGAGTGGTCCTCCTCGTAGGGCACCCAGGTCCACACGATCTCGCCCGGATCGGCGCGGCCGTCGAGATGCGGCGAATACAGCAAATGGCGTCCGCGCGGCGGTCCCGGTTTCGCCAATTTGACGGTGTTTGACAATTTGACCGGCTTCGACAATCCGCGGGTACGCTGCGCCGCGGCGCCGTCCGCGGTGGGTCGGGCTCGGCCCAACAAGTCGTTCATCCGCGTCATGATGCTCGCCACGATCGCCACCCTAGCCCGTCTGGTGACCGCGCGCCGTCGTGCCTATCGGGGCCTGCTGATCGTCGGCGCGAAGCGGTCGACGAACTCGTTGCCGAACACACCGTCCGGATCGACGCGGTGGCGCAGCCGGCCGAAGTCGTCGAGGCGGTCGAAACGACCGGCGACCGCCTCGGGTGTCATGGTGAAAACCTTGCCCCAGTGCGGCCGATGGTCAAACGGTTCGAGGGCGGTTTCGACCTCGGCGACGGCCGCGAGCACGGCGGGCGTGTCGGGGGCCCAGGTGAAGTGCAGCGCCATGCTGTCACGACCGTACGTGGGGCTCAGCCACAAATCGTCGGCCGCGATCGTACGCAGTTCGGAGACCATCAACACGGGCGCGAGCCGATCGCCGATGGCGCGCATCGCGTCGATCGCGGCCGCCGCGTGCTCGCGCGGCACGAAATACTCGGACTGCAATTCGGCGCCGACGCTCGGCGTGAATTCCAACCGAAAATGCGGGAGCCGCTCGTGCCACCGGCCCGGCCGCCCGAGCTGTGGCGTGGCCGGGGCGGGTGGCAGACCGATGACCGGATGCCGCGGCTCGTCGGCGAGCGTGGCGTCGAGCCAGCGCGCCGGTGGGCTGCCTTGGCCGCGGTGCTTGGTCCACACGTAGTCCACGGCTGGCGCATTCCACCGGGTCAACACGCTGACGCTGTACGCGCTCGCGAAAACCGCGTCGACCTCGGCCAGCAGCCGATCCCACGGCATGCCCTCGTACACCCATTGCGCGACCTCGTACGCCGGCTCGATGGCCAAGCGGACGCGGGCGACAATGCCGAGCGCGCCGAGGCCGACGATCGATCCGGCAAACGAGTCCGGGTGGCTCTGGCGCGTCATGCGCACGAGATCGCCACCGGCCGTCACGATGTCGATGCCCGTTACCGCCGTGGCCAGGCCGCCGTTGCGGTCGCCGGAGCCATGCGTACCCGTGGCGATTGATCCGGCCACCGAAATGTGCGGCAACGATGCCATGTTGTGCAGCGCGAAGCCCGCCGCATCGAGGCGGGTCGCGAGTTCGCCGTAGCGAACCGACGCCGCCACGGTGACCGAACCTTCGCTCGGGTCGATCTCTACGGTCGCGGGCAGGGCGTCGAGCACGATCAGGTCGCCGGCGATGCCGTCGGCGGATGCGGCGGCCGCGTCGGCGATCGTGCTGAAACAATGCCCGGTGCCCAACGCACGTACGTGCCGACTGCTGGCCACAACTCGCCGCAGGTCGTCGACCGATTGCGGGCGGTGGATCCGGTGCGCGCCGAACCGTACGTTGCCCGCCCAGTTACTCGCGGCCGCCGTGGCATCGGGTCGCCATTCATCGCTTGACACGCCCAGATCGTGTCACGGATCCGGCCGGAATAAGTGACGGCGGCCGTAGGCACCACGGTGCCCACGGCCGCCGTCGGCCGCTACCGGGACTCGCGCCACATCGGATAGAACGCCGTCACGCCGTCCGGGCCGTACGGCTCGGCGTGATCGGTATAGCCGTGCCGAACGTAAAGTGCGCGGCTCTGGAGCCCACTCGCGTCGAGGTAGGCCGGCGTGCCGTCCCCGTCCAGCCGCCGGTGGTGCGCTTCAAGCAGGGCCGAGCCGATGCCGCGGTTGCGCGCGGGCGCCTCGACGGTGAGGAACGCCAGGTAGGCATGGTCGGGATCGGTCGGGTGAGCCTTGTGCATCTGTTCGTCCAGCTCGACGAATCGCGCCGTATGCGGCCCGCACGCGGCGGCCAGCCGCTCGTCGTAGTCCGGGATGTCGGGCATCGGGCCGGGCGGAAACCAGACCGCCACGCCGTCGCCGTCACCCGCGACGTACACGTCGCCGTGGTCGATCGCATGCGCGACGAGCAGCCGGAACTGCCCCGCCATCGCATCCACGCGAGCGTCCTCGTCGTCCGGCACGAGCCATTGGCTGACCGGCAGGTGCCCGAACGCGCGCGCGATCGAACGCGCGAGCGCGTCGACGTCAGACGCGCGTCCGGGCCGGATCGAAGCCGTAGCCGTCATCGATCCCGCTGGGTGTAGGTCGGGTCGTCATAGTCCCGACTGTGCGCACCCGACGTCTGCGTCGGAACACCGGTCGCCGAGGCGACGCTCATGGCCGCGACCGCTGTGCCGGCCGTGGCACCGAGGCCGATCCCGTCGTACACGTCCGGCTTGCCCGACTTGAGGGTAAGTGCCCACAGCACGCCGATGACCGCGACGGCCAGGTAAAGGCCGGGCATGATCCAACGGACCGGGTCATGGGCGTCCACGCCGAGCAGGTTCGCGAAGCCCTTGATGACGTAGTACATCACGTAGCCGAGGCCGGCCGTCGCGAGAATCGGCGCGATCACGCGGGACCAGATCGACTCGTCGCGGTGGTTGCGGTAGAAGAAGTTCAGCACCGACAGCGACGTGCCGAGGAGCAGCACCAGGATGCCGAAGCCGCCGGTCGTGCCGAGCCAGAAGAACAGCCGAAGCAACGGGTCCCAGCCCTCAACGGCGAACAGGACGATCACGATCAGTGCGACAACCGACTGCGTGATCGACGCGACCAGCGGTGCGCCGGTCCGTGCCCGGGTGCGACCGAGCAGGCGCGGCATGACGCCTTCGCGACCGAGCGCGAAGGAGTAGCGGGCCACCGAGTTGTGGTAGCTGACCATGCCCGCGAAGATGCTTGTGAGAAGCAAGATATGACCGGTATCGACGATTGCCGCACTGTTGCCGAGGAACGGCTTGGCCACGTTGAAGATCAAGTCCGGGCCTTGCTTCTGAGCCTCGGCGACCACATTGCCGGCGCCGACGGCGACGGTGATCGCCCAACTGGTTACCGCGTAGACGACACCCATCACGGCGATCGCGAGATAGGTGGCCGCCGGCACCGTCCGGCGGGCGTGGCGTGCCTCCTCCGAGAAGACCGGCGCCGCTTCGAAGCCAACGAATGCTGTGACGGCGACGGCAAATGCCGCGCCGGCACCACCGGCGGATGCGAACAGCTGGTGCGGCTGGAACGCCGTGACGCTGACGCTGTTACCGACCGGGTGGCCGATGTCCGCCACATCCAGGATGACTACCAGCACAAGCTCGATGAAGAGCAGCACACCAAGGATCTTGCTGTTGATATCCACCCGGAGCGCGCCCATCAGCGCGACGATCGCCCATGCGATCAGCGCGTACCAGTACCACTGGAGGCCCCAGTTGAACTTCTCGTCGAAGAAGCCCTGCGCGACGTAGCCGAAGATGCCGTAGAGGCCTATCTGCAGAAGGTTGTAGGCGAGTACGGCGATGAACGAAGCGCCGACGCCGAGCGACTTGTTCGCGCCTAGAGCGATGTAGCTGTAGAACGCGCCGGCGTTGACGACGTGCCGCGCCATGGCGACATACCCGGCGGCAAAGATGGCCAGGACGATGCCGATGAGAACGAACGCGAGCGGCATGCCGACCACGCCGGTGCCGGCCCAGGCCGAGACGACGAGAGCGCCGACGACGAGCAGCGGTGTCGCCGCGGTCATGGCGAACATGATCACCGCGAGTACGCCGAGGCGATCCTTGGCCAGCGACGCCGATACGGCGCTCGGGGAGTTGACAGAGGGGGACATCAGGACTCCATCGGGGGGATGAGGGATGGACACGTGTGGTGGTGACCAGTGCGACGGTTCACTTCCGTTGGGACAGGACGGCGGCCGCGATGAGGGTCTCGACCTGCGTGATCAGGGCGTGCAGGGACGGTTCGTCGTTGAGGTAGCGGAGGATGATGAGCAGGTTCTCGCGATCCTCGGCCGCGGCGTTCCACATCACGTTGTCGGTGAGTCCGGTCGCCACGATCAACCCGATGATCGCGAGGTCTTCCCAGGTCCGGATGTCGCGTTTGGAGATGATTCGAGCGATACGCAGGGAACGCCACTCGACCGACATCGGGTCTTCGGCGACATAGGTCTGCTTCGACCGCAGTACGCCGCGCGACTCGACGTGCAGGAACCGGTGAGCGACGAGTCGCTCCTGCACGATCTCGACGGAAGTTTGCGCGAAGTAGCTGAGCCACACCGGCAGTTGGTGCTGTGGCTCGGCGATGATCGCGCTCAGCATGTCGGCATGCTCTCGCGCCTCCGGCGCATAGTGACGCGACGCGACGAGGATGCGGTTCTGATGGATCTGGATGTAGTTGTTCAGCACCAACTCGGCCATCAGAGCGGCGGCGACGCCGAGGCCCATCGCTTTGGCATGGAGACGTGGCCGGTTAGTTCGTCCGTCGAGACCAATAAGATAAAAGTCGTCGGCGAGCGAGAACGGGGTGTCCTCCCAGTTGCGCACGCTCGGCAATCCTCGCTCCTGATCGACAAAGGACATCGCAGTGTATCGGCCTAGCTCCGGTCGGTTGAAGCCCGGATTTTGCCACGAATCGATCACGATAAGTAGTCATCGAACACATTAGACATAGCTCGGTGCCGGCTGGAAGTCCTTTGTCGCGCCCGTTGTGCCGAATCGACGCCTGCGGATATGCATAAGTCTAGATATAAATCAATGTAATGGTCGAAATCGGACCGAGGCGATGCATGGTCACCGAATCGTCGTCCGTACCGCATCGAGCAGAGGCCGCAGCGAGCGTGCACGATCAAGCTGCCATCGACGATGTGTCGACATTCCCGGGTGCGGTGGCAAGGTGGCATTGAACCGCCACATCCCCGCCACCGCGACGACGAACCGGCTTGCCTCAGTCGGAGCGGAGGCCAGGAGTCGCATCGCCTCATCCACGGCTCGCGCCAGACCGCCGACGTGGCCGGCCGCGACGATGTCGGTGGCGAGCCAGGCCCGGTCCAGCCACGGCGGCCCCTTGACCGCCGAAGGCCCAGTCGACGAGCGTTGCCTTGCCAGTCCGACGGTCGATGACTGCGTTGTCGCCCCGCACGTCGTGATGCACGAGCGCGTCTCCGTCGATCCAATCCCGCCAACCGGCAGCCAGTTCGGCGAACCGCTCCGCGTGCCGGGTCTCCCAGGCGTCCCAAGCGTTCCGGGAACCGACGGCGGCGCCCGGTTGGCCGGTCGCCAGCGATGCCCATCCGTCCAGCCCTTCGTAACGGTCGGACCGCAGCGGCATCGGCGGTGGTGCCGGATGAGAGGCGACCTGGGCGCAAGCTTCAGCGACGGCACGAACGGCGACGGTTGTCCACGGTTCGCCCGTGCTGGGCCCGTCGACCCACGTCGTCGCAAGGACAACCCATCCACGGGTACGTGCAACCGCAAGCAGCCGTGGCGCCGGGACGGTGGGCGCCAGGCCGCCGAGCACCTCCGCTTCTCGGACATGCAGGCGGTGCGACGGCGAACTGACGATCGCGCTGCCACCTTTGACGAACACGCGTCGGCCGTCGGCCAGCGTCAGCCTAGCGGCCGGGCCCGGTGACATGCCGCCGTGAAGGTCCGTCCAGCCGATGGCGGGGCTGCCGAGTAGGTCGGTGAGCCGATCGCGTACGGGCACCGGCACGCTCGCCCACGGCGGCCGTGCCGTGAAGAGATCTCGTCCGGCTCGGTCAGGCGCCATCGCGCGTCAATGTGTCGACGGCGCGGATCGCGGCCGCCCGTACGCGCGCCACCGGATCGTCCCGAACGTCGGCGACTGCTTCCAGCAGGTCACCGACGGCGTGTCGGGCGATCACCTTGGCGCACATCTCGCGGACGCGCCACGCCGGGTCGCGCAGCCCCGACCGTACCGCCTCGGTCGCGGTGTCGTCCCATGCCCACAACAGGCCCCGCGCCGCCCAGACGCGCAGCCAGTAGCGCTGGTCCTCGGTCGGCCCGCCATCGAGCACGCGCTCCGCGTGCGGGCCGCCGAGCTCGACGATCAGAGCCACGTCGCCTTCATCGCCGGCGAGGAGTCGCACGCATCCGGCCACGACCGAGTCGCGCCCGTCGCGGGCGCAGGCCGATTCGACGCGTTGACGGGGCGTGGGCACCCATCGTCGACGTCCGGGCATACGCCGCATTGTCCGTCGAGACACCGACAGCTCAGTGGCGATGAGCAATGACGATCCACGCGCGCGAGTTGAACCAGACACCGTCATGGCTGGTGTGTGCGGCGAGCGCGGCACGCAGCCGCCCGAGCGCGCGGTCCGCGGCGGCTCGGTCCATCCGATTCAGTGCGTCGCTGGTGCTGGCGAAGCCGCGCACCCACTCGAGGGCGCTGGCCGGGTTCGGGCCGTAGTAGACCGGCTCGTGGACGTCGGTGAAGGTGACGTCGGCGAAACCCGCGGCCTCCAGGATTTCCGTCACGGTCGGCGGGTCGGCGAGCGAGAACGGATCCGGTCCCCCGGCCGGGACGGCTGTTGGCCCTTCGGCTGCTTCGAGGGATCGGTGGATCGCGACGTCCCACTCATTACGCTCGTGGGCTTGCCACACCATCATCACCAGGCGGCCGGTCGGGCGCAGCGCCCGACCGATGTTGGCGAACGCGGCGACGGGATCCCGGAAGAACATCGTGCCGAACCGGCTCATCGCCAGGTCGAAACACTCCGCCGGAAAGTGGTGGACCTGCGCGTCGGCATGCTCGAAGGTGACGTTGCCGAGTCCTTCCGCCCGGGCCAGTTCGCGGGCGCGCGCTATGGCCCGGGCGGAGATGTCGACCCCGAGCGAGTTAGCTGCGTGAGCCGTGCGCGCGGCCTGCCGGGTCGTCTGCCCGGTCCCGCAGCCGATGTCGAGGACGTGGTCGCCGAACTGGATGTTGCAAGCCCGGCGCAATGCCTCGTTGTGCCGCCGCAGTTCGGCGTCGTAGCCGCTGGGGGCTGGGCGCTGCTGGTGATCGGCGTCCACCGTGTACGGAACCCTCCCAGTTCGTCCGTGGCTGGCCGGACGGGGTCACGTGTCGCGCGACAAATCCGCGGACGGCTGCCACAGCTCGAACCGGTTGCCGTCCGGATCGGTGGCCCAGCCGAACCGGCCGTACGACGCCTCGCTGATCTCGTCCGACACGGTCGATCCGGCCGCCCGGAGCTGAGCCAGCATCGCGTCGAGATCCGCAACTCGGAAGTTGATCATTGCTTGCTGGTCGGGTCGTCCGAAGTAGTCGGTGTCGGCCGGGAACGGCGCCAGCACGGTCGGCCCGCCCTGCTGCATCCACCAATCGTCGGTGGCCCCAAAAACGTTGATGCCGAGGTTGGCTTCATACCATCGGGCCAGCGCGACCGGGTCCGCCGAACGGAAGAACACGCCGCCGATGCCGAGTACTTGCTCCATGCCGGCAGCGTACGCAGGTGCCGTCGGTGGCGCCTTCGGACGACCGTACCACCGGATCAGGGACCTACCGGCCCGCTGGCCGCAGCCGTCGTCACCGGCTCATCCGGCGTGCTTGCCTGTGCCGACGAGGCGCGCCGAACGACGTCAGCGATCGCACCGGCCAGTGCGATCAGGACGAACACGATGGAGACGGTGACGGCCTCCCGATAGGCGGTGTCCCACGCACCGTGGCCGCGCGCGACCGCATCGAAGAACACGGCGCCGACGACTGCGACGCCGAAGGCGGACCCGACTCGTTGCCCGGTCTGTACGACGCCGCCGGCGCTTCCGGCACCCTGCACCGGCACCTCGTTGAGGGTCAACGTCTGGTTCGGTGAGATCACGTTGCCGCTGCCGATGCCGGCGACGAATAGCGGCAGCGCGGTCGCAAATCCCGCATTGTGTCCGGGCACAAGCTCGACGGCGAGGATCGAGCCGGCGAGACCGATGGCGACCAGGACGAGACCGGCCACGACGAGCGGGCGGCCAAAGCGCGACACGATCCGACCGCCGATCGCGGCCGCGCCGGCCGATCCGACGGCGAATGGAGTCACCGCGAGGCCGGCCATCAGCGGGCTGTAATGCAGGCCGTTCTGCAGGAAGAGCGTGAAGATGAAGAACACGGGCGTGAACGCCGCGAAGTAGGCAAGCCCGATCGATGCGCCGAACGCGTACGACTTCCGTTTGAACAACGACAGATCGATCAGCGCGGCATGGTGGCGGCCGTAGCGGCGTTCCCACACAACGAAACCGATCAGGATCACGACGCCGGCCGGCACAAGCAGCCACATGAGCGGGTCGACATGTTCCTGACTCTCGATCAACGGCAGCAGGATGGCCGCCACTCCGACGCCGAGCAGCAGCGCCCCGACCAGGTCCAGCTCGTCGCGACTTTGTTTGCCGAGGCTGCTGGGGATCAGGCGGAACGCGAGCACGATCGCGAGTGCGCCGATGGGGATGTTGACGTAGAAGACCCAGCGCCAGCCCTCCTGGGCGCCGGCCATGGCGATGATCAGGCCGCCCAGTAGCGGACCGACGGCGGTGGAGATGCCGATGGTCGCGCCGAGCAGGCCAAACGCCCGGCCGCGTTCGGCACCGCGGAACAGTTGCTGGATCAGCCCGCTCACCTGTGGTGTGACAAAGCCCCCGGCCAGGCCCTGCGCCAGGCGTGCGCACACGAGCACGATGCCGTTCGGTGCGATGCCGCAGATCGCGCTCGCGATGGTGAAGCCGGCTACGCCGATGACAAACATGCGGCGGCGCCCTCGAGCGTCGCCGAGCCGGCCGGCCGGCACGAGTGCCAGACCGAACGTCAGTGCGTAGCCGGAGAGCACCCAGGACAGTTCGCTCTGCGCGGCGTGCAGACCGGTGCGGATAGATGGCAGCGCCACGTTGACGATGCTGACGTCCAGTAGCGTCATGAAGCCCGCCACCAGACAGACGGTCAGCGCCTTCCAGCGCTTGGGATCCGGTTCGTAGCCGTCGGCGATGCCGGTGGCGTCGAGGTTGCGTGCGGCTCGCCGATTGTCGGCCCGCTGCTCCGCGGCCGTACGTCCGTCCGGCGTCGCATCCGTCATGCTGCCCCCAGGTCGATTGCTGCGGCACCGACGATGCCCGCTCGGCCGCAGCCATGTCGTGTTCACTCAGCGCCTTGACAGGCTGATCGATGCTGACGCACCGGCCGCCGCGGACGTGCGTCGGGGCTACCCCCAATATCTGGCTTATCCCTTGCGAGGATGCTCCAACCAGTCGGCCGCGCCGACGTAAGGTGCATCACGTCCACCGGATACCCCTTGGGGGTATGGTGACGGCGTGGTGAACGGCATCCTGCACGCTCTCCGAATCGCCGGGTCGATGACCTGGGAGATTCTCTGGGCCCTCATCCTCGGCTTCGCGCTCTCGGCCGTGGTCCAGGCCGTCGTACGGCGATCGACGATCGTACGGCTGCTCGGAGACGACCGTCCTCGTACGTTGTCGATCGCCGCCGGGCTCGGGGCCGCGTCGTCGTCGTGCTCGTACGCCGCGGTCGCCCTGGCCCGCTCGCTCTATCGCAAGGGCGCCTCGTTCGTGGCCGCGATGGCGTTCGAGGTCGGGTCGACGAATCTCGTCATTGAGCTGGGCATCATCCTGGCGTTGCTGATGGGTTGGCAGTTCACCGCGGCCGAGTTCATCGGCGGTCCGATCATGATCGTCGTCCTCGCGTTGCTGTTCCGGCTGACGTTGCGGGCGCGGCTGCTACGGGAAGCGGCGCAGCAAGCCGACCGCGGTCTCGCCGGTTCGATGGAGGGCCACGCCGCAATGGATATGTCCATTCAGCGTTCGGGGTCGTTCGGCCGGCGGCTGCTTTCTCGCGAGGCGTACACCTCGGTGTCACATGTCTTCGTCATGGAGTGGGCGGCGATCCTGCGCGATCTTGTCATCGGCCTGCTCATCGCTGGCGCGATCGCGGCCTGGGTGCCGGATTCGTTCTGGCATACGTTCTTCCTGACCGACCATCCGGTGCTCGCCAAGATCTGGGGACCGATCGTCGGACCGGTCGTAGCGATCCTGAGTTTCGTCTGCTCGATCGGAAACGTGCCGCTGGCCGCCGTGCTCTGGAACGGCGGGATCAGCTTCGGGGGCGTGGTCGCGTTCATCTTCGCCGACCTGATCATCCTGCCGATCATCAACATCTACCGGAAGTATTACGGCTGGCGGATGGCGCTCTACATCACGGCAACGTTCTATGCCGCGATGGTGGTCGCCGGCTACGCGGTCGAGCTTCTGTTCGGCGCCGCCGGTCTCGTCCCGTCCGAACGCAACGCGACCGTCCCCGACAGCGGTGTGTCGTGGAACTACACAACGTGGCTGAACATCGTGTTCCTCGTGCTCGCCGCGGCCCTGGTTATCCGGTTCGTGCGCACCGGCGGCATCGCGATGCTGCGGATGATGGGCGGCGGCCCGGACCAGGAGCACGCCGGGCACGATCATGCCGTCCACGATCACGGGATGCCTGACCATGCCGGGCATGACCACGTTGTCCACGATCACCCGCCGGGCGAACGTACCGCCGGCTGATCGTTTGAACCGCGGACCGTAAGGGAAGTCTCACCGGAACGTCCGCGGTGCTTGCGCGCCGCCTTGCCGTCGCGCATGGAGGTCCCACCGGTGAGCGAGCAATGGTACGACCAGGCCGTCGTCTACTGCGTCGATGTGGAGTTGTTCGCTGACTCCGACGACGACGGCATCGGCGACTTCCGCGGCCTGATCGGGCGGCTCGATTACCTGAGCCGGCTCGGTGTGACGTGTCTGTGGCTCAACCCGATCCATCCGACGCCGAATCGGGACGACGGCTACGACGTGGCCGACTATTACGCCGTCGACCCACGGCTGGGCACGCTCGGCGACTTCGCCGAGTTGTTGCACCAGGCCGAAAACCGTGGCATCCGGGTCATCATCGACCTCGTCGTGAACCATTCGTCGGATCAGCATCCGTGGTTCCAGGACTCGGCCGCGAGCGATGACTCGCCGTACCGGGACTGGTACGTCTGGTCCAAGCAGGAGCCGGACGATCGTACGCAGGGCATCGTGTTCCCGGGCGAGCAGACCGAGACGTGGAGCTATCACCGCGGTGCCAAAGCCTGGTATTACCACCGGTTCTACAAATTCCAGCCCGACTTCAACATCGCACATCCTGCGGTGCGCCAGGAAATCAAGAAGATCATGGGTTTCTGGCTCCAGCTCGGGGTGGCCGGATTCCGCATCGATGCCGCGCCGTTCATCATCGAGGTCACCGAGCCGAACAAGCCCGATCCGTACATGGACTTCGAGTTCCTGACCGAGATGCGGGAGTACGTGTCGTGGCGGCGCGGGGATGCGCTGTTGCTGGCGGAGGCGAACGTGCCGCCCGAGAAGCTGCCGGCCTACTTCGGCGACGACGGTGGCTCGGCCAACCGCATCCACATGCTGCTGGACTTCATCCTGAACGACGCGATGGTCCTCGCCCTGGCCCGCGGTTCGGCCGAACCGATCGTGCTGGCGCTGAGCCAGACGCCGTCGCTGCCACCGATGGCGCAGTGGGCCACCTTCCTGCGCAACCACGACGAGATCGACCTGTCGCGGCTCACGGCCGAGCAGCGCGACGAGGTCTTCGCGGCATTCGGTCCGGACAATGACATGCGACTCTACGACCGGGGCATCCGGCGGCGGCTCGCGCCGATGCTGGGCGGCGACCGGCGGCGCATCGAGCTGGCGTACTCGTTGCAGTTCACGCTGCGCGGCACGCCGGTGCTGCGATATGGCGAGGAGATCGGCATGGGCGATGACCTGTCGCTGCCGGGCCGCAACGCGATCCGTACGCCGATGCAGTGGTCGTCGAATCCCGGAGCCGGGTTCTCCGCGGCCGCCGAGACGGTCCGGCCGGTGATCGATCGCGGCGAGTACGGCTACCAGAAGGTCAACGTGACCGAACAGCGGCACGACACCGGTTCCATGCTCGGCTGGTTCGAACGGATGATCCGTACGCTGCGCGAAAGCCCCGAGGTCGGCACCGGCACGTGTACGGCGATCGACAAGGGCTTCGCCCCCGGCGTGCTGGTCCACCGGGCCGACGACCGGACCGGCACGATGGTCTTCCTGCACAACCTGGCCGATACGCCGGCCAAGGTCGACCTGAGCGAGTTGGACGCCGACGCGGACTACCCCGACCAGGTCTTCGGCGATCAGACGTACGACCGGCCGCTCGATCTGGCGGCGCTGGACCTGGCCGGCTACGGCTACCGCTGGATCCGGCTGTGCCGGAACCGGGTCGGTTGATTCTGTGTCGAGCCGGCCACGTCGCCGCTTGGCCGCGATCGCCGCGATCGCCGCTTTGCGCTTGAGCGCCGAGCGCGGTGCGGCAGCGTCTCCACCCGAGCCCTGGGCGCGCTGATGGGGCTGAGCCGCTGGTCAATCGGCCGATGCCGACTCTGACCGAATGTTCACGTTAGCGGCGGACCGACCTGGGTATAGGAGCCGTGTCGGTCGCATGTGTACCGGGCGCGGCGGTGTGCCGCACAACCGGCGGCACGAATCAGCGAGTCGACCAGCGTGATGTGTGGGGGTCAAGAAGTGGAATGGTGGGAGTTCGCGGCCTGCGCGAAGGGCGACGCCGAAACGTTCTTCCCGCGCGGTCGCGGCGTCGACCTTCGCCGGCAGGTGCAAGCGGCGAAGGCCGTCTGCGCGAGTTGCCCGGTCCGTAAGAAGTGCCTGTCGTGGGCGCTGACCATGAACGTCAGCGGCGTATGGGGCGGCTGTAGCGAATACGAGCGGCGCCGGATGCGCGCGACCGCGAACGCCGCCGCCTGAGCGCGGTCGTCCCGAAAGACCTGCGTCACCGAGCCGAAACGCTACGACGGACCGAGATAGACGTCGCCGGATTCGGCCAGGCGCCGTACGTAGTCGACGATGAAAATGAGATCCCGGTCGCCGAATCCGTGCGCGTCGGCGCCGGCAAAATGCGCCAGCGCAGCGGCCGCCGTGCTCATCGGGACGGCCGCATCCTGACCGGTTGCGATGATCGCCCGGAGATCCTTGCGTACGCCGGCGACGTCGAACCCGACCGCGCCGCCGCCGAGCAGCACAGCCGCTCGATCGCGCAGCAGCGGTGGTGCCGTATGCGAATCCAGGATGACGTCGAGCATGGTGCCGCGGTCGAGTCCTAGGCGTTCGCCGACCGCGAGACCTTCGGCCAGCGCGGCGAAGTAGGCGCCCATCGGAGCCATCAGCACGAGCTTCATGGTCGTTCCGGCGCCGACCGGGCCGACGTGCACGATCCGGCGGGCGTACGCCTCGATCACCGGAGTCGCCGTGGTCACGTCGGATTCCGTACCGCCGCACATGACCATCAGTTGACCGGCGCGGGCAGCAGCCGGCGGACCCGCAAGGGGCGCGTCGACCAGCCCGGCGCCCGCGGTGCGGACGCGCTCGGCGAGGCGCGCAATCGTCGATGCGCGAACTGTGCTCGCGTCGATGAACAGCGTTCCGGTGACGTCGGCATTGAGCAAGTCCGCGTAGACGTTGTCGACAGCGGCGTCGTCGGTCAGCACCGTCAGGATGATGTCGCTGGCGGACACCAACTCGCGAAGCGACCCGGCGTGGGTCGCTCCGCCATCGACGAGCGGTGTAACCCGTTCCGGCGTCCGGTTGTAGACCGTGAGCCTAAATCCGGCGGCGAGGATGCGATCCCCGATGGCCGAACCCATCCGGCCGATGCCGGCGAGACCGATGCGAGGCTGCTGCACGCAGCCGACCCTACCGGTACGTCAGTCCTGTCCGGATTGGCCGTCGGAGTCGTCGCCGTGGCCATGCCCGCCGTGCCCCTTGCCGTCACTGCCGCTGCCGTTGCCCGGATGACCCGGATTTTCCGGACGACGTGGCCTGGGCGTTCGCGGCTGGCGTGGCGGTGGGTGTCGGTCCGGTCGTCGCGGTCTTCGTTGTTGACTCCGCCTGTGTCTGGCAGTCGGTGCCGTTCAGGGTGACCGCGGTCGGAATCCGGTTCGTTCCGCTATAGGCGG
The DNA here is from genome assembly GCA_963724705.1 of uncultured Actinomycetota bacterium. Taxonomy (GTDB): domain Bacteria; phylum Actinomycetota; class Actinomycetes; order Mycobacteriales; family Micromonosporaceae; genus DASQPR01. The sequence goes on from CAVRVS010000005.1 coordinate 272,352, forward strand.
CGCTAATCGGTACGACCACCGACTGGCTCACCGCCAAGGCCTGAGCGCCGACGGTCTGTGCGACGACTGTCCGGCCGGTCTGAGTGATCGCGGCGGCGTACGGCTTGCCCTCGGTCGGTGTGACGGTGACGTGGCCGGCCGTGTTCGTCATCGCGACCGCCTTCGTATCACCCGCCGCCGTCGCGCTGGTCGAGCTAAGGCGCTCGCCCGCCGGGAACGCGAATTCCAGACGCCACCCCCGCAACTCGACGTCGCTCGCGTTGGTCACCGTGACGTGGCCGGCGAAGCCGCTGCCCCAGTCGCGATCGACCGCGAAAGTCGCCAAACACGGCGACGCGCCAGCGTAGGCGGCGCTCGAGTCGTCGCCGCGGCCGAGCGCGCCCCAAGCAACGCCCAAGAGCGACAACGAGATCGTCATGATCGCGGCCGCGAGCACGTACGCTCGCCGCCGGTTGGTCGGCTGTTCCGCCGGCGGCTCGGCGCCGGCCTGGCCGGCTACGGCGTCCGGGTTCGGGCGCGCCAACGTTTGCGTCGCGGCCAAGGCACTCGCCGGGTTGCGCTGCGGGAGCGACGCCGGCCCGGCGCTCGCGAGGCGCCCGGTGCTCGCGAGGGGCCCGGTGCTTGCGAGAGACGCGGTGGCTCCGAAAGGCGCAGTGCGTGTAAAGGACGCCGGCGCGGGCGAGATCGGCGCGTTGCCGGTCAGGGTCGCAAGCCACAGCGTGTTCGCGAGCTCCGCGCTGGACGGCCGCGCGTGCGGGTTCTTGTCAAGGCAGGCCGCGCAGATCCGGGCGACGTCCGGTGGCAACTCGTCGATGGCCGGCATCGGCATCGGTTCGGCGAACATGTGTGCGCGCAGCAGGCCGGTGCTCGTGTCGGCCGGCCACGGCAGGCTGCCGGACAGGGCGCGGTAGAGGAGAACGCCGAGTCCGTACACATCGGCCGCCGGCTGCACGGGTGCGTCGGCAATCCGCTCCGGCGCAAGATATGCCGGCGTGCCGAGCAGCCGTCCGTCCGCGTCCGCGTCGGGTGCCCCGATCATCGCGCAGATGCCGAAGTCGACGAGCTTCGCGCCACCGTCGGTGAGGATCACGTTGTCCGGCTTGATATCGCGATGGACGAGCCCGTGCGCGTGTGCGTCGCGAAGAGCGTCGGCGACCTGCGCCGCCATCGCGATCGCGGCTGCCGGCGGCATCGCGCCCGTACGTAGGCGGTGCGACAACGGCTCACCGGTCACGTACTCCATGACGAGGTAGGGCGCGCCGCTGTCGGTTTCGCCGTAGTCGTAGACCTGCGCGATGCGCGGCGTGTTCAGCCGACCGTAGGCGCGCGCCTCGGCGCGCAGCTGGATGCGGAACCGCTCGCTGCCGGCCCGGGACAGCATCTTGACCGCGACCGGTCGGTCGAGCACGTCGTCATGCGCCCGCCAGACCACCGACATGCCGCCGCTGCCGATCAACTCGGCCAACCGGTAGCGGCCGCCGACCACGTCACCTGCCCGCCATGTCGGCTCGGGATTCGTCGCCATCACCTGCTCCGCGTTTCGTTTGTCCGGGGGTTTGTACCGGGCGCACGCTGCACCGATGCGGTCCCTTGATGGCTCGTCGGTACCCGCGAGGCCCGTCCGGCAAACGGTCGCTGCCGGCGACCGAGGGTCGAGGCAAATTCTGAAAGAGTCTTTCGCATTCTCCGTCGGACCGTTACGGTGAGTCTGAAAGAAGCTTTCAGAATTGGGGTACGGGGCATGCCGCGTGAAGTACGCCGAAATATCACCGAGCCGGAGGCGTTGGCCGCGCTCGCCCATCCGGTGCGCCTGGAACTCATCAACTACCTGATGGCGAGTGGTCCGGCGACCGCCTCGGTGTGCGCCCGGGCGGTCGGGGACACGCCGTCCAACTGCAGCTACCACCTCCGTACGCTGGCCCGGGCCGGGCTGGTCGACACGGTGGAGTCCGACGACGGGCGGGAGCGGCCGTGGCGGGCACTGGTCACCGGATACGACACCGACCTGGCCGATCCGGACCAGCCACTCTCGCCCGAGGCCAGCCGGCTGTTGGCCGTGACGCTGCAACGCGACCAGCAGATCGTCCGCGACTTCATGGCCCGGCGTCACGAAGTGCCGGCGGCGTGGCGGGCGGCATACGCCTATGCGACGTACACGCTGCGCGTCAGCCCGGACGAGCTGATCGCACTGGGCACGCAGATCGACGCGTTGATCCGGCCGTATCTCTCGGCCACGCGCGAGGACGCCCCGGACGGCGCCGGCCTGGTGCACGTCGGTCTGCACGCGGTGCCGACGCTCGAGGGGGAGTCCGCGTCATGACCGCGCTGCGTACACCGAATTTCCGTCGCCTCTGGCTGGCCGGCCTGGTTTCGGACACCGGCGACTGGCTGTTGTTGGCGAGCCTGCCGATCGTCGTCTACCAGTTCACCGGGTCGACGCTCGGCACCGCGGCCGCATTTCTGATCGAGCTGATCCCGCCCGTGCTGTTGGCGCCGCTCGTCGGGCGGATCGCCGATCGGTGGGACCGCCGCCGCACCCTGATGCTCGTGTCGCTCTTGCAGGCACTCGCCCTCGTACCGCTGCTTTTCGTACACGCCCGGACCGACCTGCCGATCGTGTACGTCGTCATCGCAATGCAGGCCGCACTGGCCAGCGTCTTCGATCCGACGAAGAACGCACTGCTGCCGACGCTCGTCGCGGATGACGAGTTGGTGTCGGCGAACTCCTTGGTCGGCCTGAACCAGAACATCGGGCGCCTCGTCGGCGCGCCGATCGGGGGTCTGTTGCTGGCGATCGGCGGCGGACTGACCGGCGTGGTTGTCGTTGATGCGGTCAGCTTCCTGGTCGCCGTGGGACTCATCGGCCGGCTGACGACCGTACCCGGTAAAGAGCGGACCGCGGACGTCGCCGCTGTGGATGCGGCCGGACCTGCGGGGGGTTGGCGTGCGGCGCTGGCCCCGCGCGTCATCCGCGGCGCCCTCGCGACGCTGTTTCTCGCGAGTGTCGCGCAGGGATTGTTCGTGGTGCTGTTCGTCGTGTTCGTAGCGCGGGCGCTGCACGGCGACTCGACCGAGATCGGCACGCTGCGCGGCGTGCAGGCCATCGGCGCCATCGGCGGCGGATTGCTGCTGGCGATCGCGAGTCGCCTCGCGCCCGGCCGGCTCACCGCGATCTCGGCGATCACGTTCGGGCTGCTCGACCTCGCAATCTGGAATGCACCGCGACTGACGACGGCGGTGCCGCTCTACGTCGTGCTGTTCATCGCGGCCGGGGTGCCCGGCGTGGCGATGGTGACGGGACTGCTCAGCGTCGTCCAGCGCGCGACCCCGGATGGCCGGCGGGGAACCGTCTTCGCGGCGTTCGGTCTGGCCGCGAGCGTTGGTCAGGCGATCGGCATGATCGGCGGTGGCCTCTTGGGAGATCGATGGGGCGTGGTGGCCGTGCTCAACGGCCAGGCCGTGCTGTATCTGCTGGCCGGGCTGGTCGCGGCGCGTTGGCTCACGCGATCGGCTGTCCCGGCCGTGCGCCGGCCGGCGCCGACTCCGGTCGCGTGATGGCGGGCCGGCGGCCCTCGCAGGGCGAGGCGGTAGCATCCTGGTTCCGTGCGATCCCGGCGGCGCCGTGTCGGATCATCCGCGCGGTCCGAAGATCGCGTGTCCCATACCAGCGTGAGGATGCCTGACGTGCGCGTGCTGATCGCCAGCCACTACACATCCGAGACGATGGGTGGTGAGGCCGCTATCCCGCTCCGGCTGTTCGATCGGCTCCGGCAGCACGGTGTCGACACGTGGCTCGTGGCTCACGACGGAGATCGGGCCGAGCTGACCGAGCGGTTCGCCGACTGCCCGGACCGGCTGATCCTCACGCGTGGCTGGCGTTCGCTGTCGCAGGTATTCACGTTCGGGCAGAAACTGCCCGACGGCCTGCGATCGGTCGCTTGGGGTGTCACTCAGGTGGAACGCCAGCGGGCGATGGTCGGCGAGATTCGCAAGCTCGTGCGCGAGTTGTCGATCGATGTCGTACACCAGCCGATCGGGATCGCTCCGAACGTCCCGTCGCCCTTGACCCGGTTGGGCGCGCCGCTCGTCGTCGGCCCGTTGAACGGCGGCCTGTCCATGCCGCCGGCGTTCCGAGGTCGGGATTCCCGGACCGCGCGCATGGTGCAGGCCGCGCGTCGACCGGTCGGGCACGCGGCACATCACGTCATCCGCGGCAAGCTCGAAGCGTCGGTGGTGCTCGCAGCGAACGAACACACGCGGGCGCTGCTGCCGGCGCCGGCGCTCGCCCGATCGCGGATCATGCCGGAGAGCGCGGTCATCTTCGGCGACTGGCCGGCCAAGGATTATCGCGTTGCGGGCGCTGCCGGGGTCGACGATCCGGGCGCTCGCGCGACTTTCGGCGTTGCCCGCGCGTCCGGCGCGCCCGCCGTTAGCGGGGGCGCGCCGATTCGCTTCGTGTATCTGGGACGGCTGGTCGCGTATAAGTCGCCGGATCTGCTGATCGAAGGTTTCGCCCTCGCGAGCAAGGCGGTCGATGCCCGACTCGAGATTATCGGCGATGGGCCGCTGCGGGCCGACCTGGAGGCGTTGGCGCAGCGGCTCGGCGTGGCCGACCGGGTGACGTTCGCGGGTTGGCTCACCAAGCCCGACGCATCGGCGCGGCTGCGGGACAGCGACGTGTTCGTGCACCCGAGCCTTCGCGAGCCCGGCGGCACGTCGGTCCTCGAAGCGATGGCGACCGGACTGCCGTGCATCGTGGCGGACTGGGGTGGCCCGGCCGAATACATCGAGGACGGCACCGGCATTCGGGTCAGCGTGGCGTCGCGGGAGGCGTTCGTCGCCAACATCGCCGACGCGATGACGCGGTTGGCCGCCGACCCGGGGCTACGCCAAGACATGGGCATGAAGGCTCGCGCTCGGGTCGCCGAATACTACGACTGGGACGTGCTGACGGCGCAGCTTGTCAAGATCTACCAAGAGCTGACGGACTCGACGTTCTAGTCGGCCGCCGTTGCGCGGGCGCCGAACGTCGTACCAGTGGAAAACGCCGCCGGCCCGCGGGATCGCCCACGGGCCGGCGGTTTTCTATCGGGCTACCCCAGTAGCCCGGCTATCGGGAAGAGCGGGAAACGGACGACCTGCGGATCGTGGTCGGACGTCTGGTTCGCGAACTCGGCGTTGATGTGGACGATGTCGTACGTGTGCGGCTCGGCCGCGAGAGCGCCGGAGATCAGGATGTGGTCCAGAATCTCCGAATTGCCCTCGAAGTCGTAGCTGTACTGTTCCGGCGCCGGAAGCGTACGTGGCAGGTCGGTCAGGTAGCCATCACCCACAAGGATGTCGGCCGTCGGGCTGAACTGGAAGTCGTTCAAGTCACCGAGCGCCACCACGGCCGCGTTCTTGTTCGCGGCCCGGATCTGGTCGATGAACGCCCGCTCCAACGTCGCCTGCTGGTGACGCTGGACCGCACTCGGCTCCGCGATCGGCTGGAACCGGCCCATGAGCGGGTCGTCGCCACCCTTCGAGTCGAAGTGGTTGCCGATCACGATCACCTGCCGACCCTTGAAGCGGAACTCGCCGACCAGCGGCTTGCGAGAGTCGTCCCATGCCGCGTTCGTCGGGTCGATGAGCCCGGGCGACTGTGTCAGCTGTGCCGTTCCGAGCACCTTCTTGACACCGACAGAACTCGTGGCGCCGCCGCCCGGCCGGTCGATGAACTGCAGCCCGCGGTCCGTACGGAACAGGAACGCGACCCGGATGTTGCCGCCCGGCTCGCCGCCGTTGGTGTCGTTGACCGGATCGATTTCCCGGTAGGCATACTCCGGCCCGCCAGCCGCCGTGATGGCGGCGACGAGCTTGTCGAGTGTCACGTTCGCCGCGACCACGCCGTCGTCGACCGCGCCATCGTTGTCCTGGATTTCCTCGAGCGACACGATGTCCGGCGACTGCAGGTTGTGTACGAGGCCGGTGGCGAGCCGGTCGAACTTGTCCTGCGGATCGGTCGGCGCAAGGTTCTCCACGTTGTACGTCGCGATCGCCAGCTCGAGCGGACCCTGCTTCTGCGTCACTTCAGGCTGGATCGGGCTCGGCGTGACGGTCGGCGATGTCAACGGGTGAAGGTAGTAGTTGCCAAAGTCGTAGTCGAGCACGCCGACGGTGGGGCCGGGGAACGTCGCCCCGACGCTGACCTGCGGTACCGGGGCGAGGGTCGAGTCCATGATGATGCGCTCGGTGTTCGGATCGGCGTACGACCCGTAGAGAACGCCGCCGCGCGGGGTGCGCGTCGCGTTTGAGCCGGCCGGGATGATCGGGATCTCGCCGAACGTGTTCGTCGGCCCGACCGCCTGTGCGTCGTTGACCTGGACGAGCATTCCCTCCATCGACTCGTAGAAGTCGAGCGCGTTTACGGTCGGGTCGAACGGGGCGGTTTCCACGTCGCCGGGAGCATCCGTACGCGGGACGTCCGGTGCGACCCGACCGCCCGGGCCGATGATCACGGGCGCTGGGAGGGTGGCGCCACTGCTCACGACGGTCACCGTCGGGCTGCCGAGCTCGGTGTTGGACAGGTTCGATGCGTCGCCGCCCGGCCGGAATTCATTGACCGTACCGCTGACCAGAACGCTGTCCGCGATCGCGACGGTTGGCTTTGAACTGGTGAAGACGAACAGGCCCTCACTTGTCGCGATGTTGTTGTCGGGCTGCGGGTCCTGGAACCAGAAGCCGTTCGTGCTGACCGCCGTGACGACACCCGGCACCGACGTGACCTTCTGCCCGACGAGCGGCGAACGGTGTGACGCTCCCTGGATGTCGTGGATGAAGGCGGACGTCGGTGGCGGGTTGCCGCCGCCACCGCCCCCGGGCCCTTCGCCGGCCGAGTTCTGCGGCGCGGGTGCGCCCGCGGTGAAGTCGGCGGCGTTGTTGTCGGTGTCGGTCGCGCCAGCCGCGGCGCGCAGATCGGCCGTGGTGTTCGAAAGGCCGGGTGCGGCCGCGGTCTCGAAGTCGTTCGCCGCGCCGTAGCCGACAAAGTCGCGCACGCCGGCGGCGCTCGAGCACGTCGCTCCGCACGACAGCGCGGTCGCGGCTGTCACGAGCGCGACCTTGCCGGAGGCGGCGCTCATCGCGATCGACCCCGACGCGTCCGGCGTCGGCAGCGCGGTCGTGCCACCCGTGCCGGCCGACTCCTGGACCAGGTAGTCGCCGCCCGGCGCGATGCTGCCGGAAAGCCGCGTGACCTGCCATGACGTGCCGGCGGCGGATGCGTACTGCACGCTCCATCCGGTGAGGTCCACCGCCGTCGTGCCGCGGTTGAACAACTCGATGTAGTCGTTGGTGAGGGTCGCGCCGGCGTTGCCACCACCTCCGTACACCTGGGCAATGTCCACATCGGGCGAGGAGGCGAAGGCGGGCGCGGCGAGGGCGAGCGCGGCAATGGTGGTGGCCGCGGCGCCGAGCGCTATCCGGGAGCGGAAAGTCATGTCCATGTGCCTAACAGAGTCAGGCATCGACATCAATAAGCGCGGATGTCTTGTCGGCAAATGACAGGTCGAATTCCCGACGCAGTATTCACTGGAATTGTCTTGCGGCATGAATTGACGGCCGTCTACCGTGCGCGCAATGACCACCGCCGCAATGCCTGTCCCTGCTGGTCCGATCGATGCTGGTCCGATCGATCTGAACGTCGCTCCGCCCGTACCGTCGGGACCGGATTTGCCGCGGTATGCGTGGCGGCCAGTCGCCGCGGTGGCCATTGCGGTGGGTGCGCTGCTCGCGGTCACCGCGAATGGCTACGGCTATCACCGCGACGAGCTTTACTTCCGGATGCTCGCGGCCCATCCGGCGTGGGGTTATGTCGATGAGCCGCCGATGACACCCATGCTGGTACGAGGGTCGACGGCGCTGTTCGGCGACTCGCTGTGGGCGCTTCGAGTGCCGGCGATCCTGTTTGCGGTCGCGACCGTCATGCTGGTCGCGCTGCTATGCCGCGAACTCGGCGGCAACCGGTTGGCACAGGTCCTCGCGGCATTCGGCGGAGCCGGCGCCTTCCCGCTGATCGCCGGTCATGTGTTCTTGACCGCCACGCCCGACCTCGCCGTCTGGGTCCTCGTTGTGTTGTTCGCCAGCCGAGCGCTGCTACGCGACGAGCCCCGATGGTGGCTCGCGGCCGGCGCGACCGTCGGCATCGGCCTCTATAACAAGCAACTGATCGTCCTGTTGCTCATCGGCTTGGCGATCGGGTTGCTCATCGCCGGCCCGCGCCGAGCTTTGGCGAGCAAGTGGCTGTGGGCCGGCGTCGGTCTGGCGATCGTCATCGCGCTGCCGACGCTCATCTACCAGGCCACGAACGGTTGGCCCGAGTTGCACATGGCCAGCGCCATCTCGACCGACAAGGGCGGCGACGACCGGGTCACGTACGTGCCGTTCCAGCTCATCCTGCTTGGCCCGCCGATGGTGCCGATCTGGATCGCCGGGCTGCTGGGGCTGTTCCGCGATCCGCGGTGGCGACCCATCCGGTCGCTCGGCTGGGCCTATCTGGTCGTGTCGGTGATCGTGCTGATCAGCGGTGGCCAGGTCTACTACACGTTCGGGCTGCTCGCGCTGTATTACGCGGCCGGTTGCGTACGGGTCTCCCGTTGGGTGCGGTCCGAGCACGGATTCCGGCGAGGGCGGTTCGCGTGGGTGGTCGCCGCTCTCGCGCTGTCGGCCGTCACCGCGATCCCGATCGCGCTGCCGATCGTGCCGGTCGGATCGCTCGGCGCCTCGGGGATCGGTGGCATCAACCAGACGGCACGTGACCAGGTCGGTTGGCCGGCGTACGTGCGAGAGGTAGCGGCCGTCTATGCCGCGCTGCCGGCGGCCGACCGGTCGCACACCGTTGTTATCGCCGAGAACTACGGCGAGGCGGGCGCGATCGATCGGTACGGACCGGCCGACGGCCTGCCGACCACGGTCTACAGCGGACAGAACCAGCTCTACTTCTACGGTCCGCCACCGGCGGCCGACGACATCGCGGTGATCGTCGGCGCGGATCCCGGCAGCCGGCTCGCGTCGTTGTTCGGCAGCTGCGAAACGGCCGGCACGCTGGACAATCGCGTTGACGTCGACAACGAGGAGCAGGGCCGCAACGTCATCGTCTGCCGGGAGCCGACCGGGCCGTGGTCGGCCCTGTGGCCATCGTTCCAGCACTACAGCTGACCCGCGTGCGTTGGTGGCTGGCGTTCAGCGGGCCACCTTTGCCAGCGCCGTGCCGAGTCGGGCCAGCGCCTCGGTGAAGTCATCCGGGTCGAGGTGCCCGAAGCCGAGCCGGAACGTGCGATCGTCCGCGCCGAACCAGGAGCCGGGCGCGACGCGTACGCCCTCGTCGGCGAGGTGACCGTAGAACGCGGGGACGGCAGCGTCGGCGAATACGTCGCTGCGCAGCCGCACGCAACAGACGGCGCCACCGTCGGGACGTACGACGTCGAGCGGTTGGTCCGCCGCCCAGGTCATCAGCTCGTCGAGCGCTCGGTCGAGGCGAGCCGCCCGGGGCGCGAGAATCGTCGCGCTCCGGCGGAGCACCGCGGCGGCCAGCGTTTCGTCGAGCGTCGAGCAAGCGATCGTGGTCAGGAACTTCGCGTTGCGGAGCCGCTCATAGAGCTCCGGGTCGATCGTGGTCAGCCAGCCGAGGCGCAGACCAGGGGCGCCGTGTGCCTTCGACAGCGACGAGCAGGTGACGACGCGCGGCGACAACGCGGCCATCGACGCCGGTACGGCCGCGTCGCCGTATGTGGACGCGCGATATGTCTCGTCGACGAACACGACCGCGTCGGGCGACCGCTGCTCGACAATCGTCACGAGATCCCGGATCTCCGCTTCGGTGAACCGTACGCCGGACGGGTTCTGGGGTGACGCGAGCGAGACGAGCCGGGTCTCGGCGTGAAGCGCGTGCTCGATGCGCTCGATCGGCAGCCGATAGCCTTCGTCGAATCGGGCCGGCACGATGTCGACCGGAGATCCGAGACCGGCCGGGATGACTTCCGCCGGCGGGAAGCACGGGGTCACCAGAACGACACGCCCACCGGTCCGGTCCTGAGCCAGCAGGAACATTGCCTCGACCGCACCGACCGTCACCAGCACCTGATCGGCAGCTACGCCAGCGTCGGACGCGATCAGCGCACGTAGATCGGCGTTGCCGCGCGACGTGCCGTACCCGAGCTCGAGACCGCCCAGCGTGGCGCCGTCGACAAGATCGGCCAGCCGCACCGGCGGGCACGTGCTCTCGCCCAGGTCGTAGTGAATCGGTTCGTCGATCAGATGTGACATCGGGCTAGCCGCGAACGTCGTCATCCGGCGATCGTGACGCGGCACCCAGGATCCGCGCAACTTCCTGGAAGTCGCCCACTGATTCCGACTGGGAGCGGGCGACTTCCAGGAAGTTGCGCGGGGGTGGGAGCGATCGTGGACGCGACGGGCGGGCGAGCGTCGGACGGCGATGGCATCATCGCCGTGTGGACGAAGCGGGGGCAGTGTCGGGCGGCCGTGCGCCGGCTCGCGTCGTCGCCCGCGTGCGCGATCGCGCGGAATGGAAGTTCTTCGCGGTCCTACCGCATGCCCACCGCAGACTCGCGGCTGCGTGGTGGCTGATTCTGCTCCTGCGCGCGGCGTTGCCGGCCGTTTTCGCGGTCGCGATGGGCACTCTCATCGGAGCAATTACCGCTGGTCGGCCGCTGACCGTGGCGCTGACGATCGCTGGCGTCGTTTTCGTCGCGATGCAGGTCCTCACCCCGATCCACCAGGCCGTGAGCAACAATCTCGGCGACCGGACAGCGGCGTGGCTCTACGATCGCCTCACCGAGGCATCGATCAAGCCACCCGGGGTCGGTCACCTCGAGGATCCGGCACTGGCCGGTGACATGGTCACGGCACGCGACTTCGACCTCGGCATGCAGGGGCCGCCGTTGTCGATGTCAATGACCTTCATCGCGGACGGTCTGGTCACCCTGCTCGGCGGGCTCGCATGCTCTCTGGTTCTGTTTGGCTTTGCCTGGTGGGCGCCGTTTGTGCTGGCCGGTGCGTGGCTCGCGACCCACTGGCTGCTCCGTGAGAGCGGCGTGTGGCGCGATCGCAACACGACCGAGGTGCGCGGTGCGCAGCAAGAGGCCGAGTATGCGTACCGGCTCGCGGTCGACGCGCCCGCGGCCAAGGAGGTGCGCCTGTTCGGCCTGGCCGACTGGATCGTCGACACCTTCATCGCCCGACGGCGGCGACTTCACGACCTGCAGTACGCGGCGACCCGCCTGCGCGAACGCTCGGTCCTCACGAGCCTCGTCATCGTGCTGATCGGCAACGGGATCGTGTTCGGCGCGCTCGGCGCATCGCTCGTTGGCGGCCACATCACGCTCGGCGCTGCGGTCGCCTTCGCCCAAGCGGGCGTGGGCACGGCAAGCATCGCGTTCGGCGGGCTGAACTGGGCACTCGACGGCGCGGCGGCCCCGGTGAAGGCGGTGTTGACGATCATGCCGCTGGCGGCAAGCGCCGGTGCCCTCGGCCCGCCGCCGACGCCGAACGGCCCGAGGCGGTCGGCGGCCGGGATGCCCGCGCGTGAGCTGCGGCTGCGGGACGTGACCTTCGCGTACCCGGGCTCGGATGTGCCGGTGCTGCGCGACTTCAACCTCACCATCCCGGCCGGGTCGTCGCTCGCCATCGTCGGGCGCAACGGTGCTGGGAAGACAACGCTTGCGAAGCTGATCTGCCGGCTCTACGACCCGCAGTCCGGTGCGATCGAAGCCGATGGCGTCGACATCCGGACGTTCGACGTGAGCGACTGGCGCGCCCGCATCACCGCGGTTTTCCAGGACTTCATCCGGTTCGAGTTGCCCCTGCGCGACAACGTCGCACCGCTGGGCGCGCCGGACGAGACGGTGCTCGCGGCGCTCCGCGCGGCCGGCGCGGCCGACCTTGCCGACCTGGACACCGTCCTGGCCAAGGGCTACCCCGGCGGTACGGATCTGTCCGGCGGCCAATGGCAGCGGATTGCGCTCGCGCGTGCGCTCGCCGCCGTACGGCAGGGCGCCGGAGTCGTCCTGCTCGACGAGCCGACGGCTCAGCTCGACGCCCGGGGGGAGGCGGAGATTTTCTCGCGGATCCTGGCCGAGACCCGCTCGTGTACGGCGGTCCTGGTGTCGCACCGATTCTCGACCGTGCGGCAGGCGGATCGCATCTGCGTCGTCGAGCATGGCGCCGTGGTCGAACTCGGCAGCCACGACGAGTTGATGGCCCTCGGCGGTCGCTACCGTACGATGTTCGACCTCCAGGCGCAGCGCTTCGCGGCCGGTCGTCCGGAAGACGATGACGAGGAGGTCGTCTATGACGTCCTCTCCTGAGTCGGCCGCCGTTCTCGACGAGCCGCGCACCGACACGGATCGGGTCGGCGTTCCGGCCGGCGCCGCGGACGTGCCCCAGCCACCCGCCCTCCAAGCCATGTGGCGCCTGTGCCGGCTCGGGCTCGCTCACGAACCGCGGTTAATGGTCATCGCGTTCGTGCTGGCGATGCTCGCGGCCGTTCCCGACGCGTTGTTCGCACTGTGGCTCATGCTGCTCAGCAACGGCGCGACCGCCGGCAACCACACCGAGATCTATGTCGCGCTCGGCGGCCTCGGTGTCTCGGCCACCGCGACGTGGTATCTGTCCGTGCTGTCCACGCGGGTGCAGCGTCGGTTCCGCGACCGCGTGTCGATCGCCCTCGAATCGCACGTCGCGAGACTGCAGGCGAAGGTCGCCACGATCGCGCACCACGAGCGACCGGAGTATCTGGACCGTCTCGCCGTGCTCCGCAACCAGGTCTTCGTGCTCGACCACATGTACATGTCGATCTTCTCGACCTTCGGCTGGATCGTTCGCCTCGGCATCACGATCGGCTTGTTGATGTCGATTCATTGGTCGTTGGTCTTCCTGGTGCTGTTCGCGGTACCGACGGTCGTCTCGTCCGGCTGGCGGCCGGCGGTCGAGCAGCGGGCGCAGGAGCGGGGCGCCTCGGCGAACCGTCTCGCCCGGCACCTGTTCGAGACCGCGACCACCGCGCCGCCGGCCAAGGAAGTGCGCGTCACCGGCGTGGGCGACCGTCTCGCCCGCGACCGTCGGGCTGCCTGGTCACGCTGGTACGCGGAGGTGTCGCGAGCCCGAAACGTTTCGGCGGTCTGGCATGCGCTCGCGTGGGCGATCTTCGGCGCCGGATATGTCGGCGCCATCGTGTTCGTCGCCATTGGCTTGGACGCCTCGGCCGGCGATGTCCTTTTGGTCCTTGCCGCCGGTGCGCGCCTGTCGACCTACATCGGTGCCACGGTCGGCGAGATTGGCTTCCTGCGCGGCGTATGGCTCGACGGGTCCATACGGCTCGCCTGGCTGGAGGACTACGCGGCCTCATTCGTTGCCGCCGCGGATGCGCCGGTGCCGGAGCGGATCGCCGACGCCATCCGGTTCGACCACGTGACGTTTGCCTACCCCGGCACGACCAGGGCAGTTCTTGATGACGTGAGTCTGACGCTGCCGGCCGGTAGCGTCGTGGCGATCGTCGGCGAGAACGGTGCCGGCAAGAGCACGCTGGTCAAGCTCCTGTCGAAGTTCTACCTGCCGACCGGCGGCCGGATCACGATCGACGGCGTCGACCTCGCCCGCGTACCGGCGGACGGCTGGCGGAGCCGGTTGGCCGGCGCATACCAGGACTTCTACCGCTTCGAGTTGCAGGCGCGGCGCAATGTCGGCGTAGGCGACCTGCCGCAGGCCGATCACGAGCCGGCGGTGGCCGGGGCGATCGACCGTGCCGGAGCCGATGACGTCGTCGACGCCCTTCCGCGCGGGCTCGACACCCAACTCGGCAAGGCGTGGCCGGACGGCGTGGACGTCTCCTTCGGCCAGTGGCAGAAGCTCGCGTTGGCCCGCGGATTCATGCGGGCCGAACCGCTGGTGCTCGTGTTGGACGAGCCGACGGCGGCGCTCGACGCCGAAACCGAGCACGCACTGTTCGAGCGCTACGCGGCGGGCGCCCGCCGCGACAATCCGACCGGGCGGATCACGATTCTGGTGTCCCACCGGTTCTCCACGGCCCGCATGGCTGATCTCATCGTCGTGCTCGACGGTGCGCACGTGAGTGAGGTCGGCAGCCATGATGAGTTGCTCGCCCGTGGCGGCCAATATGCCGAGCTCTACTCGATCCAGGCGGCCGCGTATCAGTGACCATGAGCCGCGACTGCCGGCATCGTTGGTGTCGACAAACGGCTGCGGGCAACCCGGTGCCGACGTCCTACGACTCTGCCGGTGTTGATGAGGGCAGACCGGTGTTGATGCGTGCAGAGAAGTACGGAGTCGCACGGCCAACGCCCCACGAATCGATGGCATGATCCGAGGCGATCGCGTGCGGAGTGAAGGTTTGTCGGATCGGGCCGCTGGGCAGGTTGGAGCACGATGAATCCGTTGCACTCATGGCGGTTGCGCCGCGCCGCCCGACAGCACTTCGGCTGGCGTACGCTCCGCGCCGGGCAACTCGACGCGATGCGCGCGATCCTGCGGGGACGCGACGCACTGGTGGTCCTACCGACCGGGGCCGGCAAGTCGGCCGTCTATCAGATCCCGGCCACGGTCCTCCCCGGGCCAACCATTGTCATCTCGCCGCTGCTCGCGCTTCAGCACGACCAGATCGCCGGCTTGAACGAGCGCGGGTCGCACGCACTGCGCGCCGTCCGAGTGAGTTCGGCCCAGACGCCGAAACAGCAGGCGTCTGCGTTGGCCGAAGTGCGTGACGGCACCGCCCGACTCCTTTTCATCACGCCCGAGCAACTCGCGTCCCCGGCTCGGGTCGCCGAGGTGAAGGCGCTTCGCCCCGCGCTGGTCGCGGTCGACGAGGCGCATTGTCTGTCCACCTGGGGCCACGACTTCCGGCCGGATTATCTTGCGCTCGGTCACGTGATCCGCGAGATCGGTCGGCCGCCGATCGTCGCGCTGACGGCCACGGCGTCGCCACCGGTACGCGAGGACATCGCCGACCGGCTCGGACTCCGCCATCCGAAAGTCGTCATCGGCGGTCTCGACCGGTCCAACCTCTTCCTTCAGGCGATGCACTGCCCGACCGAGGACCACCGATGGCGTCGGCTGCTGTTGCTCCTGGACCAACGCCAGGGCGCCGGCATCGTCTACGTACCGACCCGGCGGATCGCCGAAGATCTCTCCGCTCGGCTGACCGCGTCCGGATATCCGGCCGCGCACTACCACGGCGGCCTGGCCGCGGGCGTACGCAAGCAGCGGCATGAGCAGTTCGACGCCGACCAAGTGCCGATCATGATCGCTACCTCGGCGTTCGGCATGGGGATCGACAAGCCGAACATCCGGTTCGTCGTACACATGGCGCTGCCCGACTCGCCGGACAGTTACCTGCAGGAGATCGGTCGCGCCGGCCGCGATGGTCACCCGGCGCACGTCCTACTGTTGTTCCGCGCCGAGGACATCGCGCTTCAGCGGTTCTTCACCGGCGCCACGCCTGGCCTCGACGACCTGCTCTACATCGCCTCGGGCGTACGAGCCGGCGTGCGTACGAAGACCGAACTCGCGACGAAGACCGGGATGAGCGCCCGGAAGGTCGCGAGCCTCCTCGGCCTCCTGGAAACGGTCGGCGCTGTGACGACCGGCAGCCGTGGCGACTTGCGCCTGCCGCCGTTCGCGCCCGATCCGCAGGCGGCGGCAAGGCTGGCGGTGGCCGAAGCGGAACGTCACCAGACGCTGCAACGGTCGCGTACGGACATGATGCGAGGCCTCGCGGAGACCGCTGGATGTCGGGTGCAACCGCTGCTCACCTACTTCGGCGAGCAGATGAATCGACCCTGCGGTCATTGCGACAACTGCAACGATGCCGACCTGGCGCGTGGCCGGGCCGCACGCGCCGCGCCGAGTCAGCGACGCCGTGGGGGCACCGCGGCGGCCCGGTCGACACGCGACGCCGACCGCGGTATCCCGGCCGAGCGGCGCTCCGGGATTCAGCCGTACCCGCTGCACAGCACCGTGAGCCACCGGCAGTGGGGCCGTGGCACCGTCTTGGGGTATGACGAGGATCGGATGACCGTTCTCTTCGACGAGGTGGGGTATAAGACGTTGTCGGTCGCGGTCGTACAAGATAATGATCTTCTAGAGACCGGCGAAGGCCAGCGACCACCACAGAGTCAGCGCGATTAACAGAGATAGGGGATGGCGTGCCGTACCAGACGATGAACGACGAGCAGTGGAGCCTGCTGGTCGGGCTGCCGCAATCGGTGATGACGGCGGCCAGTGCGGCGGAGCGTGACTCCGGCCGCCGGACGCACGCCGAGGGCGAGGCCGGACTTGAGGCCATCGCCGACGGCCGGGACAGCGGCAGCCCGCTGGTCGAGGCGATCGCGACCGAGATCGTCGATCGCCTCGGCGGCGATCCGGATCGAGGCGAGGAGCCCGAGGTCGTCCCGGTGCCGGCCGATCCATCGCGCACGATCGAGGAGTGCCTGAGCCGTGCGCAGGAGGCCCAGGCGCTGCTCGTGTCGAAGGTCGACGCCGGGGATGCCGGGGCCTACCGACACTGGCTGGTGACTATCGCGGAGCGGGTCGTCGAGGCGGCGTCAAGCGGCGTTCTCGGCTTCGGCGAGCAGATCAGTGAGTCGGAGCAGGATTTCGTGCGGAGTCTGACGGTCGCGCTCAACGACTGACCGGTCGCCGCGACCGCTACTCGTGCCGCGGCACCCATTTTGCAGGTTTATCGCCCCGCAAGGCGGGTAGAGCGGCTTCGACATCCTCCGGCTGATCCAGCGCCGCCCTTCGAGTGACCGACGGCGCGGCAATCTGTGCATGCACGGCGACGTCGGCATGGCTTAGTCGTGGGAAGGCGCCGCCGATGCTGAGCGAACGCGAACAACGTCAACTCGAGGACATCGAGCACCAACTGGCGTTGGACGATCCGGAGTTCGTGCGGATCATGCACGGTCGCCGTCCCGCCAGCAAATCCAGCAACGCGTCGCCGCGGTCGGCATGCTGATCGTCTGGGTCACCGCGACCACCGTCGCGGTCGTGGGGCACTTCTGGATCGTCGGCGACGTGGTCATGGCTGGCGCCTCCGCGGCGGCGTTTGCCATGGTCACCGTCCGCGTCATTTCCCGGGTACGGCGTCGTCGCGCGTTCCGCCTCGCGGCTTGACTTCACCGGTCCGCGCGATCGCTCGTGAACCGACCCGCAAAACGGGTTTGATGGAGAGCGGACCGGAGTTGTCACACGAGGGAGGGCCAAGCCCGTGGCTACGTTTTCAGCCGCGCAATCCGGCACGTTCCGATTGGGTAGCAGATACACCGTCAACCGCCTCGGGTACGGCAGCATGCAGCTGACCGGGCCCGGGATCTGGGGCGATCCGAAGAATCCGGACGAGGCCGTACGAGTGCTCCGGCGAGCAGTCGAGCTCGGCGTCAACCTGATCGATACGGCCGACGCGTACGGGCCGTTCGTCGCCGAGCAACTGATCGCCAAGGCCCTGTCGCCGTACCCGGACGATCTGGTGATCGCGACGAAGGCCGGCTTCACGCGGGCCGGACCGGGTGACTGGCGGCCGGTCGGCCGACCCGAATATCTGCGCCAGCAGACGGAGCTGAGCCTTCGACATCTCGGTCTCGAACGCATCCCGCTGCAGCAGCTGCACCGCATCGACCCGAAGGTGCCGCTAGGCGATCAGCTGGGCGAATTCAAGCTGTTGCGCGACGAAGGAAAGATCGACCTCATCGGGCTGTCCGAGGTAAGTGTGCAGGAGCTGGCGGCCGGACAAAAGTTCGTGGAAATCTCGGCCGTTCAGAATCTGTACAACGTGGCCAACCGTGAGTCCGAGGCGGTTCTAGAGGCGTGCGAGGCGCAGGGCATCGCCTTCATTCCGTGGTTCCCGCTCGCGACCGGCGCACTCGCCGAATCCGGTGGCCTGCTCGCCGCCGTCGCCAGCAAGCACGGCGTCGCGCCGTCGCAGCTCGCACTCGCCTGGTTGCTGCATCGTTCGCCGCTGATGCTGCCGATCCCAGGTACGTCATCGGTGGCACACGTTGAAGAGAACATCGCGGCCGCCGGGATCACTCTGACCCCGGAGGAGGTTGACGAGATCACTCGCCTCGCCGGTTGATGCTTGCCGCCGCGGCGCAGGTCTCGGGCATGGGTCGCCCGGACCTGCGCCGCGTTCGTGCGCGCCGTGTCTGCGCCGTGTCTGGGTGGGTCAGCAGGAGCCGTTGCAGGCCAACACCTTCAGCTGCGACAGTGCACCGTTCCACTCGTCGGAGTCACCGGCGAACGGGCCGGAGCTCGAGTATTGCCAGAACGACCACGTCGGTGCGCCCGCCGGCAAGGTGCCGGGCGCGCTGGCGTAGCGGGCGATCCACAGCGGATCGTTGGCCCAGAAGCCGGAGTAGTTGCCGGTACACGTCGTCCACCAGTCCGTCGTCGTGTAGATGACGGCCCAGCGGCCGGTCTTGGTGTGGTACTGGTTGACGAACGAGGAGACCCAACTGCGCATCGCGCTCTGCGACAGGCCGTAACATTCGGCGCCGTACGGGTTGTATTCGATGTCGAGTGCACCGGGCAGCGTCTTGCCGTCCTTCGACCAGCCGCCGCCGTGAGCCACGAAGTAGTTTGCCTGTGTGGCACCGGTTGTCGTGTCCGGGCGGGCGAAGTGGTACGAGCCGCGGATCATACCGACGTTGTAGGAGCCGTTGTACTGCTGGGCGAAGCTCGGGTTCGTGTAGTAGGTGCCTTCGGTCGCCTTGACGTACGCGAACCGCGCGCCGGCGTTCCACTGCGCCGTCCAGTTCACGCTGCCCTGGAAGCTCGACACGTCGAGGCCCTTCGTGACCGTGGCCGCGTCGGCGGGTGTTGCCGGCCACTGCGGCGACGAGGATGCCGGCGGTGACTGCGGCCGCGATCGTCAACGCTCGGGCGAGTGCTCGATGGAGTCCTGATGTCATGTGGTGCCCTCCCCGGGTCGGACATTCATGTTTGTCTTAATTCATGAGTGCCGATGTTTGCATTTCCGGGGTTGCCGGGGCAAGGGCAGTTGCGTGAACGGGTGACGGCCGGGTGTTGGCCTATAGTCCTTGACAGGCATATACGTAGTGCGGAATATTAAGAGCCATGCCGGTCGACGCGTTCGCCGTTCTTGCCGAGCCCACCCGGCGGCGCATTCTCGACGTGCTGCGCACCGCCGAGGCGAGCGTCAACGAGTTGGTCGCGGCCGTGGCACTGAGTCAGCCGGCGGTGTCCAAGCACCTCAAGGTGCTGCGGGAGGCCGGCTTCGTGACCGTACGTACGGCTCGGCAACAGCGGATCTACGCGATCGACACCCGGGAACTGCGCCGCATCGATGCCTGGCTGGAGCCGTACCGGCGTCTGTGGACGCGGCACCTGGATGCACTCGAACGGCACTTGGACCGTGTCGACGCGAAGGAACCGCCGGCCGCGAAGGATTCGAACGGAGGGAGTCGTGATGAAGCGGGATGACTACGTGCCGACGAGCCTGTCCGAGGTGAACATGGCGGCGGCCGAGGGTGACGCGTGGACGCTCGTCTTCGTACGGAGTTTGGACCATGCGCCGGAGGTGGTCTGGGCCGCGTTGACCGAGCCAGGTCAGTTGGACGAATGGGCGCCGTTCCGGGCCGATCGGAATCTTGCCGAGACGGGGCCGGCGACCCTGACGATGATCGACGGCACCGATGAGGTGCCGTTGAGCGCCACCGTGATCCGGGTCGATGAGCCGACGCTTCTCGAATACACGTGGGGCGACGACGTGCTGCGATGGGAGTTGGCGGCGACCGCCGTCGGGACGCGACTTACGCTGCGACACACCACCGCCGAACGCTCCGCCGTACCGATGGTCGCGGCGGGCTGGCACGTGTGCCTGGACGTGATGGCCCTATCGCTGGACGGCCAGCCGATTGGCGCGATCCGCGGCCGCGAAGCGCTCGACTTCGGCTGGCAGCAACTCCACGACGCGTACGCCGACCGGCTCGGCGTAAACGCCGGATGACTGGATGCTGCCGAGCCAGATCGGAGGCCGCGGAGGATCGTCAGAAGGCGGCTCGCATGCGGGTGTTCGCCATGACCGCCGCGGCGTTCGAGTCGGACGTTTGATAGTTGCCGGCCGCCTGGTGCAGTTTTACGCCGCCGTCGTAGAGACCGTGGGCGGCGGCATCGATGGCGTCGATCACCTTGTCCTGTAAGGCGTTCATGGCGATCGGAATTGCCACGCAGATCTTGCCGTAGGCCCCCGTGTCCATCCGGACCTGTTGCCCGGCGCTGCGTGCGGTCGCGACGTCTGATGATAAATGGAAGAGCAGGTCGGCGTGCGACACGAGTTGCGCGGGCGTGACGGTCAGCGGATCAACTGTGCCCATGGTCGACCTCGGGTGCCGAGACGAGTCGGGTGCGCGCGGCAATCCGCGCGGCAATCAAGGACGCGGTCGTTGGACTGTCCGCGCCCCAGGTGTCGGTCGCGATCTCGGCGACGCGAGCGGTCAGAGCGCGCTGCGCATCGGCGATTGCCGCAAGGATCTGCTGCCGGGTCCGTTCGACCGGCTGGGAGCGGATCTGCGCATCCAACGCGATATCGATCAACACACCGCTCCCCGAAACCGTTACCTCGACGACGCCGTCCGGGTCGCGACCGATCCCGTGCAGAGCTTGCAACTCACGGGCCGCCGCCGCCGATCGCGCCGCACGCTCCTGCGTCGACGCCAACCAGGCGTCGACGTCGTCGAGGCCGGTGTCGCTGCTCCCGAACTCGCTCATGCCACCGCCCTTCGCCCGCTGTCACCCACCCATCGTCGGCGTTCAGCGTCGTCGATACCGTCGGACCCGTGCAACCCCCAGTCGCGCGGCTGTGGATAACGGCGGTCGGTGGGCTAGCGCATCCCGTCCGCGATCGCCAGAAGTTGCGCGGTCGTTGGGGCGAGGTAGCCGTACGTCGACGAGCCGATCGTGATGGTGGTGCCGTTCTCGATCCAGGCGAGGTGCCCGCTCCAGGTGACGGCCGGATGACCGTGTACGACAAGACCGTTGGACGGCGACGGGAGCGTGTCACCCCACGTCTCGACGATTGACATCTGTACGCCCGGCCCACCGTAGAACTGGGTGTAGGACGCCGCGACACCGCTGAGCGTCGCTACGTCGCTCGCGTGATGCACATACGGCGGCATGGTGGTCGGACGGAGGATCGGGCCGAACGCGCCCGTGCCGCGGGCCGCGTCGACCAACCGGCGATTGCCCAACGGCGCGTCCAGGCGGGTCCAGAGGATCGGCGTCGCACACGCGCCCATCAAACAGGTCGACAACTCAGACGCCGGCCGATAGGTCAGCGTGACGGTCGTCGCGGTCTCATCGGCGATCAGCGCGCCCGGGCCGGGCGTCCGCAGCGTCCGGCCGTCCGCACTGATGACGATGGAAGCGTTGATCGGCTCGATTCCGTGGGTGATTCCGAGTCCGCGGGTCACCACGAATTCGATGAGCAGCCCGACGGTCGCGCCGACGAGCAGGCACAGCACGGCCGCCACGATGCGGGCGTAGCCACGCGGGGCGGCAGCCGGGGCGGTCATGTCGTCGCCGTCCGTACCAGGTCATCGGCGATCGCGATGAGCGAAGCGGTCGACGGAGCCGGCCTATCGCGCGCGAATGTCCAGAAGATGGCGACCGTGACGCCGTCTTCCCGCCACACGATAATTCCGGGCGCCGCACGGCCGGGATGCCCGCGGACGGCGATCGAGGTCGGCGCGATCCCGGCCGGCGGCGTCCACGTACCCGTGGTCTGGACAATCCACAGGCGCGCGTTGCTCGATGGCGAGAAGGCAGATTCCGCGTCGGCATAAGTTTCCGTCATTGTCGCCGAACCCGCGCCGCCGAACGTCGGGGCGGCCGACCCGACATCGCCGTAGAGCGACGTCGTGTCCGCGATGCTGCCGGTCGGCAGGTGCGACGGATGCAATGCACCGGCCTGACGGAACGTTGGGATCGCGTGGCCGTCGCCGGCGTCGACGAACGGCTGTAACAGATCGGGCACCGCGACCTGCGCCGTCACCGCAGGCAACACGTCGTCGCCGCTGAGACACAACATCGGCGAGTAGTAGCTCAGGCTGAGCCGGATGGATCCGCCCGCATCGTCGGCGGACAGGTTGGGCCGCGAACAGGTGTCGTCGGCGTCGGTGTAGTAGATCGTGTGCCGGTCCGCGCTCAGGACCACGGATCCGGTGATCGGCGCGGTGCCCGAAGTGGCGGTCGCCGTCGACGTCGCCTGCGGGCGAAGCGCGTTCGCTCCGAACCCGCAACACGATATGACGACGGCGATCACCACGAGGAACGTCGCCTGGCCGAACCGAAGCGATCGCTCGCGCGTCGCGGCCCCAGCTTCCCCCGGCGGGTCCATGCGCACATGATCCGGCCGGGTCGAAATGCGCGCTGTCCGAAAGACGATTCGGGCGGTCGCCGAGAGCGAATCGTTACCGCGGCGTGGCCCGGCCGCAACCGGCGCGACCGGGCAAACGCCACTCGGGTGTTAGGCCGTGAGGACAATCTTTCCGCGAAGTCCGCCCGCGGCAAGCTTGCGGTGCGCCTCACCCGCGTCGGCGATGGGCCTCACCTCTGCGATCCGGGTACGCAATGAGCCGGCGGCCAGCTTCTGCAGGAGATCGCCGAGCTGAACTCCGTTCGGCTCGACCATGACCTGAGCCGTCCGGATCCCCCGTTCGGGCGCCGGAATCGCCGGTGTGATCGCGGCGATGAAGACGCCGCCGTCGCGTACGGCACCGATCAGGTCCGCGCCGACGACCGCTCCGTCGAACACGCCGTCGACGCCGTCCGGGTGCCGTCGCCGTACGGCCTCGACCAGCTCCGCCGCGGTCCCACGACCCACGACCTCGGCCGGTCCAAGTGAGGCCACGAACTCCTCGTCACCGGTCGACGCGACCGCGATGACGTTGATGCCGGCGGCGGCGGCAAGTTCGGTGGCGAAGCCGCCCACGCCTCCGCTCGCTCCCGTCACGAGAAGCGTCTGACCGCCCCGCAGACCGGCGAGTTCCAGCGCTTGAGCCGCGGTGAGGCCGTTCAGGCTGAGCGTGGCCGCCTCGGGGAAGCCGACGCCGTCCGGGATCGGCGTGAGCCACGACGGGTCGACGACGATCTGCTCGCCGTACGTTCCGGTGCCGTCGCCCAGGTCGAACCACGGATACAGGCCGGCAACTCGGGTGCCGGCGGGCCACTCGTCCGTAGCGTCGAGCAGAGTGCCGGCGAAGTCCCAGCCGAGCACGATCGGCGGCTTCGCGTTAGGCGTACGGGCGGCCATCACACCGGCCCGGGTGGCCAGGTCGGCCGGGTTTGCGACGGTCGCCGCGATGCGGACACGGACCTTGCCATTGGTCGGGGCTGGATCCGGCCACTCCGCCTCCCGCAGGACGTCCGGTTCTCCGTACTCGCGCACTTCGATGACTCGCATCTGGTTCCCATCTCCCTTGCCTTGCTGGTCGTCGGTGTCGGTGTCGGTGCCGTTGTGCGGCCGTGCTGTTGTTAGCGGGGCCTTCGACATCTATCGTGCAGAGAGCAAGGCGCTGACGGAAAGTAGGTACCGAAAAGTGCCTATGGGTCGGCCCGGTGCCCGGAAGGGGTTATGGAGATGACGACGACCGCAACGCAGCGCCGCGAACAGGACAAACTCGCGTACGACGCCTTCATGGCCAGCTGTCCGACGCGCCAAGTGATGTCGACCATAGGCGACAAGTGGTCGGCTCTTCTGGTGAATGCGCTCGCCGATGGGTCGCGCCGGCACGGCGAGCTGGCCCGGACGGTAGCCGGCGTGAGCCAGAAGATGCTCACCCAGACACTGCGCACGCTGGAGCGCGACGGACTCGTGACGCGAAGCATCACGCCGACCGTGCCGGTGCGCGTCGACTACGAGCTGACCGATCTCGGCCAGAGCCTGGTCCCCGTGTTGCAGCAGCTCAAGCAGTGGTCGGAGACCCACATCGAGCAGGTGCTCGCGGCCCGCGAGTCCTTCGAGGAGCGTGCCGCGTGAGCGACATCACCGTGTACGGCGCCGGCTGGTGCCCCGACTGCCGCCGCGCCAAGAAGTTCTTCGCCGAACATCGCGTCGCCTACGACTTCGTCGACATCGACGCTGATGAGGACGGCCTGGCGTTCGTCGAGAAGCTGCAGAACGGCGGCCGGACGATCCCGACGATCGTGTTCGGCGATGGCAGCAACCTCATCGAGCCCGGCAACGACGAAATCGCGCGCAAGCTCGGGCTCACCCTGGAGCCCGAGCGACCGGCGTACGACCTGGTGATCGTCGGCGGCGGTCCGACCGGTCTGGCCGCGGCCATCTACGCGGCCCGCGAGGGGATCGAGACGCTCGTCGTCGATAAGGCCGGCCTCGGCGGTCAGGCCGGTGTGACCGAGCAGATCGACAACTACCCGGGCTTTCCGGACGGGATCGGCGGCGGTGAGCTGGCCGACCGATTCGTGGCCCAGGCCAAGCGGTATGGAGTCGAATTGCTCTCCGCCGTCGAGGTGACGGGTCTGTCCCGCGACGACGACGAGATCTGCGTCGCGCTCGGGACCGGTCAGTTCGTCGCGGCGTCCGCGGTGTTGATCGCGACCGGTTCGTCGTACCGGCGTTTGGATGTGCCGGGCGAGGACGACCTCATTGGTTCCGGCGTGCATTTCTGCGCGACCTGCGATGGACCGTTCTACCGGGGCGCCAAGGAGTTGGTCGTCATCGGTGGCGGCAATTCGGCGCTCGAGGAGGGTCTGTTCCTGACCGAGTTCGCCGACCACATCCGGCTGCTCGTACGGGGGCCGAAGCTGCGGGCCTCGAAACTCTTGCAGGACAAGGTGAACAACCATCCGAAGTTCACGGTGCATCTGAATACGGAAATCACCGGTCTGGCACCGAGCAACAGCAAGGACGGCAACGGGCGTCGAGGCACGCTGGTGTCAACCAAAGACGCCGGATCCGGCGCGTCGGCGACCTACGAGGCGTCGGCGGCGTTCGTGTTCATCGGCCTCGACCCGAATTCGGGCTGGCTCGGCGACAGGGTGGAGTTGGACGACTGGAAGTTCGTGAAGACCGACGGCATGTTCGCCACGTCGATGCCGGGCGTCTTCGCGGCCGGCGACATCCGGCGTGGATCGACGAAGCAACTCGGCTCGGCCGTTGGCGACGGCATCGCGGCGCTGATCTCGATCCGTACGTACCTCCAGGACCACTCGGATCTACGGAAGATCGACATCAACGCGTAAGGCCGTTCTCGGCCGCGAACGATTCGCTCCACGCGATTCGGGCGCTCTGCGTGTCGAGATGACCGCTGGCAACCCAGGTCGCCTGCGGTTCAAGGCCTTGCGCCGCGAGCCGTGCGTCTGAATCGCGAATGTCGCGCTGCACGTCGATCACCGAGGCGGTGAGGCTGGCGAGGTCGGTCGGACCGTCGATCGCGTCGGCGCCGTACGCCTCGACGAAAATCTCCATGCGGCGCAACCGATCCGGCGGTTCGGGGTAGCGCAGCCATCGCATCGCATCCTCGTCGTCCCGGAACGGTGCCACGTATTGCAGTGCGTACGCGATGTCGAAGCGGGCCCGCGCCGGTCGCGCGTAATCGAAGTCGATGAGGCCGACCGGCTCGCCATTGCGGAACACCACGTTCCAGGGTCCGAAGTCGCCGTGGCAGACGATGTCGGTGCCGGCCGGCGGCGTACCCGTATAGAAGGGTTTATCGGTCGTGAAACTGCGGACCGCGACGTGATAGTCGCGAACGAGCCGCGCGAACGCCCGCAGCCCCGGCTCCGGCACGACCGGTGCCCAACCGTCCGGACCGCTGTCGCCCGGAATGAACGACACAACCTCGAACCCGTCGACCACATCGAGCAACCGGGGCGCCGGAAAGTCCACCGATTCCAGATACCGCAGGAGATCGTGGACCGCCGCCGACCACGGGTGCAGCGGCCGCCATACCGTGTCGCCGCGACGTTCGATCCGGCGGTGCGGCTCGTCCTGCAGACGCTGCGTAGCGTGGGCGCGACGCTCAGATTCGAGCCCTTGCGTCGAGCCCAAGTGACTCTGGTTGTTGGTCACCTGAACATTGTCGGTGCCGATGGGTAGCCTCGTCCGATCCGGCTCGCTCGCGTGTCGGCGATCGATGGAGGAAACATGACGGAGCAGGTTGTGGGCGAGCCCGGTCAGCGGTTCACGCGGCGCGAGCTGTCGGATGCCGTGAGTCCGGCCGGTTGGCGTCTCGTGCTGGGGATGTTCCGCACGGATGTCGCGGTGCCGTCGCTCGCCGAGGCAGCCAAGTTCACGGCTGTCGTCGCCGGCGCGATCGACGCGTCGGCGGCGGCGCACCTACGACTGGATGCGCGCCCGGATCGCGTGATCGTGACAATCGAGAACCTGTCTGTCCCGTGGCCGGGTCAGGTCGAGATCGATCTCGCCCGACGGGTTTCCGCGATAGCAGCGGACCTTGGCTTGGAGACGTTGCCGGATGTCGGCGCGTCGTCCAGGTCCGTCCAGGCAGTTGAGATCGCGATCGACGCACTCGACATTCCGAAGATCCGACCGTTCTGGAAGGCGGTCATGGGCTACGCGGACGAGATCGGCCGTACCGGTCCGGAGGACGCGATCGTCGACCCGCACGGTCAGAGTCCGGCGATCTGGTTCCAGCAGATGGATGCGCCGCGACCGCAACGCAACCGCATCCACTTCGACATCTCGGTGCCGCACGACGAGGCCGAGCGTCGACTGGCGGCGGTGTTGGCGGCCGGCGGGACGCTCGTCTCCGACAAAGCCGCGCCGGCGTTCTGGGTGCTGGCCGACGCCGAGGGCAACGAAGCCTGCATCACGACGTGGCAGGCGCGCGACTGACGCGACTCTCGCCGTAAATACTTGGCCGGCCCCGTCATCCGTTTGGGGCATCGTCGGCGTCTGGATAGATGCGATGCTCGCGTGGGCGGGCGTCCGCATCGACAGGAGGCTCGGGTGGCCACGACCGACGGCTCCGAGTGCGAGTTCGAAGAGTTCGTCCGGTCTCGCGGCCACGCCCTCATCCGGTCGGCGTACCTGCTGACCGGCGATCAGCATCTCGCCGAGGACCTGGTGCAGTCGGCGTTGGCCCGGACCTATCGGGTCTGGTCGCGCCACGGAATCATCGACGGGCCGGAGGCGTACACCCGCAAGGTCATGTACCACCTGCAGGTCTCGTGGTGGCGACGCCGCCGGGTCCGCGAGAATCTGGCCGCGACGCTGCCTGACCTGGCCAGCGTGACCGATCCGGACGTGGAGACGCGACTCGCATTGCGGGCGGCGCTGCTTCTGCTGTCCGATCGCCAGCGCGCAGTGATCGTCTTGCGGTACTTCGACGATCTCACCGAGTCGGCGACGGCGGAGATCCTCGGCCTCACCCTCAGCGCGGTCAAGACACATGCACGCCGTGGTCTGGAGCGGCTGCGAGAGTTGGTGCCGGACTCGATGGAGGCGCCAGACCGGCATCGCGACATCGAGTCCAAACGACGTCATGAGCGTACGCAGATGACGAACGAATCGCGTAGCCCGGGAACGGAGGCGCTGCGATGAGTCAGTCCACCGCCCACCTGCGGAGCCAACTCGGAAGCCTCGCGGACACCGTGATCGTGCCTACCGAACTCGCCGATCGTGCCCGCCAACGTGCACGCCGTGATCGCGCCCGTCTCGTCACCGTCGTCGCGCTGGTCATGGCGCTGGCGGCCGTCGGCACCGTCGCTGCCCTACGCACGTTGGTACAGCCTCGATCCTTGCCGGCGGCGACGTATCAGATGCCGTTCGGGCTGCGTCCTCCGGCCGGCACGACTCAGCTCGGTCCGGTGTTCGTGCAGAACGACTACGCGCAGACCACTGTCTTCCTGGTGACGGGCGATCCGTACGCCGTGTTCCGTGACCTGGCGGCGCAACTTCGCCGGGCCGGCTTCGGCTCGTCTGGGGCCCCGATCATATGCGGAAGCAATCCGACGACAACCGCTGAGTCGTGGACGTGCTATGCGGGGGGCGAACGCCGGACCGACCGGGACGATTCGGTGTCGATTTCGATGGTGGTGTCGGTGCACGGTGGCCCGTATCAGGCCGAATTGGCGATCGCGACTGTATCGGCGCCGCTCGCTCCGAACGATTCGGCGTCTACCGACTCAGGCCCGATCTTCGAGGTGCCCGCCGGTCCGGCGCCCGTACAGCCCGAGCAGTACCCGCCGGGCGCCCCGCGGGGGCCGGCCCGCACGACCCGACCGGGGACGCCGGCAGCTTCTTCCGGTACCCGCACGGCGTGAGTGCAGTCGTACCGGCATTCCACCTCGGCTGTGGGGCCACCGCTGGGTTCATGTCTCTCCAGTCGACCGCCGGCTCACCATCAGCCGCCGCACAAGACTACGTGTCTCAGTTGGCTTCACACGGCGTGCGCGTGACGGAGAGCAACGCCACCTGGACTGTGCTCAAGGGCGACACCAATGTCGCGACCATCACGGTGAGTCGCGGCCGCGACGACACCGGCTACCTGCTATTGGATTATTGCGAACATTGATCATGCCGGTGGCGGCGATCAGTCGGGGAGCAGCGGGACGGTCAGGCCGAGATCCTTGTGCAGCAGCACTGCGCGGTTGACCGATCGCGTGCCGAACTTGTCCCGTACGGAGTCGAGCGCCGCGTCCAGCTCGCCGTTGTTGCGCGCGTCGAACGGAAGCTCCGGCTGGATCCAGTCGTTGTGGCCGAGGTTCGCGACCGAGATGCCGACGAGGGTGAGCCCGCCCTTGCTCTCGATCAAAGGCTGCGACGCGGCGAGGAGGCCTCGTGCCGCGTCGAGGACCGTCTGGGTATGGAGCGTGGCGCGTAACAGGGTGCGCGAGCGGGTCGCCCGGGATGAGTCGTCGAAGCGGAACCGCAGCACGACCGTACGTCCTGGCCGGCCGGCCGAGCGCATCCGGCGGGTGACCCGGTCCACGAGGCCGGCCAGCGTGGCGTCGATCTCCTCCGCGGTGTGCGGCCGCCATCCGATCGCCCGCTGCGATCCGATCGAGCCGCGCCGGCGCCCGACCTGCACCGGTCGCGGATCCCGGTTGTGGGCCAACGCGTGCAGATGCCGACCGGCGGCCACACCGAGGATCGACACCAGCGCCGGCTCGCCGATGCGGGCGACGTGGCCGACGGTACGGATGCCGTGTTCATGGAGCTTCGCGGCGGTGACGACGCCGACGCCCCAGAGCCGTTCGACCGGCAGCGGATGGAGGAATGCGATCTCTCGGTCCGGCGGCACTTCGAGCAGACCGTCCGGCTTCCCGACACCGCTCGCGACCTTGGCCAGGAACTTGGTCCGCGCTACTCCGACGGTGATCGGTAGACCGACCCGCTGCCTGACCTCGGAACGCAGCCGGATCGCGATCTCGACCGGCGTCCCGGTGATTTTGTGCAACCCCCCGACGTCGAGAAATGCCTCGTCAATCGAGATGCCCTCGACGAGTGGCGTGGTGTCTCGGAAGACCTCGAAGACGGCCTTGCTCGCTGTCGAGTACGCCGACATCCGAGGCTCGACCACGATCGCGTCCGGGCAGAGCATCCGGGCCGTACGGCCACCCATGGCCGTCTTCACGCCGCAACGCTTCGCCTCGTAGCTGCAGGCCAGCACGACACCGCCGCCGACGATCACGGGTCGGCCACGCAGCCGCGGATTGTCGCGCTGCTCCACCGACGCGTAGAAGGCGTCGAGGTCAGCGTGGAGGATCGCGGCCTCGCTCCGCATGTCTGTGATTATCGCACATACGTTCGATTGTTGGTTCCGCCGGCGCGCAATTTGGCCGGTGAATTCCGCGAGCCCGTCGGGGGATGGTTGTCCCGCACGGCGCTACCTCTCTGCACGCATTGGCGCTAGCAGAGTCATATGCGAGCCGCTGGAACATTGCACCGCGCGCGCCTTACGTCACGGCCGCTCAGACCCAGCGGCGCATGTCCGGGCGATTACGAGTCGAGCCGCGCGACCCGATCGTGCAGGTAACGCCGTTGCGGGGAGTTCGCTGTGCGGGCCGCCGCCGCGACGTACGCGGCCCGCGCCGCCTCCCGGTCTCCGGCCATTTCCAGGAGATGCCCGCGTACGGCATGCAACCGGTGATCCTCGGCAATCCGCTCGTCTCCGTCGAGCGCTGCCAGTAAGTCCAGTCCGGCCGTCGGTCCGGACACCATCGCGACGGCGACGGCATGATTCAGCGCAACGACGGGGTTGTCGGAGATCTGCAACAGCACCTCATAGAGTGCGACGATCTGCGGCCAGTCCGTCACGTCGGCGGACGAGGCCTCGTCGTGGAGCGCCGCGATCGCCGCCTGCACCTGGTACGGCCCGACCGCACCACGCGGCAGCGCCGCCGTCACAAGCGCCACGCCTTCGACGATCTGGTCGGCGTCCCACAGCCGTCGATTTTGCCGAGCCATCGGCACGAGAGCGCCGTCTGCATCGGTTCGCGCTGGTCGCCGCGCATCCGTCAACAGCATGAGTGCCAGCAATCCGGCTACCTCACTGTCGTCGGGAAGGAGCCGATGCACGAGGCGCGCCAACCGGATCGCCTCACGGGACAGGTCCGCGCGTTGGAGCGTTGGGCCGGCGGTGCTGGCGTACCCCTCATTGAAGATCAGATAGAGCACGTGCAGGACGGCGCCGAGCCGATCGCCACGCTCGGCCGGCGGCGGCACCCCGAACCGCGGACCGAGCGGGCCGCCGCTGTCCTTGATGGTCTGCTTGGCCCGGGTGATGCGCCGGGTCATCGTCGCCTCCGGGACGAGAAACGCCCGCGCGATTTCCGCCGTCGTCAGGCCGCCCACCGCGCGGAGTGTCAGGGCAATCTGCGATGCCGGCGACAGCGATGGATGGCAGCAGAGGAACAGCAGGATCAGCGAGTCGTCCGCGTCGGAGCGCGCGGCACCGACACGATCCGAGCCCGGCGACCACCAACCGTCCGGCAACTCCTGCCGTGTAACGGTTTCCTCGCGTCGTCGCCGCGATTGCTCGCTGCGCAACAGATCGGTGAGCCGGCGGGACGCGACGGTGATGAGCCACGCCCGCGGATTGTCCGGGACGCCATCGCGCGGCCATTGCGTCGCCGCCGCCAAAAACGCCTCCTGGGCCGCGTCCTCGGCCAGGTCGAAGTGCCCGTAGCGCCGGACGACCGCACCGAGAACCTGCGGCGCCAGTTCGCGCAGCAGGTCCTCGGCATCGGACATCGCGGCCGTCACACGTCCACGTGACTCGCGGCCCTCGATGATCGGCCGCACATCGGCGTACATGCCTTCGGCGCCTTCGGGTCCCGGTGGGCACTCCGACATGCGCGCGGCCAGCTCCGTTGCGCGGTCGAAACTCGAACACTCCACGATCGTGTAGCCGGCGAGCACTTCCTGCGCCTCGGGATACGGCCCGTCGGTGACAACTGGCACCCCGCCGCGCATCTGGATCCGCCGTGCGTGCACCGGCGCGTCCAGGCCGCGGGCATCGACGAGTTCGCCCGACTCCGCAATCTCCTGATGGAACTTCTCCATGAACGCGCCCATCGCGCCGAGTTGCTCGCCCGTCCACGCCTTCTTCACCGACGACTTGCCCTGCATGGCCTCGTAGTCCTGCTGCGACGCGTACAGCAAAATCATGTACTTCATGATCTTCCCCTCTCGAACCGCTGTTTGCCTGTGACGTCGGAGCCGGCGGCCACGTTCGGACATCCCGGCGCGATAGCCTCGCGTTCATGACAGCACCGCCGGCGACGTCCGGCACGTCGAACCAACGCATTCAGCGGTACGGCGTCACCTCCACGGCACTGGCGTTGCTCAGTAATCGGCAGCTCGGTCGCGTTCTCGATGCGCAGCCACTCCTCGGTAACGGAATCGGGGGCACCTCGGCGTTGCTGGACATCGACGGCACGCCAGTCTTCGCCAAACGGATCCCGCTCACCGATCTCGAACGGCGCGCCGAAAACGTGATGTCGACGGCGAACCTGTTCGACCTGCCGCCCTATTGTCACTACGGCGTCGGCTCGGCCGGCGGGGGAGTGTGGCGGGAGCTGGCCGCGCACACGATGACGACGAATTGGGTTCTCAGCGGCCAGAGCGAAAGCTTCCCGTTGATGTACCACTGGCGCGTGCTCACGGAGCCGAGCGCGACGCCGCCGCCGCGGGGCGAACCGGGATCGCTCGATGAGCTCGTCGAGTTCTGGCATGGCTCGGAGGCCGTACGGCATCGGCTCGAAGCGCTGTCGCGCGCCACGGCGAGCGTGGTGCTGTTCCTGGAGTACGTACCGCAGAACCTCGATCGCTGGCTAGGTGATCAGCTCGCTCGCGGCGACGAAGCGCTCGAAGCGGCGTGTGCGATGGTTGAGGCCGGTCTGCGCGACGATGTGTCGTACATGAACGCGAACGGCTTGTTTCACTTCGACGCGCATTTCGGAAACATCCTCACCGATGGCCGACGGCTCTACCTGACCGACTTCGGGTTGGCGACGTCGACGCGTTTTGAGTTGTCCGCGACCGAACGCGAGTTTGTCGACGCGAATCGGAGTCACGACCGGTGCTACGCCGTGATGCGGTTGGTCAACTGGCTCGTGTCGGCGCTGGTCAAGCCGGCCGACACGGGCGAGCGGAACGCCTATATCCGGCGGGTCGCGTCGGGGTCGGCGGCATTGGGGGTGCCGCCGTGGGCGGCCGTGATCATCGCGCACTACGCGCCGGTCGCGGTCGTGATGAACGACTTCTACTGGAGCCTGTTCGGCGAGAGCCGCAAGACGCCGTACCCGACCGCGGAGATCGAACGCGCGTGTGCCGAGATCGGGTTCTCGCCGATCGCTACCCCGGCCGGTTGATCTTGGCGATCCGGTCGCACGAGCGGTCGGGCTTCCGTAATGTCCGCGGTGTGGAAGAGCCGCGAATGACTAGCTGGTGGATGAACGAGATCCGGGGCGAGCTCCAGGACGAGTGGTGCGCCGCGCTCGACGGGTCGCCGATCACGACCGAGATGGTCGCGTCGGTTCCGGACGAGTTCCGTGATCATGGCGCCGGCGACTGGGTACGGCTGCCCGCCGGCGGCGCCTCCGACGAGGGCTGGATGATGCGGGCCGACTTCCAGGCGTTCATCGCGTCGCAGTGCGCCCGCCGGTAGCGGCCGCGCGCTCGCTGCTTGTTCGCTGGTACGTGGCGTCCCGGCGTACCCAGCAGACAGGATTGAGCGCACGCGCGACGGCGCGTGCGCTCGCCCACGGGCATTTTGACTTAGCTTGCCGCCAAGCCCGCGACCGCCTGAGGAAGACCGTCCCACGATCCGAGCGGCGACAACGCTCCGCCGCCGCTGACGGACCAACCGAAGATGCTCTGCGAATCGGCATCGATCGCATAGAGGAACCGGCCGTCATTGGTCATGTCCTCGTCCCGAAGCCCGGTGTGGCCGCCGATGCCGACGCCGGCCATCGGGTCGTCGAGCGTGAGGGTCCCATCCGCTCCGATCGCATAACGGGACACCGTGCTGTCGGCGAAATTCGTCGTGTAGACGTAGCGGTTGTCGTTCGAGACGACCGCCCAGCAGATCTCGCTGTGACCGTTGCCGACCGACTGGGACATCGGCGTGATGTCGGCGCCACGCTGGATGTAGGAGGACGCGGCGGCCTTCCCTGTCGCGGCGCCGAACGCCTCCGCGACGACGAGCGCGCCGTCGTCGGTGAACGCGAAGCCGTACGGCGTCTGCCCGGCGGAAGGCTGCGTATGGGCTTGGCCGAGACGCCCTCGGTCGTCGACCGGATACATCGCGATGGCGTTCGCACCGCGCTCCGTGACGACCACGGTCGTTCCGTCCGGGCTGAAGCCGACCTGCGCCGGGTCGGCATTGGCGGCCGGCAGTGGCGTCGGGTCGGCGATCTGCTCGAGTCCGCTGCGATCCAGCCGGAATCCGGTCAGTGACGGGTCGCCGGTGTTTAGCACGTAGACGAGACCGTCGCGCTCGGTGACGCTCTTCGGCGCCGTGCCCGTCACGATGGTCTGAGCGGCGTGTGCACCGGAGTCGTCGATGTCGAAGAGACTCAGGTCACCACTGCCCGAGTTCGTCAGCAGCACATGTCGGCCGTCGCCGGTGAGCATGACCGATCCTTGTGAGGGCAGATGTGGCGTGCCGTCACCGAATCCGCCGGTATGTTGCGCGTTGGCGCCGGACAGCGCGCCCGTCGCTTCCCGGCGAAATGCCATGAGCTGGTTGCCGTCGCGGTCGTTCGACTGCATGTAGACGGCACCCATGGCCGGATGTTGACGTGCGAAGTCGCTTTGCATGAGGCCTCCCCGTGGACCACAACCGTGCCCTTGCCGCCACCGTAACCCCTGGCCATCTTGGGTGTGCGCGTCTCGGGATAACGGTGCCGCGCGCGATGCGCCGGGATGCTGAGTTATCCACAATCCGTACCCGTGGGGTTGCGTGGTTTTCGCGACTGGACAACGCTCAACGTCGATGGACATGCGTGTCGACGGCGCCCGGCGAGCTTGTGTCAGCGCAGACGGTGAGGCGGCCGCGTATGTCTGTCGCATGTGGACCGCTTCGTGACGATCAACCCGATTGTGGCTCCGCTCGGATCGCATCCGGGTGATCCGTGGGCCGGCGTCTGGCTGGCCGAGGATGTCGAGGCGATCCATCAGGGCGTGACGAGCGGGTCGTGGATCGACACGACGTTGGGTGGCGTCGGCGCCGGACTGGACACGTTGGCGGCGGTGTCGGATCCGCTCGGGACGTTGATGCAGTACGGCCTGTCCTGGTTGATGGAGCACATCCGGCCGTTGTCGGAGGCGCTGGACTGGTTAGCCGGTGATCCGGCCCAGATCGCGTCGCACTCGCAGACGTGGCGGAACGTGGCGTCGAGCCTGCGGTCGGATGTGTCCACGTTCGGCCAGGGTGCCGCGACCGGTGTCAGTGGGTGGCAGGGTACGGCGGCGACGGCGTACCAGATGTGGGCGTCGCATCAACAGACGCTGCTCGGTGGGTTAGCGTCGGCGGCCGACACCATGGCGTCGATCAGTGACGGGGTCGCGTATCTGATCGCCGGCGTACGGGTGATGGTCCGCGACGCGATCGCGACCGTGGTGTCGCGCGCGATCGACTACGCCGGCGAGGAGTTCTTTTCGTTCGGTTTGGCGACGCCGTGGGTCATCGAGCAGGTGTCCACGCTGGTTGCATCGTGGTCGGCGCGGATCGGTCGGTGGATCACCGCGTTGCGCGACAGCGTCGGCCGGCTGACGTCGATGATGGGCCGCCTCGGGGAGATCATCGAGGCGCTGAAGAAACTCCTCCGCGACGACCGCGGCTCGATCAGCAGCGATCCAATGAAGCATTCGCCGGAGCCTGAGACGAACGGCGCCACGGCAGCGCAACGCCGCGAGTTCACCGGCGCTGACTTAACGGTCGTGACCGATCACCTGTCGAAGCTTGATCCATTCGGTGCCAACGACGCCATGCTCCAAAGGATCGGTTCCGCGCTCGAGAGTGGTTCGCCGCTGACGGAGGCGCAGACAAACTTCATGCG
Source organism: uncultured Actinomycetota bacterium (assembly GCA_963724705.1). Lineage (GTDB taxonomy): Bacteria > Actinomycetota > Actinomycetes > Mycobacteriales > Micromonosporaceae > DASQPR01. Next base: position 307,929 of record CAVRVS010000005.1, read on the forward strand.
ACATGAGCTGCGGGAGTCTGAGCTAATGAATTCTGGGATGTCATATGAGGACGCGCACGCTGCGGCGTTGGAGACCCACCCTCCAGGACGCAACTATGATCCAGATTTGATCGACCAGTATCCGGAGTTTGGTCCTTGGTGGCGGAAGATGAACGGACTTGGCCCGCGATGACAATTGTCGATATTCGCCGGCATGGCGCGGCGGCCCTTCTAGAAGATGACGAAGCCGCTGCCTTCGATGTTGTCGAGTGGCGTCGATCGTCGCGCCCGGCAAGTCGTTCATCGGCGACCTCATCGGAAGTGCGGTTGATCGTCGAGGTACTGCGCCGATTTGGCGGCCTTGCGCCGCGTGCTCTCGTTGGTGGTCGGTTCACGCCTAAACCGGGACGGCGGACCGTTCTCGAGATCGGTGTTGGACACGAGTTCGAGGTCGGATCGGTCGTAGACACGTATCCGAGTCGGCTATGGAGCCGTGGATTTGCGCTTGGATTGCCGCCGGATTTTGTTGAGGGCGTGTCGAGGGGAATTGACGGGGCATCCGATTTGCCCGCCGGTGTGCTCACGATCGATCGCGGCGGTTTCGATGAGGTCAATTCTTCCGAAGTCATTTTCGAACAGGCGGCATCCCTCCTGGTCGCGTGCCTTGCGGCACGACTGGCGGGACAGGATCCTGAAGCAGCCGCTCGCCGCATCGTGGGCAATTGGTAACCCGTCGATGGCGGGAATGATTGAAATCGACGCAGACTCAGAATGGGTGGCCGGACATTGGCTCTTCGACTGGGTCGTTGGGTTTCTCGCGGATCGGGTAAATGACGCCACGACGAGGAGGGAGTTCGCGGAGATCGTCGACGAGCATTTAGGGTGGCTGTCTCTTCGAGACCGTGCCCCAGGCGTCGTCGCGGACCTGGAGGATGCCATTCGGTCAGCCCTGGTTGGTGGAGCGGAGGAGCAACTCCCGGTCGACATGCCAGGGCGTGACGCCGCGATTGGTCACATCCGTGAACTCGCGGATCGAGTTGCAACCAGCAGGCGGCCGCAATGACCTCCGTCGAATACCCCCGCGATGCGGCGAGAGGTTATGCGGGCTCTCGCCGCCTTCAGCGATCGGGACTACCAGGAGCGAGTTTGGGTGCCGCGGAACTATCCTCACCTGAACTTCTATGACGACCTGACGCAGAATGTCCACGTACTTTACGACGACAGTCAGGTGTTGCCTGATCCGGAAAGTCGCGGTCGATGGGTGCTGCTCCCCGGCGATGAGCTCGACCGGCTGCGCGCGTTGGACAGCGTTCTCGGTCCGATGATTGACGAACTCGGCGAGGCACCCGACGCGGCGTACCTGCAAGACCCCCGGTGGCCGTCGGTCATCCGCCGCGAGCCAGGCGCTGTCCGCGATGGTGTTGGCTGGAGGATTCTGAGCGCGGCGTGACGACGCGCCGCCCATTCCCAGCGAATACGGAGCCCATGGGTGAGATGGCCAGCATGCACCGGTCGCAAGCGCTGGCTGGATGTCAGCCGAGGCGAAGTCCCTCGACCGGCCCGCTAAGCACGGACTTGAAGTATCGGCTCGCGTCGTCGGCGAGCACTTCGGTCGCGCCGGCCTCGACGGCGGCGACCGTGTCCGCGGCGACCTTGCGAGGGTCGTTCTTCGGCGCCGTCACGTTCTTGACCATGTCGGTGTCGGTGTAGCCCAGATGAACGCCGACGACCTGCGTACCCTGGCCGGCCATTTCGACGCGGAGCGAGTTCGTCAATGACCAGAACGCGGCCTTCGATGCGCCGTATGCGCCGGCACCGGCGATCCACGACAGGGCGGAGTGGATGTCGACGAGTGCGCCGCCGCCATTCGCGGCGAGTACCGGAGCGAAGGCCTGAGCGATCCGCAGCGCGCCGAACACGTTGGTCTCGAACGTCGCCTTCGCGTCGTCGATGCCGGCCGAGAGCAAAGATCCGCCGCCGCCGGAGATGCCAGCGTTGTTGATCACGATGGACACGTCGGTCGCCTCGCGGGCGAGCGCGGACACGGAATTCTGGTCGGTGACGTCGAGCGCAACGCTCACCACGCGAGGGTCATCGGACGGTACGGGCTGGCGTGCGGTGGCGTAGACCTTCGCGGCGCCGCGGGCGAGCAACTCGTCCACGAACGCCTTGCCGAGGCCCCGCTGGCCGCCGGTCACGAGGACGGTCGCTCCTTCGATGGTGGTCATGATGTGTACCTTCCTGGGCTCTCTTTGCGCCGTTTCCGGCGCCGCTACTGGCGCTGACATAAGCGAACGGCTTATGACTATGTCACGTTGGATTGGCTCTCGCGACATACCCGAATACACTTGGCCTATGTCTTACGCCACAGCCACGAGCCGGTACGGCCTGCGGGAGGCTCCGGCCGGACTCACGCTCGTCCAGGACTTCGTCAACACCCGGGCGATCGGAGGCTACGGTGCCGATCTGCTCGGCGATCGCGACAGCGCCTCGTCGTGGGCGCGTGCCGCGTCGGAGCGGTGGGCCGTCGACCGGGGGATCGACCCGCCGGCGATCGCGCTGTCGGCTTCGGACGTACGGCACCTGCGCGAGCTGCGCGAGGACGTTTGAGCTACTGGTCGGCGGACCGGAGTACGGCGGTCCGGAACGCGACGGGGCGACGAGCGGCCAGGAGTCGATCGACGGCATGACCGTCGCGGCGCCGGTCGCGGCCACGCTCGTTCCCGGCACGGGCGAGGTCACGCTGACACCGAGCGGGTCCGGCTGGCGCTGGCTCGCGTCCGCGCTGTGGATCGAGACGTACCGGTCGCAAGAGAACGGCACGTGGCCGCGCCTCAAGCGCTGCCGTAACACGGAGTGCGGGTCGACGTTCTACGACGGCTCTCGCAACAACAGCGGTGTCTGGCATGACGTGCGTACGTGTGGCAACGTCGCCAACCTGCGGGCATCGCGGGCCAGGCGGCGGCCGAGCCAGATCACCGGCCGTCCATGATCCACTGCGGTGGACGATTGGCGTCGTGCTAGGCGACACCAATCGTCCGCGGCGGTGGATCAACCGACCGCAACGACCAGGGCGTTGGGCGTTGCTGGCAGAACGCGGGCTCTGGCCGTACCGGCCCAAGCGGAGCGCACGCGCGACGGTGCGTCGGTATGCGCGGACCCTAGGTCTTGCCCTCCGCGACAGGTCGGCAGCGAGGGTCGCGGCCAGGCCGGCAGCGAGGGTCACGCGGCGAAAGCATCCGCGGCACGCGGTGAAATTGTTCCGCCAGTGCGTGGTGAAAGGTCACCGCGCCGACCGCGACACGGAGGAAGCAATCGTCACCCGGAGTCCGCGCTCGTGCCGGAAAGCGGTGACTCTATAGGCACGCGATTGGAATCGTGGCTGCATGAGATGGCTTTCGCGGCGTCCTGCGTTGCCGTCGGCCGCTCTCCGCCGGCGTCCTACGCTGCCGCAAGTCGACGGTCGCGTTCCGCCACCGCATGAGCGGGTATCGGCCGGACGGCCGCGGACGGATCGGATAGGTAAGCTGTCGCGTCGAGGGCCGATAGCTCAGCCGGTTAGAGCAGGGGACTCATAATCCCTCGGTCGCGGGTTCGAGTCCCGCTCGGCCCACATCGTCGATAGCAGCAAAGTCGGCCCACATATTTGGCTGGCGGAGAGCTGGTTGTTGTTCGCTGCTATTAGCAGCATAATGATGCTATGGCCACTGCGATCACCATTCGGGACGTGCCCGACGAGACCCGCGACGAGCTTGCCTCGCGGGCCGCGCTCAGCGGTCGATCTCTCCAGGAGTACGTTCGTTCGCAGTTGATCGAGATCGCCCGGCGGCCGGACGCGGACGTGCTGCTTGCACAGATCCGTGACCGCAAGCAACGTCTCGGCAGTCGGCTGTCGGTCGAGTCGATCCTCGGCCACCGCGACGCCGATCGCCGATGACCCTCGTTGTGGACGCCGGTCTCGTGGTAGCGGCGCTCGTGGATAGCGGTCCGGTTGGCTCGCGGGCGGATCAATTGCTCGCGAGCGATGACTTGGCCGCGCCTCATCTCATGCTGGTGGAAGCGGCCAATGTGCTGCGACGAGCCTCGATCGCCGGCGAGATTTCGGCAGATGCGGCAACGCTGGCCCACGCGGACCTGCTAAGCCTGAGGATCGAGCTGTTCGCGTACGAGCCGTTCGCCGCGAGAGTGTGGGAGTTGCGGAAAAATGTCACCGTGTACGACGGTTGGTATGTCGCACTCGCGGAGTCGTTGGATGCGAAGCTCGCGACACTGGACGTCCGCTTGACGAAGGCCGCCGGACCGCGCTGCGCCTTTGCGGTCCCTGACTTGTGCTGATACCACGTCGCTTTCGTTTGGCGAGCCATCGGCTTTCGATATGCGTCAGAGGCGCTTTCGAATCGCGACAAGATCATGTTGTGCGAACCGCACACGGAGTACTCCCGGTCTCCGACCCGCTCGACGCGTTGACGTTGCTCGCGCTAGCCGGCCAGCTGCCCAGATCGCTGCGATTCAGGCTTGCGTCTGAGTGATTCGCAGGCGGATTGACGATCAAGCTCAGCGTCCACGGTGCGGGATGATTGGACCGCGGCCACGAGATGGCACGTGGCGTACCGCTGTACCCGGCTACAAATCGGGGATCGGCAAGTGTGCCGGCGTGCATCGTCACGGCTGCTGACGGGACCCGTCAGTCAAGGGCTGGACGGCGGCCAACGCCGGTCGTCGAGTAGTGCCCGCTGCTCGAGGATCCCACGTCGGACTCGGCATCAGGACCGAGCACGGGCCGACTAATCCGACAAACTCGGGCCACGCCGGACTTGATCGATCCGGCGGTCGAGCGTGGTTACGTGGATTGAGTCCGCTCCGTACTCCGCCGTGAGCAGTGGCCGCAACGCTTCGAGATGCGCGAGCCCCTCCTGAGCCCGGCCGCCCAGATGTCGCCCGTTTCTATACGGTGGCGCCGAACTTGATGCGTTCCATGAGGTCAATCACATACTGAACTGCATTGTCGGCGCTGTTCGCGTACGCAAAGATCCCAGCATGTAGACCCTGGGCAGGATCGAAGTTCGCGGTGAACATCAGAACGGGGAGGCGAATGCTTCGCGCTGCCATCGCGTGCAACAGGGTGATGCCAGCCGTGTCGGCCGGATCTTCGGTCTCGCGCCTCATGTCTGTTATCACGATGTCGTACGACGTACTCGTGAGTCGCTCAAGCGCCTCCGAGGTCGAGGTGACGGAGTCGACGTGCATGCCGACGCGCGTGAACAGCGATGTCAGCGAGGCGTTTGAGCTTGGATGATCGTCAACCCAGAGGATTCGTCCGTCACGCATGATGTCCACTGCATGTTCGAGTCGTGACACCGCTGCGCGACGATCGCTGGCCGGCGGTGCCGCCGTTTGCCCATCGGCCTCGGCGGTGACCGCCTCCTCAAGTAAATGCTGGGCGAAAGTCAGTTCGACGCCGGGCGCCTTGAGGTGGGACAGGCGCTGGAATTGCGGAATGAGAGCGCGTCGCAGGGTGAGATAAACGAGTGCGGCGAAGACAACCCAGAGCACGGCGGGGATCGTTTTCACTAAGGTTGTGGAAACGGAGTCGGGCATGACTCTCCATTGAGGACCAAGGATGTGAGTTCGCGAGTGTAGCTGCCTAGTACGGGCGGCGCGAAACTCATGACCGCCTGTGCTGTCGAACGTGCTGCTCAACATGCCCTCGGCACGCCGCTGTCACGTGGTTGCCCACACGTCACGGGCAGCGGATCCGCTTCCAGCGGGTTTAGCAACCGCCGGGATGTGATCTTCGAGGCTTCGGGAATAGGCGTTCGGGTGGCCGTCCCGGGGCAGGATGAAGGTATGAAGCACACGACACTTGGCAGTCTGGACGTGTCCCGTATCGGTCTCGGCACGATGGGTATGTCCGCGTTCTACACCGGCGCGCAGACCGACGACGCGGCATCGATTCGTACCATCGAACGTGCCCTTGATCTGGGGGTGACGTTCTTCGACACAGCGGAGATCTACGGGCCGTATGTGAACGAGGAACTCCTCGGCGAGGGCCCTTGGTCGCCGTCGCGACCAGGTCGTGGTCGCGACCAAGTGGGGCACGATCCGGCACGCCGTGGACAACGAGCGCGGCCTCGACGGCAGCCCCGAAAACCTACGGTTGTCGATCGACGGTTCACTCAAGCGCCTCGGCACCGACCGCATCGACCTTTATTACCAACACCGCATGGACCCGAATACACCGATCGAAGACACCGTCGGCGCACTCAAGGGATTGATCGAGGCCGGCAAAATCCGCGGGTACGGCCTATCCGAAGCGGCCGTGAGCACGATCCGCCGGGCGCACGCCGTGCATCCGGTAACCGCGGTGCAAACCGAGTATTCACTGTGGACACGCGACCCGGAGGCCGAGCTGATTCCGACGCTGCGCGAGCTGGGCATCGGGTTCGTGCCGTATTCGCCGCTCGGCCGCGGCTTCCTCACCGGCGCGATCCGTTCGACCGAGCACCTCGACGCGTCGGACTTCCGCCGCAACAACCCGCGTTTCGAGGACGAGAACCTCACGGCCAACCTGCGCATCGTCGATGCTGTCGAGGCCGTCGCGAAACAGGCAAACGCAACGCCCGCGCAGGTTGCGCTCGCGTGGATCCTTGCGCAGGGCGAACACATCGCACCCATTCCGGGTACGAAGCGGGTCGAGCGCTTGGAGGAGAACGTCGCTGCGGATGCTCTCGTCCTGACGCCGGAGCAGATCGCGACATTGAACGCGATCGAGGCGCCGCTCGGCGACCGGTACGCCGATATGACGCCGATCAACCGCTAACAACATCCGACACTCGGCCCCCGGGGTAGGGCAGGCTGCGAGGCGGTGGCTGCCCATGTGCCCTGGGAGCCAGCCGGAGTATTGCTACGGATATGTATCGAGCAGTAGTATCGTATATATGAAGACCATGATCGATCTGGACGACGAAGCGCTGGCCCTAGCAGCGAAGGAACTCGGTACGACGACCAAGAAGGACACCGTCAACGCGGCACTCGACTTCGTCGCCGAGCGCCGTCGCCGTATCGAACAGCTCCTCGACGACCCCTACGCGTTCGGCGTGGGGCCGGACATCACCGACCCGGAGGTCATGCGGCAGGCGCGGCGGTGACCGCACCGGTTGGTCCCGGCCAGCTGTATTTGATCGACACCTCCGCGCACGCTCGGAGCAACCTGACGCCGGTCCGCAACGTCATCGCGGGTCTCATCACCGACCGTGCTGCCGCCACGTGCGTCACCGTCGATCTCGAGGCAGGTTATTCAGGTCGAGATCTCGCCGATGTGCGAGCCATCGCTCAGCGCCGGCGTGCGCTGTATGTCGTGCTGCCCATCAGCGAGGCTATTGCTGAACGTGCGCGTGACGTTCAGGTCCGGATGGCCGCGCGTGGCCATCACCGAGCCGCGGGCGTCATCGATCTTCTCACCGCCGCCGTGGCCGAGCATCACGGTGCGGTCGTCCTTCACTACGACGCGGACTTCGAGCACATCGCGGCGACGACCGGACAGCAGCACGCTTGGATCGTCCCGCGCGGCAGCATCGACTGAACTTCGCCCGATCGCGTCGGCGGCCCGTCGGAACCCGCTAGGGCGCGGGCAGGAGCGCGTTGGCCGAATCCCACAGCGCGCCCGGGTTGATGCGCGTCGGATGCTTGGCGATCATCGCGTCGTAGAGTTCCCGAGCGGTCGGCTTCGCTTCCAGGAACGTCTCGACATCCCGGATGTACTGCCGGGTGGCCTCGATAGTGGCCGGATCATCGGGGCGTTCGGCCCGCTTGTGCCCGGAGACGACCTCCTTGGGCCGCAACGACTCCACTGTGTCCAGTGCCGCCAACCATCGCTCCCGGCCGCCCGACGCCGATTCCGCCAGATACAGGTGTACGTCGTTGTAGACCGAGTCACCGGCGACCACGAGATCGATCGACGGCGCGTGCAAGCAGGTCGTGCTGTCGGTGTCGCTGTGGCCGAGCGCCACGACAGTCAGCTCTTCGTCTTCGAGCTCGATAGCCGGCTCGCTCAACGGTTCGGCGATGATCCGGTCCGGGATCTGGCCCGGGAAGTGTGAACTCCAGGTCTGCTCGACCATCTCCGGTGTGTTGGTCTGCATCACTTCGACGACGGCCGGCGCTGCGACGAAGCGTGCCTGTGGGAAGCGTTCGAGGACGACGCTGGCGCCGAACCAGTGGTCGCCGTGGCCGTGCGTGGCGTAGATCGTGGTGAGATTCTTGCCGCTGGCGGCGACCCAGTCGGTGAGGTCACGGGCCTGCTCGGTCGTCATCAGCGGATCGACGAGAACGGCATCGGTCTCGCCCGAGATCAGCGTCGCGGATATCGGCGACCACGTGACCGCCGTCTGGCCGGGCGGGATCGCTTTGTTCTTCGCCGGGGTGACTGGGGCGACAAACACGTCGTACGACAGTGCCATGTGGACTCCTCAGCTCGGTACACGGGCGACGTGAGATCCGTTCACCAATCGAGCGTAGGTTCGCACGCGCCATCGATCAGGCGTTTCCGAGCGCCGGTGAGAATGCGTGGACCGCAACTCTTGAACCTGACGTGACGTCAGGTTCTATGCTCGGCTCATGCCGCCCACCACTAACGTCGTCGAGTCGACGTGGCGGATCGGTGCGCTGGCCACCGAGACCGGGCTGACGGTCCGTACGCTCCATCACTACGACGCGATCGGGCTGGTCCGACCGTCGGCACGTACGCCTGGCGGTCATCGCGTCTATGCGAGACCGGACGTCGAGCGGCTCTACGCGGCTCTCGTGTTGCGGAGCCTCGGCGTGCCGCTGTCGGAGATCGCTGCCCGCATGAAGGATCCGACGTGGGATCTGCGGACCGCGGCCGCCCGCCAGCGCGCCGAACTCGACGCTCAGATCGAAGCGATCAGCCGCCTGCGGCAGCGTGTCGACGACCTATTGCCGGTCTCGATCAGCGCGGGCGCCAACCCCGAGGTCGATCCGACGTCGGTCATCCGCGAGATGCAACGCGCCGCCGCTCGCCCTTTCGCGGTACGGCAAGTTCTGGCGCTGCTGCCGTACGAGGACGTCGAGGCGGCGCAACGTCGGCTGGTCGACATGTTCGACTTCGAGGCCGGCACGGTAACCCGAGACGACACCGGGACTGTCGTGCACGCCGAGGTCATGGCCGGGCGCGGATTCGTACACCTGCATCCGCCGACCGCCTATCTCGCGTCGCCGGGCATGGACGGTGTCGCCAGTGCTGCCGTGGTGGCCAGCGTGACCGATGTTGATGAGCACGCCGCCCGCGCAGTCAGCCGTGGCGGCCGGCTGCTGTACGGACCGGCCGACATGCCGTACGGCGTCCGTGAGTACGGCGTACGCGATCACGAAGGACACCCGTGGAGCTTTCAGGCTCCGCTACCCGAGAGGCGGACGTGATGAGCGGAGAAGCGTCATACATCGAGCTGGGCGTACGGGATGCCAACGCGGCCCGCGCGTTCTACGGCCGGCTGCTCGGCTGGCAGGCGTCCGGCGACAGCGGACCGGGGCAGGTCGATTTGCCGACGCTGCCGATCGGGATCCACGACGGCGACGACTCCGCGATCTTCGAGGTCTTCTTCTCGGTCGAGGACCTCGATGCATCGTTGGCCCAGGTCGCGCAGCTCGGAGGGCGGGTCACCAGTGACGTGAACGAGAGTCCAGGGTTCGGCCGCTGGGCCGAGTGTGCCGACGACCAGGGTGTCCGATTCGGGCTGCGCCAACCCGAGACGGCCTAGGCCGCCAGCTCGGTATCGCCAGCTCGGTATGCAGAACGCCGGCAGATAGAACTAGGCGGCCTACTCCGCGCCGGCAAAGACTGGCGAACCCTACTACGGAGTAATTGCCGTACCCGGCAGAAGGTTGGGGTTTTCGCCCCGCGCGGCCGCACGCTCGGCGGCGATGTCGTGTTCATTGATCGCGACCAGCAGCGGCGATCTCGCCAACAGGATCACGCCGAAGCAGATCGCCCCGCCGGCGATCGCGGCCGGGATGAGCCACACGCCCTGCCGGGTCACCTCGTGGTAGACGAGGACGCCCCAGAAGATCGACACGATGGGGTCCATCAGCGTGAAGCCGGGCTGCGCAGCCAGCAGCGGCCCGAGGTGCAGCGCCCACTGCATCAGGACGATGCCGAGGATGCCGGTGAAGACTGCGCCGTACGTCTGCCAGGTCGTGAACACCCCGACGAACCCGCGGACGTTGAACTGAGCCGCAGTTTCCTTGATCAAGGTGGCCGTGAGCCCGAAACACGTGCCAACCGCGGCGCCGAGGCAGGCCGTACGCCAGAGTCGGTGGCCGCGCTGCGCGGCTATCACCAGCGAGACAATCAGGCCGACCGTGGCGCCGCCGGCCAGCGCATAAATCGTGGGGGACACGTCGGTCTCGTTACCGGGTCGCGGATTCAGCACCGCCAGCAGGCTGATCATGGCTCCAGTCATGATCAGGATGCCGGTCCACTCGCTGCGGCCAAGCGAGGTGTGGAACACGCGGGAGGCGACCAGCAGGGTCAGTGGCACTTCGAGCGTGATGATCGTTTCGACCGACGACAGTTGTCCGTAGCCGAGCGCGACCGCCTGGAAGACGAACGAACCGACCATGCCGCCGAAGCCGAGCAGCCAGGTCGGACGGTGCAGGAGATCCCAGAGCAGCGGTAGCCCGAAGGCCTGGTTCGGCGACCCCTCCAGGCTTGCCTTGCGTTGCATGACGTTGGCCAGCGCATTTCCGCACGCCGCCACCGCAGCAAGAAAGAAACTCAACAATGTTGCCCCGCTCACTTGGGCACCTTAATCAATCCTGAGACGCTGCGGTCGGAGTGTCGGGCTAATCACGTTCGCATGATTCTCTCGGCGGCTAAATGAGCGCTTCATGCGATCGCCGAGCCGCTGAGTGAACGCACATATTGAGCGAACCAGCCGTGTGCCGTGGATGTTCCGGTTAGGGACTGTTCCGCTATTGACGGTACAGCGCAATACGGAGTACCGTCCGGTCCATGGATGCGACGCAACTCCTGAAGGGTGTCCTGGACGTGGCGGTCCTCGCGGTGCTGAAGACCGGCGACGGATACGGCTACGACGTGCTGCGTCGCCTGCGATCGGCCGGGTTGGAGGACGTCGGCGACGCGTCTGTGTACGGCACGCTGCGCCGCCTCTACGCCGGCGGTGCCCTGACGACGTACGTCGTGCCGAGCGACGAGGGCCCGCACCGGAAGTACTACGCGCTCAACAAGACCGGCCATGACCAACTTGCGCAGTCCGCGAAGATCTGGCGCTCGTTCGCGTCCACGATGGATGATCTGCTAACCGAACAGGGGGTCTCGGCATGAGCACCGACGCCACCGAAGCCAACGTCGGCGGAACGTCCGGCCCGACGACCGCCGTGCTGTCCGGTGCGGCCGACGCCGGCACCGGCTCCGGCCCGGACACGCGCTCCGGCTCCCGCACGGCCGAGATCGCCGCCTATCTGGCCGACGTGCGCGGCGCGATGACCGATCTAGACCCGGGCGTACGGGACGGCCTGCTGGAGGACCTTCCGGAGCACCTGGCCGAAGTGGCCGCGGCCGACCCGTCGCCGCTGCAGTCGCGGCTCGGGCCGCCGGCCGCGTTCGCCGCCGAACTGCGAGCGGCCGCCGGTCTCGCACCGGCGCCACCGAGTGTCGGCCGCCGGCCCAACGAACAGCTCGTCTCGTCGGCTCAGCTTGCTCGCGAGTTCGCCGTCCGGCTCGATCGGTCGCTCGGCCGCCTGGCCGGGTACGAAACGCTGCGGGAACTGCTCGTGGCCCTGCGGCCGGGTTGGTGGGCGCTGCGCGGCGCCGGTGTCGCCTCATTCCTGACGATCGCGATCGGCCACGCGTCTTACTACTACTACGTGAATGTGGCCGACGTGATCGGGATGTCCCTTATCGCGTTCATTGGCGCACTGATTTCGGTCCGCGTCGGCCGGGCCACGCTGCGGGCGAGCGCCAGCACACGGATGCTCGTGGCGATCATCAATGTGCCATGCGTCCTGATCCTGCTCTACGCCGCGCTCGCGATCCGGCGGTACTGATCCGACGGACTCACTGCGGCGGCGCGGCCGACGCGGGGCCCACTGGAATGCAGCGCGCGCCGCCCAACCCGTCGAACTGAGCGAGGCGACTCGCGCCGGCGGCGGTTCCGGCTACGGTTGGGACGTGAAGATCGGAATGCCGAACCTCATCGACGCGCTCCTGTTCGACCTCGACGGCGTACTCACGCCGACGGCGCTGGTCCATGCGGCCGCCTGGGGCGAGTTGTTCGACGAGTTCCTGCGGCAACGCTTCGGCGACGGCTTCACGCCGTTCGATCGCATCCGGGAATACGACGACTACGTCGATGGCAAGCCGCGCGCGGACGGCGTGCGGTCCTTCCTCGCCGCCCGCCACATCGACCTGCCGGAGGGCTCGCCGGACGACGGACCCGATGCGCCGACCATCAGCGGCCTCGCGGCTCGTAAGGACGAGATCTTCCTGGCGAAGGTCGAGCGCGATGGCGTCAAGCCGTACCCGGGATCGGTCGAATATCTGAAGGCGGCCCGAGCCGCCGGCCTCAAGACCGCCGTCGTGTCGTCGAGCCGCAACTGCGAGCAGATCGTCAAGTCGGCGGGGCTCGCGGAATTTCTGGATGTCCGCGTCGATGGCGTTACCGCCGCGAAGGAGTCGCTGCGCGGCAAGCCCGAGCCGGACACCTTCGTCAACGCCGCCTTCAAGCTCGACGTCGAGCCGGCGCATGCCGCGGTGTTCGAGGACGCGACCTCGGGCGTCGCCGCCGCACGGGCCGGCTCATTCGGGTATGTCGTGGGCGTCGATCGGGTAGACCAGCATGGCGAGGACGAACACGCGGATGCGCTGCGCGAACACGGCGCCGACATCGTCGTGCGCGATCTCGCCGATTTGCTGGGTACGGACGCCAGCGTGCCGCCGGAGACGGGGGAATAAATCGAATGATCAGCCACCGCGCGTTTCCGGTCGAGCCGTGGACGATCCGCGAATCGCACCTCGACCTCGACGTCTTGGCCCAGACCGAATCGGTGTTCGCATTGTCGAACGGCCACATTGGGCTGCGCGCGAACCTCGACGAAGGTGAACCGCATGGCTTGCCGGGCACGTACCTGAACGCGGTCCACGAGCTGCGGCCACTCGACTACGGCGAATCGGTGTACGGCAACCCGAACTCCAGCCAGACGGTCATCAACGTGGCCAACGGCAAGGTGATCCGGCTCCTGGTCGACGACGAACCGTTCGACGTGCGTTATGGCAGCTTGGAAGAGCACGAACGCGTACTCGACATGCGGGCCGGCACGCTCGGCCGGCACGCGATGTGGACGTCGCCGGCCGGCCGCCAGATCGACGTACGCAGCACACGCATGGTCTCGTTCACCGAGCGCGCGGTGGCCGCGATCTGCTACGAGGTCACGCCGGTCAACGGTCGCGTCCAGGTGGTGCTGCAGTCGGATCTCGTCGTGAACGAGCCCATGCCGGAGCGCGCCAACGATCCCCGGTCGGCCGGCTCGATCGATGCGCCGTTCGTGCCCGAAATGCACGCCGACAGCCGCCTGCGTACGGTCCTGGTCCACAGCACGCGTATGAGCCAGCTCCGCGTCGGCGCGGGCATGGATCACATCATCGAATGTCCGGCGGATTTCCAAACCGAAACGGTCAGCCATCCGATGCTGGGCCGGATCACCGTCACTGTCGCGCTCGATCCCGGCCAGACGTTGCGGATCACGAAGTTCCTCGCGTACGGCTGGTCGGCGCAGCGTTCTCTGCCGGCGATCGAGGCTCAGGTCGAGGCGGCCTTGACGGCGGCCGTGGCCACCGGCTGGGACGGCCTGCTCAAAAAGCAGCGGGAATTCCTCGACGTCTACTGGTCGCGGGCCGATGTCCAGATCGACGGCGCCGATGACGTGCAGCAGGCGGTCCGGTTCGGGCTGTTCCATGTGCTGCAGGCGACGTGCCGCGCCGAGCGTCGGGCGATCCCCGCTAAGGGACTGACCGGACCCGGGTACGACGGGCACTCGTTCTGGGACACCGAGACGTTCGTCTTGCCGGTGGCGACCTACACCTGGCCCGAGGCGACGCGCGATGCGTTGCGCTGGCGGCATTCGACGCTCGATATCGCCCGCGAGAACGCGGCCCGCATGGGGTTGAGCGGCGCCGCCTTCGCCTGGCGGACGATCGTGGGGCAGGAATGCTCGGCCTACTGGCCGGCCGGCGAGGCCGCGTTCCACATCAACGCCGACATCGCGTACGCCGTGATCCGCCAGGTCGAGGCGACCGGCGACGTCAACTTCGAGCGCGAGGTCGGCCTGGAGTTGTTGGTCGAGACCGCGCGGCTGTGGATGTCGCTCGGCGACGTCGACGCGGCCGGCCTCTTCCGGATCGACGGTGTCACGGGACCGGACGAGTACAGCGCGCTCGCCGACAATAACGTCTACACGAACCTGATGGCACAACGGAATCTCGAGGGCGCCGCGGACGCCGCCGTACGCCATTCGGACGTGGCCGACCGGCTCGGTGTGACGGCCGACGAGATCACCGGATGGCGGGACGCGGCGAAGAACATGACCATCCCGTACGACGAGGTGGCCGGCATCCACCCGCAGGCGGAGGGCTTCACCGAGCACGCCGTTTGGGACTTCGCGTCGACTCCGCCGGAGAAATACCCGCTCTTGCTGAACTACTCGTATCGGGAGCTCTACCGCAAGCAGGTCGTGAAGCAGGCCGACCTGGTGCTCGCGATGCACGCGCGCGGCGACATGTTCACGGCCGAACAGAAGGCGCGCAACTTCGCCTATTACGAAGCCATCACCGTCCGCGACTCGTCGCTGTCATCGACCACGCAAGCGGTGATGGCCGCCGAAGTCGGCCAACTCGACCTCGCCTACGACTATCTCGGCGAGGCCGCGCTGATGGACCTGGCCGACCTGGAGCACAACACCCGCGATGGCGTCCACATGGCCTCGCTCGCCGGGGCGTGGATCGCTCTCGTCGCCGGCTTCGGCGGCATGCGCGAGATGGATGGTCGGTTGTGGTTCACGCCGCGGCTTCCGAAGGGCATATCGCGCCTGACCTTCGGCATGTGCTGGAGACGCGAAACTCTGCATGTGGAGATCACGCCGAAGGAAACGACGTACTACGTCGACGGCGGCGACCCGATCGATATACATCACTACGGCGAACCGCTCCGGATCGTTCCCACTGTGCGTCAGACACGAGCGAACCACAGCGTCGAGGCGGGTCCACGGCCCATGCAGCCGGTGGGCCGGTGGCCACTGCGCCGAGAGTGAACAAACCCTCCGCTAGTACGGCCTGATGATGTTGGATAACGGCGGGGCGCGGCCATTCGGTCAGAGCGGCCGGCGGAACATCTTGCGGCGGGCGAAGGTCGTGAACCCGGCCCGCTCGAACGCTTTCGCCATGCCGACGTTCGCGGTGTCGCAGTCGCCCCGGATCTCGGTCGCGTCGTTGTCCGCCAGGATGCGTGTTCCGCGGGCGACGACGGCAGTGGCATAGCCGCGTCCCCGGTGCGCCGACGCGACCCCGACGAGACCGATCACGGCCGAGCCGGCGTTGCGGGCCGGCAGGCTGACGGCGACCGGCCGATCGTCGGTGTCGTAGCCGATCTCGTACCACTCCGGTTCGTGGTCCATCTCGGCCATGTCGTCGAAGTTCAACGCGGCGGCACCGCGCGCGCCGTGCTCGGCGACCTCGTCGCGGAGGATCGAATCGGCGGTGTCAACGAGCACATCGGCCAGCACGTCGATGAACGGCTCGCGCCCGAGATCGGGAAGCGAGCGCCAGGTGAGACGGGAATCCTGCGGCGGCAACGGCGTCCCCGCCCGCCAGATGAAGCGGCGACCGTCCCGGATCAGCGCGAAGCCGGCCCGAGCCAACAATTGCTCGCGAAACTCCGCGTGACGCTGGAATTGTGGTGCCTGGCCCGGCGTGTCCAGGACGTGGCCCTGTTCCGTGGCGCCGAGGTCGCGGGCGAGTGCGCCCGCGGCTGCTAACAAGGCCTCGCCGGTCGCGTCATCGGGTGCGTCGAGCAGCACGATGTCCACGGGGATGTCCCGGCCGGGCATCGCCCACAGTACGACGTTGCCGATCGGAGCGTCGTCGGAGCGCGCGACGAGACACCACTCGGGTCGGGTGCACTCCTTGGCCAGCAACAACTCCAGGTATGCCGCCGTTGACGCATTGCGCTCGCTGTCGTCGGGAAACGTCGTAAGGGCCGGGATTTCATCGGCGCGGGCAGGTCGGACAGTT
Organism: uncultured Actinomycetota bacterium; assembly: GCA_963724705.1. Lineage (GTDB taxonomy): Bacteria > Actinomycetota > Actinomycetes > Mycobacteriales > Micromonosporaceae > DASQPR01. Next base: position 324,229 of record CAVRVS010000005.1, read on the forward strand.
ACCGGTCGGACAACGGTCACCGGGTGATTCCTCGCAATGGGTAGGCGGCGCTGGCGGCCGGAGCGTATGGCCGTCGGGGGTCTTCCGGCCACTCAATTACGCCGATCAAGTCGGGCGTCTACTCCTCGCTCGACGATGACCAGATGTTGATGTGGCCCTCGGTGGCGTACGTGTCGATCTCGGCTAGCTCGTCGTCGGTGAAGTCGAGCCGACCGAGCGCGGCGACGTTGTTCTCCAACTGCGTCACGCTGCTGACACCGATCAGCACCGATGTCATCCGCGGATCGCGCAGTGACCACGCTAGCGCCATCTGGGACAGCGTCTGGCCACGCCGCTCCGCGATGGCGCCCAGTGACCGTACCCGTTGCAGGTTTTCGTCGCTGAGCATGCCTTTGTCGAGCGCGCCGCCGGTCGCGACGCGGGAGTCCGCCGGAATGCCGTTCAGGTACCGGTCGGTGAGCAGGCCCTGCGCCAGCGGCGAGAACGCGATGCAGCCGACGCCCTCGTGTTCGAGCGTGCCGAGCAGGTTCTGCGCCTCGATCCAGCGGTTGAACATGGAGTAGGACGGCTGGTGGATGAGCAGGGGAGTGCCGAGGTCACGCAGGATCGCGGCGGCCTCGGACGTCTTCTCCGCCGAGTACGAGGAGATGCCGACGTACAAGGCCTTTCCGGCCCGTACGGCGGAGTCGAGCGCGCCGAGCGTCTCCTCGAGCGGCGTGTCCGGATCGAAGCGGTGCGAGTAGAAGATGTCGACGTAGTCGAGTCCCATCCGCTTCAGCGACTGGTCGAGCGATGCGGTCAGGTACTTGCGGGAGCCGTGGTCGCCGTACGGCCCGGGCCACATGTCATAGCCGGCCTTGGTGGAGATGACGAGCTCGTCGCGGTAGACGTCCAGGTCCGCGCGCAGGATCCGCCCGAAGTTGACTTCGGCCGACCCGTACGGCGGGCCGTAGTTGTTGGCCAGGTCGAAGTGGGTGATCCCGAGGTCGAAGGCGCGGCGGCAGAGTCTCCCGTTGGGTCTCCCACGGTCGGCCGTCGCCGAAGTTGTGCCACAGGCCGAGCGAGATCGCCGGCAGGTCGAGGCCACTGCGGCCGGTGCGGCGGTACTCCATGGTGTCGTAGCGCTGCGCTGAAGGTAGGTATGTCACGCCGGTCATGCTAGGCGTCGAGCTGTGGCGAGGCGTGAAAACCTGAGCGTAGTCTGCGTTCATGCTGGTCAGAGTGATGAGCTCGGCCGATCGCCGACCTTGTGTCGACCCGCTTGAGGACCAGACGCAGCAAATCCTCGCGGCCGGCGTACCACTCTCGTGCGATGGCCGGTTTCGGTGGCGGCCGGACGCGAGTAGAGACGCATCACCGCGGCAGGGCCGGCGGCGAGCTTAACTGCTTCCTGCACTCGTCGAGCGTCGCGCACTGGATCACGATGTCGGCCACTCCGGGCATCTGCTTCACGTCGTCCGGAAACGAACCGTTACGGATCTTGTTGTAGGCCGTCAGGTTCGCCGTCGTGAATTCGAACGACGGTGGCATGTCTTCAGGCTTGACCGTCCCGACTAGGTCGGGCGAGCGCGACGCGAATTTCGCATACGCCTCCGTTTGCGACACGAACGTCACGTCATCGACACCGGGGAGCGCGCGAATCGCCGCTTCGGCGGCATCTCGGTCGGCCCGAGTCGAATCCACTCGCAGAAGGACCGCCATCTTCGGCTTCTGCCCAGTGTCGAAGTCCGCGACCGCAGCGCTCGAACAACCCGATACACCGGCCAGCACTGCCAGCAGAAACAGAACCGCCTTTCGCATTCCGGCGAGTATAGGGGTGGCGGCCGGGGTGTGCTGACCCCGATGACCGCCAGCCCAGAACGCCGTCGCGGGCGGCGCCGGCCGGTCGGCGCCTTCTTTAACCGCGCGACGTGCGCTACGCCGGTGGGCCGACGCGTCCGTCGCGCGCGCGAAGCGCGGCCTGGGTGCGGTCCGCCACATGCATTTTCTCGAGTACGCGCGACACGTAGTTCTGCACTGTCTTGAGCGACAGACCGAGCGTGCGGGCGATCTGCGCATTGCTCGCGCCCTCGGCGATCATCGCGAGCACATCGCGTTCCCGATCGGTCAGGGCACCGTCGCGGGTCGGCGGCCGGCGACCGGTCGTCATCGCGAGAACCCGCGCCGCGATGCCCGGTCCGAACACGGCACCGCCGGCCGCAGCCGTACGGGTGGCCGCGGCGATCTCCTCGCCGGTCGACCCCTTGAGGATGTAGCCCCGGGCGCCGGCGCGGAGTGCCGCGAGGACGGTGTCGTCGTCGTCGACCATGGTGATGGCAAGGATGCTCGGCCTCGGCTCCCGGCCGGCCATGAGCCGCCGCGTCGCCTCGACGCCCGATATCCCCGGCAGGTTGAGGTCCATCAGGATGACGTCCGGATGCAATTCCTCCGCCTGTTCGACGGCCTCCTCGCCGGCGGCCGCGACACCGACCACGTCGACATCGGCCAGCCGGGCCAGCGACGCCGCCAGACCATCGCGGAACACCGGATGGTCATCGACGATCAGCACCCGGATCATGCGGCGCCGTCCGCGAGCAATGCCGCCGACGTGGCCACCGGTGGCAATCCGGCCACCGGCACCGCTGCCGGGTCGGGTGCTGGCTCGACTAGCGGGTCGGATGCCGGCTCGGCTGAAGGGTTGGCCGCCGGGTCGGCGGCCGGCAATGGCAATGTCGCCGTGACCGTCGTGCCAGAGTCGGTGCCGGCGATGTCCAGCGCACCGCCGAGTTCCTCGGCTCGCTCGCGCATCGTGGCCAGGCCGTTCCCGCGTCGCGGATGCGCGTCGACGGTCGCGGATTGCGCTGTGGGCGCGTCGATTCCGCGGCCGTCGTCGGCGACCCGGAGCACCAACGAGCGCTCGGCGACCGTGATAGCGACGTGACACTGTGACGCGGCGGCGTGCTTGACGGCGTTGGTCACCGCCTCGCATGCGATGCGGTAGACCGCGACCTCGACGGCCGCCGGCACCGCCGGGATCTCCGGGTCGACCGCGATCTCGACTTCAGTACCGCTGGCCGAGGCCAGCCGGTTGACCGCCTGGGCTACGGCGGCGGCGAGCCCGAGTTCGTCGATCGCCGGTGGGCGCAGACCTTCGACGAGTCGCCGTACGTCTTCGACTGTGTGCCGGATGTCGTCCCGCAGCACCAACAGGTCTCGCGCCGCCATCGTCGGATCTTCCGGTATCAGCGCCCGGGCGTTGTCGACCTTCAACATGAGCCCGGCGAGCGCGGGGCCAAGGCCGTCGTGCAGATCCCGGCGCAGCCGCCGCCGTTCTTCTTCGCGCGCAAGCACGAGACGTTCACGCGCATGTCGCAGGTCATCGGTGAGTGCCCGCGCGTGCATCAGCACAGCCACCTGGGCCGCGAGGTCGTCGAGCACGCGCCGGTCGGCCGGCCGGAGTGCCGTCGCCGGTTCGGTGTAGAGGAGATCGCCGGCCCGCCGCCCGTACACGGTCAGCGGGACCAGGGTCGGCGCCGCGCCTGGCGCGCCCGCCACGATGCGACCGGCCGGATCGCGCAGTGCCACCCCGGACAGGCCGAGCGTCGCGTGCAGCTCGGTCACCACGGTCGACAGGACACTGGAAGCATCCGTGGCGTACGAGATGCGAGGACTCAGACCGGCCAGCACGTCGTACGGCTGCCGCCAGCCTCCGTACGTGATGCGATTGGCGGCGTCGTGCAATGCGTGGCGCAGCGGTGCGAACGTGACGGCGACGACGCCCGCGCCGAGCCACGGCAGCCAGTGCGCCCCGGTGTCGCCCAGCAGCGCGCCGGTGCCGGCGACGACGAGCAGATAGATGCCGACGATCGCCGCGGACAGCGTGATCCAGACCAGCGAACGGTTCGCAACGGTCGCCATGTCGAAGAGGCCGCCGGTCAGGATGGCCACGGCCACCGCGATGGGCACCGGCACGACGGCGACGGCGAACACCCACGGATCCGCACCGAAACCGAACGCGGTCGGCACCACGATGACCGGCAGGGCGGCACCGGCCGCGAACGTCAGCAGTTGCCGTCGGATCGGCGTCGTGCCGGTGCGCCAGCGCGATATCAACGCCGCCACGCCACCGGCGATCGTCGCGATCATCAGCGGTAGAGACACGGTCGACACGGCATCGCCGAATCCGGCCAGAGCGCCCGGCAGCGCGATCGGGTTGTGCCATCCGGCCGCCCGCAACTCCGTGTTCTCGACGTCGGTCGCGAGCGCGGTGCCGACGAACGAGGCGGCGACCGCCGCCAGCGCCGTCCAGGCGAGCCATCGCCAGCGCGATCCGGGCAACCGGCCATCGGGAAACACCACCGGTACGGCGATCGCCGCGCCGAGCCAACCGGCCGCGCGGACTGGTCCGCCGACCACTGCGAAGGCACTGGCCGCTGGGACGGACCCGGGCGCCGTCACGATCCCGCGGACACCGGTGTCGAAGAGTCCTTCTCCGACGCCCCAGGCGCACGCGGTCGCCGTGATCAGCCAGCCGACCCGGTTGCCGGGCCGGGCCAACGTGACTACGCAACCGGTCAGCGCAATGAGAGCAATGGTGACGGCGAGCGCGACGGCGGACACGTGGTCGGCGGTTCCGCCGGCGCTCGCCCACACGGCTAGCGCTGCACCCGCGATTGCCAGGCCGACCGCCGCGATCGGAATCGCGGCGGTCGGTCCCTGTCTGCGGCTGCCTGGCCTCGGGTCGTCCGGCATGACGCATATGGTGCCAGCGCTCGGCCCGGAAGCCGAGCCCCTCACGCGACGTCAGCTGCGAGAAGGCGATTGGGCGCTCCGGATGGAGCGTTGCGACGGCCCCGTACCAACATGACGGCAAGTACCACGACCCAGCCGAGGAGGACGACGGTCGCGAAGTTGAGCGTCGCCGAACCGGTCGCACCGATGACCCCCACGATTCCGGCGGCCACGCTCAGCCAACCGAACCAGCGTGCCAGGGCGCCGCCGGCGAGGGCGGCTCCGCCAATGCCGACCGCGCACACGCCAAGAGAGGCGATGGCTACAAAATCGGCGAACTTGCCGACGTACGTGATTCCGGCGACCAGATCCGGTGAGTAACCGTGCTTGGCGCCGTAGAACGCGGCCCCCGTCGTCGCGAATGCCCCACCGATCGTGACGGCAGTCGCGAGCGTGCCGGCGGCCACGCCCAGGCTGGCCAACCAACCGGCGGTCTCGGTGGTGCCACGCACCAGGCGACCGACGAGTGTCACGGCCGCGAGGAATACCAGCCAGGCGATCAGGGCGATGAAGCCGCCCACGAACATGGTGGATGTCGAGACCCCGGCGAACGTTGTCACGATCGACGTTGGACGGGCACCGTACGTCGGCGACTTCATTTGCGAGTAGCCGGCGAGCAGCAGGACGACGTGGGCGAGGCAGAGGGTGCCGGCGATGCGCCAGAGGCGGTTCATGGTGTGCTCCTTCGCTGAGGTGAGCCGATGCGGTCAGCCTCGGGCACAGCCGTTCCCGACCGGCAGAGCACAGATCCCATGCCGTTATGGGAAGGCGGGACACGCTCCGGCGGCCACCGCGTGCTCGCGCCACCGGTTGATTGTGTGACGTGGACGGCCGACATCGCCCAGCAGTCACACGGCGGCAGCGGATCGAGCGGCACCACGCCAGCGATCCCGCGCTTCATCCGGCTCGACTTCGCGTACGTCACCCGCGCCGTGCTCTACACGATGGCCGGCATCATGGCGCTCGCCGCGCCCGTCGCCATTCTCGCGGCACGCCGTACCCGATTGCCAGTCAGATGCCGCGGTGCGTGCGATGCGGCCTCAGCGCACGCACCGCGGTGTCCATCACCGCAAGGGTTCGAGCGCCGCAGCCAGTGGTTCGAGGATGGCCGGCGTATGCGGCACCGGCAGCACGACGATCCCGAGGTCAACACCGACCGCGGCGAGCGCGGCGGCCCGCTCGGCCACCAGTTGCGGGTCGCCGTCCGGACCGAACCGCACGTGGCTCGAGATCAGGATCTCCTTCGGATCGCGGCCGACCGCCTCGCAGTGCGCGTAGAGGACGTCCCGCTTGTGCGGGAACTCGTCCGGAGCCGAGCTGCCACCGAAGTTCCAGTGCTGGGCGAAGCGTGCAACGGTCCGCAGCGTGCGCTTCTCGCCGCTGCCGCCGATGACGATGGGTGGATGCGGCCGCTGTGGTCCCTTGGGCTCGTTGCGGGCGCCGGACAGCTGGTAGAACTTGCCGTCGAAGTCGGTGGTCTCGTCGCGCAGCAGACCGACGAGCACCTCGCAGGCCTCCTCGAAGCGGTCACTTCGCTCGCGGGGCGTGCCGAGCTCGATGCCGTACGCGCCGGATTCCTGCTCGTTCCAGCCGGCGCCGATGCCGAGTTCGAGCCGACCGCCGGAAATGATGTCGAGCGTCGAGGCCATGTTGGCGAGCACGGCCGGGTGTCGATAGTGGATGCCGGTGACCATATTGCCGATCCGGATCCGCTGCGTCGCTTGGGCCAATGCCGTCAACGTGAGCCAGCCTTCGAGGCACGGCCCGTCGGTGTCGCCGACGATCGGATAGAAGTGGTCGAACGTCCAACCCGACTCGAAGATGTCGATGTCGTCGGCGGCCTTCCACACGGCCAGCATGTCGGCCCATGTCGTGTGCTGGGGCGAGGTCTTGAAAGCAAATCGCATGGTCCGAACACTATCGCCGCGCGTGTCGTCGCGGTCCGCGAGCATTTCGCCCATTCCACGGTACGGGCATGCCGTCGACCCGGAAACCGGGCGGCAGCGAGCTTTGCGGGTGTCGGCATCGTCGCGACGGTCGGCGGCTATAGTCGGCTCGGCTCGTCAACCGGCGCGCTACCGACGAAACAGCGGGTGAGAAGAACCGATGACCGATAGCACCGCGGCCGAGCCCGTGTTCGTCCATCCGACCGCCGATGTCGAAGACGGCGCCGTGGTCGGTCCGGGCACCAAGGTCTGGCACCTGGCGCACATCCGGTCGTCGGCGACGGTCGGCGCTGGCTGCGTCATCGGCCGCAACGTCTATGTCGACGCGCATGCGGTGGTCGGCGATCGAGTCAAGATTCAGAACAACGTATCGGTCTACCAGGGCGTCACTGTCGAAGACGAGGTTTTCGTCGGACCGTGCGCCGTGTTCACGAACGATCTGCGGCCGCGGGCGCAGAACCCCGACTGGAAGATCACCCCGACCCTGGTCCGCCACGGTGCCTCCATCGGCGCCAACGCGACCATCGTCTGTGGGGTCGAGATCGGGCCGTACGCCATGATCGCGGCCGGATCGGTGGTCACGAAGGACGTCGCGGCCAACCAACTCGTGGCGGGCAATCCGGCGCGCCCGCTGGGTTGGGTCGACGAGCAGGGAAACGTCATCTCACGCGACGCCCAGCGCCCGATCGACCTCTAAGCATCTGCGTTCTCCGGCAACGTCGGCTGCTGCCCGTTGGCTTCGCCGACGCTGGCGCCGTTGCGGCGATCGAGCCGTCGCGTAGATCGATAGCTATTGGGGCGATCGGGTTGTCGCCGCCGGCGTCAGCGGCTGAGTCGGCGTCGACACAGGCGTCGCGGCCGCCGATGACACCGCGGCGGTGGACGCCGCGACGTTCGGCAGCGGCCTGACTCCGCGATCGTTGGCGAGCAGTCGCTCGCGGATCCGGCGCACCAACCGGCGCAGCGTGACCGGGATGGCGTCGATCGCCAGCTCTCCGTCGGTACGTCGGGTCGGTCGGATCACGTACGCCGTCGGGCCGGCGAAGGTGAGGCGCTCGCCGCCGGTCACCGTACGGGGCATGCGGATCGGAACCGGTGACGTCACCGCACCCGGGCCGGCCGCGATGTATACGTCCTGGCTGTCGGCCCACCGGGGGCGATGGGCGAGGAGACCGCGCACGGACAGGTCGGCTTGGATCGTGGACCCGCCGGGATGGGCTCGTACGGTCACCGGTGTGCGGGTGCGGCCGGCCACGAGGTGGAGATCGGCGGCCGTGACGGTGGCCGGTGGGTGGGGGCTGTGGGCGGTGACGGTCAGGGTGCTCCGGCCGTGGTCCCGTCGCCAGGTCAGGTCGGCCAGCGTGAGGTGGTGGGCGATGGTGTGGGTGGGTGAGTCGGTGACCAGGTACCAGGGGTCGGGGAAGTGGGGTGTTTGGCGGAAGCCGGGGTAGGTGGCGTAGAGCCGGCCGCCGTGGGGGTGGTGGTCGAGGTGTAGGGGTGGGGGTTGGTGGGTGCTGTTGTGGCCGATGAGGGTGCGTAGGTGGTCGTGGTGGTGGTGTTGGGCTAGGCGCAGGCGTAGGCGGCGGTTGACGTCGAGGCGTTCGGCGATGGGGTCGGTGAGGTATTGGTCGGCCAGGGTGGCGATGCCGGCGGCGACCTCGTGTTGGGTGGCCGAATCGAGGGTCAGGAAGTCGGGGCGGGTGAGTTTGGAGAGTTCGGAGGCGAAGCTGCGGTGCAGGATGGCGTCGCGGCGGGGTCCGGGTGGCAGCAGGTTGGCGGTGGCGGCCATGATCGCTGCGGTGCAGGCCAGCCGCTGCCGGTGGCTGGCGCGGTAGGTGATGTTGGCGGCGTCGTGGCGGCGTACGGCGTAGTAGTAGTCGTAGTCGGCCAACACGCTGATTTTGGCCGCGTGGACGCAGGCGGCGACGGTAAAGGGCTGGTCGGAGCCGAACGGCAAGGATTCCGGGAAGGCGATGCCGTGCTCGAGTAGCAGGCTACGGCGAAACAGTTTCGTGTTCGACATGGCAAACGGCAACGCCGAGGTGTACAGGTCCACATCCGGATCGGTCCGGGCGAAGATCGCCTGCGGCACGAACCGGCCGTTACAGCCGACCATCCGACCGGCCACCACATCCGAGCCGTACTCGTCGCCGGCGGCGACCAGCCGCGCCAACGCTTGGCGGCCCAGATAATCATCGGCGCCCAGGAAAAACACATACCGGCCGGTCGCCAACCGCAACCCCCGATTCGACGGCCCGGCCGGCCCACCCGAATTCGGCTGATGAATCACCGTAAACACATCCGGGAACCGGCGCACGAACCGGTCCAACACCACACCACTACCATCGGTCGACCCATCATCGACCGCGATAACCTCCAACCGCGACCGACCAATACTCTGCCGCACCAACGACATCAAACACCGCGTCAAATACGGCATCGTGTTGTAGACCGCGACGATCACGGTCACGTCGGGAACTTGCGGGATGGTGTCGGGCGTGCGGCTCATGGTCGCAGCTCGCATGCGGATGCCTCCGTGTGGCCAGCGCGTCGAGTGAGCTGGCTACCGGCAATCGAAGACAGTGCGGGTGTCGGCGGCTCGACCGAAAAGCGAACAGACGGCGGCGGCCAGATGGTGGTTTCCGGAACTCCGTAACGCCTCGGAAACACGCAGCTGATCTCGTTTGGGCGGCGACGGCCGTTCCGCAGCCGTCCGAGCAGGCCGAACGGCCGCGGAAAGCACCGACCGCGCGTGTCCACGATGTGGAAACGCGCGGCCGGCCGAGATGTTGCGGGTTAACGAGCCATGAATTCTTCGTACGCCGCGACGACTTCGTCGGTCGGTCCGTCCATCCGGATCAGGCCGCGTTCGAGCCAGATCGATCGTTCGCACACCTCTTGAATCGTGCCGACCGCGTGGCTCACGAGGAAGATGGTGCCGGCGCCGGCGAGCAGCTCCCGGACCCGCTCCTCGCTGCGCCGCCGGAACCGGGCGTCGCCGGTGGCCAGCGCCTCGTCGACGAGCATGACGTCGTGCATTTTCGCCGCGGCGATGGCAAACCGCAGGCGCGCCGACATACCCGACGAGTACGTGCTCATCGGCAGTTCGCCGAAGTTGTCTCCGTGCTCGTTGATGCCGGAGAACTCGATGATGCCGGGCATCAGCTCCTGAGCCTTTTGCCGGCTCATGCCCATGGCAAGAAGGCCGATGATGACGTTCTGCTCGCCGGACAGGTCGGGCAGCAGCGCCGCGTTCGCGCCGAGCAGCGACGGCTGACCCATGGTGTAGATCGCGCCCTGGTTGACCCCCAGCAGTCCGGCGATCGCGCGGAGCAATGTCGACTTTCCGGAACCATTGCTGCCGATGAGACCGATGGCTTCGCCCTGATAGGCCGTGAAGCTCACGCCCTTGACGGCCTTGACTTCGCGGATCGTGGGGCCCGACTTTTGCCGGGACAGCATGCGCTTGAGGGCGACCGCGGGCATCGTGTTCATCGTCTTGCCACCGCCGATGATGCGGTACGTGATGTGCACGTTGTCGACGATCACGGTCGGCGCACCGAGTTCACGCCGGGGCCGGCGAGGCTCGACGGCCAGCGGCTCGACGTCCACCGGCCCAAGCGGCGTCACGTCCGCCTGACCCGGCGCCGGATCGCCCTGATACATCAGTTCGGACTGCCACATCAGGTCAGCCACGGCCGTACTCCTCTTCGCCGCGCCAGAAGTACACGTACCCGAGGAGCAACATGCCAACACCCCACAACAGAGCAATGATCCACGTGGTCAGCGGCGGAAACAGCCAAATGTCGGCCTTGAGATCCTCCGGCTTGCGGAGGAGCGCATGGCGCATGATTTCGATGTAGACGACGGCTGGATTCAATTTGGCCAGGACCGCCAGGGGACCGGGCAAGTTCGCGTCGAACTTCGTCACGCTGTAGAGCACGCCGGACATGTACATCCACGTGCGTGTGACGAACGGTAGAAGTTGCTTCAGGTCGGTGAGTTTGTTACCGATGCGGGCCATGACGAAGCCGAGGCCCACATTGAACATGAGCATCAACACGACCACCGGCGGGATCATCAGCCATGTCCAGGAGACCGGTTCACCACTGGCGAGTGCGATTAACAGGAGAACCACGAGGGCGGCGAGAAAGTTCTGCAACTGCGTCCACGTGGTGGCGAGCGAGACCGTCGCCCGGGGGAAATGCAGCGCTCGGATCATGGTGATGTTCTTGGTCACCGCGGCCACGCCCTGCGTCGCCGACTGTGCCATAAAGCCGAACGTGAAGACGCCGATGCACAGGTACGCGATGAAGTTCGGCACGCCGCGGCCGGTATTGATGATGATGCCGAAGATCAGGTAGTAGACCGCCGCGTTGGACAGCGGGGTCAGGACCTGCCAGAGGCGGCCGAGCTTCGACTTGCTGAACGAGGCCGAGATGATCGACGACGCGTACGTCGCGATGAAGTTCCGGTACGACCACAATTGGTGCGTGTAGCGCACGAGGTTCGGCCGGGCGCCGGCGACGGCGAGCCCATGCCGGGCGGCGAGTTCCGCTCCGGTGAGCCCCGTATCTGGCCCAGCGGTGGCTGTGCTGACCAACTCGGCTCCCATCCCCAACTTCCAGAATGATGTGATGGCTACGGCGGCGTGAAGGCCGTCACCACCATCCTCGGTAACGTTCGGCGACCAGCCAACATTCGCGGCAATGAAACGCCACCGTATCGTCGCTACAGCACTGTAGTCCCGGACACGTCGCTACGCAACCGGATCGTCGTTGTGTTACCGTGCCTTTGTGACAACCGACACGAGGCCAACGGAGACCAGGCGCATGCCGGCTGGCGCGGCGGTCCTCCGTGGCGATATCACCGAGGCGATCCGCGACGCGCTGGTCCACGAGCTGGCCGAGGTCGGTTATGGGCGCCTGTCGATCGAGGCGGTGGCCCGCCGCGCCGGGGTGGCTAAGACAGCTGTTTACCGCAGGTGGAGCTCCAAGCTCCAGCTGGTGCTGGACGTTGTGAGCTCCGTCGCCGGCGAGACCTTACCCGTTGTCGACACCGGAAGCCTGCGTGGCGATCTGGAAGTCATTCTCAAGATCGTCGCCCGGGCGTTGCGGCATCGGTTGGCCTCGCAGATCATTCCGGACCTTCTGGCCGAGGCGGCCCGTACGCCGGAGATCGCGGAGTCTCTGGAAAAGCTCCTGCGGGCACACCAGCGGAGCATCGGTGAGCAGTTGGTCGCGCTGGCTCGTGAGCGCGGTGAACTGAGCAGCGCGGTTGATCCGGATCTCGTGGTGGACCTGATCGTCGGTCCGCTCTATTGGCGGCTGGCCATCTCCCGTACACCTTTGTCGGGTAATGATTTGAGCCGCATGGCCGCGGCGTCCACCGCGGCGCTGGAGTCTTTGTGCGATGCGCCCGCCGTCCCGACGGCGCCGCAACAAGCGCGCGTCGTGACCTAATTCTCACTGTTTGGCCGCCGCGGGCGGGGCTAGCCGGAGGCGCTAGCATCCCTTCGGACTTTAGAGACGTGACAGGAGTTCACACATGCAGGACACGAGGCTCGACCCGATTCCGGCGGCCAAGCCGGTGATCGGCGAAGCCGAGATCGAGGCCGCCGTCCGCGTACTGCGCAGCGGCATGGTCATCCAGGGCCCTGAGGTCGCCGCGTTCGAGCAGGAGTTCTCCGCGCTGGTGGATGGCCGGCACTGCGTGGCGGTCAATTCCGGCACGTCGGCACTACAGCTCACGCTCATGGCCCTCGGCGTGAAACCGGGCGACGAGGTCATCGTGCCGTCGTTCTCGTTCGCCGCGACCGCGAACGTTGTGCGCCTGGTCGGTGCGGAGCCGGTGTTCGTCGACATCGACGCCGATACATTCTGCGTGAACCCGGACGCTGTCGCCGCGGCCATCACGCCGCGCACCGTCGCGATCATGCCCGTCCACCTCTACGGCCAACCGGCCGCGATGGACCGGATCATGCCGATCGCCGAGCGGCACGGCCTCGCGGTGGTCGAAGACGCCGCACAGGCTCACGGCGCCGCGCTGGGCGGCACGCCGGCCGGCGCGTTCGGCATCGCCGGCTGCTTCAGCTTCTACCCGACCAAGAACATGCACTCGCTCGAGGGCGGGATGATCACCACCAATGACGCCCAGGTCGCACGGACCCTGCGGCTTCTGCGCAACCAGGGCATGGAGCAGCGGTACGCCAATGAGATCGTCGGGGCCAACATGCGGCTGACCGACGTCGCGGCCGCGATCGGTCGTGTTCAGCTCGGCCAACTGCCGGAGTGGACCGAGCAGCGGCAGGCGAACGCCAAGTTCCTCGATTCCCGGATCACCGAGATGGTCACCCCGCCGGTCGCCGATGGTGCGCGCCACGTCTATCACCAGTACACGGTGCGCGTGCGCGGTGACCGCGACGCTGCCCAGAAGGTGCTGGCCGAGCACGGTGTCGGCAACGCGGTCTACTACCCGACGCCGATCCACCGCCTGCGGCCGTTCCTCGGTGCCGATGGCAAGCCCGGCCCGTGGGACCTGCCCGAGACCGAGCGGGCCGCGGCCGAGGTCATCTCACTGCCGATCTTCCCGACGCTGACGCCCGAGCAGCTCGAGCGCATCGCGGACGCGGCCAACGCGGCGGGTGGGGCAGCCTGATGACGGGTACGCCGAAGTTGCGCGCCGGCCTGATCGGGCTCGGCGCGATGGGCCGTAACCACGCCCGGGTGCTGCAGATCGTCGACGGCGTCGAACTGGTCGGGGTGGCCGAGCCGAACGGCGACGCGAACAACGTGCTGCGCGGTATCCCGGTCTTCGCGACCGTGGCCGACCTGATCGGCGTCGGTCTCGATTACGCCGTCGTGTGCTGCCCGACCGGGCTGCACGAGGAGGTCGGGCTCCAACTCGCCGAAGCCGGCGTGCCGGCGCTGATCGAGAAACCGCTCGCGCCGTCGGTCGACGCGTCCCGTCGCCTCGTCGACGCGTTCGAGTCGGCCGGTCTCGTTGCCGGCGTCGGGCACATCGAGCGCTATAACCCGGCGCTGCAGAGTCTGCGTACGCGGCTCGAATCGGGCGAGCTCGGTGACGTCTACCAGGTCGTGACACGTCGCCAGGGGCCGTTCCCGCACCGCATCGCCGATGTCGGCGTGGTGATGGATCTCGCCACCCACGACATCGACCTCACCGCCTGGGTCACCGGTCAGGCGTATACCTCGATCTCGGCCCGTACGGTGTCGCGCAGCGGCCGCCCACACGAGGACATGGTTGCCGCGGTCGGGCAGCTCCAGGACGGCTCGATGGTCAGCCACCTGGTGAACTGGCTGAGCCCGCTCAAAGAGCGCTCGACCGTCGTGACCGGCGACCGCGGCTGCTTCGTCGCCGACACGCTCACGGCCGACCTCACGTTCTACGCCAACGGCGCGATCAACACCGAATGGGAGGCGCTGCGGTCGTTCCGGGGCGTCGCCGAAGGGGACATGATCCGCTTCGCCATCCCGAAGCGGGAGCCGCTGCTCGTCGAGCACGAGCGCTTCCGTGACGCGGTCGAGGGCAAGGACAGCGACTTCGTGACGCTGCGCCAGGGTCTTCGTACGGTGGAGGTTTCGGCCGCGGTGCTCGAGTCCGCTCGCACCGGCGCGACAGTGGGTGTCGCGCCGATCGGTTAGGCGTGCGTCCGTTGGCGGCCCGCGTCGCTCGGCACCGGTCGGTTAGCTCGGTTCGGCTAGGTTTGGGACCGGCTGGACTTGGCTTCGCTGGTTCCCGCTCGGCTGGATCTTGGACGGCCGGGTCTTGCGGCGCTGGGCGTGGGTCGACTGGTTTCCGGTCGGCTGGGCTTTGCGGCGGCTGGTTTCGAGTCGCTGGCTTTCGGGTGCCGGGCACAGCCGACGTGAGCCGGCGCGGCATGGACCGACGGCTCAGTTACGGCGGCATGGTGCGGCCGACGGCGGGTCCATGGCGTCGTCGAGGCTGGCCTGCGGATGAATGAGTGAGTAATTTGCGGTACTTTTCCGGCTTCAGGGCCGAATTTGGATCGTCGTCGGGTCAGGATAGTGTCATCGCTCTTAGCGCGGTTGCGATTGGTTTGCCGGATCCGCGTTCGCCGGTCAAAGGCCTGACGGGGCAGCCGCGCAAGGGCGCTCGATACACTCGATCGGTTAGGTTTGATGACAGAGCAGGCAAGGTTGTCAGGAATCGGGAACGCCCCCACCCACGCCGGCGTGTCGCGCCGGCGGTCGCGCACGCATAGACCACACATGATCTATGTGGCGATCGGCTTCCCGCCGGCCGCCAAAAGCAGCGCCTACCGGTTGCGGGCGACGGCAAACCAATTTTGCGCCGCCGGCTGGGACGTCACCGTGCTCACCATCGGTGAGCGGGCCTGGCGCCGTGAGTTCGGTCTCGACCACTCGCTGCGCGCCGGGGTCGATCCGAGGGTGCGCGTCGTTGAGCTGCCGCTCGCACGAGCGGACCTCGAGACCGATCTACGGACGTTCTCGGAGCGTCGCGCGTTGCGGCCGGGTGCCTGGATTGCCGATCACCACAAGCGCAACACCGCTATGTTCCCCGAGCCGGTCTTCGGTGGTTGGCGTTTCGCCCTGGAGAAGGCGTTGCTCGCCGAGCACAAGAAGTCGCCGGCCGACCTCGTCGTCACGACGTGCGCCCCGTACGTAGGCCTTGCGGCAACCTGGAAACTCTGGCAGACGGCCAAGGTGCCCTACGTCGTCGACTTCCGCGACGGCTGGTCGATCGACGTCGTCAACGGCAAAGAGGCGTTCGCACCCGACTCGGCGGCCGGTCAGTGGGAGAGTCGTCTGTTTCTGCACGCGACGGCGTTGTGGTTCGTCAACGAGCCGATCGCCGAGTACTACCGCGAGCGCTATCCCGAGGTGGCGGCGCGCATCTCGGTCGCCCGCAACGGCTACGACGACGACAGCGTGCCGTCCGAGATCCGCCGCCCATCGGCGAAGGACGGTCTGATTTTCGGCTACCTCGGCACCACGTCGTTTGCGCCGGTCATCCTCGACTCGGCACTGACCGCGTGGCGCATCGCCCGTCGTCGCGACCCAGTGCTCGCCCGGTCCCGTCTCGTCTTCCGCGGTCATACCGGTGCTGGTGCGCTGCGCGGGGCCAACTCGCACGTCGACCTGCTCAAAGCCGCGGTCGAGGACGGGGTCAGCTTTGCCGGTCCGGTGCCCAAGGCTCAGGTTGGCGACACGTACGGTGGGTGGGATGCTCTCGTACTGCTCCTCACCGGCGGGAAATACATGACGTCCGGAAAGGTGTACGAATTCATGGCGAGTGGCCTGCCGATCGTTTCGGTCCACGAGATCGATCATGACGCGACGACCGTCCTGACCGGACACCCGTTGTGGACCGGACCGGTCGGCTTGGACATCAACCGCCTCGCAGACGCGTACATCGAGGCGGGAAGGCTGGCGCTAACGGCCACCGACGAGATGCGTGCCGCGGCTCGCGAATATGCCCGACCGAACGCGCGGGCGGCGCAGCTGGAGCCGGTGGTGCGGCGAATCACCGAAATGGTTGCGCCGTATGCGTTGTCGGTCGATCCGACTCCGACTTCGACGGCGTCGGCGTCGGCGTCGGCGTCGGCGTCGAAAAGCGTGTCGTCATGACGCGCGTCCTTGCGGTGATCGGCCGGACGCGCGAACACGTTCTGCTGGACGCCCTACGTCAGCTACGCGCCGCCGGCGCCACGGTCTCGGTGGTGCTGGACTTCGACGCCAGCGAGATCACGATCCCCGCCGACCTGGCCGAAGTGCGCCAACTGGACACCGACAAGGCCGACTTCCCGATCCGGGTGCGCATGGCGTCTACGGACCGTCGACTTTGGACGAAGATCCGTCGTGATCGTTGGGTACGCCGCCGGGCACGCAAAGCCGACGTACTCGTCGCCCTCGATCGGTCCGCGCTGCACGCCGTGTGGGAGCTGGCGCAGCGCAACCCCCGGCCGGCCGCCGTTTATGGGCTGGCGCCCGCGGTCGAGGCCGTGGAGGCGGTCCGCGCCGCCGATCCGGCCGGCACGCCCGCACCACGTCCGACCGCAGCGCAGGCTGTGGCCGGGTTGGGTCGCGCCGCCGGGCGTGACGTGCGCGACGAGGCGCGGCTCGCGGTCAAGGTCGCAGCGCTGGCATCGGTCTCTCCGACAGCGATGCGGGTTCCGCCGGTCGCGGCGGCCTGGCGCGCGATCGTGGTCGCGCCGGGCATTCCCGATCGGGTTCGGGCGAAGCTCGCGGTTCGGGTCCACCAAGGTCTGGTTCGGGCCGGACGATCCGTGCCGGCCGGGCCGCCGGCGGCCCGGATCAGCAACGATCGGACCAAGGCCGATGTATTCCTCAAGACCGCGCTCGTGGACGCGGCGGCCGGCGACGCTTCTTCCGCTCCCGAGGCTGCGGGCGCGCTGCTCGCGCTCGCCGACCGCGCGCACGCCAACGGCCAGAACGCCAAAGCCGCCGCCGATCTCCAACGCACGGCCAGCTTGCTGTTCCATCGCGGGCTGCATTTCGACAGCCGGATCTCGCCGTTGACCGACGACCCGACGGCATTTCTCGCCGGCTGGCGGGCCAGCGCGGCCGCACAAATGCTGTGGGCACCGCGTGAGCGGGTGGCAAGGGTTGCGCCGGCACCGACCGATCGGCCCATGCGGCTGCTCATCATGACCGCCGGCAACACGAACTTCCTCGGCGAGATTCGCCAGCATTACGAATGCATGCCCGGCGTGGACGTGCGATTCGTCGATCTGAGCGAAGATCCGCGGCTGGGCAAGGCAAAAAACAATGTCCGCGGGATGATGGAGCATCTGCTCTCCGGCCGCTCGCCTTACGGCAACCAGGTCGCCGAGGCGATCGGACCGCACATCGACTGGGCCGACACCGTTTTCATCGACTGGTGCGTCGCGGCCGCGGTCATGGTCACCATGATCGACCCGGGAACCACGCGGATCGTTATCCGCCTGCATAGCTTCGAGGCGTTCAGCTGGTGGCCCCACCTGGTGGACTTCTCCCGTACCGACGATTTGATCTTCGTGTCCGACCACCTGCGCGACATCTGCAATCAGGTGCTTCCGCAGCTCACCGACGGACCGCGACAACATGTCATCAGCAACGCGATGGACCTGCGCTCGTTCGTCCACCCCAAGGACGACGATGCCCGGTTTACGCTGGGCCTGGTCGGGATCGGCAGCGTGGCCAAGGATCCGCGTTGGGCGATCGACATCCTGCGCGAGCTGCGAGAGCACGATGAGCGCTATCGACTCATCCTGATGGGCGACGATCCCGAACCCAGCCACGGTAAGGCGGCCAGCGACTACTACGAGGCGCTGCTCGACGACTACGCCGAGCTCGAGCCCTCCGGTGCGGTGGTCCGACTCGGCCAGGTCACCGACGTCGCGAAGGCGTTGGTCGAGGTCGGCGTGATCCTCAGCACGTCGACACGGGAAAGCTTCCACTGCGCGCTGGTGGAGGGTGCGGCCAGCGGTGCCGTGCCGGTGGTTCGCGACTGGCCCTTCGTCGCCGGCAAACGGCACAGCGCCTATTCGCTCTATCCGACCGACTGGATCGTGGACTCGCCACAGGCGGCCGCGATGCGGATTCTTCAGCTGACCGGCTCCGCGCAGAAGTGGCGAGCGGCCGGCGCGGCCGCGAGCGCGCACGCCCTTGCGACGTGGGATTGGTCGCTCGTATCGGGCGACTTCGACCGGCTGTTGCTGCCGGGCGCGTCGACCGACACGCTGCCGTACACTTCGTCCTGACTTTGGCGAGGGCAGTGACTTTTCAGGACGGGGAACAGCATGAGCGCCAACGAATCCCCGGCGCGCAGTAAGGCGCGGGGCCGTGTCGTCATGCTGGTCGACAACGGCGTCGACGGCGACTCGCGGGTGCAGAAGTCGGCCCGCTCGGCCGCGGATGCCGGGTGGGACGTCGTGCTGATCGGTCGCTCCGGCACTACGGAGACGCGCACCTGGCATCTGGGCGAGGCCGAGGTCCGCCTCATTCCGATGGCCGCACCGCTGACCCGTCGCCGCCACGAATTCCGGCGCCGCTGGCTCGTTGCGCCGCTGGCGTACCCGCCGACGGGTATAGCCGCACGCCGTAGACAGGAAATCAAGGCGTGGCGGGCCGATCTCACGGTGCGGCGCGCCGCCCGCAAAGCAAGTGGCGGCGGCAGCTTGGTGTCGGGTGTTCTCCTGCGTCTGCAGGAAAGCGCCGCCAAGACGACCGGAAAGTGGGTGTCGCTGCGTAGCCACCAGTTGGCCTTCGGCCAGCGCGCCCGCCGTCGACTGATCCTGCCGTCGGACCGGGCCTACACGTTCTTCTGGAAGACCGTGATGGGCGACCGAGCATGGCGGCGACTCGAGCCGATCCTTTGGGACTACGAGCTGGCATACGGTCCAGTCGTCGATGCCCTGAAGCCGGATCTGATTCACGCCAACGACTTCCGGATGCTCGGGGTCGGCGCCCGAGCCGCCGTCCGGGCGCGCGCCAAGGGCCGACCGGTCCAGCTCGTCTGGGATGCCCACGAGTTTCTGCCCGGTGTGCAGCCGTGGCAGAACAACGAACGGTGGCTGCCGGGCAATGTCGCCTGCGAGCGCGAATACGCGCCGTACGCCGACGCGGTCATCACCGTCTCGGGCAGCCTTGCCGAGTTGCTGCAGCGCACACACAAGCTTCCGGCCCGGCCCGACGTCGTGTTGAACGCGCCCGATATCGGCCACCTCGCCCCCGGCGACGCCCCGGATCTGCGCGCGGCATGCGGTGTCGGCCCGGATGTCCCGCTGCTCGTGTACAGCGGCGTCGCCGCGGAAAAGCGCGGGCTCGGGGTGATGGTCGAGGCGCTGCCCAAACTGCCCGGCGTACACGTGGCCTTCGTCGTCGGCAAGGTGACCGCGCCCTACGTCGTCGGTCTGCAAAAGCGGGCTGCCGAGCTTGGCGCGGCCGATCGACTGCATGTCGTGCCGTACGTGCCGCATTGGGAGGTCGTGCCGTTCCTCGCCGGAGCGGACGTCGGTGTCATCCCCATCCAGCACTTCCCGAACCACGAGATCGCCCTGATCACGAAGTTTTTCGAGTATTCGCACGCGCGCCTGCCGATCGTCGTGAGCGATGTGCGGACGATGTCGGAGACCGTGACGGAGACGGGTCAGGGTGAGGTGTTCCGCGCCGATGACGTGGACGACTACGTCCGCGCGGTGAGCGCGGTACTGGCCGACACGGCCCGCTACCGCGCGGCGTACGCGGTTCCGGAGTTGCTGAGCTCCTGGACCTGGACCGCACAGGCCAAAGTTCTCGACAGCGTTTACCAACGGCTCCTGCCGGATCGCGCGATCGATCCGGCGGACGCCCCGGCGATGCTCGCGTCGTGACCGAGCACGCGGGAGCCGCGCTGCCGGTGACCGAGCCCGCGCCAACGGTTTCGCCCGACGTTTCCGTGATCATCGCGGTCTACAACACGATGCCGTACCTCACCCGGTGCCTGAAATCGCTCGTGAACCAGACCATCGGCGTCAGCCGTTTGGAGGTCGTGGCGGTCGACGACGGCTCGACCGACGGCAGCGGTGCCGAGCTCGACCGGTTCGCGAGTAAGTATCCGGGTGTCGTCAGGGTGATCCATCAACCGAACTCGGGTGGCCCGGCGATGCCGAGCAACCGGGGGCTCGACGCGGCCACCGGCCGGTACGTCTTCTTTATCGGCGCCGACGACTACCTGGGTCCGCAGGCCTTGGAGCGGATGGTCACCGCGGCCGACACGTACGAGTCGGACGTCGTTGCGGGCCGCATGGTCGGCGTCAACGGGCGCTACGCCCATCAGGCGATCTTCCACAGCAACCAGGTGTCGATCGACCTCTTTGACTCGGCGTTGCCCTACCACCTGTCGAACACGAAGCTCTTTCGGCGCGATCTCCTCGACAAGCACCAGATCCGCTATCCGGAGGACATGCCGGTCGGCAGCGACCAGCCGTTCACGTTCGAGGCATGCCTGCGCGCCAATCGGATCTCCGTGCTGTCGGACTACCGGTTCTACTACTCGGTCCGGCGTCGTAACGCCCTCAACATCACGTACGCGAGCGATGACCTCGCTCGGCTGGCCTGCACGGCCAGGATCATGGACTTCATCGCGAATCTCGTCGAGCCGGGTCCGCGACGAGATGCGATCTTCGTCCGGCACTTCGAGTGGGAACTGTCCAAGCTGGTGGAGGACCGCTTTCTCGATCAGCCGCCGGATGCCCAGGAAGGGGTGCGAGCCGGTGTTGCGCGGCTGGCCGACGCCTACCTCACCGATCCGATCCGCGATCGGCTGCGGCCGGAATCGCGCGTACGGCTGGCGGTTGCCCGCAGCGGCACGCGCGAACAACTGGTCGCGGTCGTCCGGCAGGACGCCACGGACGGCATCCCACCCACCGTCGTCGATGGCGGGCGCTCGTACGCGGCGTATCCCGGCTTCCGCGACCCGGCCGCCGGTCTGCCGGACAGCTGCTTCGACGTGACCCCGGTCGCCGCGGAGTGGGCCGAGAAGGTCGACCTGGTGTTCACCGCTCGCACCCGGTTGCTGTCCGACCTCTTGATCATGACCGTTCGGGCTGCTCCGCCGGGACGAGCCGATCTGCCTCGACCACAGCTGACGATTCGCGCCGGATCGGTCGGTGGCCGGATGACGACGGCGGCCGACGCGTCTGGCGGCGCGGTCACTTCGGTGGCATTCCACGTCGCAGCGCTGGCAGAAAAGAAGGGTCCGCTCTACGTCTGGTCGGTCGACCCGACGTCGGGTGCCCGCGAGACTCCGGTACGGGCGTCGACATTGACCGAACGTCGGCGGGCCTGGTGCATCACGTCTCACGGTGTCTTCCGGGCCACACTGACAAAGAGCGACCGCGGTCAACTGATGCTGCAAGCCGAGCGGTTTGGCCCGCGCCAGGTCATCTCCCGGCTCCGCGGCCGGCTACGCCGAATGACGGAGCGATCCTCATGACCGTCCGTCCACGGAGTCGCGCCGCGCGCGAAGTAGAGCGCCCGGCGCCGACTCCGAGGAAGGATCGTCGACGTCAGAGCCGGTGAGATGTCTCGCCGGAGGTAACACCACGGGTGTCGAAGAAGCGTTTGGCCAGTCGGGCCAGCTTCTCGGCGTCGTACGCGCCATGGTTCTGTACGAGGATCGCCAGGTCGGCCTCGCCCACGGCCACCTCGACGTCATCCACACGCTGTACGTCGACGCCCGGCACTCGCCAGTTGGCGACCAGCGGATCGTGATAGAAGATCTTGGCGCCCAATGTGCCGAGAAGTCGCGCCAGTGGAATCGCCGGCGACTCCCGCTGATCGGCGATGTCGGCCTTGTAGGTCACGCCGAGCAGGAGGATGCGGGATCCGTTCGCGGCCAGTCCCGAGTCGTTCAGGATGTTCTGCGCTCGTCCGACCACGTACGCCGGCATCGTGGCGTTGATCTCCTGGGCGAGTTCCACGAACCGGAACGGGTAACCGAGCTTTGCCCGTACGTTGTGGCTCAGGTAGTTCGGATCGATCGGGATGCAATGCCCGCCGACCCCTGGTCCGGGATAGAACGCTTGAAAGCCGAACGGCTTGCTGCTGGCCGCGTGGATGACGTCCCAGAGGTCGACGCCGAGTTCATGGCAGAACCGGGCCATCTCGTTGACCAGCGCGATGTTGACGTGGCGGTACGTGTTCTCGAGGAGCTTTGCCGTCTCCGCCTCGCGGGTGCCTTTCGTGCGGACGATGGTGTCGATGAAGCCGCCGTAGAACCGCGCGGCGCGCTCCGTGCATCCGGGCGTATCGCCTCCGACGATCTTCGGCGTGTTGCGCGGACCGAATTGCTTGTTGCCTGGGTCGATCCGTTCCGGTGAGAACGCAAGGTTGAAATCGACACCCGCTCGCAGACCGGATTCTTCGAGAATCGGCCGGACCACCTCGTCAGTGGTGCCCGGATAGGTCGTCGATTCGAGAACTACCAACATTCCCGGCCGAAGGTTGCGCGAGACAGCGTGCGTCGCCGACTCGACCGCGGTCAGGTCCGGGCCGCCGTCGGCCGCCAGCGGGGTCGGCACGCAGATGACCGCCGTGGTCGCCGATGCAATCTCGCTCTCGTCGGTCGTCGCGCGGAATCCGGCGGCGATCATGTCAGCGATGTCGCCGTCCGAGAGGTCGTCGACGTGCGAGCGTCCGGCATTGAGCCCGTCGACCACGCTGGCCCGGACGTCAAAACCCAGGACCGAGGCACCCGAATGGATCGCCTCTCGCGCCAGCGGGAGGCCAACATAGCCAAGTCCCAATACGACGAGATCTGTCACTGTCTGATCCTTCACATCGATGGTGCGGGTGCGGCCGGCCGGGTCAGGCGGAGCTACCGACTTGGGGGCTGGTGGCTTCGGAGGTGGTGGGTGCGGGGCTGATCGGTGCGGAGGTGATGGGTGCGGGGCTGACCGGTGCGGGGCTGATGGGTGCGGGGCTGATCGGTGCGGCTGGTGATCGGCGCTGGTGAATTCGGCGCTGGTGAGTTCGGCGCTGGTGACCTCGGACGAGACCGTCGGGCTCGGCGTGGCGACACCGTCGGGTTGACGACCATCCGGCGCCAGGCGTCGGTAGACCCGATCTTGGTTCACCGCTTGAGCTTCCCACGTCCACGCGGCCAGGTCGATCCGGTCGTACGCGTTGCGGTACTGCTGTGGGTCGAAGATCACCGCTTTGACCGCGCGCGCGTAATCTTCGACGTCGTCGACCCGGAAGACCTCGCCCTGACCGGTCTCGCGGACCGTCGCCGGCCATGGTCTTGACGTCGCTGACCACGATGGGTAGCCGCGCGTGCGAGTACTCGAAGAATTTCGTGATGAGTTGGATTTCGTGGTTCAGCCAGTGGTGGATCGGGATGACGCCCGCGGTCGCGGTCGACAAGAAGCTGACGACGTCGGAGTGGGGCACGTACGGCAGCACGTGTAGCCGGTCCGCCGCACCAAGCTCCGCGGCTCTGGTCTTGAGGCCGTTGAGATATGAGCCGCTAGGAGCGTTGACCACGAACGCGACGTGCACACTCTCGAGCATCGGCATGGCCTCGACCATGACTCCCATGCCACGCTGCGCCGCGGCGGCGCCGCTGTAGACGACCAACGGTACGTCCGGTTCGAGCCCGCAGGCCGTTCGGATGTCGGTGGCACCCGTCGCCGACATATCGGCCGCGCTCGGTGTGTTGAGCACTACCGATGGCAGCTCGGCGAGCGAATAGTCCCGCTTGAGCATCTCGGCGAGCTCGTCGGAGACGGTGATGACGGCATCCGCGTACCGCGCGTACTCACGTTCGTGAGCGTGGTTGGCGACCAGCCAACGGTGGTTGTTCGCCCGGGGCTTCACACCGGGCAGGTACTCGTGCACGTCCCAGACGAGCTTGATGTCGCGGTTCGCCGCCCGGGCGCGGATCTTGGCACGGGCACCGACGCCGAGCATGCGGAAGTCGTTGGCGTAGATGATGTCGGGCTTCAGCCGATCCACAACGGGGCCGAAAGCCAACTCGTAGTCCCAGAGCTGCGGCTCGAGTCGGCGCCAGGATCGCTCATCGCTGACCGTGCGCCAGAACCATGTGTACGCGCGGTCCGACGGTCCGCGCAGCGACCCGCGATAGCGCTTTGCCGTGGTGAGTTGCCAGCGGCGGAACGACACCCACTTCTTGAGGACGGCGGCGGCGGCGGACTGGAGCCGCACACTCTGCTGCTCCCAGATCGAGGGCCGCTTGTCGCTCAGCTTCATGAGCGCGCGCCGTACGGTCAGATCCGCCTGCCACGCTCGAACGGTCTGGGCCCGTTGCTCCGCGATCCCGGTCGGCGGATAGGCGAACGGTCCGCTGAGCCACCGCCGCCGGAACTCGTGCCGGCGGGCCCGCAGCGGACTCGGCATGGGCAGAAGTTGAACCTCCGCCAAACCGAGCTTCCAGGTCTCGCCACTCGAGGTCGGTGATCGGCCGAGCAGGATGACGTCCCAGCCACCCGCGGCAGCCGACATTGCGGTCTTCTGCACACGCGAGTCACCGTTGACCCCGTTGTCAACGAGCATCACGATGCGAGCGGGCGCACGGTTGTCCGCCACCGACCGGGTCGGTGTCCGTTGGTCTTTCACGTCTACTTCCGCCACGTGCTTACCTCACGCTCGTTCAGGATCGGGGGCGTATCGAGGGGTTGTCATCGCTCAATGACGTCAGGACCGGACCGGTCCGGCGACTGGCGCCGGATTCCCGGATCCGGCCGGTCGGGGATCGACGCTCCGGCGGGGTCAGTGCCACCGCCGACCATCCAGTCGAATTGATGCTTGATGACTGTCCAGTCCCAGGTGGCCAGCGCATGGGCCGATGCCTCGGCGCCGGTCTTCCGCCACACCTCCTCCGAGGCGGTGGCGGCCAGGATGCGATCGGCCGCTTCTTGTGGCGTATCGACCACCCACTCCGGCGGGAACAGGGTGCGGGCGCCATTCTTCCTGCCGGCGAAGAACGGCCAGTCCCGGACGACCGGCACGGCGCCGCTGGCCGCGCCCTCGACGAGACCGCAATGAAAGCTTTCGCGAACCGAGCTGCTCACGACGACACCGACGTCACTCAATGCGTCCGGCATGTCGCTGACATGCCCTGGCCGCGACACGACGCCGGACGACTCCAGGTCGGCGATGTCACTGTGGAGAAGATCCGCGTACCGTCGGGCGTCCTCGCTTGCGTCTGCGTTGAGGTCGCTGCCGAACAGGACCAGTCGGTAGCGGTCGTCCTGGGTACGGAGGCGTCGGAGCACATCGACCGCCCAGCGGGGATCCTTCGCGACCGCCTTGATGCCGACGACGGCCAGGGTAAAGCGCGCGTCCGGGTCCTTCTCGCAAGCGAAGCGCTGCAAGTCCATCGCGTTGTCGATCACGTGCAGGCGGGAGCCGCCCGACGTCAAGCCAGGCACCGCCGCCGTGACCAGGTCGCGGAGATGATCGGACACGAAGATCACGTCGTCGACTCGCGAGAAGTCGACAAGGTGCGGCCACGCGGTGAACGCCTCGAAGCTGTGCAGGCGGACGACGATTCGCGTGGGACCGGGGTCGATCATCGAAAACAACACCGCCAGTGCAGCGCACCAGTCGACGAATACGACATCGGCCCATTCGACCTGCGGTTGTAGCCACGCCGCGACCTTGTCGCCATACGCCGACTGCCCCGAGAGAATGTGTTCGGCCATCGACCGCTGGTTACTCATCAGCGCGATGCCCGACGCGTCGCCCGTTGGGTCGAAGAAACGCATCTCGACGCCCGGCATCTCATCGAAGTGTCGCTGAATAGGCTCGATAAAGCCGTGGTTTCCATAGGTCGCCAGCAGGATGCGTACGGGCCGCCCGGGCAGGGGCGGCGCGGCCGCTTCGGACCGTCCGCGGGGCGCCGACAACGCCTGGACAGCCGTGCTGTCGTGCCACGCGGCCAGGAAGCGACCGGCATCCTCGGCCAAGGGCGACGTCAGACGATCGAAGTGAAGTCGCCGGTCGAAGAGCAGGCGCTGGACCGCCTGGACCGACGCGACGGAGCCGGGGATGTCGCCTTTGGCGAGCGACTTGTCGGCAAACTCGAGTTCAGCGGCGGCAGCAGCAGTGAGTCCGGGCGGTGTCCCGAAACGGATCTGTGCGTTCGTATAGCGCAACAGCAGGTCCGAGCGTAACCGTCCGCGCTTGATCCGTCGCAGGACGTTGTGCGAGAGCCGGGCGGCGAGCGCCGAAAGCCCGGCATCGATCAGGCTGGAGTGAACCCGATCGGCCAGCTCAACACGCACCGAATCGGGGAGACCGGGCGCGGACACCGTGGCGGTCCACAAGCGGGCGGCCACCCGCGAATGCGCGATCGTCGGCGGGACGACGGTGCGCAGCGCCGTCCTCACCCTCCGCCGAGCCGACTGTGCGGCACTCATCCTCGAAGCCGGAGGCTGACGTCCCAGATACCGGAACGTTCCACGATCATGAGGGGATAGATTCCTTAGCGAGTTGCCGGCCCGGATCGATTCGAAACCCTGGTCGAGCGTCGAGTGTCGTCGAATAGCGCCGCAAGTATGCCACACCGGGACTACTGCCACGAGTGCCCATACGAGCGGGCATGGACGGGTGTTGGGGCGGTCGAGTCGATGACATCTCGTGCCGGGTGAGGAGGCGATTGGCACCGCCGTCGCAACGGATGACACGATAATTATGGCGCTCGCGCTACCGCCCCGATATGGCTGCTGGCACGGGTGCGTCCGCACGCTCATCTCCCGGCCATGCCGCCGGCTCACACGAACGAGGAAGAAATCCGGATGAAGATCTGCGTAGTCGCGCTGGGCAAGATCGGACTGCCCCTCGCGGTCCAGTTCGCCAGCAAAGGCCACGAGGTGGTCGGCGCGGACGTCTCGCAACACGTCGTGGACCTCGTCAACGACGGCATGGTCCCATTCCCCGGCGAGGCCGATCTCGACGTGAAGCTCAAGGAGTCGGTCGCGGCCGGTTTGATGACCGCGACCACGGACACCGCGGCGGCGGTTGCGCAGAGCGAGGCGGTCGTCGTGGTCGTGCCGCTGTTCGTCGATGCGGACGGGACGCCCGACTTCGGCTGGATGGACAACGCGACGCAGGCGATCGCCCGGGGCCTCAAGCCGGGGACGCTGGTGAGCTACGAGACGACTCTGCCGGTGGGCACGACCCGCGGCCGCTGGGCGCCGATGCTCGAGCAGGGCTCCGGCCTCACTGCCGGTCGGGACTTCTTCCTGGTCTTCAGCCCGGAACGTGTCCTCACCGGCCGGGTCTTCGCCGACCTGCGTCGCTATCCGAAGCTCATCGGTGGCATCGACGAGGCGTCGGCCCGTCGCGGCGTGGAGTTCTATACATCGGTCCTCGACTTCGACGATCGCGCCGACCTGCAGCGTCCCAACGGGGTGTGGGACCTGGGCTCGGCCGAAGCGTCGGAGATGGCGAAGCTCGCCGAGACGACGTATCGCGACGTCAACATCGGCCTCGCGAATCAGTTCGCGCGCTTCGCCGACACGGTCGGCATCGACGTGACGAAGGTCATCGAGGCGTGCAATACGCAGCCGTACAGCCACATCCACCAGCCCGGCATCGCGGTCGGCGGCCACTGCATCCCCATCTATCCGCGGATGTACCTGTGGAACGACCCGGCGGCGACGGTTGTCCGGTCTGCCCGCGAGGCGAACGCGGACATGCCGGAGTACGCGGTCTCGCTCCTGGAGTCGGCCTACGGCGATCTGTCGGGCGTCGGTGTGCTCGTCCTGGGCGCGTCGTATCGGGGCGCGGTCAAGGAGACGGCGTTCTCCGGCGTCTTCCCGACCGTGGCCGCGCTCCGCTCCCGCGGCGCGATGCCGTACGTGTCCGACCCGATGTACAGCTCGGCGGAACTGTCGGCGCTCGGGCTCCCGCCGCACGCCGGTGAACCGGTGGCGGCCGCTGTGATCCAGGCCGACCACGCTGAATACCGGTCGTTGTCCGCCACCGACCTCCCCGGCATACGCGTGCTGGTGGACGGGCGTCGGGTCACGGATCCGGCACGTTGGGCCGGCGTGGAGCGCATCGTCATCGGCGGCTGACCGCACATTCTCTGCCCGGCCGGCGACGGCGTTCGGCCGGTCGGCAGCGGGCGAGCAGACGGCATCGGGCCGGGCGCAGCGCGCCCGGCCCGATCTTGTTCGGTGCGGTTGCGCGACGTCCCGGAGTAGTTCGTCGACCGAACTAAACGTGCTAACATCGGGGTGTGGCTGATGTGGCGGTTGAGAAGCGGATGCGGACCACCACGGCTGAGGCATCCGGCCGCACACGCGGCGACCGGGAGCCCGACGAGGTGGCCATCGCCGCCGTCCGCGGTCTGGCGCGGGTGTCCCGGATGCTCGAGAAGGCCTCGACCGAGCTGAGCCTGGCGAATTATCGCGTGCTCGCCGCGATCGGCTCTGGCGACGAGCGCGCATCACGGGTGGGGCGCAATCTCGCCCTCGGCAAGCCGACCGTGAGTGCGACGGTCGACTCCCTGTGTCAGCGCGGTCTGGTCAGCCGGTCGAGTGTCGGTGACGACCACCGCGCCGTCGCGCTCAGGCTGACCGTCGAGGGCCAAGCCGTGCTCGATCGGGTCGAGCGGGCCATGGTCGAACGGATTGCCGACCTGGCCGCACGCAGCCCGGACGGACCTCGGTTGATGGAAGCCTTGTCCTGGCTTGGTGCCGCCATGGATGACGCGCTCGCGCACCGCACCGCCGCCGACCCGACGTCGGCCCGATGATGGCAGCGTGCGAGCGCCGGCGCCGGTACGTACCAGGGGAGTCGCGGTGACCGCCACCACCGGCGACCGCAAGTCGACCGGCGGCGGCACGCTCGACGGCGGTCCATCCACCGACGATGCTCCGCCCGCCAGCGCCGCCCCGATCACCGACGGGCCGGACGACGAGTCGTTCGATGCCGAATCGTTTGACGGCACACGCGGTGCCGGCGGCATGTTCGCCTCACTGCACATCCATAACTACCGGCTCTACTTCTTCGGCCAGAGCACGTCGGTCGCCGGCAACTGGATGCAGAACGTCGCGATCAGCTGGGTCGTCCTGCAGCTCAGCCACAGCGGATTCGTGCTGGGGGCGATGACGGCCGCGCGGTTCGTGCCGTTGCTGCTGCTCGGGCCTTGGGGCGGTCTTGTCACCGACCGGTCGGACAAGCGCCGGATCATGGTGATCACCCAGACGTGCCTAGCCCTGCTGTCGCTGGTGCTGGCCCTGCTGTCGTTGACCGGCCACGTGTCGCTGGGCGCGCTCATCGCGGTGGTCGTCGCACTCGGCGTCGTGAACGTGTTCGACGGCCCAGCCCGGCAGAGCCTGATCAGCAACATGGTTGGACGCGATCGCATCGCCAATGCCATTGCGCTCAACTCGATCGCGATGAACACGTCGCGCATCGTCGGCCCGGCGGTTGGTGGTGTGCT
Organism: uncultured Actinomycetota bacterium; assembly: GCA_963724705.1. GTDB lineage: Bacteria > Actinomycetota > Actinomycetes > Mycobacteriales > Micromonosporaceae > DASQPR01. The sequence continues at coordinate 353,910 of CAVRVS010000005.1, forward strand.
CATCGCCACGGTCGGCGTGACGCCGTGTTTCTTCTTCAATGCGGTCTCGTTCATCGCGGTCATCGGCAGTCTCGTCGCGATGCGCACGTCCGAGCTGATGCCCTCGCAACGCGAGGTCCGTTCCAAAGGCCAGATCCGTGCGGGATTGCGCTACATCGCCGATACACCGGCGCTGATGGCTCCGCTCGTCATGGTCGTGGTCACCGGTACGTTCGCGTGGGAGTTCCCGGTGACGCTGCCGTTGCTGACGACGCAGACGTTTCACGGCAGCGCGGCCGTCTACGGCACGATCACGGCGTGTCTTGGCCTGGGCTCGATCGCCGGCGCGCTGGCCGCGGCGAAACGCCGCCGCCTGAGCGTGCGATCGCTGTCGTTGTCCGCGGCGATCTGGGGCCTTCTCATCGCGGCGGCGGCGGCGGCCCCGAACCTTGCCGTGCTCTACTGCGTGATCATGCTGGTCGGCTCGGCCGCGATCACCTTCAACTCGGCGGCCAAGACGCTGTTGCAACTGGAGAGCGCGCCGCAGATGCGCGGCCGGGTGATGGCCATCTGGTCGATGTCCTGGCAGGGCACCACCGTCATCGGCGCGCCGATCGTCGGTGCCATCGGCGGTTCGTTCGGTGCGCGCTACGCGCTGCTGGTCGGCGGTGTGGCGTCCCTGGCGGTCGGCGCCTTCTACCTCGTGGCCCGGCGCAAGACGACCGACCACCTGGCCTTCGGTTCGGACTAGCGTTCGATCTCAGCATCGGGGCGGTCACTACCCGGTGGCCGGGCATAATGTTTCAGCGTGCACAACATGATGCTGACCTGGCAGCAGTCGACGGAGCTGACCGCCGCGCTCGCCATCGCCGGACTCGGCTTCCGTTGTGCGCGTCCGGCATGGACCCGGGTCGCCGCGGCGTTCGCGTTCGAGGCATCGCTGATCGCCGCGCTCTACTCCGTCTGGCAGTTCGTCGGCAACCGTACGGTCTCCGACGAGCCGACCGCCGTGCGCCATGCGCAGTGGGTCGACCGACTCGAGCAGGCGCTCCACTTTCCCTCGGAACGGTCGGTCCAGCATCTCGTGCTCGGGCACCCGACGCTCGTGCAGGCGACAAATCTGTACTACGACACGATGCACTTCGCGATGATCTTCGTGTTCCTGCTGTGGCTGTTCGTCCGGCACCGCGATCGCTACGGGCCGGTGCGGACCGTACTCGCCGTCTCCACACTGGTCTGCCTGGTGATCTCGTTTGTGCCGGTGGCGCCGCCGCGGATCCTCGCCGGCGCGGGATTCGTCGACACCGCCGTGCTCTACGGCCAGTCCGTGTACGCCAGCGACGCCGCCAACGAGCTGTCCGCCATGCCGTCGGTCCATGTGCTGTGGGCCGTTCTGATCGCGTGGTATGCCGTACGGATCGGGCGCGGCCGGTGGCGCGTGCTCGGCCCGATCCACGCCGCCGTGACGATTTTCGTCGTGGTGTGCACGGCGAATCACTGGTGGCTCGACGGTGTCGTCGCGGTCGCCGTGCTGGCGGTGTGCGCCTGGGCGCAGATTGGTGTGGCGGCCGGTCGGGCCGCATGGCAGGTTCGCCGGTCGATCGGAGCGCCCGCGCCGGCTCTGAACGCGCCGGCTCTGAACGCGCCGGCTCTGACCGCGCCGGCTCTGACCGCGCCGGGTCTGAACGCGCGGGGGCTGAACGCACCGGTGGGGGAGGCGTCCGAGCCCGTCGCGGCGAACGGCGCGGATGATCCCGTACCGGCTCGGCTGGAAGCCTGACCGCCGCGGCGCCGTCAGGTCGTCGCCCGCGCGACCACGACGTCGCCGGAGAGCCGGCCGTGGGGAGCGTCGCTCGTGATCGCGCCCGCGTGCCGCAGCGCGGAGATCACCCGGGTGGCATCCGAGGCACGGTAGATCGTCTCGGCCAACGCGAAGTGCCGCAACTGCGTCACCGTCTGCGGGCCGGCGGCGTCGAGATGGCTCAGGAGCGCGCGCCGCAGGGGACCTGGATGAGGCTCGAGCGAGATGTCCTGCAAATGACCGTCCGGGTCGGTCGGGTCGCGGTAGCGCACTCCGGCGTATTCGTCGACCGACCACAGCGCGTTCTTGAAGGCGTCCAAGCTGTTGGCTCGATCGGTGGCCAGGCTCACCAGCCGCGCATCTCCGTCGGCGGCCAGGAATTCGACGCCGGTCGTCAGCGTAAATCCGTTGCCGTGGAACGTGTCGCGCTGTCGAGCCCAGTCGCCCGCGGGCAGAACGGCGATCTGCTCGACCGGCCGACCGGCCCGATGCAGTCCGGCAACGGGCGCGGCGACATCGGCGTACACGAGTAGTGGTGCCCCAGCCGAACCGGCAGCAGTCATCGCCGCGGCCAATAGTTTCTCGGGCTCGCCATCTACCGCGTGCACGGCCAGGTTCGCCGGGGTCCGGAGGTCAGCTTGTACGCGTTCCAGATGTGCTCCGACGGCCGCGTCCGGTCCGACGACAAGGTAGGTCAGCTTGCGCGCCCGCAGCAGGTCGTCGAACTCGGCGAAGCCGCGCAGCGCAGCCTCGGCGGTGGCGGCGTGCGGCTCGCTCAGATCGCTGGTCTGCGCGCGATCGTGGGGGACATCCGATCCCGACCATGCATACGCAAACGTCACGCGCTTCGCGCTGTGCAACGCGGCCGGCGTCCACACGTCCAGATACCGGACGAGCAATTCGCGCGTGACGCCGGCGATGGTCATGCCCCAAGTGTGACGGGCTGACCGGTTCGCGGGCTAGGTTCCGGTCAGCCCGGCGCTCGTGGCGGCCCAGCGGCAGGCGATGATCACGGCGACCGTTTCGCGGTACGGAGAACGCGCGCGAGCGTATCGAGAGCCGCCGGGAAGCCGCTTTCGGAGGGAGTCCCGTAGCCCACGATGAGTCCCTGCGGACGAACGGGCGGTGCCGATCCGTCCGCCACCAGCCGGTTCGGCTCCGCCGCCGCTCGGTCTGGCGCGGCCGGCCCCGTGTTCAACCAGTGACTGTCGAGGTCACCGACCGCGAGTCCATACGTCGCTGCGTGGCGGAGAACGTCCGACTCGCTGGGTCCGTCGGCGGGCAGCGACACCAAAGCGTGCAGACCGGCCGCGATGCCGTGCAGCGAATGTGACCGCAGCCGGGCCACGAGCAGATCGCGACGCCGGCGATAGCGCAGCCGGGAGGATCGGACGTGCCGGTCGTATCCGTGACTCGCGATCAGATCGGCCAGCGTGAGTTGCCCGATCGACTCGGTGAACAGGTCGGCGTAACGCTTCGCTTCCACGACCGGCTCGACCAGCGCGTCGGGCAGCACGAGCCACGCGAGACGGACCGCGGGCGCCAGCGTCTTGGACGCCGTACCGACATAGATGACACGGTCGGGCGCGGTGCCCTGGAGGGCGCCGACGGGTTGGCGGTCGTAACGGAACTCGCCGTCGTAGTCGTCCTCGATGACGAAGCCATCACATGCCGCCGCCCACGCCGTGGCGGCACGCCGCCGATCCGGCTGCATCGTGACACCCATCGGGTACTGGTGCGCTGGCGTCACCACGATCGCCCGTACGTTCCGGAACGCGTTCTGCGACAACAGGTCGGTACGTGCTCCGCGTGCGTCAACCGGAAGCGGAACGACATCGGCGCCGTGGTGGCGGACCACGTCCCGGTGGAACGCGAAGCTCGGGTCCTCCATCGCGATCGCGGCGGCGCCACGGTTGCGCGGCAATTCGGTGCCGATCGGGTTGGCGGTGCCGGCGTTGCTCAGAACCGTCGTCAGCAGCGCCAACGCTTGTACGTACCCGGAGACGACGACGATCCGATCCGGGTCGGCGCGGACTCCGCGCGCTCGCCCGAGATACTCAGCCAACGCTTGGCGCAGTTCGACGCGACCGCGTGGATCTCCGTACCCGTAAATAGATGGTGGTGCGGTGGCCAACGCCCGTCGCAGTGACCGCACCCACGCGGAGGCCGGGAAGCTCGTGACATCCGGAGTCCCCGGCCGGAGGTCGTAGCGTGGATGGTCGTCGTCGACCGCGTGCGGTGCGGTGGCGGGCGGTGCCGCGCGAAGATCCGCGACGATGGTGCCGGAGCCCGTGCGGGCTTGAAGGTATCCCTCGGCGATGAGTTGGTCGTAGGCGGCGTTGACGGTTCCGCGGGCGAGCCCCAACTCCGCGGCCAGTGAACGCGTGGACGGCAGCTTCGCTTGTGGTGCAAGACGCCCCGAGCGGATGCCATCCCGCAGCGCGCGTTCGAGCGCGGCTCGACGCCCGGCGCCGGTGCCTCTGCCGGTGCCGACCTCGAGATGAAGATCGACGCCGAACGCAGCCCAGTCGACGGCCATAAAGTGGTCCAATCTTTCGCTACCGTATTGGCCCTTAGCGTAGGACCGATTACGCCATAACGTTGGTGGCATGACAACGCAGACCGCAGTGCCATCACAATCGGATTCCTCCGACTCAAAGCCGACCGAATCGACCAGCCAACTCGTCACGACGTCCAACACGGTCCGCTCGGCCGTGGACGAACTCGCGCCACAGATCAACAAGGCTATGAACGCGCTGGAGGCCGCGTCGCGCAAGTCGCGCATCGAGGCGCCGCTGCAGGAACTCGTCCGGGCCCGAGCGTCCCAACTCAACGGCTGCGCGTACTGCGTCGACATGCACTCTGCCGACGCCCGCGCCGGTGGCGAGACCGAGCGACGGCTGTATGCGCTGCCGGTGTGGCGCGACACGCCCTTCTTTACGGCCCGCGAGCGGGCCGCGCTGGCGCTGACCGAAGCGGCGACACGGCTGACCGAGGGCCCGGTCTCGGACGAGGTTTTCGCCGCCGCGGCCGAGCAGTTCGATGAGGTCGAGCTGGCCGAGCTGATCTGGGTCATCGCCATCATCAACGCCTGGAATCGGCTCGGCGCGACCGCGCACGCGTGGCCGCTGTCATGACCGCCCCGACGGGTCGCGCGGCCGCGGTGCGGCTGCGCGACCTGCACCGGCCCGGGCATCCGGTGGTTCTACCGAACGTGTGGGATGCCGGCTCGGCACGCATCGTGGCGGCGGCCGGGTTCGCCGCCGTCGCCACGAGCAGCGCCGCCGTCGCCGAGTCGCTCGGATATCCCGACGGCGAGGCGGCGCCGGTGGAGGAAGTCCTGGACGCGGTCGCGCGCATCGCCCGCGCGGTGCCCGTGCCGGTCACCGCCGACATCGAGCGGGGGTACGGACTTCCGCCGGCGCAGCTGGTCGAGCGGCTGGCGGCGAGCGGAGCGGTCGGCTGCAACCTCGAGGACTCGCAGCCGTCGACGCGAACGCTTGTCGATGCCCACGAGCAAGCCGACTTCCTCGGCGCCGTACGGGAATCTGCCCGTGCCGCCGGCATCGACCTCGTCATCAACGCGCGCATCGACGTGTTTCTGGACGAGATCGACTTCGGCGCGGACTCGACGACGGCGCGGCTCGACGAGGCGATCCGCCGAGCGAGGTTGTACGTTTCGGCCGGGGCCGACTGTGTCTACCCGATCCTCATGACCTCGGCGGCCGACATTCGGGCAATCGTCGACGAGACCGGCGCCCGGGTGAACATCCTCGGGAGATCCGACGCCCCCACGGTTGCGGAGTTGGCCGCGCTCGGCGTGGCTCGCGTCAGTTTCGGTGCCGGACTGTACCGAGCGGCGTATCAGCATTTTCGCGAAGCTGTCGGCGGGATCGCCGCGTCGTCGGTCGAGCCGCCGTCACGGGATCAGTGACTTCAAGCTGCCGTTCAGCCGAGCAACGCTGAGGCCACGCTGGCGAATCCGGCGAGCGGGTCCTCATCCGGTCCAGTGATGAGGTTGACGGCGACGTGGTTCGCGCCGGCCTCGATATGCCGGGCCAGACGGGCCGCGATGGCGGTCGCGTCGCCGTAGACGACCAGCGCGTCGATCAGCCGATCACTGCCTCCGCCGGCGAGGTCCTCGTCGGTGAAGCCGAGTGAGCGCAGGTTGCGCGTGTAGTTGGACAGGCCGAGATACGGCTTTTCAACGGTCGGGCGGCCGATCGCCCGAGCCCTCTCCGGATCGGTCGCGATGACGACCCGCTGTTCGGGCGCGAGCAGCACGCCCGGGCCGACGATCTCGCGCGCGCGTCTGGTGTGCTCGGGCGTGACCAGGTAGGGATGCGCGCCGGCGGTGCGGTCCGCGGCCAGCTTCAGCACGCGCGGTCCGAGAGCGGCCAGGACCCGACGATCCATGGGTACGTGCGCCTCGTCGAGCGCATCGAGGTAAGCGACCATCGCTTCGTACGGCTTGGTGTAGCGAGCGCCGGTCGCTTCGGGGTGTCCGACGCCGATGCCGAGGAGGAAGCGGCCCGGGTGTCGCTGTTCGATCCGGTGGTACGACGCGGCGACCGTCTCCGGTGCGTCCTTCCAGATGTTCACGATCCCGGTCGCGACCATGATCGTGGTGGTCGCGTCCAGGTAATCCTCGATCATCCGGAGATCGCCGTCGGGCGAGCCACCGACCCAGATAGCGCCGTATCCCGAGCCGCTCCAGCCCGTTCGCGAATGCCGGGGTCAGGTCGCTGAAGCGCCGGAACACGCCGTACGTGCCCAGACCATCGATCACCCGTACGTCAACCATGTCGCTCCGTCCTGTGGGTGTGGCCGTCCGGCCGACCCGGCCAGACGCTATCGGCAACATGACCTCGAAATGCCGCTATTCCCCGCGTGCCCGACGTGTGGCCGACGAGACGGCATCACGACTTGACATGATGGCGCGTATGGCCGATCGCAAGCACGGCGCGTCCGCGCCGCCGACCGAGTCCGAAATGCGCGGCGACGACTGGGCTGGGTCGGATCTATCCGGCCAGACGTACGAGCGCGTCGCGTTTGTCGACGTCGACTTTCTCGACACGACAAACACCGGCGCCACGTTTACCGACTGTACGTTCCGCGATTGCTGCTTCAACGCTTCGGCCCACACGTCGGCTGCGTTCGTGAACTGTTCGTTCGCCACCAGCACGTTCTTCGACGCGACATTCACCGAGTGCAAGTTCGTCGGGAGCATGTTCGAGCGCTGTACGTTCGGGCTGGTCAAGGTGGTCGGCGGCGACTGGTCCTTCGTCGGTCTCCCCGGCGCCGACCTTCGGCGTACGTCGATCGTCGGCACCCGCATGCGCGAAGTCGATCTGACCGGGGCGCAGCTTCAAGACGCCGTCCTGCAGAACGTGGACCTGTCCGGTGCCTGGTTGCACGGCGCCAACCTGAGCCGGGCCGACCTACGCGGATCCGACGTGTCCGCGATCAACCCCACCGAGTCGACGATCACCGGGGCGATCATCGACGTACAGCAGGCCTTGACCTTCGCCGCCACGCTCGGGCTCGTCGTCCGCGACGACGTGCCTCGCGGCTGAGACTCCGGGCACCTACGTCGTGAACCCGATGCCGCACGGCTATACGAACGACACGCGGGGCGACGGGGCGTTCGTGGTGAAGACGTATGTCGGCCCGAGCGTCGCGGCTCGCCACGATCGCGAACGGACCATCCTCGAACGGTTGCATGCTCTGCTGCCGATCGCCGCGGTGGTTCCGGATGGGTTGGATTTCACCGCCGACCGCATCCCGGAACGGCGCGACTTTGCGGCAACTGCAGTCGATCCCCTTGTCGCTCGCGGCGCCCGATGTGGAGCACTTCTCCGGCGCGGTCCTCGTTCACGGCGACTATGGCCCGAACAACATGTTGTTCGATCCGCGTACGGTCGCGGTCACCGGTCTGCTGGATTGGGAGTGGGCGCACGTCGGCCGTTCGATCGAAGACCTCGCGTGGTGCGAGTGGATCGTCCGCATGCACCATCCCGGACATGTCGCCGCGCTGCGACGTCGCCACCGAGCTGTGGCGGCAGCGAATCCGCGTGACCGAGTACCTGGTCGGAGTGACGTCATCGCGCCCGTCGTATGCGATGTCGCCGGTCGCGGTCTCGGGGAGTCACAGTCGCACTCAGCTCAGTGAGCCGGTCGATGCTGTCGGACTCATCGGCGACGCGGTTGCGCCCGATGCGTCCGCACCGCAGACATCGATGCACGATCATGTATCCCTTGGACGGATGGTGGTCGAGCGCTATCGGCGCCATCAGACCGTGGCACGGATTCGCGCGGTCGCCGGGCAGGACGTCGACATGGAGCGAGAACAGGCAGTCCGGGCAGTGGTTGCGGTAGCCGCCGCCGGCGAGCGGCGCGACGGCCACGCCGCAGTTGGCACAGACGAACGGCGTGTTCTCGGTGGTTCTGGTGATGGCCGGTCCTCACGAGTCGAAGTGATCTTCAAACTCGAAAGGCCCAGGGTTCCGTCTGCTCTCGCGCGAGACCGCCGGATCACGGCGGCACGCGCTCGCAGGCTTGGTTGGCGAGTGACCGATTCACCGCCGGCCTCTCGGGCCAGCGATTACTTCCAGTTCCTGCTTCATCCCGGCCTGTTGCATCCGGAAATCCGTACCCCTGCTGGTTTTGTCTCGTCACTTATATGTTTCAGGCCGAGATTTTGGGCCAGCCACTGTCAGGAAGGTTCCCCCGCCTGCCACCGGTAGGTGTCGTCCAACCGCACTGCCGTCGGCGTCGTCCCCTGTCAGGCGCGCACGACTCGACTAGCCAAGATCACCTCCGGTCGGAACGGGTGCCGGGAACGGTGCCTATCTCTCTGCACGCACTGGCGCGCGCAGAGAGATAGGTGAGTATGGGATTACCTTCGCCTCGGATCATTCGACGGCGCAACCGGATTCTCCGCCGGGCGACCGAGGTGTCGTGGCTGGTGCCGTGTGACCCTAGTTGGGTCCGAGATTGTCGAGAGATTCGATCCGTCGCAACTTCGAGAACACGATCCATGGCAGGGACAGCGGCACGCCGGCCGAGGCGACGAACAGCGTCGCGCGCAGGCCGATGTGGTCGCCGAGAACGCCGGCGAAGATCGCCGCGATCGGTGTCAGCGCACCGATCAGGAACCCGAACCCGGCGGCGACCCGGCCCTGCACCGCATTGGGCGTCGCGGCCTGGCGGATCGTCATCTCGACGATGTTCGCGGCGACGATCGCGCACCCGGCGATGAGGAACACCGCGGCAAAGATGATCGTCCGCGTCGATGCCGAGCCGCCGACAAAGGGCAGCGAGAAGATCGCGGCCGCGCCGATGACGTACCCGCCGAGCAGGAGACGCCCGGGTCCGACGCGGCGCAGCGCACGGTCCAACAGCGTCGCCGCGATCAGGCCGCCGACCCCGAAGCCGGCGAATACCAGGCCGATCTCACCAGCGGACATGTGTGAAACACGGGCCGCATAGATCACGAAGATCGTCAACATGATGCTGGCGAAGACGTTGAACACCGCCGCTGCGCCGGCTATCGATCGCAGCAACGCGTGCGTGACTGTGAACCGGAGGCCATCAAGGATGTCAGCGAAGACCCGCCGGACAAGACCGCCGTCGCGCGCTGCGGGTTCGCGCTTGACAACCGGTTCGGGGGTACGGATGACCGCGACGCTCCACGCAGAGACCAGAAACGACAGTGCGTCGGCGAGCAGCGCGAACGGCGCTCGGACAAGCTGCACCAAGAGACCGGAGAGTCCGGGTCCCGCCACATCGGACAGCGACTGAGTCGTCTGGAGGCGGCTGTTGCTGGATAACAAGCGATCCGGTCCCACAAGCGTTGGTAGATAAGCCTGGTAGGCGAGGCTGAAGACGACGGCCAGACACCCGACCACCAGCGCGACGAGATACAGCACAGGCATGCGCAGATAGCCGAGCCAGGCGAGGATCGGTACGGTGCCGATCGCGACCGCCCGTCCGAGGTCCGCACCGATCATCAGCGGTCGACGGCGCATCCGGTCGACGACGACGCCGAAGAACAGCATGAGACCGAGGACGGGCAACTCGCGCGCCGCGCCGAGCAGCCCGATCTGTGTCGCGGTCGCGTGCAGATACAGCACCGCGGTCAGCGGCAATGCCAGCGTCGTGACCTGGGTGCCGAAGGCGGAGATGCTTTGGCCCAGCCATAGCCGGTTGAAGTCCTGGCGTCGGAGGTCATCATCGGTCGGCAGCGGGTCAACGGGACGGTTTCGGTGTCCGGTCGTAAGTCGCGGTTGTGTCGAGCTTCGTTGTTTCGGTGCTCACAGGTTGTTTCGGTGCTCACGGTGTTTCGGTGCTCACGGGTGACGGCTCCTGATGTCGGTGGAACAGGTCGCCGCGCTGGACGTCTCCGCGCGCTCCACCGACCGTCGCCGGCGGGAGCAGACCTCGATGGTCATGAAACTGACCGTATGATCAGGTGCCCGACTGCGCCATGTCGGCTATTCGAGCTAATTTCGACGACGGGAAGTCTGGTGGCCATCGACGCGGATGAAGTTGCCGGACCGGAGGCGATCGTGAGCGCGGTCAACTGGCCGGTGCGACGGCGTGGGCCAAGACGACTGGTCGGCGCGGCGAGCATTCCCGGGATGGTGCAGTTGCATCAGGCGATCCCGATCGTCGAGCGCCAACACGCATTGATCGAGGAGCTACGTGCCCGTGCGCCCAGGTTCGTACGGGGTGCCGATCTCGCCATGCGCACTGGTACGACCGTGCGCACGGTCGAACGGGATCTCGCGCGCCTGACGGAAGCCGGGGTGCCGGTCCAAGTGCGCCGGGGCCCGGGCGGTGGCTACCGGATCAACATCCGGACGTCGTTGCCGCCGGTGATCCTCACGCCGGGCGAGGTATCCGCGCTTATCGCGTCGGTGGTGGCCGTGGGTCCGTACGTCTCGGCGACGGCGCAGACCGCACTGGGCAAGCTGTTGGCGGCACTCGTCCCGGAAGAAGCGTGACAGCGATGACGCAGCGCGGCGCTCCCGCTTCTCGAGTTGCCGTCCCGAACCTTGCCGCTCCCGAATCTTGCCCGCCCGACGAAGGCGGATCTCTTGGCCGCGCACGGCCGAGCCATCCCCGACGTACTCGCACCGGGTCTCGCGGTCGTCTTCTGCGGTATCAATCCGGGCCTGTGGTCGGCAGCGACGGCCCATCATTTCGCCCGGCCGGGCAACCGATTCTGGCCCGCGCTGCATCGTGGTGGCTTCACGCCACGCCAACTCGATCCGGCCGAACAGGAGTCGATGCTGACGTACGAGCTCGGCATCACGAACCTGGTCGAGCGCGGTACGGCTCGGGCCGACGAGTTGACGGCGGCGGAGCTCGTCGCCGGGGCGGACCTGTTGGCGCGCAAGGTCGAGAAGCTCCGGCCGGCGTGGCTCGCGGTGCTCGGTGTCACGGCCTACCGGTCGGCTTTCGGTCGCCGTCACGCAGTCGTCGGTGCACAACCCGATCCGATCGGCGACACGAGCGTATGGATCCTGCCGAATCCGAGTGGCCTGAACGCGCACTACACGCTCGATCGACTCGCCGGCGAGTTCGCCGCGTTGCGCAAGGTCGCCGTCGGCTAGCGACGTTCGGTCCGAGCTCGTTGCCTGCGATTCGTGCCACCTCCGCGGAGGGCCGGGAGCCGAGACGGCGTGGCGCCGACAGTGGCCGGAAACGGCTGGGACGCTGTCCGCATGATCGATCACCTGTCTCTGCAGTGCGACGACATCGTGGCGAGTACGGCGTTCTACGACGCCGTACTCGCGCCGGTCGGCGGCACACGGATTCTCGATTTCGGTGATGTCATCGGCTATGGGATCGAGCGACCGGAGTTCTGGATTGGTGCCGCAACGACCATGGGACCGGCCCGCGAATGCCACGTTTCGTTCACCGCTCCGACGCGACGAGCCGTCGTAGCATTCTTCGATGCCGCGGTCGAGTTCGGCGCCGAGATCCTCCACGAGCCGCGGGTCTGGCCCGAGTATCACCCGACCTACTACGGCGCATTCGTACGCGATCCGGACGGAAACAACGTCGAAGCGGTCTGCCACGGGCCGGAATGACCTCTGCTGGACGCCAACTCAGAAGCGCCGGGCGAACGGCGCGGGTTTGCGCATACGTACGAGCAGGAGCAACGGGATGAGCACATAAGGCAAGTTGAAGACGAGAAACTTCGCCGGATTGTGTGTCCGGAAGTCGGCCTCACCGAAGAACTCGACGCCGAAGACGATGATGCCGGTGATCGCGGCGATCATCGTGGCGTAGATGACCGATGGCAGCTGAATCCAGTTCCGGCCGGTCACTAGCGCGTACACAAGCACTATGTAGAACGGCATGTAGACGAACGCCGACAAGCCGGTGACGATCCGCATCCAGTCGGGTGGGTTCATGAACAGCGGGTCGGCGTCGTGGGCGTACCAGTAATTGGATTGAATGAAGAAGTTCGACGATGGGTGCGAGAAGTTGACGCCGACCGTCGGCAGCAGGTCGCTGATGATCGATGTAATCGTGAACGCGGCAAAGACGACAGCGAAGAAGATATCTACCCGACGGTCGCGCAGGGCGAGATTCGGCTGGTCCGGGGGGTTCATGATCGGCGATCCTAGTGGCGCGCCGCCGCCGACGCGGTCCCCGGACGCCGGTCTCGATTGGCGTTCGATGGCGATCACCGCGCGTCACGCGTCGACGGATCGGTCCATCCGGTAGAACCGCCAGAAATCGTTGTCGACCGCGAGTTCGGTGCAGCTCGCAAAGCCGGCTTCGGCCGCCCATCGTCGGACCGTGGGCGCTCGGAGCACCGTGCCCGCCGCTTCGACCGGATCCTCGGCCATCGTCGCCGGTAGGCAGTGCAACACGCTGAACCCGTACTGCATGCGCTCGACATCGCCCGGAGCCGCCGTGAACTCATCGCCCACCCGCTCGTCGGCGACGAGCAGCGTCCCGTTGTTGGCCAGACCGCGCCGGACCGCCCGCAACACCCCGACCGGATCGCCCATGTCGTGCAGCGCTTCGAAGATCGTCGCAAAGTCGAACGGGCCGCCGTCGCTGGCCTGGTTCGCATCGGCGAGGACGAACGTCACTCGATTGCCCAAGCCGACACGCGCGGCCTCCGCTTGGGCGGAGGCAATCGACCGCGCGTCCAGGTCCACGCCGACAATGCGGATTCTCGGGTACGCCGCCGCGAGGGCAAGTGTCGACGTGCCTTCGCCGCAGCCGAGATCGAGGACGCGTGCCGGGGGATCGGCGTCGAGTCTTTCGATCACGTCCGGCATGGAGGGAAGCCAGGTCGAGGCGAGCTCGTGGATGAACCCCGGCCGGTTCAGTGCGCGGATGCCTTCGCGGATCTCGTCGCCGTACGCGCTGTAGGGCACACCGCCGCCGGTGCGGAACGCATCGGGGAGCAACGGAAGCGCTCGCGCTATGCCCGCGAGCATCGTCGCGACCGCTCCGGTGTGGTACGGACTATCCGCGTCCAACAACACCTCGGCGTGTCCGGGTGGAAGGCGGTAGATCCGGTCGGCAGCCGGCGAAGACGGATCGTCGCAGGTGATGAACCCCGAGACGACCTGATACTCAAGCCATTCACGGGCGTACCGAGGGGCGATGCCGGCGCGAGCGGCGAGCTCGCCCTCGGTCAGACCGCCTGTCGATCCACCGTCCGAGGGGTTGGTTGACGCGTCGTCCAGCACTCGGTAGAGCCCAAGCTCAAGGCCGAGATGAACGGCGAACAACTCCATCGCCGGGACCGCGCTGTCGACGAGGCGCTGGGCCAGCTGATCTCGGGCGGACTCTGCTGCGTCGTCGCCGGCGGTGTGTGTCGCGGTGTCTTCTCTCGCGGCTGTCATCAGGCAACGATGCCATCGGACGCCGGGCGTGGTCCACGAGGTTCCGCAAACCGGCGCGTTGCTGGAACCCGGCTGGCGAAACGCTGGGAGATCGGTCGCCCGGCCCGACCGAGAGTCCCGCACAGGACGCTCGATCGTCCACGGCGTGCCGGATCGTCGAACGGTCCTCGACCTGGGCCGAGCCCACCTAGGGAGGTGCTGGAACCCTGGGACCGGGCCAGAACCCGGGACGGCCCTGGGACGCCGGGAACCGTGGGTGCCCCTGGTCGCCGGCAGTGTCGGCGAAACTATGATCGTCTGATGGCGATGATATCCGGCTCGCACGATCGCGACTGCCGCGTCGACCTGACGCCCGCGGTCAGCCTGTTTCGCAGTCTGGGCGACCCGACTCGACTCGCGATCGTGCACGAGTTGGCCAAGGGCGAGCGGCGTGTTGTCGACTTGACCCGTCATCTCGGCCTCGCCCAGTCCACGGTCTCCGCCCACCTCGCCCTCATGCGCGAGAGCGGCGTCGTCCAGAGCCGTGCGCTCGGGCGCCAGTCGCTCTACCGGCTCAGCCGTCCAGAGTTGTTCACGGTACTGAGCGCGGCCGAGAGCCTGCTCGCGGCGAGCGGCAACGATGTCGAGCTTTGCCCGCCAAGCGATGCCTCCCCGGGCGATGCTCAGCTGATGCGCGATGTTTCGTCGAGTAACGGTGAGCCGGCAAGCGCTGCTGCGTCGGCCGATACGGCGCTCGCCGCTCGCGCCGGTGACGACGGCCCCGCGATCGAGTCCATCGGGTTGGTGCGCGACTCTGCGATTTCTGCCAGGGTCGGCGATGTTGCGGCGGCATGACGTGAGCGGCGTCGCATGAGCGGCCACGATCACGATCATGGCCTGGCCGCGTCGGGCCATCGACGGCCGCTCACCGTCGTCCTGGGCATCTCGAGTGCGATCCTGGTCGTCGAGGTCGTCGGCGCATTGATCTCCGGCTCGTTGGCTCTGCTTGCCGACGCCGGCCACATGCTCACCGATGTCGTAGGCCTCACCCTCGCCCTGATCGCGGCCGTGCTCGTCGAGCGGCCGGCGACGTCCCGCCGTACGTGGGGCTATCGGCGCGCCGAGATTCTGGCGGCGGCGGCGCAAGCGGCGGTGCTTCTTGCCGTCGGCATCTTCGTTGTCGTCGAAGCCATCCGCCGTCTGGTGACACCACCCGAGGTCGCGTCCGGCGCGATGCTCATCTTCGGTGTCGTCGGCCTGCTCGGCAACGCCTTGTCGATTCTGCTGCTGTCGCGCATTCAACGCGGCAACCTCAACACTCGCGCCGCGATGCTCGAGGTCGTCAACGACGCGCTCGGCTCAGTCGCGGTGCTCGTCGCGGCCGCGGTCATTGCGTTGACTGGTTGGACCCGGGCTGACGCGATCGCTTCGTTGGCCATCGGAGTCATGATCATTCCGCGTACGTGGAAGCTGCTCCGTGAGACGACCGACGTCCTGATGGAGGCGACCCCGCGAAGCGTTGACCTTGAGCAGATCCGTCGACACATCCTCGGTGTCAGCCACGTACACACCGTCCACGATCTGCACGCATCATCGGTGGCGTCGGACCTGCCGGTCCTCTCGGCACACGTGGTCGTCGACGAATCGTGCTTCCACGACGGTCACCTGCCGCAGCTTCTCGACCAACTGCAACAGTGTCTGTCCGGCCACTTCGACGTGGAGCACAGCACATTCCAGTTCGAGCCGGCCGGCCACGCCGACCACGAACACGGCGCCCACGCCTGATTGCCGCGTGGCCGTTAGCCGCATGACACGTGCTCGATAGCCGCGACGTGGCAGGCAGCCGCGGATCAACGGCGAGCATCGCTGCCACGTGTCGGTGATCGGGTTGTCGACCCCTCGATGGTGGCGCCCGCCGGCTTATCTGCGTTGGTGGTAGGGGTTTCGGCGGGGTTGTTGGGTGGGGTCGATGTGGCGGGGTGGGATGAATTCGGGGTGCCGGTCGGGTCCGAGTCGGATGGTCCAGTCGGTGGTGTGGATGAGCCGGTGGTGATGCCGGCAGAGGGCGACGCCGTTGTCGCGGTCGGTGGTGTCCGCCCTCGCTCCAGAACACGATGTGGTGGATGTCGGTCCAGCGGGGTGGCCTTTCACAGCCGGGGAAGGCGCAGCCGCCGTCGCGGAGCAGGATGGCGGTGCGGGTGGCGCCGGTGAACGGGCGGCGGGTGCGGCCGACGTCGATGGGCACACCGGCACCGTCGAGGATGGCGGGCAGGATCGGCGGCGTGGCAGGCGATGCGTCGGGTCGCCTGCCGGGGTGAGCAGGGCGCCGGTGTCGAACTGGCCGACGGCGACGTCGCGTTGCAACGCGTCGAGGTCGATCGTCACGTTCAGCTGAGGTGGTTGCCCGCCGGCGGCCGGCAATTCGCCGGTGCGTAGGGCGAGTTGGCAGACGTCGACGAGGGCGTCGGCGCGCCGCGCGGCCGGGGTGCGCAGGTCCGGGCCGCTGGCGTCCCGCGTCGGTGCGCTCAACGGTCCGATGGCGGCGTCGATGATCGCCGCCCCCTCGACGTCTAAGACTCCGGATAGGCGGATGCCGCCGAGGCCGTCGGGGGACAGGGTGAACCCGCGGCGCTGCTGCGCGTGTCGCTGTTCCCGGTCGAGCCGGTCACGCAGCCGTTGGTCGGCCAGGTCGGGGTTGATGTGGGCGAGGACGCGGTCGCCGAGTCGGCGCAGGATGCCCGGTTCGAACTGGGTGGCGTGGCCGATCAGCACGTTTCGACCTTGTCGACCAATCCCGGCTGTTCATCGGGGACGTCGGCCAGCACCCGGCCGATCGCGATCGCCTGACCGGGGTTGACGGCACCGTCGGCGACGGCGTCGGCGAGCACCGGCCGCGCGTCCAACACCTCACCCAGAGTCACCAGCAGCCGGGCTTCGGCCGGGCTGATGCGTAGCAGGTCGCGTAGCCACGCCACCGTCGACACGGCACCCTGCCGGCGCGGCAGGTCCCGGCCGTGCGCCTCCCGGGCCAGGGTGGCGAGCGATCGCCACGCAGCGGGAGTTGATGGCGTGCACGACCGCCGCCGTCTCGCACAGTTCGGTGTCGGACAGGCCGTAGACCGGACGCGACGCGAACCCGGCGATGTCTGCCCCGGCTCGTGTCAACGCCTCGTCCATGACACCAGATTCGCACACCCGTACGACAATCCGCGGAGGTCGAAGACGACGGCTGAAACCGTTGTGGCACAAACGATCCGCGACCAGGCGCCACCCGACTTCAGACCAGGCGCAGGCTCAGTTGAGCGCCAACCGTCGTGTAACCGAGCGACCGCGCGACGGCCTGCGACGCCGGCACGCGGGCCCGCCACTGTGGAATCAGGCCGGCGTCGAGGGCGTGGCGTGACGCCTCGGTCGCGGCTCGCTTGGCCAGACCCTGTCCGCGGTGGTCCGGGTGCGTCAGGACCATCATGTGCGCGAGTCGACCAACCCATGGCCGGTACGCGCAGACGGCAGCGACCGTGGTCGCCCGCCAGATCACGAACAGCGGCGACGTCGCGTCCGTGATGCCGACCTCGTTCACGTCGTCGGGGCCGGCATCGCGTTCGAGCGCGGCGACGGCGTCCGAGACCTCGGCAAGGGCGACGGCTTCCACCGGTTCGCCGTCCCACGGCGCGAAGTCCGGGGCATCGAGATAGGCCAACTCGGCCGGGCCCAGAATGCGCCCGGGGTCCGACGGCCACAGCGATCCCCATGCCGGTCGGTCGGTTGCCTGCTCCGGCTGGGCGGTGCCGAGGGTGTCCCGTACCAACGCTGCCTGTGGCTCGTCCGGCGCGGTGATCAACGCACCGTCGGCGATCGACCCGGCACCCAGCCGGACTGTCCCGACCCACCCGGGCGGCGCGACGACGGACGCACTGCTCGACGCGATCGTGATCTTGCCCGGAACCCATCCGTGCGGTACGCCGGACAGGACATTCCAGGCAACCGTGATGCGATCGAGAGTCGACGGCAACATGGCCGCACTGTGACACGGCGCCACCGACGCCGACAACGCGATTAGCGCGCCGCCGCGAGCACGAACCGCCCCCGTCTCGATAGGCTCGATGCATGACCGTGCGCACCGAGCTGACTCCCGGCGTCCAAACTCCCTGGCGGCAGGTGCCGGCGAGCATTCCGCGTCCGGAGTACGTCGGCAAGAAGCGTCCGCAGCCCTACACCGGATCGGCCGTCCAGACACCGGAGACGATCGAGAAGATGCGGCTCGCTTCCCGGCTCGCGGCGCAGGCGACGCAGATCGGCGGAGCGGCGTGTGAGCCGGGCGTAACGACCGACGAGATCGACCGGATCGTGCACGAGTTCCTGTGCGACCACGGCGCCTACCCGTCCACGCTCGGTTACAAGGGCTTTCCGAAATCGTGCTGTACGTCACTGAACGAAGTCATCTGCCACGGCATCCCCGACTCGACCGTGATCGAGGACGGCGACATCATCAACATCGATGTCACGGCGTTCATCAACGGCGTACACGGCGACACCGATGCGACGTTCTGCGTCGGCAACGTGTCGGAGGAGGCGCGGCTGCTGGTCGAGCGGACGCACGAGGCGACCATGCGCGGCATCAACGCGTGCGCGCCGGGTCGGCCGATCAACGTAATCGGTCGGGTCATCGAGGCGTACGCGAAGCGGTTCGGCTACGGCGTCGTCCGCGAATTCGGTGGTCACGGCATACACACCACCTTCCATAGCGGGCTGTTCATCCCGCACTACGACAACCCGGCCTTCACGACGGTGATGGAGGAGGGCATGACGTTCACGATCGAGCCGATGATCACGCTCGGGACGGCCGCGTTCGACATCTGGCCGGACGGCTGGACGGCGGTGACCAAGGACCGCAAGTGGACGGCCCAGTTCGAGCACACGATCGCGATCACCGAAAGTGGCGCGGAGATCCTGACCCAGCCATGACCGATCAGACCTCACCCGCGACGGGCGCATCGACGCCGACACCGACGCCGCCCACGTCCGTGCACAGGCTCGACAGCCGGGCGACTCCGGCCGCGTACGACGACCACCACCACGCCGATGTGTCGGGCGGCTGGCTGCGCCCGGCCGTGTTCGGCGCGATGGACGGCCTCGTCACGAACATCGCACTGATCAGCGGTGTCGGCGGTGGCGGTGCGTCGCGGCACGTGATTGTGCTCACCGGCATCGCCGGGCTCGTTGCCGGCGCCATCTCCATGGGGCTCGGCGAATACACCAGCGTGCGTACGCAGAATGACCAGGTTGCGAGCGAGGTCGCGAAGGAGCGCCGTGAACTCGAACGGCACCCGGTTGCCGAAGCCGAGGAACTGGCTCAGCGCTGGATCGCGCGTGGACTGTCGCCGGAGCTGGCGAGGCAGGTGGCAACCGCGGTCGCCGAGAATCCCGAGGAGGCGCTGCGCATCCATGCGCAGGAAGAGCTCGGCGTCAACCCGCACGACGTACCGAGTCCGTGGATCGCGGCAGTGTCCTCGTTCCTATGCTTCTCGATCGGCGCCGTGCTGCCCCTGTTGCCGTATCTGTTCGGGTTCAACAACCTCTGGCCGGCGCTCATCGTGGGCGGTCTCGGCCTGTTCCTCGCCGGCGCGCTGACGTCACGGTTCACCAAGCAGCGCTGGTGGTTCAGCGGTAGCCGCCAACTCATCCTGGGTGGAGCGGCGGCCGCGGCCACGTACGGGATCGGGCATCTGATCGGCATCGGCGGCGTGGGTTAACGGCCGTGATCAGCAGGATCCGATAGGATCCCAGAATCATGGATCACAGAATCATGATCAGGCCGGGCGTGGCGACCTCGACCGGTCCGTCGTAGGTCTCGGCCGCCGCCGCGAACGCCGCGTCCGGGTCTGTACCCGGCCACAAATGCGTGAGCAGGAGCGCCTTCGCCCCAGCGGTCTGCGCGGAGGCGCCGGCCTGACGGGCGCTCGAAAGGTACGGCGCACGCATCTCCGGAACCGTTTCCGGGTGTGTGGCGTTCGCGATCAGCAGGTCGGCCCCGGTGGCCAGCTCGGCAACGACCGGGCTAGGGCCGCAGTCTCCGGTGTACGCGAGGACGATCGGCACGGATGCGCCGGCGGATATCCGGATGCCGAGGTTCGGCACCATGTGCGGCAGGTCCCGGGTGCTGCAATGCAATGGCCCGATATCGAACGCATCACCGTCGGCAACGTCGTGCAGAACGTACGCGCTGTCGACCGTGTTCGGCTGATCCAGCGCGAGGAGCGTCGCCAGCGACCCGAGTGGCGCGTAGACCGCCAACGCGGCGGCGGGCGGCGTCGTCAACGCCCGTGCGCGGAGCAGCGGTTGGAGATCCGCGCAGTGATCCGGGTGGCCATGACTGATCCAGACCGCGTCGACGTCGGCGGCGTCGACGAGCGCGAGCAGGCGCTGGATCGTCGCGTAGCCGGGATCGACGACGAGCCGGAAGCCGTCGTGTTCGACGAGGAAGCCGTTGCATCCCTGGTGCGCGGTGGGATATCCCCCAGCACCGCCCAACACCGTCACCTTCATGGTCCCAACCTAGAAGGTGGTGTGCCGTCGCGCGGGACGGAATCGCGGTTTTGCGGCGGCGAGGCTCGGAACCCGCGTGGCGAGGCTCGGAACCCGCGTGGCGAGGCTCGGAACCCGCGTGGCGAGGCTCGGAACCCACATGGCGAGGCTCGGAGCCGCGTGGCGAGACTTGGAACGCGGTTAGGACGTAAGACCGGGGAACGCGACCGTCCCCGGCACCGCGCCGCCGATGCGGCGAAACGCCGCCGCACGCAGCGCGGCGTCGGTGAGCACCGTCAACGGTTGCTGGCGACCGCTCGACTCGGCGGTGGCGACGACCACTCGCCAGAGTTGCGCGCAGCGCTCCTCGACTTCGACGGCGAGAGCGATGGCACTGCGAGCATCGGTGACCGCGAACGGCAGCGCGTAAATGGCCTGACCGGTCGGGGCCGACGTCATCGTTTCGAGCATCGAGTCGCGAAGGTCTCGGTGAACTGACTCGTATTGCAGGGCCATCGCCCGTGCCGTACCGGTGAGTTTGGGGCCGACCACGCCGTAGGCATAGATCGCAGCGTGTTCGCCGTCGAGTGCGGCGTCCAACGCATTGTCCAGGGTGGTCATCGCAGCGCCGCCACGTGCGTCGCGCGGCAGGCGGAGATCGCCGCAACGATGGGTACGCGCTCGGCGGCGACCGAGATGCATACAGCCGCCGCATTCGTCTGCGCGGTCTTCTCGGCAGCCGACAGTTGCGCCTTGATTGCCGCTGGACCGACTCCTGTCGGCGAACCCGAGGGCGCCGCCGGCCCAGAGGTCGATGTGGCCGGTGACCCGGGTGGAGTCGATGGCGTGCCCGACCCCGCCGTCGATGGCGGCGTCGACCCGGGTGTCACGGCCGGCGACCCGGCCGTGGGGTTCGTCGACGAAGGCACTGATGGCGACGCCGCCGGAAGCGGCGGCGGCAATGGGATCCCGCTCGGATGTGGACCCGGCGACACGACTGGCATGGCCAACCCGATCAACGACGCCAGCGCGATCAGATGCTGCCGGTGCTCCTCGCGCAATGGACCGAGCAGGTCGACGAGCTCGGGGGCGGACGCGAGCGCGCGGTCGTAGGTCGCGATCAGCTGCAGGGTTTCGGTGTACGTCGGTCCCAGTGCGTCGCCGGCGATCAGCTCTGCGGCTGGGGTGGTCTGCTTCGGCGTACACCCGGCGACGGCCAGAGTCGCGCCGGCGGCCACAAGGCTGGCCAATGCCCTTCGCCGCGTCAACCGTCCCGCAAGCCCGGTCTGGGCGAGGGAGAGTCTCGCAATGGCCTGTCGGGCAACGGCCCGAGAACCAAGGCTCGGCACGGCACTGAGTGGCCCGGCGGCAACTCGCTCGGGCAGCGGGATCGGGTCCGCGGGCACCGGGAAATTGAACACTATATGGGCGGGTTGGCCAAACTCTGGCACGCCCGGAGCGTCCGTCTGCCGCGCGGATCTGACGTGCACCGACGCGGCGGGTTACGCTTCTATGCCCATCGCCGTGCGCTGTGTTCGCCCGGCGGTAGATGTGTCTGTGCCGTGAACGCCAGCGAAACGTTGGCCCGACCGATCGGAAGGTGGTTCGAGATGGCAGCAACACGCGGACATGCCGCCGGTCGCAACGCGCGTTCCAGCGGTCGTAGCCAGCGGCCGGCAGCCCCGGCGACGAGCCGCGCCACCGGCGGTCCGACGACCGGCGACCTGACTGCGTACAAGGCCCGCCTTCGCGACGTGATCGAGCCGCTGGCACGGTCCGCCGGCTACGATCTTGAAGACCTTTCGGTGGTACGGATGGGACGCCGTCACGTCGTCCGGGTGACGGTCGACCGCGACGGCGGCGTCGGGCTCGACGCCGTTGCCGAGTTGTCCCGCGACATCTCGCACGGCCTCGACGACGCCGAGTCGGCGGCCGGAGAGTTCATCGCCGGCGAATACCAGCTCGAGGTCTCGTCGCCCGGCACGGACCGGCCGCTCACCGAGCCGCGTCACTGGCGTCGCAACGTGGGCCGGCTGGTGACCGTACGACTCGGGGGTCATCTGGTGACCGGGCGCCTGATCGCCGCCGACGACACCGACGCCACGTTGGCCGTCGCCGACGTCGAGACCACCCACTCGTACGCGGACCTCGGCCGCGGGCGCATCGAGATCGAGTTCAACCGGCTGGACGATGTCGACGACGACGACCTCGTCGACTTCGGCGATAGCGACACCGAGGATGAGCGAGCGGATGTCGTGGGTTTGGACGACGATGACGACAGTGACGCGAACGACGCCGATAACGCCCATAACACTGACGCCCATAACAACGACGCCCATAGCAACGACGACGCCGACAACGACGGCGAGGAGGACGAACGGTGAATCTTGATCTGGCCGCCCTCCGCGCGCTCGAGCGCGAGCGGGAAATCCCGCTGGAGACGATCATTTCCGCGATCGAGACCGCGCTCTTGACCGCCTATCGGCACACCGAGGGAGCCCATCCGCACGCTCGCGTCGAGATCGATCGAAAGACCGGCGCCGTCGCGGTGCTCGCCGCCGAGCTCGATGCGGACGGCGCGGTGCTGCGCGAATTCGACGACACGCCGAGCGACTTTGGCCGCATCGCGACCATGACCGCCAAGCAGGTGATCTTGCAGCGGTTGCGCGAGGCGACCGACGAGGCGCACTTCGGCGAGTATGCCGGCCGCGATGGTGACCTGGTCACCGGCGTGATCCAGGCCCACGAAGGTCGGTCCGAGAAAGGCATCGTCAGCGTCGATCTCGGCAAGATCGAAGCGATGCTCCCGCCGAGCGAGCAGGTCCCGGGTGAGCTCTACGAACATGGAAACCGCATCCGCTGTGTCGTGATCCACGTGACCCGCGGGTTCCGGGGTCCCCAGATCACCCTGTCGCGCAGCGATCCACATCTGGTCCAGCGGCTGTTCGAGCTTGAGGTGCCGGAGATCGCCGACGGCACCGTACAGATCACGAAGATCGCCCGCGAGGCCGGCCACCGGTCCAAGATCGCCGTACGATCGACAGTTCCGGGCGTGAATGCGAAGGGTGCCTGCATCGGCCCGATGGGACAACGTGTCCGCGCCGTGATGAGCGAATTGAACGGCGAGAAGATCGACATCATCGACTGGTCGGACGACGCCGCGACGTTCGTCGGCAACGCGTTGTCGCCAGCAAAAGCCCTGCGTGTGGACATTGTCGATGACATGCGGGCCCGAGTGGTCGTCCCGGATTATCAGTTGTCGCTGGCCATTGGTCGGGAGGGGCAGAACGCCCGACTTGCGGCGAAGCTCACGAGTTGGAAGATCGACATCCATTCCGATGCCGATCAATCCGATCACGCCGATGGCGCGACCGCGCAGTCAGAGGGGTAGACTTTTCGGTGGTACGTCGTGCGTATCCGGTGCGCACCTGCGTGGGTTGCCGGAAGCGCGCGCCAGCCTCCGAGTTGCTGCGGGTCGTCGCCGTCACGGGCGGCACCGAGGGCGGCGCCGATCCGGCCGGTGATGTCAAGATCGCCGATCGAGTCGACATTGTCCCCGATCCGTCCCGCAGGCGTCCCGGCCGGGGCGCACACCTGCACTTCGATCCCGCATGCCTCGCTCAAGCGGTGCGACGCCGCGCGTTCGGGCGTGCACTGCGAGTGGCAGGTGTCACGGAGACCGACGCGGTAGCGGCATACCTGCACGAACGTACGACCGATGGTGCGGCGACCGACGCCGTGCCCGGGATGCACAAGGTAGGACGACCAACATGAGCACGCGATGAAGCTCCAGAAATGACCAGGCTTCTAGTGGACAACTGAGGTCGTTGCGGGTCGCCCGCACGACCTCACAAGTGAGGAGTGCAGTGGCAGGCAAGGCCCGCGTACATGAGCTGGCAAAGGAACTCGGGGTAGAGAGCAAGACCGTCCTCGCGAAGCTCCAAGAGATCGGCGAGTACGTCAAATCGGCGTCGAGCACGGTGGAAGCACCGGTGGCGCGCCGACTTCGCGAGGCGATGGTCGCTTCGTCAGCCCCCGCGGCGGCTCCGGCTGCCGCCAACAACGCGCCCAAGGTCGCCGCAAAGCCGGCTCCACCGGCGAAGGCGGCCGGTCGCCGGAGTCCCGTACCGGCTCCGCCGGCGGCTATGAAGCCGGCGAGCGCCCATGACATCGAGGTGGCCGCGGCGGAAGCGCGCGCGTCCGCGCTCAAGGCTGAGCAGGAGGCGTCGCAGCGCGCGGCGCAGGCAGCTAAGCGGGAAGCGGCCCAGGCGGGCCCGTCCGTGCTGCCGCCGACGCCGAGCCCCAGCCCGAGCCCGACCCGTCCGGCGGCGCCCGGTGCGCCGCGGCCTACACCGGGCAACTTGCCCGGTGGCGGTCCGGGTGGACCACGGCCGGGCGCACGTCCGCCGGCCCGCGGTGCCGGCAACAATCCGTTCGGCATCACGCCGCCCGCCGGCTCCCGGCCAGGTCCGGGTGGCGCGCCGCGCTCTGGCGCCGGCCCGGCCGGCCTGCCGCGGCCAAACCCGGCGTCAATGCCGCCCCGGCCCAACCCATCGCAGATGCCGTCGCAGCGTCCGGCCCGTCCCGGTGGCCCTGGTGGCCCGGGCGGTCCAGGTCGTCCCGGCGGTCCGGGCGGACCCGGCGGTTACCGCGGCGGTCCTGGCGGCGCCGGTCGTCCGGCCGGTCCCGGCGGCGGCGGTGGCTTCCGTACCGGTGGCCCCGGCGGCGGTCCCGGTGGTGGCGGCGGTGGATATCGCGGCGGCCCTGGTGGCGGCGGTCCGGGTGGTGGCGGCGGTGGATATCGCGGCGGCCCTGGTGGCGGCGGTCCGGGTGGTGGCGGCGGTGGATATCGCGGCGGCCCGGGCGGTGCGCCGGCCGGCGGTGGCGCCCCGGGTGGCGCTGGCCGTCCGGGTGGCGGCGGTCGCGGCCGTGGTGGCGGTGCCGCCGGCGCGTTCGGTCGTCCCGGTGGCAAGCCGGCACGCGGTCGCAAGTCGAAGAAGCAGCGCAGACAAGAGTTCGACAACCTGTCCGCGCCGCAGATGAGTTCGGGTGCACCCCGTGGCGCGGGACAGGTCGTCCGGCTGCCCCGCGGTGCCTCACTGTCGGACTTCGCCGAGCGCATCAACGCCAATCCCGGTTCGCTCGTCCAGGAGATGTTCAACCTGGGCGAGATGGTCACGGCGACCCAGTCGTGTTCAGACGACACGTTGCTGCTTCTGGGCGAGCACCTCGGCTTTGACGTGCAGATCGTGACGCGGGAAGAGGAGGATCGCGAGCTGTTGGCGCGGTTCGACATCGACCTCAACGCGGACATCGACGACGACCGGTTGGTCACCCGACCGCCGGTGGTGACCGTCATGGGTCACGTCGACCACGGCAAGACGAAGCTGCTGGACGCGATCCGGCAGACGAACGTCGCGGGCGACGAGGCCGGTGGCATCACCCAGCACATCGGCGCCTATCAGGTGCATGTCGCGCACGACGGCGTCGATCGGGCGATCACGTTCATCGACACCCCGGGTCACGAGGCGTTCACCGCTATGCGTGCCCGTGGTGCGCAGGCCACCGACATCGTCGTGCTGGTCGTGGCGGCCGATGACGGCGTGATGCCGCAGACGATCGAGGCGCTGAACCACGCGAAGGCGGCCGAGGTGCCGATCGTGGTCGCGGTGAACAAGATCGACAAGGACGACGCCAACCCGGACAAGGTGCGCCAGCAGCTCACCGAATACGGCCTGGTGGCGGAGGAGTACGGCGGCGACACGATGTTCGTCAACATCTCCGCCAAGAGTCGACTGAACATCGACGGGCTGCTCGAGGCCGTCCTGCTGACCGCGGACGCGTCGCTCGAGTTGCGCGCGCCGATCGACGGTCAGGCCCAGGGCATCGCGATCGAGGCACATCTCGACCGCGGGCGCGGGCCGGTGGCCACGGTGCTCGTCCAGCGGGGCACGCTCCGCGTCGGCGAGTCGATCGTGGCGGGTGACGCGCACGGTCGCGTACGGGCGATGTTGGACGAGAACGGCGAGTTGGTCGCCGAGGCTGGACCGGCCCGGCCGGTCATGGTTCTCGGTCTGACGTCGGTGCCGGGCGCGGGCGACACGTTCCTGTCGGTGGCCGAGGATCGGACCGCTCGACAGATCGCCGAGCAGCGTTCGGCCCGCGATCGGGCCGCCCAGATCGCCAACCGCGGCGGTCGCGTCACGCTTGAGAACCTGCTCGATCGCATCAAGGAAGGCGACCGTACGACGCTCGCGCTCATCCTCAAGGGTGACGTGTCGGGTTCGGTCGAGGCCCTGGAAGATGCGCTCGTCAAGCTCGAGGTCGCGGACGAGGTCCAGTTGAAGATCATCCACCGCGGTGTCGGTGGCGTCACGCAGGACGACGTCAACCTGGCCAGCGCGTCGGACGCGATCATCATCGGGTTCAACGTGCGGGCCGAGGGCAAGGTCCGCGAGCACGCCGACCGGCTGGGTGTGGAGATCCGCTACTACACGGTGATCTACCAGGCGATCGAAGAGGTCGAGGCCGCCCTCAAGGGCATGCTCAAGCCCGAATTCGAAGAGGTCGAGCTCGGCACGGCGGAGGTCCGCGAGGTCTTCCGCTCGTCGAAGGTCGGCCTCATCGCGGGCTGCATCGTCCGCACCGGGCTCATCCGGCGCAACGCGAAGGCTCGCCTGCTTCGCGACGGCGCGGTCGTCGCGGAGAACGCGACGATCTCGACGCTGCGGCGGTTCAAGGACGACGCGACCGAGGTCCGCGAGGGCTTCGAGTGTGGTCTGACGCTCGGCAACTACAACGACATTCGCATCGGCGATGTCATCGAGACGTTCGAGATGCGGGAGAAGCCCCGCGCCTGATCGCTCG
>CAVRVS010000006.1:0-1015859 GCA_963724705.1 uncultured Actinomycetota bacterium
CGCCGGGACGAGGGTGGTCTGCCGCTGGAGCCGGCGGGACCACGTGATTTCATCAGGTCATGAGCGATTCTTTGAGCGCAACCACGGTGCGGATCGCCGGCGCGAACGGCGACCAGATCGAGGCCTACGTGGCCCGCCCCGACGGCGATGGACCACGCGGCGGCGTGGTCGTCATCCACCACATGCCCGGCTACGACCGAGCCACGAAAGAGATCACGCGCCGCTTCGCCGAACTCGGCTACGACGCGATCTGCCCGAACCTTTACTTCCGCGAGGCTCCTGGTGCGTCACCCGACGACGCCGCCGCGACTGCGCGGGCCCAAGGCGGCGTGCCGGACGAGCGCCTGGTCGGCGACGTCGGCGGCGCCGCGGACTACCTGCGTGCCCTGTCGAGCTCGAACGGCAAGGTCGGCGTCATCGGATACTGCTCGGGTGGTCGGCAGTCGGTGCTTTCGGCGTGCAATCTCGACCTGGACGCGGCCGTCGACTGCTACGGGGCATTCGTCACCGGCACGCCGCCGGAGGGCTTCCCGATGCGCAAGAACATCGTCGACCAGCTGCCGAACCTGCGGGCACCGCTGCTCGGACTATTCGGCGCCGACGACCAGTATCCGAGCCCGGAGCAGGTCGCGGAACTCCGGCAGATCCTCACCGACAACGGCAAGACCTTCGAATTCCACTCGTACGAGGGTGCCGGCCACGCGTTCTTCGCGGTCGACCGTCCGTCCTACCGGGTCGCCGCGGCCAACGACGGCTGGGAGCGCATCGAGGCCTTCTACGGCCAGTATTTGAAGGGCTGAGGGCATGTGTACGTACACGACGGTGGCCGTTCCGGTCGACGGTAGCGGCAAGGGTCCGAACGGTAGTTGGCTGCATGTGAGTGACGCGACGGTCTATTTCGACCACCCGGTCCACGCGATGGCCGGCCACACCCTGAACATCGACCTCACCGATCCGTCGAAGGGACCATCGGCCCGGATCGCACTCGAGCTGACCGCCGAGTCCGCCCGTCAACTCGTCGGTGCGATCCAGGAGGCGCTCGCCGCCGTACCGGCCGAATTGACGGTCTGAGCGCAACGATCGCAGCAACGGCCGACGGGTCCCGCGTCGGCCGAGCGGCCCGGCGCTCATGGACACGATCCACGATCTGTGTGGCACCATGGCCGATCATGGGCGACTGCGGTGTGTGCGAGATCATCGACCTGCGCCGCTACCCGGTGAAGTCGATGCTCGGCGAGTCGTTGACGACCAGTGACGTCGGTTCGCGGGGTCTCGACGGCGACCGCACCCACGCGCTCGTGCACACGGGGACCGGCAAGATCGCCAGCGCCAAGCACCCACGGCTGTGGCGCGATCTGCTGACGCTCACCGCGACGGCGACCGCACACGGCGTTCGGGTGGCCGCGCCCGACGGCACCACGGTGGATTCGATCGACCCGGCCGTAGACGACGTGCTGTCCCGTCTCGTCGGTCAGCCGGTCTCGCTGGCCCACACGCCTCCGGCGGGCGCCACGTTCGATCGCGCCTGGCCCGACGCCGTGCTGCGCGACGGCATCGACGCCGACGTGCCGGTCGACGTCGGCCGCCTCGCCGGCATGGCGCCAGCCGGAACGTTCTTCGACTTCGCGCCGATCCACCTGATCACGACGGCGACGTTGCGCCGGATCGATCGGCTCGGCCGAGGCGCCGGCCCGCATCGGCCTGATGAACCGCGCGGGCTCGATGGGCCGACCCCGTCCGATGAAATGAACCGCGTGTTCGGTCCCAACGCGCTGGCGATCCGTTACCGACCGAACATCGTCGTCGGCTGGCCCGACGACCAGGGCACGATCGACCAGGGCACGATCGACGAGGGCGCGATCGACAGCGGTGCGTTCGTCGAGGATGGATGGGTCGGGCGGCGGATCGCCCTCGGCGACGAGGTCGTGCTCCGCGTGATCGCGCACACTCCGCGCTGCGCCATTCCGACGCTGGCCCACGGCGGCCTGCCGCGCGACGTACGGGCGCTGCGGGTGCTGGCCGACCACCACCGGATCGTCCCGCTGCCCGGCCTCGGCGAGCAGCCATGCGCTGGTGTGTACGCGGTGCCGGAACGCATCGGCCGCGTACGGCTGGGCGACCGCGTACGTCTGATCGACCCGTAGCGCCGCCGCTCAGCGCTCGCCGTTGGCCCCGTTGGCACCGTCGGAGAGTTCGTGCAAGACGTCCAGTGCGTCTTCGGCCCGGACCGGCCGCGCAATGTGCCAGCCCTGCGCCGCGAAGCAGCCGAGGTCTTCGAGCGCCGATCGTTGCGCCGGAGTCTCCACCCCCTCGGCGACGACCCGTACGCCGAGCCGGCGACCGAGGTCGACAGTGGTACGGACGATCGCGGCCGCCTCGGCCGACTCGGTCATCGCGGCGACGAACGTGGAGTCGACCTTGACCTCGTCGACCTGTACGCGGGCCAGGAACGTCAGCGACGAGAAGCCACTCCCGAAGTCGTCCACAGCGAGCTGCACGCCGTGGGCTCGCAGCGCGGCCAGCACTTCGGCCACGATCGGCTGCCCAGTGACGACCGCGGATTCGGTGATCTCCAGAGTGAGCATGTTTGGCTCGACTCCGTACCGTTTGAGCAGATCACTCACGTCGCCCGGCAGATTCGGGTCCGACAGGCTCCGTGGCGAGAGGTTCACCGACACCCGTATCGGCATGCCCGCGCGACACCACTCGTCCGCGAGCTGCAGGGCTCGGTCGAGGACGTACCGGGTGAACGGCATGACGAGGTCGCTCTGGTCGACAAGGTCGACGAAGTCACGTGGCAGGAGCGCGCCACGGCGCGGATGGTTCCAGCGGATCAGCGCCTCGGCAGCGATCGGCTGCCCGGTCGCCAGGGCAACCGCCGGCTGCACAGCGAGCACCAACTGGTCGTCGTGCTCCATCGCCTCGCGCAGGTCGACCAGGACCGACAGACGGTCGACACTGCCGGCCGGCGTGTCCGACGCGTCGAAGACGGCGATGGCTCCGGCGCCACGCTTGGCCCGTCGCATCGCGATGCCGGACCGCCGGACCAGCTCGGCGATATCGAATTCGTCGGCCCGTCCGACGGCGACACCGACCGATACCTCGACCGCCACCTGCAGTCCGGCCAGATCGGTCGCGACCGTCAGCTCCTCGGCCAGGCACCGCGCGTGTGTCGTGGCGTACGCCAGCGGATCCGCGACGCCCTCCATCTCACTGAGGATCGCGAACTCGTCGCCGCCGACCCGCGCCACCAGATCGGTCGGCGCGGCGAACGCGGCGAGCCGGCCGGCCGTGATCCGGAGCAGATCGTCGCCCGCCGTCGGGCCGAGCGTGTCGTTGACCTCCTTGAAGCGGTTGATACCCACCACATAGAGAGCGACCGGCGTCCGGCCACCGGACCGCAGCTTGTCCGCACCCTCGGTCAGCAGGCTCGACCGGTTGGCGACACCCGTCAAGACGTCCTGATATGAGTCGTGCAGGCTGCGCGCGGCGAGCTTCGTCAACGCGTTGTGGGCCAGGGCATCGTGGAGTGCCGAGGCGAGCGCGTCGGCGACCGCCGAGAGGGCCATGTGGTCGCGGCTGTCCAGGCTCGAACCCACCGGCATCCACATGCGCAGTTCACCGACGCGTTGTCCACTAATCGTCAGCGCCCGGGTTGCGGCGGGTGGTGTCCGTACCGGCACGGTTGTGCTCGTCAGATGCGCGATGTCGACACCACTGAGTTCGGCGCGGCCGCGATAGCCGCGCGCCTCCCCCGGACTCCGATCGACCCAGATCTCGGCGGACTCGGCCTTGAACAGCCGAAGTGTGCCGGTCAGGGCGGCGACCGCGACCGATCGCTCGTCGAGCTGGTTGAGTGAGCCCGCGATGTCGGCGAAGTCTCGCCACAGCCGTCGCTCGTCGGCGATGCGCGAACGGTAGACGTACGCCTGGTGCATCAGTACGGCGACTGGCGGCACGAGAAGCAGCCACATGCGGTCTCGGGCCAGCAGCACGACGACGAGAACGCCGACGGTGACGTTGCCGGCGACCATGGGCAGCTTGTCGACAACGGTCCGGGCGATCGCGCTCTGCAGCGACGTCGACAATCTTCCGAGCGCCTGGCTGTTTGCGTTGACGATGAGGGACGACACCAGGAAGTAGACGACACCGCCGAGAATCAACGCGATGATCAGGCGCGGCGTGATCTCGTCACGATTGCCCGTGCGAATCGCGTGGACGGTTGCCGCGCCGGCCGCCCCACAGATGGCCAATGTCGCGATGTTCACGGTTTTCGAGACGGTCCACCGGCTGTTCGTGCGGAGCAGGAACAGGCCGTGTCCGGCGGCGAATCCGACCCCGATGACGAGCGGGACCCAGCCCGCCGGCACCAGGTAGGCCACGATGATGAGTGAGGCCTCGCCCCATGCGAAGTAGACCGTCTGAGTGCCTTGCCGGAAGCGGAGCGCCGCGAACTGCGCCACAATGGCGACCGCGGTAGCGGTAGCAACCTCCGGCCACCGGACGGGAGAGGCCGCCGCGAACGGCCCACCGATCATCACGAGAAGGCCGACCGCGCACGTCGCGAGCGGAGCGACGAAGCTTCGTCGACTCACCGCCACGCTGTCCGTCACCGCCGGCCCCTTTCGGCAGCGCAGGGAACGCAGCGCCGTTCGGTGAGTGAAAGACGCGTGCCTCCGGTACGTGAGGACTGATCAGTTCCGCTCAGTTCCGCGAGCCGATAATCGGGTCCTCCGATGCGGAACGGTAAGCCACAACCGGGCGTACGCAAAACCACGTCACTGGCGAGACGTACTGATTAATAGGACACGTCGGACATCCCGCTTGGCCACCCGGACAGACGCCCGCGACAACGTGACGCGCTTTGGGTTCTCGAAGCCCTCCAACACAGCGTTTCCCGCACCCGGAACCGGTGCCGGACGACGTGTTCCGTCTGTTGGCACGCCGTGCAGAAATATGTCAGATAGTTATCAGAGAGGCGCCGCGTCGCCTCGTGCAAATGGCGCGATCAAGAGCGATAAATGACGCGTTCGCCGCGCATTCATCGCACGCCGCGACGATCTCGCCTATTAGCGTTCGGCTCAACAATGCGCGCACGCAAAGCGACCGATGGACCAACGATTCGTAACAGCGACGACCGATGTTGGTCCCGGCTCCGACTCAGGCGCCAACCGTTCGCCGTGCAGCCGCGTCAGCGCGTGCCATCGCCCGAGTTGTCGGCACCGCTCGCGTGGCCACTCTGGTCGGCGGACGCATCGCGTCGCAGGTCGGGGGGCGTGCCGCCGGTAGTGACGCCGCCGTCGCGGTCGGTGACGGGGCTCACCGTCCGAGCCGTCCGGCCGCCACCGCGCGATGACCCCGATGCCAACGCCTCGGCTCGCATCCGGGCCACGGTCTCGTCGTCCGGGAAGTCGTCTCGAACCCGACGCAGATGCTTGTTCATGCTGCGCATCAGGAACACCAGGGCGATCACCAGCAACACGATGATCAGCAGGCCGACCGGCCCGGCGACACCGTCGCCGAGGTCATCGCCGAAGTCGTTCGCGGCCAACACCGTGATCATGGTTCCTCCGCAGGTCAGATCCGTTTGAGCGTACGCCTACGCGCGGGCGCGCTCACGGACCCCCGCGAACAGGTCGTCCTCGGGCAGCGGGCTGTCCACGAGCGAGCGGGCAAGCTCGAAGTCCTCGGTCGGCCAGACCTGCTGCTGGATCGCGAGCGGCACCTTGAACCACCAGCCGTCCGGATCGACCTGTGTCGCGTGCGCGCGCAGAGCGTCGTCGCGCGCCTGGAAATAGTCACCGGCGGGCACTCGGGTGGTGACCCGGTCGCTGTGGTCCTCCCGGTCGTCCCACTTCTCCAGCCATTCGCCGTACGGCGACTCGATGCCAGCGGCGAGCATGCCCTCGTGCAGCGCGATCATCCGCGCCTTGTTGAAGCCCATGTTGTAGTAGAGCTTGAGCGGCTGCCACGGCACGCCCAGCTCGACGTAACGGTCGGGGTCGCCGGCGGCGTCGAATGCGGCCACCGAGATCTTGTGGCACATGATGTGGTCCGGGTGCGGATAGCCGCCGTTCTCGTCGTACGTCGTCATGACATGCGGCCGGAACTCGCGGATCTGCGCGACGAGCGAGCCGACGGCCTCGTCGAAGTCGGCCAGCGCGAAGCAGCCCTCGGGCAACGGCGGCAACGGATCGCCTTCGGGCAGACCGGAGTCGACGTAGCCGAGCCAGCTCTGCCGGACGCCGAGGATCTCGCGGGCCCGATCCATTTCGGCCCGGCGGATCTCCGCGATGTTGGCCCAGATCTCCGGTCGATCCAGCTTCTTGTTCAGAACGCTGCCGCGCTCGCCGCCGGTGCACGTCACGACCAGGACATCGACCCCGTCGGCAACGTACTTCGCCATTGCCGCCGCGCCCTTGCTGGACTCGTCGTCGGGATGGGCGTGCACCGCCATCAGCCGAAGCTGATCGTTAACCTGCCCACCATCGGTGCTCATCGTCACTGTCCGTCCATCCTGCTTGCGATCGTGGCGTGCTGTGCCGTTGGTCCGAGCGGCCATTGCGACCTGCTCACGGGCCGGTCCCGCGAGCGGCATACCATTCTGTCCGACACCTATGACGGAAGAATCAGGGACCAGCCGACGTGACCCAGACCTCAGCAGTCCCCGGGGACGCAACGCCGGGCGCCGGTCCGGTGTTCCCGCCCGGTCGCTACGGCCGGCGCCGCGAGCCAACGCGACGTCGATGGGTGCTCCCAGTCGTGCTGGCCGCCGTTGTCGCTGTGATGGCGTTGCTCGCGGTCAAGCTCTTTACGCAGTACGGCAGCCCACAGTATTCGCCAACAGTGCTTTCGCTCACAAACGTGACGGACACGTCGACAACCGTCAAGCTTCGGATCCAGAAGCCCGCCCCGGTCGCCGTCTGTATGGTGATCGCCGAGGCTCGCGACGGGAGCATCCTCGGATCGTCGAACGTGCCGGTGCCGGTCGGCACCGACGTCACCGTCAGCTACACGATCACCACGACCGATCGGGCATTTATCGCCGAGGTCCCGTCCTGCCACGCCGCAAGCTGATTCTTCGCCCGCCACACGCGGATCCCGACCGCGCGACTCGATTCGGCCAGGCCAGATGGGTCGGCCACGCACTGCTAATGACCCGTAACACTCAGACCGAAAAACCCGACCGTCAGGCCACGAAACGGACGCGCTATCGCTGGTACGTTGGACGTTCATGTAACGGCAATGCCCCGTCGGCAGGCCGGGCAATGAGCCGTAATGGCCCACGATCGTCAGCAACGCAAGGAGATCGCCGTGTCCACCACCGATCGCGACGCGCAACCCACCTGGCTGTCCCAGGAAGCGCATGACCGCCTCGCCGCGGAGCTGGACGAACTGATCGCGAACCGGACGGCCATGGCCGCCGAGATCAACGCCCGACGGGAAGAGGGCGACCTCCGCGAGAACGGCGGATACCACGCTGCCCGCGAGGAGCAGGGCAAGCAGGAGGGCCGCATACGCTACCTCCAGGAGTTCCTGCGTACCGCGCAGGTCGGCGAGGCACCGAGGGCCGATGC
Organism: uncultured Actinomycetota bacterium; assembly: GCA_963724705.1. Lineage (GTDB taxonomy): Bacteria > Actinomycetota > Actinomycetes > Mycobacteriales > Micromonosporaceae > DASQPR01. The sequence goes on from CAVRVS010000006.1 coordinate 7,578, forward strand.
GGTCGCCGCCGGCACCGTCGTCACGATCTACTTCGACGACGACAAGAACGACACCGAGAAGTTCCTGCTCGGCTCGCGCGAGATCGCGGCGACGACCGATCTGACGGTCTACAGCCCGGAGTCGGCGATGGGTCATGCGATCGTCGGCGCCCACCCGGGCGACACCGTGTCCTACACGGCACCCAGCGGCGCCGAGATCAAGGTGACCGTCGTCAACTTCGAACCCTTCGGCGGCTGACACCGCCGATCGCGACGGTCACCGGTCCACGACCGCCCGTCGGAACATTCGGCGGGCCGACCGGGTCAGTGCGGTCCGACAGCGACCGGATAGCCGGCGTCACGCAGCGCGGTGACCAGCCGGTCGGCGTGTTCGGCACCGCGCGTCTCGACCGACATCGCCACCTCGACCTCGCCGAGCGCAAGCCGCGGATCGTGACGCTGGTGGGACACATCGACGACGTTGGCGCCCTGCTCGGCCACGAGCGTCAGCAGGGCGGCGAGCGATCCGGGTCGGTCGCTGCAGTGAACCGTGAATCGCTGATAGCGACCGGCGACGTTCAGGCCGTGCTCGATCAGTTTCACCATCAGCAGCGGATCGATGTTGCCACCGGACAGCACAGCGACCACCGGCGTCTCGACGGGCACGACCCCGGCCAACAGCGCCGCAACGCCGACTCCACCGGCCGGCTCCACGACAAGCTTGCCCCGCTCCAGCAGCATCAACAGCGCACGCGAGATGTCCTCGTCGGTGACCGTGACGATGTCGTCCACGAGCGTGCTCACGTGCTCGAAGGTCAGCTCGCCGGGGCATCCGACCGCGATGCCGTCGGCGACTGTCGCGACGGAGTCGATGCGGATCGGCTTTCCGGCCGCCAGCGACGGTGGCATCGCGGCGGCGCCCGCGGCCTGGACTCCGATCACCCGTACGTCCGGACGCAGCGCCTTCACCGCGACCGCGATCCCGGAGATGAGCCCGCCACCGCCGACACCAGCGATGATGGTCTTCACCTCCGGACACTGTTCGAGGATCTCCAGACCGACCGTGCCCTGGCCGGCGATCACGTCCGGATGGTCGAACGGGTGAATGAACACCGCGCCGGTCCGCTCGGCGTACTCCGCCGCGGCGACCAGCGCGTCGTCGACGGTAGGCCAACCAGCCGGACCTTCGCGCCGTAGCCCTTCGTCGCGGCCACCTTGGGCAGCGGCGCGCCGAGCGGCATGAACACCGTGGCCTCGGTGTGCAGCAGGCCGGCCGCGACGGCGACTCCCTGCGCGTGATTGCCGGCGCTCGCCGCGACGACACCCCGCGCGCGCTCATCGGGCGTCAGCCGCGAGATGCGTACGAGCGCACCGCGCACCTTGTAGGAGCCAGCGCGCTGGAGGTTTTCGCACTTCAGCCAGGCCGGGCCGCCGAGCTTGCCATAGAGCGGCCGGCACGGCTCGAGCGGCGTCCGCCGGATCGCATCGCCGAGAACCGTCCGGGCCGCTTCGACGTCGGCGAGGGTGACCAACTTCGTCTGCACCCGCCCATCGTCGCAGGCGGTTGCGGCGCGACATCGCCGGGCCGGAGGCAGCCGACCGGCCAGCCTGCGGCCGGATCGAGCCGAGCGGTTTGAACGGCGCGGTCAGCTGCCCGAACTGCCGGAAGCCGCTGCGATCTCAGCCCGTGCGGCCGCGACCAATTCCGGATTCGTGTGGGCGTGACCCCACAACCCCCAACCGCCCTCGGGCGCCTCGGTGAGAAGCACCCAGGTGCGGTCGACGATCGTCGGGTCATCAGCGGCTGCCGCGACGATGTCGGTCAGCTGGCGCACCACGGCCAGTTGCTTGTCCCGGTCGAGCGCTCCCGAGTTCGTCAGCACCTGGACCCGTACGTAGTTGCCGTCTCCATCGACGTTGGCGATCGAGTCGGGTGGCAGTTCGTGTACGAACGCGGCCGTGTTGCGGCGGAACATCGGGATGTCCGGCACTCCTTCGATCCGCATGACTGCGCTGGCCAGATCAACGGCGAGTTGGTGCTTGTCGGCGAACGTACCTGCGGTGGCGTACGCATCGATCATGGGCATGACGAGTCCTCCAAGGACTGGGTGGAACGCGAAATCACCGACCGACGTCGATTATGACGGTCATCATAGTCACGTCATCGAGAACGCCGCGCAGAATCTTGGCGCGAATGTCGTCAACCGGTCGACACGTCTAAACTGCCGTGCACCGACCGGGCGCGACGATCGTTGACACGGCGCGACCAAGACCGACAGGGCGGAGCGGGGGCGGGCACGGGCGCCCTGAGACGGGGGCATAGTGGAACGCGGAGTCCGGGAGCGGATGGTCGACAGTGCGATCGTGCTCCTGGCTAAGCACGGCTATCAGGGCACCTCGTTCGCCGACGTGATCGCCGCCTCCGGCGCGCCGCGTGGTTCGATCTATCACCACTTCCCGGACGGCAAGACACAACTCATCGCGGCCGCGGTGGAGGTCGCGGGGCAGCGGGCGGTCGCGCTGGTCGAGACTCTGCGCGGCCAGCCACCGGCCGCCATCGTGGATGGCTTCATGATGATGTGGCGTTCGGTGCTCGACCGCTCGAACTTCTCGGCCGGCTGCTCGGTCCTCGCCGTCACGGTCTCGGCCGATTCCGGCGATTTGTTGGATCGGGCCGCGGTGGTCTTTCGATCGTGGCGGGATCGGATGGCCGATCTCTTGGTGGCCAGCGGAGTCAGCGCGCCGGACGCGACGTCGTTCGCCACGCTGCTCATCGCCTCGAGCGAGGGCGCGGTTGTGCTCAGCCGGGCCGAGCAGAGCTTCGCCCTGTTCGATGCGGTTCACGAACAACTGCGCGCGTACGCTTCATCGCTGCCCTGATCCCGACGCCGGGTCAGGTCATGCCGGTTCGGCCGTACGCAACGGCCAGCCGGGCGCGTGCCGCAGCCACGGCGACGCCTCTTCCAGTTGCCCAGCCACGGCGAGGAGTCGCAACTCCGAACCCGGCGGCCCGACGAGTTGTACGGCGACCGGCAAACCGTCGGTCCGTACGCCCATCGGAACCACCATTGCCGGGAAGCCGGCCACGTTCCACGGCGCCGCGTACGGTGCGAAGCGCATGCTGGCCAGCACGTTTGCCGACCACGACTTCGTGTGAAACTCCTCGGCCGCCGGCGGCGACGTTGCCAGCGCCGGCGTGAGCAATACGTCGACGTTGTTGTCGCCGAACCACGCCTCGCAGTCGCGGCGCCATTTGGCCCGGTGCTCGGCCTGGACAAAGCCGTGGCGAGACGCCCACCGCCCGATCTCCATGTGCCGCCGGGTCCGGGGTTGCAGCTCGCGCCGATCCAATTCGTTGGCGGTTACGTCGTCGTAGACGGCCGCGCACCACGTCGCGATCGTGCGGTAACCCAGCCGCGTCGGATAGGTCGGGCTGCGATCGATCGCGTCGTGACCGGCGCCGATCAAGAGTTTCGTGGCCGACGAGACAGCGGCTTTCGCGGCCGCGTCCGGGAACACGCCGACGACCGGGCTGCGGGTCGACACCGCGACGCGCAGCCGATCCGGCGGCGCCAGTTGCGGCGGCGCCCATCCGGCGAGCACAGCCAGACCGACGGCGGCATCGGCGACCGTGGTGGTGAGCAGACCGTGCTCGGCCAGCCCGTACCAGTCGTTCGCGCCCATCGCGGCCGGCACGACGCCCCGCCCCGGCTTGACGCCGACGAGTCCGCACGCGGCCGCCGGAATCCGGATCGAGCCGAGACCGTCATTCCCATGGGCCATCGGGACCATGCCCGACGCCACGGCCGCCGCGGCGCCGCCGGACGATCCGCCCGGTGTGCGGTCGGTGCGCCAGGGGTTGCGGGTCACCGCGTCCGAGTCGTCGGTGAACGGCCAGATGCACAGCTCCGGTGCCCGGGTAGTCCCGACGACGACGGCTCCCGCGCCGCGCAGTCTGCGTACCACCTCATGGTCTTCGGCGGCGACGGCGGTCCGCGCATGGGCGGACCCGTTCCAGGTCGGCAGGCCGGCGATCGCGGTATTTTCCTTCACCGCGACCGGCACACCGGCCAGGGGCAGGTTGACCAGCTCTTCCTGTGCGTCGACGGCGTCCGCCTCGGCCAGCGCCTCACCGCCGCGCAGCAGCCGGAACGCCCGCACGACGGCGCCGCGTGCGGTGATATGGGCGAGATGATCGGACACGACCTCGGTCGCGGACGCGTCGCCGCGCCGCACGGCGCGCGCGATCTGCTTCGCTGTCGCCCCCACCCAGGTCTGTGTCTCGTCCAGGGCCTCGAGGGCCATCGGTGCCTCCGACGGGAAATACCACGCGTGGCCTTCCGGCCACGCGTCGAGCATGTCGTATGAGTCAGGCCAACGCCTGCTCCAAGTCCGCGAGGAGATCATCCACCGTCTCGATACCGACAGACAAGCGGACCAGGTCGCCGGGCACCTCCAACGGAGAACCGGCCGCACTTGCATGTGTCATCCGGCCCGGGTGCTCTATCAACGACTCGACACCACCCAGCGATTCGCCAAGTACGAACAGTTTTGCCCGATTACAGACATCGATCGCTGCCGCTTCGCCACCAACCGCGCGGAAGCTCACCATGCCGCCGAACCGGCGCATCTGCTTCGCGGCGATCTCGTGCCCAGGGTGCTCGGCCAGGCCCGGATAGGCCACGCCGGCCACCTTCGGATGGTGGCTCAGGAAGGCGGCAACCCGCTCGGCGTTGTCGCAGTGGCGGTCCATCCGGACGCCCAGGGTCTTGATGCCGCGCAGGGTCAGCCACGCGTCGAACGGTCCGGGCACTGCACCCATCGCGTTCTGGTGGTACGCCAACCGCTGGCCCAACTCCTCGTCGACCACGATGAGCGCGCCACCGATCACGTCGGAGTGCCCACCGATGTATTTCGTCGTCGAGTGGACGACGACATCGGCCCCGAGGGTGAGCGGCTGCTGCAGGTACGGCGACGCGAACGTGTTGTCGACGACGAGCAGAGCGCCGTTGTCGTGGGCGACGTGCGCCAGCGCCGCGATATCGGCGATCGAGAGCAGCGGATTCGTCGGAGTCTCGACCCAGACGATGCGAGTGTTCGGCTGGATCGCCGCACGAACGGCGTCCGGATCGCTTACCGGTGCCGCCGTCCATTGCAGACCCCAGCGCTCGGCCACCTTCGAGAACAGGCGGAACGTGCCGCCGTACGCATCATTGGGGATGACCACGTGGTCGCCGGGCTGGCAGACCGTACGCAGGAGAGTGTCCTCGGCCGCGAGGCCACTGGCGAAGGCGAGCCCATGGCGCCCTGACTCCAGCGCGGCGAGGCACTCGTGCAACGCGTCGCGGGTCGGATTGGCGGAGCGGCTGTATTCGTACCCGAGACGGGGCGCGCCGACCGCGTCCTGGGCGTACGTCGATGTCTGGTAGATCGGCGTCACCACCGCACCGGTGCGCGGATCAGGCTCCTGACCTGCGTGGATGGCGAGTGTCTCGAAGCCGTGAGCGGCTGGGCTGTTCGTCACCGGCACAGCGTAGCGCCGCCGATGGTGCCGCCATGTGCTCGCCTGATGATCGCCGCAACTTCCTGGAAGTCGCCCGGCCGGAGCGTGCGACGACGGGCGACTTCCAGGAAGTTGCGCTCGGACTCGGCGGCTAGGGTCGGATGCTGTGAACCCGTGTGTCTTTTCCGCCATCATCGCCGGCGAAATACCCGCGAACATCGTCGCCGATACGCCGGATGGCGTCGCGTTCCTCGACAAGCGGCCGGTGTTTCCCGGCCACACGCTCGTCGTGCCGCGCGAGCACATCGAGACACTGAGTGATCTGCCGGCCGCGCTGCTGCCCGGCTATTTCGCGCTGGTCCAGCGCATCGCCCGCGCCGTCGAGATCGGCATGGAAGCCGACGGTACGTTCGTCGCCATCAACAACAAGGTCAGCCAAAGTGTCCCGCACTTGCACACCCACGTCGTCCCGCGGCGGCGCAAGGACGGGTTGCGCGGATTCTTTTGGCCCCGCAATCCGTACCCGTCGGATGAGGCTGCGGCCGAGGTCGCGGCGCGGATCCGGGCTGCGGTCGCCGCATGAGCGACTTGAGGTCGCTAGCCCTGCCCGGTTGAACCCGGACGTGCCGGCCACGACGGACACTGCCAGCCGTTCGATGTCCGTACGACCAGGAACGGCACCGCGTACGGCAGTGGTGCGCCCCAGATCTCCGTACCCAGGTGGCAGATCGTGGCAAGCGCGGCCGTGAGGCTGGCGACGTGGCCAACCACGACGGCGGTCGTACCGGGATCGGCCGGGTCGGTCGCCCCCTCCAGCGCGCCGATGCCAACCTCGTCGAGATCCGCCATGATCGACGGCCGGAGACCGTGGGCCGCCGCGATGATCTTGGCGGTTTCTGTGGCGCGCCGAGCCGTGCTCGCATAGACGCCGTCCACGGGCACGTCGCGCAGGAGCGCCGCCGTGGCCGACGCCTGTTCGCGCCCGAGCGGCGTCAGCGGCGCCGCCGGAAGCACACCGGCCGCACCGGCAACGACGTTCGCCGACTCGCCGTGTCGCAGGCAAAACAACCGGACAGATCCGACCACGGGTGGACGATATCCGATGACGATCTTGGGCACCGAACGGCCGTTAAGAAGTCTTACGACGGCCTCTACGCCCGCCACGACGGAACACTCGATGGGCCACGATGGTTGAGTCAGACGCCGGGCTGAACAGCCCAGCCATGTGACAGATATGAGGGAGCGCACCGTGTTTCTGCGCCGTACCGCACCTGCTATGCCGACCGCCGACCAGGCGCTGCCGGGCCGGACGACCCCGCTGAACGTGCCACCGACGCACGCCGTGCTCGGGACGCCGCAGCAGGGTCCGTGGCCGGCCGGATCGGAGATCGCGGTCTTCGGGATGGGTTGCTTCTGGGGTGCCGAGCGAATGTTCTGGCAGATCCCCGGCGTCTACTCGACGGCCGTCGGTTACGCCGGCGGATTTACCGCCAACCCGACCTACGAGGAGACGTGTACCGGCATGACCGGTCACACCGAGGTCGTCCAGGTCGTCTACGACCCCGCCGTCGTCTCGTACGAGCAGTTGCTCAAGGTGTTCTGGGAGAACCACGACCCGACACAGGGCAACCGCCAGGGCAATGACGTCGGCACCCAGTACCGTTCGGCGATCTTCACGACGTCGCCGTCCCAGGCGGCCACCGCCGAGACGTCGCGGGCGGCGTTCGCGCCGGTCGTCGAGAAGGCCGGGTACGGCGAGATCACGACCGAGATCGCGCCGCTCCGCGACTTCTACTACGCCGAGGGGTATCACCAGCAGTACCTGCACAAGAACCCGGGCGGCTACTGCAACATCGGCCCCAACGGGATGAGTTGCCCGGTCGGTGTCGCCAAGGCCGACAACGCCTGATCGGATCGGTAAGCGGGCTCGAGGCACATGCCTCGGGCCCGTTTCATGTCTCTGGACCTACGCGGCGACTTCCGCTCGAAGGGTCGCCCGCGTACGTAACGTCAGGGTGGTTGTCGGTCGGGCTTAACGTCACTGGCGTTCCCGAAGCGTGGATCTTGCAGGATCGCTGGCGCCGCGCCGTGGCCGACTACTCGTAGCAGTCCTCATTGTTCAGCTGGACGGCGAGTTCGATCACGTGACCGTTCGAGACCGCGATCCGGTATTCGCTGGTCGTGCTGGCGGGCGCCGCGACATAGCCGACACCTTCGTCGCCTTGCAGACCACGCCAGGTCGGGTAGGCCTGTTGCAACTGCGCGAGCGTGCTGCCGATCTTGATCCCGGCCGTCGTCGTGATTCCGGGATAGGCGTAAATGGCCACCAGCCCGAGCGACGGAGAGTAAAACAGCGAAGGCGCGCCGCCGCTCGGCGCCGCGAGCAGGCGGCCGGTCCGGCATGTCTGACCTGGCGCGAGCGACGCCGTACTGACGAGATGCGTGGCCTGCGCCTGAGCGGCCGTCATACCGAGCTTCAGGGCGCCGAATCCCGTCGAGCCCAGCACCACTGTCGACAGCGAGGGCGGGGCCGTCGGCGTCGACGGGGTCGCGATGATCGGCGGCAGCGCGGGCGGGACGGCAGGTGGCAGGGCAACGGTCGGCACGATCGGCTGCCCGGGCGCGCCGAGCGTCGGCCCGGGCGACGGGACGTTGACTGTTGGCGCGGCTGGCGTCGGCACGCGGATCGTGGGGTGCGGGCTCGCCGTCGCCGTACCCGTGGAAGGGCTGGAGCAGGCGCCCGGCGAGTGCCACGGTGACCGCGGCGGTGATGGCGATTCGCACGAACACGCACAGCGGACACCTCCGAGCCTTCGCCGACTCCGCAACCCGCCGTGGCACCGACGGCAGCAGGATCGTAACGACGGCCGTTGACGGGCGTCCAGATGTCGGTGCGGACGGCTAGGTCGTCCGGCGACCGCCGCGAATGACATAGGTGATCGGCGCCAGCACAATGAGGCAGATGCCGACGATCATGACGTCGTTGGCGTGTTTGATCGCACCGTCGTGCAGGTGCGCATACCCGACCGCGAACAGCACGATACCGGCCAGGAAGATCAGGAACAGTGCTGGTCCGATTGCCCCGGACCGGCGTCGTGTCGGGCGCGCCCGACGGCGGCGCTTCCATCGCGCCATGACATGAACCGCCCTTCCAGCGTCTACGTGACGGACGTTTTATCGATGCCCATCCGCGCCCACGATTACACCTGCGTCGCCCGGCCGGTGCGGGCGATCCGGTTCGGCCGGCGGTGGGAAGTTCGCGGCACCGCGGACGACCTACCTTGGGTCGTGGAAGACTACCGATCACGGTCGGATGGAACGTCGCTCGCGGTGATCGGCCGCCGGATGTGTCGCGGGAGGGAACGTGAGCAGTCAGAGCGTGCTGCCCCGGCGCGTTCGGCCCGGCCCGGCCGCCCGCGTCAGTGTGCCTCTTCCCTACCTGCCGGCGACGGTGCGGCAGTTCCTGGCCAATGAGGCCGGCGGCGCCGTACTGCTGCTCGTCGCGGCGGTGGCCGCGCTCATCTGGGCGAACATCTCCCCCACCGGGTACGAGAACTTCTGGACCACGAGCACGTCAATAGCGGTCGGCGATTGGTCCTTTACGATCGACGTCCGCGACTGGGTCAACGACGCCGCGATGGCGGTCTTCTTCCTCGTCGTCGGTCTGGAGATCAGCCGCGAAGCGACCGTCGGTGATCTACGCGACATGCGCCGCGTCGTCGTGCCGGCCTGCGGCGCGATCGGCGGACTTGCGCTGCCGGCGCTGATCTATTTCGCGTTCGAGCACAACGGTCTGGCGGCGCGCGGCTGGGGCATTCCGATGTCCACCGACACGGCGTTCCTGATCGGGATCCTCGCGCTGTTCGGTCCGCGCTGCCCCGACCAGCTCCGACTGTTTCTGCTGACGCTTGCGATCGTCGACGACATCGGGGCCATTACCGTCATGGCGCTGTTCTACACGCCGGACGTACATATGGGTGCGCTGATCGCCGCCGCGGTCCTCGTCGCCGTGCTTGCCGGCTTACGGTGGGCCCGAGTGTGGCAACAGTGGCCGTACGTGTTGACCGGAGTAGCCCTGTGGATCGCGGTGACCGCGTCCGGCGTGCACCCGACGCTCGCCGGCGTGCTCGTCGGCCTGCTCGTGCCCGCCGCGCTCGTGGAGGTCGAGCAGAGCGACCGATTCCGCCAGTTCGGTCGGGCCGTGATCGAACGAGCCGATCCGCGGCGGGCCCGGCTCGCCGCGTCGGCGGCACGGGCCACGGTGCCGACGAACGACCGACTCCAGGACGCACTGCACCCGGTCAGCGCGTTTTTCGTCGTGCCGGTTTTCGGACTGGCCAACGCGGGTGTGCCATTGGATGGCGCAACGTTGCGGCACGCGTTCACCTCAGGCGTGACCATCGGCATCATCGTCGCGTTGCTGATCGGCAACGCCATCGGTATTTCCGTGGCGGCCGGCCTGGCACTGCGTACGGGCCTGGGCGATCTGCCCGGACGGGTGCGCTACGGGCATCTGATCGGCGGCGCGGTGTTGGCGGGGATCGGGTTCACGATTTCACTGTTCATCACGGATCTGGCGTTCGACGACGTCCTGCTGCGAAGCGAGGCCAAAATCGGCGTACTCGCCGGGTCGTTACTCGCCGCCGTGCTCGGCTCACTCCTCCTGCGCTACCTGGGTGAACGGCTGCCGTTGTGCACGATCGATGACTCGAGCCCGCCACCGCCGCTTCCGGACGGCGACTGGCAGGATCCGAGCCTCAGTGACGCGTCGGCGCATAAGTAGCGGGGTGGTTCGGTCCCGTTTCCGCTATACCTCTAGCGAGCGCCGCATCGTCCCCAACTCGACCTTGCCGGTGTATATCCGGCCGTCGATGAACAGCGTGGGAGTGCCCCGGACTCCCGCTTCGGTTCCTGCCTCGTAGTCGGCGTGAATCGCCGGCTTGAAGGCCTGCGCCGCCGGCCCCGTCACCGGCCCGACACCGAGTTCCGCGGCGTACGTTTCGAGGTCCTGATCGGTGAGGCGATCCTGGTGGGCGAGCAGGATGTCGTGCATGTCCCAGAAGCGGTCGCCGGACGCCTCGGCGGCCAGCGCGGCGGTGAGCGCGAACGCATGCACCTGGAAGAGCGGGAAATGCCGCCACACGAGTCGGACCTGACCGTCCGACCCGTCGACCAGGCTCCGCAGTACGGGCGCGGCCGCCTTGCAGTACGGGCACTCGAGATCGCCGTACTCCACGATCGTGACCGGCGCGTCCGGATCGCCGTAGACGTGGCGGTTGAGGTCCACCGCAGTACTTTGCGTCATGGTTCGACGGTAGCCCGTCGCGGGCCGGATCCGTCCATCTCGGCTGGGGCACTGAGCAGATAGACGCGCCGGACAAGTTTGCCGATCATGGCGTACACGTGCCAGAGGCAGTCGCCGAGTCCCGTACGTTGCACCGAAGGGTCGACCGCGAGCATGTCGATGGCTGCCACGCCCTCGCCTTGTTCCGCCACCGCAGCAACGTCACCAGGCGCAATGGCCCGGATGCGGTCACCCATGCCGGCGAGGATGCCACCGCCGATGTTGGCGCGCGAGGGAATTAGCGGCGGCGGACGTACCCGTGCATGTCCCACACGGAGCCTTTGACCTGGCGCTGCCGGTCCTCGGACGGCTCTCGAACGAAGCCTGCGCGTTCGGCCACCGCTCCGGACCCGACGTTGTCCGAATGCGTCCACAGCCGCAGTTCGTCTGCGTGGAGGACGTCAAAGGCGTAATCGACCAGCAGCCGTACGGCTCGGGTCGCTACGCCGCGGCCACGTGCGGGCGACGCGACCCAATAGGAGATTTCGGCTTCGCGTCCGGCGAACGCGATGTTGCCGAGTCGCTCGCCGTTGGTGGCGTCGCAGATCAGCAGTCCTACGTCCGGCAGCGACTCATCGCTTCGCGGCTGGGCCGATCGGAGCGCGTTGATCGCTGTACGAACCTCCTCGGCGGTCAGGGTCGGCGGGTCGGTGGTGAACCGTTGAATGTCAGGATCCTGGACGGAGTCCGCATACCACTGCGCGTCCTCGGGCTCCCACTCTCGAAGCGCGACTACTCCGTCGGTGCACACGATCTCGCCTACCAAACCCACGCGTTCAGCATTACGAGTGTCCGGCCCGTCCGACAAGCCGATATCGATCATGTTGAGTCGGTACCGCCACCATCGGCCGCGCCTCAGCGCTGTGACGCGACCCTTCCGCGTGATCGTCCACTTCGGATGCGCCGTTGCCGACGGCCGACTCGTTAGAGCCACCAGGCGACGCGATCAATACGTTGCCCGGCGCCGTATAGACGTTGCACGCCACCGTCTGCGGGCACGAGGACAGGGGTCCGCATCGACCAACTACCCTCCTTTGGAAATGCTAACGAATAGGACAATGACCTTATGTCCGACTTGGACCCCAGGGCGGTTGGCGACCGGACGTACGTCACGCTCCGTTGATGCCGCCCCCATCAATCGAGTGAATTTAGACGCTCCCTGGAGTAGGCGTGTGCCGCTCCTGACGGTAAGGTCCGGTGGGTCAATGTGCCGTAAGCTGCGGTGCAACCCTCACGCAAAGGGCCAGCCGATGAAGAAAACGATCCGGTCGTGCACCATCGCTCTCGCGAGCGCGTCACTACTCACCGTTGTCAGCGGATGCTGGACGGGACAAACGTCTGCGCATGGCGGTGGCCCGGGTTCGGGGACACACTCGCCCTCGTCCGCGCCGAGCGACTCCGCCTCCCCCAGCCAGTCGACTCCGCCTTCGACACCGACTTCGCCAACGGCGAGCGCGTCACCCAGCAACTCCCCCACCCCAGTGCCGACCAAGTCGGCCACGCCTACGCCGACTGCCACCTCCACGCCCACCGGCACGCCTGCGCCGACCGGTACGGCAACGCCGGGGACGGGCAAGCCGGGTGCGAGTAACACCGGAGTCCCCGCCGGTACGCAGCTGACGGTCGTGAACGGCAATCAGACGTTTTCGACGAGTGGTCAGACGATCAGCGGTAAAGACTTCCACGGCTATGTGAAGGTCACCGGCAGCAACATCACCTTCAAGGACTGCATCTTCCGCGGCGGCACACCCAACGGCAACAACGCCCTACTCGACACCGAAGCCGGCACCAACACCGTGGTGGAAGACTCCGAAGTCGTCCCGCTGCACCCGGCCGCGACCATCGACGGTGTCTGGACCAAGAACACCAAGCTGTACCGAGTCAACATCCACGGCAGCGTCGATGGCATGAAACCCGGTTCCAACACCCTCGTCCAAGACTCCTGGATCCACGACCTGTCCTGGTTCGCCAGCGACCCGAACCAGGGCGGCGGCTCCACCCACAACGACGGCATCCAAGCCTTCTACCCCGACTCCGGCATCACCCTGCGGCACAACACCATCGACCTGTCGACCTCGAAGGACCCCAACGCGGCGCTACAGGACTCGGCCTCCAACGTCACCGTCGATGACAACTGGCTCGACGGCGGCGGCTGCATCCTCAACTTCGCCAACCTCAACCACAGCGTGCCCGGCCTTGTCGTCACCAACAACCGGTTCGGCCGACACTCCGGCTTCCAATGCCCGATCCTGCTCAGCAACCTGCTCAGCCTGGCCAAGAATTCAGGCAACGTCTGGGCCGACACCGGCACACCCATCCCCGCACCCCAACAACACGACTAGGCACGACTAGACCGGAAGCCCGCAAGAATGGGGAGTGCGCCACTGGCGCACTCCCCATCTACGTTCGAGTCCGGTCGGCGCGCTCCATCAGCGGCGCAATCGCGGGCGATCGAATCTGCCCTGCGGGCTTGACCTTGACGCTACGTCAACCCTCGATACTGGCCGGCATGAGCATCACAACCGATCAGGTCGGGCAGCACGCGATACATGTGCAAGGCCTGGAAAAATCGTTCAAGCAACTCAAGGTGCTGCGCGGCGTGGACATCGACGTGGCGCGGGGCAGCATCTTCGCCCTGCTGGGCTCGAACGGGGCGGGCAAGACCACGGTGGTGAAGATCCTGTCCACGCTGCTCAAGGCCGACACAGGCACTGCCCGAGTCAATGGCTTCGATGTCGCGACACAGCCCGCCGACGTACGCGAGTCCATCAGTCTTACCGGGCAGTTCGCGGCGGTCGACGAGATCCTCAGCGGGCGGGAGAACCTCGTCCTGGTCGCCAGGCTGCGGCACCTCAAGGACCCGGGCACGATCGCGGATGACCTACTGAGGCGCTTCTCGCTGACCGAGGCGGGCTCCCGAAGGGTGGCGACGTACTCCGGTGGCATGCGCCGCCGTCTGGACATCGCGATGAGCCTCATCGGGAGTCCGCCGGTCATTTTCCTCGACGAGCCGACGACCGGGCTCGACCCGGAGGCGCGCATCGAGGTGTGGCAGGCGGTCAAGGAGCTCGCCGAGGGCGGTACGACCGTGCTGCTCACCACTCAGTACCTCGACGAGGCAGAGCACCTTGCCGACCGGATCGCGATCCTCCATGAGGGCCGGATCATCGTCAACGGCACCCTCGATGAGCTCAAGCAGCTTCTCCCACCGGCCGAGGTCGAGTACGTCGAGAAGCAGCCGACCCTGGAGGACGTCTTCCTCACCCTCGTTGGCGCCAGAGCAGATCTCGTTGGCGCCAGAGCAGATAGGGAACAACGATGAACAAGCATTTCCTCGGCGACAACGTCGTCCTCCTGGGACGCTCGCTGCGCCACATCACCCGCAGCCCGGACACCATCATCACGACCGCGATCATGCCGATCGCCTTCATGCTGCTGTTCGTTTACGTCTTCGGCGGCGCGATCGAGACCGGGTCCGACTCGTACGTGAACTACCTGCTGCCCGGCATCCTGCTCATCACGATCGCCTCGGGTATCTCGTACACGGCCTACCGGCTCTTCCAGGACATGCAGGGCGGCATCTTCGAACGGTTCCAGTCCATGCCGATCGCACGATCCTCCGTGCTGTGGGCGCACGTCCTGACCTCGCTGGTCGCCAACCTGATTTCGGTCGTGGTCGTCGTCGGCGTCGCCCTCCTCATGGGATTCCGCTCGGGGGCGGGCGTGCTGGGGTGGCTCGCGGTCGCCGGCACTCTGGTCCTGTTCACCCTCGCGCTGACCTGGATAGCCGTGATCCCTGGCCTCACCGCGAAGTCCGTGGACGGCGTGAGCGCGTTTTCGTACCCGCTTATCTTCCTGCCGTTCATCAGCTCGGCCTTCGTACCCACGGAGTCCATGCCCGGCCCGGTGCGCGCCTTCGCGGAGCACCAGCCGGTGACCTCGATCGTCAACGCGATCCGCGACCTGTTCACCCAGCAGCCGGTTGGCACCAATATCTGGATCGCCCTCGCCTGGTGCGCCGGCATCCTCGTCGTTGCCTACATGTTCGCCAACCTCGCCTACCGTCGCAGGATCTCCTGAGCCGGCGTCGACCGGGTCTGAGCCAGTGGAGGGCAGGATCAGAGCATGCTGACGATCGGTCAACTGGCGGCGTACGCCGGCGTCACGGTGCGGGCGGTGCGCCACTATCACCAGATCGGACTACTGCCGGAGCCGGAGCGGGATGCTTCGGGTTACCGGCGGTACGGCGCAACGGCCGTCGTCTCCCTCATCAAGATCCGCACCCTCGCCGACGCCGGCGTGCCGCTGTCTCAGATCGGTCAGATGCTCGAAGCCGACGCATCGACCTTCGCCGAAGCGGTCCAACGGATCGACACCCACCTGCGCGACCAGATCGAACGGCTCGAGACCAGCCGCAAGCAGATCGCGCAGCTCGCCGCCGGGGACAGTCTGGCGCTCCCGCCGGAGGTGGTCTCCTATCTCGACCGTCTTCGGGGGATCGGGGCGTCAGATCGGATGGTCGAGGCTGAGCGGGACGGGTGGATCCTGGTCGCGGCTCGCTGGCCCGACCGCATCCGCGAGTGGATGCCCGAGAAATTCGCGCAGCTCGACGACCCGCAACTCGTTCGGCTCTATCGGGTTCTGTCGGAGATCTTCGAAAGCGACGCACCCGACGACCCGCGTCTGGAGGAAGCCGCCGACATCATGGCCAGCCTGGCCGAGCAGGCATACGCCGCCGGCGAGATCGACCCCGGCGAGATGGCGCACGACGATCTCCCGTTTGACTTGCTGGACGATCTTGCCGTCGAGACGGACCCGCGGGCGGAGCGGCTGCGGGACCTGATGCGCGAGCGTGGCTGGTCCGGTTGGACCCGGATGGAGCGGCTGGCGGAGCCACAACCTCATCGTCGAAGCCGAACCTCGGGATCGGACCCTTCGGTAGGGTAAGTGCAATCCACAAACACTCGTGACTGGGGTACTGATGACAGTTCGTGTCGACCTCAACATCTCGCTCGACGGATTCGCGACCACGACGGATCAGACCCCCGAGAACCCGTTCGGCGAGGACTGGTCGCGCCTGGTCGACGCCTACGTCGCGACCAGGACCTTCCGCGAACGCGTCTTGCACGACACCTCGGGCGAGGGCACCACCGGAGTGGACGACGAGTACGCGAGGTCGTACTTCGCTGAGGTCGGCGCGGAGATCATGGGCGCGGGGATGTTTGGCCTGCACAACTTCCCTGACGACCCCGACTGGCGAGGCTGGTGGGGCGACGAACCCCCGTTCCGAGTCCCGGTGTTCGTTCTCACGCACAGCGTCCCACGGCCGTCGATCGAGATGGCCGGCGGCACGGCGTTCCACTTCCTCTCGGCAATGCCGCAGGAGGCGCTCGACCGCGCACTGGAAGCCGCCGCGGGCAAGGACGTCCGCGTGGGCGGCGGCGCCACGGTCGTGCGCGACTTCCTCAAGGCAGGGCTCGTCGACCAGCTCCACGTCGCGATCGCACCGATAGTCCTCGGTCGCGGTATCCGCCTCTGGGATGACCTGCGCGGCCTGGAATCCGAGTATGACGTCACCGCTGAAACGGCCGAGAGCGGCACCATCCACCTGACATTCCGACGATAGGACACCGCCGGCCGCTTCGGCGATGCCCGAGACGCCGGACCTCGGCGACACGTTGAAGCGGGAGTGTCTGTGCTCGCCTCCGCCAAAACCCGGCTTCGGCTGCGCTCAGACGTTGAAGCGGGAGTGTCTGTGCTCGCCTCCGCCAAAACCCGGCTTCGGCTGCGCTCAGACGTTGAAGCGGAACTCCACGACGTCGCCGTCCTGCATGACGTAGTCCTTGCCTTCCATGCGTACCTTGCCGGCGCTCTTGGCCGCGGCCTTGGACCCGGCCGTCATCAGGTCGTCGTACGAGACGATCTCGGCCTTGATGAAGCCGCGCTGGAAGTCGGAGTGGATGACGCCGGCCGCCTCGGGAGCGGTCGCGCCGACCGGGATCGTCCAGGCCCGCGACTCCTTCGGCCCGGCCGTCAGATACGTCTGCAGCCCGAGCGTACGGAAGCCGACCCGGATCAGCTGGTACAGACCCGGTTCGGGCTGACCGATCGAGGCCAGGAGCTCGCGCGCTTCGTCGTCGGGCAGGTCGATGAGCTCCGACTCGATTTTCGCGTCCATGAACACGGCCTCGGCCGGCGCTACCAGCGCGCGGAGCGACTCGAGAAACGACTCGTCGGCCAACTCGGCTTCGTCGACATTGAACACGTAGAGGAACGGCTTCGCGGTCAGGAGGTGCAGCTCGTCGAGTTCGTCCATGTCGATCTTCGCGGCGGCCGCTCCGGCGTAGAGCGTCGTACCCGAATCAAGCAGATCGCGAGCCGCCTTCGCGGCAGCGAGCGTCGCACCGCGCTCCTTGCGCAGCCGTGACTCCTTCTCCAGCCGCGGGATCGCCTTGTCGATCGTCTGGATGTCGGCCAGCATCAGCTCGGTGTTGATCGTCTCGATGTCGTCGCCGGGCGACACCTTGCCGTCGACGTGGACCACATTCGGGTCGGAGAACGCGCGGACGACCTGGCAGATGGCCGACGCCTCACGGATGTTGGCGAGGAAGGCGTTCCCCCGGCCCTGACCGGTCGACGCACCCCGGACCAGGCCGGCAATGTCGACGAACGACACCGGCGCCGGCACGACCTTGACCGACTCGAACATTTCGGCCAGCTTGTCCAGCCTGCGGGTCGGGCAGGCCGACCACGCCGACATTCGGCTCGATCGTCGCAAACGGGTAGTTCGCCGCCAGCACCTGGTTTTTCGTCAGTGCGTTGAACAGGGTGGACTTGCCGACGTTGGGCAGACCGACGATCCCGATGGTGAGACTCACGACGTACGAGCTTACGCACGGTTTGTGGCGCTCGCGAAGCGACGGTCCAATCGCCAGCGATCAAGCGCCCGAGCACCGTAGCGGCGATACGACCGTCTGGACGTGACAGCGCCACGAAAGCGCGACAACCGCGACGCTCAAGCCCGATCGACGGCACAATCCACCATGAGGGCATTGCCACAGCTCGGTTCGGTTAGCCGAGCCGGCCGCGCACCGCACCGGCGTTGATCGTTTACGCACCAACCATGGATTGCGGTGCGACTCACACCACAGCCGAACACCGAGGCAACCAAGCGCACGCGCCACGGCGGACATCGCCCACACGAGAGGAAGCCGAGATGAGCGAGGATCAGCTGGTAGGAGCGGTCGACGACCTGCCGCCGGGCCGGGTCGTCGGTATCGGCCAATATGCCGTCGGGAACGCCGGCGGAACTGTTCGCGGTCGGCCGCCAATGCCGCCATCTCGGCGCCGATCTCGGCAACGGCAGCATCGACGAGCGCGGAGAGTTGGTCTGCCCGTGGCACCACTCGGCCTACGACGTCAGCACCGGTCGAATGGTGCGCGGGCCGCAGGGCGTGTTCGCGAAGATTCCCGGCCTCGACTGGGCCTACCGGACATTGACCCGGGTCCTCCCGTTGCGTCGGGGCCAGGTCGTCGAGCGCGACGGCAACCTCTACGTGCGCTGAGGCTGTTCGCGAGATCGCGGGGAGCCGCCGTCCAGGCACGGCCGATCGGGGCCGGTCGAACGTACGGCTCCACGCCACCTACATCTTTGCGCGCATCAACGCCAGCAGAGTGATAGGACGGCACTCCCACATGGCCCGCGCCACGGCGAATTTAGAAGTTGATCATGTGACCAGCGAGACCGTGGATGGCCTCCTTGACCGCCTCGCTCAGCGTGGGGTGCGAGTGGATGTTGCGAGCGACCTCGACGTCTCGCAGCTCCCAAAGCTGGGCCAGCGTTAACTCCGGCAGCAGTTCGGTGACGTCCGGACCGATCATGTGCCCGCCGAGCAGCTCGCCGGTCGTGGCGTCGCTCAGGAGCTTCACGAAGCCGACGGGGTCGGCGATGCCCTGCGCCTTGCCGTTCGCCGTGAAGGGAAACTTCGCGACCTTGATTGCGTACCCTTCCTCGACGGCCTGCGTCTCGGTCCAGCCGAAGCTGGCGATCTGCGGCTGGCAGAAGGTCGCCCGGGGCACCATCACGAAGTCGATTTCCATCGTTTCGACGCCGGCGATCGTCTCGGCGGCGACGATGCCCATCGCCTCGGCCGCGTGGGCCAGCATCAGCTTGGCCGTGACGTCGCCGATGGCGTAGATGTGCGGCACGTTCGTGCGGCCACGGCGATCGATCGCGATCTCCCGTCGCGCTCCGAGGTCAACACCGGTCTTTTCGATCCCGTATCCAGTCACGTTCGGCGCGAACCCGATCGCCTGCAGAACCTTTTCGGCCTGGCGCGTCTCGGTCTTGCCGCCCCGGACGAACGTGACCGACACGGAGTCGGCCGACTCGTCAATCGACTGCACCTGGGCACCGGTCAGCACGTCCACGCCGAGGCGCCGGTAGCGCTTGGCCAACTCGGCCGAGACTTCCTCGTCCTCCAGCGGCACCATCCGGTCGAGGTATTCGAGGATGGTCACCTCGACGCCATAGTTGCGCAGCACGTACGCGAACTCGACGCCGATCGCGCCGGCGCCCACGATGATGACGCTCGACGGCAACGACTCGGACAGGATCTGTTCGGTATAGGTCACCACGCGGGGACCGAGCGATGTGCCCGGCAGCAGTCGCGCGCTCGCGCCGGTCGCGATGATGCAGTTGTCGAACTCGACGGTCTGGCTGCCGCCGGTGTTCAGCGCGACCTCGATCGTGTGCGGGTCGGTGAAGGTGCCGTACCCCTCGATCTCGGTGATGTTGTTCTTCTTCATCAGGAAGCGCACGCCGCGGGCGCGGCCGTCGGCGACCTTGCGGCTGCGGCTGTAGGCCGCGCCGTAGTCAACCTTGATCTCGCTGTCGGACGAGATGCCGAACGTCTTGGCCTCGTTGCGCAGGATGTACGCCAACTCGGCGTTGCGGAGCAGCGCCTTCGACGGGATGCAGCCGACGTTCAGGCACACGCCGCCCCAGTAGCGCGGTTCGATGATCGCGACGCGCTTTCCGAGCTGCGCGGCCCGGATCGCGGCCACGTATCCGCCCGGCCCGGCGCCCAGCACCACGACGTCAAAGCGCTCACTCACCGACGTCAGCCTCCTCGTTGAAACGAAACTCCACCATGAATCTACGCAGCCGCGAATCGAGCCGCCGGTGAGTTCCAACACCGCTGATCGACGCGCCTCGCGGCTGCGCTACGCATCGGCGGAGTCATGACGCCTCGCGCTGCGCTACGCATCGGTGCGTTCCCCGCAACCGCCGGGTACATTGCCGAGCATGACGCTGGTCGAACGCGCGCGCGACATCGCCGACAACGTCCTGTTTCCGGCCGCGCTGGAGGTCGACGGCGCGGATCGCGTACCGGCAGAGCACCTGGATCTGCTCGCGGCCGAGGGGTTCTACGGAGCGCCAGCCGACGCGGACCTGGATTTCGCCGATCTGGCCGCGATCGTCGAGGCGCTGGCCAGCGGCGACATGGCCACGACGCTGGTGTGGATCCAGCATCTGACGCCGGTCATGGCGCTCCTCGGCGGGACATCGCCGCTGGCCGATGCGTGGCTCCCGGCGCTCGTCGCGGGCGAGCGCCGCGGTGGCATCGCGCTCGCGGGCATCCGGCCCACAAACAACTTCTTGCGGGTACGGCGTTCCGGCGGCGATTTCGTGCTCGACGGCACGGTGCCGTGGGTCACCGGCTGGGGGATGATCGACGTCGTCTACGTCGCCGCCCGTGACGCCGACGACGTCGTGCATTTCCTGCTCATGGACGCGCCCGGCGGCCGGCCGACGGACGGCGACACGGTGGCGCCGACCCTGCGGACCGAGACGCAGCGGTTGGTCGCGCTCCAGGCCAGCAACACGGTCAATGTCACGTTCGACGGCCATCTCGTCCCGGCCGAGCGGCTGGTCTCCACGACGCCGTTCGACGAGTGGAAATCCGGTGACAGTGGCGGTTCGGCACTCAACGGATTTCTGGCGCTCGGCGTCGTCCGGCGCTGCGTGGCGCTGCTGCGCGACGGACCGGGTGAGAACGACGGAAACGCGCTCGCCGCATCGGCCGACGCCTGCCGTATCGGCACTCCTGGCCGCCGACGCCGCTGGCACACCGGCCGCGCGGGCGGCCGCGTCGGAGCTCGCCTGGCGCGCCGCCGCGACGCTGACGACGTGGCAGGGCGCACGGTCGGTGCTGCGGACGAACCAGGCCCAGCGGCTCGTCCGGGAGGCCACGTTCACCATGGTGTTCGGCGCGCGCCCGGCGATTCGCGACGCGCTGCTCGGCCGGCTCGCTCGCTCGGCCTGAGGCATCGGCCGGGCGCCGCACCGCGGGCCGCCGCCCGCGCGCCGCGGGCGCCCCACCAGGCCCGCCGCGATTGGAAATTGTCATGTCCGAAATCCGCCAGCGAATGTCAGACCCGCGACGCACGATTGACCGCATGGAACTCGACTTCGAGCGGTGTTATCGGGCCGTCGACAGCCGCGACCAGCGCTTCGACGGCTGGTTCGTGACGGCGGTGTCGTCGACCGGCATCTACTGCCGGCCGTCGTGTCCCGCGATCACCCCGCGCCGGCAGAACGTCGCGTTCTATCCGACCGCCGCGGCCGCCCATCGCCTCGGCTATCGCGCCTGCCGGCGCTGCCGCCCCGACGCGGCTCCCGGCTCCCCCGAGTGGGACGTCCGGGCCGACGTCGTCGGTCGCGCGATGCGGCTCATCGGCGACGGCGTGGTCGACCGGGACTGGTGTCGACGGACTGGCCAGCCGGCTGGGCTACACGACGCGACATCTGAACCGGATGCTCGTGGCCGAGGTCGGCGCCGGGCCATTGGCGCTGGCGCGAGCGCAGCGAGCGCAGACCGCCCGTACGTTGATCGAGACGACCGACCTCGGGCTGGCCGAGATCGCGTTCGCGGCCGGTTTCGGCTCGGTCCGCCAGTTCAACGACACGGTCCGCGAGGTCTACTCGATCGCGCCGTCCGAGTTGCGTACGGCCGCGCGGCGGCGCGCTCCGGTCGGCCAAGGCACCCTCACCGTACGGCTGGCGTACCGGCCGCCACTGCACGCCGCCTCGACGCTCGACTTTCTCCGGATGCGCGCGATCCCGGGCGTGGAGATCGTGACCGATCGCGACTACACACGGGCGATCCGGTTGCCGTACGGCACGGCGTACGTCCAGCTCACGCCGGCTCGCCGATCACGTCTCCGCCACCTTGCGACTGGCCGACGTGCGGGACCTGTCGCCGGCGGTCGCCCGGTGCCGGCGCTTGTTCGATCTCGACGCCGACCCGGCCGCGATCGACGGAGTGCTCGGAGCCGATCCGGCACTCGCGGACCAGGTCGCGGCCGAGCCCGGCGTACGCGTCCCCCGGGCCGTCGACGGCTTCGAGATCGCCGTCCGCGCCATCGTCGGCCAGCAGATCTCCGTCGCGGGTGCGATCACGATCCTCGGCCGGCTCATTGCCGCCGCACCCGACGCCGACGATCTCTACCCCGTCGCTGCGGAGCCCGAAGATCAAATCGGGTTGGAAAACCGGCCGTCCGCCGCTGGACCGTCGACGGTGGACGATGCGCCGTTCGGAGCCGGGCTGCGGCCGTTCCCCGACCCGGCGACCGTGGCCAAGCTGCCGGACAGCGCGTTCGCGATGCCGAAGGCGCGCATCGAGACGATCCGCGCCCTCGCCGAGGCGATCAACGCCGATGAGATCGTCCTCGACGGAAGCGTCGACCGGGACGAAACGCGGGCCGCGCTCGAATCGATCCCGGGCATCGGCCCGTGGACGGCCAGCTACGTCGCCATGCGGGCTCTCGGCGACCCGGATGTGTTCCTGCCGTCCGATGTCGCCGTCCGTCGGGCCGCGCGAGTAATCGGACTGCCCGACAAGCCGGTTCCACTTACACAGCACGCCGAGCGCTGGGCGCCCTGGCGCTCGTACGCAGTGATCAGACTCTGGAGGATGTGACATGCGCAGCACGACCATCGACACCCCGGTCGGCCCGTTCACCATCGTCGGACGGGGAAAGGCGGTGCTGGCCTCCGGCTTCACGACCGACGAAGCGGAGCTCACCGCGCTCATTCCACGCAAGACCCTCGACGCAGGTCCCGACCGATGACGGCGGCACCGATCTGCAGCCGGCAATCGATGCGGCACGGGCCTATTTCGACGGTGATCTCGCCGCGATCGACACGGTCGAGGTGGAGCAACATGGCGCTGGCGCATTCCTAGATCACGCCTGGGATGTTCTCCGAACGGTGACGGCCGGTGACGTCGTCACGTACAGAGAGTTCGCTGAGCGGGCCGGTCGGCCGGCGGCGATACGAGCCGCGGCCAGTGCATGTGCGAGAAATGCCGCCGCGCTGTTCGTGCCGTGCCACCGGATCGTACGGACCGACGGCAGCCTCGGTGGTTACCGTTACGGCCTCGACATCAAGCGCTGGCTGCGCACCCATGAAGGCATCGGTCGCGCGTGACGCGACGGAAACTCGGTCGTGATCTGCCCGCTTGTCCGGCTACTTTCAATGGGTGGCGGCGCAGACAGGACATAAATCCAAACCCCCGAAGCATCGACAACTAGAAAATTTGCTGCGGACCCGGGTTTACCTGCGGCCCTACATACCCCACATGATTTGGATGCTGGTCGCGGCGGCCGGAGCCACCGCGGCCAGCATCGTCGTTCCGCTCGTTGTCCAAAATGTCGTCGACGGCCCGGTGCGCCACCATCGCCCGGGCGCCTTGCTCACCCTTGGTGCCCTGGCCCTGGTGCTCGGTCTGATCGAGGCGGTATTGATCTTCATCCGGCGCTGGACCCAGACGGTCTGCGCGCTCGGCATGGAGACGAAGCAGCGCAACGATCTCTACCGGCATCTGCAACGGCTGCCGGTCGCGTTCCACGACAGGTGGCAGTCCGGCCAACTGCTGTCCCGCGCGATCAGCGACCTGTCGGTCATCCGACGGTTCATGTCGTTCGGGTTGATCTTCCTGATCGTGAACATCGGCACGTACGTGACGGTGGTGATCCTGCTCTTCCACCTGTACTGGCCGCTCGCGATCGTCGTGACGGCCGGCTCGGTGCCGCTGTTCTGGATCAGCCGCGACTTCACCAAGCGATACTTCGCGGCGGCCCGGCTGATGCAGGACCAGCAGGGTGACCTCGCCACCATCGCCGAAGAGTCGGCCCAGGGCGTACGGACCGTGAAGGCGTACGGTCGCCGGCGCGAGGTCGCGGCGAAGTATGGCGACGCCGCGAAACTGGTGCACGACACCGGTGTCCGGAAGGCGATCATGGTTGCCCAAACATGGTCGCGCTTTGACGTGGTGCCCAACGTCACACTCGCGATCGTGCTCGTCGGCGGCGCGTACGCGGTGTCGAAGAACGAGATGACGATCGGCGGCCTGGTCGCCTTCGTGACGCTCGAACTCATGCTGATCTGGCCGGTCGACGCACTGGGCTGGATCATCTCGAACCTGCAGGAGTCGATGACGGCGGCCGACCGCATCTACGAGGTGTTCGACAGCGAGGTCACGATCACCGATCGGCCGGACGCCGTCGCGCTCGACGCCGACGCGGTCGACGGGAACGTACGGTTCGACAACGTCCAGTTCACCTTCCCGGACGCCACGGAGCCGGTGCTGCGCGGCATCGATCTCGACATCCGGCCGGGCGAAACGATGGCGCTGGTCGGCGTGACCGGCAGCGGCAAGTCCGCATTGATCTCGCTGGTGCCGCGGCTCTACGACGTCACGGCCGGCCGGATCACGATCGACGGTCACGACATCCGCGATCTGCCGCTGGACAACCTGCGCGACCTGATCGGCGTCGCGTTCGAGGAGCCGACTCTCTTCTCGATGTCGGTCCGCGAAAACCTCACGCTGGGTCGGCCGAACGCTACGGACGAGCAGGTTGCCGAGGCGATCGACGTCGCACAGGCAGGCTTTGTCTACGAGTTGCCGTGGGGTCTCAACACCCGCGTCGGCGAGCAGGGCCTGTCCCTGTCGGGCGGCCAGCGCCAGCGGCTCGCGCTGGCCCGGGCGGTGCTCGGCCGGCCGCGCGTCCTCGTGCTCGACGACCCGCTGTCTGCCCTCGACGTGCACACCGAGGCACTCGTCGAGGAGGCACTCGCCCGCGTGCTGGCCCGGAGCACCGCCCTGATCGTCGTACACCGCCCGTCCACGGTTGCCCTGGCCGACCGGGTCGCGTTGCTGCAGGGTGGCGTGATCACCCATGTCGGCACGCATTCAGAACTGCTGGCGTCCGTACCGGCATATCGGGCTGTGCTCTCGGCGGAGGCCGAGCATGACGACTCGCCGGCGCTCGACGACGCCGGCGACCTGGCCCGGCGCGGCGCACGCAACGCCCGGAGCGACGGCACCGACGATGTCCATGCCGGCAGCGACCGGCATGGACCGAAGCGACACGCCACCACACACGCCACCACCGACCCGACGTCCGACTTCGACGTAACGGATGCGCTTCATGTCCACTGATCAGCAGACCGCGCCCATCACCGCCGGCCCAGGCGAAGACCTCGTCGCGAGCCCGCCGGCCAACGACGTGCACGCGTGGCGAGGTGTCGCACCCGAGGACGACGCCGAGCTCACCGCGGCCGAATTCGGCGGCGAGAAGGCCGCGCTGCGATTGCGGGCCGAGAGCCGGGCCTTGCTCGGTTCACTCCTGCGGCGCCACCGCAAGGCGCTCGTCGGCCTTCTCGTGCTGCTGTTGTTGCAGGCCGGCGCCGAGATGGCCGGGCCCTATCTGGTCATGCTCGGCATCGACAACGGCATCGGGCCACTGGTCCGGGACGGCGACGGCACCGTGATGATCGAGATTGCGATTGCTTTCGCCGTGTCGATCGTCGTCGCGTACGTGGCCAAGCGCGGATTCCTGTCGCTGAGCGGCCGGATCGGCCAGGCAGTGCTGCTCGACCTGCGCCGGCGCGTGTTCGACCACTTCCAGCGGTTGTCGGTGAGCTTCCACGAGCGCTACACGTCGGGTCGTGTCGTCTCCCGCATGACGTCCGACATGGACTCCATCTCGGAGCTCATCGACGGTGGCGTCGAGGAGGTTGTGCTCGCGCTCATCTCGGTCGTATCGGTCGCCGTCATCCTGCTCGTGTTGAACGTCCAGCTCGCGCTCGTCACGTTGCTCTCGTTCCCGTTCCTGATCTGGGTGTCGCGCTGGTTCCAGCACGCTTCGGCCCGCGCCTACCGGCGCACGCGCGAGACGGTGGCGCTCGTCATCGTGCAGTTCGTCGAGTCGATGGGCGGCATCCGCGCCGTACAGACGTTCCGCCGGGAGCGCCGAAACCAGGAGATCTTCGAACGCGTCAATGAGGATTACCGCGGCGCGAACACGGTCGCCATGCAGCTGATCGCGAAGTACTCGCCGGCGATCAAGGTGATCGGCAACGTGACGATCGCTGTGGTCCTGACGTTCGGCGGCTACCTCGTCATCAACGGGCATGCCGAGGTCGGCGTGCTGGCCGCGTTCCTGCTCTACCTGCGCCGGTTCTTCGAGCCGATGCAGGACCTGTCGATGTTCTACAACACGCTCCAGTCGGCCAGCGCGGCATTGGAGAAGCTGTCGGGCGTGCTGTCCGAACCGCCGGCCGTGCCCGAGCCGACGACGCCGGTCGCGGTCGTGGCCAGTCGCGGTGAGATCAGTTTTACGGGTACGCAGTTCAGCTACCGCGACGACCGGCAGGTGTTGGACGCGTTCGACCTGGAGATCCCGGCCGGTCAGACGGTGGCGCTGGTCGGCGCGACCGGCGCCGGCAAGTCGACGATCGCGAAGCTGGTCGCCCGTTTCTACGACCCGACCGGCGGCACCGTGCGCATCGACGGCGTGGACGTGCGCGACATGAGCGACGACGACCTGCGCCGAACCGTGGTCATGGTCGCCCAGGAGAATTTCCTATTCGCCGGCACGATCGCGGACAACATCAAGTTCGGTCGGCCGGATGCGACCGACGAGCAGGTACGCGCCGCGGCCCGCGCGATCGGCGCCGACACGTTCATCGATGCGCTGCCGGACGCCTACGAGACCGACGTACGCAAGCGGGGCGGCCGACTCTCCGCTGGTCAACGTCAGCTGGTCGCGTTCGCCCGCGCATTCCTGGCTGATCCGCAGGTGCTGATCCTGGATGAGGCAACGTCGTCGCTCGACATCCCGTCCGAGCGGCTGGTGCAGCGCGCGTTGCGGACGATCCTGCGTGACCGTACGGCGATCGTGATCGCGCACCGGCTGTCGACGGTCGAGATCGCCGACCGGGTGCTGGTGCTCGACGCCGGGCGGATTGTCGAAGACGGCACGCCGGAGCAATTGATCACCTCGGGCGGTCGCTACGCAAGCCTGCACGAGCAGTGGCGGGACAGCCTGGTGTAGCAATGCCGGCATCGCGTGGAGCCGATCTCATGTCCGCGATCTAGGTGCAAAAGGGGTGCCCCAACACCGCCGACGCACCTAGATCGCGAGGGGATCAGAAGTCCATGCCCCCGCCGTCGAAACCACCGCCGCCATCGAATCCACCACCGTCGAATCCGCCACCGTCGTAACCGCCACCGTCGTAACCGCCACCCTGGTCGTAGCCGCCACCCTGGTCGCCTTGGCCGTCGCCCTGTTGCTGGCCCTGGTCGTAACCCTGGTCGTAGCCCTGCTGGTCGCCGGCCGCGAACCCGGCGTCGTAGCCCTGGCCGTAGCCGCCGTCCCCGAATCCCGGCGACAGCAGCGCATCGAACACGAGCACGCTGCCGATGCCCCAGGCGCCGGCGGTAAGCGCCGTGCGCCACCACGGCTCCGAGTACCAGCCCGCTGGCACCGGTCGCCCGGACACCCGCCCACCCGGGTAGTAGTACGGCGTCGAAGCATCACCGTTCGCCGACGCGCGATAGTTGCGCCCCTGGACCTCGACCTCGCGGTCCTGCCGGATGGCGCCGGCCTCACGTTGGCCGGCGAGCATCGGCAGCGGCGGACCGGGATCGAGTTGCATGGCGATGCGGGCGGCACGTACGTAGGCCAGTCCCTCCAACGCCGTCTCCCGAGCGCCGAGGAACTGCGCGACCGTCGTCGCCTGTTCGAGCTGACTCCCGGCCGCGTTGTAGCGCTCGCCCGCGTCAACGAGCGCCTGCTTGGTGGCCGGTTCGTCGCCCGGTGGCAGGTTCATCACCTGACCGCCGAGGCGCTCATGCCAGCGCTGCGCATCGGCCCGCGCGTCCGCCAACTCCCGTTCCCGACGCCTACGCCCGAACCCGAACATGTCGCTCTCCCTTGCCGCCGCAGCCGCGCCTGTGGGGTTGCTTTGAATACTCGACGGTACCCGACCAGTGCGAACGAAGCCGTAAAGACAGCCGGCCGGAATGCCCGATGTCGTACGGGTCGTGCATGATCCGGGCATGTCGGTTGTGCTGTTGATCGTCGGGTTGGCGGTCGGCGCCGCGCTCGGCCTGCTCTATGCGAAATCGCGGTCGGCGGCCGAGATAGCACGGCTCGACGCGACGCTGCGGGCGGCGCGTGACGGCGAGGAGCGGCTGGGGCAGTCGCTTCGCATGCTGTCCGCCGACGCCGCTCGAGATCAGCAGATCGCGCTCGGGCACCTGATCGCGCCGTTGGCCGACACGTTGTCGCGCTACGAGCGCCGGGTGCTGGAGATGGAACGCGACCGCGTCGACGCCTACGCGGAGTTGCGCACCGAGTTGCGTACGGTGGCCGGCGTCTCGGGCGATCTCCGTACCGAGACGAGCCACCTGGTCGCGGCACTCCGCGCGCCGCAGGTCCGTGGCCGCTGGGGCGAGCATCACCTGCGCCGCATCGTCGAGGCGGCCGGCATGCTCGAACACTGCGACTTCATCGAGCAGGCGACATCGCGCACCGACGCCGGCGGGATCCGTCCCGACCTGGTCGTCCGACTGTCCGGCGGCCGGCATGTCGTCGTCGACGCGAAGGCACCGTTCGACGCATACCTGGCCGCCATGGAGGCGCGCGACGAGCGGACCCGCGACTCCCACCTGGCGATGCACGCGAAGGCACTTCGGGCGCATGTGGACGCGTTGGCGGCGAAGGCGTACTGGACGGGGTTTGCCTCGACCCCCGAGTTCGTCGTGCTGTTCATGCCGGCCGATCCGTTCCTCGACGCGGCGTTGCAGCAGGATCCGACGCTGCTCGAGCATGCGTTCAGCCAGGACGTTGTGCTGGCCACGCCGGCGACTCTGGTCGCGCTGCTCCGCACGGTCGCGTACGCGTGGCGTCAGGAGGCGCTCGCCGCGAACGCGCTGGCGGTGCACACGCTCGGTCGCGATCTCTACAGCCGACTGTCCACGATGGGCGAACACCTGGCCAAGCTGGGCTCATCGCTCGGCGGTGCCGTCACCGCCTACAACCGCGCGGTCGGTTCGCTCGAATCACGGGTGCTGGTCAGCGCGCGCAAGCTGGCCGACCTTGGGGTTTCCGCCGACACGATCGACGAACCGGAGCAGCTCGAAGTCGCACCCCGACGCCTGCAAGCCCCTGAATTCGACGAGCTGCTGCCGATCGACGAGCTGCGCTGATCTGCGGCCTACTCCTCGGCGACGGACGCGGCCAGCGCTGCGGCGTCCGCGGAGCGCTCCGACGCCGACGCCTTCATGTCCCGTCGCAGCTCGCGCGGCAGGGCGAAGGTCAGCTTCTCGGTCGCGGT
Organism: uncultured Actinomycetota bacterium; assembly: GCA_963724705.1. Lineage (GTDB taxonomy): Bacteria > Actinomycetota > Actinomycetes > Mycobacteriales > Micromonosporaceae > DASQPR01. The sequence continues at coordinate 37,095 of CAVRVS010000006.1, forward strand.
TGTCACCTCGGCCACCTCGCCGAAGCCACGCTCGGCGAGCCAATCGACGACCTCCATCACGAGGTCATCCGGCACACTCGCGCCCGATGTCAGGCCGACCGTGCTCGCGCCGTCCAGCCACTCTTCGTGGATCTCGCTCGCGAAGTCGACAAGATAGGCGGCCTTCGCGCCAGCGTCGAGGGCGACCTCACGCAACCGTACGGAGTTCGACGAGTTCGTCGACCCGACCACGATCACGACATCGCACTGCGGCGCGATTTCCTTGACCACGTACTGGCGATTCGAGGTCGCGTAGCAAATATCGTCGCTCGGTGGCGACATGAGCAGCGGCAACTTCGTACGCAGCCGTTCGACCGTCTCCATCGTTTCGTCGACGGACAGCGTCGTCTGCGACAACCACACGACCTTGGCCGGATCGCGTACCTGGATCTTGTCGACACCGTCGGGCCCGTCGACGAGTTGGATGTGCGCGGGCGCCTCACCCGAGGTCCCGATCACCTCTTCGTGGCCTTCGTGGCCGATCAGGAGGATGTCGTAATCGTCGGCGGCGAACCGCCGGGCCTCGTTGTGAACCTTCGTGACGAGTGGGCAGGTCGCGTCGATGGCTCGCAGGTTGCGCTCGCGAGCCTGGTCGTATACCTCGGGCGCGACGCCGTGCGCGGAGAAAACGACGGTCGCGCCCTCCGGCACTTCCTCGTTCTCGTCGACGAAGATCGCGCCCTTCGCCTCCAGCGTCGCGACGACGTGCTTGTTGTGAACGATCTGCTTACGTACGTAGATCGGCGCGTCGTAGAGCTTCAGCGCCTCTTCGACCGTCTGGACCGCCCGGTCGACTCCTGCGCAGTAGCCGCGCGGCTTCGCCAGCAACACCCGCTTCGCCGATTCACCCATGCCCCCATGGTACGGGCGCCTGGTCCGGCCCGGGTCACGGCGCGGAGCGCGGCGGCGTCGGTGGGCCGACCTAAGCTGAGCCGTGTGAGCGGAGTGAGCGGAGACCGTGCCCGATGACCGAGGAGACACCGCGGTCCAGCCCGGAAAGCCCGTGGCCGGTGCGCGTCGTCAGCCAGAAGATCGGCAGTTGGATCGCCCGCCTCGGATGGATCTGGGTCGACGGGCAGGTGGCCCAGATCACCCGCCGGCCCGGCTCAAATGTGGTGTTCATCACCCTTCGAGACCCTTCGGCGGATTTGAGCCTATCGGTCACGACGAACCGCGATGTTCTCGATCTCGGTGCCCCGGCGCTTTCTGACGGCGCGCGGATTCTCGTGCACGCCAAGCCGGAGTTCTACCCGGCTCGGGGCAGCCTCTCGCTGCGCGCCGACGAGGTGCGGCAGGTCGGGTTGGGTGAGCTGCTCGCCCGGCTCGAGCACCTGAAGAAGTTGCTCGCCGCCGAAGGTCTGTTCGACCCGCGACGCAAGCGTCGGCTGCCGTTCCTGCCGGGCCGGATCGGCCTGATCACCGGCCGAGCCAGCGCGGCCGAACGGGATGTGCTGATGAATACGGGCCGGCGCTGGCCCGCCGTCGACTTTCGAGTGATCAACGTGGCCGTCCAGGGCACGTCGGCCGTCCCGCAGATGATCGACGCCATCTCGGTGCTCGACCGGGATCCGACGATCGATGTGATCGTGCTCGCGCGGGGCGGCGGATCGACGGAAGACCTGTTGCCGTTCTCGGACGAGGCGCTGTGCCGTGCGGTGTTCGCCTGCACCACGCCAATCGTGAGCGCGATCGGGCACGAGACCGACGTTCCGTTGGTGGACTACGTGGCCGACGTCCGTGCGTCCACGCCGACCGATGTGGCGAAGCGGATCGTGCCTGATCTGGCCGAGGAGATCCGGATCCTCGGGCAGGCTCGGGCTCGCATGTGGCGGACCGTCAATGTCCTCGTCGACCGCGAGCAGCACCGGCTGGACGCGCTACGCAGCCGGCCCGTCCTGGCTCGGCCCGAGGTGATCGTCGAGACCCGGGCGACCGATGTCACGTCGCTCACGGCCCGCGCCGAGCGGGTGTTCGCGCACCGTCTCGACGACGCCGACCGGGATATCGCCCACACGACGGCCCGCCTGCGGGCACTTTCGCCCAAGGCGACGCTCGACCGTGGCTATGCCATCGTGCACCGGCTCGTGGATGGCCAGATCGTTCGGACCCCCGACGCCGTCGCGATCGGCGACCCGCTGCGCATCCGCGTGGCCGGCGGCGATGTCGCCGCCCGCGTCACTGAGCCCGCCGCGGCGGAGCCCTCCGTCGCTGAGCACGAGTCGCTGAGCCCGCCGTCACCGAGCCCGCCGTCACCGGACCGGGCTCCGCATCGGACGGCACGGCACCGCCAGGCGATCCGACAACTGAAACCACGCCCGCGAGCGGTCGGCCCCGCCGATCCGCGGCCCGATCGAAGAGGTGACCCGCGGTGGCGGAGACCGAGCTGAGCTACGAAGAGGCCCGAGGCGAACTGGCGACGGTCGTCGAGCGGCTGGAGGCGGGCGGGACGTCGCTCGAGGAGTCGCTCGCGCTATGGGAGCGCGGCGAGGAGTTGGCCGCCGTGTGCCAACGGTGGCTTGACGGCGCCCGTACCCGCCTTGATCAGGCTCGCGAACGCCGCGCCGCCGAAGCCGGCGGCTGAGGCGGCGAGCCGGTGCGGCGTCAGCGCAACGCGGCCGCGAACGTACGCAGGTCGGTGTCCGACGTCTGGCCCTTCACGACGATCGTGTAGCCGTTCTCGGTGTCGATCAACGCCTGCTGGTTGTTCTTGCCCGCGGCAACCTTTCCCCAGGTCCGGCCGCCGATATCGACGCTCGCGCCGACCGGGTTCGCGGTCCCGACCTCGTCCGAGATCACCGTCGCGGCGGCGCCGTCGCTCTCGACAAGTTGGAGGCCGGCGCCGTCCGGTGCGATGTATCCGACCCGCAGCACATGGCGCCCCTGCTCGATGCCGTAGGCCGAACTCACCGGCTTCCACCCGCTCGGCAACCCCTGCGGCTGGACCACGGGGAACACGCCGGCCGCTCTCGCGTCGCCGTACGCACCGCTCGGGTCGATCACGATCGGGCTGCTGCCGCCGAAGAAGAAGACGTACACGCCGACCGCGATGATGACCGGTACGAGCAGGATCAGCACCGCCTTGGCCATGTCCAGCGGGGTCCGGGACAGCCGCAGCGCGGTCGAGTTGACCGGCCCGGCGGTGTCGGCGCAGCTGGCGGCGCCGCGGCGTCCGGCGTCCGGCCGTGTCGCCGGACCCGACGGTGGATCGGTCATGGTCACCTGTCCATCCTCGCCGATCGCTCCGGATCTCCCGCCGTCAGGGCCCGCCGCGCCCGTCGGTGACACGACGTACACATCCCAGCATGTCGCCCGTGACGTCGCCGTGTCAGGATCCTTTCATCGAGTTCGGCGTGATCTCGTCAACAGCGTTACCCGGCCGCAAGGAGGCGCCCCATGACCGACGCCCGCATGCGCGAACCGCAGGGACTCGACCGCAACCTCGCACTCGACCTCGTACGGGTCACCGAGGCCGCCGCGATGGCAGCGGGACGTTGGGTCGGTCGCGGGGACAAAGAGGGCGGCGACGGAGCGGCCGTCGACGCCATGCGCCGGCTGATCAACTCGCTACCGATGCGCGGCGTGGTGGTCATCGGCGAGGGCGAGAAGGACAACGCGCCGATGCTCTACAACGGCGAGGAGGTCGGCGACGGCACCGGCCCCGAGGTGGACGTGGCGGTCGACCCGATCGACGGTACGACGCTGATGAGCAAGGGCATGCCGAACGCGCTGGCCGTGCTCGCCGTGGCCGAACGCGGCGCGATGTTCGACCCGAGCGCCGTGTTCTACATGGACAAGCTGGTCGTAGGCCCGGAGTGCGCCGACGTCATCGATATCAACGCCGGTGCGACCGAGAATCTGCGTCGCATCGCGCGGGTGAAGCGGACCAGCGTGTCGGACGTGACCGTGTGCATCCTGGATCGGCCGCGACACGCCGATCTGATCAAGGAGGTCCGCGAGGCCGGCGCCCGCGTGCGTTTCATCAGCGACGGCGACATCGCCGGCGCGATCAGCGCCGCCCGCGACAACTTCGACACCGACGTGTTGATGGGCATCGGCGGAACGCCGGAAGGCATCACGGCGGCGTGCGCGCTCAAGTGCACCGGCGGCTCGATCCAGGCGAAGCTGTGGCCACGCGACGACCAGGAGCGCGAGAAGGCGCTGGCCGGCGGGCACGATCTCGATCGCGTGCTCTACACCGACGATCTCGTCACCGGGGACAACTGCTTCTTCGTCGCCACCGGGGTCACCTCCGGCGAACTGCTGCGGGGTGTGCACTACCGGTCCGGGACGGCGTACACGCAGTCGATCGTGATGCGCTCGAAGTCCGGCACGATCCGCGTCATCGACTCGTACCACAAGCTGGAAAAGCTCGGTCTCTACTCGCTCGTGGACTTCGAGGGCGCGCCGACTGCCCCCGATGCCGGGGCCGCCGGAGGTGCCCCGCTGGCCGGTGGCGTGTCCCTGCATGGCGGGATGAACCGGTAGCCGATGCGTGATCGCCTACGCGCCGTCGGCATCGCCGGGGCGGTGATCGGCGGCGGGGCCGTCGCGGCGCAATCAAAGATCAATGGGGCGTTAGGCGGCCGTCTCCACGACGGATTCGCGGCCGCGCTCATCTCGTTCGGCAGCGGTCTCATCCTGGTCGCCCTGATCACGACCGTACGCACCGCGTCCCGGGACGGCGTGCGTGCGCTGTTCGCATCGCTGCGGAATGGCTCGTTGCGTTGGTGGGAGTGCCTCGGCGGGGTGTGCGGCGCGGCGCTCGTCGCGAGTCAAGGACTCACCGTCACCGCGCTCGGTGTGGCGATCTTCACCGTCGCGATCGTGGCCGGGCAGACGCTCGCGAGCCTGGCCGTCGACCGGGTCGGCGTCGGGCCGAACGGCCCGCAACCCCTGACCGGACCACGTGTCGCCGGCGCAGTCCTGACGATCGGCGCGGTCATCGTGGCCGTCGCGGACCGCTTCGGCTCGCCCAAGACCCTGGCGTACGCACTGCTGCCGCTCGTCGCGGGCGCGGCCACGGCGTGGCAACAGGCCGTCAATGGCCGCGTGCGCGCGGCCTCGGGTAGCGTGCCGGCCGCGACTCTGGTCAACTTCACCATGGGTACGTCAGCACTGGCGATCGCCTACGGCGTCGACCTCGCGTTCCGGGGCACCCCGACCGGCACCCTGCCGACGGCGCCCTGGTATTACCTCGGAGGCGCGGTCGGCGCCGTGTTCATCGCGATCTTTGCCGCGGTCGTACGGCACACCGGCGTTCTGCTGCTCGGCCTCGGCATCGTCGCCGGCCAGCTCGTCGCCGCGCTCATCATCGACATCGTCGATCCCACCGCCGACGGGCCGCCGAGCGCGTTGACGCTACGCCGGTGTCGCCCTGACGTTGGTCGCGGTCGTCATCGCGGCGACGCCGAGTCCGCGGCGTGGCCGTGACCGGGCGAATGAGCGCGACGAGGATCTCGTGCGAGCGAACCCATGATCATCGTCGTCGGCGAGAACGTCGCGGATCTCATCCCGGCCGGTGACGGGCTGCTCCGCGTGGCCTTGGGCGGCGGTCCGGCCAACACGGCCGTCGCGGCGGCACACCTCGGTGGCGCGGTCGGGTTTGCGGCTCGATTCGGCGCTGACGCCTTTGCCGACCAGTTCCGTACGCGCCTGGCCGATGCCGGTGTCGACCTGTCCGCCGCCCGTACGGTCGACGCGCCCTCGTCCGTCGCCGTCGCCGCTATCGACTCGGTCGGCGTCGCCCGCTACGACTTCTGGCTCAATGAGGCAGCCGACTTCGGCGCGACCGATCTCGCCGTCGATCTGCCCGAGCCGTCGCCCGGCGACATCCTGCACGTGGGCTCGCTCGCCGCCTACTGGCCGCCCGGCGCCGACGCGATCGAGGCCTGGCTGGCCCGGTGGCGCGACCAGTGCACGGTCACGTTCGACGTGAACTTACGGCCGGTCGTGCTCGAACGGCATCCCGACGCGCTGGATCGGCTCGAGCGGCTGGTCCGGCTGGCTCACATCGTCAAGGCGAGTGACGAGGACGTCGCGCACGCGTACCCGGGCTCAGAGTTTGTGCAGGTCGCCGGCGCCTGGCTGGCGCGCGGACCGGAGTTGGTGATGCTCACCCACGGCGGCGACGGCGCGAGCGCGCACACCGCCGGTCGCCCACCGGTCTTGGTCGGCGCGCCGCGGATCGTGGTCGCCGACACGATCGGCGCCGGCGATGCCGCGATGGCCGCCCTGCTCGTCCAACTCGCCGCCCGCGGGCGCGACACGCGGTCCTGGATGATCTCGACAAAACCCTTCGGTACGTGTGTGCCACCGCGGCCGTCGCGTGCACGCGGCCCGGTGCGTATGCGCCAGGGCCGGACGAGGTCAACGCGATGCTCGGGGCGAACTGACGGTTATACGTCCGACGAGTGCCCGGGGAAGAGGTGCGCCTCCGGGTTGATGACGATAGCCGCGTTGTTCACCGCGGTGGCCGCTTCGCCGAAGCCGGTCGCGATCAATCGGACCTTGCCCGGGTATTCGCAGATGTCGCCGGCGGCGAAGATGCGCGGCCGATTGGTCATCATGCGGCTGTCCACGACCACGTGCCGCTTGTCCAGCTCGAGCCCCCAGCCGGCGATCGGGCCGAGATCCGCGGTGAACCCGAGTGCGGCGACGACCGCGTCGGCCGACAGCAGGCGGGGCTCCTCGCCGCGGACGGTGACCTCGACCCCGGTCACGAAGCCGTCACCGTGCAGGCGGTTCACCTCGGCATTGACCAGGATCTCGACCGGCAGTGTCTGCACGTGCGCGACGGTCGACGCGTGGGCCCGGAACCGGTCCCGGCGGTGCACCATCGTCACCGTCTTGGCGATGTTGGCCAGCGATTGCGCCCAGTCGAAGGCCGAGTCACCGCCGCCGACGATCACTACGTCGCGGCCGGCGTAGTCGTCAAGGTGAGGGACGAAGTAGACGACACCCTCGCCGGCGAACGCGTCCGCCGCGGGCAGCGGTCGAGCGGTGAACTTGCCGAGCCCGGCGGTGATGATGAGTGATCCGCACCGCCACGTTTCGCCGTTCGACAGTGCGAGCACCGGCCGGTCATCGTCGAAGGTGAGGACGTCGGCCAACACCCCGAGCCGGTACGTCGGCCGGAAAGCCGCTGCCTGCTCGACCAGCTGATCGACCAGGTCACGACCGCGGATCGCCGGGAACCCGGCGACGTCAAAGATCATCTTCTCCGGGTACATCGCGGTGACCTGGCCGCCGGCCTCCGGCAGCGCGTCGACGACCAGCACCGACAGGGCGCGGAACCCGGCGTAATACGCCCCGAACAACCCGGCCGGCCCGGCACCGATGATCGCCACGTCCACATCGAGGATCGGGCCGCCGGCGCCGGTGCCGGCGGAGGCCGCCGCGATCGCGGCAGCCTGTGCTGTATCGGGATCCGGCTCCGTCGTGTCCATGTCTCAGCCCACCGTCGGGATCGTGATGGTCGACGACGGCTTGTCGGCCGGCTGATCCGGCCGCCGTCGGCGCTGTCGGAACACTACCGCGGCGATGAGACCGCCCAGCAGCCCGCCGAGGTGGGCCTGCCACGAGATGCCTTGATCACCGGGCACGACACCGGACAGCGCGACGCCGAAGAGCAAGCCGATCAACAGCGCCACGGCGATCGTCCACCAGGACCGCTCGACGAGGCCGCGCATGAACAGGAAGCCGAGGTAGCCGAAGATCACGCCGCTGGCCCCGACGGTATCCCCGCCGGTCGGCCCGAACAGCCACGCCGCGAGCCCACTGGTCACCGCGACGAGCAGCGTGACGCCGAGGAAGCGCTTGGCGCCGGTGGCCAGCACGAACGTGCCGGTGAGCAGCAGCGGGACGCTGTTGCCGTACAAGTGCGCCCAACTGAAGTGCAGGAACGGCGCGAAAACGATGCCGTCCAGCCCGGCTCGGGCGCCGGGTCAGGATGCCGGCCTGCCGATCCAGGTCGTGACCGGTCGCCTGATCGATCAATTCGATTGCGAACAGCGCCGGGATGACCGCGCACATCACCACGAAGGCCCGGCCCAGCGCGGCGTAGAACGCCACCGTGCCGAACTGGTCGCGGTCGTCTCGCCCCGCCGGTGTCGACGCTCACATATACGTTCGTAGCAGGTCCGGGCGATAGCCGCCAGAACCGTCCCGGGAATGCGGTCGGCGGTCGGATGGTTGATCCGTCCGACCGCCGATGCGTAGCGTCAGCCGCGAGGCGGCAGAATTACCGCCGATGCGTAGCGTCAGCCGCGAGGCGGCAGTCACGCCGCGAGTGCCCTGCTAGTACCAGCCGTGCGCCTGCCAGAACGACCACGCGCCGCACGGGGTGCTGTAGCGGCCCTTGATGTAGTTCAGGCCCCACTTGATCTGCGGCACCGGGTTGGTCCGGTAGTCCGCGCCGTAGACCGCCATCTTGCTGGCCGGCAGGGCCTGCGGAATGCCGTACGCGCCGGAACTTGAGTTCTCGGCGGTCGTCCGCCAGCCGCTCTCCTTCGACCACATCTTGTCGAGGCACGGCATCTGTGACAGCGCGAACCCCTCTTGGAGGAGGAGCGTGCAGCCGGTCGCCTTGTTGCCGGTGTAGGCGTTACACGACGCTGGGACCGGCCCGGCGCTCGGCGTCTTGGGCGGCGTACGCGTCTGCGAACGACTGGCCTGGGACGCGTGCGCTTGACGCGCCGCCTCCTCGGCCTTGTGTGCGGCGGCGGCCGCCGCGGCGGCGGCGACCGCTGCGCTGTGCTGCGCGTCGGCCTTGGCCTTGGCCTGCGCCGCGATCAGCGGCGCATTGGCCGCCTGCTGGGCCGCCTGTTGGAGCATCAGTTCGGTGCTATTGGGCACGGTGAATCCCACCGCCGCCGTGGTGCCGCTATCGGAGGCCTTCGGTTGTCGGGCCCAATGCAGATAGGCGCCGCCCACCAGGGCAAATACCAAGGTCAGTACGGATAACACACGCAGACCGGAACGGCTCCAGAGCCGACTCACGAAGTGCGTCCCTTCGTCGGGGGCAGATACGCACCGCGATGCCTTAGGGGGTTACGGCATACGCGGTGCGAGCGTCGACTCACCGGCCACAGTGTCGTGTCCGGGCGAACGGCGCTCTCGCAACACCCTGACCTAGGCGCGCCCCGATATCAAACGCAGCGTTCACTTGCCGTCGAACGTGTCGAATGACAAGTCATGACAAATGCGGATTAATCCGGGCCTAGCCTGGCAGATCCTCTAGCAGATCTGTGACCACCTCGGCGATGGGTGACCGCTCCGAACGGGTCAACGTGACATGGGCGAAAAGAGGATGGCCCTTCAGCGCTTCGATCACCGCGACCACGCCGTCATGGCGACCGACACGCAGATTGTCCCGTTGTGCGACGTCGTGGGTCAGCACCACACGCGAGCCCGTACCGATGCGCGACAGCACAGTGAGCAGCACGCCCGCGCTCCAACGACTGCGCCTCGTCGACGACGACGAACGCGTCGTGCAGGCTGCGCCCGCGAATGTGTGTCAGCGGCAGCACCTCGAGCATGCCCCGAGCCATGACTTCCTCGATGACGTTGTCGTTGGCGATCGAGCCAAGCGTGTCGAACACCGCCTGGCTCCACGGCGACATCTTCTCCGACTCGCTGCCGGGCAGATAGCCAAGCTCCTGGCCGCCCACCGCGAACAGCGGGCGGAAGACGATGACCTTCTTGTGGCGCCGCCGTTCCATTACCTGTTCTAGTCCGGCGCACAGAGCGAGTGCGGACTTGCCGGTGCCGGCCCGGCCACCGAGCGACACGATGCCCACGGACTCATCGAGCAACAGATCCAGCGCGATGCGTTGCTCGGCCGAACGTCCCCGCAATCCGAGCGCCTCGCGGTCACCCCGTACCAGTGCAATGGTCTTGTCCGTGGTGACGCGGCCCAGCGCCGACCCGCGGGGCGAATGCAGCACGAGCCCGGTGTGCACCGGCAGCGCGGCGGCCTCGTCCACGTCGAGCGCCTCGCCACCATAGAGAGCCGAGATCTGGCTCTCGTCGAGATCGAGCTCGGCCATGCCCGTCCACGTTGGATCGCTGGCCTGCCCGTAGCGATATTCGTCGGACGGCATGCCCACCGCCGCCGCCTTCACGCGCAGCGGCATGTCCTTGGTGACGAGCGTGACATCGGCACCCTCGGCGGCCAGCGCCAGCGCGACCGACAGGATCCGCGTGTCGTTGCCGTCGGTCCGGAAGCCGGGCGGCAGAACGGAGTGGTCGGCGTGGTTCAACTCGACGCGTACGGTGCCGCCGGTCGTCATTGACCGCGATCGGGAGCATCGAGCCGACCGCTCTTGACGCGCAACTCGTCGAGCCGGCGGAGCGCCGCGCGCGCGAAGTAGCCGAGCTCGGGGTGGTTCCGCTTCGCCTCCAACTCGGAAATGACCACGAGCGGTAGCACGACATCGTGCTCGGCGAAGCGGGTGAACGCAGCCGGGTCGGCCAGCAGCACCGAGGTGTCCACGACGTACGTGCGACCGACCGGCCGTGCGGCGGTCTCTCGGGACGGACGGGTCCGGGTGCGGCGAACGGGGGCGGGGGCCTGCGGTGCGGGGGAGGATGCCTGGGAGGCCGACGATTCAGGGCCGGTAGAACGGCGATTGGTCACGGGGCTGCTCCGGCAGGCGCGCACCTCGCGCCCGGCTCGCGATCTGGCACCACCGAAAGCCCGGAATACGGGGTCGGGTGCGGGCCCCGCAGCTGGGTAGCGGTTCCGGGCCGGCCGGTTGACGCGGGAAGCCCCCGCGCCATGCTGTCACGCTAGCGGCCCCGGGCCACACACGGCTAGTACCGTCACTCACGTTTCGCGGGACGCGTCGCCGCAGGTCACGACCGCACGTAACGACCGCGACATGCGCCGTTCATACGGCAATCGCGGTGCCGACCACCGCTCGGCCGGGTCGACGGTCCGAAGCGACTCGCGCTGCGCGAGCTAGGCGCCGAACCGGCGCTGCGCTGGCTAGGCGCCGAACCGGCGCTCGCGGTTCGCGTAGGCGCGCAAGGCCCGCAGGAAATCGACGCGGCGGAAATCCGGCCAGTTGGCATCGCAGAAGTAGAACTCCGAGTGCGCCGACTGCCACAGCAGGAAGCCGGACAGTCGCTGCTCCCCGCTCGTACGGATGACCAGGTCGGGATCGGGCTGGCCCTTGGTGTAGAGGTGCCCGGCGATGTGGTCGACGTCCAGGACCTCGGCCAACTCTTCTATCGTTCCGCCGGCGCGCGCGTGTTCCTGCAGCAGCGCCCGGAAGGCGTCGGTGATTTCGCGGCGGCCACCGTAGCCGACCGCCATGTTCACGATCATGCCGCCGGCCCGGTCGGCGGTCGCCGTCTCGGCCGCCTTCAGCGCCGCCGCCGTGGTCGCCGGCAACACGTCCAGCGCACCGACCGCACGCAACTCCCACGGGCTGGTCTCGGTCAGGTCACCGGCGAGGTCTTCGATGATCTGCAGCAACGGGTCGAGCTCGGCGGCCGGCCGGCGCAGATTCTCCGTACCCAGGAGGTAAAGCGTCACATGCTTGATGCCGGCCCGATCACACCAGCTGAGCACGTCCTTGATCTTCGCGGCGCCGACACGGTGGCCGTCGTTGGGGTCGACGTAGCCCATCTCCCGTGCCCACCGGCGATTGCCATCGCACATGATCCCGACGTGGTGCGGATGCGGCTTTCCCGCCAGCGCGGCGGCGAGCCGACGCTCGTAGATCGAATAGATGAGATTCCGCACGCCCGCAAGACTATCCATCGCACGCCGGCCGCAGGAGGCCCACCGTACGTTCGACCGGAAGCCGCCCGCGGCGCATGGCAGGCGCACCGGCCGAGACAGCGACGTCCGGCGCACCAGTGTCAGCGCGCCGGACGTCATCGGTATCGACGGCCGTCAGTCGGTGACGCCGAGCCGTGCCTTCAACGCGTCGAGTTCGGCCCACAGCACGCCGGGCAGCTTGTCGCCGAACTTTTCGAACCATTCGACGACCTGCGGGATCTCGGCTCGCCATTCGTCGGCGTCGACCCGCAGCACCGCCTCGACGTCGGCCGGCGACAGGTCGAGCCCGCTCACGTCGAGCGCCTCGACCGTTGGTACGGCACCGATCGGCGTCTCCACCGCGGCCGCCTTGCCCTCCAGCCGCTCGATGATCCACTTCAGGACGCGCGAGTTCTCGCCGAAGCCGGGCCACAGGAACTGACCCTCGTCGCCGCGCCGGAACCAGTTGACGTAGTAGATCGCCGGGAGCTTGGTGGCGTCGCCGGCGTGCTCGCCGCCGCCCTTGCCCATCTCGATCCAGTGGTTGAAGTAGTCGCCGGCGTTGTAGCCGATGAACGGCAGCATCGCCATCGGGTCACGGCGGACGACCCCGACCTGCCCGACCGCGGCCGCGGTGGTCTCGGACGAGAGCGTGGCGCCCATGTAGACGCCGTGCACCCAGTCCCGCGCCTCGGTGACCAGCGGGATCGTCGTCTTGCGCCGGCCGCCGAACAGGATCGCGTCGATCGGTACGCCCTGCGGGTCCTCGTACTCGTCGGCGAGGATCGGGCACTGGGTGATCGGCGTACAGAAGCGGCTGTTCGGGTGGCTGGACAGTTCGCCGGACTCCGGGCGTCCAGTCCTTGCCGTGCCAGTCGATGAGGTGCGCGGGCGGTTCGCCCATGCCCTCCCACCAGATGTCACCGTCGTCGGTCCGCGCGACGTTCGTGAAGAGCGAGTTGCCCTTCGCGATCGTCCGCATCGCGTTCGGGTTCGTCTTGTAGTCCGTCCCGGGCGCGACGCCGAACAGGCCGTACTCCGGGTTGACCGCGTAGAGCCGGCCGTCGCGGCCGAACCGCATCCAGGCGATGTCGTCGCCCAGCGTCTCGACCTTCCAGCCGGGGATCGTCGGCTCCAGCATGGCGAGGTTCGTCTTGCCACAGGCCGACGGGAAGGCGCCGGTGATGTGGTAGACCTTGCCCTCCGGTGACGTCAGCTTCAAGATCAGCATGTGCTCGGCCAGCCAGCCCTCGTCGCGGCCCATCACCGAGGCGATCCGCAGCGAGTAGCACTTCTTGCCGAGCAGGGAGTTGCCGCCGTATCCGGAGCCGTACGACCAGATTTCGCGGGTCTCCGGGAAGTGCGAGATGAACTTGGTGTCGCTGCACGGCCACGGCGACGTCGGTGTCGCCGGGCTCGAGCGGAGCACCGACCGAGTGCAGGGCCGGCACGAACTCGGCGGTGTCGGCCATCTTGTCGAGGACGGCCGTACCCATCCGCGTCATGATCTTCATCGAGGCGACGACGTACGCGCTGTCGGTGATCTCAACGCCGAACATCGGGTTCTTCGCCGTGAGTGGGCCCATGCAGAACGGGATGACGTACATGGTCCGGCCACGCATGCAGCCGCGGTAGAGCGCCGTCATCGTGCCGTTTCATCTCCGACGGCGCCATCCAGTTGTTCGTCGGCCCGGCATCGGCCTCGTCGGCCGAACAGATGAACGTGCGCTCCTCGACGCGGGCGACGTCGGTCGGGTCGGTGCGGGCCCAGAACGAGTTCGGCTTGATCTGGTCGTTGAGCCGGACCAGCGTGCCCGCTTCGACCAGGCCGTCGGTCAGGCGTCGCCACTCGGCGTCGGAGCCGTCGACCCAGACGATCTCGTCGGGCGTGGTGAGTTCGGCGACCTCGCGGACCCATGCGAGGAGTCTCGGATGATTGGTTGGCGCGTTGTCCAGCCCGAGCGGTGAGGTGGACGTAGCAGTCATGAGGCTCGATCTCCTTGGGTCGTCGTTGACACCGGCGAACGCTCGTTCATCCCTTACCCATCGCGGGTGCGTCAATGCGTCGGCTGTGTGAGCCGAAGGGGTAAGGGAGTTGACCTCAGGGTAAACCGACGGCCCTTCGAACAGCACTAACGCCACATTGTGAAACATTGCACAAGCGCGCAAGATTTGTATGCAAATGATTAGGCGAGCGCGGTAGTGCCTCCAACGAATCACGTTTGAGCAACGGTCGCGGCGTTTTGATCATCGATTTGCCGCGACGGCCGCGCGCCCGGCGGCCGTAGCGCACCCACCGATCCGGCCGAGTTACACCAACGTCGGCGTAAGAACCTCGATTTCCAAGCACATATCAGGATTCACGACGTCTAGGCCGTCGACCATTACCTCCGGGTGCACGCCGAAGACCGCCTTCGCAACCTGCCGAATTACTCTGGTCAGTCACTGCTACGATCGCCTCGTAATTCCGAAACTGATCCACATTTTCGCAGGTGGATTGACCATTCGCGGCGGGTTCGCACGCGGGCATTGCTCGAACCGCATTCCGCGGCCCAAGCCGCGATGGCCGGCTTTCGCGCCCGCGATGGCCCGGCAACGCATGCCAATTCCACGGGTACGGCCCGACGTCCAATGGGTACGGCCACACGCCGGACCGAATTTGCGCTCACGAGATCGTCACCGAGCGTGACCTGAGACCCAAAGGGCCGGGCATTGATGCAGTTGTGAGCAAGCTCCCGTAAGGTGGCCGAGTGCGTCTTCTCCGCGCCCTGCCGGACCGCTACCAGCGACTAGCCCGCGAGCTCCTCGCGTTCGGCTTTGCCGGTGTGGTCAATACGGCTTTCGGGTTCCTGCTGTTCAACCTGCTGTTTAGCAGCATGGGCTCACTGTGGGCGAATGCCGTGTCCACGATCGGCGGGACGGCGACGTCGTTCGTGCTGAACCGCTACATCACGTACCGTCACCGCCCGCGCCGGGCACTCCGCCAGGAACTGCCGCTGTTCGGCGCGGTCAACCTGGTCGGCCTCGGCATCCAGCAGGGCGTGATGGCACTGGCCAAGGTGTCCTTCAACCTGCAGAGCACCGACCGCCTCGAATACAACCTCGTGCGTGTCGTGTCGGTAGCGATCGGCACGGTCTTCCTCTTGCTCTGCTACCGCTACCTGGTGTTCCGCAAGGACAGGACCGGTGTCGCCGAGGATCTTGCGATCGAGATCGGCGTGCCGCTGCCACCGGTGGCGCCGGCACCGGACGCCGGCCGTGGCGCGACGGGACCGGTCGTACCGGTCAACGGCGCCGTCGGGACCGGCGTTGCCGATCAACGGCGCCACGGTCAATGGCGCTGCCATGAACGGCACCGCGGCGGTGAACGGCGCGACGGCCAACGGCGGAACCGTGTCAACGGCTCGGCGGTCAACGGCGTGGTCCGTCACAGCGCGGAGGCGACCGGCTCGTCGAACGGCGGCCGCCACCGGGCGGTGTCCCCCGGACACGTTCCATGAGTTCACGCCCCGATCGAGTTCACCGCCCCGCTCGAGATCGGGCGGCCGGCCTCGATGGAATTGTCGCCCGAACTCGAGCTCGAAGAGCTTCTGCCGATCGAGTCCGCACCGGATGCGTCGGGCCACTTCCGGCCGTGATCCGGTCCGGCACCGGCCAGCCTGCCGAACTGTTCTTCGACGACATATCCCCCGGCGCGATCTTCGACCTCGGTGTCGCTGAGGTCGATCGGGACGAGATGCTGGCCTTCGCCCGCCGCTTCGACCCGCAGTGGTACCACGTGGACGTCGACGCCGCGCGGGCCAGCGCGTACGGCGACGTGATCGCGAGCGGCTTCTACACGGCGAGTCTGTTCATGCGGGCGTACGCCGACCATCTCCTGTCACGAGCGGCCGCCGATGCCTCTCCAGGGCTGGAGGAGCTGCGGTGGACCGCGCCCGTGTACGGCGGCGACCGGCTCGCGATCCGGCTGGAGGTCGTCGGCGCCGCGCCGTCGTCGGCGAAGCCGAGCGTCGGCACGCTGACGCTGGCCGCCACCATGACACGTCTGGCGACCGACCAACGGCCGGAGGCGGTCGCAGTCGCGCATCCGCTTCCGCGGCTGGTTCGCCCGGCGGCCATCCGACCTAGATCTTGGTGCCACAACGGTGCTGTAGCCCCGCGGAGGCACCAAGATCTACTCGGTCAGCAGCGATCGGTTACGTGTTGAGCTGCTGCGTCGTGCCATCCTGTGACGTCCGCTGCTGCGGTTGCACCGGCAGGGTGTCCGGATGGATCAGGTCATGCATCGTCGCCACCACGTGCTTGATGTGCGGGATGTTGTTCAGCACGTCCGGGCCGTGCTCGCCGGGGGATGCGAGCGTCAAGATGCCGCAGCCGAGCACACGCTGGAACAGCGACTGGTCGAACTTCACGTCGCTGACGCGGTCGATCGGGATGTTTTCGGTGTGCTGGCGCAGGACGCCGACGCGGGTGATAACGCGCTCGTTCGTGACGACGTAGTGGGTCGTCCGCCACTTGATGAGCGGAATCACCGTCAGCCACACGACGAGGATCAGACCGATCACACCGATGACGAGCATCCACACACTGCTCAAGCCGCCGACCAGCGCCGCGATGAGGCCGGCGACGACCACGACCAGCACCGCCCACGGCCCGACCATCTGCTTCCAGTGCGGGTGAAGATCCAGGACCACGCGTTCGTTGCTGGTCAGCTCGTCTTCTGGGAAACCCACACCAACCTCCTCCACATTCGAAAGATGCGCCGTTGCGGCTTCGCGCCGGCGATCGAAAATCGCGGGTCGCCCGTCGACCCACGTCAGTTGTCCGTGTTCCACTTCGCCTCGCGGCTGCCGCTACGCCTCGGCGGTGATGACGGTAGCGGGTCGGGGAAAGATCCGGCGTCCACTGTTCGTGGCGTGTTTGCGACCGGCGACGGCGCTGGGCGAGGCTAGCGGCGACCGCGCGCGGGAGGCGAGCGGCGGCGTCAGGCCGCGCGTACGTGGACGACGTCGCCGGCCGCGATGCGACGTCCGTCGACGATCAGCGCGCCGTCGTCGTCCACAGCGGTCGCCACATCCGTGAGCTCGCCGCCGCCGGGCAGCTCGACGCGGACCGTCGCCCCGATCGTCGCGCAGTGGAACCGGTAGCTGTCCATCAAACCGGACGCCACCGGGTCGCCGCCGGCATCGCGCCAGCGGCCGTACCAGTCCGCGAGGCCGCGCAGGACCGCGCGGAGCAACGGATCCCGGTCCACGCAGGCCGAGCCGGCGAGCTGGAGGGACGTGGCGTCGGGTCGGGGCAGCTCGGGCTCGCGCAGCGTGACGTTGAGACCGATCCCGATGACCGCGGCCGGACCGGCGTCCGACCCGCCGTCGGGGACGGTCTCGGCCAGGATGCCGGCGCACTTGCGCCCGTCGATCACCAGGTCGTTCGGCCACTTCAGGACCGCGTCCAGGTCACTGAGCCGGCGTACGGCCTCGACCAGCGCCACGCCGGCGAGCAGCGGCAATAGTCCGTACCCGGAGGTCGGAACGGGTGACCAGCCACGGTCCGGGACGGCCGCTCCGGGGCGCAGCAGGACGCTGGTCGCGATCCCGGCCCGTGGCGGCGACTGCCAGACGCGCTCGAGGCGGCCGCGGCCGGCGGTCTGCTCGTCGGCGACGACGACGTAGCCCTCGGCCGCGCCGGCCCGGGCGGCGGCGGCTACATCGGCGTTGGTCGAGCCGGTCCGCGGCCGGTAGTCCAGCCCGGTCCACACCCCGCCGTCGACGACGAGCGCGCGACGCAGCGCAACCTGTGACAGCGGTGGCCGCTCCAGGTCGGTGTACGGCGACCAGCCCATCCGCCCACCCTAGCCGGGTCGAGATTACGATCGGCGACGTGACCGGGTCGCAGACAGAGATCAACATCCACACCACCGCCGGCAAGCTCGAAGACCATCAGCGGCGGATCGATGAGGCCGTGCACGCCGGCTCCGAACGGGCGGTGGAGAAGCAGCACGCGCGCGGCAAGAAGACCGCACGCGAGCGGATCGCCATGCTGCTCGACGAGGGCTCGTTCGTCGAGCTGGACGAGTTCGCCCGGCACCGGTCGACGAACTTCGACATGTCCGAGACGCGGCCGTACGGGGACGGCGTCGTCACCGGCTACGGCACCGTCGACGGTCGACCGATCTGCGTCTTCGCCCAGGACTTCACGGTCTTCGGCGGTTCGCTCGGCGAGGTGTTCGGCGAGAAGATCGTCAAGGTCATGGACATGGCCATGAAGACCGGCTGCCCGATCGTCGGCATCAACGACTCCGGCGGCGCTCGGATCCAGGAGGGCGTCGTCTCCCTCGGGCTGTACGGCGAGATCTTCTTCCGCAACGTACGGGCGTCGGGCGTGATCCCGCAGATCTCGCTCGTCGTCGGGCCGTGCGCCGGCGGTGCGGTCTACTCCCCCGCCGTCACCGACTTCACGATCATGGTGGACAAGACGTCGCACATGTTCATCACCGGACCGGACGTGATCAAGACGGTCACCGGCGAGGACGTCGGCCATGGAGGACCTGGGCGGTGCCCGGACGCACAACACCAAGTCGGGCAACGCGCATTACCTGGCAAGCGACGAGCAGGACGCGGTCGACTACGTGAAGGCGCTGCTGGCCTACCTGCCGTCGAACAACCTGGACGAGCCGGTCGTCTACCCGGTCGCCGCGTCGCTCGCGGTCACCGATGACGACCTGGCGCTGGACACGCTGATTCCGGACTCCCCGAACCAGCCCTACGACATGCACACGGTCATCGAGTCGGTGCTCGACGACGGCGAGTTCCTCGAGGTGCATCCGCTCTTCGCGCAGAACATCGTGGTCGGCTTCGGGCGGGTCGAGGGCCATCCGGTCGGTGTGGTGGCGAACCAACCGCTGCACCTGGCCGGCTGCCTCGACATCAACGCATCGGAAAAGGCCGCCCGGTTCGTGCGCACCTGCGACGCGTTCAACATCCCGGTCCTGACGTTCGTCGACGTGCCGGGCTTCCTGCCCGGCACGGACCAGGAATGGGACGGCATCATCCGGCGCGGCGCCAAGCTCATTTACGCGTACGCCGAAGCCACGGTTCCGAAGATCACGGTGATCACGCGGAAGTCGTACGGCGGGGCGTACGACGTCATGGGCTCCAAGCACATGGGCGCCGATCTGAACTTCGCGTGGCCGACGGCCCAGATCGCGGTCATGGGCGCGCAGGGCGCGGTGAACATCCTCTACCGGGCGGAGCTTCGCGAGGCGACCGAGTCGGGCGGGGCCGAGGCGGCGACGGACGAAGCGCGCCGACCTGATCGAGGAGTACGAGGACGCGTTCGCGAACCCGTACGTCGCGGCCGAACGTGGCTACGTGGACTCGGTGATCCCGCCGTCGGAGACGCGCTCGCAGATCGTTCGCGGGCTGCGACAGTTGCGCAACAAGCGGGACACGCTCCCGCCGAAGAAGCACGGCAATATTCCGCTGTAGCCTCGTACCCTTCGTGATCTTGGGGTTATCGACGTATCACGGGGCGACCATGAGGTCGTTAAGCCCAAGATCATCAGTGGAGACCGACGGAGGTGCTGTGACCGAGGAGCCGATGTTCCGGATCGTCCGAGGTGCCCCGACGCCCGACGAGCTGGCCGCCATCGTCGGAGTGCTGTGGTCGCGTCGCCAGGCCGCCGCGGCCGCTGCAGCGAATTCGGCTCCGGCGCGGCTCCCCTCGCGCTGGCGCGCGAGCGCGGCGCCACGCCCCGGCCGCCTACCGCGGCCCGGCCGTGGTGCCTGGTCCTCGACACACTAACGCCACCAATCGCGCGGTCTTACGGTCACGCGGACCGCATCGCAACGCAGCCGTACGCGCCAAACCTTGCCCCGCTGTCGCGACGGCGGACGCGGATCGACCACGAGTCGCTGGCTAGACTCCCGGCGTGGACAGACCACGGCTCGTTCTCGCCTCGGCCAGTCCGGCGCGGCGAAAGCTTCTCGACGCGGCCGGCATCGACTGCGAGGTGCTGGTCAGCGGCGTCGACGAGTCGACCGTCGAGGCGAGCAAGCCGGAGGCGTTGAGCCTCACGCTGGCCCGGCTGAAGGCGCAGGCCGTCGCGCGACGGCTCGTCGCCACCGGCCGGGCGGCGACCGCGGACGGTCCGCGGCTCCTCGTGCTCGGCTGCGATTCGGTGCTGGAATTCGACGGCCA
Organism: uncultured Actinomycetota bacterium; assembly: GCA_963724705.1. Lineage (GTDB taxonomy): Bacteria > Actinomycetota > Actinomycetes > Mycobacteriales > Micromonosporaceae > DASQPR01. Next base: position 57,100 of record CAVRVS010000006.1, read on the forward strand.
CATCCTGGGCAAGCCGGCCGACGCCGCCGACGCCACCCGCCGCTGGCGCGCCATGCGCGGCGGCAAGGGCGTGCTCCACACCGGTCATTGCCTGATCGACGTCAGCGCCGGCAAGCAGGTCGAGGCGGGCGCGGCGACGACCGTACATTTCGCGGACATCGACGACGACGAGATCGACGCGTACGTCGCGACGGGTGAGCCGCTGGCGGTGGCCGGGGCGTTCACGGTCGATGGTCTCGGCGCTCCGTTCATCGCCGGCGTCGAGGGCGACCAGGGTACGGTCATCGGCCTCTCGCTACCCCTGTTGCGTACGATGCTCGCCGACCTCGGCGTACGCATCACCGACCTCTGGCGTCCCACTCCTACCTAGCCGGCGCATGCTCGTAACACCGGGCGGCTACCGTGGCACCCATGAGCAAGAGGACGATCGGGCTCTCCGACGAGCTCCATGCCTACGTCGTCGCGCACAGCGCGGCGCCGGATCCGCTCGTCGCCGAGCTGATGGCCGAGACGCAGGAGCAGATTCCCGACCTTGCGCACTTCCAGATCGCGCCGGAGCAGGCGCCCTTCATGACGTTGATGACGCAGATCATCGGCGTCCGGCAGGCCGTCGAGATCGGCACGTTCACCGGCTTGTCCGCGCTCGCAATCGCACGCGGCCTGCCCGACGGCGGCAAGCTCATCTGCTGTGACATCTCCGAGGAGTTCACCGACATCGCCCAGCGGTACTGGGCTCGCGCCGGCGTCGCCGACCGGATCGAACTCCGGCTCGGGCCGGCCATCGAGACGCTGCGGGCATTGCCCGACGATCCCCACCTCGATCTCGCGTTCATCGACGCCGACAAGACCGGCTATCCCGACTACTGGGCGGAGATCGTGCCGCGGATCCGGCCGGGCGGCGTGATCCTCATCGACAACGTGTTGCGCGGTGGCCGGATCGTGCTGCCGCCGACGAACGCCGACGACGCCACCATGGCCGAATTCAACGACATTGTGGCGGCGGACAAGCGCGTCACGTCGATGATCGTGCCCATCGCGGACGGCGTCACGCTCGCCCGCAAAATCTAAACCGCGAACAACGTGGGTACGGCGGTGAGCCTGGCTCAGCTCCGTACCCACGTTGTTTTGGTTGTTAGCGCACGCTCTTGGCGAACGACCGCGCGGCCCAGACGACCGACAACGCCGTGAGTATGCCCAGAATGACAAGCGACTTCCACACGTTCGGATCGCCCGGGTTGCCGTTGAACAGTGCCCGGGCGCCGTCCACCGCCCACGAGAACGGGTTGAACTTTGCCGTGGTCTGCAACCAGTGCGGCGCATAGGTCAGCGGCAGCAGGATGCCCGACAGCAGCAGGATCGGCACGCCGACCGTGTTGAGCAACGGCGCGAGCGCGTCTTCGCTGCGCAGCTTGAGGGCGACGGCATAGGACAGCGACGACAGCATCAGCGCGATCAAAGCCAACAATGCGAACGCGAGCAGGATGTCGCCGAGTTGGCCGGTCAGGCCGAGCGGGATCGACAGCACAGTGATCAGTGCACACTGGAACAGCAGCGTCACGACGTCGCGCAGCGAGCGGCCGAGCAACATCGCGAGCCGGCTCACCGGAGTGACGCGGGTGCGTTCGATCACGCCGGCCCTCAGCTCACTGATCAACGCGAAGCCGACGAAGAACGTCGCGAAGATGGCCAGTTGTACGAGCACGCCGGGCACGAAGAACCGGTACGCGTCGCCCGACGAAAGCTGGCCGTTCGACTGGGCCTGCAGCGCCTTCTTGAGCAGCGGCCCGAACAAGAACAGGTAATACAGCGGCTGGATGATGCCGACGACAATCCAGACCGGGTTGCGCAGGACGAGTGAGAACTGCCGCTGGAAGAGCAACCAGGTATCACGTGCGAGCTTCACGGTCTCTCCTTTGCCGGGGTGCTGTCGCCTACGGCGTGGCTGCTCACGATTCACGCAGCGATCGGCCGGTCTTGGCCAGGAAGACATCGTCGAGGCTCGGCCGATGCAGCTCGATCGATGTCGGTTCGATGCCCGCCGCGTCGAGCGAACGGAGCATGTGCGGGATCGACGTGTTGCCGGCCTCGACGTAGAGGCGGACCCCGGATTCGACGGTTTCGCTCCGGCGCGTGTACGGCTCGCGATCGAGCACCTCGCGCGCCTTCTCGACGATGCCGGCGGCGACGCCCAGGGTGACAACGTCGCCGGAGATCTCGCGCTTGAGATTCTCGGGCGTGCCGTCGGCGACGATCTCGCCACCGTCCATGATGGAGATCCGGTCGCAGAGCGCGTCGGCCTCGTCGAGGTAGTGCGTCGTCAGGAAGATCGTCACGCCCTCGTCGCGGAGCCGACGTACCTCGTCCCACATGTGCGCCCGTGACTGCGGGTCGAGCCCGGTGGTCGGCTCGTCCAGAAAGACGATCTTGGGCTCGTGGATGATGCCAAGTGCCACGTCGACGCGCCGACGCTGGCCACCCGAATAGGTCTTGCACTTGCGGTCGGCGAAGTCGGTCAGCTGGAACGCGTCCAGCGCCCGCGCCGCGAGGCGCTGCGCCTCAGCCTTGCCGATGCCGTAGAGCCGGGCCTGCAGGACCAGCTCCTCGCGCGCGCTCACTTCGTCCCAGGTGCTGCCGCCCTGGGCGACGTATCCGATGCGGCGGCGTACCTCACCGGGGTTGCGGCGCAGATCCGCACCGGCGACCGTGGCGTCACCGCCGTCCGGCTCGATCAGCGTCGCGAGCATGCGCAGGGTTGTGGTCTTGCCCGCGCCATTCGGACCCAGGAACCCGAAGATCTCCCCGTCGGCGACGGCGAGATCGACACCCCGCACCGCGTCCACAGTGCCGCCGCGGGTCTTGAACGACTTCCGCAGCGCCGTTGTCTCGATCATCATCGCGGTTACCTCCGACCGAGAGGCTAACGCGATATGTCGCGAGCGGTCAAGTTTGAATATGTCGCGTCAGGATCATTGGTCGTCGTGCGACCACGGCAGCATCGTGTCCGGGAAGTAGGGCACGCCCGACTCCACAAGTGCGGCCACGCGCTCGCACCACGGGATCTCGGCCTCCATGAGCGCAATACTGCGTTCGAGCATCCAGGCCACGTGGACCGGCTTTGACGTACGCATCCAGTCACTGTCGAGCGACGCGCGAATTCGCTCCACCGCCGTACGCAGCATGCGCGCCCGGTTGCGCAGCGCCGCCACGCCCTCGTCGCGCGGGAGAGCGGGCAGGAATCCCATCGCAGACAGGAACGGATCGACCGGCTGATCGAGCTCCCACCAGTACTGGCGAAGCAACTCCTCGAATTCGGCGTCGCCCTTGGCCGTCGTTCGATAGGTCGTACGCGCCGGTCGGGTGCCGACCCGCTCGGTCGCGACTTCTTCGAGCATGCCCTTCTTCGGCCAGCTTCTTGAGGGCGTGATAGATCGATCCGGGCGCCACGTTGGCCCACTCGTCGGCGTTCCAACTGAGCAGTTCACGACGTACGTCGTAGCCGTGCACCGGCTGCATTCCCCTGACGAGGCCGAGGATCATCATCCGTGTTGTCGACACGAGGCAAGCGTAATAGCCAAATTTGACTAGTGCCCGCGGGCACGGCCGGGGACCTCGCCCGCCGTTCACCCCGCCGCCCGCCCGCCCGTCCGGGCGCCCCGAGATCACCGCAACTTCCTGGAAGTCGCCCACCGAATCGCGCCGCACACGGGCGACTTCCTGAAAGTTGCGGTGATCTTGCCCGCTACGCGTCGGCTCGGTGCCGATGGAGCCTCGCGGCTGCCGCTACGCGTCGGCTCTGACAAACTACTGACGGGTATCCGTCGGGAGGTTGCAATGCGCAAGGTTCTGATCGCCAACCGCGGCGAGATCGCCGTTCGGGTCGTGCGCGCGTGTCGCGACGCCGGCCTCGCGAGCGTCGCCGTCTATGCCGACTCGGATCGCGACGCCCCCCACGCGAAGTTGGCCGACGAGGCGTACGCCCTGGTTGGCGACACCGCGGCCGACACGTACCTGCGCATCGACAAGCTCATCGACATCGCCGGGCGGGCCGGCGCGGACGCCGTACACCCGGGTTATGGATTTCTCTCCGAGAACGCGGATTTCGCGCAAGCCGTCACCGACGCGGGGTTGACCTGGATCGGGCCGACGCCGCAGGCGATCCGCGACCTCGGCGACAAGGTCACCGCGCGGCACATCGCGGCGTCGGTCGGCGCACCGCTCGTGCCGGGCACGGCCGATCCGGTGAAGGATGCCGACGAGATCATCGCGTTCGCGGAGGAGTACGGCCTGCCGATCGCGATCAAGGCCGCGTTCGGGGGCGGCGGTCGCGGGCTCAAGGTCGCGCGGACGATGGCCGAGATCCCCGAACTCTTCGCCTCCGCCGTACGTGAGGCGATCGCCGCCTTCGGTCGGGGCGAGTGCTTCGTCGAGCGCTACCTGGATAAGCCGCGGCACGTCGAGGCCCAGGTGCTCGCGGATCAGCACGGCAACGTGATCGTGGTCGGCACGCGCGACTGCTCGCTGCAGCGCCGCCACCAGAAGTTGGTCGAGGAGGCCCCGGCACCGTTCCTGACCGACGAGCAGCGCGCGACGATTCACGCGTCGGCGAAGGCGATCTGCCGGGGAGCCGGGTATCACGGCGCCGGTACGGTCGAGTATCTGGTCGCCGCCGACGGCTTCGTCTCGTTCCTCGAGGTCAACACGCGCCTGCAGGTCGAACATCCGGTGACCGAGGAGACGGCCGGCGTTGACCTGGTTCGCGAGCAGTTCCGGATCGCGTCCGGAGAGTCATTGCGCCACACGGTTGACCCGACTCCACGCGGGCACGCGTTCGAGTTCCGCATCAACGGGGAGGATCCCGGCCGCAACTTCCTGCCGGCACCCGGCGTGGTCACATCCCTGCGTCTGCCGTCCGGCCCGGGCGTACGAGTCGATGCCGGCATCGAATCGGGCAGCGTGATCGGCGGCAACTTCGATTCGCTGCTGGCCAAGGTGATCGTGACCGGTGAAACCCGGGCCGAGGCGCTGGAAAGGGCGCGGCGCGTCCTCGACGAGATGGTCGTCGAGGGGATGGCGACGGCGCTGCCGTTCCACCGCTTGATCGTCCGCGACCCGGCCTTCACGTCCGAGCCGTTCAGCGTCCACACGCGATGGATCGAGACGGAGTGGGCCGGCGGCGTGCCGCCGTTTTCGGCGCCGGCCGCCGCCGACGGTGACTCGGTCGAACGCGAGACCGTCGTGGTCGAGGTGGGTGGCAAGCGCGTTGAGGTCACACTGCCGGCCTTCACGGGTACGGCCGTCGCCACGCCCAGCGGTCGGCCGACCACGGCGAGGCGAGGCGGCGGGAAAAAGGCGGCCGCGGCCGCGAGCGGAGATGCCCTCACGTCGCCGATGCAGGGCACGATCGTGAAGATCGCCGTCGCGGACGGCGACGAGGTGGCGGCCGGAGACCTGATCGTCGTGCTCGAAGCGATGAAGATGGAGCAGCCGCTGAACGCCCACAAGGCCGGCGTCGTATCCGGCCTTTCGGCCAAGGTCGGCGACACGGTCGCATCGGGCGCCGCGATCTGCGAGATCGTCTAGCGGCGGGCCTACGTCATCCGGCCGATCATCGTACGGAGGCGGGCCAGGTCTCGACGGCGACGTTCGTACGTGATCGCGCATGCCAGCACCACGAGACCGGCGAGGGTCAGTGGCATCCAGGTCGGCAACACGCGCCAGAGGAACACCAGCTCGGGCAGCGGAAGCAGCACCAGAGTGCCGCCACCGATGATGACCGGCGCCTGCAACCGGGCGTGCGCACCGATGAGCACGACCGCGAGCGCCACTGCGCCGACGACCACCCGCCGGGCCACCGATGCATCGGGCGCCAGGGCGGGCGCGAGGCTCGGCAGAGATGCGGCGAGAAGCGCTGGCCCATAAGCGATCCAGCTCCCCAGCGGTCGGCTGCGAGCGGCGAGCCATCCAGCAGAACAGCGCGACCGCGGCGAACGGCAGCGTGTAGACCTCGACGACGTGTACGCCGTGCGCGGCGGCCAGCAGCCACCAGGCGATCAGCTCCAAGCCGGCGGCGACGGCGGCGTAGACCCGCCGGGGTCGGGATCGCAGAGCCGGCCACAGCGCCCGCACACCGACAAGAGCACCCCAGACGGCAGCGATGATCGCGCCGCGCTCGGTCGAGCCACTGAGTACGAACGCGACAAGCGCACTCGCGTGCGCGGTCGCCGTGAGAGCCAACGCGGCAACCGACCGCGATTCACGCCAGGCGCCCAGGAACAGGGCAAGTGCGGCGACGAACACGATGCCGTACGACGTCTCACCAAGACTCGCACCGGCGGCGCGGCTCGATGCGAACGCGAGCCAGTCACCGAGGATGACGGCCGCCGTCCACGCAGCGGCTCGCCGCGCCACCGTACGACCCGTCACGGCCACGGTGGATGCGACAACGACCAGACCGCCAAGTGCACACAGTGACGACGTCTTCGTCGGAGCGAGTCCGGCCGCACCGGCGCCCAGAGCGACGACGCCGATAACGCCGGCCTCCCACCCGCGTCCTCGGCGAGCGATGCCGGCCTGAGCCACCGCCGCCGCGCCGGCGACACACAACACCACGGGTACCGTCGGCCACGGCGCCCGAACCACGACGAGCACCGTGAACAACACCGGTATCGCCGTGTGCAACGCACACCGTCTCGCCATCGGCCAACCCGCGCCAACCATCCCGCCGGCTATCGCGACCGCCGCGGCAAGCGCGACGGCTCCGAGGTCGTACGTGTCCAGCGACGGCGATGACGGAGCCAGACCGACGCCGGACGGCGCGCCCGACCACGCCCGGCCAAGCCACGCGTACGGCGCCACGAACGCGTCGGCCACCACCGGCAGCAACGAGGCCGCGGCGACGAGCGCCAGGGGGACGCCGGCCGCGGCCGCCAACAGACCCAGCCGTCCCCGAATGCCCGCGACCGCGGGTGTGATCACGATCAGCAACAGGCTCATCAGGATGTAGATCGGTGCCGAGTCAACGCCGGCGATGGCCAGCGCGGCGAAGCCGGCGACCAGGGCCGGCGCCATGACGGCCGGGATCGCGTACCAACGAAGGCGAGTGCGATGACGGACGGCGACCAACGCGACGACCGTGACCACGATGGCCGCGAACGTGGCCCGGAGGCTCACGATCGGGCTCGCCTCGGCGCTGGAGGCCGTCGCCGCGGCGAATCCCGGCAGGGCAAGCAATGCGGCTGCTACCGAACCGCCGCGAATGATGCGTACGGTCGGCCGGTTGCCGATCCCCCGACACCCGAAGGCCATTACGGCGGCACCGAGCACGAGGCCACCCTGAACGGCCGCAGTGCTCACCGGCCGGGCGAGACCGAACCAAGACGCGTGCAGTGCGACCACTGCCGCCGCGCCGGTCGCGGCCCGCGCCACCGCGTCATGTCCAGACCGCAGCGTTGGTACGGCGATGCCGAGCAGTACGGCGAACGCACATCCGTCGGCGACGAGCATCGCCCACCACGGCGCGCCGGCAATCATTCCGGCCGACCATGCGACCGCGGCGACACCGAGCACACCGGCGATCGCCGTGTAACGGCGCGGCGCTGCCACCGCGACGGCGACGGCGAGCGCCAGGACGGCGACGGTGTGACCCTTCGCATCAGCCGTTGCGACGAACGCGCTGAGATCGGCGTGCCACAACACATTCAGCCCGGCTGCCCGGGTCAGCGCGTTCGCCGCGAGTGGCACCAGCGTCGCCGCGGCGAGAACAGCCGTCGCGATGTACGCGCCGATTGTTACGCCCCGGCACGGCCACCAATGCTCCGGTACGGCCCGAGACGAAGCAGCGATCGCGAGTGTCACGACGGCCGCGACGATGAGCGGATAGAACGGTGTGGCGACGATTCCCACCCGGAACATCGCGAACCCGAGTTCGATGACGGCCGCCGCGACCGCGGCGACGCGGAGGTACGCCGGCCGCGCGAACCAGCCCGTCCAGGCGAGTACGGCAGCCACCACGGCAACTGCCGCCGCGGCGCCGAGGACGGATCCGAGGTGGTTCGCACTGACCAGGCTGCCCCCGGCGATGGTGGTCGCGATCGCCAGCGCCAGGAGCGCGAAGACCCACGTGAGGACGTGTTCGGCCCGCCTGCGCCGGCCCCGGCTGGTTTGCCCGACGGCGCCAGACAATGACGGCGATGTCGGCCGAAGCGACCGCGGCGAAAAAGATCGCGGCCGCGCTGGCGGAACCCCGATGGCTCGCGAGCACCAGCGGCAGTGCGGGCTGCGCCGCGATGATCGCCACGAACCGCGGGCCGGTCAGCCGCAGGGCGCGCCCGAAGCCAGCCGCGACCCCGGCGACGACGGCCGCGACGCCGCCCGCGTAGGTCGTTCCGGCGAGGCTGTCGGCCGCACCGCCGACGTTGAGCGCCCAGAGACCGTACCCGTCAAGAGTCAGGAGCAACAGCGCGATGGCGGTGAACGTCTCGGCCGTCGCGGTGAGCCGGCGGCGGACCGCGACGACGGGGATCGCGAATGCGATGAGCGTGGCGCCGCCGAGAATCGCGGCTCGACCGCCGACGCCGTAACTCGTCCACGCCACCACGGTGAACACGATCGCGGCGATGCCGAGCAGTACGGCCCCCAAGACGAACAGCAGATTCTGTACGGTCCGGGGCGACGCGTCGGGATCGCCGAGCGGCGCCGACCGTTGGGCGGGCGGCACGACGCCGCCCGTCCCCGTTCCCATCGGCCTCGTTCCTGCCGGCATCGTTCGGGCCAGCCACGCGTCGTGCGGCGCGGTCGACGCCGCGTCATCGGCCGGCGACGGCTCGATCGGCGCGGACTGGCTCGCCAATATGGACGCCACGAGCGTGTCGCGTGTCGCCTCCACCGACTGCCACCTGGCCAGCGCCCGCTCGAACACCGCCCGCGAGCGGTGCACTTCCGCGGCCAATGCGACCAGCGCAGCATCGATGCTCGGCAGGCGAGCCGCGCGCGCGTCTGGCACCCGACCGCAGCCCGGGCAGGACGCGGTGAGAGTAGCGTTCGCTCCGCAGACCGGGCAGCGATAGGTGATGGTGTCCGCCGACGGCGGGTCACCGAATGCACTCATGGCAACAGCATCGACCGCCGACAAGTCGGCCACATCCGCCCGCGCACCCAGACCGCACCACTGTCTACTCAGGACCGGACTGAGTACGGATACTCAGCCCGGTATCAAGTCGCGCGAACGGGACGCCGCGACGCCGCTGATCAACCGGACGGCATCGGCCACCGGCATCGGGTCGAGTTGCCGGCCATCGCGCAGGCGCAGCGCCACGCGAGCATCGGCCGCTTCCCGAGCGCCGATCACGGCAACGTACGGAACCTTGCGCAGGGCGGCCGCACGTACCCGTGCTCCCATCGAGCCCTCGACGGCGACCTCGACGCGGAGCCCGGCCACGACGGCGGCGCGTTGGAACTCCGCGGCCGCTGCCGCCTGCCCATCGGAGACCGGCACGACAGCGATCTGGACCGGCGAGTACCAGACCGGAAACGCGCCGCCATGCGCCTCGATGAGGTATGCGAACAGCCGCTCCATCGAGCCGACGAGACTTCGGTGGATCATCACGGGGCGCGAGCGACCGCCCGAAGCGTCCGCATAGGACAGGTTGAACTGCGCCGGCTGATGGAAGTCGAGCTGGATGGTGGACAAGGTCGACTCGCGCTCGACCGGATCGACGACCTGTACGTCGATCTTCGGGCCGTAGAACGCCGCCTCACCCGGCGCCTCGACGTAGTCGACGCCGGACCGGTCGAGTGCGTCGCGCAGCATTGCCTCGGCACGCTGCCACATCTCGGGCGAACCGGCGTACTTTCCGTCGCCGCCACCGTCGCCGTCGCCGCGCGACAGCCGAAAGCCGGCGCTCTGGATGCCGATGGCTGCGTGCGCCTCGCGAATCAGCGCGAGCACCGCGCCAATCTCCTCGCTGACGCCGTCGAGCGCGCAGAAGTTGTGCGCGTCATTGAGCGACATCGCCCGGACCCGACTGAGGCCGCCGAGCACGCCGGACCGCTCCGCCCGGTATTGGCCGCCGATTTCCGCGATGCGTACCGGCAGGTCGCGATAGGACCGCGGCCGCGACGCAAAGATCAGCGCGTGATGTGGGCACATCGCCGGCCGGAGTTCGAACTCATCGTCAGCCGACAGGCGCATCGGCGGGAACATGTCGTCGGCGAAATGCTGCCAATGCCCTGATTTCTCGTAGAGCGCGCGCTTGCCGATGACCGGCGAATAGACGAACTGGTAGCCGGCTCGGCGTTCGATCTCCCGCACGTAGCTCTCGATCTCGTACCGCGCGGCGGCTCCGGCCGGCAGCCAGAACGGCAGTCCGGCACCGATGAGCGGATCGGAGTCGAAGATGTCGAGCTCACGACCGAGTCGCCGGTGGTCGGCGTGAGGTTGGAAAAGATGGGGTTGGTCGATCATGGTGGTCCTCCTGGGAATGACGGGCGACCACCGGACGCGCAACGGCCCCGGGCGATCGCCCGGGGCCGTTGGTGATGACGTCAGATCAGGTCAGCACGGTGCACGCCGGGAGAGCCGGCGTCGTCGTGCCCAGACCAAAGATCATGAGCCCAGGGTACGGTCGGCCGCCCGACCGCCGCAAACGCATTTGATTCGGGGCACCTACCTCTCTGCAGGCGCCAACGCCAGCAGAGACGTAGGACACAAACACGTGCGGCCACGGTCCAACCCGGCGCCAACTAAACGCCGCGAATACGCCACCGCGCCCTACTTCTTTGCACGCATCAACGCCAGCAAAGAAGTAGGACACCAACGCGGCTACGCCCGCCGACAAGTCGGGGCGGCTAGCCCGGCTCGTGCAGCATGAGTTGGCGAGCCGCCTCGGCGATCGAGCCGGAGATCGACGGGTAGATCGTGATCGTGTGGGCCAGTTGATCGACGGTGAGCTGATTCTCGACCGCCATCGCGATCGGTGTGATCAGCTCGCTGGCCCGCGGAGCGACGACGACGCCGCCGACGACCTGACCGGACGCGGGCCGACAGAAGAGCTTCACGAATCCGTCGTGGATGCCGGCCATCTTGGCCCGTGCATTGCCGTCCAGCGACAGCATGATCTCTCGCGCCGGCACCCGGCCACTGTCCACATCGGCCTGCGAGACACCGACATTCGCGAGCTCCGGATCGGTGAAGACATTGGCCGCCACGGTCTTGAGCCGCAACGGTGTGACGGCCTCACCCAATGCGTGCCACATCGCGATCCGGCCCTGCATTGCGGCGACGCTGGCCAGAGGCAGCACTCCGGTGCAGTCGCCAGCGGCGTAGATCCCCGGGACGTTCGTCCGCGAGACGCGGTCGACGTGCAGATAGCCGCCGGGATCGACGGTGACGCCGTACTCGGCGAGGCCCAACCCGGTCGTGTTCGGGATCGACCCCACGGCGAGTAGCGCGTGCGAGCCGCTGACCGTACGGCCGTCGGCCAACGCGACCTCGACTCCGTCAGCGGTCCGGCGTACGCCCGAGGCCCGCGAGTTGTTGAGAATGTCCATGCCGCGTGCGCGGAACACGCGCTCGATCGCCGTCGCGGCGTCGGCGTCCTCATGCGGCATGACGCGGTCTCGACTGGACACGAGGGTGACCTCGACGCCCATCGCCAGATAGGCCGATGCGAACTCGGCGCCGGTGACGCCGGAGCCGATCACGATCAGGTGCGACGGCAGATCGGGCAGGTCATAGATCTGGCGCCACGTCAGGATCCGCTCGCCGTCGGGCATCGCATCCGACAGCAGTCGCGGGGTGGCTCCCGTGGCGATCAGGACGGCGGTCGCGTCGATCTCGTACGGCGCGTGGTCGTCGGTCGGCGTGATCTTGACGCGATGACTGTGCCCGATCGTGTCCTCGCCGAGCTGTGCGGTGCCGGTGACGTAGGTGACGCCGGCCTTGATGAGCTTCGCGTGGATGTCGGCGGATTGCGCGAGCGCGAGACGTTTGACCCGGTCGTACACGGCGGATGCATGAACCGTGACAGCGTCGAGACCGCCGGCGTCCACGCCGAACTCTTCGGTGTCGCGGTAGCCGGTCACGACGTCCGAACTGGCAATGAAGGTCTTCGACGGTACGCAGTCGGACAGCACGCATGCTCCCCCGGCGCCTTCCGGGTCGACGATCGTCACATCCGCGTCGAGCTGTGCAGCCACCAGGGCCGCCTCGTATCCGGCGGGGCCGGCCCCGATGATCACAATGCGGTCCACGTCCGCCTCCCCTCGTCTACGCGCACGTACGGCGCCATCACGCGTACGCCCTGTCACCAGCGGATCTCCGGCGGCCATGATCGACATCACGACACGCTCCTCGTATTCTCTCTCACCGCTGGAACGGACTATCGTCATCGCCGTGCGTAACTACGCCGCGTATGGTTCCAACCTCGATCCGGGTCGCATGCGCGCCTACTGTCCGCAGTCCCCGATGGTCGGCACCGGGTGGCTGGAGGGCTGGCGGCTGACCTTTGCCGGCGAGGAGGAGCTGGGCTGGGAGGGCGCGGTCACGACGATCGTCGAATCGCCCGGCGACCGTGTCTTCGTCGCGCTCTATGACGTGCACGAGTGGGACGCCAGCCAACTCGACGAACTCGAGGGCGTCACCTCGGGGATGTACCAGAAGCTGACCGTACGGATCGCGACGCTCGAAGGCGACGTGACGGCCTGGGTGTACGTGTTCGACGGGTACGAGGGCGGCCTACCGACGTCGTGGTATCTGAGCGAGATCGTGACCGCGGCGGAGCGAGCCGGGAGCACCCGAGGATTACCTGAAGGACCTTCGATCGCGGCCGACGAGGACAAGTTCGATCTAGCTCGCCGTACCGTGGAACCGGTTGTGACCCTCGACACGTCACAGCGGCATGACAACTCACCCGTTGCACCGTGGGCGCCTGTGCGCCGCCGCGGCCGGACTCGCGCTGCTCGCCGCCGTCGGCGTCGCCGGCTGCTCCGGCGGCATAAAGAACGCCAGTTCAGGCACGACGAGCAGCGGCCTCGCCCGGTCCGACGCCACCGGCGTCGCGCCGAACGAAGCGGCCCCCGGCCAGGGTGCTGGTAAGGCCCAATCGTCCGTGCCGGGCGCGGACGCCGCCGCACCGCCAGCCAGCGGCGGGAACGCTGCCAAGGTGCCGGTGCTGCCGGCCGTCATCCAGCGTTCGATCATCCATACCGGCGACATCACCGTACGGGTCGCCGACGTCAATCAGGCCGCGACGCAGGCCGAGGCGCTTGCCGACGCCGCCGGCGGATATCTCGGCGGCGACGACCGGCAGATCGACGCGGGCCAGTCGATGGCGACGCTCACGCTGCGGGTGTCGGCCGACCGCTTCGACGCGACGCTGACCGCGATTGCCCGACTGGGCAAGGAGCAGAGTCGCACTGTCTCAACGCAGGACGTGACGAGCCAGGTCATCGACATTGCCGCACGGCTGCGCACGCAGCAGGCGAGCGTCGCCCGGATCCAAGCGTTGCTGGCGAAGGCCACCACGATCGGTGAGATCGTGTCGATCGAGAGCGAGTTGACGCAGCGTGAGGCCGATTTGGAGTCACTCGAGGCGCAGCAGGCCAAGCTGGGCGACCTGACAACACTGTCGACGATCACGGCGACGCTGCTCGGACCGCAGGCCCAACTGGCCGCGGTAAAGAAGACCGAGCACAAGTCCGGCTTCGTCGCCGGCCTCAGTCGCGGGTGGCACACGTTCCTGGCGTCGATGGCATGGCTGCTCACCGTGCTCGGCGCCATCTTGCCTTTCGCCATCGGCATCGCGCTGCTGGCCTGGCTGGCACGGTTCCTTTTCCGGCGCGTACAGGCCCGGCGACCTTCCGATGGCGCCCGGGTGGCAGCCGCCGAAGTCTCGCCGCCGCCCGCGTCGGGAAGCTAGGCCAGTCCTAGAAGCCGGGCGACGACAGGCCGGCCAGCGCGGTGTGCACCAGGACGCGGACACCATGCGCGATCGATCGCTCGTCCGCGTCGAAACTCGGCTGGTGGATATCCGACTTTGTCGTCGCACCGGGCGTGCCACAACCGAGCCGGATCATCGAACCCGGCACCTGCTCCAGATAGAACGCGAAGTCTTCGCCGCCCATGCTGAGCTCGGCCTCGACCACGCTGTCCTGGCCGAGCGCGGCGGCGGCAGCACCCGGCGATGACGGCGGTCGCGAGACGGTCGTTGACGACCGGCGGAACGCCGCGACGGTAGGCGACGTCGGCCTGGGCCCCGGTGGCGGCGACGACGTCATGGATCAGGTTCGTCACCAGGTCTGGCATCTCGCGCCAGGCCTCGCGACCCAGCACCCGCACGGTCGCTCGGGCGAAACCCTCGCTCGGGATGGCGTTCGCGGCCTCGCCGGCCCGGATCGCGCCGAACACCATCGATACGCCGCAGCGGGCATCGATCCGCCGATCGAGAAGCGCCGGGACGTCCACGACGACTCGTCCGAGTGCGTGCACGAGGTCGGTCGTGAGATGTGCCCGAGCCGTGTGGCCACCCGGTCCCTTGAGCCGGACCTCGACGATGTCCGTGGCCGCGGTGAAGGGTCCGGACCGTACGCCGACGAGGCCGACCGGCATCTGCGGCGCGCAGTGCAGACCGAAGATCGCCGAAACGTCCTTCAGCCCGCCGGCCGCGATCACTTCGGGCGCACCGTTGGGTGGGTTCTCCTCGGCCGGCTGGAACAGCAGCCGAACCGTCCCCGGCAACTCGCCGCGGCGGGCCAGCTTCGCCAGCGCCAGACCGGCGCCGAGCAGCACCGTCGTGTGGATGTCGTGCCCGCAGGCGTGGCAGACGCCCTCCACGGTCGAGCGATACGGCACATCCTTCGCGTCCTGCAACGGCAAGGCGTCCAGGTCGGCCCGCAAGGCGATGACCGAGCTGGTCGTGCCGTTGCCCGGCACGTCGCAGATGACGCCATTGCGGTTCGGCAGCAGCCGGGGCGATAGGCCGGCCGCGGTCAGTTGCCGGAAGACGAGTTTGGCGGTCTCGAACTCGCGGCCGGACAGCTCGGGATGCGCGTGCAGGTGACGCCGTACGGCAACGAGCTCGGCGCCCCGAGCCGACAGCCATCGGTCAAGCTGACCGGGCAACGGGTCGGCACCGGGCGGCGTCTCGGGCCACCCTGAACTCACATCATCACTCTGCGGCATCGTCAGCGCACTAGTCACGGCTTCTTCTTGATCTCGTTCGGTCGGGAACAACGTCGTCAGCCTAGCCCCGCACTGGTGACGCTACGCAATGCGTTTCCCGTGCGTGGGAGGTTGCGCAGTGTCACTGTCTTTCGATTTTCCCAGGTGACGGTGATCTCTGCTCGCAACATCGTTACCCCTCGTATTGTGGACCGTTGACGTGAGGCATTCACCTCATACAACGGGTCACCACGGTCGGGGGACACGACCGGCCCGGCGAAATGGCCGGTCGCCCCGCAATGCTCCGTCATTGCGGTGCTGACCTTGCACCGAGAGTGATAGTCGCCGCCTCGCCGGCAGGTGCGTCGCACCCGTTGTGCGCCGCCGAGCCTGGGGTCTACTACCCGGTTCGCCGCACGTCATGCACGGGCCGGCGTCGGGCCGCCCGCACCAGCGACTACGCCGAGGCAGGGCCTGACAAGATCCGTACCGGTCAGAAGCGATCGTTGGGTTGATACCGGCCCCACACCTCGCGCAAGGCGCCGCACACCTCGCCCACGGTGGCCCGGGCCGCCAGCGCTGCCTTCATCGGACGTAGCACGTTCTCCGTGCCGTCGGCCGCGGCCTTCATGTCCGCCAGCACGCGATCGACGGCCGCGCCGTCCCGGTCAGCGCGGAGCTTCGCCAGCCGCGCGACCTGCTCGGCCTCGATCGCCGGATCGACACGGAGCGGTTCGTAGGGCTCCTCGTCGTCGATCGTGTAGCGGTTGACGCCGACGACGGTCCGAGCGCCCGAGTCGATCTCCTGCGCGATCCGGTACGCCGACGACTCGATCTCCCGCTTCTGGAAGCCGGCCTCGATCGCGTCGACGGCCGAACCGTAGGAGGCAATTCGTCCCATCAGGGCAAACGTCGCTGACTCGATCTCGTCCGTCATCGCCTCGACGACGTACGACCCGGCGAACGGGTCCACCGTCGCGGTCAGGTCGGTCTCGTACGCGAGCACCTGCTGGGTCCGCAACGCGAGGCGCGCTGCCTTCTCGGTCGGCAGTGCGATCGCTTCGTCGAACGAGTTCGTGTGCAGCGATTGCGTGCCGCCGAGCACAGCGGCCAGGCCCTGTACGGCGACCCGGACCAGGTTGACCTCGGGCTGCTGCGCGGTCAGTTGCACGCCGGCGGTCTGGGTGTGGAACCGCAGCATCCAGGACTTCGGGTTCTTGGCGCCGAACTCGTCGCGCATGATGTGGGCCCAGATCCGACGGGCGGCACGGAATTTCGCCACCTCCTCCAGCAGCGTCGTCCGCGCGACGAAGAAGAACGACAATCGCGGAGCGAAGTCGTCGATGTCGAGCCCGGCGGCGATCGCGGCCCGGACGTATTCGGCGCCGTTGGCTAGCGTGAACGCGATCTCCTGAACGGGCGTCGCACCGGCCTCGGCCATGTGGTAGCCGGAGATCGAGATCGTGTTCCACTTCGGCAGCTCGGCCGCGCAGTAGGCGAACGTGTCCGAGACGAGGCGCAGCGACGGCTTCGGCGGGAAGATGTAGGTCCCCCGGGCGATGTACTCCTTGAGAATGTCGTTCTGGATCGTGCCGGTGAGCTGGTCTCCGGCGATCCCGAACTCCTCCGCGACGAGCTGGTAGAGCAACAGCAGCACGCTGCCCGGCGCGTTGATCGTCATCGACGTGGAGACCTTGTCCAGCGGGATGTCGTGGAACAGCCGGCGCATGTCGTCGATCGAGTCGATCGCCACACCGACCTTGCCCACCTCGCCGTGCGCGATCGGGTCGTCGGAGTCGTAACCCATCTGGGTGGGCAGGTCGAACGCGACCGACAGTCCCATCGTCCCGGCCGCCAGCAGTTGTCGGTAGCGCGCGTTGGACTCGGCCGCCGTGCCGAACCCGGCGTACTGGCGCATGGTCCACGGGCGCGACGTGTACATCGTCGGGTAGACGCCGCGGGTGAACGGATAGCGACCCGGCTCGCCGGTGCGCTCGGCAAGATCCGCGGGCAGGTCCCCGGCGTCGTAAGTCGGCTTGATCGGGAAGCCCGACTCACTGGACCGTCCGGTTGACTCCGTTGTCATACCCGCCGATGGTAGAGGCCGCCATCCTCACCGGTACCGGCGCGTAGGTGAGGGCTTGACCACAGGGGTTCCGGCGAAACCCACGATTGCCGCAGGTCGCCGGCGGGTGACCGGGTAAGGCCAGTTATTCCCCACAAATGCCACGAGCCGGTGTAAGTCGTACGCGTCGGCTTTCGCTTCGGCCGCTGAGACCGCAAAATAGACTCCGCGCCACCCGCCGCGCGGCACCTGACTTCACACGACGGTAAGAGGCAGTGACCACACAGACTTCGACCTGGCACGGTGAGCCACCGGTCCCATCGAACCAGCGCGCCGTGCCCGGGACGATCGTGGGCGGTCGCTATCAGTTGCGCGCCGCGATCGGCAACGGCGGCATGGGTACGGTCTGGCAGGCGGTCGACACCGTGCTGCGCCGCGACGTCGCGGTCAAGGAAGTGCTGCTGCCGCCGGGTATGCCGCCGGCCGAGCGCACCGCGATGTACGAGCGGACGTTCCGCGAGGGGCGAGCCGCGGCGGCCCTGTCGCACCCGTCGGTCGTCCAGGTCTATGACGTCGTCACCGAAAACGGCCGGCCGTGGATCGTCATGGAGCTGCTGCAGGCCCGCAGCCTGTCCGAGATCATCATTTCCGACGGCCCGCTGGCCGGTCGTGCCGTCGCCAAGATCGGCATCGCGCTACTCGGGGCACTCGAGGTCGCTCACGCCGCCGGAGTGCTCCACCGAGACGTGAAGCCGGCGAACGTACTGATCTGCGCCGACGGCCGCTGCGTGCTCACCGACTTCGGTGTCGCCCGGATGCCGAGCGAGAGCAACCTGACCCAGCCGGGGATGGTGCTCGGCTCGCCGCACTTCATCTCACCCGAACGGGCGATCGGCGCCGCATTCGGACCACCGTCCGACCTCTTCTCATTGGGTGTCACGCTCTACACGGCGGCCGAGGGCCGACCGCCGTTCGACCGGGGCGATCCGTTCGAAACGATGCGTGCCATCGTCGAAGACCAACCCGCGCCGGCGACCCGGGCCGGCGTGCTCACACCGGTGTTGATGGGCCTGTTGGAGAAGGACCCGGAGAAGCGGTGGACGGTCACCGAGGCGCGCAAGGCGCTCCGCGATCTGACGAACGGCGCGTTGACCAACCGGGCGGCGACCCAGCCGACCGATCCGCAGGCGATCATGCCGACCTCGGGCCGGGCGCACTCCGCGCTCCACGAGACTCCGGCGACGTACGCGTTGCCGGCCACGGCCGAGCAGGCGGACCCGGCCCGGCTCGGTGGCCGCGCAATGCTCGCGCCCGGTGAGACCGTCCACGATCGCGTTGCCGCCGCCCCCGACGCGACGCCGGCCGCCGCGGCGACGCCGACGGTCGATCCGGCAACGCTCGACGCGACCGCCGACGCCATGTCCTACACGCCCGGCGCCGGCCGTTGGGTGGCTCGCGGATCGGCTCGTCCGGACGATTCGATGCCGGACGATCCAACGGACGGCCGGGACGTCCTCGGCTCCATCCGTGGACTGGCCGGGCGGCCGTGGACCGTCGTACGCGGGTGGTCGCGAGCCGTACGGCTCGGTGCTGTGGCCGCCGCCGTCGTGCTCATCGCGGTAGTGATCATCGTTTCGACGACGGGTGGTGGCGGCCGGAAGACGGCGGCCCCCACCCCGACAACGCCCGCCACGCACGCGCCATCCTTCCCGGTCCAGTCGTTCGACAACGGACGCGGCATCGTCGTCAACGTCCCGCAGAGCTGGAAAGAGTCGAAGCCGAAGTCGGGGTCGTACGTCGACTTCCTGGACGGCAACACCACTCGCAAGATCCGGATCAACGTGGAGGCATCCGGCAACGACCCGAAGCAATTCCTGGGCGTGGCCGAACACGGTCTCGAGCGCGGTTCGACGTGCAAGGACTACCAGCGGGTGGCGCTGACCGACGCCACGCTCGATGGGCACGCCGCCGCGCAACTCGAGTACACGTGCGGCAGCGGGGCCTCCGAACGGCACGGCATCTGGGCCGCGACGACGATCGGCGGCAAGGCGTACGAGTTCTTCCTCACCGTGCCGGACGCCGATTTCGGGACGAGTAAGCCGATCTACGACGAGATGGTGTCGTCGGTCAAGCTGACGCCGTAGGACTCGGCTGATCCCGGGCGTCCGGATTCGTCGTCGCACCGGAACGGCTGCCGGAGGGATCCGGACGTCGGCCGGGCATGGACCGGCCGCGCGTGCTATCAAAGGTTGGTATCGCCGCGTCAGCCGCGAGGCGTCTGATGTCAGTGCCAGCCGCGCGGCGCGTTGGTGTACGCATGTGAGGAGTGGTGGCCAGTGCCGGCGGATCAGACGACGACCATCGACGATGTGCGGGCACGAGCGCGAGCCTGGGTTGCCGATGATCCCGATCCGGCCACCCGGGACGAGTTGACGGCGGTGATCGACGGCGCCGACGGCGACGCCGACCTCCGCGACCGGTTCGCCGCCACACTTCAGTTCGGCACGGCCGGCCTGCGCGGTCCGGTGCGTGCCGGCCCGAACGGAATGAATCGCGCCGTCGTGCGCGGCGCCGCGGCCGGGCTGTGCGCGTGGCTGGCCGGTCGCGATGACGGACCCGTGGTCATCGGGTACGACGCCCGCAACGGGTCCGCCGACTTCGTGGACGAAACGGCGCGGGTGGTGACCGGCGCCGGCCGGACCGCGCTCGTCCTGCCACGACCATTGCCGACGCCAGTTCTCGCGTACGCCGTCCGGCACTTCGACACCGCGGCCGGCGTGATGGTCACCGCCAGCCACAATCCGCCGCAGGACAACGGATACAAGGTCTATCTCGGTCCGGCACTGGGCGGCGAGGCGGGCAGCGGCGCGCAGATCATCCCGCCGGTCGATGGCGAGATCGAATCGGCTATCCGAGCCGTCGGACCGCTGGCCAAGGTGCCGCTCGGGAATCCGGGCGAGCGCGTCGGCGACGAGGTGGTCGCGTCCTACGTCCGGGAGGCGGCGGCACTGGTCGACCCGGCCGCACCACGAGACCTCACGATCGCCTACACCCCGCTGCACGGCGTCGGCGCCGAGGTCGCACTCGCGGCGTTCGCCGCCGCTGGCTTCCAGGCTCCGGCGGTGGTCGCCGCCCAGTCCCGACCGGACCCGGCGTTTCCGACGGTCTCGTTCCCGAATCCCGAGGAGCCCGGCGCCATCGACCTGGTCGTCGCGCTCGCGCAGGAGATCGGCGCGGATATCGCGATCGCCAACGACCCGGACGCCGACCGATGTGCCGTGGCGGTGCCGGACGCTCGCCGGCGGCGGCTGGCGCATGCTTCGCGGCGACGACGTCGGCATCCTGTTGGCCGACCATTTGATGCGGCGCGGTCGGACCGGCCGTTACGCCACGTCGATTGTGTCGTCGTCGCTACTCGGCGCGGTCTGCGCGAAGCGCGGGCATCCGTACGCCGAGACGCTCACCGGCTTCAAGTGGATCATGCGCGCCGGCGACGACGACACGCCGTTGGCGTACGGCTACGAGGAAGCACTCGGATACTGCGTCGCACCCGGTCACGTACGGGACAAGGACGGCATCACCGCCGCACTGCTGGTCGCCGAGCTGGCGGCCGAGCTGAAGGCCGAGTCACGGACACTGATCGACCGGCTCGACGAGATCGCGGCGGAGTTCGGCGTCTACGCGACGGATCAGGCGTCCGTACGGGTCGACGACCTCGCCGAGATCGACGTGCTGATGCGGCATATTCGCGCCAACCCGCCGAAACAGCTGCTCGGTGACGACGTACGCGAGGTCGTCGATCTCTTGCCGGACAACGACGTACTCATCCTCCGGACCGAGGCGGCCCGGGTGGTCGTGCGGCCCAGTGGCACGGAACCCAAGCTCAAGGCGTACCTGCAGATTGTCGAACCGGTCGGCAACGGTGACGTGACAACGGCGCGGGAGCGCGCCGCGGCTGCCCTCTCCGTGCTCCGCACGGAGACCACCGCCGCCCTCGACCGCTGACCGGCGGAAGCTGACCGCCGGGCGCGGCCGGACGAGGGCTACCGGCGAGTCGGGACCACCGAGGCCCGGCCCACCGCGCGGACGGCGTCGTCGTGCCGTGGTTGGCTGGGCGACCGCATCGCGGGTCCCGCGCTCGGACGAGGCGCGACATCGGCGTGTGGAGCGCGGCCGACGGGCGGCAGGTCGAGCGACGGGTGCGGTCCGTAGGACTCGACCGGCTCGGCGAGCCGGGGCAGCGGAATGCGAGCCAGCATGCGTGCTGTTTCGCGACGATCGTGACGGGTCGACAGGAGAACGCGCAGCAGGAATGTCGGATTGCCGATGACATATCGCTTGAACAGGCGTCGCGGCTCCTGCGCGAGCCGGTATGCCCACTCGAGCCCGAAACGGTAGATCCACTCTGGACAGGGCTTGCGCACGCCGGCCGTCCAGTCGAGCCACCCGCCGCAGGTAAGCGCGACCGGTTTCAACTCGTCGCGGTGGGCGTCCAGCCAGACTTCCTGTTTCGGGCTGCCGAGCCCGATGAAGAGGATGTCCGCGCCGCTCGCGTTGATCTCGGCGATGATCTCCTGATCGGTCCCCTCGGTGTATCCATCCCGGACACCGACGATGTCGAGGCCGAACTCGGTGTGCAGACGATGCGCGGCCTGCGCCCCGACGCCCGGCCGGCTCCCCCACAGAAACACGCGGAGACCGGCGGCGACCCACGACGCAGCCATATCGGCGTGCATGTGCGTGATCGCGACGCGACCCTGGTGCGGGTATCGGTTGAATCCGGCCGCCATGACCACCGAATGTCCGTCGGGCAGCAGGAGGTCTGCGCGGGCCACGGCCGCGGCCATTGCCGGATCCTTGGCGCAGAGATTCACGACGTATGCGTTGACGCCGATGATCGAAGCGCGCTCGCCGCGGGTAGCCCAGTCGGTGGCCATGTCGACAAACTCGTGCGGACTAACGAGATCGACGGGGATCCGCCCGATCATGACGCGATCGGTCAACGCAACCTCCGTCCCGCAATCCGCGTCCGGCGCTCGCCGAGCCCGGCGTTTCTGCCGGCCGTTCACCCGATGGCGGCACGACAGACAACACACCTTCACACATGCGCGAGCGTTGCTCAAGCGGCACGGCCCCGAAAACGATCGACGTAACAACATTCGACGCCCAGGCAAACAGCGGGTAATCAAACGCTTCCCGACGGTCGCGAATTTGGCCTCCGCAAGGGGATGCGCGGCGATCGTCCGCAGGCATTTTCGGGCGCTCCCGCATATCCACCGCGATGCGACGCCCGGTTAAGGACCGGGCACATCGGACAGATATGGGCTCTGCGCGAGCGAACGGAATGCAGAGAAAGCTTTCGATGTGTCATGAGCAGGGAAAACCAGATCGCCGGAACTGAAGTAGACAACCGCCTTGATCTGCGGCTGCGACTGGAGATCCTGCGCCATGGCGTCGTACCAGTCGGCCTGCTCGTCGCCCGGCGCCGGTTCGATCCCGAATTCGCCGATGATGACCGGTCGAGGATGCTTCGCGGCGAACTGCATGACCGGCGCCATCATCGACGCGAATGACGGCGCTGGGCTCCCCGGGTAGACATCGGCGCAGATCCAGTCGACCTGGTCGTCACCCGGGTAGTACTGCTGCGCCGTCCCCTTCGCGAACCCGGTCGCGAGTGGGCACCAGACGAAGCCGGCGTTGGTCGCGCCCTCCTGGGTGAAGATTGCCCGGACGTGCTTCCACGCGGCGATGTACGCCGCCGGCGAGTGAACCGTGCTGGCCAGATTCGGCCTATCCATCTCCCAGCGGAACCGCAGCAGGATCGGAGCACCGAGGTTCTTGATGGCGATCGCGGTGTGCTCGATCAGATTGTCGTACGCACCGGACGCGATCGACAGCGTATCGGTGCCGGCCCACGACAGCAGATCGATCTGACCGTTCGCAATGATCCGTGAGTCAATGTCCGAGGGCACGGTGTCCGACCATGGATGGAACGAGTGGACGATCGCCACCTTTCGCCCGATCACCGTCTGGAACGTGTTCACCGCCTTGATCTTCTCTGCCGCGGTGTGGTTGTACGGGTCGGCGTACACGCCGAACCACGCCCCACTCGTCGGCGGCACGGGACCACGGCCGGTCGTCTCGAATGGACCGGCCGCACCCGGCGCGAGCGTACCGGTGAGGGTCGGCGCTGGAGCCGGGGTCCGGGCGGGACCGTCGCCCGGAAGCCGGAGCGAGTGCGGCCCGCACGCGGCGAGCCCGAGCGCGAGGGCCGCGAACGCCATCACAGCGACAGCGCGGCGCCGGAGTCGCGGTCGGCGTACGACTACGGGCGATCGCGTCGACCGGCTGTCACCGTCGCGCGCTTCCACCCGTACCCCCGTTACTTTCGGCGTCCGCGCCGGACCATCGTTCGCAGCTGGGCCAGGTCGAGTGCCTCGCGTCGCTGCCAAACGACCACCGCGTAGACGACGAGGCCGACGACGAATCCGATCGCGTCGGCGACCGGACGATCGCCGAAGGTCGCCCGACCGAGCATCGGCACCCCGGCGAAACAGACCGCGGCGGCGACCATCGCCGTTGCGCCGGCCCGCGAAATCGGATAGAGCCGGTAGCGTCGGTACAAGGTGGCCAGCGGCACCAGGTTATTGAACAGGAGCGCGCCGGCCCAGCCGATGGCGGCACCGAGCGGCCCGAGATGCGGGACCAACAGCACATCGAGGACGATGTCGATGACCAGCGCGGCGCCGGTCTGCAGCAACGTCACGCCGGTGTTGCCGGCCATCTCGAGCACCATCGAGACCATGCCGCAGGCGGTCGCGACGAGCATGGTGAGCGCCAGTACGACGCCGACCGTCTGTGCGCTCGCGTACCCGCCGCCGAAGATCGCCATCAACCGGCCGGCGAACACGGCCCAAGTCAGGTAGAAGGGCCAGATCATCAAAATGAGCCACGTGGTCGTCAGCTGATAGAGGCGGTTCGCGTCGGCGGTGCGGCCGACCGACAGGAGCGCCCCGAACCGATGCTGGACGGCCACCGACAGCGCGTTGGCCGCGGTCTGCCCGACCACGAGGAATCGCGTGGCGGCCGTGTAAAGGGCGGCATCCGACGCGCCGCGGATCGCGGCCACGATGATCACGTCGAGCCGCTGGAGGGCCAGGCTCATGAGCGTCGTGCCGGCTCGTGGTGCGCTGAAGCGCCAGAACCCGGACCAGTCGGCCGCCGACGTCGCCCGGGGCGCCTGCCCGTCGCGCCGCTCGGCCCGGCGTCGCATCTCCGCGAGCCAGGGAACCATGACGATCGCAGTCAGTGCGAACGGCGCCGCGTACGTTGCCGCGAGCCCGACCCACGCCGTCTCGCCGAGCAGCAGCACGACCGCGACCGCACCGACCATCTGTAGCAGGGGCCGGAGCATCCGGTCGAAGAGGATGTACGGCCGGGTCCGGCCGAGCCCGCGCGCCCCGGCCTCGGCCACCGTGGTCAGGACGGCGAACGGCAGGCACAGCCCGAATATCCGGATCGCGGTGACGGTGGCCGAAGTCTCGGCGGCGAACAGTTCCCGCGCGAGCCACGGCGCCGCGAACCAGGTGACGACCAGAAGCAGTCCGCTGATGGCGAGCGGCGGCGCGTACGCCACGCGCATCGCCGCCCGGACGCGGCTCGTTTCATGGCGGGCGCGGAGCGAGGCGATCGTATAGACCGCGCCCGTGTCGGCGCCGAGGCGAGCGGCCGCGCACAGGATCAAGAAGATCGACGTCAGCGTGAAGTACGCGCCCGCGACTTCCTTGTCGGCGTTGCGGGTAACGACGATCGTGAGTCCGACGGTGGTCACCACCGACACGGCCGCGCCGACCAGATTCAGCGCACCGGCGCGCGCAATCTTGCCGACGTCGAGCGTGCCGGCCGAACCAAGCGCCGCGGCCGAACCGGGCGTCCGGGCCGAACCGGGCGTCCGGGCCGATCCGGCGAGCGTCCGGCTCGCATCCGGCACTGCCGCCCCGTCGTCAGTGTGTGAGGTGGCGGCGTCCGGCTCCGCGCCGGACGCGGCGTTGCGCGCGTCGAGTGACACGTCAGGCGAGCCCGCCGGGCGGCGGTCGATCGGCCGCAAGCTGGTCGTTCGACGATCGCGGCGACGGCACCTCCGATACCTGCGCACAGCCCGCAGGCAACTCCGGTGCCTGCGCACCGTGCGCCCCACGCGTTGATCCGTCGCGGCACCAGCTCGGCGTCCAGCCGAGCCAGTCGACGAGCCGCTTGTCGTACGGCGCGTAGCGTTCCCGCAACCGCGCCTCGAGCTCGGGCGACATCGTCGAGCGCGGCCTGGCGTTGTGGCGGTCGTGGGTGACGTCCGGTGCATCCGGGATGCCAAGGAATGCGCACAGCTGCGCGAACACCGGTTTCGGATCGGCGAAGTAATCGGCGCTGTCGAGCACTATCAAGCGGTCACGGCCGACCGCGGTCTCGAGAGTGAGCAGCTGGTCAATGTACTCACCCCGACCCGCGTGCGCGAGGTGTTGCATCGCGTGGCTGCCGTACGCCGGATCGGCCAGCAGTTTCTCGCGCTCGCCGGCCAGTCGGGACGGCTCGAGTTCGAGAGCCCGCTCGAACGGTTCGGTCTCGAAGCCGCGGGCGAATTCGTGCGCGTGGCCGGAGTACGCGCGCTCGACCGGATCGCGGAGCAGGACGACGAGCTTGACTCCGGGAACGTCGGCGGCGATCCGACCGGGCACGGCCGGGTGCCACATGTAATACGGGCTGGCCTCGCCGGTGATGACCGGCGCTCCGATCCGGCGGGACCGCGCTTCGAGCTGTGTACGGCGCGGAAAGTGACCGAGATACCAGCTCTGGCCGTTGCCGTACGCCACGTCGAAGTAGTGAACGCCCTTGCGCATCCGCGGCGGCATGAACGACGGATGCTGGAGAAGTGCCTTGAAGAGGGAGGTTGTGCCGCCACGTTGCGCCCCGACGATCAGGAACGACGGCATCGCGCGCTGATCCGCGGTCAACGATCCGACCAGCCGGGCCGCCCGGCCCGCGTTGTAGGAGACCATCGTCCGCACCGCACTACGACTCATCGCTGCCTCTCTTGTGGCCCTGGCTGGCCGGTCACCGTTGTCGCCTCCGGTCCGCTGGCAATGGCCGCCAGGGCCGGCACCAGCCATTCCGAGACCCGGCCGAGCTTAGACGTGGTGCGGTCGAGCCGGTCGGTCAGGAACCGCGTGGCGATCTCGGCCGCGTAGAGCGTCCACACCGCGGGCGCGGCCGCCGGCGGCACGCCGAACGGCGCGAGCAGTTCGGCGCTGCGATCCCGCACGGTGGCGGTCGCGTCGGCCGCAGTCCAGGTCGGCGTACCCATCGCGCGGTTGAAGTGAAAGTGGAGGGCGTCGAAGCCGACCGGCACGCCGTCGGCGAATCGCTCCCAGTCCCACAACAGCACTGTGTCGTCGCGGACAGCCATGTTGCCGTCGGTCCAGTCACCGTGCCACGCGCCGACCGGGATCGCGAGGCCGCTATGGCGTACCCGGTCCAGCGCGGCCAGCAGCGACCCGACGTGCGGGCTCGGGTCGAGGGCCCGTACGCGTCCGGCCAGATCGGTCAGGTAGTCGTCGAGTGCCTCGCTATCGGTGCGTACGCCGCCGAACCCGGCCACGGCCCGCATGGCGGCGATCCGTGCCGTCTCGACCGCGCCAGCGGCGGCCGGTTCGGGTCTCCAGACGGGCAGCGCGTCGACGACCATCAACTCCGTGTCGGCGTGCCACTGGCCGGCGTACCGCACGCGCGGTGCCCGTACCGGCCCCAGATCTTGGTCTTCCAACCGGGTCAATACCGCGACCTCACGGCGGACCAGTTCCCGAGTGAGCGCATTGACGCCGACCTTGGCGAAGGCGACGCACATCCCCGAGGCGTCGAGCAGTTGCAGCACGGGCTTCCGGTTCGCCCGGTCGGGACCGAACCGCATGGACACGCGGACATCGGTGTTCAAGACCGCGGCCAGGCGAGCCGAAAGGCGCCCCGGGCCGTCCACCGTTACCGTGTCGCGGAAAATCAGATCGCCGACGCTGCGCCGGCCGACACCGAGCGAGAACAAGCCGGCGAGCACCGCCTGACGCAGCCGCGCCCGCCGGGACGTGGCCACGATCGCGTGTCGTACGGCGACGGCCGCGACCCGCCGGTCACCCCGCGGCACGAGCAGACGCGGTGACCGTACCGATGGGATGACCGTGTAGTACTCGGGAGCCGAGCGCGGGGCCGGAGTCGTCGACAATGCGTCCGTTCCGCCAAGCACCCGAGCCGCCATGACGAGGTCGGGATGGCTCATGCGCGCCGCTGCTCCACGCCGGGCCGGCGCATCGGCGGACTATCCGGGCCGCGCCAACCGAGTCCGGCGGGTTGCGCACTTGGTAGGCGACGGTCCATACCGCTTGGGGGCGTTGGGCCAAGGTCCGTGACCGCCGAGCGCTGTTCGAGGCTGTCACGCCACCAGAGCCCCATGCCGACAAACATGATCACCAACGGGAGGTCGGTGGCCGGATAGACCGTCATGAACCACAACGCCAACGGCACCATCATCAGTCCAGCCGTGCCGACCGGAGTGATGTCGCGTCTATATCGCCAGGCGAAGCGGGCAAAGAACAGCACGTAGAGACCCGCTCCGGCAAATCCTTCGGTGATCAGCAACAGCCACATCTGGCCGTCCCCGCCGATCGTCAGATTGCCGCATTGCGGGCAATTCGGCGTTGGGCCGATGGCGATGGAACGCCGGCTTCCGATCACACCCGACTGCCCACCGAATCCGATGAGCGGCGATGCCTTCGCTGCGTTCACCGCTGCGACGTTGATGTTGGCGCGGCCATCGTTGGAGTGCGGATGACTGATCCGGTCGGTGATCACCGTGGACAGTGGGGTCGTCAGGAAAATGATCGCGGCGACCGCGCCGACCCCGACGACGATCGCCACCTGCGGCCCACGACCGGTCTGCGCCAGGCGGATCAGCAGCAGGACGAACAGCACACCCAGCCCGATCCACATTCCGCGGTTGAGCGAGTAGACGGTGGGAACGATGGCGATCACCAGAACCGCGATGCCGCTCACGCGCCAGCCCAGTGTGCGTTTGCCGCGGATGATCGCCAGGACGAACCACGGAACGAGCAGGACCATGCACTCGCCCCACGTGTTCGTGTAGGTCAAGGGGAACTCCGGCCGCGGCGCACTCGCGCCGATGATGTCCTGGTTCTGGGCGAGGTTCAGGGTCACGAGGTTGCTGATGAAGCCGTTCGATCGAAGGCTGCCCGGCAATAAGTGACCGACGGGCGTCAACACATCCACGCCGCCGAAGAGCATGCCGGCCACACCGCCGAGCGTGCAGGTGACGAACAGGGCGCCGAGCATTTTGACGACGCGGGACGTCGGCAGTTCACGCTCGGTCAGGTTGCCGACGTAGAGCAGGATGATGCCGGCGGCGATGTAGTCGGCCAGCCGCAGGCCCCAGGCCAGATATCGATTGAGGCTCGCGACCGGTGGAACGGCACCGGGCGGTGTCGCATTGATCATGATGACGCTGAGCAGGCCGATGATGATCAACAGCACCCATAGGCTCGCACCCGCCGGGAAACGCAGGCGTCGCCGGCGGTAGAGCTCGAGCGCCATCGGAATGGCCAGCAGCGGCACGATGACCAGCACGACACCGAGGACGCGCCAGATCGGGTAGCCGACCAGCAACGCAAACAAGGCCCAATCCCGCGCCGGCCGGTGCTGTTGCGGATCGATGTGGTGAAAGACCGGACCGACCATGGGTACGGCGGCGACGGCTGACTCGGGCGGTCGGGCAACCGCTCGTACGGTCGCTGCGGGGGTCCGCCGGTCCGGCCACCGGCGCGGCCGGCCGATGGTACCGAGTTGTCCCGGCACGGCGGGTTGTCTCGGCGCATCCGGCCACCGGGGCGGTGCCGCGCTCGTCAGTCCGGGACGGGTTGCGGGATCCGTCACCGCGACACCCTCGGGTGCCCGATTACGAATCGCCGGAACGCCATGTCATCCTCTCGGCCCGCAGTCTTGATGCCCACCGGTGCATGGCGCAGCCGCGGCAACGAGCACGTTTGACGGACACTACCGACCGCGACGGTGCCGTGGGCACAGCCACGACGGACATGCGACAGGATCGTGCAGACTCTAGCTGCCTGTCGTTCACCGCGCTACCGTCTGACGCCGCCCGCCCCGACCGACCGGACGGCCGCTATCCGCGAGCGCGGCGGCGTTATGACAGCCGATTACCGCCTGGCTATACTCGCGCGTCGGGCAGTTCGTGACTGACCACGCGCAGCCATGTAACTGCCCGTGGTCGGTCACGTAATCGCCCTGGTCGGTCACGCGACGAACGTGCCCGAGGAATGAGGTGACCGTGTCACGAGCGCGCCGTGGCGACGTGTCGGCAGACGACCCGGCGCCCGTGCGGGTGCTCTTCATCGGTGGCTGGGGGCGTAGCGGCTCGACATTGGTCGAACGCTTGTTGGCCGAAATGCCGGATGTGGTCGGCGCCGGCGAGGTAACCCACCTATGGCGGCGTGCGCTCGCCGACAACCAGCCCTGCGCCTGTGGCGCCGCCTTCGACGCGTGCCCCTTCTGGATCTCGGTCGGCAAGGCCGCCTTCGACGGATGGGACAACGTCGACGCCGACGAAGTCCTTGCCCTGGCCCGGCGGGTCGATCGGACGCGCTACGTCCCCCGCCTCGCGCTTCCGACGCGCGTCACGCGCCGTCGGAAGGACTTGCTGCGGTACGGCGAGCTGTACCGCCGCATCTACGCCGGCATCGCCGAGGTCACCGGCGCTCGCGTGATCGTGGACTCCGGGAAGCACGCGTCCCAGGCCTTCGCGTTGCGGCATCACCCGGGTATCGACCTGCGGGTCCTGCACCTCGTCCGGGATGGCCGGGGCGTCGCGTACTCGTGGAGCAAGGAGTCCTCGTACGGCTCGCCCGACGGGTCGAAGTCGTCCGACTCGTACATGCCCCAATACTCAGTAGTCACATCAAGCGCGCTGTGGACCGCGCACAATGCACTGTTCGACCTGCTGGCCGCGACTGGAGCACGCCGGCTGCGGTTGCGGTACGAGCGTTTCGTCGCCGACCCGGCCGGCCATCTCGCGACCGTACGGGCGTGGCTCGGGCTGCCGCCGGACCGGCCGGACTTCCTCCGCCGGGACGGCAATGCGACGGTCGCCGAACTCGGCCCGATCCACTCGGTCGCCGGCAACCCGATGCGCTTCCAATCCGGCGCGGTCCGGCTTCGCGTCGACTCCGCCTGGCGGACCGCCATGCCGGCCGGACGGCGCCGTCTCGTCACGTTACTGACCTGGCCGGGGCGCGCCCGTCACGGCTACCTGGATCGCCGCTGGAGGAGCCGGACATGAAGCCGTCGGTATCGGCGGTCGTTCCCACCCGGGATCGGCCCGAATTGTTGCGCCTCGCGATCGACGCGATCCGCTCCCAGGAGTACGACGGCGTCGTCGAGGTCATCGTCGTCTACGACCAGAGCGAGCCGAACATGGCGCTCGAGTCGGATGACCCGATGCGGCCCGTCCGCGTCATCCGCAATACGCGCACGCCCGGCCTGGCCGGCACGCGCAACTCCGGCGCACTCGCTTCGACCAGCGACTTCGTCGGCAACTGCGATGACGACGACCAGTGGTTGCCGGGTAAGCTCGCGGCCCAGATCGCCGCGTTCGACAAGGCGCCCGAGGCTGAGCTGTGTGGCACCGGTGTCCGGCTGGTCTACGAGGGTCATCCCACCGATCGCGTGTTCGCCGGCGACCGGGTCGTGCTCGCGAACCTGCTGCGGAGTCGCCTGCAGGAGTTGCACCCGTCGTCGTTCCTCTTCCGCCGCGAGGCGCTGGTGGGCGGCATCGGACTCGTGAGCGAGGATTCGTGTGGCGAGTCCGAGGACTACGACATGCTGCTTCGGGTCGCTCGCCGTGGGCCGATCCTGAACGTACCGGCCGTGTACGTGTCGGCGCTGCGCCACCGCGGTTCGTACTTCAGCGCGAAGTGGTCGTCGAAGATTCAGGATTCGCAGATGATCCTGGCGAAGTTCCCGGAGTTCGACGGCGACCCCCGGGGCAAGGCCCGCATCACCGGCCAGATCGCGTTCGCCCACGCCGCCCTCGGTGAACGTCGCGCGGCCCTCCGTTGGGCCGGCCAGACGATCCGGCTGAGCCCGGTCGAGGCCCGGGGCTACCTGGCGATGCTGGTGGCCAGCCGCCTCGTACCGCCGGCCGCCGTTGCATACGGGCCTCAACCGGTTCGGGCGGGGCATCTGAGGCTTCGGGCCGGCATCTGGGCCGGGGCTCAGCGCTTGCACATGGCGCGCCAGGCGGCCTGGCTCGGCGCGTCGGAGAGCAGGAAGTTGTTGTTCGCGTCGCCGCCGACGTCGTAATACTCGACCCACAGCGCGTCGGAGTTGTGCAGCACCGACGCCACACCCGCGATCCACTGCGCGCGACCGGCGCCGCCCGGATCGGCGGTTGTCCGCACCGCGCCCAACTCGGCGATGCCCCAGGGCTTGCCGATCTGTTTCGACACCGCGATCACCGGATCGAGAAGGCCGGCCGGATCGTCGTACTTCTTCACACCGCTCAGGCTGTAGACGTCCCAGCCCATGACATCGATGACATCATCACCGGCGTAGTAGTCGCGCCAGTTGCGGTTGGCCTGGGGATTCAGCGTCCACTGCATGAGGATCAGCGTCGAATACAGCCGCGGGTTGTGAGCCTGGTCGGCAAGCGATTTGAGATGGCGCCAAGCCGCCCGATAGTCGGCCGCGCTGAAGTCACCGGCCGCGATCTGATCCTCGGGCTCGTGATAGTACGACCAGTAGACGTCACGATTGCGGGGCGCGTCCGCGAACCACGTTTTCATGCGGGAGTCTTCGGCGCCGGAGAGGATGTCGCTCGGGTTGAACTTGAACGACACGATCACCGTACGGTTGACCGCTCCGGCGTTACCCGACCACGCCGACGGGGCGCCCGGATTGAAGTAGCGCACCGACGGGAGCGGTCCGAGCCGTGCCTGTTCGGCTGCGAAGTCGGTGAGGTAGGGCTGCCCGTTCGGCGGCCAGTAGGCACCGCAGAGGGCGCCACCGGCCGGTACGGCCGGCGTATTGCCGCCACCGCCGGCGCGCGGGTGTGCACCGGCGGAGGCCGACGGACTCGCGCTCGGCGCGCGCGACACCGTCGGCAGGGCCGACTGGACCGCCTGGACGTACGTGTGCGCGGCAGCGGCCCCGACGGTGTCGTATTCGACCGTCAAGCTCGGCCCCTTGGTTCCCTGCGTCGGGCCGAAAGCGGCGAACGCCGCCGTGCTGCTCGAACTCGTCACCGCGAACGAGTACGTGCCCGGCCCCGAGACCGCCCGCGTGATGTCGAACGACACCCGCTGACCGATCGTCGACGGCCCGAGCGTAGTCGTGATCGTGGCGCCCATCTGCGGTCGGTTTGCGTACGACGTCGTGGCGGCCGACCAGGCGTTACTCGTGACCGCGTGCACTGCCAGCGTTCCGCTGGACGCGGCCGCCGTGAGCAGGTTCAGGTGGACCGACGTGACATGCGAAGCGACCGGCGGCACGACAAACTTCAGGTAGGCCGTGGCGTGCTCGCTGTCGAGCGCGGCCGCCTGCACCGTCTGCTCGTTCGCGTAGGTCGTATTCGGCGCTTCCTGGACGACGTACGTGCCGTCGGTGGCCGGCACCTGCGCGGTCTGCCGTACGGCCGTCGGCCGGGTGAGGTAGACCGCGCCAGCCGCCACGAGCAAGGCGCACAAGACGACGATCCCCGCCAACGCCGGCCGGCCGCCGCGGCGGCGGCCCGACGTCGGTCCGCGTGGCGGCGCGACGGGCGGCAGGTCCGCCGTCGACAACGCCGACCCGCGGTCGATGGTCGTCGACCGGATCTGCGGGCGGAATTCGCTGGAATGCGATTCATGCTGCGTCGCCACCGAACGAGCCGGCGGACCCGGCCGCGGACGCGACTGGCCTGGCGAGTTCGTCGGTCCCCCAGAGGTCGATTCGGATGGCGAGCCGGTGCCCCGCGGCAACGGCCGTAACGCTGACGCTACGCATCGGCAGCGCCACCGACGCCTCGCGGCTGACGCTACGCATCGGCGGGACTCATAGCCTCGCCTGACCACCGGCCGGTGTCAAACCACGGCGCGCGGTCGCCACGACGGCCGCGCCGATCGAGCAATCGTCGCGACCGACCGTTACGACGCGCTTATGGTCGATCCCGAGGGCACCATGATGATCCACGTGCGCCCCGGTGCGAGCGCCGGGACATGCCCGTCGGCGGACAGCAGGTTCAGGGCCGAATTGAAGTTCCGTTTCGACCACGTACCCGCAATGCTCTGGTCGTCCGCGACGATGCGGGCCGCGCCCCCTCCGAGCGGGTCCGCGAACGTCACGGTCCGGTGTAACGCGGAAACCGCCTTGGTCGTGTACGGAACGGTCAGCACGACCACATTGGTCGCGCTGACTGGCGTGCCGAACAACGTCGTGGTCCAGAGCCGGCTGGTGGCCTGGTACGTCCATGTGACCGTCGTATGCCCGCTCACCCGGAGCGCGAGCTTGGTCACCGTGGTGACACCGGATGTCGCCACCGACTGGCCGCCGGCCGCGTATTGGAACATCGACGTCGACAACAGCTTGGAGGTCGACGCCGCCACCCGGGCGGTGTTGACGTAGTAGTCGTTTCCACTGGTCGTGAAGCCGGTGCGTCCGCGTTTGGCCGAGACCAAAGAGAGATGGTCGGACGTGACCGTGGTTACGAACCCGGCCGGACTGCCGGTCTCGGTGAACACCGGATTCGTCTGCGAGAAGATCTTGGCGTCGGACGGGCGAACCATCGTCAACGGGCCGACCTTCGCCGACGCAGCCGAGGCGAACACGCCGGTCAGACGCAGCGCCCCCGCCTCGGAGAACTCCATCGACACGATGTCCGCGTCGCCGAGTCCGACGGCCCGACCGGCGCCGGCGGCGACCCGGATCGGCACCACGACGGCCGGCCTTGTCGTGTCTCCGGGCAATCCGGTGAGCAGCGCGACGTCGGCCGGCGTCGCCGCGGCGGCCGGAGTTGGCGACGGCGGCGGAGTGTTCAGACTCGGCGTCGGGCCGAGCAGCGACCCGGACGGCTCACCGGTCGACGTACACCCGGCGACCGCACTCACCACGAGCAATGCCATGACCCACCCGATCCGCAGCGGCGGACGGCGCCGGGTCATGGCTGATCGGAGCGTTTCGTGTCCCGCAACGAGTACATGTCCAGCGAGGGCGAACCCGCCCACTCTTCGATCGGCGGATCTGCGACGTCGACCACCTTGGGGAACACCACGGTCGCATCGCCGGTACGGCCCTGCCAGCCGCGGGGCTCCGACGGATCCGCCGGCCGGCTGGTCTGGCCCGGCACCGTTGCCGGCGGCGCGCCGCCATCGGTGACCGGCGCCGACGCCTTGCTGGTCGGCCGGCTCATGATGGTGGTCGTCTGCGCGTCGGCGGTCGCCGGCCGGACGGCTGGGCGAGTGGGGGCGGGCGGCAACGGGATCGGCGGCGGCGCACCGGACTTCCACTTGGCGTCGACCACGACCATGCCGGCCACCGGCGCGAAGACCTGAGAGAACTGGTCGAGCGCGATGTCCACCTCGCCGACGTGCGACTGACGCGTCTCGACGACGAGGACGACCGCCGCCGCGATCTCGCTGAGTGCCTGTGCGTCCACCGCGCTGCTCGGGGCCGATGCCGCGATCAGCACCCGATCGGTCGTGCCCTGGATGCGCTGCAACAGCTCGGACACCGCGACGATCGGCAGCTCGAGGCGCGGATCGATCTGTCCGGAAGTCATCACGGCCACGCCGGGAATGGTGCGGGCCGGCTGGAGTGCCTCGCCGAACTCGATCTCGCCGGCGAGAACTTCGCCGAGTCCGTACCGCGCCGAGACGCCGAGGATCGACGGGACCGTGGACGCCGGGTCCGTGCAGACAATGGTGACCCGCTCACCGGACCGGGTGAACGCCGCGGCCACGTTAGCGACGACGAAACCGGCCGCCGGACCGGGCACCGCACCGCAGATGAGCAGCGTGTCTGTCATGGCCGGCCGGCCGCCACGGCTGGAGCCGGCGGCGAAGCGAAGCACGTTGCGAAGCAGGCTGAAGTCGCGACCCTGCGGCGACGCGGCGTCGGCGACCTGAGGCCGGGAGCCGCCCGGGCGGATCTCGATCAGCACCGGCACGCCGGGCCGCTCAGGTACGTCGCTGGCGCCGTAGATCCGGGTATCCAGCCGGCCGATGAGCAGTGCACCGGAGAGACCGAGCAGCAGACCGAGCGCAAGGCCGCTGACCACGTAGAGCGCCACGTTGGGCTTCGTCGGGTGCAGCGGGAAACTGGCCGGCGACAGGATCGAGCCGGGCTTGATGACGATGCCTTGGAGCGGCTGAAGGCGTTGGTTTGCCTGCTGGATCTGGTTCTGCAGGATTTGGGCTTGCTGCTGGGCCTGGGTCCGCGACACGGAATTCGGCGCGTCTGAGGCGATCTGTCCGCTGACCGTCCGCAACTGTCGCGTCAGCGTGTCGATATTGTCCTGGATGTTGGCGATCTGCAGTTGCAGCTGCTTCTGGGCGGCGGCGTTCCGCTGATCCAGATACGCCTGCGCGAATGCCTGTGAGCCGCGCTGGGCCTCGGATCGGGTCGACGCTTCGAAGGTAATGTCCAAAATGGCGGTGTTTGCCGGCACGGAGACCTTGACTTTTTTGATCAGATCCGTGAGGTCCTCGGACGTGCCGAGCAATGTCTGTGCGCCGCTCGCCACGGCAGCTGTCGGGACGATCTGCGCCTCGGTGTCGAGGTCGACCTTGCTGCCGTCGCCCTCGGGCGCGAGCACGAGCACCGGGGTCATCGAGTCGTACGCCTTCGGCTGCAGGAGTGCATATCCGAATCCAAGCGATCCACCGAGCAGGACGGCGAGCACGACAAGCCACCACCGCCGCAGCAACCAGCCGAGGTGGTCGGAGACTCCGGCTGTCGAACCGGACCCGTTGAATTCCATGAAGACCCCTGTCTCACCAAAACTCCCCTGGGAGTCATCCAAATGACACCAGCGGAGGGCCTGTACTTTACGGCAGCGGGCACTACCCCGGTAGTCGCGAGGCGTGCGGTGTCAGGGATTCGAAACAGTTCGCCGGCCACCCACATCGGTGGATGGCCGGCGAATCGTCAACGCCGACGGATCACGGGGTCAGGATGATCGTCCAAGCCGTGCCGACTCCGAACGACGCATCCGCCGTGGCGGTCAGACCGCCGACGGTTCCCGTGGTCGCGGCGTTTCCGCCGTCGGTCACCAGCGAGTTGATCCGGCCGGAGCCGCTGCCGTTCTCGGCATCGCGGACGGTCTGTCCAGACGGCGCCGTCCATACGTTCACCGCCGACGACTTGGCCGACCAGTACGACACGACCCAGCTGCCGGTGATCGAATCGGACACGGATGGCGTCTTGATCGACGTACCGCTGCCGGCCATCGCGACGGTCGCCGACGCCACCGGGTTCGACGCGTTCGTGCCGCGATAGACCAGCATCTGTACGGTCGCGTGATCGACCTCGCCCCACGCCACAGTCACCGCGGCGCCGGGATCCGAAGCCGTGGCCACTCGACGGAACACGTCGGTCACCATCGTGGTCGTCGAACTCGGCGAGGAGGCGACGAGGGTCCAGCCGGACGGTGTCGCGACCGTCGGCTTGTTCGCCACCGTGACGGCCAGCAGCAGTCCGTCACCGGCTTGTACGGAACCCGGCGTGACCACGTGCAGCGACGACGCGTTGCCATTGGCGCTCGCCGTCCCGACGAACGAGATGCCACCGGCCGGCGGCGGAGGCGGCGGAGCCGTCACCGTGACCAGCTGGCTCGTCGCCGCCGTACCACCGAGCGACGACGTGATCGTCAACGTGACCGTGTACTTGGCGCCGGCGGCGAACTTGTGACCGACCGAAACGCCGGTGCCGGTGTGCCCGTCGCCGAAGTTCCAGGCGTACGACGTGATCTTGCCGCCGGGAGCCGAGGACGTGCTGCCATTGAACGAGCAGGTGAGCCCGGTGCAGCTCTCGGTGAACGCGGCGGTCGGCGCGATGGCCTGGAGCGCGAACAGACCACGGGCTCGCCAGTCGCTGTCGTTCGACACAACGGTGTCGCTCGTCGCGTCCGGGGCGCCCGCGTTCCACGCGACGCCGTGCAGGTCGCCGGTCGCCTTGTCGGCGTAGTAGAGCGTATTTCCGGAGAGGAACATGCCGGCGATGTTGGAGAAGTCGACGTTGCCGCCGGCGGTGAACTCATCGCCTAGGGCGCCGTCGTCCGGCTCGAAGTAGCGGTAGCGCAGGCCCGTCTGTCCGGCCAGCGAGTAGTACAGCCGCCCGTTCGACAGGACCATTCCCGTGACGCTCTGCATCTCGGAGCCGTAGAGCGTCGGGACCGTGCCGCGATATGTCTGGCCCGAGCCGGTTTGCACGTCCGACCAGACCGGGTCGTCGTACGGATCGACCAGGCTCGGCGTGCCGATCGACGATCCGTTGAACGTCGCGCGGTAGAACTTGCCGTCAGCGTCGCCGTAGAACAATGTGTTGCCGGCCATGAAGGCACCACGCACCTGCGACCACGGGATCGTGCCCGAGTCCACGGTGCTGACCGACCCGGCGGCGTGGCCGTCGAACGAACGCGACTGCAACGTGTCCAGCGCGCTGGCGGGCGGCGGCGCTATGTCCGTACGGACGATCTCGATTCCGTCGATGAGCGGGTTCTCGACTTCGTGGCCGAGTCCGATGGTGACCTGACCGCTCGCCGGCGCAGTGATGTCGAACTTCTTCATATCGCCGGTTTGTGTACCGGCGTCGGCCACGATGTCGAAGTTGTTGAGGACAGTCGAACCGTCCAGCGACACGTCGAACACGCGCTGGCCGACGTTGTCGGTGCCGGTGTAGCGGTTCGCGAAGTACAGACGGACCTCGATCGGGGTGCCAGCCGCGACCGGGAAGCTCCACTGCATCTCCTGGCCGTCGCCCTTGGTGCCCGGATCCCAACGCTCCGAGTTGAAGATGGCGCTCGGCGTGGTTGCCGGAACGGAGCTGGCAATGTTCGCCACCTGGCCGTACGCGGCGGTGTTGCTGCCCGAGTTGCGGTACGGGCTCGGGTCGCTGGTGTCGGCCGCCCAGTCCGGGCCGTTGTCGATCGCCGGGATCTGCGGTCCGCCGGCGTCGACCCGATAGAGGACGTTGCTGTTGGCGCTGCCCGGCAGCTGGCCGGCCGAGTAGATCGTGGCCGGCAGGACTGGCGGCGTGTATTGCGGCACGCTCTCGCCGCCGGTCAGCGGGAAGAACGCGATCCGACCGCGGGTGACGAACGAGCTGCCGGTGCCGATGCTCGCCGTGTCGCTGCCCATGTAGAGGCCGTTCGCGGTCGCGAGCAACGCGCCGGCGCCGACACCGCGCGGGTTACGCCCCGGGTTCCAGCTGAACGGCATGCCGTTGACCGGGTCGAGCGCGACGATCCCGGGGCGCGGGATGGCACCCGGGCCGGGCGAGTCCGAGCTCGCATCGTTGTTCACCCAGCGCTGGTGTCCGCCGAGGTAGATCGCCGTGCCGGTGGTGACGACCGAGAGGAACGTGTCGTTGCCGGTGTAGTTGATCCAGGTCGGCTGGACATCGTCGCCAGTCGAGCTCGTCTCCCAGCGGGTCGCGGTGTCACACAGCGCGCGGGATCCGTCGGTGTTCTGGCTGAACGTGCCGCCACCGGTCGCGGCGACGGCGAAGTAGCTGCCATCCGGCGCGAACGAGACATCGCGCATGTACGTGTCGTACGCCGAGGCGGCACACGCGGCCGTATACCCGGATGTATTCCAGGACGTGTTGAGCGTGCCCGCGGTGGCACCGAGGTTGATCTCGGCGATCTGGTCGTGTGTCACCGGCGTATCGGTCGGGGACGCCGCGGCCATCTTGAAGTTGCCGATGACGACGGCGAGCGTGCCGTCCGGGCTGATGTCCAGCGCGCGGGGGCCGACGCCGCCGTTGGACTGACCTGCCGCGCCGGTGTAGTTGTGGTGGCCGGTCAGCTGCACGTTGACGTACGGGTCGAGTGCCCCGGTGGTGGCGTTGAGTGTGCCGATGCCGTCATGCGTCGAACCGTTGAGCGACGTGAAGGTTCCGCCGATCAGCAAGCGGTTGCCGAACGGTGCCATCGAGAAGACGACGCCGTTCATCGGGGCCGGGGCGAAGCCGGCGACCATCTGGCCGTTCGAGATCTGCAGCAGGGCAACGCCCTTGGCTTTTACGCCGTTGACGTTGTTGAAGTCACCGCCGACGTAGACC
The DNA here is from genome assembly GCA_963724705.1 of uncultured Actinomycetota bacterium. Lineage (GTDB taxonomy): Bacteria > Actinomycetota > Actinomycetes > Mycobacteriales > Micromonosporaceae > DASQPR01. The sequence goes on from CAVRVS010000006.1 coordinate 96,702, forward strand.
GTCCCGGCGGTCGGACCGGGCTTGAGCGTCTCGACCGCGCCGTCGAGGGTCGGCACGAACGTCGTGGACACCACGCCGGTGGTCTCGTCGAACGAGAGAATGAAGTTCCGGGTGATGGCGTTCGTACCGTTGAGGTTTCCCGGCGGGCTCACGCTGGAGAACGTGCCGCCGGCGACGATCTGCGTCCCCACTTCGGTGATCGCGTTGACCGTGCCGTCGTTGATGTTCGGCGTGAACTTCGACGGCGCGGCGTTGACCAGGGTCGACTGGTTCGTGCCGGACGCCGCGGCAACGCTGATCGTCGTGGTGACTGCCGCGACGGTCAACAGGGCCAGACCGATGCTGGCCGCCTTCTTCCGCATGTTCGAGTTCCCCCTCAAGGGAGAGTGAGAAAGCACCAAGAAACCGGGGACGCGTGAGACGCCAACGCAGACTAAATGGTCGGAGTGCAAACGTCACTATCGACACAATGACTTTGCCCATTTGGCCGATGTGTACGGATGGGACGCGGTTGGCGGACATCCATGCTATCGGGACGGATCTATATCGCCGCAGGCGCGAATGCGATGTCGCTGGAGTGCGGGAATGCGGATCCGGATCGCGTCCGCGGTGCGGTAGGTGCCGGCTCCCCGGTGTCCAGCAACGACAGTGCCGTCCGGCGTCGAGGAATGTCCGTCACGAACCGTTCGCTGAACGTCGGGCCTGCGCAAACACCCACGCGTCGGCCACGATGCCGGTGAGGTCGGTCCGCGTCGGCTTCCAGCCGAGCACCTCGCGGGCGCGATCCGCCGCGGCGACGAGCATCGCCGGATCGCCGGGCGGCGCGGCGAGATCGTCGTCGGAATCGGATGGCCCGTCACTTTGCGTACTGCGTCGATTACTTCCAGCACTGAAAAGCCGTTTCCATTGCCGAGATTGCAGATGACATGTTCGCCATCGTGTGCCGCTTCCAACGCAAGTAGATGGGCGTCGGCGAGATCGGATACGTGAATGTAATCGCGCACACACGTTCCGTCAGGGGTCGGATAGTCGTCGCCGTTAATTGCGGCCGACTCGCTCCGTCCGAATGCGACCTCGAAGATCAGCGGAATCAGGTGTGACTCCGGATCGTGGCGCTCGCCGCACGGCCCGGCCGCGCCGGCGACGTTGAAGTAGCGGACCGAGACGGCGCCGAGACCGTACGCGCGGCACTCGCTCGCGATCATGTGGTCGACGGCCAACTTCGAGGCGCCGTACGGGTTGATCGGTGCGGTCGGGGTCGCCTCGCTGATGACTCCGGTCGGCGGTTGGCCGTACACCGCGCAGCTCGACGAGAACACCAGGCGCCGTACGCCGGCCTCGCGCATCGCCCGCAGCAGCGCGAACGAGCCGAGCACGTTGTTGCGCCAGTATTTGTCCGGGTCGACGACCGACTCGGCGACCTCCGCCTTGGCCGCGAAGTGCAGCACCGCCGCGTACGACGAGTCGAGAACCCGGGCGGCGTTGGCAATGTCATCGACGACGAGGTCGGCGCCGTCCGGCACCGCATCGGCGAATCCGGTCGACAGATCGTCGAGCACCGTGACCCGGTAGCCGGCGGCAACCAGTCTCGCCGTGGTCACCGAGCCGACGTAACCGGCGCCACCGGTCACGAGCACTCGCATCGATTCGCCCACTGCTGCGCGGCCCGCCTCTCTATCCGAACCTGCCGCCCGCGGGATCGAAGCGCAGCGCGACCGGTGATCGCGGCATGTTAGCAGCCGGATTCGGCAGCCAGGCCCCAGAACACCCTAGAACCTGGGCATGCCGCCGAACTGCCGGTCACCCGCGTCGCCCAGGCCCGGCACGATGAACATCTTGTCGTTGAGGCCTCCGTCGATGGCCGCCGTAACCAGACGCATCGGCAAACCCGACCGGCTCAAGCGCTCGATGCCCTCCGGCGCGGCCAAGACGCAGCACACCGTGATATCGACGCATCCGCGCTCGGCGAGCAGGCGGCAGCAGTGTTCGAGCGATCCACCGGTGGCGAGCATCGGGTCCAGGACGAGGACCGGCAGACCGGTCAGGTCGGTCGGCAGCGACTCCATGTACGCCCGCGGCTGGAACGTGTGCTCGTCCCGGGCCAGCCCGACGAAGCCCATCGACGACTCGGGCAACAGCGCGAGCGCGGCGTCGGCCATCCCGAGACCGGCCCGGAGCACCGGCACGATCAGGGGTGGATTGGCCAGCCGGGTGCCGATCGCCTCGGCCACCGGCGTAGTGATCGGATAGGTCGCCACCGGGAAGGCACGGGCCGCCTCATAGACGACCATGGTGGTGAGTTCGGTCAGTGCGGCGCGAAATGTCGCCGAATCGGTGCCGATGTCACGCATCGCGGTGAGTCGCGACTGCGCGAGCGGGTGGTCCACGACGAGTACGTCCACGCCACACAACGTACCGGTTCGCGGGTTTCGTTTCGCGCGCCGATGCGTAGCGCAGCCACGAGGCCCATTGACACCGTCGCAATCATGCCACGTCAAGATCATTAATCGCCGGCGCGCGTAGACTTGTCCGCATGAGCACCATGGCCACAGGTCCCGCCACGACGCGGGAGCCGACGACGGGGGCAGCCGCGGCGACCAGCCTCGGCGACGTCGCCCGCACCTCCGCATCCCTTCGAACCTTCCTGCACGGGCTACCCGGCGTCGACGCGGTCGGCGTCGAGGCGCGGGCCGCCATGCTCGGCACCCGGTCGATCAAGACAACCGCGAAGGCGTACGCGATCGACCTCGCGATCCGGATGGTCGACCTAACGACGCTCGAAGGTGCCGACACGCCCGGCAAGGTCCGTGCACTCTGTGCCAAGGGGCGCCATCCGGACGCTCAGACGGGCACCGACAACCCGTGCCCGCCAGTCGCGGCCATCTGCATCTACCCGTCGATGGTGCCGATCGCGGTGGCCGAGCTCGCTGGCTCGGGCATCCATGTGGCAAGCGTTGCGACTGCGTTCCCGTCCGGGCAAGCGCCGCTGGACGTGAAGCTCGCCGACACAGCGGCCGCGGTCGACGCCGGCGCGGACGAGATCGACATGGTGATCAATCGCGGCGCGTTCTTGTCCGGCGATTACCTCTCCGTGTACGACGAGATCGTCGCGGTCAAGGAGGCCTGCCGGCACGCCCACCTCAAGGTCATCCTGGAAACCGGCGAGCTCGCGACGTATGACAACGTCCGGCGCGCGTCCTGGCTCGCGATGGCGGCCGGTGCCGACTTCATCAAGACGTCCACCGGAAAGGTCCAGCCGGCCGCGACGCTGCCGGTCACGCTGGTGATGCTCGAGGCCGTCCGCGACTTCGACGCCGCGACCGGTCGCCAGATCGGGGTCAAGCCGGCCGGCGGCATCCGGACCAGCAAGGACGCGATCAAATACCTGGTGACCGTCAACGAGACGTGCGGGGACCGCTGGCTCGATCCCGCGTACTTCCGATTTGGTGCGTCGACCCTGCTGAACGACCTGCTGATGCAGCGGCAGAAGCTCGCCACCGGCCGTTATGCCGGCCCCGACTACGTCACTCTGGATTGATATGTCGATCTTCGAATACGCACCAGCCCCCGAGTCGACCGCGATCGTCGACATCCGCCCGTCGTACGGCCTCTTCATCGGCGGCGAGTTCGTCGACGCGGCCGGCGACAGTGGCCGCTTCAAGACCGTCAACCCGGCCACCGAGGAACCGCTGGCCGAGATCGTCGACGCCGGACCGACCGACGTCGACCGGGCCGTCGCGGCCGCCCGGACGGCGTACGACCGGGTCTGGTCGCGGATGCCGGGCAAGGATCGCGCCAAATACCTGTTCCGCATTGCCCGACTCATCCAGGAGCGGGGACGCGAGCTGGCCGTGCTCGAATCGATCGACAACGGCAAGCCCATCCGCGAGTCACGCGACGTGGACATCCCGCTCGTCGCCGCGCACTTCTTCTACTACGCGGGCTGGGCCGACAAGCTGGCCTACGCCGGGTTCGGCGCCAACCCGCGTCCGATCGGCGTGGCCGGCCAGGTCATACCGTGGAACTTCCCGCTGCTGATGCTCGCGTGGAAGATCGCGCCGGCGCTCGCCGCCGGAAACACGGTCGTCCTCAAGCCGGCCGAGACGACGCCCTTGACGGCGCTCGCCTTCGCCGAAATCTGCCAGCAGGCCGAACTTCCGCCCGGCGTGGTCAACATCGTGACCGGAGCCGGCGAGACGGGTCGCGCACTGGTCGAGCACGCCGGCATCGACAAGGTCGCGTTCACCGGCTCGACCGAGGTCGGCCGGGCCATCGCGAAGTCGGTGGCCGGCACGACCAAGCGGGTCACGCTGGAACTCGGCGGCAAGGCCGCGAACATCGTTTTCGAGGACGCACCGATCGACCAGGCGGTCGAGGGCATCGTCAACGGCATCTTCTTCAACCAGGGACACGTCTGCTGCGCGGGCTCACGGCTGCTACTGCAGGAGTCGATCGCCGATGAACTGCTGGACTCGCTCAAGCGGCGCATGTCCCAACTGCGGCTGGGCGATCCGCTGGACAAGAACACCGACATCGGCGCCATCAACTCGGCCGCTCAACTCGCCCGCATCCGTGAGCTGTCCGAGGTCGGGGCGGGCGAGGGTGCGCAATTCTGGTCACCGCCGTGCGACCTCCCCCCGCGCGGCTTCTGGTTCGCACCGACCATCTTCACCGGCGTGTCGCAGGCCCACCGCATCGCCCGGGAAGAGATCTTCGGACCGGTGCTTGCGGTGTTGACGTTCCGTACGCCGGCCGAAGCCGTCGAGAAGGCGAACAACACGCCCTACGGCCTGTCCGCGGGCGTCTGGACCGAGAAGGGTTCGCGCATCCTGGCCATCGCCGACAAGTTGCGCGCCGGCGTCGTCTGGGCGAACACGTTCAACAAGTTCGACCCGACGTCACCCTTCGGTGGCTACAAGGAATCTGGGTACGGCCGAGAAGGTGGCCGTCACGGTCTGGAGGCATACCTTGCCAGCTAAGCCGAAGGCGCCTGGACCGGTGGCCAGCGCAAAGCAACACGTCAAGATCAAAAGCGTCCGGGCGGTACGGCTGCGCTCCACGGCGCCGCGGCTGGCCGTACGCAAGACCTACAAGCTCTACATCGGCGGAGCGTTTCCGCGCAGCGAGTCCGGCCGGAGTTACGTGGTGTCGTCGCACGACGGAGCGTTCTTGGCCAACGCCGCTCTCGCGTCCCGCAAGGATGTGCGCGATGCCGTCGTCGCGGCGCGCAAGGCGTTTCCGGGGTGGTCGGGTGCGACCGCTTACAACCGCGGTCAGGTGCTCTACCGGGTCGCGGAAATGCTCGACGGACGTCGCGACCAGTTCATCGACGAGGTCCGCGCGGCCGACGGCGCGACCGCGGCGGCGGCCGCGGGTGCCGTGGACGCGGCCATCGACCGCTGGGTCTGGTACGCCGGCTGGACCGACAAGATCGCGTCTGTGTACGGCAATGCCAACCCGGTCGCCGGACCGTACTTCAACCTGAGCGCGCCCGAGCCGACGGGCGTCGTCGGCATCGTGGCGCCCGGCGCGGCACCGTTGCTCGGACTCGTCAGCGTCGTCGCGCCGGCCATCGCGACCGGCAACACCGCGGTCGTGCTGGCGAGCGAGGCGCACCCGCTGCCCGCGATCACGCTCTCCGAGGTGTTGGCGACGAGCGACCTGCCCGGCGGCGTGGTCAACGTGCTCACCGGCCGCGTGGCCGAAACCGCGCCCCACCTCGCCGCCCACATGGACGTCAATGCGATCGACCTGACCGGAGTCGACGACCCGGCTCTCGCCATCGAGCTGGAGGTGGCCGCGGCCGAGAACCTCAAACGGGTGATTCGGCCCGACGGGCGCACGAACTGGACCGATGACCCGGGCACCCGGCGGCTGACCGCGCTGCTCGAGACGAAGACCGTCTGGCATCCCAAAGGCGTCTAATCCGACGTTTCGGGCTGACCGTCGGTCGCGGCGGTCGGTCGATCGGTTGACGTTCCGGTCCAGGACGCGCGAAAACGTACCACTGAATCCGGTTATAAGGTATTTGCCGGAGCCAACAAACCCGCAGGTCAGGGGCGTAATCTGCGCCCCGAAGTCGATACGACTAGGGTGTGCGCAGAGTCACCGCCCAAGTCCCTAGTACGGAGGTCTTCGTGGCGCGTCCGCCCGCTGGTCGGCCCAATGCCGACGAGCCAGTTCAGCCCGACGACGAGGAGTCGATCCCGTTCACGGAGGACCCGCTCGACGAGGACGACGTGAGCGACGAGGACGACACCGCCGACACCGCCGACGAGCTCGGCGGCGAAGCTGGACGGACAGCGACCGTGGACCGGTTCTGGAAACGCGTTCGCGTTGATCCGTTGGAGATAGCGCTGCCCGGCGGGGCCGGCTACACCTTGCGGGCATATCGCCAGAGCACCGACATCACCCCGGCGGACGTGTCCGCACGGGAGGACGACGTCTCGATGCCGCGACGTCGGGGCGCCGCTGTCGAGCCCGACGACGACGGCGATCTGCTCGATGAGGCCGAGATCTCCGACGATCTTGCCGACGAGGACCTCGACGAGGACGTGGACGAGGACGACCTCGACGAAGAGGACGTCGACGAGGATCTGGAACCCGCCGGCGACGTGGTCGAGGAGGTGCCGCTCTTCCTGAGCCAGGGCGGGCACCTGCTGGTGTTCCGGTCGGCCGAGTCGCTCGTCGAATTCGTGCTGTCCGACGCCGAGCACGACCTGCAACAGATCGATACATGGGACTCGGTGACGCGGGGTATCCAGTCTGAGTACGTGGTGTCGCTGCCCGACGACACGTACGAGTTGGATCTGGTCGTCAAGAACCTGCGAGGGGGCCACGATGCGTGGGATCCGGAGTTGTTGGTCCGATCCGGTCAGCTTGGCGCGTGACCTCGGCCACGCACTGCGAATCGAACCGGTGGTGTTAGCCCTCGCGCCCGGTTCGCCGCTGGACGACCTCGACGATGCGCTGCGAGCCTCGGCCGACGGCGGTCTCGGGTCATTCTTCGCCCGTCGCAAGCTGAAAAAGATCGGCGCGGAGACCGCGAGCCTCGGCTGGCGGACCGTTATCGGAAAAATCTCCGCCGTCGTGGACTGGCGCGACTGACCCCGATCCAGGGACCATCATTCCTGGCACCGGCCGTAAGGCAGCGACCAGTCTCCCGAAGGAGGACGACGCCGTGGCGCTCATGCGTGTGTACTGCGGACTGGCCACGACCGAGTCGCCCGCGCGCTCGGCCGGCGACGGCGACTGGCTGACCGCTGCCGTCGTCGACGATGCCGGGCGCCTGCTCGACCTGTGCGACATCACCGACGATGCGTGTGGGTACGCGGAGCTGGGCGGTCTGCTCGCCGAGCGATCGGGCGGCACGACCGGCGTCGCGGTGGCGGCCGACACCGATGAGCACGAGGTCACACTCCTGCTGCTGGCGGCCGGCCGGCCACTTGCCATCGCCGACGACGAGACCGTCGGCGACTACGCCGAGCGCTTCGCTGACGACGAGTCCGTCGACGAGATATCGGCCGGCACGGCTGAACGCAACGCCGTCGGGCTCGCCCGCGCACTGCAGGCCGGCGCTCTGGCCGCGGCCAGCCGCGGGGCGCCGCGCGAGCTGATGGCGCTCGGTCCGGTGCTGGCCGCACACGCCGCCGTCGCGGTCAGCCGGCACGGCTCAGCGGTTGCTCTTCGCGAGGTCCTCCGCGAGCTGTATCCGGCGGCTCTCCGTGCCTACCCCGACCCGGCCGCGCCGATCCCGCTGGCCATTCTCGACGCTCTACCCGAGCCCGGATTGCTCGGCATCAGCAACCGTGGCCGCGATGCCGCCGTCGCCGCCGATCTGTCCATGGCCGGGATCGCGGATACCGCGACGATCACGGACGCGATCACCGCGTTGCGCATCGCGGCCTCCGAAACACCCCGGCGCACCGGGATTGGCAAGGCTCCGACCTCGGCCGTTGCTGAGACGATCCGCCAGTCGGTCGCCGCGGTTCGTGCGTGCGACGCGGCCGTCGCGGCGCTGGTCGGGCTGCTGGCGGCCCAGGATCTCACGCCCCGGCGGCCCGAGCGCAGCCACCTGCGAGCGGTATCTCCACGCGCCATCGAGGCCGCTCGGGCCGAACCGGCGCAGCGTGACGACAGTTCGTACGCTCCTGCCCGGCACGCCGCCTCCCGCTCGGACGCAACGCGCCCCGGAACGGCCCGTCCGGAGACCTGCCCGCCCCGAACCTGGACGGGAAGCGGTACGGCCCGAGCCAGCTCGAACCGATGCCGCGCGCTTCGATCCGGCCTGGCAGGAGTCGGCCCGCTACGACGCCGCCCGGTCGAGTCGCCGGGCCCGGTCGGCGGGCACCGCGAGCGGACCACCGGCGCGTCCGACGACGATGCCGTCGTCCCCGTCCTATCCCGCCGGCGAACCGGCCGCCCAGCCGGGCATCCGGCCGATCGCTTCCCAGGCACCGTCGAGCGGGCCGGAAGCGGCAACGCGGCCGAACCGTACGCCGCCGCAACGCTCGGCCCGGTCGAGCACGCGGTCGGCTCCGGCCCGCGTGGACGACGACTTCTCCACGCCGCTCGCACCCGGACCGGTGCCGACGGCGGACGTCGACCTGTTCTCGATGCCGGAGATGCCGGCCAGCTCCACCGGTGGCGGTCTCCGGTCGTCGTGGCACGACGAGGCCGAGCCGACGGAGCCCTCGTCGCGAAGCTCGTTGCCGACGACCGGGCCGAGTTCCGTGCCGAACGAGTCACCCGGTACGGCACTCGTCCCGAGCGACTACGACCGGATCTACCGCGAGCGGACCCGACCCACCGTTGCGTATCCCGCCGCCGGCCGCCCCGCGGCGCAAGTGAGCAACTATCCCGTCGAGCCGCGCTATCTGGGGGATGCGGGCGCGTTCTCGCCCGACACGCCGAGCGGTGGATACGACGCCGACCCACCACGGATGAATGGACACCGTGCGGTCGAGGAGGAGCGGCCGAGGGACAGCCGCCGCGACGATCCCTGGGTGCCGCCGCGCGAACCGTCGCACGGCCGTCGGGCCGCCGTTGAGGAGTCCGGTCCCAACAGTGGATCCAGGAACGGCCGATCGATCCCGAGCGATCCATCGGCGTACGAGACACCACGGGCCGGCGGCTACCCGACTCCGGGCATCCCGGCACCGGGATCACGGAGCAACTGGCCGGTCGCGGCTCCGGATCCCAACGACGACATGGCGCGGACGCGGTCGGACTCGCGCTCGACCGACACCATGCGGCGTTCGACGCAGCCCGCCGGGTACGACACCGAGCATTCGTACGACTCCGGGATCCCCCGGCAGCGGGACGGTCGCATCGCGCCGCCGTGGCAGGCCGACGATCTCGCGCCGCCGTGGCATCCCGACGATCCAACGCCGCCGGCCGAACAGCCGGCGCTGCGGCTCGTTGATCCGCCGATGTTGCGCCTCGTCGGCCGCGACGACGATCGCGATGTCCCGTCGCGCCGGCCGGGCTATACCGATGACCATCTGCCGCCGCTCCCGCCGGTCCCGGTCGACGATGAGCCGGATGACGACCTGCTGATCTTCGCCCAGGCCCGATCGGCCTGGTTCGTCGATCCCCAGGACGACGCGGAGGCCACACCTTCGTGGTCAGTGGCTGCCGACCAGGGTTGGTCGGCGGCCGAGCGTGCCGCGCACCCGAGCATTGACGGCGAGACCGAGGTTGGGCTGCCGCGTCGGGTACCGAAGGCCAATCTCGTACCCGGCTCGCCGCTGCCACCGGTAGCTGACGACGGCGTGCCCATCGTGCGTGACCCGGCCGCGATGGCGGCCCACACCACCGGTTACTTCCGAGGCTCGCGTCGGGGGGAAGAGGTCCGAGGCTATGCCGTCGGCGGCCGCCCCGGCCGCGAGTCGGGCGAAGGCTGGGACTTCAGCCGCGACGGGTGGGAGACCGATCGGGAGCCCGAATACCGTTCGGCCGCGCACCGCTAGACGGGCGCGGCTCGCCGCGCACCCCTGAGCTCCGATAGGCCGCGCTGTGAGCCCCGATACGAAAAGCTGGCTGCCACCTCGCGGTGGCAGCCAGCTTGATTCCTTCGACCGGCGGGTCCGACTAGGCCGGCGTTGCCGCGCGTTGCCTGCGCATGGTCAGCACGTACTCGACGAGCGAGATCAGCACCTGCTTCGTCGACTCCCGGCTACGTGCGTCACACGCCACCACCGGCACGTCCGACGGGATCGCCAGCGCGTCCCGGACGTCCTGGGCGGAGTGATACTGGTTGCCGTCGAAGCAGTTGATCGCGATCAGATACGGCAGGCGCCGGTGCTCGAAGAAGTCGATCGCGGCGAAGCAGTCAGCGAGCCGTCGCGTGTCGACCATGACGACCGCACCAATCGCACCCTTGACGAGTTCGTCCCACATGAACCAGAAGCGTGTCTGGCCCGGCGTGCCGAACAGGTAAAGGATCAGGTCACGGTCGATCGAGATACGCCCGAAGTCCATCGCGACGGTCGTCGTCGTCTTGCCGGGCACCTGCCGGTTGTCATCGACACCCACGCCGGCCGAGGTCATGATCGCCTCGGTGGTCAGCGGCGTGATCTCCGAAACCGATCCCACCAGCGTGGTTTTGCCCACGCCGAAACCACCGGCGATCACAATCTTCGCCGACGTGACCCGGCCCGACGGCATCCGGGCCATGTCAGAGCCTCCGAAGTCCACTCAGCACCCTTTCCAGCAGTTCCGTTCCGACCGAGTCATTGCTGTCGCCGTCGAAGGACGTTGGCTCGTAAACCGCGACGAGTCCGTCGGCCGCCATGTCGGCGATGATCACTCGGGCAACGCCGAGCGGCAATTGCATGCGAGCCGCTATCTCGGCGAGCGACTGGAGTCGCCCGTCGCACAACGACGCGATGTACTGATGTTCCCGTACGTGAGCCGTGCCCGACCGGAGGTCGTTGTTGCGGCCCCGCACGGTGGTCTCCACCAGTGCCTCGATCGCGATGTCCAATCGGGGACGGGTCCGCCCCCGGGTGACGGCGTACGGGCGAACGAGCGCGCCGGTTGGTTCGTCCATCTCAGCCAACGTCGCTCACCTCCTCGGTCGCCCGTTTACCGTCGCTCACCGCTGATCCGTCCGCCTCAGCCCATCATCCCGGCGGCGGCCCGGGGCGACGGGGTCAGAGCATCGCCGACCCGGTCGACCAGCAGCGCCATTTCGTAGCCGACCTGGCCGACGTCGCACGTACGCGCGGCCAACACGGCAAACGACGAGCCGTCCGAGATCGACATCAGGAAGAGAAACCCGTTGTCCATCTCGACGACGGTCTGCAACACGGCGCCGCCATCGAAGCACCGCGAAGCCCCGACCGTGAGGCTCACCAAGCCGGACGCGATCGCCGACAACTGATCGGCTCGGTCACGCGGAAGGTCGCGGGACGAGGCGAGCAGCAGGCCGTCGGCCGAGACCGCCACAGCATGCGCGACACCCGGCACGCGGTCGGCGAAGTTGGCCAACAGCCAGCTGAGATCCTGCGTTGTTGTCATCTGTCCTGCTCCTTGCCGCCGGGCGTGGGACGCCCGCTGGTCGTCGACTCCGGTGATCCGTTGCTGTCGTCGGTCATCTGTTGGCGGCCGCGCTGCACGCCGCGGTGGTAGGCGGAGAGCAGCCCGCGGACGGCATCGGGCGAGCGGCGGTTGCTGCCGGTGGCCGCGCGCTCCACGCTGCCGGGCACGAGTTGAGCCAGGGGTACGCGTCGCGGTAGGCCGCCCGCCGTCGTTCCACCGTCCACCGGCTCAGACGCGGCCGCGGCCGCTGACCAGCCATCGTCGGCCGAGCTGTGCCAGCTGTTCTCCGCGGCGCCACGCCCCGATCCGGTCGCGGACCCCGCCATCTGGCTGCCACCCGTCGTGTCGTGGTAATAGTCCGAGCGCGCCCCGGCCGAGACCGGTGCATTCGATCGCGGTGCGGTCGATTGGACGCCCGACTCGCGGTATTCCTGCGGTCGGGTCTCCGTCGACCGGCCGCCGCTCGCGGCGCGCGGCTGCGGAACGTCTCGCGCGGTCGGTGGCCGCAGCGACGGGTCAACCGTGGCGACATCGGACTGTCGGGGCGGGATGAGGCTCCGACCACTCGACCCGCCAGCGGCAAACCAAGCCGACTCGAGCGCACGGAAGATCGGCAACTCCATGGTCTCATCGGCAAACGGCATGACCTGGGGCTGGCCGTGACCGGACCGCGACGGCTCGGACCGGGCCGGTGCCGGGCCGCGGCCGACCGGGGCGTCGGACGCCTCGTCGTCGCGGACCGAGCCGGAATCGGCGCGGACGGCGCTGGCCAGATCGAGATCACGGAACCGCGGAATCTCGGCGGTCATGTCAAGCGCGTCGACGCGACCGGAGTTTTGGAACTGGCGGCCGTCCTCGGCGTCGGTAGCCGGTTGGGCGCTGACCGGCGGCCAGGCCGGCGGTGCGCTGGTGGGCGGCTGACGCTCGTCGAAGCGGGTCACGATCGCGTCGTCCGCCTCGACGGCCGGACCAGGCGCGCGATGCTCGTCGATCACCTCGGCCTCGGGCAGATCATCCATCGGCCGCGCCTCGGCCGGCTCGAACGTGTGCGGTCGCTGCCGCGGCACCCGTGGCGACGGCACATCGCTCGGTGGCGCGTCGAACGGTCGGCGCTCGAAGGCACGGCCGTCGTCGGTTGGGCGGCGGTCGTCGAACGCTCGGGGATCGTCGAACGGCCGCGCACCGCCGAACGGCCGGGCATCGTCGAACGACCGTGCCTCGAAGGGCGGCGGCGCGTCGAACGGCCGACGCTCGAACGGCGGCGCGTCGAAGTTTCGTGGTCCGTCCAGCTCGTGCGGGTCATCGAACCCACGAAGATCGTCGAAGCCATGTGGGTCATCCGCGGGAGAGGCACGTCGGGGCAGCGGCGAGGTCGGCACGCCAGGATAGGCCGACGGGCCGGCATGTCCGTTGCCATTCGCGCCGTCGTGGCCGTTGTGGCCGCGCCCGCCATTGTGGCCGCGGGCGCCATTGTCCGCGGGCGGTGCGCCCGCGCTGACCGCCCCGGTCAGATCCGACCAGCTGGGCAACGCCCGGCTCGAGACACCCGGGCCGAGGAGCGACGGACGGTTCGTCCCGAAGCGCTCGGCCGCCGCGGCGAAGCCGCCGAATTCGGCCGATCCGCCGTACCCGTTGGCCGAACTGCCGGCGTAACCACTCGAAGTGCCAGCGCCGGCCGGCGTACGTTCGGTGGCCGACGGCCCACTCTCCAGCGCCAGCGGAGCCCCGAACGGGGACCGTGCCGCGGGCCGCGGTGGCTCGCTCGGGTTGAGCGCCACGCGCTCGGCCCCAGCGACGGGAGGCGCACCGCGGAAGGCGGTGCTGGTGTTGATCAGGACCGACGGCGGCAATAGAACATCGGCCACTGTGCCGCGATCGGCGGCCGGACGTAGCTTGACCTCGATACCGTGGCGCGCCGCGAGGCGGGCGACCACGACGAGGCCCATCATGCGGGACACCGCGACGTCGACGAGCGGCGGCTTCGCGAGGCGGTCGTTCAGGTCGGCGAGTTGATCGGCGGAGATGCCGATGCCGCGGTCCTCGACGTAGAGCACGGCGCGGTCGCCGAAACGGCGAGCTTCGACCAGGACCGGCGAGTCCGGCGGGGAGAACGCGGTCGCGTTGTCGAGCAGCTCGGCGACGAGGTGCACGAGGTCGTTGACGGCATGGGACCCGATGTCGAGATCACGGTCGATGCTGCCGAATTCGACGCGCGTGTAGTGCTCGACCTCGGACTGCGCGGCGCGCAGCACATCGACGAGCGGGGCCGGCTCCCGCTGTACGCGGGTCGAGTCGGCGCCGGCCAGGACGAGCAGGTTTTCGTCGTTGCGGCGCATTCGGGTGGCCAGGTGGTCGAGTTGGAACAGCTCGGCCAGTCGGTCCGGGTCTTCTTCACCGCGTTCCAACCGGTCCAGGTGACCGATCAGGCGGTCGACCAGGATCTGTGAGCGCCGGGCGAGGTTGACGAACATCGTGGCGACGGAGGAACGCAGCACGGCCTGCTCGGCCGCGGTGCGGACCGCCTCGATGTGTACGGCGTTGAACGCCTCGGTCACCTCGCCGAACTCGTCCTTGCTCCGTACCGGCAGCGGCTCGGCGATCTGCAACGCGATCTGCTGCGGGCTGAGCTGCGTCGCGAGCGTCGGGTCGCGCAGCCGGGCGACCGCTTGCGGCAGACCCTGCCGGGCCACGGTGAGCGCGCCGTGCTTGAGCTCACGGAGGGCTCGGTTCATCGACCGGGCCACGAACCAGGCGATCAGCATGGCGATCAACACGATCGCGAAGAGCAGGCCGACGTCGATGATGATCTGGCGCTCGACCCGGTCGCGCGCGGCGGAGGCATCGGAGACGATCTGCTTGTCCAGCGCGACCTCGACCTGGCGGTAGAGGGTTCCGCGGGCAGCCATCGCGGCGTTCCACTGATCGGTGGAGAAACCCGTCGGCACGTTGTTGCCGCTCGCGTTTTTGAACTGCGATATGTAATCCGCTGACGGCCGCAGTCCATCGCCGGTGACGATCTGCGCCAGAAGGTTGTTCTCGCTGAGCGTCGCGACCACCGAGTATGCGTCGGTCGCCTGCTGCTGTCCGGTCGTGCCGCCGACGAAGTCCAGGCGCTGGTCCGACGAGATCGTACCGTCGGCCAGCATTTCGATTCCGGCGTCCCGCTGTACCCCGACGAACTCCTTGGCCTCAGCAATCGCACCCGCCGCGCGCATCTCGAACGAAAGCGTCGGGTCACCGGCCAGCTGGGCGGCCGAATCACGGATTGCCAATAGGTTCTTAACGACCGTGGTGTATTGGTTGATCGAGCCCGACCTGGCCTGGGCGGCGCTAGCCTGACTCGCCGAATTCGCCACCGTGTTGCGGAGCTCGGACAGCTGACCGATATTCGCGGTGATGTCGTTGAGGACCGAGCGAAGCGTCGCCGGTACGTCGGATGTCGCGGCGGCCTGCTGCGTGTACGCGGCCTGCGCCGCCGTCGTCTTGAGCTGCTGGCTGTGGTACACGCTCTGCGCAGCCGTAGCTTTGGGGTCCTGGGCTACCGTCTTCTTGGCCGAGAAAACATGGTTTGCCACATAACTGAGGTACACGTCCGCATCGGCGCGTTCGTCCTGCAACGAGTCGGCCAGCGTGCCAGCGTCGGCCGACAGCGTCGCGAGCGTATGCGCGCGATCGGCGGTGTTCGCGTTCGAGATCTGCGAGACCAGCCCGTTCGCGCCGACGATGACCGTGGCAAGCGTGGGCACGAACATGATGAACCCGAGCTTGATGCCGATACGCCGGTCGCGGAGCCATCCGGCCAGGGACTCAAACCCCATCGGCCGGCTAGACCCCGTCTTCGGTCGCTTGGTCACCTGACGCACCTCCGTACCGTGCCGGCCATGCATCGACGGGCACCCATGATCGACCGTGCCTGCAAAACAGGCCGGACCCCCGAGATTCCACCATGTCTAGGACGAAAGAGAAAGCCCAGCCCGGCCGGCATCGATCGCCCGAAGGACAGGACGGAGCAATAACTACCTTGCGTTGCCGTACAACTACTAAAAGTCCACAAGGGATGTAGGGGATATATCCGCATATTGTCGGGTCACAATCACACCGCTCACCTCGACCCGATCCGCGCCCTCCGAGGCTCCTCCGAACGGTTAGTTTTCGGTCAGCTTTCCGTAGGCCGGCTTTATCACTTCGTTGATCAGCCGTAGCCGCTCGTCAAACGGGATGAATGAACTCTTCATCGCGTTGATGGTCAACCAGCGCAGTTCCGGCCAACCGTAGCCGAACACGTCGCACAGCAGCCACATCTCGCGAGACATGGACGTACCGCTCATCAAGCGGTTGTCGGTGTTGACCGTGACCCGGAACTGCAGATCTTTGAGGCGCCCGATCGGGTGCTCGGCGATCGACGCGGCCGCTCCGGTCTGGACGTTCGACGAGGGGCAGAGTTCGAGCGGGATGCGCTTGTCCCGTACGTACGCGGCGAGCCGGCCCAGCCGCCCGTCCCCCGAGATGTCATCGACGATCCGGACACCGTGGCCGAGCCGGTCGGCACCGCACCATTGGATCGCCTGCCAGATGCTCGGCAGACCGAACGCTTCACCGGCATGGATGGTGAAGTGGAAATTCTCCCGCTGCAGATACTCGAACGCGTCGAGATGGCGGGTGGGCGGGTATCCGGCCTCGGCGCCGGCGATGTCGAAGCCAACAACCCCACTGTCCCGGTAGCGCACCGCCAGTTCGGCGATCTCCATCGACCGGGCCGCGTGCCGCATCGCGGTGAGCAGCGTGCCGATCCGGATCGGCATGCCCGTCCAGGGTGGCCGCGGCACATCCGGCCTCGAACCCGGCGAGCACCGACTCCACCACCTCGGGCAGCCGCAGCCCACGCGCCAGGTGCTGCTCCGGCGCGAAGCGCGACTCCGCGTACACCACGCCGTCGGCGGCAAGATCGACCGCGCACTCATAGGCCACGCGATAGAGCGCCTCGGGTGTCTGCATCACGCCGACCGTGTGCACGAACGTCTCGAGATAACGCTCGAGCGACCCGGAGTCCGATGCCGCGGTGAACCAGGCACCCAGTGCGGCCGCGTCGTTCGCCGGCAGTTCGTGGCCGATATCCGCCGCCAGTTCGACGATCGTCGCGGGCCGCAACCCACCATCGAGGTGATCGTGCAGCAAAGCCTTCGGAGCCTTGATGATCTCGTCGTAGCTCGGTGCGACCATGGGCTGACCCTATCGGGGGCGACTCAGTCTCGGCGGAGGTACATCCTGCACAGCGAGGTAATTCGGCACTTACGCTGTCCGGTCTGTCGGCGCGGTCTCGCTCAGGCCACGCCCGATGCCCCGGTGCGCTGCCCGGCCGGGCACAGCTTCGATCCCGCCCGCCAGGGTTATGTCCAGCTGACTGCCGCTCCGCTGACCCATCCCGGCGACAGCGCCGCGATGGTCGCGGCCCGTGCCACGTTTCTCGCCGCGCGGTCATTTCGCCACGATCACTTCGGCGGTACGGGACATTGCCGCGGCCGCGTGGCCGGGAGATCTGGTGCTGGATGTCGGCGCCGGCACCGGGCACCACCTCGCTGGAGTCCTCGACGGCCTGCCGACGGCGTACGGGCTCGCCGTCGACTCGTCGAAGGTGGCCGCTCGGCGGTCAGCGAGCGCGCACTCCCGAGCCGACGCGATCGTGGCCGACGTCTGGCGACCGCTGCCGGTGGGCGACTCCTCAGTCGGCGTGGTGACCGACATCTTCGCGCCCCGGAACGCTCCGGAGTTCGCGCGCGTGATCCGACCGGACGGTGTGCTCGTCGTCGTCACGCCGGCCGCCGACCATCTCGTCGAACTCGTGGACACGTTCGACCTGTTGCGCGTCGATCCGGTGAAGTCGGAACGGTTGGCGGACACGCTCGACGCGCTGTTCCAGCGGGCGGCGTCCCGTGCGTACCAGTGGATCATGGAGCTGGACCACGACGATGTCGGCACGCTGGTCGGCATGGGCCCGAGCGCCTGGCATACCGAGTTGGCGGCATTGTCGGCGCGGATCGCCGCCCTGCCGACGCCGGTGCGGGTAACGGCCTCGGTAGTGGTCGCCGTCTATCGCCCACGCACGTGACCGTCAGGTCGACAGGTCAACCTCTTCCCAGCCCACCGGCTCGTCGTGGTGCGGGCCGTGCAACACCACCGCCCATTCCAGTGCCCACCTGCGCTGGCCGATCGCGTTGGAGTCGATCAGGCCGGGCAATGGCTGCCCGCGGCGCTCCGCGTCGAGATAGGCCCAGTCCAGGCAGTAATAGAGGTCGAGCATTACGGCCGCGGCCACCGGGTCACGCGGCGCGATCAGACTGCGCGAGCGCCACTGCGGAAACGACTCTCCCTCACGCAGATTCGGCAACAACGACATGAGGCCGTCGGCGACCGGCGCCGCCGCGTCGAGCTGGCCGATCAGACCGAGCAGCCACGCCAGCGCGGTGAGGGCCTCGAGATGGAGGGCGAATGAGTGGTCGTCGCCCTGACCGGATGCGACGTAGTGCCACTCCGGCTGGGTCACCCGTTCCATGAGGTGTGCGTCGAGCAGCCAGGTCATCGCGAGCCGGCTCGGCATACCGAACGCGCGGGCCAGCACGACGTTCAGAATCGCCGTCCGCGCCTCCATCTCCGGCACCGCTCGCAATTCGACGGCGTCGCCCACGTCCCAGACCATCGGAAACGTCGACGGTGGCAGTGGCAGCCGAAGCCGATACAGCTCATCGATGCTGCGCGCCCGGACGGCTGCCGGGTCCGGCGCCGAGAGGATCATGCAACCTCGCTTGCGGTTCGGCCTTGGGTGAGCCGAGCGTAGCGATGAGACATCGGCTGATACATCCGACGGTTGGCCCCTTAACGATCGTGACGCACCAGGCCGTTCACCAAGGACCGGGATCGCCTTCGGCGTCGCTGTCATCGTCGCGATGGGCCAGATCCGGGGCGAATGCCGGTCGGCAGATCGCGACGTACTCCGCGCCCGGCCCGTCCGGAACGGAGTACCGGATGCGCTCGCCGGCCCGGGTGACGATCGCGCTCCCGGCCGGCACGTCGATGACGCCCGTCTCAGTCTCGACCCGTACGGCGCCGCGCAGGACGAGCGTGTACTCGTCGAAGTCCGGTGTCTGCGCGGGCTCGGCCCAACCGCCCGGGGCGATCATGTGCGCCACCGAGACCGCCGCCTCGCCGGTGTTGACCCGGCCGATGTACTCGTCGATGACCTTCCCGCCCGGCACCGGGATGCGGGTGGCCTTCTCGATCAGTTCCGCCATGTCACGCTCCTCGTCTTAGCCACGGTTGGACCGGTGTCATCACGACGGCCCGATCCGATCCAGGATCAGCGGCCCGGGCGTCGGCGGCTCGGCCGTGATCGTGATCGCCTGAGCGGCGGACTCACGAGCGGCCGGGATCCGCGCCGGATCCTCGGCCCGCAGTTCGTACAGAACGTCGCCGGTCCGTACGGCGTCGCCCAGGCGCTTGCGCAACACCACGCCGGCCGGCGCGGACACCGGATCCTCCTTGCGCGCGCGGCCGGCCCCGAGCCGCCAGGCGGCGACGCCCATCCCGAGCGCGTCGACCGCCGAGACGTAACCATCGGTGGTCGCCCGGACCGGCTCGATCTCGGGCGCGGTCGCAAGGACGGCGTCCGGGTCGCCGCCCTGAGCGCGGATCATCGCGCGCCACGAGTCCATCGCGCGACCGTTCGCCAGCGCCTTGGCCGGATCGACGTCGTCGCGGCCGGCTAGTTGCAACATCTCCCGGGCCAATGCCAGCGTCAGTTCGACGACGTCGGGCGGTCCACCGCCGGCGAGTACCTCGACCGACTCGGCGACCTCGACCGCGTTCCCGATCGCGTAGCCGAGCGGGGTCGACATGTCGGTGAGCAGCGCGACGGTAGATACGCCGTGGGCGGCACCGAGTTCGACCATCGTCGCCGCGAGGTCACGCGCACGATCGGCCGACTTCATGAATGCCCCCGAGCCGACCTTGACGTCGAGGACCAGGGCCGCGGTCCCCTCGGCGATCTTCTTGCTCATGATGGAGCTCGCGATCAGCGGGATGGACTCGACCGTCGCGGTCACGTCGCGCAGCGCGTAGAGCTTCCGGTCGGCCGGCGCGAGTCCGGCGCCGGCCGCGCAGATGGCCGCGCCGACGTTCCGCAGCTGGCCCAGGAACTCGTCGTTGGACAGCGTCGCGCGCCAACCCGGGATCGACTCCAACTTGTCCAAGGTGCCGCCGGTATGCCCGAGCCCGCGGCCCGACAGTTGCGGCACCGCGACGCCACACGCGGCGACGAGCGGCGTCAGCGGCAACGTGATCTTGTCACCGACGCCGCCGGTCGAATGCTTGTCGACGGTGGGCCGACCGACGCTGGACAGGTCGAGACGCTCGCCGCTTGCGATCATGGCCGCGGTCCATCGGGCGATCTCGGCCGGGGTCATGCCACGAAGCAGGATCGCCATGGCTAGCGCCGCCATCTGCTCCTCGGCCACCGCACCGCGCGTGTAGGCGTCGAGCACCCAGTCGATCTGCCGATCGTCCAGGATGCCGCCGTCCCGCTTGACCGCGATCACGTCGACCGCCGCATACGGCTCACTCGCGGCTGAGCCGCTCACGGTTGATCCGCTCATGGTTGATCCGCTCACGGCTGGCCGACGGTTGATCCGCTCACGACTGGTCCGCCGCGGCCAGGGTCCATCGGCGCGGCACCTCGGCCGGCGGCGGTCCCTCACCGGCCCAGAACAGCTCACCCTCCGCATCGACAACGATGACGCGTCGCGTCCGGGCCAGACCCCACGCGATGACGTCGGCGGCGGCCGCGCGACTCGGTGCCTCGTCCAGGATCGACCCCTGCCCGCGCTCGGATGCGACCTCGGCCCCGGTTGCGCCGTCCCAGTAGCCCGTCCATTTGCGCGTGCCGGCGACGTTGTCCGGGTGTACGAAGACGGTCCCGCGCCCGATCATGTCGCGCAGATGCGGCGCCGGCTCGGCCGTGGCGCTCGGCCGGGACGGCAGCGGCATCGGTTCCGTGGTCAGATCCGACCGGCCGAGATCGCGCTCATCGAACGCGTACGGCAACAACTCGCTCATCAGCAACGGGCCGGTGCTCGCGTCAACGAACATGCGCGGCCCACCGTGCTCCCACAGCAGCTGCCGGCAGCGGCCGCACGGCATGAGCGGCTCACCGGTCCCGTCGACGCACGACATGGCGACCAGCCGACCCCCGCCGCTCGCATGCAGCGCCGACACGATCCCGCACTCCGCGCACAGCGTCACACCGTAGGAGGCGTTCTCGACATTGCAGCCGCGAACGATCCGGCCGTCGTCGACCAGCGCGGCCGCGCCGACCGGAAAGCGCGAGTACGGCGCGTACGCACCTCGCATCGCGTCCGTCGCCGCCGCCCGCAACGATGCCCAGTCGATGTCCATGCCTCACCCGCATTCGGTCCAGGTCCCCGACTCGTCACCCGATCGACGCGCCTGTGCAGCCAATGACCAGCGCCGCCGGGTCAACCCTTAACGTACGGCTTGCCGTCGGCCGCCGGTGCTCGGACACGTCCGACGAGCCCCGCGACCGCGAGAATCGTCACCGCGTACGGCAGCATGGCGAGGAACTGCGACGGCACCGACGACCCCGTCAGCGACAGGTAGCTCTGCAACTGATCGGTGAAGCCGAACAGCAGCGCGGCGAGCGTCGCGCCGACCGGCGACCACCGGCCGAAGATGAGCGCGGCGAGCGCGATGAAGCCCTTGCCGACCGTCATGTTCTTGCTGAAGTCGAGGTGCTGTCCGACGGTGAAGAACGCGCCGCCGACGCCGGCGATCATGCCGCCCACGATCACGTTGCGGTACCGAACGGCCAGCACACGGATGCCCACGGTGTCGGCGGCGGTCGGATGCTCGCCGACGGATCGCGTGCGCAGACCCCACCGCGTGTAGAAAAGGCCGATATGTACGGCGACGACCAGGACGATCGTGATGTAGACGATCACGTTCTGCTCGAACAGCGCCGGCCCGATGATCGGGATCCGCCAGAGCACCGGGATCTTCCACGTCGCGAAGCCGGGCGCGGCGTTGAACGACGCAGCGTCCGGCTGCATGACCTGCTGGTAGAGGAAGCTCGTGAGACCGAGCATCAGCAGGTTGATCACCACGCCGAGCACGACCTGCTCGACCTGATAGCGGATGGCAAGCACGGCCAGCAGCGACGCCACGAGGCCACCGCCGATGATCGCGGCGACCAGGCCGAACCAGGCCGACATCGCAACGGTGCCGAAGAACGCGGCGAGGAATGCCCCGGTCAGGAACTGGCCCTCGATCGCGACGTTGATGACGCCGCTGCGTTCACACAGCACGCCGGCCAAGGCGCCGAGGATCAGCGGCAGAGCGGCCTGCACGGTGAGGCTCGCGCTCGACCCGAGTGGCATCGTGTTGCCGGACACCTGCCAACAGAGGAACGCGATGACCAGAGCGACGAGCGCGATGCCCGACCACAACGCGAAGCGGCGGCCGAGCCGCGCGGTCAACAGCGCGGCACCACAGGCCATCACGACGGCGCCGGCGACAATCGCGCCGACCTTGGAGGGGATAGGTACGGACGAGCCGGACGACTCTTCGCTCGCGGTGAACCGGGCGTCGGCGCCGTGTCCGGACAGGATCCCCCAGAACACGATGGCCACGAGCCCGAGTGCCAGGTAGATCACCCCCGCCTTGCGAGAGCGCGTCCAGAACGTCGTCGGTGCGACGACCACCACCTCGGGCTCCGCCGTTGTCGCCGTCATTGCGCTCTCACCAGCCCTTCGCGAGGTTGGCTGTGGCCTGGGTCGCGGAGCCGGGCCGGAGCCGGTAGATCGACGTGATGAGCGCCGGCGCCGCGATGAAGATGACGATCAATGCCTGCAGCACCAGGACGAGGTCGACGACAACGCCGGCGTTGCTCTGCATCTGGTTGCCGCCGGCGTAGAGCGCGCCGAACAGGAGCGCTGCGAGGACGACGCCCCACGGCTTGGCCCGGCCGAGCAGCGCGACCGTGATGCCGTCGAAGCCGATGTTCGCGACGACGCCGCCGGTCAACGCGGACGCCGTGCCGAGCAACTGGACGGCACCCCCGAGGCCGGCGAGCGCGCCGGCGACGATCATGACCAGGATGTACGTCTTCGCGACGCTCATACCGGCGGTCCGCGCGGCATCGGGGTTGGCCCCGACCGCCCGCACCTCGAAGCCGAACGTCGACCGGTTGATCAACCACGCCACCACGAGCACCGCGAGCAGACCGAGTAGCAGACCGAAATTCGTGCGGTGGGAGGAGCCGAGCAGGTGCGGCAGCGTCGCCGACGAGTGCAGAGGCTTGCTGATCGCCTGGGCCTGCGCCGGGTCCTTCACGCCGCCCTGCAGGATGATCCAGCCCAGGAACAGCAGGGCGATGTAGTTCAACATGATCGTCACGACGACCTCGTGAGCTCCGGTGCGGGCCTTCAGGATTCCGGGGATGAAGCCCCAGATCCCGCCGGCCACCGCCCCCGCGACGAGCGCGATGATCCACGCCAGCACGGTCGGCAGATTCAACTCGAAGCCGATGAGGCCGGCGCCGATCGCACCGAAGATCGCCTGGCCCTGCGCGCCGATGTTGAACAGGCCGCCACGGAACGGGATCGCGACGGCGAGGCCGGTGAGGATCAGCGGCGCCGCGTACGTCAGCGTCTCACTGATCGGGCCGAGCGCCACCGCCCAACTGTTCTTGCCGGAGATCGCGCCGCCGAGCGTACTCGGATTGAAGATCGCACCCTGGAACAGGCTCACGTAGGCGAGCTTGATCTGATCCCACGCGCCGGACAGCGCGGTGCCGGGCTGGGCGAAGAAGTAGCCGAACTCTCTAAGCACGGGCCGGTCGCCGATGACGATCAGGATCGCGCCGATCACGAGCGCGGAGAAGATCGACAGGACCGAGATGACGAACGGGTTCGCGCTGGTGAGCCACCGCACGACGCGAAGGAAACGGCCGGGTGGCCGACCGCGCGCACCCGGAGCTGGTGCCACGGCCGCCGCTGCGGCGGCATCATCGGCTCCCTCGCCACCGAGCTGCGGCGTGACGTCCGTCCCGCTGTCGATCGCCTCGTCCACCAAATCGTCGGCCGGCGCAGCGTGGCGCCCGACCGCGTCGTCGCCGGCCGCAGCATCCGCTGCCGACGGCTCGGACGGCTCGGACGGCTCGGACGGTTCGGACGGCGTGGACGGCTCGGATGCGGCGCCCTCAGCCGCTTCGCCGTCGCGCCGATCGGGCTCCCGGTCGTCGGGTGTCCGGTCGTCGTCGGTCGGGCCGGTCACGCCGCCGCTCCGCTCGTGCCGTCGGTTACGCCGGCCATGAGCAGGCCGAGCTGTTCACGCGGCGCGTCGGCGTCGACGATCGCGAGCACCTTGCCGCGGTACATCACCGCTATGCGGTCGGCCAGCGCGACGATCTCGTCTAGCTCGCTCGAGACAAGCAGCACGGCGCTGCCTGCATCTCGGGCCGCGATCACTTGACCGTGGATGAACTGGGTCGAACCGACGTCTACGCCACGCGTCGGTTGCGCCGCGACCAACACTTTCAACGGTCGCGACACCTCCCTCGCCACGATCACCTTCTGCTGGTTGCCGCCGGACAGCGTACTGACCGGCGCCGCCGACGATGGTGTACGGATGTCGTAGTCGGCCACGAGTTTGTCGGCCGATGCCGCGATCGCGTCGTGGTGCAGCGCCACCCCGGATGCGTACGGCCGCTGATGGTAAACGTCGAGCACGAGATTCTCGGCCACGCTGAACTCCCGGACCAGGCCGTCGACGCTGCGGTCTTCCGGGATGTACCCGATGCCGGCCGCGAGGACCTGCGCGGTCGTACGCCCGGCCAGCGATTTGCCGCCCAGCGTCACATCGCCGCGGGCGACCGGCCGGAGCGCCATGATCGCTTCGACGAGTTCGGTTTGGCCATTGCCCTGCACACCGGCGACGCCGAGCACCTCGCCCGCCCGGACGTCGAGGTCGACATCATCGACCGCGAGATGCCCGCGCTCGTCGGCGACCGTCAGCCCGCGGATCGCGAGCATGGTGTCGCCCGGGGTCGCCGGCGATTTGACCACCTCGAGTTGCATGGCCCGGCCGACCATCATGGTCGCGAGGTCGTCCTCGCTCGCGTCCGGCCGCGCCGTGCCGACCACCGCACCGCGGCGGATCACCGTGATGCGGTCGGCAATGGCCTTGACCTCACGGAGTTTGTGGGTAATGAACACGATCGACTTTCCGGCATCGCTCAACCGGCGCATGACGTCGAGAAGCTCGTCGGTCTCCTGCGGCGTCAACACCGCGGTCGGTTCGTCGAGGATCAGCAGATCGACGTCGCGGGTCAGGGCCTTCACGATCTCGACCCGCTGCTGGACACCGACCGGCAGGTTCTCGACGATCGCGTCCGGGTTGACCGGCAGGCCGTAGCGGCGCGAGACATCGAGCACGAGTTTGCGCGCCGCCCCCCGGTTAAGGAATCGAAGCGCTCCCCGGGTCTTTTCGGCCCCCAGCATCACGTTGTCGGCCACGGTGAAGACCGGGACGAGCATGAAGTGCTGATGGACCATGCCGATCCCGGCCGCGATCGCATCGCTGGGTCGGTGGATCTTGGTGGGCACGCCGTCGACGAGGATTTCGCCCTCATCCGGCTGCAGCAGCCCGTAGAGGACGTTCATCAACGTCGACTTGCCCGCGCCGTTCTCGCCGAGCAGGGCGTGGATCTCGCCTGGCTCGACGGTCAGGTCGATGTGGTCGTTGGCGACGAGAGCGCCGAAGCGCTTGGTGATGCCGCGCAATTCGAGTCTCAGCGCACACCTCCACGGCCATACGTCGTCGTACACCCATTCGAGCACAACGCGAGGGCGACCGGACCGCGGACGATCCGGTGCCCCCACGTCGCGCCGTGCCTGTATATCACCGCCGGGCGTCCCGATGGATCAACCCGGCGGCGATTCCATGAACACCGGGCCGCCAAAATCGCACGGCGGCCCGGTTCGGGCGTTACTTCGGTTCAGACGGCGAGGTGACCTGGACCTTGCCCGAGATGATGTCCTGCTTGAGCTGGGTAACCTCGGTCTGCAGCGCCTGCGGGACCTTGCTGGCGAAATCGTGGTACGGAGCGATCTGCACGCCGTTGTTGGCGAGTGTGCCGATCGTGCCACCGCTCAGCGACGCACCCGATGATTCCTTCTCCGCCGCGCCCTGCACCGCGTTCGCGATGTTCTTCTGCACGGTGGTAAGGAAGACCGAGCAGTACTGCGCGGCGCTGATGCAGCCGTCCTGGTCAACCCAGATCACGCTGTACTTGCCGGTGGCCTGGGCGTCGGACGCGGTGCCAAGGCCGGTGCCGCCGGCGACGGGCATCACGCTGTCCGCTCCCTGACTGACCAGTTGCTGGCCAAGCTGCTTGCCCTTGGCCTGGTCGGTGAAGCTGTTGGCGAACAGGCCGTTCTGCGTGGCCTTGTTCCAACCAAGCGCGACCACCTTCGTGCCATGCACCTGGTTGTAGTGCGCGACGCCATCGACGAAGCCGTCCATGAAGATCGTGACCGGCGGAATCTTCAGGCCGCCGTAGGTGCCGACCTTGCCACTCTTGCTCATGCCGGCCGCCAGGTAACCGGCCAGGTAGGCCGCCTGCGCGGTGTCGAACTGCATGGAGTAGACGTTGGCGTTCGCGCTCTTATAGTCGACGATGGCGAACTGCGTATTGGGATTAGCCTTGGACACCGTGTCCGTCGCGGCGCCCATCAGGCCGCCGACCGCGAGAATCATGTTGCAGGGCGGCGTGTGGTTGATGAACCCCTGGAGGTTCGGCTGATAGTCGGTCTCGGCGGTGGAGGCGACATAGGTCGGCGTGATGTTCGAGTTGGCCTTCTGCGCCGCCTGCAGGCCGGCCCACGCGGACTGGTTGAACGACTTGTCGTCGATACCGCCGGTGTCGGTGACCATGCAGGCCTCGACCTTTTTGCCGGAGGCGGAGGCGCCCGCCGACGACGACTTCGCCGGAGCCGAGCCGCAGGCGGCCAGGGAGACCGCGAGAGTGGCGACCGCGACCCCACCCAACAATCGGATGCCACGCTGTGCGAGCACGTTCATACCCTTCGTTTCACATCGCGCCCCGCGCGATGTGCCGGAAACGGCGATCGCGCGTCGACCTCTTCGTCGCGCGACATCCCACCGCCGATGCCTGTTCTTCGTGTGATGGCAACCTACGGCGTGATCGGGACGATGATACGCCCGGAGATGATTTCCTTTCGGTAAACGTCAAGTCGGCTGGTGATGTCCGCGATTTGCCCACCTGACGTGGCGTAACCGACCCCGCCGTCGGCGAGGTCGTAGCGACGAACGCCGCGGGTGAACGAGCCACTTGCCACCGACTGGATGAACCCGAAGACGGCCAGGTCGACCCGCTTGAGTTCGGACGTGATGATCACGTGTCGGAGGGTCGGACCGACGGTCTCGTACTGATCCGAGTCCACGCCGATCGCCATCGCCCCGTGCGCGTTCGCGGCCTGGAAGACCCCGATCCCGGCGCCGCCGGCGACCTGGAACACGACGTCGGCCCCTTCGTCGTAGAGCTGGTTCGCGGCGCTTCTCGGCGGCGTTCACATCGGTGAAGTCGCAACGTTTCGGATCCTCGGAGACGTACCCGGTCTCGACCAGGATGTCTGACCGCTGCGCCATCGCGCCGGCCTGATATCCGGCCTGGAAGCGGCCGATCAGCGAATTCGGGCACGCACCGACGATCCCGATCGTGCCGGTCTTCGACTTGGCCGCGGCTGCGACGCCCATCAGGTAGGCTCCCTGCTCATCGGCGAAGACGAGGTTCGCGACGTTGGGTGCGCTGACCGCGTCACTGTCGATGATCGCGAAGCGGGTCTTGGGGCACGCCTTGGCCGCTCGGGCCAGTGGTCCGTTGGCCGGATCGGCACCCGCGTAGGTGAACCCGACCGCGATGACCGGGTCGTAGCCGGCATTGCAGAGCAACGTCAGCCGGTCGAACTGGTCGTTCTCGGATTCATTGGCCCGGGCCGACAACGCCCGGACCTCGCGCACCGAACCCCGAAGACTGTGCTGCGCCATGGTGAGACCGGCCAGGGCCTCGTCGTTGAAGCCGTGGTCGCCGGGACCGCCAACGCCGTAGGCCAGCCCGACCTTCAGGCCGGAGCCGTCTCCGCACGCGGCCACTGCGCCGGCCACGACCACGGCGAGGATGGCGATGGCGGCGAGAAGCCGCGGGCGGCGCATCCGCCCGGCACGGAAGATCCGGTGCATCGGTCAGTCGGCCAGTTGCCGTACGACGCGGGCCATCCCGGCCCTGACCTCGGCCGGTGTCGGCAGCGCGAGGTCTTCGGCCGCCTCCGGGTCGACACCGTCGGCTAGACCCCGCTCGAGCACCCGCGCGGGCAGTCCGACTCCATCAGCTTCGAAGCCGTCCTCGTCCAGCCCATCGTCGGCCGGCTCGTCCTCATCGACTCCGCCGACAGTGTCGACGGGCTGGGCGGCGGCACGCGCCACACCGATCTCGTCGCGGATCTCGTCGGGCGATGCGTAGCCCAGCAACGGCTCGACGACAGCCATCAGTTCTTCGTCGGCGACGATCTCTTCGGCCAGCGCGAGTGCGTGTGGTCGTTCGTACGGTCCGCACACCACCGGCTCCCAGTCCTCGTCCTCGGTGAGTGGCCCGAACGTAATGATCCACGGCAGCTCTCGGATCGGGAGAGTCCGGCGGCAGTTGCAGTGTCACGAGCGCGCCCACGTATCCATCATCGTCGCGTGCGGGCGGTCGACGTGCAGTATCGGCGGGCGGAAAGCGAGTAAACGTCGCTTTCGGTCGCTTACCGGCGGCGATCGGGAGCGCCGGTCGAGCGGTCGCGGTCCGAACGGTCACGGTCCGAACGATCGCGGTCCGAACGATCTGCCTCGGCGGTCCCCGGCTGGCCGTCGGTCGACTCGGTGGTTGCCTCCCGCCCGGTGGACGCGTCACGATCCGCGGCGGCGGACGGCGTTGCCGCCTCCGCACTCCGGTCCGCAGCGGCGTCGCGATCGGAGGCGTGCCGGGCACCGTTCATCGACCGGTCGTCGTCCGGCCGGCTCCGATCGTCGGCGCCGTATCGCCTTCGGCTCGCGCATCTCCCGTCGCCGTGACGCTGGGCTGGCGGTCATCCGTACCCGCGGAATCGTCGCCGTCCTCAGCCGGCGGCGCACCCGCGGCCAGATCCACGACGGTTCCATGTTTGCTCGTGGCGGCCAGCGCCGCGCCGTAGAGCAGCAACTGATTGAAGAGGTAGAGGAAGAGCAGAAGCGCGACCGTGCCACCGACGAGCTGATAGGCCGGACGGCGCGCGCTGAAGTCGATGTAGAGCCGGCCGACCGTGCTGAGCACGCTCAGCCCGACCGCGACCAAAATGGTAGACGGGATGAGTCGGCGCAGCGGCATGCGCAGTCGGCTGACGCCCGATAGCAGGCTCGCCGCAAGCAGGGCGTTGACCATCAGGCCGAGGACTATGCCGACGACCCGAGCGATGACGTTGATGGTGTCCTGGAGACCGACGGTGACGTCGTTCGGCGACAGCCAGAGCAGCACCGGCTTGACTGCGTCGTTGATACTCGCCTGTACCCACAACGACAACGCCAGCAGCAGGCCGATGCCGATCATGATCGAGAGATCGAGAGCCCGCCGGATGAAGACGTTGCCGGGCTGCTGTTCGTAGCCCCAGATCGCGCGCTGGGACGATCGCAACGAGTCGATCCAGCCGGCACCGGTGAAGACGAGACCGATCAGACCGACGATGGCCACGGTGTTGCGGGCCTCGGCGATCTGCGTCGCGTCCAGGAACGGGATGTTCTGCTCCAGGAAGCGGTTGACGGCGTCGACCGCGGCGGCGTTGTTCGCGAGCACGAAGCCGACGATCGAGTACGCGATCAGGGCGAGTGCGAAGACGGCGAAGAAGCCGTAGTACGCGATCGCGGCGGCGAGCCGGCCGCCGAGCACTTCGCTGTAGCGTTCGCGCGCGGTCCAGATGTGGTCGAACACCTTGGACCGCCGGCGAGACCGTGTGATGAGGGTGTCCCACCCCTTCTCCAGAGCGGCGAAGGGATTCATGGCGTGGGCGGCGGCGAGACGCCGTCGGTCTCCTTCGGGCCGTGGGATCCGCTGACCGCGTCGGATCCGCTGAGCCCAACGGATCCGATCCCGCCGTCGGTGTATCGCTCGGCCGCTGGTTCGCCGGTCAGCTTGAAGTCACGCAGCGGGCGCCAACGACCGTCCGAGCCGTGCACGTACAGCGTGAAGTGGTCGGCGGTGAACAGGGCCTCGAAGTCGGCGAGTTCGGCGTAGACACGGTCGAGCGCGATCGTCGGCACGTCGTGCGCGATCGTCACGTGCGGGTGGTACGGGTAGTGCAGGTCACGTAACAGCGGACCCTGGCGGACGTCGGTCGCGAGCCGCTCGCACTCGCCGATGCCGGTCGCCACCGCCACGAACACGACCTCGGTCACCGGCCGGAATGTGCCGGTGCCACGCAGATGTACGGCGAACGGGGCATGCGCGGCCGCGGCGGCGGCGAGACGCACCTCGGCCTCGCCGATCCGGTCCGGGTCGATGTCGGTCGGGCCGAGCAGCGTGACGTGAGCCGGGATGAACGCGGCGAGCGGGTCGCCCGACGATGCGCGCACGGCGTCGAGGATCTCCGCCCACGGCTGCGGGATGCTGATCGCGACACCCACCGTGATCGGCGCGTCCGGTTCGACGGCCACGCCGGCCGGACCCATCGACTCGACCGTCGATCGGTCGCCGCTCCGCTCCACGTTGTCGCTCCTCGCCGCGTTCATGCCGGTCGGGTCAGTTGCTCGCGGGCGCGAGGAATCCGACCCGATCGTAAACGGTCTTCAGTGTCTCGGACGCTACCGCGCGCGCCTTCTCCGCGCCGATCGCGAGCAGCTTGTCGAGCTGAGCCGGATCGTCGAGATAGGCCCGGGTGCGCTCCTGGATCGGCCGGACCCAGCCGGTGAGCACGTCGGCGAGATCCTTCTTGAGGTCGCCGTACCCCTTGCCGGCGTACGCGTCGACGAGATCCTCGATGCTCCGGCCGGTAAGCGCCGAGTAGATCGTCAGCAGGTTCGACACGCCAGGCTTGGCTTCCGGATCGAAGATGATCTCCCGACCGGTGTCGGTGACCGCGGAGCGGATCTTCTTCGCCGACTTCGCCGGATCGTCGAGCAGATCGACCACGCCGGCCGGCGACGACGCCGACTTCGACATCTTCGCCGTCGGCTGCTGGAGATCCGCGATCTTCGCGGTCTCCCGCAGAATGTACGGCTGCGGCACGACGAACGTCGGACCGTACGTGGTGTTGAAGCGCTGCGCGAGATCCCGGGTGAGCTCCAGGTGCTGGCGCTGGTCCTCGCCGACCGGCACCGCATCGGCCAGGTAGAGCAGGATGTCGGCCGCCTGCAGGATCGGATAGGTGAACAGGCCGACGCTGGCCCGATCGGCACCCTGCTTGCTCGACTTGTCCTTGAACTGCGTCATCCGGCTCGCCTCGCCGAACCCGGTGATGCAGCCGAGCACCCAGGCCAGCTGCGCGTGCTCGGGCACCTGCGACTGCACGAACAGCGTGCAGCGCTCCGGATCGAGCCCGCTGGCCAATAGCTGGGCCGCGCTCACGCGGGTACGCTGCCGCAACAACGCCGGTTCGTGACCAGCCGTGATCGCGTGCAGGTCCACGACGCAGTAGAACGCGTCGTACGTGTCCTGCATAGTGACCCAATTGCGCACCGCGCCGAGGTAATTGCCCAGGTGGAAGGAGTCGGCGGTGGGTTGGATGCCGGACAGCACCCGGGGCCGGGCGGCGGGCGGCGTGGCGGACTCGCGAGACATGGACCTCATTCTTCCAGGTGCGTTCGCGGCCGAGCGTATCCGCCAGCGAAAGGAAGTCGGCCGGCCATGCAACCGATGGGCCGCTCCGCTGGTCCTTATTCGGGGGCCACGTGTGTGCCCGCTCGATGAGGGCGGCCGATCAGTCGGCCCGCCCGAGGAGGGTCAGTGGCCGATGACGAGGCCCAGGAGGCCATACGCGAGGCCTACCAGGCGTATTACCGCCGACTGGTGGCCACGCTCTACGGGCTGACCGCCGACTACGCGGAGGCGCAGGACCTGGTTCAGGAGGCGTACGCGCGCGCCCTCGCCCGGCCGAAGACCTTCCTCGAGGTGGCCGACCCGGAAGCGTGGCTGCGAACGGTCGCGGTCAACCTCGCCCGGACGCGGTGGCGCCGCCGGCGCTTGCTGGACACGATGATCCGCACCGGACGCGTCACGCCGACTCCGGAATCGGTGCCGGGCGCGGACCCCACCCGGGTGCTGCTCGTGGCCGCACTCGCCAAGCTGTCCCGGCCGACCCGGGAGACGATCGTGCTGCACCACATCGCCGACATGTCCGTCCAGGAAGTGGCCGAGCAGCTCGATGTGCCGGTGGGGACGGTCAAGGCGCGGCTGTCCCGGGGCCGGGCCCTGCTCGCCGAACTGCTGCACGACGGCGCACCAACGCTCGCCACCGGGCGGTCGGCCCCAGCGGCCTCGAAGCACGGCCGGCCGGGCCGAGTCATTCCAGCCCGCGGCGTCGGCATCCTGCCGGTCGAGGCCGATGGCACACCGGTCGGTCACGCCGGCCAGCGCGCCGGCGACCTCGTCGCCACCGGTCGGGACCTGGATCTTGGCAACTGGCCCGACGACGTACCAGCCATGGTTGGCCGGACCGACGACCTCCCCCACCAGCGCGCCGAAGATGACCGGATCGGCGCCGACCGGTCGGCGGACGCTGGACTCGACCACCGGGCTGGACCGGATGGTGGACGACCCGGCGCTGCCGGGCGAAAGCCTGGTTACCGTACGGGGGCGTCGGCGATGACCGAGCCCGACTTCGCGGCGCTGCGCTCCGGTGTGGAGCAGCACACCCGGCTGCCCGACTTCGAAGACGTCGCCGCGCGCGGTCGCCGGCGGCTCAAGCGCCGTCGACTGGCCACCGCGCTGTGGTCCTTCGCGGCGACGATCGTGTTCCTGCCCGGTCTTGCCTACATCGGTCTCGTGCTCGCGTCGAACTCGGGTCGACCGGGCGTCGTGGAGATTGCCATCGCGAACGGTGGCAACGCCGACCCGACCGACGCCATCGTCACGTTGCCGGCGCCGACCGGGACGGTCACGGCTCGCCTGGTTGCGGCCGATGGTGTCGATCTTGCCCATTCGTACGGTCTGATCGACGCCTGCCGCGACAGCTCGTGCAGCCTGCAACTGATCTCGCTCGGTAACCAAGTGTCGACCGAGCGGATCGGCTTGCTCCGCAATCACCCGTCCGACTCGCTCGCGGGTGCCCGGGTGGTCGCGCTCGACCAGACCGACGTCGTGGTCAGTGCCGACGTCGGCAACAGCATTGGACCGGTCGCCGCGACCCTGAGCCTCGGTTCGATCTTCGCAACGAGGCCGGCGACGACATCGGTCGAACCGATCCAGATCGCGACGCAGGGCAAGATCGAAGAAGTGAGCGGCGGCGACGCCAAGATCCGCTCCATACCGCGCCAACCCGAGCTCTCCTCGATCAACCTCGCCAGTGACGACCACGGCTGGTGGGTGACGGGCAACGACCCCGGCACCGGCGAGCTCGCGGTGTCGCTGAGCAACGATCACGGCACGACCTGGCGTACGACCGGGCTCGGCGTGGTGCCGGAGACCGGTGCGCAACCTGCACTCGCGACGGCCGACGGCACCAATGTCTACGTGCTCGTCCGCAGCGGCGGCCAGATGTTGCTGATCCGGTCGGGCGACGGCGGCCAGACGTGGGCCGCGCCGATCCCGGAGGCGAGTTGGACCGCCACCGACGAATTCGGCTTGATCACGCCGGCTGATGGATCGGTCGGCGTGTGGATCAGTGGTGGCGCGGACACCGTGTCATACCGGCGAAGCACCGACCATGGCGCGACGTTCAAGCTGGTGACGGGCAGTGCCGCGCCGAACAGCCGCGTGGTCACCGTCTCCGGTGGGTATGTCACCCTCGGCGCGCATCCGACCATCTCGGCCGATGGACGCACCTGGCACCAGATCACGATTCCGGTCGTGCCGCCCGACTGACCAGCCGACCAGACCGACCAGACCGACCAGCCGACCGCGACCAGCTCATCCGGCGATCGGCCGTACCGAGACCCGGCTGACTCGGCGTCCCTCGCATTCGGTGACCACGAGCCGCCACGAGCCGACGATCACCTCGTCGCCCGGGTGCGGTAGCCGGCCCAGGCGCGCCATCACGAACCCGCCGACCGTCTCGTACGGTCCGGGCGGCAGTACGAAGCCGCAGCGCTCGGCGAAGTCGTTGAGGTTCGTACGGCCGTCGATGCCGGTGAACACGCCGGCCGCTGCGCCGTCGACGTCGGCCTCGATGCCGTCCGCGTGGACTTCGCCGACAAGTTCTTCGACGAGATCCTCCAGCGTGACGATTCCGGCCGTGCCGCCGTATTCGTCGACGACGACGGCCATGTGATGGCCCTCGCGCCGCATGTCCGACAGCGCCGCAAGGACGCGCTTCGAACCCGGGATGTGGTGGACCGGTCGGGCCAGTGTTCCAACGGTGACCGCGTCCGCCTCGTTCGCGAGCAGGAGATCCCACACCTGCACCACGCCGATCACGTCATCGTGCGTACCGTCGATGACCGGGAAGCGCGAATGCCGCGACGTCAGCACGCGGTCCAGGGCGACCGCGGTCGAATCGCCGGCGGCCACGAAGATGGCGTCGGTGCGCGGCACCATCACCTCGCGGACGTGGCGGACGCCCGCCGCGAGCACCTCGGCGATGATCTGCCGCTGGCCACCGTCGATCACCACGTTCGCGGCGACGAGCTCACGCAGTTGGGACTCGCTGATCCGCGGGCCGGGACCCGGCGCCGCAGGAGGCGTCGTCCCGAACCGACCAAGCGCGTCGGATGTACGGACACCGAGGCGGCGGGCGCCGAACCGGCTGGCTGCGTCCGCGGCGCGCACCGCCAGGCGGCCAAGCAACCTCGACATCCGGCCCGGTTGTCGCACCACCACTCCCCTGCGTGTACCGCGCCTCGGGGCCGGGACGAATGGCCGGCGAGCCCGGGCGATGGTGACCGACACGGTCGCCACGCGGGTGCGGCCGATCTGGCCGGTCGCCGCGTCGCGGCTGCG
Source organism: uncultured Actinomycetota bacterium (assembly GCA_963724705.1). Classification (GTDB taxonomy): domain Bacteria; phylum Actinomycetota; class Actinomycetes; order Mycobacteriales; family Micromonosporaceae; genus DASQPR01. The sequence continues at coordinate 131,494 of CAVRVS010000006.1, forward strand.
GCTGCCGTCGCTGCTGCTGCCGTCGCCGGTCGCCTCGTCGCGGGTCGCCATTTCGGCGATCGCTCCGTCGCGGGTCACGCCGGCGCGGTTTGTCGCAGGCCCGACGTCCGCCGCCACGGTCGGGCCGCCGCGCACCAACGAGCTGTCGGTGCCACGCTGGGTCGCGCCGGCGCCCGTCGCGCTTAGGGTCGCACGCATCGGGCGGTACGGGGGCACGAATCGGCGGCGGCCAGATCGCGATCTCCGGCCGGCTCGCGGCGGCTCACCGCCGTCTGGCACGCTCAGCTCGCCACCGGGCCTCGTGGGCTCAACGCCGTCCGACATCGGGCTGGCTCAGGCCGCCTCCACGATCATGCCGGCGCCGACCGTACGGTTTGTCGTCTCGTCGATCACGATGAAGCCTCCGGTCGTACGGTTGCGGCGGTATTCGTCGGCCAGCAGCGGCACGGTCGTGCGCAGTCGAACCCGACCGATCTCGTTCAGCCGAAGTTCGGTGGCGGTCTCGTCCCGGTGCAGCGTGTTGACGTCGAGGCGGTAGTTCATGGCGCGGACGACCGCTCGCGCCGACCGGGTCGTGTGCTTGATCGCATACTTGCCGCCGACGGACATCGGTCGCGTTTCGTCCATCCAGCAGATCATGGCTTCGATGTCCTGCGCGACGGCCGGCTGGTTGTGCGGCCGGCAGATCATGTCGCCGCGCGAGATGTCGATTTCGTCGGCCAGCCGTACGGTCACCGACATCGGCGGGAACGCCTCGGTGACCGGACCGTCGGCGGTGTCGATAGCGGCGATCCGGCTGGTGAACCCGGACGGCAGCACCATCACCTCGTCGCCCGGCTTCAACACCCCGGACGCCACTTGACCGGCGTATCCACGGTAGTCAGTGATCTTGGACGACTGCGGCCGGATCACGTACTGCACCGGGAACCGTACGTCCACGAGGTTGCGGTCCGACCCGATGTGTACGTGCTCCAGATGATGTAGCAGCGACGGCCCCTGATACCAGGGCATGGTCGCCGCGCGGGTGACGATGTTGTCGCCGTGCAGCGCCGAGATCGGGATGACGGACAGATCGGGCGCCTCGAGCTTCGCGGCGAAGTCGGTGAACTCGGCCGCGATGTCCTCGAACACCGCCTGCGAGTAGTCGACGAGGTCCATCTTGTTGACGCACAGCACGAGGTGCGGCACCCGCAGCAGCGAGCACAGGAACGCGTGGCGCCGCGACTGCTCGACCAGGCCCTTACGCGCGTCGACCAGGATCAACGCCAGGTCGGCCGTGGACGCGCCGGTGACCATGTTCCGGGTGTACTGGATGTGCCCCGGCGTGTCGGCGATGATGAACTTCCGGCGCGGAGTGGCGAAGTAGCGGTAGGCAACGTCGATCGTGATGCCCTGCTCCCGCTCGGCGCGCAGGCCGTCGGTGAGCAGCGCGAGGTTCGTGTATTCGTCGCCGCGTGACGCCGAAACGGCCTCTACGGCGGCGAGCTGATCCTCGAAGATCGTCTTGGTGTCGTACAGCAGCCGGCCGATGAGTGTCGACTTGCCGTCGTCGACCGAGCCGGCGGTCGCGAACCGCAGCAGGTCCATGCCGCGCGGCGGATCAACGGGAGCGACGGTGCCGCCCAACACGCTCGTGTCGGACATTTAGAAGTAACCCTCCCGCTTGCGGTCTTCCATGGCGGCCTCACTCACCCGGTCGTCGCCGCGGGTCGCGCCGCGCTCGGTGATGCGGGTGGCGGCGATCTCGGCGATCACCTTGTCGATCGTGTCGGCGTCGGAACGGACGGCGGCCGTACACGACGCGTCGCCCACCGTGCGATACCGCACCTGCTCGGTGAACGACTCCTCGCCGGCGCGCATCGGTAGGAACTCGTTGATCGCGTAGAGCATTCCGGCTCGGTCGACGACCTCGCGCTTGTGCGCGAAATAGATCGCCGGCAGTTCGATGCGCTCGCGACCGATGTAGTGCCAGACATCCAACTCGGTCCAGTTCGACAACGGGAAGACGCGAATGGACTCGCCCGGGTGCACCCGGCCGTTGTAGAGCGACCAGAGTTCGGGCCGCTGGTTCTTCGGGTCCCACTGGCCGAACTCGTCGCGGAAGGAGAAGACGCGTTCCTTCGCCCGCGCCTTTTCCTCGTCACGCCGAGCGCCGCCGAACAGCGCATCAAACCGGCCCTTTTCGATCGCGTCCAACAGCACCGGCGTCTGGATGCGGTTGCGGGTGCCGTCCGGCGACTCGCGGACCGTGCCGGCGTCGATCGCGTCCTGGACCGACGCCACGTGCAGGATCACCCCGAGCTGGTCGACGCGGCGGTCGCGATACTCGAGAACCTCGGGAAAGTTGTGACCGGTGTCGACGTGCAGCACCGGGAACGGTATGCGCCCGGGTGCGAACGCCTTCTCGGCCAGCCGCAGCATGACGATCGAGTCCTTGCCACCGGAGAACAGCAGAACCGGCCGCTCGAATTCGGCGACTACCTCTCGCATAACGAAGACGCTCTCAGCTTCGAGAGCGTCCAGATGGGAAACCCGGTAGTGGGCCGGCTGGTCCATCGCTGCACCCTATCTCATGAACATGCTGGGACTACTGGCCGGCGCAGCCCCTCAACCAGCCCGTGAGATGGCTTCGAGAAGCCGGTTGGCCAGGTCTTTCCGGCAGACGATGAGGTCGGGCAGCACGGGGTCGGCGCGGTTGTATTCCAATGGTGAGCCATCAATGCGCGATGCGTGCAGACCTGTGGCCAGCGCCACGCCTACCGGTGCCGCGGAGTCCCACTCGTACTGGCCGCCGGCATGGATATATGCGTCGACGTCACCGGAGATGACCGCCGCGATCTTGGCGCCGGCCGAGCCCATCGGCACCAGCTCCGCGCCGAGGTCATCGGCCACGGCGTTCAGCAACGCCGGCGGCCGGGTGCGGCTGGCGACGAAACGTAGCGGTCCGCCGGCCGCGGCGGCCGCCGACAACGGCGGGTACGACGGCGGGAAGTCCGTACCCAAGATGCGTTGTTGTGCGGGCAGGCCGATCGCGGCCGCGGCGAGCTGGGACGGCGCCGTCGAGGACCGTACCCATAGCCCGATATGTACGGCCCAGTCCGTACGCCCGGGCTCGCCGAACTCGCGCGTGCCGTCGAGCGGGTCGACAATCCACACCCGTTCGGCGTCGAGCCTCACGAGGTCGTCGCGCTCGGCCTCCTCGGACAGCACCGCGTCGCCGTGGCGCCACTTCGTGAGCTGGGTCGTGATGAAGTCGTGCGACTTCTTGTCGCCGGCGTGACGTAACGCCGTCGGATCATCGAAACCCATGTCCCCGCGGATGTTCCGGAGCAGCTCACCGGCGCCGTCGGCGAGCCAGCGCGCAAAAGCTCCGTCAACCGCGGGTGCCATCAGTACGCCCCCGAACTCCGGCACACCGCCGAGAGGGTGCGCAACAGGATCACCAGGTCCAATGAGAAGGACCAGTTTTCCACATAGCGCAGGTCGAGGCGAACCGTCTCCTCCCAGGAAAGGTCCGAACGTCCGGATACCTGCCACAGTCCCGGTCAGACCGGGACTCACGGCAAGCCGGCGGCGCATATCCGACGGGTAGGCCGCAACCTCTTCGGGCAACGGTGGTCGCGGGCCGACCAGCGACATCTCGCCTCGGACGACGTTGATCAATTGGGGCAGCTCGTCGATCGACAAGCGGCGCATCCACCGGCCCACCGCGGTGACGCGAGGATCGCTACGGATCTTGAACAGGACGCCGTCGCCGTGGTTGAGATCCACGAGTTCGTGCTTGCGGGATTCGGCGTCGACGACCATGGTCCGGAACTTGTACATCACGAAGCGGCGGCCGGCCTTGCCGATCCGTACCTGGCGGAACAGCACCGGACCGGGCGACGTGGCGCGGATCGCGATCGCCGCGGCCACGAATAGCGGCGCTAGCAGTATCAGGCCGGCCGTGGCACTCACCCGGTCGAAGACCGACTTCACGACTCGACCGGCACCCGAGAGCCGCGGGTGCTCGACGTGCAGCATCGGCAACCCATCGACCGGCCGTACGGTCGCCCGGGAGCCGGCCACGTCCACCAGCGAACTCGCGACGATCAGGTCGATGTCGTCGCGCTCCAGGCGCCAGGCCAACCGGCGCAGCATGTGCCCGTCAAGTTCCGGGCAGGACAGCACGAGGACGGTGTCGGCTCCGGCGGCGCGGACGGCGGCGGCTACGTCGGCGAACGTCCCGTACACCGGCATGCCGACATCGTCGTCGTGCTCCGGCGGCAGGCAGCAGCCCACCACCTCGAGACCGTGATACAGCTCGCGGCCCAGCTGGCGGGCGATCGCCACGACGGCGAGTTCGTGACCGACCACGATCACCCGACGCAGGCACTCTCCCTGCGCCCGCCGCCGGTGCAGCCATTGGCGTAGGACGAATCGGGCACCGAGACAGAGCAGCGTCGCGACCGGCAGTGCCAGCACGACGTAACCACGGGCGAGGTTGGCCACGAACGCGTACGACAACGTGGCGGTCAGCGCGGTCATGAACACGCCGGCTCGGAGCACCCGCTGGTATTCGTCGGTGCCGACGAACAGGAACCGGCGCTCGTACGCCCGACTCAGCCACAACGACAGGAGAAACAGCCCGGGCAGGACCGCGGAGACGAACACGTACGCGCGATTGATGTCGTTCACCTGGTCGCCGAACCGGGCGGCGAACGCCACCGCGCCGCCGACGAGGCCGGCCACGAGATCTGCGACGAGCGCCATCACGACGTACCCGACTTCCCAGGTCGCCCGCACCCGGCCGCCGACCGCGTGCCGGCCCAGGCCCGGACGGTGATCCGGATCGGTCAGCACCGGCGGTGCCGGATCGCGATCCTCGCCACGTCGGCCAAGCCATCGCGGTCCTCGCCATCGTCGGCCATCGTCGTCATCGGCCGCGTCGTCGATAACCCGACCGGGCGCGGGCCGGCTCTCGACATCGGCCGCGTCGGCCACGTCCGGACCGCTGATCGACACGTCGCTTGCCGTTAGCTCGGTGATCGGCGCGCCGGCGACCGCCGCGACGTCGAGCGTGGCGAGGATCGCGTCCACGGTCGCGGCCGCGCCGAGTGCCGACCGCAGCACGACGGTCGGCGTCGAATCGATCGGCAATCCGGCCGACATCGACTGCATCACCAGAATTGGCGTCACGTAGCGTGCGCGGCCCTAATACGAGGTCCGACAACACATCGGACGCCTCGTCGCCGGGGCGGTCGATCTCGACCGTCAGATCGTTCGAATTGCTCATCGGCCATACCGCTCGCCAGCGTCCCGCGGTCGTCTCGGCCAGCCGACCCCGCCCGAGCGCCTCGGTCATGACGCGACGAATGCGCAGCACGGCCGCGTCGGCCGTGTCGACTCCGATCAACCGCGCCTGGTCGTCGTGGCCGTTCGGCCGATCGCCACCGGTGTCGACAGCCGCACCGGGCTCGTGCTTGGTGTTGACCAACCGGGTCGCATCGCCGCCAGTGCCGTCGCACGGCCCGATGCCGGCCGGTCGCGACCGGCGCCGGGCTGACCGGGGCCGGATCCGCCAGCGTTTCGGGCGACACAGTCGGTCACGATCGCCGGCAGCTGCCACGTGGTCGCCGCGTCCGCCGGCTGTGACGGTTCAGCGAACTGGCCTGCGCCAGTCCCCGTCCGCTCCGCCACGGTGCCCCCTCGCCGTCGCCTCCCCACGAGCCTGTACCAGCCGTTAAACGCGTGACGGAGTGCGACCGTCACGGGTCACGGCAAGGCCGAGGGTCTGATCTCGGCGACTATTGGGCGGCGTGTTCGCGGCGGTCAGAGTGCGTGATAACGGTTCTGCGTCGGTTCCACGCCGTATTCGACGACCGATTCGACCATGTCTGCGGCACGATCGACCAGAAAATCCAATTCTTTCCGTTCGCTGGCCGAGAAATCTGACAGAACGTAGTCGGCCGGGTCCATCCGGCCCGGCGGCCGACCGATGCCGAACCGTACGCGGGCGTAGTCCTTCGTCCCGAGCGACTTCGACATCGATCGAAGGCCGTTGTGTCCGCCCTCACCGCCGCCGATCTTCGCTCGTACGGTGCCGAAGTCGAGGTCCAACTCATCGTGGACGGCGACGATGCGCTCCGGCGGGATCTTGTAAAACGCGGCGAGCGACGCCGTCGGCGTGCCAAGGAGGTTCATGTAGGTCGTCGGCTTAGCGATAACGATCTTCGGACCGCCCGGCCGCAGGAACCCCTCCGCTACCTCGGTCGCGGCCCGGCGGGCCCGGCCGAATTTGGCACCGACACGGCGCGCGAGCAGATCCGCCACCAGAAAACCGGCGTTGTGCCGGTTGCGGGCGTATTCGGCGCCGGGGTTGCCGAGGCCGACCACGAGCCAGGGTCCGGCGTCGGTCATGGTTACATCCTCCGGGATTCGCGGCCGCACGTGCCATCGACATACCGACCACGGTCGTGTCGGGCGGGCTACCGGCCGCTGGGCGTGCGGCCACCGCGGCGGTGCACCGTGTGGCGGTGCACCGTCTCCGGGCGGTACCGCGGACAGCACACCGGCGGCCGACCCGAAGATCGACCGCCGGCGGCGCAGCCTCGCCTTACGACTCGTCGGCCTCGGCCGGAGCCTCGGTGACCGGCGCGCCCTCGGCGGCCTCTTCGCCCTCGGCGACCTCCGGCACGCCCAGATCAGCGACGGCCGCGACCTGGATGACCACGACGAGCGACTCGGGGTCGGCGGCGAGCTCGGTGCCCTCCGGCAACTCGACCTGACCGGCGGTGATGTGCGATCCGGCCTGCAGACCCTGGATCGACACCTCGAAGCGGTCCGGCAGCTGGGTCGCGTCGGCGATGACCGACAACGTCTGCTGCTCGATGGTCACGATCGTCTCCGGCGCGGCCGTACCGGTGAGGTGCACCGGCACGTCGACGGTCACCTTCTCGCCGCGGCGGACGATCAGCAGGTCGATGTGGTCGAACGAGTCGCGCACCGGGTCACGCTGGATCGCCTTCGGTAGCGCCAGCGTCTCGGTGCCATCCGCGCTCTCGATCGTGAAGAGCTGGTTGATCCCACCGTGGCGGATCGCCGCGGCGAACTCCCGCGCCGGCAGCGCGATGTGCTGGGGGTCGGTGCCGTGCCCGTAGAGCACGGCGGGAACGTTGCCGGCACGACGCGTGCGGCGCGCACCGCCCTTGCCGAACTCAGTACGCGTTTCGGCCTTAATACGGACCTCGGACACGGGGCACACCTTTCACAGTTCGCGAAGTCAATTGTTGCGGCGATGCCCAGGCGAGGGGCGCGAGCGCGCCGGACCATCGCCCGGAACACCGCGTCGATAACGGCACCTCGCCCGATCGCTCGGGGGCGCCCTCGCCTCGGCAACCTCACCACTCTACCTTGGCTCTTGGGCTTGCGCTTGGGGCTTGGGGCTGCCCGATCCCGCTCGACTGGGAGAGCGTTTTAGGTCTTCGCGGGTCGGGCCGCCAAGCCCGGGTGGTCACGGTGGGGCGTCCGATCAGCTTTAAAGATCTTTCGCCGTGTACGTGATACCGACAGAGCCGCCGTGACACGGCAGGCGGACGTGACCCGCGGACCGGGTCCCCCTTGGCCCGCCGTACTCACGGCGGCTCTGTCCGTACCAGGTTCACTGCGAGAGCTCTAACCCGCCGGTCCCGGACGGAGCTCACCCACGTCGGGCTTTGGGGCCGGGCTTTGCCCACGAAGACCTAAAACGCCCTGCAGTCGAGTGGGTAAAGTCCGGCCCCAAAGCCCTAAAGCGATACGACAAACCGCCGAAGAGAGTCGTGACGGACCCGTCGTCGAACACTTCGCGGATCGCGCGCGCAATCAACGGCGCGATCGACAGTACGGTGATCTTGTCGAGTTGCTTCTCCGGCGGCAACGGCAGCGTGTTCGTGACGACGATCTCGCTGATCCGGCTGTTCTTCAGCCGTTCGGTGGCCGGATCGGACAGCACCGCGTGCGTCGCGGCCACCACGACGTCGGCCGCGCCCGAGTCGAAGAGGATGTCCGAGGCCTTGCAGATCGTGCCACCGGTGTCGATCATGTCGTCGACGATCAGGCAGACGCGGCCCTCGACGTCGCCCACCACCCGGTTGGCCACCACCTGGTTCGGCTTCAACGGATCGCGGGTCTTGTGGATAAACGCCAGCGGACAGCCGCCGAGGCGGTCGGTCCAGCGCTCGGCCACGCGCACGCGGCCCGAGTCCGGTGCGACCACGGCCATCGGGCGACCGGCGTAGTGCTTCTCGACATAGCCGGCGAGGATGTCCATCGCGAAGAGGTGATCGACCGGGCCGTCGAAGAAGCCCTGGATCTGCGCCGTGTGGAGGTCGACCGTGAGGATCCGGTTGGCGCCGGCGGTCTTGTAGAGATCGGCGACCATGCGCGCGGAGATCGGCTCCCGGCCACGGTGCTTTTTGTCCTGGCGGGCGTACGGATAGAACGGCAGCACAACGGTGATCCGCTTGGCCGAACCGCGCTTCAAGGCGTCGACCATGATCAGCGACTCGACGAACCACTTGTTCAGTGGGGCCGACATCGACTGCACCACGAACGCGTCCGAGCCACGGACGGACTCCCGATAGCGCACGAAGATCTCGCCGTTGGCGAATTCGTACGCGTCGGTGTCGGTCGGTGCGATGCCTAGCTCGCTGCCGATCTGCGCGGTCAACTCGGGGTAGGCGCGCCCCGAGAACAACATGAGTGTCTTGCGATTCTCCGAAGAGATGCTGCCCATGGACGCCGCCGCTTCCCGTCTGAACTCTCGGATCCCGTACAACAATTATCTCGCGCGACCCCGCACGACGCGCGGCGACCACCTCCGACGGTGGCCGCGGTCACGCGAACTGGCCTCCGCGCGCTGCGGCGGCCGGTCGCAGATCAGTGCTCTGCGCCGTCGCGTTCGGCCAACTCGGTCGCGGCGATGGCCTCCCCGGCCGCGTTGTCCACGGCCAGGTCCGCCGTCGCCATGCTCGCCGCGGCAAGCTGAGCCGCCCGCTCATCAGCCGCCGAGTCGGCCGCCGCGGCCGCCGCCTTCGCCGCTTTGGTGCCGGGCCGTTTGCGCTCGACCCAACCCTCGATGTTGCGTTGCCGCGCCCGGGCGATACCGAGCGCGCCGGACGGCACGTCCTCGTTGATCGAGCTGCCGGCCGCGATGTAGGCGCCGGCGCGTACGGTCACCGGTGCAACCAGCGTCGTGTCGCAGCCGACGAACACCCCATCCTCGATGGTCGTGTGGTGTTTGTGGCTGCCGTCGTAATTCACGAAGATCGTCGCGGCGCCGATGTTGACGTCCCGGCCGATCGTGGCGTCGCCGACGTAGGTCAGGTGCGGCACCTTGCTGCCCTCGCCGATCCGGGCGTTCTTCGTTTCGACGAACGTCCCGATCTTGCCCGACGTCGGCCAGGTCGGTGCCGGGCCGCAGGTAGGCGAACGGTCCGACGTTAGCGCCGGCGCCGATAACCGAGTCGGATCCGTGGGTACGGATCACCCGCGCCCCCTCGCCGACGACGACGTTCGTGAGTGTCGTGTCCGGGCCGACCACCGCGCCCGCGGCCACCGAGGTCGCACCCCGCAACTGCGTATTGGGCTCGATGGTCGCGTCCGGTTCTATGCCGACGGTTACGTCGATCCAGGTGGTCGCCGGGTCGAGCATGCTGACGCCGGAGCGCATCAGGTCGGTGTTGATCCGGTCGCGCAGCCGGGCGGCCAGCGCGGCGAGCTGGGCCCGATCGTTGGCGCCGAGGCCCTCCTCGGGATCGCTCAACTCATGGGCGGCGACCGGCCGGCCGGTGGACGCGAGGAGATCCAGAACGTCGGTGAGATATTCCTCGCCCTGGTCGTTCGCGGCTGTCAGCTTCCCGAGCGCGTCGCGCAGCGCGGCCGCGTCGAACGCGTACACGCTGGTGTTCACCTCGTTGATCGCCAGCTGTTCGGGCGTTGCATCCCGGTGTTCGACGATGCCGGTGACTCGGCCGTGTTCGTCACGCACGATGCGGCCGAGGCCGAATGGATCGTCGACCCGCGCGGTCAGCACGGTTGCGACCGTCGCCGCCTGCTCATGAGCGTCGATCATCGCCATCAGCGTTGCTGAGCGCAGCATCGGCGTGTCCCCGCCCACCACGATCACGGTGCCGGTCACGTCCGGGAAGGCATCTAGTGCGGTCCGTACGGCATGGCCGGTCCCTCGTTGCTCGGCTTGCAGCACGGGTCGGGCGGCCGGGGCGACCTGGGTCAGATAAGCGGTGACCTGGTCGGCCCCATGGCCAACGACGACGATCTCGCGCTCCGCTCGCAGCGGCTGGGTGGTGTGCAACACGTGCCCGAGGAGCGTCCGCCCGAGCAGCGGATGCAACACCTTCGGCAGCGCCGACCGCATGCGCTTGCCCTCACCGGCGGCGAGTACGACGACGGTACGTGGCTCGCTCATCTGCGGCTCCCTTCACCTGCCCGACGGGCCGTCGATGGACTTGCTCGCGCGGTCGCCGTCTGACGGCCCATGGTAGCCAGACGATGCGCCGGCGAGTCGTCGATGCCCCCTATACCGCCGCGACCTGGGCGGTGGGGGTTCGATCCGGGGTCTCCACGGACAGCGGGCCTGGGATCCGTCCGTTATCTTGACCGCCATGCTGACCCGTCGCCAGGCGCTGCTCGGGGTGGCATCGGTCACGGTGATCGCCGGCGCGAGTGCAGGGTTGATCCAGCTGACGGAGGCCGGCATCGTCCCCGGCAAAGCCGCTCTCGACAGGCACCTCGGATATTGCGACGTCACGGTTCCGCCGGTTCGACATGCGGCGGGGGTGATCACCGCGGGCACGTTCGCCTCCGCACGACGGAACCGGGCCGTCAACTACGCGATCGCTTACCCGGCCGGCATCCCGGCCGGTACGGCGTTGCCTGTCTGTCTCGTTTTGCACGGCTACGGGGTCGATGCCGCCGGCGCCCTGGCCGCCGGCGACTACCCGGGTTACCTCGCTGACGCGGTCGCGGCCGGCACCCCACCATTCGCGCTCGCGGCCGTATCGGGTGGCAGCGGCTACTGGCACCCGCATCCCGGCGACGACCCGCTCGGCATGGTGCTCGAAGAATTCCTCCCATTGCTCGCGACGCACGGGCTGCACATCGACCGGCCGAGCGTGCTCGGTTACTCGATGGGCGGCTTCGGCGCTCTGCTCTGCGGCCTGGCGGCGCCCGGCCGATTCAGGTCGATCATCGCGAACTCGCCGGCCTTCTGGCGCTCGTACGACGAGGCAGAGCACGTCAACCCCGGAGCGTTTGCGTCGGCGTCGGACTGGAACCGGTACGGTGATCTGCTTTCCCAGGCGGCGGCGATCAGCCGGCTGCCAACACAGATCTACGTCGGAGCAGCGGATTCGTTCACACCGGCGATCCGTGCGCTGCGTGACCGTCTCGTCGACCCGGATGTCGTACATATCGCGAAGGGTTGCCACGACAACTCGTACTGGCGGTCGCAAGCGCCGGCGCAACTTCGCCTCGTGGGAGCCGCATTGGCTTCGATCTGAGCAGACCAAGAAACGGACTTTGAGGTACAGCTCGGCCGCTAGGACTCGAACCTAGAAAACAGGCACCAAAGGCCTGCGTGTTGCCAATTACACCACGGCCGAATGTGTCGCGTTGACAGCCTAGCGTCGGTCGACTCCGGTTGCGAAACGACATCCTCAGCGGCCGCCATTGCGACTGACGTCGGCATTGCCCACCCGATTTGCCCGAGTGCGGCGCGGTGGACCGTTCGAAAGCCAAGATCAGAGCCACTGAACCGCACTTGCGCGAGCCCGGCTCGTATCAAGAAAGCGTCATGGCAGCTAGTGGCCATCGTTTCGCTATCCAAGTTACGGAACCGTAGGTTACGGTTGCGTAGGTGCAGGTGACCGGCGCCCACGTACGTCATCCCATCTCCGGCGTACGTCACTACGAAGACCTCCCAGCACACACAAGCGCACATACGCGCGCCTAAGCGCCGTCTGACGCAGCGGATGAACCGCAAAGACACACCAGAAACGTCCAACGCCCGGAACGTCAAATGCCAGGAACATCGAACCCGCGAGGTAACCATGACATCTGGGGTCATCCAGAAGCCCGACGTCCGTGACGCCGATGCTGCTGAGGTCGCAACCCGCGGACCGAAACCACTGACCGAGGGACGGCAGCCGGTCGGCATCCTGATCGGCCTGTGGGCGTTTGTGGTCGTTCCATTCGTGGCCTTGATTGTGTCCATTCCACTCGCCTGGGGTGGTGCGCTGACCTGGACCGACGTGATCATCGGTGCGGTCTTCTACGTGGTCTCCGGCCTCGGCATCACCGTCGGCTTCCATCGCTATCTGACGCACGGCTCGTTCAAGGCGAAGCGATGGCTGCGCGTAACCCTCGCCGTCGCGGGCGCGATGGCGATCCAGGGAGCGCCGACGCAGTGGGTGGCCGATCACCGGCGTCACCACACGTTCTCCGACGTCGAGGGCGATCCACATTCGCCGTGGCGGTTCGGCGCGACGTTCTGGGGCCTGACCAAGGGTCTCTGGTACGCCCACATGGGCTGGCTGTTCCACCGCGAGATGTCCAACCGGGCGCGGTTCGCGCCGGACCTGCTCGCCGACCGCGACATCCAGCGCGTCGACAAGCTGTTCCCACTGATCGTGGCCGGTTCGATCCTGGCACCGGCGGCCGTCGGCGGGCTCGTCACCTGGTCCTGGCAGGGTGCGCTCTGGGCGTTCTTCTGGGCCGGCCTCGTCCGCATCTCGCTGCTGCACCACGTGACCTGGTCGATCAACTCGATCTGCCACGTCGTCGGCGAGCGCCCGTTCGAGGTCCGCAAGGGCGACAAGGCGGCGAACTTCTGGCCGCTCGCGATCCTGTCCTTCGGTGAGAGCTGGCACAACCTGCATCACGCCGACCCGACCTGCGCCCGCCACGGCGTGCTCCGCGGGCAGGTCGACATCTCGGCCCGGACGATCTGGTTCTTCGAGAAGTTCCGCTGGGCCCACGACGTACGGTGGCCGCGCGCCGACCGACTCGCCGCCAAACGGATCGCGCCCGGAGCCTCGTGATCCCACACCCTTGCGCTACTGCTGACACGATGGGTCGGTGACCCACACGCCCGCCGCGATACCGCCGAAAAACGTCGCCCGGATCCGCATGTCGTCGGCGCAGCGTCGGGAGCAACTCATCGCGACCGGTCGCTCTCTGTTCGCCGAGCGCGGCTTCGACGCCACCTCGATCGAGGAGGTGGCGGCGCGCGCGAAGGTATCCAAGCCCGTGGTCTACGAACATTTCGGCGGCAAGGAGGGCCTCTACGCGGTCGTCGTCGACCGGGAGGTCCGCTCGCTGCTGGACCGCGTCACGAACGCACTCACCGCCGGCCATCCGCGCGAGTTGCTGGAGCAGGCGGCGCTGGCGCTGCTCGACTACATCGAGGGTGAGACCGACGGCTTTCGTGTGCTCGTCCGCGAGTCGCCGGTCGGCTCGGCCTCCGGCAACTTCTCCAGCGTGCTCAACGACGTGGCCCACCAGGTCGAACACATCCTCGGCGCCGAGTTCAAGACGCGGGGCTTCGATCCGAAACTCGCCGAGCTGTATTCGCAGGCGCTCGTCGGCATGGTCGCGCTGACCGGTCGGTGGTGGCTGGAGGTCCGCAAACCGCGCAAGGACATGGTCGCGGCCCACCTGGTGAACCTCGCGTGGAACGGCCTGTCGAACCTGGAGGCAAAGCCCGAACTCGGCCGGCGAAGCCAGTCGGGTTAGCGCCTGAAGACCGGAAACTCGCCGGTCAGGCGAACCGGTGTACGTCCGGGTCGTTCTCGACCGGCCGCGGCGGCGATTCCGGGATCTTCCAGTTGTGGTGCTCGGGATCGTGCACGTGATGCGTACGGAACTGCTCCTCGTGCAGCATTTGAGTCATGCTGCCGGTGCGGCCGTACAACCCGGCGGTGAACAGCACGATCCCGATCACGAACGACACGATGCACGTCGCCATCTGGAAGTTCAGGAAGTCCGCGTCGGTCTCGAGCAGCGCCATCATCAAGATGCCGGCGCCCAGGAAGACGATGCCGCCGAACAGATTGATGAAGTGGTCGAAGTTCCCGCCGATGATCGCGCCACCCAGGACGACCACGCCAACGATGATCGAGATGATCGCGAACGCGAGGTTGGAGCGCAGCCCAAAGACGGAGACATCACCGTTTTGGTCGAAGAGCGCATGCGAACCTGTGCGGGTCACGCCGATGATGCCGAATACGAGCACATAAATGCCGGCGAGCGCGGCGAGGAACCGGTAGAACGGCTGCAGCCGGTGGTTGACCGGAATGTGCGAGGCCATGTCTCCCCCTCATGAAGATCAACAGGACCGCGAGCAGCGGATCGACAGAGTCATTGTCCGGCCACGAACCCGCTAGATCTCCGGAAAGCCGACATTGTCGCCCTTGCTGGGGACAGCGCACGCAAAACCGCCCCCCGACCACGTGTGGGCCGAGGGGCGGTGACGGGTGCGGTCAGTGACCGTGCCGAGCGGCCTCCTCGGCGTACGCGACGTGGGCCGGACCGGTCTTGCCGTAGAGCCCGGCGGTGAACAGCACTGTGCCGATGATGAACGACACGACGCAGTTGACCATCGAGAAGCCCAGGAAGTTCGCGTCCGTGACCATGAGGGCCATCATCAGCATGCCCATCAGCATGAAAGCGAGGCCGCCGACCACGTTGATGAAGCGATCGACGTTGCGGCCGACGAGCGCCGCGAGCACGACGACGATGCCCGCCACGATCGAGATGATCGAGAACGCGAGGTTCGCGTGCAGCCCGAACACCCACGGCAGCCCGTGCTGCTGGAAGGCCGGGGTGCCCTTCGTCTTGACGAACGCGACGATTCCGAAGATCAGGATGTAGAGCCCGGCGAGCGTGGCCAGGCCGCGGTAGAACGTCCGCAATGGATGATTGACCGGAATGTGTGACATCGCACCCTCTTGACCTCGTCCAGCGCCCGCGCGCCGCGTTCGACAGGCATTGTTGCGCACCGGCTTCGTGCGCCGCCGTCGACCCCGTACCAGCGTGATCTCAGCCGTCGCCGGCACGTTCGGCGGCGGCCAGCCAGGCATCCTCGACCGCGACCTTCTCCGCGTCGATCGCCCGCAGCCGGCCGTCCAGCTCGGTGATCCGCGCGTAGTCGGTCGCGTGCTCGGCCATCTCCGCGTGCAGCTTCTCGGCCTGCTGGGTCAGTCGATCGAGGGTGCGTTCGAGGCGGGCGACCTCCTTGCGCGCCGTCCGCGACTCGGCCGCCGTCGGTCCGTTTTCCGAGCCACGGGTACGAGCGCCGGACGGGCGCTCCACCACGGCCGCGCTGGTCGCGAGCGTCACGGCCGACTCCCCCGGCGCCCCACGAAGCGCGGCGCGGACCAGATATTCGTCCACGCCACCCGGAAGGTGCACGAGCCGGCCGTCGCCGAACATGCCGTACACATGATCGGTGACGCGCTCGACCAGGTAGCGGTCGTGGCTCGCGATGACCATCGTGCCGGGCCAGGTGTCGAGCAGATCCTCGAGCGCGGCCAGCGTGTCGGTGTCGAGGTCGTTGGTCGGCTCGTCGAGCAGTAGAACATTCGGCTCGCCGGCCAGGAGCCGGAGCATCTGCAGACGGCGGCGCTCGCCGCCGGACAGGTCGGCGACCGGCGTCCAGACCCGGCGGTCGGTGAACCCGAACACCTCGGCCAGCTGCGACGCGGACAGTTCCCGGTCGCCGAGCTTGACCCGCTTGGCCACCTGCTCGACCGCCTCCAGCAGGCGCAGATCACCGGGCAGTTCGGTGAGTTCCTGGGACAGGAACGCGGCCCGTACGGTCTGGCCGCGGGTGATCCGGCCACCGTCCGGTTCCCGTACGCCGGCGAGCAGGCGCAGCAGCGTGGACTTGCCGGCCCCGTTGGCGCCGACGATCGCGATCCGGTCGCCCGGCCCGACGTGCCAGGTCAGGTCGGTCAGCAGTTCCTTATCGCCGGCTCGCAAGGTCACGTCATCAAGGTCGTACACCTGCCGCCCGAGTCGCGCGGTCGCGAGACGCGCGAGCGACACGGTGTCGCGGGGCGGCGGCACGTCGGCGATCAGCGCGTTGGCGGCGTCGATCCGGAAGCGCGGTTTGCTCGTCCGAGCCGGTGGACCGCGCCGGAGCCAGGCGATCTCCTTGCGCAGCAGGTTCTGGCGCCGGGCCTCGGTCTCATTCGCCACCCGGATCCGCTCCGCTCGCGCGAGCATCCACGCGGCGAAGCCGCCCTCGTACCCCCGGACGGTTTGATCCGCGACCTCCCACGTGCTGGTCGTGACCGCGTCGAGGAACCACCGGTCGTGGGTGACGACGGCGAGCGCGCCGCGCCGGCCCAGCAGGTGTTCGGCGAGCCAGGCGACGCCGGCCACATCGAGGTGGTTCGTCGGCTCATCGAGGACGAGGAGATCGCAGCCCCGGACAAGGAGCGCCGCGAGCGCGACCCGGCGGCGCTCGCCCCCGGACATCGGACCGACCGGTGTGTCCAGTCCGAGGTACGGCATGCCCAACCCGTCGAGGACCGTACGCACGCCGGCGTCGCCGGCCCACTCGTGCTCGGCGGCGAACTCGGCCGGTTGCCAGGCGTCGCCGATCACCACGTCGCGTACGGTCAGTTCGGGCGCGAGGTCGAGCTGCTGTGGCAGCGACAGCACCCGTAGATCGCGACGGTGCGTGACTCGGCCGGAATCCGGTTCCTCGGCCTTGGTCAGCAGCCGGAGCAGCGTCGACTTGCCGGCGCCGTTCAGCCCGACGACGCCGACCCGGTCCGAGTCGTCCAGCCCGATCGACACGTCGACGAGGAGCGGTCCGGTCGTGCCGTACGCCTTGGACACCCGGTCGAGGTTGACGATATTGGCCATCAGACGGTCCCCCGTCGCGGCCGACGGCGGCGCGTCACAGCACCCGCGCTCCAGGCACCGGGCCGGTCACGGCCAGCGCGGCGCGGCACACCGACGATTCGGTCAACTCGCTAGCCACGGTCGCCGCTTGCGCCGCGTTGCGCGTGAGGAACAGGCACGTCGGCCCGGATCCCGAGATCATGCCGCCCAGCGCGCCCGCGGCCATGCCGGCGGCCAGCGTCTCGGCGAGTTCCGGGCGGAAATGCAGCGATGCGACCTGCATGTCGTTGCCGAGCGCGGCGGCAAGGACGGCCGGATCGCGCTGCCGCAGCGCGGCCATGAGTTCGTCCGGCGGTCCGAGCGGCTCCGGCGCGATCAATGCGGCCCGTTGCCGGTCGAGTTCGCGATAGACCGCCGGCGTCGACAGACCCTCGGAGGCGGTCGCGATCACCCAGTGCCACGTGGCCGGACGGGCGAGAACCGGGCTGATCGCTTCGCCGCGGCCGGTGCCCAGCGCCGTACCGCCGAGCACGAGGAACGGCACATCCGATCCGACCTCGGCGGCCAGTTCCGCCAGTTCGTCGCGGCTCATACCGGTGCCCCAGAGCGCGTCGCACGCGACGAGCGCGGCGGCTGCGTCGGCGCTGCCACCGGCCAGGCCACCGGCGATCGGGATCTGCTTGCGCAGGTGCAGACGAGCCAGCGCCGGTACGCTCGCGGCCTTGGCCAGCACATGCGCCGCGCGGATCACCAGGTTTGTGTCGTCGAGCTCCAGCTCGCCGGCGCCCTCGCCTTCCATGGTCAATGTCAGCTGATCGCCGCGCCGCGCGCTGACCTCGTCATAGAGCGAGACGGCGTGGTAGATGGTGGTCAGCTCGTGATAGCCGTCCGGGCGGATCGGGCCGACGCCGAGATGCAGGTTGATCTTCGCGGGTACGCGGACCCGGACCGGCCCGGACGCACCGAGCCGCGGGCGGCCGGTCTCCTCGGCGTTGAGCGGCTCGGTCACCAGGTCAACCTTCCATCGATCGGATCGTGCGTCGGATCGCGACGTCGTTGGTCATGCGGTCGAGTCACGCGGCGGCGGTGCCGGTGTGGCCATGTGCGGCTCGTGCCGTTTGAGCGACCGCACCGCACGCGGCCGGATCGTCGGCTCGAGCGGCGGTGCGACTACCCGCCGGGTCACACTGGCGGCGGCGATCGCCGCGAACTCTTCCACCGTCAGCGTCTCACCCCGGCTGGCCGGGTCAACACCGGCCGCCACCAGGATGTCGGCCGCCACCGATGCAGCGCCGGCCCACCCGGCCAGCGCGGCTCGCAACGTCTTCCGTCGCTGCGCGAACGCGGCGTCCACGACCTCGAACGTCGCCGCGCCGGTCGGCGCCGGCCGGTGGGTCGTGGCGACCGAACGCGACGAGTCCCGAGTCGACGTTCGGCACGGGCCAGAACACGCTCGGCGGCACCCGGCCGGCCTGCCGGGCCCTGGCGTACCAGGCGAGCTTCACGCTCGGGATGCCGTACGTCTTCGACCCCGGCGGCGCGGCGAGCCGGTCGGCCACCTCCCGCTGGACCATGACGAGACCGTGGCGCAGTGTCGGAAGCTCCGCCAACAGATGCAGCACCACCGGGACGGCGACGTTGTAGGGCAGGTTGGCGACCAGCGCCGTCGGTGCTCCGCCGGTCCGGAAGTCGGCGGCGCCGACCTTCATCGCATCGCGGTGCAGGACGGTCAGTCGGTCGGCGACGGCCGGGGCGCGCGTCGCGACTGTCGCCGGCAACGCGCCGGCCAGCGTCGGATCGATCTCGACCGCGTACACGTGCCCGGCCGCCGGCAGCAGCGCGAGCGTCAGCGACCCGAGGCCCGGACCGACCTCGACCACGACGTCGTCGGGCGAGAGTTCGGCGGTGGCGACGATCCGGCGGACTGTGTTCGGGTCGTGGACGAAGTTCTGCCCGAGCGTCTTGGTCGGACGGATGCCCAACTCGGCCGCGAGCCGACGTACGTCGGCCGGACCGAGCAGGGACGGCGAGCCACTCATTGCCACGGACCGAAGACCCGTTCGCCGGTGGCCGAGATGCCGGCGCACAGCTCGTCGACCTCCCGGCCGGTCGCCTCGGCCAGGCCGCGAACGGTCAGCGGGATCAGGTACGGCGCGTTCGGCCGACCCCGGTACGGCATCGGCGTCAGGTAGGGCGCATCCGTTTCGACGAGAAGTTGGTCGACCGGCGTGATCCGAGCCGCGTCCCGCAACGCTTCGGCGTTCTTGAACGTCACCGTTCCGGCGAAGCTCAGTACGTAGCCGCGGCGTACGCACTCGGTCGCGAAGAAGACGTCGCCGGAGAAGCAGTGCAGCACAACGACGTCCGGCGCGCCCTCCTCGTCCAGCACGCGTAGCACGTCGGAGTGCGCGTCCCGATCGTGGATCATGAGCGGCTTGCCGAACCGCTTCGCCAACGCGATGTGCGCGCGAAAGCTCGCCTCCTGCGCCACTCGGCCCTCGTCACCGGTCCGGAAGGTGTCGAGCCCGGTCTCGCCGATCGCCCGCACCCGCGGTTCGGCGGCCAATCCCTCGATGACCCGCAGCGCCTCATCCAGTTCGGCCGGTGCGGACGCCGCGAGCCGGGGCGCCTCGTTCGGATGCAGCGCGACCGTCGCGACCACCGACGCGTGGTCGGCGGCGAGCGCGGCGCTCCACCGCGACGACGGCACGTCGCAGCCGACCTGGACGATGCGCGTCACGCCGACGGCGGCAGCCGCCGCGATCTGCGCCGCCGGGTCCCCTCCGACGATGTCGAGGTGCGTGTGGCTGTCCAGCGCCGGCACCGCGAGCGGCTCGGGTACCGGCGGGAACTCGCCCTCGCGGCGATGGGCCGCGCGGACCGCACGCGAATCGGTGCCGGCCATCGCTGGATCGATCATTGCGGTGCACCCAGGCGGGCCAGCTCCTCCTCGACGATCGACGGGTCGAGCTTGCGGAACACCGGCTTCGGCGCCTGCAACGGCGTGCCCGCCTCGATCGCGACATGCTCCCAGCGAGCGCCCTGCGTGTAGTCGCCGGTCAGGATCGGATATCCCGGCCCGCCGTCGAGGTCGTCGACCTCCGTCGATGCCGGGCATCGGCGCGTGCACGCCGGTGCCGCCGAGCAGCTCGTGAATCTGCTGGGCCGCGTGCGGCAGGAACGGCGTCAGGAGGGTGTTGCAGTCCTTGATCGCCTGGAGCGCGACGTGCAGGATCGTGCCCATCCGCTCCGGATCGTCCTTGAGCTTCCACGGCGCCTGATCGGACAGGTACTTGTTCGCTTCGCCGACGATGCGCATGGCCTCGTTGATGGCCGCCTTCTGACGGTGCCGCGCGATCAGGCCGCCGACCCGGTCGAAGCCGCCGCGTACGGAGTCGAGCAGCGCCTCGTCCTCGGCCGTGAGCGGCCCGGCCGCCGGAATCGCGCCGAAGTTCTTGGCCGCGATCGAGATCGTACGGTTGACCAGGTTGCCCCACCCGGCCACCAGCTCGTCGTTGTTGCGCCGCAGGAACTCGGCCCAGGTGAAGTCGGTGTCCGTCGTCTCCGGGCCGGCGACCGCGATGAAATAGCGCAGCGCGTCGGCGTCGTAGCGCTCGAGGAAGTCGCGGACGTAGATCACGACCGACCGCGACGACGAGAACTTGCGGCCCTCCATCGTGAGGAACTCGCTCGACACGACCTCGGTCGGCAGCGCCAGCTCGCCGAGTACGCCCGGCTTGCCGCCCCTGGCTCCCTCGCCGTTGTAGGCGAGCAACTCGGCCGGCCAGATCTGCGAATGGAATGTGATGTTGTCCTTGCCCATGAAGTAGTAGGACCGGGCGCCGTGCTTGTCGTCGGCGGTGCCAGTCTCGATGGGAGTCTCGCCACCGGAGATCTCCGGAGACCACCACCGCTTCCACGCCTCGTCGTCACCCGTACGGCGGGCCCACTCGATCGACGCCGACAGATAGCCGATGACGGCGTCGAACCAGACGTAGAGGCGCTTGGCCGGGTTGTCTTCCCAGCCGGGCAGTGGCACGGGAATGCCCCAGTCGATGTCGCGTGTCATCGCCCGCGGGCGGATGTCGTCGAGCAGGTTGAGCGAGAACCTCAGGACGTTCGGACGCCAATCGGTCCGGGTCCGCAACCAGGCTCCGAGCGCCTCGGCGAGCGCCGGCAGGTCCAGGAAGAAGTGCTCGGTCTCGATGAACTCCGGCGTCTCGCCGTTGATCCGGCTGTGTGGGTTGATGAGGTCGATCGGGTCGAGTTGGTTGCCGCAGTTGTCGCACTGGTCTCCGCGCGCGCTGTCGTAGCCGCAGATCGGGCACGTTCCCTCGATGTAGCGGTCCGGCAGCGTACGCCCGGTCGACGGGGAGATCGCGCCCTGCGTCGTCTCGGCGATCATGTAGCCGTTGGCGTACACGCCCTTGAACAGCTCCTGCGCGACGGCGTAGTGGTTTCGGGTCGTCGTACGCGTGAACAGGTCATAGGACAACCCGAGCGCGTGCAGATCCTCGACGATCATGCGGTTATACCGGTCGGCCAGCTCCCGCGGCGTCACGCCTTCCTTCTCCGCCTGCACCAGGATCGGCGTGCCGTGCTCGTCGGTGCCCGAGATCATGAGCACGTCGTGGCCGGCCATCCGCATGTACCGGCTGAACACGTCGGAGGGCACCCCGAAGCCGGAGACATGGCCGATGTGGCGCGGACCGTTGGCATAGGGCCAGGCGACCGCGGCGAGAACGTGACTCATGGGAGCTAACTCTATCCACGCGGCCTCCCGGCTGTTGCTGCGTGTCGGCTCGACACCCCCGAATCAGACCGCGCCGCCCTGCGCCCGAAACGTCCAGATTTTTCGCCCGACACGCTCTGTCGATGCGGGCCGAATCCGGACACACGGTGTCCAATGAACGCGTGAGCGGTGCGGAACCTACGACGCCGGAGGCCACCATGGCCGAGATCGATAGCAAGCGCACGACGCAGAAGCGATCGGCGTCGCGCCGAACTGGCGCCCCCTGGCCGCCGCCGGGCGCCGACACGGCCTGGTGGACCCAGGACGGGGGTACGCACACCGCAGCGCACCCGACGGCAACAGCACCGCTGGAGCCTTCCGCGCCGGACATCCCGGCGCCCACCACGGCGTCGGAGGCGGCCGACTCGACGACCGTGGCCCAACCGGCATCCGATGTGTCGGCGGCGGCCGTCGACACGACCGTGAGCGAGACAATGGCGGACAACGACGCGCCCGAAACCGGGACCGTACGGGTGACCCGCCGCCGCGGTCCGCGCCCGGCCAATGGCTCGAAGAAACGCCCAGCCAGCTCGCGGCGTAAGTCGGTCGATTCCGTCGATCCGCCGACGACTGACGCGGCCTCGAGATCGGTCGGCGAATCGGTCGGCGATGCCGGACCGGCAGGCATTGACGCCGCTGAGCCCCCCGACGTCCGAGCCGTCAGCGAGCCCGCCACCGTGGCGCTCGCCCCTGAGGCTTGCGCCGACGAAGCGCCCGCTGTCGAGGAGCCGGCCGCTACTGAAGCCCCAGGTGAAACCGACGACGAGCCCCTCGCCGTCGACGCACCCGCCGCGGCGGTCGCCGCAGACGAGATCGTTGCCGTCACTCCGCCCACCGATGCCGACAAACCGGCTGAGGTCGAGCCGATCACCGTCGACGCAATCGACGGCGACGAGCCGGCGAGCCAGGACCTCGCATTCTCGGTGGCCGCGACGATCGTCGCGGACGGTGACTTCGTCGAGGAGCCGGAGTTCGCCGTACCCGACTTTGCTGCGCCACCATCGACGCGCCGCGACGCACCTGAACGCGGTTTTCCCATGCGCGCCGTGCCGGCCGTTCGCCCTCCGGCCCGGCGCGAACCTGTGCTCGCGGCTTCCGCCCCGCCGTCGCCCACCCGCCGGCAGACAAGGCCGGTGCCGGTGCCGCTCCAGGCGCCTGCGTACGGCGATTCGCTCGATGACTTCGATTTCTTCAGCGGCGAGGCCGGTCAGGTGCCGGCCGCCTATGCCCCGGTCCGCCGGCGGCAGCCGATCCGGACCAGCCGGCCGCACCGGCACCGCAAAGCGCCCCGCCGTCCCGCGTTCGGGCTGCCGGCGCTGCTCGTCTTCGCGCTCGCGGCGGCGTTCTTTGCCTGGGTGAGCGCCACGCCACTGCTGCTCACGGCCGGCCACGGAAAGCGGGGTGTAGCGACCGTCGCGACGTGTTCGGTACACGGCATCGACCGCAGTTGCGCCGAGTTCGTCGCGGCCGACAAGAGTTTCACCGCCGCCGTCACGCTGCTCGGTCCGGCGTCGACGCACGCGAGCGCCGGAGCAGAAGCTCGACGCGCAGATGGTGTCGCGCGGGTCCAGCCTGGCCTATGCCGGGAACAACACCGACCTGCTCCTGCACTGGATCCCCGGGGTCGTGCTACTCGTGCTCTGCGGCCTCGGCATCGCCTGGGCGACCGGAGCCCTGCGGCTGACCGGTCGCCGGACCCGCCGGCTAGCTCTGCTCGGCAGCTTCGGCGGCCCGATCCTGCTCTTCGCCGGCATGCTGGCCTACGCCTGGTAGGCCTCCGATCCGCACGTGGTCAGCGCACCGCACCGACCACGAGGTTGTAGAGCTCGCGGCGGCCGATCGCGTACGCCGCAGCGATCTCGGCGATCGCATCCTTGCGGGACACACCGGCCGCCTGCCGGTCGGCCACGGCCGCCAGGAGCGCTTCGTCGGTCGGCCGTTCGGTGATCGGCTCCGCGCCCGCCACCACGATCGTGATCTCGCCTCGGGGTTCCCCGGTCGCGGCCCAGTCGGCCAACTCGGCCAGGGCACCGCGGCGCACCTCTTCGTATGTCTTGGTCAGCTCGCGACATACGGCCGCCAACCGATCGGCGCCGAACGCCGCCACGAAGTCGGCGAGGCTCGCGGCCAGGCGATGCGGCGCCTCGAAGAACACCATGGTCCGCTCCTCGCCGCCGAGCCTCGTCAGGCGTCCGCGGCGTTCGGATGGCTTCCGGGGCACGAATCCCTCGAAGCAGAAGCGGTCAGAGGGGAGGCCGGACACGGCGAGCGCGGTGGTCACGGCACTCGGCCCGGGCGCGACCGTCACCGGGATTCCGGCGTCGACGGCCGCCCGGACGAGCCGGAAGCCCGGATCGGAGACGCTCGGCATGCCGCCGTCGGTCACGACCGCGACGACGAGCCCGTCGCGCAGTGCCTGGGCCAATTCGGGGGTACGGCGTTCCTCATTCCCCTCGAAGTAGCTGACGACCCGGCCGGCGACCTCGATGCCGAGATCCCGAGCCAGGCGAGCGAGGCGGCGGGTGTCCTCGGCCGCCACCACGTCGGCGGTCGACAACGTGTCGCGCAGCCGTGGCGACGCGTCTCCGACGTTGCCGAGCGGGGCGCCGACGAGAATCAGCCGTCCACCCTCTGTCGGCATGGCGACGTCCCCTCTGCTCGATATCAAGATCGCTCGCGAACCGCCGCACAGCGAACCCTGAGGTCTGCCGGTCTCCGTACGGGCGCCCGCTCGCCTACGATCGTCGGGTGAGCACGGCAGCCATCACCGACGCGCCCGACTTGACCACCGGAGTCGGCGACCCTGCGCGCGTCGCGGTCCCCGAGATCGTACGGCGACGGCTCGCCCCGAAGCTGCCGGACGACCGTACGTTCGCCTGGATCGGCACCGCCGTCGTGACGATCCTCGCCGGTGTGCTGCGGCTCGTCGGCCTGAGCCACCCACCGGGCAAGATCTTCGACGAGATCTACTACGCGACCGAGGGCAACGATCTCTTCCGCCACGGCGTCGAGTGGAACGCGGCGCAGAACACCGGCGACTTCGTGGTGCACCCGTCGCTCGGCAAGTGGCTTATCGGCACCGGCGAATGGTTCTTCGCCCGGCCGCGCCACCTCGGTGTCTGGTGGGAGTTGCTGCTGCTGGTCGGGATCGCGGCGGTCGCGGCCGGCCTCGCATTCCTGACCCGACGCCGGGCGCTGTGGGCATCGCTCGGCGCGGTCGCGATCGGGCTGACCGCGGTGACGGTCTGGGGAGTCAGCCGCCATCAGCAGCAGACGTTCGGCTGGCGGATCGTACCGGCGATCTTCGGGACGCTCGCGATCCTCATCACCATCCGGCTGACCCGCCGGATGTTCCGGTCGACCGTCCTCGGGCTGGCCGCCGGCCTGCTCCTGACGCTGGACGGCATGGAGTTCGTGCTCTCCCGTACGGCTCTGCTCGACATCTTCCTGATGTTCTTCATCCTGGCCGCGTTCGCGTGCCTGGTGATGGACCGTGACCAGCGGCGGCGCCGATGGCTGCGCGCCCTCGAATCGGGGCTGGACCCGAGCCGGCCCGGGCGGGCCGGACGGTTGCATTTCACCTGGCCCGACGGCGTGCCGTGGTGGCGACTGGCGGCCGCGGTGATGACCGGCTGCGCGATGTCGGTGAAGTGGAGCGCCCTCTGGTACGTCATCCTGTTCGTCTTCTGATCTTCTGGTGGGAGGTCGGCGCCCGCCGCAGCGCCGGCGTGGCCCGGCCATGGCGCGACACCTTCCTCGACGAAACAGGGTGGATCGTCGCGTTCGGTGTGATCATCGTCGGCGTCTACCTGGCCAGCTGGACCGGATGGTTCGCCACGAGCACCGGCTACGACCGCAACTGGTATCTGACGACCCACGGCCACACGCTGCCGCCGGTGATCAACGCGCTGGTGAACCTGTACCAGTACCACCACGCCGCGTTGCACTTCCACGACACGTTGACCACGCCGCACATCTACCAGTCGTGGCCGTGGCAGTGGCTGCTGCTCGGCCGGCCGGTCGCCTTCTACTACTCGGCCGCTGGCGGCTGCGGCGCGGCGAACTGCTCGGCCGAGGTGCTGCTGCTCGGCACGCCGCTGCTGTGGTGGTCGTTCATACCGGCCCTCCTCGGGATGGCCTCGTACGGCGTGGCCCGCCGTGACTGGCGACCGTTGACCCTGTTCTGGGCCGCGCTGGCCGGCATCGCGCCGTGGTTCATTTACGAGTTCAGCCACCGGACGATGTTCTACTTCTACGCCGTACCGGCCCTGCCGTTCCTCGTCATGGGTCTCGTCTACCTCTTCGGTCTGCTGATCAACGGGCCGCCGGGCGCGACGATGTGGCGTTTCAACCGGCGCGCGCTCGGGTCGGTCGTCCTCGGGATCTATCTGCTCGTGATCGGCTGGTGTTTCACGTACTTCTACCCGCTCTACACCGGCGAGAGGATCACGTATTCGGCGTGGTTTGCCCGCATGTGGCTCGGCGGACGCTGGATCTGAGCGCGCGGTTCGTCGTTCTCGGCGACGATCAGGGTTCGTCACACCAGTGCGGTCAAACCATCCGAATGACAGCACTCACGTGACGAACTCGCGAGGATCCGCGATCTTGACACTCGATCGCCACTACGTCAGGGGCCCGTACTCCGTACCAGGGAACCTCGAAAGCCCTAAAGCCCGACGTGCACGCCCACCGCAACCAACGGTCGCTGGCGACCGGCGAAGACCTAGGGTTCGCCACGCCGAGTGCGGTCGAGACCTCCAAGGCCCTCGACGTCGACGTGACGTCGTGACGCCCCGACGCCCTAACGCCCTGACGCCCTAAAGAGAACGAGACGCGTTCGCAACGATCGCATCACGAACGAAGACAGCAAGACCGGGAGCGACCTCGTCGTATGTCGCCGTGAACCGCGGGTCCGCTACGTATATGTCGCCTAGGCCGCGATGCATGTCGTACGAGCAGTCGTAGAACCACCGCCCGATGTGCTGGCGATGTTGCTCGGCCACATCCATCGCGACCCACGACTCCGGAGCCGCGCCGCTCGTCATCGCGTTGGCGTACGCCCGGGTGACGGTGTCGGCCTCGGCCTTGATCGCGAGCCAGTCAGCCTTCGTGTGCGCGGCCGCCCGACGCGCCGACTGCTGAAATGCGTCCGATTCGCCCCAGCGCTCCTGTGCCTCGTCCGCGTGCACGGCCGGGTCGAAGTCACCGAACACTTCGAACCGTTCCTCTGGCGTCAGTGAAATGCCCATCGTATGTGCCTCCATCGCCTTCTCGACGGCCTCGACCATCCGCTGTACCCGTGCCAACCGACGGACCAACAGTTGGTGCTGGCGGCGCAGATGCGCGGCGGTGTCGGCGTGCGGGTCGTGGACGAGGACGGTGATCTCGTCGAGGGAGAACCCGAGCTCGCGGTAGAACATGATCTCCTGCAGCCGCTGCAGGTCGGCATCGCCGTAGCGGCGGTAGCCGACTGGCGAGCGGTCGCCCGGCGGCAGCAGCCCGATCTCGTCGTAGTGACGCAAGGTCCGCACCGTCACGCCGGCAAGCGCGGCGACCTGGCCTACCGAGTAGCTCATCGCTTCCTCCTCGGCCTCGATGCTCGCCCCTGCCGTTACGTGAGGGTCAAGCCGGATTTCGTGGGCCGGCGTACTTCACTGTCCGGGAGCGGTCGACGAAGCCAAGCGAGTGGTAGAGATCGCGCGGTCCCGGGTTGTCCGGGGCGCCAAGGCTGCAGACGAAGGCCTCGGTCGCGCCCGAGGTCACGCAGCGCCCGCATCGCGCCCAGGCACGCCGCCCGGGCTAGTCCGAGCCGGCGGAAGTCCTGATGGGTGCCGACCGGTTCGAGTTCGCCGACCCGGTTTACCTCATCCCACCAGATCAGGCAGAACGCACCGAAGCGTCCGTCCGGCGTTTCCACCACCCAATCAAGATCTTGCCGGTACGGCCACGACGCGCGCACGTTCGCATAGCTCTCGACGGTGACCCGCGACGGGTGAAAGGCGCTGCGATGCACGTCGACACGGCGGGGCACGTCGTCGTCGCCGCATACCGGCCGCACGACGAAGCCCTCGGGTACGACCGGTTCGTCGAGCTTGGCCAACGAGCGCGTGTAGCTGTACATGAAATGTGGATCGTCGACCTCGCGAAAGCCGGCGGCGCGGAAGGCGGCGATGAGATGCGGCTCCGTGTCCATCGCGTTTGCGACGAGGTCGTCGGCCACCGCCACCGCCCGGAACCAGTCCATGATCTCGGCGCCGAGTTCGGGATGATCCGGGTGTACGGCGAGATCGAGGTGATCGGGCAGCCGCACCCAGGCCCAGGCGAGCACCTCGCCGTCGCGCTCCCAGACCGCCGTCGGCCATTCCGGATCGCGACCGAGGTGTTGCCGTCGACCCCACGGGATGTCACCGATGTGCCAGCTCGATCCGGCCGACCAGATGGCCTGGCATAGCGACTGCATGGCGCGCAGATCCGCGTCGCTGCTCTCGATCTCTCGGCGCTTGATCATGCGTACGCTCCCGTCCGGCGCCACGATCGCCCGGCGCACGCCCGCGATTGTCGCGCCCGAAACTCGGACCGGCATCTCGAATTCGCGACCGATCACGATGCGTCGCGGTAGGTCTGCGACGAAGTGCAAATAGTTCGTGGCGACGGTATCGATGACTGCGTCCACGTTGAGTCGGCCGGCCAGGTGGTCGACGAGTGGCTGCTCCCAGATGCTGCGTCCGATGGCAAAGCCGGCAAATCCGCGCGTACCGGCCGCGATCCGGAGCCAGTGGTCGAGTCGCTCGACCGGAGCGTCCCGGCCGAGCACGATGCAGCGCACACTGTCCCGGCCGCCTCGTTGAGCCACCGCCACCACGTCGTTTGCGGCGGCTGCGTCTTCCAATCCTTCGATCTTCCAGATGTCGGGCTCGACGCCGGCGGTCTGGAAATCGGCGATCACCCGCTCGGTCAGGTGGGGACGCAGCCGGGCGTCGTAGTCGTGGCCGAGCCGGTCATGCTGCTCGTCGGTCGGTGGCACCAACAGTTCGAAGAGGAACGTCCGATGCGCGTCGTGTAGAGCGGCCGAAACGACCGCCAGGTGCTCCTGCTGGGCCTTCCGGTCGGCCGGGTCGAAGTCGGGATTGTCGCGTACGAGCACCTTGACGTAGTCCGGAGAGAACCGCTCGACGTGATCGAGCCAGGTGTGCTCGCCTATGGCGCCGTACTCGAGCGTGAAGAAGTCCTGGCCGGACTCTTCGATGGGCATCGCGATCCGCAGACCGGCGTCGCGCGCCCGGTGAACCACGTCGGCTCCGTACCGCTCGTCGACCAGGACGCCGGTCGTCACGGGATCGGCCCCGCGGTCGAGCGCGGCGAGGAGCCCTCGAAACACGAGCAGCTTGCCATCGACGATGCGCTCCGCCTCGGCGGCGGTGGGTACACCGGAAATTCCGTAAACCTGTTTGGCGAGCGAGTCTCGATGATCCATAGCGAGAATGAACAGATCGGTGGCCATGTGGAAGTCCTCTCGTCACCTCGGCTACGAGCATTCCCTCTGTGATGCAGCCTGCGGGTCGCTCCGGCGTTAGTTTGCGTGCCCTTCACCGGAAATTGGTGGTGAGCGTCACGCCAGGGCTCGATCGCCGGGCCGGATGCGTTCCTTGCATGCGTGGACATCCTGCGCGCTCTGCGCAGACATCCCGTGCGCTTCGCGCCGACCCTCCGTGAAAGGTGCCACCATGCCAGCAGAAGATCCTCTACACCGCCGAGGCCCGGTCGACCGGCGACGGCCGGAACGGACACGTAACCAGCTCGGACGGCCGGCTGGATTTCGACCTCGCATTCCCGAAGGAGATGGGCGGCACCGGCGAGGGGTCGAACCCTGAGCAGCTCTTCGCGGCCGGCTACGCCGCCTGCTTCCACAGCGCTCTACGGATCACGGCCCGCAACGCCAAGGCCGACGTGGACGGCTCCACGGTGACGGCTCGCGTTGGTATCGGACCGGACGGTCCGGCGTACGGCCTGGCTGTGACTCTGTTGATCCACTTGCCGAACGTCCCGGCCGAGACAGCACGACAACTGACCGAGGCGGCCCACCAGGTGTGCCCGTACTCGCGCGCGACCCACGGCAACATCACGGTCGATCTCCAGGTCGTCTGAGCCGATCCAGCAGCCAGAGACCACGCAGGCCACCGCCCTACCCGGCGGTGGCCTGCGGCGTCTCGCGCACCGATCGATCGACGACCGGTCGACTAGGCCAGATCGTCGGTCGCGGCTCGGCCGGCGCGGGTCGTGCGCTGCAGGAAGTCGGCCAGCACCTGGAGCTCGGCGTCGTCGTAGCGGTCGCAGATCTGATCCATCGAGGCGTTCATCCCGGCGTAGAGATGGAACACCTCGCCCACTCGGTCGCGAGTCGCCCGTACGGTGACGGCTCGACGATCGATCGCCTGCGGATCGCGGTCCCGGGTGATCCAGCCGCCTCGTTCCAGGCGATCGAGCACGCCGGTCATCGTGGCCGGATGAAGGCCGGCGCGGCGCGCGAGCGCGCTCGGGCTGATCGGCCCGTGCCGGTTGATCACCTCGAGACAGTCGAAGTCGACGTCCTTGATCTCCAGACGCGATCCCACGTGATGGTTGAGCAGCGTGAGCTGGTTCCCGAGGTCGCGCATCGACTCCTTGATCGCGGTCGTGAGCCGGCGCCGGTGGCGCGGCGTCACCACGACCGGCCAAGTCCGGCCGCCCATCGCTAGATGCTACGGAACTCATACGATATGCTCCTCGTATAATATGGTGTTCTGAGGACACGGTACCCGCACACCGCCGCGGGGACCTACTCATCGAGGCAAGGGAGCACGCCATGAAGCTCACGATCTTCGCTGCGACCGGTGGTATCGGCCAGCAGCTCCTCGCCCAGGCCGCAGCGGCCGGGCATGACGTCACCGCGGTCGTCCGCGATCCACGGAAACTGGCCCAGGCCGCTTGGGACGCGGTCCGGGTCGTCGAGGCCGACCTCGGTACGGCCACATCCGCCCAGATCGAGTCCGCCGTCAGCGGTGCGGACGCCGTGCTGTCCGGCCTCGGCGCGCGCTCGTTCGCGGATGCTGACGCCGGCATCACGTGGCGCGGCACCCGCGCGATCGTCGAGGCGATGGCGTGCCGCCGACGTCCGGCGCATCGTGGCGGTCAGCGCGGCGCCGATCGGCACGGTGCCGACACCGGGCCGGCCGAACCCGCCGAAGCACGATCCCGGCGACGGATTCTTCATGCGTCACCTGTTCGCGCCGTTCGCCCGCACCGCGTTCCGTCGCCAGTACGCCGACGTTGCCCGGATGGAGGACGTGCTCCGTGACAGCGGCCTCGACTGGACCGCCGTACGGCCGCCGAAACTTACCAACAAGCCGTTGACCGGCGCGTACCGTACGGCGATCGGGCGAAACATCCCGGGCGGCTGGAGCATCTCTCGCGCCGACGTGGCGCAGTGCATGCTGCGCGTCCTGGAGCAGCCGGAAACGATCCGCCAGGCCGTCGGCCTCGCCGACTGAGACGCCGTCCGTCCGTGTCGCGCCACTGTTGTACGGAACTTGGCCGCCGATCGCGCCACGCATCGGCCAAGTTCCGTACAGTTCTGCGGTCAACTGTTCTCTCTGTCCGCGTGGCGGGCAGCACGGAGTGTGGAAGCTGGCTAGTGTCAGCGCGTGCCGTCCCGCACGCACGGTCTCCCGCGTCGAGTAACCCGACGTCGGTTGGCGCTGACCGTGCTCACTGTGACAGTGATGGCACTCGCCGCGTGCACGGACAGCGCGCCGGCGTCAACGCGCCGCGGCGCCACGTCGTCGACCGGCGCACACGGCTCGGCTCACCAGCCGAGTCCGACACCAACGAGACCGTTGACCGCGCTGCAGAAGCTGGTGGCCAAGCTGCCGGTGTTCGCGGCGCCGCCGAAGGCGGTGCCGGTCCACATCACCGGCGGATCGTCGGCGCCGATCTTCTTTCGCCTGCCGGTCACGTCGAAGGTCGCGTTCCTGACGATCGACGACGGCATCGTTCAGATGCCCGAGGACCTCACCGTGATGCATGCGGCACACATCCCGTTCACGATGTTTCTCATCGGTCCGGTGGCCGCACGCAATCCGTCGTTTTTCGAGAAGTTGGTCGCCGACGGCGGCGTGATCGAGGATCACACGCTGACCCATCCGATTCTTCGCGGCCGACCGGAAGACTTTCAGGAACACGAGATTTGCGGTGCACGCACGATGCTGACGCACACGTTCGGTCGGGCGCCCGTGTTGTTCCGGCCGCCGTTCGGCGACTACGACCAAACGACGCTGCGGGTCGTTCATGACTGCGGGCTGACGGCCGCGTTCTACTGGTCGGAGACGGTACGGAACGGGAAGGTCTACTACCAGACCTCCGTTCACAAGATCAAGCCCGGCGACATCATCCTCATGCATTTCCGGTCGACATTCCCCGCCGACGTATTGGCCGCGCTGACCGCGATCCACCAGGCCGGTCTCACCCCGGCGTTGCTGGAGGACTACATCACGCCGCCGGCGCCACCAAGCCCGTAGTCCGCTCTGGGTGGCGGCTTCCGTCCGAACCGAGCCTCGCGGGCGACTCGTGCGACCCGATCCGCGGCGCTCTGTTGTCGTACCCACGCTCCAGAATGGAGTGACCAGGGGGCGCGGGAGAGCGCACTCGCCTCGCTCTCCTGCCCGACTCGACCGTCTGCACCCCGCGACTCGGCAATGATGCCGGCCGTCGGCGAAAGAATCGTCGTCCGTCGCGTAGTAGCGGCGGGCTTCCGTTCGTCGCATGTTCGCCCGGGCAATCATTCGATCATTCCGCCGATGCATCGCGTCAGCCGCGAGGCGTCGGCACCAAGGAGCGACATGGTGGTGGTTCAAGACGCAATGACCGCGCCGCTGGTCGAGTCGCCGGCGACCGCGGTCCGCGGTCGGTGGGCGGTCACGGCGGTGTTCTTCCTGAACGGGCTCCTGCTGTCGAGCTACATTGTCCGGCTGCCGTCGTTGAAGGCGGAGCACCACCTCAGCAACGGTCAGCTGGGCGCGCTCGGCACCCTGTTCGGCGCGGCCGCCCTGATCGCGATGCAGTTCGTCGGCAGCTTCACCGCCCGCGTCGGCAGCGCTCGGGTCATCCGGCTCGCGCTGCTCGCCATGCCCCTCGCGGTGATTGCTATCGGCGAAAGCCGGGGCACGTTCGCCTTCGCGCTGGCCGTCACGCTGACCGGAGCGGTGCACGGAACCCTGGACGTCGCAATGAACGCGCACGCCGTCGCCGTTGAGCGGATCCGGCAGCGACCCATCATGAGTGGATGCCACGCGGCCTGGAGCGTGAGCGCTGTGCTTGCGTCGATCGTCGGCGCACTGGTCGTCCACGCCGGTTTGGCGTCGGTCACGCACTTCCTCGCCGTCGGCATCGTCGTGTTCGCGGCCGGGATAGCGGTCGGTCCGTTCCTGATGCCGCCGTCCGTGGATCGCCGTGCGTGCGAGCGGAACAGCGATTCGTCCCATGCCGATTGGCGATCGGACTGGCGGTCCGGCTGGACGCGAGCGATCGTCGTGCTCGGTGGGATCGGCCTCGTTCTGATGATCTGCGACGGCGCCGCGCTCGCGTGGAGTGGAATCTTCCTGAACGACAGCCGCGGCGCAACGCTGACGGTGGCGTCGATCGCACTGACCGCGTATACGGCGAGCCAGACCGGTGGCCGGCTCGTCGGCGACCGGCTGAAGCAGCGATTCGGTGGCTCCGCGCTGTTCCGCGTCGGCGGGTTGCTGGCCATTGCCGGCCTCTCCCTCGCGGTGTTCAGTCCATGGTTGTCCCTCGCCATCGCCGGCTTCGCGGTCTTCGGGCTCGGCGCGTCGAACCTGATCCCGCTGACCTTCAGCGCGGCCGGGCGCGCCGGCGGCGACGGTCCAGTGGCCGCGACCGCACTAGCCCGGTTCACCACGTTCACGTACGCAGGGATCCTGTTCGGCCCGGCCGCGATCGGCTGGGTAGCACAGGGCATCGGTCTCATGTGGACACTGGCCCTGCTGATTCCGATCCTTGGTGCGATCGCCGTGAGCAGCCGGGTCACGGCCGTCACGGCCTGACCATCCGGTACGGCGTGTCGCGTGACGCGCAGCCTCGTGGTGACGTCGCCGTCAGCTCACGACTGCGGTCGCGGTGCGTCGCGTAGTGAGCCGAGTGCGATCAGTCGCTCCGGCTGCTCCGGGGCGAGGAAGTCGAGAATCATCTGATTGACGAGATCGGCCTTCTGGATCGGTGCGCCGTGGCCGGTTCCGGGGATCACCGCGAGCTGCGCCTGCGGCAGCGTACGAGCCAGCGCAGCGCTGTAGTCGATCCGTACACCGTCGTCGTCGCCCTGCATGATCAGCGTCGGCGCGCTGATCTTCGCCATCTCGGCGAGCGGTAGTTCCAGCGGGTTGCGCCACATGGTCATCACTTTGTCGAGCACGGTGTCGAAGTGATCCGGACCGTCCGGTGAGAGCTTGACGTAGTCCGGCCGGAACCACTCGCCGATCTCGGTGGCGTTGACGAACGCCGCGATTCCGCTGGACTCACCTTCGCTCGCGTACGCCTGCCCGATCAGTACGAGTCGCGCGACGAGGTCCGGCCGCGTCAACGCGACGTACGCGGCGACGTACGCGCCGTCGCTCCAGCCGACGAGGCGTACCGGACCATCGACGAGTGCTTCGATGACCGCCACGGTCTCCG
Organism: uncultured Actinomycetota bacterium; assembly: GCA_963724705.1. GTDB lineage: Bacteria > Actinomycetota > Actinomycetes > Mycobacteriales > Micromonosporaceae > DASQPR01. The sequence continues at coordinate 165,902 of CAVRVS010000006.1, forward strand.
CCGCCATGTTCTCGGTCGTGTACGGACCCGGCACGTCCGGTGTTCGGCCGTGCCCCCGGCGCTCGGGAACGAAGACGTGATAGCGCTCGGCCAGCGCCGGGATCTGGAACTGCCAGCTGTCCGCGGCGACCATCCCGCCGTGGAGGAGAAACAGCGGCTCGCCGGCGCCGTACTCCTCAACGAAGACGCGCTGATCGGCCAATTCGAGGTATCCGCTCACTCGGCCGATTCTCCCAGGCGGCGGCCACCCGCACGACAAGCACCTACACGACAAGCCCGATCAGGGCTTCGGCGGTGACGTACGGTCGCCGGTGGCGATCATGGCGGTCACGGTCGCGCCGCCGTCGACGTCGTTGTCGACGGTAAGTGCGTCGGAGAAATGGAGCACGAGCCACAGCCCGCGACCGCCCGAGGCACTGGGTTCCGGTCGCTGCACGGCGGGATACTTGCTGTCCGGGAATCCTGGCCCGTCGTCGGTGACCTGGCAGAAAATCGCGTCCGGCGTGGTCCAGAGCCGTAGCCGACCGCTACCGCCGCCGTGCCGGATCGCGTTCGACGCAAGCTCGATGGCGATCAGAGCCATGTCGTCGACCCGTTCGTCGGTCAGGACGGTGGCGGCGTGGGCGGTCACGGTCTGCCGGAGCTCGTGCAGGTTCCGTTCTTCGAAGTCCTGCGAGACGAGTTCCCGCTCCGCCGCGCCCGACGATCCGCTCGCTCCGGACGATCCGGTCGCGCCCGCGGACCCGCTCGCACTCGACGAATCGAGGATGCGATGACCGTCGCGGGAACTATTGGTCATCGTTGACCACCACCGTGACGTTCGACAGATCCGGTAACCCCAGCGCATGGAACACCTTGCCGGCGTGCGCTTGGCACCGCACCGTCATGCGCTGATTCGGGCCCAGACTCGCGGCCGCTTGCATGATGACGCCGGCGATACTCCCGTCCATGAAGTCGAGCGTGCTGAGGTTCAGGTACATGTGGTCGTCGAGGGACAGGGCCTCGCTCAGCGCGAGCGTGAGTGGCTCCGCGCGGCGGTAGTCGATCTCGCCCGAGACGCGTACTCCCGGCGGCTGATATTGGCGACAGATCCGCAGGAACGCATCGTCGTGATAGGTGGCCGCCGCTAGGGCGAAGCCGTGATGAGCGGCGACGCCGGCGAGCGTGACAGTGTCGAAGGAATGCCGGTCGTACTGGCAGACCGCCGTGGCGTTGGTGTCGGCGACGAGATCGGTGAGCCGTCGACTCGTAGCTCATGAGCTGGTCCAGCCCCGCGACCGGACGCAGAGCCCACGACATGTCGCTGGTGATGCGCAGGCCGGAGAATCCCTCGGTGGCCGCCTGGGAGATCTGTGCCGCGAGCAGCTCGACGACGCGCTGAGCGGTGAACGATCCGTCGACGAGGAATGTCTCAGCCGTGCCCAGGACGAGCATCTGACCGGACTCGGTGGCATCTCCGAGTGCCACTCCCCGCCCGGTCAGCTCGCCGGTCAACGCAACTTGCGAGAGGGAATCCGTCACGCAAAGGACGCGTTGTCCGGATTCCAGCCCATCACGCACGATTGCGGCGACGAGGTCGAGACGTTCTTCACCATCGTGGAACGTCAGGCAAGCGTGGTCGCCTGGGCGCAGATCCTCTACTCGTGACGCGTCGGCCACCGGTCCTCCTCGGTCAACTATCCAAACACCGTAGCCCGTACGGTGGAAAGTGGTTGCAGAGCGCCGCTGCCTTCTGGTTGCCGACACCGGACCGGCGCCGTCGATCGACGTGTGTAGCCGGCGTTGTCGATTGCCGCGGCCGGCCGGGCAGGCCTAGGTTCACCGGATGAGCTTCGATGTGGGCGCCGCGGCGTATGACCGGTTCATGGGCCGATTCTCCCGGCCGCTGGCGGCCGAATTCGTGGCGTTGGTCGACCCGGGCGCGACTCGACGGGCACTCGACGTCGGTTGTGGTCCGGGCGCACTGACCGCGGAGCTCGTGGCCCGACTGGGCTCGCAGGCGGTGTCCGCGATCGATCCGTCCGAGCAGTTCGTCGCGGCCGTCCGCTCGCACCTGCCGGACGTCGACGTCCGGCGTGGCGTAGCCGAGGCGCTCCCGTTCGACGACGACAGCTTCGACGTCGCGTTGGCTCAGTTGGTCGTCCACTTCATGCGTGATCCTCACGCCGGACTGTCGGAGATGGCGCGGGTCACGCGGCCGGATGGCCTGGTCGCGGCCTGCGTCTGGGACCACGCCGGTGGCGGCGGTCCCTTGTCGTTGTTCTGGCGCGCCGTTGCCGACCTTGATCCGGATGCTCCAGACGAGTCGGACCTTGCCGGCGCGCGAGAAGGTCAGCTCGTGGCTCTGTTCGAAGGGGTCGGGCTGCGGCTGGTCGAGCCCGCGACACTCACGGTCCGGGTCACCTTCGAATCCTTCCGCGACTGGTGGGAGCCCTTCACGTTCGGCGTCGGACCGGCCGGGAGTTACGTCGCCGCGCTCGATCCCGATCGGCGCGACGCACTGCGCGCACATTGCGCCGAGTTGTTGCCGGAAGCGCCGTTTGATCTCGACGCATCCGCCTGGACCGCGCTGGGTCGGGTCTGAGTCAGGGTTGACGTCATGACAGTTCTCCCGCGAACGGCAGGTCTCCCGCGAACGTCAGGCGGACCTCGAGGCCGCCGCCCGGTCGGGCACTGGCAATGAGGGTGGCGCCGTGGGCGACAGCGATGGCACGGACGATAGCGAGGCCGAGCCCGTGTCCGTCGTGGTATCGGAGGCGCTGGCCGTCGATGCGCTCAAACGGTTGGAAAAGGCGGTCGACCTGATCGCGCGGCACTACCGGCCCGGTGTTGCGTACGGTGATCTCGCCATGTCCTTCGCTGGTTACCGTCGATATCTCGACCTGACCATCGACCAAGTTGTAGCGCAGCGCGTTGTCGAGGAGATTCGCGATCAGACTCTCGACGAGGTGCGGATCCCCGTTTGCCCACGCCGGCTGCAAGTTCGCGTCGACATGAATGTGGCGAGCGTCCGCCTCGTCGCAGCGGGACAACACGACGCCGCGGGCGATGTTGGCCAGGTCGAGCCGCTCGGGCCGGTCGATCGGCTGCTCGCTACTGGCCAGGGTGAGCAGCGACGCGATGAGACGCTCCTGGCCCTCGCCGAGCGTCAGCACCTCGGCGCACGCCGCACGCAGTGACTGGGTTGTCGCCGACGGATCGGCCAGAGCGACCTGCAGCAGCGCACGCTCGGCGGTCAGCGGCGTACGCAGTTCGTGCGACGCGTTGGCGACGAAATGACGCTGCGACTCGAACGATGCGTGCAGGCGCGCGAACAGGTCGTCGAGCGTGTCGCCAAGGTCGGTGAATTCGTTGTGACCGGACAGGTTGAGGCGCCGGTCGAGGTTCGTCGCCGAGATGTCCCGTGCGGTCGCGGTAATCGTACGTAGCGGCTTCAGGAATCGGCCGGCAATCAACCAACCGATCACGAGCGACACCACGGCCATGACGGCGAGGCCGATCGCGGAGTTGGTAAAGACCCGGTGTACATCGGTCGCCGGCGGTGCGCTCGGCGCCGCCGCAGCGTCCGGGCCGACATGCGTCGTTTCCTTGACACCCAACAGCGGCACCGCGAGGAGCAGCGCTCCCGAGATGAAGAACGGTACGGCGTAGAGCAACGTCAACTGCGTCCGCAACGTACGACGCGGGTGCCGGCGAAGGGTCATGGCTCTCCGATCCGGTAACCGCCCTCACGCACGGTGTGGATAACCGGCGGCTCGCCGAGTTTCGCCCGCAGCCGCCGGATCGTCGTCTTGACGGTGGTGGTAAACGGGTCGGCCGCCTCATCCCAGACGCGCTCGAGAAGTTCCTCGGCCGATACCAGCCGCCCGTGGGCACCGAGAAGGCACTCCAAGACGGCGAACTCCTTCGGGCTGAGGTCCAGCCGCCGACCGCCGCGCGTTGCCAGCCGCCGACTCGCGTCGAGCATGATGTCCGCGGCTCGCAATGTCGGCGGCAGGGCAGCGGGCGAGCGACGGGCGAGGGCGCGGATGCGCGCGACGAGTTCGCTGAAGTCGAACGGCTTGGTCAGATAGTCGTCGGCACCCAGTCCGAGGCCGTCCACGCGCTCCGTAACGGTGCTAGCCGCCGTGAGCATCAACACCCGGCTGTACGGGTGGCTGGTCACGATTCGCCGGCAGACGTCGTCGCCGTGTACGCCGGGCAGATCTCGGTCGAGGACGACGACGTCATATCTGGTCGTCGTCAGACGTTCGATCGCGTCGGCGCCGTCGCCGACGACATCGACGGCCATGCCCTCACGGCGTAGGCCGGTCCCGATCGTACGGGCCAGGATCTCGAAGTCCTCGACGACAAGCACTCTCATGATCTTCCTCGCGGCCCTCCCGTGCTCCCGGGCCAGGCCAGGCCCGCCGATGGTTCGGACGCCACCTTCGCAGATCGCGGGTGTCAGCCCGGTGTCAGCCGGCGACACCGGGCTGACACCGAGCCGAGCGTACAAACAGCGTCGACGCGAAACCACCAGGCGAAAAGGATCATCACATGAGCGATGCGACGATCGTCGTCACCGATCTTCGGAAACGGTTCGGGTCGACGGTAGCTCTCGACGGGATGTCATTTGCTGTGCGGCCCGGTCAGGTCACGGGATTCGTCGGGCCGAACGGCGCCGGGAAGTCCACGACCATGCGGGTCATCCTCGGCCTGGATTCGGCCGACGCCGGGCAGGCCTTGGTCGGCGGCCAGCCGTACCGGCGATTGACGCGTCCGCTGTGCCACCTCGGATCCCTGCTGGACGCGGGCGCGCTCCAGCCGAGCCGGACGGCGCGCAACCACCTGCGGTGGTTGGCCCGGTCGCAGGGCCTGTCGGATCGGCGCGTCGACGCGGTGCTCGAACACGCCGGGCTGGCCGCGGTGGCCCGGCGGCGGGCGGGCGGCTTCTCCCTCGGCATGCGGCAACGGCTCGGCATCGCCGCTGCACTCCTGGGCGATCCGCCGACGCTGATGCTGGACGAACCGTTCAACGGAATGGATCCCGAGGGAATCATCTGGATGCGCGGTTTCCTGCGGTCGCTGGCCGCGGCGGGCCGGGCCGTCCTGGTGTCCAGCCATCTGATGAGCGAGTTGCAGGACACCGCCGACCATCTGGTTGTCGCCGGCCATGGTCGGGTCATCGCCGACACGAGCGTGGCCCACCTGCTCGCCTCGACATCCGGCGGCCGGGTCACCGTACGCACCACGACACCGTCGGCCGAACTCGTCCTCACCGACGCCGGCGGCGCTGTCACCCGTACGGCCCCGGACACGCTGACGGTCGCCGGACTTCCGGCCGAGGTCATCATCGCCGTACTCAACCGGCACCAGGTGGCGTTCTCCGAAGTGGCGGCCCATCGCGCCACGCTTGAGGACGCCTATCTCGAACTCACCCGGGATGCGGTCGAATTCCGGGCGGCACCGGAGCTGACGCGATGACGAGCGGCGTATCCACCGGCGTCGGCACGCCGTCGGCACCGGCGGCGGCGCGCGACGATCGAACGCCAACGGTTCACGCACGTACTGCGGGCCGAGTCGACCAAGCTCCGGACCGTACGCGGTTGGGTTCTGGCTCTGCTCGCCGCGACGGCGGCGATCATCGCATTCGGCGTGGGACCGGGCATGCACGGTACGTGTGGCTCAGGCTCGTCGGCGTGCGTGCTCCCGGTCGGACCCGGCGGCCAAGAGGTGACCGACAGCTTCTACTTCGTACATCAGTCGTTGGATGGCGACGGCAGCATCACCGTCCGGGTCACGTCACTGACCGGCCTGATTCCGACTCGCCGCCACCCGTCGCGACGGGCCGTCCGGCGCGCGTCCCGGCGTGGTGCCGTGGGCCAAGGCCGGGCTCATCATCAAGGCGAGCACGCGACCAGGCTCGGCGTACGCCGCCGTGATGGTCACCGGCGGCCACGGCGTACGGATGCAGTACGACTACACGAACGACGTCGCCGGACGATCCGGTGCCCCCTCTCCGACGTCACCTCGCTGGCTCCGGCTGACTCGTGCCGGCGACGCCATCACCGGTGCCGAGTCGACCGACGGACTCCACTGGACGACGATCGGGACAGCGCGCCTGGCGGGTCTGCCGACAACCGTCGACGCCGGTCTGTTCGCGACCTCGCCGCAGTACGCCGCGACGACCGGCGGACCGTTGGGCGCCGCCGGCGCCGAGGGCGGCCCGACCCACGACACGGCCACCTTCGACAGTCTCGGCCGCGACGGCGCATGGCCCGATCAGTCGTGGGCCGGCGTCGCGATCGGCGGTCCCGACAACGTCGACCCGGAGCAACAGGGCGGCTTCCAGCAGACCGCGGGCGGGTTCACCGTGTCCGGATCCGGCGACATCGCTCCGTCCGTGGCGGGCGCGTCCGGCATCGGCACCTCGATCACCCAGACGCTCGTCGGAACGTTCGTCGGCCTGACCATCATCGTCATCGTGGCGGTCATGTTCGTCACCGCCGAATACCGGCGCGGGCTCATCCGGATAACCATGGCCGCCGTACCGCGCCGTGGACGGGTCCTCGCCGCGAAAGCCGTCGTACTCGGTGCAATCGCCTTCGTCGCCGGACTGATCGCCGCGACCGTCGTCGTCGCCGTCGGACAGCGGGTTCTGCGCGCGAACGGCGTCTACGTGCATCCGGCAACCGTCGGTACGGAGATCCGCGTGGTCGTCGGCACCGCGGCCCTGCTCGCCGGCACCGCCGTCCTCGCGTTGGCCATCGGATCGCTCGCGCGCCGGAGTGCCGTCGCAGTCGCCAGTGCCATCGCCGTGATCGTCGTGCCGTACCTGTTGGCCATCGCGTTCCTGCCGGCCGGCGCGGCGCAGTGGCTACTGCGGGTCACCCCGGCCGCGGCATTTGCCGTGCAGCAGACCGCCGTGCAATATCCGCAGGTCGACAACATCTACACACCGGCCGAGGGCTACTTCCCGCTGAGCCCGTGGGCGGGATTCGGCGTACTGGTCGCGTGGGTCGTTTTCACGCTCGGGCTCGCCGCATTCCTGATCCGCCGGCGCGACGCGTGAACACGACAGGCTGGCGATCGTCGGGCCATTGGACCGACGCCGTACGGGCGGAATGGGTCAAGGTGCGTACGGCACCGGGGATGCTGTGGCTGCTGCCGGTGACCGTCATCGTGACCGTGGCGCTCAGCGTGGCCGCGGTCGCTACGACCGCCGATTGCGTGTCGGGTGGTTGCGCGGTCGATCCGGCCAAGGTGAGCCTGACCGGCGTCGACCTCGGTCAGGCGATCGTCGCGGTCTTCGCGGTCCTGGCGATCGGCAGCGAGTACAGCACCGGCATGATCGGGATCACGCTCGCCGCCGTACCTCGCCGAGGCACCGTCCTCCTGGCGAAAGCGGCCGTTCTGAGCGGGCTGGCCGCCGCGACAGCAACGCCGGCCGTGCTCGCGTCGCTGCTGGCCGGGCGGCTGATCCTGCCCGACCGCGGATACACGACAGCCCACGGCTACGCCGTCATGTCGCTCGACAACGGGCCGACGCTGCGGGCCGCGGCCGGATCGATCCTGTACCTCCTGCTCGTCACCGGGCTGAGCCTGGGCGTCGCCACCGCCGTACGCGACTCCGCCAGCGCGATCGGGATCGTCCTCGGCCTCCTGTACCTCTTCCCGATCATCATCGGGTCGGTGTCCGACGCGGCATGGCGACGGCACCTGGAGCAGATTGGACCGATGACGGCCGGCCTCGCCATCCAGACCACTGCGCGCCTGAAAAATCCACCGATCGGCGGCTGGACCGGCCTCGGCGTCCTCGCCATCTGGGCCACGTGCGCCCTGGTGATCGGCGGTCTGCTGCTACACCGGCGGGACGCCTGAACGATGGATGGAGGCATATGACCGCCACAGGCGAGCGAGATCGGCGCAGTTCCCCGTCTTCGTACGGCACCGGGCGTCCTGATGCTGTACTGGGGAAGTGGAGCGTAGACACGTACCCTCCGTCATTGGCCGCGCTCGGCGGCCGTCCTCTGACTCCTCGACCGCACCGGGTTTGAGCACCGCACACACCGAGGAGGTACGTGGTCGGGTGGGGCTCATGATCGAGATCACGGCGCGGGCCGGCACGTACCGCAAAGGGCTACTGAACGCGGTCGCGCATCTCAGCCCCGAGGAAGCGGCCATCATTTCCGATCTCGAGCGGTACGGCCTCCAGGTGCCGCAGCTTCAGGACGTGTTGTGCGGCGGCCACGTGCTCGTTGACGATCCCGACCTTTACGACAACTGGCGATTCGACAAAGTCAGCCATTTCCGGCTGTCCAGCCATCACCCGGACATCGACAAGACGGTGTATCCCGACATCGGTATGCGCGGCCGAGTCATGCGGGAGAAGCTGCACGGGCGGACGGCCCAAGGCACCTGGGTGCAGCTGGAGAAGACGCCGGCCGCGTTCGGCAAGAAGAAGTTGCCCAGCCTGACCGATCTCCGGCACCTGTGGGACTTCGTCGTCTACCGCGTAACGCGAAGCAACGTCGGACCGTGGGGGCTGTCCCGGCTGACCGAACGCCGGCCGATGTACCTGTCGCCGGTCGTCGCGGTTCCGACGCCGCTGACGCCGGCGGTCTCGGACTCGCTTGCCTCCGCGTTGCGCCAGATCGAGGCCGCCGACGACGTCACCGCGGTATCACAGGACCTCGCCGGCCGGTTCCCGCCACCCGAGCGAGCCGACCCCGGGCGCGAACTCGGCCAGGCACTCTCCGGCCGCGCGGGGCGCGGGCTGTTCGGCAACTCGCAGGTTTGGGTCACCGAAACGCTATCGCGGACGGCCGCGGCGATCCTGCGGCAACGCACATCGGAGTCGCTCGTCGGCAGCGGCAGTGGCAGCGGTGATCGGCGCGGGACGGCGGCGCGGGATGAGTGACACCGACCGCAACGACGCCACGCGCCCCGACCCGGCATCCGTACAGGAAGGGCTGGTATCGGCCGTTGTCAGCCTGGTCAACACGGGACCGGTGCTGCTCGGCGCCTACACGATCGCCGAACTCACGGCGGTCGACGCCATCGTGGACTTCCTGGAGTCCCGCCCATCGGACGAGGTGCTGGCCGAGGCGGTCCGCTCGTTGGCGGCACGGCAGCTGCTGGTGGCCGGCTCGGCGGGCGAGCAGGTGCAGGTGCGAGGGGACCTCGGCATCGCGGTCGCGTTCCAGCAGCGGGCCCGGATGGTTCTCGACGCTCGCGCCACCGGCACCGAGCCGGGCGAGCCGTGGCGCATCCTGCTGCTGCCCCAGCCGGAACAGATCTGCCTCATGGTCCGCATCGATGCTCTCGGCGTACACGAAATCGGGCTGTACAAGATAGAGGACGCTCTCGAGGTGCTGGCCGATTGGGTTCCGAAGGGACCGATAGCGGATAACGAGCCCGATGTCGAAGCGGACGATGTGCTCGCCTCGGCGGAGCGCTCGGCGCTCATCACGTCGACCCAATACACCACCGAGGGATCAGCCGAGAGCGCCGGCAGGAGCAGCGACCTGGTCCTGGCACGGCACGACGGTCGGCTGCACATATTCACCCGTGATCCGGACAACCGGGCCGACCTCATCCCGCCGCCGCACGAAGTGAACGACCTACACGACGCGTTGGCGGATCTGCTCGCATAGCTCGCATCCGAGCACGCCGTCGCGGGTTCGAGCTTTGGCATGCCGTTGCCGTGCCGCTCGGTGCAGGCCGGCACTCGACGGTCATGACCGCAATCGCCATCAATCAGCGCCAACCAAAAGGAGACCTCCATGGCTGCCACAACCAAGGCATCATCGACCGAGGCAATCCGGCCGTTCAAGGTCGAGATCCCCGAGACGGAACTAGACGCGCTGCGCACACGTCTCGAGGCCACGCGCTGGCCGGACAGAGAAACTGTGGCAGATGAGTCGCAAGGCGTGCAGACGGCGACCATGCAGGCACTCGCGCACTACTGGGCGTCCCATTACGACTGGCGCACATGCGAGGCGAAACTGAACGCCTTACCCCAGTTCATGACCGAGATCGACGGCCTTGATATCCATTTCATTCACGTCAAGTCGCCGCATGACCACGCGTTGCCGCTCATCATTACGCACGGCTGGCCAGGCTCGATAATCGAGATGCTCAATGTCGTTGGTCCACTCACCGACCCGCCGGCATACGGTGGCAGCGCGCAGGACGCGTTCGATGTGGTGATTCCGTCGATCCCGGGCTACGGGTTTTCCGGCAAGCCGACGGACACGGGCTGGGACCCCGACCACGTGGCGCGTGCGTGGGCAGAGCTGATGAAGCGCCTTGGGTACACGCACTACGTGGCGCAGGGCGGCGATTGGGGTGCGATCATCACGGACCTCATGGGTACGCAGGCACCCCAGGGATTGCTCGGCATCCACTCCAACATGCCCGGCACTCTTCCGCCCGACGTGTCCAAAGCAATCGCGTCCAACGTGCTCGGGGCCGGCGACCCACGGCCGTCCGGTCTGTCAGCCGACGAAAGCCGCGCGTACGACCAGCTGAGCTTCTTCTTTACCAAGGGCATCGGCTACGGAATCGAGATGGGGTTGCGTCCGCAAACGTTGTACGGATTGGCAGATTCGCCCATCGCATTAGCGGCCTGGATGATTGACCACGACGCAAAGAGCTACCAGGACATCTCCCAGGCCTTTGTCGACGGAGACCCGGTCGACGGTCTGACGCGAGACGAGTTGCTCGACAACATCACGCTCACTTGGTTGACGAACACGGGGATTTCCTCGGCCCGGCTCTACTGGGAGAACAAGCTCGGGTTCTTCGACATCAAGGGCGTCTCGATTCCGGCCGCCGTGAGCATCTTTCCCCGCGAGATCTACCAGGCGCCGCGGAGCTGGACCGAGCGCGCGTACGACAACCTCATCTACTACAACGAGGTCGACCGGGGTAACCACTTCGCGGCTTGGCAGGAGCCGGAGCTATTCGCGACCGAGGTACGCGCGGGCTTCCGGGCGCTTCGGTAGTGACCATGTCCGACCGACTGCACATGCCGTCACTCGGCGGGGCGACCGCGTGGCTCAACTCCGAGCCACTCGGCCCCGCCGAGTTGCGGGGCCACGTCGTGCTGGTGAACTTCTGGACGCTGACGTGCATCAACTGGCTGCGCACCGCGCCATATGTCCGTGCCTGGTCGCAGGCTTATCGAAACGACGGGCTGACCGTCATCGGAGTGCACACGCCGGAGTTCTCGTTCGAACACGAGCTGCCGGGCGTACGGCACGCGACGAAGGTGCGCGGGATCGACTATCCGGTCGTCGTCGATAACGACTACGCGGTCTGGAATGCATTCGACAATCACTATTGGCCGGCCTTGTACTTCGTCGACGCGGATGGCCTCATCCGGGACAGCGACTTCGGCGAAGGTCGGTACGAGGAATCGGAGCGTGTCATCCAGGAACTGCTCGGCGTCGAACGAGATCTCGTCCCGGTCGAAGGGCAGGGCGTCGAGGCCGAGGCCGACTGGGACCACCTGCGCATGCGCGAGACGTATCTCGGCTACGGCCGGAGCGGCCACTTCGTGTCACGTGATGGCGCTGCACTCAACGAACGTCGTGTGTACGAGTTCCCCGAGCGCCTGCTCTTCAGCCAGTGGGCTCTCGATGGCGAGTGGACCGTTGGGCCCGAGAGCGTCGTGCTTAACCGGGCCGGCGGCAGCATCGCGTGCCGATACGACGCGCGGGACGCGCATCTTGTGCTGGCGCCCGGGGCCCATGACCCGATTCCGTTCCGGGTGTCTGTCGACGGCGACGCTCCGGGGCCATCGCACGGCGTAGACGTCGACGAGGACGGAAGCGGCTTGCTCCGTGAGGGCCGGATGTACCAGCTCCTGCGCGAGCACGACACCGTACGCGAACGGATCCTGGAGATCACGTTCCTGGAGCCGGGTGCCGAGGGCTACGCGTTCACGTTCGGGTAGCCGGAGTGGACGACTGGTCGAGGATGCGCGGCGTCCGCTCGAGGACGATCGGCGCCGATCACGCGGCTGCTTCCCCGCTCCTGGCATGTCAGGAACGGGGAACGTGGCCCGGTTCAGTCAGCCGCAGCTACAGCCGGTGTTGGTCGATCCGACCGTGAGCAGTTCTCCCTCGGCAGGCGCGCAGCAGGCGGAGTCGGGGGCGAGTTGGTTAGCGTCGGCCTTGACGGTGTAGACCTCCCACGGCTCGTCGCCGGGACCGTGGACCCACACCTTGTCCTGCACGGCGTAGCAACACGTCGTGTCGTCCTCGGTGCGCGTGATCAGACCAGCCTCGGCCAGCCGGGTGGTCGCCGCACTGACCTCGTCGGTGCTGAACACCTCCACACCGAGGTGGTCCATGACGGTCGGCTCGCCGGGCTCGCCTTCAAGAAGAACCAGCTTCAAGGCCGGCTCATCGATGGCGAAGTTGGCATATCCGGGCCGGAGCTTGGCCGGCTCGACGCCGAACAGTTTCGAGTAGAACGCGATCGACCCCTCAAGGTCGGACACCCGCAGTGCGAGTTGAACGCGGGACATCAGAACACCTCCTGATTAGATGACCTTCTGGTTAGACAACCATCTAAACCGAGAGTTGCACACTGTCTCGACAGTTGTCAAACTAGACGGGTGACGAAACAAGAACTTCCGGTGATCGACACCGCCTGCTGCGAGCCGATGACCACGGAGGCGCTGACCACAGAGCAGGCCGGCGACCTCGCGTTCGCGTTCAAGGCTCTCGGCGACCCGGTTCGACTGCGGCTCTTGTCGTTAATCGCCGCCCGCCAGGGTGCGGAGGTGTGCGTGTGCGATTTGACGGACGCGTTCACCGTGACCGGCCCGACGATTTCTCATCACTTGAAGGTGCTTCGCGAGGCCGGGTTGATCGACTGCGAGCGGCGCGGCACGTGGGTCTACTACTGGATCGTTCCGGCGCGGATGGCCGGACTGTCGCAACTGCTCAACCCGGCGACGGCCGTCGCTGCCGTGCCAGCCGGCGTTTAGCCCTCACGAGGAGCGTCATGGTTACCACGGCTGCCGTACGGGTCATGACCGACAAGCACGCCCCGGCTGTCATCGGGATCTATCAGGCCGGCATCGACGAGGGCAACGCAACCTTCGAGACGACGGCGCCGACCTGGGACGTGTTCGACCGGGTCCACCTCGACGCGCACCGATTCGTCGCGGTCGACGATGCCGCCACGGTGCTGGGTTGGACAGCGTGCGTGCCGGTGTCTGACCGGTGCGTCTACGCCGGCGTGGTCGAACACTCCGTCTATGTCGATCCATCCGCGCGTGGTCGCGGTGTGGGCCGACTCCTGCTGGACGCGCTGATTGACTCGACCGAACGGGCCGGTATCTGGACCGTGCAATCCGGCGTGTTTCCAGAGAACACCGCGAGCCTCGCCCTGCATCAACGGGCCGGATTCCGGACGGTCGGCACCCGCGAACGCGTGGGCCAGCATCACGGTAGATGGCGTGATGTCGTCCTCATCGAACGGCGCAGCCCGCACCTCTAGTTCCCTCCGATAGCTCCTGGTGGTGGGCCATTTTGCTCGTCCGCTCCCTGTTCGACTGCGCGGCGTGCACGCGCACGAGGCCAGAGATCTCGCCGGAGACGTTGCCTGTGCGGCGACGGACCACGGCTCGGCGTGAACCACGACTCGATGAGACCAGGCTGAGCTTGACCTCTTGACCGCAAGATGTCAGTCGACGACTATTGACTCAATGAATGTTGAGTGGTCTGTCGAGCTAGCGGCGCGGGCACGCGTGCACGCCGCGTTGGGTGAGCCCGCCCGGCTGGCGATCGCGGACATGCTGGCCCTCGGTGACGCGTCCCCCGGCGAGATCGGCTCCAAGCTGGCGTTGCCGACGAACCTCGTGGCCCATCATCTGGGTGTGTTGCAGGCCGCCGGCCTGATCCACCGCACACGCTCGGAGGGCGATGCGCGGCGTACCTACGTGCGGCTGTCTTCGGACGCCGTCGGGGCCATCGTTCGCGGCGCGTTGGCGGTTCCGGCGACCCGAGTGGTGTTCGTCTGCACCCACAACTCGGCGCGTTCGCAACTGGCCGCGGCGTTGTGGAGTCGCAGCAGCACGGTGCCGGTCACCTCGGCGGGCACCGAGCCTGCCACTGCCGTGCATCCCCGAGCGTTAGCGGTGGCGAAACGGCATGGTGTTCGTCTGGGCCGGCCGCGCACTGCGCACATCGATGATGTGGTCGGCCCTGGTGACTTGATCATCGCCGTGTGCGACAACGCCCATGAATGTCTGCCCGCCGGCGCGGAACGGCTGCATTGGTCTGTGTCCGATCCCGCGCCGGCCGATACCGACGAAGCGTTCGAGTCCGCGTTTGCCGATATTGCCGACCGCATCGACCGTCTTGCACCAGCCTTCGTTTCGAGGAGCGCGTCATGACCGACACGACCAGCCGGCATCGGCCGGATTTGAGCATCGATCAGGTGTTGGCACTGCGCACAGCCGCGGTCAACTTGGAGAGGGAGTTCGCCGCGTTCTACGGCACGGAAACCATCGAACGGTTCCTGCATTCCAGCTACGACCAGTTCGCCGAGATGGGTCGACTCCCCCACTTCCTGCCGCTGATCGCCGAGCGTTTCGCCCGCCAGCGTCTGTCCGCGCTGGCGAAGGTGGAGGGCCATCGTGACGACGGTCGGCCAGTGGTGTTGTTCCTGTGCGTGCACAACGCGGGGCGCAGCCAGATGGCTTTAGGCTTCTTCCAGCATTTGGCTCGTGACCGCGCGGTCGGCTGGTCGGGTGGATCGGAGCCGGGCATTTCTATCAACCCGTCGGCCGTGGCGACGATGGCCGAACGCGGAATCGACATCACCGGTGAGTTCCCCAAGCCGTGGACCGACGAGGTAGTACGCGCGGCCGACGTTGTGGTCACGATGGGCTGCGGCGACGCGTGCCCGATCTTTCCTGGCAAGCGGTACCTGAACTGGGAGCTCGACGATCCCGCCGGACAGGACGTCGAACACGTCCGCCCGATCCGCGACGACATCGAACGCCGAGTGCGGACGTTGCTCGACGAGATCGGCGTGCGGGCAGCGTGACGGCGGACCTGTTCGTGCCGGCCACCCGTGGGGAGCGTTGATGAGTCGTCTGGTGATCGTGGGCGGTAGCGATGCGGGGATCAGCGCCGGGCTGCGTGCCCGGGAACTCAACCCCCACGTTGAGCCGCTGCTGATCGTGGCGGACGCATTTCCAAACTTCTCCATCTGTGGCATCCCTTACCACGTCTCGGGTGAGGTGCCCGACTGGCGCAGCCTGGCCCACCGCACCCGGTGCGACCTCGAGGCGGCCGGTCTGGAGCTTCGGCTAGACACCGTCGCGCACATCATCGACGCCGCTGCGCAAGAAGTCACGGTGACCGGCCCGAGCGGCGACGACGTCATCGCCTACGACCAGCTGATCATCGGCACCGGCGCGCGTCCGGTACGACCACCGATCGACGGCCTGGAGGCTCTCGGACCGGCAGACGGAGTGCACGTCCTGCACACGATGGCGGACACGTTCGCATTGACCGATCAGCTGCGTCAGAGTCCACGCTCCGCCCTGATCGTAGGTGGCGGCTACATCGGTGTGGAGATGGCCGAGGCGTTACGAACGCGTGGCCTCGACGTGACGATGGTCGAGCAGTTGCCTCAAGTGCTGTCGACCGTCGACGCCGATCTCGCCGACCTGGTGCGTGACGAGTTGGAGCGCCACGACGTCCGCGTCGAAACCAACATCGCCGTCACCGCGATCTCGCGCAACAGCACCGGCCTCGTCGTGCTGGGCCATGGCACGAACGACGCTCGCCGGAGTTTCCGTACGACGACCGACCTGGTCCTAGTTGTCGTCGGCGTGCGCCCCGACACTGGCCTTGCCGAGTCGGCCGGCGCGGAGGTGGGTGTGCGCGGTGCGATTGCGGTCGACCGACGGATGCGGACCACCGTCGCGAACGTGTGGGCGGCCGGCGACTGCGTACATACCTACCATCGCGTTCTCGGCAGGAATGTCTATCTTCCGCTCGGCAGTACCGCCCACAAGCAAGGTCGGGTTGCCGGCGCTAACGCGGTCGGCGTCGACCAGGTGTTCGGCGGGTCAGTCGGCACTCAAGTCGTGAAGATCTTCGATCTGGTCGCGGCACGCACCGGGCTGCGGGAGCACGAGGCAATCGCGCACGGGCTGCACCCGACCAGTACCACGGTCCACGCCAACGACCACAAGGCGTACTACCCAGGCGCTCGACCTATCTCGATCAAGCTGACCGCCGACACTCAGACCGGCCAGCTACTCGGCGCGCAGCTGATCGGGCACCGCGAATCGGCGGTGGCCAAACGGGCCGACATCTACGCAACGGCGCTTCATCTCGGAATGAGCGCCAGCGAGATCAGCGACCTGGACCTGTCCTACACCCCACCGCTAGGTAGCCCCTACGACGCGGTCCAGGTTGCCGCGCATGAGTGGACGCTCATCCACCCGCGCGCCAGGTCCGCGGATCGGGCCGCCTGAATCCCGGGTCGCGACACCGACGACCTCTCAAACTCCGGCCGGACAACAGCACGATGACCGTGCGAGCTGCGCACCCGCTTGTTCGCTGCGACAGCACAGCCGCGCGGGATCTCTGCGACAGGTTCGTCGCCGAGACGGGTTTCAGACGTCGATGGTGGCCGGGCAAGAGAGGATCCCAGCCAGGCGACGCGCCGCGCGTCGTCGCCCAGCGAGCGGACGACCCGTATAGGCGCCGGTTGTGCGTCGTGTCAGCCGACGTCTGCAGGGAGCAGTTCGGCGACGAGTCGGCTGACTCGGTCGCGGATGTCGTCACGGACCTGCCGAACGACCTCGATGGGTTGCCCCGCCGGGTCGGTCAGCTCCCAGTCTTCGTACCGCTTGCCGGGAAACACGGGGCAGGCGTCGCCGCAGCCCATCGTGATGATCACGTCAGACTGTTGCGCCAGATCCCAGTCGAGTTTGCGCGGAATGCCGCCAGAAATGTCAAGGCCGACCTCGGCCATCGCCGCGATCGCGACCGGGTTGATCTGACGACCGGGCTCGGATCCGGCGGAGCGGACTTCAATCCGGTCCCCTGCGAAGTGCCGTAGCCAACCGGCGGCCATCTGTGAGCGTCCAGCGTTGTGGATGCACACGAACAGAACAGTTGGGTTGGCGCTAGTCATTGGTTGGCTCCGTTGTCGTCATATGGGTCAGGCAGTTGCCGCCGAACGGCGCGCCCATCCTGCATGGTTAATGGCCGCCCGGTCGGGCCGCGGTCGTCGGTGCTTCGGCGTCGGCCTCTTCGGCGTCCACGTCGGAAAGCACGACCGCGTCGCTGGCGCGATGCCTCGCCGGATAGAGAGCGATGATCAGTGCGACGCCGACTCCTAGCCCAACCAACTGGGCGCCGACGAACCCCGGCACCGAGACCGGAGCGATGCCGGCAAATGTGTTCGTGAACGCCCGGCCGACGGTCACCGCTGGGTTCGCAAACGAGGTTGACGAGGTGAACCAGTACGCCGCCCCGATGTATGCGCCAACCGCCGGCGCAGCGAGTGCGGCGCGGCCGGTGCGGACCAACGCGAAAATGAGCAGCAACAACCCCGCAGTGGCGACAAGCTCGCCAAGCCACAGATGGGAGTCGCTGCGATGCTTGGTAGACATCCCCCACGGCACCGCGAACATCGCATTCGCCAGTAACGCACCAGCGATCGCGCCAGCGACCTGCGCGACCGTGTACAAGCCGAGATCGGTCGCGGACAGGCCGGTATCGCCGCGCCGGCCAAGCCACCAGTCCGCAGCCGAGACGACCGGGTTGAAATGAGCGCCCGAGATCGGTGCAAGCATGAGGATCAGAACCGTCAGCGCGAACGCCGTCGCGATCGAATTCTCCAGCAGCTGCAATCCGACGTCGTCCGGCGACAAGCGACTCGCCATGATGCCCGAACCGACCACAGCGGTGACCAACAACGCGGTGCCGACGAATTCGGCGGCCAGCCGGCGCCACAGCGGACTGCTCATCGGCACTCCCTCCGCACCCCGGAGGCGGCCCGCGCCCGGTCAGCGAGCTCCCTAAGTTGGTCGGCGGCCGCGGCGAGCGCGTCGGGCACCAGTCGGTAATAGATGTAACGGCCGTTTGGTTCGGTGGCCACCAGCCCCGGCATGCCGCAGCGCCCGCAGATGATTGGAGACGTTGGTCTGCGACAACCCAAGGTCATCGACCAGGTGACAGTTACACGCCGGCCCGGCAGCGAGCGCCTCGATGATCGCGGCCCGGGTTGGATCGCCGAGCAGTCGCAGCACCTCCGCGACCGTGCCATCACCCGCAACTGATATCACCACACGATGATGAGATAACGGGGCAGGTCACGACGTCAATACACCGATCATGAACGCTCGGTGAACGCGGCCAGGCGGCGAGTGCGTTTCCCGCCGCCTCATCGTCGCGACTTGTCCGGTCTCGCTCGACCGACGGCGCCTCGACGGCCGGCGGAATCAACGCGCTGCTGAACTTGCTGCGGCACAAGATCAAAAGCCACCGACCCGACGTTGGGCGGTGGCTTTTAGGTGTGGTGGAGTTGAGGGGATTCGAACCCCTGACCCCCTCGATGCGAACGAGGTGCGCTACCAGGCTGCGCCACAACCCCATGCCGGCCGCGCGAGGCGAACCGACCGGCGATCAGAGTAACAGGTCGCCGAGCCGACCGGCGAACTGACCGAACCGACCAAGGGGCGCCCGGCTGATACCCGATCGATAGTAGCCGCGGCACCACGTCAAGATCACTGACCGACGGCCCGGCCGTCCCAGCCACCGGTTTCGTACGACTGGCCGCGCACCCGGATCCGCCGAGCCGGATCGAAGTCCACGTACCGCTGGGTGAGCCGCACCGCCTCCCGCTGTGCGGCGGAGCGAGCGGCCGCGGCGCGGCGCAGCGCATCGCGGCGAGCGGCCGCGCGCCGCGCCTGTTCCTGCCGGATCTCGGCCTGTACGGCGGCGATGACGGCTGCGCGCCGCCGGGCGACCCGGGCTCGGCGAGCGCCGGCCAGGGCTTCGTTTCGCAGGTGGACGAGGTAGCCAACGAGCATCAACGACGTGACGGCGAAACCGGTCCAGAACCCGGGACTGACCGTGAAGACGCCGACCAGCTCGACCACGTTGAACGCCACGAGGCTGAGGAGCACCCGACGGCGACGGTAGACCTCGGGCGCCTGCGGCACCCGTTGGCGCCGACGAGCAGCCCGTCGGCGTTCCCGCTGGCGGGCGGGGCCGGCGCCGCGTCCCCGACCAGCATCGCCGGGCCGCACGCCGGTGTGGCGGCGTAACCCATGGCTACTCGGCCCGATCGGAAGCCAGACCGCCCGGCCGACGGCAGTCGCCGAGCCGCCCGTTCCGCCATCGCCCGTGCCACCGTCACCGGTGACATCTCCGGAGGCCGCGACGGTCCAGATCTCGACGGTGGCCATCTGCAAAGCGGAGACGGTCGCCGGCGGCGTCGGCGCCACCTCCTCGGGGGCCGCGACGATCCGCGGTGCGTAGAGCGGTCGTGGTCCGGGCACGGTGCGGCGACGGCGCTTGCGATCCAGCACGCGCGCCGTCGACTGCGCCCGCTCGGCCGCCAGCCGTTCGGTCGCGTCGTACCGCCGGACAAGAGCGGGTGCGAGCGCGAGCAGCGCGGCGGCGGCGAGCACGGCAAGGAGCACCGAGGTCGGCACCCACACCCCACTTCGTCCCTGCGGCCATTCACCAGGCATGCCGGTAAATCACATCAGTGTCATTTCCGGCTACCTGAGGTTACGGCCGCGAGCTGGCCATCGGCGGGATTACCGCATCGACGCCGCGTGTCGGGCCGGCCAAGCGGGCCCGGTCGTAGGTTCAACACCGTCCGCCGGTACGGCGAACCTCAACGCGCCTGCGAGCCGTCGCGCGTCCGGTGCCACCGCGCAAGAAGGCCGCCGTCCCCGCTGACCTCCTCCGCCGTGACCGCGTAGCCGACATGGTCCCGCCACGCGCCATCGATGTGGAGGTAGCGCACGTGCAGAGCCTCTTCGCGGAAGCCGAGCTTCTCGACGACCCGCCGGGACGGACCGTTCTCCGGCCGGATGTTCACTTCCATGCGGTGCAAGCCGCCGTAGCGGAACGCGTGATCGGTGGCGAGCGCGAGCGCGGTCGGCATAACGCCTCGGCCGGCCACCGCCGCATCGACCCAGTAGCCGGCATGGCCGGAGCAGAACGCGCGCCGGACAATGTTGCCGATCGTGAGCTGGCCGACCATCCGTTCCGTCCGACCGTCGATCAGCCAGATCGCGAACGGCATGGCCGCGCCCTCACGCGCCGTCCGGCGCAGTTCACGAAACAATGATCGGTACGCGAACGGGGAGTTCAACTCAGACCAGTTGCCGAGCATCGTCGGCTCCCAAGGCGCGAGCCAGGACTCGTTCGCCCGGCGCAGATCGGACCACGCCCGGGCGTCACTGCGCCGGAACGGCCGCAGCTCTACCGCTCCGTCCCGAAGAATGACGGGCCACCCGGGAGCGTTCATCTCCGTCGGTCCAGCAACAGCACGTCGACGGTGGAACCGGCGCTCGCTGTCATCACCTTTTCCCCCAGCACGAGCAGGCCGTTCGCCTCAGCGAGACCGGAGAGTGTGTAGGGCCCACCATTCAAGGGTGACACGGTGTATCCGCCGCCGCGACGCTCGCTCACGTACGCTGGCCGGAACTCCCGCAGCCCGGCCGGCGAGTAGATCGTCTCCAGGAGATGGGCGCGAACACTCGGCCGGAACACCGGATCGGCGCCGGCGAGGACCTGTATCACCGGGCGGGCTAGCACTTCGAAGCCGACGAGGGCGGCGCCGGGATCGCCAGGCAGGCAGACGATCGGGACCTCCGCGCCGCCGATCGTCCCGTAGCCGAGCGACGATCCCGGATAGACCGAGACATCGGTGAACGAAACCGGGCCGCGGGACAGGATCCGGCGCAGCATGTCGCCCGGGCCGCCACCGGTGCCGCCGGTGGTGACGATCAGGTCGGCGCGAAGCGTCTGATCGTCGAGCAGGGCGCGCAGGCCCTCCGGATCGTCATCACAGATCCCGAGCCGGTAACCGTGCGCGCCCGCTTCGGCCGCGGCCGCCGTCAGCGCGTGCGAGTTGACGTCCACAATCTGGCCCGGCTGGCTCGCGCGACCAGTGTCCACCAGCTCGTCACCCGTTGCGACAACGGCAACGCGCGGGCTCGGCCGCACCATCACATGTCCGACGCCGGCGGCGGCGAGGATCGCGACGATGGCCGGCGTCACGGTCACGCCGGCCGGAGCGAGCAGCGCGCCGGTGGTGAGTTCGTCGCCGGCCCGGCGGATGCCGTACCCACGTTTGGGGGCGAGAAAGATCTCGACCGCGGCGATGCCCTGATCGGTATAGCTCGTGGGCACCACGACGTCGGCCATGGCCGGCAAGGCCGCGCCGGCGGCGACGGCGAAACAGGTGCCGGGCGTCAAGCGCACGGGGCGCCAGCTCGACGCGGACAGGTCACCGATGACATTGAGATGGGCCGGCCGGTTGCGATCGCAACCGGCCAGGTCCTCGCAGCGCGCGGCATAGCCGTCGACCGCCGCGTGGTCGAACGCGGGCAGCGGGCCTGGCGCGTGTACGTCCTCGGCGATCACGTTGCCGTACGCCTGCGTCAGGTCGATCTCCAGCGACGGCAGCGGACGGAGTCCACGAAGGATCCCACCGAGATAGTCCGCGAGCGGCGTCAACTCGGCGATTGACGTGCTGGGCCAGATGACGTCGCTCGTCGGCGGCGGCTGCGTCGTTGCGGTCATCCGCTGCGCTCCTTGACAAACTCCGTGAGCCAAACGCTGAACGCGGGGCCGATGTCGTCGCGGCCGCACGCAAGTTGTACGACGGCTTGCAGATAACCGAGTGGGACCCCGGTGTCGTAACGGGTGCCGCGGTAAACGATGCCGTGCACCGGTGTGCCCTCGGCCAGCAGCATCGCCATGGCGTCGGTCAGCTGGATCTCGCCACCCGATCCCGGCTTGGTCCGTCGGATGGCGTCGAAGATGCCGTTGGGCAGAACGTAGCGGCCGACGACGGCGAGGTTGCTCGGCGCCTCGTCCAGCGGCGGCTTCTCGACCAGCCCGGTCACCCGGACCACGTCGTTCGTCTTCGTCGACTCCACCGACGCGATGCCGTACCGGCTGACCTCCTCGTCGTCGACCTCGACCAGAGCCAGCACAATTCCGCCCGTACGGGCCTGCAGGTCGAGCATGTCCGACAGCAGCGGCGCGCCGACGTCGGTGAACTCGTCGCCGAGCAGCACCGCAAACGACTCGCCACCCATGTGACCCTCGGCATGGGCCACGGCGTGCCCGAGCCCGAGTGGTTCGCCCTGGCGCCGGGTGAAGATCTCGGCCAGGTCCGACAGTCGCCGGATCTCGTCGAGCATCGCGAAGTCGCCCTTGGCCTCCAGCCGCGCCTCGAGGTCGAAGCGCCGGTCGAAGTGGTCCACCATCGACGTCTTCCCGCGCCCGGTGACCAGCAGCACGTCGTGTAGCGAGGCGCGCGCGGCCTCCTCCACGATGTACTGCAACACCGGCCGATCCACGACAGGCA
Organism: uncultured Actinomycetota bacterium; assembly: GCA_963724705.1. Classification (GTDB taxonomy): domain Bacteria; phylum Actinomycetota; class Actinomycetes; order Mycobacteriales; family Micromonosporaceae; genus DASQPR01. The sequence continues at coordinate 188,495 of CAVRVS010000006.1, forward strand.
GCAATTCCTTCGGCACCGCCTTGGTCGCCGGCAGGAACCTGGTGGCGAGTCCACCGGTCGGGATCACCGCCTTGCGCGCGCGGGGCCCTCTCGCGTCGGACGACATCGGGTCGGGTGTCGGAATATTCGTGGACATGAAAAGAAGACTATCGGCCTATCGCTTCGCGCGGCGGCGGTCCGGCGGTTGACGCGCCGCCGGCCGGGGCCGGGACGGCACCCTCACTCAGCATCCGATCGGGCCGCTCGACGTTGTTGATCACGGCATCGCCATCGGCCCGCTGCGCTGGTGCGGCGGGATCGGGCGCAGGGACTATCGGATCGGACGCCGGCCTCGGCTCGGATGCTCGCCCGGCCCGGGCCGCGATCCGGTACGTGTCGCGCCCGGCGCTCTTGGCGGCGTAAAGCGCGGCGTCGGCCGCCTCCAGCACATCGGAAGCGAGGGTTCCGTGATCGGGAAAGACCGCGACGCCGATCGACACGGTGATCGGGATATGGGCGACGTGGCGGGTCGGGACGGCAGCCGGCGCTCGGCCGTCCGCGGCGCCGCTGGATGCGGCATCGATGCCGACGCGCGTCACCAGCGGCATCTCCACGGTCATCAGGTCGGCGGTGGCGCGGAATGCGTCCGGCACGGTCATCGGCTTGTCCCGGATCGCGCTGCCGACGCGCTTGGCCAGCACCTCACCCCCGGCGGCAACGGTCTCTGGCAGGAGCAACACGAATTCCTCGCCACCGATGCGAAACGCAAGGTCGACGGCCCGGATCACGCTACTCATCCGACGCGCGAACTCGGCCAGCACGGCGTCGCCGGCAGCGTGACCATACGTGTCGTTGACGTCCTTGAACCGGTCCAGGTCGAGCACGAGCACGCACATCGAGTGGCCGAAGCGCGCCGACCGGTTGATCTCACGGCCGATGGTGTCCTGTAGATGACGGTAGTTGTAGAGGCCGGTCAACGAGTCGGTGTGCGACAAGCGCTGCGCTTCATCGTGGCGCCGGACGTTGTCCACCGCCACGGCCGCATGTCGGGCGAACGTACAGACAGTGCGCAGGTCGGCCTCATCGAAGTCGCCGCCCCCGATCCGGTCGTAGAGCGCGAGCACGCCGACCCCGCCGGCCACGGCGTCGGTCCCGCTGCGCCCGTGCGTCGCGGCCGGGTCGATCGACCGATCCAGCAGCGGTACGGCGAGGTACGTCGCACAGCGCGGCTCGTCGGAATCGAGCTCCGTTTCGGGATCGGTGACTCGACCGCGCCGCGCGATGCCGGTTGCCGCAATGGTGCCGAGCAGGCCGACTCCCGGCGTAACGGACTGCGACGTCAACGCGGCCGTCGCGTCGTCGTCGAAGCCCTCGGTGCACTGCACGGTCAGGGTCACATCGGCGGCAGCCGCCGTCGAACCATCACTTGCCGCGCCCGGACGCGACGTCGTCTCGGCGCTGGTCGGCATGAACACCACTCCGCGCGATGCGCCGGTCGCGGTGACGGCCGACGCGAGGATCACACGCAGGATGCCGACCCGGTCGTGTGTGTTCGACAGAGTCGCACCGAGCACGTCCAGGTTGCCGCGCAACTGGTCCCGGCTCGCGGTGAGCGCCTCGGCGTACGACCGCATCTCATGCGTCATCCGGTTGAACGCGGCGCCGACCTGGCCCACCTCGTCGGCGCGCCGAACGGGGACTCGGGTGTGGAGGGCCCCGGCTGCGACTTCATCCGCCGCCCGCGCGAGCTCGTCCAGCGGCCGTACGGTTGTGCGGGCGAGCGCCCGGGCGCCACCGATCGCGGCCCCCGCTGCGAGCACGATCACACCGATGACCACCGCGACCAGACCAGTCCGTTTCGTCATCGGCACCGAGATCGCGATCTCGAAAGGCTGCCCGGCGATCGGAGCCACGGTCCGGACGTACGTGCCGCCGGGCGCCCCGGCCGTGCGGTCGCCGGCCACGGACACGGCCGCCCCGACGTCGGTCGACACACGCTGCACGAAGGCCGTGTCGAGCGCCTGGGCGGCGTACACGTACCCGGTCGTACGCCCGGCCACGTCGCGAGTGGGTACCGCCGCAGCGAGCGCTCCCGGTGCCGTACCCGTGGATTGTGGTTGGACGTCGGCAATCGGCGCACACAGCGCCCACGGCTGTGCGGGTGGATTCGGAGTAGCCGCAAGGACGGCACCATCGAGCCCGTCGATGCGGAGCGCCGAGGCACGGTTCGCATCCACGATGGACTGCGCCGCGCTCAGCCGGGCGCTGCCGGCTGTTGTCGCGGCGGCCGACTCGGCGGCGGCGACGAGACGGTCGCAGGTCGCGTTCACGGTCGTCCGCAGCGCGTTGGCCGCGATGTCGAGCCGTTCCATGTCGCTCGAACGATCGACCGAGGCGGCGGCGGCGGTAACGAACACCGCGCCGACCACGAGCGGACCGAGGACGGCGACGAGAAAGGTGGCGGTCAATCGTGCGCGCAGCGTCACGAGACCTCCCCCACTGGCCGCCTGTCGTGCAGACTCCAATCAATGCAATGCTGGCACAGTGGGTGGATTTCAACCATGGTTCCGGTCCGCGTCCCCTGTCCGTGTTTGTCGTGGATGTCCGAGGCGTCGAGACAATGACCGGTGAACCCAAACGTGACCTGCGGCTAAGCATTCTCGACACGCGTCGAGCGATGACCGATGCGGTACGGGCTGATCAGGACCGGCGGCTATGCCTCGCGGCCGGCGAGTGGCTGGACTCGCGACCGCGCGCCGACACGATCACGCTCGCGGCGTACGTGCCGATGCCCAACGAACCCGGCGGGCCCGGTCTGCCCGGACTGTTGGCGCCGCATGTCGGGCGCGTACTGCTGCCGATCTGGCGGGACGACAACGACCTGGACTGGGCCGCGTACGACGGCAACCTCGAACCGGCCGCCCGCCGGCCGCACGAACCGCGCGGTCCCCGGCTGGGCGTCGGCGCGATTGGAGACGCGGCCGTGGTGATCGTCCCGGCACTCGCCGTCGATCATGACGGGATGCGGCTCGGACGGGGCGGAGGCTCGTACGACCGGGCGCTGAGGCGGCTCGATCCGGACGCCGTCGCGCTCGCGCTCGTCTACCCCGACGAGATCCTGACCGAGCCGGTGCCGGCCGAGCCTCATGATCGACGTGTGCACGGCGCTCTCACCGTGGACGGCGTGCATTGGTTCGGTGGGCCCGGCGGCGGGTTGTGATGTTGAGCGCCTCGGACTGGACGATAGGCCGCAGATAGGTCATCATTGGCACTCGGCAGGCCTGAGTGCCAACCTCCCATTGGTCGCGACCCGCCGCTCTCGCTCGGAGTTCTTGGAGGCGCAACGTGCCCACCTACCAGTACGCGTGTACCGCGTGCGGCCACCAGCTGGAAGCCGTCCAGGCGTTCTCGGACGAGCCGCTGACGGTCTGCCCGGCATGCGAGGGCCGCCTGCGCAAGGTCTTCTCCGCGGTGGGCATCGTGTTCAAGGGCTCCGGGTTCTACCGGACCGACTCGCGGGCCGACAAGTCCAATGGGTCGGCCACGCCGTCGCCGGCGAAGGAATCGTCGTCGACGAGCGAAACCTCGTCTTCGTCGAGCGCCACCTCCGGCAGCGGCGGGTCCGACGGCGCTTCGTCGAGCAACGGCGGCTCGGGATCGTCATCGAACGGCAGCTCCTCCGCCGCGCCGTCGTCATCGACCAGTACGTCGAGCACGAGCAAGGCCGCGGCAGGATCGTCCGCCTGAGCGGCGTAGACGCATCGCCTACCAGCGCTCGTCGTCGTAGTGCGGCGGTCGATCTTCACGTAGCCGATCGTCGTTTTGCGCTTCGTGCTCGCCCCAGCCGGAGTCGGTGTCGTCGCGCGTCTGATCCGGCAACACCGGCTGATCGTCGTCGGCGAGATCGACTTCGCGATCGTCGTCCGAACGCTCCCGTTCCCGATCCACGCCCGCGAGCCTAACGCCGGTCGGTCACGGCGATGCGTGATGCCACCCGTCCGGGCATCGCAGTCCGTACGGCGACGGGTCACGGTAACGTCGAAGCGTGACCGAACCGACCTCGCCCGGCACCAGTTCCGGCGCCAATCCGGGAAGCTATCCGGCTCAGGCCTGGGACGAGCAGCAGTGGCGCCGGCCGCCAGCGGGTCAGGAGTCGGCCGCGACGCCAGCACCGGCGAGCGATCCGGTCTACACCGGACCGCCACGCGCCGACGCCGCCGCCGCGAGATGGCGACCAAGGACCGTGCTCCAAGTGGCGCCGCCGCGCCGGCTGCCGTCGCAGGATGACGGTGTCATCGATGGGCAGGAGCATCAGGCGCGGACGGTCACCTACGGCGTCGGGATGATCGCCGGTGCCGTCGCACTCATCGTGCTCATTGTCTTGTGCGGTCGCGTGCTTTTCTGAGCGACGTTCTTTGAGCGACGTTTCATCGGGCGGCGGATCAGATGCGCCGCGGATCAGATGCGCCGCGGATCAAATGCCCTGCCACACGATGTGGGCCCCGGTGTCGCCGGTCTTGAACACGTAGTAGCCGGTGACCACGCCGAGCGCGACCGTCACCACGACGCCGGCCGCTCGGACGGCAATCGACTCCGTCCCGCCGGCCGGAACAGCCCGCCACAGGTAGCCGACGACGACCAGCGTCACGACGCCGAGAGCGATCGTCCACCAGAGCGTGTTCGTGCCGTACGACATATGTTGGTTGATCTTGGTGAGTAACGCGCCTTGCCCGATTCCGGTGTTGATCAGGTGCTGTCGCAAATTCTGGCCGGACAGCTTCGCAAAGAGTGCGGAAAGCGGACCGATGATGGCGAGCGCGACCACCGCCCACCAGATCTTGCCCCGAACCCGCGGCCAAACCGCGTACACGACGGCGCCAATGATGAGCAGCGGGATGAAGATCACCGCGGCATGGATGAGCAGCGGATGTGCCGGGATCCCGCCAATAGTGTTGAACACCCTCGCACCCTTCACGTTCGGCGCTTGCACGCCAATCTCGGCCTAGTGACGATCGCTTCGTCGGTGTCAGCGGCGCGGTCGCATCAGTATCTTCCGCGTCACTACCGCATACGCGCCGACGCTCCGAAGGGTTCGAGCGTGGCATCGTAGAGGTCATGCGACCGCCCACTGTCCCGTCCTCGAGGACGAAACCGCAGTCCGCGAGCGCCGGAACGCCGGACGCGACCGCGGCGCCGTGGGCCGGCGTATCGGTCGGCGCGACCGCGGCGCCGTGGGACGCCGCCACCGACTCGACCGGCAGCTCAGTCACCGATGTCGAGGCCGCCGCCGATGGCGACCTGGGCTCGGACGGCGACCTGGGGCTGTTCGGACCGGCGTCGATCAGCTGGCGCGTGCACGCCGAGCCGATTCTCGCCCTGGCCGGACTACGGGCGCTCTACCTTCAGTCGCTCCATCCGCGGGCGATGTGGGGTGTGGCTCAGAATTCGCGATACCGCGACGACCCGTACGGCCGGCTCTTCCGGACTGGCACGTACATCGCCACGGTCGTGTACGGCACGACGGCGGAGGCGACCGAGGCCGGCCGGCGGTTGCGAGCGATCCACTCACGGATGCGGGCGGTGGACCCGCGCAGCGGCGACACCTATCGGATCGACGCGCCGGAACTCCTACGTTGGGTGCACGTGACCGAGGTGGAGTCGTTCGTGACGACCGCTCGGCGGGCCGGCGCGACACTGTCGGACGCCGATGTGGATGCCTACTACACCGAGCAGCTGATCGCCGCCGAACTGGTCGGGCTCGATCCGTCTACGGTGCCGAGCAGCGCGGCCGAGGTGGCCGCCTATTACGCCGACGTCCGGCCGGAACTCCTGATGACCAAGGAGGCCGCCGAATCGGCGCTGTTCCTCAGTGCCCCGCCGATGCCGTACAAGCTGGGATTCACACCGGTCCGCCTGGCCTGGTTCGGAGTCGCGAGTACGGCGGTCGGCCTCCTGCCCGCCTGGGCGCGCCGACTCTACGGGCTGCCGGGGTTCGCGACGACCGGACCGACCGCGGCTCTATCGGCCCGTACTCTCCGGCTCGCGCTACGGGCGTTGCCGGAGAGGGCCGTACGCGGGCCGATCTACAACGCCGCGATGCAACGAGCGGCGGCGGCCGGTTGGCCCGCTCGCTGAGATTGCCGGCTACCGGTTGACGGCCGGCGCGCGCAATCCCCCGTCGGATGCTTCCAGCTGCTGCGCAACGGCCGCCCACGGTTCCTTCGACGGTGTGTCGGCGCCGGCCGGGCACGCCTTCCGGAAGTCGCACCACGAGCACAGCGAGCCCGGCGTGGCCGGAAACGCGAGATCCGGATCGACACCGTCGGCGATCGCCGCTTCGGCCGTGCGGATATCGCCGGCCGTTGCCTCGGCGCGGCTCACCGCGCGGTCGAGAGCCGCCTCGGTGTGGTCATGTGCCGCGACCGTCCCCGTCGGGAGGTGGTGCAGCTCAACCCGTGTGCACCGGCGACGGAAGACGCGAGTCGCCGCGTACGCGTACAACGCCAACGCGCTGGAGCCTCGCGCGTCGTCGGCATCCAGATCGCGCCGGCCCGTCTTGTAGTCGACGATGACCAACTCGTCGCCGCGGCGGTCGATGCGATCGACGCGGCCGTTGAAGGCGAGCATCCCGGTCTTCGCGGCGACCACTCGCTCGACGCCGACCGGCTCGACGGAGCGATCGAGGCCGCCGACATAGGCCTCGAGCCAGGCCAGCGCCGTGCGGAACGCCGCGCGTTCCTGCTCCTCGTCCCGGTAGCCCTCGCTCACCCAGGTCGCACGCAGCAGCCTCGGCAACGCGTCGGTCGAGCGTCGATCCGGCGCCACGCCATACCAGTTACGCAAAGCGGTGTGCACGCTGGCGCCGAGGGAGTTGTGCGCCCAGGGCGGCCCCTTCGGTGGCGTGGGCCGGTCGACGTAGGTGAACCGATAGCGACGCGGGCAGTCCTCAAATGCCCCGAGCTTGCTCGGGGTCGCGACGAACAGACGCTCGGGCATCCCTTCGAAGCCGAGTTGCTCCATATCCGGCCGAGCGGCCGGTCGCGGACCAGGTGGCAGCCGCTTCGTCGGGGATGACGGCGTCGAGGACGCCGGCTGTGGCACTGCCGGTTTTGCCCCGGCCCGGGTAGGTCTCGGTTCGATTGGCACGTGGCACATCCTGCCACCGCGATGCGACACTTGCGCCGGGCGTACGCCCCCGGCCGGCCACGCGGAGCGACGCTCCAAGGCTACGAGTTGGGGCGGTCACGCAGCCGGCCGTGGCGTACGAGCGGCTCGCGCGGTGCGAGCTTCCGGGGAGGACATCAGATGGGTCTATTGCGCTGGATGCGCGGCGGCGACGACGACTCGGCCGCCGGCAACGCGCTCGGCGCCGGCATGGCCGAGATAGATGCGTTGTTCCGCCCGTCCAAACACAAGCAGACCGAGCACATCCAAGAGTCCCGTCGCCGGCGAGTGGACGTCGCCAACGGCGCGGACAGCGATGTTGACCTCGTTTCCGGGGTTGCGGTGATCCGCCGGCGGGATCGCGATGCCGCCAGGTCGGACGTACCGGCGGATCGAGCCCCGGCCGGCGCGCCGGCCGCAACAACCACCGGACCGGCAACGATCACCGAACCGGCATCAAACACCGCACCGGACCGGCGTCATGCGCCCATTACGCGGCGCGGCGCCGCAGCCTCACCGGCGACGACCACCACGACCGCGGCCGCCACCGAGCCGGAGGGCTGATCCGACGGTCATCGCCCGAGAGCGCGGCGTCAGTGTGCCGTGTGCTGATATTGGGTGACGAACGCCTCGACCGCATTCGCGATGAGCTGGACAGCGATGGCGGCCAGCAGGAGACCGGCAATCCGGTTCAGGACCTCGATGCCATCCGGTCGCAGGATGCGGACGATCACGCCCGAGAATCTCAGCGCGAGCCACACGATCGATATCACGAGCACGATGGCCGCCGCGATCTCGGCATACTGTGCGATCCCGTGGGCGCGCTGTACGAACAGCATGGTCGCCACGATGGCGCCCGGGCCGGCCAGAAGTGGCGTGCCGAGGGGCACGAGCGCGACGTTCGACGTTGCCGGCTCGTTCGCGTCGCCGGACTTGCCGGTGAGCAACTCGAGTGCAACCAGGATGAGCAGCAGACCACCGGCCCCCTGTAGGGCCGGCAGGTCCACATTCAAGTAGCTCAGCAGATTCTGTCCAACGACGGCGAACGCGACGATGACGCCGAGCGCGAGGGCAGACGCCTGCCAGGCTGCGCGATTCCGTTCGCGGGCGGGCATCAGGCCGGTCAGAGCGACGAACACCGGTACGGTTCCCGGCGGATCGGTGATCACCAGAAGCGTCACGAAGACCTCGCCGAAGAGCCGCATGCCGATCACTATGCCCTGACGGACATCGTCTTCCGCCGGATTGGGACGAGCTACGCGGCGAACATATTCATGACGAACGTGACGGCCTCGTTCACCAGTCCGGCGGTCGCGATCGCCAACCCGGCGGCCACGATCAGCACGACGCCGAGGACGCGCCAGTTGGATCGGCGGTTGGACCGGTCGCGGCGCTTCTCCGTCTCGGCATCCGTTCGAGCCTCAGCGGTGGCGAATATCTCGTCGAGGTCGGCCAGACGGTAGACGTATACCGGCCGACGACGCCACGGTCGGCGCGGCGGCGCGACCGGGCCGCGCACCCGTGGATCCCCCGCCCTACCCACGGATGCGCGGCCCTGTGCCAGCGCAGTGTTTCGCACGCCACTCGCCGACGGATTGGCCTTCGGCCCGGCCGCGGTCGCCTTAGCCCGAACCGGCTCGGCCGCGCTCCCCCGAGCACGGGCCCGGTCCACGGTGCTCGTCTTGGCTCGGACCGGCCCTGATGCACTGCCGCCAGCACGCGCTCGGGCCGCGGCGGCGGGCGCGCTCGGGGCGGCGCCGGGCGCGCTCGGGGCGGCGCCGGCTCGGCCCGCTGCGCCGGGCTGGGCGGTCTTGCCGGGCTGCGCGGTGGGGCCGCGCTGAGCGGTCTTGCCGGGCTGAGCGGTCTTGCCGGGCTGGCCGGGCGCCGCACCCGTCTTGCGCCTCGCAGACCAGCCCCGACGGGGTTCAGGGCGACCGAGCGCGCCACGGCCCGGTTCCTCCGGCGTTCCGTTGTTCTTCGGATGGCGCGTCAGCACGGTCACGTTATAGAAGACGCCATTGGTGCTTGCGAGGTTGCCTGGGCCAGAGTGCAATTTGATACCAACTACGAAAAGCTTGGGTGACTCTCAGCTTGAGCCGATTCGACGCCACGATGGCCAAAGGCGTCGACGCAAATGTACGGAACATGGCCGGTCCGGCCTCTCGCCCAGCGGCCAACTTCCGTACAACGGCGACGGGAGCTCGAAAGCGAAGCGACGCGCCACCGAGCGGCGGGGCCTAGGAGCCGTCGTCGTCCAGGTCGGCGCTGCGCGCCGCGAGCTTCGCCTCGACCGCCTCGGGCTCGTACATTTCCTCGACGATGCGCAGGTAGAGCTCGTTCGGGTTGGGCAGGTGCTTGACCTCCCGCAATGCCTGCTCCTGTCCGGCCGACTCCAGCACGAACGTGCCGTAATTGAACAGGCGGCCGGTGGCCGACTGCTCGTACTTCATGTCGGTCACACGCAGCAGCGGCATCATCGCGACGGTACGGCTGACCATGCCCCGGACCGCCATGATCCGTTTGTTGGTCAGGATGAAGCGGTCGTAATACCAGTCGGCGACCTTGAACGTAATGAAGATCATCACGAGGATCCAAATGATGATCACGACGCCGGTCGCGGTGCCTTCATGATGTTTGACCAGGAAGCCCCAGAGCCAGCCGAAGATGAACGTGGCTAGCGCCGCGTACGCGAATTGGTCGAACAGGTACGTCCAGTGCTTGCGCCATTCACCGCGGAATTTCTCGGTCGGGAAGAGATAGCGCGCTACCAGAGTGCTGGGCTCCTCCTCGACCTGCAGGACGCGTCCCGGCCGCAGCACGCCCGATGCGTCGTAATGCAGCGGAGCTATTTCTTCTTCGTAGACCGGTTCGGTGTTGATCTCTTCGGTCTGCGGATCGCCATCGCCATATCCGCGGCGCGCGTATTCGTCGGCGTATTCATCATCCCGCCGATATTCGCCCGGATCGGGATCTCGTGGCGGCATCGTGGTCTCGGGCTAGCCCAAGCCTCAGGCGACGAGGCTGGAGAAGAAGTCACCGAAACCCTGTGCGATGTCGACGACGCCGCTGCCCAGGGACTTGAAAACCGCTGCCGCATTCTCTGGCCGATATGCCACGAAGAACACCAGGAAGGCGACAAAGCACCATGTGAGGACCTTCTTGACCATCTCGGGCCATCCCCCTCTGCGCTACGGCGGTGTGTAGGCGCTGCCGCGGCAGTGCTTACAGTATCAGTTGTGCGTGTTGCGTTGAATCATCGATGGAGAACTTCATCAGAAGATCATCCCGTACGATAGCCGAACGCGCGATCTTGGCACAGACGTCCCGTTAGCGGCCGGTTAACCCGTTTGTGCAGCCTACCCGCAGAATACGGCCAGACTGTTTCGCCGAGCGGTAGCTGGATGCGACAAAACGTCGGAGATTCTCAGGTGGCTTTCGGTGCTGTGCTCGCGCCTGAGGGTGCGCCCCCGCCGGAACGCGAGCCGTCGGTGGACGCGACAACATGTGTACGGATCCAAGCGTGCATCGCGATGCCGCTCGCCACACCCGCATTGATAGAACGCGTCGAACCAAATTGCGCGATCGAGAACACGTCGTCGCAGGCCAATCGCGCGGCCTCGGACAGACCGGGGCCCTCTTGGCCGAACAAGAGCGCACACGCCCGCGGCAGGTCAGCCAACTCGAGCGCATTCGCGCCGGGCAGGTTGTCGATGCCGACAACGGTCAGCCGCGACTCGTGCGCCCACGCCACGAACTCCTCGATGGTCTCGTGATGACGAACGTGCTGATACCGATCGGTGACCATCGCGCCGCGCCGATTCCACCGCCGACGACCGATCACGTGCACCTCGCGGGCCAAAAACGCGTTCGCGTTGCGCACCACGGTGCCGATGTTCATATCGTGCTGCCAGTTCTCGATCGCGACGTGGAAATCGTGTCGGCGCGCATCGAGGTCGGCCACGATCGCTTCTCGCCGCCAATATCGGTAGCGATCCACGACGTTGCGCCGATCGCCCGTCTCCAGCAGCACCGGATCGAACCGGTCGTCGTCGGGCCACGGCCCCGACCAGGGTCCAACCCCAACACCGCGCGGGTCGATGTCGTCGGCATCGCCCGGCTCCGTCGTGCTTGCGCTCACAAGAGCCTGAGGGTACGGGGTGAGCCCAGCGCGACCGCGCGCCGGTCGATCGGCGTCGCCCACCGGACGCCGGGCCGGAACGTTCAGCGGAACGCGTCCGCGAGCTCGGCCAACAGATACCGCTCGGTCGCCGTGCGCGTCGTGGTCGCGCCGAGGTCACCGGTCATCGGGAACGCGTCACAGACCACAATTGCGATCGACTCCAGCCACTTCTCGTAGGCGAGCCGGTCGGCCTCGCTTCCGTGGTCAGCGAGGATGGCGGCGGCCTGCCGGCAAGCAGCGAGAATCGCCGCAAAGCGCGTCATCTCGTCGGCCGCGCCGACGTCCCGTGATGGCGGCGGGTCGAAATCCAGCTCCGCGTAGATCGTGCCGACGACCTGGCGTACCAGTGCATTGGGCGAACCACGGCCCGCAGCGATCGCATTCAGGCCGGCCAGGGCCTCGATCACGGATTGGCCGGCGCTGGCGGTCTCGTCGGACGTCGCCGCGGCGACCATCCGACCCGGCAGGTGCACCAGCAGATCCCACTCGGCTTGCGTATATCGCGTGATCGTGGTGTCTATGAAGACCGTGCCGAACCGGTTGGCGTCGGTGTCGGAGCTGCGCATAACGACCTCCGGGCTCAGCATAAGCCGGCCATGGCATCGCGCGGCAAGTCGATCGCGCGAACGAGTCGGTCAGCCGCCCGCCGGCTCCGGAAAGCTCGGCAGGCCGTTGTCGGTGGCGTAGGCCTGTTTCGGCACCATCACGCGCCGCCGGAAGATGCAAACGAGCGTGCCGTCCTGCTTGTAGCCCCGCGTTTCGACCGTCACCACACCCCGATCCGGCTTGGACGAGGACTCCTTCTTGTCGAGCACTGTCGTCTGGCCGTAGATCGTGTCGCCGTGGAACGTCGGCGCCACGTGCCGCAGCGACTCGACCTCAAGATTGGCGATTGCCTTGCCACTGACATCCGCGACCGACATCCCGAGGAGCAGGGAGTAGATCAGGTTGCCCACAACGACGTTGCGCCCGTATGCGGTCGACGTTTCGGCGTAGTGCGCGTCGAGATGGAGTGGATGGTGGTTCATGGTGATCAGACAGAACAGATGGTCGTCGCTCTCGGTAACGGTCTTGCCGGGCCAATGCCGATAGACAGCGCCGATCTCGAATTCCTCGAAATATCGCCCAAACTGCATTCCGACCTCCGACGGACCAGCCAATGGACACAAGATGAGATACAAAAAATGGGTACGGCAAGCATGCCGCACCCTAGACGCAATGAACGGCGGGGCCCTCCCCGGCGCCCGCCGCCCACGCTCTTGTGATGTCAGTGTGCGGTACGGAGGCGTATCGACGACAGTGATGGCGATCACAGTTATGCGATCGTAAGCTTCAATACCACTCAGTAATAACTTTCGTCACTCAGAGTGCGGATTGTCGCAGTACCCATTGTCGGATTGGCGCGCGGGCCGACGACCCACCCGCCCAGCGGTGTCGTCCGGTTGGTGATCTTGGGCGGCGGCGCCTGGAGTCCGAGCGACGTTTGCCCGGTTTGTCGCCCACTCACCGTGTGTGTGCCGCGTTACCCGCGTCGACGAGTTGGCCGGGAATGGCACCGGGACCGCTTTCGTTGCAACGACAGTAAAGACTTGAGACGAAACGGAGGCGCCGAATGGCCGCCCAGGAATTGACCGCGACCAACTTCGAGGAGCTCACCGGCGACGGGATTGCACTCGTCGACTTTTGGGCCGATTGGTGTGGGCCGTGCCACCGCTTCTCGCCGGTCTTCGAGGACGTAGCCGGCAAGCACGAGGATGACGGGGTCGTATTCGGCAAGATCGATATTGACGCCGAGCCCGAGTTGGCTCAGCGTTTCGGTGTTCAGTCGATCCCGACGCTCATGGTTGTTCGGGACGGCGTCATCCTGTACCAGCAGCCGGGTGGCATTCCGGGGCCGTACATCGAGTCCCTGATTGAGCAGGCCCAGCAGCTCGACATGGACGAGGTCCGCAAGACGGCCGAATCGAGCGCCAGCTGACGTCGGTTTGCCGACGGCAACTTCCGACTGCAACGAGCACACATGTGGCCGGGTCCCCGCAGGGCCCGGCCACATGTGCGTTCCGGGCCCGCTCGGCCCACGGTCCACCGTGGATGTCAGGCTCACGCCGGTCGACGTACATTCTTCCGTGTGCGAACCCCCGAACAGATCCTCGCCGAATCGACCACCATCGCCGTCGTCGGCGCCTCCCGTGACCCCGGTAAGGTCGCCCACTCCGTGCCCCGGCAGATCATGCGCCACGGTTGGCGCATCATTCCGGTGAATCCGTACGCCGACGAGCTATGGGGCGTCCGGTGCTATCCGACGCTCGCCGACATCCCCGAGCACGTGGACCTGGTCAATGTCTTCCGACCGTCGGCCGACACTCCGCCCATCGCGCGGCAAGCCGTTGCGATCGGCGCGGATGCGTTGTGGCTCCAGCAAGGCATCGCCTCGGCCGAGGCGCGCGAGATCGCGCTCGCGGGCGGCCTCGACTACGTCGAGGACCACTGCATCGCGGTCGAACGCGCGATTCGCGCACTGACGAAGTTGTAGCGCCTTTTCGATCTGGCCGCGATCAGGCGCGATACTCCTTCAGCAGGCCACGCGAGATGATCGTCTTCTGGATCTCCGACGTGCCCTCGCCGATCAGCAGGAACGGCGCCTCACGCATGAGCCGCTCGATCTCGTATTCCTTGGAGTAGCCGTAACCGCCGTGGATGCGGAACGACTCCTGCACGATCTCGGCGCAGTATTCGGACGCGAGCAACTTCGCCATGCCGGCCTCGACGTCATTGCGCTGTCCCGAGTCTTTGAGGCGCGCGGCGTTGACCATGAGGGCGTGCGCCGCCTCGATCTTCGTACCCATCTCTGCGATCTTGAATGCGATCGCCTGATGCTTATAGAGCGGCGCACCGAAGGTCTGGCGCTGTTGGGCGTACGCGACGGCCAGTTCGAACGCGCGCAGTGAGATCCCGCAGGCCCGGGCCGCGACGTTGACGCGGCCGACCTCGATGCCGTCCATCATCTGGTAAAACCCGCGGCCGACCCCGGACGGTCCGCCCAGCACCGCGTCCTCGGCTACGACGTGGCCGTCGAGAATCATCTCGGTCGTCTCGACGCCCTTGTAGCCCATCTTCTCGATCTTGCCGGGAATGGTGAGGCCCGGCGCGGTCTCGCCGAAACCGGGCTCCTTCTCGAGCAGGAACGTGGTCATGTTGCCGTAGACCGAATCCGCCCCGGTGTCCGTCTTGACCAGCGTCGCCACCACGGACGACTGGCTCCCGTTGGTGAGCCACATCTTCTGCCCGTTGATGGCGAAGCCGTCACCCGCTCGCACGGCCTTGGTGCGGATCGCCGCCACGTCGGAACCGCAGCCGGGCTCGGACATCGAGAACGCGCCGCGTACCTGGCCGGCGGCCATCTTCGGAAGGAGCCGCGCCTTCTGCTCCGCCGAGCCGTGCTGCGATATCAGGTACGCGACGATGAAGTGCGTGTTGACGATGCCGGAGATCGACATCCAGCCACGGGACAGTTGCTCGACCACGAGCGCGTACGTCAGCAACGACTCGCCAAGGCCGCCGTGCTCTTCAGCGATGGTGAGGCCGAACAGACCCATCTCCTGCATCCCCGCCACGATGTCGGACGGGTATTCGTCCGCGTGCTCCAGATGCTGAGCGTGCGGAATGATCTCCTTGTCCACGAACTCACGGACCGTGTCGATGATCGAGACCTGGATGTCGGTCAGGCCGGTGGTCTGAGCAAGGCGAGCCATGGCGGAAGCCTCCGTGGGCAGTGAAACGTTACCGACGAGTTACTTAGCAGTATCGCGGTGGCTCGCCGGCGCGGCCAGGCTTCACCGTGGCTCGATCGAGGTGAAAGTGCTCACGGCTGGGCGGCCCGGCGGCGCGCGCATCGACGTTACAGACCGCACACAAGACGGTCGCATAACCGCCATGATCCGCCCGTGGACGCGACAACGGCGGCTACCGTGGATGAGAAGGCGGTCGTCAGCGGGCCTGTTGTGACGCGCGATCGGTTGCCAGCGTCGGGGGGCGATGAGTCATGAGCATCGGAGCATCCGGGGACCGCGATCCCGCGCCAATCGAGCCGATTCCCCTCGACCCGACGCGCCTGGACCCGATGCTCAGCGATCCGACGCTGAGCGATCCCACGGTCTGGAACGAGCCGACGCCGCCCGTCTACCCGGGCCTTGCCGCCTATCCGGCGCAGTATCCACCGTCGTACCCCGATCTCGGCTCAGGACCGAGCCCGGCTGGCTACCCGCCGCCGGTGAATCCGTCGCCGGTGTATCCGTCGCCGCCCTATCCGCCGAACGCCAGCAACCCCGCGCACGGCTTCCCGGCGACTCGGCGAACGAACAGCTTCGCGATCGCGGCGCTCGTTCTTTCGTTCGCCTGCTGGCCGGCCGGCATCGTCTTCGGTCACATCGCCCGACGGCAGATTGCTCGGTTCGATGAATCCGGCCGCGGTCTTGCGACCGCCGCCTTGGTCATCGGCTACCTGCATCTCGCATTCATCGCTCTGCTGATCGTCGTCGGCGTCACCAGCAGCGGTTAACGCGTACAGATTCGCCCGGCAGCCAGGCGCGCGAACCACGTCGACGCGCCCGACCACGCGCCGCGCGGCCGCGCCGGGTCAGCGATATTGCGCCTGCCGAACGCTGTTGCCCCCGTCGACAACGAGCATCTGGCCGGTGATGTAGGACGCTCCGGGCGTGCACAGGAACGCGATTGCGGCGGCGACCTCGTCCGGCATCCCAGGGCGGCCGATCGGCGTACCGAGGCCCTGCTTGATTTCGACAAGAGTCGATGCGGCGGTATGGATGATGCCGGGAGCGACCGCGTTGACCGTCACCCCATCGGCGACCAGCTCCATCGCGAGCGCTCGCGTCAGCCCCACGACGCCGGCCTTTGCCGCCGCGTACGCGGCCTCGGTCGGTAGCGCGTTGACCGGTCCGGCGGTGGCGGCGAGATTGACGATCCGACCCCATCCGCGTTCGGCCATCGCACCGACGAAGACGCGGCTCACCAGAAACGCGGTCGTCAGGTTACGGTCGATCTCCGATCGCCATTCGTCCATGCTGAGATCGGCTACCGGCCGCAACACCTCGGGACTGGCCTTGCTCGCCAGGCCGGCGTTGTTGACGACGATGTCCGGTGGCTGGCCATACTGCTCGGCGAGCGCGTCCGCGAGCGCGCCGACCTCCTCCTCCAGCGTCAGGTCGGCGACGAATCCGGTGACACCCAGCTCGCCGGCCCGCTCGTGGATCCGTCGAGTGGTCGACACGATCGCCACGTCGGCTCCCAGGCCGGCGAGTCGGCGGGCCGTCGCATAGCCGATGCCGTTCTGGCTGCCGGCCCCCGTGACGAGCGCAACCCGCCCATCGAGGCGGTCGCTGATGGTTTCGGGGCCGCTCGCCGTTTCCGCCGCGGAATCGAGCGTCGCACCGTTGACTGAATCCATGAGACAGATCCTGCCGGTTGGCTCCGCGGTCGGCAACGACGGGGGCCCGGCCTCCCCCGAGCCGCCCGCCCGGTGTCGACCAGCCGATAGACTTGGCCTGGGAGCGAGGGAATCGCTTAACCGATGCAGAGCGACTCGGCAGACGACGGAGCGCTTGAACGACGACGACGGAGCGAGCGGCGGCGATGACGAACCCGTACTCGACTGATCCGACAAACGATCCGACGAGCGGGTCGGGTGCTCGTCCGGCCGATGCCCCAGCCGACCAGCCGATCTATCTTGACCCGGATACGCATCAGCAGCTCTACATGGATCCGGTCACCGGCGAATTCCGATATGACCCGGCGCCCGGCACGCAACCTCCGCCGGGCGTCGCCACGCCGTCGACACCGATGGGGCCGCCGCAATACGGGGCGCCCCAATACGGGGCGCCGCAATACGGGGCGCCGCAATATCCGGCGCCGCCGTACCCGTACGCGCCGTATCCCGCGTCGTACGCCTATCCGCCGCCGAAGACGTCGAGCAGCCTTGCTGTCGCATCGATGATCACTTCGATCGTCGGTGCGGCCACGCTGTTCTGCTGGGGTCTGGGCGCCATCGTCGCGCTTGTCGGAGCGATCCTCGGCCATGTCGCGCGCCGGAGGATCCGCAACAGCGGCGAAGGCGGCGACGGCATGGCGCGGGCCGGAATCATTGTCGGCTGGATCGTCGTGGCGCTCGGCGTCGCGGGCGCCGTTCTGGTCGGTCTCGCTCTGTCCGACATCTGATCGCCCGCCCGAGCATCCTCCTACCAAGGGCCGTCACGACACTGGCCATCGACAAGCGAGTGGGGCGCCGGACCGAAGTCCGGCGCCCCACTCGTCATTCAGGTGTTGCTGTTAGCCCACCGTGTAGGTGTACGGCAGGTCGATCAACTCATCACCGGCACCGGAGGCTCCATCCACCGTGTCGATGTAGAGGTGACCCTGCACGAGCGAGCCACGCGTGGCACCCGGAGTGATGGTCACCGTGATCGTCGCGCTCTGGCCCGGACCCAGGGTGGGCGGTCCAGCGGCTGCGGGCGCCGCATCGGCCGAGGTGGCCGACCCGGTCCGCGCGGCCGTGGCGCGCTTGGCCATCTGCCGGGCGAAGGCCGACAGCGAACTGCTGGCACCTTGGCCAGTGACGCCGGCCTGCCAGTAATCACCGGTCGACGACGTAACGGCCGGGTCGAAGAGCTGCCCGATCGCGAACGCCGACACCGTCACGGTCCCGGGCGTGGCCGGACCGTCGAACGGACCACTCTGGCCGAGGTCGGTCGCCCAGATGCCCGGAGACACCTGCGTGGCGTTGATGACCACCTGCGCGCTATTGCCCTGCGCCGCCGAATACTGGTCCGGATCCCCGCTCAGGTAGAACAGGTCCATGTTGACCGGTTGATCGGCGTTGGCCTGCGCCACGAACGACGACGTGTGCGTTGGCACCAACCATGCCGGCAGGACGCTCGGATCCTGTGGCAGCGGGAAGGTGTCTTTGCTGTTGATGTTCGCGAGCCCGATCGTGCCGAGTTGGTTCAGGCGAGCGTCTGCGAAGAACGTCAACGGTGCGACGCCGGTGTTGGTGATCTTCACCGGTACGTTCACCGCCTGTCCCTGCGCCAACATTGTCTTCGCACTCGTCGGCAGCTTCGGCGCCGTGATCGACACCGAGTTGTACCGGATCGACACGCTGAACGGCGATGAAACGAAGTTGCCGCTCACCGGGTTGGCCACCTCGAGCGACAGCGTCCACCGGCCGGACATCGGGGCACGTACGTATGCCTGGATGCCGGTCGGGTCGATTGCGTTCGTGTCGAACGAGTAGACCTGGCCATCGGGTGCCGTGAGCCACGCCTGGTTGAAGTTGCCCGGGTCGGCGAACGTGATACCGACGCCGAGGTCGTTCGCCTTCTTGGGAACGTCCAGGTAGTAGAAGTTCCCCTGCGCCACGCCGCCCGCCGACCGGCCGTTACCACCGGTGATCGTGCCCGAGAACGCGTAGTTGTGCGCCGGGATGACCCCCCGAAGAATCATCGGCACCGAGGTGACGCCGCTCTTCGAGCCCGTGAACTGCACGGACGCCGACAGGTCGCTCGGCTGCGCCGGCTCGGTCGAATTAACGGTGACCTTCTGGCTCGCGCCGGGCGCGAGGGTGAAGGACGCCGGCGAGACCGACCCCTGCGAGACGTAGTTCTGCTCGAGCACCTGCCAGTGGAAATCGTCGTTGTATCCGGTCGACTTTGATACCGCCATGATCGCCGTCCAATTGCCGGCGGTCGGGAAGCGCACGTCGGCCACCGCAAAGTTCGCGGCACCCTGCGGGATCGAATAGGCCGTGTAGACACCGTTCGGGTCGATCAGAATGATCCGGCTCGCCACCACGGCACCGTTCGGCAAGGCCGGGTTGGCCTCCGACATCGTCAGGCGGTCGACGTTCTGGGCCACATTGAAGTGGACCTCGACGAAACTACGTGGGATGGCGAAAGCGTCAAGGTAGGTCGGCGCGGTGGCCGTGTTGAGGTGGGCGGTCCCGGTCAGCGTCTTAACCGTCTTACCCAACGTACGGGTCGACGTGGTGACGTTTTGGGATTTGTCGCTCACGTTCGTCACGGTCAGGGTCTGCGACACCTTGGCGCCCGGGGCACCGGTCGGGGTCAGCTGCGCCTTGTTGACGACGAGCGCGGCGCCGGTCGCGGCCGGCTTGCCGTTGCCGTCCTGCCAGCTCTGCGCGGCCTGGACCGCCTTGAGCGCGTTCAGCTCGCCGGCGCCCTGCTCGTAAGCCGGGTGACCGAGGTCGGTCGCCGTGCTGGTGAGCAGCTTGTCGACCAGCGCCGGGCTCGGACGGACACCGTGGTGCGTGTTCTCGTACGCCTCGATCACGAGCGCGGCTGCGCCGGACGTCAGCGGCGAGGACTGGCTGGTGCCTCCGAATTGCTGGATCGACGACGGGTCGCCGCCGTCGGTCGTGCATTCCTCATACAGGTCCAGGTTCGGTGTGCACAGCGCCCAGCCGAGGTCACCCGGGGCGACCAGGTCGACCGCACGTCCCTTGGTGGTCGTGCCGCCCGAGCTCAGGCCGGAGATGTTGTTGCCGACATACGTGCCGTTAGACAACTGGATGCCCGCGCTGGTCGTCTGGAGATATGACCGGAACATCGTGGTCGCACCGACCGTGAGGATGCCATCGTCGGCCGAGCCGGGCGAACCGACCGTGCCGTTGATACCGGCGTCGCCCGAGCTCGTCACGACGGTGACGCCGGCGGCGACCGCGGCGTTATCGGCGAGCGTGATCGGGTCGGTGCTGGTGTCCGGGAACGGGTTGCCGCCGAACGACTCGTTGAGCACGTCGGCGCCGTCGGCCACCGCGTAGTCGATCGCCTCGATGAAGCGCGACGTCGGAGCCGTCGGCGCGTTGCCGAAGACCTTCAGCCCGATCAGGCTGGCACCCGGCGCCATGCCGCGCACAGTAATGTTGCAGCCCGGCGGGACCGGGTGCGCCGGGTTCACGAAGTTCGCGATGTCGTACGTCTGACGACCCTGAGCCGCGATCGCGCTGGCGTCACCGAATGCCTCGGCGCCGCCGGTGACTGCGTCCAGGCCATCGCCGGAGAAGTCCTTGTAGTCGATGAACACGTGGCTGCCATCGGCCCGGATGAAGTCCGGGTTGTTGATGTCGACACCGTCGGCGATCCAGGCGACCTTGACGCCCGAGCCATCCACGATGTTCTGCGCCTGCGGCGTGTTCTTGTCCTGGAACGCCGTGTTGGTGATCTGCAGCGCCTCGGGCTCGAGCAGCGGCTCGGCCGGATTCGTCGTGCAATCCTGGCTACTGGGGCTGCTGCCCGCATTAGAGGACGATCCGGTGGCCGGAGCCGCGTTGACGATTGGTGCAGCCTTAATCGGCAGGTCAGGATAGATCGCGGCGACCGAGGGGTCGGTCGCGAGCGCGGTCGCCTGGCTCTGGGTGACCGTCGCGGAGATCGCGTTGATGGTCGAGAAGCCGTGCAGGTTCTTCGCTCCGAACGACTTCGCGCGGCTCACCACCGGCGACTGGTCGGAGTGGAATGCTTTGACTCGGGCCGATGAGCTGCTGCTCGAACCACGAGTGATCGAAAGGTTGGTGTGCTGGTCCCGCAGCACGACGATCACATTCTTTGTTGGACCACTGGCACTTGGAACGGCATTGTGTGGCGCCCCTTGTGCCGCGGCGGTGCCGACAGTTGCGGCCACCACCCCTACTGAAATACCTAAGGCAATTAAACCTCTTCGTGAGGCCAAGCCTTTGATCGATACCGATGGCATCGAGCAGTCCCTCCCTGCGCGCGTCGTAAGAGTCTCCCCAGGCTGAACGGGTGCGACGCGAGTATCTACAGGGACGGATACCGATAGCAAGGGCGAAAGCGCGATTCCTACCCTTGCCACAAACAACCGACTGAAAGGGTCGGTGACGGGTTGCGGTGATCGGGGCGCATTGCACCTTTAGTCGGTGATAGGGCCGTCATCGGGTGCGCCAGGCTAGCGATTAGTTGTGAGTTAGGCGCCGTACGATTCCCGCGGTCAATACTCGTACCAAATACGCAACGACGCCGACCACAGTGGACGTCACGCGACGGCTCAGCTCGTCGGCGGAGTGAATGCCGTCGTACGGCGCATGCCGGCCGCGCGGCCCTTCGCCGACAGTACGAGGGCCATCTTGCGCGACGCTTCATCGATCATCTCGTCGCCGAGCATCACGGCACCGAGCTTGCCGCCCTCCTCGGAGGTCGCGAAGTCGTACGCGTCGAGGATCAGTTCGGCGTGGTCGTAGTCCTCCTGCGAGGGCGAGTAGACCGCGTTGGCCGCGTCGATCTGGCCGGGGTGCAGGACCCACTTGCCGTCGAAGCCCAACGCGGCCGACCGCTTGGCCACCTCGGTGTAGGCGTCCACGTCGCGGATCTGCAGGAACGGACCGTCGATAGCCTGCAGGTCGTGCATCCGAGCGGCCATCAGAATGCGCATGAGGATGTAGTGATAAGGATCGCCGGGGCCGTAATCCGGGATGAGCGCGCCGACCACGAGCGACCGCATGTTGATCGACGCCATGAAGTCGGCCGGGCCGAAAATGATCGTCTCGACGCGCGGCGAGGCGGCCGCGATCGCGTCCACATTCACGAGACCGCGCGCGTTCTCGATCTGCACCTCGATGCCGATGCTGCCGGCGACCAGGCCCATCTGCTTCTCGATCTGACTCAGTGTCAGGTCGAGCCACTGCACGTGAGACGCCTCTTGCACCTTCGGCAGCATGATCGCGTCGAGATTCGCGCCGGCGCCCTCGACGACCTCGATCACGTCGCCGTACGTCCAGTGGGTCGTCAAGTCGTTCACGCGTACGACCCGGATCTTCCCGCCCCAGTCGCCGTTGTTCAGAGCGGCGATCACGTTCTTCCGCGCTCCGGGCTTGGCCAGCGGTGCGACGGCGTCTTCGAGGTCAAGGAACACCTGGTCGGCCGGGAGGCCCTGCGCCTTGTCCAGCATCTTGAGGCTCGACCCCGGCACCGCCAGGCACGAGCGCCGGGGGCGTCCGGCTGCGCTCATCTCGGCCTCCACGACATACCTCGATCGTCGCACCCGGACGATCGGCAATTCGGCGTTACTGGCGGTTTACCGCGTCTCGCGTCACGGTAGCCTCAGCCCGTGCGGAACGAGAACGATTCTGTGAACGATTTCACCGGCCGGACCGTCGTGGTCACCGGCGCCAACTCCGGCATCGGTCTCGCCGCCGCTAAGGCGTTCGCCACCGCCGGTGCCCGGGTCGCCCTGGTCGGTCGCGATCGGGCGCGCCTCGATGACGCACTTGGACTCGTGGCCACCCTGGCCCGCGGCAGCGACGCGGCACCAGCGGCGTACCAGGCGGACTTCGCCCGGCTCGATGACGTCCGCGCGCTGGCGGCAGCCCTGTCGAGCGCGTACCCGTCCATCGATGTCCTGGCGAACAACGCCGGTGGGTCGTTCGCGGGCCCGACCACGACGGTGGACGGGTTCGAACTGACCATCCAGGTCAATCACCTGGCGCCGTTCCTGCTGACGAACCTGTTGCACGACCGGATCGTCGGCGGACGCGTCGTGCACACGACGTCCGGCGCGCATCGCATGGGCGATCTCGACCCGGCGAACTTCAACGCCCCGGCGCGCTACCGGACGTTCCCGGTCTACGGCGCGGCGAAGCAGGCCACCATCCTGTTCGCGGCCGAGTCCGCGCGCCGCTGGCCGGACATCAGTTCGTTCAGTTACCACCCGGGCGTCGTGCGGACCCGGTTCGGGCGGCACAGCGTGGTGGTGTCGAGCTTCTACAAGGTGATGCCCGGCCTGCGTACACCGACCGAAGGCGCCGACACCCTGGTGTGGCTGGCCGGTGCGCCGCTCGCCGACCTCGTGAACGGCGGCTACTACCAGGACCGCCGGCGCCGGACGCCGTCCTCCGCCGCCTCGGATCCGGCGCTGGCGACCGCGCTGTGGTCGGCCAGTGCGGCCGCCGTGCGGATTTAGCGGCGTTCAGCTTCGTGGTGGTTGCGGGTCCGGACCCGCGCTCGCGTCTGCGGCCGGCACCAACCCTTCGGCGGTACGGTGGGCTGCCCCGGCCACCTCACCCGGTCGTTTGGCGGCTTCGCGGCGGCCGCCCACGACCACGACCGCGACGCCGATCGGCAACAACGCTAGCCCGGGCCACGATCCGGCCGACGGCGCCTGGCCGAGCCACAGCCACGCGAGCAACGCCGCCCCCGGGACCTCAAGCAGGATCAGCACCGAAACAGTCGTCGCGGCGACGCGGTGCAGCGCGTAGTTGAACATCGAGTGCCCGAGCAGTTGGGCACCGAAGACGAGACCGGCGATCGCGAGCCAGGTGGTCGCCGGATACCCGGACAGACGGACGTGGAAGGCGAGGCACACCGCGCCCAGCAACACCGCGCACACGCCGTAGCAGATTGTCGTGTACGTGATCGTGCTCGTCGCCGTACGTGCTCGTTCCCCGAACGCGGTATAGACGGCGGCGGCCAGCCCGCCGGCGAGGGCCAAGAGATCGCCGGCCACCGCGCGTCCGGACACTGCGATGTCCGCACCGGTCGCCGCGAGTGCACCGGTGACCGCGACGGCGATGCCGACCCAGACCATCCGCGGTGGCCGTCGTCCTTGACCGCGGGCGATCAGCCCCTGCCAGACCGGCTGCGTCGCACCGAGTGCCACCGCGTCGGCGACATGCGTCAGTTTCGCGCTCGGCACCCAGGTGCCGAAGTGAAACGCCAACGCGACGCCGGCGAGCGCGCAACTCAACAGGATTGGCCGACCGGAGCGACGGAACAGCGCTCGGAATTCGGTGCGCCGGCGAGTTCCGGCGACCGGTGCCAGCACGACCGTGGACAGCGCGTTGCGCCAGAATGCGATGGCCAGTGCCGGCGCGGCAGCGTACGCGATGATCGGTGCCGACGACGAGATCATGACGACGGCGAGCGACAACGCAAGGACGGTCGTCAGATGGACTGGTGTTCGGCCGGGCACGATCGCTAATCCTGACAGGCGCGGATGACGACCGCACATAGCGCTGTCCGCCGAGTGGGATAAGGCTTTCCAGCCGATGGTGCGGGGTGTAGTCGCACCGATACGTTCGGTTGGTTGATCGCCGATCCGCCTCCTCACCCCCGGTCGGAGCGTTACGTCGGATGTCCCAGGCTCGCGAATATCGCGCCGTCGTGTTCGATTTCTTCGGCACGCTGACCGAGGCGGTCCAACGCGGACCCGGGCACAATCGAGTCGCGGCGATGCTCGGGTGCCCGGCCCTCGCGTTCGCGCGAGCGCTCGACGAGACCTTCACCGACCGTTCGACCGCATCGCTCGGTGACGCGATCGGATCGCTCGATGTGGTCGCCCGGTTGGCCGGTGGGCGTCCAACGGTAGCGGCGCTCCGGTCGGCGTACGCGGCCCGGATCGATGCCATACGAGCGGACACGCGATTGCGACCGGATGCCGTCGCGGTGCTGCGGGCGCTCCGCCGAGGCGGTCTGCGTACGGCCGTAGTGAGCGACTGCACCCCCGAGTTGGCGGAATTCTGGCCCGAGCTGCCGATCGCTGGCCTTCTCGATGCTCGCGTTCTCTCGACGGAGGAGCGTCACCACAAGCCCGATCCATGGATGTATATCGCGGCCGCGGTTCGCATCGGTGTCGAACCGCTGTCGTGCCTCTATGTGGGCGATGGTGGGAGTCATGAACTCAGCGGCGCCGCGGCGGTCGGAATGACGCCGGTCAAGCTGGCCGCGGCCGACCTTAGCCGGCACCTGGTATTCCGCCCCGATCCGTGGCACGGGCCGGAGGTACCAACGCTGACCGAGGTGCTCGACGTCGTCCGGCCGGCCATCCCGGCGCAGCGTCGGCGACCCGTGTCCTTGTCGACCGGATAATCCGCGGCGCTCAGCTCGCGCCGTCGGGCGGCCGTACCACTGGAGTGGTGAGCGCGGCCGGATCGAACCGTGACGTGCGGCCCGGCTCGGCGCCGGCACCCTGCTCGGCGGCGAGCCGGTCCTGCAGGCGCACGATGCCGCGCAGCAATGCCTCCGGCCGCGGCGGGCAGCCCGGCACGTAGACGTCGACCGGGATGAGCTGGTCGACGCCCTTCGTCACCGAGTACGAGTCCCAGTACGGGCCGCCGGAGTTCGAGCACGCTCCGAACGACATCACGTACGGCGGCCCGGGCATCTCGTCATAGAACCGTTTGATGGCCGGAGCCATCTTGTCGGTGACGGTGCCGGAGACCACCAGAAGATCGATCTTCGCCGGACCGGCGGCGCTCGGATCGATGCCGGCCCGGGCGAGATCGTGGCGGCTCATCGATGCGGCGACGAACTCGACGGCGCAGCACGCCAACCCGAAGTTGAACACCCACAGCGCGTAGCGGCGACCCCAGTCGAGCGTGAACCGGATCGGTTCACCAGCGGCGGCGGGCATCTCGGGCACGTTGTTCACGCTACCGTGCAGACCGACTGTGGACGTCCTGGCAGGCTCGCTCGCCACCGAAGCCCATCAAGCGTCGGGATGCCAGAAGGCGGTCGCAAGGTCGACGTGATCGTGATTCGGGCCGCGCATCGGCGTGCCCTCGGCGCGATGCCGGCGCAGCGCCTCGACCTCGTGGCCGGGGACGAGACGGCCGGATGCGTTGACGACCCGGTGCCACGGGACGCCGCCACCGTACTGAGCCATGATCGTGCCGACCCGACGCGGGCCGCCCCGGCCGAGCCACTCGGCAATCGAGCCGTACGTCATCACTCGCCCGGGCGGGATCTGCTCGACGAGAGCGAGTACCGCCTCGACGTACTCTTCGACCCCGTCGGATGCCGCGGCCGGTCCCTGAGTCCTGGAGCTACGGGGATCCACGGCTCCACCATATGGAATGCGATTGTGCCGCGCCCGATTCACCAGCGCAGAATGGGCAAATGCGTCAGAGTGTGGCCGATGCGCGACGGATCGTGGTCAAGGTCGGTTCGTCGTCGCTCACCACGACCGCCGGCGGGCTCGACGGCGGCCGGGTGATCGCGCTCGTCGATGCCCTCGTCGGCGCCGTTCGGGAGGGCCGCGAGGTGGTCCTGGTGTCCTCGGGGGCCATCGCGGCCGGTCTCGCCCCGCTCGGCCTGCCCCGGCGACCGAACGATCTCGCCACCCAGCAGGCCGCGGCGAGCGTCGGGCAGGGACTCCTCATGCGGGCGTACGCGGAGGCGTTCGCGGGGCACACGACGACTGTGGGACAAGTGCTCCTGACCGTGGACGACGTGACGCGGCGCGCGCAGTATCGCAACGCGTACCGGACGCTGCGGCGCCTGCTCGACCTCGGTGCCGTCCCGATCGTCAATGAGAACGACACGGTGGCCACGGACGAAATTCGTTTCGGCGACAACGATCGGCTCGCCGCGCTCGTCGCCGCGCTGATCCACGCCGACACCCTCGTCCTCCTGTCCGATGTCGATGCGCTTTACACCGGTAAGCCCTCGCTACCGACGAGCCGCCGGGTCGAGGTCGTTTCCACTCCGGCCGATCTGTCCGGCATCGCGATCGGCCGGGCCGGGTCGGCCGGCGTCGGGACCGGTGGGATGGTCACCAAGATCGAGGCGGCCCAGATTGCCACCGGTGCGGGCATCCCGGTCGTGTTGACGGGGGCAACGCTCGTGCCGGAGGTGTTGGCCGGCAAAGACGTCGGGACGTACTTCGAGCCGGCCGCCCGGCGGCCCCGGTCCCGCCTGTTCTGGCTCGCGCATGCGACCACTCCGCACGGCCGCCTGCATCTCGACGACGGCGCCGTCCGAGCCGTCGTCGGCCGCCGCGCCTCGCTCCTTCCGGCCGGGATCACCGGCGTGGACGGCCGCTTCGTCGCGGGCGAACCGGTCGATCTCGTCGACCCTGCGGGCCGCGCCGTCGCTCGTGGCCTGGTCAATTTCGATGCCGCCGAGCTGCCCGGATTACTCGGCCGATCGACGGCCGAACTCGCCGCGTCGCTCGGACCCGGCTACGACCGCGAAGTCGTCCATCGCGACGACCTCGTCCTGCTGTAATTCCTCCTGCTGTAACTCGCACTGCCGGAAAGGGGGCGCGCCATGACCACCGACAGGCCGCACACGGTCACCGAACTTGCCACGCGCGCGCGAGTCGCCGCGACCGCGCTCGCGAGCGCACACCGCGACGTCAAGGACGCCGCCCTGCACGCGATGGCGGACGCGCTAGATGCCCGTACCGGCGAAATCTTGGACGCGAACGCCTCGGATGTGGACGCGGCCCGCG
Source organism: uncultured Actinomycetota bacterium (assembly GCA_963724705.1). Taxonomy (GTDB): domain Bacteria; phylum Actinomycetota; class Actinomycetes; order Mycobacteriales; family Micromonosporaceae; genus DASQPR01. The sequence goes on from CAVRVS010000006.1 coordinate 216,093, forward strand.
CTGGCGGCACGGCGGAGGCGATCATCGACCGCCTCGCGCTGACTGCGGCCCGGGTCGCAGCGAGCGCCCAGAGCCTGCGCGGCACCGCCGGGCTGGCGGATCCGGTCGGCGACGTCGTCCGCGGTTCGACGCTGGCAAATGGCCTGGAGGTACGGCAGATCCGCGTCCCGTTCGGCGTCGTCGGCATGATCTACGAGGCGCGACCGAACGTGACCGTTGACGCGGCCGGCCTGTGCCTGAAGTCGGGCAACGCGGTGCTGCTGCGGGGCTCGTCCTCGGCATTTCGATCGAACACGGCGATTGTCGCGGCGCTGCGGGACGCGGTCGACAAGACGGGGCTGCCGTCCGACGCGATCCAGCTCGTCGACGCGTCGACCCGCGAGACCGTACGCGAGCTGATGACGGCGCGTGGGCTCGTCGACGTCCTGATCCCCCGGGGCGGCGCCGACCTCATCCGGTCGGTCGTCGACGGATCGACGGTGCCGGTGATCGAGACCGGAGTCGGCAACTGCCACGTGTACGTCGACGCCGGCGCCGACCTCGACATGGCTCTGGAGATCCTGCTCAACGCGAAGACGTCACGGCCGTCGGTCTGCAACGCCGCCGAGTCGCTACTCGTGCACGCGTCCGTTGCGCCGGCGTTCCTGGCACGGGCGCTGCCGGCCCTCGACGCGGCCGGTGTGACGGTCCACGGCTCACCGGAGGTGGTTTCGGCCGGCGCGTCTGTCGGGGTGTCGGTTCCGGCCGCGACCGACGACGACTTCGGCCGCGAATACCTGTCCCTCGACCTGTCGGCGCGCGTCGTCGACTCGCTCGACGAGGCGGTCGACCATATCCGGCGCTACGGCTCCGGGCACTCGGAGACGATCGTGACACGGTCGCTTGAGAGGTCTCGGGAGTTCACCACAGCCATCGACGCGGCCGTGGTGCTCGTCAACGCATCGAGCCGCTTCGTCGACGGCGGCGAATTCGGGTACGGCGCCGAGATCGGCATCTCGACGCAGAAGCTGCACGCCCGCGGTCCCATGGGCCTCGCCGAGCTGACGTCCACGAAGTACGTCGTCATCGGCACCGGACAGACCCGCTAACTCGCGCTCGCCCACCGTCCGTATCGCGGCGGCTCTGTCCGTACCACGTAACTCCGAGAGCCCCGCACCCAACGGCACGCAAGCGACCGGCGCACCGCAGCTAACGCGTCCGGCCGACCTTGCCCACGACGTAGATCAAGCCTGACCGCTGCGGCGTGGGTAAGGTCGGCCGGACAAGACGTCAGCGCAACCCGCGAATCGCCGCGAGCGTGGTGTGCACGTCGAACGCTTCGCCATCGTCGCTGGCCCAGCCGCCGTCCGTACGCTGCGTCTGGCCGAGCCGCAGTCGGGCTGCCTCCAGGACTCCGTCCAGCGGCGACAAGCCGACCCGGCGGAACGCCGCCGCGAGCCACGCGACGTCGGCGGCACTCATGTCCGGGATGCGGTCGGTGAGCCGGAGCTGGATCTGGGCGGATTCGTAGAACCAGCCGGTGTGGTAGAGCATGGCGCCGCCAAGCCAGCCGGCGACCAGGAACGACGGCCACGAGCCGTCGGGGCGCAGCGCGGCCCGGAACGCCTGGGTGGCGCGTGCCACCACTTCGGCATGGGTGGTCGCCTCGGGCGACGGCGCCGGTACGGGCGGCCCGGCGACCGTGAGCCAGAATCCGGCGTTGGCCGTGAGGTAGAGGCTCGCCTCCGGATCGCCCGGCTTGGCCCACGACGGCGCCGTGGAGGCGAGCGACTCGTCCTCCTGCCACATGCCGTCCCGCTGCTGGCGGCTGGCGAGCCACCGCACGGCCGCCCGGGCCGGATCGCGGTCGAGCGCACCGAGGTCGTCGAGTTCGGCCAGGCGGAAACAGGTTGCGTCGATGGACGGCTGATCGCCGCCCCAGAACGCGGGCCAGCCGCCGGACGCGGTCTGTCCCATCTCGACCTTGGCGATCATGTCGGGGTGCGCCGGCAGCTCGGAACGCAGCCACGATAGGCGAGCGCGGTCCACCTGATCGCCGCGGGCGACCACGAACCCGATCGCGGCGTCGATGTCGACCATGGAGGGAAGGCTACCGTTCACCGGGCCCGGTCCCTTTCCCCCGTGCTGCTACAAGATGTCTGTGCGATCGGACGTGAAACACCGGCCGAGCAGGCAATCCTGCTCGGCCGGTGTTTAAAGCGAAGGGCACTGTGGAACGGTCAGTAGCTCGGCAGAGCCGGGTCGATCTGCTTCACCCAGGACGTCACTCCACCCTGGACGTGTACGGCGTCCTTGAAGCCGGCCGCCTTGATCGCGGCGAGCGCCTCGGCCGACCGGATGCCGGTCTTGCAGTAGAGGACGATCTGCCGGTCCTGGGGCAGGTCGGCGAGGGCCTGACCGGACAGGATGTCGCCCTTCGGCACCAGGCGCGCACCGGGGATCCGGACGATCTCCCACTCGGCCGGCTCCCGTACGTCGATCAGGTCGATCGGCTTATCGGCGTTCTGCCAGTCGCGCAGCTCGCCGACGGTGATCGTCGAGCCGAACGTGGCCTCGGCCGCCTCGTCGGAGACCGTTCCGCAGAAGTCGTCGTAGTCGATCAACTCGGTGACGGTCGGGTGCTCGCCGCAGACCGCGCAGTTCGGGTCTTTGCGGACCTTGACCGTACGGTAGTTCATCTCCAGGGCGTCGTAGACCATCAGCCGGCCAAGCAGCGGCTCGCCGATGCCGGCCAGCAGCTTGATCGCCTCGGTGACCTGGATCGAGCCGATGCTCGCGCACAGGACACCGAGCACGCCACCCTCGGCGCAGGACGGGACCATGCCGGGCGGCGGCGGCTCCGGGTAGAGGCAGCGGTAGCAGGGGCCGTACTCGGCCCAGAACACGCTGGCCTGACCGTCGAAGCGGTAGATCGACCCCCAGACGTACGGCTTGCCGAGCAGCACGGCGGCGTCGTTGACGAGGTAGCGCGTGGCGAAGTTGTCCGTGCCGTCGACGATCAGGTCGTAGTCGGCGAAGATCTGCATCGCGTTGTCGCGCGTCAGCGGCTCGCCGTGGATGTTCACCGTCACGTACGGGTTGATCTCGTGAATCGAGTCGCGGGCCGATTCGGCCTTCGGCCGGCCGATGTCTGACTGGCCGTGAATGATCTGGCGCTGCAGGTTCGACTCGTCGACGGTGTCGAACTCGACAATCCCGAGCGTGCCGACACCGGCGGCGGCCAGATACATCAACGCGGGCGACCCCAGGCCGCCGGCGCCGACGACCAGCACCTTGGCATTCTTGAGCCGTTTCTGGCCGGCCACGCCGACATCCGGGATGATCAGATGGCGTGAATACCGGCGGATCTCGTCGACGCTCAGCTCGGCGGCTGGCTCGACCAAGGGCGGCAAGGACACGGAGATGACCTTTCAGTTTGTGGCGCCTGCGCGGGCAGGCTAGGCGTCGGACGCGCGCTGGTGCATGTCGCTTCGCACCGGAGCCGCCGACACATCTCGCAGACCCCTATTGTCACTCACAGCTCAGACTTCGATCCGTGATCATTGACACGCAACGATTCTGAGCCCTCGGGAATTCCAGGGGGCGAGGAAGGTCACGGTATGACGGGGCCGGAGTAGAGCGTGCCGCCCACGTACGGGTAGGCGTTCGCCACACAGCCTTGCAGGCCGAGCGCCTGCTGCATCATCACGGGCGCCGGCTTCCCAGCACCCGGACACGCTTCGTTCTGGTGCCCGAGTTGGCGGCCGACCTCGTGGTTGATGTCGTACGCCCGATAGGTCGCGAGCGGTGCACCGTACCCGTCTACGGACGTCATCCACCGGCTCAAATTGATGATCAATTGGCCCGGCAGCCGGCAGGACGTGACCTTGTCAGTGTGGAAGCCGCCCGCGGCGCACATCTTCTCCGACGTCGTCTCGGTTGCGAGGTAGATCGTGAACGCCGCCTTGGTCTTCGATGGCACCTGCTGGAATCGCACCTTGCCGCTCGCGATCCAACTGCGCCCGTCGCCGAGCACACCCACCACGTCAGCCGCGAACGCGTTGGCGTCCTCGCCGCCGTGGGCTGTCTCCGCGCCCTTTTCCGTGGCGACGTGGAACGTCTGAACGGTTCCGGCCGTACCGAGGACGGCCGAGGTGGTAGTCGCGAGCGTGAACGTGCCCGGACCGCTCGTCGGCATGTTGGACGGGGTCGCCGCCGGGCTGGAGGCGGCGGAGCCGCTGGCGGCGGTCGAGTTCGGCGCGGCAGTGGAGCGCGTGTCGTGATGTCCGCGCCCGAGCACGCGACTCACACCGAAGCCGCCGAGCAGCAGCAGGGCCACGACGACCAGCGCAATGATGACCCGTCGCTGTTGATGATGGCTGAGCTTCGCGGCGGTCGGGGTGAGCGCGTCGCCGTCGGCTGTGGCGGTCTCCAAACCCTTGGCGGGTACGGCCGTCGCGGGCTCAAGCGTCGCGGGCTCGAAGGCGCGCGGTACGGCGGTGTCGCGCGCCACGTCGTTCGGCGGTCGGGTGGCGATCCGCAGTTGAGACGTCGGCTCCATGGGCGGTCGCGACATCGCGCCGGCGTACGTCGGCGGCGCACTACCGCCCGGCGCGGCCGTCCCGAGCCGGCCGGTATTCGTCAAGCCGCCATTGACACCGCCATGGTATTGATCATCAACGTCCCGGCTGGCGTGCCGACCCCGGGTTGGGTGCGTCGTCGGCGACTGGCTCAACGGCGCCGACCACCCACCGGTATCCGGCTCCTCGGCGGCACGGCGATGCCGTTCTCGCCCCGGCAAGTACGGCGGCGCCGGCCGATACGCCGTCCGGTCATCGACGGTGTGATGCCGGCCCGAGTCGGTACGCCACCTCGTCTGCGCGTCGGCATCGCCGCCGGTATCGATCCGCCCGGTATCGATCCGCCCGGTATCGATCCGCCCGGTATCGATCCGCCCGGTATCGATCCGCCCGGTGTCCCGCGGCACTCGTGCGGGGCCGTCGCCCGGGCCCGCCGGCAGCGCGGGTCGGTCGCCCGACGGCCAGCCTCCATCGCCGCGCGGCCGTGCTTCTACCGCTCGTGCATCCGGCCGCACCGGTCCGGGAAGGCTGACACCGTCGCGTGGCTGGGCCTCGTGGATCGACCGGGCCTCGTGAAGCGAGGGGTCGCGACGCGGCGGCCACTCCATCGACTCTCGCCGCATCCCACGGCCATCGGTATGCCGTCCCACCGAGCCGTCCCTGATCGGCGCCGATCCATCGGTTCGTTGCGTTGGCGGGCGGTGCCCTCGATTCACGCGTTCCGATTCGGTCTGAGCCGCTTCGGTCTGAGCCGCTTCGGTCTGAGCCGCGGCGTCTGCGCCGGTCCAGTCGACCCGGTCCCCTGGGGATCGCAGCAGCGAGCCACCGGCCCGTGGCTGGGCGGCCGCCGATCCGGATCCGACCCATCGCGGTTGCTCGCCGCTGGGTCGAGACGAGTACGTGCCCGCCGCCGACCATCCCTGCTCCGGCCGTACTTGCGCGTCTCGCGAACGACCGGACTCCGGGCGTTGTGGCGGAATCGGGACGGCCGGGCCGGACCCGGCGGCACCGGCACGGCTAGGCGACCCACCGGCCGTACCAGGGTCCGGCTCTGGATTGCGACGGCCCGGTGTGGCGCCGAAGGCTGACCAACCGTCCTGGCCGCCGGAAGTCGTTGACGATCCGCGGCCGGTCGGACCCCCACCAGGCGTGGAGCCGGTCGGCCCGCCACCGGTCGTCGCACCCGATGGCCATTGCTCGCCACTCGGTCGCCGGCCAGACACCGGATCGACCGGCTGTTCGCGGCGCGGATCCCGGCGCAGCGCGGATGCGGTGTTGGTGATGTCGGCCGCCGCCGCCTCGGGCCGCCGCAACGGCACGCGCTCCTCGTCCTCGGAGGTCGGCGTCAGCATCCGCACCCAGAGGTCCGTGTCGTCGTCGCGATGCGGGTCGGCCGGTTCGCGTTCACGCCGGAGGCGACCGAGCCCTCGGAGCCGCGGCGTGCGAGCGTCCGAGTGCGATTCAGGCATGTCGTCGGAGGGACTGGTCGGTGACATTGCGGCCAAGCCTGCCATGGGTTCGACGAAACGTCAGATCGGGCGACACGCTTCGCGACGGTTTGCAGTATTTTGCCCGGCCCGGTGTCGACCGGGTGTGCGACCTGTCGCGTCGGGTCAGTAGGACCCGGCTGGCCCGTCGTACTGCTTGCCGTCGACGTACGGCCACGCGTTGGCTACACAACCGTGCAGCCCGAGAGTCTGCTGCTGCATGACCGGGGCCGGCGCGCCCTTGGCCGGACAGCGTTCATGACTGTGCCCCAGCGCATGACCGACCTCATGGTTGATCATGTACGCCCGATAGGTGTCCAGCGGCACCTGGGCCGACCGGTAATCGGAGACCGACGTCATGTATCGGTCGAGGTTCAACACGACATGCGACCCCTGCCGGCAGGACGTGAAGCCGTTGGTCGGCAGCGGCGCACACATGTGCCGAGTGGTGTTCGACGTGACCAGGTAAATGGTGAACTCGTACGAGCTCGACGCCGCTACTTGCTGCAGACGGTATTTGCCGCCTGCGATCCAACTCCGTGGGTCGCCAAGCGTTTCGTCGACCTTCGCGGTGAAGTCGGTCATCGAAACAACGTCGATGTTCGACTCCATCGCCAGACGGAAATGTCGGATAGGTCCGGCGGTCCCGAGGACCGGTCCGGTCGTCGTCGCGTAATGGAACGTCTGCGGGCCGGAGCGAGGGAACGGGATGTTGAGCGAGATCACCGGTTGCGTGGCGACCGAGGGCGGCGGGCTCGGCGACGGCGACGGGACTGCTGCCGCCGACGAACCGACCGAAGCCGACGGGTCCACGATCACGCCCACTCGCTGGTCGGCGCCGGGCGACGACGCCCGGGCAATGTCGAGATGGCTGACGAGGACAACGCCAGCGCCGATTACGGCCAGCACCGCCACCACAACGAGAAAGGCCTGATAGCGATGGCGGCGGGGATTGCGGTGCACGCCACGGTGCCGGGGAGACATCGCCGGTAGCATCTCACGCCCGGAGCCGCGGTGGGCGTTGACCGAATCAGGCGGCCCGTCCGGTCGCAGGTCCGCCGGCCGGTTTGCGAATTCTGGCGCCGGCGGTCCGGCCATCGTTGGCGCTAGCCGCCCCGCCACGTTGCGCGGCGTCAGGCGCGCGACCGGCGCCGGCGCGACCGGTGCGGGTGGCGGTTTTCGCGATCCGGGGGGCAAGGTGGCGCGTACTGACTTCATCGAGCATGCCAACGATCGCGCGCGCTACGAGTTCCGGTGCTTCCATCTGCGCGACATGTCCGACGTCCGGCAGCATCAGCAACCGCGCGTCGCGGATGACCCGCGCGGTGTGCGGGACGACCCGTACGTCCACGAGTCGGTCCATCCGACCGCCGATCACCAACGTCGGCCGGTTCACGCGGGCCGCCGTCCGCCACAGGGAGCTGCTGCCCGGCAGGTACGCCCGCAGGAAGCTGCCAACAAGACCGCGCAATGTGCGCACGTAGGCATCGGCGTACCACGGCACGTCGTAGCGCAGTTGGGCCTCCTCCACCGCCTCGACGAAACGCCGCGGGTGAATCCGCGCCGGATCGCCGAAACACGCGTCGAGCACCTGTTGGGCGAGCACCTCGGGCAGCATCGTCGCCAGCTTTCGCTGGGCGAGCCGATCGGCGCGCGGGATCGCGAGCAACGGCAGCAGTCGGCCCTGCGCCGAGCGCCGCGGGTCGAGGAATGGCAACGCCGGCGAGATGAGGGTGAGGGTACGGATGAGATCCGGCCGTACGGCCGCGACCTTGACCGCGATCGCGCCACCGAGCGAGTTGCCGATGAGATGGACGGCGCCGCGATCGCTGTCCTCAATGCACCGGACGACACGGTGGGCGAACGCGTCGACCGTGTACCGGTCGGCCGGGTCGCTGCGCCCGAAGCCGGGCAGGTCGATTGCCTCGCCGGCCAGCCGGTGGTCGAGCATCCCGGCGACATCGGTCCAGTTCTGGGACGACCCGCCGAGGCCGTGGACATAGAGTGCCGGCTCGGCCGTCCGCGGTGCCGTCGTCGGCGTGTCGCGGACGTACGTGCGCGTGCCGTCGATCCGTACGAACCGTCCCGGCCACGGCGGCACGAGATCCGTACGGAGATGCAGTGAACTCTCGTCGACCAAAATGGCCCGTTTCACCCCGTCAGTATGCTTTCGCCCGACGGTGACGGTGTCACTTCCGGATTCGGCGCGCCGACGAGTCCAAAAGTTGCGATATTCGGCCCAGTCGATCGTCACGTCAGCAAGCTTTCCAGGCGACGGTTCACCGCCGCCAGCGTCGCACGCACGATCGAATGCCGCGGATCGCCGGCGACCAGGGCCGATCCGACGAGTTGCTCGACCCGACCGTCACCGCTGACGAGCACCACGACAACCGCGACGACGCTGCTGCCGAAGGGCACGACACCAGCGTGCTCGATGTAGCAGCGCATCGGTCCGACTGATGGCCGGGCCGCCGCCGACGCGGGCGGCCCGGAGAGCGGCCGTGCGTCCGAACCGGTCGAAGCCGCGGTCCGGCTGCCGATGTCAGCGGCGGTGATCAACGAATCGATCGCGCCGGCGGCGGCCTGAGCGGCCAGACGCAACAAGTAGGCGTCGACGGCGGGCCCGGTCGCCCTGCCGACCGTAGCCACCGTTCCGAAGTGCAGCCGCACCTCGACCGTGGCTTCCGTACCGAGCGTCGACACGTGCACCTGGTCGATCACGATGCGCGGCGGCTGACCCGGTACCGGCGGCAGCGGGGCGGCCGCCGGGACCGTGGCCATACCGGGCAGGAAGGCGCCGGGTTCACCCGGCATGGTGGGGCGGAAGCCCGGAGCGCCCGCCACCATCGGACCGCCGGGCCGGTCGCGGCCCGATTCCAAGTTAGTGACCGCCGGATGCGTCGCGGCGGCCGAGCCAGGTCCGGCGTTCGAGACTTGTCCGGCGGTAGAGACCTGTCCGGCGGCCGAGCCAGGTCGGGCGGCCGAGCCAGACGTTGTCGAAACAGATGCCGCCGACTCCGTCTTCGCTGCGGGAGTGCGCTGGGAGGCCGCTGCGGCGCGGTCGTCCGGACCAGCCGGGACGGGCCCGCTCGGCCTGCTGCTGGACGGCACCGCCGCAGCGGGCGAGCCGCCTCGGTCCGCGCGCTCGGCCAGCGTGCCGCTGGGGCCGCCGCCTGCGGCCGTCCCCGGCGTCGTACGCGACCGTCGCGGCTCGGCGGCCAGACCCATCCGCTCCTTCAACAGTCGGGCGACCTGGCGACTCACCCGCCCGGCATCGGCATCGTCGGCGAGATCCAACCGGAGGATATGTACGCCGCCGGGATTGGGCCGCAGCTGCGCGCTGCGTACGCCGTTGACCTGGCGTACGGCCGCGAGCACAGCGGCGACGTCGAGTTCGTCCGGAAGTTCGGGAACGGACTCCTCGTCGTGCCGCAGCCGGCTCGCGATGCGACTGAGTTCCGGACCGTCCAGATCGGGCGTCGGCAGGTCGGCGACCTGGTCCACCACGTCATCGAAGTCATCGATCTCGCCGGTATCGGCGAACGGCACGTCCGGCTTAGCCGGCACACGGTGCGGCAAGATCGGCTGGTCGACAAGCGCGAACCGGTGGCCGTCATCCCAATCGTATTCGGCCGCCCCCGGTGGCTCCGGGCGTGGACCGCGGTGACCGCGGCCGGTGGAACCGGCTCCTTGACGTACCACGATTCGTCCGGATCTGGAGCCACGTCGCGGCGTGGTTCGGCCGCCGTGACGTCCGGTGCGGCGGGATCCATCGCCGGGCGCATCGCAATCGTCGGCGCACTGACGTCGCCGGCGTCCGGCCCGGCCGCGTCGGTCGGCACCGCGGGCGCGTCCGGGCCACGCCGACGATCGTCGTCGTATGGCGACGACGAGAACATCGACATCGGACGGCCGCCAAACCGACCCGATCGGATCGATCCGGCTCCGCGCAACCACGGCCCGCGCCGGTTGCGAACCTCCCGCGGCGGCGACCAACCCGGCCCCTCGCCGGATTGGCGCGAAGCGTCGGATTCGCCCGACGCTGCCGGTTGTGGATTCGCCGTCTCCCGGAAAATCGGGGGTACGTCCTCCGACGCGTCCGTCTGCGCGGCCGAACCGGACTCGCCATCGAGCAGGCGGGCACTCACGCTATCGGGCCGAGCGGTTTGCCCTGAACCGGTTGCCAGCGGCGGCGGCGCGTCCGCGGGTCCGGACGGTCGGCCGGGCATAGGTATGGCCGGCGGCCTCTGCTGGTCGGCCGGTCGGTCCGCGGCCGGACCGTCGGGTCCTCGCGCAGCGCCGCGCTGCTCGGATCCGCCGTGCTGGCCCGGTTGGTCGTGCTGGCTCGTTTGGCCGTGCTGGCCCGGTTGGTCGTGCTGGCTCGATCGGCCGGGCTGGCTCGGTTGGCCGGGCTGGCCCGAGGCGTAGTGTTCGGCCGCGTTCAACCGATCCATAGCGGCCGGACCGTCCGCTGCGACGGATGTCGCTACCGCGGGTGATGAGGTCACCGGCCGCGCTTGAGCCGGGATGCCGGCCGGGCCGGTCGCGACGCCACTGTCCGATATGGACGATCCTACGTTCGGAGCCGACGGCACCTCGGGCACGGAATGCCGCTCGGCCGCGACCGACGCACCGGCCGGGACGTCGGGCCGGACCGTCGTGACTGGCACGGCAGCGCTCGCCCGGGCGTACGGAGGCTTCGGATGTCCACCACCGGGCGCTGCCGACGCCTGGCCGGGAGCCGAGCCAGCGTCGGGATCGACGTCGAGTGCGGGCTTCGCGTTATGGCCCTCGTCCGGCAGGCGCGGCACCTCGCCGGACTGCTGACCATATGAGTCGCCGGCCCGTGGCCGTGGCACGAAGACCTGCGGAAGCCGGATCGATGCCGACGCCGGCTCCCCGTACGGCCGCGCCGCCGCCGCGGCCAATAACGGAGCCTCGATGGTTTCCGCCGTCAGCGCATCGGTCAGCGGCACCGACCCACGCGCGGGGCCGGTCGACGTACGGCTCCAGTAGCGGCTTCCATCGGGTGCACGCCACGCGTCGGCGTCAGTTCCCGGCGCGGCGTGCGACGGATTTTCCGACCGCGGCTCCGGCCCAGCCGATGGTTCCGGTCCGGCGTACGGATCGGGTTGCGGTCGCAGCGGCGCGAACCCGTGCGGGTCGGACGGATGCCGGTCACCCGGACCACGTACGTGCCCGCCGGAACCCTCCGATGGGTACCGTTCGCCACCCGAGGTCGGATACCGGTCATGGGAGTTACGTGCCGTCGCCTGGCCGTACCAGTCGGACGTTGCCCGCCCGTACGCGCGCCCGGCGCCCGGCCACTCCATGCCCAACGGATCGCCGTCGGGCCACGATGGGTCGCCTGGACTGGACAGCGAGCCGCCGGAATCGTCGGCGACCGCACGCGAGCCGGTCGCATCGTCCCGCGACCCGTCACCCGTGCCCGGTTGTACGACGCCGGGTTGTCCCACTTCGTCCACCGCGCGCTCCTCGGTTGCCCACGGTGAGGCTACCGTGTTCAGATACGCCCGTTAACCGGTCGATGGATGGTGTCTCGTCGTCCGAGGGACGATTGACGACGAGATGCACCGGAAATTCCACGTTGACGCACAGTGTTGTGGTCGCGGGGAGCCCGCACGGTGGGACGGGACGCGCTCGTGATCGACGGGAGATTGGCATGGGTGACGTGGAGGTGACGATGGTCGCCACGGCAAAGGGGACGAACAGCGGCGGGCGACCGGTTCGCATGCCACGCTCGGCCCGCCGTAAGCAGCTGCTCGCCGCCGCTCAGGACGTCTTCGTCGCCAACGGCTACCACGCCGCCGCCATGGATGACATCGCCGAGCGCGCCGGCGTGTCCAAGCCCGTGTTGTATCAACATTTCCCGGGCAAGCTCGAGCTGTATCTCGCTCTGCTCGACACGCACTGCGACGCCCTTGTGGCCCATGTCCGCGGCGCGATGGCCGCGACGAACGACAACAAGGACCGCGTCAGCGGTGCGATGCGTGCCTACTTCGAGTTCGTCGACCACGAGAGCGAAGCGTTCCGGCTCGTGTTCGAGTCGGATCTGCGCAACGAGCCGGCCGTCCGTGAGCGGGTCGACCGCGCCGAGCGCTCGTGCATCGACGCGATCACCGTGACGATCATGGGCGACACCGGCGTCGACCGCGCCCCGGCCGAGTTGCTCGCGGCCGGCCTCGTCGGCGCGGCCATGACCTCTGCACAGTTCTGGCTGTCCGGTGGCCGGCAGGTGCCCAAGGCCGCGGCCGAGGCACTGATGGCGACGCTTGCCTGGCGAGGCATCGCCAGCTTCCCGCTGCAGGGCGGCGAGAGCGCGCACGGCACCCCCGGCGCCGAATCCGCTCACAGCGAATCTGCCGACAGCGAATCCGTCGACAGCCGCTGAGCTCGGCGTGCCAAGAATGGAGCGGAAGCCGACGACGCCGGTGTGACACGGCACGCGGTCGCCGATCTCGCCGGCCGCTAGCCTGGTGCCAGGCCGAGCGAAGTCGACGAGGCTGACGTAGACGACAGTGCACGGCGCCGTGACGGACACCGCGCGCCGACAACGAGATACAGGGAGGACCTTCGTGGAGGTCAAGATCGGCGTGCAGTACGCCCACCGGGAACTGGTGCTGGAGAGCAACCAGTCGCCGGCAGACATTGAGAAGGCGGTGTCCGAGGCGCTGAAGTCGGGTGGCACGTTGAGCCTCGACGACGATAAGGGCCGGCGCATCCTGGTGCCGGTAGACAAGATCACATTCATCGAGATCGCCGAGTCATCGCCGCGCGCGGTGGGCTTCACCGCCGGCCACTGAAACCCCGGCTACTGATACTCGGGCCGGCTCAACGACTCAAGGCCCTCAACCGGGCCGGCTAGCGGACCAAACTGCGCCCGGGACGGATTTCCGTCCCGGGCCTGCTATCGATGCGGCGGCGGCGGTTCACGTCGACACGCCCGAGTTGAATCGGACAATCACTCATCTAACGGGATCATTCCCGCTGTTGCCCGGCTTGAGCATGAAGCAGGCCACGGCGCCGGATTCACCATTGGCCAGGCATTCCGCGTAGACTGTGGTTATTGCAGCCAGCTTGGCCGCCGTGTTGTGGAGGTCCGCTTCTCCGCGGACCGTCGCGCGACGCCCGACCATAACGCTGGCCGCACGCGTGTCGCCCGCGACCTTCCCGTCGCGCGTGGCCCACGCCAAAGACAACCGGCGCTCCTCGCATGCGATCGACACCACGTGATCGACAACATGTAGTTCAAGTTGGGGCGCTCCACGAGAGGGACACCCCACATTTCATGACTGACCACCAAACCAGCCCCGAGCTGGTCCCGACCGACGCTGCACCGATCACGGAGATCACCGAAGAACTCGCCAAGCCAGATTCGCTCGCACCGGTGAAGCCGGACAGCCCGACTTTCGCCGAGCTCGGCGCCCGGCCGGAAACGGTCGAGGCGCTCGCCGCCTCCGGCATCCACCGGTCGTTCGCGATCCAGGAGTATGCGCTGCCGATCGCGATCCGTGGCGCCGACCTGATCGGCCAGGCGCCCACCGGCACCGGCAAGACGCTTGGCTTCGGCGTTCCGATCCTGGAGCGCCTCAAGGCACCGGCCGAGGGTACGGACGGCCGCGCGCAGGCGCTCGTCGTCGTGCCGACCCGCGAGCTCTGCATCCAGGTCGCGCGCGACCTCAAGATGGCCGGCCTGACCCGCGACGTACGTGTGCTCGCCATCTACGGCGGTGTGGCGTACGAACCGCAGACCGACGCACTCAAGCGCGGCGTGGAGATCATCGTTGGTACGCCCGGCCGCCTTCTCGATCTCGCGAAGGGCAAGCAGCTCACGCTGGCCGGTGTCCGCACACTCGTGCTGGACGAAGCCGACCGCATGCTCGATCTCGGCTTCCTCGAGGACGTCGAGAAGCTGATCTCGATGACGCCGAGCGATCGCCAGACGATGCTGTTCTCCGCGACCATGCCCGACCCGATCGTGGCGCTGGCGCGGCGATTCATGCGCAGCCCGATCACGATCCACGCCGGGCACACCGATGCGACCGGTCCGAACCCGCAGACGCAACAGGTGATCTACCGGACGCACTCGCTCAACAAGCTGGAGATCGTCGCGCGCATCCTGCAGGCGAACGGCCGCGGGCTGACGATGATCTTCACACGTACGAAGCGGAACGCCGACCGGGTGGCCGCCGACCTCGACTTCCGAGGCTTCGCCGTGGCCGCGGTGCACGGCGATCTCGGCCAGGGCGCCCGCGAGCGAGCCTTGCGCGCGTTCCGTACGGGCAAGGTCGACGTGCTCGTGGCGACGGACGTGGCGGCCCGTGGACTGGACGTCACCGGCGTTACGCATGTGATCAACTACGACTGCCCGGAGGACCCGGACACGTACACGCACCGGATCGGCCGTACGGGCCGGGCCGGCGCAACCGGCGTCGCGGTCACGTTCGTCGACTGGGAAGACATGCCCCGGTGGCGACTGATCGACAAGTCGCTCGGACTCGATCTGCCCGAGCCACCCGAGACCTACCACACGTCGCCGTGGCTCTACACCGACCTCGACATCCCCGCCGACGTCACCGGCACGCTGCCGACGGCCGGCCGGACGCGCGTCGGCCTCGCCGCCGAGAAGGAAGAAGACCTTGGCGGCCCACGCAAGGACCGCCCGGCCAGCCGACCGTCGAGTGGCGGACGCGGACGCGGTGGCCGGTCCGGCGCGGGCCGTCCGGACGGTCGACGCGGGTCCGACGAGCGGACGACCTTCGCTCCGGGACCGGCGGACACCGAGCCGGCGGCGCCACGCCAGCGCCGCCGTACCCGCCGGGTGGATGAGGCCGTGACCGTGGGCGAGGCGGGCGTGCCCACGGCCGACACCGAACAGCCGGCATCCGATGACGCACCGGCAGCCCGGCGACCACGACGCCGTCGTCGTGCCGGCGGTGGCGGCAACGATGCCGGGTCGGCCGCGACGGAGAACAGCGGCAACTGAACCGGCTGGCCGTGGGACGCTGGCGGCATGGGCATCAGTCCAGCGCAGCCCGGTCCCACGGCTCTCGATCCGCCTGCTTCTGGGCCGGTCGCGATAGACCCGGCCGCGCCCGGTCCGGCCGCGCTGACGGTACTCACCCGCCGGTACGCGTTCGCCGAGATCGCGGCGCTGCTGGAGGCGGGACTGATCGAACGCGGTGTGCTCGACGTCGCCGTGGCGCAGCAGCTGTGCGCGTTCGGGCAACGACTCCTCGACCTCGATGCCGAGGACTTCGGTCAGCGCGACGCCGCCCACGACGCGAACACCGACCACCACATCGCCGACATGGTCATCGGCGAGGCCGTACCCGACGGTCTGGTGGCGCGAAGCCGCGCCGCCCGCATGCCACAGTCGCCGCGCGAGGCGGACCGCGGCGCGCTCGGCACGCTGCGCCCCGCGTTCGGACTGATGCTGGAGGCAATCGCGATCCGGTGGCTCCGCAGCGATACCTCGGCGCTCGTGGCGGCCGTCCACACGGCCAGCGAGTATCTGCCGTTGCTGATGTGGGAGTCGACGCTCGGACACGCGGCCGATCCGGATCACATGCCGGAGTCGGTCGGTGGCGCGGGCAGCCGTTGGGGCGAGTTCAACGATCCGGAATGCCCGCAGACCAAGCCACAAAAGTCGGCCGCCGAGCGCAGCCTGCGCGTGGCCGCCGAGCCGGATCCGGGCTGGCGCGCCTACCTCGACCGGCAACACAGCATTGTCGCCGAGGCGTTGACCACCTGCGCCACCCATTGCCGTACGCCGTGCACGGTCGTGACGCGACACGGCTCGGCCGAACAACATCGGCTCGCCGTCGCCGGCCGGTTGGCCGATGAGTTCACCGGCTCAGCGATCGTCCGGCTGCGCCACAGTTCGCCGGTCGGGCACGCGTTCGGCGTTCCGTCCGCGCGTGAGGTCACCGAGGCGTGGGACCACACGAGAGCCACGCTCGGCGCGCGCGAACCGGCGATTCTTGTTGACGACGGCTTCTGCATGGCCGGCCTGCCGAGCTTGTTCGCTGCGGTCGCCGGCGTCCCGATCCGGCCGACCACAATCATCGCCGACACCATGGCCGCCTTGCGAGGCACGCTGGGCTATCCGCCGGTGTCGGCACGGACGTGACCGCCGCCGGTCGCGGTGATCAGGATCGGTCCGGTGGTCAGGGTCGATGGGGCGCGAAGCGGAAGAGTCGCAGGCTGTTCGCGACCACGAACAGGCTGGACGCGGCCATCGCGGCGGCGGCGACGATCGGGGTGACGAGACCCGCGGCGGCGAGCGGGATCGCCGCGGTGTTGTAGGCGAACGCCCAGAACAGGTTTCCCTTGATCGTGCGCAACGTCGCGCGGGACAGGCGAATCGCGTCGCCCACGGCGGACAGATCCGACCGCATCAGTGTCAGATCGCTGGCCTGGATGGCGGCATCGGTGCCCGATCCCATCGCGATACCGAGATCGGCCGCGGCCAGCGCGGCCGCATCGTTCACCCCGTCACCGACCATCGCCACCACATGCCCGTCGCGCTGCAGCGCGGCGATGACGTCGAGCTTGCCGGCCGGAAGAACCTCGGCGTGTACGTCGTCGATGCCGACCGCGGTCGCGACGAGCGCCGCGGTGGCCGCGTTGTCGCCGGTCAACAGCACCGGACGTAGCCCGAGCGTACGGAGATCGGCAATGGCCGCCGGCGACGTCGGGCGGACATCGTCGGTGACCGCGATACGACCACGAAACACTCCGTCCCATGCGACGGCCATACCGGTAGCGCCGCGGCTCCCCGGAGTCGGCGGGGACGTCGATGCCGAGGTCACGCAGCAGTTGCGGCCGGCCGACGATGACCTGGCGCCCTTCGACCACGCCACGGGCGCCGAGGCCAGGCAGTGCCATGAAGTCGGTCACGGCTGGCAGCCGTACGTCGGTCTCGGCCGCCGCCGCGACGACCGCCCGAGCGATCGGATGCTCGGCCGCCGCCTCGACCGCCGCCGCGATCCGCAGCACGTCGGACACATCGTCGCGGACGTCGGCCGCGATCACGCCGCTGACGCGCATGGCGCCGGTGGTAACGGTGCCCGTCTTGTCGAGCACGATCGTGTCGACGCGGCGCGTCGCTTCGAGAATCTGGGGCCCGCGGATGACGATGCCGAGCGCCGCTCCACGCCCGGTGCCGACGAGCAGCGCCATCGGCGTCGCGAGGCCCAGCGCGCACGGGCAGGCGACGATGAGGACGGCGACCGCGCTGGTCAGCGCCGCGTCGACCGAGCCGCCGGCGAGCAGCCAACCGACAAACGTAGCGACGGCCGCGACCAGCACGGCCGGCACGAAGACACTCGCGACGCGGTCGGCGAGCCGCTGCACCGGCGCCTTGCCGGACTGGGCCTCCGCGACGAGCCGGGCCATCTGTGCGAGCTGCGTGTGCGGCACCGACGCGCGTGGCCCGGACGATCAGGCGCCCGCCAACGTTGACCGTCCCGCCGACGACGGCCGCGCCCGGCGCGACTTCGACCGGCAGACTCTCGCCGGTCATCATGCTGGCGTCGACGGCGCTCGCACCCTCGGTAACCACACCGTCGGTCGCGAGCCGTTCTCCCGGCCGTACCACGAAAAGGTCGTCGACCCGCAATTGCGCAACGGGCACGCGGTGCTCAACGCCGGCGCGCAGGACGGCCGCGTCCTTCGCTCCCAACTCGAGCAGCGCTCGCAGCACCGAGCCGGCTCGGCGCTTGGCTCGCACCTCCACATAGCGCCCGATCAGCAGGAATGTCACCAGGGCGGCGCCGACCTCGAAGTAGAGATGGCCGCCAGTGAACAGCGCGATCACACTCCAGCTGTACGAGACGATCGCGCCGAGCGAGATGAGCGTGTCCATCGTGGCCGCACCGTGCCGGAGATTCGTCAAAGCGGCGCGGTGGAACGGCCACGCGCACCACGTGACGACCGGCGTCGCGAGGGCAAACACCCACCACTGCCAGCCGGCAAACTGCCATCCCGGCACCATCGCGACAAGGAGCAGCGGCAGCGTGAGCGATGTGGCGACGACCAACCGCGCCAACGCTGAACCGTCGTCGGCGCGTACGGCCGCTTCCTTATTCATCGCGGCGGCATTCATCGCGACGGCCTGATAGCCGGTCGCCTCAACGGTCGAGATCAGGTCGGTGACCGCGATCGTCGGATCATGCTCGACCCGGGCGGTCTCGGTCGCGAAGTTCACCGTGGCCACGACGCCGTCGAGTCGGTTGAGTTTCTTTTCCACCCGGGAGGCACACGACGCGCAGGTCATGCCGCCGATGCGCAAATCGACGACACTGGCCGGCGCCGCTCGCCCGGCGGGATCCGGCGGCGGCGCTGGACGTCGAACGCCGCGGTCGAGCGTGGTCATCCGACCGGGGCGAGCGTGTAGCCGGCTTCGTCGACCGCGTCCGCGATTTTCTGCGGCGGCACCGGTAGCGCGCTCGTGACCGTCACGTCGCCGCTCGGCAGGTCCACCGCTACGTCGACGACGCCGGGCAGCGCACCGATCTCGCCGGACACCGCCCGCACACAGTGCTCGCAGGTCATGCCCTCGACCCGGTACGTCTCGGTCACGCTCATCTGTTTCTGCCTCCTGGCCACGCCGGCATGGCGGTCTGATGGGTTGTCGCTCGGTCGGCTCGGTGCATTCGGGGCGGGTCAGGCCCGCACGAGTCGAGCAATGGCGTCGGTGGCTTCCTTGACCTTCGCTGACGGGTCTCCCGTACGCGCAGCGTCGACCACGCAGTGCGACAGGTGATCCTCGAGCAGCCCCATGGCGACCGCCTGGAGCGCTCGCGTGGCGGCCGAGATCTGGGTCAGCACCTCGATGCAGTACGCGTCCTCGTCGACCATCCGCTGCACGCCTCTGACCTGGCCCTCAACTCTTCGCAGCCGAGCCAGCAGGGCGGCCTTGTCACCGCTGTAGCCCGGAACGCCGGGCAGGTCGTGCGTTGCTGTCGTATCCACGCCGATACCATACCCCCCTAGAGTATGTGGGATCAATCGGCGCGACACGCCGTCACCTTTGTGACATCTAGGGCGTTAATACCGATATGCCGTCACCTATCTCCTGGCGCCGCATTCGGATCACCGCGATCGCCGCCGTCTTCGGGGCGATTTCTGTAGCCGTGCCGGGCGCCGCGAGTGGCGCCGGTCCGGCGGCCGCGGCTTCGCTGCGGCCGGCGCTGACGGCCATCGCCATGCCCGTCTCCGCGCCGGGTCTGGCACCAAGACTGACGCCGACACCGAGCAAGGCCACGCTCGACAAGCAGATCGACGCGGCATCCAACCAACTCGAGATCGTGGTCGAACAGTTCGACGCGATCCAAGACTCGTTGCGGGAAACCAAGGCGCGCGAGGCCGCCGGTCTCAAGCGCCTCGCGCCGTTGCAGGCCACCGTCGACGCCGCGCGGACCAGCGTCGGCCAGATCGCGGCCCAAGCGTACGAGGCGACACCGCTGTCGAGTTTCGCGGTGCTGGTCGATGCACCGTCCGCGCAAGCCGCGACCGATCGCCTGTTGCTGCTCAGTCGTATCGCCATCGCCCGGCAGGACAACGTCGACGCGTTGAACGACGCGACGCATGCCTATCGCGACCAGCAGCAAATGCTTGTTGCGCTCGACGAGCAGCAGACGAATCAGTACGCCGTCCTGGCCGCCCAGAAGAAGACGATCCTCGCGCAGATCGCGAGCCTGAAGTCGTTGCGGCTGGCGGCGTACGGTCCGTCCGGCGTGGACTCGACGGCACCGGCCAGCAACTACGTCCCGACGTATTCGGCCGGCGCCGCGGGGCAGGCGGTCAAGTTTGCGTACGACCAGATCGGCAAGCCGTACGAGTGGGCGGCCGACGGTCCGGGGAGTTATGACTGTTCCGGTCTCACGATGGCGGCGTGGCGGGCGGCCGGCGTCTCGCTGCCGCACAACTCGACCCAGCAGTACGCCGCCGTAGCGCACATCTCGAAGGCCGACCTTCGGCCCGGCGACCTGGTTTTCTACTACTCACCGATCCACCACGTCGCCATCTACATCGGCGACGGGCACATCATCCACGCTCCGCGCGTCGGTGAGGACGTGCAGATCGCCTCCATCGGCACCGCACCGATCCACGGCTACGGCCGGCCCGCCTAAGCTCCGGTGCCGCGATGGTCCCCGCGAACGTCAGGTTGTGATGGCAAGGGCGAGCGGCAGCACGGCCGGCGCGCCGGCCCGCCGCAGTGCCCGGGCCGCGAGGGCCATGGTCCACCCGGAGTCGACGTAGTCGTCCACCAGCAGCACCGGTCCGTCGAGGGCCCCGACCGCATCGGCCAACGACGCCGGCACGGTGATGTCGTCGACGAGGGCACGTACGCGGTGGGCGCTGTTGGCCCGGCCGCCCGCCGGCTCGAATGGGGTTGTGATCGCGCCCAGCAGAGGCAGCCGGCCGATTTCGGCGATTCGTGTGGCAAGGCTCCCGACCAGCTCCCGATGGCCGATCGAATCGATGCCGACGACAGCGACCGGTCGCTGCGCCCAAGGTTCGTCGCCGGTCGCCCAGTCTTTGAGCAGCGCGACGACGGCGGTCACCAACTCGGGCGGCACCGGCGCGTCCGGGGTCTCGGCTCCGACCGTCCGGCGCAGCCGCTCGCCCCAGCCAAGGTCGGACACGCGGCCGAGGGCGCGGCCGGCGGCCGCTTGCTCGGCGGGCGGAATGCGACCGCTCAACGCGTCGAGCGCGGTTGGCCACTGTCGCCGCGGCGTGATCTCGACGCCGGGACGTCCGAGGTGCGATCGCGCGGCGGCGAGCGCGCCGTCGGACACATCGGCCGGGAAGCCGCGGCCGGTGCAGGCGTCGCAGCGACCGCAGGGCGCCGCGGCCGGGTCGTCGAGGTTGCGGCGCAGGAACTCCATCCGGCATCCGCTCGTCGCCTGGTAGTCGAGCATCAGCGCCGCTTCGGCATCGCGGGCCGCGGCGACCCGATCCAACCGCTCACGGTCATAGGTCCACGGCTGCCCGGTCGATTCCCAACCGCCCCGGACTCGGCGTACGGCTCCGTCGACGTCCAGCACCTTCAGCATCAGCTCGAGGCGGGAGCGGCGGATCTCGACGGCGGCCTCGATGACCGGCACCGACAGCGGCCGGCCGGCCTCGGCGAGCGTGTCGAGGACGGCTCGGACCTGCTCCTCGCGGGGATAACCCAGCGACGCGAAGTATCGCCAGATCGCCTGATCCTCGGAGCCCGGCAGGAGCAGGACATCGGCCCGGTCCACGGCGCGCCCGGCTCGGCCGACCTGCTGGTAATACGCGATCGGAGATGCGGGTGCGCCGAGATGGATCACGAAACCGAGATCCGGCTTGTCGAAGCCCATGCCCAGCGCCGACGTCGCGACCAGCGCCTTAACGCGGTTGGCGAGCAGGTCGGCCTCGGCCGCCTGTCGCTCGGCATCGTCGGTCTGTCCCGTATAGCTCGCCACCGCGAGGCCGCACCCGCGCAGGAACGCCGCCGTGTCGTTCGCGGCCGCGACGGTCAGCGTGTAGATGATGCCGGAGCCGTCGAGAGCGCCTACGTGATCGGCGAGCCACCCGAGACGATGCGCCGCGGTCGGCAGCCGTACGACGCCGAGGCGGAGCGTCTCGCGGTCGAGCGGGCCGCGGAGCACGAGCGTTTCCGGGTGGCCGCCGGACCCACCGTCGCCGCCTTCAATACCAGTGCCCAACTGCTCGGCGACGTCGGTCGTCACCCGCGCGTTCGCTGTTGCGGTCGTCGCCAGCACCGGCGTGCCCGGTGGCAGTTCGGCCAGCAGCGTACGCAAGCGGCGGTAGTCCGGCCGGAAGTCGTGGCCCCAGTCCGAGACGCAATGGGCCTCGTCGACGACCAGCAGGCCGGTGGTCGCCGCGAGCTTCGGCAGGACATTGTCGCGGAAGTCGGGGTTGTTCAGCCGTTCCGGGCTGATCAGGAGAACGTCGACGTCGCCCGCGTGCACCTCGGCCACGATCGCGTCCCAGTCGTCCAAATTGGCCGAGTTGATCGTGCGGGCGTGTACGCCGGCCCGCGCCGCCGCGTCGATCTGGTTGCGCATCAGCGCGAGCAGGGGCGAGACGATGACCGTCGGGCCGGCACCGCGTGCTCGCAGCAACGCGGTGGCGATGAAATAGACGGCCGACTTCCCCCAGCCGGTCCGCTGCACGCACAGGACCCGTCGTCGACCGACCACCAGCGCATCGATTGCCTGCCACTGGTCCGGCCGCAAGCGGGCATCCGGTCCGGCAAGCTGCGCGGAGCACGGCCTCGGCTTCACCGCGGAGACGTCCGTGGCACTTGATGCATTGCTGTTGGCCGTCACGCCCACGTTTCTACCAGCGCCCTGCGACGCCGCGCGCGGGCCGTACGGGCGGATCGGTGGCTCAGTCAGCGGCGTCGGCCGCGGCGGGGCGGCGCTTGTCCGGAACGTACCGACGGATGTGTTTGCGCGCCGACAACCGTGCGTCGCTCGCGGTGCGCATCATGCGTGGCGCCCGCGCGGCGCTGTTTACGTGGCCACGCGCTTTTCGCGAGCGGCTCCGGCGGACGAGATCCATCTCGGTCGGGCCGTTGGCGTGCGCGGCGTCCGGCTGACCGACGTCGTCGCCCGACCGCGCGACGGCGTCCGCCAGCAGACGTGGCCGGTCCCGTGCCCAGTCGGCGAGATCGGTCAGCCGGCTCGTACGTCCGCGTGACGGCAGAGTCCGGCGGATCTCCCGCTCCGCCTCCCGCCGAGCCAGGTCTTCGAGCCGACGACGGGCAACGGACGCGGCATGGAAGGCGATCCAGAGGCTGACCGCGGCCAGCGACACCTCGAGCACGCGCGAACCCCAGCGCGATGTCGCGGTCCTCGCCGGCCGTGCTGGTGTTCACGTCGAACCACGCGTCGACGACCAGCATCGTGGCGAGCGCGGTCGCCGCCAGCGCGACCTTGGCCTTGCCGCGCCACGCCAGATATGCGGTCACCGCGAGCATCACGACTTCGCCGACATCGAAGCCGACCCACGCGAGACGATCATTCACCCGGCTGGTCGCCGGCAGGCTCGCGGCCAGGAACACCACCCACGGCACGGTGCACACTGCGGCTAGCGCAAATCCGGGTGCGACCCACCGTGGTACCGGATTTGTCCGGTTCGCCGGTTGTGTCGTCTGTGCTGTCCGCCGTCCCATGCATCACCGCCCCATCCAGCGTGCCACCCGCGGCGGCCGTATCTAAGCGATCGAGCTGTGAAGACCATCAAGGTTTACCCGTGACGACGGGCGCATAAGCGTGGATCAGCCCCGATGACGGCGCCTGGACCCATCGACGTCGCGCGGCACCGAAACGCGGCGCCGGGGCACTCTCACAGGTTTCGTGCACGGCACGGCACAATGGGCGGGTGCGTTTCGAAGTCTCGAAGGTTCTCGACGCGATCGAACGCCGCCTGTCGATCGATCCCGCGGTCACGGCCGGCGTCGTCGACCTGACCGAGATCACGCGACTCGGCGACCTTGACGGAGGGCGGCCGGCTAACCTGCTGCGCCTCGGTCACGTCGTCGACGCGCTCGGCCAACGACTCGGTGACAGCAGCGCGGCCACGTATGTCGTCGCCGACCGGGCGCTGATGTCGGACACCGAACTGACATCGAACGAACGCATGGTCATCCGGCGCTGGTCGGACGACGGCCTGATCGAGGTGCTGCCGGCGGGCACGCCGGTGGTTCCCCGGGTACGGGAAATCAGCGCACTCACCGGCATGGCGATGATCACCCGGGTCGGCGGCGGCTCCCCCGCGTACGCCCCGGTGCCCGCCCCGGGTGGCGTGAGCCTGATCGCCCACGCCGGCCAGCCACCGGTGCCGCCGACTCGACCGAATCCGGTGCTCGGCCGGCAATGGAAATGCCCCGAGTTCGAGTGTTCGAGCTTCGGCGAGGTGCGCGTCTCCGGCCAGCCGCCGCCCACCATTCGCAACGGCGTCCCGACGTGCCCACGCCACGGCAAACGCCTGACCGACGCCGGGCCGCGCGCGGTGACCTGGCCGATGGCCGTACGGGTTGACGGCCTTGTCCGGCACCGGTTCGCCGTTGCCGCCGGCGGGTCGGTCATGATCGGCCGGGCCCCCGAGGGTTCGGACGTGGTCGCCGTCGGGCCGTACCTCGACGAGGCCGGCATCCGCTGGGTGAGCCGCAGCCATGCCCGCCTTGAGCTGCGTGATGACGGTCTGCGCATCGCCGATACGAGCACAAACGGGACGACTCTGGTCAGACGTACCGGGCCGACCGAGCCGCCGGTCACCGAAAAGCTGACCAAGGGGCAGCACAAGCAACTGGGTGAGTGGGACCTCGTGGTGCTCTACGAGGGTGTGGAGATCGGTCGGGCCGACCGGCTGCCAACACGCTCACCTGCGACAACGCCAAATTCGGTGATGGCTGACGCGCCAACCCAGGCGCTGCGGATATCCCGCCCCTGAGTGTGAATCTTTCCCATCTTGATGGACTCCCTACGGCGCGGGTCTGCGTGTATCCTTTGCTGAGTTTTTGTGTACGTGGACCGCACCTGCGCCGCTCGGATGTGATCGGCAAAAGGCGCCGCTGCTCGAAAACGGCCAAGTAAGGCCCGCAGCGCGCGCGGCCGGTACACCCTCATGAAGGAGAGAAACATGGCGCAGGGAACCGTTAAGTGGTTCAACGCCGAGAAGGGCTTCGGCTTCATCACCGTGGACGGTGGCGGATCCGACGTGTTCGTGCACTTCTCCGCAATCCAGACGAGCGGCTACCGCACTCTGGAGGAGAACCAGCGAGTCGAGTTCGAAATTGCCCAGGGCCAGAAGGGCCCGCAGGCGGAGCAGGTCCGCCCCATCTGACACGTCAGTCGAGAAACCCGGTGTCCGTTCGCGGGCACCGGGTTTTTTTGTGCTCAATGGCTCGCGGATAACCCGCTCATCGCCTCGCGCTCGGCGCATGATCCACCGCGGTGGACGATTACGACCGGATAGCGACGTCAATCGTCCACGGCTGCGGATCATGGCCGGCGAGCCGCATCATGGCCGGCAGATCATGGCCGCCGGATCATGAGAGCGACCGCTCTCGCGCCAGGCATCACGCCGGAAATGCGTCCCCCCACCGGGTGTCACGTGCCTGCCGGTAGAGCTCGCCATGCCGCTTGGTGACGATCCGGTCGGCGGCGGCGCCGTCCGGGCGGCAGAGCCGGAGTGTCACGAGCCCTTTGCGCTGTGCCGGTCGCCGGATCACCCGTCCCTCGACAACCGGCGGCGCATCAATGACGACTCGCGGCGACGCGGTGGCGAGGTACGAGAACTTCTCGTCCTCGTACGACAGGTCGGCATCCTTGATCCGGCGGTGCAGCGCCGTACGGTTCACCCGTGCCCCGAAGTGACACCAGTCGCCGGCCGACAGCGGGCACGCGAGCTGATGGGGACATGGCGCGAGCACCCGATGGCCGAGTGCGAGCAATTGATCCCGAGCGGCGATCACCCGCGCGTAGCCGGCCGGCGTACCGGGCTCGACGATCACGACCACACCGCCGGCATCCGCGGCATGTGAAACGAGATCGCGTTGAGCCGACTCGGCGAGCTCCCCGAGCACGTACGAGACGGTGACCAGATCGGCCGACGGCAACTCGGCCGGAAGCGATGATCGCCGCCACGTAGCCGACCGCAGAGCCGGTGCGGGAGCGGTGGCGGCCAATGTCTCCCCGAGCGTCAGTGCGCCGTCCACCTGGTCGAGCACCGTGATCCGCTCGATCGACGGGAACGCGTCGGCCACGGCCCATGCCGCGGCCCCCGTTCCGCCGCCGACGTCAACGAGGCTCGCCGGCGCCGGCAATATGGGCGGCAGCGCATCGATGGCCGCCCGGACGGCGGCGTACGTGGCCGGCATGCGATAAGCGGCGTACGCGGCGATCTCGGCCGAACCGGCGAGAATCGGGGCCGACGCCGGCTGGCCGGACCGGTACGCATCGATCAGGCGCGCAACCGCCGCGCGCATCCGGTCGACGGGTTCGGCGGCGAGGCTGGTTGCGAGCGCGGCTCGCAGCTCGCCAGGCAGGTCAGCCATTCGCGTGACTCGTTCGGGCCGCGACAGTCACTGCGACGCTTACGATAAAGTCCACCAAAATCGTCGAAACACCTCATCGGAGTCGGTGTGGCATGGGTCGCCGGTCACGCCCGTTATGGTGCCGCACCCGCCGCCGGTTAGCCTGGACCGCCACGGCCTGTAACCGGCCACCGGGCCGGTGACCGGGCCACCTATGGTCGGACGGCGACCGGCGCAACGCTCGAACCCGGCGCAACGCAAGAAGCAACACAAGATCCGGCCGCGATGCAGGAACGCGACGCAGGAACATGAGGGGACACACGTGATTGGGCTCGTTCTCGCGGCCGGCCAAGGTCAACGCCTGCGGCCGGATACCGACGCGCTGCCCAAGACGCTACTGCCGGTCGACGGCGAGTCCACCATCCTGGACGTGATCCTGCGCAACCTGGCCAAGGTCGGCCTCACGGACGTGGCCCTGGTCGCGGGCCACGCGGCGGACGCGCTCATCACCCGGTTGCCCGATCTCGAGGCACGGCACGGCCTGGCGATCGAGATCATCCGCAACGACCGCTTCGACCGTAACAACGCGTACTCGCTGTGGCTCGCCCGCGAGGCGTACGCCGGCGGAGCACTCCTCGTCAACGGCGACACGGTGCACCCGGTCGACGTGGAACAGACCTTGCTCAGCGCCGTCACCGCCGCGGAATCGGCAACGCTGACGGCGGCCACCCCGGCCGGCGCGACGCCCCTGCACGTGCCTTCGCCCGGGCCGGCGCCTGTGCTTGCGCCCGAGATCATCCTGGCTCTCGACGTCACCAAGCCCCTCACCGACGAAGCGATGAAGGTGACGCTGACCGGCGCTGCGACCGGCACCGGACACCGAACCGTCTACAAGATCACCAAACAGATGCCGGTCGCCGACGCCCACGGCGAATACATCGGCGCGACGCTGATCGGCGCCGGCGTCGCGAGCGATCTCACCGCGGCGCTCGATGAGACCTGGCGGCGCGATCCGAACCTGTACTACGAAGACGCCTACCAACTGCTGGCCGACCAGGGCGTGCCGGTCGGCGTCGCGGCGCTGCCATCGCTGGAGTGGGTCGAGGTCGACGATCACGCCGATCTCGCGCGGGCGCGGGAGGTCGCATGCCGCTGCTAGCCCGTACGATCCTGACGCCGCTGACCATCGAGGTCTCTCCCGGCGCGCTCGGCCGCCTGGACACGGTGATCGCGGACAGTCGCATCTCGACCGGCGGACGCGTCGCCGTCGTACACGGTTCCGGCATCGGTCCGACACTCGCCGACGAGGTCGGGACGATGCTGCCGGCCGCCGACCTGATCACCATCGAGGCCGGTACGTTCGACTCCGCGATGTCGCTCGCGACGAAGCTTCGGACACTCGAATACGACGCTGTGATCGGGATCGGCGGCGGGAAAGTCATCGACACGGTCAAATACGCGGCGACGATGCAGGGCATGCCGATGGTCGCCGTCGCGACGAGCCTCGCCCACGATGGGCTGGCGTCGCCGGTAAGCACGCTGGTCTGGGGTAGCAGCTCACCGTCGTACGGTGTGCACATCCCCATCGCCGTCGTGGTCGACCTCGATCTGGTCGCGCGCAGCCCGGCGTACCAGATCCGGTCCGGGATCGGCGATGCGCTCAGCGACATCTCGGCCTGTGCCGACTGGGAGCTGAGCCACGCGATCAACGGTGAGCCGGTCGACGGCCTGGCCATGTCGCTGGCCCGCACGGCCGCGGAATCGGTGCTGCATCATCCCGGCACGATTACCGACACTGACTTCCTCGCCACGCTTGCGCAGTCGCTGATTCTGGGCGGCGTCGCGATGGCCGTAGCTGGGTCGAGCCGGCCGTGCAGCGGCGCCTGCCACGAAATCGCACACGCGCTGGCGACGCTGCAGCCGGACGCCGCGAGCCACGGCATCGGCGCGGGACTGGGCGCGTTGTTCGCGATGTTCCTCCGGTCGCGCCAGGACTCGTCGTTCACGCCCGCGTTCGAGCGGCTGGTGGCCACGTTCGGCCGGCATGAGCTTCCGCGCACGCCCGCCGAAATCGGCCTGACCGACAAGGATTTCGTTGACGTTGTGGCGTTCGCGCCGTCGACCCGACCGGGCCGGTACACGATTCTCGAACGGCTCGACTTGGACACGTCAGGCCTCTATGCCGCGGTCGAGGAGTATGTCGATGCGATCGGGTGACTCGCGATGACCCGCGTGCTGCTGTTCGCGACGCAGACCGCGCCCGACGGAACGCCGACCGCGTTGCTGCGCGTTGGTGGTGCCACGCTCGTCGATCGCCTCGCCGCGCAGTTCCGTGCGCTGGACACCGCCGACCTCACCGTCATCACGCGGCCGGGCTGGGCCGATGCGCTGCGGGCGGCGGGCCACAGCGCCGTCGAGAGCGAGGACGTCGCCGGTGACCTCGCGCTCATCGGCGCCGCGGTCAGTGCGACCGAGAGCTCCGTTGTGCTCGCGGCCGCGGATCTCGTCGCCCATGACGGTGCGATCGCTTCCTTCGCCGGCCCTCGGGTACGTAGCACGGTCGCGGCCGTACAGACCGCCCGCAAGATGGCGGTTGGCGCGTACGGCGAACCGGTACTGCGCGAGCGGAACATGGTGGTGTCGGTCGGCACGCATCAGCGGGAGGTCACGGGCCCGAACGCGGTGTTCCGGGCGCTCGTGACGGTCAGCGCCGACGACCGTCCCCGACTCCATGACGCGTGCGCCGCCTTGCGCACCGAAGCCATCGACAGTGGCCGTGACCTCGACGCCGACGCCGGCGCGTACGGAGCCGTCGGGCTCGCGCTGCTCGGCCTCGTACGGACCGGGGTCGTCGTCGGCGCCAACAACCCGCGGCTGTACGTGTGCCATCGGGTCGACTCACCCGACGCGGCCGCGGCGGCCGCCACCGCACTCGCCGCCGTTGACGAGCCGGCGGCCGCCGTCCGGATGGGCGTCAAGGAGGACGACGAGTTCTTGGCGACGTACCTTGTCCACTCGTACACACCGCGGTTGGTCGCGTTCTTCGCCCGGCGCGGCATCACGCCCAATCAGGTCACCTGGATGTCCATCGCGGTCGGGTTGGTGGCCGCGGCGGTGTTCGCGGTCGGCGTGCGGTGGCTCGACATCGTCGGTGCCGTGCTGCTCTACGCGAGCTTCATCCTCGACTGCAACGACGGATCGCTCGCCCGCTACACCGGCAACTTCAGTCGCTACGGCGGCTGGCTCGACATGATCGCCGACCGGGCCAAGGAGTACGTCGTCTTCGCCGGTGTAGCGATCGGCGGCGTACGGATGCATGAACCGGCCGTGTGGGGACTGGCGTTGGCGGCGATCGTCGCGCAGACCGTACGGCACATGGTCGACACGTGGTACGGCGCGCTCCAGGACACCGCGACACGCGCGCTTCCGGTGGTGCCGCTGGGTTCCCGGCTCGACACGCTCGGACTCCGGGCCGCGGCCGCCGGAGCGCCGAGCGCTCGCGACGGTTCGGCCACCGGCACGGTTGCTAGCGGCGGCACGGGTGCCGGCTCGGGCGCGGGTGCCAACGCCGGCGCGAAACTCGGGCAGCTGTCCGCCGCCGCGCACGGGCGTTACCGCTCCCCCGCGTACTGGCTCAAACGCAGTGTGGTCCTGCCGATCGGCGATCGGTGGCTACTGATGGCGCTGGCCATCGCAATCGGCGGACCGCGGGTGATGTTCATCGTCCTGCTGATCGCGATCGCTCTCGCATTCGCGTACGTGCTCGCCGGCCGGACACTCCGCGCGCTGTTCCTTCGGGTGGCGGTGATGCCCCGCTTCGACATCGGGTTCCAGCGCGACGACGGTCCGATCGCCCGAACGCTCGGAGCACTCGGCCGTGGTCGCGTATCGCCGCTGGTCGCGCTGGCGCCCGGACTCGTCGCGGTGCTGATCGCGGCCGGCTTCGCAATCGTCGGCGATCGCGGCCCACGGTGGCTCGTGCTGATCTACGCGGGGCTCGCCCTGGTCGCCGGCCTTGCAGCCAGCAGCCGGCACGACGGGCCGCTCGACTGGTTGACGGTGGCCGGTCTCCGGGCAACCGAATACACCTTCATCGTCGTCGCCGGCGTACTCGGCGGAGTGCCGTTGTGGCTGGTGTACACGCTGCTGCTGGTGCTCACGCTCTACCACTACGACGTCACCGGACGGATCGAGAAGCAGGCGACTCCGGTGCGCGGCGAAGCGATCTTGCGCGGCTGGGACATCCGGGTGACCGTACTCGCGATCACGGTCGCGTTCGGCTGGGCCGTGGCGGCGTACGCGGTCGCCGCGATCGTGATCGGCGGCGTGTTCGTCATCGGTGCGCTGGTCGGTTGGCGGGAGTCGGCCCGCTCGGGGGCTGCCGCGGTGGCTTCCGCCCGATCGGCCGCGCTCTCGAAGTAGGCCCGGCAGATAGGAAGCGGGCCCGGCAGATAGGTCGGACATCCGACTGATCGATATCTGCTCCGACCCCAACCGCATACCATGCGCTGGCTTCCGCCCCCGCCCCGAGGAGCCAGCCATGCGTCAGCCGGCCACCACATGTCGCGCCGCAGGTCGCGTCGCAGGTCGCGTCGTCCGCCGGCCCGGTCGCCGCGGCCGGTTCGAAATCGCGCTGATGCTGCTCGGAGCGGTCGCCGCCACGGGCGTCCTCGTTGCGTGTGCCCATGGTGCCAAGGCTGGCCAGGGGGTGTTCGGCGCCGCGCCGAACGGTTCGCCTGGTGTCGGCGCCGCGTCGGGGATCGGATCGGCCGGCGCGTCGCCGGGCGCCTCGACGGGCTCTACGACCGGCGTACCGACCGCGTCGCCCAGCCAACCACGTCTCATCGGCGCCGTCGAGTCATGCCTATCCGAGCGACTATGCGCGCGCGATCCTGACCGCGTGGGGCGGCCATGACACGTCCTATCTCACGCTCCTGACCAATACCTCGACCAAGAACCAGCTCTACGGCTACGGCAGCCTCGACCAGCACTGGACGCTCGCGTCGAGCCAGGGCGCGACGGGATCGAGCTACGCGTCGTTCTACAACCGCGACGGCGACTGGATCGTGCTCCGTTCGGTCAACGAGCAGACGGCGGCACATCAGTGGCACGCCGGCTCGGTCGAGACGTGGAGCAAGATCTCGTACCCGTCCGACCCGACGGCGTACGTGAAGTACTACATGAACGCGTACGTCGACGGAAACGCCGCACGCATGACGAAGCTCGGCAACCAAACGATGACGACCCACTTCACTGGGCTGTCCTCGAAGCCCGACTCCGGTTACACCCTCGGCACGCCGGACGGTACCGCCGGCCACACCCACATCGAGGTGACCGAGACCAGCGCTTCGTTCGACGTCATCTTCCGCGTCGTCAACCAGGACCTGGGGCAGGCTGGCGCGATCGAGGGTTGCGACTCCGGCTGCTGACCGGTCCGACACTGCCCTTGCCGAACCATTGGGTGCTGGCGGCATCGGCCCCGGTTGAGCCGGAGTCGGCGCACGGGCGAGACTGTGCCGGTGGAGATTCTCGTGCTCGATCACGACGCCGTGACCGACCTGCTGACCGTCGACGCGTGCATCGGGGTCATGCGTGACACACTCGCCGCGCTCGCGCGGGGCGCCGGCTTCCAGCCGCTGCGGACCATCGAACGGCCACCCGGCGTGGCCGGCATGCTCGGCATGATGCCGGGCTATCTGGCCGAGCCGCATCCGGTTCTGGGTCTCAAATTCCTCGGCATCTTCGGCGGCAATCCGTCCATCGGCAAGGACGCGCACCAGGGCATGGTGATCCTGCTCGATCCCGCGACCGGTGAGCCGCAGGCGATCCTCAACGCGTCGGCCGTGACGGCGATCCGCACCGCGGCGGCCTCCGCAGTCGCGACCGACGCGTTGGCCCGACCGGACGCCGATAGTCTCGCGGTCTTTGGCACGGGCGTTCAGGGTGCCTGGCACGTCCGGACGATCGCCGCGGTCAGACCGCTTTCCCGGGTACGGATGACCGGACGCGACGCCATCCGCGGCGCCGAGGTGGCCGCCCGCCTGGCCGACGAGTTAGGCCTAGCTGTGTCGTTCGAGGCGGACGCGCGGGCCACGGTCGACGAAGCCGACATTGTCGTGACGGCCACGTCGGCCACCGAGCCGCTGCTGCGGCGGGAATGGCTCGCGTCCGGCGTGCACATCAATGCCGTCGGCGCGTGTGTGCCGACGGCCCGCGAACTCGACACCGCAACGGTAGCCGCGGCGCGGTTCTTCGCCGATCGCCGCGAGTCGGCGCTCCACGAGGCTGGGGACTACGTGATCGCGGCGGCCGAGGTCGGACTCGGACCGGAACACATCGTCGCCGACATCGGCGAGGTACTCAACGGTTCGGTCGCGGGCCGCACCGGCGACGACGAGATGACGGTATTCGAGTCGCTCGGGCTCGCCGTCGAGGATCTGGCCGCCGCGGCGTACGTCGTCGAGGCAGCCCACCGTACCGGCGCCGGAACCCGGGCCCGGTTTTAATGGGAGGCCTGGGTCTGATGGGAGGGCTGAGTCTGATGGGCGCCGAGGAATTGCCGACCGCGACGGACATCGCCAAGGCGCGCGACGCCGTGGCCGGCGTCGCCATCCGTACCCCGTTGGTGCGGTTGAATTTCACCGCCAATACGCAGATCTACCTGAAGTTGGAGAACCTCCAGCCGATCGGCTCGTTCAAGTTACGCGGTGCCGCCGCCGTGCTCGCCAGCGCGACCGCCGACGAGGTGGCCGCCGGCATCGTGACCGCGTCGGCCGGAAACATGGGACAAGGGGCGGCGTGGTTTGCCAGGCGCCTCGGCGTGCCATGCACGGTCGTCGTACCGCCGACCGCACCGGCCTCGAAGATC
Organism: uncultured Actinomycetota bacterium; assembly: GCA_963724705.1. Classification (GTDB taxonomy): domain Bacteria; phylum Actinomycetota; class Actinomycetes; order Mycobacteriales; family Micromonosporaceae; genus DASQPR01. Next base: position 249,072 of record CAVRVS010000006.1, read on the forward strand.
GCCGCCATGGAGGCGCTCGGCGCGCGTGTCGTGCCGGTGAGCGCCGAAGCGTGGTGGGACGCCTTCGTGCAGCGCCGCGTCGACGGCGTAGACGGCGTGTTCATCCATGCCTTCGACGACGTGGCGGTGATGGCCGGCAACGCCACGATCGGTCTCGAGATCGCCGAGGACCTCCCATCGGTGACACACGTACTCGTACCGTGGGGCGGCGGCGGATTGACCTGCGGCATAGCGACCGGCCTCGCCTCGGTCGGCTCGAGGGCTCGGGTGCTCGCGTGCGAGGTCGCGACCGCCGCTCCCTTGGCCGCTTCGCTGGCAGCGGGCGGGCCGGCCACCGTGGACATGCAGCCGTCGTTCGTGGACGGGATCGGCAGCCGTACCGTCCTCCCGAGCATGTACGACCGAGCGACCCAGCTCGGCATCGCCTCGCTCGTCGCGCCCGTGACCGACGTCGCAGCCGCGCTGCGCCTGCTCCTCGACCGCAACCATGTCCTGGCCGAGGGCGCCGGCGCGACACCAGTGGCGTGTGCGTTAGCGGCGGAGTTCGGGCCGGAGGACGTGGTCGTGTGCGTCGTGTCGGGCGGTGTGATCGGGCTCGAGACGGTGCGCGAGTTGCTGTCGTAGCCGGGTCGCGCTGTGGGTGCGGGGCGGCTTTCTCACTCGGACGGCAGAGCATTTAGGTCTGTCGTGGTTCCGCTTTGAGGTTGCGGGGCGACTTTCTCACTCGGACGGCAAAGCATCTAGGTCTGTCGTGAGAAAGCCGCCCCGCAACCCTGACCTGGCCGAGCCCGGTCGCCCGTATCCGCTGTCGTCGCCCTCTTCGGTGCCGTCGCCCCTTCTGCCCCGTCGCGGCCGCGCTCGTCGCGCCGGGTAATGGGCTCCGGGGGTGGCCGTGATCGGGAAAGTCGCCGTGACGCGGCGGCTTCTGGGCGTGATCCACTGGGGTGGACGATGAGGGTCGCTGTGGCGACGTGGATCGTCCGTCGTGGCGGATCATGAAGCGGCGGCGCGGGCCGCTGGGCCGGCCGGGGCTGGGGCGGGCGCGAGGGCGGCCGTTGAGACGGCGGGCTCGGCCGGGTGACCGGGCGGTGCGTCGGCGATGGAGGCGACGATGGCGGGAGTGGGCGCTGGCCGCAGCGACAAGACGAGGCCGCAAATCAAACCGGTCAGTGCCGTGAGACCGAACATCAGCCGCCAATCGACGAAGGCGACGACAATCGCTCCGATGGCGATGGAAATGGTCTGCGATAACGACATCAGCGTGCCCATGGCGGCGCCGACCCGGCCGGTGAGCCGTCCGGGCGTATAGAGCTGTTGCGCTGTCCCGAATGCGACGAACATCAGACCGAGCGACGCACCGCAGACGAACATTCCGATCAGGAACGTCGGTACGGACGGCGCGACGATGGCGAGCGCCATGCCGATCCCGGCGCCGATTGCGCCAATACCGGTGGTGCGCGCCTCGCCGATCGCCTTGAGCACCTTCGACGCAAGCACTGCGCCCGCGATTGTGCCGGCGCCCTGCACCGACAGCAGCACGCCGTAGAAGGACGGTGGGCGGTGGATGCCGTACTGGATCGCGGCAAACAAGCCAGTTTCCAACAGGCCGGCCACGGCCAGGAACGCAGTCAAGGCGATGGTGAGCTGCCACAGCAGGCGGGTCGCATGTACGTACCGGAATCCGGCCGTAACCCGCCGACGGAACGGTTCGTCGGAGGGTTCGATCGGCGACTCGGTGACCCGAATGGACAGCAGCGCGACGATGGCGACCGCGAACGTGGCGGCATCGACGATCGCGAGCGTGCCGCCGCCGAAGGACGCGTAGATCGCTGTACCGATGACGGGTGACAGGATCCGGGTGCCCTGGCCGACGCTCGACAACAGAGACTGACCGCTCGCCGCATCATCGGATGGCAGCAGGTCCTTGAGCAGTCCGTTGCGCGCGGGCACGGAGGCGAGCAGTGCGTAACCGACCGCGACGACGTACAAGCGCCATAGGTCATTCCGGCCGGAAACGCCGAGAAGGCTCAGGACGAGGGCGATTCCGAAGACGTTGGACCAGATCATCAGCGAGCGGCGACGAACCCGATCGGCGAGATGACCCAGCAACGGCGCGGCAAGCTGAGGCCCGGTAAGGAAGAGAAATACGAGACCGGCCGCGGTGTTCGAGCCGGTCAGATCCTTCGCCCACACGCCGAGCGACAGGAACATGGCGGTGTCGCCGAAACTGGATACGGATTCGCCGATCAACAGGCGGCGGAAGCGCGGGTGACGCAGTGCGGACATGGTGACTCCCCGAATCAGGGCGTACGGGATCGCGAGAGGTGGGTGCTGACGTTGCGGACCCGCCGACGGACGCGGTGGTACGGCGAGAGATCAGCTCTTGCGAGCGCGGCGCTTCGCAGGCGCCGCAGCGGTCTCGGTGAGGTCGGAGGTCGCGGGCTCGGTATCGGTCGCGTCGCCGTGCGCCGTGCTGGCGAGCGGGTCCACGAGGGGGGTGGCCGCGAACAGCAATCGGACCGGCCGTGAGCCCTCCGGCCAGGTCGACCGGTCGCCGATGCGGTCGCCGTAGGTAGCGGTGAGATGTTCGACGAATTCGCTGTAGCGCTTGAGCACATCGCGCAACTCGTCGCGAGTCAGCGGCACAGTTGCGCCGCCGAGGGCACCAGACCCGCGCCATTCCTCCGGCTCCGTGGCGGCCCGCACGGTCCAGTCGATGAGCCGGCCGCATTCTCGTCGGATGAAGACCTGATCCAACGCCATCGTGAGCTCGGGCTCGGCGGACGACCAATTCTGCTCGTAGTCCAGGAGTTGCCAACGCCGCTCTCGACGGTCGGGGCCCTCGGGTGCCGGCCCGACGAAACCGTACTTCGCGAGTTGCCGCAGGTGAAACGAGCAGTTGGCCTGGGTGCTACCGAGCGCTCGGGCGCATTCGGCGGCCGTCATCGGCCCTTGGCCGAGCAACTCGACGAGGTCGAGGCGAAGCGGGTGCGCGAGGGCGCGAATCGTCTGCGGGTCCGTGAGTTCCATCGGTCAGCTCCATATACCAAAGATAGCTTTGACAGTTCGTGAAGTCAAAGGCTTCTTTGGTAGTTTCCTCGTCCAGATCGACGAGGACAACATCGGGGAACTTGAGCGTCGCCCAGAGGCCGCCTCCCAGCCGGCGTACGGGCATCGCGTGGCGAACAAGGCCGAGGCGCGCACCGGTCGCGCGGGTTAGCATGGACTCTCCCCGTTCGCTAGCGAACGAATGCTCGTCACTGAAAGAGGAGTCGCCGTGAACCGCCGCCCTGCTCGCTCGCTTCCCGCCGCGTCGATGCCGTCGACGTCGCTGGTAGGCCAGCCGCGCGCGGCCGCGACGGCGGTACGGGTAGCAAGCCCGTCGGACGTACGCCGAGTACGTACGACGGCCTGAGTTCACCCGTTCCCTCTCTCGAAAGGTGACCCACCGATGACCGGGTCGATCCCCGCCGTGCCCGAGAAACCCTCGCTGGACGGCATCGAAGACAAGCACGCCGAGCGCTGGGACGCCGAGGCGATTTACCGGTTCGACCGGAGCCGTACGCGTGACGAGATCTACTCCATTGATACGCCGCCGCCGACGGTGAGCGGCAGCCTGCACATCGGGCACGTGTTCAGCTACACGCACACCGATGTGATCGCTCGGTTTCGCCGGATGCGTGGCGCCGAAGTGTTCTACCCCATGGGCTTCGACGACAACGGCCTGCCGACCGAGCGCCGCGTGCAGAACTATTTCCATGTGCGGTGCGATCCGTCATTGCCGTACGTGCCGGACATGCCGACGCCGGTGCCGCCGCGCAACGCGGCCGAGCGCAAGGCTCCCCCGCTACGGCTGTCCCGGCGGAACTTCGTCGAGTTGTGCACGACGCTGACGGTCGAGGACGAGAAGGCTTACGAAGCGCTGTGGCGCAAGCTCGGCCTATCGGTCGACTGGTCGATGACGTACACGACGATCGGCGAGAAAGCGCAGCGCGCGGCCCAGCGAGAATTCCTGCGCGAACTGGCCGCGGGCGAGGTCTACCACGCACTCGCGCCGACCGCGTGGGACGTCGACTTCCAGACCGCCGTGGCCCAGGCCGAGCAGGAGGATCGAGACGTCGCGGCGGCGTACCACCGGATCGCTTTCGGCGTGACCATCGACGGCGCCGGCACGATCGAGGTGGAAACGACGCGACCGGAATTGTTGCCGGCGTGCGTTGCTCTGGTTGCGCACCCGGATGATGAGCGTTACCAACACCTTTTCGGCGGTACGGCGACATCGCCGCTCTTCGATGTGCCCGTGCCGATCCACGCGCACCGTCTGGCCGACCCGACCAAGGGCACCGGCATCGCCATGGTCTGTACGTTCGGCGACGCGACCGACGTCCAGTGGCAACGCGAGCTGGGCCTGCCGATCCGGCCCATCATCGGCCGCGACGGTCGGTTCATCGAAGCGGACCTCGCCGGTTGGGGAGCCTCCGCTGACGGTGCCGCGTATTACGAACGGCTCGTCGGTCGCACCGCCGCGCAGGCCCGCCGCGACATCGTGGCGATCCTGGCGGAGTCCGGTCTGTTGATGGGCGAGCCGCGTCCGATCACGCACGCGGTGAAGTTCTACGAGAAGGGCGATCGGCCGCTCGAGATCGTCACGAGCCGCCAATGGTTCGTGCGCACGATGGCGCACCGGGACGCGTTGCTGGACGCCGGCCGCGCGCTGCAGTGGCAGCCGCCCTACATGCGCCACCGCTACGAGGATTGGGTCAACGGCCTCACGTCCGACTGGCTCATCAGTCGTCAGCGGTTCTTCGGTGTCCCGTTTCCGGTCTGGTATCCGCTCGATGAGGCGGGCGAACCCCGTTACGACGAACCGATGCTGGCCGCCGAGGACACGCTGCCGATCGATCCGGCCAGCCAGACCCCGCCCGGCTACGAGGAATCCGACCGTGGCCGGCCCGGAGGTTTCGTCGGCGACGCCGACGTGATGGACACCTGGGCGACGTCCTCGTTGTCGCCGCAGATCGTCGGCGGTTGGGGCGAGGACGACGACCTCTACGCACGGGTGCATCCGATGGACCTGCGCCCGCAGGCGCACGAGATCATCCGTACCTGGTTGTTCGCCACGATGGTCCGTGGGCTCGACATCGACGGCAAACCGCCGTGGCGCACGGCCGCGATCTCGGGCTGGATCGTTGATCCGGATCGCAAGAAGATGTCGAAGTCGGTCGGCAACGTCGTCACTCCGATGGACCTGCTCGAGCAGTACGGCAGCGACGCCGTGCGCTACTGGGCCGCGTCGGGCCGGCCGGGCGCGGACACCGCGTTCGACACCAACCAGATGCGCGTCGGTCGGCGGTTGGCGACGAAGGTATTGAACGCCAGTCGATTCGTGCTCGGGTTTCCGGCGCCGGACACCGACGCGACCGTCACCGTGCCGCTGGACCGGGCGATGGTGGCCGCGCTGGACACGGTCGTCGCCGAGGCCACGAGCGCCTTGGACGGCTACGACTACACGCGCGCGCTCGAACGCACCGACGCGTTCTTCTGGACGTTCTGCGACGACTACGTCGAACTCGTCAAGCAACGCGCCTACAGCGCCGGTCCCGGCGCGGAGTCGGCCCGACTGGCTTTGCGTCAAGCACTCGACGTGCTACTGCGACTGTTCGCACCGTTCCTGCCCTTCGTGACCGAAGAGGTCTGGTCATGGTGGCGGGACGGGTCGATCCACCGCGCATCATGGCCGGTGCCGGGCGATGGTGGCGGTGACGCGGCCATCCTCGCCGCCGCTTCCGCGCTCTTCGGCGCGGTCCGCCGAGCGAAGGCCGTCGAGAACCTCTCCATGCGTACGGAGGTGCCACTGGTGACCGTGCCGGCGGACACGCCCGGGCTCGACTACTGGGAGGCGGTCCATGACGATCTTCGGGCCGCGGCGAACGCGGAGAAGTTGGTGGTCGAGGCCTGACGGTCCCGCCCGTCGTGCGGAGCCGGGCCGGACGGTCAACCGGCGGCATAGACTCAGCCTGGTGAGGGCGTGCACGTGAGGCCGGGTGAGCCGCCCGGCGCGAACGGGACCGATGGTCGACCGGACGATTTTGACGCCGCGGTCATCGATATGGGCGTCGAGCCGATCCCGCAACAGCGCCCGGTGCCCTGGCGCGTCATCGGGCTGATCGCCGCGCTGCTCCTGGGCGGCGTGATCGGTTACTTCGTTGGCGACAACCACGGCCGGAAGTCCACTCCGCCGGCCGCGGCCCCAAGCCCCACCACGGTCGTCAAACCGTTTGCCGCCGTCGCACTGACCGGCCGCCAGTGCTCCGTACAACTCGGCAAACGGCTTCAACTCGGCGTCGAGATCACGAACAACACGAATCATCAGATCATGCTGACCGACATCCAGGTCGGCCTACCCATCGGCGGATTACACGTGCGCAGCAAGGCATTCGCGACGTGCGGATCGGTCGGTGGCAACACCGGACCGCAGCCGCTGGCCGCCGGCAACAGCACCTGGTTGAGCGCGACGCTCGATGTCGACGTGCCGTGCCCGGGTCCGATCCCGGTCCTTTTCGTCGCCGTGTACGACAGCGGAGAGTCGATACTCGGCGGGTTCCAGGATCTCGGGCAGGTGCCGTACACCGGGTGCAGCGCGTCCGGCGGCTAGCGCCGCATCCAGACCGCGGTGTCGCTCGGCAGCCCGTCCGTCTCCAGCGGACTGCTAGCCAGCACGATCTTCCCGTGCACCGGAAATGGGACCGTGGAACCGGAAAGGTTCACGACACACACGAATTCCCGGTTGGCGCCACGGGCGAAGGCGAGGACGCCATCCGGGGCGGCCAGCCAGCTGAAGGGGCCGTCGCCGAGGGTGGGTTCGGCACGACGGATGCGCAGCGCCGCGCGGTAGAGCTGGAGCATGGACGCAGGGTCGGCCTGTTCGGCGGTCACGGTGTAGTCGCGCCAGTCCGGTGGTTGAGGGAGCCACGGTGCCGTGCCGGCGTTGGCGGGGCTGAAGCCGAAGGGCGGCTCGTCGCCGGTCCATGGCATGGGTACGCGGCATCCGTCCCGGCCCAAGTTCTCTCCTCGGGTACGGAAGAACATCGGGTCCTGCCGCAGGTCGTCCGCGATGTCCTCGACCTCTTCGAGACCGAGTTCCTCACCCTGATACAGGTACGCCGAACCCGGCAGCGCAAGGGTGAGCAGCGTGGCCGCGCGAGCGCGCCGGGTGCCGAGTTCTCGATCGGTGGGCGCGCCGAGTTGCCGGAAGTCGAGCGTGAACGACGTGTCCTCGCGACCGTAGCGGGTCACGTGGCGCGGCACGTCATGATTGGACAGCACCCACGTCGCCGGCGCGTTGACCGGTGCGTGTACGTGGATCGTTTCGTCGATGACCGTACGCAGGGACACCGCGTCCCAGGCGCACCCGAGGAACGCGAAGTTGAAGGCGGTGTGGATCTCGTCCGGGCGCAGGTACGCCGCGAACCGCTGCGCGTCGGGTAGCCATACCTCGCCGATCAGTGCCCGCGGTTCGGCGTAGGAATCGGCGATCGCGCGCCACGCGCGGTACACCTCGTGCACGTCGTCCCGGTCGCTGTACGGATGCGGGAACGGCGGGTTGTCCAGATCGAAGTCGGCGAGCGTCGGGTCCTTCGTGAGCAGGGCGGCCGAATCGATGCGTACGCCGTCGGCGCCTCGGTCGAACCAGAAGCGGAGAACGTCCTCGAAGTCCTCGCGAACCTTCGGATTCTCCCAGTTGAGGTCCGGCTGTTCGGCAGCGAACAAATGGAGGTACCACTCGCCCGGCGTCCCGTCCGAATTGTTGGTGCGCGTCCACGCGGGTCCGCCGAAGATGGACTGCCAATTGTTGGGCGGCAAGGATCCGTCCGGCCCACGGCCGGGCCGAAACCAGAACAGTTCACGGGCGGCCGAGCCCGGGCCGGCCGCCAACGCCTCCCGAAACCAGACACTGGCATCGGAGCTGTGGTTGGGGACCACATCGATGATGATCCGGATGCCGAGGTCATGTGCCTCGTGGATCAGAGACTCCGCCTCGGTGAGGGTGCCGAAGAGGGGATCGATGGCACGGTAGTCGGCGACGTCGTAGCCCGCGTCGGCTTGGGGCGAGGCGTACCAGGGGTTGAACCAGATGGCATCGATGCCAAGGTCGGCGAGGTAATCGAGGTGGGCCCGGACGCCGGCGAGATCGCCGATGCCGTCACCGTTGGAGTCGGCGAAGCTGCGCGGGTAGATCTGGTAGATGACCGCGGATCGCCACCATCCGCCCGTCGACGCCGCCGAGCCCTCATCTGGCTGTCGGGCCCCGTTGCCATCTCCCACACCGCACCTGCTTCCTTATTGTTGCGAGCCTTCATGTTGCGGGCCTTGCTGTTGCGAGATTCCTCGTTGCTGCGAGCCACAAACCCGTTTGCGCGGGCGGTCCGGCCGTGCGTTTGCGCCACATGCGGCGCTAAGCCCGGACGACCTCGTGGTACGGACGGAAGCGGCTCGACCATCGGCCCGGCGACCGCCGAGCCATCCGTCCGGCTACCCCTTGACGCCTCCGACGGTGAGGCCCGACATGATGTTGCGTTGGAAGATCAGGAAGAACACGATCGTCGGTACGGCGGCGATCGCGGCCGCCGCCACCACGACGTTCTGGCCGATCCCCTGGGCGAATGCATTGAGGCCGACGTTCACCGTCTTCGTGTTCGTGCCCGGTTCCACGAGCAGCGGCCAGAGGAAGTCTTTCCAGACGGCGGTGACCGCGAAGATGGAGACCACACCGAGGATCGGGCGGGACATCGGCAGGATGATCGACCGCAGTGTCCGCAGGGGGCCGGCGCCGTCGATCGCCGCCGCCTGCAGGAGATCCTCCGGGATCGAGTCGAAGAAGCGCTTCAACAGAAAGATGTTGAACGCGTTCGTGACCGACGGCAGCCAGATCACCCACGGCGAGTTGAGCATGTTCCAGTGGAAGATGGGCAGATCGATGACGGTCACGTACTGCGGGATGATCAGCACCGTCGCCGGGATCATCAGCGTCGCCAGCATCAGGCCGAGCACGATATTGCCGAGTCGCGGGCGCAGCTTCGAGAACGCAAACGCGGCGAGGACGTCGAAGACGAGCTGGAAGGCTAGTGCGCCGAACGCGTACCAGATGGTGTTGAGCAGCAACCGACCAAGGCCGAGGTCGTTCCATGCCGTCACATAGTTGCTGAGCTGCGGGTGCTGCGGGTAGACCGTCGGCGGGACCTGGGCGATCTCCTGCCCGGTCTTGAGACCACCGGTCACCATCCAGTAGAGCGGCCCCAGGAACACGAACGTGAACAGCAGGATCGTCACGATCACGAGCACCCAGTAGATGCGCTTCGCTCCGGACCGATTCAACCGCGCCGGTGAGATCAACGTACGGGTTGCCGTCTCCTGTGCCGCCGCCATCTCGTATCGCCTTTCTCGTTGCTCCGTTGCGCTTGCTTGCCGGTGGTGCCTCGGTTCGATCTCAGTCCTGCCTCGGGCTCAGTCCTGCCTCGGGCTCAGCCAGGTGTAGAGCGCGGAGAACACCAAGAGCACAACCATCAACATGACGCCCAGCGCCGCGGCGCCGTTGAAGTCATGGAACGAGAACGCCCGCTGATAGATGAGGTAGACGATGGACTCGGCATGGTTCTCCACGCCGTCGCCGCCGGCCAGGATGAACGGCTCGATGAACAACTGCATCGTCGCGACGATCTGCAGGAGAAACATCAGCGAGAGGATGAGTCGCGTCTGTGGCACAGTCACGTGCCACACGCGGCGCAAGATGCCGGCCCCGTCGAGCTCAGCAGCCTCGTACAGCTCGCCGGGGATGTTCTGCAACGCGGCGAGATAGATCAGAATCGCGCCGCCCGTGTTGAGCCATGTCGACGCGATGACCAGGGACGGTACGGTCATCGTCGGCGACTGGACCCATTGCGATGTCGGTAGGTGCAGGGCGTGCAGGATCTGATTGAAGACGCCACTACCCGGGTCGTAGGCGTACTTGAAGAGAAACAGGCCGGATGCTGGTGGCAGCATGACCGGCAGGTAGACCAGAACCCGCAGGTAACCCTGGGCATGCCGGAATTCGTTGAGGACCACCGCGATGACGAACGGGACGACGAACCCGCCGAACAGCGCCAGCAACGTGAATTCCGCCGTGTTCCGCCACGCGGCGGCAAATGCCGGATCGTGCCACACCGCTATGTAGTTGTGCCAGCCCACCCACGTGGTCACGCCGCGCTTGGTGTGCTGGAAGCTCATGATGAACTCGCGGACCATCGGATACCACGAGAAGAAGGCGAAGCAGAGTACGGCGCCGAGAAGGAACGTATACCCGGTCAGGTTGTCGGCGATACGCCGTCGCATTCGGCTCCGCCGCCGCGATGTGCGGTATTCGGTCACCTGACCCGATGAGGGCGCATGGGGCGCAACGGTCGTGGCGGCCATGGGCGTACTCCTGCTCGCGAGGGGATGGTCGTGAACGCGAGAGGTGCGGGGGCCGCTGTCGCCGGCCCCCGCACCGTCGCCATCAGGATCCGGAAGACAGGATCTGCTGGACCTTCGCGTTCGCGTCCTTCAACAGCTGCGGGATGTTCGCGTTCGCCTGCGTCAGGACTGCACCCATTGGACCGTCCATCACCGCGTAGATCGCCTGGGCGTTCGGCGGTTCGATGGTCGGCTGGATCGGGTTGTTCACAAACGGTGCGTAGTCGTCGAGGTTGAGGTTCGTGTTCTGCTTGGCCAGCGTGTCAAGCTGCTTCTGGTAGGCCGAGCCGACCGTGAACAGTTGCGAGGTCGGGATGCCGACCGGCAGACCCTCTTCCTTCTGCGCCGCATAGTTGTACTGACCCTGGCCGGGCGTGAGCTCCTCGTACTTGAGCCACGCGAGGCCCGCCCTGATCTGCGCCGGGGTGTCGCCCTTCTTGAAGAAGTAGCCGTTGCCGCCACCGAGCGTGCTCTTGGCCGGCCCGTTGTCACCCGGCATCGGCGCCATCGCCCAGTCGGCGTAGTTGCCCTTGAACTGGTTGACGATCGACTGGATGGTGTCGGGTGCGCCGATGAACATGCCGACCTTGCCGGCTCCGGCGTTCGTGAGCAGGTCGGCCCAGCCGAGCAGTTGCTTCGTGCCGACGCTGTTGTCGTTGAACCGCATGTCGTGCAGTTGCTGCAGCACGGCCTGAGCCTCCGGCGTGTCGACCGTGGCCGTCTTGCCGTCAGCCGAGACGTCGGCACCGCCACGCGAGTAGAGCTCCGCGGTGAAGTGCCAACCGCCGGTGTTGCCCGAGCTGTACTCCTGGAAACCGACCGCGCCGTTGTTCAGCCCGGCGATCTTCTTCGCGTCGGCCGCTACGTCCTGCCAGGTCGCCGGCGGCGTGGTGATGCCGGCCTGGGTGAAGAGCTTCTTGTTGTAGACCAGACCCATTGTGTACGCGTAGAACGGCACCGCGTAGAGCTTGCCGTTCTCGGTGAATGCCTTCTTGGCCGAGTCCGTGATCTGGCTCCAGCCGGGGACAGTGCTGTCGCTCACGTAGGACGTGATGTCTTCGGCCTGGTCGGCATCGAGCACCTGCGCCAGGTCGGTCATGTAGCCGTAGAACACGTCCGCTTGCGTACCACCCTGCAGGCGGGCGGTGAAGTCGGCGGGAACGTCACACTGCGCGCCGACCGAGATGCTCTTGATCTGGACATCCGAATGGAGCTTCTCGAAGTTGGCGATATCGGTGTTCCACTGCGCCAGCGTCTTGCCACCGTTGTCGGTCTTTTGCGGCGCACAGTCGACGATGATCGTCGTCTTGCCGCCCGATGCAGAGGCCGAGTTGTTCTTATTACTGCTGCCACAAGCGGCGAGGCCGAGCCCAACGGTGGTCACCAGCGCAATCGCCGCGACCCTCCGGTAGTGCCGTGCGGACATTTCGTCCATCCTTTCCCGAGCGGGAGCTGCTGCGCGCGATGGCTGTCACCGCGGGCGACGATTTAAACCGATCCGAAACCTCGATGTGATCTACGTCCGAAATCACGGGCCGGACGTGAGTGGAGTCACTGTAACGACGCCGTCATCGTTTCCGCAAGGTATCGATGGAGTTTTGCAAAGACACGACTTGATTACGATGAAGTCGTACGACGGGCGGCTTCCAGGCGCTATCCGACGTAAGTATTGCCGGCGGGGCGACAGCTCAGCGCAAGCGCTTGCTCGACCGTGTCCTATCCTTGCGACATGACCCGCACATCCACCCGTCGACTTGCCGAGGTTGCCCAGAAGGTTGGCGTCAGCGAGGCCACCGTCAGCCGGGTCCTCAATGGCAAGCCGGGCGTCTCCGATGCCACCCGTAAGGTCGTCCTCACCGCCCTTGACGTGCTCGGATACGAGCGGCCGACGCAGTTGCGCGGAGACCGGGCCCGACTTATCGGGCTTGTCCTACCGGAGTTGCAGAACCCGATCTTTCCTGCCGTGGCCGAGGTCGTCGGCGGTGCGCTTGCGCAGCGCGGATTCACGCCGGTGTTATGCACCCGGACGGCCGGCGGCCTGTCCGAGGCCGACTACGTCAACATGTTGCTCGACCAACACGTCTCCGGCGTCGTCTTCGCCGGAGGTCAGTACGGCGAGGCTGACGCTCCGCACGAGCATTACGAGCGACTGCGCGAGCGCGGGTTGCCGGTGGTGCTGTTCAACGCGGCCGTCGAGCACCTCGGCTATCCCCGGGTGTCGACCGACGACGCGGTCGCCGTCGAGCAGGCGTACAACCACCTGGCGTCCTTGGGGCACGAGCGCATCGGCATGATCGTCGGGCCGGCCGACCATGTGCCGTCGCAGCGCAAACTAGCGGCGTTCGCCACGTTGGCCGAACGCGCCGGCCGTGATGGGTCCGGGCTGGTCGAACACGCGCTCTTCGCGCTCGAAGGTGGCCACGCCGCCGCGGCTCGACTCCTACGGCAAGGCGCGACCGGCATCATCTGTGGCAGCGATCCACTGGCCCTCGGTGCGATCCGCGCCGCCCGTCGAGCCGGGCTGCGCGTACCGGACGACGTGTCGGTGATCGGCTTCGACGACTCGGCCTTCATGAACTGCACCGAGCCGCCGCTGACGACCGTACGGCAGCCGATTGAGGCGCTGGGACGTGCCGCGGTCACCTTGCTCGTCAGCCAGATCGAGGGCGCCTCCGTGACGGCCGAGGAGTTGTTGTTCGAACCTGAGCTCGTGGTCCGCGGGTCTACCGGCCCGGTGTCCGTCGCCGCACAGTGACGTGTCGACCACCACGTAGAACATGCTGGCCAGGGCGAATGCCGACGACGTCTCTCGGGTATTCCGGTTCATCGCCGCTGCCGGCAAGATACGCCAGAGATGCGCGCCAGGATTCGTCCGCGTGTCGCCGTGACGGCAACGGTTCGGCTGTTCCGATCGGAGGTTGACGTGGCGGATGTATCCATGGTGGGACGACTCGCGGGCGGTGATCATGCGTGTCTGACCTTCTCCGATGCGGAGGAGCGGATCGATCTCGTAGCGTCGTTCGTACGCACCGGGTTGCGCTCCGGCCACCGCGTCGTCTGCTGGACGGACTCGATCCCGCCGGATGATCTGGCGCGCGCACTCGCCGAGCGGTCGGTACGGCACGGTGCGGCGATCCGTCGCGGTCAGCTCACCATCGAGACCGTCCATTCGTCGCTACTTGACGGCGGAAGCGCCAGCGCAGCCGAGATGATCTCAGTGCTGACGCACGAGGTCGACCGCGCGGCCAGGGACGGCTATCCGGGCGTACGGATCGCGGCCGACATGTGCTGGGCAACCCAGCCGTTGGCGGCCGGTGACCAGCTTGTCGCGTTCGAGAACGCCGCCGCTCATCTGTTCGCCGATGGTCGCCTCTGCCTCATCTGCCAATACGACCGTGACCGGTTCGACGCCGTGACGCTCGCGTTCGCGTCGGAGTCGCATCCGAAGGCGGTCGCCGCACAGGTGTACTACGACAGCCCCCTGCTGCGGATATGTCGGCAGTACAGCCCGGCCGGCGTACGGGTTGCCGGGGAACTCGACTACCGTCAGCAGCAGGAATTCGAGCATGCTCTCGGCGAGTCGCTGCGGCTGGATCGGATGATGCACCTCAACTTGCGGGACTTGGCATACATCGACGCGGCCTGTGCCTCGTTGATCGTCCGTGCCGCGCGGAGACTTCCCGCCTCCCGCCGCATGATCATCACTTGTCGGGGGGTCGTGAGGACCGTTTTGGACCTGGTTGGCGCGAATAGCGCACCTCAGATACGGGTAACGCTGGCCCATGGTCACGCCTGAGTCGGCTGACCTGGCCAGTGCACGGCCGCAGCCATCCGTCCCGACAGAGGAGGTCTCCTTGGATCTCCCGTTCGAATCGGACGGACTTTATTCGCTGCGCTCGAGTGTTGCCGCGCATGCCGGGCATCTCGGCGCATCGACGCAGGTCGTCCAGCGAGTCCTGATCGTGGCGAGCGAACTGGCGACGAATGCCGTGCGGCATGGTGGTGGCCGCGGCCGGCTCCGCCTTTGGGCGGCGCGCGGGCGGCTGCAATGCGAGGTCAGCGACTCCGGAGGCGGCCTCGTCGACATCTTGGCCGGCACCGAACGCCCGGCGCCAACGGCACCGGGTGGGCGCGGTCTGTGGATCAGCCGCCAACTCACCGACGAGTTCGCGATCGAGTCGGGACCGCACGGCACGACGGCCCGCTTCGCGATCGGTCTCGACGGCGATAGCGCCGAGGCTCCCGACGACGAATCCGCTTGACCCGGCCGTACCGGCTGATCTGGGACAACATCGCGCGCGAGTGTCACGAGCGGCCGCAGCGGCTCCCATTTGACGAGACAGCGCGTCCACGGACCGAGACAAGCTCGTTAGACTGATCCGTATGTACACGCACGGGCATCACGAATCGGTGCTTCGATCGCATCGGTGGCGTACGGCGGAGAACTCGGCTGCGTACCTTCTGCCGTACCTGGCACCGGGCGCGTCGTTGCTCGATGTCGGATCCGGCCCCGGCACGATCACAGTGGATCTGGCTGATCGAGTATCGCCTGGTCACGTCACCGCGCTCGAAGCGACCGAGAACGCGATCGCCCTCACTCGCGCGGAGGCAACGCGGCAGGGCCGGACCGATCTGTCCTACGTGGTCGGCGACGTCCACGCGATGGAGTTCGCCGACGCGAGCTTCGACGTGATCCACGCACACCAGGTCCTCCAGCACGTCGCCGATCCGGTCAAAGGACTCGCCGAGATGCGGCGGGTGTGTCGCCCGGACGGAATCGTGGCCGCCCGCGACAGCGACTATGCCGCCTTCACATGGTTTCCGCAGCTGCCGGAACTAGACGAATGGCTCGCGCTCTATCGCCGCATCGCCAGGCAGAACGGCGGCGAGCCGGATGCGGGACGGCGCATGCTGTCGTGGGCCCGCGCGGCCGGGTTCACCGACGTCACGGCCTCGGCCACCACCTGGCTTTTCGCGACGCCGGAGGACCGTACGTGGTGGGGCGGAATGTGGGCCGATCGCGTCGTCCAATCGGATTTTGCCCGCCAGGCGGTCGATCGGGGTGAGGCGACGGCGCTCGATCTACGGCGGATGAGCGAGGCGTGGACCACGTGGGCGAGCGCCGATGACGGCTGGCTCGCCATCCTGCATGGCGAGATCATCGGCCGCGCCTAAATACGCCTTCCGCGCGCCCGCTGCCGGGCGTCCGATTCGTTCAAGACGCCAGGCGTTCTGGGCTCGTACGGTATTGCCATGACACCTTCCTTCAACCTCATCGGACTGGTCGTCTCGGACATGGGTGCCTCCCTGGCGTTCTACCGTCGACTCGGCCTGGACATCCCGCCCGGCGCGGAGAGCGAGCCCCACGTGGAGGTCACGCTGACCGGTGGACTCCGGTTGGCCTGGGACGCGGCCGACATGATCAAGTCGATCGATCCCGAGTGGACGCCGCCGCACGGCGGTCACCGCGTCTCGTTGGCATTCCTGTGTGACAGTCCGGCCGACGTCGATGCCTCGTACGCCGATCTCGTGGCGGCCGGATGCAAGGGCCACAAGGAGCCCTGGGATGCGTTCTGGGGCCAGCGCTACGCGATGATCGTCGACCCGGACGGCAACAGCGTCGAACTCTTCGCATCGTTGCCGGCTCGAGAGTCGTCCGCCTGAGTCCCTGAGGCGCTGGGCGCCGAGCCAAGCAGCCTCCGCAACGGCACGCCCGCCAACGTCTTCACGTCGCGCGACAGATGGGCCTGGTCCGCGTATCCCGCCGTCGCCGCGACCGTGGCCAGTGGCGTGCCGACGCGGGCCAGGTCAAGTGCTCGATTCAGGCGGAAGATCTTGGCCAATGTCTTGGGGCCGTATCCCAACGCTGGCAGGCACCGGCGATGCATGGCGCGCAGGCCGATACCGACCGCGTCCGCCGTCGCGGCAACACTCGCGCCGCCGCGAAGGTGAGCCACGATCCGGGCCATCACCGGATCGGGCGACGGGGCCAGGCGGTACCACTCCGCCGCTACGCTTTCGAGGGCGGCCTCCAGGGCCGGACGACCGGCCGGACAGTGCGCTGCCGACGCCACGACATCGCTCGCCCAGCGATACATCGCCGTCCCGACGACGCTGTCGAGGGGCACGCGACGGTCGCGGATCTCGTCGCCGCGGACACCGATGATCGACGGCCCGGTGCCCGGCGCAAAGCGGACGCCGGCGAAGACTGCTCCGGGCACAGCGACCGAGGCGTGGGCCGCGGTATCCGGTCCGGCGATCATCAGCTGGCCGTCGGCCCACAGCAAGTCGGCGCAGCCGTCGGGAAGCACCGGAGCAAGCGCGCCGTCCGCCGGAATGGTCCGGCTCCACACAATCGCGCCGGGCAGTCGAGCCGGCCGTTCCACGTACACGCGAAAACTCTGGCACGGCCGTGCGACAGATCGAGGCTCAGTGACGCGCGCGGATCTTGACCGGCTTCCAGGCGTACACCGTCCGGATTTGTGGCATCGGACGGTTCCGCGCGCGCAGCCAGAGGACAGCGGCGACGCCGACGCCCACAGCAGCCCCGATGCCCGCACCGGTCCAGATTGCTGCCGGCTTCTTGGCTGTCTCCCCGACCTTGCCGACGAGCGCTTGTTGTTGCCGAGTGACGGCATCCCACCCGCGCGCGAGCGCGAGCTGCCCGCGACTGACCGCCTGCTGGCCGCGATCTCTCGCTTCGGTGACCGTCTGATCGATCGCGTCCTTCGTCCGCGCCTTCACGTCGGTCTTCATGGCGAGTGCTTCCACCGTCTCGCCGAGTTGGGCCCGAGTGGCAGCGATTTCCGCACGGAGAGCGTCCGCGTTTGCCGGCGCCGAGCCATTCATCTGTTCGTCCACCGCCATCACTGCCTCCCGTCCTTGACCGCCTGGCTCAGGGTGTCGACGTCGGCCTTCACGCTGCCGATCGCCTGTTGAGGCACGGGTGTGCCGGCGCGTTTGAATTCTCCGCGACCGATCAGGGCCGCAACCGCGGCGATCAGGAACAGTCCACCGGCGACGATCAGCGCGGCCGCCCATGCCGGCAAGACCAGCGCGATCAGGAGAGCAAAGGCGGCCAGGAGCGCTCCAACGCCGTAAAACACCACGACCCCCGCGCCGCCGAACAGCCCGGCGCCCAGGCCCATCTTCTTGGCCTTGGTGGTCATCTCGAGCTTGGCCAGCGCGATCTCGTCGCGCACCAATTGCGACACCTGTTCGCTGGCCAGCTTGACCAGGTCGGCCGTCGAGCTCGGCTTGGACCCGTTGGGTCCGGTCGAGCCGTTCGGCGTGACCGGAACGGCACCGTTGACCGTCGTGCCGACCGCCGGAGCGGTCTCGAACGTCTGCTCGGTCATGGCGAGCTCACCTCCACGGGCTGCGACGAAGCGGCCATTTGAGTGCTGTGTGCCCAAATAGCTGCCCAGCTAACCCTGACACGACGCTCGCGCCCTGACCGGGGAATCGGTCATCTTCGCTGGTTTGACGGCCGAGCCGCTCGGGCGGCTGCCGGTTCAGTCGCGCGATTGGCTCCGTTCCTCAGTGGCGGCCGGACAACCGCCGCCCAGCGAGTCCAACAGCCGCCGCCGTCAGCGCTCCGGCGCCGATCGCGGCGGCGATCAAGCCATGCCGTTGTGACGCCCAGACCTGGGCGCTCCGCTCGGTCGACCGGTCGTCGAACGCGCCATGGGCACCGAAATCGCGGCCCGCACGGCGGTCGGCCGCCTTCCAGAGATTCGCCGGCTGCTGCGGGTCTCGCGGCTGGTCGGTCTGCTGGGAGGTGAAACCGGTCCGGGCCAGGTAGCGGTCCAATAGTCCCGGTGCGACGGCGTTCGCGGCCAGCGTGGCCGCCGTCGACCCACCGACCCAATACTCCCGGCGCCGCGGATGGTCCGCCGCGAAGACGATCGCCCGGGCCGCGACTTCCGGCTGATAAATCGGGGGTACGGGCTGAGCCTTGCGCGGCAGGCGCGACAACACCCAGCTGAATTGGGGCGTATTGACCGCCGGCAATTGGACCATCGTCGTGCGGACGTGGCTACGTTGGTGCAACAACTCGCATCGAAGGGACTCATTGAAGCCCTGGATCGCATGCTTGGCGCCGCAGTAGGCACTCTGCAGAGGGATTCCCCGGTAGGCGAGCGCCGAGCCGACCTGTACGACGACGCCACGGTCACGAGGCAGCATGCGGGTCAGCGCGGCGTGAGTGCCGTACACATATCCGAGATAGCTCACGTCCGTGACGCGACGAAACTCGTCCGGCTCGATTTCGATGAACGGCGCGAACACGGACGTGAAAGCCACGTTCACCCAGACGTCGATCGGCCCAAGCTCTCGTTCGACTGCGTCGGCCGCCTTGTCGACCGATTCGAAGTCGGCCACGTCGACCGGGATGGACAGAGCCTCGCCGCCGGCCTTTTCCACATCGGCCGCCGCCCCGATGAGGCCGGACTCGCCCCGGGCGAGCAGGGCGACACGGTCGCCCCGCGCCCCGAAGGCCCGGGCGACGGCTCGGCCGACCCCGCCGCTGGCGCCAGTCACGACTATCGTTCGCGGGTCCGTCATAACGTGCTGCTACCCGCATCCGGCGGTTGCTATGCGACATCGGCGCCTATTCTCGCCACATCCGCGCTTATTCTCGCCACGGTGCACCGCGGCGAGGCCGACCGGCCATCCACCGTCGGACTTCCGGCCTCGTCGACGGCCATGCGGCGCACGGGGATACGGGAACACAGCGGACGGAGCATGATGCGCGAACGGGTCTTGTGGGCCGGCCGGCGGCAGCCTCGCATCCCGTTGCAGCACGGCGAGGGTGACCGTGAGCGCCTCGGTGTGCTGGGCGGCCTCGCCGCACTATCGCCCGATGCGCTGTCCTCCGTGGCCTACGGGCCGGAGGCGATTGTCGCCGCGCTCGCCGTCGCCGGCACCGCGGCCATCGGCTACACGCTGCCGATCGTCATCGTCCTATCGGTCCTCTTGCTGGTCCTGGTCGTGTCCTACTGCCAGGTCATCGCCGCGCATCCGGACGGCGGCGGGGCGTACGCCGTCGCCAAGGCCAGCCTCGGCGCACCGGTCGCACTCGTCGCGGCGGCGAGCCTGGTGGTCGACTACGTGCTCACGGTGGCGGTCGGCCTGGCGGCCGGCGCGGAGGCGCTCGCATCGGCGTTTCCCGCGCTGCAGTCGCACCTGCTGCTCGTGTGCCTCATCGGCCTGGCCGCACTGACGGCGTTGAACATCTGGGGAATCGCGGAAAGCGCTCGCGTGCTGATGCTTCCGATCGGCCTGTTCATCATCGCGATCTTCGCAATCATCATCGGCGGTCTGGTCGCCCATCACGCCGCCGCGCCGCCGCCGACACCGGCCGCACGTGGCGCCGACAGCGGATTCATTTTGTTGCTCAAGGCTTTCGCGGCCGGCTGTGTCGCGCTGACCGGCGTGGAGGCCATTGCCAATGGCGTGCCATCGTTCCGAGCGCCGGCCGCCCGCCGAGCGCAACGTACCGAGATCGCGCTGGGCATCATCCTGGTCGTGATGCTGATCGGCATCGCGATCGTGATCCGCGTTCAACACGTCGCGCCGCGCGCCGGGCTCACCCTGCTGGCACAGGTCGCATCGGACGCGTACGGCAACGGCATTCTGTTTCGGGTCCTGTTGCTGCTCGTCACGCTCGTCCTGGGGCTCGCGGCCAACACCAGTTTCGGCGGACTGCCCGTCCTGCTCAGTCTGCTGGCCAAGGACGGCCGGGCACCGCATCTGTTTGGGCTGCGGGCCGAACGCCCGGTCTACCGCGTCGGGGTCGTCGCCCTGGCCGTGGCCGCGGGCCTGTTGCTCATCGCGAGCGAGGGGCGTAGCGCAGAACTGTTACCGCTCTACGCGATCGGCGTCTTCGTTGGCTTCACGATCAGCCAGACCGGCATGGTGCGACGGCTCTGGTCGGACGGTCGCCGGTGGGCGCCGCTGATCACGTGTGCCGTCGGCGCCGTGCTCACCGGCATCACGACCCTCATCTTGCTGACGACGAAGTTCGTCGAGGGCGCCTGGATCGTCGTCGTGGCGATTCCGGTGTTCGCCCTGCTGTTCGCCGGCACCGAGCGCTACTACGACGGACTCGCCCACGACATCGCGCTCGATCGCCTGCCGGAAAGACCGCACGCCTCCGACGCCGACGTGATCGTCCCGGTGACCGACGTGAGCCGGGTGACCCGACACGCGCTCGACGTCGCACTGGGCCTCGGCCGCCCCGTGACGGCGGTGAGCGTCAAGGACGAGGAGGGTGCTTCGGCGCTCCGTAGTCGCTGGGATGCGTGGGCTCCGGACGTACCGTTGGAGATCATCATTGACCCGCACAGCCAGGTCATCGCCAAGATCGTCAAGTACGCCTGCCACCGGCAGTCCGAACATGGGCGGGTGATCGTGGTCGTGCCGCGCATCCGTACCCGCCGCCGCTGGCAGCAGATCATGCACAATCAGCGGACCATCCCGCTCGCGGTTGCACTCATGAATCACTACGGCATCAGCGTCTGCGCCGTCCCGTACGACGTCGGCAACCGACCGCGCCAGGAGTCTCAGAAGTCCTGAGTGGGCCCCGGACGCTGCCATCCGCGATCTCGTACGGAAACGTCAGGTGCCGTCGCCCATGCCGCCGCTGCTCCCCGACATGTCGACGCCGGCCGGGTCGACGCCAGACGCATCCGAGGTGCCGGATCCACCACTCGGCAGGTAGCGCATCGGATCGACAGTCGGCAGACGTACGGCAACCGGTGCCGACGGTCGGGCGCGGCCGATGTTGTCCGCGTGTACGGCCAGCGGGACGAGCAGGACCGCGGTGCCGTACGCGCAGATCTCCGTCCACGCTGACGACAGGATGCGGTTGTCGAACTTCATGCCGATGACGGCGTCCGCACCGAGCAGTTCGGCCTCGGCGGCAAGATTGGCAATAGCGTCCCGGCGCCAGCGCAGCAGCGACGGGACCATCTCCTTCGTCGACCGGCCGTCCACGCGCTTGATGCCTTCGCTGAAGGGGTTCAGAGTCCGGGCCGTCAGTCCGACCACCTCGCCGATGACGGTATCGATCCGCCGACCTGGGATCTCGTCGGTGGTCACGATCAACATATTCTGTTCACCGGAGCCCCTTCGACTACTGACTGGCTTGGAGCGTATCGCCGCCGCAGCCGTCACTTAGCCCAAATGCAGGGAAAACTCGTCGCCGATGCGTCGCGGAACGACCGCGCGAGGATCGGGACCCGCTCACGCATCGATTGACCCCCGTCAACGCATCGATTGAACCGCGCGAAGATCGTCGGCCATTTCCTCTAGCCGTTGCACGGATTGTGTCCGGCGGAGGAGCGGGAATTCCTCCGACTCCTCACGAGCGTTGTGTCCCAGGACGGCATCGCGCAAAGCGATGAACCTCGGATCGAAATCCGGGTTACCGGCACCGATACTGTGGAGTTCGGTCATCACTACCATGGCCTCGTCTTCGTCGTACACCAGATCGTGCGCGAGCTCCGGATTTCCGGCCTGGTCACCGGTCACCGGATGCACGACCTGCTGCTCCGCGCTCTCGTGGGAGGACAGCAACTTCTCCAGGCGGGAGAAGGCCGCCATCTTCGAATCTCCCTCGAGCGTCTCGACCTCGGCGAGCGACCGCTTCACCTCGTGGTGCTGGTGCAACAGCAGATCGATGACGTCGGCGTTGTCGGGCAGTGTCACGAGCGTCCTCTCCATGTCCCCCAAAGACTCAGCCACCCAAGACTCAGTCACGCAAGACTCACTCGCACCGTACGACGTGGACGCGGTTCATCTGGCCATATCGATTCATCTGGCCATATCGATCAAATCCGCAGCCGCGGCACGGCTCCGTGCGCTAGTGGGAGGACGGCTCACTTGCCGGCGAGCGCCTGCTCAAGCTGCGGTTTCGTCATCTTCGACCGGCCCTTGACGTTGCGGCGCTGCGCCTCGGCATATAGCTGGTCGCGCGTCCGTCCGGCGGCACCCGAGTGTGACCGCAGCCCACCTCGGCGGCTCGACGAAATATCCGTCTTCGACAGCCGGCTCGATGTCTTCGCCTCTCCCGTACGGGCCCGTTCCTTGTTGACGGTCGCGGCGGCGATCCGTTCCGCCGTCCCAGTGGATTGGCCCCGCCTCTTCACGCTCGCCTTGATGTCCTCGTACTGACGCTCGCGCTTGTCGCTCCACGCTTGCTGCGGCATGATCGCCTCCCTCACCTGCGGCTCCATGACATCGATCACGTACCCGGGCGTCGAGAGACCAAACTGACCAGACCGCAGCCAATCGCGGCGTCGGTGACGGCCGACTCCGTCCCGATGCTGTTTGCGCGTGGGGCGCATGGGCATGACCAGCGTGGAAGCGATCCGCCGGCTGATGCCGCTGGATCGTCGGGTCTGGTCGATCGGAGGAGGTGGCGGGTGGCAGAGCGGGAGCCAGGCGCAACCGAGCGCCGCGACGGCGACGACAGCATGAAGACAATCATCATCGCGCTGCTCGTCAACCTCGCCGTCGCGGCGATCAAGGCGGTCGCCGGTGTCCTGTCCGCCTCGGCCGGCCTCTTGGCGGAGGCGGCCCACTCGGTCGGCGATTGCACGACCGAGCTGTTTCTGATGACGGCAGTGCGCCGGTCGGACAAGCCGCCGGACCGGCGGCACCCGTTCGGCTACGGCAAGGAACGCTATTTCTGGTCGCTACTGGCGGCGCTGACCATCTTCGCCCTCGGTGCAGGATTTTCGGTCTACCAGGGCGTCTCGACCATCGTCGGTGGTGAGAGCGGCGCCGAGTCGCCGATCATCGGCTACGTCGTGCTGGGCCTATCGGCGATCGTCGAAGCCACCTCGCTACGTCAGGCGTCCGGCCGGCTACGACGGGAGTCGCGGCGCACCGATGTCAGCGTCGGCCAATACGTTCTCGAGCCGGACGACCCGACCGTGAAGTCCGTGGTGATGGAGGACTCGGCCGCGCTCATCGGATTGGTGTTCGCCGCGACCGGTCTGGTTCTCCGCCAGGTCACCGGCAATTCGGTCTGGGACGGCATCGCCGCGCTCGCCATCGCCGTCCTGCTGATTGTTGTCGCTGTCGAACTGGCGCGCACGAACGTCGGTCTGTTGATCGGCAAGCAGGCCAACCCGAAGCTCGTCCAGGCGATCAGCGAATGTCTCGAAGCTCAGCCCGAGGTGCTGAGCGTGGTGGATGTCCTGACAATGATGATCGGCACCGGAAAGCTTCTGGTCTGCGCGCGCGTGGACTTCGTCGACTCGCTGTCCGCGACCGAGGCCGAGCGGGCCTGCGTGCGGTTCCACAATGTGCTGGCCGAGCATTTTCCGGACGTGGAGACGGTCTTCATCGAACCGGTGCCTCGCGGCGATCACGAACTGCAGCGGCAGATCCAGGCCCGCAACGACGCCACCGACCGGTGACACGGGATCCGGCCCGCTCCCCCCGTACGGGTCATTCGCGACCGCTCGGCAGCAAAGTCCACACACGACGCTGGTCGGTGGCTACTGCCGCCACCGCCAGTTGAGTTCACCGGCGGCCGGCGGCGGCCCCGGTAAGGCGGCCGTGTCACGGCGGCTCAAACCGTCGAGGTGCTGTGCGAGATACCGGCGGCGCAACTGCTTGGTACGCAAGGGATCCGGCACTCGGATCGCGGCGCATCCTTCGAGCAGCAGGCCGATGTCGGCCACGACCGCGTCGTCACGGATCCGTCCCGCGTTGCGTGCCCGCGTGAAGAGTTGCTCGGCCATCGCGTTGGCGCGCTCGGCGTCGTGGCCCATTTCGGCGGTCGGTGCAAAGGTACCGGCCAACCGAACTGTCAGCGAATGCACGTCGGCGTCGACGATGGCCTCCAGGAAGCCGCGTAGCGCGTTCCACTCGTCGGCCACCGCATTCGCCGACTCGGCTTCGGCAATGAACCGTCGCAGACCCTCATGACAGAGCGTACGGAGCAGGTCCTCCTTGCTCGCGTACCGCCGGTAGAGAGCGCTGATGCCGACGCCGGCTCGTTCGGCCACCGCGGCTATGGGCGCCTTCGGGTCGGCGAGAAACACATCGCGGGCGGCGTCGAGGATGACGGCATCGTTGCGGGCCGCTTGTCCACGGCGACCCGGCAACCCCGGCGGTGCTGGCGTTCCCGGCATCGCTGGCGTTCCCGGCATCGCTGCGGTCGCGGCCGCTCCGTCGATTCCCGACGTCTCGGCGACCACCTTTTTCGGCATGGATTCACGATACCACTGGAACGGATCGTTCCGCTCTGCTACTCTGAAGCGGAACGAAGCATTCCGGTCCACTTCATTCCGATTCGCACGCCAGAGGGGCATCCCATGTCGACCATTTCGCATCCACATGCGTCAGCCGGACGCGCCGCAAACACGACCGACGAGGCGGCAACGGCGATCCGGCCGTACCGTGTCGAGATTCCCCAGAGTGACCTCGACGACTTGCAGGCCCGACTCGACCGCACGATCTGGCCCGACGAGCTTCCCGGCACCGACGGGTCGTACGGCATGACGAACGCGCGAGTCCGCGCCTTGGCCGACTATTGGCGCACGGAATTCGACTGGCGAGCGTTCGAGGCGCGGCTGAACACGTACCCGCAATTCCTGACCGAGATCGACGGCCAGGACATCCACTTCCTCCACGTACGATCGTCCCGCCCGGACGCGACGCCGCTCATCGTGATGCACGGCTGGCCCGGATCGATCGTCGAGTTCCTCGACATCGTGACGCCGCTTACCGAGCCCGCGTCGGTCGACGATCCGGCGTTCCACCTGGTCATTCCGTCGTTGCCGGGCTACGGATTCGGCGGCCCGACGCGCGAGCCTGGCTGGGATCACCGCCGTACGGCGCGGACCTTCGTCAAACTCATGCACCGTCTCGGGTACGACCGATACGGGGCGGCCGGCAACGACGGCGGCTCGATCATTGCGCCGGAAATGAGCCGCATCGATGTGGAACACGTGATCGGCGTACACGTCACGCAGCTTTTCTCTTTCCCATCCGGCGACCCGGCCGAGTTCGCGTCGTTCACGCCGTCCGACTACGCCGCCATGCAGAAGCTGCAATGGTTCTACGAGAACATGTTCTCCTTCAACACGTTGCACAGTCAGCAGCCGCAGACGCTGGCCTTCGCGATCAGTGACTCGCCGATCGGGTTGCTCGCGTGGAATGCGCAATTGATGGGCGAAGGCCTCGACGCCGAGTTCGTCGTCGCGAACGTCGCCATCTATTGGCTCACCCGGACGGCCGCGTCGGCGATCCGCTTCTACTACGAAGATGCGCACGCGACCGAGAAATCCAGTGAGCCGACCACGGCGCCGATCGGGCTGGCCATGTTCGCCGGCGACTTCGAGTCGATCCGGCCGCTGGCCGAGCGCGACCATACGAACATCGTCAGTTGGCACAAATATGACGCGAAGCTGCCGGTCGGCGGCCCACGTAATGCCGCGGGTCACTACGCGGCCCACGAAGCGACCGATCTCCTCGTCGGTGACATGCGCGGGTTCTTCGCTGGGCTCATCTGAATCAAACCGGGCTCACCTGAGTCAACCGGGCTCACCTGAGTCGACCGGCACGGGTGCCGCTGCGGTTCCGACCCGTACCCCTGGCGTCCGGTCTCGCGCCCGCGCGGGGCCGGGCGCCGGCGATCCGGCCATCCGACACGGAGATCGGCGCCACGCCGGTCTCCGCGTGCCGTCCGAGTCCCGCGGCCACGGTGCGACGCCCACGAGGGCACCACGGCACCACTCACGACCACGGAACGGAGTCGATACATGGCGGTCACCGTCGCCACGGAAACGCAGCATCCGGCAAAGGCTGTCGCACCCGCGTTCAGCCAGCGGCGCCTGCACGGCGCCGCCACCCTTCGCATCATTTTCGGCATGATCTGGTCGATCGATGCGTCGTTTAACTTCCTGCCCGGTTTCGTCCACGGTCAGACGCTGGGCAAGGAGCTCGGCGCCGCGGACGACATCCATACGCCGGTGATCCATCAGTGGATTCTGTTGTGGCACAACGTCGGCACGGCCAACCCGGCTGCGTTCGCGATCGGCACCGGCGTCATCGAGTCCCTGATCGCCTTCTGCCTTCTCACCGGCGCGTTCTCCAATGTGGTCTTCATCGGCAGCGCGGTGTTCTCGTTCGGCATCTGGTCGGCGGCGGAAGGCTTCCACCTGCCCTGGACGAAGCCGGGCATCACCGACCTCGGCCCATCGGTGGCTTACATCTTTGCCTCTCTGCTGCTGTTCGTCGCGTTTGCCGGTGCGACCTGGAGCGCAGATGGCTGGCTGCGTCCGCGCCTTGCGCGGCTCGGGCTCGGTTGGATGTCGAGCAAGTCACCGGCCGAGGTGGGCGCCTAACTCTCGGCTTTTCGCCGGTCGCGCTCAAGCCTCCACGGGTACGTCGGGAGGCCGCGCGACCGGCGATGCCGCGTCGGCGACGGTTATAGCGTCGGCCCACACCGCGCTAGCGACCGGCTCGCGGCCGGCGAGGCCAACTGGTCGGCGAAGAAGTCAGTGGCTGGCCCGCGCGTAGTCGGCGGCCGCAAGGAGCTGCGCCTCGTCCTCGCTTGACAGCGACGTCTTTAGAAGCTCGCCGCCGTACTGCCCGTGCATTTCCTCCATGACTTTGTCCACCGTCGCGCTGCGGACCAACAGGACGAGCGCCGCGTGACCCGGTGCGAGCTGGTCGCCCAGGCCCTTCATGAAGTTGTCGTCGATGCCGGTGTCAACGGTCGCCCCGGCGGCCGCTCCCGTTGCGCCACCGATTGCCATGCCCAGCAACGGCGCGAAGAACAGCAGACCGATCAGGCCACCCCATAGCGCACCGCCAGCGGCGCCGCGACCCGCGGTACTCCCGGTGGTCTGATGAAGTTTGATCTTGCCGTTGCCGCGGCGCTCGACCACGACGGCGTCATCGAGCTCAATGAGCATCTGCTGCTGCATTCGAGCCAGATGTGACAGCGCGTCGTTCGCCGCCATCTCGTTCGGGTATCCGACCGCGATCAATCCGTTCATGTGAATCAATCCCCCATGTTTGTTTGTGCGCACGGACAACGCCGCTCGCGGGCGTCTCGCCTCCTCGACCAATTCCGGCCCAAGACACGCATCGACGGCGACCCGGGCGACGCTGTCGCTCACGGTAGGTGCTCGCCGTCAGTTGCGGGTGGAAAGCGAGGTTTCCTCGCCTTTGATCCGGTCAGGGCCGTACTATGCAGCGGAATCCGACGTGGCCGGTGGACGTATCGACGGCCTCGCCTTGCCGCGCAGCTGGCCGGTAACGCAGGCAGTAGTTCGGTGCGCACAAATGCGACCCGCCCTTAATCACGCGCCGCGGAATGCTTTCGCTCGTCGCCGGCTCGTCAACCCGCGGATTCGCCGGTACGCAGCAGACATCGTGACCGCTCGTGCCCGACCGCGGAGTGTCGGACGATCGCCGATGCGCCCGTCCGGAATGGTTGGGGGTAAAGAAGTCGACCGTCCACTCCCACACGTTGCCGGTCACATCGGCCAGGCCGTAGCCATTCGCCGGAAAGGCGCCGACCGGCGACGTGCCGTCGTATTTGTCGAGCATCAGGTTCTGCCACGGAAACTCGCCCTGCCACGTGTTGGCCATCATCCGGCCGCCTGGCGCAAACTCGTCGCCCCACGCGAATGTCGCACCGTCTAGCCCGCCCCGTGCCGCGAACTCCCACTCCGCCTCGGTCGGCAGTTGCTTGCCGGCCCAGCGGGCATAGGCCATCGCGTCGGCGTACGTCACGTGGGTCACCGGGTGCCGCTGCCGGCCGTCGACCGTGCTGTGCGGACCTTCCGGGTGCCGCCAGTCGGCTCCGGGCACCCACGCCCACCAATTGCGGACGTCATCGAGCGGCACCGGGCCGGCCGCGCGGTGGAACACGAGCGATCCGGGCACGAGAAGCGCGGGATCCGCGTCCGGATAGTCCGCCGGGTCCGGCGCGCGTTCGGCATCCGTCATGTGGCCCGTTGCCTTCACGAACCGCCGGAACTGAGCCACGGTGACCGGATGCTCATCCATCCAGAAGCCGTCGACGCTGACGTCGTGAACCGGCCGCTCCTCCGGGTAGAAGTCGGTCGACCCCATCCGGAACGATCCACCGGGCACCCACACCATGCCTTTCGGGGACGCGGGACGGGGCGAGGCAACCTCAGGTTCGACGACGCTCATCACTTGGTTGTAGCCGATCACGGTCGCGAAATGTCCCGAACGGTCGAGAACGCCGACGGGCCGGCGCGGAAACGCCATCAGGGACGGGCAAACAGTCCGCGCATGATCCGTTGGTACGAAACGATATGAGCGCTCATGACGGCCACGGGCGGCGCGCCGGCGATGGTGGCGTATGCCAAGGACTCACGCACGACTACGGCTGAGACGGTCAGCCCGCCACCGTATCGCCGCGCATGCATGATCCCCTGGTAGTGACGCCACCATGCGCCGAAGCATGCCGCCAATACCGCGTTACACGACCTCGTCCGTTCGTCGTGCCGTCGCCAGCGCCCAGATCACGAAGATGTCGATCGCGATGAGGGTCAGCGCCCAGAACGGGTAGTACGGGATGAAGAAGAATTGGAAGAACAGCGACACCGCCGCGACCAGGATGCCAATCCAGCGTGCCCACGTGGCCCCGGTGAAGAGGTAGAAGCCGGCCAGCACGACGACAATGCCGATGATGAGGTGGATCCATCCCCAAGCCGTCGTACTGAACTGGAGGGTGTAGTTCGGCGTGTGGACGTAGAGGTTGTCCTTCGCGATCCCCGCAATGCCTTCAATGATGGCCATTGCGCCACCGAAGATCAGCAAGACAGCGGCGAAGACGACCCCGCCCGTCACCATGGCGCGCGGGCGGCCGGTGGAACTCGTCATGGAATTCATGACTGATCATTCCTTCCGTAATCGTGACCTTCCCGACCGCCCCAAGGCCTGAGGCGGACGTTCCACCCCGGAGTCGTGCCGGTGCCCTGGACGACGAATGTCCCGTAGGCCCGGCGAGTGGCCGGAGCGAGCATGTTGATAAGTCAGGCGCGGGCGATCGCCACTCCCACGGCGAGTGGCAGCACATCGCCGACGACGCTGCCCATCCCCACCTCCTGCGCTGCGTCGATCGGCTTCCTAGAGATCGACAATAGCGACGATTAGCGAAGTTAATTCGGAAATGACGCAACTGCCCCATGCACGACGTTTAGCCGGGCGTAGCGATCGAAGTGACCCAACGAACTGTGGCAAATAACGGCTCCTGTGCCATATGCCGATTTTGCTCATCGTTGGGGGAGTGCGCGGCTAATTAACCGAACTTCACCATCTGGTACGTCTCGCTCCGTCACGCTGGTCTTGTGAAGCCCGAGGGCGAAGAGCCGGCTCCTGACGAACCCGAGATGCGCGATGCTCCCGGCCAGGCGACCTCGGCGACCCCGGCGATCCCACCGCCCCCACCGCCCCCACCGCCGCCACCGCCCCCACCGCTACCGCCGCCTCCGGCCACCCCGCCGCCCGCTGAAGCCGGGCCGCCCGCTGCGGCCGGACCGCCCGCGCCGAAGGGCCGGCGGGGGTCATGGGCCAACATCAGCCGATGGACAGCCGGAATCGTGGTGTTGTTCCTCGCTGCCGTGCTCGGCGGGGTCGCGGTCATCGCCGGGTACGTCCGAAGCCAGGTCTTGGACACCGAAACCTACGTGGCGACGGTGGCTCCACTCGCGACCGACCCGGCAGTCCAGGATGCGCTCGCACAACGGCTCGCCAACGTGATCGTCACGCGCGCGGACCTGGCCGGCATCGCCAACCAACTCGCGACTCGGCTCGTCGAGCAGGGTGCCCCGCAACGCGTCACCGATCTCGTGTCGCCATTGGTGTCCGGCATCACGACGTTCCTCGATGACACGATCCGCAAGCTCCTTGCTACGCCCGAGTTCGAGGCGATCTGGCAGGCCATGAATCGAGCCGCACACCAAGGCCTCGTCACCGTACTCACCGGGCGGAAAAGCCAACTCGTCAACAGTAGTGGCGATACGGTCACCATCGACCTCGGCCAGTTTCTGGTGCCGCTGAAGCAACGACTCGTCGAGCGGGGGATCACGTTCGCGAGCAGGATTCCGAACGTCTCGATCCCCTTCACGATCGTGGAATCCAGCAAGCTTCCGAAGATCCGCGCGTATGTCCGGGCGCTCGACGCCGTCGGAACGTGGCTGCCCTACGTCGCACTGGTCGTTTTCGTCGGCGGCTTCCTGATCACGCCCAACCGGCGACGCGGCATCCTCACCGGTGTGATCATGCTTGGTGTCGTCGACGTGTTGCTCCTTGCGGCGCTGTCCATCGGGCGCAGCGTCTACCTCGACAATCTGCCGTCGACCGTACAGTCGCCGCAGGCGGCCGAGGTCCTTTACGACACCCTGCTTCGATACCTGGTGACCGCGCTGCAGGCCGCACTGGTCGCGATCATCGTCCTCATCCTGGCCGCGCTCCTGGCCGGACCGAGCCGCCTGGCCAGATGGATCCGGCATCAGATTGGCCGCGCACTGGACGCGGCCGGTCAAGGCCTGCGACGTACCGGTGCGTGGGGCGCTGGCGTCGGCGGCGCGGTGACCACGATCCGGCGGCCGGTCGAGCTTCTGTTGGGCGCATTGGGCGTCGTCATCTTCATCCTCGCCAACCAGCCGTCGCCGGCCTCCGTGCTGTGGCTGACGTTCGGCATCGTGGTCGTGATCATCATCGTCGAGATTCTGGCGCGGATGGCAAGCACCGGTGCCGTCACAGACTCGGTCGCGCCGGCCGGCGCGCCGCCCGCGACGTGACGCGAGATGATCAGAAAACCGCATGACCGAGCGCATACCGGCGGGTGGACGAGGTGAAGCGCAACCTCACCTATCGCTACGTGCTGGGCGGCACCTTGCTGCTCTATCTGCTCATCATCCTGGCGCCGTTTCGGGACGTCACGTCGCCAATTCGGGTGGCGGTGCTTGGCGTCCTGTTGCTGTTGACGGTGCGGACACGGCGTCGCGGCCGCCATGTCTTCGTGGCGGCCGCGGTGCTCTCCGGCTCGCTCGTCATCGCGACCGTGGTGGCGGTCGTTATCGGATCGACCACGGTGCTGATTTGCGTGGGGCAGGCGTCGACCGTGGTCCTCGTCCTCGCCTCTATTTTCGTCCTCGGACAGACGATCATCGCGTCGGGCGTCATCGACGGAAAGGCCGTCGTCGGTGTGCTGTGCATCTACCTGCTACTCGGGCTACTCTTCTCCGCGTTGCACGACTTCTGCGCCGCGCTGATACCGCACTACCTCAATGGCGTCGGCTCGAACACCACGCAATCGGACACGCTCTACTTCAGCCTCATCACCTTAACGACGGTCGGCTACGGCGACATCACGCCGGAAGCCAACCTCGCACGCGCCATTGCGGTCACCGAGGCCCTGGTCGGACAGCTTTATCTCGTGTCGGTGGTAGCCGCGGTAGTGTCGCGGTTTCGCCCACAACGACTCGCCGACGCCGAGTCCGGCCGCGACGCCGACCGCCATCCGGTCCGTCCCGGCGCGGAGGGCATGGACGGCTCTGATCGCGAGGAATGCACCGATGGCGAGGGCGACACAGACGGCGAGGATGGGACCGGCGACGCCGTCCGACCGGGTTGACGCCCGCCGCAAGCCAGCCCGTCAAGGCGATTGCGCTCGATCGGCCGGCGCTGCCCGAACGGCGGGACCGCCGGCTACGTGCCCAGCAGCTTTGCCTTCGCCGCCGTAAATTCGGCGTCCGAGAGCGCGCCAGCCGCGTTCAGATCCGCCAGCTGCTTGATCTTGCTTGCAAGATCATCGCCGCCGGACGCGCTCATATCGGCAGCGGACGGCGCCTGCTGCTGGTCGTACGCGGTTTGTTGCTGTGTGCCTTGCTGACCTTGTTCGTCGGCGGCCGCCTGCGCCCGGCGGTTCTGACGGTTGCTGACCGCGTTGGCGGTCGCGGTCGCTGTGCCGGCCACGACGGCCGTGCGCGCCACCGTACCCAGGAGACCCGGACCCCGCCGGCCGACCATTCCTCGCCTTAACATTGTTGCCCCCTCAGGAGTGGCCCAAGAACGGCATTACGATGAGGCCGTTCCGCCAGCGGTGCCGGTCGATCATTTTGTCGCGTGCGGCGTACAACCGCGCGAGTCAGCTTTGCGTGCGCGACTATGCATGCGCGACCGCCTCGGCGACCGCTTCCGGAATGCGCTCGCCATATACGACGGTGCCGTCGGCGGCGGCGACCATGTCCCTCAGCCGATTCGCCCACATGTGCTCGAACAGAATGACGGCGGCCGTCGAGCCCGCGTCGACGTTTTCGGACAGCGCCGCCAGGTCAGCCTCGGAGATCAAACCGTCGATGGTCTCGGGGATGATGTCGAGCGCCTCGTACGCGGCTTCGCCCTCGCGATCGCTCAGCTCGAATGTCGAGACGTCGCCGTCGGAGGTGCGCTCGATGAAAGCGAGGTCTACGACCCGGATCACGCCTGCGTCGAGGAGCCGCTTCAGTTCCGGCGCTAGCCGCTCGCCCGGAACGGCGTCCGGAAACTCGATCATGATCAGCTCCATCGGTCCACGGCTCATTACCCATCCCCCAGGTGATGTCGACTGCACGGTGCCACCCAGATCGCGCGTGGCGTTTCCATTGTCGCGAGAGGCCGCGATCGAGGGCGGCAGATCGCCGTATCTGACCTGTTCGGAACGCATTTCTTCGGATCCTGCGGTCAGTTCGTCGTCGAGCCGCTCGGTCGGGACCTGACCGGTCCGAAACATGATCCACAGCGTCTTCGGCAGACCTCGCCAACCAACTCGGTGAACAGCCGACTTCGCCGCCGCGCCGGCCAAAAGGAGGCCGACGAGGCCGACGACGGCCTCGACCACCCAACCGATACCCCGGACCAGGAGGGCGCGCGAGCCGTGCAGGCTCGCGAGTGAGATCACGACCTGCGGAAAGGGCAGCCAAGACAACACGAACAGCAAGACACCGACGCGCAGTCGTAACGCTGTCGCCGAACTGACCATTAGCCGCGCCCCCGGTGCACATCTACGGTTCGCGGTGCTCACACGCGCACTGAACAGGGCCTATTCGCCTGCCGTGCGGCTCGTCGAGCGTCTTTAATGAGGGTACGGCAACCGGGCCGCGCTCGGAGGTGACCGGCGGTGTCCTTGCGCTCCCATCCGGCCGTATTGCGAACCATGGAACGGACGCGCGGCATCGCCGAGCGCCTGATAGCGGTCCGGATCGTGGAATCGTCGATCGTCCTCGCGGCCCAGGCGTTCCTCGCGTTGTTTCCGTTGATCCTCGTGGTGTCCGCGGTCGTCCCCCGCGACGTGTCGACCGGCCTGGTGAACGAACTGCGGAGCCGGTACGGCGTAAGCGGCAGTTCCGCCGGCGCGCTGCAGACCGTCCTCGTGGACCCGGGTGCCCTGCAGCAGAGCCTGTCAGTCCTCAGCTTTCTGTTGGTCATCGGTTCGGCGAGCGCGTTCACCCGGGCGCTGCAGCGGATGTACCAGAACGCCTGGGGTCTGCCCAAGCTCGGCCTGCGCGGTCTCTGGCGAAGTTTTGCCTGGCTCATCGGTCTCGTTCTCTATCTCGGCATCCTCGGTACGATCGCGCACTTCATCCATCACGGTGGCGTGCTCGCGCCGGTGTCCACCATCCTCGGCTTCGGGATGTGGTGGTGGACGCCGTTCCTGTTGTTGGGCGGCCGGGTCCGAGCGCGCGCGTTGATTCCCGCGGCCGTCATCATCACCGCCGCCCAACTCGTGGCCGGGCTAGTGTCGTCGGCGGTCGTGCCGCGGACAATCCGCAGCAGTGAGTCGAGCTATGGACCGATCGGCGCGGTGTTCGCGTTCGAGTCGTGGCTCGTCGTCGTCATGGGCCTGCTCGTCGTGGGCACGGCGCTCGGTGCGCTCATCGGGTCGAGCGACAGCCCGATCGGCCATTGGATCCGGGGCACGTCCGATCCAGACGGCTGGCGGCGGGAGCCGAAGCACGTACGTGTCGCGCGGCGCAAACGTCCTACCCTCGCGGGCCGCGCCGCGGCGACACTGGGGCCTCACGGCGCGGCCGACGGCGGCGCCGGGAGTGGCCAGATCAACGAAATCGGCGAGATCGGCGAGTCGCAGCCGGCCGATCATGCGGCCGGCGTGCCCGTACCGGTCGATCCCCGCACGTCGGATGACGACCGGACTCCGGACCACGACCGGCCGCCGGCCGACGCGGGGGCGGTGGAGCAGCCCACAGTGGATGGCCGGCGCACGCCGATAGATTGACGGCAGGCAAGATTGTCGTCGAGGCGGATCAGCAGTGACCGATGTGCCTTGCGCGCTGTGCACGATGGGGAGACGACGGACGTGAGCGTGCCAGCTGATCGGACGCCGTCGGACGATCGGGTGGGGCGGCGCCCACGCGGTCGCTTCGCCGCCCGCTACTTCGGCGATCCCAAGCACGGACCGCTGCCGGCGTTGCTATTGCTGCTGACGATCGTCACCGGTCTCGTCGACGCGGCGAGCATTCTCGCGCTGGGCCGGGTATTCGTCGCCAACATGACCGGAAACGTGGTGTTCATCGGCTTCGCGCTGGCGGGCGCAGCCGGCTTCTCGCTCGCTGGCTCATTGTCGGCGCTGATCGGTTTCGTCCTCGGTGCGCTCGGTGGCGGCGCGGTGATCGCCCGGATGGCCGTGCACCGCGGTCGTCTGCTGCGCGACACCGCGGTTGCTGAACTCCTGCTGTTTGCGGTCGCCGTCATCATTGCCATCGTCGCGGAGCCCATGAACGGTACGGCGCGCGTCGGCGTCGCGTTCGTGCTTGCGGTCGCCCTTGGCCTGCAGAACACGTCCGTACGCCGCCTCGCCGTACCGGATCTCACGACCACGGTGCTCACCATGACGATCACCGGAATCGCGGCCGACATAAGGCGATCTAGCTACGCGGTGGCCGTGCGGCGGGCGCTGTCCGTGGCGTGCATGTTCGCCGGCGCGGTCATCGGGGCCGTACTTGTCTTGAACGTCAATGTCCAGACGCCACTGGCAATCGCCGCCGGCCTGGCCGCGATCGTCGCCATCGGGGCGGCGGCCGCCAGCCGTCACCCGGCCGCGTGGCACGACGTCTCGTGATCCCCGACTCCGGGGCCGCGCCGGATGGCACCACCAGGTTGTGTCCAGGTCACATTCAGTTATTTCTCGGCTCCTCTCGGTAGTCTCGGCGAACACCGCCATCGAGACCGGGAGGTACCCGTCATGGATCCGGCCCCCACCGCGCTGAACTGCCCGAAATGCAACGGCACGATGCGGGCGTACGAACGCAACGGCGTCGTGATCGATCAATGTGGCGACTGTCGCGGCATCTTCCTCGATCGGGGCGAGCTCGAGCGCCTGATCGATGCGGAGTCGGCGTTCTACCAGACCGTTGACGCTCGCAGCCCCGCCGCCCGCGGCGCCGCCCCGGCTCGCGTCCCGGCAAGCGGCGACTCCGACGTGCAGGGATATGGCCACTACGGGGACGGGCACTACGGTGGCGGCCACTACGGCAGCCACGGCAGCGGGCCGTATCGCAAGCGCAAGAAGGGTGGATTCCTGAGCGAGTTGTTCGACTGAGCGACGGCTTGTCGGGTCAGGACACCACGTCGAAGTCGACCACGATCGGGGCGTGGTCGGACGGACCCTTGCCCTTGCGTGCTTCCCGGTCGATGTACGCCCGACTCACGTGATCGGCGACCACCGGCGTCACGTACATGAGGTCGATGCGCATGCCCATGTCCTTGTGGAACATGCCCGCGCGGTAATCCCAGTAGGTGAACGGGTTCGGCCCTTTCATCGGCTCGGGCACGATGTCGCGAAGGCCCACGCCAAGGAGTGCCGTCAGCGCCTCACGTTCCGGCGCGGTCACGTGTGTCGCACCGACAAACGCCGACGGGTCCCAGACATCGGAATCGGTCGGCGCGACGTTGAAGTCACCGCACACCGCGAACGGCACACCGGTGGCGACCGTCGGTGCCAGCGCCTCGCGGAGTGCAGCCAGCCACTCCAACTTGTACGTGTAGTGCGGATCGTCGACCGTACGGCCGTTCGGCACGTACACGGACCAGACCCGCAGTCCGCCACACGTGGCGCCGATCGCGCGTGCCTCCGGATCCGGGAATCCGGGCTGTCCGTCGAAACCCTCGGTGACGTCGTCGAGGCCGACCCGGGACAGCAGCGCGACGCCGTTCCATCGGCCGCTTCCGAGCGCGGCGACCTGATAACCAAGGTCGCCGACCTCCCGTACCGGAAAGTCCGAGGTCTTGGTCTCCTGCAGGCACACGACGTCGGGTGACGTGCCGCCGAGCCACTCCAGAAGGCGCGGCAGACGTGCGGTGACCGAGTTGACATTCCACGTAGCAAGGCGCATACCGGCTGACCTTAGTCGCCGGGTCTGCCAGTTTTGCCGCGGCGGGCGGGTCCCGGTCGACGAGCATCCGGACGCGGTCGGCCGGCGCCCAGCAATCGGGCGACCTGCCGGATTCGAGCGTCGACCCGGATTTCCTCGAGCGACGCCGGCAGCGGCATCCGCCAGTTCGGATACTGGACGGTGGTGCCGGGCATGTTGGGCTGGCGCAATTCGCCGAGCACGTCGTAGAAGGACGCCGTGATCAGACGGGACGGACTCGCCGCGAGCGCCACGTGCATCGCCATCATGATGTCGTCGTCGGACGGCGTTCGGCGGCCCGAAAGCTCGGATGTCTCGGGCAGAAATCCGTTGGCCCGCAACATCTTCACGAGCTGCCGTCGATCGTCGTCCGCCCGCGCCTGTTCGGTCGCCGCGCTTTCGGCCAGTAGCCCCAACTCCGCTCGCACCCGGACATGAAGGCCGGTCAGGAAGCCGTACGCCGTCGGCAGATCGTGCGTCGAGATCGAGGCCAACGCGTTGCGCGGCCACTGTTCGGGCCGGAGGAACGGGCTGCCGGGCTCGTCCCAGTCGCGCGCGAACCACGCGACCGTGGAGCCCAGCATGTTCCGCGACCGTAGAGCCCGCGACACAGCTGGCTGTACGGTGCCGAGGTCCTCGCCGATCACGACCGCTCCGGCACGCTCCGCCTCCAGCGCGAGGATGCCGAGCATCGCGTCCGCGTCGTAGTGGACGTACGTGCCGTCGGTAGCGCCCGCGCCCGGCGGGATCCACCACAACCGGAACAGACCGGCCACATGGTCGACACGTAGGCCGCCGGCATGGCTCAATACGCGGCGAAGCAGGTCCCGGTAGGCGGCGTAACCGGTCTCGGCCAGCCGGTCCGGACGCCACGCGGCCAGGCCCCAGTCCTGGCCGAGCTGATTGAACGCATCCGGCGGCGCACCGACGCGCGCGCCGGTGGCCAACACATCCCCGAGCATCCAGCCGTCCGCCCCGCCAGGGTCGACGCCGACGGCAAGGTCATGCACGATGCCGACGGGCATGCCGGTCTCGTCCGCGACTCTCGCGACGGTCGCCAACTGCTCGGCGCACAGCCGTTGCAGCCATACGAAAAGTGCGATCCGGTCGGCCAGCTCGTCGCGCGCCTCCGTTACCGCGTCGCTGCCTGGGGCGCGTAGCTCGAGCGGCCATGTCCGCCAATCCGAGCCGTACCGCTCGGCCAACGCGCAGTAGGTCGCGAACGACGTGACGTCCGGGTCGGCACCCAGATCGATCGAGTCGGCCAGTGGAAACAGCAGCTCGAGGGCCGCGAGCTTCGCCGACCACACCGCGTCGTAGTCGATCAGGTCGGATGCCGACCGCTCGGGCGGACGCAGCGCGGCCACCCGGCCGGCCAGATCCGCGTCCGCTCCACGGAACGCAGCGGTTTCGGTCACGCTGAGGTAGAGCGGATTGGCAAACCGGCGGCTCGTCGGCGAATAAGGCGATGCCGGTACGGGATGGGTCGGGCCGACGGCGTGCAGTGGGTTGAGCAGAATCAGGCCGGCCGTGTCGCGGCCACCGGCCCACCGGGTCAGGGATGCAAGGTCGGCGAGATCGCCCATCCCCCACGAGTCGGCCGAATGCAACGCGTACAGCTGAAGCATCCAGCCCCACGTCGGAGCCGCCACCGGTAGTCGGCGCGGAACCACGACGAGCGTGACGTCCTGCTCACCACAGGCCAGGCGATGCCACCCGAGTGGCAGGTCGTCCGGTAGGGCATCGCCGACGTCGATGCGTTCGCCGGCTTCGGTCGTCACCACGCCCGGTCCCGGCAACGGACGGCCGGCGCCCTTCCGCAGCACGATGGTCGGCGGGAGGCGACGTGCCCGGGCCGACGCGCGGGCCGACGCCATCGCCTCGGCGATGCGATCCGGTGTCGTCGCGTCAACGTCGAGCAAGCCGAGCACACTGACGACCGTCTCCGCGCTCACTGCGACACGTTCGTGCCGCGAATCCTCGTACCAGGTCGCCACGCCGTGCGCGGCCGCGAGCGCGGCCAGTTGCCGATCCATGCGCCTCCCCACCGTCGACGCACACTACCCAACCTTCCACCGGCCACGCCCGGGTTGTCCGGTCGTCCGGGGAGCGCCGGCCCAGCGGTCGGCGGCGTTGTGGGCATGCGGCCATCAGGTTTGAGGCGCTCAACCCCGCTCAAGGAGGCCGTCGAGGATCTCCCGCGTGCGCTCGGTCATGCCGAGCCCGTTCGTACGTTCCCAGGTGCCGATCTCCTTTTCGGCCAGATCGGCGAAGGAGATGGCGGTGTCGAGGACGGCCATGTAGTAGACAGCGTTAAGGACGTTGATGTGCATCCGGTCCGGGAACGGACCGTCGCCGGACGAGTATTCGCGCAGCATCTCCATGCCCTTGTTGTGCATGGTGACGGCCCACTCGCGCAGGGCTGCGACTGCGGACAGCGCATCGCTCGTCTCCCCCTGATCGGCGAATGTCAGGCGCAGCAACGGTTCTAGTTGCGGGCGTGGTTGTTCGCTCGAGCGGCCGAGCCAGGCGCGCAACGCTTCGCGACCCTGGTCGGTGATCTCATAGCGATTGCGGGAACGTCCACCATCGACTTCACGGAACGACCGGGCGAGGCCGTGCGTGACGAGCCGGCGCGGCTCCTCATAGAGCACGCTGTCCTCTTTCGGCCAACAGAACGCGAGGCTGCGGCGGGCCTGCTGGACCAGTTCGTAGCCGGTCCAGGACCGTAAGGCAAGTAACCCGAGCACCGCGTACGAGGTAGTCGGGAGATCATCTGGCATAGCGGCACTTTACTGCCGTGCGCGAGGGGAGGATACTCCGCTACCGGAGTAGCCCCGAACGGAGATCGGATATGACGAACCGCGCCTCCGTGCCGGCCACCCCCAAGCCGGCCAGCCCAGCGTCGCCCATCCCTGCGTCGCCCCTCCCATCGTCGCCCACCGCATCGTCGCCCACCGCATCGTCGCCAACCGGTCTGGCCACGACGGTCGATCACCTGGGCGTCGCGATCAAGCAACTCGTCCGCATGCTGTCGAACGTTCGAGACCCGAATGCGCCGGCGACCAACCGGTGGACCGTCACCGACGTGGCCGCGCACATCGCCGGGAACCTCGAAGTGTGTACGGCGATGGTGCGAGGCGTTCCGTCGCCCGCTGGTTCGATCGACGCGATCGGAGCACTCAACGACCTGGTGATCGCGACGCTCGGCGAGCGGGACATCAACCGGTTGGGCGAGCACATCGAGGCGCATGCCGCCGCGTACATCGAGGCGATCAGTTCGCTCGACGGCGACCCGATGGTGCCGTGGCACGCTCACCTGCACGTGCCGGCGTCGACTCTCGCCGGTCTCAGCCTCGGCGAAACGATCGTGCACGGCCTCGACATCGCACGCGCCACCGATCAGGCCTGGCCGGTCCCCAGGACGTGGGCTCGTACGGTTATCGAGACAGCTCTTCCCGTGCTGCCGCACTATCTGAAGCCGGATCGGGTGGCCGACCGGCGTACGTACTTCGAGATCCGCCTCCGCGGACGCGAGCCGCTGACCGCGCACCTGCTCTTCGCGGATGGCCAGCTCACCGTGGCCGAGGGTTCGGTTCGCGATGAGAGGGTCGACTGCTACGTGTCAGCCGACCCATGGACGTTCGTACGCGTGATGTACGGCCGCTCCGGACTGGGGGCGCCTCTTGCCGCCGGCAAGATCGTCGCCTGGGGCCGGCGTCCTTGGCTGGGCCTGCGGCTGCCTGGGTACTTCCGCGCGCCCTGACCCGATGATGCTCCGGCGCTCGGTCTCACCCTCCGGCCAGCCCCAATCTGTGTCAGGCTCGAACCGTGGACGCATGGGAAGACGAAAGTTCGCGCAGCCGGTGTACGGCCACCCACGTGTTTCCCGGCGCGGACGGTGACATGACGGTCCGCTGCGATGGGCAGGCCGGACATGTCGGGCCGGGCCATCAGGGACACGTCGGTGCGTATCCGGTGCACTGGACCGAGCGAACGACCAGTGCGGGCGACGCGTTCCCGTCCGCGGCGCCACCATCGACCCCGGCCTGACGCGCATTCTCTCGCGCCGTGGCTTCTCCGCCGCTCGGTGGCATCTCCGCCGCCCGCGTGGCTTCTCCGCAGTCCCGTGGCTTCTCCGCGCCGTGGCCACTCGGCCGTCCGGTTCCCCGGGCGGCCGCGCCGTGGTTGAGCAGCGATTCGAGACTGTCTTGGCGTCACCTATGATCGATCGATGGGTCTCGCGGGTT
Organism: uncultured Actinomycetota bacterium; assembly: GCA_963724705.1. Taxonomy (GTDB): domain Bacteria; phylum Actinomycetota; class Actinomycetes; order Mycobacteriales; family Micromonosporaceae; genus DASQPR01. Next base: position 290,233 of record CAVRVS010000006.1, read on the forward strand.
GGCTGGCGGTTCTCGTCGCCGTCGCCACAGCCGCAGGCGCCCTGGCCCGTCGCTTCGGCATTTCTGAGCCGCTGGTGCTCACGCTCATCGGCATCGCCGGTTCATATCTGCCGTTCGTCCCGGATCTGCGGCTCACACCGAACATCGTGCTCATCGGATTGCTGCCACCGCTTCTCTACACGGCGGCCATCCGGACCTCGCTCGTCGACTTCAAGGCCAATAAACGCCCGATCATGCTGCTGTCGGTCGGGCTCGTGCTCTTCACCACGTTCGGTGTCGCGCTGGTGGCCTGGGCGCTGCTGCCGATCTCGTTTCCCATCGCGGTCGCGGTCGGCGCCGTCGTGGCACCCCCCGACGCCGTCGCCGCGACCGCCATCGCCCGGCGGACCGGCCTACCCCGACGCGTGGTCACGATCCTTGAGGGCGAGTCGCTGTTCAACGACGCGACGGCGCTTGTCACGCTGCGGACGGCCATCGCCGCCGTCGCGGGAGCGGTCAGCATCTTGCACATCGGCCGCGACTTTGCCCTGAGCGTCGTCGGCGGCATCGCGGTCGGCGCGGTCGTCGCGTACGTGCTCGGGATGATCCGCCGGCGGGTCACCGATCCGGTGATCGACACGACGATCTCGTTCCTGGCGCCGTTCGTGGCCTATCTTCCGGCCGAACGGATCGACGGCTCGGGGGTTCTCGCCGTGGTCACGGCGGGCCTGATCCTCGGCCAGAACGCGGCTATCTGGCAGGGTGCCTCGTCCCGGATCGCCGAACGTACGAATTGGCGCACGATCCAATTCGTCCTCGAGAACGCGGTCTTTGTGCTGATCGGGCTCCAGGTCCGCACGATCGTGACCGGCGCCTGGCACGCCGGACTCGGTCACCAAAGGCTGATCATCGCCTGTCTTGCCGTGCTCGCCGCCGTCGTCGTGCTGCGCCCGATCTGGGTCTTCCCGGCCACGTACGTGCCGCGGTGGATCCCGGCCGTCGGGCGCGTCGATCCGCCACCGCCGTGGAAGGTCCCGGCCGTGATCTCGTGGGCAGGTATGCGCGGCGTGGTGACGCTCGCGGCCGTTTTCGTCATACCGGCGGACACTCCGTACCATCCGGTCCTGGTTTTGATCGCGCTCGTCGTCGTCGCCGGCACGCTGCTGGTGCAGGGCACGACCCTGCCCTGGTTGGTACGGAAGATGAACATGTTCGGCCCGAGCCGGGCCGAGGACGCCCTCCAGGTTGCCAACTTGCTCCAGCAGGTCACTTCGGCCGGCCAACGGATGCTCCGTCACGTGACCGACGACGACACACCGCCCGAGTTGATCGAACAGTTGCTCGCCCGCGACGAGAGCCGGACGAACTCGGCCTGGGAGCGTCTCGGTCCCGGTGAGGCCGAGCGCCGCACGCCGAGCGAGAGCTATCGCAAGCTACGCCTGAAGATGCTGCACGCCGAGCGGACCGAGCTTCTCCGCGTGCGGGACACCGGTGTGCTCGACCACGAAGTGTTGCAGATCGTGATGGCGATGCTCGACCTTGAAGAGTCGATGATCGACCGCGTCGAGGAAGCGGCGGACAGCATCCGCGAGGAGGAGCTCACGCTGGTGCCGGGCTCGGCCGAGTGTGATCATCTCCGCGACGCGGCGCGCACCCAGCGGCCAGATACGCCGGGCGCATGCCAGGAATGCATCGACGAAGGCACGCACTGGGTCCATCTGCGGATGTGCCTGACGTGCGGGCACGTCGCCTGCTGTGACTCCAGTCCACGGCGGCACGCAACCGCCCATCACGGCCGGACCCAGCACCCGGTGATGCGCAGCATCGAGCCGGGCGAGGCATGGCGCTGGTGCTACGAGGACGGGCTTCTCGGCTGACGCGGTGTGGTCGGCGGTGTCATCCGCGGTGTCATCCGGCGCGGCCGCGACGCATACGATCGACAATCTCGACGACCGCACGGCGACAGGAGGGACTCGCAGGATGTTGATCCAGGTCATCACGAGTACGACACGCGAAGGTCGCTTCGGCGACAAGGTCGCTCGGTGGGTCATCGACCACCTGAGCGCGTGCGGCGATCTCGACGTCGAACTCATCGACCTGCGCGAATTTACATTGCCGTTCTTCGATGGCTTGCCACCGGCCCGTGCGCCCCGCGAATACTCCGTCGCGGAGGTCGGACGGCTCGGCCGTGCGATCGACCGCGCCGACGGGTACGTGGTGTTGACGGCCGAGTACAACCACGGATATCCGGCGGTGCTGAAAAACGCGATGGACTGGACATTCGTCGAGTGGCGACGCAAGCCGATCGCGTTCGTCGGCTGGGGCAACGTCGGCGGCGCTCGCGCCGTCGAGCAACTGCGACAGGTCGCGGTCGAGTACGAGATGGCTCCGCTACGACACGCGGTGCACATCCTGCCGGACGTGATGATGCCGGCGCGCCAATCCGAGGATCCCGCCGACATCAGCGCGTTCGATCCGCTCGAGCCCAAACTCAAGCTGTTGGCCGAGGATCTGGCCTGGTGGGCCGGCGCCCTCCACGATGCGCGCGAGGCAAGCGAGCGCTAGTCACCGCCCGGGTTGCGGCCGTTCCCGCGGCTGTTTCCGTTGCGGCTGTTTCCGTTGCGGCTGCTTCCGTTGCGGCCGTTCCCGGTCCCGTTCCCGCTACCGGCCGGAATAGGTTCGTCCCTTCCACGCGGCGCCGCGGCCGCGGAAATGTTGGATCGCCGAGTCGACGGTCATGCCGAGGTAGAGCGTCGCGGTGAACGGAAGAGCCAGCGCCCACGGCCATGGCTGCCGGTAGTAGCGCAGCATCGGCACGTACAGCGCAGTCATCAATGCGTAGCCGGCGGCGCCAAGCAGCAGCGTCGGTATATCGACGGTGGCGGCGCCGATGAGCAGGCATACCGGCGGCACCCAGAACACCAGGGCCAACCCGACGACCGTCCCGGCGAGCAGCGTCAGCGAGCGGTGCAGCTGCGCGAAGGCGCTGCGCGCCACCATCTGCCAGAGCGAACCCAATGTCGGGTACGGCCGGATCGAGTAGACGTGATCGGCCAGGCCCAGGAATGTGCGCCCGCCCGTACGTTTGATGGCACGGGCCAGGGCGACGTCGTCGATGACCGCGTCCCGGATCACGTCCAGCCCGCCGGCCTTGGCGAGCGCGGTTCGCCGTACGAGGCTGCACCCACCGGCGGCGGCAGCCGTACGCGCTCCGACCTTGTTGCTCCAACGAAACGGATACAGCAGCGCGAAGAAGTAGACGAACGCCGGCACGATCAGCCGCTCCCAACCGGTCCGTACGCGCAAGCGCGCCATCTGCGACACGAGATCGAGCTGGTTGGCCTCGGCCGCGCCTACCAGCCGGACAAGCGAGTCGGGTCCGTGGGCGATATCGGCGTCGGTGAACAGCAGATAGTCGAATCCGCCGTCCCGATCCCGAGCCGCATCATCGGTCGTTACGGTCTCGGTCGGGGCGTCGTCGGCCGTTGCGCCATCAGTCCGGGCGCCGTCGGTCCGGGTCTGGGCGCCGTCAATCCGAGCAGATAGTCGCGCCGTCGTCCGGCGTCCGCCGCCAGAACACCCGCTCGGAGCGCCCACAGCTTGCCCGCCCACCCCGGTGGCGGTTCACCCGGACCGATCACCGTAACGTCCGGCCAACGGTCGGCGACGAGGGCAGCAGTGCCGTCGGTCGAGTTGTCGTCGACCAGGATCACCCGCGCAGGGCCGGGATAGTCCTGGGCGACAAGCGTCGACAACGTCAGCGGCAGCACGTCGACCTCGTCACGAGCAGGCACGATGATCGCGACTGACGGCCACCGCGCGATTGTCGGGCCGACGGCCCGCGGCAGCCGTATGTTCGTCCGCCAGTACGTGCCGCGTACGAGCGCCAGCCACACCCACGCGGCGAGCGCCACGACGGCCAGAATCCTCAATGTCAGCACGCGACCGTCACCACGCGGCCGAGCTTGCCATCTGAGCGGCCATCACCGAAAGCGACCCGGGCCGTTCGCGGCGGCCGCGAACTCACCTAGAAGCCGATCACGACGGCCTTCGGCGGCGTCGCATGTCGCCCGATCGCTCGGTGCCGTGCCCAATGCGCCACCAAGCGCAGCCGACCGCCGGCTATCTGCGTGGGTGGTAGGGGTTTCGGCGGGGTTGTTGGGTGGGGTCGATGTGGCGGGGTGGGATGAATTCGGGGTGTCGGTCGGGTCCGAGTCGGATGGTCCAGTCGGTGGTGTGGATGAGCCGGTGGTGATGCCGGCAGAGGGCGACGCCGTTGTCGCGGTCGGTGGGTCCGCCCTCGCTCCAGAACACGATGTGGTGGATGTCGGTCCAGCGGGGTGGCCTTTCACAGCCGGGGAAGGCGCAGCCGCCGTCGCGGAGCAGGATGGCGGTGCGGGTGGCGCCGGTGAACGGGCGGCGGGTCCGGCCGACGTCGATGGGCACGCTCGCGCCGTCGAGGATGGCGGGCAGGATGGCGGCGTGGCAGGCGATGCGTCGGGTGGCTGCGGGGGTGAGCAGGGCGCCGGTGTCCAATTGGCCGATGGCGACGTCGCGTTGCAGCGCGTCGAGGTCGATGGTGACGTTGAGTTGGGCGGGTTGCCCGCCGGTGACCGGCAGTTGCCCGGTGCGTAGGGCGAGTTGGCAGACGTCGACCAGGGCGTCGGCGCGGCGGGCGGCGGGGGTGCGCAGGTCCGGGCCGCTGGCGTCCCGCGTCGGTGCGGTCAACGGTCGGATGGCGGCGTCGATGATCGCGGCGCCTTCCACGTCTAAGACTCCGGATAGGCGGATGCCGCCGAGGCCGTCGGGGGACAGGGTGAAGCCGCGGCGCTGCTGCGCGTGTTGCTGTTCGCGGTCGAGCCGGTCGCGCAGCCGTTGGTCGGCCAGGTCGGGGTTGATGTGGGCGAGGACGCGGTCGCCGAGTCGGCGCAGGATGCCCGGGTTCGAACTGGGTGGCGTGGCCGATCAGGATCGTTTCGACCTTGTCGACCAATCCGGGCTGTTCATCGGGGACGTCGGCCAGCACCCGGCCGATCGCGATCGCCTGACCGGGGTTGACGGCAGCGTCGGCGACGGCGTCGGCCAACATTGGCCGCGCGTCCAACACCTCACCCAGACTCACGAGCTGCCGTGCTTCGGCCGGGCTGATGCGTAGCAGGTCGCGTAGCCACGCCACCGTCGACACGGCACCCTGCCGGCGCGGCAGGTCCCGGCCGTGCGCCTCCCGGGCCAGGGCGGCGAGGATCGCCACGCAGCGGGAGTTGATGGCGTGCACGACCGCCGCCGTCTCGCACAGTTCGGTGTCGGACAGGCCGTAGACCGGACGCGACGCCAGCCCGGCGATGTCTGCCCCGGCTCGTGTCAACGCCTCGTCCATGACACCAGATTCGCACACCCGTACGACAATCCCGGCGGTCACAGAGACGGGCTGAAACCGTTGTGGCACAAACGATCCACGACCAGCAACGTTCGCATACAGCGGCGAATTTGGTTCGTAAACTGCTATCGTGGCCAGCCGTGATACATGGCAGCGACGCCCGGATACCGGCGGAACCCGCTGCGACACATACGCTCCACGACCAATAGTGTTCGACCGCAGCGTCATCTGTTGGCCGTATGACTCAGGGCAGTGGCCATTCGGCCGAGCAGTCGTGACGCGCGGTCGGGACACGACAAGACCGTCTGAATCCGTTGCGAGACAAACGATCCTCGACCAGCAAGGCTCGCTTGCCGCGGCGAGTTCGCCTCGTGACTGACTACGGTCGCCAGCCGTGATGATTGGCGGCGATGCGAGGCTCGGCGGAACCTGATGTGACACAGACGTTCCGCGACCAAAGTGTTCGCCGGCAGCGGCACGGGCTGACCCCGTGACTCGAGGCACTCGCCATCCTGCCGAGCAGCCGGGACGCGGCGGCGACACGACAAGACCAGCTGAAGCCGAAAGCGTGCGCCCGGTGCACTTGGCCGGGGTCGGTGCGCTGCCGGAGAAATGGCAGCGACGAAGAATTGGCCCTGCTACACCACGCAGTCGGCGGGCTAGCAGATGAGCGGGTGAGCGGGTGAGTGCGGTGAACCCGTTGTAACACAACCAATCGGCAACCGGATTAACCAACCGCGGCAGATCCCCCCAAACGCCTGTCACCGCTCTCGATCCAATTCGCGGCTAACATCAGCTTTTGATATGAATCATCCCTATTGGACGATCGGGCGTAGCGATCCATACACAATGAATGCAATAGTGTCGGGACAGCCCGGAAACGTCGTACGGCCGAGAACGGCGCACCGTGCCTCACCGCCAGGCTGCTGACGAACGTTAACGAATGCCACCTGGCGTTGGTGCCCATGGAGGTGCCGTGTCCGACCACACCGACCCTGCTCACCACGGGTCCAGCCGCAGTCTGCGCGAATATCTGCTCGCGGTTCCGCACCGCGGTTCGACGACGGAGTTGGTGACCGACACGCTGCGTGAAGCGATCCTCGATGGCGGTCTAGTGCCCGGCGAGCGGCTACGCGAAGACGAGCTCGCTCAGGACCTGGGCGTGAGTCGCACTCCGGTCCGCGAGGCACTACGGCGCCTTGCCGACGAGCGCTTGACCGTGCATCGGGTGCATGCCGGCAGCGTCGTCGCATCGATGACCATCGACGACATACTCGCCGTCTATCTCGTCCGCGAGAACCTCGAAGGGCTGGCCGCGCACCTCACCGCGATGCGCCAACCATCCGGGTTGCTCGACGACCTGACCCAGGTCCACAAAGAAATGGTGGACCGGCTTCCGCACGCCGACACGGCCGAGCTGGTCGCACTCAACCTGCGGTTTCACCGCATCGTGCGGGAAGGAAGCGGCAACTCCTACCTGGAACGATTTCTGACCCAGGTCGAGCACGCGGTACGACGGTTCGGTCGCAGCACGTACGAACAACCGGGGCGCGCCGCTGCGGTCGTGGCCGAGCATGCGGCAATCGTGTCGGCGATCGCCGCGGGCGATCCCGAACTCGCGGCGGAGAAATCCCGCGACCATATGCGCGCCGCGCGCGAGATGCGCATCCAGACGCTGATCGCCCGCTGAGCCGCGTGCTCCCGACACAGAGCCGCCGTTGACGACGAGCTAAGTATTGTGTTCAAGTAATATGCAATTGCTGCGTAACGGTCGCGGGGCCGACCTTGCGGAGCCGACCTTGCGGAGCCGCTGATGCTGGATGCGACCTCGAGCACCCATGACGTCGTGGCCGGTCTCGACCTCAGCGGGCGTCAGGTACTCGTGACGGGCGGCGCCGGCGGCCTCGGGTTCGCCACCGCCGAGGCTCTGGCCGTGGCCGGCGCGATGGTCACGATCGCGGACCACGACACCGATCGCGCGCGCGAGGCCGTACAGCGGATCAACGAACAGGCCGGCGACGAACGTGCGCGTGCCCACATGCTCGACCTCGCATCGATCGCGAGCGTTAGGACGTTCGCCGAAGGCGTCTCCGACGTGCAGTTCGACACACTCGTCAACAACGCCGGCATCGTGCGACCACATCTTGCTCGCACGGACGAGGGGTTCGAGCTCACGCTCGCCACGAACTACCTCGGGCATTTCCTGCTCACCGGCCTACTCATGCCCAGGCTTCTCGAACACCCGACGCCCAGGGTGGTCAACCTCAGCTCGGGCGCGCACCGCGACTCGCCCGTTGTCTTCGACGATCCGTTCTACGAGCGCCGCCCGTACGACGCGCGGGAGGCGTACGCGCAGTCGAAATCAGCGACGGCGCTGTTCACGCTCGCACTCGACCGCCGCTACGGCGACGGCGGGCTCCTTGCGCTGACCGTACGGCCGGCCAAGTCCGACACCGGCATCTTCGCCGCTCTGACTGAGGAGCAGCGCGGTTCGTTCAGCACCCGGGTCAAGGCTCGGCAGGCCGGCGCCCCGCTCGACATCGCCGCCGCGACGTCGGTGTGGGCGTGTGTCGCACCGGCGCCACCCTTGCAGCGCGCGGCTTACCTCTCTGGCTGCAATGTCGTCGCCACGCCCGATCGACCGGGCGCGGACGGCTCAGCCGCGCCATGGATCTTCGACACCGATGCGGCCGACCGGCTGTGGTCAATGTCCGAGACCGCGGTCGATGAGACGTTCGACCCCACAGCAACGAGCAGACCGCGCGCGGAACGCCGATGACGAGGCCTGACCAGCTGACCGAAGGATTCACAGCGGAGAGCGCCAGCCGAGGGCACCAGCGACGTCTCCGACAGCCCGACTCCATCTGCATGCGCTAGGCATGTACGAGTGCGAGACCTAGACCCTTTGTATTACGGGATATCGACGAAGTCTTTTCCAGACCATTGACGCCCCAAATAGCCGACCATTACGCTATTGCATACGCCGTGCATACGAACCGCGACAACCTGTCCCTTAACCGCTGGCCGCACGCGAGATGAGGACTCATGGCTATCACCTGCCTACGAACACGCGCAGATCGGGTATCCCGGCATGGACGATGGGCGGCGACGATGGCGAGCGCACTCGTCATTGCGGTCACCGTCGCGGGTTGCTCTTCGAGCGGCGCCAAGCCGACCGCAGGCGGCACGACCGTTGAGAAACCGAACCTGACCGTGCTCTACGGCACCGCCGGCGCCAGCATGATCCCGCTGTGGATCGCCGCCGACGAAGGTCTATTCACCAAGCATGGGCTGCACGTGACATTGACGTTGGGCAACAGCACGACCGGCGCGAACGCGGTCATCTCCGGTAGCGCCGACCTGTTCATGGGTGAGGTGACGAGCGCCTACCAGGCCGAGGCGCAGGGCGTGCCCATGCAGATTGTGGCGACGCTGCTCACCAAGAGCATCAACAAGTTCTTCATCAGCAAGAAGATTTCTACTCCGGCCGGACTCGCCGGCCAATCGGTCGCGATTTCGGCCGTCGGCGATACAACCGACCTGGCCGCCCGTCTCGCGCTCGCCAAGCTCGGCGTCGATTCGAGCAAGGTGACGTTCCTGCCGACCGGCGGCTCGTCGAGCCGCTTGGCCGCGTTGGCGGCGGGTCGGGTCGACGGCACCGTGCTCAGCGAGCCGACCGCGACGGTGGCGACGCAGCAAGGTTTCCAGATGGTCCTGGACCAGACGAGCCAGCCGCTCGCCGACGACGGTGTCACGATCTCGAAATCGTTCGGCGAGAAGAACCCGAACACGGTCGTGGCGTTCCTCGAGGCAATCGTCGACGGCATCAACTACCTTCGCGACCCGGCCAACAAGGACACCAGCCTCGCTGTAATGGCGAAATACCTCAACATGAAGCCGACCGACGGCCCGGTCATGCAGGGATACACGACCTACCAACAGATCCTCGTGCACGACCCCTACCCGGACGCGCAGGCCGGCCAGGCCAACCTCGACGGGTTGAAGTCCGAGGATCCGTCACGCTTCGGCAATCTCACGCTGAGCCAAGTCTTCAACCCGACGTTCGCGCAGAAATTGCGCGACAGCGGATATCTCAACCAGGCCGGTGCCGGGGCATCACCGTCGAACGGCTGAGGTCCGCACCGCAAATCCAATACGGGTACGTCATGATGCCGGCACTCACCTCGGGTGCCGGCATCATTGCGAACAAGCCGCAAGAGTTGGCGCGCAGTGTGCGCCGACGGACAACGAAGCTCAAGCCGGCGGCCGGTATATGACGGTCCGGCCGCGCGGTTGGAATCCGAGCGCCGTGTAGACCTGGCGCGGGACTGGATAGTCGTCGTCGCCACGGGCGTAGACCATCGCGTGCGTACCGCCGGCATCTCGGAACGCATGCAGCACAGCGATCCCGACCGCTCGGGACAGGCCGAGACGTCGAAACGACGGGAGCGTCCCGACCGGCTCGAACTCGCCGACCCGGTTCACGTCGTCGTACCACCCGAGGACGTACGAGACGATCCGGCCGTCCGGCGCCTCGGCCACCCAATCGAAATCGAAGCTGTACGGCCATTGTCGCGTCATCGTTCGGCACACGTCCTCAGTGAGGTCGGTCGACGCCCAGACCTCTCGATGCAGAGCGGCCCGAGCCGCCACCTCGTCGTCGCCGCGCACCGGCCGGATCCGGAAACCGTCCGGCAACAGCGGCTGCGGCGGAATGCCGTCGAGCGACCGATGGTGCGCCACAAAGAAGTGGCCGGTCTCGTCGGGCGCGTATCCCATCCGTACCAATGCTTCGGCCAGATAGCGCTCGGTGGACAAGACGGTGACGGACACGCGGGCCCCGGCCACGTCCGATGCCCAAGCCACGACGGCATCGAGCAGATCGGCGCGCACCGGATCGATGGCTAGTGACAACCGATCGGGCCGCGTGAGCCAACCCCACGCCACGAGGTCGCCGTCGCACTCCCACAACGACATCTGCCACGTCGGTCGCCCACCCGGTTCGAGTCCGAACTCCCACGCAAAGTCGCCGATGTGCCAGCGTCCGTCCGGTGTCCAGATCCGTTGCGCCAGGCTGATCAGAGCCGGCAAATCGGTGGGACCGGCCCAATCGCGGCGGGTAGCGGGTGCGGACATCTCGTCACTATGCCCGCACCCGCACTATGTCCGCATCCGCAATAGAACCGCGCCCGCAAGGATCACGGCACCGGTACGCCGTGAATCACCACCGGCCCGAGCGTCGGATCGAGTTCGGTGACCTGGCTGACACCACTGGGCGTGATGACGTCCATCGCCTTCGGCACCGTGCCCGGATCGACACTGCAGATCGGCGACGTACCGCCGGGTTGGCACACGCCGAACGCGAAGTCTTGCGGCGTCGGCGCGAACGCCCGCGCCTGGTCCGGGCTGAAGCCGTCCTGGCCGGTCAGCACGACGCCGAACGACCAGCCCGAGGTCGGCGTGCCGAGCGCCGACTCGGGAACCGCGACGGTGATCGTGTTCGCGATCGTGGAGGAGACGACCGCGCTGACCGTTCCTTGAGCGTCGCCGTTCGCGTCAACCCAGACCGGCGATGCGAAGCCTTGCACCTCGATGCGTTGGCTCCACGCGTCGGCGGGCGCGATCGTGTAGTTCCGGGTCGGGAACGCCGCCGCCGTCGATGTCGGCGCGGCGTCCGCGGTGTGGATGAAGATATCGAGCATCTGGGCGCCGATGGTGTTGCCGAAGGTCGGCGTGAGCGCGCGCACCGTCGTGCGCAGGTAGGCCGTCCCGTCTTTCGTCAACACCTGGAAACGCGTGATGTCAAACGATCCGGCCGTGAACGACGAAGACGTCGGATACGCGTACGTGCCCGGTCCGTTGTCATCGCCGCTCGGATCGGTCACGTCGAGCACGGTCGTACCGCCGACCAGATCGCCGACCACCGACACCTGCGCGGTGCCGGTCGCCGTGCCGAGTCCGGCACCCGTCGTCGCGGCGACCGTAATGACGTTGGTACCGAACCCGATCGGTACGGTCGTCGAGAACGCGCCGCTGCCGTCCGCCGTCGTAGTCACCACGGACGAGGCGCCGGCGACATCGGTGTCGTTGACACCGATGCTGACGTTTGCGTTCGGCGCGGTCGTGCCGGCCACCGTTGTGGAGTCGCCGCTCACGGTGGTGCCGCCGGCCGGAGCGGTGATCGTCACCGGCAAGGCCGCCGGTGGCGTGTGGCGCACGTAGCGATCGGCCACGATGGCGGGCTGATCCACGATCGTACCGGTGCCGATGTTGAGGATGAGCCGCAACTCCTGTGCCTGGGCCCAGGTGAGCGGCGCCGCCGAGCCGGCCGGTTTGCCGTCGGTGAAGCCGATCGACGCGGTGGTCGGATCGCTGCCGTACGGCGACGCGGCCAGATCCGGGTTCTCCCAGGCCTGTTCGGGTACGAGACCCTCGCCCGACGCCGACTGCAGCATGAACTGCAACTCGGCCGTGGCGGTCGGCTTGTCGCCGGTCAGCAACGCGGACTCAGCGCGTTCGCCGGAGAGCACCGGCCACAGATGCCCGGTACCGGTGTTCGTCGTGGGCCACGGCTGCCCCGGATTCGTACACGTCGACTGGCTCGGCTGGTAGCAGTCGCCGTACCCGTCGGCACTGCCCTTCGCGGCGGCGTCGGTGCCGTACCGGTAGTAGCCGGTGCCGGACGGCGTGCTGACCGCGATCTGCTTGTCCACTACGGCGAGCGAGTTCAGATAGTCGGGGTCGGTCGGTGACAGCTCGCCGAGGCGTACGAGTTCCTGGAACCCGCCGTCGACCACCGCGCGCTGGTCCTGATCCGGTTGGACGCCGTTGCCGAGGTTGTACGAGATCGCCGCGTTCGGGTCACCGGTCCGCGACAGCCGGATGAAGTACGGCGACGGGCTGTACGGCCCGGTCGACGTGACCGTCCACCCCTTGACGTTGCGCTGGAACGAGTCGGCGACGGCCTGGTAGAGCCGGGCGCTCGCGGTGTCCGCCTGCATGGTGGCGATCTTCGCTGCCGCGGTCAGGCCGGCGATCTCGGCCGCGATAGTGGATGGCGAATAGCCCGACTGCTCCTCCCACCGCTCGACGCCGAACGATGGCCCGTGCGCGACGACGAAATCGGCCGCCGGCTTGATGTGGTCGCGCCACAGCGTCGCGTCGCCGCCGAGACCACTCAGATAAGCCATCAGGATCGGGTACGACGACTCGTCGAGCTGGTCGCCGCCGGTGTCCGGCGCGACCTTGCCGTTCAGCAGTGAGTTACGCGGGATCTCACCCGTCGGCAACTGCTGCTTCTCGAACAAGAATCGGGTGGCCGCCTGCGCCGTCGCGCGATCGCCGTCGGCGAGCAGGCCCGTGAACGTCTCGTAGAGATCGCGTGCGAAGACCTCGCGATAGGAGCCGAAGTAGACCGGCTTGCCGCCGGGCAGCGTCCCGGCATTGACCGCCTGGCCCCACGGGCTCGAGAGCGACGCGACCAGGGCGCCGGGGAATGTCTTGTCCTCACTGGCCTTGAGGACGTTCGCACTCACGTAGTAGGCGGCCAGCACCTGCGTCGCACTGACACCAGCGACCGGCAGCTTCGGCCGGACCAGCTTCGCGTCGTACACCGCCCATCCGGCCAGGTAGATCGCCGCGGTCGCCACGAACGGTCGCGCCGTCGATGACTTCGCCACGGCGACCGCCTGAGCCTGCGTCCTTCCGAAGCCCAGGCTCAAGTCGAACGTCGCCGGGCCCTGGGCGCCCCCACTGGTCTTCAGTTGCTCGGTGAGAACGACATGCCCGTCCGGCGCGGACTGGTAGGTGGCGCCGAGCGAGTGGCCGGTGTCGAGCGCGGTCAGGCCGTCTGATGTCGACCCGGCGTAGCCGACCGAGGCCGTCTGTAGCTGTGGCGAGGCTAACGCCATGAATGTCGGCACCGCGTAGTCCCGGTTCGTCGCCTGGCTCACTGTGGAGGTGTCGCCGATCACGCCGACACCGGACGAGTCGACCACACCGGTGTCGGCTCCTCCGTTGGCGGTTCCGCCCCCGCCGTTGCCGTTGACGTGCGCGTCCAGATAGGCGTACACGTGGAGCTTATTGATGTTGGTCTTCGTGCCGGCGCGCGCCCGCAATTGCGTGTGCATGAGCACCGCGTCGCGGCCCGCGTCCGCGACGTAGGTCGTCACCAACTGATAGCCGTGCGCCGCGCTGGTCGCGGTGATCGTGCAGCTCATCCCGGTCGGATCGGTCGCCACCGTGTAGGTGAGATCGCGCGTCTGCAGATCGGTGAACGACGAGCCGTCGGTCACGACATACTGCAACGACTTCACGTTCGTGTTGTCGATCGTCGGCTCGTATACATCGGACAGCACGCCATCGGCGACGGTGAACCACACCTTCGAGGTGGTGTTCCGCGCGGTGCCCACGCAGTCCTTGCGGGCCAGGTCGAAGAAGGACGCGGCTCCCGGTGCACCCGGTGCGATCGCTGGTGGCGGAGGCGCCGCTACCGCCCCGACCGGTACGGCCAGCAGCACGACGGCGCCGAAGCCGACGACGGCGGCGAACCGGCCGATGCGGCGACGACCCGGCCGACGAGTAATACGGCGACGGATAACGGCCTGGCCAGACTGTGCCATGGGATCCTCCGATGTGGCGTTTGCGGAGACTCCCGGCAAATTGTTCTGGACACGTCAGAGGCCGTCAAGAACGGTTATCGATGTGATGAACCTCGATCAACGCCGGATTGATTCGCGATCATTCGACGGCGATGCTGACCTCGGTCGACTTGATCAGCGCCGTGACCGCGTCCCCCGCGGATAAGTCGAGATCCTCGGCGCCGTCCTTTGTGATCGCCGCGGTCACGGTCTGGCCGCCGGCGATCGTCATCTTCACGGTCGTCATCACCGCGCCGTGGTCGACGCTCTCGATCGTCCCCGGTAGCCGGTTGCGGATGCTCAGGTTTTCCAGCGTCCCGGTCGCGAGGGCAACCTCGGTCGACTTGACGAGCACGCGCACGCGCTGGCCATCGGTCAGGCCGAGATCGTCGACGGCCTCGAGGGTGATCGCGGCGGTGATCTCCGGACCGCCGTCCAGGGCAGTCCGGACCGTTGCCATGACCTCGCCCCGGGATACAGTCCGGATCACTCCGTCGAGCTGATTGCGGATGCTGAGTCGCATACAGCCGTCTCCATTCGCTACCGACGCGGCCCGGTTGCCCCGCGTTCAGGCTGATTTCAGTGCGCATGGCTGACGAGCCACGCCTGCTGCTCATCGTGCCCGGGTTCGGTGCCGAATATCCGGCGATTGGCCACGGAAACCCCACCGCCACGAGCCGGACAACCGAGGTACGACGCTGGCGGCCGGGCGATCATCGCTCGGCCGCGGCTGTGCTCACCCGCAGCCAGAGCGGGTCCGATAGGCTCGACTGTCTCGCGAGTTCTCGACCGCGATGTACTCGGATTTCCAAGATCGCAAACAGGCGATCGTGAATCCCCGGACAGACAAGGGCCCTAGGATTGGCGCACATGTCGGTGAAGGTGAGCGTCGTCGTCCCGGTCTACAACCCGGGTCGATACATCGAGCCGTGTGTCGAGTCGTTGCTGCACCAGACGCTGCCCCCGGACGAGTACGAAGTGATCTTCGTCGACGACGGTTCCTCGGACGAGACGCCGGCCTACCTCGACGACCTGGCCGCCACGCACGCTCAGATCCGTACGATCCACATTCCCAATTCGGGCTGGCCGGGCCGGCCTCGCAACATCGGCGTGGACGCCGCCTCAGGCGAATACATCCAGTTCGTCGACCAGGACGATCATCTGGCGCCGGATGCCCTCCGCCGGCTCTACGACATGGGCTCGCGCAACGGTTCCGACATCGTCATCGGCAAGGTCGCGAGCAACTTCCGAGGCATTCCGCACGGGATCTTCCGTGCCGACCGCGACAAGTGCACGATCCACGACTTCCCGCTGATCGACAGCCTCACGCCGCACAAGATGTTCCGGGCAGCGTTCCTGCACGACAACGACATCCGCTACGCCGAGGGCAAGCGACGTCTCGAGGATCAGCTCTACATGGTGCAGTCGTACTTCCCGGCTCGCGTGGTGTCGATCCTGGGCAGTTACACCTGCTACTTCTACTCAAAGCGCGACGACGGCGGCAACGCCGGCGCGACGAAGATCGTTCCGTCCGGCTACTACGGCAATCTGCGCGAAGTCCTGGACGTCGTGGTCGCCAACACGGAGCCGGGCGCTTTCCGTGATCGCCTCCTTCGGCGCTTCTACCGGATCGAGATGCTTGGTCGCGTCAGTGAGCCGGCGCTGCCGAAGTACGACGACGAGTACAGGACGAACCTGATCGACGCGATCGAGAAGTTGGCGGCGGACTTCGTGACCGATGGCGTGCACGACGGCCTGGCCGCCGTACAGCGGTTGCGCTCGACGCTCCTCCGCCAGGATCGGCGCGCGGAACTGGTGGAATTGGCCCGCCGATGTTCTGACGTGACGGGCCAGACCCGGCTCGACGATCTGAGTTGGCGCGACGGACGCGCTCTTTGTTCGGTGACGACACAACTCGTGCACAATTCGGATAAGCGACCGTTGCTTCTGCTCCGCCAAGGTGACCACTATTTCCTCCATCCGTCGCTCTATGACGGCCTGTTGCCGCCGCAGGAACGCTTCGAAGTGACCGATGAGTTCGGGAGCTTCCGCACCGAGATGGCGCTGCGGGACCGGGAGAGCGCGGTCGAATGGCCGTGTCCGGCCGATTTCATCGCGGAGATCGAGGAACTCGGCCCGGCCGAAGGCCTCGACGGCATCGCGTGCCAGGTCATCATGCGTGGCACCGTACGGATTGATCCATCGAAGACGAAGACCCGCGGACCGCTCGCGAAGGGTCGTTGGGATGCCTTTGCCCGGGTGAGCGGCATCGGATTCAGCAAGCGCGTACGGTTCGGCGTTAACCGTGGCGCGCACGTGGATGGGCAGAGTCTCCCGGCGTTGCTCGGTGATCAGGCCACGTTGGTCGTGCCGTTCTTCGTCGATACCGGCGACAACCTCACGCTGGACGTCGACCGGCGGGCCCATCAACTCGGTGATGTCATCGCCAGCGAGAACATTCGGGCGGTCTCGGCCGCTGGCCGGTGGATCGACCTCCTCTTGCCCGTCGCGACTCGATCGGGCACGGCCGCGAGCGACGCGGAGCTCGTGATTCGGACCGGGCCGACCGGTGCCCCGCTCGTCCAGCCCGCTCGGCTCATCGCGGTCGGCGACCGTATTCATCTGCGCGCCCGCGGGCGCCTGGCCGACCGAGTCGACGAACAGACCCCGTCCGACGCCGCCAGGCTTGGTGCCGGAACCTGGGATTTGGCGGCGCGTTTGGACGGGCCGGACGGTCCGGAGACCGCCCTCGGTAAGGTGCGGGTGAGCGGCAACGGATCACTCGCCGTGATCGACGTGCGGCCGATCGATCGCGGCATGGCCCGGCAGCTCCGGCAGCTTCGGACCAAGCATCACCAGCAGGACGCGAAGCGCGCGATCCGCCGCGTGGTCGGGCCGATCGCTTCACGGCTGCCGGCCGGTCCACGCAGGGCGTTGCGCGCTCGCTTCCGGTCCTGGGGCTTGTGAAGCCTCGGATTTAGCCGCGCGGGACGTGGACTGAATATCCGTACGGACGAAAGCGGAGGACCCGTGCAACGCCTCAAGATCGACGGCGCCTGGAGCTTCGAACCGACCGTCTTTCCGGACGACCGCGGTAGTTTCCACGAGTGGTTCCGGGAGGGCGAATTCGCGGACTCGGTCGGCCACGACCTGAACCTGGCGCAGGCAAACTGCTCGATCTCCGCCCGGGGCACGCTCCGCGGCATCCACTTCTCGGACCTGCCGCCCAGCCAGGCCAAGTACGTCACGTGCGTACGCGGCGAAATCCTCGACGTCGTGGTGGACATCCGGGTGGGATCGCCGACGTTCGGGCAATGGGATGCCGTACGCCTCGATGACCGCGACTTCCGGGCGGTGTACCTGGCTGAAGGACTCGGGCATGCCTTCATGGCGCTGACCGATCACGCCACGGTCGTCTACCTGTGTTCGAGCGGATATGCCCCGGCGCGCGAGCATGGCGTCAATCCGCTCGACCCGGCTCTCGCCATCGCCTGGCCAACCGGGATCGAGCCGTTGCTATCGCCGAAGGATGCCGCGGCGCCGTCATTGGCCGACGCGGAGCGTCAAGGCCTTCTGCCATCGTTCCAGGCGTGTGTCGCTTTCGATGCGCAGTTGGCAAACGGCCGGAAACAGGCGGCTCCGTAAACTGCCGGCCACCGTTTCCGATCTCATCAAGGAGACCCGGATGTCCATCAGCTCCGCAGTCAAGAAGAGGGTGCGCCCGATCGTCGGAGAACGGGGCTGGCGCGCCTTGCGCACGGCGAAGCGGCGGGTGACGGGTCCGCTATCGGGGCCGGCCGAGCGCCGCCGTCTCGCCGCGATGTCGAACGACCTATGCCAACTAGCTGTGCATTTCAAGACCGACAAGTGGGGTACACACCGATACGCGCAGCACTACCAGCGGCATTTGCAGCACCTGCGCAACGACTCCTTCAACCTGCTCGAGATCGGGATCGGCGGCTACAGCAAGGCCGGCAAGGGCGGCGCATCGCTGCGGATGTGGAAGCACTTCTTTCCGGCCGCGCACATCTACGGCATGGATATCCGCGACAAGTCGTTCGTCGATGAAGACCGCATCACTACATTCGTCGCCGACCAGTCCGATCCCGAGTCGCTCCGGGCGGTCGCCGGCAAGATCGGCGAGTTGGACGTCATCATCGACGACGGCAGCCACCTCAGCCCACATATTCTCGTCACGTTCCAGACCCTCTTTCCCCTGTTGCGCGACGGCGGCATCTACGCCGTCGAGGACATACAGACGTCCTACTGGCCGGAGTGGCAGGGCAGCGTCGATCGACAAGATCCGAAGACCAGCATGTCCATGCTGAAGGCACTCGCCGACGGCCTGAACTACGAGGAGTTCGTGGACGAGGATTACGAGCCGACGTACGCGGATCGCCACGTCGTGGCGGTGCACTTCTACCACAACCTCGTGATCATCGAGAAGGGCACGAACGCCGAGGGTACGAACAAGACGAGGGTGCTCAAGAAGCGCTACGGGTCGCTCTGACGCGAAAGGCCGAGGCGGCTACCGCGGCAGGCTGGCGGTCAACACGGGGACCGCCTCGGCGAGTGCGGCTCGCCAGTCCCGGATCGGCGTCAGGCCGGCCCGCCGCCACCCGTCGTGGCCGAGGACGCTGAACGACGGGCGGGCCGCCGGGCGGACGTACGCCTCGCTCGTGGTCGGTCGGACCCGGGCGGGATCCGCGCCGACCAGACGGAACGTTTCTCGGGCGAGGTCGAACCAGGTGGCCTCGCCGGTGCTGGTGCCGTGATAGATGCCGGCCGGCGCCGCGCCGGCGACGGCGGCCCGGCCGAGACGCACGAGGTGGGCGGCGAGATCGCTCGTCCACGTCGGCTGACCGCGCTGGTCGTCCACGACGTCGACGGTTTCCTTCGTCCGTTCCAGCGCGATCATCGTGCGGACGAAGTTCGGGCCGCCGGCGCCGTAGAGCCAAGCGGTCCGGATCACGTAACCGTCCTCCGGCAGGGTCGCACGGACCGCCGCTTCCCCGGCCAGCTTGGTCCGGCCGTACGCGTTGAGCGGATCGGTCGGGTCGTCTTCGCCGTACGGAACCGTGGCCGTGCCGGCGAACACGTAGTCGGTTGAGACGTGCAGCATCGACGCTCCGGCGCGGGCGCATGCCTCGGCCACGTTGCGGGCGCCGTCGCCGTTGACCTGTAATGCATCGAGCTGATGAGTCTCGGCGTCGTCGACAGCGGTCCAGGCTGCGCAGTTCACCACGACGTCCGGACGGTGTTCGCGCACGGCCGCCCGCACGCGGGCCGCATCCGTGATGTCCAGAGACCGCCGGTCGAGCCCGACCGCGTCGTCACCGGCGGCCACCAGGTGGGCCAGCACGTCCTGACCGAGCATGCCGCCGGCTCCGGTAACGAGCCAGATCGGGCGTGTGGCGGTCATCCGACCAATGCCGCGCGGGCCTTCAACGGCTCCCACCAAGACCGGTTGTCGCGATACCACGCGACCGTCTCGGCCAGCCCCACCTCGAACGACGTCCGGGGCGCGTAGCCGAGTTCGGTACGGATCTTCGTGCAGTCCACCGAATAGCGCCGGTCGTGACCCTTGCGATCGTCGACATAGACGACGCTGTCCCAGTCGGCACCACAGGCGGCGAGAAGCTGCCCGGTCAGTTCGCGATTGGTCAACTCCGTGCCGCCGCCGATGTTGTAGACCTCGCCGGCCCGACCGCCCCGGCGCACGAGCTCGATCCCCTGGACGTGGTCGTCGATATGCAGCCAGTCACGGACGTTGAGCCCATCGCCGTAGAGCGGCACCGTGCCGCCGTCCAGCAGGTTCGTGATGAACAGCGGGATGACCTTCTCCGGGAAGTGGTGATGGCCGTAGTTGTTCGAGCAGCGGGTCACCCGTACGTCGAGCCCGTGCGTACGGTGATAGGCCAGCGCAATGAGGTCGCTGCTCGCCTTCGCCGCCGAGTACGGCGAATTCGGCCGCAGCGGATCGGTCTCCGGCCACGAGCCCTCGGTGATCGAGCCGTAGACCTCGTCGGTCGAGATATGCACGAACGTGTCGAGACCGTGACGCAGCGCCGCCTCGAGCAGCGTCTGCGTCCCGACCACGTTTGTCTGGATGAACTCGTCGGCACCGCGGATCGACCGATCGACATGGGATTCCGCCGCGAAGTGCACGACTTCGTCATGTGTCGCCACGAGATGATCGACCAGCGGCGCATCGCAGATGTCGCCGTGCACGAATTCGAATCGATCGCTGTCGCGGACCGGGTCGAGGTTTGCGGGGTTGCCGGCGTAGGTCAGCTTGTCGAGCACAGTGATGGACACGTCCGGCCTGGCTTCGGCGAGCGAGTGCGCACCAAGCAGCGTCCGCACATAGTGGGAGCCGATGAATCCGGCGCCCCCCGTGACCAGGATTCGCTTTGACGTCATGAGGAGATCTGCACCTTGCTGTGGTCGCCGAGGACTAGACGATGTGCGGCCGGTACCGCCGGCGCCGGGGTCACCACGACGTTTCGGCCGATGAGAGACGCTTCGATGCGGCGTACGCCGGTGATCGACGAGTCACGCAACACGATCGAGAATTCGATCTCGCTTCGCTCGATGCGGCACTGCTCGGAGACCGAGGTGAATGGCCCGATATACGAATCCGCGATGACGCAGTCTCGACCGATGATGACCGGGCCGACAATGCGCGAGCCCGTCACACGGGCGCCCGGCTCAATCCGTACCCGTCCAATGATCTCGGTTCTGGCATCGACGGTGCCCTCGATCGACGTCTCGACCAGCTCGAGCACGGACCGATTGACCTCCAGCATGTCGGCGACATTGCCGGTGTCCTTCCAGTAGCCGGTGATCCGGGTGGACTGGACGTCGAGCCGCTCGTCGATCAGCCATTGGATCGCGTGGGTGATCTCGAGTTCCCCACGGTTGGACGGCTGGATCTTGCGTACCGCCTCGTGCACCGCTGGTGTAAAGAGATAGACGCCGACGAGCGCGAGGTCGCTCTTGGGCGTCAGAGGCTTCTCCTCCAGCGACACGACCTGTCCCGTGGCGTCCAGTTCGGCTACACCGAAATCGCCCGGGTTCGAGACCTGGGTGAGCAGGATCTGGGCGGCCGGCCGGGACGCTCGGAACTCGTCGACCAGCGCCTTGATCCCGCCGACAATGAAGTTGTCGCCCAGATACATGACGAAATCGTCGTCGCCCAGGAAGTCTCGTGAGATCAACACCGCGTGCGCGAGCCCGAGTGGCTGGTCCTGGGGGATGTACGTGACGGCGAGCCCGAACATCGAACCGTCGCCGACGGCTGCCTGGATCTCTTCCGCGGTGTCCCCGACCACGATGCCGACGTCGGTGATCCCTGCTGCGGCGATCGCTTCCAGCCCGTAGAAGAGCACCGGCTTGTTGGCCACCGGCACCAGCTGTTTGGCCGACGTGTGGGTGATCGGACGCAGCCGCGTTCCCGAGCCGCCGGAGAGTACCAGTGCCCTCATGCCGAGCACTATACGCAGCGAACAGACCACCATACGCAACGGACAAAACGAACGGTTCGGACGGACGCCCGCTGCCGCCGGGCCGAGTGAATAAGATGATTCGCAATGATGAACAATCGACCGGGCCTTTGGCGCCGCCGTTCACCTAAGCGATTCCTGGCGTTCAGCGAACGCACGCCACAGATCGGACATCGCGCCGTAATCGTGCGGACGTAGCGTCGCGTGGCCCGACGGGAGCGTGCCGCCGGCTCGATCGCCGGAGGTGGACCACCGCGAGCTAGACCACATAGTTCCCGCGCGGAAATGTATCCGATCGATCACACAGCGTATGGAGAAACGATATGCCTTCCGACCCCAGTGACCGCCCCGATGCGTCCGCCCTGCCGACGGTGGCAGTGGTGCTTGCCGGCGGCACGGGAAGTCGGCTCGGCCTCGATATCCCGAAGCAATTGGTCAAGATTGCCGGAAAGACGGTCCTCGAGCACACCGTTGCCATCCTCGACGCAGCCCCGGACGTCGACGAGATCCTGGTGCTCATGGCCGCCGGCTACGAGCGAGAGGCCCAGGACCTGCTGCAGACCGGCCGATTCACGAAGATCTCCGCGGTGCTAGCGGGCGGCGACACGCGCGCCGAGACGACGCAGATCGCCCTCAACGCGATCCATCACAGCGAGTGCAAGGTGCTGTTCCACGATGCGGTACGCCCGTTGCTGAGCCACCGGATCGTCCGGGAGTGCGTCAATGCGCTGCGACTTCACGCCGCCGTCGACGTGGCGATCCCATCGCCGGACACCATCATCGCGGTCGATGGGGACGACACCATCAGCGCTATACCGCCGCGGGCGTCGCTGCGGCTGGGCCAGACACCACAGGGATTTCACCTGAGCACCATCCGTCGGGCCTACGAACTGGCGCGCGACGATCCGCATTTCGTTGCCACGGATGACTGCGGTGTGGTCCACCGATACCTGCCCGACGTTCCCATCAAGGTGATCGAGGGCAGCTCCGACAACATGAAGATCACCCACCCGCTTGATGTATTCATCGTCGACAAACTGTTCCAACTCGCGACGCAGTCCGCTCCGGCGCCGCGATCCGACCATGAATACGCCGACGAATTGCGCGGTCGCACGATGGTGGTGTTCGGTGGCGGCTCGGGCATCGGCGCCGATCTCGTCACGTTGGCCACGTCGTTCGGTGCGGATGTGCTGTCGTTCAGCCGTACCCAGACCGGCACCCACGTCGAGGATCCCGAGCACGTACGGGCTGCGCTGGCCGAGGCATACCAGCAAACCGGCCGCATCGACTACGTCGTGGTGACGGCCGGCATCCTCCACACCGGTCCGCTGGCCGATGCGCCGCCGGAGAACGTGGACGAGGCCATCGGCGTGAACTTCTTGGCCCCGGTCAACATCGCCCAGGCGAGCGTCGACTACCTGGCCCGGACCAAGGGCCAGTTGCTGCTCTACACATCGAGCTCGTACACCCGTGGCCGGGCCAACTATGCGCTCTACTCGGCGTGCAAGGCCGCGGTCGTCAATCTGGTGCAGGCGCTGGCCGACGAGTGGTCGCCGATGGGTGTGCGGGTCAACTGCATGAATCCCGAACGCACCGGCACGCCGATGCGAACGCGGGCGTTCGGCGATGAACCGTCCTCGTCGCTGCTGTCGTCGGAGGCCGTCGCCCAGGCATCGCTCGATGTGCTGGTGTCCGGCCTGACCGGTCACGTCTTCGATATCCGGCGGCAGGAAACCGTGTCGAGCGCCGTCGTACGCGCATGAGCCGACCTACCTCCGCCACCACACCTGACGTGAAGGGTTCGCGCTAATGCCACAGAGCGGCAATCGGTCTCGTCAATTGGTCTACGGTGTCGCCTTGCTCGTGTACCCGGCGGCCCTGTTGGCGGCGGCGTTCGACTGGCGATGGGCATTCGCGGTCCTCGGCCTCGCGACATTCCCGCTCGAGGCCTTGTTCACCCGCCGGGCGCCGCTTGCGTACGGCGTCCTGCGGCTCGCCGACGCCGGTCGGGCGGTTCGGGGCGCGGCGCGGAGTTTCGGAATCGTGCTCCTCACCGCCGCCGCGTTCCATCGCACGCTCGACATCGTGCTCGTTGCGACGTTCATGTTCGCCATCGAGGGCGCTCGCGCCGGTAAGGAAGTGATCGACATCGTGGTGCCGGCCCACCGCCGGATGCACCTCGTCACTCGCAACCTGGACATCTCCGCACTGCGTATCCCGGACCGCACGATCGGCCCGGTCGAGCGGATCGATGCGTACACGATGTCCTATCTGGCGGTCGCGCCGCTGATCGGGGTGATCGTCTCGGCAGCGACCGACTCGGCGCTGCCGATCGTCGTCGGCGCACTGGCCGGCGCCGCGGTCGGCGTCGGTATTGTCGGCGTGGCCGCCATTCATGCACTCGCTGCGCGCCGGATGCCGAGCCAGCAAAGGGTCACGTCGGTGGTCAAGGACCGGATCGCCGCGTACGCCCCAGAGGTCGCCATCTACTTCAGCGGCGGCGGCACCTCGACGTACCAGATCAACATGTGGCTCGAGGTCGCCGCTCAGCTGGACCAGCGTGTGCTGATCATCCTGCGAGAGCGGGCGATCCTCGACGATCTCGCCCCCACGTCGTTGCCGGTGCTGTGCGTGCCCAGCGCCGTTGACCTGATGGACCTCGACATGCCGAGCGTTCGGGTCGGGCTGTACGCCGCCAACACCGGCAAGAACATCCATTTCCTGCGCCTGCCGGGCATGGCCCACGTGTTCATCGGGCACGGTGATAGCGACAAGGTCGCGAGCATCAACCCGTTCTGCAAGGTGTACGACGAGGTCTGGGTGGCCGGACCGGCCGGTCGCGAGCGCTTCGCCCGAGCCATGATCGGCGTCGACGACAGGGACGTGTTCGAGGTCGGCCGACCGCAGCTGGCACCGATCGAGCGCGGCCAGCGCAAGACGGACGAGCCGATTACCGTTCTGTACGCCCCGACCTGGGAGGGCTGGACCGATGACCTGCTCAACACGTCGCTTATCACGATGGGCCGGGCGATCGTTGCGACCATTCTCGACCACCCGGACTCGGTGCGTCTGATCTACAAACCGCATCCGCTGACCGGCCGGCGTTCGGCCAAGGCGTCAGCGGAAAACGAGGCGATCATCGCCATGATCGACAAGGCCAACGCGGCGCGGGCCGCTGCTCGCCCGTCGATGCCGGCCGACAACGCGGCGACGGCCGGCACCGCTTCCCCGGCCGGCGCTGGTTCCCCGGCCGGCACCGGTTCCCCGGCCGGCGCCGCATCCATAGCCGGCCCTGGCAACGGCGCGACCGCGGATGCACAGCTCGCCTCCGTACGCGCGGCGATCGTCGCCATTACCGGCGACGCGAAGGCCGACGAGGCGATGATCGCCCGCGACTCGGCCGGCACCCACGTCGACGGCGTACGGCGGGCCGGTGAACTCACCGAACAATGGACGACGATGTATTGGGCCTCACGCCCGGAGTGGACGCACCGTGTCGTGACGGACGCGCTACCGACGCTCTTCGACTGCTTCAACCACACCGACCTGCTCGTAACCGACATTTCCAGCGTGGTCGCCGACTATCTCTACAGCGAGAAGCCGTACGTCGTGACGAATTCGGCGGCGCTGGACCATGACGTGTTCCGCAACCGGTATCCGACGGCGGCCGCCGCAGAACTCCTCGATCCCGACTGCGCCACGTTGTCCGACATCATCACGAGCATCGGCTCCGGCTCGGACCGCCTTGTCGAGCAGCGACTCAAGCTCAAGGAGCACTTGCTGGGCGCCGACGACCAGTTGCCGTTCGAACGGTTCCGGGCGGCGATGGACCGCGTGATCGCCACTGTGGACAGTGCGCCCAGACCCGACTGGGACCAACGGGAGTTCGAGCCGGAACCCGACCCAGGCGGCCGGGATGTCATCTCCTTCAACGAGACGATTGAGCGATAGGTCGCCGCGCAAGCGACAACGCGACGAGCGACGAGCGACGGCGAAGTCAGTGCGGCCACCGCCGCCTCGACGTTTGGCGGCGCGCAAAACGCTATTTCGGTCGTAAATCTCCTCGATTTCTGTCGGCAATCCGACAGAAGGCAACCGTGTGGACCACTGATCGCATCTGTACGTTGTGAATCCGCAGCTCAAGAGTTGAGCCAACGTCGAGCGTTCGCCGTTAGCGTGTCTGCGGTCACCAACGACGTTGGCTAGGTACCTCCGGTCCGCAGGCCGCTTGACCGGTTTCGCTCCCCCGTAAATGCGACTTTTCACGCCTAATGCCCGGTAATCGAATATTGTCGCGAAGAGCGCTAACCAGCCCAGATACCCAAGCAGGGGTTCCGATGACCATAACTGCACCGACTGCCACCCAAACCAGCATCAGTGCCCCATCGGCCGACTTGCGCGAGCAATTCGAGCGCGACGGTTACCTGGTGATCGAGGGCGCGCTCAGCCCGGACGAGGTCGCCTACTACGCCAATGCCTTGGACGAGGTCTACGGGGCGCAGCTGACCGCCGGCAAGATCGCACCCGGCGCCTCGATGCACACCCTCGGCGCGGTCGCGAACTGCCCGGCGTCGGTCAGCCTCATCGACCATCCGGCCACCTTCCCGTTCATCTGGTCGGTGCTCGGCTGGAACATCCACATCTACCACTCCCACTTGGACGTTCATCCGAAGATCGTGACTCCGAAGCCGTATCTCTTCGAGTGGCATCAGGACGGTGGCCGCCAGAACCGCGAACTGGAGACGAACCCGCGTCCCCGGCTGTCGGTCAAACTCGCGTACTGGCTCTCCGACGTCTCGGAGACGGGCCGTGGCAACTTCAAGGTCGTGCCGGGCAGTCATCTGGTCAACCGGATCGACGGACCGCCGCGGCGCGACGTCGTGTGGCCGGAACCCGAAGGCTCGATCGAGGTCTGTGCGAACCCGGGCGACGTGGTGTTCTTCGACCGGCGGCTGTGGCACACCCGGACGAACAACTACTCCGACATCACGCGCAAGGGCATGTTCTTCGCGTACTCGCATCGCTGGTCGTACGGCCGTGACGAAAATGACGCGCTCCTTGCGAGCGAGCAGTTCGCTGAGTTCACGCCGGTACAGCGCCAACTGCTCGGAGCGCCGCTGGCCGGCCCCGGCCAGATCAAGGGCGACCACCAGTGGGGCCACTACCCCGACACGACGCCGGTGTACGGCTATTTGAAGGACAACAACCTCTTCGACCCGTCGTACCCGCCGCTGATCCCGTGATCTGAGCCGGCTCGACCGAGCGAGTTGACCGCGGCGCCGTCATACGACGGCGCCGCGTTTGTCAGGCCGTTGCCCCACCGTCGATCGCCAGTGCGGCACCGGTCACGAACGCCGCCTCGTCGCTGAGCAAGTACGCAACGTAGGCGGCGACTTCGTCTGTGCTGGCCACCCGGCCGGTCGGATTAGGCGCATCCGGCAGGGGCTCATCGGGTGAGACACCGAGCAGACGTCGGTAGAGCGGCGTGTCCACATTGCCGGTGACCAGAGCATTCACCCGTACGCCACGATCGGCGAATTCGAGCGCGGCCGACCGGGTCAGCCCCACGACACCGTGTTTCGCGGCGACGTACGGCGCCAGACCGGGGATGCCACGTACGCCACCGAGCGAGGCATTGTTGACGATCGCGCCGCCGCCGGCCGCGAGAATTGCCGGGATCTGGTACTTCATGGACAGGAACACGCTGGTCAGGTTCTCGTCCACCTCGAAGTGCCACGCCTGTGCGTCGATCTCCGGCACGCTCAGCAGCGACGTGACATCGCCGGCATTGTTGAAAGCGCCGGACAAGCTGCCGTACTCCCGCAAGGCACGATCGACGAGGCGTGCGATGTCCTCCTCAACCGTCACGTCGGTCGGTTGGAAAATCGCCCGGCCTCCGCGGCTGACGATCTCCGCCGCGACGCTTTCGCCCGCTGCCACACCACGAGCCGCGACCACCACCGCCGCACCTTCCGCCGCAACCCGTCTCGCCACGGCGGCACCGATGCCCGAACTGCCGCCGGTGACGGTGACGACCTTCTCGGCCAGCCGGGATCGGGGGTCGGCGTGAGACGTCATCCGGCTATTACACGCCACGGCCCTACGAGGATGCGGCGGCATCCCGAAACCGGCGGGGTTGCGACTATGCCAGTGCGGCACAGCCCAGTGCCGCAGGCGACACGGCGTCCGAACCGAATCGCCTTGCCGGGCGTGTGATTCGGGTGTCGCCAATGCGCATCATCGTGCGGGCGACGAGAATGGCGAGTGTCGCCAGTGCAGTCTTGCCCATGAAGCCATTGAGGGAGTTGCCGTGAGTCGTCAGGTGCAGGGTGTGGTCTCGATGAGCAAGGGCGCGCCGGTCGAGATGCGCACGATCACCGTGCCGGATCCCGGCCCGGGTGAAGTCCTCGTCGACATCAAGGCCTGCGGCGTATGCCACACCGACCTGCACTATCGCGACGGCGGGATCAACGACGACTTCCCGTTCCTGCTCGGCCATGAGGCAGCCGGCACGGTCGCGGAGATCGGCGCCGGCGTCACTCACGTGTCTGTCGGCGACTACGTCGTGTTGAACTGGCGGGCCGTCTGCGGTCAATGTCGTGCCTGCAAACGTGGCCGGCCGTGGTATTGCTTCGCGACACACAACGCTGCGCAGAAGATGACGCTCGAGGACGGCACCGAACTGTCGCCGGCGCTCGGCATCGGCGCATTCATCGAGACGACGCTGGTGGCCGAAGGTCAGTGCACAAAGGTTGACCCCGCCGCGCCGCCGGAGGTGGCCGGCCTGCTGGGCTGCGGCGTGATGGCCGGCCTGGGCGCCGCGATCAATACCGGCGAGGTCGGCCGTGGCGACACCGTCGCGGTCATCGGCTGCGGTGGCGTCGGCGGTGCCGCCATAGCCGGTGCCCGTCTCGCCGGTGCGGCCCGGATCATCGCCATCGACATCGACGATCGCAAGCTTCAGCTCGCCACCGAACTCGGCGCGACGCACACGGTCAACTCGACGTCCAACGATCCGATCGTCGCGATCCAGTCTTTGACCGGCGGCTTCGGCGCCGATGTCGTCATCGACGCCGTCGGCCGACCCGAAACGTGGAAGCAGGCGTTCTACGGGCGCGATCTCGCCGGGACGGTCGTGTTGGTTGGTGTACCGACGCCGGACATGATGCTCGACATCCCGTTGCTCGACGTATTCGGTCGGGGCGGCCGGCTCAAGTCGTCCTGGTATGGCGATTGTCTGCCGGAACGCGACTTTCCCATGCTTATCGACCTCTACCTGCAGGGGCGCCTGCCGCTCGACAAGTTCGTCAGCGAGAAGATCGGTATCGGCGACATCGAAGCGGCGTTCGACTCGATGAAGCGCGGCGACGTGCTGCGCTCGGTGGTGGTGCTGTGACGGCCCGCATCGACAAGATCGTTACCTCGGGTACGTTCTCCCTCGACGGCGGCGACTGGGCGGTCGACAACAACGTGTGGATCGTCGGCAACGACAGCGAATGCGTGGTCCTGGACGCGCCGCACGACGCCGATGCGATCGTGACCGCCGTCGGTGGCCGGCGGCTGGTGGCGATCCTGTGTACGCACGCCCATAACGACCACGTGAACGCCGCCGTCGCATTGTCGACGGCAACGAACGCGCCGATCTGGTTGCATCCCGACGATCGCGAGTTGTGGGCGATGACGCATCCGGATCACGATCCCGATGCCTGGATATCCGACGGAGACCAGTTCCCGGTGGCCGGCACCATGCTGCGGGCGATCCACACACCGGGGCACACGTGGGGCAGCGTCTGCTACCGGTCCGAGGATCTCGGCTGCGTATTCACTGGTGACACGTTGTTCCACGGCGGCCCGGGCGCGACCGGACGATCGTTCTCCGACCACGCGACGATCGTCGACTCCATCAGCCGTCGTCTGTTTACCTTGCCGGCGTCGACCCAGGTGCACACGGGCCACGGCGACGACACGACGATCGCCGCCGAGACGGGCTGATTTCAAAGCGGCTCAACCGGCGAGGAACGAGAAGCGAATCTGCCGTACGGCGTTGTCTCCGTTCGGATCGACGAGGCAGATCGACTGCCACGTGCCGAGGGCCAAGCGACCGCGTAACACCGGAAGCGTGGCGTACGGGGCGACGAATGCCGGCACCACGTGATCGCGACCATGCCCCGGTGACCCGTGTCGGTGCCGCCAACGGTCGTCGGCCGGCAACACGGTGTCCAGCGCCGCGACGAGATCGTCGTCCGAGCCCGCGCCAGTCTCGATGATCGCGATGCCGGCGGTCGCGTGCGGGACGAACACGTGCAGCAGACCGTCGCTGTCGCCGGCCGCTCCGGCCAGGAAGGAGTTCGCCTCGCCGGTCACGTCACGTACGGCCGGGCGTGAGCCGGTCCGGACGCTGATGACTTCGCTCTTCATGAGCCTCATCCTGCCGTACCGGCGGATGGGTTTGGGTTGGTCCGCTCGGCCAACGCATAGAACCGATGCGGCGGGTCGTCGTAGCGGACGAGCGACCATCCGGAGCCGTCGAGCAACTGCCGCAGTTGCTTGGGTGCCAACGGTTCATGGTCGCGCAACGTTCGTCCATGGCGAGCGGCAAGGGCGGCGCGACCGGACGGATGGAAGATGATCAGGCGCCCGCCGCGACGCGTGACACGCGCCAGTTCGGCCAGGCCGGCCCAAGGATCCGGGAGATGCTGTACGAGTCCGGCGGCGAAGACGACATCGACGCTTCCGTCCGCGAGGGGAAGTCGGCGGGCGTCGGCCAGCAACAACTGGAACTGGCCAGTGGACTGCAGCGACGCGACGGTCAGCATCTCGGGAGTCAGGTCGATGCCGATGACGATGCCGCCGTCGCCCACCGCGTCTCGCATCGCCGGCAGCGCCCGCCCGGTGCCACAACCGACGTCGACAACGGTGGCGCCGCGCGGCACATCCGATTCCCGGATGGCCTGCTCGTAGGCGGGCCGGTCGTCGCCGAATCGATCGTTCCACCGGAACGCACGGCTGGCGAAGAACGCTCGCGTCTCGTCCAGATAGAGCCGGTCGGCCGCGTGCTCGAGATCGGCGGCCACGTGCCGGATCACCGGCCATCGCGCATCGTGGTGGTCGATGACAATGTCGGCACCGAATTCGCCATCGCCGTGTCCGCGCCCGCCGGAGGTGCCGTTACGGGACGCGCCGCGACCCTGACCAGCCGGCGGTGGCGCACGCAGATAGATCGTCACGTCCCAGTTCGGTCGCGGCGGCTGCGCCCGCCAGCGTGCGCCGTCGGCCAGAACGATGCCGTCGGCCGTGTCTTCGGCATCGCTGGCATCCCGCAATCGAGCGCACGGCGTGCCGGCATCGCGGACCATGACAGCAAGATCGTCAGCGAACGTGGCCGCACAGTCGGCGCCGGCATCGACGACCGCGAACCGGCGCCCGTTGATGCCGGCCGTGATCAGGATGTCCGCCAGCGTCGCTAATACCTGCCAACGCCGATCTCCTCGATGATCGTCCGGCAGATCGTCGAGATTCGGTACACCGAGCAGGTCGTCGCCCGCGGTCATGCCTCCAGAGTGCATCTGCGATCGGATTAGGGCAATAACTCTCGCAGATGCGATGGCTGAGACCGTTCAACCTTGTAATTGCAAGCGTACGATCGCCGCGGCAGGTTCGCCACGGCACCGCCGCGAACCCCGCCTTTGGCCGGCCCTTGTACCGGACCTGTCAAGGCAGTCCGAGCCCGACCGGCGGCGGATGCGCCGCCGCCGGCCTGGGCTCGGCGAAACTTCTACGGCCGAAGCGACTACGGGAGGAAGTAGTTCGGGTTCGGCATCTTGAACGTACGGTCGGCGAACCCGCCCGTGAGATCGCTGAACTGGTCGCCGAAGTTCGCGACGATGTCGTATCCGAGCGACTCGATGTGTGCACGCGTCGCGGACTTGTAGTGGATCGTGGTGCACGATCCGTTCGGGTCGTTGGCGCAGGCCGCCTTCAGGTAATCCGGGTAGTCGGCCACGGCCGGCTTGGTGAACAGGCCGTCCTCGCCGTCGTTCAGCGTCGTCGGCTTCGGGTAACCGGCGTCGACGCCGATCCCGTCGGCCGTCAGGTTGCCGAGGGTCGCGGCTTCCTGCGTCGCCGGGCGGCCGGTCAGGAAGAATACGGCGTAACCTTCGCGCTCCGCGGTGTTGGCGAGATCCACCATCCCGAACACGGCCGCGAACTTCTGGTCGGTGACGAATTGGGCATTGGTCGTCGGGTTGAACGCCCAGTTGCTGAAGATCTCATAGTTCCAGGTCAACAACGTCGTGTCGTCCACATCGAACACGATCGCCTTGGTCCCGTTTGTCTTGTGCTGAGCGCTCAACCATCGCTCGCCCGACGCCGCCACCGACTCAGCTTCTTTGGCGTAGTTGCTGTCGGCCGGTGAAACGCCGGTGCCCAACGGGTCGCCGTAGTAGTTGCGGATCTGCTGGCGGAGCACGTCCAGGTTCGTGATCTGGTTGGCCGATCGAGGGGTGGACGTCTTGATGGCCGGTTGTTGCGTCGCCGCGTAGGCGATTCCGCCGCCGGCTAGAGCAAGTACGGCGGTGACGGCGGCCAGGATGATGGTGAGGCGGCGCGAGGGTCGACGCCAGGAGTGTACGGACACGATGACCTTCCGATCGACGGGGCTCATGTCACCGGAACCTATCTGTCCTCTGTGGCTCGCGCCACTCGTAGTTAACCTTCACCACCCTCGGCGTGCGGATTGTGCGCGCGCGATGCGGCCGCGTTCGGTGAGGAACGCGGCCGTCTCGATCGGAAACAGCGGGAGTCTCGCCGTCGGGCGGCGGCACGTGCCGCAAACCGCTCGTACGGTGGAGTGCGGCGCTCGGTTACGGGGTGGTCGCGCGCGCCGACGCCCGAGCCCGGCCACGCCAGCGAAGCCACATGGGCCACCGCCTGACCAGGCAACGGAGCCGTCCGACGGCCGCCAGCCCCTCATCGTCGATCAATGATCGATGCTCGTCGGTGGCCACCCGCAGCATCGACTCCGGACTGATCACGCGCACGCCCGACTCCGGACTCGCGACCAATAGCCGCGACTCTTGCGTGCCGAGCCTCGGCCGCGGCCCTTGTGGGCTGACCCGCGGCGACTCTGGACCACCCGTCCGTACCCTCGGCGCGTGACCGGCGACCCGCAGCCGCGACGTCACCCGCCAGGCGCGGAACGACGACTGGATCTGGTCCGGATGGGCGTGGCGGGCCAAGAAGATCGCGCCGGCGATTGTGAGGCCGAACCCGACGGCCGCGGCCGGCAGCAGGCCGGCGTGCACGCTGTCGCCGAGCAACAGCCATCCAGTGGCCGCGGGACCAAGCGTCTGCCCGACCGTGCTGGCCGCGAACACTGCCGTCACCGAGCCGCGCTGCAGCGCGGTGGCATACAGGAGGGCGCCGAGGAGGCCGGCCACTCCGACCGCGTACGTCGCTGGGGAGACCAGCAGGGCCGCCAACGATTGATCGGCGATGACCCGGCTGCCGACCGCGGCATCGCCAAATGCAAGGCCCGCGAGCAGCGCCGGCAGGGCCGATCCGGAGAGCAAACGAGTCGCTGTGAAAGCGATCACGCCGAGCAGAACGGCCGCCCCGAGGAGCGCCCACTGGCCAACCAGGGGCAGGCTGTCCGCCTTACTGGGACGCTGAGCCACCACGAGAAGGACGATCCCGGCAAATACCGTACCGATGGCTATCCATTCGGACGCGGTGAGTTTTGCGCGGAAAAGCACCCAGGACAGCGCGGCGATAAAGGCCAGACTCGCCCCGTTGATCGCTTGAACGACGAACAGTGGCGTGCTGTGCAAAGCGACGAGAGTCACGACGAACGACGCCGTGAGCATGATCAGCCCGACGACGTACGCCCCGGACCGGAGCACCGACAGCAGCAGCCGCGGGTCGACGGAGTCATAGCGGCGCGCGTGGCGGGCGCCGATGGCCTGCAAGATCGTCGCGCCCGCTGTCAGCGCAGCGGCGAGTACGGCGAGCAGCAGTCCCCATTGCATATGCGGACCCGAATCAGTCGGAGTCGGACGGTCGGCAGTCGGAGGTGCTTGCTGGCGGCATGGCGCGGCTCCACGTCTTCTCGGCGTTGTTCGCTGCGGTCATTTCGGTGTGCTCCCGCCAGGTCAGGTCAGAACGCTCGTCTTACCCGCCCCTGACTTCGGGAAACATGCCCGAGGTGCCTCGTCGTCGGGCGGGGTGAGTCACCACCGCAACTATAGGCATGCCCATCAGCCACTCGATTCGTTTCGACAGCTGGGAATTTGGACAAAGCCCTCACCAGGGAGGTGGCTCCATGAGCGCTGAGAGTCCGCTGAACGCCGCGGATCCCGCCGAAGAATCGACGGTCGGGCCGGTGAATCGGGTGTCACGGCAGACGCCGACGTTCGTCCGTGACGAGATCACGGAACGTGCGAGCCAGCCGGCGAGCGGGGTCACCGACAAGATCGCCGATTCGGTACGTCGGTCATGACCAAGCTAGTCGGAAAGATCGCGTACAAGCCGGTCGGGTTGATCCTGGGCGCGACCGCCGGCGCCGTTTCGGGCTTGGTGTTCAAGCAGATCTGGAAGCACCTGGCAAGCGATGACGATGCGCCCAACGCCACCGATGAGGACCGAGGCTGGGGCGAGGTCCTGGCCGCCGCCGCGTTGCAGGGCGCGATATTTGCTGTCGTGAAGGCCGCGGTCGATCGGGCTGGCGCGACCGGTGTCCGCCGGGTCACCGGTCGTTGGCCAGCCTGATCCGATCGCTCAGCCGTCGATCGCGGAACCACATCGTGTGTTCCTGGGCTGCATGTACGTGCGGTCCCCCCAGCCGCGGATCGACAACCCGCTTGGACTGAAAGTCAGTCGGAGCAAGGTCAGATCGGCTTGGGAGGACTCGCTCGTACGCGTCACTGTGAGGGCAGCTTCTGCAGTCCGGCAGCAGCCAGTAGATAGCCGGGAGCGACAGTGTCGGTGTCGGCGCGTACCAACTCGACGAGAGCGGCGCCCGCGCCTTCCGGGGTGAGCGGCTCACCCATCGGTTGGAGGTATTCCTCTTCGGATTGACCGCTGCGAGCCGCGTACGCCTGGACCGCGGGTCGACCGAGGTCGGTCAGCGGCGTGATCCGGGGCAGCACGGCGGTGAACGTGATGCCCAGGCCGGCTCGATCTGACTCGTCCTGGGCGTACCCGGTGATGAGGCGCTGGGTGGCCTTCGCACCGGCGTACCCGCCGCTGAGCGGCGACCCGGCCACGGCGGCGCCGCTGCTCACGACGACCACGACGCTGCCCGGGCGCAGCGGCTTCAGGAGAGCCTCCCGCAGCCAATGGAACGCGATCCGGACGTCGGTGTGCCAGTTGACCGAGAACGTCTCCCACGTCTGGTACTGCAGCGGACGCATGAGGGGGCTCGCCCCGGCCACGAGGATGACGACCTCCGGCTCGTAGCGGTCGAGGAGCCGGCCCGCGACCGTGGCGTCGGTAGCGTCCGCGACCTCGGTCCGGATGTTCGCGCTCGTCGCGGCCAGCTCGGCAATTGCCGCGCCGGATCGAGCGACAGCGATCACTGCAGCGCCGGCCTCGGCGAACGCACCGGCGATCCCACGCCCCAAGCCTCGGCTTGCGCCCACCACAAGCGTGGTCCGGCCCGACAGCTCACTCATGGCGCGGTCCCTGTTCTTTGAGGTTGGGCCGACCGTTACCCGTCGTAATCAGGTCCCGCAGACTGCCGTTGATGTAGAAGCCCCACGCGTTCGAGCAGCTATCGAAGCACTCAGAGGCGGAAAGAAGGCCAGCGTGCGTGAAGCGGACCTTTGTCTTCTCCCCGTCTTTGTAGATATCGAAGATGATGTCGGTGCCGGTCCACTCGGCCTTGTCGTGGACGAAATCGAGGTAGCCGTCCACCACGTGCCACACGACTCTCTTCGCCGGTATCAGCTCAGTTATCCGCTGCCTGCTGCGGTGGACGTCCTCGTAGCGATAGGTGAACTCGTCACCGACTTGGTCCGTACTGCCGTCAAGCTCTCCGGACCACCAGCCGCGTACGTTGTTGATGGCGGCGAAGGCTTCTTCCGGAGTCTGGTCAACGGCAAAGGTCGTCGTGAAACTCGCGTCATTCATGATTCTCTCCCGGTGAGGTTGTACGTACCCGCTCGTGTATGAGCGTTGGTCATGAAGGGATCGGCTCGGCTGCGATGAGTGCCGCATTCTCGCGTTCGAGCGCCTTGACCGCGCCGCCGCGCCAGCTCTCGGCCATGGACGCCGACATGGGATCGGGGAAGATTTCGTCCTCCCCTTGCTCGACTCCGTTGAAGATGGCTCGGGCCACGGACTCCGCGGATGCCTTTGGTATATCGAGGTCTCGCGACATCTCCGTGTCCACAGGCCCGGCGAGCACGGCGTGAACGCTCACGCCCTGTGCGACCAACAGCGCACGCAGCGATTGGGACAGCGAGAACGCGGCGGCTTTGGACATGGAATAGGCCGGGATTACTGGTACGGAAGCAAGCGCCGCCAACGACAGCACGTTGACGATCGCTCCTCGGGAACGAGTCAGCTTCGGCAGGAACGCCTGGGTCACCGCGTACGGCCCGAAGAGGTTGACGGCCAGGTGCTGCTCGAGCACGGCCAGGTCGCTGAGGTCGTCGTACAGCGCCAGGCCGGCGTTGTTGACAAGGATGTCGAGAGACTCGACCTCCTTGACCGCTGCAAGGGTCTGCGCCACGTTCGTCACGTCAAGGATCAGCGGTGTGACGCGGGTATCCGGGTGGGAGATAGGGCGCCGCGTGCCGGCGTACACCCGCTTGGCGCCTCTCCGCAAAGCTTCCTCGACCAGCGCCTTGCCAATGCCTCGGTTGGCGCCGGTCACGAGCACCGCTTTGTCGGCGATTGTCATCTGTCCTCCTGCTTGTGATGGGCCGTCCACAGGGCGCCGCGTCGCGCGATGGCCGCCGGTGTGGACCGTTGATAGAGGGTGTGGACGTGTTCATAGAGGTAGACACGGCGCCAGCCGGAAACTCGGCGGGCCGGCAGCGACCAGTTCCGTGCGCTGCCGGTGTCAGTAGGGAAGAGATGATCTCAACGGAGGTGGCCAATGTCGTCAGAACTGCTCGAGCGCGCCCGCGCCGGGGACCGGGACGCATTCGCCGCCCTGGTGGAGCCGTACCGCGGCGAAGTGCAGGTGCACTGCTACCGGATGCTCGGTTCGCTGCAGGACGCGGAGGACGCGCTCCAGGAGACGCTGCTTTCGGCGTGGCTCGGCCTTGACGGCTTCGAGGGCCGCTCGTCCGTCCGCACCTGGCTCTACCGCATCGCCACCAACCGGTGCCTCAACCTGCTGCGCTCGTCGGCACGGCGACCGGTGGCCGCGGCACCGTTGCCGGTGCCGGCACCGGAGCCGACCCGTCTGGGGGAGGTCGTGTGGCTGCAGCCATATCCCGACGCGCTGGAGGGGCTGCCCGATCAGGCGCCCGGGCCCGAAGCCCGGTACGAGTCCCGCGAGGCGATCTCGCTGGCGTTTGTCACGGCCGTCCAGCTCCTGCCGCCGAATCAGCGGGCCGTCCTGTTGTTACGTGATGTACTCGGCTACCGCGCGAGTGAGACCGCCGAGCTGCTCGGGCTCACCGAGGACGCGGTCACCAGTGCGCTCAAGCGGGCCCGGGCAACGATGGAGGCGGCTCGTTCGCCCGGCTCGTCCCCGCCCCCGCCGCTCGGAGGGCTCGAGGAGAGGGCGCTCCTCGACCGATTCGTCGCGGCATTCACGGGGCATGACGTCGACGCGCTCGTCGCGCTGCTGACCGACGACGCATGGGTACGGATGCCACCCCTGCCGTTCGAATACCGCGGAACGGCGGCGGTGCA
Organism: uncultured Actinomycetota bacterium; assembly: GCA_963724705.1. Classification (GTDB taxonomy): domain Bacteria; phylum Actinomycetota; class Actinomycetes; order Mycobacteriales; family Micromonosporaceae; genus DASQPR01. Next base: position 327,600 of record CAVRVS010000006.1, read on the forward strand.
CCGCTTCTTCACCGCGATCGACGCGCACTGGCGGCGGATCGATCGGATGGTGCCCGTACAGGCGAACGGCCAGCCGGCGTGGGGCGAGTATGTCCGCGACCCGGTCACCGGCGGCCTGCACGTCACGGGCATCGTCGTGGTCGCCCTCGCCGGTGACCGGATCTGCGAGATCACCCACTTCGAGACGACGCTCGCGCCGTACTTCGGGCTACCCCGCACGCTCGACTAGCACGGCTGTTGTCCGGTGTTCCCCGGCGAACCGGTCCGGTCGGCCGAGCTGCCGGCCGGACCGGTTCGCGGTGCGAGCAGTGATCGGCGCTAACCGTGGTCGGCGCTAAATGTGGTCGGCGCTAATTGTGGTCGGCGCAGCAGGGCGTCGGGTTCGGAACTTCGAACGGCGCGAGGCGGTCACCGGCCGCCCGCATCGTGACAAGCGTGAGTACGCCGTCGATCCAGTGCGGCCGGACGAAGTCCCGCGTGTCCACCAGTTGCTCCGGATCGGCCTCCGGCCGCCCCGGAAGACCCATGGTCACGACCTTGTCAATCGCGCTCCGGGACAGGATCTCGGCCACCGGCATCAGCCCGACGAGATCGTCGACGCCCGGATACCGCACCGCTCGCCCGGATCGGCGCGAGCGGTGCTGGGCTTCGGCTACGCGTACGTCGTCGATGGAGGCGCCATCGATGCGCGGCTCCTCCGGCGGCGGCAGTATCGCCGGATCGATGCCGTCGAGCGTCACGACGACCCGCCCGGACACGAAATGGGTGCACGCCACGAGGCCGGGCACCGGCGGCACCATGGCCAGCCAGTGCTCGGCCTCGCGGGTTGTGCGGTGCCCAAGGCACACGCCGATGACGGTCATCGCGTTGGCAGAACCCAGATCGGGTTGGTGTAGAACCACAGGTCGACCCACGGGTCGGCGTCCCCGACCACGTCCATCGCCGGACCGGAGGGGTCGACCGACGCTCCAAGGAAACCCGGGGCGCTGCGGTGTCCGTCGGTGCCTCGCAGCCGTACGTAGAACGGATCGTCCAGCGAGCCAAGGTCGTAGGTGAAGCTCACGCGACCGCGGGACGAACCGACCTCGAACGACTTCACGACCTTGGTGTCCGGGGCGGTGAAGGCGTCCCGGTTCGCCGCCGGGCCGGTGACCGCGCCACGGATCACGTCGACCCGATCGAGGACCGGCTCGACCTGGGCCCAGTTCGGTCCGTTGGCGAGGTCGACCGTGATGCTCAGTTCGACCCGGGAACCGCGCCGCGCCACCAGCGTGTCGCCGAGCGTCACCCAGGAGTTACCGCTGCGCACCCGTACGTCTATGCCGCTGATCAGCGCGCCGTGGTCGACCCAGACCTGACCGGCGCGTAGGCCGGACATCACGGAGGCGTACGAGAAGTTCGTCGACCCGACGTGCGTCCGGCTGTAGAACCCGGGCCAGAAGTCCGAGTTGGTGGTGGCGAGTTTTCCGCCGCCGTACACCGGGTCGTCGAAGCGCCCGTTGGCGTTGAAGTCGCCGCCGCCACGTACGGCGATGTCCGCGTACACCTGATGCGAGTCGGAGTTCGCGGTGATCCACCACGGCTTGCCCTCGGCGAGAAGGCTGTCCCACAGGCCGCCAACCGTCGCTGTCATCCAGTCGAAGCCGCCCCACGTGCGGTAGCTCTCCAGCGGATAGTCCGCGAACGAGTCGGCCGTCGGCGAGAAGTCATATGCGCCACGGCCGCCGCCCGGTCCGAGTGGTGCCGGGAGGCCGGATGCTTGGTGCCCGGGTGCGCCCTCGAAGCCGACAGCGATGCGCGGCTCGGCATCCCGCCAGCCGCGGATCTCGTGTGGTGAGTCGATGCCCTTGCGCGCCGGGTGGTTGGCCAGGAACAACGCATCCTGGACTCGGCGTTTCGCCACGGCCGACGACAGGAAGTGCACGCCCGAGACGGCCAGTGCTTCGTTGGCCGGAGTGGACGCGCCGGTGTTCGTGACGACGCCGTCGAACGTGTTCTCGAACTCCTTGAGCACGTCCACCTCGTTGCGTCCCGGGTGGACGAAGACCGTCCCGTGTTCGGCGCCGGGAATGTTCCACTCGAATCCCTGGAATACCAGGGTGTCGCTGATCTCGTCGCGGGCGGCGACGATGTCCGGGTTCACCTTGTCGACGCCGATCTTGGCGTGCGCGACGCTGCCGTGGTCGGTGATGACCATCCAGTCCAGACCGTACGCGTTGGCGTGCCGTACCTGGTCGATCACCCGGTACTGCGCGTCGCTGCTGTACTGCGTGTGGATGTGGTGGTCGCCGGCCAACCACAGCAGGCCGTTGGTCCGGGAGTGACCTTCGCGCGATCGCCCGCCCGCCGTCGCCGGGTCGGCGGCCGCAGCGCCCGGAGCAGCGAAGACGCCGGCCGCGGCCGCGGTGGCGCCGGCCCCAGCCAGACCGGCCCGCCGCAGGAAGGTCCGTCGCGACAGGTCGGCCGGCGACAGTTCGCGGTCCGGAACGTCGGGGTTTAGCGCCGCCGACAGTTCGCCATCCGGTGCGCCGTGGCCATGCCCGTCGGCGTGGTCGTGATCGTGGGGATGCGGATGATCGTGGCTCATGAGTCCTCATCTCGTACGGGGGCCAAACGATCTCAGCTTGCTCTCAGGTAAATGTCGGGGCCGCCGGCAAACACACGGTGGCCGTGGGTCGCCGGTTCGACGAATTCGGGCCGACGCGCACGCACACAACCTGACGTCGCCGAGTGACGGCAATCGCCTCGGACAATTTCGTCGGTGGACGAGGCAGGGATCCGTTGGCGCAACACAACGCGCGATCGGGGCACACCGCCGCGACGAGCGCGGAGTAAGAGGCGACGCCCGCGGAGAAAGAACGCGCTGTTCAGACAGTCATGGCGTCACAGGTGGCCTGATCCAGCCATCCCATCCGCGTACCCGAGGGATGAGCTCGCGCGAGCAGGCTGTCGTGACGATGCCCATCCTCGAAGGAGACCAGGCCGAGGAGCGCGAAGACTCCATCCCGTTGATACTCCGTCACCAACGACTCCGGGACATCGAGAGCCTGGACGCTATGCCTGCCCTCGGCGCCAAGCGGCACCAGCGGATCGAGCGAGATCCAGACAAGGTCACGGACACGACCCCAATGCCAGGCGAGCTCACGCAGCCGACGCAGCTGCTCGTCCGAGAAGAAGACCGCGGTGTACGTGTCGGTCACGACGGGAAGGACATCGTCGGGTAAGGCGTCGAGGATTGCTGGTAGTTCCTCGATCGCGTCGCCCCGCCGGACCTGGCCGGGGTGCGCCGCGACGAGCTGGGCGGCGCGGTCGAAGCGGTCGAGTGTCCCGGTCTCGGGAGGCAGGCAAGCACGGGCCCACCGCAGATCGTCGGCTTCGGTGACGTCGATGGGCTCGACGTCGACGCCGATGCGGGCCGCGATCGACGGCAACTTCGCGGGTATAGGTGGCACCAGCCGCCCGTCGGACTCGCAGCGCAGGGTCAGCCGCGAGCGTGCATCGCCGAACTGCCGGCCGTCGCCCATGACGTGTCGATAACGGTCCGGATGCAGCCCGAGCCCGGCGCCGCTACCCAGGTCTATCAGGGCGATCTTCGCCGCCGGATGCCGCTGGCCGACGACTCCGAGTGCGAGCGCCACCTGGGTGGTTCTCGCGACGTCGTTCATCTGATATCGGCGGCGAGCGCACACTGTGGCGAGTTCGTCGCGGTGATCGCGGCAGAAATCGCGAAAGGTCGGCTCAAACGCAGCATCGATGGCGGGCTGCGGGCCGTCCGCGGTGGGGAAGTATCCGATCAGGCCGTCCGGTTCGCGGTCCGCGATCAGATAGCAGGCGGACGCGCAGAACAGCAGAGCGGGAAGCTTATCCCCGGGTACGTCGGCCGCGAGCGCCAGAAGCTCCTCGTCACGTGCCAACGCGTCGAAGATGGCCGCGGTCAGCGCCCAGGATGCCGGGGTGCCCGGCGCGGACCAACCGCGCGCGACTTCGGTGGCTTGACCGCGCACCGAGTCGATGTCCGCGCCATTCACGATGCCCGCCAGTCACCAGCCGGCTTCCTGCTTCGCGGCCGCACCCCTGTCCCCCATCGTCGCGGTCACCACTCGATTCCCGAGCTTTCCAGTTCCTCGGTGGTCCGGAGAGAGAACCCACGTTTCGAGGGCGCCTCGATGCTGGTTGGGCGTTCATGAATCGGAAGCGCGGCGACCGGAGCGGGGCCGACCGCAGCCGGGCGGACCGGCGCGCGACAGATCGGCGCACGGCGCTAGTCGGGTCGGTTGAGGGTTAAGCCACTCGGGCGGCGTCGGCGCCTATTTGCTGCGCGAGCACCGCCAACTGGGTCGGGCGCGCGTCGGCATGGCGCTGTTGGCCGGCATCGGTGAGGCGCACGTAGACGCCGCGGCGGTCCTCCGCGCACATGTCACGGCAGACCAGTCCCTCGCGCTCCAGCCGGGCAACCACTCGGGAAAGTGCGCTCTGGCTCAGGTACATCGCCTCGCCGAGCTCCTGCATCCGCTGCTTGCCCTCGGGTGCCTCGGCCAGGCGGTCGAGCGCCTCGAATTCGCTCAGACCCAGCCCATGGCGCTCGTCCAGCTCACGGTCGAGTGCGCCGCGGACCAAGCTGTAGCGGGCGGCCAGGTCGCGCCAGCTGGTCACGAGCTGGGCATCGTCCACTGGTCGGGGCTGAATTGTGCGCTGCGCCACGACCCCTCCTCGTTGAGATTGCCGCCATCGTAGCACATGACCGTACATTATTTGTTTCTGCATTTTGTGCTTGTGCATTCAATGCATGTGCATGTAAGTTGCTCCTCATGCCTTCGGTAACCTCTGACGCAAGGACGACCTCTGAGCCAATGACCTGGAGCCCGCGCCTGTGGGGGGCACTCTTCGTGCTCTGCGGCGCCCTCTTCCTCGATGGGCTCGACGTGTCGATGATCGGTGTGGCGTTGCCCTCGATCGGCACCGATCTGCACCTGTCCACCTCGGCGCTGCAATGGGTGGTCAGCGCCTATGTCCTCGGGTACGGCGGCCTGCTGCTGCTCGGCGGCCGCTCCGCCGACCTGTTGGGCCGGCGCCGGGTGTTCCTGATCGCGGTGGCCGCATTCGCGGCCGCATCACTGGTTGGCGGTGTCGTCACCAGCGGCCCGCTGCTGATCGGCAGCCGATTCGTCAAGGGCATAGCGGCCGCGTTCACCGCTCCCGCCGGCCTGTCGATCATCACGACGACCTTCCCGGAGGGTCCCGCTCGCAACCGCGCGCTGTCGTTTTACACCCTCTTCGGTGCCAGCGGCTTTTCGTCCGGCCTCATCCTCGGCGGCGTCATGACCCAGATCGGCTGGCACTGGACGCTGCTGCTGCCCGTACCGGCCGCCCTCACGATCCTGGTCGCCGGGATCCGGTTCATCCCGCGCGCGGACCACTCCGCGAAGGCAAGTGGACACTACGACATTTTCGGCGCTCTCAGCTGCACGGCGGCAACGCTCCTGCTTGTCTACACGGTCGTGTCAGCGCCGACGGCGGGCTGGGGCAGCGTCCGGACCATCGGCTCGCTCGTGCTGGCCGCAGCGCTGGTGGCCGCGTTCGTGGCGATCGAACGGCGTACCCGCCATCCGCTGGTCCGCCTTGGCATCCTGCGCAGTGGCTCTCTGGTGCGGGCCAACCTCGGCATGATGGCGATGTTCGGCTCCTACCTCGGCTTCCAGTTCATCGGCACGCTATACATGCAGTCGCTGCTGGGTTGGTCTCCGCTGACGATGGCGCTCGCATTCCTGCCGACCGGTCTCCTTGTGGTGCTGAGCGCACCGTTCGCCGGCGCGCTCGTCGCTCGGTTCGGTCCGCCGCGGCTGATCGCCGCCGGCTTCATCGCGCTGACCGCGGGCTATCTACTCTTCCTCCGCGTGACCATCACCCCGCAGTACGCAGCGGCGATCCTGCCGACGATGGTGCTGGTCGGCCTCGGCTTTGCGCTGGCGTTCTCGGCACTCAACATCCAGGCCACGTCCGGCATCATCGACGAGGAGCAGGGTCTGGCCAGTGGCCTGTTGCAGACGTCCGGTCAGCTCGGCGGTGCGCTCGCTCTGGCGTCGGTGACCGCCGTGGTTACGTCGACCGGTTCGCATCGCGCCGTCTCGGCCGCGCAGACGCTGGCCGCGTACCGGCCGGGCTTGGTCCTGGTGTCGATTGTCGGCGGTCTCGGCCTGATCACGGCACTGTCCGGTCTGCGCCGCCGCTCGGTAGCCGGCACCGATGTGGAGCTGGCGGACACGGGCGAGGTGCCGATGCTGGTCTCGATCGACTAGCCCCAGCGAGGAGCGCGGTCCTGACCGCCACGAACGCGAGAAGAGGCGCGGGCGTGGCGGTCACACCGGGCTTAGCCGAGTGCGGCCAGCAGCTCCCGGCACGCTTGCTCGCACAGCCGGCACTCTGCGGCGCACACCCGGCAATGCTCGTGCATGTCGGCGTGGCGGGCACATTCGTCACCGCAGGCCTTACAAGCCAGCGCGCAGGCTTGCACCACGGCCCGGGTCAGGTTGGCGTCGTAGGCGGTGTGCCGCGACAGGATGCGGCCAGTGGTGTCACACATGTCCGCGCAATCAAGGTCGGTGCGGATGCACTTGGTCAAGTCCGCGACCATTTCCTCGCTCAGACAGGCGTCTGCGCAGGCGGTACAGGTTTGCGAGCAGTCGTAGCACGCCTCGATGCAGGCAGCGAGAACGCGCTTGTCAACCTTGCCCAAACCCAGTGGATAGGTTTCCAACATGGCGGTCGCCTGGCTCATGACGAACTCCAGTCTGTGCCCTCGGTCGTTCGCGATGCACCCTGTCTATCACCGCCTTTACCGCCGATCGGGAGGTTTGCCGGATCTGTACTGACGCTGCGCCTGCATCTGGATGCACGCCACGACTCACCGGCATCACCACCACCATCCACCGCTGCTTTTACCACCGTCCCCATCGGACAGTCGAATGACAGCGACGGTGCCCAGACAGTGCTCGGCGACGTCCGGGTCGGCCGCGAAGACCGACCCGGACGCCGGGGCTAGGCGAGGTTTAGTCGAGGTTTAGTCGAGGTTTAGGCGAGGTCGAACCGGCCGAGGTTCATCACTTTGTCCCACGCCGCGACGAAATCGCGTACGAACTTCTCCTTCGCGTCGTCGCTCGCGTAGACCTCGGCCAGAGCGCGCAACTGAGAGTTCGAACCGAAGACGAGGTCGACGCGACTGCCCGTCCACTTGACCTCGCCGGTGGCGAGATCGCGACCCTCGAAGATCTCCGCGTCCCCGGACGTTGCCTGCCACGTCGTGCCCAGGTCGAGCAGGTTCACGAAGAAGTCGTTGGTCAACGACTCGGGGTTCTTGGTGAACACACCGAGCGGCGACCGCTGGGAGTTTGCGCCCAGCACGCGGAGGCCACCGACGAGGACCGTCATCTCCGGTGCGCTCAGCGTCAGCAGGTTCGCCCGGTCGAGGAGGAGATACTCGGCCGGCAACCGGTGACCCTTGCCGCGGTAGTTGCGGAACCCGTCGGCCGTCGGCTCGAGCACGGCGAAGGACTCGACGTCGGTCTGCTCCAGCAAGGCGTCCGCGCGTCCCGGCGTGAAGGGCACCTCCACGGCGTAGCCGGCGTTCTTGGCGGCTAGTTCGACCGCCGCGCACCCGCCGAGCACGATCAGATCGGCGAGCGAGACCTTCTTGCCCCCGGTCTGGGCGGCATTGAAGGATTCCTGGATCCCTTCCAGGACGCGCAGCACCGTCGCCAACTCGTCGGGGTCGTTGACCTCCCAACCGTTCTGTGGCTCGAGGCGGATGCGTGCCCCGTTCGCGCCGCCGCGCTTGTCGCTGCCGCGGTATGTCGATGCGGATGCCCATGCGGTGGCGGCCAGCTGGGATATTGACAAGCCCGACGAGAGGATCTGGCCCTTGAGAGTGGCGATGTCCTCGGCGTCGATGAGCTCATGCGTTACCGCCGGGACCGGGTCCTGCCAGATCAGCGTCTCCGTCGGGACGAGCGGCCCGAGGTAGCGCACGACGGGTCCCATGTCGCGATGCGTCAGCTTGAACCACGCCCGGGCGAACGCATCGGCGAACTCGTCCGGGTGCTCGAGGAAGCGTCGCGAGATTGCCTCGTAGACCGGGTCCATTCGCAGCGAGAGGTCTGTCGTCAGCATCATCGGAGCGCGCCTCACGGACGGGTCCTCCGGGTCGGGTACGGTGCCGGCCGCCGCACCGTCCTTCGGCGCCCACTGGTTCGCCCCGGCCGGGCTGCGCACCAACTCCCACTCGTGGCCGAAAAGGGTCTCGAAGAAGCTGTTGTCCCACGTCGTCGGCGTAGCCGTCCAGACGACTTCGAGCCCGCTGGTGATCGCGTCGCGGCCCTTGCCGGTGCCGTACGTGTTCTTCCAGCCGAGGCCCTGTTCCTCGATGGGAGCGCCCTCGGGTTCGGCACCGACATATTGCTCCGGGTCGGCGGCGCCGTGGGTCTTGCCAAACGTGTGACCGCCGGCAATCAGCGCGACCGTCTCCTCGTCGTTCATCGCCATGCGGCGGAACGTCTCGCGGATGTCGCGGGCGGCGGAGAGCGGGTCGGGCACCCCGTTCGGGCCCTCCGGGTTCACGTAGATGAGACCCATCTGGACCGCGGCCAGCGGGTTCTCGAGTTCGCGCTCACCGGTGTAGCGCTCGTCGCCGAGCCAGCTGTCCTCGGGACCCCAGTACACGTCCTCGTCGGGCTCCCAGACGTCCGCTCGGCCGCCGCCGAAGCCGAAGGTCTTGAATCCCATGGACTCCAGGGCACAGTTCCCCGCAAACACCATGAGGTCGGCCCACGAGAGCTTGCGGCCGTATTTCTGCTTGACCGGCCACAGCAGCCGGCGGGCCTTGTCGAGGTTCCCGTTGTCCGGCCAGCTGTTGAGCGGCGCGAAGCGCTGCATGCCGGTGCCGGCGCCGCCGCGCCCGTCGCTGATGCGGTACGTACCGGCCGCGTGCCACGCCATCCGGATGAACAACGGCCCGTAGTGGCCGAAGTCGGCCGGCCACCAGTCCTGCGAGGTGGTCATGACCTCCTCGATGTCCCTCTTGACGGCATCGAGGTCGAGGGTCTTGAACTCCGCGGCGTAGTCGAACTTCACACCCATGGGGTCGGCCATCGGTGGGTTCTTCTGGAGGATCCTGAGATTGAGTTGGTTTGGCCACCAGGTGCGGTTCCCGGCGCCCTCGGTCGGATGGGTGACTCGGTGGATGACCGGGCAGAGACCTTCGCTCTCTTCCGAGTTCATGTCGCCAACGGCTGCATCGTGATGGTGGTGTTCAGACATGCGCATCCTTCCGGGACTTGAGAGATCAGGGGCGTGGCTGCGGTGTGTTCATGGACTCGGCACGGGAGCGCAGTCGGAGCACACCCCCCAGTAGATGACCTCGGCTTCGTCAATCAGGAAGCCGCGGTCATCCGACGCAATCAGGCAGGGCGTCTCCCCGACGGCGCAATCGACGTCGGCGACGACACCACAGGACCGGCACACGACATGGTGGTGGTTATCCCCGACGCGCGACTCGTAGCGAGCCACGGAACCGGACGGCTGGATGCGCCGTATCAGGCCCGCCGTCGTGAGCGCACGCAGCACGTCGTAGACGGCCTGGTGTGATACGTCGGCAAGATCTCTGCGCACGGCACCGATGATCGAGTCCGTGTCGGCGTGGGGATGGTCGTACACCGCGGTCAGCACCGCGACCCGAGGACGGGTCACCCGCAGAGCGGCGCTACGCAGCATCTGCTGGAAGTCCAAGGTCGTGGGCACGCTTCGAATACTGCCACTTTTCTGGAATCAGTCAAGAATCGGGGCTCGATCGAGTTCGCCCGGGCTGCTTCCTGCGTCGCGCCGCGGCCGGCGGATCACCGGGACGCGCAATCGACCACCGGCGTGCTCGCGGCTGGGACGGACATCGCCGATCTTGCCAAGCGGCGCGTCGACGACGCACTCGCACCTATCAACGTCCGTCTTTGGGATCGGATCGCCAACGTCACCTAACGCTGAAATCAAAACGCTCTGTGTGCCGTGCACACCGCTACGCTGACCCGTGTCGGCGCATGAACGCAGCGACGTGAGCCACACGGATGGGAGTCGCCACTATGGACGTACAAAGAACGCTGATGCGCGCGGCAAACGCGCTGCCGGTCAAGCTGTACCGCATGTCAAACGGCCGAATGGTGGGCCGGGCAGCCGGGTTGGCGACGTTGCTGCTCACGGTCGCCGGTCGCAAGACAGGTGTCGAGCACACGACGCTCGTCGCGTACTTCGAGGACGACGGGCGGTACGTGGTCACCGGCTCGGCCGGCGGCAGCGCAACCGAACCGCAATGGTTCCGCAACCTCCGGCATGCTGATCGGGCCGTGGTCCAGATCGCGGCGACACGTACCGAGGTCGGGGTCGCAATCGCCGATGCCGCCGAGCATGCGGTGCTCTGGGAACGATTGGTCGCTCGTGCGCCCGGTTTTGCTAAGTATCAGGCCAAGGTCGAGCGTCAGATCCCGATAGCGACCCTGACTCCGCGACCCTGACGACTCGCTGCCGATTTCGTTGCCGATTCGGTCTCGCGAATTGCCTGCACCCAACGGTAGAAAACTCGAAGGGCTCTTCGTCGTCTGAATGCCGGTGCCCGACCGGCACCACGGCGAAGGAGAGCCCGCATGTCCAACGAGTACCTGGCCAGCGTCGTCTGGCAACGCGCAACCATGAGCGAGCGGGAGCGCCGAGATTACGAGGAGGCCACCGGACGGCTCGCGGCACGCTGGTCACGAGGCCTGGATCGCGCCCTTGAGGCCGTACGGGTCAGGAGATCATGGCGAAGAAACCTCAGCGGATCTCGTGATGCAGCCGTGAGACTCGTGTCCAACCAACACACGCGCCCGCAGGGGAACCCATGACCCAGCCCGCTATGACCGACGAGGTTCGTGCTCTGCTGTCGGCCTTGACCAGCCAACGCAACCACGTGCTCGGCATTCTGGACGGCCTTACCGACGAGGCACTCCGTCGACCGGTACTTCCGTCTGGCTGGACGTGTCTCGGTCTGGTTCGCCATCTCGCCCTCGACGTCGAGCGCTTCTGGTTCCGCGCCGTCGTCGCGGGCGAGACGGTCGACCTCGAGAACGGCGACGCGGCTTGGCAGGTCGCCCCGGACACACGCAGCGAGGAGATCTTCGCCCTGTACCGCCAGGAGATCGACAAGGCGGACGCGATCATCGCGTCGACACCCGCCGATGCCGGGGCGGCGTGGTGGTCCGATGCGATCTTTCCCGGAATGCCGCCCCAAACGCTGCGTACGACACTGCTGCATGTCATCACCGAGACCGCGTGTCACGCCGGCCACCTGGACGCTGTACGTGAGCTTATGGACGGACGCACCTGGCTCGTCATCACCGAATAGGGCTCGCGACTAAAGCAATCCGCGGCACAGGGAGGGTGTTGATCGGGTGGTTCACCCCGCGCGATATGGCGCCTGGGCTGCCCATCGCACCTCGGCGTCGCGTACGTAGAAGACGCCGATCACGAGATCGCCGATCGGATTCTGTCGTCCGACTAAGCCCGTGCCGCGCAAGGCCATCGTGACGGATCCCGTGGGCGCCGCCAGCACCCCGGTCGCCATCGCGGGATTCGTTCCGCCGCCCTTGCCGTCGGGCACGAACGCCGTACCGGCGAGCCACGCATAGTGGGTCGACAGTGGCTGGTACGCGTCTCGCCATTCGAACCCGTCGACGCCCGTACCCCACGCGTTCAACGGCAGCAGCGTTGGACCGCCGGATCCGTCGAGCACGACGAACTCGTAGTGGCCGCCACCGATCCGGTTGTCCGGACCGCTCCATCGCACCTGGACGACGAGTTCCGAGTCCTCGACGGCAACCTGGTCAGCTGGGCCGCCCAGCGCCGCGACCGCGCGACCGAAGGCGGGCTTATCGGCCAGCCGTACCAGCGCCGATACAGTGACGCCGTCGCCGCCGTGTGCCCAATCGCGATCGTGGTTGGTTGCGCGCACACCCCACAGCGCGGCCACGGTCACCACGGCGGCAGCGAGCGCCACGATGAGCGTCGTTCTCGCCGCAGTCATCCGGACCATGATGCGGATGATGACGGATCTGCTCCATTCGCGCTGTCCCGCGACCGACACGCAACACGTAGCGACGATTTCGGTTTGAGCGCGACGTCAACGGTCATCCGATCAATTTCCAAACAGTCCCCATAGGGCAGCAGACTCCGCCCGTGGTTGCATGGACGGCATGGACCCGTTCGCCGCGTACGCGGACTCCCCCGCCGCACAACGGGAGACTCGCGTCGACAGACTCAGCGTCCGAACCGCTGCGTTCCTCTCTGACATCCACGCGAACGACGCGGCACTGGCCGCTGTCGTCAGCGAACTCGCCGCCGAGCCGCCCGACGTCGTTGTGCTCAACGGCGATATCACGTGGGGCACGTTCCCGACCGAGACGGTCGACCTGATCGAGTCCCTGCGCAACTCGGTCAGTCAGGTCGTGATGATCCGCGGCAACGGCGATCGGGCGCTGCTCGACCTGCACCGGGGCGTGCGGGAGCCGGAGTCGCCGCGAGATCCCTGGATGGTCGCGCGGCACAATGCGCGAGACGTGTCCGAGTTAAGCCGCGTGGTCTTCCAGGTGGACATCGATGTTGTCGGGCTGGGCACGATACGCGCGTGCCATGGCTCGCCACGCGCGGACATCGAAATCATTACGCCGGGTACGCCGCTTGAGCGGTTGGCGGCGGCGATCGCCGGCATCGACGCCGACGTGTTGCTCACCGGCCACAGCCACCTCCAGTTCCACCGTCAGGTCGATGGTCTGCGGATCCGCCACAGTGTGAACCCGGGCAGCGTCGGCATCCCGTACGGTGTGGCCGAACCGGGCGCGTACTGGCTGCGGGTCGACGGATCACGAACGGATCCTTTCGACTTCCGGCACACGAAATACGACCTCGACGCGTACCTCGCTCGCATGCTTGCGACCGACGACCCGCGCGCCGACGTCGTGGCGAAATACCTCCGTCAACCGCCGACACGTGATTACATGATCACCCACGGCGAGTCGATCATGTTCTCCGACTGAGAGATCGCCCGCGATGGTGGCGTTGTCTGGTCGGTGAGGCCGTGGACACCATGCCGTATCCGGTCTCAGATCGTGATCGAGACTCATTTCTATCGATCGCACCGTTTGTACCGGATACAGACAACTAATCAGGCTTTATGCTCGTTTTATGCGGCGGGCTTGGTGGATCTATCCGATTCTCGTGGCTGCCCTGATCGGTCTGTATAGCATCGCTGGCGGATCGCATGTGGCGGTCGTCGCGGCGGTCGGCCTGGTCAGCGTGGCGGCGATCGGTGTCGGCCTAGCCGCTTACCGGCCAATACATTGGCGGGCCTGGGTGTTATTGGCGGCGGGGGTTACCGTCGTCGCCGCTGGCGAGATCAGCTACGACATCGTCGCCACAGGCGTCGGTACGGACGCGTTTCCCTCGCTGGTCGATGTGCTGTATCTGGCGGCGTATCCGCCGCTGGCGATCGGTTTGCTGTGGCTCGGGGTGGCGCGGACGCCGTCCAGGGACGTGACCGCGATGATTGATACGGCTGCCTTGAGTCTGGGCGGAAGCCTGGTCGTCTGGGTCGTACTGGTCCGACCGACGGTGGATAGCCTCCACTTGACTGGTGCGGCGAAGGTCGTTGCGGTCGCTGGATGGGTCGGCGACGCGGTTGTGGTTGCCGCGGCGGCTCGTTTGGTCACGCTGTGGCCGCGCAACTTGGCTGCGGCATTACTGGGTGCGGCCATTGTCGCGCTGGCGGCAGGGGACGTGCTCTACGGCGTCGATCTGATTCATGGGACCTGGAGCAGCGGCGGGCCGCCCGACCTGTGTCTGATGGCATTCCTCGGATTGGCCGGTGGCGCCGCGATCACGCCGTCGATGACGCGGCTTGGGTCGGCCCAGACCCCCAGACAGCGTCTGGGTAACGGTCGCCTGTGGGCGCTGGCCGCGGCGCTTCTGGTTGCGCCGACGGCGCTTCTCGCCGAGGCGACGCGTGGCCCGGTTGGCACGCCAGTTGCGATCGGCATCGTTTCTGTGGCGATCAGCGTGCTGGCGTTGTGGCGTCTCGGCGTCGCGGTGCGCGGCCAGCGCCGGGCCGTCGTCCGGGATGCAGAGATCCGCCGGGCGGGTCGCCAGGTCGGGCTCGCGACCAACCCAGACGTGGTCGTCGAGAGCGTGGCGTCAGCGTTCGCCGCAATGACCCACGGTTCGGCCGGCACCGTACGGTTGGAAACGGCACGCACGAATGCCGCAGCGGAGGCGGATGACGATGATGTGCTCCGCTTGCCGGTCGATGCGGGATCCGGACCTGACACCGGCGACGGCGCATCGGAGCCGGTTCGGCGCGACCTCGTCTTCACCGCATCGGCGGCCGACCTGGCCGAACTTGAGGACGTATTGGCCGGCCTGACCGAACAGGCCGCCGTCGCGTTGCAACGCATCGACCTTACCGACCGGATCCGGGCCAGCCAGACCGAGCAGGCCATCCTCGCCTACCGCGCATCGCACGACGCGTTGACCGGCCTGGCGAATGTGCAACTGTTCCGCGACCGGCTCGCCAAGCTCGCCGAAACCGCCACCGGTGACACTACGACCGCCGTTGTATTCATCGACCTCGACGACTTCAAAGCCATCAACGACACCCTCGGCCACGAGGTAGGAGACGGTGTGCTGATCGCCGCGGCTCGACGGATCCAGGGCAGCCTGCGCGCTGGCGACCTCGCCGCACGCCTCGGCGGTGACGAGTTCGCGGTGCTACTGCCGGGCGCGGACGACGCCACCGCCTACCCCATCGCGGCACGGATCACCGACAATCTGGCCCAGCCAACGACGATCGCTGGCTTGCCCGTACATTGTCGAGCTAGCGCCGGCGTCGCTACGGCATCGCGGCCGACCGACTACCCGCTGCTGATGCGGCGGGCCGACGACGCCCTGTACGCGGCAAAGGCCGACGGCAAGGCACGTTGGCGCCCGTACCAACCGACGATGCACAGCCCTCTTCACCGTGGCAGCGACCTTCGGGCCGAACTCCAACGCCTGCTCCAGCCGGCCGACGTCGATGCCCCATCGGCCAACGGTCTGACCATGCACTACCAGCCAATCGTGGAGCTCGCACGCGGCACCACCCGTGGCTACGAAGCACTCATCCGGTGGCAACACCCCGACCGCGGCATGATCCCCGCGACCGAACTCATCAGCGTCGCCGAACAGACCGGCCTGATCGTGCCACTCGGAAACTGGGCCCTCCGCCGGACCGTCATCGACGCGAGCCAATTGACGGCAACGCCCGACGGCGCGACGCGATACGTGAGCGCCAATATCGCGCCACGACAACTACACCAGACCGGATTCATCACCCAGATCAGCGACGCCGTCGCCGCCGCGCGCCTCGACCCCACGCGACTCGTCGTCGAGATCACCGAAACGCAACTCCTCGATGACGACGACATCTGGAACGACCTCGCTACCCTACGCCGGCGTGGCATACGCATTGCGATCGACGACTTCGGCACCGGCTACGCGTCCCTGAACTACCTCCGACACCCCATCATCGACATCGTCAAACTCGATCGCGTATTCCTCCGCGACACCGGCGACGGCCACAACCGACGCCTACTCAGCGCCGTCGTCGGACTGACCCGCGACCTCGGCATCGAACTCATCGCCGAAGGGATCGAAGACGACACCACCCGCACAACCCTCATCGACCTCGGTGTGCAAGTCGGCCAAGGACACCTGTTCGCCACGGCGATGCCGATCGAGCACGCCACGCAATGGACCCGCGAGCGGGCCCTGATCGACTAGGGCGCCACACTGCAACGACCCACGGTTCGTCTGCCGCGCCGTACAGCCTGACCACGTCTCCAGGCACAAGTTTCTTCACCGAAAACGAAGCGCCCGTTCTGGTCGCCGACCTGATCGTCGACGCGCTCGAACCCAACCGTCATGCCTAGCGTTCGCCCATGCCTTCAGTGGCACTAGGCGGCTTGCGGTGCATCCGATAGTGCAGCACCAGGAACGGGAATCCGAACACCGAGAACGCGTGCTCCGCGCGAAGCTCGCCGTCCTTGACATGAACGTCGAGCTTCTCGGCGAAACCGTGCACGGCAACCGCGGTGAGGTCCTTGGTATCCGGATCGATGTAGGTCAGGTAGTGGCCCGGCTGATCGAGATCGCTGCGACTGGTCAACACCAGACCACCGCCACGTCGGGGATACGGCGCGAGCGTCGCCGTGAAGTTGGCCTGTGGCAACGGAAATCCGACACTGACGTACCCGCGGCCATCGCGGCGGTACGTCGTGTAAATGCCGACGTAGATCGGCTCATCGTTGTCAGCGAACGAACGGATCCAGCCTCGCACGCTGACCACACCCTCGTGGTCGAGGCTTATCGTGTCGATCCGGCTCCGGATGCCGCGCTGCGCTTCGCGCTGATTCATCGGGACACTCGCCTGCCCAAGCGGGCGCGCCAACACGGTGCGATAAAGCAGGTAGCCGGGCCGCACCCACATCCGCCACTCCGGGACAATATCCAGCGCGAAGCGGGTGGTGTGCTCGTAAAACTCACGGACCAACGGGTGCACGCCGGCCGGGTCGAACTGCGGGCCGGCCAGCTCATCGAGGGATTCGACGATGCCGACATCGTCCGCGTCGGCCTGGTATGCGCCGCCCAGCACGCTGGCCAGCTCCCTCACGTACCCGGTGCCAACGTAGCGGGTCTGAGCAGACAGCGGCACGACGAACGGCAACTCCGCGGCGGGAACCCGCTCGGCCAATAGGCTCACCTGCGGGTCGCGGAACAAGGCCGCGGACGTGGTACGAAACGCCAGTATCGCGCCGCTGGCGACCGCCGCCGCCGGCACGCTGCGTCCGCTGGCGGCCGCGACCAGCCCGACTGCCGCGCCCACAACCGGGCCCAGCGCGACCTTCTCCGGCCGGATCCCGATCGCCCCGGCGAGCGCTCCGGTGCCCGCGCCGATCAGGACCGGGCCGGCCCCGGCCCGTCCGGCGACCCAGCCCAACGGCGCCGCCATCGCCGCGCTCATCGCGATCCGCGACCATAGCTCCGGGATTTCCCCAGGCCGCTGCCGTGCTCGGGCCACCGCCTCGACTGCGCCCATCGCGCACGCTCCGACCGCCGCCCCGGCCACCACGGCCGGCACCCCCCGAGGTCCGGCCAGCGCGGCGCCGGCTAGGCCGCCGACTACGCTCGCGAAACCGATCGATCCGGGGCGTTCCGCCGGGGTCGCATCCTGAACAGCCACCCCCGAAATCTATCGTGACTACGTACGTTCCCCGGAGCGGTACGGGCTTCTCGGCCTGCTCGCGCCGTCGATGCGGAGGCGAGAAAGGGCTGCGACGAACAACCGGCCTACGACGGAGTGTCACGGGCCTCGGCTAGCAGCCGACGGGCTGAGGCTTCGTCAGACGGGGCGACCAACACGCGAACACCCTGGATCTGTAGTTGCGGCTCCACTCCGCCGGCATCGTCTGCTGCCACGGCTGCTGTCAATCCTTCACTGCGAAGTAGGCCGACGATCAGTTCCGCCTCTGTACGGCTGCCGACGACCGCCACAGACACCGTTGCACCGTCCACGATCCAGCCTCCTCTACTTCCCGAATCGGCCCGAGGCCGCGAATGAATGTCGTGGTGACGTTCTGATTCGTCTGCGCATCTGTGGTGCCAGCCGAGTCGGCCGACCGGTCAGCTGTTACGCACCGCCAGGGCGTGTTGGACTAACCGTACGCTGTCGCCCGCTGGCAACCAGTAGTCCAAATACTGATTATCGTGGGGCGGTGAGGCATCACCAACCGGTTGCCGGCACGCCGTGGATGGCGGCAGCGTGACGCCGACGGCTGAGGAGACGGCCACCACCATGCTAGGCGCTGTCCGTGACGATCCTGCTCGGCGAATGGCCATCGCATCCCGGTTCTACGACCGACGGGTTGGGCGGCCCAGCATCCGGTCCTATCGCCGGGCGGAGCTCGCTTTCATGCGCTGGCAGATCAGACGGGGCGTGCTGGCTGCGGCGGACGGGGACCGGCCCGGAAGTCCCTGGTGGCGCGCCGTCAACGAGGATCTGCTACGCGACGCATGGCAGGCGGAGCTGATCGTCAGCGGCCTGACCGGAACGGCCAGTCGGCCAAGTGTTGAATGCTGGATACGGTTCTTGCAGCGGCCTTCGGCCGAGCGGTGGTACCGGGCCCATAACGCCAGCATCGTGGCTGGGTATCTGGCGCACCGGGACCTATCCCGGCAGGAGTTGCCGCTTGAGCGGTTCTTTATGGATGTCGCCCTGGTCCGGGTGCTCTTCGCCCACAGCCTGCTTACGGCGCCCCGTCTGGCTCTGGGGCCCTTGAGCCCGGCGGGACGACTGTTCGGCGATCCTCGCTGGCGGGGTGCCGACGTGTTCTTGTCCCTGCACAACATCCTCCCGTATCGGTATCCGCTCGACGGCTACACCCTGCAGGAGACTCTCGACGCCGAGAACTATCTGGGTCGGCTCATCGACTATGGCGTTATCTTGTCCCGCGTGCGCCCGCTCTACGCCCACGCAGCCGCCGAACTGAACGAGCCTCGACTGCTGGACATGCTCCGCGACGGCTGGCCCAGCTACGCATGGCCCTTTGATCAACGGCACGCTTGGACCACGACGCGAGCACCAGTCATGATGCGTGTGGTGCGGAAGCTGACGCCTAACACCCAAGCCGATTGACAGCAACAGAGCAGCGGCGGCCCGCGCCGTGCCACATCAGCGTGTATCAGTGGGTTCAACGGCGCGACTATTGGGGCAGCGAGTTGATCGATCCTTGTGGTCTACTCGCGGCGTGTCCTCCGCGAACACCCGAGAACTTCCGATCTCGGTCCGGCGTAGCTCGCGCCTGATGGCCGGATGCGCAGTCCTGAGCGCTATCGGCGCCGGCATCGCGATCACGGCCGTAATGCATCTCAACGCAGCCAGCGTCATCTACCTCGGGATCGCGCCCGATGCCGACCAGCCGGACGCCTCCACCTTGGTGGCCGATATCCACTCAGACCTCGTGCTTCACGCGATCGTCGAGATCGCTGGCCTCGTGGCGCTGACGGTGCTGAGCGTTTTGGTCCGTCGACCATGGCCGATCGCGCGCATCGGGGCGTGGATCAGCGCAGTTCTCATGTCATTCGGACTGGCCCTCGTCCTCGCCAGCAGCCCCGAAGCTCTCGTTTCGCCCGATGGGTCCGACACGCCAGCCGTCAGCAAGGCGTTGAACGATCTGCTCGTCGGTTGGTATCCAGCAGTCACCAGCGTGCTCGTCGCCGTCCAAATCGCAGCGATTCTCGTATTTTCACTGCTTCTCCTACGTACGGCGTCGGGTGAGTTCTACCGGCGGCAACGCGAAGACGGCCCCGCCGGCCTCTGGACGTTCGCGCCCCGGTCCGACTCCTGACCACCGAAGGAAGCTGCGGACACCTCGGGTGAGCACCTAAGCGCAGCCGCTTTGTCACGCCGGCACGAGCGTGCGCGCTGCGCGTCACCGTCAACGGCGCCCGCCGCACACTACAAGGCGACCTGCCGCCGGAGCCGCCACGCGGCCGGTATAGCGAGCACCGCGCTCAAGACGATGACCGGGAGGTTTGCGGACAACACGACGGCGTCTCCGCTGACCACTTCTATTGCGGCGTAAGCAAATCCAATTGCGTATGTCATGCGAGGTTCGTCACGGACGCCGACTCCAGCGCGATTATCAACGCCGCGGCGAACGCGGCCGCAAGACGGAGATTCGTCGGCGCCGAAAGGCGCCTGTTCTGGGCGGCCCGGACCCGAAGCCCGCCCATGATGAGTGCCCCGACGTCGCGTGCCGACGGTCGACGTCGGCCGCTCGGCGCCGCCTCCATCAGCGTGTCGAGCATCTCGTCGCCACGCTCCGCGCGGTAAGTCGCCGGGTACGCGCACAGCAGTCTTGCGTACCGGCGCTCCAGGCTGCTCATGCCGGTCGGACCGTGCGACGCACCGCGACCCGCGGTGAAGCGGGCTTTTGCGATGCCCGAGCGTCGGTCACGAGGCGCGCGGCCTCGGCCATCCGCGCCGCCTCCGCGTGCAGGGCGGCCGAACCGGTCTTCGTGAGGCCGTACGAGCGCCGGGTCCGTCCATTCACGACCTCCTCGCCAACGAGTGTCACGTATCCCTCGGCGGTCAAGCGATCCAGGGCTGTGTAGAGCGTGCCCGTGGCGAGACGTACACGACCGTGCGACGCAGCCTCGGCGCGCTTGATGATGGCGTAGCCGTGTAACGGGCCATCCAAGAGCGACACGAGGACAAAATAGGTCGGCTCACGCATCGGGATGATTGGTGTGCTCACATGATCATGATACGTAGGCCACCGACATGTCGTCAACCTACATATTCAGTGTGAGACGATCGCCGGTACGCGTAACCCATGCCGTCGCCGTTGGTCGATGTTGGTTCTGTCCACGAACACCGATGGACGGGATCGGATCTCCCGCTGCCGGTGGAGGCCTTGCAACCACCGGCAGCGGGAGGGAATAACGATCCCCCGCGTTTGTAGTAGACAACCGCGTCACGCCGTTGGCGCGTCGCAGTGTTCAGCCGACGCGGTGCCGGTGTCCACGCTCCTGGCGGGGTACGGACTGGTCCGCACTGGGCACGGTCGGCAGTGGCAGTTGGCTGGCCTCGAACTGGGCCAGGTTGGCGGCGCCCTGCGTGTCCGGCAGGGTCGGCGGCTCCTGGAAGTCGTTGAAGCGGAACGCTGACGTCAGATCGCCGACGGTACGGCGGCGCCAGTCGCTGATGTTGGTCTCCTTGACGCCGGTGATGCGCTCGAGGAACTTCAACTGGGAGGTGTGGTCGGACACGTCGGAGTTCACGTAGCCGCCCACTGTCCAAGGTGAAACGATGATGCACGGCACCCGGAAGCCGAGACCGACCGGAAAACCGCCGCCGGCGGTGCCCGTGTTGGAGGTCTTGAACACGAACTCGTCCGGCGTGCCCGGCGGCGGGGTGGGCGGCAGAACGTGGTCGAACAGACCGTCGTTCTCATCGTAGGAGAGGATGAATACGGTCTTGGCCCACACGTCGGGGTTCGCCGCGATTGCGTCGATCTTGCCTGCGACGAACTGTGCCCCGGTGGCCGGGAGGTTCGCCGGATGCTCATCGGCGTTGGACGGCGGCAGGATCCAGCTCACCGTCGGCAGCGAATCGTTCATGCAGTCGTACTCGAACTGACCCAGCGGCTGGACCGCCATGCCGTTGTCGAACATCGGGTCGCCCGGCTGGGCCATCCCGAACTCGGTGAACTTGCTGATTGCGGCCGCGCCGGTAAGGCTGCCCGGCTGGCGATAGATCTTCCAGCTAACGCCGGCGTCGGTGAGACGCTTCGGGTACGTCGTCCACGAGAACTGGTTCGACGGGCCGCTGGTCGTGAGCGACGGACCGCCGGCCAGGCCATTGGGGTCGATCGTGCCGGACATCCACATGTGCCGGTTGGGGCCGGTGTCGCCGATCACCGAACAGTGATAGGAATCCAGCACGGTGAAGGCATCGGCCAGCGCGTACTGGAAGGGGATGTCTTCGCGGGTGAGGTAGCCCATGATGAACGGTGCGTCGTCCGGCCCGTCCGCCGCGATGTGAGCCGGCAGCCAGTTGTCCATCTTGCCGCCGTTCCAGGCCGCGTGTTGCACCTCCCACGCGTGGCTGGTCGATGGGATCGCCTGCGCCGCGCTGATCGTGGTATTCAACCGGTACGGCAACAGGTATCCGTCCGGGTTGGACGAATAGGGCTGGAAGAAGACCGGGCGACCGTTCGGGAGACGCAATGCGTGCGGGTCATCGAAGCCTCGCACGCCGGACAGCGCGCCGAAGTAGTGGTCAAAGCTGCGATTCTCCTGCATCAACATGACGACGTGCTTCACGTCCTTGAGGCTGCCGTGGCCACCATGCTGTGGCGTCGCGGCCATCGCCTTGCGTACGTTCGGCGGCAGGGCGAGCGAGGCTACACCGAGGCCAACGGCTGCGGCGCCGCCGAGCAATCTGCGACGAGTAGTTCCGGTGTCGGGGGTCTGATCCGGGCTGTCTTCCATGATGGCTGTCCTTCGCGGCGAGGGGGATGGGTCCAGGCCACAATGGACAGCTCGCCGAACAAGCCGCTGACGCCGAGGTAACGGACGAACTAAGCTCTCTCGGACTTCCGAGTTGTCCGGTATTTTGAATTTTCCAATGCTTTACCTGTACGCCGGCGGGCGGATCAGCGCTGTTGCATTTCTCTGATCAATAGACCGGGGTGATGCCGGGCGCGCATCCGCAGGGAGCATGGCGAAGGCCCGCGGATTCCGGGCGATCAGCTGTGCGGCCGCGACATGGCGGAACTCGGGCGGATTACCGACGGTCGACCAGGTCATCCAAGCGATCTGGCGACGGATCGGCAACTGACCACCCGCAACGTCATCTGGCGTCGCGTTCCGCTTGTCGGCCTAGCCGGCGAGCGACCAGAATCCGCAGTTGTGTTCGGCCGCGAAGTCGGTTTCGAGTTGCGGCCGCGGCGGCGCGAGCGACTGCATCAGCTGATGGGTGGGATCGAACCGGGGCCAGAACGGCGCGCCGGGTCCGGACGGCGCATCGCGCTTCGCGACATTCGTCCAGTAGGTCGTCATGGCCGCCGCGAGCTGTTGTTGCGGGCCGGAAAGGGGCGTCGGGAAGGCGCTCACGTTCAAATCGAAGACGTACTGGATCTCCGATGCGTGCGCCGCGCCGTACGGGAAACCGATGGGCGGCAGGAATAGCTCCGGCGCGTCCTCATCGTTGAATTCGTACGCATAAGTCGGGACGTACTTCGACACCGAGTCGTCGAGGGCCAGGGCCGGGCAGGCGAAGATCGCGTCGGTGCCGACCGCACCGAGCGCGACCGACGGGCTCGGATAGGCGCTCAGCGGGTATTGCGCCGCGATGATCGCCGCCGTGGTCGCCGGGACGCCCAGGGTCGAGGAGATCATGCTCGTGTAATTCGCCGCCGTGACCGGTGCACCTTCCAACGCCGACAGCGCCACGAACAGGCGCCACTCGTCGTGGTTGGAGCCATTGATCACCGGTACGTGATTGAACTGTCCGCTGGCCAGCGCGGGCGCCAACGATTCGGTGAGCACCTGGCCGTCAACGTCCGGTTGATACCCGGCCGCGTTCTCGTCGGCCAAAATCGTCTGTACGGGGAGGCTACGTAGGCAGGCGGCGGTCTGGTCGGCACATCCGGCCTGTATGGCGAACGCCTCGCCGGCCGCCTCGGCCGTCGTCAGCGACGCGGTGTTGAGCGCGTAGGCGCCGCTCTCGATGATTGCGCGGTCGAACAGTCCGCGGGCGCCCGGTGAGACGAGCTGTGACGTGACGCTGAGGCCACCGGCCGACTCGCCGAAGATAGTCACGTTGTGCGAGTCGCCACCGAAGTTGCCGATGTTGCCTTGCACCCAGCGCAGGGCGGCCTGCTGATCCATGAGGCCGTAGTCGCCGGATGGGCCACCGGCCGCGCCGGCGAGCGCCGGGTGGGCGAGAAAGCCGAGCGCGCCAAGTCGATAGTTGATCGTCACGACGATCACGCCGTCACGAACGAGTTGAGTCGGGTTGTAGTCGTCACTCTCGCCCGTCACCAGGGCGCCGCCGTGGATCCACACCATGACCGGCAGGTGTCGGGGTGCGCGCGATGTCCTTTGCGCCGGCGTGAAGACATTCAGATATAAGCAGTCTTCGGACGTACTGGCCACGCCGAATGGAGACGCGGACTGTGCGCAATGCGGAGCGAAGGCGGTCGCATTCCGTACGCCCCGCCAACGGGTGGCCGGCTGCGGCGCGCGCCAACGCAAGGCGCCCACCGGCGGGGCCGCGTAGGGAAGACCGAGGAATTCATCCGTCGTACCCGTGGTCTTGCCCATCACCCGGCCGTCGTTGGTCGCCACGACGAGGCCGGCACTAGACACATGTCGATCGGGAGTCGCCGCGCTGGCAGCGCTCGCATTGAGGACGGCCGTGCTGGCGACCAAGGCGCCGATGGTCAGGGCACCGAGAGCGAGGCGAGCACGGGAGGCCCGGTGGGCTCCGACTGCAAACATGAGTGTCTCCATCTCACGCAGCAACGCGAATGTGGGCATTGACCTTCGTTGTGACCGGCGTGCAGCCATAGTTACCGGCGCGTCACATCATCGTAAATATTGATGACGGTCGTATCGACGAGTCAAGGTCCGGCGACCCTCGCCGATCGCACGCCGGCTGCCCGCAGAGCAGGTTGACGGTGATCCCATCCGGAGTGGTCACCTATGCGGCGCCGGTCCACCCGCGGCTCGATGATTGGACATTGACGAAAAAGCAACGCGATATTGACGCCGCGACGGCGGACAGGAGACTGGGACGGTGGTTGCATCGATGGCGTGGACGACCGTCTGACTCCGTTGCCGAAGCGGTACCCGGGGGTCACCAGCGCCCCACACGGCCCACAACGCGGCACCAACGCCGACCACCACGTCGATGACAATCGGTCTCGCGGAGACTGCAATGACCGCTAAAGCGAGCCCGCGGATCGTCGTGGGCGTGTCCACGTCCCTAGCCGGACTGGCCGCGCTGCGGCTCGCCGTCGCCGAGGCCCGTCGCCGTGGGATCCCTCAGATTACGGCCGTCCGGGCGTGGCCGGATGCTAGCCGCGGCCGGTCGGCCCCATGGGCCGCCGAGTTGATTCGCATGTGTGTGAAGACCATCGACGCCGCGACCACGGCCGTCTTCGGCGGTCTGCCATCGGGCGTCGCGATTCAGGCCCTGGCGCCGCGTGGGCGACCCGGCCCGGAGCTCGTCAGGTACGTCACGGACGACCAAGACATGATCATTGTGGGCACCCGTCGGCGCTACCGACCGGGAACTGGAGTCGGCGGCTACTGCGCCCGTCACGCACCATGCCCCGTCGTCATCGTTCCGCCCCCGTCCATGGTTGGACGAGGCCACACCCACCGACTGGCTCGGTCTCTGCTCCGCGACGTCGACAACGTCGCAACTCTCCGGTGACGCCGTTGTTGTGTTGCCTAATTGGGGACCAGCGCCGTGCTTCGCGGTGCTCGGCCGCCTCACTCGACGACGAGCAGAGTCGTGAGGCTGGGGTCGGAGGCATAGGCGATCCGTACGCCGGCGGCGCGTGCCTCGAGCAGTGATGCCAGGGCGTCGGCGGTGATTCGCTCGCCCGGGGCGAGCACGGGGATCCCGGGTGGATAGGGCGCGACGAGTTCGGCCGAAATTCGGCCGATCGCGCTCTGGGCGGCCCGCCGGCGATGTGGCGCGAAGTATGCCTCACGCGGGCTCATGACCGTGTCGGGTTCGAGGGTCCACTGTGCGGCTGGACTCACGGGCGAGGCCGGCTGCGGTGCCGTTCGACCGAACGTACGATCGCGTCGGTGAGAGCGAGCACGTCGTCTCGGCCGTCCGCCATGGTGACGATGGGGGCGAGGTAATCGCGGTCGGCCATTTCGACCGGCATTCCTTGGTCGATCAGATCCTGCTCGATGCGAATGCCGTCGGCGCCAGTGCCGGGGAGCACGACGACGATGCGGGTGGGGTCGACGAGCGGGGGTTCAAGAACCCGCAAGCCAGGCACGGCGGCCAGGATTTCCCGGGCGGTCGCCACGGTGTCCAGGAGACTGTCGAGAAGATCGTGGCCGCTGGTTTCGAGCAATGCGCGCGCCGCGTCGATGCTTGCGAGGATGCTGCCGGCCGGACTGGTGGTGTTGGTCGCTTCGAAGGCGGCGTCGAGCCGGGACGCGTCAAGGCGTTCGGTGCGGGCAAGGATGAGAGCGGCTTGCGAGTAGGCGGGCAGCATCTTATGCGCACTGGTGACCATTCCGTCGGCTCCGACGCTGAGGGGGTGTGGCGGCAGCGCGGGGTGAAATCCGAAATGTGCGGCCCAGGCCGCGTCGACAATGAGTGGCTTGGCGGCAGCGTGCGCCGCTTCTGCGACGCCGGCGACGTCGCCGGTCGTACCGATGTAGGTCGGGTCGCCAATGAACACGGCGCACACGTCGGTGTGCGACGCGAGCGCTTGGCGGACGTCATCGGGCGTCGGAGCGAGTGGCAACGCCACCGAGGAGTCGACACGTGCCGGCAGCCACACGGGTACGAGGTCGGCGAGGACGAGACCGAGCAGCAGCGAGCGGTGCAGAGTGCGGGGCACGACAACCCGATCGCCCGGTCGGCCGACGGCGAGTGCAAACGCTTGGTTGCCGTGAGTCGAGCCGCCGACGGAGAACCTGGCGAAGTCTGCCTTCCACAGCTGGGCGGCGAGATGTTCGGCGTGCGCCAGCGTCCCGTGCTGTTGCTTGACGGTGTCCAGGCCGCCGTACAGCGGCACGTCGCCGAGAGTCACCCGCCCGACCGCGGCTCGGTGTTTGTGGCCGGGGATCGTGAAAGGCCGCCGTCGGCTGTCGAGCGCGGTCAGGTAGGCGTCGAGTAGTGGGGCATGACGGCGTAGGGCGGCTTCCGCGGGGTCTGAACCTACCGACACGACGTCTCTCCCTGACGGTCCATTCTGGACGGATCCTCCGCCAAGCTGGTCGACACCCTGCCGACCCACCGGCGGTTCCCAATTGGGCGCTGCCCGCCGCCGCTGTCGCGACACTCAGCAGAGTGCAATCGTGACGCAAGCCGAGTTCGGGCCTCTCTGAAGGAAGGCGAGCGGCTCGTCACTCACGGACGCCACTCCGCGCGGTAGTCGCCGTGGTCGGCGTAAGGCAACGCAAGCATTTCCAATACGGCGACCATCGTGACGTTGGCGCCCTCCGGCCGACCGACCGTGCCCGGGGGTGCGTCGGGTTCGACCCGCGTGACCTCTTGAAGGATGCGTCGTTTCGCTTCGATCTCGTGTAGGACGCGCGCTGGATCGTGACGAGCGATGTGGAGGGCGCGGTCTCGGCCGTTCACGCGGGCGATTCCACTTTCGCCGTCCGCGCCGATGACGACACGGCTCTCGGCCGGCACTTGGCCAGGAGTGGCGGCAGCGTCCTGTTCTACCATCCATGCCTCGGACCGCGCCGCCTTGGCGCCATACTCGTCGTCGTCGAGACGTTCCTCCAGGAACGCTACGAGTTCGTCCAGGTCGATCACTGCTCGTCTCCCGTGTTGGCCGTCACGGCTTCACCGTAACTGCGGATCGACCGTGCGACGGCCACTCTCGCCGACAAGGATGCCGGCTACGACGAGTCCGCCCACGCGGGCGGGTTAGGTGACCCGACGGGTTCGCCGAATCGCCTCGCTGGTCAGGCGAGCCGGTCGCTGGCGCACCGAATTCGTCGTCGTTCTGCCGCCGTTAGCGCCTGCCGACGTGCCGATGAGCCGCCGGCCCCACGCAACCTAGGTCCGGCGAGCGCGGATGCGGTGCGGCGCAGTACTGTCCGAGTTCATGAGCAAGCGCCAAAATCCCGCGCCGCCCGGCGACCGGTCCGTGCCGACCGCACCGCCGCCGCCGCCCCGCTGGCGACACTGGCTGTGGCCCGTCGCACTGGGAGTCGCGCTGGTGCTGTTCATATTCCTGCCAGTGACGCATTTCAGCTCGTCGGTCAGCCTCAGCTACTCGCAGTTCATTGCCGACGCCGGCGCACACAAGATCAAAACCGTTACGTTCGCGTCGAGCACTGGCAATACGCCCGCCAGCGGCACCCTCACCGACGGCAAGTCGTACACCACCATCATTCCGGGCCAGCCCACCCCGACGCTCAACCAGCAGCTCATGGCGGACAACGTCCAGATCACCGCATCCGCGCCTAGCGCCGGCTTCGGCACTCAGCTGCTGTCCTGGCTGCTCATTCTCCTGCCGCTTATCCTGATCTTCTATGTGTTCCGGCGGATGGCCCGCAACTCGGCGAGTCCGCTCGGGGGAGTTCTCGGTGTGGGCAGATCGCGCGCGAAGGTCTTCGACGCCGAGCGACCCCAGACCAAATTCAGCGATGTCGCCGGCTACGAGGGCGCCAAGGCCGAAATCGCCGAGGTGATCGACTTCCTCCGCAATCCGGAGCGCTACCAGCGAGCCGGCGCGATCGCGCCGCGCGGGGTGTTGATGATCGGCCCGCCCGGCACGGGCAAGACGCTGCTGGCTCGTGCGGTTGCTGGCGAGGCGTCGGTTCCATTCTTCTCCGTCACCGGCTCGAGCTTCGTTGAGCTGTTCGTCGGCGTTGGCGCGGCCAGGGTCCGTGACCTGTTCGCCGAGGCGCGCAAGCGAGCTCCCGCGATCATCTTCGTCGATGAAGTCGACGCCATCGGCCAGCGGCGAGCGGGCTCGGGCGCCGTGGTGTCCAACGACGAACGCGAACAGACACTGAACCAACTGTTGTCGGAGATGGACGGCTTCGAGATGGGACAAGGCGTTGTGGTCCTCGCCGCGACCAACCGGCCGGAAGTCCTCGACCCGGCGCTGCTGCGGCCGGGCCGGTTCGATCGGCAGGTCACGATCCCGCTGCCCACGCTGACCGAGCGGGCCGCGATCCTGGCCGTGCACTGCCGTGACAAGCGGCTGGACGCCGATGTCGACCTGAACGTCGTGGCCCGAGGCACTCCCGGCTTCTCCGGCGCCGACCTGGCCAACTTGGCCAACGAGGCCGCCATTGTCGCCGTGCGTGACAACCGCGAAGTGTTGACCGCCGCCGATTTCGACAGCGCGCGAGACCGGATCCTGCTCGGCCGCCGCGAGGGCTCCAATGTGCTGCTGCCTGAGGAGAAGCAAGCCGTCGCGGTGCACGAGGCGGGCCACGCGATCGTTGCCGCGTTGTCAGATCATGCCGATCCGGTCGCTAAGGTGACCATTCTGCCGGCCGGCCAGACCCTCGGCGTTACCGAGCAGCTCCCGCTAGTCGAGCGGCACCTATACAGCGAGGAGTATCTGGTCGAGTCCCTTGCCGTACGGCTCGGCGGCCGCGCCGCCGAACTCGTCGAAACGGGCCAAGGCTCTACCGGCGCCGCCAACGATCTGGCTAGCGCCACCGATCTAGCGACCAAGATGGTGCGTGAGTTCGGCCTGTCTCCGGCGCTCGGGCCGGTCGGCTATCCCGAGGGCGGGTCGATGTTCCTCGGCGGCGGCGGCGGGCCTGGCCTGTCCAGCCGGCCGTTCGCGGAGGCAACCCAGGCCACTATCGACAACGAAGTCGCCCGACTGCTGCGCGATGCGGAGCAGTCCGCCGTGGACCGGATCCGCGCACATCGGGCCGAGCTCGCTCAGCTTGTCGAGCTGCTGCTGGACCAGGAGACGGTGGACGGCGAGGCGGTATACCGAATCGTCGGCAAGGCGGCACCCGGGCGCCGGCCCGAGGAGCTGGCGATCGCTCCGCATGCCGCGTCAAGGTCCGGCACCGCGGCCGGAGACGGATCAGGGCCGGCGTTGCGAGCAGATTCGCAGCACTTGCCAGGGAACGGCCCGGCGACCAGCGCAACCTAGACGACAGGTCGCCTCGGAACGACTGCATGCCGCCCCCGCCCGATCCACAATCGACGGACGCAACAGCACCGTCGGACGGCTCACTCGACCAGACGGCCTCGCGAGCGGTGCCGATGAGCCGGCATCGCTTGATGACCAACCATTTGTGGCGAGCTCGACCGCGGAAGTCGAGATACCACGACCGCACTCGAGCACCACTGAAAACCTATCTCCGGATCTCGACGGTGCGAGGATCTTCGGGGAACACGCGGCGGCCCGCGCAGGTTGCCGCACCGCGAGGTCCTACGACCGGCGTAGTAGGAGTCGCGCCATGACGCTGTCCTCATCGAGCAACACGGCACCCTGGTCTGAATCGGCCCGAGCTGCTTGATACTCGCCGGATGCGGACGGCGAGGGTCTTTGTGGACAATCACGTCGCGGGAACAGCTGAGGTAGATGTAAGGCATAGAGGTGATTGGGTCGACGTCCACAGCGTGACACGAGCTGGATCTTGGAGTCGGAACGGTCAGCAGCGAGCTGGGTAACCAGAGTCGTGCGCGGCGACAATCCGTCGTAGAACCGATTGCCCGCTATGGTGTCGGTTTTCGATCATCGCGCCGCGTACGACCGACGAGATCGACCTCCGGCGTCGGTTTATCCGGCCGCAGGACATGCTGATGCGCGGGTGAGCCTGCGGTATCGGCCGCACTGACGCTACCTTCGTGCAGATGGGCGGCATGCCGTACGGCCTGGTCGGGCCGACCGCGCAAACAACGGGTCGCGCGACATTTCACCTCGATGTGGCCGCGCAGACCGAGTCCCTTGCCCTGACCCAGTGCTGCCCTCACGACGCCGGGGTGCCTCGCCCCTTCAACCGTCGGTTCCCAACTACCGAGGGGCACGACGCCTTCCAGCTCGCGCTCAGCTCCGGCGCGGCCAAGAAGGCCGTCGTGACCTTCGGCGATTAAGGCCGGAGGCAACCGTGGCTTACGCGAGTGTTCGCCGGCAGGCCGGAGCAGGCCTGGCACCTGGGCGCAGCCGGATTAGGCAGATCAGCCTGACCTGGCCGCGGCTGAACGCCCCAGCAGAGCTCGCGATCGTGGCGGTCGGTTACTTCGGCTATGCGCTTGTGCGTCTGGCGGTGCGGGCCGGCCACGCCGCGGCGTACGGGCAGGCCGCACAGCTGTGGGAGGCAGAGCGGTGGCTGCACGTGGACATCGAGACGTCGCTCAACTACCTCGTCAGGGCCGATCCGGCACTAGCCCAACTCACCGGTTATTACTACGGTCTGCTGCATTTTATTGTCACCCCGCTGACGCTGGCCTGGCTGTACCTGCGCCGGCCCGCCGCGTACCCGCGATTGCGATCGGCGCTGGTCCTGACGACTGCCGGGGCGAATCTGGTGTTTTGGACCTGGCCGGTCGCACCGCCCCGGTTTTCCGTCGCCGGTATGACCGATGTGCTGAGCCACTACCGCATCCTCGGCGCAGGAAATCCGCGGGGGCCGGAAAGCATGGTCAACTTGTACGCTGCCATGCCCAGCCTGCACGTGGCCTGGGCCGTCTGGTGCGCTGTCGCCGTGGCCACGGCCACCCGTAGTCGGTGGCGGCACCTCGCCTGGCTCTACCCCGTGGCCACCACATTCGTCGTCCTCGCTTCGGCCAACCACTTCGTGCTCGACGCCGCCGGCGGCGCAGCAATCACCGCGCTTGGGCTGCTTGTCACCCGCGGGACCGCGTCTTGGGCGCGCGCGCCGGCCGAGCCGAACCGGCGCAAGGAGATCCCGGACGCGGCCGAGCGAGAGCCCATTCTGGGGCCGCGCGGGTCGGTGGGCGCCGATCGGCTCTGCGGACAGCCCGAACCAACCACCGATCGCGCAACCGCCGCCAGGACGCCTGACGGCCGGCCGCCGCCACAACCGCGATCGAGGTCGCCATAGCCCGAAATGAGCGCTCACGCTGGCCAGCGAGCGGCGCCGCCTCGTTCGCGGCGACGCCCCTGCGCGTCGCGACCTGGTGGTCGGCGTGCTGCTGCTGGTGGTTTATGCACACGCTCGCCGTTACGTCCGGCTGGAACGCCGGGGATGGGCACGAACTCGGCACCATACGATCGCCGCGGCGCACGATCGCTCGGCAGTGGCTAACGACTGTATGCGGTGAGGAAATGGTTGCGGAAGGCGTCCATCGGCCAGACCGGCGCCTGGGGGTTGGGCAGAAGGCCGTCCTGCCAGTTCCATCCCGAGATCCGGTTCAACACGGCCGGGTCGCGGGCAATGATCGTGATCGGGACGTTGTGGTTCGCGTTCTGACCGGAAACGATCGTGGCTGGTTGATGGTCGCCCAGCACGATAAGCACCAGGTTCTTGTCGGCCGACGTCTGCACGAATGAGATCAGGGCATTCAACGAGTACTGGATGGACTGTGCGTACGCGGCCCGCACTTTGTTGGCGTCGCGCCACACGACCGTCGGGGACTGGCCCTGCGCTGGCATGCCGTTGAAAACCGAGCCGTCACCGAGCTGACTCGGGTCGACCATACGGGGAAGAGGCGCCCACGGGGTGTGGCTTGACACAGTGTCGATTTCCGCCATGACCGGGGTGTGGTTGGGCTTCGCGAGTTCGAGACGTTCCAGCGCCGAGTACGTGTACTGGTCGGGCACGGCGGCATAGCTGAAGTTCGGACCCTTGTACCCGACATCGTGGCCGTCGTAGATCTGGTCGTAGTTGTAGAAGGTTTTCCCCTCCGGCCAGGACTTCTCGTTGGACGGCACATCGGCCACGGTCCGCCAGCCGGCGCGCCTGAACGCGTCGCTGAGGGTAAAGCGGTCGGTGGTCACAAGGTCGTTGTAGCTTTGCTGGTTGTCGATCCGCAGTCCGGATTGCAACGTGGCGTGGGCCAGCCAACTGATGCCGCCGAAGGTCGGCGAGGTGAGAAATGCGCTCTTCGCGGAGTACCCGGCCGCGCTCAGCTGCTGGGTCCCGGTATTGAGTATGGAGTCGATCTGCGGCGAGAACGACGAGTCCTGTACAGCGACCTGCCCGTAGCTTTCGATGAAGTCGACGATGACGTCCTTGCCCCGCAGGCCGGTCAGCAGATTGTCGGCGGGGGTGTTTCGGAACGGATCGTCGGCGGCTGCCTTGAGCAGCGTCTGCTTGGCCGTCAGGCCGGCGTGGACCGCGCGCACCTGGTCGGCGGCGAGACTCGCCACGCTTGCGGAGGCGACCGGCGCATTCGAGACGAACTGCACACCGAAGACAGCACAGAGGATCCAGATCACCCCGAACGCGGTGACGGTCCGGATCGACGTAGTGCGATGTCGCGCGGCGAGCCGGCTTAGGCGCAGCAGGGCCAGCGGCGTCAGGACGAGTACCGCGGCGCCCACAAAGCCGGCCAAAGTGAGGAACAGGATCGCTTTGGGCCGCCCGATCGAGACGGCGAGAAGGCCTTCGGCTGACTGGAAGTAGCTCCAGTCAGCGGTGGGGTTGAACGGACGATTGATGGCTACGAAGAAGCCCATGTCCACGATCTTCACGACCGTCAGCAGGCCGAGGACCACCCCGACGAACGCCGCCACGATTCGACGGGCCGTGACCGGGAGCATCACCACGATCGCGATCAGGACGAGCCCCTCGATCGGAATACGCACGAACGCGCCGAAGCTGAACCGACTGATTTCGTTCGGACCGACGAGAGCGAACCATACGAGCAGGATGGCGAGGATTGTGGTCATCCACCCGGCAACGGCACGTACGGTGCGTCGGCCAGGTGCCCGGTCGTTTACTGCCTTGTCCGTGTGTGCGCGGTCCGCGTCCGCTGCCTGACCGCCGTGGACGCCGGTTGGGCGCTCTGTGCTGCCGTCCGTGTCGGCCATATTGCCAGCCGGCATCGGGTCAGCGACGCCATCCGCCGGATCGCCGGCTTCCGGGCTCTGGATCGGTGGCCGCTGAAAACGCGTAAAGATCGACAACTCGTAACCCCTAACGTGCCCAGCCTGACCGCTTTGGACTCCCCCAGACCGACCGACGCTTGACTTCTGGTCTCGTCGAAAAGTGTCTCCGCTGCCTACACGGGCGCGAGCCCGTTCCGGTTCACTGGGCCCCGCGATGCCCTGATCCGAGCGAGGGTCTCCGCAGGAGAAAGGCGGCGGCTCGGTGTACGCATCGTATGCAATCGCGGCCGCGGCGAGCGGTAGATCCGGACACACAGTCGGGCTGCAGCGTGATGACGCGCGGATGGGCCCGGTGTGCGGGTGGCGTTGTACGTGTTGCTGTGGCTAGGGGTTCGTGCCGGACGGAGCGGCCGCCGCATCTTGCGTGAGCGGGACATGGGCGGGCCCGGCCCAGGATCAGATGGACATGGGCGAGCCCGGCCCAGGATCGGATGGTCCTGGGCCGGGCTGGGCTCGGGTGCCAATTAGTCGAGTGCGTCGAACATGCCCGGCTGGTACGAGCCGCCCTGGGTCTGCGTCATGACGCTCATCCGGTTGGATGCGTTGATCATGCTGATGAGGCAGACCAGCGCACCGATCTGGTCGTCGTCGTAGTGTTTACGCGCCACGGCCCACGTCTCGTCGGATACGCCGAGGTGGGCGTCGGCGAGCCGAGTGCCCTCCTCGGTTAGCGCCAGCGCGGCTCGCTCGGCGTCGGTGAAAACGGTGGTATGGCGCCAGGCGGCGACGAGGTTGAGCCGCAGCGGTGTCTCGCCGGCAGCGGCGGCCTCCTTAGTGTGGATGTCGACGCACCAGCCGCAGCCGTTGATTTGGCTGGCGCGTAACTCCACCAATTCCTGCAGTGCCTTGGGCAACGTCGACTGTTCCAAGGCCAATGCGGCGTTGTAGAACCGCTTGGCGACCTTCGCGGCGGTCGGGCTGTCCAACAGGTTGAAACGGGGTTCCATGATGTCGTCCTCACTCGTGGTGTCGTGTGCTGCTGCACTGGACGAACACGAGATGCCGGCGACAGCGTCGGCGTGACAGCTCCGGTTACGTGACGTACGCCACCGATTGTCGGCGTCACACAACGGTTGCCAGCGGCGTCTTGTGTGCGGCACAGTCACGTCCGACCAGGCAGGAGCCGGCAATGAGCGAACGCATCGAGCGAACCATGGAGACCGCGAATTCGCTCGCGAGTGGCGGCCGCCCGGACCCGGCCACGGAGGTGTTCGTCGCTCATCGCAATCTGCTGTTCACGGTCGCCTACGAGATGCTCGGCTCGGCGGCCGACGCCGAGGACGTCCTACAGGAAACCTGGCTACGGTGGGCGAACGTCGACCTCGGTACCGTGCTGGACCAGCGCGCGTACCTGGTCCAGATCACCACGCGGCAGGCGTTGACCCGGCTCCGCACGCTCCGCCGCCGCAAAGAGTCCTACGTCGGCCCATGGCTGCCCGAGCCACTGCTAACCACCCCGGACGTCGCCGACGACGTGGAACTGGCCGACAGCGTCTCGATGGCGATGCTGCTCGTGCTGGAGACACTCACGCCAACCGAGCGGGCGGTGTTCGTGCTACGCGAGGTCTTCGATCTCGGCTACGACGAGATCGCGGAAGCCGTCGACAAGACGCCGGCCACGATCCGCCAGATCGCCCACCGGGCACGGGCGCACGTCACTGCGCGCCGACCCCGCGGCACCGTATCTGCAGCCGAGACCCGCCACGCACTCGACGCGTTCCAACGGGCGGTCGACACCGGTTTCCTTCAACCCCTGCTCGACATCCTCGCCCCCGACGTCGTACTGCTCGGCGACGGTGGCGGAGTCGTGGAGGCCGTATTGGCCCCGATCGTGGGGGCCGACAGCGTCGGCCGCGTGCTGGCGGCCGGGCTAGGCCGACTCGCCGCCGCGTCGCTGCAGCAGGTACACGTCAACGGCTACCCGGCGCTGATCGTCCGACTCGACGGCGAGATCGACACCGTTATGGCGGTACGCATCGACCACGGCCTCATCACTGGGCTCTACGCCGTACGAAACCCCGAAAAGCTGTCGCGGGTCGAGCGGGAGACCGCGGTTACCCGCTGAGCGCACCGGCCGACCCGAGGTGGAGTCGTAGCCTCCTCGGGGTGTTGCCCGCGTCATGCGACCCCGAGAAACGCCCGAGCAGTTCTCGACGAGTGCGGGGTTTCTCGCGGGATCTCTGTTGACACCATGCTCATGGGTCACACAGAGGATTGACAGTTGCTCCACATCGACGACCGATATTGCCTAAGGTTGGTCCGTCGAGTCCGGGTATGTCGAGAGCAGGCCAGGCGAGTGCGCAGGCAATTGTTGGGCCGAGCCGCGTCCGCTCTCGCGCTCGATGGTTCGGCGGCTTGCCGGCTGCTAAACCACCTCAGCCGTGGCCGCGTCGAGCGCATCCGCCCAACCTCCGGAGAGGAGCTTGCGTGGGTATCGTCGACAGTCTCGCGCCCGCTGGGAGTCGGCGTCGAGCGGTCGTGGGTCGGCCCGCCCGCGAGCTTGTCCGCTACGTGAGCAAACTCAGTCCTGGTGCGCGTCCAACCGCGGCAGACCATGATGAGGAAGGCAAGCTGAAGCAGAGCTGGGCCGCGTTCTCGCCCGAAACCCTTGAGGCATACCTGGTCAGCGGTTATCAGAATCCTCGCATTAACGCGCAGAGCATCATGGCCCGGCATTTCTTCGTCCGCCAACTGTTCGGCTGCGAGTTCGATGAGCTCATGCACGAGGAGTTGAGGTTTTGCGTAGAAACCAACGAGGCGATCCGGCAGCGTGCGGCCGAGATGGGCGTCACGATGGGCGCCTTCACGAATCCTGACAAGCGAGCAGCCGTTGAGCGCGTCTGTGCGGTGATCGCCGACCGCGAGCAAGTCTTTGAACGCAGGTGGCGAGACGCTCTCGCCGCGAAGTCAGCCGAACCAATCAGAGTCCTCGAACTGGCTTGCGGGTCCGCAAATGACTACCGATCCCTGGCAAAGTACGGGATCGCTCGCTTCCTCGACTACACGGGCATCGACCTGAATGACAAGAACATCGCAAACGCCAAGGCGCGCTTCAGCGATGTGGACTTTGAGGTCGGCAGCATTCTCGATCTTCCGTACGACGATGGAAGCTTCGATTACGTCCTTGCCTTCGACATCTTCGAGCACTTGTCGCTGTCGGCCATGGAGCAGGCGATGTCGGAAGCCATGCGACTGGCCAAGACGGGATTGGTGTTCGCGTTCTTCATCATGACGGACGCGCCCGAACACAACGAACGGCCAAAACGCAGCTATCACTGGAACGAGCTGAGCGCGAGCAAGATCGAAGAGACGCTGCGCGAGGCGTTCCCCGATATACAGGCGTGGCACATCCCAACGTTCCTCCAGCAGAACTACGGCTACGGCCACTACTACAACAAGAAGGCGTACACCGTCATCGCTCAACGCCGGTTCGACAACGACCTCGAATAGCCCGTTGCCGCCGCATCGGGACATCCCTCGAGGAAGCACCGGCGGCGGGGCCACCACCGCGGACCGATCGCCTAGGGCACGGAGGACACAACGGTGCTCGGCACCGCTTCGATTGCGCGGGCCCCCACTGGCCATGGGCTCATGTCTGCCGTTCACGCAACGCCATCCTTGGTTGAGGTGTACCAAGGTTTCAGGGAGCCCCGAGCATGATCGTCGTCAGCCCGTAGTCCAGGCCGAACCGGTTGACGCAACCATCCGATTGCAATAATGTAGCAATCGGATGGTTGCTACTTCTGGAGGTCATCATGGGTTTTCCTGATCGGATCGAGCGGACGGTCGAAGTCGCTCAAGCGCCGGAGAAAGTGTGGGCGGCACTGACCACCGCCGAGGGGCTCGCTGCGTGGTTCGGCAATGAGGCGACGATCGACCTGCGACCAGGCGGCTCGGCCAGCATGCGATGGACCAACGGGCATACCGCCGACATGCGCGTCGAACGCGTCGAGGAGCCGACAATTTTCGGGTTCAGCTGGCACATCTTCGGGCTGCCCGAGGATGATCCGCGCCGCACCTACGTCGAGTTCACGCTCGAAGCAGCCGGTGGCGGCACACGGCTCACGGTGGTCGAAAGCGGATTCGCGCAGCTTCCCGAGGACGCTCACGACACGGCGTACCAGGGCAACGTCAAGGGCTGGGCGAGCGAGCTGAGCGAACTGGTCAGCTACCTCGATGCCGCCTGATGTCGAGGCAGTCGCCGAACAGGTCTTCACTGCCCTGGCCGACCCAACTCGCCGCGCCATCCTGGCCACGCTCGCCTCAGGCGGGCCACGCACGGCCACCGATCTGGCCGATCGCCTGCCGATCAGCCGGCAGGCCATCGCCAAGCACCTGACCCTGCTGGCTGAGGCGGGTCTGGTGACGGCCGAACGCGGCGAGTGGCGGCGAGTGCGGTACCGGCTGCGTTCGGCTCCGATGCAAGTGGCACAACAGTTTCTGGCTGCGCTCGCTCGT
This sequence comes from uncultured Actinomycetota bacterium, assembly GCA_963724705.1. Classification (GTDB taxonomy): domain Bacteria; phylum Actinomycetota; class Actinomycetes; order Mycobacteriales; family Micromonosporaceae; genus DASQPR01. The sequence goes on from CAVRVS010000006.1 coordinate 365,495, forward strand.
GACTGGGATCGGCCGCTCGAGTCGTTGACGGAACACCTCGACCGATCCACTCGCGGGCCGACCACAACACCGCTCGAGGAAGGCTGAGGGGGCGCTATGCGCGATCACCGAATCGTCTCCGCTGTCGCCGGGGACCAGAATTCGACGGAGGCCGTCGAAGCCGGCACTGTCGCGAAACCCAGAGGAAGCACGGCCGCGGCGGCGACCGTGGTCGCGGCCACACTGACGCTTGCCGCCGTCTGCTGGGTGGTCTCCGTCCGGCAGATGATCGGAATGGACATGGGCGTTGCCACCGAGCTCGGTTCGTTCGGGTCGTTTGCCGCGCTGTGGCTGGCGATGATGGCGGCAATGATGCTCCCGGGCGCGGCCCCTGCGGTCATGAGGCATATTCGTGCTGGCCGGAGCGCGCTCGCTGCGCCGTCGTTCCTCGGCTCATACCTTGTCGTCTGGGCCGTTGTCGGCGTCGCGGTGTACGCGGTGTACCGGCCGCACGGATCCGTCGTCGCCGCCGCGGTGGTGATCGCGGCCGGCGTCTACGAACTCACGCCAATCAAACGAAACTTCCGCCACCGTTGCAGCGACTACCTCCGCTCCGGATTCGAGTTCGGGCGCTGCTGCGTCGGCTCCAGCATCGGACTGATGCTCATGCTGGTGGTTCTGGGCGTCATGAACATCGCATGGATGTTGGCGATAGCCGCCGTCGTTGTCGTCCAGAAGCTGCTGCCTTCGAAGGCCGCCATCGACGTACCGATCGCGCTGGCGATCGTCGGACTCGGTGCTTTCATCGCCATCGCGCCGGCATCGGTTCCCGGACTCATCCCACCCATGTAAGGAGAGAAGCAATGACCAGTCACAAGATCGGAACTCGTGAGGAATGGCTGACGGCCCGACTGGACCTGCTCGACGCCGAGAAAGCACTGACCCGGCAAAGCGACGAACTGGCGCGGCGGCGGCAAGAGCTGCCATGGGTTCGCATCGACAAGGAGTACCGCTTCGACACCGACGAGGGTCCGGCGTCGCTCTCGGATCTGTTCAGGGGACGCTCGCAGCTGCTCGTCTATCACTTCATGTTCGGGCCCGAATACACCGCGGGGTGTCCGGCCTGTTCGGCGATCGCCGACGGGTTCAATGGATTCGCCGTACACCTGGCCAACCACGACGTAATGCTGTGGGCGGTGTCGCGGGCGCCGTTGGCGAAGTTGCAGGCTTACAAGCAGCGGATGGGGTGGAGCTTTCCGTGGGCGTCGTCGTACGCGAGCGACTTCAACCCCGACTTCCAGGCCGGCTACAGCGAGCAGCAGGAGCAGTCGGGAGTCGGCGAGTACAACTTCCGCGAGTTTGACCTGAGGTCGGCTGAGCAGGCTGGTAACGACGGTCCGTTCGCCGACTGGGCGGCCACGACCGGTACGGACTGGGCGACCTACACACAGCAGGCGCCAGGGATGAGTGCATTCGCGATCGACGACGGCGTCGTTTACCACACGTACTCGGCCTACTCGCGTGGCCTCGACGGGCTGTGGGGCATGTACCAATGGCTCGACCGAGCGCCGCTGGGACGCAACGAAGCTCGAACCGACGACGCGCCGCTGAACTTCTTCCGTCGCCACGACGAGTACGACGTCTAACGACCGCGGTAGTTGTCATTTGCGCAGGTTCGGCGGCGGGCTCGATCGGCCGCCAGCTATCCGACACCAACACGCTCCAGATCGCGCAGAGCCGCTTGATCCAGCGTGAAGTCGTCGGCAGCCAGGTTCTCTCGCAGGTGCGCGATAGACCCAGTGCCAGGGATGAGGAGCACGTTGGGAGCGAGTTGTAGCAACCATTGGAGCGCGACCTGCGCCGATGTGACACCGAGGCGGGCAGCCGTCTGATTGACCACCGGACTGGTGAGTACGGGGTTATCTCGACCGCGTGGCCAACCAAGCGGGCAGAACGGCACGAACGCGATTCCGCGGCTGAGACACTCCGCGAGGACGGGCGTATCGCGCCGGTCGGCGAGATGGAACATGTTCTGGACGCAGACAATATCCATCCCCGCGACCGCATGCCGCAGTTGTTCGAGGCTGACGTTGCTCAGGCCCACGCCGGCGATCAGCCCGTCCTCGCGGGCCGCCACCATTGCGGCTAGCTGGTCATCGAAGCGTGCGTCGATGCGGCCGTCGCCGGGCAGCCGGAGGTTAACGGCCGCAAGCTGATCGATCCGGAGGCTGCGAAGGTTGTCCTCGATGCCTTGGCGCAACTGGTCCGGATCGTCGAACGGGAGCACGGCACCGCCGTTGTCTCGGCGGACCGCGACCTTGCTGACGATCGCCAGCCCGTCGGGATAGGGGTGGAGCGACTCGCGAATCAGATCGTTGACGACCCCGGGGCCGTAGTACTCAGCCGTGTCGATGTGGTCTACGCCCGCGGCCACGGCGGCGCGCAGAACACCAACGGCCGTTTTCCGGTCAGGTGGCGGCCCGAAGGCGAAGGGGCCGGCGAGCTGCATCGCACCGTACCCTGATCGTCTGACCTGAACGTCGCCGATAGCGAACCTTGATTTCATGCCGGGCTGGCTCATGGCGCACGCACCACCTTTGCGGTCTCGCGAGCGGGCTCGAACGCGGCCGAGAAGAGGTAACTGGTTGCCAGGCTGCGATAGGGCCGCCATGGGTCGGCGATGGCCAGGACTTCCTGTTGCGTGGGCAGATGGTCGAGTTGGTAGGTGAGCTCGATCGCCTTGCGCAGCGCAAGGTCACCCGGCAGGACGACGTCTTCTCGTTGGAGCGCGAGTATCAGTGCGCCCTGTACTGTCCACGGCCCGATGCCAGGAATCGCGGTGAGAGTTGTCATCAGCTCGTCATCGGGCAACTGGCCGAGAACAGCCGGGTCAAGTCTGCCGTCGGCGAACCGCTGAGCAAGATCACGCAGCGTGTTGATCTTCCGCCATGACAGGCCGGCTTCGCGGATGCTGGCTGGATCCACGCCCAGGAATTCGATCGGAGTGGGCAGCCGACCGTCGAACAATGCCTCGATGCGGCCGAGGATTCGGCGCGTCGCCGGCACTGACAGCTGCTGACCGGTGATCTGAAAGAGGAGAGCGCCGTACAGATCCATCGGCGGCAGCTGAGCCATCCACGCTCGGGGGTCGAAATCCGGCCGGTCGTTGATCAGCCGAGCCAACACAGGGTCCGCTTTGCGCAAGTGAGAGCGCGCCCGTTGAAGCAACCGGCGGCGACTGGGGTCTTCGGTCACCAGGCTCACTCCCTTGGTCGGTGTAGCACGTCATGGTCGCGACGCTTGGCACGAGTAACCGAGTTCAATACCAACACAAGCAGGCGCGCGATGTCGTTGCATCGTGGCTCGGCAGCAGGTTGTCTGTGCCGTCGGGGTCGGCCCGGTCGCAGCCTCGTCGGATCCGGCAATCGTGATCGTCATTGGCTGTCATACGGTCGCCTTGATTCCGGGTGTTGCGCGAGCTGGCGGACCTCAATCAGCTCCAGACCGAGCGCCTCGATCTCGGCTAGCACGCCAAAGAGCGCCGAGCGGTCCAGGACGCCGGTGAGCACCGTGTCGGCGCCGAGCGGGCGTGGCACCATCGCCGGGAACGCGCAAAGTACCGTGGCACCGAGCTGGCCCTTGATCCGGATCGCATACAGCATGGCCACTGGGTCCATGACCTCATCGTCGAGGGCTGCAAGGTGATCGCTCATCACCAGGATCAGATGAGTAATGCGCTATCGCGTAGCGCCGGCGGATAGCAGTCGCGCGCTAACCCCACCACCGAGACGACCGCCCGACGGCTACGTCCTTCCCTCCAGTCCGTCAAATCACCAACATCCGGCGACGGACCATCACCTACCCACGAGCGAACGTGGCATCGACACACCGTACGCGAAAGCTGACGTGCCCTACCGATGCGGGACGCGCCATCGCACCACCAGCCTGAGGCGTACCTCGAGGCACTTTTGCCCCGCACGCCCGACCTGGTCAAGGGAGAACTGACATGACACCGAACAATCCGCGGATAACGATCGTCGCCGGGGCAGCGGGTGCACTCGGCCATGCCACGACGATGACTCTCATCGCCCGCGGCGCCACGGTGGTGGCGGTCGATCGCAACGAGTCAGGAATGCAGGACCTTCCCGCCACTGTGCGACGCGAGGTGGCCGACCCCACCGATCCTGCCGCGGTAACGAAGCTGATCGACCGCATTGCCAACGAGGTCGGGCCCCCGTCCGTACTGGTGAACACCATCGGCACATTCCGTCCGGCGGACACGCTTGCCACGACACCCGAGATGCTGCGATTGATGATCGATGTCAACGTTGCACCTGCGCTCTGGCTGAGCCAGGCCGTCGCGCCGCACATGACCCAGCAAGGTTCTGGTGCGATCGTGCACGTCGCGGCCCGCCCAGGCGTCGAGCCGACCGGTGGCATGGCCGCATATAGCCTCAGCAAGGCGGCACTGATCCACTTGGTGCGCGTTCTCGATGTCGAATTGCGCCCGCAGGGGATCCGCGTCAACGCCGTGTCGCCACAACTGCTCGACACGGCAACCAACCGTGGTGCGTTTCCGCCGGAGGTAATGGCGCAGGCGGTCGCGCCGGAGGCGATAGCTGACGTTATCGCATTCCTGGTCAGCGACCAGGCCGCACCGGTCAGCGGAGCGATACTGCCGGCGTACGGCGCGTAGATAGCGGCACGACGCAGCGGTCGACGGCCCACGAATCACCACGATCCAGTGACGTCCTTTCACCTTTCCGGCGGCGAGTCTGGGGTCGTCGCGATGTATTTGTGGCACGGCCACTCGGTGCCGCGCCCGAGACCAAAGGGAGACGCCCGTGACATCGTTATTTCCCGGGGCAAGCAGCGCCGGCAACCTGCCCGACTACGCGCCCATCCCGCAATCTGCGCTCGGTCCCGCATTGAATGATCAGGGCTACTACGTAGGCCGAGTCGAGCGGAACCTCTACTGGGTGACCGACGGCACCTACCAGGCGGCCTTCCTGGCGACACCGGACGGCATCGTCCAGTTCGACGCGCCGCCGACCATCGGCGGCAACCTGCGGCGGGCCATCGACGAGATCGCGGCAGCCGAGGGCGTGAGCAACCGGGTCACGCATTTTGTGTACTCACACCACCACCACGACCACGCGGGTGCCGCGTCGCTGTTCAACGATGTTGTCCGCATCGGACACCAGGAGACTCGCCGGCTGCTGCTGCGAGACAACGACCCGGCCAGGCCGGCACCGGAGGTCACCTTCGAGGACCGACACACCCTGGAGATCGCCGGCGAACGCGTCGAACTCGCTTGGCATGGACCCAACCACTCGCCGGACAACATCTTCATCCATTTCCCCGACCACGACGCGATCATGCTCATCGACATCGTCAACTCCGGGTGGGTACCCATCTACAACCTCAACCTCAGCGAAGACGTACCCGGATATATCCAGGCTCCGACCACCGCGCTGTCCTACCCGTGGAAACACTTCATCGGCGGACACCTCGGCCGGCTAGGCACGCGCGACGATATCGCCGTACACCAGCAGTACATCGCCGACATCGAAGCCTCGGCCAGGCAGGCTCTGGCCACCGTCGACCCCACGCCGTACTTCCAGAAGTACGGAGCGAACCCATGGGCCGCGGTCAGGGGCTACCTCGACGAGGTGACCGACCGCGCCGCGGCGCCCGTCATCGCGAAATACACCGGCGTGTTGGCCGCCGCCGACGTAGACGTGTTCACCAGCACCACCACGTTCGCGATCCTGCAATCCATCCGCCTCGACCTCGGACCCAGCGCGCCAGTGCATCCGTGACCGGCACGCACTCGGCCATTACGGGCAGGATTCCCTCCTGACCGACCGAGACCCGGACACCGCCCCGAACTGACTGTCCGGGGCGGTCGTCCAAGGCCAGAGAGAATCATCGCTGTCTGCGGGATCGGCTGCCTCGAGCTATTCCGTTCGTGAGAGTTGCATGACCCAGTTGACTCGCCAGGTCAGGCCGTTGTCGTAGGAGAATGCCTGCTCCCACCGCGCCGTGGACGGAGGTTCGTACGTCCACTCGAAGCGGACCTTGACCGGTTGACCGTTGAGCTTGTCATCGCACAGAAAAACGCCGCGTCCATCGCGCCATGCGCCTTCGACTGGTGGATCGACGTGACCTGGCCGGTTGCTCGACGCCCACCAGATGCGCCAAAGCTGAGCTGCGGGGTCGAACTGCCGAAGGGTGAAGCCTTCGAACGGTTTGCCCCCTGGCGGGGCCTGCGCCCAGATCCGGTCTACGTGTCCAAGCCCGTCAAGGATCGGTTCGGCTTGTGCGGTGGCGTCGAACTGCACCCACTCGACGCAGTCGGGGTCGGCGACGTCGACCAGCTTGCGGTTACCGACGTGCCACCGACCGAAGATGAAATCGAAGTCGCCACGTCCGTCGGAACGCTCGGCAGTCGCTGTCACGTCGCCCAATTTTCGGTCCTCCTCGGTCGTGCGGCATCTGCGCACGCTGACGACATCATGAGGTGGACGACCGACAAGATTGCCTTTGGTGAAACTCGCGTTACCAAGCGTCAGTACGTCGACCCAGTAGTCCGAAGGACCAGCGGCAGGCTTCCTCCCGCGAGCATCCCACCACTGACGCAGCGCGTTCCGGTAGTGGCAGCGCAACCCGGCCGGTCGGCCGGGTTGCGCCGGTGCTAGCTGTCGGTGCGTTGACTGGTTGGTGCGCTAGGAGATGGTGAACGCCGCAGATACATCGACGTCATATGGGGTTGTGTCGTTCTTGTTGAGCTGAACGATGTAGCTGCCCGGCTCGACCGTGGGAGGACCCGCCGCGTTGATGTCTCCTTGGCTTTCGGCCAACGCGGACGTCGGGAAGGAGACGTGAACGACCTTCGATTCGCCCGCGCCGAGTGTCACTCGGGTGAATGCGACCAGGCGCTGTGGCGGTACGACCACCGAGCTGACCGGCTGAGCGACGTAGACCGGCACGATGTCGGTGCCTGATCGTGAGCCGGTGTTCGCCACGGTGAACGTCGCGGTGGCGGTGCCGTGGCGCGACACCGTCGGCGTCACCGACAGGTTGGTGGTCTGGAAGGTGGTGTAGGACAGCCCATAGCCGAACGGGTACAGCGGGTTGTAGGCGTGTCCCTGACCGGAGCCGGTGCCCGGTAGCTGGTCGAAGAACTTCGGCTGGTCGCCAAGCGGCGACGGCGCGGACCCGTCGAAGTCACCACCGACCGTCGTGGCGTCCGACGGCCAACTCACGGACAGCTTGCCGCTCGGATTCGTCTTGCCGAAGACCACATCCGCGACGGCTTGTCCGGCCTCCGTGCTCCCTTGATACGCCATGAGCACCGCGTTCGCGGTCTCGGCCGGGCCGAGCCCGACCGGACGACCGGCGATGACCACGACGATCACCGGCTTGCCGGTGGCTTTGAGTGCCGAAATCAAGGCTTGCTGGTCGCTGGGCAACGCCGGAGCGGGATTGTCGCCAAGCCCTTCGGCGTACGCCTTCTCGCCGACCGCCACGACGTAGGCGTCAGCGGTCCCGGCGGCGGCCACCGCGCTTGCTTGATCGGGCGCGTACACGGCTGCTGGATCGGCCGCTTGGATGCCTTTGAGTACGGTGGTGCCGGGTGGGATTTGGTCGGCCGGACCCATGCAGCACACGTGTCCGGCGCCGAAGACGCCCTGCCAGCTCACACTCCAACCGCCGAGTTGGTTGGTCATCGAGTCGGCACTTGGACCGGTGACAACCACTTTGCTCGTCGGCGACAGCGGCAGCACGTTGCCGCTGTTGCGCAGCAGCGTCATGGATTCCTGCGCCGCCTGGAGCGTCTGGTCGCGGCCGGCGGTCACGGCTGCGTTTGCAGCGCTCGCGTCGACACATGGCTTGCTCGGATCGCTCACGCACGGTTGGTCGAAGAGGCCGAGCTGGAACTTCATCGTCAGAATCCGGCGGACGGCCTGGTCGATGCGGGCACGCGAGATCTTGCCAGTGCTGACGTCCTGCAGGATCGCGCTCTGCCATTGATCGGGACCAAAGACCTCCATGCTCATGTCGACGCCCGCGTTGACGGCGTCAGCGATCGCGCCGGGCAGGTCAGCGGCTGTGTGGTAAGCGCTTTGCAGCGCCGGTACGTCCTGGTAGTCGCTGATGACGACGCCCTTGAACCCCATCTGCTTGCGCAGGATGTCGGTCAGAAGGTAATGCGATGCGGTCGCAGGAACAGCGTTAATCGATCCGGAGTCGACCATCACGGCGTCGGCACCCGCGTCGATCCCGCCGGCGTACGACGGCAGGATCATGCTTTGCAGGTAACTCAGCGGCAGGAGCGCTTCGTTGCGATCATGACCGTTGACCGATTGCGAGTATCCCGCGAAATGCTTCACGGTCGCGGACACGTTGAGCGCACCGCCTTGTCCGGCCGTCTGCAGACCGGCCACGTTGGCCGCACCCATGGCCGCAGACAGAGCCGGTTCCTCGGCCCAGGTTTCGTACGTACGACCCCAGCGGTTGTCCCGCGAGAGATCTTGAACCGGTGCGAAGTCCCATACCCATCCCGTCGCACGCAACGCATTGGCTGTCACCGCGCCACCCGCCTGGGCGGCAGCGGGATCCCACGTCGCGCCCATCCCGATCGACTGCGGGAACAACGGCGCCTGCCAGGGGTGACCGAAACCGTGCACGGCATCGACGCCGAAGACCAGCGGGATATGCAAGCGCGAGTTCTTGATCGCGTACTGTTGGATGATGTTGTACTCGTTGGCCCAGTCGAAACCGGTGTTTCCGACACCGCCTTTGCCTGTTGTGTCGATCGGGTTGTTGGTGCCGCCGGCGAGCACGGAACCGACGTGTTGGTCGACGAGGACCTTCTGCATGCAGGCGGCGTTCGGCATGTTGAAGCCGTTGTCGCCGCAGTTCGCGCTGTTGGGATCGGTCAGCGTCGTCACCAGTTGCTGGTCCATCTGACCGACCTTTTCGTCGAGCGTCATCGCCTTCAGCAGGAGCTCGACCCGAGCCGACACTGGCATGCCGGGTGCCAGCCACGGTGCCGCGGACGCACTTGCGGCGGCACTGCTATCGCGTACAAGGCCAGGCAGCCCGATCCCGACCGTCGCCATGACGGCAGTCAACGCGATCAATACGCTTCGGCGAGTGAGACGACTGACATTGACTGAACTGAACATCACGTGACCTCCTCGGTCAGTGCAGACGAGGAAAGCCAACGGGCACGCTCAATGGCCCGAGCAGCGCGCAGTGCACGGGAGCATAGTCATTTATCGGATGCGCACGAACTCGTGCCGCGGTGGCCGTTTGTTGTGGCTTGGCTCGTCCGGGGGGACGCTCGACTGGGGGACATCTCAGCCGCAACGGCGGTCCCTACCTTAATCGTGCTGTCCGGTACTTTTCAACCCGTGCCCCACCATCACGGCCATCCAAAACGGTACGGGACGAATCTCTCCGAGAGCGCCGGACTCGGCGCCCGACGATTGGTCGTCGTCGGTGCCTACTCTGCCCCCACGTCGGAGGCGGGCTATCGGCTCGGGAGCGACCGTGGTAGCCCAAACCATGGCAACACGCCGTTTTCGAAACGGGTCATGGCACAGATCCGGTCGCCGGCGAGGGTGAGGACCACGAGGCCGGTCCCATGGCGGATGCCGGTAGGGGTGCTCACGTACATTCCGAACGCCGGCTGACCGTTGGCTCGCGTTGGAACGAGGTCGAACCTCCGACCCGTGCTGAAGATGCTGGCGCAGAAGCGGGCCACGATTTCTCGGCCCTCGTATTCGAGCGGAATCGGTGGCATCGACATGAAGACGTCGTCGGTCAGCAGGGCCACCAGCGCGTCGATGTCGGAGGACTCGTACGCGCTGACGAACTTCGCCACGATCGCATCCTCGGAAGGTGAGTCACAGACCGGAGGCCGTTCGCGGTCCGCCGCCGGTACCCGTCGACTCTCCAGGCCGGCCCGGGCGCGCTTGAGAGCACTCTTCACCGAATCAACGGTCGTATCCAGCATGTCTGCTACCTCGTCCGCGTGGAATCCGAGGACGTCGCGCAAGATGAGGACGGCGAGCTGGCGAGGCGGGAGGGCCTGAAGCGCGGTCACGAAGGCGAGGGAGATCGATTCGGTTTGCTCATACCGAGCCTCTGGACCAAGCGGCATGTCGATCGCTTCGTCGAGGAGCGCGTCTGGATATGGCTCGAGCCAGACGATCTCGCCGAACCGAGTCGGGTCGGGCGGTTGAAAGCTAGGCACGTCCCACTCCTTGGCGCGTCGTCGGCCAGCCGAGCGCCGCACGTTAAGGCACCGGTTGGTGGCGATCCGGTAGAGCCAGGTGCGGAGCGAGGCGCGCCCATCGAAGCTTCCGAGGCCCTGCCAGGCGCCCAGCAGCGTGTCCTGAAGGGCGTCCTCCGCGTCCTGAAACGATCCGAGCATCCGGTAGCAGTGCACCTGTAGCTCCCGCCGATATGGCTCGGTCAACTCTCGGAATGCGTCGCCGTCCCCGGCCCGCGCCCGGGACATCAGGTCGCCAGTTCCCACCGTCACGTCACGTACTCCCGCACCTCGTTGCGCTTCCATCTTGGTATGGACACCGGCGAAGGGGCGGAAGGGGCGGTCGGCGGCCGCCCCTTTCTCCGACACCGTCGTGTCTGCATCCATGTTGTCGGATCTGACGATCCGCACGTCGGCGCACAGCCGATGAGCCACCGGCTTTGAACGAGTCAGCGATCAAAGCCCACGCTGGAGGAGGAACGATGAGAAAACTGATCGTGTCAACATACGCAACGCTGGATGGCCGAGTGGACGAGCTCCAGGATTGGGTGATCCCGTACAACGACGACGCCTCGGTCGTCTACCACACCGAACTTCTCAAAAACAGCGATGGTCTGCTCCTGGGTCGCAAGACATACGAAGTTTTCGCCACGATCTGGCCACCGCGATCAGGAGAGCTCCCGTACGTCGACAAGATCAACCACATGACCAAGTACGTCGCATCGACCACGCTCAACAACCTTGAGTGGGAGAACTCCCAGGTGATCGACGGCGATGTCGTCGACGGCGTCGCCAAGCTCAAGCAGCAGCCCGGTGCGGATCTGGTCATGTACGGCTGCCACGACCTCATGCACAAGCTGTTGGAGCACGATCTCATCGACGAATATCGAATCCTGGTTCACCCCGTCGTCTTGGGAAAGGGCCGAAGCCTCTTTGCGGACGGCGCGATGCCACTGAACCTTGAGCTCATCGACACCGCGAGGATCGCATCCGGGGTCGTCGTGCTCACGTACCAACCGGTGCGATAGAGACCCGGGCGGCGCGTCCGGCACCTTGCACCTTTGCGTGCCGTATGGCACCGACAGAGGGGCGGTCGGCAGCCGCCCCTCTCCCGTGTTTAGACGAATCATCTGAACAACCGGAAGCAGAACGTCCGGAACGCAGCCTAACGTGCGGGGCATGACCGAAGACACAAGGCCTGCGCCGGACACCACGACACCGGCGGGTGCCAGGACTCACGAGGCACTGATCGATTGGCTGCTCGACTCCGACCCCGCGATCCGCTGGCAGGTGATGCGCGATCTCACGGACGCCTCGCCCGAGGCGGTTGCCGCCGAACGAGCGCGTGTGGAGCATGAGGGTTGGGGCGCTCGTCTCCTGGCGCTCGAGGACGCCGACGGTATGTGGGATGGGGGCGCCTGCTTCCCAGCGTCCTACACCGGCGGCGAACCGGGGCAGCCCTGGACGCCCACGATGCATACCCTCCAGACCCTGCAGATCTTCGGGCTCGACCCGGCGTCGGAGGCGGCGCAGCGCGCGATCCCGCTCATCGCCGAGCACGGGCGATGGGAGCACGCCGGGCAACGGTATTTCGACGGCGAGGTCGAGCCATGCATCAACGGCAGGACGATCGAGACCGGCGCCTACTTCGGCGTAGATGTCTCGGCGATCGTGGAACGGATTCTCAGCGAGCGGCTCGCCGACGGCGGATGGAACTGCGAGGTCGAGAACGGATCCGTACGCTCGTCGTTCGACACGACCATTGACGTGCTCGACGGACTGGTCGAGTTCGAGCGCGCAACGGGCGGGTCTGCCGCGGTGCGAGAGGCGCGACGCAGCGGAGAGGAGTACCTGCTCGAGCGCGGTTTGTTCCGGCGGAAGAGCACGGGCGAGGTCGCCTCTCCGGCCTATCTCGACTTCGCCTTCCCGTACTACTGGCACTACGACGTGCTTCGTGCACTCGACTACTTCCGGTCGTCCGGTGCCGAGCCGGATCCTCGGATGGCCGAGGCGGTTGACGTCGTACGCTCGAAACGCCAACCGGACGGCCGCTGGTTGCTGGACCGGATCCATCCGGGTCGCGTGTATTTCGCCGTTGACGCGGACTTGCGGGAGCCGAGTCGCTGGAACACGCTTCGAGCGCTCCGGGTGCTCGAATGGTGGGAAGGCCGACGCCACGCGGCCTCATGACGACCGTGACACGACTATGACCGGATACTGATCGCGTTCGGTCAATGTGCGGGCATGTCATCCTCAACGACAAAAGGTGTTCCGCGTCTCGCCGTCCGGTACGCCACCGTCTGCTCCACGGTTTTCTGCGCCGCGCTCCTCCTGGTGGGCTGCGGATCAGGCTCGCCGGATCTGGCTGTGGCCAATCCAGCAAACCCTGCAGCCCCAACGGTCGGCGGCGGCCCGTCCGCCAGCTCAACGACTGGCTCTAGGCCGCCAGTCGCCTCCGGCAAGAACGCCTGCCAGTACCTCACGGTCGACCAGGTCAAGAACGCCCTCAAGTACACCGGGACGCTTCAGGCCGGTCCGGGGCCGACCAGCTCCCCCAGCGACAGCACCTGCGAATACGCAATACCGGGTGACGATGACATTCCGGCCACTTTGGACGTCATGACGGACCCCCGCTTGTACGACTTCATCAAGGCCACCTGGTCGACCGCGGGTTGCAAGTCGGCCGGCATCGGCGACGAGTCGATCTACTGCCCCGACCAGGAGATCAACCCCAAGCCCCAGGTGATGTTCACCAAAGGCAGCATCGTCGTGCTGGTCACCGTCACGGACCCGAAAGTTGCCGACTGGAAGGCGGGCGATCCCGTCGCCGCCGGGCTCGCACTCGGCAACGTTGTTGCCGGCGAGCTTTGACCCCACGTCGTACATGTTCCGAGACGTTCGTCGCCGGTGCTAGTGCAGGCCCGGTGACACAGATTTTTCCTGCCGCACACCATTACGCAACCGACGGTTTCCCGGTGCGCCGACTGCCAACGTGAGGCTCCAGGCCGGAAGCATTTTAGGTCCTCGACCTTAGAGGAGGTTGAGAATGGCTATCTCTCGTCGTCAGGTCCTCACCGGCGGCGCCGCCGCGGGCGTCGGTCTATCCGTGGCTGGCATCCTGCCGAGCCTCAGCGAGCCGGCCGCGGGTGCCACGCCCGGTTTCGGTTCGCGCCAATCCGATGGATCGTCGGGCCAACGTCCTTTCCCGCCGTTGCAGGATGACCCGAACGGGATCCTCGCGCTGCCCGCGGGCTTCTCGTACACCATCGTCACCCGCGAGGGCACCACCGAGATGTCGTTCGGGCAGGGCAAGACTCCCGCCTTCCACGACGGCACCGGCGTTGTAGCCAGCAATCGAAACCGGCTGACCATCATCCAGAACCACGAGATGACTCCACACATGTCGGCTTTCGGCGTACCGCATGTCGCCGGCACCGTCTACGATCCGGGCGCGATCAACGCCAGCGGCTGCACCGTCATCACTACCGACGGCGACGGTCGGCCCATCGATGAGTGGGTCGGCATCTCCGGCACCGTGCGCAACTGTGCCGGCGGCGTAACCCCGTGGGGCACCTGGCTCACCTGCGAGGAGACCTTCATCAACGCCGGTACGGCCTGGTCGGCCGCCGGCCAGACCGGCGCGTACGAGAAGAACCATGGCTACGTGTTCGAGATCCTGACCGGCGACTCGGCCCACCAGCTACCCAAGCCGATCAAGGCGTTCGGCCGGTTCGAGCACGAAGCCCTGGCCGTCGAGCCGAATCTGCGCCACGTGTACCTCTCCGAGGACGCCAGCGGTCCCAACGGACTGTTCTACCGGTGGACCGCTCCGCATGGCACCCACCTCAAGCTCGGCCTGGCCAACCTACTGTCCGACACCGCCGGCACGTTGGAGGCGATGCAGATTCGCCTCGACGACGGCAGCATCGTCCCCGACGTCGCCTACATCACCTCGGCTCAACTCGGCCGCCCGTTCAAGGTCACCTGGGTCGAGGTTCCCGATCGAGACGCCGTGTCCGCGCCGACGCGCACCCAGTTCGCCGACGGCACGGTCACCCGGGGCAAGAAGTTCGAAGGCGTATGGAGCAACGGCCGCGGTGCCTACGTCGTCAACAGCTTCGCGTTCGCCGCTAATGACCTGCCCGCCGACGCGACCCGCCACGACGGCATGGTCTGGTTCTACGACTACGCCGACGAGACGATCACCCTGGTCACGTACTTCCCGCACAACCCGGCCGCGGAAACCGAGGGCACCTTCCCGAAGTACGCCGACCTGACCTTCGACGGCCCCGACAACGTCACCGTCACTCCGTGGGGCACCCTGGTCCTCGCTGAAGACGGTGTCCGCGCCTCCCACGTCCTCAGCGCCGTCCCCGGCGGCCCGACGTACGCCATCGCTCGCAACCAATTGAGCAACGGCACCGCCAACGGCGCACCGACGTACTCCGAGTTCACCGGCCCGACCTTCTCCCCCGACGGCAAGATCCTGTTCGTCAACATCCAGAACCCCGGCATCACCCTGGCCATCACCGGCCCCTGGCAGAAATACCTTGGCTAGCGTTGCCACCTGTAGGAGTTGCTGACCGGACCTCGAAATAGCGAAGACGTCCGGACGAGGTGGAACGGCACTGTTGCACTGAGACATCCCACGGCGCGACCTTGTTGCCTCAAGATCCCCGCAACTTCCAGGAACTCGCCCGGTCCGAGCGCCGCTGACCGGGCAACTTCCAGGAACTCGCCCGGTCCTTAGTGCAGCAGTGCCGGCCACGACGGGTGGCCATCCCGACTGCTATTTCGCTAAACAGAGCAAGTTGCGACAAAGCCCGTGGTCCGCGACAGCTACACCGAGCTGTCAACGGCCGCTGGCAGTTATCCGATCCAACTCATCGGTGAGCGTTGTCCGCGGCGACTACGCCGTGGCGGGTGGCAATGCTGCGGATCGCGGCGGCGAGGAGCTCCGGATGTTCACTGGTGGTCAGGTGGCCGCCAGGGAAGGTCAGGACTTCGGCCCCCGGGACACGCTCGCGTGTGGCCTGGACCTGCCGGTGCTCGTACGGGTCCTCGTCGCTGCCGCCGACGTAGAGAGGGACGCTGCCGTTTAGGTCGCGCGCGATAGCGGCCAAATCCCAACGATCGGAGTGGCGACGGTGTTCGTTCACGAATCCGGCGGCGTTGTGGAGGAACGCGGCTCCGTCCCGGCGAAGGACTGCCGACCGGAACTCGGCAAGCTGCTCTGTGGTGGGGCGGTAGCCTCGCGAATACATCCGTGCCCGCGTCATCGCGATGTCGAATGCGCGCGGCGAACGCTGCGCCCGCTGCATCCCCCATGCGCCCAGCGGGGTGCGCAGCAACGGCGTGCCCTGCCACGGGTGTGTGTGCGCGTCGGCGAACAGGCCGCCGTTCACCATGAGAACGGCCGTGATCGCCGGGATGGCACCGTCGTCAGAGTTGTTTCGCTCCAACTGGCGGCGGAGCAGCTCAAGCAGCGCCAGCGACGTGTAGTCGAAGGTGACGACGACGGTGCGACCTACACCATGGTGCCGCCACAACGCCTCAACCAGGTCCGCTCGCTCCATTGTGGAGTAGCGATAGTCCCGGGGCTTGTCCGAGTCACCTTGCCCGACCGGCTCCACGTATAGTCGCGGGCCAAGGTCGGCGCCGAGCATCCGGTCCACCTGGGCCCAACCGTACGAGCCATCCGGGAACCCGGGCAGCAGGGTGAGCCAAACAGCCTGCGGGCCGTGTTCCGCATCAACAACGCGTTCGAAGACCCGAAGCGTGCCCGGCGTCACCATGGCCTCATCCTCGTTCAGAACCCGCGCAGAAGTCGAGTCGTACGGGATCCGTTGCCCGCCGGCGAACCACTGCGCCGCCGTCACCGGCGCCTGATCCCGCTGCGGCCAGTCCGCCGTCCTGTTCCTGTCCATCAGAAACCCCCCTCGCATTAGTGGACGCTGTCCACGTTAACGAAAGACGTGGACGCTGTCCACTTGTTATGCTGGTGATCGTGACAGCCAGTCGATCATCAGCGGAGACACCCCCGGCACAGCGCCGGCGCCGCCCGCGGGGCGCGGTCCGCGACGGCCTCGTGGCCGCCGGGCTCGACCTGGCTCGGACTGGTGGCCCGGACGCGGTTTCACTCCGTGAAGCGACGCGGGTGGTCGGCGTCGTACCCAACGCCGCTTACCGGCACTTCGCTGATCGCGACGAGCTCCTCGCCGCGGTCTGCGCGGCGGCCATGCGCGAGCTCGCCGACCGCATGGCCGCGGGCGTCGCCCGAGTCCGCGGCACCCGCGGCAATGCCATCGCTGCCCGCCGCCGCCTCGGCGCCATCGGTACCGCCTACCTAGAATTTGCTCGTCAGGAACCTGGGCTGTTCGCCACCGCGTTCGCGGTACCGCAGCAACACGCGTACGCCGCTCCAGATGACGAGACCGGGCACGACCGCAGCCCCCTGGGCCAGCTTCGCACCGTACTCGACGAACTCGCCGACGCCGGCGTCCTCGACCGGCGGCGCCGCGACGGCATCGAGTACCCGATCTGGTCGGCGGTGCATGGGATAGCGGTGCTCACCGGACAAGGACCCTTGCGAGATATCCCCGACGCCGCCCGGTCTCATCTCGAGCAGCTCACCTTGGCCTACATTGCCAACGGCCTCGAATAAACGGGCACGCAACCCGCTCACGCCGGCTCCAGTCCGGCGGACCTAAGTACCTGTGCCAAACCAGCGCCGGCGAGTGTGTGGGCGCGCGCGTCGCTTGGCCCGTCGCCTGGCTACCGGTGGATGTCGAGCCCGGCGCGGTCGGCGGTACCGGCGTCATCGCGTCACGGTGAGGTGTTCTGCGAATGCGATTGCCCCGAGGACTGTACTGGCCTCGGGGCAATCGCCGATCAATTGGTGAGCTCAGGTCGCTATCACGGGAGGTCGGCCGGGGCTTGGCCATAGCTGACCGCGCCGTCGACCGTCTGGGTGAACTCCTGTCCGCTCGTCGTGAGGTTCAGTTCTACGTCGATCTCCCAGCGTCCGGCGACCGGCGTCGGTGCGATCAGGGTGCCGTCGGCCACCGGCACGCCCGAACTATCGGTTGTGGGGGTGGACACGCGGGAAATGACCGTACCGTTCGGATCGATCAGGAAGAACGTGAACTTGTTGTCGGCGCTCGCGTCCGTCGTGTGGAAGCTGACGTTCAGGCTTGGCTGGCCTTGGGGCACGTCAATGTTGTACGTACTGATCTGTCCGACGCCGCGACCTACGCTGCTGGTGATCGTCGTCGTGAATGCGCCTCCGTCCGAAGGGATCAATGTCCGGCGGGCTACCGGCAGCGAGGTCCGCGCCCCATTGAGAGCCACGAACTGCACCGACTCCGGGTGGTCACCGGGCTCCGTTGGCATGACGACGTGCAGCGGCACGTTGACGCTCGAGTGCGCCGGAATCAAGACCGGACCGGCCGCCGGAGTCACCACGTAGTGCTGACCGGTGACACGGAACGAGATGTTGCCGCTGAAAGAAGTCGGTACGTTCGGTGGTGACTGAAGATGCGCCCGGCCATTCGCCCAGAGGATTTTTGCGGTCCACTTCCCGGCCCGCGGTGCCGTGACTTCGACGTGCTGGATGTTGGACACCGATCCAAGTTGCCCGGCTCGCGTCGATGCGGTGCCGAAGTCGTACGAGATCTGAGTCAGCTTGCCGGTCGGGTCGATAAGGGTGAACGACAGAACCGTCGAGTTCGTCGGATCTGGGATGGTCATGTCGGCGTTGAGCCGGTCTAGTCCGGGCGGCACGGTGAAGGTGATGGGCGCGGCCGCGGTCGCACCCTCGGCCGGCACGGGCAGGCTCGGGTCCGGCGCGCTGACGGGCTCGGTGACCGTCTGACCGATCTGCTTGGCTGTCCCGAGCGAGCGGTACTCCCCGCTCACCAGGGTCGGCACCTTGCTGGCGTTGAACAGTGTGACCGACTGCGAGCTGATCCCGCTCACATCCGTGATGTCCAGTTGCGTGGGCGAAGTGATCAGGCCATGCGCATCCGATGGCGTGAGCTGGGTTGCCGTGCTGCTACCGGGCTCCTGCTGAGCGGCGCGTACGGCGGCGTAGACGTCGAGCTGGCCGGCGCCCTGCTCATCGGCCGGCGCGCCGATGTCCTGCGCGGTGCTTGTCAGGATCTGCTTGATCAGTGCGGGCGTCGGCTTGGTGCCGCTGTGGGTGTCGGCATAGGCCTGGATCACATCTGCCACCGCGCCGGCCACGAGCGGACACGATTCGCTCGTACCGCCGAAGGCCTCCGTCTGCGTGTTCGTCGGGCAGTCACTGCCGGTCGGGCTGCAGGCGGCCTCGCCACCGTAGCCGGGCGCGACCAGATCGACCATGCGGTTGTTGGGCGCCGTGCCGCCGGAGGAGAGCGGCGTGATGTTGTTGTTCGTCCAGTTGGTGTACCCGTAGGCCTGGCTGACCAGGCGCAGTGTGTTGGTCGCGCCGACGGCGATGACGTTCGGGTCGGTGGCCGGCGAGGACACGGTGCCGGATACGCCGCTGTCGCCGGAGGACACCACCACGGTCACGCCGGCCGCGACAGCTGCGTCATTGGCCGCGTAGAAGACCGCGTACCGGCCGGGCTGCTGGCGGAAGCCGAACGATTCGGAAATCACGTCGGCGTGCTCCTGGACCACGGCGTGGTCGATGCCGGCGACAACCTGCGACTCCGACTGGGCCTGTCCGTTCGCGCTTTCTGGCGTGTCGATCAGCGACGTGTCGACCAGTGACGCATCAGGCGCGACGCCCTTGATCCGGAACGTGCAGCCGGTCGGCAGACCAGAGAACGGCAGCTCGTTGGCGAAGTCGTACGTCACCAAGCCCTGCCCGGCGATGGACGATGCATCACCGTAAAACTCACCGTCGCTGTCGTCCGCGGTGTAGTCCGGAGCGTCCAGCACCACGTGCGACCCGTCCGCCCGCACAAAGTTCGGATTGCCAGCAAGCTCGTTGATGCCGTCGTTGGCAACGATGACGCCCTTGCCGGTGGCCACGAGGGCGGCCTGGTCGCGGTCATTCTTCAGATCGGTCTCGGTGTGCGTCACGGACAGCGCTTCCGGTTCGAGCAGCGGCTTGGCCGGGTCGCTCGGACACAACGCCGGGTTCAATTTCGCCGGTGCCCCCTGCGGTGTGCTGGCAGCGGGCTGCACAAGGATGGGTTCGTCGGGTACGACCTCGCTCACGGCCGGGTCGCTCCGGAGCCGGTTGACCTCGGCGGCGGAAAGGTGTGCAGCGACCGCGTTCACGCTCACCAACTGCGTGACATCGGTGCCACCGTGATCCGCGATGTCCGACACGATCGACCGCTGGTCGGATTTGGTGGTTGCCGTGCGCTGCGTGCCTTGCGCCTTCAACGTGATGTCCGTGTGCTGATCCTTCAACACCACGATGACCGCACCACCGGCAGCGGCACCGTCCACCGCAGGCGCCGCTGGACCGGGATCGGCCGCGGCGGGCAGCACCCCGCCCAGCATCACCAATGCTGTCCCCAGTATCAACGAAGCGGTTGCTGTAGCTAAACGAGATCTGCGCACCGAGCCCTACTTTCGCCGTGGTCATACGCCAACAGGATTGGTTCATACGGATGCCGTGAATCGAGGCGCAGCGCTGCCTTCAAGGAACGCTTGGGAGCCGGAAACGTCCGAAGGTCGCCACGCAACAAGTGCTCATCGCATCAGGTTCTTGATGAGCTGTTCTCGAACGACCTGCCCGTACGAGGTGCACCGTGAGTTGCCCATGCAAACAATGCATTTACATGCCCCGTCTACCCGCACCGTCCACATAGGTCGGAGCGACAAGATGTAGATCATCGCTGAGGCCATCAACGTACGCCTATGTAGAGGGACGTGGCAACCCGCGCATCGCAGTGGCGCCCATCAATGGGGCTGTGGACCATTCCGGGCCAATGCGACCTGTGCTCGCGCCGATCTGTCGGTCAAGAATTCCGAACCCGGCATCGGCTACACGTTGGGCCCGACGATGGCAGCCTCGGGTCCGATCCCGACCAGACTTCCTCGTGGTTCGATCGACGCATTGGCGAATCGCATCTCAGCGGGTTGCGCCGGGACGTGTTGACGTCGGCTGGCACGCTGACAAGGAGTCGACCGCATCGATCGTCACAAGGGAGGCCCGATTGCAAATCGAACTGACCTATGACCGCCTCGGCAGCCGGCTACGGTCGATCGGCGACATAACGGTGGAATACGATCGCCTAGGTTCGCGCGCGAACCGACTCGGATCCTGGCCGCTGCGCTACGACCGGCTCGGTTCACGGCTGCGAGCTATCGGGACCTACGCGCTCGACTACGACCGAATCGGTTCGCGCCCACGGACGCTCGGCACGTGGACGACCGACTACGACCACCTCGGTAGCCGTCTGCGCGCAATCGGCCCGTACCCCGTGACGTACGACCACCTCGGCAGCCGTGTCCACACCATCGGGCCGATGACGCTCGCGTATGACCGCCTCGGGTCACGAGCCAAGACCGTCGTGCTTGCCGACGACCCGGATCCTCAGCAGAGTGGTGCGCCGATTCCGATCGAGCACCTCCTGGCGCTGTATTTCGTCCTGCACCACGTGCAGGTCGAGGAGCAGCAGCGACGCAATTCCCAAAACACCCAATGAGGCGTTTGGGGCCCCAGGTCGCTCGCTGACCGGTGACTCCACGTTTGTCGGGTCGCGTGGTCGGCCATCCGTAAAGGCCACTGACAGTCCAGCTCGCGCCCGCGCGGGACAGCGACGCCAGCAAACATCGGACTATCGTGCCGGACATGGAGGCGCCACCCGACCAGCTCGACGACGGAGGCACGAGCGCGTCGAGCGATGAGGCACGAGCATTCGCCGCCGCGTTCCGCTCGTTTATGGAATGGGCACAGTCGATCGACATCGGTGAACGCAACGAGGTCGTCGCAATGATCGGGGACTTTCTCGGTCCCAACGGCCGTGCGCATTCGGTTGTGTCTCGACCCTTGCCGGTGTTCGAGCACGTAAACCTGCAGACCGCTCTCGACGCCTGGACCTCGCGACCGGGGCGATCGGTGGCGATGCACGGCATTACAATCCCGCCGCACTACGCCTCGATCAGCCTGCAGCAACTCGTCAACGGCGACGGCATACCGCCGCTGCGGCTATCGGCCCCGCCGCTCGTGGATCTGCCCAACGGACCCGGTTCGACGCTGGCCTGCGTCCTATTCGCCGCACTGCTCGTGACCGACCCAAACGGCCGTTACGTCGTGCTGGTCGTAGGTCCGTCCGAGAACGAGCAACGTCTCACGATTGACGTCGCTGGCCTGCCAGTCGACGTCGCGCAGGCGGTGCTGGCCGAGATCGACGACCTGCGCAGTCGGCTGAATGTGTACCGCGGGCATGTGCTGGACGTGAGCATCTCCCCGATGGGCGGCGTCGTGCTGGCCTTCGGGGACGTGCCGACCACCTCTCGCGAGGACGTCGTGTTGCCCGAAGTCGTGTTGCGTCGCGTCGAACGGCACGCCCTCGGCGTGGCCGCGCACCGTGAGGCGCTACTTGCGGCCGGCCAGCACCTCAAACGTGGCCTGCTGTTGTTCGGTCCCCCCGGGACCGGGAAGACACATACGACCCGATATCTGATCGGTCAGCTGCACGGCTATACGCGACTAGTGCTCACCGGCCGTGCGCTGCACGTCATTGGGTCAGCCGCCGAACTGGCCCGCGCACTGCAACCCGCGGTTCTCGTACTGGAAGATGTCGACCTTGTCGCCGAGGATCGTAGCTTCGGCCCCGGCTCCAACCCCGTACTGTTCGACCTGCTCGACGCCATGGACGGTGCCGCCGCCGACGCCGACCTGCTGTTCGTGCTCACCACCAACCGTTCCGACCTGCTCGAGCCGGCGCTGGCGGCACGCCCCGGCCGGGTCGACGTCGCCGTCGAGATCGACCTGCCGGACGCCGACGCTCGTCGCCGCCTGTTCGCTCTCTACGCCCGCGCCGTCCCGACGGCCTTATCCGACGCCGAGATCGACATCATCATCGAACGCACTGACGGCGTCACCGCCTCATTTCTCAAAGAGCTCCTCCGCCGCGCCGTCCTGGAAGCCCTGCACGAACACACGCCACTGCGCAATGTCACTGCCGCGCACACGACCCGGGCGCTGGACGACCTGCTCGATAGTGCCCAACAAGTGACCCGCAGCCTGCTCGGCGTCGGCAACGACCCCCAAGACCTGCCGCCCGGCGGCGGCATCGGATCGCTGCCGTCGCCGGCGGCGTATTCCTCGCGCATGGTCACGGTGCAGGCTAGACGCCGCCGGTACGGACGGTAGGTCGCTACGTAACGCCCGGACACGGCATTTGCCGACCGCGGTCAACTGCCCGACAACCACCACAGCTCACACCTGATCGACCTCAGCCGCCCCGCGCCGTGGCGCGCCGTAGAGCCGAGTCGCGTTGCCCGAACCGATGGCGGCGGCG
Organism: uncultured Actinomycetota bacterium; assembly: GCA_963724705.1. Lineage (GTDB taxonomy): Bacteria > Actinomycetota > Actinomycetes > Mycobacteriales > Micromonosporaceae > DASQPR01. The sequence continues at coordinate 388,232 of CAVRVS010000006.1, forward strand.
ATGGCGTGTGCGTCCCCCACGTTCATCGCTCCATCGTCGACGAAACCGCCGAGAACGCGACCGAGGGAATGCCGGAACTGCGCGGCGCCGACCAGGAACAGCTCGGCTAGACCGTATGCGTCCGACGAGTACATGACCTTCGCGAAGGGTGCGAGTTCGAGGAATTCGCCGAGGAGCGCCGTCGCGCGCGTGCCGATGTAGCCGACGGCAAGGCCGACGTCGACGTGTACGTGGGGGTACACGTGAGCCAACCAGCCGGCGCCGCGTTGATATGGATAGCAGTGCAAGAGCACGAGAGGCGTACCCGAGTCCTGTGTGGCGGCGCAGAATGGTTGCAACCTCGCCGGATCGGCGCGAATGAGGTGCGCATCGGCGTCGCCGAAGCCGGTGTGCAGTTGGATCGGGTGGCGTGCGTCCACCGCGCACCACAGCAGGTGACGTAGCAGAACCGGATCGGGTCAGCCGCGGGTGACCGGCGGCACGTTCGCGCATCCACTCACCTGCCGCCGTACGCACTTCGCGTTCTGTCGGCCGTTGCGGCGGAAGGTCCAGGCCGTGTCGATAGGCCGCGATCGACTTGGCCGCCACGGCGCCCCCGGCGAACGCGTCGTCAAGGGCAGCGCTCACGGCCGACGCGAATCCGGAAGCGTCGCTGTCATCGACAACCGATTCCGCGAGTGACTCCAGCCGTATCACCGGCCGTGCGGGCACGCCAGCAAGGTCGGACATCTGCTCGACAGTGACCATCCCGGCGGTCGGCAGCCCGGTGTCGACCAACATCGCCGAGAGGCGTGCCGCACGCATTAACGCCCTGACCGCTTCATCCGGTCCGAGGTCGCGCCGCGCCGCGAGATAGTCACGTGTAGCCGCATGCGCAGGCAGGCCGAGCACCGGCGCGCACCACCGGCGGATCGCGTACCCGAGCTGACTATCCAGGGTGGACTCGTTCGCGTACGCCGACTCGGTGCACCACAGCGCGAATGCCGCATCGGAGAGCGGTTCGAGGGTCACCGGGTGGCAATGACCGTCGATCAGCGCGTGATCAGTGAGGTCGATCGCGTTCAATACCGCCACCGCACCGCGTCGGTGATCTCCTCGGCCGAGCGCCCGTCGGCCCACGCCGCGTCGGCCAGTTGAACCGAGCGGAACGCGTCGGCGAGTTCCGGCCCGAGCGCGGCGACGAGCGGAGCGTCGGCGAAGAGTGCGGCCAAGCCGTCGGCAACAGTGGCAGGCAGGCGTCGCGGTCGCCGGTCGGGCGGCAGCGTGGCCGGATCGACGTCCACGCCCGGTGGGAGCGTGGCTCCTGCGATCGCGCCGTTGTGCCGCGATCGCGCACACCGCGCCGACGACCAGATACGGATTGGCGGAGCCGTCGACACATTTGATCTCAACATTCGCGGCGCTCTGGCCGGTGCCGACCACGCCGGGGATGAAGCGGAGAGCCGCTTCGCGATTCTCGACTCCCCAACATTGATATGGGGCGGCCCAGCGCTGCGGGATCAAGCGGAGGTGGCTCGATACGCTGGGAGCGCCGATCGCCGCGAGGGCCGGCAAACGCGCGAGCAGATCCGCGAGAGCCGATTCGCCCTGGCCGGTAAGCCCACCTGTCCCGTTGCCGTCGGCGAACAGATTGCGCCCGTCGCCGTCGAGCATCGACATGTGCAGGTGCATTCCGTTGCCCACCTTGTCGGCCACCGGCACTGGGGCGAACGATGCTCGCAGGCCGTGGCGGCGCGAAACCGCACGGATCGTCTCGCGGGTCAGGATCGCTCGATCGGCGGCCGCGACCGGATCGTCTGGGCCGATCGATATCTCGAACTGGCTGGTCGCGTACTCGGGGTGGAACAGCTCGACCGGCACATCCTGCGCCGCCAGTGCCTCCAGCAGGTCACGACCGTACTCGGCGACCTCCATCAGCCGTGTCATGCCGTACGCGGGCCCGGCCGCGGCCGGCGAGCCATCGGGATGGGCCAGATACCACTCGATTTCGAAGCCCATCCGCAGGGTGAGACCGGCCTCCGCCGCGACCCGGACCATCCGCCGAGCGAAAGTCCGCTGATCCGGCGGGTACGGCTGACCATCCTGGCGTCCACCGGTCGGCCGGCGCCCACGCCCAGCCCGGCTGGGCGTGTAGGACGGCCAGTCGCCTCGACATCGGGGTGCATGCGCACATCGCCGACCGGACCACCGAGGTAGCGGCCGGTCGTAATCGAATCGTCGATCTGGAATACGTCGTGGACGGCTGACATGCCGACGCCCCAGGCCGCCGCATGCGGTAGCCGCGCGGTCGGTACGGCCTTGACGCGGGTCACTCCGACGTTGTCGACCCACGTGACGGCGACCGCGGCCACTCCCGCGGCGCTCAATTCCTCGGCCCGCGCCTGGCCAGCTTCGGCGAGCGCTCGCCGATCCAGGCCCGATCCGTCGCTTAATGCCACGGCTACAGTTTCCCCGACCGACGCCCGAACGCCACCACAACCTCGGTTGCGGCGCACTCGATCGCGAATCTTGTGGCGGACGATTGACGGCCGGCCATCGACGGCATCGATGCATGATCTGAGCGAGGGCGCGTGGACCGAGTCCCGTCGTCGGTCATCGCCAACCTGTCAGGCAGATGTCGAGCGTTCTCGCCGTCGCACCCGAGCACGCCGCGCAGCATCGGATCGCAGGCGAGGCCGGACATTAGGAACGCCTCGGCCGTCAGGATCGTCCCGGGCCACGTGTCGCCTCCCCGGGCGGCCGTCCGCGCGGCGGACGGATCGGCGGTATAGCCGCAATAGGGCGGCGGCGCGGTCCCGACCATAGCGCCGGCACGGCGCTTACCTCCGCAGCAACCGCATAGGCGGCCTGCTCGTAGTTGACCCGCCAGCCAACGAAATCCGGCCACGCCTCGGCGGGATCGCGCTCGATCGGGAAGTCGACCTCGCGCATGCGTGCAATCGCGTCGAGATACTCCTGATAGCTCAGCTTGATTCCGTTGCGCGGGTCCGGCTCGTCCGGCACGTCGAAGCCCATCGCATCCGCAATCCGGCTGAAGCACAGAAATCCCGAGCGCAGACAGAGACGAGCGGGTACAACCGGCGCTGCCTGCGGGGAGAGCGCGAGGAACAGCGCAGCGGAGTCCAGCACCGCAAGCAGCGCGGTCACCCAGGACGACAGCGGCCGCGGTGAGCGGAACCGTACCAAGGGTAGGTACGTGGCGTGGCTTTCCGATACGTCCGCTGCCCAGCGCTCCCATCGCTCGTACAGGTCAGGCAGCGTATCGATACTCGACACCCCCGTTCCCAGTGCATAGTGGGTGCGGGCCAACAGCTCCGGCCCCCAGGACGGCACCCCCGCCCTAGCGTTCAGCAGAGCGACCTCTACCTCCCGGCGATTGAACGCCGCGTACAGGGTGGGTAGGTAGGAGATCTGCAGCGTGAGAATCCCCAGGCCGGTTGCCGCCGCGATGAAGACGATCGCTATGGGCACGGAGTTGGTCGGCTTCGCGAATCCGAGAGTGAAGAGCGCTGACCCGGCTTCGGTGAAAGCGGTCGTCACGCCGGAATGGACAAACGGCCACAGGAGCAGCCCGTACCCGAAGAACGAGAGCAACAGCCAGGCGACCAACTGGCTGAGCAGGATTGCCGCCGCCTGCCCGGCCAGCACCCGGTCACGTCTCTCATAATCGGCGATGGCCCTAGTCACCAGCCGGAATCCCTTGTCCACGATCCGGTCAACCCATCGGGTCAGCCAGTTCCCGACCGGACGTGGCACCATAAGCGTCCCCACGACACTCGCCACCGCCGTGAGGACGAGCGCGGCACCGACAACCGCGGCCAACGAGCGACCGATGAGCGGCACCACCATGGCTCCTCCTTCACGGTCAACGCCCGAACCCATCAAGGTGCACGCGACGATGCAGCGCCGAAGAACGGATTTGCTGCCGCATCCGACATGGCTACTGGCCGAGGAGCCATTCCCCGGGTGCGATGAGCTCGCGCGCCTCAGCTGGTCCCCATGAGCCAGGCGCGTATCGGCGGACCGGCGGCGTATTCGCGAGCAGTGGTTCCGCCACTCGCCACACCGCGGCCAGCCCGTCCGGGCGCGTGAACAGCGAGCGGTCGCCGATCAGGATGTCGTGGATGAGCCGTACGTACGCTGGCAGTGGGTCGGCGCCGTGCAGGCTGGCCAGCGGGATCGACGCGCGAGCCACGCCGAGGTCCAGCCCGGGCCCAGGCTTCTTTGCCACGAGGGACAGGGCGATCTCTCCGTCTCCGGCCAAGGAGAAGGACAGCACGTTCGCACCGCGGGGCAGCTTGCCGGCCAACGGACCGGGCGGCTCACGCAGGATCAGGCTGACCTGCTGTTTGGTCGCCGCCATCCGCTTGCCGGTGCGCAGGTAGAACGGCACGCCGCGCCAGCGGGGGGTGTCGATCCACAGCCGGGTGGCTACGAACGTGTCGCGGCTGGAGTGTGGATCGACACCTGGCACGTCCCGGTACCCGTCGAACTGCCCCAGCACCACCTCACGCGGGTCCAGCGGCCGGAAACCGCCGATGACCTGTTCCCGGGCTGTCTGCAAGTCCAGCGCGTCGAGGCTGGCCGGGGGTTCCATGGCAACCTCCGCGGCCACCTGGAACAAGTGCGTGACGAGCATGTCCAGGACCGCACCGGTCGCGTCGTAGAACCTAGCCCGGTCGCTGATGCCGAGCGTCTCGGGCACGTCGATCTGCACCGACTCGACGTACTCGCGCTGCCAGTATGCAGCGGAGGAACCGTTCGCGAACCGCAGCACGTGCAGATCCTGAGTGGCCTCCTTGCCCAGGAAATGGTCGATCCGGTAAACCTGCTGCTCGTCGAGTACCGAGTGGACGATCTTGTCGAGCTCGCGAAAGTCCGTGGGCGACGTGCCAAACGGTTTCTCGTACACGACTCGAGCTTCGCGGGCCAGTCCATGCCGGCCCAGCGCTTGAGTCAGGCCGGCAACGGCTACCGGTGGTACCGCCAGGTAGTGCACCAGTTGGGGGCTGTCGCCAAGGGACGGGCTCGCGTCGCTGAGCACGTCGGGCAGGCGGCCAGGGTCGTCGATGCTGAAGCCGCCACCGGCGAAGAACACACGCTGGGCGAACGAGTCCCACTCGGTACCCTCGGGCTTGCGGCCGAACTCGGCGAGCGCAGTGTGGACCTGACCCCGGAAGGTCTCATGCGAGATCTCCCCGCGCCCATTGCCGATCAGCACCCATTGCCGCGGTAAGAGATCTTCTCGCGCCAACCGGTAGAACGCCGGCAGAACCAAACGCTTGGCCAAATCGCCTGTCGCCCCGAACAGCACGAAAGCCGCCGGCCGAACCAACGCCGGATCCGACTGCGCCACGGTCTCCATGAGTCCAAGCTACGTGTCCGCCCCGGACCGGCGCCGCGCTTCGGACCTCAGGCATCGGTTCGGTCTGCCGGTCATGGTCCGAGTGGTCGGCGCCGAATCCTCGTCAACCGTAGTTGACGCGGAGCACCTCGAACGACGAGCTCTGCAGCCGAGCGCTCGTAAGCCGCGCTCGGCTCAGTATCGCTCGCGCTCCTCGCGTATTTCATCGCGCTTGCGGACCTCACGCCGAGCAGCCCAGTCGACGATCCGCTCGATCCGCTCGAACAACCACCTGAACATGACGGACACGGTACCGGGAACTGTCGAGCACTGCTGCATGACATATCTCGTCAAGACTCCGGCCGCGGGACGAATGATGTCAGGTCGCGGCACCGTCGGCGGCAGTGCAGGATAAGGGCGTGAGCACCATCGTCGATGCTTTGGTAGCTAGCGACGAACCGTCCGTCCGCTGGAAGGTACGCACGGGTGTGCTTGACGAGGATCCCGAGTCTCGCGCGATTGTCCGCCTCCGCGACGAGATCCGCCGGTCGTTGCGCGTACGTTCGCTGCTGGAACACGTTGCCGGTGCGTCGTACCGGAAATGGTCCGGTGGCCATTGGGTGCTGATCACGCTCGCCGACATCGGCTACCCAGCCGGCGATCCCGATCTCGAGCCACTCGCCGCGCGCGTGATGCAGACGTGGCTCGCGCCCAGCTACTACGCCGAATTCGAGACGACCACGTCGCCGTACAAGAAGCCGGGGGTACCCCTGATTGACGGCCGCTACCGGCGGTGCGGATCGCAGCACGGCGGGGCGCTGCTGGCCGCGGTCACGCTCGGCTTGCAGTCCGCGGCGACCGATCGCCTTGTCGAACGTCTGCTCCACTGGCAGTGGCCGGACGGCGGTTGGAATTGCAGTCGGCGGCTCACCGCCAAGTCGTCATCGGTCTACGAGACCCTGCTGCCGATGCGAGGGCTGGCCGCATACGCCGATTCGCGCGCCGACCGGCCCGCGCGCGAGGCCTGCCAGCGGGCCGCCGAAGTGCTGCTCAGCCGTCGAATGCTCTATCGGCGAACGACCGGCACACTGATCCGCAGCGAGTGGGCGAAGCTGCACTATCCGAGCTACTGGTATTACGACGTGCTCTCGGCCGCGAAGGGCCTCGGGGAGGCGGGCCTGCTCGCCGACGATCGGTGCCAAGACGGCCTTGACCTGTTGGAGAGCAAGCGTTTGCCGGACGGCGGCTGGGCCGCCGAAGGCAAGTATTACGGCGCGCCGGGCGCCGGTGGGCGGGCCGAGATCGTCGACTGGGGCGGTGTGAACGTCCGCCGGACAAATGAGTGGGTCACTGCCGACGCGCTCACCGTGCTGCACACCGCCGGCCGCATCTAGCGCGAACCGCGGCGCGATCGGGCCGAAAACTCACGCGATAGCCGGTACGAAAATCACGTCGCGCGGGCCAGCAACCGCCGCCGATGTCATGGCCGCGATCCGTCGTCGATCCATCGGCTGAAAATTGCCACCCGCTCTGCCGGCCACGCTCCGTCACATGGCATGTGACCGCCACGAAGCTGGTCGAGGATGGCGTCCTGATGGGCGCGGACATCCGCGTAGGACCACAGATCGAATGCTTCCAGCATTGACGAACGGTCCTTGTCGCGAATCAATGGTCGAACGTCTCGCTCGAAGCTGAGTTCGGCGGGCGAACCCGCGGGCTCATCGTGCACCATGATCCTCCTTCGATTCAGGTCGCGGTCGGCGCCGGTGCCCAGTGCTGAAGGCTTCGCGTGGGCTCATACGCGCAGGACCCGCAACCCGCCCGCGTCGATGGCGATGGACGTGTCGCGGGCACACGGTCGTTGACGATGGCGAATACGTCAGTGTCCGCCGGTTATATAGATCGGCTCCGGCGAGCCACACAGCCGATGGTAAGTTGCGAGATCGTCGCGAAATGCCGGAACTGCGCGATCCAGTGCACGTCGCCGTGGCGGCCTAGTGAGGATCGTTGAGGACCCGCATGCGGTCCAGCAGCGCGGCAAGTGCATACGCCACGCCCGGGATGTCTTCCTGTTCAATTGCCTTCTCGTCGGCTCCGCCCGCCAACATGTGCGGGCGCGGCAGACGCGATCCTGTTGACGAAAGGGCACCCGACTCCCGGGTGGTGTAGGTGCCGGGCGCGACGACCTGGCTGAACGGCCACCGTCCATCGTGGGCAGGCCGTGCCTCGAGGAGTAGGTGTTCGCGTCAGACGCGCCGATTCCGCAACTTTCGTCCAAGGGCTTGACGGGAACTCGGCATCGCGATCTATAGTACTAGGACCCTAGATAAATGAGGTTGAGGGTGATCGAGTTCCATCTGGACGGCCGCTCCGGCGTCGCCCCGTATATGCAGCTGATCCAGCAGGTCCGTCAGGCCATGCGGCTGGGTCTGCTCGCCGAGGGCGACCAATTACCGACGGTCAAAGATGTGGTCGCGAAGATAGCGATCAATCCGAACACGGTCCTCAAGGCCTACCGGGAACTCGAATACGAGGGTCTCGTGGCTCCGCGTCCCGGGGTCGGCACCTTCATCACCCGGACTCTGACCGACGAGTCGCTGGCGGCGCACGGGCCGCTACGCGAGGAACTCCGTGTCTGGCTCGCCAAGGCGAGGGCGGCCGGGCTGGACGGCGAGAGTATCGAGGCTCTGTTCGTGACCACATTCCGCACACCTGTGGAGGAGACCGCATGAGCAGCCCTGTGCTGCAGGCCAAGGGCCTGACTAAGCGGTACGGACGCCGCACCGCGTTGTCCGACTGCACGTTGAGCATTCCGGCCGGCCACGTGGTCGGCCTTGTCGGCCCCAACGGTGCCGGCAAAACGACGTTGTTGCAGATCGCCGTCGGTATGTTGCCGCCTACCTCCGGCACGATTGAGGTGCTCGGCGGCCAGCCAGCTACCGGGGCGGCACAGCTGGCGCGGGTCGGCTTTGTTGCGCAAGAAACCCCCACATACGCAGGGCTGTCGGTTGCCGATCATCTGCGTTTCGGTGCCCACACCAACCCCGGCTGGGATCAGCAACTGGCTGACGACCGGATCGCGAAACTTCGCCTGGATACGTCGCAGAAGGCCGGGAAGCTCTCGGGCGGCCAGCGCGCGCAGCTTGCGCTGACGCTGGCCATCGCGAAACGACCCGATCTGCTCATCCTTGACGAACCCGTGTCCAGCCTCGATCCCCTCGCTCGGCGGGAATTCCTGCAGAGCCTCATGGCGTTCATCGCCGACCACGGCGCCAGTGTCATTCTGTCGTCGCACCTGGTCTCCGATCTGGAACGCGTTTGCGACTACCTGATCGTCTTGGTTGACTCCCGGGTGCGCATCGCGGGCGAGGTCGATGACCTCCTCACCACCCACCACCGAGTCACCGGCGCCAGCCGCGACCTCGACAGTCTGCTCCCGCTCGTCGAGACGATCGAGGAAAGCCACACCGACCGGCAGTCCACGCTGATCGTGCGCGGCAGCAACCCGATCGACGATCCAGCCTGGACGGTCGAAGACCTCACCCTCGAAGACCTCGTGCTGGCCTACATGGCCCAGGCCGCCACTGGCCCCGTCCGTACCGCCGTATTGGAGACACAGCGATGATCTGGTTTACCTGGCGCCAGTTCCGCACCCCAGCCTGGATCACCGGCGGTGCCCTCGTCGTCATCGCCGTCGTTCTCGCGATCAGCGGTCGCAACGTCGCCGATCTGTGGACCTCCAGCGGAGCCGCCGCCTGCCACCACAACTGCGGCGCCGCGGTCAGCACGTTCCTCGACCAGGTGACTGGAAGCAGTCTCGACGACAAGGTCCATAACTTCTCGGTCGGGCTGGTCTATGTGGTGCCGGCACTGATCGGGATTTTCTGGGGCGCCCCACTGATCGCCCGCGAACTCGAAACCGGCACCCACCGCCTCGCCTTCAACCAGTCGATCACCCGTACCCGTTGGCTGGCCACCAAACTCGCCATCATCGGCGCGGCGACCGCGGCCACCGCCGGGCTGCTCAGCTGGGCCGTCACCGCGTGGGCCCACCACATCGACCACGCCGCCGGCACCATGATCAGGCCACAATATTTCGGCGCCCGCGGCATCGTCCCGATCGGCTACGCCCTGTTTGCTCTCGCCCTCGGCGTCACCGCCGGCATGCTCATCCGCCGCACCGTCCCCGCCATGGCCACCACCCTCGCCGTCTACATCGCCGCCGTCATATCGATGCCACTGTGGATCCGCGCGCACCTCGCCCCCGTAGCGCACGCCACGACACCCCTGGACCTCAGTCGCGTCGATCGCCTGACGGTAACTCCGGGCGGCAGACTGGAGGTGGTCAGCGGCGCCAACCCCCACGGTGCCTGGGTACTAACCAACACCACCATCACCAGCGCCGGCCATCTCTTCACCGGGCCTGCGAACCCGCAATACTGCGGCCAGGGTCCTGATGCCTGCTTGAACTGGATCGGCACCCTCGGCCTGCGCCAAGACATTACCTACCAACCCGCCAGCCACTTCTGGCCCCTGCAATTCGCCGAAACCGGCATCTTCATCGCCGCCGCCGTACTCTTGGCCGCGTTCTGCTTCTGGTGGACCCGCCGACGCCTCAGCTGACAGCCGACAACGAACCGGCGCCACTCCCGTGTGCCACGACGTCTGAGCCGATCAGGCAGTGGGATCGCGCTAGCGCGGCTGGTTGGAACGGCCGCGTGCTGCGACAACGAGGCACCTCAGGGCACGGTCCCAGGGTCGAGCGCCGTCGGCAATGACAGGTTGGGCGGCAATGCCACCGCGTCCGGGGAGCGCGTCCGGCTACGCCGCCAGACGATCAGGTTGGTCACCGTCAACACGACCAGGACCAGCAGACACCAGAGAAAGCCTGCGCTGGCGTGCACGTAGTCCTTGGCCGTGTGGCCGACCGGCATCGGCACGGTCAGCTGACGGACCAGCTTCTGTTCGACAGCGTGCTGCACGATGGCCTGGTTGAGCAGCAGCACGCCGGCCGCGACACCGGCAATGACGGTGACCGCGCCACGCCGCCGGCGCGGCTCGGCGAGGACAATCGCCGTGACCGCTCCAGCGACAAGCAGGGCCAGCAGAAAGATCGCGAGCGGCTGCGGCCCGATCGTGTCGTCCTGGATGTGGTCGACCGGCCGGAGATGGCCGCCGGTAACGGTCGGTCGCGCGCCGGTTACGAGGTCGAATCCGGTGTAGCTGGTCGTGCCGCCCGGAGCCGAGCGACCGTATCCGCCGGGCGCATCGCACGACACCGTGACAAACGGAGCGGCTAGCAAGAACCCGGCGAGGACGAACGCTCCAGGACCGAACGCTCGGCCGAGACGCTGGAACTTCACCGCACGGAGCCTAGTACCGCCGTTGCGGTTCATCCGTGGTGCATCGCAACTGTTGGCACTGTCCACGGCCGAGACTCATCGGTCGAAACGCTAAGTGCTCGCGCGTCAAACGCTTGGTCCTAGCCGACCACAGCTGCCATGGGCTCGGACGTAGTGACGGGTTCGGCGGTGGCCGTACGGTGTGCAATCGCCGGTGCCAGCGCTCCGACGCCAAGCGCCGCACCGACGCCCGCAATGGCACTGAACCACCAGACCACGGAGGGACTCGCGTCGGCGTAGACGGCGGTGCCGACGGCCAGCGCGACGAATCGCGCGATCCCCCAGGTCCACTGGAAGCTGCCCTGATAGCGGCCCCGCGCGTCCTGGGGAGCGAGGCTCGCGACGATCGAGCCGGGGACGCCTCCGATCATTGCTTCGCCCGCCGACCAGCACACGACGGTTGCTGCGAAAGACCACACCCCGTGCGCCACGCCGGTCAGCGCAATGCCGATCGCGGTGAGCATGCTGGCAATCACGTAGACCGGTATTTGCCGGAACCGGGCCAGAACCTGCATGGCGAACGGCTGCAGAATCACCACCAACGCCGCGTTCAGGGTGGCCATGAGGCCGAGCGTCGTTGGTGAGAGGCCGTGGTCGCGAATGGCCAAGGGCAGGCAGACTTCGGTGAGCGAGTAGATCACCAGAGCGACGCCGAATAGCGGGAGCAGAGTCCGCATCAGCGGGTCACGAAACACGACCCCATAGCCCATCCGATCCGGCGACCCGGCAGCCCGGACGCCACGGCGCTCGCTGGGCAGAAGTACGCCCACGATGAGCGCGAACGCCAGCGACGTGGTCGCGTCCACGGTGAACAAAAGCCAATAGCCGCGCGTGGCCAGGAATCCGCCGAGGATGCCGGCCACCGCGGTGCCGATATTGACCGCCCAGTGGGTCAGCGAGAACGCTTGGCGCTGCCAATCGGCGGGCACCGCGTCGGTCAGCAGGGCGCCCGCGGCCGGGCTGACCATCGTGCCCGCCCCGCTGAGCAGTACGGCCGCGAAGGCAAGGGTGATCACGTTCGGTGCGGCGAACAGCATGCCCTGCGCCGCTGCGGTCCCGATCAACCCGATCAGCATGGTGGGACGTCGGCCCCACCGGTCGGCGAACAGCCCGCCCAGCAGTGGACCGATCAGGTTGCCGGCACCCAAGGCGCCTAGTACGTACGGGACCTGCGCAGTGCTCACGCCGCGTGACCCGAGGTAGAAGACAAGAAATGGGGTCACCACGTAACCGAGCCGGTTCACGACGGTTCCGGCGAAGATGATCCAGGCGGTGCGCGGCAACCCGCTGAAGGTGGAGAGCATGACCAGGATCTTGCGTGTGACGTACACTCGCAGCCATTGATTAAGCCGGAGCTGAATCCAAGGGAGCGGTCATGCTGTCCGAATTGGCCTTCTCGGCCGACGACCTGGCCCTGACCCGATTCGCGATCTCGCCGATGTGGGAGGTCGCCACGAGCTTCCGGCTTTTGGCTGCGGGCTCCGCGCATCCGGTGCACGGCGCCTGGATCGATCAGGTGCGCCCACGGGTCGCCGCCGCCGGGCTGGACTCGGGTTGGCTGGCCGAACTCATTCCCCCTACCGGCTATCTCCCCGACTTCCTCACCCCATTCGCCGACGAACTCGCCCCGGACCTTCAGACGGAACTGGCCGCCATCCGCGCCACCCCGGCCGATCACGTCCGCGCCGACCTGGACATCCTCGGCCGCGGCGGCCCTCACTGCCAGGCACTGCGAGCCGATCCGGGCAGCCGGCTGGTCAAGCTCTGTCAGGAGATCGAAAGTTATTGGGAATTGGCCCTCGCCCCTTACTGGGCCAAGATTCGCGCCGTACTGGATGCCGACGTGTTCTACCGTGCGCGTCAGGTGGCCGAGCGCGGCGCCGGCTACCTCTTCAACGACCTGCACTCCACGGTTAGCTGGGACGACAACACGCTCCGGATGGTTCGCAGATGTTGCAGCCTCTCGCGCTCGGCCACCGGGCCAGGGTTGCTGCTGGTCCCCTCGGCCTTCGCCGTACAGGTGCTGACGTGGTCACCTGGACCGAACTCACCACAACTCGCCTACCCAGCCCGGGGCACCGGAACGCTCTGGGAGCACCGCCCGGTCGCACGCGGCACCGCGATCGCCGCTGTCATCGGCCGCTCCCGAACCCTCCTCCTGACCGAGCTGGAGACTCCGGCCTCCACCACCGATCTGGCGCAGCGCACGGGCATCTCCGCGGCCGGCGTCTCCCAACACCTGACTGCGCTGCGCGACGCGGGCATGGTCAGCGCTCACCGAGCCGGCCACTCGGTGCTCTACGCGCGCACGGCGGTGGCGGAATCGCTCCTCGCAGCAGCCGCCTAGCTCGTCACATCCGGATCTGCTGCGCCAGCCATTCGGTCATCACCGCTAACCCGGATGGCGGTACGGATCGACCGTAGCGAGCGGCGGCGAGACATTGAATCGCGACTTAGTGCCGGCTAAGGTAGCGATACCGGTCACATGCGACAAACGGCGCTAAAGACGATTCCGCACTGGTCCATGTCTGAGTATGCCCAAATCCCTCACCTAGGCCATGAACGTTATGGACGCGCACGGGCCTGGGCGCATTGCTGTGAACACAGGAGCGGAGCTTCGATGGATCGATTTATTGCCAGCCTGGTCCGGCTCGATATCGGTCCCAATACGCCGTTGACAGCAACTGCCGCCTGACTTCGCGAAGGGACTCATGAGATGCGTACGCGTCGCGGCCTCATCGCTTTCGGATTGCTGTCGGCATTGTTCGTGTTCGGCACTACTGCTATCCACCCGGCCGCGGCTGCCGACGGTGCCGGCCAGCCGGACGCGGGCACGCATGTGCATGAACTCGCTCCGAAGGGTGTCGACGAGCATGACGACGGCGCCGAGCACATGGCAGAAGACCTCGTCGGAACCCCGATGCGCGTCATCGAGGAGCGCACGGCCGGGAACGCGAGCCGGATCCAGCGCGAGACCGGAGTGCGCCCCGGAATGGCCCGTTCCAGGGCGAGCGCGGTTGCCGACCCGGGGAAGTCGGGATCGTGGAGCCCGGTCGTCGACACGCCCGTCGTTCCGGTGTTCGACGCGGTGCTGCCGAACGGCAAGGTGCTGATCTGGGATTCCGTCGGCGACAACGCCGCCGAGTCGTATCCGGATCAGAGCTTCACGCGGGTAATGGTCTGGAATCCCGCCAATGACTCGTATAAGCGGGTGGACCTGCAGGGCACCAACATCTTCTGCGCGGGCTTCGCGCATCTCGCGAACGGCAACATCCTGGTCGCCGGTGGAAACGCGAACCCGCAACTTGAGGGCACGGTCACGACGTACATCTTCGACTGGCGGACCGAAACGTGGACCCGCGGCAATGACATGGCCGCCGCACGCTGGTATCCCTCGGTAGCGGAAACGGCAAACGGCGAGGAGGTCATCGTCGGCGGGGGCCCCGCGACCGCCGAGGTGTATCAGACGAACGGCGCCCTTCGCGCGCTCTCCGGCTTCACGAAGTACAGCGCGCGGCTCTATCCCTTCATGGGCTCGCGTCCGGACACACAACTCGGCCTCTTCGGCCCGTACGCCACCGGGTACACCATCAACACCTCGGGAACCGGTGTCATCACGGCAACGGGCACGCGCGACGGCATCACCCGGGACTACGGCAGCTTCTCCACATACGACATCGGCAAGTCCGTCGTTGTGGGCGGCGGCAACATCACCGAGGGAGGTGTCGCGAACGTCCCCACCCGAACCGCTGTCGTCCTGAACAGCAATACTGGACTGATCCCGTCCGTCACAGTGACCGGATCGATGTCGACCGGGCGACGGCAATTCAACGCGACCCTGCTCGCCGACGGTTCGGTACTGGCGACCGGCGGCTTGACCAGCGCGGCAACCTCGGACCTTGTTGACTTGAACCATGCCGCGACGGCTGCCGAACGCTGGGATCCCGCGACGGGTCAATGGACGGTGCTCGCGAGCGCGAGTCGCATCCGGCAATATCATTCGACGGCCGCGCTGCTGCCAGACGGGCGAGTCATGACCGGTGGCGGCGGAGTCTGCGCGATCTGCATGACTATCGGGTATCTCGAGAAGAACATCGAATACTTCACCCCGCCATACCTCTACAAGAAAGACGGAAGTGGTCAGCTCGCGCCGCGACCGGTGATCTCCGCCGCACCGGCCAGCGTCGTTGTCAATACCAACTTCACAATCTCCTCTACCCAGGCGGCAGGCATCAGGAAGGTCGCCCTGGTCGGTCTTGCCGACGTGACCCATGGCGTGGATCAAGGCCAACGCTACGTCCCATTGAAATTCGCGGCTTTCGGCACGACGTTGACGGTCACCGGCCCGCCGAACGGCGGCGTGGCGCCCCCTGGCTACTACATGCTCTTCATCGTGGACGCCAACGGCGTCCCGTCCATAGCGAAGATAGTTCAGGTCGCTAAGGGCCCGAACCCGCTGATGAGCCCGGTCAAGAACAGCACCGGCCGGTGCATCGACGTGCCATCGGCTTCGACGGCGACCCGCACATACCTGCAGGCGCACACCTGCAACAACACCATCGCGCAGGCGATGACCCGGCTGCCCAACGACAACACGATGCGGGTCCTCGGTAACTGCGCCGACGTGCCGTCGCGCAACTTCGTGCCAGGTCAGAAGGTGTGGACCTACACGTGCAACAACACGATTGCGCAGACCTGGCAGTTCCGTTCCGACGGCACGATACGGCCAATCGGGAAGACCACGCTGTGCCTCGCCGCGGCGTCGTCAGTCAATAACGCGGCGGTTCTTCTCGCGGCGTGTAATGGCAACGCGCTCCAGAAGTGGACGTGGTAGGCCTCCCGTTCTAGCCAGGTCGGTGATCGATAGCGTTCGCCCAAAGTCGCGTTCGTCGGATAGGTGACCCGTCGCGCATCGTGGGCAGCGGAGGTCGTCGCTTCATGTAACGATCGCCGTCATGACTGTGGGGCGCCGGCGGGCGGCGTACGTCACCACATCGGTCGCCGTCATCGCGATCCTGGTTGGCGGCGCGTTGCTCGTCCACGGGAAGGTCACCGGCTCAAGCCGCCCGACGAACCGCCCGACGAGCCGCCACGCTCCGGTCGCCGCAGCATGGCACATCCACCCCGATGCGTTCTCCGGTCCCGCGGCCGAGCCGACCGTGAGGTACTCAGCGCCTTGCCGGACGGCCGTGTAGTCGGCGCGGCCGGCACAACTCTGTTCGTCCGGGACGCCTCGGGGACCAAAGGCTGATCGCACTCCAGCACCGCGCAGGTCTCGGAACGCGGCTTCGGGCTCAACGGCGTAGTCCTGGCGCTCGACTGACGTGTGTCGGCTACTGCGGGAATGTGCTCCGCGACCGCTGGCTTGTCCTTAGCGTTGGCGTCAATGATTGTCGTCCTGGTAGGGAAGGTTCGATGGAGACCTGGAACGCGATCCGTGCCCGCCGCAACGTCCGCAGCTACCTGCCCGACGTGGTGTCTGACGACGATCTGAGTCGGATTGTTGAGGCCGGCTGGCGGGCCCCATCGGCGTCGAACCGACAGCACTGGGACTTCGTCGTCGTGACCGACCGCCAGCAGTTGACCGAGTTGGCGACGGTCTGGCAAGGCGCCCGGCACATCGCCGCGGCGCCCGCCGCGGTCGCTCTCGTCGTGCCGCAATCAGCCGATGACCGGACCCGGGTGGTCGACCAATACGACCTCGGCCAGGCGACGTTCGCGATGATGCTCGCCGCGGCCGACCTGGGCATCGGCACCGGTCACTCCTCGGTCGGGGACCAGGCCAAGGCTCGTGCGATCCTCGGCGTACCGGACACGCACGTGGTGTCCTACCTGCTCGGGGTCGGATATCCGGCCGACCGACCGCTGCGACCTATCACTAAACCAGACCGGCGTCCGTTCGATGAGGTCGTCCACTACGGACGCTGGTAGAGCAACACAGGGCGGGCGCAAGTGTGAGGACATCGCCGCGGTAGCCACCTGAGCCGACCGCCCGCCTATCGCGTCGTGCCGTGTCGTTCAGCTGGCAGGGTCAGGGCCAGTTCGGCCCGTGCTGCGGCCACCGCGGGCGGGACGGCCCCGTGTCGTTGTGTCGAGTACGCAGAGTTGTTGTGTCGAGTACGCAGATCAAGCTACTGTGTAGTTATCTGGCGGCGTCTTCTGCCGCATATCCGCCTACCGTCGCGGCCGCATTCTGAGCGGTTCCCGCATCGTGGTCGGCGAGTCAACCACATGTTTCGGCTGGGCTTGTTCTGCCCGTGGACCGGACATCATCCGTGCGCATCCGTCCGCACGTCACCCACACGGCTTCGCCCTGTCTTGGCCTACTCATCAAAAGGAGCAACACCGCGTGACCATCATCGATCAACCGAGCAACACCAGGTCTGGCAGCAACGCACGGCGTCGTCAGCGGCGTCCCGTGATCGCGAACCTGGACCAGCCGGTTCGGCCCGTAACCGGCGTCCTCGATCTGACCAGTAATACAGCTGTTATCCGAGCCATGGACTATCTGCCGAGCGCCGATGACGTGCATGTCCCGATGTCGATCGCCCGATCGTGCAGGCTGCGCCGCGGCGACATCATCAGCGGGGTCGCCCAACCGGGGCCCCGCGGCGCAAACGAGTTGGTCCGAGTTGATTCAGTCAACGGCGCAGACCCCGAACTGGCCCACAAACGGTCGGACTTCTACGCGCTCACACCGGTGTACCCGCAGGAGAGGTTGTTGCTGGAAACCGATCCGACGAACCACACGGGCCGGCTCATTGACCTGATCATGCCGATCGGTAAGGGCCAGCGTGCACTCATAGTCGCACCTCCCAGGGCTGGGAAGACGACGGTGATGACCACGATCGCGAATGCAATCGCCCGCAACAACCCGGAGTGCCACATCATGGTCGTTCTCGTCGACGAACGGCCAGAGGAAGTCACTGAGATGCAACGCTCAATCCGCGGTGAGGTCCTGTCCTCGACCTTCGATCGCTCGCCGGCCGATCACACTGCCCTCGCGGAGTTGGCGATCGAGCGCGCGAAACGTCTCGTCGAACTCGGTGGCGACGTCGTGGTACTGCTCGACAACATCACCCGTCTCGGCCGCGCTTACAACAATGCCGCACGATCATCGGGGCGCATTCTCACCGGTGGCATCGACGCCGCAGCGCTCTACCCACCGAAACGCTTCCTCGGCGCCGCCCGCAACATTGAGGACGGCGGATCACTCACCATCATCGCGACCGCGTTGGTCGAGACCGGCTCGGCCGGCGACGCGGTGATCTTCGAGGAATACAAGAGCACCGGCAACGCCGAGCTCAAGCTCGATCGACGCACCGCCGAACGGCGAGTGTTCCCGGCGATCGACGTACTCCAATCCGGCACACGTCGCGAGGAAGCGATGATCGGTGTCGCCGAACTCGCCGCGATGACCCGGCTCCGTCGCGTGCTGACCGGGATGGACCCACAGAACGCAGTGGACCTCCTGATCGAGCAACTCAAGAAGACCGGATCGAACGCCGAACTCCTGATGCAGATCATGCACGCCACCCCACCCGCGTCCGGCCGCTAGCCAACGAGTCCGCACCTCTTCCGGGGGCAGGCATTCCCAATCAAGAGGTAGACCGTCCGAGGAATCCCAACAGGCGTGCGCTCGGTGTCGCTGAGGCCGCCACCGGAAGCGGTGCAGCGAACTCGGGGTAGCGTGCTCGGTCCGGGATCACCAAGTGGCCGAGTGCGAGCAATGGCACCGCGATCCGTGCGGGTACGGCACAGTCGATGTGCCGCGCGGTGTAGATGTCCCAGCCGTGGGCGGTGAGTTCTATCGCGCCGACGGCCGTCGCCGTCGTTGACGCGAGTGGGCGGTCCCCGATCGTGCATGTCGCCGGCCATGTCTGCCCGTTCCATGCTGGTAGGAGTGTCGTGATCTGTCGACGGACCGCGGAGATGGGATCACCGCTCACCGTCTCGACGCTCTCCAATGGCGTGATGCCGCGATCGCGCAGTTCGGTCAGCGCGGCGAGTGAATCGGCGAGATGGCGCAGCAACCGTTCGAGATCCCAGCCGGCGCAGGGCGTGGCACGGCCAAGATCCTCGTGCCGCACCCCGGTGAGGCTGCCGAGCGCATATCGCGCGGACTCGGCGAACAGCCGCGTGATCATCTGACGAGCTCGCCGCTACCGAGTACGGCGGGCAGTCCGAACGTCGGCAGCAGGTCGGGTTGCATGAACGCGACGATGCGTGAGACGCGGTCACCGAGCACGGTGAGGACTTGCAACACGTGGCCGTGGTAGCGCCCGTCCGCGGCCCGCTGGTAGGCCGCGACGGCGGGTTGTCCGTTCGCGCGGGTCGGCACCATCCGCCAGGTACCCGGCGTGCCGAGCACGTTCGCGGCGAAGAAACCGGCGACGGCGGCGCGCCCGGTGAACCAGGTCGGTATTGGCGGCATCTCCAGTTCGATGTCGGCCCGCAACAGCTGCGTCAGCGCGTCGACATCAGAGCGTTCGAACGCCGCCACGTATCGGTCGAGCAGATCTCGCAACTCTTCGGGTCTCGGCTCGACGACATCGTCTTGCGTCAATGCACGCTCCTCCAACTGCGCCCGAGCGCGGCGCAGCGTGCTGTTGACCGCCGTCGTGGTCGTGTCGAGCATGTCGGCGACCTCGGCGGCACGCCAGACCAGGACGTCGCGCAGGATGAGCACCGCGCGCTGCCGTGCGGTCAGCTCCTGCAATGCGGCCACGAACGCCAGCCGAACGCTGTGACCGGGCGGTGACGACCGACGCCGGATCCCCGAGCAGGCTGTCGGGGGCGGGTTCGATCCACGCAATCCCGGGCTCAGTGGTGATGGTCACGCCGCGATGGTCGTCCGCCGGCGCGCCGAGGCCGGACGGCAGCGGGCGGCGCTGTCGCGTATCGATCGCGGTCAGGCAGGCTCTGGTGGCGATCTTGTACAGCCACTGCCGCAGCGACGACCGGCCTTCGAACCGGTCGTAGCCGCGCCATGCGCGCAGGTACGTCTCCTGTACGAGGTCCTCGGCGTCGTGGATCGAGCCGAGCATCCGATAGCAGTGCGCGAGGATCTCGGGCCGGTACGGGTCGGCCAGCGTCTCGAATTCGACGGTCACGAGGGCATCCGCCTTAGGCCATGTCCGGAGATCAGGAACTCCCGCGAGGGGTCGTTTGTCGTGACGAGTTCGATCACGGCGGCGCCGACCTGCTCGGGGGTCAGGGCGGGCTCGAAGTCCTTGGCGAACGTCTCCACCGAAATGCCCTGCCGGGCCGCGTACCCGACCACTCCGGCTGCGCCGAGATCGGTGCTCGGGGTCAACTGCGGGAACAGGGTGCGAAATCGGATGCCGAGACTGGCTCGATCGGATTCCTCTGCCGCGTAGGTGCTGATGAACCGGATCGCCGCCTTCGCCGATGCATAACCGCCGCTGAGCGGCGAACCGCGCAGCGCCGCACCGCTGGACACCGCGATCGCCACGCTGCCCGGCCGCAGCGGCAGGCGCAGCGCAGCCCGGATCCACTCGAACACATGTCGAGTGTCCACCGTCCAGTTCACCGTGAACGATTCCCAGGTCTGCTCGTGTATCGGCGCGAGCGGCGGAGTCGCCCCGGCGTTGAGGACGAGGATGTCCGGATGGTGATCAGCCACCATGCTCTGTGCGATCTTGGGATCGGTCGCGTCCGCGGCCACCGGAGTGAACGCGTCCCCTATCTCGGTGGCGAGGGCATCGAGCCGGTCGCTTGAGCGCGCCAGCCCGATCACTCGTACGCCTGCGGCGGTCAGCGCGATGCTGATGCCTTGGCCAAATCCGCGGCTTGCCCCGGTGACGAGAGCCGTCCGCCCGACCAGTTCGTTGTCAATCATGTTGTCCTCGATGATGTGCTTCATGCGATACCCCGTTGGGATGTCACTTGGCGGATACGAGTGCGGGTTGGGTGTCGGGGACCGAGACGGTGGCATGCGCGAGATCGCGCCGCCGGACGAGCAGGAACGTCACCGGCACGGCGGCGAGCCCGATCGCGCCGCATACCCACAGCGCCCATTGGAAGCCACCGGTGAGAGCAGCGGGAGCCGAGGTGCCGGCATGGGTGAGCGTGGTGAAGCGAGACGCGGTGACGGTGGATGCCACCGCCACGCCGATCGCGCCGCCGATCTGCTGAGTGGTGTTGAGCAGTCCGGAGGCGATACCGGCCTCGTGCTCGGCGACGCCGGCTAGTCCGGCGATGGAGACAGGGATGAACGCGAACGCAGTGCCCGCCCCGGTGACGAAGAACGGGCCAGCCAGGTCGCCCCAGAAGTGGCCGTGCACCGGCACGCCAGCCGCCCAAAGGATGCCGCCGCCGATCAACCCCATCCCGAACGCCATGACAAGCCTGACCGACACCTTCCCGACCAACGCCTGGGCCAGTCCGGCGAACGCGACCGACGTCAGCGATGCCGCCAGCCAGGCGAGACCGGTCTTGATCGCCGAGTAGCCAAGCACCTGTTGCATGTAGAGCGTGCCGATGAAAATGAAGGCGAAGAAGCTACCGCCCAGCAGGAGCCCGACGGCGTTCGCGCCGGCGAGCGTCCTGAGCCGGAAGATGCGCAGCGGCAGCAGCGGCACCTCGACGCGGGTCTCGATCACCAGGAAGGCCACGACCAGTGTCCCGGCCCCGGCGAGCAGCGAGATCGTCCGCGCGGACCCCCAGCCGTCCTGCGGCGCCTTCGACAGCGCGTAGACGAGCAGCAGCAGCCCGGCGGTGACGCTCAGGCCGCCGAACGGGTCGTAGCGGCGCTTGACCGCGTCGAGCCGGCTTTCTGGAACGACCCGGGGCGCGAGCAGCAGCGCGGCCGCACCGATCGGGACGTTGAGGAAGAAGATGTACTGCCAGCCGACGTAACGGGTGAGCAGCCCTCCGGCGATCAGCCCGACCGTCGCGCCGGCCGCGCCGATGCCGCCCCAGATGCCAAGCGCCTTGTTGCGCTCGGCGCCCTCGGCGAACATGTTCATCACGATCGACAGGGCGGCCGGCAACACGATCGCTGCGCCGAGTCCCTGGATGCCGCGCATCACGATCAGGAACGCGTCGCCGGTGGACAGCGCGCACGCCAGCGATGCGGTGGTGAACACTGACAGGCCCAGCATCAGAATGCGCCGGCGTCCCAGCAGATCGGCGGCGCGTCCGCCCAGTAGCAGCAAGCCGCCGAAGGTCAGCGCGTACGCGGTCACCACCCACTGCAGGTTGGACTCGCTGAAGTGCAGGTCGCGGCCGATCGTCGGTAACGCGACGTTCACAATCGTAAGATCGACAATGGTCATGAAAAAGGACACGGCAAGCACGGCGAATGCGCGCCAGCGATGTGTCGGGATTTGCTCTACGGCAGTCACGCCGGTACCTCCAGGATTGAGTTTCGTAGCCGTCTAGGTCGCCGCGGCCGGCGTTGCGGACGTCAATGAAGACCCGCGGCGGCGCCGAAAGTCGTCGCGGGCCGGCGAATTGGCCTGCGGGACCGCTACTCCTGTAGGTCGAGCGGCTGAGCCTCTGCCGTGAACCGAGTTGAGGCCGCTTTGGCGATAGCCCCTGAGGCTCTGCTTGGCCATTTCAACGCGTGGCAGGAACCAGGCCATGATCCGCTAACGCGGTAGTGACGCGACCTTGCGCGAATGACGGCCGGTCTACCCGGCGACCGCATAGTGTCGAAATGAGGCGTCGCCACGACGGGCAGCGACCTCACATCGTTAACACACGCATCAGCGGCTCTCCCAGACCACACTCGCTTCGCGATCCGGCCGATCCGCGAGACAGGTACCGGCCGGACGACCCACCCAAGGAGGGAACAATGCCCGTGCATGCGGCCGTCATCTATTACTCCGCCACCGGGAACGTCTTCGCCCTTGCCCAAGCGGTGGTCACCGGGACGGAGAAGGCCGGGGCCGAGACCCGCCTGCGCAAGGTCCGCGAACTGGCACCAGATGAGGCCGTGGCGGCGAACGCCGGATGGCAGGCGCATGCGCTGGAGGCGCAGGACGTGGATGAAGCCACACTGGCAGACTTGGAGTGGGCCGACGCCATCATCTTCGGCACGCCGACGCGATACGGGAACGTGGCCGCACAGCTCAAGCAGTTCATCGACACGACCGGACCGTTGTGGGCCGCGGGCAAGCTCGCCAACAAGGTCTACGCCGGTTTCGTGTCGACCGGTACCGCGCACGGCGGCCAGGAGTCGACGTTGCTGGCACTGGCGAACACGTTCTACCACTGGGGCGGGATCATCGTGCCACCTGGCTACGTCGACCCGATCCAGTTTGTCGCCGGCAACCCTTACGGGCCAAGCCACATATCGGCCAACGGCGCCAACCCGCCTGGCGAAACCGAACTCGCGTCTGCGGAGTTCACCGGGCGGCGCTGCGTCGAGGTAGCTGCGGCGCTGCGGGCCGGCGGATTGGGGGGATCGATGTGAGCATCACAAATCTTGACGTACCTTGGGCGACGACACCGCCGCCCGTGGTTGCGCCCGCCGAGACGACCGGCGTGGACGTACTTCCCGGGTTCGCCTCCGAAGCGACGCGACCTACCGCCGAGAAGCTTTCGCAGCCGTGGTCCGATCAGAAGCTGGCGATCGCGCCGCAGCCGGGAGTCTCGGAACTCACCGGAATGCTGTTGTCCGACTGACGAACGAGCAAATGCCGGCAAGCACATCCGGGCGCACCATGGCGGTGTGGCGCCGAGAGCCGCCGCTCGCGGGCGCGGTGATCGGCGACAAGCGCGGTGCGACGTCCAAGGCCGCCCGCTCGCGGGCCGCTGTGACCGGCGCCAAGCCAAGGCCCGCGTTACAGATAGGTTGGGCCGTCGGTGGTCTCCACCCGGCGAAGGCCGAACGCGCCAGCGGTGACGTCGGTGCGGGCGCCGAACTGCCGAATTAGGTCCGCGGTCGCACCGTGCGGAAGACGATCGGCGACCTCGCTGAACAGCGCCGCGGGCGACATGTCGAGGTCGATGGCTACTACATAATGGAGTGCCACCGCTGTCATGACGTCGCGTGGGTCGGCCCTGGTCGCGTCGCCCCGCTCACTACGTCGGGCAGGCCGCGCAGAAGGGTCTTGGCGTAGTCATCGCCCGGCGAGCGCCGTCTGCGTTGATGTGTCACGGGTCCATCGATGGACGCTTAGCGTGCCTACCGACATCCGCTACATCGCGACGCCAGGCTGGTCCGTTTCACATGCCGTTACCGGCCCTACCGCTGCCCTGCCATCGCCGGAATGCGGAGAGCAACGTGGCGCCGAGATGGCCGTTGATCCTGATCATGTACGGCCGATGCGGGGTCGATACCACGATGGTCCGGCGCAGGCAGGTAAGTGCACGTCGCCGGGATCTGGTGACGGCGACGCAGGAATCCCCTTGACGCGGACGAACGAGACGGCGCCTGGCGCGTAGATTGGCTAGATGCTGAGAGGCGGAGGGCGGCGGGCCAGCACGCCGGTGATCGGGTTGAGACGTGGCGATTAAATCAAATCCACGAAAGCCGACCCAGGCGCCTCCGCGGCTGATTCAGCGCGGAGACCTTGTCGCGTCCCTGGATCGCGCGACGGCAGCGAAGGTAACACTCATTTCGGCACCTGCTGGCAGCGGCAAGACGTCGCTGCTGCGGTCCTGGGCTGATGGTCCGGGTCAGCCGTATCGGCTGGCAGTGGTTCAAGTGCGGCGTGATCAGCAGGACTCCCAGCAGTTCTGGCTTGCTGTTCTCGACGCCCTTCGGCAGGCAGCGGGCACCTCCGCTGACAGCGAAGAATTGGCAGCGACACCCGACTTCAACGAAGTGGCCATCGGCGAGCGAGTTCTGTCGGAGCTCACCGACCATCACGATCGCACCTTCCTGGTCATCGATGATCTGCACGAGCTGACCTCACCCGAGACGCTGATGCAGCTGACGCTGCTCCTGCAGAAGCTTCCCCCGCACGTACATGCGATCCTCGCGACACGGCGGGATCTGCCCCTCCGGTTGCACAAGCTCCGTCTGGCCGGCGAGCTGGCCGAGATTCGTGCGGCCGATCTGCGTTTTACTGAGCGCGAGACCCAGCAGCTCCTGGAGGCTTCGGGCATCGCGCTGTCGGATGCCGGGGTCGCCAGGCTGCAGCAGCGTACGGAAGGCTGGGCTGCCGGCCTGCGGCTTGCCGCGATGTCGTTGGCGGGCAGCCCGGACCCGGAGAGATTTGTCGCGGAGTTCTCCGGCAGCAGCCGTACCGTGGCCGAATACCTGCTCGACGAGATGCTCGAATGCCAGCCGGCCGAGATCCAGCAGCTTCTTCTGCGTACCTCTCTGCTCGACCGGGTCAACGGCGAGTTGGCGGACCTGCTGACCGGTCACCCCGGCTGCGAACGCATCCTCCTCGAGCTCGAAGACGCCAACGCGTTTGTCGTATCACTCGACCCGGCGCGAACCTGGTTCCGTTATCACCACCTGTTCGCTGACCTGCTCCGCCTTGAGCTGCGCCGGAGGCTCCCCGAGGAAGTGCCTGCCCTGCACCGGCTCGCCGCGCAATGGTTGATCGAGCACGGCGAGGTCGTTGAGGCCATCCGGCATACGCAGGCCGCCGGTGACTGGTCCGACGCGGCGCGACTGCTCGCCGACCACTCCTTCGGCATGACGCTTGACGGGCAAGCGCAGACCATCGAGTCCCTGTTGCGGGCGTTCCCGCCCGGTGCCGTTACCGAGGTCCCTGATATCCCGCTCGCCCGCGCAACCAGCGAACTTGCCCGGGGGCGCCTGGACGAGGCTGCCGCCCACCTGACCGTGGCCGAAGCGTCGATCGCTGCAACCCCGGCAGACCGTCACCACCGTCTCGAAGTGGCGACCGCGGCGCTGAGACTGTCGCTCGCGCGGAAGCGTGGCCACCTCGCGTCGGTAGTCGAGCAGGTCAGGTTCCTTGCCTCCCCCATAGTCGCGCAGTCTGACGAGGACATCGCGCTCGACAGCGACCTGCGCGCGGTGGCGCTCATGAATCTCGGCACAGCCGAGGCCTGGTCGCTTGGAAATGAGGACAGCCAGCGGCACCTACAAGAGGGTGCCGATCTTGCGCGGAAGATCGGACGTCCGTATCTCGAAGTGGCCTGCCTGGCTGAGCTCGCCTTCGCATCGAAGATCGAGCCCTTCGCAACTACCGGTCGACGCTGCCGCGAGGCGATAGCCCTCGCCGAGCAACATGGCTGGGGCGCGGAGCCGGTCATCTCGCCGGCGCTGGTGAACCTCGCAGGCGTTCTCATCTGGACCGGTGAATTCGACGAGGGCGACGGCTACCTGCAGCGCACCGCCCGCGCTCTGCGGACAGACACCGGACCACCCATCAGGCTGTTGCTTCACCTGGCCACCGGCATGCTGTTGTCCGGTCGGCGCAACCAGCGCGAGGCTCTCGCGGAATACGGCGCGGCCGAGCATCTGCAGGAGCAGCTGGAAGGCGCACACACACTGATGCGTCAGCTCACCGGCTGGCGGCTGGCCACCCAGGCTCGGCTCGGCCAGCTCACCGAGGCCCGAACCTCGCTGGCGGCACTCGATGCAGAAATGGCAGGCTCCGGCGAAATCGGCAACGCCCGCGCGGCCATCTGCCTCGCCGAGGGCAACCCGGCCGCAGCTCTCGCCGCGGTCCAAGATGTCCTGGCCGGGGTAGGGCCCGTCATCGGCTACGTGACAGTCGTCGAGGCACACCTCCTGGCCGGCGCCGCGCACCGCGAACTCGGCGACCAGCGTGCTGCCACCGCAGCCGCCGAGCGCGCATTGGCCCTGGCGGAGGCGGACCGGCTCGTCCTGCCGTTCGCCATGACGGGCTCAGCCGAGCTGCTGATGTCCATGCAACGGCATGAGACGGCGCACGCGGCCCTGCTGACCGACATCCTCGACGTCATGCGCGGCGCAACCAAATCGTCGGGCATTGAGTCCTCGCTGGCCGAGATCGAGCAACTCAGCCCGAGCGAGCTGAGGGTGCTGCGGTATCTCCCGACGAACCTCTCCCGGCCGGAGATCGCCGGCGAGCTTTCGGTCTCGGTGAACACCGTCAACACCCATATCCGCAACATCTACGCCAAGCTCCAGGCTCAGGATCGTTCGTCGGCGGTCCAGCGCGCACGAGAGATGCGGCTGCTCTCGGCCGGCCGAGCGGCCAAGCGTTAGCTGGACATCGCCTAGCGCCAGCCCTGGTACGGCATGATCACCGGAACTACATGACAACCACGTACCAGCAGTGCGTGGCGCCCCAGACCCGAACCGATACCTCGGCGACCAAGAGCTGAGCGACTCGCGTCGGCTGCGATTGACGAAACCGCTCGAGGGCGGTGCGATGGATTGTGCTGAGTCCCACGACGGGCTGCATTCAAGATTGTGTACGGTGCGCTCACCGCGATTGGAGCGGCTATGACGAAGACGACTACGAGGGTCCTGACCGGCGTCGCCGTTGGCGCGCTGGCGGCGGCCGCCGTCGCGGCGATCGTTCGCTACCGGCAAGGGCAGACGCCGCATCCTGACGAAGACGCCCATCTCGTCGAGCTGGAGGCTCGGCTGCGCGACGTCGAAGCGCCGGACAAAAACGTCCCGCCAACCCAGGTCGGTCGAGTTATGCAGGACCTTCGCCGGAATCAGGACATTTCGGTGGCCCGGCTTCGACAATGGATCGTCGGTCTAAGGCAGGCGACGCTGAGCCCGGAGCAGGCGAACCTGGCTGAAAGCGACTTCGATGCCCTTGAGCGCGAGGCAGATCAGCGCGGGGCGTAGCAGCGGCCGAGCCGTGCACGGCACTGCGCTTCAGCCGTCGTAGCAACTCACCACACGCCGGGCGAGGACATCGCCTGACCCACGCAACGGTGATCACTCCCCTGGCACGTCGAGCAGCGCGCGGCAAACGTCTCCGATGTCGACCATGCCGATGACGCCCGTCTCATCGACGACTGGGAGATGCCGAAAATGTCCGGCAATCATGGATCTTGCTGCGTCACGGATCGTCGTCGTGGCGTTGATGACCTTCGGGTTGGTAGTCATCAGGTCATTGATCCGGACGTCGTTCACGTCCTTTCCATCCGCGACCGCCTTGACGACGTCGGCCTCCGTGATGAGGCCGACCGGCCGCTTCGTCTCTTCGTCGTCCACCACCACGAGCGCCGACGCACCCGCGTGCTTGATCAGATACGCGGCCGCAGCCACATGCGCGTACGACTCGACCGTCGTCACCGCTGGCCGCATGACGTCGGCGGCGGTGGCTGCGGCATGTGTCGACCGCGACGACGGCTCTTGGCCGGACGTTTCCGCCATGATCCACTCCGTTCGGTGTGCTGTGTGAGAACCTCGAAGATCCGGTCGCGGCTTCCATTCAAAACCTAGCCGGGGTGTCGATGCGAGCGTTCGCCCGTATGCCCGAAGAAATGATGCCCATCGCGAGAACCGCTGCTCGTGCCGAATCTCGTTTCGAGCGGGTCAGGCAACGGGCTCCTGTTCGTGGAGGCTGGGCAGCCGACGCGCGTCTTCGCACCTCGAAGCGGGCATCCTGGCCGGGCCGACGATCGGTGTGGGTACCGGATAGAGCGGGCATGCGTTTCGTGAGGCGATGGTACGGGCGGTGTCCGTCCACGACGGATCATCCGCCGGCTGGGCACTCCGCGTAGCGTCTTCGGGGCGTGCCCGGACAAGTCGTAGGCACAGTGGACAGTGAGTTCGAGCAATTTATTCACTTCGCAAGAAAAGTCATCCTGAATCTCTTGACGTCGTCGGCCGATACGACATGCTGTCGGTCGGAGCGTGATTACGCCCGCGCTACGGAGAGAAACGGACTGCGTATGAATCTGACACACAAGCGAAACGGTGGCAGCGATGGGCGCACGGCGCGCCGGCGCCGTGGTGCGGCTGTCGCCATCCTCGCCGTGCTGGCCGCTGTGGGCGTCTCCGCCGTGGTCTCGGCCAGCCCCGCACAAGCCGATCCGATCGCGCCCGCTGTGCACCTGGCGGGAGAGCCCAACCTCGGCCCGAACGTGTACGTGTTCACACCGGACATGCCGCAGAGCCAGATCCAGGCCACGGTCAACGCGATCGCGACGCAGCAGGTACCCAACCAGTTCGGCACGGAGCGCTACGCGCTTCTTTTCGAGCCGGGCACGTACGGCACGGCCGCCAACCCGCTGATCTTCCAGGTCGGCTACTACACAGAGGTCGCCGGTCTCGGCAACTCGCCCGGCGACGTCACCATCAACGGCTCCGTCGACGTCTACAACCAGTGCTTCACCAACGACGACGGCAGCCCCAACTGCATCGCGCTGGACAACTTCTGGCGGTCGATGTCCAACCTGACCATCAACGTCGCCGGCGGCTCCGGATGCCAGACGAACACGGAGTTCTGGGCGGTCTCGCAGGCCGCGCCGATGCGCCGTGTCGTAGTCAACGGCCTCACGTCGCTGATGGACTACTGCACGGCCGGCCCGCAGTTCGCCAGCGGCGGCTTCATCGCCGACTCGGCGTTCACTGGCAGCACCGTCATCAACGGGTCACAGCAACAATTCATCGTCCGTAACACGAACCTCGACGGCTGGTCCAACGGCGTGTGGAATCAGGTGTTCCTGGGATCGCCAGGCGCGCCGGCGCAGAGCTTCTCGGCCACGTCGGGTCTCGCCGGCGGCACCCCGCCGTACACCACACTCGACACCACGCCAGTGTCACGGGAGAAGCCGTTCCTGCAAATCGATTCGACCGGCCACTACAGCGTGTTCGTACCCGCCCTACGCCACGACACGGCCGGGCCGTCGTGGGACGGCGGTAGCACGGCCGGCACGTCCGTGCCGATCAGCAAATTCTTCATCGCCTCGCCGAGCACCTCAATCGGTGCGATCGACGCCGCGCTCGCCGTGGGCAAGAACTTGCTGCTCACGCCCGGCGTGTACAAGCTGACGGCGCCCATCGTGGTGACCCGCCCGGACACGATCGTGCTCGGCCTGGGCATCCCGACGCTGGTCCCGCAGCACGGTACCGCCGCGCTGCGGACGCTGGACGTGCCGGGGGTGAAGCTCTCTGGCTTCACCGTGGACGCCGGGCCGAAGAACTCCCCCGTCCTCCTGCAGCTCGGCACCGGCCTGGGCCAGGTGATCGGCGGAGACGCAGACGACCCCACGCTCGTGCAGGACGTGTTCTTCCGGATCGGCGGCGCCACCCCGGGCAAGGCAACCACAAGCCTCGTCGTCGACAGCTCGGACGTCATCCTGGACGACATCTGGGCCTGGCGCGCCGACCACGGCGCGGGCGCGTCGTGGACCGGCAACACAGCCGACACGGGGGTGATCGTCAACGGCAACAACGTGCTCGCCTACGGACTATTCGTGGAGCACTACCAGAAGAACGAGGTCATCTGGAACGGAGACAACGGCCAGGTTGTCTTCTTCCAGAACGAGATGCCCTATGACCCGCCGAGCCAGGCCGCCTGGATGTCGTCGCCGACGACCAAGGGATACCCGGCGTTCGTGGTCGGGTCGAAGGTCAAGACCTTCAGCGGGTACGGCATGGGCAGCTACTGCTTCTTCAACCAGGGTGTGCCGATCGAATCGGCGACCGCGTTCCGGGTGCCGGACACCGCCGGCGTGCAGTTGCACGACGTGTTCACCCGATTCCTGAACGCGGACGGCGGCATCGACCACGTCGTCAACGACACGGGCGCGCCGGTCACGGCCGACAGCCCCGGCCCGAGCGACATCGTCAACTACCCGGCGAGCTAATCTCCTCCCGGTGAGCCACGGCCCCGCCCGCCACGCGGACGGGGCCGTGCTCGTAGGCACCGCCGCACACTGGCTCACGTCTACCCGATTGCGGGTGTGCTCACGGCTTCGGCGTCGGCGAGCGCGATGGCGAGTTGACCAGCTGGCGTGGGGTGAAACGGTGCGGCGGCTGTGGGTCCCTGGATGTACGAGCTGTCGGTGCACAGTCCGTGGTCGCTGAAGTCGGGGCTGGCGGTGGCGAACCCGGTTGCCTTGGCTCCTGCGGCGAGGATGTCATTGAGCGCGGCGAGTTTGGCCGTCATGGCTTCTTGTTTGGCCGGAGTGATCCCGCTGGCGGCGAGGCAGCTGTCATCACCGGTGAACGGGTTGTAGTAGAGGTTCACTACCACCTGGGGATGGGAGGGCAGCGTCGCCAGTTGGGTGAGCAGCTGGAGGTAGTCGCGACTGAAGCCGGCGATTTGTTGTTGAAAGTAGGCCTCTTCGGCGTCGTCCTGGCAGGTCGGCGATGCGGCACAGACCTGCAGCATGTTCGACCAGTGCACGTCGTTGGCGCCGATGTTGACCAGGATGGTGGACGCGCTAGCAATCGCTGGGTCGCTTAGTTGTGCCGGTACGGATAACCCATGGGTGGTCTGCGGGCCTAGCAGCCCGTCGGCGATGGTCGCGCCACTGCATGCCAGATTCGTTACCTTCCAGCCGGCGGTGTCGGCCAGGTCGGCGGCGAACGAGTCTTGGCTGCGACCACACACCTGATCTGTCTTGGTGGCGCGGCTCACGAGCGGGTTGCCCAACCCCGCGGCGGTCGAGTCACCGACAACCACGACATTCATCGCCGCAGGAGGCGATGCCGACGCGCTTCCGGTTCTGGCTGCGGCGGGCGGCAGCGGCGTCGAGCCGACGAGCGCCTCGAGCGAGGTGATCTGGCTCAACCGGTGCGGCGCGGTGAACGCGGTCACCATGACCACGCCGGAATTCAACGCCACGACGACGGCAAGACCAGCGGCGACAAAGACGGTCGTGGCGCGTCGGCCCTTGCGGCGCCATCCCGCGACCGCGCCGAGCAGGACCAGGGCTACGACCGCGACGATCACCAGTTGCCAGGCGAAATAATGCCACCAGCCGTGTACGAGGGCGGACTCGACCGAGCGAGTGCCCGAACCGCCGGCGGTGTTCACGAAATCGGACAACTGCTGTGACAGGGTGATCCGCGACAGTTGCACCCGGGGGCGCACCGGGCCGAGAAACTGGACTGTGGTCGGCAAGCGCTGCCCGAAAAGGTCGAGTTCCCCAGCTCCAGACAGCCCCCACGTGGGTGTGGCGACGCCGACCCGGATCGTCTGCCCGGCCGCCGACGTCTGTTGCAATGGGGTGATTAGCAACGACACCGTGATCGACGCGACAGCCACAAGTATGATCAACACGGCGTCGCGGGCGGTTCTACCGAGCTTGATCATCATTCCTGTGGATCGGGCCTTCCCATCGGCGCGGATTGATCAGATGCCGCAGCGATATGTCGCCGTCAGCTGCACCTGCCACCTCCGCGTAGCGCTGCCACCTGGAACGATAGCCCGAACCGGCGAGAACATCCGCACCGTCACCGTGGCGGTCACCGCCGCCGACGCGAGCGGCCGGGCCCTCGACAAGATCGGCTATGTCCTCGACATCAGATTGACCGCGACCGACGTGAGTTCGTCTCCATGCCCGTCGAGCTGGCGGTGCGGGCTTGGGATCGCCACGCCGGCTCGTCATATGGCTTGAATGGATTGGTGACCGATCCGGTGATAGGTGGCGTGCTGGTCGCGGTGCTGGTGGTGGTACCGGTGGTGGGGTTGTGGCTTCTACAGCGACGGATGATCTACTTCCCGGACCGGTCGCCGGTTCCTGCCGCGGCGGCGGTGCTTGCCGGCGGCCACGACGTGGTGCTCGAAACGTCGGATGGTCTGCGGCTGGGCGCCTGGCTGGTGATGCCTATGCGGCCGGGGCGCGGCGTGGCGGTGCTGATCGCGCCGGGCAACGCCGGTAGTCGCCTCGGTCGGGCACCGCTGGCCCGTGCACTGGCCGATGTCGGGTTCACTGTGCTGCTGATGGATTACCGGGGGTTTGGCGGAAACCCCGGTAGCCCGAGCCAGTCGGGGATCGCGCGTGACGTACGCGCCGCGCGGGAGTACCTGGCCGCCGAGGCGGGGTTGCCGCCGACGCGCACGATCTATTACGGGGAAAGCCTCGGCGCATCCGTCGTCACCGAGTTGGCCACCGCGTATCCGCCGGCCGGCCTCGTCCTGCGGTCACCATTCACCGACCTCGCCGCAGTAGGGCGGCACCACTACCCCATCGTGCCGATGGGCGCGATGTTGCGAGACCGTTACCCGGTCGCCGATCTGATCGACCAGGTCATGGCACCGACGGTCGTCATCTACGGAACCGCAGACTCCATCGTGCCACCCGCGCAAAGCCGTACGGTCGCGGCGAGGGCCGGCGATCTGACCCGGGTGATCACCGTGGACGGCGCCGATCACAATGACCGCGTTCTGCTCGACGGTGCCCCCATCATCGACGCTGTCGTCGAGGTGGCTGACCGGATCGGCGGTTGACATTGCGCCACCATGCCTGGGGTCGGCGAGCCCACTGCCATTGAATCGAGACGCGCACCGCGCAGCCGCGAAAGCTCGCTACTTCTCCCCCGGTACCTGGTCTTTGACCTCGTCGTAGCCGACCTTCGACGGCGCCTCGGTCGGCGAGTAGATCACTCGGATCACGCCCGTCGGGAACGCCTCCGTTGCCATCACCTTCAGGTGGTACGGCGTATCCCCGTCGTCGAATAGCCTGCGGCCCTTACGCGCCGCCACTGGGTGCACCAGCAGGCGCAGCTCATCGACCAGCCCCGCGGCGAGCAGTTGCTGCACCACGGAGATCGAGCCGGGAATGAGGATGCCTCTGATTCCAGCATCGGCCTTGAGCATCGTGACGGCCTCGATCAGGTCGCCCTCGATCACCTCGGAGTTGCGCCAGGAGAACTGCAGAGGCTGGCGCGACACGACCACCTTGCGCACGTCCCCGAGTTGCTTGGCGAATGGTGCGTCGTCCCCGCCCGCGGCCTCGCGGTCTGGCCACGCTCCGGCGAAGCTGTCATAGGTCTCGCGGCCGATGAGCAGCACGTCGGAGGTGTTGTAGTCCTCGCCGACGGCGCGGCCCATGTTCTCGTCGTAGTACGGGAAGTGCCAATCGGGGTCGATCTCGGCCACACCATCGGCCGAGATGAACAGAGTGGAGATGACTTTTGCCATCGCGGTGAGCCCTTCGAGTCCGGTGGTGCCAGCAGGTGGACTGGTGCAGCATCGAAACCTGATCGCCCGGCCACTGTCCGCCAACGGCGACTACGGCCGAGACAAGCGGCAATTGAGATCGCCAGGCGCCAAGTCCATTGAACTGCACCGACTCGGCGGGCGCAGCGAGTCCGCCGTGCCGCCGTGCCGCCGTGCCGACGCCCTCGAGATCGCATTCTGCCGACGGTTAGAGATTCCGTTCGGATTCAACGAAGAGAGCGTCCGTACCCTCCTTGTCTGCGTTGCCTCAGCTGTCCCGGCTGCCTACGGGGAAGCGGCGAAGTCGCGTGCGATGACCTCCGACATCGGAGCACTCGCGTCGCCGGTGATCTACCACGGCACCGCGGTTCCGTCCCAGGACAAGAATTCGCCGGTGGGACCGTCGTCGGGAAGCAGTGCCAATCGGACGGCGCCGGCGGCGGCCTCGCCTGGGTCTCCACCGCTGGCGGCGGCGGTCACGTTGAGGTCGGTTTTTCGTAGCCCCGGTGCGAGCGCGTTGACTTTGAAGCCCTCGGCTGCCAACGCTTGGGCGTAGAACACGGTCAGCGCGTTGAGTGCCGTCTTCGACGACCGGTACGCAGCCAGTGACCCGGTCGTGCCGAACTGTGCCCGCGGGCCAGTACTCCAGCCCAGTGATCCGGTGCCGCTGGAAATGTTCACGATTCGCGGCTGGGCGGAGCGGCGCAATGCCGGCAGAAATGCGTTGGTGACGGCGACGACGGCGAACACGTTTGTTTCATAGGTACGGCGGAAACTATCGACGTCGGTATCGGGTAGTGGGTTCATGTCCACCGAGATGCCGGCGTTGTTGACCAGGATGTCCAGGCGTTCGATCTGGCCCACGGCGGCCGCGATACTTTCCGGACTGGTGACGTCGAGGACGACCAATCGTGCCCTAGCGCCGATCTCGTCGACGGCCCGCTGTCCCCGCTGCGGGTCTCGGGAGCCTACGTAGACGGTGAGTCCTGCAGCCGCGAGCTGCCGCGCGATATGTTGGCCAATACCCTTGTTGGCACCGGTGACCAGTGCCGTGAAGTCGCTCATGGTGTTCATCGTGTCGACGATGCCAGCGACGGACCGGCCGATCCAGGACAACGGGACCCGGGATTGCGGACGTGGCCCGTGGCCGGGCACCTCTCGTCAGTGCACGAGCATATGGAAGACGATCGGCGAGGCGACCGTTCCTATGACGGCACGGCGGCTCGCGCGCGGGCGGCCTGGCGGACTAGATGGTCGCGCTCGGCGACGTTCGTGGCCCGCTGAGCGGCCTGGGCATACGCCGTGGCCGCGGCGGCCAGGTCACCGCCCAGCTCGTGCAGGTGGCCGCGGACGGCGTGCCATCGGTGCCGCTCGCCGATTACGTCGCGCAGCCGATCGGTCTCGCGCAGCCCGGCGGCGGCGCCGAGGACGTGGCCGACCGCGACCGCGCGCCCCAGCACCGCGGCGGGGTCCTTGCGCACCGGGTCGTCGGTGAGGGCGACGAGGTCGTCGTACCAGGCCAGGATCTGTGGCCAGTCGGTCTCCGCAGCGCTTGCCGCATCGTCGTGCAGGGCGGCGATGGCGGCCTCGACCTGGTAACGGCCGGGGCGCTGTACGGCCAGCGCCGACTGCAGGACGCGCACACCCTCGGCGATCTCGCGGGTGTCCCACAGCCCGCGGTCCTGTTGGTCGAGTGTGACGATCCGGCCCTCGGCGTCGACCCGCGCCGGCAGGCGCGCGTGGTTGAGGAGCATCAGCGCCAGCAGCCCACGCGCCTCCGGTTCCTCGGTTGCGAGAGTGAGTTGGCGGGCGAGCCGGATCGTCCCTCCGGCCAGGTCGAGCCGGCCCGTGTGGCCGGCCGCGTAGACGAGATAGAGGACGCGCAGCACGACGGCGAGGTCACCGGGCTGGTCGAGGCGGCGTCCCCGCAGGGCGCGCTTGGCGCGGCTGATCCGCTGCGCCATCGTCGCCTCGGGGACGTAGAACGCGTCGGCGATCTCGCGAGTGGTGAGGCCGCCGACCGCGCGCAGGGTCAGCGCCACTTGAGAGGCGGGCGCGAGCTCCGGATGGCAACAGCAGAACAGCAGGAAGAGGGTGTCGTCGCCCTCCTCCGTGGCGGCGGGCCGCGGCTCCGCATAGGTCGCCTCCTCGCGGCGCTGTCGGGCCGCCTCGCTGCGTCGGGCGTCGACGAGACGCCGGGTCGCGACCGTCGCCAGCCACGCGCGCGGGTCGCGCGGCGGGTGCTCCGGCCACACCCGCAGCGCGTCTAGCAGCGCTTCCTGCAACGCGTCCTCGGCGGCGTCGAAGTCCTCGCCCCGCCGGACTAGGCCCGCGAGCACCCGAGGGACGAGGGCGCGCAGGGCGCCCTCGTCCAGCCGTCGCGTCGGTTCGTCCACGCCGGGTCAATCGTCCGAGGGCTCGCCGGACATGACCTCCCGGACGTCGATCCACTCGTACAGTGGCGACCCGCCCGGGCCGGGCTCGGAGGAGACGTACGCCGCGAGCTCGACCGCGCGCTCGTACGACTCGACGTCGATCATGTACCAGCCCGCCACGAGATCGCTGGTCTCGGGCAGCGGCCCGTCAGTGGTGACCGGCGCGGCGTCCGGGCCGCCGTAGCGCACCCACGTGCGCTGCGGCGTGAGCGCCTGCGCGTCGACGTACTCGCCGTTCTTCTCGAGGAGCTCGCTGACGTGCTTGAGGAACGCCATGTGCGCATCAATGTCCTCGGGCGCCCACTGGTCCATCGGGGGCACGGGACGGTGCGACTCCGGTCCGCCGCGGTAATGCTTGAGGAGCAGGTACTTCGGCATGGTGGTCTCCTGATGTCGATGGGCCGGCGCGTGTCGTGGCCCTTCACCCGGTGAG
Organism: uncultured Actinomycetota bacterium; assembly: GCA_963724705.1. GTDB lineage: Bacteria > Actinomycetota > Actinomycetes > Mycobacteriales > Micromonosporaceae > DASQPR01. The sequence continues at coordinate 424,867 of CAVRVS010000006.1, forward strand.
CGGAGCCGGGCATGGCTTCTCGACATGAAACCACTCATCATGTTCCGAGACCGTTGCTCAGAGGCGCGTCTTGCCGAAACGTCACGGGTCAACTCGGTTCTCCGTAAGCACAGTTCCGCAACACCGTGCTTTGTTGCGTCGAGACAGCTCTGTCGAGGCACATACCGGCCGCTAGCGCTTAATGAACTGGAGTCGATGCCGCCGAGGTCTCGGTTCGGCATCGATGAGGTAGTTGATCTTGCTTTAGGGAGCGCCGCGCTCTAGCGTTCGGGAACGTTCCCGGGATCGATTTCGGAAACGTTCCGCGAACGTATCCGTGACGCTATTGAAATCTGAAGTTGACGTCATTTCCTCCGGGGCCGCGCTTCGTATCTCGTTCGAGATCACACGCGGCGTTCGGCGAAGACGGCCATTTTGCCCCGATCCACCCAGCGAGTCCACCCCAGGTCTCGAGTTCGGAGGTCAACGTGAGTCATTCAAATCTGTCCCGGCGGAACTTCTTAGGTCTCGCCGCGGGCACCGCCGGTGCTGCCGCCCTCGCAGCATGCGGCACCTCAGGCCCGTCGTCGGGCGGTGGCGGTAGCAAGGGCAGCGCAGCCTACTGGTCGCTGTCCGGGCCGCCAGGTCAGCCGATCCGTCAAGCGGCCGTCGACCGTTTCAACAAGGCGAACCCTTCTACCAAGATCACCGCAACGTTCTTCCAGAACGACGCCTACAAGCAGAAGATCAAGACCGCGATCGGCGCCGGTCAAGCCCCGACGATGATCTGGGGCTGGGGCGGTGGCGGCCTCAAGGCGTATGTCGACGCGAACCAGGTCGTCGACCTGACCGACTGGTTCGGCCAGAACGCCGCGGTCAAGCAAAAGCTCCTCCCGTCGTCGTTCGGCGCTGCCACCGTCAACGGAAAGATCTACGCCATACCGATCGAGACCGTGCAGCCGATCGTGCTCTTTTACAACAAGAAGGTCTTCGACGCTGTCGGCGTACAGCCGCCGCAGTCGTACGGCGACATCCTCGATCTGATTCCGAAGTTCAACGCCAAGGGGATCGCGCCGTTCTCGCTTGGCGGCCAGTCTCGGTGGACGAACATGATGTGGCTCGAGTTCCTGCTCGACCGCCAGGCCGGTCCAGATGTGTTCAACAACGTGTTTGCCGGCAAGGCGAACGCCTGGTCCGACCCGTCCGTGCTGGAAATGCTGACCAAGGTGCAGGACCTGGTGAAGGCCAAGGCATTCATCAAGGGCTTCTCGTCGATCACCGCCGACTCCAACGCCGACCAAGCTCTGCTCTACACCGGCAAAGCGGCAATGATGGTGCACGGCTCGTGGTCGTACGGCATCCAGCAGGCCAATGGCGGCGACTTCGTCAAGTCCGGCGGCCTGGGCTGGATGAACTTCCCGGGAATCGACGGCGGCAAGGGCGACCCGACCGACACCGTCGGCAACCCCGGCCAGTACCTCTCGATCTCGTCCAAGTCGTCGGCTGCCGACCAGGCCGTGGCGAAGAAGTTCTTCTCCACCACTCTGGTCGACGACACCGAGAAGGCCGGTTGGGTCAAGTCGGGCGGCGTGCCGGTCCTGACCGACAGCGCCAGCCTGTTCACCGGCGACGACGCGCAGTACCTCAAGGACATGTCCGCGATCGCGTCCGGGGCCAAGGTTTTCGCTCAGTCCTGGGACCAGGCGCTGAGCCCGACCGTCGCCGAGACCCTGTTGGACAACATCGCCAAGCTGTTCCAACTGCAGGTCAGCCCGCAGCAGTGGGTCGACAGCATGAACGGGGTCATCGGTCAATGACGTCGCTCGCTCCGCCCGCCGCACGAGGGAAACCGTCCACCGGCGCCGGCGGGCGGAGCGGCGTCGCCTGGATGGCGCTGCCCGCACTTCTGACGTTCCTGGCGTTCGGCCTAGTCCCGCTCATCGGCGTGCTCGCACTGAGCTTCACCACCTGGGACGGGATCGGCGCGATCCACGCGTCCGGGCTGACGAGCTGGCGGGCGGCGCTCTCTGACCCCGGGCTGCTGCACGCGCTCTGGGTCACGTTCGAGATCATGGCCATCTCGTGGCTCGTGCAGACGCCAATTTCCATCTTGATCGGGGTCTTTCTGGCTGCCTTCAAGAAGTACCGCGGGTTCTTGGCGGTTCTGTACTTCGTCCCCCTCCTACTGTCCTCGGCTGCCATCTCGATCACATTCAAAGCGTTGCTCGACCCAAACTTCGGAATTGGTGCCGGCTTCGGGATCGGCGTGCTCAAGCAGGACTGGCTCGGCGACCCCACGCTCGCCATCGGTGTACTGATCTTCGTCGTGTCGTGGCAATACATTCCCTTCCACACCTTGATCTACCAGGGCGCGGTCCGGCAGATACCCGTCTCGATGTACGAGGCGTCGCAGATCGACGGCGCGGGCCGGATCCGGCAGTTCTTCTCGATCACACTGCCGCAGATCAAGTACACGATTATCACCTCGTCGACGCTGATGGTCGTGGGCTCGCTGACCTTCTTTGACCTGATCTACGTGCTCACCGGTGGCGGTCCCGGCGACTCCACCCGGACGCTTGCGCTGGAGATGTACCAGAAAGGTTTCATGGCCAACCTCATGGGCCCGGCCAGCGTGATCGCCGTGATCCTGGTCCTGGTCGGCTTGCTCCTTGCTCAGTTGCTGCGTCGCCTCGGCGGCCGTGGCGACGAGAGCATGGCGGAAGGAGTGTGATGTGACGACGACGATCAAAGTCGCCGACACGCCGGCGCGCGAGACGCCTCGGGTAACCAGCCGAGTCAGCAAGCTGCCAAACAAGCTGCTGAGGATGAACTGGACTGGCGGCGGCTTTGGCTGGATTTGGCTGTTCCTCGTCATGGTCCCGATCTATTGGATCGTCATCACGAGCTTCAAGACCCAGGCGAACTACTTCGTCACCAACACCTTCGCCCCGCCGAGCCATCCGACGTTCGAGAACTACAAGACAGTCATCGACAACGAGATCGCGCGGTACTTCCTCAACAGCGTCATCGTCACCGCCGGCGCCGTGGTCCCCGCCGTCATCATCTCGTTCATGGCGGCGTATGCGATCATCCGCGGCATCGGCAACCGCTGGCTTCGGTGGACGAACAACATGTTCCTCATGGGTCTGGCGATTCCGCTGCAAGCGGTGATCATCCCGATCTATCTGATCATTATCCGTCTCAAGCTGTACGACAGCTTGCTCGCCCTTATCCTGCCGTCCATAGCGTTCGCTATCCCACTCTCCGTCCTCGTCCTGGCCAACTTCATCCGGGACGTGCCGCGAGAACTGTTCGAGTCGATGCACTTGGACGGCGCCACCGAGTGGGGCATCCTGTGGCGGCTCACGTTCCCGCTTACCCGCCCGGCGCTGGTAACCGTGACCATCTATAACGCGCTAGGCATCTGGAACGGCTTCCTGCTGCCGCTCGTGCTGACGCAGAGCCCCGAGAAGCGCACCATCCCGTTGGCTCTAGTCAATTTCCAGGGCCAGTTCGGAGTGGACGTTCCGGCCATCACCGCATCCGTCACGCTCACCACCATCCCGATCATCCTGCTCTATGCAATCGGGCGCAGGCAGCTACTGAGTGGTCTCACTGCCGGTTTCGGCAAGTAAGACCACAGGACGGCATACACATGACATCCGTACTGCACGTTGCCGTGACCGGCACCGACGACGCCGACGGCTCCGCGGAGCGGCCGTTGCGGACCATCAACTTGGCCGCGGCCGTCGCCCAACCGGGAGACATCGTCGTCGTACACGCCGGGGAATACCGAGAGTGGGTGAAGCCGCGGCGCGGCGGCCTGAGCGACACGAGGCGGATCACCTACGAGGCGGCGGCTGGCGAGCACGTGGTCGTGAAGGGATCAGAACGGATCACCACCTGGGTCCCGGAGGCGGGGAGCGTGTGGCGCGCGACCGTCCCGAACGCGCTGTTCGGCGACTTCAACCCGTTCGCCGAGGAGATCGGCGGCGACTGGATCGTGTGCCGACCTGGCGAGGCGCGGAAGCACCTGGGCGACATCTACCTCAATGGGGTCAGCTTCCACGAGGTTGCCGTGCGGTCTGACGTGAATGATCCGCCGCTACGCACCGAGGCGGTCGACGACTGGACCGGCGTCACGGACCCGATCCGGGATCCAAAACAAACCCAACTCGTCTGGTACGCCGAGGTCAGCGCCGACGAGACGACCATCTGGGCGAACTTCCAGGGCGCCGACCCGAATTCAGAGCTGGTAGAGATAAACGTGCGACCAGCGGTGTTCTATCCGACGGAGCACCACCTCGACTACATCACCGTACGCGGGTTCGAGCTGTGTCAGGCTGCCTGTCCGTGGACCCCGCCGACCGCCGACCAACCTGGCCTGATCGGCCCGAACTGGGCGAAGGGCTGGGTCATCGAGGACAACGACATCCACGACGCGAAGTGCTCGGGGATCTCGATCGGCAAGGAAGCGTCGACCGGCGACAACTACGCGACAGTCCGCGGCGACAAGCCCGGCTACCAGTACCAGATCGAGTCGGTCTTCGGCTCGCGCAGTATCGGGTGGGACAAGGAGCACGTCGGCTCGCACGTCATCCGCCGCAATACGATCCACGACTGCGGCCAGAACGGCATCGTCGGGCACCTCGGCTGTGTGTTCTCCACGATCGAGGACAATCACATCTACAACATCGCGATCAAACGCGAGTTCTACGGGTACGAGATCGCCGGCATCAAGCTGCACGCGGCGATCGACGTGACGATCCGGCACAACCGCATCCACGACTGCACGCTCGGCACGTGGCTGGATTGGCAAACCCAGGGCACCCGCATCTCTCGCAATTTGTTCTACGACAACAATCGGGACCTGTTCGTCGAGGTGAGCCACGGCCCGTACTTGGTCGAGCACAACATTCTCGCCTCGCCGGCCGCGCTGGAACTCTGGAGCCAGGGCGGTGCGTTCGTACACAACCTGATCTGTGGCACGGTGCGGCTCGAGTCCGTCATGGACCGGGCCACCCCCTACCACCGCCCGCATAGCACTCAGATCGCCGGCTATGCGTTCATCATTGGCGGCGACGACCGCTGGGTCGGCAACTTGTTCGTCGGCGGCGACGCCGCGACCGCGTACGGCGCCGGCCGGGAGGGCGTCGGCTCGGCAGTCGCCGGGACCGCCGGTTACGACGGCTACCCGGCTTCGTTCGAGGAATACATGGCGCGCATCGCGGCTCAACCGCCGGGCGACCACCAGCGGTTCCTCGACGTTAAGCAGCCCGTATACGCCCACAGCAACGTCTACGCCTCCGCCGCTGTCCCATTCGCCGGCGAGACCGGCGCCCTGGTCATTCCCGCCGCCACCGCGTCGGTCGTCGTCGAGGGCGACGCCGTCTATCTGGAGACGCATCTGCCCGTTGAGTTCGACCGCGTCAGCCTCGAACCCATCACCGGCCGAGACCTTGAGCGCGTCCGTTTCGCCGACGCCAATTTCGAGGAGTCCGACGGCACACCCGTTGTGATGGAGGTGGACGTGACCGGCGAGCGCAAGCTGCCCGGCCGGCGGTACGCCGCCGGGCCTATCTCCGACGCAACTTCAGGAGATAGTCGCACTCAGGTCTGGGTGGGTCGCCGCCGTAGTTCACGACACATCGGCGTCCGCCAATACTCGGCGGCCTCGCATCGACCATTGTCGCCTGCATGATCGGCGACTCGAACGGCTTCACCATGCCACGTGACGATGCTCCTTCGCCGGCACGTACGCCGTGGACTCCGTCCGCGTGCCGGCCTCCACAAGACTATCCACGGTGCCGGAAATTGGTTTCTCCCCGATAGGGGAGCGACAGTTGATGGCAGGCCTGATCGAGGGAGCAACCGAAGAGTGACCGAGCCGAGCAAACTCACGATCCTGGACGTCGCCCGACTGGCGGGCGTGTCACGGTCGACGGTTTCGCGGGTGATGAATGGAAAGGACGACGTTCGCACCGAGGTGCGCGCCAGGGTGCTCCAAGTCATCGATGAGACTGGGTTCCGGCCCAGTGCCACAGCGCGGTCACTGGTATCCCGCCGAACGGGTGTCCTCGGGTTGGTCATCCCGTGGCATGTGTCGCAACTCCTAGAGGACCCTTACTTCGTCGGTCTGATTCGAGGTGTCAGCCGCGCCAGCAACGCCGCGGGTACCACGCTCTCGCTCTTCCTTTTCGAGACCGAGGAGGAGGAGGCCGAGCTGTACCGACGTGTCGTCGCGTCGCGGCTCGTCGACGGCCTCATGCTGGTTGCGCTACGCAAGGACGACCCACTCCTCGATGAGGTTGCCAACAGCGGCCTCCCGATTGTGTCGCTGGGACGCGTGATGCACCGCGACGACGTCAGCTGGGCGGACGTCGAAAACTACGAAGGCTCCCGGCGCGCGGTGCAACACCTCGTCGGCCTCGGTCACACCAGAATCGCGGCGATCGCGGCTCCCCAGCAAATGATCGCGGGTATCGACCGCTACGACGGGTTTACCGAAGGCATGCGCGAGGCCGGGCTAGACCCCGAACTCGTAGAGTTCGCCGACTGGTCAAGCGACGGCGGTTACGCAGCAATGCGAAAGCTCCTGGACCATAAGCCAACTGCTGTGGTCGTCGCGTCCGACACTATGGCAATGGGCGCCCTGCACGCGATCAATGACAGCGGTCTGTCCGTTCCAGACGATCTCGCAGTCGTCGGCTTCGACGGCCTGCCGGCGTCAGAGCGATCCAGTCCGCCCCTAACGACGCTGCGCCAACCGATACACCAGATCGGAGAGACGCTGATCAATATCCTTCTGGACCAGATCGGCAAAAAGACCCGTGAACCCGTCAGGAAGCTGATACCAACGGAGTTGATCATCCGGGAGTCAAGCAGCCCCTCGCATACGACCAACCACCGCCGCCGGCCCGGTGAATGAACGTCATCACGCGCGACCGAGCAGGAGTGACCGAATCACCGCCATATTCCTCTGCGGTGCCGACCTCTGCGTAAAGCACTGAGCTGCACCTCGCGCCGGTCCGTCCCGAAGAACAAGATCCAGTCGAGACCAGCTGCTCCTCTAACCCGACCACACCCTCGTAGAGGGCCCGACTCTCCACGCCTTCGGTTCATATCCCTGCCGGTTGAGGACTGACGCAACCTCGTCATGCCCTCCAGCACGGGCCTCGCGGGCGCAATTGGGTTGTTCGATGGCGGTGCGCGGGCGACCATGACGGCATGGCGGGCGGATTGGGTGTGAGATCGCCGTTTCAGGGCGGCCTACCGCCGGTCAGTACGGTCACTGGCCCTGTAGTGGAGATCGCCTGCGACGAGTCCGGGTTTTCTGGCACCAATCTCCTCGATCCGGCCACCCCGGTCATCACGCACGCGAGCGTCGACCTGAGCACGGACGAGGCTGTCGGGCTGATGGCGGATTTGCGCTCCGGGTTCCGGTTCTCACCGCACGAGTTCAAGTCCGGGCAGTTTCTTCGCGGTTCAGGCGCGGGTGATGTGCTGGAGTGGTTCCTGACCGTGCTGAACGGCCGGGCGTACGTCCATCTGGTCGACAAGGAGTTCTTCATTGTCACCCGGATCGTCGACCTGCTTCTGGCCGAGCCGTCGTACGCTGCCGGCACCCGGCTAACCCAGGACCAGCGCCCGGCCGCCCTGGCTCTGTATCGGGCCAGGCGCTCATCCGCAAACAACTGGGGTGACTTCCTTGCCGCCTTCGTTGGACTGGTCCGGATCAAACGGCAGCGTCCCGACAGCCGACCCCTGGAGCGGTTCTTCCAGGCTCGGGATGCACTCATGCGAGATGGGCTCGGAGCACAAGCCGAGGCTGTGCTCAATCAGCTCAGTCCACCCCATGTGCAGGCTGTGGTGACCAGACTGATCAACGATGACCGGTCGATCCCGCCCCCGCTGGAACCGATGCTGCCGGCGCTGGCTGAAACGGTGTTGTCCTGGAGCGGCGGACACCGCCGGGTGCTGGTGATCCACGACGAGCAGAGCGCACTCACCGCCGACCGGTTGACCCGCCTTCAGCACATGCTGGCCAACGACACCGAACCAGCGCCGGCGCACGCCGACGGGACACAACCGTTGCCGGCCGGGACGTCACCCCTGGTGGGCCTGGTAATGGCCGACTCCCGCGACGATCCGCGGGTCCAGGTCGCCGACCTCCTCGCCGGGATAGCCCGGCGGTTGACGGATAGCGCCGGTGACTCTCCATTGCAGCCGCTGCTCTCCCCGACCTCGATCCGCGATCCCGATGAGCCGTCGACGTCGTGCGTCACCCACGGCAGCTAGCCCGCGGGCGCGTCGGCCGCGGACCGATCGGGTCGGATACCGGACCGTCGCAACCGCGCCAACGTCGTAGCGCCGATTGCCACCACGGCCCCGGCGAAAACCTGGCCGGCAACCAGTAGGCCCCACGCTTGAGTGGCCGCGCCGAGCCCGATCACCGGCAGCGAGATGCCCAGGTAGCAGATGACGAAGAAGCCCGATGCCGCCGCACTGCGCTCAGTAGGCGGACTCGACGCGGTGGCCTGGCTCAGCGCGGCGTGAAAACTCATACCTTGCCCGACGCCGGCAACGACGCCGCCGACGACGAGGACAGGAATCGACGGTAGGTGTAGGCCGGCTCCGACGACGGCTGCGCCCACGCTGAGCGTTGCCACGCCCGCCAGCAACGTCGTACGTGTCCGCAGGCGCACGGTGGATATCTGGCCCAGCGCGGAGGCGGCGAACACCGAGAACACCACTAGCCCGGCACTGATCGGTGCGTGCTGCCCGAGCCGGTCAAGGAACGACGGCGTCACTGCGGTGAATAACCCGAGGACAGCGAATCCGGTGAAGCCGACGAGGCCGATGGCGTTTGCGTGAGCCAACACGGCACGTGGGTGCAGCGGCGTTATCAACGGACTGTGCCGATTGCGTACGCGGCGGACCGTCTCGGGTATAGCGGCAATGGCCACCGCCGCGATGGCGAGCGCAACCAGGTAGATCACGTAGATCAGCCGCAACGGGTCGTCGATGCTCTCCAGCAACAACCCACCGACCAACGGCCCGAGCCCGAGCCCGCCGATCTGGGCCATCGCGGCGATCAGGCCGGCGAGCGATGCCCGACCGGGTCCAACGGCGTCCCCGATCGCGGCGGTCGCGGTGCCGGTCATGATGCCGGCACTGAGCCCGGAGAAGACCCGGCCTACCAAGAGCAGCACGATGCCAGTGTGTCCGCGAACGCTGTCGGCGAGGATAAAGACCGCGGTCGATATAGCTGCCGCACCGATCGAGACAAACAGCATCGGCCGTCGCCCGATGACGTCCGACACCTGACCGAATAGCACCAACGTTGCGAGCACGCCAACGGCGTAGATGGCAAAGACGGCGGTCTCGGTGAGCTGTCCGAAGCCAAACCGGTGCTGATAATCCGGGTAAAGCGGCGTCGGCAGGGTGGTTCCCAGCATGGTTACCACGAAGACGTAGACCAACAGGCCGATCGACCGTAACGGTGGTCTGCGCGCCGTGCCGGTGGTTGCCGCCACCTAGCCAGTATGGCGGCTCAAGCGGCGGGCGGGCGAAAAGCCGGTACGACAACGGTTTCCATCCCCTGGACGGTGCGGTCTACCCGCCCATCGCGGCGGGTCGCAACGGCCGTGCGCAATCGCCGACCGCTGACGCGCTCACCGACGCTGTCGACGGTGAGACGACCACGGGCGGTCGATCAGCTGAATTCGTATCCGCGTTGGGCGATGCTTGTCGTGCCCAGCGGCTATACGCTGTCGGCGTGAAGCGGATGGTGACATCCGCGTTGGCCGTGACTCTCTCGATGATCGTGGCCGGATGCGGCGGGGTGGCTGTCCGAGGGTCACTACCCGTGCCCGCACCGAAAGGTGGATCGCCTGGGTCAGTGCTTGTCGGGGATCTGCGCAGTCCGCCGGGGACGGTTCTGCTCGGTGGAACGTTTGTACGTCCCGGCGGCGCGGCAGCGATGATGCTGATCACGGGTGACCCTATCGTCGCGTTCCGGGATCTGGTCGAACAGGCACAGCGAGCGGGATTCGACGTGCAGCCGCAGTCGACAGCAGGCCCGTGTTGGGTTTCCACTACTGCGCATGACTGGTGGCAGAGTCCGGGACAAGCCCTCACTGAGGGTCTCCCCTCCGCAGTCAGCGGGCTCAGTTGTGCCGTCGCGGGATGGACGGCCGCAACTGGCGACGAGAGCCGGTTCCTGAGCCTGCGACTGCTGGTGGGCGCCGCTGATCGACCGTATCTAGCTCATCTGAGTCTGGACTATGTGATTGCTGACGACGCCGCCACCGTCACCGGGGCGTCCCCCGCCGTCCCGATCCGCCTCGCGACAGTGCGCTCACCCCTGTACCCGCGTCCCTTAACCGCCGCAGATGTCGGATCGGTGCTCGCGCCTCCGTTTAACACCGAGCGAGAGCTGCACGTTGCAACGGGAAGCTCGCTGGTTGCTCCCGTCTTTCCCGCCGACTGCGCCGCCGGTGGTTTCGTGGCCGTGCTACGTGTGACCGGCTCCGTCGGATCGGTGGTTGACGAGTACGCCGCCCAGTTCGCCCGGGCCGGCCTACGTGAGCAACAGCGTCGCAACCGTGTCGGCCCGGACGCCGACGGTATATATCTGCATGCCACGACTGCTGGGGGTGGTGACGCCACCATCACCACGACCGTCGCTAACGGTGGCACATATGCACTCGTCGTCCGCTGTCAAGACTGAGGTGGTTGCCGCCCGGCTCGGCGGTGCCGCGTCCCGCTGGCGTTTGGCCGATTCGAGCCGCATACCACGCGGGTTCGCCTACGCTCGGCAGCGCGCCAAGGACCACGACGAGAGGATTCAAGCCATGCCAGACGCGAAGGAGCTGCTGCACAGCAACCTGCACGAGGTCTTCGCCGAGCGGGAGCCCGAACGTCGATGGGCGGCCATCGCGCGAACCTATACGGAAGACGTGACGTTCATCGATCCAGAAGGACAATTTGTTGGGTGGCAAGCGCTGAACGATCAGGCTCAAAGGCTGCTCGATGGCCAACTGGCGGGCTTCGTGTTCGAGGAGGACGGTCCAACGTACGTTGGGACCGACACGGCCGCTCTGGCATGGCGCGTCGGCCCGCCCGGCACGCCGGTAGCCCGCGGGATCGATATCGTCACGATCCGCGACGGCCGCCTGAGCTCTGTACACACCTTGTTGACGTCCGATGCGGCGCCAGCCAGCGCTTGACCGGACAAACAGCTTGCGGTCCGTCATGCCTGGGCCGGCAGCACGTCCCGTACACCACTGGCGGTTGTTGCGTGGGCCCGTCGGGGAGCGTGCGCTAAGGCATCCAGAAGTCGCCCGGCAGCGCCTCGACGTATGACGCGGACTGCTCGAGGCGGCTCGCGATAGGCAGCAGGGCGATTGCGGCGCGATCGCCGGACTCGGCCATCCTGCGGATGACGCCGGCCTGCCGGCGGCCACGCTGCACGATCACCGCGCCGAAGGCCCGACGATCGCCGTCGTAGCGGTACGCGTCGAGCAGCAGATGAAGGCGGCGGGAGCGGTCCCTCACATCATGCGAGTCATGCTCCTCGCCGTCATCCGGCGCGGTCAGCGGCACCCATACAAGTGCCGAGAACGCTAGATCGTCGTCTCGTGGCGACGGACTGGCCGTGTCCCAGTCGAAGAAGCCGACCAGCCGATCACCGTCCATCACCGCGTTGTACGGCGCAGCGTCCTGGTGACCAACGATCCACCCGGGCTGCATTCTGCGACCGGTGAACCACCGCTCATCCTGTGGCGGAATGAAGACAGCTGTCGCGTCATGGATGCGTCGCATCCACTGGCCAACCTGTACCAGAGTCGCCTCCGCATACACCCAAGCCGGCCAGGCAACACTGTCGCCTATCACGTCGCCGGGCAGGTACGTGAGCATCTGACGCCCTTGGTCGTCGAAGCCCAGCGCCCGGGGAACGCCGTCAACGCCGGCATCTTCGAGATGCCGCAGCAGGGCGTGTACCGTCGGCGTCCACGGTAAGGCGCGCTTGTAAACGACGCCACCGATGCGTACGGCGCCGTCGGTGTTGCCGCCCGGCAGGGTCTGCTCGCTCATTGCTGTTGCATACCGGACCTGCCGCAACAGCGACAGCGATTTTGAGCGTCAAAGGCCACTCTGGACCGCGCGGTCGCTGCGCTACCACCCGGCACCCACGAGACATAGGCGCCGACCATCGACCAATACAACTGGGATACCGCGACCGGCCACCTCATAGCGAAGATCCCTACCGAGCGGCGGCGTCGACGTCGAACCTCTGCACGGCACCCCGGCGATGCGGGCTCGCCCACATTCGGCAAACTAGGCGTATGCAGCGATCATTCGCCGCGGTGCGCTGCGGCCGCCGGAGGCGTTGAGCCGTGCCCGATACGATTCCGGCGATCCTGGTCACCGCGGCCGAGCGCGATCCAGACGGCGTCTGGCTGCGCACGGACGACGGCACGCTGACGTTCTCGAGTACGGCCGGCCACGTCGCTCGCCTCGCACAGCGCCTGCGCGACGAAGGAGTAGGCCACGGCGACCTTGTCGTGATGACAGCGCGGACCACACCGCCGTACCTGCTGTGTTGGTTTGCGCTGGCGTCGCTCGGCGCGGTGACCGTGCCTACGGACCCGTCCGGCACCGCCCAGGAAATCGCCGGCCTGGTCGCGCAGGTGCAGCCGCGCATCGTGGTCACAGACGCGGCGATGCACGACGTGATGTCCGCCTCCGGGATTGCAGATGCCGCAAGGCTGCTCGACATCGACATCTTGCTCGGCGACTGGCGACGCCACGACACCGCCGCCGCGGCGGGCCTTTCGGTGATGGTTACGCCGGACGATCTCGCCGTGTTGATCCCGACGTCGGGCACCACCGGCCGGTCGAAGCTCGTCATGCAGACGCATCGGGCGTATGCGATGGCGGGCGCCGGATTCCCGTACTGGATGGAGCTCGACGCCACCGATCGCCTCATGACGTCGCTCCCGCTGTTTCACATCAACGCGCCGGCCTACTCGGTGTTGGGCTCGTTGTCGTGCGGGGCCGGCCTTATTCTTCTGCCACGGTTCTCGGCCAGCGGGTTCCTCGACTCCGCGCGGCGGCACGGAGCCACCGAGTTCAACGCGATCGGCGCCATGCTCGAAATCCTTATGCGCCAGCCGATCCGGCCGGACGATGCCGACACGCCGCTGCGACTCTGCTACACCGGTCCGTCACCGGCCCGCGAGTGGCAGGAGGCGTTCGAGGAGCGGTTCGGCCTCCGCGTGGTGTGCGGCTACGCCATGTCCGAGTCACCGTACGGCCTGATTTGGCGACATGGCACCCGGCCGTTCGGCACGCTCGGCTCGCCTCGGCAGCACCCGACGCTGGGTACGGTAAACGAGGCCCGCGTGGTGGATGAGGACAACCAAGCGCTCGGTGCCGGCGACACAGGCGAGCTGCTACTGCGAAACCCGACCGTGACGCGCGGCTATTGGGGCATGCCGGACGAGACGGCGGCCGCAGTCGTGGACGGCTGGATGCACACCGGCGACCTCGTGACGGTAAACGACGACGGCACGTACACGTTCGTGGCTCGGCGTAAGGAAGTGCTGCGGCGGCGAGGCCTAAACCTCTCGCCGGCCGAGGTCGAGGATGCCATCGGATCGCACCCCGACGTGCTCGAGGTGGCCGTCGTCGGTGTGCCGTCGGAGCTCACCGAGGACGAGGTCAAGGCGTTCGTCGTGGCCGAGCCGGGACGCGTGCTCGATTTCGCCGAACTGCGGGCGTGGACCGGCCAGCGGCTGTCGGCGTTCAAGGTGCCGCGGTTCTGGCAGCAGATCGACGCGCTGCCACGTACGCCGACGTCGCGGATCGCGAAGCATCGCTTGCCGGTCGGGCATCCAGCCGGCGAGTACGACGCCGAGGCCGACCCCGCCGGTCCGAAGGACTGACGGCGGCCGACCCGTGCCGGGGCCGGATCTAGTTCCGGCACCGCATGCGAACTAGGGCGCCGGAACTAGATCCGGAAGAACGCGTTCAAGTAACGCTCGGCTAGATCGAAGTCGCCGCGAATGGTGCCGAAGTTGCCGCGGCCGAAGGTGGTCAGCACCATGCTGCCGGCGTCGAACTCGATGTACGCGGGCAGGTCGTCGATTTCACCCGGCTCATAGGTCATTCCGTCCTTGGACAACGTCACCCGATAGTCCCCGCCGTTGCGACCGCTGACTCTGATGCCGACGGTGAACGGTTCGCCGATCTCGTCGGTCTTCACCGTGCCTTGCCACAGCGCGAACATGAACGGGACCAGCAGATCGGCCGCGTCACCGTCGAGGCCGTGCGAGCGCGACGTGCCCTGCCGGATATCCCACGAGTGCACGCCGAAGTCCATCAGTTGTCCGGCTGCGTAGAAGAAGGCCGGCACCGGACCCATGTACGGGTGGGTGACCATGAAGCCGGTCCACTCCTCGGCGGACATCGGTGCCAGTATGTCCTGCAGCTTCTGCGCGTCGTCCTTCAGCCGCTGCATGAGCTCGGCCTGCGGGATGTCGCGCAGCGCCTTGGCGCCCTCGTCCACCATCGTGTGCATGACCGGCAGACCGTGCGGCGGGTTGCCTTCGGCCTTGCCGTACGCCGCGTCGAACGCGCGGAAATAGCCCTCGACCGTGTCGACAATGTGCGCGACGACATCGCGGGTCTCCCAGCCCGGGCAGGAGATCGTCGGCTGGTTCCACATCTCCGGCTTGCCAGCCATCGCGTACATGCGCGCGGCCTCGTTGCGTACGACGCGGAGGATGGTGTCCTTGCCCTCGTACGTCATCGCGTTCCACTCACTCATGTCCAGAACCTTCCTTCGTGGGGGAAAGAGTGGGCGATCTCGGTTTCCGGTGTCCCCAGGTCCGTGGCAATCGGGTGCTTCGCGATCCGCCCGCTACTCGTCGAGCTGGCGACCGCCGAAATACATCAGTGGGTCGCTCAACAGCTCGATCTGGATGCCATCCGGATCCTTGAAGTACATCGACTCGGCGATGCCCTGGGCGGGACCGAAATACGTCGTGCCGGCCTCGTCGAGTCGCGCACGCAGCTGCTCCCATCGGTCGCGCGGCACCGAGATGGCGATGTGCTGGACCGATCCGATCGACTCGACGCCGGGTTGTAGACCGAGGCCCGGAAAGTCGAAGAATCCGAGCAGCGTCTGGTTGCCGAGGTCGAAGAAGAAGTGTGACGACCCGTTGTAGTCGCGGTTCTCCACGAGTTCGACGAGCGGGAAGCCGAGCAGCCCTTGGTAGAACTGAATCGTGCGTTCGACATCCGAACAGATCAGCGCCGCGTGGTGGATGCCGCGCCCGGGCGTCGACTCCCGTTCGGCGGGCGGACGCAGATATTTGGTGCGCAACTCCGCTCGATGAGCTTCGAGCTCCACCAATTCCGACTCGGTTGGCATGGCCGCCACCTCTCCAACTCGGTTGTGGCGTAGACCACAGGATCGTATCCCCCGCAGCAGTCCCCCATCAGGGGTTGGCGAGCCGGAGAACCCTTTATCGGCCGAAGACCCCCATTGGCAGCCGGGAAGATCCGGAGCAACCATCGGTTCCGCCACGCCCGCCAACGGCGCCCTTCGCATTCCGATCACCGATGCTCGGCTACTGACTTTCCGCGACCTGAATGATCGTCTTGCCGCGGGTGCGCTGGCCGCCGGCGAACGCCGCGGGCGTTTCGGAGAGCGGTCGCACGGCGCCGACGATGGGCCTGAGGCGTCCGTCCCGGACGCGCCGGGCGAGGTCGGCGAGCCGGTCGCGGTCGGGTTCAACCACGAAGAAGACGGCCCGCCCGTCCTTAACCTGCACTGTGGGCGGCATGGCGATACTGACGAGGGTGCCGCCGGGACGCACCAGTGCGGTCGAACGGTCGAGGATCTCTCCGCCCATCACGTCGAACACGACGTCAACCTGACCGACGCCCGCCAGATCATCGGCCTTCAGGTCGACGAAGGCTTTCGCGCCGAGCCCGAGCACGACGTCACGGTGGTCGGCTCGACCGGTGCCGATCACGCGGGCGCCCACCTCTCGTGCGAGTTGGACGGCGATCGAGCCGACGCCGCCCGCCGCGCCGTGAACCAGGACGGTCTGGCCCGTCGTGAGGTGGGCGTGATCGAACAGTCCCTGCCATGCGGTCAGTCCGGAGATCGGCAGCGCGGCGGCCACGGTGTCGTCGATGTCCGCCGCGAGCGGGGCGAGGTTGCGGGCCTCCACCGCGGTGTATTCGGCCAGCGAGCCGTTCCGGGTCCAATCGGCCAGTCCGAACACCCGCTGGCCGACCGTCAGGCCGGTGGTTCCATACCCCAACTCGACGACGACTCCGGACAACTCGTGCCCGGGGATGCTGGGTGTCCGGTCGCGGCCAGCGCGATCCGACCACGTGGCCGGCCAGTCAAGCTCTCCGGGGGTGAAGCCCGCTGCGTGTACGCGCACGATGACGTCGTTCTCGGCGGCCTGCGGGTAGGGCATGTCGGTCAGGGTGAGCCCACCGACACCAGCGTCACGATCTCGTACGGTGATGGCTTGCATGATCGGACCCCCTTCTCGTAGTTGTCCATCCCGGGATCCTGATGCAGACGGTTGGCGATGTGTACCTGATCCGCAAGGACGCGCGACCGCTCCGAAACGCCTGCGCGGATGGTGGCTATCTCCCCGCGCGAGCAGGCATCCAACGCCTGATCTTCCCATATGAATATCGCCATCTCCGCGTCTTTGGGGTCGGGCGTATCGCCGGTGGCAGTGTCGCGGCCGCTGCGGGCGTCGTGTGCCTCTGGTACGGCGTCTACGGATGGGCTGCCTTCCTCTTAGCTGTCGGGGCATTAAATTTCGCGAGTGGCTCCTGGTACCCCATGATCGCGCGCTCCGCATCTGCCCGACCTGAGCCTGGCCGGATGGTGTCTTTCCTGATAGGGGCCTGATAGCGGCGTGTCCCGTTCAGTGTGTGTTGGCCGGGTGGCTATTACCCTCAACCGACGAACGGCTGGCGTTCGACCTTTGACGAGGTGTCCATGGGTATCCTCCGCGTCGTCGAGTGGCGCTCGACACGACCTGTGGATCAACCCGATGCCCTCCTGCGCTCGGCCATGGCGTCGGCGTCGACGAGGTCGCTACGCAAGAATCGTGCGGCGACGGTGGTGAAGACCGAGATCCTCGGCGAGATCGCCGATCACCTGCCCGACGGAGTTCTCGACGATCGTGGCATCACGACCGCCCTCGCCCGGGCCGGTCTGCTTCGCCTCCGTGGTCGCACCGCATTCCGCCACCTGCACCGCGTTCTCGGCCCGGATGAGAGCGTCATCCGTCTCGGCCTCGGTCACTACCGGCGCCGACACGGCATCCTCGTGTTGACCACCGACCGAGTGTTGTTCATCGACAAGAACCTGCCGACGACCGAGCCGATCGACGAGTTCCCGCTGGCGTCGGTCGCCTCGATATCGGTAGCGAAGTCTCGCCGAGCCGAGACTCTGGTCATCCACACCGCTGCCAGGCGCGGCGAAATCAGCCACATGGCCCACGGCCAAGCCGGCGGAATCGCCGCCGCACTCCGAAACCTCACCAACAACCACGACCCGCAACAAGCCTGGAACCTTCCCTAACAAACCCACCACAGCCGCCACGAAACGTTGCCGAACCCGAGTCCGATGATGGCGAGCTGAGTGCCGCATCGGGCCACACAGACATGCCGTCATGTCGGCAGGTCGAAGCCGGACGTGAGATTGAGGACCGTCGCGAAGGTCAGATACATCAGCCACAGTCCAACGACGATGTGCGCGAAGCCCAGCGCCTTCTCACCGGGATTGATCGGTTCCACGCCGTCGGCACCCGCCCGGACACCGATCTTGAGGCTCGCGAAGAATTCCGCGACGTATACCGCCGTCAGTCCGCTGAACAACAGACCAAGAGGCCAGTCGCCGGCATTGAAGAACACGACCAAGCCGAGCACCGACACGATGATGAACGGGATCGACATATACCCGTTAGGTCGGGGATCGGAGTCCCGGAGGCGTGTCCAGCCCAGTGCCAGCCAATGGATGCCGTACGCGCTGAAGGCCAGTGCCGCCATGTACAACGTCTTGTTGTACGTGAATACGGGAAACCAGGTCAGTCCGATGAAGAGAAAGATGCCGACCAGGAACTGGCAGAAGCCGGCCATCCAGATGCCCCATACACCGGTCGTCTGGTCGACGAGCGCATCGCGCTTCGGGTAGTCAAACAGTTCCTGAGGTCCGTAGATCAGGTAACCGGTACCCAGACCGAAGAATCCGAGCGCAACCGGCACGAATATCGACGGCGGCAGGGTGAATGGAATCGCGGCGATCATCGGATGTCATCCGATGATGGCCAGCCAGCAATATCCCATGCCGCGCGGCACGCAAACCGACGAGAGTGCACGACGCCCCCTCGAACGCAATCGGGGTTTCTGTCTGATCAATGCGGCGAGCTTGAACGGAGTGCCCGCCCGATGACCGGCTCCGACGATGTGGACAGACGATATGTGTACGCCGGATACGACCAAAGCCACGTACGACCACAGCCGCATACGCGCGCAACACGGAGAACGCTACGTAGTCTCCGCGATGGCGGCGGCGGCAACCGCGTACCGCCAAAAAGCGACGATAGCATGACGCCGTCCCCGCAACTGGGCGTTTCCGCAGCATAAGGCGGGTGCGACGTGGGTGCCGCCCACCACAGGGTGTAGGACAGCCGGCTAGATGCCTGCGGCCTGACCACTACGGCGCCGGCGGCCTAAGCCGGGTCGACCCAAACCCTGGTGCGAGGATGTCATCCATGACCACAAGCAATCGGCCGGCTTTCCATCTCGCGATCCCCGTCTCCGACCTGCAGGCCGCCCGCGCCTTCTACGGTGGTGTACTCGGCTTGGCCGAAGGCCGCTCGTCAGGCACGTGGGTGGACTGGAACTTCTACGGCCACCAGATGGTCACCCACGTGGCCACCGCGCCTCGCACCGTCGATGCCGGCCACAGTTCGGTGGATGGTCATCAGGTGCCCGTACCGCATTTCGGGTTGCTGTTGTCCATTACGGACTTTCACGCGCTTGCCGAGCGGCTACGCGCGAGCGGTATCGAGTTCATCATCGAACCGTATCTGCGCTTTGCCGGGCAAGCGGGCGAGCAGTGGACGATGTTCCTTCGTGACCCGGCCGGCAATGCGCTGGAGTTCAAGGCGTTCCAGGACGAGTCTCAGGTGTTCGCCACGTAGCGACGCTGGGGCTAGTGGCGGCGCCGAGCCACCCCATGCTGCGCAGGCGTTCGACCACGTTGCGCGCAACTCGTAGCTCACCACCGCATCCGTCCGAGCGCTCGTTTGCGTTTCGCTCACGGGCGAAGGTCACGCCTCGGCCGTTCATGTGGCGTCGCGATAACTCTGCCTTCTCGATTCGCGGTCACAGCGTCCGCGTTTAGCTTCGAGGCGAGTTGGACTATCGTCGACGTTCCGCACACAGCCCTATCACTGCTCCGAACCACCGTTTGTGGATTCGGTAGGCATCTTGGTGAAGAAGTCTCGGAGGATCGGGGCGATCTTGTCGGGCTTGTCGACGGGGGCTTGGTGGTCCAGCCCGGACAGGGTAATACGGCGTGGGTTAGGCAGCGCGGCTTGGAGCGCGCAAGCTAGAGGCCGCGGTACGAAATTGCTAGGGCGGAGCAGACTTCCGCTCCGGAATCGCCGACTGCTCGGAGCATCCAACTAGACCCACACGCGTGGCAACTCCTCGTTCACATCAATTGCTTCGGTCTCGTACACAGTGGACGTTGCCGGCAACGCTCGGAAGCGTCCGGACGATTTACGTGAATTGTTCGGATATCCTCCCGTCGTGTGTCATAGCATCCGGTAGTGGCTCCCGCCCTGTCCGAGCCCGCCCGTTCCGTGCCGACGAAACGCGTCACCTGGGCTGAGCTGTTCTTCGACGTCGTCTACGTGTTCGTCATCACCCAGGTCACCGAGCTGCTTCGCGCCGACCAGAGCGCTAAGGGCCTCTTGCAGGCCTTGGTGGTCTTCGTTCCGGTCTACTGGGCCTGGGTCGGGGTCAGCGTTTACGCCGACACACACGATGTGGACGCCTTGGTAGACCGGCTCGGCTTGTTCGTCGTCGGCATGGCGAGCCTGTTCATGGCACTCGCGATGCCCGGTGCATACGGGAGTCGAGGTGTCTTGCTGGGAGCCTCCTACTTCGGGGCACGAGTCATCCTCGCCCTGCTCGCATTGCGCGGGCCATTCCGCAACGTGCCGCGCAACCCGTACAACGTGGCTCTGCTCGTCTCCGGCCCACTGGTGTTGGCTGGAGGCTTCCTCGACGGGCCGGCGCGAATCGCTCTCTGGTTCGCCGCTGGCGCAGTCGACCTGCTCACGCCCAGGCTGCTCCGCAGGGAGCTGGGCCGGATACCGTTCGATGCAGGACATCTGCCCGAGCGCTATGGCCTGTTCCTCATCATTGCGTTGGGCGAATCGGTCGTCCTGGTCGGCGCCGTCGCCGCCACCCGACCGCTGACGCCGCTGCGACTCAGTGCCGTTGCGAGCGCCTACGCGCTGGCGTTCGGCCTGTGGTGGATCTACTTCCACTTGGCGGCCCGATCGATTCAGCAGGCGATGGAGCGGGCTGCGGTCCGGACCGAGGTCATGCGTCCGGTGCTCACCTACGGACACCTGTGCTTTGTCGGGAGTGTGGCGGCCATTGCCGTCGGTCTCGCACAGGTGGTGGCGGAGCCCTCACAACGGTTGCAGGGCGGCACAGCCGGATTGCTGTTCGGTGGCACAGCCTTATACCTGGCGACCTTCGGCTACACCCGGCGGCGGGCGTATCGGCGCACCCCGTGGGGAAGGCTCGCTGGGGCGGCAGCGAGCCTGGTGCTGATACCACTCGGGATGCGCGTGCCCGCAGTTGTGGCGGCCTTGATGCTGATCGTGGTCGTGGCGGCAGTCAACGTCGGCGAAGCGCGCCGCGTCCGCCAGACCGGACCAGACTTCGAACTTTAGTGGCTGCGTCATTCCCCGTAGGAGAGTCACGCTCGGCGTGACGCGCGCAGACCTTGGCGGCGCGCCCGCCCCGGGGCAGCCGGTTCGTCGATCGGGCCGTTATTTGCCGGTGTTCGGCTCGGCCGACTCATCGGCCATGTACCGCGCGTACCAGGCCGGCCAGTCCTCATCGGCGTGACCGATCTGCTGCTCGTGGCGGCCGTGTGCCTCGGCAGCACGACGCAACGCATCGGCCAGGTTGTCCACCGACCCGTACGCGGCCAGCGGCGACGTGCTACGGCCGGGCAGCCGGGTGGTGACCTCCTGCAGCAGCCAGCCGTTGCCGTCCGGGTCCTTAAACGAGGCGTAGGAGTTGTAGCTCTGATGGTTGGGTGCCGGACCGGGCACCTGCTTAGCGCCGTCGCGATGAAACACCTCGCTCACCCCGACGCCGTGCTCGGTCAGTTCGGTGCGGGCCGAGTCGATGTCATCGACCACGAGTTCAAAACCCTGACCGATTCCGGTCCCGAAACTCACCGAACACGCCGACCCGGGCGGAGTCAGCTGCACCACGCGGGCACCGCCGCCGAGGTTGAAGTCGGCGTCGAGTCGCCACCCAAGTCCCTGGTAAAAGTCCTTCGTCGTGTCCACATTGGAGACCGGAACCATCGCAACCTCAAGGCGGTAGTCCACGAACCTGCTCCCTCCTGCTGCGCCGGTCGTCGGGTTGACAGCGGCGGCCAACAGCACACCGCGATGGGCTCTGCCTCCACGGTCGCGCGTTATGCCGCCGGGCATCGGGCAATCATCGAAATCGCGCTCGCTGTCGTACCCGATCAGCCTTGGCATGCCGTTTGCGTCGAATACGCCCGTAGCCGACGGGCCGGCACACCGCCTTGGCCGTGGCAGCCGTTTGGTGTCACTGACGGGGATTTCGGCCAGGCGTTCGATGTCGTCGCTGCGATCGACGCCAACGACCAGGAGGATATGGAGGCCGTGGTCGTCGTACGCGTCGACTGCCCGACGGGCCTGGACGGTAAGAGAGGAGACGACGATGACCAACGAACAGGTGGCACCTGAGACGAGAGGTGTCGCGGTGAAGGTCCTTGCAACGGTCGACCTTGCCGGCGAGATCGAGGGCATGGAAGGTAGCCAACTTCGGATGCGTCTGGTGACCATCGAGCCGGGGGGCATCTTCGGGCCGATTCACGACCATGAAGGCAGACCAGGCACCGTTTACATCTTGCACGGAACGATCACTGACCATCGAAACGGGATCGCTACGGACTACGGGCCCGGAGTGGGCTGGCCCGAGGATCGAAACACGACCCACTGGCTCGAGAACAGGGGAACGATTCCGGCGGCCGAGATCTCGGTCGATATCGTCAGGCAAGCGGGCGCTGTCGCATAATCCCATGTCGGATGCGGCAACGCCGTTCGGTTCTGCGTTTCAGAGCGCTGGCGAATTCGCTGAACGCGGCGGCGACTCGTAGCGGTCAGGTTGTCTCGGTGGCGAGTTCCGCGACGCCGAGTTGACAGACTGCATCATGTACACAAAGGGTTTCGACGCCTCGGCCGACGCCACGCGTGCTGTCCAGACGCCCACATGACGCACCGTGTCATGGCCAACTCACACCGAATCGCGTTACACAACTGACTCCCATGTGTCGACTGCGCCGGATGGAGGCTCGCGTGCTGACACCGCCGCCTTGCATAACTCCTTGAGTCTGGCCAGGCGGCTCCTTTCCGCGACGGCGGTTGCGCACGAACGCTTGTCCGCATCGATCCAAGCAGCGCCGAGGCCGCGACAGGTCTGGCTTGCTCAAGCGGAGCAAGCCGTGGCGCCGATGATCATCGGGCAGGCCCGAGTCACCGACTATTACCGGGCTGGTCGTACTCTTTGGCTCCGATCATGCGTGAGGCGCGGGTAGCGTGGAGACCGCCAAGACCGGCACGCGAGGTGCAGACCAGCGTCACGGGGTTCATGGTGTGCTCATTCGCCGACCCGCCGACATGCCTAACTCCATCGGGTGTGCGTCCAGAACGGGTCGCCGGCGAGCGGGCCGGCTACGACGTCCGCGGCAAGGCCGCGTTCGGCACGATCAGGCGGTCCACCGGCGCAATAGGCCACGTTCTCGGGGCACCGCTGAACGCCGTCGTCAGCGGCGTCGCGGGTAGCTCACCGGCAACAACCTCAAAGCGTGTTCGGCAGTTTGCGACACGAACACAAAGTCACGACATCTAGCAGCGGCCCCCACAGGCAGCCCCCTCATCGGTCCGGCGGTCCGGGGGTCTCGGGTACTGGCCGGACTGCACCCGGCCGACAAGGACGACCGACAGATGACACGGGGGCAAAAGCATGGTGAGGCTTAGGACCGCAAAGGATGGAGGGCAAACCACGCGGGAGCACGCCCAACGGCCGACTCCCGGCTGGCCCAGGGTCATCCTGCGCTTGGTGGGTTCGGGGCTGTTGATCGCCACCGCAGCGATCCATCTCGACTTGTACCTGACCGGGTACCGGACGATCCCGACGATCGGGTGGCTGTTCTTGCTGCAGGTGATCGCGGCCTTCGGCCTTGGGCTGGCGGTGCTGGCAATCCCCGGTCGGTTCGTCATTGCGACCCGGTTGGCGGCTGCGGCCGGAGCCGGCTTCGCCCTCGCTACCCTCGGCGGCTACCTGCTGACGGTCTGGATCGGGCTGTTCGGGTTCAAGGAGGTCCGTACGGACGCCGGCATCGCCGCGGGCGTGGTGGAGGTGGCCGCTTTCGTGGCACTGGCCGCCCTCGCGCTTGCTCCTGCCCCGGCCGAGGCCGCAGCAGACGGTGCGGTAGCGGCCCCGACCGGATTCCCCACCCAGATCCCGCCGCAGACCGCCAAGGCAGGCGCATTGACCGCCGCCGGCCTGACGGTTGCCGCGCTCGTGCTCTTTGGGGTGGCGCTTGCGGGGGCGAGCTCGCCGGCACCGGCCAGCACCACTGCCCTAAAGACCACGACGATTGGCGGGACGACGGTGCTGACCAACGCGAAGGGATTCACCGTCTACTCCTTCGCCCCGGACACCCCGACCTCGTCGAAGTGCTATGGAAGCTGCGCTTCACTCTGGCCACCGGTGATCGGTACCGCCGCCGCCGGTTCGGGGTTGCCGGGCACGGTCGGCACGATCAAGCGAACCGACGGCTCTGAGCAGCTCACCTACAACGGGCATCCGCTGTATACGTACGTCGCTGATTCGGCGCCCGGGCAGGCCGCGGGCAACAACGTCAACCTGAACGGCGGACTGTGGTTTGTGGTGCCTGTTTCCCGGTGAGCGGCCGGGTGGTACCCACGGCCACCAGCGGCGAGGACCAACCTTGCGGCCGAGGCGAGCGCATCACGGCAGACTGCGTCCATCGGCTGCCCGCTTGCCGGCGTCGGTCGCAGTGAAGGGATACCTTGCTCGGCCTGATCAGAGCCCGACGATGATCTTGGTGAGAGTGGTCAGGTCGTTGTCGGAACTGATGAGGTAGCTGAGACCGTGGCGTTCGCGCCGAACAGCCAGATCCTCCCGGATCTGGTCGGCGCTGCCGATGAAGACAGTCGGCATCTGCCACACCGTCTCAGGGTCGACGCCGTGCCAACCGCGGGAAGCGATCAAGCCCTCGGTGCTGGACCGGCGGGTGTCCGTGAGCACGAATGTGGCGAACGCGCTCAGCTCCAGTTGGGAGAACCGGCCGCCCGCTGTCGACTCGACGATGGCGCGCTTGGCGTCGAACGCTGCGGGTAGTCGGTCCATGGGGTCGTCCGGGTCGTCGGAGCCACGGATCGGCGCGGGCAGCAAGCCAACGATGTCGGCGTAGCGGGCGGCCAACCGGAGCATCCGCGGCCCGCCGGCGCCGACCGCGATCGGAGGCTTGCCGGAAAGATTCGGGACAGCGCTGAGGTCGATCCCGTCGAGCTGGTACGTGACACCGGCGTGGTGCACGGTTTCACCGCGGAACAGACGAGTGAGGATTTCGAGGGTCTCTTCGAGACGGTCGATGCGACGCCCGGCCGGGTCGAACGAAATCCCGGCGGCTTCGTACTCGGGTTGATACCAGCCGGCCCCGAGGCCGAGCTCGAATCGCCCGCCGGAGATCGCGTGCAGGGTCGCCGCCTCGTGAGCCAGTAGCGCTGGATGGCGGTAGTCGTTGCTGAGCACCATCGTCCCCACGTGCAGGCGGGAGGTCGCTGCGGCAGCGGCGGCGAGTGCGCTCAACGGGGCGAACTGCGGTCCGAATGGTCCGGTCATGAAGTGGTCGCGCATGAGGAGTACGTCCACGCCGCTGTCTTCCACGCGCCGCGCGAAGTCCAGCCAGGCTGCGGGATGTGGTGCGGATTCGTTGACCACTCCAAACCGCAACGGTCGACGCGCGGATTGATCAGCAGCAATCGGAGGCACGAGTCGTCCTCTCGATAGGTGGCGCGATTGTCGCGGCGCCCACCGTGCTTGACGGGCGGCCCACTCCGCACCGCAGGCTCGCGTACATGCGGGGTGCAGCCCTTCTTGCGGCGGCACAAGTCATGAGAAACATACGCTCTCAGCCGTCTGGCACGCTACGAGCCACCAGGCCTTGCCCGACACCAACCTGGCGTACCGCCCACAACCGCGACCGACACAGCCGGTGCCGTCGTTGTGGCGCGCCACGTGTTGCCGCAGTAGTCGCAGGGATCCGGGTAGAACCTGTCTGCGGTATTTGTTGTCCGTTCCGATACCGCTATCACGAGGCCGAAGTTGTTACGTTGCCTCGGTGGCACTGACGTCCGCGGATCTGCTACTGCTGGTGACTTGCGGCGTAGTCGCTGGCGTGATGGGTACGGCCGGCGGGATAACGTCGATGGTTTCGTACCCCGCACTGCTGGCGGTCGGCATCCCGCCACTCGCCGCGAACGTGGCAAACCTCGTCGGGGTAGTCACGTGCTGGCCCGCGTCGGCCGCTGTGTCAGGTCCCGAACTCGCCGGACAAGGATGGTGGCTGCGGCGCGGACTTCCGGTCGCCGCGATCGGTGGCGCTGGTGGCACAGCGCTACTGCTGACGACTCCGTCCGCAGTGTTCGACCGCCTCGTACCCGTGCTGGTCGCTATCGGATCGCTGACGCTGCTCGCCCAACCCTGGCTGACCTCACGAATCGACCGTCATACGGGTGCCCACTGGGCGAGCGCACTCGTCGTGATTGTGCTGCTGTCGGTTTACGGCGGCTACTTCGGCGCCGGCTCCGGTGTCATGCTCCTCGCAACAACGCTCGTGCTCATCGATCCCCGCATGCCGGTGGCGAACGCACTCAAGAACATGCTCGTCGGCGCAGCCGCACTCACCTCAGCCGTGATCCTGGCCGTCACTGGCCCAGTCGATTGGCTAGCCGTCGTTCCTCTCGCAAGCGGCCTGTTCGTCGGAAGCCTCGTCGGTCCGGCTCTCGCACGTCGACTGCCCGAGTCGGTGATCCGCTGGACCGTAGCCATCCTCGGGCTCGGTCTGGCCATCAAACTAGGCTTCGATGCCGCCTGAGACCACGAACGGACCTTCGCAATGAAGGGATCACGGGGCTGCGCGGTGCGCCGTGCCCGGGGTGGTTCAGTTGGCAGTGCGGCGGTTGCACGCACCGCAGGTCGGCGGTTCAAGACCGTCTCCGGGTACGCAACATCGCACGGTTCTACTCAACCCGGATCTGGGCTCGACGCATCGGCGTTGTCGAGCTCGCCGGCGAGTACGTCGGGGGCACGCATGCGCCACGCATCGGTGACGAGAACCCTCAGGCGATCGATGTTGACCTGCGCCAGCCGCAGCATGACCAACGGCAGTCCGTCGTAGGCGGGCGTGGTGAAGAAGACCTCAGGGTCCCCAAGCAGCAACGCCTGCTTCTCCGCTTCATCGCCGACATACAGCACTGCGATGTCGGTCCGGATAAGGCGCGGCTTGCCCGGCCTGCGCTCGGGGTA
Organism: uncultured Actinomycetota bacterium; assembly: GCA_963724705.1. Taxonomy (GTDB): domain Bacteria; phylum Actinomycetota; class Actinomycetes; order Mycobacteriales; family Micromonosporaceae; genus DASQPR01. Next base: position 451,807 of record CAVRVS010000006.1, read on the forward strand.
CGACCAGACGAACCCTTTGTCAGCAACCCGAAAGTCGAAACCGTCACTGTCGATCTCGGCCACGTGAGGCAACGCGAGTGCCATGCGACGGACATCGTCGGCATCAGCCATCGAGATCGGTCCCCGACACCGCTTGCATAGGCACAGACTAACGACTGCCGCCGAGGGGGAGCGTCAGAGCGTCCGCGTAAGTGATCGTGGGGTTCATGGTGTAGGGATACGTCCTCGAAGTAGATCGAGAACGCCTGAAGCGCTTGTTTCGAGCCCGAAACTCGCTAGCCCTGTGTCTGCGGTTCCCGTCGCGAGCGCCGCGCAGCTGCCATGATGCGGTCTATGACGACGATCGACCGCGACCGCCTCGCCCTGCTACTGGACCGGGAGCGTACGGACTACCGGGTGACCCACCAGAGGTCGTACACCGCGCACCAAACCGCCGACCACCTCTTCGGCCGCGTACCCATGACGTGGATGAGCAAGTGGCCCGGCGGCTTCCCGGTCACGTTCACCGAGGCACACGGCAACCGGATCACCGACGTCGACGGCCACACGTACGTCGACTTCGCGCTCGGCGACACCGGCGCGATGGCGGGTCACTCGCCGGAGCCGACCGTACGAGCGGTTCAGGAACGCATCGCGACGCTCGGCGGCATCACCACGATGCTGCCGACCGCGGACGCCGAATGGGTGGGCGCCGAGCTGAGCCGCCGCTTCGGCGTACCGAAGTGGTCGTTCACGCTGACCGCGACGGACGCGAACCGGTGGGCGATCCGGCTAGCACGCCTGGTCACCGGACGCCCCAAGATCCTCGTCTTCTCGTACTGCTACCACGGCACGGTGGACGAGTCGTTCGTCGTGATCGGTCCGGACGGCGCGGCAACCAACCGACCCGGCAACGTCGGACCGCCAGTCGATCCGACGGTCACCACGCGGGTCGCGGAGTGGAACGACCTCGCCGCGGTCGAGCGAGAGCTCGCCCACGGGGACGTCGCGGCGATCCTCGCCGAACCGGCGCTGACGAACATCGGCATCGTGCTTCCCGAGCCGGGCTTCCTGGCGGCGCTGCGGGACGCGGCCACGCGGCACGGAACGCTCCTGATGATCGACGAGACCCACACGATCTCGGCCGGTCCGGGCGGCATGACCGCACGAGACGGCATCGAGCCGGACATCTTCGTGATCGGCAAGTCCCTCGCCGGCGGCGTGCCGTGCGGCGCGTACGGACTCACCGACTCGATCGCGGAAGCGGTAACGACGCTCGCGGAGACGGGCGGTGCGGACCTCGTGGACGTCGGTGGTGTGGGCGGCACGCTCGCCGGCAGCGCGCTGTCCCTCGCCGCGATGCGGGCGACCCTTGCCGAGGTGCTGACGGACGCCGCCTTCGAGCGGATGATCGACCTCGCCAGCCGGTACGCCGCCGGACGTGCGGCAGGTCATCGCGGAGCACCGCGTGCCGTGGTCGATCGCGCAGCTCGGTGCGCGTGCCGAGTACCGGTTCGTCGCGCCGGCGCCCCGTAGCGGCGGTGAGTCCGCCGCGGCCGGCGACGACGAGCTGGACGAGTTCATGCATCTCTACACGATCAACCGCGGCATCCTGATGACGCCGTTTCACAATATGGCGCTGATGTGCCCGCAGACGTCCACGGCGGACGTCGAGCTGCACACGGAGGTTTTCGCCTCGGCCGTACAGGAGCTGGTCGGCTAATCGCGGCGACGATCGAAATTATCTATATTTCCTATTGGGGTACTTTACAACACATTGGCCCGGCCGACAGACGCTAGCTATGCTCGCGCCATGGCGCCAGCCTCGACGCTTGCAGCCGGCTCGGTCGGTAGCATCGAAACGCAGTACCTTGACCTGCCGGAGCCGGTGCAACTCGACTGCGGGCGGGCGCTGCACCCCATCCGTGTCGCGTACGAGACCTACGGCACCCTGTCACCGCAACGCGACAACGTGATTCTGGTGTGCCATGCGCTCAGCGGCGACGCGCACGCGGCCGGATTCTCGAAGACGCCGCCCGAGGGCAGCACGCGTGACGGGTTCGCGGCGGAGGACCGCGACGGTGGGGCCGGCAAGGGACTCGGCTGGTGGGACGGGATGATCGGTCCCGGCAAGGCGTTCGACACCGACCATTACTTCGTCGTCTCCACGAATCTGCTCGGCGGCTGCCGTGGGACGACGGGACCCTCCTCCATCGACCCGGCGACCGGCAATCCGTACGGTTCGGACTTCCCCGTGATCACGGTCGCGGACATGGTGCGGACCGAGCGTGCGTTCCTGGACGTGCTCGGCATCGAGCGGCTCGCGGCGGTGGCGGGCGGCTCGCTCGGCGGGATGCAGGCGCTCGAGTGGGCGATCCTGTTTCCCGATCAGGTCGACACCATCGTGGTGATCGCGAGCACACATGCACTTCACCCACAGGGCGTGGCCTGGAACGCAATCGCACGCGACGCGATCATGCGCGACGCGGCCTGGCAGGGTGGCCATTACTACGGCACCGGCCGTACGCCCGAAGCGGGCATGGGTGTGGCGCGAATGGTCGGCCACATCACCTACCTGTCCGCGCCGGCGTTGAGCGACCGGTTCGCCCGCCGGCTGCAGTATGCCGACGACATCCGCTACACGATCACGGACGCGGAGTTCGAGGTCGAGAGCTACCTGCGGCACCAGGCCGCCTCGTTCGTCAAGCGGTTCGACGCCAATACCTATCTGTACACGTCGCGCGCACTGACGTATTTCGATCTCGCTCGGCAATACGGCGGCGGATCGCTTCAACGAGCACTCGACGACGTCACGGCGCGGACGCTGCTGATCGCCTTCAGCTCGGACTGGCTGTACGCGCCGTCTGCGTCCCAGGAGATCGAGGAAGCGCTGCGCGCCGCCGGCAAGCCGGTCGAGTTCCACGTGATCGACGCGCCCTACGGCCACGACTGTTTCCTCCTCGAGGAAGGGCGCCAGACGCCCCTCATCCGCCGTTTCCTGGCCGAAAGTCGCTGACATATGGAAGAAGAGGCTTCGTGACCGACAAGTCCGTGCGTGCCGAACAAGCCCGCGAATTCGGGTTCGAGACCCGGCAACTGCACGCCGGGCAGCGACCCGACCCGAACACCGGCGCACGCGCGGTGCCGATCTTCCAGACGACCAGCTACGTGTTCGAGGATCCGGAGTCGGCGGCGGCGTACTTCAACCTGCAGGAGTACGGCAACACGTACTCGCGCATCATGAACCCGACCGTCGCGGTGTTCGAGGAACGCGTGGCGAACCTCGAAGGCGGCAGCGGCGGGGTCGCGTTCGCCAGCGGTATCGCCGCGCAGGCGGCCGCGCTCTTCACACTGTTGCAACCGGGCGATCATGTGGTCTCGTCGGCCGCGCTCTACGGCGGGACGGTCAACCAGTTCAAGCACCTGCTGCGCAAGATGAACGTCGAGCTCACGTGGGTCGATCCCGATGACCCCGATGCATGGCGGGCAGCGGTCCGGCCGAACACGAAGGCGTTCTACGCCGAGACGATCGGCAACCCGGCCGGAAACGTGCTCGACATCGAGACCGTCGCATCGATCGCGCACGACCACGAGCTGCCGCTGCTCGTCGACAACACGTTCGCGACGCCGTACCTGTGCCGCCCGATCGAATGGGGCGCCGACATCGTGATCCATTCGGCGACCAAGTTCATCGGCGGCCACGGCACGAGCATCGGCGGCGTCGTCGTGGAGGCCGGGCACGTTCAACTGGTCCAACGGGCGGTTTCCGGTGATCGCGGACCCGTCGCCGGCGTACCACGGCCTGCAGTTCCACGAGACGTTCGGGATGTACGGGTACCTGATGAAGCTGCGCGCGGAGACGTTGCGCGACCTCGGGGCAACGCTCGCGCCACTCAACGCTTTCCTGTTCCTGCAGGGGCTGGAGACGCTGTCGCTCCGGATGCAACGCCACGTCGAAAACGCGCGGGCGGTAGCGGCGTTTCTCGAGTCGCACGATCTCGCGACGAACGTGACCTACCCCGACCTGCCATCGAGCAGGTACCGGCCGCTCGTGGAGAAGTACCTGCCGCGTGGTGCCGGCGCGGTATTCTCCTTCGACTGCGCCGGTGGCCGCGCCGGCGGGCAGGACCTCATCCGCGGCGTGACCCTCTGGTCTCACCTGGCCAACGTCGGCGACGCCAAGAGCCTGATCATCCACCCCGCCAGCACGACGCACCGCCAGCTCAGCGACGACGAACTCCGAGCGGCCGGCGTCGGGCCCGGGACTGTGCGGCTGTCGGTCGGCACCGAATCCGTCGAGGATCTGATCTGGGACCTGGAACAAGGATTCGCGTACGTCGCCGAGAGAGCGAGACGTCCCCGATCGCCCGGCTCGGAGGCTCACCTGAGCGAGGCGGCGACAGCATGAACGACCTCGAACGCTATCAGGACCCGTCGGCGATCCAGCGCGTGATCCACACGGCGACGACGATCGCGATCGTGGGTCTGTCGAACAACGAGCTGCGGGCCAGTTACTTCGTCGGCTATTACCTCAAGCGCCACGGTTACCGGGTGATCCCGGTGAATCCCCGCGAGACCGAGATCCTCGGCCAGACGTGCTACCCGAGCCTGCTTGATGTCCCCGAGCGGGTCGACGTCGTGAACGTCTTCCGCGCGCCGGACGCGCTGCCCGGCATTGCACGCGACGCGGTGACTATCGGCGCCGGTGCTCTGTGGTGTCAGTTCGGCGTGATCAACGGGGAGGGCGCGCGGATCGCCGAGGAGGCTGGCCTCACGGTGGTCATGGACCGTTGCCTCAAGATCGAACACGCCCGCTACGCCGGCCGCATGCACTGGCTCGGCTTCAACACACAGCGCATCACGTCCGTCCGTACCGGTCTCCAATAGACGATGCCGAGGCTACGGCAGAGCCGGACGAGCTCTGCGTTGATCGGCCGGTCTTCCCGGGCGGTTCTCTCGGGCCAGACCTACAAACCAGGTCACGGACGTCGTGCCTAATCGGTACCGGTCCGGGGCCAATCCGGGTACGCCCAGTGTCGCCGGACAAGGCGACGATGCCAGGCCAACCCCGAGCTAGTCGGACTCCGCGACGGGCCGTCGGGGCGGCGCAGGCGGAGTTCAAGGCGAGGGTACGTAACGGGACGCCGTACGCGGGATAGTCATCGCAGAGCATCATCCATGTCCGATGAACTGCGAGATCCCGTCACCCGATTTATTGGAGAGTCCACGATGAGCACAGCGACACTCGTTCTCGGCGGCGGCGGTGTCACCGGCGTCGCATGGGAGACCGGCATCCTGGCCGGGCTGGAGGCCGCCGGAGTCGATCTGACCGGCGCCGACATCATGATCGGCACTTCGGCGGGCGCTGTCGTCGCCGCGCAGATCACGTCCGGCGCACCACTCGATGGCCTCTACGCGGCGCAGCTCGCGCCGCCGACCGGCGAGATCGCCGCGAAGATAGGCATCCGGTTCTACGCGGCAATGGCCACCACGATGCTGCTAACCCGCAACCCGCAACGCTTTCGGCGGCGTATCGGCGCCCGTGCGCTGAGGGCAAAGACCGTGCCGGAAGCCGAACGACGCGAGGTGATCGCGAATCGGCTGCCATCGCACGACTGGCCCGAGCGGCGCCTACTGATCACGGCGATCGATGCGGCAACGGGCGAGTTCGTCGTGTTCGACAAGAATGCCGGCGTGCCGCTCGTGGCCGCAGTCGGCGCGAGTTGTGCGGTGCCGATGGTGTGGCCGCCGGTCACGATCGGTGACCGCCGCTTCATCGACGGCGGCATTCGCTCATCCGCAAACGCCGACCTCGCCACCGGCGCGGACCGTATTGTCGTCATCGCGCCACTCACGCAAGGCGGCGGCGCGACGCCGAAGGTTGCCGACCAGGTCGCTGCGCTGAGCTCCGGGGCAACCGTGGTGCTCATTACGCCCGATGCCGAGGCGCTGTCGGAAATCGGGCGCAACGTGCTCGACCCCGCCCGCCGGGCGGCTGCAGCAAGAGCCGGCCATCGCCAAGCAGCCGATGTCGTGGAGACGGTCCGCGCCGCGTGGACAGTGCCGGCGAACTGACGGAGTCAGGGCCGAGAGCGTCACGGTCATCGGCCAATCTTGCCTAGCCGCCGACACTCACGTGCGCGCTGTTGTGTCGACGCGGTCGAGGATCCGCGTGCTGAGGTCGTTGAGGGTAGCGACTTGCTCGCGACTCAGAGCGTCGAAGAAGAGGCTCCGGACGGTGGCGACATGGCCGGGAGCGGCGTTGGTGATCGCTTGGCGGCCGGTGTCGGTGATCTGAATGTAGGCGCCGCGACCGTCGTCGATGCATTCGTCGCGGGCGACGAGTTTCCGGCGTTGCATCCGGCTGAGGTGGTGCGAGAGGCGGCTCTGTTCCCAGTCGAGGGCTCGCTGAAGTTCGTACGGGCGTAGCCGCCCATCGGGCGCATCGGTGAGCTGCACCAGCACGTCATAGTCGGCAAGCGACAGGCCCGATTCGGTCTGGAGCTGCCGGTTAAGGGCGGCGGTCAGACGGGATTGCATCCGTAGGTAAGCGCGCCAGGCGCGCTGTTCGTCATCGTCGAGCCACCGAGTGCCGGTCATGATGCAGAGCCTACCAGTGATACATGACATATCATGTACGGAATGGATGACGTGTCATGCACGTTAGAACGGGTGCTTGACGCATCATCTTTACGGCTCGCTCCGGCTCTTGATGGAAAGGACACACGGCGTTGAATACACTGCTGACCCCCCGAGTCGAGGTCCGGCGCGCTGGTGACCGGTCGAAGACCAAGATCTCCTGGCTGGACTCCAAGCACTCGTTCTCGTTCGGCGGTCACTACGATCCGGACAACACCCACCACGGTCTGCTGCTGGTCAACAACGATGACATCGTGCGGCCGGGCGCCGGGTTCGAGACCCACCCGCACCAGGACATGGAGATCGTTACCTGGGTGCTACAGGGCTCCCTGGTGCATCAGGATTCCACGGGTCACTCCGGCGTCATCTATCCCGGTCTTGCGCAGCGGATGAGTGCCGGCACCGGCATCTTGCACTCGGAGAAGAACGACTCCTGGCGGCTGGCCGGCGAGCAGCACAGTGACCCGGTGCACTTCGTCCAAATGTGGGTGGTGCCAGACGAGGCCGGAATCATCCCCGGCTACGAACAGTTGGAAATCGATCACGAGCTGCTTTCGGGCGGCCTTGTGCCCGTCGCGTCGGGCATGGACAAACACGACGGCGCCGCCGCCATCCGAATCAAGAACCGCTACGCCGCGCTTCACGCCGCCCGGCTGCAGCCCGGACAGCACGTGCAGTTGCCCGACGCGCCGTTCCTGCACCTGTTCGTGCCTCGCGGCACGGTGGACCTCGAGGGGACCGGCGCATTGAACGCGGGTGACGCTGTACGCCTCACCGCCACCGGCGGGCAGCGGATCAGCGCGATCGAGCCCGCCGAGGTCCTGCTGTGGGAGATGCACGCCACCATTGGTAGCTGACCCCGACCTGGTCTAGCCGACAGAGCTAACAGCAACGTCAACGGTTGGCGATGAGGCAAACCGCGCCGCTCGGGATTCCATCCGACCTGGGCGGCGCGGGACCCAGTGAGCCGCCCGAGAGGTGGCACCCGAGGAACCCGTGGACGCTGGCGCAGCCACTGAACGCATCAGTCGACGGCCCACCCGAAGCATTGCGATCGCGTCTGGGCGGCGCCGATCCCGTTGGCGGCGGAGGGCTGGAAGATCTCAGCCGTGCTCGGCGACCGGCTGGCCGACGGACTTTGCGCCGGCTGGGGTGCGTGCTGTGCCAGCGTAGAACCGGACGAACCCCAGCGGTAGAAGAACGTCGCGACGAGGGCGAGCACCACGATCGCGGCGCCGGTCATGACCACGCGACGTCGGCCCACTGTCCAAAAGTAACGAAGAATCCTCGGAGTCAGCTAAGAAGGTTCTGTCCCCTTAGGCCGGACAACGCACCACGATCTCGCGCACTTGACGACGACGTACGCCCGGGAAAGGGTGTGAGGGCCGAGCTAAGGCTCGCCCGCGACCCCACGCAACGGCGCCGTCTACACCCTCCGCGATACCCGTCGCAACCGCGGTCCGGATCGGCGTCGGAGCCGAAGGCGTATCGGCGGTGTTCACAGATCGACATCGGAGTATCACCGCTCTAGGGCCGCTTCGGGTTCGCGGTCCGGCCCGTCGTGTCGGAATCCGGTTCTACGTCGCCTGGTTCTTGCGGGCGCGGTACGCGGTCACTGCGGCCCGGTTGCCGCACCCCGCGTCGCAGAAGCGCCGGGATCGGTTCTTCGAAAGATCGATCATGACGTTGCCGCATCCCGGGTACTCGCAGATGCGCAGCCGCGCGAGTTCCCCGCCCCGGACCACGTCGGCGAATGCTATGGCAGCTTCGACCGCCAGCCGTTCGGCGAGCGGCGCGTCTGGCGACGTGGCGTGTACGTGATACGGCTCGTCATCGTGGCGTACTAACTGGGGTAGAGCGTGGGACTCGCGGAGCAGCCCGTTGACGATGTCTACGACGCCGGCCTCGTTGGTCTCCCAGATCCGGCGAAGCCGGGGGCGCAGATCGCGGACGGTAGCCAGTTCGGCGTCGGTGTGCTCACGGCGGCCGGTCCAGCCGTACCGCGTTATGAAGGCGTCGAGCGCGGCGATGTCGGGCAGCTTGTCTCCGTCGCTGTCGTCCGTGTTCACCAAGGCGGTCGCGGAGACTAGCGCCTCCTCTGTGTCATGGGCAAAAAGCAACTTGACTCCTGTCACAGCGCCAGCTAGCGTCATCAGCATAACGCACCTTTGCCCATGACAACGAGGAGTGTGGCGTGCCGTCGCAGCGGTCAACCGGAGTCGGGCTGAGCCTCGCCGTGATGTCGGCGATGACGTTCGCGTCGTCCGGCACGTTCGCCCGGTCGCTGATCGGCGCAGGCTGGTCGGCCGAGGCGGCGGTCGCCGTACGCGTCGCGATCGGCGCGCTCGTGCTGGCCGTGCCCGCGGCACTGGCACTGCGCGGCAACCATTCCTCGCTGCGCCGTGGCGCCCCGACGATCGCGGCTTACGGGCTGCTGGCCATCGCTGCCGCCCAGGTGAGCTTCTTCAACGCTGTGCGTTACCTGCCTGTCGGCGTCGCCCTGCTGTTGGAGTACCTCGGCATCGTGCTGGTCGTGGGCTGGATGTGGGCGGTGCACCGGCAGCGGCCGCACCGGCTGACGGTCGCCGGCGCGGTGGCCGCCGCGATCGGGCTTGGGTTCGTGCTCGACGTGACAAACGCCGGCCGCCCGGACCCGGTAGGCGTGCTCTGGGGCCTAGGCGCGGCAGTGGGTCTCGCCGCCTACTTCGTGCTTTCCGCTCGGGGCGACGCGGACCTACCGCCGACCGTGCTAGCCGGCGGTGGCATGGCGGTCGGCGCCGTCGCCCTGGGCGGGCTCGGTCTTCTCGGGGCCTTCCCGTTCGACATGACGTTCCACCAGGTGGTGCTCGCCGGGCACCGAGTGAGCTGGCTCGTACCGGTGCTCGGGCTGTCCGTCATCGCCGCCGGTTTCGCGTACGTCGCAGGCATCGCGGCAGCCCGCATTCTCGGCGCACGACTGTCCTCGTTCGTCGGCCTGACCGAGGTGCTGTTCGCGGTGCTGATCGCCTGGCTCGCGCTCGGTGAGCTACCCAGCAGCCACCAACTCGTCGGCGGGCTGCTCATCCTGGCCGGGGTGACGCTCGTCCGCCTCGACGAACGACGCAGGCCGCAGACCCCGCCCGCCGTCCTCGATGCCGACGGCGTCGTCGCCGACCGGGTGCCCGCGCAGTGAACCCCTAGGCCGGGACCCAGGCGAAGCCGTGACCAACACATGTGCGGTGCCTGCATCCGCCGTCGACGCTCACGCATCATCGCCGATCAGCGCTAGCGGCCGGAGGCGGTCATCTCTCTCTCCCTTGTCCACCGGCATTCCACGGCGGTCATCCGCCACAACGCCGTACCCACGCCGCAATGGCTCGACGCACACAACTGGCGCGCGCTTAGCTGTCAATCTCCGCAGTGCGACGCAGCAGGATTGCCCCTAGCGCTACCCCCGAACCGACGAACGCTGCGATCACATACGACAGCGCGCTCACGATGAACGCGTTTGTTGGCACCGGTGGCGGCACCCGCCCCGTTCTATCGCCCGGGCCAGTGACGACGATCGCGGTGAGCCACAGCATCGCGGAAGTCCATTGCCACCAGACCCAACGTCTATTGGATGGCTTGCGGTAGAGGGTGACTATCCAGCTCGCGGCAGCGACGATACCGATCCCCAGACCAACGATGAGGCCAGTGTCAAAGGCGACCGTTCCTCGGATGGGCGATGTCCACACCCGATCGCCTTGCCAGGCCGCGAATGCAGCGAAGGCCAGCATACCCAGAGCGAGGAACGCCCGAGGGTACCGTCGCTGGAATGCCCGCACGCCCCGCCGAACCGGACTCACGCTAGTCAAAATAGCGATCGCTTCATCACGGCAAATGTCGGGTGGCTGCTCGCCGAGGTCAGCATGCACGCTGTCTCGCCGGAAGTGGCGGGCGAACCATCCTCATTCCTCGCCGACCTCATAGGCTGTGTGATGCGTGTGCGCCGCCCGTGGCCGCCCGTGGCCGCCCGAATCGGACTTGTCGGTGGCCGGTGCTTGGATGTATCCGGTGTGGACTCGCGGATGAAGGGTTTGAGTGCTGTGCCTGATCTAAAAGAGGAACTGCAACGCAAGCTCGAGGTCAGCCGGACCGCATTGTTATCCAAGCTGGACAACCTCAATGAATACGATCGCCGTCGCCCGATGACGCCAACTGGCACCAATCTGCTCGGCTTGGTGAAGCACGTAGCCGGGCTTGAGTATCTATACCTAGGTGAATCGTTCGGCCATCCGGCCCCGGAGAGAATGTCATGGATCGAGGACGGTTCGATCTGGCAGGGCGCCGACATGTGGGCCAAGCCCGAGGAGTCCAGCGAGTACATCACCAGTCTCTACCGACGCGCCTGCGCGCACGCTGACGGCGTCATAGCCGCGCTCGATTTGGAGGCACCCGGGTCGGTGGCGCACTGGCCCGAAGACCGGCGCGACACGACTCTGGGCGTCGTGCTCATCCGGATGGTCGCTGAAACAGCCCAACATGCCGGCCACGCGGACATCATCCGGGAACTAATCGACGGCCAGGGCGGCCCGGATCAGGATGCCATCGACGAATCCACATGGCAGGAATACATCGCCCAGATTCAAACCGCAGCCAACACGTTCGCCGCTGGCACCGAGTCGCAACCGCGATCCTGAGAACCTGACGCTGACCAGGCACCGCAGGCAGTGGTTCACGTCGTGCCCCGGAACGGTGACCGTGGCGGTCCGCTCCGAGGGACTCGAACCCCTAACGACAGAGTCGGCGAGGAAGACGCCCCGCAGCGAACGATGTCCTCGGTGCTTTACCGGACCCGCATCCAGGCAGCGGCTCTCAAGTTCAAGGTTGCGCTGCTGCCTTCGGCTGTAGTCGGCGTTTGCGTCGCGGTCGCCGTAGAACCATCGGTACCAGTCACACCAGTGTTCATCGTCCGAACGCCTTTGCCGACTCCATCGTTTCGATAGGGTCGGGTGGACTTTCATACCGCCGAAAGGGGGTTCGGCATGGCGCCAATTTCCGAGCGGGAGAACCGGGAGATCGAGGCGGCCAACGCCTCTGGCAACACCCCGGTCGTCTTCATCCACGGCCTCTGGCTGCTGCCGAGCAGCTGGGCCAGCTGGGCGGAGTTCTTCAAGCAGGCCGGCTACGCGCCGCTGACGCCGGACTGGCCAGACGATCCGGAGACGGTTGAACAGGCACGGGCGAACCCGGATGTCCTCGCCAAGAAGACCTTGAAGCACGTCGCCGATCACACTACCGAGATCATCAGTGCCTTGGACAGGAAGCCTGCGGTCATGGGGCACTCGACCGGGGGCTTGCTTGCGCAAATGCTCGCGGGCCGGAGCCTGTCGGCGGCTACGGTGGCGATCGACCCCGGGGTCTTCCGCGGCGTTCTGCCTCTGCCGCCCTCTGTGCTCAAGGTGGCGGGCCCATTCCTGGTCAACCCGCTCACCCGCGGTCGGGCGATCACGCTCACGTTCGACCAGTTCACGTACGGCTGGGCAAACGCGCTGGACGAGAAGGAGGCGAAGGAGCTCTACGACACGTTCCACGTCGCCGGCTCCGGAATCGCGCTCATGCAGATGGGTAACGCGAACCTCAACCCGTGGACGGAGGCGAAGGTGAACACGACGAACCCCGACCGCGGGCCCCTGCTGATCATCGACGGCGAGAAGGACCACACGGTGCCGTGGGCGATCGCGAACGCCGCCTACAAGCGGCAGAGGCGCAACCCCGCCGTGACGGAGATCGTGAAGATCCCGAACCGAGGCCACGCCCTCACGATCGACCACGGCTGGCGCGCGGTCGCCCAGACGGCGCTCGACTTCGTCAGGCGGTTTGCGTAAGGGCTTCGGTGCAGATCTCTATGGATGTGGATGCGACGAATGAAGTGCTTCGGCGATCGCGCCGGCTAGGCAGGCCAGACCGACGACGAGGAACAACCACCGAGCCACGGCCATGTTCGGCATTAGCACGACGGCCTTGTCGGGTTGATCCGGCCGATACGACACGCGCATCGTGCTACCGACCGGTGGCAGCCGCGCGTTGCTCAACGTGGACGTGACCTGGTGCGTCTGGCCGTTTCGGTCCGTGTACTCGACGACAGGTGCCGCCATGGGTGTGCGTACCCAGGGCTGGTTGTCGAGATCGGGACCAAGGTTGGTAGCCGTGCGCGAGATCTTGTTCGCGACGACCCTGCCCTCGACCACGATGCCCCGGCGTGCCTGCCAGTGCCTGGTAGAACAGCGCCGCCGAGCCGGCCAGTGCCAGGACGCCGAGAAACGTGAGGATCACTACCGCCATGATGTCCGCTCCATGATCACCCGGAGGCGCCGCGAGCGCCAAGCGAGACGGTACGCATCCGAATGAGCACACCGGATCAGTCACCCGGTCGAACTGCGCCTGGCCAACCGGGGACCACGGCCGACGGTATCCATCAAGAATCGTGGTCGCCGGCCAAAGGCCCGGTGTGCCCGTCGACTGTGGTGCAGCTCGATGATCCGGTGGTCGGTGTCATTGGCGGTTGCCACGTTCTGGGTGTCTGTCTAATCGCCACCGGTCGCGGTGGACGCGGTCCGGTCGACCGCGGCCCGGCGAACCAGGTACGAGCGTGCCGGCGCCGTTGGCCATCGATACGCGGTGCGCCACTCGTTCGCGCCACAACTCTCGGATTGGGTCGGCATCGTGCGTTGCGAATTGTGGTTGTCGCGTGCCAGGCCTCAGCCGGCAACGTTCCGCGATGCCGCCGGTGGGATGCAGACGAGTGCGAGGGCGGCCGCCGTCAGGTACGCAGCAGCGCCGATGGCCATGCTGGTCTGTAGCCCGGTGGCGAAGCTGTGGCTGGCCGCTAACAGTGAGCCGCCCAACGCAACGCCTACGGCGCTGCCGATCTGACGAGTGGTGTTGAACAGGCCGGAGGCCGTGCCGGAGTAGCTGTCCGGCGCGGCTGACATCACGGCCGTAGTCGCGCCCGTGAGGGCAAAGGATGTGCCAAATCCCGCCGCAACCATTGGCGCCACCAGTACCGCGTAATCGGGGTTTGGTCCTGCCGCGGCCCAGCCAGCCAGGCCCGCGGCGCCCAGCAGCATTCCAGTGATTACCAGCGGGCGGTTCCCGGTGCGGCGGGCCAGCCGCCCAGACAGCACCGAGGCGAACATCGTGACGGCCACGGCTGGGAGCAGTGCAATCCCAGTACGTAGTGCGGTCAGGCCGCGCTCGTTCTGGAAGTACAGGCTTGCGGTGAAGATCATGCCGTAGAAGGCGAAGTTGAACAGCAGGCCGATGGTCGCGGCGCCACTCAACTGGCGGGAGCGCAGCAGCCACGGCGGCAGCACGGGCGCGCGAGCCAGGCGCTCGCGCAAGGCGAACGCGGCGGCGGCCAACAGGCACAGGCCGGCTCCGGCGAGGATCAGCGGGTCCGCCCAGCCGCGTCGTCCGGCCTCGTTGAGCACGGCGATGAGCAGGGCCACCATCGCGATGATCGCGCACTGAGCCGGCCAGTCGATCGAACGGTCCGAGCGCCGCGCTGAGGTGGCCACGTGGCGCAGAGTCAGCAGCAAGCATGCGCTCCCGACGGGCAGGTTGATGAAGAACACCCAGCGCCATCCCACCGTGGTGACCAGCAGACCACCGACCAGGGGGCCGGCGGAGGCTGCGATGCCTGCCATCGAGCCCCAGAGGCCGAAGGCGCGAGACCGATCCGCGGGCGAGGGATATGACTGTTGAAGCAGGGCGAGGGAGCCGGGCACGATGAGCGCTGCGCCGAGTCCTTCCACCAGCCGGGCGGCGACCAGTGACTCGGTGTTCTGGGAGAGTCCGCAACCGGCCGAGGCGATGGTAAACACGACCACGCCCGTGCAGAAGACCCGGCGGTTGCCCCACCGGTCCCCTAACGCGCCAGCAGCAAGCAGCAGCCCGGCGAAGACCAACGTGTAGCCGTCGGTGATCCACTGGATCCCGGTCAGCGAGGCCGACAGCTCTCTTCCCACCACCGGGACTGCGACATTGATAGCGGTCACGTCCAGGATGACCATGAAGTAGCCCGCGCACACCGCCAGAAGCGGTGCCAGCGGTCGGCCCGAGGCTACGCGCCCATCCTCTCGGTCGGACTCGGGGCTAGCGCCTCGCACCATGGCAACACGGTATCCAGGCATGGACGGCGGCCGTGGCCAGCTCAAAGTCTTTGTGGCGTAGCCATCCCGTCCCATGCGGCCAAGGGTTAGCCGCAGTGCCGGCTGGTCTGGCCGGCTTGAGGTCGAGCTACTGACTTCTGCTGAACCGCGTCGACATCGGAGGGTCGCTCGTACGTGCACAGCCGGCGCAACTCGGTTGCTATGACCCCATCGCCGATTTTGATGTCGTTGATGGGTTTGGTGGTGCGGCGTACGCCTCGCGTTCGTCGAAGATGCCGTGGTGCAGCAACGCGTGCGCGAGGTGGTCCAGTTGTTGCCGCCGTTCGCGGAGCGTGGCGACCGCCTGGGCGTAGCACTCGTCGACGATCCGCCGCGCCATATCGTCGACCACAGTCGTTTTGGACAGGGCCATCCGATCGATATCGCTGGGCGAGTGGTGCCCCGGTTTCGCGCCCGCGCCTGACATGTACCACCCGCCGACCATCTGCCGCGCGATGCTACTGACTTGGTCGAGCTCGCGCTCCGTACCTTTCGCCATGTTGCCGTACACGATCTCTTCGGCCGCTCGCCCACCGACCGCGCCGACGATCCACGCCCGCAACCACCGCCCGGTGCATCCGTCTATATCGATCCGCTGACTCTGATCCAGATCGTCGAACACCCCGCCACTCGGGAAGATCGAAGCGTCGAGTGCGGCGCCTGCGCCCGTGGCGGGCATGCACAGCAGCGCGTGTCCTGACTCGTGGAACGCCGCGCGTTCCCTGGATTCCAGTGAGAACCCGGCCGCCGCCCCGACCGCGTCAGCGCGGACGCCCTCGAGCGCGTCGTTCAACCAGCGGTCGGACCGTGCCGGCCGCAACGGCGCCGCGTCGGCGACGCCCGATGCCACGGGGTGCGATCCCAAGATTGCGACCGCCGGAGGCGGAGCGGGCTCACGCTCGCCACGCACCGTGGTGACGACGGCCCGGAACAGGAGCCGAAGGTCGTACGCAATGCTCATCCGCTCGATGTACACGAGATCTTTCTGCAGCCGTTCGGCCGGCTCGACATGCGCCTTCTCGATCTGCGCGATGCACGCGATCCCCGGTCGGACCGTGTGGCGTACAGCGAATCCCGGTACCTCGTCTAGAGCACGCCGTACCACCACGGCGCGCAATGGGCGCGGACCGACCACGCTCATCTTGCCGCTCAGCACGTTAAGGAGTTCGGGCATCTCGTCGAGATGCCAGCGGCGTATGACCCGGCCGACGAGGAGTACGCGGGGATCGTCGAAGGTCGCAACCACCGGACCGGTGTGCCGTTCGGCTTCGTAGTGCATGCTGCGGAACTTCAACTCGTGGAACGTGATCCCAGCGCGCCCGACCGAGTTCTTGGTGAAGAAAATCGGACCGGGCTCGTCAAACCAGATGAGCAAGGCGATCAGAAACCACAGCGGAACGGTCACCGCGAAGCCGACCGCCGCCGCGACGATGTCGAAGATGCGTTTCCCGCGTGGTTCCCGCGGATAGCGCAGCTTCGCGGCGACGTGAATGGCGAGTATCTCGTCGCGGATCGGGGGTGGCGGAGGCGCATTGTCCTCAACGAGGCCGTCGGTCGAGAGCGTGAATACACTCAGGTACGCCAGCGAGCCGACGACGACCAGGGTGGTCGCCGTCTGGTCGAGGCGGTGGTAGACCCAGTACAAGGCGGCGGTGGCGAGGCTCGCGGTGACGAGGAACCCAGTCCGGGCAAGCCAAGCCGTGGTGTTGCTAGAGAGTCGGGATCCGACAGCAAAGGCCACCAGCACAGCCGGCACCAATGACCCCACGAACATCCACAGGTTCATCCCTCGCGCCCTCCGGTTGCCCGCTACCGGTACGCCTTGTGTTCTTCGACCCAGAGGCTGAACATCAGCAAGATCCAGAGTTCACGGCCGTGTTCCGCGCTGCCGTCCATGTGCCGAGCGACCCATCTGGACACCTCGTCCGGCTGGAAATACCCTTGGCGCCCGACGACCTGTGGATTCAGGTAGTCGTCGACAAGCGGCCGAAGCGGACCGGTCAGCCACCGCGGCAGCGGCACGTTGAAGCCCTTCTTGCCCATCGCGAGGGTCGCTGCTGGTAACGAGCCCCGCATCGCGGTGCGTAGCAGGCGCTTCGGCTGGAACCTCGGCATCTTCACCGAGCCCGGTAGCGAGAAGGCGTACTCCATCAAGGATGTGGAAAGCAGTGGAACGCGTGCCTCCAGCGAGTGGGCCATGCTCAGCCGATCGATCTTCGTCAGCACGTCCTCGGCGAGGTACACATTGGCGTCCGTGTACTGCGCGTCGCGTGAGGTTGTCGAAGGTCCGGCCGGCGAAATCGTGCCGCTCATGCGTGTCGAAACTGTCCACCAGCCCGGCGTAGATGTCCGGCTGCAGCAGCCGCGCCTTGTGTTCCTCGCGGAGGACAACGCGCCACAGGTAATGGCTGCGGGCCGGGGGTTCGAGTGCGCCGGCCACGAAGCGGCGGGCCTTGAAGTCGAAGCTGGCCCGATGGTGCGAGGCCGGCAGGAATCGGAGCAGCGTCGGTGCGATCTGGGCAGTGAGTCCCCTCGGCAGGAGGCGGTAGTAGCGGGCGATCTTGTCTGCCTGGTAGGAGAGGTAGCCGGCGAATAGCTCGTCGCCGCCGTCGCCGCTCAACGCAACGGTGACGCTAGTGCGGGCCAGTTCGCAGAGGTAGTAGGTGGCAATCATGGATGGATCCGCGAACGGCTCGTCGAACGTCGGTACGATCCGGTCGACGACGTCGTCGGCGCTCGGCTCGACGAGCAGCTCCGTGTGATCGGTGTGCAGATGCTGCGCGACCAGAGCAGCCTCGGCCCGTTCGTCGTAGGAGCGGTCGTTGAAGCCGATCGTGAATGTCTTGAGCTCCGCGCTCGGATGCAGCCGCCGGGCGGTGGCCACGATCGAGCTCGAGTCGATCCCGCCACTCAGGAAGAAACCGACGGGTACGTCCGCCATCAGGTGCTGCTCAACGCTTTCGGCAAGGAGCTCGCGGACGGTCTGCTTTGCCGTCGACGCGGACACGGAACCCAACCGGGCCACGTCGGCCAGGTCCCAGTACCGGCGAACCTTGTACTTGCCATCGCGCCACACCAGTGTTCGGCCTGGTTCGAGCTTGTGGATCTCCGCGTAGATCGTGCGCGGACCTGGGATGTACATCAGCGACAGGTACGACGCCAGCGCTTGCGGATCGAGGGTCGTCGTGTCGCCGGCGGCGAGGATGGCGCGGATCTCGGAGCCGAAGATCAGCCGCCCGGACCGGACGGTGTAGTACAGCGGCTTGATGCCCGCCCGGTCGCGGACGAGCACGAGCTGCCGTCGCTCCTCGTCCCACAGCGCGACCGCAAACATGCCATCGAGGCGGGTGGCGAAGCCCTCGCCGTACTCCTCGTACAGGTGTGGCACCACCTCGCAGTCGCTCCCGGACGCGAAGCGGTGCCCGCGTCGCTGGAGGTCCCGACGAAGTTCGACGTGGTTGTAGATCTCGCCGTTGACCACGGCGTGGACCGTGCCTGCCTCATTGCGGACGGGCTGGTGCCCGCCAGCGACGTCGACGATCGCGAGGCGACGCACGGCAAGCGCGGCGGGGCCGCGCAGGTGTATCCCCTCGTCATCCGGGCCACGGTGGCGCAGCGTGCGACACATCGCGAGCAGGCGATCTCGATCCGCCTGCTGGCCACTCCCGTCAACCATCCCTGCAATACCGCACATACGTTGCTTTCGTATTGCGCTATAAAGTGCGAAAAATGGGTATCGGCAGCATCAGGATGCCACGAAAGCCGAGCAACTTTCCGGAGAAGGCGAAACCGCCTCAGACTGCGATACGGCCTGAGGCGTGGCGCACCGGCGCCACCACCTCCGGCCGCCAGAGCCCCAGCTTCTGGGCGGCCAAGCGGACGAGATACTCCACGTTGAACACGAGGTAGCGCCGCCAGAGTCGTCTCGGTTCGCGGATCAGCCGAAACAGCCACGCCAAGCCGTACCGCTGCATCCACTCCGGTGCCGGGCGCAGCCGTCCCGCGTGGTAGTCGAATGCCGCCCCAACGGCCATGACCGGCAGGTCCAGCAGCGACCGCATCGCGTGGACGAAGATCTCCTGGCGTGGACAGCCGAGCCCCACGAGGAGCAGCCGGGCACCGCAGCCGTTGATCCGATTCGCTATCGCGGCCAACTCACCCGATGTGGAGTCCCGAAACTTTGACGGTTCGGCGCCCACCACACGCAGCGCCGGAAACGCCACGCCCAGCGACACCGAAAGCCTCTCAACGATCTCGGGTGTCGATCCGTACAGGTATACCGGAAGATCCTCGTCGGACATTCGACGCAGCACTCGCGCGGTCAGCTCGGGTCCACTCACCCATTCCGACAACCCGGCGCCATAGAGGACATTCAGCGCCCAGCGCACCGGTTGACCGTCCGGCGCCACGATGTCGAACGCATTCAGCCGGGCCCGGTGCCGCGGGTCACGAACGCCTGTCATCACGCCGTGTACCGCCAGGGCGGTCAGGTTGAGCGGCCGGCGTTCGCGGGCGGCCGCGAGGACGCGCGCGAGAACCGCGTCATAGTCGACGCCGTCGACCATGACTCCGAGCACGTTGTGCTTGCCGGAGTCGATGCCGACGGGCGCCGGCGGGGACAGTTGCTCGGTGGTGTGCCCCACCGCTCGGACGATACTGGACCTGAGGCATTAGAACGGTGCTTTCCGGCGACCCGTTCTCGCCCGTACGACGCGCTGATCCGGCTCGGGTGGCACTTCGAACGGGGTCGGCCGTGACCATGATGCCGGGCGTCGCGCTCCACGACCACCACGTCGAGTCCGGTGTACTCACCGCGTTCCAGCTCGAACGCGGTGAGTTGACCGCCGGGCCGCCGCCGGCCACGAGGACGTCAGGCGTCGATGTGTTCTTTGCGGATGTACCAGACGTGCCAGGCGATCAGGGCGGCCAGTGTGGCGAACCATGCGACGGTCGTGACTAGGGAGATGAGGTCGATTGGCAGCGTGTAGACGAGGATGACGTGCACGATCGCGCTGGCCAGCAGAACGGCACCCCAGGCGGCTGTGTCGATGCGCAGCCCGCGCCGGAACCGGGCGTCGGTGTCCCAGCGGCCCGCCCACTCGGCGGCGCCCTCCGCACCACGTTTGATTTCGGCGATCGTGCGACCCAACGTCAGCTGAGCCGGCCGGCCGACGACGACGGTGACCAGCATCCACGCCCCGAACAAGCCGCCGAGCGCGGCGGTCCACCCTTCCCTGATCGCGAGGGTGCGCGGGTCGTTCGACAGCAGGCCGAGTACGACCGAGAGCACCAGGACGCTCAAGGTGACAAGGGCGATGAGGTCGACCTTGCGGTTGCGCACGATGGTGAAGACCACATAGGGCGCGGCCACCAGAACGCCGGCCATGAGCGCCCACCATTGGCTGACGCCGTCCGCACGTAGGGCGTAGAACAGCACCGTCGGTACGAGCACCTCGAACACGACGGTCACCACGTTGGTCCGGATCAGGCGCCGCAGGCCCATGTCGGGCGCGGTCTTATGGTCGACAGCGGTCTTCTCGTTGGCGGTGGTCTTCTCGTCGATCATCATGCGGATTTCCCCTCGGGGTCGGGTGCGGTCGCCCGCACGTAGAGGTCGGCGAGTTCGCGGCCGAGGCGGGCGAGCTCGGTAGATGCGGGTACGTCGGCGGCAGCGGTGGTGACGACGGCGTCGAGGCCGCTGATGAGGGCGATCGCGACGGTCCGCGTGTCGAAGGGGCGGAAGATGCCCGCCGCCTGCCCGATACGGAAGTGCTCCTCGAACACGGCGAGGCGTCCGTTGACGGCGGTGCTCTGCGAACCGGCGTTTTTCACCAGGTCGATCAGCGCCCGGACCTCGGCGGGGTGCTCGCCGACGAGTGCGACGTTCGCCTCGACGTAGGCCCGCAGCATGCCGACGTGGCCCTCGGCGGCGTCGATCCGCGGGTTCATGTACGCCCCCGTGACCTGCTCGATCTCGGTCACACACGCCGCCAGTAGGTCGTCCTTGCCGGCGAAGTGGTAGCTGATCATGCCGGTGCTCGACAGGCCTGCATGCTTCGCAATCCGGCTGAACGACGCGTTGGCGTAGCCGACCTCGGCGATCACCTCGATCGCCGCCGCCACGATCTGGGCACGTCGACCGGACTCAGTGAAGGTTCTTGCTCGCATGAGCAGAACTTAGCTCACGCAAGCAAATCGCGCAATCCGCACGCCAGTCTCAGGTTCAGTTGACTTCGATAGCGACCGTATTAGGCTGCGCGGGCGTGGAGTGGGCGAGGAGGTCATCAGCGAGCCGGATGGTGCCCGGCGAATGGCTTCCCGTACCGGCGCCGTATCCAGAAGTAGTACCCGCCGCGCAGCTCGCGTCCTGGCGGCGTTTGGGCTGGCGTTTTTACGGCGCGGCCGATGGGTATCGCCGATCGTCTCTTCCCGAAACGATGGTGGTGTCCGATGAGCGCCGACACTGTCGGCCGCGGCCGGCGGCGATTTAGCTTGCTGTTGCGGGCGTACGCGCGTGTGATGGTCGGCCTGCGATGGATCGTCGTCGCCGGTTGGGTCGTGGGGGCCGTCTTGATTCTCCGGCTGCCGCCGATCGGCAGCCAAGGCGAAGATCTCAGTCAGCTGGTATCGGCGAACAACCCGGCTGTCCAGGCGGAGCTGCGCTCGGCCGAAAGATTCGGATATCCGCTGCTTAGCCGCGTCGCTATCGTGCAATACAACGTCCACGGTCTGTCCGCGCCCGTCACGGCGCGGGCCATCGTCCGAGCCCGCGAAACCGCGGCCGCGGGGACGGGATCGGTCCGCGCCGCTGTACCCGTCCCGAACGCGGCGCTACCCGGCGTCCGGCACCCGGGAACCACCATCGTCACGTACCTGTTCATGTCGCCCGACCTTGACTTCGGCCAGCAAACGGCAGCGGCCCGGCACTATGTTGCCACCCAGTTCCGAGCCGAAGACGACGTGGTCGGCATCACCGGGTCGATACCGGCCCGCGTCGAACAGAGCAACATCGTGTTGTCGTCGCTCAAGTGGCTGGAGGCGGCGACGGTGGCCGCCGTGTTCCTGATCGTTGCGTTCGCGTTTCGATCGTTGCTCGCTCCGGTCGTTGCGCTGACCGTGGCCGGCGTTGCAGTGTTGTTCACTCTGCACGTCGGCGGCGCATTGGCCGCCCGGTACGACATCGCTGTACCGCAGGAGACTCAGCCACTGTTGGTCGCGCTGCTGCTCGGGGTGGTCACCGACTATGCGGTGTTCTACCTATCGGCCGCTCGAGCGCAACTGGAAGTCGGGGTCGACCGGCTCACCGCCGCCCGGTGGGCCACCGCACAATCGTCCCCGATCGTCGCGATCGCGGGCATCACCGCCGCTGCCGGCACCGGGGCGCTCATCGTCGCCGGCGCGCCGACGTTCCGCGCGTTTGGCCCCGGCATGGGGCTCGCCGTACTCATCGGCATGATCGTCGCGGTCACGCTGATGCCCGCGCTGCTGGGCATCCTCGGATCGACAATGTTCTGGACGCCGCGCCGAAAGGCCCGCACCGCAGCGCCAGACGGACCGGTGCTCGCTCCCGCGACGCCTTGGTCGCGGATGCTTACCCGACCGGCCTACGCGCTGATCGTTCTGGTCGTCTGCGTCGGCGGCCTGCTATGGGCGGCCGTGCCGGCCCGCCACCTCAGCCTCGGTTTGTCGTTCATCCAATCGTTGCCCAGTGGTGACCCCGAACGGATCGCGGCCGATCGGGCCGAGGCGGGCTTCGCGAAGGGCATCCTGTCGCCGACCGAGATCCTCGTTGAAGGAGCCGGAATCACCGGGCGCAAGCCCCAACTCGCCGCCTTGGAGAAGTCGATCGCCCGCCAGTCCGGCATAGCCGCGGTCGTCGGCCCGGCCGATGTGACGATCCAACAGCTCGCCCCGCTGCTGTCGTCGAAGGACGGCGCCGCCGCGCGGTATCTGCTCGTGTTGTCCGACGACCCCTTGGGCGCCAAAGCCGTCGCGACGATGTCACGCCTACAGCGGGACCTTCCCGGTCTGGCCGTGGCGGCGGGGCTCGGCGGAGCGCGGGTGAGCGTCGACGGCGATACTGCGATCACCGCAGCCATCGTCGATCAGACTGTCCACGACTTGAGCCGCGTCGCACTTGCCGCACTCGCCGCCAACCTGCTGTTCCTGATGCTGTATCTGAGAGCGCCGCTGGCACCCCTGGTACTACTCGGGTGCAGCCTCCTGGCCATCGCCGCCACACTCGGGCTGACCGTATGGTTATTCGAGGACACGCTCGGCCACGACGGCATCACCTTCTACGTACCGTTTGCTGCGGCGGTCGTGCTGATCTCACTCGGCTCCGACTACAACATCTTCGGCATCGGCCCGGCATGGAAAGAGGCCCAGGGCCGGCCGTTGCGCGAGGCGCTGGCCGTCACCCTGCCCCAGTCGGCCCGGGCCATCCGCATTGCCGCATTCACCCTCGCAGCCAGCTTCGGGTTGCTGGCACTGATACCGCTACAGCCCTTCCGTGAGCTAGCGTTCGCGCTGTCGGTCGGCATCCTCGTCGACGCGTTCGTGGTGCGATCACTCCTCGCCCCGGCCCTGCTCTCCGTCATCGGAAGCGCAAGCCAGTGGCCGGGCCGCCGCCTGGTCCGACGCAAGGCGACTCCCGCACCGGCGGCTGCAACCGACGAGACGGTCACGGTCAAACCAGCTGACGAGGTAACGGCGTGACGACGGCTCAAACGACGGCGTTGTTGCGGTATCTGATCGGTGAGGCGGGATGCAGCGCCGAACCTGAGGCAGATCACCGATGAAGGTGGACAGCATGTTGTCGGCCCACTTTCACGTGCGTGAACGCTGCCGAAGTCTGGGGCAGATCGATTGGATGGCGCCGGGCTAGGCGGCGAATGATTCGGCTTCTGTCGCTGTCGTGGCCTCGGGCGGCAACAACCCTGGTCGAGAAGCGCGTACGGTGGTATCACCGCGCCCGTCCGTGCGGTGGGCCGTCGTCGCCTGCTTCCGATGCGCTAGCTCGTCGAGGAGTGACCACCGAACGTGCCTCTCCCCCACGTTGGGCGCATTCTTTGTCCGACAAGGAAAAGTGGCCACGCCGCACCATCGACGACGGAGCGGGCTTCCACCCTGACACTCCGAATGAAAGACGGCGAACGGGACGCCGTCTCCGTTGCCCCGTCCGGCCGCCGCATCCGCGATCGCGCCGATCTGACACGCCTCCGCTGTAAGGAAACCAGAGCATGAGCCTCGCGATTGATGTCACCCGCATTACTCACGTACTGCTCGCCGACGGTTGGCATGAGGTAGCGGACGGGTCCTTCACCGTCGCGCCGTACGAGTTCGGGCGGCCCGCAAATACCGAAGCTGGCGACTTTGCCGTGTTGTACAACAGCAGCAACATGGGTACCGACCCGATGGGTTTCGAATTTACCGAGGCCCGCACGAGCGCCTTGATAGCTGGTCCGCTCTCGTCGGTAATCGCCGTCCGACGGGAACATCCGTGAATCTTTGGATCAGCAACGGCTAACCGATAGTTACGGCCGTCGTCCGCGTCCGCACCCGACGATCCGATCGCCGAAGGACTACGACCTCCGCGTTCACCACGGGGAGTATCTTTTGATAGGTCACTCGGGACCTCGGTGGCGGATGACATCGTTTCCATCGACATCCCGATCGGAGTGGGCGCGATGCAGCCGAACTCCCGATGCGCGAGGCCCGGATGCGGAAACTCGGCCGGGGTGCTGTCGTGACCGGGCTCCGGGGCATCGGACCGAATGTCCGCCGAGGTGCTCGTCTCTGCCGTGGCAACGACAACTGGACAACTCGAGCCGTGGCGAGAGCGTCCTGTTCGTCTCACGTGGTGTCATGACCGTCGACCGACGTATCCAACTCTGGAGTGCGTTGGTCGAGCGCGCGGCCGACGCCGAGGTGGGGTTGGAGCACGTTGGCGCGACGATGGTCACCGTCGCCGGTGTTACCGGTGTCGCGATTACGGTGCGGTTAGCGGCGACGCCGCGCGAGGCTTTCTACGCCAGCGATCGCGTGGCCACCGAACTGGAGGAGTTGATTTTGACGCTGGGTGAGGGGCCGAGCGTGGACGCACTCGTCGACGGTCCGGTCTTGGTGTCCGACCTTTCCGACGCGGAATGTGCGGCGCGATGGCCGGCTTTCACGGATGCGGCGATGAGTGCGGGCGTGTGGGCGTTGTTCTCGCTACCGCTGCGCGTCGGCGCCGTACGGCTCGGAGTCATGGACCTCTACCGGGACAAGCCTGGTCCGTTGGAACGCTCCCAGCTCGCCGATGCACTCGTGCTGGCCGATACCGCCTGCGCGCTGCTCTTGGACGGACAAGGCGACAGCGTGCCGCCAGGTCGGTACGTGCCCGTCCGGGCCCGCCCACACCATCCAGAGGTACATCAGGCGACCGGGATGATCAGCGTTCAGCTGGGCGTATCCATTGCGGTGGCGCTGACGCGGTTGCGTGCCTACGCCTATGCGCATGACCGCCGTTTAGGTGACGTCGCCGCGGACGTGGTCGCTCGACGATTGCGGTTCGAGTCTGACGCGACGGGTGGCGGATAATGAAGCATGATCCCGGCGACACCGTCGCCACATTCGAGCCGGGACCGTCTCCGAACAGAATGCACGACGAAGGTGAATGACATGGCCGAAGTCCAGCTTGCCGACGTGTTCGTCGAAATGGCCGATACGCTAGTCGATGATTTCGACTTGATCGACTTTTTGCACGTCCTTACCGAGCGATGCGTGCAACTCTTGGGTGTGTCCGCCGCCGGGCTACTGCTCACGGACGGACACGACGCACTTCAGGTGGTGGCGGCCTCGTCGGAGCGCACGAGGCTCCTCGAGTTGTTCCAATTGCAGGCGGACCAGGGTCCGTGCTTGGACTGCTTTCGTACCGGTCAGCAGGTTTCGGTCGTCGACCTGGCGTCGACGGATCGATGGCCACGCTTCGCGGCCGCTGCCGCGGACGTCGGCTACCGTGCCGTCCACGCATTGCCGATGCGCTTGCGCACCGACGTGATCGGCGCGTTGAACCTGTTCGACGTCAGGGCCGGAGCGCTCGACCGGCAGGCGCTGAGCGTGGGCCAAGCGCTGGCCGATGTCGCGACGATCGGACTCCTCCAACAACGAACGATTCGTCGTAGCGATGTCCTCGTCGAGCAGCTACAGACCGCGTTGAATACTCGGGTCCTGATCGAACAGGCCAAGGGCGTGGTGGCCGAGCGGCTGCAAGTCGACGTGGCCGAGGCATTCCGGCTACTGCGCAGCGAGGCGCGAGGCGGTAACCGCCGACTGTCCGATCTCGCTCAGGCCATTGTGGATGGATCCGAGCAATTGCCGTCTCGACCGCCAACACGACCTGGCCCGTCCGCCGCCAGGGAGCGTTGAGCGCGTTCACGCGCTCGATCGTGCACCTATCGCGAGGCCATGTCCGATGACACCGGGCAATACACCGCTGTCGGGTTGGATGGTTCGTGGACGTACCGCCAAGTCGGCGCCGCCGTCGGTCGCCCACACCTCCTCGGCGAGGTCCGCAGCGGGCGTCGGCGCCGTGCCGCCGTTGCCGATGATGTGCTGGGCCCGAATGACGTTGTTCGCTGTGGCGGCGACGGCCATTGCCTGCCTCGGCGGACCGGGTGTCGACCGTCGGCGATACCACGAGGAGGTCGACGCGGCCATTGCCGCCACACAGCGCGGTCAGAAGCGCGGGGGGCTGACTGGTGAAGAAGCCGAGCCGAATGGTGCGCGCGCCGACACGCACCGACCGCGGATGGCTCGCCCAGCCGCCCGCGCTCAGGGCGATGCGCAATACCGGCCCGTGCAGGTGATCGATGGCCCGAATCAGCCCGGGCAGCTCTGCAACTGGGTCGGTCGACCGTGGCCACCAGCCACCGTCGAGAAGCGTACGGCGTGAATCGGCATTTCCCAGACGGAGACGGGTCGTGTCGGCGGTGAACGGCGTTGCCTCGAGCGGAGTGTGCATGAGATCCCCTTGCACTGGCCGGTGTGGGCTGGCATCTGGGGATGTCGTCGGTCCGGTATGCCGTTATCGTACGCGCGTTCGGACTGGCCTGGTGGCATTCAAGCCGGCCTCTGCGACCTTGGCACTGCCATGAATGCGCCGGCCGTCCCTCAACTGACGTATCGTGATGATGTACGTCGTTCGAGACCCCGGCGACACATCGACAGTAGCGACCGATGTGAAGCCGGGTATTTCGTGATGACCACCACCAGAACGCACATGCCGTCGAAGCTTGACGTCGCAGCGACAACCGCTGCCCCGCGTGGCAGTGCGTACGCCGAATTGTCTCGGGATATTCGAAGCGCTGGTCTGCTCGCGCGGCGCCCGGGTTACTACTCGTGGAAGATCGCGTTGACGGTCGGCTTGTGGCTGGTCGGCGGCGTCGCGTTCGTCGTGATAGGCGATTCGTGGTGGCAGCTTGTCGTGGCCGCTTTCTTCGGCGTCATCTTCACGCAGCTGGGGTTTCTTGGTCATGACGCCGGCCACCGGCAGATCTTCGCGTCCCGCTCGGCCAACTACGCCCTCGGCGTTGTCTTCGCGAATCTCATGGTCGGGTTGAGCTACGGCTGGTGGGTGGACAAGCACAACCGCCATCACGCGCACCCCAACGACGCGGCCAAAGATCCGGACGTCGGAGCCGGCGCCTTGATTTTCACGGCCGGACAAGCAAGCGCGAGCCGTGGCATAGCCCGTTGGCTGTACCGGTTC
The DNA here is from genome assembly GCA_963724705.1 of uncultured Actinomycetota bacterium. Lineage (GTDB taxonomy): Bacteria > Actinomycetota > Actinomycetes > Mycobacteriales > Micromonosporaceae > DASQPR01. The sequence goes on from CAVRVS010000006.1 coordinate 479,353, forward strand.
CAGGCGTACCTGTTCTTCCCGTTGCTGTTGCTCGAGGCCATCAATCTGCGCGTCGCGAGCGGCCGGTATCTCGTCAGCTCGGACAATCGGCACCGGACTCGTGAGGCACTCCTGCTCGGTCTACACGTCGCCGTGTACCTGTCGGGGGTGTTTCTCGTGCTGTCTCCGATCAAGGCGATCGTATTCATCGCCGTGCACCAGGGGATCTTCGGCGTGTACCTCGGGTGCTCGTTCGCTCCGAACCACAAGGGGATGCCGGAGCTGAGCGCGGCCGACGACGCGGATTTCCTGCGCCGCCAGGTGTTGACGTCCCGCAACGTACGCGGTCATTGGCTCACCGATGCCGCGCTCGGAGGATTGAACTATCAGATCGAACATCATCTGTTCCCGTCGATGCCGCGGCCAAACCTCCGTCATGCTCAGTCCCTCGTTCGCGACTTCTGCGCCGGTCACGATGTGTCCTACCTGGAGACCGGTCTCGTCCGCTCCTATGCGCAGGCTATCCGGCACCTCGACACCATCGGCCGGGCCACCCGTGCGTGCCCGGCCGGCTGAGCTGCTTTTCGTTTAGCTACTCAGGTCACATGAAAGGACGAGATCGCACCGCGATCCCATCCGCATCGCCGAATTCGCCCGCGCCTCAGGTCTGCCCACCATCTGAAGGGCCAGCATGACGAGATCGATGCCAATGCCGCGTTCATCGCCGGTCGCCATATGGCGAACCCATGCGACGTCCACGGCGACCGACGAGAAGTCCCAGAGCGGCACGGCCATTTTGCCGGCACGGGCCGAGCAACGGCGGACGAATGCCGCCGAACCCGTCCCAGCATCTGCCGCCGCGGTCGGACGCGACGGTTCACATGGCGATTCACGCGGCGATTCCCTGCTGCTCGAGCTAAACGCGCTGGCGCTGGGTGATCCGGCGCGGATGGAAATCCGCGGCAGCGCCATCGAGTGGTATCTGCCGTTGGCCGGGCATCTGGCGCGCCGGTACGTCGGCCGCGGCGAACCGCCGGGCGACCTCACGCAAGTCGCCACGATCGGGCTGATCAAGGCGATCGACCGGTACGACGTCAGCCGGAACGTACCGTTCGCGAGTTACGCCACCCCAACCATCCTCGGCGAAATCAAGCGATACTTCCGCGATGCCACCTGGACAATCCGGGTGCCGCGCCCGCTCCAGGACGCCCGCGTCGCCTTGGCAGTCGCCACTGAGCACCTGACACGGCAACTCCAGGGTGTGCCGACGACGACGGATCTCGCCGCCGAGCTCGGCCTCAGCACCTCCGACGTTGACGCCGCCCGGCAGGTCGGCAGCGCGTACCGCCCGTCGTCGCAGCCGCGGATGTCAGCGGACGGCGAGATGATCTCGGCCCTCGACCTGGTTGGCGGCCCGGATCCCGAGTTCGAAGCGGTCGATCGGCGACTGTCGCTACGCCCCTTGCTGGCCGCCCTGTCCGAGCGCGACCGGCGCGTCATCGCGTTGCGGTTCATCGACGAGCTGACGCAAACCGAGATAGGCGTAACGCTGGGCATCTCGCAGATGCATGTCTCAAGACTGCTGGCGCGATCGTTGGCCACGTTGCGCGATCAGATGATCGCCGATGGTGGATGAGGGAGCCGATCTCACCTCTCCGACTCGTCGTCCGGACGGCCGCCGTCGTCTGAATGGCCGCCGTCGTCCGGATGGCCGTCGTCGACTCCGAATCCGGCATTGGTCAGCATCCGACGCAAGTCGACGACCATCTGTGCGTCGATGTCCTTATGTGCGGGAGGATCGAGAAACTCGGTCTGGCCACCCAACGTCACGGCGAGCTTGCCTCCGTGTTGCTCCGCAACCGATCCCACCGTATCCAGCAACGACACCACGGCGTTCCAACCGATGTTGTGGCTGACCGGATGCTGGAACAGCTGACGCAGCGTATTGCGATGGTGATTGCTCAGATGCATCGGCTCAGACGCTGATGACATTGAAAACTCCCGTCCGCCGTCAACCGTCTCGGCTTCGGATGTTGGGCGTCGTCGCGGACCCAGCTATAACCCGAGCGTACGTCGGATTCTCGTGACGAGACGTCGTTGACGGCGGAACCGGAGGCCGGCGAGACGAACGCTCAGGAATCCGGTCGAGCGACGTTCACCGACGTTTCCGGTTATGAAGCGTCGGCGCGGTGACGTTCAGCCATCGACCAGCGCGGACAGTAGGCGCGGAAGATCGACAATAGCGACGCCGATGGAGCTGTCGGCGCTCCCGTACGGCACGACGAGGTGGTCGCCGTGCACGAGCGCGCCACAGGTGTAGGCGACGTTGGGCACGTAACCGTCGCGTTCCTCCTGAGTCGGTTCGATCAGGGGTTCCGGCAACTGGCCGCGTACGCGGGTCGGGTCGTCGATGTCCAGCAGCATCGCGCCGATGGCGTATCGCCGCATCGGGCCGACTCCATGAGTCAATACGAGCCAGCCTTCCGGGGTCTCCACTGGCGATCCGCAGTTGCCGATCTGGATCAGCTCCCAGGCCCGCCGTGGACTCGCGATGGTGATGGGCTGATCCCACGCGTATCCGTCTACCGATGACGCCACGGAGATGTTCTCCCGATCCCAGCGAGACAACGCGAGATGGCGGCCACGGACCGGTCGCGGGAACAGGGCCATCCCCTTGTTCGTTGCGGCCACGCCGGTCAACTGCGCGGCACTAAGAGTACGGAAGTCGTTGGTACTCAAGAGCTGTGGCGTCACTCGGTGGCCGTCATATGCGGTGTACGTCGCTCGGTAGGTGACCATGCCCAGGTCATCGACGAAGCGCACGAAGCGGGCATCCTCCATGCCATTGGTCTCCGACGGGGCGCGGGGCATGAGGACTCGTTGGTCGAGTGCGGAGTCGACCGGGTAGGTCACCTCGTAATTGCACGAAGCGATCCACCGAAGGTGCGCGATGGTGCGATCCGCGGCATGCCGGGTAAGGCGTTGTCCGTGCAAGGTCGCGAGCAGATCCTCGAGTTCGATCGGGGAAAACCGGTCCGGTAGGGAGTCGATCACGAATGCGGCATCCTCGGCATCGTCGCCGAGCTCGCTGAGAACGCGGTGGAACTGATCGCGGTCGTAGCACGAATCGACACGACGGCCGGCCGTGATGTGGCCGACCGGCTGGTCCAGACGAAGCTGCCCGTCCACGCCCACGACACCGGTACGGAATTCGATCGCCGACCGATGGCCTTCGCCGACGGCGCGGACACTCAGCACGACTCGCAGTTCGTCGGCGGCGATTCCGCGTTGTTCGGGATGCTCCACGATCGACGGGTTGAACAAGGCCGCCGCTTCCAACGCGTACTCGTGAGTGAAGTACGCGCCAATAAGCAGCCGTACGGCCTTTGGCACGTCCGCGGTGCCGCTGAGCCGGTGCGCGACCAAGTCGAAGTGATCCTGAAGGATGGACGACAAATCGTCGTGGCGGTCTTCGAACAGCGCCAATGTTTTGTCGAGAGCGGCGCCTGCCGTCGCCTCGTCCAATTGCATGATCCGATCGATGACCGGGTTCACCCGGGACTGTCCGTGGATCAGCTGTTCGTCTCCGGGGACGAACAGTTGTGTGACCACCCGCCGCGGGTCGGGCCGCAGCATCCCCGGCGTACGGGACACGATCAGCGACGGCGTTGGCATGTTCACCGAGCGGCCGCCGGCAGGCGTACGGCCTGTTGCATTGTGGCGATCATGGCTAGCGTCGACTCGGCACCCTGATTGGCGTTGCGGCCGTCCGGGGTCAAAGCGTCGAAACCAGCGCCGGTCGCCGGATCCCACATGAGAACACCACGATCGTTAGCGCCGAGGAACCACCGCACCGCCAGGTCCAGCCCGGCCGCCCAGCTCGCGTCGCCGGTGACGTTGAGGGCTCGCGCACAAGCATCAGCGATAGCCGCTACCTCGATTGGCTGCTGGTCGAAGGATGGCCGCGGGTCAGCGGGCCCGCGTCCGCCTACTGGTGACACAGATAGGTGACCGTCGTACGTCTCCGTCTCGAGCAGCCAACGAAGGAGAATCAGTCCGTCGTCGAGGATTGACCGGTCGTCAAGATGGTGACCGGCCGCGATCAGTGCCTCGGCTATCGCGCCGTTCGCGTACGCGAGGCGCGGCTCCGGCCAAGGCCACTCCGGATCCGGCGCCGGGCGACCGATCCGGGCCGCCGCGTCGGCCAGCAGCGCGCGCGCCGGCACGTGTGCGGCGTGCACGGAGAGCATTTCAGCGGCACCGAGCGCGGCGAACGCCATCGCCCGCCGGTCCGGGCTGCGCTGCTTCGCGCCGCGGTCAAACCGCGTCGCGGCGGTCGCTCTTATCCACGGATCGTCGCTACGGGCAGCAGCGGTACCGAGGGCCCACTGGGAGCGACCCCACCAATCGCCAACGCCCGGAACGTCTTGCCAACGGCCATACGTGTCGAGCCGGTTGTGGCATGCGCCGTTCGGCGCCTGCGCGTCGAGGACGAAATCGAAGTACGTCGCCGCGAGCTTACGCAGATCACGTGACGGCGCCGGCTCGCGGCACAGGACGATAAGTGCGCGCGCGGTGTCGTCGAGGCAGTAGCCGCCCTCGACTCGGGGTACGGATCCAAACGCATGCTCAAAGATGCCCCGGCCATCCGACAGCCGCATGACATGTGCAAACGACACCCGCCCGCTCATAGGACGGCCACCGATCTGCGCGCGTCCACGAGCTCCGCGCCGAGGGCACGATAACGCGCCGCAACCTCCGACCAGCGCAGGTCTGGTGCGGCGGCGGTCGCGTGACGGATCATCGTCGCCGCGAGATCCGGCTCAGTCAGCACCCGGCGAACCGCGTCGGCCAGCGCCTGTGGGTCGGCGTGTGGCACGACGAGACCGGCTCCGGACGCCAGCAACTCCACCGCATGCGGAAACGCGGTCGCGACAACTGGCTTACGCGCAGCCACGGCCTCGATCAGCACCCCTGACGTGACCTGCTCCCGAGACTCATACGGCAGCACGACGACATCGGCCTCGGCGACGACTCGTCGGAGCGCCCCGCCGTCCAGATACGCCGGATGGAACGACACGAGGTCGGCCACCCCTCGCTCGGTCGCGCGTGCGGCCAGTGCCGTGCGGTACGCCTCCCCATCGCGCGCGAGTACTCGCGGGTGCGTCTGGCCGACAATCCGATAGTGCGGGGCCGGATGCAGCGCACGCAGACGCGATAGGGCATCGATGGCGCCCTCGATACCTTTGCCCGGGCCGAGCAGGCCCCAAGTCAGCAGGCGCGGCGGGCCGGGCCGACGGTTGCTGCCGACCGCGGTCGATTCGCTGACCGCACCGTGGGGGATGACGACGACTTTGGTCGCGTCGACGTCGTATCCGGCGAGCAAGCGCTCGCGGGCCGTCATCGACATGACAACCAGCGCGTCGGCGCGGTCCACGATCCGTTCGAGGATCTCGCGCTGGTGGATCGATGGTGTCGAGAGCACGGTGTGCGCGATGACGATGACGGGCGCGGCGACGAGGTCGATCACGTCGAGCACGTGCGCGCCGTCCGAGCCGCCGTACAGGCCGAACTCGTGCTGGACGATCACCACTTGGTGGTCGTCGAGCGCCACCGCTGCCTCGGCGACCGACCCGTGATCACGAACAAGATGATGGATCACCCGTCCGTACAGAGGTTCTGGCGCGTCCACCAAACGGACCACTCCGGCCGAGGCGTCGCCTGCGGTCAACGCATCGGACAGCGAGGCGGAGAATGTAGCGATACCGCATTGCGTAGGCGGAAAGGTAGACAGAATTCCGAACGATAGCCCCACCGGGCACGACCTTCTGGCTCACAGGCCCGTACGGGCCACGTACAACGCGCCGGTCCACAAGCGGGCGGCGACAACCGTTGAACGGTCAGCAGCGCCTATCGATGGGTCGATGCGCGCGATCCCGGTTCCGGTGTCAGGCGATCGTCACCAATGACGACAAATACGCTCGATGGTCCAGGAGCGGCAGAGGATCGGGATGGGATCCGCGTCGTACACCAGCCTACCAGGCCACGCCGATATCGACGTGGACCGATGTAACTCGCGGCTTGACTCCACACCGGTGGAACGAACGGCCGACACGTGCGCGCGCACCTCGCGGGCTTATGTGCTGGGCGTTGGCGTCGGGCAGGTGATCTTCGGGTTGACGCCGATGTAGTTGAGTGGGCCGGCGAGGATGGTGACGGTGATTGTGCCGGCTTTGGCGCACGTTGTGGTGGCTGAGTTGTAGTAGTGGCGTTGGCCTCCGGCGAGGGTGCCGATGAGTAGCCAGGCGATGAGGATGATCGATCCGACGCGCATGGTGCTGCCTCCAGGGATGGGCCCGTGATGTTGGGGGTGAGGGTGCGCCTTGGCTGCGGTTGTGCCGACTGCCGAGACGCTCTACTCATGCAGGCGGCCAGGCGTACACGGGCCTGACCGGTCCATTCGCTGTGGGCGGCCCGGCCGGGGTCGATTGTGGACTCCGCGGCCGGGCGTGCCCGTTGGGTCAGCGGCGGGCGTATCGGCGGCCCGAGCGAGACCGGGATCGGCCGGACCGGGTCCCGCCGGATCGGCGGGTGGCCAGGTGGTAGGCGAGCAGTAGGACGGCAGCGCCGGCGATGGCGGTTAGCCAGGTGGAGGCGTTGAAGAAGCCATTCAGGCTGTGGATGTGGAAGATCTTCGTGGCGGCCCAGCCGCCGAGCAGTGCGCCGGCGATGCCGATCAGGCAGGTGACGATGAGGCCCTGTTGTCTTCGGCCGGGGATCAGCATGTTCGCGATCAAGCCTGCGCCTAGTCCGAGAATGATCCAAGCGATGATGCCCATAACCGACTCCTTGGTCAGTGACGTACGTGGGACGTGCTTGAGGTGGCAGAGGGTGCTGCCGGATGGAGAGCGCCGGGGAGCTTGGGCGTGCTGCTCAGGGCGCATGTGTTCCTGAATGGTTGCCCGGGGCTGCTCGTCGCCGCGTCAGCTGGTCGGCGAATTGCGCCGGTCGCGGCGCATGATCCGCCGTAGCTGGGTGATCCGGGCGGTCCCGACGGCGGCCATCAGCAGAGCGCCGGCGATCGCGGCAAGAAGCAGCGCTACAGCCAGGGACAGGTGCAGGTGAGCGCCGAAGAAGCTGATGTTCACCGCGTGTGCGTTTTGGATGATGAAGATCATCACCACGATGAGGCCGACGAAGCCGGCGATCAGCCCCGTGCGTATGCCGCTGATCCGGGTTCGCATCCGCGGGGCGCTGTGCGGCGGCGGAACGGCCGGCGGTTCGGGCGATGAGCCGTTGGCTGACTGCGGCGGCAGGGTCGTGGCCCCGCCCTGGGGGTGTGGTTGTCCGGTCATGGCTGTGCTTCCCGACTGGGAGCGAGGGCGCAAAGGTCCGACGCTGCTCCCTGAGTGACCCTGGCTCGTCGCGGCCTGCGGCTGCTGACTCCCGGGTCTGTGCTCAGGCTACACATGAAGTCCGAAACATGCAATGGATTTCCAGAATAGCGTGATAGGTTTCTGACGTGGAGAGCTGGAGCTTCCTCACCAACCACGCCCAGGCCCTGCTGTGCATCGCACGCGACCCCGGCGTGCGGCTGCGCGACATCGCGGCCGACCTGGGCATCACCGAACGCAGCGCCCACGCGATCGTCACCGACCTGACCACGGCCGGCTACGTCGTCAAGCACAAAGATGGCCGCCGCAACCGCTATCAGATCCAGGAACACCTGCCGCTGCCGGAACCGGCCAGCCATGGTCCCGCCATTGGGGACGTATTGGCCGTCCTCGTCGGAGAGAACGACGCGGAAGGCAGCGAGCACCGGGGCTATCGCACGATCGCGCCGTAGCGAGCTCGCATCGAGCGGATGTCAGGCACGACTCATCTAAAGCCGGACGACATACACAACCGCCGCGGTGCTACTACTTGATGAGGTCGCCCGAGGTGCCGTAGGCGCTCAGGGGCTGCCGCCCATACGGCTGAATAGGTCGTCCAAGGAGATACCGACCCGTTGACACCAGGCGGCCGCCTGAACTCCGTCGAAGTCCTCGGGTAGTTCCTTCGCCGCGCGCTCGGCTAACTGCGGCAAACCCCACCTGACGAGGTTCTTGACGAAGTCCTCGCGGCGGAAGTGCATGTCCTCGCGGGCTGGCATGACCATCACGAAGCCCCCTGCTCTGGCGGCTGTGCACGTGTTCCATTCGAGCCTACGCGCTCGACGCGCTGTCGGATGTCGGCTACAGCCGACGTTCACGGCGCCGTTTGACCATTGTTTCGCTCCACCCCGTTGGCATATCTAGGCGGCTGCCAATGGGGGCGCGATCGCGCCGAACAAGAACCGGTGCGGCTCACGCGTCAGCGCTAGCACGTCCATACACCGCCCGTACTCGGGATTACTCGGATGCGCCGAGCGCGACCCGGGCGCTACCGTGCGGGGATGGCTATGACGCACGCCCTGATCACGACGGCGCAGGCGCCGATCGCGCGGGGTCCGCTGCAAGCGATCCGGCTGCGCGTACGGCACCTCGCCCTGGAGTGCGCCGGCTAGACCGTTCCGAGTTCTCGCACCGCTGAGCGCCCCAGGGCCCGACCGTCCCTTTCGGTACGGACGGGCCGCGATGCCGCCCGTCCGTGTTCGCCGCACCTGCGGCAGACAGGACTCTGGTCATGGCGCCACGCCCCGAATATGCCCGCGCCCGACGGGCGTACGGGCAGAACTTCCTCACCGATCCCCGCGCGGTCCGCGCGATCGTCGCGGCGGCCGAGATCAAACCCGATGCGCTGGTGTACGAGGCGGGCGCCGGCCGCGGCCGGCTCACCGCGGCGATGCTGGCGGCCGGCGCGCAGGTCGTCGCCTACGAGGTCGATCCGGCGATGGCCGCGGCCCTTCCCCGGCATCCCCGGCTCGCGGTCCGCTCGGCCGACTTCCTCGCCGCCCGGGCGCCAAGCCGGCCGTTCGCTGTGGTCGGCAACATTCCGTACGCGCTGACCGCCGCGGTCGTGGACTGGTGCCTGGCCGCGCCGGCCCTGACCACGGCCACGCTGCTCACCCAACTGGAGTACGCCCGCAAGCGCACCGGCGACTACGGCCGGTGGTCGCGGCTGACCATCGCCACCTGGCCGCAGGTCGGCTGGCACCTGGCCGGCCGCGTGCCGCGGACCGCGTTTCGCCCGGTGCCCCGGGTGGACGGCGGCATCCTGCGCCTGGTGCGGCGGCCGGTGCCGCTCGTACCGGCGCGCGCGCTCCCCGCGTACCGAAGGATGGTCGATCTTGGTTTCTCCGGCGTCGGCGGGTCGCTGCCGGCCTCGCTGGCTCGCCGGTACGGCCGAGCCGCGGCTGCCTGCCGCGCGGCTCGCATCCCGCCGGACAGGATCGTCGGCGAGGTGTGGCCGGAGCAATGGCTAACGCTGTTCCGGCTGCTGCACCGGCACACCGGATGATCGGCTGGCTGCGCCACCCGCGGCGCCGGGCGAAACGCGGTCCGCGGTACGCGACCAGCCATACGTGCGCGACCTCTACCCACCGGGCTCACCGTTCGCGGCTACCCCCGGCAGCCTGGCCGGCGGGCGGAGGGACGGCGCGGACGGCAAGATACCGATATGCGTCTAGTCCTGACGGCGGACACTCATGTGCCGAGGCGATCCCGCGACGTGCCGGAGATGTTGTGGCACGCAATCGATGCCGCCGACGTCGTCGTGCACGCGGGTGATTGGGTGGACGAGTCGCTACTGGATGCCATGTCGGCTCGTAGCCGCCGGCTCATCGGGGTATACGGCAACAACGACGACACCGCAGTGCGCGGCCGTTTACCCGAGGTCGCCCGGGCCGAAATCGCCGGCCTTCGGATGGCGGTCGTGCACGAGACCGGCCCGAAAGAGGGTCGGGAACGACGGTGCGCCGCCCGTTTCGCTGACTGCGATCTCCTCGTTTTCGGCCACTCGCACATTCCCTGGGACACCGTCGCAGCCGGAGGCCTTCGCCTGCTCAACCCCGGGTCCCCCACCGACCGACGTGCGCAGCCGTACGCCACTTTCATCACCGCCCAGGTCACCAACGGCGAACTGGCCGACGTCGTCCTCCATCGCCTACCGCGCTGAGCACAGCCCTGGCCCGCTCGGCGCGGCTTCAGATATAGACGACGACTCGGGCACGATGGGTGGCATGAGTGCGCGGTATGCGGTGGGATTACCCACGGTCGGTGAATTCGGTCATGTCCGTACGCTTCTCGACCTGGCGGTAGCCGCCGAGCGTCACGGCTGGGATGGCGTACACCTGTGGGACCATGTGCTCTATCACGAACCCGACTGGCCCGTCGCCAGTCCCATCGTTGCGGCCGCGGCGATCGCCGCCGCGACCACCCGTCTGCAGATCATCCTCACCATCACCCTGCCGCGGCGGCAGGTTCAAGATGTCGCGCAGGACACCGCCGCTATCGCCGCACTCTCCGACGGTCGGCTCACGGTCGTGGCCACCATCGGCTCCATGGACCGCGAGTACACCGAGTTCGGGCTCGACCCCGATCTGCGTGCCCGCGGTCGTGCCCTCGACGAACGCCTCGCCCGGCTCATCGAACTGTGGCCCGCATCGCGAACACCGCGCATCCCGATCTGGTGCGGCGGGCGATGGCCGCACAAGCCCGGGCTACGTCGAGCGGCCCGCTTCGACGGCGCAATGCCCACTTTCGACCACCAGCGCGCCAGCAATGTTTCGATCGAGGAATTCACCGCGGCTGTCTCCTTCATCCGACAACACGCTGTGCGCCCGCTCGATATCGCACTGGAAGGCACAACGACCGCACTGTCAGCGGCCGGGCAGGTGGCGCCGTTCGCCGCCGCAGGCATGACCTGGTGGATCGAGGCGCTCGGCTGGTGGAGAGGCGGAACCCCGGCCGCCGCCTCCCGCATCGAGGCCGGGCCGCCGGCTACAGCTTCAACTGCGTGACCCCGATCTCGAGACCGAGGACGACGGCTTTCGCTCGGCAGGGCGTCGTGGACGGTGATCGGGCGAACCCGTTGCCAGTCGAGCGTGGAGTCTTTAGGCGGATACGGGGTCGCGCGGAAGTTGCGAGGTGCCGTACGCTCGCGACGCCTTGTCACCGTGTCTATTGAGGATGTCCGATGAATCTGCATCGTGGGTCACTTCTGGGCCGGCTGACCGTAGGCACCACCGCTGCCGCACTTGTCGCTTTGACCGTATCGGCGGTTCATGCAGGTACGGTGTCGCCGGCTCGTGTGGGTGCGATCTCGCCGCGAGCGGTCGACCCGTCGCAACCGACACTAACGGCGACAAACGGCACCAACAAGATCACCTTCACCGATGGCCGTACGCTCACGCTGAACGTCACCGCGACCGATGGCGCGTGGTCGTTCAACGGCAGTCGGTTGGCCTTTGTGGACAGCGCCGGAGCGATCCGTACGGTCCGCTTCAACAACCAGGGCGACATCGGCCTGTACGTCAAGGCGGATGGCTCACCGAGGTCCGATCTCTCCTGGGATGAGCCGGACGCCTTGATGTGGTCGGCTCACGTGACGGACCCGGACACGCACGTCGCAAGCGACGTGATCCAGTACTCGAACGTCAACGGCGGGCCATCCGAGACTGTCCCGCTGCCATCGGACACCAACTGGACGCACATTTCCACCGGCGGTGGCCAACTTTACGTGCAGGGTCAGCAAGGCAACGGCCCCAGCAGCATCTATAAGTTCAGCTGGTTCCCAGGTCAAACGGATCCGGTCGTACCTACGCTTGTCGTGGCTGGCGCGGCTAACCCAGCGGCGTTCGGCTCCGATGGGGAGTACGCGTACACGAAGGACGACGCCGGTGGGCACGCGCAGGTATGGGTCGGCGTCGGGGGCAACTCGGTCGGATTCCCGATTCAGGTCACCTCTGACCCGGTCGACCACATGAAGGTTCGCGCCTTCGCCAACACGGTCGCGTTCGACGAAGGCGACGCCATCTACACCGCTCAGGTGCTGGGCAATACCGCCACGACACCCGAGATCGTGCCAGGCTTGACCGGGGTCGCTGCGTTCCCGAATCCGGCTCCGACCACCGTCCTACGCGAGGCGGGTCCGAACCGCTACCAGACCGCGGTTGCCATCTCGCAGAACACGTGGTCGTCACCGGCCGGAGATGAGCAGCGTATAAATGCGACGTCGGTGGTACTGACCCGCGGTGACACCTTCGCGGACGCCCTCGGCGCTTCGGCACTCGCCGCGGCGAAGTCCGGCCCGCTGCTGCTCACGCCGTCGACATCGCTGGACCCGAACACCGCCAAGGAGATCACCCGGATCCTCACCCCCGCCGAGACGGTCTACATCGTCGGCGGCCCAGGCGCGATCTCCGCGTCGGTGGAAAACCAGGTCAAAGCGCTCGGCGTAAAGACGCAGCGGATCGCGGGCGCGGATCGGTACGACACGGCGGTGCAGGTCGCACGCCAGATCAGCCCGACCCCAGGCCTGGTTCTCCTGGCGACCGGCCTCAACTTCCCGGACGCGTTGAGTGCCGGAGCAGCGGCCGGATCGTTCGACGGTCCCGGCACGCAGCCCGCGGACAACGCCGTCGTGGTGTTGAGCGCGGACGACGGCCTGCCGGCGGTGACCGGGAGCTACCTCGCCGGACTTGAGTCCAGCGCGACCAAGCCGGTGTTCGTTGGCGTTGGCGGATCCGGTACCAATGCGCTGGCATCGGCCGGACTCCCGGACAGCTTCGGCATCGTTGGACAGGACCGGTACGAGACCGCGGTGCTGATGGCCAAATCGTTCTTCCCGGGCGCCGCCTCGTACGGCGTCGCCACCGGCGACAACTGGCCAGACGCCTTGGCGGGAAGCGCGATGCTCGGTGCCTTCGCGGCACCGCTACTGCTGACCAAGCCCACGACGGTCAACCCGACGGTCCTGAGCTACCTCGACCTGAACTCGGGTTCGTTCCACGACACGTCGTTCGTGTTCGGCCAAACCGACGTGGTCGGTGACGCCGTGATCCGGGCCTACGCGACTGCGTCAGGCGCCGGCACGCCGCAGCTCACTGGTTCTGCCCAGCCTTCCACCGCGAAGTCACCGGCTCGCCCTCGGCAACCAGCCAAGCTGGCGTCGAGCCTGTCGGCGGCCACATCGTCGAACTACCTCAAGCCCCTGTCCTAGGCCGCTGGGACTCGGCCGGTCTTCCGCGACCCGGCAGAGGCCATCGCTCGCCTGGCTACAACCGTTCACCAACTGCTGCGCAATGCTTACATCGGAGGCTTCACAGCCCGGCGCGAGGACCAGCTGATGATCTTGGGTACGGGACCCGTACGTAACGTCGCGGCGCGGTATTCGATCTTGGCCGATGGGATCCGGGTGCGATCCGTGGTCGGCGCACGCTCATGCTCGACGCCGGCGTCCGTCCGAGTACTGACACGGACGCCCAGGCTCGGATAGGTACGCCCACACCGGTATCCTCGACGGACGAAAAATGCCCGGTCAACCTGTATCCCCATGGGGATCCGGGCCACCTCTCGGCCATCCGTCACAAGCCGGATTGAATTTTCTTGCGGAGTCTTGTCCATATCGGCCCTCCTGTTTCGTCGAACCTGTGACATAGCTCGGCGGGAGTGAACGGAGGCAGCGGATGGCGCTTGACCCGTGTGAGGCGGAGATGGACGCCGAGTCCGCGGTTAGCGAAGCATTCCGGACGGAGTGGGGGCGCGTCGTGGCCGCGCTGATCGGGCTGACCGGTGACTGGGACGTGGCCGAGGAGTGTGCGCAGGATGCGTTCGCCAAGGCCGCGAAGCTGTGGCCGCGCGACGGCGTGCCGCGGCGCCCTGGCGCATGGCTCACCACAGTCGCGCGCAACCGCGCAGCGGACGTACTGCGGCGCGCGTCGCGGGAGGCAGTCTGGTTCCACGAGGCGGCGACACTCCTGCCGGGCGCGGACGATCCGGGTGGTCCCGGCAGCGACGGTCACGAGGCCGACTTCGGCGACGACCGCCTACGGCTGATCTTCACCTGCTGCCACCCGGCGCTGTCGATGGAAGCCCGCGTCGCCTTGACCCTGCGGACGCTCACCGGGATGTCCACGGCGCAGATCGCCCGGGCGTTCATGACTTCCGAGTCGACCATGGCCAAGCGGCTGGTCCGGGCCAAGCACAAGATTCTCGAAGCCAAGATCCCTTACCGGGTTCCGCCGAGCCACCTGCTGCCCGAGCGCCTCGGCGGCGTCCTGGGCGTGATCTACCTGCTGTTCAACGACGGGTACTCGGCCGGCGCGGGCACCGATCGGGCCCGGCGAGCCTGTGCTCGCAGGCAGTCAATCTCGCGCGTGCGCTCGGCGAGCTCATGCCCGAGCAGCCCGAGGCGCTCGGACTGCTGGCGCTGGCGTGCTTCCAAGACGCGCGCAGGGATGCGCGCCTGAACGCGGCCGGAGACCTGGTGCGCCTCGAGGACCAGGACCGCTCGTGCTGGGACCGGCAGCTGATCGACGAGGGAGCGGGCGTACTCGCCGCGGCGCTGCGGCTCGGTCGACCGGGCCCGTATCAGGTGCAGGCGGCGATCGCCGCCTGTCATGCCACCGCCGCCTCGGCGGCGGACACGGACTGGCTACGGATAGCGCATCTCTACCAGCGGCTCGGCCAGATGACGCCGTCGCCCGTCGTTGCGCTTAATCGGGCGGTGGCCGTGGCGATGGCGGACGGGCCCGCGGTCGCACTGGCGCAGGTCGAGGGCCTGGCGGCCGCTGGGGCGCTTAGCGGCTATTACCTGCTGCACGCCACCCAGGGCGACCTGCTGATGCGCCTGCAGCGCCGAGCCGAGGCCGCCGAGTGCTTCCGTACCGCCCTGCGCCTGGCCGATGCGGGCGCCGCCACCGACGCCGAACGACGCTTTCTCACTCGTCGACTCGCCGAGACCGGCGAGCCCGCGTAACGACAACCGACGCACACCAGGGAAGAGGAACCATGCAGTACATGCTCATCCACTACATCGACGAAGCCCTGCTCAACGCCTGGGAAGACGGCGAAGCGGATTTGAGCCCGGACGACGACCGCGACCTGACCGCGTGGGATGAGGAGATGGACTCCCGCGGCATCCTCATCGGCGGCGGCCGGCTCACCCTCCCGCGGTCGAGCACCACGCTGCGGGTGCGCGACGGTGAACTACTGATCACGGACGGTCCGTTCGCCGAGACCAAGGAGCAGATCGCCGGCTACAGCGTGCTCGAATGCGAGGATCTCGACGAGGCCATCGAGATCGCCTCCAGGCACCCCACCGCCCGCTTCGGCACCTTCGAACTGCGCCCCTACATCTCGGTATCGATGTGAACGCGACACGGGCAGAAAGCGCCCTCCAGGACGAGGCCCGCACGCTGCGCCGTTTCCTCGACCACCAGCGGTCCGTCGTGCTCGCAATCGTCGACGGGCTCGACGAGCAGGCTTGGCACCGCCCGATCGTGCCCTCCGGTTGGACCCCGGGCGGCCTGCTCGCGCACCTCGGCGGCGCGGAACGGCACTGGTTCCAGGACGTGGTCTTAGGCCTCGATGACGTGCTGCCCTGGGACGATGACCAACCGGACTACGACCCGCGCATGGCATTGACCTGCGAACGGCCGCCCGCTGAGATCATGGCGTACTACCGGGAACAGTGCGCGCGCTCGAACGCCGTGCTCGATGTGACCGCGCTGACGGCGGCGCCGCTCGGCAGGCACAACGGCCCCGACGAGGACGACCAGCCATCGACCGTACGCTGGGTCGTGCTGCACATGATCGAGGAGACCGCGTGCCACTCGGGCCACCTCGACATCGCCCGCGAAATGGCCGACGGCAAGACGAACCTCGGCGCACGCTAGACCGTCGCCGCGGCGACCAGCACCTACGCACGAGACACAGGAAATTCGTGAACAAGGAACTCGACGCATTCATCGACTACCTCGACGCTGAGCGCGATCACGTCCTGGGCATCCTCGACGGGCTCTCGGAGAACGACCTGCGCCGGCCGGTCCTGCCGAGCGGCTGGAACTGCCTCGAGCTGGTGCGGCATCTGACCGTGGACGTCGAACGGTTCTGGCTGCGCGGTGTCATCGCCGGCGAGGCAGAGGTAGCCGACCTGTTCAAAGCCGGTGCCACAGCACATTGGTACGTACCCGCCGGCATGAGCGCCAACGAGGTGTTCGCCGACTACCGCTCCGAGACAGCGCGCGCGAACGCCGCGTTGGCCGCCGTCGCGGACGCAGAGCACGCGCTCGATCGGGAGCCCGCCCTGTGGCCGGTGGAGATCTGGCCGAATTGGCGCCTGCCAGACCTCAGGAACATCCTGCTACACGTCATCACCGAACTGTCCTGCCACGCAGGCCACCTGGACGCGGCACGCGAAATGATCGATGGGAAGACCTGGTTCGGCAGGGACCCGTACACCAACTAGCGGAGTCAGTCCGCGACCGGCCTCACGAAGCCGAAAAAGCCGCGGCGTTTGATCAGATCTGCGACGTTCACCGGAACCATGCTTTCCCACGAGTCGTCGCGCGCGGCAATCCTGCGGAGCACGTCGCGGCTGAATATCGGCAGGAACTCGGGTCGGTAATTGTCGAGGTGAACGAAGCTTCCGCGCCCGGCGAGATAGTCGTACAACGGCTGTAGCTCCGGCCCGACGCTGATGTCGTCGACGGTCTTGAGGTCGTCGTCGGGCGACGGCCGAACGGGATACACATATAGCTTCAGATCGTTCTTGAACAATCGTCCAAAGCTTTCCAAAATCCCGCCGGGCAACTGTGCGTGGTTCTTCTCGTCGAACAGCTCGATGAGACTCGGCACACCCATGACGATGCCGATACGCTCGGTCGTTCGCTCGCCAATGTAGGCGGCCAGGCGGTAGTAGTCGAAGTAGTCGGTGATCAGCACGGTCATTCCGCATGACGCGAGCAGTTCCGCGCGGGCAAGGAAGTCTCGCCGGTCGACGTCGACTCCGCCGGCGAGCAGGTTCCGCATGGTGATCTCGGTGAGCGTCAGCACCGGCTTACCGATCACCGCCGGATCGGCCGCGAACTTGTCCTTGGCCGTCTCGAGCATGTCCAAATTGACGTGCGTCGGCGGGCGAAAACTTCCTCGTTCGACCAGGACCGCTTTCTTGCGGAGCACTTCGCTTGGTTGCAGTACCTCGCGGTCCGGACCGAACATCGCGACGCCACTGAGTCCGAGTTGGACGAGCTTCAGCGCCATCAGCCGGTTGTCGACGGTACGGAACTCGATGCCCCGAAACTGGATCATGTCAATCTCGATACGGCCCGTGGTCAACCGGTCGAGAAGGCTTTCGATCAGCCGTTCCGGTTCATGGTGCTCGAAAAACGCTCCATATAGCAGATTCACCCCGACGATCCCGAGTGCTTCCTGCTGCAGCCAGGCCTCAAGGTCAAGCATCCGCACGTGCATCACGATCTGGCTCGGCTCATCGCGCGGATGCGCCTGGAACTTCACGCCCATCCAGCCGTGGCATTCGTTGCCGCCGCGGTAGCTGCGCGCGACGACAGTATCGGCGAATGCGAAGAACGACGTTCCGTCACCCCGCTCATCGCCGAGTCGGTCGACGTTGAGCTGGAATTCCTTATCGAGCATTCCCTGCAGTCGTCCGGCGGATACGTACCGGTCCGCCTTGCCGTACACAGCGTCGCTGACGGCCATGTCGTAGGCCGAGATCGACTTCGCGATCGTGCCAGCGGCGCCGCCGACCCGAAAGAACCAGCGCACAACCTCCTGGCCAGCGCCGATCTCAGCAATCGTTCCATACCAGCGAGGATCAAGGTTGATGCGCAGAGCCTTTTGATGGGTGTCGGATTGATGGGAACCAACGATGAAATCGGTCATTCGTGTCCCTGCCTGTTCACCGAGCACGCCGGCGACCGCAACCATTGCGGCAGCCATCCGCGCGCCAGCGCTCTGCGGCGACGTCGTCGTGGCGTTTCCCCCGCTCTGCCAGCCTGGGCCGACCCAACAGCGCTGTCAACCTCCGTCGCGCACAGGCCAAAGCCGTCTTTGGCGTCCACATTGTCTAAGCACAGACTGGGTTGCGTGGGTCATCGAAAGAAGCCGGCCGGGACACGGGGCGTGCTTGCCGGAGCACGGGCGCCTCGTCGTCGAACAATGGTCAGCCGACCAAAATCATCCACAATCCCCGCCACGAACACGCCGAAGCCTTGATGCAACGGATTGCGACACCGGCGTCAACGGTCACCAGCCGGTCAGATTGCCGCCGCCCGGGTGCCGCGTGCTCGGCTAGCTGTACGGTCGACGCGGACCACCGCAATCGTGCACGTCATCGCGTGTCTGTCCGATGCCAAAGGTGGGGTTCAACAATGAGCACGCCAGGCCGGCTTGCTCGCAGAATGAGCTGACCACATTTTGTATTCGGGAAGAGGTCACCCGCTTGCTCCCGTTGTGCTCCTACCTGTAAGGGATCAGCGAACGCTCGCCCGTTTCGATCGGCTCGATCAACAAGCCCCAGGTCAGGCGGTACCTAACATCGTGAATGGCCGATGAAGGTCAGCGGCGGCGGTTAGCGTCGGTTCGACGCATATGGACGCTGTACAGGTCGGTGACCAACGGTCTTCTAAGCCATCGACTGCTGTCTATGCATGAGTAGTCAACCAGAGGGCTCGCCGCACTGCGGAGTTAGCTTGGTGACGATGCCGAGGCGCATCCGTGGTGATCTTTGGACGCGCGTATCAGGACGCCCGCATGCGGGCAGCTGCCGCCGGTCGCCACTCGCCGCAGCCGGACACCGCCTTCACAGTTTCCGGTGCCGGTCCGAGGTCATCGTCCTGGCGCGACTGCTGGCCGCGTACTTGGGTGGGTCAGCGGCGCGGCGTTTCCCAAATGTCATGTTCGCTACCAGGTCAGCTCGATCTCGAGTTCGGTGCCGTCGTCCTCGATCTCGAACTCCACCTTCAGATTGACGTGATCGGGGACGTGCGCAACAAACCGCATGTCCTCCTGCTCGATCACGACATCATTGCCTGACGCGAGCTCGTCAGCGATCGCATGCAGGCGCGCGGCCGCCTCCTCTCGCCCGAGCGCGGTCTTGTGCTTCAATTCCATCAGCTTCATCTGATTCTCCAATTCCCAGTGGTCGGTCCCGTTCCCACAGGATTGACTGTCGCCCGGGTTGCCCATTCTGATCATCTGTCCAAACCGGGCCAACTGCGGACGTCTTCACGATTTTCATGCCAGCCACAGTCGGATCGTTGAACTCCTGCTTCGGGCAGGCCAACCGCTTATGGGCGCATTCCCCGCCGACCATGCCGTGCCGAAAATGCTCGACTCGGCTATCTACGACGGCGCGCGCAAGGCGGCACACTGCGCCCCGTGGGAGTTAGCGCCGCGCCGCTCATCGGGCCACCTCGGATTCCCGCGAAGGCCCGCCGGCGTGCCAGGTTCGTGACAGCTCAAATGCAGGTGTAGCCCCCGTCGATGATGATGTCGGAACCGGTCATGTAGCTGGACGCCTCGCTGGCCAGGTAGACGTAGAGGCCCGTGAGTTCGTCGGGCCGGCCGAGGCGTCCCAAGGGTATTTTGGGCTCCCAGAGAGCGTGGTAGTCGGTGTAGGGCTCCACCAGCTCGGTAAGGATGTAGCCCGGGCTGACACTGTTCACCCGGACCTTATGCGTCGCGAACTCCACGGCCATGGCCTTGGTCAGCTGAATCACCGCCGCCTTGGAGGCGCAGTAGTGGCCCTCCTGCTGCGGGAGGTTGATGACGTGGCCCGACATCGAGGCGGTGTTGATGACGACCCCACCGCGTCCTTGCCTGACCATGGCGCGGGCCGCCGCCTGGGCGGTGAGAAAGACGCCATTCACGTTGGTGTTCTGGATGCTCTGGAACTCCGCCAGCGGCATATCGAGCAGCCCGTTGAGCGTGACGATGCCGGCGTTGCAGACCGCGATGTCGATCCCACCGAACTCTGCGGTCACCTGTTCCACCATTCGCGCCGCCTGTTCCGGTTGGGTCACGTCACACGAGATCGGCAGTACCTCGCCGGCGCCTGTTGCTGCGATCTCCCTGGCGACCGCGTCAAGCGCTTCGTAGTTTCGGGCCGCGATGGCCACTTGAGCCCCGGCTTGCGTGTAGGCCAACGCCACCCTTTTGCCGATACCGCTGGAGGCACCGGTCACCAGGGCGTTCTTGCCGTCCAGCCGAAACAAATCCAATACGCTCATGTGTACGCACTGCCTCCCCGACCGTTTTCGACAGAAACTGTGACGGTGGCCTCCAACCTTGAGTCATCGGTGGACCTCCGGGAGGAACATTGACCGAATTTGGGCCGCCGCGAGATATCGAAGGTGAATGTCGTCGTGGACGACATCGACGTGGCCACTGAGTTCTACGGCACTGTTCTCGACTTTGAGCAAGCAATGAACGCTGACGTCCGACGCCTTCGCATCGATCTGCTCGGCCAGGACCATTCCCGAGGAGATCACTCCGTATCCCTACAAGTTCTTCTACTGGATCGATCCCTGGGGCGTGCAGAGGGGGATGGAGCAAGGCCGCCCGGTCGGTCGGGTGGTGAACGGGATCGTGGGCTGAGCCTGGGATAGGTCAGGTTGGATCGGTGCCGAGCTGACGGGCGATCCGATAGAGCTTGTTCGCGAGGTCAGCGACTCGTTGGTCGTTGTCGTCGTAGAAGCCCCGCCCGCTCTTGACGCCGAGGCGTCCATCGGCGACGTGCTGTTCGATCGTCCTCGAGGCGGTTTGATCGGTGGCGAGTTCGGGATAGAGCGCGTTGGAGATGTCCCGCAACGTGTCGTGGCCGATGAGATCGGTCATCTGGAGTGGTCCGAACACCGGGACGAAGGCACGTAACGTGGTCTGGACGAGCGAGTCGAGTTCGAGCGGGTCGGCCGCGCCGATGTCAACCAGGTGCAGCATCTCGCGCAGCAGTGCGAACCACACGCGGTTCCACAGGAACCCGGGAATCTCTTTGCGCACGCGGATTGCTCGCAGGCCGACGTCGTCGCAGAAGCTCATCGTGGTGGCGACCGTTTCTTCGCTCGTCTGTTGTCCGGCGACGACCTCGACGAAGAGGATCAACTGCGTCTGGACCGGATGAACAACGATGGCTCGTTCCGGGTGGGCCATTCCCGCGGCCAGCCGCGTCATCGGAAAGTTGGACGTCGAGCTCCACACGGGGGCGTCGGGGCCGATCAGCGCCTCTATGTCCCGGTAGCAGGCCGACTTGATCTCGGCATCCTCGACGATCGATTCCATGACCGCGGCGCATGGAGTCAGGGCCGTGGCGAGGTCGTCGTACGTGGACACGCGGGCGAGCACCCCGTCGACGGCCGAGGCCTCGACGACACCGATCTCAGCCAGGGTGGACACGCTCTGACGCAGGCGGTCAGGCAACGTACGCACCGACCTGGACGGTGACCAGGCGCGTACCTCGAAGCCGGCGAGGGCGAACTGCTGCGCGAACAGATGACCGATATAGCCCGTGCCGACAAGACCGATCGGGCCGTCCAGCGTTCGTGTAGTGGTCACGAACCATCAAACTAGTGGTCTGGCCTTAACACAGCTAGGGATATCAACTATCAGCTGGGACTCGACACGGCGTCCTGGCGGCGCGCTCGACCGTACGTACGGAGGTCATTGGTGCGTGAGCGGCGGCTGTCCTGGCTGGTCGCGTGCGTATGCCGCGCATGATTGCCGCCGGTGCTTCAGTCGGCCTCGTATCAAGCCAAGTGGACTCACTGACCACATTTCATTCGCGACGAGGTCACGCGCTTGCTCCCAATCTGCACGACACCTGTCGCGGAAGTCTCGATGGTTCGTGACGAGGTACGGTCGGCGAATGCCCCCGACGCCGACCCGCTATACCTCCTCCGACGAAGACAGCGCGCGCTGGCTCGACTTCGCGTTCCGGGACGGCGACATCGTCATCAGTACCCGCTCAAAGAGTGGCACCACGTGGATGCAGATGATCTGCGCTCTGCTGGTCTTCCAGACGCCTGAGCTGCCCGCGCCGCTGGCGCACCTGTCGCCGTGGCTGGACTGGCTCGTGCTGCCGCTCGACACTGTCCTGGATCGGCTTGCGGCGCAGACGCACCGGCGGTTTATCAAGACCCACACACCGCTCGATGGCGTACCGATCAGCCCACTGGCCACCTACATCGTCGTGGCGCGGCACCCACTCGACGCCGCCGTATCGCTGTACCACCAGGGAAGCAACATGAACCGGGACCGGCTACGCGAGCTAACGGGCCAACCCCCACCGACGAGCCCACCGTCTCCGCGTCTCGATCTACGCGACTGGTTGGCGTGGTGGATCGATAAGGAGGTGGAACCGGCTACGGATATGGATTCGTTGTCCGGGTTCTTGTGGCACGCGTCGGACGCCTGGTCACGACGGCACGAACCGAATGTGATGCTGGTGCACTATGCCGACCTTGCGGCCGACCTTGATGCCGAGATGCGCCGGATCGCCGAGCGACTCGATATGAGGGTCGCCGAACACGTGTGGCCAGAACTCGTACGCTCGGCAACGTTTGACCGTATGCGTGCACGCGCCGCGGATCTCGCACCGGATCCCAGTGGCGTGTTTAAGGACAAGTCAGCGTTCTTCCGCAGCGGTACGTCCGGTAGCGGCGCCAGGACTTTAACCGACACCGAGTTGACCCGATATCACAAGCGAGTGGACCAAACCCTCCCGCCCGATCTCATCTCGTGGCTACACCGATAGACCCGGCGTTCGCCTCCGACGCGGATCGGACGGCGCTACTTGCCGCTGGCGGTCCGCAACTGGCCGAGCGGTACGGCAACCTGTTTGTCGCGCCGTCGTCGTTCGAAAGGTCGACGTGCTCGAGGCGCGGTTCATTCAGTAGCGCGGCACATTCCGCTCCCGTCCAGACAACGCGCATCACGTCATTGGCGCCTCTGCACTGCTCGGCTCGGACACTATGTAGATGCGACGGTCGTGATACCAGCGGTGTTGACGCTGGTGCCACCGCCGCTCGCGTCGCGAAGGTCAAGCTCATAGTTCTGGCCGACCAGGTCGACGCCGAAGCTGCGGTGGGGCTCCTCGTCGACGAGACGGAATCCCCGCGACAGATAGATTGCCCGCGCCGAAACGAGTGGATCGTTGGTCCACAACACCATCCGCCGATAGCCGTGGGCGCTGGCGAAGCCGACGCAGGTGTCCACCAGACGGCCGCCAAGCCCGTGGCCGCGAGCGGCCGGATCGACGAGCAGGATACGCAACTGCGCCGTGTGGTCATCCGCGGCCACGCAGAACACGCAGCCGACGCGCTGGCCGTCTAGTTCCGCGATCCACGCCGCTTCCCGGGCCGGATCACGGTCGCGCGCGTAGTCGGCCACGATGCCCGCGACTAGTGCTTCGAACGTGGTATCCCAACCGAACTCCCGCGCGTAGCACTCGCCATGCGCGGCGACGACCCAGCCGAGATCGCCCGGCTGATCGAGATCGCGGATTCGCATCGACTGGTCCGTTACGGTTGCCTGGTCCGTCATCATCGCCTCCATCGCCGTGCGACTACTGAAACAGTCGTTTCAGTGCCATAGTAGCCACATGACCGACACGACGCGAGCCCCATCCGCCCGTCAGGGCGAGCTGCTCGACGCGGCATACCGCTATGCGCTCGCCCACGGGCTGGCCGACCTGTCGCTGCGGCCCCTCGCGGCCGCGATCGGCTCCAGCCCCCGGGTACTGCTCTTCCTGTTCGGATCGAAGGACGGCCTAGTCCGCGAGCTGCTGGCAAAGGCCCGCCGAGACGAACTCGCGATGCTCACGACACTGCGCGACAGTGCGTCGGGGCGCGACGCAGTCGACGACTTGCCGTCAGCGATCCGGGTCACCTGGCGGTGGCTCGCCGACGCCACCCACCGGCCGTTACTAATGCTGTGGTGCGAGGCCTACGCGAGATCGCTCATCGAGCCGGACGGCGCCTGGGCCGATTTCGCCCGGCAAACCGTCGACGACTGGTTGTTGGTACTGGCCGACGCACAAACGCCGGTCCGGCGCCGCACTCGGACCGGCCTCGCCGAACGCACCCTTGCGCTCGCGGTCCTCCGCGGTGCACTCCTCGACCTGCTCGCAACCGGCGACGTCGAACGCACCACCGCCGCAGTCGAGCGGCACCTCATCAGCTTCTGCCAGGCCAAGGCCCCCGATGCGATGAAATCCACCGACTATGAGAGCCATCAAGACCGCTAGATCCAACGCCGTGGACCCAAGTTACCCGGCGGTGTCCTCAGCGGTGTGCGGGGCGGGCCGTGGCGACGGTGTGGCCGCGTTCCGAGGTGGGGAAGCGGTCGAGCATCGCCCGGACCTCGGTGGCGTCGACGTTCGCGCCGAACAGCTCGGTGCCGGGTTCCGAGCGCACGCCTTCGGCGAGTGGCCCGGCGATTACGGGGTCGAAACCGAGGGCGTCGACGAGGGCTGCGACCGTCGCGACGTCGCCCGTATCGTCACCGGCGACCGCGATAGCCTTGCGCCCAGGTGTGCCGGCCGGCCGTGCGCCGTCTTCGAGATCGTGGTAGCCCATGTGGTTGAACGCTTTAACGACGCGGGATTCCGGAAGGAACTCCTGGACGATCTCGCTGGAGGATGTGCGTGGGTCGGTGAGGTCGTCGCGGGTGCCGTCTACCTCCCACCAGTAGTTCATGGCGTCGACGACGAGCTTGCCGCGCAGCGCGTCCACCGGCACGGTGCGGTACCTGCCCAGCGGAAGAGCGAGGACGACGATGTCCGCCTGCTCGGCCGCCTCGGCCGCGGTCGTCGCGACCGCACCCGGCGTGACGACCTCGACGATGAGCTCGATCTTCGACGGATCGCCGGAGCCGGCGACGAGGACGCGGTAGCCGGCCGCCAGGGCGAGCCGGGCCAGCACGGTGCCGACCTTTCCGGCCCCGAGGATTCCGATGGTGGTGGTCATCGCCTCAGCTCCCCATGATGTCGCGGACCATGGGCATCACCCGGCTGCCGAAGAGTTCGACGGCGCGCATCCTCGCGCTGACCGGCTGGGCTCCGGCGGTGTAGATGAGGTCGAACCGGCCCACGCCGAGGGCACCGGCCGCATGGGCGATCTTGCGGGCAACCGTCTCCGGCGAGCCGATGTAGAGCGAACCGTGCGCGACCTCGGCATCGAACTCCGTCCGGCGCAGCGGGGCCCAGCCGCGCAACGCACCGATCCGGTCCCGCATCACCTTGTAGGTCGGGTAGTACAACTCCTTGGCCTCCTCGTCGGTGTCGGCGATGAAGCCCGGGGAGTGCATGCCGACCGGGTGCGCGAGGGTGCCGAGCTGTTCGCTGGCCCGCCGGTAGAGGTCGACGTACGGGGCGAAACGCTCCGGGGAGCCGCCGATGATGGCGAGCATGAGCGGAAGGCCGTACCGTGCCGTGCGCACCACCGACTGCGGGGTGCCACCGACGCCGATCCAGGTGGTCAGGCGCCCGGATTCGGTCTTGGGGAACACGTCGGCGTTGTCGAGCGCGGCGCGGGTGGTGCCGTTCCAGGTGACCGGCTTCTCGTCGAGCAGCTTCACGAAGAGCTCGACCTTCTCCTCGAACAGCACGTCGTAGTCTTTCAGGTCGTACCCGAACAGCGGGAAGGACTCGGTGAACGAGCCACGTCCCAGGATCACCTCGGCACGGCCGTGCGAGATCGCGTCCACGGTCGCGAAGCGCTGGAAGACCCGGACCGGGTCGTCGGAGCTCAGCACGGTCACACCGGAGGCAAGCTTGATGCGGGAGGTCCGTGCCGCGATCCCGGCGAGAACGGTCTCCGGAGTGGAGATCGAGTACTCCGGGCGGTGGTGCTCGCCGAGCGCGATGACGTCGACCCCGAGTTCATCGGCGAGCACGGCCTCATCGATGACCTGCCGGATCGCGGCGGCGTGGGAGATGGGTACGCCGGAGTCGTCCTCCGGGACGTCGCCGAAGGTGTCGAGGCCCAGGACGAGATCGGTCATGACGCTGCCTCCAAATAATTGACGTGTCAATCATGCCAGATATAGTTGACGCGTCAAACATCGGAAGGTGGGCTGTTATGCCCGGGCGGCGGCGACTCCCCACGCGCAACGAACTACGCATCTGGCGCGAATTTATCGAAACCACCGAGCTGCTCCGGACGTTGCTCGCCGCACGCCTGCAGAGCGAGTCCGCGCTCTCACCGGGCGACTACACCGTGCTCCTGGCGCTGAGCGAGACCGAGGGCCACCGGATGCGTTCGTCCGAGATGGCCATGCACATCGGCTGGGAACGCAGCCGTCTCTCCCACCATCTCGGCCGGATGGAACAGCGGCGGCTGATCCGGCGCGAGGAGTGCGCCACCGACAGTCGGGGCGCGGAGATCGTGCTGGAACCAGCGGGCGCCGAAGCCTTCCACGCGGCCACGATCCCGCACCTGCGGGCCATCCGGGAGCTGTTCGTCGATGCCCTCAACCCCGAGCAACTCACCGCGGCAGGCGAGATCGCCACTACCCTGCGAGCACATCTGTCTCGGTCGGCATCGACACCGCCCAGACGCGACCGACCGTGACCGGCTCCTCCGCGGCCGGCGACCGCTGATGATGCCACCGACGAGAAGATCGAGTGTTCGGGTGAGACGCTGCCTGAGCTGTCTCGTGCCGGGCCGGTTCGTACCTGTCGATGTTTCTTTGATCACAACGTCCTCGATGCCAAGGTCGGAAACGTGGCGGGTGGGGATTAGCACATCGGATGGTCTTGAGATGAAATCGGCGTCACGTTGATGCGGCTGCGTGCCCCCTTGTTGCTGGGAGAGGCCATGGGCGACGTCCAGGTCAACGTCACAGACACCGCACCGCGCGCCGCAAGCGTGTACCTCAGCGGCGACATCGACCACACCACCACTGGACAACTGCGCAAGGCGCTCGTCGACATGATCGTCCGAGTCAAACCCCACCATCTTGTGATCAATCTTGATGGGGTCACTTCGATCGAGGACCAGGCTATCGGCGTACTGCGGGCCGCGGAGTCGATCATCCGTGAAGCCGGCCTGACCCCTAGCTTCCACACGACCGGCTCCCGCATCGCCGACGATCTTGCGGATGACGAGATCCATCAAGCCGCGTAGGCAGAGCCTGCCTTGGGCAAGGCCGTGGCCCCCAGAGAATTCGCTGGCGTGACCTGCGTCGTACGCCAAAAGATGTCAGCGCCACGACGCTAATCGGCCGTCCTCGATCACAAGCAGCGACGATCTGGGCAGCACGTGACGGCCGTGAGCCACTTCAGCGAATACAAGCCGACACCGACTCGTCAATCAACCAACGACGCATGCACCCGCGCCCGTTGTGATCGGTGAGGAGCACACGTGCACGCCCGGTCCTTGCTCACAGACATGCCATGCCGCATCCCACGGCTTGACAAGCCACGGACGTGGGATGTGTTGACGCTAAAGGCTGCCGGCCAACCCGGTGAGCGTTTCTGCTTGGCTGGCGGTCAGCCAGCCTCCTGACGTGAGTGCTTGCACCGTCTGCTGGTAGGTCGCCAGGAGCTTGGCCCGCACGGCAGGTTTCGCGGACGGGACGAAGTCGAGAAGCGCGTTGCTGGCGACGCTGACGAGTGCCGCGACCACCACACGCGTTAGCACGCCTGATGACTGGTACTTGGCCGAGGCGCGCACGAACTGCGTCGTCAACGTGCTGAGGTCGGTCGGCGTAACCGTCACTGTGAACGTCGTCGATCCCGAGCCGATGTTGTCGGCCTTGTCGGTCGCCTTCGCCGAGAGTGTGTGGGCGCCAGCACCGAGGGACCAGGCGGGGCCGTCGGTATCCACACAGGTCGTGCTCGCGACGCCGGATAGCGCGTCGGATGCCGTGCAGGTGATGGCGACGGTGCTGAGAATGCCGTACGAGCCGGCGTTGCCGGAGTACGTGACGGTCGGGTTGACCGTGTCGATCTGGGCGGTGTAGCTCGCACTGGCGGAGTTGCCCGCGCGATCGACGCAGGTACCGGTGGCGATTCCGCTTACCGTTAGCACGTCGTCGGCAAGCGAACTGGCCGACGCGTCGACGCCGGAGCCGGCATCGGTGCAGGTGTAGGACACGGTCACGCTGGTGTTGTTCCAGCCGTTGGCATTGGCCGACGGGGTCGCGGTCGCAACGATGGTCGGCGCAGTCGTGTCCGGCGGCGTAGCGCCGTCGGGGGAACCGATCTCGGCGCCGTCGGCGGCCAGGAACGCGCCGTTCACCCCGACCGCGCTCAGTGTGGAGACGGTCGGCAGCGGCAGTGTCGTGCTGCCGACGCCGGCGGTGTTGTCGAACGTTGCGAACGGTGCCGTCGAAGGCGATGCCCCGAAAGCGATGCCGGTGACCCGGTTCCCATTCGCGTCGAACAGGTTCACCGCGTCGCCGCCGGTGGACAGCCCGACCCCCGAACCTCCGTAGTGACCGATCAAGAATCCAGCCGGCAACGTCGACGACCCGAACCACGCCTGCGCGAAGCTCGCTTCCACCGTCGCATCGTTCAGACCGCCGGTGTCCTCGAAGAACACCGCCGACTTCCCCGCCGGCAGCGCGGAAACCCCGAGCAGCGGGACGGCGTTCGCGAACAAGTTGGAGTTGTCGTCCATCTTCCAACCGGTCACATCCACCGTCGTCGAGCCGGTGTTGGTCACCTCGAACCAGTCCACCGCATAAGAAGTGTTCCCGCTCCCCCACGGCGCGGCCTCCGTGACGGTCACCGACGGCGTCGGCGGAGGCGGTGGCGGTGTGGCCGTGCTAGCGCCGGGAGAGCCGATCTCGGCACCGTCGGCCGCCAGGAACGCGCCGTTGACGCCGACCGCGCTCAGTGTGGATACGGTCGGCAGCGGCAGCGTGGCCGAGCCGACGCCGGCAGTGTTGTCGAATGTGGCGAACGGTGCCGCCGAAGGCGACGCCCCGAAGGCGATGCCCGTCACTTGGCTGCCGGCGGCATCGAAGAGGTTCACGGCGTCGCCGCCGGTGGACAGACCGACCCCCGAGCCGCCGTAGTGACCGATCAGGAACCCGGTTGGCAAGGTGGCGGACCCGAACCAGGCCTGTGCGAAGCTCGCTTCCACCGTGGCGTCATCGAGACCGCCCGTGTCCTCGAAGAACACCGCCGACTTCCCCGCCGGCAGCGCAGAGACTCCGAGCAGCGGCACCGCACTCGCGACGGAGTCTGAATTGTCGTCCATCTTCCAACCCGTCACATCCACCGTCGATGTGCCAGTGTTGGTCACCTCGAACCAGTCCACCGCATAAGAAGTGTTCCCGCTCCCCCACGGCGCCGCCTCCGACACGATCACCGACGTTGGCGGTGGAGGCGGCGGCGCGGTTGTGCTGACATCGCCGGGGGAGCCGATCCCGGCACCGTCGGCGGCCAGGAAACCACCGTTGGTACCCGCCGCGCTTAGCGCGGACGCGGTCGGAGCCGGCAGGGACCCGCTGCTGCTGAGTCCTTCCCGGTTATCGAACGTAGCCAACGGCGCCGTCGACGGCGACGCGCCAAAGGCGATGCCGGTCACCCGGTCACCGGCCGCGTCGAACAGGTTGACCGCGTCGCCGCTGGTCGACAGACCGACTCCCGAGCCGCCGTAGTGACCGATCAAGAACCCGGCCGGCAACGTGGCGGACCCGAACCAGGCTTGCGCGAACTTCGCTTCCACCGTCGCGTCATCCAGGCCGGTGTCCTCGAAGAAGACGGCGGACTTCCCGGCCGGCAGCGACGACACCCCCGCCAGCGGCACCGCATTCGCGAACAAGTTGGAGTTGTCGTCCATCTTCCAACCGGTCAGATCCACCGCCGACGTGCCGGTGTTGGTCACCTCGAACCAGTCGGCGCCGTAGCTCGCGGTACCGCTGCCCCACGGCGCTACCTCCGAGATCGTCATCCGCGACACGGTCGGTTGAACCGACGGCGGCGCGTAGACCCACAGCTGCGGATGCGCGGCGTCTCCGCCGCCGTCCTCGCTGACGGTGTAGAGATAGCCGTTCCGGTCCATCGTGACGCCTTCGTGCGTCTCGTCGGCCACCGAAATCGCGCTGGTCGGGTCGCTGATCGTCAGCGAACTCTCGACATTCCCGGAGCGGTCGACGTTGACGATCTTGCCCGACTCCTGGCTGATGACCAACAGGTGGGTCGAGTCCGGGCCGGTGAGGTTGGGCAGGTTCGATAGCGCGAAGACGTCCGAGAAGTCGTTGAGGCCGGCCAGAGCCGGGTCGAACAGGTTGGTCGACTCGTCCGTCGTCGGTGAGCCGTTGGTCGCGGTACCGGCCGCGAAGTCAATGTTGGTCTGGAAGATTCCCTCGGGGCTCGTCTCCTTGACGACGACGAACCCCGGGGAGTCCGTCGTCGACGTCTGTGGGTCGTAGGAGATGCCTTCAATCCCGGTATTGCCGATCGTCGTGCCAAGTTTGACGGTCTGGACGTCGTCTCGGGTAAGCACGCCGCCGCCGACGTAGGTGAAAAGGTTGACCTGACGGTCGCGCTCCTCGCCCAGAACGAACTTGCCGCCGCCTACGTACGTGATCGCCTCAGTGTCGAAAAACGTCGTGCCCTGCGGGCTGTCGCCCGGCGGCAGGGTCATCGAATCAATCAACTGCCCGGACTTGGTCACCTGCACGACCGACGTGCCGCCGTCGCCGACGACAAACAACGTGTCGGTGTCCCAGTCGTAAGTGACCGAGGACGCCTCCTGGGCCAACAGGCTGCCGGCCGGCGGTGTAGTACGCGTCGGCTCCGGCAAGTCGTATCGCCCAACCAGGCTGTACTGCGACAGGTCAACACCACTGCTCGGCGTGTCCGCACGCGCCACGCGAGGCACCGCCACACACAACGCCCCGACCAGCGCCGCAAGCGCAAACAACGTGCCCGCCCGCCTACCAGCCACCGCCGTCACGACCTCTCGCACCGTCATCCACAAGCCGGCGCGACCGCCGCGAACGTCAATCTAGGGCGCACAACGGCAGCAAGATTGACGCGCCATGAACGAATAGCCATACGGAAGGTGAACAGGTCATCGGATTCGACGCACTGCGGGCGTGTCCGAACGTTTTTGTAAGCGATTTTGCACGGCCAGAACGATTTGAATCCCCGCGCCTGTTCGTCCGGTTTGGACAGAGGCGGCAACCCCGTTCCCGCCGCCGGAGTCCGGTGCCGAGTGAGTTCGTTTGGTCGGCGACCTGTCGACGTACGGCGTTGGCGTTCTAGTGCGGCGGTGGCAATGGTGTTCGTTCTACGACCTGATCCGACTGCACTCGACCCTCGGCAACCGCCCGCCGGCCCACAGATCCGCCGCGTCCTCAAGCGATACGTCGCCCCGCAGATCTTCCGAACACTCACCGCCGCGCATGCACAACCGGCGACCGCCACGCCGCCGCCGAGGACGCCCGGCGTCGCGCAGGATGGCACCGGATCGCACCGGGAGTCGTCGGTGGCGGCGCGGGGCCGGTCCGGGTCGGACACAGGCCCCGCGCCGCGGATGATCAGCCTTGGCAGCGGCCGGAGCCGGAGTCGCTGTAGTTCAGCGCGTTCGGACCGAACCCGGCACCGGCCAGCACCGGCTTGTATGTGAACGAGTAGCCATTCGGTTTGAGGGTCAGGTTCATGTCGCCGTAGCCCTGGTCGTAGGCGGTCACGACGTTCTGATTTGCGTAGACCCCGTTGGAGACGGCCAGGGTGTCCAATGCCTCACCGCCGGTGCCGATGATGATCTCCGGGATTCCATGCTTTGGGTCGTAGTTGCCGGTCGGATCCATCGGACGTAGGCGGGCGTACGCGTGCTCGTGGCCGTTGAGGACGAGCGTGGCGTGGTTGTCGTAGAGCAGCTGCCACCACGCGTCGGCCACGCCGCCCTCTTGGCCGCCGGCACCGGGCGCGGAGGCCGCGATGGTAGCGGTCGAGTTAGTGGTGGCGCTGAAGGTCGGCTGATGCCAGTAGGCGATCGTGCACGGTGCGTTGTTGGTCTTCAAGTCGTGCGCCAGCCACTGCGTCTCTTGCGCGAGCAGGCCACCATCGGTGGTCGAGCAGTCATTGTTGAACGCGTCCGAGTTGCATTCGACGTTCAGCGAGATCACGTGCCAGTTGCCGAGGTTGTACGAGTACCAGCCCTGATTGGCGTCGGTGTCGTCACCGGCCTGGCCCTGGCTGTTGGGTGTGCCGGCCTGGTCGTGGCCGTTGAAGTAGCTGAAGTATCCGGAGCCATCCTGCGCGGGCTCGTTGTCGCCCTTCTTGGTATAGCTGTAGTACTCGTGGTTGCCCGGCGCCGGATGCTCGAGGTATTTCAGGCCACCCCACGCCTGCTCGAAGGAACCTTCGAAGTCGCTGAGCTTACCGACCTCGTACTGCTCGTCGCCCAGCAGAGCGACGGCGTCCGGGTGGTAGCCGAGCGCCTGCTGCGCGGTCGCGTACTCGGCGTCGTAGCCGCCCAAATCCTGGCTGCCGCATTTGAGCGCAGCGGGATTCGCGGCGTTCTCGTCGTCGTCGGGCTCACATGCGATGTCGCCAACCGCGACGAGGGTGTATTGCTGACCCATGGCCGCAGCGTCGTATGGCCAGTCGTTTCCGGTGGTCGGCGCCGCGCCGGCAACACCGGCGATACTGGCGGCGACCACGACCACGACCCCGGCTGCGATCAACGAGCGTTTGCGAATGCGGAAAGACACGAAGATACCTCTCGGGGGGTTTGAGGACGCGGAAACTTAGGGTCCGCCATTGCAATGAACGGAAGTCGATCATTAGCTGAACATTTGCTAGCCGGTGAACCACCGGCTCGAACTAAACGTTTGCGTCAGCTATGCGGGCAGTGGCCTCGGACCCGCCCCGCCGGTATCGGTGCCGGTACTCCGCCTCGGGCGCGGCGGTTCGCCGATCATGCCGATCAAGGGCGTCGGCGCCCGTGGCGAACATGCGCGTGCTGCATCCGGTGAACCTGATACAACTCACACGACAGATCGTTGTCCGGGAGCGCGGATGGTTCCACAGCCGCCGGCTAGGCCCTACCATCACCGCGACCCCCCGGCTCGCTATTCGTAGCAGTCCTGGTCGGTCAGTTGGATGTCGAGCTCAACGACGTGACCGCCGGAGATGTCGATCCGGTATTTGGCATTGGGGTTGGATGGCACCACGACCAAGCCGTGGCCCTGTTTGCCGTCGATTCCCTGCCACGCCGGGTACGCCGCGTGCACCTGCTCGTACGTGCTCCCAAGCGTGATGCCTTCGGGCGTCGCGATGTCGCCGTAGGCGTAGATCGCGGCCACACCGAACTGCGCCGACACGAACAGTGCTGCCTCTTCCGGTTTGGTGTGCTCGCCTGTGAGGAGTCCATTGACGCAGCCCTGGTTCGGTGCATCGATGTGATCGACCAACCCAGTCCCTTTCGCGTCGTCGATCGACATGCCAAGCAGGAGCGGACCCAGACCGTTCGGGCCGAGCACCAGCGGCCCGCCGGTCGCAGCGGCCGACGGCGTCGGCGTATTGACAGGCGTGGTCGTCGACGCCGAGCTGCTACTCGCAGATACGGAGCCGGCAGACGTGCACGCGGCCAAAGTCAGAGCCGCCGCTGCGACTGCGGCGGTCAGAAGGTTCCGGAGCGTGGTACGCATATGCGCGTCGTCCCTTCGGCGTCTTGGGTAGAGATCTGTCGCCGGCCACCGCTGGCCGGCATCCCGGTAGACGTGCGTCGGGCGATGAATGGTTGCCGTCCCGGACGAGATTCGCCTGCGTGGATTTGCTGACGGCGACGCGTCCGCAGCGAGGCGCGTGTGCCGACCGCTGCGATGCTAGGTAGGCGCTGTCTCACGTGGCTGAGATCGTCCTCATCGCTGAAGATCTCCGTTGGGAGATTGACGTCGGGAGACGATGCGCCGATCAGTCGCCGGACAACGCGAGCGCGTGGGCGGGTTCGTCGAGATCCTGTGGACCAAGTTGCTGGCAGGACTTCGATCTTGCAGGATGTCTTCCGGTCAGGGATCTTGCTGATCGTGGAATACAACGGTGCCCGCGTCAGCGGTCAGGGTTGTAGCAGCCGGGATGCGTCGTACCGTTGCGTGCCGGCTTCGCCGGCGCTGCAGCCGCGGACGTTGTGTCAGGTCAGTGTGGACACGGGTTTGTCACGGGCTGGGACCTGCCGGACCAGGAAGCGATCGATGTCTGGTGCGTTGGTCGACGGGTTCGCGAACTCGATAGTGTTGGCGCCTGCGGTCAGGTGCAGCGTCAGGTTCACGCCGAGCGTGTTGAAGTCCGTTGTTACGGCGAACGTCGGCGTCTGCGGGGCGCCACCGTCGACGCTTACCATGGCCTGTCGTGACGGGGGGCCGTTGAGGTAGGCGATCGTCACTGCGCAGTCGGCGTCGGCGGTTGCGTTGACGGCGTTGAAGGTCAGTGTGCCGGTCTTGCCGATGAAGCCGATCTTCTTGCCGCCCGAACACGTCGAGCAGCTGGAGATGCCGGCCTGCACGCAACGCCGCAGCGGCCCGGGCTGGGCCTGCGCTCGATGGCCGAACGAGCGACCGAACTCGACGGCTCCTGCACGGTGGGCGCGGCCGCGATGGGCGGCGCCCTCGTAACCGCACTGCTACCCCTGACGAGGTCGCAATGAACACCGTCAAGGTGCTGATCGCCGACCGGAGCGGACACGCCCGACAGATACCGTCGCTCCGACACGGTGATGACCTCGGCGGGGAACCGGAAACCAGCGAACATACACCGCGACGCCAGCGCCCGATGCCGGCGAGTTGACAGCCTCAAGGAGAGCGCCAGAACCACCGCTTTGCAGGGCGCATGAGCTGGTCACGCTGGCCGGGGCGGGAAACCGGTTGAGCGCCGTCCCCGCCTGGGGACGGCGCCCGTCGGAGGGCTGGTCAGCAGGTCAGCTGGTGACCACGCCCTTGGGTGATGCGACCGTCGGTCGGGCCCCATCCTTCTTGATGTGACCACCGCCGTTCTTGGTGGAGTCGAACACCTGGGTGTCATAGGCCATGTGTCCGACCATGTTGGCGAAGGTCTTCGACATCCAGGTCAGCACCTCGGGGTCGTTGTTGCTGAGGTTGTCGCACCAGCGGAAGGGGTTGTCCACGCAGCCCCCGTCGTCCCCCGGCACAGTGCCCTCGAAGTTGCCCTCGAAGCCGCCGAAGAGATCGACATCCGACGCGAGCTTGCAGCAGTCCTGGCCGGTGAGGACACCGCTCGCCGGGATCCCGGCCTGCTGGAACATGAAGGCATCCGTGCCGTCGGCCGAGAAGAGGATGTGGTTCTTCCCGATCGAGTTGAGGTAGTCGATCCCGAAGTCGCGCCCGATCGCCGAGGGAGCCCAGATGCTCGGCGGCATCGGGGTGCCGGGGTCGCGACCGAACAAGGTGACCCCGTCCTTCGGGTCGAGGACGCCCGCGACGTAGTTCGGCGTGGCCGTGACGTCGGCGTCCAGATCGTACTTGATCTTGGCGAGCTCGTCGGCCGGGAGGGTGTTGACGTAGTAGTCCGAGCCGAGCAGGCCGAGCTCCTCGCCGCCGAACCAGATGAAGCGCAGCTTGTTGCGGGTGTTGGTGTTCTTCAGCTGCTGGGCGATGTCAAGGATCGTGGCCGAGCCCGACGCGTTGTCGAGCATCCCGGCTCCGTAGATGGCGTCCAGGTGGGCGTCGATGACGAGGATGTTGTTCGGGTCGCCGCCCTTGGAGTCGGCGATGACATTCCAGTCGGATCGGTTCGGGTCGTCGATGATCTTGACGTCGATGGTCAGAACCGGGCCCGAGCCGGGGACGTACTGGCCCAGCAGCTGGGTGCCTACGGCGTAGGACGTGAAGATGACGGGGATGTGCTCATCACCTGAGAGGCTCCCGTTGAAGACGCCGGTCCGTCCTGGGTTGCCCTCGTTGAAGATGACGGCCGCCGAAGCACCGGCGGCCTCGGCGTTGGCCACCTTCTCGGCGAAGGTGCACGTGCCCCGCTGTATCAAGGCGATGTTGCCCGGCATGAACCCGACGAAGTCGGAGGCTGAGCAGCCGCTGGCCGAGCTGGGTGTGGGCGTCGCGGGCACGACAATGCCGCCCACGGGTTGGAGCTTCGCGCTCGTCGAACCGGCGACTTGTTGCAGGGTTGAAGTCCGTGCCGAGCCCAAACGATTGCGGCGTCGGCGACTCCTCTCGCAACACCGGGTCCCCGACGAAGCTGGAGTAGTGGAACTTGTACTCCTGCAACGTCACGTTGTAGCCCGCTGCTCTCATGACGTTGGCCACGTAGTCGGCCGAGGCCTTGTAGCCGGGCTCCCCCGAATTGCGGGACGGGTGGCCGTCGGCGCCCGGATTGGCGTCCGCGATCTGCTGGAACTTGACCATGTGGGCCCAGAGGTCGTCCCTGTTGACGCAGTCGACGAGCTTCTGCGGGGTGTTGTTGACCCGGTTGGCACACGCCGTCGGGTTGGCGTCGGCGGTCGGAGCTGTGGGATTCGCGCTCGAAGCGACCGGTGACAGGGCCACGGCCGCCGCCACTGCAGCCGCAGTGGCCATCGCGAGCCGCCATCCTCGACGTCGTCCGTGTCGTGGGCTCATCGTGATGCTCCCTTCCGAACGGCGGGACCCGCCGGCGTCGTCGTCGACGAGCCTTCCGATGCTACTGCCGTTAATACCCCTGTTGCGTTCGTCGATTGTGGATCGGCACGATGGTCCGGTGAGGCTGTCAACTCGCCGCCATCCGGTGCCGGCGTCGCGGTCTGCGTTCGCTGGTTGGCGGGTCCCCGCCGAGGTCATCACCGTGTCGGAGCGCTGGTACCTGCGTTACGGGCTGTCCTACCGTGACGTCGACGAACTGTTGCCTGAGTGCGGCGCACACGTCGATCACGTCATCGTCTTTTCGGTGGGTGCAACGGTTCGCGCCACTGTTCGCCGACGCCGGCCGATTCGCACGGCACTCGCCGGGGCGACCGATGGTTCGTCGA
This sequence comes from uncultured Actinomycetota bacterium, assembly GCA_963724705.1. Classification (GTDB taxonomy): domain Bacteria; phylum Actinomycetota; class Actinomycetes; order Mycobacteriales; family Micromonosporaceae; genus DASQPR01. Next base: position 516,212 of record CAVRVS010000006.1, read on the forward strand.
GAAGGCCTACGTCAAAGTCAACGGCGTCTGGCGTCATGTCCACCCGGCCGTCGACCAACACGGGCAGATCATCGACGTGCTCGTCTCACCGCGTCGGGCCGCCGCCGCCGCGGGCCGCCGCTTCTTCCGCCATGCGCTGACGACGTAGAAGGTGACCTCGACCGACGTGGTGACCGACGGCGCGCTGGTCTATCCCCGAGCCCGGGACGGACTGGTGCCCTCGGCCTGGCATCACGTGAAACGGTATGCAAACAACCGGATCGAGTCCGACCATGGCCGGCTCAAACGCCGGCTGCGACCCATGCGAGGTTACGGCCGGTTGCGACCGTCGGGTCCGCGCGAACGCGCGGACCCGACGGATGGTTCGGTGGTTCAGGCGTGGGCAGCCAGGTTCGCCGCCTGCAGGAGCAAGGCGTTGCCGCGTGCGGTCAGCGAGGTGAGCTGCCCGTGCGACGGCATCGACCCGCTGGCCAGGACCTGCTTCATGTCGTTGGCCAACTTGTCGCGGGCGTCGGCCAGGTGCTGGAGCGTTTCTTCGACGTCGGCGAAGTGCTGGTCGCCGCTGGCCGACCCGCTGGCAAGCGCCGACGACTCGGCGATCAACGTGTCCGTGGCGAACGCGCCGACGCTGGAGTTCAGCTGCCGGTAGAGCGCCGCCAGGCTCGCCGGTGTCGCCGTCGGATCCATCAGCACCTGGTTCACGACGGTGCCGTCGGACGGGTAGTCGTCCTGCAGTCCCACCAGGTGCAGCAGGGTCGGTCGCAGGTCGACCTCGTCGACGTACGTGCCGGTCCCGCTGGCCTGCGGCACCGTCCGTGTCGAGTTCGGATCCGACGCCTCGTTGCCGTCGGCCGGTTGCGGACCATCCACACCCAGCCGAGCCACTCCTGGGCCGACGAAGGCACCCCACGTAATGTCGATGTTCGGCGAGTAGTACCCGTGGTCCCACGCGAACGAGCTGTTGATCGATACGTTCGGACCGGTGGTCGAGAAGAAGTAGTCCGGTACCGGGAACAGCGTGTACGTCGGTGTCCGCAGCGGATCGCCGGTCTGCATGTGCAGGATCCGCTGCTCCACCGCGCCGGCCTGGTACTTCACGATCTTTTCGCCGACGGCGCCGCTGTACGGGTTGTCCCCGGTCATCGACGCGGTGTCGCGTTCGAGCTGCCGGACCGTCGGGTCGTCCGCCGCCGGCTGACCGTGTACGTAGATCGAGGCGCCCTGGGGCTCGATGTCAAACGCGGTGTTGTTGCTCGCGGTCGTCGACAGCAGTCCCTTGACGTTTGCCTGCAGCTCGCCGATCTGACCGTTGGCATAGTGGCAGGCGACCGTGACTCCGTCGCATCCCGCCGGCGTGGGCTGGCTGGCCCGGCCGACGTTCGCGCCGGCGAGCTGGTCGTTCTCCTCGGCGCTGATGACGAACTCCGTGTTCGCCGGCGTGATGCCGTCCTTCTGCAGCCGGTCGAAGAAGGCCGCGAACGCCGCGTCGTAGGCCTTGGCGTTCGAGACGTAGCAGCTGTCGCCCGGTCCGATCGGCTTGCCGGAGCCGGTCGCCGAGGCCGTCGTGCAGTTGCTCGTGCCGGCCTTGCGCTCGTGGATGTCGGAGATGTAGCCGTAGGTGACCGGGATGCCGCTCTCCTGCATGTCAGCCAGGTAGGCGAGCGTCTGCGACGCGGTCGGGCTGAAGCCGGGGAAGCCCGCGGTGTGGCTGAACTGGTTCGTGATCGGCACACCGGACAGGTCCGTCAGAACGCCGGTCGAGTCGGTCACCGGGTATCCGGCATGTGTCAGGTTCGGCGTGCCGGCACCGAGCACCGGTGCGACGTAGCGTGCGCCGAACAGTCCCTGGTAGCCGTCGTAGCCGCCCGGCTCGGTGGGCAGCAGATCGGGCCGCGCACTCGGCGACGGCGTGGTCTGCCCGAACTTGACCGCCTGCGCGTCGGCGCAGGTGGTGTCACCCTGCGCGCAGTGCACCGCGACACCGATGTAGTCGGCGACCTCAGGATCCTTGAACGAATCGGGGTCGGCCGCGAGCTGCGCGCTCTCCGGCGAGTTCGGACCGAAGACGGTGTTGATGTCCTGATTCGTGTTCTCCAGGACCATGTTCGCGGTCGAGAAATCACCGACCGAGCAACCGGCGCGCGTGAACGGAACCCACGGCGCCGGTGTCTGCTGGCCAGTGTTCGGCGTTGCCGGCGTCGTGGCCGAGTACGCCATCGTCGGCGTGGCGTCATGCCCGGCCTTCGGCGTCGCCGCCGTGTCGACGACCGGACTGGTCCAGTACGCGAACGACGTCGCCGGGTCAGTCGTGCCGTCAGAGTTGTAGGTCTTGTATGTGTTGCTCAGCGGCTGGCCGTGCCGGTCACCGTACAGTCCGGTGTAGATCGACAGGCTGTCATCGGCAGTGTGCGCGATCATCGGCGTGTGCAGGTTCGACAGCACGGTGCCGTTCTGCTCCAGGAAGTTCAGCAGGTGCGGCATCTGCTCGAGATCGGACGGCACATTCGGGTTGTCCCGTGCGAAATGGACGTTGTCGAAGACCAAGCTGATGACGTGCTTCACCCCGTTGCCGAGCTGGCAGGTAGTAGACGTCGTCGTCTCCGCCGCGTTCGGTGCGGCTTGCGCCTGTGCACCGGTGACGAGGAGACCCACGCCGATCAGGGCGGCGGTCGCGACTGCCGTCGCCCGCCGCGCCCGATGCGCAGATCTGCCTAAACCCATGACTGTTCCCTTCAAGATTCGTGCGCCGGTCCAATTTAGATAGACGCTAACCAACCAGACGTTCCGCTAAGCATCGTCGGGGTGAGCGGAAGATGTCTAGCCGGAATTGATCGAACAGCGCCGGCACAGGCCAGCACCGGCGTCGACATCAATCCTCCAAGAACAACTCGGCCACACCACCTCCACCCTCACCCGCGACACTTACCAGTCCTCTGCACGTTCCTCGTGGATACGTGCTGCCACTCCCGCGGCGACACCCCCGAGCCCCATCCCCCGGCGGCCCGGGCTCTTCGCGGCACGAGGCCGCGGCCGGCTCGTCAGTGGGCAACATCCGGCCGGGGCGGCTACCGCGAGTTGCATGCGAGCAAGCGCCTGAGAACAGCGGCTACCCGGCTCCGACTCGACGGCGAGTTGTCTCGAGAACTCTGCGACTGAGGACGGCGGCGTACGAATCGACCGCGACATTCTGGTCTACCGGGCGTGCCGACCGGACTAAATTCAAGGCATGTCCGAACCGAACGCCGACATGCGCAAGGCGTGGGACGGTCCCGACGGTGACATCTGGGCCGCGTCCGCTGACCAGTACGAGACCCGCGGGGCAGGGCATCGTCGGTTGTTGTTGCAGGCGGCGGCGATCGCCTCCGGTGAACGTGTCCTCGACCTCGGGTGCGGCAACGGCGCTTCGACGCGCGAGGCTGCGCGGATGGCCGAGCCCGGCGAGGTCGTGGGCATCGACCTGTCAACGGCAATGCTTACCAATGCGCGGGCGCGCAGTGCGGCCGCGGGATTGACCAACGTCACCTTCGTGCACGGTGACGCGCAGGTCCACGACTTCGAGCCAGAGAGCTTCGACGTCATCATCAGTAACGCCGGGGCGATGTTCTTCGACGACAAGGTGGCCGCGTTCACCAACCTCCGGCGAGCGCTGCGCCCCGGCGGCCGCATCGCCCTGATGGCATGGCAGCGACTTGAGGACAACGAGTGGCTGACAGTGCTGCGCGAAGCGCTGGCGATGGGGCGAGACCTGCCGCCCCCGGCCGTGGGAATGCCCGGACCGTTCGGACTGGCCGATCGCGATCAGGTGAGCGCCCTGCTCTCGGAGACCGGCTTCACCGATGTCGGGTTCGACGACGTCCGCGAGCTGTCGGTGTTTGGGGCTACCACCGCTGAGGCGTACGCGCTCCTGTCCGATGATGGCCCGACCCGCGGTCTGCTCGCTGACCTCAGCGATGCCGACAAGGCCACTGCGCTCGACCAGCTGCGCGCGATCATCGCCGCGCACGAGACGCCGTCCGGTGTCACCTTCGGCTCAGCGTCCTGGCTCATCCAGGCCCGCTGCCCCTGAGCCGCGCAGTTAGATCCGTCCGCCAACACCCGTGACCTGCCCAAATACGAGGCGCCGCAGCTCAGCGCGGGACGGTAAGACTCAGTTCAGCGCAAATGGACGCCGTTCAAGTCGGTTCAGATACTCGCGCGGCTCCCAATCCGCTCCCCCACCGCCGATGCCGCGCATTGCTATTTGCCATCGTGGGACGTCGAAACAGGGGTGACCAACGATTTCCCTAAGCCATCGACCACCGTCAGTGCGTTCATTGTCAACCTGGACATCCTCCGAAACCGTCGCCGCGCACGGGGATGTCGACGGATCCGTGTGCGCTCGGAAACGACGAGACGCGCCGATCTCGGGCAAGAACTTCGATGGGCTAAGACATGACCAGACGTTCGCTGTGGAGCGCCGGTTCAGTGGGCGGGCCACCCTGCACCTGGGACGTTGACTTCGACCCGCAGCACCTGACCGTTCCACGACACGTCCTCACCGAGTCTTGACGTGCCGGGCCAATGGGCGGCGACCACGTACAGCATCGGGTCCTCCACTCCGCCGAGCATGCAGGCGAAGCCGCCACGGTCGAGTGAGACGGTGGCGAGCACCCGGCCACCCTCGGCTACCCGTACGCAGCGCTGGTGCGGCACGTCGGCGTACCAGGCTGCGCCGTCGGCGTCCAGGCAAATGCCATCCGGTGCCGCGTCGCCGAGATCGGCCCACACCCGACGACCGGACAGGTAGCCGTCCGAGCCGATGTCGAACCCGAGTAACTGATGCCGGTACGAGTCCGCGACCACCAACGTTCGATTGTCGGACGTGACCGCCATTCCGTTGGGAAAGGCAATGTCATCGGCGACCACGTGTGCCGTCCCGTCCGGCGTCACGAGGGCGATGAAGCCCGGCTGCACTCGGCTCTCGGGCGGACCAGCGGTGAACTCGAAGTTGGGACTGTTGACGTAGGCGTTACCCCGGCCGTCAACCACGATGTCGTTGCAGCCGAAGCGTGTGAGAGCGGACAGGTCTGCGTGCGTCGCCAGGCTGCCGTCGTCTTGCAGAGTCAGAAGCGCCGTCTGCAGGTTGGAGACCAAGATCGGGCGGCCGTCAGGAAGGAAGTCGAAGCACAGCGGCAGCGACGCGTGCGCAACGATCAACTCAGACGTGCCGGTGTCGTCGATCGCGATGATCTCGCCAGCGGTCCAGTCGCTGAACCAGAGGCGTCCCTCGTGCCAGCGTGGCGACTCCACAAGGCCGAGGCCAGTCCGTAGAACGTGCATCTAGGTCATCCCTTCGCTCGGGTGTATATCGTGAACGTCGACGCGCGTACCCGTTTCTCGACACGTCGCGTCGGCGGGTGTTATGCCGCGCGCAGCCCCTTAAAACCGCTGAATGCCGCTCTCGCAGATTCGCTGACACTGCGCCAAGTTGCTGTTGTCCGGCGAAGTGGCGCGTGTTCGCTCGCTAACTGCACGGTGACGGTCGGCGTGCTGCTCGATTGGTGGACGGCGAGTGGCGGTGAACCCCGCGCCGGGTGTGAGGGTGGCCACATGATCATCGCAGCGTTGTCCCGGTAGGGTGGGTGTCGAAGGGGAGTAGTCCTTCGCCGGTCGTCGACATGCTGGAATCCCCTGGGTTCCCGGTGGCCGGGGCCGCCTTTCGGTGGGCTGGACGAGACCTTCGACCTGTAGGTGACGTATGCGTCGCACACGGTGTCGAGGTCTCGGAGTCGCCGTGGCGTTCGATCCCGCCGGTGGCGCGGGAAGGTAACCCCCACAGCCATGCTCCCCTTTCTCTTGCTGATCGCATGCGCGATCGCGATCTACATATCGTGCGAGTGGTTCGTCAACGCCGTGGAATGGCTGGGCCAGCGGATGAAGGTCGGCCCACTTGCGGTCGGCACGATCCTGGCCGCGTTCGGCACCGCCCTGCCGGAAAGCGTCGTCACCTTCGTCGCCGTAGTGTTCGGCCACGGGCCAGAGCAGAAGGACATCGGGATCGGTGCGGCGATGGGCGGCCCGCTCGCCCTCGCGACAGTCGCGTATGGCGTAACCGGCGCAATGATGCTCGTCCGTCGCCGCAACCGCAGCAGCGGCCGGGAACTCGTCATGGCGGGCACCGCCCCATCGCGGAGCCAGAGCACCATCGACCCCGCCGATACCGATCGCGATGCTGTCGACACGACGAAACTTGCCCGGGATCAGACCTGGTTCCTGGCGATCTTCGTGGTGAAGGTGACGCTCGGCCTGGTCGCGTTCGCCATCAAACCGTGGCTCGGACTGCTGTTCTTCGCTGCCTACGCGGCCTACTTCTGGCGTGAGATCCGTACCACCGGCGACGGTCACCGAGACGGTGCAGAGCTGGCAGCACTGCGGCTGCAACGCCGCCGCGCCGTTCCGACGACCGCCGCCGTAGTTACCCAGACGCTCGTCACGCTCGCGGTTATCTTCGCCGCGTCGCAGCTCTTTGTGCGGCAACTGGAAGCCGTCGGGCCGATGCTGGGCCTGTCCGCGTCGGTCACCGCACTGCTGCTCTCACCGATCGCGACCGAACTCCCCGAGATCATGAACGCGATCATCTGGGTACGTCAGGGCAAGACACCCCTTGCCCTGGCCAACATCTCCGGCGCAATGATGATCCAGGCCACCGTGCCCAGTGGCCTCGGTCTGCTATTCACCCCGTGGCGGTTCACCGCCCCACTGTTGCTGTCGGGTCTGATCACCATGGCCGCGATCGTCTACCTGCGGGCACTTCTGAAAACCGCCCATTTCACAGCCCGTCGCATCTCCGCGGTAGCGGCGTTCTACCTGATCTTCGCGGCCGGGTTGGCGGTCATTGCCGGCTAGCGGCCTTCGTGGCCCGACCTTGCGCCGTCGTAGGTTCCAGGTTCGGTTGCCCACGCGCCCGATGGGAGGTCCGCGACGACATCCATGACGCGTCCCTCAGCCTCGCCAGCACCATCATCTGCTACCGCAGACTCATCAAATGATCATTCTGTTAGCAGCGTTAGTCCGACTCCAGGGAACGCTTCAAGGAGTTCAAGGTGCGGGTCCGCTCCAGGCTCGCCAGCAATGCTGCGGCAGGCTTCATGAACCTCATCCAGCCATAGAGCTCCCCGACGGCGACGTGGTGAACCACCGTCGCAGCCTCGTCTCCCTCCAGCGAGTACTCGGGTCGGGCCTGTGTCATCGGCGAGCCGAACCAGCGCAAAGTCTCCCGAAAGGCGATTCGCGTCGGCGAGGCGAACTCGGTCACCTCCCCATCGAAGGTGCCCATCCGCGTCGAATCGACATAGGTCGTCCCCTGTTGGATCGGGACCTCCGAGGTCAGGCCGCAGCGGCGGAACAACCCGGTGCGGTGCATCCACCCCCCGTAGCCCGGCAGATCCGCCAAACGCTCGAAGACTTCGCTGACCGGTCGGTGGATCACTGTGCGTGACTCGAACCGGACGATGCTCCCAGCCACCGATAACACCCCCTTCACCCCAGCGTGCCGATCACCGTACGCGCGGGAACCTCTCGCGTGCACCGCATGGAGAAACTTCGACGCAAGTCGACGTGGTGCCGTTGCGGCTATTGCCCGAGCCGCGGCGGGTCGGCGCCCGCAGCGGCCAACCCCGAATCACCCCGATGATGCAGCGAGCCGAGTCTGAGAGGTTCCTGATGTTCGCGACCAAGCCGGGCGCAGACCGCAATCCCGACTGGTACTGGAACCTGAAGGCCAACCCTCGACGTCAGCACTTAGGTCGGCAACGACAGACTCGCTGTCCGCGCGGTCGGGCCTACCGGACCCAACGCGGCGAGAAGTACCGGACACAAGGGTCTCAGCTGCTGGATGGCTGCCATGACGTCATCCGTGATCAGCGTCGGAGCAATGAAGGTGGCGCCGCCGTGGACAACCCGGTGGCCCACGCGGTCAGTTCGGGCGCGTCCAGGTGCAGTTGTGTGATGGCGGTGCCGAGAGCGTCATCGTGGGAGGGCGGGCCGGCGACTTCACCGACCTTGTCGATGATGCCCCCGGAAAGGCGCGCAAGGTCCGGTGTGAAGAGCTGGTACTTGATCGAGGAGGAGCGTTCAATACGAGGACGATGTGATGGCCGCCTGGGTTGTGGTCGCTGCTGTGTGGACAATGTCAATGACGGTAACGGTGAGTGATGTGTCGGGACCAATGCCGATGGTGAGCCAGCGCGCGGAGGACGGGCCTGGCGAAGACCGCCACACCGGCCACCGCTGACGTCGTCGCGCCGCGGTCCGGCAGGTGGTCTCGGCCGCTGGCTGCTCATCGCAATCCCGGTCCTCAGATGCGTACGGCTCGTGAGCAGCGCGGCCACAGCGCCGAGTGATAGGCGTGACCCACTGGTTTCCATCCGAACAGCCCGCTTCCGTGCCCAAGTCGGCCAACATGGCTGGAAGTGTGCTGTGGTGCCATTACGATCCGAGGACACCGGGTTCCCGGCCCTCGCCGAAGTCGGAGCACGACGCTATGGCCGTTAACCACCGCAGCGTCGGCGACCTGGTCCGGCACGCGCCAGGCGTCGCGGTGTTGGCCACCTATGAGCGGCGTTGGCTGCGCGGTGATGTTCTGGCCGGAGTCACCGTTGCGGCTTACCTGGTACCTCAGGTCATGGCGTACGGCACGCTGGCCGGGTTGCCGCCGGTGACCGGCTTATGGGCGGCGATACCCGCGATGATCGTGTACGCGTTCCTCGGCTCATCGAAACAGCTGTCCGTCGGGCCGGAGTCCACTACAGCCCTGATGACCGCCGTCGTGATCGGGCCGATCGCCGCCGGGAACCCGGCACGATACGCGATGCTCGCCGCCGCCCTCGCTGTTGCGGTGGGCCTGCTCTGCCTGATCGCGTGGGTGGCTCGTCTGGGCTTTGTCGCCGATCTGCTGTCCAGGCCGATCCTCGTCGGCTATCTCGCCGGTGTCGCACTGATCATGATCGTGGGGCAGCTGGCGAAGCTCACCGGAGTTCCGGTCGAGGGCGACACGTTCTTCGGCCAACTGATCTCGTTCGGGCAGCACATTTCCCAGATCCACCCCGGCACGGTGATCTTCGGCGCGTCGGTGCTCGTCTTCCTGTTCGTGACGCCGTGGCGATTCCCATCCGTACCTACGCCGTTGCTCGCCGTCCTCCTGGCTGCCGGCGTCACGGTCGCATTCAACTTGCAGCAGTACGGAATTAAGGTGGTCGGGCCAGTGCCGGCGGGGCTTCCCCGGCCAGACCTTCCCGGCCTCGGGGACCTGCGCCTGGTGCTACTGCCGGCCATCGGCGTGTTGCTCGTTGGCTTCACTGACAATGTGCTCACCGCGCGCTCGTTCGCGGCGCGTACCGGCGACTCCATTGATGCCAACCAGGAACTTCTGGCGCTCGGCGTGGCAAATGTCGGTGCCGGCGCGCTTCGCGGCTTCCCCGTCAGCAGCAGCGGCAGCCGTACCGCGCTTGGCGCATCCACCGGCAGCCGTACTCAGGTCTATTCGCTTACCGCCCTCGTCCTCGTCCTTGCTGTCCTGCTCTTCCTCGGCCCGGTGCTGGCCCGCTTCCCGACCGCCGCGCTAGGAGCCATCGTTGTCTACGCCGCGGTCCAATTGATCGACGTAGCGGGATTCCGTCGCCTGGCCGCGTTTCGGCGCAGCGAGCTGCTACTTGCTCTCGGAGCGCTGGCTGGCGTTCTTGTCCTCGATATCCTGTACGGCGTACTCGTCGCGGTCGGTCTGTCGGTCGCCGAACTACTCGCCCGGTCGGCTCGCCCACACGATGCGGTCCAGGGGCTCGTGCCGGGGCTTGCCGGCATGCACGATGTCGACGATTATCCACGGGCGCGAACCGTCCGGGGGTTGGTGGTCTACCGCTACGATTCACCGCTCTTCTTTGCCAACGCCGAAAACTTCCGTCGCCGCGCGCTTGGTGCCGTCGATGCACAGCGCGAACCAGTGGCCTGGTTCGTCCTCAACGCTGAAGCAAACGTCGAAGTAGATATCACCGCGCTGGATGCGCTGGAAGAGCTGCGAAAAGAGTTGACCCGCCGCGGCATTGTCTTCGCGATGGCCAGAGTCAAACGTGACCTCCTCGATGACCTGGACGCCTACGGGCTGACCACCTCGGTCGGCCCCGACTACATGTTCCCGACCCTGCCGACCGCCGTGGACGCCTACCGCGACTGGGCCCGCAGACAGTCCCCACCGTGGCCGGTGGACTAACGCCCCCGCCATCCTGCATCGCAACGGGGTGCCGGGACCTGCCGCTTCGCATTCCACGCGTACCGATGCGCACAGACGATTAGAGAATGTCGGTCGGGATGCCTTCCGTCGGGTCGTTGGTGGCCGGATGGTGCATCGCCTCGCGGACCGCGGGAACGATGACGACCGGGCACGGCGCGGACCGCACGACGGCGTCACCGGTCGATCCGAGCGCGGCGTGGAACAGACGGCTGTGGCCGTGGCTGCCCAGCACGAGCAGTTGGGCGTCCCGGGCGCGGTCGGCGAGCACCGCCGCGGGGCGGCCACGCTCAACAACGCCGGCGATGTGCAAACCCGGATGCGCCGTACGAGCCGCCGCGACCGCCTCGCCGATGATCTCGTGGGCGAATCGCTGTGGATCGGCGTTCTCCGTCGAAATAACGACGTTATCGAGGACATGTTCGGGATGCCACGCGATGACGGCCGCCAGGAGGCCGTTGCGGTGGGTGCATTCCTCGGCGGCCCAGTCGAGGGCGCGTTGGCCGGCGTCGGACCCGTCGACTCCGACGACGATCCGGTACACGGGGTTCATGGCGCACCTTTCCCTGCGGGTGCGGCTCGGCACGATGCCGTACCGCCGGCATTGCGTGATGCCGTAACAAGCGTGCGCGGCGCCGAGGTCGGCGGTGCAGGGCCGAAAGTCCCGGCGCAGCGGGATATTGGCTGCCGCCACGATGTCAAACCGATGCGCTTGTCGGCGCGGGCGTTGCTCGCGGGACCTTAGCCGCATGCTCGGGACCCTTGGCACTACTTCATGTCGCCGGCGCGCGCCCACAGTGAGCGGGTGGAGTCTGTGCGAGCGATGCCGAGCGCCGGTCGCGAGTTGACGCTCGGCCTCACGGCCGCCGAAGCCGCTCGCCGGCTCGCCGCCGGGGGACCTAACGAGACGCGACCGGCCGCTCCAGTTCCGATCCGGTCGCGCGTCGGTCGGCAGATCGCCGACCCGCTCATCGTCTTGCTGTTGGCGTCCGCGACCGTGACGGCCATTGCCGGCGATGTCACGGACACGTCGGTCATCGTGCTCGTGGTGGTCGTAAACACGATCATCGGAGTCGTCCAGGAGGTCCGTGCCGAGCACGCGATCGCCGCGCTCAGGCAGCTGGGCGCACCCACCTGCCGGGTGGTGCGCGACGGACGAAACCGGGTGGTGGCGGCGGCTGAGATCGTGCGCGGCGACGTCGTGCGGCTGGCCTCCGGTGACATTGTGCCGGCCGACATTGTGGTCGATGACGCGCACGTGCTGAAGGTCGACGAGTCGGCGTTGACGGGTGAGTCGCGGCCGGTCGGCCGGTCGGTCGGGCAGGAACTGTCGGCGGGCACCGTGATCGCCGCGGGTCGAGCCGTTGGGACGGTCGTACGCACCGGTCCGGACAGCGCGCTCGGTCAGATCGTCGCGTTGACGGAGCATGCGCGCAGCGGCGCGACCCCGTTGCAGAGGCGGCTCGCCCGCCTCGGCCGCGTCCTGGCTACCTGGACAGTGGCGCTGTCGGCGATCGTGACCGCGGTCGGCATCGTCCGGGGCCGTCCGCCGCTGGAGATGGCCATCGTCGGTGTCAGCCTGGTGGTCGCCGCGGTACCGGAGTCGTTGCCGGCGGTCGTCACGCTCGCGCTGGCGTTGGGCGCTCGGCGAATGGCCGCGGCCCATGCGTTGACGCGTCGACTGGTTGCGGTGGAGACGCTCGGCTCGGTCGACGTACTGGTCTCCGACAAGACCGGCACCCTCACACAGGGCAGGATGGCGGTGCAGCGGGCGGCCACATTCGACGGCGGTCGCTACACCATTTCCGGCGACGGCTACGCGCCGACCGGCGACGTCCGGACGGATGTGCCCGGCGACCCGGAGTTGCTCGCCTTGATGGGTCGCGCCGCGGTGCTGTGCAATGACGCCGAACTCGTTGCGCCGGGCGCCGGACGTACGGCCTGGACGGTCGCCGGCGAGCAACTCGAGGGCGCCTTGGTCGCCTTTGCCGAGCGCACCGGCGTCGGTGCGCCACTACAGATCGACATCGGCATGATTCGGACCTGCGGTGGTCGACTCAGTGGCTAACGCCGCTGCGCCGTGTGGTCGGGCGCAAACGGAGCAAGTAGGTCCGCGAGTGGCCGACGCGGTGTCGCGGGGCTGGCCGGTGCATATCCGAACCGCAACGCTGCTTGAGCCACGATGCGGTCGTCGCGGGGGTCGGCTAGCAGCCGACGCACCGCGGGCAGCTCCATCGGCTGGGTCATCATGGTCGCGGCGACCCCGTGGGCGGTGGCGGTTAGCAGCACGCGTTCCAGCGCCTGACCGGCCCGTACCCATTGCTGCGCGGTATCGCCGAAGGTGTAGAGGACGGCGATCTGGGAGTTCGTCTCGAACGGTGTTGCGTTGGGGAGGGCGTCGGGCTCATCGGCGAACGTACGGATCGGAGACCACTCCACAGCGGTCCACGGCCCGAATGCGTCGGCGGGAACTCCGTCCGAACATCCACGCTGGTTGCCCGACCATCGGGCGAGTTCGTTGACGTATCGGGGGTCGCCACGGAGCAGTTCCTCGGCGCGCCGTACAACACCCAGGACGAGCATTCGGCCGATGGTGTCGGCCATCGCGAGATCCGCGCCCTCGCTCTGTGCGGCGTGGCGGAGATCGTCGATTACCTCATCGGGCAATGGTGTGTCGTCGAAGGGTTGCCGATTCGTGCGACGAACGGGGATGGCAGCGGCCAACGCATGAATCGTTTGATCGGCGGCGACGGCCGGCCCGAGGGTCACCCGCGCGACGAGATCTGGTGCCAACGGGTCGGGCCACAGGCGAACGGATGGCCTGCGTCCGGCGTCCAACATAGCGATGCGCACGTTGGCAATGGCCGCTCCGACGCTGATGAGTAATTCCCGGCCGGCTGGATCGGCTACGTCGAGGTGACGTGACCGATCGGCCAGCACGTCGACCGCGTTATCGGCGACTCGGAAACGCCAGGGTTGAGTGTTGTGGACGGACGGCGCCGCACCGGCCGCGGTCAAGCAGTCGTGCCATGAGCGGCTGAGGGCGCCGCTCGGTTCCACATGCCAGTCCGTGCTGCTCGTCATGCCTCGACAGTGCGCGCGCATCGCCGCGGCGGCTAGGGCCGAAGTTCGTGACGTGGTCGGGACGTTGGACCCGGACGCCGTCGCTAACGCGCCGGTGGCGGGCCCTTCGCGGATCATCAGTCGGCATGGTGTTCGCCGCGGACCACCGCCAGCGGAGGGCCGGCGTGACGGATGAGTCCGTCGACCGTCGAGCCGAGCCGCAAGCCGAGGAAACCGCCGTGGCCGCGTGATCCAACCACGATCAGGCCGGCCTCATGACCGGCCTCGCTCAGGGCGTCGACCGGGTCGAGGCCGTGCATGACACGCCGGGAGATCGTGAGGTCCGGGTAGTCGGCGGACCAGCCCTCCGTCGCCTCGGTCAGCAACCGGGACGCCTTTTTCTCGGCTACATCGGCATCGAAGTCCTCCGGGATGATGGGGCCGATGTCGTGGACCTCCAGAACGTTCCATACGTAGACCGCGAGCAGGTCCGCGCCACGTGCAACCGCCTGCTCCACAGCGAACGCCATCGCTCGCTGCGATTCGACCGATCCGTCCAAACCGACGATGACCGGCCGATCGGCGATGATGGTCGGGTCGGCATCGACGTCGTCGGTCGGGCGAATCACGATCACCGGCGTACGCGCGTGCGCCGCCACCTGTGCGGCAACAGAGCCGCTGAGATGACCGATGACGCCAGTGGCGGCTCTGGTGCCAATAACCACCAAGCTTGCCTGTTTCGACTCATCGATTAGAGTCCCGGCCGCGCTGCCGGACACCACGGCGCGCTGCAGCGTCACATCCGGGTTCGCGACGGCGACGTGTTGTTCCGCTTCGAGCAGCATCTCGTGGGCCCACTGTCGTTCCCACCGGTAATCGTTGGCGAGCAGGATGCTCGGGCCCCACATCGGCTCGGGCTGGTGTGCGAAGACCAGCCGCAGCGGCGTGTTGCGACGTTTGGCCTCCCAGGCGCCGTAGGCGGCGGCGCGCAATGCTTCCGCGCTACCGTCCATGCCGATCACGACAGGACCATGCAATACGCCGGTCATCGGGTCCTCCTGACGGCTGTCTCGTCGTCACCAACGTGCCACCGGTCGCCCCGCCGTGGCAGGGCCGGACGGCCCGAGGTGCGCGGGACGCTCGGATCTGATCAAGTAGGCCACACTCGGGCCTCCGTGCGACCCGAGGTATGACCGTATGGGAGCGCCGGGGCCGCACGCGTCGCAGGACCCGGGTGCGGGGTGTTGATCGACGCCGCCAATGGTGCCGGCGCGTTGGTGGTCTGCAACCGGGGTACGGCTTTGCCGAGGCATGTCTGGGTCCGGTGCCGGTACTGCACTGACCGCGTGCGGTGCCCGATGGTTGTCATGCGCCGCCCGTAGCAGCAGCGGCATGGGCGTGTTGCGAGTCGGTGGACGCGCCGTCGTCAGGTCAGTCTGCCGGCGGCTTGCGCATCGAGAACACCGCGGTGCGGATGTCGACGATGATCGCGTCGAGCTCGTCGATGTGTGCGCTCAAAGCCTGTCGGGCAGTCGGGTTGGCGACACGCGGGAGAACGGTTTGTACGGAAAGGCCGGCCGCGAATAGGCGCGAGATTACCTGTTCGCGTAGTTGTTCGGCGATGTGGGCACGATCGTCGATCAGGTGCATCTGTTCGGTCTCGCGGCGGCTTGCGGCCAGGCCTAGGGCGAGTTCGGCGCGGCTGGCGAAGGCGCCGATCAATGTCTGGTCTGCGTCGTCGAACGGTTCGTCGCCGGGCGCACGCGATACGCACAGGACACCGGAGGCCCCGCGGGTGCCGAGGATGGGCACCGCGAGTGTGGGTCCGATGAGGGCGGGGGCGTCGGCGGTGAGCGCGGCACGGGCATCGGTCGCGGGATTGCCGGCCAGGATGGCGGAGCTGGCGGCCAGCGCCGCTCCGGCGAGCGAGTCATCGCGAGGCACCCGACGATCCCGCCATCGTTCGTATACGCCTTCGACGACGCTGAAAGTGAGGGTGTCGTCATCGTCGGGGATGAGGATGCCGCCACCGACGCCGCGTGCGCTGGCGAGTGCGTGATGGACGAGTTCGCGCAGTGCCTGGTCGGGGTCGGTGCCTGATAGCAGGCCGGTGGTGATCTCGACGAGCGCGTTCTGCCACCCTTGGCTGCGGCGGACCTGATCGAGCAGCCGTGCGTTGTCGATGGCTAGCGCTGCGGCGGTGGCGAGAGCCTGGACGAGCTCCTGGTCGTCGGCGCTGAACTCATCGGCGGTCTGTTTGTCGGTGAGGTATAGGTTGCCGAAGACGCGGCCGCCGACCTGGATCGGCACTCCGAGGAACGAGCGCATGGGCGGGTGGTGCTCGGGGAAGCCTACCGACGAGACATGACTTCCAATGTGGGTCAACCGCAACGCTTCTGGGTAGTCGACCAGCCGCCCAAGGAGACCTTTTCCTTCGGGCAGCGCCCCGATCGCGGTGACGGTGTCGGCGTCCATCCCTTCGTGCAGAAATCGTACGAGGCGCCCGTCGCGGACCACGCCGAGCGCGGCGTACCTCGCGCTGACGAGTTCGCGTGCGGCCGAAACGATGTGGCGCAGCACGTCCTCTAGATCGGTCGAGCCCGCGACGGTGAGATAGGCGCGGAGCAGGCCGCGCAACCGGCCCTGGGTTTCCTGGACGTCGCGAGCTCGAGCGACGAGCTGTTCAAGCAGGTCGTCCAGCTCAAGTCGGGCGACGGACGGAAAGCCCAGCTGGCCTGCGTCGGCGCCGTCGGGTCGGCCACCCGGCTCAGCCGCGTCGGGATGGCGTCGCGGTTCAGAAGGTCGCCTCGACGCGTTGTCGTCACCCATCAGGAGCCTCTTCAGAGTCGATGGCGTGGCCATGGCCGCGTCCGCCGCCGGGGCTGACGACGAAGTCGATCCGCTTCGGTTGATTATGCGCTGCGGTGCCGGCTCGATACAGCCGATGGCACACCGACCTTAGGGTCGGGCTCGGGCGACCAATGACGTCGCGACCGCTGACCGCCGCCGAGCGCCGAACTCGAGCACTCCCGGCCAACGACGACCTCTAACCTACGCGACGATCATGAGGTGGCCGACTGGATCGCCGTGATCGCAACCGTGTTGACGATGTCCGCGACGGTCGCTCCGCGGGATAGGTCGTTGACCGGCTTGCGCAGACCTTGCAGGACCGGTCCGACCGCGACGGCGCCGGCCGAGCGCTGGACAGCCTTGTAGGTGTTGTTGCCGGTGTTGAGATCGGGAAAGATCAACACCGTTGCGCGCCCGGCGAGCGGGCTGTCCGGCGCCTTCGCTGCGGCGACGGTGGGATCGACGGCGGCGTCGTACTGGATGGGTCCGTCCACGAGCAGGTCGGGTCGCCGCCGCCGGACGAGCTCGGTCGCTGTGGCGACTTTCTCGACATCGACGCCGTGGCCGGACGTGCCGGTGGAGTAGGACAGCATGGCTATCCGCGGTTCGATGCCGAACGCGGCCGCGGTCGTCGGCCGAGGAGATGGCGATGTCGGCCAGTTGCCCCGGGTCGGGATCGGGGTTGATCGCGCAGTCGCCGTAGACGAGCACCTGGTCGGCCAGGCACATGAAAAAGACCGATGACGCTGCGGACAGCCCGGGCACGGTCTTGATGATTTCGAACGCGGGCCGGATGGTGTCGGCGGTCGGGTGGGCGGCGCCGGACACCATCGCGTCGGCGTAGCCGCGGTGGACCATCATGGTGCCGAAATAGTTCGGATCGGCGAGCCGGTCGCGGGCCGCCTCGATGGTGACGCCCTTGGCCGCGCGCATGGTGGCGTACGCGGCGGCGAACTCGTCGCGCCACGGCGATGTCGCCGGATCGATCACGGCCGCGCCGTCGAGGGTCAGGGCGAGTTCGCGGATGCGGCGCCGGATGTCGTCGACGGGACCGAGCAGGGTCAGCGTCGCAGACGCCGCGGCGGAGCAGGATCTCGGTGGCCCGCAGGATGCGTTCCTCGGTGCCCTCGGGCAGCACGACGTGGCGGCGTAGGGCCCGCGCCCGGGAGATCAGTTCGTACTCGAACATCAGCGGCGTGACCCGCACCGAGCGGGCGATGTCCAGCCGCCGGGCCAGTTGTGCGGTGTCGACGGATGATTCGAAGGCGCCGAGCGCGGCGTCGACTTTGCGGGAGTTGTCCACGGAGAGTCGACCTTCGACCGCGGCGACCCGGGCGACGGTGTCGAACGTGTCGGACGCGACGACGCAGACCGGCAGATTGCCGCCGAGCCGATCGACCAGGGCGAGAACGCGTTTGTCCGGCTCGATGCCCAGCGTGAGCATGATGCCGGCCAGGGTCACCTGCCCGGCCACGTGCACGCTGTACGCGGCGACGATCAGGTCGGCCCGGTCACCCGGCGCGATGACCAGCGCACCGTCGCGGAGATGGTCCAGAAATGTGGGTACGGTCGCGCCACCGACCACGACCGACAGGACGTCGCGGGCGTACGCCTCGGCTCCGCCGAGCAGACGGGTGGCGTGCAGCGCGTCGCTGACCTCGGCGACGGTCGGCGCCGACACGGCCGCGACGTCCGGGATCGCGAAGACAGGGACGCCATCGAGATCACCGACGCTGGCTACCGCCGCGTTGCCGGTCGACTCGTCTACCCGGTTCGCGATGACGGCGACCTGGGTCGTGTGCAGGTCGACGAGCGTGTGGAAGGCGGTCCGGATCGACGCCGCGACGGCCGCCGCGTCGCGGCCGTGCGCGTCGATGACGGGCAGTACGGTGGCGTGCATTTCGGTGGCGAGGCGGGCGTTGAGCGCCAACTCGTCGGCCAGGCCGTTGCCGTCGCGGGTGTCGCCGCCGTCGCGGCCGAAGTCGGTGCCGATCACGACGGCCGCGTCAGCTTGTTCGTCGACGATCCGGAAGGCGTCGACGATGCGTTCGACGAGGTCGTTCACGCGGCCGGCGGCGATCAGCTCGATCGCCTCGGTGTAGGTGGCACCGAACCCGACCGCGGCGAGGTGGTAGCGGGTGCGTAGAAGGTCGAGCATCGGATCGGGATCGGTGCGCACCAGCGGCCGGAACGCACCGAGGCGGCGTACCCGGCGGGACAGCAGTTCGGCTACCCCGAGCGCCACCGTCGCTCGGCTGCTGCCGGGCTCCACTCCCGTGACGTAGACGGTGCTGGCCACCGGCACACCGTACGCCTCGGCGACCGCTGGTCGCGGTCGGCCGATGGCGACGTCGGAATGGGCGGGGGCGGCCGGCGGCACGGCGGCAGGTCGCTGGCGTTGGTTCATCGGGCCAGCTGCGCGATCATGTCACTGCCGGTGACGATCCCGACGACGACACCGCCGGCGTCGACGACGGCGACCGCGTCGGTGCCGATCGCGCGCATGGCGCGGGCGGCGTCGAGTACGTGCGCGCCCGGCCCGACGATCGCTGGCCCGGCCTCCATCGCCGGTCGCAGCCGTGACCCGGGACAGGCAACTCGGATCGGCGGCCCACGCGGCGGCGATCGCGCGGTCCGACAGGATCCCGATGAATCGACCGCTGTCGTCCACGATGGCGAGATGGCGTACGGCCGAGCGCACCATCGTCGGCAGGGCGACGCCGAGGGGCGTCGATGCCCCTACGCATTGCACCGGGCTGCTCATGACGGTCGTGACCCGGCGGCGTGCCGCGTTGACGCCGCTGGTCGGGTCGTGCGGGTCGATGTAGATCGCTTTCATGGCTCCTCCGATCACCGGTGTCGCTGTCGTCGGCGGTGGCATCTGCATTCGATGTTGCCGACCTGATCAGGAGTCGGTCAGGGCCGGACGGCATCCGCGGCGGGGGTCCGAGGGCCCGTTTGGTGTTTCGGGTGTCGGCGGTCGTGGCGGTCGGGGCGCGACCGGCACCTCGGCTATCGGGTCGGCGTCGCGGCGCGCGGCGGCGGCGGCGGGATCGTGATGTCCGGTGAAGTAGGCGATGCGCCGGCGAGCGTGCCGATGGCTGCGGCGCGGTAGAGGCTGGCGGGGCTCGTGGTCGGCTGCCTTGTAGAACGCCCACTTTCCGACCTCGACCAGCGCCAGGTAGGCGAGCACCAGGCCGCACAACGCCGCGAAGAACGCGCCCGGCAGTGGCTGGAAGCCGAGCAGGTGCGACAACGGTGACGCGGGCAGTAGCACGCCGACGGCGACCACGGTCAGGGCGGACAACGTCAGGGCGAGGCTGGGCCGGCTGCGGAAGAACGGCACGCGCTTGGTACGGATCGCGAAGATGATCAGCGTCTGGGTGGCGAGCGACTCCACGAACCAGCCGGACCGGAACAGGGCCGGGCCGGCGTGGAAACCCCACGCCATGATCCCGAAGGTGACGAAGTCGAACAGCGAACTGAACGGGCCGAAGTAGAACATGAACCGGCGGATAAACGCGATGTCCCAATGCGACGGCCGGCGCAGCTGCTCGGCGTCGACGTTGTCGGTCGGAATCGCCAGCCGGCTCGAGTCGTAGAGCAAGTTGTCATCATTGCGGCCCGCCGACCGGGGCGCCCGGACTATCGTTCATGGCCTGTGCCCCTTTTGCGACATGGATCTGCGTGATTCGTGCAAGCTCTCGTGGCCGACACATGAGGTCGTGGGATTCGTCGGCAACGGCTACGGCCGCTGCGGCGATGTCGGTTCTGAGCGGTCCGACGAGCGCAGCGATTCCTCGGCGGCGAATGCGACGGCGCGGGCCAGCCGGCCAGCGCCACGGGCGCGGGCCATGGCGGGTACGGGTGCGATCAGGACCGGGCACCGCGCGTGGCGGGCACAGTAGCGGGCGACGGCGGCGCTCCAGGCACGCGTCAGATGGTGCGAGCCCGAGCCCCCGATGACCAGCAGGTCAGCTTCATTGTCGGCCGAGGCGACCAGCACCGGTCCGGGTGACCCCTCGTGCACGGTGATCCGCACGGTCACGTCCCGCGGCATTCCACCGAGTGCATCGGTGAACGCGGCGCCGACCTCCGCGACCGCCGTCTCTGCGAGCGCCGAGCGCCACCACGCCTCGCGCGGTGCGTTCACGCTGTACGCACGCACGGCAATGATGGGGGCACCGAGCTCGCGAGCCTGCGCAACGGCGTACCGCAGCGCTTGATATCCGCCGAGTGACCGGCACACTCCGACAACGACACGTCCGGGTTCCGAACCGGCCATGACAACCACCTCCGATGCTGAGACCAGAGTCGTGCGCACGCCCGACGGGGCGCCAGGGTCAGCCGACCTACTGCGGCGGGCCGTTCGTCCTGCTGTCCGAACCGATGGTCGCTCCCGACGCGCTGCCCGGCCGCCTCGGGACCTTTGGCCCATCCCAGGCGGCGTCGGCCGGGACCTCTGCCCCTACCGCGAACCGGCGCGGCGGCCGATCGTGGACGGTAGCGGCAGCTCTCGATCCTCGCGGGGGTGAGCGCACCGCCACGACCAACGGCTCCGAGACGATCGTGGAGGGACTCCGACATGGGTCAGCCGCAAGCGACGGCGACGAAAGTCGACCGCCTCCCGCCGATCGTCGTGGGCATCGACGGCACGGCGGCGAGTTGGGATGCGGTGGCCTGGGCCGAACAGGACCTCGCGCACCGCTCGACGGACGCCGGGCCGAGGCGTCTGGTCATGTGCCGGGTCTATCCGCCCGACACGCCGGAGTCACGGCTACCCAACCCCCCGGACATGGCCTGGCTCGCGCTGCTCGACCCGGGGCTATATCGACGGCTACGCGCGATCCGTCAGCGGCTTCCCGTCGACGACATCGTCCTGGAGGTGTCCGCGGGAAGCCTTCCCACCCATCTCCTCGCGCGTGCCGCGCCGGGGATTGTCACCGTGCTCGCCGCACCTGCCCGCGACATCGCTGCCGCGACACGGGTGGCCGCGCACGCTCGTGGCGTCGTCGTCGCGGTCCGCCCGACCACGCCCCCGATCGACGTGACCGCTGGCGCGTTCGCCGGCCATGTCATCGTCGGCGTCGACGGCGGCCCGTCGTCGCGTGCCGCCGTACGGTTCGCGTTCGACTACGCCGCGCGTCACCATCGTCCGATTGCGGCCGTACACGCGGACGCAGTCGACCCGGCCGGCGCCTGGATCGACGACAAGAACGCGCAGGTCCACCTGATGCCGCACGCGTTCGACCTTGACCTGCTCGAGGGCGCCGTCATGGCTGCACATCAGGCGTACCCGGATGTCCGAGTGCGCCGTTTCGTGCTCCGCGAACACGCCGCGTCGGCCCTCGTCAGCGCGTCATCGGGCGCGGTGATGGTCGTCGTCGGAGACCGCGGGCGCAACGCGGTGGCCCGGCGTGTGCTGGGGTCGGTCAGTCGTCACGTCATCCGCCAGGCTCACTGCAGCGTCGCGGTCGTGCATGACACGGGAGGCTCATCATGACAGTTCTACCGTCCATCGATGTCGACCTGTTCCGCAGCGCGGTCGCGGCGGCTATACGCGCGCCGTCGGTATACAACGTCCAGCCCTGGCGTTTCGCCCTCGTCGACGGCGCCATCGAGGTCCGCATCGACCCGTACCGGCTGTTGCCGGCCGCCGATCCGAGCCAGTGGGCGACGCGGATCGCGTGTGGTGCCGCCATCGCCAACATCGAGCTGTCGCTGGTCGATCGCCGGGGTGCGGGCCAAGACCCGGCTGTGGCCCCGATCCGGCGATGACCTCCTCGTCGCCACCATCAGCGCCGACGGCGCATGCGCGCCCTCACCGCGGCAACAGACGTTGGCGTCGGCGATCGCGCGACGACGCAGCAATCGGCGACCGTTCTCGGACGCGCCGGTTCCGGCCGACGCCCGGGCCCGGATCGTTGCCGCGGCCGAGGCAGCGGGCGGATGGCTGGTACTGGTCGACGACCGCACATCGGTCGCGAACCTGGCCGCGATCGTCCGCGACGCAGAGCAGCTGTTGCGCAGCGACGCCGACTACGTTGCCGAGATGCAAGCGTGGACCAGCCGCTACCACACCGAACAGGTCGGCATCCCCACCGACGCCGCCGGCATCGCGCCCGAGCCACAGGACGTGCTCGCCATGCGCGACTACGGCGGCACGGAGCGGGCCGAGGGCCGCGACTTCGAACAAGAACCGCTGCTGGCCATCCTCGGGACGACCCGCGGCGGCCGCTACGACGATGTCGTCGCCGGCATGGCGCTGCAGATGGTGCTCCTGACCGCCACCGACGCCGGGCTGGCGGCATCGATGCTGTCGCAGCCGATCGAGATCCCGCCGGCCCGCGACGAGCTTCGTCGCACGCTAGGCCGGCAGGGCACACCGCAAATGATCATCAGGTTGGGGTTCGGTCAGCCGACCACGAGCTCGCCCCGGCGACCAATCGACAGCGTCATCGACACCACAGACTGACCACGTCCGGCTCGACGGCCAGTCGCACGTGGGCGTGTGGCGATGGCGACCGCCGAGCCTACCGCGGTGGTGCCGGACCTCATCGGGTCTCCCGCACCGCCGGCCGGCTACCGCGGGCCGACTGACGCCCGTGGTCATGACAACGACCGCAGCAAACCCGCAGGCGGTGCCCGGCGCCGCGTGGTGGCCCAGGAAAGCGCTCATGTCCCGGTCGGCCAAACACTCCCCGTCAGCCTGAGTCCGCCCGTGTGCCGTGACCAACACATCGACGACCCGGGCCGATGCGGCCAGGTGGCCGCTGACGCGGCCTGCCGGTTGGCCGTGCGGGTCATCCGAGGATGGTGATCGTTTCGCTGGCCGGCAGCCGCGGGGTGTGCGGCGTGGCTTCCTGGTGGGGGTCGGCAATCCCCAGCCGCACGGCCAGCTGCGCGTAGCC
Source organism: uncultured Actinomycetota bacterium (assembly GCA_963724705.1). Lineage (GTDB taxonomy): Bacteria > Actinomycetota > Actinomycetes > Mycobacteriales > Micromonosporaceae > DASQPR01. Next base: position 539,297 of record CAVRVS010000006.1, read on the forward strand.
GAGACCGGAGAGCATGCGGTGCAACGCCTGTCGCGTGAACGCCTCCTCGACCGCCGCGGACAGGGGCAGCACCGCGATGTTGTGTACCGTCGCGTACAGCCAGAGAGCCGACAGCGCCTGACCGGCCTGGAGCCATGAGGTGGGCTCGTCGTCAGGCCCGTACAAGATCGCGTAAACGGCGGATGCGTCGTGCCCGGATCCCGTTGGCGCGGTGCCGGCGTGACCGAAGTCGCGGGAGGGGACGGTCGTCTGGGTGGGCTCGGCCGGGATGTTCGCGTCCGGCACCCCGGCGCCGGCTGGCCGTTGACCGCCGGTCCACGCGGCCAGTTCCTGCTGGGTCGCGGCGTCGTCGATTTCGTCGCGTTGCGCCCGAGCCGTGGCGGCCGCCAGATCGAGCACGTCCGTACGGCTGATCGGATGCAGACCCATGTCGTAGTCAGACGACGATTGCGCGCATCGCCGCGACATCGCTGCCCCGGATCGCCTGATCGAGCAGCGGCCGGCGGTCGGTGTGCCGGATCTGGATCGTATGCAACAGCCGCACCGCGGCATCGGTGACGACGGTGGGACCGGTGACCGTGATGCGGGCCAGATGAGTCGGGTCACCCTTGCTCGGGAGGAGGTCGACGGCGGCGGCGAGTCCGTCGGCGGCGAGTGCGACCCGCGCGTGGTGCAGGGCCGCGCCGCAGCTGACCGTCAACAGCCGCCGATCCGGGTCAGCCACGTACAGCTGACGGCGAGTGTCGGCGTGCAGGTCGGCGACGTTGCCGCGCAGGCGCCACCGCCACGGCTGGGTGTTGTGGATCGACGGTGCGCGTATGGCCACTGTCACCGCGTGGGCGAGCCGGTCGGTGATGTCGCCATCGACGTCGTGGACGTGAGAGATCTGCATGTCCGCCTCCTGGGTCTCAGTCCTCCAGCGTCGCATCCCAGGCCGGGCTGGCCGGCAGTGCCGCTCGTCCCGACAGCAGGGGCCGATCGGGCTCTCGTGTGCACGGGCCGTTGGGCCCTGCCCGTATCCGGCCGGGTGCGTGTAGAAACAGCATGTGATCCGTGTCTTCCTGCTCGACGACCACGAGGTGGTCCGCCGAGGCATCGCTGACCTGCTGACCCAGGACGGCGACATCGAGATCGTCGGCGAGTCCGGTTCGGCCGTCGAAGCCGTGCACCGCATCCCGGCGCTGCACCCGGACGTCGCCATCCTCGATGCGCGGTTGCCCGACGGCAACGGCATCGACGTGTGTCGCGACGTCCGTGCGGTCGATCCGACGATCCAGGGCCTGATCCTCACCTCGTACGAGGATGACGAAGCGCTGTTCTCGGCGATCATGGCCGGGGCGGCCGGCTACGTGCTCAAGCAGATCCGCGGGACCGATCTCGTCGACGCGGTCCGCCGCGTCGCGTGCCGGGCCAGTCGCTGCTCGACCCGGCCGTCACCGCCCGGGTGCTGGATCGGATCCGCAGCGGTGTCGAGCAGCCCAACGAACTCAAGTCGCTGACCGATCAGGAGCGGCGCATCTTGGAGTACATCGCGCAGGGTCTGACCAATCACGAGATCGCGCAGAAGATGTTCCTGGCCGACAAGACGGTCAAGAACTACGTATCCAGCGTCCTGGCCAAACTCGGACTGGAGCGGCGCACCCAGGCCGCCGTGCTGGCGACCCGGCTGCTCGGCAACAAAACGCGCTAAGCCGCGGGTCGCGGCGTGCATCGAGCCGATGCACGCCGCGTCCCCGGATTAACGGCCAGTCCAGGCCCAGTCGGTGACCTCGGGCAGATCCTCACCGGTCTGCCGGACGTAGTCATGGTGTTCGGCCAGCTTGTCCACCATCGCCTGACGCACCGTCGCGGCCCGACGGGCCAGCCCGGGCACCCGGTCGATCACGTCGATGACCAGGTGGAACCGGTCGAGGTCGTTGCGTACCAGCATGTCGAACGGGGTGGTGGTCGATCCTTCCTCCTTGTAGCCGCGCACGTGGATGTTGTCGTGTCCGGTGCGGCGGTAGGTCAGCCGGTGGATCAGCCACGGATAGCCGTGGTAGGCGAAGATGATCGGCCGGTCGGTGGTGAAGATGGCGTCGAACTCGGGGTCCGGCAGGCCGTGCGGGTGCTCCGATTCCGGTTGCAGCCGCATCGGGTCGACGACGTTGACCACCCGGATCTTCAGGTCCGGTAGGTGCCGGCGCAGCAGGTCGGTCGCGGCCAGGATCTCCAGCGTGGGTACGTCGCCGGCGGCCGCCAGCACGACGTCGGGGTCGCCGTCGTCGTTGCTGGCCCAGTCCCAGATGCCGAGGCCGCGGGCGCAGTGCCGGGCCGCGTCGTCGATGTCCAGCCAGGTCGGTGCCGGCTGCTTACCGGCGACGATGACGTTGACGTAGTCGCGGCTGCGCAGGCAGTGGTCGGCCACCGACAGCAGCGTGTTCGCGTCCGGCGGCAGGTAGACCCGTACCACCTCGGCCTTCTTGTTCATGACGTGGTCGATGAAGCCCGGGATCCTGGTGCGAGAAGCCGTTGTGGTCCTGCCGCCACACGTGCGAGGTGAGCAGGTAGTTCAGCGACGGGATGGATCGCCGCCAGTCCAGGCCGCGGATCACCTTCAGCCACTTGGCGTGCTGGTTGACCATCGAGTCGACGATGTGCACGAACGCCTCGTAGCACGAGAACAGGCCGTGGCGGCCGGTGAGCAGGTAGCCCTCCAGCAGACCTTGGCAGGTGTGTTCGGACAGGATCTCCATCACCCGGCCGTGGTCGGTCGAGGTGCTGATCGACGTCGAGCACCTGCGCCTGCCACGCTTTGCCGGTCACGTCGAGGACGGCACCGAGCCGGTTCGACTCGGTCTCGTCGGGGCCGACGAGACGGAAGTTGCGGTAGGGCGCGTTGGCCGTCATCACGTCGCGCAGCCATCCGCCGAGCACGCGGGTCGCCTCCGCGGTCTCGCCGGCCTTGACGCCGTAGGCGCGGAAGTCCGGCAACTCAAGGTCGCGCGGGTGCGCTCCGCCGTTGGTGTACGGGCTTGCGCTCATCCGCAATGCACCGCGTCGGTAGCCAGCCGACGACCTCGGGCCGCGGTGCGCCGCTCTCGTCGAACAGTTCCTCCGGCCGGTACGAGCGCATCCAGTCGACCAGCTGGCCGAGATGGGCGGCGTCGCTGCGGGCGGCGGTCAGCGGCACCTGATGGGCGCGCCAGGTGCCCTCGACCGGCAGACCGTCGACGACCTTCGGCCCGGTCCAGCCCTTCGGCGTCCGCAGCACGATCATCGGCCAACGCGGCCGTTCGGTGGCGCCGTCGACACGTGCGCGGCGTTGGATCGCCGCGATCTCGTCGAAGACCGTGTCCAGTGTTGCCGCGAGCAGTTGATGCACCGTCGCCGGGTCGTTGCCCGCCACCAGGTACGGCGTGTAGCCGTAGCCCGACAGCAGATCGGAGAGTTCGTCGTCGCCGATGCGGGCCAGCACGGTCGGGTTGGCGATCTTGTAGCCGTTGAGATGCAGGATCGGCAGGACGGCGCCGTCACCGACCGGGTCGAGCAGCTTGTTGGCGTGCCACGACGCGGCGAGCGGGCCGGTCTCGGCCTCCCCGTCGCCGACGACACACGCGACAACCAGGTTCGGGTTGTCCAGGGCGGCGCCGTACGCGTGCGAGAGCGAATAGCCGAGTTCGCCGCCCTCGTGGATCGAGCCGGGTGTTTCCGGTGACACGTGCGACGGAACGCCACCGGGGAACGAGAACTGCGTGAACAGCCGCTCCATACCGCGCTCGTCGCTGGACACCCGCGGGTACGATCTCGCTGTAGGTGCCGTCCAGCCAGGCGTTGGCGACCAGGCCCGGCCCACCGTGGCCGGGACCGGCGATGTAGACGACGTCCTGCTGCCGGGCCGCGATGATCCGGGACAGGTGGGTGTAGAGGATGTTCAGCCCGGGCGTGGTGCCCCAGTGGCCGAGCAGCCGCGGTTTGACGTGCTCCGGCTCGAGAGGCTCGCGCAGCAGCGGATTGTCCATGAGATAGATCTGCCCGACAGACAGGTAGTTGGCCGCCCGCCAATGGGCGTCGAGCTGGACCAGTTCGGTGTCGGTCAGCGGGGTGCCGTCGACGATCCGCATCGTGGTGCTCCTTCGACTCGGAGGTGATGACGATGTGGTCTCGGTCCACGTTGACCTCGAAATCGTCGGGTTCATGCCGGCGCGACGGCCGGCAGATTCGGGTGGAACTCGGCCCCGGAGTGGATCGGGATGACGACAACCGGGCAGGTGGCGCCGCGGACACACGCGTCGGCGACGGAGCCGAGCACAGCGTGGAACGCCTCGCTGTGTCCGTGGCTGCCCAGGACCAGCATGTCAGCGTCGGCGCCCGCCCGAATCAGCGTGGCCGCGGGATCGCCCTCGAGCACCTCGCCCGCGATCGCGACACGCGGGGACACGGCGCGGGCGACAGCGATCGCATGGGTGAGCACGCGTTCGGCGGCCTCACGCGGATCGAGCGCTCGCACGGCGACACTTTCCGGCTCGTCGGCCGGGTCCCACTGCCAGGCCGTGATCGCCTGGACGGAGGTCGGCTCGCGTCGCCGGTCCACCTCGGACACGGCCCACGCCAGCGCGCGTTGCGCGGCCGGCGACCCATCGACACCGACGACTATCAGATACGTGTGGTCCATCGCGACCTCCATGATTGAAGCGAATTCGGTGACCTAGATGGGGCGTACGTCGTCGATCGTGAAGCGGAAGAACTCGCCTGCCGGCCACTGTGCGGTGCCGTACCACCAGCCGACACGGCCCTGCGACACCAGCGTGAAGTTGCCGTAGCTCGCCTCGGCCTCGGCGACCATCCCGAACGGGATCCACCCGAAGCGGCCGCGGCTGCGACCCCAGCGCGACATCGCCAAGTCGCGGACGGCACCGTCGGCGTCGATCCCGATCCGCAGGTGCGTGTACGTGCCGGAGCCGGGCACGGTCGCGTCGGCGTGGTCGCGATCGGCGGCGGACCAGTGGGTGCCGTTGACCGGCAGCAGGCTGCCGGGTAGCCAGATCGCCTGCTCAGCGATGAACCGGCCGAGCGCACTGCGGGTCACATCCGCGCCGTCGGCGACGACGATCGGAACGATCCCGCCGACCGCGAATCGGGTCTGGCCCTGTCCGTGGTCGAAGCTGTCGCTGCCGCGCAGCAGCCCGCGGGCGACGTTCGCGGTCCACCAGAAGCCTCGATCATGGTCGATGACCTGCTCGGCCCGGAACGGCAACCAGCGCGCCCATGACCTTGATGTGGCCGTGCATGGTCACGCTGACCCGCTGCGGGAGGGGTGCTCCGGGCGCGATCGCGTGCTGGAGAAACATGGCGGCTGATGCCGGCAGGCCATCGAGTTGGTTCGGCTGGAACGTGCCGCGAAGCTCGTCGGTGCGCAGCACGATGTCGGCGGGTCCCCGGTGCGTGACCATGTCGTTCATGGTGATCTCCATTCGCGCTGCGCTCGTCTGCCGTCAGCATGTCGCGATCGCCGGGTTCGGGTTAGGGCAAGAAGTCCCGTCCACCCAGGCCTCGCGGGTCGCGGTTGAGCTCGGGGCGCGCGGCGCTGCGGTGTTCTACCGTTGCGTCAGCGGCCCCAGGCGCCGTGCCCATTGAGCCGCGACACAACCGCAGGTTCGGCCATGTCGAGGACATCGGCCAGCGGCCGGCGCGGCGTCGGTGCGCACGGGTCGCCGTAGCCGAGTCGGAGAATGACCTGGGCCACGCGCCGGTCCCCGGATTCGTTCAGCAACCCACGCAGCTCGGGCAGCTCGGTCGGTGCCGTCATCGGCGTGTTGGCGACACCGCGTACGGTCGCGGTCAACAGGACGCGCTCCATCGCCTGCCCGGCGCGCAGCCACTGCACCGGCGTGTCAGCGTCGGTGGACAGCACCACCACGGTCGGGGCGGCTTCGAACCAGGCGTGACGCCGGCGCGCCTCCGGGTGGGCCAGCCCGAAGTCACGGATCGGGACGTCGTCCCACTCGTGCGTCGGGCCGAACGACTGTGCCGGCACACCCTCGCCGCTCATCGGGTCCAGTGCTGTCCAGTTCTCGAGTTCGTCGACGTAGCGCGGGTCGCGGGCCTGGGCGTCCTGGGCGTTGCGGACGACATCGAGGATGACCTCGCGGCCAACCGGGTCCGCGACCGTGAGCGTGGCCGCCTCCGCTCGGGCCGCCGCCGTCAGCTGGTCGAGGACCTCGTCGCGGACCTCGATGTCCCGGAACGGACGGCGGTTGGTCCGGCGCTTACCGATCGCCGACGCGAGGCCGAGCATCGTCGCATCCGGTTGGTGCGGTGCGCCGAGCGTGATCCGGGCGACGAGCTCCGGCTCGTCCGGACTCGGCAGCAGCTGGGTGAGCGGAATCCGCCCGGCCGCGAGGATGGCCACGCGCAGGTTCAGCACGGCGGCGCCGACGCTGATCATCGCTTCGCGGCCCGCCGGGTCGATGGCGGTAAGCCGGCGACTCGGGTCGACGAACACGTCGACGTGGTGCGCGCCGAGGCGGAATCGCCACGGCTGGCTGTTGTGTACCGACGGAGCCGAGATTGCCGACTGTAGGCAGGTCGCCCACTTCGTACCGAGCGGGTCGGTGTCCCAGCCGGCGTTCATCGCGCTGTCCCGCGTCGTGGGCGAGTCGTCGCCGCCGCATTGCTGATCATCGCATTTCTCCTTGGTGTCGCGACCCAGCGTTGCAGCGGACCTGATCGCCGGGCAGGGCCGGTCAACCCGCGTCGGGCGGGCCGTTTGGCACCTGGGTCCGGGGCCGCCTCCGCCGGCGCATTCCGGTTCATGCCGGCTCACGCAGTGCCCGTAGCCCGGCGTCCGGCTCCGGGCCGACGGCTGCGAGTCGGACCTTGATGTCGACGACGGCAGCGCCGTCCGGCCTGACGATCACCGGATCGAGATCGAGGGCCGCGACTTCGGGAAGGTCTTCGGCGAGTCGGCCGGCACGCAGCAACAGATCCTCCAGGGCGGCGGTGTCGACGGGAGTCGAACCGCGATATCCGGTGAGCATGGGCGCCGCTCTCAGCTCCCGCCACATGCGGGCGGCATCGACGTCAGTGACAGGCAGTACCCGTCGGCTCAGATCGCCCAGGAGCTCGGTGGCGAGCCCGCGGACGCCACAGGTGAGAACCGAACCGAACAGTGGATCGTGGGCAACTCCGACGACCATCTCGACGCCCGCCGGCCCGGTCGCCACGGCGGGCGACGCGACGACCGGGATGCCGTAGCAGCGCAGGAGTTCGGCGCCGACGTCGTGCGGTGAGCCGCTGTCGCCGGACGCCGTCAATGCGCCCTCGACGAGCCGGCGCGCGCGAAACGCGTCGATGTCGGCCAGGGTCGGCCGTCGTCCCAACGGCGATGCCCGCCAGCGCGCATAACGTACGGCGCGGCCGAGCGCGCCGATCGCCGACTCCGGGCGATCGAACACCGGCACGTGTCGCCGGCCCAGACTCATCGGCATCGTCTCGACACCCAGCAGCACCATCACGAGCGGTACGTCGAATTCATCGATGGTGCGTCCGATCGACTCGACGACGTCGGGCACGCGGTCGCCCGGTGTGGCGCCGAGAGCGATCACGACCGCATCGACGTGCGCAGAGACCGCTTGCAATGCGCTGCGTATCTGATCGGCGGATGCGCTCCCACCGAGGTCGACCGGATTCGCCGCCGAGACGCACGCGGGCACGATCGACCGGATCAGCGCTTGGGCCTCCTCCGGCAGCGCCGGCACAGCCAGGGATGCGGTTTGGGCGGCGTCGGCACACAAGACGTTGATGCCGCCGGCGTTGCCGACGATCGCGATCCGGTCGCCGGCCGGCATCGGCTGGTCGACCAGAACGCGTGCCGTCGCGATCAGGTCGCTGAGCCCGTCGCACCGGATGACGCCGGACTGAGCAAACAGCGTGTCCACTGTGGCGTCAGCGGGCGTCATGTTCGCGGTGGCGGTTGCCCCGCCGATTCCGCGGCGACCACTCTTGACCACCAGGACGGGTTTGCGACGCGCGACCGCCCGTGCGATCCGTGCGAACCGGCGCGGATTTCCCAACGACTCGAGGTAGAGCGCGACGGCACTGGCCGCCGGGTCGTCGTACCAGTAGGACAACAGGTCGTTGCCGGACACGTCGGCTTTGTCGCCGAGGGAGACGAAGGCGGCGATGCCAACGCCGCGGCGCTGCGCGTTGCCCAGGAGGCTGCTGCCGACGGCGCCGGATTGCGCGGCCACGGCGAGGCCGCCGGGCCTTACGTCCGCGCTGGTCGTTGCGTGCAGGCGTACGGTGTCGGCGGTGTTGACGACACCGAGGCTGTTCGGGCCGACCAGGCGCATTCCCCCGGCGCGAGCGATGCGCACGAGCTCGGCCCGCCGGCGCGCCCCGTCGCGACCGTCGTCATCGGAGCCGTTGGCCGTCACGACGGCCATCCGCGCACCGGCCTCGCCGGCGGCGGTCAGGCAAGCCGGGATGGTGGCGGCGGCGCCGGTGATGATGACCAGATCAGGCCTCGGCGCGACGTCGAGGCTGCGATACGTGGGTGCACCCACCGACTCGTTGTCCGGCGCGCCGACCGCGTACACGGTCCCCGCGAATGCGCCGTCCACGATCGCGTCGAGCATGGTGCGGCTGGCACCGCCCGGCGTCCACTCGTCGCCGATGACCGCGATCGTCCGCGGCGCGAACAAGCTGTCGAGGGAATGGCGGGCGGCCGCGGCATCGCGTACGTCCACGACGTTCGCGTCGGCAAGATCGGTGTCGAGGTGCACCTCGATGAGCCCGAGATCGAACTTTGACCGAATGGGTTGGCCGAGATTGGTCGCGACCCGAAGCATCGAGCTGTTCGTCGGCAGCACCTCGCCGAGGAAGTCCGGGATACCGTGCCGTCTGCCCCACACGGCCAGATGCTCCAGCAGCAGGGTGCCGATCCCGCGGCCATGACAGGCGTCGTCGACGAAGACCGCGAACTCGGCGCTACGGCGACCGGGCAGCACCTCGTACGAGCTGACGCCGACGAGGCGACCGCGTTCCACCGCCACCAGCGCCGCGTGGTCGGCATCGGGTGCACGTACCAGCCGGGCGACCTCACCAGCGATCGGATGGTGCCCGGCGGACAGGAACCGGCGATAGAGCGTGTCGTTGCTGGCCCGCTCGTGCAGATCGGTCAACGCGACGGCGTCGTCGGCACGGACCGGCCGGATGCGGATGATCGCACCGTCCGCGGCCAGGGCATCAACGCCGCCGGCAAGATCCGCCGAACCGGCGGTCATCGACGCATCGGCCCGGCCAGCGAAGCTGGGTGTGCCCGGGGCGGCCGTCATGGCGACAAGCTTGGATCAGCGAATTGCCCGTGCGGCAGTGCCGAAGGTCCCGCACCGACAGGCCCTATCGATCGTTTTTGCTAGACGGTCGTTACCGATCGCGGCCGGGGCAGGCCGGCCGGGTTATCGGCCGTCGCGGGCGCCAGGGATCGGGACGGTCCAGGTCAGCCGCGTGCCGTGCGGATCGACGTTGGTGAGGGAGAAGTCGCCGGCCCGGTCCTCGGCCCGGGCGCGCATGTTGCCGAGTCCGTTGCCCGGTTTCGGCGAGTCGATCCCCACCCCGTCGTCGGTGACCCGCAGCGTGAAGGCGTCGGGCGTCACGTCCACGGACATCTCGACCGCGTGCGCGTGGGCGTGCCGGACGACGTTGGATAGCGCCTCGCGGGCAACCGCGACGATCTCCGGTCGGAGAGCGTCCGGGACGCCCCGGTCGATCAGACCGGTCACGCGCAACGTCGGACGGAAACCGAGGGCGTCCGCGCAGGCCTCGACGGTGTCGATGAGCTCGCTGTGCAGCGACGCCGCGGCCGGTGCCCGCAGCTCGAAGATCGCGGTGCGGATGTCGCGGATCGTGGTGTCCAGGTCGGTCACCGTCTGATCGAGTCGTTGCCGCAGGTCGTCGCGGCCGACGAGGCGCGACATCGACTGCAGGCCCAGGCCGGCGGCGAACAGCCGCTGGATGACCACGTCATGCAGATCGCGGGCGATCCGTTCACGATCTTCGAGTACGACGAGAAGTTGTCGTTCCTCCTGCGCCTGAACGCGTTGCAGGGCCAGCGCGGCCTGGACGGCGAAGGTGATGATCATGTTGGCGTCGGTGTCGTCGCCGAACCCGACGCCGTCGGTGGGCAGCGCGACCAGGAGCACGCCCACGCTGCCGGCATCGCGGCCGAGCGGCGCGATCAGCGCTTGGCCGGACGGAATTGTCGTGGCCGATGGCATCGCCCGGTCGAGGTCGGCCACGACGACATGGTCGCCCGAGGTGATGACGCCCTCAAACGGCGTGTCGGCCACCGGAAGCGACGTGCCGGTGGCGATCGCGTGTGGTGGTGCGGTCACGTCGACGCGCAGCTCGCCGGCATCGGCGTCGTAGAGCAGGATCGCGACGAATGCGGCGCCCGCCACCTCCCGCGCCCGCTCGGCCACCAGGGACAGCGCCGTCGAACGGTCGACCTCACCGATGAGCGCGTTGGTGATCTCCGCGGTCGCTTCGAGCCACCGCTGCCGGCGGCCGGCGGCCGCATAGAGTCGCGCGTTGTCGATGGCGATGCCGGCCGCGGTGGCGAGGGCCACGACGAGCTGTTCGTCGTCGTCGCTGAACTCTTCGCCGTCGCGCTTCTCGGTCAGGTACAGGTTGCCGTAGACCTGATCGCGGATCCGTACGGGCACGCCGAGGAAGCTGTGCATCGGCGGATGGTTCGGCGGGAACCCGAACGATCGCGGATGCGCGGTGATGTCGGCCATCCGCACCGGCCGAGGATCATCGATGAGCAGACCAAGAACGCCACGACCGGTCGGCAGGTCGCCGATCGCGTGGCGTTCGGTGACCGTGAGCCCGTCGGTGATGAATTCGACGAGTCGCCGGTCGGGTCCGATCACGCCGAGCGCACCGTAACGGGCCCCGGACAGCGTGCACGCCGCAGTGACGATCCGGTGCAGGGTGCTGCGCAGGTCGAGGTCGCCGCCGATGCCGACGACCGCTTGCAACAACGCCGTCAGCCGCTCCCGGCTGGACATGACCTCGCCGACGCGATCCAGCAGCTCCTGCAGCAACTCATCGAGGCGGACCCGCGACAGCGCCGAGATGTCGAACTCCGGTGGCGTCCACGCGGTGCCGTCGCTTCCGGTCTCTGATGAGAGGACACAGATCGATCCTAAGGTCACCTGACCCTCCTGGAGCCGGCGTGATCGCGGTGCCGAGGACGGTCGGTGCCGGCGCCGGCCCTCCGACCCCGCAAGAGGGGGCCGACGGCCCTAACCGGAACGGCGCCGTCGCGGTGGGATAGACGCGACATCGATGTCCGGGCCGAGGAGCCGTGATGACCAAGTACGTGTACGAATTCGCCGACGGCAACAAAGACATGAAGGATCTTCTGGGCGGTAAGGGCGCCAATCTGGCCGAGATGGCCAACATGGGGCTGCCGGTGCCACCAGGTTTTACGATCACGTCTGACGCCTGCCGTGCGTACTTGGCGACCGGGCAGGTACCCGACGGGATGTGGGCCGAGGTCGCCGATCACCTTCGCGGGCTGGAGATGCGGGCCCGGCGGTCGCTGGGCGACGTCCGTGATCCGCTATTGCTGTCGGTACGGTCCGGGGGAAAGTTCTCCATGCCCGGCATGATGGAAACGGTCCTGGACATCGGCCTGAACGACGCCACGGTCGCGGGTTTGGCGGCGCGCAGCGGTGACGAGCGTTTCGCCTGGGACTCGTACCGGCGTTTGATCCAGATGTTCGGAAAGACGGTGCGCGGCATCGACGACGCGGCGTTCGCCGGCGTTCTCGACGATCTCAAGAGCCGCCGGTCCGTGGCCGCCGACATCGACCTCAGCGCGGCCGATCTCCGCGAGCTCGTCGAGGCCTACAAGAAGGTGTTCCGCGACCACGTCGGCGACGATTTCCCGCAGGCGCCCCATGACCAGCTCAACCAGGCGGTGGAGGCAGTTTTCGCGTCATGGAACGCGCCGCGCGCCGCGCTGTACCGCCGCCAGGAACGCATCCCGAACGATCTCGGCACCGCGGTCAACGTCATGATGATGGTGTACGGCAATCTCGGCTCCGACTCGGGCACGGGTGTCGCGTTCACCCGCGACCCGGCGACCGGTGCCCGCGGAATCTACGGCGACTACCTGTCCAACGCCCAGGGCGAGGACGTGGTAGCGGGGATCCGCAACGCCGTGCCGCTCGAGGATCTGGCCACCCTCAACCCGAGTTGCTTCACCCAGCTGACCCGTCACATGTCCACGCTGGAGACGCACTACCGCGACCTGTGCGACATCGAGTTCACCATCGAGCGCGGCAAGCTGTGGATGCTGCAAACCCGGGTCGGCAAGCGTACGGCGGCGGCGGCGTTCATCATCGCCACCCAACTCGTCGACGAGGACCTGATTGACCTGGACGAGGCGCTCAGCCGCGTCAACGGCGCCCAACTGGCGCAGCTGATGTTCCCGAGTTTCGTCGACGCCACGGATATACCGGTGCTGGCGACCGGCGTAGCGGCGTCGCCCGGGGCGGCCGTCGGGCGGGTCACCTTCGACTCAGCCCGGGCCGCTGAGCGCGCCGCCAACGGCGAAAGCGTCATCCTCGTACGCCGCGAAACGAACCCGGATGATCTGCCGGGCATCGTCGCCGCCCAGGGCGTGCTGACGTCGCACGGCGGCAAGACCAGTCATGCCGCGGTCGTGGCGCGTGGAATGGGCCGAACCTGTGTCTGCGGCGCCGACAGCCTCGACGTCGACACCGACGGTGGCGTCTTCCGTGTGGGCGACCAGACGATCGCCGACGGCGACGTCATCTCGATCGACGGCACCACCGGAAAGATCTACCTCGGTGCGGTCCCAGTCCAGGATTCCCCGGTCGTCGCGTACTTCGAGACCGGCGCCGCGAGCGGTCCGCTCGTCGCGGCCGTTCAGCGGCTTCTGAGCCACGCCGACGACAAGCGCCGCCTCGGCGTCCGCGCCAACGCCGACACCGTCGACGACACCCTTCGGGCACGCCGATTCGGTGCCGCCGGAATCGGGCTGTGCCGCACCGAGCACATGTTCCTCGGCGACCGGCGGCAGCTGGTGGAGGCGCTCATCCTGGCCGAGGACGCGACGGCACGCCAGTCGGCCTTGGATGCTCTGTTGCCGTTGCAACGCACCGACTTCGAGGGCATCCTCACCGCCGCGGACGGGCAGCCGGTGACGATCCGGTTGATCGACCCGCCGCTGCACGAATTCCTGCCCTCGCTCGAGGATTTGGCGGTGCGCGTCGCGCTCGCCCACGAACGCGGTATCGACGTCGAGCACGACATCCGGCTGCTGGCGGCCGTGCGCCGCACGCACGAGGAGAATCCGATGCTCGGCTTGCGCGGCGTCCGCCTCGGGCTCATGGTTCCCGGCTTGTTCGCCATGCAGGTCCGGGCGATCGCCGAGGCGGCGGCATCGGTGGCCGCGGCGGGCGGGGACCCGCATCCGGAGATCATGGTCCCTCTGGTCGGATCGGTCCTCGAGCTGGAGGCCGTACGCGACGAGGCGCTGGCCGTGTTGGCGGCCGTATCGGGCGCGCCGCCGATCAAGATCGGCACCATGATCGAGGTGCCGCGCGCCGCCATGACGGCCGGTCGCATCGCCCACGTGGCCGAGTTCTTCTCGTTCGGCACCAACGACTTGACGCAGATGGGCTGGGGATTCTCCCGCGACGACGTCGAGGGCGCGTTCTTCCCGCGCTATCTGGCGCTCGGCATCTTCGATCGGTCGCCGTTCGAGTCGATCGACATCGAAGGGATCGGTCGGCTGATCCAGATCGCGGTCGCCGACGGCCGTGCGGCCCGTGACGATCTTCAGATCGGTGTCTGCGGTGAACACGGCGGCGATCCCGACTCGGTGCACTTCTTCCACGAGTGCGGATTCGACTACGTCTCCTGCTCGCCGTTCCGCCTGCCGATAGCACGGCTGGAAGCGGGTCGGGCCGCCGTCATCGCGGCGGGATCAGACAGCCGATGATCAATGGACGATGGCCGAGGTTGGCGCGCGCCGGCCTCGGCCCGTCCATATCAACGCAGGGCACATCGCCCGCGCTCGCCGGGCCATACCTGTCTTAGGCCCTGGACTGCAGGACGAGGAAGACAGCAGTCCTAGGAAGTAATCACGTCAACTGTTTCGGATGGTGCCAGCCGAGGCGTTCGCGGCAAGCTCGCCTGATCCGGATCGGCGACGCCGAGCCGCATCGCAAGGTACGGGTATCCCACACCGCCGAGGATCCGCCGCAACGTAAGGCGCTGGGCCGGCGTCTCGATAGCGGCGGACAGCGGCAGCACCGCGACCGACAGCTCGGTCGCCGTGAGCCACAGCGCCGAGAACGCCTCGCCGGCCTCGAGCCACGCGCGTGGGTCGTCGTTGCTTCCGTACAAGATGGCGTAGGAGGCCGCAGAATCGTGCGTGGACGACGTCGGCAACGTTCCCGCATGCCCGAAATCACGGCTCGGCACGGTCGTCTGCAGCGGTCGTTGGGGAATGCTCGCATCCGGGATGCCGGTGCCGCCGGGATGCTCGCCAGTCGTCCAGGCCCGTAGTTCGGCGCGAACCTCGTCGTCGTGGATCTCATTCGACTGCGATCGATCCGTCGCCGCGGCCAACTCGATTACCTGGTCGCGGTCGAGAACGTCGAGACGCACGGACGACGTGGCAATGGTGGCGTGCAGCGCGACCAGCGCTGTGGGCGGCACCGGCTCGTCCAGCAGCGGTCGACGGTCCGTATGGCGGATCTCGGCGGTCTGCACTAGTCGCATGGCGGCCGGCGTCACCGGAATGGATCCGGTGATCGACACCGTGGCCAGGTGATCGACGTTTCCCGGATCCGGTATCCGGTCTACCTCCACCGCCAATCCCTGGGCGGCCAAGGCAATACAGGCGTGATGCAGCGCCATGCCGCAGCTCAGTATGAGCAGGCGTCGATCCGGATCGGAAGCAAGCAGTTGCCGTCGCGGATCGGCGAAGAGGTCGGCCACTCCGTCGTGGACGCGCCAGTGCCACGGTTGCGTGTTGTGAATCGACGGCGCCGCGCCCGCCGCCTCGGCTGCGCTGACGAGCGCTTGGGCATGTCGGCTACCGACCACGGTCGTCCCCTTTCACCGGCGGTCACTCCTCGGATCTTTCCACCCAATGCCTGGCCACGGTTCGCGCCGACCGACGTTCGGCCGAGAGATCCACATTAAGTCGGAACCAAAGATCCACATCGGCCGGGTGGAATGTGCGGGTTCAGCCTCTCACGGTGCCGGGGTGACCTCACCGGTGATGCGACGGTCGCAGCGACCGACCGTCGCATGACGATTCCGCGGCCGGGCCGGCCGGCCCACGGTCCGGGGCCGTTCGCCCCTCGTCCGGTCGCCGCCACCCGGCGGATCCTGAACGTGTCGGGCGGTGGCAGGGATCGAGGCTGCCCAGCGAAGGGAGACACCATCATGCGTGCGCGTGCGTTTATCGTCTACGAAAGCCTGTTCGGCAACGCGAAATCGGTCGCGGATGCCATCGGCGATGGCCTGCGGGCCCGCGCCGATGTGGACGTCATCGACGTGCGGTCAGCGCCGGAGACCATCGACGATGTCGACCTTCTGGTCGTCGGCGGCCCGACCCACCAACTCGGCATGACGCGGCCATCGTCCCGGCGGCAGGCCGAGACGCAATACGAAGAAGCGCCGCCGGCCGCACAGACCGGGCTTCGGGAGTGGATCGGCGAACTGCAGGTTCCTGCCGGCACCGCGGCGGCCGTGTTCGACACCCGGCTCAACCACCCGAGCGTGCTTCGGGTGCTTGACCACGCGGCCCGTACCACCGGTCGGATGCTCGAGCATCGGGGCGCTCACACGATCGCACCGCCGCAGCGATTCCTCGTCGAATCGGCCACCGGGCCGTTGCTGCCCCACGAGATCGATCGCGCACGCGACTGGGGTCAAACGTTACTCAGCCTGGCTGCGTCACCCGGATAGCGGCGACAGCCACGGGTGCGTACACCGGCCGTCACCGGTGGATGCTGTGCATCGAGGCTCACAGATCGCACCGCCGCAGAGATTTCGCGAATCGGAGGGTTCTCGACCGTGCAAAGTTACTCACGTGTCACTGGGATTATCGAAATAGCGGCGGTTCGCCGTCGGCGGCGATGCTGACCGACAGTAGGCCGTCGGAGCGGAACACGTCGCCGCGTTCGGTCCCGGCCGCGCGTTCGTATCCGTCCAGCGTGGCCAGCCGACAATAAAGTCAATATCGAAAAATATATTAAGGAGGAAAATCGAGACCGCGCGTTCGTATCCGTCCAGCGTGGCCAGCCGATCCAGGCCGCTGCCGTTCAACGCGACGGCCGCGGTTGCGTACGCATCGGCGATCGCCAGGTCCGGGACCGGTGACCGTGACGGAGCGCAGAACGACGCCGGCTGCCCAGTGAACGGGTCGAGCACATGAAGGCCCCGCTCGTCCGTGTCCGCGGTTCACGGCGTCGGCCGGATCGGGCTCGATCTCGCCGCCACGAGCGCTGGATTGCTCGTCGGGACATGTGCCGATTGCTATCGGTGGCGGTCGAGATCCGCGGCGGCGTCAACCGCCCACGCGGGCGGTTGACGGGCCGGCGGACCTGATGATCATCAACTGCGCGTGAGCAGGACCTTGAGGGCGCCGGTGTCGGCCGGGTGGGCAAAGGTGTCGTAGGCGACCTCGAACTCGTCGAGGCCGTACCGGTGGGTGACCATGGTGGCCACGTCGAGCTGGCCGGCGGCGAGCATCGTCAGCAATGTCGGTGTGGAGTAGGTGTCGACGAGGCCCGTGGTGATCGTGATGTTGCGGATCCACAGATCTTCCAGGTGCAGCGTGGCCGGTTTGCCGTGCACGCCGATGTTGGCGACGTGCCCGCCCGGTCGGACCAGCGTGGTGCACAGTTCGAAGGTCTGCGGCGTGCCGACGGCCTCGATGACGACGTCGGCGCCGAGTCCGTCGGTGACGGCGCGGACGACCTCCAGCGGGTTGGCGTCGGGCAGCACCGTGATGTCGGCGCCGAACTGCTTGGCCGCGGCCAACCGGGGCTCCGCCTTGTCGATGACGATGATCCGCGACGGCGAGTAGAGGCGCGCGGTCAGGATCGCGGCGAGACCGATCGGTCCGGCGCCAACGATGACAACCGTGTCGCCCGGCTGCACGGAACCGTTGCGGACGCCAACCTCGTAGGACGTCGGCAAGATGTCGGCCAGGAGTACGGCGTCCTCGTCCCGCACCGCCGCCGGCAGTTTGTAGGTCGACAGGTCCGCGAACGGCAGCCGCGCGAATTCGGCCTGCACACCGTCGATCTTGTGACCGAGGATCCAGCCGCCACCGCCCAAGCATTGGCCGTAGCTGCCGACGCGGCAGTAGCGGCAGGTGCCGCAGGCCGTGATGCAGGAAGCAAGCACGCGGTCGCCGGGGGCGAGAGTGTTGACGCCGCTGCCGACGTCCACGACGGTGCCGACCGCCTCGTGGCCGAGGATGCGTCCCGGCGTGACGGCCGGTACGTCGCCGCCCAGGATGTGCAGGTCGGTGCCGCAGATGGTGACCGCGTCCACCTGGATGATCGCGTCACCGGGATTGATGATGGCTGGGTCGGGAACGTCCGTCCACGACGTGTTGCCCGGGCCGCCGTACACCATTGCCTTCATCGTGTGCTCCTCACGTCGTGGTCGGTGACGCCCTGGGGGCGGGTGTCGTATTGCAGTGGCTCCGACCTACGAACTCCAGGCTGCTCGGGCCGCCGCGGCGCGGTGAGGGCCGAACGGCACGGCCGGTACGGACGGCAGACCTGTTCGCATCGCGTCAGGTGTGTTCGCGCTCATGACGATGGCCCCGCATGGGCACTCGGCCGCGCAGAGCCCGCAGCCCTTGCTGGTCGCCGGCTGGCTGTGGTGGTCGCAGCACGTTGCCGGACTCACGTCGGTGCGGTAGTCGCCGCGCGTCGGTTCCTGCCACTTGCCGCCGATGAAGTTTTCGTAGCGGGGTGCGACCGTCACGATGCTGCCGGGCTGTCCGGGCGGGACGTATTTCATGGTGTCCTCCTCCTCGAGGAAGATGTTGTGGTCGGGATGGAACACCCGGCCGGCCTGCGACGCAGGTTCACCATCTACGCAACTCGGCGGCCGGTAACGCGCGCAGGAGTCTTAGGTCCCGTTCCGGCAAGGACCGCCGGCCGGCCACCGGCGGTCGCAACCAGGCGCACGAAGCGGCCCCCCGCTTGCGCGAGGGGCCGCTGGGCTTACCCGACGAGGTTGCCGGTGTCAGGCGGTGACCGGCGTCGTCGTGGCCTTGGCCCCCGGGAGGATTTCGGCGGTCTCGGGCACCCGTCGAGCGTGCCAGAAGACCAAAGCCGACCAGAATCAGGAGCAGGGCCGCGAGAACGAACGAGGCGATGCCGGCCCAGAGTGCGATCGTCGCGAACACCGAGAAGGCGTACGCCTCCAGCAGCAGACCGCGCAAGGTCGTGCCCTGGAAGGACGTCTGCACCTCGGCGGCGAGCTTCGCGTCGTTCGGGTTGGCCCGCGAGGCCGCGCTGACCTTCGAGTAGACGCCACCCAACGGCATCTCGGACAGGTGCACCGCGATGAAGTGGTCGGCGTAGGCCTTCGCCTGGGCGCCGGTCGTCAGGTTCTGGCCGGCGTACTTGTTGAGATACGGGCCGATCTGCGGACTCGCGAGAGCCTCGCTGCCCTTGTCCGGGAAGACGATCTGTTGCTGTGCCAGTTGGGTGTGGACGCTGGAATTTGCGAAGCTGTAGCCCCACATCGCCAGGCCGCCCGCAACTACCAGCATGACGACGACGACCAGACCAGCGAGGCTGGCGAGTACGTCGAAAACCTTGCGGCGCATGGGAATCACCCTTCTCCATTCGGTTGTGTTGCTCGAGTTGCTGTTGGGGTTTGTGTTCTGTCGTTACTGTCCGCCGCGGCCCGGGTCCGGCAGTAGGGTCCACCGTCATCTGTTGCGGGGGACCTATGGCCCCTGTCCCGCCGACGAATGGCACCCGACACCACGACGTCCCGGCCCGGCCACCGCGAAGGTCCCGATCGGCATCGCGAAATCCCGGACCGACACCGCGTCCGTGATCGACGGGACGGCCGGTTGGCGGAGGTAACGGGTCGATGGACTCTGCCGGCGGCATTCGTCGCCGACGACAGTGAACGCGACGGGACCGATCGTTCGATGCCGAGCTGGTATTCGACCGAATGGTGCGAGCGCGACCCTCGCACCGTCGAAGGTCCACATCCGATCGCGACGATTGTGGAGGGATCACCGTGCACCGTTTGACTGTCGGCGACGTGATGACCCGGGAGGTTGTCACCGTCACCGCCGACGCCGGTTTCCGGCAGATCGCCGATCTGCTGGTCAGTCGTCGACTCAGCGCCGTACCCGTCGTTGACGCCGAAGGCGTCGTTCTGGGTGTCGTGTCCGAGGCCGACCTGCTTCTCAAACTCGAATACGCCGACCGGCTGCCGCATCACCCGCTCGCCACCCGGCGCACCCGCGTGAGCCGGCGCAAGGCCGGCAGCGAACGGGCCGTCGATCTGATGACCGCTCCGGCGATCACGGTCGGCCCCGAAGTTTCCGTGTCGCGCGCCGCCCGCATGCTCGAGGCCGCCCGGGTCAAGCGGCTACCCGTCGTCGACGGGCAAAGCCGGCTCGTGGGCGTCGTGTCCCGCCGCGACCTTGTCCGCACATATGTGCGCACCGATGCCCAGCTTCAGACCAGCGTGCGGGACATGCTCAACGCGTTGTGGATCGACCCGGCTACGGTCACGGCGGAATGTGTCGCCGGTGTCGTCCGGTTCACCGGGCACGTCGACCGGCGGTCAACCGCGGACATGATCGCCAACGTCATCCGTTCCACCGCCGGTGTCGTCGACGTCGTCAATGACCTGAGCTTCGACTACGACGACACCGACCGTCGTCACCGCAGCCAGCAGATCGGGGTGTTCGACGCGATCATGGGCCCGCGCTAATGCCCTGTCCCCACTAGTGCGCTGTCGCCGACGGCAGCCGCCATGACCTCGGGCCCACCACGCCAGTGACCATTGGCCCTGGGCTCGCTCCCGGCACCGCGATGACACTGTGAGGTGACGAAGGAGGCGACATGACCAACACTCATCGGCCTTCCGGTAACTGCGTCGTTGTCGGCGTCGACGGCTCGGAACCCTCGCAGCAGGCGCTGCGTTGGGCGGCAATGATTGCCGACGCTCTCGGAGCGCACATCGACGCTGTCGCCGCGTGGCAGTACTCGATCCCGTTGGGCTGGACGATGCCGAACTGGGATCCACGCGCTGATATGCAACAGGTCCTGAACAAGACCGTCGACGTTGCCTTCGACGGGCGACGCCCAGCCGACATGAACTCGGTGGTGTGCGAGGGCAACCCGGCCCACGTGTTGCTCGAGCACAGCGCCGGCGCGCGGATGCTCGTCGTCGGCAGCCGAGGTCACGGCGGTTTCGCCGGGCTGTTACTTGGTTCGGTCAGCGCCGTCGTCGCCGAGCACGCCACCTGCCCGGTCCTGGTGATCCACGGACACGAGTCGCTGCCGACGGCGAAAACGTGAGTAGCGCAGATCTCGGGCCTGGTCACCTCGACGGAGCACGGCCCGGCAGCTGTGCTTGCCGCCCAAGCGTCGACGGCTGGGCGCGGCGCCACGCTGGCCCGTAGACACGCCCGTCCGCATGGCGCCAACTCGCTCTGCCAGGTCGCCGGCGCTCGGGCGCCACGGCCGTTTCCTGATACCCGCCAGGTCATCCGAGAGGGCGGTTCCCGGCCAAACCCACGCCGACCGGCCCGATGAACCGCTCGATCGGTGGATCGTTCCGAACACAACCAGGGGGCGTCATGAACGAGCGACCATCCGGACCAGTCATCGTCGCCTACGACGGCAGCCAGGCCTCACGCGCGGCCGCGTCCTACGCGGCTCGGGAGGCGTGCCGACGCCGCGTCAAGCTGACCATGATCTACGCACATCAGCCCACACCAATGTGGGGCCCGGCGATGCCGATCCTCGACGACTACAGCTGGGAGCAAGACTGGATCCATCGGATCCTTACGTATGGACGTGGCGAGGTGACATCGGCGTTCCCGGAACTCAAGATCGACACGAAGGTCATGTCGGGTAGCGCCGCCAGCGCGCTCATCGACGCGTCCGCGACCGCCAGCCTCGTCGTCACCGGCACACAGTCCACGGCCGGCGTCATCGGCCACCTGGCCGGCTCCGTCGCCGCTCAAATCGCGGCGCACGCTCATGCACCGGTCATCGTCGTGCGGGACACCGACGGCTCCCGTCCCGACCCGGCGGCGCCGCCACGACGCATCGTGGTGGGTCTGGATGGCTCCGACGAGTCCCAGCGGGCGCTTGCCTTCGCCGTTGACGAGGCGGTCGATGGTGGCGCGTCGATCGAGGCGGTCTACGGATGGTGTGTCCCGGATGTCCACGACATCCAGCCGTTCATCAACCGGACCTACGTTCTCGAGGAGGAGAAGGCAAAGGCAGACCGGCTCGTGGCCGAGGCCGTGTCCGGCTGGTCGGACCGCTACCCGGATCTGACGCTCACCCACCGGATCGTCTACACCTTCGACGCGGTCGATGCGCTGCTGCAGGCCGCGGCGGACGCTGACTTGATCGTGGTGGGATCGCGAGGCCACGGCGGTTTCCTCGGTCTTCGGCTCGGGTCGACTGTGGACGCGTTGATCCGCGTCGCGTCGGTGCCGGTCGCTGTTGTACGCGGTGAGTACGCCGGCCGCCGGTAGCCGCACCGGCGCCGTGCCCGGATGCGACCCGCCTGGACGGGCGTGTCGTCGACCTGACGATCGCGACCACGTCGACCGCCGCCTCGTTGCGCCTAGTCGAGCCGGGCCAGGCGCGACACTGTAAGGGGCCAGATTCGCTATGCGAGCGGAGGCTTGCGATGGAACTCGAGCAGACGATCATCGAACGGGCTCTGGTCGATGCAGCAACTATCGCTGGGCTAGCGCCGTCGATCCATAACACCCAGCCGTGGCGGTGGCGCATCCACGGCACGGTAGGCAGCCTGTTCGCGGAGCCCGCAAGGCAGCTGCGCATCAGCGATTTCGACCGCCGACTCCTGGTCACCAGTTGCGGTGCCGCACTTCACCACGCCGGCATCGCCCTCGCGGCCCGCGGCTACGCAGCCCAGGTCGATCGAATGCCGGATCCAGCCAACGAGGAGCATCTCGCCCGCATCACGGTCACCGGGAACGTCGCGGTAACCACGGCGGCGATGCGGCTACTCGAAACCGTGAAGGTTCGCCGGACCGATCGGCGGCCGCTGCTGGACGTGCCGCTGCCCGCCGGTGTCATCGACGCGCTTCGCGAGGCCGCCGCGTCGTTCCAGATCGGGCTCGTCTACGCTCGACCGCGGTCAAACCATCGAGTTGGCCGCTGCGACGGCACGGGCGCAACGAGACGAGACCGAAGACGTCAGTGCGTTCGTGGAACTATCTGCGTGGTCGGGCGTGCACCGGCCCGGCGGCGCCGGTATACCCGACGAGAACATTCCAGATCGGCCTACGCAGACGACAGTGCCGACCCGCGACTTCGGTCACGTCGGAACGTTGCCCGTGTCCGCGGCGGACGACAACGCAGCCACCTATGCCATCCTGTACGGCCTCGAAGATGTGCCGGCCGCCTGGATCCGCGCAGGTGAGGCCCTGTCCGCAGTGTGGCTCGCAGCGATCGAACGCGACATAGCGTTGCTACCGCTGTCGGCGGCCGTAGAGTCACCGTCTACCCGGCTGGAACTGCGCCGGATCTTGTCTGGCATTGGCTACCCTTACCTCGCACTGCGTCTCGGCGTGGCCGATACCGAAGTGCCACCACCACCGCGAACGCCGCGCCTGCCCGCGGCGTCGACGATAGAAGTCTTGGACTGATCCGCCTGCCGGTCTTCACGCCGACACCCACGGATTCAATCGCGATGTTCACCCCGCGGATCAAGGCGGCAATATGGTCACTGCTTTCGCCAACCCATCGGCGCAATTCTCATATCGATCACCTCGATCCGACAGTGAGTTCGGTCTACTGACGGGACATTCGTCGCAGACACGCCACCTCACCCGACGCCACACCTACGCGTCGCGTCTTCACCACGGATGCCGCCAGGGTCCGGTCGCGCCGGCGACACTCGATGCCCACGTACCCGCGCGCAGACGGCAATGCGGTTCTCCCACATTTGGGGACACGGTGCAGCAGCCAATAGCGATCCGACCACAACTAGACGACGATCGTGGCGCATCGAAGCGTTGCCTCGGACCGCCGCGCGAACACTGACTTCGAAGCTGTCGAGGCTCGAACCGCACCGATACGATGCCGCAACGGACAGCGAAGGACGACGGCGGACCGGCTCACGAGCGAGTGCAGAGCACAGCGTCGGACCAGCAATCACCGAATCGCCAGGCATACGAGCTACCTGCTCCGCCGCCGTCGCACCCCTGGTCAGATGCGAACGGTGCGTAGTTCAGCCCGCGAGGGCGCCGATGACCACCGCTGGTTTCAGCGCGTCCCACCCACGCGGGTCGCCGCGCGGGCCGCGTGACCGTCCGGCCGCCGTGAGGCCGACACCGGGGCTGCCGCGGGCCCGTCACGCAGCGGACAGGCGTGTCCGCGGGCGGTGGTCCGCCCGCGGACATGTGATGCGTCGGTCGAGCGCCGACGACGGGTCAGATCAGCCAGCGGTGCTTCTGCACGAACGGCTGACGCGCCCACCACCGACCCAGGCCCCACGTGTAGCCGGCGTAGGTGGCGGCGACCACCAGCAACACTGCGGCGTAGATGAAGTGGTAGTCGGTGATCGGGTTGGTCGAGCCGCTGGCCGCACCGGCGGCGGTGTGCTGCGCGAATGGGAACTCCGCGAACCACATCATCGCCATGATCAGCGCGCCGGCGCCGGCGGCGATCCGCAGGCCAACACCAGCGATCAAGGCGACACCGACGCCGAGCATGCCGAGCATGAACAGCCAGTTCGCCCAGCCGGTGCCAGCGATCGCGTGGTACGTGGACTGGAACGGTCCAACATCGACCGACTTGAGGAACCCCTTGGTGGGGGAACCACCGTGAATCCACGCCTTCGCCGATGGCGTCGAGTAGCCGAGGCCGAACGTCTTGTCCAGGAACGCCCACAGAAAGACGAACCCGGTAGAGATCCGCAGCACGGCAAGGGCCTTCGCCGCGGTGGTGGTCAACATAGAGCCGGGCGCTTCGACGTGTTCGAGTGTGCCGGCGTGGCGGATCGGAGCGGTACTCATGGCGGTCTCCCCTGCCAAAGGTGATGTGTGGGTCACTACCTACGTTCGTCGTCGCTACGCGTTACCGCCGCCGCCCAAAGACCTGACCATGACAGGACCAACGTCCCGAATCCAGCCGGGCCGAGCGGTCTTTCATGCCCGGGCGAACACAAACCCGTCCCCGCCGCAGCATCCGCAACTGACCACAAGCGACCCGCACGCAGTCCGTTCGGCACAGCCTCCGTGACGGCGTCTCAGAGCGCCGCAACGTCGGTGTGCCGACCGATCGGAGGCAGGAAGGCCGCATCGCTTCGTCATCAACGAAAGACGGGACCAACGCCTCTGTGCATCTGACCTCGACACCAACAGACTTGGGACTGCTGCGGAGGGAGACCGAGATGCACACGACATCCGACACCGCTGCTGCCGCGCCGATGGATGCACTCATCCACGCCGCCACCGTCGCGGCGCAAGCACCGTCGATCCACAACACCCAACCCTGGCAGTGGCGCGTCCGCAACAACGCAGCCGATCTCTACGCCGACACGAGCCGGCAACTACACGTCAGCGACCCCGATCGGCGGATGCTCACAGTCAGTTGCGGTGTCGCACTCCACCACGGCCGTGTCGCAATCGCCGCCGCAGGCGTCATCGTCGACGTCGATCTCCTACCGACGGCAGGCGATCCGGACCACTTGGCCCACATCACCGTGACCGGAGCCACCGCTATCGACCCGGCGACGGAAGCCCTCTACGACGCGATCGCAGCGCGGCATACCGATCGCCGGCCGCTGCTCGACGAAGCCCTTCCCCCCGACACGCTGCGCCAGCTGCGGTCATCCGCGCGTCCGTTCGGCATCGGCATCCATCCACTGCGCGGCCGTGAAGTGGCCGCCCTGGCGCGCGCCACGGAAACGGCACAACGTGGCTCCCGCCTCGACGCCGCAGCTCGCACCGAACTCGACGCATGGGCAAGCGACGCTCAGCGTCCGCCCTACGCCGGCATTCCGATCGCGAACGTTCCCAATCGCAGAGCACCGACGGTTGTGCCCGTTCGCGACTTCGGCCACATCGGCACGCTCGCCACAACCGGAGGACACGACACCGCGGCCACCTACGCCATCCTGTACGGACCCGACGACACGGTCGAATGCTGGCTGCGCGCCGGCGAGGCCCTCTCGGCGGTATGGCTCGCCGCCACCGAACGGGGAATCGCCTTACTGCCGCTGTCCGATGCCGTCGAACATCCGAGTACCAGAGGCGAGCTCAGACGTATCCTCGGCGGCCACGGTTACCCTGCCATCGCGATCCGGCTCGGCCGGCCCAACCTGAACCAACCCGCACCGCCCACGACGCCTCGGCTGCCCGCGGCTGCCACCGTCGACGTCGCGTAGCGGCACGTCGTGAACACCTCAGCGTCGCTGCTGAACGTGGCCTCAACCGGCCCTCCGGGTCGCGCTCGGTTGCCACGGTCAGTCGCGGACAGCCGGGGGCGGTTCGCGGCGGTGCCGGCGGTACCCGACCCAGAAGCAGACGAGCGCGGCAACCCCGGCTGCGGCAACGATGAGCGTGGTTGGGAGTTCGCCGTGCGGTAACTGCAGCGCGTAGAAGCGGCGTACCACGGGTACCGGGAACAACAGCGCGAAACCGGCCAGCACGGTGCCGACCAGCACGATCCTGCGCCAGGTCAGCGGAGTCGCGAGCAGGACCAGCACGCACAGGCTGAGGGTGAGGGTGACCAGGGTCGCGGCCGTGCGTTGCTGCACCAGCGGGAGACTGCTCGCGCGGGTCAGGGCGTATGCGGCGTATGTCGCCGCGGCGACGATGCCGCCGGCCGGGATGGCGAAGCGCAGCACCCGGCCAACGAATCCAGGCCGGTAGCGGCGCGAGTTCGGTAGCCAGCGCCAGGAAGAACGACGGAATGCCGATGGCGAGGGTGTCGATGATCGGTGAGGTGGCGCGGCAGGAACGGGTACGGCAGCAGCGTGACGCCGACAGCGACCGCGAGGAGCGTCGCCCACACCGGCTTCGGCGGGTCGCCGATTGGACCACTGGAGAACAGCCACACCGGATGGTCGCGCCAGCCCTCGCACCGTTGCACCAAATCCCGCGCTGCTTGCAGCCAATGGCCCATATAGATCGCGCTACCGAGCACGTACGCGTCGTAGCCCGCGATGTCCTCGACATCTTGTGGGGCACGGACGAGCACATCGAGGCCGGTATGGGTCCCAAGCGCGTCGCCGATGCGGGTGGCGATCTCGGCGGTCGACCCGTGCCGGGACGCGGCGGTAACCAAGATTCTCATCGCTACCCTCCGGTGACGATCGTTGACTAGTTCGACGGTCGCTCCGCGCGGGCCCTGATGCCCAGCAGGCATCGACGCATCATCGGAAAGTCACCGATCTCCATGAGCGGAACCGCAACGAAAGCGGCGGCGCCGCTGTAGCGGGCCCGGATACGAGTGACCAGGCGTGTGGTGCCAGTTGCGGTCTCCTGGAGCTGCCAGCTCCACGTCGCGTCGGGCTTGGCCCACACCATGACGCGGTACGGGATAAGCGCGAGCACACGAAACGTTGTGTCGTCATCGATCCGAGCGCTCATCGGCACCGGATCACCGACGCGAAGCTGTTGCCATCGTGGCTCGATGCGCTCGGCGCTGTGCCGGCCACGGTTGTCCAACAGGTCGTAGCTGTACCAGCCGGCCCGGCCATATCCGATCTGCACGATCCATGGCCACACCGCTTGCGGCGGCGCGTCGATGGCGATGGCACGGGTCGCCACAAAGTGTGGCCTGATCATCAGTTCGTCGCCGGCCAGCTCCGCGGACCGCTCGGCGGCAGTCGCGCCCCATCCGGTGTGCCAGCGGCGATAGTTCGCCGCACCGAGCAGCAGGATCACCAAACCCCAGGCGAACATCGCCGGCTGCAGCAGTGACACCGGGCCGAGCACGACCAACTGCACGACGATCCAGCCCATCAGCGTCAGACCGAGCAAGGGGTGCCCGGTGTGCGCGTATGTGCGCCGCGTCGTGGTGCCGAACGCCACCGCCCCAGCGGGCAGAGCAACACACAACGCCAGCAGCACGCCGGGAACGATCCAGGACGAGAACGGCGTGCGCGCCAGGTAATCGGCTGGCATCGCGGTCTGCGGTTCGGCGATCAGGTACCAGGCGCCGCCGGCCGCGCCAACGCACAGCCCCACTTCCAGACCGAGTAGGCAGCGCGCAAAACGTCCACGGTCGCCGCGCGGCGACGCGATATCCAAGCCTGCAGCGGGTAGCACAGATGTCTCCATAACCCCACGCTCGCCCGCGCCCGCGCGGCGAGGCAGGGCCGAACGACCCGTCGACCCGGGCCAGCCGCTACCGAGAGCACCTCGTCGTGCAGCGCGACACGAACCTGAGAGCGTCCTGTGATCGGGGCTAGGTGATCGGGACTTTCGCCCCTGCCCTCCGACGCGAAGCGCCCTACACCATGTAGGGAATCAGAATGGAGGGATGTCATGAGTGCAATCCCGTCCTCATATGCCGGAGTGGTCCCGATGGACTCACCCGGGACGTACCTGAACTGGGGTGTCATCCACATTTCGCTGGCCAACGTCATCGTCATCGTCGCGATGCTCGTGGTGTTCGCGCTCGCGCTGTTCCTGCCGTTCCCAGGGAGGAAACGATGAGCGCCCAACCCGGAGATGCGCGGATGTGGACCGCGCGGCTGCGCCGACGGGCCGTCGACACGCTGCCGCCGGAGAAGCTGCTGCCCGACCGGCAGCCCGCCTATGTCGCCTCATGGATATACGTGTTCGGCGTCGCGACCCTCGCCGCGCTGCTCATCGTGCTGGCCAGCGGCGGGGTGCTCGCCCTCCGCGGACCGCAGTGGTACCACGTGTCGACCACCGGCCGGTTCGTCAACAGCCTGCATCTGTGGAGCGTGGAACTGTTCTTCTTCGCGATGGTCATCCACCTGTGGGGCAAGTTCTTCATGGCGGCCTGGCGCGGCCGCCGCGCGATGACATGGATCACCGGCGCGATCGCGTTCCTCGGCTCGATCGCCACCGCGTTCACCGGATACGTCATCCAGTCCAACTTCGACTCCCAGTGGATCTCCACACAGGCCAAGGACGGCATCAACTCGGTCGGTGTCGGTGCGTACTTCAACGTCCTGGACTACGGCCAGATGCTGCTGTTCCACGTCGCGCTGCTCCCGTTCGTCATCGGCGTGATCGTGGTGTGGCACGTGCTGCTGGTCCGGCGGCGGGGCGTGGTGCCGCCGTACGCCACCGACGCCGAGATCCTCGACAACGCGCCAGGTACCGAAGCGACCCCACACATCGACACCATCGACCCGGCCGTGCCGGCGCACCGCGAGGAGGTGCCGTCATGAGCCGGCCGACTCGCCGCCAGCGCGAGGCGTACTACGCCCGGCCGTGGACCGGGCCAACGCGGCGCTACGACATCGTCAAGGAGTTCGTCGTCGCGCTCGTCGTGATGGCGCTGCTCACCACAGGACTGGCGATCCTGTTCGGATCCCCCGACCGTAAGGCGATCACGCTGCAGGAATGGGCAAAGCAAGCACCGGCGGACTTCGTCGCCACAGCCGTCGCAGAACTCAACGGCACCAGCGGTACGGCCACCTACGGCGCGCCGTACACGCACGATCCGTCGGCCGGGCAGAAGCTCCTCTCACTGCCGCTGCAACGCTGGGGCGGGGTGACCGAACCGATAGACACGTCGCAAGCGTTCGTTGTCGGACCGCTGACCACCAGCAGCGATCCCGCGATCAGCGGACCGCTGTCCACCTACCGCGCCGCCGGCGCGGACCAGCAATCGGCATGGGCAACCACGTACGGCGACGCGCTGTCGAAGGCACCCGATGGTGACCCGGCGAAGGTCGCGGCCGGCGACTACGGCCCAGTTCCCGCACTCGCGAACGGTCTGCTCACGATGGCGCAGCAGGGCGGCCTCGACGGACTCATCCAAGAGCAGGGCGGCTTCTATCAAACGCAACTACTCACGGTCGCTGCTGTTCCTCGCCGACGGCTCGTACCTGGAGGCACAGGCCCGCGGCGAGAACCTCGGCGGCGACCAGTGGGGAATGATGAACGAGACCGGCCGCTACCCGGGACAGGCGTGGCTATGGCTCTACACCTTCTGGTACCAGGTCCCACCGTTTAACACCTCCGACAACGCCGACGCACTCGTCTGGGGCCTGATGATGGTGCTCTCGGCTGGACTGGTCCTAGTGCCGTTCATCCCGGGCTTGCGGGCATTGCCGCGCCGGCTCGGCGTCTACCGGCTCATCTGGCGCGAACATTATCGCCACGCACAATGAACAGGTAATCGATGTATGTGGAAGCCCGGCAGCATCGTTTCGGCGCAGCTGCCGGGCTCGTTAATGATCACTGCGGCGGCGACTCACCCGCGAAATGGATTTCGGTGCTCCTGCTCATTGATGGCAGCGTGATGTTGCTCCGGTCAGCCAGTAAGGTCGAGCCGAACGCGGAGACGCGGCCGTCCACCGAGCCGCACGGCCAGGTACGGGCACCTACGCCCAGACCGGTATCCTCGACGACGTCCCGCCCTCGTAGCTCAGGGGATAGAGCAACGGTTTCCTAAGCCATCGACTGCCGTCGTTGGATATGTTGACGACCTGCACATTCGCCCAAACGTTCGCTGCCCAAGGGATCTGAAGGGGTTCCGTGTGCGCTCGGCAGACAGTCGTATGGCGATCCCCGGACCCTTGATACACGTCAGCGGTGGTGAACGTGTGCGGCGGACGGTAATAGCCTCCAGCGGAGAATTCTGCCCGGTTGCACGCCGGGTCGATGGCGCAGCGGCGATGACACCACGCGAGTGGCTGACGTAGCGTCGGTGCCGTAATCGGGACGGCCACCTCCGCCGCGAAGGTCCGCCGCAACTCCGATGGGTGATAGTCACACTGTCATTCGACGCCGTCTCCTACCGCTCTGCTTCATCTAAACAGTTGCGCATGGTACGGCCGCGGCCTTGACTGCGATGTGTAGGCGGATACGTCGACCGGGTCCGTTAGGGCTGCTATACGTGTGAAGGCAACGTGACCTTGCCTTCTGGGTTCATCGTCGCTCTCGTCCTAACTGTGGGAGGAGTGCTCGATGTCCCGGTCGGCGGCATCGTCCACATCGGAGCAGTCGGGCGCCATCCGCATGACGGCGGTGAAGGCGGCGTCGAGGACGGCCCGCGGTTCATCCCCAGGGGGCAGCGCGCGGGCGACCGTGATGGCTCCGACGATGGTCGCCACAGCTGTCCAGGCGTACTGCCGCTGCTCTTGGGCGGTGCCTTTCATCGCGGGGGCCAGGGCCGCGACGAGTTCGATCATGCGGCGTTTGTACGTCTCGCGGACGTGGGCGCCTGCTCGGGAAACGTCTGCGCTCAGCGACGGCATCACACAACCGTCAGCGACGCCCTGGCAGTGGTCGTCGCTGAGGTAGACAGCCACCAGTTCTCGCAGCTGCCGAGGGCGCTCCGAAGGCTCGGCGTCGGCGACGCCGCTGAACATCGCTCCCAGCTCCGCGCTGATCACTTCCTCCAGCAGCGCCTCCTTGGTTGCGAAGTTTGAGTAGAACCCGCCCGAGGTGACATCCGCCGACGCGGCCAGACCGTCGACGCCGATCCCGTTGAAGCCGTCCCGCTTCAGGACTCGTGAGGCGCTGCTGAGGATCGCCTTCTTCGCGTTGACCTTGTGCTCCTTGGTGTACCGCATATGTGACCTTTCGCGCTCGGGTTGGTGCACGCCTTAACCATAGGATAACGTTCGTTATATAGCGATCGTTATTCTATGCCGCTGGGCCAACCGCCCGCGACACAAATGCGAGGAGTGAACAAAGATGACAGTCAGCTACACCGACGCGCCAACCATGACGGTCGACATCCACGGAACCCCCTTCACCTATCGGCAGATGGGCACCGAACGCGATGTCCCGCTCGTATTCCTGCACCACCTGACAGCCGTGCTCGACGACTGGGACCCGGCGGTGATCGATGGCCTCGCCGCCGAACGGCATGTCATCGCCTTCGACAACCGTGGCGTCGGCGGAACCGGAGGCACGACTCCCGACAACATTGAGGCCATGGCCGACGACGCCGTAGCGTTCCTGGAGGCCCTCGGGCTGGGCACCGTCGACCTGCTCGGGTTCTCCCTGGGCGGCATGGTCGCCCAGGTGGTCGCCGAGCAGCGTCCCGACCTCGTCCGGCGCCTCATCTTGGCCGGCACCGGACCCGCCGGCGGCAAGGGAGGCGTCAACGCCGGAGGCGTGCTCCAGAGTGCCATTCAGCAGGCCTCCGCCCAGGGCAAGCACCCGAAGCACTTCCTGTTCTTCTCGCCTACGCCCACCAGCCAGGCAGCCGCAGACGCCTTCCTCGCCCGCCTCGACCGGCGCACCCCACACGACCGGGACACGCCCGTGTCCAACGAGACAATCGGCGCCCAGCTCACCGCACTGGCCAAATGGGAACTCGGCACCTCAACCGCCGGTCTCGCGACCATCGCGCAGCCCGTCCTGGTCGTCAACGGCGACGAGGACATCATGCTGCCGACGATCAACTCCTTCGACCTGGCACAGCTACTATCCAACGCCCAGCTGAGCATCTACCCCGACTCCGGACACGGCGGCATCTTCCAACACCACAGCCTTTTCGTACAGCAGGCATTGACGTTCCTACGCCACTGACCACTCCCGCCGGGCCGGTCCAACCGGCCCGGCACCGCACCCCGCGCTGATGGTGCTGTCGGTGTCGCCGAAGCGACGGCGGGCCGGATGGGCCGGCGTGGGCGTGTTCGCAGCCGTGACCCTCGTCGCCGGTGCGGCGGCCGGGCTGCCGGCGTTGACCGGTGGCCGCCATTCGACCGACACCTCAGCCGGTCAACCCATCACCGTCGACGGTCACCCGGCAGTGGCGGCCACCAACCCCGGCCCGAAGCCCTCCTGTTCATTGGCGTCGGGCCGGACTCGACGTGTCTCTCGAGCAAAGTGCTGCACTGCAACGGTCTTGCTGACTGCCGCGGCGTGGCCGTTGCGCATCTCTTCTGACGTCGAACCGGCCAACCTGGTCGATCCAGCGTGTTAGACAGGCACCAAGCGCTCGCCGTCGAACCGAGGCACGACGGAGTCCGACGTGTGGATTCAGCCGGACGGGACTCGGCGGGCACCGACCCACGCCCGGTCACCGAAGCAGCGCTTGCCTGGTCGAGAACCCGCGGGCAACCGGCGTGGCGTCCGTGACGACCTCGGTGAGCGTCACTGTCAAGGTAGTCAGCGCGCGATGAAGTAACCGTCGGGCGGCATCGCCGTGGCGACAGGTTGAGACCAGCACATCAATGATCTGCTTGTGCTGGTCGACGGCCCGGTAGACATAGCGCCACACGCCGATGACTTTTACGTAGGTCTCGTCGACGAACCACCTGTGACCGTTCGAGTGGCGGGCGAGCGAGCGGCGTCGGCGAATTGAGGCGCTGCACTCAGCGGTCGACGGTGACGTGATCGACCTCGACAACGCGTTCGGCCAGCAGTCCCTCCACGTCCCGGTAGGACAGCCCGTAACGCAGATGCCAGCGCACCGCCAGCGTGATCACCTCGGCCCCGAACCGGAATCCCGCGAACGCAAACCGCGACGCCGACGGCGGATCCCAGGTTGTTGAGAGCCTCACCGGCTCGTCCTGCTCGATCCACAATCGACGAATGCATCAGACCCCGCGAGGTCGTAAGTTGGCTGCCCCGTGTCGCACCGAATGGATGATCTGTATGCCGCTGGGTCACATCGCCGCACCCGCGGCTTAGCGGCCTGCGAAGAAGTCGAGGTAGGCCTGGGCCAGGGCGGCCGGGTTCTCCAGCGCGATGTTGTGACCGGACGCGGCGATGACGGTGCCACGGACGTCGCGGGCCACTTGCGCGAGCTGTTTGGATACTTCGTCGCCGAGATAAGCCTGCGCGCCGACGGCCAGGACCGGGCAGGTGATCGGGTCGGCGTAATGCGGGCGGTTCTGTTCGGCGTCGGTCTGGCGGGCGCGGTACATCTCCAACATGGCCCTGGTGCCGCCCGGCTGCTCGGCCGAGTGCACCATTTCGTCGATGTCCTCCTCGGTCAGCGCGCTGGGGTCCCACATGTGGCGTCGGGCGTACCAGGTCCAGAACGGCCGTTCCCGCCCGGCCAGCAGCAGCTCGGGCAGGTTCGGCAGGCTGAAGAAGCTGAAGTGCCAACCGGTGCGGACGTCGTCGGCGGCGAGGGAGCTGCTGGGTTCGCCGCCTGGCAATCCTGGGCCGGCTGGCAATCCTGGTAGGAGCGTTTCCTGGAACACCAGTTGCTGCACCCGAGGCCGGTGGAACGCGGCGACGGCATAGGCAATGGCCGCGCCCCAGTCCTCGCCGGCGACGCGGAACTGGTCGAAGCCCAGCTCGGTGGCCAGTTCGGCGACGTCCCCGGCCATCGTCGCGGTGTCGTAGCCGGTCAGGGGGCGCTGGGAGCCGCCGAAGCCTCGATTGTCGATCGCGATGACGGTGTAGTGCGGGGTCAGCAGCGGCACGACGTGGCGCCAGTACGACATGGTCTTGGGCACGCCGTGCAGCAAGAACACCGGCTCGCCGGCGCCGCCGATCGCGTAGTGGATCTCCACGCCGTTGACCTTGGGCTTGCCGTGTGTGAGCCGGACTCCGGCGTGGTCAGTGAGGTTCATCTCGGCGAACTCCTTCTCCTCTTCGGCCGTGTAGGCGCCGACCGGGTGGTGGATCTTCCGGAGCGGCATTTCTGCATCCCATCTTGTCCGTATTGATCCGGTTGAGCTGGTGTGAACGCCAACCTTGATGACGGATCCCTCGTCTACAGCTGATCCCGCGTCGCACCCCGAATCGATGACGCGCCCCCTGGCCCGGCGAACAGCTCGCCAGGTAAACGCTTCCGGTCAGCCCGCCGTGGAACCTGTCAGCTCTTACCGAGCTGCGCCGAGTCGGGCGGCGCGGGGGCCGGTGCGCCGGTGCCAGCCTGCTGGTGCCCGGGTTCAACGCGGTGGGATTTCGAGCTGAGCTGGAGCGCGACGATGATCGCGGCCAGGACTGCGAGACCGGTCGCGATCAGGAACGACAGGCGGTAGCCGTCCACCAGGGAGCCGCCGTGGCCGGCGGTGGCCGCGGCGGCGGCGGTGGCGAGGATCGCCAGCCCGACCGCGGCGCCGGTCTGCTGGCTGGTGGTGAACAGCGCCCCGGCCAGTCCCTGATCGCTGGCCTTGACCCCGCTGGTGATCGCGATCGACGCGGTCGGCAGCGCCAGCCCGACCCCGGCCGCGGTCAGTACCAGGCCGGGCAGCACCGCCGCCGGGTAGCTGGCCCCGGCGGTGATCTGCGCGAGCCACAGCTGCCCGGCGCCCATGCTGGCCAACCCGGCCAGCAGCACGGTCTTGATGCTGAACCGGGCCAGGAGCCGGCGGGTACCGAGGGTGGAGACAAGCACCACGGTCAGGGTCGACGGGACCAGCGCCAGGCCGGTCGCCACCGGGCTGAACCCCAGCACCTTCTGCATGTACAGCGACGCGAAGTACACGTATCCGGCCAGGATCGCGCCGATCAGCACCATCGCCGCGATCGCAGCCCGCCGGGCCGGCTCCGCCAGGATCGACACGGGCAGCATCGGAGCCGCCGAACGCCTTTCGGCGAACACAAAACCCGTGGTCAGCAGCACCGCCAGGGCGAGAGCGACGATGGTGGCGAGCGCGGTGAAGCCATGCTGTTGCCCGCTGCTGAGCCCGAAGATCAGCGCCGCGATGCCGGTGGTCACCAGCAGCGCCCCGCGCACATCGACGCGACCGCCGGCACCGGACCGCTTCCCGGCCGGCAGCCGCGGGACGAGCGCCAGCATGATCGCGATGATCGGCAGGTTGATCAGGAACACCGCCCGCCAGCCCAAGTACTGGGTGAGCAGACCGCCAGCCACGATCCCGGCGGTCGCGCCCGCCGCGGTGGTGGCCTGCCAGATCGCCAGCGCCCGGTGCCGCGCGGCCCCTTCGGCGTTGGTCGTCGTCAGCAGCGACAGGGCGGCCGGGGAGACCATCGCCCCGGCCGCGCCCTGCACGAACCGGGCGATGATCAGCATGATCGGCCACTGCGCGAGCCCGCACACCAGCGACGCGATCCCAAACATGGCCAGGCCGACGACCAGCACGTGCCGCCGGCCGAGCAGGTCCGCCAGGCGGCCGCCCGCCAGCAGCAGCGACCCGAACGCCAGCGCGTACCCGGTGACGATCCACTGCAACTCCGCCGCCGGCATGCCCAGCTCCCGCTGGATCGACGGCAGCGCCACGTTCACGATGCTGAAGTCCAGCTGCAGCACGAACTGGGCGGCGCAGATCAGCGAAATGACAAACACGGCCCGCCGCGAGCCGCCCGCAGCGGGCAGCGGCGCGGCGCCACTCGTCGAGTGGTTGCTCGACGCGACGGTCCGCGTGCTGGGAGCGCCAGCCTCTGCGCCTTGCCGCTGCGAGTGCGCAGGGGTGATTCGTTCCGCTCTACGTGCGTTCGTCGCCATAGCTAGGTTCCTTCACCTTCATTATCTGAACGTGAAGGGAACATTATCACGACGTTGAGATTCTTTATGCTGCTATATTTGTTGCCATGCCCACAACGAGCTCCCAACGCGACCGGGTCGACTCGATGATGGCGTTCCTCAGCACGCTTGAGCCTGAGCGTGATGTCTCTGCGAAGGCGGTCGCCTGGCGCCTGCGGCGGGCCGCTCGCCACCTCGATACCGAGGTACGCCGGCGGTTAGCCCCACTCGGCATGGAGCTATGGGAGCTGGAGATCCTCAGCGGACTGCGCCGCGCGGGCGGCACGCTGACCGTCGGCGAATTGCTGGACGTGGCCCAGCTCACCTCCGGCGCGATCACCAACCGCGTCGCACGCCTCGAGCGTGACGGCTACGTCCGACGCGACGTCGACCCCGGTGACCGCCGCCAGGTTCTCGTGACGCTCACCCCCAGTGGCCTCGAACGCCAGCAACAAGCGGTCGAGGCCAACAATGTCGCGGAACACGAAATCTTCGCCGCCATCGACCCCGCACTGCAGCAGCGGCTGTGCGGCGACCTGCGTGAACTGCTACTCGCCATCGAAGGACCAGACCCCAACGCCTGATCCCTGACAGCACGGAGACGGGGTCGCTGAAGCCGGCTCCGCCGAAGGCGCCAGCACCGCCGAGGACCACTCGCAAGCCGACGCCGACGACGAAGAAGGCGACTCCGACGGACGCTCCTACGGGTCAGCAGGGCAGTCCACCCGGAACCGTTCTGCTCGCAGCATGGTGCTTACGCTGCACGGTTGATCATGTTCGATGGGGTGTACAACGTCGGCACCGGACAGCCGGTACCGGTGGCCGAAGGCCTAGACCCTAGGTCGCGGTGACCGCGACCGCGCTCAGAGATGGTGATGACGTCGAACGCGTCGGCATATCCCCGCTTTCTATGTCAGCTCTCCGGCCAGCATTTCGGCGGCGATGATGCGGCTCGCCGCGTCGATCAACGCTAGATGCGAGAACGCCTGCGGGAAGTTGCCGAGATGACGGCCGGTGCTCGGTTCGAATTCTTCGGCGTAGAGGCCGAGCGGGGACGCCACGCGGAGCAGCTTTTCCATGAGGTCGCGAGCGCGGCGGATCTCGCGCGCCATGGCGAGTGCCGACACGAGCCAGAATGAGCAGATGAGGAATGTGCCCTCCTTGCCGCTCAGGCCGTCGTCAGTCTCGGTGGTGTCGTAGCGGAGCACGAAGCCGTTGTCGGTGAGCTCGTCGGCGATCGCGTTGACGGTGTTGACGAGTCGTTCGTCGCCCGGCGGCAGGAGGCCGTAGAGCACGGCGAGCAGCGTGGAGGCGTCGAGTGCGTCGGTGTCGTAGTGCTGGCGCAGCACGCCGCGGTCGCTGACGCCGTGCGCGAGGATGTCCGCCGTGATCTCGTCGGCGGTGCGGCGCCACGCGGTCGCCTTGTCGTCCTCGCCGACGAGGGTGGCGAGTTGGGCCGCACGGTCGAGCGCGACCCAGCACATCAGTTTCGACGACACGTAATGCTTTGGTTCTCCGCGGGCTTCCCAGATTCCCTGGTCGGGGTTCTTCCAGACGCGGGTAGCGCATTCGGCCTGTGATTCCACGATCGGCCACAGGCGCCTGGGCAGCCGCTGGCTGTGGCGGGTGTGCAGCAGGATCGAGTCGAGCACCGCGCCGAACACGTCGTTCTGTTTCTGGTTCCAGGCGCCGTTGCCAATCCGGACCGGACGGGCGCCCTCGTACCCGGACAGATCGTCCCGGGTCTCTTCGGTCAGGTCGCGACGGCCGTCGATGCCGTACATGATCTGCAACGAACCGTCCTCGCTCGGTTCGACGTCCGCGACGAACTGCATGAACTCGTCTGCCTCCCAGTCCAGCAGGAGGAAATGCAGTGCACGCAGCGTGAATGTGGAATCGCGCATCCACGTGAAACGGTAGTCCCAGTTGCGTTCGCCGCCGGGCGTCTCCGGCAGCGATGTGGTCAGGGCGGCGAGTGTCGCACCGGTCGGCATGTAGGACAGGCCCTTGATCGCCAGCGCTGAGCGCTGTAGATACTCCCGCCACCGGTGGTCGGGCATCCGCGAGTTCTCCAGCCACGTCCGCCAGAAGTCGGCGGTCTCGTCGATCATGGTCTTCGCTTCGTCGAACGTGGCCGGCGTCGCCAGTTGGTCGGCCCAGGACAGCGCACAGTAGGCCCGTTCGCCGGCCTTCAGGATCCGCCTGCCGCGGGCGCGTCCGGCCTCGATGCCGATGGACATGTCGCTACACAATCGAACGGTGACTCCTGCACCGGATGCGTCCGCACTGTGACGCTGGTCGTCGCGTAGCGACCAGTCCGCCGGCGTCCGGCCGTAGTCGAAGATTGGTTCACAGACCATCTCGACCTCGGCGTGCCCCGCGGTGCACTCGACGGTGCGGACCAGCATGTGTCGGGCGTCCGCCTGGGCGGGCGGCCGGGTATGTCGCGTCACCGTGTCCTCGGGACCGGCCGGTCCCATTACCAGGGCGTCGTGGACGACCAGCCAGCCGGTGCGCGTGTGCCACGTCGTCTCCATCGCGTTCGTCCCCGGCAGGTAGCGCCGTGCGTTCGGGTGCACGATGCCGTACGGTCCGAACCGGAAGCTACCGGCCTGGCGATCCAGCAGACTGGCGAAGATGCTCGGCGAATCGAAGGCCGGAACGCACAGCCAGTCGACCGAGCCGTCCGGCGCGATCAGCGCGCCGGTATGACAGTCGGAGACGAACGCGTACTCGGCGATCGCCGCGTACGGTGAAACCGCCACTTCCTCGCGGAGCGTAGCCAGCTTCTGCTGCTGGTCGGTTGCGGAACGATCAAGCGTTGTGGTCATGACTCCACCCATGGCTCGCGCCAACCACCAACGTCTGCGGTCAGCTCGTCGGCTTCCTTCGGCCCCACGTGTCTGGCTTGTACGAATGCACGTTCGGTGGCCTGTCCAGCAACGGCCGCGTGATCCGATATGTCTCCTCGACGCGATCTCCCATGCGGCACGCTCCACGACGCCGACAAGCGGCAGGAGCGCAGAGATGAGGGGCTAACTGCGACGTCGTGTGAACATCGATCGGATACGCGATCCGACCCCGCGTCGCCGGCCGGTGTCGCCACCAACGGGCGATGACCGACCGTAATCCCCGCTCGGAGGGCCAAATCCGGCAATCCACAGCGGCGAGGCCACATCGTCGATCACACGGCCCGCGCCAGGATCCACGCCAGCGCGTTGCTCCTCGAGCTCCAATTCTGTCGTGGCTCATTCTGCTGATCCCCGTACACGGTCATGGGCGATCACCGTGCCCACCTGCGTTCATGGTCTAACGCGCGACCGTCGGCTGCCGACGGTTCGGACAGATCAGCCTGCGGTACCCGACTCGGCCCGGCGAGGTGCATCATCGGGCGACGAGAGCGGCACCAGCGACGGCCTCGGCCGCGCCAAGCCCGCCACGTCGATCGTCAAGCACCTTCCAGCCGTGCAGCGGTGGGCAGCGCGCCCTCGAGACCCACCTGAAGCATCGATCCCGAGCCAAGGCAGCTCGAGTGACCTGGATCGTCTGACGACCGTTCGGCCCGCGTAACGGCGGCGGCGTACCGCGTGCCCAGGCCTGCGATGCCGGCCGCCGTGGCAGCCGACGCCGCCATGAGGGCTGTGGTGCGTAGCATGGCCAACCTCCTTCGCGCAGATCGTCCCGGTCAGCGGATTTGCGCACGCGATCAAACGCCCACGGTCCCCTCTGGCAACCCGTCCGGATAAGGAACGGTCGAACGCGCGGGTACCTCGATCCCGACCGTCGATGGCCCCAACGCGGCACGCCGCAGCGGTACGCGTCTGCACCTGGCCGCACGCGACGCTCACGCCGGCGACAGGGAGGCCGCGATAGATGGACGTCGGCTGACCGCCGCCGCCGAGATCGCCGATCAGCGGCCACCCTCGTAGGCCGTCTCAGGTGCGAGGTGTTCCACCCGTCGATCACCCGCAGCGGGGAACCGTACCAAAGACGCAGTCAGCGCATCGGCAAGGTTGCGTCTCCTCGGGTGAAGACCGGGATGCGTTCGATCGGAGCGTCCACAGTGACAGTGCACCCTCCGGCCAGGGACTCGCCCGTCCAGGCGTCACCCCGGAACGCCTCGCTGCGACATCGAGACGTTCAGCGCCGACCAGTTGCGCCCGTGCACTGGCGCTGAACTTCCCGTGGCCGGGCGTCTGGCGATCGGCCGCTTGAAATCCGCCTTAGTGCCGGCATGATGTCGGTACGGCACGACCAGGCACCTCAACGGCACAGCCGCACAGCGATCGAAGACCCGGCCGTCCTACGCGCGATGGACCGCGTACACCACCGAACCCTCGGCCCCGGGCGCCGATCACGTCGACAGACGGCTACACGAACCGGCACTGCGCACTGTATTGCGACACGGCTGCGTAATCGATGATTCAAGAGGGTAGATGGACCGGATGATTGAACCGACCAGGCAGCCGCGTCCATTCGACGAGCCGGACACCGAGGAGTTCGCCGTGGAAGACGACGAGACGTGGATAGTCGATCAATCGCACGACAAGGCGGAGGAGTCCGAGTCGTCAGAAGGCCGCTTGCGTCTCGATCAGTCGTCGCCCTGACTCGTGTTTCACGGTCATTGTCGTGGGTATAGCGACGGCCGGCGCGGGGGGCGTCGACGACGCTCCGGAGATCCGTGTAACGGGCTCCGGAGGGTCGTCGTTCAAGGCCAGAATCCGGCTGCGGCGAGTTTGACGATGTCTCGTGCCGGGCGTTGGCGCTAACAGCGTCGGCTCCGCGGAGGACGAGCGCGACGCTTACAACTAAACCGAAGCCACCCGAATCGCCGCGATCGCCACCGTACGTCTCCGGCCATCGAGCACGGCGCCGCTGTGTCGTCAACTGGCAGGCGCCGCCCGTGACGGACCTGGTCGCCGAGTCCGCCCGATGCGGTGGCGACCAGATCCTCACCGGATGGGTCCAGCAGCAGAATGGTCGCGGTATCAGCGTGCAGCAGGTCACACGTACGGCCGAGAAGTTGCGCGATGAGCCCATCACTGTCTAATCCGGACTGGCCGGCCTCGGTGATTGCCTGCGGCGGACGCAGCGCGTCCGTGCTGTCCGTCGCGGTCGGGTGTGACACCGACTTGTGGGGCTGTTGCGGAGCTGCCAAGGGTGTCATGGCGCGGCTAGCCTG
This sequence comes from uncultured Actinomycetota bacterium, assembly GCA_963724705.1. Lineage (GTDB taxonomy): Bacteria > Actinomycetota > Actinomycetes > Mycobacteriales > Micromonosporaceae > DASQPR01. The sequence goes on from CAVRVS010000006.1 coordinate 580,340, forward strand.
CCGGCTCGGACAGGTGCGGCCACACACCCGTCAACGCGAGAACTTCGAGCACCTGGCCGCGGGCGCCGACGACCTGGTATCCGACGCCGTGGTCGTCGCAGCGGCGTCGGCCATGCAGCAGCGCATTAATCCCGGACGAGTCCAGGAACGTCACCTGTGACAAGTCGACGACCACGCCCGTGGTCCCGGCCGCGTCGACAGCTTCGGCGATCGCCGACTCCACGCCAGGCGCCGACGATAGATCAACCTCGCCCGCCACTGCCACGGTCGCGTGCTGGCCCTGCCACCGAATCGACGCCGAACCGATCATGCCCCTGTCCGTCATCTCGTTCCGCCGCTTCTCTAGCCGTATCGGTACTTTATAGCGCCGCAACTGCAGTTCGATCACCTGGAGAACGGGTAGACAGAATCAGGACGACCGCACCGGGATAAGACGTGACGGAAGGAGGCGACATGTGACAGGCTCCGATGCAACCGATCCCGCCCACACAAGTCGCCGCGTGATCTTGCCGGTCCGCGGTGCACAAGACCTCAGCTGGGCCCGGGCAACGGTGATCGGCACCGCCACCGCGACGGGAATCGGCGAAGACCGCGCCGCGAAGCTCGCGCTCGCCGTCACCGAGATCACCACGAATGCCCTCATCCACGCCGACGGCGGCGCCCACCTGGAGATCATCACCGAGTCCGGTGCGGTCACCGTCGAGATCTCCGACCGCGGACCCGGCCTGCCGCCGGAGCGCATCGTTGAGCTACCTCCAGCCAGCCACGACCGCGGTCGAGGGCTGTGGCTCGCCGAGCATCTGTGTGACCGCGTCGACGTACTGACTACCGCAGACGGCACGCGGATAGCGCTGAGCATGGACCGCTGACGCGGGCACCCTGGCCTCCGCACAGCGCGCCGCAGCCCATCACAATGGGCACCGCTGCCGAGGTCCTTACGAGGGACGAGAATCGTCACGCAACACGGGCAGCTAAACGACAATTCCGCAAGCAGCGCCGCGCCGCGATCGGCCTTCCGGGAAGTCGGCCGTCGGCGGTGCTGATCCGGCATCTGCTCGCGAGCGGCGAAGGTGAGGCATCGAACATCGCCACAGCGTCGACCAGGTGCAGCCAACCGAACCGAGCAGCCGGCACGCATGCCCCCGGTGTGCTCGTCGGCCACTCCGTTCACACATGACGCAATGGCATCTTTGGGCCGCGTGGTCGTGTAGGTCGGCGACGGCAGTGCAGTCATCCCACATGTGCTTGTGCCCGTCCGGCGGCGCGCGTCGCCCGTCAGGCTTGCTGTCTGGCTTCCGGCCTGCTCTCACGCTGTGAGTTTGGCTGTCCTGGCAGGGGGAATAGGGCGCTTTCGGCGAGGAAAAGGGGGGCGTCATGGCGTCCAACGGGGGTCGGCTTCCGAGGGCGGTCGACGCAGATCAAGATCGTCGGTTGGCGCGTGAGGAGGCGTTGCCGAACCGTCCGACCGCTGACGAAGGCGTGTCCACGCCGACCAAGCTAGACAGGCGGTCGTGGTCGGGGATTGTGAAGCGCACCGCGAAACAGGTTGGTGAGGATCATCTGACGACGTGGGCAGCCGCGTTGACCTACTACGCGATCTTGTCGATATTTCCGGGACTGCTGGTGCTCATCGCCGCGCTGCGACTGACCGGTCAGGCCAACACCCAAAAGGTTCTTCAGAACATCACAACTACCGCACCCGGGCCGGTACGGAACATCCTGACCAGCGCAGTGAACAACCTGCAAAACGGCCAGACATCGACCGCCGGAATCCTGGCGATCGTCGGCGTCCTAGGCGCACTATGGTCCGCGTCGGGCTATGTCAGCTCGTTCATGCAGGCAGCCAATTCCATCTACGACGTTCCCGAAGGTCGGCCGATTTGGAAGAAGCTACCCACCCGACTCGCCGTCACGATCATCGTGGGCATCATCATCGGCATCACGGCGCTGGCGGTCGTGTTCACGGGCAGCCTCGCCCGTCAACTGGGCCGGATCTTAGGCCTGGGATCGAGCGTCGTCACGATCTGGGACATCGCGAAGTGGCCGGTCATCGTCGTCTTGATCAGCTTGGTCTTCGCGGTGCTGTACTGGACGGCCCCTAACGTGAAACACGGTGGATTCCGCTGGGTGAGTCCCGGCAGTCTGCTTGCTGTGCTGATCTGGATTGCCGCGTCCGTCGGATTCGCTTTCTATGTCACGAACTTCAGCTCCTACAACAAGACCTACGGCAGCATCGCGGCCGTCATTGTTTTTCTCGTCTGGCTGTGGCTGACGAACCTGGCCATCTTGGTCGGTGCCGAGTTCGACGCAGAGATGCAGCGCGGCCGCGCCATCGACGCCGGTCACAGGCCTGACGACGAGCCGTATATGCAGCTGCGTGATACCCGCAAGGTCGACACGATCAAGGACAGTGACCTCTAAACGGGGGTGCTTGCCGAGGCAGCTCGCGCTGGTGCAGCGACGTGCGGCACTAGCGCGTCAGGATCACCGACCGGAACCGCTTACGCTTGCTCGATCCTGCGAAGATGCGCTTGGGGACCCGGGGCGTCCGTACCGGTACCGCGCCGGGCCCGTCATCACCTTCCGCGCCTGTGTGTGGCCGTCGCGCATCACCAGCCGGCGTCCCGGTTCGTCGTCTTCGCTGGCCAGCTCGGCAAGGCAGGCGTCAACCTCTGCCTCCAGCATGGCGGTCAGCATCCGCCGCGCACCCTCCCGCATCACACCATCTAGTGGCGAGACGTCCTCACGCCGCGCCGCGTCTTCGGCGACTACGGTCAGCACGGGATCTTCCCGACCGACGCATCGACGTCGGCCTCCACTCGAGATCCTCAGCCGATCATCGGGAAGGTATGCCCTGTCCGCCCCGATCCGCAGGTCTCGAGCATGTCTCCGCGGTGTGACGCTAGCTGCGCTAGCCATGCTGAGTCTCCGTTCCTCCGTTGACCTAGATGAACAGGTCAAGGCGCCCCGCCTGCCCGCCGATTCACGCTGTCTACCCGCCACGGAAGCGTTCACACCGAATCTGAGCTGATTTAGTGGCGTTTCAAACTAACGAACCAGCAAAGGATGATTCGTGACACGCGTCAGATGGGCAGGCCAAACTCGGCCGTAGCCCTGCCACGTGAACGCGCGCCACTGGCCGTGGATGGCGACTGCGCGACGCGCACGACGGTGTCCGAGGACCCCAGTGAGCCCGCGGCCCGCTACGAGCTGGCCCTGTCGCGGGTGTCGCTGCCTTGGATGAGCGGCCAGGGCGCCCCTCGGGCCGATCGGCGGATTGCGGCCGTGGTCGATCTCGCTCGTCGGCTAGGCCCTCGGTTCGGTCACCGAGGGTTTACGTCTCGAGCTTCGGGGCATCACGGATAAACCGGTGCAGTTGACGCCGTTCGGACGCCGCTGGGCGGGGCTCGGCCGGATCGGAGAAAGGACGGCCATGGAACTCGATGACACGGTGCAACACAAGGCCCAGGAAGCCGCCGGATACTTCAAGGAGGGTATCGGCGAGGCGACCGACAACGAGCGACTCCAAGCCGAGGGCCGCAAAGACCAACGGGCCGGCAAGCTCAAGCAGGCCGGCAAGAAGGTGAAGGACGCGTTCAAAAAGTAGCGACCGCCTCAAACCGCGGTCGGCCGGCGCCGTCGCGCGGGCGCCGGCCGGCTGCGTTGTGCTCCGCGATGGATACCAGCAGCGTCGCCGGCGCTGCGCGCGCGCGTCAACCCGCAATTACGGGTAGGTATCGCCCACGTCGCAAGCAACCCGGCCTGGCCCCAAACGCTCTTGCCGCCTCAGAGCGGTCGCCCGGCCAATCTCAGTCGGCGGCCCGGTGGCCACAGCGTTGACCCGAGTCGCGACCCGCATTGCAGGTTGCCGCGACCAGGCGTCCGACCCGCATCGGACGACCAATCTCCCGCGAGGCTCGGCAACGGCGGCCGCCGACAGACGCCTCGCTCGTCCGTTACGTTTCCGCCGTCCTACCGCTCACGGCCGCAGCGACGAGTCTGCCAGCCATTGCACGAGAAGAATGGTCGCGTCGTCCTGCAAGACGTTGTTCTGGTGGCCGAGGATCGCGTGCACGAGCCGGCGCGTTGTCTCCGGCGCCGATAACCCATCCGCCATCGCACGGACCACGAACTGGGCCAGCCGATCCACGCCGAAAAACTCGCCGTCCTCCCTGCGCGCCTCGGTAACGCCGTCGGTGTACAGCAACACGTGATCCCCGGGCTGCAACGATTCGTCCACGACCTCGGGCGCGCGCAGGTCACCCATGCTGACCGGCAGGGCGGTCGGCGTCGGCAGTGTGCGCACCACGGCACCGTCACGGATGATCAGGCCGCCCGGATGCCCGGCCGATATCACCCGCAACATGCCAGTGACCTGGTCAAGTTCGGCGAAGATACCGGTGATCAGGCCGGCCCGATCATGCGCCCGCACGACCGTGTCGACATGAGCGTACGTGCCGGCCAGATCAAGCTCACCGCGACGAGCATTGCGGTAGGCAGCCAACGCGACCGACGCCAGCACCGCCGCTCGCATGCCTGCACCAGCGCCGTGGCCGACAGCGTCAAATAACGCCAGGTGGGCAATGTTCCCGTTGACCGCGTAATCGAATGCGTCACCGCCGACGTCGTAACACGGTTCGAGCAGGCCACTGATCACGACCCGTCCACTTGCGAACGTCAACGGCGGCAACTGCGACCGGATCAGCTCCGCCGGCACCGTCATCGTCGCCCGCCGGCGCACTCGCTCGATCAGGTCGCCGTACAGGCTGCGCGTAATGAGCATCTCCGCCAACAAGGTCGCCACCGCGGCACAGTCACGCCGCGTCCGGTCGTCAACCACCGGTGCGACGACCTGTAACACGCCTTGCCGATCGGTGCCGTCCAGCAGCGGAATCCACATCGTCACGTCGTCGCCCGGCACCTCTTGGACAGTCACTAGGCTGAAAGCCCGGCCAGCGACGGTGCCGTCTACCGCGATCACGTCACGCCCGGGCGCCCCGGCCGGCAGGATCGGGACCAGCACCCGCTGCTGATGATCGACGACGTAGATCACCAGCTCCGTGACGTCGAGCAGCGGCGCCACCCGCCCGACCATGTCGGGCAGATCCTCCGGCCTAGCATCGTGCGACCCGTCCAGGAGTTGCCGCAACGCCTCGGAGACGTCCACCCGCGGGCCCCCCATCACACCAATAATCCCAGCGTACGGTGCCTGGCGGTGAACTACCGGACCATTCGAAATGCACTGATCTTGAGCTGAACGGTTGTTCGATACGGGTTGTGGGCGCAGGTACCCTCGTGCCTTCACGCCGATCCGCCTCGCGTGACGGTCTCGTGGGCGCTGCCGCGCTTGGCCCAGGAGAGGCCCGAAAATGCGCCGGCGGCTGCCTGCCCTCCCAGGCGTCGGCGTTGAACCCGCCGGTCAGCTTTTTGTCACCGCCGGCGACAGCCCTCAGCGGCCACACCGCGACGCCAAGGTCGCATTGCTCTGCGGTACGGCACCGATCCCGGCCTCCTTCCACCGCACCGACCAGCCATCGGCCGCACCGCGGCCGAGACCGGCGGCCAACAACGCCCTGAGGCACCATCGCCCCTGGCCCCTAACGCCGCGCGATCAAGCACGATGCGTAGGTGCCGGAACCCGACGGGTACGAACTCGACACGCCTCCTCGTCGGGGAATTCCTCGGCCGGCATCATCGTCCACATTGGACATCAAGGCGTTATTGACCTTCGTGAGCCGCTGCAGATCGGTTGCTCCTGTGCCTGATCACCGATTCTGCGACGCGCAGACGATGCAGGTGCGGGCCGTCGGACGGGCTTCGAGACGTTCCGGCGCTATCGCCTGGCCGCACTCCTCGCAGAAACCGTAGGTGCCCGCGGCGACCCGCTCCGCGGCGACGTCGAGGTCAGTCAGTCGCGCACGGGCTTGCTGAAGCAGGGCTGCAACCTGCGCTCGTTCGAATGCGATGGTCTGGCCCTCCGGGTCGTGCTCGTCGTCGCTCGCCACCGCCGTCCTCGCCTCGGTGATCTCACGGAGATTCTCGGCAAGCTCCTCGACCTGGGCGACAGCGTCCACGCGCGCGGCCACGAGTCGTTGCGCGACGGTAGCGCCATTGTTGGCGTCGTCTGCGCTGGCTGACCTGGACTCGACCATTCTTCAGCCTACGTCGAGCGCAGGCGGCGCGTCGTCGTGCTCTAGTTTGTGGTGTCGCCTCTTCCGATCTTGGGCAGATACTCCGGCCGGGCAGCCGCAACGTCCGTATCGGCCGAGATCGCAGGCCGGGTCAGTATCTGTCGGCCCCGGGCGTATGGGTGCGAAGGATGTTGGCGAGTATCAAACGGAGCCGTCACCCGATGGTCTGACCTCTAGCACGGCAGTCACGTCGCGCCGAGCTGGGACGGTAGCGGCTCCTCGGGCCCGGCGCCGTTTTCGTAGCGACAATTAGGCACGGCGGTACTCCGTGGCTCAGCCCGGTCGCGCCGTACGTAGGTGGCCGGGCATCTGTGGCAGTCGATGTTGCCGCGACGCCATCTACCCGCTCACCATCATCAGCAGAAGAGGGCAGGCGCCGTTGCGTTGTGGGTTCGGCGGAGCATGGTGAAGCCGGGTGAGTCCGCCGTTCAGACCGCCGGTGCGAGCTCGGTGAACGCGGCGGCGACGCGCAGCTGGCGCGGACTCTCGGTGGCGAGTTCGTAGTGTCCGCGGCGCACGTTCTGCAGAAATGCGAGCCCGCTGATGACGACCTGAGCAGTCCGGTCGGTGCGTAGCCCGCGCATCGGTCGCAGTCGGTGTTTGAGTTCGGCCGTGATCAGCTTCGACCCGGTTGTTGGCATAGCGTTCCACGTGATGCCACGCGGCCGGGACCAACTCGTCGAGGACCCGCGGATAGACCGGCGCGGCATCGGTGACCACCTCGGATGGTGTCACCTTCAACGTGGTCAACGCCCGGCGGAAGAACCGACGGGCCGCGTCCGCATCCCGCCGTTTAGACACCAGCACGTCGATGACCTGCCTGTGCTGGTCGACCGCCCGGTAGACGTAACGCCAGACGCCGTTGACCTTGACATACGTCTCGTCGACGAACCACCGATCACCCGGTGCGTGCCGGGCGAACCGAGCCGCACCCGCCAGCAGCGGCGTGAACCGCAGCACCCACCGGTAGACGGTCACATGGTCGACCTCGACCCCCCGCTCGGCCAGCAACTCCTCCACGTCCCGGTAAGACAGGCCGTAACGCAGATACCAGCGCACTGCCACCACGATCACCTCGGCCGGAAACCGGAAACCCGCGAAAGTTGACCTCGACGACGCGGACGGACGCTACCGAGTTGAGATCCACACCAACCCATCCCGCCCGATCCACAATCGACGAACGCGACACTGCCCGTCTTCCGCGACGCCGATGGCGATGCCGAACGCGGACAGGGTGGCACTCCAGGGTGATGGCGGACGAAATCGTCAGCCATGCCTTCAGCCACGGTCTCCATCCGCAGCACAACCAGCGACTCGCCGCATACTGGGCCGAGGCCCACCACCTACTCCGACACGTACGGCGACGAAACGTCGGTCGTACGCATCCACAGCGGCAACGGCCCACACGAGGAGATGGACCGCCGCGCAATCGCCTGTTTCGACCAGGCGATGCAGGACGTCGGGCTGGAGGCGGCCGACCCGCTCCGGCAGGTGTTGCACGACTACTTCGCCTGGGCCACCACGACGACACTGTCGCGCTACCACGAGTCTGCTGACGACGTGCCCTAGGCCTGAGCGTTCCGCGATGGTCATGGGATGGACTGCAGCGCTGAGCCCAACACACTCACATCCCCGGCCGCCCTGAGACTCAGTTCCCACGGGAGGCAGGCACACCAATCCCTGCCGGAGCTGGTCGGAACGCAGAGCAGGTACGCGACGCTGCGGTGGCCGCTCATGCCGGTCTCGTACTCCTGGTCATGCATCCCGCATGCCCGGCGTCACCAGTCCGGTTTCGTAGGCGACGACGATGGCCTGGGCTCGGTCGCGCAATTGCAGCTTGGACAGGATCCGCGCGACGTGTGTCTTCACCGTCGCGTCGCTGAGCTGGAGGCGGGTTGCGAGTTCGGCATTGGACAGTCCGCGGGCGAGAAGTTGCAGGACTTCCAGCTCGCGCGGGGTCAGGGTGGACAGGTCCCGATGCAGGGTGGCGGTATGGCCGTCCCGGACCGCATAGCGTTCGATCAGCCGGCGGGTGATCGAGGGTGCGAGCAGCGCATCCCCGGACCGGACCAGGCGTACGCCGGCGACGAGGTGCTCGGGCGTCACATCCTTGAGCAGGAAGCCGCTGGCACCGGCCGACAGCGCCGCGTACACGTAACGATCCAAGTCGAATGTGGTGAGGATGATGACCCGGGGCAGCGGGTCGGCATCGGTGGCCAGGATCCGCCGGGTGGCCTCGAGCCCGTCCATCTCCGGCATCCGGATGTCCATCAGCACCACATCGGGCCGGGTACGCCGAACCGCGTCCACTGCATCCGCGCCGGTGGCCGCCTCCGCCACCACGTCGATGCTGTCGGCGGTGAGGATCATCCGGAAGCCGGTGCGCACCAGCGTCTGGTCGTCGGCGATCACCACCCGCAGCGGCTCGGTCATCGGGAGACCCGCAGCGGCGTGACCGCGACCACCCGGAATCCGCCGGTGGGCCGGCGACCGGCGGTGAGTGTGCCGCCGTAGGCGGCCAGGCGGTCTCGGAGTCCAGTGAGCCCGCGCCCGCTGCCCGAGGCAATCGCCGTCGGCGCCCCACCGGTGTCCGTGACCTCGACCCGCAGCTCGTCCGGCGTACCGCTGATTTTGATCTCCACGGCGGCGCCGGTGGCGTGCTTGACCGCGTTGGTCAGCGCCTCCTGCACCACCCGGTAGGCCGCCAGCTCGATCCCGGCCGGCAACGACTCGAAGGTGCCGTCGAGGGTCAGGGTGACCTGCACTCCAGTGTCGCGGACCCGAGACGCCAGCTCCGGGAGCTGGTCGAGGCCGGGTTGCGGGGTCAGATCGGCCCCGTCACTGTCCACCATCAGCAGACCGATGACCTGGCGCAGCTCGGTCATCGCGGCCCGGCCGCTGGCTTCCACCGCGAGCAGCGCCTCGCGCGCCTGGACCGGGTCGAGATCGAGCATCTTCCGTGCGGCGCCAGCCTGAATGATCATCACGCTGACGTTATGGCCGACCACGTCATGCAGTTCGCGGGCGAGGCGGGCGCGCTCCTGCTCCAGCGCGAGCTCGGTGGCGGCCTCGCGTTCCCGCCGCAGGGTCTGGGCCCGCTGACGCCAGGTGTGTACCGCGTTGGCACCCAGGCCGACCAGCGACAGCAGCAGGAAGATCAGCGGTCCGGTGGGCACGTTGTCGCCGTTGCCGCCGATGATCAATATCGCTACCAGGACAATGCAGACCAGCGCCAGATTGCGATACCGGCTGTACGTGCCGGCGCTGTAGGCCGCGATCAGGACCGCGAGCACGCTCCAGGTGAATTCGGCACCGTCGAGCTCGAGCCGCGCGGTGGCGACCGCGATGATCAGGAACGACAGCAGCGGAAACCGGCGCCGGGTCAGCAGCGGCAACGTGGTCAGCGCAGCCAGAACGAACACCGACCACTGAAGGTGGACGCTGCCGGGCAGGATCGGCGGGATCGGGGCGATGGGAGCGTACGGGGCACCGACGATGATCGGCTCAATCACATTGCGCGGGTCATCCTGCGCCTGCATCGCCCTGTCGACCGCGGCAATGGTGAGCAGCACCGCAAGGATGCCATCGGCGGTCCAGCCCCACGGCGTCAGGCGCGGCGCCGGCGGCGCGGTGTGCCGCAACCACGCGACCACCGAACGCCAGCGCTGCACCATCTCGCTCCGAACCACGCCACCAGTGTTCCAGGGCCGCCATCTGGGACGCGTCCTCATCTATGCGTACATCGCAAGAATGACATCGCCAATGATCAGCATCGGGGATGACCACGAACCGCTACCGCGGCCGACGCGCTCGAATCCGCTTCACCCATAGCGTCCCGCCCATGACGACACCCTTGATCGAATTGCACGACGTGAGCAAGCAGTACGGCGACGGCCCGCCGGCCCTGGACGGCCTGAGCGTGCAGGTGCACCCCGGCGAGGCGGTAGCCGTGCTGGGACCCTCCGGCAGCGGCAAGTCGACGTTGCTCAACATGGTCGCCGGGCTGGACCGGCCGAGCACCGGCACGGTGACCGTCGACGGCGTACGCGTGGACCGCCTGTCCGAGTCCGGCTCGGCGCTCTACCGACGGCGCCGGATCGGCATCGTCTTCCAGTTCTTCAACCTGCTCGACGACCTGACCGTGCTGGACAACGTACTGCTGCCGGCCCAGCTGGCCGGGATGGCGCGCAAGCGCGCCCGGGCCCGGGCCGACGAACTGCTCGGCTATCTCGACATCGAACGGCACGCGCGGGCATTCCCGGGCCGACTGTCCGGCGGCGAGCGGCAGCGGGTCGCGGTGGCCCGGGCGTTGATGAACCGGCCGCCGCTGCTGCTGGCCGATGAGCCGACGGGCGCCCTGGACACCGCATCCGGTCACGAGGTGCGCAAGCTGCTCACCGAACTCAACCGGGACGGGCAGACGGTGCTCCTGGTCACGCACGACCTGGCGCTCGCCGAAGCCTGCGCGACCCGGACCATCGAACTGGTCGACGGCCGGATGGTGGCACGATGACCGGCACCCGCATCGACGCGGACGCTGATGCGATCCGGGCCACCGCTATGGGCACGCCGCACTCCGGCAAAGGTGGCGGGGGGCGTGGCGGCGGAGGGCTCGGGAAGATCGTGCGGGCCGGCGTCGGCCGGCGTCGGGTACAGACCGTCGTGATGACGCTGACGACGTTGCTCGCGGTGACGGCATCAGTGCTCGCCGCCGGTCTCATGGTCGCGTCGTCGGCGCCGTTCCAGCACACTTTCGACCGGTTGCACGGAGCGCACCTGATCGCGAGCTTCGATCCGGCCAAGGCCACCGAGGCCGACGTCGCCGCGACCGCGCATGCGGCCGGGGTGACCGCGGCCGCCGGGCCGTACCGCACGGTGTCACTTCGGCCACGCACGACGTCGGTGCACGCGCCCGGAAGCAGCGGCTTCTCCATTCCAGCCGGCGCAGACCTGCCGGCGATTACGATCGCCGGCCGGCCCGACGCGGGTGGTGCCGTCGACCGGCTGGACATCACCGAAGGGCGGTGGCCAGACAAGCCGGGCGAGATCGTCTGGGCCGACGGCGCCGCCCCGATCCAAGTCGGCGATCAGTTGACGTTCCCGGCTGCGCCCGGCCACCCGACCCTGACTGTGGTCGGCATCGCCCGCTCGATCGGGCGCAGCGCCCAGGCCTGGGTGCTGCCGCAGCAGCTGACCGCGTTGCAGGGACCGGGCGTTACGTCCGGCTACCAGATGCTCTATCGCTTTGCGCACGCCGGCACCGACGACCAGATCGCCGCCGACCGGGCGGCAATCGCCGCCGCGGTTCCGTCCGGCGGGCTGGCCGGCGCGTCGTCGTACCTGACGATCAAACTCGAATCCGAGCGTACGGCGGCCACCTTCGCACCGTTCGTCATCGCGTTCGGCGTGCTCGGGCTGGCCATGTCGGTGCTGATCATCGGCATCGTGGTCAGCGGCGCGGTCAGTTCGTCGACCCGGCGAATCGGGATCCTGAAATCGATCGGGTTCACCCCGGCGCAGATGGCTCGGGCGTACGTTGCCCAGGCGCTGATCCCGTCGGTCGCCGGTGCGGCCCTCGGTGTGCTGCTCGGCAACCTGGCGGCGATCCCGGTGCTACAGCAGGAGGGCGACGCGTTCGGCACCGGCGTCAACGGGCTGGCGCCGTGGGTGTCCGTTGCCGTACCAGCGGGTGTGTTAGCGCTGGTCGCCCTCGCGGCACTAGTCCCGGCACTGCGAGCCGCCCGGTTGCGCACCGTCGACGCGATCGCGGTCGGGCGTACGCCGGCGGCGGGACGGGGCCGCCGCGCTCGCCAGGTGCTCGGCCGGCTGCCGTTGCCGCGTGCGGTGAGCCTGGGCCTCGGCAACCCGTTCGCCCGGCCGGCCCGCTCGGTGACCATCGCGGTGGCGGTCGCACTCGGCGCGTTGGGCGTGACGTTCGGCACCGGGCTGGCATCGTCGCTGACGGGCATCCAGCATGGACTCAATCAGCGCAATGCCGGCGCCGTCGTGGTCCACGCCGGGATTCCCGTACCCGGGCAGCCGGCTCCCGCGACAGACGGGAAGCCGAAGCCGATCGACGATGCCGCGGTGCGCGCGGCGATCGCCGGTCAAGACGGCACCCGGCGCTATTTCGGCAGCGGGCGGACCGAGGTCGCAGTGGCCGGGCTGGCCGGCGCCACCACCGTTGCCACATTCGACGGCGACACGTCGTGGGCGAGCTATCAGATGATCGCCGGACGATGGTTCTCCGGGCCCGGCGAGGCTGTGGTGCCGACCGGTTTCCTCGATGCCACCGGTGTACGCATCGGCGACTCGATCACCCTGACCGGCGGCGGCCACACCGCGCCGGTGAAGGTCGTCGGCGAGGTGCTGGACCTCAGCGATGACGGCCAGACCATCACCACCGACGCCGGATCGCTGGCGCCGCTCGCACCGGACGTCTCGGTGGATTCAATCGAGTACCACATCGACGTCCAGCCGGGAACGAATCTCAACGGCCTACGTCGATGACCTGAACAAGACGCTGCAACCGCTCAACGCTCAGGCCGAGGTCAACACCGCCGAGATCAGCAGCGTGGTGGTCGCGATGGACACCCTGGCCGGCATCCTCACGCTGCTACTGGTCACCGTCGCCGGTCTCGGTGTGCTCAACACCGTGGTGCTGGACACCCGGGAACGCGTACACGACCTCGGGGTATTCAAGGCGCTCGGGATGTCGCCGCGACAAACCGTGGCGATGGTGCTGACCTCAGTTGGCGCGATCGGACTCATCGCCGGCGTGATCGGGGTGCCGGCCGGGATGCTGCTGCACAACTGGGTGCTGCCGGCGATGGGACATGCCGCGGGCACCCGCATACCGCACGTTGACATCGACGTCTATCACCTGGGAGTGCTGGTGCCGCTGGCGTTCGGCGGCCTGATCATCGCCATCGCCGGCGCGCTGCTGCCGGCCGGGTGGGTCGCTCGAACCAGCACGACCAAGGCACTGCGTACCGAGTAAGCCATGAAACGCCAACTCACCACGACACATGGTCGTGGTGAGTTGGCGCTCGGACATCCGACAACCCCACCGGTAGCCCCTACTCCTGCAACACCTTCAAACATCGAGGTGCATCAGGTGGGGTCTCCTCGCCGAACGTCTCAGGCTGCCAGCGGCCGCCACGTCGTGGAACTGCATCACGTGGATGACGTCGAGGCCGCCAGCTACAACGCTGACATTCTCCGCGCCGCAAGGGCCATCGAGGAACGCCTCCGCCCGTTAAAAGTCAACGACATGACGCTGGCTAGCCGCGTTCCTCGCTCGGGCGAGCACCGCTTCGCGAGGGATCCTGGTTCCGCTCAGCCGGCGCCCGTCCCGGCCGTGGACGTGAACTAACGGGCGCCGTTGCGTTGTGGGTTCGGCGGAGCATGGTGAAGCCGGGTGAGTCCGCCGTTCAGACCGCCGGTGCGAGCTCGCGCGAGCAACCGCCACCCACAACAGCGCTACCCGCCCGTGATGATTCACCGTTCTACGCCACAGTCGACCCCCTGGTCGTATACGTGCCACACTGTCCGGAAGTCAGGGGGGTGAACGTCATGCGTCGCCAAACTGTTGTGGACCGTGCCATCGCCGCGGCGGACCCGCCACTCACAGAACGCCAAGCAACCTTCGCGAGGGCCATGCTGCGTAACAGCCGGCACATTGACCGGATTGTCTTGCGCACGCTCCCGGACGGCGAACCCTTCTCCGCCGTCGCTGAAGGTAGCCATTGGACAGGGTGGCGAAGAATACGTTACGGCGCCGGGACAGCCGACATCATCGAGATCACGGTCCGGCCACTCTCGCCCGATGAGATGCCGCCGGAAGAGTTCCTGAACGCGGCGTGCCCGGTGCTGACCCGACGTCAAATCACGCTGCTCCGGCTGCGGGCTTTGCCGGCACGCATCGCATGGAGGCTATGGCAGCGGCGAAAGTACGTCATCCGCTACTAACGGCTCTGTTGCGTCCGGCGATTGTGGATCGGGCAGGATGGGACGGTGAAGCTCTCAACTCGCCGGCATCCGTTGCTGCCGCCGCGGTCGGCGTTTGCAGGTTTCCGATTTCCGTCGGCGGTGATCACGGTGGCGGTGCGCTGGTATCTGCGCTACGGACTGTCCTACCGCGACATCGAGGAACTACTGGCCGAGCGGGGTGTGCAGGTCGATCACGTCACCGTCTACCGGTGGGTGCAGCGGTTCACGCCGCTGTTCGCCGACGCGGCCCGATTCGCCCGGCATTCGCCCTGGTGATCGGTGGTTCGTGGACGAGACCTACGTCAAGGTCAACGGCGTCTGGCGTTACGTCTATCGGGCCGTCGACCAGCACGGGCAGGTCATCGACGTGCTCGTGTCGAAGCGTCGCGACGGCGGATGCTGCCCGCCGGTTCTTCCGCCGGGCGTTGACCACGCTGAAGGTGACACCATCTGAGGTGGTCACCGACGCGGCGCCGGTCTACCCGCGGGTGCTCGACGAGCTCGTTCCGGCGGCGTGGCACCACGTCGAACGGTATGAAAACAACCGGATCGAGGCCGACCACGGCCGACTCAAACACCGACTGCGACCCATGCGCGGCCTACGCACCGATCACACCGCGACCGTCATCATCACCGGCCTCGCCTTCATGCAGAACCTTCGCCGCGGACACTACGAACTCGCCACCGAAACAGCCGGCCCTTTGCGGGTCGCCGCGGCGTTCACCGAGCTTGCCTCGGCGATCTGACACGCAGACTCAACAGGGTTCACCACGCTCGACGCCGCGACTATGCAACAGCGCCGCTGGGACCAAGGCCACACATGGACGCTGTTCCAGACGCCCGAAGGCATCACCCCGGGTGCGCCGATAACCCTGGCTCCCCTTACATCGGGAGGCCCTTTTCTGACGGACACCCGCCACACGTATCTCCTTTCCGCGAGTGCGTCCACCATGACGAGCGTGCACGGGCTTCAACTTGTTGCTACGTTCGGCCAAGCGGTGGTCGCAATCCGAACGGACGGCGAGAGCACCACATTGGACGTGACAACAAACGGTTCGATCTGGCACCAAACACCCTGGATGTGACGCACGTCCACCACCCGGGGCGATCGCTGAACCTACAACAGAGGATGATGCGTGTCTCCGACGGCTGCCGACTACATGTGGTTCGAATCCGAGTTTCCGGACCTCGCCGAGGCGTACTGCATAGCATTGATACGGGGCGTTCCGCCCGATGAAGTTCTACGCAGGCTCGGCGGAAGTCCACGGACAACTACCCGCGGTATTGAAGCTGCATACGACTCTGCGTATCAAGCAAGTGAACGATACGAAGGATTTCTCGCTTTGACGGGCGTGGGCGAGTGGACGCTGTCGGTGGAACCCAACGGCTTCATCTGCTCGCTGGACGCTGCCGCAGCCACACTGTCACAGCGAACAACGCTCGTATCCCACTACCTGAATGTCAACTTTGTGAGTCGATTCCTCTGGATCGATTCCGAGGACATCAAAGTCAGCTTCGAACTACAGTCACCAGCTGCCCGTTCAGGTTCCGAAGCGCACCGCGTCACCGACCTCATGGCCGACGCCGGGTTCATGACCACGGACGACGCGGAACAAGACGCCTACACGATGACGCCAGCCTCACTCGCCTTAGCCGAAATTCTCACCGGAGTTCGCGTCACGCCGGACGTACTGCGGTCATCAATGTTCAGCTGCGGCACCGTGAAGATCCCCCAGTAGCCAGATCCCGACACATGACGGGTACGACTGCTGGAGTAGGTTGATCATGACGAAACGCCGCTCGGGGCTAATGCGTGGCCAGCCCGTCGGTCGATCAAGCGGGAACCTGCTCTGTCGGCCCGTCCCACCGCCTCACCACCGCTAGACGCAGAGTCACGCGTCGTCTCTCAAAAGGGCCGACAACAAAGCCCGGACATCGCAGATACAGACGCTCCGGCACCGCCGGCAAACAGCTGCCACGGGCGGCGCAGCGTAATTGATCTCTTCCGTGTCAGGGAACAACCGCCCAATGTGGAGCAGCGGCGAAACGCCGTCGTCGTTGTGACGATGGTCCGCACGAGTCCACTGACGTCCCTACGGATCCTCTGCGGTTGTCACTCACTTTGTCACTCACGTCGACGATGGTCTAAACCGGCTAGCGCACGACCCGACCCCACCCGTGTAAGGCTTGCCTGGCGGTGTCTCGTGCGTTCACCCGCATCCGTGAACTCGGCCGATGCTGAGCCGGCGGATGCCGCTCAGAGGACACATGATCGGTCCGGGTTTCGGAGTGTTCACCCACCCGCGGCTACCAGGCACCGAGTCTGCCAGCGGCTCGCCCGGTAGCTTCCGGCCGCGCGGCCGGCGAAGCGCGATGCCGGTTGTCCGATTGAAACCTCTCCCACGGTCCCCCGGGGCTCGCCGGACCGACAAGAAGATCAACTATTTCCTGCTCGTGCGGTCAAGGTTGACACCCGGATACGCAGGGATCCGGGTGTCAACGGTCGGGCTCGATGGGACGTGCCGCCTGAAGGTGACGGCCGACTCAGATGGGGCGAACGTTTTCGGCCTGCGGGCCTTTCTGGCCCTGCGTGACGTCGAACTCGACGCGCTGGTTCTCGTCGAGGCTACGAAAGCCGCTGGACGAGATGGCCGAGAAGTGGACGAACACGTCGGCACCGCCACCATCCGGGGTGATGAAACCGAAACCCTTGTCCGCGTTGAACCACTTCACCGTACCGACAGTCATGTCTTCTCCTTCGCGAGACTGGTGGAACCCGCACCGCGCGGACTCCGCGTCGCCACCCGGGACCCGGGAAAGACCGGCAACACAAACACCGCCTCGGGTCGTTGTGCCCACGCCCAGTTGGATCCAGGATCAGGCCCGATTCAGGTTCCCTGCGTCACGAGCATAGGCGCCTGTTGACGTCCGCGAACGCCCACCGACCCCACCAGTGCTGACCCCGACGACCGCGCCCTTCCTACGCACCGGCCGAGTCGACGAACTCGACGCAACAGGACAGGCGCGGCCCCGTCCGGAGTCGGGATGATCGACGTTCAGTCGGGCCGTGATGGGTGGCGCGTCGCGGCCGCTGAGCGCGGCGATCGGCTCGTCTCGGCGGGCCCCGGCGCGACGGCGCGCCGCTCGGCTTCCGCTGCGGCCGCGGCGGCGTTGCGGTGTGGTTTGTGCTGGGACAGGCTGCGCTTGAACGCGTGCCGTGGTGGGCCGTGCACTGGCTCGCCGCCGGTCGCGATGGTGACGCGCTGCGGGAACTGGCTGGCCTGAACGATCGAGACGTGCACGCAGTGCGGGATCTACTTCCACGCGCGTTGGCGGAGATGTCGGTCGACATCCCGACAGCCACAGTTGCGAGCGCGTTGATGGTCTTCGAGGATCTGGCCCGGCGGTGTCTGGCAGGCGACGCGGGAGAGCGTTGGGTCGCGCAGGTGGTCGAGGAGATCGTCATGCGAGCCGACTACTCGTCCGAGGTCATCGACCTGCCGCTGGGCGGTCTGTACGGAGTGGACGATGAATGGGATGCCGGCTGGGGGCGCTCCGTGGAGGAGTTGAGGACTGTCGTACGGGCGGCGTGTCGGGCGCAGATCCGAGCCGAGCCCGACTCTGGATAACGAAGGTGGGTGCTACCGCAGCCAGTCCTCCGTGTCGCGGTGGTCTGCGAGTCCTGCGGCCGCAAACTCGTCGTAGTGACCGGTCCGATCGACACCGAGCCGCGCCAACACTTGGGAGATGGGGCTGCCCTCGGCGGGCCACTCCCGCCCTTCCGCGAAGGACAGCGGCCCGAAGGTAAGACGCCTGTCCGTCCACAGCGCGGCCCGCTGGCTGCCGACGCCACCGAAGTAGTCCGCTTCTATGTAGCCGATCGGGCCGGTTGCCGACCAGTCCGCCAGGACGCAGTCGAACCCACTAGGCAGCTTCCAGAAGCCCAACGGCCTCTCGGAGGCACCGTCGGCGACGGCGTCGAACAGCTCGTCGGTCATCGGCACCATCGCGGCGCCCTGGCGTAGCGGCACCAGAACCGCGGCCATCTCGGCCTGGTCCCGGAGGACGGCCCGGAGGACTGTTGCCGACCCGATGATCGCCTGGAGAACGTAACCCACGTCCTACCCCTGACCTCGTTCCGGACGCCCCGGCCCAACCAAAGGTCATCAGTCAAGCATGAGGTGGGACCGCCACGTCAAGCGTCACGTGGGACGCAACACGCGTCAGATGGACCGCCGAATAATGTGCGGGCGGCGACGGTGACGCGCCAATGCGGTAGAAGCGGATCATCGGAGGCACCCATACTTGGATCATGACGAACCAAGGCGATGACCTTCCCGTGCTGGTCATCGACGGAGCAAACTTCTCGGACTTCGACGGCTTTGGTCGGGAGTTCTCGCGCCTGCTCAGCGACTACACGTGGCGGGATAATCTGGATGCCTTCAATGACCTGCTTCGTGGTGGGTTCGGCACGCCCGATACCGGCTGGGTGTTGAGGTGGCTCAACTCTGCATCGTCTCGGACAGCCTTGGGATACGAGGCGACGATCCGACGACTGGAGGGGCTCCTGCTCACATGCCATCCGACCAACCGTTCCCGCATCAAGGCCGAGATCAGCAGCGCGCGGCGCGGTGAGGGTCCGACTCTGTTCGACGACATCGTCGACATCATCCGCGACCACGGCCCAGGTGGTGCGGAGTCCGAAGACGGCGTCGTTCTCGAGCTGCGGTAGGCACCGCAGCTCAGCCGATGGCGGACTGACCGGATCGGCGTAGATGAGACGCACCGAGCCTGCTGTCATCGCGGGCCGGGACAGCGGCATCGAACGGAGGTCCAGCCACACGCGGTCGGCGTGGACGACCAGGCGCTCCCGGTCGAGACGAAATCACCGGTCTCGAAGACTATGGACCGTGCGTTCACCCGGACATAAATGCGCCGCGCCGTGCTGCGGTTACCTAGGCTACGGCGCCCCGTATTGCGACGCCGTTTCTTCCCGGGCTTGGCATTTCGCTATGACGGCACGTGCCTCGTCTTCGGTTCGGGCCGCGGCGATCCAGCCGGTGATGATGTCACCGAAGGTGTTGATGCTGACCCAGCGGCCGTCCACGTGGGTGGCCTGGGCGCGGAGGACGAGGTAGATCGTTCCTCGTGACCATGCTGCGCCGTCGTCGCCGGCGTACCAACCGCTGAGGAACTCGTAGTCGCACAAGCGGAGCTCGCCTCGCCAGTGGACGCCTTTGTCGTCTTCGTCTGGCGTCGTGGTGGCGACGTCGATGTGTCATCCGGCCTGACGAAATCGGACCTGTTGGGCGGTCACCGTGGTCGGATCGTCCGTGACGTTCTGCCACGCGGTCCACCAGTTGCCGGTGACTGTCGCTGCCGGGTGTGGTGAGGCCGACGCTTCGACACGAGCACGTCGATGACCTGCCCATGCTGATCCACAGCCCGGTACACATAGCGCCACACACCATTGACCTTCACGTAGGTCTCGTCCACGAACCACCGATCACCCGGACTATGCCGGGCGAAGCGGGGCGCGTCGGCGAACAACGGCGTGAACCGTTGCACCCACCGGTACACGGTGACGTGGTCGACCTCGACGCCGCGTTCGGCCAGCAGCTCCTCCAAGTCCCGGTAGGACAGGCCGAAGCGCAGATACCAGCGCACCGCCACCGTGATGACCTCGGCCGGAAACCGGAAACCCGCGAACGCAGATCGCAGCGGCACCACCTGACGAGGGCGGGCGGAACACTTCACCGAGCAATCTTGTCTTGACCGGCATCAGCCAACCCAACGGCGCCCTGCCGTCTAATCGCCGGTCAGTCGGAGTCGGGATGGACTGCTAGACCTGCCGGCTGAGAGGCCGGGTCTGTTACGGACAGCACACGTGTCTGCGGGCCAGTGCTTTGCGCAACACTCGCGGATGGTCGCCGCGCATTTCCCGATGCGTCTTCGTGGCGAACGAATGATCACGGTCATGCCGTCAGCAAACATGACCGCGCCGAGCTGTCGTGCCTGCCCAGGAGCGTCCACCGGCGTCCTGGTGGCTACCCGCGGTTGTCACCCACCTCGTCACCACCCGAGCACGCTGATCAGCTTCTACACCAAGCGGTGGAACCAACCTCTCAGGCCACAGAGCAGTTAATCCGTCTCATCCTCACCGCGTCACGATCACGGGGTGTTTGTGGATCGGTTCGATATGGGGCCGTGCGGGGGAAGAATTTAATCAGGGTGGCCCACGCACGCGACGGTGGCCTATCTGCCGCCGCTGGTGTAGTTGGCGCCGGTCACCGGCCGATGCGACGCAGCCACCTCCCTCGGGAAGGGGGCCGTCATGCAGGTCAGTCAGTCGACGCCTGGACCGCCGGCCGCATCGTTCCACGCCGTGATCACGACGCGATCGATCCATTGCCTCTACCAACCCGTGGTCAATCTCGAGTCTGACGCCGTCGTCGGGTACGAAGCGCTCGCGCGTGGCCCCGCCAACAGCGGCTGGGCCAGCCCCACCGCGCTCGTCGAGCGCGCGGCACAAACGGGCCTTCTACCGGAACTGGACTGGATATGCCGAGCCGCCGCATACCGTGGTGCCCTGAAGGCAATGCTTCCCGCGGAGATGCCGCTGTTCGTCAACATCGAACCGGCAAGCTCGCGCACCCCATGCCCAACCGACCTGCTCGAGGCCATCCGGCAGGGCAACGACCGACTACAAGTGGTGGTGGAGGTTACCGAGCGGTCGGTCGCCAATGATCCGGCCGCCCTGCTTGCCGTGGTCGAACGCTTCCGGGACCAATACCACCGGGTCGCTCTCGACGACGTCGGCACCGACGCCGACAGCCAGGCAATGATGTCGCTGATACGACCCGACGTGATCAAACTCGACCGCAGCATCACCCAGCACCGCATCACACCACAGGCGACCTCCGTCATCGACGCGGTACGTGCCGAGGCAGACCGCACCGGGGCTCTCATCCTGGCCGAGGGCATCGAAACGCCCGAGCACCGAGACCGCGCACGGTCGCTGGGCGCCACACTCGGACAAGGCTGGCTACTCGGCTACCCGGCGTCCCTACCCGACCACCTCGCCGCACCCACCACATCGCTTCCCAGACTCCTGACACCGCCGATATCGGCCGACACACCATTCGACATCGTGCACCCCCACAACGCGTCACACGAGGCGACCAGACGCGAGCTGCTGTCACGTAGCAAAGCGTTGGAAGACCAGGGCATCCACGCCACCGAACCCACCGTGCTGCTCGCGACTTTCCAACACGCACGCTTCTTCGACCCGCCCACCCGACGCCGCTACAGCAACCTCGCCACACAGGGGATCCTCACCGCCATCTACGCACAGGACCTTCCCATCAACCCCGCACCCAACATTCGCGGCTGCCCACTCGCGGCCACCGACCCACTCATCGGGCAGTGGAACGTCATCGTCGTCGGCAGCCACTTCGCCGGTGGGCTATTCGCCAAACAACACAACACCGGCACTACCGACCCACAACGCACCTTCGACCTCGTCACCAGCAACGACCGCGATCTCATCCTCGCCGCAGCCCGCCCTCTCATCCAACGCCTCACACCCGTATCCAACTGAACCTATGATCCGGAGGCGCTGTCGCCGAGGGCACCCGCGAACGCCAATCGACTGGTTCGATGTCGAAGCCCCATCACCGCGCCGCCGGCACCCGTCGCATCGTCCTGGCCCGGGTCGCGGCCAACAGATGCCTCCGCGACGCTCCTACACATCGAGCACGGACGCACCACATGATCGCCGACCGCCACGGAGCCGAACGTTGCGCGTCGTGGGCGCGGGATCGCAAGGCAGGTAAGCAACCGGATGCCGTCTTTGTCGCGGTCGAGCGTATTCGGCTCCCTCTCGCACAGCTTCGACGGCGATCGCGCGGCCCATACCCTGAGCCGCACCGATAACCAGGACGCGCTTGTCCTGCAGTCTCATTTTCCTCGTCCCATCGTGTATCGGAAGGATTCGTCAGCTGTCGAAAGCCGGCCGGACGCGGGCGCGGAACATCTCGAGGGTGTGGAACATCCGCTCCTGGGTCAGATCGAACCACTGCATGCGCAACACCACGTAGGTGAAGCCACTCGCCTCGAGTTCCTCAGGGCACGGATCGCGCCTGCGGGGTCGGTGAACAGGTAGGACTCGCTCGCAGTCTGCTCGGCGTCCGCATCGGACTTCAGGTGCTGGTAACCCGACGTCTCATCGGGAGCGTTGAACGCCGCGTACTGGCGAGTGAGGACGCTCCGCGCCCGTACTCCGATTGAGCGCGCATGATCCGGGTCATCGTCGAGGACGAGTTCCCTGCGCACGACGAACTCACCTGGCTCGCTCAGCCCCAGCAACTCGCGTTCCGCGCGGTAGTGGCCGGAAACGTCGGTAACTGGCTCTCCACTTGTCGTCGGCGCTTACATCGGTCGGGCGGCGCTGGACGACCTCGCGCCGTCGTTCCCGATGGCGCTGTCCACGAAGTACTGACAGTCCGGACGAACACGCTCCACGTACCCGGCTTCTCAGGCGTCCCCTGGAATCTCGGCCTGGACGCGGTTGCGTCCGCTGCGTTTCGCTCCGTATAGCTGGACGTCGGCGGACTCGACGAGCCGCTCCCAGGTGCCGTGTTCCGGCGGGACCATCGCGGCGACCCCGATGCTGACGGTGATGATCTGGTCAGCGACTGCGGCGTGCGGTTCGGCGAGGGCGAGGACGTCGGCGCGCAGGCGTTCGGCGGCCTCGGCGGCCTGCTTGACATCGGTCCCGGGCATCACGACCACGAACTCCTCGCCGCCGTACCTGGCGGCGAGGTCGGTCTCGCGGACGCTCCGTCGTACCTGGGCGGCCACCCGCTGGAGGCATCGGTCGCCAGCGGCATGTCCATAGCGGTCGTTGTACAGCTTGAAGTCGTCGATGTCGACCATCGCGAGACCGACGGGCGATCCGTCCGACTGGCCTCGCCGCCACTCCGCGTCGAGCACCTCCCCCAACTGCCGCCGGTTCGCGAGCTCGGTGAGCGGATCGGTCACGCTGAGCTGCTCGAGTCGCTCGTTCGCCAGCCTCAGCAGCTCGTTGGTGAACGCCAGCTCTTCGGTACGTTCGGCGACCTTGTTCTCGAGTGAGGCATAGACGATGGCGTTGTCGAGCGAAACGGCCAACTGCGCGGCGATCAACATGACACTGTCGAGCCGCTCCCGCGAGAACGCGCCGCGGATCAGGCGGTTCTCGAGCAGCAGGAGCGATTGCACCACGCCGCGGTTGACGACCGGCACCACCATCAGAGAACAGCAGTCCATGCCGGCGAAGTATGGGTCCCGGGCGAAGCGGTCGTCCCGGGTGGCGTCGACCACGACCAGAGCCTCGCGGGTGCGTTCGGTATACCGGACGGCGGACAGCGGCACAAGCCGCCTCCGGCCCGCGTCGGCGAGCGGCACCGCGCCGCGGCCCCGCGGGGCCGCGACGAGCCAGCGGCGTTCGTCTTTGTTCCATACGAGCATCTGTACGCCGGTGGCGCCGGTCATGGCGCTCATCACCTCGACGACGCGCGCCCGCAACCGGTCGATGCTGGTCTCAGAGCTCAGCGCTTGCGAAGCATTGAGGATTCCGAGGAGGTCGATCGTTCCGGCCGTGGTGCTCGACCGGCGCGACGGTCGCGACTCGCGCGGCGGGCTGTCCGAGGACTCAGTGTCGTACTCCGACAGCGTCGGGTACGCCCAGTCAAGCCGATCGACCTTCGCCGCCGCGCCCCACGTCAGGTATTCCTGGCGCGCCTCGGCGAGCAGCGCGTGTCCGGCGTGCTCCAGCCCATGCGCCAGGTAGAGCCGGGCGGCGCGCTCGATGATGAGAGCTCGATGCCAATGACCCTCGCGCGACGCCGCCTCTCGCTGAGCGACGTCGAAAGCGTGCGCGGCCGTGCGAAAGTCGCCGACGGCCCAGGCGCGCTCGGCCTCGATGAAGCGCAGCCAGTGCAGGACGTTGGCGGGAGCATCGGTGGCGCGCGCGGCCAGCCAGTCGATGATCGCGTCGAGCTCGGCGAGCAGCGCTGGCCGGTCTTCCCGTCCGTCGATGCGGACCTCGGTGGCAAGCGCCAACCCGCGTAGCACGTGCGCCAACGGCAGGTGCATTGTGCCCGGGAGCGTCGTCACCAGCGGCATCGTGGCGGCGGTGTGCCGGGACAGGTCGGTGAAGTCACCGAGCAGCGCGGCGGTCAGAGCACGGGTGATCATGTAGGAGACGACCTGGTCGAGGGACGTGCCCTCCGATGGTGTCGCCGCGTCGCCATCGGCCGTCTCGCCTCCCTCTCCGCGCAGCGCCGCAACCAACTGCCGGTAAGCCGAGAAGATCGCCCCCGCGCGTCCATTTCCCGCACGGCGGGCGAACGCGGCCGCCGCTTCTACCTCCGCGACGTAGCTGTCCAGCGACGGCGACGACTCGAAGAGCTGCGGCACCGTGACGTAGTACGTGAAGCAGGCGTTCTGCAGGTCGCCAATTTCGACGAGTCGGTCGTGCGCACGATGTGCCCGTGCGATGTTGTCCTGCGGCGGATCGAACCAGTAGCCGACGGTGGCGGCATACAGAAAGCTTGCTTGTGCGCGCTCGGGCTCGTAGTCGCGATCCTCCGCGACTGCGAGGACCCGTCGCATTATGCGGTGGGCCGTGCGGTAGTCCTGGCGACGCATGACCGGCACGAACACGAGGTGGCCCATCGGCCCGATGAGCTCCGACACGGGTCCATGCTCGATCCACAGCCGCATTGACTCCAGGGCGAGCCATGCCGTCATGGTCTGGTCGCACGCGAACGCCGCCGGCAGCATCCGGTTGATGAGTGCGGCCACCAGTGACACGGTCGGATCGGTGGCCACTGGTCGGCGCAGATCGTCGACCTCGCTGCTTTCGTCAAGCCAGCTGTACAGCGTCGCGAGCCCGCGTTCGATCTCAGCGTCGAGTCGCTCCGGAGGCGGCACTGAAGCGCCGAGATGGCGTAGCTGAGCAAGACCAAGCTCGATCGCCTCTCCGGCGTGTCCACGGGTGGAGAGGCTGCTGACTTGGAGCATCGTCGCCTGCGTTCGCTGTGCAGGGCTGGCGCCGAGCCGGTCGATCGCCCGGAACGTCTCGTCGGTCTCGTCCATGCGTCCCGAGTGGTACAGCGCGGTGTGGCGGGCGATCAGCAGATTGACGAGCGTATCCTCATCCGCCGGATCGGTGAGCTCGGTCACGGCGGCTAGGAATCGTTCCACCATGGAGTGATTGCCGAGCAATACGGCCTGGTCGGCGGCCCTGGCCAGCAGCGCAGCGACGCGTGTCCGCTCGTCCGGGTCGCGGATGTGGTCGATGACCGATAGGTACTGCTCGGCGGCCACAACGAGCAGTTCCGGCCGGCGAGCCAGCCGGCCGGCAATTTGCAGACGCAGGGCATCGCGCTGCCGGTGGTCCATGCGTGAGAGGATCACCCGCTGCACGCGGTCATGATGAAACCGTACGGTCGGGCCATCCGGCTCCACGACCAACAGGCCACCTTCGAGTGCGGGTGCTAGCCGTCGCTCCGCCTCGCTCGCGGAGATGCCGATGGCCACCCGCAGTTCGTCGACGCGTACCCGACCGCCGAGGCAGGCCAGCGTCTGCAGGAGCGACGTGGTCCGCGGCGGCACGGCTGCCGCGCCTTCGGCCAGCAGGATGTGGAGGTCGACGCGACCGAGCGCCACAGGATCCCACTGCCATTCGCCATTGCCGGGGGTCAGCACGCCGTCGCGCCGGAGGGCGTTGAGCAGTTCCACGGTGTCGTACGGGTTTCCCTTGGTGTAGGGCTCGATGGCCTCGGCGAGCGGGGTGGCGTGTATAAGGTCGAGACGCAGCATGTCTCCCACCATCTCGGTCAGGTCCGACGGCGGGAGGTCGCGAAGCCGTAGGTGGCGCGAACCCTCCAGGTTTTGATGCCACCGCGACAACAGGCCCGAAAGGGGATGAGTAGCGTCCACTTCGTCTTCGCGGTAGGTGCCCACCAGTAGCAGCCCGTCGACAACCTCGCCCCGGAGGATCGCGTCGATGAACCCAAGTGGGGCTCGGCCAGCCCAGTGGAGATCGTCCAAGACGAACACGACGGGCCGCTCGCGTGAGGCCACAACCCGCAGGACGTCCACCGCGATTCGGGTCACGCGAGCCTCGACCGAGAGTGGATTCCCCACGCTCGGATCCGGCGGGACTCCCAGCAGCGCCTGGTACGACGGCTGTAACGCGACGAGTAGGCCGGCGTCGGCGCCGAGCACGTCAAGCATCCGCTCCCGCAGCTCGGCCAGTTGCTCGTCCGGCTCTGCCAGCAGGAGCCGCCCGAGGCTGCGAAAAGCCTGCTGTACCGCGTCGAGCTCGCTCCGGTACCGGTCGAATTTAGCCGCGACGAACCAACCGTCGCCGGCCGCGACGACCGGGCGAAGTTGGTCGATCAGCGCGGACTTGCCGACGCCCGGCCCGCCGCTGACCAGGACGCCTCTGCAGCCGCCGGACGCCGCGCCTGCGATCGCACTCCGGAGCGCGGCGATCTCGGCGTCCCGGCCGACGAGTCGCGCCGGCGCCGTCAATCGCGGCGGGAAGTCCCGCTCGCCGACCGCGAACGCCGGCGCGGCGACGTCGGGCCCGGCATCATTGAGCCGGCCGAGGTCGTGGACCAGCCCGTCTGCGGTCTGGTATCGACGGTCTGGCTCCTTCTCCAGCAGGTGCATGATGATCCCGGACAACGTCGGCGGCACGTCCGGGTTGACCCGGTGCGGGGGGACCGGCACGCGGGCCAGGTGATCATGACTGAGCCGCAGCGGGTCCGACGTACCGAATGGCGGATGACCGCTCGCCAACTCGTAGAAGGTGGCCCCCAGGGCGTAGAGGTCCGCACGCTGGTCGATCTCGCGGCCCGTACGCCTGGTCTGCTCCGGGGCGGCATAGACGAGATTCCCGACGATCTCGCTGTGGCGGGTGAGTGCCGGACGGATCTCGGCGAACGTGGTCGCCGAGGCGAAGTCGACCAGGTACGGGGTGCCGTGCGCGGGCGACAGCAGGATGTTGGCCGGCTGGATGTCCCGGTGCACGATCCCGCGGCGGTGGATCCCCGCGACCGCACGCGCCAGGTCGAGCGCGACATGGGAAAACTGCGCGATATCCAGCGGAATCGTGTCGCGGCCCATGCAGACACCGTCGACATCCTCCAAGAGGATCGATCCAGGCCGCGGTGACACGGTGGCCAGCTGCGCGACTCCGTCGACGCCACGGAGCCGATCGAGCGTCGCCGACTCGTGGCGAAGCCGGTCCGCCGCGCCTGGCCCACGCGGCTCCTTGCGAATGACCGTCTGGCCATCCAGATGCTCGCGCGTGATGCGGGTGCGATCGCTCTCATGGAGGACCTCCACCGCCGCGCGCACCCGACCCGTCGTCGGCATGTCAACGGCCATCGACAGGGACCTCCGCGATGATTGCCGTGCCGGCGCCGGGCGGGCTGACCATCGTGATCGTCCCGCCGAGAGCGGCCACCCGATCCCGCAGTCCAATAAGATCCGATCCGCGTGTCCCATCGCCGCCGACGCCGTCGTCGCGTATATCCACGCGGAGGCTTCGGTCGGTCAGCTTCACGCGAACCCGTACCGTCGACTTTGGCGTGTGTTTGACGGCCTGCGCCAGTCCCTCCGACACGATGTAGAACGCGGCGATTTCCACCGGGTCCGGCAGTCGCCTGTCGACGTTCAGGTCGAGGTCGACCTGGACGTTGCTTCGGTTGCAGATCATCCGGAGCGCCGGTGCGAGGCCGCCCAGGGACAGGATGCTCGGATGCAGGTCACGTGCCATCCCCTGCAGCTCGTGGAAGATCTCCTGTAGTTGCCTCGCGGCCTGTGACAGGGCCGATCTGAGCTCGCGCGAGCCGCGCGGCAGCAGCGCCTGCGCGGTGCGCAGCGTCAACGCGAGCGATGCGAGATGCTGCTGTACGCCGTCGTGCAGTTCGCGGCCGAGCCGACGGCGGGTCTCGTCGGCCGCCACCACCGCACGCGACCGCGACGCCGCCAGTTCGTCGCGAACCTGCGCGTTCGAGATGGCCGTCGCGGCGAGTCTCGTGAATCCGGATATGCGTTGCTCGGTGTCCTTCGGCATGGGGGTGGGCCGAGTCGTGCCCGTGATCACGGCGCCCCAAAGGCCGCCGTCGACAACGATAGGAATCCCCACCGTAGAGCGGATGGCGTCCGGCGGGGTTGCCATCGCCCCGCGCACGGTGTCGTTGGTCGCGTTGCCCCCGTGCGCCGGGTCGTACACGCGCGTCGGTTCGTCCGCTCGCGCCGGCTCGCCAGTACGCAGGACGATCGCGGAAGCCTCGTGGCCGTACGGTGCATGGAGTGTGCCGACCCGAGTGCCGGGGGGTTGGGATCCCCAGACGGCCACCATGAGCGCTACGCCGGCCGGCTCATACCGGATCACCTGGGCGAAGTCCGCGTCGGCCAGCCGTCCTGCCTCCGCCGCGACCGCGGTGAACGTCTCGTTCTGCGGTACGCCGTCGGCGACGAGAATCGCCACGCGTCGTAGCGCGCCCTGCTCGTCCAGCAGCAACCGAAGCTGGTTGCGAGCGGCGCGCTCGTCGTCGAGCACGCGCAGGGTGCGCATGGTCATCGAGGTGGCGCGCGCCATGCCGCGCAGCAGGCTCATCTCGTCCCGGCCCACCTCGCCGGTTCCGGATCGGGCGAGCACTAGCTTCGCGTCGTCGGGGTGATCCAGCGAGACCCGAACCGCCGTGCATCGCCCGGCCCCCGGGACGGGCACGTCGTGGCCGGTGTCGTACGCGACGGCACGCAGATCCGCGATCGGCACTTCCCCTGCGGGATAACCGATCGATGCGACAACCTGTCCCGCCGACAGGATCGCCGCAACCTCGGCGTCCAGTGCCTCGGCGGCGCGCTCCACCGCGCCGAGCGCGGCCGATTCCTCGGTCTCGAAAGCCGCGACGACTTCGAGGAATTCGGCGAGCTGCCAGGTAGACCAGGCGGATGGACGGGCCATGTCAAGCAACCGATAGGACGACGAGAGTCTGGTTGTGGAAGCCGCTCATGCCGGACTTACGCGCGATCTCGCCGTAGGTGTAGAAACCTGCGACGGGCGCGCCCCGAGCGATTGCGGCGATGCGGTCGATCTCGGCCTTGATGCCCTGCTCACCGAGGACTCCGCGCCGAGCTATGCAGTCGAACGCGAGTAAGCCCCGGGGCGGGTTTCCGTCGAGGCCAGCGATCGAGTCCAGGCAGGCGGCGTCGGTAGCGGTCAGCACCGACTCGGCGTCGCCCTCCATGATCCAGACGAGGCCACCCTGCGGAATCTCCGCCGCGCAGCGCAGCGCCCGCTCGGTGAAGTCGCCACCGGTGATGAAGCGGATCTGCTCTTCACCGTCGCGCCGGCTGAGGCCCAACGGGTGTCGCAACGCGGTCCGGGCCAACTCCTCCTGGCTCAGCGGAGTGCGGACCGTATGGTTGAGCCGGTCCAGATACACGTCAAGGGCAGGTTCGTCGTCGAGCTCGTGCACCCGATCACCGCCACTGCGGGTCGCCAGCATCGGTTCGCCGAGCTTGCGCCAGCCGTGGCGTACGCCGATGCCAAGCGGTGCGTCAGACGTCAGTCCCGCCGCCACTACGGAGTCGGTGACGACCTCGTCTCCGTACATCTGCAACGTTCGGGTCATCTTGAGGTCATCGCCGGCGCAGCCACCCACCAGCGGTACGCCGGCGCCGAGTACGGCGTACGCACCCCGGACAACCTCCTGCTGGTTGCCGGCCAGACCGTCGGCGAGGAGCAGAAGGACGCGATGCGGCCGGTCGTCGGCGCTTGACAGGCAACCCGCCACGTGCTCGCCGGCAGCCCTAAGGTTGCGCGAGGCGTCCCGAGCGATCGCCGTGTCGGCGGAGAAGCCGTCCCCACCGAACGCGGCCACCAGCACGCCCGCGTCGCCCGGACCGTTTGTACCGATCTCGCCCGCCGTCGAGCATCCGATCAGCGGTGCGCCCCCCGAGCGCCGGTCGATCTGACGAACGATCTCCACCAGGTCGAGCGACTCGGAGCAGAAGACAATCAGCAGACTTGGGTCGGAGCCGACCAGCGCCTGGTCTGCGGCGCGGCGGCCCGGTTCGGCATCGGATCCGCTAGCCTGGCCTACCGCGAACCATCGAGACGTTCTCATGAACACCACCTCGAGCGAGGTAATACGGTGCGTGCTGACGGTGCTACAACACGTAACTGATCGTGTGAGAGCAGTTGCTAGCGAACCCGCGGTGGGCGCCGGCGCCTTGGCGTGGCAGGTCGAGCGCTCGGTTCGCGAGTGTGTCACAGCAGGCGGCCGCGACGGCATGGGTGGCCCATCGCATTCGGGTGGTCGCCGCCTCGGGGTGGTCGCCGAACTCCTGGGCAACCCTGGCGATGCACAGCCCCACGCCTAACGCACGGAGGGAGCTGTCGATCGCCGCACGAACGTCACCGGGAGTGGGGTGATCTGACGACTGCAGATGCGAGGCAAACAGGGCTTCGTTGAGGATGGTCCGTGCGGATGGGAACCGCGCGGTCCGGGGACTAACCGGCAGCTGAGTCGGGCTCGTTGTTCTCATGATCGTGCCTTCCTGAGGCAGAGCGTTCCGTCCCAAGTTCATGCCGTCCTGAACGGGCGCCCGGGAGCGTTCCGGGCGGGCGCTGCCTTCGTGTCCACGTCCCGCATCTGGCACCCCCAGGTCTGTCGACCTCGTCGTAGTCCTTTAGCATTGCCGCTCAGCGGCGCCGATGTCGTCCACGCCAGCGGCCATTCGGGCTTACCGCCAACCGGCATACGGCTATACGGGCTAGCCGGTATAGCCGGTCACCGGACAGCCGGAGTCGCCCACGACCAAGCCGTTCTAAGATCGCACGGGCGTCAGGTCACGTCGTCCGGCGTCGTGAGGGGCAGCCACACCTGTACGGTCGTGCCCTCAGCGGGCGGACTGAGCACGGTGATCGTCCCGCCGAGCGCCTCGACGCGGTCGGTGAGCCCGGTCAACCCGGTTCCGCGGGCCGGATCCGCGCCGCCGGTGCCATCGTCGCGTACGGTCAGCCGCAGGCGTCCGTCGGCCACGCCGGCACTGATCCATGTCGCCGTCGGTTGCGCGTATTTCGCGGCGTTGGTGAGCGCCTCCGCGACCACGTAGTAGGACGCGATCTCGACCTGGTCCGGAAGCCGGCCATCGATATCTACGTCGATCTCGACGGGGACTGGCGATCGCCTGGCCAGCGCCTTGAGCGCGGGTCCCAGACCGCCCTTTGCCAGCAGTGCCGGGTGGATACCGCGGGAGATCTCCCGCAGGTCGTCCAGCGCGGCGACTAAGCCGTCGGCGATGTTGGCCAGCTCCGTTCCCAGCTCGGGTGCTGTGTCGGGGATGCTCGCCTGCGCGTTGCGCAGGTCCAGCGTGAGCGACACGAGCCGCTGCTGGGTGCCGTCGTGCAGGTCACGTTCGATGCGGCGGCGGATGTCGTCGGTGGCCGCGACCACGCGTGCTCGCGACGCCGTAAGGTCGGCCCGCGCCTGCGTGTTGGCGATCGCGGTGCCGACGAGGTCGGTGAAGTTGGCCAGGCGCAACTCGGTGCCCGAAGCCAGCGGCTCGTTGGCCATGGAGTACGCGACCATCGCGCCCCACAGCCGCCCCTCCACCGTGACCGGCGCGCCAACGGCGGAATCGACGCCGTGCTCGTGGAGGACAGCCGCAAGGGGTCCGGGAGCGTCCGCGAAGCTGTCGATCCGCACCGGCTGCCCGCTACCGCGCACCAGCGCGGCGACGTTGCGTCCGTCCAGGGTGACCCTCGTGCCGGCCGGGATAACGGTCTCCTCGCCCGAACTGGCGACGACGGTCGCCGTCTCGTCGGCCTCGTAGCGCATCAAGCGGGTGGCGTCCACGCCGAGCAGGCGGGCCACCTCCTCGCTGACCGCGGGGAAGACGTCCTCCGGCGGCGTTGCCTGAGCGACAAGAGTCGCAACCCGGCGCAGGGCGGCCTGCTCCGCCAGGAGCTGGGCGAGTTCCGACTGGCTGCGCTGCAGCGAGCTTCCCATACTGTTGAAGGCCCGCTCGAGCACGCCAATCTCAGCGACTCCGGTCGTCGGCATGCGGGTTGATAGGTCGCCGGTCGCCAGCTGTTGAGCCATTGCGGACGCCCGGCGGATCGGCCGTACGATCGTCCGGGTCAGGTAGCTGCCGAAGAAACCGATGAGCACCACGGACCCGGCGAGTCCGGCTAGTGCGGCGACTGTCGCCCGGGTGGCGTTCGCACGCGCGCGATCTTCGCGCTGCACCCCAAGCCTCTGCTCGGTCGATTCCAGGGCGGTGAAGTTGCGCCGGATGTCGACGATCAGTGCTCTACCTTCGTCTGCCGTTGCCACGCTACGTGCGACAGGATCGCCGGAGCGTGCTGCGGCGGCAAGCGGGACGGCGTAGCCCTGGATATACGCTTCGCCCTTGCTTTGGATAGTTCGTGCCGTCCTGTTCTGCACGGGGACCTGGGTGAGGTCGACGAGTCGGCTGCTGGCTTGTGGAAAGCTCGCTTCGGCAGCGAGCGCCGGCTCGAGGAAGCGCTGTTCGTTCGTCAGGATGTAGCCGCGGGTGCCCGTCTCGACATCGACGAGAAGTCGCTCCAGCTGATTCGCGGTGACCAGGACCTGCTGGGAGTGGCGAGACAGTTGAGCCGATTTGCGCTGGTCGGCGATCGCCAGCATCAGGATGACGAATGCGCCGCTGGTCAGCAACGCAAGCAGCGCGCTCGCGATGATCATGCGGCTGGTCAGACCGCCGCGCATGATGACCTTCCCGAACCCGACCGCGACTCACCCCGACGCAGGCGTGGACCCGTTACGGTTGCATGGAGGTGGGCAAGCGGATGCAGAACGCGACGCAAAGCCAGCAGGGCCCCTCCGCGGTTCGGATGCGGGTCGTGATCGCGGACGACGACGTACTGCTCCGTGAGGGTGTCGCTAGCCTCCTCGAGCGCCACAACTTCGCCGTGATCGGACAGGCCGGTGACGGCGCGGAGCTGCTCGAGCTGGTCCGTGAGCACGCTCCCGACCTGGTCATCGTCGACATCAGGATGCCACCGACGCACACATCGGAAGGACTGGAGGCGGCTCGCACGATCCGGCAGGAGTCTCCGCGTACCGCGATCCTGCTGCTCTCCGCGCACGTCGAGATCGAACACGCTATGGAGCTGTTGGCCAGCGGCGACCGGGTGGGCTATCTGCTGAAGAGTCGCGTGACCGATGTCGACGAGTTCACCGAGACACTGAACCGGGTCGCCAGATCCGGCGCCGCGGTCGATCCCGTGCTGGTGCACGAGCTTATCGCGGCCCGTCGGCGTGACGACCCGCTGGCCGTGCTGAGCCCGCGTGAGCGCGAGGTGCTCGCGCTGATGGCCGAGGGGCGTTCGAACACGGGAATCGCCCGCCAGCTGTGGGTTACGGAAGGGACTGTCGAGAAGCACGTGCACAGCATCCTCACCAAGCTGACGCTCCCCGAAACCGACGATGATCACCGGCGGGTGCTCGCAGTGATCACTTTTCTCGAGGCGCGTTAGCTTCCGGCTCCGACAGGCTATTGTCTCAGATCAGGCTGTGGATGGCGCTCGCTGACAGGGACGACTTTCCGAGGAATCCGGCCGCGGGGCTGGCCGCGATGAATTCCTCGAAGTCCTGTTCGCTGTGGCTGGAGATCAGAATGATCGTGGGCTTGGCGTCACCGAGATCCGAGGCGTTACGGTCGATGTGTCGTGCCAGATCGAAGCCGCTATCCGGGCCGAGGTCTATGTCCACGAGCACAAGATCTGGTCGCAGCTCGTCGGCTCGCCGAATGGCTTCGGCGCTTGTCGAAGCGACGCCGACGACTTCGATGCCCTCGCGCTCGAGCAGCCCTCGGGCGGCCTTGAGAAACGGGGCGCTGTCATCGACGATCAAGCAGCGCAAGCTCATACGTTCAAGAATGGCGTCTCGCCGCCGGGCTTCGCATTACGGCTAGCCCTAAGCTTCAGGCGTTACGGCTGGGCCTCACCTTGGGGCCGAAGCCCTCGAACTCGAGATCCGTAAGTCACCGTGCGACTCGTAGCCAAACCGGTGGCACGGACACGCCACGGTGGGGATGGCCGCCGCCGGCCAGCCACCCGATGACACGCCGGCGACCGTCAGCGTCGCGGGTCAGATCAAGTCGCGGCGGACGCCCGCCGGTTGGATAGCGCGCTGGCACGGCTCGCCCATTTGGCGACGTCATGAAGGCGTTCGCCGCAGCGGTCGGCGCGTGGCAGCCGCCGATCGGGTTCGCCGTTCGACGTGTTCCGGTATCTGGTCGTGCCCGTCCTGTACGGCAGGCTGAAGCCGGGCGGATCGTGATCCCACGGGACCGAGCCGCAGGGCCTGAGTTGGTCATCGCATTCGCAACCCTGCGCGCCGGGGTGAGCGCCGCGGCCGAGAGCGCCGATAGGCAACTGTCAGTCGGTGTCGAGCCGAAAGCCGTCGCACGGGGGCTGATCGGCGAATGCCGGCGGTTGACCGGTGGCGCGCCTTGAACAGCCGGCGACCGACGAAGTCCCTGAAGGGCACCGATGCCCCTATGTTTGTCAAGCCGTTCGCAAGGCCTGTTCTGCGGGGTCGAGTTGTGTGATCAGGTGGTAGATCTCGCGGGCGATGTAGCGCTTGATGCAGCGGATGGCTTCGCGTCGGGTGCGGCCCTGGGCGGTGCGGTGGTCGAGGTAGTCGCGGGTGCGTTGGTCACTGCGTGCGCGGGTCAGGGCGATGCGGTAGAGGGCGGCATTGGCGCGGCGGTCGCCGCCGCGGTTGAGGCGGCGTCTGCGGGTTTTACCGGTTGACGCCTCGATGGGGTTGACGCCGCAGAGGGCGGCGAAGGACGCTTCGGTGTGCAGGCGGTCGGGGTTGTCGCCGGCGGTGACGAGTAGGGCGGAGGCGGTGTCTGGGCCGATGCCGTGGCGTTGCAACATTTGTGGGGCGTGGGCGTTGAGCACGGCGGTGATGTGGCGTTGTAGTTCGCGTTCTTCTGCGGTGAGGGCTTGGATGCGGTGGGCCAGGCGGCGCAGCGTGTAGCAGGCTGCGCTGATCGCGTCGGTCGGCGCAGTGTCGGGCAGGGCGGCGCAGTGGCGGATCAGGGCCGTGCCGGCCAGACCGGTCAGGGTCTCGCGTAGCGCCGGGTCCGCGTTGACGATGACGGCCTTGAGCTGGTTGATCGCGAGTGTGCTGTCGCAGCCGCTGTGTGCTCTCTTGGTCCCTGCGGATGAGCTTACGAATGGCAAGGCGTTGATGGCCGAATGTCATCGGGCCCGGGTCCAGACACGCAGCCGGCGCGGCCGGACGACGACGAACCGGGCGAGCGGTGGTGGCCGGTAGCGCTGGCGATCGTGGTCACCGTTGCTCTCCACGTGGCGCTGCCGGCGAAGTACCGGGTGAATCCCGCATGGGTACTTCCCGTCGTGTTGCTGGGGCTGCTGGCTGCCGTGATCATCGGGGACCCTGGACGAATCGACCGCCAGAAACCCTGGCTGCGGATCACCATCGGCGCCATCATTGCGCTGCTAGCGCTCGCGAACCTGTTCGCCGCCGGCCGTCTTGTCGGCGACATCCTCACCAACAACAAGCTCTACGCAAACAACGCAACCGGGCTGCTGGCCACCGGCGGGGTCGTCTGGATCACCAACGTCATCGCCTTCACGCTGTGGTACTGGGATCTCGACCGGGGCGGCGCCGCTGCGCGGGCGCACCACCCGAACAAGGACCCCGCGTTCGTCTTCCCGGAAATGCAGCACACCGACTTCGTACCCGGCGGTTGGGTGCCGCGTTTCGCCGACTACCTGTCTCTCGCGTTCTGGACCGCAACCGCGTTCAGCCCCACAGACGTGTCAGCGATCAAACGGTGGGCCAAGCTGCTGATGATCACCGAAGCAGTGGTGTCCCTCCTGATCGGCCTACTGGTGATCGCCCGCGCGATCAACATATTGACCTAGCAGTTGGAAGCACACGTCGCGATCGCTGCCGATGGCGTACAGAACGGTTCCGGGGCAGTTATACGTGTGTTCGTCGTTGGACGCGGTCCAAAAGCGTGTGCAGGTGGGGAAGCATCTCGGTGACGTACACCTCGGTTTCGGCGCTGCCCGCTTCGCTGACACTGATGAGCTGATCCAGTAGTTGTTCCTTGCCGGCGACCAGCGGCGCGGGCATCGGTGCGGCGGTGAATCACTGATGCGAACCACTAAATGACTCTGAGCCGCGCTCGAACCGGACGGCCGACCGAGCCTGTAGCCCGACAGTACATGGAAGAACGCCGATCGACATCAGTTCGAAGAGCCCGTAGAAATAGCGTATGTCGTTGCCACCGCCTCGCACATCGGCCAGCGCTAAAGCCGCTCCGAAGCCGGGTGCAACCGAGCCATTGTTGCTTGCTGGCCGGATCTTCGAGGCCCGAGCCGAGCTGGCGTTCGCGTTCGCCACCAACCTGTGGTTCGACCCGCGGCTCGCCCTTGCCGCGGCCGAAAGTACCGCGGCCCGCTCGTTCGTATGCGCGCTCGTCGGTGCCACCGGCCATGCCTGGGTCACTGGTTCATCATCGTCGCTGGTTGCGTGGACCGATGACGAATCGTCGGCGGCCCGGCTGTTCCCCCGATCGTTGGCCACGTGCGCGATCGAGCATGCGGCCGTGCGGGAAGCCGGAGCTGCTCACGGCTTCGATGTGCGGTCGGTCCGAATCGAGCTGGCCGACCTGGGCTGCGCCATGGTGGTGGTCGACCTGCGCAGCCGCGGTTCGGGGAAACGCCGCGACCTGACCTCGGACTACCTCGACCAGGTCACCGGTTCGCTCAGAACCGCGATCGACTCCCTCGTCACCGCTTTGACGGTGGCCATTGGCGGCGAACGGCTCGACGATTGGCTGGCGCTGCCCGACCGGTCGCTCGTCCAGCTCAACCCGCAGCCGCCGGTTCGGGCCGGCCACATCATGTGGGTGGTCAAGACTCTGTTGATCGCGCCGGCCGGCGAGACGGCGGCGATCCGGGTCCGGGAGCACGTCGACGCATTGATGGTCGGAACCTTCGATTCCGTCACGGTCCGCCAGTCCACCTACCACGTGGGCAACCTCATCTCGGTCGCTGTAGTTCCGGACGTCGACGACCGCGACGCGCGGGCGATGCTGGCCGTGGCCGCGGCAATGCACAACTGGTGGACCGGGACCTGGCTGCTGGACGCATTACTTATGGCCATCTTCGGCCGGTCGGAGGAACTGCTCGACGGGGCGTCCATCGCCACCCTCGACGCCCTCCAGGATGACCTCGCCCGGCTGCGCCGCTTGGCCAGTTCGGTGCCGGCCCGCATCGACACGTTCCTCTTGGGCACGACCGGCCGCGAGTATGCCATCTGGTCCGCAATCGCGTCGGTCTGGGCCTTGGACCTCAACCTGAACGCGATCGCGCGAAAGAGCTCCGATCTGGCCATCCTCATCGATTCGGCAGCCGCGGGTGCCCGCCGCCAACGTGACCAGCGCATCGGGTACGTGGTAGCAGTGTTCACCGCCGTCAGCGTCGTCGCGAGTGCCCTGGCCATGGCCGCATTCGTCCTGAGCCAGTCCGTACTGGACAAGGAATGGATCGGCCTCCGGGTGAGCATTGCCGCGGTGTGCTGCGCGGTGGTGGCCGGCTCCTTCGCCCTCGGGTACCGGCAGGCCAAACAGCGTGGCCGCGGCAACCGGACGTGATGCAAACCGACCGCTCATCCACACGAACCCCGCTACGTCTGTGTTCGTCGTTGGATTCGGTCCAGCAGAGTGTGCAGGTGGCGAAGCATCTCGGTGACGTACACCCGGTTCGGCGGCGCTGGCTTCTCTGATACTGATGAGCGGCTCTGTTGCGTCCGTCGATTGTGGATCGGGCAGGATGGGACGGTGAGGCTCTCAACTCGCCGGCATCCGTTGCTGCCGCCGCGGTCGGCGTTTGCAGGTTTCCGGTTCCCGTCGGCGGTGATCATGGTGGCGGTGCGCTGGTATCTGCGCTACGGCCTGTCCTACCGCGACATCGAGGAGTTGCTGGCCGAGCGCGGTGTGCAGGTCGATCACGTCACCGTCTACCGCTGGGTACAGCGGTTCACGCCGCTGCTCGCCGATGCGGCCCGGTTCTGCCGGCACTCCCCTGGTGATCGGTGGTTCGTGGACGAGACCTACGTCAAGGTCAACGGCGTCTGGCGTTACGTCTATCGAGCCGTCGACCAGCACGGGCAGGTCATCGATGTGCTCGTGTCGAAGCGTCGCGACGGCGATGCCGCGCGCCGGTTCTTCCGACGGGTGTTGACCACGTTGGGGGTGATGCCGGTCGAGGTGGTCACCGACGCGGCGCCGGTCTATCCGCGGGTGCTCGATGAGCTGGTTCCGGCGGCGTGGCACCACGTGGAACGGTATGCGAACAACCGAATCGAGGCCGACCACGGCCGGCTCAAACACCGGCTGCGACCCATGCGCGGCCTACGCACCGATCACACCGCGACCGTCATCATCGCCGGGCTTGCGTTCCTGCAGAACCTCCGCCGCGGACACTACGAACTCGCCACCGAAACAGCCGGCCTTTTGCGGGTCGCCGCCGCGTTCACCGAACTGGCCTTGGCGATCTGAAACGCAGACTCAACAGGGTTCACCACGCTCGACGCCGCGACTATGCAACAGCGCCCAAGCAACCATGTCGCGGTCGCCGTCGTCGACTTCCACGGGCGGCTTGGGATCGAGCGCGGTCGACAATCATTGGTGGCCAGACGATGGGTGGACGCGGCCGCCGAGGTGAGGGACAAGGCGCTCAAGACAGGAGCAGACGGCGTCGATGCCGCTAGGCACCTCGGTAACGAGAACCTCGACCGGGCCAGATCGGTGACGGGCAAGCTCTCCAGCCGGATCGCCGAGCGAGCGTTCCGTCAGCGCCGGCACGACGAGGAACGCGACGAAGAAGGTTAAGTAGGCGCCGACCGGCGAAAGAGATCAGGATCGTGCTGTCCGTGCTCGCCGGGGAGGTGACGATCGCGGAGGCGGCCCGCAAAGAGGGCGTCTCGGAGGTCTCGATCTTGAAGTGGCGAAACGAGTTCCTCGACGCCGGCAAACAAGCGCTGACGGTGGGCCGGTCGCTACTGGATGCCGGCGTGTCCGGGCCCCTACACCCTCGATGGCGATGAGCTGGACTTGGGTCCTAGCCGACGACGCTAACACCTCGCGCATGGCCCTGTATGCCTCCGGCCGGAGCCCGGCAGTTGGGGCTGGGTGGTTCTGCCAGAGCTAGGAAGACCGCGCCCTGCGAGGCCGTTTCTCCCGGCGGCCGGGCGCGTTCTGGTGAAGAAGCAGACACGGATCCCGTCGCGGGATCTCCGACGTCAGGGACCGATCATGCCGCTCCCGGCCACGCCACCGACCAACACCACGTCCCCGTTCGCCTCGATGCACGGCCACCACACAGCCATCCGGTACCCGGACTTCGAGGCGGCGCGCGCTTTCTGGGTGGATACAATGGACTGGCGCGTGCTGCAGACCTGGCCGTACGGCGAACTCACGCTTGCCTACGTCATGCCGCCGAATCAGGACGACTACCATTTGGAGATCCTCGCCGGACCCGGCGCCGCGGCGCAGACGGTCTACGGCGACGTCGATGCCTCGCTGGCCGTGAACGGGTTCAACCACGTGTGCCTGTCTGTGGACAGCGTGGACGACACCCTGACCGAGCTTCGCCGACGCGGCGTCGACATCGTCAACACGCCCTTCGAGATCGAGGACATCAGCGCCCGGCTCGCGTTCTTCCGCGACCCGTGGGGCAACCTCTTTGAGCTGTCCGAACGCATTAACGGCAGCCACAATCACTAGCTCGGCGCCCGGGGCGGTCCAGTGACGGCATGGTCACGTCCGACCGCGGCGGGAATGCCTCACGTCCTTGGCGATCCCTTCTAGCTGACCGGACCGGTTCGCCACGGCCGTTTGTCAGCCAAAAGTTGTGCTCCTCGACGAAGACACATCGCCGCCCAGAGATTGCCGTTCCATCACGCCACCCTTAGGGGCGGCGAGGGTTTCAAGGACGGGCCTCTCTACGGCGAATAGGCTGGTTGAGAACGGGTTTGGTTCACGATGGAGGTACGCCGTACCGGAACCCATGACCTGCGACTTGAGCCTGTGGTGTTGGAGGTTCTGGGCGGGAGGATGCGACTGATGATGTCGTCTACGGCGACAGCTCGGAGGTTCGACGAGGTTCTCGGTACTAGGGCTCTTCGCACGGTATTCCAGCCGATCGTGCGGCTGGAGACGGGGTTGATCGAGGGCTACGAGGCGCTGGTGAGGGGCCCAGCTGATTCGCCGCTCGAGTCCGCCGACGCGTTGCTGGCTGAGGCGTACCGAGCGGGTCGGGTCGTCGAGTTCGATTGGGCGGCGCGGGCGTCTGCTTGCCGGGCGGCGTTGGATGGTCAGCTCGGGCTCGATCGGTTGCTGTTTCTGAACATCGAGCCCATCGCCTTGGACTCTGATTGCCCGCCCGACCTACGCTCTGATATCGAGCAAGCGTTTGGGCGCTTTCAGATCGTGCTTGAGGTGACTGAAAGGTCGCTCGGCCGTGATCCGCGGGCATTGTTGAATGGAATCGATCGGCAGCGTCCGACCGTAGCCGGGCTGGCGCTGGACGATGTGGGTTCGGGACCACTGACTGTGGCCCTGTTGGCTGTGCTGTCGGTGGATGTGATCAAGATTGACCGCGCGATCACTCAAGGCGGGTATTCTCCAGCGTCGTTGAAGATCCTGGACATTGCGCACGAGTGTGCCGAGCGTAGCGGCGCGACCGTCCTCGCTGAAGGGGTGGAGAGTGCGGCCCTCCTTCGCCATGCGTCGGCATTTGGAGCCATGCTCGGCCAGGGGTATTACCTGGGCGAACCCCAGCCGCTGCCGCCGTCCGGCACCGCGGAGTGCATCGTCGGCAGCGTCAGGTCAGAGCCGATCCATGACATCCGGACGCCGTTCGACGCGATAGCGGGACGACCGATAAGCCGGGCGGCGGCCGACCTACTGCGTCCGCTAAGCCGGCAAGTGGCATTTGGTGAAACCCATCTCAGTGGGCCCGCCATGGCCATCCTGCTGGTACCTGACCCGGCGCTCTTTGGTCCAGCCGAACAGCAGAAGCTGACTCGGTTGGCCGCTCGTGGCGTGATTACTGGTGTTCTCGGCCGTGGAGCGCCCGCCATTCCGATCCCCGGGCTACGGCGGACCAACGTGTACGACCCGACGTTGGACGGGCAATGGGCTCTGATCGCGTTGAGTCCGAGCGCTGCAGGGGCGGTGATCGCGCGCGCCGTTCCGGATTCTGCGGAGTTCGAGTACGCGATCACCCACGACCGGCAGCGTGTGGCGACTGCGGCGCGCTGCCTGTTTCGACGGTTCGGCCCTCAACCTGCGACAGCGTCGTGATCTCAATCGGAACCCGGCGGCCTTCGCGAAGCCACCCGGTCGGCCTCTCCCCGTGCCGGATGTGCTCCTGCTCGTCGAGGTTTTCTGTGAGCATTCCTGCGCGACCGGCCGTACCGGGTACTCGTGGCGGTTCATGTCGTATGGCGATGCCGTCCCGCTAGGTCGCGAAGCCGGATTGGGGGTTCGCCCGCCGGCGCTTTCTCCGGGATATTGTCTGCCTTCGCAATTGATGATCCGTACCGGGCAGCGAGTGGTGATGCGGAGATGCCGTGCAACACCACGGAGAGCAGGATCGTCCACGTTGCGGTGTCCACAAGCATCGTCGCGTCGGCGCCATGCTCGAACTCCTCGAGTGTGATCAGTGTGAAGACGACCGAGGCCAGCCCGCGTGGGCCGAACCAGCCCATGAACGCGAGGGTGGCCGGTCGCAGGTGCGTTCCGATCAAAGCGATCGCGACCGGCAGCATCCTGATCACCGTCAGGCTCAATAGTGCGTAGACGATGGGTTGAGCCAAGATCTTGTGGGTGAAGAGCTCACCGACGAACAGTGCACCGAAGATTGACCACACCCAGAATGTGGCCGACAGTCCGAGCGTCACGGCAAACCGGCCGGGTGCACTCAGGCGTCCTCTGGTGGCGGCACCGAATAGGACGCCGGCAGCAAACGCGGAAACGAACCCGTTGCCGCCGATCGCGACTGCTCCTTCGTAGGCGAGCAGGGCGAGGGCGAGGATGGCGATCTGCTCGGATACATCTGACGTCCATCCGTGGCTGTTGGCGTATATCAGGAATTTCCCTCCGACGTATCCGACAACGGCCGCCGTGGCCAGCGCCAGCCCGATCTGTTTGAGCGCTTCGAGTCCCCATGCCGTGTCGCCGATGTCCTCCTCGGCCGCGACGACCGCGACGAACAGGGTGACGAATGGGGTCACCATCCCGTCGTTGAGGCCGCTTTCGACGTTGAGCGCTCGCCGTATCCGGGCCGGGACGGCCCGGTTGGTGACGACGGCCAAGCCGAGCGCGGCGTCAGTGGGTGCCAGGATGGTGGCGATCAGCGCTGCCGAGGCCCACCGGACGTCGGGAAAGACAAGGTATGCCACCAGTGCGCCGGCGGCTACCGTCAGTGGCAGCCCGACGAACAGCAGCCGGGTCGGTAGACGCGCATCGCCTTCGACGTCACGTAGCCGGACCGTGGATGCGTCGGAGAACAGCAGCAGGGCCAGTGTCAGCTCCGTGATGGTCAGGACCGTTTCGCCCGCGGTGAGCGGCAGAACATCCAATGCCGCGGGGCCAAGGATGAGGCCGGCGGCGACGAACACCATGGGGGCGGTGATCCACCAGCGGTCGAGCTTGGACGCCACGAGTGTGTACGCCACGACTATGACTGCGAGAGCGGTGAGACCACCCATTCGCTCCCTTTCGCCGCGCCGGCCAGTGCCGGCAGGTTCGAGCATGACCCGGCAGGCGTCACTTCCTGATCAACACGGCCACATTGGCCGCATCTGTATTGGCGTCGATGACCTGGTTCGCCATACATAAAGCACCTATACATGCGCCGGGGATGCACATGGCCAGCCGCTGTTCGGTCGCTTAGTA
Organism: uncultured Actinomycetota bacterium; assembly: GCA_963724705.1. GTDB lineage: Bacteria > Actinomycetota > Actinomycetes > Mycobacteriales > Micromonosporaceae > DASQPR01. Next base: position 623,596 of record CAVRVS010000006.1, read on the forward strand.
CGATGTCGGCTGACGACGATGAGCACCCGGTGAACCGGCGTGTTCGAGTGCAATCCTCTCTGAGCGCGCGTCTGTTCGCGCCCGATTCCGGCGCATCAGCGCCCGGAGGCGGTCCGGGCGGTGACCCAGCTGCCCGGCGACCAGGGCCGACCAATCGGCCCACAGGACGGGTATGGCGTGTGCCGTGGCCGGATTCAGGACACCGTGCCGCCCCACACCCATACGGGCGATCCGGGGGCAGCATCGTTGAGATCCTCACCGGCACGCCGCAACCGGTTCGTCAACAAAATGAGGTCACCAACGCCGAACTCCCGACTCATGTCCCGGACCTCCTCATCGACGCACCGACGACGGTTTCAGCGCCGGCGCCGTCAAGGCAACGAGTCGTGCGCTTCGGTGTGGAAAACAACGGACGTAACGACATCAATCGATGTGCCCGGGACGCGCGTCGGATCGTGGATGTGGAAAGCGCGCGTCGGACGAAACGTCGGTGGCGTGAGCGAGTGGTCCGGATCGGGCGAAAGCGCACAGCGACCACCGTGGGGCAGTCGAACGCGTCCCGGGGTCGGTCTGCTTACGGCGGTTCCGTCACCATACGCACGGTCGGCGTGTACGTCCGACGGTCGGTGCCTGCTTAACCGGTGTGGCACGGCAACCCGTTCTGCAGCGGACACGAACCACACACAGGCCGCGGCCGGCTGTTGTGGGCTAGCACTGCACTGCGGCGTTGCCGATGACCCACATATCCTCGGGATGCTGCTAGCACCAGCGGACACCTTGCGTGGCCAGCCAGTGGCCGAGTTCGTCCAGGAACCAATCGTGACATCGACGCGCCGGATTGTGATCATCGGTGGACAACGAGACCAGTGCCCAGCCGTGTGGCTGGTCGTCGTCGACGGGACAGGGCCGGGCGCTGGCGTCGTAGCGCTGGATGATTTGCGCGGCGTGCGGCCCGTGATGCGTTTGCAGCGTCCGGACAGTGCCGTGCAGCCATGTCGTGTAGCCCATGACGCTCGAGCGTGGCCGCAGCGCGTGCGACGTCGAAGAGTTCGAAGACGTTGACGTAGTCCTGGGCAATGATGGTCGTGTCGAAGCTCACCGAAGCCTCCCTGCGTTTGCGACGGGGGTGAGGGCGATCCTCGATCGCCGCAGAATCGACCGTAACCAGACCGCCGTGGATCGGGAAGCGTCGATATCGAGGTGTGGATAACCTCCACCGCTCGCGTCGACGCCCCGGCTTGGCCCATGGGTGATCCGACGCCCATGAACAAGTCATGGCCCGGGGCTTCGACCTCCACGCCTGGGGTACCTGGTCGATCTCGAGTCCCGGCGAGCGAAGCGATCCCAGTTGGGGTCGACCTCCGGGCGTGGTGTGGACGTTTCTGCCGGTCCGCCGGTCCGCTTCCTCGGTGGCGATCGGATCCGGCGAGCCGTCTAATCAGTCGTCGGTCACTGTCCCAAGTTGGCTTTGTAGCTGGCGTCCCAGTCTCGGCGTTCGACGCTGAGATCGAAGTCGTCGGGGGCCTCGAACGTCACGTGCGTCGCTGCTGTACCGGGTGTGGCGCCGTGCCAGTGCCAGGCTCCGGGCGGGTTGCTCACCACGTCGCCCGCGTGAACCACGTGGACGCCGCTTTCGTCGGCGACGACGCCAATTCCGTCGACCCAGATGAGCTGCTGGCCGGTCGCGTGTTTGTGCGGCACGGTTCGCGCGCCGGCGCCGAAGTGCACCGCGAGCGAGTCAAAGCCTGGCAGTTCGCACGGGAGTTGCTGCACCCGGACGTTGTCCGCGTCGTTGAACAGCGACCTGAGCTGGTCGGGGACTGGGTCTCCAGCGACGGTTGTGGTTTCACCGAACTTGTCCATGCCTCGTCCAATCTGTGCGTGCCGGTTGTAGCGGAAGGCGGTCGTTGTGCGCCGGTCGTCGCCGGAACTGCGTGGGAACCTCGCCGCTACGGTCTCGGCAGCGACCGCCGACGTCAGTCCCGTCGGGAAAGCCCGTGTCCCTCAGGAGCGAGTGCATGACCTCGGGCGCGTTGTCGGCCAGTGCTCGTCCATTGACGCCCGCGAAGCCGCAGGATGCGGGCGTACCGACCCGGTACGGCACCGGTGGTGAGACACCCCGTGCCCTCCGCGAGGTCCGCCGGGTGTTGTGTTTTCGCCAGCACTCAGGCTAGGCCGGCCGCAGATGGCTCCGGCGCGAAACGTGAAAACAGCTCGCGAGGTTGCCGTCGGCCCCCGTGAACGCACGGGTACTCGCTCGGTCTGGTGCCAATGACACGTTGACTTGCCGGGCTACTGCTGCGCCGATGAGGGTGCGAACGTTGGCAGGTAGGCATCACCCACCAGCCCATGATCGTTTGGCCGGAATCCGGCCGAACTCGCATTGACAAATGCCGAAAGACGACGCCAGAGCAGTGGGAGTGGACGACTTCCAAAACCGAGGCTCATGCTCGTGACGTCCGCAGGGGCATCCTGCAACGCGCCGCGTCACGAACGAGTTAGGGCAATCGCAGGCCGCGACCTTGAGCAGCAGCGAGCCAGAGCCGCAAGTAGGGTCCAGCACTGTTTGGTCCTGGCGGGTATCCGGCCCGATGCCTACGACTTTCGCCAGTATGCGGGATACCTCGGCCGGGGTGTAGAACTGGCCCTTGCTCTTGCCGGACTCGGTGGCAAAGTGGCGCATCAGGTATTCGTAGGCGTCGCCGAGCAGGTCATCGCCCTCGGCGCGGGAGCCACGGAAGTCCAAGTCGGCGAAGATCGTCACGAGCTTGGAGAGCCGGTCCTGCATCTCTTTGCCTTTGCCGAGCTTCTCCTCGTCGTTGAAGTCGGCCAGGTCGATGACTTTTTGCAGCCTGTTGGCAAAGGCCAGCCTACGACGCAAGATCAGCTTGTTGGAGGAGGCATTCACCGGTCACTTCACTGACCACCACGCCTTCCTGCTCGACAAAATGCTCTGCTGTGTCGAGGCGATCGAGGCCGATATCGCCGACGTCGACATCGCCATCGAGATACACCTCGCCCCGGTCGGTGACGCAGCGACCCGGCTGATCGAGATACCGGGTGTCGGCCCCGCCGCCGCACGCACCATCATGGCTGAGATCGGCCTAGACATGACCCGGTTCCCCACACCAGCACACCTGTCCGCGTGGGCCCGCTTCGCACCCAGCGTCACCGAGTCCGCCGGTCGCCGCAAAGGCACCGGCTCCACCGGCCACGGCAACCCCTACCTCGCCCGGGTGCTCGGTCAGATCGCCGTCGGTGCCGCGCGGACCAACACGTTCCTCGGCGAGCGGTACCGGCGCATCGCTCGCCGCCGCGGCGCGAAACGCGCCATCGTCGCCGTCGGACGCTCGGTCCTAACCATCATCTGGCACCTGCTATCCGACCCGCAGACCCACTTCAACGACCTCGGCGCCGACTTCTACAACAGTCGCACCGATACCAGCCATAAGAAGCGACGCCACACCGCGAACTCGAAGCCCTGGGCTACCGAGTCATCCTCGAACCAGTCACCCAGCCGACAGCCGCCTAACTCCGCCACACGCTCCACGTTCTCAGGCGCAATCCCAGTCCGTGATCTCGCGTGTGCTCCTGATGGGAGCAAATGCGGAGGGACGCGCGGGTACGGATGCGCACGCAACGACACGGAGCGGTATTCGATCTTGCCCGATGGGATCCAGGTGGGATCCGTGGTTGGTGCACGGTCACGCTCGATTCCGAACTCCGTGCGAGTACCCGCGCGGACGCCCAGGTACGGATAGGTACGCCAAGACCGGTATCCTCGACCGAGTCCCGCCCTCGTAGCTCAGGGGATAGAGCAACGGTTTCCTAAACCGTGTGTCGGCAGTTCGAATCTGCCCGGGGGCACCAGGCCAGAGCCACGAAGACCGATCTTTGGGCGCCGCCGAGCCATCCATGCCGGTGCGTACCCGGTTCCGATACACGCGGAACCAAGACGTGTTCCGCTGAAGCCGCCTGTCGCCGTCGCATCGACCGTCACCCGATGTGGTTTGCCGGTGGCACATACGGCGATGCAAGGCGCACGATGTCGTCGCCATTGGCGTCGATCTCGCCGGTCGGTACGGAGCCGAGCCGCGCGTAGAACCCGGCCGGCCCGCCATCCTCAGGCACGTAGCTGGAAAGATCGGTCGCGCCTTCAGCCCGTACGAGTTCCGCGACCATTCGTACGGCCTGGGCACCGTACCCGTGGCCCTGGTGGCACGTGCGATGAGCAGTTTCTAGAGGAACCAGGGCCCGATGATCTCCGGCGTCTGCGGCTGCACGTTCCAGCTCAGCATGACGAAGCCGACCGGATGCCATCGACAAGAACGGCCCGATACCACGGTTTGGCCTGCCTAGATCGACCCAGCCGCCGAGCCGAGGGGCTCGTGCGGAAGGGCAAAAGGCGACGGCGTCATCGCCTCGATGAGCGCAACCACCGCGGATATGGCACAGGTCAGCGTTTCCTGATTCCACGGTTCGTCCGGCGGCACGCCGTCGATGGCCTCGAGCGCGAGAGCCACCCAACGACCGTCATCGAACGACCCGATGAAGGCGGGCACCGGCAGCGACGCCGGCAAGGACCGGACAACGAGGGCCTCCGCTGCGGTAGGCGGCACATTCGAGCGGCCAGGCGTCGCCAGTCGATCGCCTTCACGAAGACTCGCCGCCCGTCGCGGAGGGTTAACCGGCTTGCGAGGCCGGGCGAGAATCCGCCGGCGCGGTTCTCCGCGTCGGCGACCCGACCGCCGACCAGCGCCTCGATGGCGACGCGCGTCGATTCCGGCACCTCATTCCAGCGCAGACGAGCCTTGCTCGCCGACATCACGGTGCGTCCGCGGTTACGTCGGCAAGATCGACGGATGACGCGGCTGAGCCCTCGACCATGTCCGCTACATTTGTTCGCTTACTGCACACACAGCTACCGTCCACTTCGCCGACCGCCGCTCACGTCACTCACCCAACTCACGCCCCGACATCACTCACCCCCTGAAATCACTCCCGCGAGAACGACTCAACTGCCGAAAGCACGCCCCGCGAGAATCACTCATCTGCCGCAAGCACCGCGCGATAGTCACTCACCCGCCGACGCCGCCGGTGGACCGCCTCACGCACCACCGACAAGGCATCACACGCACATCGCCACGACGGCGCAGATCACGACGACTGGAGAGCAATCACGATGACGACCGCCGCGGCCGCTTCGCCACCACGTATCGCCGAAGTGCGAGGTCGCGCGCTGGGGGTGACGCTGCTGGCGTTCTTTGCCCTTGCCTGGGTCGGTTGGGGCACCGGTGGGCATCTCCCGACCATCCCCCAGGTGATCGTCGTCGTCCTCGCCGCGTTGCTCTCCGTCGGCGCTGACGATGTACGCCTGGCGACTGCCTCGACGGCTGCGGTCCGATCCGGAGCTCGCGGATAGCACTCCGGACAGCGGCGGTTCACCGAGCCGGGGCTTCGGCCTCATCGTGGCGGCCGAATGGATCGGCCTCTTCGTCATCGCCGGCATTCTCGGTGCGACCGGTCATGCTGTGGTGATTCCCGCGGTGGTGTGCGCCGGGGTCGGCGTCCACTTCATCCCGCTCGCCCGACTGTTCCACGTGCCGGCCTACTACGGGACGGCGAGCGCGCTGTGCCTGATCGCCATCGCGACGTTCGCGATTGCGCCGTCCACCTCGACCCCGGCCCTGTGGACGTTGTTGCCCGGCATCGGCGCCGCTCTCGTCCTCTACGCGACCTGTGGCGTCCTGCTCCAGCAGAGTGCGCGGTTCGTCGCACTCGACGAGACCGACTGAGGCGGGAATCAGGCCGTCGCCGACCGGTATCGCCGGACCGCAAGCGTACGGAAGACCAGCAGGATAACCACCGACCACAACACCGATGCGATCACCGGATGCTGCATCGGCCACGCCGTCGACGGTGACACGCCCGGATTGCCGAACAGCACGCGCGCCGCCTGCACCGTGGCGCTGAACGGATTCCACTCGGCGACGTGCCGCAACCACGGCGTCATCCCTGGGGAACTGACGAACGCGATCGACACAAACGTGACCGGGAACAGCCAGATGAGACCGCCTGAGGTGGCCGCCTCCGGCGTCCGGACAGACAGACCGATCAACGCGCCGATCCACGAGAACGCGTATCCGAGCAGCAGCAGCAGCGCAAAGGCCGCGATCGCCTTCGGAACACCGTTGTGGATCCGCCAGCCGACCAGGACGGCGACGACGATGAGAACCAGCACGGTGAGCGTGGTCTGTACGAGGTCGGCGATGGTCCGGCCGGTCAGCACCGCGCCGCGGGTCATCGGCAACGACCGGAAGCGGTCGATGACACCCTTGTGCATGTCGTCGGCAATGCCGGCGCCGGCCCCGGCGGTCGCGAACGTGACGGTCTGGGCAAAGATGCCGGCCATCAGGAATTCGCGGTAGCCGCTGGCGCTCGACGAGCCGTTGATCGTCACCGAGCCGCCGAACACGTAGCTGAACAGCACGACGAACATGATCGGCTGAATGAGCCCGAAGATGATGATCTCGGGAATCCGCGTCATCCGTCGCAGATTGCGCTTGGCCACGACATATGAATCGCGGACCGCCTGAGCCACGCCACCGCGCGACTTCGGCGCTCCGATGGGCGTGCGTACGACGTCGGTCACGACGCTCACTTAACGACCTCCTGATCGTCGACGAACTCGGCTTGGTGCCCAGTCAGTGAGATGAATACGTCATCGAGCGTGGGTCGACGCAGTCCGATGTCGTCGATCTCGACGCCCCGGCTGTCGAGCTCGCGGATGACCTCGGCCAGAAGCTTCGCACCGCCGATCACGGGCGCGGTGAGACGGCGCGTGTGATCCTCGACAGTCAGGTCGCCCTTGCCAAAGTTCCGGAGCACCTCGCCGGCGGCGTCCATGTGTTCGCGCCGGTGCACGACGACCTCGATGCGCTCGCCGCCGATCTGCGCCTTCAGCTCGTCCGACGTGCCGCGGGCAATCACCTTGCCGTGGTCGACCACGCAGATGTCGTGCGCGAGCCGGTCGGCCTCTTCGAGATATTGCGTCGTGAGCAGCAGCGTGGTGCCGCCCGCGACCAGATCCTGGATCAGGTCCCACAACAATTGCCGGTTGCGCGGATCGAGGCCAGTGGTCGGTTCGTCCATGAACATCACCGGCGGCGAAACGACCAGCGCGGCCGCGAGATCGAGCCGTCGACGCATGCCGCCCGAGTAATTCTTCGCGATCCGATCGCCCGCATCGTCGAGACTGAACCGCTCCAACAACTCGACCGCCCGCCGTTTCGCATCGCGGGCCGACAACTGATAGAGCTCGCCGACCATCTGCAGATTCTCGCGCCCGGTCAGATAGTCATCGACGGCCGCGAACTGCCCGGACAGACCGATCAATCGGCGGACCTCGTTCGGGTGCTTCAACACGTCGATCCCCGCGACGACGGCGCGCCCGCTGTCCGGCTGTAAGAGTGTCGTCAGCACGCGCACGGCGGTCGTCTTGCCGGCTCCGTTCGGCCCGAGCAGACCGAGCACTGTCCCTTCGGGCACATTCAAATCGACGCCATCCAGCGCCCGAACTTCCTTGAATGTCTTGACAAGCCCCTCGGCGTAGATGGCGCCTTGCATACGACTCCCCCGGTGTCGACTATGTTCTCGGGTCGGGTGTTCTCGGATCGGGTGTCCACGGATCGGCGGTCGCTCGCGGCCGGCCGGTCCGACCACGCTCAGCGAAGCCCACCATGCCACAGCCGACCGACATTGGTCGCGACAAAATTGCCCGGCACGGCCTGCGCTTCGGCTTGCGCTCATCCCGCGCGCTCGGCCCTGCCTGCGATGACGACCACATCCACGGTACGGCGAAACTCTTGCACCAGCGCGGCTAGCATGACCGCTATGTCCGATATCAGCGTCTTGCCGGATCAAGGACAGAGTTCCACGTTCGCCTATCGCATCGACTACCGGCCCGCATTCGCGCTGGCGTCCTTGACGCTGGCCGCCGAGCAGCCGATCAAGGCTCAGGCCGGCGCGATGGTGAGCATGGGCGGCAACGTCGAGCTTGCTTCCAAGATGGAAGGCGGCCTGTGGGGCGCCGTCAAACGCAGCGTCGGCGGCCGCAGCGCGTTCGTGTCGACGTACACGGCCCATGACGCACCCGGAGAGTTGACTCTCGCGCCGGCGGCACCGGGCGACATCGTGCCGCTCGGGCTAACCGGAGAGGCGTACAACATCGCGGCCTCGTCCTATCTCGCCAGCGACGCGACGCTCGACGTGGACACCGGGTGGGGCGGCGCGAAATCATTCTTCGCGAGCGACAGTCTGTTTGTGCTGCAGGTTCGGGGAGACGGCGTTCAGTTCGTCACGTCGTTCGGGGCGCTGCACTCGCGGACCTTGGCCGCCGGCGAGCGCTATCTCGTTGACACCGGCCATCTGGTCGCGTGGCACGCATCGATGGCGTACGAGATTCGCAAGGCCGCGCGCAGCCTGTTCCGATCGCTCACCTCGGGCGAAGCGTTCGTGGCGGAATTCACCGGCCCCGGCACTCTGTTGATGCAGACGCGCAATCTCAACGCGTTCGCCGACGCACTCGAACCGTTCCTGCCCAAGCCGACCGGCACGTCGGATACGACCTGACCGGTCCGGCGGGTCTTACCGGCGGCCGGCGACACGCTCCCGGCGCACATCGCCAAGTGTCCGAGACGCACGCTCAAGCAGCTGGGCGGCGTCGGCGAGCACTCCTGAAGATGCAGCCGAGGCACCCGAGGAAACCGACAACGCACTCAGCTCAATCACCGGCGCCGTCGAGTGTCGCTTGACCGGGCCGACCACGGGGTCGTCATCGATAGGCACCATGTCGATGTGCGCGTCGAGCCGAAGCAACGGGATGCCGAGCAGACGAGCGAGGATCGACGCTTCGACAGCCGTCCCATGTGACAGCGTGGCCGCCCGCCCGGACCACGCCGAGGCGGGCAGGCGGGGCAGTATCTCAGGCTCGACGCCTACCGGCTCGCTGAGTCGCCGTTCTGGTTCGGCCGCTACCGGTTCGATCGATCGGGCCATCGGCGCCCGCCAGGCTGTAGTCTTCCAGCCGCTGCGACGCTCGCTTCGCCGCCGCCACGATCTGACCATATCGCTCGCGCCCTGCCTTACTGCCGAGGACGTACCCGAGGCCGAACACCGCCAGGCTGCGGATTCTCACGAGCCGTTCTTCCGGCGCAGCGACGACACCGCCGCGCTCGCCGCTGCCACCGTCATGACGCCGGTCAGGGCGGCGGCGCCTGTCTTCACGGCTGGATTCTTGTACGAGACCGACGTGGCTTTTCCCACTACCCGCTGCCACTTGCTCTTGTTCCTGCGATGAAGCATCTTCACGTCGCGCTCCTTATCTGGCCGAGGCTCGGGTCCGCGCCTTGCCGCGGGACGCCGAGCGGATCGCCCGGACGAGCTGGCTCTTCGGCATGCGCGAAGCGCCGGTGATGTCCAGCGGCTGCGCGATGTCCATGAGTTCGGCCTTTGTGTAGTCGGTCAGCTTCTCCGGCACATCGGCGGTCTGCTCCTGCCGCACGGCGCGGGCGGCGGTCGTGGCGAGAGCATCCTCGGTCCCGCGCGCCGCTTTCAGCCGCCGGTCTGCCGATCCGACCCGCTGCTCGGCTTCGTCGGCGATTGCTTGGGCCTGTTCGTGCGCTCGATCGGCCACCTCCCGGGCGGCCGCCGTTGCCGCCGCGGCCAGTTCCCGAGCGGACGCCATCTGCCGATGCGCGTCATCGATGCGGGTCTGGGCCCGGGCCGCTGCGTCCTCGGCGTCCTGCCGGGCGCTATCGACCTGATTCTGGACGTCCTCGGTGAGCTGGTCGATGCGGGCCGCGACTTCCCGACTCGTCTTCTCTCGCTCCTGCTCGATCAACTGTCCGTAGTGATCACGAGCCTGCTGCGTGCGTCGATCGGTCTCCTGCTTGCCATCTCGCGCCGCGTCACGGATCCGCTGCTTGCCCTCGTCCGCGACGGACTTGGCCAAGTCGGCACGCGCGCTGGCATCTTGCGCCTCCGCCAGCGCCTCCTGCTCGGCCTTGCGGGCCCGTGCCACGGCCACTTCGGCGCGCCGGAGCCGTATTTCCACCGAATCGTGGACTCCCGGAACGGAATCGGCGACGGACGCGGTGAATCGACGGACGCCGTCGGTCGCGCTCGAACCGGCCGATTCCATCACCGCGCCCGGTGAGCCGAGCACCTTCGACAACACCCAGGCGCCGTTGCGGGGCAATTCGGTCAGCCCGGTCGCGGCGTGGTTCGACAACCACTGCACAGGACGGATCTTGGACATCACACACTCGCCTTTCCATGAACGGCAGGTCTGTCGGCGGACGTACGTCCTGCCATGTCCGGCCGTCGCCCGGAGACGACTCGGGTCCGACGCTAATCCACCGCCGCCCCGCTACGGGCGGCTTTGGATATTCGCGCCGAGCGACTCCGGTGCCGTAAACCGGGGCCTTGTTGCCGACGGCCGAAGGGCACAAATACCCGAGTTCTGCCTGCTCAAACAGGCTGACCGTGATCAAGTCGCCCGCGGGAATCCGGATCGCGGCCGGCGAGCACCGGCTCCCAGTAGTGGTCGTAGAAAATCCGAGCGACGAGCGCGCGGCGGCTGCGTACGCCCACCTTGTCGAACATCGACGTCAGGTGGTCCTGCACGGTATACGGCGACACACACAAGGACTCGGCGATCTCCGCCGTCGACCGCCCACGCATGCAGGCCACCGCCACATCGCGCTCGCGCGCGGTGAGGCCGTAGGCGGCCGCCACGAGCGGCCACAGATCGGCCGGGCCGGCCGGCTCGCTCAGCACGGCGATCCGGTCGGCATCGCCGCCCAGCCGCGTGCCATAGAGCACGAGCCAGCCGCCGTCGGTTGTCCGTACCCTCGCTTTGGCCGGCGGACCTTGACCACCGCGGCGCGCACGCTCGGCGACGGCCGCAACCACCGGCGCGACCGCACCCGGACCGCGATCCGCACCGATCAGCCCGGCCAGATGCTTCTCGGCCACCGGATCCATGCTGTCCACGGCGCCCGAAGCGGCAAAGAGCGTGACGCCCGGCCCGGATTCGCCGCGACCGACCCCGCCCAGCATGAGGGCACGGCGGAATCCGTCGGCGAGATGAGGAGCGATGCGCGCTAGGACCGCGACGTCATCGGCGTCGAAGTCACCGTGTCCGCGGTCGCGATAAATGCCGCAGGCGCCCCAACAAGCTCCCCGAGCCACGAACGCCGCCCGCATCTCGTCACCGATCCCCAGCGGTTGCAGCAATTCACGGTAGCGGGCGCTGACTTCCGGCACACCGGCCGTCGTCGCGCTCAGCACACCCACCGGCACGCGTTGCTTGGCAAGGTCCGTCCATTGATTCACATCGGGAATCGCATACTCGTGGTACGGCAGGCGCAGCTCGTCTTGGAGACTGTCTTTCGTTACTCCGGTGAACATGAACGTCGACGGATCGACCGTGTGCCAGCAGGCATGGTCGAACGGGACCGCCGAACGCAACGCGTCGCCAACCCGCAGTGACAACTCCGACCAGCCCAGGCCCTCATGGACGAGCGCGGCCACCTGACGCTCGACGCGTTCGACCGAAACCCGCCGCATTTGTGCACAGTACGGGGCCTGGATACGGCTCGCTGTCACACAGCGGACTCAAAGCAACGGCCGATGACCCAGATTTCTGGGATGGCCCGTCCCGGTCCGTCGCTGACACGCTGCCAGGATGACTACGTACGTTTTTGAGCAGAAGTGGCACCGCGAGCGGGATCGATTGCGCTCGCTGGAGTCGACGTTCCACGACAACACGACCCGCGTGCTGTCCGACCGTGGCATAGATGCAGGCGCGCGATGCCTGGAAGTCGGCGGGGGTGCCGGCGCGATCGCGTGGTGGCTGGCCGACCGGGTCGGCTCGACCGGTCGCGTCGTCGTCACCGATCTCGATCCCCGATTCCTCGCCGAGCACGGACGCGACAACGTCGATGTGTGGCAGCACGACATCACGATCGACCCGCTCGATCCGGCCAGCTTCGACCTGGTTCACGCCCGGGCCGTGCTCGAGCACATACCGGAACGCCGGAACGCATTGATGCGGATGATCGAGGCAACTCGGCCCGGTGGGTGGGTCGTCATCGAGGACGTCTTCTTCGGCGGCCCGTGCAACGGCGTGTCGGCCGCCCTCGCCGCGCCGGCGGAACTCGCCGAGGCGTACCCCCGCATGTGCGACGCGATCGCGAAGGTGTTCGCGGCGATTGGCGCCGACGCCAACTTCGCGCCGCGACTGCCCGCGTTGCTGGTCGAGGTCGGACTCGGCGAGGTCGGCGGTCAGATCTTCGCCCCGGTGCTGCGTGGTGGCGGCGCGTCCGACTGGGTACGGCTGACCCTTGAGCACTTGCGCGGTCCGCTCGTCGCCAACGGGCTGGCCTCCGAGGCGGAGATCGACGACGCATTTAGCCTCTTCGAGACCGGCATCAGTTACCTGCCCCCGGTGATGGTCAGCGCATGGGGCCGCCGACCGGCCGCATGAGCAGGCGGCCTGCGCGCCACGCTGACCCCGTCGACGTGATCCCCGGGTTGTCGCCGGCCCGAGTTCAAGGTCGAGATCGACGTCGTCGCCGTGCGCCCCGCGGCGGAGGGCTAACGTGGCCGACGACGACCAACGGTTGGCCGACGCAGCGACACGCAGCAGCCGACGAAAGGGGCGATCGCCGTGACGAGTAGCGCAGGACCGACAACCGCGATCGATCTATCGACAGCTCGAGAACTTGCCGCACAGCTACGGGTCGACTCGATCCGATCCAGCACCAGCGCCGGCTCCGGGCATCCCACGTCGAGCATGTCCGCGGCGGACATTCTCGCCGTGCTGGTCGGCCGCCACCTCCGCTATGACTGGGACAACCCGGTCGCTGCCGGCAACGACCATCTGATCTTTTCCAAGGGACACGCCTCACCGCTGCTCTACTCGATCTACAAAGCGGTCGGTGTCGTTTCCGACGACGAGTTGATGAAGCAGTATCGGCGGTTCGGGAGCCGGCTGGAGGGCCACCCGACGCCGGTGCTGCCATGGGTTGACGTCGCCACCGGCTCACTCGGCCAGGGACTGCCGGACGGTGTCGGCGTTGCGCTGGCCGGAAAGTATCTCGACCGGCTGCCGTACCGGGTGTGGGTGCTGTGCGGCGACAGCGAGATGGCCGAGGGCTCGATCTGGGAGGCACTCGACAAAGCCAGCCACTACGAGTTGTCGAACCTGATCGCGATCGTCGACGTCAACCGGCTGGGCCAGCGAGGACCGACCGACCTCGGCTGGGACATCGAAGCGTACGAACAACGGGCGACGGCGTTCGGCGCCCGGGTGCTCAGCATCGACGGACACGACGTGGCCGAAATCGACGAAGCGCTCACCGCGGCCGCGGCCGGATCCGGGCCCGGTCCCACCGTCATCCTCGCTCGCACCATCAAGGGCCGGGGCTTCTCCGAGGTCGAGGACAAGGAGGGCTGGCACGGCAAACCCTTCCCGGAAGACATGGCGGCCCGCGCGATCGCGGAGTTGGGCGGCGAGCGCAGCTTGGTGGTGCGCGGCCCGCTCCCGGACGTCGGCGACGGGCTCATCGACACCGAATTCGAGATGCCACCCGAAGCGCAGACGCGATCCCACCTTCCGACGTACGCCATGGGTGAGAAGGTGGCGACCCGCAAGGCGTACGGCGACGCTCTCGAAGCGCTCGGTGGTCAATACCCGAACCTGGTCGCGCTCGATGGTGAGGTCAACAACTCGACCTATGCCGATGAGTTTGCCAAGGCCTATCCGGACCGTTACTTCGAGATGTTCATCGCCGAGCAGCAACTCGTGGCGGCCGCGGTCGGGTTGAGCGTTCGCCACTACATCCCGTTCGCCTCAACGTTTGCCGCCTTCTTCACCCGTGCGTACGACTTCATCCGGATGGCCGCGATCTCCCAGGCCGACATTCGTCTGGTCGGCTCGCACGCGGGTGTCGAGATCGGTGCCGACGGTCCGTCGCAGATGGCGCTCGAAGACCTCGCGATGATGCGGGCGGTGCAGGACGCCACGGTGCTGTATCCGAGTGACGCCACCAGTACAGCCGCTCTCGTTCACGTGATGGCCGACCGTCCGGGCATCAGCTATATGCGTACGACCCGCGGCGCCTATCCCGTGCTGTACGGCACCGACGAAGACTTTGTGGTCGGCGGCTCGAAGGTGTTGCGGTCCAATCACGCCGACGCGGTCACGCTGATCGGAGCCGGCGTGACGGTTCACGAGTGTCTCGCCGCCGCCGACGGCCTCGCGCGCGACGGGATCCGCGCCCGGGTGATCGACGCGTACTCGGTCAAGCCGATCGACGTCGCGACGCTGATCGAGGCCGCGACGGCGACCGGCGGCCGCATCGTCGTCGCCGAGGACCATCATCCCGAGGGCGGTCTCGGTTCGGCGGTAGCCGACGCGCTGCTCGGAGTCGATGCGCAGGGACTGCACCTGACCCATCTGAGCGTCCGTACGCTTCCCGGCTCCGGCACGACGGCCGAACTGCTCGCCGCGGCCGGGATCGACGCATCGCACATCGAGTCGGCGGCGCGGGCTCTGGTGCCCTGATCCCTGTGGCTCGACCGAGGCGGGAGGGCCAACCGAGGTCAGACAGCCGCCGAGCGGCTAACAGCCGTTCACAGCAACGGTTGCCGGGCGCTACTCCAGAACGAATACCGGGATTTGGCGCGTTGTCTTCTTCTGGTAGGAGGCGTAGTCGGGGTAGGCCGCGACCGCGCGCTCCCACCAGATCGCCTTCTCGTCGCCGAACACCTGGCGCGCGGTCACGTCCCGGGTCTCCGGACCGTCCTGCAACACGATCTGCGGGTTGGCGGTAAGGCTGCGGACCCACTGAGGGTTGTCCGGCGAGCCACCTTTGGACGCGACGACCGCGTAGACACCGTCGTGCTCGACCCGCATCACCGGCACCTTGAGCAGATTGCCGGACGACACTCCGCGCATCGTCATCACGACAACGGGCATCCCGCGGAGGGTGGTGCCCTCCATGCCGCCCGACGATTCATACGTGGCGACCTGGTCACGAACCCATTTGGCCGGACTCGGCGCGTATTCACCTTGCAATGGCATGAAAACCAGTAAACACCGCCGAGCGCTCGATTGCGTCGCGAAGGGGCGCCGGCACCGTCGAGGGCCTGGTCACACCATCGGCCGGTACGGTCAGCCAGCCGCTCTACCGAACGTTGACCGGCTCGTCATCAACGGACGGCGGCGAGTCCGCCGGACAGGGCGTCCTCATCGTCGCCGGTCCACGCCGGCGTCAACGGCGCGTCGGCGCGCGGAGCCGGGACGGTGTCCGTCTCGAACGCGTCGATCGGGATCGAGCGCATCCGAACGACCCAGGCACCGGCGGCCGTGGCCGCGAGCCCCAGACCGACCAGCAGGTACAGCAGACTTCTTGGACATGACGATCCCTCCATCGTGAGTCGAGCGACGATACGGCCGGTTCGGTGCCGTACGTCCGATCCGACGGTACGACGGAATCGGTCAGTTAGGAGGATATTGTCCGATAAGGGCAATTACTGCACGCAGAATTCGTTGCCCTCCGGGTCGCGCATCGTCACATGGTTGGCGCCCGGTTCGGCGATCCGGTAGAGCTCGGCGGCTCCGAGTGCGGTCAGGCGCGCGACTTCGGCGTCGCGTCGATCGGGGCCGACATTGAGGTCGAGGTGCGCCCGGTTTTTCACCTGCTTCGGCTCCGGCACCTGCATGAAGAGCACACGCATCGGGCCATCGACTCCGGCCGGGCGACGAATCGCCGCACCGGTCCGCCACCCCAATCGGTCGTCGCCGATGTCCACGACGTCGTCGTCGGTCGCAACACCGTCGGCCAGCAGCTTGCGAATGAACGCGTCATTGTCCTCGACATCCCAGCCCAGTGCGGCTCCCCAGAAGCGGGCTTGGGCGTGCGGGTCCGAACAGTCCATCACCATCTGTACGTTGATCGGCTCCATGCGGGGACTATAGATGGGTAGGTGTTGATCGCGGGATCAGCGCAAGTCGATCCCGAAGATGTCGGACAGCTGCGCGATGGTCGTCGCGGCGTCGACGTGATGGACGGTCGTCATTCCCAGGGCGCGGGCCGGTTTCAGATTGCCGCGCAGGTCGTCGACGAACACGCATTCCTTCGGCGCCAGGTGTAGCGACCGGGCGCCGATCTCGTAGATCTCCGCGGCCGGCTTGCGGATCCCCACCGTCGCCGAGATGACGACACCGTCGAAAAGCTCGCGGAGAAGGTCGGCGTCGTAACGGGATTCGCCCCACGAGTTCGAGATCAGACCGGTGGCGATGCCGTGATCACGAGCCCGCCGCACGGCTCCCACCATGTCGAGATCGGGACCCGCACCGCCCATCAAGCGTTCGATCAGATTCGTCGCATCGACGCCGAGCACGCCGGCCATCCGGGCCTCGAACTCCGGCTCGGCGAGCGTGCCCAACTCCAGACCTATCAACGCTTCCCGAGCCCGGTCGTCGTGGACGAAGGCGTGCCGGACGACGCCGGCTTCCAGTCCCTCGCGCGCGCAGAACGCGTCGAAGGATCCGAAGACGTTGGTGGTGAGTACGCCGCCCCAGTCGACCAGCAGCCCACACGGACGCCCGCCGCCGACCGGCTCTGATCCGGCGGCGGCCGAACCGTCGGCCGCCGGCGCATCGACCACAACGGTCTCGCTCTCAGGCATACTTCCGCAGCTCCCGGCGGGCGAGCGACCGGCGGTGCACCTCGTCCGGGCCGTCGGCCAGACGCAGCGTGCGCGCGTGCGACCACAGCGAGGCGAGCGGGAAGTCCTGGCTCACGCCGCCGGCGCCATGGGCCTGGATCGCCTTGTCCAGCACCCATTCGGTCATCAGCGGCGTGGCAATTTTGATCGCCTGGATCTCGGTGTGCGCGCCCTTGTTGCCGACGGTGTCCATCAGCCAGGCCGTCTTCAGCACCAGCAGCCGGGCTTGTTCGATCCGCACGCGGGATTCGGCGATCCACTCGCCGATCACGCCCTGGTCGGCCAGTTGCGAACCGAACGCGACGCGATCGAGGACGCGGCGGCACATCAACTCCAGCGCGCGCTCGGCCATGCCGATCAGCCGCATGCAGTGGTGGATGCGGCCGGCGCCGAGCCGCGCCTGGGCGATGGCGAAACCTTCGCCCTCACCGGCGATGACGTTCGACACCGGCACCCGTACGTCGGTGAAGACGATCTCGGCGTGACCGCCGTGCGGCCCGTCGTCGTAGCCGAACACCGTCATGCCCCGCTTCACGTCCACGCCCGGGGTGTCCCGCGGCACCAGGATCTGACTCTGCTGGCGGTGCCGGTCGGCGGTCGGGTCGGTCTTGCCCATCAGGATGAATATCTGGCAGCGATCGCTCATTGCACCGGACGACCACCACTTGCGGCCGTTGATGACGTACTCGTCGCCGTCGCGCTCGACCCGCGTGGCGATGTTGGTCGCATCCGACGACGCGACCTCCGGTTCGGTCATGCAGAACGCGGAGCGGATCTCGCCGGCCAGCAACGGTTCGAGCCAGCGACGCTTCTGTTCCTCCGTACCGAACATGGCGAGCACTTCCATGTTGCCGGTGTCCGGCGCGCTGCAGTTGAACACCTCGGGCGCGAGCCGCGGGCTGCGTCCCATGATCTCGCACAACGGCGCGTACTGGAGATTCGTGATGCCGCCGCCACGCTCCGAATGCGGCAGGAAGAGGTTCCACAGCCCCTCCGCGCGAGCCTTCGCCTTCAACTCCTCCATCAGCGGCGGCGTCGACCAGCGCGGACCCTGGGCAACCTGCTCCTCGAACGCGTGCTCGTTCGGATAGATGTACGCGTCCATGAAGGCGAGCAGCCGGTCCCGCAACTCCACTGTCTTCGCGTCGAATTCGAAATCCATCACGCCTCCACGAGGTTGTCAGTGCGCATGCTGGTCGGTTGTTGCGTGGGTCGCCGGGGTGCCGTCGATCGGGTCGCCACGCAGCACGGCCAGACCCTTTTCGGCCAGCGGGACGACGACGTCACCGATGTGTGCGAACCCGCCGCCGACGGTCTGGCCCTGGCTGTAGCGATAGTGGATGCCTTCGGAGATCACCGCGAGCTTGAAGAAACCCAACGCGTGATACCACGGAAGGCGATCGAGATCGACGTCGCGGCGCGCGGCATAGCGCGCGATGAGCTCGCCCCCGGTGGGGAAGCCGCTCTCCGGCGTGACGGCTTGATTCAGTGTCCCGCGTGGCATGGCGCCGACGCCGTCCCAATAGACGAGGAGCAGACCGAGGTCGGCGAGCGGGTCGCCGAGCGTGGCCATCTCCCAGTCGAGCACGGCCGCGATCCGATCGTCGGCACCGACGATCGCGTTGTCGAGGCGGTAGTCGCCGTGCACGATCGCCGGCGTCCCGCTCACCGGAATGTCGGCGGCCAGCCGCTCCTGCAATTCGTCGACACCGTCGAGATCCCGGCTGCGCGACGCCGCGAGTTGCTTGCCCCACCGTACGACCTGACGCTGCAGGTATCCGTCCGGCCGGCCGAAGTCGCCGAGACCGACCGCGGCCGGATCCACGTCGTGCAGATCGGCGAGGACGTCGATGACGTTGTGGGCGATCGCCGTGGCGCGCGGGACGGTCAAGGCGGAGGTCTGCGCACTGCCCCGGTAGACCGTGCCGGCCACGAACTCCATCAGATAGAACGGCGCCCCGATGACGTCGGGGTCTTCGCACAGCGCGTACGTCGTGGGGACCGGCACCGACGTCGGGCCGAGCGCGGTCAGCACCCGGAACTCGCGGGACATGTCGTGGGCGGTCGCGAGGACGTGACCGAGCGGCGGACGCCGTACGACGAACTCGGTCACGCCGTCGCTCACGACGTACGTCAGATTGGACTTACCGCCTTCGACGCGCTCGGCGCGCAGTGGTCCGTTCGCGAGTCGGCCGACCGGCGAGTCGGACGGCTGCGCGTCCAGGTACGCCTGGAGCCGCCCCAGGTCGAGGCCGGGCAGTTCGGCCGAGTCATCTACGGCGGGTCCGGTCATGTGCCCACCGCGACGACCACACGACCGGTCGTGTCACCGGCGGCCAGTTTGGCCAGACCCGTTGGCGCATCGGTAAACCGTACGACCTCGCTCACCAGCGGCACCGCGACGCCTTCGTTGGCGAGTGCGGAGAGCGCCGCATGCGCCTCCACAATGGACTTCGGGTCGTGGCGTTTGTAGAGACCCCAGTGCAGACCGACGATCGAATAGTTCTTGATGAGGGCGTGGCTCGTCACGGCGGACGGGATGTCGCCACTGGCGAACCCGATGACCAGCAGCCGACCCTCGAACGCGATGCACTTGGTCGACCGGGCGAACGCGTCGCCGCCGACGGGATCGTAGATGACGTCGGCGCCCCGACCGCCGGTCGCGTCCTTGACGGCCTCGACAAAGTCGTCGGACTTTCGATCGATCACGATGTCGGCGCCGAGATCGGCCGCCACGGTGGCCTTCGCCGGTCCGCCGGCCACTCCGATCACCCGCGCACCGGCCGCCTTTCCCAGCTGTACGGCCGCACTGCCGACCCCGCCGGCGGCGGCGTGCACGAGCAGGGTCTCGCCCACCTTGAGCCCGGCGCGACGATGCAGACCGAACCATCCGGTCTGGTACGCGATGTGGAACGACGCCGCCTGGGCATCGTCGAGGGCAGCCGGCGCGGGCAACGCCTCGACCGCGTCCATGATCGCGAATTCGGCCAGCCCGCCGCCGGTGGGCGAGCCGAGGACTCGGTCACCGATCGCCGGCGTCGTAACGTCCGGACCGGTCTCCACCACGGTGCCGCAGAGTTCGACGCCCGGCGTGAACGGCAGCGGCGGCCGAACCTGGTAGAGGCCGCGACACATAAGGACGTCGGGGAAGTTCAGCGCGACCGCATGGACCTTGACGAGCACTTGCCCCGGCCCAGGAGTGGGATCGGCAGCGTCGTCGACCAGCCGCATCACGTCGGCCGGTTCGCCGAGTGCCGGCACTTGCCACGCCTTCATCGCGCCGTCCTCTCGCCGTCGGTGGCCGCCTCCGGGGCACCGCTTGCGCCGTCCGCGACGGCCTCGCTGGAAATCAGGCGCTGGAGCTTGCGCATCTGGCCCTGCCAGCGATCGGGATCGGCGGCCCGGGCGGCGTAGTAGCCGGCCACCTCGGGGTGCGGCAGGATCAGGAATCCGCCGTCGGCGAGACCGGCGACGACCGCGTCGGCGGCCTGCTCCGGGCTGATCGACTCGGCGCCGAGCAGCAGCTTCCCGGCCGTACCGGACGCTTCCAACATCGCCGTACGTACGCCTTGCGGGCACAGCGCCTGGACGGTCACGCCACGGTCGGCGTACGTGATCTGCATCCACTCGGCGAACGCCAGCGCGCCGTGTTTCGTCACCGAGTACGGCGCCGACCCGAGCATCGTCAGCAGACCGGCCGCCGAGACGGTGGCCAGGAAGTGCCCGCGGCCCCGTTCCAGCCAGTCCGGCAGGAGCGCGCGAGCCGCCCGTACGTGGGCCATGACGTTGACCTGCCACGCCAGGTCCCAGTCGTCCTCGGGCGCTTCGGGTCCGCCACCGGTGCCGACGCCGGCGTTCGCGCAGAACAGGTCGATCGCGCCGAGGTGGGCCCGAGCCGCGTCGACGAGCGCCTGCGCGCCGGCCGCAGTCGCCGCGTCACCGGGCGCGGAGAATCCGCCGATCTCGCTCGCGACCGCATCGCACGATCCAGCGTGCAGGTCGTTGACCACCACGCGCGCGCCGAGCGCCGCAAATCGCCGGGCCATCGCCGCGCCGATTCCGTTACCGCCGCCCGTGATGACCACGCCGGCATCGTGCAACTGCATGGTGATAAGCCTCCCTCGACGCGGACGATCTACAAACCGAACCGACCTACGTATAGAAGCGGGCGACCGATTCGGCCACGCAGACCGGCTTGTCGCCGCCCTCTCGTTCGATCGTCACCCGGCTCGTCACCTGTACGCCACCGCCGACGTCCTCGACCGAGACGATTTCGACGCGCGCGCGGACGCGCGAGTCAACCGGCACCGGCGCCGGGAAGCGCACCTTGTTCACGCCGTAGTTGACGCCCATGCGGACGCCGTCGACGCGCACGAGTCCGGTCGTCAACACCGGCAGCAGGGACAGCGTGAGATAGCCGTGCGCGATGGTCGTCTTGAACGGACCCTGCGCCGCACGCTCTGGGTCGACATGGATCCACTGATGATCGCCGGTCGCGTCCGCGAACTGGTTGATGCGTGCCTGGTCGATGGTGATCCAGTCGCTATAGCCGAGGTCTTTTCCGATCGCGTCGCGCAGCGCGTCGACCGATGCGAACGTCATCCCACTCCCCTCATCAGGCTCACGCCACCGTCAATGACCAGCGTCTGTCCGGTGATCCAGTCCGCATCGGACGACGCGAAGAACGCCACCGCGCCGGCGACGTCGTGGGGCAGCCCGAGCCGACCGAGGGCGTACCCGGCCGCGGCCTCTTCTTCGCGGCCTTCGTACAACGCGCGGGCGAACTGCGTCTTGATGACGGCCGGTGCGACCGCGTTGACCCGGATCTTCGGCGCCAGCTCGAAGCCGAGCTGTTGCGTCATCTGGATCAGCGCCGCCTTGCTCGCTGCGTAGTAGCCGAGGCCCGGCGCCGGCCCGGTGCCGGCGATCGATGCGATGTTGACGATCGCGCCGCCGTTGGCGGCGAGCCATCCGTCGTACGCCGCCCTGATCCAGCCGACCACGCCGATCACGTTGACGTCGAAGGTTTTGCGCGCGGCGCTGAGTTCTTGTTCGATCATCGGACCGAAGGCCGGGTTGATGCCGGTGTTGTTCACCAGGACGTCGAGTCGGCCGTACCCGTCGATGGCGGCCGCAACCGCCGCGGCGTGATGCTCTGTGTCATCGCCCTTGCCGGCGACGAGCATCGCATGTTCCTTGCCGCCCAACGATTCGACCGCGGCCTCCAGCGCCTCGGTCTTGCGGGCCGTGATGCACACGCGTGCGCCTTCGGACACGAGGCGTTCCGCGACCGCGAACCCGATGCCGCGGCTCGCGCCGGTGACAAGGGCGACCTTGCCGGCGAACCGACCGGGGACAGAACTCATATGGAAACTCCACCGTCGACGGGAAGAACTATGCCGGTAACGTAGCCGGCTTCCTCCGATGCAAGGAACCCGACGGCCGCGCACATCTCGGCCGGTGCGGCAAAGCGACCCATGGGGATGCCGCTGGCGAGTTCCGCCCGCTTGGCTTCGGGGATCGAATCGATCATGCGGGTCTGCGCGTTCGGCGAGATGGCGTTGACGGTCACGCCGAAGCGGGCCAGCTCCTTGGCCGCCGTCTTCGTAAAGCCGATGATGCCGGCCTTGGCCATCGCATAGTTCGCCTGTCCGGTGTTGCCCCGCAGGCCGGTGTAGGACGTCACGTTGATCACGCGGCCGTATTGCTGCGCGCGGAACTGTGGCACCGCCGCCCGGGTGAAACGGAACGTGCCGCCGCCGTGCGTGGCAAGCACGTCGTCCCAGTCGGCGTCCGAAATCTTCCAGAGGACGTTGTCACGCAGGATGCCGGCGTTGTTGATCAACACATCGATGCGTCCGGTGCGCTCGATCGCCGTCGCGACCGCCCGGTCCGCGTCGGCTGAGGCCGACACATCCGCCGGTACGGCGTGGGCCTTGGTCCCGAGACCCTGGACCGCCGTGGCGAGGGTGTCGGCGTCAAAGTCGACAAGGACGGTGTTGGCGCCGGCGGCGTCGAAGAATGTTGCGAGCGCGAGGCCGATGCCCTGGGCAGCGCCGGTGACGATGACCGTTCGACCACCGAAGTCGTAGCTGATGTTGCCCATGTGCCCCCTGCCGTCGGATCGGCGTGCCCCGGCCGGTGGGCACGTCTGTCGTGTCGGCGCCGTCCGCGTCCGAACCACCCTTGCGAACGCGCCCCGCGACTCGGATCGCGGCCGTTGCGCCGCGGCTCGCGTGGTAGAGGTGGCCGAGCTGCCCGTCGGCTTGACTAAGCGCTTGCTTAGCATCATCGGTCGTCGGCCGGCTGTCAACGGTCCGCGGCACGGCGACCCGCGGCTTCCGGCTCAGCCTGGGGCTCGGGCGCTGGTACGAGGGTGGTCCGAGTTGGCGGCTGAGAGGTTGGCATGCTGAACTTGGCCGCCGCCGCATGGATACGCGGCCGGATGGAGGGGTGTCATGAGCAGCGTTGAACAACAACGGCCACGTGCCGCTGCGGTAGTCGGCGCGCTCGTCGCCGCCGTCATCCTGCTCGGCGGGTTCATCTGGCTCGCAGTCAGCGGCGGTTCGCACAGCACGTCGACCCGCGCGAACGCCGCCGCTACCGGCGCCTCCTGCACCTGGAAGCCGGCCGACGGCAGCAACACCGCGTTGACCAAGACCGGGACGCCGCCCACGAAGAACCTGCCGGACTCGGGAACCCGCGACATGACGATGGTGACGAGCCAGGGCTCCATCACGATCAAGCTCGACGTCACGAACGCGCCGTGCTCGGCGGCGAGCTTCGCCTATCTCGCGAGCCAGAAGTTCTTCGACAACAGCTCGTGTCACCGGCTCGTCACTAGCGGCATCTACGTCCTGCAGTGCGGTGACCCCTCCGGCTCGGGTGCCGGCGGGCCGAGCTACACGTACGGCCACGAGAACCTGCCGTCGGGCCAGGCCGGTTACACGACCGGCGTAGTCGCGATGGCCAACGCCAGCGACCCGGACGGCAACGGCAGCCAGTTCTTCATCATCTACAAGGACACGCCGACCGATCCGAGCACCGGCCAGTCGGTCCTTCCGCCGAACTACACGGTGATCGGCACCGTGTCGGCCGGGATGGACGTCGTGGAGAAGGTGGCCGCCGCCGGGTCGGACAACAAGTACGGCGCGGGCGACGGCGTGCCGAAGCTCCCGCTGAAGATCACGTCGGTCACGGTCGGCCCGGTCGCCGGCAGTTAACGCCGGCGACGGGCGCTGAGCGTAGGCCTAGGCGACCTGGAACGATCGCTTCGCGAGGCCGATCCAGAACCCGTCGATTACCTGCAGGGCTGGCGTTTCAGGATTGGTGGCGGCGCCGAGCGTCACGAACATCGGCGCGAAGTGTTCGATGGTCGGGTGTGCGTATGGCATGCCCGGAGCCCGGTTACGGAAGTCAGCGAGTTCGTCGACCGCGCCCCGTGCGAGCGCCTCACCGGCCCAGGCATCGAATTCGGTCGACCAACCGGGCGGCGTCTGGTCGACGCGGAAGTCGCGCAGGAACGGCAGTCCGTGTGTCAGGAAGCCGCTGCCGATGATCAGCACGCCTTCGTCGCGCAGGGGCGCCAGCCGCCGGCCGAGCGCGATCAGCTTGTCCGGGTCGAGCGTCGGCAGCGACATCTGGAGCACCGGAATGTCGGCTTGCGGGTACATGACGGTCAGGGGCACGTACGCGCCGTGGTCCAGTCCCCGCCGAGGCTGCTCGGCGACGGTCTCGGTGTCGGCCATCAACGCCTTGATCTTGTTGGCGAGTTCCGGCGCGCCGGGGGCACGGTATTGCGCCCGGTAATAACGCTCCGGGAAGCCGCCGAAGTCGTACACCAACGGAACGCCTGTCTCGGTGGCCCCGAGGGTGAGCGGCGCCGACTCCCAGTGGGCCGACACCATCAGGATCGCTGTCGGCCGGGGCAGGTCACCGGCCCAGGCGGCGAGTTGGCGCGTCCACAACTCGTCGTCGACAAGCGGCGGTGCACCGTGCCCGAGGTACAGCGCCGGCATCCGCTGGCCCGACACACTGCCAGTCGACTGGTCGTCTACCGCCGATGCCACCATCGTCCCCACCCCACCCGCTTGCCGTACCAACGATCCAAGCATCCCTCAATTTACTTGACGCCGCAACTAACCTCCCGGGCGACCGGCCGACAGCCCGCCCCACGGCCGCGGTTTACCCGTGTCACGGCCACCCCGATAGCTCAACCGAGATGGGGCGCGCGGGAATGGCGCAAAGCCACCCCGACCGAAGGACCCCAACCACAACGACCGGAACCAACACCTCAGTGCCCGCGAAACGCCTCCGCGAGCCACCACGCCGCCTCGTCCCCCGCCACTTTCGCGTCCACCACGATCGCCCGGTCCCTCGGTCCATCTACCCAGGACCGCAGCGGTTCGAGGTCGGCCACCGACCGTACGGTGATGCCGTCGAACCCGAAGCCACGGCCGATCGCCGCGATGTCGGAGTCCGGAAAGGTCACCGTATCCAGCGGAAACCCGCTCGGACCGAAGTGGTGGACCTCGGCGCCGTACGCCGCGTCGTTGTACACCACGATCGCGATCGGAAGACCGAGCCGCTGCACCGTCGTCAGTTCGGCCAGCGCCATCAGGAACCCGCCGTCGCCGAGCGTGGCGACGGTGAGCCGATCGGGCCGAGCGACCGCCGCGCCGATTGCGGACGCCAGGCCGAGTCCGATCGCCTGGTATGCCTGGGTGAAGCTGAAGCCGGCCGGATCAGGCACCCGCAGATACGTCGCCGGATAGCCCATGAAGTTGCCCGAGTCGACGGCGACCACGCGTTCGGCCGGCAGGATGTCGTCGAGAGCGGCGGTCAACGTACGTGGGTCGATCGTCGAGTCCGTCGACCAGTCGTCGTAGGGCACCTGCCGCCATCGGCCGGCCGCCTCGATGCGCGCGCGGACATCCGCCGTCCGATATCCGGATCCGCTCGACGGTCCTGAGGCCGCCAGCACCGCGTCGGCCACGAGCCGTAGCTCACCCCGTACCCGAATATCTTGGGCGGCCGGAGCGATCAGCGGCTGATCGAGCGCAACCAGGTCGTGGTCGACGCGGACGACGGCCGCGCCGGGCGGGATCAACGTGCCGTGCCGGGTTGTCCACATGTTCAGCGAGCAGCCCCACGCGACGAGGACGTCGGCCGAGGCGATCAGTTCGGCGGCGAGCGGCGTCGCAAAGCCGCCGGAAATGCCGAGGTCCCACGGCGATCCGGCGAACAGACCGTGGCCGGCCGCGGACGTGGCGAGCAAGGCGCCGCACGAGTCCGCCAGCTGCTCAAGGGCGGCCCGCGTGGCGTCGAACGGTGTGCGGGCCGCACCTCGACCGGCGATGAACACCGGGCGTTGCGCGCCGGACAGCAGGGCAGCGATCTGTTCGACCTCCGCCGCGTCCGGCATTTCTGCCTCCGGCAAGGCGATCGCGGCAGCGTTTCGCCCCGCGACCGCCGGTGCCGCCTGCACGTCCAACGGCAGACCGACGACAACGGTCCCGCCAAGACCGGTCGTCGCCAGACGCCACGCCTCCGCCACGTCATCCGGCGCCGACTCCACCCGCACGCGGCAGAACGCAGCGCCGATCGACCGCGCTAGCGCCGCCAGGTCGAGGTAGAAATTCGACCTCGGGTTCGTCGCCTCCGGCGCCAGAACAATAAGCGGAGTACGGCTCTTCGCCGCCTCGGTCGAGCCCGGTCAACGCGTTGGTAACGCCCGGGCCCTGGTGCACCGAAACGATGCCGACCTTGCCGGTCAAGCGGGCATAGGAGTCCGCGGCCGTCGCCGAGCCCGCTTCGTGCGCGGACGGCACGAAACGAGCACCGGCGGCGACCAGGGCGTTTGTCACATGGAAGTTGCCGCTGCCCACGACGCCGAACACCACGTCGGCGCCGAGACCGGCGAGCACCGTGCCGATCTGTGTGGCGACATCCATTGCGGACTCAGTGCTCGACAAGGGCGAGCACGCGGGCCGGGCTGCCGGAGCCGGTCACGATCGGCAGCGGCGTAGCGATCACGACGGCACCGGTCGGGGGCAACTGCGCCAGGTTCCGCAACTGCGTCAGGCCGAACTTGTCGGCTCCGAGGACGTACGAGTGGCATGGGAACGGCGGGTCGAACGAGTGGGCCGCACCGGCATCCGTGCCGACCGTTTCGACGCCGACACCCTGGATCGGCGCCTCGTCGGCGAGCCATTTCGCGCATTCGATGGAGACGCCGGGTGTCGCGCCGCCGTTCAGGAACGCGTCCTGGTCGGTCGAGCGGGCATCCCAGCCGGTACGGATGAGCAGCCAGCCGCCATCCGGCAGTGGGCCGTAGTCGGCCTCGAACGCCTTGATGTGGGACACCTCGAGGAGGAAGTTCGGGTCCGCGGCCGCCTCGTCCGTCACGTCCAGCACGGCCGCCGGTGCGATGAGCTGCTGGACCGGCACTTGCGCGACATCGCGCTTGTCCTGGCCGGTGACCCAGTGGATCGGCGCGTCGAAGTGCGTGCCGGTGTGCTCGCCGGTCGTGAAGTTGTTCCAATACCAGGCCGGGCCACGGTCGTCGTAGCGGCTGATCTCCGTCAGCGCGAACGGCCAGGTCTGACCGAACTGCTCCGGCAGCGCCAGGATGGGCGTATGGGACGTCAACGGCGCCGTGAGGTCGTACACCTCGACGGCACCGGTACCGATCGCGTCGACAAGATCCGAAAGCAGCGTCATGGACCCGACGCTAAGACACCGCACGGATCAACACAACGAACCGTGCACCCTCGCCCGCGCTAGCCGGGGCGGCGATCAGCACTCGATGACGTTGACGGCGAGGCCGCCACGAGCCGTCTCCTTGTACTTGATCTTCATGTCGGCACCGGTCTCTCGCATCGTCTTGATGACCTTGTCGAGAGATACGAAGTGCTCCCCGTCGCCACGCATCGCGAGCCGAGTCGCGGTGATCGCCTTGATGCTCGCGACGGCGTTGCGCTCGATGCAGGGGATCTGCACGAGACCGCCGACCGGGTCGCACGTCAGCCCGAGATTGTGTTCCATCGCGATCTCGGCGGCGTTCTCGACCTGGCGCGGCGACCCACCGAGCACCTCGGTCAGCCCGGCCGCGGCCATCGAGCAGGCCGATCCGACCTCGCCCTGGCAGCCCACCTCCGCGCCCGAGATCGACGCATTCTCCTTGAACAACACGCCGATCGCGGCCGCGGTGAGCAGGAATCGGATCACGCCGTCGAGGTTGGCGCCGGGGACAAAGCGGGTGTAGTAGAGCAGCACGGCCGGAACAATCCCGGCGGCGCCGTTCGTCGGTGCGGTCACCACGCGACCCCCGGCCGCGTTCTCCTCGTTGACCGCGAGCGCGAAGAGCGTCACCCAGTCCATGACCCGTAACGGATCGACACCGAAATGCTCGGCCGACAACGTCCGGTGCAGCTCGGCGGCGCGACGGCGCACCTTCAGCCCGCCGGGTAGCGTCCCGTCATTGGCGCAGCCCCGGTTCACACATTCCTGCATCGTCTGCCAGATGTGTGCCAACTCGGTGCGTACGTCATCCTCGGATCGCCACGAAAGCTCGTTCGCGAACATCAGGCTGGAGATCGGTAGTCCGGTGTCCGTGGCGTGAGCCAGGAGTTCGGCTCCGGTACGGAACGGGTACGCCACCGGGGTCTCGTCCACTTTGATCCGGTCGGCTCCGGTCGCCTTTTCGTCGACCACGAACCCACCGCCGACCGAGTAGTACGTCCGCTCCCGTAGGACGGCGTCGTCCGGACCGTACGCCGTGAAGGTCATCCCGTTGGGGTGGAACGGCAGCGTACGCCGGCGGTGCAGGACGAGGTCCGTGTCGACGTCGAAGTCGATGTCGTGCGAGCCGAGCAGAGCGAGCCGACCGCGCGCCTTGATCGCGTCGACGCGCTGCGGAATCGAGTCGGTGTCCACGGTCTCCGGATCGTCGCCGGAGAGCCCGAGCAGCACGGCCCGGTCGCTGCCGTGCCCGTGTCCGGTCGCGCCGAGTGAGCCGAACAGTTCTGCGTACACCCGAGTGGTGTTGGCCAGCAGGCCGTCGGCCTTGAGCCCGGCGGCGAAGGTATGCGCGGCTCGCATCGGACCGACGGTGTGCGAGCTCGATGGCCCGATGCCGATCTTGAACAGGTCAAAGGTGCTGATCACGCCGTCTCCATCCCACCGACATGGCCACATCGTTGTAGGCCGTGCCATCGGCGGCGGACCGCCGGGGGTGTTGGCGCCGTCGCCGCCGCAAGCCTAGCCCTGCCGAACCGTCGATCACCTCGGGCGAGAGGCTCGTCACCGCCGCGGGCCGCGTGGTCGTGCGGCCGCGGCGGACCGCGGGCTGTGGCCGTGCGGCAAGATCCACTGCGGTGGACGATCGACGTCGCTACGGCGTCGAAATCGTCCACCTTGGTGGATCATGGCGCGGTTCGTCGGACTGCGGAAGCTCGCTACGGCGCTGCGTAGTTGACGGTCACCGAGGTGTAACCGAGAGACTTCAGCAGGCCGTTGAGCATGGCCGTCGTGTTCTTCTCCGCCCGCGACGGCAACTCGCTATCCAGCGCCGCGGCCGCGATCTTCTGCTGACCGAGCTGGTAGAGCTGCTGTTGGGAGTTCGCGTCGTTGGAGAGCACGTCACCCAGGCGGTTGATCAGGCCTTTCTGGGTCGCGTACAGGTAGCTCCGGCCCTCGTCGAGGTTGGGCGGCTCGAGCTGCGGCGCCGGCAGGTTGATCGTGACCTTCTTCGCATCGGTCGGGTCGACCTTGATGTCGCCCTGGCCGATGTTGCTGAAGTCGACGTAGGCATCGACCGACCCGTCGGCGACGAACAGCGACCGCTCGTTGAACAGGAAGTCGGGGATGTATTTGCGATCGTTCTGCAGGTCGACGATCACCTGGAAGTTGCCGCTCGCGGCCTCGAATCGGGCCAGGTCCTGGATGGACACCAGCAGCACCGGTCCGCTGCGGTCGGTGGACTTCGAGCCGAAGATGTTGCCGAAGCGCGGCCACAACCCGAACATCGTCGTGATCAGCAGAAGGATCACGATGATGCCGGCGATCGCGGTGAGCCAGAACATCTTGCGCCCGATCGCGGCAAAGGGATTCCAACGCCAACGCCGCGCGACCCGTGCACCCGCACCGGGCGGCTCGTCGGCCGCGTCGCGCGAGCGCACCGGCAAAGACACGGTGTCGTGATCGTGTGACGCCCGGCGTGCCGGCAGCTCGGCCGTGGCTTGTGCGTGGCCGGGCCGATATGTGTGCATTGCTGGCGACTCGTCCGTGGTTGGACCGGGCGAGCCGTTGCCTGATTCGACGTCCGAGGTCGCGGCTGTCGGCTCCCGGTCGCCGTCGTCGGCGGTCTTGGCAGTCATCGCGTCACATCCCGTCTTCGATCCGGCGCAGCGTTCCTCGGGAGCGTCGTCTCAGCCGGCGCTCAGTCTTAAGTAGAAGGTGCCCGCGCAAGGGCACGACGAAACCCACGCCGCAAGGTCTGTGTGAACCTCCGGCGCATCTTCCAACGCCTAAAGCTAGAACATGGGTACGACAGTCATCGATGCCGGACGCTGACGGACGTCAACGTCGACTGCCGCTACGCAAACGCCGACAGGCCAGTGAGGGCTTGACCGACCACGAGCTGATGCACCTCGGACGTGCCCTCGTAGGTGAGGACACTCTCCAGGTTGTTCGCGTGCCGCATGACCGGATACTCCCCGCTGATGCCGTTCGCGCCGAGGATCGTCCGGCACTGCCGCGCGATGGTGATGGCCTCGCGGACGTTGTTGAGCTTCCCGATGCTGATCTGCTCCGGCGTGCTCCGCCCGACGTCGACCTGGCGCCCGAGGTGCAGGGCGAGCAGGTAGCCCTTCTGAAGCTCCAGCGCCATGTCGGCGAGTTTGGCCTGGGTGAGCTGGAAGGCGGCGATCGGCTTGCCGAATTGTTCGCGCGTGATCGCATAGTCGAGCGCGGTGTGCAGGCAGTCCCGCGCCGCGCCGAGCGCGCCCCAGACGATGCCGTACCGCGCCTGGGTCAGGCAGGACAGCGGCGCGCGCAGGCCGCGCGCGTCCGGAAGCTGCGCGGCGGCCGGCACGCGGACGTCGTCGAGTGTGATCTCACCGGTTATTGACGCCCGCAGCGACATCTTGTGGGTCACCTCACGCACCGAGACACCGGGCAAATCCATGGGTACGGCGAAGCCTGCGATCCCGTCTTCGGTGCGGGCCCAGATCACCGCGACGTCGGCAACTGGGGCATTCGTGATCCACATCTTGCCGCCGTGCAGGATCCAGTCATCGCCATCGCGACGAGCCCTCGTGCGCATCGACCCCGGGTCGGAGCCGTGATCCGGTTCGGTCAGCCCGAAGCAGCCGATCGCGTCTCCGGTCGCCATCCGCGGCAGCCACTCGGTGCGCTGCTCCTCCGAGCCGAACTTCCAGATGGCGTACATCGCGAGGGACCCCTGCACGCTGACGAGCGAGCGGATACCGGAGTCGCCCGCTTCCAACTCGAGGCACGCGAGGCCGTACGCGACGGCGGAGGCGCCCGGGCAGCCGTAACCGGTCAGGTGCATGCCGAGCAGGCCGAGCGCGCCGAAGTCCTTCGCCAGGTCACGCGCCGGCAGCGTGCCCGACTCGTACCATTCGGCGACGTACGGGCGGACCCGGTCGTCGACCAACTTCCGGACGACGCGACGGATCTCCAGCTCCTCGTCGGAGTGAAGGTGATCGACGTCGATGAGGTCGAGCGGAGTGCGCGTCATGACCACAACGTAACCGTTGCGAGCGTCGGTGGATAAGGCGGCCGTTCGCGTCCCGCTGCGTCAGTCGACGGCTACCTTGGCCGTCGCGGTGACGGTGCCTACCGGCATCGACAGCACACGGGCATGGATCGTGGTGCGCTGCTGCAACGCGGCACGCAGCGCCCGGTGCACCCCGTCCTCGAGGTAGAGCGTGCCTTCGAAAGCGACCACGTGCGGAAACAGGTCGCCGTAGAACGTCGAATCCTCGGCCAGCAGCCGGTCGAGCGCCAATTCACGCTTTGTCGTCACGAGCTGATCGAGGCGTACCGGACGCGGCGGGATCTGCGACCACTCCTTGAGAGAGAGCCCGTGGTCCGGGTAGGGCCGGCCTTCCGAGACCGCCTTGAAGATCACGCCGGTGGCTCCCCTTCTCGCCTATACAAGCCCAACATCCTAGCCGCCGTTGGTCGGTACGGCCCGAAGCGCCGACCGATCGGCACTGCCGACGCTACGCTCCGGGCGCCTCGCGGCTGACGCTACGCAGCGGCTCATCTTCCGGCGCCTCGCGGCTGACGCTACGCAGCGGCGGCTGCCAGTTGCCACGGTGCACAACCTCGGCGGCCGGTCGCCGGCCGCGTCGCAGCGACGGCGAACGCCGATCGGGCGCCGGATACCCGACCGACAGCGCGCCGATCGGGGTGTACTCACTAGGGACGTCGAACTCGGCGCGAAAGGTTGCCGTCTGTTCGGGTGGAATTCCGAAAAAGCATGTGACGAGTTCGTTGTCGACCGCACCGAGCATCATCATCAACGCCGCGAATCCGGTGTCGATGTCCCAATACGGCACGGGCCAGCGCGCCTCGTCGCGGTCCGTCCAGCCCTTGTCGTCGGCGGCGTAGCGGTCGAGGTAGATCGTCTTGTTCGATAGCGGAACGATGATCGCCGGCGCACGCTGAAGCCCCTCCAACCAGGGGTCCGGCCCATTGGCGTCATCGCCGGATTCATCCGATGGGGTGGTCGCGGCCCAGAATCGATCGCGGTCGGCCGACTCGGTCAGCACCAGGAAGCCCCAACCCTGGGAAAACCCCGCCGATGGCGCCCGGATCGCATAGTCGAGCAGGCGGTCGAGCAACTCGTCCGCCACCGGTCGGTCCGGATCGTAGTTGCGGACCATCCGGCGCCGGCGCACCACATCGGCGAACTCCACCGCTACTCCCCGGCCGAGGCAGCGGTCGTGGCGTCGTGCCGGCCGGGACGAATCCCCCAGGTGCCGCGCCACGTGTCGCCGGGCTTGATCACGACCATGTCTCGGCCGGACCGGAACGCGTCCGGCGGGCAGGTCATCGGCTCGATGGCGACGGAACGGCGATGGCGTTCGCCGTGCAGGGAGTCGCCGGTGAACACCTGCCACCAGTGGAACGCGCCGTCGGCCCAGATCGACCGCGTACGGCCGTCGGGCGCCGCCAACACGACCGTCGAGCGGCCGTCATCGCCGTGCTCGACGTCGCCGAACGCCGTATCCAGCGTCGCCTGGCCGAGGCGACGGGGGCTGGTGAAGTCGTACGCGTCGCCGGCGACCTTGGCCGCGCCGATCGGCAGCAGCCGACCGTCGACGAGCAGTCGCGAGTGTGCCGGCAGCGTCAGTTCCAGGTCGTCCACGCTCACGCCGGGCAGAAGGAGATACGGGTGCAGGCCGAGGCCGTACGGCGCCGGCGCGCCGCCGTGGTTGGTCGCCTCATGTTCGACGTGCAGGCCTTCGGCACCGACCGACCAGCGCGTACGCAGCCGAAGCGGCCACGGGTAGCCGGGCTCGGGCGCGATGTCCAGGCCGACCGTGACGGCGTCGGGCGCGACGTCGACGGCGTGCCAGCGCGCCCAGCGGGTGAGCCCGTGGATCGCGTTATGCGTAGCCGGCTCGGAGAGGGACAGCTGATATTCGGTTCCCTCGAACGTGTAGCGGCCGTCGCGAATCCGGTTCGGCCACGGCTGCAAGGCCTGGCCGGCACCGCCCGGGCACAGCGAGTCGGCCGGGTAGCCGTCGACGACGTCCTCGCCGTCCGCCGTGTACGTCCGCAAACCGCCGCCGACCTCGACGATGACCGCCGTGTGCCCCTGGGACGCGATCTGCCATTGGGTGCCCGAGGGAAGGGCAACCGACGAGGAGTCGATCGAAGCCATGGGCCCGACCCTAACGTGCCGCCGGAGTGCGTGGGAACCACGGCCGAAACACGGCTAGTAGCGGGCCCGAAAGACCGCGTACACCCCTTCGCCGTATCAGCGTCGTTTTCGCTGAAGCGCGACGCCGGGCGACTAGCGGTTCGTCGCTGTGTATCGGCGCAGCGCCGGGAAGCACAGACCGATCAGGATCGCGACCACGGAGGCGGCGATGCCGCCGCCCACCCAGGCCGTCGTCGTGCCGACCGCCGACGCGGTGAGCCCGGCGCGAAGGTCACCGAGGCGTGGTCCGCCGGCCACGACGGCCGTGAACACGCCCTGAAGCCGCCCGCGCAGCTCATCCGGGGCGTAGGTGAGCAACATCGTTTGTCGGTAGACGGAGCTGACCAGGTCGGCGGCGCCACCAATGGCGAGGAAGATGACCACCAGCCACAGCTGATGAGCCAGGCCGGCCGCCGCGACCGCGATGCCCCAGGCCACGACCGCGCAGATCAATGCGGTGCCCTGGTGGCGCACGCGCGCGACCCAGCCCGAGGAGACGCCGGCCACCACGGCGCCGATCGCGATCGCGCTGAAGAGCCAACCGACGCCGCCGTGGAACTCGTTGGCCGCGACCGCCGGGAACAGCGCCCGCGGCAGCGCGAGCGCCATCGCGGCGATGTCGACCGCGAACGACAGCAACAGCACCGGCGTCGTCCCGAGGTAGCGGAGTCCGAACATGACGTCCGACCAGCCGCCGCGCTTGTCCGACACCTCTCCGACCGGCGGCATCGCCGGCAGGCGCAGCGCGGCCCACAGGGCGACCGTGAACGTGAGGGCGTCCGCGGCGTACGCCCAGAACACCCCACCGCCGGCGCCGATCAGTACGCCGGCGAGCAGCGGACCGGCGACCGTCGCGACGTTCGACATGGTGAAGTTCAGCGTGTTGGCCTGGGCCATCTCGGCCGCCGGGACGATTCGCGGGATGATGGCCGACCGCGTGGGCATGGTGACCGCCACGGCGGCGGACTGCACGGCCACGAGCCCGAGCAGCAACCACGGGCTGTTGACCTTCAGCACCGCCTGGGCCAGCAGCGACAGAGTCACGAGCCACATGACGGTCGAACTCACGAGCAGCAGGCGACGGCGATCCAGCCGGTCCGCGAGCGCGCCGCCCCACAGCGAAAAGATCAACAATGGGACGAGGCCGCCGACGCCGAGGACGCCGACCCAGGCGTTGGATTTCGTCATCGCGTACATCTGGACCGGCACGGCCACCGCGGTCAGTTGGGTGCCGAAGAAAGAGGTCGCCGAGCCGATGAACATCCGCCGGTACGCCGAATGCCGCAGCGGCCGCGTGTCGATCGCAACCCGGCGCCAACCGTGCCGCGCCGCCGTCGCGGATCCGGCCGTCGCAGATCCGGCCGTCGCAGATCCGGCCGTCGGCGGCCCCTGGGACGGCGCCGCCGGGACGACGCGCGTGCGGACCTTGGTAGCGGTCTCGCGCTGGGTGACGGCGCCATCCGCCGCGGTCACGTCGCCCAAGTACGTCTACCGGGAACGCCGACGAGCCGCCGAGCGACACGTCGGCGAGCGCGTCGTGCGCGACCGCACGGCCGTCGACGGCTTGATGGTGAGATGTGGTGCCGGTGCCAACGTCGCTGTCGTCGGCGCTGCTCAAGGCCCCAACCTCTCCACTATCCAGTCGTCTGCCCGGTCGGTCGCCTCGTCGTCGGTCGCCTCGTCGTCGGTCGATCCGCCGGCCGCTCGACGCGGCGATAGCGGAGCCGATCATGGAGGCGGCTCGTACGGCCCTGCCAGAACTCCACTGTGTCCGGGCGCAGGCGGAACCCACCCCAGTGCGGCGGCACGGGCACCTCGGGCTCCTCGGCGAACCGCTCGACCGTTTCGCGCTCCGCGGCATCGAGCTCCGCGCGTCCCGCCACGACCTGGGACTGGGGACTCGCCCACGCACCGATCTGGGAGTCACGCGGGCGGGTGGCGAAATATGCGGCCGATTCCTCGGGCGCCACCTTGGCCACGGTTCCGCAGACAACGACCTGACGGGTCATCGGGAACCACGGAAACACCAGACTCGCGTACGGGTTCGCGGCCAACTCGCCGCCCTTGCGCGACGTGTAATTCGTCACGAACACGAAGCCCCGGGCGTCGACCTGCTTCAGCAGAACCGTACGGGCGCTCGGGCGTCCTTCGGCGGATGCCGTCGCGACGACCATCGCGTTCGGCTCGGGCAGGCCGGCGGCGACCGCATCGTCGAACCAATGACGGAATTGGGTGAGCCAATCGGCGGCGAGATCGTCTTCGGACAGGCCGGGCGCATTGTCACCTCGGCCGTAGTCGCGCCGCATCGCCCCAAGATCCAATCGAGCCGGGTCTGACCCGTCGCCATCGCCGCTTGTGCCCGACATCACGCACCCATCCAACACTCACGCTTTGAGCTGCGCGAACCATTGTTGTATGGAACACACCCGCCGAAGCGGCCGGGTTGGTCCTGGCCGGCGCATCGACGTTGCCTGGGAGGATGTCGCCCGCCGCACATGCCAGATGGGTCGCACACCCGTTCACCGCCGGGCAAGATGACAGTGAGGCGTCGTTGACCGGCTGGCCGAACCCACCCACCCGACCGATCGACGACCGTCACCGCCATGACCCGGCCGCGGCACCCACTCGCCACGAATCCAGGAGACAAAGATGTCCGAATTCAAGCCTGGCCTGGAAGGCGTCGTCGCCTTCGAGACGGAGATCGCCGAGCCCGACAGGGAAGGCGGCGCGCTGCGCTACCGCGGCGTCGACATCGAGGACCTGATCGGGAACGTGTCCTTCGGCAACGTCTGGGCGCTGTTGGTCGACGGCAAGTTCGGCCCGGGTCTGCCGCCGGCGGAGCCGTTCCCGGTGCCGGTGCACTCCGGGGATATCCGCGTCGACGTACAGTCCGCGGTCGCGATGCTCGCGCCCTATTGGGGCCTCGGCCAATTGCTCGACATATCGGACGAGCAGACCCGTGAGGATCTCGCCCGGGTGAGCGTCACGGCGCTGTCGTTCGTCGCCCAGGCCGCGCGTGGGCTCGGTCTGCCGGCCGTACCGCAGAAGGAAATCGACAAGGCGCGGACGATTGTCGAGCGCTTCATGAAGCGCTGGCGGGGCGAGCCGGATCCCCGGCACGTGAAGGCGGTTGACGCCTATTTCATTTCCGCGGCCGAACACGGCATGAACGCCTCGACGTTCACGGCACGCATCGTCGCCTCCACCGGTGCCGACGTAGCGGCCTGCATCTCATCGGGCATCGGCGCTCTGTCCGGACCGCTGCACGGCGGCGCTCCATCCCGCGTGCTCGGCATGATCGAAGGGGTCGAACGCAGCGGCAACGCCGAGGTCTACGTCAAGGATCTGCTGGACCGGGGCGAGCGCCTGATGGGCTTTGGGCACCGCGTCTACCGGGCCGAAGACCCGCGCGCTCGGGTCCTGCGCCGCACCGCGCGGGAGCTCGGCGCGCCGAGGTTCGAGATCGCCGAGGCGCTGGAGAAGGCCGCCCTCGCCGAGCTGCACGAGCGTAAGCCGGACCGGATCCTGGCCACCAACGTCGAATTCTGGTCTGCCGTCGTGCTCGACTTCGCGGAGGTCCCCGCGCACATGTTCACCTCGATGTTCACGTGCGCCCGGGTGGCCGGGTGGAGCGCACACATTCTGGAGCAGAAGAAGCTGGAACGGCTCGTCCGGCCGTCGGCCATCTATGTCGGCCCCGGGCCGCGCAAGCCGCAGGACGTCGAAGGCTGGAGCGCGGTCGCGGCCGGCTGACGCCGCGGTCGCGGCCGGTTGACGCGGCGGTCGCGGCCGGCTGACGCGGCGGCCGCCGCCGCCGGTTCGCGTGGAAGAATCGGCCCCGCGGCAACGGGGCCGATTCCAGCGCGGATGCCGCGTGCGCTCCGGAAGGAAGATCATGGATACCGCGATCACCATCCCCGCCGGTCTCAAGCCCGCCGACGGACGTTTCGGCAGCGGGCCGAGCAAGATCCGCCCGGCGGCGGTCGACGCGCTCGCCGCGCGCGCGACCGACTACCTGGGCACTTCACACCGCCAACCGCCGGTACGGGGGGAAGTCGCGCGCCTCCGTCGCGGGCTCGCCGACTTCTTCAACCTGCCCGACGGGTACGAGATCGTCTTCGGCAACGGCGGTTCCAACGCGTTCTGGGACGTGGCCGCGTTCTCGTTGATCCACGACTGGGCCCAGCTCGCCACGTTCGGCGAGTTCGGCGCGAAGTTCGTCGCCGAAGTCAAGGGCGCGCCGTTCCTGGCCGAACCGACCGTACGGACGGCGCCGGTCGGCAGCGCGATCAGTCTCGTCGCCGAAGCCGGTGTGGACTCGTACGCGACGGTGCACAACGAGACCTCGACCGGGGTGGCCGTCCCAGTGACCCGTGTGGACGGCGCCGACGACGGTGCGTTGATGCTGCACGACGGCACCTCGGGCGCGGGCGGCCTGGACGTCGACGTACGGCAGAGCGATGTCTACTACTTCGCGCCGCAGAAATGCTTCGCCTCCGACGGTGGACTGTGGATCGCGCTCCTGTCGCCGGCCGCGATCGAGCGCGCTTTCCAGATAAAGGCGACCGGGCGGTTCATCCCGGCGTTCCTGGACCTGGTCGCGGCGCTGGAGAATTCCCGGCTCGACCAGATGTACAACACCCAGGCGCTGGCCACGGTGTTCCTGGCCGCCGAGCAGACCGACTGGATGAATGCGCAAGGCGGGCTGGCCTGGGCCACGAAGCGTACGGAGTCCTCGGCCGCCATCCTGTACGGCTGGGCCGAAGCCTCGCCGGTCGCGACGCCGTTCGTGACCGATGCCTCGATCCGCTCGAACGTCGTCGGCACCATCGACTTCGTCGATGACGTCGATGCCGAGGCGGTCGCGGCCACGCTGCGCGCCAACGGCATCGTCGACACCGAGCCCTATCGCAAACTCGGTCGCAACCAGTTGCGCATCGGGATGTATCCGGCCGTCGAACCGGCCGACGTCGAGGCGCTGACGGCCTGCGTCGACTACGTGATCGGCGAGCTGTAGCAAACCCGGGCGACCAGCCGTACCGCGGGCGAACATGTCGGTCGGCAGTGGACGGAAAAGTTGGCGGAGATCCGGCGAATCGCGGCGCGGCCTCCCGGCATCGCCTCGCACCTCGGCGTACGGTATGGGCCTGGGTCAACGTCGGCGGGCGCCGACCTTTCGCGCCCATCGGACGAGGAGGTAAGCGATGCGGCCGGTTCGCTTCGTCGCTCTCTCCGAGGACGGCCACGCGTTCGTCCTCGCCGATGAGGTGGGCCGACTCCTCGCACTGCCGGTCGATGACCGCCTGACGTCGGCGATGAGCGCCGACCGGGCCGGTGCGAAGCCGCCGGAGCCCGATCCGAATTCGGTGTTGTCGCCCCGCGACATCCAGGCCCGGATCCGGGCCGGCGAGACAGCCGACGAGGTGGCGCGATTGAGCGGCGTTCCGGTCGACCGGATCCTCCGCTACGCCGGTCCCGTCCTGCAGGAACGCGCGATGCTCGCGCAGCACGCGCGCCGGACGAAGCTGAAGGGCCAGGATCGCAACGCGACCCTCGCGCAGATCGTGGACGCGCGCCTCAGCCAGCACGGCGTCGACTCGGAGAAGATCGCGTGGGACGCCTACCGTCGCGACGACGGCACGTGGCGCATCGTCGCGACGTGGCCGAGTGGAAAGGCCAGCGCGCAGGCCGTCTGGGAGCTGGACAAGGCACGCCAGCTGGTCAGCGCGTACGACGACATGGCGCAGTATCTGAGCGTCGACCGACCTTCGCCGGTGCTCGGGCACGATCAATCGCTCGGGCGCGGCCTCACGATGCCGACTCGCGGCGAGTCCAGCCGTGGCGACCTGTCGCGTAACGAACCGACGCGCGGCGGCCACGAGCCGATGCGGCCGGCACCGGACACCGCTCGGCGCGAGACGCGTCCGACCCGGCCCGATCCCGTACGCGCCGGACGCGACGCCCTGCTGGCGAGCCTCGATCGGCCACTCGGCAACGACCCGGAGGCCGG
The DNA here is from genome assembly GCA_963724705.1 of uncultured Actinomycetota bacterium. Taxonomy (GTDB): domain Bacteria; phylum Actinomycetota; class Actinomycetes; order Mycobacteriales; family Micromonosporaceae; genus DASQPR01. Next base: position 663,366 of record CAVRVS010000006.1, read on the forward strand.
CGACACGGCACCGCGCAACCGGCCGCTCGCGCGACCCCGGGGCGCGCTCGGTGCGCCCGGCGGCGCGTTCGACAGCGACCCAGACCAGGCACTCGACGCCCCGGCCGTGCCATCACTCGCGGTGTTGCGCCCGCGACGCAACCCGACGCAGGACGCAGACACCGAGGAGAAGCCGCGCAAGCGCGCTCCGAGCTGGGACGACGTGCTGTTCGGTTCGGCTCCGGCCGCGCGCGAATCGAGCTGACCGCGACCGGGTTTCGATGTCCACCGCGCACGATCCGCAGCAGCCGGCCGTCCAGGCGTCCGCCGAACCGGCGGATGCGTACGGTGGCCACGCAACCCTGTACGACGACCTCTACGCCAGCCGAGGCAAGGACTACGCCGCCGAGAGCCGGACGATTACGAAGCTGATCCGGGACGCGCAATCCGACCGCCAACACGTTGCTCGACGTCGGGTGCGGGACCGGCTCCCACCTCGTGCACCTGCGTCACGTATTCGATGAGGTGACCGGCGTTGAGCCATCGGCGCCGATGCGTACAGTCGCGCAACAACGCCTGCCCGGCGTCACGATCGTGGACGCGGATATGCGTACGCTCGACCTCCGGCGACGTTTCGATGCCGTGATCTGCATGTTCGCGACGATCGGCTATGCCGGCGGTCCAACCGGCGACATCGCCGGCCTGTTTGCCACGCTCGACGCGATGGCGGCTCACGTCGGCAGCCGGCGGCGTGATCGTCGTCGAACCGTGGATGACGGCGGCGCGCTACAACGTCGGGCATATCGGCAGTGACTTCACCAACCGCCCCGGTACCGACGGGAACGACCGAACGATCTTCCGGATGTCGCACTCCGGATTCGACCCGCAACATCCGCGCGTCAGCGTTGTGACCATGCATTACCTTGTCGGCACGCCGGACGGGATCGAGCACACGACCGACGTGCACCACATGTCGATGTGGACCGACGACGACTTCCTCGACGCGTTCGACGCGGCCGGGTGCACGGCGAAGTTCTACCTGCCGGGCTTCGGCAACGGCGTGTACGTCGCGGTGAAGCGCTGACGTGCCCGTGGCAGAGTGGGCCGCATGGAATACACGAAACTTGGCCGCACCGGGCTGAAGGTGAGCCGGCTCTGCCTGGGCACGATGAACTTCGGCCCCGAGACGACCGAGCCGGACAGTCACGCCATCATGGACCGCGCACTCGAGCACGGGATCAACTTCTTCGACACCGCCGACGTGTACGGATGGAAAGTCGGCGAAGGTATCACCGAGCAGATCATCGGCCGCTGGCTGGCCCAGGGCGGCGGCCGGCGCGACAAGGTCGTGCTGGCCACGAAGGTCTACGGCAAGATCCAGCGACTGGCCCAACGACCAGGGACTCTCCGCCCGCCACATCATCGCGGCCTGCGACAACTCGCTCCGCCGCCTGCAGACCGACTGGATCGACCTCTACCAGATGCACCACGTCGACCGGTCGACGCCGTGGGAGGAGATCTGGCAGGCGATGGAGATCCTGGTCGCGCAGGGCAAGGTGCGCTACGTCGGATCGTCCAACTTCGCCGGCTGGCACATCGCCGTCGCGCAGGCCGAGGCGGCGAAACGCAACTTCCTCGGCCTCGTCTCCGAACAGTGCATCTACAACCTCATGACGCGCTTCGTCGAACTCGAGGTCGTGCCGTCCGCGATCGAACACGGCATCGGCATCATCCCGTGGTCGCCGCTGCACGGCGGCCTGCTGTCCGGTGCGATTCGCAAGGAACGCGAGGGTTCCGGCGCACGGTCCAAGACCGGGCGGTCCGCCGACGGCTTGAACGACCACCGCGAAACGATCGAGGCCTACGAGAAGCTGTGCGGCCGAGGTCGGGCACGACCCGGCGAACATCGCGCTCGCCTGGTTGCTGTCCCGACCGGGCGTGACGGCACCGATCATCGGACCGCGCACGATGGAGCAGCTCGACGGGCCGCTCGACGCGTTGTCGATCGAGCTCGACGGCGCGACGTTGGCGTCGGTTGGACGAGTTGTTCCCGGCGGTCGGTAACGGTGGGCCGGGGCCGGAGGCTTGGGCCTGGTAACTGTTCTTGGTTTTCGCGGCAGCATTCCCACTCTGGGCGGTCAGGCTTGATCCCGACGTGGGAACGCTGCCGCGAAAACCCGCGGTGGTTGCGGTCCCTGCCGCATCCGGAGGCTTAGAGCTTTCAGAGTTACGTGGTACGGCGGGGAGACGGTTACGTGGCGGCGTGATCCATTGGGGTGGACGATCGGGGTCGCTGGTGCGACGCGAATCGTCCATGGTGGTGGATCATCGGCGCACGCGGGCACGGCGCCTGCGTTTGCTGGCGCTGGTTAGTGGGCCAGCGGGGCGCGGTGGAGGGGGACGTGCGTGGGGTGCGGGCCCTGGTGCGACTGGACGAGTACCAGTTCGGTGAGCGGCCAGGTCGGGCCGGCGTAGGTCGCCAAGGCCGCCACGTCGGCGTCGATCTGATCCCGTGGCAGTCGTTGCCCCGGCCGGGCGATCGTCAGGTGCGGGCGGAACGGCTTGCGGTCGTAGCGCAGGTGCGCGCGACGGAGCTTGGCTCGGACCGTACCGGCCAATGATTGAAGGCCGGCCACGTCGCCGGCGAGACCGACCCACATGGTCGTGAAGTTCCCGCGTCCGAACGTGCCACCGCCGGCGAGCCGAAGCATCGGTAGACCGTCGGTCTCCACCGCGGCCCGATCGACCGCCGCGGCCGCGGCGTCCTGTCGCTCCTCGGCGACATCGCCCAGGAACGCGACCGTCACATGCCACAGCGGCCTAGCGGCCAAGCGCGCGTTGACGCCGGCCGTGGCGGCCCGACCAACGTGCAGATCATCGACCCGGGCCGCAAGATCGTCGAGCGCCGCGGCCGGCGGATAGGCCGCGACGAACAGCCTCACCCGTCGACGTCCTGCTCGATGTCCGCGTCGGCGAGCACCATTCCGGCTTCGCTCAACGCTCCCTCGACCCGCAGCCGTTCCATGTCCAGGTCGAAACCGCACAGGTCGTAGAGCTGGTGGTCGAGCCCGAGCGCGCGGCAACCGTTGGCGAGCTGCTTGTCGTATTGCGTGGTCAGGATCGTGTAACCCAACGATCCGAGGCTGGTCTCTCGTCGGGCCGACCCGATCCGGCGAAGGTCGGTCGCGATCTTCTCCAGCGGCGGTCCGACCGGCTCCGGCAGCACGCGTTCGCGCGCCTTTCGAGCACGGCGACGGGTGCGGGCGAGGGATTCCAGCAGGTTGTCGGCATGAATGACAGCGAGCACGGCCAACGGCACGATGCTGAGCACAGTGATGGCGAGGAACACAGAGACAGCCAGCAACCAGGTCACGATGACTCACAGTAAGTGGGCAAGGCAACAATTGCTACCGGATTTATGCCATTCACCCATCGTGGGATTGCAACTTCGCGATTGCCGTGAACCGGACACGGCCGGGTCGAACGCGACAATCGCGTCCGACCCGGCCGGGTCACGGTGGTCACCTCAGGCTCGTTGGAGGACGGGCTCGGGCTCGACTGCGATCTTGGGCGCCACGGTGAGGCGGCGGGAATCGCGGTCCAGCCGGACCCGTACGCCCTGCCGGCGCTGTTCGAGAGCGAACACCACGATCGCGGCGATGAGCGTCAGAAGGCCACCGGTCCAGATGGCCGTACGAGGGCCGAACGCCTCGCCGACCCAGCCGACCACCGGCGCGCCGACCGGCGTCGTACCCATGAAAACGAGCACGTAGAGCGCCATGACGCGACCCCGGATCGACGCCTCCGTGCCCATCTGGACCCGCTGGTTCGCGGCCTGGGCAAAGAAGATCATCGCGAAACCGGTCGGGATCAGCAGCAGAAGCGTCAGCACGAACGAGGGCGACAGGCCGAGCACGGTCTCCAGCGCGCCGAACCCGATGGCCGCGGCGGTCACCGTCCACGTCGACGGACGCTTACTCCGCGCGCTGCCGGCCAACGCGCCGCCGAGCGCACCGATCGCGAGGCATGTCGACAGCAGGCCGAACTCGCCGGCGCCGCGGTGGAACACGTTCTTCGCGAGCACCGGGAGCGTCACGGTGAAGTTGAACGCGAACAGGCCGGCGACCAGGATCAGGATCATCGGAATGGCGAGGTCGCGACGCTGCCGTACGTAGCGCAACGCGTCGACGATACGAGCCTCGCCGGCCTTGGCCCGAGCGGCAAGATTGCGATGCAACTCGGCCGGAACCATCCGGGACAGGGCGACGAGCGGGCCGATGAACGTGAACGCGTTGAGGACGAAGGCCGTCCCGGTGCCGAAGAAGGCGATCGTCAGACCGCCGATGGCCGGGCCGAAGATGCGGGCCGAGTTGAACACGGCGGCGTTCAGCGACAGCGCGTTGGGCAGCAGGTCGCGACCGACCATCTCGGACACGAACGACTGGCGGGCCGGCGTGTCGATCGCGCCGACCGTGCCCCACGCCGCGGCGAAGCAGAACACCATCCAGAGCTGGATCACACCACTGACGACGAGGACGCCCATCAGCGTCGCGAGCAACGCGTACGTCGCCGCGGTGATAAGCAGGATGCGGCGCTTGTCGAAGCGGTCCGCGAGCTTGCCGCCGACCAACGTGAGGAACAGGACCGGCAAGAACTGCAGCGCGGTGACGAAGCCGAGCGCGGACGGTGAGTTGTGCGAAAGCTTGAGCACAAGCCAGTCCTGCGCCGTGACCTGCATCCAGTTGCCGAGCAACGAAACCATCTGTCCGGTAGCGAACAGACGGTAGTTGCGTACGTGCATCGCGCGAAATGTGTTCTTGAACCGTTCCTGCACGGTGTGGACCGCCTCCTGGGGGTGAAAGTGGTGGTTAGCGTTGCGGGGTCTCGGGGGTGTCGCTGCGGGCGATCCGCTTCATGATCTCCACGGCCGCTTGGAGCGTGTCGCGCTCCGCGTCGGAGAGCGCCGCGAGTTGCTTGGTCAACCAGGCATCACGGGCCCGGCGTGTCTCGGCCAGAGCTTCGCGCCCACGAGGCGTCGCGGACAGGATGACCTGCCGACCATCGGTGGGATGCGGAGTTCGCTGGACCACACCCATCGCTTCGAGCCGCGCCACGACCCTCGTCATCGTCGGAGGTTGGACACGCTCGGATTCGGCCAGCTCGCGTGGGGTCATCGCACCGGCCAGCTCAAGGCTCGTCAGCACGGACAACTGGGACCCGGTGAGGTCGCCGACCGGACGGGCCTGGCGGAGTCGCCGGTTGAAGCGCATCACGCCGTCGCGCAGCTCGGTCGCGAGCGCGGCCATAGCGAGCAACTTCCTGGGTCCGCTCGCGGTCTGCGGGCGCCGTCGCGTCTTCGTGTCTTCGCTGGCCATGTTCACCCCCAACTCCTGGCATTCGCGTCGGCCGAGGAACGGGACGTTGCTGCGGGTTGGCGCTGAACGTCCACGCCGGTCATCGAGTCCGGTCACTAATTAGCTTAACTAATAAGCTTGGCTAACGATACCGCGATCCGGCGATGACGTCGGTCACGAGTGCCTGGCATACCGGTCGTTACCGATGGGGCGGACCGGCCTGGGCACCGTTGCCGCGCCGTCGGCCGGAGGACGTACGCTGCCCTCGTGCCCGAACAGCCGATCACCACGGATGGCCGACCACCACAGCGTCACCTCGAGCCGGTCGACCCGCCCACCGTGCCGTTCGCGATCGGCGGCATCGTGCTGTGGGCGATCGTCGGCCTCGTGCTCCTGCTGTTCTTCCGGCACACGCTGTCAGCCCACGGCCACACCGACTGGCTGTGGATCTGCCTCGCCGGCTTCCTCTGGGGCTTCCCCGGCTGGTTCGTCATGATCCGCCACGACCGGCATCGTGCCGCCCGTCGCGCGCCAAGAAACGACCAGCAGTCCTCATCGGTGGGCTAGCGTTTCAGGCATGCCTACACGTACCTCATCCGCCCTCTGGGAGGGCAACCTACGCGACGGCTCGGGCACCATGAAGCTCGGCTCGGGCGCGTTCGAAGGCTCCTACTCATTCGTTTCCCGGTTCGAGTCGGGCCCGGGCACCAACCCGGAAGAGCTGATCGCGGCGGCCCACGCCGGCTGCTTCTCGATGGCTCTGTCCAATGGCCTCAGTCAGGCCGGATTCACCCCGACGTCCATCGCGACAAGCGCGACCGTGCATCTCGATCGGGTCGCCGACGGATTCGGCATCACGAAGATCGACCTCGATACGGTCGGCACCGTCCCGGGATCGACGACGCGAAGTTCCAGGAAGTCGCGGCGGCGGCGAAGGCGGGGTGTCCGGTCTCTAAGGTTTTGACTGGAGCCGAGATCACGTTGTCGGCGCGTCTCGCCTGACTGATTGCTGGCCAGCGCTGCCGCTGAGCGGCACCCTACTCACGCCGGGAAGAGCGTTTTAAGCCGTCGTGAGTAGGGTGCCGCTCAGCCTGGCCATGTCACGGTCCGACTGCCCGTTACGCGCCGTGGGCCGCGGGCTTTCGGAGTTGCGTGGTACGGGGGACGGTTACCCGTCCTGGCGATCGGCGCGGGCTTTCGGTGTTACGTGGTACGGGGGACGGTTACGCGTCCTCGGAATCGGTGTGCGCATCGTCGGCGCTGATCGCAATGTCCGTCTCGGCGGTTGCGTCGATGTCGTGGGCGTCGGCCGGGGCATCCTGTGACTCTTCCGCGGACTGGTCTTCCGCGGCGTCTTCTGCAGACTCGGCTGGGATCGATGGTTCAGTGCCGACGGGTTCCGCAGTCTCTTCGGCGGTGGGTGTCTCGACGGCGCCGGGGAGGGGGATGGCGGCGGGATGGGCCGGGGCGACGGTCGCCGGGCTCGGCCGCGACGTCCACCGGATCGACCTCGGCGTCGTCGTAGATGGTCGGCGCCTCCTCGATCGCGTCGGGCTGGTCGAGCAGCACCTCGGAGTGGGCACCACAGCCATGGTCGCCGGAGACGATCCGGCCGTCGTCGGGGGCGTACATGTTGCCGCACGCGCCAAAGATCGCCCGCATGGCGCCGGCCAAGCGGCAGGTAGAAGCCGCACGACACGCAGCGCGCGCCGGACGGGGCGGCCGTTGCGATCGGTGCGTGCGGGCCATGATCGCCGTCGTACCACCGGTCGGCGGTGTCCAGCCGACCCTCACGCGACATGACGCGTACGCGTCCGAGGCCCAATTCCCACACGACGTCTTCCACCGCCGGATCGTCCGAGAGCAGGTAGCCGGGGGCGAGCCGCTCATCGTCGACCGGCGTGGGCATGAGATCGCCGACGCCGAGATCCCCCGGCGCGACCCGCTCCTCCCACGGCACCCAAGGCGGCGCGACCAGCGCGTCCGGGCCGGGCAGCAGCACCGTCTCGCAGACGGTGACATGCTTGCTGCGTGGCACCCGGGCGACCGTGACCGCCCAGCGCCACCCGCGATAGCCCGGCATCAGACATTCGAAGTAGTGCGTAACGAGACGCTCGCCCTCGGCGACCGCCTCGATGTACGGACCGGCGACGTCCTCGGTGACCGCGTCCCGCGCAAGATCCACCGCGTCGGCACACGTCTGATCGAGTTTCGCGCGCGCGCCAGCGGCCCGGATCGCCGTAATCGCAGTGGTCACCTGCATAGTGTCCCTCATCGGCGCGCGGTCCGGCACGTCGGCCACCCGGCGCGTACGGGCCGAATGTCCCGTTGCGGTCCCGATGGCCGGATGGCGGCCGGATGGATGCGCGAGGTCGCACGGATGCGTCAGGATATGAACATGCCGCAGATGGACTCCCGTGGACGCTCCACGGCCGGGCGCGCGGTCGGAACGACGATCAAGGGCGCCCGAGTGGCCGCGCGTGGCGGATCACGCGCCGGTCGGTGGGCCATCCGCAACGTCGCCTTCATGCGGAACAGGAGCGGCGCCGGCGAGATCGGCATGATTCGCCTGCTCGACCTCCACGCCGCCTCGTGCGCCGGCGACACGTTGGTCACGATGGGTCTCGCGACGACCGTCTTCTTCCAAGCGCCGGTGGGCGAGGCACGCAGCCGCGTGGCGCTCTACCTGTTCATCACGATGGTGCCGTTCGCGATCCTGGCACCGATCGTCGGCCCGGTGCTCGACCGATTCCGCCACGGCCGCCGCTACGCGCTTGCGATCACCATGGTCGGCCGCGCATTCCTCGCCTGGGCGATCTCGGACTACCTGCACAACTTCGGCCTGTTCCCGGCCGCGTTCGGGGTGCTGGCGCTGTCGCGGGCGTACGGCGTGGCGCGCAGCGCCGCCGTTCCCCGCCTGCTGCCGGCCGGTCTCGGACTGTCGGAGGCGGGCGCTCGTGCGTCCATCTACGGCACGCTCGCCGGTGCCGTCATCGCTCCGATCGGCGTCATCGCAATCAAGATCGGCCCACAGTGGCCGCTCCGGGTGGCCGCTGTGATCTTCGTCGCCGGCGCCGTGGTCGCGCTACGCCTGCCGCCGCGGGCCGACTCCGATCCGCCGGAGGTCCCGCCGCGGATCTTCCAATGGCCCGGCCGCCGGCCGACCCGGGTGCTGTCCGGGCCGCTGATCCTCGGCGTGCTGTCCAACGCTGTCGTGTTGCGCGCGGCGTACGGCTTTCTCGTGCTCTTCCTGGCGTTCTCGATCCGGTCGCACGACCTGACCCGGAGCCTGTTCGGCCAGACGCTGCCGGACGCGTGGGCGCTCGGCATCGCTATCGGCGCGCTCGGTGCCGGCTCGTTCGTCGCCAGCGCGCTCGGATCCCGCATGCGCATCCGCCGACCGCTGCTGGTGCAGGCGACCGGGTTCGTGGTGGTCGCGGCGACCGGCATTCTCGCTTGCATCTGGTATTCCCTCGGCACTGTCATCCTCGCCAGTCTCGCCATCGCGATCGTCGGCGGCCTGGCGAAGTTGGCGGTGGACGCGTCCATTCAGGAGCGCGTCGCCGAGGACGTCCGCGCCAGCGCTTTCGCCCATTCCGAGACCCTGCTCATGCTGGCGTTCGTCGTCGGTGGCGCGGTCGGCCTGATCCCGTTCAACGGTCGGCTCGGCATCATCTTCTGTACGGTCGGCATGGTCGTCGCCGCGATCTTCGCGTGGCTGCGAGCGATCACCCTGCGGGGGGAACGGCTGACGGGGTCGGCATCATCCGGGTCGACGCCATCCGGGTCGACACCGGGCGGGCCGGCGGCGGGCCCACCACCACCGGTGGGACCACACCCATCCACGGCTCAACCAGCACCGCCGCCGGGCACCACCACGCGTACGGTCGAATTGCCCGGTGGAACGACGTACCAGCAGGGCCACTATGTGCACGGCGAGCCGTCCGCGCCGGCCGGGTCATGGTGGGCTCGGCGTCGCGCGGCGAAGGCCGCGGCCCACCAGACGGTGCCGCAGCCGACCGTCCCGCAGCCGAGCGCGTCCCAGCCGGGCCAGACAACACCCGGCACCACGCGCGTCCTCCCGCGCACCGACGACGACCAGCCGGGTTATCACCTGTACCGGCCGGATAGCGTCCGCGCCGAAGACGACTCCCCGGACACATGACGCGTCTGCTCGTTGTGACGGCGGTCACGGCCGAACATGACGCCGTCCTCGCTGGCTTCGGTGCGCACGGCCTCGACGCCGCCGCTGTCGCCGTTACCGACCCGACAATCGCGGGCGCACACGTGCTCACGGTCGGCGTCGGCATCGCGTCGGCGGCTGCCCGCACCGCACGCTGGTTGACCGAGCGGCGCAACCACGGCCACGCGTACGACGCCGTTATCAGTGCCGGCATCGGCGGCGCGTACGCGGGCCGGGGTGCGCTCGGCGACGTCGTCGTGGGCCGCCGTACGATCGCGGCCGACCTCGGCGCGGACTCACCCGAAGGCTTCCTGACGCTGTCCGACCTCGGCTTCGGCACCGACACCCTGGACGCTGATCCCGACCTCTTCGAGCGCGTCGCGTCCGCGTTGCCGGCCGCGGTCAACGGGTCCGTGTTGAGCGTGCAGACGGTCACCGGCACCGCCGCGCGGGCAGCGGAACTCACCGAACGCCATCCCGACGCCGTCGCCGAGGCGATGGAGGGCTGGGGCGTCGCGATCGCGGCCGACGATTACCGCGTGCCGTTCGTCGAAATCCGTACGGTGTCGAACCTCGTCGGTCCGCGTGACCGTTCGACCTGGCGGATCGACCTAGCCATGGGCGCGCTGACGCGCGTCGGGAAAGCACTCGCTACGTTGGTCGAGTGAGTCTGTCGCTAGCCATCTCCCCGTGCCCGAACGACACCTTCGCCTTCCACGCGCTCGTGCACGGCCTCGTTGAGGGCGCGCCCCCGATCGACGTGACCTACGCCGATGTGGACGTGACCAACACCGCATCACTCGATGGCCGGTTCGACCTGGTGAAGGTGAGCTACGCGGCGCTGCCGTGGCTGCTCGACCAGTACAAGCTGCTGCCCTGCGGCGGCGCACTCGGCCGAGGTTGCGGCCCACTCGTGCTGACGCGGGACGACGCCGGCCAGGCGGTGGCTACCGACGCGAGCGACGCCGGCCAGGCGGTGGCCACCGACGCGAGCGCCGCCGGTCAGATCGGCGCCACGCCGTCCGGCGACCCGGCCCGGCTGGCCGGCGCTACGGTCGCCGTGCCCGGCGATCGGACCACGGCCTATCTGTTGTTTCGCCTCTGGGCCGCGGGTCACGAGCCGGCCAAGATCGAGATCGTGCCGTTCCACGAGATCATGCCCGGTGTCGCCGACGGGCGATTCGACGCCGGCCTCGTCATCCACGAGGCCCGGTTCACCTATCCGCGCTACGGCCTGACCGCGCTCGTCGATCTCGGCGACTGGTGGGAGCACTCCACCGGCCACCCGATCCCGCTCGGCGCGATCCTGGCCCACCGGGAACGCGTCGATGCCGCGCTGGCCGCGCGATTGGGTCCGGGCGTCCGTACGGCAGGCATGGGCGGCCCCGGCCGCCAGCGAACCGTACGTGCTCGAGCATGCGCAGGAAATGGAGCCGGACGTCGTCGCGCAGCACATCGCCTTGTACGTCAACGAGTTCACCGAAAACCTCGGTGACGCCGGCTATGCCGCGATCCGTACGCTTCTCGACCGCGCCGCGGCGGCCGGACTCGTCCCGGCCGTACCGGCGGATCGCTTTTCGCTCTGAGCCGGCCCTCGCGCGGAGCAGGCGCTAGATCTCGAGCTCGCGGGCGACGGCGTGGACGACCTCAGCGATCGTCTTGGACACCTTCTTGTCCGGGAACCGGCCACGACGTAGATCCGGCATGATCTTCGACTCAAGTACCTTGATCATGTCCTCGATGAGACCGTGCAGCTCCTCGGCCGGCCGGCGGCGCAGTTCCGCGACCGACGTCGGCGACTCCAGAACTTTCACGTTCAACGCCTGGCTGCCCTTGCGGCCTTCGGCGACGCCGAAGTCGACGCGCTGACCGGGGCTGAGCGCGGTCACGCCGTCCGGCAGCGCTGCCTTGTGCACGAACACGTCCTCGCCGTCCTCGCGAGTGAGAAAGCCGAAGCCCTTCTCCGTGTCGTACCACTTCACTCGTCCCGTGGGCACTGTTGATCCCTCTGTCGTCGCATCGAATAAGCAGGCGCGGTCGATCTGCGTCACCGCATAGATATCACCGCACAGATGAAGTTACGCGCGCGTCGAGGTTATCGGCACATCTGGCGGCGACCAACCGGATTCACGTTTCGCCAGTAGTGCGGGAAACGCCCGGAGATCGGGCAGGATGTCGTCGGCGCCGGCGTCGGTCAGTGCGCGCGCGTCGCACGGACCGGTGGTCACGCCGACCGCGACGATGCCCAGCTCCGGGGCGATCTCGGCGGCGGCTCGCGCGGATCGCATGTCCGCGACATGGTCGCCGACGTACCAGTGTGCGCGAAAGTGCAGCAGGGCATCGCGCTTTCCGTCGCCATGCGCCGATCCGATCAGTTCGTCGGCGTCGAGCCCGACGTGATCGAGGTGGAGGCGGGCGTTGCCGGTGAACTTGGACGTGACCACGATCACGCGGCCACCGGCAGCATGGACGGCGTCGACCGCCTCGGCCGCGCCCGGAAGCAGCGGCGTGCGCTCGATCGCGTACGTGCTGTAGATCTCGCGATACCGCGCCGCCATGGCGGGCACGTCGGCGGCCGGAAACCACTCGGCCAGTTCGGTTTCGAGCGGTGGGCCGAGCCGCGAACTGGCCAGATCGGCGTCGATGAGCACGCCCGTCTCCGCGGCGAGCACCTCGTAGACCTCGCCGACGCCCTGTCGCGAATCGAGCAATGTCATGTCGAGGTCGAAACCGACCACGAAAGCGCTGCGCATATGTGTGCTCGCGTTAGTGCTCGGGGAACGCATCCTCGGTCGGGTGCACGTAGCTCAACTCCGACACGGGCATCGGGAAGCGGATGTCGTCGCCGAACGGGGACGCCGCTCCGGCCCGGTCGAACAGGATCTCGGTCACGCCGAGGCTGCCCAGTGGCACCGTGCGCGTCTTCGATCGCAACACCGGCAGCCGGTCGTCCTCGCCGCCCGGGCGATCGGGTTCGGCACGCAGCCGATCGGGATCGGGTGCGGATGCGGCGTGGGACGCCATGTGTCCTCCTGCTAACGACCTGGTAGAGACGCGACCTAGACGATCTACTGCCATCTTCCCACATCCGAATCCTGGTGTCGGCGGCCGGCGTGGGCGACGATTTCCCGTTCGGCCGGCTAGCGTTGTACGGCGATGGCCAGCACTCTCACCGAGCACCTCCGCGCGCTGCCCGACGGCGCGCTCGCCGCTGTGTTCAGCCGCCGCCCCGACCTCCTGACACCGCCGCCCACCGACGTGTCGGCTCTCGCCGCGCGGGCGCAGTCCCGCGTGTCCGTCGCGCGAGCGCTCGACGGTCTCGATCTCTTCACCATCGAGGTCCTGGATGCGGCCCGGCTGACGCGCGACCCACACGACGGCGACACGACCTCGGTGGCCGCGGTGCTCGCGCTCACCGCCACGGCCGAGGCCGACCAGGTGCGCTCCGCCGTGCGCCGGCTTCAGGACCTGGTGATCCTGTACGGGACGGACGACGCGCTGCACATCGTGGCCGCGGTCGACGAGGTGAGTTCGCCCTACCCGGCCGGTCTCGGTCGCCCGGCGGCGCAGCTCGATCCGGCCGCGGCCGCGCTCGCCGCCGATCCCGCCGCGCTCCGCCGGGCGTTACTCGCCGTGGCGCCGGCCGGCCGCGCCGTACTCGACCGGCTCGCCGCCGGGCCGCCGATCGGCGCGGCCAGTCCGGAAACGATCAAGGATGTCGACACGACCGTCGGATCGCTCGTGGCCCGGAGCCTGCTCGTCGCCGTCGCCGACGAAACGGTCGAGTTGCCGCGCGAGGTGGCGATCGCGCTGCGGCGCGACGGCGACCTCGGATCGTTGCATCCGTTTCCGCCGGTGGGCTCCGGAACCGCGCGCACGGCCAAGGTTGTCGACTCCGCCGGCACCGGTCAGGTCATGGAGACCGTACGGCACGTCGAGGACCTGCTCGGCGCCTTGTCCGACGATCCGGCCGCTGTGCTGCGGACCGGTGGCCTGGGCGTTCGGGATCTGCGCCGGATCGCCCGGGCGGCCGGCGTCACCGAACCGGCGGCCACGGTGTTGCTTGAGATCGCGGCGGCCGCCGGCCTACTCGGCGAGACCGACGGGAGCACGTACGGCAGCTCCGGCGATCCGCGCTTCCTGCCCACGCTCGCGTACGACCAGTGGATCGAGGCGACCGCCGCCCAGCGCTGGATCCGGCTTGCTCGCGCATGGCTCGTCATGACCCGACAGCCCGGGTTGGCCAACCGTCCCGGCAACGCATTAGCGGCCGCCAACGGCGGAGCATTCGCTGCCGGCAGCGCTGTCGCGGGCGCCGGCGCTACGACTGGGCTCGGCGCCGGTCCGTCCAACGGCCGCTCCGGGAGCGGGGCGTCCGGCCCGAGCGGAGCGGTCTCGAGCATCGGTGGCGTCTCGGCCGCGAACGGGAACTCGGGCGGCCGAAGCGGCGCCGATCGGGCGCCGAACGTGCTCGGTCCGGAACTCGAACGCACCGGCGCGCCGCGGCTGCGGGCGACGGTGCTGGAGCTACTCGCCGCCGGTGGCGCCGGCAGTACGCCGACGGAGGACGATCTGCTAGCGGCACTTCATTGGCGGGCACCGCGACGATCGCCGTGGCAGCCTGGCGCGACCGATCCGGCATCGGCCGATCCGGTCCGCTGGATTCTGGCCGAGGCGGCCCAGCTCGGGTTGACCGGTCTCGGAGGGCTGACCGGCTATGGCCGGTTGCTGCTGGACGAGGTGACCGCTGCTGCGACACACGACTCCGACGACGATCCTCTCGGCCTGTCGTCGAGTTCGCCCGCCGCGCCGTCCCGGGCCGCGGCCGCGCTGGACAAGCTCCTGCCGCCGCCGGTCGATCACCTTCTCGTACAGGCCGATCTGACCGTCGTCGTACCCGGACCGCCCGAGTCCGGCTTGGCGGCCGAACTCGCACTGGTGGCCGAACACGAGTCGGCCGGCGGGGCGTCCGTTTACCGGGTCACCCCGGAGAGCGTCCGGCGCGCGCTCGACGCCGGTCACACCGCCGCCGACCTGCAGAACATGTTCAACCGACGATCGCGTACGGCAGTGCCGCAGTCGCTGACGTACATGATCGACGATGTGGCGCGGCGGCACGGCGGCCTGCGACTCGGCGCGGCCGGATGCTATCTGCGCAGCGAGGACAACGCGCTACTGATCGAGGTGGCCGCGGACCGGCGGCTGTCCGGACTGTCGCTGCGTTCGTTGGCGCCGACCGTGCTGATCTCGCCCTATCTCGTCAGTCGCGTGCTCGATGAGCTGCGTGCCGCCGGGTACGCCCCGGTGCAGGAGGACGGCGGCGGTGGCCTGGTGATCGCCCGTACCCGGGCGTTTCGTGCCCCGCCCCGGCGCAGCACCCTGTCGCTGCCGGCGTTCGCCGATACCGGTCGCGGTCTCACCGCGCCGCGGCTCGCCGCGGCGGTCGAGGCACTTCGCCGCGGCGACGCCGCGGCACGCACGGCCCGTCGCGCGCCAGCCACCGTGCGAACGGCCGGGCCGTCTGACTCCCAGGCCCACACGAACGCAATGGCCGTTCTACAGCAGGCCGTGCGGGACAAGGCACCGGTCTGGGTGGGATATGTCGACGCTCACGGTTCGACGACGTCGCGGCTGCTCCGGCCGGTCTCGATCGGCGGCGGATACCTACGGGCGCAGGATGAGCGGACCGACATGCTGCATACGTTCGCGCTGCACCGGATCACGGCCGCGGTCGTCGACGCTGAGCGGTAACACCGGTCCCGCTGAGCGGTACCTACGCCGGTAGCGCTGCCGGCTCGCGGTGCCAGAACCACGCGCCCGCCCCCGAACCTCGTGGCAGTGGTGAGGCGGGTGCGCCCCCAAAACGCACCCGCCTCAAAACACCACGGCTGTCGAACGCGTGCATCCGGCACCGCGTGCATGGCCTTGCGCAGCGCAATGCGCCTCGCGGCTGCGCTACGCATCGGCTACGGCGCTCGACCCGTGCGGCGACACGGGACAGGCGCCGGGCGGTGCGACGCGGGACCCGCCGACCACCGCCAGCCATGCATAACCGGTAGACGCCGCAGGACCATGCGGCGGTTGCATCTGACGCCCGAAGTGGTTCGTTCGGTCAGGACTTCCGGCCGTTGGGTGCAAGGCAGCGCTCCGGATGGTCGTACCCGGCGTGTAAGACTTGACCGTTGCGCCGGCGTACGCCCTGCCGCCGCGACACCTGTGCACCCAACCCGGAGGCGATGCACCTGTGACCGGCGGCCCGCTGATCGTCCAGTCCGACAAGACCCTGCTCCTCGAGGTCGACCACGAGGACGCCCGCAACTGCCGGATGGCCATCGCGCCGTTCGCCGAGCTGGAACGTTCGCCCGAGCACGTGCACACGTACCGGTTGACGCCCCTCGGGTTGTGGAATGCGCGTGCCGCCGGTCACGACGCCGAGTCGGTCGTCGATGCGCTGCTGACCTATTCGCGCTACCCGGTGCCGCACGCGCTCCTGGTCGACGTGGCCGAGACGATGGACCGCTACGGGCGGCTCCAACTCGCCAACGACCCAGCTCACGGCCTGGTCCTGCGCGGGCTGGACCGAGCCGTCCTCGTCGAGGTCGCGAAGTCGAAGAAGCTCGCCGGCATGCTCGGCGCCCAGCTCGACCCGGACACGATCGCGGTCCACCCGTCCGAGCGCGGCCGGCTCAAGCAGTCCCTGCTCAAGCTGGGCTGGCCGGCCGAAGACCTCGCCGGGCTACGTCGACGGCGAGGCCCACGCGATCGATCTGGCCGAGGTCGGCTGGACCCTGCGGTCCTATCAGCGCGAGGCGGTGGAGCATTTCTGGGCCGGCGGCTCGGGCGTGGTCGTGCTGCCGTGCGGTGCCGGCAAGACGATGGTCGGCGCGGCCGCCATGGCCGAGGCCAAAGCGACCACCTTGATCCTGGTCACGAATACGGTCGCCGGCCGACAGTGGAAGCGCGAGCTGATCGCTCGCACCTCGTTGACCGAAGAGGAGATCGGCGAGTATTCCGGGGAACGCAAGGAGATCCGGCCGGTCACCATCGCGACGTACCAGGTGCTCACGACGCGCCGCGGCGGCGCGTTCGCCCACCTCGATGTGTTCGGCGCGCGCGACTGGGGCCTGGTGATCTACGACGAGGTGCACCTGCTGCCGGCGCCGATCTTCCGCTTCACCGCTGACCTGCAAGCTCGTCGCCGCCTGGGCCTGACCGCGACCCTGGTACGGGAGGACGGGCGCGAAGGCGATGTCTTCTCGCTCATCGGGCCGAAGCGGTATGACGCGCCGTGGAAGGACATCGAGGCACAGGGCTGGATCGCGCCGGCCGACTGCACCGAGGTCCGGGTGACGCTGACCGACTCGGAACGGATGACCTACGCGACGTCCGAACCGGAGGAGCGCTATCGGGTGGCGGCAACCGCCCGGACGAAGCTGCCGGTCGTCCGCAAACTGGTCGAGCGTCACCACGGCGACCAGGTGCTCGTCATCGGCGGCTACATCGACCAGTTGCACGCGCTCGGCGAATATCTCGACGCTCCGATCGTGCAGGGTGCGACGACGAACAAGGAACGGGAGCGGCTGTTCGAGGCGTTCCGCAACGGCGAGGTGCCGACGCTGGTGATCTCGAAGGTCGGCAACTTCTCGATCGACCTGCCCGAAGCCGCGGTCGCGATCCAGGTGTCCGGCACGTTCGGCTCGCGGCAGGAGGAAGCGCAACGCCTCGGCCGCATTCTCCGTCCCAAGGCCGACGGCCGGCAGGCGCACTTCTACACCGTCGTCGCCCGCGACACGATCGACACCGAGTACGCCGCTCACCGGCAGCGCTTCCTGGCCGAGCAGGGCTACGCGTACACGATTGTCGACGCCGACGACGTGCTGTCCGCCTAATGCGCCGACCGTCGGTCCAGGCGCTTATGGAAATAGTGCGCCGGCCTCGGTCCAGGCGCTTAAGGAAAGTGGGCGGGCAACACGATGAGCGAATTCCTCATCGAGCGGTGGTGTCAGGCGCTGCCGGCCGACTGCGGGAGCGCGGCGGCGCAGGCCGCCGGAGCGGACCTCGTCGCGCGCTGGTCGGAACCGGCGCGCCGGTATCACACCGTCGACCACTTGACGTTCATGTTGACCGTCCTCGACGAGGCGGCCGCATTCGCCGACGACATCCACGCCGTCCGGCTCGCCGCTTGGTTCCACGATGCCGTCTACGATCCGCGCGTCGCCGAGCCGACCGCCAACGAGCAGGCCAGCGCCGACCTGGCGGCCACCATGCTGCCGCCACTCGCGGTCCGGCCGGCCCAGGTCGACGAGGTGGTACGCCTGGTGCTGCTGACCGCCGATCATCGCGTCAAGCCGGACGATCGCAACGGCGCGCTGCTCGCCGATGCGGATCTGGCGATCCTGGCCGTCGATGACGAGCACTACCGGGCCTACGCCGCAGCGGTCCGGGCCGAGTACTCGTTCGTCCCCGACGACGCTTTCGTGGCCGGGCGGTCCGCCGTACTGACGAAGCTCCTCGGTCTGGATCCGCTCTACTACCTGGAGCCGCATCGCGTGGCGTGGGAGGCACGGGCACGCGCGAACCTGACCGCCGAACTCAGCTCGCTGCAGGCCTGACCGGACCGCGGCGTTTGGGACGACGTAGGCCGGCCGCGGTGATGCGCCGGACGAGCTCCTTCGACGTGATGTGCGCGGCGCCGAGCAGCACGGCCCGCGCCACCAGGTCGGCCGGGATGTCGTAGTGATCGCGTTCGAACGCCCGGCGCGGGGCGCCGAGCATCTCGGCGAACGCGTGCAACTCCTCGAACGACACGTCGCTCACCAGGTGCGCGAACGACCGGCCGGCGGCGCGACCACGCCCGGGCCACACCGGGTCGTCCACGAGAAGCATGGGCTCACGCTAGCGTGGATGGGTGAAACGCTACGGACAGATGTACGGCCCGGACTTCACGTTCAACGGGGTGCCCGCCTGCGACTGGCGGGAGCCGGAGACGTACGCCGACGCGGACGTCGTCATCATCGGTGCTCCATTCGACGGCGGCACGTCGCACCGACCCGGTACGCGTTTCGGGCCGGCCGCGATCCGGGGCAGCGACTATCTGGGCTACGACGGGCAGCGCCCGCACCTGGCGATGCGAGTCGAACCGCTGGCCACCGATCTCGTCGTCAAGGACGCCGGTGACGTCGAGGTCTACAGCGGCGAAGTCCTGCGCAGCTGCCAGGCGATCGAGGAGGCCGTCGCGTTCGTCGCGACGCACGGTGCGATACCGCTGATCCTGGGCGGCGACCACACGATCACCTGGCCCGACGCGACCGGTGTGTCCCGACACATCGGCACGGGCAAGGTGTCGCTCATCCACTTCGACGCGCACGCGGACACCGGCAACATGAATTTCGGCTCGCTCTATGGTCATGGCCAGCCGATGCGTCGGCTCATCGAGTCCGGCGCCGTCCGTGGCGACCGCTTCCTGCAGCTCGGGCTGCGCGGCTACTGGCCGGAGCCCGAGACGCTCGACTGGATGGCCGACCAGCATATGAACTCGTTCCACATGAGCGAGATCGTCTCGCGCGGACTCGACGCCGTCTTGGATGAGGCGTTTGCGATCGCGCTGGATGGCTGCGATGCCGTGTTCCTGTCGGTCGACATCGACGTCTGCGACCCGGCCCACGCGCCGGGGACCGGCACTCCCGAACCGGGCGGCATGACCGCGCGGCAACTGCTGGACGCGGTGTCCCGGATCTGTCACGAGCTGCCGGTCGCCGGCATGGACGTGGTGGAGGTGTCGCCGCCGTACGACCATGCCGAGATCACCGCATTGCTCGCCAACCGGGTCGTCTTGGAGGCGCTGGCCGGCATGGCCCGGCGGCGGATGGACGCCCGCGACGGCGTCACGTGGCGACGCTCGACACCAATGCTGGAGAATCGGGGCACCGAGAAGCGCGACTAGGCTCGACGACATGGCTTCACCCGAATCACTGACCGCGCAACGTCCACCCGACGACGGCTTGCTCGACGAGCTGGCCGCGGTGACGCCGGTGATAACCGATCCGGATCTCCTCGCGAGCTTACGTGCGTGACGAGGCGGACATGTGCGACGTCGGCTCGCCGCTGGTCCTCGTACGGCCCCGGACGACGGCGGAGGTCGCCGCGATCGTCAAGATCGCCGCAGCACGTCGAATCCCCATCGTCCCGCAAGGTGCGCGCACCGGGCTCGCAGGCGCCGCCAACGCGTCGGACGGCGCGATCATCGTGTCGCTAACGGCAATGAACCGGATCGTCGAGATCGACCCGGTCAACCGGATCGCGGTTGTCCAGCCCGGTGTTGTGAACGCGGCGCTTGCTCGCGCGGTCACCGAGGCCGGTCTGTTCTACCCGCCGGACCCGGGATCCTGGGAGTCTTCAACCATCGGCGGCAATGTGTCGACCAACGCGGGCGGCATGTGCTGCGTGAAGTACGGAGTGACGAGCGCGTACGTACTCGCGCTCGAGGTCGTGCTGGCCGACGGAGAGGTGCTGCGGTGCGGTCGCCGGACGGCCAAAGGCGTGGCCGGCTATGACCTCGTGCACCTGTTCACCGGCTCGGAAGGCACGCTCGGCATCATCACCGAGATCACGGTGAGCCTGCGACCCGCGGCCGAGCCGGGGCTGACGCTGGCCGCGGTGTTCCCGACCGTGGCCGCGGCCGGCGTCGCCGTCACGTCGATCGTGTCGACCGGCACGACACCGAGCCTGCTGGAGCTGATCGACCGTACGCATCTCGCGGCCATCGAGGCGTACCGGCCGATGGGCTTGGCCACGACGGCGAGCGCGCTGCTCCTGGCGGCCGTGGACAGCGGACCGCGCGCGGCCGACGACATCGCGCGGCTGGCCGCGATGTGTGAGGCGGCCGGTGCCGAGGTGTTCACCGCGTCCGACGCCGACGAGGCCGCGGCCCTACTCGGCGCGCGACGGGCGGCCCACCCGGCGATGGAGAAACTCGCCGAGAGTCGTTACCCCGGGCGCGGCGGCCTGATCATCGATGACGTCGCCGTGCCGATCTCCCGGCTCGCCGACATGATCGAAGGAGTCGAGCGGATCGCGACGGCGGCTGACGTCGCGGTCGGCATGATCGGTCACGCCGGCGACGGCAACCTGCACCCGATTATCCTCGTCGACCGCTCCGATCCGTCCAGTGTGAGTGCCGGTCATCGCGTGTTCGATGAGATCCTGGCGCTCGGTCTCGCCCTTGGCGGCACGGTCACCGGCGAGCACGGAGTCGGGCTGTTGAAGCGCGATTGGCTGGCGACCGAACTCGGTCCGGTCGGGCTGCGCGTGCACCGCGCGATCAAGCAGGCGCTGGACCCGGCGAACATCATGAACCCCGGCAAGGTTGTCGACCTGGCGGCCTGACGCCGACCAATCGACCGACCTGGGAGCGACTGGGCTAACCGTGGACGGGCGATGACCGGCGCCGCGCGCCCAGCCGGACTTCATCGGCGCCCAAGCGCGCCGCGTCCGCCGTCAAGTCGTCCGGCATCCGCTGCGACTCCCGCTCGGCCTCGACCCGCTTGAGGTAATTCGCCACCTCGCGCTCGCGGGTCTCGGCGTTCCAACCGAGCAGCGGCGCCATCAGGTCCGCGGTGGCGGCGGCGCTCTCCGCGCCGCGATGCGCGGTTTCGATCGAGATCCGGGTACGGCGAGTCAACACATCCTCGACGTGCAGCGCGCCCTCGGCGGCGACGGCGTAGACGACCTCGGCGGCCAGGTATTCGGGTGCACCATCGAGTGCCTGCCCGAGTCGGGGATCGGCATCCACGAGCGCCAGCACCTCGGTGGCCAGCGTGCCGTAGCGCTCCAGCAGGTGTTCGAACACGCCGACCGTGATCCCGCGGCGGCGCGCGATATCGGCCCGGTTCGACCACATCGCCGGGTAGCCGTCCGCCCCGAGGAGCGGCAACCGATCCGTACGCGACGCCGGCGGCGGATCGCCACCGAACGGCCCGAGCCGGCGCACGACCCGATCGATCACGTCGGCGGCCATCACGCGATACGTGGTGTACTTGCCACCCGCGACGACCATGATGCCGAGCATCGGCTCGACCACGGCGTGCTCGCGGGACAGGGCCGAGGTCTGCTCGTCCTCACCGGACAGCAGCGGCCGGAGCCCGGCGTACACACCCTCGATATCCTCGGGTCGCACCGGCCGATCCAGCCAGCCGTTGAGCTGTTCGAGCAGGTAGACGATGTCTCGTGCCGATGCCGCCGGGTGCGCCCGGTCCAGCGACCAATCGGTGTCGGTGGTGCCGATGATCCAATGGCCGCCCCACGGCAGCACGAACAGCACCGACGTCGGCGTACGCAGGATCAGGCCGGCGTCGCCCGAGATCGCCGACCGCGGCACCACCAGGTGCACGCCCTTGCTGGCTCGTACGCGCAGTCCCGGCCGGGTTGGGCTGGTCGGCGCACCGAGCAGTCCAGCGATGTCGTCGCTCCACACACCGGTCGCCGCGACGACCGTACGCGCCGACACGTCGAACTCCTCGCCGGACTCCATATCGCGTACGCGCGCACCGGTCACCTCCCGGGCGTCGCGGTTGAGTGCAACGGCCGATGTCGACGTCACGATGGCCGCACCGAGGCTGGCCGCCGTCCGTGCCATCGTCGTGACGTACCGCGCGTCGTCGACCTGACCGTCGTAGTAACGGATCGCGCCGGTGATGACGTCCTCGCGCAGCGAGGGGAACAGTCGCCGCGCGCCACTCTTCGACAGGTGCCGGTGTGGTGGCATGCCGCGGCCGCCGGCACCGCCGACGATGCCGGCAAATGCGTCGTACAGCGCGACGCCGGCCCCGAGATACGTACGCTGCCACGCCCGGTACCCGATCGCGCGTACCTCGTGCGCCGCCTTGCGGCCGCCAGAGGCCGCCGCGTGCGCGCCGGCGCTGTGCGTATGGGTCGGCCCGGCGATCGGAGGCGTCGCGACCAGCGGCACGAGGATCGGCACCGGCCGCACGAGATGCGGCGCGAGCCGGGTCGAGAGCAGGCCTCGTTCACGTAGGGCCTCGTGCACCAGCCCGAATTCGAGCTGTTCGAGGTAGCGCAGGCCGCCGTGGATGAGCTTGCTCGAGCGACTCGACGTGCCGGCCGCGAGATCGCGCGCCTCGACGAGCGCCACCGACAGCCCGCGCGCGGCGGCATCCAGCGCCGCACCCACCCCGGTGACGCCGCCACCGATGATCAGAACGTCGAAGCGCTCGCAGCGTAGCCGGTCCAGGTCGGACGCGCGACGCGTCGGAGACAGGGCACTGGCCGTGAAGCGCGAAACCGCGGGATCTCGTCGCACGTCGTCCACGGTAGCGCCGTGCCGTTCGATATCGTGGCGCCCGGTCGGTTTACCTGGCATTTGGGACAAGATGGGCCTATGTCGGCGGCGACCGTTTCGACGGCGCCGGCACCGCCATCCGGCATGTGTACGACCTAGGACCGACGGCGACGGGCTTCGTCGTCTCGTCGGCTCTGCTGGGTTCCGTCGTGCGCCTGGTTCGCCCGTCCGATCGGCGACCGGATCGGGCGCGTCCGGACCATGATCATCACGGCGATTCCGTTCATCGCGAGCGCGATCGGGTCGGCGCTGGCCGTCGCTGCACCGGGCGTGGCGGCCCGATGTCGCTACGTATGTCTCTGCACGCACCAGCGCTAGCAAAGACGTGGGACGCGCCGACACTCACATCGCCCGACACGGGTCAGTTCTAGCCGCCTGAAGCAGCCGCCTCAGGCGAAGGTCGCGAGCGACGGGCCGCGTTCGAGTTGCGCCGCCCGGGCCGCCGACTCGGTGTCGCGCAGCACGCGCAGCGTGTTCTGCCAGGTGAGCTTGGCCAGATCGGCGTCGGACCAACCCCGCGTCGTCAGCTCCGCGAGCAGATTCGGAAATGTCGACACATCTTCCAGACCATCGGGTGTCCCGACGGTGCCGTCGTAGTCGCTGCCGATCCCGACCGCGTCGACGCCGGCGACCTCCCGTATGTGCTCGACGTGATCGGCCACGTCGCGCACCGAGCACGGCGGGCGCGGGTTGTCCGCGATATATGTCGCTCGTCGCTCGCGTACGGCGGCGGCATCGCCTGGGTGCTCGGCGGCGACCCGATCCTCGAATGCGAACAACCCGCGCATCCACTGGTGGCACTCTTCGTTGACGAAGCCGGACACGAACGTCACCATCACGACGCCGTTCGTCTCGCGGACGCGCGCAAGCACATCGTCGGGCACGTTGCGAGGATGGTCGGTGATCGCCCGCGCGCTGGAGTGCGAGAAGAACGCCGGTGCGGTGGACACGTCGAGGGTCGCGTGCATCGTGGCCGGCGCCACGTGGGACAGGTCCGCCATGACGCCGAGGCGGTTGCATTCCCGTACCACTTCCTGGCCGAAGGGCGACAACCCACCTACCGCAGGCTCATCCGTGGCGCTGTCGGCCCACGGCGTATTGCGGGTGTGGGTCAGCGTCATGTAGCGCGTGCCCAGCGCAGCGAGCATGCGCAACGTGCCGAGCGAATTGGCGATCGAATGCCCACCCTCGACGCCGATGAGCGATGCGATGCGGCCCGCGGAGCGTGCGGCCTCAACCTCATCGGCGGTACGGGCGACCACGAAGTCTTTGGGATAGCGGGCCGCCAGCTGGTACACGAAGTCGATCTGTTCGAGAGTCGCGGCGACCGCCCCCTCGCCGGCCAGCTCGCATGGCACATATACCGACCAGAACTGGGCACCGACCCCGCCGGCGCGTAGGCGCGGGATGTCGGTGTGTAGGCCGGTCGAGGTCAGATCGGTCGAGATGTCGAGATCGGTCAGGTCGTAGCGGCTGCGGCCACGGATCTCCCAGGGCAGGTCATTGTGGCCATCGATGACCGGCGCGGTCGCAAGGATGTCCTGGATGCGCGCGGCGGCGCCATTCTCGTCAGCCATGCCAAGACCTTACTGTGCTGTCCCACGCGCCTGCGAGATTGCTTATACGGCGACGATCAGCCGGTGAGGCGTCCTAGCATTGGAGGTTCGAGAAGGCGGCGGCGTCTCTCCGCCGGACCGGTACGCACCCATCGCCTCGCCCAAACGTGCACCTCGAGGCACGAGCGAGGGCATGCTTTGTCACCGCCTGCGGGCGGCAAGCCCGGTGCGATATCTCATGAACCCGAAACGGAAGGAGACCGGCATGTCTGTCACGACCACAGATGCCATCCGGCCCTTTACGATCGAGACCCCCGACGCGGAACTCCAGGCCCTGCGCGACCGCATCGCTGCGACGCGATGGCCACACAAGGAACTCGTCAACGATCGGTCTCAGGGCGGGCAGTCGGCGACGATTCAGAAGCTCGCAGACTACTGGGCATCAGATTACGACTGGCGCAAGTGCGAGTCGGAACTCAACGCGCTTCCGCAATTCAAGACCGAAATCGACGGGGTCGACATCCACTTCATCCACGTGCGCTCGCCGCACCCGGACGCGTTGCCGCTGATCATGACGCACGGCTGGCCCGGCTCGATCATCGAGCTGCGCGAGACCATCGGGCCGCTCACTGAGCCGACCGCTCATGGCGGAAAGGCCGAGGACGCATTTCACCTCGTTCTGCCCTCCATGCCCGGCTACGGCTTCTCCAACGAGCCGACGGATCTCGGGTGGAATGTCGGCCGCGTCGCGCAGGCGTGGGCGGAGCTGATGCGCCGCCTCGGCTACACGCGCTACGTCGCCCAGGGCGGCGACGTAGGTGCCGCGGTCACCGACGTGATGGGCCGCCAGGCACCCGACGGGCTCCTCGGCATCCACGTGAACGTGCTCATCAGGGTGCTCGGCGGGCCAGCCCTGCCGACGGCGTCCGACGAAGAACGCGACGCGCGGGCGCAGCTCGACACGTTCACGGCGAGCGGCTCCGGCTACTTCCAGGAGATGGCCACACGGCCGCAGACGATTGGGTACGCCCTGCTGGATTCACCCGTCGCTCTGGCCGCCTGGCTACTGGACCACGACACGGACAGCTATTACAAGATTTCCGGCGCCTTCGTCGACGGGAAGCCCACGGGCAATCTCACCCGGGATCACATCCTCGACAACATCACGCTGTATTGGCTGACCGGCACCGGCGACTCGGCGGCCCGGTCGTACTGGGAGGACTACTCGCCCCAGGCTCCGAACCTGAATGGACAGGCCCTAGCTGCTGTCGCTGCGTCCGGCCAAGCTCCTCCGGAGGTCTCGGTTCCGGTCGGCTTCACGACGTTCCCGGGCGAGGTCTGGGCTGCCCCACGCAGCTGGGTCGAGCAGTCCTACCCCACTCTCAGCTATTTCAACAAGGTCGACCGGGGCGGCCACTTCGCCGCATGGGAAGAGCCGGAACTCTTCGCCAGCGAAGTCCGCGCCGCGTTCCGGCCGCTTCGGTAGAAGCCGAAACCCGCCTTCGGCGCAGTGCCAAGACTGTCGCGGTTGATGAGCAGAGGGTCCACGGGACAATGTTCACTTCTCCGTACCACGTAACCCCGAAAGCTCTTTAAGCCTCAGTCCGCCGCACCACCGCACACACAACCGGGTCTGGGGCAAGCCCGACCCCACGCAGACCTAAAAGGCCCCTCACAGTCAAGTGGGGTCGGGTTGCCCCAGACCCGCATGCGCGCAACACGAAGGGCGGCCGCCTTAAGCGACCGCCCTTCGCGATGTGGATCAGATGTTGCCGGACTTCATCAGAAGTCCATGTCACCGCCGCCCGGGGCGCCCGCCGGGGCCGGGTTCTTCTCCGGCTTGTCGGCGACGACGGCCTCGGTCGTCAGGAACAGAGCGGCAATCGACGCGGCGTTCTGCAGCGCCGAACGAACGACCTTGGTCGGGTCCGGGATGCCGGCCGCGAGCATGTCGACGTACTCGCCAGTCGCGGCGTTGAGGCCGTGGCCGATGGGAAGGTTGCGCACCTTCTCCACCACGACACCACCCTCGAGGCCCGCGTTGACAGCGATCTGCCGCAGCGGAGCGTCGAGCGCGACGCGGACGATGTTCACACCGGTCGCCTCGTCGCCAACCAGGTCGAGCTTGTCGAACGCGGTCTTGCCGGCCTGCACGAGCGCGACGCCACCACCGGGGACGATGCCCTCCTCGACGGCCGCCTTCGCGTTGCGAACGGCGTCCTCGATGCGGTGCTTGCGCTCCTTCAGCTCAACCTCGGTGGCCGCGCCGACCTTGATGACCGCGACGCCGCCGGCGAGCTTCGCCAGCCGCTCCTGCAGCTTCTCGCGGTCGTAGTCCGAGTCGCTCTTCTCGATCTCGGCGCGGATCTGGTTGACCCGACCCTGGATCTGGTCGGCGTCACCGCCACCGTCGACGATCGTCGTCTCGTCCTTGGTGATGACCACCTTGCGGGCCTTGCCCAGCAGGTCGAGGCCGGCGTTCTCCAGCTTCAGGCCGATCTCCTCGGAGATGACCTGGCCGCCGGTCAGCGTCGCGATGTCCTGCAGCATTGCCTTGCGGCGGTCGCCGAAGCCGGGCGCCTTGACGGCAACCGACTTGAACGTACCGCGCACCTTGTTGACGATGAGCGTGGCCAGGGCCTCGCCCTCGACGTCCTCGGCGATGATGACGAGCGGCTTGCCGCCCTGCATGACCTTCTCGAGCAGCGGCAGCAGGTCCTTCACGGACGAGATCTTGCTGTTCGCGATCAGGATGTACGGGTCGTCGAAGACGGCCTCCATCCGCTCCGGGTCGGTCATGAAGTAGGCCGACACGTAGCCCTTGTCGAAGCGCATACCCTCGGTCAGCTCAAGATCGAGCCCGAAGGTGTTGCTCTCCTCGACGGTGATGACGCCTTCCTTGCCGACCTTGTCCATCGCCTCAGCGATGATCTCGCCGACCGTCGAGTCCGCGGCCGAAATCGACGCGGTCGAAGCGATCTGCTCCTTGGTCTCGACGTCCTTCGAGATGTTGACGAGCGCCTCGGCAACCGCGGCGACGCCCTGCTCGATGCCGCGCTTGAGCGCCATCGGGTTCGCGCCGGCCGCGACGTTGCGCAGGCCCTCGCGGACGAGTGCCTGAGCCAGGACGGTCGCCGTCGTCGTGCCGTCACCGGCAACGTCGTCGGTCTTCTTGGCGACCTCCTTGACCAGCTCGGCACCGATCTTCTCGTACGGGTCCTCGAGCTCGATCTCCTTGGCGATGCTCACACCATCGTTGGTGATGGTGGGGGCTCCCCACTTCTTTTCGAGAACGACGTTGCGGCCCTTGGGGCCCAGCGTCACCTTGACGGCGTCGGCGAGGACGTTCATGCCCCGCTCTAGACCGCGGCGCGCTTCCTCGTCGAACGCAATAATCTTGGCCATTCGGCGTTGTCCTCCTGGACACTCGCGGGCGCTCCGCTTTTCGACGGCGCGCTGTTCGCATATGTACGCACTGATATGCCTGCGATGTCGCCAGACACCGCCGGCCGGCCGGACCGGACAAAGCCCGCGACGACCCGCTTCGCATAATCCGAAGCGTCACCGGACCCGACCATTTGGCACTCCAAGAGTGCGAGTGCCAATGTCTTGTTTAGCACTCGCACCCTCCGAGTGCAAGCGACCTGGACGTTCTGCCCGGGCGGTGCCGTGCCGAAAGCGCGATCAGTCCCCGAGGCTGTTGACGAGATCGTGCGCCGTGGTCGGGACGGCCCGCGCCCGCATCTGGGCGTAGGTCATGAGGATTCCGATGATCAAGAAAATGGTCGTCGGTATGGCCACGACCGCGCTGCTTATGGCCTCGCCGACGAGCGCGCTCCCGGACGGAGTGGTGTCCGTTGTCGTGGTCGTCGCCGACCCGCTGACGATCGTCGACACGATCGCGTTGATCACGCCGGATACGGCTGCGGCAAGCAGGTACATGATCAGAAGCCGGCCCAGCACCGCACCGAAATTCCGGTTCACCAGGCGGAACGATCCGCTGATCGCGCTGGTGCCTCGGTCAAAAACCGCAAAGGGAACGACGAGGCTCGCGGCGACGCCGAGGTAGAGACCGGGAAGGACGCAGGCGATGAGACCGCCCACGACCATCAGCCCGACGACGATGAACAGGCCGCCGAGTCGAAGGCATCGCCGTGCCCCGAACGCCAACGCGTCGCCTACGGAGGCCGGCGCGCCGGCCGCCTGCCGGGTCACCAACCACATGGATCCGGACCATCCGATCGCGGCGGCGAACAACGCAACGATGCCCAGCCCCAGGCCCAGTCCGAGGAAGGCGCCGAATACGCCCCAGTGCACCGTCACGTCGCTGGTCACGCCGTCGTCGATGACGGTGAAGCTCCGCGAAAGCAGCTCGACGCCGACGATGCCCAGCAGAATGCTGGGCAGAGCCGAGGTGAGCGCCACGATCGGCAGCACTTGCTTCCAGCTTCGTCCGAACGCGGACCACAGGGAGTTCCACCAGGCGCTGATCCCGCCACCGGGATGTGGCACCAGCGGATCGGCCCGGTAGGGCACCTGCCCGCCGTACGGGGTGCCGGCACCGTACGGCCCGGACGGGTACGGATCGGGGTAGGGCTGGCGCGGATACTGCGCGCCCGGATACGGGGCACCCGCATACTGCGCCTCCGGATATGGCGCTCCCGGATACGGGGGCTGACCGGGGAACGGAGGCTGGCCTGGATACTGCGGACCGGGAATCGGGCTGCCCGGATATGGTGGCACCTGGCCGTAGCCGTACTGCGGATAACTTGAGCCGTCCGGTTGCTCCGGCCACGTCGGCAGCGATGACGGCACACCCGGCGGTACGGTCGGCTCGGAGTTGTCGCCCGCATACGGCGACTGATCAGGGTACGGCGGCCCCCCAGGCTGATCCGACGGGCTCTGCGGGCCGAGTTGGGACCGCGGATCGTACGGATTCTGGTTCGGGTCGGGCGTCGTCATCTGGTACCTCCGCGTGGAGGCTAACGCCTGAGGTCAACGAAACGCAGCCCGCCACCTGACCGCGGACGCGACGGGCGAGAGATGGGACACACGTGGACGGTGTGACGATCCGGCGGGTCACGATCCAGGACGCCAGCGCCGTCCGTGGCTTGCGGATCGAAATGCTGGCCGACACGCCCCTCGCCTTCGTCACGACGCTGGCCGAAGTGGCCGAACACAAGCACGACGAGTACGTCGGTCGGTGTGTGCGAGCCGCCGCCGGCAGCCAATACGCCCAGTACGTGGCGCAGCGCGGCCGCTGCCTCGTCGGGCAGGTCGGTGCGTACGCCGACCCGGCCAGCCCGGACACCACGATGCTCGTGTCGATCTATGTGAATCCGGCGCACCGCGGCAACGGCACGCTCGGCGCACTGATCGACGCGGTCGCGGCCTGGTCGCGGGAGTGCGGTCGCCCCCGGCTCGAGCTCGAGGTCGTCACGACCAACGGGCGCGCGGTCCGGGCGTACGAGAAATTGGGTTTCCGTCCCTTCGGCGAGACGATGCCGCATCCGACCGTCCCCACCATGCGCGAGCAACGCATGGGACGCCCGGCGTAACCGGGCGCCCCGCTCGTTGCGGCACCTCAGTTGTGGCGGCGTGACTGGACGACGCGGAATCGATTGGCGACGTAGGCGCCGTCGGTGAGTGACGCGTTCGCCGCTGCGTTCGCACCGCTCGCGTGGAAGTCGGAGAAGGCGGCCGACTGGTTGACGAAAACGCCGCCGGTCAGGTTGCACGACAGGTGCACGCCGACGTCGATCGTCGCGGCTTCCATCGCGTCCAGAACGCCCGGGTCGGTCGAGTAGACCGCGGCCGTGAGCGCGCCCTTCCGGCCGACGATCCGGCGGAAGATGTCCAGGCTCTGCGCGGTCGAGTCGGTCGCCACGATGAACGTGATCGGCCCGAACCATTCGCTGTCGAACATGCCTTCGTTCGCTGCGTCCTGGGTGAGCAGGAGCGGAGTGCGTACGACGGCACCCGGATACGTTGGGTGGGCGACCTCACGCGAATCCAGCAACACGGTTCCATGTGAACGGGCCGCGTCGATGCGCGACACGACGGCCTCGTTCACGATCGCGCCGGTCAACTCGACGGCGCGCGCGTCGTCGCCGGTCAGCTTGGCGACGGCCCCCGCGATGCCGGCGGCGACGTCGTCGAAGCTCAGGTGCCCCGATTCGGTCTCGATCCCGTCCCTTGGCACGAGGATGTTCTGCGGCGTCGTGCACATCTGGCCGCTGTAGAGCGTGAGCGAGAACGCGATGTTCGAACACATGCCGCGGAAATCGTCCGTCGAGTCGATCACGATGGTGTTGACGCCGGCCTTCTCCGTGTACACGGACGCCTGGCGAGCGTTCTGTTCCAGCCATTCGCCGTACGCTGTCGACCCCGTGAAGTCAATGATCTTAATCTCCGGATGGGTAGCCAGCGTGGAGGCGATATTCTCGCCGGGCGCTTCGGCCGCGAGCAGGACGAGATTCGGATCGAATCCGGCATCGGCCAAGACCTCGCGCGCGAGCTTCACGGTGATCGCCAGTGGGAGCACCGCGCCCGGGTGTGGCTTGACGATCACTGCGTTGCCGGTCGCGAGCGAGGCGAACAAGCCGGGATACGAGTTCCAGGTCGGGAACGTGTTGCAGCCGATCACGAGCGCGACGCCGCGGGGGACGACATGGAATGTCTTGCTCATCCGTAGCGGGTCACCTTTGCCGGCCGGCTTCTCCCAATCGGCCGTCGCCGGATGGCGCGTCATTTCCGCATGGGCGTACGCGATCGACTCCAATGCGCGGTCGAGCGCGTGCGCGCCACCGGCCTGGAACGCCATGACGAACGCCTGGCCGGTCGTCACGTGCACCGCGTTGGCCAACTCGAAGATGTGCTCGTGCAGCCGGGCCAGGATCTCGATGCACACGGCCGTACGCACGTCCGGGCCGGCATCGCGCCACTGCGGCATGGCGGCCCGTGCGGCCAGGACCAACGCGTCCACGTCGCCGTGCGGATAGGTCACGCCGAGATCGACGCCGAACGGCGAGACCTCCGACGACACTTCGCCGGTCGTGCCCGGTTGCTCCAAGGGAAAGGCACTTCCGAGGTACGCCTCGAAAGCCTTCTTGCCGTCGGCGGCGGCGGATTCGCCGTACACGCGCGGACTCGGCGACTCCGGATAGGCCGACCAGTAGCCACGTTCCGCGATAGCGGTGCGAGCCCTGGCCAAGGTGTCGGCGTGGGTGCCGACGAGTGCGTGAGCGGGTGCAGTCATGAGGCCCATTGTGCGAGCGCCCCCAAAGCTTAATCTAAAAGCGCCTGGACCGACGGTCGGCGCACTTCGTGCGCACGTGATACGGCGAGCCACGTCGCGTGCACGATGTGGCAGTCGGCGCAGTTCGTGTGCACGTGAGTGGCGGGGCTCGCAGCGACCGGCCGGCCGCGGGTGCACTCGCGACCGGCCGGCCGGCGGATGAGACGTCGAGCTCGCCCCTTGTCGGGCCGGCGTCTCGAGCTTCGTTACAGCGGCATGCCCTGCTCCTCGGCCGCCCCCGACGTCGTGGCCGCATTGGTCACGGCGGCCGCGGGGATGGCCGTACCGGTGATGTCATCTGCATCGGACGAGCCGTCGCCGGCCGCGGCGGCCGAGCCCGACGGACCGTCGCCGTGATCTCCGGTCGGGAGTTCACGCGCCCAGCGCGCCGGCGAGAAGAAGACGAACAGGAATGAGAAGAGCCCGCCGATGGCGCTGACCCACAGCGTGTTTCGCACGCCGATCGTCTGGCCGAGGATGCCACCGAGCCAGGCCGCCGAGCGGCAGCGTGCCCCAGACGAGAAAGCGCATCGTCGCGTTCATGCGGCCGAGCAGCCGATCCGGCGTCAGCGCCTGGCGGAAGCTGACTTGGTTGACGTTGTAGACAACGACGCCGATCCAGTAGACAAAGTTGCCGAACGCCATGACCCACAGCTTCCAGCCTGGCTGCGTCAGCGGCACGAACAGCGCGAACGGAGCCGTGACGCCGATCGAGATCCAGATGACCGGACCCTGGCCCGAGCCACTTCGCGAATCGCTGCGCCGTCAAGGCGCCGATCAGGCCGCCGATGGCCATCAGCGAGAACACGACACCGATGAGACCGGCGGAGATGTGCAGATGACCGGCGAGCAGCAGGATCAGCATCGCACCGCCGATGCCGGAGAACAGGTTCGACGAGCCGGTGCAGGCGGCGATCGACCGCAGGACCTTGTTGCGCACGACGAAGTTGAAGCCCTCGGAGATCTCCCGTCCGAGGTGCGCGTCGGGGCCGCGCTCGGGCTTGTCCTCGAGCTTGCGAATCCGGCCGACGAAGAAGGCCGATCCGACGAAGCTGACCGCGTCGATCACAATCGCGTAGGGCGCGGTCAGCGCCTGGATCAGGAACCCGGCCGCGGTCGGTCCGGCGAGCTGGCTCACGCTCTGCACGCCCTGGAGCTTGGCGTTGCCTTCCACGAGACTGCCCCGCCCGACGAGATGCGGCAGGTAGCTCTGGTACGCAACGTCGAAGAACACCGTGGCCAGACCGGTGCCGAGCCCGACGAGGTAGAGCTGCGGCATCGACAGCCAGCCCATCCACCAGGCGAATGGCACACTTCCGAGCAGGATGGCACGCGCGAGGTCGCCGGCGATCATGACATTGCGACGTCGCAGCCGATCGACCAGCGCGCCGGCCGGCAGCCCAACGATCAGGAACGCCGCCGTATCGGCGGCGGCGAGCAGGCCGACCTCGAAGGCGCTCGCATGCAGCGCAAGCACGGCCACCAGCGGCAACGCGAGTTGCGTGACCTGGCTGCCGACCTGGCTTACGGTGTCCGCCAGGAAGAGCTGGCGGAAGTCGAAGTCGGCCAGCACCCCGAGCCGGTTGCGCATGGACATGCGGACAGGGTGCGTGAGCGATTGGGAAATGTCAACCACTTATTTCGTGCGGCCTCGCCAGCACGTAAGCTGTGGTAACCATGCCATCGAACAGCACAGCGCCACAAGGCGACGCGCACGTTCCGGTCGACGATCCGACCGGTCACCCTCACGACGGCGTCACCGGCAAAGACACGGCCGACACGGGCGCGGCCGAGTCAGACACCCCGGCCGACGATGTCGGGCCCGACGCCATCGATCAGGGCGTCACGGATCAGGGCGCTCCGGACTACGTCGCGGCGGCCGCGGCCGGGCGGGCGGCGCCTCGGCGCCCCGCCACCGAGGCGGAAGCTCGGGCCTTGGCCTCGGCCATTCGGCTGCGGATCATGCGGCTGTGCCTCGACCGACCGCTCACGAACAAGGAGATCGCGGAACGGCTTGGCGCGAATCCGGCCACGACACTGCATCACGTTCGCACGCTGGTAGCCACCGGATTTCTTGCAGCCCAGAACGAACGCCGCGGTACGCGCGGTGCCCGGGAGGTGCCCTACCTGGCAACCGGGAAGTCGTGGACGCTCAGCGTGGGCGATCATCATGTCGAGGGCAGCGGCCGGGCGATGCTCGACGCGTTCCTCGAGGAGATCGCGTACGTCGACATCGACGCGGCCCAGGAAGCCAACGATCCGGACGATCCGAGCGGGTTCAGCCGGCTTGGCCTGCGACTGTCGGCGAAGGATCTGATGGAACTCGGTGACCGCATGTCGGCGCTGCTCAATGAATACGCGCTCAAGCCGGCCGACATGACCGACGGGATTCCGTACTCGATCTTCTTGGCTTTCTACCGGGACGTCACGCGGCCGTGACGCGACAGCGCTGACGGCGACCCTGATCCGACAAGCCTCACCCGACAAGCCTCATCGGACAAGCTGTCCGTGTCGGTGCCGGGTTGGACCGCGATCATTGACCAGCCATCGTCGCCAGCTGTCTGCGTTCGATCGCCGTGCCCACTCGGAAACCCCTGCTAAAGGGGTCCGGACATGGTCGAGAGGACGTTCGCACAGCACCTCCGGCGCTGGGTCGCTCGATGTCGAAGAATCGACTCCGAGCGGCGATACGTCCTCCCGCAACGAGCATCCTGCGCGGTCCCACGCGGGCCGTCAAGCCCTGCGCTGGCTACGACCGTCAACTCTTAGCAAGTTCCCAGTTACTCCCTGCACACAGTCACGTAGCTCAGTGTTGCGATACCGCCGGCTCGACCGTCCCATCTGCACACGAGCCCGGTTCGGCTCGACGCGGTTCGATGTGGACGATGACCGACGGTAGTCATCGCTCGGACGAAAAACTGGCAACATCATGTCGGTTGGCGCGCCGGGAGCGGGCCGGCCGCTTGCTTGCGCGGCCGTCAGGAAACGAGGCCAGCTTCGCGGGCGCCCTTCAGCGACGGTGCCATGCGATGCGTCGGTACGGCCTGCTCCGCGACCGCGTCGAGTGTCTTGAGACCCTCGCCGGTGTTGAACACGACGGTTTCGAGCGTCGGGTCGAGCTTGCCGCTCGCGACGAGCTTGCCCAGCACCGCAACCGTCACGCCGCCAGCCGTCTCGGCGAAGATGCCGGTCGTCGCGGCCAACAGGGCGATAGCGGCACGGATCTCGTCGTCGTTCGCGTCGTCCATCCAGCCCCCGCTGCGGGTGACCGTCTCGATCGCAAAGATGCCGGACGCCGGATCGCCGATGTTCAGCGACTTCGCGATGCCGGTCGGCTTCACCGGTGTGATCTCCGTACTGCCGGTACGCAGCGCCGTCGCGATCGGGTTGCAGCCGACCGACTGGGCGCCGAAGACCCGCCACCCGCCCTCCGGCGCGGTCGCCAGACCGATCGAGACGAGTTCGGTGAACGCCTTGTCCACCTTGGTCAACAGCTCACCGGAGGCCATCGGGATGACGACCTGGGCGGGGATCCGCCAACCGAGCTGCTCGGCGACCTCGTATCCGAGCGTCTTGGAGCCCTCGGCGTAGAACGGACGGAGGTTCACGTTCACGAACGCGGTCTTCTCGAATTCATCGGTCTCGGTCAGTTGAGCGCAGAGACGGTTCACATCGTCGTACGAGCCGTCGACCGCGACCACGTCGCCGCCGTACACGGCGGTCGTGATGACCTTGCCCGGTTCCAGGTCGGACGGGATGAATACCACGGTTGGGACGCCGGCCCGGGCGCCGTGTGCGGCAACCGAGTTGGCGAGGTTGCCCGTCGACGCGCACGCGAAACGGGTGAACCCGAGTTGCGACGCTGCGGTCAACGCGATCGATACGACGCGATCCTTGAACGAGTGCGTGGGGTTGGCCGAGTCGTCCTTCACCCACAGTGGCGCCTGGATGCCGACCGCTTCGGCGAGCGCGCTCGCGCGGACCAGCGGCGTCATTCCAGGATTCACGGTGACCCGGGTCGCCGGGTCCTGGCCGGTCGGGAGCAGCGCCGCGTACCGCCAGATGTTGTCCGGCCCGGCCTCGATCTGCTCGCGGGTGACCCGGCCGATGGCCGCCTCGTCGTAGTCGACCTCCAACGGGCCGAAGCACTCGTAACAGGCGTGTTGGGCGGCGAGCGGATAGCGAGCCGAACAGGATCGACAGACCAATCCCCGGGCGGGACTTCCGGTGAGGGCGGCGTCGATGGTCTGCGTCATGAACATGGTCCTCTCATCTTCCCGGGCGCATGGGTGCGGAACCGGACGGAATTGGCACCTACCGCCGATGCGGTGGTTGCCGGGGCGTCTTCGGGCCGTATCCCTCAGCCCCTCTGGATGAGGTATGCAGTTGTGCTGACAGCCTAGCCGGGCCGACCCGGACGCCTGGCCGGGGTCCCGACAGATGGGCGGTCTCCATGGCGATCGTGGCGCACGTCACGGCCTATTCGGCCGGTCTCGGCCCCTCGTCCTTCGATGTCCGCGTCAATGCCGGCGACAGCAAGCTAGCGTGGGGTTCATGCATCCGGAGGCGACAGCTTGGTTCGCCCGGCGGACGTCGGCCTGGTCAGATTGGCCGATCGACCGTCTCCAGGTCGCTAAGGGTTCGACAACGGTGAGCGTGATCCTGCCGGCACTGGACGAGGAGCCGACCGTTGGAGAGATCGTCTCCGGGGTGATCGAGCTACGCGACCGCACGGGGCTCGTCGACGAGGTACTGGTGATCGACTCCGGATCCGTTGACGATACGGCCAAGGTTGCCGCCGCGGCCGGCGCGAGCGTCCACCATCGGGACGCGATCCTTCCCGCGTACGGCACACAGCCCGGCAAGGGCGACGTCCTATGGAAGGCGCTCGCCGTCGCGACCGGCGACATCATCTGCTACATCGACGCCGACCTGACCGACTTCCGGCCGACGTTCGTCACCGGTCTGCTCGGGCCGCTGCTGACCGATCCGACCATCGGTCTGGTGAAGGCGTTCTATGACCGGCCGTTGCTGGACTCGTCACCGGCTGGCGGCGGCCGGGTCACCGAGCTCGCGGCACGGCCGTTGCTCGGCACGTTCTTTCCACAGCTGGCCGGCGTCGTACAACCGCTTGCCGGCGAGTACGCCGGCCGGCGCGAGATCCTCGCCACGATGCCGTACGCACCGGGGTACGGCGTCGAGACGGGACTGCTGATCGACGTGGCCACGGCGTACGGACTCGACGCCATCGCGCAGGTCGATCTCGGTCAACGTACGCACGGCCACCAGGACACGGCGGCCCTCGGCCGGATGGCGGCGACGATCCTCGCCACGGTTCTGCGTCGCGCGACACCGGACCAGGAGCTCTGGCCCTCACTCACACAGTTCCGGCGCGACGCATCGGGCCGGATCGAGCCGGTCGAGCACGACACGCTGTGGCCGGAACGGCCGCCGATGGACACGATCCCGGAGTACGTGGAGACCCGACAGCATGTAGCGGCCGGGCAGTGCACAGAACACGGGATGGCGGCCGCATCGGCAGCCCCGGGGTCGCGGTCGTGAAGCCCGGCCGTTGCGCCGAACTCCTCGCCGTACGGCACGGGGAGAGTACGGCCAACGCTGCTTTCGCCTCAGATCCGCACGCCGACATCAGCGGGCCGGATGCGGATATCCCGTTGACGCCGCTGGGCGAGCGGCAGTCGGTCGCCCTGGGCGAGACGCTGGCCGACTGGCCGCCGGCGCGGCGCCCTGAGGTGGTTCTGTGCTCGCCGTACGCGCGCGCGCGCCGTACCAATGACATCGCGGTCGAGACCGCGCACGAACACGGCGTGACGCTGCCAGCGGCCCTGATCGACGACCGCCTGGCCGATCGCGACATGGGCGAACTCGAACTGATGCCGTTCTCGGAGGCGGCGTCCGCGATCGCCGGCGTTCGCCCGGTCGAGCCGGATCGGGAGGCCAGCGAGAGCATTTACTACCATCGGCCGCCCGGCGGGGAATCCCTGTCCGATGTCGCCGATCGCGTGCTCTCGTTGCTCGGCGACGTGAACCGCCGCTACAACGGCCGGCGAGTGCTGATCGTGGCGCACGACGCGATCGTGGCCGTCCTGCACTACCTCCTCGACCGGCCGAGCCTGGAAGACTTCGCGACCCACCTGGGCGAGAACCCGGCCGCCAACGCGTCGATCACCCGGTGGGTCGACACCGACGGCAAGCTGCGGATGACCGACTACAACGTGGTCGAGCACGTACCGGTCGCCTGAATCGGCGCAGCCGGCAGTCAGCAGCGCTAGCTCACCACGTCCTTGCGCAGGAAGCGCCACCAGGCGAAGCCGAAAAAGACCGCCGCATAGACCACGGCCGCGATCGCGCCCTTGATCATCTCGTTGTACTGCACCGGCGTTGAGAGCAAGCCCGAGCCACGCGTCCGAATAGTGCGTCGGCAGGTAGTTGCGAATCGAGCCGAGCGCGGTGATCTGGTCCAGGATGCTCGACAGGATCTGCAGCAGAACGGCGCCACCAACTGCGCCGAGCGGCGCGTCGGTCGACACCGACAGCAGGAACGCGAGGCCCGCGACGATGAGCAGGGTGATCGCGAGGTACGCCACGATACCGAGCAGCCGCCACAGCGCCGGTACGGGTGTGATGTCGTCGGCGACGTTCGAGCGCAGCGGGTGCCAGCCGTAGCGCGCGGTCCCCGCGGCCAGCGCCGTCGCGGTCAGCAAGAACAACGAGATCCCGCTGTACGTCAACGCCACCAACAGTTTGCTGCCGAGCAAGCGAGCCCGGGGCACCGGGATGGCCAGGAGGTAACGCAGACTCCCCCACGAAGCTTCGCTCGCGATCGTGTCGCCGTGGAACAACGCGACCACGACGACCAGCAGGAACGATGCGGACACGAGCAGCGTGAACAGGGCGAAGTTGAGGCCGCCGCTCGTCGCGATGTCGGCCAGCGCCGCGAATTGGCCGCGGTCACCGCCACCGTTGTTGGGGTTTCCGCCGAATTCGAACGCGATCAGGATGATCAGTGGCAGGACGAACATGAAACCGAGGGTCAGTTGGGTACGGCGACGAGATAGTTGCCGACGCATCTCGGTCGCGTACGTGAGGGTCGCTGTCGGACGGTAGCCGTCCGCGCCACCGCGTGCCTCGACTCGGGTCTGACCGGAGTCGTCGATCGCCTGTGTCATCGTTCTCCACTCGCCTTCGTGTCGCCGCCGACAAGGGCGAGGAACGCGTCCTCGAGCCGCCGGCGCGGTGCGATCCGATCGACACCGATCCCGGCTTGTACGAGCGCCGCGACAACATCCGAGCGCGGCGTGCCGTCCATGTTCACGATGAGGCCGTCGCCGTCGGCCTCGACCGTCTGCACACCGGCGAATCCGGCGAGAACGCGCTCGGCCGCACCGACGTCGGACACGTCGAGTTGCACCGTCGGCGAATCGCCCACCACATCGTCGACCGGACCGTCGGCCACCTTTTCGCCCTTGTGCATAACCGCGACATGGGTGCAGGTCTGCTCGACCTCGGCCAGCAGGTGGCTCGAGACCAGGACGGCGCGTCCGTCGGTGGCGTAGCGCCGCAGCACGCGACGCATCTCGGCGATCTGCGGCGGGTCCAGCCCATCGGTCGGCTCGTCCAGCACCAGCAGATCCGGCAGTCCAAGCATCGCCTGAGCGATGGCAAGCCGCTGGCGCATGCCGTGGCTGTACGTCTTGACCCGCCGATCGATCGCGGAACCGAGCCCGGCGATGTCCAGCGCCTCGTCCATATGCGAATCGGCGGCTGGGCGGCCGGTCGACCGCCAGTAGAGGCTGAGGTTCTCCCGACCGGACAGGTGCGGCATGAAGCCCGGACCTTCGACCAGCGCGCCAAGCCGGGACAGCACCGGCGACCCGGGTACGAGCCGGTGCCCGAAGACGTAGATCTCGCCCTGTGTCGGTTGGGTGAGTCCCATCAGCACGCGCAGTGTCGTGGTCTTGCCGGCTCCGTTCGGCCCGAGTAGCCCGAGCACTTGGCCCGGCCGTACCTGCAGGTCGAGCTTCGCGACCGCGACGAACGAGCCGTACTCCTTGCGCAGTCCGCGTACGACCAGCGGCACATTCGCGTACTCGGCCCGTACGGCGAGCACTCGACGCCGGCTGCGGCGCCGCGCCAGCATCACGATCGCGACCGTACCGAGCGCGAGAGCCGCGACGAGGATGCCGAGCGCCCACCACCACGGGCCGTCCGACCCGGCCTGCTCGACACTGTGCACCGATGGCAGCGCGATCCCCGTGCCACTCGCGACGCCGCCCAGGGCAACCGTATAAACCGTCGGAGCGGCCGGCGTCGCGTATGCCTGGTCCGCCGTGGCGACGGTCAGCCGCAGAGCATGGCCGGACTCGAAGCGATGGACGATCGCCGGCAGGGTCACGGTCACCGGCCGGGCCGCGTCGATGCTGGTCGGCAGTCCGGTCAGCCGGACCGGCGCGACCAGGCCGTCGGGCAGCGAGAGGCTACCGGTCGGGTCGACGTCGTACAGCTTGACGAAGACGACGGCCGTACCGGTCGGCGACGCGACCTTGATCGAGACGCGCGGCGAGCCAACGACGTCGACCGATTGCGACAGTGGCGCCGAGTAGAAGTCGGCGTGCTGGCCGGGTACGTCGGTGGTCACGCCGCGCACAAACGAAGCGACCCCACCGGCGCCCACACCGGGCAACGAGCTGATCGCCGCCGGCGTGCCGTTGGGGGGGTTCGCCGCTGGCTGCGGCGGCCCCGCCATGGCGACCTGCGTCGTCGACTGACCACCGAGGCCCGGATAACTCGGTACGTCGAAGGCCAGCGCGACGACGCCATTGGTGTTCGCGTCCAATCCGGCGATCCGGGAGTAGCTGAACGCGTCCGATGGAGTCGGGCCGGTGCCCTTCAGGTAGTGGTCGAGCCATTGGTCGGTCAGCTTGTTCAGCCGATCCTGGTCGGACTGCGGTCCGGCGCCGCCGTCGTGGCCGCCGGTAAACCAGGCCACCCGTACGGTCGTGCCGTTCGCGGCGAGCCCGCGCGCGTTGGCATCCGCCTCGGACAACGGGAACAGGCTGTCCGCCTCGCCCTGGATCAGCAGGGTCGGCGCCTTGATCCGGTCGAGTACGCCCGCCGGGCTCGATCGTTCGAGCAACGCGATATCGGCCGGTGTAGCGGCGCCCGTCGAGGCGATCGACAGATAAGCCCGGCAGACGTCGGCGGCGAAGCGCCCGCACGCCGGGTCATTGGACGGCGCGGTCGCATCGGGCAAGCCCACGCCGGCGGCTCTGGTGCCGCTGCCGAAGCCGGACGGCGTCACGGTCGTGCCGCTGCTGCCGAAAAACAAACCGGCCCACGCCTTCTTGAACACGCCATCGCTCGGTGCGCCGCCATCGGCGGACGGCAGGAACGCGGTGGCCAGGTTGTTCCACGTGATCATCGGGACGATCGCGTCGACCCGCTTGTCGTACGCCGCGAGGAGCAGCGAGAACCCGCCGCCGTACGAGCCGCCGACGGCCGCGACGCGGGGATCGTCCGAGCCGGTCTTCTGTATCTCCGGCCGGCTGGCGAGCCAGTCGATCAACTGGGAGCCGTCCTTGATCTCCCAATCCGGGCTGTCCAGGTGGATCTGGCCGCCGCTGGCGCCGAAGCCCTCGGCCGTCCACGTCAGGACCGCGTAGCCCCGGCTCGCCAGATCCTTGGCCTGCGCGGTCACCGAGTTCTTCGTACCCCCGAAGCCGTGCGCGAGCAGGACGGCGGTCACCGGATGCGCGGCGCTGGCCGACCGCGGCTCGTAGTAGGTCGTGTCGAGGTTGATCGCCGTCGTGCCGTTCGGGCCGGTATGCACGGTGAGCATCCGAGCCTGCGTGGTGTAGGCCGCCGGTGACGGCAGCACGGCCCAAACGAGTGCCGCGAGCACGACTGCCGCCACGATCGACCAGGTGACCACGCGACGGCGGGTCCACCGGATGCGGGGCAGCGCACGCCGAAGGCGCTGCGACAGGGTTGACGGCATGGGGATCACGGTACGTCGTGGTCTGTGCCGCCTGCGTACGACCGCAGTGGTAGCCGTCGTGCCGACGACTACGCCCAGTGGCGACGCTTCCGGACGATCATCCGCCACGTGGCGGATAGGCTGGCCGGCGTGACCGCTCCGACCCTGACGCTGACCGCCACGCTCCGCGCGGCCGGCGTCGATGCCCGACGCGGCATCGTGCGGCTGCATCCGGAAGTGTTGACGGCGCTGGGGCTCCGGCCGGGTGACGCCGTGACGATGACCGGCGAGCGCACAACGGCCGGCATCGTCGCCCTGGCCACCGGCGGATCGAGCCGGGCGTTGCTCTACGCCGACGATCTCGTACTCGGCAACCTCGGCTGCCGTGACGGCGGGCAGGTGACGATCGCGAAGGCGGCTCCGGTCGCCGTCACCCGCGTCGTCGTCGCCGGGCCGGTGCACATCCAGGCCGCGGTCTCGCCCGACATGTTGCGGCTCGCGATGCTCGGCAAGGTTGTCAGCGTCGGCGACGACGTGTCGCTACTGCCCCAGGACGTCCTACCGGCCGCCTCGGTGGGTCCGCTCCTCGAAGCCGCCCGTGCCTCACTGCGCAACACGGTCGGTTATGCCTGGACGTCGGCGCTGCTCACGGTCGTCGCGTGCGACCCGCCCCAGGCCGGCTTCGTAACCATGGACACCGTCGTGGGCTGGGCCAGCGGTCAAGTCACGCATTCCAGCGCCACCCCATTGGGGGTACGCCCGTCCGCCAGCCCCAACCGGTTCACCATCGCGACGCGTGCGGGGATTCCGGGGTCGTCATCGGCGACGTCGGGAGCGGCCGGGGCGTCCGGCGTCTCGGCGGCGGCCGGATCC
This sequence comes from uncultured Actinomycetota bacterium, assembly GCA_963724705.1. Classification (GTDB taxonomy): domain Bacteria; phylum Actinomycetota; class Actinomycetes; order Mycobacteriales; family Micromonosporaceae; genus DASQPR01. The sequence continues at coordinate 705,962 of CAVRVS010000006.1, forward strand.
GCGGTTGGCGGTGTGGACGTCGGTGGTGCGGCGGTCGACACCGCCTCGGAGCAGCAAGAGGCGCCGAGCCTCGACGATCTTCCCGGGCTGCGCGCGCAGGCGAACCAACTCATCGAGCTGTTGGACCTCGGCTTCCACCACAGCGAGGTGCTCGGGCGACTCGGCACCACGATCACGCTCGGCGCCCTGGTGACGGGGCCATCCGGCTCCGGAAAGTCGGCGATGGTCCGTGCGGTCGCGGGCGAGGTCGGTGCGCACATCTACGTGTTGTGGGCGCCCGAGATCGCCGCGCTCACGAACAACGACGGCGCCGCTCGACTGCGTCACGCAGCGAATGCGGCGGCCGCTTCATCTCCGGCCGTGCTCCTTGTGTCCGACGTCGAGTCGCTGATGCCGCGCGACTCGGATTCGTCGCCGCTGGCGACCGTGTTCCGGCATGCGGTCGCGGACGCGCTGCGGGCCGGTGTCGCCGTCGTCTGTACGACGAGTCGGCCCGAGTCGGTCGACCCGGAGCTGCGGTCGCCCGGCCTGCTCGATCACGAGATCGCGGTCCCGTTGCCCGACGCGGCCGGTCGACGCGAGCAGCTCGGCGTCCTGACGCGACAGGTGCCGCTCGCCGCCGACGTACGCCTCGATGACCTGGCCTCGCGTACGCCCGGGTTCGTGGCGGCCGACCTCGCCGCGCTGGTACGGGAGGCCGGCGTCCGAGCCGCGCTCCGCCATCGCGCCGCTTCTGCGCCCGACGGATCGCCATCGGTCGGTCTCGTCGACTTCACGGCCGCGCTCGAAGTCGTACGGCCGACCAGCATGGGCCAGTCGGTTCTGGAGTTGGGTTCGATCACGCTCGACGATGTCGGCGATATGGCAGATGTGAAGGAAGTGCTGACCGAGGCCGTACTGTGGCCGCTGACCTACCCGGACACGTTCGCCCGCCTCGGCATCGAGCCGCCACGCGGTGTGCTGCTCTACGGTCCGCCCGGCTGCGGCAAGACGTACCTGGTCAAGGCCATCGCCGGGACCGGGAAGGCCAATGTGCTGTCGGTCAAGGGCGCCGAACTGCTGTCGAAATGGGTCGGTGACAGCGAACGAGCGGTCCGCGAGTTGTTCCGCCGGGCCCGGGATGCGGCGCCGACACTGATATTCCTGGACGAGGTCGACGCGCTCGCACCGATGCGTGGCCAGTCGACGGATGGCGGGACGACAGATCGTGTCGTCGCGTCGTTGCTGACCGAGTTGGACGGCGTCGAATCGCTGCGCAACGTGGTCGTGATCGCGGCGACGAACCGTCCGGACCTGGTCGACTCGGCACTGCTGCGGCCCGGGCGCATCGAACGTCTCGTGTACGTCCCGCCACCGGACGCAGCCGCGCGCGCCGAGATTTTGCGGGCCGCCGCGAAGTCCGTACCGCTGGACAAGGACGTTGATCTGACCGCGCTCGCGGCGGACCTGGACGGTTTCTCGGCGGCCGACTGCACCGCGCTGATCCGCGAGTCAGCGTTGGCCGCGATGCGCGAGTCGTTGGACGCGGCAATGGTCAACGCCGCGAACGTGGCCGTTGCGCGCAAGCGTGTGCGAGCATCGCTCGACCCGAATCAGGTCGCGGCGCTCGCTGCCTATGCGACCCTGCACGCACCTGGCTGACGCTTTTCGCCGGCGCTTGCCGGTCACGGATGTCGATCGACCGGCCCCCGCAACACGCAGAACTCGTTGCCCTCGGGATCGGCGAGCACGACCCACCCGAGTCCGTCCGGCCGGCGGTGGTCCTCAAGGAGAGTCGCGCCGATGGCGACGATGCGTTCGACGTCAGCGTCGCGCGTCTCGTCCGGCTCCAGGCAGATGTGCGCCCGATTCTTGACCGCCTTCGGCTCCGGTACGCGCTGGAAGAACAGCGCCTGCGAGTTCGCCAACCGGATGCCTACCTCGTCGTCGCCGGCCGCGCAGTCGGCGTCGATCGGCGCACCCATGACGGCACTCCAGAAGACCGCGAGCTGGTACGGGTCCGCACAGTCGAACGCGAAGTTTCGGATTCTCGGCACGTGCGCTCCTTCCGCATCTGCTCGGCTGTCTATCAGACCCGATCCACGTTCGTCTGCCCGTTTGTTCGGCCATTTACCGGTGCGTGGTGGATGGCGACGGCCCGCAGGCGTCCCATGTGGACCTTGGCCTCCGCTTAGACGTCTGGGCTGCTGGGTACTCTGGTCGACATGGCTCGCGTGGCTCGCTCCGACGTTGCAACGGATATGGACGTTGCACCGGAAATGGCGGTGGCCACGGACGCGAGTGACGAAGGTTCTCCGGCGCTCGCTGTTTCCGGCCGGCGGCCGCGGCCGCCTCGGCCGCGCGACGGCGAAGTCGACGACACCTCCCAGGCTGGCCAGGCGGAGAACGTCCATGACCAGCTCGTCGAAGCGGCACACGAGTCGGCCGCACTCGAAGCGTCCACCCTGGAAGGGTCTGCGCTCGAAGCGACCACGCTCGAAGCGGCCGACGTGGCGGGCAGCGATGTCGCCGTCGAGTCCGCCGGCTCCGTGCAGGCTCGGGTCCGAACCGAGCGGACGCCACTCACCGATCGCGAACGCGCAATGCTCGAGTTCGAACGGTTCTGGTGGCGGCACGCCGGCTCGAAAGAGCAGGCGATCCGGGAGACGTTCGACCTGTCCGCGACGCATTACTACCGCCTGCTGAATGCGCTTCTCGATCGGCCGGCAGCGGTCGAATTCGACCCATTGGTCGTCGGCCGTTTGCGCCGCCTTCGCGCCAGTCGCGCCCGTCGCCGGTCCGGCCGCTGAACCTGAGGGCGGCATCCGGCCGATGGACGATCGGTGATTCCGGCTACCGTTCCGCGGCGAAATCGGCTAGAAGCTCACCGATGAGGCGGCGGGCGTTGGGTAGTCCGGCGGGATTGCGAGCTCGGTAATACGGGAGCCCCATCATCTCCAGGGAGAGGGTCCAGCCGCGGGCGCGTACCCAGGCATGCTCGTCAATCTCCAGGGCATCGCGGAAGGCGCGCCGTGAGTCGCCGCTGAACAGATACCAGGCGGCCAGCAGGTCGCCGGCCGGGTCGGCGGCACCCGCGGTGCCGAAGTCGATGACTGCGGCGAGCCGGCCGTCGGCGACCAGCACGTTGCCCGGCATGAGGTCTCCGTGAATCCACCGCGGCGGTCCGTCCCACGCGCCTACCGCGAGCGAAGCCTCCCACGCTGCGAGCGCGAGCCCCGTGTCGAACTCGTCGCGGAGTTCCTCGACCGCCGCGCGGAAGAGTTCGTCGCGCGGTGCCAGCGGCGTGCCGCGGCCGAACGGGCCATCCGGGATCGGAGCTCCGGTCGTGTCGATCTGCTGTAGGCAGTGAACAAACGCGGCGAGTTCGCGTGCCGCCGCCGACGGGTCAGCGAGTTGATCCCGTTGGAACGGTGTGCCTTCCAGCCAGCGGTAGATGCCCCAGCTGAAGGGGAACTCTTCGTTCGGCGACCCAAGGGCCAGCGGCTGGGGAACGGCCAACGGGAGCTGGGGACCCAAGCGCGGCAACCATGTCAGGTCCTTCTCCACCTGACCCTGCGTCCATGCGGCGCGCGGTAGGCGGACGGCCAGGTTCGCGCCGACGCGAAACGTCACGTTATCCGTGCCTGAGGACACGACCACCTGAACCGGCAGCCCCGCCCATTTCGGGAACTGTTCGGCCAACAGGCGCGCCACGAGCGACGCGTCGATGTCCACTTCATCATCGTGCAGCTTGGCGACCTTGACCTCAGACACGGCCACGGAGCGTGCCACAGCTGGCGGTTTCGCGTCCACTAACTTACGGCGGGGCATATCAGTGAGCTCTTCGGTCTTCGCCATCAGATGTGTAGGCGGCGAGCCTGTGCAGCAGGGCCAGTGCGCCTTGGGCGGCGCGCCGGGCTCATGGCCAGTCCAGCAGCCGAGCGGTCCGTCGCGCCAGACTGTGGGCGCGATCTTCAGAACGGGTACCTAGCCGCCGATCGTTTGTGCCGCAATGGTTCGGCCCACTCATCCGCCCGCCGACCTTGCAAATCTCGCGGGTGCGGGCGACCGCGTCCGGTCGCGGATCGCCTGTGTCACAACGGCTCAGTCCGCAGTCAACGCCGCCCACCGCCGAGCGTCATCGCGCCATCCTCGCCGGCGCGACGCAAGGTTCCTGGTCGTGGATCGTTTGTGCCACAACGGTTTCAGCCGTCGTCTTGACTCCGCGGATTGTCGTACGGGTGTGCGAATCTGGTGTCATGGACGAGGCGTTGACACGAGCCGGGGCAGACATCGCCGGGTTCGCGTCGCGTCCGGTCTACGGCCTGTCCGACACCGAACTGTGCGAGACGGCGGCAGTCGTGCACGCCATCAACTCCCGCTGCGTGGCGATCTTCGCCGCCCTGGCCCGGGAGGCGCACGGTCGGGACCTGCCGCGCCGGCAGGGTGCCGTGTCGACGGTGGCGTGGCTCCGCGACCTGCTACGCATCAGCCCGGCCGAAGCACGGCTGCTGGTGACTCTGGGTGAGGTGTTGGACGCACGGCCAATGTTGGCCGACGCCGTCAGCGACGGTGCCGTCAACCCCGGTCAGGCGATCACGATCGGCCGGGTCCTGGCCGACGTCCCCGATGAACAGCCGGGATTGGTCGACAAGGTCGAAACGATCCTGATCGGCCACGCCACCCAGTTCGAACCGGGCATCCTGCGCCGACTCGGCGACCGCGTCCTCGCCCACATCAACCCCGACCTGGCCGACCAACGGCTCCGCGACCGGCTCGACCGGGAACAACGACACGCGCGAGCAGCGCCGCGGCTTCACCCTGTCCCCCGACGGCCTCGGCGGCATCCGCCTACCGGCAGTCCTCGACGTCGAAGGCGCGGCGATCATCGACGCCGCCATCGGACCGTTGACCGCGACCGACGCGGGACGCCAGCGGCCCGGACCTGCGCACCCCCGCCGCCCGCCGCGCCGACGCCCTCGTCGACGTCTGCCAACTCGCCCTACGCACCGGCGAATTGCCGGCCACCGGCGGGCAACCCGCCCAACTCAACGTCACCATCGACCTCGACGCGTTGCAACGCGACGTCGCCATCGGCCAACTGGACACCGGCGCCCTGCTCACCCCCGCAGCCGACCCGCCGCATCGCCTGCCACGCCGCCATCCTGCCCGCCATCCTCGACGGCGCCGAGCGTGCCCATCGACGTCGGCCGCACCCGCCGCCCGTTCACCGGCGCCACCCGCACCGCCATCCTCCTCCGCGACGGCGGCTGCGCCTTCCCCGGCTGTGAACGGCCACCCCGCTGGACCGACATCCACCACATCCTCTTCTGGAGCCAGGGCGGACCCACCAACCGCGACAACGGCGTCGCCCTCTGCCGGCATCACCACCGGCTCATCCACACCACCGACTGGACCATCCGACTCGGACCCGACCGAAAACCCGACTTCATCCCACCCCGCCACATCGACCCCACCCAACAACCCCGCCGAAACCCCTACCACCAACGCAGATAGCCGGCGGTCGGCAACTCGAATCGTCGACGGGATCGGGCCTCGATCAGCGAGCAAGATCCGAAGCGGCGCGCCTTCCCGGAGGACGGCCGTGGCGACGTGCTGACCTGACCGGCTTCGGGACGATTGGCGGGCCGCTCGACCACACGGGTCAGACGCGTACGACGGTGAGGCCGACCGCCTCGAATTCGCGGATGGTGGCGTCGGTCGCGCCGGCATCGGTGACCAGCGTGTCGACGCGTTCGATCGGGCAGATCCGGGCGAACGCGTGCATGCCGAGCTTCGAGCTGTCCGCGATGATGACGACCCGACGAGCCCGAGCAACCATCAGATTGTTCATCGCCGCCTCGCCCTCATGATGGGCGGCCGCGCCGAGCGTGACATCGAGAGCATCGACGCCGAGCAGTGCGATGTCGAGCGTCACCTCTCGCAGGATTCCGCCGGCCAGCGGGCCGACAAGCTCGAACGACTGTGGCCGGACGACACCACCGGTGACGACGATCTTCATCCGGGACCGTACGAGCAACTCGTTCGCGATGTTCAGCGCATTGGTGACGACGGTGAGCTGGGCCTCGTCCGGCGACGAACTGAGTTCCGGCCGGACCGCGAGCGCACGGGCGACCTCAGTCGTCGTCGTTCCGCCGTTGATCGCGACGACCATGCCCGGCGATACGAGCGCCGCCGCGGCCGCTCCGATCCGCTGTTTCTCGGCCGAGTGCTTGGCCGTCTTGTAACGCAGCGGGAGATCGTACGAGACGCCGTTGGCGACGGCTCCGCCGCGCGTACGGGTGATCATCTGCTGCTGCGCGAGCTGATCGAAGTCACGCCGGATCGTGGCCTGGGAAACGCCGAGACGCTCGGCGGCGTCCTCTACCGTGACCCGGCCGCTATTGGTCAGGAGTTCGAGCAGGGTGTTCCAGCGCGCGTACCGGTCCACGGGACTCCCCTGCACATTAATGAGTGAACGTGTGCACAATGATGCGCGAAACATGCCGTCCGAGTCGAGACTCGTGCGCGAAACGTCACGTCACCGACACTCGCCACCGGCCCCGAGCCAGGCCGGCAGAATGATCAGCGACGTCGGCGAGCAGCGATGTTTGGCGGCAGCACGCAGCGACATCGGCCAGCGACGACCGACGAGCGACGCGGACCGGCGTCGGCCACCGACAGGGAGCGGCATGACAGGCACCTGCACCGGGACTCTCGTGAGGAGGGGTACCAACCGATGACCGACGTCGTCGTCGCGATCGACATCGGTGGCACCGGGCTGAAGTGCGCCCTGGTCGACGCGGCCAGCGGGACGATCCGTCACACCGAGCGCCATCTGACCGGTGCCGAACGTGGTCCCGTCGCCGTTGCCGACACGATCGTCGAAGTCGCGGCCGGACTCGTCGATACGGCGCGTCTCGAGGGCTTGGAACCGCGGGCGATCGGGCTCGTCGCGCCCGGCGTGATCGACGAGACGACCGGAGTCGCGGTGTGGTCGGCGAACGTCGGCTTCCGGGACGTACCCCTGCGTGATCTGGTCATTGCTCGTCTGGAGTTACCGGCGGTGCTCGCCCACGACGTGCGCGGTGGCGCATTGGCCGAAGCACGACTCGGCGCGGGGCGCGGCGCCGAGCGGGTGTGGTTCGTCGCCATCGGCACTGGCATCGCCGCCGCGTATGTGCGCGACGGCCGCACCGACAGCGGCGCGCACGGCGCGTCCGGCGAGATCGGGCACGTCGTCGTCCGCCCGGACGGCCCGCGGTGCGGCTGCGGTATGCGCGGCTGTGTCGAGTCGTTCGCCTCGGCCGCATCGATCGCTCGGCGCTATGCGCAGCGCACCGACGCCAAGATCTCCGCCGCCGACGTTGTCGCGAGAGCCGATGCCGGCGACGTCGCCGCCATCGAGATCTGGGCCGACGCGATCGATGCGCTTGCGGACGGCCTCCGCATCGGCATCACGCTCTACGATCCGGACGTCATCGTCCTGGGCGGCGGTCTCGCCCAGGCCGGCGCCGCGCTGATCGACCCGGTGACGTCGGCCGTGCGCGATCGCCTCACGTTCCAGACCATGCCCTTGCTGGTACGGGCCGAGCTGGGTGACGAGGCCGGCTGTCTGGGGGCGGCACAGTTGGCGATCGATCTGCTCGCGGTGACGGAGAGCGCACGTGGATGACGAGCACGCGGGAACCGTTCACCACCTTGTCGGTCGGATCGTCACACCGGACGGCATCGTCGAGGGTCGGCTTCGGATCGAACGCGACCGGATCACTTCGCTCACTCCGGAGCCGGTGCCGGCGGACGCGCCGTGGCTCGTACCGGGATTCGTCGACATGCACGTCCACGGCGGCGGTGGCCACACGTTCACCACGGGCGACGCCGCCGCGGCGCGGTCGGCCGCGGCCTTCCACCTGGCACACGGCACGACGACGCTGCTCGCCAGCCTGGTCAGCAGTCCACACGACCTGATGCTCGCGGCGACGGCGGCATTTGCTCCGCTGGTCGACGAGGGCGTGCTCGGCGGCATCCACTTCGAGGGTCCGTACCTCGCCAGGGCGTTGTGCGGTGCGCAGAATCCCGATTTCCTTCGCGAGCCGTCGACCGCGGAACTCGGTGCGCTGATCGATGCCGGCGACGGCGCCGTACGGATGGTGACGCTCGCGCCCGAACTTCCGGGTGCCCACGACGTGATCCGCCTTCTCGTCGAACGCAACGTCGTCGCGGCGATCGGCCACACCGACGCGACGTACCGCCAGGTCGCCGACGCCATCGAGGAAGGCGCGACGGTCGGCACACACGTCTTCAACGGAATGCGACCACCGCACCACCGCGCTCCCGGTCCGGCGTACGCGTTGCTCGGCTCGCCCGGCGTCACCTGTGAGTTCGTTGCCGATGGCGTACACCTCGCGGACGAGACGCTGGAGTTCGCGTTCCGGGTCGTCGGCAGCGCCCGGGCCGCACTGATCACCGACGCCATCGCGGCGGCCGGCATGACGGACGGCACCTATGAACTCGGTGGGCAACCCGTGGTCGTCACCGCCGGCGTGGCCCGACTTGCCTCGTCGGGCGCCGGCGAACCGGGCACGATCGCCGGCAGCACGTTGACCATGGACACAGCATTCCGCCGTACGCTGCGAATCACCGGATCGATCGTGGCGGCGGCCCGGGCTGCCGCCACGACACCGGCCCGCGCGCTGGGCTTCACCAACCGGGGTGCGCTCGTCGCCGGACAGCGGGCCGACGTCGTCACGTTCACGCCCGACCTGACCCTGACCGAGGTCTGGCAGGCCGGCCGCCGGTTCGAGATCGACGACCTCGACTCCTAGCGCCCTCGACTCCTAGCGCCGTCGCTCCGCCCGGCTCACCGTACGTGGGTGAACAGCGCCGGCCGGTCCCAGCCGCGGCGAGCAAGCCACGAACCAAGCGGTACGTCGTCCCACGGCACCCGCGCGATCACCCGCCACAGGACGAAACCGACCAGGATCCCGGCCGCGGTGTCGGTGAACCAGTGATAGCGCAGATAGATCGTCGTGACCGTCAAGATCACCGGTGGCGCGATCCGGATGAACCAGCGCCACCGAGCCGTGAGCCAGGGCGCCAGCAGTAGGGCGAGTACGCCGTACCACAGGAAAGCGTTCGCGAGGTGGCCGGACGGGTAGGACACTCCGCCGCTGCCGAACAGTTCCGGGTGCGGCGCCGGTGACCGCGGCGCGGCCCGGTTCGTGACGTCCTTGAACACGGTGAGCACCACGTACGAGAGGACGAACGCGAGGATCACCGGCAGCAGCGGGCGGACCGAGTGCCGCCGCCACACCCAGTACAGAGCAAGCAGACCGCACACCACGGTGAAGAAGCCGCCCTGACCGAGATAGTTGAGTTTGCCGGCGATCGGATCGAGCCCGTCGTGGGCCACACACCAGTCCCGTACCCGCAGGTCGAACGCCACCAGATGCCCGGCGTTGATCACCAGGGTGAGCACGACGAACGCGATGATCGCGAGCGCATCCCACCACCAGCCGGCCGGCACCACCGGGCGCGTGGACAGTCGCGGCCGGGCGGAGACGCGCACCGCTCGGTCCGGTGCGGCATCACTCGTCGGCCGGTCCACGCCGCTCACCGTATCCGGTAGGGCGGTCGTGGCCGCGGTCGGAACACGCAAACTCCACAAACGCAAGATCACTGCACCGATCAAAGATCAACAGCCGCTCAGGCATCGACCTCGACCGCATCGGCTTCGGTCGGTCCGGTGACCGGTGCATTCTGCTCGACAATCTGCGACAGCCCGGTGCCCGTCGCGACGACGAACATATGATCACCGACCGCGAGCGTACGGTCGCTGGGCGGGCGCACCGTCGGCCTACCGGTCGCGTCTGTCAAGGCAATCACCCGCACCTGCCCGGTGGCGTCGAAGCTCGCGAGCGTACGGCCGGCCAGACCCGACCCGGCGAACACCGGAATGTCGGCGACGAGGAGGACGCGGCGCCGCACCGGGATGGTGCCGATAACCTCCCGGCCGACCATCGCCGCCGCGAAGCTCGACGCGGCCAGATACGACACGCTCCGTGAGATGGTGACCTTGAAGACCTCGTTGACCCGCTCGGCGAAGTCGCCGTCGAAGAGCCGCAGCACCACGCGCAACGCTGGCTGCAGCTGCTGCCCCTGCAACGCGTATTCGAGGTTCACCACGTCGTCGGACGTCATGGCGACCAGCGCGGCGGCGTGCGCCACGTTGGCCCGCCGCAGCGTGCTTTCGCGGCTCTCGTCGCCGACGATCAAGGCGATGTGTTGCTCCCGAACGTACTGCGCACCGTACGCGTGATCCTCGTGGTCGACTGCGACGACCGGATACCCGCGCTCATGTAGCGCACGAAGGACGCGGGTGCCGACGTTGCCGAGGCCGACCACGACGACGTGGTTGCGGTCGGCGACTCGTTCGCGTCCGAGCGCCGGGACCGAGGCCTGGACGATAGCCGCCGAGACGACCGGGATCATTGCCACACCGGTGAACGTCACAATCGTCTGCAGCACCTGCAGCGGGACCGAGATCGTGTTGTCCGGGTTCGCCTCGCCGACGGCGGTGAGGAGCATGGAATACACGCTGTACCAGGCCGTGTGGTGCGAATGTTGGTAGTGGTCGAGCACCGTGTACGCCACGATGCCGGCGACGAGCAGACCGGCCATGGTGCTGAGAGTGACCCGGACGCCACGACTCACCCGCCCGGGGAGCAGGCGTCGGGGCACCGTCTGGACGATCGTGACGAGCGCGCGGCCGGCGCGCCGGATCGCGGCGGCAAAGCCGCGCGCGCCATCGTCGGCGATGGCCGCGGACCTCGGAGCTCCCGCCGCCAGTGCCGGCGTCTCGCCCGGCTGTGCGGGAATGCCGGGCTGCAGGGCACCCACGCTTCGCAGTGTCGCGCGGAGCGTCGCGACGATGGGGCTCGGAACGAGTCGACGCCGGCGACGGTAGCGACGCAGCGTCACGACCTCGCGAACCGCCGACGTTTCGGCCTCGGGGCCGGGAGCCGCGAGGACGAGGTCGGCCGCGTCCATGTCGTCCGGCAGGAGTCGCATACTGCGGCGATCGGTGATCGCAAGCCCGCACCAGACCTCGTCGCCCTCCGTCAACTCGGCGCGCGTCGTGACCCGCGCCGCGAGGCCACCTATGGTGACCTCGGTGGGCTCGGTCGTGCCGAGACACGCCGCCACGAACGCCGGCACGGCAATCTCCACGTCCGACAGCAACTGCGCGTTATCGAAGAGCGGCCCGAGCCGCTGGCCGAGCGTCGAGTTGAACACGCGCAGCACCAGCCGGATGCCTGGGCACGTTTCCTGGGCTTGCAGTCCGACGTACACGTTGGCAACGTCGTCCGAGGTCACGATCGCGACGGCATCAGCGGTCGTCAGGTTCGCCTCGCGAAACGCCGCCGCGTTCAATTCCGGCACAGCCTTGATGACGACACCGGGTAGTCGCGCAATGAGCAGTGCGTCGGCACCGCGGGCGTCCGTCAGCATCACGGTGACGTTGACTCGGTAACGGCTGATCAGCTCGTCGGCGATCCGGAAGGCGAGCGGTGTATCTCCACAGATGATGAACCGCCGAACCGGATCGGTGCCGGGCCTTCGTTCTGAGCGGGGCGAAGGGACCGACAGCCCGGGCTCAGACGTAGACGGCACGGGCGTGATCGTACGGCTCCGGCAGCCCGACGTACGACCCTGCGGGGCAAATGCGGGCATTTGCGCAGGCGCGCCTTCGGGCGAGCGCGCGACCCGCCGGTCACCGATTTACGAGCGCCCCAGACCCCTCGAACGGCTTGGCGGCCCAGACGGGTGACTTGCCGGCGCACTCGGCCGACGTCAGGAGTGCGGCGACGTCGTCGATCGGTTGCGGCTCACGCGCGATGCGGCGTCGCCGCGATCGCACCGCCCGCTTCGTTCGGGCCGCCACCGTACGTGCGCGCTGCGGCAGGTAGCTGCGGCGCTGTGTCCACGTCGGCCGACCGGCGTCGACGAGTTGGTAGCCGTGTTGAAGCAGCCGTCGCCGCATCACCGACTGGCAGAGCGCCAGATCCTCCGGGCCGAGCCGGTCCACGAACGAGCCGATGCGCTGGGTCGTCACCTCGCCGTGCGTGAGCTCGTGCCAGACTTTGCGCTTCGGCACGGCGATCGCCGCCATCGTGCTCGGACCGGCCATGTCCGGGTGGTATTCCTCGCCCAGGAAGTCGCAGATCGCGGTCATGGCTCCGACCGGATCATGCACGAGGGATTCGTAATAGACCTGGTGGTACGTGTCCGGCGGCAGCGTACGCAGTGCGCGCTGTCCGGCGTCCGACCCCCGGCACCACGTCGAGATCGCTTCGTTGAGGCCGCCGCGATGCCAAGGCTGCTCCTTCAGCGAAGCGACGCAGTCCCGGCCGTCACGAATGATGTTGATGATCTGCGCGTCCGGGAACATGAGCAGTAGCTTGCCGATGTTCAACAGGTACGCCGGTCGCTTGTCGCCCCATCGCGGCTTGTCGAACTTGCGGGCGTAGGCACGGAAAACGATGCCCATCGCCGAGCCCAGCGTCGGCGGGCCGGCCACGATCTCGGCCGCCACCGCATCCTGATCGAGTTCGAGATCCCGGAAATTCGTTCCCTTGCCGCGCGTTATCCACTCGGCGAGACGCTCACGGTTGGCCGCCTCGCGAAGGTCACCCCACTCACCGCGCCGCCGGTACGCGGCCAACACGAAACGGGTCTCCGGCGGAATCGCGATTCGGGGATGAGCGTGCAGCATGAGTTGCAGCATCGTGGTGCCCGATCGGGGCGAACCGACAACGAAGATAGGTCGGTCATTCGTCACACGGTCCCCCAGGATTGTCGATCGTCCGGCCGTCGCCACGACGCACGCGACTGACCTGCAAGCACTCGGTTTCCCCCACTGACGTCTGACCAACGAACGGTCGCACGGTCGGTTACCGCGGCGTGACGCTAACCGGCGAGCCTCAAAGGTAACTCATAGACTTGTAGCAACTCGCTGACAGACGGACCCAAGTGCATTTAAAACAAAGCGTTTGCGCAGTTCGGAGCGTCGTCACGCGGTGGGGTCGGGCAACCCTCGATCTCGCCGTACGGCCGGAGACATGGCTTCGCCGAGCGGCGCAAAACAAAATGTGCCACCCACCCGATCGTGTACCGGGTCGGCCAGATCCGGCTCGCCGTCCCGCGCGATCAACTCCTGGCGCGAAAATCTCGGCGTCGTCGGCAGACACGAAGCCGAGCGCCGTTGCGCCATCGATCGACCACCACCGCCGGGTGTTGTCGGAGATCGCGAAGATGGCGCGAAACCCGGGCTTCGGCGCGGTCAGGCAGGCATGCACAACCCGACCGACATCACCGGGCGACAGCCACGTCGTCAGCGCTCGCGCGTCGGGTGGCGTCGTGAAGCACGTGCCGATGCGCAGCGCGATGACGTCGATGCCGTACCGGTCGTGGTAGAGCGAGCCCAGCGACTCCATCGCCGCCTTGCTCCAGCCGTAGAACGTGTCCGGCCTGGGCGCGGCCGGGTCGGCCAGTTCCAGCCGGCCGTCGGCCGAACGAATCGCATCCGAGCGCCCGTAGAACCCGACCGCGTGGTTGCTCGACGCGAGTACGACGCGATCAATGCCCGTCTCGACCGCGGCCGCGAGCACGTTGTACGTACCCACGACGTTGACCGCGTTGATATCGGCGAACGGGGCCTCGGAGGGGATGCCGCCCAAGTGGACGATCGCGCTCGCGCCCGCGCACGCGGCGACTGTCGCGGCGGCGTCGGTGACGTCCAGCGCGTCGATACCGAGCGACTCATCGGGATGCAGGTCAGTGAGGATGAGCGTATGCCCGGCGGCCCGCAACGGCTCGAACAACATCCGGCCGATCCGGCCGGCGGCACCGGTGATCAGGACGCGCATGCCCACAACATAGTGGGGTGAGCGCTGGAAAGGCGACCACACCGGACTTCACTGTGGATCGAAAGTCGCGCGCACCGATGGACCGCCGGCCGGGTCAGGACCCGACCGCCGTGTGGGGAGCAGGGTTCCGACAAGTTTGACTTCGGCCACGGACATCGTATGCTGATTGTATGCGCTCTGGTGTCGAGTCGGCCGAGCGCGGACCGAAGGCAAGATCGCAGGCAACACGGTGAAGGTCTTGTGCACGCCAGCCGGCCCCAATGCGACGCAGGTTCGGATCACATCACACGAACCCCGCGAGTATGTAATTCTGCGGACTCCCGCCGATGCGAACGAGCCGGAACGTCCGAGGATGGATGAAACGACCGCCGCACGGACGAGCTTCGGATGGCTAATGCGATGACAGCGCCCGAAAGACAGAGCCTCACTCCCCTCCCGCTCGATGCCTCTGCCGACGATGTTCAACTGATCTGGGACACGCAGTCGCACGTCGCTGAGAGTCCGGTCTGGGACTGCGACCGGCAAGCGGTCCTGTTTTCCGACCTGCACGCGGGCCGCATCTTCCGGTACGGCGTCACCGACGGTCGCCGCGAAAGCTGGCAATTGCCCGCCGGGATCGGCAGCTTCGGGCTCTGCGAATCCGGCCGACTGGTCGTCGCACTAGAACGGCGAGTCGTTCTCTTCGACACCGAGGACGCGACCTGGGAATATCTCGGCGACGAAATCGATGAACCGCCGGCCAACCGATTCAACGACGGCAAGGTGGGCCCGGACGGGGCGTTCTGGGTCGGCACCCGCGACGGCCGACGGGATGCCGGTGCGGTTCCGCACGGCAACGGCGTGCTCTACCGCGTGACTGCGGACGGAACAATCGAGCCGAAAGCGGGCGGCTATGCGACGCCGAACGGGCTCGCATGGACCGGCGATGGCCGGACGATGTACCACTCCGACAGCCACAACGGCTTCGTCGACGCGTGGAACTTCGACCCCGTAGCCGGCGAACTCAGCGGTCGACGGCGCCTTCTGGAGTTGACCGATGCGGAAGGTCGCCCGGACGGTGCCGCCTGCGACGTCGAGAACGGATATTGGTCAGCCGGGGTATCGGCTGGCTGCCTCAATCGGTTCGCGCCCGACGGACATTTGCTATCGAAGATCGAGATGCCGTTCCTCAAACCATCGATGCTCTGTTTCGCCGACGGATTCATCTACGTGACCGCGATCGCGAGCAACAAACCGCCGACGGACATACGCCATCGGTACAACGTGTCCGGACTGTTCCGCTTCAGAACAACGGCTGTTGGTGTCCCCATCCACCAGGTTCGCCGATATCTCGTCCGACCGTCGCTGAGCGCAAGCCACTCGCTCACATCAAACCGTCGCGGGAAACCCTGGGAGCTTACGCATCTGCGCCCGGATGACGGGATCGCGCCACGGAAACGCCACGTCGCGCCAGACCGCGCCCGCTGCCGTGGCGAGAAAGGCGATCGCCGCGGCCGGTTCCGCCGGGTCCTGCAACTCGCCCGTACGCTTGGCCTCCGCCACTTCCTGTCGAGCCGCCGCCGACGTACGGGTCGAGGCGAACAACGCGGTGTCGACCATGCCGGGGTGGAATGCGTAGACCCGCACACCGGCCTCGGCCACTTCATCCGCGACGGCGAGCGTCATGTGTTCCAGGGCCGCTTTGGACGTGCCGTACATCGCGCGCGTGGGTCGGGGGCGGGTGGCAGCGCCGGAGACGACGTTTATGACCACACCGCTTCGGCGCTCGATCATTCCGGGGAGGAGCAGCTTCATTAGATGGAACGGCCCGAGCGTATTGACTGCTAACGCACGACGAAAGACATCGGGCTCCAACTCCCAGACCGGGACTCGCCGTCCGGGCACGCCGGCACAGTTCACGAGTACGTCGACGTGCGGATGGTCGGCGAGCGCGCGTTGAACTGCCGGCTCGATCGATGCCCAGTCACCCACGTCGCCACTGATCCGGTGGACTCCGTGTTCAGACTCGTCGACGGGCAGTTCGCCGTAGGGGGCCCTCGAGATACCGATGACGTCCGCGCCGAGCGCTTGCAAAGCGCGCGCGGTTGCCGCACCGATGCCCCGGCTTGCGCCGGTGACCAGGGCCACTTTGCCGGTCAGGTCGGCGACCACCGTCATTTTGATCGGCCTCCTACGTTTCAGAATTGCATACTAGAGCAGCCAGACTGGACCAAAACCATGCCGTGGAACTCTGCGACGGAATCGTCGAGTCTTGACCACAGACGAATAAGTCGACTAGCTTCATCGTGTACACGTAGCATACTATGCCGGCCACATAGACGACCTACCACGTTTCAGTGGCTTCGCTTCGCCCCCCTCGGAGATGATCCTGGTGACACGCACATCGCTGGTCCGTCGCATCGCCGTCCGCCGCGGTCGCTGGCCCGTTCTGCTCGTCAGCGTCGCGCTGCTTGCCACGGCGTGCTCTTCCGGCGGAGGCAACAGTGCGAACTCGAGTAACGGTTCAACAGCAGTCGAGAAACCGAACCTCACCGTCACGTACGGCACCAACTCGCCCAGCGCCGCACCGCTGTGGCTGGCCGTCGACGAGGGGATCTTCGCGAAACACGGGCTCAACGTGAAGGCCGTCCTGGCAACGAGCAATATCGGTGCGTTGGCCGTCGTCTCCGGTGGTGCCGATGTCTTCCTCGGCGAAGCCGCCACGTCGTTCCAGGCGGTGGCATCGGGTTCGCCGATCGAGATCATCGGCAACCTGCGCATCTTCAACGATTTCAAGCTGTACGTCTCGCCCAGCATCACCAGCGCCAGCCAGCTCAAGGGGAAGGCGCTGGCCATCTCCGCGACCGGCGACGGCACGGACGTCTCCACACGAACCGCCATGGACGAACTGCACCAGTCGATGGATGGCATCACGCTGCTTCCGACCGGCACATCGGCCAGCCGCTTGTCCGCGCTCGTCAGCGGAAAGGTCGCCGGCACGCTCCTCACCGAGCCGACCGCGACCGCGGCCGGTAAGGCCGGCATGAGGCTGCTCCTCGACCAGACGAAAGAACCATTTACCGGTAGCAGCATGACCATCAAGAAGAGCTTCGGCGAGCAGGATCCGAACACCGTGATGGCATTTCTCGAAAGCATGGTCGAGGCGGTGAAGTATCTGCAGGATCCGGCCAATGAGCAGACTGCCATCAACGACATCGCCAAACACACGTCGTCCACGCCGACCGCGCCTGCCACTGTGCTCGGTTACAAGACCTACTCAACCCCGGGCGGGCTCGTTATGGACCCGACGCCGAACGCCCCGGCCGCGCAGGCAATTCTCGACGGACTCAAGTCACAGGATCCCGCCCGGTTCAGCAAGCTCACGTTCGACCAGGTCTTCAACAGCACATTCACCCAGAAGCTGCGGGACTCGGGCTTTCTTCAGCAGACGTGGGGCAGTGCGCTGAACAGCAGTGCGGCGCCCTCGCCGTCCTCCTGACGCGCGTGGTAACCCACCGACTGACGCGCGTGGCAACCCACGGACACGACGACTAGGCGAAGGAGCGAAAGGATTTCCTCCGCTTGGTCGCCCGCTCGATGGGACGTCACGGCCGACGTCGTCGTAGTCGGCGCCGGCAATGCCGGCCTGCCGGCCGCGATCGAAGCGCGCAACGCGGGCGCTCGTGTGGTGATCGTCGAGGCGAACGCTTTCACGGGCGGCCTGATGCGTGGGTCAGGCGGCTTTATGGCCTTCTGCGATACGCATGTCCAGCGCCGTGCCGGCATCGAGGATCACGTCCAGTGGGGCATCGACGACGAGATGCGCATGAGCGACTTTCGGGCCGTACCAGAACTGGTCCGAACGTACGTCGAGGCCGGGGCCGAGACCTGCCGGTGGCTCGAGCGGCTGGGCCTCGCCTGGTCGGACGAGCTCCGCGGCGGGGGATGGCGAGACGACGAGGTGCCCGAGCGTCGCGTGCCACGGACTCACTACGCGGCCAAGTCACCGACGGGCCTCTACCCTGGGGGCGCGCCCGACGGCCAGAACGGGTATGCGCTGACAGTGGTGCTGGAGAAGGCCGTGCGCGCGCTCGGGATACCCGTGCTCCTCAACCACCGCATGCGACGGATCTACCGGGAACCCAGCGGAGCAGTCATCGGAATCCAGGCCGACACGACGGGCGGTCCCGTCAACGTACGGGCGCGCTTGGGCGTGATCCTTGCGGCCGGCGGTGCCACCAGCAACGAGCAATTAATCAAGGCGTGGGATCCGCGCATGGTGAACGACGCGATCTACTCCGACGGGCTGCCGTACATGGCCGCCATGGGTGATGCGATCGTCGCCGGCCAGGACGTCGGAGCAGGCCTGAGCGACATGTCGTTCGTCAGCTTCACGCCGGTGAAGTACGGAACGCACTACTACAGTCTGTCCCTGTCCGCGATCGCGGGGGTTGAGCACATCGCACCATCGACCGGGGTTCCGATCGGTATGCGGTCCGACGGATATCACCGCATCGTCCTGGTACGCAACGACGGCCGTAGGTACGTCAACGAGGCCCTGGCCACCTATCGGAACCCTGCCATCCCGCGGGACGTCAAAGGCGTTCCACCGGCCGAGTACCCGGAAGAGCCGTTCCTACGGGCCTTTTTTAGCCTGCCGAATCCGAAGAACGTATGGGCGGTGACCGACGCCGTCGGCGCCGCGGCGATGAAATGGCCGCTCGACGAGATTGCTCGGCCCGAGCCCATGCGCGGACGCGGCCTCCACCCGGACAGCGTCGCGGTCGCGCCGACGTTGACCGAGCTCTCGGCTCGTACCGGAGTCGCCTGCGGGCAGTTCGTCGACACCATGGATCGCTACAACAGGTTCGCCGCGGACGGGAGCGACGAGGATTTCGGAAAGGCGCCGCCGCTCTATCCGATATCCCAACCGCCGTTCTACGCGGCCAAGCTGAACGTCATCCGCCACACGCCCAACGGTGGCCTGCGAATCAACACGAGGGGCCAAGTGCTCGATCGATCGCAACTCTGGGATGGTGCGATCGCGGTCGGCATCGACGAGGAGCGAATTATTCCGCACCTTTACGCCGCCGGCGAATGCTCGGCTTTTGTTGGGTTCCGGCGCTCCCATCGCAAAACCGGTCCGATTCTGACGATGGGCCGCATCGCAGGCACAGAGGCGGCCGCCGGCGAGCCATGCTAGAGGCCAGATGACAAACGTTCCCGCGCCCGGTGAGGGCACGCAGCGCGGGCTGATCGCCACCGGCCGAGACGATCGTTCCGGACCGCCGGCTATGACAACGGGCTCCCGGATCGTGATCCGGGAGCCCGTTCACGCTTACGCGTGCAAGTAGTTCGGCGCTACAGCCGGTCGCCGGTCTTCGAGTGGAACAAGTGGTGCGCGCCGACGCGCGGCAGGATGTACACGTGCTCGGCCATGTGCGGCGTGTTGCGGCCATCGGTACGGACGACGATGCGCTCACCCTCCTCGTCGTCGCTGCCGTAGACGTACGCGTCGGAGCCGAGTTCCTCGACGAGCTCAACGGTGACGCGCAGGCCACCCTCGACTCGCCGACGAGGTCGGAGTCCTCCGGCCGGAAGCCGACCGTCACCATCCCGTCGCCGTCGACCTTCGCCGCCGCCATCTGCTCGCTGGTCATCGGCAGCGACAGGCCGTTGAAGTTCGCGCCGTTCTCGTCCAGCGGCACCGTGCTTGATGTTCATTGCCGGCGAGCCGATGAAGCCGGCGACGAACACGTTGACGGGCGTGTCGTAGAGCACACGCGGCGTGTCGCACTGCTGCAGAACGCCGTCGAGCATGACGGCGACCCGGTGGCCCATCGTCATGGCCTCGACCTGGTCGTGCGTGACGTAGACGGTGGTGATGCCGAGCTGCGCCTGCAGCGTGGCGATCTGCGAACGCGTCTGCACGCGCAGCTTCGCGTCGAGGTTGGACAGCGGCTCGTCCATGAGGAAGACCTGCGGCTTGCGCACGATCGCGCGACCCATCGCGACGCGCTGCCGCTGGCCACCGGAGAGCGCCTTCGGCTTGCGGTTGAGGTACTCTTCGAGGTGCAGCATCGCGGCCGCCCGCTTGACCGCCTCGTCGATCTCGGGCTTCGGCGTCTTGCGCAGCTTCAGCGCGAACGCCATGTTGTCGTAGACCGTCATGTGCGGGTAAAGCGCGTAGTTCTGGAACACCATCGCGATGTCGCGCGCCTTCGGCGGGAGGTCCGTGACGTCCCGGTCGTCGATGAAGATCGAGCCGGTGTCGACGTCTTCGAGGCCGGCGAGCATCCGAAGGCTGGTCGACTTACCGCAGCCCGACGGGCCGACGAGGACGAGGAATTCGCCGTCGTTGACTTCGAGGTCGAGCTGGTCGACGGCGGGCGTCGTGCTGCCGGGATAGATCCGGGACGCCTTCGCGAACGTAACTGTTGCCATGGCAGAGCCACCTTTCACCGGCAGGAACGTGCCGGACGATCCGAGTAAAAGGGTCACCGGCTGGGGTGCCGGTTCGCTCACCGTAGGTGGTCAACCGCTCCGTGCCAAGCCTCCGTGGTGGTTCTGACCTAATTGCCCGGGTACGGTCGGTCGGACACGCCGCTAGTCTCCCGTCGCCTCGGCGATCGTGCGGGGAAAGCGCGACTCACCGGCGACGATCGCGCCGGCCGGGACCATCCAGGGCATCGCCTTCACGATGAACTTCCCGGCTCGGACCGCGGGGTCCTCGCCCTTCAGCTCGAGCGCGGTCGCCATATCCACCGATAAGATCGACAAGCCTCGATAGCGGCGGTCGGGAGCGTCCATCAGCGGACCGGCCGCCATGAGGTGCCCGGCGTCGTGCAGGTCGGCCAGATGTGCCATGTGCGCCTCTTGCAGCGCATTCTCCTGGTCTTCGGTGAGCACTGGGCCGTCCGGGTTGGTGATCAGCAACGCCACGGTGAACTGGTCGAATCGCACGAATGGATGATGCCACGGACCTAGCGCGACGGCGAGGTCGGCGCACGGCGGCTTGCGGCAATGTGCTTGTCGCGTCCCGGGTTGGCTGCTTAGCTTGGAGTCGACAGCTATTGCCGACGTACGGGCGGACGACATGTCGAAGGTGAGCCGGCTCCCCGGCGAGAATTGACCTAATGCCCCCCGCGGGCTGGCGGCACGGGTCTACGCGCTCGTCGCTCTACGCGACGCCATCCCGCTCTATCCGGTCTATCCGGTCCTGTTCGCCGACCACGGCCTATCGACGGCCGCGATCTCGGCGCTCTACATCTTGTGGTCGTCGACCGGCATCGTGCTGCAACTGCCGACCGGCGTACTCGCCGACCACGTGTCCCGCCGTCTGCTGCTCGTTATCGCCGGCTTTCTGCGAGTCGTCGGCTTCGGCGCCTGGATCGTGGTGCCGAGCTTCGCCGGATTCGCGGCCGGTTTCGTGCTCTGGGGTCTGTCCTCGGCCCTGCAGGACGGCACGTTCGAGGCGCTCGTCTACGACGAGCTTGCCGCGGTCGGCGCCACCGGCGCGTACGGTCGGCTGACCGCCCGCTCGGGCACCGGCGGCCTGATCGCAAGCGCGGTCGCCACGGCGCTCGCGGTGCCGCTCTTCCACGTCGGCGGTTTCGAACTGGTCGGATGGGTGAGCGTCGCGGTCTGCGCCGTCGAAGGGCTCGTCTCGCTGTCGCTGCCGGCTCGACCACGCGTTGCCGAGGCGAGCGAAGGCCTCCGCGGATACGTGGACACACTGCGTACGGGCATTGTGGAGGCGGCGACCCGGCCATCCGTACGCGGTGTGGTCCTGCTCGTCGCACTTCTGCCCGGACTCACGGCGATCGACGAGTACGTGCCGCTGGTCGGTCACGACTATCACGTACCCACCTCGGTTGTCCCGGTTTTCCTGCTCGTCATCACCCTGACCGCAGCAATCGGCAACTGGGCGGCGGGGCGCTGGTGGTCGCTTCGGGGCTCGCGCGTTGCGGCCACTCTCGCGATCGGCGCCGCCGCGCTCGCGGCGAGCGGGTTGACCGACCACGCGGCCGGGTTCACCGGAGTGGCCGTGGCATTCGGCGTCGTGCAATTCGGCATCACCGGCGCCGAAATCCGGCTGCAGCACGTGATCAGCGGTCGAGCCCGGGCGACAGTCACGTCGGTTGCCGGCGTGGGTGCCGATGTATTCGCGATCATCGTATTCGCGGCGAGCGCGGCGATCGCGCAATGGCTTCCGGTCACCGGGTTGCTGGCCACGTTCGCGGTCCCGCTGCTGGTCCTGGCCGCCTTCACGCCACGCTGGCTGCGCTACCGGGTGTCGGCGACGACGGCCGACGACTCTGAGGAAGCTGATGGCGAGGCCACGGATGCTGGCGTCGAGGTCGCGGAGGCCGATAGCGACGAAGCGGCGGACAGCATCCGGGACAGGAAGGTGACCGACTCGTCGATGAGACCGCCGATGTCGCCGTAGCCCTCGAAGCAATGGTCGGCGCCCGGTACGACATGTAGTCGCGAGGAGGCGCCGACGGCGAGCAGGGCCCGGTGCAGCCGCTCGCTCTGATCGAGTGGCAGTACACCGTCCGCATCGCCGTGGACGATGAGAAACGGTGGCGCGTCGGCGGTCACCCGCGTGACGGCGCTCGCGGCCGCCGCCAGCTCCGGCACCGCGGCCGGCGTGGCACCGAGCAACTCGGCCTCCACCGAGTCGGACCGTTCCGCGTGGTGGTTCGCCAGATCAGTCAAGGGATACCAGGCGACGACGGCCGACACCTGACCGCTCGTCAGTCCGGCCAGTGCCGCGAGCGCACCGCCGGCCGACTCGCCCCAGGTGCCGATGCGGTCGGCGTCGAATCCGTACGCGGGGGCGAATCTCCGCAGGTAGTCGATCGCGGCGTGCACGTCCTCGATCTGCGCCGGGAAGATCGCCTCTCCGGAGAGCCGATAGTCCACAGTGGCCACCGCGACGCCCGCGGCGACAAGACGATCAAAGACCGAATTCGGCGGGTACGTCTCCGGCAGGATCCGCCGGTCACCGGAGTGGAAACCGCCTCCGTGGATCCAGATGACCAGTGGCGGCAGATCCGTGGACGTGGCCGGGTCGGCGGTCGCGGGCGGGACGTAGAGGTCGAGGAGCAGCGGCCGGTAGCCACGCAACTCCGCGTACGCGACGTCGGCGTAGATCCGCGTCCCGTCCGCCCGGATCATTGTGCGTCGTCCGCCGCGAGATGCGCCTCGATCGAGGCGACCTTGGCGGTGATGGCGTTCGTGACGCCGGGCCGGATGTCCGCCTTGAGGGAGATACTGACGCGGGGCGCCTTCGCGAGGACGGCGTCGGCGGCCTGTTTCACCACCGACATGACCTCATCCCACTCGCCTTCCAGCAGAGTGAACATCGCGTCGGTCTGGTTGGGGAGGCCGCTGGCCCGCACGACCCGGACTGCATCGGCGACCGCTGCTCCGACGTCCTCGCCGACGCCGATCGGCGTGACGGAAAATGCAACGATCATTTGCCATTCCCTTCGATTCGTCGACATGCGGACACGCTCGTCATTAACGCCGCGTCCATGCCGCCCGCCTCACCGGATCGCCGGACGACCGGTGACCGATCGGCGTCAGAATCCTCGGACGCGATCGACCGTGATGCGTAGCGCGACGGAGTATTCCGCGCTGAAGTCCTCGACGTTGCCACTGATCTGCTCGGCTGCCGCTCGATACTTCTCGACGTACGGAGGGAATTCGTGCGGCAGCGGTTGATCCTCCGCGACTTCCGCGCGACCGGACAGCACGATGATGTCGCCGCCCCGGCCATCACCGTCGAGATTGAGCGTGACTCGCGGATTTCGCCGGATGTGTGCGAGCCGGCGGGCGTCGGACCGGTTGTACACGAGAACGGTTGTGCCGTCGACGACAAACCATACCGGGTTTGGCTGCGGCGTCCCGTCGGCGCCGACGGTCGTCAGCCAAATCACTTGCTCGTCGTGCAACCGTCGCTGGACCCGCTGACCAAACGGTGTCGCCGGATCGGGGAACACGTCGTCCGTCATGGCGCGAGCCTAGCTCTTCCTCGCTGGGCCGCCCGACCCGGCATTTGTACGGGAGTTAGTGCGTCTCGCAGCGTCTGGTCGCCGAATTTCCGTCCAGTTGCCTCAATGGGAGCGCGGACCTGGCGCGCGGCCGCCCGGCACGTACAGGAACAGCCCGGCCGGATCGTAGTGACGACGGATGTCGGCGAGCCGATCGGCGACCTCAGCCGGCCACGCCCGAGCCGCTTCATCGGGCGTGTTGGCGGAACCGCAGAAGTTGATCTGCGCCCCGCCGGTCGACCACGGCGCCACAGAGTCGATGACCGCCCGTACGGCGGCGTCGGCGGCCGAAAGCTGCGCGGCCTCGAAGTCCGGTGGCAGCGGGGCACCAACCACATAGAGGCACGCGTGCGCTTCTCGGCCGCTGACCGCGTCACTCGGCGGCGTCCCGGCCAGCGCTCCGCCCATGTGACGCACCTCGATGGCGACGAGCGGCGTGTCGACATTGGGACCGCCGACGCCGAGGATGGCGTCGACCGTCTCCGGTTCGAACCGCTCGAGCAGAATGCCCCCGGTTGCCTGGGCCGACGGAGTCGTCGGATCGTTGTGGATCGTGCCGAGGTCCGCGTACGGCAGCTCACCCAGCCCGCCGAGGAGCGGCTTACCCACGGCGGCCCGCATGGGCGCCAGGAGCTCGTCGGCCGATGCCGCCCGATCGTCGGCGTTGTCCCCGCCGACATATGCGACGCGGAGATGGGCCACGGTCTGGCCGCGTAGCGGTGGCGGGAGATCGGGCAACTCCGGCAGGCGAAGGATGGCGAGCGACGTGCTCAGAGCAGGCGGCACAGGCGAATTCACGAACCGCTGGTACGCCCGAAACAGTGTCGCGATGTCGCCGGCGGGATAGAACTCCCCGCCACCATAGAGCGACGCGAGGTCGAGCAACTCGACGGTTGCGGCCGTGACAACGCCGAAGCCACCCTTGCCGCCGCGCAGCGCCCAGAACAGGTCCGGGTCGCGCTCCGCCGACACGGTCCGGAGTTCGCCGTCCGCGCATACGACCTCGAACGACCGCACGTGATCGGCGCTGAACCCGACCGTACGGCCGATCGGGCCGAGGCCGCCGCCGAGCAGGTATCCGACCACGCCGACACCAGGTGAGGACCCGCACAATGGCGCGAGCCCGATCGGGGTCGCGACCTCCATCACGTCGTGCCAGGTCGCGCCGGCGCCCACGCGCGCGGTCCGGGCGCCGACATCCAACGTGACATCGGTGATGCGGCTGGTACTGAGCAGGATCCCGTTGGTGACAGCCGGGATCGCGGCGTGCCCGAGGCCGACAACGGTGACCGGAATTCCGGCGCTGGCGGCCGTCCGTACGGTCGCGACGACGTCGTCGTCATCCGTCGCGCCGACCGCGACGGTCGGCGCGTGCTCGACGGCCATCTCAAACCCGCTGATCTCGGCCGCGTAGCCGTCTTGATCCGGGGTCAGCACCGGCCCGGCCACATTGGACCGGAGGGTCTCGATCGCGTTTTGGGTGATGGCGACGTCGGTCATGCCAGAGCTCCCGCTCGGTCGATGGCTGGGTCGATGGCTCGCTCGTTGGCTCGCTCGTTGCCTCGCGTCCCTCACTCAATCAGAGGTTGCCGGCGTCCGTACCCACATCGTCTGGTTTGACCGCGACGCGGCGATAAAGCTCCGCGAGCCGCTTGGCCGCGTAGTCCGGCTCGACGATCCAGCAGGTCGCGGCCTCCCATGCGACGCCGGCGGTGCTAAGCGCCTCAGCGTCAACCGGCACGTCCGCCGCTACGTCCGGGGGCAGAAAGGCGAAGTCGAACCACGGTACGTCCACCCGCGATTCGTCCCAGTCGAGCAGCGCGATCCCGGTCTCGGTGACCACGATGTTGCCCCCGCCGACATCGCCGTGGTTCACGCATTCGGTGCCCGTCACAACCGGCCGCCAGGCGGCACGGATGGCATCGACCGCCTCGGTCGGCATGGCATCCAGCCGCACATCGCCGCCGCGGTCTGCGGTGAGCAACTGCCGGCTGGACGCAAACCCCGGCCGTTGCGGCCAACCCTCGGTCATCTCGTGTACGGCCGCGAGCGCAGCCACGGCACCCTGCCACTCCGCGCGATCGCGAGGCGGTCGGCCGTCGATGAATCGATAGATCACTACGCCGTCGACGTGGCGACGGCCGTCGTCGCTGGATACCGTCCGGGGCACGCCGATGCCGTGCGCATCCAGGAACTCCAGCAGATCGAGCTCCCAGTCGAGCGCCGGACCCGAGCGGCCGGAGTGGCGTACGACGAGGCGTTCGTTACCTCGTTCGGCCCGGACGACCTGATTTCGCGCGCCGCCGGTGAGCGGGCCGCGCAACTCCACACCGGCCCACGCCGTGACCGAGGACGGCTGCAGTTCCACGGACCCATCGTGCCCGCCGGCGCCGATCGCGGTACACCGCGCCAAGCCCCGTACAAGTCCGGATCGCGGCACGAGCCCGCAGCGGCAGGCGTGCCTCCGCCCCCGGCTGACGCCGCAAAGGGCCTGCGTGTTGACGGGTCTTCGTACACGTGTTCTATATTGAAGTCATGGCCGGACACGATCGCGAACTGCGAGACGCGCGGACCCGATACGTCGCCGCCGCGCGACGGCTCGACGAGGCGATCCGCGCATTTCGGTCCGCCGCCGTGCCGCTGGATCCGGGACGGGAGGCCGAGCCGATTCCGTGGTCGCGCAGTCACGTCCAGTCGACGACCGCGCTGGCGCGGGCACTGCTCGATGTTCTGGACAAGCGCAAGACCTGGGACCAGATGCGCAACGAGTGGCAGCCGCCGCACTAGCTGGCGATATGACTCCCGTGCGGATGGTCGAAGCCGGCCGGAAGCTCGGTCGTGCCGTCGATCAATGCGCTGGTCACGTCGGGTGACCTGATCACCGGTGCCGCGATCACCGGTGCCTGCGCGAGCCATCCCGTTATCGCGCTGTTCCGGCCGCGTCGCGGAATACGACGGATGAACGCAACAAAATGCCTGACCGCTGGCGTACATCCGCCTGAGATCTCTGCAGACCTCCGTAGATGTGGCGAGCGCCTCGTACGCGAGGGCGCGGCGCGAGGTTGGATCGGGCGACGTTCAGGGTAAGTCCCATTGGGATTGTCCGGTGGCCGCGAAGTGATGGGAGATTTTGTGTCAGTCAGCGCGACCACAACCGAACTGATCCGCGCAAATCGACCGAATGAGGCAACTCCCCCAACCAAGCATCGTCTCGAAGTGCTCGACGGCATCCGGTTCCTGGCGGCGGCGTACGTCGTGGTGTTCCACTTCTCCGCGGGTGACCGCAGCAGCTGGCACGGCCCGTCGCGGGTCCTGTTCGCACCGCTGTTCCACGTCGCGTCGTACGGCTGGCTCGGTGTCGAACTGTTCTTCATGATCAGTGGATTCGTCATCTGCCTCAGTGCGTGGGGCAAGAGTGTCGGCGAGTTCGCGATCTCCCGATTCGTCCGGCTCTATCCGGCGTACTGGTTCGCGATTCTCCTGACTACGGCCGTGTTGCTCGTGGATCAGAGTCGTGCGCACGCCCTGTCGTGGTCCCAGATGTTGACAAACCTGACCATGACCGAGTCGTACGCGCAGGTGCCGGCGGTCGATCCGTCGTACTGGACGCTCGCTATCGAGCTGAACTTCTACCTGCTCGTGGCGGTCACGCTGGTATGGCGGGGATTCACCTATAACCGCGTCGTCACGTTCTGCGCAGTGTGGTTGGCCCTGTCACTGCTCGATTCCGTGACCGACTCCTACTGGTACGGACTTCTCGTCCAGCCGCTGTACGTCCCGTTCTTCGTCGCCGGCATCGTGTTGTACCTGATGCACCGCTTCGGTCCGAGCCTGGTGCTGTGGACTCTCCTTACGTGCTGCTGGGCGTGTGCCATGTACCGCCTGGTCGACCGCACCGCGGTGCAGCACCCGTCCGGCGTGAGTTTGAACTACTGGGTCTCGGCCGCCATCGTGTCCGCATTCTTTGTCCTGCTGACGCTGATCGCACTGCACAAACTCACCGCGGTTCGCGGCCGCTGGCTCGTCACGGCCGGCGCCCTCACGTACCCGCTATATCTGCTCCACCAACAGATCGGCGAAACGCTCATCCGCTCGCTGGACCACCGCATCCCGTCGTGGGTCTTGTTGGTGGCGGTGTTCGCCTTCGTGCTCCTGCTGTCATGGCTGGTCCAGCACTACGCCGAGCGTCCGGCGGCCCGCCGCATCCGCACGGTGCTGATGGCGGGCCTGATCCGATGCCGCGACCTGCGGCGGTGGGTCGTCGGATCGAAGCGATCCTGGGGCCGGGACCGACGGATCAGCGGAGGTTTCGCTTCCGGCGCGCGTCCCTACCCAGCGCACAAGCACAATGGATGACCCACCGGATCCGCGAACACCCGATATCTCGTCCCGCCGTCAAACAACAATGTCGCTCCGATCGCCAGTACCTGGTCCTGAGCCGCATCGAGATCCTCGACCTCGAGATCGAGGTGGGATTGCTGTGGATGGGCGGGGTCGGGCCAGCGTGGCGCGCGGCAGTCGCTGACGGACCTGGTCGCTGTCCCCAGCGCAGGTTCGCCGTGCGACGGCTCCCGATCGCACGCTTGGCCTCGTCGGAGGTAACTTCCACGAATGGCACGTACGACCCGGTCACCGACCGTAGCCCCGGACAATGTCGAGGTCTCGGCCGATGGCGGCGCGCCCGGCCGGTCCGGCTACCGGCGATCGGCGGGCTCGGCCCGCGGCCAGGCGCGGCGGCAGGAACTCCTTGATCGGGTGACCGACGACCTCGCGGTCAACGGATTGGTCGACTTTTCGCTACGGCGCGCGGCGCGAGCGGCCGGGACGACACACAAGGTGCTTCTCTACCACTTCGACGGCGCCGACGATCTTCTCGCGCAGGCGATGTTCCGGTTGCGCGAACGACGGATCAGCAATGTGCTGGCGGCCGCGGCCGCTAGTCCGGTCCGTCAGACGCTCGCCGCCCGGGTACGAGCCATCTGGCCCGTCCTCATGGCCGACGAGTCCGGCCTGCGGGTCATCGATCAGGCCATCGGACTGGTGATGTACGACCCGGAGCGCTATGCCCAACTCGGGCGGGAAGCGTCGACGCAATATCTGCCCTCACTGCTCTCGCTGTGTCCGGACGACTGGTCCGACCAGCGCAAGTCCGAGGTCGCCCACATGATGTTGGCGATCTTCCGCGGCTTCCTCATGGACTGGCGGACAACCGGCGAGACCGAGCGGATCGACGCGGGCATCGAGGCGCTCCTCCGCGCGCTCGAACGCGAAGAGGCCGCGGCCGAGTGAACACCACGTCCGGCTGACCGCCGGGATCGCGTGCCCGTCGCGACCGGACGGCCACCGCGACCGGCCGCCGGCACGCGTCGGAACGCGAGTTCGTGCAGCGAACCCCGGACCGCAGGCAGCGATCCCGATTCGCCGAACCCGATGGACATGATGCGAACCACGTGGTTCACTTCTAGGAGAAGCGAATCTGAACCGAGTGGGGGCTCGCGGATGTCCGTACAGCGGGAGAAAGTTCGATTCGTCAGTGGCGATGCCGAGTGCGTCGCATGGCACTATCCGGGAACCAACGGCGCCTGCGTGATCATGGCTGGAGGATTCGCGGTGACCAAGGAACCGGCGACTGACCGGTTCGCGAAGCGATTCAACGAAGCCGGATTCGGCGTTCTGGCGTTCGACTATCGTCGCCTCGGCGAGAGTGGCGGGCAGCCGCGCCAGGTCGTACGCATTGCCGATCAGCTCGCCGACTGGCAGGCCGCGATCGCGTACGCCCGTACGCTGCCCGGAGTCGACCCGGCCCGCCTCGCGGTGTGGGGTTTTTCGGCCTCCGGCGGCCACGTCTTCCGTGTCGCCGCCGGCAACCCGGCCGTCGCGGCCGCGATCGCACAGACGCCGAACGCCGACGGTCCGGCCGCCACCCGCAACGCGGCGCGCTATCAGGCACCACTCGCGCTGTTTCGCCTCACCGGCCGGGCAATCATCGATGCGCTCGGCGGTCTCATCGGTCGCGCACCACGGCTCGTGCCCCTCGTCGGGCCACGCGGAACGGTCGCCGTCCTGTCGACACCGGACGTGCTCGACAGCGATCGCATTCTCAACCCTGGCAACACGTACCCGGATTGGCAGCAGTCAGTTGCCGCGCGATCGACCCTCCCGCTGGGTTTCTACCGACCCGGTCGGGTCGCGTCCCAGGTGCAGTGCCCGCTGCTGGTTGTCGTCTGCGACGAGGATTGCACGGCACTCGCCGCGCCATCCGTGGCCGCCGCGCAGCGCGCTCCGCGAGGCGAACTCGTCCGGATGCCCGGCGGCCACTATGAACCATTCCAGGGCGGACACGAACGCACCGTCGAGGCCGAGCTGGCCTTCCTGCGCCGACACCTGCTGGCGCCATCGGGTACGGATCGTTCCGGCTCCCGTACCGCCGAATTGGCACCGCAGACGGGAGGTACGGGCATGAGCGAGATCGAACTGTCAGCGGGAACGATTGAATACCGGGACACCGGCGGCGACGGCCCGGTCGTCGTGCTGCTGCACGGGTTGCTGATGGACGCCTCGTTGTGGGATGCGGTGATCGCCGATCTGTCGGTGGACCACCGATGCTTGGCGCCGACGCTGCCGCTCGGTGCGCATCGACGTGCCGTAAACGCCGACGCCGACCTGTCGCTGCCCGGACTTGCGCGACTCGTCGCGGAGTTCCTCGAGCGCCTCGACCTGAGCGACGTGACCCTTGTCGGCAACGACACCGGCGGTGCCGATCGCACAACTCGTCATCGCCGATGATGCTGCGCGGGTGGGCCAGGTCGTCCTTGCTTCCTGCGAAGCGTTCGACAACATCCCGCCCGGGTTAACCGGCCGCACGCTGGCACTCGACCGGCAAACTTCCGCCCCGGATGTTCGGGCTTTTCATGCAGCAGATGCGTTTGCGGCCACTCCGTCGACTGCCGATCGCGTTCGGATGGCTGACGAAACGCGGAGATGCGACCACCGCACGGTGGGTACGGCCGGTCATGGAACAGCCGGCGATCCGCCGAGACGCCGTACGGGTGCTGCGAGCGGTCATGTCGGATGCCGGTGTACTGATCGATGTGGCTCAGCGTTTGTCGAGTTTCGACCGACCCGCCCTCGTGGTGTGGGCCAGGCACGATCGGGTCATGCCGCCCGACCATGGCCGCCGTCTGGCGGACCTGCTCCCGCAGGCACGACTGATCGAGCTCGACGACAGCTACACACTCATCCCGCTGGATCAGCCGGTGCGCTTTGCTCAGGTCATCCGGAAATTCACGTACGCGGTCGATCTGACCTAGCTGCGACCGGCCACAGCCACGGCGATCACGGCCATCACGGTGAAGCGATGTCGCTCGCGTTGGAACCGGCGTAGACCTCACGAAGACCGCGTAGGCGCGTGCTCAGGACAGCGCGGGCTCTTGCCGTGTCAAGCACGACCCGGCCGGGTCGCGTCACCGATGCCGATTCGTGGGTGGCGGCCGGCAGCGCGTCCGGATCGCCGCCATGCTTCGCGACCAGCAGGCGGCCCATCTCGTACACGCTCATGGCGTCGGCGCCGGCGACATTGAGGAGCCCAGCAATGTCGTTTCGGGCGAGTTCCAGGCAGGCGTCGGCCAGGTCGTCGACGGCGATCGGACACCGGATCTCATCGGTGAAGAGCACGCCGTCAGCCCGTGATCGGGCGAGGTCGAGCATGAAGCGCTCCCGGTGGGCCAGCCGATCGCGGTCACTTCCGTCAGTCATGATGGGCGGAACGCGCACGATCACTGCATCCGGCGCAACCGTCGCCACGCCGAGTTCGGCGGCGGCCTTGGCCGCGCCGTACGAGTAGACGGGATCAGGCGCAACGGCGTCGCCGTAAGGCTCGTCGCGGCCGCGATGAACGGCATCGGACGAGATGTGTACCAGCCGAATGCCGCGGCGTGCCGAAGCGCGCGCGATGTCGACAGGTGCGACGGCGTTGGTCGTCCAATTCGTCTCCGCCGCGAGCGGATCCAACGACCCGGCAAGCTTCGTCGCCGTGTGGACAATCGCATCTGGCCGCGTTGCGTCGATCAGCGCGTCCACAGCGATCGCGTCGTTTACGTCGCACTGGCACCCACTCGACGAAAGCGACCGACGCCGGCGCCGACCGATAGGTCCCAGCGACCGCATGGCCCTGTCCGATTGCTCGCTGACACAGGTGGCGTCCCAGGAACCCAGCAGCGCCAGTAATGAGCAGCTTCATGAGCGCGAGTCTGACACGTTGGACATTGGCCTGACCCGCACGATCGTGCGGCGGCAGTTAAGTGCGCGGATCGCCGCCAGGGACCAAGCTTCGTGACGCTGAGACTCGCGCGAGTCGCGCAAAGCGCACTTGCGATGCGGGCCGCTCGCACAGACGGGGTTGAGAAAATCGTGGCTGCGTGCCGGTCCCATCGCGCTTACGGGTGGGACCGGAGACCCTGCAGCACGATGTCGAGGTACGGATCGGGAGCCCGGCGACCGGTCGACTTCGGCAGGGCACTGATCATGGCCAACACCTGGATCGCCGTAACGTCGGGACGTACGGCTCCGGCCTGACGCGCTCGCTCGAACAACCGGACGAAGCTCGTCCTCATCGGCTCACACGCTCCAGCCATCGGCGATCCGTCGTCGGCGAGCCAATCTCCGATGCGCGCGTGCATGCCGCCGTACTCGGCCGCGCTCTGGTCGTACATCCGCAGCCACTCGACGAGGGCCTCCCAGGGATCGGTGGCATCGAGTAGAGCCCGGGCGCGCGCATCGAGTAGCTCGGCGCGATCCTTGACGATCGCGACAAGTAGGTGCTCCCGGGTCGGGAAGTGGCGATACAACGTGCCTTGGCCGACGCCGGCGCGCCGAGCCACTTCCTCGAACGGAGCATCAGCCCCGGATCGCGCGAAAACCTCCTTACCCGCGGCGAGCAGCGCTTCATAGTTGCGCCGCGCGTCCGCGCGCTGTGGCTTGCTTGAGGTAGTCGCCGAGGTCACAGCCTCAGAGTAGAGACAAACGGACGCTCTCGTCCATATCTTGGAACCACAAGTGGACAACGTTATCCGTTTAGAGGAATGAGCCCATGAACAAGATCTGGCACGTCGGCGTCGCGGTCCCCGAACTCGACCGGGGGCTGGCGGAGATCGGCGAACTGTTCGGCCTGACTTGGCGTCCCGTTGTCACCCGCTCCATGACCATCAAGGACGAGGACGGCCGGTCGTACGAGGTCGACGTCCGCGTGACGTTCTCGCACGGCGGCCCGTTCGCCGTCGAGGTCTGGCAGGCGATTCCGGACACGCCACTGGCCGTTCCCGAGTCGGGCTACCTCCACCACCTCGGCTACTGGGTCAACGACTACGCCGGCGAGAAGCAGCGACTGGACCGCCTCGGTTACCGGGAGTTCCTCAGCGCGGACCCCACCCTGCTTATCAGCCGTGGGCCCGGAAACCTCTTGATCGAACCTTGCGATATCCAGCGCGACCAGCCATACCTGCGTGACCTGTACCCGCCGGATTCTCCGTTCGCCGGTGATGCGGTGCTCCCGCCGACCATCGCGACGTCGGCGGATCGGTCCTGATAGCCATGCCCAACCCAACGATCGGCCTTGGGAGGCCCAGCATGAACATCGCCATCATCGGCACCGGCAGCGTCGGGGGTACTTTGGCCCGCCGCCTGGCCGCGCTCGGTCATCACATACGGATCGCGAACTCCCGCGGTCCCGAGACCCTGAACGATCTGGCCGCCCAGACGGGTGCCGTCCCAGCGTCCGTCACGGATGTGGCCCGCGGCGC
The DNA here is from genome assembly GCA_963724705.1 of uncultured Actinomycetota bacterium. Classification (GTDB taxonomy): domain Bacteria; phylum Actinomycetota; class Actinomycetes; order Mycobacteriales; family Micromonosporaceae; genus DASQPR01. The sequence goes on from CAVRVS010000006.1 coordinate 739,706, forward strand.
CGAGGTCGTCATCATCGCGATACCGAGCGGGCAGGTCTCGAACCTGGCACCCGCCATCCGCGACACGGTTCCCCGCGATGCGGCCGTCGTCGACACCGGAAACTACGTGCCTCACTTCCGGGACGCCCCAGTCGGCGAGCTCGACGACGGCACCGTCGAGACCGTCTGGGCTCAGGCTCAGCTCGGGCACCCGCTGGTCAAGGCGTTCAACACCATCAAGCCGGACCGCGTCGAAACCCTCAACAAACCCTCCGGCGCGCCGGGGCGGGTCGCGTTGCCGGTCGCCGGTGACGACGCTGCGGCCAAGGCGACGGTTCTGCGATTGGTTGACGAACTCGGCTTCGACGGCGTCGACGCCGGCGAGCTCAGCGAGTCTTGGCGACAGCAGCCCGGAACCCCGGTCTACCTTACGGATCTCGACGCCGAGAACGTCCGCCAGGCGCTCGCCGCGGCCGATCCACGGCAGACCGTCGAGTGGCGGGCGCGGATGGCTTCGATCCCGCGGACATAGCCGGCGTGGAGCCGACCGCGGGACTCGACCGCAAACCGCTACAAGCCCCGGCGATCGCGTCCGAGTCCGCCCTATTGACGATCCGCGTCCGCAATCGTTCTCCTGCAATCGGCAATTGCGCCCGCAACGAATCTCGGCCAGCGAGTGATCATGTGGTTCGCTGGACCTCTTCGTGCCTGCGCCGACCTTCGCGGAGCTCGAGAGCGGCCAGTAGGACGCGTCGGACAAGGCCGGTGAGCGCGTCCTCGCCGCTGGAGCTGTCCTCGCTTACCGCGGCCAGCATGGCGTCGAGGGAATCACCGGCGGCGGCGGTGTTGCTCACCACGTCGCGCATGAGTTGGATCGCTTTCCGCAAAGGGTCTGAGGGCTCATTGAGGCCGAGCGCGGCCCGCCACGGCGAGCCTGCGGCGGCGTCGCTGAGGACTGCGTCGACCCGGCTGGGCGCGTACGCCAATGCTTCGGCTACGGCCTCCGCCCAGCAGCACAGGATTGTCAGTTCGTCAACGTTTAGTGGCGGCGAATCTGACAGCGGCCGGGCCGGCGCGCCGTCCTGGGAGCCGGTCGCCGCCGGGCGGATCTGATGCTGGCCAACAGCGTAGAAGTCGACCGCGTTTTGCACCGGGCGACGCCCGTCGTTGCTGAACCGCTGCGCCGGGCTGACGCATGCGGTCAGCAGAATTCCCTGGGCGCCGGGCTCCAGAGGGATCTCGTTGAAGCCGTTACGAGGGTCTTTCCACAGGCCGACTACACGTGCGGCATCGTGACCGCGTGGACGGCACCGGTCGACCAAGCCCCAAGCGCTGAGCGTCAGCACAGCGGAACCCGGGTCGTCGGCAAACACACTCGCGTAGCGGGCGGACCACCGCGATGTGAGCTGCGGCCCGTCAAGCAGCGGCGTCACGATCCCCGTCGGACCGACCGCGCGGATGAGGTCGGCGACTTCGTCGTTCTGAGCAAGGTCCTCGCAGATCAGGATTACTACGGTGAACCCCTCGCCGAACTCGATGAAATGGAGGGCGCGTCGGGGTACGTTCACGGCCTCCCACCAACGGCTTGCGGGGTGCAGCTCTCCACCGAGGTGATACTGGTAGATCTGCCCGGCGTCCAAGGACCATCGATGATGCTTGCTCTGGCGGACGTGGAACCAGCCCGTACCGAAGCTCTCCAGCGGTTGGGAGCGGCCCTTCTCCAGCTGCGACGACAGGCCGCAGTGCGCCCAGTTGTCGGGAAACTCATCGAGCCGCGTTCGCCTCCGACGTACCCCGGTGGTGAGCGAGGCGACACCGTGCGACTCCAGCAATGCCTCCAACGGCGCGAGCTCATCCTCGGTGATCGCGCTCTCCGGCAGGCACACCACGTCGATGTTGTCGACCTCGCCGCGAGCGGCGACCAGCATCCGGTCCACCAGATCCAAGTCGAGTCGCTCGGCGGGGTCGAAGTCGAAGAATCCATAAGGTTCGTCGGCATCGCGCTGCGCGGAACCTTCGACGGGGCGGAAGTCGCTTGCGCGTATCCGCAACGGCCATGGCAGCAGTAGGAAGTTGACATGGTCGGCGCGGGGCTCGGTGCCTCGCCGACGGGCCGGTAGCTTGTGCCATCGCACGCCGACGCTCGATCCGTGAGCGGTCGCGTACCGGGACATGGATCGGATGGAGGTTCCTGGCGCGGCGGGCGTGCGCACCTTCGGAAGCACCAGCACCGCGTCCGGCGAAACTCGCGCGAGTGTGCCTCGCTGCGCGAGCAGCTCCCGCGCGCGGCCTCGGTAGCCGCACCCCAGGGGATTCGAAGCGGTCAGCGCGACGCCGAGCCCGGCGCACGCCTCATCGGCGATGGCGTGCAGCGTCAGCAATGCCGCGCACAGGTCCCAGTCGGCGCCGTTGGAAAGCTCCTCCAGCGGCGTCGTCGCGGCGGCGACCACGATCTCCATCGTGCGGACAAGCAGTGGCGGAAACGGCTCTCCCGGGACGTCAACGACGCCACTCCACGCGCGTCCAACCGCCTCGACCGTGGTCGACCACCCGCTTCGTGATCCGGGCGGCCATTGGCGCCCAGGCGGCGGCGACAGCGCAAAACGATAGGCCCCCGACCGCTGCAGCACCAACGAGGTCAGCGCGAAAAGGTCCGGCGGCCAATCCAGGACATCAGCACTCAGCGGCCGGCCGCTCATCGCCTGCCAGAGCGACCCCACAGTCGTCAGCCGCGGTACGCCCGCGCCCCATTGGTGCTCGGCCATCAACCCACCCCCGTCGACGTCGACGTCGACGCCCGTACATGCTCCGGCCAGCCTAAGGTCGGCCCACGGTCCTGACCCGACGATCCAGCGGAACACCGATGAGAAAGGGCAAGTCCCAACCCAGGACACCGCCCCCTCGTACGTGGGCGGACACCCGTGTGAGCTGAGGCGTGCGACCAACGTTTGCGGCAGTGCCGGTCCGCAAGACCATTCATCCAATGATCGGACTCCCGCGAACGGGTTTGACGCGCGCCTCGTTGGGGAAATCCGCAGACAATTCCATAAAGGAGGCCGTATGGAGACGTCCGATAGCATCGGGCGTAATTACCGACACCCGCCGCGCCGATGCGTGGCAGTGCGTGATGCAGTGCCGACCGCGAGGGGGCGAGCCTAATGGCTCGCGTCGGTCACTACGGGATCCCAGGGTTTGTGTGGTTCCTGATCTGGATCGTCGTCTGCATCTTGGTGATCATCCTGTTGGCGCTGCTCGTTCATCACCTCGGCGGCGCCTCACTCACGCATCAAGCTCGGCCATTTCTACCTCAACATCGGGGTCACCTGACCGGCCTGATCGTCGACACTCCGTCGCCGGTACCGCACCAGATGCGGTACCGGCGATCGTTGTCTGACTCGATGCTGGCAGCCGTGCGGATCATTTCGAGGGTGGTGGGCGAACCGATGGCCCGTTGCCCCGTGCGCACGTGGTCAGGACCGCAGGACCGGAAACAGATGACCGGCGGCTTCGTGCACAAGCTCCACTGCCTCGGTGCCGCTGATGTCGGCGGGATTCTTGATGTCCGGTACGGGTTGGCCGAGCTGCTTGGCCAATGCCAGGCACCCCGCAATGAATGCCTGCGCCAGCGGCGATAGGGGCGCGTCAGGTGGCAGCAGCGCCACATCGAAGTCGGGCACGGGCCGAGGGGACACGTCGGGCCAGTCCTCTGGCTGTCGCGGCCGATCGAGCGTCAGGGCCGAGCGGAGGTCCGGCGCGTCCGCGTCCCTGGCCGTGAAGGGCCGTCCAAGATTCCAACGTTCACGGATCGTGCGGATCACTGACGTGTGCCGATAGGGGTCGTTGACTACTGTCTTCTCAGAAATCCACGGCGAGATCGCGAAGGCCGGGACGCGAACACCGAGGCGGTTGAATGTGAAACCCATCTGCCCAGCCGGGCCGGCCCGGTCGGGAGGAGTCGCGGCCGGTGGCGCCACGTGGTCGTAGGTCCCACCATGCTCGTCGAACACGACGATGAGAAGCGTATTGAAGCAGTTCGAGCCGCGTGACGATGTCGATGACCGGATCGCGGTGTAAATCTGTGCCAGCAATGCCTCCCCGCCCAACAGCGACGACGGCGGATCGAACGCCAGACCTGGCATCAGTGTCGCGAATGGTGGGTGCATGTCGTTGTGGCCGTGCAACATGTTCGGCTCGATAAACGAGTACGTCGGAAGCTCACCCTTCGCGACGTCCTCGTAGAACTGGTCAGTCGTCAGGATGTTCGTGGCAAAGCGATCCCGCAGGCGTGGACCATGGATGAGCCCAGTGAACGTGGCCGGGCTCGGCGGGTCGCAATACACCCGCCACGTCAGGCCCTTGGACTCCAGCCGCTCGAACACAGTCTCAGCGTTGTTGTGCATCGGGAAGTTCGCGTACGGCGCGTTGACGACGAAGCCGGATGCTGTCGCCGCATGAAAGAACGACCGGTTGGTGAACGTCTGCGACGGCACCTCCGCAAACCAGTGGTCGAAGGTGGCGAAACCGCGAGCAAGCGTCGACAGAACCGGCATCTGCTCGGGCGTGTAGCCGGTCATGATTTGGCTGTACTCGTCGTGGGTGGGCTGCCGGCCCATCTCGGCAGTGAAGGCGCTGATGTAGTCCGTCACGAAGCCGGTCATCGTGGGTCGCCGACCGGGGTCGGCGGGTGCGTTGTACGGCGAGACCATATGTTCGGCCAAGACGCCGCGATTGCTGGGCGGATCGATGTGCCCGAACAATTGTGTGTTGACGTGCTGGTACTCCTCGCCCGGATCCGGGCTGGGCGTGTTCATGTCCTTCGCGATGCCGTAGGGCACAAGCCCTCCATCGGCACCGTGTTCTGCCCAGTCCGGGATCGGGTTGCTCAGATCCTTGCCGATTACTCCCTCGAACGACGCCACCTCGCCGGGCTCATACAGACGGCCAAGAAGATTGTCGAACGAGCGGTTCTCGAACATCACCACGACCACATGATCGAGCCCGTTCTGTCGATCCGGTGCGGCCATCGCCCTCTCCCTTGCCCGTTCTGCAGACGCGAGGAGCCACCGCATCCCCGCAGATCGTCCCGCACGCCGGACCGCTTTCGTCGCCAAATGCAGGCAGAGGAACTTCGCTTCCTGACCCCAACAGCAACACGGCCACCGCTGCCAACGAATCGGTCGGCGATTGTCACGAATGCGGCTCACGACGCCGCCGCGAAGCACGCCAATCCCTGAACGTCCGGACGATCCATGGCGCCTTGCGTCGGGCGACTGCCAGCGGCATCCTCACCTGCCGCAATGAACGCGCGCTACACGGCAGAGCCGATCCTCATCACCGGGACGCGGCGCCTGATCACACTGTCACCCACGAAAGCTTGCCGACTCCCCTTCGCCGGGGCGCGCCCAAACGGCCAGTCGATCATCGTCCGCCGACGAGTGACACTTCGCGGAGTCTTGATGGCGATGAAGCCGGGCCGTGCTCGCAGTTCAGGCCGGACGACGGCGCCGCCCTACTCTGCGCCGCCGAAGGCGGACGGCGGTCACCAGCTCACATCTGGCTGCGGCTCGTCGCCTCGACGGCCTGGAGGATGAGCTGAGTTGCGGCCTTGGGCTGCGACACGAAGGAGACGTGCGAGGCCGGCACCTCCACGATCGTCGCATTCGCGCGCTCAGCCATGAACCGCTGCAACGCCGGCGGGATCGCCTTGTCCTCGGTGCCGAGCAAATACCAGCACGGCAACGTCTTCCACGCCAGCGGGCCCGACGGCGTACCCGCGAACGCAGTTGCGGCGTACGGCCGCTGCGCCGCCGCCATCACCCCAGCCGTCTCCGCGTCAACGTCGGCAGCAAAGGCTGCGTGGAACGCCTCGAGGTCGAGGTAGAGGTCAGCGTCCTCGCCGCCGTCCGGTTTCGTAAACGGTACGGGCCGGATCGAAGGCCCCACGAGGCTGCCTTCGAACCTCTCCAGAAGCTGCTGCTGGCTCTCGCCCTCGTCGCACATCCAGCCATTGAAGTAGACGAGCGCCTGCACCTGATCGTTGCCCGTCGCGGCGACCGAAATGACATTGCCACCGTAGGAATGGCCGACGAGCACGATCGGACCAGTCAGGGTCCGCAGGAACTCAGCCAGATACGTCGCGTCGCCACCCAGATCGCGACACGGGTTGGCGAACCCGATCGCGGTATACCCACCCTCGCGAAGCGCGCGAATCTCCCGATCGAAACCGGTCGCATCGGCCCACGCACCGTGGACGAGGACGATCGTTGGGGTCTCACCAGCCACTTCTGCTCACCGCTTCCTCTTGAACAGATTCGAAGACTCCGCCAACGTACGCCCAATGCCCGCCCGCGCAGGCTAGGTCGGCCAACATCGCTGCCATCATCAGCGCGGTGCCGACCTGCCGGCTAGGGAACCTACCCCTTCCCGACCAGCTGGATCGATGTCATGGCGACCTAGGGGTTTTGGAACCGACGGCGGGACTCGAACCCGCAACCGCCCGACTATATGCAGTGAAGTTGTTGACGGTCTCCTGCGACATCACGCGGCTTGCGCCGGTGGTTCGGAGTGTCGTGTGGAGCGGTTCGTTGCTGTACGGCGTTGCTGTACGGGTCATGAACGCCCCGGACTGACGCGTATGCGTCATCGGCGCGATCGCGGGTCATGAGGTGGGTCAAACCGCCAAGCGTGGAGCTCACCCGAACGCGAGCTCATGCCCCACTGACGATCACCATTTCGTTGCCTTCGGGGTCGGCGACCCGCCAGCGATCCTCCGACTCGTCAAGGAGCCGGCCACCGGCCGCGACGGTCGTGGCGAGGCGCGTCTGCGCGAGGTCCGACGGCACAGCGAGCTCGAAGTGGATGCGGTTGCGCTGCCGGCGACGCTCCGTGTCCGAAGCGTCGAGCTCTTGGAACACCAGCACCGGGTTCAGCCCCCGCGGATCGTGGATGTCGCTGACCCCGGCTCGCCGGTCGTGGGCGTATCCGAGTGCGGCGACCCAGAACGCGCGGACCGCGGCGACGTCGGCGGCGTCGAGGAAGAGCTGAGCGAAGCGCGGCAGCCCCGGATCCGCAGTGGCCCCCAGTTCGTGGGCAGCGGTCTGGAGGTTTCCGGCGAGGTCGATGAAGTCGAGTTCGAGGCCGTGGGCGTCGTCCTCCCACTGGTCCTTACCGCTGTCGATGATCACGAGCCCGGGGCGCAGGTCGACCAGCAGCGGGAAGCCCGTGTCATCGGCCAGCGCCGCTGCTGCGGCGGCCAGGTCACGCTGCTGCGTCGGCGAGGTGATGCGGTAGCACGCCATCGCGCTGAACACCGCCTGCCAGTCGGCTATCCCGATCCTCTCGCCGAGCGCCGCGCCCGGCACCAGGTCGACCTCGTTGCCGTCGGGGTCGGCGTGACAGACCCCGAACGGTCCCGATGCCTCCCCAAGACTCGCCTGCTCGACCGCCGCGGCCGGCCGCACCACGTCGAGGTGGATGCGGTTTCGCAACGGCCGTGGCTCGGTCGACTGCCGGATCCGTATCGCAGGGTCGCGCCGCAACGGATCCGCCAAACCGCCGTCCTCCCCAGGCGCGTAGTCGAGCACGCGCTGCCAGAACCGCCTCACCACAGACGGGTTCGCGGATTCGAACACGACGCTCAGGTGCTGCAGCACAGCTGGGTTCGCGGCCAGCCCGAGATCCCGCGCGGCCGCCGACACCGCCTCGGCGTGCTCGTCTGAGTCGAGGCGCACCCGCATGCCTGTCGCGCGCAGGTCGACCACGATCCCGGCCGACAGCTCCACGATGCGCCCGGCCAGCGCAGCCCCCTCGATCAGCGAAGGCGCGTCGAACCATGCCGTCGCAACGCCATCAAGCACCCGCCAATCCGCTCCGATCTCTGTCATGCCCGGCACTGTAGCGCCCATTCCGGACGATCTCCTTCCGGATAGTGATCATGTCCCGGCCGGGGCATTGATGGACGCCGTTGGCAGTGCCCCGCGCGGAGTGGTGGGGTTGGGAAATATCCCCACCACGCGGGCTCGGCGCCTGATCTCCTTGTTAACTCGGTCCAGCGAGTTGGTGATCCAGATTTTTGGGCCGGTGCGGACCGGGGAACGCGGTGAACGCGAGCGACCATGTCGGCGTGCGTCTTGGGCACGTGTGCCAACAGATTCCGGGCGAGGTGCACCCGGCATCTCGGCAAGACTCTGGATTTTCGTTACACCGGCGGATCGGCACGATCGTCGCCGCGGCACTCGTCTGCTGCACTTCGACCACGTTCGAGATGCGCACGTCGATGATGGGTACGAGCCGCGGCACGGCGAGTTCCTCGACGCGCAGCGTCTCGTCCAATGCCCGCCGATCCAATCGATCGCGCGGCTCACGTGGGTGAGCCGGCCGCGTAGGCCACCGAGCGACGAAGCCGCTCGGGCGTGCACATTGTGCACACCGCAGCGCCTGCTCAGGTTCTCATGACGCGCGTTCGGTTGCTTCCCGTAAACGTTCGCGCCCGGGTCCCAGTTGACGTCGACTTCGAACTATTCTCGTGCGGTGACCCTGCTATCGCCGGCTCCGGAGGCCGATCGACGCCGTACGATCGCAGCTCCCCGAACGGGGGAGACCGCCAGCGGTCTGAAGTCGACGGACAGCCTAGTTGCACGCTCTTTACCCCATGGCCCGATGTTTGTCGATGTCCGGCCGCGCCGGGCAACTCAGACATTCACCTTCGTACGCACTCTGTCCGCTCGCGATCGAGCCGTCGTCGTCGTACTGGCCATTGGGTGGTCTTTTTCGTTACTCGCCCTATGGGTGTGGTGGTTTTCGCCGTCGCACGATGCCGGATGGGCAGGTTTTTCCATCAACAGCCTGCTTCTGCTGTGTATGACGGCGCCGACCGGCTATTACTTCTTCTCCATCGCCCGCCTACGGAACATCGATCCAGCGTTGCCCGTCCCCCGCGTCAGGGTCGCGTTCGTCGTGACTCGAGCACCATCCGAACAGTGGTCCGTGGCACGGCGCACTCTGGAGGCGATGCTCGCTCAGCGATATCCTTCGCGGTACGACGTATGGCTCTGCGATGAAGACCCTGACGATACGATAGTAGAGTGGTGTCGAAGTAAGGGAGTTCGTGTCGCGTCCCGTCGCGGAATCGCTGACTATCATCGACTGACTTGGCCCCGACGCACGAAGTGCAAGGAAGGCAACCTGGCCTTCTTCTACGACAATTGGGGCTACGAGAACTACGACGTGGTGGCGCAACTCGATTGCGATCACGTACCGAAGCCCACCTATCTCGCCACCTTGGTGAGACCCTTCATTGATCCGGCCGTCGGTTACGTCGCGGCGCCGAGCATCTGCGATTCGAACGCGGATGGATCGTGGTCTGCCCGCGGCCGACTGTATCGGGAAGCAGCATGGCACGGCGCTATTCAAATGGGCCACAACGGCGGGCTGGGCCCAGTCTGTATCGGCTCTCACTACGCAGTGCGCACGCGAGCACTGCAGGAAATCGGGGGGCTCGGCCCTGAATTGGCCGAGGATTTCTCGACCAGCTTCCTCCTGAGTTCGGCCGGTTGGGAAGGCGCATTCGCGATCGATGCCGAGGCGCACGGCGACGGTCCACTTACGTTCGCCGATATGCTCACCCAGGAGTTTCAATGGTCTCGGAGTCTGACCGTTCTGTTCTTTGAACTCCTCCCACACCACCTAAAGCGGATGCGTCCCCGTCTTCGGCTGCGATTCACGTACGCGGTGGCCTACTATCCGCTGCTGGCGGTTACCATGGCACTCGGTCTCGCGCTTCCGCCGATCGCCGTGGCTTCGGGAGTGCCCTGGGTGAACGTGAACTACGTCGGCTTCGTTGCCCATGTCGCGAGTATCGGGTTGTGGCCGCTCCTTCTGACGGTCTTGTTGCGCCGCCGAGGTTTGTTGCGGCCGCGTCAGGCGCCATTACTGAGTTGGGAAGGCGCGCTATTTGCATTGACCCGATGGCCATATGTGGCAATGGGCGTGTTCGCGGCAACCGTCCGCAACACGCCCATCACGTTCAAGGTGACCCCGAAAGCTCGCACCGGGCTTGAACCGCTCCCGGTGCGCCTAACCGTTCCGTACCTCCTTCTTTCCCTGGTGCTGTCCGTAACAGCAATCTTCGGGGAGACGCACGGGACGCAGGCCCCCGGATATGTCTTTCTGTGCATCGTCGGCGCGCTGTTCTACTCTGTGGTCTCCGTGGCAGTGCCCTATCTTCACATCATCGAGGCGGCGGGAACCGCTAAAACCGGGCTGAGTCGCACAATCACGACCGCGTGGATTCCGTTGCTTCTTGGCGCGTTCACAATTGCTCCCGTCGCATTGGCGAGCGGGACGTATTTCAGGTATGCGATGGGGGCACTCGGATGGTGACTTCGGGCTGTAGCCGCAACCGCGAGCGGTTCACCCGCGCCGACCCGGTGACGTGGATGCAGCTGTTGCCGATCCCGGGCGCATCGCGTTGGGGTCGGCGTACGAGCCGTGATCTAGCCACGATGTGCCAGGATGCGCGGCGATTCCAGGAGCTCAACCCTGATGGCTACCTCGCCGGCACAACCGCACCGACTGCGCTTGCGCCGGTCGTCGGAGCGCCGAAGTAATCGATCTCACCCGGGTCGATTCCGAACAGCGAAAACAGGTCGAGAGCGTGGCCGATCAACGGTGACGTGGCAGAGAGCTCGAACGCCGCGGCTCCGGTCGAGTGAACGAACTTTGGATCGACACTCAGGCCGGTGTGCTGCGAGCCAAGCTGCTCCTGTCCGGTCGCTCTGCGCCAGGCCGCCAGGGACGAGTACGACGCGGAACCCCAACGCATCAACGGTCCGCCCGACGTCCGGAACAGGTCGTTGCCCTGCAACAGCACCTGTTTGGTCGAATAACGCGAGCCCGCGTCCAAGAGCTCGGTCCCTTTCGACACGAAGATGTTGTCGCGAATCGTGACTCCCGACAGCGTTCCGTGTAGCCGCAGTGCGGCCGGCTGCCCCGAGCTGTTCGGCCCCACCATCACGGTGTTGTGATAGATCTGTGCCCCGTCGACGTAGCCACTCAGCGTCAGTGCACCGTAAATCGACGACTTCCGGGCGTCGTTGTCGCTGATGTTGTAGCGGACGACGTTGCCGGTCATGGCCTCGCTCGCATGGCGACTGTAGAGAAGGTATCCGGGACCGTCGTTGTCGTACGAATAGTTGTATTGGATGACCGACGACGAGACGTTTTGATCGAGATCGAAGCCGCCTCCGTCGGCGTGGCCGGCCCGCTGGTTGTGGTATGCCACGTCATGCTGGATCCTGACGCCCGTTGAGTCGTAGGTCCAGATACCCACCGGACCGGAGAACGAGTTGTTCTTCGTCCCGTTGTCGTGGGCCGTACAGCCTTCGATCAACGCACCGCTGACGCTGCCCAGCACGATCCCATTGCCGGTACTGCGTTGGCGCTCACTCGGATTGCCGAGATTGTCATAGGCCTGGACATTCGAGATGGTGATCGCTTCGTGCGCGTACGTGGGTGAGGACCGATTGAAGGCCGGTCCAGTGCTGATCAACCCGGCATCTCGATTGCCGTGAAGCTTGGAGTCGCTGATCTCGACGTCCCGGAACCCAGTGGCTCCCCGGCCGCCGCCGATGTCGATCCCCATAACGAAACCGGTGACGTCCACCTGCGAGATCACCACATGGTCGAGCTTGCGATCATCAGGAAGATCGCTGTAAAGCTTGATTCCCCCGAACTCAGCGAACGCGGCGCGATCGCCGGTTAACACGAGATTCTGGATCTCCACACCCGCGGTGTCATAGACAGTGATTGCCGAGGCACCGGATGCTGAGATGGTCGCGCGGCCGGATCCGTAGGACTCGACTACAACCGGGTCGGATGCCTGCCCAGCCTCCCGAGGCCCCAATCGCAGCGCGCCGCGGAAGGTGGTACCGCCTTGAAGTAACAGCCGGTCACCCGGCGTGAACACCGCCATGTTGGCCCGGTCGATGGACCGCCACGCGGTGGCGGGCGTCAATCCATCGCGTGTGTCGTCACCCGTCGCACTGAGGTAGAAGGTACGACCCGTGAGCTGAGTACCAGGCTCAAACTTGGCGTTGGTCTGCGGCTCGGCCCAGGGTTGCGAGCGAAGGTCGCGCGGCGCATCGAGCCGCAGGACGTGCAGCAGAGCGGGCGCCACGATAGCGGCCACGACGACACCGATTACCGTGATCCTCATTCGGACTCCGACCGGAATCGATCTGTGGCGGCTCAACATGTGTGATCCCAGGTACCCGTCTATTCGCTCCGCGCCGACCTGGCCGTCTTCCTCACCCGCGACGAGTCGAGATCACCCGGCGGTCGTCCGGCCGGACGAGCCATGCTAGCCGACGGCCGGTGCCAAATCGCGCGCCGGACGGCAAGGAATCGGCTTGCCCGATCAGACTTTTCACTTGCTCCGGGAGCACCGGCAGGAACAGGCCGTCGAGAAGCGGCTACTTCGGCTGGCCGGTCTCCGCGATGGACGCATGAATGACGCCCGACACACCGCCGCTACGGGTCTGCTACTGCTATGTGTGCCCGACCGCTCGTCAATGGGGATCATGGGCGGTCTCCCATGATCGGGAGTCCGGCGTTTGTGCTGTTGGTTGGCGGTTGCGGCGGAATTTGACCCCGCGGGGGGCGTGAACCCCACACGCTTTCGAAGTCCGATAGGTTGCGTTCGGCGTTGTTCACAGTCGCCCGATCCTGCGTGGTGTCGATCGTCCAGGCCATCGGCGAACGCGTGTGAACGCCAGCATGCGACAGCCTCGACAAATGATGCTGCTGTACTTCGCTGCTGGGTGGCGCCGTTTTCACGGGCTCTGCAGCCAGCGGCATGCCATCTGAGCTGCGGGTTTGGAGCCGACGCCGGGACTCGAACCCGGAACCGCCCGATTACAAGTCGGGTGCGCTACCAATTGCGCCACGTCGGCGTGCTCTAGTGATCGTACTTGGCGCCGGCTTCGGCGGACGGCACCGGCCCGCGGGACGGCCGGTGGTCCATCAGCGAGCCGACGTTGCCACGAAGATCGGCAGATCCGACGGCTACGCCGCCCGTGGGGCGCCGAGCCCGGTTGGCCATTCGTCGACCGGCAGATGACCGAGCTGCACCAGCCGAGCGCGGATCGAGTTGGCCGACCGCCCGAATTCGCGGCGCAGGTCGGCGATCTCGGCGCCCTCGGCGAAGCGCGTGGTGAGCAGCGCCTCCTCGTCGGGCGTCCAGCGGGCACCCTGATTCGGATATTGCCGTCGCTTGCCGTCGAGCTTGGCCGATGACGTACCCCCGTCGGCTCGTGCGGCGGCGGCCAGGGCAAGACCGAGCAGCTCACCCGCGACGGACAGGCTTTCGGTCGGAATCTCGCCCGTCACTCGGCCCACGGATAGGCCGGTGGCATCGGCGATGGTCAGCTTGACGGTCGTGAGCTGCGTCCCGACGTCGACGCCGACGAAGTGCTCGCGGCCGCCGTCGATCTGACGGCGGAACACGGCGGTGCGGGGTTCTTCGGCTTCCGCAGGAAGCCATCCAGATTCATCCATGCCGGAAACGCTAAACCCACCAACCGACAATCCGGGTACGGCGAAGCACAGGTCCACCGCCGGCTCGCTAGCCGGACAACGAGTCCCGCGAATCCCCCATCGGGTCAACGATTTCGATGCCGAGCGCCTTCGCGAAGACGCGAGTCAGCAACACGAGATCGTCGTTTGACATCGATGCTCCGCGCAGGCTCGTCACACCGCCGATGCCGTCGAGCTGGCAATGCGAAAACCGCGCTCCTTCGGCCTTGGCCTGCGAAAACTGGGCGCCGGCAAGGTCGCAGTCGATGAATGTCGCGCCGCCGATAGAGGCGTTAGCGAAGTCGGCTCGGGCGAGATTGCAGCCGCGGAATTCGACCCGACGCATACGCGAGGAACGGAACACCGCGAGGTCGAGCTTCGCATCCTCGAACACCACATCAGACAGCCCGCTGTCGATGATCTGGGCGCCGGTCAACCGTACGCCGTGCAGCGTCGACCTGGTCAGATGCGCCTGGTACGCCACGATGTTGGACCAGTCACCGCGGTCGATCGCGACGTCCCGGACCACGACACCGGGCAGTTGTGCGCCGGCCAGGTCGACGCGCTCGAGCCGGGCCGCGACGATCTCGACGTGTGCTGCCGTGACGCGGCTGACGTCGACCCCTATGACGTGCACGTTCTGATAGCGACCCTCGCTCTCGATCCGAGCGACGCTGCCGTTGATCTGGTCGAGGACGCTCGGAATTCGCGGCTTCGCCGGAGATCGGGACGGCCCGGCCTGCGTGCCGCCCGGCTTCGCTGAGCGGGCCGGTCCAACAGGCGAGGGCACCGAAACAGGATATGTCGAGGATCCGACACCGCCGCGACGCACGCGGCCAACCGACGGCCAGGTCGGGTCAATCGTCCGCCGCGCCGCTCGTAGCGCCATCGACATCGTCGTCGGCGTCCGCAGCCGCCTCCGCAGCCGTATCCGCAGATCGCTCAGCAGTCGGCCGAGCAGCGTCGTCACCTGCCGCGGTCCGCGGACGAACAACGACCGGCGAAACGGCGACCGTCGTCACGCGACGGCGGAGCCACCAACCGAGCAGCGCCACCGGCATGCACGTCACGCTCAAGCCAAAGACCAGGGCCGCGACCTGGCTGGGCCAGTCCAGCACATCGCCGGCCGCGAGACGCCAACCCGACAAGACCACCACGGGTACGCAGACCACGACGAACCCCAGCACGGCGCGGCCACGCAGCGCGAGCCAACCAACGGCTAGCACTGCGACGATGGCGAACGCTAACCAGTCCAACGGGGTCTGCGCCAAGGTGCCGCGGTCCCGCTCGTCGCCGGGAGCGGCCCAGTCCCAGCCGAGAGCGAGGCGCCAGACGCCAACGGTCACCGCGACGATCGCGGCGACTTCTAGTGGGCCGGCCGTGGAGCGTCGGATCGACACGAACCTGCGGGCCACGGCCGCACGTCTGCCACGTACGTCCACGGCTGCTACAACGATCGAACACCGTGTGGATCTACGGCTGCGAAGTGCCTGATTTATCCGCTCTTATCGGAGTCGCCCGAATCGCTGCCGACTGTGCCGGCGCCGGGCTCGTCGGCGCGCGGGCCGAGACGATCCCGTTGCCGGATGCATGGGCTTCGCCGTGGCCGAATACGTCGAGGGTGGCGTCCCGTACGAGCACGACGAACAGCGCGCAGGCCGCCTCGCACTGCAGGCGTCGCTGGTAGGTCCGGCTGGACACCGCAACATCGTCGCCGTCGAGCCGGAGTCGCCACGACCAGTCGGCGCGGCCGGCCCGGGCGGCAACCGTGACGGCATCCCCGATCCGGGCCTGCAGGTCGGCGACAGCGTCCAGGCATGCGTCCAGACCTGGGTACGCCGTCGAGGACCGAGCGACATCACGGTTATTCGCGGCGAGCAGCCGCCAGCACAGCGGAAGCTCCGGCGTGTCCAGATCCTCGCTGCGCAACGGGCGACCGGGTCGCCCTCGTTGCGGAGCGACGAAGATCGTGAACCGGGGCAAGGCCACGCGGACTCCCATTCAACCTCGGTCGTGCGACGCGAGACCGTACGGTTCACAGATTCGCCTACGCGGGTGGCGAACCCGTAGCCAGCGGGTGAACAGACCGCCTTCTTTCGGATAAACGCCCGTCATCTGCTCGGCTCAGCGGGAGTCCGTACGGGCCGCCGAAGGGTTCCGAACGGGCCGTCCGGGCTGCTAACGTCCCGGGTTACCGACTAGTAACCCCGCGGGAGCGGCGCATGGACGCACGTGATTCGATCGGCGTCGAAAACCACGGCGAGATGGACGATGAGGGCACCGCCGGGACCGATGTCGACATCGCGGTCATCGGTGCCGGGTTCGGCGGCCTCGGGGCGGCCATCCGTCTCCGTCAGGCCGGCTGGCGCGACTTCGTCGTATTCGAGGCGGCCGACGACATCGGCGGGACCTGGCGCGACAACTCCTATCCGGGCTGCGCGTGCGACGTGCCCTCGCACCTCTACTCGTTCTCGTTCGCGCCGAATCCCACGTGGTCGAACACCTACTCCGGCCAGCGCGAGATCTGGGACTACCTGCGGTCCTGCGTGGAGCGCTTCGGCATCCGGCCGCATCTGCGCCTCAACACCGCGGTGCGCGAGCTGGCCTGGGACGACGCCGACGGGCGCTGGCACATCGACACATCCGCCGGTCGCTTTTCGGCGCGCGTGGTTATTTCCGCGGCCGGACCACTCTCCGATCCGGCGCTGCCCGACCTGCCCGGTCTCGACGAGCTTCACCGGGACCGCGTTCCACTCGGCCCGCTGGCGTCACGACTACGACCTCACCGGCCGCCGGGTGGCCGTGGTCGGCACCGGAGCCTCCGCGATCCAGTTCGTCCCGGAGATCGCCTCACGGGTCGAGCAGCTCACGCTCTTCCAGCGCACGCCGGCGTGGGTCATCCCCCGACGGTCGCGACGCATCCGGCGCGGCGAGCATCGGCTCTTCCGCGCGGTGCCACTGGCGCAGAAGACCATCCGTACCGCGCGTGTTCTGGGCGCGCGAGTGGTTCGCGGTCGGCTTCCTCAGACCGCGCTTCATGCGTCCGGCGCAGAAGATTGCCGCCAAGCACCTCGCCGACCAGGTGCCGGACCCGAGTCTCCGCGCGAAGCTGACACCGGACTACACGATGGGCTGCAAACGGGTGCTCATCTCGAACACGTACTACCCGGCGCTCGCCCGGGACAACGTCGAGGTCGTCACGTCGGGCATCCGGGAGGTAGGTCCGCGCAGCGTGATCTCCGCCGATGGCGTCGAGCACGAGGCCGACACGATCATTTTTGGTACGGGATTCCACGTGACCGACGTCCCGATCGCGAAGCATGTGCACGGGCGAAACGGACAGCTGCTCGCGGACGCGTGGCACGAGACGATGACCGCCTACCTCGGCACCACCGTGGCCGGATTTCCGAACCTGTTCCTGCTGCTCGGACCGAACACCGGCCTCGGCCACAACTCCGTCGTCCTGATGATCGAGGCGCAGCTGAAGCACGTCCTCAAGGCCCTCGACCACCTGAAACGCAATGGTTTGGACACGATCGAGCCGACCGAGCGCGCACAACGGGAGTTCGTCGCCCGCGTGGACGCGAAGATGCGGCCGACCGTCTGGATGCAGGGCGGCTGCCGGAGCTGGTATCTCGACGCGGGCGGCCGCAACTCGACGCTCTGGCCCGGCTTCGTGCCGTCGTTCCGGCGGCTGCTCGGCCGGTTCCGCCCGGCGGCGTACGTGATGTCGAAAGCACCGGCGGCGGCGCCGGTCGCAGCGGACCGGAGCGGAGTATGACGGAGCAACGCGTGGCCGGGATCAACCTCGAGCGCCGCGGTACGGGTGAGCCGCTCCTGCTCATCCACGGCATCGGGCACCGATGGCAGGCGTGGGAGCCGGTGCTGGACACACTGGCCGAGCAGCACGACGTGATCGCGATCGACCTGCCCGGATTCGGGAAGTCACCGCGACCCGTCGGCGGCATGCCGCCCTCCATACCGGCCCTGGCCGCCACGCTCGGCTCGTTCCTCGCCGAGCTCGGCGTCGACCGCCCGCACGTGGCCGGCAACAGCCTCGGCGGCGGACTGGCTCTCGAACTGGCGGCGGCCGGCATCGTACGGTCGGCGACCGCGTTCTCCCCGGCCGGCTTCGCGACCCGAGCCGAGGCGATGCGGGCGCTGGCGATCCTGCTCGAACTGCGCGGCACCACGTACCTGCCCGAGAGGACGATCCGCCGGATCGTGGCCTCGCCGGCCGGGCGCCGGATGTCGGTAGGGATGATCGTCGCCAAGCCGGCCGATCTCAGCCCGGAACGTACGATCGGCGACGCACTCGCCATGCGGCGCGGCAAGGGCTTCATCGCGATGGCTCGGGCGTTGCACGGGTACGCGTTTGACGGAGTGCCGGCCGTTCCGGTCACGATTGCGTGGGGCGATCACGACCGGATCTTGATCCCGCGACAGGCCACCCGGGCCGAGCAACGGTTGCCGCTGGCCACCCACGTGGGGCTGGCCGGCTGCGGACACGTACCCATGAGTGATGATCCGGAGCTGATCGCCGCGACCATCCTCGCCACGACGGGTGCCGTGGTCAGACGGGCCTGACCGGCTCGGGCGAATCCGGGTCGAGCGTACGGACGAAGACCAGGTCGTGGATCGACCGGCCGGCCGCGATGCCGCGACGTTCGAATTTCGTCAACGGCCGATCCGGCGGTCGCGGGGCATATCCGTCGCTCGTGTTGCGCAGCCCGGGATCGGCCGTCAGGACGTCGAGCATCTGTTCGGCGTAGTGCACCCAGTCGGTCGCGAGGTGCAACACGCCGCCCGGGCGCAGCCGGTCGCGCATGAGGGCGACGATCTCCGGCCGGATCAGACGGCGTTTGTGATGCCGGGCCTTCGGCCACGGATCGGGAAAGAAGACGTTGATCGCGTCGAGGGACGCCGGACCGACGCCGTGTCGCAGCAGCTCGACCGCGTCGCCGCGGGCGACGGCGACGTTTCGGATGCCGTCGATCTCGGCCCGAGCGAGCATCGCGCCGAGACCCGGCGTGTGCACGTCGACGCCGAGGTAGTCGCGCCCCGGGTCGGCCGCCGCCATCGCGAGCATCGCCTCACCCATGCCGCAGCCGATCTCCAGGACGAGCGGGCCAACCCGTCCGAAGAGCGACGAGCGATCCAGCGCGACCGGCGTCGTTTCGTCAATATCGAATCCGCGGTCCGCCCAGAGCCGGGCGAGCGCATCCGCCGCGGTCGGGCTCATCCGACCCCGTCGCGGATGGAACGTCCGGATCACCCCCGGTCGCGGTGCATACTGCCGCGGCGCATACCCCGGAACTGTGTCGATCGGCACGTACCGAGATTAGCCGGGTGGGCGCCGCCGATGGGCCTGCGGCACTATGAACGCGGGCACGGCGTTGACTCGTAGGTCCCAGCGGAGCACCACGATCGAGCGACGCAACCCAGACTGAGTGGAGAATTCTGTGACGATCTTTGACACGCCGATCCAACGCCTCTCCGGCGAGGACGCGACGCTCGACGAGCACGCCGGCAAGGCGCTGCTCATCGTGAACGTGGCCTCGAAGTGCGGGCTGACCCCGCAGTACGCCGGTCTGGAAGAGTTGCATGAGCGGCTGGCCGATCGCGGTTTCTCGGTCCTCGGCTTCCCGTGTAACCAGTTCGGCGGCCAAGAGCCCGGGACGTCGGAGGAGATCGCCGAATTCTGCTCGGCGACGTACGGAGTGACGTTCCCCATGTACGAGAAGGTCGACGTCAACGGCTCCGATCGCCACCCGATCTACCAGCAACTGACGGCCGTCCCGGACGCCAAGGGCGAGGCCGGCGACATCCTGTGGAACTTCGAGAAGTTCCTGGTCGCACCGTCCGGCGAGATCGTCGGCCGGTTCCGGCCCCAGACGACGCCCGAGGACCCGGAACTCTTGGCCGCGATCGATAAGGTCCTGCCGGCGTAACTCGCGGGCTGTTGGTCACGCGCCCGGCGGTCGAAACGGCGCCGCCGGCCCATTGATCAGGCGCCGTCCGGCTCGATGATCGCCGGGCGGCGCGGGTCCTCCAACCGGACGACGAGATCGGCGAACGTCTCGGGGGCGACCTCGGCGGCGTACCGCTCGTAGGCCGGCAGCGTCCAGGCGTCCTCGGCCGGCGTACGGCGGGCCAGCGCCGCCGGCGAACACGTCAGGTGCATCGCGTACTCGAACGGCAGGCCGCTGCCGAGCAGGAACTCGCCGCTCACCACGACTACCCCGTCCGCCGGTACGGCGACGTACTCGGCGCGGGCCGAGCGGTCGATGTCGGTGCGCCACAACGCCGGCAACACGGCGCCCGATCCGTCCGGCGCGGCCGGTTCGAGGACCTCGCGCCGGAGCCCGTTCTCGTCACGCCAGCCTTCGTAGAACGCATCCGGGCTGTCGTGGCCGAATTCGAATCGCTGGGACGCCGGCAGCAAGAAGTCGCGTACGGACACGTGCATGGCGAAACGGCCGCCGGCTCGCATCGCGTCCACGATCGCGGTCGCCCATCCCACCGGGTCGAGCCCGATTGCCCCGTCCACCGCCAGCCGCTGTCGCCGGGTCGGCGCCCGGTCTCGTACGTCGTCGACGACCCGCGCCACGATCAGCTCGCGGGACAGCGGACGAATCGGCACGTCCGCCATCATTCCGGCCCGCGGCGAGACGCCTGGACCCGGCCCCTGCACCCGCCGGCTCCCGACCCGACCCGGCCTGGGCCAGCCCGTGCCCGCGACCCTAGCGCAGCGCGGCGAGCTGATCCTGCAGCACCTTGATGTCGAAGTTCTGGTCAATCGTGCGTGAGGTGTAGATGTTCACCACCGCGACCACGTTGCCCACGTGCTCGTACATAACGCTGCGCCGGTTTCCCAGCGAGTCCACCTTGGACAGCTCGTAGCCCACCGCATCCGGTGTCGCCGGCACTTCGAAAGCCGCGGTAACCCGGTCGTCCGTCGGTCCACGCCGATTTCTCCACGCCGAAGTAGTCCTCGGCCCCGGCCGTGTCGGTGAACTGTACGAGATGCGTGGCGATCTCGATCCCGTCCGGCCGTACGTAGTCGGTCGACGCGGCGACCTGGAATCCTTCCTTCCGCAGCCGATTCAGCTCGGACGCGTCGCCCTTGAAGTAGTGGCGCGCGTACTGATCGAGGTCCATGACGCCGGCCGAGCTGTCGTCGACGTCGTACGTGTGGGCGCCAGCCGGCGCCGGAACGATCTTCCGGATCAGCGCCCGGCCGTCACCGAGCGGAACGGAGTTGACCGTCGACCCCGCCGACGTCGAACCGGTCGGCACTGGTCCGACCGACACACCGGCGGACGGCCCAGCGGCGGATCGGGACTTAGCCCCCGCGTGGCTGTGCGACCGGGTTCCGATAGCAACGCCCACCACACTGAACACCACCACGGCGATGACGACGATAAGGGCGATCACGCCCCGGCGCCGTGACCGCCCGGTGCCTCGGCCATCGGAGCCGCCGCCCGGCCCATGATCCAGGCGTCCCGGAAGCCGTCGATTGTGGCCAGACCGGCGCCGGCGCCTCACGCACGAACACGCCCGGAGCGGCCACTTCGGTCGCGTAGGCCCACCCCGGCGGGCTCGAGACCGCTGATGCCGATTCGGCCGCCGAAACCCGCACGTCGGACGACGGCGCGCGCCGCTCCGATATCGATGCGGCTCCCTCGCCGGCGGACGTGTCCGGCAGCGGTGGCCAGCTCGGTGGCGCCGACCGCTGCGGCCATGCCGGCGGCGCCTGCTGAGCCACGGTGGGCGGCATCGCATATCCGCCCGCCGACGTGCCCAGCGCTGACGGTGGCGGAGTCCACACGCCCGGCGCAGACTCATGTGGTGGGTCGGTCGGCGGCCAGACCGCCGGCGGCGTCGGATCGCCGAGATCGCCGGGCCACGGCGGAGACTTCGCGTCGGCCGCGTCCGGGAGTTCGGCGACATCCGGGTCTTCGACAGAATCGGCACGTTCTGCGGAATCTGCGCGTTCGACGAAATCTGGGAATTCGGCGGCAATCGGCAACTCATCGGCCGGCGAGAACTCGGCATCTGGAAATGCCGCGCGGCTCGTCACGAACGGCCACGGCGCCGTCGGATGGTCCGATGTGGACAGATCCGGCGACGCGACCGCGGCTGTCTCGTCGCCGGGCGTCGCGATAGCGTCCGCCGCTCGCGCGGGCAAAGCTGGGTCCGGCGCGGTCGAGCGGGACATCGGCGCCGCCCACGGATCGCCGTTCGGCCGATCGCGTGCATGGTCCGCGCGCCAGGCCGACTGGTATCCGTCGCCGTCCGTACCCGACATGCGTCCTCCTCCACGCTGTCCCGCGTCGATCGCCGAATCAGGCGGCGGACGAGCGGCGAGACAGCGCGGAGAGGACGCTACCGGATCGATCGACCGGCAGAAAACCCTCAATTCGGGCCACTGTGGATAACGGGATCGGCTAACCCTCTGGCGTCGGCAGATCAACCAGCGTGGCGAGCGCAGCGCGGTGGACGGCGGCCGAGCCGTACGCCAACGAGTCGCTCTTCGCCCGTTTCAGGTAGAGGTGGATCGGATACTCCCAGGTGAAACCGACGCCCCCGTGCAACTGCACGCACTCCTCGGCCGACCGCACGGCGACCGGGCCGACGAACGCCTGCGCGACAGCGGCGGCGACCGGCAGATCGTCGGAGCCGGTCGCCAGGCAGTCGGCGGCGTAACGCGCGACCGCCCGGGCCTGGGTCGCGTCCACCCACATGTCCGCGACGCGATGCTTGAGCGCCTGGTAGGAGCCGATGAGGCGGCCAAACTGGTAGCGCGTCTTCAGATACTCCACTGTCGACTCGACGCACCAGGTGGCCACGCCGACCTGCTCGGAGGCGAGCAGCGCGAAGCCGGCGAGCAGGGCGGCGTCCACGGCGGCGGACGCCGCCGCACCATCGGCGACTCGTCGGCCGGTCGCACCGTCCAAGGTCACGTCGGCGAGCTGACGAGTGAGATCCAGTGACACCACCGGCGTCACGGACACCCCGTCGGCCGCGGCGTCGACCGCGAACAGACCGTCCGCCGTCGGCACCAGCAGCAGGTCGGCCGGCAGCGCATCGGCCACGCTGGTGATTCGGCCGGAGAGCCGGTCACCGTCCGCGGTCACCGAGAACCCTCCACCGGTACGGGCGGAGAACGGCACCACCAACGCGGCCGTACGGTCGCCGGACGCCAACAGCGGCAGCAGTTCGGTGTCACCACCGTTCGAGTCAACACAGTGGAGAAGCGCCGTGGTCGCGACGACCGCGCTGCCGAGGAACGGCACCGGCGCGACCGCGCGACCCAGCTCTTCGAGCACCACGGCCGCTTCCCGAGCACTGGCACCGGCACCACCGAGTGACTCCGGGATGAGCAATCCGGCCAGTCCCATGTCGACCGCGAGAGCTCGCCACAACTCAAGGTCGTAGGTGTCCGACGTTTCGGCGCGCTTGAGGACGTGCGACCACGGGCTACGGTCGGCCAGCAGCGACCGTACGCTCGATCGGAGGTCTTCCTCGACGTCCGAATACAGCAGATCCGTCATCGGGGGATGTCCTTCCACGCCACGTCCTTGTCGACGCGCATCTCCGACGGGAGGCCGAGCACCCGCTCGGCGATGATGTTGCGCAGGATCTCCGACGTGCCGCCTTCGATCGAGTTGCCCTTCGCGCGCAGGTATCGATAGCCCGGCGATCTGGACACGAAGTCGACGACCTCGGCCCGGCGCATGGTCCAGTCGTCGTGGCGCAAACCCTGCTCGCCGAGCATCTCCAGCTCGAGTCCGGACAGTTGCTGCATCAGCCGCGCGAACACGATCTTCGACGCCGAACCTTCGGGGCCGGGCTGGCCGGCCGCGAGTTGTTGGGTGAGGCGCAGTCCGGCCAACCGGGCCGCCTCGGATGCCACCCAACCCTGCAACAGCGCGTCGTGCATCGCGTGCGTACGCAGTTCCGGCCGGGACCGCCACTCGTCCGCGAGGACGCCGATCATGCCGGCCTCGCGCGGCTGCGCTCCACCACCGATCGCGACGCGCTCGTTCATCAACGTCGTCTGCGCGACCCGCCACCCGTCGCCGACGTCGCCGAGCCGGTCGCTGTCCGGGATCCGTACGTCGGTCAGGAACACCTCGTTGAATTCGGCCTCGCCGGTGGCTTGACGCAACGGTCGCACCTGCACACCGGGGGCGCTCATGTCCACCAGGAAGTACGTCATGCCCTGGTGCTTGGGCACGTTCGGATCCGTACGGGTGACCAGGATCGCCCGCTGCGCCTCGTGTGCCATCGACGTCCAGACCTTCTGGCCGTTGACGATCCAGCCATTGCCGTCCCGGACCGCGCGGGTCGCGAGGCCGGCCAGATCGGAGCCGGCGCCGGGTTCGCTGAAGAGCTGGCACCAGACCTCTTCGCCCACCCAGAGCGGTCGCAGGTAACGGGCGCGCTGCTCGTCCGTGCCGTGACGCAGGATCGTCGGTGCGGCCATGCCGAGACCGATGCCGATGCGGCGCGGGTTGTTGTCGGGTGCGCCGGCCGCGGCGAACTCGTCGGCCACGGCTTCCTGGAGAGCCCGCGATGCGCCGAGGCCGCCGAGCCCGACCGGGAAGTGGACCCAGGCCAACCCGGCATCGAAGCGCGCGCGCAGAAAGTCGACGCGGTCCATCGTGTTCGGGTCGTGCTCGGCCAGGAAGGTCCGCACGCGCTCGCGCATGCCGTCCGAGTCGAGCGCAGGACCAGCGGAAACGTGCGGAGAGACATCGGTGGGCGGTGCCATGCAGACCTCCGAAATGCGGCCGCGGGTCCGGTCCGCGGCGCGCCCATGTCACGCCCGCCGCGGCTCGACGACAGCGGCGGAAGCCGGCACACATTTTGCACTCATAGTGCAACATACGGCCGCCCCGGACTCAAGCGGGTGCGCTAATGTTGCCGTGCCTCCCAGCGGGATCACGGCTCCTGACCTCGATATCTACCCGGGCTGCCGCCCGGCGCGAAAGGCACTGCGATGACGATTGAGACAACTTCCGCCTTCGCCGATCAGGTCGGCGCGATCCGCGACGACATCATCGCGCTCCGGCGGGAGCTGCATCGCGATCCGGAAATCGGCCTGCAGCTGCCTCGCACGCAGCAGCGCATTCTCGACGCTCTGGCCGGGCTGCCTTTGGAGATCACCACCGGCCGCGATCTGTCCTCGGTCGTCGCCGTGCTGCGCGGCGGCCGCCCCGGCCGAACGGTCCTGCTCCGCGGCGACATGGATGCGCTGCCGGTGCAGGAGGAGACGGGTCTGGAGTACGCGTCCGCGGTGCCGGGTGCGATGCACGCCTGCGGCCACGATCTCCACATGGCGACGCTCGTCGGCGCGGCCAAGCTCCTCTGCGCGGCGCGCGACGACCTCGCCGGCAACGTGATCTTCATGTTCCAGCCCGGTGAGGAGGGCCCGGGCGGTGCCGAACCGATGATCTCCGAGGGCCTGCTCGACGTCGCCGGCGAGCGCCCGATCGCGGCGTACACGATCCACGTCATCGCCGGCGACGACCGCCACGGCGTGTTCTCCAGCCGGCGCGGCTCGTTCATGGCCGCGGCCGACGCCATCAAGGTCGTGGTCCGCGGCGCCGGCGGTCACGGCTCGGCGCCGCACCGGGCGAAGGATCCGATCCCGGCCGCCTGCGAGATGGTGACGGCGATGGAGACGTTCGTGACGCGCAACATCGACATCTGGGACCCGGTCGTGGTGACCGTCGGCCAGTTCCACTCCGGCACCGTCGACAACGTCATCCCGGCCAATGCCATGTTCGACGCGACCGTCCGGTCGTTCTCGCCCGAGTCGCGCAAGACGATCAGCGACGGCCTCATGCAGGTCGTACGGGGCATCGCCGACGCCCACGGGCTCGGCGTCGACATCAACTACGAGTGGGGTTACCCGGTCACCGTGAACACCGACGCGGAGGCCGAGTTCGCGGCGGCGACCGTCGTCGAGTTGTTCGGCCCGGACCGGTTCGAGTGGATGGCCAACCCGAACGCCGGTTCCGAGGACTTCTCGTACGTCCTCCAGCAGGTACCGGGCGCATACCTCAACCTGGGTGCTTGCCCGCCGGACATCGACCCGGCGACCGCGCCGATGAACCACTCGCCGTTTGCGCGCTACGACGACGCCGTCGTACCGGACGGCGCGGTCCTGCTGGCCGAGTTGGCCCAGCGGCGGCTGGCCCAGGCGCGTGTCCGCCTGATCCCGACGGACCCAGTCAGGGCGTGAACACCTGGCGGGCCAACGCCATCCGCTCGTCGACCTGCCGCCACTCGGTGCCACAGGCGATGGCGTTGGCGCGGAACTCCGCTTTCGAAAGCGCCTGGACCGACGGTCGGCGCGCCCGCTCGGCGTCGGACACATCCGCTGCGTTCATGAGTCCGATGTCGAACATCATGTCGTCCAGGTGCCGGCTCAGCAGGGCCCACTCCAGGGTGGCGAAGTCGACGATCGGCTCGCCGCCGGCGGCTCGATAGCCCGACCAGAACGCCGCGACGTCGCCGGTGCCCGGGCTGCCGGCGCCGAGTGTGAAGATCAGGTCCTGTTCCCGTGGCGCCGTGCCCGCCTCGTCCCAGTCGAGCACCGTGAGGTGGCCGTCCGGCGTCACGATCAGGTTCCACGGGGTCAGATCCGTGTGGCAGAGGACGTGCCGGCCGGCATTTCGTACCCGTGGGTCAAGCTCTGCGCAGCGCGCAACCACCGCAGTGGTCTCGGC
This sequence comes from uncultured Actinomycetota bacterium, assembly GCA_963724705.1. Taxonomy (GTDB): domain Bacteria; phylum Actinomycetota; class Actinomycetes; order Mycobacteriales; family Micromonosporaceae; genus DASQPR01. The sequence goes on from CAVRVS010000006.1 coordinate 766,000, forward strand.
CGCCAGCTCGGGCACGGCCGTGACCAATGCATCAAGGTCCACCACCACTTCACGCACCGGCCCGGGTACGGCATCGCCGAGCGCCTCGGTCGCGCGATGAATCGTGGCCACCGCCCGGCCGAGCAACGCGCTGTCCGGCGCCGAGGTCCACTCGAAGGGGCGACCGTCGACGTAGTCGTAGCAGACGAGCATTCCGGTCCGCCACGCAGCGAACAGCCGCCCATCGATCGCGGGGAGCGGGTTGGGCACGTCGACATCGATGCCGCGCTCGTGGAACTCGTGCAGAAGGCGGAGATTCGCGATCCGGATCATGTCCGCCGCCGCCTCGTCGTATGGGTGTGGACGGAATGCCTTGACCCACAACGATCGGCCGTCGGCCGTCTCGACCAGGAACGCGTCCGCGGTCGCGCCGCCGGATTTCGACGCGATGCTGACCGCGTCCACGCCGAACCCTTCGGCCAGCGCGGAAGCGAGGCCACGCGGCGGCGACGCCGGCGTACGGCTGTGCGCCGCCGTCATCGGATCAGGTAACGCACCGGCGAACCGCGCAGCGTGCCGTACGGAGTGACCGTGGTGACGATCGCCGAGTGCTCACCGCCGACCCCGGCCAGCCGCCATCGGGGGTTGTCCATCGACACGGTCACCGGCGCGTACCCGTCAAGCATCACCGAGAAGCCGGTCGCGTACGGATGTGTGGCGTGCAGCAACAGATGCGTTCCACCACCGATGCCGGAGATCCCGACCGCGATCGCGCCCAGATCCGGGTAGACGGCGGCCGGATCGCGCAACAGGTACGTGCATGTGGCCACGTCCTGACCCTCGAACACCGGGACGTACGTGCCGGTCCGCCAGGTCGCCGTCGAGCGGCCGCCGACGGTGCCGCTGGCGAACGTACGCCACCAGAAGTCGGCCTCGGAGTCGGGTACGAGCCGTCCGGTGGTGGCGGCCGTGGCCCGCGCCGCGCCCTCGCCCATCGTGCGCAGATATCGGCTGCGCAACTCGACGAGGCCGAGCGGGACGCCGTCTTCGTCCGTCCACCACAGACCGTTCTGCGGATCGAGCAGCACCCATTTGCCGAGGTCGTCGATCCACGCTTCGGACACGTTGTGGCCGCGGCCGACGCCGAAGTGGTAGTCGGCGGTCATCAAACCGACCGACCGCGCCGGGATCCCGAGGGCATTCAACGCCTGCGACAGCACGACCGCATACTCGACACTCGAGAAGCGCTCGCCCGCCGTGACGCGGTCGAGCACTTCGAGCGCGTCACGGCTGGCAATCGCGTCCGTTCCCGGCGCCCAGCGTTGCGTCACCCAGGCCAGCAGCGCCACCGCCGTCGCCCACGCGCTCGGTTGCGGTTCGGGCAGCTCCGCACGCAACCGGTCGGCCCGCTCGCCGGGCAACGCGTCCAGATCCAACGGCAACGTCGGTACGGGCGACGGCCAGCTCAGGATCTCCAGCGGCGGCGGCGGAACGTTAGCCCGCATGCGCGCGACGAGATCGTCCCAATCCCGGTCGACCGAGAAGAGCATGACGAGCTGCGGGAACAACTCGTATTGGGCGAAGCCACCGGAGATCGCCTCGTCCAGGAAGGCACGGGCATCGTCGCGGCCGCTCGCGCGGGCCGCGATCGCGCACTCCGGTGCGAAATACGTCGCCCAGAATTCGGTATCGGACCGCAGCACGGGGCTGAGGTCGAGCAGCGCGTCGTAGAACTTCGTCGAGATCGCGTCCTGGGCCCGCACGCGTAGATCGGTCAGGTCCGACAACTCCATGGTCGTGCCGCCTCCCGCCGGATGCGCGGGAGGCCCACATCCGTGAGCACCACGCGAGCACATCAGCGGTCGACACAATATCGGACGATCGTCGCGGCGCAACACCACGATTTCCCGGCAACGGCTCCAATGAGCGTCCGGCCGACGCGATAAGGTCAACGCATGCGGATGATCAAATACACGCATGCCTGCGTACGGCTAGTCGATGGCGACCGCAGCCTGCTGATCGATCCCGGCACGTGGGCCGAGGATGTGGCATTCGAGGGCGCGACCGACGTGCTGGTCACGCACGAGCACGCTGACCACATCGACCTGGGGCGGCTAGCGGCGCTGCACGGCCGGAATCCCGATCTGCGCGTCTATCTTCCGGCGTCAGTGGCGGCTCAGGCCAGCGAGTCGGCACCAACGATGGCACCGGCCCTCAACGTGGTCGCGGTCGGCGACGTGTTCGATGCGGCCGGGTTCACCGTCCGCGCCGTGGGCGGCAAGCACGTCGGTCATCTACGACGGCGTTCCGGACGTGGCGAACATCGGGTACGTCGTGGACGACGCCGTGTATCACCCGGGCGATTCGACGTTCGTGCCGGACGTTTCCGTGGAGACGTTGCTCGTGCCGACGATGGCGCCGTGGTTGAAGCTGGCCGAGGCGATCGACTTCGTCCGGGCCGTACGCCCGGGTCGGGCGTACTCGATCCACGATGCGATGCTGTCCGAGCGCGGCCAAGCTGGAGTCGATCGGTGGCTCGCGATGCGCGGCGAGACGGACTACGGGCGAATCACGCCGGGCGACGCGGTCGACCTCTGACGCGGGCCGCCGTTGCGGCACGGTTCAGCGGGCCGTCGACTCCGGGTTGCGCCGCCGGCCGAACGGCCAGTACCAACGCCAGCGGCGCGGCGGGCGCGGGTAGCTCGCCTTCACCGAACTGCCGCGAGCTTCGCCGTGCACGACGAAATGCGTACGGCCCGGCTGCGGGTCCGAGCCGATGCCCTTCTGCCTCGTCGAGGAACCGGTGAGCGAGACTCCGGTGAGGTCGACCGTGCAGCCCTCGGGCACGATCAGCTTCGTACCACTGCCGCGCAGGAACACCTCGACCTCGACCACCGGCGACGAGATCACCGCCTGTGAGTAGTCGAGGTGCACCCCCGAGCCGTGCGCCTCGATCTGCATCACGGCCGGGACCGGCCACCGGCCTTCGCGGCGCAGGCTCGCCCCCCGTACCGTGATCGGTCCCTGACGGACCGGCGACACCGGGACCGGCGGCAGATCCGCGACGTGCGGCGTGACCTCGCCGAACGTACGCGCGGCCAGCACCGCGGCCATCCGATCCTCGAACTCGCTCAACGTGATGCGACCTTCGGCGACCGCGGCGTGCAGCCGGGCCACGACGCGTTCGCGGTCGGCGTCGGCCATCAACATGTTGGCGTTGGGCACGAGGTCGCTTCCCATGGCGTAGAGCGTAGTGGCCCACGCGACGCAGGCGGTGAGGCGAAGCCCGCGAGCGCAGCCGCGAGGCGGACGCACGACATCGATGTGAACCGCTACCGTGGCATCTCATGACCGCCATGGGTACGCCGCCGCAGCAGCGCGCATCGGAGCCACCGGCGACGCGGCCGCCGAAGCCGCCTCGACGCCGGCCCGCATCGATGGACCCCGCTGAGCTCGGATTCAAGCCACAGCATCCGGTGCACTGGCTGAGCCCGACGATGCTCGTCACGACCGCGATCCAGGTCCTGCTGTCGAGCATGTTCGGCGAGTTCCTGGACAAGCGCGAGTTGCAGGGCACCTTGCCCGACGAGATCACCGATGAGCGGCCGGGTTCGGTCGACGACACCGAGGTGTGGTTCGACTACGTCGCGGATCTCGGCGACGGCTTCAACCCGACGTACACGATGGCGTATTTGCTGGCCCAGGACGCGCTCGAGATCGACGGCGCGCAACTGCCGCGTGGTCATTTCCTGATGATGGGCGGCGACGAGATCTATCCGACGCCCTCCAGCGGCCGTTATGACGACAAGACGGTCGGGCCTTACAAGGCCGCGCTGCCGAACCCGCCGCCGGAGGGCACGCCCGCGCTGTATGCGTTGCCGGGCAACCACGACTGGTACGACGGGCTCAGTTCCTTCCTGCGATTGTTCGCTCGCAACGGTCGAGAAGAGATCGGCGGCTGGTGCAGCCGGCAGTCCCGTAGTTACTTCGCCATCCGGCTGCCTCGACGGTGGTGGCTGCTCGCGGTTGATACGCAGTTCGGCGCGTACATCGACCAGCCGCAGCTCGACTACTTCCACAAGGTCGCGGCGCAGATCCAACCGGGCGACAAGATCATCCTGTGTACGCCGACACCGAGCTGGGTCGAGGCGTCCTGGGATGCCGGCGCGTACGACTCGACGGACTTCTTCGTCCGGACGGTGCTCGCGCCGACGAAGGCCGACATCAAGCTGATGCTCTCCGGCGACCTGCATCATTACGCCCGGTACGAAGGTCCGCGGCCGGCAGCTGATCCACTGCGGCGGCGGTGGCGCGTACCTGTATCCCACCCATCGCATGCCCGACGACATCCAGGTGCCACCGAAGCCGGCCAGCCCGCACCATCATCTGGCCGAGACGCCCGAGCAGTACCGGCTGCGACACACGTTCCCGAGCAAGGCGCGATCGCGCCAGTACGCGGCCGGCGTGTTCTTCCGTGCGCTGACCCGCAATCCCGGTTTCATCGGCATGCTCGGCACCGTCCACACGTTGTTCATGGTCAGCCTCATCGGCATGTTCCTGCACACCAGTCCGCTCACCCACAAATGGCTCGAGTTGCCGATCGCGATCATGACGTTGGTGTTCCTGCTCGGCGGCATAGCGTTCGCCAACTCGCCGACCGGTGGCGGCGGCAAGGGGTGGCGACGGATCACGCTCGGCGGGCTGCACGGCATCGCCCAACTCGCGCTCGGCGTCGGCGCGACGTGGCTGCTCGCACACATCCACGTGCTGCACTCGACGTGGCCACTGCCGATCGTGGCGGGCGTCGTCTACCTCTTCGCCGTCGGCGCGGTGGCCGGGCTGATCTTCTGCGCGTACATGCTCGTGGCCAGCACCTTCGGCGTGAACGTAAACGAACTGTTCTCGGCCCAGGGGATCACCGACTCGAAGAGCTTCCTGCGGATGCGCATCGACGAGACCGGCGCACTCACGGTCTATCCGATCGAGGTGCCGACGGTCAGCCGGCATTGGGTCGCGACGCCCGGTGCGGAGGTCGCCCATGCGTCGTGGATCGAACCGACCAAGCCCATCGGGTACGCGCTGACCGAGCCGCCGATTGTCGTCCGCTAGCCCTCGTAGCGCTCGGAATAAGCCTTCCGGGAGCCGCATACCGAGGCGCGGGAACAGCTGCATCGCGACCCGTCCGCGTCGAGACGCACGACGACCGCGTCCCGCGGCACGCTGTGCCCGACGACCCGGCCATCGCCCTCCGGCGTGGTGACCCGCTCGCCGACGGCCGGTGCGGTCGCCTGGAACTGTTGGTAGAGCGGGTGCTCGTACTTCAGGCAGCACATCAGGCGGCCGCATGCTCCGGAGATCCGCAACGGATTGAGCGGCAGCTCCTGATCCTTCGCCATGCGAATGCTGACCGGCTCGAAGTCGGTCAGGAACGTGGCGCAGCACAGGTCACGGCCGCACGATCCGATCCCGCCCTGTACTCGCGCCGAGTCGCGCGCGGCGAGCTGGCGCAACTCGACCCGGCAGTGCAGAGTCGCACCGAGGTCGCGTACGAGTGCGCGGAAGTCGACCCGGTGCGGCGCCGTGAAGTAGATCGTCGTACGCCCGCCACTCGATCCCTCGGCGTCCACGACATGGTCGACGGCGACGACCTTCATCGGCAGTTCGTGGTCGCGGATCAGTTGCTTGGCCGCGACCTTCGCGGCCGCCTTACGCTCTCGTTGCGTCTTCTCACGCCGGAGATCGGAGTCCGCCGCGAGGCCGAGTAGTGCCGGAAAGCCATCGGTGTCCTCGGACACCCACTGTGGCGCCCAGACGCATTCGGCGACCTCGGGACCGTCGTCGGTAGGAACCAGCACGCGATCGCCGACACCGAACGTGAGACCGGCCGGATTGAAGTAGAAGAGCCGGCCGTACCGGTTGAAGCTCACCGCGCACAGCATCCCCATGCGGTCACTGTAGTGCGGTTATGTGGTCCACGCATCGTGCCCTATTAGCCGGAAAAATTCTCTTTGTGTGACCCGTGACGAAATCTGAACACGTGCGTTGGTACGGATGGAACACACAGGCCTGCGGGGGGTGCAGGAGCCGCGGCGCCGGTCGCGAGACGCGAGTCTCGCCGCTGGCGCCGTTGGCGTGTCTGGCGGGTGGCGTGCCTGGCGGGTGGCGTGCCTGGCGCAGTTGGCGTGTCTGGCGGCTGGCGTGTCTGGCGCCGTTGGGGTCTCTGGCGGCTGGCGTGTCTGGCGGCTGGAGGCGGTCAGCGGACGTCGATACGGTGACCGGGCCGGATCGTCGGGGCAGCACCTGTGTCCACGCGACCGGCTTCGGCGAGGATCGACGTATAGCGGTCCCGCACCTGCCATCCGTCGTCTAGGCAGTGCGCGACCATGGCCAGCACCTGTGCGCCGACGTCGGCCGCTGCCAGGATCGTTTCGTGATCGGCGCCGGTCATCGTGGCCGACCGCAGCGTCAGCGCTTCGCGGGAGCCGAGGCACGACGCAAGCGTGCCGGCGAGCGAGCGTCGGCTGCGGGCGATCCAGTCCGCCGTCGCCCGCAGGAATGCCGACGCGTCGTCCAGGCCGCCGGCCAGATCATCGAGGTGTGCCGCGACTCCGGGCCACGCATTCGTGTAGGCCTCCGCCGCGACGCCCTCGGAATCGATCGACCGTGGCAGGCCGGCGACGATGTCGTGCCATTCCGACATCGACGCGGTCACCGACTGCGCGGCCTCGGTCAACTGCGCGGCATCCAGGCTCATCAGGTGCGCTACCGCGTCGGCGGGCGTGGCCCCGACCGTACGCATCACCGTCCAGATCGGATGGTTCGGCGGCGCGCCCAGGGTCAGCAGCGCCTGGTCGACGCGCGTGAGCAGATCGCTCGCCACCGGGTAGACGCGATCGAGCAGGTCCATCAGGAACCTCCGCCACCGTGCGACGTTCCGCCCTGGTTGGCGTCGGTGTCGCGATAGCCGGCCGCGGCGTGGCGCATGCCGTCGCCGAGGCGCGTCACCTCGGTGCCGGCGGCGCCGGCCTGGCGATCGCGAGCATCGAGCGCCGCGGTGAACTGGGCGGACATCGCGCGACCGAGGTCGCCCAGGCGGCCGGGCCCGTCGGCCCCGAACGCTCGTGGGCCGGGGTCGAGCTGTGCCAACGCGGTTGCGGCACGAGCCAGTCGCGTCGCCGCCGTGTCGAGCCGCTTCTCCAGATCGTCGAGCTCCATCAGGACCTCCCTACCGCGTGATAGTCGGCGAACGATTCGGCGTGCAGTTTCTGTCGAGCCCACGTGGCGGCGTCGGTCGCGGCGGTCACCGCGAGACGCACCGACGTCGAAACCGTGCGGCCGGACTCGCCGAGGAGGCGGTCGTCGATCACCACGTCGCGGATCGTGCCGGCAAGCGTCACGATGACCTCGACGAGCCCGTCGGGCGAACGGACCGTCACCTCCATCGCGGCGCAAGCCTGGTTGAACTGCGCGAGTTGGGCCTCGACACGCTGATAACGCTCGATCGCCTCGTCAATGAACGCCTCATCGATCTCGCGCGCCATCGGCGACTGCCCTCCCCGCCCGTAGAGCCGGATCAGCCCGCGGCCGCAGGTGATCCGCTCCGAAACCTACGGCACGCCGCGTCGATCGCGGAAGCCCGCATTCGGACCCTGTGGATAACCGGCACCGTGACGTCGCCGGGGTAGCAGTCGATCGGGTGGGACCTGCGGATCAGCCCTGCCAGAGCGCGAGCATCATCGATTCGACCGCGATCCGCGGCTTGACGTTCTCCTCGATCGCACTGCGGCAGGCGAGCACCGCCTCCAGCCGGCGGAGGGTGCCCTCGGCCGTCCATCGGGCCGCCGCTTGCGCCGCCGCGTCCGCCACATCGGTGTGTACGGACGCGACCGGCGCACCCAGGATCATTGCCAGCACGTCCCGGTAGAACCCGGCCAGGTCGACGAGGGCGCGGTCGAGCGCATCCCGTTGCGTACGGGTGGCCCGTGACTTCTGCCGGCGTTCCAGATCCTTCAGCACGCCGGCGGCACCCCGGATCGCTCCGGACGCGCCTCGACCGGTGCCACCGGCACCGAGCGCGGTCTCCATGTCGGACCGTTCCTTGCTGTCCAGCTCGACGGTCGCGCTCGCGGCTTCCGCCTCGGCCGCCGCGATCAGCGCGTTGGCCGCCTCGAAACACGCACCGATGCCGGTCAGCCGGCGCGGGATGGCAAGCACCGCCGCCCGCCGGTCACGCGCATCCGGATCCCGGGCCAGGCGCCGGGCCCGGCCGACGTGACCCTGCGCCGCCGCGGCGGCCCAGGCGGCCGCCTCGGGATCGGCGCCGTCACGGCTGACGAGCACCGACGCGACTGCCTCGGCCGACGGCTGGCGCAGCGTGACGACGCGACATCGCGACCGGATCGTCACCGACACGTCGTCCGGGTGGGTCGACGGCGTACACAGCAGAAAGACTGTCCGGGGCGGCGGTTCCTCGATGGCCTTGAGCAGCGCGTTGCCGGCCTGCTCGGTCAGCCGGTCGGCGTCCTCGACCAGCAACACCTGCCAGCGCCCCATCGTCGGGGCAGTCTGCGCCCGCAGCACGAGCGCCCGCATCTCGTTCACGCCGATCGTGAGGCCCTCCGGCACCACGAAACGTACGTCCGCGTGCGTGCCGCCGAGTGCGGTGTGGCACGCCGTACAGGTGCCGTCACCGCCGTTCGGACACTGCAGCGCCGCCGCGAATGCCCGGGCCGCGACCGACCGCCCCGAACCGGCCGGGCCGGTGAACAGCCACGCATGGGTCATCGCGCCGGGCGGCGGCTCCTCGCCGCGTACGATCGCCGCCGCCGCATCGGAGGCGGCCGACAGCGTCTCGATCGCGTCGGCCTGCCCGACCAAGGAGGCCCAGACGCCGGTCGCCGTTGGGGTGGCGATCGACGCGCCCGGCATCGTCACCGCCACCGGCTGTCCGCCGTCGACGAGCGCAACGGCAGGTCCACATCGGTCACCGCCGCGTCGACCGCGGCGGCCGTAGCCGCCTCGATCTCCGCCGGTGAAACCTCGGGCGGCAGCGCATCGGTCGGCGGTGCCGGCACCGGGTCGTCCGGAGCGCGGTGCCGCGCCACGCCAGCCGGACCCACGACGATCGGTGAGCCGTCCGGGCCGATGCTGTCGTACGCCGCCCACGACCCCGGCTCGACGGTCGGCGCCAACGGCGTCGGGGAACCGGTAGCCGCGGACGGGACCGCCGGCGCGGGCGGGAGCATCCGGTGGATTCGATCCCGCACGGTGAAGGCGATGACGTCGACCGGTTGGGTCGCGTCCACGACGAGATAGCGGTCGGGATCGGCCGCGGCGAGATCGAGGAACGCCTGCCGGACGCGCTGATGGAACGCGAGCGACTCCGCTTCCAGCCGATCGGCGTGGCTGCGCCGTGCCGCCCGCGCCAGCCCGATCGCCGGGTCGATGTCGAGCAGCACGACAAGATCCGGCTTCAAGCCACCGGTCGCCCAACGGGACAGCCAGGCCACTTCTTCCGGTGGCAGCGTCCGACCCGCGCCCTGATATGCGAGCGACGAATCGATATACCGATCGCTCAGCACGACGGCACCGCGCTGCAGCGCCGGCGTGATGACGGTCGCGACGTGGTGGGCCCGATCGGCCGCGTAGAGCAGGGCCTCGGCTCGCGGCGCCAACGCGTCGTCGTCGGCGTCCGGCTTGTCGAGCACGATCGATCGGATCCGCGCACCGGCCGGCGTCGCACCCGGCTCCCGGGTGGTAACCACCACGCGGCCGTACCCGTGCAGGGTGTCCGCGAGGCGCTGCATCTGCGTCGACTTGCCCGCGCCCTCGCCGCCCTCGAAGACGATGAAACGGCCGATGCCGGGCAGCGGCCGGCCGGCCGCGGCGATCTCCGGCAGTTCCTCGTCGGAAACGCGCAACGCGCGGCCCCGGAACGACGCGATGACGTCCGCGAACAACGGGACGCCGGGTTTGTCGTCCATCTGTTTCAGCGCGGCGATGCCGGCGATCGTGCCGAACACACCGGCCGCGAGGAGCAGGGGCCGGGTGGTCGAGATGGTGAACCCGAAGATGTCACGGGATCCGCCCAGGCCGACGAGGAAGCTGGACAACGAGATCGTCAGAAGGAGGGTGACCTGGGTGCCGGTCTGGATGAACGCGAAGACCCGACCGCGTACGTCATCGGTCACTTCCTTGCCGAGCAGCGTCGTGCCGGACAGGAACGCCATGCCGGCGCCGATCCCGACGCACAGCGCACCAAGCACGCCGATCAGCAGGTGCCACGCGAACGCGAGCGCGGTGACCGCGAACTGCGGCCCAGATGATCGACAGGCCGAACCAGCGTCGGCGCGACAACCCGCCGACGATCCTCGGACCGGCGACGATGCCGATCGCGAGACCGACGAAAATGCTGCCGAAGAGGATGTAGAACGCGAGATCGCCACCGCCGAGCGACTGCGCGTAGAACTTCGCCGTCCCGACAACGACGCCGGCGCCGGCGAACGCTCCGAAGATCCCGAACACCAGGCCGCGGACGAGCCGGGTCTGGGCCACATACGCCCAGCCGGCGACGAACTCGCGCAGCACGCTCGGCCGCTTGGCCCGCCGGTCGATGGCGCGGCCGCTGATTTCCTTGATGCCGAAACCGACGGTGAGCGCCGTGGCCAGGAACGTCAGCGCGTTGAAATACAGCGCGATGTGGGTGGCGTTGATCGGGCTGCGCGGCGAGGCGGAATGGATGCCCTCCACGATCCAGGTGAACGAGGCCAGGACGATCACCGATGCGATCGGCGCGAGACCGTACGTCGTCGCAAGCGTCAGCTGGTTCGCGTTCTCCAGCCGTTCGCGGGGCAGCAGATTCGGCACCGACGAGTCCTTCGCCGGAGCCCACACCATCTGGGTCGACTCGATGATGAACGTCGCGACGGCGGCCCATCCGACGACGACCTTCGAGTCGCTGGTGAGCAGCGCGACCGTCGGGATCGACGTGAACAGCACGAACCGGATCACGTCGCAGACGACCATCGTGTAGCGACGGTCCCACCGGTCCGCGACGACGCCGGCCAGCGGCCCGAGGATGAGCGCGGGGAGCATGCGGACGGCGATGACGCCACCGAAGGCCGCGCCCTTCGCGGCCGAACCACTGACCTGCTGGGCGGCGAATGTGGACGTGGCCAGCAGACCGAGCCAGTCGCCGAGTGAGGACAGGCCGAGCACAGCCCACAGACGCCGGAAGGCCCGGATCTGCATCAGAGCCCTCAGCGCAGCGACACCCGACAGATCCGCCGGGCTGTCGGCGGCACCGACCGCTCGACCCGCTTCCACCCCTGGCACCCCCACGCCGATCGTAGGCACGACTCGCGGCGAGTCGACATCTGCGACTACCAGCGGCCCGGCCCCTGCTGTCTAACTGTAAACGGGGGGTATGAGAACGGGCCTAGCGCCGCGAGAGTTCTGCTGAACACACCGGAGAACGGCACGGAAGCGTTACCTATTCCACCCGCACCAGCGCGTCGGCACGGAGAGTGACAGGGCGCCGATTCGGTACGCGGTCCAGCCGGTCGCGCGCTCACTCTCCGTATCGCGGCGTACCCTGTCATCCGTGCGTGGCGATAAGGTGACGCCGTGCCCGCAACCCCCGACCGGTCCGTCGCGCTCAGATCCCGGCTCGACACGGCCACGGCCGCGCTCGATCCGGCGTTCGCCGTGGTTGATCTGGCGGCGTTCGACGCCAACGCCGCCGCGTTGGAAAAGGCGGCCGCGGGTACACCGATCCGGGTAGCCAGCAAGTCCGTACGCTGCCGCGATCTCATCCGTCGCGTGCTGGACCGGCCCGGATGGCAGGGCGTGATGGCCTACACCGTGCCGGAGGCGATCTGGCTCGTCCGCGGCGGTACGTCCGACGACGTCCTGGTCGCCTACCCGTCGACGCACCGGGCCGGCCTCCGCGAACTGGCCACCGATCCCGCACTCGCGGCGGCGATCACCGTGATGATCGACTCAACCGACCAGATCGACTTCCTGGACAGCGTGCTGGCCCCCGGCGACCGCGAGACCGTACGCGTCTGTCTCGATCTCGACGCGTCCTGGCGGCTGGCCGGCGGCCGGGTGCACGTCGGCGTACGGCGGTCGCCGGTACACAGCCCGGAACAGGCGGGCGCTCTCGCGGCCGCGATCGCTTCCCGTCCGGGCGTGCGGCTCGTTGCGATCATGTCGTACGAGGCGCAGATCGCGGGGCTCGGAGACGCGCCGCCTGGTCAACGCGTACGCGGTGGCGCGATCCGGACCATGCAGAAGCGGTCGATGGCCGAACTGATGGCCCGTCGCGGCGCCGTCGTCGACGCCGTGCGGCAACATGCCGACCTGGAGTTCGTCAACGGTGGCGGTACCGGAAGCATCGCCGCGACCGCGGCCGATCCGGCGGTCACCGAAGTCACGTCCGGCTCCGGGCTCTACGGGCCGACGTTGTTCGACGCGTATCGCCGCTGGCAGCCGACCCCGGCGGCGTACTTCGCACTCTCGGTCGTACGCCGTCCAGCGCCTCGCATCGCGACGGTGCTGGGCGGAGGTTGGATCGCGTCCGGTCCGGCCCATCCGAGCCGGCTACCGAGCGCGGCACTGCCGGCCGGACTCCGGCTCGTCGGCACCGAAGGCGCCGGCGAGGTGCAGACTCCACTGGTCGGCGCGGCCGCGGATCGGCTCCGGGTCGGCGACCGCGTGTGGTTCCGTCACGCGAAGGCCGGCGAGTTGTGCGAGCACGTCGATGAGCTGCACCTGATCGACGGCGACGAGATCGCGGGCACGGCGCTGACGTACCGCGGTGAGCAGCAGACGTTCCTGTAACTGGGTGGATGCGAACCGGGCGGATGGCCGTACCCGCAGAAAGGGCTTGTGACGGGCGGACCGTTAGGCCTGACGCTGCAGGTAGTCGCGAATGAGGCCCTTGGCCTCGGCGAGTACGCGGGGATCGCCGTTCGGGTCGCGCCGGAACGCCATCTGGATGAGCGCGTCGGCGACTTCCACCGCGATCATCACCGCGAATTCGACGTTCGGCCCGCCACGCATGTCCAGGTCGGCGACGAGCTGTCCGACCAGCGCGTTCGCGATGACGGCGTTGTTGTCGCGCTCGTCGTCGAGCAGGTGAACGTCGACGACGTTGCCGAAGTGCAGGGTACGGAAGCCCGGCACGGTCCGGTGCATGTCGATGTATTCGTCGATGCCGGCGTCCACACCGTCCCACCAGTGCGGGAACGTCGACTCCGACAGCCGGCCGGACAATCGCTCCAGGTAGGCCTCCAGGCTCCGCAGGGTCAGCGCCTGCACCACCGCACGCTTGTCCGGGAAGAACTGGTAGATCGAACCGATCGCGACCCCGGCCCGTTCGGCGAGGATGGTCGTGGTCAGCGCCTCGTAGCCGATCTCGTCGACAAGCTCGGCACACGCGTCCAGCATCCGCGCGACCCGAGCCACGCTGCGGCCCTGCACCGGTACGCGGCGCAGCGGGCCGGCGTTCGTACCGGACGACGTGGCCGTTCCCGCGTTGACCTCGGTCGCCGCGTGCGCGCCCGTTCCCGCGTTACCGTTCATGCCTGCGTTACCCCCCACGCCTGCGTTACCCCCGACGCCGCCCTGTCCACCCGGTCCGCCAGTTGCCTGGGTGCCCGTGGTGCTGGCGTTCGTCCCGGTCGTGTTCAGCGCTACGTCCATTGCTGGGCCGGCATTCGCGGCCGGGGACGTGGACCGCGGCGGTGCCGGTCGGGAAGCCTGAGTTGTCACGTACCACTCCTGTGGGGTGGGCCGGGCAGATCTCGCCGCGTGAACCGGCTGACGAGCCATCTACCTGGCGTTACGGTTCTGTCGTTCGGTGTCACGGCGCGAGAGACTCACGACAGATCACCGGTGTCGCATTGCTCAACGAGCGCAACGCCACAACGGTCCGCTCGGATTTGACATCGGTTTGGCTTGAGGCGTACTCACATCCTGCGACCTGGTCAGGGAGGTTCAGCGGATGCGAAGCGCGAACGGTTCGGCGGAGCCGAGGGCGGTTGGCGCGTCCGCGCCGCCGGCCGGATCGGCGTGGTCGAATTGGGCCGGCAACCAGCGCGCCGTCGCCGCGCGGGTGGTCCGGCCGACCACGATCGATGAGCTGGCCACGACGATCAAGGCCGCGGCCGATGACGGACTGACCGTCAAGCCGGTCGGCGCCGGGCACTCGTTCACCGGTGCCGCCGCCACGTCGGGCATCCGTCTCGACATGTCAGCGTTTACTGGCATCCGCACGGTCGACCGGTCGCGGCGGCTGGTCACGGTCGGCGCCGGTACGCAGCTCCGGGAACTCAACGACGCGCTCGCCGACATCGGACTCGCGATGCCGAACCTCGGCGACATCGACGTACAGACGATCTCGGGTGCCATCTCCACCGGTACGCACGGCACCGGCGCGTCGCTCGGCTGCCTCGCCACGTTCGTCGTCGGGCTCACGCTGGTGGACGGCACCGGCGCCGTGCTGACCTGCTCGGCTACCGACAACCCGTCCGTCTTCGAGGCGGCGCGTGTCGGCGTCGGTGCGGTCGGCGTCATCGTCGACGTCACCCTTGAGTGCGTCGATGCGTTCACGCTGCGGGCCGACGAGCGCCCGGCTCGCCTGGACGACGTCTTCGGCGACCTGCCCTCGTTCGTCGACGGCCATGATCACTTCGAGATGTACTGGTTCCCGTACACCGACCGTGTCCAGATCAAGTGCAACGACCGCGTGCCGTTCTCCGACCGGCCGCTGCCGCGGTGGCGCGGCTGGCTCGACGACGAACTGCTGTCCAACACCGTGTTCGCCGGTGCCTGCCGGCTCGGTCGCGCGATGCCGGCGCTGGTGCCGCCGATCAGCCGCGTGTCGGCCCGCGCTCTGTCCGCGCGTGTCTACACGGCACGGTCCGACCGGGTCTTCTGCACGCCGCGCCGGGTGCGCTTCACCGAAATGGAGTACGGGCTGCCGCGCTCGGCGCTGCCGACGGCGTTCGACGCGTTGCGCCGCATCGTGGATCGGCTGCCGTTCAAGATCGCCTTTCCGGTCGAGGTGCGCTTCACCGCCGCCGACGACATCTGGCTCTCCCACGGGTACGGCCGGGACAACGCGTACGTCGCCATCCACCAGTACGTCGGCATGCCGTACGAGCCGTACCTGCGGGCGTTCGAGAAAGTGGCGACCGAGTTGGGCGGCCGGCCGCACTGGGGAAAGCTGCACTGGCGGGACGCTGCATCCCTGCGTACGGTCTATCCGCGCTTCGACGACTTCGTCCTCGCGCGCGACCAGCTGGACCCGTCCCGCGTCTTCGCCAACGACTACACGCGCCAGATCTTCGGCGACTAAGCCGTTTGATTTCGCGATCTAGGAACGGGAGACCGGCCATGGCAGGTTTACGTTCCTAGATCGCCGACCAGCAGCCGGTTAGCTCCGCCAGCTGGCGTTAGCCGCGCCAGCCGGCGGCCCGCAAAGCCGCACGTACCTGGGCAATAACCTCGTCGGGCCGCTCTCGAACGACCCATGCGGGGAACCGCAGTATGCGATCTCCCGGAATCCAGATCTCGTTCTGACGCTTCATGTCGGCCCACCAGGCGGCCGCGTCAAGATGATGGCCTCCATCGATCTCAACGTGAACGCCCCATTCGTCGTAGCGGACATCGAGATAGCGGCGACCACCATTCGTGGTCCGCCGGACGACTTGCCGCGACGGCTCCGGTAGCCCGCTTCGCCGGCTGAGGTCCAGATAGTTCAATTCGGCCAATGAATGTGCACCACCAGCGGCGTCGCGGGCGACCTGCCCGACCCAGGCACGATTCTTCGCACGAGGCAGCCGATCGAGCACGTCAAGCACATCGTCGAGGCCGACCAACCGGCGGCGGAACGCATCCGCAATCGCCGCGCGCACCGCGTCCGACGTCGACCATGCGGCGGCGTCGACCAACGATCGAGCGGTTCGTGTGCGCGGCGGACCGGCCATTCGATGCAGATCGCCTTCGGGCATGACGCTGGACCGATGCACAACGACGCCACGAGGCGGCCGAATCACCCGCCGCGACAACGGGATCAATACGTCGACAACGAAGCCGGGTGAGCGCAGGCCGTCGGCCGCAATCGCCGTGAGCCCGGCCAGGAATGCGTCCGGGCCGCAGGCCAACACGGCGCACCACAGACGCTGCGAGTACCGAACGGCACCGTTCTCGGTGGAGAAGACCCCTCGGTGCAATCGCTGCCAGCGTCCGGATGCGACTCGATGCTCGATAGCGGCGGCAGTATGGAAGGCGCGGGCTTGTGCAGCGGAGATGACGCCGTCCTGCCGGAACAACATCAGATCGAGGTCGCTGGCCTGGTCGAAAGCGAACGCGGACACGTCCACCGAGTGTGCCGACCGGCCGATCCCGACGCCACAGTGACGTGTCGGGCTGTGGACGAACCCGACCGATCTAGGAATCCTGACCCGGCTATAGGAGGCTAGGAATTCCTAGATCGGGAAGGGCAGCCTACGCCTTGCGAGGCCTACGCCTTGCGGGGCGCGGCCTTGCGCGGGGCGGCCTTCTTCGCGGCGGTCTTCTTCGCCGCGGTTGTCTTCTTGGCAGCGGTTGTCTTCTTGGCCGCAGTCTGCTTGGTCGCGGCCTTCTTCGCCGGCGCCTTCTTGGCCGCCGTCTTGCGCGGCTTCGGGCCGGCCGCCCGCTTCTCGGACAGCATCTCCGACGCCTGCTCGATCGTCAGCGTCTCGGGCAACTGCCCGCGGCGCAGGGACGCGTTCGACTCACCGTCGGTGACGTACGGGCCGAAGCGTCCATCCTTGATCACGAGCGGCTTGTCCGTCAGCGGGTCGACGCCCAGCTCACGCAGCGGCGGCTTGGCAGCGGCCCGACCACGCTGTTTCGGGGCGGCCAGCAGCGCGAGCGCCTCGTCGAGGGTCAGCGTGAACAGCTGATCCTCATTGGCCAGCGACCGCGTGTCGGAGCCCCGCTTGATGTACGGACCGTAGCGACCACCGGACGCGATGATGTCCTGGCCATCGGGGTCGAGCCCGATGACGCGTGGCAACGTCAGCAGCTTCAACGCGTCGGTCAGCGAGAGCGTCTCGGGCGACATAGTGGACAGCAACGACGCGTTGCGCTCGCCCGACGAAATGTACGGCCCGAAGCGTCCGGACTTCACCATGATCGGCTCGCCGGTCTCCGGGTTGTCGCCGAGTTTGCGCTCGCCGCCGCCGCCGAGGAACAGCTCGTCGACCTTCTCCGGGGTCAGCTCGTCCGGCGCGATGCCCTCCGGAATGGACACCCGGTTAGCGGCGGCGTCGCCGTTGCCGTCGCCGGCATCGCCAGAAGCGCCGTTGCCGGACGCGCCATTGCTGGACGCACCATTGCTGGACGCACCGTTGGCCTTGACCGCGCCGTTTCCGTTCACCGCGCCGTTCCCGTTGCCGTTTGGCTCGAGTTCGCCGGGCAGGCCGCGCTGCAGGTACGGCCCGTAGCGACCGACGCGTACGACGACGTTGCGGCCCTCGTCGTCGGTGAACAGCGGGATCGAGTTCACGCCCCGAGCGTCGATGTCTCCGAGATTCTCGGTGACCAGTTTCTTGAGCCCACCGGATCGGGCGACGGAGCGATGATCGCCGCTCACCGCCGAAGTAGAAGCTGGTCAGGAAGTCGACGGCCGCGGCCGACCCGTCGGCGACGTCGTCGAGTTCGTCTTCCATCCGCGCGGTGAATCCGTAGTCGACCATCTGCGCGAAATGGCGTTCCAAGCAGGTTCACCACGGCGAAGGCCAGGAACGACGGGACCAGTGCCTGTCCGCGCTTGAACACGTACCCGCGGTCCTGGATCGTGCCCATGATCGTGGCGTACGTCGACGGGCGGCCGATGCCCAGTTCCTCCATGGCCTTGACCAGTGACGCTTCGGTGTAGCGGGCCGGCGGCAGCGTGCTGTGGCCCACCGCCTCCAGGCGGTCCGCGTGTAGCGGCTGATCCTTGACCAGGTTCGGCAGTCGGCGTTCGGCGTCGTCGGCCTCGGCGTCCTCGTCGTCGGACGACTCGACGTAGGCCCGCAGGAAGCCGGGGTCGGTGATGGTCTTGCCGGTCGCGACGAAGTCGCACTCTTCGCCGGTCGTGGACGCGGCCCGGATGCGCACCGACACCGACGAGCCGACCGCGTCGGTCATCTGCGAGGCGACCGTACGGCGCCAGATCAGCTCGTAGAGCTTGAACTCTTCGGTCGGCAACTCGTTCGCGACCTCGCCTGGCGTCCGGAACGTGTCGCCCGCGGGACGGATCGCCTCGTGCGCCTCCTGCGCGTTCTTCACCTTGCTGGTGTAGTGGCGGGGCTGCGGCGGGACCGAGGCGTCGCCGTAGAGCTCGCGGATCTGTGTCCGCGCGGCCGTGATCGCGGCCTCGGAGAGGTTGACCGAGTCCGTACGCATATAGGTGATGTAGCCGTTCTCGTAGAGTCGCTGCGCAACGCGCATGGTCTGCGCCGACGAGAATCGGAGCTTGCGGGAACCCTCTTGTTGCAGGGTGGAGGTGATGAACGGTGCGTACGGCCGGCGCCGGTACGGCTTCTCTTCGACCCGGTTGACCTGGAACGGCTGGCCATGCAGCCGAGCGGCCAGGCCCCGCGCGCCCTGCTCGTCCAGGTGCACGACGGAGCCGCGGGCGGCACCTGTCGCTGGATCGAAGTCCTTGCCGGAGGCAACCCGATCACCATCGAGGGCAACCAACGTCGCGTTGAACGAGCGCGGCTCAGCGGCGTCCGTCGAGCCCGCACCGGCAGCCGGGCCGGACCCGGCGCGCAACGTCGCGAGCGTCGCGGAGATATCCCAGTAGTTGGCCGACCGGAACGCCATGCGCTGCTTCTCGCGGTCGACGACGATCCGCGTAGCGACGGACTGCACACGGCCGGCCGAGGTGCCGCGGCCGACCTTCTTCCACAGCACCGGCGAGACCTCATAGCCGTATAACCGGTCGAGGATGCGTCGCGCTTCCTGGGCATCCACCAGCGCGCGGTCGATCTCCCGAGGGTTCGCGACCGCGGCCGCAATGGCCCCCTTGGTGATCTCGTGGAAGACCATCCGCTTGACCGGCACCTTGGGCTTGATCGTCTCGAGCAGGTGCCACGCGATGGCCTCGCCCTCGCGGTCCTCATCGGTCGCGAGGAAGATCTCGTCGACCTCCTTCGCGAGCTTGGTGAGCTTCGCGATCTGTTGCTTGCGGTCGGAACTCACGACATAGAGCGCGTTGAACCCGTTGTCGACGTCGACGCCCAATCGCGCCCACGGCTCGCCCTTGTACTTCGCCGGGACGTCCGCCGCGTTGCGCGGCAGGTCGCGGACGTGGCCGAAGCTGGCCTCGACGACGTAACCCGGACCGAGATAGCCGGAGATCGTCTTCGCCTTGGCTGGCGATTCGACGATGACCAGCCGCTTCACGGTACTCGGCACGGACACTCCTAGGGGTTGCACGAACTCTGGCATTGCACAAAACTCATTGCACAGAACTCTAGGTACACAGAACTTCGTTATTGCGGCCCCCGCCGGTGCGTAGCGTAGCCGCGCGGTGCATGACCACGCCGGTGCGTAGCGTAGCCGCGAGGTGCGTGGCAACGCGGTGCGTCGACGCACTCGCGGACGGACCGCGATCCGGACCGACCATCCCATTGAACGGTCTCGCACGCCGGACGGCGCCACGCTACACCCATCGTCAACCGTGACAAGCGTCACCGCTGAAATCGATGTCCGCGCGCGTCGCACGCTCCGACCTCTTATTACAGGGTACGTAACGTGAGCGAGCGCCCGGATCGACCAGCTTCAACGGTGTGCGTCACCGATTACTTCCCGATCCCGACGATTCCGCCGCGCTGTGCCGGATCGGTCCTGGTCACGGCCAGGCGCCGTCCGGCGCGATCGGGGGCGGATCGCCGATGATCTCGGCCAGCCGCGCCAGCCGCCGCCGGCCGCTTATCCGCAATGCCGGACCGGAGCGCGCATTGCCGGCCAGGATCTCGGTCGGCAGGCCCACCGCACCGAGCGCCCGCTGCATGATGATCTCGACCGAATCCTCGCAGCGACCCAGGCGCAGCGTCAGGTCGAATCCGTCGCGATAGCCGGCCGCCACCGTCCACAACCGGAGCCGGCGCCCGTTCATCGCGAACCCCAGGGGCGGCAGCTTCAGCGCGCCCCGCAGCCACGCTGCGGCGATGGGCGCGAGGGTCGCGCTGTAGGGCGTCCGTACGCCCAGATGTTCGTCCACAGTGGCGACACAGGTCGCGGCGAATCCACGCTCGCGCAGCTCGGCGACCAGCGCCGCGGCCCGCCACCGCTGCTCGACGACGACGCTGATCCGAGCCGTCCCGCCCATCCGCACGACCTGGCCGGGCCCGGCCAACAAGCCGGCCAGGTCCCCCGCGGCCGGCGTGGTCGCCTCGATTCCGAACAAGGACAGTTGACGGGTTAGCGGCACGCCGCCACCTGACCGAAGTCCGCCTGCAACTCCGTCGACGCAATCTTGCTCGGATCGGCGCCGGCCCGGTTGTAGTCGGTGGTGAGCTGCGCCATTGCCACCCGCACCCCGTCGTAGAACGTCGACGCCTTGTCGGCCGGCAGCGTCCGTACGGTGACGGCGGCGCGGCCGTAGGCATCCCGAACGGCCGCCAGCGAGGCAACGAAGCGTTTTTCGATGTCAGCGCCACCGTCGACGTCGGGCGCACCGGCCGCCGCGACGTCGGCGCGGGCCTTCTCACTCGCCGTCCGGGCGCCATTGAGCAGGGCCAATACGTGGGTACGGGTGTCCGCCGGCGTTTTCGCGCTGGCCATCTGAGTCTGGGCGGTCGCGTTGAGATTCGAGATCGCGGCCCGCCATGGCCGTAGCGACTGGCAAACGGACGTGACCCACGTGCGTGGCGCCACCGCGCTGCTACATCCGGCGGCGCTGGCCAGGCACGCCACGACGACTACAGCGACCAGAGCGCGACGCATGCCGGTCACTGTACGGGCGCCGGGACGCGAGTGACGCATGGTGCCGATGCGGCGCGTGAGGGTCGTCGTCGGCCTGTCCGAGATGCGGTATTCGAGGTGGTTGGTCCGCCGCGGATCGGACGAACGCGGGCACGGCACGGCACGTGTGCAGCTTGCCGGGCCATGCACCGGGACGTAGCGTCGATGCGATTCAAGTCGGACGTCGTTATACCGAGCGACGAACGCATCGGCGGGCACCGCTGCCCCGACGCTCTCCAGTGAGGAACGAACAATGTTACGTCGAGCCATCGCTCGCGCCGTGTCCGCGACCGTGGTCGGTCTTGGCGCCGCAATTCCGGCCATCGCCCTGGCCGCACCCGCGGCGAGTGCCGCGCCATCGCTCGCGGCCCCCCAACTCGCCGCTTCGCAGCTCGCAACCGTGCAGTTCGCGATGCCATTGTTCGCCGCCGGCGACTGCTGCCAGGCGTCGATCGGCGGTCTGCCCGGCAAGTTTGTCGCCGGCGCCGGCGCAGACCAGTTCAACGTAACGTTCACGAACACGAGCCAGCAGCAGATCAGTTCGCTGTCCGTTGTGTTCGTATTCCGTGGCAGCGCGCTCAACGCGGGCCAGATCACGATGAAACGTCGCGCACAAAACGGCTCGTGGCAGGGCGTCGGCGTGAGCGACCGCAACGGCACGGTCACCGCCACCGACGGCCGCCTGCGGTTCGGTCAACCGATCCAGCCGAACGGGTCGACCAACCTTCAATACCAGCTGTCGTTCGGTTCGAAGGCGGCGTCGACGCAGGTGCAGCTCGGCGTCACGATCAACGGTCGGGCCGGCGGCCACGGCTTCGGCCAGTCGACCCAGCTCGCGACCACCGGCGCTCAATTCAGCGTGGTCGCGGCCGCTCCGCCACCGGCGCCCAAACCGACCCCGACGCCCACGCCGACGCCGACGGAGGCCGCGAGCACTCCGGCGTCGACGCCCCAATCGGCGGCCGGGATCGACACCGGACCCGGCGGGCCGCCGGTCACTCCCGCCGACGCCGCCAGCAAGTCGGGCACGTCGTCCCTTGTCTGGCTCGCGTACATCATCGGTGCGCTACTGCTGCTCGGGGGCATCGCCGCGATCGCCACGCTGCTCTGGCGCCGTGGTCCGGACACGATCGAGACCGAACCCGAGTGGGACGAAGACGGGACGGCGCTGCACCCCGGCGGCGGGGCGGCGGCGTACCCGGCCCCGAACGCGTATCCGACGCAGCCATTGCCGGCGCAGCCGTACCAATCACGGCCCTATCCGCCCGAGCCATTCCCATCGCAGGCTCCACTGCCGCCGCCGCGGGATCCGTACAGCGGCGGCCGGCACAGCGCCGAGTCCGGCCGGCAACTGCCGGGCTGATCGTTCCGGCACAGCGCTTGGCGCGCGGTCGGGCGCTTGCTCCCGGCCGTACCAGCGAAAGGTTTTGAACCGGGTCGAGACATGCCGGAGCCCGGCCACCGCGTCGTGGTGGCCGGGCTCCATTTATTACTGCCTGCGCAGTATTACTGCCTGCGCAGATCAGACCCGAGCGCGCTCCTCGGTGGTGCCGGTGGCGGACGTCGTTCCGTCCTTGCCCGCACCGAGCGCCGGGTTCTCGCCGTCGCCGGAACCGTTGGCGTCGGCGTCGGCGTCGGCGTCGGTCGTGTCATCAGCCATAGCGATCGGCTTGCGCTTGCTGATCGTGATCGCGGCCGCGATGATCAGGAACGCGACGATCGCGACGGTGATGCGCAGCCCGAAGTTCGGGCTCGAACCCGACGCGCTCCACATCACCACGGCCGGCGCGATCAGCAGCGAGACCAGGTTCATCACCTTGATCAGCGGGTTGATCGCCGGGCCGGCGGTGTCCTTGAACGGGTCACCGACGGTGTCTCCGATAACGGTCGCGGCGTGGGCATCGGAGCCCTTGCCGCCGTAAAGACCGTCCTCGACCATCTTCTTGGCGTTGTCCCAGGCGCCACCGGAGTTGGCCAGGAACACCGCCATCAGCGTGCCGGTGCCGATCGCGCCCGCAAGGTAGGCGGCCAGCGGGCCGACGCCGAGGCCGAAGCCGATCGCGATCGGTGCCAGCACCGCAAGCAGACCCGGTGTGATCAGCTCACGCTGCGCGTCCCGGGTGCAGATGTCGACGACCTTGCCGTACTCCGGCCGCTGGCTGTAGTCCATGATCCCGGGGAACTCCCGGAACTGGCGCCGCACCTCGAACACGACCGCTCCCGCGGAACGGGACACGGCGTTGATGGCGAGGCCGGAGAACAGGAACACGACCGCCGCGCCGGCCAGCAGGCCGACGAGGTTGTTCGGGTTCGACACGTTCAGGAAGCCGTTGAGGACCGCCTGCAGCGTGGCCGCGTTCGACCCGGACGCGTTGGACAAGGCCGTCTTGACCGTGTCCGTGTACGACCCGAACAGCGCGGTCGCCGCGAGGACGGCGGTCGCAATCGCGATTCCCTTGGTGATCGCCTTCGTCGTGTTGCCCACGGCGTCGAGGTCGGTGAGGACCCGGGCGCCGTTCTCGTCGATGTCGCCGGACATCTCGGCGATGCCCTGCGCGTTGTCCGAGATCGGACCGAACGTGTCCATGGCGACGATGACGCCGACCGTGGTCAGCAGACCCGTTCCGGCCAGTGCAACCGCGAACAGCGACAGAAGGACGGAACCGCCGCCGAGGAGGAACGCGCCGTACACGCCGGCACCGATGATCAGCGCCGAGTAGACCGCCGACTCGAAGCCGACCGAGATGCCGGCCAGGATCACGGTCGCCGGGCCGGTCAACGAGCTCTTGCCGATGTCGCGCACGGGGCGCCGGCTCGTCTCGGTGAAGTAACCCGTCAGTGCCTGGATGATCGCGGCCAGGACGATGCCGATGATGACCGCGATGATCGCGTACGCGATCGGGTTCACCGGCGGCTGCTTGTCCAGCGCCAGGCCGAGGCCGGCCTGGTAGTTCGCGCCCAGGAGAGCCGTCCAGCTCGACTTCAGGTAGAGCGAGGCGGCGATCGCGACGAGTACGGCGGAGATCACGGCCGAGATGTAGAAGGCTCGGCTGATCGCCGTCAGACCCGAGCGGTCGGACTTGCGAAGACGTGTGATGAACACGCCCACGATCGCCGTCAGCACGCCGATGGCCGGCACGATGAGCGGGAAGACCAGGCCGTACGTGGTGCCGAAGGCCGCCTTGCCGAGGATCAGCGCGGCCACCAGGGTCACCGCGTACGACTCGAAGAGGTCCGCGGCCATGCCGGCGCAGTCGCCGACGTTGTCACCGACGTTGTCGGCGATCGTCGCGGCGTTGCGCGGGTCGTCCTCCGGGATGCCCTTCTCGACCTTGCCGACCAGGTCGGCACCGACGTCGGCGGCCTTGGTGAAGATGCCGCCGCCGACCCGCATGAACATGGCGAGCAGCGCGGCCCCGAAGCCGAAGCCCTCGAGCACGGTCGGCGCGTTGCTGCCGTAGATGAGCACCACCACACCGGCACCGACCAGGCCGAGGCCGACGGTGAGGAAGCCGACCACGCCACCGGTACGGAACGCGATCTGCATTGCCCGCTCGCGGCCGCCTTCGCCGGTGTTCGCGGCCGCGGCCACGCGCAGGTTCGCGCGCGTCGCGAGGTTCATCCCGGCACCGCCGATGAACGAGCTGAACAGCGCGCCGACGATGAAGAACAGCGATCGTCCGACCTTCACGCTGATGCCGCCGCCATCGACGACCGGCAGGAAAAAGAGCAGAATGACCGCGATGACGACGAACACGGCAAGCGTCCTGAATTGGCGGTACAGGTAGGCGTTTGCGCCCTCCTGAACCGCTCCAGCGATCTCTTGCATTTTCTTGGTACCCGTACCGGTGCCGAGAACCGCCCTGACAAGGGCGGCCGCGAAGCCCAGCGCGACCAGAGCGATCACCACTGCGATGATCACGTAGGTCAGGTTGCTACCGGTAAGGGACTGCCCGCCGCCAGCAGCGAGGTACGTCCCGGACATCTGTGTCCTCCTGTAACCGATATACGCGTCGTCGGCCGGGACGGCTCACGCCCACGGCCGCGACAGTTTCCACACGCGGAGTTCCGCATCCGATGCACGCTGTCGCGGTAAACGCGGACGCGGACCGGATGTTGGAATATGACCCGCGTACTGTAGCCGCCCGCGGTGGCAGTGGTCACACCCAGGCCGAAACGTGTCTGGGTGATGGGCGCCACCGGCCGATCGGTGGGGTGCGACGGTCCGCGTCAGCGGCCGCCGGCCGCCGGCCACGCCATGATGACCTGGGTTCCGACGCCGTCCGGACCGGGCACCACCTGCAGACCCTCGACCAATCCGGCGAGCAGCGTCAACGAGACGCCGACGGCCACGTCTTCATCGCTCACGGTCACCATGACTCCACCGCCTCGACCTTCCGAGGCCCGGGTCCTGAAGCAGGCCGAACGGGTCGGTCCGGTCGGGGTCGGTCTCGTCGAGGGCCGGCCCGATGATCGCCTCGGTCGCCGGTGCGCGGTCAGTCACCCGTACCGTGAATCGGGAGTCGGTCGTGAATTCGACCTCGACCAGGTCCGTCAGGCTGTGCCGGCGGTGCAGCGCGACCGCACGCGAGCACGCCTCACCGATCGCGAGGCGCACCTCGTCGATGATCGTGTCGGCGACGCCCGCCCGGCGAGCAACCGCGACGCCGACGAGGCGTGCGGTGCGTACGTGTGCCGGTGCCGGGGTGAACGAGAGCCGGACCGTCCCCATCAGTGCCGAACCTCAGCCGGCCATGCCAGCCGCTGCCGCTTCAACGGAGCTATGCAGCGTGAAGACCCGGTCGAGACCGGTGATCCGGAAGATCTTGAGCAGTTTCTCCTGGTCACAGACCAGGACGAAGTCGCCGCCGACGCCCTTGAGCCGCTTCATCCCGCCGACGAGGACCCCGAGCCCGGTCGAATCCAGGAATTCGACGTGGGTGAGGTCGACGATGATCGCCTTGGAGCCGCTGTCGACGAGGGAGACGATCTTCTCGCGGAGCGTCGGCGCCGTATAGACATCGACTTCTCCGCCCACCTCGAGCACGGTGTAGTCGCCGATGCTGCGGGCGGATAGCGACAGATCCATGTGGCCTCCTGCAACCGCGTGGCCCGGTGGAGTCTTACCCGCGAATCTAACCACTGCGTACGTCGCCGTGACAGCCGGCTCGGGATCAGTTGGACGCTGTCGGGCGTCGGTGAGACAGTGCAAGACGTGTCCGGACATCCTGACGTGCGTTTCCCCGCGGCGACGCGGCCACTCGACGTCGACGTCCCGGACCTCATGCCGGACATCACGGAGGTACCGGCCGGCGTCGATGTGCCGGACGGATCGCTCGACAGCGGCGAGCCGGGGCAGGCTCCCTCGACCGATACGGCCGGTGGCGACCTCAGAAACGACGGACTTCGCTCCAGCCTCCGCCACGGGATCGTCCGGGCCGGGACTCGATCCGGACGAGCTTCTCCGGCGGCTGACGCGCGGACTCGACTGCCTCACCCACGTCGAGCAGGTGCCGCCCCGGGCCGGATCGAACGCCGACTGGCCGTCGTGGGTTCCGGCGGATCTCCGCGCGGCGCTGCGCGCGCGTGGCGTCGAGCGTCCGTGGTCGCACCAGGCGACCGCGGCCGACCTCGCCCACGCCGGCCACCACGTGGTCGTGTCGACGGGGACCGCGTCCGGCAAATCGCTCGCCTACCACCTTCCGGTGCTGACCGCTCTCGCTGCGGATCCGCGGGCGACCGCGCTCTACTTCGCGCCGACAAAGGCGCTCGCCGCCGACCAGCTGCGTGCGCTGAGCGAGATCGCGCCGGCCGATGTCCGTGCCTCCGTCTACGACGGCGACACGCCGTGGGAGGAGCGCGAATGGGTGCGGACGTATTCGCGCTTCGTGCTCACCAATCCGGACATGGTGCACCGCGGCGTCCTGCCACGGCATGCGAACTGGTCGACGTTCCTGCGCCGGCTGCGCTTCGTCGTGATCGACGAGTGCCACACCTATCGCGGCGTCTTCGGCTCGCACGTCGCGCACGTCATCCGCCGACTTCGTCGCGTCTGCGCGCGCTACGGATCGTCGCCGATCTTCCTGCTCGCCTCCGCGACCGTCGGCGATCCGGCTGCCACCGCGTCGCGGTTGACCGGGCTCGATGTGACGGCGGTGACCGACGACGGTTCCCCCCGCGGCGGCGTCACGTTCGCGTTGTGGGAGCCGCCATTCCTGCCCGTCGGTCACGGCGCCGACCGAAACGGTCGGGACGCCGACCGAAACGGCGGAGCCGATGAACCCGCCGGCGTCACCGAGGCCGAGTCGCCGAGCGCGCACGGCGGGCACGACCCGACCGCCACGGATGGGTGGCCACAAATCCGCGTCTCGACGCTGCGACAAACCGCCGATCTGTTGACCGACGCCGTGGTGCACGGCGCACGTACGCTGGCCTTCGTACGCTCCCGTCGTGGCGCCGAAGTCGTGGCGACGATGTCCCGCCGGGCGCTGACCGAGGCCGTGCCACAGCTGGCCGGTCGGGTCGCCGCCTACCGGGCCGGCTATTTGCGCGAGGAACGTCGCCAACTGGAGCAGGCGCTGCTGGCCGGCGACCTGCTCGGCCTCGCCTCGACAAACGCACTGGAACTCGGCGTCGACCTCGTCGGAGTCGATGCCGTCGTCCTCGCCGGCTACCCCGGCACGCTGGCATCCCTGTGGCAGCAGGCCGGTCGAGCCGGCCGTGGTGCCCGCGACTCTTTGTGCGTTCTCGTCGCCCGGGACGATCCGCTCGATACCTACCTGGTGCACCATCCGGAGGCACTCTTCGGCCGCCCGGTCGAGGCAACCGTGCTCGATCCTTCGAATCCGTACGTGCTCGGTCCGCACCTCTGCTGCGCGGCCGCGGAGATGCCGCTGACCGACGCCGACCTGGCGCTGTTCGGCGACGCCGCCGCCGAGACGATCGACCGCCTCGTGGCCGGTGGCTACCTTCGTCGGCGACCGACCGGGTGGTATTGGGCCGGCGACGGTCGCCCCGAGGTCGACCTGCGTGGCAGCGGCGGCGCGCCGATCGCGATCGTCGAGGAGTCGACGGGGCGTTTGCTCGGCACCGTGGACGGTGGCGCGTCGCATGTCCAGGTGCACACCGGCGCCGTCCACCTTCACCAGGGCGAGTCGTACGTTGTCGATTCGCTCGACCTCGACGACTGCGTCGCTCTGGTCCATGCCGAGGAGCCGGACTGGAGCACACACGCGCGGGACGTGACATCGCTGACCGTCGACTCGATCCGCAGCATCGTCGACGCCGGCCCGGTCGGCATGTTCCTCGGCACCGTCGACGTCACAAACCAGGTCGTGAGCTATCAGCGACGACGCATCGCCACCGGTGAAATCATCGACACGCGGCCACTCGATCTGCCGTCCCGGCAACTGCGCACCACGGCCGTCTGGTGGACTATCTCGCCGGCCGCCCTCGCCGCCGCCGGCGTCGACCCGGCCGACGTCCCGGGGGCGTTGCACGCCGCCGAGCATGCGGCCATTGGGCTCCTGCCGCTCGTCGCGACCTGCGATCGTTGGGATATCGGCGGTCTGTCGACGGCGCTGCACGCAGACACCGAGGCACCCACCGTGTTCGTCTACGACGGGCACCCGGGTGGCGCCGGCTTCGCCGAGCGCGCCTATCACGTCGCCGCCGAATGGCTCCGCGCCACCCGTGAGGCGATCGCTTCGTGCGCCTGCGAACACGGCTGCCCGTCTTGCGTCCAGTCGCCCAAGTGCGGCAACGGAAACGAGCCCTTGTCGAAGGATGGCGCGGTCCAGGTGCTCGACGCCGTCCTCGAAGCGATCGGACTCGCACACCAACCCGGCCGCGACACGCACGCCACCGCGTAGGTCGGACGCGTCCACACCGGACCCGCCCACGCCGGATCGCCACCGCAGGGCCGGCGATCGCCACCGCAGGCCGGCCGGCGCGATCGCCACCGCAGAGCCGGCTGGCGCGATCGCCACCGCAGAGCCGGCTGGCGCGATCGTCACCGCAGGGCCGGCACGAGCCGTCGCGACCGCCGGGCCGATGCCGGAGGGAGCACCGGCGACCGATGCGGCCGCCGTCACAACCGCGTCCAGTCCGTCGAGCCGGCAGTCGGTCATGACTGCGCCATTTGCGGCCACGGTCGCCGCCGCCGCGGCGCACGCGGTGCCACGACCGTCGATGACTCGGGCGGCGGCCGTGAGCGCACCGAGGTCGGCGGCCGCCTGCGCCCGGTGACGGGCCAGAACCGCACCGGCCGCGAACACGGCAGTCATGCCGAACGCGGCAAGCGCGGCGGATGCGCCGAGCACCCACACCGTTGCCGATCCCCGGTCGCGCATCATGGGACAGGCACCGAGCCCGGTTCCATTGAGGCCGTGCTGGCCGCGCTCACCTGGAACGAGCCGAGATGAGCGCCCAACGGCGAGACCCGCAGGGTGACCGTGACCTCAACTGAGTCGGTGCGCTCAACGATCCGTATCGAGGCGCCGCGAGGAGCCCGGTTCGCGCCGGCGGCGCGGCCGTCGCCACCACGTGCGGCGACCAGCGCCGCATCCCGCGCCGCATCGACGCACTGCACCTTCGCGAGGACAGCGTCGACGGCGCCGAGCGCGAACGTCACCACGAGCAGCAACGCGGGAAGCGCCACGGCAAACTCCGCCGTGACTCCGCCCCGATCCTCCCGCGCTCGACGCCGCCACGCCGCCACTACTTGAGCGCCTTCGAGATGATCGCCGACAGCGCCGACTGGATGCCGGGCGACGTCACGACCTTGAGCAGTACGCCGGCGAACGCGACCGCTGCAAGCGTGCCGACCGCGTATTCGGCAGTGCTCATACCGGCATCACGCGCGCCGTCACGGACCCGACGCCAGCGAGCGACGCACCGGGCGACCCGGGCCCTTGTTCTCGATCCGTGCATAGAATCTCCCCTCACCGCAGGACGCCGCCGAGCACGGCGACGATCACCGGCACGATGCCGGCAAGTACGAATGCGGGCAGGAAACACAGCCCGAGCGGTAAGACGATGAGGACGCCGACCCGCGCGGCCGCTGCCTCGACGGCCGCAGCGCGGGATCCCCGAAGGTCGTCGGCCAGCCGCTCCAACGCCCGCGCCACGGCGGCACCGCTTTCGGCGCTGCGGACAATGGTGTCGACGATCCGCTCGGCGCCCGGCGTCCCGCGCAACACCGGCCACGCGTCGGGCGGCTCCAGACCGAGCCGGAGGCCATCCGCGACACGGACGAGATCCCGTCCGACCCTGCCGCCTATGCCTGCGCCGGTCGTGCGAGCAGCGGCCTCGACTGGTACGCCAGCCCTGAGCGCCGCCGCCAAGAGGTCAGCCGCGAACGGAAGCTCGCCGGCCGCTGCCTGCCTGGCGCGTCGGGCCGAGCGCGGTTCGATCCGTCGAAGCAGACGGGCGGCGACCGGGGCGACTAGCACCGCCGCCACGACGCCGACGATGCCACCGACAACCAGCCACGTGATCGATGCGGCCGCGACTGCGCCAACCACCCGCTGCCGGTGAGACAGCGCCGGAGGTGCGTCATCCGACAGTCGGGGCCGACGTCGGGACGCGCCAAGCTCTCTCACCGCGCGCCCCATCTCACGCCGCGTCCTTGATCGAGTTCGCCAGGCGCTCAGTCCACGCGAGTCCGAGCATCTGGAACGTCATCGCGCCGCCCGCGCAGGCCGCGCCAAGTGGTGTTCGCAAGAGGACGCCCATCGGGTCGGCACCGACGCCGGTGCCCAGCGCGATCCCGGCCGCCGGCAGCGCAGCCAGAAGCCACGCGGTCGCCTGTGCCCCCGATGCTTGCGCGGTTGCTGTCGCTCTGGCCCGGGCGAGCGTGCGTGCGTCGGTTTCCAGGCGGTCGAGCAGGTCCGCGAGCGGCGCTCCGGTGTCGTCGGCGACGCGGAGAGCGGCAGCTACTCTCCTTGACATCGAGCTGGCCGCGGCGGGCTGCAGGGCCGGTTGCACCCGGGCCAAGGAGACCACCGGATCCCCGCCAGCGCGCAGATCGGCCGCGACCGCACCTATCGCGGCCAGCGCGGCCGCGAATGCCTTCGCGTCGGCGGCCGCCCTTCGCCGGCCGGCGACGACAACCGCACCCGTCGCCGCGTAGGCAGCCGCAATGACGGCAGCCACGGGCCCGGCGACTACTCCGGCCGCGCTTGCGGCGACGGCGACAAGGAGCGCCGCGGACAGTCTCGGCCGTCGCTCGCCAACGCCGACAAACCTCGAATCGAGGAAGCGGTGATCGAGTCACTGCGTTCGCGCGGCGCAATCGTGGTGCCCCATGTCTCTTGCGCCGGCCGCGAGATCGCTCGCAGGCGGCGCTGGCCGCGCCCACGGGCGGTCACTGACACGAGAACGGAGGCCCGGCGACGCGTGATCACGACCGGCCGGCCAGCAGCGTCGTCGGTGGTCGTACGCCTCGGCTTGTCATGAGATTCGCGAGAGGTACGGCTCCGGGGCGTACGCCGCCGAGCCGATGCCATGCCGACACCGACACGACGGCTCGGCCATCACGGCTCGGCGCGAGCAGCACGATTTCGTCGAGCAGCCGACCGGTCGGCGTCCGTCGCATGTGTACGACGACGTGTAGCGCCGCCGCAACCTGAGCATGGAGGGCGGCGCGCGGAACTCCGCTCAGCAGCCCAAGAGCCTCGAGCCTCGCCGGCACGTCGGCCGCGGTGTTCGCGTGGAGGGTGCCGGCGCCGCCCTCGTGCCCGGTGTTGAGCGCGCCGAGGAGGTCGACGACCTCGGCACCACGGCATTCCCCGATGACCAGCCGATCGGGACGCATCCGCAGCGCCTGGCGGAGCAGATCCCGCAGGCCGACGGCACCGGCACCTTCGACGTTCGCCGTACGGGCCTGCAGGCCAACGACGTGCGGATGATCCGGGCGGAGCTCGGCCGCGTCCTCGACGATGACGATGCGCTCGTCGCGCGGCACCTCACTCAACAACGTCGCGAGCAGTGTCGTCTTGCCGCTGCCGGTGCCGCCGGACACGAGATAGGACAACCGGGCCGCCACGATCGCGCCGAGCATCTCCGCGCCGCCCTCGGACAGCGTCCCGACACCGACGAGATCGGTCAGCGAGAAGGCGTGCTGTCGGAACGTACGCAGCGACAGGTACGGCCCGTCGGTGGCGACCGGCGGCAATACCGCGTGCAGCCGCGTCCCATCGGGTAGTCGGGCGTCGACGTACGGGCTGCCTTCATCGAGCCGGCGACCGCACGCGGCAGCGAGGCGTTGAGCCAGGCGTCGCACCTGCAGGTCGGATGAGA
Source organism: uncultured Actinomycetota bacterium (assembly GCA_963724705.1). GTDB lineage: Bacteria > Actinomycetota > Actinomycetes > Mycobacteriales > Micromonosporaceae > DASQPR01. The sequence goes on from CAVRVS010000006.1 coordinate 798,292, forward strand.
AGGTGAAGTCGCCGCGAACCAGTCCCGCGCCGCGGTCGATCCAGACGTCCACGCCATTGACCAGCACGTCGGTGACGGCCGGGTCGACAAGGAACGCGGACAACGGACCGGCACCGGGCAGTGCTGCGATGCTCCGCGCACCCAACTGCTCCACGGTCGTCTCCGCGATCGCTGCCGGCACGACGTCGCTCAGTGTTCGGCCGCCCTGCGCCACCGGCGGGACGGTGCCCATCCGGGGGATCGTGGCCATCTGCGGGATCGTGGCCATCCGCGGCGGCGCGGTCAGACCGACCCGCCTCGGTACTGCAGCGTCGGCAAGCCGCGGTACGGCGGCGCCGTCAAGCGACGGCCCGTTCGTCCGACAAGCGACGGCGCAGTCCGGCCGTCAAGCGATGACGCGTCCGCGCCGTTGACCGGAAGAAGCCGCCCGACCCCGGCCGGAATCAGTCGAGCCTCATCGCCGATCGCGTCGGCCCAAGCCATCTCGTCGACGGCGGCGTCGCCATCGGCCAAGCCTGCTCGGGGGCCGCCGGCCACGACGCGATCGTCGTAGAACCCGGCACCATTGCCGCCGAACTCGATTCCACCATCGTTGACGCGCACGTCGGTGTCGTTGGGTCCGATTGCCCCGAGGGCCTCGTCCGGTGGCCAGATCGTCATGCCGACTCCTCGCTGGCGGCCGCGTGAAGGATCACTCCGTCGGCCGGGTGAAGGGTCACTCCGTTGGCCGAGCGAGCACCGACCACGGACGCAGCGACCGGAAACACGTCGTCCAGCAACTTGCGCGCACAAGGTCGCGAGCGAGCCGTGCCCTGACGCCGCCGGTGGTTCGCCGCGCTCCCAAGCCGTACGGAGGCGGGGCTCGCTGCGGATCGTGCCGGCGTACGGCAGCCGCAAAGCCGCGATGACTTCCTTAACGGCGAGACCGGCCGGGCCTGGTTGTCGTACGACGACGGAGAGCGCCGCGCAGTGCGGTCCGGCCACGGCCGCCACCCGGGCCGCTGCCGCGCACGCGCGCAACTCGGCCGGGACAACGAGATAGACCTGATCCGCGGCTCGCAGCGCGAGCATCGCGGACTCGTCAAGTCGTCTCGGTAGGTCGACGACCGTGAGGTCACGACCTCGACGGCCGGCGTCGAGTGCGGCGAGCATGGCCTCGGGCGGCACGGTCATCGGCTCGCCGCGGTCCCACGACAGGATCACCAGATCCGAGCGGCCGGGCAGCGCCTCAACCAACGCCGGCGCCGGCACCTCGCCGCTTGCCTGCGACAGCGCTGGCCAGCGCAGGCCGTCGAGCGATTCCCAGCCAAGCACGAGATCGACGCCGCCGCCTAAGGGATCCGCGTCCACGAGCAGTGTTCGCAGGCCGCGACGGGCCGCCGTGACCGCCAGGCCGCCGGCGAGGACTGACGCTCCCGCACCGCCGCGTCCGCCGAGGACGGCGACGACCCGGCCGGGCCCCGGCGAACCGATCGAGTCAGCGGCCGCAGGCGTTGCCGTTGGACACGCGGACGAAAGCGACGTCGGTCCGTCCTATGGCCGCGAGCTGGTCAATGAGCCATGGCTCGGCCGCCGGCAACGTCGCGACATGCTCGGCACCGAGCCGCTGCACGACGTCCCAGTCAACGTCCGGCGGACCGCCGGAACGCCAGCCGTCGGAACCTGAACGACCGCCGGATTCCGAACCACCGGAACCCGAGGGACGGCCGGAACCTGAACGACCGCTGGCGCCGCCTCGACCGGTCGGGCTCGACGCGCCGTCGGCGCCCTCCCGGACGACGACAATGACTCCAGGTCGTTGGCGCAGCCCGGCGCGGGCGCAGGCTTCCGCCATGTCCGCGCCGATGTAAACCCGGGCCGCCGACGGGAACCGACGACGGGCGGCGGCCGGATCCGCGGCGACGTCTGGGGTCACGCCGGCGGTGCCGGCAAGTCGCAGCAGGTCGTCCAATAGGTCCGGGTCGGCCGTCACGAAAAGTGGATTCGCACACGTCCGCACCGGAGCCGCCGGACCACCCGCCCGATCCGGCGACTCCCTGCCCGCCGCGAGATGCGCCGCGGTCCGACTGATCGACCTTGATGTGCGAACCATCGACGCTCCTCCACTCGGCTGACGCAGACACGTTGCCGCGCGTCGGCCCGCAAGCGGAATCGGTGATCATGAAACCCGTGGACGGCAAGGGTGCATGTGCACAAACTCAGCCGCCCCATAGGCACGCCGACCAGCGAAACGGTCCGTCAGCCGTACCCATAAAAAGCGCGCGTATCGTGTCGGCCGTGGCGCCGCTGACCGCAACGCAGGTCTTCACCGGGTGGTCGTTCGACCCGGCGACGGCGATCGCGGTTGTCGTGCTGGCGGCCGCCTACCTGGTCGGCGTCCGACGGGCGACGCGAATCCGCCGCTGGCCACCGGTCCGCACGACGTTGTTCCTGGCCGTCGGTCTGGGGTCCTGGGTGATCTCGACGATGTCGTTCTTGGGGACGTACGACACCGTGCTGTTCTGGCCGCGCGCGATCCAGACCGTGCTGCTTGCTGATGGTCACGCCGCTGTTCCTCGCCCTCGGCATGCCGCTCACTCTGCTGATGCGTGCGCTTCCACCGACGGCCGCGGCCCGGCTCCGGCGGCTCGGCCACAGCGGATTCGCGAAGCTCGTGACGTTCCCGGCCGTCATCTCCGCACTGCTACTCGGCACACCGTTCGTGCTGTTCTTCACGCCGATCTTCGACGCCGTCCTGCGCGGTGGCACCGTCGACACCCTCGTGAAGTTCTGGCTCGTGGGCGTCGGCTGGGCCTACTACTGGACGCGGCTGCAGGTCGACCCGGTCCCGCACATCTACCCGGTGCTCGTGTCGATGTGGATAACCTTCGCCGAGGTCATTTTCGACGGTGGCCTGGGACTGCTGCTGATGCTCGGCCACACCATCGTCGGACTGGAGCACTACCAGGCCGTACGCGCGTGGGGACCGACACCGTCGGCCGATCAACAGATGGGCGGCGCCGCGTTCTGGATCATCGGCGACCTGTCTGGGCTGCCGTTTCTGGCCGCGCTCTTCCGCAAGTGGGTGCGCGACGACGAGGAACGCACCATCGAGGTCGATCGCGCGCTCGACGCCCAGGAGGCCGCGGCGCGCGTTGCGGTCAGCTCACACGCAACAACCCCCACGGGTACGCCCGAAGCTGAGCCGGACGACGGCATGCAACGACCGTGGTGGGAGACCGATCCGACCCGCCTGCGCCGCTGACCTAGATCTTGGAGTCGAAACCGCGGCCGTGATTCCAAGATCCGCTGGCACGCGGGTAGCCCGTGCACGCCGACCGGAATTGGGACGACCCCCGCCGGGGGGTGGCGGGGGTCGTCAAGGGCTCGGCTCCGGGGGGGTGAGCCGAACCGCCCAGCGGCCATGCGGGGGGCGCAACAACCGCCGAGAGGCTGGGGATCGCCAGCGATAGGACGAGAATCACTGTCGTTCATCGCAAGCATGCACGATTTCTCGGTACGCGTCGAGGCCCGAAAGTGTCCAACACGCCGATTTGGCGTGCACCCGCGTCGATATTTTGGCCGGCTCCGGCACCGGAGCAACGCAACGCGATCATGCGGCACACCGAGCGCTACGAACGCCAGCGTCGCCCGGTCCGGCTAGACTTTCCCGCCGTGGCTTCTGGTGCTGCCTTCTTCGACCTCGACAAGACGGTCATCGCGAAATCGAGCGCGCTCGCTTTCGGCCGACCGTTCTATCGAGAGCACCTGATCAATCGCCGAGATGTGATCAAGTCGGCCTACGCCCAGCTGATGTTCAAGCTCGGCGGGGCCGACGACGCGCAGATCGCGCGGATCCGTGACCATCTCGCGACGCTCTGCAAGGGCTGGTCGGTCGAGCAGGTGGAGCAGATCGTCAACGAGACGCTCGCCGAGCTCATCAGCCCGTACATCTACGCCGAAGCGGCCGCACTGATCGAGGAGCATCGGTCGGCCGGCCGGACGGTGGTGCTCGTGTCGGCGTCGGGCGAGGAGATGGTCCGCCCGATCGGCCAACAGCTCGGCATCGACGACATCCTCGCCACCCGGATGGTCGTGAAGGACGGGCGATACACCGGCGACGTCGGGTTCTACAACGCCGGTCCGAACAAGGTCGAGGCCGTCCGAGACCTGGCGGCCCGGCGCGGCTGGGACCTCGCCGACTGCTACGCCTATTCAGACTCCGTCTCCGATGTGCCGCTGCTCGAATCGGTCGGCCGCCCGACGGCCGTCAACGCCGATCGTGGCCTGCGCCGCATCGCCATCGAACGCGGTTGGCCGATGCTCGAGTTCCGCCACCCGATCCCGCTCGGCCAGCGGCTCCGCGATCGGCCGGCGGTGCCGGTCGCGGCCGCGGCGCTCGGGGTCAGCGTCGGCGTCGCGATCGGCATTGTGCTCTACGGGCGGCACCGCAAACGCGTCGCCGACGCGGCCACGATCGACGCCTTGGCCAAAGCCATGCCCGCGCGGGTGCCGCGGCCCGAACCAACGCCGCCACCCGAACCAACGCCGCGACCCCGACGAACGCCGCGGCTTCCGCAACCGTCCTCGCCTAGGGCGCGCGCCGACGCCTTCCGCACCTTCGCGCCGCATCACAGAGCACATCTGTGCCCGACTTTCACACATTCGGCGACTGCTCTGGCGACCTTGACCAGGTCGGCGTAAAACGAAGGGTACGGAGCTCGCAACGAGTGGAAACACACGGGAAATGTCGAACGCAGAGAGAGATGCACTGCAGATATAGCGACGCTCCGTGGCACGGCCACCTGGCACCCACGTGCGACCAGCCGCGGGAGGCCGGTTGCGGCGGCACCGCGAAGGACCGCCAGCAACGTTAAGGTGCACGCCTGGTAACCAGGGTGGCCGTGTGATGGCGGCGCCTCGGAGTGTGAGGCGCCGTCCGTCTGCGCGTAGCACAGACCGGCGGCAGCCGCGTGGGCTCAAAGACGGACGAGGTTGTCCGCAACGTCGGTCAGGACCCGGCCGCGGCGACCATAATCGCGGCCGCGTAGTGCTTGAGCCACGAGCGCACCCCGTCGCGCGTACCCGTCGCGAACGCTCCTGCCGCGCCGCGATACTCCGGCTCCCGTTCGAGGTGGCCGACATCCACCGCGAGCAGGCCTCGCGGGTCGAGACCACCCCTGATCAGCGCGAGCCGGGCGGCGCCCCGAGCCACGACCCCGGACGGCCCAGCGAACGGCGACAACGCGAGCAACTCGCCGTGGACGACCGCTGCGACGACCATCGCCGGCGCGGTCGTCGTGGTAATGACGGTGGCGAGCGCATCGAGCCGCGTCGCGACCGCCGGGTCCGTCGTGGGTCGTCCCAGGACATCCGCCGGTACGGCATCTCGCGCGGCCAGGACATGCAGCCGGGCGAGTACCTGGCGGGGCGCGCGCGACCACGTCCCACCGAGTCCGTCGAGCGCACCGGAGACCCGTAAGGCACCCTGCACTACGGGGTCGGTGACCGTACCGGCCCGTACCTCGTCCAGGTCGTACCCATGGCCGTCCAGCGCGGCACTGGCAATGGCCGTGCGTAGGCCGACCTCGGCGGCGACCGGGCCGCCGGAGCGGCGCAGAGCCGGATGCCGCATCGCGTCATCGACGGCGGCCCGCGCGTCGTCGAACGCGGCCCGGCATTCTGGCAGGTCAAGCAGCCCAGCGAGCGGATCGGTCACGGCATACACGGTAGTCATCGGCCCAGACCGGCCGATCACTGACGGCGTCGGCGGCAGCCACGACGAGCGTCGGGTGCGCGAAGGGTGCTCACAGCGGTGCGCGCCCTTGATCGAAACGGTCCAGAAACGGCAAGATACGAGCAGGAAACTCGGGCTCATTCCCGCCGTAACTTGACCTCGCCGCACGGCCGAGTTCGGGACTAGCCTGCTCTTGTGGAAGCCTCCATCGACGGCTATCACGAAGCCGGCGACGGCCGCCCCCGAGCGACGAAGCGCATGACGAGACACACAACGGATCACACACCCCATCGATCTGGAGCGCGCTGATGAGCGAAACGCTTGCAAACCTGCTACGCGAGGAGCGCAAATTCGAACCGCCGGCGGATCTCGCCGCCCACGCCAACGTCACGGCGGCGGCGTATGACGAGGCGAGCGCGGACCGGCTGGGATTCTGGGAGGCCCAGGCTCAGCGCCTGTCCTGGAGCAAGCCGTGGGACACCGTCCTCGACTGGTCCAATCCACCGTTTGCGAAGTGGTTCGTGGGCGGCCAGCTGAACATGGCCTACAACTGCGTCGACCGGCATGTCGAAGCCGGTCGCGGTGGCAAGGTGGCCATCCACTGGGAGGGCGAGCCCGGCGACACGCGCACGATCACGTACGCGGACCTGCAGAAGTCGGTGTGCCAGGCGGCCAACGCGTTGACCTCGCTCGGCGTCGTCGCCGGTGACCGCGTCGCGATCTACATGCCGATGATCCCGGAGGCCGCGATCGCGATGCTCGCCTGCGCCCGGATCGGCGCGGCGCACAGCGTGGTGTTCGGCGGTTTCTCGGTGGAGGCTCTGTCCGGCCGCATCAACGACGCGAGCGCGAAGCTCGTCATCACGGCCGACGGCGGCTTCCGGCGCGGCAATCCGTCCGGGCTCAAGCCGATCGTGGACGCAGTCGGTCGAGCGGGCTCCGAGTGTCGAGCATGTGCTCGTCGTCCGGCGTACGGGCCAGGACGTCGACTGGACCGAGGGCCGTGACGTCTGGTGGCACGACGTCGTCGACACCGCATCGAACGTGCACGAGGCGCAGCCGTTCGACTCCGAGCAGCCGCTGTTCATCCTCTACACCAGCGGAACGACCGCGAAGCCGAAGGGCATCCTGCACACGACCGGCGGCTACCTGACACACGTGAGCTACACGTTCAACGCCGTCTTCGACCACAAGCCGGAGACCGACATTTACTGGTGTACGGCCGACATCGGCTGGGTCACCGGCCACTCGTACATCGTGTACGGACCGATGTCCAACGGCGCCACCCAGGTCATGTACGAAGGCACGCCGGACACGCCGAACAAGGACCGGTTCTGGCAGATCGTCGAGAAGTACAAGGTGACGATCATCTACACCGCCCCGACGCTGATCCGCACGATGATGAAGTGGGGCGACGAGTTCCCGGCCGGTCACGACCTGTCGTCGCTGCGCATCATCGGTACGGTCGGCGAGCCGATCAACCCGGAGGCGTGGATCTGGTACAGGCAAACCATCGGCGGCGGCACATGCCCGGTCGTGGACACCTGGTGGCAGACCGAGACCGGCGGCCAGATGATCAGCCCGCTGCCCGGCGTGACCGCGGCGAAACCCGGTTCGGCCATGCGGCCACTGCCCGGCATCGTCGCCGACGTCGTCGACGACGCCGCGAAGTCGGTGCCCAACGGCGGCGGCGGATACCTCGTGTTGCGCGAGCCGTGGCCGGGCATGCTGCGTACGGTCTGGGGCGACGACCAACGCTTCCTCGACACGTACTGGTCGCGGTTCGGCGCCGGTTCCGGCGTCGGCGACGACTGGATCTATTTCGCCGGCGACGGTGCGAAGCGCGACGATGACGGCGACCTCTGGCTGCTCGGCCGCGTCGACGATGTCATGCTGATCTCCGGCCACAACATCTCGACCACCGAGGTCGAGTCGGCGTTGGTGAGCCACCCGAAGGTCGCCGAATCGGCGGTGGTCGGTGCGACCGATCCGACCACTGGCCAGGCCATCGTCGCGTTCGTGATGTTGCGCGGCACTACCGAGGTGACCGACACGCTCATCGACGAACTGCGCGATCACGTCGCCAAGACGATCGGCCCGATCGCGAAGCCGCGGCAGATCATGCTCGTCGCCGAGCTGCCGAAGACCAGGTCCGGCAAGATCATGCGACGCCTGCTCCGCGACGTCGCCGAGAACCGCGCTCTCGGCGACGTGACGACGCTGCAGGACTCGGCCGTCATGGACCTGATCTCGAAGGGGCTGCAGTCCAGCAAGGCCGACGAGGAGTAGCGGCGGAGGACATCGTCGGGGCGTCCGGCTGATCCGGGCGCCCCGGTGCCCTACCTGTGAATGTTCGATCCGAGCCGCACCGCCGCTCCCATGATCGACGTCGATCGGGCGGGCGTGGCCCATAGTGTCGTTCCCGACACAATTGCCCACGGTACGTAGCGGTCACGAGGCCCTACGCTTATGCCATGACCGCACCCGCCACCGGGATCGACGACAGCTTCGTCCTGATCGACGGCGCCTGGGCACATCGGTTCGTGAGCGCCAACGGCAACCGCTTCCATGTCGTCGAGGCCGGGACCGGCCCGCTTGTGCTATTCCTGCACGGATTTCCGGAATTCTGGTGGGCCTGGCACAACCAGTTGCGGGCATTGTCCGACGCCGGCTTCCGGGCGGTCGCGGTCGACATGCGTGGCTACGGCGCCAGCGACAAACCGCCTCGCGGTTATGACGGCTACACGATGGCGGCCGACGTCGCCGGACTTATCCGCGCACTCGGCGAGCGCGATGCCGTCCTGGTCGGCGCCGGGTACGGCGGCATGATGGCCTGGACCACGGCGGCGTTCCACCCGAAGATGGTGCGCCACCTCATCGTCTCCGGCGCGGCTCACCCATTGCGCGTACGGGCAGCGATCGCGACCGACCCACGCGGCCAGTCCGCCTCCGCAACCCCGGTGCTGAAGTTCCAGATCCCGCGATACGAACACGTCGTCACGCGTGACGACGCAGCGCTGGTCGGCGAATACCTGCGACGGTGGGGCGGCGCCGATTGGGTGGCCGGTCCGGATTTCGCCGACTATGAGCGCAAGTGCCGCAGCGCGATGCAGATCCCGCAGGCGGCGTTCTGCGCATTGGAGGCCTACCGCTGGGCGTTCCGCTCGGTGCTCCGCCTGCACGGATATCGGTTCGTACGGCTGCTGCAGGAGCCGATCACAGTGCCGACGCTGCAACTGCACGGTGCCGTCGACTCGGCGATCCTCCCGCGTACGGCCCAGGGGTCGGGCCGGTATGTCACCGCGCGCTACGAATGGCGGCTGATCGACGGAGTCGGGCACTTTCCGCACGTGGAGGTGCCCGATCTGGTGACCGGCGCGATCGTCGAGTGGACGAAGGTCTGAGCTAGGGCGAAAGGCCGGCGCCGAGCCGAGCCGAGCCGACGCGCTCGTCAGACCCGGTATTCGCGCGTGTCGGTGACTTCGGTCGCCGGCGCCCAACCCTGGTAAACACCGAAGTCGAACTCTTCGAGATTCAGTCCGAGGGCGATCGGCGCCTTGCCGCCGGTGTATTCCAGCCGCAGCCAGCCGTCGTGCTCGCCCAGCACGATGAACGGTTCACCCCGCCACCGGCACATGGTGCGTACGTAACAGAAGTCGTCGACCTCTTCGGCCCGTACGACGCGGCGGTAGCGCCGGTCGTTGATCCGCGCGAAGCCGTCGACCGGTTCGGTGGTGTACAGGCGCATCAGCTCACCGTCCGGGCTCGCCTCGTACACGACGCCGGCATAGGTCGCCTGGTATCCGTCGCGCATCAGCGCTCACCCGAGCGGCCGGCGCGTCGGGTCCGCGTTCCGGTGTCCGTACCGGTGGATCGGTTTGTGCCGCGACGGCCCGAGCCCCGCCAGCGGGGATCGAGCGGGTCGTCGCTCGGCTCGGCGCTCGAGGTGCGATTGGTCGGAGGAGTGGCCGGCTTCGCCGCTTCGACGGACGGTGTCGGCGGGATGACCGGCACCGATGGATCCCAGACCGCCTCGCTGTCCACTCCGCGCGCCGGCCGCCACAGGCACTCGTCGGCGTCCAGGAGCGCGATGAGCGTCTTGCGACCGTCACTCGTCAGGCGCCACATCTGCGCGCCGTGCGGCAGCCGGATGCTGTCCACCTTGAACTCGGCGATGACCTGCCCGTCTTCGGCCGGGGCGAAACCGTTGCCGCGGAACGGAGCCCGCTCGATGATCCAACCCTGCATCGCGCGCATCGCGGCTTCGTGCTGCCCGCCGTATGGGATGCGATAAAGGTCCGGCCGGTACGCCGGCCACCGCAATAGGTAGATCTCGGCAGCATCGCGCCGGAACGGCGAACCGCTGTAGGTCAGGCCCAGCGACGCGATGAGCGCGGCCGGCGTGTGCAGGTGCATGACTTCGGTGGCCCGATGTACGAAGCCAGAGGCTCGGTCGTAACCGCGCTCGAGGTAGTAATCGACCTGCGCGGCCGCAATCGGCTTCTGCATCACGATCGGCAGGTTCGGTGCCGGCGGCGTCACGCGCGCATCGTCGTACTCGCCGAAGTCCTCGTCATCGGTGAGGCCGACGTCGTCCGCCCAGGCGGCGAGCGCCTTGATCTGGATTCCGGGCAGCATCGCGGCGACCGGCGAGCCGGGATTGACCGCGAACGCCCATTTCAGATCCGGCCAGACGTGGATGAGGTGGATGAACTTCGCCGTGATCGCGACCGCTTCGTCGCCGAGGAACTCCGACATGCGCTCGGCCGACGTGAAGACGACCAGATACTGCTGCCCGTCCACCTCTTCCCGCCGCCACGGGAACGCCTCGTCGTCGAGCTGACTGTCCGGCGACGCGTCCGCCGGGATCGGGACCAATACCTTCGCGAGCAGGAGCGTTGACAGGAACTGTTCGGTCTCGCCGCTGGTCGCGGCCGCGAGCAACACGGACTCGGTTTCGTTTGCGGGCACGAACCCGGCGGCAGCGTTCGGCTCCGCGGTGGGTGCGGCCACATCAGATTCGCCGGTACGGTCCGATCCCGCGCCCGTCGCGGCCAAGTCGATGTCGGGCGACGCGGCCGCGGTGGCGGCTGCCGCTGCGCTGGCGCATCGGCCGCGGCGCCTGGCGTCGCGAGGGTGGTTGCGTCGGCCTCTTCGGCCCATCTGGTCGCCCCAGTTCCGGCGGCGGCCGACGCGGCCCGCGCGGCCTGAACGTCCGCGGCCGTGACGACCGTCGTCGCGTCATCCCCGTCATCCGCCGTCGCGGCATGGGCGGCGGCACGTTGGCCGGCCGCACTCGTGGGCGCGGCGGTCGAGGCCGCGACCGACTCATCCATCGCATCGTCCTCCGGCCACATCGAACTGTCCGCCGTGACGCCGTCATCAACGCCCGCCGATGTTGTCGGTCGTTGGGCGGCCCAGGGGGTTGCCGAAGCCGGAGAGTCCGTGCCGGAACCGCTCGATGAGGCGCCCCGCGGCGGGATATCGATGCGACGCGTCGGCGACGGGTCGGCGTCGAGATCGATCCGCTGCGTCGCATCCGAAGCCGCAGCACCCGCGGCAACTTCTTCCGCGGCCTGCGCTGCCCGCGCCGCGTCTGCCGCGTGCGGATTGATCCGCTGCGTCGCGTCCGTTGGCGGCGTCGAGCTTGATCGCACATCGATCGGTCGTGTCGGCGAGGTGTCCGCGCCAACCCGCGGATCGATCCGCTGCGTTGCATCCGGAGCCGCGCCGCGCGCCGCTCGGGCCGCCGCGCGCGCCGCCTCGGCAACGGCCGGATCGATGCGCTGCGTGGCATCGGCCGACGGCGTCCCGGACCGGTCGCGCGCGTCGATCCGCTGCGTGGCGTCCGCCGCTGGGCCGCGCGCCGCCTGAGCGGCCGCCCGGGCCGCGGCCGCGGCTCGTGGGTCGATCCGCTGTGTTACATCCGGCGCCGCGTCGGCTGCCGCCCCGGCCGCGCGCGCCTCCGATGCGGCGTGGGCCGCGCGTGCGCTTTCTGATGCGGCGTGAGCCGCGCGTGCGCTTTCTGACCCGGCGTGAGCCGTACGTGTGCCTTCTGACGCGGCGTGAGCCGGGCGGATCGTTTCTGATGCGGCCCGAGCCGCCTCGGCGGCGCGCGGATCGATGCGCTGGGTGGCATCCGCCGGCGACGCTCGCCGCAGGTTGATCGGGCGGGTCGGCGACGCGTCGTTGGCGGCGGCCGCTACCTGATCGACACGCCGCGACGCGGGGTCTTCCGACCGGTTCGTTCGATCCGCAGCGCTTGTTTGCTCGGTAGCAGCCGACGGTGCGGCCGTGATGCCCGCCTGCGTGCCGGTCCGCCGCATACGGGCCGCACGTGCGCCCGTGTCTTCGACCGACAGGTCAATAAGCGTCGCGTCGATGATGTCGGAGTCGAACGTCGATGCATCGATCACGGTTGCGTTCACGACCATCGCGTCGAGAGCCGTCATGCCCAGCACGGTCGATTCGATGATCTCGGCGTCGATAATGGTCGCGTCGTGTCGTCGAGGACGCCGGCTTGGTCCGTCCGGGCGGCCGCTCGCGGTCACGGATCGACCGGCGCTGTGCGCGCCCGTCGACCGGGCCGGAACGGAATCGGTGTCGACCATCTCGGCTTCGATTGGTTCGTCCGGTGGCGGCGGCGGCGTCGGTGTGAACACGTCGCGGGCCGCCGTCGCGGTCGCGCGAGCCGCCTCCCGCCGAGCGCCCGTCGCTGCGGCGGCACCAGCACCGCGCGGAAACGGTGACTGGGTCCGGCCACCAAATGGCTGGTACGTCTGCTCGACGCCGATATTGTGAGCGGAGCTGTCGGCCGGCGCTGTCGCGTACGCACGGCTCCGAACGCCGGTTGTCCGCCCGGGCATCCGTACGTCGCCGCGAGCCAGCTGGGTGACGAACCACGGCGGGAGATAGCCCTCGATCGGCAGGCCCGGGTTGACCGCGAGCCACCATTCGTGGTTCGGCCACGCGCCGGCCAGCTCGTGATAGGCGATCCGTCGGGCCGACCCGGCGTGTTCGGCCAGGCAGGCCCGCATGGATTCGGGCGAGGTGAAGGCGAGCACGTGGGTGCGGCCACCGGAGTTCCAGGTGCCCCAGCCCATCGGTGCGCGGCCGGCGAGCGCCTCCGGGGAGACCGGCAGCAGCAATTCCGTACGCGCCAGGATCCGGAAGTAAAGTTCCTGGTCGGCCGCCCGCAACGCATCCCGCATCGCGGTCTCGGCCTCGGTGGCCGGTTCCCAGTCAGTCACAGGCCACCTCCCTCGTCACCTGCCATCCGTGTCGCAACGACCCGCCCAGCGTCGCGAGACGTAGCCCTATGGCCATGCTCCGCATTTTCCGGCGATCGGCCAACGACAACGCCCATCCGTCACCGCCAGCGAACACTGTGTCACCTCGTGCGGGCTGACCGCGAGTCCCACCTACGAATTGGGCGTACCTTACCCTTCCGGCGTCCATCATCCCCCCAACGGCACCGTGACTGTCGATACGATCCGACCGTCCCGCGGCCGCGTGAGGAATCGCGGCGGGCGGACGGTTGGCGCCCCCGCCGAGCCGCCGGTACGAACCGACACGAAGGGGACTTGATGCACCGGGCCGTTCGTGGTGCTGTCCGCTGCACGGCGGCCGCCGCGACCTGCGTCGTGATCCTGGGGTTGCCGTTTGCCGGCGCGGTCCCGGCCGCCGCGGCGGCAGCGTGCGGGGCAACGGCGACCCCCGCGCCGACCATCAGCGATCCGGCCGCGGTCCCGTGGGCGGTCGCCGCGAGCGGCATCGACGGACTGGCCGGTGTCGCCGACGGCGCCGGCGAGACGGTCGCGGTGATCGACTCCGGGGTATCGCCGCTGGCGTCGTTCGGCCACCGCGTGTTGCGCGGCCACGACCTTCTCGGCTCGACCGACGGACGGTCGGACTGCGTCGGCCATGGCACGGCTGTGGCGAGCATCATCGCCGCCGCGCCGGCAAACGGCATCGGGTTTCGCGGGCTCGCTCCTGCGGCCAAGATCCTCCCGGTCCGGGTGACAGAGGCCGAATTGGTCGGGAACGTTGCGTCCGGCGACGCGACGACGGCGGCCGGCCTCGGCGACGCCATAACCTGGGCCGTCGACCACGGCGCCGACGTGCTGAACATCTCGGTTGTCGTCGGTACGGACGACCGGACGTTGCGTACGGCGGTTGCACGAGCGATCAGCAAGGGTGCGGTCGTCGTCGCCTCGGTCGGCAACAGTCACAGTGATTCGGGTCCGGATCCGACGCCCTACCCGGCCGACTATCCGGGCGTCATCGGCGTCGGCTCGATCGACTCGACCGGCGAACGGTCGAGCACGTCCGAAGTCGGGGACTTTCTCGACGTCGTGGCGCCGGGCGGCGGTATCACGGCCGATCGCGTACCGAGCGGGCTCGGCGCGTTCGACGGGACGAGTTTCGCGGTGCCCTACGTTGCCGCGACCGCCGCACTGATCCGGGAGGAGTTTCCGGGGCTGGGACCGCAACAGGTCGCCGCTCGAATCTTCGCCACCACCGACCGGCCGCCGGTTGGCGCGAGTCCCAGCGATTACGGTCATGGGATCGTCGATCCGTACCGCGCCGTCGCCGGAGCGCTTCCTGGCACCGAAGTCACCGGGCCGCGACTCCCGTCCGCGACTTCGCCACCGCATGCCGCGGTCGGTCCGGTCACTGCACCAGCAGCCGGAATCGAGAATCCGGGGCGCCAACGGTCGATCGTCGCCGTGACCGTCGCCATCGCACTGATCATGTTGGCTTTCGGCTGGACGCTCACCGCCGCCCACCGGCGACGACTCGACCAACCGTGATGATCGCGATCGCACCACGGGTTCGAACATGACACAGCGCTCGGACAAGCTGAGCATCCGAACACGATGGAGCATCCGGACACGACGGAGGCCGCCCGCAAGCGCGCGTCGCACGCTCCGGACGGCCACTCCGTCATCACACCGATGTGCTCATCGCCGTCGGCTCGTCGATCTTCGCCTTAGTTGAACATGTTGGCGTTGCGAGTCTCGGTGACCTGGTATTCGGCGGCTGATTCGTCGACGGCGTTCTTGATGTCGTGCAGCATCCGGGTCAGGTCGTTCGCCGCGTTCGTCCACTTGAGATGGTTGGCATCGTAGGACTCGCGCGCCGTGCCGCTCCATGTCGCGACGAGCGGCTTCGCGTCGGCCTCCAGATTGGCGAGTTGCCCCTGCAATTCGTTGACCGCGGACTGAATGTCACGGCTCGCCTGCTCGAGCGCCGCGAAGTTGACGACCAGCAAGCCGTCATGTGAGCTACCCATGATCAGTTGGCTCCCTTCAGCGGCAGGGAAATCGTCGCCGACGGCTTCATCCGGCCGGCTGCGTTGGCATCCGAGGTCGTGTATTGCCCGGCGGCCGTACGCATATTCTCCGCGGTCGCCGTCAACGCCTGGTTCAGCGCGCTCTGGTCGTCCGCCCACTCCTGCTTGACCTGCTCAAATGAGCGGCCACCCGCGCCCTGCCACTGCGTGCGCAGGACCTCGAGCTCGCTCAACAGACGCTTCAGCGTGCTCTGCAGCGACGAATTGACGTTGTCGAACTTCGTCGCGGTCTGCAGCATGACGGCCGCCTCGGCTTGAGTCGTCTGCATGCTTGGTGTCACCTCGCCTCGTGTGAATGTCGACTGAAATCGAACCGCCGACGGCGTCGACGCCCTCATTGCGCACCGACCGTATCGATGCGAACGATTCCCTCGCTACCCCGACTTCGAAGCTGTGGATAACTCTCGACGATACCGGCCACTGTGGTCGATGCGCGCCGTCGCGGCGCTCAACTTCCGGCGGTCTCCTCGGCAGCGGATCGACTCAACACGACACCGCTCGGCACGGTGTCGACGACGTCGCTAGGCAGCATCAACACCTTGGCCGAGGCGTAACCGAGGCTCGCCAACGAATCGGAGTCGGCGATCGGAAAGCGCTCACCCTCGTCGGTCAGCAGGTACGTCGGCGCCGCCGCGACCGTACCGCCGGATCCGGGCGACGCGGCCGCACGCACGAGCGCGGCGCGCCCACCCGGCACGACGAGGCGGGACTGTCCGGTGACCTGATTGGATCCGGCCGGCACGCGAGCGCCGACGCTGATTCCGGATACCGCGCCAGCGGCGGTCAAACCGACGCACAGGCTCGTATCCGTCGCCGCGAAGGTCGGTGCCTGAGCCGGCCAGTCCGACCCGACGCCGAGCGACGGGGCCGCGCCGTCGAACACCTGTTGGTCGACGTGAATCGGCGTTCCGATGCCCTCGTCACCGAGGATGTCCTTCTGCAACGGCGTGACGATCGCGATGTCCTTCGGGCGGACGAGACCGTAGACGCGCTGATCTCCGTCACCGGTGTAGACGACCGTCCCGGTGGTCAGATTGCCCACCGACGACGGCTGTCCGATGTCGATCGGGATGGCTTTCAGATCGGAGCCGGGCCGCAATGCATTGATGACGACATCCGGAACCGTTCGCGGTGATCCGGCGCCCTTGAGAGGCACTGGTACGACGACGCGCGGATCGGCGATCAGATACCGGCGGTTGTGCCAGATGAGGTATTGGTCGCCGTTGGAAGTGCGGCCGTAGATCGCGTCGGCGCCCAGGCTGCGCCCCCCGGCCACCCCGCCGGCGATCAGCGCGGGATTCGTGGCGTCGGCGTCCGTACAGACCGACCAGCCGCCCGCGAACAGATCCGCCGCGGCCGGCAGCGAATCCGGGGCCCCGGGAATGCCGAGCGGAGTGCCGCGCTGAGTGGCCGCGAGATCGCCGTGCGACACCGAGACGGTCGTCCCGCCGCCGCCGACGATGAGCCGGGCCGACGTGTAGTTGAGCACCGGATGCAAAACGCCGTCGAGGTAGACGAAGCGCGCACCGGTTTCCTTCTCGACGATCACGGCGTCGCTGCGTCGCCAGTCCGGCGCTTTCGGCGAGATCAAGCCGATCGCGGCGACGACGCCGAGCGAGAGCACCGCGATTGCGACGCCGGCGCCGACCGCGCCGCCGGAGCGGCGCATCTGCGGTACGGCGCCATCCGAGCGCTGGCTGACCATGGCGCCCAACAGGCGGCGCATCGCGAACCGGTGCGCGCGCAACTCTTCGGACCTGGAGGCCATGCCGTTCCCCTGTGTCCCCTCGCCGCTGCGCGGACCGGTCGCCGGCGTCCGTACGTCGCGAGCGGACACTGACGCCGGCCAATGCCGTGCCATACGATAGCGCCTTGCACCGATCCCGCAGCACCCGTGCGGATGCCCATCGGTCGATGAAGGGACGCGATGACGGCGATCAACCCGGACCCGGCACGCGGAGCTCTCTACATGCGACAGAGAATCATTTGTCTGGTCGCGGCGATCGCCCTTCTGCTGGCCGCGACGGCCCCGGGCGCCTTGGCGCTGGGCGCGATCGGCATCGTGCTGGCCGTGCTGGCGCTCCCACAATGGCGCGGTCGAGCACTTGTGTCCTGGATCGGCACAGCGCTGCGGTACGCGATCCGGGGCCGGCACACGTACGGTCCGACCGGTTTCTTCCCGCTCGTCGCGCCGGACGCGACAGTGATGTCGGTCGAGGTCTCCGGCGTACAGGTCGGAGCGATCGCCGACCCGCACGGGCTGGCCGCCCTCATCGAGATCGGCGATCCGGACGCGCTGCTCGCCAGCGGCCGCGTGATCGTCCCGATGCCGACCGATCTCGTCGGCTCACCGACCGCCGACGAACCGGCCGGCTCGACGCAGGTGCTCGTCGTACGCCGCGCCCAGTTCCAACGCTTGTTCGTGGCCGTACGGGTCGGTGGCGACGGGCTCGCCTGGACCGACAAGCAACTGCGCCAGGCGTTGTCCATTGCGGTTCGCGGAGTCGTCCGACGACTCGCGCGTATGGGCGTGACCGGTCGTCCGTTGACGGCCGCGACGGCACAGGCCGCAGTCGTGTGGTCCGTCGACGGCAGCGTCGACACCGGGGACGCCGAGATCGACGAGCGCTGGGACCATGTGCGCATCGGCGACGCGTTCCACGTGACCGTACGGATCGGCAACACCGCCGAGCGGCTGTCCACTGACCTGCTCGGCCGGCTGCTCCGCGGTCCGGCCACGGTCGCGGCGTTGACTGTGGCCGAGGATCGGTTGCTGCTGCGCCTGGCGGCGGCCAGTCCGGCCGCGCTCGCCGGTGCAGTCGCATCCGTGATGGCGGCTTGTCCGGGCTCGGTCACTCACCTCGACGGCGAACAGCGCACCGGCCTGACCGCCACGCTGCCGCTCGGTTTCGCCGAGCCAGGGGTGTCGGCAGTGTCGGCGGCGGCAGGCCCAAAATCACGCTCTCGGCGACCGCCGTCGACCGAGCGGTTCGCGTCACCGACTCGTCCCATCGGTCCGGGTGGCGACGTGCGTCACTCCGGGCCGGCCGCCCTGCCGGACGCCGGACTACTGCTCGGCCGCGACCGCCGCGGCGTCCCGGTGTTCCTGCAGCTTGACCCCAATCGCACGACCCCGCTGCGGCTCGCCGTCGTGGGCGGTCCGGTGGCCGCACGGGTCCTGTCCGGGCGGCTACGGGCGCTCGCCGACAACTCCGGTGCGGCGCCGCCCGTCCCGGTGGCGATGGCGGCGTTCGAACATCTGACGCCGGCCGACAGCGCCACACTGGCAAGCGCCGACGTGGTCGTGTGTCAGCCGATCTCGCAACCGGAGGCGGCGCTCGTGGCGACGGCACTGCGGTTGACACGAGCCGGCGCGTGGCTGTCGCGCATCGAAGGCGACATGATCGCGATCATCAGTGACGGTGCGGTGCGGTGGGCGCAACTGTCCGCACCGGCCGTGGAATCCCATCGCTCCACCGGTCTCACCGGTCTAGCCGGGCTTGCTCGCACATGACAGGATGCCGCGCATGAGTTATCTCGTCCGGCTAGCGGTCAGCGCGGTCGCACTATGGATATCGACCCTGTTGATCAGTGGCGTCCATCTCACCACCGACTCGACGGCGAAGAAGATCGGCACGATCGTCGTCGTGGCGGCGATTTTCGGTCTCATCAACATGTTCCTGCGGCCGATCATCAAGACCATTGGTTGCGGACTGTATGTCCTCACTCTCGGTCTCATCGCGATCATCGTCAACGGCCTGCTGTTCTGGTTCGTCAGTTGGATCGCCGGCGGGCTGGACCTGCCGTTCCACGTCGACAACTTCTGGCCGAGTGCGGTCTTCGGCGCCCTGGTGGTGGGCGTCGTGAGCTGGCTGCTGAATCTGGTCGTGCCGGACGGCGACAAGTAAGACGGCACGGCGAGACCCAACAAGCGCGGCAAACCCGCGACGACCGGCTCGGCCTGATCGAGCCGGTCGCGCTGCACGTGCCGACGGCCCGTAGCCATCCACGGGTACGGACGACCCACGCGCGCCCGTCGAGATGACGCGCATCACGCGGCCGCGAAACGAGCGCATGCCATCCGGAGCCTTACCGTAATGAGCATGGGTCTGCGGCGCGGTTATCTCTCCGGCCTCGCGGCGTACGTAATGTGGGGTTTCTTCCCGATTTACTTCCACGATCTGCGGCCGGCGGGTGCGGTGGAGATCCTGGCGCACCGGATCGTATGGTCGGCCGTATCGGTAGCGGTCCTCATCACCGTGATCCGCCGGTGGGCGGCGCTTCGTGACCTCGCCCGCCAACCCCGTACGGTCGCCGGGATCGCGTTCGCCGCGGTGCTGATCGCGGTCAACTGGGGCACCTATATCTACGGCGTGAACTCCGACCACGTGATCGAGACGTCGCTCGGTTACTTCATCAACCCGTTGCTGTCGGTGCTGCTCGGCGTGTTCGTCTTCCGCGAGCGGCTGAGCGCGGCGCAGTGGATCGCCATCGGCATCGGGGCGGCCGCCGTCGTCGTCATCACGGTCGACTACGGGCATCTCCCGTGGATTGCGCTGATCCTGGCCGCGTCGTTCGGCACGTACGGTCTGGTGAAAAAGCGGCTGGCGCTTCCGCCGGCCGAAGGCCTGCAGATGGAGGCCACGGTGCTTCTGCTACCGGCCCTCGGCTATCTCGGGTGGCTGACCGCGGCCGGCCGGTCGACCTTCACGTCGGTCTCCCCGGCGCACACCGTGCTGCTCCTGCTGGCCGGCATCATGACGGCGTTGCCGTTGCTGCTGTTCGCCGACGCCGCCAACCGCATCCCGCTGACCGTGCTCGGCATCCTGCAATACATCACGCCGGTCCTGCAGCTCGTTGTCGGCTTGCTGATCTTCCACGAACCACTTCCGCCGGCCGAGCTGGCGGGTTTCGCCCTCGTGTGGCTGGCACTCGTGATCTTCACGTGGGATGCAGTACTACGCGGCCGTCGTACCCGTCCAGAGCCGTTGGCGAGCGACGGACCGGTGGCGGCGCTCGCACTCGACGGCGCCGCCTCCTCGCCGAACTAGGTCAGCTTGTATTCCAGCTGCAACTTTCCGTTCGGCCCGACGAGTTGGACGCTCGCGATGTCGCTCGACGGCCACCAGGTCTGGCCCTCGATCGGCACGCTGTCACCCGGCTCGGCCGACCACGACCCGATTCGCTCAGGCAGGCCGTGCTTCGGGACGATGTAGAGCACGAATCTGACCGGCTCCGGGTAAGTGCCGCTTAAGCCTTCGTACGTGCACGTGCCGACCACCCGCGTGCCACCCGCGATGTCTTGCAGCCCGATGGATGCCGACACGATGCTCGGTTTGCTGACCGCGGTCATCGGATGCGTGACAACGGCCTGAGCCGACGCCGACGGTGTGGCCACCGGCCCAGCGACAGGCCGTGCCGTGTGCGTTGGCATCGTCAATCCCACGACCAGCGCCACACAGGCGGCCGCGATCCGCACCGGCGATGGCCGCGAAGCGATAGTTGCGGCGGCGGCGGCGAACCTGGCCGATGACCGCGGGCAGCACGGTCGAGGGCACGTGGATCTCCTCGTCGGCCGTGACAGACGCCTCGTCGAGGCGGCCCATCAGACCCGGCAATATCGCAAGGTCGGCGACCTCGGCGCGGCACTCCGCGCACGTCGACAAGTGACGTTCATAGGCCTGGCGTTGTGCCGGCGACAGCGCGCCGAGAACGTAGACACCAGACTCCACCAACATAGGACAGCTCATGACGCCACCACCAAGTTCTGATCGGGGCCGCCCTCGCTTGCCGCGTTCACCCGATCACCCCCATCTCGGTGAGCGCTAGGCGCAGAGCGCGCAGCGCGTAGTGCGTTCGTGACTTGATCGTGCCGGGCGGCACGCCAAGCCGGGCAGCGGCGTCGGCGACCGAACGTCCCCGATAGAACGTCTCGATCAGCACCTGCCGGTGCGTCGGCGTCAAGCGATCGAGCGCCTCGGCGATCAGCCAACCCTCGACCACGCGGTCCGCCTCGTCCGTGCTGGGCGGTTCCGGCAGAGTGTCGGTGATCACTTCGGGCACTCGACTCGATCGACGTCGCCACGCGTCGATCGAGAGGTTCCGGGCGGTCGTGAACAGCCACGCACGCACGGAGCCCCGCTCCGGATCCAGGACGTCTGGGTGGCGCCATGCTCTGACCAACGTCTCCTGCACCAGGTCTTCCGCTCGTTGCCGGTCGCCGCCGGAGAGCCGCAACGCGTGTGCGAACAGCGCGTCGCCGTGCTCCGCGTAGAGTGCGCGGACCACATCCTCGTCGGCCCCGGTCAACCTGGGAATCCCCCTTACCACCAAGCCTGTCCACCAGTGTGTACGCAGCTCCGGTGCGGCGGTGGTTCAGGAGGAAACCCTACGTCGGCCGCGGCGAGGGGATCGCCGAGGCGAGCGCGGCGACATCTTTGGACAGATCAGTCAGTTTGGCACGAAACACGCTGGCCGATTTGGTCAGGTCGGCCAGCGGCGCCGCCACCGCGAGCACCATGCGGCGCTCCGGATCCCGGTCCGGGAGCACGATCACACTCGCGCAACCGACGCCCGGGCGGTACTGCCCGAGTTCGACGTACATCCCCCGGCGCTCACCGGCCACGAGATCGGCCTCGAGCGCCTCGAACGAGTCCAGCGTGTTGCGGGTGTACGGGCGCATCCCGGCGTCCCGTACGTACCGGACGCGCTCTTCCGGCCGCATCGTGGCGAGCAGAGCCTTGCCCAGTGCCGTGGCGTGGGCGCCGTCATCGAACCCGGGCACCAGATCCTCGAGGTACGGCGACCGGGGACCCTCCACGACATTCGTCAACGCGACGCGACCAGAGATGAACCGACCGATGTAGTAGCTGTAGCCGGTGTCCTGGCTCGCCCGGCGGAGGCGCGCGATCACGGTCTCCGGCGCCCGGAACGCGTCCACGAGTTCGCGGTAACGGTCGCTGACCTCCAGCCCGACGCCGTACGTCCCGTCGTCGCGGCGAACGACGTAGCCCTCGTACGCCAACGTGCGCACGAGGTGATAGGTCGTGGCAACGGTCAATTCGCAGCGCCGGGCGATCTGCTTGACCGTGAGCCCCCGTGGCGTGGCGCCGACCGACTCCAAGACCCGTAACGCACGGGAAACGCTACGGATCAGGTCCGCAGGCTCAGCCTGAGGATCTCGCACCGGTGACTCCCTCTGCGCCGCAATCTTCAACGGTGCGCAGCCACACCGCCACGCTGGGGATTCACCATATGAAATTTTGGTACGTTTGCCAATGCCCGTTCGGCGCGCCGGACCTCTCTTCGGCTGATGGCCCATCATCCGACCGACGGATACTCACGTGCCGGTCGACCAGTGCTTCGAGTGCCGCTCAGCCGGTGCGTCGAGCGCCGCTCAGCCCGTGCGATCCGCCATCAGATCGCACACCGACTCCAGCCCCCGCCGCGCCGAACCGGCCGGCAATACAGCCAGCTGACGGCGCGCTCGTTCGGCGTACGACCGGACGGTTTCCCGGGCCCGCGTGAGCGCGGCCGAACGGCGTAGCAGGGCGAGCGCTTCGGCGTGGTCCGCGTCATCGGTGATGGCACCGCGGGACAGGATCTCGCGGAGCCGTACGGAATCCGGGTCCGCGTCGTCGCTGGCGAGGGCATAGAGCACCGGCAGGGTCGGTACGCCTTCGCGGAGATCGGTGCCCGGAGTCTTGCCCGACTGGGAACTCTCCGAGGCGATGTCCAGCACATCGTCGGCGAGCTGATAGGCGATGCCGATCGTCTCCGCGTACGCCGCCAGCGCCTCCGACTCGGCCGCCGACGCGCCGCTGAACATCGCACCGAACCGCGCCGACGTCGCGATCAGAGACCCGGTCTTGTCGGCCAGGACATGCAGGTAGTACGCGACGGCGTCGTCACCGGGCTGGGCACCGACGGTCTCGGCGATCTGACCGTGCACGAGCCGCGAGAACGTGGCGGCCTGGATCCGTACCGCCTCCGGGCCGAGCGTGGCGGCGACGCTGGCCGCGCGCGCGAACAGATAGTCGCCGACCAGGATCGCGATCGAATTGGTCCACCGAGCATTGACCGATGGCGCGCCGCGCCGTACGTCGGCCTCGTCCATCACGTCGTCGTGGTACAGGGTCGCGAGGTGCGTGAGCTCGACGACGACGGCCGCCGCAACGACCGCGGCCGGCGTGCCCGCGGCTGAGCTCGATCTCGGCCGGCTCGACCCGGACCAGGCCCGACGTGTCGACCACACTCGGCAGCGCCGCCGCGGCCCGCGCCACAACGTCGGCCGCACCAGTGGTCGGGATCGCCGCGGCCGCTCCGAATTGGGCGCCGAGCGCCACGAACATGGGTCGGAATCGCTTGCCGCCGGCCTCCATGCCGTGCAGCGCCGCCTTGGCGATCAGGGTGTCGTCGCTCGCGACGACCGCGCGCAGCGCCGACTCGACCTCGGCGAGAATCGCCGCCGCCGATGACTCGACGCCCGCGTCGCCGATGTCGACGCCGAGAATTCCGGCCGATGCGCTCGTCACGGGCACAACGATGCCATATCCGCTTGCCACGACCGTCCCTCCCCCGGCGTCGACAGGCCGACAAACTACGCAGCGGGTGCTCCGATGGTGCTCCCGCTCCCGCGACCCCCCGGCGCGGGGTTAGTTCAGCGTAGGAACTCGGCGGCCTTGTTCGCGAGATCCAGCACCGGCGTCGGTGCGACGCCGAGGACAAGGGTGGCGAGGACGCCGACGGCGAGCGCGGCCGACGTCAGCGCGCCCGGGATGGACACCGTCGGCGTCTGCTCGCCCGGATCGGACAGCCACATCAACACGACCACGCGCAGGTACGGGAACGCGAGGATCATGCTTGTGATCACGCCGGCGATGACGAGCCAGGTCTGGCCACCGCCGATCGCCGCCGCGAAGACGGCGAACTTGGCCGTGAAGCCGGAGGTCAGCGGAATGCCGGCGAACGCGAGCATCAGGAACGTGAAGATCGCGGCGTAGAGCGGTGAGCGTCGGCCGAGTCCGGCCCAGCGGGACAGGTGCGTCGCCTCGCCGTCGGCGTCGCGCACCAACGTCACGACGCCGAACGCGGCAATGATCGTGAAGCCGTACGCCACCAGGTAGAACATGCTCGACGACAGGCCGTCCCGATCCAACGCGAGCACGCCGACCAGGACGTAGCCGGCGTTGGCGATGGACGAGTAGGCGAGCAGGCGCTTGATCTCGGTCTGCGTCACCGCGAGGATCGAGCCGACGAGCATCGTGAGGACCGCGACCACGCCCACAACGAGCTTGTAGTCCCAACTCGCGCCCTGGAACGCGACGTACGCCACGCGCAACAACGCACCGAACGCGGCCGTCTTCGTACAAGCGGCCATGAACGCCGTCACCGGCGTCGGTGCCCCCTGGTACACGTCCGGGGTCCACACGTGGAACGGCACCGCGGCGATCTTGAACAGCAGGCCGATGGCGAGCAAACCGAAGCCGGCGAACAACAGCGCTTGACTGTTGGACGAGTTGAGCGTCGCGTCATGGATGCCACCGAAGTCGACCACTCCGGCGAAGCCGTAGATGAGCGCGATGCCGAACAGGAAGAACGCAGATGCGAACGCACCAAGCAGGAAGTACTTCATGGCCGCTTCCTGCGACAGCAGCCGACGCCGGCGGGCCAACGCACACAGCAGGTAGAGCGGCAGCGAGAAGACCTCCAGCGCGACGAACATCGTCAGCAGGTCGTTCGCGGAGACGAACAGCAGCATGCCGCCGAGCGAGAAGAGCATCAACGGGTACGTGTCGGTCGTCCCCGGCTCCCGCCGCGCCTGCGCGCGGTCGGCCTGGGTTCCGGCGGTCACCGCGGCGGACGCGACGAACGCACCACCGCGCTCGACCGATCGCTCGGCGATCAGCAGCAGCGACACGGCGCCCATGGCGATGAGCGCGCCCTGCAGGAACAGCGCCGGGCCGTCGACCGCGATCGCGCCGCCGGCGGTGATCGTGCCGCGGTTCGTCGCGGTGAACCCGGTTGCGTTGAGGATCACGAATACGAACGCGGCGACCAACGCGGCCAATGCGACCAGCACCTGCGCCGGCTGGCGGCTGTATCGCGGCGTGAACGCCTCGATCAGCACGCCGACGAGCGCGGCGCCGAACAGGATCAACATCGGCATGAGTGCCTTGTAGTCCAGGTGCGGCAGCACGAAGTTCCCGGCGGCGACCGCCGGTTGCACGAGGTTCACTTGCCGCCTCCCGAAGCGGCCGTCGGGGCGGGGTCACTGGAGCCGATCTGGCTCAGCGTGGCCTTGACGGCGGGATTGATGACGTCGATCACCGGCTTCGGGTAGAAGCCGAGCAGCAGGATAAGCGCGATGAGCGGCGCGACGACCGCGACCTCACGCCGGGACATGTCCTTGCGCATGCCGTCGACTCGCTCGAGCATCGGATTGAGCTTGCCCTGCGTCGTTCGCTGCACCATCCACAGCACGTAGATGCAGGCCAGGATGATGCCCGTGGTCGCGATGACCGCGACCGTCTTGTTCACCGTGAACGTGCCGATCAGCACCAGGAACTCGCTGATGAACGGCGACGTGCCCGGCAGCGCCAGTGACGCGAGGCCGGCGATGAAGAACACGCCGGCCAGCAACGGCACGAGCTTGCCGGCGCCACCAAAGTCACCGACCAGAGACGAACCGCGGCGGCTGGCCAACATGCCGACGACCAGGAAGAGCAGGCCGGTCGCGAGGCCGTGGTTGACCATGTAGAGCACCGCGCCCGTACCGGCCTGCGTGGTGAAGGCGAAGATCCCGATCCCGATGAACCCGAAGTGCGCGATCGACGTGTACGCGACCAGGCGCTTGAGGTCGTTCTGCCCGACCGCGAGCAGCGCACCGTAGATGATGCCGACCAGCGCCAGCGCCAGCCCGAGCGGCGCGAAGTAGTGCGACGCGTTCGGGAACAACGGCAGGCAGTAGCGCAGGATGCCGAACGTGCCGACCTTGTCCAGGACGCCGACGAGCAGCGCCGCGGCACCGGTCGGCGCCGCGCCACCGGCGTCCGGCAGCCAGGTGTGGAACGGGAAGAACGGCGCCTTGATCGCGAAGGCGATGAAGAACCCGAGGAACAGCCAGCGCTCCACGCTGGTCGACATGTGCAGCGTCGTGAGCAGTTGCCAGTCGAACGTCCCGAAGCCGAAGTGGTCGCGCCCGACGACCCAGAGGCCGATCACGGCCGCGAGCATCAGCAGACCGCCGACGAGCGAGTAGAGGAAGAACTTCACCGCCGCGTACTGGCGTCGAGGTCCACCGTACGAGCCGATCAGGAAGTACATCGGCACGAGCATGATCTCGAAGAAAACGTAGAACAGGAACACGTCGGCCGACGCGAACACACCGATCATGGTGAACTCGAGCGCCAGCAACAGCGCGAAGTACGCCGGCACGCTCCGCTGGCTCGGCTCCGCGTCGTGCCAGGACGCCAGGATCACCAACGGCACCAGGATCGGCGATCAGCAGGATCATCACGAGAGCGATGCCGTCGGCCTGCAGCGTGAATCGCGCGCCCCAGAACGGAATCCACGGGTACGACTCGCGGAACTGGAAGCGCGGACCGCCGGCCTTGAACGCCACCCACATGCCGATGGCGAAGCCGAGCACCACGACCGACCAGAACAGCGCGAGGACCTTCGCCAGTTGTGCCTTGGCCCGCGGCACCAGCGCCACGACGGCCGCGCCGACGAGCGGCAACAGCGTCAAGACGCTCAGGTACGGGAATCCGTGCATCATGCGGCCTTTCCATCACGGGTGCCGTGCGATGCCGGCCGCGCGAGCGCGAGAACCGGCGGGGGGAGCGCGAGCGACAGCGTCATCCGACCGACACCGCCAGCAGTGCGGCGAGCACGAGCAGCGCGCCGCCGAGCATCGACAGGGCGTACGTCCGGACATAGCCGGTCTGCGTACGCCGCAGCCGTCCCGACCCGCCGCCGACGAGCGCGGCCAGGCCGTTGACGAGACCGTCGAGTCCCTTGTTGTCGAAGTAGACGAGCGCGCGGGTCAGGTAGATGCCCGGCCTCTCGAACAGCGCCACGTTCAGCGCGTCGCCGTAGAGGTTGTTGCGGGCCGCGGTGACGACCGGGCCGGCCGGCTGCGGTTCGAGCGCCGTGCCGCGCCGGAAGAGAGCCCACGCGCCGAACGCCGCCGATCAGCACGAGCGCCAGCGTCAGCAGCGTCACCGGCAGTTCGGAGATGTTCGGGTGCGTCTCGGCACCGGTCAGGTCCGGCACCGGCGTCAGCCACTTCACGACCGACGTCTTCATCAGGAAGCCGGCGACGATGGCGCCGATCGCGAGGAAGATCAGCGGAATCGTCATGACGAGCGGCGACTCGTGCGGGTGCTTGTTCTCTTCGGTGTATCGCTCCGGGCCGTGGAACGTGAGGATGAACAGCCGCGTCATGTAGAACGCCGTGAACCCGGCCGCGATCATCGCGGTCAGCCCCAGCACCCACCCGCTCCAGCCGGGCCGGTTGAACGCAGCCAGGATGATCGGATCCTTCGTGAAGAAGCCCGACAGCGGCGGGATCCCGATGATCGCAAGCCAGCCCGCCATAAACGTCAACCAGGTGATCTTCATGAACTTGCGCAGGCCGCCGAAGCGCCGGATGTCTGTCTGGTCATGCATGCCGTGCATGACCGAGCCGGCGCCAAGGAACAGGTCGGCCTTGAAGAAACCATGGGCGAGCAGGTAAATCAGGGCGAGGGCGTACGCGCCGCCGCCAAGACCGACGCCGAGGAACATGTAGCCGATCTGGGACACCGTCGACCAGGCGAGGATGCGTTTGATGTCGTCCTTCGCGCAGCCGATGATCGCACCGCCGAGCAGGGTTACCGCGCCGATCGCGACCACCACCGATTGCGCGTCCGCGTTCCGATCGAAGATCGGCGCGGACCGGGCGATGAGATAAACACCGGCGGTCACCATCGTCGCGGCGTGGATGAGGGCAGAGACCGGAGTCGGGCCTTCCATCGCATCCGGCAACCAGGCCTGCAGCGGGAACTGGCCGGACTTGCTGACCGCGCCGAGCAGGAGGAGCAGCGCCAGGGCGAGCGTGACGCCCTGCGACGCGGTACCGACGCCGTTGAAGACGCCGCTGAAGCTGACCGTGCCGAACACCGCGAACATCAGGAAGATGGCAAGGCTCAGGCCCGCGTCACCGACGCGGTTCATGATGAACGCCTTCTTGCCCGCGGTCGCCGCTGGTGGCCGCAGATAGTAGAAGGAGATGAGCAGGTACGAGGCGAGGCCGACGCCCTCCCACCCGAGGTAGAGAACAAGGTAGTTGTCCGCCAGCACGAGCGTGAGCATCGCCGCCACGAACAGGTTGAAGTAACCGAAGAACCGGCGCCGGCCCGGATCGTCGGCCATGTAGCCCACGGCGTACACGTGGATCAGGAAGCCCACGCCCGTGATCAGCAGGACGAAGATCGCGGCCAGCGGATCGAACAGGAAGCCGAAGTTGATCTGCAACGAACCGACCGGGATGAATTTCCACAGCGTGAGCTCGGCCGTCCGGTTCCCGGACAGCCCGCGCAGCGCGAAGAAGTCGATCAGGCCGAGGATGAACGCGGCGCCGACGCTCGCGACGCCGAGCAGGTGGCCCCACTTGTCTGCGCGCCGACCGGCCAGGAGCAGCACGGCGGAGCTGGCGGCCGGAATCGCGATGAGCAGCCAGGCGACCGACAGCACGCCGTGGGCCGGCGCGTAGGTAACGGCCGCCGTGACAGCGGCCGGGGAATGTTCAAGCATCGGCGGGTCCTCAGTACTTCAGGAGGTTGGCATCGTCGACGCTGGCCGAGCGCCGCGTACGGAAGATCGACATGATGATCGCAAGCCCGACGACGACCTCGGCCGCCGCGACGACCATCGCGAAGAAGGCGATCACCTGTCCGTCGAGCGTGCCGTTGATCCGGCTGAACGTGACCAGCGCGAGGTTCGCCGCGTTGAGCATCAGCTCGACGCACATGAACAGCACGATGGCGTTGCGTCGGATGAGGACGCCGACCGCGCCGATCGTGAACAGCATCGCGGCGAGTACGACGTAGTACGTCGGGGTCATGAGGACGTCCCTCCGGTCAGCGTGCGCTTCGGCTCCGCCTCTTCGTTGGTCAGTTCGCGCGTCGGCAGGATCTCCGAAATGCTCCGCCCGGCGGGCGTGCCGTCGGGCAGCCGCGCCGCCGTCGCGACCGAGTCGGAGGTCGCGAACACGCCCGGGCCGGGCTTCGGCGCCGGGTAGTTGCCTGGGGCGAAGCGCTCGCGCATCTGCGCCGGCTGCGACCGGTCGTCGTCCTTGTCGCGCTGGCGGTGGGCAAGCACCATCGCGCCGAGCGCCGCCGTAATGAGCAGCGCGGAGGTGATCTCGAAGGCGAAGACGTACTTGGTGAACAGCAGCTCGGCGATGCCTTGCACGTTGCCGTTGCCTGTCCCCTGCGTGCTGTGGGCCGTGTTGGCCGCGGTCAGGTTGACGCTGGGCCGGTTGATCGCCCGGCCCAGCGCGGTGCCGAGCAGCACCGCGAGACCGACGCCGAGCAGGATCGCGGCGACGCGTTGGCCGCGTAGCGTCTCGATGATCGAGTCGGACGCATCCCGGCCGACCAGCATCAGAACGAACAGGAACAGCATCATGATCGCGCCGGTGTACACGATGATCTGCACGATGCCGAGGAACGGGCCGGCCTGCAGCACGTAGAACACACCGAGCGACAGCATCGTCGCGACCAGGAACAGCGCCGAGTGGATCGCGTTGCGCGCCCAGACCATGCCGATCGCGCCGATCAGCGAGACGACGGCGAGCGGGTAGAACGTCCACTTCTCGCCG
Organism: uncultured Actinomycetota bacterium; assembly: GCA_963724705.1. GTDB lineage: Bacteria > Actinomycetota > Actinomycetes > Mycobacteriales > Micromonosporaceae > DASQPR01. The sequence continues at coordinate 828,229 of CAVRVS010000006.1, forward strand.
CCGGAGACATGCGTCGCACCGACGGCCATCAGCACTAAGTCGTGACTCATGACGTGTGCGCCTTCCGTCGCTCACCCGGCAGCTTGCCGACCGGGGACACGTGGCCGGGCGCGTGCTCGGCGCCCGCGCTCGTGCCCGGGTTGTCCAACCCCGACAGGTAGTAGTCCTTCTCGGTGTCGCCCAACCGCATCGGGTGCGGCGGCTGCTCCATGCCTTCGAGCAGCGGCGCGAGCAGCTGCTCCTTGGTGAAGATGAGGTCGCGGCGGTTGTCGCGGGCCAACTCGTACTCGTTGCTCATGGTCAGCGAGCGTGTCGGGCAAGCCTCGATGCACAGACCGCAGAAGATGCACCGGGCGTAGTTGATCTGGTACACGGTTGCGTACCGCTCACCGGGCGAGAAGCGAGCGTCCTCGGTGTTGTCGCCGCCCTCGACGTAGATCGCGTCGGCCGGGCAGGCCCAGGCGCACAGCTCACAACCGATGCACTTCTCCAGGCCGTCCGGGTGACGGTTGAGGATGTGCCGGCCGTGGTAGCGCGGCGCCGTCGGCGTACGCACCTCGGGGTAGTTCTCGGTGACCACCTTCTTGAACATGTGCGAGAAGGTGACCCCGAAGCCCCTGAATCCACCCACGTCTAAACCTCACTCTCGTGGGAGTCGTTGTCCCGGCCGTCCGCATCACCATCGTCGAGCGGCACGGTGATCACATCGCCGGCCGGGATCGGGCACCGTCGCACGCTCGCCCGCGACCCTGCGCAGCCGCGGCGATGGCGGCACCGACAGATCCATCGGCGGTGTCGGGAAGCCACCTTCCCGTGGCTCCACATCGCCGGGTTTCACCGGGTCCTCCGGCGTCTTCCCGAACAGCCACGGCGAGAGCGCGACGATCAGCACGACCAGCACGATGGCGACGATGGTGAGGGTGCGCGCCCGACTGATGTCGGATGACTGCAACTCCCGGACGCCGGCGACCACCAGGATCCAGACCAGGCTGATCGGGATGAGCACCTTCCAGCCGAAGCGCATGAACTGGTCGTAGCGCAGGCGGGGCATGGTGCCGCGGAGCCAGACGAACACGAACAGCAGGATCAGCACCTTGACGGTGAACCAGATGAACGGGAAGACGCCGTGCGCCGCGCCGCTCCACAGGGTGATCGGCCACGGCGCGTGCCAGCCGCCGAAGAACAGCGTCGCGCAGAGGGCCGACACCGTCACCATGTTGATGTACTCGGCCAGGAAGAACAGCGCGAACTTGAGCGACGAATACTCGGTGTGGAAGCCGCCGACCAGCTCGGATTCGGCTTCCGGCAGGTCAAATGGGGCACGGTTCGTTTCGCCGATGGCCGAGATGAAGTAGATCACCAGGCTCGGCAGGAGCAGGATCGCGTACCACCCGATCGTGAACTGATGGCCGGCGATGTGGAACACCCACGACGTGCCGCTCTGCTGTGCACCGACGATGCCGCTGGTCGACAGCGTGCCGGACACGAGGAACACCGGCACGATGGCGAGCCCCATCGCGACCTCGTACGAGATGACCTGCGCGGCCGATCGGAGGCCACCGAGCAGCGGGTACGTTGATCCCGACGCGTAGCCGCCGAGCACGATGCCGTACACGCCCATGGCCGAGGCGGCGAGCACGACGAGAACGGCGACCGACACGTCGGTGAGCTGCAACGGCGTCTTGTGCCCGAACAGGTTCACGACCGGGCCGAACGGGATCACGGCGAACGCGGTGAAGGCGCACACCGCCGAGATGACCGGCGCGATGAAGAAGACCGCCTTGTCGGCCATCGTCGGCATGATGTCTTCTTTGAAGGCGAGCTTCAGACCGTCGGCGAGCGACTGCAGCAGACCGAACGGGCCGACCCGGTTGGGTCCGGGCCGAACCTGCATGCGCGCGACCACGCGGCGCTCGTACCAGATCGCGAACAACGTCATGACGACGAGGAACGCGAAGACGGCCACGATCTTGATGATCGTGATCCACCAGGGATCGTGGCCGAACTGGTTGAGGGTCGGATTCACAGATTCCCTCCGCGGGACGTGGCGTGAGCGGCTTCGGCCGATCCAGTGCTGGCGGATGAAGCGCGACCCGCCGTGACCGAAACGACCCCGCCGGAGGTTACGCCCAGCGTCCGGCGGACCGTCGAGGAGGGCGAGTTCGTCGGCAGCCACACGACGCCGTCCGGCATTTCGGTGACCGCGGCCGGCAGGGTCACGCTGCCGCGCTCGGTGCCGACCGTCACCGGATCGCCGTCGACGACGTCGAGCTGGGTCGCGAGTGTCTTGCCGATGCGTACGACGGACGGCCGGGCCGTTCCGATCAGCTCCTCGTCGCCATCGGTCAGGCTGCCGAGGTCGATCAGGCGATGCCAGGTGGCGAGGATCGCCTCATGTGCGGCGACGACCGGGCTCGACGACGCGCGGACACTCGGGGCGGCCGGTCGCGGCGCCTCGGTCGCCGGCGTACCGCCGATTTCTCGGCGGATCTTGACCGCGTCGGCGCAGCCGAGTTCGACGTCGAACTCGCGGGCGAGCGCGTCAAGCACGCGAGCGTCGGTCATCGCAGTGGTACTGAGGACCGCCTCGAAGGTGCGGGTACGGCCCTCCCAGTCCACGAACGTCCCGGGCTTCTCGGCCACCGGAGCGACCGGGAACACGACGTCCGCGCGCCGCGTCACCGCTGAGGACCGCACCTCGAGGCTGACCAGGAAGTCCACGTTGTCGAGCGCGGCGTCGGCCAGCCGCGGGTCGGCCAGGTCGCCCGGGTCGACACCGGCGACGAGCAGGCCACGCAGCTTGCCGGAGGCGGCGGCCGCGACGATGCCGTCGGTGTCCCGACCGGGCGCGCTCGGCAGCACGCCGGCGGCCAGATCCCACTCGGACGCCATCTCCGCGCGGGCGGCGGCGTCGGCGACCGGACGGCCGCCGGGCAGCAAGGTCGGCAGGCAGCCGGCCTCGACCGCGCCGCGGTCACCGGCACGTCGCGGGACCCACGCCAACTTCGCGCCGGTACGGTCGGCCAGCTCGGCCGCGGCGGACAGCGCACCCGGCGATGTCGCGAGCCGCTCGCCGACGATGATGAGGGCTCGCTCGGTGCCAAGCGCGGATGAGACCGCCTCGTCGGTGGACAGAACCTCGGCCTCGTGACCGGGCACCGTCGCGACGACGGTCGCGGAGAGCTTCTCGAACCCGCGCGCCGCGAACGGCGCCACCGCGAGGACCGGCAGCCCCCGGTGCTCGACCTGCTTGCGCAGCCGCAGGAAGAGGATCGGGCACTCCTCCTCCGGCTCCAGGCCGGCGATCACCACCGCGGTCGCGGTGTCCACGTCCGCGTACGTCACGTCGCCGACCCCGACGACGTTCGAGCCGAGGAATTCGGTCTCCTCCGCCGACACCGGGCGAGCCCGGAAGTCGATGTCGTTCGTACGCAGGGCTACGCGGGCGAACTTCGCATACGCGTACGCGTCCTCGACGGTGAGCCGGCCACCGGTCAGGACACCGACGCCACCGGCCTGGTTCGCGTTGCGGAGGCCCGCGGCGGCGACGGCGAGCGCCTCCGGCCACGAGGCCTCACGAAGCTCGCCGGTTGCCTCATCGCGCACCATCGGGTGCTGGAGACGGTCGAATGCGGTCGCATAGCGGAAGCCGAAGCGGCCCTTGTCGCAGTTCCATTCCTCGTTGACCTGCGGGTCGTTGCCGGCGAGGCGGCGCTGCACCTTGCCGCGGCGGTGGTCGGTGCGCTGCGAGCAGCCGGCCGCGCAGTGTTCGCAGGCGCTGGGCACCGAGACGAGGTCGAACGGCCGGGCCCGGAAGCGGTACTGCGTACTGGTCAGCGCGCCGACCGGGCAGATCTGGATGGTGTTGCCGGAGAAGTACGAGTTGAACTCCACGTCGCCCGGCTGGCGCGGCTCCTCGACGTAGATGGTCTCGCCGATGGTGTCCTCGCCGACCGGCGACTCGAACGCGGCATCGCGGTAGACACCGATCTGCTCGGCCGACGAGCGCTCCATCAGGTCGATGAACGTGTCGCCGGCGATCTCCTCGGAGAATCGGGTGCACCGCTGACACAGCACGCACCGTTCGCGGTCGAGCAGCACCTGCGACGAGATCGGCGTCGGCTTGGGGTATTCGCGCTTGTCGTCGCGGAAGCGGCTGTCCGTACGTCCGGTCGTCATCGCCTGGTTCTGCAGCGGGCACTCGCCGCCCTTGTCGCACATCGGGCAGTCCAGCGGGTGGTTCATGAGCAGCAGCTCCATGACACCCTCTTGCGCCTTCGCGGCCACCTTCGAGGTCAGCTGGGTCTTGACGACCATGCCGTCGGCGACCGCCTGCGTGCACGAGGCGACCGGCTTGCGCTGCCCTTCGATCTCGACCAGGCACTGGCGACACGCGCCGGCCGGAGCGAGCAGTGGGTGATCGCAGAACCGCGGGATCGCGATACCCATCCGCTCGGCGGTCCGGATCACCAACTCGCCCCTGGGCGCGGTGACCTCAACACCGTCGATGGTCAGCGTGACCGTGTCGGTCCGCCGTTCAACATCGGTCATAGTTAGTGCGCTCCCACAAGTTCGCCACTTCGAAGGCGCGGCGGGGTCCGGCCTTCGATGTAGTCCACGTAGTCCTGCTTGAAGTACTGCAGCGACGACGTGACCGGGCTCGTCGCGCCGTCGCCGAGCGCGCAGAACGATCGGCCGAGCACGTTGTCGCACGTGTCGAGCAGAGTGTCGAGGTCTTCGTACGTGCCCTCGCCGGACAGGATGCGCCGGTAGATCCGGACCATCCAGTAGTTGCCCTCGCGACACGGCGTGCATTTTCCGCACGATTCGTGGTGGTAGAACTCCAGCCACTTGTACGTCGCGTAGACCACGTCGTCCTGATCGGAGAAGATCTGTACGGCCGTGGTGCCGAGGATCGAGCCGGCCGCGGCGACACTGTCGAAGTCCAACGGCAGGTCGAGGTGCTCGTCGGTCAGCAGCGGCGTCGACGAGCCGCCGGGCGTCCAGAACTTCAGGTTGTGGCCCGGCAACATGCCGCCGGCGAGGTCGAGCAGCGTCCGCAGTGTCGTACCCATGCCGCACTCGTACTGGCCGGGGTTGGTGACGCGACCGGACAGCGAGTAGATGATCGGACCGGACGACTTCTCGGTACCCATCTGCTTCCACCAGCCGGCGCCACCGAGCACGATGTGCGGGACGCTCGAGATGGTGCCGACGTTGTTCACGACGGTCGGGCAGGCGTAGAGGCCGTGGGTGGCCGGGAACGGCGGCCGCAGCCGAGGCTGGCCGCGGAAGCCTTCCAGCGAGTCCAGCAGCGCCGTTTCCTCGCCGCAGATGTAGGCTCCGGCACCCCGGTGCAGCACGACTTCGAGGTCGAATCCCGATCCCAGAATGTTGTGACCGATGTAGCCCTTGGCGTACGCCTCGTCGATCGCGTTCTGCACACGCCGTGCGGCGTGCACCGCCTCACCGCGGATGTAGATGAAGGCTCGGTTGGCTCGGATGGCGTAGCTGGCGATGATGACGCCTTCGATCAGCGCGTGCGGGTCGTTCATCATCGACGGCAGGTCCTTGCAGGTGCCCGGCTCGCCCTCGTCCGCGTTGACGACGAGGTAGTGCGGCTTGCCGTCGTTCTGGGGGATGAAGGCCCACTTCATGCCGGTGGGGAAGCCGGCGCCGCCACGACCGCGCAGACCCGAGTCCTTGATCAGTGCGATCAGGTCGTCCGGGTTGGCCGCCAACGCCTTCTTGAGCGCCAGGTAACCCTCGAGCTTCTCGTACTCGGCTAGTTTCCAGGCGTTCGGATTCGTCCAGCGCTTGGTGAGCACGGGCGTCAGCGCCGCCAGCGCCTCGGCCGATGGCGCGGTCATTTCGGTCCTTCCTTGGCCGGAGCCGCCGGGATCGGCGCGTTCACGTCGTAGCGCGGCGCGGTGATGTTGTTGTCCTCGGCCAGGCGCGTGCCACGCATCGTCGGCGCACTCGCCGCGGCCGCATCGACCGCACCGGCGCGGCCGTCGGTGAGTCCGGCATTCTGCAAGGCCATCTCGCGCAGCGTGCACAATCCCGCGCCGCGGGTGGGCGCCGGTCGCTCGCCGGCCCGCAGACCGGCGACCAGGGCACGGGCCGACTCGGTCGTCTGGTTGTCGTAGAACTCGTAGTTGACCGTCACGACCGGGGCGTAGTCACACGCGGCCAGACACTCCGCGTGCTCCAAGGTGATCGACCCGTCGGCGACTGTCTCGTCATGGCCCACCCCGAGGTCTTCGGACAGCTGACGGAAGATGTCGCCGCCGCCGAGGACATCGCACAACGTATTCGTACACACGCTGACGAGGAACTCGCCGGTCGGCCGCCGCTTGTACATCGTGTAGAACGTCGCGACCGCACCGACCTGGGCCTTCGAGATGCCCAGTTGCTCGGCGCAGAACTCGACGCCGGCCGGTGTGACCTGTCCCTGCTCGGCCTGTACGAGATGCAGCAGCGGCAGCAGCGCGGAGCGTTCCCGACCGGCCGGGTAGCGCGCGATGATCTCGCGGGCCCGGGCGACGGTCTCCGCACCGAACACCGGCTCGCGCCTGGTCGCGGCGGCCGAACCCGCCTCGCGACGGTCAACCTCAGTGGAATCCATTTAACGATCACACCCACCCATGACGGGGTCGAGCGAAGCGCCCCCGGCGATGACATCGGCCAGCAGCCCGCCCTCGGCCATCGCGGGGATGGCCTGGAGGTTGATGAAGCTGGGTTCGCGGTAGTGCACGCGGTAGGGCCGCGTCCCGCCGTCCGACACGGCATGGATACCGAGCTCGCCGCGCGGCCCCTCGATCTGCATGTACACCTGCCCGGGCGGCACCCGGAAGCCCTCGGTGACGAGCTTGAAGTGATGGATCAGCGACTCCATCGACTGACCCATGATCTTCGCGATGTGCTCCAGCGAGTTGCCGAGACCGTCGGCACCCATCGCGAGCTGCGCCGGCCAGGCGATCTTGCGGTCCTCGATCATCACCGGGCCCGGCCGCAGCCGGTCCAGCGCCTGCTCAACGATCTTCAGCGACTCCCGCATCTCGCCCAGCCGCACCTGGTAACGACCCCACACGTCGGCGTCCTTGCTGGTGACCACGTCGAAGTCGTACGTCTCGTAGTCGCAGTACGGCATCGTCTTGCGCAGGTCCCATGGCAGTCCGGCCGACCGGAGCACCGGGCCGGTGATGCCCAGCGCGAGGCAGCCCTGCACGTCGAGCACGGCCACGCCCTGCGTCCGCCGGATCCAGATCGGGCTGCCGGACAGCAGGTTCTCGTAGGAGTCGATCCGCTTCGGCATGAAGTCGAGGAACTCGCGGATCTTCGCGATCGCGGCATCCGGCACGTCCTGGGCGACACCACCGGGACGGATGTAGGCCATGTTCATCCGCAGGCCGCTGCACATCTCGAAGATGTCGAGGATGTATTCGCGCTCGCGGAAGCCGTAGATCATCATCGACAGCGCGCCGAGTTCCATGCCGGTCGTCGCGAGCCAGACGAGGTGCGAGGAGATCCGGTTGAGCTCCATCATCAACACGCGGATCGTGCGCGCACGTTCGGTGATCTGATCCTCGATGCCGAGCAGCTTTTCGACCGCGAGGCAGTAACCGGTCTCGTTGAAGATCGGCGCGAGATAGTCCATCCGCGTCACGAACGTCGTGCCCTGCGTCCAGTTCCGGAATTCGAGGTTCTTCTCGATGCCGGTGTGCAGGTAGCCGATGACCGTACGGGCGTCGGTGACGGTCTCGCCCTCGAGCTCCAGCACAATGCGCAGCACGCCGTGCGTCGAGGGATGCTGCGGGCCCATGTTCACGACGATGCGTTCGTCGTGGATCGGGTCACCGGAGCCGCCGAGCACCGAATCCCAGTCGCCGCCGGTCACGTTGAAGACGCGGCCTTCGGTGGTTTCCCGCTCGGTCGCGTAGGCGTCGGTCGTGGTCACTGTGCGCTCCTTCCGTTGCGCGGTGGTGCAGTGTTTCGGGGTACGGATTCGGCCGGCACACGCCGGGCCGCCGGCGGATCGATCACCGGTAGGCCCGCCGCTCGTCCGGCGGTGGGATCTCCGCACCCTTGTACTCGACCGGGATGCCGCCGAGCGGATAGTCCTTCCGCTGCGGGTGGCCCTCCCAGTCGTCCGGCATCAGGATCCGGGTCAGGCCCGGGTGGCCGTCGAAGACGACGCCGAACATGTCGTACGTCTCCCGCTCCTGCCAGTCGGCCGTCGGGTAGATGCTCGTCACGCTCGGCACGTGCGGGTCGTCCGTGGTGACCGAGACCTCGAGCCGGATCCGGCGGCGGTACGTCATCGACGTGAGCTGGTAGCACACGTGCAGCCGTCGTTCGTCGGTGCCGAGGTAGTCCACGCCCGACACCGACGAGCACAGCTCGAAGCGCAGCGCGTCGTCGTCGCGCATGGTCTGGCACACATCGGCGATGTGGTCGGCCTTGATGTAGAGCGTCAACTCGCCCCGGTCGACGACGACCTTCTCGATCGCGTCGTCGAATCGTCCGTACGCGTCCTCGAGCGCGTCGACGACGTCGTCGTAGTAGCCGCCGTACGGCCGTGGGGTGTCGAGCACGGTCGTGCGGCGCCGGACCAGGCCACCGAACCCCGAGGTGTCGCCCGTGCCGGCGACCCCGAACATGCCGCGGCTGGTCGCGTCGCCGGAGACGGCGGCGTCGGCCCGGCGTCCGGTCGCGGGCTCGCGGCCTTGGGTCGGCTCGCTCATCGCTTCGCCCCCGGCATCTTGTGGGTCTCGTTCATCCAGTTCTCGATGCGCAGTTGCTCCTCGCGGCCCTCTTCGACCGCCTTGAGCCACTCCGCCTTCTTCTTGGCGTTGAACCGGTAACTCGACGGCATCGCACCGGCCTCGAGGATCGGGGCACCGTCGCGCTCACGCGCCGCTTCGAGCTGCTTGACCCGGCGCGCGCCGAGCGGCTCGGCCATGATCTTTTCGTGCAGCTTGAGGATCGCGTCGATCAGCATCTCGGGCCGGGGCGGGCAGCCGGGTAGATACATGTCGACCGGTACGACGTGATCCACGCCCTGCACGATCGCGTAGTTGTTGAACATGCCGCCGGACGACGCGCAGACGCCCATCGACAGCACCCACTTCGGGTCGGGCATCTGGTCGTAGATCTGGCGCAGCACCGGTGCCATCTTCTGGCTGACCCGGCCGGCCACGATCATCAGGTCGGCCTGCCGAGGCGACGCCCGGAAGACCTCCATGCCGAAGCGGGCCAGGTCATACCGGGCCGCGCCGCTGGCCATCATCTCGATCGCGCAGCACGCCAGGCCGAACGTCGCCGGCCAGAAGCTCGACTTCCGGGACCAGTTGACGAGCTTCTCGACCGAGGTCAACAGGATGCCGCTGGGGAGTTTCTCTTCGATACCCATATGTCAGTCCCAGTCCAAGCCGCCCCGCCGCCAGACGTAGGCGTACACGACGCCGACGGTGGCGATGAAGACCAGCATTTCGAAGAAGCCGAACGCACCGAGCATCCGATACGAGACGGCCCAGGGATAAAGGAAGATCGTTTCGATGTCGAACACGATGAACAACATCGCGACCAGGAAGAACTTGACCGGGATCCGGCCGCCGCCGACCGGTTGCGGTGTCGGCTCGATCCCGCACTCGTAGGCCTCGAGCTTGGCGCGGTTGTAACGGTGTGGACCGGTGAACCGCGCCGCGCTCACGGAGAACAGCGCGAAGAGCAGTGCCAGCGTGAAGAGCCCGATCAGCGGGACCCATGCGGATAGCGACATGACTGCGAAGACTCCGTCCTTCCCTGCCCTACTGTGTTGCCGTATCTGGTGGCGTTGCCGTGCCTAGTGGTCGAGTCTCGTGCCAACCGACCTGCGCGGATCACACGGCCGGTGCCACCCTCGTCATCGCGTTGATGATCCGGTCCATCGCGTCGCCATCCCGTGGATCGGTCAGGTTGGCGAGCAGTTTCAGTACGAACCGCATCAGTGTGGGATGCGGAAGTCCGTGTTTGGTGGCGACGCGCATGATGTGCGGATTTCCGATGAGCTTCACGAACCAGCCGCCGAGACGGTAGTACCCGCCGAAGCGAGCCTTCAACTCGGTCGCGTAGTTCGCGAGCGCCCGCTCGCGCTCGGGGCCGACCGGTCGGGCCAGCGCCTGCACGATCGCGTCGGCCGCGATCTCGCCGGACTCCATGGCGTACGCGATGCCCTCGCCGTTGAACGGGTTGACCATGCCACCGGAGTCACCGACCAGCAATACGCCGCGGGTGTAATGCGGCACCCGGTTGAACCCCATCGGCAGCGCGGCGCCCATGATCGGGCCGTCCGCGTTCGCCTCGTCGTTCATGCCCCAGTCGTCGGGCGTCGTCGACAACCAGTCGGTCAGCATGTTCCGGTAGTTGGTCTTGCCGAACGCGGTCGACGAGTTGAGCACGCCGAGACCGACGTTGACCCGCCCGTCGCCCATCCCGAAGATCCACCCGTAGCCGGGCAGCAGTGTGTCTCCACCCTCGCGCGACCGGAGCTCCAGCCACGACTCCAGGTAGTCGTCATCGTGTTTGGCCGCGGACTTGTAATACCGGCGGACCGCGACGCCGATCGGGCGGTCGTCGCGCTTGGTGATTCCGAGCGACAGGGCAAAGCGCCCGGACACGCCGTCGGCCGCGACGACCACGGGCGCTCGGTACTCGACCGGCTCCTTGTCGCTCGCCGATCTGGGCGGATACCCCGACGACGCGTCCGGCGTCGTCGAGCACCGGGCCGGTGACGGTCGTACTGGTACGCAACGTCGCGCCGGCCGCCACCGCGGCCTGAGCGAGGATCTCGTCGAAGTCCATCCGGGTGCGCGTGAGGCCATAGTTCGGATAGCTCGCAAGATCCGGCCAGTCGAGCTCCATCCGGATTCCGCCGCCGATGACGCGGAGACCTTTGTTGCGGACCCAGCCCGGCGCCTGCGTGTCGACACCCATCGTGACGAGCTGGCGGACGGCGCGGGGGGTCAATCCGTCCCCGCAGACCTTCTCCCGGGGGAACTCCGCCTTCTCCAGCAGCTCGACGGCCAGACCGTGGCGGGCAAGGTGAAACGCGGCGGCCGAACCACCCGGTCCGGCGCCGACGACGATCACGTCGGCCTCTCGGATTTCGCTCACGTCCCTCACCGCCTCTGCTTACAGCTTGTCACGCTCGACGCCGTTCGTGAAAGTCTTCACAAGGCCGTCGGCCAGCAGTCTAGAACGCTCGGGGACCCTGCTGCACAGCGAGGTCACGGTCGGCGCGGAGCATCCGGCCGCCGTGCGCGGTGGAGTGCGACGATCCCGCCGGTCAAGTTCCGCCATGCGACGTTTGTCCAGCCCGCAGCGGCCATCTTTGTCGCCAGCCCGCCTTGATCTGGCCACGCCCGGATCGATTCGGCCAGGTAGACGTACGCGTCCGGGTTCGACGCGATCTTGCGCGCCACCGACGGCAGGGCGGCCATCAGATAGGCCAGGTACGCGTGCCGGAAGGCGCCGTTGGTCGGGTGCGAGAACTCGCAGATGACGACGCGGCCGCCCGGCTTCGTGACGCGAGCCATCTCGGATAGCGCCGCCGCGGTGTCGTGGATGTTGCGCAGGCCGAACGAGATCGTGATCGCGTCGAAAGTCGCGTCCGCGAAGGGCAGCGAAAGCGCGTCACCGGCGAGCAACGTCGCCTCCGGGCGGGTCTTTTTTCCGGCCCGCAGCATGCCCAGTGAGATGTCGAGGCCGATGACGCGGGCACCGGAGCGGGACAACTCCAGGGTCGACACGCCGGTGCCGGCGGCCAGGTCGAGCACCACGTCGTCGGTGGCGAGAGCGAGCGCCGATCGGGTCGCCTCGCGCCACGTCCGATCCAGGCCAAAGGAAAGAATCGTGTTCGTCCGGTCGTAGCGGTTCGCCACGCCGTCAAACATCGCGGCGATCTCGTCCGGCCGTTTGTCCAGATGGGCACGGGTCACATTAGTCACTCTGCCAGCAGCGTCCACGGCGACCGCAGCCGGCCCGTGCGCCGGTTGTGCGAATGGACGAGCGTGGGCCGATGGATCAGACGCTTGTGGCGCCGGCGGACGAGCCGGCGTCGTGGGCCTTCCGGAGGTCGCCGAGGACGATCAATAGCAGTCCGCCGGAGCCGGCGCCCACGAACCCGAGGCCCAGGTAAAACGCCGTGCGGACGAGGCCGAGCGGCTCGATGCCGACGACGCCGGCCAGGCCGGCAATGATCGATGCCGCGCCGAGCATGGTCAGGAACGCAGCGATCACCGACGACACGGTGATCGCGAGTCGGGGGTTGGCACGATGCATGCTCTGTTTACGAGTCGCGTCCACCGACGCCGAAGCCGACCCGTACACGGTGCCGGAATTAGCCGTTCCGAGACTGCTCACCGGGCACATTCTGCTGGACGCAAAACCGGGCTGACCAGGCCGTATGTCACATAGTGAGCAGCGACACCCAGCCTGCGCTATCCGGCCGCGTCGACGACGGCCAGGTTTGTCCGGCCACCCACGCCGCCTCCCGGAATAGCGATCGAGGAGAAGTGCGACACCACCCGGTCGTCGGTCGGATCGTCGGCCGGCGTGCTGTGCACGGCCATGTGCCGATAAAGCGTGTCGCGCTGGGCCGGAATGCGCCCGGCCGACCGGATCATCCAGATCAGCTCATGCAGGTTCGAGCGGTGCCGCGCACCGGCACTGGAGATCACGTTCTCCTCCAGCATGATCGAACCAAGATCGTCGACGCCCATGTGCAGCGCGATCTGACCGATGTCCTTGCCCGTGGTCAGCCATGAGGCCTGCAGGTGTTCAACGTTGTCGAAGAACAGCCGCGCCACCGCGATCAGGCGGAGGTATTCGAGGCTGGTCGCCTGCGTCCGGCCCTTGAGGTGGTTGTTCTCGGGCTGATACGTCCACGGGATGAAGGATCGGAAGCCGCCGACGTCACCGGTTGCGCCGTTGGCGGTCTCGGCCACGCCGTCGTAGCCGCGAGCGACGGCGAGGTCCTGCACGTCACGGATCATCCGTAGGTGCTCGATGCGCTCGGCGTTCGTCTCGCCCGTACCCATCATCATCGTGGCCGTGGACGACACGCCGTGGCGATGGGCGGTCGCCATGACCTCGAGCCAGCGGTCGCCGGATTCCTTCAGGGGCGCGATGGCCGTACGTGGCCGGGCCGGGAGCATCTCGGCGCCGGCGCCCGCGATCGAATCCAGGCCGGCCGCTTTGATCCTCGTGATCGCTTCCTCGATCGACACCCCGGACACGTTCGACATGTGGATGATCTCGCTCGGACCGATCGAATGGATCACGAGATCCGGGTACGCCGCCTTGACGGTCGAGAACAGCTGCTCGTAGTACTCGACGCCGAACTCGGGATGGTGTCCGCCTTGCAGCATGACCTGGGTGGCACCGAGGTCGACGGCCTCGCCGCACCGCCGCAGGATCTCCTCCATGGAATGCGACCAGCCCTCGGCGTGCTTCGGCGCTCGATAGAACGCACAGAACTTGCAGGCCGTGACGCAGACGTTCGTGTAGTTGATGTTGCGATCGATGATGTACGTGACGATGCCGTCCGGATACCGCCGGCGGCGTACGGCATCGGCTGCCTCACCGAGCGCGTGGAACGGCGCGTCCGTGTAGAGCAGCAGCGCCTCGTCCGGTGTGATGCGCCCGCCGTCCGCGGCTCGCCGCAGAATGCCGTCGATCTCCCCGCTGACCGGTGCCGTGCTGTCGTTCGTCACGCGCCTGAGCCTACCTGCGTGCCCGGCCCGCGCGCTCCAGGTGCCGGTGGCGGAGTGGCCGCGACGCCCATCGCCGAAACGATGTGGCCAGGCGATGTGGTGTGGGATGTGACGTCGGGACGTGGCGAGGCGATGTGGCGAGGTCCACTCCCGATCTCGTCTCGAACCGCGGCAACCAGCAACGTAAGGTCGTTGGCATGGCTGACATGCGGTATCGCAGATTGGGTAACTCGGGGCTGGTCGTCTCGGTCGTCGGGCTCGGCTGCAACAACTTCGGGCGGAAGGTCGACGCGGCCGGGACGAAGCTGGTTGTCGACGCCGCCCTCGACCACGGCATCAACCTCTTCGACACCGCCGACATCTACGGCGAACCGCAGGGTGGCTCCGAATCGGCGCTCGGCATGGCGTTGCGCGGGCGGCGCGACGACGTCGTGATCGCCACCAAGTTCGGCATGGACATGCACGGGCTCAACGGCGTCGACCTCGGTGCCCGGGGATCCCGGCGCTACGTGACGCGTGCGGTCGAAGCGTCGCTACGCCGGCTCGAGACCGACTACATCGACCTCTACCAGCTGCACCGGCCGGACGACGCGACCCCGATCGACGAGACGCTGGCCGCGCTCGACGATCTCGTACGGGCCGGTAAGGTCCGCTACCTCGGCAACTCGAACTTCGCCGGCTGGCAGATCGCCGACGCGGCCTGGACGGCGACGACGTCACACCGGCACTCCATTCGTCAGCGCTCAGAACGAATACAGCTGGCTGCAGCGTGATGTCGAAGACGACGTAGCGCCTGCGTGTGAGCGCTTCGGTCTCGGACTACTGCCGTTCTTCCCGCTGGCCAGCGGCCTGCTGACCGGCAAGTACAAGCGGGGCCAAGCCGCTCCGGCCGACGGACGGCTCGCCGGTGAGCGTTACGCAAGCCGGCTCGAGGGTGCGAACTGGGACGCCATCGAGGCGATCGACGCGTTCGCCAAGACCCGCGGCCTGACGATGCTGGACGTCGCGATCGGCGGTCTCGCCGCGATGCCGGCCGTCACGTCGGTCATCGCCGGTGCCACGCGGCCGGAGCAGGTCTCGGCGAATGTCGCCGCCGGCGAGTGGGTCCCGACCGACGACGATCTTGCCGAGCTGCGCGACATCACGGCCTGAGCGACCCGGGCCGTCGGGCTACAGGTTGACGCTCGTGACCGGCGGAAGCGTCGGCGCCGGAGCGCCACCCGCCTTTTCGGCACTGATCGCGAACGCCGTCGCACCGTCGACACCGCTGAACACCTGCGTGCCGGCCAGCACGTCAAGGTTCATGACGCCGACCGACTTTGCCTGCTGCCCGTACATGAGCCAGAGCTGGTAGACGCGATCATTCGACAGCGGTGGCATGTCGGACAGCACGGCCACGCCCTCGTCCAGCTTGGCCGAGGTCACGACGGTCACCTGACCGCCGGCGGCGAGACGGTCGGTGCGCACTTGCGCATCCGAGGCGGTCAGCACGGCGTTGATCTGGGCGTTCTGCGCCTGCGCGGCGGTGGCGGCGCGTTGCGCGTCGCGTACCTGCGAATGGGAGATCGCATACCCGGCCACCCCGCCGCCGGCCGCAACCACCACGGCGGCGGCCACGGCAGCCGCCCAGCCCCGCCAACCGCGAGACCGCTTCGCCGCCTCGCGGGCATCCCGGTCCCGCCCGGGCGGCAGTTGCCGCGTCTGCGCGATCACGGCCATGACCGATTCCTTGAGGTCCGGCGGCGCGGTTTGCGATGTGGCGTCGGACAGCCGCCCGACTGTCGCGCGCAACTCGGCCAACTCCTGCGCGCACGACTCGCAACCGGCGACGTGGCGAGCGAACTCCGCGCGTTCGATGTCCGTGACGGCATCGAGCGCGTACGCACCGGCCAACGTATGGATATCCGCGCTCATCCGACCGTCACCCCCAGACAGTCGCGCAGCCGGATCAGTCCGTCACGCATCCGCGTCTTGATCGCCGGCAGGCCCGTCTTGAGCAGGTCGGCAACCTCGCGATAGGTGTAGCCGCCGTAGTAGGCGAGGGTGATCGCCTCGCGTTGCAACTCGGTAAGGCCGGCCAGGCAGCGGCGTACCTGTGTCTTCTCGAGCCGGGCGGTGGCCTCCTCGACCACGTCGTCGTAGGGCGTCTCGATCGTCGCGACGCGCTTGAGCCGATCGGCGCCGGCCTGCTCGGACCGCACCCGGTCAACCGCCCGCCGGTGAGCGATCGTGAAGATCCAGCTGGTCGCGGAGCCCTTCGACGCATCGAAGCGGCTCGACGTACGCCAGACCTCGACGAGGACCTCCTGCGCCACCTCTTCGGCCTGCGCCGGGTCGCGCAGGATGCGCCGGGCCAGGCCGTACACGCGCGCCGCCACGATGTCGTACAGCTGCTCGAACGCCCGCTCGTCGCCGCGCGCGACCCGTACCAGCAGCTCCTCGGCGTCCAGCGGCGATTCGATCGACGGCACCGCTTGGAGCCGCGTGGGCTCCGAGGGTTCGCGTCGCGCATCACCTCGGGAACCTGTCACTGTGATCTATCTCCGCTCTTCACCGCCGGGTGCCTTACCCAATGTTTCGGTGCGGTGCGACCTGCGGATGGGTCGCCGGCGGCGACCGTCCGACCCGTTCAGGCGTCGTAGTCCACGGTAATGGCGTCGGTGGTGGGGCTGGACTGGCACGTCAGTACGTAGCCGGCGGCGACCTCGTCCGGCTCGAGAGCGTAGTTGCGCGCCATCTCCACGTGGCCGCTCGTGATCTTGGCACGGCAGGTCGAACACACCCCACCCTTGCATGCGAACGGCAGCTCGGAGCGCACCTTGAGTGCCGCGTCGAGCACGCGACCGTCGCGCGGCATGGTGAACGTCGACGCCCGGCCGTCGAGCAGGACCGTCACCTCGGCCTCACCCGCGGTCGGCCCGGCGTCCGCGGTGGTCGGCGTCGACGGTGGCGTCGCGGCATCGGCCACGTGAAACAACTCCGTGTGTACGGCGTGGTCGGGCACACCCCGGTCGGCCAGGACGCCTCGTACGTCGGTGACCATGCCGTACGGCCCGCAGAGGAACCACTCGTCGACATCGTCGGCGTCGAGCAGCCCGGCGGCGCCGACCAGCCGGGCGAACCGATCGGCGTCGACCCGACCGGACAGCAGCTCGGCGTCCTGCGGCTCACGGGACAGCACATGTACGAGGTGCAGCCGGGTCGGATACCGATCCTTGAGGTCGGCCAGCTCCTCGGCGAACATCACCGATCGCGCATAACGGTTGCCGAAGATGACGGTGAACCGGGAGCTCGGCTCGACCGCGAGACCCGTCGCGATCAGCGACAGTACGGGCGTGATGCCGGAGCCGGCGGCGACCGCGGCATAGTGCCGGGTGCGGGTCGGATCGAAGGCGGTGGTGAAGTGACCGAGCGGCGGCATCACGTCGATCGCTTGCCCGGCCCGCAACTCGGACGCCACGAACGCCGAAAACACGCCACCGGCCACCGCCTTGACGCCGATGCGCAGGCGACCGTGGCGGGCGAGGTCGTCGGGCGTCGAGCAGATCGAGTACGACCGCCGGACGTCCTCGCCGTCCACGAATCTCCGCACGGTCAGGTGCTGGCCGGCCCGGAACGCGTACGCCTCGCGGAGTTCCGGCGGCACCGTGAACGTGATCGCGACCGCATCGTCGACGAGCCGCGTCACGTCCGCCACTTCGAGCGCATGAAACTGCGGGCGGCGACGCACCGGCCGCGTGATGGTGACGGACACGGTCAGTGCGCCTTGATGTGGTCGAACGGCTCCCGGCACTCGGTGCAGCGCCAGAGTGACTTGCACGCCGTCGACCCGAAGCGGGACAGTTCCTGCGTCGCCGGCGATCCGCAGCGTGGGCAGCGTACGGCGATCTGCAGCAGCACCTGACCCGGCCGACGCACGGGTGCCGGCGGGGCGATGCCGGCCGCGGCCAACTTCGCCTTCCCGGCCGCGCTGATCCAATCGGTCGACCAGGCCGGCGACAGCTCGGTGCGTACGTTGACCTCGGCCGCGCCGGCCTCTCGCGCCGCCGCCGCCACATCGGCCCGGATCACGTCCATCGCCGGGCAGCCGGCATACGTCGGGGTGATCGTCACCGTGACATGTCCGGCGTCGTCCACGTCCACGTCTCGCAGAATGCCGAGATCCTCGATCGTCACGACGCGGATCTCCGGGTCGACGACATTCGTGACGGCGTCCCGGATCCGGCTGGCGTCAAGCGTCTGGGTCATCACCACGCCGCCCCCGGATGGGCACGGTGTAGCACCTGCATCTCGGCGAGCAGATAGCCGAGCGCCTCGGTGTGCCGGCCGGCGCGGCCGCCGGTGGGGCGCCAATCCGTCACCGGTACGTCGAGCGTCGCCTGCCGCAGCACGCTGGTCACCGTGTCGAGCCATCCGTCGCGCAACGACGACGGGTCGACACCGATCCCGGCCGCGGCCACATGACGCGCGACCCGATCGGACTCGAACAGCTCGAACGTGTACGGCCACACCTCATCGAGCGCGTCGGCCATCCGCCGGTGCGACTCGGCCGTGCCGTCACCCAGCCGTACGGTCCACTGCGTCGCGTGATCGAGGTGATAGGCCGATTCCTTGACCGCCTTGGCCGCGATGCCGGCGATCCGTTGGTCAACGCTCGACGACAGCGCTTCATAGAGCGGGTGCTGGAACGCCGCGAGGCACAGCAGCTTCGCGATGGCGGTGCCGAAGTCGGTGTCCGACAGCTCGACCAGCTGCGCGTTGCGGAACTCGAAGTCCTGGCGCAGGTACGCGAGCGCATCCTCGTCCCGCCCCACCCCCTCGACGTCGCCGGCGTACGTGAGGAACAGTCGCGCCGCACCGAGCTGGTCGAGCGCGATGTTCGACAGCGCGATGTCCTGCTCCATCTCCGGCGCACGGGCCGACCACTCGCCAAGCCGCTGCGCCGTGATCAGCGCGTCGTCGCCGAGCCGGAGCAGGTAGGCGAACAGTTCGTCGCCGTGCGAGGTGGTCACAGGTGACCAGCGCCTTCCGGTACGTCATAGAAGGTCGGGTGCCGGTAGACCTTGTCGGCGGCCGGGTCGAAGAAGGCGTCCTTCTCGTCCGGGCTGGACGCCGTGATCGCGCCGGCCGGCACGACCCAGATCGACACGCCTTCCTGGCGACGCGTGTAGACGTCCCGGGCATTGCGCAAGGCCATCTCGGCGTCCGGCGCGTGCAGGCTGCCGACGTGCGTGTGCGCGAGACCGCGGCGCGGTCGCACGAAGACCTCCCAGAGCTCGCCGGCCGCCATCACGCCACCGCCACGGGCGCCGGCTCTCGCCGTACCCTCGCGGTCTGTTTTGCGGCGTAGGCCGAGGCGGCCTCGCGGACCCAGGCACCGTCGTCGTGCGCGCGCTTGCGGTTGGCGATGCGCTCCCGGTTGCACGGACCGTTGCCCTTGATGACCTGCATCAACTCGTCAAAGTCGGGCTGGGTGTACGCGTAGTGTCCGCTCTCGTCGTCCCGGCGCAGATCCGGATCGGGCAGGTCAAGCCCGAGGACGGACGCCTGCTGGACGCACATGTCGACGAACCGCTGGCGCAGGTCGTCGTTGGAGAACCGCTTGATCTTCCAGGCCATCGACTGTTCGGAGTGGGTCGAGTCGGTGTCCGGCGGCCCGAACATCGCGAGCGACGGATACCACCAGCGGTTCACCGCGTCCTGCGCCATGGTGCGCTGCTCGGGCGTGCCATGCGCGAGCGTGTAGAGAATCTCGTAACCCTGCCGCTGGTGGAACGACTCTTCCTTACAGATGCGGATCATCGCCCGGGCGTACGGGCCATAGCTGCAGCGGCACAGTGGCACCTGGTTGACGATCGCGGCGCCGTCCACGAGCCAGCCGATCGCGCCGACGTCGGCCCAGCTCAGCGTCGGGTAGTTGAAGATCGATGAGTACTTCTGCCGACCGTCGATCAGCATGTCGACCAGCTCGTCGCGGTCGATGCCGAGCGTTTCCGCGGCCGCGTACAGATACAGGCCGTGGCCGGCCTCGTCCTGCACCTTCGCGAGCAGGATCGCCTTGCGTTTGAGGCTCGGCGCGCGGGAGATCCAGTTGCCCTCGGGTTGCATGCCGATGATCTCCGAGTGGGCGTGCTGCGCGATCTGCCGGATCAGGGTCTTCCGGTACGCCGCCGGCATCCAGTCACGCGGCTCGACCTTCTGCTCGGCCGCCACGATCTGGTCGAAGTAGGCCTGTTCCTCGCCGGTTTCGGGCGCGCCGTCGCGACCCCGGGCGGCCGCCTCGACAAGCGCGCGCTCGGCGTCGGCGACCTGATCGAGCAGGCTCTGGTCGGGACCGAAGTCGTTGCCGTACACACCCCAAGTGTTACAGCGGAAGGCAAGCTAAGCAACCAGCCTGTTACATGTTGGGCGGCCGATGCCTCGGCGCCAGCGCCGACGAGCGCTACACGGCGGCAAAGGCAGGACCGCCCGCGGGCAGCTCCGGCACCTCGCCGAAGGCGGCGGCGCGCTTCGCGAACTCCCGTACGCCCTCGATCTGGCGCTCGCCGAGCGAGAAATCCAGGGTGCGGAAGTAGCTCGCCAGGGTGGCCGCGTCGAACGGCTCCCACCGGGCCGCCGCCTCGGCCACCTCGTCCAACTCGTCCAGGCAGAGATCGCGCGAGCGCAGGAATGCCTCGTGTACGTCCTTGACCAGGCCCGGATTCGCACTCGCGAAGTCTTTGCGGACCGCCCACACCGCAAACACCATCGGCAAGCCCGACCAGTCGCGCCACTCGGCCCCGAGGTCGGTCACGGTCAGGCCGGATGTCGGCGACTCATAGAGTGCGCGCAAGGCCACATCGCCGATCACCACGGCGGCGTCCGCCTCGAGCAGCATCGTGCCGAGTTCCGGCGGGCACCGGAAGAACTCGGGCCGGACACCGTACCGGTCGGCCAGAAGCATCTTCGCCAGGAGCACACCGGTCCGGCTGGTCGAGCCGAGCGCGACCCGCTTGACGTCGACCAGCGGCTTGGTCGAGACCAGGTTCACCGACAGCACCGGGCCGTCGCTACCGACCGCCAGATCAGGCAGCAGCAGCAGCTCATCGGCGTGGCGCAGGTACTCGACGAGCGAGATCGGTCCGATGTCGAGGTCGCCGGCGACGAGAGCGGCGTTGAGCTGGTCCGGGGTGTCCTTGCGCAGGTCGACGTCGAGAAGCGCACCCGACCGCATCAATCCCCAATAGATCGGCAGGCAGTTGAGAAACTGGATGTGCCCGACCCGCGGACGTTGCGGTGATTGCGGTGCGCTCATGTCTGGGCACGTTACGCGGACCGCGCGAGTGGGCACGCTCACATACCGGGATAGCGCGGCGTGTCCGGCCGGGCCGCCGCCATGATCCGTTGGCGTGGACGATTCGAGTTGCTATACGGCCGCAATCGTCCGTGGGAGTGGATCATCGGCGACCGTGGGGTCGTGTATGGCGCGTTCGCGCCGCATCGCCCGAGTGAGCGGCACCCCGAAGATCGCGGCCGCAGCCACACCGGCCAACCCGCACGCGATGACGAGCAGGCGGGGCGACGCGATCGCGAGTAATGCGCCGCCGGCCAGGTAGCCGAACGCGTTCGTGCCGCCGGCGATGCTGTTGAAGATCGCGCTGGCATGGCCGCGGACCTCCGCCGGCACCCGGCTGCCGAGGATGACTCCGATCCCCACGTTCTCCATGCCGTTCAGGACGCCACCGAGCAGCCAGAGTGGAACGACCCAACCGACGTGCGGCATCAGACCGGCAACGGCGATCGCGACCCCGGTCGCCAGGTTGTTCAGCAACAGCACCCTGGCCGTCCCGACGTCGTCTCGGCGCTGGCGACCGCGGATCACCGCGCCGAACACCATGCCGACGATCCAGGCCGCGGCGACCAGGCCGTACACGGTGGCCGACGCGTGCAGCGTCTGCCGGATGAAGAACACATCGATGACGTTGACGGCACTGATCGCCCCGATGACCGCGCCGATCATCACCATGAGCGGCCACAGCAAAGCGTCGGACCGCATGCGGAAAACCGGCTGGTGCCGGCCGGTCGCAGAGGCGGCGGCGTCCGCGCCGCCTACGCTCGTCGCGGCCGGAACGGTCCGGAAGCGGCCACCTCGACGGGTACGGATGAGCAGACCGGCGATCGGGATCGACAGGTACGTTCCGGCGTCGATCAGCAAGGGCACCCGTGAACCGAACGCGCCGACGAGCACCCCGCCGAGGGCCGGCGCGACCAACATGCCGATCGTCGCCGCGGTCTGCGAGATGCCGCCCGCCTTGGCGAGATTCTGGCGGCCGACCATCAGCGGTGTGAGGGCACTCATCGTTGGGCCGGTGATCGCCAGCCCGATGGCGAGCGTCGCGACCAAGGCGATGATCAGGACTGGTTGGGTGGCGAAGGCGAGCGCGACGCACACACCGATCTGCACGATGCCGACCGACACGATCAGGGTCCGGCTGTCCACGCGATCCGCGAGCCGGCCGGCGATCGGTCCGACGGCCACCAGCGGCACCGCCGCGGCGAGCAGGATGCCGGCCACCGCCAGACCGCTCTCGCCCCGCGCCACCAGGATCAATGCGAGCGCGGTGGCGGCGAGCATGTCCCCGCAACCCGAGACCGCTCGCGCGAGTGCCGCGATATAGAGGTCGGACCACCGGGGCGTGGCCGCCGGGGCCTCGGCGTCAGGAGCAACCGCCGAAGATGTGAAGGACATACTTCGAAGTTACTGCTTCACATCTCCGCTCGGCAAGGGGTCGGACGGAATCGCTTCGGCCCGGCCGGGGGCATCCGGCCGATCCAGCGCCACCGGATCGGCGAGCGGGAAGCCCCGCGCCACGAACGACGTCTGGCGCGCACCCGGTGGCGGGTTCTTGCGCCGACCGAGCCGGTACGGCGTGAGGAGTTCCTGGACCTTCCGGTTCAGCGTGGCCAACTCGTCCTGCGTCACGTTGAGCAACGTCTCGTAGAAGTAACCCGTGTCGATCCAGTCCGGCTCGGTTTCGCTCAGCGCCAGCCACCGGCGGATCCGCATGTCCTGGACGAGGAGTACGGATTCGATCAGCTCACGGGACGCGTCGCGCATCTCGGCCGAGCCGCCTTCGAGCGTGTCCACCGTGTAGCCCTCGTGGACACTGCGCCAGACTCGTTCCCGGCCGTCGCCGCGACTGGGCGCCGTCTCGATCAAGCCAGCTTTCTCCAGGCTGCGCAGGTGATAGCTCATCGCGCTCGCACTGAGGCCGGCCGTCTCGCCGAGTTCGGTGGCCGTGGCCGGGCCGATCATCATCAGCCGCTGCATCGCCGCGAGTCGCGCCGGGTGTGATATTGCTCGCAGACTCGCCGGTTCGTTGATCTCCAGCCGCCGTTCGGCGGCGGTGCCGGACACATCCGACACGCCGGACCCGTCAGCGGGCGCCGTCGCCGACGTGGCGGCCGATTCTGGCGCATCGCGAGGTTGCGGCTCCAGCCCGTCCGCCGATCGATCGCTCGGCCGGTCGGGCTGGCGGCCGTTGCTATCACGGGCAGCGTGGGGCTTGGTCATCATCTGATGATCCCGCAGGTGGCCGCCGGGACGAAACTCGGCGGCGGCCGTGTCGCGCCCCGGCTATCATGGGCGATTCCGCCTGCCGTAACGGCAGGCGAGGGCACAGCCGGCACGCCGCCGCGCCGAACCGTCGCCCGGTCCCGAGGGCCGACGACGTTCGAGTGCGACCGCGACCCCAGGGCGGGGTCGCCGCAACCAGGCGAGCGCCGGGCGGCCTGTACGTGTCGCGATCCGAACCGAACCACGAGGACCTGACGTGTCCATGTCGACCCATTCGACTGACCAGACGAGTTCCCCGACCGACACCACCGATCCGACGAGCGCCGACCCGACCCACAGCACCGACCCGACCCGGCACCGACCCGACCGGTCCACCGACCCAGCGTCCGACAACGACCTGTCCCGCGAGCTCGCCGCCGAGCGGGCCCACCTCGCCACCTCCCGGGCCGCGCTCGGCCAGATGCGCGAGCGGGCCGAGGCCCTGTTCGCCACCGGCGGCAGCGTGTCCGGCGACCCGTTCGCGGCCGAGAGCCTCGGTCGCCAGCTGGCCCGGCGCATCGCCGAGCTGACCGACGACCCGACCGCGCCCCTGTTCTTCGGCCGCCTCGACTTCGGCACCGCACTCGAAGACCATGCCGGGCACAGCTATCACATTGGCCGCCGCCACGTCGTCGACGACATCGGTGAGCCACTCGTCCTCGATTGGCGCGCGCCGATCTCCCGCTCCTTCTACCGCGCCAGCGTGCGCGAGCCGCAGGGCGTCGCCGTACGTCGCCGGTTCGGCTGGACCGCCCCCGGTACGGCAACGGCCGAATCCGGCGCCCAGATCACCGGCTTCGAGGACGAGCACCTCGATCGGGGCGAGGAACTCGGCACGAATTCGAAGATCCTGACGACGGAAATCGAACGGCCGCGCGTCGGGCCGATGCGGGACATCGTCGCGACGATCCAGCCCGAGCAGGACGAGCTGGTGCGGGCCGACCTCGACACGACGATCTGCGTACAGGGCGCACCCGGCACCGGAAAGACCGCGGTCGGCCTGCATCGTGCCGCGTTCCTGCTTTATCTGCACCGCGAGCGGCTACGCCGGTCCGGCGTGCTCGTGATCGGACCGAACCGCGCGTTCCTCCACTACATCGCGGCCGTGCTGCCGGCCCTTGGCGAGATCGACGTGACCCAGGCGACGGTCGACGACCTGCTGCCGGTGGCGGTGACCGGCGTCGAGCGGCCGGACGCCGCGCCAATCCTGCACGACGTACGGATGGCCCAGGTCCTGCAACGCGCCCTGGCCACCATCGTCCAGCGCCCGGTCGAGCCGATCGAGATCTCGGACGGGTCGTACCGGTGGCGCATCTCGGTCGACGCGCTGCGCCGCGTGGTCGACGACGTACGGCGCGAGAACCCGCCGTACGGCACCGGTCGCGAACGCGTACGGGCTCGTACGGTCGCGTTGCTACAGCGCCAGGCCGAGGCACGCAGCGGCGAGTCGCCGGGCGAAACCTGGCTGCGCCGGATGGGCCGGGCCAAGCCGGTGACCGCGTTCCTCGATCACGTCTGGCCGGCCGTCACCGCGGACGGGCTGGTGGCGAGCCTGCTGGGCAACGCGGACGCCCTGGCTCGAGCGGCCGATGGCATTCTCGACGCGGACGAACAGGCCGCCGTGGTGTGGGCCAAGCCGCCGCGGTCGATCCGATCGATCAAGTGGACCGCGGCCGAGGCGGTCGTCGTGGACGAGGCGGCCGGCCTGATCGAGCGCAGTCCGAGCTTCGGCCACGTCGTCGTGGACGAGGCGCAGGATCTGTCGCCGATGCAGGCGCGCGTCATCGCCCGGCGCAGCGAACACTCGGCCATCACGCTTCTCGGCGACCTGGCGCAGGGCACCACGCCGTGGTCGTCGCGGAACTGGCGGGACACGCTCGGACACCTCGGCAAGCCCGACGGCGAGATCGTGCCGCTCACGCTCGGCTTCCGCGTACCGGCGGAGGTTCTGGCTCTGGCCAACCGGCTGCTGCCGGCGCTCGACGTGGATGTGCCGGCGGCGCGCTCGCTCCGCCACGATGGCGCGCTTGTCATCGACCGGGCGGCGGACGTCGCGAAGGCTGTCGTGGCACAGGTGCGCGACGCGCTGACGTTCGAGGGATCGATCGGCGTCATCGCGGCCGACGCTGCCGTGCCCGGCCTCGTGGCCGCGCTCGCCGCCGCCGGCATCACGTCTGGCGACGCCGAGGCCGACGATCGGATCAGCGTATTGCCGGCGACGGTGGCCAAGGGACTCGAATATGACCACGTCATCGTGGTCGAACCCGCCGCGATCGTGGCGGCCGAACCGCGCGGACTGCACCGTCTGTATGTGGTCCTGACCCGCGCGGTGTCACGGCTCGCGATCGTGCACGCCGAGCCGCTGCCGGCCGCGATCGCCTGATCGTCGACCGCCGGACCACTCCCGACGACGACATTTTGTCGTTGCTGTGTAGGCGCTCCACGTTCGTGGCATTCGCCGCGCGAATGTCGGCGGGCGATGCGACCATCTCCTTTCCGAAGCCTCCGCACCCCTGCCGGATCGATCGGCAACCGGCGGTCGGCGACCGAGTCGACGCGACCAACAGAGTCGACGCGAGAGGAAGGATTTGGCAGATGCGCAAGACTTCATACCGGGCCGGCACCCCAAGCTGGGTCGATCTCAGCACTCCCGATATCGACGCGACCACCGAGTTCTATGGCGCGTTGTTCGGTTGGAAGGCCACCGAGACGAGCGAGGACTACGGCGGCTACGTCCGATACGAGTTGGACGGCGAGGCGGTCGCGGGCGCCGGGCCACTGATGGCCGACGGTCAGCCGATCGTGTGGTCGTCATACTTCTCCGTGGACGATGCCGAAGCTGTGGCGGCTCGCATCGCCGATGCCGGCGGCCAGGCGATCGTTCCACCGATGGATGTGATGAACCTCGGGCGGATGGGAGTGTTCGCCGATCCGACCGGAGCGGCGTTCGGGATCTGGCAGGCCGGAACGTTCCCCGGCGCCGGCGTCGTCAACGAGCCCGGCTCGCTGATCTGGAACGAGATGCTGACCCGGGACGTGTCAAGGTCAACGTCCTTCTACCGGGACGCCCTCGGTCTGACGGCGAAGGCCAGCGAAGGCACCGAGGTGCCGTACACGGAATTCCAGGTCGACGGTACGACCGTGGCCGGGATGATGGACATCAGCGGTCCGCAGTGGCCGGCCGAGATGCCGCCGCAGTGGGTCGTCTACTTCGATGTGGCCGACTGCGACACCGCGTGCGCGAAGGTCGAGGAGTTGGGCGGAACGGTGGCCGTGCCGCCGACCGACATCCCGATCGGCCGCTTCGCGGTGCTGACCGACCCGCAGGGCGCATCCTTCTCGATCATCCAGATGAACGACTAAGCCTCCGCGGAGCGACGGACCGGCACGACGAGCGGGCCCTGCTCGCCGTCGATCACGCGCACCTGCGCCTGGTAGTGCCGCGCTAGTAGTTCCTCGGTCAGCACGTCGCGCGGCGTGCCGGCGGCCACTACCGTGCCCTCGGCCATGAGGACCATCCGCTCGGCGTACTCGCCCGCGATCGAGAGATCGTGCATCGTCGCCACCACCGTGAGCCCGCGGTCGCGGCGCAGTTTGTCGACCAGTTCCAGCACGTCCTGTTGATGGCCGATGTCCAGGGCGCTGGTCGGCTCGTCGAGTAGCAGCAGCTTGGCTCCCTGGGCGAGCGCCCGCGCCAGGAACACCCGCTGGCGCTCGCCACCGGACAGCGACTCCAGTCGCCGCCCGGCGAAGCGCTGCAGGTCGAGCCGCGCCAACACCTCGTCGACCGCGTCCAGATCCGCCCGCGACTCGCTCGCGAGGGCTGGGATATACGGGGTACGGCCGAGAAGCACGTAGTCGATCACCGCCATTCCGGGCGGGACCACCGGATCCTGCGCCACGCTCGCCACCAGCCGGGCGCGGTCACGACGACGCATCCGGTGCAACGCCGTGCCGAACAGCTCGATCGAGCCAGTGAAGTCGAGCAGGCCGCCGACCGTACGCAGCAGTGTCGACTTGCCGGCGCCGTTAGGCCCGATGATCGTGAGCCACTCGCCGGCCGCGACATCGAGACCGACGGCCGGTAATGATCTTTGTCCCGTCGAGGACGACGCCGACGTCTCGTACGGAGAGCGCATGGATGCCGGTCTCGGGGTGTTCGACGGGCAGCATCACAGCCGCCGGGACGTACGCAGGATGACGATGAAGAACGGCGCACCGAAGAACGCCGTGACGACGCCGATCGGGATCTCGTCCGGCGCCGTGAGCGTCCGCGCGCCGAGATCGGCGAGCGCGAGGAAGGCACCGCCGAACAGCGCCGACAGCGGCAGGATCACGCGGTAGCTCGTTCCGGCCATCAGCCGTACGGTGTGCGGCACGATGATGCCGACGAAGCCGATCAGGCCGGACACCGAGACCGCGGCCGCGGTGCCGAGCGAGGCCACGACCACGAGCACCAGCCGCGTCCGGCGTGGATGCGCACCCAGACTCTCCGCCTCGGCGTCGCCGACCGACATCACATCGAGCTGCCGGCGATAGCCGATCATCACGGCGATCGTGGTCACGGCGAACGGCAGCAGGAGCAGTACGTCATGCCAGCCGGCCGTGGTCAGCCGGCCCATGATCCATGAGTAGACCTCGCGGATCGTCTCGACGTACCGCTGCTGCAGGTACGTCTGCCCGGCGGTCAGAAATGCCGTCACGGCCACGCCGGCGAGCAACAGCACCGCTGGCGTACGCGCCGTCCCGCCGGCCGCTCCGAGGGCGTACGTCATCGTCACCGCCACCAGGGCGCCGACGAAGGCCACGAACGGGACGTAGATCGGCGTACCGTTGCCGCCGGCCCCGGGTAGCTGCGCGAACGCGTGACCGCCGACGATCGCGATGGTGGCACCGAGCCCGGCACCGGCCGCGATCCCCAGCAGGTAGGGATCGGCCAACGGGTTGCGGAACACGCCCTGGTACGTGCCGCCGGCCACCGCCAACGTGGCGCCGACGAGCAGGCCGAGACACACGCGTGGCAGTCGAAGCTGCGTGACGATCGCCTGTTCACTGGCGGAGAGTCCACTGTGCAGGTGCACGCCCGGCAGCAAGTCCAGCAACTCGACGAAGACGCCGCCGGGGTTCAGCCCGACCGGTCCAAGTGCGAGTCCGGCGATGACTGCGACCACGACCGCGCCGACGCCCGCGGCGAGCCAGCGCACCCGAAGGCGCGCCGACTCAACCACGGGCACCGGGTCGACGGCAGTGACCGACCCGTTCGCATGCTCAGGCCCGTTCGCATGGTCAGGCCCAGCCCCATGGACCGGCCCAGCCCCATGGACCGGCACGATCGCATGGTCGGGCCCGGTCGCATGGTCGGGCCCGGTCGCACGCATCGGTGCGACCGATTTGGCGGGCGCCTTGCGGCCGGGACCGGTCACGACCGACTGATCACGACGTCGGCGCTGCGTTGGACTCGGTGACGATGGTGTCGAGGAGCGCCGGCACACGCGAGCCCCATTGCGACGCGACGTCGTCCGGGATCGGCACGACCTGCTGGTCCTTGACCGCGCCGATGGTCGACCAGCCGGGCCGCTTGGCCACCGTGGCCGCCGACTGCTGACAGCAGTCCGTGTCGGCGAGGAAGATCACGTCCGGGTTCGCCTTGATGATGACCTCGGCCGACAGTTGCGGGTACGGGTTGCTCGCGTTCCCGGTGTCGGCAATATTGGTCATCTTCGCCATGCCGAACAAGGACCCGATGAACGTCTTCGACGTGACCGAGTAGAACGTCTGGTCCAGCTCGTAATAGAACGTCAGCGGCTTGCTCCGCGGCTTCAACTTCGCGAGATCGTCACTGATCGCCTTCTTTTCCGCCGCAACCGCGGCAGCGGCCGTGCTCGGATGACCAGTCAGCGCCCCGAGCGCCGTCATCTGGTGATAGGTGTCGTCGATCGTGGTCGCCGCCGGTGCCATGTAGACCGGGATCTTGAGCTTGACGAGCGCTTCCTTGATCTTGTTCGTATCGTCCGACAGCACCACCAGGTCCGGGCTCTTGGCCGCGATCGTTTCCGCGTTCGGCTGGAACGCGTCGATATCGGCCGGCGGTGTGGTGGCTGGCGGGTTGGCGCCGAAGAAGTCGGAGTTCTTGTCGACGGCGATCACCTGACTGCCGGCACCGATGGTGAACAGCATGTCGGTCGCCGTCGGCGACATCGAGATGATGTGCGTCGGCTTGGCCGACAGCGTCGTGCCGTCCTGGGTGACCGGGTACGTAACGGCCTCGGCGGACGACGCGGACGCGGCCGGCGCGGCGTTCGTAGATCCGCTCGAGCCGCAGCCGGCGAGGCCGACGCCGGCCAGGGTCAGCGCGGCGAGGACAGCCGCGGAAGTGATGGTGGGCACGGGTCTTCTCATGAGTTCCTCCTGTCGGTCGAGGCTTGAAGGTGCTTCGCCGACCGGGAGGATTGCCCCCTGCCCGCGAGGCGCCCCTCCTCGAGAGCGCATGTCGCGATCACTAGCAGGCGACCTGGCTTATCCCCGTGGCACGCTCACGTGCGGGGGCATCACAGTTGCGGGACAGCGCCGGAGTCACACCGGCTTCGCTGCGTAGCGATCACCGGGACTGTAGCGCACGGTTCGTCGTGGTTCAGCTTTAGGTCGTGGGGCCGGCGTGCCACGCCCGGCGTTGGTTACCGGCGGCGGGATGGCTTGGGCTTGGCGGTGTCGTCGTCGCCGGCGAGGGCGGCCCGCAGCTTTTCCTTCTCGACCCGGCGCTTCGACATCGACGATTCCAGCGTGCTGGCCATCTCGTTGCGCCACCGGGCGAGCAGGAACCACGACGCGATCGCGGACACCACCGCGGCGATCATCAATCGCACCAGCAGGCCGGCGTCACGAGACATCGGCATCGGAACCGCGAGCAGGATCACGAAGAGGATCGCGAACAGACCGATCCGGCCGAGCGTGAATTTCGTAGCGGGTGGAATCCTCACCGCATCACCTTTCCGTGGTCCGTCCGGCGACCAACCGTACGCCAAAGAACCAGATCATCGCGTAGATCAGGCACGCGAGGAGCGCCCCGAGCGCACCGGCGAACAGCGGAGGCAGCGCCCCTAGCACCGAGGCGAGTAGACCGCCGGCGAGCGCGCCGAGTGCGGCCGCCACGAGCGCCACGCCGACCCGGGCCGGACCGATCTTCCAGGCGCGAAAGTCTTCGATGAATAACCACACGGCGAGGATCGCCGCCGGCCATCCGGAGATGCGACCGAACGAGCCGCGACCGGCCACCGATGCGAGACCGTCCACCACGATCAACAGGACCGTGACAATCGCGACCGAGGTGATGACGCTGATCACCATCTCGGTCGCGCTGACGACGCGACCGTCCGCATCGCGGTGCGGGTACTTCTGGCCGCTCGACGTCGCCGGCGTGCGGTCGTCGGGCGCGGACTTGCCGCGCACTGTTGCGCGCCGTCCGCCGCCCGTACCGCGATTGCTCATTGCTCTTAAGCCCAGACCTGCTGAGGTTCGGCTCGGCGCTCGGCCAGCGGCGTCGGCGCGTCATACTCACGGACCGTGTCGTAGCGCGTATTGCGCTCGACCGGGCGGAAGCCGGCGTCCCAGATGAGGTTGAGCAGGTCCTCGCGGTGCATCGTGTTCGGCGTGCCGTACGAGTCGGCGTCATGCGTGATCTTGTACTCGACGACCGAGCCGTCGAGGTCGTCGACGCCGTAGGACAGCGACATCTGCGCCAGCGACACGCCGTGCATGACCCAGAAGCACTTGATGTGCGGGAAGTTGTCCAGCATCAACCGCGATACGGCGAACGTCTTGAGCGAGTCGGCCGGGCTCGCCATCGTGGTCCGCTCCTGCAGCCGATTGCGGATCTTGCCGTCCGCGGAGTCGACGAAGTCGTGCTGGTAGCGCAGCGGGATGAAGACCTGGAAGCCACCGGTCTCGTCCTGTAGCTCACGCAACCGCAAGACGTGGTCGACGCGATGCCGAGGTTCTTCGATGTGGCCGTAGAGCATGGTCGCCGGCGTCTTGAGGCCCTTCGAATGCGCCAGCCGATGGATCCGCGACCAGTCTTCCCAGTGCGTGTTGTGGTCGACGATGTGCTGGCGGATCTCCCAGTCGAAGATCTCGGCTCCGCCGCCGGTCAGCGACTCCAGGCCCGCGTCCATCAGTTCGTCCAAGATCTCGCTCGCGTCGAGCCCGCTGATGCGTTCGAACCAGTGCACCTCGGTGGCGGTGAATGCCTTGAGGTTGACCTCGGGTAGGGCGGCCTTCAGTTCGCGCAGGACGCGCGGGTAGTACTTCCACGGCAACGTCGGATGCAGGCCATTGACGATGTGCAATTCGGTGAGCTGCTCGCCCTGCATTTCCTTGGCCTTGCTGACGGCCTCTTCGATGCGCATCGTGTAGGCGGCCTTTTCGCCGGGCTTGCGCTGAAAAGAGCAGTACGCGCAACTGGCCGAGCACACGTTGGTCAGGTTCAGGTGCCGGTTCACGTTGAACATGACCCGGTCGCCGTTGAGTTCGGTCCGGCGGTGATGGGCCAACCGACCGAGCCAGGAGAGGTCATCGCTCGCGTAGAGCGCCTCGCCGTCGGCCCGGGTCAGGCGTACGCCCTCGTAGACCTTCGCCTCCAGGTCACGCTTCAGTCCTGCGTCCACGCCGCCCTAGCTCCTTCGCCGCCGTCGCCGCGCTCGCCGCGCGCCGTGCACCACCGAGGGTACGTCCAGCCGACGCTCACGCCCGAAACGACCCGGCCCGCCGCCGACCAGCGCCGGTCACCGACCAACCGCGCTCCTGCACGTTGCCGGCCGGCACCCTACTTCTCACGCCTTATTCAATCTCTTGTTGGTATCAGTAGTGACACTCGTGACAGATGTGAGGTAGGAAACTTCTTGGGGTGCAAAACGACGGACGGGGCGGACGTACATCATGGCTTCGCGACGACGATGGCGGGCGACGAGCGAATCCGGGCCGGCTGAGCCCGGACCCGATCCGCGCGATGACATTCGCCGGTCGTCCTGGCGACGGATAGCGATTCGTCCGCTCACGGTCGGAATTGCGTGTACGGCTTTGTGCGTCTTTGTCGCTCGCCCAGCCGAGGCAGCGACCGCGTCGAGCGCGCACTCGACGACGCACAGTGTTCGCACGACGTCGGCTGCCGGCGCTACGACGACCTCCGGATCGGGGCCGACCGTCCCGACCGGCGCCACGCCTGTCCAAGCGGGCACCGGCGCCGAGTCGTCCGGCTCGTCGAGCGGATCAGCGCTGCACCTGCCGTTCGCCCCGTTCCCGGCGTCGCTCGGGCCGCTCGCCGCCTCGATCTTCTCGCGGGAGGCGCAGGTCGAGGGACTGAGCCAGCGCATCGACGCGCTCGCGGTCCAGGTCGCGACGCAGGTCGCCGCCACCAACACCGCCTACGCCACCTGGCAGGCCGCGGTGAGCGCGTCGAACTCGGCCGCCGATCAGGCCGCTGACGCCGCCGCGTCCGAGTACGAGCAAAATGCCGGCCTCGGTCCGCTCGCGCCCTACCGTCACGACCTCCAACAGTTCAACCTCCTGGCCCCGGGGATCATCCCGGCCCCGCCGAATGCGGAGCCCGAAGCGGTCAACCTGACGACCGCACGGCAGAACGAGCAGGCGGCCTACAACGCCTACACGGCGGCGCTGACCCAGCAGGAGAACCTGCAGACCGAACAGTCGTCGCTCCAGCTGACGTTCGAGACGGAGAACGCCGACCTCAACCAACTGAAGGCGCAGAACGCCGACGCGCTGGCCGCGGCGGACGCGCAGCAGAACGAGATCGACACGAACCTCGGCGCACAGTTGCCGATCAGCGTGAACGTCCACGGGCAGACCGCGAACCCGAAGGCCCTGGCGGCGATAGCGTTCGCGATGCGGCAGCTGGGCAAGCCGTACGTGTTCGGGGCCGAGGGTCCCAACAGCTATGACTGCTCCGGATTGGTCTGGGCCGCCTACCGATCGGCCGGCGTGACCGTGCCGCGCATTGCTCGCGATCAGGAACACGCGACCACGCCGATCGGCATCGACGAGTTGCTCCCCGGCGATCTGGTGTTCTTCAGTACGACGAGCAACACCGACTGGCGGCAGATCACCCACGTCGGCATGTACATCGGCAACGGCAAGATGATCGAAGCGCCGATGACCGGCCAGAACGTGAAGATCGCACCGGTCTGGTGGTCGGCATTCTTCGGCGCAACGAGGGTCGTGCCGGCGGTCCCGGGCACAACGTCGCCATCGCCGACCCCGTCGCCGTCTCCCTCGCACTCGCCGTCGCCGTCGCCGTCACCGTCGGGATCCCCGTCGCCATCCGGATCCCCGTCGACGCCGCCGACGTCGACCGCTCCGCCGAAGACGTTGCCGCCGAGGCCAACGTCGCCACCGACGAGGCCGCCGACGCCGTCCCCGAGCGGCGATCCGACGCCGACTACTTCGCCATCGCCGTCGCCGTCACCTTCCGCATCGGCCACCGAGTCTGACACGGCGTCCGCCACACCGTCTGACAGCCCATCCGCGTCGGCGACCGGCTAAGCAGAGCGGCAGTGACCGACGATCGCCCGGCCGGCGACCGGCGGCGTCCCGTCTTGACCTGGGGCGATGTAAGGTCGGCTACCCCGCGAGCCAACTCTGTGGCACCGTTAACGGGGGCAAGTTACTTCGGCCGTCACGCGAGTGTCGGCGCCATGGGGGGGCTGGCCGTGAGCGATCGCGTTGCCGATGCGGCGGTGGAGCGTCCGAAGCACGCTGCGGACGTCACCGACTCGGCCGCCTCGGCGGTCCCGGTCTGGATGGATCGCGGCGCCTCCGTCGTCACGTCGCCGATGACCTATGGCGCCCACGCATCCGCACCGGATCCGGCCGACGACCGCGACGACGGGGCGGTGGAATTCAACCTGACCCGGCCGGCCATGGCCGGCGAGCCGGCCGCGTCGGCCGGGCCCGCGATGCGCCACAACCCGCTCGCCCCAGCGACGCCGCAACGTTTCCGGGCCGTCGCACGGGTACGTGTGCCGGCGGCGACGGAGCCTCCGCGACCGCCCGAGCCGCCGGCGCCACCGAGGCGGCCCGAACCCCCGGCACCGCCAACGCCGGAGCCGCCGCCGACCCCGGAACCACCGGAACCGCCAACACCCAAACCGGAGCCGCCGACCCCGGAGCCCACGCCGCCGCGGCCCGAGCCTGAGCGTCGGCCGTCACCCGAGCCCCCGCCGCTTCCGGATCCAGAGCCGTTCCCCGGCCCGGAGCCGTTCCCGGGCCCGGGCCCGATGCCCGGACCGATGCCGTCCCCGCAACCACCGGTGCCGGAGCCGCCGCCGGTCCCGCGGCCACCGGAGCCGTCGCCGGTGCCGCGGCCGCCCGAACCGACACCGGTCCCGCGACCGCCCGAACCGTCGCCGATTCCGGTACCGCCTAGTCCGTGGCCCGGTCCGGCTCCAACGCCTCCGTCACCCGGTCCGGTGCCGGCCCCGCCGTTCCCGCCGCCCCCGCCGACCGTTCGTGGCTACGCCCGGCCGATGACACGCCTCCCCGACGACGGAGACCTCGATCGTCCGATGCCGGCCGTGCGGGCCGTCGGCATCACGACCGACGGGCCGCCGCCATTCCGGCTGCCGGTGCTCGACAATCGCGGTGACGTCGCCGCACGGCTCGCCGCGATCGAGTCGATGATCACCGACGATGCTGAGGGTGGGTTTCGCGCTCGTGCCGCAGCCCACGGCTCCGCGTCAACAGCGCCGGCGAACGCCGACGCTCGTGCCAACCGCCGACCGGAACGCGGCACCATCCCCGCCGCACGGCCCCACGGCGCGCCCGAAATGGCCGTGCCCCTGACCGCGAACGAAGCCTCTGGCGACGGCGCTCGGGTGCGCGCCGCGGCGACCGTTCCCGCCCATGCCCGATTGCTGCGCCCCGATGGCGCACCGGCGGCCGTGCCGGTGAGTTACGCGGCCGACGACTGGCGCGGGCACATCAAAGGCACACCGGCCCGTGCCGATGCTCAGGTCTACGGCGGACCCGGCGGTTCACCATCGACGCGCCCCGGACTCAGCGCGCCGGCCGCTGGTTCGGTCCCGATCACTCGAACCGGGGACGCAACGACGGCAGCCGTCGCCAACGGCGAACGCGGGTCGGCCGCCCCGACCGGGCACGGCCGAGCGACCGAGCGCGCCCGGACCGCCGACGCCGCGAAACCCGTTTCCATGCTCGACTGGGTCGCTCGGATCGGCCTGCTCGGCGGGTTGCTCGCGATATTCGTGCTGTTGTTCATCTTCGGGCCGAAGATCAGCCAATGGTGGGGCAAGCTCTGACCCATGGCCGGGTCACCACGGTTGGGAAGCGCTGTGTCGCGCGACGATCATGAGCCGCCGTGCACGGACTCGGCTATCCGCCGTACCGCCTCGTCAATGAGCTCGGGACGGGTGGCGATGTTCATCCGTGCGAAGCCGCGTCCGGGCTCGCCAAAGGCGAGGCCGGAGTTGAGCGCGAGACGACCGCGTTCGAGGATGACCTGCGCCGGATCGTCGCCAAGGTCGAGTGCGCGCATGTCGAGCCACGTGAGGTAGGTCGCGTCGGGCGGCCGGTAGCCAATTTCGGGCAGATCCTCGGCCAGCCGGGCGGCCAGCCGCATGCGGTTGTGCTCCAGCCCGGCCATCAGCTCCTCCAGCCAGACCAGGCCCTCGGTGAAGGCGATCTCACTGGCGAGCACGCCGAAGATGCCGGAGGAGTAGGACACCTCCTCGGACATCGCGGCAAGTGCTTCGACGGCGTCCGGGCCGGGCACGGCCAGCGCGGCCTTGAGTCCCGGCAGGTTCCATGCCTTCGAGGCGGACACGAATGTCACCGCGGCCTGTGCCGCGGGCACGGCCAGTGTCTGAAACGGCACGTGCTTGACGCCGGGAAAGGTCAGCGGGCCGTGGATCTCGTCGGTGAGCATCCGCACGCCGTACTCGTCCGCCAGCGCCGCGATCGCCGTCAGCGTCTCCACCGGCAACACCGTGCCGGTCGGGTTATGCGGATTGCACAACAGGTAAGCAGCCGCACCGGCAGCAAACGCGCGCTCCAACCCGTCGAGGTCGGGCTGGAAACCGGTCTCCGTCGCCAGCATCGGGTTTTCCACGATCGTGCGTTCGGCGGCGTGCAGCCTCGCAAAGAACGGTGGGTACGCCGGGGTATCGATCACGACTCCGTCGCCGGGAGCGGTGAGGGCGCGTACGACCTCGTAGATACCGGTGTTCACGTCCGGTACGAGACGCATCGCGGCCGGATCGGGCGACCAGCCGTACCGCCGGTCGGCGAAGTCCGCGTACGCCGCGCCGAGCCGGCCGATCGTCGCGTACCCGGAGTCGCCAAGCGAGACCGCCTCGGCGAGCGCGGTCGCTATCGCGGGCGCGAGCGGCGTGTCCATCTCCGCGATGAACATCGGCAAGACGTCCGGTGGGAACGACTGCCACTTCACGCTGCGCCGGGTTCGCAGCTCGTCGAGCGTCAATTCGGTCAGCGGGTTCACACGGTCCATCTTCGCCGTCGGGAGGCCGAGCCGGGTAGCTCCGAGGCGGGCAATATCGTTGGCGGTGGCTCGACCGGCGTCGCGCCCGACGACGCACGGCGAGTCCGTTCCCGGCCAGCGGATGTGCCGCCGATCACCACGACCGACCCTTCCGCGCCGGCTCGTCTACACTTGGACGGAATCACTCACCGGCGCGCCGGCCCGCGAGCAATCCCGCTCGATGTGGCACAGCGGCGCGCTTGGGCATTCTGCGGCATTGGTCTCACGACGGCATCGAGCAGCGGACTATCGCTGCCGGCCAGCCATGCGGGCAAGAAGCGCCCTCGTTGCTGGAAGGCCGAGAAAAGTTTCATGACGTTTACCGCTGCCCGCGATCTGTTCGCGGACGCTCAATCATTCCCTTCGCTCTTCGACGGGGCGGCCGAGCCAGCCGCGACCGACACGGTTACGGCCGAGCCGACCTCGACCGAGCCAGCCGCGACGGCCACCGTTGCGGCCGAGCCAGCCGCGACCGAGCCAGCCGCGACCGACACAGTTACGGCCGAGCCGACCTCGACCGAGCCAGCCGCGACGGCCACGGTTGCGGCCGAGCCGACCTCGACCGAGCCAGCCGCGACCGACGCCGTCGCCGTCGCCGTCGATCCGGCGGTTGAATCCGCCGACAACATCGTCACCACCTTTGCCGAACTTGGCGTTCCGGCACGTCTCGTCGAGTCGCTCCAGCGCGGTGGAATCACCGCGCCATTTCCGATCCAGGCCGCGACGATCCCGGATGCGATCGCCGGTCGTGACGTACTCGGCCGGGGCCAGACCGGCTCCGGCAAGACCCTCGCGTTCGGGCTGCCGATCATCATCCGGTTGAGCAACGCCGGCAAGGCGCGCCCGGGCCATCCAGCGGCGCTGATCCTCGTGCCGACGCGCGAACTCGCCATGCAGGTCAACGACGTCATCGCCCCGCTCGCCCGGACCGCCGGGCTGTTCAGCCGGACGGCGTTCGGCGGGAGCCCGTATGACAAACAGATCCGCGACCTCCGGCGCGGCGTGGACATCCTTGTCGCCACGCCCGGCCGCCTCGGTGATCTGATCGAGAAGGGCGAGTGCTCCCTCGACGACATCGCGACGACAGTGCTCGACGAGGCCGACCAGATGGCCGACATGGGTTTCCTGCCCGACGTCACCGCGCTGATGGAGAAGACGCCATCGCACGGTCAGCGCCTGCTCTTCTCGGCCACGCTCGACGGCGACGTCGACACGCTCGTACGACGCTTCCTGCACGATCCGGTGACCCACTCGGTCGATCCGTCCGCGGCCGCGGTGTCCACCATGGCGCATCACTTGCTGCTGATCCCGCCGCGCGAGAAGAACGACATCGTCGCCGCGATCGGCGCCCGGGACGGCCGCACCATCATGTTCGTCCGTACGCAGATGGCCGTCGACCGCCTGGCCGACCAGCTCGCGGCGGTCGGCGTACGCGCCGGCGCGTTGCACGGCGGCAAGACCCAACGGGTACGGACGCGGACGCTCGCGGAGTTCCGCGAAGGTCGGATGAACGTGCTGGTCGCGACCGATGTCGCGGCGCGTGGTATCCACGTCGACGGCGTTTCGCTCGTCGTGCACATCGATCCGCCAAAGGACGCCAAGGACTATCTGCACCGCGCCGGCCGTACGGCCCGGGCCGGTGAGGCGGGCACCGTGGTCACGCTCGTACTGCCTCGGCAGCGCAAGCCCACCTACTCGATGCTCGAACGCGCCGGCGTCACGCCCGGCCGGACCGAGGTGCGCATCGGCGGTCCGGAGCTCGGCGAGTTGACCGGTGCACGCCAGCCCAGTGGCGTACCGGTGCGTCGGGATGAGCCAGCGAGCAACGGACGGGACGGGCGCGGCGACCGCAACCGCAGCGGCGACCGGCCCTATCGCGACCGTGGGGAGCGCTCATCGTGGTCGGAGCGTCCGCCGCGACCTCGGCGCGAGCCCGGATCGGACGATCGGCCGCGGCATGGTCACGGCGACGCCCCGCGTACGTTCACCGGTGACCGGCCGTACCGTGGTCTGCGCGACGAGCGGGGCAACCACCGGTCGCACGACGAGCGCGCGCCGCACCGCGTCCATGACGACCGGTCGCCGGTTCGTGACTCGGCCGGCCGGCGACCGGATGGTGCCGTACGCGACGAGCACCGGCACCGTCCGGTCCGCGACGACCGTTCGCACGGGCATCGTCCACGATTCGAGCGTCGCTCCGGCTCGGCCTGATCGACCTCGACCTGATCGACGTCAGCGGGGGTCGCCCGGATCCGTGGCTCGCCGTCCCTCGCCGTCGACCCGGTCCGCGGCTCGCCGGTCCTCGCCCTCGATGCGATCTGTGGCCCGCCGGTCCTCGCCCTCAGGGCGATCCGTGGCCCGTCGTCGCGGAGCGGGGGCCGGCGGCGGCCGGTCCTCCCATTTCACGGACAGCGCGATCGTGGTCCGCGTGCTTTCGACGCCGGGCAGGTCGCCTAGACGCACGATGAGGTGTTCCAGGTCGCGGATACTTGCCACCCGGACCTTCAGCATGTACGACTCCGACCCGGCCACGAACAGACACGTGTCGACCTCGGCGATCTCATGCATCGCGGCCACCAACGCGGCGGCGTCCGCACGGCCGGACTGGACGACCCCGACGAGCGCGGTAACGCCGAGGCCGACGGCCTCAGGTGAGATGTCAGCCCGGTAGCCACGGATGACCTTCGACTGCTCGAGCTTGGCCACCCGTTCATGTACGGCCGGAGGCGAGAGACCGACCTGCCGGGCGAGCTCGGCCACCGACACTCGGGCGTTGAGCCGCAACAGGTCCAGCAATCGAAGATCGATGGCGTCCAAGCGAGCTCCCCTCCGGACGGTCGCCGATCGGTGCCCGACCCATTGCTTGAGATCTTGTGCTGCGTTGAGATCTTGACCCACGTCCGGTTTCGGTCGTCACGGCGTCGGCGGCTGTGGTGTCCTATGCGCCCGATTCCGGCATTTCGGCCCGTCCATGAGAATCATTCGGAATGATATAAGGATGAGTGGGATTTTGGACGATTTTTCCGTTTCTGGGAATCGTCTCCTACTCGGGTGTTTAATGATCCTACGTCCGAGTTAAGGACGTAGTCCCAGCTCAGCCTACTGATCATTTGGTCTCGAAGACGCAAGGAGGGGTCGTGGACACTGGTGATCGTCTGCTCACGCCAGGCGAGGTGGCCGCGCTGTTCCGTGTCGACCCCAAGACGGTGACCCGATGGGCGGCCGCCGGTCGCATCGGAAGCATCCGCACGCCCGGCGGCCACCGTCGCTTCCGCGAGTCCGAAGTCCGCGCATTGCTGGAAGGCGAAGGCCTGGCCGCTTTTGACGACGACGTGCCATCGTCGTCACATCAGACGAATGGCCACCGGCCACACTGACGTCGTGGCCGCTCGGCCGCCGGCTCAGACACCGCCGGTCCAGCGCGTGAAAAGCGTATGCGGGACGCCGACGGCGTCAAGCACCTTTCCGGCGACAAAGTCGACGAGCTGTTGCGCGGTCGCGGTCGCGCCGGCGGCGTAAAAGCCGGGACTGGCCGGCAACACCGTCGCTCCCGCGTCGACCAACTCGACGAGATGCAGGAGATGGCCACGCGACACCGGCGTCTCACGCGGTACGACGACGACCGGCCGGCGCTCCTTCAGGTTGACCTCGGCTGCACGCTGCAACAGATCCTTCGACAAGCCGATCGCGATTCCGGCGCAGGCGGCCGTACTGGCCGGCACCACGATCATCCCGCGCGCCGGGTACGAACCGCTGCTCGGTCCGGCCGCAAAGTCGCCGGCCGACCAGTGGACGACGTCCGCGTCGCTCACGTCGCTGCCGAGCCACTTGGCCAGATCGTCGCGCCAATGCCCGTCGCGGAACGGCGCGCCGGTCTCGTCGAGGATCGTCAAGCGGGCGGCCCGAGAAACGACGAGGTCGACCGACTCTCCCGCGGCGATGAGCGCACGGAGCACGGCCGCGGCGTACGGGGTGCCGGAAGCTCCGGATACTCCGACGATCCACGGCCGTCGCACGTTCGATGACACCGCCGCCATCAGCTCCGCAGGTCCAGACGCACCACGAGGTCGACCAACGCGAACACGAACAGGACGATGCCGACCACCCCGTTGGCGGTGAAGAACGCCCGGTTCACCCGGGACAGGTCGGACGGCTTGACGATCGCATGCTCGTACGCGAAAGCGAGCGCCGTGACCCCGAGCCCGACCCACCACGGCCAGCCGAATCCAACGAGATAGCCGTACCAGGCGAACAGACCGAACGTGACCACGTGCGCGATGGTCGACGCCCACAACGCGAACGGCACGCCGTACCGAGCCGGCACACTGTGTACGCCGATCTCGCGATCGATATCCACATCCTGGCAGGCGTAGATGAGATCGAAGCCGCCGATCCACAGACCGACCGCGGCGCCGAGGACCCAGGCCGGCCCGGAGCCCCGGAACGTGCCGGTGACGGCGAGCCACGCCCCGACCGGACCGATCAACTGGGCCACCCCGAGAATCGCGTGCGGCCAGTTGGTGAATCGCTTCGCGTACGGGTAGACGATCAACGGGATGACGGCGAGCGGCGCGAGCATCAGGCACAACGGATTGAGCAGGGCCGCGGCACCCAGGAACACCACGAGCGCGACGAGGGCGCCAGCCCAGGCCGTACGCAGTGAAACCGCGCCGGTAACGAGTTCGCGCGACGCGGTACGTGGGTTCCGCGCATCGATCTGCCGGTCGAGAATGCGATTGGCTGCCATCGCGAACGTACGCGCACCGACCATCGCGATCGTGATGAGCAGCAACTTCACCCAGTTGACGCGCGGCACCATCGCGGTCAGGGCGGCCATGTAGGCAAACGGCAGCGCGAAGATGCTGTGCTCGATCTTCACCAGGCCGAGGAACGCCTTGACCGGGTTCGGGACGGGACGATCCGGCACCGTTGTCACAGCGGCTGTCAAAGCCCGTACTCCTGCCATCTCGAAGAGACCTTGGCCACGACGTCGGGTGACATGACCGTAGCCTCGGGCCAGCCGCGGTGATAGCCCTCCGCGGGAGTCTTGCGGGTCGCGTCGATGCCGGCCTTGCCACCCCAGAACTGCTGGTACGACGCGTGGTCCAGATGGTCGACCGGACCGGTCGTCACGACCAGGTCGTGCGAGTAATCCACATTGCCGAACGCCCGGAACGCGACTTCGGCGTAGTCATGTGGATCGCAGTCGTCATCCACAACGACGATCAGCTTGGTCAGGCTCAGCAGGTGCGCTCCCCAGACCGCGTTCATCACCTTCTGCGCATGCTTCGGGTAGCGCTTGTTGATGGACACGATGAGGCAGTTGTGGAAAACCCCGGGCTCCGGCATCGCCATGTCGACGATGTCAGGGATCAGCAGCTTGATCAGCGGCAGGAACATGCGCTCGGTCGCGTGACCGATCGGGCCGTCCTCCTGTGGCGGCTTCGACGTGATGATCGAGTGGTAGATCGGATCCGGCTGCGTCGTCATGCACTCGACGTGCAGGACCGGAAAGTCTTCGACCGGCGTGTAGAAACCGGTGTGGTCGCCGAACGGACCCTCGGCGTGGCGCTCGCCTGGCTCGACGTACCCCTCCAGCACGATCTGCGCATGCGCCGGCACCTGCAGCGGCACCGTCAGGCAGTCGACCATCTCGACGCGTTCGCCGCGCAGGAAGCCGGCGAACATGTATTCGTCGATGTCGCCCGGCAGCGGGGCGGTCGCGGCATAGCTGACGACCGGGTCGCAGCCGATCGCGACGGCCACCGGCAGCCGCTGCCCGAGGCGCTCGGCGACGGCGTGGTGCGCGGTGGAGTCCTTGTGGATCTGCCAGTGCATGCCGAGGGTGTTGCGACTGTGCTGCTGCAGCCGGTAGAGGCCGAGGTTGCGCTTGCCGGTCTGTGGATGCTTCGTGTGCGTGAGCCCGAAGTTGTGGAAAACCCCGCCGTCGTCCGGCCAGACCTGCAGGCCGGGCAGCAGGTTGAGATCCACGTCCGGTCCGCGGTAAACCCGCGCTTGGCTGGGCGCATGCTTCGTCTTCTTCGGCGGTACGGACTTGAGCTGCATCAACTTGCCCAGCCCGTCGCGGATCCCGGCCCAACCGGGAATGAGCTCCGGCTTGACGAGGTTCCCGATCCGGGCACCGATCTCGTCGACGTTGTCCACACCGAGCGCCATGGCCATCCGGCGCTCGGTGCCGAAGATGTTGATCGCCACCGGCATGTCACCCCGGGTCGGCGTCTCGAACAGCAGCGCCGGCCCGTGATCTCGGACGGTCCGGGTGACGATCTCGCTCATCTCCAGCGTCGGATCCACCGGTGTCGAGATCCGGTGCAACTCACCCGCCCGCTCCAGGGCCGCGAGGAAGTCGCCCAGGTCGTCGTACGGGAAGCCGGTGTTCACGCGCTCAGTCTGCCAATCGCCGGCTCGGCTCGTCGTGGCACCCTCCGGATATGCCGCGTACGCCATGATCGGTCCGTACCCCTCAGGGCCGGTCAAGCCGGCCCGGTAGTGCCCATCGTGCCCGATGTGCCGTGCGTCCCCGGCGTGACGATGCCGGTTTCGTAAGCGAGCACGACGGCCTGCACCCGGTCACGTAGTCCGAGCTTGGTGAGCACGCGGCTCACGTGCACCTTGACCGTGCCCTCCGACACGAACAGCTCGGCCGCGATCTCCCGGTTCGACCGAGCCGCGGCAACCAACGCAAAGACGTCGCGTTCCCGATCGGTGAGGCCGGCGATCAGCTGCTGCGCCGGGTGCGGCGACGACGGAGCGGTCGACGGCAGCGTCGGAACGAACCGGTCGATGAGGCGCCGGGTCGCGCCGGGAGCCAGCACCGCGTCTCCAGCGGCGACCGTACGGATGGCGTGCAGCAACTCGCCCGGCGGCGCGTCTTTGAGCAGGAAACCGCTGGCTCCGGCTCGCAACCCCGCGTAGACGTACTCGTCCAGGTCGAACGTGGTCAGGATGAGCACTCGCGTGGCCGGCGACTCGCGAGTGATCCGGGCCGTGGCCTCGATGCCGTCCACGCCGGGCATGCGGACGTCCATCAGCACCACGTCCGGCCGGGTGGCCGCGACCGTCGCGACACCGCTCTCGCCGTCGCCGGCATCGCCCAGCACCTCGATGTCCGGCTCGGCCTCCAGGATCATCCGGAATCCGGTGCGCAGCAGCGCCTGGTCGTCGACGAGAACCACGCCGATCATGACGGCAGATCCTCGGCCACGCGCAGGTTCGCCGTGACCAGCCAGCCCCGCGGCGTACGCGGTCCGGACCGTACGTCACCGGCGAACGCCTCGACCCGTTCACGCATCCCGACGAGTCCGCGGCCCTGCGTCGACCGGTCGGGCGGTCCGCCAACGGATGCTTCGCCGATACCGTCGTCGGCTACCTCGACGCACACCTCGTCCCGTCCGTAGCGGATGCGGACCGTGGCGGTGGCGCCCGGGCCGGCGTGCTTCATCGTGTTGGTCAACGACTCCTGGACGATGCGATAGAGCGCTAGTTCCACGGCGGCCGCATCGGCCGGCGGTGCGCCTTCGACCTCGTAGAGGACCGACAGCCCGGCGGTGCGGACGCGATCGATCAGCTCGTCGAGCCGCGCGACGTCGGGCAGCGGCGCCCGGGTGGCGAC
The DNA here is from genome assembly GCA_963724705.1 of uncultured Actinomycetota bacterium. Lineage (GTDB taxonomy): Bacteria > Actinomycetota > Actinomycetes > Mycobacteriales > Micromonosporaceae > DASQPR01. Next base: position 872,778 of record CAVRVS010000006.1, read on the forward strand.
ATCATCGCGATCCCGGAGGACGCCGAGAAGTCGCCGCGTATCGGTGAGCGCGAGCCGTCCCGTCGCCGAGACCGTACGCATCACGTCGGCCGCCTGCTCCGGAGCCGAGGCGACCTTGGCCGCGGCACCGTCGGACAGTGTCACCATGACCGTCAAATGATGCGCCACGATGTCGTGCATCTCGCGCGCGATCCGGGTCCGTTCCTCGGCCGCAGCCAGGGCCAATTCCTGCTCGCGATCGTGTTCGAGCCGCTCGGCCCGCTCGCGCAACTGATCGAGCAACGCCCGACGAGTGCGGATGTAGAGACCGAGCACGGTCGCCGCGGCGACGACGGCGACGAGTGACACCGCCGAGGGGAGCCAATTGTCGGGGAACACGTGGATGCTGCTGACGACCGCGCCGGCGGCCAGTAGGGCTGCCGCGATCACCGCTTCTCGGCGCGGACGTAGAACCGCGACGGTGTAGAGGCCGATGACGAGCGCCGGTGACCACACCACCTGCATGGCCCACCAACCGGTGGCTGCGGCGACGAGGAAGCCCCACGCGAACACGGGCACGGGCCAGACCCGGCGCACCACCAGCGGCGCGGCCGTCGCGACGATGATCGCTACCGCGGCCCCGGTCGACACATCCGGCGAGGATGTGACGTAGATGCTGGCCGCGAGGAGTGCGAACACAGCGACGGAGATGTCGAAGAGCCAGGATCGCAATCGACGCGATCCCGGCCCTTCGGCGGCGGTCCAGATCCCCACGGCTACGAGTCTCTCAGCTCGCTGCGACGTCGGTCCGCCGCAGCCGCCACGCGGCCAGCCCGAGCAGCACGATCGCGTAGCCGCAGAGCACCGCGAATCCGATCCACGGCGGCAGCGGGTGCGCGGTCGTGGCGAGCCGAGGCAGCGCCGCGCCGGCGTTGGACGGCAGGAACCGGCCGGCCTCGGCGATCGATGCCGGCATGGCACCCCACACCGTCGGCAGCACGAAGAACACGCCGACCATGGCACTGATCGCGCCGGCCGTACTCCGTAGCAGCGTCGCGATGGCGATGGCGCAGACACCGGCAACGGTGAGATACAACGGCGCCCCGATCACGATGCGGGCCACGCCGTCGGCGCCGAGTGACGTCGGCGGGCGGCCATGGGCCCGCCACACGACCTGCCCCAGCGCGAAGGTCGCGAGCGACGTCGCCAACGTCACCGGGAACACAACCGCGAGATACACCGCGAGCTTGGCCCACAGCACCGGCAACCGCTTGGGTACGACGGTCATCGACGACCGGATCATGCCGGTGCCGTACTCGCCCGAAACCAGCAGGATCGCCAGGGTTCCGAGAGCAAGCTGGGCAAAGATCGAACCGATCTGCCCGCGGGTCGCGACGTCGACCGGCACCGACGAGGACGTCTTCTCGGCCGCCGCCGCCGCGGAGATGGCCACCCCGATCCCGACCGTCAGCGCGGTCGACGTGGCAATGGTCCACCAGGACGACCGCAACGACCGGAACTTCGTCCACTCCGAGTGGACCAGACGACGTGCGGTCACTGGCCCGGCACCGGATGAGACGACCGGCGCGACGGTGATTGATGTGGTTGTCATCGGACTGCCTCCAAAGTTGCGGTGTCGCCGTACTCCAGGCTGGTCCGAGTGGCCTGCATGTAGGCCTCCTCCAAGGACGGCTGGACGGCGCTGAGTTCGAGAATGGGTAGGTTCGCCTGCCAGGCGATGGTGCCAATCTGGTCGGCGCCGAGGCCGGTGACGTGCAGGACGTCGCTCCGCTCGCTGCTGACCACGACGTCCGGGCCCTGCAGGAGGTTGCGAAGGCGAGCGGCCTCGGGACTGCGTACGACCACCGAGGGTGCGGTGGTCCGGGCGACGAACTGCTCGACCGTGGAGTCCGCGATCAGCCGGCCGCGGCCGACGACGACGAGCCGCGTCGCGGTCTGCGCCATCTCACTCATGAGATGCGAGGACACCAGGACGGTACGACCCTCGTCGGCCAGCTGTCGCAACAGCAGGCGGATCCAGCGGACACCGTCCGGATCCAGGCCGTTGACCGGCTCATCGAGCACGACGGTCTGTGGCCGGCCCAGCAACGCCGACGCGATGCCGAGGCGCTGACCCATCCCGAGGCTGAACCCGCCGACCCGCTTTCCGGCCACGTCGCGCAGCCCGACCATGTCGATGACCTCGTCGACCCGGCGGCGACCGATGCCGGCGGTCTGCCCGATCGAGAGCAGATGATTGCGGGCCGACCGACCGGTGTGGAAGGCCTTCGCCTCGAGCAGGACGCCCAACTCGGCCATCGGCGCTCGGCTGGATCGGTAGTGCTTGCCATTCACCCGTACGGTGCCGCTCGTCGGTTCGTCGAGGCCGGCGATCATCCGCATGGTGGTGGACTTGCCCGCCCCGTTGGGACCGAGGAAGCCGGTCACAGTTCCGGGCTGAACCACGAAACTCAGATCATCGACGGCGACCTTCGCGCCGTACCGCTTCGTGAGGTTCTCGATCTCGATCATCGAGTCGGTTTCCTTTCGCATCGTCGCTGTCCAACACGATCGACGCTAAGGAATGCGGCACTACCGGCACATCTGTCGTGCGACCAGAGCTGCGGGCACGACGTATGTCCAACGACATACGCCCGCCGGCCATGGGCTCAAGGTCAACGCAACTTCCGGGAAGTTGCCCGGTCCCGGTCCGTGCAAGGCGGCAACTTCACGGAAGTTGCCGCGTCCAGGCCCGCGACAGACTCAGCCGACGCCGGCGTACGAGTGCAGCCCGGACACGGCGAAGTTGATCACGAAAAGGTTCACCATCATCACGGCGAAGCCGCCGACGGCAAGCAGCGTCGCAACGTTGCGCTTGACGCTCGGCGTGGCCCGCGCGTGCAGGTAACCGGCGTACACCACCCAGGCGATGAACGACCAGGTCTCCTTCGGATCCCAGCCCCAGTAGCGGCCCCATGCCGCCTCGGCCCAGATCGCGCCGCACATGATCGCGAGCGTCCAGATCGGGAACGCGAACGCGTGGATGCGGAAGGCGAGCCGCTCGAGGCTCGCCGCTACCGGCAGCCGCGGCCCCAACGTGTACGGGAATCCGACCGGCTGCTCGGCCGCCACGCGCTTCTCGTAGCCGTCGCGGACCAGGTAGAGGGCGGCGGCGCAGAACCCGACCATGAACGTGCCGGACGCGGTGATCGCGAGCGTGACGTGGATCTTCAGCCAGTACGAGTTCAGCGCCGGTACGAGTGGCTCGACGGCGGTCCGCAACACGATGAGATCGATGCCCAGCAGCACGACCAGCACGAGGGTCACGACCAGGCCCAACGGTCGTACGGCCGGCCGGCGCAGCACCAGGATCATCCAGCCGATCGAGCAGACGAGCGTGACCGCGATGATGAACTCGTACATGTTGCCCCACGGCACCCGACCGGCCGCGATGCCTCGCGTGACGAGTCCGGCCGCGTGCAGCAGCAGGCCTACAGCGGTGATGCCGACCGCGAGCCGGCCGAAGACGGGCAGCCACCGAACGCCACGGTCGCCGGCCAGCCCGGTCCCGTCGTCGGCACCGCCATCCGCGTTCGACAGACCGGGCCAGGGCCACGTCCGCGACGGTGCGGGCGAAAGCGGTGCCGCGTCGGCCACCCGGTCGCCGTCACCGTCGGAGACGTCGGCGCCCGCGCGGCCAACGCCGGCACCGGCACCGGCACCGACCAGTTCCCGCTCCCGGTCCCGCGACGGCAGCAGTGAACCCCCGGGCGCGCTGACCCCGATCACGTACTCGGCCGCGTAGCACATCATCGCGACGACGTACGCGACGATCGCACCGAACAGCAGCTCGCGGGATAGCTCAGCCACTCCGTACCCCCTTTGAACCGTCCTCGGGCGACCGCGCGGCATCGATGATGCCATCGAATTCGACCGGGAAGCTGGCGTATTCGGCGCGGGCCAAGCCACCGGCGGAAGCCACGCTCAACGTACGCCCGTCACCTGATGGATCCGGCAGCACCCGGAACCAGATGCGCCGGCGCCGGCCGGTGAGCGAGAACAGCAGCCCGATGAAGAGCGCGATGGCACCGCCGAGCACGAACTTCTGGCCCGGGTCGTAGCGCATGTCCAGCGTCGCGAACTGCTGCGTGCCGACGAACTCGACGCTCGAACCGTCGTCCAGCTTCGCCGTCTGGCCCGGATGCAGCCGCAGCGGGTCGTTCGCGTCGACCGCCTTGAGCGCGCCCGAGTCGATTTGCGACTGGTCGAGGGAGTAAACGGAGTGCGGTATGCCGCCGTCGAGCCCGAGGTCGCCGCGGTAGGCGACGAGCACCAGCAGCGGATTCTTCTCGGCCGGGAAGACCGATGCCGACACGTCGGCGGCAGTGCCCGACGGCGCCGTCGGGTAGTAGAAGCCTTGGAATCCGACCTGCTGCTTGACGAACGTCTTCGGATCGACGTTCGAGTGCGTGGTCGGGTTGATGTTGACGTCCGGGAACGCGATCGCGCCGGTACTCGTGAAGTTCGGATCCTGGGGCAGGAACGGCGCGACCTCGGTGATGCTGTGGCCGTAGCGGTCGGTGTACTTCACGACCGGCGCGTACCCATGTCCGACGAGGTAGACGTTGGCGCCGGGGAGCCGCAGCGGGTGGTTGACCGACAGCGTGTCGGCCTTGGTCGGCCCGTCACCCCGCCCCACCGTGTAGGACACGTCGGCCGCGTACTGGACGGGCTGGCCGTCGGAGAGGTACGACGAGTGGAAGCTGTTGAGGGTCAGGCAGAACGGCTCCAGGTCGCCGCCGTTCACCCGCGCGCCGAGGCTCAGATCGTCGAGTTGCGTGACCACGTTGCAGAAGCCGCCGTTGCCGGCCACCAACAGCCGGCCGCCGTGCCACCCGAACCACGACCCGTACGCGACGCCGATCAGCAGCGCCAGCAGCGCGAAGTGGAACAGCAGGTTGCCGGTCTCCTTGATGTAGCCCTTTTCGGCCGAGACCGTCACTGAACCGTCCGGCTTCGATCGCACCACCGTGCGGTAGCGCCGCGCCTTCAACAACGTCCGCAGCCGCGCCGCGGCCTCGGCCGGCGTGCCGGCCAGCTGCAGCGACGACGCCGATACCGGCAGCCGGTGCAGGCGCGACGGGGCATCCGGCGGCACGCGCTTGATCGCGATGAGGTGCCCCTTGAGGCGCGGCAGCAGGCAGCCCACCAACGAGACGAACAGCAGCAGATAGATCGCGGAGAACCAGACGGACGCGAAGACATTGAACGCGCCGATGCGGTCGAGCAGCGGACCGATCGTCTTGTGGGCCTGGAGGTAGGCCGTGACCTTGTCGGCGTTCAGCTTCTCCTGCGGCAGCAGGGAGCCCGGGATGGCCGCGATGGCGAGCAGGAAGAGCAGCATCAACGCCGTACGCATGCTGGTCAGGCCACGCCACGAGCGCCGTACGAACGACACCGCCGCCCGGGCGCCGGCACCGCCGCCGGGTGGCGCCGACTCCGGCGCGCGGTCCTGCGTCACCGTCCAGTCGGCGCCGTCGGCCGCCTCGGGTACGTCCGAAGCCGAACGCTGCTGCTGTACGTCGGTCATCAGATGATCACCGAACCGGTGCCGACGGTCGCCCGTAGCCAGTTGATGAAGTCGGTCCAGCCGCCGGTCACCATCGCGATGCCGACGACGATCAGCAGCACACCGCCGACGCGGGTGACCCATTGGCTGTTCCGCCGGATCACCGCGAACACGCCGAGCAGCCGCCGGAAGCCGAGGCCGAACGCCAAGAACGGGAGCCCGAGCCCGACGCAGTAGGCGATGCCGAGGATCACCGCCCGACCGGTCTGGCCGCCGAGCGCGGAGAGCCCGAGCACGGCGCCGAGCGTCGGCGAGATGCACGGCGTCCAGCTGAGCGCGAACACGGCCCCGAGCACCGGCGCACCGGCGAGTCCGGCGGCCGGAAGTTTTCGCACCCGTACGTCACGTTGCAAACCGGGGATCAGGCCGAGAAACGCGATGCCCAACACGATGACGACGATCCCGACCACGATCTGGACGGCCTCGATGTGTTGCAGCAGTGTGCGCCCCACACTCGCCGCCAGCACGCTGACCAGCGTGAAGATGACCGTGAAACCGGCGATGAACAGCAGCGACCCGGCGACGATCCGTCCCCGTACCCGTCGGGTCGACGGCACGACCATATCGGCGGTCGGGCGGACCGCGACCGCCGTGCCCCCGGCCGACGCGACGTCCGCGGTGGTGGCGGCACCGACGGCGACCCGCGCCACCCGATTGCCTTTGGGGTCCGTACCAAGCGCGGCATCGAGGTCCGCGCCGGCCAGGCCGGTCACATACGAGACATAGCCGGGTACGAGCGGCAGCACGCACGGCGACAGGAAGCTGACGAGGCCGGCGGCCGCCGAGACGCCGACCGCGAGGATCAGCGGTCCGTCGGAGGCGATCGTCGCGAAGCTCACGACGCCGCCGTGATCATGTCGGTGAGCTGCTTCGCAGTGATCGAGCCGAGATGGATCGCGGCGACGTGCCCGGTCGCGTCGATGACCAGCGTGCTGGGGATGGCCGACGGCGGCACCTGATCGAACTGCAATGCGACCCGGCCGGAGGGATCGAAGATGCTGGGGTACGTGATGCCGTGCGCCGCGTCATAGGCGTTGGCCGGATCCTGATCGTCGCGGATGTTCACGCCGACGAAGTCCACACCGGATGCCTGCGTGGCGGCGTGGACGCTCTGCAGATCCGCCGCCTCTTTCCGGCACGGCGCACACCACGAACCCCAGAAGTTCAGCACGACGACGTGGCCGCGATCGCTGGCCAACGTGTACGTGGTGCCGTCCAGCAACGTTCCGCTGACCGCCGGCGCGGCTGGACGCTGGCTGGCCGGATAGACCTTCGTCGCCGCCGCCGCCGATACGAAGCCGTTGTCGGATCCGTTCATCTGGTTGACCGCGTCGTTCCCGGTGCTGCAGCCGGCGGCCGCGATCATCGCGCCACACGCGATTGCGGTCACGGCGAACAGGCGGCGGCGCACGTCAAGCGCCCTTGGCCGTCGGAGCAGTCGACGAGAGGGAAATCAGGTGAGCGGCCGGTTCGGCGTACCCGATTCCGGCGATTTTCGTGCCGGTGAAGTGGAACGACGTGATGCTGGCGAGCGCCGCCTGCCGCTTGCGCGGATCGTGGAACAGCCGCCTGTGTTCGGCGTAGCAACGCAGCATCCAGATCGGCAGCTGGTGCGACACGCAGACCGCCTCGTGACCTTCGGCGCGCTCGCGGGCCGCCTCGAGCGCGGCGTACATGCGCAGGGCGACCTGCTGGTACGGCTCGCCCCAGGACGGCGTGATCGGGTTGCGCAGCGCCCACCAGTTGCGCGGATCGCGCAACGCGCCGTCGCCGACCGACACCCGCTTGCCCTCGAACACGTTCGCGCTCTCGATCAGTCGATCGTCGACCGCGATCGGGAGCTTGAACTCCGCCGCGAACGGCTCGGCCGTCTGCTGCGCACGCTCCAGTGGACTCGCGACGAGATAGGTCACGTCGTGTCCGGCCAGGTATTCGGCCGCCGCTTTGGCCATCTGTACGCCAAGTTCGGAGAGCCGGTATCCGGGCAGCCGGCCATAGAGCACTTTCTCCGGGTTGTAGACCTCGCCGTGCCGCAGCATGTGCACGATCGTTGTCGGCTGGGTCACCGCACCTCCCCGGCTGCCTGGGCCGCGGCGCGGGCGGCGATCGGCAGCACCGCCGCCAGCCGATCGAGCGCCTCGTCATCGATTGCGGTCGAGACAAACCAGGCCTCGTACGCGCTCGGCGGCAGGTACACGCCACCGGCCAGCATCGCGTGGAAGAACGCCTTGTACGCCCCCACGTCCTGCGTCTTCGCATCGTCGTAGTTCGCCACGTCGCGGTCGGTGAAGAAGACCGAGAACATATTGCCGGCGGTCGACACCCGGTGTGGTACGCCCTCCTTGGCGAGCGCATCGGCGGCCAGGCCCTGGATCGTCAATGACGTCTCGTTCAGCCGAGCGTAGACATCGCCGGTCGCGAGCCGGAGCGTCGCGAGGCCGGCCGCACAGGCGAGCGGGTTTCCGGACAACGTACCGGCCTGATAGACCGGGCCGGCCGGGGCGAGTCGGGACATGATCTCCGTACGGCCGCCGAACGCCGCCGCCGGTAGTCCGCCGCCCATCACCTTGCCGAAGGTGTACAGATCGGCCGGCGCCGGGTCGAGCGCCGACCAGCCGCCGGGCGAGACACGGAAGCCGGTCATCACCTCGTCGACGATCAGCAGGGCGCCGTGCCGGTGAGCGATCTCGGCCAGCTTGCCGTTGAACCCGTCTCGCGGAGCGACGACGCCCATGTTGCCGGCGGCGGCCTCGGTGATGATCGCGGCGATCGTTTCACCCGACGCGGCGAACGCGGCCTCGACCGCGGCCACGTCGTTGTACGGCACCACGATCGTCTCGCTCGTCTCGGCGCCGGTGACACCGGGCGAGTCGGGCAGGGCCAGCGTGGCGACACCGGAGCCGGCCGCGGCGAGCAGGGCGTCGACGTGACCGTGGTAGCAGCCGGCGAACTTCACGATCTTCGAGCGGCCGGTGAAGCCGCGAGCGAGACGGATGGCCGACATCGTCGCCTCGGTGCCGGAGTTGACCAGGCGGACCTGCTCGACCGGCGTACGGGCCACGATCTCCTCGGCCAGGTCGACTTCGCCCGGCGTCGGTGTGCCGAAACTGGTGCCGTGACTGGCCGCGCTCGTGACCGCGTCCACCACAGCCGGGTGGGCGTGCCCCATGATCAGCGGGCCCCACGAACACACCAGATCGACGTACCGGCGGCCGTCGGCGTCGGTCAGCCAGCAGCCCGAGCCGTTGACCATGAATCGGGGTGTCCCGCCGACCGCCTGGAACGCGCGGACGGGCGAATTGACCCCGCCCGGCACGATGGCGCGAGCGCGGTCGAACAGAAGCGCGGAGGCGGGGGCTTCGGCGGGGTAGAAGCCGGCCTCGTCAATGTCGTTGTCTGCCACAGCCCGACCAGTATGTCAAGACAATCTCGCGTCGCCGCCGCACCCCCTGGACAGCGGGAACGGGTCACGGGTCATCGCGGTGCCGGCGACGCCCGTGCCACACGTGCATGATCCACCGCGGTGGACGATTACGGCCACGGCAGCGACCGCAATCGTCCCGAGCAGTGGATCATGAAGCAGTCAGTCAGCCAGACCGACCCGATCGAGGATCCAGGACGAGATGAATGCCTCCTCGCGCCAGGAGTTGTAGCGGCCGCTCGGTCCGCCGTGTCCGGCGCCCATCTCCGTCTTCAGCAGCACGCTCGTCTTGGGCGACCGCTCACGGATGCGCGCGACCCACTTCGTCGGCTCGGCGTAGCTCACCCGGGTGTCGTTCAGGCTGCCGAGCACCAGCAGCGGCGGGAACTCGCGATCGGTGACGTTCTCGTACGGGCTGTACGCCTTCATGTAGGCGTACACCGCCGGATCGGCGATCGGGTTGCCCCACTCCTCCCATTCGGTGACCGTGAGCGGCATCGACGGGTCCAGGATCGTCGTGAGCGCGTCGACGAACGGGACCACGGCCACCACGCCGCCGAACGCGTCCGGCGCGATCGTGACCGAAGCGCCGACGAGCAGCCCACCGGCCGATCCGCCCCGCGCGATCGTCTGCGCCGGCGACGTCCAGCCGGTCGCGGCCAGGTGTCGTGCACAGGTCACGAAGTCGGTGAACGTGTTCCGCTTGGCGAGCAGCTTTCCGTCCTCGTACCACTGCCGGCCCATCTCGCCGCCGCCACGGATGTGTGCAATTGCGTAGACCACGCCCCGGTCGATCATCGACAGCCGCGGGATGGAGAAGTGCGGGTCGATCGAATACTCGTACGAGCCGTAGCCGTAGAGAACCAGCGGAGCCGATCCGTCGCGCGGTGTGCCCGGCTTGCAGACGATCGAGATCGGCACGCGGGTGCCGTCCTCCGCGATGGCCCATTCGCGATGCTGCTCATAGTCTTCCGGGCGGTAGGGACGGCCGCCGGTGTCCGGACGTACCGGCCGGATCTTGCGAAGCGTGAGTTCGCCCGTGGCGAGGTCGCAGTCATAGATGGAGTCCGGCGTGACCAGAGACGTGTATTCGAGCCGGAACGAGCGGGTGTCGTAATCCGGGGTCGAGTCGACGCCAACCGTGTAGATCGGCTCGGGAAAGTCGATGTCGTAGGGCGAGCCACCGTCACTCGGGACCACCCGCAGGCCGGTGAGACCGTTCCGCCGCAGCGTCACGACGAGGTGATGGGCGAACGCGTCGACGGCCAGCAGGCGGGTGCCCGGCTCGTACGGCAGAAGTGGCGTCCACTCGCCGGGCGCGACCACCGGTGTGATCGCCAGCGCGTAATCGAGGGCGCCGTCGTTGTGCAGGATCACGAAGTGGTCGCCCTGATGTGCGACCTCGTATTCGACGCCGTCGCGGCGCGCCGCGATGAGCGTCGGCTCGCCCAGCGGCGCGTCGGCCGGCAGGAATCGGTACTCGGACGTGATCTTGCTCGACGACCCGACGATCAGGAACTGTTCGGAACGGGTCAGCTCGACGCCGACGAAGAACCGCTCGTCGGGATCCTCGTAGACAAGTTGGTCCTCGGTCGTCGGCGTGCCGATCACGTGCCGCCACACCTGGTAGGGCCGCCACGCGTCGTCGACGCGGATGTAGAACAGCACCGAAGCGTCGGCCGACCAGGCCGAACCGTGCCCGACGGCGACGATCTCGTCATCGAGCAGTTCGCCGGTGGCCAGATTGCGGATCCGTACGGTGTAGCGCTCGTCGCCGGAGTAGTCGCTGGAGTACGCGAGCCAGTTGCCGTCGGGGCTCACGTCGAACGTGCCGAGCGCGAAGAAGTCGTGCCCCTGGGCCAACTCGTTACCGTCCAGGAGAATGTCCTCGCCGGGCAATGGCTGACCATCGGCCGGCAGCGGTGGCACGTTGCCACCGTCGCCGCTCGTGACCGGCACGCGGCACTGGATGCCGTACTGCTTGCCCTCTTCGGTGCGCGTGTAGTACCAGAATCCGTGATGGCGCACCGGAAGCGAGAGATCCGTCTCGAGCGTGCGCGTCTTGATCTCGGTGAACAACGTCTCGCGAAGTCCGGCGAGGTGGGCGGTGGTTGCCTCGGTGTAGGCGTTCTCCGCGGTGAGGTAGGCGATCGTCGCCGGATCTTCGCGGTCGGCGAGCCAGGCGTATTCGTCGCTGCGGGTATCCCCGTGGAACGTCCATTCGGCGGGTCGACGGTCGGCAACGGGGGGCTGGGTAGTCGTGTCGGTCACGACCACGAACGTTACCGCCGCCCCGGTCGCGCGGTTGTCCGCGAGGGTTCCGTAGAGGGTCCATCAGTATTTATCTGTCGAAAGGAACTGACTACGGTCATGGCATGAGGGCTGCAGCCAAACGGACAGACGCCGGGATCGTGGCGCTCGCGCTCATCGCGACGGCGGCGGCACTGGCCCTGGTCGCCTGCGGTGGTACGGCGAATCGTTCGGCCGCCCCGGCCATCGGTCGAACCTCGATGCCGACATCGGTTGTTCCGCCGCGGCCCAGCCCGTCGTTCGATCCGGAGACATTCGTGCCACCGCCCATGGGCGCCCGTGCTCTCGTCACACACTTCGCGTACGTACGGTCGGCGTCCCTGCGCCTCGTCACCCAGCATGTGGATCGCGAACCGACCGTTGTCGTCTCGCAGATTTCGTACGTCGCCGCGGGCAACCGGATCAACGCGCTGCTCGTCCGGCCGGCGCACGAGTCGGGTCGCCAGCCGGCGGTCGTATTCGCACACGGCGGCGGCCACGAGACCGATGCGTTCCTGGCCGAAGCGACTGCGTTGGCCAGCCACGGGTTCGTCTCGGTGCTACCCGACATACCGCTCACGCTGGACGGTGACGCCACAACGGATTCGGCGTACGTGACCGACGCCGTGATCGCCGAACGCCGCGCGATCGATCTGCTCGTAGCGCGGTCCGACGTGGACCCGAAGCGGATCGCCTTCGTCGGCCACAGCTGGGGCGCTGAGTTAGCCGCCATCATGGCCGGCGTCGAGCCACGGCTGCGGGCGGTCGCGATCGTCTGCGGCTGGAGCCGGATGGCCACCGACATGGTGGCCACCGGGATGCCGAGCGACCCGCGGACGTATATGGGCGTCGTGAGCGTCTTCGACGGCTATCGCTTCCTCGCGATGCCCGGGCAAAGGCGAGTGTTGATCCAGTACGGCCGGCAGGATCCGAACATCCCGACCGCGCAGCGCACGGAGCTGACCCGGTCGACGGCCGGCGCGAAGATCCGCAAGGACTACGACGCCGGCCACGATCTGGTGGCGCTGCCGGCCGCGGCGGCCGATCGGCTCGCGTTCCTGCTCGCGGCACTGCACTGAGCTTCCGGCGCCACTGCACTGAGATTCCGGCGGCCCTGCACTGAGATTCGCGCGGCGCTGCACTGAGCGACGTCCGACTCAGACACACCCGACACCCAACGTCGTTACCGGAATACGCGCCGTAAGTGCACACTTCGCGCAAATCGGAAGTCGCGCCTATAGCGGCGGAGCCGTTTTGTGAGTCAAACTCTTCTTGACGTTTCCTACGACATTTGCACGGTCGTCTGCCAGTAGCGGCGAAGTGGCAGTGGGTTAGCGAGTCTGGCCATGCCGTTCCGCGTACCACGGCTTGGAGGGCTCGCATGACCATGGCGCTGGAGCAGCTCACCGCGCGATTGCGCGCCGAGCTGGGTCCAGCGTCGGTGATCACGGACGCCGCGACACTGCGGGCGTACGAGTGCGACGGCCTCACCGCCTACCGGGCGATACCCGGCGTGGTGCTGCTGCCGTCCGACGCCAGCGAAATCCAGGCCTGCGTCCGGGCATGTAGGGACGCCGGCGTCCCGTTTGTGGCCCGCGGATCCGGCACGGGGCTGTCCGGCGGAGCGCTGCCGATCGCCACCGGGGCGCTCATCGTCACCGCCAAGCTGAATCGCGTGATCGACATCGATCCGGAGAGCCAGCGCGCGATCGTTGAGCCCGGGGTCTTCAACGCCGCGATCACGCAGGCCGTCGCCGGCCATAACCTCTACTACGCGCCGGATCCGTCCAGCCAACAGATCTGCTCGATCGGCGGAAACGTCGCGGAGAATTCCGGCGGAGCGCATTGCCTGAAGTACGGCTTCACGGTGCATCACGTGACCGGCCTGGAAATCTGCACGCCGGACGGCGACCTGGTCACGATCGGCGCCGGCAAGGCGGCCGAAGCGCCGGGCTACGACCTCACCGGCGTGTTCATCGGCTCCGAAGGCACGCTCGGCATCGCGACGAAGGTGTACGTCCGGCTGCTTCGGCGACCCGACTCCGTCGTCACGATGCTCGCCGCGTACGACGACATGGAGGCGGCCGGTGCCACCGTCGCCGCCATCGTCGCGGCCGGCCTGACTCCGGCGGCGGCCGAGATCATGGACGCCCTCGCGATCAGTGCGGCCGAGAAGTCGGTCGACTGCCGCTATCCGGCCGGCGCCGGTGCCGTGCTCGTGGTCGAAGTCGACGGCCCAGCCGCCGAGGTCGCGGCCGAGCATGCGGCGATCGACGCGATCTGCCGGGCCAACAAGGCATTCGAGGTCCGTACCGCCGTCGACGCGGCCGAACGCGCGGCGCTGTGGCGCGGACGCAAGTCGGCGTTCGCGGCCGTTGGCCGGATCAGCCCGGACTACATCGTGCAGGACGGTGTCGTACCGCGGACCAAGCTCGCGACCGTGCTCACGGAGATTGAGGCGCTTGCGGCCCAGCACGGCGTACGTGTGGCCAACGTCTTCCACGCCGGCGACGGCAACCTGCATCCGCTCGTGCTCTACGACGGAGCCGTGACCGGCGCGCTCGACGCCGCCGAGAAGGTGTCCGGTGCGATCCTCAACCTGTGCATCGAGCACGGCGGGTCAATCACCGGCGAGCACGGCGTGGGCGTCGAGAAGTCGGCCTTCATGGCGAACATGTTCACCGCCGACGACCTCGACACCATGCAGTTCGTCCGCTGTGCGTTTGATCCGTCCGGTCGGGCCAACCCGGGCAAGGTCTTCCCGACGCCGCGGCTCTGCGGGGAGCCGCGGGGTGGACCGGCCGCGGCGGCCGCGTTGGCGAGCGCGATCGCCGCCGCTAAGGCGGCCGGCGCAACGATCGACGACGAGCCGGCGGTCTGGTGATGACGACTACCGCCGATGGCGTCGTTGCCGTGCTCGCGCGCGCGTGCGGCGCCGAAGCCGTGCGCCTGGCCGGGAACGGTGACGTGGTCGGCGGCAAGCGACCACGATGGGTCGCCGCGCCTGCCGACGCGACGGCGCTGGCCGAACTCGTACGGGTATGTGCCGAGCGCGACCTCACGATGGTGGCCCGGGGTGAGGGCGGCAAGCTCGACTGGGGCAACCCGCCCCAGCGGGTCGACGTGCTGATCGACATGGGCCGGCTGGCCGGCGTCTACCGGCACGACGCCGACGATCTGGTCGCCATGGTCGGCGCCGGGACGCCGCTGCGGGCCGTGCAGGCCACACTGGCGAAACGCAATCAGCGCCTGGCCATGGATCCGGGGTCGGCCGACGCGACGATCGGCGGGATGCTCGCGACCGGCGAGTCCGGGCCGCTGCGACTCGGCTTCGGCGCGCCGCGGGACCAGCTCATCGGCGTGGAGTTCGTCCGAGCCGACGGCGTGATCTCGCACTCCGGCGGCCGGGTGGTCAAGAACGTCGCCGGCTACGACCTCGGCAAGCTGTTGACTGGCTCGTACGGGACACTTGCGCTCATCACGTCGGCAACGTTCCGGGTGCATCCGATACCGATGGCGCGAGCCTTCGTGACGCGCCCGGTGCACAGCCCGATGGAGGCTCACGACCTCGTGATCGCGCTGCTCGGCAGCGGGCTGGCGCCGGCCGCGATCGAACTCGACCTGCCGATCATCAACCCGGCCCTGGTTCCGTCGGTCGTGTCTCGACCGACACCGGGCCGGCGTTCGATGCCGGGCGGCAGCCTCGCCGAAAAGCCGACCGCGCGATTCGATCCAACCGGTCGCGACGCACTGGCCGGCCGGGGCGAGCACGCCGTCGACCCGGGCCGGGCGCTGCGGCCGGGCCGGCCCATCACCACCGGCACGGTGGCCGTGCTGCTGGAAGGCTCGACGGCCGGGGTGAAGTCGCGGGCGGCCGACGCTTCGCTGCTGATGCGAGGTGGAGCGACCACGTCGACCCGGCCGCCCGAGTGGTGGGGTCGATATCCCTTTGAGCCGGGCGACGTCGCGTTGAAGATCGCCACACCGATCGCGGACCTGTACGCGGCGCTTTACGCGCTGCGTGATGCGGCCGGCTTTCCGGTCTCCGTACGCGGCAGTGCCGGGGTCGGCGTGTGCTACGCGTCGCTGCCCGGAGCGCCGACCTTCAGCGGTGGCATCACGAGTTCCGGCCGCATCCGGACGACGAAGCGACACGTCGCGCAGATCGCCGATGTCGTGGCGGCGCTGCGTACCACGATGATCGCCCGCGGCGGATCCTGTGTCGTGCTCGACGCACCGCCCTTGATCCGGGACGCCGTCGACATGTGGGGCAACGTCGGTGGCCTCGATCTCATGCGCTCGGTAAAGCACCAGTTCGATCCGTACGGTCTTCTGGCGCCCGGACGATTCGTCGGCGGCATCTAGCCCCCGGCAAGCACCGACACCCAGGCAGGAGGCACCGATGACCGAGTCACTTCGGGAGCTCACCGACGCGTGCGTCCACTGCGGCTTCTGCCTGCCGTCATGCCCGACGTATCAGCTCACCGGCGAGGAAGCGCACTCGCCGCGAGGGCGCATCCACCTGCTGCGTCAGATGCTCGACGGCGACGCGACGCCGGATGAGATCGTCGGACCGATCGACACCTGTCTCGGCTGCCTCGCCTGCGTGCCGGCCTGCCCGTCCGGCGTGCAGTACGAGCAGATCATCGAGGCCGGTCGCGAAGTCGTCGTGAATGCCCGGCCGCTGCGCGACCGCGTCGCCCGCAAGGCGCTGTTCCAGGTGTTGCCGTACCCGCGGAGGTTGTCGGCGTCGAGGCTGCCGCTCCGTGCGGTCCCCGCGCTTGCCAAGGTCGATCCGCTGTTCGAGGCGGCCGCAGACCTCGCACCGGACCGCGGCGACCAAACGCCGGGTCGCCAGTTGCCGCGCCGCATCCCCGCCCGGGGTCAGCGACGCGCCGTCGTGGGGTTGCTCACCGGCTGCGCGCAGTCGGTGTTCTTCCGGCACGTCACCGCAGCCACGGCTCGCGTACTCGCGATGGAGGGCTGCGACGTCGCTGTCCCGCGGGGCCAGGGCTGCTGCGGAGCCCTGTCGATGCACGCCGGCCATGCCGGCCAGGCGCGCCGGCTGGCGCGGCGGGTCGTCGCGGCCTTCACCCGAGCCGGGGTCGACATCGTCGTCACCGATGTCGCCGGTTGTGGTTCGGCCATGAAGGGGTACGCCCGGCTGCTGGCCGACGATCCGAAGTGGGCCGATGCCGCGGCGGCTCTGGCCGGCAAGGTCCGGGACGTGACCGAGTTCCTGGTCGAACTCGGTCCGGCCGCCGAACGCGATGCGCTCGCCGATGACGGTGGCCTACCACGACGCGTGCCACCTTGCGCATGGTCAGGGCATCACGTCCGAGCCGCGAAAGCTACTCGCCGACATCCCCGATCTACGCGTCGTCGACCTCACCGATGGCGGCCGGTGCTGCGGATCGGCCGGTACGTACAACTTGACGCAACCCGAGACAGCGGCCGAATTGGGCGAGCGCAAGGCGCACGCCATCATGGCGACCGGCGCGTCGGTGGTCGCGGCCGGAAACCCGGGGTGCCTACTGCAGATTGAGGCCTCGCTGCGCAAGCTGGGGTCACCGATTCGAGTACGGCACACGATCGAATTCGTCGATGCGTCGCTGCGCGGCGTAAGGCTCTAGATCATGGCGTCGTCGCGGCGGCTCGCCGGAGCCTGAGCCGGCCGCGACGCCACCGAACCGTCAGTCCTCGCGGGCGATCAACGTCGCGAGGTAGGCGGGGTCGAGGTTTCCACCCGAGATCACGGCGACCGTACGGCCGGCGGGCAGCCGATCGCCCGCGAACAGGTACGCCGCCGGTGCCACCGCGCCACTCGGCTCCGCCACCAGATTCGCCTCCCGCGCCAGCAGTCCGACCGTGGCCTCGATCTGCTCGTCGGTCACGGTCACGATGCCGTCGAGCCGTTCGCGAATGTGCGCGAACGTCAACTCCGACGGTGGCGTACGGACCCCGTCGGCGACCGTACGGTAGGTCAGCTCACTCGACCACGTGACAAGACGCCCCTCGCGCATGCTCTGCAATGTCTCGGCCGCAAACTCCGGCTCGACGCCGTACACCTGGATGTTCGGGTTGATCGCCTTGATCGCGGTCGCGACACCGGAGGCGAGGCCACCGCCACCGATGGGGACCAGGACGACCTCGACGTCCGGCCGGTCCGTGACGATTTCGAGCCCGATCGTGCCCTGACCCGCGATCACGTGCCGGTCGTCGAACGGAGGAACGAGCGACATGCCGCGACGCTCGGCGATCTCCTTCGTCACCGCGTCGCGGTCGTCCGGATCGACGAGCACGATCTCCGCGCCGAGTGCCTCCACGGCCGCGATCTTCACCGGCGGCGTGACCTTCGGCATCACGACCGCGGCTGGCACCCCGAACTCCCGTGCGGCGTATGCGATCGCCCGGCCGTGGTTGCCCGAGGAATGAGTGACCACGCCGCGCTCACGGACGTCGGCCGGCAGGCATGAGATCGCGAAATAGGCACCGCGGAGTTTGAAGGCACCAATCGGCTGAAGGCTCTCCGGCTTCACCCAGAGATTCGAACCGCTGCCGCCGCGGTCGGCCCAGGGGCACGGAACGAGCGGCGTGTGCACGGCAACGCCATCGAGGACGGCCGCAGCGGCCCGGACATCGGCGAGCGAGACGAGTTCCATGGCGCAATCGTGCCCGACGGTTCGTACAACGGTCGCGGGCCAACCCAGTGAATGTGGCCACTGTCGAGGGTTTCAAGCCAGACAATGAGTTGAGTTTCACCTGGTGAGGGGACGGAAATGACGGGACACGAGACGCCGACCGGCGATCCCGCGCGCCCACCCGATCCGTCCTCGCTACCGCCGACAGGTCAGCCACCGCTCACCGGTCAACCACCGCCGGCCGGCCAGCCAGCGCCGACGGGTCAACCACCGCCGTGGTCTCGCGAGGCGCAGGGCCCGTGGCCACCGGGACCGTCCGGTGCGCAGCCACCACCCCCGCTGATGCCGCCGGCCGTCCCCGGTCCGCCGCCCTCGATGCCGCCGCCGCATGGACATCGCACGCTGTGGATCGTCCTCGCCGCGTGCACCGCGGCGGTCATCGTGATCGGCGGCGCGACCGTCGGCGTCATCGCGGCCACACATGCACTGCGTCACTCCGACCGGTCGACGACGGCCGCCGTCGGCCAACCGGGCCGCGACGGATCACTCCAATTCACCGCCGAGAAGGTCACGTGCGGCGTCGGCCAGGTCGGACCGCCGGACGACTACGTCACGCCGACCGGCCAGTTCTGCGTCGTCGAACTGAAGATCCGGAACGTGGGTACCGGTCCGGCCATCTTCAGCGACGCGCTGCAGGAGGCGTACGCGCCGAACGGCAACCGTTTCAGCACGGACAGCGAAGCGATCCTCTATGCCAATCCGGATCCGACGATCTTTCTTACCGACATCAATCCCGGCATCGCACTGACGGCCGACATCGTCTATGACATCCCGGTCGGCCAGCGCATCGCTCGGCTCAGGTTGCACAGCACCCCGGACACCCGCGGCGTCGTGGTCAACGTACATTGACGCCGCCCGGGTCCGCGGCGACGATCACCGCCCTGTGGCGTACCCACGGATTCGGCTACGCTGGCTCCCCACAGGGAGAGGGCTGATCGATGACGACGCTGC
Organism: uncultured Actinomycetota bacterium; assembly: GCA_963724705.1. Lineage (GTDB taxonomy): Bacteria > Actinomycetota > Actinomycetes > Mycobacteriales > Micromonosporaceae > DASQPR01. The sequence continues at coordinate 891,748 of CAVRVS010000006.1, forward strand.
CGAACGCCGCCACCGAGACCGGCGAACCGCAGGTGTTCCGCCGTCGGTCCACGGTGATCGCCGGCATGGTCATCGCTGTCCTGCTCGTCGTGTTGTCGACGCTGCTCACCGTCGACGAGTGGAGCCACGGCTTCTTCGCCGCGATCGCCGGCCCGGTGGCCGGGCTCACGCTCGCGTTATTCGCGCTGCTCCTGAGCGTGTGGCCGCACATCATCGTGCGGGACGCCTACCTCGAACCACACAATTCGTTCTTCTGGTACGAGGTGCCGTATCCGGCCATCGCCGAGATCGGTCCGATCCGGATGGGCCTCGTCGTACGGACGCACGGCCGGAAGATGATTCCACTGACCGGATATGCCAGTGGCGCGGCCGGCCGGTTGTTCCGCCACCGCAGCGCGGCCGACGCGGTCATCAACGCCGTCGAAGCGAAGATGGCCCGGCGCAAGCGGCCGGGTGACGAGGACGCCCAGGTCGTGCGACACACCGACGTGCGCAACGTGTCCGCGATGCTCGGCGCGGTCGTCGTCACGGCTATCGTGATCGTCTTGGCCGTCCAGACGTACCACTGACCGCGAGAACGAGGCCGGTCAGAGCTGGATGAGGCCGGCGTCGGTCGGCCGGAAGCCGCATGCGTCGAAGTAGAACGACCGCAGGTGCGGCTCGAAATCGACATGCAGCCATTCGCAGCCGGCGGCACGGGCGTTCTCGGTCGCGACCGCCACGAGCCGCGTGCCCACGCCACGGCGCCCGACCTCCGCCGCGACCACAGTGTCCAGAATGAACGCGTGCACTCCGCCGTCCCACGCGACGTTGACGAAGCCGACGAGCCGGCTGTTCTCGCGGGCGCACACCCAGCCGAGGCTGAACCGGTTGATCGGCGTCCACCAGTCGTTGGCCGGGTTCGCCGGGCGCTCGAAGCCGGCCGCGTGCAACGGCTCGACCTCGGCGTTGGTGAACTCGCCCCGCCACACGTAGTCAATCGTCATACAGCCTCGATCGTCATGCCGCCGATTGTGTCGTGCGCCCGGCCGAACCCGTACCGAATAAAGGACCGTCCTAGCGCGAGGTCAGGGCGGTGAGCTGGGCGTTGATCCGCTCGATCTCGGCGTCGGCGGCGGCGGCCCGATCGCGGATCTTCGTCACGACCGCCTCCGGCGCCTTGGCCAGGAAGTCGCTGTTCGCGAGCTTGGCCGCGGTCTGCACGCGCTCCTTCTCGGCGGCGGCGAGGTCGCGACCGAGCCGCGCGACTTCGGCCGCGACATCAAGCGTGCCGGACAGGTCGAGCTCGACCGTGACGCCGTTTGCGATGCCGAGTGTTGCGGTCGCAGCGAACTCGTCGGCCGGTTGCTCCAGCCGTGCGAGCATCCGCATCGCCGGCTCATGGGCGGCGATGCCGGCCACGTCGAGCCCACTGACCCGGGCCGGGACCCGTTGGCCAGGCCGCAGGCCCTGGTCACTGCGGAAGCGCCGCACCTCGGTGACGACCGCCTGCAGCGACGCGATCTCCGCTTCGGCCGCCGCATCGCGCCGAGCCGGCTGGGCCTGCGGCCAGGCCGCGACTACCAGGGACTCGCCGCCGGTCAGGGTTGTCCAGAGCTGCTCGGTGACGAAGGGTACGAACGGGTGCAGCAGCCGTAGCGTCACGTCGAGCACCTCGCCCAACACCCGGCGAGTGGCCGCGGCGCGTGCGGGGTCGTCGCCGTTGAGCGCGACCTTCGCAAGCTCGAGATACCAGTCGCAGAACTCGTCCCAGACGAAGTGGTAGAGGGTCGCGGTCGCCTTCGCGAACTCGTACGTCGCGAGGTAGCGATCGACCTCCTCGGTCACCTCATCGAGGCGCGAGACGATCCACCGGTCGACCGGGTCGAGATCGGTCGGCAACTCCCCCTCGATCGTCGCGCCGTTGAGCATCGCGAAGCGGGTCGCGTTCCACAGCTTGTTGCAGAAGTTGCGGGCGGCGGCCACCCACTCCTCGTTCGCGGGCTGGTCGAGACCCGGATTGTTGCCGCGGGCCAGCGAAAAGCGCAGCGCATCCGAGCCGTACGTGTCGATCCAGTCCAACGGGTCGACCGTGTTGCCGCGCGACTTGCTCATCTTCTTGCCGAACTTGTCCCGGACGAGGCCGTGCAGCAGCACCGTACGGAACGGCACCTCGCCGTCCATCGCGTAGATGCCGAGCATCATCATCCGCACGACCCAGAAGAACAGGATGTCGTAGCCGGTGATGAGCAACGACGTCGGATAGAACTTGGCCAGGTCCGCGGTGCGCTCCGGCCAGCCCATCGTCGAGAACGGCCACAGGCCCGACGAGAACCACGTGTCCAGGACGTCCGGGTCTTGCGTCCAGCCATCCCCGCTCGGCGGCGCTTCGTTGAGTCCGACGCACACCATCTCGCCGTCCGGGCCGTACCACACCGGGATCCGGTGACCCCACCACAACTGGCGGCTGATGCACCAGTCGTGCATGTTGTCGACCCAGTCGAAGAAGCGGGGCTTCAACGCGGGCGGTTCGATCACCACGCGACCGTCGCGTACGGCGTCGCCGGCCGCCTGAGCGAGCTTCTCGACTCGCACGAACCATTGCAGCGACAGGCGCGGTTCGATCACCGTGTCGCAGCGCGAGCAGTGACCGACCGAGTGCACGTAGGGCCGCTTCTCGGCGACGATGCGCCCGTCGGCCCGCAGTGCCTCGGTGACGGCGCTGCGCGCCTCCTCCCGGGTCATCCCGCGGAACGGCCCCTCGGCCGTGATCCGGGCGCCCTCGTCCATGATGTTGATCATCGGCAACGAGTGCCGCTGCCCGATCTCGAAGTCGTTCGGGTCGTGCGCCGGCGTGACCTTGACGGCACCGGTGCCGAACTCGGGATCGACGTGCTCGTCCGCGACGACCGGAATCATGCGCCCGACCAGCGGCAGCTCGATCCGCGTGCCGATCAGATGCTGGTAGCGCGGGTCGTCCGGGTGCACGGCGATCCCGGTGTCGCCGAGCATCGTCTCGACACGGGTCGTCGCGACGACAACCGAGTCGTCTCCGTCGCCGTACCGGATCGAGACGAGTTCGCCTTCGTCCTCGGCGTGGTCGACCTCAATGTCCGACAGCGCGGTGTGATCCGTCGGGCACCAGTTCGTGATCCGCTCGGCCCGGTAGATCAGGCCGTCGTCGTACAGTCGCTTGAAGATCGTCTGTACGGCCTTCGACAGGCCCTCGTCCATCGTGAAGCGCTCGCGTGACCAGTCGACGCCGACGCCGAGCCGGCGCATCTGGCCGAGGATCTTCCCGCCGTACACCTGCTTCCACTGCCAGACCCGCGCGATGAACTCGTCCCGGCCGAGGTCCTGGCGCGTCTTGCCCTCGGTCGCGGCGAGATGCTTCTCGACCAGCACCTGGGTAGCGATACCGGCATGATCCATGCCCGGCAGCCACAGCACCTCGTCGCCCAGCATCCGCCGGCGCCGCAGCAGTGCGTCCATCAACGTCTGCTCGAGCGCGTGACCGAGGTGCAGTGACCCGGTCACGTTCGGCGGGGGGATGACGAGACTGAACGGTGGCTTGTCGCTCGTGACGTCCGCCGTGAAATAGCCGCGGTCGACCCACGTCCGGTAGAGCGTGTCCTCTACCTGGCGAGGCTCGTACTGGCTAGCGATGTCTCCAGCGTTCGGGCTGGCGATGTCTCCGGCGTTCGTCGCGCCGCCGGGGGAGATTTCGGGCACCCGACGATGATAGGCGGTCGGCGATGATCGACGATCGGCCGCTGGTCCGGTCGGCGGAGCGGAACCGCGCGGACCGGGCACGCGTCTGATCGTTATGACAGCATTCCCCCATATGAAGTCTCGTGCCGTCACCACCCACCGTCGGGCCTCCTCGGTCGTGCTGGCCGGGCTGGCTGTCGCCGGACTCGCCGCCTGCAACACGGCCGGGTCGACCGGTTCGTCGCCCGGTGCGTCCGCGCCGCCCATCGTCACGACGCCGGCTCCGTCCGGCTCGGGAACCGCGGGCTCGCCGTCCGGCGGCGCCGGCTGCCCGAAGAACCTCATCGTCCCGTCCACGGACAACGCCCGTACCTTCTGTGTCGCCGTCGGCGGGACAGTGACCATCACGGCGACGCCGGATCAGGCACAGGGCTGGCTGCCGTTCGACAACACCGGCACGGCCCTCACGATGGCCCCGTCGACCCCGGCGGCGACCGGGTCGGCCAAGGTCCTCGCCGCGTTCACGGCAACGGCACCGGGGACGTCTACGGTCAGCAGCTCGCACCGCAACTGCCCGTCGGCGGCACCGGGAAGTGTGAGCTGCCATTCGATCGCCCTCTGGACGGTCACGATTACGGTCAAGTAATGCTTCCCACCCTCCCGTCGCCGTGGTAACGCAACCTTTCGATTGATCCGAGCGTCGGTTCCTACGGGCCGGTGCAGCCGTTCGCGATCGGCGCCGGCTCACGACACGGGAGGCCTGGGTGCTCGGATACCTACGCACGGCACCATGGCGTCGTGGGCCGTTGCTGCTGCTGCGGCGGCCCGGGGTGTTCCTCGCGCTGACCGCGGCCTGTTTTGTCGCCACCCTCCCGGCCGCGGCGGCCGGTCCGTTTGTCTCGGCGTCGCGCCACGCCACGTTGCGCGACGAGATCCGCCAGGCGTGCCCCTCATACGTCGGCGACTGGATCACCAACGCGCCGGCACCGCCGGTCCGCGCCGACGCGTCCAGTGACGCCGTTTTCCGATCGATGGAAGCGCGCTACCGCGACGTGATGCACAACGCGAACGCCGCCGCGGCCGGCGGATTGAGCCCCGGGGCGGCTACACAGGTCGTCTTCCCGCAGACCGCCGACAACAGCGGGATCGCCGTCGTCGACCGGCCGGGATTTCAACACAACGTGACCGTCCTCAGCGGCCCGAGCGGTTCTGGGGTGTGGGTGCCTGACTCCTATGCCAACGATGTGCACGTGAAGGTCGGTTCGACGATCGACTACCTCGCTGCCACGGGGTCGACGGCACACGTCCGCGTCGCGGCAATCTATCGCGACCTTCGATCCGAGCCACATCGACCGTTCTGGTGCGCACTCAGCAACCTCTGGAACGCGCAGACCGGCTTCACCGCGGCGCCGCCGCCGATGATCCTGGCCGACGACGCCGCGCTGGCCCGGTTCGCCCAGCCCGGCACACAGTTCGGCGAACTGCGATACCTCGAATTCTCGTTTCCGACGACCCAGCCGACGATCGACCAGGCCAAGCGCGCGGTCGCCGCCATCGCTGGCGTGAACGCGGCGCTCGAGATCAGCCGGACGCAGCCACTGGCGACCGATCCATCGCTGGCCTACTCGACGTCCGACCTCCGGGACTTCCTACCTCGGGCCGACCTTGCCGGCGACGTGATGCGACCGGCCATCGCACCGATCACCGGCGTCGGCGTGGGCGTCGGGCTCGCCGTGGTCGCTGCCGCCGGCGTCTTCTGGGTGCTGCGACGTCGCAAGGAACTCACCGTGCTGTCCGCCCACGGGATGAGCGCCCGATCGCTCGGCGTCAAGGCCGCCATCGAGGCACTGCCCGCCCTCGTCATCGGCGCCGCCGCGGGGTGGGCGCTCGCGGTCTGGCTGGTACGGACGGCGGGCCCGTCGTCGATCGTCTCGCCCTACTCCGTGCGGGAATCCGTCGAAGCCGCCATCGCGACATTCCTCGGCGCCGTGATCGTCGTCGGCATCGTGGCGGCGGTCCGATCTCGCTCGCTGGCCGACGAACGCGCCACCCGACGGCTGCCGCACTTCGGGCGCTTGCCGTGGGAACTGCTGCTCATCGCGGCAGCGCCGATCGTGTGGCAACGCATCGGCGGTTCGGTGGTCACCAATGGCAACGCCAACGGCGCCACCGCCGGCCTCGTCGTACACGTGCCGGAGCGGCTGCTCGTGGTGCCGATCCTCGCGATCGTGGGAGCATTCGTGTTCGCCGGCCGGTTGTGGATGCTCGCGTTGCGTCGCCGGCGACAGGGGCGGGGCCGGTCGATTCCGCGATTCCTCGCCGGCCGGCGCGTCGTGCGTGAAGCCGCCGTCGCCGTGGTTCTCGCCATCGCCGCCGCCATGCCGGTGTCGCTGGCCGTTTACGGTGCCGCGATCACGAATTCGGTGCAGACGACGTTGACCGCCAAGACGGAACTCTTCGCCGGCTCCGACGTCGTACTCACTCTGCAGAAACCGGCGCCGATCCCGGCCGTGTTCGCCGGCCACGCGACGATCGTCGACCGGTTGAACGGCGTACAGGTCAACGGATTGTCCACCGACCTGCTCGGCATCGATCCGGCCACGTTCACTCAGGGCGCGTACTGGAACAGCCAGATCACCGGAGAGTCGCTCGCCGACATCATCGAGCCCCTCGCCGAATCCGGCAACTTCGCGTCGCCAACCGCGATCGTCGCCGGGTCGTCCCACACCGGGCCGACCCAGATCGACACCGACACCGGCGCGCCCGTGCAGGTCGACGTCCAGTCGATCGCGACGCTACCGGCCCAGCATTCGAGCTTTCACACCGCTCTCGTCAACCGGGACCTGATCGCGAAGGCGCCGGCCGCCCTGTATCAGCTATGGATCCGCGGCGACGTGACCACGATCCTCAACGCGGTGCCCGCGACGGGGTTGCGCACGAGGTACGTCCAGACCGCCGACGACGCGACCGTCAACTCGGTCTACGAACCGCTGACGTTCACATTCGAATACCTGACCGCGTTGTCGTTACTGTGCGGTGTCATCGCCCTCGTCGGCCTGCTGCTCTATCTCGAGTCGCGATCGCCGGGCCATCGCCGGGCCTTCGTGATGCTCCGCCGGATGGGCATGCACACCGTCAGCCACTGGCGTGCCGTCCTATGGGAGTTGGGCACACCCTTGGTCATCGGGCTCGTCACCGGCCTCGGTGCGTCGTCGATCGCGGCGTACGCATTGCGCCACAACTTCGACGTGGACCCGTCACTGCCGCCCGGCGGCCTGCTCACCCTTCCGGTCGCGGCCATGATCGGCATCGCGGTAGCGGTCGTTCTGGTGACGCTCGCCGCCTCCGGCTACGCCCAACTCCGGGTCGTGCGCACGAATCCGTCCGAGATCTTGCGTGACGCCGGCTGATACGACGCCGCAACGCTGGACCACCTCGAGCCTCGACCACCGGGATCAGCGGTAGCCGGTCGCGGCCAACGGCGCGGATGTTCCGGGCTGCGGGCCGCTGTCGAACATCGCGAGGATCGGCCCGGCATGCGTCAACGTCGTCGGCTCAATCGGCGACTCGACACAGTTCGCGCTCGGCGACACGGCCGCGGGGCTGTCCGGAAACAGGTTCGTGGCGGTCTCGTGCTCGTTCGGGGCCAGCAAGGTGAAGTAGACCTGGGCGGTGCCGGTGTCGGTCGCCATACCCTGCACGTCGGCGAAGTAGGACACCCCGCCGATCACTTTGTACGCGAACGCGTCGAACAGCCACCGATCCGGTTCCGGGTAGGGCCACGGGCGTAGCGTGCCGCGCGGAGCCGTGTCGCCGGGCGGCGTACAACCCACGAAATACACGGTCCAGCCGGAACCACGCAATGTTTCGATCGATTTCGCCGTGGCCGTACGAGCGTCGGTCTTGGCGGAAGCGGCGACCGTTGCGCCGGCCGGCGCTGGAGCGGTCGACCCCAATGTGTCGACAATCCGCCCGTAGACCTTGCCGCGAGTCGGCGGCAGCGTCGACGAGATGAGGAAGCCAGCGGTCTCCGACGGCTTCCCGGTGGCGCTGGCGACGATTCTCTCGCGCTGAAGTACCGCCAATCGCTGCCGGTCGACATCGGTCACGGCGCCGGGCGCCGGGCAGCCGGCGAGCGCGGGCAGGCAGGCAGCGATCAGCGGCACCACAAGCCAACGGCGGCCGATCATGTCGGCGTGATCACTGCCTGGACGTGCCGGTAGCCCAGCGCGGAAACGTCGCCGTGGAGAAAGTCGGCCTCGCTGATCTTCTCGATCGCTCCGGATGGGTTGTAGAACGTCAGCATTCCGTCGTCGTGGCCGATGAGCAGCACGTAATGGCGAGGAATGCCGTCGCCGATCAGCACTGGAACCGGGTAGCCGGAATCCACCGCCGCCACGGCGTTCGTGAGCGCGTTTCCGACGCTTCCGGCATCCGTGTCGTCGACGAGGTGCCAGTCGTACGTAGCGCCGATGTCGCCGCGATTGCTGTTCAGGACGTCGGTGACACCCCAAGGCGTGGTGCCCAACGCCTGCGGCCAGATCGTGTTCGTCTCGTCATGGACCCGCTGCTCCTCGATCGTGAGCATGTCGGTCAGCGAACGTCCCCGTGGATCGGCGGACAGCGAGAACGCGTAGATCGGATCGTTGGTGGCGCGCGCGACAATGATCGACATCGAGCCACACGTGGTCTCGTCCTGCTGCGCGATGGCCTGCGAATCCAATGTGGCCGGGCCCACGTTGTTCGGGTCGACGAGGTTCAGGTGGGACCGCAACCAGTCGTCGGTGTGCTGGCGGATAGCCTGGTCGAACGCGGAGACCTCGGCGACGGAGTGTCCGGCGATCAACGCCTTGAGAAGGTATGCGCGCTCGACGTCGGAGTGCGCATTGGCCAACAACGCATCCATCGTGGCCCGATCGCCCGGCGTGAGCGAGGCCAGTGTGACGCCGGCGCGCGTGAGCTGTGCGGTGGACAGGATTCCGTCGTCGGTCGCCACTCCGTACGGATCGAGAGCGGTGTTCGCCAACCGTACGGACGTAAAGGTGTCCAGCCCGCCGTCGGCCGCGGCCTGCGCCCGCGCCTTTCCGGCAACGTCGGCAAACGCACGCTCCAGCGTGTCCACGGCCCCGGCCCAACGGGCGTACACCCGCGACGCACCATCGAGTCCGGACACCATGTTCTCGATCGCGTCGACCAGACCGCCGCCGTGCGTCCACGGCAGGAACTCGTCGACGATCGACTGCGCAAGCCCCGAGGTGATCTCGTGCCAACCCTTGTGGAACTGTCGTTGACTCGCGGCCAGGTCGTCGCGCAGTCCGGGCAGCGCTTGTGCATAACTCTCGATGTGCGCGGCGGCCTCGGTCATCACCGCGCGCCCGTCGTCGATGAGTTGTTCGGTGGCGGTCAGTGCCGCGACGGCGTCGCTGGCGGCGACGCCGGTCCACACCTTCGGCACCGTGACGTTGATTGACATGAGCTCGGCGTACACGGTCGTGAGGTTTGACGACATGGCGTCGAAGGCGGCGGCGTAGGCGTTGATCTCGTCCACGTTGCCGTCGATGCGACCATCGATCAGGTCGTACACGGACGCAACGGCGTCGGCTACCTCGAACGCCGCTGTCATCGGGTTCGCGAGTCTCGCGAGATCCTCGGCCGCGTTGGCGAGCCGATGCGCGATCGTACTGAGCTGTAGGTAGTCGGTGGACGTCACGGCCGCGTCACTCCGCGCGCGGTCGGCCGGCACCCATGCGAGCGGCCGCCGCGGTATCCGAGCTCTGATAGTTACCGGCTGACTGTCGCATCGCCGCGCACCAACGGGACAGCACATCGACGTACACGTCGAATTCGGCCCGCCATGCGACGCGTACCGCCTCCAGCCCGCCAGTGAGTTCGGCGACGCCGAACGCCGCGGGGTCCCGAGCCTCGGCGTCCGACCACGCGACCGCATCACCGCCCAGCTCGTCCGCTAGATCACAGACCGTGGAACCGGCGCGCGCCACCGCCGACAGGTCGGAGCCGAATCCCCGCACCGCAACCCCTCAGGTCGATTGCCATCGATCCTGCCATTGCCGTGTGCGTCGTGGGGGGCACGCTTCTTTTAGGGGTACGGACGACGGACTCTGGGTACGGACAACCGGGCGCTCCGTCCACCATCGACCCGCTGGCGCCGCACGCGCGACGGCGCGCCTCGCTCGGGACGAGGCGCGCCGTCGCCGGGGGGACGGTAGGGCCGTGGTTTCCATCTCATTAAATCACACTATTCACGTTTGAACCACCGCTAACGGTAGTTTTCGGTCGATCATGGACGGTTGCCGGCGCGCTACGTTTGTCCACGATGGACGATCAGGTTCGTGTCACCGCTCCGTGTAACGTCCGCGACCGAGCTCCCACGGTAGGGCTCGAGGTGTTGAAAGCGCGCTCGCGGAGCAATAGGCTGTCCGCCGGCCGACGCATCGATCCACATTGACCGATCCATGCGGTTGGTCGCTAGCGGTGTGGTCCGCGGCAACAACTCATCGCAGCAGCTCTGGTCGCCGCGACTCATCGCAGCACAGGGCTCCACGGGGGAGGTCACGTGAGCGAGGCAGATGCAGCGTCCCGGCGCGTCCCGCGCGGCCGTCGACGGCTGGGTGCCGGACTCGCCGCTCTGGCCGTACTGACCGGGGTCACGGCCTGCACGCAGTCGGCCGATTCGTCGAAGCCGCTCGCGCTCGGTGCCGCACCATCGGCCGCCAGCTTGTCGGCCGATCCGGCTGCGGAGTCCGCGGGCAAGGCAGCGGTCGAGGCGTACGACGCCGCTCTGACGTACGAGGCCGGCGCGTACGTCAAGATGAACCCGACGGCGGCCAGCCTGAGGAAATATCTCGGCGAGCCCGATCTCGACGGTGCCTTGTTCACGACCGGTTACTTCCGGTCCCAGGGGATCGTCTATCACGGCAAGCCGAGTTGGACGGCCACGCCGACCAACGTGGATCTGACCGCGAACCTACCGATCGTGACGCTGTCGATCTGCTTCACCGCCAACGGATGGCAGCCGGTCTACAAGTCGAGCGGGAAGCCGTACAGCACGTCGAAAGATCCCGCGCATCAGCTGGAGATCGCGAGCGTCACGCAGGTTGACGGCAAGTGGCTGTTGACGCAGGAGCAGGTGCAGGGCAGACCATGCTGACGCGTCGTGTCCTGAGTGGAGCGTCTATCCACAGGCGTCCGCGTCGGTGTTGAGAGCGCGAGGACGATCCGAATATGATGCCGTGGGCTGACACATCGATCGGGAGTGATTCGCGTGCTCGGCCCGGCCGGGCACTTCGGGCGGACGGACGAGACCTATGGTCCAGTGCGGGAAGGCCACCCATGGATTTGTCGCGCGTACCATCGCCAGCTGGGCCTGGTTCCTCCGGTCTCCAGGTCGGCATCATGATGAAGCGTCTTGTCGCGACCGCCGCAGCGCTCCTGGCCGGATTCATCGGAGTCGTCACGGTCTCGTCTCCGGCGTACGCGGACGGCAGCGGCAGCTGCCAAGGAACGCACTGCTGGGTCGTTGTCACCGGCCCTTCGGTGCCCGGCACCCAGGGAACGGGCGACGGTGGAGGCGGTGGGGGTCCGGCACCCGAGTGCTTCATCATGTACGACCAGACCAAGATCGTCTTCCCTTGCTGGAGCGACGAGTACGGTGCGTACTCCAACTCGCATGGGTGCTATTACAAGCTCACCACCCCGCAGCCCGACCCACACGACCCGGTCTGGCAGGGCCACACCCCGGCGGAGGGCCGGATCTATGACGTCTCGTGCATCGCGGCCGGCGGAGCGATCTTCCACATCACGCCACCCACGCAGACGTTCCTGACGGGCGTGCCGCCGGACGCCACGGCCACGGGCCCGACACCGGCCGAGGTCGCCAGCGAGGCGCTGGCGGATCTGACGGTGGGCGGACCGGAGATCGGCACCGCACCGCGGACCACCGGCCGCGGCCTGGTCGGTCTTCCAGTCTGGCTCTGGACCGATCGGACTCAGCTGACGTGGGGACCGATCCCGGTCAGCAAGACCGACGGTGGGATCACCGTGAATGTCGAGGCCGATGCCCAGTACGTCGTGTGGGACATGGGCGACGGACACTCGGTGACGTGCAACAACCCGGGCACCTCGTTCGGCGGCCAAGGCACGACGTCGCCGACCTGCGGATACCGATACCTGGCGCCGTCGCGTAATCAGCCCGGCGGCGTGTACACGGTCACCGCCACCACACATTGGCTCGTCACCTGGACCGCCAACACCGGCGACGGTGGCACGCTGACCACCGACGTGCCGAGCACCACGACGGTCACGATCGACGAACTCGAGGTTGTCACGTCCTGAGTAGTGTCGGCCCGTGATCAACTCTCAGGCCGGCGGATAACAGCGGCGGACCCGCGCCGCTGCGCTGATAGAGTGCTGATCATCCGGGCCGCTAGCTCAATGGCAGAGCTGCGGACTTTTAATCCGTAGGTTCAGGGTTCGAGTCCCTGGCGGCCCACCACACCCAGCCAAGGCTCCTAGGGCACGACGACCAAGGGCACCGGTGAGTGGCGGGCCAGACCGACGGCGACAGAACCGACCACGCGGTGCGTGACCAGGGACGAAGTCCCGACCACGATCACCACCGTCGCATCGGGATGGGCGGCGCCGATGTCCTTGGCTGCCGCGAGCAGTTCCTCCGCGATCAAGCCCTGGCGCCGCTCGAAGTCCCAGCCCTCCACGCGGCCACGCAACTGCTCGCCGACCGCGGTGCGAAGCTCCTGCTCGATCTCGTCGAAGCCCGCTTCCAGTTCGGTCACGGCGGCTGGCGACAGCGCGGCCATGCTGGACATATGAGCCACGTACACCACTTCGATGCGGCCGGTCCGACCTTGCAGCAGGTTCACCGCGGCGTTGAGCGCCCGCTCGGCTGGCGGAGATCCGTCATAGCCGACAACGAGCCGCAAGTCCGTCGGCGACGGCGTCGTAGTGGTCACCGAGATCACCTGCCTGCCCGGGATCCTGCCCGAGACGCCTGGCGGTTGGCGCCGGAGCCGTCTGACGATCCTGCAACCGGGGTGATCACCGGCGAGCAGCCGCACAGGGCGACGGGAATCGCTTCGGGGGACTGCTGCTGGGCGGGGCCGGCCGGAGCTGCGGCCGGGGCACGCGAGGGCGGTGAGGCTGGTGCAGCCGGCCGGGGAGGTGCAGCCGGCTGGGCGGATGCGGCCGGCTGGGCGGATGCGGCGGGATGGGCGGATGCAGCCGGGGTGGTGACGGCCGCCTCCCGGAGCTCGGCGGTCCGCCGCCGAGATGGCAACATCGCGATCGCGAGGATGAAGCCGAGTCCGAGCAGCCCCGCCGATATCCCAAACGCAATCGTGTAGCCGTGGGTGGCCGCGATTGCCGGGGCCAGGGGGCCGGTGTGATGGGCGACCAGGTAGCTGGCCGTAGCACTCAGCGCGATCGTGCTCAGCGCCGACGTCCCGATCGATCCGCCGACCTGCTGCATCGTGTTGACCAGGGCGGAGGCCACGCCGGAATCCTCGCGGGCGACGCCAGCCGTGGCGGTGTTGATGGCCGTGGCGAAGATCAGGCCGAAGCCCAGGCCCAAGAGGAGCAGAGCAGGCAGCACCCCGCTGACATAGCTGGAGGTCACGGTGACCTGGGTCAGGTACGCCATCCCGCCGGCGCCCAACAGCATGCCAGCCGCGATCAGGGTGCGCGGTCCCCAGCCGACGATGCTAGCCAGGTTGGAGCTGATCAGAATGCAGCCGATCATCGGCAGGAACAGTAGCCCGGTGTTCAGCGGGCTCTCTGCCTTAACCACCTGCAGGTAGAACGTGAGGAAGAGGAAGGTGCCGAAGATCGCGATCCCGGAAATGAAGAGCGCGACATACGAACCGCCCCGGGTCTGATCCATGATCACCCGCAGCGGCAGAAGCGGGTGGCGGACACGCTGCTCCGCGAGAACGAAACCGGCAAGCAGCACCACGCCCAGCACCAGACAGCCGAGGGTCAGCGCGGCCGTCCATCCGGCAGTCTCGGCATGGGAGAAGCCGAACACGATGAGGAACAGCCCGGCGCAGGCCAGCACAGCACCGAGCCAGTCCATCTGCGGCCGGCCGGCCGGCCGGCCGCCGCGGATGTAGGCCAGGGCGCCGGCCAAGGCGACCGCGGCGAACACCAGGTTGACGTAGAGGCACCAGCGCCACGAGAGGTATTGGGTGAGCACGCCGCCCAGGATCAGCCCGACGGCGCCGCCGCCGGCCGCGACCGAGCCGTACACCCCGAAGGCCCTCCCCCGCTCGCGCGGGTCCCGGAACGTGCTAGCCAGGGTGCCGAGCGCAGCGGGCGCGAGGATGGCGCCGAAGGCCCCCTGCAGCGCCCGGGCCGCGACCAGAACGACGAATGAGCCGGCGGCACCGCCGATCGCCGAGGCGATGGCGAATCCGGCCAGGCCCGTGATAAACACCCATTTGCGGCTGAACATGTCGCCCAGCCGTCCGCCCACCAGCAGCAGGCTGCCGAACGACAGCGCGTACGCCGTCACGACCCACTGCCGGTCGCTGTTAGCGAAGCCCAGCGCCTGCTGGGCGGACGGCAGCGCGATGTTCACGATCGTCGCATCCAGCACCACCATCAGCTGGGCGACAGCAACGACGACCAGGACCAGCCAGCGCCGGTCAGCCGGTGCCGTCCGCCGATCTTCAGCGGCAGAAATCGTTACCGATGACATCTGGTCTACCCCCCGCTTCGCTTGGCCGAGGCTCGTGGTGGCCTGACCCAGCCGGCGTGGACGCCCTGGTCCCAGTCGACGGACCCAGAGTTACCCCGCGCCAGGTGAAAAGCAGTCATCGGATCCGGGTGATTCGCGCGCCGAAGGCACCTGGTGCGCCCGTCTGATCGCACTCTCACTATCTGATCACCTCTCCCCGGCGCGGATCGTTGGTTTCTCCGTTCCGGGGTTATGGGCAATCCGGAGCCCACCGGGGTTCTGTCGCGCTCGCGATCCGCATGCCGGATCCTTGGACGATGGCCGAGAGAGGGGTCGCCGCGGCCGTCGCGGGCAGCTTCCTCCAGAAGCTGCCGTCCGACCTGGTCGACGCCCTGCTGGAGTTCGGAGATATCACCGAGTATCCGCCGGGAAGCACGATCTATCGGGAGAGCTCGTCGCCGAGGACCTTCCTCGTCGTCGGTGGTCTGCTGCGCGTCTACATGACATCGCCGGAGGGACGGCAGGTGACGGTTCGCTACGCGCGCCCGGGCGACGTACTGGGGATCGCCGTCCTCGTCGGAGGCCCAGCCGACGTCGGTGTTCAGACGTTGGCCGAGTCGAGCCTGTTCCGGATCGACGCACCCACATTGATGTCGGCGGCGCGCCGTGATGCCCGCGTCTCGTGGGCCCTGGCCGAAGAGCTGAGCCGGCGGTTGTACGACACTCTGCAGCAGACGGCGATCAACACGTTCGGCTCGGTACGGCAGCGGGTCGCCGCGCACCTGCTGGATCTTGCCTCCGCCCAGCAGCGCCCGCAGGGCCGCCTGGTGGCGCGCGTGTCGCAGCAGGAACTGGCCGACGCGGTCGGATCGGTACGCGAGGTCGTGGCCCGGGTCCTGCGGGAGTTCCGTCTTGACCGGCTGGTTGTCACGTCCCCAGACGCGATCCACATCCTCGATCCGGCCGGACTTCACGACCAATGCTGGAACCCCACCGCGCCATGACCAGCGATCGCGTGACTTCAGTTACGCGGGAGCGCTACCGAAGTCACTGACATGCCTCCGCCGCCGGCGAAAGCTGGTGCCGACTCGCCGATCAGGCGGCGAGCGCACGAGCGGAGGACACATGTCAAGCTTTGCTGCCACGTCACAATCAGAGACCGGCGCGGCGGATCCCGTCCGGGCGGTGTCGGTCGTGAGCACCGGTACGGTCGAAATCCACCCGCAGCACGCCCACGGCTCCAAGACGCCGCTGTACTGGTGGCTGCTGACGTCACGCGCATGGTTGCCGCCACGGCCGATCAACGTCTACGTCATCGAGCACGCCAAGGGATTGGTTCTGTTCGACACCGGACAAGACCGCGCCTCGGTCACCGACGACTCATACTTTCCCGGCGGATTCACCGGAGTCATCTACAACCGCCTGGCCAAGTTTCACATCGGTGCGGGCGACACTCTCGAGAGCCAGCTCGCGATGCTTGGGTATTCGGTCGCCGACGTTGACACGGCGATCCTCTCCCACCTGCACCAGGACCACATTGGTGGCATACCCGTCTTGACGAGCGCAGAGCTGCTCGTCAGTGCGACCGAATGGCAAGAGCTTTCCCGGTTCGCGCCGGAGCCACGCGGCTTCCTTTCGCGAGCACATCACGATTCCGGGCCGGACATGGCGACGGATCAGCTTCGACCCCACCAACGACCCAACCCTGGCGCCGTTCCCCGGGTCGCTCGACGTCATGGGCGACGGTTCGCTCGTCTTGCTCCCGACACCGGGTCACACCGATGGTTCCGTCTCGCTCCTCGTACGGCGCCGCGGGAAGGCACCGCTGCTCCTGGTCGGCGATCTCACGTACGGCGCCGAACTGCTGGACCGGCGGCAGCTCCCGGGCGTCGGCGACCGGAGCCTTCTCGGGCGAACGACGGACTACGTACTTGCCCTGAAGCAGCGGATGCCTGGCCTGGTTGTCCTGCCGGCCCACGATCCGACCGCCGCCCAGCGCCTGCTGCGCAGCGCACGGTAAGGAGACCCGCCAACATGGACTTCACGAATACGATCACGATCAACCGCCCGCCCACCGAGGTGTTCGACTTCCTCGCCTATTTCGAGAACCTGCCGCGGTGGAACTACGCGATCAGCGAGACGCTAAAACTCTCCGGAGGCCCGGTCGGCGTCGGCGCGCGCTACCGGCAAACCCGGACGCTTCCCACCCGAAGCGAGGAGACGTTCGAGGTGACCGAGTTCGACATGCACCACAGACTCTCGATCCGAGGTCCGCTTGGGCCGTTCCACGCCGAGGTCGCATACGTCCTGGCCCCCGTGGGACACGGCACCATGCTCACCAACACCATGCACCTACAGCCATCCGGCGCGCTGCGCCTCGTGGCGCCGTTGGCGGCATCCGGCATCAAGTCCGCAGTGGCTGCCAACCTCGAGACCCTCAAGCAAATCCTCGAAGCGGGCGGCCAACCGACGGCGCATTCGGTCGTCTTCCACCCCACGAAGGCCGGCGCGTAGCAACGTCAACCTCACCACGCTGGAAGGTGTCGCGTTCCCGAGGCCGGCCAGCGTCGGCCGGCCGACCTCGGTTCGGGCGTCGGCTGCTAAGCCGACTCGACGACCAGGACCTCCGTGGTGAGGAACAGCGCGGCGATCGATGCCGCATTCTGCAGCGCCGAGCGAGTGACCTTGGCCGGCTCGACGATGCCGGCCGCGATCATGTCGACATATTCGCCGGTCGTCGCATCCAGGCCGTAGCCCGCCGGCAGCGAGTTGACTTTGTCAACGACGACCGCGCCCTCAAGCCCGGCGTTGATAGCGATCTGCTTAAGTGGCGCAGTCAGGGCAACCCGAACGATGTTCGCACCGGTCGCCTCGTCGCCCGTGAGGTCGAGCTTGTCGAGCGCATGCGCCGCAGCGTTCGCGAGTGCGACACCGCCACCCGGAAGGAGTCCTTCATCGATGGCCGCCTTGGCGTTGCGTACCGCATCCTCGATCCGGTGTTTGCGTTCTTTCAACTCGACCTCGGTAGCCGCACCGACCTTGATGACCGCGATGCCGCCGGACAATTTCGCCAAGCGCTCCTGCAGCTTCTCTCGGTCATAGTCGGAGTCGGTCCGCTCGATCTCAGCCCGCAGTTGGCTGGCGCGGCCAGCGATCTGGCCAGCGTCACCGTGGCCGTCGATAATCGTCGTCTCATCCTTGGTCACAACGATCTTGCGTGCTCGGCCGAGAAGTTCCAGAGTCGCGGTTTCTAGGCTCACACCGGCCGATTCGCTGACGACCTGCCCACCGGTCAGAACCGCGAGATCGTCAAGTGCGGCCTTACGTCGGTCGCCGAAACCGGGTGCTTTGATCGCGACCGACTTGAACGTGCCACGGATGGTGTTCACGACGAGGGTTGCAAGTGCTTCGCCCTCGACGTTGTCCGCGATGATCGCCAACGGCTTTCCGGTCGCCATGACCTTCTCCAGTAACGGGAGGAGGTCGTCGAGGCGGGAGACCGCCTTGTCGACAAGGAGGAGGAACGGTTCCTCGAGAACTGTTTCCATGCGCTCGACGTCGCCGATGAAGTACGGCGAGATATAGCCCTTGTCGAATCGCATACCCTCGCTGAATTCGAGCTCTAGTCCGAAGGTGTTGCTCTCCTCGACGGTGATGACGCCTTCCTTGCCCACCTTGTCCATCGCCTCAGCAACGACTTCGCCGACGGTTGCATCAGCGGCGGAGATCGACGCGGTCGCTGCAATCTGCTCGCGGGTCTCCACCGGCTGCGCCTGATTGCCCAGTGCTTCGGTCACCGCGGCCACGGCCGATTCGATACCGCGTTTCAGCGCGATCGGGCTCGCGCCGGCGGCCACGTTACGCAACCCCTCCCGGACGAGAGCCTGTGCAAGGACTGTCGCGGTAGTGGTGCCGTCACCGGCCACATCGTCGGTCTTCTTTGCCACTTCCTTGACCAGTTCAGCGCCGAGTTTCTCGTACGGGTCGTCCAACTCGATCTCTTTGGCGATACTCACGCCGTCATTGGTGATCGTGGGCGAGCCCCACTTCGCGTCAAGCACGACGTTGCGACCTCTCGGGCCCAAGGTCACCTTCACCGTGTTGGCGAGGATGTTCATCCCGCGCTCCAGGCCACGGCGGGCCTCTTCCCCGAAAACGATCAATTTAGCCATCTGCGTCGTCCTCTACGCTGCCGTGTCGATACGCGACACCGATCCGGTCCGACCTGCGATGACCGCTAGACGCACGATCCCCACCGTGGGGGTTCCATCTCATCCGGTTAGCACTCAACCATGGCGAGTGCTAACTACGGTTTAGCACTCGCGCACCGAGAGTGCAAGCATCGGTTTGGTCATGACTGCGTTGATCCACCATGCCTGCCCTAGCACGCGCCGGACTGGTCGCCTGAGCCGGACACGTCAGCCGGTCCCGTCCGCCTGACATAGGCACGACCTACGGAGGCGTCAGGGCGACCAGGAGGCCGGGATGGTCGGTCGTACCGTTCATGCCGATCGACCGGTCCGACGTCAGCGAGAGGTCGACCGTTGCGAGGACGTACTGCACGCCACCGTCGCCTCGCTGGACATAGCCCGAGGGCACGCACGCGCGTACGTCCTGCGGACCGGCCGACCCGAGGTTGAGGTCTCCGCCCAGCACCGTTGGCTCGTAGCCGGCATTGCGCGCGCGTACGTCGGGAATGGCAGTGTGCAGCAGATAGGCGCATTGCGCGAGCGCGATCGTCCGGCTGGTGTTGGCCAGATGCGTCGTGCAGGCGTAGAAGCTGCCGACGGCGTCCAGGCACAGCCAGGCCCGCTCCTCGGGATCGTTAAGATCCTGCGTCGGATAGAGCCCGCTGTACGTGACGTAGCCGCGGTACTCCGTCGGGACGTGTACCAGCAAACCGATCCCGTACGGCTGACCGTTCGTGCACTCGTACGCACCCCCGGTGTGACGATCGCCGGCGGCCTTGAACGCCGAAACAACGACGCCACCCGAGGCACCGGCCAGCGCATGTTCAAGCGTGTCCACATCGGCACGGCAGACCTCGTTGAGGGTGACGACATCCGGTCGGTCGGCCCGAATCACTCCGGCGGCCTCGGCCACCGAGCGGCCGGTGTAACACCGCCCGATGCCACTGTCGCACAGGTTCATCTGCAGAATCTGGAGCGGCTTAGGGGTGATCGGCGACGACTGCGCCGCCGACGCCGTCATGACCGCAGCGACAAAAGCCAAGCACACCGCGGCAATCGCGGATGTACGAAGGCGACGCCACGGACGAACCATTTTCCCGCCTAGATTTCGGCTGCACCAAGCCTATCGATGCAACGTCCGGCCGGCCAGTAAAGCCCGCAGCGGCGAGCCGATCAGTGCGCCATCATCGTGCAGCACGGCGGCGGATTGGTGGCCAGGCTGTAGCCGTCCGGACCGCTGATCAGCGTCCCGACGGCGTTGGCCGGGTCGTCCGACACCACGCCCGTGCCGCCGATCACCAGCACTTGGGCGATCGATCCGGAACCGAGGTCAAACTCGTCGGCGACACTGGGCGGCAGCGCTGACGGCTTGGTGAGCAGCAGCGGCCCGCCGACCGCACCGCCAGCGAGCGCATCCGGCCAGTCCGCTCCGGTTGCCATCTCGGCTCCGACGATCTCCGGGAAGAACGTTTTGGCCACCAGCCGCGAGGTTTCGTAACGATCGGACCCGACAACCGCGCTCGTCGTTGGATAGCCGGCGATCGCCGCCACGCTCTCGCCACCGATCGCCGTGACCATCGGCGGATCCGTGCGGTGTTCGAGCCCATCCAGATACGACTTGGTGTCAGTCGGCAACGCCCCGTCCGCGGTCAAAACGACGGTGGCACTGCCGCCGCGTAGGTCGATCCCACCGGCGGCGGCGCCGGCGCTCAGCGCGTCCGGAAAGTTCAGCCCGGTCGCAGCGAGCACAGTCAACGGGTGTGGGGTGATCGCATCGGCGATCAGCGTCGCGGTGGCGTAGCGATTGGCGCCGCCCAGCCGTACGACGTGATAGCCGAGGGCCGTGATAGATGCCTCCACACCGGCCGAAATGGCACCCGTACCGCCGAGGATGTAGACGGTCGCAGCAGGCGGCAACAGTCGCATGATCTCCGCCTTGGTGAACGGATTGAGACTGCTGCTCGCCGTCAGCAACAGCGGTCCGTGTTTCGCGGCGGCGAGCGCCGAGCCGGCCAGCGCGTCGGCAAAGGTATCGGACCGCGCCAGGACCACGGTCTGCGCCAGGAAATCGTCGGGCAGCTGCGGCCATTCGAACGCGGATACCGCGGTCGCGGTGCGATAGCGGTCGGCGCCGGAGAGCCGGAATACCGAGCTGATGAGGTGATACTCCCAGGCCGGGCGGCCGGACAGCGTCGTCGACACCGGCGCCGCCCGCTGGCTGCCGTCATCGAGCGCGATGAAGACGTGGGTACCTTCGTCGAAGGCGATGGTGTTGACGGCCGAAGCGTCGTCGATGGGATCCGGCGACCAAGCCGGGTTGTCGTGGTTGACCGGATCAGCGGTGATCTGGGTTTCGAGCATGTCGTTGATGGTCGAGGTGAAGATCTGGGTGTGCACGCCGTCCGAGCGCACCCAGGCCAGCGACACACCACCTACCTCGAACGCCGGTGAGGTGGCGTTGGGAACGGCCAATGTCGGCGTCACGGATGGCCCCTTGGCGACGTCCCAGGTGGCTATGTAAATGTCGGACGGTCCGGTCGGCGTACCGGCGTCGTCCGTTCGACGGGCCATGACCAGCAGCTCCGACGACGGTGTCGCCGCGGGCTGCGTGTAGTCGAAGCCGGCGGGCAGGTCCAGGGTCGCGGGCGTCCCGCCGAGGCTGGGCACGTACGCGAGTGTGGCGGCGGAGCCGGGCACCTTCTCAGACCAGACAACGAATGCGCCATTGTCGAACCAGATCGGCTGGCTCTTTGCGGCCGCGTCGACGGTGTGCGAGACAAGCGTCGTCGTGTCGCTGCCGTCGTCGTACCGGACCGTCTCGATGTCGCCGTCCGCGTTGACGAAGACCAGGCGGCTGCCGTCCGGCGACCATGAACCGTCCGAGATCGTGGTGTTGGTGTCGATCCGACTACGATCCGCCCAGGTGACGCGATCCGATCCGTTCGTCGCGGTGAGGAACTCCGTCAATGGCACCGTCGCCCCGAAGCTCGCGGCGGGCGCGGCAACGGTGATGGCCGTTCCGACGATCGCCAAGAAGACCATGCATGACGCACGCAAAGCGATGGCTCGCATCGGTGGCTCCCTACCTTGCCGTCACCCGGTCGTCGGCGACGAACGACGCCGCGAGTCGGGCTCCTGATCCACGCGGCGGCGAAAATGTACCGCGCCACCAGAGGGCTTCGCTGCCCGCTCCGATCGGCCGTTCGGAGCGCTCAATCGAGGCCGCGGTGGTGATAGCCTGCGGCCGGCGTACGTCGAAGGAGACCGATGGATTGGCCGGCTGATAGCGATCTGGTGTTCGTCCCGGCGCGCCCGGCGTCGTCCGAGCCGGCCGGACCGATGACGCCGGCGGTGGAGCTGCGACGTCGGCGGGACACCGGTGAGCCGGTCGGCCTCGCGTTCACCAGTGTCGATACGCTCGTCGCGGTGCTCGGCTCGTGGCAACCGTGGATCAGCGTACCGATGTTCTCGTACGTGGCATTCCTGCGTGCCCAGGGCGTGAGCAGAGTGGAGATCGACCCGGTGTATCACGACGACGTTCGTGACTGGTCGGCCGAGCGGCTCGTGCGCGCGGCCGAGGCCCTCTGATGGGCGCCGGCTACCAGGTCGTGCTCGGCGACCTTGACGCGGCAGCGGTTGCATTCGCGACCGAGTCGACCGACTTCGCGAAGTTGCGGGCGCGCATGTCGCCGCCGCCGGTCGATGGCGGGGACGACACCGTGAACTCCGGCATCGCGGCCGTACTCACGCTGCTGGGCGCGGGCAACGCGGCACTCGCTGAGGCCATGGCCGAACATTCAAAGCGGCTCAAGGCCTGCCACGACGGCTACAAGTCCGATGATTCGGACGTGGTGGCGCTCTACAACAAGCTCATCGAGCAAGCCTGATCAGGCCGGGACGGAGCCGCGTTGAGAATCGGTGGCGACATCGGTGGTCTGCGTTCGGTCGGCAACTCGCTCACCGGGGTCGTCGCATCGGTTCAGGAGACGGCCGAGTATCTGAGCAAGCGTGTCAATCAACTGGTGACCGACGCGGGCTGGACCGGAGACGCGGCCGAGGAATTCAAGGGCGCCTGGGAGCAGGACGCGACGGCTGTGCTGGAACTGTCGAGCTGCACGAAGCTTGTCGGCCTCTGCCTCGACCAGCTCGCCGACTCACTTGATGCCGCGCAGCGCCGGCTCGACCATGCGGTCGCCGCGGCGAAGGCCGGCGGCCTGCCATTCGCGTCGGACGGGCTGCCGATCGACGGGCCGTACACCGGTCCAACGGCGGCCGCCGCGGCGCAGTTCTCGGTCGACGCACATGCGGCATTGACCGCGGCCCAGGATGCTCGCGACACCGCGGTCGAGGAACTGCACGACATTGCCGCCGCCATGAGTGGCGAAGATACGTCGTTCGTCAAGGCCGCGGATGCGGCCGCGCTAGCCGCCGCGTTGAAGGGCTATTACGCGTTGCCCAACGAGATGTCCGAAGCGGCCCGCGATGACCTCGCGGCCTTTAACCGGAAGTATCAGGACACTCGATACCAGCGCAAACACACCGCGGGTACGGCGGCCAAGAAGGAACTCACCGACCAGCTCAAACAGATGCGGGCGGAACGCAGACTGTTGCAGACCGACGCCGACGTGGCCGAGAAGATCGCCGACCGCTTCAAGGGCGGCCGACTGCTCGGCAGCTCAATCGGCGACATCGCGGACAGCCTCGGCGTGCTGCAGGACGGCGGCAAGTTGTCCCGGCTCGCCGACGGGCTGCCGGCCGTCGACGTGGTACTTGGCGGCTTTGCGACCTGGGCCCAGGCCAAGGAGGACCACGAGAAGGGTTGGTCGTGGACGCACGCGATCCTCGCCGATGGCGGATCCAACGCGGCCGCGATCACCGCGGGCCTCGCGACCGATGCCATCCCGTACGTGGGACCGTTCCTTGCGCCCGTCGTGAGCTACGGCGTCGGCTCGTGGACGTACGAGGCGACCCACGAAGGACATTGGACTGAACACATCCATGAGGACGGAGTCGTCGACGGCACGGTCGAAGGGCTGTGGGACACCACGAAGGCCACCTGGCAGAACGACGGGTACGGCATGTACAAGAAACTCGACAACGACGTGCACCATCCCGTCGACGCAGCCAAGAGCCTCTGGCACGGCGTAACGAGCCTGTTCTGACCGCCGATCGGAAGCCGACCGTGAGCCACGATTCCCACTCCCGTCACGTCCCGGACGACCCGGATGTCGTACGTCTGCGCGCGCAGGCGAGGTTGCACGACGGCGTCGTACCGGTTCCGTTTCTCGGCACGACCTGGCAGCGACGCGACGCCGCCTACTGGCGGCGGCGAATCGGCGCGGCGATCCTGCTCGTCGGCGCGACGCTGTTCGTCGGCGCGATCGCGGCATCGTTCACGGCCGGGATCATCGCCGGCATCGGACACCAGCCCGCGGGGGTCGTCGTCGGCACGGTCTACGCCCTGGTCGCGATACCCGGGTTCATCGACGGCCGGCGGCGGGTCGCGAAGGCACCCCTCGACAACCGAGGACGGGCTCCGCGCACGGCCGTGCCGTTCGGCTGCCTGGCGCTGATCCTGGCGCCGTTCTCCTTTGGGCTGGTCTTGGCCGTGCTGCTCTCGATGTTCGGCCGCGAGTTCACCGGCGAACGGCGGGCGCGCGAGATCACCGCGAGCCTCCGGCCCGCGTAGCCGATCTCGCGGTGCATCCCGGGACTGGGGCGGGCGACGACCAATTTCCATGGAGCCGTTCCATCTGGGACCCCGATGGTGTCGTTACATGTGACTGCCGGTGAATCGGATGCCACCGGACTGAGGAGAAGGTGAGGATCGGACATGGCCGACAACGGCAGCGCCCGCGATATTGCGATCGCCTACTACGACGCGTGGACCAGCAAGAACATGGATCTCGCAATGTCGTACTTCGCCGACGACGTCGTGTGCGACGCGCCGGCCGGGCGCATCGAGGGCATCACCGCCTATCGGGAGTTCCTGGGCCCGTTCACGCAGATCCTCCTCGGTGCCGGCCTCATCGCCGCGTTCGGAGACGACACGACCGCGGTGCTCATGTACGACACGCGGACCGTACCCGTGCCGGACGCGCCCGGCGCCGAGTGTTTGACGGTTGCCAACGGGAAGATCGTCCACAACCGGTTCATCTTCGATCGGCTGCCGTTCGCCGCGGCACGCGAGGCAACCACCGAGCCCTGATCGGGACAGCCGGCAGCGGCTAGGAGAACGGTGTCTGGGGCCGGTCCAGCAGCACGCCGTCGAGGAAGATGTCGACCTTCTCGTTGTAGAACGCGATCAGCCCGGCGATCGGCAACATCTGCCGGGTCGGGAAGTCGTACGTCCAGGCGAGATCCGGGTAGGTCTGACCCTTCACCTCGACCGTCCAGTAGCCGGTCGTGCGGCCCTTATACGGACATGCCGTCTCGGTCTTGCTCGGACGGAGGTGTTCGAAGTGCACGCTTGTCCGGTCGAGGTAGTAGCGCGTCGGCAGCCCGGTCTCGAAGACCATCACGGGCGACGATGACTCGGCCAGCACGACGCCGTCGAGTTCGAGATGGACGAGACGGTTCGACCGCAGCGCATCCGCGCGCGAATAAGGGCTACGCGGGTGTACGAAGACCTCCTCGTCCTCCTCAAACCACGCATCGAGCGCGGCCCAGTCGAATCGGACGTAGCCGTCGAGCCCCTCCAGTGCATCCGCGCCGAAGAGCCAGGCGGTGCCGGGCCGATCGATGTCGCCGACCCGCAGGCCGTGCCGGCGAGCGGTGCCGCGGCGCAGGTGCTGTGAGTGATCCTCATCGATAACGTAACGACGATCGATGTCCGCGTACGGGATGTAGTACTGCGGGAAATGTTGGTGTTCCCAGACGTACACGGCTCGCGTGGAATCGAAGACCACCGCGTTGTCGAGTATGCCGCGGATGCGTCGCGGTGCGGGCTCAATGTGGTCGGTGGCGACGATGCTCGCCGGATAGTCACGCATGGTGCCTCCTCCAGGGCCAGTCACCAACCTACTTCGGCGGCGGCGGATCGTCCGGGAATCATCCTCACGGCGAAAGCCGATACGGCCCGAGGCTGGTCGCGGTCAGCTCGTCGGCTTGCGCACGGCGAAGAGCACATAGCCGTACGTCAGTCCAAGCGCGTCGGGATGCGCGTTCAGCCAGCGGTCGGCGACATCGGCCGGGAATTCGAGGCGGAGCACCGCTTCAAGGTCGGCCCGCGTCTCGAACACCCAACGGCTCATCACCTCGACCCGGTCCGCGCCGCGCGCAGCCCACCAGGCGTCGGTGGTGTCGGCGCGGCCCTGCGGCGCCGCCCACGGCGACGCGGCGAGGAGTTCGGCGAATTCCCCGGCTCGCTGATCATTGTCGATCACCACCAGACTGCCGCCGGGTCGGAGGACCCGCATGACTTCGGCCAGGCCGGCTTCAACATCGGGCGGAAAGAAGTACGCGAAGCGCGCGTGCACCACGTCCACCGTGGCCTCGTCGAGCGGGATGTGCTCGGCCGATCCGGCAACCACGGGCACGCGCGGGTCTCGGTCGGCCGCCAACGGCAGCAGGCGCTCGTCCGGTTCGACGCCGATGACGTGGGCGGCCTCGTCCGCGTAGCGCGGCAGCCAGAATCCGCTACCGCAGCCGAGATCGACCAGGGCCCGATCCCGCCACGGCGCCAGTTCACGCATAGCTGCGAGGACGAGCCCGTCCGGGTCGAGAGCCCGATTCTCGATCTCGTACACGTCGGGGTTGCCGCCCTGGTTGCCGGCCGGGCTGAAGTCGGTGAACGTCACCCGGCGATGCTGCCCGCCGGCGGTCGCGCCCGGCAACGCAATTAGCCCGCGGATTCGTCGAAGGCGCCCGTACCGACTAAACGATCTTGAAGTTGAATCGAACCAACGTCCACCGCGCCGGTGGCCACTGCGTCGGCTCGTCGTCAGTGACCCACTCGGTAATCGACGCGTCGTCCACGATCAGGTCGAACGGTCGGTACACCCCCAACAGTCCGAGGGCGTGGAACGTGACGTTGACCGTTTCGGCATGGGCAACGATCACGACGGTCCCGCCACGATGACGGTCCGCGATGTCGATGATGGCGCGGCTCGTGCGGGTGACGAGCTCGGCCCACGACTCGTTGCCGACCTGGAACGGCCGGTAGACGCCACCGCCGCCGAGCCCGAACCGGTCGTTCATCTCGGCCACCGGCATGCCGTCGATGTGGTCGGGGACATGCCAGGTGCACAGGCCGCACTCGGTCGTCACCGGCACGCCCAGCATTTCCGCGATTGGGGCCGCGGTCTGGATCGCGCGCGGCAGCGTCGATGCATAGACGGCGACATCGCTCCAGCCGGCGGCCTCCGCGGCCAATCGGTGGGCAAGGCTCGCGGCCTGTGCCTGGCCGCGTTCGGTTAGCCCGCGACAACCCCGAGGTCCGCCCACCACGCCCTGCGCCTTGTGCACAGACTCGCCGTGCCGGACAAACACCATGCGGGTACGCATCGACCGACCGTACCGCCCGACGCGACAGGTCGCGTCAGTCGTCGATCGCGGCGTACGCCGATGTCCAGAAGTCCCGGCACACCGCCGGCGGATCCGGGCTCGACCACGCCTGTTGGGTCAGCAGGATGGTCACCGTCCCTTCGGCCGGGTCGTTGCGCCAGGCCGAACCGAGCCCGCCATCCCAGCCGTACGAGCCGATCGACGTGTACGCATGGGTACGTCGCGTCGCCACGGCCACCCCGAAGCCCCAGCCGTAGCGCTCAAAGAACCCCGGCACCAGGGCGGCATTTGTCTTCTGCGCCGTCGTCAACTGGTCGCTGGTCATCAGTTCCACGGAGGGTCGGGACAGAATCCGTACGTCGCCGTGGCGACCGCCGCCCAGCATCATCTGCGCGAAAGCCAGGTAGTCGTCGGCGGTTGAGACGAGTCCGCCGGCACCGGACGCGAAGGCCGGCGGCCCGCTCCAGTCGCCACCGGCAGCCTCGTCGAAGACGTGCGTTGCACCGGTGTCGAATTCCATCCCGTAGCCGGTCGCAAATCGGTCCAGGTTCGCCGCCGGCACGCTGAAGCTCGTGTCGACCATGCCGAGCGGCTCGAAGATCCGGTCGTGCAGGAACGACTCGAACGACTGGCCAGACGCGCGCGCGACCAACACGCCCAACACGTCGGATCCGGTGTTGTAGAGCCACCGCTGCCCGGGTTGATACATCAGAGGCAACTCGCCGAGCCGGCGGAGCCACTCGTCCGGAGAGGGGAACTCCGATGGTTGTGGCGGCCCGAGGCCGATGTGACGCTCCTGCGCTTCGATCAGGATCGGGTACGCATCCGGCCGAGCCATGAGCTGGCCGAAACCCATGGTGAACGTGAGGAGATCGCGTACGGTGACCGGTCGCGCGGCTGGAACGGTGTCATCGAGCGGCGCATCGAGACTCGCGAGAACCTGCCGATCGGCGAGTTCGGGCAGCAGCCGGTCGACGGGTTCGTCGAGTCGCAGAACGCACTCCTCGACCAGAATCATGGTCGCCACCGCCGTGACCGGCTTCGTCATCGACGAGATGCGGAAGATCGAGTCGCGCCGGACCGGACCACGGTCGCCATCTTCCGCCAATGTGCCGAGCGCGTCGATGTGGACGTACCCATGGCGGCTCACGAGCGCGACCAGGCCAGGGATTTCGCCTCGGTCGACGTACCCGCGGAGCACGTCGCGCATGCGGTCGAGCCGTGGCATCGACAACCCACCGAGACTCATCCGGTCGCTCCCTCGAGCCGGCCCGGCAACGGCGCCGGTGCGGTCGTTGCCGATCCTGCCACTACCGGCCGACTCCCGCCGGACGACGAACGGCGGCTGCACCGATGTGGCGGCGGCGCTTACGTGGCGGCGACCTCGCTGACACGGCGGGCACCGGAAGTCGGACGGCCGGCGAGCACCGCCGCGAGGATCTCGGCTCCATCGACGACCCGTGGTCCGGGGCGATTGAAGTACGCCGGCCCGTCGACCACCCACACACGGTCATTGCGAACGGCCGGTACGTCGGCCCAACCCGGCCACTGCCGGGCGACGTCGAGTTCGGCGATGGTTCGTTCCGGCGAGAATCCGCACGGGCCGAACACCAGGACGTCGGGGGCAAGCCGGCGTACGTCGTCCCACCGTTGCGGCACGCTGTGCTCGCCTGGGCCTAGCACGAGCGAACGGCCTCCGGCGGCAGCGATTTGTTCCGGCACCCAATGGCCGCCGGGCATCAGCGGATCGAGCCACTCGACGAACAGCACACCCGGCGCGTCGTCGCGCGGTCCGGGCAGCTCCTCGAGGCGCCGCGTCGCATCCGCGCAGACGCGCTCGGCGGCGTCGGGCGCGTCGATCAACTCGCCGACCGTACGGATCGTCGTGAGGATCTCGGCGATCGTGCCCGGCTGCAACGAGACAACGCGGGTGTCTAGGTCCATCACTCGTACGGCGTCGTTCACCGTCCGATATGACACAGCGCACACGTCGCAGAGATCCTGAGTCAAGATCAGGTCTGGCGCCAACGCGGACAGCACATCGTGATCCAGCTGATAGATCGACGAGCCGCGATGGGCACCGGACACCGAGTCGGATATCTCCCGGCTGCTCAGGTGCTCATCGAGCGTCGTTGTCGTAACAACCGGCACGGCGTCGAGGTCACCGGGTGGCCAATCGCATTCGTGGGTCCGCCCGACCAGTTGGTCGGTGGCACCGAGCGACGCGACGATGTCGGTCGCCGCCGGCAACAACGACACGATCCGCATCACAGTTACCCCCGCCATCGATTCCACGACCGCGTCCCGCGGTCATCGTCAGCGTATCGGCGCCCGGTCGTCGGCTGACCGCCGGCGCACTGCCGCCCGGCACCGGGCGTGCCTGGATTCCGATCGCGCCGCGGGAATGTCCGACCCGGATCCGCTGTTCCACCCTCGAACCGGTTGCCAGGCAACGCGATTAGCGGCCGGTGGACACGGAAAGGGAGTGTCACATGAAGGTCCGTACATCGATTCGGTCGCTCAAGTCGCGGCCGGGCTCGGTCGTCATCCGTCGGCACGGCCGGGTGCGCGTCATCAACCGGCGCGATCCGCGCTGGAACGCCCGCCAGGGCTGACCGACGGCACGGCGCGCAGTTAGGTGAGACACCGCGCGCCGACCCACAGATATCGACGAGCCACATATC
This sequence comes from uncultured Actinomycetota bacterium, assembly GCA_963724705.1. Lineage (GTDB taxonomy): Bacteria > Actinomycetota > Actinomycetes > Mycobacteriales > Micromonosporaceae > DASQPR01. The sequence continues at coordinate 921,525 of CAVRVS010000006.1, forward strand.
GCAGCATCCGCGGCCGGGCCGGCCGGATCGTCAATTGGATCCGGCCGGCCCGGCCGCCGCATGTCATGATCCGCCAGGCTGGACGATCGGTGTCACGGGCCGCGACGTCTCTTCGAGGTCAGACCGTCGCGAGACGGCCGGCGAACGCGCGAGCCGCGGCGCCCGGATCCTCTGCGTCGGTGATTGCACGTACCACGACAACCCGGCGGGCACCGCGCGCGATGACTTCGTCGAGACGGTCGAGGTTTTCGATGCCGCCGATCGCGAACCAAGGGATGCTGCCGGTCGCGGCGACGGCTGAGGCGTGCTCGATCAGCGAGAGCCCAGCGGCCGGCCGCCCGGGCTTGGTCGGAGTGACCCAGGTCGGTCCGGCACAGGCGTAATCGACGCCGCCCTCGACGAGCGCCGCGTCGAACTGTTCCGCCGAGTGCGTCGAGCGACCGATGATCGGCTCATCGCCGACGATGTCACGAGCGAGCGGTACCGGCAGGTCGTCCTGCCCCAGATGGAGGATCGGAGCACGACTGGCCCGCGCGATATCGGCGCGATCGTTGACCGCGAAGAGCTTGCCGTGACGCTCAGCCGCGGCCGCGAACGATTCGAGATAGCGCAGCTCATCGCGCGCCTCAAGCCCCTTTTGCCGGAGTTGCACGATGTCGACGCCGCCGCTGAGTACGGCGTCAAGGAAGTTATCCAGATCACCCTGCCGCTCGCGGGCGTCGGTGCACAGATAGAGCCGTGCCTGGGCAAACGCGGTGTGGACCGATGACACGTCGATCATGTCCGCCGACGCTACCGGATGGAGATCTGAGCCGGCCGCGCGTATCGTTGCCACCGCACGGGAGCCCAGTGAACTGGGCTGAGAGGGCTGCTGGGAGCCGCCGACCGTCGAACCTGATCCGGGTAATGCCGGCGCAGGGAGTCACAAACCCGGACGAACCCCAGCCGCAATCGCTCGCTGCTGCATACACGCGGCATGGAGGGAAGGGGCGAGGGTGACGTCGAGTCGAGACGTGGTCGTCGTAGGCGCCGGTGTCATCGGCCTCGCTGTTGCCTGGCGTTGCGCGCAGCGCGGTCTCACCGTCACCGTGGTCGACGCGACGCCGATGCCGGCGACGGCGGCAAACCCACTGACGGCGACGGCGGCGCGTGGCACACGGCCGCCGGCATGCTCGCGCCCGTCACCGAGCTGCACTACGAAGGCCGCGAACTCCTTGCACTCAACGTCGAGTCAGCTGCGCGTTACCCGGCGTTCGCGGCCGAACTCACCGACGTGACGGGACTCGACATCGGCTACCGCACCTGCGGCACGGTACAGGTCGCGTGGGATGCGGCCGATCTGGCCGATCTCCGGGCGCTGCACGCGTTCCAGGCAAGTCTTGGCATCACGTCCGAACTCCTCACCGGCCGCGAACTCCGTAGCCTCTCGCCCGTACTCGCGGCGGGTCTGCCGGGCGGGCTCTGGGCCGCGGGCGATCATCAGGTCGACAACCGGCGCCTGCGAGCGGCACTTCTCGCGGCTTCTCGACGGGCCGGTGTGGACGTACGGCCCGGCCGAGTGGCCCGGATCGACGCGACCGATGACCGGGTTTCCGGCGTCACGCTGACCGACGGCACCAGCCTCACTGGCGGTCACACGGTGTTGGCGGCCGGCGCGTGGTCACGTGGCATCGACGGGCTGCCCGACGACGTACGACCACCGGTGCGACCGGTCAAAGGTCAGACGCTCCGGCTGCAGGCCGCGCCGGATCTGCTCACCCACGTCGTCCGCGGTTCCGTAAAGGGTCATCACGTGTACGTCGTGCCGCGTGCGAGCGGTGAACTGGTCGTCGGTGCGTCCAGCGAAGAAGCGGGGTTCGACGTACGGCCGCGGGCCGGTGCCATCTACGACCTGCTTCGCGACGCGACCGCGCTCATCCCGGAGTTGAGCGAGGTCACCTTCACCGAGGTCAGCACGAGCGTGCGACCCGGGTCACCGGACAACGCGCCGCTGCTTGGCCCGACTCGACTCGAGGGTCTCGTCATCGCGACCGGCCACTATCGCAACGGCATCCTGCTCACACCGGTCACCGCCGACGAAGTCACGACCCTGATCACGGACGGCAAGGTGCCGGCGATCCTCACGGCGTTCGCTCCCGACCGGTTCGCCGGCGTCCTATCTCGCATCCGTACGGAGGCATAGCCATGATCCTGACCATCAACGGCGAGCGACGAGAGTTCGACGACGGCGTCACGCTCGCCGATCTCGTCGCGGCAACGCTGCCGACCGATCGCGGCGTCGCGGTGGCTGTTGACGGCGAAGTCGCGCCGCGCGGCACATGGTCCCGCCTCGCGCTCCGCGACGGACAGGCAATCGAACTGCTCACCGCCGTACAGGGAGGCTGATGTGTCCGACGAACTCGTCGTGGCCGGGGAGAAGGTCCGTTCCCGCCTCATCCTTGGCACCGGTGGCGCACCGAGCATGCAGGTCATCGACGAGGTGATCGCCGCGTCCGGCACTGCGCTGTGTACGGTCTCGATGCGCCGCGTCGACCCGTCGACCACAGGCTCCGTGCTCGACGTGCTGAGCCACCACGGCGTACGTGTGCTGCCGAACACCGCCGGTTGCCGTACCGCCCGGGAAGCGGTGTTGACCGCGCAACTGGCCCGCGAAGCGCTGGAAACCGACTGGGTCAAGCTCGAAGTCGTCGCCGACGATGACACGCTGTTGCCCGACGCGGTCGAGTTACTCGATGCGGCCGAACGCCTGGTCGCGGACGGCTTCAAGGTGTTCCCCTACACGAACGACGACCCGATCCTGGCCCGGCGACTGCAGCGCGTCGGGTGTGTCGCGGTCATGCCGCTGGGCGCACCGATCGGCAGTGGCCTTGGCATCCTGAACCTGCACAACATCGAGCTGATCGTCGCCGAGGCCGAGGTGCCGGTCGTCCTCGACGCTGGCATCGGCACCGCGTCGGACGCCGCGTTGGCGATGGAACTCGGCTGCGACGCGGTGCTCCTCGCGTCGGCGGTGACCCGAGCGCAGCAGCCCGGGCTGATGGCGTCGGCCATGGCGTCGGCGGTCGCCGCCGGGCGTCTGGCGCGCCGCGCCGGACGGATCCCGAAACGCGAACATGCCCGGGCGTCGTCGCCGACGACCGGAATGGCTGTCCTGTGACCGCCGTCGATGAGGTCCGGGCCGATGTGCACAGCGAGCCGGGGCGAACGCTGGACGACGAACAGCCACGCACGCTCGGCTTCTGGGATCAGGTCGCGCTCTGGGGCAATCTCGGCATAAGCCTGCTCGGCCCGATCGGCGCGATCTTCTTTCTCGTGCCCGGCGTGTCCGTGCTGTCTGCTCTGGTCGCGGTCGTCGTCGGCACCCTGATCGGTACGGTGTTGGTCGCGCTCGCCGCCGTCGCCGGCGCCCGGTCCGGGCGTCCCGCGATGGTTCTCCTCCGCGGACTGTTCGGCGCGAAGTTGTCCTATCTGCCGACCGTACTGAACCTGGTGCAACTCCTCGGCTGGGCCACGTTCGAACTCGTGGTCATCGCGGCCGCGTTGAAGCAACTGCTGCCGTGGCATGTGCAGTGGCCGTACATCGTGATCGCCGGCGTTGTCACCACGATCATGGCGATCTGGCCGCTCGGCGTGGTGCGGATGCTCCGCCGCTATGCCCTCGTCGCCGTCATCATCGCGATCACGTACCTGTTCATCCAGCTCGGCCGTAACCCGATGCCGTCGTTCACACACGGCTCCTGGTCCGGCTTCTGGACGAGCGCCGACTTTGTGATCGCCGTCGCCGTGTCCTGGGTGCCACTGGCCGCCGACTACACGCGGCATTCGCGCTCGGAGCGGGCGGCGTTCGGCGGTGCCATGGTCGGCTACACGATCACCCAGGTCATCTGCTACGCGCTCGGCCTGCTCGCGTTCACCACCGTGGTGAGTACGGCCGGCACCGCCGACAACCAGCAGCACAACCTGTTCGCCGCCTTCATCGCCGTTCCGGTCGGTTGGCTGGCCTTCGCCGTGCTCGTCGCGCGCGAGCTAGACGAGTCGTTCGCGAACGTCTACTCGACCGCGGTGTCGATTCAGAACCCGTTCCCGTACGTCGATCGGCGGGTCCTCGCGGTCGGTGTCGGCGCCGTCGCCACGGTCGGGGCGCTGATCTTCGACATCGGGTCCTACCAGGACTTCCTCTACCTTCTCGGCTCGCTGTTCGTGCCAATGTTCGCGGTGTTCGCGGTGCGTTACTTCATCCTCGACCGGGGTCGTCCGTGGGACACGAGCGAGACCGCGCCGTCGCGCTGGAGCCTGCTGGTGCCGTGGGTGGTGGGCTTCATCGCGTACCAGTTGATCAATCCGGGCTCGATCGGGTGGTGGGTGACCGCATGGACCCACGTACAGGGATGGCTGCACTTCACGCCGCATTCCTGGATGTCCGCGTCGGTCATCTCGTTCCTGGTGGCTGGGCTGCTGACGCTTGCGATGGGTCCGATCACCGCTCGCCGCCAGCCTTCGGTGCCGGAGCCCGTCTCCGCCGTGCCGTCGCAGGTCGCTAGCCGATGACACCGAACCTGCTGACGATCGCCGGCTCGGATCCCAGTGGCGGGGCCGGGATTCAGGCCGACCTGAAGACCTTCTCGGCGCTCGGCGCGTACGGCATGAGCGTGCTGACCGGGCTCACCTCGCAGAACACACGCGGTGTCCGATCGGTGCACGAGGTCCCAGCCGCGTTTGTACGCGAGCAGTTGGACTCGGTCTTCGACGACGTACGGGTCGACGCGGTGAAGATAGGCATGCTCGCGACGGCCGACGTGATCGATGTCGTCGCCTCGGTGTTGGATGAGCGCCGGCCGCCCTACGTCGTCCTCGACCCGGTGATGGTGGCCACCAGCGGAGACCGGCTCCTCGCCGCCGATGCGGTGGCCCGGCTGCGCGACGTGCTGCTCCCGCATGTCGACCTGATCACGCCGAACCTGCCCGAGGCCGCCGATCTGCTCGGTGTGCCGGAGGCGCACGACGAGGCGGCGATGCGCGAACAACTCGACAGCCTCCGCAAGCTCGCGCCCGGCGTACTCCTCAAGGGCGGTCACCTCGGCGGCGCGGAGTCACCCGATCTGTTCGCACCACCGCCGCAGGACGCGGATGGCCCAGCCGAGCCGACCCGACTCGTCGCCCGGCGGATCGAGACGACGAGCGACCACGGCACGGGATGCACGTTGTCGTCGGCGATCGCGGCGCTCCGTCCGCAACGCGACAGCTGGCTCGCCGCGGTGACCGACGCCAAGGCGTACCTGACGCTGGCGCTAGCCGCCGCGGATCGCCTGGACGTCGGCGGCGGTCACGGCCCAGTGCACCACTTCCACTCCTGGTGGTGACGCTCGCCATCGGCGAACCGGAGGTCGCAACATCGCCGGCGCTTCACAAACGGCGCTAAGGGCGCGCGCCGGCAGGCCAAGCGCGATAGCCGCTAACCGTTTCGGCCCGCCCGAGTTCCGACCACTCGCCGTTACGCATACCGAGTGTTACGGCGACACCAACAGAGCTTCGCCGGCCCGAGGGGCTCCACTTGAGCACGTATGAGCACCACGACGTCTGACCAGGATCTCAAGTTTCCCGGCCGGCCAAGGCGGCACTAACGCTCAGTAAGCGGTGCGTCGGGGTGCTCATCTGCAGCCCCTCAAGTGAAGCTTCGGTCTCGGCGAACCGCGTCACAGCGAGTAGCGCTCGTCGGCCCGGCCGCACGGAGCCCGGGCGTGGCAACGGCCCGTAGAGTCGGCGTGTGACCTGGGAACGACCGGTGCCAGTGGTGGGCGACGTCAGCGCCGCTTCGCAGCGCGCGGCCGACCCGACCGGCTGGGCGTTCCCGGCCAGCGAGCGCGCCGCGGCCTACGCGGTCATCGAGGCACGCCGCGACGTCCGTCGGTTCCGCCCCGACCCGATCCCGGACGACGTGTTGCGACGGGTCCTGGGCGCGGCACATGTCGCCCCGAGCGTCGGCCACAGCCAGCCGTGGCGGTTCATCGTCGTCCGCGATCCGGATATTCGTACCCGCGCCGGGTTGTTGGCCGATCGCGAACGGCTCCGGCAGGCCGCGCAGTTGGAGCCCGACGCGGCCCGGCGTTTAAAGGATCTGAAGCTGGAGGGGCTGCGGGAAGCGCCCGTCGGCATCGTGGTCTGTTGTGATCGGCGCACGCCCGCCGCTGGCGTATTGGGCCGCGCGACATTCGCGGACGCCGACATGTGGAGCTGCGCGGCCGCGATCGAAAACCTATGGCTGGCCGCGCGTGCGGAAGGCCTGGGACTCGGGTGGGTCACGCTGTTCCAACCAGATGACCTCGCGGCGCTCATGCACCTGCCGGCGGGCGTGGTCACCCTCGGGTGGCTGTGCCTGGGCTGGCCGGACGAACGGCCGCCCGAGCCCGGCCTCCAACGGGCCGGCTGGTCGTCGCGCCTCCCGCTCGACGACGTCGTCTTCGCCGATCGATGGCCGACGGCCGACGGGACCGCACAGCCGCCATCGCATCTGCGCGGACCCGATGCCGGCGCCCTTGTCACCGCACGCGACGAGGGCGATCGACTGCTGACACCGCCCGGTTCGCTCGGGGTGCTGGATCGCGCGGTCGAGCGCATCGTCGCGGTCCGCGGTGCCGAGACATCCACGGGTACGTTGATCCTCGTCGCCGCCGACCATCCAGTCGCCGGGTTGGGCGTGTCGGCGTTCGCGCCGGAGGTAACCGCTCAGGTGTTCGCGGCGGCCGAGACTGGTGTGGCGCTCGGCGTCACGGCCGCGATCGGTGCCGGCCTCGCCGTCGAGTTGGTCGACGCTGGCGTGAACCCGTCGGCGCTCGCAGCGGTGCGGGCCGGCTTGACGGAAACGGCGCTCGGGCCGAACCGTACGACGCTTCCCGCTGCCCGCCATCGCGGCGACCTCGCACACTCCGACGCGATGAGCGAGGGCGACGCGGAGCGGTTCGTGGACGCCGGCCGGGTAATCGGCCGCGCCGCCGGCCAACGCGGTCTCGTCGCACTCGGCGAGGTCGGGATCGGAAACACGACTGTGGCCGCGTGTCTCACGGCCGCCCTGACCGGAATCGACGCCGCGGACGCGGTCGGATTGGGCGCCGGTGCGGACCGGGCGATGCTCAATCGCAAGCGAGACATCGTCGCGTTGGCGGTGACGCGATGGCGGTCGAGCGATTCCGACGCCGGCGAACCAATCCGTACGATAGCGATGCTCGGTGGACCGGAGATCGCCGTCTTGACCGGCGTGGTGCTCGGTGCGACCGAAGTGGGCACGGTGACGGTGCTCGACGGGCTCGCCACCAGCGTCGCCGCGCTGCTCGCCGTCAAGATCGAGCCCGCGGTCGCCGATCATCTCGTCGCCGGCCAGCGCAGTCGCGAACGCGCACACGGCCGCGTGCTCACCGACCTCGGCTGCGAGCCGCTCCTCGACCTCCGGATCCGATCGGGTGAGGGCGTGGGTGCCGCGCTCGCGACGGGGCTCCTGCTGCAGACGCTCGCGATGCGACGGCGTACGGCTCGCGTCGCCTATTGACGCGGGTGGCGGCGATGCCGTTGGGCTTACCCCCACATCGATTGGCGCATAGCATCGTCGGGAGGACCCCGCCGGCCGCGGACCGGCCGACCGACCGGCGAGGGCACCGCCACGGAGCACAGCCAAGGAGGCGGCGTGGACGGCCCGCTCATGCTGCGTTGGTTGTTGACCGGCGCATTCGTGCTCGCGGGCGTCTACTGCACCGCACAGTGCATCAACGTGTTGCGGGCCCATGGCCGCTTCGACGCCACGACGCTGCTCGGCAACGTCGCACACCTCGCGATGAGCACGGTCATGGCCGGCATGATCTGGTGGGCTCCTTCGTGGCGCGTCGCGACGTGGGAGATCGCGCTGTTCGCGGTCGCCGGCGGCTGGTTTGCCGTACGCGTCGTGGCCATCACGCAGCACGGGGCTGTCGCGCGGCCGCACCCGGCGCTGCCCCACGGCCCGGCGCACTCCCGGCTCGGCTGCGCCTATCAGGCCACGGCGATGGCGGCCATGGTGTGGATGCTGACGGTCATGGCCGCACGACCGGGCATGCCCGGGATGCCGACGCATGGTGTGAGTGCCTCCGCGACCCGCGCGCTCGTCGCGACGTCGCTGGCTATCTATTTCGCGATCGCGGCAACGCTCTGGCTGGCGAGCGCCCGGCGCCGCCGCCGGATGCCGGGCTCATCCGCTCAGGCCTTGATGAGCGCGGCTATGGGTACGGCCGTCGTCACGCTCGCCTGGTAGACCGCTCCGCCATCCGCGAGCTGCGGCCAGCCGACGACCACGGGCTTTCCAGCCGGCCGTACGCTCGCGGCATGACCTCCCCGGACCGGCGGAAGATGATCACCTTGCCGGTCGATCTCGGTGTCGCCGAGTTGGTGCCCGACCCGCGCAGCGGCAACGCGTGGGCGCTGTTCATCGACGGAGTCGCACAGTCATACGTCGACCTTGACGATCCGCTCTACCTCGAATTCGCGTACGCCCGGCGGGTCGCCGGGGTGATCGACGCCGTGCGTTCGCCCGGTGCGCCGATCGACGTCCTGCACCTCGGCGGCGGTGCACTCAGCCTGCCGCGGTATGTCGCGGCGACCCGGCCGGGCTCCCGCCAGCTGGTCATCGAGCGGGACTCCGCGTTGTACGACTTCGTCCGGCAACGCCTACCGATGCCGGCCGACATCGACGTAAGCGTGTCGATCGATAGCGCCCGCGCGGCGATGGCCTCAGCCGCCCCGGAGGCGTACGACCTGATTATCTCCGATGTGTTCGAGGCGGCCCGGATGCCATCGGACGTTGCCACGGTCGAGTTTGCCGCGCTCGTTTTGCCCGCTTTGCGGCCGGACGGACTCTATGTCGTCAACGTCACCGATATGCCGACGTTGGCCTTTACGAAGCGCCTCGCGGCCACCCTGCGTACGACATTTGCGCAGGTCTGCGTCTTGGCCGACCCAGGTATGCTTCGGGGTCGGCGATTCGGCAACTGCCTGCTCGTCGCGAGCCGGCAGGTCGACACAGTGCCGACACGTGCGCTGGTGCGCTCGCGCCCAGGTGACACGGGCGCGGTCGGAGCGCTGCGGGGCGAGGCGCTCGACGAGTTCATCGCCGGAGCGGCGCCCCTGCTGGACGACACGGTCGCCTCCAGTCGGACCGGCGTCCACACCGTCCGACGGCTCGTGGACGGCGGCGATGCGCCCGGCGCTGACGTCGACGTCGAACCGCTCGATTGACGCATCGGGATCCGGCTGAGAGGAACCGCACGTGACGCCACCAAGCGACGCGAATTCGTCAGCGTCGCCGGCGACCACGGAAGCGGTCGTCGACCTTCGTGCCGTCGCCCACAACATCGCGACGATCGCCGCCGGAACGTCGGCCGCGGTCATGACCGTGGTGAAGGCGGACGGGTTCGGTCACGGACTGGTGCCGATTGCCCGGACGGCGCTCGACGCAGGCGCTAGTTGGCTCGGTGTCACGTCGGCCGCAGAGGCCATGACGCTGCGTGCGGCCGGCGTGGACGCGCCGATACTCACGTGGCTGCACCGGCCGGACGAGGATTTCCAGCCGCTGATCAACGCCGGTGTGGACATTTCGGCGGCATCGGTCGAGCACCTCCGCGGTATAGCGGCGAGTTCGTCGGCGGCCCGACCGGCAACTGTGCACCTGAAGGTCGACACGGGGATGTCACGTAACGGCGCGGTGCCGGACGAGTGGCCGCATCTGGTCGCCACCGCGCACGATCTGGAGCGCGCCGGCCTCCTTCGGGTGCGGGCGGTGTGGACGCATCTGGCCACGGCCGACGAGCCGGGGCGGCCAGAGACGGCGCGACAGGTGGCCGCGTTCGACGACGCGCTGAAGATCGCGAGCGCGTCCGGCCTGACGCCGGCATTGAGACACGTGGCGAATTCGGCCGGCGCCTTGGCCGTTCCCGAATCGCACTACGACCTGGTCCGAGTCGGCATCGCCACGTACGGCATCGAACCGGTGTTAGGTCGCGCGTACGGGCTGCGTCCCGTGATGACACTGCGCGCGCGGGCCATTCTGGTGAAACGTGTGCCGGCCGGCACCGGTGTGTCCTACGGGCTTGACTACACGACGACTCGCCCGACGACACTCGTGCTTGTTCCGCTCGGGTACGCCGATGGTGTGCCGCGCAATGTCGGCCCAGCGGCCCGGGTGTGGATCGGTGGCCGCCGTCATCCGATCGCGGGTCGGGTGTCGATGGATCAGTTCGTGATCGACGTCGGCGACACGCCGGCCGCGATCGGCGACGAGGTCATCCTGTTCGGCCCGGGTGACCGCGGCGAACCGACCGCGCAGGAGTGGGCGGACTGGGCCGGAACGAACGCTCATGAGATCCTCACTCGGATCGGTCCTCGGGTGCCGCGCCGGCATCTCCCGGCATCGGATCACCCGCCGCGGCAACGCCCGCCCATGAATGGACAACGCCCGTCCGTGAAGGAGAGCCCGCATGGCTGACCACCGCATCCGCGTCGCGCTGATCTTCGGCGGGCGCAGCGGCGAGCACGACGTGTCATGCTTTTCGGCCGCTGGGATGTTGTCGCATCTGAGCCCAGAGCGCTACGAGGTCGTGCCGATCTGGATCACGCCCGAGGGCCGCTGGGTCGTCGGTTCGGACAAGCCGCGTACGGGTGCGGTCGACGTACCACTGCTGCTGTCGATGACACCGTACGAGCCCGATGACATCACCGACGATCTGCGGGCACCGTTGCACAGCATTCTCGATGCGCTGACCGTCCTGCGTACGGTCGACGTGGCCCTACCGGCGCTGCACGGTCCGTACGGGGAAGACGGCACGCTGCAGTCGTTGCTTGCGAGCGCCGGCGTGCCGTACGTGGGCAACGGCATCCTGACCAGCGCGACCGGCATGGACAAGGAGCACACGAAGAAGCTGCTGAGAGCGGCTGGACTCGACGTCACCGACGCGGTCGTGTTGCGGCACGGTCGCGACACGCTCACCGATGACGAACGGGCGCGCCTCGGTTTGCCGGTATTCGTGAAACCGGCGCACGGCGGATCCAGCCTCGGTGTCTCCCGCGTCGACGACTGGGCCGACCTGCCGGCGGCCGTCGCGATCGCCCGCAAGTCCGAGGACAAGGTACTGGTGGAGGCGGCCGTCCTCGGCCGCGAGGTCGATCTTGCCGTACTCGAACGCCCGGACGGCAGCGTGCAAGCCGGTCCGGCGCTGGAGATCCGCGTGACCGAGGAACACGACTTCTTCGATTACGACGCGAAATACAGCGGCGAAGGCAGCGCCTTCGACATCCCGGCCAAACTCGCGCCGCAGGTCGCGGCGCAACTGGCCGAACAGGCCGTACGGGTCTTCGAGGTGCTCGATTGCGTCGGGCTGCTGCGCGTCGACTTCTTCCTGCGCGACGGCGTACTGCCGGTCGTCAACGAAGTCAACACGCTCCCTGGCCTCACCCCGCACTCGCAGTTCCCGCAGATCTGGCAGGCCGCCGGCGTGAGCTACGCCGAACTCCTCGACATCCTCGTCACGACCGCGCTGGTACGACGCGGGCGCCGGGATCGTCCGGCTTTGCCGCAACAGTCCGGCTATTCCGACCGCGAACTGGACACGCTTCGCGATCGGCGAACCGGCTCCGTCGATGCCGGTCACCTTCTCTGAGGCGCTGCTACGTTCTCTGAATCCCTGGGCATGCAAAGCCCCTAGGCATGATCCTCGCCACGCCGAGCGCCGCTCGGGGCGTACCGGGGCAGCGTGCGACGGCGTCGCCGTGCAAAATCGCCGGGTGGACATCGCACGCTGGGATCTGCTCGTGATCGACTGCCCCGACCCATGGGACCTGGCCGGCTTCTACGAGGAGTTGCTCGGCATGCGACGCATCGACGAGGACGACGATTGGGTCGTCATCGGTGAATCGGAGCATCGGCCGGAGATCGCCTTCCAGCGTGCCGACGACTACCAGCCGCCGCGGTGGCCGGATCCGGACAACCCGCAGCACCTGCGTCTCGACGTCAAGGTCGACGATCTGGACAAGGTGGAAGCGCAGCTCATCGCGCTCGGGGCGACGCCGTTGCCCGGTCGCGGCGAGCATTACCGGGTGCTCGCCGATCCGGTCGGCCATCCGTTCTCCATCTGCCGCTGACGTACCATCGGCTGCGGGCGGCGTCGATATCGTGACGCGCGCCGCAGGCCGAGAGGTGGCGTAATGGGTGGGAAAGCCTGGGTGGCAGTCGCTGCACTGGCGGCGGGAGCGGCCGGCCTGGCGTGGGCGGCACGGGACATCCCGGTGGCGTACGGTGCGGAGCCGTCCGGCGAGCGCGCCGAGCGGGTACGGCGGTCGCCGCAGTATCGCGACGGCGCCTTCCACAACGAGCACGAGACGCCCATAGACTTCCACCCGGCCACGAACGCGGACGACCGGCACCGCCTGCGCAAGCTCCTCACCGACACCGACTCGCGCAAGCCGGCCGGCCAGATTCCCGTCGTCGCCGACGTCCCGCCGGACGTGGCCGCCCCCGACGGCTTGCACATCACCTGGTTTGGACATGCGTCATCGCTCGTCGAGATCGACGGATCGCGGGTGCTGTTCGATCCCGTCTGGAGCGATCGCTGCTCCCCGTCCCGACTCGCCGGGCCACACCGGCTGCATCCCGTGCCGATCCCCCTCGAGGAGCTGCCGGCCATCGACGCGATCGTGATCTCGCACGACCACTACGACCACCTCGACATGAACTCGATCGTCTGGCTTGCACGGAACCACTCGGCGCCGTTCGTCGTGCCGCTCGGCGTCGGCAGCCATCTCGAGAGTTGGCACGTGCCCGCGGATCGCATTATCGAACTCGACTGGCACGAAGCCACCCCGGTCGGCAACCTCACGCTGACGGCGACGCCCGGCCAGCACTTCTCCGGCCGAAAGATCGCGAAGCGGAACTACACGTTGTGGAGTTCGTGGGTCGTTGCCGGCCCGACGCACCGCGTCTTCTACAGCGGCGACACCGGCTATTTCGATGGCTTTGCCAAGGTCGGCGAGCAATATGGACCGTTCGACGCCACGCTCATCCAGATCGGCGCGTACGACAGCGGCTGGCCGGACATCCACATGACGCCCGAGGACGGCGTCGCGACGCACCTCGATGTCCGCGGCGGTCTCATGATCCCGGTGCACTGGGGCACGTTCGTGCTGGCGTTCCACCCGTGGGCGGAGCCGGCCGACCGGGCCTGGGACGAATCGAAGGCGCGCGGCGTCACCCTCGCCATTCCCCGCCCTGGTCAGCGGATCGATGTCGCCGACCCGCCGGCCATCGACGGTTGGTGGCGGAGACGCTCGCCTAGCGCGACGCGGCGTTGTCGACGATGAGGCCGTCGCGACCGGCGCCCATTGACGTGACGACCTTCGCCGTCCGCGCCCACGACGCCCGATACTGCGCCATGCGTGCGCTGGACGGATGGGCGGCCATCGCGGCCGGTAGGTCGATCAGCTGCGCGGTGCCGGACAGGTAATCAAACGTCGGGATCGCTTCGGCCTTCGTCACGGTAAATGCGCCGGGCGATGTCTCGGTGAACGTAAACCTTGGCATCACGCCGTCCGTCGTCGGTTTGCTGAAACTCTGCGCCGCGATCTGGTTACCCATGCCGTAGGCGACCCACTTCCCGTTGATCTTCTGGAATGGCTGCACCACATGCGCGTGGCAGCCCAGGATCAGGTCGACGTCCGGCGACGCGAGCAGCGCACGAGCCACGGACGTCTGCTGCGTGTTCGGAGTGTGCTGATACTCCGTACCGAAGTGCAGGCTGACGATCACGACCGAGGCGCCGGCCTCCTTGGCCCGGCGGGCGTCGGCGAGAATCTTCGGCACGCTGATCAGATTCGCCAGCCACGGCTTGTCGGCCGGCCGCTTGAGGCCATTGAAGCCGTACGCGTAGGACAGCTGCGCGACCGTCACACCGTTGGCCTGCAACAGATCCGGCGTGGCCGCCTCGGCGGCGGAGCGGGCCGTGCCGGCGTGCTTCACACCAGCAGCGTCGAGCGCGTCGAGCGTCCGGTCGATACCGGCCTCGCCGCCGTCGAGCGAATGGTTCGACGCCGTCGAGCACGAGTCGTAGCCCACGTCGTGGATCGTCGTCGCGATCGACGGCGGCACCTCGAAGATCGGATAGCCGGTGAACGGGCCGCTCGATTTGCCGTAGGGCGTCTCCATGTGACAGATCGCGAGATCGGCGCCGGAGATATCGGGCTTCGCCGAGGCGAAGATCGGATCGAAGTAGTAGCCGCTCTTGTGGGCCGCCTCCGCGTCGGCCCGACCGACCTTCCACAACGGCGAGTGCAGCAGGATGTCGCCCGCGCCGAGCACGGTGAATTGCCGCGGTGACGCGGGCACGCTCGGCGACGTCGAGGGCGCGCTCAGGACCTGATTCGCGCGTACGGCGTGGTGCTGCGCAGACTCCGTGCCGGCGATGCCGCCGCGTTCATGACCTTGATCCGGGATGGTCAACACCCCCGCCGCGATCCCCGCCGCCACGAAGATGGCACCGACTACCCACGTCGATCGCTTGCGCAGCAACGACTTCATGCGGTTTCCCCCCGGAGTGATGCCCCGGGAGGATCATTACCTACGAAAGGTGATCCACGTGAGCGAATCTCACATTTGGTGCAGCGTGCTCAGCGATGGGATCGAGCGACGATGCCGGGCAACCCGCCCGCTATCTCACCGGGCCGGGACAGATCGCGGTACGAGGCTCGCGGCCACGAGGGCGAAACGCCGGACCGGCGGCACGGTCGCCCGGCGAGCGATCACGTCGCCGTCCGCGCGTTCGATCTCGTCGAGGATGCCCTGGTAGAGACGGAAGGCCGTCCGGATGCACGCCCGCGACCCGGGCACGAGCATGCCGATCCCGGTCGCCGCCGATCGATAGTGCTCCCGCGCGCGACTCACCTCGTAGGAGATAAGGCTCTTGATCTGCGGCGTCGCGGAGCCGGCGGCGACGGCGTCGGCCAGGTCGGCATCGCTCACGCCGAATCGACGAAGGTCATCTTGCGGCAGGTACACGCGCCCTCGCTGGAGATCCTCCGCGACATCGCGGATGAAGTTCGTGAGCTGGAACGCGCGACCCAGCTCTCGCGCCGGTCCGAGTGCGGCGGCCTGGTCGCGCGCGCCGAGCAAGGGCAGCATCATGGCGCCGATGACCGCGGCCGACCCCTCCATGTAGTCGAGCAGGTCGGCGTATGTGTCGTAGCGGGTGACAGTCAGATCCATCGTCATCGAGCGCAGAAACAACGTGAAGTCGGCCGGGTCCAGGTCGAACACGGCGATGGTATGGATCACGGCCGGCAGCACCGCATCGTCGATGGGTCCGCCGGCGAGACCGGTTTCCAGGGCGTCGGACCAGGCGGCGAGCCGGGCCGCACGCGCGTCGGGTGAGGTGGCCTCGAAGCTGTCGACGATCTCGTCGGCGAACCGGGCGAAGCCGTAGAGCGCGTGGACGTGCCGCCGTTTCCAGGCCGGCAGAAGGCGCGTCGCGCGGTAGTACGTGCGACCGTAGCGGGCGTGGAGAACGCGGCAGCGTTCGTATGCGCGATCCAGATCGTCAGCCCCATCCGGCATGCTGAGCCGGTCGTGCTGGATGGCCCGGTCGTGCTCGATGGCCCGGTCAAGCCCGTTAGCGGTCACGCTGCGATCCTCGCCCATGCCGCCGGCGGCGTTGCGGCCGGTCCGCGCGACGATGGTTGGGACAGGAGGGGGACGGCCCACGATGCGGACGGTGACGGGACCGAGCGACCGGGTGGTGATCGTGGGCGCGGGCCTGGGCGGACTCGCCTGCGCCCTGCGCCTGGCCGCGACCGGGCGGGAGGTGACCGTCCTCGAGCGCGAAAGCGTGCCGGGCGGCCGGGCCGGTCGCCTGGAGCTTTCCGGTTACGCGTTCGACACCGGACCGACCGTGCTGACCATGCCCGAGCTACTGGCCGACGCGTTCGCCGCGGTCGACGAGGACATGTCCGACTGGCTCACGCTGAGCCGGCTCGATCCGGCTTACCGGGCGCATTTCCCGGACGGTTCGACGCTCGACGTGATCTCCGACAGCGTACGGATGGCCGCCGAGGTGTCTCGCGTGTGCGGGCCTCGCGAGGCCGACGGATACCTGCGCTTCGCCGCGTACGCCCGCCGGATGTGGCAGCTGCAGCGCGACGACTTCATCGACCGCAACGTGGACGGCCCGCGTGATCTCGTCACGATGAACTTGCTGCGGCTCGCGGTCGCCGGCGGATTCCGGCGTCTGGACACCAAGGTCGGGCAGTTCTTCCGAGACCCGCGAACGCGGCGGGTCTTTTCGTTCCAGTCGATGTATGCCGGGCTCGCGCCGCACCAGGCGCTCGCGCTCTATTCGGTGATCGCATACCTGGACACGATCGCCGGCGTCTACTTTCCGCGAGGCGGCGTCCATGCCGTCCCGATCGCGCTGGCCGCGGCGGCCGGCAAGCACGGTGTCACGTTCCGTTTCGGAACCACAGTGACCCGAGTCGAGGTGACCAATGGCCGGGCCCGGGCCGTCCATACCGCCGACGGCGAGCGGATCCCGGCCGACGTCGTGGTGCTCAACCCCGACCTGCCCGTCGCCTACCGTGACCTGCTCGGACCGAGCCGACCCGAGGCACGGGCGCCGCGACGCCTCGCCCGGCTCCGCCAGTCACCGTCCGCCGTCGTGGCGCACGTCGGCTCGACCCAGCGCTACTCGAAGATCGCCCACCACAACATCCATTTCGGCCGGGCCTGGCGGGACACGTTCGATGACGTGATCCGTCGCGGTCGCCGGATGCGGGATCCCTCGTTGCTGGTCAGCAATCCGACTCGGACCGATCCCACGCTCGCGCCGGACGGTCGGGAGATCTACTACGTGCTCGCCCCCACGCCGAACCTGGACGTCGGCCGCGACGCGTGGACCTACTACGGCGGGCGTGCGTACGCCGCCGAGATCATGGCGACGCTGGAAGCTCGGGGCTACTACGACTTCGGCGCCGGCATCGAAGTGTCGCACGTCGTGACGCCGGCCGACTGGGCCGCATCCGGTCTGGCCGCCGGCACCCCGTTCGCCAGTGCGCACACGTTCCGCCAGACCGGGCCGTTCCGTCCCGGCAACCTGCATCCCGGGCTGGCCAACGTCGTCTTCGTCGGCTCGGGAACGCAACCCGGCGTGGGCGTACCCATGGTCTTGATCTCCGGAAAGCTCGCCGCGGCTAGGATCGCCGGGTGACCCCACGCGAAGCCCACCTTGTCGAACTCGTCGACGCCGACGGCACGCCCCGTGGTACGGCCACTGTCGCGGATGCCCATCAGCCGCCGGGCGACCTGCATCGCGCGTTTTCCGTCGTCCTCACCGATCCGAACGGACGGTTGCTGCTGCAGCGCCGCGCCACGGTCAAGACCAGGTTCGCCGGCCGCTGGGCCAACGCCTGCTGCGGCCACCCGGCGCCCGGCGTCACAGCTTCGGCCGCCGCCACGGTACGTCTTCGCGAGGAGCTCGGCCTCGATACCGCCGCCGCACCGATCCAGTTGCGTGACGTCGGCGTGTACGTCTACCAGGCCACCGATCGCGACAGTGGGCGGGTCGAGCATGAATATGACCACGTTTTGCTGGGCTCACTGCCGGCCGGCGCGACCCTCGATCCGGACCCGGCCGAGGTCGACGAGTTGCGGTGGGTGTCGTTGAACGGCTTGCGCGGCGAGATTGCGAATTCGCCCGATGCGTACGCCCCGTGGCTCTCCGGAGTCATCTCGACACTGCCCGATACCATCGTGGCCAGCCCCGGCGGCTAATCGGCAACGAAGGCCACAAGGCCCTGGCAATTAGTGGCTTTTGGGCGCCGGCTCCGTTAGCTTTGCCGGATTCGCCCCCTCGGCCCTTCCCCTCGGCCTGTTCCCCTCGGAGTCGACATGTCCCGCCTTCCCCTCGGGATGTCCCGCCGAACCCTCGGGTTCGCGCTGGCCGCGATGCTGACCGTCGCCATGGCCGGCTGCATCGCCACGGCCGGCCCGCGCGCCGATCGTGCCGCGGCCGCGCAAGCGTCGTCGGTGACCAGCCGATCGACATCGGCGTCACCCTCGCCCCGGTCGAGCGCGACATCGCGGCCGCACGGCTCATCGTCGCCATCGCCGTCGGCGAGTCGCCACCACAGTTCGCCACCGCCGCCGTCGACGATCACGGGCGCGAGCCTCGGCATCCCGGGCGCGGGGACGTGGAAGATACCGGCGTGGCCGAAGCAGCCCGGCATGCGCTGGCGGGGTCCGCTGGGCTCGGAGGGTTCGACCGGCACGAGCGCCGTCGCGCTGACGTTCGACGACGGCCCGGGGCCGTACACGTCGCAGATCCTCGACGTGCTCGAGAACTATCACGTCAAGGCCACGTTCTGCCTGATCGGCCGCCAGATCCAGAACTATCAGGCGGTGGTCCGACGCATGATCAACGACGGCATGACCCTGTGCAACCACAGCTGGGATCATGACGAGCAACTCGGCAACCACACGCCGCAGTACATCGCGGCCAATCTGCAGAAGACGATCGACGCCGTACATCGGGTCGACGCCGCGGCGAAGATGACGTACTTCCGGAACCCCGGGGGCAACTTCACTGCGACGACCGTACGAGTGAGCGAGCTGCTCGGCATGCGGCCGCTCTACTGGGGCGAGGACACCGACGACTGGCGCCTTCCGGGCGTCGAGGCGATCGAGAAGACCGTCCTCACGCAGACCCACCGCAGCTCGATCGTCCTGATGCACGACGCCGGCGGCGACCGGACGGCAGACAGTCGCGGCGCTCCGGGACCTACTGCCGACGCTCCAGCAGCGCTTCCACCTGATCGCGTTGCCGACCGCGCGCACGGTGCCAGTTGCCCCGGGCCGGCCGGCGCCGCCGCCGTCCGTACCCCCGTCCGGCGGATCGAACGAAGCCGGCGGGGGCCGACGTTAGCTCGGCGACCGGCGTGGCGTCGCCTAACCGGCGAGGCCGGCATAGACCGTGTGATTTCGCGGTTTGGAGGCGAACGGGTCGTCGCGTATGCTTTGCAGGCCTCCGGCGGGGCCGGATGAGTGCATCAACCGCCCACGTCGCCATGTGCGATGATGGCGGAGCTGCCCTCATCGTCTAGTGGCCTAGGACGCCGCCCTTTCAAGGCGGTAGCACGGGTTCGAATCCCGTTGGGGGCACGGTCCGGCGGGTTGCTATCCTGCTAGCCGAGCAAGGTCCTGTGGAGCAGTTGGAGTGCTCGCCGCCCTGTCAAGGCGGAGGTCGCGGGTTCAAGTCCCGTCAGGACCGCGTTTGTCTTTTGCGGCCAGGTAGCTCAGTTGGTACGAGCGTCCGACTGAAAATCGGAAGGTCGGCGGTTCGACCCCGCCCCTGGCCACCACCGATGACCCGGCATCAGCGCAGGTCATCCCATATCTAGGTCGGGTCTTGCCGGCTACGCGTCATCGCCGCCAGTAACCGCCAATCGCCGTCGAATGCCGCGGCTTTGCATAAGGTCGCGCTCGAGATCAATCGGCTCTCTAGGCCCGCGACGTTCGACGGTGTCGTGGTGAGTCTTGGAGTGGTCACAGGCCGCCCATAGGAACCTCACATGACCGGCTCGCACTCTTGCGTGGTTACCTGCGCAAAGGAGAGAGCCATCATGACCGAGTACGACCCGACCAGCCGCCCGGAGACCGGTCCGGCTGATCCCGTTTCGAATGCGACGTCCGGGCCGCCGGTTGCTGGAGCCGTGGACCCCGCGAATCCGGCGGCGCCCGCTTCGCCCGCGTCGTCGCCAGCTTGGTCGGTGCCGGTGAGCACGGTCACAAGGGCGCGCTGGCCGAGGGTTCGGCGATGGTTATCGAACCGAGTAAGTGGATGGATCGCGGCCGCGGTGTTGATGTGTGCGGTGATCGGGCTCTCCGTTGGTCTGGCCACATCCCCGTCGGTGACAGCGTCCCCCTCGGCGACCACGGGGCACAGCACCCCCGGCAGCGGCTTTGCCGGCGGGTCCGGCGGCGGGGGATCCAACGACGGGTCTGGACCGCCCGCAGCAGGAGCCGGCGGCGGCGGGGCATCAAACGCCCGGTCCGGGCCGGCCGCGGGGGGAGCCACCGGTACCGTCGGCACCGTGTCCACGGCGAGCTTCACCGTGACGACATCAGCGGGTCAGAAGGTGACCGTTGACGAAGCGTCGGCTACGACATACCAGAACGGGACCAGCTCGACCTCGGCCAGTGCCATCACCACCGGCGAACCCGTCCTCGTCCTCGGCACGACCAACGGAACGACCATCATCGCCACCCAGGTCATCGTCCAACCGACCGGCGGCGCCGGATCCGCGAGTTCCTCAGCGGCGGCAGGGGTAGTTCCCTTCCAGCGCGGTGCCCCGACCACGTCCAAACAGGTCGGTCAGATCCCGGCCAACTACAGCGAGGGTTCGGGCACGATCGTGGCCGGGACGGCAGCGAACAAGGCGACCGAAGCTGCGCTGGCCGCCTACCCCGGCGGCGTCGTCGACCGCGTGGTGCAGCTGAGCAACGGCGAGTACGAGGTCCACTACATCGGCGTCAACTGGCCGCACCACATCTTCGTCAACCAGAACTTCACCGTCGTCGGCGCCGACTAGCCGCATTGACGCACGGCCCTTCGCTCGCCGATTTCGGTCTGTACCGGGCTCAGAGGTAGCGCCGGGGACCCTTGGCGCACGCCAAATAGCACATCGGACCGAACGGAAACATTGCGACGATCGCGACGGCCCAGCCCCTACGCGTTAAGAACTGAAGCTCGTCGTCGGCCGTCTGGGCAAGGTCTTTCAGCAATAGCGCGTCGAAACGGACCACCAGCGCCGCGACCGCAACGATCGCGATGGCCAGGCTCACTGCCAGCGGACTCACCGGAACGCTCCCTGATTGAGCAGTTGTCGCAGCCGGAGGGCACCAATATCACTACAGCGAACGTTAGCACTATTGAGAATGTGCTTGCTAGGGTCGGCCTGTGGCCTCCGCCGATCTCTTGCTCCATCCCGTACGCCTGCGGATCGTGCAGGCCTTTCTCGGCGATCGCGCGCTGACGACCAGCCAACTCAGCGCCGAGCTCGCGGACATTTCCACCGCGAGCCTCTATCGGCATGTGGGCCGGCTCGTTGATGCCGGCGTCCTCGCCGTCGTCGCGGAGCGGCGGGTGCGCGGCGCGGTGGAACGCACATACGTGTTGCGGCTGACCGCCGCCACCGTAGGCCTGGACCAGCTGGCCACGATGAGCGCGGACGACCACCGCCAGGCGTTCATGGGCTTCGTCGCCGGTCTGCTCGGCGACTTCGACCGGTACGTAGCCCGCGGCGACATCGACTTCGTACGTGATGGCGTGAGCTACAGCATGGGTGGCTACTGGCTCGACGACGCCGAGTTCGCCGACTTGCTTCGCGACCTCGCGCGCGTTCTCCAACCTCGATTGACCAACGCACCGAGGGCGGGCCGCAAGCGACGGGTGCTGGCGAGCGTGATGCTGCCCGGCGAGGTCTAGTTCGCCAGCCGAACTGCCCCTACATGCGGAATATGACACTTCTACTCGTCCGCGAGGGTGTTCGACGTACACATTTGCATCGACAAATCCGAGTACGCCAGGTCACACTGGAATCCGGCCGAGTGACCGGAGGACCACAATGGACACGACGGAGGGCTCGATCCACTGGCGCAAGAGCAGTCGATGTGAGACGGGTGCGTGCGTTGAAGTAGCTCGCATCGATGGCATGGTCGCAATTCGCAGCTCCAATGACGCAGCATTGTTGATCTTCAGCCCGGACGAGTGGGCGGCGTTTGTCGCCGGCGTCCGCAACGGCGAATTCGACTAACGGAAGGGTCATCCGGGCGCACAATGGCGAGCGACCGGCGGCGGATGATTGACCAGTCACACGCCGATTTGCTGACCGTGATAGGCATTGGCGTATGGCTCCTACTGCACTGGTCGTGATGGGCGTCTCGGGCAGTGGAAAATCCACCGTCGGCAAGGAGCTCGCCGCTCGGCTGCAGTGGCCGTACGCGGATGGCGACGCATTCCACTCGCCGGAAAACGTCGCGAAGATGGCCGCGGGCATTCCATTGACCGACGCCGACCGATGGCCGTGGTTGCATACGGTGGAGCGTTGGATCGCCGAGAAGCTTCGGGCCGACACCAGCTGCGTGGTCGCGTGTTCGGCGCTTCGGACGTCATACCGTGACCTATTGCGCGAGGCGACCAGCGGACTGCCGGGTGCCGCGGTGCGCTTTGCCTTTCTGGACGTGGACCGCGATCTTCTACGCCAACGCCTCGTCGCACGACATGGCCATTTCATGCACGCTGACATGCTCGACAGCCAACTCGCCACGCTAGAGCCGCCGACCGCCGCGGAACACTCGATCACGATTCCGATCACTGAGGATACCGAACCGTCTTTGACCGTCGACGAGATCATCGCGGCGCTCGACGGGGGGAGACGCCGGCCGGGATGATCTCTTCGCGCAGCTAGATCATCAGACGTGCCGTCTTCGTGGTGCGTTGATCGTTTCCGTGAAATGATCACGCGGCGGCGAAATTGCGACCTCGCAATCCGCCATCTTCCGGTGCATTCCGTGCGTGCCTTGTTACGCTCCGTGTATCGGTAGGCCCCTGAAGCCCTCTCCAGACGAGGAATGATCGTGGATACAGGCGGGACCGACATCGGATGGCATCGGAGCCAGCGGTGCGACACCGGTGCGTGCGTCGAGACCATGCGGACCGGTGACGAGTACGCGATGCGCGACTCTGTGGATCCTAGGCCGGTTCTCCGCTTCACCAAGGAGGCCTGGGCCGCGTTCACCGCGCAGATCCGTGCCGGCGAGTTCGACCTACGTTGATCGAGACTTGATCATCTAGGTTGACAACTGCGACTTGCGGTCGGCGATCCGCTCCAGCGAATTCTCCTCATCGAGCGCGATACTCCACATCTGGTCGAAACGCTTGCGGTGCCCTTGCACGGTCGGAAGATCGTGAATGATCTCGTCGCCGTCGGCGGTTTCTCGGTACAGGAGAGCGCTCTTGCCCTCTTCGAGGTCGACCAGCGCAAACGGTCCGATCTGGAAGATCAGCCGCCCCGAGAGCGGAATCAGCCTGAGCTGGATCCGGCCCTCAGCCGCCATGTCGCCTAGTTGTTCGAGCTGGCCACGCATCACGGAGGGTCCGCCGCGGTCGCGCGACAGCACGGACTCGTCGAGAAGGACCACATACTGCGGGCCGCCCGGATTCAGTACCCGCTGGCGGCGGCGTTCGCGAAACGCGATCCGCGCCGCGACCATCGCCGGATCCCACACCTGCGGGTAGCCGGCGAAGACCGCCTCGGCATAGGCCGGCGTCTGCAGCGGACCGGGGATGAGCAAGTTGTTGTAGTAGCGGATGGCGACCGCGTCGGCCTCGAATTGGAAGAGTTCGCGCATCGCGGGCGTCATGTGTTCGCGGTCGTCCGTGGACACGATCCATCGTTCACTTCGCGAAAGCCGTACGTCGTCGAGCAACTCTTCGACCGTACCGGGATCGGTGACGTCGAGATGTTCGAGCAGGACCTTGAGGTCGCTCGGCGAGACGTTGACCTCGCCCTTCTCGATCCGGATGACCTTGGACAGCGACCAGTCCATCGCGCGCGCGACCTGGCTCTGGGTCAGCTTCTTGGCCAGACGGGCGGCGCGGAGTGCGAGACGCACTCGACGTCGCGCAACGGCGGGCGAATCGATGTTGGACATGTCCCGGCAACTCCGACTGCAAGCGGCGGACAGTCCCGCCTGCCCCTCGCACATAGCAGGCTGCGAGGTGGCAGACAGGCATCTGTCGTTCAGCGATCGTACGCCTAAGTCGATCACTGACAAATCACCGCGAAGGTTGGTTCTGATCGGTGTCCGCTTCCATCGCGCGGACGAGAGCCCGCTTGACCTGACCAAACGTGAGCGAGTCACGCGAACTGAAGAGCTGCACGTCGACACCGTGGTACGTGGCCCGCAACTCCCACGGCCGCCGGCGCGTACGAATGCACGCCGCGCCTACGACCCCTGGTGCCAGCACGACCAACGCGCCGATCAGCAGCACCGCCATCGATCGCATGAACTGCCAGCTCGCCGCCGTCGCGACGAACATGACCGCCGACGCGCCGATTCCTCGTGCGACGACCGGATCCGCGACGTCGCGGAACACGTACAGCTCGGAGAGATCCTTGATCGAGAACCGTTGGTAGCGCGGCCACCACACCTCGACAACATCGTTCGTGATGAGAAGCGTGTGGCCCCGGTAGAAAACGACCATCTTCGCTGCCTCCCAACTGGGCCGACATTCGTCGGGACTGTTGCGAGGAGGATCGTCGTGAGCAACGATGGCATTTGGTGGACACCTCCTCCTCGCGCGGACGGAGGTCCATAACGGCACCCGGTGGCAGCCGGGTGCCGTTGTTTGTCTGGCGGCTTTGCCAGCCAACGCCTCTGGACCCTGCAGCGGTCATGACCCCGTGGCCTTAGTATGCGTTAAGGTGTCGCTGTTCGGTAGATGTCAATCTGCGATATGGCACTTTGCGAGATCTCCACTTGTCGGGCGGCCCATTGTGGACGGATATCCGGCAGCCCCACCGCAGGTAGCAAGCCCACAGCGGCGGCACAGCGCGTCGCCAGGCTTCCCGTAGGCTTCCCACGACGACATCTATCCACAGTCGAACCGGCTACCATGGCCGGGTCAGGTGTTCCTCGGCGGCAATCCCTCGACCGTCGCAAATGCACTGATCGCCGCCGGTCCGTACGGTCTCGGGGCGGTCAGGTTGCCTTCAGTCTGGGCATTGAGGCCATGACCACGGGGGTTACGTGTGGCTAATTCGTCCCGACCGGATGAGTCGCGGGACAGCCATCGCGGCGTAGCCCGGCCGGTGCCACCGAAAGCCGATTCCGCGGCAGGGTCCGCGGCCAGGCCCTCCGACCTTGCGGCGACCGACGTCGCCGCGAGTGGGTCGATGGCATCAGCAAGCGCCGGCGTCATTTCGAAGCCGGAGACCGCCGCCACAGCTGATGCCCTGGCCGCGCCCGCCGCAGTATCAGCCGCCGACGCAGCCGCGACCTCAGGCGCAGATGCCGCGAAGGGCCGTCCGGTGGGCCGGACCGCTTCGGTGCCCACAGGACGAGCACGGGTCGGTGGTTCGTCACCCATAGCCGGAGCCGGCGGGCCGAGAAGCACCGGCCGAGGGCCGGCGATGCGGACCGCGAAAGCGAGGCGCCGCCGGAGCCCCTTGTGGGCGAAGCTGATGGTCGGCTTCGGCGCCGTCGTGATGCTGTTCGGCCTTGGCTCGATCGCACTGGTCAAGGTGGGTGTGCATCAGATCGGGCATAGCTTCACCCAGGAGGATCTGCTCGGCACCGCCGCCGCGCCCGCGAACCCGGTGACCGGCAAATCGATCGACGGACCGATCAACATCCTGCTTGTCGGCTCCGACCAGCGGCCGACGCAGACCCAGGGCGGCAACTCGGACACGATCATCATCGGCCACATACCGGCATCGCACGACCGGATGTACCTCGTTTCGATCCCCCGTGACCTGGGCGTACGGATACCGGCCTTCCCCAAGGCGCACTATCCCGGCGGCTCCGACAAGATCAACGCAGCGTACGCGTTCGGCAGCCGGGACGGGCAGGGCGACGCGGGCGGTTTCCAACTGCTCGCCGAGACCATCAGGGACAACTTCGGGATCACGTTCAACGGGGGCGGGATCGTCAACTTCAGCGGGTTCACCGACATCCTGAAGAAGCTCGGCGGCGTCACCATGTACGTCGATGAGACGACGGTCTCGATCCACGACGGCGTCGACATCAAGACCGGCAAGACAACGAAGCCGTACAACATCAACCCGAACACCGGCGTGCCGTACTGCCCCTCCGGCTACACATTCCAGAGCGACCCGCTTAAATGCGCGATACCGGGCACGCGGCCGAACGTCTACCCGAAGGGCGTCGACCATCTCAACCCGAGTCAGGCGCTCGATTTCGTCCGTTCCCGTGACGGGCTGGTCGGCACCGACTACGGGCGCCAGCGCCACCAGCAACAGTTCATCAAGGCGCTCTTGAAGGAGGCCTACAGCCAGGGGCTCAACGATCCGCTCAAGCTGAACTCGTTCATCAGCTCGATCGGCAAGGCCCTAGTGATCGATCGCGGCAACGCATCGCTGGAGGACTGGATCTTCACGCTGAAGGGCATCACTCCGGACGCGCTCGTCGCCATCAAGACCAACGACGGGCAGACGGTGGACTATGACGGCTCGGCCGGGCCGATCAGCGGGTCCGTCCAGGGGCTGTCACCCGATAGCAAAGCGCTACTCGCCGCGGTGAAGGCCGACAAGACCGCTACCGACGATTACGTCGGCGTGTTCCTGCAGACGCACCAGGACTGGGCCGCGGACAACTGACCGCGCCGTCGACCTTGATCTCAGACCATCCGTCGGTACGGTGAACCGCCAGCCCCGCAACGCGGTGAAGGTCATTCCGCCGTGATCACCATCGGCCGCGCGACACCTATCGAGCATCGATGGCGGTCACCGTCCCGGTGCCGCCGGGCACGCGCGTCGTGCCGATGTCCGCGCGGCGGCCGGCCGCGTACCCGTGGCCCATTCCACTTCCGGCGAGCCGGCGGGGACCGGCGAACCGCAACCGCGGATAGGCCGCCGCGATGCGTTCGGTCACCTCGGCGCCGCGGTCGGCGAGCACGAGCGCCATCGATCGGCCA
This sequence comes from uncultured Actinomycetota bacterium, assembly GCA_963724705.1. Lineage (GTDB taxonomy): Bacteria > Actinomycetota > Actinomycetes > Mycobacteriales > Micromonosporaceae > DASQPR01. The sequence continues at coordinate 948,290 of CAVRVS010000006.1, forward strand.
CGCACATCGCGTTCTGCCGCGGCCGTGGCACGATCTTCGGCCGCCCGGAGACGGGCGACGATTGCCTGCGTGTAACCGGCGAACCAGGACCGGCGGTAGGCCGCGACGTTCTCCCAACGGGGAACCGGCGCCGCGACGAGCGCGAAGCCCGCTTGTACGAGCAGCGACGTGAACAGGACCTCGACACGCCGCAGGTCGGCGTCGTGTCCGAACATGTGCACCGAGAAGGTCTTGCGCCCCGCGGCCCAGCCCTGTCGCCGCACGCACTGGCACCGCAGCGCTCCGGCGACGCCGGCAAGGAGGGTGCATTTGTCCAGCGCGTACGGCGCGAGGACGTCGATCACCAGATCACCGACCGGATCGGCGGTCGGATCGGCCGCCGCCAGTAGGGCGCTGTCCACGCCATACTTCGCGATGAGTTCGGCCGCCTTGGCCGTGAACGCTTCGGCCTCGGCCGGTGTGCAGGCCGGGTCCTCCGCCTTGGCCAGCAGCTTGCGCACCTTGTCGAGGATCGCGTCGGACATTCCATAGAACTATCACGCCCGGCCGACGGAGACCGCTCGCCGGAGGTCTAGTCGATCCGGCGGCGCAGTGTCTCCAACGTCGAACCGGCAAGGGTCGCCATGCATGAGGCGACCTGCCCGTCGGCCACCGCCGCGCCGAATAGCGCCTCACCCGTCGACCGGTCGGCGTTGACGTACGCGCTGACGAAACGGGCCACCCACCGGGCGTCGTAGCTCGCCTCGTCGATGCCCGGATAGTCCAGGGCCGCTCCACCACCCGCGAAGGCGCCAGCGAGAAAGTCGTCGCCGACCATCGTCGCGGCGAGGCAGAGAGCCACGTGATAGGCGCCGGTGATTCCGGCGCGTTCCACCACGTCGTCCAGGCCCTCCGACACGGCGCCGTGGTCGCCGGCGAGAGCGACGCCCAGGATCATCTGGGCATCGTCGTACGCGTCGCGATCGGCGCTGGTCATCCCGTCACCGTAGGACCACGGGTCAAGCCGCGCACGGGTTCGAGACGACAGTCACGAGACGTCACTACGCGGTCACGGTTTGCGCAACAGGCAGGTCAACCGGGCCGTACAGACGCGGTCGCCATCCTCGTCACTGATGACGACGTCATAACTCGCCACGCTGCCGCCAAGTTTCAGCGCGGTCGCGACGCCCGTCACGCGACCGGACCGTACGCCCTTGTGGTGCGTCGCGTTGATGTCCGTACCAACCGCGATGCCACCGTGCCGCCGCATCGCATGCAGAGCCGCCCCGATCGAGCCCAGGGTCTCGGCCAGCACGCAGGATGCGCCGCCGTGCAGCAGACCGTACGGCTGCACATTGCCATCCACCGGCATCACGCCGACCACCCGCTCCGGGCTGGCCTCGATGATCTCGATGCCCATTCGCTCGGGAAGCGTGCCGGTCGCCGTGATCGTGGCCGCGAGTTCGGACAGCGCGAGCGACGGCTCCGATGCATTCATGGTCGGCACCGTACGCCTCCGGAAGCGGGTTCTGCCGCGACCGCCGTCACAGCACGTCAATCCCGCCGGCGCTCCAGAAACGCGGTCATCCGATCGCGCTTCTCCTGATCCTCGAAGAGGACCGCCTGGTTCGCCAGATCCAGCTGCGGATGCGCTCCGGGAGGCGCGTCGACGGTTGCCTTGGTCAGCCGTACGGCCAGGGCCGAGCCCTTCGCGATCTCATCCAGCATGGCGTGCGCCGCCGGAAGCAACTCCGCCGGCTCGTCGACGACCCGGTTCACGAGCCGGATCGCGAACGCCTCGTCCGCCGGCACTCGCCGGCCGGTCAGCAGCATCTCCTTGGCCATCGGCTCGCCGACGAGAGCCGGCAGCCGGAAGCAGGCGCCGCCGCCGGCGATGATCCCGAGGCGCACCTCGGGCTGGCCGAAGAACGTACGCGACGTGCACACGCGCAGATCACAGGCGTAGGCAAGCTCGGCCCCGCCGCCGAGTGCCGCGCCGTCGATGGCCGCGATGCTCGGCATCGGCAGCCGCCGCAGCCGCTCGAACACGCCGACGTTGATCGCGGCCAGCGCCTCGATCCGGCCCCGGTCCCGCAGCTGTGCGATGTCGGCGCCGCCGGCGAACACACCGTCGCTGCCGCCCGTGATGAGCAGCAGCCGCGGGTCCCGTTCGAGGCGGCCGCAGACCTCGTGCAGCTCCTCGACGAACTGCATGTCGATCGCGTTACGCCGGTCCGGGCGGTTCAGAGTCACGACAACCCGGTCGGCGCGCTCCTCGACGAGCAACGCGAGCTCGTATGGCTCGGTCATTGACGCTTCCCGTCGACCCACGTGTAGAAGCCCTGACCGGACTTCCGCCCGAGCTTGCCTTCGGCGACAAGGCGCTCGAGCAACGCCGGCGGCGCGAACCGGTCTCCGAACGCGGCCTGCAGCGTTCGCGCGACGCCGAGTCGCACATCGAGCCCGACGTGGTCGGTCAGCTCCAACGGCCCCATCGGATGCCGGTAGCCCAAAACCATGCCTTTGTCGATGTCGGCCGCGCTCGCCACGTTCTCCTCGAGCATCCGGATCGCCTCCAGCCCGAGCGTCACCCCGAGGCGCGAAGTGGCGAAGCCAGGCGAATCCCGTACCACGATGGGCTCTTTGCCCAACCGCTCCGCCAGCGCAACGGCCGCGGCGGTGGTGGGCGCCGCGGTGGCCGGGCCGATCACAATCTCCAGCAGCGCCATCGCCCACACCGGATTGAAGAAGTGCAGACCAATGAAGCGTTCCGGCGCTCTGAGCCCGACCGCGAGCTCGGCGATCGGAATGCTCGACGTGTTCGACGCCAGCAGCCCTGGCCACTTCGCCTCGGCCGCGGTGAGCACGTTGCGCTTCAGCGCCAACACTTCGGGCACGGCCTCCACCAGCACATCGGGCCCGTCACCGATCGCGTCGAGCGAGGTCACGGCATTGATGCGGGTACGGGCGTCAGCCGCGGCCGCGGCGTCGAGCTTGCCGCGTCGCACCGCCTCATCCCAACGCGCGCGGAGCATCTCGACCGCTCCGGCGCAGCGCACCGCGTCAACTTCCACGAGATCGACGTCAAGACCGGCGGTGGCGGCCACGTACGCGATTCCGGCGCCCATCGTGCCGCCGCCGATCACCGCACAACGTTGTGTCATTGGGTGATTGTCCCTGTCGAGTCGCCGCGGCGGCACGGTGGGCCTACCGTGTAGCGGTTGGCCGGAGCCCGGATGGGGAATACCCGGCCGCGACCACTCCCGCGAGACGGAAGGAGCCCGCAGATGGGCGAGAACGAAACGGTGGAGACGCGCGGGGATGACCGCGTAGACCTGATCGTCGCCGACACCAACAACGACGGTAAGCCCGACCTGTGGGCCTCCGACACCGATGGCGACGGCAAGGCCGACCTGTTCCAGTTCGACACGGACGGCGACGGCAAGGTCGACGTCACGATGGTGGATATCGACGAGGACGGGACGCCGGAGACCGTTGTCGACGGCGACGGCGGGCATGCTCCGTCCATGTGATGGCTCAATAGTTGGGGCAGGGTGCCCACTCTGGGCGGTCAGGCTTGATCCCGACGTGGTCACCCTGCCCCAACTCGACAGATCCGCGGGCGCCTTCGTCCCGCGGGTTAGAGCTATCGAAGTTGAGTGATACCGAGAACGGTTACGTGGCGCTTAGCTGGCGCCGACGAGCTGGATGATGACGGTGAGAACGAGCGCCGACAACAGGACCAGCGCGATCGTGACGACGAGGCCGCCCCAATCGCGGCGGTGACCCATCGGGACGACGGCCTCCGGATGGCCCATCGCGTCCAGCTGGCGCCGAGCAACGAGCACGCGAAGGCGCAGCGGATACGCCTGGCGCCCACCGCGAGACAGGTCAAGGGCCAGCACGGATTGCGCCCGCTGCAGATTGCGTACGGCATGCTTGCCGGCCCGCCCACATCGCGCATACGCGTACCGGCGTGCGGCGACCCGTCGCCGACCCGTACGCAGCGCCGCCACCTCCCGGGTGGTGATGATCCGTGGATCGCCGAGAGTCAGCAACGTGCCGACATAGAAGTCTGCCTCCCGGCCGCTGGCCGAACGGACGAGCAGCGCGATCAGGATGAGGGCCGGCGCACCCTTGACGACGAGGCCGGCCAGCACGCCCAGGCCGCCATAACCAAAACCATCGGCGAACCACGGCGAGTTCCACACGAAGTGGAACAGCCACGCACCGCCCACGCCGGCGACCGCGACGCCGAGGCGCCGCCAGAATGACTTGTTTCGCCGGTGGACAACGAAGTATGCGACGCCCGCGCCGGCCAGTGCGGAGAACAACGTGTGGCTCCACAGACCGGCGAGGAAGCCGCGCAACAAGAACGTGACGATGACGGGTTGGACACTGTCCCCACGCCCGGCCACGGCAACGGCGTTGCACGCGTACACGAAATTCTCGACGCACTGGAATCCGAGGCCGACGAATGCGCCGTAGACCGCGCCGTCGGCAACGCTGTTCACCTGGCGGCGCGCGACCAGCACGATCACGACGACGCCAAGCGTCTTGAGAACCTCCTCCAGCGTCGCCCCGATGATCGCTGGTCCCCACGTGGCGGCGAACGCGGGTGACACAAGCTTCGCGACGATCGCCCGCGCCGCTGTATTGCCCGAGATCGCGGTCATCGTCGCGACGACCGCGCCCCAACCGACCGCGGCCCCCATGAGCAACGCGGGTTCCGGCTCGAAGAAATCGACGCTGCGCACCACGATGACGAAGGGAATGGCGTAGAGGACGAACAACGTGGCCGCGACCACGGTCGCCACCGGAAACCGTACGAACACTTGCGACACGAGTGCCGACAGCCGCCACAGCCCGAGCGCCAGCAACACGACCAGCAACCAGAAGGCGGGAAGCCGGAGCGATCTCCGCTGGCTCGTGCCGGCCGGTGTCGGCACCACCGAATCACCGAGCAGGTGACCGATCGGGACGGTCGTGGCCTTGCCGACCAATCCGACGCTCGCGCGACCGACCGGTCGGACGGCATCGGCCGCGACCGGCGTGGGCTTGCCCGTCACGAGGCAGTCCGGAACGCGAGAGTACGGATGCTTGCCGCGATGGCGGGCAACGTATCGGGCAGTTCGGTAGCACCGCCGGCGACCGTGACCTCCACCGACAGTCCGTGGGCGACGAACACGGCGTAGCGGCCAACTCGGCCTGCCGACGCGTACGTGCCCTGGCGGCCGGTCACGCCCTGTGCCGTGTGCACAGCGGTCTCGCCGCCGGCGACCTGATAGCCACGCGTCTCGGTGATCTTCTCTCGCAGGCGGTCGGCCGCGGTGGCGAGCGATCCGGTGAACGGCGTGATGACGACCGCGTAGCGGACCGTACCGACCATGAAGAGGACAGAGCCGCCGCGCGGTCCGGGCTGGGTCTGCGTCACGTCGATGCTGGCCCCCACCGGCGGCCGGACCGAAACGCCAGCGGCGATCGCGTACGACTCGGCGGCAGACACCGCCCGGGCGGCCGGCAGGAGGCTGTTGACGGCGGGGAGGCCGACGCCGATCACGGCCACCGTGGCGGCGACGGCGAGGCTGGCCCACAGGTTACGGAGCAGCCGTCGGCGTCCGTGGCCCATGACGCCACGCTAACGGCAATCACCGGGCGGCTCGGTCGGATCTGGCAACCGTGCCCGGCGGCTCGGTCGGATCGGCCGCGGTGCAGCGGCGGGCGGTCGGAACCCGCCGGCGGTGCCCGGCGACGATCGGTCGGCCGGCACGTGGCGACCCGTTTCTCCAGCGGTGTGGTCTCCCGATCCGGTCCGCGTGGCGGTGCTGAGATGACGCCCGGCACCCGTACGGTGTCCAGCATGACCAGCGCGATCGAACGATTCGGCCGCGAGAACTACGTGTCGCTGACGACCTACCGGCGCGACGGCACCGGTGTGCCGACCGCCGTCTGGTGCGCCGCCGATGGCGACGCGCTCTACATCTGGACCGCCACCGACACCTGGAAGGTCAAGCGCATCCGGCGGCGGGCCGACGTCACGGTGGCGGCCTGTACGCGCCTGGGCAAGGTCCGCAGCGAGCCGATGCCAGGCCGGGCCGAGATCCTCGACGCAACCGGAAGCGACCGAACACGAGAGTTGATCAAAGCGAAGTACGGCTGGTTCGGCCGCCTGTCGATCGGTCTGAGCATCTGGCGACGAGGTCGCGAAGGCTCGGTCGGTCTCCGGGTGACATTTCCGGCGGCATGAACAATTCGCCCAACGGCGTGAGCACGCCGATTCACGCGGACCGTGGAGTCGCGGCCAAGCGAAACGGCGGCGGTTCGTGTCGCTGACACGTGCCGCCGCCGTCCGAAGCGTCTACTGGCACCTAGCCGGGCCAGACGCAAAATCTGACTCTCAGTCACCTTGCCGCTGCGTCGGGATCTGACCCTGAAGCAGGGCGCGAACCTCGGATTCACGGTAGCGGCGGTGGCCGCCGAGAGTACGGATTGCGCTCAGCTTGCCCGCCTTGGCCCACCGGGTAACGGTCTTGGGGTCGACGCGGAACATCGACGCCACCTCGGCCGGGGTCAGCAAGGGCTCTGGCTCGTGCGTACGCGATGCCATTCGGTCACTCCTCCATATATACCCATAAACGCGAACCGGGGTCCCATCCGGCTGGCGCGTTTCTATGGTCCGGCTAGTCCCCGATGTCCGACATGGTCCGAACGGTTGGTCGTACATGGATGTATGGAGGATCAATGTCCGATTTATCATGATTCTGGATGACACATGATGTCTTATTTAGACCGATAATTACGGTCCGTGAATCGCATGAATACGAAGCGTGCTCTTCTTAGTTACTCCTTTCGAGGAGTTCTACCTCACGCCATCTCGCCACAATCTGCTCATAAATCTCAGCGGCGGCGTCAGTCTCACCTCGGGACAATGCGGCTAGGCCCGCCGCAATCAGCCCAGGAGAGTCATCTGCTCGCAAATCTTCGTCGGAAATCAGGCCCACGAGACCGCCGTAATCGAGCTCCACGATCGATCTCGGATGGAACTCCTCGAGCCATCGCGCACCCTCCTCGACCGCCTCGGTGACGGGCGCCGCGCCGAGCGCCTTCCGGAGCACCGAGTGCGCCCGGTGGGCCCGGCGACGAGCGCGGGAGATCTCCGTACGGTAACGGAGCGTACGCATGCCAGGCTCCAGAACGAGCTCTCGTTCGGAGAGGTCGATAAATATGAACCACCGCAGGGGGATGCCCCACGTCGCGATCTGCTCGTGTACGCGTGGCATGCCGTGCTCGAGCACCCGCGCCCCGTTGCGCCAATCGTCGACGATCGTCTTCGCAATGCCGGCGAGCTTGGCCGGCACGAAAGCGTCGGCCAACACGGGCGGCACTCCGTCCCGCGCGGTCAATGCGGCCTCGGCGATGCGGACCCGCAAATTCCACGGGCACACGAGCAACGTGTCCTCGGTCTCCAGGACGTACGCATCCTCCGGCAGGTCCGGCAGCCGGCTCCAACCCGCGCCGAGCGCCTCCAGGACCGCCGTACGCTGCCGAACCGGCCCATCCGCCGGCGCGACCGCACGGCCCTCCTTGACGTACCGGCGCCAATAGACCTGGCGGTCCCGGTCGAAAGCCGTCAGCGGCTCGTAGACCCGGAGATACGACGCGAAGTTGGCGGGCACAGACGGATCGTGCCACGCCGGGCGGGCGAACGGCACAACGAATGCATCGGGATTGCCAAATCAGCGTCTCACCACCCTGTCTCGCCACCGCCTCTCACCACGGAACCGATCGGCGCGTCGCGTCGTCGACCGGCGCCTCACGATCCGCTCTGGACACCCGTGCCCGACATCACGACCGGCACAGCACAGATCACTTCGATACGCTCGGATAAGATCCGGCATCACCCCGCCGGACAACCAGCACCCGCGCGCCCCACAAGGTGTCGCGCGAGGGAGTCACCAGGAGCGAAACATGGGCGTATTCGCCAGCGACACCGGCCACGAACAGGTCGTGTTCTGTCAGGACAAACCATCCGGCCTCCGCGCCATCATCGGCATCTACTCGACCGCGCTCGGTCCGGCGCTCGGCGGCACCCGGTTCTACCCGTACGAGTCCGAAGATGCCGCGTTGCGCGACGTCCTCGAGTTGTCCCGCGGTATGGCGTACAAGAACGCGATCACCGGCCTGGACCTCGGCGGCGGCAAGGCCGTCATCTGGGGCGACCCCGAAAAGATCAAGACCGAATCACTGCTGCGCGCGTACGGCCGGATGGTCGAGTCGCTCGGCGGGCGCTACTACACCGCGTGCGACGTGGGCACGTACGTCCACGACATGGACGTGATCGCGCGGGAGACCCGGTTCGTCACCGGACGCAGCGTCGAACACGGTGGCGCCGGCGACAGCTCGATCCTGACCGCCTGGGGGGTCTTCCAGGGGATGCGAGCCGCGGCCGACCACCTCTTCGGTACGCCCTCGCTCGCTGGCCGAAGGGTCGGCATCGCCGGCCTGGGCAAGGTCGGCCGCCACCTGATCAAGCACCTGCTCGACGACGGCGCGTCGATTCTCGCCACCGACGTGTCGGAGAAGGCACTCGGCTGGGCCCGGCAGACGTACCCGCAGGTTGACCTCGTCCCCGACGCGACCGCGCTGATCCAATCGGACATCGACGTGTACGCGCCGTGCGCGTTGGGCGGCGCCCTGAATGACGACAGCGTGCCGTTGCTGCGCGCGAAGATCGTCGCCGGCGCCGCGAACAACCAGCTCGCCCACCCGGGCATCGACAAGCTGCTGGAGGAACACGGCATCCTGTACGCGCCCGACTACGTGGTCAATGCCGGCGGCGTCATCCAGGTCGCGGACGAGATCGAAGGGTTTAACTTCGAGCGCGCAAAGCTGCGCGCCACCAAGATTTATGACACGACGCGGGAGTTGCTCGAACTCGCCGCGGCCGAGGGCGTGCCACCGGCGGTCGCGGCCGACCGGATGGCCGAGCGCCGGATGGCCGAGATCGGGCGCCTCCGCAGTATCCGCATCTGACGCGAGCGAGCGGCCGGAGCGGCCGGCCGCTCGTCCACCGCAAGCTGGTGCCAGCAGGTGGCCGCTTGCCCGCCGCGGGATGGCGTTGTAATACGCGCCGTAGTACAGTCGATCGTGTGCCCTACGAGTGGCTGAATGCCGCGCTCGCCGCGATCGGCGTCCGAGGCATCGGGCCGGACGAGGTCCTTCAGGTGCTCTTCGGGTCACGGCGCCGTCCCGTGCCAGTCCGCAGCACGGTCGGCCTCGCGTTCGTGAACGTCTGGGGACGAACGGAGGGAGGCCGACCGTTGATCGTGACCGTACGGCGGCTGGACGGGTTCGACGCGTTGATCGTGGGAGCTCGCGACATGAGTGCCGCGGAGAAGGGGGAATTCGAGGCATGGGAAACAAACCGGTGAGTGACCTGCAACTACTGGACATGACGCCCGATCAGATCAACGACATGATCGACAACCTCACGCCGGAGCCCGCGCTGTCCCGCGAGCAAGAGGCGCAACTGCTGGCCGGGCTTCCGTCCGCGCCGGCAGCGGCCGCGCCGACCGTTGTGAGTTCGCTCCGTCTGCCACTGGACCTGAAACAACGCATCGACGAGGCCGCGACCGGGCTGGGCGTGTCGTCCTCGACGTTCATCCGCCGCGCCGTCGAGGCCGCCTTGGCCGGCCAGGATCGGACGAATCTCGTCAACCTCGACGACGTGATCCGCGCGATCCAGGGCGTGCCACACGCGGCCTGATCTTGGGTCACCGGCCGGCGCACCGATAGTCGCCGACTCGCACACCCGTGCTGAGGAACATCGGCGCGGTACGGTCGAATCGCGGCAAATCGGTTATCGCGCGCGACCGTTCCGTGATTGGTGTGGCCAGCCACACAGTCATGCGATAACGCGGTGGGCCGAGGTGTCGAAGACGGCCCTCGACATGTACCGTATGAGCCACGAGAGATGCCTGACGTCATCGGGGCCCGGCCTATAGGGCTGCCCCGTAATTCTGTGCGAGGGGGTCGAGCCATGGGGCGCGGCCGTGCTAAGGCCAAGCAGACAAAGGTGGCCCGGGAGTTGAAGTACCACTCCCCGAACACCGACCTCGCGGCGTTGCAGCGCGAGCTTGGCACTGGTGGGTCGAATGACAAGTTCGACGACCCGGACGAGTTCGACGACGAGAACGCCGAAGACGACGAGTCCGAGGACGACGACGAAGACGACCTCGCTGCGCGCTGGGGTGTGCCTCCGCGCTAACTGTCTTGCGCGGAGCGGGGTTGAGCGCCGCCACGAGCACGCCGGGTTGGCCCGCCGTGCTCGTTGTGCGTCTGAGCGCTATGTCGTCTCGATCAATTTCGGACCGTCTCGATCGGTTTCGCCCGCCCGCAGTGATCATGGGCGACCGGGCACTGCGATCAGGTCAACTGTGCGCGCAGGAAATCCAACACGCGGTCGCGCGCCTCGACCGTCGGGTGTCCGGGCTGGTCGACGAGGTGTTCGGTGAGCACCGAGTGGGAGCCCTTGCCGATGCCGTACGGGTTCCCCGGCGACGAGTCGATCTCAATGGCGATAAACGCGTCGCCAAGTTCCCGACGGAGCATCGCGAAGCGCTCCTGCGGCACCGCTGGATCGGCGGTGAATCGCAGGCCGAGCACCTGGCAAGCACCGGCGGCGGCGCGCTGCTTGACGCGGTCGAGATCGGCCGGGCTGATGTCGATGCTGGTACGTCGCCGGGTGCCGACGGGTGCCGGATTGGCCGGCTGACTCAAAACCGGAGCGAGCATGCGATCGTCGACGGCCATGCCGAGGGCGAAGCCACCGGTGAAGCACATGCCGATTGCGCCGACGCCACGGCCGCCGCACTCCTCGTGCGCCTTCGCTGCCAACGCGCGCAACCACGTCACGATCGGCGATGACTGACCGAGCGCGAACATGTGGAACTCCCGCGACACGCAGACGCGTACAAGGCTGTCCATGGCGTACGCGCCGGAGGCCGCGCGTCCAGGCGTACCGAACAGCGACGGCATGACGACCGTGAATCCGGCCTTGACGATGTGCCGCGCGAAGTCGACGACCCCGGGGTGCAGTCCCGGGATCTCGTGGATCACGATCACGGCCGGCCCGGCACCGCCCTGGTAGACGGGGTAGGACTTGCCGTCGAACGTTTCCTGCCGGCGTACGAAACCATCGAAGTCAATCTGGGCATCGGCCATCGTGGCACCGTCCGTCGCAAGTGGGTCACCGGAGATTCATCACCATAAAACCGGTCGACCGCGTGGCGGGCAAGGGCTCAAGGCCCTTGCGCGTGGCGGGCAAGGGCTCAAGGCCCTTGCCAACCGAGACGGGATGCGGGCCAACGGCGCAGTCCGGCGGGCTGGCCAGCTAGCTGCGGGGGCGGTTCGTGAACTGGTAGAACGTCGGAAACGCGTCCTCGAAGGCCCGCCAGCGCGGCGTGCTCGACCGCACTTGCCTCGTTGGCTCGGCGACGCCATCCGGATGCGGATCGCGGCCAGCGGCATCTGCCTCGTCGTCGATGGCCTCGGCGCCCGCGTTGTTTTCGCTACGCGCGAGCCAGGTCGCTCGCGCCTCGGCCAGCAAGGTCGGAAGACCGGGTGCGGCGGCCAGCCGTTCGCTCAGCGGATCACTGGGCTCTGGCATAGTCGAGCACTCCTTCGATCAGGCGGATCTTGCTGTTCCGGCAATGGTTCGTCTCGGTGCCGGCAAAGCTCCCGCGCTCGAAATACCGGTTCGCCGCGTGCGCGCCGCCGCAGAAGCCGAAGTAGGCGCACGAACGACGGCACTCCTCGACACCGGTCAGATATTCGGCGATCCAGCCATCCGGACGATCGGCCACTCGATCGAGCAACCGGTCGAGCGGAGCTTCGGTAACGTTGCCGGACGCGAAGTCACCGTAGTGACCGTCTCGGAAGCCGGCGAGCTCAGGCGACAGCAACACGACCGACCCGTCATACGCGATCGTCGGGATCGGGTCGATACGGCGAGGCAACAGGTCGTCGGCCGTTCCGTCGATGGCGTTGGCGGCAAACCACAGCGCCCATTCGATCTCCCGCAGTTCGATTGCCGGGTCGGCCCGCCAGGCGGCCGTCAACTCGGCCCAGAACGCGCGGACGTCGGTCGCATCGAAGGCGTTGGACCGCGCGTTGACTCCTTCCTGCTCCTCGACATTGATCCCCAGCGCGTGACAGCCGAGGTCGCGGAAGAACGCGTACAGCTCGGTGCCGAGACCAGCGGTGGGCGCCGAGACGACACACAGCGCGGCGAACGGAATGTCTCGCCGCCGGAGGGTGTCGATACCTTTGCGGATCTTGTCGTACGCCGGCCGGCCGGCCCGGTCCACCCGGGATGCCGTGCGGACGGCATCACCGTCGATGCTCACGCCGATCCGTACGTCATGCTCGATGAAGAAGTCACACCAGGCGTCGTCGATCAGCGTCGCGTTCGTCTGGATGTGGTGTTCGACGCCGCGAAACGGAGCCATCAGTGCGCCGAGATGCGAACGTCCCGCCGAGAGTGGCTCCCCCGCATGCCAGACGACCGAAAACCGTTCGGTCCGGGCCGCCCATCGATTGACCGTGTCGGCCACCGCCGACGCCACGGTCACCGGCATCTTGCGGTCCGCCGCACGAAACGGCAGATAGCAATACGCACAGTCCAAGTTGCACAGCGTGGTGGGTTGCATGATCACATACGCCGGTACGGACGCGATGCCCCGCATACCGTGCCAGACGACCGGGTGGCGCGCCGAAGCCGACGGCGCGGCCGACGCAGGGCGATCGTGCGACACCCGCCCTCCTTCGTTTTGAGGAGTGTCGCATCAGCCTATGGGTCAGACGGCCCTGGGTGAAGCCTATGCGGCGCACAGTCATTGGCCCGCCGGCTACGTTGCGGAGCCGGGCTTATCAGCCGCCGGTGTGCGAGCCCACCATCTGCACGGTGCCGTCGCCGGCAATAATCTCGCCGGCGGCCCAGGCGTGGACCTTGCGACCGGTGAGGAACGCGAGCGCGCGATCGGCGTCGGCCGGCGCGACGATCGCGAACATGCCGATGCCCATGTTGAAGGTCGACTCCATCTCGGGGTCGTCAATCCGGCCCTTGCGCTGGATGAGTTCGAAGATCGGCTGTGGCCGCCACGTAGACCGGTCGACGATCGCATCGACGTGATCCGGCAGCACCCGTACGAGATTGCCGGGGATGCCGCCGCCGGTGACGTGGGCGTACGCCCGGACGTCGCACTCGGTGATGAGGTCGAGGCAGTCGCGCGCATAGATCTTCGTCGGGGTGAGCAACTCCTCCCCGAGCGTGCGCTGGCGATCGAGTTCCTCGACGATCGTGTCCAACCGCAGACGGCCGGCGCCCAGAAGCACGTGGCGCACGAGCGAGTAGCCGTTGGAGTGCATGCCGGACGAGCCGAGTGCGATCACCACGTCGCCGGCCTCGACTCGGTGCGCACCGAGCATGGCCTCCTCTTCGACGACACCGACGCCGGTGCCGGAGATGTCGTACTCGTGCGGCGCCATCATCCCCGGGTGCTCCGCCGTCTCGCCACCGAGCAATGCACAGCCCGCCGTACGGCAGCCGTCCGCGATGCCGGCCGCGATCTCGGCCACCCGCTCGGGCACGACCTCGCCGCAGGCGATGTAGTCGAGCAGGAACAACGGCTCGGCACCGCATGCGACGAGATCGTCGACGACCATCGCAACGAGATCCACACCCACTGTGTCGTGGATATCCATCTGCTGCGCGATGACGAGCTTCGTGCCGACACCATCCGCCGACGAGGCGAGGATCGGATTCTTGTATTTCTTCGTGTCCAGCCGGAACAGCCCAGCGAAGCCACCGAGATCGCCGACGACCTCGTTGCGCCAGGTGCGCGACACCTTCGACTTGAGCAGCTCGACTGCCTGCTCGCCAGCTTCAATCGAGACGCCGGCATCGGCATATGTCACCGTGCGCTTGCGGGTGGTCTTGCCGGCGCCGGCACTCCACGGCTGCCGGGCGGCCTCCGAACGCTCGCTCACGTATGTCACTGCTTCTCTCCTCTGGTGCTGCGTGCTGCCAACCAGCTGTGGTACGCCGTCATCGGTCTCGTCTGGGGGACTTAAGGTGCGTGGCTTCCCGCGCCCGCTACGGCCGCCTCAGTGCGTCCGAACCGCCCGTGCTCTGCGCGTGGACCAGATCCCCGCGGCGCTCGGCGTCGGCGTCGATGGATTCGAGTCGGCGTCCGACGCCTTCGAGCACATGCTTACCGATCATGCTCTCGTGCGGCAGCTCGATCGGGTACACACCGTCGAGACAGGCGCGGCACAGGCGGCTGGCCGGCTGTTCGGACGCCGCGATCAGCCCCTCGATCGACACGTAACCGAGGGTGTCGGCACCGATGGAGCGACGAATGCCGTCGATGTCGAGGTTTCCGGCAATCAGTTCGGCCCGCGTGCCGAAGTCAATGCCGTAGAAGCACGGCCACTTGATCGGCGGCGACGAAATCCGGACGTGGACCTCGATCGCGCCGGCCTCGCGCAGCATGCGGACGATCGCGTGCTGGGTGTTGCCCCGCACGATCGAGTCGTCGACGACCACGATGCGCTTGCCTCGCAGCACGTGGCGCAACGGGTTCAGCTTCAGCCGGATGCCGAGCTGCCGGATCGTCTGGGACGGTTGGATGAACGTCCGCCCGACGTACGCGTTCTTGATCAGCCCGGCACCGTACGGGATCCCCGAGGCTTGGGCGTAACCGATCGCGGCCGGTGTCCCCGACTCGGGGACCGGGATCACGAGATCGGCCTCGACCGGATGCTCGCGGGCCAATTTGCGGCCGACCTCGACCCGAGAGTCATAGACGTTGCGCCCGGCGATCGTGGAATCCGGCCGGGCGAGGTAGATGTATTCGAACAGGCAGCCCTTCGGCTCCGGTGCGGCGAACCGCTGCGACCGCAGGCCCTGCTCATCGATCGCGATCAGCTCACCCGGCTCGATCTCGCGGACCATCGAAGCGCCGACGATGTCGAGCGCCGCGGTCTCGCTGGCGACCACCCAGCCGCGTTCCAGCCGGCCGAGCACCAAGGGGTGTACGCCGTTGGCGTCGCGCGCCGCGTACAGCGTTGTCTCGTCCATGAACACAAAGCTGAACGCGCCGCGCAGCCGCGGCAGGACGGACATGGCCGCTTCCTCGATCGAAAGATCGGGGTGGGCGGCGAGCATCTGGCTCACGATCGCCGTGTCCGACGTTTCGCCGGCCGGCGCGTGGGCGATCTTCGCCAATTCCGTCGTGTTGACCAGGTTGCCGTTGTGGGCGAGCGCGATCGTGGTCCCGAACTCGGAGGACCGCAGGACCGGCTGCGCGTTCTCCCACGTGGAGGCGCCGGTTGTGCTGTAGCGGGTGTGACCGATCGCCAGATGCCCGCGCAGGCTCGACAACGTCGATTCGTCAAAGACCTGGGCGACGAGGCCGAGATCCTTATAGACGACGACGCCGGATCCGTCGCTCGCGGCGATGCCGGCAGCCTCCTGGCCGCGATGTTGGAGGGCATAGAGGCCGAAATACGTGAGCTTGGCCACCTCTTCGCCGGGGGCCCACACGCCGAACACGCCGCACTCGTCCTGAGGACCCTGTTCCTGCGGGTCAAGATCGTGATTCAGCTGACCGTCGCCTCGGGGCACCGGCGCTCCTCTTGTGTTCATCGGCGTCGCCGTCCCGGCCGCGCGAGTCGTCGGCGGGTTCGGCCTTGCGGTCTCGACAGCGCTGCTTGCACGGACATCTGCCCATGTCGAAAAGCCGATCGACGTGCCTCGACTCAAGTGTTGGGACCAGATTTTCCCGCCAGGCCAGTGTACGCGAGTGCCGTCTCCGCCCAAGATGGCGAGGCGAGGAGATGTTACGAGTCGGACGACAATGGCAGGAACGGGGATAGATCCGCGCGAACGCCACTGGATCGGATGACACCCGATTCGACGGCCGCCGACCAGCTGATCTCACCCGTCGCAACCTTCACCCAGGTCACGGCATCTGTCTCGACGACATTCGGCGGCGTGCCACGGGTATGACGCGGACCGGGAATACATTGAACAGCACCAAAAGGTGGGACCCGGACCTCCACCGATCGGCCAGGCGCGCGGTCTGACAATTCCCGCAAAAGCTCACGTACCGCATCGCGGAGTGCGCCGCGGTCGGGCGATTCGCCCGCAGCGACGGCGTTGATCACGCTCTGTACGGCGGCGGAATTACGGTACGCACGGGACACGTCGGGACGATACGACCTATCTGCAAAGTGCCTGACAACCGGCCCCCGCTTTAAGAGTCGACGGGAAACAGGCATAGTTGCCCACGATGTATCCGCATTGGAACATGCGCCAGCGACACTGTTACGTCGTGGCCGGATACCTCGTTGTGTGAGTTGTGTGAAACGACGACTCGGCTGGATGACCGGCCAGGAGGCGGTGGAGACGTGACAGCGCATGAGCGATCCTGGATGCGCCCACGAGAACGGGCGTACGCAGGACTGTTCGTGTTACTGGCCATGGTCGCCAGCCTGCTCGGCGTCGGTCTCGCGGCGCAGCCCGCCTTCGCCGTCGATGCAGGGGTCACCGTCTCCGTTTCTCCCTCGTCCGTGACCCTCGGCCCAGGGCAGTCCGCGACTATCAACGTAACGGTGACGAACACCAGCGAGCCGGATGCGACGCCGATGGCGGCCACACTCGCCGTCAGTGGCGGTAGCGCGTCGGCGAACGACATCACGGTCGGTCTCGGCAGCGGCTGCGACAACAGCGGTCAGTCGCAGGCCGGCCAGGCGACCTGCAACTTCACGGCGCACACGGGGCCGCCGCCGGCGAAGGCCGTTGCGAACCTGGTGTTCACCCTCAAGGCCGCGCAGACCATTAGCGACGTCGTTCCGGGCGGGAAGGCGACCTTCAGCTCGTCGTCGGTCTCGGTCGTCGAGTCGCCGGCGATCAACAGTCCGGTGTCGAAAGGGTTCAGCCTCACCCTGAACGGGCCGGCGCCGCCGCCTTCATCGACGATCTCGGGCGTCGTCGATGACGTCACGACCGGTCAACCCGTGGCCAACGCCCTCGTCAACTTGCAGGACGCGGCGAACCACTCGTATCTCGCCCACTCCAGCAGCAGCGGCAAGTTCTCCTTCACCGCCGGAGGCTCGACGCCGGTCGTCGCCGGCCCGGTCGTCATCGGCGCATCGAAGAACGGCTACCAGGACTTCACCGGGACGCCGAAGACCTTCACCCCCGGCCAGAACCTCACCGGTTGGCGGGTGCTCATCAAGCCGGTGGCGGCCCTACCGTCGGCGTCGGCGTCAGCGACTCCATCGGCGTCCGCGTCGAGTGGGCTGCCGTCGCCGACCGACGGTCTGTCCGCGGGGCCGAGCGACTCCGGCGCTGTCGTGCCGCCGGGCAGCACCACCGCTGCCGGGAACAGCAGCGGTATGAGCGGCCCGGTCAAGGTCGTCTTGGTCCTCGGCGTCCTGCTGCTGCTCGCGGGCGCTGCCGTGGCGATCTATCTGCTGGTGCGCCGCAAGCGCGATGACCTCGGCGGCGACCCGGATGGGGCGCCGACCCCGACACCCGGTGACGACGGCACCGGATACATGAATTCACGGCCGATGGCGATGCCCGAAGCGACCATGATCGCCCGTCAGGGCCCGGCGGCGCATTACGGTGACGCGCAGACAATGGTGCATCCGCTCGGCTCGAACATGGGCGCTCCGACGCGAGCGGCTGCGCCGCCGACGATGACGCGGCCGGTCGATCCGTATCAGGGCGCCGGCTACTCCGGTGGCGGGGGCTACGGCGCGGCCGACGCGACCACCTACGCCGCGACGGGGTACGGGGGCCAGAACCGACCGGCCTCGGGCGCCGGGTACGGCGGCTACAACCAGCCCGGATCGGGCGCCGGATACCCCGGGCAGAACCAGCCCGGGTCGGGCGCCGGATACACGGGCCACAACCAACCCGGATCGGGCGCCGGATACCCGGGCCAGAACCGACCGGCGTCGGGCGCCGGGTACGGCGGCTACAACCAACCCGGATCGGGCGCCGGATACCCCGGCCCGAACCAGCCCGGATCGGGCGCCGGATATCCGGGCTACAACCAGCCCGGATCGGGTGCCGGATACCCCGGGCAGAACCAACCAGCGTCCGGCGCCGGATATGGCCAGCCGACCCGCGCTCCGTACCCTGACGGACCGGGTTCTAGCGGCGACTACGGCGCGAATGCAACGGGCTACGGCTCCAGCGGCGGCTACGGCCAGCAAGGCAACGGCGCCGCCACGTACGGCCAGCCGAGCCGTGGACCCGTCGGCTATGAGCAGCCGGAATACCCGGCCAACGGCTACGGAACGCCGTACGGCCAGCAGGGCGGCAACGCAGCGCCGGACTACTCGCAGACCCAGGGCTACGGCGATAACGGCTATGGTCAGCCGGCCTACGACGCCAACCAATACGGCCAGCACGGCCAGCACGGCTACGACGACCAGGCGGGCTACGGTGGCGCGCCGGGCTACAACGGCCAATCCACTTACGGCGACAACGCTTATCCGCAGGCGAACTACGACGCCAATGGCTACGCGCAAGCCGACTACGGCAACCAGGCCTCGTACGACGGCCAGCACGCGCCGAGCTACGACGCCAATGGGTATCAAGCCGACAACGGCTATCCGGCCGACAACGGCTACGGCGATGCCGGCAACGGCCAATACGCCGGCAACTATGAGTCCAACGGATATGCCGACAACGGGTACGACGCGAACAGCTACAACACCAACGGCTACGAAACGAATGGCTACGACACCAACGCATACGACAGCGGGCCGGCGGACCAGCACTCGGCGCCCGCGCCCGGAGTCCGCCAGGGCAACGGTGCGCAGGGCGGATACCGCGGCGGATACGTGCCACCGGACCAGCGCGGTTCGGTCGACTGGCTCGACGACTAGCGGCGCGACAGTCCGGCCGCGCTGAAGAAGCAGTCAGGCCGCACTGAAGAAGCCGCCCTCTAGCAGGGGTACGGTCGTCGACGCATCGACGTCGACGGCCACGTCCACGTCGGCTGCGAAGCCGCGCTCGACCAGGATTCGACCCGATACGCAACCCCGGACGGCGGCCACCGGGTCCGGCAGGGCGGCCAGGGCGGCTAGTGTCACCGCGGCCTCCACCGACAGGCCACCCGGCACATGTGACAGCCCGTCGAGCACCATCGCGGCGCCCACGAGATCCTCGACTCCCGGCCGCATCGTGCCATCGGGCCACCGCTCGCCGGCGGCGATGACACCGATCGGGCGCGTCGGTCCGCCGTACCCCCGTTGGTGAAGCCAACGAACGACGGCGCGTGCGTTGCGCATGCATGCCGCGACGACCGGCACGCCGGTCGCTCCGGCGGCCGCAGAGATCGCCGCACCGTTCGGCGAGGGCAGCACCAGGTCGGCGACGGCCGGCGCGCGCAGCAACGATGCCGGCGACAGTGACCACGGGTGGTCTGGGCTGAGCGCGGCCCGGCGGACCCCAACCGCGGCACCCAGGCGCTCGGCATAAGCCGACGCCTGACCGTCCCACGGGAACGGGTGCACACGCGTGCCTCGGCTGACCGCGACGTCGAGCGCCGTAGTGAAGGACAACACGTCGACCACGACGAGGACCGAGCAGGTGTGCCCGAGTTCGGCCGCACCGGCGAGTCCCCACTCGAAGCGAGCTCCGCTGCCGGGCTGCGAATTCAGGCTGACGCCGAGCGAGGCCGGCGTGCCCGAGGCTTCGGACACCGGAATCAATGACCCGACGCCATCATGACGCCTCGCGGCTGTCGCTACTCTTCGGCGTGATCATGACGCCGTCGCTCGGCTGATCGCCACCTCGGGTGTCGCACCGTCGGCGCCGGCCGTGGCGGCGAAGTGTCGCTCCAAGGTGCCGGTGTGCGCCGCACGAAGGTCGTCGAGCGACACCGTGAACTGGTCGATGATTTCGAGCGTGCCGCTCGACGCGTTTACCGCGCCGATCGCGGTGAACGGCTGCCCCATCTCGTCGCAGAGCGCCGCGAACGCAAGCTCCTGACCCCGCGGCACCGCGACCAGGGCACGTGCGGTCGACTCGCTGAACAGCGCGGTGAACGGCGATACGCCGGCCGGAAGCCCGACCGTCGCGCCCAGGCCGCGGCGCAAACACGACTCGACGAGCGCCTGCGCGAGGCCACCGTCGGACAGGTCGTGTGCGGTGGTGACCTGCCCCCGGACGGCGGCGGCCGCGACCGTCATCGCCAGCGCGCGCTCGGCGGCGAAGTCGACGCGCGGCGGCCGGCCACCGAGGTGCCCATGCTCAACCCACGCCCACTCCGAGCCGGACAGCTCGTCGCGCGTGTCACCCAGGAGATACAACAGGTCGCCATCGTTTTGGAAACCCATGGGTACGCGCTCGGCAACGTTCGCCAGGATGCCGAGCACACCCACGACCGGCGTCGGGTTGATCGCAGCCGCACCGGTCTGGTTGTAGAAGCTCACGTTCCCGCCGGTGACCGGAATCCCGATGGTCGCGCAACCGTCAGCGAGCCCGCGTACGGCCTCGGCGAACTGCCACATCACGGCCGGATCCTCGGGCGAGCCGAAGTTGAGGCAGTTCGTGACCGCGACCGGTTCGGCTCCGGTCATCGCCACGTTCCGGTAGGCCTCGGCCAACGCGAGTTGTGCCCCGGCGTACGGATCGAGACGGGTGAACCGGCCGTTGCCATCCGTGGACAGCGCGACGCCGAGTCCGGTTTGCTCATCGAGCCGGATGACACCAGCGTCCTCTGGTTGCGCGAGCACGGTGTTACCGAGCACGTACCGGTCGTACTGCTCGGTGACGTACGTCTTGTCACACAGGTTCGGGCTGCCGATCATGCGCAGCACGGTCGCCAGCAGTTCGTCGCCGGTCCGGGGTCGCGGCAGCGTCTCGGCCCGGTCGACGACCAGCAGCTGAAGGTCGGACGGCTCGCGCATCGGCCGCGCGTAGACCGGACCGTCGTCGGCCAGCGAGCCCGGTGGCACGTCGACCACGGTCTCGCCATGCCAGGTGATGACCAGGCGACCGGTGTCGGTGACCTCACCGATGTCGGTCGCGAGCACGCCCCACTTTTCGGCGACCGCGAAGACGGCCTTGAGGTTCTCCGGCGTGACGATCAACAGCATGCGTTCCTGGGACTCGCTGGCCAGGATCTCGTGCGGTGCCATCGATGGCTCCCGCAACGGCACCCGTTCGAGGTAGGCGCGCATTCCCGTACCGGCGCCAGCGGCGGTCTCGGTGAGGGCACAGCTGATGCCGGCCGCGCCGAGATCCTGGATGCCCACGACGAGCTTGGCCGCGTACAGCTCGAGACACGCCTCGATCAGCAGCTTCTCGGTGAACGGGTCGCCCACCTGTACGGACGGGCGGCGCGTCTCGCTGTCGGCGTCGAATGTGGCACTGGCGAGCACCGACGCGCCACCGATGCCGTCCCGGCCGGTCTTCGCACCCAGTAGCACCACCACGTTGCCCGGACCGGTCGCGTTCTTGCTCTGCAGACCGTCGGTGGGCAGCACGCCGAGGCATAGCGCGTTGAGTAGCGGGTTCGCCTGATAGCAGGGGTCGAAGACGAGTTCGCCACCGATGTTCGGCAGGCCCAGGCAGTTGCCGTACCCGCCGACGCCGCCGACGATGCCGCCGAGCACTCGTGCGGTATCCGGGTGGTCGATCGCCCCGAAGCGCAACGGATCCATCACCGCGATCGGGCGCGCGCCCATCGCCAGGATGTCCCGCACGATCCCCCCGACGCCGGTGGCCGCGCCCTGATACGGCTCGACGAAGCTTGGATGGTTGTGCGACTCGACCTTGAACGTCACCGCGAGTCGGTCACTGATCGCGATGACGCCGGCGTTCTCGCCCATGCCGGCGAGAAGCCGGTCGGAGTGCGGCGCCTTGTCCGCGAACTGTCGCAAGTGGACCTTGCTCGACTTGTACGAGCAGTGCTCGCTCCACATGATCGAATACATGTACAGCTCGGAGTCGGTGGGCCGGCGACCGAGGATGGAGCGGACCTTCGCATACTCGTCGTCGGCCAGCCCGAGTTCGCGATAGGGCTGCGCCTCGCTCGGCGTGGCGGCGGCCCGCTGGACCGAATCCACACCCGTGAACGGGAGCACGTCGAACTCGTCGCTGTCGACCCGCTCGGGCTGCACGGCCGGGGACGGCGGCGATGCCGGGGACGATGTCGATGGCCGCGCGCCGGTGCCGTTCGAGTAACCCGGCGATGATCCCGACGAGCCGGTCGGCTCGGCTGGCGTACTCGATGCGAAGCCGCCACCGCTGGTGGCGTCCGGCGTCTCATGGTCAGCGATGGTCATGCCCGCGCTCCCGCCATGCGGCCCGCTTGGCCGGTCGCAACGGCCCGGACGATCGACGTAAAGAAGCCGAGGCCGTCGACGGACGGACCGGTCAACGCCTCGATCGCGTGCTCCGGATGCGGCATGATCCCGACGACGTTGCCGGCCTCGTTGCGGATCGCCGCGATATCGCGCATCGAGCCGTTCGGGTTGCCGCCGACGTAGCGGGCCACGATGCGGTTCTCCACGGTCAACTCGTCCAGCGTGGCGGCATCGGCGACAAAGCGACCCTCGCCGTTCTTGACCGGGATCACGATCTCCTGGCCGGCGCCGAATTCGCCGAGCCACGGCGAGTCGGTGGACTCGATGCGCAGTCGCTGGTCGCGATTACGGAAGTGCAAATGGCTGTTGCGGGTGAGCGCACCCGGCAACAGATGCGCCTCGCACAGGACCTGGAAGCCGTTGCAGATGCCGAGCACCGGCAGCCCGGCGTGCGCCGCGTCGATGATCGCGGCCATCACGGGTGAAAATCGTGCGATCGCCCCGCAGCGCAGGTAGTCGCCGTAGGAGAAGCCGCCGGGCAGCACGACCGCGTCCACGCCGTGCAGGTCCGCGTCGCCGTGCCACAGCGCGACCGCATCGGCACCACCGAAACGTACGGCCCGCCGGGCGTCGCCGTCATCCAGCGAGCCGGGAAATGTGACGACGCCGATCCTCACTTGTCGGCGCTCGCCAGGTCATCGGCCAACCGCACGGTGAAGTGTTCGATCACCGGGTTGGCCAGCAGTCGATCAGCGATCGCGCGGGCCCGATCGAGATCCGCGCCGGCGTCAGCCCCGTCGGCGAACTCGATCTCGATGTGCTTGCCGATGCGGACAGCCGAAACCCCTTCGATGCCGAGGTTCGGCAGCGCGTTCGCGACGGCCTGTCCTTGCGGATCGAGGATTTCGGGCTTGAGCATGACGTCGACAACGACGCGAGACACGGGTCTCTCCAGCCTGTGTGTCCGGTTGCCGTTCGCGGGACGCGCACGGCCGCACGCCCCCAGCACAACCGCGTGTCCGCTCGAGGCGGGCTTGCACAGCCTACCCGAGCAGTGAGATCGCGCCGTCATGAGCCAGTTGGCGCGCCGGGGCCGGCGCATCCGGTGACGCTGCCCGGCGACGGCGCGCGCGACGATCAGGCCGTGATCGCCGTGACCACCGCGAGCGCGGTGCAGATGCCGGCGGCGGCGTAGCGCACCATCTCCAGCCGGACCTTCTTCAACAGCCAGCGGCCCAGAAGTACAGCGAGCCCGGACACCAGGATCAAGCCGAGCCATGAACCGACAAACGTCGCGTACGGATTGTTGCCCTTCGCGACCAGGCCGGCCGTCAACAGTTGCGACAGGTCGCCCCATTCGGCGGCGAACAGCACCAGGAAGCTCGCCGCGAACGCTCGGAAACCGGACCGCACGGTGTTCGGCGCCGCGTCGGCCTCTCCGTCGCCGTCGTTGCTCTGGCGCGCCGACCGGAAGAGGATCGCCGCGCCGATCAGGAAGAGCGCGACGACGAACCACTTCACGATCTCGTCCGGCGCCAGACCGATCAGCCGCCCGAACGCGACCGCGACGACGCACTGCACGAAGAACGCGCAGATCACCCCGAGCCAGACCGCCAGCGGGCGGTATTTGGTCGTCAGGATGAGCGTCGCGATGAACGTCTTGTCCGGCAGTTCGATCGGCACGATGAGGATGAACGCGGTCGCGGCCGCGGCGAGGAAACCGATCATCGCCAGGTGGCCCCGGTGATCTTCTCGTACGCGGCGACATAACGGGCCCGCGTTGCCTCGACGACCTCGTCCGGCAACTCCGGCCCCGGCGACGTCCGATCCCAATCCAACGTGGCTAGCCAGTCGCGCAGCGGCTGCTTGTCGTAGCTCGGCTGGGCATGGCCCGGCTCCCAGCGGTCGGCCGGCCAGAACCGCGACGAGTCCGGCGTGAGCACCTCGTCGGCCAGGATGATCTGCCCGTCCGCGGTCGTGCCGAACTCGACCTTGGTGTCGGCCAGCAGGATGCCGCGCGGCTCACAGATCGCCCGGCCGCGATCCAGCACCTCGATCGTCAGCGCGCGCAGCTCGGACGCGCGATCCACGCCGACCTCGGCCACCATCTGGGCGTACGTCATCGGCTCGTCGTGGTTGGTCGGACCACCCTTGGTCGTCGGGGTGAAGATCGTCTGCGGCAGTTTCGAGCCCTCGGTCAGCCCATCGGGTAGCGGCACGCCGGAGACCGATCGGGACGCTTCGTACTGCACCGTTCCGCTGCCGGACAGGTACGCCCGCGCGACGCACTCCACCAGCACCATGTCCAGTCGGCGGACCAGCATCGACCGGCCGGCGAACTCGGGCCGGCCGGTAAACGGCGCCGGGTACGCATCGACGTCGGCGGTGATCACGTGATTGTCGATCATGCTCGCGAGCTGCTCGAACCACCACAGGCTGAGTTGGGTGAGGATCTTGCCCTTGTCCGGGATCGGCGTGGGTAGCACGACGTCGAAGGCGCTCATCCGGTCGCTGGCCACCATCAGCAGCCGACCGCCATGATCATCGTCGGCCACCTCGTACAGGTCGCGGACCTTCCCCGAGTACGACGGCGTCGGCAGCACGGCGTTCGGCTCGCTCATCACGCTCCTAGTGTTCCAGCCGCACGTTTCCGGCAATCAGTTCTGGTGCGTACGCGTGTCGAACGCCACGCCGGCGGGTCAGAGAATCGGCGCTGGGGTGTACGTACCCGCGTCGGGGTATTGCCCAACCACGTCGGCGACGCGCTTGGCAACGGCCTCGACCTGCGCGGACGCCGCCCCGGCGAACGCCTCGCGGTCCGCGACCAGCGCGTCGATCTCGGCGCGGGTGAGCCCGAGCCGCGGGTCACCGGCGAGCCGGTCGAAGAGATCATTATCGGCCGTTGCCTTCTCCCGCATCGCCAGCGCAACCGCGACCGCGTGCTCCTTGATCGCCTCGTGGGCGGTCTCCCGGCCGACGCCTCGGCGGGTCGCCGCGACGAGCACCTTCGTCGTCGCGAGGAACGGCAGGTAGCGGTCGAGTTCGCGGGCGATCACGGCCGGATAAGCGCCGAATTCGTCGAGCACCGTGAGGAACGTCTGGAAGAGCCCATCGACGGCGAAGAATGCATCGGGCAGGGCAACGCGGCGGACGACCGAGCACGACACGTCGCCCTCGTTCCATTGGTCGCCGGCCAGCTCGCCGACCATTGACAGATATCCCCGGACGATGACGGCCAGGCCGTTCACGCGTTCGCATGATCGCGTATTCATCTTGTGCGGCATGGCACTCGATCCGACCTGACCGGCCCGGAATCCCTCGGTCACCAACTCCTGCCCGGCCATCAGCCGGATCGTCGTGGCCAGACTGGACGGCGCGGCCGTCGCCTGGGCCAGCGCGGCGACGACGTCGAAGTCGAGGGAGCGCGGGTACACCTGACCGACGCTCGTGAAGACGCGGGTGAAGCCGAGGTGCTCGGCGACACGCTGTTCCAGCGCCGCGACCTTCGCCTCGTCGCCGTCGAACAAGTCGAGCTGGTCGGCGGACGTGCCGACCGGCCCCTTGATGCCACGCAACGGATAGCGGTGAATCAGGTCGTCGATCCGCTCGTACGCGATCAGTAGCTCCTCGGCCGCACTTGCGAACCGTTTCCCGAGCGTGGTGGCCTGGGCCGGTACGTTGTGCGACCGGCCGACCATGACCGTCGACTCGTACTCGACCGCTCGCGACGCGAGCCGGGCCAACGTGGTGACGATCCGTTCCCGAATGAGCGAGAGTGACGCGCGGATCTGCAGTTGCTCAACGTTTTCCGTCAGATCGCGTGACGTCATGCCCTTGTGGATCTGTTCGTGACCAGCGAGCGCGGAGAACTCCTCAATGCGGGCCTTTACGTCGTGTCGGGTCGCCCGCTCACGTTCGGCGATGCTGGCCAGATCGACGTCATCGACGACGGATTCGTACGCCTCGATCACGCCATCGGCCAGCGGAACGCCGAGTTCGCGCTGCGCCCGGAGCACTGCGATCCACAGACGGCGTTCCGACCGGACCTTCTCCTCGGGCGACCAGATCGTGACCAGCTCCGCACTCGCGTAGCGGGAAGCGAGGACGTTGGGAATGCGCGGCTTGGTCACGGTGGTCACGGTGACCCATTGTCGCAGGCCGCGCCCTACCACTTGTGGCAGGCCACGGTAGGTGGCGCGGGCGTCGCGTACGCCGAGCGTCGTAGGCGCGTCGCCGCGGCGTCATCGAGGGTTGTATGGCTCGCTACCAAGATCCGGTTCTAGGGTGTGGGCATGTCTGACTCCGTCAAGGGACTGCCCGCCGGATACCGTACGACGTTCGCGCAGATCATGCGCATCCTCGCGATGGCCACCGGCACGCTGGTCGCCGTACAGTTCGCGCTCGCCGGCTTCGGCGCATTCGGTTCGTTCCACAAGGAACGCGACTGGGGCGCGCACGAGACGCTCGGCACGATCATTGGCGTGTTCACGATCCTCGTGCTGATCGCGGCCATCGTCGCGCGACCGGGACGGCGCCCCCTCATCGCCGCCATCGTGCTGTTCGTCCTGGCCGCACCGATCCAGCCGATCCTCGCCAACGCCGGCAAGAACGACGGCGTCGGCTGGGGTGCGCTGCACGCGTTCGTCGGCGTCGTGATTCTCGGTATGTGCGGGCTGGCGTCGCGCAAAATCGACGCCACGCCGCCGGCTCAGGCGGCGCCGCCGGTCACGGCCGCCTGACGCCCGCTTCGGGCGGACCAAACCACACGGGTACGCCCGGCGAGAAGAGCACGCTCGCCGGTGCGCCCATGGGGCCTGGCAGTCCGGCCGCCGCGACCAGCTCGTCGTCCACGTCGAGCAACTCGGCGTGGTGCAGCGGCCAGGCCGGATGCACGTTCGGCTGGTACGTGGTCCGGCCGTACCAGCGGTTATGCAGTCCCCAGCGGGCGGTGAGAAAGTCGTCCAGCGGCCCCGGCCGCTCGATGCGCGAGCCGATACGGACCGACAGGCGCGAAGCCGGGCGGCCCTGATCGCGTGGCCAGCGTCGGCGCGACCGGTAGCGGATGATGTCGCCGTCGCGCTCGATCGACATGGCCGCCCACATGTACGGCAGCCGGAACAGCGACCGCGCGACCACCACCGGCGCGAGCCGGCTGGACTCCAGCGACCGGAACACCACGCCCCGCCGCCCCGATCCATCGACCGAGTAGAGCCGCACATTCGTCTCCGGGAATGTGCCGAGGTACGGCAGCCCGGGCGTACGGCCGACGCCGATACGCCACATCCGGAACGCGACCAGGCCCACCCAGCTCGTGCCGTCGTGGATGTCGGCGGTCGTCCCGGGCGGGAGGAGCGGTGCGACGGCCTCCGGCGCGACCGGCCAGTGCACGAACGTCAGATCACGCCACTGCTGGGTGAGCAGTCGCTGGCGCGGCGTCCGCGGCGGCACCCGCGTGACCGGCTCCGGTTCTGGTGCCGGCGCCGGGTGCGTTCCTCGCGTCGTTGTCACGTTGCGGACGCTACGCCGCCCGTCCAAGATCCACCGCAGCGGACGATTGGCGTCGTTACAGCGACCCAAATCGTCCACCGCGGTGGATCATCCGGTGCCGAGGCAACGTGACGCGCGGCCCGGAGATTGGGCACCAGGCGCTCAGCGGTCCAGGATCGCGGTCACGCCCTGGCCGCCGGCGGCGCAGATCGAAATCAGGCCACGGCCGGAGCCCTTCTCGGCCAACAACTTGGCCAGGGTCGCGACGATCCGCCCGCCGGTCGCCGCGAACGGATGCCCGGCGGCCAGCGACGAGCCGTTGACGTTCAATTTCGTCCGGTCGATCGGCCCGAGCGGCTCGCGGAGACCCAGCCGCGCCTTGGCGAATTCCGGATCTTCCCAGGCGGCCAGCGTCGCCAGCACCTGAGACGCGAATGCCTCGTGGATCTCGTAGAAGTCGAAGTCGCCGAGGGTCAGCCCGGCCCGGGCCAGCATCTTCGGCACCGCGAACACCGGCGCGGTCAGCAGGCCGTCCGGTTCGCCGCCGGTCGATGGGTCGCCATGGACGAAGTCGACCGCTGCGGTTTGCGAGAAGCTCAGGTAGGCGAGCACCGGCAGCCGGCGCGCCGCGGCCCACTCCTCGGTCGCTAGCAAGACGAGCGCCGCACCGTCGGTGAGCGGCGTCGAGTTCCCGGCAGTCATGGTCGGGTCGGGGCCGCGCTTGCCGTATACGGGCTTGAGTTTCGCCAGTTTCTCGATCGTCGTGTCGTCGCGCAGATTCTGGTCGCGGGTGAGCCCCAGATACGGCGTCATCAGGTCGTCGAAGAACCCGCGGTCGTAGGCGGCGGCCAGATTGCGGTGCGACGCGAGTGCCAGTTCGTCCTGCTCGGCACGGCCGATATGCCATTGCCGCGCGGTTATCGCCGCGTGTTCACCCATCGACAGGCCGGTGCGCGGCTCGGCGTTGCGCGGCCGATCCGGACGGAATGCCGCCATCGGCCGCAGCTTCACGGCGGCCCTCGCGCGGGCGCCGAAGCTCCGTGCGCGGTGGAGTTCCAGGAGAGTACGGCGCATCTGCTCGTTCATGCCGAGCGGCGCATCCGAGGTGGTGTCCACGCCGCCGGCGATGCCGGAGTCGATCTGCCCAAGCGCGATCTTGTTCGCAACGAGGATCGCCGCTTCCAGACCGGTGCCACACGCCTGCTGAACGTCGTACGCCGGCGTACGTGAATCAAGCCGTGAGCCGAGCACGCACTCACGCGTCAGGTTGAAATCCCGGCTGTGTTTGAGCACCGCGCCGGCCACGACCTCACCGAGCACCTCGCCGGCCAGTCCGAACCGGGCGACGAGTCCATTCAACGCCGACGTCAGCATGTCCTGGTTGGACGCCGTGGCGTAGCGGCTGTCGGAGCGCGCGAACGGGATGCGGTTGCCACCGACGATGGCGACCCGGCGGACGGTGCTCATGCGATCTCCTTGTGCGGTGGTCGTCGGGCGCGTCGACCCGGCGACTCAGCGTCGACCCGGCGACTGAGCGTTCGGCCCGGCCGGCGGGCACCGGGCCGACGAGTGTGCCTCGGGCCGATAAGCGTGCGGCGGCCCGATGAGTGAGTGTCGCCCCGGCGGGTGGCTTCGTGGCGATCCACACACCCGTTGGGATAAGCGTGGTCGAATCAATCGTCATCGAATGGGTAGACGTTTGTCGCGTTTGTTGGCATCGCGTGTGTCGGCGTGTTGTGGCGGGCGCGTCCGTATGGCACTGCCGATGGCAATGTTACTAGTGAGTAGCCTAACGTCCGGCACGTTGAGAGCGTTTAGCGATCCACTGCCGTCGCTACGAAGGGAGCCACCGTGTCTGACCGTTACGCGAATTTCGCCGCCACCGGCGCCGGCCGCGCCCTGGTCAAGCGCCTCGGTCTGCCGGATCCACCCCGGCTGCGCCGCTATCACCCGGGCGCCCGCGAACTGGCCGGCGCCGTTCTGCTCGGTGGCGACGGTCGGCTAGGAGAACCGATCGCGCGGGTACTCGCGAACCTCGACGCCGACGT
This sequence comes from uncultured Actinomycetota bacterium, assembly GCA_963724705.1. Lineage (GTDB taxonomy): Bacteria > Actinomycetota > Actinomycetes > Mycobacteriales > Micromonosporaceae > DASQPR01. Next base: position 978,202 of record CAVRVS010000006.1, read on the forward strand.
ACGTCGACCGACCGTGACGGCACCCGGTGCGGTCGAGACCGCCTCGCCGGCGATGGCGGCACCCGCGCTGGTCGAGCCCGGTGTTGGATACGCCACCCCAATTGCCGGCACCGACCACACCGCAGCCGCCGCCACGCTCGACCTGACCGAGCCGGCCCTGTCCGGCCGCTTCGGCGCGCTCATCTTCGACGCCACCGGCATCACGTCGGCGGGCGACCTGCAGGATCTGTACGCGTTCTTCCAGCCGTACGCCCGCTCGCTCGTACCGTGTGGCCGGGTCATCGTCTTCGGTACGCCGCCGGACGCGGCGACCACGGTGGACGAGGCGATCGCGCAGCGGGCATTGGAAGGGTTCACCCGGTCGGTCGGCAAGGAGTTCGGTCGCGGCACGACGGCGCAACTCGTCTACGTGGCACCGGGCGCCGAATCGCGGATCGAGTCGACGTTGCGGTTCCTGGTCTCCGGCAAGTCGGCGTACGTCTCCGGCCAGGTGATCCGCATCGGCGCAGCCGGCAAGCCAGCCACCGATCCGGAGATCTGGAACTGGGAGCGTCCCCTCGTCGGCAAGGTCGCCCTCGTTACGGGAGCGGCGCGCGGCATCGGCGCCTCGATCGCGCATGTGCTGTCGCGGGATGGCGCCGTCGTGGTCTGCCTCGACCTTCCGGCCGCCGGTGACGCCTTGAGTCTGGTCGCCAACGAAATCGGCGGCACGGCGCTTCAACTCGACCTGACCGCGGCCGACGCGCCCGAGCGCCTGGTCGACTTCATGCGTGAGCGCTACGGCCGCATCGACATCGTGGTCCACAACGCCGGAGTCACACGGGACAAGACGCTGGCAAACATGTCCGATGCCATGTGGTCGACCGTGCTCGCGGTGAACCTGATCGCGCCGCAACGAGTCAACGAGGCTCTCACACAGACGAACCTCATGCCGGCCGGTGGCCGGATTGTTGGCGTGTCCTCCATCGCGGGCATCGCCGGGAACCGGGGTCAGACGAACTACGCCACGTCCAAGGCCGGCGTGATCGGACTCGTCGCCGCGTCCGCGGCCGCCTTGACCGCAAAGGGAATCACGGTCAACGCCGTCGCACCCGGATTCATCGAGACCGCGATGACCGCCACCATGCCGATGTTCCTGCGCGAGGCGGGCCGCCGCATGAACAGCCTGGCCCAGGGCGGTCTGCCGATCGACGTCGCGGAGACGATCGCGTGGCTGGCCTCGCCCGGCTCCGACGGCGTGACCGGCAACGTCGTCCGCGTCTGCGGCCAGAGCCTGTTGGGGGCGTGATGGATGTTGAGTTGACCCGGGTGCCGGCGACGCGATCGCTTTACCGCAAGGCGGTGCGCGGGTCGGTCCGGCGGCGCAACGAGGACCCGGACCCGCGACTACCGGACACCCGACTGCTGCTGCGCGGCGTCGAGGCCGACATCGAAAAGCTCTCCGCGTACGACCGCGTGTGCGGATTCCGCTTGGCCGACACGTTGCCGGTGACGTATCCGCACGTACTCGCGTTTCCCCTGGCCATCGAGTTGATGGGCGCGCCGGCCTTTCCGTTTCCGGTCATCGGCCTGGTGCACATCGGAAACCGGATCACGCAGGCGCGGCCGATCCGGGTCGGCGAGCGGCTCGACTTCGCGGTGCGTACCGAGTCCCTGCGGTCACACCCGCGCGGTCGGCAATTCGATGTCGTCGCGACGGCGACGGTGGACGGCGTCGAGGTGTGGCACGGAGTGTCCACGTACCTGCGGCGGGACAAGGCGATTGAGCCGCGCCCGCCGGAGGTCGCGCTGGCCGGTGACGGGAATCGACCGGTCGACGATTCGCCGCCGACGGCGATCTGGCCGGTCGGCACCGACATCGGGCGGGCCTATGCCGCGGTCTCCGGCGACCGCAATCCGATCCATCTATCGCGGCTCGGCGCCCGGGCATTCGGATTCACGCGCCCGATCGCGCACGGTATGTGGACCATGGCCCACTCCGTCGCCGCCTTGGAAGGCAAGCTCGGGGACACGTACACGGTCGACGTTGCGTTCCGGCGGCCGGTCGCGCTGCCGTCCACGGTCGCCTGGCGGGCCCGCCGCGACAGTGAAGGCTGGACGATCGCGGTCGTCGACCCGGCATCCGGCCGGCCGCACCTCACCGGATCCGTCGCGCCGGCCTGATTGCCTCAGCTCGTCGACGGCTGCGGCGTCGGCGCGGTCTGGGGCGTCGGCGCGGTCTGGCCGCCCCCCGGCGCCGTGCCGTTCTGGCCCGGTTGGCCGAAGCCGCCTCGATTGCCCGGGCCGAAGCCGTTGCCGCCGCGGTTACCGAACCCGGGCCCAAAGCCATCGTGGCCCGGACCGAAGCGACTGACCGGCACGCGGCGGTTGTCGTCGTCATGCGTGGCGAGCGCGGTGATGCCGGAACCGAGAAGGCCACCAAGGATCAACCCCACGAGGCCGGGTACGAGGGCTCGACGCCACCCCGGCCACGCACGCCAGGAGCGCCGCTCGGCGTTCGCCGAGGGCACGGCCCCGGCCGGCGCGGCGGAGTAGCCGACCGGCACCCAGCCCGGCGGTGGCGCCCAGCCGGGCGGTGGCGCCCACGCTCCGGGCGGAAGTCCCGACGGTGCCGCTCCGGTCGACGGCGGCCCGACGGGCATCGCGGCTGCCGGCGCCGTGGCCGGTCCGGCTGGCGGCGCCGCCGGCTCGCTCGACGCGGCCGGGACCGCGGCCGGAGGCGGCTGTTGGGCCAACGGCACGGTCTCCTGGTCGGCTCGTGGCTGCCCCGACTCGGGCGGGACGCGACCAGGTTCGGGCGCGGCCGGAGCGGGCTCGGGCTTGTCGGTCATGACGGCCTCCTGCGGACGGCGACGCTGCGGACGGATAGTTCGCCATTGCCAGGCTCGACCGCCGAGCTTGGCGGCGGCCATGACAAACCTGTGGATTGGCTAGCAACGCCCGGCGTCATCGGCGTGCCGGAGCGCTCCGTCCTTTATCGGCCACAGCAGTGCGCTTACCCCGACGCTTCGACGGCGCTGCTGTGACGAAGTCGCGAGCCGTCCGAAAGGCCGGAAGACTTCCACGTCACTCCATCGAGCAGCTGGCCGGCCCCGAGCCAGACGACGTTCATCAGGCGACCGGCGACCGACTCCGGTTGTTCGTCGGGATGGTCGGCGAGCCAGTCCGCCAGCGACTCGCTCGCACCGACCAACGCGAACGCGAGCGGCGTCAGGTCGGTCGTACCGGGCGACCCGCCGCGACCCTCGACGACGCGCGCGAGCATGCCGGCGACGACGTCGATCATCCGCGCCCGCATCGTCGCAACTTCGTCCGCGAACGGGCCCCGCGCCTGCCGGTACAGCACCGACCAGCCGTCGCGGTTAGCGGCGACGTACCCGAAGAAGGCCCGCATGCCGTGCCACAGCTGCTCGTCCGGCGCGAGAGCCGGATCGACGACGTCGACAATGGCTTGCATCACCCGGGTGCCTTCGCGATGCAGACACGCCACGAACACGTCGTCCTTGGCACCGAGGTAGGCGTACACCATCGGTTTGCTGACGCCGGCCCGGGCCGCGATGTCCTCCATCGAGGCGGCGTGGAAGCCGAGCCGGGCAAACTCCGCCACTGCCGCGTCGAGCATCTGAGGCTCGCGCACGCTGCGGGGCAGTCGTCGGGCCGACATGCTTGCGAGCATACTTACTCGTGCGTAAGGTTACGCATCAGTAACTTGCGAGTCGCGTCCCGCCGGCGCCGCTCGCCGCCGACTTCGCCGGTCGCGCATGTCCGCGTGCGACATGACCGATCGGCGCGCACGAGAGGACACCCCGTGGCCGACATCGACCTGTCCAGCTTCACCAGTGACGACCCGAAGCAGTTCGCTGCGCTGGTCAAGAGCGCCTCGAACGAGCAACTGACCGCTCTGATGAAAAGCGACCAGCGGGAGACGGTGCTGAGCGAGATCTTCGGCCGCATGCCGATGCTGTTCCGGGCCGACCGCGCCGGCACCACGAACGCCGTCGTGCACTGGAGCATCGGCGATCGCGCTGACGGCGGTAGCGACACGTACGAGCTGGTCATCGAGAACGGCAAGTGTGAGCTGTCCTCGACGCCGACCCGCGATCCGAAACTCGCGTTGACCGTCGGCGGCGCCGACTTCCTCAAGGTCGTGACCGGCAACGCCAACCCGGTGATGCTATTCATGACCGGCAAGCTCAAGGCCAAGGGCGACCTCGGCCTGGCCGCCAAGATCGGTGATCTGTTCGACATCCCGAAGGCGTGACGATGCCGGAGTTCTCCCTCGACCTGAACGAAGAACAGCGGGACCTCCGGGATTGGGCACACGGCTTCGCCGCCGACGTCATCCGGCCCGCCGGCGCGGAATGGGACGAGCGCGAAGCAACGCCGTGGCCGATCATCGCCGAGGCGGCCAAGATCGGTCTGTACGGATTCGAGTTCCTCGTCAACGCGTACGGCGACCCGACCGGGCTGTCGCTGCCGATCGCGACCGAGGAACTGTTCTGGGGCGACGCCGGCATCGCGATGTCCATCATGGGCACCGGCCTGGCCGTGGCGGCCATCTATGGCAGCGGCACGCCCGAGCAGTTCCTCGAATGGGTGCCGCAGTGCTTCGGAGACGCGGCCGAGCCCAAGGTTGCCGCGTTCTGCTCGACCGAGCCGCAGGCCGGTTCGGATGTCGCGGCAATGCGGACCCGCGCCCGCTATGACGAGGCGACCGACGAATGGGTGCTGAGCGGCCAGAAGGCGTACGCGACGAACGGCGGCATCGCCAACGTGCACGTCGTCACGGCCGTGGTCGATCCCGACCTCGGTTCCCGTGGCCAGGCCGCGTTCGTCGTCCCGCCCGGCACACGCGGTCTCGAAGGCGCGAAGAAGCTGCGCAAACTCGGCCTGCGTGCGTCGCACACCGCCGACGTGTTCCTCGATGACGTACGGGTCCCGGGATCCTGCCTGCTCGGTGGCAAGGAGAAGCTGGACGAGCGCCTCGCCCGCGCGCGGGACGGCCGCCGGTCGTCCGGCTCCGCCTCGATGCGGACATTCGAGTCGACCCGGCCGACCGTTGGTGCGCAGGCACTCGGCATTGCCCGGGCGGCGTACGAATACGCGCTCGACTATGCCAAGTCACGTGAGCAGTTCGGCCGGCCGATCATCGAGAACCAGGCGATCGCATTCGCGCTGGCTGACATGCGGACCGAGATCGACGCGGCTCGTCTGCTCATCTGGCGGGCCGCCTGGATGGGCCGCAACGAGCGCCCGTTCGAGGCCGGCGAGGGTTCGATGAGCAAGTTGAAGGCGAGCGAAGTCGCCGTACGCGTGACGGAGCAGGCCGTACAGATCCTCGGCGGGGCCGGCTACCTGCGCGATCATCCGGTCGAGCGCTGGTACCGGGACGCCAAGATCTACACGATCTTCGAGGGTACGTCCGAGATCCAGCGTCTCGTCGTCGCCCGCGCGATCTCGGGAATGCAGATCCGTTAACCGCCACGTCAGCACGGGGTGCGCCGACCGGCGGTCCAGGCGCTTAGAGCGGCAGAGCGATACCATGCCCCAATGTCAGGTAGCCGTTTTGCAGCGCAACCCGAAACGCCGGCGCGGCACGCGAATGGCGTCGACATAACGCCTGTTCCGGGCGGTTTTGTGCGGTCTGCCGGCCGGGGCCGCGCTCGCCTGCGTACCCGCGGAATGGCGGTCGTGGCGGTGACGGCCGCACTTGCCCTGACCACCGCGGCGTGCTCCAGCAAGAAGGCGGAGACTTCGACCAGCGCGCTGCCATCCGGTCCGACTCTCATGCAGCAGTCGGAGGCGGCGATGTCCACGGTGCAGACCGTGCACTTCGGGATCGCCATCGATGGGACGATTCCTGGTCTTCCGCTGTCCAAGGCGCAGGGCGATCTGAAGGCGAGCGGCGATGCCAAGGGCAGCGCCAATATCTCCGAGTTCGGCGTCAATGTCGAGGTCGAGTTCATCATTGCCAACAACACGTTCTACCTGAAGGGCGTGACCGGCGGGTATTCGCCCATGCCTCTGTCCACAGCGTCGTCAATCATCGACCCGTCCGCGATTCTCGACCCGAACCGGGGCGTCGTCCAACTCATGAAGACGGCCAAGAATCCGACAACCGAGGCGATCGAGTCGGTCAACGGCCACGACGCCTACCGGGTCGCGGTCACTCCGGATCCGGTCGCGATCAAGTCGCTGGTGCCCGGCTCGGGAGCCGGCACGACCGGCAAGATCTGGATCGACACGACCACTCACCGCTTGTCCAAGGGTGTGTTCACGGTGCCCGGATCGGGCTCGAGCAAGGGCGCGACCGTGACCATCAACCTCACGAATTACAACGCGCCCGTCACCGTCAATGCACCCTAACGCCGCCACCGCCGCCGGCACGTCCGCGACCTCCGCGGCTGGTGCGGGCGGCGGCGACGGCCGCGGTTCATCCGCGGGTCGCCGGATCGCCGTCGGTGTCGGCGGGCTCGCCGTTTTGCTCGCGGCCATCGACGCGTACGTCGTGGTCAGCATCTTCGTACCGATCCTGAACTCACTCGGCCTGCCCATCAACCGGCTCGAGCGGGCCACCCCGATCGTCACCGGCTACCTGCTCGGATACGTGGCCGCGATGCCGTTGCTGGCGCGGATCTCGGATCGCTATGGCCGGCGCATCGTCATTTACGCCGGCCTGGCGGGCTTTGCCGCTGGATCGGCGCTGACCGGCTGGGCGCCGACCGAGAACTGGCTCGTCATCGGCCGCACCGTACAGGGCGTTGCCGGCGGAGCGTTGCTGCCGGTGACGCTCGCGCTGGCGGCCGACCTCTTCGCCGATCGGTCGCGCGCCCGGGTGCTGGGCGGCGTCGGAGCCGCGCAGGAGCTGGGCAGTGTGATCGGACCGCTCTACGGTGCCTGGGTCGCCTCGCAGGTCGACTGGCGCTGGGTGTTCTGGATCAACATCCCTCTCGCCGCCGCCGCGGCGGCGCTCGTCCATCGCAACGTGCCGGCGCGACGTCCGGACGACCCGGCCGATCGGCCGCGCGTCGACGTGGTCGGCGGCCTGCTGCTCGCCGCCTGTCTCGGCGTGCTCGTGGCCGCGCTCGACAACCAGCATCCGGAGAACGGCGTACTGCCGCCACAGGGTCCGATCTTGATCGCGATCAGCGGGGTGCTGCTCATCGCGTTCGTGGTCTGGGAGATCACCGCTACGACCAAGCTGATGGACCTGGCCGACGTCGCGAAGCGACCGTTCTTCGCCTCCATCGCCACCAGCTTGCTCGCCGGGGCCGGCCTACTCGCGACCCTGCTGTTCATCCAGCTCGACGCGCAGACGGTGCTCGAGAAGACTGCCGGCGAGGCCTCGCTGTTGCTCGCCCGCTTCCTGATCGCCCTGCCGATCGGCGCCGTCATCGGCGGTTTCCTCGTCCGGCGATTCGGCGAACGCATCATCACGGTGTCCGGATTGGTAATCGCAACGTTTGGGTACTGGCTGATCTCGCGCTGGCCGATTGAGGTGCTCGCCGCGTCCCACCACATTGGACCGGTCCGGCTGCCGATGCTCGACACCGATCTCGCCATCGCCGGACTTGGACTGGGCCTCATCATCGCCCCACTCGCGTCGGCCGTGTTGCGCGCCGTACCAGCGGCCCAGCATGGGATCGCCTCCGCGGCCCTCGTGGTCGCACGGATGATGGGCATGCTCATCGGGGTGGCGGCGCTGGCCGCGTGGGGTCTGCACAAGTTCCAGCAACTGACCGCGAACCTGAACACCCCACTCCCGATCAACAAGACGGCGGCCCAGTTCGCGGCCGAGGAGGCCGCCTACGAAAAGGCCCTCTTCCACGCGCTCCAACAGGAGTATCGCTCGATCTTCTTTGCGACCGCGATCGTGTGTGCGCTCGGCGCGGTCATCGGCCTTGCGCTGGATGGCCGGCGCCATCGCTCCGACGAGCAGACCGCACATGAGGCGGAGGACGACCGGGAGCGTGGCCTAGCGACGGACTGAGCACATTCGCGGCATCTGACAGATCGCGTCATAGTGTCCGGCCACGTCCCACCCAAACGCGCGCCGGCTATGCGAGTCTGATCATGCGCAGGCAGGGCGATGGGTAGCGACACCAACGGCGGCGCCCGTTGTCGCTTCCCCGCCGGCAATCGGCCAATGAGGCCGTCACTGTCGCAGCTCCGTGACTTGAAGCCCGGTAGCCGTCAACGACAGCGGGAGGAACCAGATTCATGAGCAATGCCCACGACATGGAACAAATCAGCGCAGCCAACACCTCGGGGCGTACACCGGTGGTGTTCGTCCACGGCCTCTGGCTGCTGCCGAGTAGCTGGGACCGCTGGGCCGCACTGTTCGACCAGGCCGGCTACGCGCCGGTCGAGCTCGGCTGGCCGGACGACCCGGACACCGTCGCCGAGGCTCACGAGCACCCGGAAACGTTCGCTAACAAGACCGTCGGTGACGTCGCCGACTATCTCAGCGGCCTGATCGGCCAGTTGGCCAAGAAGCCGGCCATCGTCGGGCACTCATTCGGTGGCCTGCTCACCCAGATCCTGGCCGGACGAGGGCTGTCCGCCGCATCGGTCGCAATCTCCCCGGCGCCGTTCCGTGGTGTGCTACCCCTGCCGATCTCGGCGCTGCGGGTCGCCTCGGTGGCACTGCAGAATCCGGCCAATATCCACCGGGCCGTGCCGCTGACGTACGAGCAGTTCCGCTACGGCTTCGGCAACGCGGTCAGCGAGGACGAGGCGAAGGCGCTCTACGACGAATTCTCGGTGGCCGCCCCGGGCGCCCCGCTATTCCAGGCCGCTTCGGCCAACTTCAACCCGTGGACCGACGTGAAGGTCAACAGCAAGAACCCGGACCGCGGCCCGCTGCTCGTCATCTCGGGCGAAAAGGACCACACCGTGCCGTGGGCCATCGCGAATGCGTCGTTCAAGAAGCAACAGCGCAACCCGGGAGTCACCGAAATCGTCCGCATCCCGAATCGGGGCCACGCACTCACCATTGACAGCGGCTGGCAGGAGGTCGCTACGACCGCGCTCGACTTCGTACGTCGTTTCGCGTGACGCGGCACCACAGCACTGAATGAAACGGCCGGATCCGCGGGCTACGTCGTCCGCGGATCCGGCCGGTCCGTTTGTGCGGGTCAGCTCGGGATCTCTACGGTGCCGGCGATGGCGGCGGCCGCGATGTCCGTCCGGTATTGCGATCCGGCGAGTGAAATCGCGTCGACCAGGGCGTACGCCGCATCGCGGGCGGCCGCCAGCGATGCTCCGGTCGCTGTCGCGCACAGCACCCGACCGCCGGACGACACGAGCGTGCCGTCGGCGGCAAGCCGGGTGCCGGCATGGATCACGCCTGGCCGGTCGGCGCCGCTGATCGGATCGCCCGTACGAGGTGTGGCCGGATATCCTGCCGCAGCCACGACGACCGTCACGGCCGCCCCGTTTCGCCAGACGAGCGGCGGTGCGGCGGACAGCGTCCCGGTCGCGGCCGCGTAGAGCACGCCGGCCAACGGCGAGTCGAGCAAGGGCAGCACGACCTGCGTCTCGGGGTCTCCGAACCGGCAATTGAATTCGACGACCTTCGGTCCGGCCGACGTGAGCGCGAGGCCGACGTAGAGCAGACCCACGAACGGCGTACCGCGTCGTGACATCTCGGCGAGCGTCGGATCGACGACGGCGGCCATGACGTCGTCCACCAGGGACGGTGGCGTCCAGTCGAGCGGCGCGTAGGCGCCCATGCCGCCGGTGTTCGGGCCGGTGTCGCCGTCGCCGAGACGCTTGAAATCCTGCGCGGGTAGGAGCGGGCGACCGACCGTACCGTCGGTGATCACGAAGAGCGACACCTCCGGACCGGCCAGGTACTCCTCCGCCACGACCCGGTGGCCCGCGGCGAGCACCGACGCGCCGTGCTCGACCGCGACGGCGCGATCGTCGGTGACCACCACGCCCTTGCCCGCGGCGAGACCGTCGTCCTTCACGACGTACGGCGCGCCGAATGTGTCGAGCGCCGCGGCCAGTTCGGCCGGCGTCGAACAGGTGCGCGCATCGGCCGTGGGCACGCCGGCGGCAACCATGACGTCTTTTGCGACCGCCTTCGAGCCCTCCAGCTGCGCGGCGGCACTGGACGGTCCGAACACGGCAATTCCCTTGGCACGTACGGCATCCGCGACGCCCGCGACGAGCGGCGCCTCCGGCCCGATCACCACGAGATCGGCGTGCACGTCCACCGCGAGCGCGGTGACCGCGGCGCTGTCGTTGATGTCGACCGGGCGGAGTTCGGCCCGTTCACCGGACCCGATCAGATGGACGGACGTCATGCCCGGGTTTCCCGGCGCGCAGGTCAGCGCGGTGACCGACGGGTCGGCCGCGAATGCCAGAGCCAGGGCATGTTCTCGGCCACCCGAGCCGAGCAGGAGTAGACGCACGACATCAGGCTACCGGTGCGCGCCGTCGACGCTCGGCGCCGGTGTGGACATTTCGGGCGGATACGACGGCGTCAGGCGGCTGACACCCTTGCATCGGATGCCGATTCTTGACAGGCCGCGATCACGGTCGATCTGATGGCCACAAGTCCGGATCACACCAGACTTGTGGTGCCCGTACCTCCCCCGTACGGGTGGCATGTGTTGCACAGATCCGCGTTCCGGCGTGTCTCGCCGTTAGCTCGCGGTCGGTGCCACGCACCGCATCCCCCAAGGTGCCCTCCAAGTGGCCCCGCAAGTGCAAGGAAGGAGCTCCATGCGATCACACCTTGCGCGCCGGACCATCGCCCGACGTGCTCTGGTGCTGGCCGGCGCTGCGGTACTGACCGTGCCGTTCGCGTCCAGCAGCGCGTTCGCGGCGACGAGCAGCCGCGCGACACTGACCGGAAGTACGCCCTCCTGGGCAACGTCCGGTCGGATGGTCGGCTCGCCGTCCGCGTCCACCAAGATCTCGTTCAATGTCGTGTTGCCCCTGCGCAACGCGGCCGCGGCCGACAAGCTGGCTGCCGACGTCTCCAACCCGAAGAGTGCGTCCTACGGCCAGTACCTGTCCGCGGCACAGTTCAATGCGCGGTTCGCACCGACCACCGCCCAGGTCAACAAGGTCGCCGACTTCCTCCGCGGCGCCGGCATGAGCGTGACCGGCACGGCACAGGGCAACCGGTGGATCCAGGCCAGCGGTACGGTGCGCCAGGTCAACGCCGCGTTCGCGACGACCCTGCACAACTACAGCTACAAGGGTCACGTCATGCACGCGCCGGGCAAGTCGCTGTCCGTGCCGTCGTCGGTCGCCAGCCTGATCGCGGGCGTCGTCGGTGTCACGAATGACGGCGCACTGCGTACGCCGGCCAGCATCACAACGCCGGCCGGTGCCGGCGCTGACTCGTCGACCGGGCCGTCGGACGCGCTTCCGCCGCCGTCGACCTGCTCGACCTTCTGGGACCAGCACGAGCAGACCGGTCCGGAAGCGTACGGACGCACGTCGTTCCCGACGCCGAACTGTGGCTACTCGGCCAAGCAGATCCGGACGGCGTACAACACGCAGTCGGCGGTCAATGCCGGTGACACCGGTCGCGGCGTCACCGTCGCGATCATCGACGCGTACGCGGCACCGAACGTCGTGGCCGACACGAACACGCTCAGCGCTATGAACGGCGAACCGCAGTTCGCGGCCGGCCAGTTCACGCAGACCACGTTCACGCCGTTCAACCTCCAGACCGAATGCGGCGGCGAGGCGTGGCTGGAACGAGGAGGAGACGCTCGACGTCCAGGCCGTCCACGGCATGGCGCCAGGCGCGAACATCCACTACGTCGGGGCCATGAACTGTGACACCGGCATCGACGACGCGGTCAACTTCGTCATCCAGAACCACGTCGCGAGCATCGTCAGCAACTCGTACGGTTTCATCGGCGAAGACGGTCTCGGTGACGAGGTCGCGACCGAACACTCGCTGTTCACCCAGGCCGCGATCCAGGGCATCGGTTTCTACTTCTCCTCCGGTGACTTCGGCGACAACACGACGGTCGGCGCACCGCACCCGGAGCCGGACTTCCCGGCCTCGGACCCGTTGGTCACCGCCGTCGGTGGCACGAGCCTCGCCGTGACACCTTCGAACAACTACCTGTTCGAGACGTCGTGGGGCAACAACCTCTCGTCGACCAACACGGCGACGTCGCCGTCGTCGTACAACGTGCCGCCGCCCGGAGCGTTCCTGTCCGGTGCCGGCGGTGGTGTGAGTGCTCTCTTCAAGGAGCCGGCGTACCAGAAGTTGGCCGTGCCGAACAGCCTCGCGAAGCTGAACGGGGGCGCCCCGATGCGGGTCGTCCCGGACGTCGGAGCGGTCGCTGACCCGGAGACCGGCTTCCTGATCCTGTTCAACGGCACACCGGTGCAGATCGGCGGCACGAGCCTTGCTTGCCCGATCTTCGCTGGCGTCCAGGCGCTGGCGAGCCAGGGCCGCTTCTTCCCGATCGGGTTCGCGAACCCGTTGCTCTACACGATCGGGCTGACCGGCCTTGCATTCCGTGACGTCAAGGACCCGAGCACGCCGTTGGCGTTGATGACCGTGTCCGGCCGGTCGCTGTTGACCATGGCCATGGACACGTCGCTCAAGGCCACGAAGGGCTATGACGACACGACCGGTCTCGGCACGCCGAACGGTCCAGGCCTGCTTCTGCTGGAGAAGGTCCTGCCGTAGCGCTCGTTATCGGCTCCGAATGGACGGGCCGTCCGTGGCATCTCGCCACGGGCGGCCCGTGCCGCGTCTTCCGTCCGGCCGGCCATCCGGGCTGGGCGACTTCCTGGAAGTCGCCCGGTTGGGGGCGCTCGGAACGGGCGACTTCCTGGAAGTTGCGCGGATGTTGCGGCGCGACCTTGCGCGGATGTTGCGGCGCGACGTTGCGCGGATCTTGGGGGTAGCTAGACGAGCTCGTGCCGGATCACGTTCTCGTCTCGCCCGGGGCCGACGCCGACGACGCTGACCTGGGCGCCGGACAGCTCCTCGATCCGGTCGACGTAGCGGCGTGCGTTGTCCGGCAGGTCCTCCGGGTCGCGCGCCTTGGAGATGTCCTCCCACCAGCCGTCCATCTCCTCGAAGATGGGCGTCGCGTGATGGAAGGCGGTTTGCGTCATCGGCAGCTCGTCGTAGCGCACGCCGTCGATGTCGTACCCGACGCAGATCGGCACCTTCGCGAGCCCACTCAGCACGTCCAGTTTGGTCACCACGAGGTCGGTGATGCCGTTGACCCGCACCGAATACCGGGCGACGAGCGCGTCGAACCATCCGCAGCGACGCTCGCGGCCGGTCGTCGTGCCGTACTCCTGACCGACCTTGAGCAGGTGTACACCGTTGTCGTCGAACAACTCGGTCGGGAACGGGCCGGCGCCGACCCGGGTCGTGTACGCCTTGATGATGCCGATGACCTGCGTGATCTTCGTCGGCGGTATGCCCGATCCGACACAGGCGCCACCGGACGTCGGGTTGGAGGAGGTGACGAACGGATACGTGCCGTGGTCGACGTCGAGGAGCGTGGCCTGCGCGCCCTCCAGCAGGACCGTCTTACCCTCTTCCAGGGCGCGAGCCAGCGCGAGCCGCGTGTCGGCGATGTACGGCTTCAGCCGCTCCGCGTACCCGAGGTATTCGTTCGTCACTGCGTCGATGTCGATCGCCTTGCGGTTGTAGACCTTCACCAGAATCTGGTTCTTCTCGCGCAGCACGAGTTCGAGCTTCTGGCGCAGGATTCCGGGGTCGAGGAGGTCCTGGACGCGGATGCCGACCCGGCCGACCTTGTCGCCGTACGCCGGGCCGATGCCACGGCCGGTGGTGCCGATGCGAGCCGAGCCGAGGTAGCGCTCGACGACGCGATCGAGGGCGCGGTGATGCGGCATGATCAGGTGCGCGTCCGTCGATATCAACAGGTTGTCGCAGGACACCCCGGCCTCGGCCAGCCCGTCGATCTCGGTGAGCAGCACCTTCGGGTCAACCACGACACCGTTCGCGATCACTGGCACGCAGCCCGGCGTAAGCACACCGGAGGGCAGTAGATGCAGCGCGTACTTCGTGCCATCCGGGGTGATCACCGTGTGACCGGCGTTGTTGCCACCCTGGTAGCGGACGACGTGGCTGACACGGCTGCCGAGCAGGTCGGTAACCTTGCCTTTACCCTCGTCGCCCCATTGCGCGCCGATGACGACGATCGCTGGCATTTTCTCCGCCTCTCCGCGGGGCGTGCCACGCGGCAGATGAGCGCCGGGCATCCCCCGGTACGTCAGGCTAACAATCAGATGGACCGAGACGTGTGAGGAGGCCCGCATCGTGGGCGCAGGTGGCGGCCGTGATCGCGAGGTGATCATCCTGAGCCTCGGGTCGGCCGATGCATCTTGTGCCCACTCCGGTGCTGAGGCACCGCTACGCGTGCCCGTCCTGGCGTGCCGGGACGTGCTCACGGCCGGCGGCGCGACCGTAGACCCGGTGACCGCCAGCTCGGACGACGAGATCGACGCCGTACTGGCCCGGCTCGACGGCCCGACTCGGCCCGACGGCCTGACCTGGCCGGCGGGCGCCGCCGACACCTCCGCCCCTGGGCTGATCGTCGCCGTCGATTCGGACGCACAACTGCGGGCCGTCTTGCGCCGGATGGTCCGCCGGTGGGCACCACCGCCGAGCCGGCGTCCAGCCGATCTCGTGGCCGGACGTACGGTCCCGGATCTTCCGCCCATCGGGCTACTTCCGCTGGACGTACGCGGACCGGCCGCCGGCCGCGTCCCGGACATGGTCGACCGGCTCCGGCTGCCCCGGGATCCGGCCGAGGTCGCCAAGGCCGTGCTGGGCGGCGACGTACGACGGATCGACCTGCTCCGGACCGATGGCGGATCGGTCACGGTCCACGGCGCGCTCCTCGGCGGCGTCGACGCCAGCGGTCGGGCCGCAGCGTGGCGGGGCCGGGTCGAACTCGACGACACCGTCCTCGCCGACGGCAAGGAGCCGGTGCTCGCGTGCGCGGTAGCCAACGCCGACGGGTATGCCCACCTCGATGATCTGCCCCTCGCGCCAGCCGCCGATCCGTCCAGCGGCACGGTCGCCGTGGCCGTCGCGGTGCCCGTCCGGGCCGGGTCGCGCTTCTCGTTCCGAGCGGGAGCGGCCGACATTCGCATCGAGGTGCGCCGGGCAACCGGACGCGCGGTCTCGGTGACACCCACGGCCGATCTGCCGTACGTCGACGACGGCGTCCAGGCCACGCTCACCCGCAAGCGGGCGTGGTGGGTCGAGCCGGGGGCATGGGCGGTCTACGGGCGCTGACCGCAACCGCCGCAGCCCATCCGTGCTTCTCACCCAGCGTCAGACGCGGGCCAGAAACTCGGCCGCCGTCGGATCGCAGTCGCGCAGGAACTCGGCACAGCGGGCCGCCTCGTCGGATTCGCCGATGACGCCGGCCGCCTCGCCGAGCACGTAAAGGCACTGGAGGAAGCCTTGGTTGCCGGGATGCGTCCACGGCACCGGACCGAATCCCTTCCACCCGTTGCGCCGGAGTTGGTCCAGGCCGCGGTGATATCCGGTGCGGGCGAACGCGTACGCCGTGACGGTTTCCCCGACCGCGAACGCCCGAGCCGCCAAAGCGCCCCACGCCGCGCTGTAGCTGGGGAAATGAGCGGCCACGTTCGGCAATGTGGCATCCGTGGCGGCGGCGAGTTCTGCCGCCGCGGCCGGGTCGTCCGGAATTAGGGTCGCCGGCGGTTCCGGCATCAGGTTCTGCATAACGATGATTCAACCCTGTTCGCCGCGGCCGCGTGCGGCACTCCCCCGCCAGACCGAGGCGGGCCGAAGGGATGAGTCGTAGCCCACACATCGGCCGGTGGCGATTGGTTGAGCGGAGGGGTGCGAGCCACCGAGCGGCGTACGGGCGTAAGCGACCGGCCAGTAGTCAAGCGGCGACAGCCGCGCGGAGAATATGAAGTCCGGAGCCTCCCCAGGACCCGGCAAGGAAGCTCAGCGGCGCACCGCTGGGCTTCCTTCTTTTCGAGCCGACCCACATACCATCAGCCCATGCCGACGCCGCGTCCCGAGGTCATCACCCCTGTCGACCACGGCTTGCTGGAAGTCGAGACGCTGGCTGATCTCGACCGGCATCTGGCAAGAGCGACCCTTCGCGGTGTCGCGCTGCAGGGCATCGATCTGACCACGGTGGACCTGACCGGCATCGATGTACGCGGCGCGCTGTTCATCGGCTGCGCAATGACCACGGTACAGACGGTCGACCTGATCCAGCGCGGCGCGCTCGTCGTGCCACGCTTCGCCGACCTGCCTTATCCAACCGAGCCATCGCGCCTCTACACCGCCGACGACCTGGCGACTGGGTTCACCGCCGGCGGCTTCGACGCGATGTATGACACCCAGGTCTACCGCCACTTTCTCGCGCACGGCGGCGCGATGCCGGACCTGCGAGAGGCGCTGGCGCAACGGATCCACGATCACGGCATCGAAAACGCGCTGCGCGACGAGACGCGCGACTGGATCGCCGCTCAAGGTCCGACGTCGGTCGTCGGCATCATGGGCGGCCACGGCGAACAGCGCGGCACGCCGGGATATCGGGATGCGGCCGAACTAGCGCGACTGCTCGCGTCGGCCGGACGGCTCGTGCTCACCGGCGGCGGGCCGGGCGTCATGGAGGCGGCGAACCTCGGCGCTTACACGGCCGTACATCCGCGGGCCGACCTGATGGCGGCGATCGACGACCTGGCTAGCGCTCCGGACTACCACGCCGCGCAGGCATATACGGCAGCGGCGTTCGCGGTACGCGACCGGTTGCGCCCGGATCCGGGGACGACGTGGGCCGCGCAGGGTGGACTCGCGATCCCGACATGGTTCTACGGTCACGAGCCGACGAACCTGTTCGCGGCGCGGATCGGCAAGCTGTTCTCCAACAGCGTGCGGGAGGAACTGATCCTGCGGCTGTCCCGCGGCGGCATCGTGTTCGCGCCCGGCCTGGCCGGCACCGTGCAGGAGGTGTTCCAGGCCGCCACGATGACGTTCTACGGCACCGACGGCGGATCCGGTCCGTTCGTGTTCCTCGGCCGCGACTACTGGACTGGCCGGCTGCCGGTCGAAGGCCTGCTACGGCCGCTGCTCGCGACCTCGCCGCTCGGCGACCTGGCCGGCCTGATTCACCTGACCGACGACGTACACGAGGCGGCCGAACTGCTGCTCGCCCACGGTTGATACGCCGATGGTTAATTCGGTGTCCTCGGGCCACGGCGGCTGACATACTCCTGCCCGTGAATGATCTTGGGCAGGAAGCGAAGCCAAACCGTTCTGCCGAAACGTACGACCTATTCAACGCGTGGGCGCCGAGCGACGACTTTTACCTCGCTCTCGTGATGGACGCCGATGCCGTCCTCGACGTCGGCTGCGGCACCGGAACGTTGCTCCATCGGGCCCGCCGGGACGGTCACTCCGGTCGGCTCTGCGGCCTCGATCCCGCTCCGGCGATGCTCGACCAGGCCCGTCGGCGTACCGATATTGAATGGGTACAAAGCAACGCGGCCTCGGCGCGGTTCGACCGGGAATTCGACCTCGCCGTGATGGCCAGCCACGCGTTCCAGAACTTCATCACGGACGACGACCTTCGCGCGTCGCTGGCCGCGATACGCGCGGCGCTCGTCGACGGTGGCCGGTTCGCGTTCGAAACGCGCAATCCGCTGGTACGGGAATGGGAAAGCTGGAATCTCGACAACCCGTTCGAGGTCGTCGACGGCGACGGGACGGTCATCCGGGCCTCGTACGAAACTGAGCCGATCGACGACGACGTCGTGACGGTCACCGAGACACTGAGCAGTCCGAGTTGGGACGAGCCCTACGCGGAGAAGGGACTGCTGCGCTTCCTCGGCGTCGAGGCACTGAACACGTTCCTCACCGAGGCCGGATTCAGCATTGACGCTCAGTACGGCGACTGGGCGCGCGGCCCGTTCACACCCGACGCCCGGGAGATCATCACGATCGCCCGCCGGGTGTGACCGGGGCGCTCAATCGCCGTTGACGAAACCGCTCACTTGCCGAGCGTTACTTGCCGAGCGACGTCCCCGTCGACCGCAGGTCCTCGCATGCCTGCCCGACCCGCTTGGCCATGCCTTCTTCGGCCAGCTTGCCCCAGGCCCGCGGGTCGTACGCCTTCTTGTTACCGACCTCGCCGTCCACCTTCAGCACACCTTCGTAATTGATGAACATGTGCGCGGCGGTCGGTCGAGTGAACGCGTACTGCGTGTCGGTGTCGACGTTCATCTTGACCACGCCGTAGTCGAGCGCTTCGCGGATCTCCGACAACAGCGAGCCGGATCCGCCATGGAACACCAGGTCCAGCGGCTTTTCTTTGCCGTATTTCGCGGCCAGTGCGGCCTGGATCTCGCCGAGGATCTCGGGGCGCAGCTTCACGTTGCCCGGCTTGTAGACGCCGTGCACATTGCCGAACGTCAGCGCCGCGATGTATCGACCCTGCTCGCCGAGGCCGAGCGCCTCGACCGTGGCCATGCCGTCACCGACGGTCGTGTAGAGCTTCTCGTCGATCGCACCCTCGACGCCGTCTTCCTCGCCGCCGACGACACCGACCTCGATCTCCAGCACGATGTGGGCGGCAGCCGCCTCGGCCAGCAGCTCCTTGGCGATCTTGAGGTTCTCGTCGAGCGGCACCGCCGACCCGTCCCACATATGCGACTGGAACAGCGGCGGCTCGCCCCGGCTCACGCGCTCCTTCGAGATCGCCAGCAGCGGGCGTACGTACCCGTCGAGTTTGTCCTTCGGGCAGTGGTCGGTGTGCAGCGCGACGTTGACCGGGTAGTTCTTGGCCACCTCGTTGGCGAAGGTGGCGAGCGCAACGGCGCCACTGACCATGTTCTTGATCGTCGGGCCGGACAGATACTCAGCGCCACCCGTGGAGATCTGGATGATGCCGTCGCTGCCGGCATCGGCGAACCCACGCAGCGCCGCATTGAGCGTCTGCGAGGAACTGACGTTGATGGCCGGATAGGCGAAGGCGCCGGCCTTCGCGCGGTCGAGCATCTCCGCATAGACCTCGGGTGAGGCGATAGGCATGATCTCTCCTTGAGACGATCTCGGCTGGTCGCGGCCGGCGCGGCGCCGGCTTCGCATTCGGTGGGCGCTGGAACGCGGCCCCTCGCGACGGCGGCACTGTCCTCGCTCAAGGCAGTATCGCGCACCGGGCGGGATCGCACGCGATCGGCCGTCGATTCCGCACACCGAGCCCGTCGGCTGGACAATCCGGTGGTGCCGGGCGTGAGCCTGGGCGGGGGCGAGCGCGAGTGGCCCACCGGCAGTAGCGTGAACGCATGGAACCGGCACCCGACCAGGACACGACCGCCAATCGGTTGGACGACGCGGTCGACGTACCCATCGAAACACCGGCCGACGACGCGGCGGAACAGGCGCTCCCTGCGTCGACCGACGACGACGCGGATGGTGACGACGCGGCCGACACGATCGCGGACCGCGGGCTTGAGGTCAACGAGGCGGACGCCGCCGAACAAGCGCGCAGCGTCGGGTTGGACGACGACTACCGGTGAGCGTGGGACGTGACGACCGCCGCCATTTTCTGCGGCTGGACTGGAGCCTTCGATCCTGCGGTCGCCACGGCCACGCGACTTACGCGCCAGACGAACCCGAACTGCGGGAGCGATTGCGGGCCGAAACGCCCATCGGCACCGCTTGGCGGTGCCTTCGGTGCGGAGACTTCGTCGTGGGCGAGCCAGGCGGTCACGGACCGGCCGCGGACGCGCCGGAGGTCATCCGCGGTCGCGCGCTCCGCGATCTGGTCATCCTGCGCTTGCTTGCGGTGGAACGGTTGGTACGGGGACTGCTGGTGCTCCTCGTGGCGTACGGAGTTTTCCGCTTCCGGAGCCGACAGGGCAGCATCGAGGAGGCGTTCAACGAGGATCTGCCGCTGATCCAGAAGCTGGCCGACAAGTTCCACTGGAATTTCGAGGACTCGGCGATCGTGCGCGCGATCCACACGTTCCTGACCTTCAAGCAGAGCACGCTCGGCATCCTCGCGCTCGGCCTTGCGATCTACGGTCTGCTCCAGCTCGTCGAGGCGACCGGGCTGTGGTTGGCCAAGCGGTGGGGCGAGTATTTCGCCGTCGTCGCGACCGCGGCGTTCATCCCGATCGAGGTGTACGAGCTGGTCGAGCGGGTCACCTGGCTCCGGATCGTCGCACTCTTGATCAACATCGCTGCCGTCGTCTATCTGCTCCTGGCCAAGCGGCTGTTCGGGCTCCGCGGCGGCAAGGCGGCGTACGAGGCGGAGCGGCATGAGGCGAACCTGCTCGAGGTACAGGAGGCGGCTCGGCCTCGCAGCCCCACTCCCGAGCTGATATAGCCTTCTCCCTCGTGACTCCCCTCGACAAGATCCAGGCCGTGCACCACCTCGTGGCGACCGGCTCGATGGCGTTCAACCCGCTGAATCCGCAATCGCTGCTGGAGTCGGCCGGAGTGTGGGCGCTGTGGATCGTGATATTTGCCGAGACGGGATTGCTGGTCGGCTTCTTCCTGCCCGGCGACACGATCCTTTTCCTCGCCGGCGTCGCCTCGTCGCCGTTCGCGGCCGAGGTGCTGAAGGCAAAGTTGCCGATCGTACCGTTGCTGATCGTGACTCCGATCGCCGCGGTCGCCGGCGCCCAGCTCGGCCACTATCTCGGCCGGCGATTTGGCATGGCGATGTTCGACCGGCCGAATTCACGGATCTTCAAACGGGAGTACGTCGAGAAGACCGAGGAGTATTTCAACAAGTTCGGCGCGTCCAAGGCGATCATCCTGGCCCGGTTCATCCCGATCGTCCGGACATTCATCAATCCGGTGGCCGGTGTGCTGGAGGTTTCACCGGCGCGGTTCTTCGTCTCCAACCTCGCAGGCGCGATCATCTGGGCCGACGGGATCCTGCTGGCCGGCCACCTGCTGGCCAAACAGATCACCGACCGCATCCCACCGGACAAGATCGACAACTACCTGCTGCCGGTGATCATTCTGATCGTCCTGATCGCCGCGGTCCCGCTGATCGTCGATATCGTGCGCAAACGGCGGACCCGGCACCGACCGGCCCATCGGCGCTAAACGCCGCGACTCGGCGTCGCGCAGATCTGCTCGCCCGGCTCAACTCGCCGGCGCCGCCCGCCGGCGCCGCCCGCACGGCGCCGCCCGCACTTGTACGGGAGTTGCACGCTCGACGGCCGAATTCGGGCCCAACTTCCGTACAAGTACAAGAGAGGGCGCTGGCGAAAGCACCGGCACGCTCCGGGGCGAAGGAACGCATCACCCACGGAGACACCAATGGCCGGCGGCTCGCGGTCGAGCCGCCGGCCACAGGGCTAGCGATGTGCGTTTACTCAACGCTGCCGGCTCCTCCGGATCTTGCCGCCGGCCCTGATGAGCGGGCGATCCGAGGGCGCCGATCGTCGTTCGGTCAGCGGGCCGCGCGCTTGGTGCCGCGCTTGCGCGGCGGCGTAAGGAGGTCAGCAATAGCACCGATCGCCGACGGCACCAGCCGGTAGTAGGCCCACACGCCGCGCTTCTCACGCTCGAGCAGACCCGACTCGGTGAGGATGCGCAGGTGGTGGCTGACCGTCGGCTGGGACAGGCCCAGCGGGGCCGTCAGATCGCACACACATGCCTCACCGTCCGGTGCGGACTGGATCAGGCTCAGGAGGCGGAGGCGCGCCGGGTCGGCAAGCGCCTTCAAGACGCCGGCGAGTCGCTCGGCGTCGTGCTTCTCAATCGGCTCGCCGGCAAGCGGCGAAATCTGGGGCATAGTCATCTCAGCCAACGCAGTTCCCACGTACTTCATCCTTCCACCAGGGCCATCGACACAACTACATATCTGCCGGCACGAATCGGCAAAAATCTCAAGCCGTCAGGCCGAGGTCAGCCAGCGAGTAAGCGGATCTGTAGTCGAGTCCGGCGGCGCGTACGGCGTCACCAGCCCCCCGATCGACGATAACCGCTACCCCTATAACCTCGGCTCCGGCCTTTTGTAACGCATCAACCGCTGTCAACACGCTTCCTCCGGTCGTCGACGTGTCTTCGACCGCCACAACACGCCGTCCGGCCACATCGGGACCTTCGACCCGACGCTGCAATCCGTGCGCCTTCTCAGTTTTACGAACAACAAACGCATCGACCGCCTGCCCACGGACCGCCGCGGCATGCATCATCGCGGTGGCCACCGGGTCTGCGCCGAGCGTCAGGCCGCCGACCGCGTCGAATTGCCAATCGGCAACGGCGTCGAGCATCACCTCGCCAACGAGCGGTGCGGCCTCGTGGTGAAGTGTCACCCGGCGCAGATCGACGTAGTAATCGGCCTCCTGACCGGACGACAACACCACCCGGCCATGCACCACCGCCAGATCGACGATGAGTTTGCGCAGGTCGTCACGGCTGGACATGGGATGAAGCGTACTGGGCGGTAGAGATGCCGTGCCTGGCAGCCCACCCGCCGACGTGCGGTGATACGCCTTTAAGGGTAACGAATCGAGCGAGTAACCTGCATCTATTTCTTATATCTAGACATACCACTTCGCCGTACGGCTCATCGATTCGATGCGTTCGGTCGATGCGACCCGACCTAGCGGCCGGCCGTCTCGCGATCGATTTCGTCACGACCGATCCGGCCGCGCGTGTCGGTCGAGGCACGCTGGAGCAACCGACGCGGCGCATGGCGCATGGCGAACACGACGGTCTTGTACTTCCAGCTGGGTACGCTCACCAGCCGCCCACGGGTCAGGTCGCGCAGACCGTCCCGCACCACGTCGTCGGCGTCGAGCCAGAGCCAGGGTGGTGTCTTCGTCATGTTGATGCCGGCGCGATCGTGGAACTCCGTACGCGTGTATCCCGGCGCGAGTGCCATCACCCGGACGCCGAACTGCCGTACGGACAGCCCGATCGCCTCGGAGAAGTGCATCACCCAGGCCTTGCTCGCCGGATAGGTCGAGCCCGGCATGACCGCCGCGAATCCGGACGCGGAGGAGACGTTGATGATGCCGCCGTGCCGGCGCGCGACCATTGCCGGCAATACCGCGTGGGTCAGCCGCATCACCGCGTGCACGTTGAGACCCAGCAGCCGTTCCTCGTCGTCGGCCGAGGACCGGAGGAAGGATCGGTTCAGCGTGACACCGGCGTTGTTGACCAGGAGATCGATCGGGTCGTCGGTGCTGGCGAGCCGCTCTTCGACCGGGCCGCAGCCGGCGGCGGTGGCGAGATCGGCGGGCAATACGGCGGTGTGGATGCGGTGCCTCATCGACAATTCGTCGGCTACCGCCGTCAGCCTCTCGGCGTCCCGCGCGACGAGCACGAGTCCGTAGCCCTGCGCCGCGAGCCGCCGTGCGAACGCCGCTCCAATGCCCGACGTCGCGCCCGTGATCAGCGCGGTCCGCGTTGATGCTTCGCCTGCATGCGTCTGTCCCATGCGAGCGAACCTACGCCGAGCGCGGCGGAGCGAACGACCGGTGCGCCGAATCCGGCCGGCTCCATCAGCGACGCGGTCGCGTCGCCGATACGGCTCGGAAGTACGCCACCGAGGGTCGCACCGACATCATCGACGCGGCGGCGACGAGTGCGAGCATGCCGATGACTGCGATCGCGGCGGTTGTTGCGGTGAGCCAGTGTGGGAAGGCGTCGGCGAAGCGCGCACCGGCGGCGGCGATCAGTCGCTCGTCGGAGGTCGAGTAGTCGGACGACGTCGGCGTGAACGCGCTCGACGATGCGAAACCGCCAACGCAGCACAGCAGATTCGCAACGATGAAAATCCAGGCCAGCACCCGCGCCACGGGGTTACCCCGACGCACCGGCCCGGCCAGCGCCAGCGCGCCGACGATCTGCGGCACCGCAGCGAGGAACACCACGGCGAGGCCGAGCGCGGGCCCGGCCGAGCCACGGGTGACCTGGCGCAAACGCGAGTCGCCACTCGGCCGCGACGCGGTGGTAGCCGATGATGTAACACAGCAACAGGATGCCGGTA
The DNA here is from genome assembly GCA_963724705.1 of uncultured Actinomycetota bacterium. GTDB lineage: Bacteria > Actinomycetota > Actinomycetes > Mycobacteriales > Micromonosporaceae > DASQPR01. The sequence goes on from CAVRVS010000006.1 coordinate 1,002,192, forward strand.
AGGACCGCGGTCAGTTGTAAGAATCGCGCGGCGGCGACCAGCGTCGCCGGTGGCGTCGGCGGAACGTAGGAGCCGGGCGCCACGGGCCACGCAGCGGCGGGCGGCGGATAGCCGTTGCCCGGCCCCGGATGCGCGCCATAAGGCGGGTACGGCAGGGGATAGGCCGGCGCGGGCCCGGCCGGATGGCGCGCCGGCGCGCGTGCGTCGGCGGCCGCCCGGGCCGCCTCGGCGGTGCCGGCCGCTTGTCCGGCATTGGCGGGCGGGCCGAGGGCCCCCGGACGTTGAGGCTTGGACGGCGCGGACGGCGACGGGGCCGACTCGGGACGGATCGGGGTGGCTGGCGCCCGAGTTGGTTGGATCGGCGCCGACCGCGCCGAGGGCACCGGCGTCGGGTCGAAGCGAATGGTCGCGAGCCGCTGGCGTACGTCGACCGCGCTCGCGGGCCGGCCGGCCGGCGTCTTCGCGAGCATCTGTGCGATCAGCGCTTCGAGGTCGGCCGGCGCGTCCGGCGCGTACGTCCGCAGCGGCAGCGGTGTTGCGTACTGATGTGCAGCCATCCACTGCAACGGCGTCTCGGCCGTGTACGGCGAGCGGCCGGTGACCATCTCGAACAGCAGGCAACCGAGCGAGTAGAGATCGGAGCGAGGATCGACGGGTCCGGCCCCCATCTGCTCCGGCGACGTGTAGCGGAGCGTGCCGAGGTAGGCACCGGTGTGCGTGATACGGGACTTGTCGGCGACCCGGGCGATACCGAAGTCAACGATCTTCACGTGCCCGTCGGCGCCGACCATCACATTCGCGGGCTTGAGATCGCGGTGGATGAGCCCGGCGGAGTGCGCCGCCGACAAGCCGGCGCAGATCTCGCCGGCAATCGCCACGACCCGGCGCGCGTCGAGCGACCCGAGATGCCCGCGTGCCCGCTCGGCCAACTGATCCTGTAGCGAACCGCCGAGGATCAGCTCCATCACGAGATAGGCGGTCTCCCCCTCGACGCCGTAGTCGTGGGCGATGACGACGTTCGGATGGTTCAGCGCGGCCACCGCCCGGGCCTCGCGCTCGAACCGCTCCGCGATCTCCTCGCGGCTCTCCGGCCGAGCGGTGTCCAATGTGATCAGCTTGACCGCGACATCGCGACCGAGAATCTGGTCGTGTGCCCGCCACACGGTGCCGAAGCCGCCGTGGCCGAGGCTCGCAAGCAGCTCGTAACGGCCGCCGAGCAGCATCCCGACCGACATGGACCCCCCTGACAGGCAACGGCGTGACCAGACTCCCGTGCCCCGCCGGCCTCGTCAAGCGACGGTACGGCACCCATCGCCGCTCGCACTTGTACGGCAGTCGGGCGCGATTCCGCGCGCCGACCGCCGATCTTCCGTACAAGTGCGAGGAGCGGGTACGAGCTAGGCCGGGGTCACCGTCGACACGGCGGCCATCACGCTCAGCCCGTCGGCCGCCGTGTCCACGACGACGTGGTCGCCGTCGCGGATCTCGCCGGCGAGCAGCGCCTTGGCGAGGCTGTCGCCGATGGCCGACTGTACGAGCCGGCGCAACGGCCGGGCACCGTAGATCGGGTCGAATCCGTTGGTGGCGAGCCACTCCTTCGCCGCGTCGGTCACGTCCAGCGTGAGCCGGCGGTCGACGAGTCGGCGGCCCATCGCGGCGAGCTGGATCCCGACGATCGACTTGAGCTGCGTCACGTCGAGCGCGTGGAACACCACGATGTCATCCAGCCGGTTCAGGAACTCCGGCTTGAAGTGCATGTCCACGGCTTCCAGCACCGATGCGCGTCGCTGCTCGTCGGTCATGGTGGGATCGCTGAGCGCCGCCGTGCCGAGGTTCGACGTGAGGATCAGGATCGCGTTGCGGAAATCGACCGTACGGCCTTGGCCATCGGTCAGCCGCCCGTCGTCGAGCACCTGAAGCAGCACGTCGAACACGTCCGGGTGGGCCTTCTCCACCTCGTCCAGCAGGATCACCGAATACGGCCGGCGGCGGACCGCCTCGGTGAGCTGGCCACCCTGCTCGTAGCCGACATAGCCGGGCGGGGCACCGACGAGCCGGGCGACCGAGTGCTTCTCGGCGTACTCGCTCATGTCGATGCGCACCATCGCGCGCTCGTCGTCGAACAGGAACTCGGCGAGTGCCTTGCCCAGCTCGGTCTTGCCGACACCGGTCGGGCCGAGGAAGAGGAAGCTGCCGGTCGGGCGGTCCGGATCGGCGACACCGGCGCGGGCCCGCCGTACGGCGTCGGACACCGCGACGACGGCCTCGTGCTGACCGATGACGCGGCCGCTCAACGACTCCTCCATGCGGAGCAGCTTCGCTGTCTCGCCCTCCATCAAACGGCCGGCCGGGATGCCGGTCCACGACGACACGACTGCCGCCACATCGTCGGAGCCGACCTCCTCCTTCAGCATCGCGCCGTTGGACTGGATGGCCTCGAGCTCCGCGGTCGCCTGGGTCAGCGCGGCCTCGAGCTCCGGGATCTTGCCGTACCGCAACTCGGCGGCCCGACCGAGGTCGGCGTCGCGCTCGGCGCGCTCCGCTTCGCCGCGCAGCGACTCCAGCCGCTCCTTCGTCTCGGAAATCGCCTGGATGTGCTGCTTCTCGTTGCGCCAGCGCTCGGATAGCGCGGTCAGCTCTTCACGGCGGTCGGCCAGCTCGCGGCGCAGCCGCTCCAGCCGTTCCGCCGACGCGGGGTCGGGCTCCTTCTCCAGCGCCATCTCTTCGATTTCCAGGCGGCGTACCGTCCGCTCGATCTCGTCCACCTCGACGGGGCGCGAGTCGATCTCCATGCGCAACCGCGACGCGGCCTCGTCAATCAGGTCGATCGCCTTGTCCGGCAGGAAACGGTCGGCAATGTAGCGGTCGGACAGCGCCGCGCTCGCGACCAGGGCCGCGTCGGTGATGCGCACACCGTGGTGGACCTCGTAGCGCTCCTTGAGGCCACGCAGGATGCCGATGGTGTCCTCGACCGTCGGCTCGCCGACCAGCACCGGCTGGAAGCGGCGCTCCAACGCCGGATCCTTCTCGATGTTGGACCGGTACTCGTCCAGCGTGGTCGCGCCGACCATACGCAGCTCACCGCGCGCGAGCATCGGCTTGAGCATGTTGCCGGCGTCCATCGAGCCCTCGCCCTTGCCCGCTCCGACGACGGTGTGCAGCTCGTCAAGGAACGTGATGATCTGACCGTCGGAGCCCTGGATCTCTTCGAGGACGGACTTCAACCGCTCCTCGAACTGGCCGCGGTATTGCGCGCCGGCAACCATGGCACCCAGGTCGAGGCTGACCAATCGCTTGTCGCGCAACGACTCGGGAATGTCGCCGGCGACGATCCGCTGGGCCAGGCCTTCGACGATCGCCGTCTTGCCGACGCCGGGTTCGCCGATCAACACCGGGTTGTTCTTGGTACGGCGGGACAGCACCTGAATCACGCGACGGATCTCCGAGTCGCGCCCGATGACCGGATCGACCTTGCCCTCGCGAGCCTTTCGCGTCAGATCGACGCTGTACTTGTCCAGCGCCTGATACTGCTGTTCCGGGTCGGCCGACGTGACGCGCCGGTTGCCGCCACGGATCTGCGGGAACGCGGCGACCAGGGCGTCCTCGGTCGCGCCGACGGACTTGAGCGCCTCGGACACCGCGCCGCCCGTTCGGGCCAGGCCGGCCAGCAGGTGCTCAGTGGACACGTACTCGTCGCCCAACGGACGGGCAATGGCCTCGGCGGCGTTGAGCGCGTTCACCAGCTCGCGCGCGAGACTGGGCTCGGCGACGCTGGAACCGCTCGCCGCGGGCAGACGGTCGACGGCGTGGACGGCCTGACGGCGTACGTCGGCCGGGTTCGCCCCGACCGCGCGCAGCAGGGCCGGCGCGGTGGAGTCGCCGGTGTCCAGCAGGGCGAGCAATAGGTGCCAGGTTTCGACGGTGGCGTGGCCGCGCTGGGCGGCGGTATCGACCGCGGCCTTGATGACCTCGCGGCTCTTCGTGGTCAGGCGCTCGGCGTTCAATCGTTCTCCTTGGGGATCTTGCGCTGTTCGGTCCCGGCCATGACCGGGCCGGAGTTGAGTCTAGTCGACTCAAGTTTCAAACGCTTCCGCTCAGAGCCGAATTCCCCCTTCGATTGCCGGCGCAAGATCCAAGCTCGCCGCCCAAGATCCGCGCAACTTCGTGGAAGTCGCCCGGTCCAGATACGCAGACGCAGGCGACTTCCATGAAGTTGCGGCCAGGACCGGCGGCGGCGGGGCGTACGGTGCAGGCGTGATCGAACGGATCAACCCGCCGGTGCTTGTTCGGCCGTCCGGCTTCAGCCACGCCGTGCGCGCCACCGGGAGCGCGATCTACCTCGCCGGGCAGACCGGTATGGACGCCGACGGCGCGATCGTCCACGGCGGAATGGTTGCCCAATTCGAGCAGGCGTTGACCAATCTGCTGACCGCCTTAGCCGCCGCCGGCGGGCGGGCTGACCAACTCGTACGCGTGACGATCTACATCGTGGACGTCCCGGCCTACCGTGCGGCGGCGGCCGAGATCGGCTCGATATGGCGGCGCCTGGCCGGCCGCGACTACCCAGCCATGGCCGGCATCGGCGTTGCCCGGCTGTGGGACGACGACGCGCTTGTCGAGATCGAGGGGATCGCGGTCCTGCCGTGACGGCCAAGACCGGCGAGCCCACAATGCAGGCGCGCCCGTGATCGGCGTCACGCCACGCCGGTGCGCGCGCATGCCGAGTCGACCGGCGCGCCGTATAGCCTTCGAGGTAAGCGATCCACCGCGGCACCGGCCGCGCGACACCGGGGAGGGGGTCAGCACATGCCCGACGAACATGAGCTGTACGAACTGACCGGTGACCTGCCGGAGCTGGACCGGCCGGTGCTCGTGCAGGCGATGACCGGCTTCGTTGACGCCGGTGCTGCTACGCGACTGGCACGAGACCAGCTGCTGGCCGCCGACGACACGGAACTATTGGTCCGCTTCGACATCGACGCGCTGCTCGACTACCGCTCGCGCCGCCCGACCATGCAGTTCGTCGAGGACCACTGGGAGAGCTACGAAGAGCCGCAGCTCGCGATCTTCCGGGCCGCCGACGAGCAGGGCACGCAGTTCCTGCTGTTGACCGGTCCCGAGCCGGACCTGGCCTGGGAGCGGTTCACCGCATCCGTCATCGACCTGGTCGAGCGGATGAATGTCCGGCTGACCGTGGGGTTCAACGCGATCCCGATGGCCGTGCCGCACACGCGACCGACCGGTGTCACGGCGCACGCCTCCAAGCGGGAACTGATCGCCGGCTACGAGCCGTGGTTGCAGCGCGTCCAGGTGCCCGGCAGCGCCGGTCATCTGCTGGAGTATCGCCTCGGCCAGCAAGGGCACGACGCGATGGGCTTCGCCGTACACGTACCGCATTACCTTGCGCAGACCGAGTTCCCGCAGGCCGCCGAGCAGCTCATCACGTCGCTGTCACGGACGACCGGCCTGCTGCTGTCGACCGACGCGCTGCGGACGACCGGAGCCGAGGTCAGGGCCGAGGTCGACCGCCAGATCGGCGAGAACCCGGAAGCAGCCGCACTCGTCGAGTCGCTGGAGACGCAGTACGACACGTATCTGCGCGGTCGAGCGACCGGCGGCAACCTGCTCGCCACGAGCGGTCCACTGCCGACCGCCGAGGAACTGGGTGCGGAGCTGGAGCGCTTCCTGGCCAACCAGACCAACCCGCCGGGCGACCAACCCAATCAGTAGTCGCCCCCGCCGAGAGTGGCGACAAATTCGCGCGCCCGCTCGGCGAGGCGGTCGCGGGCGGCGTTAAAGACCGCCCGTGCCGACGGTGCCGGCCAGTCGGCCGGGAGCAGCTCCACCGGCAGTCCGGGATCCAGGTAGGGCAGACGTCGCCAGGCGGTCAACACCCGGACCCAGGCCGCGAACGCCTCGGCCGGGTTGATCGGCTCAGGTCGATCGGTCGCGTTGACGCCGATAAACTCCTGGTACGCCTCCCGAACGCCGTCCAGATCCCACCACGTCGCCGCGTGCTCGACGATGTCGCCGAACGCGAGATACTCGGCACGCCAGAGGTCGACGTACGCGGCCAGACTGTGCCGTTCGAGCGAAGCGCGAGTCAGCTCGAGCCGATGCGCGGGAGCGACCCAGACACCGGGCGCGCACGCGCCAAAGCCGAGCGCTCCCAGCTGCGTACGCAGCACATGCCGCTTCGCCCGCTCCGACTCCGGCACGGAGAACACCGCGAGCAGCCAACCGTCGGCGAGCCGCGGTTCGGTCGGGGCGAAGATGCGAGCGTCCCCCTCGGCCAGGATCGCGGCGGCCGCATCGGTCAGCCCATAACCGGCCACGCCGTCGCGGCGCGACGGGACGAGCAGACCCCGCCGCTTCAACCGGGAGATCGCCGAGCGGACGGCCGCGTCGTCGACATCGAGGTGGGCGAGCAGCCGTACCAGTAAAGAAATCGGCAGCCAGCCGTCGCCGCGGGGCGCCGACGCCGACGCCGCCGGCGGCAGTTGGGCCAGCTCTCCCCGCCCGTAGAGACCGTAAACGGTGACGATGAGCGCACGCGGCTGTACAGCGGCTAACGACGGTGGCACATGGTCAACATAGCGCGGCATTGACTGTCGTCAAGAACGCGCGATACTGCAGGAGATGACCGCGCTCACCAGGCGCCGGCCGCGAAGCCGACTCGGACCCATACGAAGCTCGGACAGCAAGGAGCCACCCACGATGCTGGCGCCCTCCGCACATGTCGACACGTTCACCCGCGACAACCTGCCACCAGTCGATGCGTGGCCGCCGCTGATCTTCGACCCCGCGGTTTTCGGCTCGTCGCAGCCCTACCCGGACCGGCTCAATGCCGCCGTCGAGTTGCTTGATCGGACCATCGAAACGCACGGCTTGGATCGGCGGGCGTTGGTGTTCCCGGGCGGTTCGTGGACGTACGGCGAGTTGCGCGACAACGTTGCCCAGCTCGCGAATCTGTTGACGAGCGAGTTCGGCATCGTCCCCGGCAACCGGGTGTTGCTCCGGATGCCGAACAACCAGTGGCTCGTCGCCGCGTGGCTCGCTGTCCTGAAGACCGGGGCGGTCGCGGTCACGTCGATGCCGGCGCTGCGCGCGACCGAGTTGCGTACGGTCCACGACATCGCCCGCGTCACGGCGAGCCTGGTCGATCACCGGTTCGCCGACGATTGGGCGGCCGCGGGCATCGGGCCCGGCGCGATGATCGGCGGTGACGACGATCTGGTGGCCCGCCTCAAGACCTATCCGGCCGAATTCGCGGCGGTGGACACAGCGGCCGATGACGTCGCGATGCTTGCGTTCACGTCCGGCACCACCGGCCGGCCGAAGGCCACGATGCATTTTCACCGCGACCTGCTCGCCACGTGCGACACATTCTCGACGCATGTCGTGCGGCCGACGCCGGACGACCTGTTTGTCGGCTCGCCGCCGATCGGCTTTACGTTCGGACTCGGCGGTCTCGTGCTCTTCCCGATGCGGGCCGGCGCCGCAACGCTGCTGGTGGAGCGTCCGACACCGGACGCTCTCGTGGCGGCGATCGCCGAACACGGCGCGACGGTGCTCTTCACCGCGCCGACCGCCTACCGGGCGATGCTGGCTGTCCCCGATGCAAACTTCGCCAGCCTGCGCCGATGCGTAAGCGCCGGTGAGCCGCTCAGCCGCGCGACGTGGCAAGCATTTTTCGACCGTACGGGGTGCCGGATCATCGACGGCATCGGCTCGACCGAGATGCTGCACATCTTCGTTTCCTCCGCCGACGACGACATCCGACCGGGCTCGACCGGCCGACCGGTCCCCGGATACCAGGCGTGCGTCCTCGACGACGACGGTCACGAGGTGCCTGACGGCACGCTTGGTCGCCTCGCCGTACGCGGTCCGACCGGGTGCCGCTATCTCAATGACGAACGCCAGTCCACGTACGTACAGCACGGCTGGAACCTGACCGGCGACACGTACCTGCGCGACGCCGACGGCTACTTCTGGTACCAGGCGCGCAATGACGACATGATCATCTCGGCCGGGTTCAACATTGCCGGGCCCGAGGTCGAGGCGGCGCTGTTGACGCACTCCGACGTGCTGGAGTGCGCGGTCGTCGGCGCACCGGACGAAGAGCGCACGATGATCGTTCACGCTTTCGTCGTCGTTCGACCCGGTGCCACGATCGACGCGGCCGCGCTGCAGGAGCATTGCCGACGCACGATCGCGCCGTACAAGATGCCGCGGGTCGTCGAGTTCATCGAGGCGCTGCCGCGGACCACGACCGGCAAGGTGCAGCGCTACCGGCTGCGGGAGATGGTCGCGCGCTGATGGCTGGGCATCCTCGGGCGTTGCGTATCGCGGTCGTCGGCGGCGGGCCGGGCGGGCTCTACTTTGCCTGTCTGGCCAAGCAACTCGATCCGCACCGCGAGATCACCGTCTGGGAACGCAACCCGCCCGACGACACGTACGGCTTCGGGGTCGTTTTCTCCGACGAAACCCTCGGCGGCATCGAGCATGCCGACGCGGTGATCCACGAACGGATGGCACGCAGCTTCGCCCGGTGGGACGACATCGACGTGCATTACGGGGGCGGGGTGGTCACCAGCGGCGGACACGGCTTCGCCGCGATGAGCCGCCGCCACCTGCTACGCATCCTGCGCGAACGGGCGGACGACGTCGGCGTGCGCGTACGGTTCGGAGAGGCCGCGCCGCCGATCGCGCGCCTTAAGGCCGACTACGACCTCGTCGTCGCCGCGGACGGTATGAACTCCACCATCCGGACGCCGGCCGACGGGACGTTCGGCACGACGTACGAGAACCGGCGGTGCCGCTACATCTGGTTCGGCACGGACAAGGTGTTCGACGCGTTCACATTCGACATCCGGGCGACACCCGCCGGCGTGATGCAGGTGCACGCCTACCCGTATGACGCCGGCGGCTCGACGCTGATCGTCGAGATGACCGAGGAGGTATGGCAGAAGTCCGGCTTCGCCGCGTCACCGGCCGTCGTCACGCCGGAGGCACTTGTCGCCGGGCGACTCGGACAACGTACGCCATTGAGCGGTGCGAGGAGATCTTCGGCGACCTGCTCGGCACCGATCCACGCAGCGGCCGGCGCCACCGTCTTGATCGGCAACCACAGCCGCTGGATCAATTTCACGACCTTGCGCTGCGAGCGCTGGTACGACGGCAACGTCGTTCTGCTCGGCGACGCGGCCCACACGGCGCACTTCTCCATCGGCTCGGGCACCAAGCTCGCGATGGAGGATGCCCTCGCGCTCGTCGCCTGTCTGGCCGAGTCGGCTGACCTGCCCGGTGCGCTCGCCGCCTACCAGACCGAGCGCCAGCCGGTCGTGGTCTCGACCCAACGCGCGGCGCAGGCGAGCCTCGAATGGTTCGAAAACCTCGACCAGTACGTCGACCAGCCGCCGCTGCGGTTCGCGTTCAACCTGCTGACCCGGTCGCGGCGCGTCACCTACGAGAATCTGCAGGTTCGCGATCCGGAGTTCGTCGCCGCCGTGGACGAGTGGTTCGCGACGTCGCTGCTTCGGCCGGAGCGGCTCGGCGAGCCAGCGCCGCTCGGTCAGCGGGTCCGGCCGCCGATGTTCCATCCGATCCGGCTGCGCGACCTCACGCTGGACAACCGCGTCATCGTCTCAGCCATGGACATGTACTCCTCGGCCGATGGCTACCCGGGCGACTTCCACCTCGTACACCTCGGCAGCAAGGCGCTCGGCGGGGCCGGCCTGGTGATGACGGAGATGGTGTGCGTCTCACCGACCGGCCGGATCACACCGGGCTGCACCGGCCTGTGGACCGACCAGCAGCGGGACGGTTGGGCCCGCATCGTATCGTTCGTGCACGCCGAATCGCCCGCCAAGATCGGCATCCAGCTCGGCCATTCCGGCCGCAAGGGCTCGACCCGGCTGATGTGGGAGGGCATGGACGATCCGCTGCCGGCCGGCAACTGGCCGGTAGTCGGGCCGTCCGCGGTGCCGTACCGGCCGGTGAACCAGGTCCCCCGCGCGCTGTCCGTTGCCGAGATGGCGGCCATCCAGGACGACTTCGTGGCGGCCGCGCGCCGGGCCGCCGACGCCGGCTTCGACCTTCTCGAACTGCACTGCGCACACGGCTACCTGCTGTCGTCGTTCCTGTCGCCACTCACGAACCGGCGCACCGACTCCTACGGCGGCTCGACCGCCGGCCGGCTGCGCTATCCGATCGAGGTGTTCGACGCGATCCGTGCGGTGTGGCCGGAAGATCGGCCGATGAGCGTACGGATCTCGGCCACCGACTGGGCACCGGGCGGCGTTGGCGTGGACGAGGCGATCGAGATCGCACGGACGTTTGGCGACCATGGCGTGGACGCCATCGACGTGTCTACCGGTCAGGTCGTGTCGGAGGAGCGGCCGGCGTTCGGTCGCTCGTATCAGGTGCCGTACGCGGACGCGATCCGCAACGCTCTGGCCCGGTCCCATCCGAACGTCGCCGTGATTGCGGTCGGCGCGATCTCCTCGTACGACGATGTGAATTCGCTTCTGCTCGCCGGCCGCGCGGACTTGTGCGCACTCGGCCGTACCCACCTCTATGACCCGCAGTGGACGCTGCACGCGGCCGCGGAGCAGGGCTATCCGATCGCCTGGCCGAAGCCGTTCGCGGCCGGTAGCCGCCGCCCGCAGACCGGCCGGAGCGACGGCCCGAAGCCGCGCCTCGATCTCGTCCGCGATCCGCTCGCCGGAGCGACCCGCCACGGCCGCTGGCGGCCGGCGGCGCTCGCGGCCACCGACGCCCCAGACGCCGGCGAGGCCCCGGAGGCCGGCGAGGCCAGCCCCGACGGATAACAGGTTGGCCCAATGCGGGCGACGACTCTTCCGCTGACCCGGCATCGGACGTTAGGTTTACGCCACCCCCGATAAGGCGCGAACGCGGCCAGATCGGGCGACTTGCTCTAGTTATCCCGATTCTGACAACACATTCCGTAGCCGAACGGCACCGGCACGGCAACAGGAGCCACAGGTGAGCGTGCAACCGACGACATTTCGCGGTTTCGCGAATCCGGTCGACCCGACCGCGGCGGAGCTGCGTACATGGGCCTACTACCCGGATTCCGTCGCGCTCGAGGACATGCCGCCCTACTGGGATCTGCTGGTCGCCGGCGACCGCCTGATCCCGACAATCTTTGCGCTGGCGATGGACCCCGACTGCCCGGCCCGCCGGTTCGCGATCCACTGCCTCTACATCTATGCCGCCGACGGCATCCGCACCGACTTCAGCGCCCACCCGAAGCGCCGCCTGCACAAACTCGTGAAGCGCGCGGAAGCCGAGGGTGATGAGTCGATGCACACGTGGGCCTACAACGTGCGGGTGCTGCTTGCGCGCCCGCAGATCTTCGACTTCCGGGATTGGTGCGAGGGCGGCCTGGTCCGATCGCGCCGCCGGCTCGGCTGAGCCGTCGCCGCCGCGACGTTCGTGGCGTGCATGGTCGCACTCCCGGACGGCCGCGACATGTCGGGCATTTAACCCTAGACATGATTAGTGGGTACGAACCACGGACAGCCTGAAGCGACCGCTGGCGGGGGCTAACGTCCTAGATAGAGCGATTCCGGCAAATCGGAAACGCCCTCTAGAACGGAGATGTCATGGGTATGAGCGACATGGTCGCCAAGGCCAAGCACGCACTCAGGGGCCACTCCGACAAGGCTGACCAAGGTATCGACAAGGGCGCGGACATGGCCGCTAACAAGGCCGACGACATGAGCGGTGGCAAGCACTCGGACCAGATCGACAAGGGTCGCGACATGGCCGCCGACAAGAGCAAGGACGCGATGGACAAGTTCGGCGACGACGCCTAGAAGGTTCCGCGAAGATCACCCATCGATTAGCTACGCCGCTCCGCCGGCCAGGCTGGGTTTCCGGTCGCCGCGGGCGGCTTTTGTCCGGGCAGAAAGAGGCGCCGCGACGGATCACCGTCGCGGCGCCTGCTGCTTGGTTGGTCGGGTTTTGTCAGCCGGCCGGTCGGCGAGGCCGCCACACAACGAGCGCGGTCGTACGTTCGTAGGCCGGCGTCAGATCGCGGGTCGGATACGCGGCCATCGACTGCACCTGGGCCAGCCGTTGGTGTGCCTCCGACAGGTCGGCTTCCAGATCCATGATCCGGCGCTGCAGATCGACCACGAGCTTCTCGAGGTCGATGATCCGGCGTACGCCTTCGAGGCTCACGCCGCTGTCCTGACTCAATCGCTGGATCTCGCGAAGCAGCACGACGTCCCGCTCGCTGTAGCGGCGGCCGCCGCCCGGTGTTCGGCCCGGCGACACGAGACCCAGTCGGTCATACTGCCGCAACGTCTGCGGATGCATTCCGGCCAGGCGGGCGGCCACCGAGATGATCAGCACCTTCGCATCGGAAGCATGATCAACCGACGCGACCACTCGCTTGTCTCGTTCAGACATGGTTTAACCGGCTCTCCAGCTGTTGCCGCGGCGCCGGCGGTGTCGCGGCGGCGAACTCGTCGAGCGCCTTGCGCGCCTCGGCCGAAACATCCTTCGGCACTACCACGTCGACGGTGACCAGCAGGTCGCCGACCGTCTTGTCACGACGGACGATGCCCTTGCCGCGGACGCGGAGCGTACGGCCGCTGGGGGTCCCCGGCGGCACGCGGAGGGTCACCGAACCGTCGAGAGTCGGGACCCGGAGGTCCACGCCGGTGACCGCTTCCACGAACGTGATCGGCACGGCCAGTGTCAGGTCGTCGCCGTACCGGCCGAACAGTGCGTCGTCTCGTACCTTGATCAGGACGTACAGGTCGCCGGGTGGGCCACCGCGCTCACCCGGTTCGCCGCGGCCCGCGATGCGGATGCGCTGCCCGTCGGCGACACCGGCCGGAATGCGGATCGTCATCGTTCGGGTCTTCGTGACGCCGCCGGTGCCGTGGCACTCCGGGCACTTTTCGTCGACGACGGTGCCGACGCCCTGGCAGTTGCGACACGGCTCGGACAGGCTGAACGCGCCCTGATTGTTCGTGACGAGGCCGGAGCCTTGGCACACCGGACAGGTGCGTGGTGACGTACCAGGCTTCGCGCCACTGCCGTGGCACGTGTCGCAGACGCCCGGGGCGCGCAACGTGATCGGCATGGTCACGCCGCGTACCGCATCGCCGAAGTCGAGTGTCACCTCGGCCTCGACGTCTCGACCTCGGGTCATACCCGGCCGGCGCGCGGTGCGGGTGGCACCGCCCGAAAAGATCGAGCCGAACAGGTCGGAGAAGCCCGCCCCGCCGAACCGACGGTCGCTGGCCGTTGCCGTCGCGTCGCCGAAGATGTCGCCCATGTCGAAGCCGCCGGTCGGTGCGCCGGCACGCGTCGACCGCCGGAACGCGCCCGACCCGAACAACTGCCGCATCTCGTCGTACTCGGCCCGCTTGCGTGGATCGGACAGCACGTCATTGGCCTCGGACACGGCCTTGAACCGTTCCTCGGCGTCGCGATTGCCGGGGTTGCGGTCGGGGTGCAGCTCGCGGGCGAGCTTGCGATAGGCCTTCTTCACGTCGTCGGCCGACGCGGACTTGCTGACGCCGAGTACGGCGTAGAAGTCCTTCTCGATCCAGTCCTTGGAACTCAATGAGCTACCTTTCGCTCACGGCCGTGGGGGAAACACTCAACACACGCCTCGCGGCTGCG
>CAVRVS010000007.1:0-733882 GCA_963724705.1 uncultured Actinomycetota bacterium
TTCAGCAGGTTCAGAACGTCGTTCGTGCTCGCTGCTGAGACACACTTCTGGACATTGGCGTAGGAAACGCCGGGCTCGGTACCGTCGCACCGAGCCGGTAGATCGCGACCATTCCGAGCGTGAACAGCAGCTTCTTACGCAGGTCAGGCGTACGGAACGCACTGAGAAACGCCGAGAGCACGTACTTCCTCCTGCGCGGAGCGGCCGTCACGTCGACGGCGGGGGGCGAATACTGCCCGTGGTCGGACGCCACGGAATGTGTAGTTACCTGTGTGGCCGGACTTTAGCAGTCAGGCGACGGCCAGCGTACCCGCGGTCGGGTGTTTTGCCACCCCTCCGGATCACCGGGCGCTGAGTGCAGTCGTGGCGTCCGGACTGGTCAGCAGACCTGTGTCCGGACGCCACGAACGTCGTTGCGGTGGCGGTCAGCCCCGGTCCGCGAGGACCGTGACGGAACCACCGGCGGATTCGATCTTCTCCGCCGCGGTCGCGCTGAAAGCATTGGCCGATACGGCGAGCTTGACGCCGCCGAGATCGCCCGTGCCGAGCACCTTCACCGGGTGGCCCTTGCGGACCGCGCCGGCGTCGATCAGCTCAATGATCCCGACCGTGCCGCCGTTCGGGAACAGCTCGGCCAGCCGATCCAGGTTCACGACCTGGAACGGGACCTTGAACTTGTTGTTGAAGCCCTTGAGCTTCGGCAGGCGCATGTGGATGGGCGTCTGCCCGCCCTCGAACGCCGCCGAGACCTGGTAACGGGCCTTCGTACCCTTGGTACCGCGGCCCGCGGTCTTGCCCTTAGAGCCCTCACCACGACCGACGCGGGTCTTGTTCGTCTTCGCCCCCGGGGCGGGACGCAGGTGGTGGACCTTGATCGCCATTACTCGACCTCCTCGAACTTCACGAGGTGAGTCACCGTAAAGATCATGCCCCGAATTTCGGGGCGGTCCTCCTTGACCACCACGTCATTGATCCGCTTGAGGCCGAGTGTGCGCAGCGTCTCGCGCTGGTTGCGCTTTGCACCGATCCCCGAGCGGGTCTGTGTGACTTTCAGGCGTGCCATGCGTTCCCCGCCCCCTCTACTTCGCCGCGTCGGCGCGGGCGGCCAGCATGGCCGCGGGCGCGACGTCCTCGACCGGCAGACCACGGCGAGCCGCGACCTTCTCCGGCGATTCGAGCATCTTCAGCGCCGCCACAGAGGCGTGCACGATGTTGATCGGGTTCGACGAACCGAGGCTCTTGGAGAGCACGTCGTGAATGCCCGCGCACTCCAGCACGGCCCGCACCGGACCACCGGCGATGACGCCGGTTCCCGGGCTCGCCGGCTTCAACAGGACGACGCCGGCGGCCTCCTCACCCTGGACCGGGTGCGGGATGGTCACGCCGTTGCGCGGCACCTTGAAGAAGTGCTTCTTGGCCTCCTCGACGCCCTTGGCGATCGCCGCGGGCACCTCCTTGGCCTTGCCATAGCCGACGCCGACCGTGCCATCGCCGTCACCGACGACGACGAGCGCGGTGAAGCTGAACCGGCGGCCACCCTTGACGACCTTCGCCACGCGGTTGATCGTGACGACCCGCTCGATGTGCGGGGTCTTCTCCGCCTGCGAGCCGCCCCGACGGTCACCGTCACGACGGTTGCGGCGATCGCCGCCACCGCCCTGGCCACCCTCGGACGTGTTGCTGCCGGAGCCGGTACCCCTGCGCTGTGGACCTGCCATCAGACGCCTCCTTAGAACTCGAGTCCGGCTTCGCGGGCAGCATCGGCCAGCGCGGCGATTCGCCCCGCGTACCGGTTGCCACCGCGATCGAAGACGACCTTGGTGATGCCCGCCGCCTTGGCCCGCTCCGCGAGCAACGCACCGACCTGGCGAGAGAGGTCGCTCTTGGCGCCCTCGGTGCCGCGGATCGATGAGTCGAGCGTGGATGCGGAGGCCACGGTGCGGCCGGCGGTGTCGTCGACGATCTGCGCGACGATATGGCGCAGCGAGCGCGTGACAACCAGGCGCGGACGCGCCTGCGTGCCGTACACGTTCTTGCGCACGCGGAAGTGACGGCGCGCCTTGCCGACCCGCCGCGACGCGGCGACGCCGCGTTGGCGCTTGAGCAGAGTGGCGCTCACTTCTTTCCTGCCTTTCCAGCCTTACGACGAATGGCTTCGCCTTGGTAACGCACGCCCTTGCCCTTATACGGCTCCGGCGGACGAATCTTGCGGATGTTCGCGGCGACCTCGCCGACCTGCTGCTTGTCGATGCCCGACACGTGGAACAGCGTCGGCCGCTCGACCGCGAACGTGATGCCCTTGGGCGGCGCCACTACGACCGGGTGCGAGAAACCGAGCGCGAACTCGAGATCAGAACCCTTTGCCTGTACGCGGTAACCGGTGCCGGCGATCTCCAGCGACTTCCGGTAACCCTCGGTCACGCCGACGATCATGTTGTTGACCAACGTACGAGACAGGCCGTGGAGCTCCTTGGCCCGGCGCTCGTCGTTCGGTCGGACCACGTGGATCTCGCCGTCATCGGCGCGCTCCGCGGTGATCGGCTCGACCAGCGTGTGCTGCAGCTCGCCCTTCGGGCCCTTGACCTTGACGGTCTGGCCCGTGATGGTGACATCGACGCCCGAAGGCACCGTGATCGCCTTACGTCCAATTCGCGACATTGCTACCGGCCCTCCGTTACCAGACGAAGGCGAGGACTTCCCCGCCTACGCTCCGCTTGCGGGCCTGCCTGTCGGTCAGCAGCCCCTGGGACGTCGAGATGATCGCTACGCCCAGGCCACCGAGCACGCGCGGGAGGTCCGACGACTTCGCGTAGACCCGCAGGCCGGGCTTGGACACGCGCTTGATGCCGGCCAGGCTCCGCTCACGGTTCGGGCCGAACTTCAGATCGATCGCCAGGCTCTTGCCGACGGCACCTTCTGCCGGCTCCTCCACGGACCACGCGGCGATATAGCCCTCGGCCTTCAGCACCTCGGCGACGTTCGCCTTGAGCTTCGAGTAGGGCATCGTCACGCGGTCGTGATACGCCTGGTTGGCATTGCGCAGACGGGTCAGCATGTCTGCGATCGGGTCAGTCATTGTCATGGGTCTCGTTAGCCTTTCTCGCCGGGGTTCCCCGCTCGTGCACCGCTAGCGCGGGTCACGGCACGAGGCCTACGGCGAAGAGGAATCAAGCCTGTTACCAGGATGCCTTGGACACGCCGGGCAACTCACCGCGGTGAGCCATCTCACGGATGCAAATGCGGCACAGGCCGAACTTGCGATACACCGACTTGGGTCGGCCACACCGCTGGCAGCGGGTGTACGCACGAACGGCGAACTTGGGCTTCGCGTTCGACTTGATGATCAGTGCCTTCTTGGCCATGGATCAGTTCTCCTTGAACGGGAAGCCGAGCAGCTTGAGCAGCGTGCGTCCCTCGTCATCGGTGGCGGCGGTGGTCACCAGCGTGATGTCCATGCCCCGAACCCGATCGATGCGGTCCTGGTCGATCTCGTGGAACACCGACTGCTCGGTCAGACCGAACGTGTAGTTGCCGTGCCCGTCGAGCTTGCGCGCGTCGAGGCCGCGGAAGTCGCGAATACGCGGCAGCGCGATCGACAGCAGCCGGTCGAGGAACTCCCACATCCGGTCGCCGCGCAGCGTCACCTTCGCGCCGATCGGCATTCCCTCGCGCAGCTTGAACTGCGCGATGGACTTCGTGGCGCGCCGTACGAGCGGCTTCTGGCCGGTGATCGCGGTCAGATCGCGGACGGCGCCGTCGATCAGCTTCGCGTCCCGGGCGGCCTCGCCGACGCCCATGTTGACGACGATCTTGACCAGGCTCGGCACCTGCATCGGGTTGGCGTAGTTGTACTGCTCGCGCAGCTTCGCCACGACCTCGTTGCGGTAGCGCTCCTTGAGCCGTGGGAGCGTCTTCGGGTTCTCGGTCGCCACACTCATGAGATGTCCTTACCGGTCTTGCGGGAGACGCGAACACGGTTGGTCTTCGTACGGCCGTCCGCTCGCTCTACCGACTCCGTGCGGTAGCCGACCCGCGTCGGCTTGCCCTCGGTGTCGACGACCATCACGTTCGACACGTGGATCGCCGCCTCCTGGGTGATGATTCCGCCGGTCTTCGCACCACGCTGCGTGCTCTGCACACGGGTGTGCTTCTTCACGCGGTTCACGCCTTCGACGATGACCTTCTGCGTCTCGGGGTAGGCCGCGATGACCTTGCCCCGAGCGCCCTTGTCCCGGCCGGCGATGACCACGACCGTGTCGTTCTTATGTACCTTCACGATCTACAACACCTCCGGGGCAAGCGAAATGATCTTCATGAAGCGCTTGTCACGCAACTCGCGCCCGACTGGGCCGAAGATGCGCGTGCCGCGCGGGTCGCCGCCATCACGGATGATCACGGCGGCGTTCTCGTCGAAGCGGATGTACGAACCGTCCGGGCGCCGCTTCTCCTTCGCCGTGCGTACGACGACGGCCTTGACGACGTCGCCCTTCTTCACGCCGGCGCCGGGGATGGCGTCCTTGACGGTGGCCACGATGACGTCGCCGATGCTCGCGTAGCGCCGACCGGAGCCGCCGAGCACTCGGATGCACAGGATTTCCCTGGCACCCGTGTTGTCGGCGACCCGAAGTCGCGACTCCTGCTGAATCACGTCAGTCTCCTGTTTGTCTGCCAGTCCTCCGGCGCCGCCGGAGCTTGGAAGAACCCATTCGCCGGCCGCACCGGCCGGTCACAGCCGGCGCTACGAGCGAAACAACTTGTCGTTCCGTTGTCCCTCAAGGGGGATTACTTTGCCTTCTCGAGGATCTCGACGACCCGCCAGCGCTTGGTGGCCGACAGCGGTCGCGTCTCCATGAGCAGGACCCGGTCGCCGATGCCACACGCGTTGGCCTCGTCGTGCGCCTGGAGCTTGCTGCCCCGGCGCATGACCTTCCCGTAGAGCGCGTGCTTGACGCGGTCCTCGACGGAGACGATCACCGTCTTGTCCATCTTGTCGCTGACCACGATGCCTTCACGCACCTTGCGGCGGCTCCGCTCCGCGGCCTGTGGTGTTTCGGTCATGACGCCACCTCAGTCGGCGCGACCGAGAGCCCGAGCTCCCGCTCCCGCATGATCGTGTAAATCCGGGCGATCTCCCGGCGGATGACGCGCAGCCGGCCCGTGTTGTCGAGCTGACCAGTCGCGCCCTGCACCCGCAGGTTGAACAGCTCCGCCTTCGCCTCGCGCAGCCGCGTGACCAGGTCCAACTCGGACAGCTCACGAAACTCGACGGCCTGTGAGTTGGCCATCAGATGTCACCTACCTCGCGCTTGACAATGCGGCACTTCATCGGGAGCTTGTGGATCGCGCGGCGCATGGCCTCGCGAGCCTGTTGCTCATTCGGGTACGCCATCTCGAAGAGAATGCGACCCGGGTGGATGTTGGCGACCCACCACTCCGGCGAACCCTTACCGGAACCCATGCGGGTTTCGGCCGGCTTCTTCGTGATCGCCTGGTCCGGGAAGACCGTGATCCAGACCTTTCCACCACGACGGATGTGCCGGTTCATCGCGATACGAGCGGCCTCGATCTGGCGGTTGGTGACGTACGCCGGCTCGAGCGCCTGGATGCCGTACTCGCCGAAGACGACTCGGGTGCCGCCCTTCGCCGCACCCGTACGCCTCGGGTGGTGCGGCTTGCGGAAGCCCTTCGGAGGCTTACGCGGGATCAGCATGACTCAGCCCTCCTGCGCTTCGTTCGTGGCGCCGAACGCGGTCTCGGTTGGCGCCGCGGTCTCGGCCGGCGCCGCGGTCGCGTCGGCCGGTGCCGGCTCGACCGGTGCCGCGGGTGCCTCGGGGGCAGCCGACGGCGCACTCGATCCACCGACGGCGCGGCCTGCCTCCGTACCACCGGCCGTCGTTCCGGACGAACCGGAACGGATGCGGCGCGGACGGTCCGGGCGGTCGCCACGGTCACGCCGCGGCCGGCCCGGAGCAGTCTCCGGCGGCGGTACAGCACCGGCGAGCGCGTCGCCCTTGTAGATCCAGACCTTCACACCGATGCGACCGAAGGTCGTACGAGCCTCGAAGAAGCCGTACTCGATGTTGGCCCGCAGCGTGTGCAGCGGAACGCGGCCCTCACGGTAGAACTCCGTACGGCTCATCTCGGCACCGCCGAGGCGACCCGAGACCTGCACGCGGATGCCCTTGACGGCCGGGTTCTTCATGGCCGACTGGATCGCCTTACGCATGGCACGACGGAAGCTGACGCGGCTGGACAGCTGCTCGGCCACGCCCTGCGCGACGAGCTGCGCGTCCGACTCGGGGTTCTTGACCTCGAGGATGTTGAGCTGCACCTGCTTGCCGGTGAGCTTCTCCAGGTTGCCGCGGATCTTCTCCGCCTCGGCGCCCTTGCGGCCGATCACGATGCCCGGACGCGCGGTGTGGATGTCGATGCGGACCCGGTCCCGGGTGCGCTCGATGTCCACCTTGGCGATGCCGGCGCGCTCGAGCCCGCGGGACATCATCTTGCGGATCTTGACATCCTCCGCGATGTAGTCCTTGTAGAGCTTGTCCGCGTACCAGCGGCTCGTCCAGTCGGTCGAAATGCCGAGCCGGAACCCGGTGGGGTGAACCTTCTGACCCATTACTCGGTCCCTTCCTCGGCAGCGTCGTCGGTCGTCGCTGTCGGCTCGGCGCCGCCATCGGCGGGCGCCTTCTTAGCAGCCTTCTTCGCGGGCTTCGCTTCCGACGCCGTGTCGCTAGCCTCGGTCGTGTCGCTGGCCTCGGTCGTGTCGACCGGCTCCGCGGCGGCCTTGGCCGCCTTCGTGGTCTTCGTCGCCTTGCTGGCCTTGGTGGCCTTCGCCGGCGCGGCCTCCGCTGTGTCGGTGTCAGACGCCGCCGCGGTCGCCTTTGTGGCCTTGGCCGGCGCTGCCTTGGCCGGAGCGGCCTTGGCCGGGCGACCCGGAGCCGCCGCGACGACGCTCTCCACCACGATCGTGATGTGGCAGGTGCGCTTGCGGATGCGGTAGGCGCGACCCTGCGCCCGCGGCCGGAACCGCTTGAGCGTCGGGCCTTCGTCGACGTACGCCTCGGCGACCAGCAGCGAGTCGGGGTCGAGCCGCTCGTTGTTCTCCGCGTTCGCAACCGCGCTGGCCAGCACCTTGTAGACCGGCTCGCTGGCGGCCTGCGGTGCGAACCTCAGCACCGTCAGGGCCTCCTTGGCGGGCAGGCCGCGCACGAGGTTCACCACGCGGCGCGCCTTCATCGGCGAAATGCGCACGTGACGTGCGATCGCTCGCGCACCAGGCAGCGCCGCCGCGTCGCTCTTCGTTGGCATCATTGATCCTTAATCGTGGAAACCTGCGAGCCCAGCCGGGCCGTCGACTACGTCAACCGCAGACTCATCGCCTAGCGGCGGCGAGCCTTGCGGTCGTCCTTCTCGTGACCCTTGAACGTGCGGGTCATCGCGAACTCGCCGAGCTTGTGCCCGACCATCGCTTCGGAGACAAACACCGGAACGTGCTTGCGACCGTCGTGTACGGCGATCGTGTGGCCGAGCATCTCGGGCACGATCATCGAGCGGCGCGACCAAGTCTTGATCACGGTCTTGGAGCCCTTGTCGTTCTGGACTTCCACCTTCTTCATCAGGTGGTCGTCGACGAACGGGCCCTTCTTCAGGCTGCGTGGCATCTTGTATGTCTCCCTTAGCCGCGCTTGCGGTTCGCGTAGCGGCGACGAACGATCAGGCGGTCGCTCTCCTTGCCCTTGGAACGCGTACGCCCCTCGGGCTTGCCCTTCGGGTTCACCGGGTGGCGACCACCGGACGTCTTGCCCTCGCCACCACCGTGCGGGTGGTCGACGGGGTTCATCGCCACACCACGGACGGTCGGGCGCTTGCCCTTCCACCGCGCATGCGGCCGGCCTTGCCCCAGTTGATGTTCGACTGGTCGGCGTTGCCGATCTCGCCCACCGTCGCGCGGCAACCGACGAGCACGCGCCGGATCTCACCGGACGGCATGCGCAGCGTCGCGTAGTCGCTCTCGCGACCGAGCAGCTGGATGCCGACGCCGGCCGAGCGGGCAAGCTTCGCGCCGCCGCCCGGACGCAACTCCACCGCGTGCACCGTGGTGCCGACCGGGATGTTGCGCAGCGGCAGGTTGTTGCCCGGCCGGATGTCCGCGCCCGGACCCGACTCGACGGCGTCGCCTTGCTGCAGATCCTTCGGCGCGATGATGTAGCGCTTCTCGCCGTCGGCGTAGTGCAGCAGCGCGATCCGAGCCGTACGGTTCGGGTCGTACTCGATGTGGGCGACCTTCGCCGGCACGCCGTCCTTGTCGACCCGCTTGAAGTCGACGAGACGGTACTGCCGCTTGTGACCACCACCCTGGTGACGAGTGGTGATCCGGCCATGGACGTTGCGGCCGCCCTTGCTGTGGATCGGCGCGAGCAGCGACTTCTCCGGCGTTGACCGGGTGATCTCGGCAAAGTCCGAGACACTCGACCCACGTCGACCCGGAGTGGTCGGCTTGTACTTACGAATAGCCATCGTCTATACCCCTCAGCTGACCGGTCCGCCGAAGGCCTCGATGCGGTCGCCATCGGCCAGCTTGACCATCGCCCGCTTCGTGTCCTTGCGCTTGCCGAAGCCCGTACGGGTCCGCTTGCGCTTGCCCTCACGGTTGAGTGTGTTGACCGACAGAACGCGGACGTTGAAGATCTGCTGGATCGCGATCTTGATCTCCGTCTTGTTCGCGTCCGGGTGCACGAGGAACGTGTACCAGTTGCGGTTCAACTCGCTGTAGCTCTTCTCGGAGACGACTGGCGCGACGATGATGTCCCGCGGGTCGGCGATCGTGCTCACTTGTCGGCCTCCTCATCGTCGGCGTCGTCGGCGGCCGCCGTGCCCGCACTGACCGGCACGCCGAGGAACTCCTCGAGCGCGTCGGTGGTGAAGACGACCTCGTCCGCGACCAGCACGTCGTACGTGTTCAGCTGGCCGGCCTCGAGCAGGTGCACGGTCGGCACGTTGCGGAGGCTCAGCCAGTTGATCTCGTCCGTCGAACCGAGAACGACGAGCACCCGCTCGGTCTCGGTTGCCTTCGCGAGCGTCGCCAGCGCGGCCTTCGTCGACGGCGTCTCACCGGCGACGAATCCGGCGACCACGTGCACGCGACCGTCCCGAGCACGATCCGAAAGCGCGCCGCGCAGCGCGGCGGCCTTCATCTTCTTCGGCGTCCGCTGGCTGTAGTCGCGCGGGACCGGCCCGTGCACAACGCCACCGCCAGCGAACTGCGGCGCCCGGGTCGAACCCTGGCGGGCGCGACCGGTGCCCTTCTGCTTGTACGGCTTGCGACCGCCACCGGACACCTCGCCGCGGCTCTTCGCCTTGTGCGTGCCCTGCCGGGCCGCGGCGAGCTGAGCGACGACGACCTGGTGCATCAGCGCGATGTTGGCCTGCGTGTCGAAGACGTCGGCTGGCAATTCGACCGAGGCGGTCGAGTCACCGTCGACGGTAATGACGTCCACCGTGGTCACTTCGCGACACCGCCCTTCGCCAGAATGTTCTTGGCGGCCCCGCGGACCAGCACGAGCGCGCCGGCCGGGCCGGGAATCGCGCCGCGTACCAGCAGCAGGTTCTGCTCCGGGTCGACCGCCTGGACGATCAGGTTCTGTACGGTGAAGCGCCGCGAGCCCATCCGGCCGGCCATCCGGACGCCCTTGAACACGCGACCGGGAGTCGCGCAGGCGCCGATCGAGCCGGGCGAGCGGTGCTTGCGCTCGACACCGTGGCTCGCCTTGAGGCCGTGGAAGCCGTGGCGCTTCATGACGCCGGCGAAGCCCTTGCCCTTGGTCTTGCCGGTGACGTCGATGCGGTCGCCGGCGGCGAACGTCTCGACGGTCACTTCCTGACCGATCGTGTAGTCGTTCGCGTCGGTGGTGCGCAGCTCGACGATGTGCCGGCGCGGCGCCACGTCCGCCTTCGCGTAGTGTCCGGCGACCGGCTTGTTGACCTTGCGCGGGTCAACGGCGCCGAACGCCAGCTGTACGGCCGAGTAGCCGTCGGAGTCGGCCCCGCGTACCTGGGTCACCACGCACGGCCCGGCCTGCACCACGGTCACCGGGACAACGCGGTTGTTGTCCCAGACCTGGGTCATGCCGAGCTTGGCGCCCAGGATGCCCTTGACTTGCCTGTCCATTAGTCGGTCCCTACAGCTTGATCTCGATGTCGACGCCCGCCGGAAGGTCGAGCCGCATGAGCGAATCCACCGTCTTCGGGGTCGGGTCGATGATGTCGATCAGACGCTTGTGCGTACGCATCTCGAAGTGCTCGCGAGAGTCCTTGTACTTGTGCGGCGAGCGGATGACGCAGTAGCGGTTGATCTCCGTCGGCAGCGGCACCGGGCCAGCGACCTGTGCGCCGGTCCGCGTGACCGTCTCAACGATCTTGCGCGCCGACGAGTCGACCACCTCGTGGTCGTAGGCCTTGAGCCGGATGCGGATCTTCTGTCCCGCCATGGTGGCTTCTGTTCCTTCTCTCGATACCGCTACCTGCGCGGGTGGTTGACCCTTGCAGTCCCCAGTGCCTCGGGATCACTCCCGGGCACCGGCCCAGTGTCCGACCCCCGCGGTCGGGCGTGTCGTGGCGCTGGACCAGACTCCGCCCCGTACCACCGGAACGAACCTAACCGTCCACACGCCCGACGCCGCCTGACGGTGGCCGGGAGGCACCTCGCGCGCGGATTTGAACCCCGCACATGCGAATAGGCGCCGTGCGAGCGCGGTGAGCTGGACCTTTACCGCCCGGGCGAAAACACCCGATCGAATCAGGGCCGCAACCCACCGCGCTGCGCGGAACGCAACCTGTTCATTATGCCGTAGAGACCCACGACATGCGAAATCAGGGTTAGTTACTTCACTTCAGGATCTTGGTAACGCGGCCGGCGCCGACCGTCCGGCCACCCTCGCGGATGGCGAACTTGAGGCCGTCCTCCATGGCGATGGGCTGGATCAGCTTCACCGTCATGGCCGTGTTGTCGCCCGGCATGACCATCTCGGTGCCCTCAGGCAGCGTGACGACACCGGTGACGTCCGTGGTCCGGAAGTAGAACTGCGGCCGGTAGTTCTGGAAGAACGGCGTGTGCCGGCCACCCTCCTCCTTGGAGAGGATGTAGACCTGCGCGTCGAACTCCGTGTGCGGCGTGTTGGAGCCAGGCTTGACCACGACCATGCCCCGCTCGACCTCTTCGCGCTTGATGCCGCGGAGCAGGAGACCGACGTTCTCTCCGGCGCGCGCGTCATCGAGGGTCTTGCGGAACATCTCGATCGCGGTGACCTTCGTCTTGAGCGACTTCTCCTTGATGCCGACGATCTCGACATCCTCGTTCGGCAGGAGCACGCCGCGCTCGCAGCGACCGGTGACGACCGTGCCACGACCGGTGATCGTGAAGACGTCCTCGATCGGCATCAGGAACGGCTTGTCGATCTCGCGCTCGGGCTGCGGGATCTTCTCGTCGACGGCGTTCATGAGCTCCATGAGCGCCTCGGACCACTGCTCGTCGCCCTCGAGCGCCTTGAGCGCCGAGACCCGGATGACCGGCAGGTCATCGCCCGGGTACTCCTGGCTCGACAGCAGCTCACGGACCTCGAGCTCGACGAGCTCCAGCAGCTCCTCATCGTCGACCATGTCGCTCTTGTTGAGCGCCACGACGATGTAGGGCACGCCGACCTGGCGAGCAAGCAGCACGTGCTCACGCGTCTGAGGCATCGGACCGTCGGTCGCCGCGACCACCAGGATGGCGCCATCCATCTGCGCCGCACCGGTGATCATGTTCTTGATGTAGTCGGCGTGACCGGGGCAGTCGACGTGTGCGTAGTGCCGCGCCTCGGTCGAGTACTCGACGTGCGCGATGGAGATCGTGATACCACGCGCCTTCTCCTCCGGCGCCTTGTCGATCTCATCGAACGGCGTGTACGGGTTGATGGCCGGCCACTTGTCATGCAGGACCTTGGTAATGGCCGCAGTCAGCGTCGTCTTGCCGTGGTCGATGTGACCGATGGTGCCGATGTTGACGTGCGGCTTGGTCCGCTCGAACTTCGCCTTCGCCACTTGGTTCCTCCTGTGGACTTCTTGGTTCTTACCTACGTCTGTCGACCTTGGATCTTGCTGCCGTCACCCGAAGTTCGGGATGGGCCAATTACACGCACCTCGTGCGATAAGCGTGCGCTGGATCGGCCGCTTCACGCGGCCGAACCAGCGATGCTCACTCGCCCGTCGCCTTCGCGATGATCTCCTTCGCCACGCTCTGCGGCACTTCGGCATAGGAGTCGAACTGCATGCTGTAGCTCGCCCGGCCCTGGGTCTTCGACCGCAGGTCGCCGACGTAGCCGAACATCTCCGACAGCGGCACCAGGGCGCGGACGACGCGGGCTCCCCCGCGCTCCTCCATCGCCTGGATCATGCCGCGACGGGAGTTGAGGTCGCCGATGACGTCGCCCATGTTCTCCTCGGGCGTGACGACCTCGACGGACATCATCGGTTCGAGCAGTGCCGGGTCGGCCCGGCGAGCCGCCTCCTTCAGCACCATCGAACCAGCGATCTTGAACGCCATTTCGGACGAGTCAACCTCGTGGTACGCACCGTCGAGCAGCGTGAGCTTCACGCCGACGAGCGGGTAGCCGGCCAGGATGCCGTACTGCATGGCGTCCTGCGCACCGGCGTCCACCGACGGAATGAACTCCTTCGGGATCCGGCCGCCGGTGACCGAGTTGACGAACTCGTACGTCGTCTCGCCGTCCAGCGGCAGCGGCTCCAGGGTGATCTGGACCTTCGCGTACTGGCCGGAGCCACCGGTCTGCTTCTTGTGCGTGTAGTCGGCCTTCTCGACCGTCTTACGGATCGTCTCGCGGTAGGCCACCTGCGGCTTGCCGATGTTGGCCTCGACGTTGAACTCGCGGCGCATGCGGTCCACCAGGATGTCCAGGTGGAGTTCGCCCATGCCGGAGATGACCGTCTGACCGGTCTCCTCGTCGTTGCGGACGCGGAACGTCGGGTCCTCCTCGGCCAGGCGCTGGATCGCCGTACCGAGCTTCTCCTGGTCGGCCTTGCTCTTCGGCTCGATCGCCACCGAGATGACCGGCTCCGGGAACGTCATCGACTCGAGGATCACCGGCTTGGCCGGGTCACACAGCGTGTCACCGGTGGTGGTCTGCTTGAGACCCTGCACCGCGATGATGTCGCCGGCGTACGCCGTTGGGCGCTCCTCGCGCTTGTTGGCGTGCATCTGGTAGATCTTGCCGATGCGCTCCTTGCGGTCCTTGGTGGAGTTGACCACCTGGGTGCCGGACTCGAGCGTGCCGGAGTAGATCCGCACGTAGGTGAGCTTGCCGAGGTGCTTGTCCGTCTGGATCTTGAAGGCCAGCGCGGAGAACGGCTCGCTCGGCGACGGCTTGCGCAGCACCGGCGTCTCGCCGTCGGTCGCCGTACCCTCGATGGCCGGAACGTCCAGTGGCGAGGGCAGGAAGTCCACGACAGCGTCGAGCATGGGCTGAACGCCCTTGTTCTTGAACGCCGAGCCACACAGCACCGGGTTTGCCTTGCTGGCGATGGTCGCCCGCCGGATGCCGGCCTTGATGGCCTCGACCGACATCTCTTCGCCCTCGAGGTAGCTCTCCATGATCGGGTCGTCGACCTCGGCCAGCGTCTCGATCAGCTTCTCGCGGTACTCCTGGGCCTGCTCGAGCATGTCCGCCGGGATCTCCTCGACGGTGTAGTCCTCGCCCTTGAGCGTCTCGCCGCGCCAGGTCAGCGCCCGCATGTTCAGCAGGTCGACGACACCGATGAAGCTCGCCTCGTTGCCGATGGGCAGCTGGAGCACGAGCGGCGTCGAGTTCAGCCGGTCGATCATCATCTGCACGCACCGGAAGAAGTCGGCACCCGTACGGTCGAGCTTGTTGACGAAGCACATGCGCGGCACGTGGTACTTGTCCGCCTGCCGCCAGACGTTCTCCGTCTGTGGCTCGACACCGGCGACGCCGTCGTAGACCGCGACGGCACCGTCGAGCACCCGGAGGTTGCGCTCCACCTCAACGGTGAAGTCGACGTGACCCGGGGTGTCGATGATGTTGATCGGGTGACCCTTCCACTCGACCTTGGTCGCAGCGGAGGTGATCGTGATCCCGCGCTCCTGCTCCTGCTCCATCCAGTCCATGACGGCAGCGCCCTCGTGGACCTCACCGATCTTGTACGTGATGCCGGTGTAGAACAGGATGCGCTCAGTCGTCGTCGTCTTACCGGCGTCGATGTGCGCCATGATCCCGATGTTGCGGAGCTTGGCGAGCGCGTTCTCGGCGGTAGCCACGGTATTCCTTCCTTGCCTTTAGTAGTGCGTAGATCGTGCGTCGCACTGATCGGCCGCGATCGCTGGTTACCAGCGGTAGTGAGCGAACGCCTTGTTCGATTCGGCCATCTTGTGCGTGTCCTCGCGCCGCTTGACCGCGGCGCCAAGACCGTTGCTCGCGTCGAGCAGCTCGTTCTGCAGCCGCTCGATCATGGTCTTCTCCCGGCGGGCCTTCGAGTACTGCACCAGCCAGCGCAGCCCGAGGGTGACCTGGCGCGGTGCCCGGACCTCGACCGGCACCTGGTAGGTCGCGCCACCGACACGGCGGCTGCGAACCTCGAGGGTCGGCTTCACGTTGTCCATCGCCCGCTTGAGCGTGACGACCGGGTCCGTGCCGGACTTTTCGCGGCAGCCTTCGAGAGCGCCGTAGACGATGCGCTCGGCGAGAGAGCGCTTGCCCTCCGTAAGGATCTTGTTGATCAGCTGCGTGACCAGCGGCGAGTTGTAGACCGGGTCAGCGATCAGCGGTCGCTTCGGTGCGGGGCCCTTACGAGGCATGTCAGCTCTTCTCCTTCTTCGCACCGTAGCGACTACGGGCCTGCTTGCGGTTGCGGACGCCCTGGGTGTCCAGCGAACCGCGAATGATCTTGTAGCGAACGCCCGGCAGATCCTTCACCCGGCCGCCACGGACGAGCACGATCGAGTGCTCCTGCAGGTTGTGCCCGACACCCGGGATGTACGCGGTGACCTCGATCTGGCTGGTCAGCTTCACACGGGCGACCTTCCGCAGCGCCGAATTCGGCTTCTTCGGAGTCGTCGTGTAAACACGCGTGCACACGCCACGGCGCTGCGGGCTTCCCTTGAGCGCGGGCGTCTTCGTCTTGCCGGTCTTGGCCTTGCGGCCCTTGCGGACCAGCTGCTGAATTGTGGGCACCGGGTCTCGTTCTCCCTGTCCTTGCCGGGTATGTCGTTGCGCGCAACGGTGGTCGGATCTGGCCACGGCCGGTTAGCTAGGTCGGCCGCTGTGGTGCAGGTGGAGCAACGTCTGTTGTTGTCGGATCGCACCCTGCGGTCCGACCCCCGCGGTCGGGCGTGTCGCCCGGCGCACGTTCCAACTTCGCTTTCGCAATGCCGGAAGGGGCACCGTCTGCGCGTCGCCGGCATGCCTCCGCGGAGGCCGCACGATTTCGCGCGCACACGATGGCCCGGGCACGCCCGGGCACGAAGAACAAGAGTACCCACCGTGAGCGCACAGGTCAAAACGACCGGTGGTTCCCGCGGTTGTGATATCGGCGATCGTGATGTTGGCGATGAGAAGCCAGCGCCCACCGTTGCCGCAGTAAGTCTACACGCCGGCCGCGGACGTCCCGCCGAATAACCCCGCCGTCGCGGTTGGCCGCTACACAGACAGAGGTCAATCTCCGTCGAGACCAGAGCAATCCGTCGGTACGTCAGACCTCGGCGTTCGCGATCGCCTGGTCGGCAGCATTCTCACGGACTCGGCCGACGGCGGTATCGGCGGCCTCAGCCGACGGCCGTCCCGCTGGTTCAGCCGGCAATCGTCGCCGCCAGCGCGCCGAAGAATCCGATCACGGACAGTCCAACGCCGACCCAACCGCAAGTCATTCCCGCGTTCGCCATGCCCGACCCGGACGTCGCTCCGGCGGCCCGGCGGATCATCCGGGCGGCCGACCGGCCGAAGGCAATCGCCGCCGCGCCGAGCAGGATCGACAGGATCGCGAACGCGCCGGCGACCAGCGCTCCCCAGCCATCCGACGCGCCACTGAGGCCGAGACAGACCATGCCGAGCGCGACCGCGATCGACGCTATGCCCGCGATCAACGAGCCGATCGCGAGCCCGGATGTAACCGGGGGCACACGAACATAGGCGTACGCGAACGGGGTGCCACCGACCGGTTGGAGCCGGTTGATGCCAGGCAGCCGCGGCACCGGGATCTGGCCCGGCGTCGTCGGTTGATAGCCACCGCCGCCGTAGCTCGGTCCCGGGTAGCCGGTCCCGGGGTATCCAGGCGGTGGATATCCCGGCACGGGGTGTCCGGGCGGCGGATATCCCGGCGCGGCGTATCCAGGCGGCGCATATCCGCTCGCGGCGTACGCGCTGGCGGGATTTCCCATGCCGGCCGGCCCGGAAGGCTGATATGCGGCCGGAGGTTGCTGGTAGCCCGATGCGGGCCACGAGTTCGCCGCCGCAGGATCTCCCGACGCCGGATCGACGGGCGGGTAGGCAGCCGGGCGGATGGGCGGCGGCGGGACACGCGGTGAGTCCTCAGACGCAGGCGAATTGCCCGGCAAGTCGGGCCCGTCCGGCGCGGATGCGGGCTCCTGGGTCATGCTTCGCCTCTCCTCGTCGCGGCGGTCAGTTCGTGCCCGGCGCGAAATGCTGCGGCTGGCCGGAGGCGGCCGCGAGATGCAGGAGGCCGATGATCGCCGCGACAACGAGCGCGCCCGCCGCAAGTACGATGCCGAGCCACGCCAGCCGGACGCCGGTGCGCATCATCTTTGCGCCGGTCAGGTAGCCGCCCGCCGCCACCAGGTCGGCTCGGGTCGACTTCGCGATGATCAGGGCGACGGTCGCCGGGATGACGCCGCCGACAAGCGCACCGGTCACCGCGGCGACGATTCCGAGCGCCAATACGACGATCGCCTTCGACGAGCGCGTGATGTCCGGATCGAGCGGATGGCGGACCGCGGTCGCCTGCGTCATCGCTGAAACCCCTGTCGTCGCTCGTCCTGCTCACCAACGTGTCCTGCTCACCAACATGCCACATCGTGCAGTCGTTACGCCCATCCGGCCGGAAAGACCTCGCGACTTCGGGGCCGGAGGGCTTGGTCGGCGGGCGATGCCGGGGCGGGTTCGTGCGTACAGACGCCGACGGCGGCGCCGGAGCAAGTGCTCCAACGCCGCCGTCGAACGGTGTTGCCTTGGTGCTTACCGGTACGACCCGAAGTCGTAGTCGTCGAGCGGCACGGCCTGGCCACTCGTCGGCCCGAACCCGTAGTCGGTCTCGGTGTAGCCGGTCATCGAGTAGACCTTGGCCTTCGCCTCCTCGGTCGGCTCCACCCGGACGTTGCGGTACTTGCTGATGCCCGTACCGGCCGGGATGAGCTTTCCGATGATGACGTTCTCCTTGAGGCCGATCAGCGAGTCGCTGCGCGCGTTGATCGCCGCGTCGGTGAGCACGCGCGTCGTCTCCTGGAAGGAGGCGGCCGACAGCCACGAGTCCGTCGCGAGCGACGCCTTCGTGATGCCCATCAGCACGGGACGACCGGCCGCCGGCTCGCCGCCTTCGGCGACCAGACGACGGTTCTCCGCCTCGAACTGTGCGCGGTCGACCAGCAGACCGGGCAGGAACTCGGTCGCGCCGGAGTCGATGACCGTGACGCGCTTGAGCATCTGCCGAATGATGATCTCGATGTGCTTGTCGTGGATCATCACGCCCTGCGACCGGTAGACCTCCTGCACCTCCTGGGTCAGGTGCACCTGGACGGCGCGCGGACCCATGATGCGCAGCAGCTCGTGCGGGTCGATCGTGCCCTCGGTGATCTTCTCGCCGACCTCGACGTGGCCGCCGTCGGTCACCCGCAGGCGGACGCGCTTGGAGATCTTGTCGTGCACGATCTCCTCGCTGCCGTCGTCGGGAACGATGACGATCTTGCGCGACCGGTCGCCGTCCTCGATGCGTACGCGGCCCGGGGACTCGGCAATCGGCGCCTTGCCCTTCGGGATACGTGCCTCGAAGATCTCCTGGACACGCGGCAGACCCTGGGTGATGTCGTCACCCGCGACGCCACCGGCGTGGAACGTACGCATGGTCAGCTGCGTGCCGGGCTCGCCGATGGACTGTGCGGCGATGATGCCGACGGCCTCACCGATGTCGACCGTCTTACCGGTCGGCAGCGAGCGGCCGTAGCACGCACCACACACACCGAGCTTCGACTCGCAGGTCAGGACGCTGCGCACCCGTACGGTGTCGACACCGGCGGCGACGATCGCGTCGATCATGATCGAGTTGAGGTCGGCGCCGCGAGCGACCACGACGTTGCCCTTGCTCGTCGACGACGTCGTCGGCGAGCGTACGAGCGTGGGCACCGGTCTCGGCGTGCTCGTGGACCACGAGCTTGCCGTCGATGTCCTGACCAACCGCCATCGAGATGCCACGGTCGGTGCCGCAGTCCTCCTCGCGGATGATCACGTCCTGCGACACGTCGACCAGACGCCGGGTCAGGTAACCCGAGTCGGCCGTACGCAGCGCGGTGTCGGCCAGACCCTTACGAGCACCGTGCGTGGAGATGAAGTACTCCAGCACCGACAGACCCTCCCGGTAGCTGGCCTTGATCGGCCGCGGGATGATCTCGCCCTTCGGGTTGGCCACCAGACCACGGATCGCCGCGATCTGACGTAGCTGCAGCATGTTGCCTCGGGCACCAGAGAAGATCATCTGCCACAGCGGGTTGGCCTGTGGCAGCGCGGTCTCCATGTCCTTGGCCACCTCGCTGGTCGCCTTGGTCCAGATCTCGATCAGCTCGCCGCGCCGCTCCTCGGCGGTCATGAGACCGCGCTGGAACTGCTTGTCGATCCGCTCGGCCTCACGCTCGTGGCGCTCGAGGATCTCCGCCTTGTTCGGCGGCTGGACGATGTCGGCCATACCGATCGTCACACCGGACCAGGTGGCCCAGTGGAAACCGGCCTCCTTGAGCGCGTCCAGCGTCGCGGCCAGCGCAACCTTCGGGAACCGCTCGGCCAAGTCGTTGACGATCGCCGACAGTTGGCTCTTGCGGATCTCGTAGTTCACGAAGCGGTAGCCCTTGGGCAGCGTCTCGTTGAACAGCACCCGACCGAGCGTGGTGTCGAGAATGACCGGCGTGCCCGGCTCCCAACCCTCCGGCGCGGTCCAGGCAGCGCCACCGACGCCGTTGTCGACATCGAAGACGTCGTTCAACCGGATCCGCACCGGCGCCTGCAGGTGCAGTTCCTTGTTGTCGTACGCCATCCACGCCTCGGCCTCGGAGCCGAACGCACGGCCAGTGCCGACGCCGCCGTCCTTGAGGTGGGTCAGGTGGTAGAGACCGATGACCATGTCCTGCGTCGGCATCGTCACCGGCTTGCCATCGGCCGGCTTCAAGATGTTGTTCGACGACAGCATGAGGATGCGTGCCTCGGCCTGCGCTTCCGCCGACAGCGGCACGTGTACGGCCATCTGGTCACCGTCGAAGTCGGCGTTGAATGCCGTACACACGAGCGGGTGGATCTGGATGGCCTTGCCCTCGACGAGCTGCGGCTCGAACGCCTGGATGCCGAGGCGGTGCAGAGTCGGTGCGCGGTTGAGCAGCACCGGGTGCTCGCCGATGACCTCTTCGAGCACGTCCCATACGACCGGGCGCTGACGCTCGACCATGCGCTTGGCCGACTTGATGTTCTGCGCGTGGTTCAGGTCGACCAGCCGCTTCATCACGAACGGCTTGAACAGCTCCAGCGCCATCTGCTTGGGCAGGCCGCACTGGTGCAGCTTGAGCCGCGGGCCGACGACGATGACGGAACGGCCGGAGTAGTCCACGCGCTTGCCGAGCAGGTTCTGGCGGAACCGGCCCTGCTTGCCCTTGAGCATGTCGGACAGCGACTTGAGCGGCCGGTTGCCCGGGCCGGTCACCGGACGCCCACGGCGGCCGTTGTCGAACAGCGCGTCGACGGCCTCCTGCAGCATCCGCTTCTCGTTGTTGACGATGATCTCCGGCGCGCCGAGGTCGATCAGCCGCTTGAGGCGGTTGTTCCGGTTGATCACCCGGCGGTAGAGGTCGTTCAGGTCGGACGTGGCGAAGCGACCACCGTCGAGCTGCACCATCGGCCGCAGGTCCGGCGGGATGACCGGCACGCAGTCGAGCACCATGCCGAGCGGCGAGTTGCTCGTGTTCAGGAACGCCGCGACAACCTTGAGGCGCTTGAGCGCACGGATCTTCCGCTGGCCCTTGCCGGACCGGATGGTCTCGCGCAGGTCCTCGGCCTCGGCGTCGAGATCCATGTTCTCGATCAGCGACTTGATGGCCTCGGCGCCCATGCCACCGGTGAAGTACTCACCGAAGCGATCGCGGAGCTCGCGGTAGAGCAACTCGTCGGTGACGAGCTGCTTCGAGTCGAGCTTGCGGAAGGTGTCGATGACCTCGTCGAGACGGTCAATCTCACGCTGCGCGCGATCGCGGATCTGCCGCATCTCGCGCTCGCCGCCCTCTTTGACCTTCCGGCGTACGTCAGCCTTGGCGCCCTCGGCCTCGAGCTCGGCCAGGTCGGCCTCGAGCTTGGTGGCCCGCTTCTCGATCTCATTGTCGCGAGCGCTCTCGGCGTGGCGCTTCTCGGCACCGATCTCGGACTCCACCGTGGACATGTCCCGGTGGCGTGCCTCGGTGTCGACGCTGGTGACGACGTACGACGCGAAGTAGATGATCTTCTCGAGGTCCTTCGGCGCGAGGTCGAGCAGGTATCCGAGCCGGCTCGGCACACCCTTGAAGTACCAGATGTGCGTTACCGACGCGGCCAGCTCGATGTGGCCCATGCGCTCACGGCGCACCTTGGCCCGGGTCACCTCGACGCCGCAGCGCTCACAGATGATGCCCTTGAAGCGGACGCGCTTGTATTTGCCGCAGTAGCACTCCCAGTCGCGAGTCGGACCGAAGATCTTCTCGCAGAAGAGTCCGTCCTTCTCCGGCTTGAGCGTGCGGTAGTTGATGGTCTCGGGCTTCTTGACTTCGCCGTGCGACCACTGACGGATGTCGTCCGCGGTCGCGAGGCCGATGCGCAGCTCGTCAAAGAAATTCACATCGAGCACTTGGGTATCCCTCGTGTCGTAATTCGATACTTCAATGTCACTGGCCCCGATGCCACGTAACCGTTTTGCCTGTCACGTGACTCCGAAAGCCCTTACCAAACCGCCGAGGTGTTGGCGGGTTCGTTTGCCGGGGCTTGTCCACGACGACCTAAAACGCTCTGCCGTCGCCGTGGGCAAGCCTCCGGCAAACTCTCCTAGATCTCGTCGACGCTGCTGACGCCCTCGTTCGGACGCCGTGACAGGTCGATCCCCAGTTCCTCGGCGGCCCGGAACACTTCGTCGTCGGTCTCGCGCATCTCCAGGGCCACGCCGTCGCTGGAGAGCACCTCAACGTTGAGGCACAGCGACTGCAGCTCCTTGAGCAGCACCTTGAACGACTCCGGAATGCCCGGCTCGGGGATGTTCTCGCCCTTGACGATTGCCTCGTAGACCTTCACCCGACCGAGTACGTCGTCGGACTTGATCGTGAGCAGCTCCTGCAGGGCATATGCGGCGCCGTACGCCTGCATGGCCCAGCACTCCATCTCACCGAAACGCTGACCACCGAACTGCGCCTTACCACCCAGCGGCTGCTGCGTGATCATCGAGTACGGTCCGGTCGACCGAGCGTGGATCTTGTCGTCGACCAGGTGGTTCAGCTTCAGGATGTAGATGTAGCCGACCGCGATCGGATCCGGCAGCGGCTCTCCCGAGCGACCGTCGAACAGATTCGCCTTGCCGTTCGCGCCGACCAGCTGCTGACCGTCACGGGTCCGCAGGGTCGACGAGAGCAGACCGGCGATCTCCTCTTCGTGCGCACCGTCGAAGACCGGCGTCGCGACGTTCGTGTCCGGCGCGGATTCGCCGGCGTCGATCGCCTTGAGCGCCTTCTTCCACGGCTGGTCGTCGCCCTCGATCTTCCAGCCGGTCTTCGCGACCCACCCGAGGTGGGTCTCGAGCACCTGACCGATGTTCATCCGGCCGGGCACACCCAGCGGGTTGAGCACGATGTCGACCGGCGTGCCGTCCTCGAGGAACGGCATGTCCTCGACCGGCAGGATCTTGGAGATGACGCCCTTGTTGCCATGGCGGCCAGCGAGCTTGTCACCGTCCTGGATCTTGCGCTTCTGGGCCACGTACACCCGGACCAGCTCGTTGACGCCCGGCGACAGCTCGTCGCCGTCCTCACGGGAGAACGTACGGACACCGATGACGGTGCCGTTCTCGCCGTGCGGGACCTTCAGCGACGTGTCGCGGACCTCGCGGGCCTTCTCACCGAAGATCGCCCGCAGCAGCCGCTCCTCCGGGGTCAGCTCCGTCTCGCCCTTGGGCGTGACCTTGCCGACCAGGATGTCGCCCGGCACGACCTCGGCGCCGATCCGGATGATCCCGCGCTCGTCGAGGTCGGCGAGCATCTCGTCGCTGACGTTCGGGATGTCACGGGTGATCTCCTCCGGACCCAGCTTGGTGTCGCGCGCGTCGACCTCGTGCTCCTCGATGTGGATCGAGGTGAGGACGTCGTTCTGCACCAGCTTCTGGGACAGGATGATCGCGTCTTCGTAGTTGTGGCCCTCCCACGGCATGAACGCCACGAGAAGGTTCCGGCCGAGCGCCATTTCGCCCTCGTCCGTACACGGACCGTCCGCGATGACCTGGCCGGCCTCGACACGGTCGCCTTCGAAGACGACCGGCTTCTGGTTGACACAGGAGCCCGAGTTCGACCGGCGGAACTTGTGCAGCAGGTACGTGCGGCGGTGACCGTCGTCCTGCATCACCGTCACGTAGTCGGCGCACATGTCCTCGACCACGCCACCGACCTCGGCGACGACGACATCACCGGCGTCGACCGCGGCACGGTATTCCATGCCCGTACCCACGAACGGGGACTCGGCCTTGACCAGCGGCACCGCCTGGCGCTGCATGTTCGCGCCCATCAGGGCGCGGTTGGCGTCGTCGTGCTCGAGGAACGGGATCATGGCCGTGGCCACCGACACCATCTGGCGCGGCGAGACGTCCATGTAGTCGACCGCGTCGGGTGGGACGTTGTCGACCTCGCCGCCCTTGCGGCGGACGAGGATGCGGTCGTCGGCGAAGTTGCCGTCGGCCTTCAGCGGGGCGTTCGCCTGCGCGATGACCTGGCGGTCCTCTTCGTCGGCGGTCAGGTAGTCGATCTGGTCGCTGACCTTGCCGTTGATCACCTTGCGGTACGGCGTCTCGATGAACCCGAACGGGTTGACCCGCGCGAACGTCGACAGAGCGCCGATCAGGCCGATGTTCGGGCCTTCCGGCGTCTCGATCGGACACATCCGGCCGTAGTGCGACGGGTGCACGTCACGGACCTCGAAGCCGGCACGCTCACGCGACAGACCACCCGGGCCGAGCGCCGACAGGCGGCGACGGTGGGTCAGACCCGCGAGCGGGTTGGTCTGGTCCATGAACTGCGACAGCTGCGACGTGCCGAAGAACTCCTTGATCGCGGCCACCACCGGGCGGATGTTGATCAGGGTCTGCGGCGTGATCGCCTCGACGTCCTGCGTGGTCATGCGCTCGCGAACGACGCGCTCCATGCGGGACAGGCCGACGCGGACCTGGTTCTGGATCAACTCGCCGACGGTACGCAGTCGCCGGTTGCCGAAGTGGTCGATGTCGTCCGGCTCGTAGCCCTCTTCGCCCGCGTGCAGGCGGCAGAGGTATTCGACGGTCGTCACGACGTCCTCTTCGGTGAGCACACCGGTGGTGATCGGGACGTTGAGCTCGAGCTTCTTGTTGAACTTGTAGCGTCCGACCTTCGCGACGTCGTACCGCTTCGAGTTGAAGAAGAGGTTGTCGAGCAGGTTCTGCGCGTTCTCCCGGGTCGGCGGCTCGCCCGGACGGAGCTTGCGGTAGATGTCGAGCAGCGCCTCGTCCTGGCTCGCGATGTGATCCTTCTCGAGGGTCGTCATCATGAGCTCGGACCAGCCGAAGCGCTCGCGGATCCGCTCGTCACTCCAGCCGATCGCCTTCAGCAGGACGGTGACGGCCTGGCGGCGCTTGCGGTCGATGCGTACGCCGACCGTCTCGCGCTTGTCGATGTCGAATTCGAGCCAGGCACCGCGGCTCGGGATGACCTTGACGCTGGACAGGTCGCGGTCGGAGGTCTTGTCTGGCTCCTTCGCGAAATACACGCCCGGGGACCGGACGAGCTGGCTCACCACGACGCGCTCGGTGCCGTTGATGATGAAGGTGCCCTTCGGCGTCATCATCGGGAAGTCACCCATGAACACCGTCTGGCTCTTGATCTCGCCAGTGGTGTGGTTGGTGAACTCCGCCGTCACGAACAGCGGCGCGCAGTACGTGAGGTCCTTCTCCTTGCACTCCTCGATCGAGGCCTTGACCTCGTCGAAGCGTGGCGCTGAAAACGACAGCGACATCGTGCCGGAGAAGTCCTCAATAGGACTGATTTCTTCAAGGATCTCCGCGAGCCCGGAGCGGGCATGCCTGTCGTCACTCGAGCGGTTCGCCCATGCGTCATTGCCCACCAACCAGTCAAACGACTCAGTTTGGATGGCAAGGAGGTTGGGAACCTCAAGATGTTCGGTGATCCTGCCGAATGAAACTCGGCGGGGAGCGAATGCACTCGATGTGCGACTGGTCTTCGCAGGGCGGGAAGCTGCCAAGATGCGTCCTTCCGAGGACCTTTGTTGCAGAACGGCCGTAACGCGCGCAGCCTAAGCGACCCGGCTCAAATTACCCAAAAGGGACGTCTCAGACGGGTCGGAATAGGCAGACAGCGCAAACTAGCAGTGTAGCCGAAAGGCTAACCGCTGTCGAGCCCTACCGCAAAAAGCGCGGTGGAGCTTCTCGGAAGGGCGTTCCACGTCGCTCGCGGTGGCCGTTCGCGTCCGACATCGGAGGTGCTTGGGGTTCAGCGTGCCCGGACATGGCCCCCTCGTCAAGGCCTTCCGCTCGGTGTGGCGAGTTATGCCTTTACCGTGACACGAAACCCGGCCGGGCACGGCCGGAACCGACAATGTCCGAGCCTTTTCGAGCCGCCGGCAGGGGCTCCATCAGCGGCGCGTCCATGATCCATTGTGGTGGACCATAGACGTTGCTATCTCGCGATAATCGTCCAACCAAGTGGATCATGTCGCTCGGAGCGGGCGGAAATGCGACGCCGGCTCGGCGTCAGCCCGACGCACACGCTCCAGCGAAGACCGCGGCCGTCATCCAGGTTCTGGATGACGGCCGCTGAAAATAGCCAGAGTGCGGATCAGGCCAAAGTCACTTGAGGGTGACCTTGGCGCCCTCCGCCTCGAGCTTCGCCTTCGCCTTGTCGGCCGCTTCCTTGTTCGCGTTCTCGAGAACAGCCTTCGGCGCGGCCTCGACGAGGTCCTTCGCCTCCTTGAGGCCCAGGCCGGTGAGCTCGCGGACGACCTTGATGACCTGGATCTTCTTGCCACCGTCGGCGTCGAGGATGACGTCGAACGAGTCCTTCTCCTCCTCGACCGGCGCGGCCGCGGCGCCACCGCCGCCACCGGCCGCCGCAACGGCAACCGGTGCCGCGGCGGTGACCTCAAAGGTCTCCTCGAACTGCTTCACGAACTCGGACAGCTCG
The DNA here is from genome assembly GCA_963724705.1 of uncultured Actinomycetota bacterium. GTDB lineage: Bacteria > Actinomycetota > Actinomycetes > Mycobacteriales > Micromonosporaceae > DASQPR01. Next base: position 25,727 of record CAVRVS010000007.1, read on the forward strand.
ATCAGCGTCATCTCCTTGAACGCGTCAAGAAGCTCTGCACTGCTCAGCTTCGCCATGATTGGCTCCGCTCCCTTCAGATTTGCTAGTTGTCAGAATCAGTCGCGGAGCTGTCCGCACCGCTGTCGGTCGTTGCGCGCTTGTCCTGCAGGGCAGCCACCGTACGGGCGGCCTTGGAAAGCGGTGCCTGGAACACGGCCGCGGCCTTGCTCAGGTTGGCCTTCATCGCACCGGCGAGTTTCGCCAGCAGCACCTCACGGGACTCCAGATCGGCGATCTTGGTGACTTCCGCCGCCGTGATCGCCTTGCCCTCGAATACGCCGCCCTTGATGACGAGCAGCGGGTTGGCCCGCGCGAAGTCGCGCAGGCTCTTGGCTGCCTCAACCGGGTCGCCGGAGACGAAGGCGAGCGCGGTAGGACCGGTGAACAAAGCGTCGAGACCGTCAATGCCCGCATCGGATGCCGCCCGCTTGGCCAAGGTGTTCTTGGTCACCGCGTACGACGTCGTCTTGCCGAGCGATCGACGCAGCTCGGTGAGCTGGGCGACGGTCAGCCCGCGATACTCGGTCAGCAGTGTCGCCGGCGAGTTACGGAAGCCCTCAGTCAGCTCGGCAACGGCTGCGCCCTTGTCGATCCGAATCTTGTCCGCCATGTCCCTCCTCTCGTTGCTCGGATAGGCCAGTCACCGGCCATCGACATTCGAGAGATGAGAAACGCCCCGGCGCAGGGCGCACGGGGCGGGACGCGGCCAAAATCTTTAGGCCGGACACTCGATCCGATTCCCTGCGCGGGCCGCCCGCAACGCTCGCGGAGCCTTCGACCGGCCGACTCGAAAGTCGGCGTGGTGACCAGCGGTCTGTGGGTGGAACTTCGCGGCAACTGTACGTGAGCGCACCCCGGCACACCAAATCGGATCCCGGACTCCCGGTGCGGCGAGTCTCCGGGTCAGGCTCGACTGCGGCGCAGAGCGACGTATCCAACGGTCGCTATTGCGGCCCACGCCAGCGACCAGGCCGTCAACCCCACCTCGGCTGGGCCGTTGACCAGACCGTGAGCGGCTCGCGACACGGCCATCATCGGCGGTGCGAGCCAGGGCACCGGCGACTGTCGCAGTCCGACGACCACGATCAGCAGCCAGCCGCCGATGAGCGCGAACGCACCATAGCCGAACGTCCGGGTCACGACCCGGCTGGCCAGGGCACCGAGCGCTAACGCCGGCGGCACCGCCACCAGATGTGCCCACGTGCCGAGCAGGATCCCGGTCGCCAGCGGCGGATCGGGCGAATGTGGCCGCGGCCCGGAGATGCCACCGAACGCCCACGGCAGGACGATCGCCAACATGATCAGGCCGACCGCGACGATCGTGGCGGCGACCAGCCCGGCAATGATCTCTCGACGCCGGCCGACCGTGACGACTGCTAGCCGCCGCGCCACGTCCGGCTCGGTGTCGAGCAGTAGCTTCGTGGTCCACGCAAGGATGGGCAGCAGGACGTAGGCCGACAAGCCATAGCCTTCGCCCGCCGGTACGGCACCGCCGCCGTACAGGATGCCGACCGCCACGATGGCGAGCACGACGGGTCCGGCGATCCGGCCGCTGCGCACGAACGCGTACAGACGCAGCCGAACCAAGCTGGCGATCACGGCTCGGCTCCCGACCGTACCCGCACACGGTCGTGGCCAGCGGCGCGCAACAGGGCCACCGCGGCCGGCGCGGACGATGCCGAGACCGATACCTCGATCGTGCACATCTCGCCGGTCGCCGGCGGCTCGGTCGTGAGCCCCGCCGTGGTCAATCGCCATCGGGCCGCGCCGGGCAGCCACCCCGCTTCGCCTCGATGGTCGCTGACCAGCACGATGCCGCCCGCCGCGGCAACCTCGGCGACGAGCGTCGGGACCAGGTCGCGGGCGTCGGCATCGAGGCCCTCCCACGGTTCGTCCAACACGAGCAATTGCGGCGGTACGAGTAGAGCTTGCGCAAGCCCGACCTTCTGAGCCGTGCCTTTGGACAGGTCGGGCAGTCGAGTGGCTCGGAATCTACCGATGCCGAGCCGGTCGATCCAACCGGCGACCGCACGGGCGGCCGCCGGTCCGCGCAGCCCACGCATGCCGGCGACCGCATCGAGATAGGGCGCCACGGCGAACGGCTGGTCGGCCGGGAATCGCTCGGGCACCCAACCGATCACGGCCGGTCGGTCGATCACGCGGCCGGCGGTCGGACGAAGAACACCGACGATGAGCTGGAGCAATGTGGACTTGCCGACGCCGTTCGCGCCTTCTAACACGACCACGTCACCGCTGACGGCGGCCGCGTCGACGGCATCCACGACCCACGGGTCACCGCGGTGATATCGATAGGACACCGCATCCAAACGCACCGGGCCAGCTTCGCATCCGCCGCACGCGTCGGGTAGTCCGGGCACGACGCGTTCCGTTCGCGCTGCGCGTACCCACGGCCGAAGGCACAACACGGCGCCTGCGTTTTCGCAGGCGCCGTGCGGTGGTTAATGGAGCCGAGCGTTACTCGGCCACCTCGACCAGATTGCGGGTGACGTTCGGGTCGACCGGAATGCCCGGGCCCATCGTCGTGGACAGGTTGACCTTGCGCAGGAACTTGCCCTTCGACGCGGACGGCTTCGCCCGCAGGATTTCGTCGAGGGCGGCGGCGTAGTTTTCGATCAGCTGGGTCTCGCTGAACGACGCCTTGCCGATGATCAGGTGCAGGTTCGAGTGCTTGTCCACCCGGAAGGTGATCTTGCCGCCCTTGATCTCATTCACTGCCTTGGTCACGTCCATGGTGACCGTGCCCGTCTTCGGGTTCGGCATCAGGCCGCGCGGGCCCAGGATCCGCGCGATCCGACCGATCTTGGCCATCTGATCCGGCGTGGCGATCGCCGCGTCGAAGTCCAGCCAACCCTCTTGGATGCGGGCGACGAGGTCGTCCGAGCCGACCACGTCCGCGCCGGCCGCCTCAGCCTCGGCGGCTTTGTCACCGGCCGCGAAAACGATCACGCGCGCGGTCTTGCCGGTGCCGTGGGGCAGATTCACCGTGCCGCGGACCATCTGATCCGCCTTGCGCGGGTCGACGCCAAGTCGCATCGCGACCTCAACCGTGCCGTCGAACTTCGACGGGCTGGTCTCCTTGGCGAGCTTGACCGCCTCGGCAGGGGCGTAGAGCTTCGTCTTGTCGATGAGTTCGGCTGCCTTGCGGTAGCCCTTGCCATGCTGCATGTCTTGATTCTCCTGTGGTAGTTGGCGGGCGATCAGATCGCCCTCCCACGAATGCGGGTTGTCAGTCCTCGACGAGCGCGGGTTCGTCAGTCCCGGACCGTGATGCCCATGGAGCGGGCGGTCCCGGCGATGATGCGCTCGGCCATCTCGAGGTCGTTCGCGTTGAGGTCGGTCATCTTCTTCTCGGCGATCTCGCGCAGCTGCGCGCGGGTGACCTGACCGACCTTGGTCGTGTGCGGTGTGCCGGAGCCCTTAGCCACGCCGGAGGCCTTGATCAGCAGCTGCGCCGCCGGCGGCGTCTTGAGCACGAACGTGAACGAGCGGTCCTCGTACACGCTGATCTGCGCCGGAACGATGTCGCCGCGCTGCTGCTCGGTCGCCGCGTTGTACTGCTTGCAGAACTCCATGATGTTCACGCCGTGCTGGCCGAGCGCCGGACCGACCGGCGGAGCCGGGGTCGCCGAGCCGGCCTTCAACTGCAGGGTGAAGGTCTTGACGAGTTTCTTCTTCGGAGGCATGTCTCTTCCTGGGCTGGAATCGGGTTCGTGCTGGCTGTTCGGTCGTGCTGGCTGTTCGGTCGTGCTGCTTCGGTCTGCGCGCCGTTTCGGTCAAACCGAACCGGCTCGCCGTACGCCCTGGTACCACCATGGCGCGCTCGATCGAGCCGGACATTCAAGAATATCGCAGGCCGACGGCCGGCGATCCGGCAAGGCTTCCTAGATCTTCGAGACCTGGTTGAAGTTCAGCTCGACCGGCGTCTCGCGACCGAAGATCGACACCAGCACCTTGAGCTTCTGCTGATCCGCGTTGATCTCACTGATCGTGGCCGGAAGCGATGCGAACGCTCCGTCGGTGACGGTCACCGAGTCGCCGACCTCGAAGTCGAGGACCTTGATCTCGGGCTTCGCCTTCTTGTCGTCGACGGTGGCCGCGGGCGCGAGCCACTTGAGCACCTCGTTGAGCGACAGCGGCGCCGGACGGTCGGCCCGATCGGTCGCGCCGACGAAGCCGGTCACGCCCGGGGTGTTGCGTACGCAGGAGTAGGACTCCGGCGTCAGCTCCATCCGGACCAGGATGTAGCCCGGGAAAACCTTGTTCTGGACCTGCTGGCGCTTGCCGTTGCGGACCTCGAGCTCTTCCCGGGTCGGCACCTCGACCTGGTAGATGAAATCCTCCATGTCGAGGCTCGTGATCCGGGTCTCGAGGTTGGTCTTGACCTTGTTCTCGTACCCCGCGTATGAGTGCACGACGAACCAGTCGCCGGGCGCGAACCGCAGCGCGGCGCGGAGTTCGGCGACCGGATCGGATTCCTCGCTGTCGCCGTCCAACGTCGCGACGGCCGTCGTCACCTCGGTTGCGGCACCGGCGCCCTGCGTGTCCTCCGCGGCGGACGGCGCATCCGCACCGGTCACGTCGTCGGAGATTTCGTCGTACTCGGGCACTGTATTGCCTTCCCTGCTCTGGTCGCTCGGCCGATCAGCCGGCGAACACGTGACTAACCACCCACGCGAACCCGTAGTCGAGCAAGCCCACGATCGACATCATGACCACCACGAAGACGATGACGACACTCGTGTACGTGAGCAGCTCCTTGCGGGACGGCCAGTTGACCTTCCGCAGCTCGGCTACGACCTCGCGAATGAAGCGCGCGATCCGACCGCCGAGACCAGGGTCCTCATCCCCGATCTTAACCGCTCTGTCGGCCTTGACCGGTTTACGGGGGGCTGCGCCGTTTACGGCCTTGGCATCTCGCCGGGCGACCGCGCCGCGTCGACGGGTAGTCGCCGCTTCCGAGCCGTCCAGATCATCGTCGAACTCGTCGTCGGCGTCGGCGTCGAAGTCGTCCGGCTCGTCGTCGGCGACAGCGTCGGCGAGCACCTCGTCATCGGAGTGCTCGTCCACGGCGCGCTTGCCGCGTCGGTTGCTCTCGGCCACTTCGCCCTCTTCCATTTGCGGGGTGGTGTGTTACTGCGCGGGTGGTCTGTCGGGCATCGCGGCGCTGACCCCTGACAGGGCGACACCACTCACGATGTGGCCAGGGCGACGCGACTGCCCGACACGCCGCTCATGCGACGCGTCCGGCCACCGACGCCTGCCGGGCCAACGGGAACGCGATCGGCTACCCGATCGGCACCGCCGACGCAGGGGTGACAGGACTTGAACCTGCAACCTGCGGTTTTGGAGACCGCTGCTCTGCCAATTGAGCCACACCCCTGTGGGGAAGGTCTCCCCTTCGCCCGCACGCTACCGCCGGTGACAGCGGGCACGCCAGACCAAGGGGTCGCCAAGGACCCACGGGCGACCAGTGTACGGGTACCCCCGGCGATTTCCCAACCGCGACCTTGACCTGGATCGCCGTCGGTCCGGCGCTTCGTATGCCGCCTATCCCGGGGTGTTCACCGACACGATCGCAGCGGCGCGGACCCATGCCTTGGCCTGGGCCAGCACCTTCTCGCCGGCGCAGACCGCCGTGATGTCGATCTGGGCAATCCCGTCCTCGCCTACTTGCTTCACCACACCGCTCACGGTCAACTCCGCGCCCAAGTCGTCATCGGGTACGACGACCGGCCGGGCGAATCGGACCGAGTAGTCGGTGATCGCGCCCGGGTCGCCGCCCACCCAGGCGGTGACGGCCCGGCCGGCGAGTGCCATGGTCAGCATGCCGTGGGCGATCACTCCGGGCAGTCCGACTCCGGTCGCGACCCGGTCACTCCAGTGGATCGGATTGAAGTCGCCGGAGGCCCCCGCATAGCGGACCAGGTCGGCTCGGGTGATGGCGTACGTCTGGGGTGGCAGTTCGGTCATCTCGGTCACTCCCCGCGCACGACGAGTTTCGCGGTCGCGGTGACGACCAGGTCGCCGGTCGCGTCAGTGATCTCCGTGCGGGTCGTGAGAAACCCGTGTCCGCCGCGTTCGGTGATCTCCGCGACCGTACAGACGCAGGTCAGTACGTCGCCAGCACGTACGGGTCGGACGTAGGTGAAGCGTTGGTCTCCGTGGACGACGCGCGAGAAGTCGAGTCCAAGTCCGGGATCGTCGATCAACTGCTGCATCGTCCCCGCGGTCACGACGATAGGAAACGTCGCCGGGGCTACCACGTCCGGATGACCGAGCGCCGCTGCCGCCGACGGATCTACGTGGACGGGATCCTCGGCACCGATCGCCTGGGCGAACTCGCGGATTTTTTCCCGCCCGACGGCGTACGGCACGGTCGGTGGGAAGCTTCGGCCGACGTACCCGGGATCGAGTGGCATGGGCTGAACCTACCAATGCCCGCCGCTACCGATGCCCGACAGACACGTACCGACGCTGAAACGGCTTGGCCACCCGGGTGGGCGGCCAAGCCGTGACGTAGCAGGAGCCGGCGCGGGCGCACTCGCGCGCGCTCGGAGCCGAGAGCGTTACCTGGTCTCGCGGTGCTCCGTGTGCTTGCGGCAACTCGGGCAGAACTTGGCCAACGTGATCCGGTCCGGATCGTTACGCCGGTTCTTGCGCGTGATGTAGTTGCGCTCCTTGCACTCCTGACACGCCAATGTGATCTTCGGACGTACGTCGGTCGCCTTAGCCACGGCCGTGCCTTCCTCGCAAGTAAGTGGTGCAGTTAAATTCGAACTTCACGATGTGCCAAGCTCAGGAACCACCCAGCATAGGGAGGTATTCCCGGAGCCTGGAAAAGCGAGCGCCGCCTGGCGCCCGTCCCCAGTAGCGGTGGCCGGACTTGAACCGGCGACACAGCGATTATGAGCCGCTTGCTCTGCCATCTGAGCTACACCGCCGCGACCTGCTGCCGGCGGACCGGCAAACACGAGCCCCCTTACGGAATCGAACCGTAGACCTTCTCCTTACCATGGAGACGCTCTGCCGACTGAGCTAAGGGGGCGTACCGCCAGCGAATCTGCATGCTGGCGTGCGCTACTGGTCGTGCGCCGCTAAGCGCACCGGTAAAGAGTACACGTCGCTACTGGGCCGGTCTAACCGGGTTCGAGGCTCATTGGCCGACCGGATTTGGCCCGTCGAGACCGTATCGGCGGTCCCATTCTCGGTCGAGTTTGGCCTGGCTACGACGCCGCGCGCAGCCGGCGGACCTCGCCCTTCGCGGTCCGCTCGGTGTCTGTCTGGGCGGCGAGCCAGGCCTCCAACCGGTCGTACGGCAACGGCCGGCTGAATAGGAAGCCCTGACCGATGTCGCAGCCCATGTCGGCCAGCAGGCTGAGCGTGCGCTCGCTTTCGACGCCCTCGGCGACGACACGGAGTTCGAAATGGCGGGCGAGGTCGACGACCGCACGAACGATCGCCAGTTCGCCGGGGTCGGTCGCCATGCCCTGCACGAATGATCGGTCGATCTTCACTTCGTCGACCGGCAGCCGTCGCAGGTAGGCCAGCGAGGAGTAACCGGTGCCGAAGTCGTCGACCGCGAGCTGTACGCCGATCGCGTCCAGCCGACGGAGCACCGGGAGCTGACGATCGGTGTCGCCGGCCGGGCTGTCTTCCTTGATCTCCAGCGTCAACAGATCCGGATCGATCCCGTACTCGTCGAGCAGGGTCGCGACCTGATCCGGGAAGTCGTGGTCGACCAAGGACTTGGGCGAAACGTTGACCGAGATCGGCATGGACCGTCCCACCCGGACCCAGTCGCGCGCGCGGCGGAGCGCCTCGCGTAGGACAAACTCGTTCAGTCGTCCGAGCTGGCCGGTGTGTTCGGCCACGGCGACAAAGTCCTCGGGAGGAACCGGCCCGTGTACGGGGTGCTCCCAGCGCGCGAGGCATTCGACGCCGACGAGCTGACGGTTATGGAGCAGGACCTTCGGCTGGTAGAAGAGATCGAGGTCGCCGTGTTCGAGGGCGCGGCGAAGATCGCTCGCGAGCCCCAGACGGCGTACGGACATCGATTCGAGGCTCGGATCGAACAATTGAATCGACGGCGTCTGCGCCTTGGCAGCCTGGGTGGCGACATCGGCCTGTTGCAGCAACTGCTCCGGATCGGACCCATGATCGGGATGCGCCGACACGCCGACGGCACTGTCAATGTCGATGCGCAGCGAGCCGATCTCCATCGGCACTTGCAGCGATTGACGGAGCGAGGCTCCGAACGCAAGCGCTGCGTCGGTGTCGGTCATCCGCATCGTTACCGCGAACTTGTCACCGCCGATACGACCAACCAGAGCGGCTGCCGGCGACTGCTCGCGGAGTCGCGAAGCGAACTCGACGAGGACCTTGTCTCCGGCGGCGTGACCCAACGACTCGTTAACGTCACGGAGCCCATCGACGTCGAACACCAAGACGGCTACGACCTCACCCACTGCGTTGATCTTCACAGCCTCTTCAAGCGCGGCGAGCATTCGGCGACGATTGGGCAGCCCGGTCAGCGCGTCATGGTTGGCATCGAATCGCAGGCGATCGACAAGCCGAGAGTTCTCCAAAGTAACGGACGCCTGTGCCGCGACTGTCTCCATGAGGCGCAGATCGTCGTCGGAAAACGAGAGGGTGCGCATGAGGTGCCCGGCAACTTCGAGAGTGCCGATTACGGTTCCAGCAGACCGCAGCGGAACGACGATTACATCTTTCGTGCCGGACTCTCGCAGCGATTCTCGGAGATCGGTGTCGCCGAGCTTGGGCGTCACGACGACCGCTTTGGCGGTCGCCAACGCTCGCTCTCGAACAAGGGGGGGCGTGGCCGACAGGTCGAGCAGACCGATGTCGTCGAGGCGGGCGGACAGGACCGACTCGGGATATCGCCCGTGCGGAGCGAGCCAAAGAGTTGCGTATTCCGCGTGCATCAGCCGACGGACACGGCGCAGGAGGACGTCGGTCAGCGTGCCGTCGTACGTGTGCTCGGCCGCCGCACGGGTCAACTCATAGATCTCGGACAGGTTCTTGTGCTGACGGAGGAACTGGGCGTACGCCCGATAGAGGATCGCGACAGCCGCGGCGAGAACCGCGAGCAAGATCAAGGACCATTTGCCCTGCTCCAGCACGATGAGCACCGCGACGCCGGCAACCGCGTTGATGAGGCCCGCGCCCAAGCTGGACGTCGCGCTCAGCACCAAGTCCTCAGTCGCGATCCGACCTTGCACCAACGTGATGACGCAGAGCACGGCGACCAGTGTTATGAAAACGTCCACGACAACGGCCGCGACGAGAATCGCCCAGGAGCGTGGCGTGACTGTCGCATCTGGTATGTAGAGCGCGACGATCAGACACGCGGCGGCGGTGCCAGCGGCCGCGTTCGCCACGTTGAATACCTGCTTGACGGGCGATAGCCCGCGGACTGCGTTGACGATGATCGTTGCCGCTATGCGGACGGCGAAGACGCTAATCGGCGAGAGGTAGTGCAGGGCGAGAAGCAACGGGATCTCGGTCACCGACATCTGAATGCCGTGCCGCCGGACCTCGATCTGAACGTTTGTGCTTTCGGCCGCCAAGAACAAGGCGAAGAAGATCGCCATCTTATATAGGGCGGACACCGCAAAATCGTCGGTGTGCCCGGCGACAAACAGGAACCCGCATGCCACGAACGTCAACGGAATCGTGACGAACCACGCACGCTGCTGTGCTGCTATAACTCGAGTCACCGGCATCGTGGCATCACCAGCGCTGCCCGGGCGCGAACGTTAGCCCAGGGGAGTCGCTTTCGTCCACATCACGTCGGCCTGCGTTACGGGCGACGACGCTCCGTGGTGCATCGCCACAAAGGCCAAGGTGAGCAGACCGATCGCGAGGACGACGGCCAGGACGACCCGGCGAAGCTGGGGGGAAGCGAGTGGGAACATTTTCGGCTCCTCGGAAAGGGAGGTGGCTACGCGCTACGAAGGATGCTCGCACATCTACCTGCCCACGAGAACGACGAAAGGTGCGTCTGTGCGACCAGTACACGTTTGGACATTCTGAAGCTGGCCGAACGTCCCACTGCGGGCATCCACCGTTCGGCCATCCACGACCCGTGCCTACGCTTGACGCGGTCCCATCGCGTCAGCGCTCACGTGTCCGTGGCGCACAATGATGCAACATACGGTGACTGTGCGTATAGCGCAACGCCGACATGGTCCGGTTCACTCCGACAGACGGACAGGAAATGGCCCCCGACCGGATCACTCCAGCTCGGGGGCCATTTCATGTGCAGGTGGCGGGTGAAGGGTTCGAACCTTCGTAGCTCTCGCGACGGATTTACAGTCCGCTCCCATTGACCACTCGGGCAACCCGCCGTGCACTGCTGCCGACCGCTCGCGTCGGCAGCGGAAGCAAGGATAGCGGTAGCCCCGGGGTGCCGCGCAAACGGGTAGCGCCAACACTCCGTATCGTTCCATAGCGGGCACGACATCCACGGGAAAGGGAGTAGGCAGTGGCGGATCCATCGTTCGACATCGTCAGCAAGGTCGATCGGCAGGAGCTCGACAACGCCGTGAACCAGGCGAGCAAGGAGCTCGGCACGCGTTTCGACTTCCGCGGCACGGGTGCCGAGGTCACCCTGTCCGGTGACAGCGCCGTGGCGATCCAGGCCGAGACCGAGGACCGGGTCCGTGCCGCGCTTGAGGTTCTGAAGGAAAAGCTCGTCAAGCGCAACATCTCGCTGAAGTCACTCGATGCCGGCGAGCCGCGGCAGTCCGGGAAGACGTACAAGATCGACTGCAAGATCATCCAGGGCATCGACTCGGACAAGGCGAAGCTGATCAGCAAGAAGATCCGCGACGAAGGGCCGAAGGGCGTACAGGCGCAGATCCAAGGTGACCAACTCCGCGTGACCGGCAAGAAGCGCGACGACCTCCAGGCCGTGATCGCGATTCTCAAGCAGGCCGATGTCGGGGTAGCGCTGCAGTTCACGAACTATCGCTGAGCCCTCGGCTGCCCCTCGCCCGCAAGCCTGGCGCGCCGATGATCCACCGCGGTGGACGATCGCGGCCGTTCGAGCGACCGTCATCGTCCACCAGAGTGGATCATGCGAGCCCGTTGCCGGATCATGACTGCGGCCGGCGGCGGATCACGATCCGGACAACTGCGAAAGCAACGGCCGGCCTCGACAATGCGTCGAGGCCGGCCGGTTTACCGGATGGATTCCGTTAGCTCTGGTACTGCTGCACCGGGCCGGGACCCCTGGTCAGCGCCATCTTCTCCAGTCGGGCGATCCGCTCGGCCATCGGCGGGTGCGTCGCGAACAGGCTGCCCATGCCGCGTGCCCGGAACGGGTTCGCGATCATGAGGTGCGACGTGGTGGCGACCCGACTCTCCGGGTTCAGCGGCATCGCCTGCGCACCCATCTCGATCTTCTTCAGCGCACTGGCCAGCGCAAGCGGGTCGTTGGTGAGCGTCGCGCCAGACTGATCGGCCTGGTATTCACGGCTCCGGCTGATCGACAGCTGGATCAGCGTCGCCGCGATCGGGCCGAGGATGAGCATCAGTAGCGCGCCGAAGATGCCGGGGCCGTTGTCGTCGTCGTCCGAGCCGCCGAAGAAGAACGCGAACTGGGCGACCAACGTGATGAAGCCACCGAGCGCGCCGGCCACCGACGAGATCAGAATGTCGCGGTTGTACACGTGCGACAGCTCGTGGCCGAGCACACCCCGCAGCTCCCGCTCGGTGAGCATGCCGACGATTCCCTCGGTCACGCAGACGGCCGCGTGGCGCGGGTTGCGACCGGTGGCGAACGCGTTGGGCTGCTGCGTCGGGCTCACGTACAGCCGCGGCATCGGCTGGCGGGCCTGCTGCGACAAGTCACGAACGATGGCGTAGAGCCGGGGCGCCTCCGCCTCGGAGACCGGACGCGCGCCCATGGAACGCAGCGCGATCTTGTCAGAGTAGAAATACGAGACGCCGTTGATGCCCAGCGCCACAATGAACGCAATGATCAAGCCGCCGGATCCGCCGAACAGGTAGCCGATCCCCAGAATGATTGCGGTCAGCAAACCCAGCAGGGCCGCCGTCTTCAGTCCGTTATACGACCGGTACACCTTTTCTCCTATCGGATGCGAACCGGATTCTTATCAGTCAACACCCTTGCGTCCACCCAGTGTTCCGCACGACGCCGTGACACAGCTGGAACTAACCTGAGAAAAACCTGAGGATCCTAGGGTACGGACTTGCCACGACGCTCGCCACCCGAGTAAAAGCCGCCGGCCGGGTCAGCGAGCGGCGCGACGTGCGGCGGCCGCCTCCTCTTTGGCCGGCTCCCCCAGCGGGTCATGCACGGGTGGCGCCGGAACCGAGGCCATCCACCCGCCCAGCGTGTCCCGCTCGTGGAGCAGCCCCCGGATGTCGAACTCGGCGTAGTCGAACTCGGGCGCCCAGAACAACGCGTCGAACGGGCACGCCTCGATGCAGATGCCGCAGTACATGCACAGCGAGAAGTCGATCGCGAACCGGTCGAGCACATTGCGTTGCCGCGGACGGCTCGCACCGGGGACGATGACCTCCTCCTTGTGCGAGTCGATGTAGATGCACCAGTCCGGGCATTCACGCGCGCACAGCATGCACACGGTGCAGTTCTCTTCGAGCAGGCCGATGACACCGCGTGAGCGAGCCGGCAGGTCGGGCTCGATGCTCAGGTCCGGAACGGAATGCGCCGCGGTCATGCCCTCCATCATCGCAGGCCGTCGTTGCGGCGAGGCCGGTGCTCGTCATCGCCTCGCATCGGGCGCGCGCCGGCCCTCGCCCCGGACACTGCGCCACCATCATCCGCAATCTTGAAGCGGCAAGCGTTCTACGACGCCATGATCAGGACCTCCGTGCCTCCAGGTCACGGATCGTGGGAAGGTCGGCGCGACAACCGGACCTGATGATCCGTACGGATCGGGTCGACCTACGGCTGGTGATCAGCCAACCGGTCGAGGAGCTGGGCCGCGATCCGTACGATCTCCCGCTCGGCCGCCGTCAGTTCGGCGTCCATCGCGTCGACGAGCCACGAGGTCTGCGTGGCGCCGTGTTGGCGGAGGACCTCGCGACCGGCCTCGGTGATGTCCAGCAGCACCTGCCGCCCATCGGCCGGATGATCCCGACGGCTGACCAGGCCCTGCTCCTCAAGCGAGGCGAACACTCGGGTCAAGGACTGCGGCTGGGTGTGTTCGGCATCGGCGAGCGCTTTCGGAGTGGCAGTGCCGCCTCGGTAGAGCCGGGACAGCAGCGCGATGCCCGTCACGCTCACGCCGTGCGGCTGGCGCTGGGCCTGGAGACGTCGGGCCAGACGTACCACTCCCTCACGAACCTGGCGTGCCGCCGCGGCGCGCTCGCGGGCGACCGCGGCCGCCAGCACCGCGTCGGCCGCGGCCTCGGCCAGCGCTCGACCGACCGGATCGGGAGTCATGCCCGAGCCAGCGCGGCGTATCGACCGTCGAGCGCGATGAGCTCTTCGTGGGTGCCGCGCTCCACGATCCGGCCGTGATCGAGCACCACGATCTGGTCAGCCCGGACGATCGTCGACAGCCGATGGGCGATCACCATGGTCGTCCGTCCCTTCGCGAGCTCGTCCAGGGCCGATTGCACCGCGCGCTCCGTTCGAGTGTCCAGCGCGCTCGTCGCCTCGTCGAGGACAAGTACGGGCGGGTTGCGCAACACCATCCGGGCGATCGCGAGGCGCTGCCGTTCACCACCGGAAAAGCGATAGCCGCGCTCCCCGACCATCGTGTCGTAGCCCTCCGGCAAGCCGGCCAGCAGATCGTGGATATGCGCGGCCCGCGCCGCGGCTTCGAGTTCGGCGTCGGTCGCTTCGGGCGCCGCGAGCAGGAGATTCTCGCGAACGGACGCATGGAGAAGGTACGTCTCCTGTGCGACCAGACCGACCGTGTGCGACAGCGATTGGAGGTTGACGTCACGGATATCGGTGCCATCGATCGTGATCGTGCCGGACTCCGGTTCGTAGAGTCTCGTCACCAGATAACCCAAGCTGGTCTTGCCCGAGCCGGTCGCGCCAACGATCGCGGTAACCGTGCCGGCCGGCACGACGAGATCAATGCCGTCGAGCGTGAGCCGGTCGGCGCCCTCGTAGCGGAAGCTCACACCCCGGAACTCGACGCGGCCAGCAGTGGCTCGGAGGCTGCCCGCGCCGGCGACATCGGTGATATCGACCGGGAGGTCGAGCACATCGAAGATCCGCCCGAACAGCGCCATCGACGTCGACGCCGCCTGGCCGATGCCCTGGATCGAGCTGGCCGGCAACACAAAACGGTTGAGCATGCTGGTGAACGCGACCACGGTGCCCAGCGTCGTTGGTGAACCGCCGTGGGTGAGCTCGATGCCGGCGATCCAGTACGCGAGTGCCGGCACGATCGTCAACGCAGCACCCCGCGTCGCCAGCCGCCAGCGGCCGGCCAGCACCGCAGCCAGATCGAACTTCGAAATCTCGGCCGACCGCGCGGCGAACCGCCGCTGCATCTCGCCACCCAGGCCCATGGTCTTCGACAGCAACACCCCGGGTACGGACAGCGTTTCCTCCACCGTCGACGTCAACGCGGCCATGCTCCGTTGGCGGTTTCGCGCGATCTGCCGGCGCTGGCCGCCGAGGCGGAACGTGACCAAGAGGTAGAGCGGGATCAACACGAGCCCGACCAGGGCCAGCTGCCAATCGAGGATAAGCAGGGCCACCGCGATCGCGACCGCTTGCGTCGCCGACTGGACCGTTGCCGTCGCCGTGTTCGTCAGAACGTTGTCGACTCCACCGACGTCGTTGATCACGCGGGACAAGACGTCACCCGTCTTCGTGCGGGTGAAGAACGACAGTGACAGGCGCTGCAGGTGGCCGTACACCGCGACGCGCAACTCATGCATAACGCGTTGGCCGATCACAGTCGCGAGCTGAGTCGTCCACACGCCGAGTGCACTGCTGGCGACCGCCGCCGCGATCATTCCCAGCGCCAGCTCGCTGATCAGCACAAGGTTGCGCTCGGGAAGGCCCTTGTCCAGGATCGCGCGGAGCAGAAATGGCGAGATCACTCCGACCACCGACCGTACGAGCACCGCCGCCAACAGCAGCGTCATGAGCCCGCGGTGCGGCCGGAACAACCGGACAATGCGCCGGACCGACACCTTCCGGGGCGGCTCGTGGTCGGCCGGAAGACGCGTGCCGGCGGCGTCGGGGCGTGGCTCGGTCGCGACAGTCATACGCGACACCTTATGACTGGCCCGTGAATATCCGTCAAGCGGTTATCAGATGGCTCACATCGATAAGGCAGCGCTTACTATCGCGCTCGCACCCGCGTGGGCGGATGCACCGCCGGTCCGGTAGCACCGCTCGTTACGCGGGCCCCCACTGACCGGGCTCAGGGACGCCGGGCGGCCGCATCGGGGCACGCCGGGACCCGGATTCGGGAGCGGCATCGGACTCGCCCGGCTCCTTGGCCCCCGGCCATGCCTTCGCCACTCGGGACGCCAACACGAAGTCCTTACGCAGCGGATGCCCTTCGAATCCCGGCGGCAAGAGCAACGGCGCCAGATCCGGGTGGCCGACGAAGTCGATGGCGAACATCTCGTACGTCTCCCGCTCGCTCCAGCCCGCTCCCGGGTAGATGTCGATGATCGAGGCCAGGCTCGGCGCGTCGCGGGGCACCCGGGTACGGAGCAGAACCCCGTACCGCTGGCTGGTTGACCAGACGTGTGCGACCACCGTGAGGCCCGCATCGAGCTCGTCCACGGCGGAGAGCCAGTCGAAGAAGTCGCAGCCGAGACCGTCCCGCGCGGCCGTGACCACGGCGGACCATTGCTCCGGCGCGACATCGACCGTCGCGCGCGACCACGGCCCGCCGCCGGACACGCTCACCGAGGCACCATCGACGAGGTCGGCCAGGCGCGCCCCGAGAACGGACGGACCCGCATCGCCGGCACTCGACATGCCCGCATCGTAAACGCGTCGCCGTGGGGCAGGATGGGGGCATGACCAGTCCCGTCACGTCGGCGCTTGTCGCCGAGGCGACGAAGAAGGCAGCCGTGGTCTGGCTGTCGATCGACGGCGCGCCCGCCTACGTCGTGTGGTGCGCGCCGATCGCCGATGCTCTCTACGTCGTGACCGGCCCGGGCGAACAAGCGGCCCCCGGTCTCGCCGATGCGACGGTCGTCGGCGTAACGGCGCGCGGTGACCACGGCGGCAGCATCGCGACCTGGTCAGCGACCGTGCAGCGCGTCGACCCCGGCAGCGACGATTGGCACGCGGTCGCGCTCACCGTGGCCGGCAAGCGGCTCAACGCCACCGGCTCGGCCGAGGACCTCGTCGCGAGGTGGGCACGGGACGACGTCCTGGTGCGGCTGCTCCCCGACGAAGCCAGCGACGAAGCCAGCGACGCCGCAGGCGCCTGAAGCCGCGGCGATCAGCTCCGGTCCGGCGGCACAGCGATCGTGCCGCGGGCTATCGGCACCACCGAACCGGCAACGGTGACCGAGGTGATCGCACCCGCACGTGCCGTGACCTCGCACTCCAGCGTGGACGGTCGGCCCATCTCGATACCCTGCCGGACGGTATAGGCCGCCGAGCCATCCGGCGGCAGCAGCCCGCTCGACACGAGCCATACGCCCAGGCCGAGTGCGGCGGAGCCGGTCGCCGGGTCCTCCCATGCGTCTGGATCAAAAACAAATACGCGGGTACGGGTTGATCGCGTGGCCGGATCCCAGGCGAAGACGGATAGTCCCTCAACGCCGCACCGCCCGGCCGCTTGGGCGTCTGCAGCCAGTCGTTGCATTGCTTCGGGGCGCACCGACACATAGGTGAATTCGAGACCGCAGCCGGCCGTTCGCGGCGGCGGCCCGACGAAGTCAGCCTCGGTGAGGCCGACGGCGGCCAGTAACGGCACCGGATCGAGTTCGGGCCCGATGGTCGGCGGGCCACCGGCGAGCCGCGCGGATCCGTCGCCGGCGACAACGATCGGCAGCAGCCCGGCGCCGCATTCCTGGATCACCGTGCCCGGGCCGAAAAGACCCGCCCGCATCTGGGTCACGGCGCCGCCCACGCTGGGGTGGCCGGCGAACGGCAGCTCCGTCGAAGCTGTGAAGATCCTGGCCCGGTACGCCGCTTCGGGTGTCGTCGCCGGCAGAATGAAGATCGTCTCGGATAGATGGAACTCGTTGGCGAGCGCCTGGAGTTGAGGGGTGGCAAGGCCATCGGCACCGAACACGACGGCAAGCGGATTCCCGGCGAAGGGCCGGTCGGTGAACACGTCGACGATCTCGTACGTCAGGCTCTGCATTCTTCGCACCATACGGCCTCTAGGCTGGAGTCATGACGACGGCGACGCGCATCTACATCGCCCGTCTCGCCGGCTTGACCGTGTTCGATCCCAACGGTGACCAAGTCGGTCGGGTACGGGACGCCGTCGCGCGCATCCGGGCCGACGGCTCGCCGCCCCGTGTCGTCGGTCTCATCGCCGAACTCGCACTCCGGCGGCGCATCTTCCTGCCGATCGGGCGCATCGAGGCGATGGAGCCGGATTCCGTACTGCTCGGCACCGGCACGCTGAACCTACGCCGCTTCGAGAAGCGGCCGGGTGAGATCCTCGCGCTCGAGGATCTCCTGGATCGCCGGGTGACCATCGTGGAGACCGGCCGAGCCGCGTCGCTCGTCGATGTCGCCATGGAGGCCGATCGCAACGGCGAATGGACGCTGACCCGGGTGGCCGTACGCGAATCTACCGGCCGGCTCAGCCGCCGGGGCCACCTGCGTCAGCTCGACTGGTTCGAAGTGACCGGCCTGATCGGAGCGCCGGAGGCGCAGGGCACGGCATCGCTGCTGGCGGTGTTCGACAACATGCGCGCGGCCGACCTCGCGAACGCCCTGCAGGATCTGTCCCACAGCCGGCGCGTGGAAGTGGCCGCCGCGCTGGACGACGACCGGCTGGCCGACGTCCTCGAAGAGCTGCCCGAACACGACCAGGTCGAAATCATCGGCGCGCTGGAACCGTCCCGTGCCGCGGACATTCTCGAGGAGATGGATCCGGACGACGCAGCCGACCTGCTGGCCGAGCTACCCCAGAACGATCAGGACGTACTGCTCGACCTGATGGAGCCGGACGAGGCTGACCCGGTCCGGCAGCTGCTGAACTATCAGCCCGGCACGGCCGGTGCGGTGATGACATCGGAGCCGGTCATCATGTCGCCGGACTCGACCGTGGCGGAGGCGCTGGCCCGAATCCGGCAGCCACACCTCGCGCCGGCGATCGCGGCAAGCGTGTTCGTCGCCCGCGCGCCGACGGCCACACCGACCGGTCGCTATCTCGGCGTCGTCCACTTTCAGCGGCTTCTGCGCGAGCCGCCAGCCTCGCTGCTCGGCGGTGTAGTGGACAGCGACATCGGCCCGCTCGACCCGGCGACCCCGCTGCCGGAGATCACCCGGCGGATGGCAACCTACAACCTCGTCGCGCTGGCGGTCGTGGACGCACTCGGCCACCTGGTCGGCGCGGTCACCGTCGACGACGTACTCGACCACCTGCTGCCTCGGGACTGGCGCGACCGTGAGCTCGGCGCGCATCCGACCGAGCTCGCCCGGCTGGCCGCGGCCGGGTCGAGCGCCAACACCAACGGCGCCCGTCCCACCGGCACCAGGGCAAACGGTGCCCAGCAAAGTGGAGCCGACGCCGGCGGGATAACCGGTGGCTGAGCCGCGTCGAGACACGCGACTCGACCAGCCGCGCCCGCCCCGACGACTCACCCTGCCGCGCTTCGATCCGGAGACCTTTGGCCGCTGGTCGGAGAGCGCCGCGCGCTTCATCGGTACGTGGAAGTTCATCGTCTACATGACGGTGTTCATCGTCGTCTGGATCGCATGGAACACCCTCGCGCCGCGGAACGACCGCTTCGACCCGTACACGTTCACGTTCCTCACGCTGCTGCTGTCGCTGCAGGCCTCCTACGCCGCGCCGCTGATCCTGCTGGCGCAGAACCGGCAGGCCGACCGTGATCGCCTGTCGATGGAGGAGGACCGGCGCCGGGCCGCTATGCAGAAGGCGGACACCGAATATCTGGCCCGCGAGATCGCGTCCCTCCGGATCGCGATCGGCGAGGTCAGCACGCGGGACTTCGTCCGCACCGAGCTGTCCCGGCTGGCCGAAGAGCTCGATCAGGCGGCCCAACGTCGCCACCGGCTCGAGCGCAAGGATCGCCAGAAGGCCGCCCGGCGGGCCGAGCGTACGAGCGGTGACGCGCCCGACGACCCGGTCGAGCCCGGGACGTACGACGAGGACGCGGCGCCGCCGTCGGCCGGCCGCCGCGGACGGTGATCACCGGCCGGATCCCGTGTCACCAGATACGCAGATACGGCTCGCCGCGCGCCTCAAGGGGTTACCGAAGGCGCGCGGCGGAACGTACGAAATAGTCCCATCTCGGCGGTAATCCGTCCAGTCGACGCGGCGCAGCGAACTCCGCCACAACGGGGCGGCCGCCGCCGTCGCTACTCCGGCCGCCGCCGTAGCATGGCCAGCATGGCAGCACCAGCAACCACCCTTGAAGACGCGATCCGCGCCGCGCTCGCGACAGTCGATGACCCGGAGATCCGGCGCCCGATCACGGACCTCGGCATGGTCGAGTCGATCCGGATCGACGCGGGCGGCGTCACCTCGATCGGCATCCTCCTCACGGTGGCTGGGTGTCCGCTGCGGGACAAGCTCACGGCGGATATCACCGCCGCGGTCGGCGCCGTGGCCGGCGTTTCCCAGGTGGCTATCACGTTCGGGGTTATGTCCGACGCCCAGCGCAAGGACCTTCAGGTGTCGCTGCGCGGCGGCGCCGGCGGCGAACCGGTGATCCCGTTCGCACAGCCCGGCAGCCGGACCCGCGTGTACGCGGTCGCGAGTGGCAAGGGCGGCGTCGGGAAGTCCAGCGTGACGGTCAATCTGGCCGCCTCGCTCGCGGGCCGGGGCCTGTCGGTCGGCGTGATCGACGCGGACATCTACGGGCACTCGGTGCCCCGAATGCTCGGCGCAACCGAACGGCCGACCCAGGTCGAGGACATGATCATGCCACCGCAATCGCATGGCGTGAAGGTCATCTCGATCGGCATGTTCACCGCCGGCAACGCCGCGGTCGTCTGGCGCGGCCCGATGCTGCACCGCGCACTGCAGCAATTCCTGGCCGACGTCTACTGGGGCGAACTCGACGTGCTCCTGCTCGACCTGCCACCCGGCACCGGCGACGTCGCCATCTCGCTCGCACAGCTGTTGCCCAATGCCGAGATTCTGGTCGTGACGACCCCGCAGACCGCCGCCGCCGAGGTGGCGGAGCGGGCCGGGGCGATCGCTCTGCAGACGCACCAGCGCCTGGTCGGCGTGGTCGAGAACATGTCGTGGCTGGAGTTGCCGACCGGAGAGCGGATGGAGATCTTCGGCAGCGGCGGCGGCGCGATCGTCGCGGAGTCACTCACCCGGACGGTCGGAGCATCGGTGCCGCTGCTGGGTCAGATTCCGCTCGACACCCGTGTGCGGGAATCGGGTGACGCGGGAATTCCGATCGTGATCGGGGAACCGACCGCGCCGGCGGCGCTCGCCCTGTCCGCAGTCGCGGACCGGCTCGCTACCCGCCGCGAGTCGCTGGCCGGCAAGCCGCTCGGCCTGCGGCCGGCCAGTCGCTGAGGGATAGTCAGGTCGCGTCGACGTCGTACGTGTGCGCGGCACCGTTCGGCGGCGCGGCCGCTGGAGCGATGGCGCTCGGTCCGTTTGCGCTCACCGGCTTGTGCCGGATGTCGACGTCACGGGCGACTTGCTGCAGTCCGCCGCGAACGCCGGTGACGTCTTTGCGTACGTCCTGGTAAAGCGTCTCGATCGGCTTCCGGAGCTCCCGCTCGTCCTCTTCGCTCAGGATGTGCTTGCGGATCAGGGACTTCGGATTCAGATCTTCCAACGAGATATCGGTGCCGAGCTCACGGCTCAGGTCCGTGGTCGCGTTGCGTGCCATGTCTCGGAGATTGCGCAGGATGCGTACGCCGTCGCTGATCGCCTTCGGCAGCTTGTCCGGACCGAAGATGAACATGGCGAGGAGGATCAGGACGAGGAACTCCCAGCCTCCGATGCCGAAGAAGTCCATCCCCACCTCCACTCGTCGCCGGTCTCAGCGTACGCAGTCGACGGCCGCCGCCGCCAGACGCAGGCCTCAGCGTTCAATCAGGCTCCACCTGGCCGAAAGCCGAATGCCGCGTAGCGACCCCCGAGACCGGACCGGCGGCGCACAACGGACTTCGTTGATCAACCGTCGGAGGCGACGAGCTTTACCTGAAGCGTGTGCCGGGCCGTACCCCGCAAATAGGTCACCGACACCACCGAACCGGGCGCGTATTCGCGCACGACCGCGACCAGGTCGCCGGCCTCGTCGAGCGGAGTGCCACCGACCGACAGGATGACGTCGTCGGCTTGGAGCCCGGCCTGGTCGGCCGGGCCGCCGGCCGCGATGGTCGACAGCAGCACACCACCGTTGGGGTTGTGGTAGCTCGACTGCGGCGTCGCGCCGATGACCGTCCGCTGCACCTTGCCGGTCGAGATGATCGACTCAGCCGTACGTTTTGCCTGGTTGATCGGGATGGCGAAGGCGAGTCCGATGTTTCCGGCCTCGTCCTGGCTGCCGCCGAGCGACTTGATCACGGCGTCCACGCCGATGACGTGCCCGGCCGCGTCGACCAGCGGACCGCCCGAGTTGCCGTGATTGATCGCGGCGTCGGTCTGGATGGCCGCGTAGTAGCGGGTCGGGCCACTGCCGTCGGCGATCTCCAGCGGCCGGCGCAACGACGAGATGATGCCGGCGGTGACCGAGTTCTGCAGGTCAAGCGGTGCTCCGATGGCGAGGACCGGATCGCCGACCGCGATGGAATCCGAGTTCCCGAACGTCACCGCCGGCAGACCCGACTTTGCGATCTTGAGCACGGCGATGTCCGACTCGGGGTCCGTGCCGACGAGCTTTGCCGGCGCCGTACTCGCGTCGTTGAACGTGATCGTCGCGTTCCCGTCGATGCCGTCGATCACGTGATCGTTGGTGATCATGTATCCGTCCGACGACACGATGAAGCCCGAGCCGATCGCGGAGCCGAGTGAGCTGTCCACCCGTACGGTCACGACGCTGGGCAGGACAGACTTCGCCACCGCGGCAAGCGATCCCGGAGCGCGCTGTGCGAGGCCTGGGGTCGTCCCCGAGCCGTTGCCCAGCGGTACGGCATCCCGCAGGCCGCCCTTGACCGCCGCCAGGTATCCGAGCGCACCGCCGAGACCACCGGCCAGCAGCGCCGCCAACAGGCTGATGAGCAGAACCTGCCCGAGCGAGACGCGGCGGCGCGGCGAGTCGACCTCGGCGGCTGGCACCGGATCGGGTTCGGGCGCCGTGAGGATGAGCGCAGCCGGAGCGCCTGGATCCCGCCACGGATCGGAGCGCGCATCCGTCCACCAGGGAGAGTTTCCGGATCCGCCGAAACCGCCGGAGCCGTTCGGTGGCGTCGAAGCGCCGGGCGTGGTCGGCGCGTGGTTCGCGGCGAGACTGCCTCCGGATACAGCACCGCCCGGCGCGCCGAGCGGGTACGTGCTGCTACCCGCTCCCGCGTCGTAGAGTGCGCCGGAGTAGTCCGGCGACGGCACGAGGCCGCCGGCCGAGTCCGCCGACCATCGCGACTGTCCGTCCGCCACGACATCCCCAATCGTCTGCTCGTGACCCGTTCGTTCCAGGATTGCACGCGCAACGGCATGACTAGCAGCGGTCGTCGGACTCAGGTGGGCGGATTTGACCGGATCGATCCGGTCTGGGCGGCACCGGCGCCGGATTCGTCGGGCATCTCGGGCACGGGACGACGCACGGCGCCGAGCAGAAAGGGGATCGCCGATGGCAACAACCGCGGAAACGAACGCGCCGCGGTCGGGTCGCGACTTCGTCGACGCGTTCCTGCCCGAGGACGATGTGTTGCGCGTCGCCCGTGGATTGGCCGCCGACGCCGGTCTCACGCCCATCGCCCCCAGCACCGGCGCAACCCTGTGCATGCTGGCCGCCGCCACGTCGGCGCGCGCGGCCATCGAGATCGGCACCGGAACGGGCGTCGGCGCCCTGTGGTTGTTGCGGGGCATGCGCACCGACGGCGTCCTGACGACGATTGACATCGATGCCGAGCACCAGCGGGTGGCTCGCCGAATCTTCGCGGAGGCGGGCCACGCGGCCAGCCGTACCCGCCTTATCACCGGGCAGGCGCTCGACGTGCTGCCGCGACTCGCGGACGGCGCCTACGACCTGCTCTTCCTCGACGGTGACCGGGCCGACTACGCGGCGTGCGTCGCCGAGGCGCCACGCCTGTTGCGGACCGGCGGCATCCTCGCCGTCAACGGCGCACTAGCCGGTGGCCGGGCCGCCGACCCGGCGGTGCGAGATCCGGAAACGGTGGCGCTGCGCGATCTGGTGCGCTCGTTCCGCGACAACGACCGCTGGCGGCCGGCGCTGCTGCCCATCGGCGACGGGTTGCTCTGCGCGGTCCGAGTGTGAGGCGGTCGGCGCTTAGGGCCTTCGCTTAAACGTCGCCGAGCCAGCGCAACAGCGTGCGTACGCCCCAACCAGTCGCGCCCTTCGCGAGTTCGCCATCGGCGCTGTCGGCCCACGATGGCGCCGACATGTCGATGTGGACCCAGTTGGCGCGAGCGTCGCCGGTGAAATCGCGGAGGAACAGGGCGGCCGCGATCGACCCGGCCCCAGCGCTCGACGAGTTCGCGACGTCGGCGATCTCGCTCGAGATGTCGCGGACGTAGTCGTCGACGAGCGGCATCCGCCAGGCAGACTCTCCCGCGTCGGCGGCGGCGTTCGTCAGCGCCGCGGCGAGGTCCGCGTTCTCGCTGTAGAGCGCCGCCGTGCGCTTTCCGAGAGCGACGGCGTTGGCGCCGGTCAAAGTCGCGAGATCAACGAGTACGTCGGGCCGCAATTCCGCGGCCGCGTAGGCGAGCGCGTCAGCGAGGACGACGCGGCCTTCCGCGTCGGTGTTCAGGCATTCGCTCGTCCGGCCACCGTAATGGCGGATGACGTCGCCTGGCCGCCACGCTGAGCCGCTGGCCATGTTCTCCGCGAGCGGTGCGAGTGCCGTGATGCGCACCGGCATGTTCAGTTCGGCCGCGCCGAACGTGGCCGCGATGATGGCCGCCGCGCCACCCATGTCTTTGCGCATCAGCTTCATGCCGTCCCGAGGCTTGATGCAGATACCGCCGGTGTCGAACGTGATGCCCTTACCGATGAGGACGATATGCCGGGTCGATTCATCGGCGTCGGGCGGTTGCCAGGAGAGTTGGACGAGCCGGGGCGCGCGCGTCGAGCCGCTGCCGACGGCAACCACACCGCCGAATCCGGCGTCGGCGAGTTCCGAGCCGGCCCACACCCGCACATCCAAACCGGCCTTGCCCGCCGCCACCTTGGTCACCTGATCGGCGAACCACGCCGGCGTCTTTTCCTCGCTCGGCATGTTGGTCAGATCGCGAGCGAATCGAGTTGCCGTCGCGACCGAATACGCCTCGGCCAGAGCGGACTCGTAGTCGCGGTCCGGGTCGCCCGCGTCGGCGACCAGGACGGTCACCTTTTGCAGCGCTTGCTCCGGGTCGGGATCGACAAAGATCTCCGCCGTACCGCGGCCAGGCGCGTTCAACCGCACCGGCGCCTCTGCCTCGCCATCGATGACGGAGCCGGTCCGTCGCTGTGTCAGGTTGAACGTGTAGGACGCGAGCCACAGGCCCTCGGCGAGGCCACGCGCAGCGCCCGCGCTCGCGGATTCGGGCAGGATGACGGTGAGCTCATCGTCCTTGGCCGCGGCCCGGGCGAGCGCAGCGCCCGCGGCGCGCCACCCGTGCTCATCGCCGTCGCCGACGCCGACCAGCAACACGCGTCGCGGTGTCGCGAGTGGGCGCGGAAGTGTCGAGATCGTGCCGGCTTTGCCGGAATGGTCAGAGTCGGCCAGAAACGCGTTGAGCTGGGTACGCAGATCCGCGTGGACGACGCCGCCGACCGTTTGAAGCCGCGGTCGCGGTACCGCTGCGACCGGCACCGCAAGGATCTGCGGATTGGCGTTCATCAGTCGATCCGACAGCCGGATGTTGAGCACGGGCGCTCCTTGGTGACCGGCCCCAGGAACACCGGTCGGCGACGTGGACATGAAACTCGCACACCACCACGGCGGAGCCGCGGCGTGCTCTGCCGTACGAACGGATGAACCGCGCGGGTAGCGCACGCGTCACGTTCACGGCAGCCACCGCAGCCACTGGCGTCACCTCAGTCACGCCAGCACCGCCGCAGCGGTATGCGTCTGGAGCTGATGGAAGATTCGGCAAGCCAGTGGTCAGCCGACCGCGGCGCGCAGCGCTTCGCCGAGAGCCGTGGCCTCGTCCGGAGTCATCTCGACGACGAGCCGGCCACCGCCCTCCAGCGGAACGCGCATGACGATCCCGCGGCCTTCCTTGGTGACCTCCAGCGGACCGTCACCCGTCCGCGGCTTCATCGCCGCCATGTTGTCTCCCCTCTCGACGTCCGGCCGAGTGCGCCTGCGCGTGCTCGAACCGGGCCTTGCTCGTCGAATATGACGATCGGTTGCAAACCGTGTTGCGTCGGCGCATGTGCCGAGGAAATGATTTTCCCTGATGAAGTCCTCAAGACCCAAACCGGCTCGCAAATAGCTATGACGGGTGGCTGGCAAGCGCCACCATTCGATGTCACAATGAGCGGCATTTCCGCGGGCCCGGCTCGGTCAACGTGATCAAGAGGTGGGGTGGGCAACGCCCGTGCAGGCACGGTCGGCACTCTTCGATCTCTACGGCGACCACCTCCGCGCACACGGCGGCCGAGCGCCGGTCGCGGCTCTCGTACGCCTGCTCGCGCCCCTCGACATCGGTGCACCGGCCGTCCGTACGGCAGTGTCGCGGATGGTCCGGCAGGGCTGGCTGCATCCGCTGCGGCTCTCGTCGGGGCCGGGTTATCTGATCACGCAACGAGCGGCGAACCGGCTCGACGAAGCGGCCGAGCGGATCTACCGCACAAATCCCCAGCAATGGGACGGCACCTTCGACCTCGTCATCGCGGATGCGCCGGTGCCACGGTCGGATCGGCAACGGATCGCGAACAACTTCGCCTATCTCGGCTACGGCACGATCGGCGAGACGACCTGGGTCGCCACGAAACCGTCTCCCGAAGCCGAGTCGGTCCTGACCGACGCGGGCGTACGGTTCCAACGGTTTGTCGGGCACCACGCCGGCGGCGTACACGGGGCAACCGCCCTGGTCAGCCAGGCATGGGATCTCGAGCGCATCGCTCGTGAGTATCGAGAGTTCGTGATCTCGATGCGGCCGGTCGTCGATCGGGTCGACGCCGACGGCGATCTCAAGGCGGCGTACACGGCCCGATTCCGGCTCGTGCACGCCTGGCGTACGTTCCTGTTCCGGGACCCGGCGCTCCCGGCCGATCTCCTGCCGGCCCGCTGGCCGGGCAACGACGCCGCGGAGTTCTTCGACCTGCACGCCGGGCGGCTGCGGCCGGCCGCAGACGAATTCGTCGAGCACTGCCTGACTCTGGTGAAGGGTGCCCAACCGTGACCGTGCTGCTGCTCGACGTCGTCGATGGCGTCGCGACCGTGACGCTGAACCGGCCCGAATCGCTCAATTCGCTGTCGCTCGAACTCAAGGTCGCACTCCGCGACACGCTGGACAAACTCGCCGACGACCCGAGCATCCGGGCGATCGTGCTCACCGGATCCGGGCGGGCGTTCTGCGTCGGCCAGGATCTGCGGGAGCACACGCGGCTGCTGGCCGAGGGCTCGCCGGCGCCGCTGTCGACCGTACGAGAGCACTACAACCCGATCGCGCTCCGGATTGCCGGAATGCCCAAGCCGGTGATCGCCGCCGTACGCGGAATGGCGGCCGGGGCCGGTGCCGGCCTTGCGTTCCTGGCCGACTTCCGGGTCGGCGGCCCGAAGACGGCGTTCCTGATGGCTTTTGCCAACGTCGGTCTGGCCGCCGATACGGCCGCTTCCTGGACCCTGCCGCGGCTGGTCGGTCATGCGAAGGCGACCGAGTTGCTGATCCTGGCGGAGCCCATCAACGCGGCCGAAGCCGCGCGCATCGGCCTGCTGACGACGCTCGTCGACGACGACGAGGACGTGTTGCCGGCGGCGTACGCGCTCGCGTCCCGGCTCGCCGCCGGTCCGACGATCGCGTACGGCCAGATCAAGCGCGAGCTGATCACGGCGGAGGCGGGCAGTCTGGCCGACGCGCTGGAGACGGAGGCCGACGCCCAGTCGATCACCGGTGCGACCGCGGATCACGCTGACTCGGTCGCTGCCTTCGTCGCCAAGCAACCGCTCGTCTTCAACGGTCGCTGAGGCCGCTAGACGCTACTCGTCTTCCTCCGGATCGAGATTTACCTCGACACCAGCCACCATCGCCTGCATGGCGAGCTCGTCGCCGGCCGGGCTGACGAAGGTCGGCAGCTCCCGCGGCCCGAGTTCGGCCACGTACGTCCAGAACTGGCGCACCGCCTCCGCGGCGCTGGATGCTTCGATCGGCAGATCGAGACTCACGAGCCAGGTCTGGCGCGTGGCCGTGCGGTCAGCAGCCTCACCCGATGTGGCGGCGCCCGGCGCCTGATCGGCGTACGCGGTCCACTCCGACTCATCGATGCGGACGATGTCTCCCACGCTCACCAGGGGGACGGCACCTGAGACCGGACGGGGATCATCAAAGAATCGCGCCACGTACGAGATCGCGATCTCGCCATCGACCGGCGCGGCCCCGTCCAGGTCATCGCCATCGGACAGCGTCTCGTGGTGCGTCGCGGACACGGTGCCGAGAGCGAACACGACCGGGGTTTGGCCGGCCGACAGGAGCATCACGCGATCGCCGAGGACGACTTCTCTCGCGGCGAGCCCGGCCAACACGATGCCGTCACGCTGATAGAGCCGCTCGGCTTCGAACCGGTCGGCCGCGACCATGATGGCCCAGGCTCCCACGCCTTCCATCCCACCACGGGGGGCCGCTCACGCGGACCGGCGGCCCGCTGAACGCTTGCCTGGTGCGCTGCGGCGGCCGGCGGCGGCCGCCGCCTTCTCGGGGGACGACTCGGCCGCCGGGGCCGACTTCGCCACCGCGGTCGACTTCGCCACCGCGGTCGACTTGGCCGTCCCGGACGATGTGCGGGCCGGTCGACGCTGCTCCACCGGCGGCACGAAGCAGCCGTCGATGTGGTCGTCAACCATGCCGGTCGCCTGCATCAACGCATAGGCCGTCGTCGGACCGACAAAGCGAAAGCCGCGCTTGCGCAGCTCCTTGGCCATGGCGGTGGACTCCGGGGTGGTCGCCGGAACCTCGCCCGAGCGCGGGCGGTGCCGGCCCACCGGATCGGGCGCGTAGGCCCACAGAAACGCGGCGAGGCCCTCGGGCAGGTCGAGCGCCGCTCGTGCGTTGGCCATCGCCGCATCGATCTTTGCTCTGTTCCGCACGATCCCGACGTCGGCCAGGAGTCGGGCCGCGTCGCGCTCGTCGAACTTCGCGACCGCTTCTAGCGAAAAGCCGGCGAACGCCGAGCGGAACGCCGGCCGCTTGCGCAGAATCGTGATCCACGACAGGCCGGACTGGAAAGCCTCCAGCGTGAGCCGCTCGTAGATGCCGTCGTCCGAGCGGACCGGGCGGCCCCACTCCTCGTCGTGGTAGGTGCGGTAGTCGGCTGTGCTGTCCGCCCACGAGCACCGGGCACGACCGTCCTCTCCCACCGCGAGGCCCTTCGCGACCACGCGCCGCGGAGCGGCTGGCTCCACGCCCAGCGGCGCATCCGCTTTCGCTTGCCGCTTCCGGTTGACCTGAGCGTCCATGGCCGCGACTTTAGTGAGCCGCACCGACAACGCGGCACCGGTCGCGGTGATGCGTTGCTCTCAGAGCGTCCCGTCCTCGACCAGCCGCGCGAAGCGCTTCAACGCGGCCGTGAGGCTTGCCTTGCTACCGGGCCACATGAGCGGCCAGGCCAGCCGACCGGCCAAACCGCCCGGCAGCTGAAACCACTCATGCCAGACCACCTGTGTCCGGGACGGGCCCATCGCCGTACACCGCATCACGCCGGGCCCGCGCAGGATCTTGCCGGTGTGCAGAACCTTGACCTGGTACGGCCGGTCGATCGACTCGATCTGCATGATGTCCGTGAGCACGGCCGGGCCGACCGTCGTGACCGCCTCCACGGTGCTACCCACGCCGCCGTCGCCCTTGGTGATCTTGACGACGGTGAACGGGATCCACTCGCCCTGGCGCTCCCACGCGGTGAGTGCGGTGAATACCCGGTCGGCGGCCGCCTTAACGATCACCGTGGCGGTGACCTCAGTGGTGCCGGGATGTTCGGAGTCGCTCGGGGATCCGATCGAGCGGCGTGCCTCGCTCATCGACCGGTGGCCGCTCGGTCGCCGAGTGCCTGGTCATCATGGTCGGACCGGTTGGCCGCGCCGTTGCGCCGGCCGAGATCCGGCGCGGCCGCAGTTTCCTCACCTGGTGCGGCCGCTGTTTCCTCGCCTGGTGCGGCCGTTGGGCCGTCGGCGACCTCGCCATCCTGCTCGTTGCCATCGCTCGGCGCGGTCCCAGGAGTGGCGCCGAGGTCGGCCTCGCCATCAATTGCGGCATCGGCAGCAACCGAGGGTTCGGCGGCGGCTGCGTCGGCATGGTTCCGCGCGCCGCCCGATGCCGTCGTCGTAACGACCGTGGTTCCGCTACCGCCAACAGCGCCGTCCCGCGCTTGCCGTAGTGCTTCGGCGTCGTCCATCCGGCCGTCCCGCAGCGCGATCACCTCGGCCTCGAGTACGTCGATCAGCTCCTGCTTGTACCCCACGTCGTACGCGGCGCGGCGCAGCGCGGCATCGACTTGCACCATCCGGTAGCCACGCGCGACGGTATCGAACCGAAGCGACGATATGTCCGACTCCACGAGCGGGCGGGATCCGGGCAGCGGCACGGCGCGGCCATCCGGTTCCTCCGGATCGAGACCGTCATCGTTGCCGGTGAACACCCACACGACGAGGTACGCGATCACGGCGACCGCGATGGCCAGCAGCAACAGCAAAACCCAGTGGCGCATGTGTCGATCGTGGCACGCGCCTGCCGGGTAGGCGACCCCGGTACGGTAGAACGACTTCGATGCCGACCCGACGAGGCGACCCTTGGTAGCAGAGCCGGCCCGATCCGCTACGGCGCTTCGACTCGGCCGCCGTACCTTCGACCCGGGCGAATTCGCCGTCATGGCGATCGTGAACCGTACGCCCGATTCGTTCTTCGACAAGGGCGCGACGTTCGCCGCGGACGCCGCGCTGTCGGCGGTCGACCGAGCCGTGAGCGACGGAGCGGACATCATCGATATCGGCGGCGTGAAGGCCGGTCCGGGCGACGATGTTGACGCGGCCGAGGAGTTGCGGCGGACGATCCCCACCATCGTGGCCGTGCGCGCCCGCTTTCCCGAGGTCGTGATCTCGATCGACACGTGGCGGGCCGAAGTCGCTCGGGAGGCCGTTGCGGCGGGCGCCGACCTTCTCAACGACACGTGGGCCGGCGCCGATCCAGCGCTGGCCACGGTGGCCGCCGAGACCGGCGCGGCCATCGTGTGCTCACACGCCGGCGGGCTGGCACCGCGAACGCGGCCACACCGGATCGCGTTCGACGATGTCGTTGTCGATGTGATCAGTACGGTGACCGGTCTTGCCGAACGGGCGTTGTCTCTCGGCGTACGAGCCGACGGCATCCTGATCGACCCGGCCCACGATTTCGGGAAGAACACCCGACATTCGCTGGAGATCACTCGCCGGCTGGACGAACTCGTCGCCACCGGCTGGCCGGTGCTCGTGGCCCTATCCAACAAGGACTTCGTCGGCGAGACCCTGGACGTGCCATTGGACCAGCGACTCGACGGGACGCTCGCGGCGACGAGCGTCTCGGCCTGGCTCGGCGCCCGGGTCTTCCGCGCCCACCAGGTGCGGCAGACGCGCCAGGTGCTCGACATGGTCGCGTCGATCCGCGGCGACCGTCCCCCGGCCGTCGCCCGCCGCGGCCTGGCGTAGCGCCCGACGTCCACGGGGGTGGATCTTGGCTGTGGTGAGGCATGGTGAGGCGTGGTGAGAGGAATTCGTCCGCAGAGCGGGACGGATGGCGTCCCGTGGATCACACCTAACGCTCGGCGCGAGACTTGACGTATACCGGCGACGTAGGCTTCATGACGCACATCTGTCCCTCAAGGGAGGTCTCGTACGGTGACCAAGCAGGTCCGCCAACTGGATCGCGTGGTGATCCGCTTCGCTGGTGACTCCGGCGACGGTATGCAACTCACCGGAGATCGCTTTACATCCGAGACCGCTCAGCTGGGCAACGACATCTCGACGCTGCCGAACTTCCCGGCCGAGATCCGGGCACCAGCCGGCACGCTGCCCGGTGTCTCCAGCTTTCAGGTGCACTTCGCCGACTACGACATCTTGACGCCCGGGGACGCGCCGAACGTCCTCGTCGCCATGAATCCGGCAGCGCTGAAGGCGAATCTCGCCGACCTCCCCCGGGGTGCCGAGATCATCGTCAATACGGACGAATTCACCAAGCGCAACCTGGCCAAGGTCGGCTACGCCGAGAACCCGCTCGAAGATGGCACACTCGACGGCTACGCACTGCATCCGGTCGGCCTCACGAGCATGACGATCAAGGCGCTCGAGTCCTTGAACGTCTCGAAGAAGGACGCCGAGCGAGCAAAGAACATGTTCGCCCTCGGTCTGCTCTCGTGGCTCTATTCGCGGCCATACGAGTCGACGCTCAAGTTCCTAGCGCGCAAGTTCGCCGCGAGGCCGGACCTGGTCGACGCGAATACCGCAGCGTTCAACGCCGGCTGGAACTTCGGCGAGACAACCGAAGACTTCGCCGTGCGGTACGAGGTCAAGCCAGCCAGCATGCCGGCCGGCCACTATCGCAACATCACCGGTAACACGGCGCTCGCGCTAGGCCTCGTGGCTGCATCGGTCCGGTCGAAGCTGCCGATGGTGCTCGGCGCGTACCCGATCACGCCGGCCTCCGACGTCCTGCACGAGCTGGCCAAGCACAAGCGCTTCGGCATCACCACCGTGCAGGCCGAGGATGAGATCGCCGCGATCGGCGTCGCCCTCGGCGCCTCGTACGGCGGATCGATCGGTGTGACCAGCACCAGCGGACCGGGTGTGGCCCTGAAGAGCGAAACCATCTCGCTGGCCGTGGCCCTCGAGTTGCCGCTGCTGATCATCGACGTGCAGCGGGCGGGCCCGTCCACCGGTATGCCGACCAAGACCGAGCAGGCCGACCTGCTGATGGCGCTGTACGGCCGGCATGGCGAGGCACCGGCCGTGGTGATCGCAGCCAAGTCGCCCTCGGATTGCTTCTACGCGGCGATCGACGCGGCCCGCATCGCGATGACGTACCGCACGCCGGTGATCCTGCTCTCCGATGGGTACATCGCCAACGGCTCCGAGCCGTGGCTGCTGCCGGAGGTGTCGAGCCTGCCGAGCATCGAGGTCGAGTTCGCCACCGAGCCCAACTCCCCCGATGGCACCAAGTTCTTGCCCTATCTGCGCGACCCGGCCACGATGGCCCGGCCGTGGGCCGTCCCCGGCACCCCCGGCCTGGAGCACCGCATCGGCGGTCTGGAGAAGGCCGACATCACCGGTGACATCTCCTACGACCCGACGAACCACGATTTCATGGTCCGAACCCGGGCCGCACGCATCGAGGCCATCGAGGTCCCGGACATCGAGGTCGAGGATCCCGACGGCGACGCGAAGGTGCTCGTGCTCGGCTGGGGCTCGACGTACGGCCCGATCGGCGCCGCCTGCCGGACACTGCGGCAGCAGGGGATCTCGATCGCGCAGGCGCATCTGCGCAACCTGAACCCGATGCCCCGCAACCTCGAATCGGTGCTCCGTGCCTACGACAAGGTCGTCGTGCCGGAGATGAACCTCGGCCAGCTGGCCACGGTGCTCCGGTCCAAGTTCCTGGTCGACGTCATCAGCTACAACCAGGTGCGTGGCCTGCCGTTCACGTCGACCGAGCTCGAGACGATGTTGGAAGGCGTGGTGGACAGCAATGGCTGAGAGCGTGCCTCTGCAGCTGACCGCGAAGGATTTCAAGAGCGACCAGGAAGTGCGCTGGTGCCCGGGGTGCGGGGATTACGCGATCCTGGCCGCGATGCAGGCATTCATGCCGGAACTCGGCATCGCCCGCGAGAACACCGTGTTCATCTCGGGCATCGGCTGCTCCAGCCGCTTCCCGTACTACATGAACACGTACGGGATGCACTCGATTCACGGACGCGCGCCGGCGATCGCGACCGGGCTCGCCGTGTCACGGCCGGACCTGTCGGTCTGGGTCGTCACCGGTGACGGCGATGCACTGTCGATCGGCGGCAACCACCTGATCCATGCGCTGCGCCGCAACGTCAACGTGAAGATCCTGCTGTTCAACAACCGGATCTACGGCCTGACCAAGGGCCAGTATTCGCCGACGAGCGAGATCGGCAAGGTCACGAAGTCGACGCCGGTCGGTTCGGCCGACGCGCCGTTCAACCCGCTGTCGCTCGCGCTCGGCGCCGAGGCGTCCTTCGTCGCCCGGAGCATCGACTCGGACCGCAAGCACCTGATGTCAGTGCTGCGCGCGGCGGCCGCCCATGAAGGTTCGGCGTTCGTGGAGATCTACCAGAACTGCAACATCTTCAACGACGACGCGTTCGAGGTGCTCAAGAACCCGGCGACACGCGACGACTACCTGATCCGGCTCGAACACGGCAGCCCCGTCACGTTCGGCGCCGAGGGCGAGTGGTGCGTGACCCACCCACCCGGCGCGTTCGGCCTGGAGGTGCGCAAGACGAGCGAGGTGCCGTCGAACGAGATTCTCGTCCACGACGAGACGATCCCCGGCCCGGCGTACGCGTTTGCCTTGTCCCGCCTGCCGCAACTCGACCTGCGCTACACGCCGATCGGAGTGTTCCGCAACGCCGACCGGCCGTCGTACGACTCGATCGTCCGCGAGCAGGTCGAGACGGCCAAGGCGACGGTCGATGACCCGGATGCGGAGTTGGCTTCGCTGCTGGGTTCCGGCGACACCTGGACGATCGTCTAACGTTCGGGTTCGCCCGCGGTCAGGACCTTGCTCGTGGCCAGGACGGTGCGCGCGCTCAGGATGCGCGTGATACGTCGGCGAACCGGCCCGAGCCGGCGGCGAGGTCCGGATGGTCGACGGAGAGCGCGACCGCGACGGCTTCGTCGAGCGTCAGTGCGGTGCCCTGTCCGTACACGTCATCGAACACCCGATCGCCGAGTGTCGTACGGATCCGGGACTGCTGCTCGATCCAGTACGGTGCCCACAGCACGTTCGTGCCGCGCAGACGGACCTGGGCCGCGCTGGCCGCGCCGTACAGTCGGGCCGCGGTGATCTGGTCGCCGCCGAGCGCGCACCGCGCGGCGAGTGCATTGATCGCTTCACAGGCGCCGGAGTGGAAGCCATACGTCATCCGGGACCGGAGCGCCACGATCAGGTGGTCGTGGGCGGCCACGAGATCGCCCCGGGACAGCGCGACCATGCCGAGAATCATGTCGATCATGCGCCGACCGCGCTCCTCGGTCAGCGAACCCTCCACCGAGCGAGCGTTCGCGAGCAACTCGGCTGCCTCGTCGAGCGCGCCCCGCCGCCACAGCAACTGCGCGAGCAGGTAGACCGCCTCGAGCGTTTCTTCGGCGACACCACGCTCGCCGGCCCAGGCAATGGCCTCGCGGCAGACTCGTTCGGCGCCGGCCATGTCGCCCATTTCCAGCACTGGTACGGCCCGGCCGGCGCTGACTCGGGCGAGTAGCCCGTTGTTGCCGGTCCGCTTGGCGACGGCGGCGGCCCGCTCGGCGAAGCGGAGTGCCTCGGCGTGCTCGCCGTCGGCGCCGGCGTGCCGGGCGTGCATGTAGTAGGCGGCGGCCAGCTCCGGCTCCGGCACGACTTCGGCCGTCGCCGCGATCCGCTCGTACGCCCGGAAGAGCCACAGGCGACCCTCGCGCGCGAGGCCACGCTCCCGCCACCACTGGTCGAGTCCACCGGCGAGCGCAATCGCGTCCCGGGCACTCCCTCGCGTGACCGACCACCGCAACGCCGTACGGATTTCGTCGGCGAGCGGATCGATGGCATACATCGACAGCGGCGTCGTCCGGCCATCCGACTGTCGGTGCAGCCGGAGGATCTCCCGGCGGGCCCAGGCGACGTGACCGGCATGCGCCGCCTCGTCCTCGCCCTCCGCGGACAGGCGCCGGCTCGCGTACGCCCGGATCGGATCGAGCATCCGGTAACGGGTCCCGTCGGCATTCGGTGACGCGACCACCAGGGACTTGTCTACCAACACGGACAGCGGCGCAACCGGATCGCCCCCGGCCAGCCATGCGATGGCGGCGAGATCGACGCCGCTGGCGAACGTGGACATCAGTCGGAGCAGCCGCGCCGCGTCCGGCATCAGCGTCCGGTAGGACCAGCTGACCGCCGCCTGCATGGTCGCGTGCCGGCTCGCCGCATCCTCGTCGTTCCGTCCGACCGGCTCGACCCGCCCGATGTCGATGGCGTCGGCCGCGATATCGAGCCGACCGGCAAGTTCGCCGGCCGACAGCGTGCGCAACCGGGCCGCGGCCAGTTCCAGTGCGAGCGGAAGCCCATCTAGCTTGCGCGCGACACGGGCCAGCGGCTCGACCTCACTCGGCGAGAGCGGCTCGCCGCCACGATTCGCCGAGATCCGAGCGAGGAGCAGCGCGACCGCCTCGCTCGGCTCGCCATCCGGACCGTCGGCGAGGGACAGCGGCGGAATGCGCCAGACGAGCTCGCCCGCGACGTTCAGCGGCTCCCGGCTCGTGGCCAGCACCCGCGTTGACGAGCCACTCGCCAGAATGCGACTGACCATGGCGGCGGTCGCGCCCGGTTGTGCGTCGCACGTGTCGAGAACCAGCAGGCACGTCCGGTCGGCGGTGAACTCACGCAACGTCTCGACAACGGCGCGGCCGGGCTCGGGCCGAAGGCCCAAGGCGGCCGCGACCGCGACATCGACGAGTCCGGGATCGGTCACCGAAGCGAGATCGGTGAACCAGACTCCGTCGGGATAACCCGCGACCAGGTCGCCGGCCACCTCGAGGGCGAGCCTGGTCTTGCCCGCGCCGCCCGGACCGACCACGTTCACGAGTCGGTGGTTGTCGAGCAGATCGACGAGCGCCGACCGCTCGGCACCACGGCCGATAAAGGACGTCACGACGCTCGGCAAGTTGTGCGGGCTCGCGGCCAGCGTGCGCGGATGCGGGAACTTCCGCTCCAGCCGATCTGCGACGACCTGGTAGAGGCGCTCACGGTCGTCGAACCCGCGCAGCCGGTGCAGGCCGAGGTCGAGCAGCCAGGCGCCACCGTTCAGCGATCCGGCCGCGAGCACGGTCGCTTCTGAGCACATGATCTGCCCGCCGTGGGCCGCCGTCGCGACCCGGGCCGCGCGGTGCACCTCTGGGCTCGTGTACTCGCCACCGACCGGCTGGGCGAAGCCGGAGTGAAGGCCCATCCGTACCGATGGGCGGGCTTGCGGCGACGGCCAGGTGTAATCGGCGAGGGCGTGCTGTGCGGACACGCACGCCCCGATGCTGGACGCTGCGTCGGAAAAGACGACGAAGATCGAGTCGCCTTCGGTGAAGAGCGGAATGCCACCGTGCTCGGAGAGGGCGCGCAGAACGATGCGACGGTGTTCAATCAACACCTGCCGATATGCCGGCCCGAGCAGCCGGGCGAGGCGGGTTGATCCTTCGATGTCGGTGAACAGGAACGTCACCAACCCGCCCGGGAGGTTGTGTCGCAACACAGGTAGAACCTCCGCCCCCCTGGAAGTCACGAACATCGTGCACTACGGGAGCAAGGTCCATCTATCGGAGAAACGGGCAGGTCACATCAGCAATGCGCCACACTGACCCGGAAAGAGTCGCGCCAGCCATGGATATCGACGGTGACCGACGGTCAGCCGCAGCAGCCGCCGCCACAGCATCCGCCGCCGGACGGGGCCGGCGTGGCGGCTCGGGCACCGACGGGCGTACGACCGCCGAGCGAGACCGT
This sequence comes from uncultured Actinomycetota bacterium, assembly GCA_963724705.1. Lineage (GTDB taxonomy): Bacteria > Actinomycetota > Actinomycetes > Mycobacteriales > Micromonosporaceae > DASQPR01. The sequence continues at coordinate 62,965 of CAVRVS010000007.1, forward strand.
CGACAGCAGCTTCACCGTGTCGGCGTGACCATCGGGGCAGGCTGCCGACGTGTCAGTGGCAGCGATGGACCGCCGGACCTCAAAGGTCGTGCCACATTGGCGACAGCGGTAGTCGTAGCTCGGCATGGCGCAAAGCGTAGCGCGCGGGGACCGGGCAGCGTTCGCGATAGGAAGGTCAGACGTCCTCGTACCGTGGGAAAATACGAAGCGTGACTACCGTTTGTCCCACCGTGAGAATTTGATGGCCGTTGCATCTTTCGCGACGCGTCAAATGTCGGCAAGCTGGACGGGTGATGGTACGCGAGTGGGATCCTCGAACCGCGCCGTCCGCTGAGATCGAAACCATGGTGCACGCGTTGAACGCGATGCTGGCCGTCGATCTGCCGGACGATCCGCCCTGGCGTACCGACTCGTTCCGCGAGTATCTGACCGTGACGATGCCGGGCGAGCAGCGCATCAACTGGATCGCCGAGGACACGCCGGGCGCCGCCGCGAAGGGCGGCCCACGCGGCTCGAACCTGCTCGGAGCCGCGAACATCCTGCTGTTCGACACGATGGCCGTCCTCGAGGTGCTGGTGCACCCCGAGGCCCGCCGGATGGGGGTCGGCCAGGAACTGCTGCGCGCCGCGGTGGCCCGGGCTCATGCGGAGGGCTTCGCCACGCTGGGCGTCGAAGCCATCGGGGGCACGCCGGCGGTCAAGTTCTACGAGGCCATGGGTTTCGAGTGCGCCTACATGGAGACCCGAAGCGTCCTGGAGCTGTCCACGGTGGATTGGCTGCGGCTCGGCGAGATGGCGTCAGGTGTGAGCGCCGGCTACCGCATCGAGTTCTTTCCGGGCGGACCACCCGAGGAGCTGTACGAGTCGTACGCCTCGGCCAAATACCTCGCGCAGAGCACGGTCGAGTCGAGCGAACTCGATCTGCGCCCAAGTTCCCACAACGCCGATCGGCTTCGGGCGAGCCTGCGGACGTTGCACATGCGCGGGATGAAGCCGTACATCGTCCTGGGCGTCCACGAGTCGAGCGGTGAGGTGGCCGGCCTCACCGAGGTCGTCGTCGCGGCCCAGCATCCCGACCGAGCCGACCAGTTCGACACCGTCGTCGTGCCGGAGCATCGCGGTTATGGCATCGGCCGGGCCATCAAGGCGCGCATGCTGTTCGAGCTCCGATCGGCGGTGCCGAAGCTGAAGTCGGTCCAGACATGGAACTCGTTCGACGCCGAAGGCATGCTCAAGGTCAACGCCGAACTCGGATTCCACGCCGACCGCGAGTGGCGCGAATATCAAGCCGATGTGCCGGTCATCGCGCGGAATCTCGGCGTCGCCGAGTAGCGGCGGCATTGCCCCGTCACGGCGTGACCACGTCCGGCGGTTCCCGTCCCGGCCGAGCATGGGCGGCATTCGGCTTGCGTGCCGGCTCGCTGCCATACGGGCGCTCCCAGACACGGTGGGCAGCGCCGTAGCCCCGACGCCGCGGTTCCTCATCATCGTCAGGTAGGGGCGGGATGACTCGGCCTTGCTCATCGACCACCACGAGGTGCAGCGCACCAATGGCGAGCAGGCGTTGCAGCAGCGCGAGACTCGGCGCCAGGTCGCCGCTCTCAACGCGCGAGACGGTTGTGTGTGCGACCCGCGCCCGCCAAGCTAGTTCGCGCTGGCTCACCCGAACGCGTTGGCGTAGCCGCCGTATCAGTGGAGCGGCGGCGAACGGCCCGAGCGCGGGATGATCGGGCGGGAGTCGGCGCGGGTCGACCTCGGGGAGCGCCATGGGTTTGGGCCGGACCCGGCGGTGTGGACGCCGGTAATCCGGATCCTGCTCCCACGGGAACGGACTCACCGGCCCAGCATTGGCCATGCGCCAAAGCCACGTCCAGAGTCAGTTCGGCGCCTGTGGACAACGGATTGTCGGGTGTCGAGACCGTCGAGCCCGCGACCGATGCGCTAGCCCATCGGTCCGGCGCTGACCTTCCGTTTGAGGGGCTGCAGTTGAGCACACGGACGCACCGCTCCGCGATCCGGGGTTAGCGTCCTCGACGTCGCACTGTCGCAACGGGAGCTTCACGGCGTTGTCGACGAATGTCGCTTGTCAGCGGCGATCACGCGGGCGAAGGATCGATTGCCGCCCGAACGTAGCTTCGACTTCGGCCTACCGCGGTGCGCCGGTGTGCTCAACTGCAGCCCCTCCAACGGCAGATCAGAGCGGGCGATCGGCCGGACGGCAGGGCAGCGGCAATCGGACGGTCAGTAGCGCGAGCGCAGCAGCCGGGCGGCTTCGGCGGCCCAGTAGGTGAGGATCACCGACGCTCCGGCTCGTCGGATCGAGGTGAGGGTCTCGAGCATCACGCGCTCACGGTCGAGCCACCCGTTGGCCGCGGCCGCCTCGGCCATCGCGTACTCGCCCGACACCTGATAGGCCGCCACCGGTACGTCCACGGACGCGGCGACGGCGGCGAGCACGTCGAGGTACGGCAGCGCGGGCTTGACCATCACCATGTCGGCGCCCTCGTCGATGTCCAGGGACACCTCGCGGAGCGCCTCGCGGAAGTTCGCCGGGTTCTGCTGGTACGTCTGGCGGTCGCCCTCCAGCGCCGACTCCACCGCCTCGCGGAACGGGCCGAAGAACGCCGAGGCGTACTTCACAGCGTAGGCGAGGACGGTCACATCGACGTACCCGGCTTGATCAAGGGCCTGACGCACGACGGCGACCTGGCCGTCCATCATGCCGGACGGGCCGACCACGTGAACGCCGGCGGAAGCCTGCGCGACCGCCATGTCGGCGTAGCGGGCCAGCGTCGCGTCGTTGTCGACGCGGCCGTCCGGGGTGAGCACGCCACAGTGGCCGTGCGAGGTGAACTCGTCCAGGCAGAGGTCGCCCATCACCACCGTGGAGTCACCCACCTCGGCGATGACGTCGCGGATCGCAACGTTGAGGATCCCGTCCGGATCGGTGCCGCCCGAACCGATCTCGTCGCGGGAGGCCGGTACGCCGAACAGCATGATGCCGCCGACTCCGGCGCCGACCGCCTCCGCCGCCGCCTTGCGCAATGACTCGCGCGAGTGCTGGACAACGCCGGGCAGCGAGCTGATCGCGCGAGGCTCGGTCAACCCTTCGCGCACGAACATCGGCAGGACCAACTCGGCCGGCGCGACCCTGGTCTCCTCGACGAGGCGGCGCATGGCCGGTGTCGTGCGCAGCCGCCGTGGCCGAACACGCGGGGCGTCGATCTCGAATCCAGGCATGTCAACCTCCTCCGGTCGGCTCCGATCGGAGCTCGCCCGTTTACCAGCTCAGCCGATCAAAAGCTCAGCGGAAGCGAAGCGCCGTCGGGCCTTGCACCTTGGCGCCACGGCGCGACTTGGCCGGCATCGCGGCCAGCCGTTCGCGCAGTTCCACCGCGTAGGCCGCTAGCGCCTCGACCAGATCCGGCACCGCGGCGTGCGTCGGCTGCGCATCGACCCGCAAACCAGCCTCGGCCGCGGTCTCCGCGGTCTTCGGGCCGATCACCGCGACGACGGTCCGTGCGTGCGGCTTGCCGGCGATGCCGACCAGGTTCTTCACCGTGGACGAAGACGTGAAGAGCACCGCGTCGAAGCCACCGGTCTTGATGGCGTCGCGGATCTCGGCCGCCGGCGGAGCGGCGCGGACCGTACGGTATGCGGTCACGTCGTCGACCTCCCAGCCACGCTCGATGAGCCCGGCAGCGAGGGTCTCGGTCGCGATGTCGGCCCTCGGCAACAGCACGCGGCCGACCGGATCGAGGATGTCGTCGTGCGGCGCGAACTCGGCGAGCAGGCCCTCCGACGACTGGCCGGCCGGCACCAACTCGGGTTGAATGCCGAAGGACCGGACGGCGTCCGCCGTAGCCTCACCGATGCAGGCGATCTTCACGCCGCCGAAGCTGCGGGCATCCAGGCCGTGCTCGGCGAACTTCTCCCACACCGCGCGTACGGCGTTGACCGAGGTGAAGATGACCCAGGCGTACCGGCCGTCGACGAGTCCCTTGACCGCCCGCTCCATCTGGGCTGGGGTCCGCGGCGGCTCGACGGCAATCGTCGGCACCTCGCACGGGATGGCGCCGTAGCTGCGCAGCAGGTCGCTCATCACGCCCGCCTGCTCCTTGGTCCGCGGTACGAGCACCTTCCAGCCGTACAGTGGACGGTTCTCCCACCAGCTCAGCCGGTCGCGGTGTGTGACGCCCGCACCAACCGTGAGCACGACCCGGCCGGCGAACCCGAGCGCCGCCGCGACGACACTGTCCACGGTGGAGGTCGCGGTGTATTGCGTCTCGCCGGTGCCGTCGCCGGTGACGGCGACCGGAGTCGTCGGCTCGACGCCGGAGGCCAGCAGTCCGTCGCGAACCGCCCCGAGATCGCCCGCGTCGACCGCGAGCGCAACCGAACCGCGAATCGACGCCGCGGCCAGGCCGTCGAAGTCGATCGTCGTCACGTCGTCGACGTCGGCCGAGGTGCGTACGCCGAACAGCGGTACGCCCGCGTACGTCGCTACACCGGTTGCCTGCGAGACGCCCGGCACGACCTCGAACTGCACGGCGGTGCGCGCGACGGCCTGCACCTCCTTGACCACAGACTCGTGCCCGAACGGGTCGCCGGCGACGAGGTGGACGGCGTGCAGACCGGAGCGGGCCGCGGACAGCAGCACCTTCGCGACGTCGCCCGGCGCGCCCTCGGCCGGGCTGAACTCGGCCTGCTCGGGCGTGATCAGGCGGATCGAGGTGAGCATCGACTCGGGAACGGTGCGGTCGAACACGACGTGGTCGACGCCGGCGAGGGCGTCGTACGCGCGGCGAGTGAGCAGGCCGGGGTCGCCGGGACCGGCGCCCACGAAACTGATCCGGCCGGTGGACTTACGGGTGCGGGTCATGCTTGCACTCCCAGTACGGTATCGGCACCGGCGGCGAGCAGGTCTTCGGCCAAGAGCCGGCCGACCTCCTCGGCGTCGGTGTGCGTTCCGGTGCGGGACAGTCGAAGGGCGACGCGCCCGTCGGGGCTGTAGACCGCACCGCGCAGGTGGATCTTCCCGGCATCAACCGAACCGGGTGGCACAACATCAGCGAGTCCGGCGACCGGTGCGGAGCAGCCCGCCTCGAGCGTCGCGAGCAGCGCGCGCTCGGCGACCACTGCTGCCCTGGTCTCCGGATGGTCGAGCTTAGCCAGCACTTCGAGCAAGTCATAATCCTCGCCGCGACACTCCACAGCGAGCGCGCCCTGGGCCGGCGCCGGCAACATCATCGACGGGTCGATGATCTCGGTAATCTCGTTGGCCCGGCCAAGCCGGGTGAGGCCGGCGCGAGCGAGCACGACGCCATCGAGCTCCCCGTGCGCGACCTTGGCCAGGCGGGTGTCAACGTTGCCGCGGATAGGCACCGTCTCGATCGCCAGACCGAGTGCGTTCAGTTGAGCGATCCGACGCACTGCGCCGGTCCCGATCAGCGCGCCGGGCGGCAGCTCGGCCAGCGTGAGACCGTCGCGTGCGACGAGCGCGTCGCGTGGATCCTCCCGCTCCGGGATCGCAGCGATGACCAGACCGTCGGCCGGCGCCGTCGGCAGGTCTTTGTACGAGTGGACCGCGATGTCGATCTCCTTGGCCGACAACGCGTCACGCAGCGCCGAGACGAACACGCCGACGCCGAGCCGGGAAACCGGCTGCTTCGAGCGGTCGCCGGATGTGACGATCTCGACGAGTTCGACGTCGAGGCCGGTCAGTCGACGTACGGCATCGGCGACCAGCCCGCTCTGGGCGAGTGCGAGTGCGCTGGCGCGCGTGCCGATGCGAAGCGTCATGCCGGATCACCGCCGGTGTTGTTGATGTCTCTGGGGTAGACGTCGGGCACGTCGGCGACCGTCTCGGCGCCCGGCACGACATCGAGCCCGAACAGCTCGCGCAACACCTGGGCGTAGTGAACGCCGCCTGGCTCGGCCGCGAGCTCGCGCACCCGTACGGTCGGCTGGTGCAGCAGTCGCTGTACGACCCGGTGCACGGTCAGCGCCACGTCGGCGCGTTCCTCGTCGGTCAGCTCCGGCCGCCGCCCCCGCAACCGCGCCAACTCGGCCGCAACCACGTCCTCGGCTCGGGCCCGTAGCGCGGCGACGGTGGGTGCGACGTCGAGTCCACGACGCACGATGCGGTACGCGTCGATCTCGCTCGTCACGATCGCCTCGACCGCGGCCGCATCGTCCGCGATGCCGAAGGCCGCACTACTGCCGCCAGTCGCCGCGCCCGCGAGCAGATCCATGTCGATGACCGTCACGCCGGGCAGATCGCCGACCGCCGGGTCGACATCGCGCGGCACGGCCAGATCAAGAATCACTACGGGTACGGGCACGTGCGCCGTGGTGATCACATGGCCGGTCGCCGCAGTTGCGCTGATCACCAGATCTACCCGTGCGATGGTCTCGGCGAGCGAAGCGAACGGAACCGCGGTCGCGCCGTGCAGATCCGCCAGCCGTTGCGCCCGGGCGCCGTCGCGGTTGGTCACGTACAGCTGGCCGGCACCACCTCGCCGCAACGTGGCCAATGCGAGGGCACCCATCGAACCCGCGCCCACCACCAGCACGCTTCGTCCACGTACGCCGTCGAGGTGCTCGCCGGCGAGCGTGAGAGCCGCGGTAACCACGTTCTGCCCGGCCCGGTCGATGCCGGTTTCCGCATGCGCCCGCTTGCCCACGCGTAGGGCCTGCTGCATCAGGTCGTGGAGGAGGCGGCCGGCCGTATCGCGTTCCGTCGCGACGGCGTACGCGTCGCGGAACTGCCCGAGAATCTGCGCTTCGCCGACGACCATCGAGTCGAGACCGGTGGCGACCCGGAACGCGTGCCGGGCGGCATCGGCGTCGAAATGAACGTAGAGGTGCGGCGCGAGATCGGCCGGTTCACAGCCGGCCCGCGCGGCGAGGACGGCGGCGATGTCGGCCAGGCCGCCGTGGAACGCCGTCACGCCGGCGTAGACCTCCACCCGATTGCAGGTGGACAGGACCATCGCCTCGTTGACGTACGCCTGGCTCAACAGATCGGTCAGCAGACTCGGGACGTCGGACGGGGCGGCGGCCAGGCGCTCGAGAAGCGTGACGTTCGCGGTCCGGTACGACACACCGACGACCAGCAGGTTCACGTGGCTACCGCCTCCGAATCCGGATGAGCCGCGGCGGCGAGGGAGGGGAGCGCCGTCAGCGACGCCTTTCGATGCTCATGGAACGACAGGATCTGCAACTCGATCGCGAGATCCACCTTGCGTACGTCGACGCCGTCCGGCACCGACAGCACGCAGGGCGCGAAGTTGAGGATGCTGGTGACGCCACAGCCGACGAGTTCGTCGACGACCAATTGTGCGGCGGAGGCAGGTGTGGCGACCACCGCGATCGAGATCGACTCGGTTGCCACGACGTCGGCGAGTTCTGACACGTGGTGTACGAGCAGACCGTTGATCGACTCGCCCACGCGGGTGGGATCGGCGTCGAACAACGCCGCGATGCGGAATCCACGGCTCACGAAACCGGCGTAGCCAGCCAGCGCGTGGCCGAGATTACCGACGCCGACGAGGGCCACAGCGCGACTCTGGTTCAGCCCGAGGACGGTTTCGATCTGCTCGATCAGCAGCGCAACGTCATAGCCGACGCCACGAGTTCCGTACGACCCGAGGTGGGAGAGGTCTTTGCGCAGCTTGGCCGAGTTCACACCGGCGACCGTCGCGAGGCCCTCACTGGACACCGTGTCGTGGCCGGCGTCGGCCAGGTTATGCAGTGCCCGCAGGTATTCCGGCAGGCGGGCGACCGTGGCCTCGGGAAGGTCAGGGAACTCATACTGCTCGCTCATGTGACTCCGTGCCGCTTGCCGGACCACCCGCACCGGGCGGGTAAGCCCTGATCGATATCGAGTTGGTCTCGGCCGTTGCCGGCCGGGCCGAACGGCGGTGCGCTCGTCACGTTCCGTACCACCTCGTGCGCGCCGCAATGACAGCGTAGGCGCTTGTGAAGGCGTGCACAAATCGCGATCTTGAAGGCGTGTCGGTGCTCGATCCCGTCCGCCACCTGCCCTGTGACGTGCGGCACCAACACCGCCGACCGCGTCAGACAGACGCCCGGCCGACGTCTGGTTGACGTGGACCGGACACCCGCCGAACGCTCGCCCGCCGCCCGCTCGGCCAGTATCGCCCAAAAGCGACGAATAACGCTACTTTCGCGAATTAGGGTGCCCCGGGGTGGCCACTACCGGAGCCGGCCGCGCCACGCGTGGCAACCGCGACGACATCACGGTATGGCTAGCCGTACCGTGGATTCGGCAGGCTTCCGGATCAAATTTCGGGCCACCCCCACCTAGGGTCGTTGACATGGCTACCTGGACGAACCAACCGGTGCCGACGGCGACGCCGGCGGGCGCTCCGCACCTCGCGCCCGCGGCGCCACCGCCGGCGCGTACGTGGATCGGTCGCGTCCTCCATCAGCTTCTTGTCGACACCACCTACACCCTGCTCATCGGCCTGCCGCTCGCGATCATCTCGTTCACTCTGATGATCACGGGCGTGGTTCTGTCGGCCGGATTGATGGTCACCACACTGGGCATTCCGGTCCTCGCCGGCACGCTGCTGATGGCGCGTGGCCTGGCCGACCTGCACCGGGTGAGCCTCGGCAACGTCGTCCACCGCCCGACACCGCGCCCGCATTATCAGAAGTCCCAGCCGGGTCGCGGCTGGCGCCGGGTGTTCACCCCGATCCGTGACTCGCAGTCCTGGCTGGATCTCGTCGGCGGGATCGTGGATCTCCCGTTCGCGCTCGTCGCCTTCGTCGTGACCGTCGTCTGGTGGTCGGTCGGACTCGCGGGCATCAGCTCGATCTTCTGGGACTGGTCGATCCCGTACGCACCGGGAAACTATGGCCCGTTCCGCGCGCTCGGCGTCGCGAACACCCACGCCAACCGGGTTGTCCTCTACACGATCGCCGGCGGCATCATGCTGGTCACGCTGCCCGGCGCCGTACGCCTCGTCGCTCTGCTCCGCGCACACGTCGCCCGAGCCTTGCTGTGCGGGGTGTCCGAGATGAAAGAGCAGATCGTCGGTCTCCAGGTGCGCAACGCCGGCCTCACAGACCAAAGACAGGCCGCGGCCGCCGCCGAGACGAACGCCCTGCGGCGCATCGAACGCGACATCCACGACGGCCCCCAACAACGGCTGGTACGGGTAGCCATGGACCTCGGCCGAGCCCGGCAACAGATGGAGTCCGACCCGGAGGCGGCGCGAGTCACGATCGAGGAGGTGCTCGGCCAGACCCGCGAAACACTCGACGAACTGCGGGCGCTGTCCCGAGGCATCGCTCCCCCGATCCTCACCGACCGAGGCCTGCCGGCCGCGCTCGCGGCACTGGCCGCGCGCAGCCCGGTGCCGGTCGATCTCCGCCTGCCGCCGGATCTGGGCCGGCTGCAGCCGACCATGGAGACGACGGTCTACTTCGTCGTCGCGGAGGCGCTGACGAACATCGCCAAGCACAGCCAGGCCGAGATCGCGGCGGTCCGCGTCGATATCTTCGACGCCGGCAGTGTGCAGGTATGGACGGCCGATAACGGCGTCGGCGGTGCCAGCGTCGCCAAGGGCCACGGCCTCGCCGGGCTGGCCGACCGCGTCCGAGCGGCCGGGGGCGAATTCGACCTCAGCAGCCCGGTCGGCGGCCCGACCGAACTCCGGGCGGTGCTGCCGTGCGGGTGATCGTTGCCGACGACAGCGTGCTGCTGCGCGAAGGACTGGTGCGCCTTCTGGCCGAGAACGGTCACGACGTCGTCGCCCAGGTCGGCGACGGCCCCTCGTTCGTGGACGCCGTACGCGAGTTTCGGCCCGACGCGTCGATCGTGGACGTACGGATGCCGCCCTCGCACACCGACGAAGGCCTGCGTGCCGCCGTGGCGGTGCGGCGCGAGATCCCCGGCGCGCCAATCCTGATGCTGTCGCAGTACGTCGACGTCTCGTACGCCGACGATCTCCTGGCCGACCGCACCGGCGCGATCGGTTACCTATTGAAAGACAGGGTCGCCGAGGTGTCCGAGTTCCTCGACGGTCTGGCCCGGGTCGCCGACGGCGGCACGGTGCTCGATCCGGAGGTCGTGGCCCAGCTGGTCGTACGTCGTGGTCGCGCCCCGCTCGACGGCTTGACCGTACGGGAGCGTGAGGTTCTCGAGCTGATGGCCGAGGGACGGTCGAACGCCGCTATCGCCAAAGAGTTGGTGGTGACCGACGGCGCCGTGGAAAAACACGTGAAGAACATCTTCATGAAGCTCGCGCTGCCGCCCGATGACGAGCAGCACCGACGGGTGCTCGCCGTGCTCGCTTACCTGCGGGGCTGAGCGGCAGCGTCAGGCGCGGGCGGATTCGGCGGCGGCGGCGATCGCGACCGCCTCGGTGAGAGAGTCGACCACCGGCACGCCGACCTCCGCCAGTCGTAGCGCATCGGTGAACCCCCCGCTATACAGCACGCAGCGCGCACCGACGGATGCCGCAGCCAGCGCGTCGTCGACCGAGTCTCCGATCATGACGCAGTCAGCGCCGTCGACACCCATGGCGGCCAGATGCGCGGCGAGATGGGGGGCCTTGTGGCCGCCGCCGACCTGGGCCCGAAGTCCGTCGACCCGGCGGAAGTAATGGGTGAGCTCGTACCGATCCACGGCCGACACGAGCTGGTCGTGGAACCACATGGACAGCAGCGACTGCGTACCGGTCCAGCTCGCCAACGCGTCGAGCGCATCTCCGGTCAGGGCGATCGACGCGAACCCGGCGTCGTACGCCTGATGGAAGGCCCGGTCGAGCCCGGCGAATTCGTCGGCGCGCAGCGGCCGCCCCAGCACGCCGGCGTAGTACGCCTCGATCGGTCGCCGGAAGTCCCGCCGGTGCTCCTCGGCGGTGATCGGCAGGCCGCCGACGCTGGCCAACGACGCGTTGGTCGCCAGCACGACGAGGGCGAGGTCGTCGAGCAACGTGCCGTTCCAGTCCCAGACGAGGTGTGTCACCCGGACACGATACGTCCGGTCGACACCGAGACCGATGTGACTTTCTCGCCGTTCGGACGGTGCTCAGCGGATCGTGCTCAGCGCGTTGTGCGGGCGAGGTCCCGCAACAGTCGATCTTCCTCGACCTGGAAGTAGCCGTGTTCCTTGCCATCGAGCAGGACGACCGGCAGCCGTTCGCCGTATTCGCGTTCGAGCTCGATGTCGGTGTCCACCGACAATTCCGTCCAGCGCTCGCCGCTCGCCGTCGCCACGCGGTCGAGCGCGTCCGCGGCGACCTCGCACAGGTGGCAGCCCGGGCGGGTGATCAACGTGATCCGGGTGTCATCGGTCGGCATGCGTCAAGCCTTCCTCGCGCAGCGCGACCTTGCGAACCTTGCCGGTCGCCGAGTGCGGCAGTTCGGTGACGGATTCGAACTCGGTCGGGCATTTGAACCGGGCGAGGTTGCGGGTGCAGTACGCGGCGAGATCGGCCACGATGAGCGACCACTCCTCGGCGACCGACGATTCGAGGACGACGTACGCCTTGACCGTCTGTCCGGACGGCTCGTGCGGGATGCCGATCACCGCCGCCTCGGCGACCGCGGGGTGCGCCATCAGCACCTGTTCGACTTCGGCCGGATAGACATTGAAGCCGTTGACCAGGATCAGCTCACGCAGCCGGTCGACCAGGAACAGGTCGCCATCGGCGTCGGCGTACGCGACGTCGCCGGTCGCCCACCAACCGTCGGAATCGGGTCCGCCGTGGCCGTCGGGCCAGTAACCGGAAAAGAGGTTCGCGCCACGTACGACGATCTCGCCGGGATCGGTGCCCGGCGAGCCAGCCGCGTCATCGTCGAAGTCATCGGCCTCGCCGACGCCGGCCGAGGTATCGCTGCGCCACACGTCGGCGCCGGCCGCGTTGACCAGTCGGACGTCGATGCCCGGCAGCGCCCGCCCGATCGAGCCTTCTTTCGGCGCGGGTCCGGCGAGCGTCGTGGTCACCACCGGCGCGGTTTCGGTAAGCCCGTACCCAACGGCCAGCGGCCGGCCGAAGACGGCCTCAAACTGCCGCGCGATCGTCGGATCCAACGGCGCCGCGCCACTGACCGCGACGCGAATGGACGCCAGCATCGCCGGATCGGCAACCTGCGCCCAGGCCGAAAACATGGCGGGTACGCCGAGGAGGGCGCTCAACCGTCGCCCGCTCGGCAGGTTGACCACGGCGGATGCGAACGAGTCCGTAGCGTCGACGAGGACGCCGCAGGCGCCGTGATATGCCACCGAGCCGAGCCCGCTGTTCAACCCGTACGCGTGGAACAGCGGAACCGCGAGCAGCACCACGTCATCACGACCGATCGGCGGCGGCTCGATCGCAGCGAGTTGCTCGTGGTTGGCCAGCAACGCTCGATGCGACAACATCGCGCCCTTCGGGCGACCCTCGCTGCCGGACGTGTAGAGCAGCACCGCGAGATCCTCGTCTCCGGTGATCGGCTCGACCGGCCCGCCGGCCACCGCCAGATCCGCCATCGATGCGACACCGGCGTCGTCGCCGTCGCCGACCACGAACCGGTGACTCAGATCGGGCAGCGGTGCATCGAAGTCGTCGATCGCCGCGAATACGTCGGAGCCGGCGATGAGAACACTCGCGCCGGCGTCGCTCAACAGTTGATGCAACTCGCGGCCGGTGTACGCAGGGTTGACGGGCACGGCGACCAGACCGGCGCGCAACGCGGCAAAGTATCCGAACACGAACTCGGGTCGGTTCGGCAACGCGATCGCGACACGCGCGGGATGCGCATTGCGCTGATTAAGGCCGAGTTGTCGTAGGCCGTTCGCATAGGAATCGACCTTTTCGTCCAGTTCTGTCCACGACAGTTGGCGGTCGCCCCAGACCAGTCCGATCCGATTTGTCGCTATATCTGCGCTATGCGCGTTTCGACGAATTGCGTCAGCAACGTTGCGGCGAATCTGCACGGCGTCAGCCTAGCCATCTAGACATGATCTCGAAATGCGGTTTGTCCGACTCTGCCGGCGACCAACACGCCGACGAAAAGCCTTGATAACACGGTGTGTTGAGCGTGTTGCAGCCCGTATCGCGGCCCCAAATCGGTCCGCACACAGTGTGCGACACACGCAGAGTGAGCGTGACAATACTGTCGGCCTGCATAACGGACGTTCGGCAACCCGGGTGACGTTGGCCCTATCATCTTTTGGGTCAGCTCACCCGTTTTGGCGCAAGAAGGCATACCCCCAACCGTAGGAGGCCATTATGGGCGTTTCGTCGTCTGAGCCGAGCTTCACGGTTTTCCGCATTGTTCGCCGGGCCGGCGCGACAATCCGCGGCACAGTCTCCCGTCTTGACCGGGGAGCGTCCGCGTGAGTGCATTCGGCCTGGCCGGAGTGTACGGAGACGCATGGGCGCCAGAAGTTCCGGACGTATTTGGCACCCGGCGGGCGCTGCTACGGGGATTCCGTGCCCTGCGCGCCGCAATGCTCGACATGCGTGCGCTCGACCTCGGTGACGTGAACGGCAACCGGGTCGCCAGCGTCAGCACGACGCCGTCGCGCCCCACGCCGACAGTCGGCCCACGCGCTCGCCGGCCGCACACCAATGAGGCACCGACGCGGCATCAGCCCGGGCTGGTCAAGCCGAACAGTGCTCGATCGGCCGGCCCGGTTCGGCAGACCACACCGGCAGACAGCCAGGATCACCTCGGCCCCTTTCCCGGCGGTTCGGTCGCGACGGCGACGCCGACCGCGGAGCCGGACCTCGATACCGGCGGCGGATATCCGAGCCGGCCGGATCCGAGTGATCCGGCGCGTGAGGTGTGGAAGTTGGTGGAGCGGGCGCAGGGCGGGGATACCGAGGCGTTCGGGTTGATCTATGACCGGTACGTCGGCACGGTGTTCCGGTTCATCTACTTCCGGGTCGGTAACCGGCAGTTGGCCGAGGACCTCACGTCTGACACGTTCCTGCGTGCGCTCAAGCGCATCGGCAGTGTCACGTGGCAGGGTCGTGATCTGGGTGCGTGGCTGGTCACGATCGCGCGGAACCTGGTCGCCGACCATTTCAAGTCCGGCCGCTACCGGTTGGAGGTCACGACCGGGGATGTCTTGGACGCCGATCGGGAGGATCGTGGGCCGGAGGGCAGTCCGGAGTCGGTGGTGGTCGATCACATCACCAATGTCACGTTGTTGACCGCGGTCAAGCAGTTGAACCCGGAGCAGCAGGAGTGCATCGTGCTGCGGTTCCTGCAGGGATTCTCGGTCGCCGAGACGGCCCAGGCGATGAACAAGAACGAAGGCGCGATCAAGGCCCTGCAATATCGGGCCGTACGCGCGTTGAACCGGCTGCTTCCGGAGGGCTTCCAGAGGTGAACACTCCCGCCCCCGGAGCGGGAGTGCCCGCCGATCACCGCATTCATCTTGTTCACGCGGCGGCCGTAACCGCCGGCGTCCTCCGGACGTTGGACGATGTGCACCGCAGTGGCCTCATGGGCCGGATGGCTGCACCACCGATGACGACCAAGGGGGTTGAGCAGTGAACACAACGCTGCTGCACCGCCGTCGCATCGAGCGCCTCGCGCAACTCCTCGACGAGGCCGAGGGCGCCCGCCGCCACCACACCCGCTCACCGCTCGACGACGACCTGAATGACCTGGTCGACGTCGGTCACCGCCTGATGGACATCCATCCGCAGGTGGAGATGCGCGAATCGGCCCGCCGCGACATCCGCGCCGTGATCATGGCCGCCGCCCAGCGCGACGGCATTGGTATCACCGCGAAGACCACCGCCGACCCGGCCATCGGTCGAGCGCGGGTCGGTGCGATCGCCGACGCGCCCGTGGCTCGGCGGCCGTTCGCCCGGCGCGTACGCGCGCGGGGCGCGGTCCTGGTTGGTCTGGCCGTCGGCACGCTAGCGGTTTCGGGTATCGCCGCCGCCAGCGGCACGGCGATGCCGGGTGACGCGCTCTACGGCCTGAAGCGCTCGCAGGAAGCCGCCCAACTCCAGCTGTCTGGCTCGCCGGCGAGCAAGGGTCAGCTCTATCTCGACTTCGCGGGCAAGCGACTCGCGGAGGCACAGTCCGACACGGGCGACCCCAATGGGCTCAACCAGCTGATCAACCAGATGGACAGCGACACCCTGCAAGGCGCCCGGCTGTTGTTCGCTGCGGCGCTGGCCAGCCACGACAAGGCCGCGCTGCAGACGGTCGCCGATTTCTATACGCGCCAGAAGGACCAGCTCGGCCAGCTGCGGGCACAACTTCGCCCCGATACGCCCACGTATCTCATGGCGCTGAAGTACGACAACGACCTGGATCTGGTCAACTACCGATGGCGGCAGATCAACGCTGCGCTGGACTGCCCGACGGTGGTCCAGACGGCGGGCGACAAATGGGGGCCCAACGTCGAACCCTGCGGCTCGGCCGCGGGTGCCGGCAGTGGAGTCGGCGCCGGCAGCTCCTCGACCCCACCGAGCGGCCATGCTTCGAGCGCGCCCGGCGCATCGTCAACCGGCAAGCCCGACACGACGGCGGCGTCTACGCCGGCGGAGGTCGGTGCCGGAGCCGCCTCGTTAGTGCCGAAGCAGACCAGCGGCGGCGTGCTCAACGAGATCCAGCACGCGCTCGGTGGGCTGCTCGGTTGAGCGCCGAGAGCAGTTGAGCACTCGCAGCAACTGAGTACACATACAGCTGAACATCACGTGTATTACGAGGGCGCCTGGCCAGCCGGGCGCCCTCGTCCTCGTGCTGCGGGGCTACGCTCGTAACGCAGCGAAACGAAGCCCGGCGAGGAAAGGTAGCGGTGTGATCGACGATCAGGGCCGCTCGGCGGCCGATGCCACTGCCGTACGCGACGAGACGCACCTGCTAACTGGGCCGGTGATGGCGGCCTACTCGACGCCGGACTCGGAGCTCGACCTCGCATTGTCCGTGCCGACCGATCCGCAGGCGGCCGCGTTCTTCGATGTGGACAACACCATGCTGCGCGGTGCCTCGCTCTACTGGTTCGCCCGCGGCATGGCAGCGCGCGACTACGTGAAAACGGCCGATCTCGTCCGCTTCGCGTGGAGCCAGCTCAAATTCCGGCTGCTCGCGGCCGAGATTCCGGACGATATGGCCGACGCTCGGGCGGCCGCGCTCGCATTCGTGAAGGGCTGGCCGGTGCACCGGCTGGAGAAGCTGTCCGAGGAGATCTTCGACGAGCTGATGGCCGAACGGATCTGGTCCGGCACACACGCGCTGGCCCAGCTCCACCTCGCCGCCGGCCAGCGCGTGTGGCTGGTCACGGCCGCGCCGGTGGAGCTCGGACGAGTCATCGCCGACCGGCTCGGCCTCACCGGTGCGCTCGGCACGATCGCCGAGATCGACAACGGCGTATACACCGGTCGCCTGGTCGGCGATCTGCTGCACGGTCCGGCCAAGGCGGAGGCAATCAAGGAACTCGCGGCTTTGCACGGGCTCGACCTGACCATGTGTACGGCCTACAGCGACTCGATCAACGACGTGCCGATGCTGTCGACGGTCGGCAACGCGGTGGCCGTGAACCCGGACGGGCGCCTGCGTCGCGAAGCGCGTCGGAGGAACTGGGAGACGCGTGATTTCCGTACCGCTCGAAAAGCCGTGAAGGTCGCCGGTCCGGCGGCGCTCGGCATCGGCGTGGTCATCGGCGCCGCCGCGACCGCCGCGGCCTACCGCCGCCGCAACCCGTGACCACCCGAGCCAAGGCTAGGGTCAGAACGCGTCCGGGCGCCGCGCCAACAGCTCGTGCAGGATCTGCTGGATCGTCTCGCGCACCTGGTCGGCAAGGTTGAACACCACGATCGGATCGTCCGCGTCGCCCTGCAGGTGCTCGGTCTCGATCGGCGTGCCGAATTCGATCAGCCACTTCGACGGCAAGGGGATCAGACCCAGCGGCCCGAGCCACGGGAATGTTGGCGTGACCGGGAAATACGGGATGCCGAGCAGTCGGGCCAGCGGCTTCACATTGCCGAGCATCGGATAGGTTTCCTCGGCGCCGACGATCGCGACCGGGATGATCGGCGTGCCGGTGGCGAGTGCCGCCGAGACGAACCCGCCGCGGCCGAAGCGTTGCAGCTTGTACCGATCGCGGTAGTGCTTGCCGACGCCCTTGAAGCCCTCCGGGAAGACACCGACCAGCTCTCCACCGCGCAGTAGCCGCTCGGCGTCCGGTGCGCAGGCGAGCGTCGCGCCCGACTTGCGCGCGATCTCGGACATGAACGGCACCCGGAACACGAGATCGGCCCCGAGTAGGCGGAGATTGCGGCGGATCTGCGGTTCCTGGTGGATCGCGTGGGAGAGCATCAGCGCGTCGAGCGCGATCGTGCCGGAGTGATTGGCGACGACGAGGCCGGCCCGATCCAGCGGTACGTTCTTGGCCCCGGTCACCTCGACCCGGAACCAGTCGCGGTAGAGCGGCTGCAGCAGCGGCTGGATCACGTTGTCGTTGAGCTCGGGATCGAATCCGAACTCGTCGACGTCATACTGCCCGGTCAGCCGGCGGCGCAGGAATGCGAGCGCACCGGCCACCCGAGTATCCCAGATATCCGGCTCATCGGCCGACCACCTGTGCGCACCATCGACCGCCGTGATCGGTGGCTCGGCCGCATCAACGTGTACGAGGTCCACCGCCGCCCGGACGTCGTCGCCGGCACGTCGCTCAGATTGCGCCATGCTCGCCACCGCCCATCCGATCGCCGCCGCCCCGATCGCCGCCGGCGGAAACGTCAATGCTGGATCCGTCGTCGTCGGGCGCCCCGGCGGCACGACCGGGCAGCCGGCCAGCTATCTGGTCGGCGGCCCGAGCACCGGCGGCCACGCCCGCGCTGACCCCGGCGCGCACCTGACGGATCTGCGAGAGCAGGACGGACTCGGCCGCCCGGATCGCCTCCGAAGGCAGCGGGCCGTCGCTCGCGTGCGCGCGCAGAAAGTCGGCGAACGCGGCCGGTGTGCTCCGCGGCTCGAAGCCGAACTCGTCGACGAGGTGTGATGTGTCGACCACCCGGCCGTGTACGAAAAGGTCAAGCTGATCGAGGCTGAACTCGCGAGGAGCGAGGCCGCGGGCGAATCCGGCCAACGCCGACATCGCCGGTTCGAGCACCGGGAAGGCGAGGCGACCGGCCCGGCGTACGGCCTGGGACAGCGTGATCGTGCCCGCGCCGGCGACATTGAAGGTGCCGGGATGGTGACCGGTCACGGCGCGGTAGAGGATCTCGAGCGCATCGTCGGCATGGACGAACTGCAGGCGCGGATCCCGGCCGAAGACGGTCGGCACGATCGCCTGGGAAAAGTAGCGCGTCAGCGTGGTGTCGGCGTTCTCCCCGATGAACGGCGCGAAGCGCAGCACGGTGGCGGCGACATCCGGACGGCGGCGGCGGAAGCCGCGGACATAGCCCTCGATGTCCAGCACGTCGCGGGCGTACCCGCCGCGGGGGACGGCCCGAGGCTCGGTCGATTCGGTGAAGACGGCCGGGTCGCGAAACGACGCGCCGTAGGCCGCGGTCGACGACCGTACGATCAACTTCTTCAGGTTGGGCGCCTGCTGGCAGGCGGCGAGCAGCTGCATCGTGCCGATGACGTTGTGCTCTTTCATCGCGGCCCGGCCACCAGCGTGCGGATCGGCCGCCGACGCCACCGCCAGGTGCACGACGGCGGCAACGCCTTCACCGATGAGAATCTTCGCCGGCGCCGCGGTACGGATGTCGGCCTGTACCACCTCGACACGGCTGGGGAGCAGAGCCGCGACTTCGGTCGACGGCGGTCCACCATCGACACCGATAATCCGCTCAATTCGGGCGTCGGCGGCGAGCCGGGCGGCCACCGTCGCACCGAGATACCGAGCGATGCCAGTGACCAGAACGACACGCGGCACTTCCGGGGCATCGGTGCGCGCTTCGAGATTCCCCGTCGCCGCGTCACCGTTCATAACTCGCCTCCGCTGGTCGCGGTCTGTCGCACGTGTCCGCGCGGCTCCGAGCCGCTGTTCGTGGCGGGCCGACCGGGCGCACCCGGGTCGGCCGGCCAACAGCACACCGGGTCGCCGGGCGGCTACGGCACCGACGGCCCGGTGTGGCCCGGGACCTCAGCAGATGCGCGAGCGCATCCACTTTGCACGCGCCGTCGACGGCGCCGCGCGTTACTTGCCGAGACGACGACGCTGGACGCGGGTCTTGCGCAGCAGTTTGCGGTGCTTCTTCTTGGCCATCCGCTTGCGGCGCTTCTTGACCACCGAGCCCATACGACGTCCCCTTAACACACCGGTCGGCGGCGGATCCGACGATGCCGGCCCGCTTGCCGAAAATGCTTGTTAGTTTCCTCGCCTGATCCGTCCGGTGCGGCACTGTAGCAGTGCGTACGCGACATCGTGCGGCGACGACCGTGCCCAGGGTAGCCCTCAACGCGGCGCCGAGCCAATCCGGCCCCCGCGTTCCGCCCCGCCGCCCTGGGTCTCGGCAGGGTCGGTCTCGTCGTTGTCGGTCACGCCGTCTCTTGAAACGCCTCACGCAGATAGGTGTGCACCGCGTGTTCAGGGACGCGGAACGAACGGCCGACACGTACGGCGGTGAGGTCACCGGAGTGCACCAGCCGGTAGACCGTCATTTTCGACACCCGCATGAGTTCGGCGACCTCGGCAACGGTCAGAAACTTGACCTCCGACAACCTGCCGTCGGCGCGTGGCGATCCGGCCATGGTCACCCCAACATCGTCCTCGCGCGTTACCGCCCGGCAGCGATCCTGCACCAGGTGGGTCGATAACGTCCGTGTATCTAAGAACGGTACCGGGACGCGTGTGACTTGGGCGAAAGTTCCGAATTGTTGATCAAGGAAAAGATGAACGAGGCTCGCGGGAGCTACTTCGAACTGGACATCGCGCGCAGGAAGAACGCCAGGTTCGCCGGTCGCTCGGCAAGGCGGCGCATGAGGTAGCCGTACCACTGCTCGCCGTAGGGCACGTACACCCGCACCGTATAGCCGTCGCCCGCGAGCCTCCGCTGCTCGTCGGGGCGGATGCCATAGAGCATCTGGAATTCGAACTCGTCCGGTGACCGGTCGAACCACTTGGCCCGGTCCTCGCCGATGGCCACGAGCCGGGGGTCGTGGGTAGCCAACATCGGATAGCCCTCGCCCGACATGAGCACGTTCATGCAGCGTACGTACGATTTGTCGACGTCGATCTTCGCGGTGTACGCCACCGATTCCGGCTCTTTGTACGCTCCCTTGCACAGCCGTACGCGCTGGCCCTCGTGAGCGAGTTCGCGGCAATCCGCCTCGGTCCGCCGCAGATAGGCCTGCAGCACGGCGCCGGTCGTCGGATAGTCGCCCCGGAGCCGACCGAGCATCTCCAGGGTCGAGTCCGTCGTCTGGTGGTCTTCCATATCCAGCGTGACGGTGGTGCCAGCGGCCGCCGCGGCGGCACAGATCGTGCGCGCGTTCGCTTCGGCCAACTTCTCGTCGAAGCGCTGCCCGAGGGCGGAAAGCTTCACACTGACCTCGGCCGCCGGCGCGAGCTCCGCTTCCTCCATCTGGCCGAGGAGCTTCACGTACTCGTCGCGAGTGTGTTCGGCCTGGTCGGCGGTCAGCGTGTCCTCGCCGAGGTAGTCGAGCGTGACCTTGAGACCGTCGCCGACCAACTCCCGCGTCACCCGCAGGGCGTCGGCGGTGTGTTGACCCGCGACGAATCGGCGGACCACGTTTCGGCTGACGGGAGCCGTTTCGACGGCATGCGAAACGCGGCTGGATCGGGCCGCGGCAAGGATGACCGAACGGAGCATGTGCCGAGCGTAACGCCCAAGGGCGGAGTGCGCCGTTGTGGTGTCACACCGTTGTGTCGCACCGCGTGCGTTCCCGACGGTGCCGCGTTTGTGTCATAGCCAACCGCCGCTCGGCGGATCGGCACGCCACCGACTACCTTGGACGCGTGAACTTCGACGCCTATGCGCACCGCGCGGTCGCGCTGGTCAACAGCCAGCTGGAGAGCCTTGACGATCTCCGCGGCATCCATGCGCTCGCCGGCTGGGAGAGTGCGGCGCCGAAGGAGCGCGATCTGATCGCCTACCGGCGGGTGCAGAGCCGTCTCCGCGACGTGTTCCACCTCGGCGCCGCGCAGCGCGACACGGAAGCCGTGACCGCGATCAACCTCCTGCTGGAGGCCTATCCGGTGCAGCCGCGGATCTCGGGGCACGACACGTCGGACTGGCACATGCACGTCACCGGTCGTGGTTCGGCGGCGAGCGCCGAATTCCTCGCCGGCGCCGTCTGGGGTCTCGCGGTCTGGCTCTGCGAATACGGCAGCGCCCGGTTCGGTGTCTGCGCCGACGAGCGCTGCGGCAACGTCTACCTGGACACCTCGTCGAACTGCTGCCGACGGTTCTGCTCCGAGCGCTGCGCGACCCGCTCGCACGTCGCGGCCCATCGAGCCCGCAAACGCGCCGCCGGGGACGAGGTCCCGGCGGAGCTTGCGGCCGTTGTTTGACGTTCGTTCGCGGTACGGGTGATCCGCCGGCTCGGAAGCCGGCCGCGTCAGGCATCCACCGTGGACAGGTGGGCGCGCGCGAATCGGAGAGATTCGGCCAGGTCCGCTTGCCGGTCGGACCGGCTCGTGGCCCGGCGCGTGCTGACCTCGACGGCGACCGAGCCCGTGAAGCCACGCTGGTGCAGCGACTCGAGCAGGGCACCGCACGGCTGATTCCCCCGCCCGGGTACGAGGTGCTCGTCGCGCTGCTCCCCGGTGCCATCACCCAGATGTACGTGGGTCAGCCCTTTGCCCATCTTGTCGGCCATCTCGAATGCGTCGCGCCGCGATGCGGCACAGTGCGACAGGTCGAGCGTGTAGGACTCGAAGCCGACATCGGTCGGGTCGTATCCCGGCGCATAGGGCACGAACTGCCGCCCGGCCATCTTGACCGGGAACATGTTCTCGATGGCGAAGCGGACCGAACCGTACGCGTTCGACAGGTCCTCGACCCCCTCGACGAACCGGCGGGCGTAGTCGCGCTGCCAGGTGAACGGCGGATGCACCACGACGACCGGGGCACCGACCTGTTCGGCGAGGTCGGCCGAGCGCCGCAGCCGCTCCCACGGATCCGGACTCCAGACGCGCTGTGTCACGAGCAGGCACGGCGAATGTACGGATCCGATGGCGACGCCGTAGTGGTCGGACAGTCCCTTCAACGCCGACACGTCCTGGCTGACGGCGTCCGTCCACACCATCACCTCGACGCCGTCATATCCGAGCGTCGCGGCCATCTCGAAGCCGGCGGCCGTCGGCTCCGGAAACACCGACGACGTCGACAGCAGTACGGGAGTCACCCCACCGACCTTAGCCGCCCCCGGCACCCCAAGCCCCTCACCAACCACGTAACCGTCCCCCGTATCACGCCCACCCGTATAGCCCTACCCCGCCGACGGAGATGTTGCGCCCAACGGTCCTCGGCCGGCTTTCCCACGACAGACCTAATACGCTCTCCCAGTCGCCGTGGGAAATCCGGCCGAGCCCTAAGCGCAACCACCGACAGCCGACTAACTCTCGAGCACATCGAGCCGCCGCAAGATCACGCCTTCGCGCAACGCCCACGGACAGATATCCAACACCTCCAGGTCGAAGCGGTTCATCGCCACTTCCGCCACGATCCCACCGGCCAGCAGCTGCCCGGCCCGTCGCGAGTCCACCCCGTCCATCGCGGCTAGTGCACTGCTCGGGATATGGCGGATGAATCCGAGCAGCTGATGCAGACCGGTCCGGGTGAGCTGTCGGAGTGCTCGTGGTCCGGCCGCCGATGGCGCGGAACCGGCGAGCCGGGCGAGCGTACGGATTGTCTTCGACGTCGCAACGGCCTTGTCCCAGCCGGTGATGTCGGCTGTTTTGATCGCCTCGTCGAGGGCGTTTTCGGCGAAGTCGGTGAGGGCGTCGATATCGCGGGCCCGTGGTGGGTCGCCGTTCAAGAATTGACGGGACATCCGGCCGGCACCGAGCGGCAACGACAGCGCCTGGATCGGTTCTTCGTCGATGCCGACGCCGATTTCGAGTGAGCCGCCGCCGATGTCGAGCACGAGGAGGTTGCCGGCGGACCAGCCGTACCAGCGGCGTACCGCTAAAAAGGTCATCCGGGCCTCACCCTCACCGGAGAGCACGCGCAGCTCGACGCCGGTCTCTTTGCGCACGCGGGCGAGGACGTCGGCCGAGTTCTTGGCGTCGCGGACCGCGGACGTCGCGAAGGCCAGCAGGTCTTCGGTGTCCAGCTTGGCCGCGGCGTCCCGCGCCTCCAGGACCGACGTGACGAGAGAGTCGGCGCCTGTTTTGGATAGCCGGCCATCCTTGCCGATCTGCTCGGCTAGGCGGAGTACCGCCTTGACCGAGTGCGCCGGCCATGGATGCGCGCCGAGATGAGCGTCGACCACGAGCAGGTGCACGGTGTTGGAACCCACGTCCAGAACGGCCAGTCGCATGTTCATACCGTATCTATCTCGCGGCGCTGCCGGTCGCGAGCCGCGCTGGTCGTACCCTATTTGGATGGGCACAAAAGGCACCAGCAACCGCCGGTCACGCGGCCCCATCGCGGTCGCCGTCGACGACGCCGAGACGGATGATCCACGTAGCCGCGAGGTCGGGCTCGACTTTCCCCGCGAATACGTCGAATTCGCCGACCCGGCGAACGCCGAACACGTGATCCGCGCGGATCTGACGTGGCTGCTATCGAGCTGGACGTGCATCTTCGGGCGTGGCTGCCACGGCATCGTCGCCGGCCGATCTGACGATGGTTGCTGTTCGCACGGCGCGTTTTTCACCGACGATGACGACCAGAAGCGGGTACGGGCGGCGGCCAAGCGACTGACCCCCCAGACCTGGCAGCACTTCCGTCGGGGCTTCAAGAACTACACCGAGACGGACACGATCGACGGCAAGAACCCGGCCCTGCGGACGGCGACGCGTCCCGATGGTCCGTGCGTCTTCTTGAACGACGCCGACTTCCCGGGCGGTGGGGGCTGCGCGCTGCACGGACAGGCGTTGCGTGATGGCGTACATCCGTTGGAATACAAGCCCGACGTGTGCTGGCAGCTGCCGGTGCGGCGCGAGCAGGACTGGGTCACGCGGCCGGACGGTTCGAAGATCCTGTTGACGGTGCTGGGCGAATTCGACCGCCGCGGCTGGGGCGAGGGCGGCCACGACCTGCACTGGTGGTGCACGTCGTCGCCGGAGGCGCACGTCGGGACGAAACCGATGGTCGAGGAGTACGGCCCGGAGTTGATCGCGTTGATCGGCCAGCCGGCGTACGACGAGCTGCACGAGATCTGCCTACGACGGCTCAAGCTCGGTCTCGTCGCGATCCATCCCGCCACCGCCGCCGCCGAAGCCGACGCCGGCTGACCCGCCCGGTCGCCGATTCCGACCGAGTCACCGACCCCGACCGAGTCACCGATCCCGCAAGCCATCGAGCTTGTCCGGGTTCACGGTCATGCGGATCCCGACCACGCGGCCATTGTCGACATCTAGTGAGACCGATCCGGCCGGCACGCCGCCGTACGACCCGATCAGCCCCGGAGCGCCGTTGATCGTCGCGATGGTCATCTCCAGGCCCTGCGTGCCCGGTTTGGCGAGCACGCCGAACAGCCACCGGGCGACGTTGTCCGCGCCGTAGAGAGGTCGCCGGGCCGCGGTGACCTTGCCGCCGCCGTCGCTCCACGCCGTCACATCCGGCGCGAGGATCTCCATCATCGCGGTCAGATCACCGCCGGCGCAGGCATCGCGGAATCTCGCCACCACGTCGGCCTGTGTCGCGGCATCGGTCGTGTATCGCGGCCGCCGGGCCTGGACGTGTTCCCGGGCCCGGTGCGCCAGTTGCCGTACGGCGGCGGGGTCGCGATCGATCATCTCGCCGATCTCGGCCTGCCCGTAGCCGAATACTTCACCGAGGACGAACACGGCCCGCTCCAACGGCGACAGGCTTTCCAGCACGACGAGCATCGCGAGCGATACCGATTCGGCCATCTCGACCCCCTCGGCGGAATCCGGACTCGTCAGAAGCGGTTCGGGCAGCCACGGCCCGACGTACGTTTCCCGCCGGGCCCGGGCCGATGTCAACTCGGTCAGCGCCAAGTTCGTGACGGTCTTCACGAGATACGCCTTCGGTTCCCGTACGCCGTCGGCGTCGACGCGTGACCAGCGCAGCCACGCGTCCTGGACCACGTCCTCGGCATCCGCCACGCTGCCGGTGAGACGGTAGGCGACCGAGAACAGCAGCGAACGGTTGTCCGTGAATACGTCAGCGGTCATGACGCCAGCCTGTCACGGCCGGCGCAAGGGTCGGGCGCCGACGGAGCGTCCGGCTGATCCGGCCGGCGCGACCAGCGCCGCGAGGCCGTCCGCCGAGGTCGCGTAGCGCGGCCGCCAACCCAACTCGTCGGCCGCCTTAGAGGTGTTCAGCGCGACGTTCGTGTGCAGCATCGCGTAGAGGTTCGCCATCGGGCGCAACATCCACACCGGCACGCTCAAAGGCTTCGGCGCGCCGAAGGCCGCCGCAGTCGCCTTGATCTCGTCGCCGAAGCTCATCGGCGCATCGTCGGCGATGTTGTACGCGGCACCGGGTCGGCCACGCTCGATGGCCGCGAGAACGGCGACGGCCGCATCGTCGAGGTGCACCCACGGCAGGACCATGCCCTTCGTCGCCGGCGCCGGCAGCATGCGTTTGCGCAGTGAGGCGACGATCGTCTCGGTGCCACCGGGTCCGTAGAACAGGCCGAAGCGCAGCGATATGCCGTCGAGCCCGGGCGTGGAGAACGTCAACTCTTCCTTGGTTCGGAAGGCATTCAGGTGCGCCGCCGCGCGCGGGTCGCGCTGGTGCGGCGCCCACGGCGCGTCCTCGGTCAGCGGGACCGGTCCGTGGTCGGTGTACCCGTACCCGAAGACCATCGACTCGGTGATGAAGCGCGAGGCGCCGACGGCACGTGACGCGTCGATGAGATTGCGCATTCCGATGGTCCGCAACGTGTCGGTAGCGGTCATGTCGCGGTGGAATATCGGGGGTTTGGCCAGGGCGGTTGCGGCGTGGACCACCACATCGGCGTGGTGACCATCGACGGCCCGCAGCAACTGGTCACGATCATTCAGGTCGGCCCGGATGGTGTTTCCCGGGCCGCGGCCGACGCCGAGCACGACGTAACCGTGATCGGTCAGGACGCGGGTGATCCGGCGGCCGAACACGCCGGACGCCCCGGCCAGGAGAACCGTATTCGAGGTAGTCATGCCACCTAGACCGGGCGGCCTCGCCGGATGTGACATGCCGTGACCCTGCTCACGGGATGCCTCTGAAAGTTCGGCGGTAGGCGGCCGGCGCCACGCCGATCGCGGCGTGCAAGTGCTGGCGTAGCGACGTCGCGGTGCCGAATCCGGCCGCGGCGGCCACCCGGTCGATCGGCAGGTCGGTCGTTTCCAGCAGCCGCCGTGCCTGCTCGACCCGCTGGTACGTGATCCACCGGCCCGGACTCATCCCCGCCTCGGCGCGGAACCGTCGGGTAAACGTACGCACGCTCATCCGGGCGTGCTTCGCCATCGCGGCCAGATCGATGTCCTCGTGGAGTCGCTCGATCGCCCAGTCCCGGGTGGCGGTCGTGCTCACGTCGATCTGCACAGGCATGGGCCGTTCGATGTACTGCGACTGGCCGCCGTCTCGCCATGGCGCCACGACGCCGCGCCGGGCGGCCCGGTTGGCCACATCGCTGCCGTGATCGGTGCGTACGACGTGCAGGCACAGGTCGATCCCGGCCGACACTCCGGCCGAGGTCAGGACATCCCCGTCGTCGACGAACAGCACGTCCGGGTCGAGATCGACATTCGGGTAGTACGAGCGGAACTTCTCGGCCCAGGCCCAGTGTGTGGTGGCCGGCCGCCCATCGAGGAGTCCGGCCGCCGCGAGCACGAAGGCACCCGTACAGATGCTCATGATCCGCGTACCGGGTCGGATCCGGTCGAACGCCGCCTGGACCTGCGGGTCGAGCGTCGGGCCTAGGTGCGACGAGCGGACGGCGTCGATGCCGGCGACGACGACGGAGTCGGCTTGCTCGATCTCTTCGGGGCCGTAGTCCGGCGTGATGGTGAATCCGGCCGAACTGCGCACCGGCCCACCGTCGACGGTCACGACCCGTACGTCGTACAGCCGCCGGAGTTCGGTGTCGCGGGCCGCATGGAAGATCTGGCTAGGCACGCCGAGGTCGAACGCGATGACTTGGTCCAGCGCGAGGACCACGATGCGATGCCGCACGGGACGAACCACGGACGTCGCCGCCGCCTCATCGGGTGCGATCGCCGTCTCGGTCATGGCTCGATTCTTTCACATGATGGCATTCCAGCCACTGTCTGACCGGGTGCCGATACCGGAGGATCAGTCCGTGACCATCGTGACCGAAGAGCCGACAGCGCAGCGCCATCGATCGACCAAGATCCACCGAGCCTGGTTCGTCGCCGGCGCCACGTTGATCGCGACCGTCGGCGCGGCCGGCTTCCGCGCCACGCCCGGCGTCATGATCGACCCGTTGCAGCAGGCCTTCGGCTGGTCCACCGCGTCAATCTCGGCCGCCGTCTCGGTCAACCTCTTGCTCTACGGCCTGACCGCGCCGTTCGCCGCCGCGCTGATGGAACGATTCGGGCTCCGTCGCGTCATCGGCGTCGCGTTGTTGCTGGTCTCCGCCGGCAGCGGCCTGACCGTGTTCATGACGGCCAGCTGGCAGCTCGTGCTCTGCTGGGGCGTACTGGTGGGGCTCGGCACCGGCTCGATGGCGCTCGCCTTCGTGGCCACGGTCACGAGCCGGTGGTTCGTCCGCCATCGCGGCCTGGTCACCGGCATCCTCACCGCCGGCGGCGCGACCGGGCAGCTCATCTTCCTGCCCGTACTCGCGCAGGTCATAGCCGCACACGGCTGGAAGGCCGCATCGCTGACGGTGGCCGGCGGGGCCTTGCTGGTCGCGCCGATCGCGGCCTGGCTGCTGCGCGACTACCCCGGCGACGTCGGGGTTCAGCCGTTCGGCGGCACGCACGCCGAGGCGGCGCACCGCCCCGAGTCGGTCGCGGCAGATGAGCCCGGACCGGCCCGCCGCGCGCTGGGTGCGCTCCGCATGGCCTCACGCACGTCCGCGTTCTGGTTCCTCGTCGGCGGTTTCGCCATCTGCGGGGCCAGCACCAACGGCTTGGTGGGTACGCACTTCATCCCGGCCGCCCACGATCACGGCCTGCCACAGACCACGGCCGCGAGCCTGCTTGCGCTCGTGGGAGTGTTCGACATCGTGGGTACGATCTTCTCCGGCTTCCTGACCGACCGGATCGATTCCCGCGTACTGCTGGGCGTCTACTACGCGCTGCGTGGACTCTCGTTGATCGTGCTGCCCGATCTCTTCGCCGGTTCCACGCATCCGTCGATGCTCGTATTCATAGTCTTCTATGGGCTGGATTGGGTCGCCACCGTGCCCCCGACGATCGCCCTGTGCCGGCAACATTTCGGCACGTCGGGATCGATCGTGTTCGGCTGGGTGTTCGCGGCACACCAGGTGGGCGCCGCGATCGCGGCCACCGGCGCGGCCGTCATCCGCGACCAGCTCGGCGCCTACACAGCGGCGTGGTATTCGGCCGGGTTCCTGTGCCTGTTCGCGGCCGTGTTCTCCCTGCTGGTCCGTGCTCCGGGCGCGTCTCGGCCGCGGTGGCGCATCGCGTCGGCGTGATCAAGATCCGCGCAACTTCCTGGAAGTCGCCCGGTCCGCGCGTGCTGCGGACGGCAACTTCCTGGAAGTTGCGGTGATCTTGCCGGTTCCGGCGACGGCCCGGGGCTACGGCTCGAACTTGTAGCCGAGGCCGCGCACGGTGATCAGGTAACGCGGCGCCGACGGCTCCGGCTCGATCTTGGAGCGGAGGCGCTTGACGTGGACGTCGAGCGTCTTCGTGTCGCCGACGTAATCAGCGCCCCAGACCCGGTCGATCAACTGACCGCGGGTGAGCACCCGGCCCGCGTTGCGCAGTAGCAGTTCGAGCAGCTCGAACTCCTTCAACGGCAGCGGTACGGTCTCGCCGGCGACGCTCACCACGTGGCGTTCGACGTCCATGCGGACCGGCCCGGCCGAGAGCGTCGGCGCGGCGGCCTCGACCGTCTCGGTCGCATTGCGGCGCAGCACGGCCCGGATCCGGGCGACGAGTTCACGCGGTGAGTACGGCTTGGTGACGTAGTCGTCCGCGCCGATTTCCAGCCCGACGACCTTGTCGATCTCGCCGTCCCGGGCGGTAACCATGATGATCGGCACATGCGAACGCGTCCGCAGGTTCCGGCACACATCGGTGCCCGACATCTCCGGCAGGTTCAGGTCGAGCAGGACGATGTCCGCGCCCGTACGGTCGAACTCGGTCAGCGCCTGCGGACCGGTGGTTGCGACCGAGACCTCGAAGCCTTCCTTGCGAAGCATGTAGGACAGGGCATCGGAGAACGAGTCCTCGTCTTCCACCACGAGCACGCGTGACACTAGCGGCCTCCAAACCTTTCTGTACTTGAGCCGGCACCTGCGCCCACCTCAGCGGACGTCGGTAGCGGCGGGGCTTCCTCGGGCGGTCGCATCGGCAAGCGCAAGGTGAACGTCGAACCAACCCCGGCGACGCTCCGGACCTCGACGCGGCCGCCGTTGTTCGTGGCGATGTGTTTGACGATGGCCAGACCCAATCCGGTGCCGCCGGTCGCGCGCGACCGAGCCCGATCGGCGCGATAGAAACGCTCGAAGATCCGATCGAGATCCTTGGCTTCGATGCCGATGCCGTGGTCGGTGACCGACAGGACAACCTCATTGCCGTCCGCCGCGGACTCCACGAGGATCGCCGGGTCGTCCGTCGACGTCGGGCCGGGCGGCAGGTAGTCGGTGCCGTGCGACGGGCCGCCGTTCGGAGATGCAGCCAGGGCACCGGCGGCGACCGCGCCGTTCGTGGCGGTGCTGCCGTTCGTAGCGTTGCTGCCGTTGCTGGTCGTTGCCGACGGAGACGCCTCAGGTGAGTAGGCGATCGCGTTCTCGACCAGGTTCGCGAGCGCGGTGACGAATTGGCTCTCGCTGCCGTACCCGATAAGGCCACGCGTACCGCGCCAACCGATCTCGAAGCCCTTCGCCGAGGCAGTCGTCCGGGTGCGGTCGATGACCTCGGCGATCACGCGATCGATCGGCACCGGTTCCGGGTTGGGCAGCGGCTCGCCGCCCTGCAACCGGGACAGCTCCAGCAGTTCGGTGACCAGCCGGCCGAGCCGGTCGGACTCGTGCCGGATCCGCTCGGCGAAGCGGCGGGCGGCCTGCGGATCGGCGCCCTGTTCCTCGTCCATCGCGTCGGCGAGCGCCTCGGCCAGGAGTTGAAGGGCGCCGACGGGGGTCTTCAGCTCGTGGCTGACGTTGGCGACAAAGTCACGGCGCACCCGGTTCAGCCGGTGCGAATCGGTGACGTCGAGCGCCTCGATCGTGACGTGGCCGTCCTCCAGGGCAATGGCCCGGATGTGTACGCCGAGCGGCTCGACATCGCGCCCGCGGGGCATATCGAGCTCCACCTCGCGACGCGTCCCGCTCCGTCGAGCCTGACCCGCGAGCGTACGGATGAGGGTGTGGGCGACCGTGGCGCCGCCGGCGATTCCCGGCCGGACCAGACCCATCTCGTGAGCGGACGGGTTGACGAGCACCGGTCGGTCCTCGCCGTCGAGCACGAGCACGCCGACTCGCAACGCGTCGAGGCTGCGGCGACCCAGCCCCTTGCTGCTACGCGTCCACTCCACGGTGTGATGGTAGGTCCTGCGTTTACCAGATGAACACATCAAATACGGCAAAACGGACCGCGATCGTGGAATGTTCACCGCTACGCCCGGCCACGTTCACCCGGGTTCATGTTGGCGATGCCGCCGCCGCCTAGAGTTCACCACGTACCAGCCGCGGTCGCCACGCCGACGGTATCGACACCCTGCGTTGGAGAGGCCATGCGCGACGAATTCCGAGCCGACCTCATCCAGGTCAACAATCTGTTGGTGGACATGGCCGAGGAGGCCCGCTCGGCGATGCGGCAGGCCACGTCAGCCCTGCTCAACGCCGACGAGACCGACGCCGAGCAGGTGATGCTGACCGACAACGAGATCGACGCGCTCTACCACCGGATCGAGGAGCGGGTCTACGACCTTCTCGCCCGGCAGGCACCGGTCGCGTCCGACCTGCGCGCGGTGATCATGGCATTGCGCGTGGCGGACGATCTTGAGCGCATGGGCGACCTCGCCGAGCACATCGCCAAGATCGCACTCCGGCGCCGGCCAGCGATTGCCGTACCGGTGGAGTTGCGACCCGTCATCCAGGAGATGGCCGAGGTCGCGGATCGGATCGCCGAAAAGAGCGTCGCGGTGTTGTCGACCTCCGACATCGAGCGGGCGGCCGAACTCGAGGCCGACGACGATCAGATGGACGACCTGCACCGGCAGTTGCTCGCATTCATGCTCGGCGCGGCCTGGCGGCACGGCGTCGAGGCGGCGATCGACGGCGCGCTCATCGGGCGGTACTACGAGCGATTCGCCGACCACGCCGTGAACGCGGGCAAGCAGGTCGTCTTCCTCGTCACCGGCGAGGCTGCGACCGCCTGACCGGCTTAGCCTCCTAGGCCAACCCGAGGTCGCAGCGCCGACGATCGAGGGCAGCACCGAGTTCCCGCATCAACGCACCGACGTCGGCCATGTCGGATCGGGTCACATGGAAGACCACCCAACCGACGCTTTGCAACGCGCGCAATCGAGTTCGGTCATCGGCGAGTTGTCGCGGATCGACGTGCCACTGTCCGTCGTATTCAACGGCGAATTTCAGACGCGGCCAGGCAAGATCAACACGCGCGATAAATTCGCCGTTATGCATCACGCGATACTGCGGCGTCGGCCGAGTCAGACCCGCGCGACGGATGTGCACTCGGAGTGCAGACTCGGGCGGCGACTCCGCTCGCGGATCACAGAGACTCAAGGCGTCGGCCGCACGCAACGATCCCATCTCGCCGAAATGGCGGAGCGCCTCGGCCGTGAGATGGGTGCGCCGGAGGTTTCGGGTTCTGGCCAGCGCGTCAATCCAACCGACCGCATCCAGCTCAGGCAACGATCGAGCGATCTCCCAGCACGTTCGTAATGCGCTGCAGACGGGAAGCCCCCACCGATCCACGATGTCTTCACGTGCGATCGGGCCGACTCGGATCGCGAGACCTTGCACCGGTCCAAATCGTCGCGGTGTCAATACTTCGACATCCCCGTCGTAGTCACGAAGCGGAGCGCCCCAGACCAACGCGGCCGACCGCCCTGTTATCGCGGCACCGATCGGCACCACGAGCGCCGCCGCAGTCACGCGCAGAAGATGATCGTCGCGCGTGGCAGCGCTGACATATACGTCGCGGAATAGCCGGCGCCATGCCGGACCGCGAAGTTGCGCCCGGGTGAGGTGGCCGCTCGCGATTGCTTCGCTGCCGCGAAATGGCTTGCTCGTGAAGCGAGGCGGGTTGGTGACGGCGACCACCCGCGACATTGTGCCCATTGCCGACTCGCGGACCAACACCAGTCATGACCTTGCGGGGAAATGGTCGCGTCAGGGCGCGAAATCACCACCATTTCCCCGCAAGGTCACGCAGCAGGTACCGGCGAAAGGCGTGCGAGGGTCAGCGGCCCTGGTTGGCGACCGCCGCGGCGGCTTCCTTCGCCGCCTCCGGGTCGAGATACTCGCCACCCGGCGTGACCGGGCGCAGCGTGACCGGGTCGATGTCGTACCGCAGCGGAATGCCGGTCGGGATGTTCAGCGCCGCGATGTCCTCGTCGGAGATGCCGTCGAGGTGCTTCACGAGCGCCCGGAGCGAGTTGCCATGCGCCGCGATCAGCACCGTACGGCCGACCCGCAGATCCGGCACCACGCTGTCGTACCAGTAGGGCAGGACCCGCACCAGGACATCCTTCAGGCACTCGGTCCGGGGTCGGGCATCGGGCGGCAGCGCGCCGTAGCGCGGGTCGTCGAACTGCGAGTATTCGTCGTCAGCCGGGATCGGCGGCGGCGGCACATCGTAGGACCGGCGCCACAGCATGAACTGCTCCTCGCCGAATTCCTGCAGCGTCTGCTTCTTGTCCTTGCCCTGCAGAGCGCCGTAATGCCGTTCGTTGAGCCGCCACGACCGCGACACCGGCACCCAGTGCCGGTCCGTCGCGTGCAGCGTGATCTCGGCCGTGCGGATCGCCCGCCGCAGCACCGACGTGTGTACGACATCGGGCAGCAGTCCGTGCTCGCGCAGCATCTCGCCGCCGCGGCGCGCCTCCTGTTCGCCACCGGCGGACAGGTCGACGTCGACCCAGCCGGTGAACAGGTTCTTCGCGTTCCACTCGCTCTCACCGTGGCGGAGCAGGATCAACGTGTGCGGCTCAGTCATGCGGTCATTGTCGCGCGCCGCGATCGACGACCGGTCACCACCCACCGCGGGTGCCCGTAACGTGAGACCACACGCACGGACCCGCAACCGTTAGCCTGATCTCCGTGATCGAGCGGGGATGGGATGTGCTGCTTGTCGGTGGCCCGTCGGGTGCCGGCAAAAGCTCGCTCGCCTATCCGCTAGCCCGCGAACTGGGTGTCCCGGTGCTGGAGATCGACGACATCGTGTGCGCTCTGCAGGCCGTGACGACGCCGGAGCAACAGCCCGAGCTGTTCTACTGGCAGACCCACCCCGAGGCGCTGGCCGCACCGGCCGACGAAATCATGCGACAGGGCATCGCCCTCACGGCCGCGCTCGAGCCGGCACTGGCTGCCGTCGTCGGCAACCACTTGGAAACCAACATGCCGGTGGTCATTGAGGGGGATTTCCTGCGGCCTTCGTTCGCGGTCCAATCGCGGTACGCCGATCAGCCGGCTGCAACACGGGTACGGGGAATCTTCGTGCTGGAGGACGATCCCGCTCAGATCATGGCGAACTATGGGGCGCGCGAGCCCGATGCCGGCGAGCAGAAGGCGCGCGCCGAGGTCAGCGTCGCGTGGTCGCGATGGCTGGCCGAGGAAGCGCGGCGGCATGCCGTACCCACGATTGCGTCTCGGCCGTGGACGGACCTGATCGCCCGCGCCCACGCGGCCGTCGGCGGAGGGTGAGCCGGCCGTGGCATCGTGGCCGACCAAACCGCGACCGGTCCTGCTCGCCGCCCTGATGGCGACGCTGTTCCTCAGCGGTTGTGCCCCCGATCGCATCGAGGTCGACTCGCCACCACCAACAACCGCTGCGGTGACCGCCGGTTCATGCGACGCCGATGGTATGACGGCCGTATGGGAGTCGTTTGCTCAGGACTTCAACAACGGCTCGGTCGATCTCGACACCTACTTCGCGCCCGACTTCCAGGTCTGGGTCGACCCCACCAATGAGCACGAGGGCGGGGCGTCGCGACCACAGCTAGCCCAGCACCTTGCCGATCTCCACCAGCACGGGGCGCAATTCCCGACCGGTGTCGAGTTTGTCCTCGACGACCGGACGGCGGGCATCTACGAATACGGCGGCACATTTCACGCCGTAGCGCAGCTGAATTGCATCACGGGTCGCATCCGGACCATGGCAATTAATAACTGGGCGCCGGGCATGGCCGGCACGCCACCGTACTGACTCAGTCGGGGTTGGCCGGGATATCAGGGCCCGGCGCGAGATGTTGAAACGCTCGCAGGTTCGCGGTCGATTCGCCGCGCGACACCCGCCAGGCCCACTCCCGTCGGATCGAGGACTCGAACCCGATCTCCAGCATCGTGTCGAAATTCTCGTCCGCGTAGGTCAGCACGGCCCCCAGCAGGCGGTCCACCTCATCCGGCGTAACGGCGTGCAACGGGGTACGACCGGTCAGGTACACGTCACCGACCGCGTCGATGGAGAATGCGACGCCGTACATCCGGGCGTTGTGCTGGAGCAGAAAGGACCAGAGTTGCTCGCGCCGCTCGTCCGGCTGCCGCATGACGAATGCCTCGATCCGCAGGGCATGCGCGCCGACGATCAGGTTCACGGCGGTCTTGAGCTTGTGCGTGCCGGGCAGCGTCACCACGTACGACGACTCGCCGGTCCGCTCCCACTCCAGCTCACGCTCGGCGAGTGCGGCCTCGATGACCGACTGGACCGCGGCGCCGGCTTCGGTCATACGACCGCGCCGACCGGATCGCGTTGGAGCACGCGACCGAGCTCGGCATTGATGCGGGCACGCTGCTCGGACATGGCTTCACGGTAGACCGCGAGCAGCCCGGACGCCGTACGGCTCCAGGAGTAGGCCCGGGCGTGCTCGACCGCGCCGGCGCTGAGTTTGCGACGCCGGCCCGGTTCGACCATCAGGTCGCCTAGCACCTTCGCCCAGTCGTCGGACCGGTGTCCGTCGATCAGGACACCGGAGATCTCGTCGCGGACCGCCGTGACCAGTCCGCCGACCGCGGCCGCAACGACCGGCGTGCCGCAGGCCTGAGCTTCGAGCGCGACCAGGCCGAACGATTCGTTGTAGCTCGGCACCGCGACCACGTCGGCGGCGCGGTAGATGTCGACCAGGGCGTCGCCGCGTTGCGGTGGCAGCACCCGTACGCAGTCGGTGACACCGAGGGATTCGGCGAGCGCGGCAAGATCGAGACCCGATCCGCTGTTCCCGCCGACGATGACAACGGTCAGGCGTTCGGCCGCTATCGGGTCGAGTTCACGGAGCCGGGCGACGGCCTGCAACAAGACATCCGGCGCCTTCAATGGCTGGATTCGCCCGACGAACGCCACGATTTGTCCGTCGACGGGCAACCCGAACCGCCACCGAGCCAGCGCGCGTGCCTCGGCCTCGCGACCGGTCGCCGGCCGGAAGCGGTCCAGGTCCACCCCCGGCTCGACGACGGCGACCTGATCGAGGGTCGCGCCGTACAGGTCGATCAGCTCCCCCGCCTCGGTCGGCGTGTTCGCGATCAGATAGTCGCTCGCGGCCACCACCTGCTCCTCGCCGATGACCCGCGCCATCGGCTCGGCGGCGTCACCGGCGGCCAGCATGCGGTTCTTGACCTTGGCCAGCGTGTGCGCGGTGTGCACGAGCGGCACGCCCCAGCGCTCCTTGGCCAGCCAGCCGACCTGGCCGGACAGCCAGTAGTGGGAGTGCACGAGATCGTAGTAACCGGGCGCGTGGGCCGCCTCGGCCCGTAGGACTCCGGTCGTGAAGGCGCACATCTGCGCGGGTAGATCTTCCTTCGCGAGCCCTTCGAACGGCCCGGCGTTGACATGCCGGACGACGACGCCCGGCGCCATTTCGACACACGGCGGCAGCTCAGACGACGTGGCGCGAGTGAAGATCTCGACCTCGACTCCGGCCGCAGCCAGCCGCTTCGCCGTCTCCACGATGTAGACGTTCATCCCACCGGCGTCCCCGGTGCCCGGTTGGTCCAAAGGTGAGGTATGTACGGACAATGTGGCGACGCGTCGGGGCAGACGTTCGCTATCTGCGGGGGCCACGCTCGCTCCTTTGTCCGGTCCTGGTTCCGGCGCCAATCGAGTTAACCTCACTTCGAACCCCGATCTTCCCGACGCGCAACCGATTTACGCTCACGCCCCACCCCCCAACGTGACCCACATCTCTCGATCGCCCGGCCCACCAGGACCTCGCGGCCCGCCTGCACGCGCGCCCAACCCCAGATCACGTAACCGTCCGGCGTCCCGTTCACCCCGAACCGACTCAAGGTCACGCTAGACCTCCGCGACCACGTTCACGCGGGAAGCTCGACCACCCCGTGACGGTGACGGCCGCCGGCTGGGGCAGGTTGACCACGTCGCGATCAAGCCTGACCGCCCAGAGTGGGCAACCTGCCCCAGCCCCAACCCAAGACCCACTCCCGACCGAAGGACCGCAACCACCCCGACCGCAGGACCGCGACCACGGCTAGATTCTCGACATGGCACACACGAAAATCGCTGTCGTCACCGGCGCCTCCAGCGGCATTGGCGCCGCCTCCGCCCGCCGACTCGCGGCCGAGGGCTTCCACGTCGTCATCGCAGCTCGTCGCGCCGACCGCCTGGAGTCGCTGTCGAAGGAGATCCGCGACGCCGGCGGCCAGGTCACTCCCGTACCCGTGGATGTCACCACCGACGCGGACGTGGCCCGCCTGGTCTCGACGGCGACCGACCTCGACGGCGAAGTGGAATTGCTGGCGAACATCGCCGGAGGCGCATTCGGCGCGGACCCGGTCGCTTCGTCGTCGGTCGATGACTGGCAGCGGATGTTCGACGTGAACGTGCTTGGCACACTCCGCGTAACCAAGGCGTTGCTCCCGGCATTGGTCGCCAGCGGTCGCGGCACGATCATCGTGATGGGTTCGACCGCCGGCGACATCGTCTACGAGAACGGCGGCGGTTATACGGCGGCCAAGCACGCCGAAACAGCGCTCGTCGGCACGCTTCGGTTGGAGTTGAGCGGCCAGCCGGTGCGGGTCATCGAGATCGCGCCCGGCATGGTGCGGACCGACGAGTTCGCGATCATCCGGTTCGGCGGCGATACCGAGAAGGCGGCGGCCGTCTACGCCGGAGTCGCCGAGCCGTTGACCGCCGACGACATCGCGGACTGCGTGGCCTGGTGTGCCACCCGCCCGCATCACGTCAACGTGGACAAGCTGGTGATCCGGCCACTCGCGCAGGCGGCGCAGCACAAGGTCCATCGGGTGTTCGACAACACGTGACCCGCCCGCCCGCGCATGGAGGCGCCGACCGGCCGGTCGGCGTGATCACGCGCGGCACGACGAACCCGAACCGGTTGCGCCGGGTCGATTCGTGGATCGCCGATCGGTGTGCTGCCGCGCTCACGGCCGCGGACGATCCACTCGTCGTCGACGTTGGCTTCGGCGCGACCCCGATCACAACGGTCGAATTGCGCTCGCGGTTGGTCGCCGTCCGCGCGGACGTGCGGGTCGTGGGTCTGGAAATCGATCCGGTACGGGTGGCTGCCGCGCAGTCGGCGGCCGCTCCGCCGGGGCTCACGTTCGGTCGCGGCGGTTTCGAACTCGCCGGTCTGCGCCCGATCGTCGTACGGGCGTTCAACGTGCTCCGGCAATACGACGAGTCCGACGTGGCGGCGGCGTGGACAGTGATGACGGACGCGCTCGCACCCGGCGGCTTCCTGATCGACGGCACGTGTGACGAGCGCGGCCGGCTCGCGAGCTGGGTGCTGGTTGACGCGGCCGGACCGGTGTCACTCACGCTGGCCGCCCGGCTGGCTAGCCTCGACCGGCCCGCCACGCTGGCGGAGCGCCTACCGAAGGCCTTGATCCACCACAACGTCGCCGGCCAGCCCGTGCATGCCTTCATCGCCGCTCTCGACAATGCGTGGCAGGCCGCGGCCGCGTACGCGTCGTTCGGCGCCCGTCAACGGTGGATCGAATCGGTCGCTAGGGTGTGCGCGGACTGGCCGATCCTCGACCGCCCGCGCCGGTGGCGCCGGGGCGAGATCACTGTCGCCTGGTCCGCCGTCGCGCCCGGAAGTGCCATTGACGCTCGACCCGGCCCGTCTCGCCCGGCCGCCCTGTCTCGGTCGAATGGTCGGCAGCGGGGTCCTACAGCTCGCAGTTGATCAGCACCGGTTCCGGACGCAGCGTCACTCCGAACCGATCGAAGACGCCGTCCCTCACCTCTCTCGCCAGATCCAGCAACTCCTTCGTGGTGCCGTCGCCCCGATTCGTCAACGCCAGTGTGTGCTTGGTCGAGATCGACACGTGCGAGTTGCCGTACCCCTTGGCGAAGCCGGCCCGCTCGATCAGCCAGGCGGCACTCGTCTTGACGCTGCCGTCGACGCCCGGCCACGCGGGCGGTGAGCCGATCGACGCCGTGCGGGCGCGCAGCGCGTCGAACCCGTCGCCGTCCAGTACCGGATTCATAAAGAACGAGCCGGCGCTGTACGTATCCGGGTCCTGCTCGTCGAGCACCATGCCCTTGCTGGCCCGCAGTTGCAGCACCGCGTCGCGGACAACACTCGCCTCGGCTCGCTCGCCGATCGGGACGTCGAGCGCCCCGGCGAGGTCGGCGTACCGGATCGGCGCCGACAACGCGGACACCGCCAGCCGGAACGTCACGGCCAGAACGACCCATCGATCGGAGCCCTTGAACACACTCGACCGGTAACCCAGCCCGCACTCCGCGACCGTACGGGTGGCGATCTCACCGGTGGCCCGGTCGAGCACGCGTACGGCGGTGATCAGTTCCGCGACCTCCTGGCCGTACGCACCGACGTTCTGGATCGGCGTTGCGCCGGTCGACCCGGGGATCCCGGACAGGCACTCGAGACCGGACCAGCCCTCGGCCAGCGAGCGCGCGACGATGATGTCCCACGGCTCCCCGGCCTGCACCGTGACGTCCACCTCGGCGCCGACCCGTCGGGTCGTCAACCCCGTCGTACGGATGAGCAGGGCCGTGCCATCGAACCCGGCATCACCGATGACGGCGTTGCTGCCGCCGGCCAGGATCAACAGATCCCGCCGATCAGCGTCGACCTCTCGTATGATTTGCCCGATTTCCGATTCGGTGGTCGCCTCGACGACATGCCGCGCCGGCCCGCCCAGCCGCAGCGTGGTGTATTCAGCCAAACCGGGTCTGCCATCGCGCACGAAGTCACCCTAGGCTGAGCACCTCCCCGATCGGACGCGGGTCGGCGGATCCCGTCCTTCGCGTGTCGACGCCACCGAGCCGGCTCCGTGTGCCATCGGATACGGGATCCCACCCATGGCAATCGGCGACGATTCGCCGCACGATCGAAAGCGAAGCACCATCGGAAGCAAGGGCAGGCGTGACGAGCCGCTGGCTCGTCCGGCCGGCGGAGCGGGTTGGACCGAGGTCAGGAGGCGCCATGAGCCGTTTCCACGGTGATAAGGACCTGTGGCTCGCCGCCATGCGCGTGGACGGCCCGGCACTCCGGACCGCCGCCGCCGAGCTCGATCCGGGCGCCGCCGTCCCGTCGCGCCCACAGTGGACCGTGACCGATCTTCTGCATCACCTCGGCAGCACGTACGGATGGGTGCGCGAGTTCGTCGGGCGCGGCGTGACGACCCAGCCGGAGCGCCCGTTGTCGGCGTTCCTCGACGAGCCGATGCCGGCCGACGTCGTGGCGTGGTGGGACGAGCAGTTCGCCGCGATCATGGCCACGTTGGACGCTCTCGACGTCGATACGCCGGCGTGGAATTGGGCGCCGCAGGCGAAGAGGGCCGGGTTCTGGCACCGGCGCCTCTCCTTGGAGACCGCCGTCAATCGCTGGGACGCGCAGATGACCACGGGAGTCGCCGAGCCGATCGAGGCGAAGCTCGCGTCGGATGGTGTTTCGGAAGTGCTCGACACGTTCCTGCCGGGCGGACACCGTGCGGTCACCACGCGGCCGAGCGGACTGGTCGCGCTGCGGGCCACCGATGTCG
Organism: uncultured Actinomycetota bacterium; assembly: GCA_963724705.1. Classification (GTDB taxonomy): domain Bacteria; phylum Actinomycetota; class Actinomycetes; order Mycobacteriales; family Micromonosporaceae; genus DASQPR01. The sequence goes on from CAVRVS010000007.1 coordinate 103,374, forward strand.
ACCACACGTGGTACGTACGTCTTCGGGGTGACGGTGTGGCGCTGCTCGACACCGACACGCTCCTCGACGATGACGAGCTACGGGCACGTGGCGCGGCCGTCGGTCCGGCCAGCGATCTCATGTTGGCACTCCACGGCCGCATCGGCGTCGATGTGCTCGACGTGACTGGCGACGAACAACTGATACAGGCCCTCCGCGTCGCCTGATCGGATGACGTACGGATTTCCGCAGCTCGCGATGCGTGACTCCGGTCACCCCTAGGGGGCGTCATGCCTGCGTGTTCAGGGTCCGTTCCGGCGTTTGCCCCCTCTTATTCGATTGAACCCACCGCGTACGGTTGTTCCTATTGATCGCGGCCAACATCGCTTGCCACAGACTTTCGACACAGGGGGACATCATGATCGAGGCCAGAGGCCTCACCAAGAGATTCGGTGACAAAGTCGCCGTTGACGATCTGAGCTTCATCGTGGAGCCGGGCGTCGTCACCGGCTTCCTCGGCCCGAATGGTGCGGGCAAGTCGACGACCATGCGAATGATCCTCGGCCTCGACCACCCGACACGGGGACAGGCACTGGTCAATGGACACCCGTACGCGAAGGCCAAGGCGCCGATGCGCGAGGTCGGTGCGTTGCTCGACGCCAAGGATGTGCACGGCGGCCGGACGGCCCAAGCACATCTGAAGTCGTTGGCACAGTCCAACGGCCTGCCGGCCAAGCGCGTCGGGGAGGTCCTCGACCTGGTCGGCATGCGCGAGGTCGCCGACAAGCGCATCAAGGGCTTCTCCCTCGGCATGTCACAGCGGCTCGGCATCGCCGCGGCGATGCTCGGCGACCCACAGATCCTCATGTTCGATGAACCGGTCAACGGCCTCGACCCTGAGGGCATCCTGTGGATCCGCCGATTCATGCAGCGAGAAGCGGCCAACGGACGCACGGTCTTCGTGTCGAGTCACCTGATGAGCGAGATGGCGCTGACCGCCGAACACCTCATCGTGATCGGCCGCGGCAAGCTACTCGCCGACACAAGCGTCACCGACTTCATCGCCCAGAATTCGGCCGGCGGTGTCCGAGTGCGCACTCCGCAGGTCGAGGCGCTGCGCGACGCGTTCGACCGGGCCGGGATCAAGGTCACCGACGTCGACAAGTACCTGCAGGTCGAGGGCATGACCACCGATGAGGTCGGCGACCTGGCGGCCGCGAACCACATCACGATCCACGAATTGTTCGCACAACGCTCCTCGCTGGAGGAGGCGTTCATGGAGATGACGCGGGACTCGGTCGAGTACCACGCGCAAATGGGCGACGAGCCGGCACTCGACCCGGCGGCCATGGTGGGGGGCACCAAGTGAGCACGATGACCGCACCGGCGCAAGCGCCGGCCCGCCGATATGACCACGCCAGAGCCAGCCTCGGCAACGTCATCCGATCCGAATGGACGAAGATCTGGTCGGTCCGGTCGACGCCGTGGACGCTGTTGATTCTGGTCATCGCGACCGTGGGCATCAGCGTCCTCGCGTCCTGGGGGCAGAGCACGCACCTCAGTGATATGAGCGCCAGCGACCGGGCGACGCTCGATGTCACTTTCAATTCGCTGTCGGGTCTGACGCTGGGTCAGCTCGCGATCGCCGTGCTCGGCGTGCTCGTGGTGACCACGGAATACTCGACCGGCGGCGTAAAGGCGACTTACACCGCAGTCCCCGACCGGCTCCGAGTGCTCCTCGCCAAGGGCATCGTTTTCGCGGTGATCGCGACGATCGTCGGCATCATTACGTCGTTCGCGGCGTTCTACGCCGCCCAGCCATTCTGGGCACACCAGCACATGGCCGCCCACATCGGCGATCCCAACGTGCTGCGGGCCATCATCGGTGCGGGCCTCTACGTGCTCGCCAGCGGCATGTTCGGCTTTGCGATCGGCGCGATCGTCCGGCACACCGCCGGCGCCATCACAGCCGCTGTGGCGCTGCTGCTCGTCGTGCCCCCTCTGACCAACCTGTTGCCGGGCGGCTGGGGCGATGACGTCACCAAGGTGTTCACGTCGAACGCTGGATCGATGGTCGCCACCACCATGCAGCAGGCGAACTCGCTGTCGCCCTGGGAGGGCTACCTCGCCATGACGGTCTGGTGGGTCGTGCCACTGATCATCGGGGCCTACCTGATCAAGCGACGCGACGCCTAGCTCGACAGACGCCGGGCCGGCCAACGCGCCGGCCCGGACCAGCTCCGGAGCGTCTCCCCGCGCTCCGGACGCCCGGCCCGGCTGGGGGGTGCGGATCGGGCAGGACATGGGGGAAGAAACGGCGGCGGGGCGGATGGTTTCCCATCTACCCCGCCGCCGTCGTCGTGCGTAGCGGCCGGCGCCCGCGTCGCTAGCGGTCCAGGCCGAGCGTCAGCTGCGGCGTCGGGATCACGTGATCGGGACGCAACGGGCGCACGGCCGTACCGATCGCGAAGAACTCCGTGGTGTGTGAGCCCCACGTGTGGTTGCGCTGGGACAGGTCGACACCGACGATGCCCTCAGCGTTGAGCGCTTCGGCTTCCTTCTGCATCCGGGCCATGGCCAGCTCGCGGGCGTCGTAGAGCGCCTGGGTGAAGACCGGCAGCTCGGTGTTCTGCCCCATGTTGGACAGGATGTTGCCGAACGTACGGTGGGCGACGTGGTAGACGCACGTACCCATGACCATGCCCAGCGGTGCGTAACCGGCGGCGAGCAGTGTCCAGAAATCCTGGCCGGACAGGTCGGAGGTGAACGGGTGACCGGCGTCGTTACGCCACTTCCCGCCGTCGTCGGCTTTCACCGCGGTGCCGACGGCAAGGAACTCGGCCGCGTCGGAGCCCCACTCCTTGAACTCGACCTCGAGTCGTACGGCGACGATGCCGTCGGCGCCGAGCACGTCCGCCTCGGCCTGCATGCGGGACATCGCGAGTTCCCGCGCGTGGTACATCGCCTGGGACAGCACGTTGAGTTCCTGGTTCTTGCTCCACCGACCCATCTGGAAGCCGACGTGGTAGACCGACGAGCCCAGCACCAGGCCGAGCGGGGTAAACCCGGCCTGCTTGACCAGCAGGAACTCGTTGACTGAAAGGTCGGAGGTAAAGATGTGGCCGGGCCGGCCGGGCTGCAGCTCGGCGAGGCGGTTCATCGCGTCCTGCGGCACTCCCAAAGCGGACGGATCAGTTTGAGCGGTCATCGCGTTCCCTTCGGGTTGTTCTTGTTGTCCAGGCGCAGCATCGGGATGGGCGGCGGGATCTGATGGCCTTTGCCTCGGCGATCGATCGGGACAATCGCTGTGCCCCAGATGAATGCATCGGCGAGGTGGTCGTGCGCGTCCTCGCCGCCGTACGCACACCGGGTCTCGAACACGTTCAGCTGCATCTTCTGCAGCACGACCGTATGACCGCCGCGCTTGGCGGTGTCTTTGGCAAGCGAATCGCGGGCACTCGCGCGCGCGGCCGTGACCAGTTGCGTCGTGCCGACGACCTCCTGGTTCATCCAGGAACTCTGCTGCATCCGCTGCGCCCAGTCGTCGTGCCGGATGACCGCGCCGACGCCCTGCACCAGGTCGACCGGCACCCAGCCGGCGCGCATCAGTTTCGCGAAGTCCTGGCCGGACAGGTCCGAGGTGAACGGTTGCTTGGGCCGCTTGGCGCCGTCGGCGCGTACGGCGGTGCCGATGGCCATGAACTCCAGGCCGTTGCCATAGAACGACGCCACGGTCAGGCGTACGCCGACGACGCCGTCACCGCCGAGGCCCTCACACTCGACGCGCATCCGTTCCACCGCGCGGTGACGCGCCTGTTCGAGCAGGTTCCGGACGGCCGGTACGTCCACCACCGGCGCCGGCTGCCACCGGGAGCCGTATCCGCCGTACCCACCCATGCCCTGGCCCGAGAAGCCGCCTTGGTTGAGCGCGCCACCAAAACGCAATCCGCCGTATGCGCCGACGTATCCGCAGCCCGAGTACGACCAGCCGACGTTGTAGACCGCGCTGCCCAACACCTGACCGACCGGTGAGAAGCCGACCGACCGGATCGCGGCGAACTCCTCGACCGACAACGCGGACGTGAAGGCGCCGGATTCTCCGGCGTCGCTGCGCTGGCGCTGCTCGTTGATCCGCCACTGTGCCTGGAGGGGCAGATGTCCCTTGGCGATCTGCTCGACGCTGGCCGCGGCGATCTGGTCGGCGGTCCACTCGGGCGGCGGCCCGGTCGGGACGGCCGGGCGCATCGGCGTGCCGCTCACAGGCTTGTCAACCGGTGGAGGACGGCGGCCGCCGCGGCATTGGAGTTGGCCACCGTCGCCAGCTCGGCGGCCATGCTGTGCGACCACTCCTCGATCGTCACCGTCTTGGTCGACATAACCACGCCACCCGACGCGTGCTTGATCGTCGCGACCAGAGGCTTGCCGAACTCCTTGCGGGTGATGTCATAGCGCCGGTCGCCGAGCTGTATCGCCACGGATAGCACGGCGGGCTCGGATCGGCCGGCGAGGCGCGCCTTGAGCTTGCCCTCCCGCTCGACCTCCACAATCTCGCCCGGGAGGGCGGCCGACAGGACGTTGAGCAGGAATCCGGCGTACATCGACAGGTCATCGCTGTGCTTGCGGAGCTGGGCGGCGAGCATCTCCAGGTCGAAATACGACGAGGGCGGTGTGCCTTGGGTCATTGCCGGACGCGTCCTTCCCGCCGTCGCTGCTCGCTCATCGAGCACTCTCGCCAGGTTAGCCCGAGTCGGCAACGGACCGTTACTCATGTAATCGATCTCGCCCGACCGGTTGCGGCGCCGGCGCCCACCAAGATCAAACGGCGCGGTCGACCGGGGCGAGCGCGGCGTCGCGGCCGCCGGGGCCAAGGACGCGATGGGACAGCAGGGCGGCGCCGGCCACCGCTGCGGGCATGGTCACGATCGCTCCCAACGGTACGAGGAAGCAGACGAACACGGCGGCGCCGAAACCCACCGCGAGCGGCCGATTCTGCCGCAGCACACGACGGCGGTCGGCGAGGCGAAGACCACGGCGGGCGAACGGCGCTCCGACCAGCTCTATCGCCAGGAACCAACCGCCGACGAGCGCGCCGATCACCGGCACCGCGGTCTGGCCAACGACCGGAAGGAACCCGGCGAGGAACAGCGGGATCCCGACCACCGCCGACACGGCGACGAGCCGGATCGACTCCACGACACTCTGGCCGAGTGAGCGCCACCACGGAATGTCGACCGCGTTGCGCACTCCACCCAGCTCGTCCTCGACGTGTGCGGCGATCCGTTCGTAGAACGGATCGCCGATCGCCAGGGTGATTGATGTGAATGCCACGAACGCGACGAGCCCACAGACGCCGACGAGGCTGATCCCGGCCAACACCCGGATCAGATCGCGCGGTCCGGATGACCAGTGATCCGCGAACGGAGTGATCGCGCCGGAGACGTCCGTCGCGAAGTAGATCAGGACGCCGAGCGCACCGAGCACGACGATCGCCGCGATGAGTGCCGGGACGATGCCCGCGATCAACAGACCCGGGTCCCGCCGATACCGCGCAAAACCACGGCCCAGCAGCCCCACTCCGGTGACGAATTCGCGAACGAACCCGCCGCGCTGCCCGGTCGGACGGTCTCCCCCGACGACACGGTTTCCGCCGACGACACGGTCTCCCCCGGCCTCGCGGTCGGGTAGTGCCTCTGGATCGCGTCTGGCCATGATCGCCTCAGCGTAGCCGGACTCGGCCAGACCGGCTGTCGACCCGACTCCGGTCGAGCACCTATGACTCTGCACGCACCTACGCCAGCAGAGTCATAGGCGACCACACGACTATCGGCTTGTCCGAGCCGACACGCGCCGCGGGTGCGCTAGCTGAGCTTGACCCGTACCCGCCTATTGGCCTTGCCCTTGCTTTCGACCTTGACCACGGCGATCTTGCCGATCTGGGCGGTGCTCGCCACGTGCGTACCGCCGTCGGCCTGGGTGTCGAGGCCGATGATGTCGACGATGCGGATCTCCTGCTCGTCCGGCGGGATGAGGTTGCTCTGCGTACGGATGATGTCCGGCAACGCGAGCGCCTCGTCCCGGGGAAGCACCTTCACTGCGACGTGCCGATCGGCGGCGACCTCGGCGTTCACCAGGTCTTCGAGCCGCACCTTGAAGTCGGGCGGCACCTCGGGGAGGTTGAAATCCATGCGCGCTTCCCCGGGCTCCATGTTGCCGCCGGTGACGAGCGCGCCGAAGTCACGGAACACCACGCCACACAGGACGTGCAGTCCGGAGTGGGTGCGCATCAACATGCTCCGGCGGGCGTCCTCGACCGCGCCGGTCACCGCCGCGCCGACCGGCGGCAACGGATCCCCGTCGGCCGGGACGAGGTAGAGGTCGTCACCTTTGCGCGTGCCGGCGATGTGCGTCTCGACACCGCCCCACAGCAGGACACCATGGTCCGGCGGCTGGCCGCCGCCGCCGGGATAGAACGCCGATCGGTCCAGGACGATGCCGGTCTCGGGATCGCTCGCGAGGACCGTGCACGACCACTCACGCAACGTGGGATCGGCGAGGTCGAGGCGCTCGGTCCGGCCATGATGTGTCACACCCATGGTGCCTGAGCGTAAACCCGCGAGTCGGCGCCGACGCCGCCACGGCCGGCGTCACCGTGCGTTCAGGAACCCCGCGATGCGATCACGCAGATCGACACGCTGCGTCCAGAGCACGCCCGGGCGGTCGTAGATGTGCAGCGACGATTTCGGCAGCGCCTCGGCGATCTCCTCGGCGACCGATGCCGGGTGTAGCTCATCGCCGCGGCAGCCGATCACCAGAGCGTCGGCGGTAACGTCGGCCAGAACCTTGCGGTCTTCGACCGGGATCTCGTCCGGCAGGCTAGCGAGGCCCGGCGCGAGACCGTCGTTCATCAGCTGTTCGACTCGCTGACGGAGATAGGCCCAGCCGGTGGGCGTGTTCCGGAGGTTGGCCGGGATCTCCGACGCCAGCGCGGATGCCACCTCGCCGGCGTCACCGGTGTCGATCGCCGCGAGCAGGCTGGTCAACCGGTCGCGGGCCAGCTTTTCTCGCGGCTTGTCCAGCGCGGACGGCAGGTAGAGCACCACGCGCTCGAAACGACCCGGGTCATTGGCCAGCGCCCGGCACAGCGCCCCGGCACCGAGGCTGACGCCGAGAGCCCGGGTCGCGCCGGTCAGATCGGCAACCGCGCGCAGGTCGCGGGCCAGGTCGGCGTACGTCCACCGCCCCTCGGGCGCGCTCGATCGACCATGACCACGGAACTGGAAGAAGACCCGACGTCCGTTGACCGCACTGCCGAGCGGCCGGGTCTCGGCGATGCCATTGCCAAGACCGTGCGCGAACACGGTGACCGGTTCACCGGCTCCGGTGACCAGGTATTCGATGTCGACGCCATGCGGCGTGGCCAGCATCGACGTTTCGGGTTGCGGTAGCAGCGGACGGCCGGAGTGAGGACCGGTCGGCCCGGGGCCGTACGTGTTCGGGCCCGAACCAGGCGGCGGAGGCCAGCGGAAATCCCTCACCAGCCACCGCGACCGTCGACCGCGTCACGCAACGCCGGCCGGACGTCAAGGAGGTAGACGAGGGCAATGGCGACCGCGATCGCGCCGAGGGCGCTGCGGACAACGCCGAACAACAAAGTGAGGACGAGGGCGCCCGCGGTGAGGGCGACCCACGCACCTTTCGGAACGGAGCCGACGGCGGCGAATGCCGCTGACCTGCGCGTGATTACATGCACGAACGCCCAGACCTCGACGACCAGCGCGACGGCTAGCAGGACGAGAGCGACGTAACCGGTGACCGTGGTGTAGAAGATGGGCGCACTTGCCATGCCTCCAGCTTAAGCCGCCGATAGCGAAGCGCCCGCCCGGACGGGCGGACGCTTCGTCGTTGCGTGCTATGTGTCGGTCCGTACGGCCTGGTCGACCGTCGTCACGCCTTCTTGGCGGCCTTCTTCGCGGCCTTCTTCGCCGGCTTCGCGGTCGGCGTGCCGGTGACGTCGCCCTCGAGAACCTCGTCGGTCGCCACTGCCTCGGACGGAGCCGCATAGACCTCCGCGACCAGCACGTCATTCGGGCCCGGAATGGTCCGCGCGACGACGTGCGTGCCCCGAGCAACCAGCTCGGCGTAGAGCGCCGTGGCGCGCTCCTGCGCAGCCTGCGCGTTGGTCCGCACGACGCCGGCGTTACGCCGGGCCGACTCGCGGAGCTTGTCGGTGTCGGTGTCGACGACACGCTGACGGAATTCGGCGACGATCGCGGGCAACTCGGCAACCCGAGCGGTGATCTTGTCCTGGAGGACGTTGACCCGGCCGGGGAACTCGGTCTGGAACCGCTCCTGGAGCTCGGCTACCTTCGCGGGCACCTTGCGCAGGCGCTCGATGGCGAGGTCGCCGGCGCCGGCGGCGGCATAGAGCGGGCCGGGAATCTTCGTGGTGTCGGTCTTCGGCATTGCTACTCCTTCTCGGTCGCGGTGGCGACCTTCGTGGTCTTCTTTGGCATTGTTTTCTGCGGCATTGTTTTCTGCGGTGCGGCCTTGGTCGCCGTGGCGTTGTTCGACGTGGCGTCGCTGGCGGTGGATTTCGCCGGTCGGCGCACGCTTCGCGGGGGCGATGTCGTGGTCGATGTCGGCGACGGCGCTCCGGTGTCGTCACCGCGTGCGTTTTCACGCCGGAATGTCTCGTAGATCTGCGTCAGCGTCTGCTTCTGGACCTCGGTGAGATCGGTGTCGTTGGCAATCGCGGCGAGCACGCCCTGACCGTCCTTCAGATCAAGGAGACCGGCCCGGAGATACATCATCGGCGTCGACACCCGCAGCGCCGTCGCGAGTTGCTGCAGCACTTCCGCACTTGGCTTGCGCAGGCCACGCTCGATCTGGCTCAGGTACGGATTGGACACGCCGGCCTGCTCGGCGAGCTGCCGCAACGAGATGCGCGCGTTTTGCCGCAGGTCACGGATGAAATCGCCGATGTCGTGCGAGAGAGCTTTGGGCGTTGCCACGTCGCCAAGTCTAGGAGCGAGTGCTTGCTCTTGCAAGCGGAATGCTAGCTGGCGTTACTCATGTCACCGTCGATGGATCCGCCGGCGATGACGCCGGTCAGGCCCGATCATGGTGCATTTCCGGTGCGCCGGCACCCCAAACGCACCAAGATCTCAGCGGAAGTGGGCCACCGAGCGAACCGAACCGACCGGCCGACCGCCACCGAGCACGGCGGTCTCGGCCATCTCGCCGAGCGCGGCGGCCTGGACCCCGATCATCGCGAGCGCGGAGACGAGCACGGGGACGCGCGCCCGCATCGCACCGTCGTCGACCTTGATCGCGACCGCACCGGCGCCCGGTACGGCGACGGCCAGGACGCCCTCGGCACCGCCCTTCGACAGCAGTCCGGGCACGCCGGTCATCAGGCGCTCGTCGTCGGCGCCCGTACCGGACACGAGCGTCGGGTGCGCCCGCATCGCGTCGGCGACCCGGCGTTCGTCGGTGCCCGGCGTGGCCGTGGCACATCGCAGGAACGCGCCGGCCAGACCACGAAGCGAGATCGCCATGACCGGCGCGCCACAGCCGTCCACGCCGATCGCGGACACCGGCTCGCCGGCGAGATCCTCGACGGCCGTACGGATCTGCTTTTGCAGCGGGTGATCCGGCACCGGATAGTCATCGGTCGACCAGCCGGCCGCGACACACGTACGCAGCATGCCGGTGTGCTTGCCCGAGCAGTTCATGTAGACGGGAGCCGGACCGCCACCAGATCGGAGTATGTCCGCACGGGCGCTCTCGGAGATCGGCAGATCCGGCGGCGTACGCAGGTCAGACTCGGTCAGGCCACCGGCGGCGAGCATCGACCGTACCCGGGAGATGTGCATCGGCTCGCCGGAGTGACTGGCGGCGCAGAGCGCAAGGTCGGCCGGGTCTTCCAACGACAGGCCCGAGCGCAGCATGCCGACCGCCTGCATCGGCTTGTTCGACGAGCGCGGGAAGATCGGGCTGTTCGCATCGCCGGTCGACGCGACGAGGACGCCGTCGGCGTCGAGCACCGCCACCGAACCCCGATGGAAACCTTCCACGAACCCGGATCGGATCACCTCGGCGATGACATCGCCACCTGCGTAAGCCACGCGGCGACGCTATCTCATCACCCGATCGTGGCCTAGCCGTCGATGCCGGATGCGGCCGGCATCACCGCTTGGCCACGCCGAGCATGATGCGCGCCTCGTCGGTGGTCATCGGTGGACGCTGCGCGAGTCGCGCGAACCCGACCGCGCGCGCGACCAGCTGCATATTGGAATCCACCGGCTGGCCCTTGGCGTAGGTGATCGTGTCCTCCATGCCGACCCGAAGGTGGCCGCCGGCGGACAGCGACGCGAGCATGACGTCGATCGTGGAGCGGCCGATGCCGGTCGCGGCGAACGTCGTCCCCTCGGGCAGATCACGTACGGCCTGCTTGCACGCGACCAGGGCGTCCGTGGTGCCCGGCATGCCACCTGGCACGTTCATCACGAAGTCGACATGCACATGGCCGCCGGCCGGGAGACCGTGGCGGCCGAGCAGCCGTTGCAGCGAGGCGAGGTGGCCGAGGTCGAAGATCTCGTACTCCGGCACGATGCCCCGCTCCTGCATCCGCGTATGCAGGTCGACGATGAACTCCCAGCGGTTGGAGAACACGCCGTCACCGAAGTTGACCGTTCCCATCGTGCAGGACGCCATGTCCGGCTCGGCATCGAGCACGGCGAGTCGCGCGCCCTCCGGATCGGTCACCGCGCCGCCCGACGACAGCTGCACGATCAGATCGGTCTCGGCCCGCAACGCCTGCACGGTCTCCTTCAACCGACCCTGATCGAGTGTCGGCTGTGCGGCGTCGTCGCGGATGTGCACGTGGATCACGCTGGCGCCGAGGGCCTCGCACTCGCGCGCGGTCGTCACCAGCTCGTCGAGGGTCACCGGCAACGCCGGTACCTCGGCCTTGTCCACTTCCGCGCCGGTTGGAGCAACGGTGATCAACGTGCCGTTCGTCATCCCGCGATCGTCGCATGTGCCGGCAGATGCCGCACACGCACCGCGGCAAACCAGGGCCACTCCGGAGTTTGCCGACCGTCGGTCCAGGCGCTTAGGAAGACACTGCTAGGCAGGATCGATGGCGGCGGCGGACGGGCCGACCATCAGCGGCGCGTCGTCGGCGACATTCCGCTTTACGATCGCCAGCGCGATCATGCCAAGCTCGTGGTGGCGAACCGCCGTACCCACGAATCCGACCTCGCGCCCGTCGGCCGCGACGACCGGCGAACCTGGCGCCGGCAATTCGTCCGTGCTGACGCCGTCGAGGTGGAGCAGCACCAGCCGCCGCGGTGGTCGGCCGAGGTTGTGCACGCGGGCCACCGTCTCCTGGCCGCGATAACAACCCTTGTCCAGGTGTACGGCCGGAGCCAGCAACTCGATTTCGGCGGGGATCGTCCGGTGATCCGTCTCGAGTCCGAACCGTGGTCGCCGGCCGGCGACGCGCAGCGCTTCGTACGCCCAGATGCCGGCGGGCGCGACGCCGAGTGTCTCGGTCACGGCGGGGATCGACGCGCGTGGCACCAGCAGGTCGATCCGGTCGGCGTGGCGCCGGGCCCAACCGCCGCCGGGGAGTGCCACTGTGGCGAAGACCGTGGTCGGCCGGGCGGCCACGTCGGAGCTGGCGAACTTCGGCCCGGGCACGGGCTGCACCCGCGGCTCGTCCGGCGCCGTGACGCCCAGTCGGCCAAGAGCGGTCGCGGCGTTCGGGCCGGCGAGCGACAGCAGTGCCCAGTCGGAGGTCACGTCGACCGGGTCAGCCTGGGTCAGGAAACGCATCTTGAGCAGGAAATCGACCAGGTCGCCCGCGGTGCCCGGCTCGACGTCGAGCCATGTCGTCGTGCCGTCGTCGACGAGCAGAGCGTCGTGCTCGACGTGGCCATGCGGCGAGAGGACTAGCAGCTCGCTCCCTTCGCCGGGGGCGAGGGCCAGCAGGTGCTGCGTCGTCAGGTTGTGTAGCCAAGTCAGACGTTCGGGACCGCTGATCGCGATGACGCCGCGGTTACTGCGGTCGACCAGCGCGACGTCGGACTCCATCGCACGCTGCTCACGCACCGGGTCGCCGTAGTGTGCGACGAGATCGGCATCGCGCGAGCCCGGTTCGAGATCGCCGAGGCGTACGGCACTCATGCGCGACCCGCCTCAGCGCTGGTCTGGATGTCGCGAGCCTGGATGTCGCGGGCCTGGATGTCGCCGCCGTCGGCGGTATCGCCGTCGCTCTCCATCTCCTGGCCGGCGCAATGGGCGCAGAGCCCGAAGAGCGCGACGTGTCCGACGTCGACCTGGAAACTCCGAGCGTCACCGATCTTCGCCGCGAGTTGGTTCAGCATGGTCGCAGGCACCTCATCAATCGCATGACAACTACGACACACGAGGTGGACGTGTTGTTCCCCGCGACGCCGTGATACGTCGTCGCGCCGTGCGAGAGGTGGGCGTGCGTGATCAGCCCCAGCTCTTCGAGCAGCTCGAGCGTCCGGTAGACGGTGGTGATGTTCACCCCGGCCGCGGTCGCCGCGACCTTCGCGTGCACCTGGTCCGGCGTGGCATGGCCGAGCTCGTAGACAGCCTCCAGGACGAGCTGACGTTGCGGCGTCAGTCGCAGCCCACGCTTGCGTAGCACGTCGGCCAAGGATGAGTCGGACACCGCTCGATCCTACGTCTGGACGGTAGGCTCGCCGGGTGTCCGATCGCGTTGACGCCGCCGACTCCCCGACCGACGCCGCTGAGTCCCCGACCGACGTCGCCGTGCCCGAGCGGCTGGTCGCCGTACTCGGTCGTGGCCTGGTTCCGGCCGATACACCCATCCTCCGAGCGGACGATCTTGGCGCCCTGCGCGGTGACGGCATATTCGAGACGCTGCACATCCGTCGAGGTCGGCCATGGATGCTTCATGAGCATCTGCGTCGAATGTCCGGTTCGGCGGCGCGGCTCGATCTCGCTTTGCCCCCGGCGGATGCCCTCGCGGAGTTGATCGACCAACTGCTCGCCGATTGGCCGGCCGAGGTCGAAGGCGCCGCCCGCGTCGTATGCACGCGGGGTGCGGAGGCGGGCAGCGACGTGACCGTGTTCGCCACCGTCACCGCGATCGGTCCGTCGGTCGTTCGGGCCCGCCGGGACGGCATCACGGTGGCCACGGCCTCGCTGGGCCTGGCCGCCGACGTCCGCGAGCGTGCGCCCTGGCTGCTCGGCGGCGCGAAGACCATTTCGTACGCGGTGAACATGGCGTCCCAGCGGTGGGCCCAGGCACAAGGCGCCGACGACGTGCTGTGGATCTCCGCCGACGGGTACGCGCTGGAGGGCCCGACGTCGACGCTGATCTGGCTCGACGGCACGACCCTGTGCACGGTCCCGGCCGAGACCACCGGAATCCTCGCCGGCACTACCGCCCGGTGGCTGCTCGAGCGCACGGACGTACTGGGCTACGACGCCGCCGAACGGATGATCACCGCGGCGGAACTCCTGGAGACCGCAGGTGCGTGGTTTACGTCGTCAGTCCGCGGCATCGTCGAGATCCGGGCTATCGATGGCGTCGCGACGACGCCGGCCAAGGACACCGTACGGATGCGCGAGCTGCTCGGTTTTGAGGCCTGACCGCGGTTTGCTGGCGACGGAAGGCGCGGGCCGCCCGATCCGCACCCGGGGTGATCAGCCGGCGACGCGCAACAGCCGAGCGCTCAAATGTGAGGTGAGCGGATACCCGACGGCGGCCATCTCCTGGGCGTACAGCAGCGCGCCCTCGACGATCCCGTACAGCCGATGGCCGGCGGTCACGTTCTTGGCCGTCGCCGTACGCACGACTGCGTCCGTGGCGAGCTCCAGCTTGAGTCCGTCGACCGTGCCGACGTGCAGCTCCATGATCCCGGTCGGGAGCGTAAAGAGCGCTTCGACCTCGTCCGTCACCCGTTCGCCGTCGAGCACCGGCCGGATCCAGCCGACCTCGCGGGCACCGACGCGGATCGGCGTGCCGTCCGCCTCGATGATCCAGGCGTGCGACTCGTACGCGAGAAACGGCCGCCCGTCATGGCTGATCCGGATCTCCTGCGCGTAGTGGAAGTCCTCGATGGTCGGATAGCCGCCGACACCACGGCCACGCCACACGCCGACGTACGGCAGGAGGCCCAGCAGCGCCGGGTGCAGATCCGGCCCGGTACGCAGGTCATGCGTGTCCTCGTACGGCGACGGATCGACCGGCGGCGCGTTCAGCCACGGCGGCGCCTGCAGCGGGTTCTCGGTCACCAACGCCCCCTCGCGACTCGAACCGCAACGAAGATCAGCCCGCCGGCCAGCGCGCCGAATCCGGCGACGAGCAGGCTCACGAATCCGATCTCGGTCACCACAACCGAGATCCTATGCCGTGGCGGATCTTATGCTGTGGCGCATGAGCCGCCGCCTCGTCATCAAAGTAACCGCCGGAACCGACGCGCCCGAGCGCTGCTCCCAGGCCTTCACCGTGGCGGCGACCGCGGCTGCGGCCGGTATCGGCGTGTCGCTCTGGCTCACCGGCGAGTCGGCGTGGTTCGCATTGCCGGGCCGGGCGGCTGAGTTCGAGTTGCCGCACTCGGCGCCGCTGCAAGATCTGTTGAATGCCGTACTCGCCGCCGGCACGGTCACCCTCTGCACACAGTGTGCCGCCCGTCGCGGCATCACGCCGGACGCGGTCATTTCGGGGGTACGGATCGCTGGCGCGGCCGCCTTCGTGGAGGAAGTCGTCGCCGAGGACGTACAGGCGCTCGTCTACTGACGGCTGTCTCGCACGGCCCGGCTCATGGCCAAGATCGCCACAACTTCCCAGAAGTTGCCCACTTGTCGTCCGGTTTGGTGGGCGACTTCAGTGAAGTTGCAGGGTGAGGACGCGTGACTCGCTCAGGCCGAACAGCGGGTGGTCGCGGTCACGGTCACGGCGTGGCTCGCCGGGTTCGCGACGGCCACGACGTCTACGGCACCCGATCGGAACGCGTACGTCGTCCGGCTCGCCGCGGCGGGCGTAGGGGCGAGAGTGCGCAGCGTGGTGGCCAGCGACGCTGGCGCGGAGCCCGGCGGGAGCGTGGCCGCCACGCTGCGCAGCGAGCCGCCCGACGGGCAGGCCAGGTCGGCCACGGTCGCGTACGGGACGGCCGGCCGGCCGAGCGCCCCGAGAACGGGGGCGAGCGCGGCCACCGAGGGAGATCCGGCCGCTGGTGACGGCTCGCCGACGCCGACGCCCTTGTCCTGACGGCACCCGGTGTCGGCCTTGATCCGGATCAGGCCGGGTGCCGGTACGGTCCCGTCGACGGCCACATAGTCGCCGGCGTCCGCGTCGAGCGTGAGCCTCGCGGACGAGCCGGTTTGTGCGTGGTATCGGGCCGGCAGGCCGGACGCGATCATGTGCAGGATCGCCGATTCGCTACCCGGTGACGTGTAAAGGTCGACGACGCGACGGAATTCGGCTCCCGACCGTACCGGCGTGATCTTGCAGGATTTGACCCGGTCGAAGCCACTCACCGCGACCACCGGACCACCACCGGCCGCCGCCACCACATCGACGATGGTCCGGTCGACCACCGGCCGCGCATCGCCGATGCTCGTCTGCTCGCGCACCGATGGCTCGCCGTGCAAGGCATACCAACCGCCGCCGATGACCAGGGCCACAGTCCAGACGCCAGTGAGGATCTTGAGCCACAGCGGCACTCTCCAGCGGCGGTTCGTCGGCGGCGGAGTCGGACGCACCCACACGTAGCCCGGCGGGGGCGCCGGGTAGGGCGAACCGCCGTCGGGGGCCGGATAGGGCGGACCGCCGTCGGGTGCCGGATAGGGCGGACCTCCGCCGGGCACCGGACCCCCCGCGGGGGGCGATGCCGGCGCCGACGCCGGCTCCTGGGTCACCCGCCAATGAAACCACCGCAGCGCCGCCGATAGGTCGACCACACCGCCCGCCGAGAAGCCGGCGCGAGGCCGACGGCCACCCGACATCACGCTCGCAGACCCGCAAGCACGGACACAAACGGGGCGCGGGCCGTTGAGCCCGCGCCCCGTTCGCCGAAAGCGTCGCCTAGGCGGCAACCTCGATCGTGATGTCGTTCAGTCCACGATCTGCGGATACGACCACGTCGCCGTTGCCGGCGCGGGACAGCGCGCGGATTGTCCAGGTGCCCGGCGCCGCGAAGAACCGGAACTGGCCGGCCGCCGACGACACCACCTCGGCGGTGAACTCGCCGGACGAGTCAAGGAGGCGGACGTAGGCACCGCCGACCGGTCCGTCGGCACTGCGGACGGTGCCGCTGATGACCGTCTCCTTGGCGATGTCAACGCTCGCCGGCAACGGTTCGCTCTGCTCGGGCGCACCGCATCCAGCGATGTCCACAGCGGAAGATTGGCTCATGAGGCACTCCCGGGCTCGTCACCGAGCGCTACCGGCACGCCAACCAGCGAGCCGTATTCGGTCCAGGATCCGTCGTAGTTCTTGACGTCGCCGAGGCCGAGCAACTCATGCAGGACGAACCAGGTGTGCGAGGAGCGCTCACCGATGCGGCAGTAGGCGATCGTCGACCGCGACTCGTCGAGCCCGGCCGCCTTGTAGATCTCGCGCAGTTCGTCGTCGGACTTGAACGTGCCGTCCTCGTTGGCCGCCTTGCTCCACGGCACGGACAACGCCGTGGGCACGTGGCCCGAGCGCTGTGCCTGCTCCTGCGGGAGATGTGCCGGCGCGTTCAGGCGGCCGGCGTACTCGTCCGGGGACCGTACGTCGACGAGGTTCTTGTTGCCGATGGCGGCGACCACATCGTCGCGGAATGCGCGGATCGCCGCGTCCTGCGCCTGCGCGACGTAGTGCGTCGCCTCGCGGTTGGGCAGCTCGGTGGTGAGCGGCCGGCCGTCGAGCTCCCAGCGCTTGCGGCCGCCGTCGACGAGCTTGACGTCGCCGTGACCGTAGAGCTTGAAATACCAGTACGCGTACGCGGCGAACCAGTTGTTGTTGCCGCCGTAGAGGACAACGGTGTCGTTGTTGCCGATGCCCCGGGCGGATAGCAGTGCGGAGAACTGCTCCTGGTTGACGAAATCGCGCCGGACCTGGTCCTGCAGGTCCTTGCGCCAGTCGAGCTTGACAGCGCCCGGGATGTGCCCGGTGTCGTAGGCGGAGGTGTCCTCGTCGACCTCAACGAAGACGATGCCTGGCGTGTCCAGGTTCTTTTCGGCCCAGTCGGCGGAGACCAGGACGGATTCGCGACCCATGATGGATGCCTCTCGATGCGGTGGTTTGCGGCGGCGGCGGGTGCGCCGAAGATCCGCCAAAAGCGGGAACGGAATGCTGTGGAAAGCGTGCGAGCGGCTGCGTTGCCGCGCGATTGGATGCCCGGCCCGGGACGTCAGGTGTGCTTGGCGACTGGCCGCATCAAGCGCCCGGATGACGCGCGATCAGTCACATCCCAGTGACGCGGGCGTCCGGCGAAGATCAGCAACAGCGACAGAGGCTCGCCGCGACCAGGCAGAAGTCGACTGGGCGGCGCTTGGTGAGCATGGGCAGAACCACGCTCATGGCCGGCGTCGACATGACCTCACCGTCGACGCACATTCGTGCGTCGAGGTCAGCGCCAAAATCGGCGCCACGGGTTGTGTCGAGCGGGCTCACGGTTACCCACCCTAACACCAGCCCGTGACGCCAGACAGGCCACCGAACGGTCTGATGTCCACCCGTCAGGACGACGATCGCAACAGCTGGGACGCGGATCACACCTGGTCAATCGGCGGCAGGCGGCGCGGTCCGATCGGCGACCGTCACCGCGATGGCGTTATCGCCACGTTGCCCGGTGCAGGTCAACCGCCCAGCACGACGTTCTGAGCGCTCGCGGTGATCGCAATCCCGGCCGAGGTCGCCTTGACGCTGTCCAGCGACAGCCGGTACGGCAACTGCGGGATGCGTACGTCGAAGGTCAGCTGGGCAGCGATCGCCTCGAGCGTCGACTGCAGAGCCCGTGGCAGCGGAGTGTCACTCGCCGTGACGTTGGACACGGCCACATGGAGCACGTCCTTCTTGACCGAGATCGCGCCACTGGCCTGAAGCGTGAACGTCTGGCCCTGGAAACTCGCCGGCGCGGAGATGCGGAGATGTCCGCTGTCCGTACTGCCAATGGTGATCTTGTCCGGATCGATGCCGTACTGCCGAACGCCGGACAGATCGATGAGCTGGTTGAGGGCGGTCCAGCCGAGGTTGCCGGTGCCGACGACCTTGCTTGCCTCGATGCGCCCGGTGCCATTGATCAGGGCCTGCGTGTCGGCTGAGACATTCGTGGCCGTGACCGCCAGGGAGTCAAGGCGCACGCCGCGAGTGGCCGGATCGGGAACCGATATGTCGATCCGGTCGTAGTGGCCGGCGATGACCTGCGTGAGGAACGGGAACCCGTGGATGTCGACCTTCGGCTTGCCGTCGATGGTGACGCCCTCACTGGCGAGTTGCGTCTGTGCCTTGTCGGCGACCGTACGCTCGGCCACCACGACACCGATCCGGTCGGCCGCAATCAGCAGGACGATCAGGACGAGCACGACGATCGCCAGCACCCGCAAGCCGCGGTGACGGCGCTTGGGTTGGTCGACTCGTGCCACGGGAACCTCCGCATCGGGGCGCGCGGCCACACGGCCGATCACCGGATTGAGCCCGGCTGGGATGAGCCAGGGATTCGCCCGCTCATCTCAGCGCGGGTAGCAACACCATCACGCTCATCGCATATGCCACAGGAGCGGCCAACGCAAACGCGCCGAGCGGACCCTGCATGTGTCGCACCAGCCACATCGAACCCACGTCACCATCGATCTCGCGGCTGGCCTCGGCATATCCGACGCCGAGGTCCGCGAGCACCGCGGCGATCGCGGTGAGGAGGCCCGCATACACGGTACGGCCGGGAGACAACCCAACAAGGCCAGATGCTACGAAAGCGGACGCAATGGTCCCGGCCATGGCGCCCACGATGACGCCAATCGTGCCGCGCGCGACCTGTGGCGTGGTGCGCGGGAAGGGGACCACGGCATCGAGCCCGCGCGCGACCACCAGCGCGACCGTCGCGGCGGTCAGGCAGGCGGCGATCGATTCCGGGCCGAGCTGATTGCGCGACAGCGTGATCAGGGACGCGTACGCCACCACGCCGATCACCATCACGAGCGTCGCACCGACGCTCTCGGCGACCTGCGACCGGCCGTCCCGCCGCGCCAACTGCCCGATCATCCCGGCGGCGAAGGCTCCGGCGACGACATAGCCGAGCGGCGCGATGGTCGCGTGGGTCGGCCAGGCCACGGCCAGGTCGGCTACGACGGCGGCGCCGAGCCCGACGCCGGCAACGATCCGGGCGCCGGCCGGACGCGTCGACACCGTCCACGTGACCACGAACAGCACCTGTACGGCGAAGATGATGAGCGCGAACGACTTCGGGACGAGATACCCGCCAGAGACGAGCGCGAGGCCGAGCAGACCGGCGAAGCCAGCGATGGCGAGACTGACGAGGCGACGGGTCGGCGCGACCGGCACCCGGAGAATGTCCTCGCGGTCGGTCAGGACGTCGGCGTCCAGCTCGCGTTCGAAGCCCTTCTCGCCCCGGGCGCGGCGACGACGACCGGCCCCGGCGAGAGCGTCGATCGACTCCGCCTCGTCGAGTGGTACGTCGAAGATCGAGGACGCGACCGGGCGCTCGCCGTCGCGGCGATCGCCGTCCGGGCGGACGTCGTCGCGGCGGGGCTCACCAGCAGGCATCCAAGACACGCACCGATGGTGCCATCTCCGGCCGCCGATCGCGACCGCCCGCACCGCCGGCAGCAGGTCGTCGCAGGTTACGGCCGTATTTCTGGACGATCACACGGGCGACTTTGCGACGATTTTCACATCGGCACCCTTCGCCCTGCTCAGCAACGGCATCCGCCGTCGAAAACACCGCTGGGCGGCCATTGGCGTGTTTCGAGGCGCCCACCTGATGAGCGCTTCGGGCTCAATCCGTAGCTCCTCCGCTACGCTGAGGTCCTGTTCACCCGCCAGCGACGTCGGTTGCACGCAGACGGGAGATCCTGTGGAAATCTTGATGTTGACGGCGACTCCGGGCGGCTCCGCCGCGACCGTGTTGCCCGCCCTCGATCTGCTCCCCCACATGGTCCGGACGGCCGCTCGGGACATCCGCACGCTGGTGTCGGGCCCCTCGCCGAACGTCGTGATGATCGACGCCCGGACCGATCTGGCCGACGCTCGCGCCACCTGCCGGATGCTGCACGCCACCGGCTCCGGCGTCCCGCTGCTCGCCGTCGTCACCGATGCCGGCCTGATCGCGCTGTCCGCCGACTGGGGCATCGACGACGTCGTGCTGGCCACGGCCGGTCCGGCCGAGGTCGAGGCTCGGCTGCGCCTCGCGGTCGGCCGGCTCGGCGCGCCGGTCGTCGGCCGACGCCGGCGACGATCCGGGTCGGTGAGCTGACGATCGACCAGGACACGTACGCGGCTCGGCTCAAGGGTCGGCCGCTCGACCTCACGTACAAGGAGTTCGAGCTGCTGAAGTTCCTCGCCCAGCACCCGGGCCGGGTGTTCACCCGCGACCAGCTGCTGCGCGAGGTCTGGGGCTACGACTACTTCGGCGGCACCCGCACGGTCGACGTCCACGTGCGACGGCTGCGCGCGAAGCTCGGCTCGGAGTACGAGTCGATGATCGGCACCGTACGCCAGGTCGGCTACAAGTTCGTCGTGCCGTCCGCGCGCGGCATCGACCGGACTCCCGGCGCCGACCCGGAGCTGGATGTCGCCGACCCGACCGCCGTCGACCACCCGGCCGACCAGCTGCTCGCGTAACGCCGGCGTCCGGACGCCGAGGGTCGAGCCGGCCGCTCGACATGCGGTGGATGGCGATACGGTGGCGATCGTGAGGCCGTCTCCCGTCGTGCGCCAGGCCGACCACCTGAGTCCCGACGAGGTCGACGACGTCCATCGCCTGGCCACCGCGGCCGGCGACGCCGACGGTGCCTATCCGCTGTCCGAGCACGTGATGCTGCACCTACGGCACGGTGGGGACGCGCCGGCCGTGCACCTGCTCATCCGGCACGGCGCCGAACTCGTCGGCTACGCGCACGTGGACACCACGGACGTCGTCGACGGCGCGAGCGCGGAATTGGTCGTACACCCGATGTTCCGGCGGCATGGCCTCGGCCGTGCGCTCGTCACGGCCGTGACCGACGCGGCGGCGAGCCGACCCGACGGACGCCTGCGGCTGTGGGCGCACGGCGACCACCCGTCGGCGACGGCGCTCGCGCTGTCGCTCGGCTTCGACCGTCACCGGGTGCTGTTCCAGCTGCGCCGGTCGCTGTTCGCGCCGGTCGCGCCGCCACACCTGCCCGACGGCGTCGACGCTTCGCGCGTTCGAGCCGGGCGCGACGACGAGGCGTGGGTACGGGTCAATGCGCGCGCCTTCGCCGGCCACCCGGATCAAGGCAAGTGGACGATCGACGACCTGCGGGTCCGGATGACCGAACCGTGGTTCGACCCGGCCGGGTTCCTGCTCGCGACCGCGCGGCGGGGAGTTGCTCGGCTTCCACTGGACGAAGGTGCACGGGTCCCTGCGCAGCGACCACCGGCCGGACGACGAAGCCGAGCACGACCACGACCCGATCGGCGAGGTGTACGTGCTCGGCGTCGACCCGGATGCGCGCGGGCCTCGGCCTCGGCGCCGCGCTCACCGAGGCCGGGCTGCGCTACCTGCGCGGGCGCGGGCTCGACCAGGTGATGCTCTACGTCGACGAGTCCAATCCCGCGTGCCGTTGACCTCTACCGTCGGCTCGGCTTCGTCCGGTGGACCACCGACGTCTGCTTCCGCGCGGCCACCGTCGACGCTAAGCCTGTCTAAGACCGCGGCCATTCAGATGCCGGTACGCAAGTCACGACAGCTGGATCGCCTGCCGCGCACGTCCGATATGCCATCTGGCCTGTCGCCGACCGTCACGCGGATGTCCTACGGTGTTCACCGTTCGTTCACTTTCCCCGGTTGGCCGTCCACCTCGGGCTCCTAACGTCATTTTCACCGGTCGAGATGGCCGGCGCCGTGCACGGCGCCTTGCGCCTGTGCCCTTACCACCCTCGAAGGGACGAAAACACGTGAAGCTCCAGCGGCTCGGCATCCTGGCCGGCATCGCGCTGACCGCGACAGTCGCGCTCGCCGCGTGCGGCACGGACAACAACAGCAACACGCCCAGCGGTGGCAGTTCGGGTGGCACGGCCGCAGCCGGCTCCATCAACTGCGCCACCGGCACGCTGAACGCGCAGGGCTCGACGGCGCAGGCCAATGCGATCTCCAGTGGATCAAGGACTACAACGCGAAGTGCTCCGGTGCGACGATCAACTACCAGGGCACCGGCTCCGGCGCCGGCCAGACGGCGTTCATCGCCGGGCAGGCCGACTTCGCCGGGTCCGACTCGGCGTTGAAGCCGGCCGACCAGCCGAAGGCGGATGCCCATTGCGCCTCCGGCGCTGCCGGCGGTGTGGCGATCCACCTGCCGATGGTCGTCGGTCCGATCGCCGTCGTCTACAACGTGAGCGGTGTGACCAACCTGCAGCTCAAGCCGGCGACCCTTGCCGGCATCTTCTCCGGCAAGATCAAGACCTGGAATGACCCGGCGATCGCCGCGGACAACCCGGGCGCGAGCCTGCCGAGCACCAAGATCACGCCGGTACACCGCGCGGACAGCTCGGGCACCAGCGACAACTTCACCAAGTACCTGTCCCAGACCGCTGCGTCCGACTGGACGTTCGGCCACGACAAGGTGTGGCACGCGCCCGGCGGCGACGCCGAGACAGGGTTCGGACGGTGTCTCGAAGTTCATCGCGAGCACGGACGGCTCGATCGGCTACGACGAGTGGTCATTCGCCACGCTGAACAACCTGAACATGGCGAAGATCTTCAACGGCGCCGGTGAGTGGTCGACCCTGACCGCCGACTCGGCCGGCAAGACCATCGCGGGTGCGCAGACCGTCGGCACCGGCAACGACCTGCAGATGAAGATCGACTACACGACCAACACCCCGGGTGCCTACCCGATCGTGCTGGTCACGTACGAGATCGTCTGCGACAAGGGCAACCCGGCCGGCAGCCTCAACCTGCTCAAGTCGTTCCTCGGCTACACGTCGAGCACGGCCGGCCAGCAGGTCCTCACCACGGTCGGCTAGCGCTCCGCTGCCCGACTCGGTCCGCACGCAAGGTCGCGGCGGCTGTCACCGCAATGAGCTGACCTAGCCCGCTCATGAGCGGATCGTCACTGGTAGGGCCGCTGTTTCCGGCGCCAGTGGCGATCCGCTTCGGTATCCGCAACGTCCCGCTCCACCGCTTAACAGACCTAGACCCGAGAGCCGATCCACCAAGAGTGAACGGAGAGCTCACCCGAATGAGCGAACCCTCGTTCAGTGGCTTCGCCGACATCGCGTCGACCTCCTCGACGGGGTCGGGCGACGACGGAGCCACCAAAGCCGCCGCCCCCGGTGGTCCGGCCGGCGGGGGCCCAGATACTCCGCAACCGCCACTCGGCGGCGGCGACGCGCTACCCCACAAGCGCCGATGGAGTTTGGAGACCGGGTTCCGCAGCCTCACTACCGGCGCCGGCATGACTGTCCTCGTGATCATTGTCGCGATCGGCGCATTTCTGATCGACAAGGCCGTGCCGGCCCTCCAGGCCAACCACGCGAACTTCCTGACCTACAAGAACTGGTTCCCGAGCGACAACCCGCCGATGTTCGGCATCGCGGCACTCGCCTTCGGCACGGTTCTCACATCGATCCTTGCCCTGATCATGGCCGTGCCGGTCGCGCTGTCGATCGCGCTGTGTCTCACCCACTACGCACCGCGCCGGGTCGCCTCCGTGGTCGGTTTCGCGATCGATCTCCTGGCCGCGGTGCCGAGCATCGTGTACGGCCTGTGGGGCCGCGACTATCTGGTCAAACCGATCTCCGGCTTGTCGGCGTGGCTGCACGCGTACTTCGGATGGATCCCGATCTTCGGCAGCGACGGACCGTACGGCAAGTCGATCCTGCTCGGTTCGATCGTCTTGGCGATCATGGTTCTGCCG
This sequence comes from uncultured Actinomycetota bacterium, assembly GCA_963724705.1. Lineage (GTDB taxonomy): Bacteria > Actinomycetota > Actinomycetes > Mycobacteriales > Micromonosporaceae > DASQPR01. Next base: position 127,461 of record CAVRVS010000007.1, read on the forward strand.
ATCGTGACCGCCCTCGTGCGTGAGGTGTTCGCACAGACGCCGACGATGAACGAAGAGGCCGCGCTCGCCCTGGGCGCGACGAAGTTGGAGATGATCCGGATCGCCGTCCTTCCGTACGGCCGTCCCGGCATCATCGCCGCGGTGATCCTCGGACTTGGTCGCGCGCTCGGCGAGACGATCGCCCTGGCGCTGACACTCGGGTCGACGTTCACGATCTCGGCCGACATCCTCGGCAACGGCGGGAACACGATCGCCGCGAACATCGCGCACAACTTCGGTGAGGCCGACGAAATCGGGCGTGGCGCCCTGATCGCATCCGGTCTCGTGCTGTTTGCGATCACATTGGTCGTCAACGTGGTGGCCCGCGCGATCATCTACCGCCGTCGCGAGTTCCGGGCGAGTGCAGCATGACCGCCCGCGTTCTCATCCGCCTTCTCGTCGGCGGACCCGCCGTGATCCGGGAGTGATCGCATGACGACAGAGACCCTGATTCCGGCCGCGTCGCTGAAGGCGCACCGCCTACCGAGGTGGGTGCCGTGGGCCATTGGCGTGGTCAGCGCGGCGATCGCCTACCTCGTCATTTACGTCGGCGGCCAGCTGCGCGGCGGCATCACGATGACGGTCATCACCGCAGCCGTGCTTTTCCTCATCATTCTGGGAGCCACCGCGTTCTCGGTCGAGGGTTCTCGCGTAGCTCGCAACCGAGTGTTCACCGCGGCGATCTATATGGCCTGCGCGCTCGCCGCGCTTCCGCTGATCTACTTGGTGAAGACGCTGATCGACAACGGGCTGGATCGCTTCGACGCGGAATTCTTCACCCACTCGATGCGTGACATCACGCCGTTCGACGGCGGCGGCGGCGCCTACCACGCGATCATCGGCACGATCGAGCAGGTCGTCATCGCAGCCATCATCACAGTGCCGCTCGGAGTCGGCTGTGCGATCTACATGGTCGAGTACGGCAAGGGCCGGCTGGTGAAGATCGTGCAGTTCTTCGTGGACGTCATGACCGGCATTCCGTCGATCGTCGCAGGCCTGTTCATCCTCTCGTTCTGGGTCATCATCGTGTCGCCGACGTTCAACAACGGCCGACCCGGATACTCCGGATTTGCCGCGGCTCTCGCGCTGTCGGTCCTGATGCTGCCGACGATCACCCGGTCGTCCGAGGAGATGCTGCGGCTCGTGCCGAGCGAGCTCCGCGAGGGCGCGTACGCGCTCGGCATCCCGAAGTGGAAGACGATTGTCAAGATCGTGCTACCCACGGCCGCGGCCGGCATCGTCACCGGCGTCATGCTGGCGGTCGCGCGCGCCGCCGGCGAAACCGCGCCAGTTCTCCTGGTGGCCGGCGGCACGGACTCGATCAACTACAACCCATTCCATGGCAACCAGGAGTCGCTGGCGGTCTACATCTACGACCAGGCGCGGCTGGCGACCAAGTTCGGTGCCCCCCGCGCGTGGTCGGCCGCCCTCACCCTCGTGCTCATCGTGCTCGCCCTGACCATCGCGGCCAAGCTCCTCGCGCGTCGCAGCAAGTTGCGGTGATCACATGCCCACTCCGCGAACCGCACCCCGGTCGAACTTGCCGACCGTCACACCCGGCAACACCATCGCATCAGGCAGCACGCTTCAAACACCACCGCACCAGCCCGTACCGGGTCCGCCCGAACAGACCTGAGAAGGACGACCGCCATGGCAAAGCGCATCGAAGCCAACAACATCACCGCCTACTACGGATCGTTCAAGGCCATCGACTCGATCTCGATGACGATCGAACCCAAGTCGGTCACCGCCCTGATCGGACCGTCGGGCTGCGGCAAATCGACCTTCCTCCGATCGATCAACCGCATGCACGAGGTCCTCCCCGGTGCCCACGTCGAGGGTGAACTGACCATCGACGGCCAGAACATCTACGACCGGGACGTCGACGTCACCGCCGTACGCCGGATGATCGGCATGGTCTTCCAGCGGCCGAACCCGTTCCCGACCATGTCGATCTACGACAATGTCGTGGCCGGCCTTCGACTCGGCGGCCTCCGTCGCAAGTCGGCGCTGGACGACGCCTGCGAGAAGGCGCTGCGTGCGGCCAACCTCTGGAACGAGGTGCACACGCGGCTCTCCCGTCCGGGGGCGGGCCTGTCCGGTGGCCAGCAACAGCGCCTGTGCATCGCCCGTACGATCGCGGTCGAGCCGCAGGTCGTGCTGATGGACGAGCCGTGCTCGGCGCTCGACCCGATCTCGACACTCGCGATCGAGGACCTGATCACCGAGCTCAAGTCCCAGTACACGATCGTGATTGTCACGCACAACATGCAGCAGGCAGCCCGCGTGTCGGACCGCACGGCGTTCTTCTCCATCGACAAGACCGGCGACCCGGGTCGCCTGATCGAATTCGATGACACGACGCGCATCTTCACCAACCCGAACGAGAAGAAGACCGAGGACTACATCACCGGCCGCTTCGGGTGAGCAGGCGCGCATAAGGTTCTCGTGCTTAGCCGCTTCGAGCGGCGGGTACGTGCAGGCGTGGCACCGTGTCGGAGTTCGGGATCCGGCGCGGTGCCACATGTTTTTCCGGCCGGCTCTCAGCCTCACGCCTCCACGAGGCGTGGCATCACCGGTGTCGCCGCGTCACGGGTGGCGGCCGCGGTCATCAAATCGTCGATCGAGCCGTATGCGTCGACCTGCTTCAGCGTCGCCCGCGTCGGAGGCAGCATCGGTAGGCCACGCCGATCGATCGGCCGTACCCACCGAACCTCGTCGGCCTCGCCGCCAACGTTCCGCGTGAGCTGGCCGGCGGGTAACCGGGCCAGGAAGAAGTAAGTGTCGTAGCGCCGCGGCTCGAATTCGGGCGTGATCCACCGGGCCCATGGCGCAAGCAGGTCCGCGCGCAGTGCGAGGTCGCGCGCGCGGAGGAACTCGGCGAAGCCGAGTCGACGTGCGACCAGCGCGGCGCGCTCGGCCTCCCAATCGTCACCAGAGACGTCGCCGACAATCGTGGACTCGGTCGGACCGGCGAGGAGGATGCCCGACTCTTCGAACACCTCGCGTACGGCCGCGCACACGATGGCCTCCGCCTGGTCCGGCGGCTGGCCGAGCCGCCGCGCCCACGTCGCCGCATCCGGTCCCGCCCAACGGATTCCGGCGCCGGCATCTCGTGGATCGACCGAACCGCCGGGAAACGCGTACATGCCGGGAGCGAACGGCATCGTCGGTACGCGCCGGATCGCGTACACCTCGTAGCGAGCGGACTGCCCGCCGGAGGGTTCGGGTCGAAGCAGGAGGACCGTCGCGGCCAATCGCGGTACGGCCGGCGGGTCACCGGAGCCGTAAAACGCGCGTGCGCGGGCGAGCAGCGCCGGCGGCAGATCGGTCGGCCGCAGCTCGGGTGACGAGCTGCTCTGGCCGTCCGGCCCACGCCCCGGACCAGCCGCCGGCGCGTCAGTCAACCTGAACTACCACGGCGGTGCCCTGGCCGACGCCGATGCAGGCGGCCGCGATGCCGTAGCCGCCGCCGCGCCGCGCCACCTCGCGGCAGACGTCCACGATCACGCGGGGGGCGGACGCTCCGAGCGGGTGGCCCATCGCGATCGCGCCACCGTTCGGGTTGACCCGTTCCAGGTCGAGTGACGGCAGACCATCGAGCACCGATAGGACCATCGCCGCGAACGCCTCGTTGATTTCCCAGGCTGCGATGTCGGCCACGGTCAGTCCGGCCCGATCGAGCACCTTTCCGATCGCACCAACGGGAGCCAGGGTGAACCGCTCCGGCGCGATGCCGACGGTGGCGCTGGCGATGATGCGGCCGATCGGTTCGACGCCCAGTTCGGCCGCCATCTCGCGGGTGCCGACGAACGTCGCAATGGCTCCGTCGTTGATGGGCGAGGAGTTGCCGGCCGTGACCGTACCGTCCTTGGTGAACGCCGGCTTCAACGCGGCCAGTTTCGCCGCGGTGGTGTCCGGGCGGATCGACTCGTCGCGGGTCACGGACTCGACCGGGAAGACGTACCCGTCGTGCAGGCCCTTGTCGAACGCCGCCGCGGCCCGCTCATGCGAGCGCAAGGCCCACTCGTCCTGCGCCTCCCGCGAGATGCCGAGTTCGGCCGCGACCGCCTCGGCACACGCACCCAGCGACGCCGTTTGTTGGGCCGAGAATTTCGGGTTCACGATGCGCCAGCCGACCTGCGTCGGGTAGAGCTGCATCGTCACCGGCTGGGCGACATCGGGCTTGGGGATGACGAACGGCGCGCGAGTCATGCTCTCCACGCCGCCAGCGATCATCAGCGACGCGTCGCCGGCTCGGACGGCCCGTGCGGCCTGGATGATCGCTTCCCCGCCGGAACCGCAGAGCCGGTTGACCGTCACCCCGGGTACGGTGTCCGGCAACCCGGCCAACAGCACGGCCATCCGAGCAACGTCGCGATTGTCTTCACCGGCACCGTTGGTGTCGCCGAGGATCACGTCGTCGAGGCGGCCGGCGTCGAGCCCGGCGTGTCGCTTCATCAGCTCGATGATGGGCAGGGCGGCCAGGTCGTCCGTACGGATTCCGGCCAATCCACCGCGGTGCTTGCCGAACGGCGTGCGCACCGCGTCAATGAGGTAGGCGTCCACGGCATTGAGCCTACTGGCCGCCGAACCACGCCGACCTCGGCGATCGCCGGCGAACGCACGCGATGAGCGGCTGCTCACGCCGACGCGTAGCGCAGCCGCGAGGCGCATGTCCGCCGTCGAGTGCCGATTGAGCGGTCCGGCGCACGCTCGCCGTCGCCGGCTGGTTCGATGTGTGCATGACCGATCCGATCCGCTGGGGCATCGTCGCCACCGGCCACATCGCCGCCCAGTTCGTCAGCGATCTCGGGATCGTCGAGGACGCTGAGGTCGTCGCTGTGGCCTCACGCAGCGACGATTCGGCCGGCCGGTTCGCCACCGAGCATCACATCCCCCGGCCGTACGGCACCTGGGAAGCGCTCGCCGCCGACCCGTACGTCGACATCGTCTACGTCGCCGGTCCGCACCCGGCCCACCATGCGGCCGCCCGCATGATGCTCGCGGCCGGCAAAGCGGTGCTGTGTGAGAAACCCATCACACTCAACGCGCCGCAGGCCGAAGACCTGGTCGCCGTCGCGGCCGAGCACCGCGTGTTCCTCGCCGAGGCGATGTGGACGCGCACGATCCCGGCGGTACGCCGAATAGTCGATCTTGTCGCCGACGGCGCGGTCGGCGAGGTGACCGCGGTATCGGCCGACTTCAGCTTCGCGGCGGCGGTCGGCCCCGAGCACCGGCTGCGCAACCCGGCCCTCGGCGGCGGCGCGCTTCTCGACCTCGGTGTATATCCGCTGGCGTTCGCGCAGCTCTTCTTCGGCCGGCCCGACACGGTCAGTGCGTCGGCGCGGTTGTCGCCAGAGGGCGTGGATGCCGGAACCGGAATCCTGCTCGGCTACCGCCCCGGCCGGCCGGACGCCCCGTCATGGTGCGCGGACACGGCGTACGCGGCGTTGACCTGCGCGTTCGACACGAACGGCGCGACGACGGCGACGATCGCCGGCACGCTCGGCCGGATCGACCTCCCGGCCGGATTCCACCATCCACAATCGTTCACACTGCACCGCGGCAACGACGTCGAGCTGGTTGAGGTGCCGTACGAGGGGCACGGCCTGCGCTTCCCGGCCATCGAGGCGATGCGCTGCCTTCGAGCAGGCGAGACCGAGAGCCCACTCCTGCCGCACGCGGCCACGCTCGCCGTGATGACGACGATGGACGAGATCCGTGGCCAGATCGGGGTGAACTACCCCGCCGACGCGGCCTGACGCATCGCGCCCGGCACCTGTTGATCCACTGCCGTGGACGATTCGCGTTGCTGCCGCAGCCCAAATCGTCCAGCGCGGTGGATCACCGCTGGTGAGCCCTCGATGGCAGCCGAGCCCCAGTAGAGCCGAGGCCCTAGTTGAACAGCGGATGCACGATGAACCAGGCCAGCGCACCGACCAAGCCAGCGGCCGGCAGCGTGAGGAACCACGCGATCACGATGTTGCCGGCGACGGCCCACCGTACGGCCGACAGCCGCTTCGTCGCGCCGACCCCCATGATCGCCGACGTGATCGTGTGGGTGGTCGAGATCGGGTAGCCGAGTTCGGCGGTCGTCCACAACACCGAGCTAGCTACGATCTCGGCCGCAAACCCCTCCGGCGGCCCGAGGTGGACGATCCGCCGGCCGAGCGTACGGATGATTCGCCAACCGCCCGAGTACGTCCCGAGCGACAACACCACCGCGCTCAACAGATAGACCCATGTCGGCGTGGCCGTGTGCGGATTCATCTGGCCACCGAGCACGAGGGCGAGCGCGACGATACCGATCGTCTTCGACGCGTCCTGCAGGCCGTGGCCGACCGACATGGTGAACGCGGAGAACGACTGCGCGATGCGAAAACCCCGGTTCAGCTTCGCCGGCTGGCCGTTGCGGAAGATCCAGCGGATCGCGACCATGACGACGAAGCCCAGGAAGAACCCGATGAACGGGGAGATGAACATCGGCAGGATCACCTTGTCGGTGATGCCGTGCCAGAACACCTCCGTGGTGCCCGAGGCCAGCGCGGCGCCGACGAGGCCGCCGATCAGGGCGTGCGATGACGATGACGGCAGGCCGAAATACCAGGTGATCAGATTCCAGGTGATGGCGCCGAGCAGGCCGCCCATCACCACACCCAGACCACTCACGTCTGACGGCGGCGAAATGATGCCGGTCCCGACGGTCGCCGCCACCTTGCCCGCCAGCCCGAAGAACGGCAGCGAGCCGACGAGATTGCCGACCGCGGCCATCAGCAGGGCGAAGCGCGGCGTCAGCGCGCGTGTGGACACGCTCGTCGCGATCGCATTGGCCGCGTCGTGGAATCCGTTGGTGTAGTTGAACCCCATCGCCACGACGATCACGGCGATGGTGGCGGTCAGTCCGCTCATCGAGTCGGCCGATGGCCGTCAAGCGACATAGAGATGAACGACGGGTGTCGTACGGCGGGCACACGGATGCCCGGTGGCACGGGGGAATGCACTCAGGACTCCTTGACCGCGATCGTCTCGACCGTGTTCGCCACGTGCTCGAAGGCATCGCAGGCGGCCTCCAACTCGTCGGCCACCTCCTTCATCTTGAGCACCGTCAGCGCGTCGTATTCGCCGGAGAACAAGCGCACCAGGAGCATCCGGTAGGCGCGGTCGCCCTCGTTCTCGAGTCGGTTGCACTCGACCCAATACTCCTGGAGTTCACGCATCGACTTGAGCCGCGGCATCGCGTCGGCGGTCACCTTGGCCTGCTGATCCAGCACGTCGATGATCTCCACCATCTCGCGCGGCAACGCCGGCAACGAGGACAGGCCGTACAGGTAGACGAACGTACCGATGGCCTCCAGGTGATCCATCACGTCATCCAGGCCCGATCCGAGCCGGTAGATGTCCTCGCGATCGAACGGCGTGATGAACGACGAATTGATCTTGTTGTACAGCTCGTGGGTGATGCTGTCGCTATCGTGCTCGACCTCGACCAGCCGTTCCCCGATCGCCATCACGTCCGCGCCCGGCAGGGCAAGTTCCGACAACAGGCCAGTGCCTTTGACGAGATTCTGTGCGGCACGGCTGAAGAAGTCATAGAACGAGTCATCGCTCGGACGGATCTTGATGCGCACAAGAACTCCTGGACTCGACGGGGGGACGCCTACGGCAGGGATGTTGGGGGAATGCTAGCCGGTAGTGCTCGGCCTACCCCAGCCGTGCCCGTTCCACGTCCAGATCGAAACCTGGCGGCGGGTAGTGCAGGCCGAGATCGTCGAGCGTCTCGGCGAGGATGGTGGCGACCGCCCAGTCGCGATACCACTTCAGGTTGGCCGGCACGACGTACCAGGGCGCTCCCTCGGTCGAGCACCGGGTCAGCGCCTCGGCGTACGCCGCCTGGTAGTCATCCCAGTACGCGCGCTCGTCAAGGTCGGCCGGGTTGTACTTCCAGTACTTCGTCGGGTCGAAGAGCCGTCGTTTAAGCCGCTCCCCCTGCTCGGCGTACGAGATATGCAACATGATCTTGACGATCGTCACGCCCTCGTCGACCAGCGACCGTTCAAAATCGTTGATCTTGTTGTAGCGGGCCTGCCACGTCCGCTTCGGCACCAGGTCATGCACGCGGACGACCAGCACGTCTTCGTAGTGCGACCGGTTGAACACACCGATCTGCCCTGGCGCGGGTACGGCCTTGCGGATCCGCCAGAGGAAGTCGTGCGCCAACTCCTCCTTCGTCGGCGGACCAAAGCCGACGATCGTGAGACCTTGCGGGTTCATCGTGCCGGCCACCTTGCGGACCGTGCCATCCTTCCCACCGCAGTCCATCGCCTGCAGCACGATCAGCACACGTTTGCGGACCTCGCCGACCTTTGCCGTCGCGAACAACTGCTCCTGCAACGTGTCCAGGCGGTCGCCGAGTTCCACCAACTCGTCGCGGGCCCAGCTCTTGCGGCCCTTCTTGAGCTTGGGAAAGCCGGGAGTGCCGGCCGGATCGATCGATTCGAGATTGACCGTGGTCCCCGGCGCTACGCGCAGCACGTCGCGAAGAGTCATGCCCCGATCATGGCGCACCGACGCGGGCCGCGCCGCCTGACCGGCTGACGCGGTGGCGAGCCGACGTACCCGTTTGCGCCGGCACCGTCGCCGGGCGGCCCGCGCCACGTCGCGGTGGTCGGTGCACAGACGCCTGCGCGGGTACGGCAACGGTCCGCCGTACGGGTCGCGGATGCGCCACGGTCGCCAGGGCCGGCGCTGGTTTGCCGTACCCGCGAAGGAAGTTGGCGAGGGCGCGGGGCCGAGTGGTTGTGATGAGATCGACCCCGGCGGCGGCCAGTTCGCACCAGAACGCCTCGCGGACCCGCCATCGGCGCTCGGGCAGACCGGCGAAATGGACCTGCCGGCCCTCCGCGTGGGCGGCGGCCACCAGTCGGTGCAACGCGTTGCGCTCATCGGCCGGCATCTCACGGCGGCCGTCCCAGTCGAAACGCTGCGACCATCGCTCACTTAGCAGCGGCGCGACCGTCGGCGGCGCGCCCCACGGGCCGAGATCGGCGAAGGTGCCGTCGGCGAAGGTCCGACGCTGGGCGGCGCCGGTGAGCGCGAGTCGGGGCATGTGCCGGCCGGTCAGCAGTACCGTCACCGGGCCTGGCTGGACTACACCGTCGACCACTCGGGTGAAGGCGTCGGGGTGCGCGGCCAGCTGCGATTCGAGGCGTTCGTACGCGCGGTCGCGCCGCTCTGGATCGGGTTCGTCGATCGCGATGACGAGACGAAACGGCGCGACGCTGTCGGCATAGACGCGGCCGCCGAAGGCCTCGACCCGATCGGCCAACGGCCGGAGGATCAGGCGCTCGAGCTCGGCACCGGGATCGGTGTAGTCGCGCAGACCGCCGACCAGGAGACGGTCGGTGTCGTCGAGCCAGACGACGATCTCCACGCTCGCATAGCCCTGCCGGAGCCGGCGAGTCAGCGGATCGCGGGCACCGTCGTCACGCGGCGCGTACGACCCGGCCGCACACGGGTTCTCGCGTCGAGCCCGCGTACTGACCAGGCCGGCGGCGACGCCACCGGCGAGAACCACCACTCCACTGACTACCGCAGCCATCGCACCGCCTTTGTTCTCCGGACGCCGTTCGTTACCGGATGTGGCGATTGTACGGTTTGATCCATTCGGCCCGGTGCCACGGCGCGCGGGGGCTCGGCGATCTCGTGCGTGTGATCTGGGCGGCTCAGATGACCTTGTCGAGCCACCGGTGAAACTCGCCACGGAACGGTTCGGTGCCGTCATCGAGTGCCTTGAGCAGCCATTCGGCCGCCTCCCACGCGGCCGCGACAACGTCGGGCGGGTAGCCGTAACGCACCTTGTGATCGGCGAATTCGTCTTCGTCGAGCAACTCGACGAGGTTGTGTTCGCGCCGGCGGCGTACGTCCAGGTCGAGATCCGTGAGCAGGACACCGTCGTCGGACCACTGCGCCGGCGTGGTGATGTCGCAGTAGACCTCGGTCCGGCGCGGTGGCGAGTTGAACATCGCCGTCCACCACGCGTCACGCGGCACCAGCAGGACGTACGGATCGGTGTACTTGAAATCGGCCAGCGCCGCCGCGATGAACTCGCCGCTCGGCACGCCCAACCAGTCGCCGTACTCGTCGGATCCCAGGCTCACCGCCGGGTACGACCGGTGCGGGCTGCCGTCGAACTTTCGGTAGCGGACTCGGACGACCGACGGACCCTCCTGCATTCTGTAGATCGTGCGCTACCCGAAGCGGCCGTGCCACCGGGATCGATTGGAATCATCCGCTTGCCGACGTGCGCCGGCCGGTCGGAGCGGATCTGTCGGCGGAAGGCGGTAACGTCGGTGGCCGTGACTGGCAGCCGGACCGCACCCCGCTCAGCTCCGGCCGGCGAGCCACCGACCAGATCACCTGCGGCCAAATCGCCGCCAACCGAGCCGGCCGCGACCAGCTCGACCTCGGCCAGCACACCCTTGAGCCGCCACGACCACACCGAAGCAGGCACGCGCCGCCGAGTCGGACGGCGCGACGACGTCTTCGGGCCCGATCGACGAAACGACGGCCCGCCACCGCGCAAAGGTCGACGAGCTGCTGGCAGCGGCCGTCGGTGCGGTCCCCGGCGGATCCGAACGCCCCGGCCAGCAGGCGATGGCGCACGCGGTGGCCGACGCCGCTCGGCACGGGGAGCACCTGCTCGTCCAGGCCGGCACCGGCACCGGCAAGTCGCTGGCCTATCTCACGCCGGCGCTGCTCGTGGACGGGCCGGTGGTCATCTCCACGGCCACCCTGGCGCTGCAGTCGCAGCTGGTCGACCACGATCTGCCCCGACTGGCCGACGCAGTCGAGCCGATTCTCGGCCGACGACCGCTGCACGCCGTGCTCAAGGGCCGCCACCACTATCTCTGCCTGGCCAAGTTGGAGAGTTCGAACGAGGAGGAGCCCGACGACGCCCTCTTCGACACCGGCAGCGGCGCGCGGCCGAAGACCGTGTGGCTCGGCGAGGCGGGCCGCCTCGGCAAGCAGATACAGCGGTTGCGCGACTGGGCCATGGAGACGGAGACGGGTGACCGCGACGAGCTCGACCCTGGGGTCGACGACACCGCTTGGCGGCAGGTGTCGACGTTCGCCCGCGAATGCATCGGCGCCGCCCGATGCGCGCACGGGGCGGAATGCTTCGCCGAGGCCTCGCGCGCCCGGGCTCGCGAGGCCGACATCGTCGTGACGAATCACAGCCTCCTCGCCGTCGACATGCTCGCCGGCCGGCATATCGTGCCGCCGCATCGACTACTCGTGGTGGACGAGGCGCACGACCTGGCCGATCGCGTCTCGAGCGCGTCGCAGGCCGAGGTCTCCCCGGACGTGATCGACCGCGGCGCCCGACGTGCCCGCTCCTTGATCGGGGCCGACATCTACGAGCAACTCATCGAGGCCGGCGATGCGCTGGCCATCGGCCTGGGCGATGCGATGCCCGGACGGCTGACGGCCGGCCTTCCGGCGCCGTTGAGCGAGGCGTTGACGCTGCTCGACGCGGCCACCCGACGGGCTCTCGAAGCGGTCGGCGAAATCAAGATCGATGATCCAGACCCCGTTCGCAAGCAGCAGGCACGGGCCACCCTCGACGAGCTGTCGAAAACATCGCAGCGGTTGCTGGAAGAGTCAGCGCACGACGTTGCCTGGATCGAGATCAGCGACCGTCATCGCGCCGTCGTCGTCGCCCCGCTCACCGTCGCCGGCACGCTGTCCACACATCTGTTCAGCGATCGTACGGTCGTCGCGACGTCGGCGACGCTGGCACTGGGCGGCCGCTTCGATACCGTGGCCCGGTCGCTCGGCCTCTCCGCCACACCGTCCACCGAGGACCCGACCACGGCTCCGTCCTGGACGAGCCTCGACGTGGGCTCGCCGTTCGACTACCCGAGGCAGGGCATCCTCTACGTCGCGTCGAGCGTGCCCCGGCCGACACAGTCGGGCCTGTCCGACGCCGCGGCCGAGGAACTCGTCGCACTGGTGAGTGCTCTAGGCGGCCGTACCCTCGGGTTGTTCTCGTCCCGGCGCGCCGCCGAGCGCGCGGCTGAGGTCCTGCGCCAACGGACCGATCTGACCATCCTGCTGCAGGGCGACCAGTCGTTGCCGCTGCTGATCCGCGCGTTCCGCGACAACCCGGCGACGTGCCTCATGGGTGTCATGTCGCTGTGGCAGGGCGTCGACATTCCAGGCGACTCGTGTCAGCTCGTGGTCATCGACCGGCTGCCGTTCCCGCGACCGGACGAGCCCCTCGCCGCGGCCAGGTCCGCCGCGGTCGATGCCGCGGGCGGCTCCGGGTTCGCGTCGGTCAGTGTCCCGATCGCGGCGGTACGGCTGGCGCAAGGCGTCGGCCGGCTGATCCGATCGACCGCCGACCGCGGTGTCGTGGCGGTGCTCGATCCGCGGCTGGAGACCGCGCGCGGCTATGGTGCCTTCATGCGCGCCTCGCTGCCGCCGTTCTGGTACACGACGAAGCGCGAGGTCGCGCTCGGCGCACTGCACCGGCTGGCCGGAACACCGGCCGGGTCATAGCGGCTATCTGTCGGCGACGACGACCGCCTCGGGTGGCGGCGGTTCCGGTTCGTGACGGCGACGCGCGGTCAAGTGCCGAATCGCGGTGTTCAAAACCGCAACGACGGGTACGGCGACCAGCGCGCCGACGATTCCGGCCAGGACGAGGCCGGACGCGATCGACAAGATGACGGCAAGTGGATGGATCGCCACCGCCCGGCCCATGATGAGCGGCTGGAGTACGTGGCCTTCCAACTGCTGTACGCCGATCACGCCGCCGAGCACGATGAGTGCCAAGACCGGACCATTCGTCACGAGTGCGACGAGCACAGCGACCGCGCCGGACAGAGTGGCACCGATGATCGGGATGAAAGCACCGAGGAACACGAAGGCGGCGAGCGCAAACGCGAGTTCGACGCGCCATACGGTGAGCCAGATGCCAATGCCGACCGCATCGATGAAGGCGACAAGGACGGTCGCGCGCACATATGCCGTGAGCGTGCGCCACGACTGCTGGCCCGCGTTCGCGATCGGTGAGCGCGCCGCCCGCGGCAACAGGTTGACCAGAAAACGCCAGATCTTCGAGCCATCGCGCAGGAAGAAGAACAGCGTGAACAGCACGAGGAACGTCGACGCGAGGATGTCGAACGCGGTCGTTGCGGTGGACAGCGCACCGGTGGTCAAGGTGGACCGGTGGTCACTGATCCATTTCTGTCCGGCCTGGAAGAGGTTATTGAGTTGTGCGTCGGACAGATGGAAGACGCCGTTCTTGAGCCAGTTCTGGATGCTGTTCAGCCCGGCCTGAGCTCGATCGGCGAGGTCGGAATAGTTGTTGATGAATTCGGTGACGACCAGCGTCAGGGTGCCCGCGACCAGGACCAGGCCACCGATCAACACGATGACGGCGGCCAGGGTCCGATGCACGCCATGGCGACGCAGCCAGCCGACGGCCGGCTCTAGCAGGGCGGTGAGCAGCAACGCGATCGCGACCGGGATGACGACCGAGTGCAGCCGCGCGAGCGCCCAGAGGACCGCCGCGAATCCGGCCACGACCAGCAGCAGTCGCCAACTCCAGCCGGCCGCCACCCGCAGCGGTCGCGGAACCGCGAGGTCGTCGCGGTCGCGTACGGTCATCGGTCGTTCGGTCCGCGCGGCGTCGGTCGGCGTGTCGGTCTCGACGTCGACCTCGAACGGTTCGTCGTCGTCGGGCTCGTACGAGCCGTTCTGATCGTTGGCTCGCGCACGCAGCGCCGACTCGCGCGTGACCGCGCGCGCCGACTCATACGCCCGCGCAACGGCGGAGCGTGCCTGCGACATTTTGCCCAACGTCATGATCCTTTGCGTCTACCTGCCCTACGGTACCGAGTGGGCAAGATCTGAAGCTACCAGTCGACGTCCGACGGGTGCCTTCTCATAGCGGCGCGCCGATCAGTTAACCGGCTGTTGGCCCGACCCCGGTGCCCGACGACACCAGTGCCCAACGGCGTTGTAGGTTGCGAGCGTGACCAGCACCGAAACCAGCAACGTCGGGCACCTCCCGATCCGGCTCCTGCATGACCGCGTGCTGGTCAAGGTCGAGGTCGGCGAGGGTGAGCGCCGGTCGTCGGCCGGCATCCTCATCCCGGCGACCGCGTCAGTGGGCCGGCGCCTGACCTGGGCCGAGACGGTCGGCGTCGGTCCGCACGTCCGAGCCATCGTGGCCGGTGACCGCGTGCTCTTCGATGCGGAGGAGCGTTCGGAGGTCGAGTTGCAGGGCCAGACGTACGTGTTGCTGCGTGAGCGCGATGTCCACGCCGTCGCCGCCCGTCGGGTCGAAGACAACGCGACCGGGCTCTACCTCTAAGCGACCGGTCCGCCCACCTCTAGGGAAGGTCGCGACCGTCAGGGGTATGCACGCGGCGGTTGACCCGGCGGCGGATAGCCGCCCGCCGGGTAGCTGCCCGGGTACCCCGAGCCACCCGAGTATCCCGGGCCACCCGGATAGCCCGGGGCACTTGGATAGGCAAACGCTGGTGGCGGCGGCGCTACGACCGGAATCGGCACGACGGGCTCGACCGGTGCGTCAACCGCACGCGTGACACCGTCCGGGAACCGTACGTGGTATCGACTGCCGTCCCAGAATGCCTGCGGTGCCATCGGATCGGCCGACGCGTAGCCGCTACGGTAGGCCGACATCAGGGACAGCAGGTTGGCCTCGTCGGCAAGGTCGACGGACCACGTGTCGCTGCCGGCCACGGCACGCCGCTCGGCCCGATCCCGCAACAGGGCGAGCCGCGTGGCGGCCAGTTGGAATCCGCGCATCGCATCGGAGCCGGGCGGCCCGGCGACCCGCCGCGCCCAGGCCCGGGCGGATCGGCGACGACCGACGGTGGCAAGCGAGGCCACCTCCGGCGGGCTGAGCCAACCGGCCCGTACGTAACGCACGAGAGCGCTCTGGATCACCCGGCCCTCGCTGGAGCGAAGCCACATGGCCAGCGCGACCATGCCGAAGAAAATCGGCATCATCACCGAGAAATACCCGTAGAGCAGGATCTCCGGACGCCCGGTGTTGTTCGCGAGCGTGGCCATCAGGTTCCACGAGCCGTGCAGGATGATCGCGGTCACGAGGCCGGCGATCGGGGCAAGGATGCGCACGCGCCGGCGGGTCGACCGGATCGCGAGGCCGACGCCGACCGCCGTCATCGAGGTGAACAGCGGATGGGCGAAGCCGGACAATGGGATCCGGCCGATGAACACTTGGATCAAGCCGGTGAATCCGCCGGCGACACCAGCCCTGTCCGCGCCCATCGCGTAGCCGTAGCCGCCGAGGTAGAGGATGTTCTCCGACATGGCGAACCCGGTCGCAGAAATGCCGAAGAACACAATTGCATCGACGATGCCGTTGAACAGCGGCCGGCCCCGCCGAGCCGTAATGACCAGCAGCAGCACCGGCCCGAGTGCCTTCAGAGACTCCTCGATAACCGGCGCCACGGCCACGGCCACGATGTCGCGGGACCAACCGAGGTGGGCGAAGAGCGACGCGATGCCGGTATTCGCGCCGAACGCGGCCAACGCCGCGACGAGCGCACCCCACGCGAACACGACGACAAGGGCCCAGGTCGGCTCGGGTTCGTAGCGGTCCAGCCACATAAAAGCGGCGACGAGAAAGGGAACCGGGATCGCGGCCGCGGCCAGGCCGATGCCGAGCGCGAGCGGACCGATGTCGTACCCGATGATCAGCAGAAGCGCGGTGCCGCAGACGAGGAAGAAGAACGCGACCCCGGCGAGTGCCAACGCGCGACGACGGTCGATGCGTTGAGGCGGCGCCGGCACACCGTCGCTGCTGCCCGCGGGCGCGACGGCCGGCTGCATGCTCACGCGGCCAGCCTACCTACCGCGCGGCGGACGACCCGGATCGACATCGAGTCGTCCAGTCCGGTCGCGCGCAACAGATCCGTGGCGATCGACCGCACCTGAGCGACGACGACATCGCCGGAGAAGCCGAGGCCAGCCCGATATGCGTCGGCGGCCTGCCCGACCGCTGCCAGTGCCAGTTGCCGGGTCCGACGCGGTTCGGTGCCGTGGGCCAACTCGCGGTGCAGTGTACGGACGGAGTCGGCGAGCGTACGGAGGGCGACCAGCAGACCCTCGGTGAACGGCTCGTCGTCATCGAGTACCGAGGTGGTACGCCGAGCCAACACGCGGGCATTCCGCAGCGCCCGATCGATGTGTACGGCGCCGTCCAGATACTGCGATAACGGCGCTCGGCTGCGCCACCGGGTCGGCGCGATGGACACCGTCTCGGTCGCCAGGTTGAGCGCGTCCCGAAACTTGCCCAGCGCAGCGTCGCTCGACCGCATCCGATCCAACGCCGCCCGCGCAAGCGAAGCGTCCCGGTTGGCAAGCGCGTCGGCGCACCCGGTCAGCTCGGACGCGAGTAGGTCCAGCGCCGGCGCGACCGCCCTTTGTACGGTCGTGAGCGGGTTGACCGGCAACAAGATCGCCATCACTGCCACGCCGACGAGGCCACCCACGAGCGCATCGACGAACCGGGTGTAGTAGATCCCGTGAGTCGGCGGCGCGAGTGTCGCGACGAGTACGGACGACGACGCGCACTGGCCGATCAGCGTGGAACTGCCGCCGACGAATACCGCAGCGAGCACCGCCAGCACGACGACGAGAGCGATCTGCCAGCCGCCGGTGCCGATGAAGTAGATGAGGATGTCACCGACGCCGATGCCCAACGCGACGCCGATCACAAGTTCCACCGCGCGACGCAGTCGCTGGCCGATCGAGACGCCGAGCACGATCACGGCCGAGATCGGGGCGAAGAACGGTGCCGTGTGGCCGATGACGTCACGCGCGAGATACCAGGCGATGCCGGCCGCGATGCCGGCCTGGACCGCGACGATGAGGCTTGCCCGCACCCGACCGATCCGGTCGCTCAGGCGGACGGCCGATTTGTGCCCGAGATCGGTCAGCACGTCCACGGCGCGCTGCGCGTGATCAAGGGGTGTCGGCATGCGCGTCAGCGTAGCCATCCAGGGCGGTGGTACGACGGCGATTGGTCAGTGCCCGTGCACAGGCTGTGCACAGCTGACGCTTGGCCACGCTCGGCAATCCGGGCACTTGGAAAGACACGATGGACGTTGGGTCCACAGCCTGTGGAAAACCCCGGTCCACATCTGTGGATAAGACCGCGGACTACTTCTCTGGTACGGCCGGGCCCGGTTCGAGGAGCGGGGCGAAGAGGTCTCCGTACGCGTCGACGCGGGCCAACACGTCGTCCGAGACGTACGGGGTGACCGCGCCCGACTCGACCTCGTCCCAGGTGAACGGTGTGGAGACCGTCGGTGTGGGTTCGGCTCGCAACGAGTACGGCGCGACGGTCGTCTTCGCCGCCGCGTTCTGGCTCCAGTCGATGAACACCTTTCCTGGACGCAGCGCCTTGGCCATCCGCGACAGGATCAGTTTCGGATGCTTGCGCTCGAGGTCCTCGGCGACCCGTTTGGCGTACGCGGACACGACATCGGACGACTGCGTGCCGCTGATCGGCGCCATCAACTGCATGCCCTTCTTGCCCGACGTCTTCGGCAGCGCATCGATCCCGTCGGCGGCAAGGCGCTCGCGCAACAGGACCGCGACCTCGGCACATTGGTCGAGCCCGGCCGGCGCGCCCGGGTCAAGGTCGACGACGAGGAGGTCGGGCCCGTCCGAACCGACCTTCCACTGCGGCACGTGCAACTCCAGCGCCGCGAGGTTTGCCAGCCAGACAAGGCAGGCCAGACCGTCGACGACGACGAAGTCAATGGTGTCCCGGTGCATCGTCGACCCAGGCACCGGCAGCGTCTCGTGGCGTACCCAGGACGGCATCCCGGCCGGCGCATTTTTTTCGAAGAAGCCCTGGCGCCCGACGCCGTTCGGGTAGCGGATCCGGGTCAGTGCCCGGTCGGCCAGATGCGGGATGATCGTCTCGGCGATCTGGGTGTAGTAGTGGATCACTTCGCCCTTGGTGAACCCGGTCGCCGGGTAGAGGACCTTGTCCAGGTTGGACAGTTCGAGGTCGCGCCCGTCCACGTGTACGGCGATCCGGCTCGCGTCAGCCATCCCGTTCTGCCATTCGGTTCAGCCACCTTCAGCCGTCATCGTCGCCGCCGTTGTCGAGCGTCGCGTCATCCGTACCCGAAAGTTCGTGAGAAAGCCCGACCTCGGCGGCGGTGAGGTCCGGACGCAGCCGCAGGAAGCGCGGGAAACGCAGCCGGTTGTCCGCGGTCTGCTGGCCGTAGCGCAGCTCGACGACCAGCTCGGGCCGCACCCACCGGGCGTCTTTGGCATCCGGTCGGGGTATCGGCGTGGCGAACGGCGGCGCGGTGACTTCGATGGGCCGCAGCGCCGCGAGCAGCGCGCGCTCGGACGCCGCCGAAATGCCGCCACCGACGCGTCCGCGGTAGGCCAGACCATCCTTCGTCGGTACGCCGACCAGCAGCGCGCCGAGAGTGCGGGCGCCGGGGCGCCAACCGCCGATGACGAATTCCGCGGTCTGGTCGAGTTTGACCTTGACCCAGTCGGCGCTGCGCTGCCCCGGTCGGTAGACCGACGTGAGCCGCTTGGCCATCACTCCTTCGATCGCGTTTTCTTCGGCCGCTTCCTTGGTGGCCACACCATCGCTGAAGGTCGGCGGGCAGAGCCAGTGATCGCCGGCCAGGCCGAGCCCGTCGAGAATCTCCCGCCGACGTTCATAGGGTTCGCGCAGCAGGTCCACGCCGTCGAGCGACAGCACGTCGAAGATCATGTACGTCACCGGCCGGCTCGCCGCGAGCAGCGCGGCGCGACCCCGTTCACGGACGTGGATGCGCTCCGCCAGGGCACCGAAAGATGGGCGGCCGGCCTCGTCCAGTACGACGATCTCGCCATCGAGCACCGCACTCGGTACCGTGGACGCGAGAGAGGCCAGCTCGGGATATGCAGCGGTGATCTCGGCGCCGCTGCGGGCGTAGAGCCGGAGCCGGCCACCATCGACCGACGCGATCGCACGCACGCCGTCCCATTTGAATTCGTAGCCCCAGCCGTGACCGAGCGGCAATGTGCCGGGTGTAGCAAGCATCGGCGCAACGGGCGACCCGGACACAACACCCACGATAAGGTTATTTCCGCTGACGATGTTGGGGGGTCGCGATGCGGGCCATCTGGAAGGGCGCGGTGTCCTTCGGACTCGTGTCCATCGCGGTAAAACTGTATGCCGCGACGGAAGAGAAGAACATCCGCTTCAACCAGGTGCACCGCGAGGATGGCGGCCGCATCAAATACCAGCGGGTGTGCTCGATCGATGGCGAAGAGGTCGCCTACGACGACATCGCCAAGGGGTACGACCTCGGCGGCGGCCAGATGGTCATCCTGACCGATGAGGACTTCGCCGACCTGCCGCTGTCGTCGTCGCGCGCGATCGACGTGCTGGAGTTCGTGCCGGCCGATCAGGTCGACCCGATCCTCTTCGCGAAGGCCTACTACCTCGAGCCGGAGGGGCAGGCGACCAAACCGTACGTGTTGCTGCGCGACGCACTCGTCGAGTCCGACCGGGTCGCCATCGTCAAGGTCGCGCTGCGGCAGCGGGAGCAACTCGCGACACTTCGCGTCCGTGACGGCGTGATGGTGATGAACACGATGCTGTGGCCGGATGAAGTACGCGCCGCCGAGTTCGACTTCCTCGACGACGACATCAAGGTGCGCCCGGCCGAGCTCAGCATGGCGTCGTCGCTGATCGAGTCCATGACCGGCGAATTCGACCCGGACGAGTTCACCGACGACTATCGCGAGGCGCTGCAGCGGGTCATCGACGCCAAGGTGAGCGGCGAGGAGATCACCGAGCCGGAGCCGGAGCATGTGAAGCCGACCGCCGCCATCGACCTGATGGCCGCGCTGAAGGCGTCGGTCGATCGCGCGAAGGCGGCTCGGGGCGAACGCGGTGGTCCCGTCAAGCCGAGCGCGCCGACCCCGATCACCGCGGCGAAGTCGGCCAAGAAGGCGGCCGCCGCGGCGAGTGGCGACGACGAGGCGCCGACGAAGTCGACCCGGGCCAAGGCGACGGCGACGAAACGCGCGACGCCTGCGAAGAAGGCGGCGCCGGCTAAGGCCGCCGCATCAGGCGCGAAGAAGGCGGCGCCGGCCAAGAAGACAACCGCGGCAAAGAAGACCACGTCGACCAAGAGCACGGCGAAGAAGGCGCCGGCTCGCAAGGCCGGCTAGCTCACCTCGAGATCCGCGCAACTTCCTGGAAGTCGCCCGGTCGCGGTCACGAAAACGCGGCAACTTCCTGGAAGTTGCGCGGATCTTGCGGGACCGCGGCCGTTCAAGCTACCCGGTGATACCGGCGAGCCTCGGCGGTCACGTCGACCAGCGTGAATCCGGCGCGGGTGAGCACGTTCTGGGACGCGACGTTGTCCGGATCGGTTTCAGCGCGCACTTCGACCACGTCGGGCTGCGTCAGTGCCCACGCGGTCAGCGCGTTCACGGCCTCGGTCACGTACCCGTGCCCGCGGTGCGCTGGCACGATGCCGTACCCGATCTCGACCGACCCGACCGACGGCGCGGTGTGGAAGCCGATGTCCCCGATCACCATGTCCGGCTCGCCAGGGTCGCTACTCGACGGCAACACGATCTGGTACATGCCGAAGCCCGGTCGCCACTGGCCATCGTGATCCTGAGCGATGATCGCCCGGGCCGGCGGGACCGTTCCGGCCAACGGATAGCCGTCCGCCCACGATCGGTCGCGCGGCCCATTGTCGACCAGCCGGCCCGCCTCGCACGGCAGCACTTCCCGCAACACGACCCGCTCGGCCCGAATCTCCACCCGCCCGGTCGTCACGCCGACCCTTCCGTACCAGTGAACGTCGAAAGCTCTGACCCGCACGTCGCCGCGGACCGTGCGTTGGTCAAAGCTTTGGGGCGGCATACGCACGGCGGGATCAAGCCTGACCGCCCAGAGTGCGTATGCCGCCCCAAAGCTCTAAGGATCAACCCAGCATCTTTACCGACAGATCCCCGTCCGCATACCGCGACCGGATGACCTTTTTGTCGAACTTCCCGACCGACGTCTTGGGTACCTCGTCGATAAACGCCCACCGCTCGGGGAGTTGCCACCGCGCGATCCGGACGCCCAGGAAGTCGCGCAACTCTTCGGCCGTAACGGTCGCGCCCTCCTTGACGACGACCGTGGCCAGCGGGCGCTCGGTCCATTTGTCGTCCGGCACGCCCACAACAGCCGCTTCGAGCACCGCGGGGTGCGCCATCAGATGGTTCTCGAGGTCGACGGACGAGATCCATTCGCCGCCGGACTTGATGACGTCCTTGGCCCGATCGGTCAGGGTCAGGAACCCGTTCGACGACAGCATCCCGACGTCGCCCGTCCGCAGCCAGCCGTCGCGGAACTTTTCCGGATCGGGTTCGGCGTCGCCGATGTAGGTCTGCGTCACCCATGGCCCGCGGACCTCAAGCTCGCCGACCGCCTCATTGTCGTTGGGCATCACATCGCCGCTCGGGCCGACGATCCGCGCGGCCACGCCGGCTGGCACCCGGCCCTGCGTGTAGCGGTATCTCCAGGCCTCGTCGGCGTCGACGCCGGCCGGCGGGCGGGATACCGAGCCGAGCGGCGACATCTCGGTCATCCCCCAGGCATGGATGATCTCGACACCACGCTCGTGGAACGCGCGCATGAGGGCGGGCGGGCACGCCGAGCCGCCGACCACGGCCTCCTTGAGCGAGGAGATGTCGACCGGATGCTGCCCGAGGTAGGACAGCAGGTCAGTCCAAATCGTGGGTACGGCACCGGCCAGCGTCGGCCGTTCCGCCTCGATCATCGCGGCGAGTGGCGCCGCCTGCAGGAACCGGTCCGGCATCAAGAGCGTCGCCCCGGACATCAGCGACGCGTACGGGAGACCCCACGCCATCGCGTGGAACATCGGGACGATGACGAGTTCGCGCGTCTGCGGTGACAGGCCGAAGCTCTCGGTCATGCACACCTGCATCGAGTGCAGCCAGATCGAGCGGTGCGAGTACGCGACACCCTTCGGGTTGCCGGTCGTACCCGACGTGTAGCAAAGCGCGGCCGCGTCGCGTTCGTCGATCTCCGGCCAGTCGTACGTGGTCGGCTTGCCGGCGAGCAACTCTTCCCAGCCGTGCACCCGCACCTGCGAAGCGGCCGCGAACGGTGACGCGTCACCGCCGCCGACGACGACCACGTGCTTGACCGTGTGGAGATCCGGCAGCACGCGGGCGAGCAGCGGGATGAGCGTCGAGTCGACGATGATGACCGAGTCCTCGGCATGGTTCGCGATGTAGGTCAGCTGGTCGGGGAACAGCCGCAGGTTCAGCGTGTGCAGTACGGCGCCCATGCTCGGCACCGCCGCGTACGCCACCAGGTGCTCGGCGTTGTTCCACATGAACGTGCCGACCCGCTGATCGCCGGTCACGCCGAGGTCGTCGTGGAGCGCATGCGCGAGCTGCGCCGCGGTCGCTCCGAGCTCGGCGAACGTCATGCGCCGGGCGCCGTCGCCGGTCCACGTGATGACTTCGGACGAACCGTGCACGGTCGCGCCGTGCTCCAACAGCCGCGAGATCTGGAGGGGCAGATCCATCATCGTGCTTCGCATGATCGCAACGTTAGTGGCGCCAATCACGTTCGCCTAGACCCTGTTTCGCTTCAGTTACCGGTTGGTACCCGACGCGTTATGCCAGGCTGCGGCGGCGATGATCCGTTGCCGTGGACGATTGCTGTGACATAGCAACGCCAATCGTCCAGGCTAGCGGATCTTGGGGAGGGTGCCGGGATACGGCGGCCCGTCGCATCGCGACAGCATGAAGGGCGCTCGCTCACGCGAGCGCCCTTCATCAAGCGAGTCGATGACGGTCAGATCATCGTCGCGGCTTGTGCCTCCATGTCGGCCGCCGCCAACTCGTCGTCCTCGTCGCGGAGTTGCGGCTTGCCATCCGCGACCGGCTCCGGTGCCGCGCCCTTGAGCGCACGGTCCGGCAACGCGAGCGTGATGGCGACAGCGAGCAGCGCGACCACGCCAGCCACCAGGAAGATCGGGTGCAGCGCACCGACGAACAGCTGGCGGATGGCTTCCCGCGCGGCCGCCGGCAGCGCGTTGATCGTGGCCGGGTCGTTGACCGACACCGAGCCACCACCGCCACCCAAGCTGGCGAGCTTGTTCGACAGGACGGCGCCCAGCGCCGCCACGCCGACCGCGCCACCGAGCGAGCGGAAGAACGTCGACGCGGCCGTACCGGCACCCATGTCCTTGAGTGCGAGGTCGTTCTGGACGGCGAGGACCAGCGGCTGCATCGCGCTGCCGAGACCGATGCCGACGATCAGCATGTAGATGAACGACTGCCACAACGGCGTGCTCACCTGCAGTTGGGTGAACAGCACCAGGCCGGCGCCCATCAGGCCGGTTCCGGCGACCGGGAACCACTTGTAGCGGCCGATCCGGGAGATCATCCGGCCGGTGACGATGGAGGTGCCGATCACGCCGACCATCATCGGCAGCATCAGCAGACCCGACTGGGTCGGCGTCGCGCCCTTGACGATCTGCAGGTAGAGCGGCACATAGATGATCGAGCCGAACATCGCGAAGCCGAGGATGAACGTGGCCACGTTGGAGATGGTGAACGTACGTCCACGGAACAGGTGCAGCGGCAGGATCGGCTCGGCGGCTCGGCTCTCGGCGGCGACGAACGCGACGGCGAGCACCGCGAACGCCACGAGCAGACCGATCACCCGTGTTGAGCTCCACTCCCAGCCCTTCGTACCACCGAAGGACAGCGCAAGCAGCAGCGACACGACGCTGGTGACCATCAGCCCGGCGCCCCACCAGTCGATCTTGTGGTCACGGCGCGTGTGCGGCACCAACCGCATCACCCAGGTGATGACAATGACGGCGACGATCGCGAGCGGCACGTTGATGTAGAAGATCCAGCGCCACCCGGACGTGCCGAGCTGTGCGAAGTAGCCGCCGACAAGCGGGCCGGCCACGCTGGACAGACCGAAGACCGCGCCGAACATGCCCATGTAGCGGCCACGGTCACGCGGCGGAATGACGTCGGAGATGATGGTGAACGCAAGCGTCATCAGACCACCGGCACCGAGACCCTGGATGCCGCGGAATGCGATCAGCTCGGTCATGCTCTGCGACGCGCCGGCCAGCAACGAGCCGATCATGAAGGTCATGATGGCGAAGAGCAGCACGGGTCGCCGGCCATAGAGGTCGGAGATCTTTCCGTAGAGCGGCGTCGACGCGGTCGAGGCCAGCAGATATGCGGTGACCACCCATGAGTAGTGGTTGATGCCCTTGAGTTCGCCGACGATCGTCGGCAGGGCCGTGCCGACGATGGTCTGGTCCAGTGCGGCCAGCAACATGCCCGTCATCAGGCCGCCCATGAGCAGCAGGATTTGGCGGTGGGACAGCCGCGGGCGGGTGATCTCCGCCGCCGCAGTCGAGGTGGTCATGCAGCGTTCTCCTGTCGGGTGCCAGCAGCCCGGGACGCGTTGGGCGCCGGGTGTTGCGAGGCGATCTTGTCGTTGAATCTCGTCAGCAGCCGGGCGAATTCGTTCCGCTCGGCGTCGGTCCAGTCGGACAGCAACTCGCGCAGCGCGGCCTCCTGCACGGCGCGGTTGCGGTGGTAGATCTCCAGTCCGCGCTCGGTCGCAGCGATCAGCGACGCACGGCGATCGGTGGTTTCGGTGGTACGGCCAGCCAAGCCGGCCGCCTCCAGCGCGTGGACCTGACGGCTGATCGTCGACAGGTCGAGGCCCAGGCCGTCGGCGAGCGCGGACAGCCGCGTCGGCCCGGCGGCGACAATGCGGCCGAGCAACAGGTACGCGGAGCGATCCAGGTCGAGACCGTCCGGCCCGAGTCGAAGGTCGGCGTAGAAACGGTCGGCCCGCCGGAGAAAGACACCGAACTGGCGCCCGATCTCGGCGTATGCGTCGTCGTTGATCTCGCGGTCGCCGGTTCGTGTGCCGGCATCGTTGCCGGCCGTCCTCGTACGTCCCACCTTGATCGCCTTCTTCGTCGTCTCAGCGTTGATCATCGCCGTCGGCCGTGCGTTGGTCACAGCCGCTACAACAACTTGCTGGTACCAAGCATTCCTATTCACTAGCCGGGCGGCAAGTCAGTTTTCTGAGAGCTGCGACACGTGCCATCGAGCCCACCGAGTCGGCTCGGAGTGGCCGCCAGCGGGCTGGCTAAGCCCGACGAACCCTGTTCGCTGGCGCGGGGGCGATCGCGTATGCTGTGTCCTCGTTGCCGCCTTAGCTCAGTCGGCCAGAGCGACGCACTCGTAATGCGTAGGTCCCGAGTTCGATTCTCGGAGGCGGCTCCAACCCAAAGCCCAGGTCACCGGCCTGGGCTTTGGCGTCTGCCAAGATCGATCGCCGTGCCGGTATCAGTGACAGTCCTTAACTAGTCCTTGTCACGTGCCGCGAACGCGTCGTCCGGCCGCCCGGCGACAGCATCTAGATCGTCGCCGAAAAGGCCCGCGTATACATCCGGCGTTATGGGGAGTGGAAGTACCTCGAACCGCCGGGGCGGATCGCTACGCTCGAGTACGTCGGCGAAAGCAGCCGCAATCGGCCACGCTCATGGATGAGCTGCTCGTCAGCCTGCACCATCTTCTGCTCGGTATCTCATCGCTACGCCATGTCCGCAACGACCCGTCCTGCCGCCATGATGCAACGTCGACAACAAAGTCCGAGTCGCGCGATCCAACACAGCCTGAGTGGCCTCGGAGAGGATTCTCATGCCTTTCGTCCATATCTCACTGGCGCGCGGCAAGTCGTCTGCGTACCTCGAAGCCGTATCGCAGGCGGTGCACGAAGCTCTGGTGACGGAGTTGAACGTGGAGCCTGGCGACCAATTCCAGCTCATCGAGCAACACGACCCCGGCGAGCTGAAGTTCAACCGCACCTTTCGCGGCGGCCCACGCTCCGACGACTGGATTGTGTTCACGATGACGGACGGGGTGGACCGCGGCCAGCCAGCCAAGCGCAGGTTCTACAAGACCTTGGTTCGCCGGCTCGAAGAAGGCCCAGGTGTCCGACCGGCGGACGTGTTCGTCATGATGACAGTGACCCCGCTCGAGAACTTCTCGTTTGCCGACGGTGTAATCGGCACTGACATCGCCGCCGCCGAAGCGTTCGACGCCGCCGCGAAGACCTCCGGTACCCGTAGCGCCTACACCAAGACCGAGATGGCTACCGCGATCGCCGTGCTGCTCCAGCAGAACGATCGAAGCCTCATCCTGCCGATGCTCCGAGACGATGTCGTACTCAAGGTGCCCACCACCCTGCCGTATGGCGGGGAGTTCACCGGTCCCGCGGCCTTCGATGGCTTCTTCGCGGGATTCGGCGGCAGCGACGTCTGGGAGTCTTTCATCGTCCACGTCGATGACATCATCGAATCCGACAAACACCTGATCGCTCAGCTCACCAACACCGGTGTACTCAAGGCAAGCGGCAAGACGGTGGTCGTTCAGAACCTGTGGCTGTTCGAAATCACCGACGGCAAGTTCGTGCGCGTTCAGCTCTACGCCGATACCGCCGCCGCCCGAAACACGGCGGCCTGATCGGATTCCGCGCGATCCACATATCCGGCCCACTCTCGGCGGCGGCTCCACCCAGAGACCCAGGTCACGACCACGACAGTGGATCATGATCTGGGCTTTGCTTCCTTGAGATACCAGAGCAGTCAGCCGAGCAGCCTCAACCGTGAGCACGTCTGGATTGCGCGGATGTCGGTTTGCGTTTTCTGTGAGACGGCCGGTATCCGAGAGGTCAAGCATGGTCGGCGCCACCTCGGCGCGACTGCATCGGCGATCGTGCGTACTGCGGATGTCTCGACATGACCGATTCGCGGCGTACCGCTGCCGGAAGGGCTCTAGTCGCCGTTGTCGGCTGTCGGCAACGACGCGGCCAACTGGTCGAGTCCTGCCGCGAGCATGTCGTGGCCAGCAGCTGTCATCTTGCCGTCCCCGAGGAGTTGGGCGAGGTCCGCGCGTAGCGCTGTGATCTTGTCGTTGGTGTCGTTGGTGTCGTGGCGGTGGCCGTGATCAAGAGTGTGGGCGAGGTCGTTGAGTTGGTGGTCGAGATCATCGGCGGCGTGGCGGTCGACCTGGCCCGCCTGCACCTGCTGTTGGAGCAGGGCTTGGAGGCCGGCGATCTGGTCGGCGGGGTCGCCGACAGTGGTTGGCGTGGTCGAGGGGGTCGCCGAAGCGGCGGTCACCGTCGGCGAGTTGGTGGCTGGTGGCGTTGCGGCCTGCGGTTGGCCGGCGGGGCGGTTCAGCAGGACGGCGGCGAGCACGGCGGCGGTGGCAAGCGCGACGACGAGAACGGCCGCCATCGCGACTCGGCCAAGGGTGAATCGTCGATATCGTTCGTCCCAGCCATTACGTCGCTCGTCGTGTCCCAGCGCCGCCGGCATGGTCCGAGTGGGTGTGGGCACCACGGCGCGGGCCACTGGCCGTACGGCGGTGACCGGTGCAGCCGCTTCCGCAGATGGCCGCCGGTCGACAACGCCCAGCGCGGCGAGAACCTGCCGATGATCGGCCGGTCGGTCCGCTGGGTCTTTGGCCAGCAGGCGATCGATCAGAGCCGCCAGCTCGACGGGGACGTCGGCCCGGCGGGATCGCACCGGTGCTGGGGCATTGTGCAAGTGCTGGTAGATGACTGCGACCGGGCTGTCGCCAACGAACGGTGGCCCGCCGGTAAGCATCGCGTACAGCACGCAGCCCAGTGCGTACAGATCAGTCCGGGCGTCGACCGAATCTCCGGTGGCCTGCTCGGGCGCCATATAGTCGCTGGTGCCGATCGCCGTCTCCGGAGCGGTCAGCGTCTGCCCGGCCGCGTGCAGCTGCCGCGCGATGCCAAAGTCGCATACCTTCACCGCACCGGCGGGGGTGACCATGATGTTGGCTGGTTTGACATCGCGGTGGATAACGCCGGCGGCGTGGGCCGCGCCGAGCGCGTCGCACGACTGCGCAGCGATCGCTACCGCCTGCTGCACCGGTAACGGCCCGGCCTCCAGCAGTGTTGCCACGCTGACTCCGCTGATCAACTCCATCACCAGGTACCCGACACCCTCCTGGGTACCTACGTCGTACACGGCGACGATATTGGGGTGAGCTAGGCGCGCGACCGTGCGTGCCTCACGGTCGAAGCGCTCCGCAGCGCTCGGGTCGCTGAGTCCCGCATGGTCGAGCGTCTTGACCGCGACCGCTCGCTCCAGCCGCAGATCCCAGCCCCGCCACACGGTCGCCATCCCGCCCGAGCCCAGCACATCCTCAAGCCGGTACCGATCGCCTAACAGCCGCTTGGACATGCCAACCACCCTGACACACTGCGACCGCGGCGCACCTTCCGCCCGACGCCGACGGGTGACTTACGCCCCTACTTGCGTATGGATCAGCCGGAGGAGACCCGCAGTCTTTACGGCCGGCCGACGTGGCCATCCCCAGGGCCGGGCGGTGAGACGTAACCAAGCCGTCGTGCAAGGTTGGGCCGTTAGGCTCTGGAAGGTGGAGGGCACGCCAGTGGCTCGGACCGACGGGCGCGTGCGTTGGGCGTTCATCGTCGGCTCACTTTTGTTGATAGCGGTTTACCCAACGCTGTCGACATTCGGCCGGGGAATCACATTCGCGTTTGCCTCACTCGCCGCGATACCGGCCGTGATCGCCGGCCTGCGGCACGTTGACTCCGGGAATCGACGCCCCTGGTGGCTGTTGCTCGCTGCTCTGGTCACCGTCAGCATTGCCAACATCGTCAGGCTCGCCCCAGGCGATGCATCGGTGTCCAGCAGCCGGCTCCTGGACGCTGCCGGCAACCTGCTGGCACTGGCCGCCGCGTTCGCCTTGGTGATCCGGCGAGGGGGCAACGACCTCGGCGGCATTATCGACGCCAGCATCCTCGCGTTGGCGCTCGGCGGCCTGCTCTGGGACATCGCGGTATTACCGAATCTCCAGGACGACTACACAGCCACCACTGCGCAGGTCGATCTGTTCGTCGTAGTGTTCGCTCTCTGCGGCGTCCTGGGAGCGTTGATCTGGCTCGTACAGGTCGCCGGGCGATCGATCAGCGCGTTGTGGTGGCTGGGCGCGGCGGTCACGCTTGCCCTGGCCGGAAACGTCGTGCTGGCGATGGCGAGTGCTCACTGGCTCCCGGCGGTCGCCATGATGATGTTCATCGCTACCTATGCATCGATCGGGCTATTCGGCCTGGATTCCTCCGCCGTACTCCTGGCGCGGCCGGCACCGCCCACGCACGAGGACGCGCTTTCCGTGGGCCGGCTTGTCTTTCTGGGCGCAGCGGTGGCGGTAATCCCTGTGGTTGTTGGAATCCGCACGCTAGTGGCCGGCGGTAGTGACGGCTTGCTGTTGACCATCGGTGGGGCTGGCATCGCAATCCTGGTGATGGTACGCATCGGGCGCCTGTCGGCCGGACGTGACCGCGCGGAGAAGGCACTCAGGCACGAAGCCTCGCACGACCCGCTGACGGACCTCCTCAACCGCCGTGAATTTATCGCACGGCTCGGCGAGGAATTGTCGATCCGCGCCGACTGCGCGATCGCCTTTTGCGACTTGGATGGATTCAAAACCGTCAACGACCGCCTCGGCCATGACGCTGGCGATCAGCTTCTCGTCGACGTGGCGCGGCGGCTCCGGGCTTGCGTGCGCGCTGGCGACGAGGTGAGCCGGTTCGGTGGCGACGAATTCTTAATCTTGTTTCGCGGCGCGGCATTCGACGAGATTGACGAGATCTGTAAGCGCATCGTCGACGCACTGTCGCGCCCTATCAAGCTGCGAGGAGAACTCGTGACCATCAATGCGAGCATGGGCATTGCGGTCGCCCGTGGCCAGGACGATCCGGAAGACCTCATCAACCGCGCCGACCACGCGATGTACAGAGCAAAACTTGACGACCCGGACACGTCCGGAATACGCGTTCACGGTGCCGACGCACGTAGTCTGCGATTCTGGGACGACAAGTCGTGATACGGAGGGATGCGCCTAAGCCAAGGCAGTTCTCGTGGATGCACCTCACGCTTGCTGACGAAAGACAACAGACACCCCAAGACGGCCAAGTTGATCGTCGGTTGACACGGAGAGGGCCATGCGCGTTGTAGTCGTTGGCGGCAGTGCGGCTGGTTTGTTCACGTCGCTGCTCCTCGCGCGCGATGGCCACGACGTCGTCGTGCTGGACCGCGATCCGATCGATCCCGCACCGGATGTCGAGGCCGCCGCGGGCTCGGCGTTTCGCGCCACCGCGCCGCAGATCGTGCAACCGCACGTGGTGCTTTCGCTGTGCCGGGAGCTTCTCCTGCGGCGGCTGCCCGACGTGTACGACGACCTGATCGTGGCGGGAGTGGCTGAGGCACTTTTGTCGACTCAGATGCCGCCATCACTTCCCGACCGCAGCGCGTGGCCCGGCGACGAACAACTGACCCTGTTGATGACTCGCCGGTCGACGCTGGACTGGGTGTTGCGCCGCGCCGCCGCGGCGCAGACCGGTGTGACCATTCGCGGCGGCGTGCAGGTGACCGGCCTGATGGCCAAGCCGGGACGGCCTCCGCACGTGACCGGCGTACGCACCGACGATGGCGATCTGAGTGCCGACCTGGTGGTCGATGCGACTGGTCGTCGTTCGGTGATCGACCGGTGGCTCGCGGCGATCGACGCACGGCCAACGGCCAACTCGGCGGCGGAATGTGGCCTCGCCTACTACAGCCGCCACTATCGGCTGCACACAGACGTGGACCTACCAGGCCCGCGCACCACGCGGATCGTCGCCGGGCTCGACGAGTGCACCGTCGGCATCTGGGCCGGAGACAACGGCACGATGATCCTGTTGGTCGCGCCGCTTGCCGAAGACAAACGCTTCCGCCGCGTTCGCGACCCGGACGTGTTTACCGCGGTATTGCGCACGGTCCCGGTGTACGCCGGATGGCTCGACGTACTCGAACCCATCACACCGATCTTCCCCATGGCCGGCCTGCACAACACGCTCCGCCGGCTCGTCGTCGACGGGTCGCCGGTCGCGACCGGGCTTCACGCGATCGGCGATACGGTGTCCACGACCAACCCGACGCTCGGCCGTGGGCTCAGCCTGGCGTTGCAAGGAGCCGTAGACCTCGTTGACGCCATCGGCAACGGGTACGAAGATCCGACCGAGCTAGCAATGGCGCTGGACGAGGACGTCGAGAACCATGTGGCGCCGTTCTACGCCGACCAAGCGAACATCGACGCGGCGCGGCTCACGCAACTACGACACACGATCTTCGACGCTCCGGCACCGAGCACGCCCGACGTCACGGATCGGGTCACGTACGCGCAACTGCGCAATGCCGCGCCGTTCGACCCGACGGTGTTCCGGGCATTCTGGAAGGTCATGGGGATGGTCTGCCTGCCGGACACCATCTACACGGATCCGACGATCGTTGCGCGGACGCACGATGTCATCCGTACCCGCGGCGGCGGCCCACCGATCACACAGCCGACGCGTGAACAGTTGATGACCGCCCTGGGCTAGGTCCCGAGGCGTGCGCAGCTCGATGATGTGGTTGCGAACCACGCGCACGCTTGACGCTTTCCTGTCGAAAGGGTCGGTCCCTCTCCGTAGACTCGTCGCGTGATCGCACGGATGTGGCGGGGTTGGGTCAGGACCGACCGGGCGAGCGAGTATGTGGACTACATCAGCCGTACCGGCCTGGCTGAGTACCGCCAGACACCAGGAAATCTCGGCGCCGAGATGTGGACTCGGGACTTGGGTGACGGCCGATCCGAGGTGACGACGCTGAGCTGGTGGGCATCGATCGACGATGTTCGCGGATTCGCCGGCGACGACATCGAACGGGCTGTGTTCTACCCGGAGGACGACGAGTACCTGATCGGCCGAGAGACCACGGTGACCCACCACGAGGTCGCGCGCCGGCTTGGGTAGCCCTCAGGTCATCGCGGATCTACCAAAAAGAGCGCACGGCAGCCGATGTTGACATAGGTAGATTATCGACATAGTTTGCTGCCGTGACTATTTCGCATGTCCCGCTGCGCGAAGTCAGCTACCTCGTGCTGGTGTCCCTTCAGGACGGCCCGCTGCATGGCTACGCCATCCTCAAGCGACTCGCCGCCGGGTCCATCGGGCGCACCACCCCGGCCGCGCCGACGCTCTACGCCACGCTCGACCGGCTGGCCGCGGAAGGCTATGTCACGGTCGATCGTGAGGAGATCGTCAACGGGCGCGCCCGCCGCTACTACGCCCTCACCCCCGAGGGCGCGTCCGCGCTGCGCGCCGAGGCCCGCCGCTTGTCCGCCGCGGCGAGCCTGGTGAGCGGGCACACGCCGGGCACCGCAGCGGTGGCGACAGCATGACCGCCGAACCGAACGAGATCCTGGCCCATCGGTACGAGCTGCTGATGCGCGCCTATCCGGCCGCCTACCGCCGGGAACGCGCCGGCGAAATCGTCGACACGATGCTGGAGGCAGCCGACCCGGACCGGTCCTGGCCCAGCCTCGGCGAGGCGGCCGCGATGCTGTTGGGCGGCTTCCGCGTACGCACCGGCACGAACCTCCGCCGCCCGCTGCCGACCACCCTGCGCTACAGCGCCATCCTCGGCGCCCTGCTCCTGATCGTCTGGCTCGTCACCGACGGGTTGGTCGCCGCCGTGCACGATTTCCAGGCGCCGCTCGTTGTCGGAGCGGTCGCCCTGGCCGCCGCCGTAGTCGCCGTCTACACCCGATACCGCATGGTCGCCGCAGCCGCCTCGGTGCTTCTGCCGGCCGCGACCCTTGTCGCGAATCTGCCCCGGCCGATCGGGCGATCGCTGCACTGGTTCCTCAGCCTGCCACCGGAGCAGCTCGCCAAATCCTTCGCCTCGGAGTGGCTCATCGTCGGCGCCCCGTTCGCGCTGATCGCGATCTGTGTGCGGCGGCGCGATGCCCGACCGCCGTGGGCGCTGCTGGGTCTGCTCGGCGCGGTCACGGTGGCGCTGGCCCTCGGATTTTCGGCGCGGTGGCCCCTATTCGACCATGCCCACGGCTACGCGATCAGCGTCTTCGAGCTGGCGGCCCTCGTGCTGCTCGCCCTGGCCGGTGCGATCGAGGCGAGCATCGCCGGGGCGGCCGCGTTCCTATTAGCGATCCGGCTGCTGGAGATCGTCCTCGACTCCACCGTCGGACCGTGGGGCCTGCACTACTGGCGCGCGCTGGCGCTGGCCAGCCTGCTAGCCGCACTGGTGACGTTCGGCGTCTGGCGGGACCGCCGACAGCGCATTGTCTGAAAACTTGTCGAAGACCAGCTAAGCGACGTGCACCCACAACGGCGGGCTACCGCAGGTCGGTGAAGAAGTCGGCGATGTCGTCGGCCAGCAGGTCCGGTTCTTCGATTGCGGCGAAATGGCCACCGCGCGGAAAGACTGTCCAGCGCTGGATGAGGTAGAGCCGCTCGTACCAGGAGCGTGGCGGTTGTCCTTCGGGCACGAACTCGTTGGCGAAGACCGCCATGGCGGTCGGTACGCGCACGGCATCGGCCGGCCCGATCGGTGTGCCGTGCCAGCGGTTGTCGTAGTAGTCCCGCATCGATGACGTGATCGACCCGGACGCCCACCAGATGGTCAACATCGTCAGGAGGGCGTCACGGCCGAACCGAGCGTCAAGGTCGCCACCGCTGTCCGACCATGAGCGCCACTTGTCCAGTACCCACGCGGCGAGCCCGGCCGGAGAGTCGTTCAGTGCGTACCCCAACGTCTGCGGCCGGGTGGACTGGACGGCGCTGTAGCCACGCTCGGTTTCGTCCCACCGGTTGACGTGGTCGACGTAGGCCTGCTCCTCGGCCGATAGCGGCGGCGCGCCCGGCCCAACGTACGGCCACATCTCCGCCGTGCTGAGGTGGATGCCGATCATCCGGTCTGGCTGGGTCAGCGCCATCTGCGTGGTGACGCCGGCGCCGAAGTCGCCGCCGTACGCTCCGTACCGCTGGTACCCGAGTCCCTGCATGAGCTGGTGCCAAAGGCGGGCGACGAACACCCGGTCAACGCCAGTACGCGGCGGGCGCTGCGAGAATGCGTAACCCGGAAGGGACGGTACGACCAGGTCGAACCGGTCGCCGAGGCGGTCGACAAGCCCGAGCATCTCCGCGAACGTGCTGGGCCAACCGTGGGTGAGGACAAGTGGCATTCCGCCCGCGGGCGCCCGGTGATGGATGAAGTGAAGGCGGACGCCTTCTATCTCGGCGACGTGGTGCTCGTAGCGGTTGAGCTGGCGCTCCTGCGCCCGCCAGTCGAAGCCGTCGGCCCAGTACGCCAGCAACCCAGACAGGTAATCCAGGTCGGTGCCCTGGCTCCAGGGTTCTCCTGGC
Organism: uncultured Actinomycetota bacterium; assembly: GCA_963724705.1. GTDB lineage: Bacteria > Actinomycetota > Actinomycetes > Mycobacteriales > Micromonosporaceae > DASQPR01. The sequence goes on from CAVRVS010000007.1 coordinate 161,920, forward strand.
GCCGGGTCGGGCCAGCGGGTACGCCGGATGCGCTCCCGCAAGTCTTCCAAGACCGCCTCCGGTACCGCGACGGCGTACGGCTCGACGTGCATCTGCCGATGGTAATGGCGGCACCCCGATACGCCCGGCCACGACGCCGCGCCCGATGAACGAGCGCCGGCCTGCGGCGATAATTCCTGCATGAGGGATGCTCAGCCGGCGAGGACCCAGTTCGACGTCGAACAGTACGTACACCGGGTCCTCGAAGGGCCGTGTTTCGTGTGCGCGCTGGTGGCCGGGCACCCGGACTATCTACATCATCAGGTGTACGAGGACGAGGACACCGTCGCGTTCCTGTCCCGCTACCCGACGCTGCTGGGCTATTGCTTGGTGGCACCGAAGAAGCACGTCGAGAGTTGGCTACACGACCTGAGTGAGTCGGACTTCCTACGCCTACAGAGTGTGATCCACCGGATTGCTCTGGCGGTGGCGGCAACCGTGCCCACCGAACGGATGTACCTGTTGAGCCTGGGCAGTCAACAGGGCAACGCGCACCTCCACTGGCACGTCGCTCCGCTGCCACCGGGAGTGCCGTACGACCAACAGCAGTTTCATGCCCTGATGGCCGAGAACGGCGTCCTCGACGTGGACGATGCTGCCCAGGCAACGCTCGCACAGAGGATTCGAATCCACCTTGAGGATGGATCGTCGGTGTAAGTGCGACACCTTTTAGTCGTATTGGCCGCCACCTGGGATACAGTCGCCGGATATGCCTACCTACCGAAGTCCGGCGGTGCTGCGCTCCGCCGACGGCACCGAAATGTCCGGCACCGCCGCCCTCTTCACCGAACCTGCCCGTAAAGGCGGCGTTCCGCCGTGGGCCGGCGATTTCCGTCCCGCTGCCGATTCCAACACCATCAAGAATCCGGTTGGGAAGATCCTGACGTTGGAAATGCCCGACGGAAGATCGGCCAAGGTACTCGTTCAGAGCCAAAAGGGCGGAGCGAAATCGACTGTCCTGGCGCTCCTCGGAGAGGACCTGGCGCCCTTCTGATCCGCCTGTTTCTGAGGGGCACATGCACCGGCCGACCCGCATCAAGGTCGTCGAGCCACCCAGACGGTACGTGCGGCCCGGACGGTGAGGTCATCGCGGCGCAGTACGCCGAGCGCGTCGTCGCCATCGATGAGGGTGTCGAGCGTCGCCAGGTCGTCGGCGTCTAGTCGCCCGTCCAGACCGGATCGCATACGTCGCAGGGAGGCCTGGGCATAGCGCCCGGTTGCGGCGGGTAGCGGCCGGGGCAGATCGATGGTGAATGTCCGCTCGCCCTCAACCGTGAAGCCCGCTGCACGCAAGCGCGTGCCCCAGTCGTCGCCAAGATGCGGTAGGTCGTGGGCGCGCGCTTCGGCCGCGGCGGCGTGACAGCGCGCCTCGAGCCCGGGACGCCCGACGCCTACGTCGTCCGGCAGGAAGCGCGGGAAGGACTCCACCTCGGCCACCGCGAGGAGCCCGCCCGCGACGAATCGTCGCGAAGACGTCACCGAGGACGCGGTCGGGATCGCTCATGTGGTGTAGCGAATTCGACGCCCACGCGAGGTCAACGGTGTCGATCGTCGGCCAGACCCGGTCCAGGTCGGCCTCCACCGTACGGACTCGGTTGGCCACGCCGAGATCCCGCGCCTTGTCGCTGAGCCGAGCCAGCAGCGGAGCGGACATGTCCACGGCGATGATGTCGGCCGCCTCGAAGCGATCGGCCAGCACGAAGGTCCCGCTACCAGTGCCGCAACCGAGGTCGAGGATCCGGCGGCACGGCCGGCCGGTCGCTATGTCGTGGACCCACGCGACCACCTCGGACAGGTACGAATGCATGACCTCGGCGTCGAGATCGAGCAACTCGAGCATGGCCGCGGCGTCGATCTCGCCCGTGGCCTCGTGCCGGTGGCGACCGTCATGTTGGTGGCTTTTCATGGCCCGACCATACGCATCTCATGCGCGTACGGCATAGTATCTTGCGCATGACGCAAGACGGCGACCTCGACAATCTGGTCCGTCAACGGATTCGGGGGCTGCGTACGGCCCGGGGTTGGTCGCTCGACGACCTGGCCGCGCGCTGTTACCTCAGCCCCTCGACCCTGAGCCGGATCGAGACCGGCCACCGACGCATCGCTCTCGACCAGCTGGCTCCGATTGCCCGCTCCCTCGGGACCACCATTGACCAGCTCGTCGAGTCCAGCGATGACGACGATGTGGTCATCCGGCCACATCGCGATGCGACACGGGGCATCACCACCTGGATATTGAACGGCGAGCATGGGCCGCACGGCGTAACCGTGGCCAAGATGCGGATCACCAGGCGAGCGCCCCGACGCGGCATCGACGATCTCAAGGTCCACCCGGGTCGGGACTGGTTCACCGTCCTGTCTGGAACGGTGGTGCTATTCCTGGGCGAACGAACCATCCTGGTCGAAGCCGGTCAGGCGGCCGAGTTCTCCACCATGATTCCGCATGCATTCGGCGCGCACGACGGTCCTGCGGAGGTGCTATGCATCTTGGACCGGGACGGACAGCGGACCCACCTTCAGGCCTCGTAACGCGGCTGAGAACTGACCGCTCGACACGCGCGGGATCACCGGGCCGGGGCGACCGATCGGCGAGTCAGGCGCCCGGATATCCGAATAGATCGCCGGCAAGGTACTTGAGACCGGTGTCGACGGCGACCGTCGCGACCGTCTTTCCGGGGCCGATCTCCTGCGCGAGCGCGATCGCGCCGACCACGTTGACCGCCGACGACGTACCGGCGAAGACACCGTCCGTCCGGGCCAAGCCGGATCGCAAGACGCCGCGCTTCGGCCTCGTCGACGACCCTCGCCTCGTCGTACGTGTCCGGGCTGAGCAGCGGCGGGACGATGCCCGTAGCAATGCCTTCGACCCGATGCGGGCCGGACCGACCCGTCGTCAGCATCGGAGACGTCGACTGGCTCCAGCGCTACGACGCGCAGCGGGTTGCCGCTCTCCCGCAGGCCCCGGACCACCCCGACCAACATCCCGGCTGTACCGACGCCAGCACACAGCACGTGGATCGCGAGTCCTGACGCGGCGCTCTGCTCGGACATCTCGCGGCCCATGGCGGCGTAGCCGTCGAGCGCGTCCGCGTTGTGGAACTGGTCGGTCCAGAAGGCCCCGGTGTGGTCGACGATCTCGCGCACGCGCTCGCGCATCCGGTCGAAGAGGTCCGGGGTGATCCGCCCGCCGTTACTCGGCACGACGACGACATCGGCACCGAACGCGCTCATCGTCCGCAGCTTCTCCGGCGAAAAGCAGTCTGAGGATACGAGCGAGACGGGATAACCCTTGATGGCGCAGACGAACGCGAGTGACGACCCGGTGCTCCCGCCGGTGAATTCGACAACGCGTTGGCCGGGCTGCAGCGCGCCCCGCCGTTCGGCGCCTTCGATGATCGCCAGAGCCATCCGGTCCTTGTAGCTTCCGGTCGGATTGCCGCCTTCGAGCTTGACGAGTACGTCGGCCGACCCGGTGGGCACGACGTGACTCAATCGCACCAGCGGCGTCGCGCCGATGGCCTCCAGCATGGACGAGCGAACACCGGCGAGCGTCATACCGCACTTCTACACGTCGGACGCCGCAGCACAAAGGCCCGGCCGCGGCGAGGCGTAGCGTTGAGGCATGGACGCCGAGCAATTGCGGGAGCTGCAGGCTCCGCTGAAATCGAAGTACAAGGTCGATCCCACCTCGGCGCTACATACGCTCCGTGCCAAGGGACGTGTCTCGCAGGACTCGATTACGGTCGCCATAGAAACCGGCAAGCCGGGCATCCCGGCCGGACTGCATCCGGCGACCGGCGGCGACGGTTCGACCGCGTGCTCGGGCGACATGCTGCTGGAGGCGCTGGTGGCGTGCGCCGGTGTGACGCTCGCCTCGGTCGCGACCGCGATGAGCATCAAGCTGGCCAGTGCGACGGTGACGGCGGAAGGCGACATCGACTTCCGCGGCACGCTCGGCGTGGCCAAGGACGCGCCGGTGGGATTCACCCGCATCCAGTTGACGTTCGGCATCGACACCGACGCTCCGACGGACAAGGTCAAGAAGATGATCGAGCTGACCGAGCGCTACTGCGTCGTGGCGCAGACCCTCGCCAATGGCGCATCGATCGACATCGCGATCGAGTAGACGAGCGCATCGGGCCTAGCGGCGACGATCTGTTCTCGCGATCGGCGCATCCGCTCTAGCGCAAAGTTACGTTCGGGCTGCATAGTGACCCGATGGTGGCCGAACCCGCAGCAGATTGCTGGCTGCATCCGGACGTCGAGGTGCGCCGGTCCCCGATCTCCGGTCGGGGACTTTTCGCCCGTCGTCCCATCACCGCCGACACGGTCGTGTCCCGCGTCGGCGGCCGACTCGTGTCGACGATCGAACTGCAGGAGATCTTGGCAACGGCCGCGGCCGATCCCTTACGGCCCTACGTCGACACGATCGTCGTCGACGAGGACGCCCACCTCGTCCTGCCGTCACGCCACAACAATCGGTACGGCAACCACAGCTGCGACCCGAATCTGTGGTGGATCGACGCCTACACCCTCGCCGCGCGCCGCGACATCCCGGCGGGCGAGGAGGTCACGAACGACTATGCGACGAGCGCAGGCATCGAAGCGTTCACGATGGGCTGCTCGTGCGGCTCGCCGCTGTGCCGCCGCGTGATTACGGGCAACGACTGGCGGATCCCCGCGCTCCAACTACGCTACGGCGATCATTGGGTACCGGCGCTGTCGGCCCGCATTCGGGGGACCAGTCGTCCGATGTGTGTCGCCGACGCAAATACCGGCTGATCGAGCGGCAGGACGGCCCGAGTGTCAGCCGGTGGGCGAAGCGCTTCCGCCCGGCGTCACGGTGACAACGTCGATGACGAAGATCAACGCCTCGTTTGGACCGATGGCCGTACCGGAGCCGGCTTCCTTGTAGGCGAGTGACGACGGGATCGCGAGAACCCGCCGATCTCCGGCGCGCGCACCGATCAGACCCTGGTTCCAACCGTCGATCACGCTGGCGGTGCCGAGCGGCGAGACATTGAACGTGTTGGTCGGCCCGTTGTTCCACGAGGCGTCGAATGGCTGGCGATTGGTCCAGTGGAGGCCGACGTACTTCACGTCCAGCGAGTCGCCGGCCTTGGCCGCCGGTCCGTGACCCGGGATCGCGTCGGCAATCTGCAGCTTCGTCGGCGGAGTCGTACACGCGGCCGATGCCGGCACCGACACCGTCGGCTCGACCGACAAGTCCGTGGTGACCGACATCAGGCAGCCACCGACGGCGACCGCGGCGTGCTTGGCCGGGCGATGGCTCGCCGCCGGCGTGGGTGTCGAGGACGAACCGCACGCGGCCAACCCGGCCATGACGAACGCCGAGAGCAAGACCACAAAAAAGCTTCGATGGGTACGCACGCGCGAAGGTTACCCGCCGCGCGGAGCGGCTCGTTCGACGCATCCGGGCGACGGCTCGCGCCCGTCGATCGGCGGCGCCGATCCCCCGTTGATTCCAGTCCGATCAAGCGATCCGCGACCGGCGGTCGTCGGGGCGAGCGCGATTGCGCTCAGCGGAACCCCGGCGTCGCCGGTCGCGGCTCGCGGGCGGACTCGATCATCGGGGCACGCGCGCCAGGCTCACCGCGACGTCACCCGCGAACGAGTCGCGGACGTGCGGGTCGTTCCAGGAGCGGCCGTGCGGACGGGACAGGAAGCGGCTGAGGCCCTGACGCGGGCGGGTGATGTGGGCGGAGCATTCGTCTGATGCGTACGTGACGTCATTAATCATGGGACTATTGTCATCATGACGTCAGCATGATGTCAAGACTGACGTCACACTGACTTTAGAAATGTTCGGACGACGTCGCTCTCGATGTCAGTAGCGACGTCACGCGCCGTCACCGGCAAGGTCTCACGCACGACGTCGGCCACGCCGGAGGCGCCGAAGAGACGCCCTCCGGGGTAGGTTGTCCCGGGCGCACGCGAACGCACCCCCGTTGGCTGCGCTGATGCGAACGCGCTGAGCGGGTGCCGCGTGCGCGCGCGATCCGGTGGAAGGCGGCGAGGCGGTGGTGCGATGCGTGCGGTGATCGTCGCCGCTGCGGTCGCGTTTGTGCTCACGCTGTTCGGCACACCGATCGCCATCCGGGTCCTGCGAAGTCTTCGGTACGGACAGCCGATCCGGGACATCCTTCCCGAAGGACACCAGAAGAAGGTCGGTACGCCCACGATGGGCGGCATCGTCTTCATCGGGGCGACGTTGATCGCGTACGTGGCCGGACACCTGGTGCTCAAGACGCTGCCGGCCGAACAGATCGTGCCGCCGGGGCCGACCATAACGGGGCTTGTGCTGCTGGGCCTGATGGTCTGCTGCGGTGCGATCGGATTCGCCGACGACTACCTCAAGGTGTCCCGCCGGAACAGCGCCGGTCTCGCCGGTCGATGGAAGATCCTCCTGCAGATCGTCGTCGGCGGCGCCTTCGGTGCCCTCGCCCTGACTGCGAAGAGCACCGCCGGCATCACGGTCAGCGGCACCACGCTCTCGTACATCCGGGACATCAGTTGGGCGCATATCGGCCAGATCGGCGCCGTCGTGCTGTTCATCGCGGTCGTGATGGCCACCACGAATGGCGTCAACCTCACCGACGGCTTGGACGGCCTGGCCACCGGCGCGTCGATCGTCGTGCTGTTCGCGTACATGATGATCTCGTTCTGGCAGTACCGGCATTGGTGCGCGGACACCGCGGCCCACCTCAACTACTGCTACACGGCCCGGGACCCGCTAGAAACGACGATGATCGCCGGCGCCGCGGCCGGTGCGTGTGCCGGTTTCCTCTGGTGGAGCACGTCACCTGCCAAGATCATAATGGGCGACACGGGTTCGATGGCGCTCGGTGGGCTCATCGCCGGCCAGGCCGTCGCCACGCGTACGGTGCTGCTGCTGCCGATCATCGCTCTGCTGTACGTGATCATCACGATGTCGCGGATCATCCAGTACACGTCGTTCAAGACGACCGGTAAACGGGTCTTCCTGATGTCCCCGCTGCACCACCATTTCGAACAGGCCGGCTGGAGCGAAGTGAACATCGTGGTCCGCTTCTGGATCATTGGCGGAATTGGCGTCGCGGTCGGTTTAGGTCTTTTCTACGGAGATTTCCTGGCTCATGTCGGATGAGCGTGATCCGGCATGAATACCCCACGGCGCCCCGGCGCGATTCAGCGACCGTTCGACCGCCGTTCGACCGCCGTTCGTGTGCGCGCGGGTTCTCGGGGAGCCAACTCATAGCTACGCCACGTAAGCTCGCGTCGTGACCGACGTACAGACGGACCCTCCGACGCCGACGAACCCGCCGCCGGATCCGTCGCCCAACTCGGCACCGGGTTCGACGCCGAGCCACCGGCGCGGCCGCAAGAAGAAGTCGGGCAGCAGCTTCTGGAAGGAGCTGCCGATTCTTCTGGGCGCCGCCGTCGTCGTGGCGCTGCTCGTCCGTACGTTCGTCTTGCAGACGTTCTACGTGCCGTCCGAGTCGATGGAGCACACGCTCAACATCAACGACCGGGTCCTCGTCAACAAGCTGGTCTACGACTTCCGCGATCCCAGCCGCGGCGAGGTGATCGTCTTCACCTCACCGCTGGACTGGCGTACGGCCGAAAACGAAAAGGACTTCGTCAAGCGCGTGATCGGCGTGCCCGGCGACCATGTGGTCTGCTGCGACGCACGCGGTCGGCTGAAGGTGAACGGAGTGGCGATTGACGAGCCCTACCTCGACCATGACTACGGCGCCAATGCGCCGGCCAGCCCGAACTCGTTTGATATCACAGTGCCGGCCGGGCGGCTGTGGGTCATGGGCGATAACCGCGTCGAGTCGGCCGACTCTCGTTACCACTACGCCGCCGAGCACAACCTCACCGAGGCCACGATCCCCATATCGTCGGTGATCGGACGCGCGTTCGTGCTGTTCTGGCCGCCGGGCCGGGCCACCTGGCTGTCCGTACCCAAGGGCTTCTCGAACGTCCCGGATCCCACCGGCGGTTAAGAGGGTCGGCCCGGCGCCGTCACTGGCTGGTAATCACGGTGATCGCGATCGCCAGGACAGCTGCGTTGTAGAAGAAGCTGACCATCTCGTGCACGAGCACGTGCCAGCGCATCCGTCGGGTGATGACCTCAACGTCGGACGACGCGAACGAGACCCCGAGCGTGACGGCGAAGTACAGGTAGTCGACCGTCGTCGGCCGTGTCTCCTCGGGGAAACGCAGTCCGCGGCCGGGTTGGACGCTGCTCGATTCGTCGTCGTCCAGAGAGCGGTAGAACGCGGCGTAGCCGACGTGCAGAAGCGTCCAAGCGCAGAAGACGACCAGCACGCCCAGCGTCTTGACCGCCGCGTCGCGTTCGTCGGCTCCGGGGTGCACGAGAACGTCGGACGCAGCGGCTAACCCGGTGAGGCTGGCAACGACGGTGAGCAGAAAGCTGAACTTCCGGCGGAGCTTGCGTTGCCACGCCGGCGCCGGCGGCTCCTCGGCCCGCGGCTGGTCGCGGCCGTGCCGTACGACCCAGAAGCCGGTCGAGAGATAGCTCAGGGCGACGATAGCGAACAGACCGAGAAGGTAGATCTTGTACGTCGCGTCCTCGGCTCCGAACACATAGGCCAGTCCGATAAGCGCGAGTGCGACCTCGGCTACGCGCGCGAGCCACACAGCCAGAACGGCTCGCCACCGCCTCGCTGGCCGATCGGACATATCGCCAGAATATGGGCCGACAGGAGCATAGACGGCCAGACGGCGATCACGGCCGATATGGTGGGATGAGCCGGTGACGGATGCTCGCTGGACGGCTCTCCTCCCCGACGATGGCTGGCCGATCGAGGAGCGGGACGCCGTACGTGTCGTTGTTCTCGACACGGACGACCGGATCCTGCTGTTCCGGACGTGGCACACCGATCACCCCAGCCACTGGTGGGAACTGCCCGGCGGCGGCGGCGAGCCCGGCGAAACCTATGTCGACACCGCGATCCGCGAGCTCCATGAGGAGACCGGCATCGTCGTCGTACCGGCGCAGGTGTCGAAGCCCACGTGGCGACGGACGGCGACGTTTCGCTACCGGCAGGCCCGCCGACTCCAACATGAGCTGGTCGTGACCGCCCGGCTGGACCACCGCGGCGCCGAACCCGACGTGTCCGGACAGCTGGACTACGAACGTGAGGACTACTCGTCGAGCCGCTGGTGGCCGGTGGCCGAGGTCATCGCGAGCCGGGAACGGTTCTACCCCGGCCGGTTGCCCGAATATCTGGCCGCCCACCTGCGCGGCGACGACATCGACGAGCCGTTCGAACTGTGGTCGTGAGGCCCCGGTCGAGATCCGCGGTCAGAGCGCACCCTGCGTGCGCTGGACGGGCTGATCTTGCCGGTACGCCGTGACGAGATCCTCTCGCGCCCGTGCGACCCGGGACCTGATCGTGCCGACCGGACAACCGCAGACCTCGGCCGCCTCGGCGTAGCTCAGCCCGAGAACCTGCGTGGCGATGAACGCCTCGCGCCGGTCGGGAGCCAGCGCGTCGAGCAGATGCCGCAAGGCGACGCCGTCATCGACCCCGGCCGTCCGTAGCGTGCGCGGCGTGGCCGCGTTCGGATCGCGCGCATCCAGGGATGTCGGACGCGGCCGGCGTACGGCCGCCCGGACGTGATCGGCGGCGACATTGCGAGCGATCGCCAGGAGCCAGGTCCGAGCGGACGAGCGCGCCGCGAACCGGGCCAGTCCCGGCAGCGCCCGGAGATAAGTCTCCTGCGCGAGGTCGTCCACGTCGCCGGGCTCGCAGAGGTGGGCGAGGAAGCGCCGCACCGACGCCTGAGTCATCTCGACGAACGCCGATGCGGCGGCGCGATCACCGGCCTTCGCGGCGAGCGCGGCCCGGTTGACCGCGTCGTCGTCGTAGCCGGACTGGCTCATGACGCTAGAGCGTAGCGTGGCTCAATCCGCCGCTCCGAGCTGGCCGGACAACGGTCCGGGCGGTGCGGCGGAAGTGACTGGCTCGGCGGCCCAACCCCGCAATCGGGCCGGCGCGCTGGCGGGAACTTTTCGCCGCGACCGGACGACAACCGTGGTGTGACGTGTGCGATGTGGCGGGAGGCGCTGTCCGCGCGGCTCGACGGAGAGGAATTCTCCGTCGAGTGGGACGGCGCCGGGCGCGTCGGGCTCGGCAGTCGCATACGTACCGGTGTCACCGGTGCAGTCGATGGCGCCGACGTCGACGCGCATCTGGATGCCTGCGACGCGTGCCGCCAGTGGTACGAAGATGCGGCGTTCATCACGCGGCTGGCCCGGGTCGACGCCGGATCGGCCGCGATCGGCGGCATTCCGGACAGCGTGCTCGAAGCAACCCCGCGTCCCACCCGGGCGCGTCTCGCCAACGTTCTTCGCGTAGTGCTCGCGCTGCTGGGGGCGGGTCAGATCCTGCTTGCGATCGCGCAACTGGCTGGGCCGATGGGCGCCGAGGGCGGGACGCTCATGCACATGACGCACGAATTCACCGCATGGAACGCCGCGATCGGGGCGAGCTTCCTGTTCATCGCGTGGCGGCGCACCCGACCGGCCGCGCTGGTGCCGTTGCTGACGGCATTCGTCGGTGTTCTCACGGTATTGAGTGTGGACGACATCGTGCACGGCGACGTGAGCGCCGGCCGGCTCGGCACGCATGCGTTGTTGATCGCCGGCTATGTGGTTGTCATCGCGATGTCGCGGCCGTCGCTGAATTTCGATGCGCCGCCCGGCCTCCGGCAGCCCAACCACGCTTCGGCCTGGCGCCTGGGCGAGTCCGACGAGGTGGAAACCGAAGCACCGTCACGGGCGGCCACGCCCGACTCGCCGGCCGCGTCGGCCGAGCGGCGACCGGCCGCCTAGACCGGCGACTCGCGAGCATACTGGGTCGATGGATCTCGACGAAGCGCGCGACCGGTTACGCAAGCTCCGTCCCCGCCTCGACGCGATCGTTGAGGTCCGGGCCGACCTGGCCGAGCTCCGCGCCGATCTGGAGGCGGTCGGCCGCAGCGCCCGCGGCGGCATCGCCGAGGTCAAGGCATTCGAGGCGCGGCTCTACGCCGAGCTGGAAGCGATCTCCGAGTCGGGTACGCAACTCAAGGGCTATGCACCGCTGCTCCTCGACTTCCCGGGAGAGCGCGACAACGTCCACGTTTTGTGGTGCTGGCTCGAAGGCGACGACGACATCCGCTGGTATCACCGGGAGGATTGCGGGTTCGCCGGTCGGCGACCGGTCTAACCGTCGGCGGCCAGCTCTCCGTGTACGGCGCCGACGAGGTAGAGCGATCCGGTGACCAGGACCGCACCGGTCGGCCCGGCGAGATTGCGAGCCTGCTCGACCGCGCGCAACCAATCGGGCTCGATATGCACCGCCGAAGCGACCTCGGGAAGAGCGGCCGCGACATCTCCGGCCGGGCAGGCGTCACCGGCGGGTGGCTGCGTACAGACAATGTGGTCGAAGCGGTCTGGACGCAACGCCGCGAGCAGGCCGGCCGGCGAGCGGCGGCCGCGTACGCCGACGACCAGCACCCTCGGTCGTACGTCGGCCAACTCCTCGTCGACGGTGCTGGCCAGCGCGGCCGCGCCGGCTGGATTGTGTGCCCCGTCGACGATGACGGTCGGGGTCTGCGCAACGAGATCCCAGCGGCCGCCGACCCGGGTGGTCGCAAACGCCGAGTCGATCGCGGACCGCGCGACCGGACTGCCCTGCCGCGCATCGAGGTAGGCGTCGACAGCGGCCAGCGCGGTTGCCGCATTCGAGCATTGATATGCCCCGGCCGCACCGATCGGCACACCATGCCGTGTCCCCCACGGCGTCCACAGGTCGGCGTACGTGCCGGCCGGTGTCCGGCTCCGATGGCGGGATCCGTAGTCGTCGCCGATGCGCAGCACGCGACCCGGCCGGGCGGCCGTCCATGCCTCGTCGAGTGAGGGATCCGGCTCACCGAGGACGAGCGTGGCCCCCGGCCGTACGATTCCCGACTTCTCCGCCGCGATGTGCGCGCGGGTCGGGCCGGCCCGCTCGGCGTGCTCGATCTCGATGTTCGTCACGATGGCGATGTCCGCATCGATCACGTTGGTGGCATCGAAGCGCCCGAGCGCCCCGACTTCGATGACGGCCACGTCGATGTCCGCCTCGGCCAACAGCACGAACGCGGACCCAGTTACCAGCTCGAACCAGCTGTTATCGGCACCCGCCGGCGCGGCCTTCACGACGCGAGCGACCGCGTCCGCCATCCGGTCGTCGTCGATCGGGCGACCGTCGATGCGAACGCGCTCGGTGATGTTGTGCAGGTGTGGGCTGGTGTACGTGCCGACGCGGAGACCGGCCGCGGCCATTAACGCGGCCGCGTACGCGACCGTCGAGCCTTTGCCATTCGTCCCGGTGACGTGGATCGACGGAAACGTCCGCTGCGGCTGGCCGAGCGCCTCGACGAGGCCGCGCATGCGATCCAACGTCCGTTTGCGGGGAGTCGGCGGGCCGAGCGCGAGAGTGTCGAGGTAGCCCCAGACATCGCCGCCGCTGAATGTCGGACCGGTCATGTGGCCGGTCCTCGGCCGGTGGCCGCGGTCTCGGCCTGGTCGGAGTCGTCGATCGCGTCGGCGAACTGACGACGCGCTCGGTGTCGGATGATCAACGTGGTCACGATGCCGGCGACGATCGCGACTACCAATGCGATCCAGCTGAAACGCGACAGCCACGTCTCGGCGGCCTTACCGATGTAGTAGATCAAGACCGCCGTACCGCTGGCCCAGATCGCTCCGCCGGCCGCGTTTGCGGCCAGGAACTTCCAGTACGGCACCCGCAGTGCGCCGGCCAGTGGTCCGGCAAAGATGCGCAGGAGTGCGATGAAGCGACCGAAGAAGATGGCCGCGACACCCCACCGCTGGAACGTCTGTTCGGCCTTGGCCAGTTGGACCGGGCCCATATGTCGGGGGAAGCGCCGGCCGAGTCGCTCGAGGAATGGTCGGCCGCCACGGTGGCCGATCCAGTATCCAATGGAGTCGCCGATGATCGCACCGAGCGATCCGGCGACTGCCACCCACCAGATGTCGGCGTAGCCCGACACGGCCAGTAGCGACGCGGCGACGAGCGCAATCTCTCCCGGAAGCGGGATGCCCATGCTCTCGACGCCGATGACCAACGCCACGATCAGGTACATCCACCCGGGAGGCACGCTGGACAACCAGTGCTGGACCGTCTCCACTCACCCTCCGCCCGCGGGAGCCGTCGCCTTGACCGTACCCTGACCGGCCGGTTCGCATGATTTCCGCGCGCGTACGGCGTGATCGTGGCCACCGTGCCGTCCGAACGTCGCGGCCGCGTATGCCTCGGCCGTCGGGGCCTCGGCTGTCGGGACCTCGCCGGGCTACGTCATCGCGCCAGCGCTAGGTCGTCGCGCCGGCGAAATGGTCAAGAAGAAGCCCGGTGACGATGTCCGCGGATTCGAATGCCGCGAGGTGCGCGCCCGGGATCACCTCGAACCGACTGCCCGGGACGGCATCGGCGATAACCCGGCCGTGATCGGGCGGCGTCGACGGGTCGTCGACCGCAGAGATCATCAGCGTCGGGGCGCTGATCTTCGACAGTTCGGCCCGCTGATCCATCGCGCCGATGGCCGCGCAGCATCCGGCGTACCCGATCGGCGGCGTACCCGTGAGCATGTCGCGAGCCTCGGCCACGACGTCGGGTGACTGCTCGGCGAACGCCGGGGTGAACCAGCGGCCGAGACCGACGTCCGCGATCGCCTCCATGCCGTCGGCCAACACCGTCTCGGCGCGGGTCGTCCATTGTTCGGCCGGCGGCATGTGCGCCGAGGTGCAGACGAGCGCGAGCCGGCCGACGCGCTCGGGCGCGTGGATCGCGAGCCACATGCCGACCATGCCGCCGAGCGAGAGCCCGGCATAGTGCACGCGTTCGCCGGGCGCGACTTCGTCGAGCAACTCGAGCAGGTCGGCGCCGAGGTCATCCATTGCGTACGGCCCCGGCGGAACTGCCGACTCGCCGTGACCACGATGGTCGTAGCGGAGCACGCGAAGATGCTCACCGAGCGGCTCGACCTGGATGCGCCACATCGCCCGCGTCGTGCCCAACGACGAACCCAAAACGAGCAAAGGTCCTTTGTCCGGGCCGTCGACCTGCCAACCGAGTGCTGCCATCGCCACTCCTTGCCCGTCCACGCAATGCTTGGTTCACATCGCCCTGCCCGGACGCGGGGCGTCCGATCACGCCCGTCAGCCTAGTCGCGACTTTGATGGTCACGGCGGCGTCCACACCGGTCTCGGTCGACGGGTAAGCCCGATGGTGATGAGGGATCTCGGCCGATTGGTCGGCCGGCACGCCATCGAACGCCGCCGATACACAGGCATCGTCCGTTTGGCGACGCCGGCGCGTGTTCCACCGTAAGCCGCGCAAGCAGCGAATACGGGCCGGTACGTGTCGAGTCGCAATCACCTTGCACGGCGACAGCCATGGTTCGCCGTGATGACAGGCAGTTCACGAACGATGTCACATTCAAGCTAATCGTTGACGCGCCGCTAACGCATCGATAACCTTGCCCACAGTTGGTGCAAGAGTTTGCATCCGTGCCTCTGGTTCTTCTCTGATCTGCGCAATTTTGCAAGGGGCGCACCCGCTCGGTGTCCGCTGCAGCCACTAAGTCGACGTTCGTAAAAGGACTCGTGATGTGGACATCGGTCAAGCGCGTTCGTCCGCCTCCGCCACGCCTGTGGCTCCGCCACCGCGAGGCAGTCGCGCATCCTGTCGACGCGATCCGCTTGATACGTGACCCAGCCGACACGCGTACCGCTACCACGGCCGGCCACAGCCAGCGTCGGTCGTCGTCATCCGCCGACCGCAAGCCGTCGGCACGACCGTACCCACAGATTTGATCGGGTCTTTGCCCCGGCCCGAAGCCCGCGCGTTCCCCCGACCCCACATTGAGGATTGCGATGAGAACACGATTCTTGACGCCGCGGCTGCTGGCCGCGGCGCTCGCCGGTCTGCTCGTGTCGGTCCTGCCGCTGCTGCCCGCGTCGCCGGCCGCAGCCGCCGGAACTAACCTTGCGCTCGGCAAGACCGCCACCGCGAGCAGCTACACCCAGACCTACGCACCGAACAACGTCAACGACGGCAACCAGGCCACCTACTGGGAGAGCAACAACAACGCGTTCCCGCAGTGGGCTCAGGTCGACCTCGGCAGCAGCCACCGCAGATCAACCAGGTCGTGCTGCAAGCTGCCCACCGGCTGGGGCGCTCGCACCGAGACCCTGTCCGTGCAGGGCAGCACCGACAACGCCAGCTTCTCGCACCATCGTCGCGTCGACCGGCTACAGCTTCGACGGCAGCGCCAACACCGTCACCATCAACTTCACCCAGACCGACCACCCGGTACGTGCGGATCAACATCACCGCGAACACCGGGCTGGCCGGCCGCTCAGACTCTCGGAGTTCGAGATCTACGGCCCGACCACCACGTCGGTGGCGCCAACCTCGCGCTGGCAAGACGATGTCGGAGAGCAGCCACACGCAGACGTACGCGTCGAGCAACGCCAACGACGGCAACCAGGCGACCTACTGGGAGAGCAACGAACAACGCGTTCCCGCAGTGGGTGCAGGTCGACCTCGGCTCGTCGGTCAGCATCAACAAGGTCGTGCTGAAGCTGCCGACCGGCTGGGGCACGCGCACCGAGACGCTGTCGGTCGGCAGGGCAGCACGGACAACGCCAACTTCACCACGCTCGTGGCCTCGACCGGCTACGTATTCGACGGTTCGGCGAACACGGTCACGATCACGTTCGCGCGCGACCACCACGCGCTACGTGCGGCTGAACTTCACCGCGAACATCGGTTGGCCGGCCGGGCAGATCTCCGAGTTCGAGGTCTACGGCCCGACCACCGGCGACACCAGGCACCGACCGCGCCGACCGAACCTCGCCTTCACGCAGCCGCAGTCCGGTCAGATCAAGCTGACCTGGAACGCCTCCACGGACAACGTCGGCGTCACCGGCTACGACATCTACCTCAACAACACGCTGCTCACGAGCGTCCCGGCGAGCGCGTTGACGTACACCGACAACGAGCCGGACACGCTGACCGCGACCTACTTCGTGCGGGCGCACGACGCGGCCGGCAACCAGTCCGGCAACTCGAACAGCGTCACCCGCACCGGCCAGACCGGTGACCAGACCGCGCCGACCGCGCCCGGCAACCTCGCGGTGACCACGCCGACGTCCGGCACCGTCAAGCTGACGTGGACCGCGTCGACCGACAACGTCGGCGTCACGTCGTACGTCGTCTACCGCAACGGCGCGATCGACACGACGGTCAGCGGCACCACGCTGACCTACTCGGAGTCGCAGCCGGACACGGCCACGGTCACGTACTACGTGGTGGCGCAAGGACGCGGCCGGCAACCAGTCGCAGCCGAGCAACACCGTCACGCGTACCGGCACCGGCGGCGGCGGCGGCACCAACCTCGCGGTCGGCCGGCCGATCACCGGCACCGCGAACACGTACATCTACGTGCCGACGAACGCCAACGACAACGACCTGACCACGTACTTCGAGGGCTCGTCCTACCCGACCCAGGCAACGGTCAGCCTGCTCGGCAACGCGACGCTCAGCTCGGTCGTCGTCAAGCTGAACCCGGACGCGTCCTGGGGTCACCCGTACCCAGACCATCGCGGTCCTCGGCCAGCCCCAGAGCGGCGGCTCGTTCGTCACGCTGGCCGCGGCGACAGAACTACACGTTCAACCCGTCCACCGGCAACTCGGTGACCATCCCGGTCAGCGGCAGCTACCAGAACATCGAGCTGTCCATCACCAGCAACACCGGCGCTCCGGGCGGCCAGGTGGCCGAGTTCCAGATCTTCGGCACCCCGGCGCCGAACCCGGACCTCACCCCGACCGCGATCTCCTGGACGCCGACGTCGCCGATCGAGACCGACGCGATCACCGTGTCCACCACGGTGAAGAACATCGGTACGGCGGCCTCGGCGGCCTCCAACGTCAACTTCTACCTCGGCACCACCAAGGTCGGCACCGCGACGGTGCCCGGCGCTCGCCGCCGGCGCGCAGACCGTCGTCACGACGAACATCGGCACCCAGACCGCCGGCACGTACGCGCTCACCGCGAAGGTCGACGAGGCGAACACGCTCGTCGAGCTGAACGACACGCAACAACAACCTCACCAGCGCGACGAACCTCGTCGTGACGCCGGTGCAGAGTGCCGACCTGGTCGGCACGACGTCGTGGAACCCCGACCAACCCGTCCGCCGGCCAATCGCGTCACGTTCACCGTGACGCTGAAGAACCAGGGCAACATCTCCACGAGCAGCGGCTCGCACGGCGTCACGGTCACGGTCATCAACTCGACCGGCAGCGACGGTCAAGACGCTGACCGGTTCGTACACCGGCGCGCTGGCCGCCGGCGCGAGCCAGAACGTGAGCATCGGCTCGTGGACCGCGGTGAACGGCAACTACACGGTGAAGACGGTCGTCGCCGTCGACAGCGCTGAGCTGTCGGTCAAGCAGGCCAACAACACCAGCACCACCACCCTGTTCGTCGGCCTGGGCGCGAACATGCCCTACGACAACTACGAGGCCGAGGCCGGCACGTACGGCGGCGGCGCGATCCTGGACGGCCCGAACCGTACGATCGGCGACCTCGGCGGTGAGGCGTCCGGTCGCGAGGCCGTCTCGCTGAACACGACCGGGTCATTCGTGCAGTGGACCTCGCGCGAGTCGACGAACACGTTCGTGGTGCGGTTCTCCATCCCGGACTCGTCCGGTGGCGGCGGCATCACCTCGACGCTCGACCTCTACGTCAACGGCAACCTGGTCCAGCCGCTGAGCCTCACGTCGCACTTCGCGTGGCTGTACGGTGCGGAGACCGGCCCGGGCAACTCGCCGGGCGCCGGCGGACCGCGGCACATCTACGACGAGGCGAGCTTCGTGCTGCCGGCGACGTACCCGCGGGCAGCACGTTCAAGCTGCAGAAGGACTCGTCGAACGGATCGCAGTACGCCATCGACTTCATGCAGCTGGAGCAGGCCACCCCGGTCGCGAACCCGGACCCGACCCACTACACGGTGCCGACCGGCTTCGACCAGGCGTCCGTGCAGGCCGCGCTGGACAAGGTCCGGATGGACACCACCGGCACGCTCGACCGGCGTGTACCTGCCGGCCGGCCAGTACTCGGTGACGCAGAAGTTCACCATCTACCAGAAGGGCGTCGCCGTTGTCGGCGCCGGCCCCTGGTTCACGCAGTTCGTCGTGCCGACCACGCATGGAGAACACGGACGCGGGCTGGTCGCTGCAGAGCGGCGCCAGCGGCTCGACGTTCCGCGGCTTCGCCTGGTTCGGCAACTTCGACCACCGGATCGACGGCCCGGGCCACACCTGGGACCTGCGCGACCAGTCGAACATCACGATCGACAACGTGTGGATCGAGCACACGGTGGTCGGTGTCTGGGGCGCCGCCGGCGTCGTCGAACTCCCACTTCACCAACATGCGCATCCGCGACACGTACGCCGACGGCATCAACCTCACCAACCACAGCACCGGCAACGTCATCAGCAACGACGAGGCCCGGGCGACCGGTGACGACAGCTTCGCGCTGTTCGCCGCGAACGACCAGGAAGGCGGCAACAACGAGAACAACACCATCCAGAACGTCACGGCGCTCTTCCCGTGGCGGGCGGCCGGCGTGGCGATCTACGGCGGCGACAACAACACGATCTCGAACTTCTACGTCGCCGACACCCTGCTGCTACTCGGGTCTGACGATCAGCTCGCTGAACTTCGGATTCGCGTTCCAAGGGTTCACGCTCCCGGTGACCAACTTCTCGAACTACTCGCTGGTTCGCGACGGCGGTCACTTCTGGGGCGGTCAGGTGTTCGGTGCGATCTGGGTGTTCAGCGCGACGCAACCGTTCCAGGGCATCCGATCCACGGACGCGACGATCACCAATCCGACGTACTCCGGCATCATGTTCCAGACGGACTACTCGTCGCCGTCGACACCGCTCATCCCGGTGACCGACACCATCTTCACGAACACCACGATCACCGGTGCGCAGCAGAGTGGTGACGCGTTCAACGCGAAGTCCGGCTACGGCATCTGGGCCAACCCGCTTGCCCGAAGCCGGGCAGGGTCCGGCGGTCGGGTCGGTCACGTTCAACGGCCTGACGGAGAGCAACAACTTCGTCGATATCCAGAACACGACCACGACGTTCACCATCACGGTGCACTAAGGAGTCGGCACGACAGCGAGACCGGCGCCGTCGGGAGGTCACCCTCCCGGCGGCGCCGCCGACCATATTCGGGTACGGGGCGTCCGCCAGCGGCGTACCGTCCGCGCCGCTACGGTCGGGAGCGAAGCACGTCCAAGCCGGGTCCGCTGAGATCGTCCAGCGCCGGCTTGCGACCGGTCATCGCCATGACGAGCGCGATCGCGGAACCGCTCACCTCCGGGCCAGAGCCGTGCGACCAGTCGGTGTCCGTCGCCCGCAACGTCACGCCCTCGATCCGGTTCTTCGCGCCGATCAGCAGGTTCGAGCCGCTGTAGAAGTCGGCCACCGTGACGACGTGCTCGACCGGATGCGGACGGTACGTGCCGAGCGACCGGAAGACGTCCTCTCCGTGCACGATGGTTTCGCCGAGCCACGACGGTGCCGGCCCGGGTGGTGCCGATCGCGCGTCGATCAGCGATCGATAGATCGCGGCGAGCTCCGCGTCCGACTTGCCGGCCTTGACGCCGGCGATCTTCTTGGCCGTCATGGTCTGGAAGTTGAAACCGCTGCCGATCATCGCCCCGAAGAACTTCGGTGGCGTCATCTGCGCCGTCGCGATCATGTGAGCCACGACGTCGCGCACGGCCCACTTACTCGCGAGCGACTGCGCGTCCCATGCGTCGGCGGGCAGGCTCGCCAATGCGTCGGCAAACGATGCGCGCTCCGACTCGATCATGTCCCAAGTGCTCATGTGGTCTGCCTCAATCGATAGGAATGCTTCGCCTCACCATTGTCAGCCGAACCGAACAGCGATGGACGCGGATGTGCCACGTGTCGGCCGCCATGGCACGTTTGTCGCCCAGTTCCGAGCGTCGTCGACGGCGATCAGATCAAGTGCTCAAGATCGTGAGTCGGTACGTGGATCCAGCCCTCGACGGCGGCGTGGCCACGCTCGTCCTCGCCCGGTCCAGCGGTCAGACCCAGAGCCACGGCCCGTGTCACGAGCGCCGCGACGACCGCATCGAAGACGTGATCGCTGCGGCGGCAGTGCTCCCACGCCTCCCCCGACAGCTGCAGCCACGGCGCCGCGGTGCGGAGGGTCTCCACCAGGGCCGCCAGCGCTGGCGCGGCCCGGACCCGGTCAGCCTTGTAGCCAGCGGTCGCGAGACCCCAGCGGCGCATCGCCGCGGCCGGGTAGACCTCGGCGACCACTCCGGCGCCAGATCGATC
The DNA here is from genome assembly GCA_963724705.1 of uncultured Actinomycetota bacterium. GTDB lineage: Bacteria > Actinomycetota > Actinomycetes > Mycobacteriales > Micromonosporaceae > DASQPR01. Next base: position 182,432 of record CAVRVS010000007.1, read on the forward strand.
GGGCGGGGTCGTCGGGAGCGGCGGCGCGAAAGCGTCGAGGAGTAACGCACACCGCAGAGCGACGACGCCGATCCGGTCGGTCGAGACGCTCAGCGGTCGCGACCCCGACGCCGCGACGATCTCATCGGTCCGGCGGTAGACAAGACGGCGACGGTACGCGATCGGATCGAGAGCACCACGGCCTGGCCAGGCGGCACCATCGAGGTGCGCGGTGACCGCGTTGACGAAGGCGACCGGCCATCCGAGTGGGCAGTCGATGCCGACCCGGTCAGCGCCCCGCATAAGGCCAAGCAGCTCATCGTCGTCGAGCGGCGGCGGGTAGACCTCGCCGTGCGCGGCACCGTTCGCCCACGAGATCACGCAGGCGGCCGAACGGGCCGGTGCCGCGGCGAGGTCGATGCCCAACGTGCGCATCGCGTGCCTAACGCATCCCGCTCGCGAGGAGTGCGGCCGTCGCCATCGTCAGCACACCGTTGTCCACGTACGGGGTTGCAAGCCGTTCGAAAGTCTGCCGCGCATGTTCGACCGTCGCCGGCGGCGCGCCCGCAAGCGCCGCGCCGAGTGCGCCCAGCCCGTTGGCGGGGGCGTTCCACCACTCATCAACCGTTGTCTGGTGTCGCCACTCGATCGTGTCGCACACGACGTCGAGCAGGCCGGAGCCCGACAACAGGCCGGCGAAGCCGGCCGGCGTCCGGGCGAAGTCGGCCTCCGGCGGCACTCGCGGCGCGGCGGCCGCGGTCGGACCGGACGTGAGCCCGGCTTCGGCCGCGACATCGGCCCAGAACAATTGCAGCGGCGGCGACGGCCGAGGCCACACAGTCATGGCCACGCGACCGCCCGGCCGGACCACTCGACGGAGTTCGGCCACCGCTGCGGCCGGGTCACCGACATGGTTGACGACGAAGTTCGCGACGACAGCGTCGAACGCTCCGTCGGCGAACGGCAGCTCGGGGAGGACCGCGAGGCGTACGTCGGCGGTTGGCACGGCCGCCGACGCGACCTCGACCATGCTCGGCTCCGCGTCGACGGCGGTCACCCACGCGCCACGATCCACGGCTGCACGCGCGACAGTGCCCGGGCCGGTGCCGACGTCCAGCACGGCGCTGCCGGGTCCGACCCTCGCGGCATCGAGCAATGCGTGCACCGGATGCGCACAGAGCGTGGCGAAGCTCAGGACGTAAGCTTGGGCTCGCCCGCGCCACATGCGCCGTTCGTAGTCATCGAGAGTGGTTCGCATCACTGTCCGTATCGATTGGGGCGAACGCGGGGGTTGACAGGCGCACCAAGCCCGACTGTCATGGACACGCCACTATTGGGCGTCCTGTTTGCCTTGCCGGTTTTGCCATGGAGGAGAGCGCGTTGCGGCCGCATGTACGCCGACGTACCCGGGTGATCTTAGTATCGGTTGCCCTCAGCCTGATCGGCGTGGCCGGCTGCTCCTCGGCCAGCACGCCCGACGTCGAGACAGCGGCGGTGGCGCCTACGGTAGCGGCGAGCCAGGGTGCCACCGAGATCGTGGCGACGTACAAGAAGTTCATGACCGAGTACGTGGCGGCCTATAACGCCGGCGACCCGAACAACCCGGCCTTCACCAGTCTGGGCGGCGGCAACGCCGCCGGCCTGCAGGCTGTCGTCCAGGACGCCATCGACCATGGCATCATCGCGGTCGGCAAGCCCACCTGGTCAGCGGATCCGGTCGTCCAGTTCGTTGACGCGAACGAAACGATCGCGTCGGTGACCTACTGTTTCAATCCGGCCGATTGGAAGACCGTGAAGTCCGGGACCGAGGCCGGCCCGTCGCCGGAGCCAACGGCGCCCGAGCTGGACGCGACCAGCCACCCGCCCCACCCGGCCTATCCGAACGACGCGGTCGGCGCGTACACGGTCCTGATGTTGTTGAACCGGAACACGGCCGGCAAGTGGACGGTGGCCCAGGCCAACGCGCAGCCGGATCGACCCTGCCGGGTGCCATAACAGCGCCGCGTAGGCCACTTACGACAGTTCGTAATCACGCGCATACGTAGCGTTTAAACGTGCCGCGGCTCCTGGCACGATCCGCGTTTATCCCCGCGTTGTCGGGGGTAGGCCCGAAGCCATGTTCGTCGAGCGTGGGCCGCAGATCCGATTGGGTGCACAGCGCCGGCCGGATCGCGACGGTGTTCACGGGTCTTTACATCGCCATTCACCTTCGCCATACTGCGTCGTGTACGCGCATACAGTAAGCGCGTACACGGCTCCTGGGGAGGCGGCCGCTGTGCGAACTGTGCCCACGGTGTATGAGGTTGCCCGGCACGCCCGCGTCTCCACCGCGACTGTGTCTCGGGTGCTGTCGGGCAACGATCGAGTCCGCCCGGAATACCGGGAGCGGGTTTTCGCGGCCGTAGCCGAGCTGGGATACGTGCCGAGCGGGGCCGCTCGCGACCTGGCTGCCAGGCGCACCGGAGTGCTCGGGCTGTGCTTCCCGGATCTCGTCGGGGATCTGGACACCGAGTCGGACGCCATGTTCTGGTACGACGAAATCATCCGGGGAATGGAACGGGCGGCCCGACGCCGGGGATATGCGCTACTCATCGCTGCGTCTCACGAAACCGACGACGTCGATCTCGTGACGACCGTCGCCGGTCGGTGCGACGGCATGGTCGTGCTGGCCCGTACGGTGCCGGCGCCCGAGTTGGAACGGATCGCCGGCCGCATCCCGGTGGTGATGCTGGCTGGGCCGCGTACGTCGGATGAGGTCGCGCGGGTGGTCGATCACCTCGTGGTGGCCAACCGGACGGGTGCTCGCGAGGTGACCGGGCACTTGATCGATGTGCACGGCTATACCGACGTGTGGTTCGTGGCCGGACCGGACTCGCCTGACTCGGCGGCGCGCTTCGACGGTTTCCAGGCGGCCCTGGCCGAACGTGGGCTACCGGTTGCGCAACGTCCTCATGCGACGAGCGACTTCACCACCGCCGGCGGCCGTCGGGCGGTCGCTCAACTCCTGGCTGACGGGCACCGTCCGCGTGCACTTGTGTGCGCCAACGACCAGACCGCGTTGGGCGCGTTGACGGCTTTGTCCGGGGCCGGATTGCGGGTTCCGCAGGATGTCGCAGTGACCGGCTTTGACGGTATCCAACTGGGCCAGCACGTACGGCCCGCCCTCACCACGGTCACGCAGCCAATGCGTCAGCTGGGCGAGAAGGCCGTGAGCATGCTCGAGGAACGCCTGGCCGATTCGGCACTCGCGGCCCGGCTGGTCGAAATGCCGGTGCGGGTTGATATCCGCGAAAGCTGCGGTTGTACGCCCGACATCTAGCGGAGCTCCGGCCTCGTTAGGACACCCCCTCACCGGCGATTGCGCCACTCACTGCCGGTCGGATCCACAAGGAGTCATACATGACAAACGCGACGTCGCACGTCGACGGCGGACCGGTTCGATGACGTCGGCCGACGCGCGTACCGACTTCGAGACCCGCATCTACCAGCGGCTGACCGACACCGCCGGCGCAGACGAAGGCGCCCGGCTGCCCGCACCGACCAATCTCCGCGCCCGGGCGGCCACGGGACACGTCCAGCTTTCCTGGAATGCCGTGGCCGGGGCGGCCGGCTACGTGATCGAACGCGCCGAGGCGGGGCAGTCACCTGTCATCGTCGACCACGGCGGCGCCGATGTTCCAGCCGTTCCACAACTTGCGTTCGCCGACACCGGTCTTCCCGACGGCACCACATACACCTACCGTGTCGGGGCCGTCCTCGGCGCCGACTATCCGGTCTGGACATGGTCGGAGCCCGTCTCCGTCGACACGTCGGACGGCCGTACCGCGGGCTCGGCCCAGACTCCCGTCGTCGCGGTCACCGTCGACACCGCGCACGTTGTCGGCAACCTGCGCCGGGTCTGGGAAATGATCGGATCGGAACGGCTGTCACAGCTCCTCCTCGACGGCGACCAGAAATGGATCGCCGACGAGTTCGCGACCGCGCTGCGGCGCGTCCACGACGACCTCGGTGTGCGACGCGTCCGCGCGCACGCGATTCTCCATGATGACAACAACGTGGTGCGGATTGCGGACGACGGCACGGTCACGTATGACTTCGAGCGCGTCGACGCGATCTACGACCAACTGCTCGACATCGGGATCCGGCCGGTCATCGAACTTTCGTTCATGCCGGCCGCCCTCGCCCGCGATCCGAGCGAGACCGTGTTCACCTACCGCGGCGTCATTTCTCCGCCGGCAGATTGGGCTTCGTGGGGAGCGCTCGTCACCGCGCTGGCCGAACACCTCATTGACCGGTACGGCATTGACGAAGTCACGCAATGGTCGTTCGAGGTCTGGAACGAGCCGAACCTTGTCGTGTTCTGGACCGGGACGGTCGACGAGTATCTCCGCCTGTACGAGGAATCGGCGCGCGCGCTGAAGGCAGTTGATCCGAGACTCGCGGTCGGTGGCCCGTCGACGGCGGCGGCCGAGTGGGTCGAGCGCCTCGCCGCTCACGCCGAGCACGCCGGCGTGCCGCTGGACTTCGTCACCAGCCACACGTACGGCAACCTTCCGCTCGACGTACGGCCGGCACTCGACCGCCATGGCTTCGAGGGAACGCCGGTGTGGTGGACCGAGTGGGGCGTCGGCTCCACGCATTTCGGCCCGATTCACGACACCGCCTTCGGGGCACCCTTCGTGCTGGCCGGCTATGCCATCGCGCAACATCATCTCGATGCGCTCGCGTATTGGGTCGCGAGCGACCACTTCGAGGAGCTCGGCCGGCCGGATCGTTTGTTCCACAACGGATTTGGTCTACTGACGGTCGGCAACCTGGCGAAACCGCGCTATTGGGCGGCGCACCTGGCCGCGCACCAAGGCGACCACGTGCTCGCTCACACGGTGGACGGCGACGGCGCAGCGGTTCTCGTGCAGTGCTCGGCTACCCGCCACGAAGACGGCACGATCGACGTCCTCACCTGGAACGGCACGATCAACGCCGCGCTCATGTCCGGCGACGCTCGGCTGGACCGCAACGTCCGGCTCGAAGTCGGCGGAGTCGATCCGGCCATTGCCTACGACGTCACCATCTCCCGGATCGACCTCAACCATTCCAATATCGCCGCCGCGTGCCCGACCGACACCGTCTGGCCGGACGAACAGCTGTGGTCGCGCTTGCGCGCGGCCGATGCGCTCGCAACCGAACCGATCTCCCCCACCGAGCGCGCATCGACCGCGACCGCACTCCGTTTCGACTACTCACTCCCCATGCCCGGCGTGGCGCGTATCCGGTTGCGCCCCGTCCGGTCGACTCCCGGGACGCCGCAGCAGCGGTCGTCGGATCAACCGGACTGACACCCAAGGAGAGACCATGAAACGCCGCACACCGTTGCTGCTGTGCGCCGCGGCCACAGCCGTGGCACTCTTCGGGACCGCCGCCTGCGGCGGCTCGGACGTGAAATCCAGCTCGTCCGCCGGCACTGGCGGCACGCTGACGATCCAGGGCGACGCGGGTAACCCCACCCTTGTGGAGAATTTCAACCCGTTTGCCAGCACGGCATTACACGGCCAATTCCTCATGTACGAGCCACTGGAGATTCCCAGCCCGATCGACGGCACGTATACCCCGTTCCTGGCGACCGGTTACAAGTTCACCAACCCCACGACCCTGGTCTACACGTTGCGACCGAACGTGAAGTGGAGCGACGGTCAGGCCTTCTCGGTCAACGACGTCACCTTCACGTTCAATCTGCTCAAGAAGTTCCCGGCGCTCGACACGCGTGGCATCTGGGCGCAGGTCGCGAGCGTCAGCGGGGCGGGCAACACATTCACTGTGACGTTCAAGCAGCCGAACGTACCGTTCGCCGCCCAGGTGGCCCAGGTGCCGATCGTGCCCGAGCACGTCTGGTCGTCGATCGCCGATCCCGTCAAGTACACCGACACGAAGCCGGTCGTGACCGGCCCGTTCACGCTCGACACGTTTGCGCCGACCCAGTACAAGCTCAAGAAAAACGCCAACTACTGGCAGGCCAACAAGGTTGCGCCGTCCGAGGTCGCGTTCCCCGCGCAGGCCAGCAACCAGGCGACGAACCAACTCGACGTGACCAGTGGCAAGTTCGACTGGGCCTACACGTTCATCCCCGATGTCAAGAACACGTATGTCAATCGCGACTCGGCCCACAACACCTACTGGTTCCCGCCGGGCGGCACGATCGGGTTGTTCCTGAACCTCACGAAGGCGCCGTACGACAACGCCAGCTTCCGCAAGGGCGTCTCCGAGTCGTTGAACCGGACGACGATCGCGCAGAAGGCCGTCAACGGATATCTCGACCAGGCCAGCATGTCCGGCCTCATCCTGCCGAACCTGCAGAAGTGGCTCGACCCGAGCATCCCGAACAGCGGCAACATCACGCAGAGCAGCTCGCAGGCACAGCAGGACTTTGCCGCCGCCGGCTATCACCTCACCGGTGGCAAGCTGGTCGGTTCGAACGGCAAGCAGGCCACGATGACGATCGTGATGCCGGGCAACTTCAGTGACTGGGTCGCGGCGGCGAAAGAAGTCGCCACCGAACTCGGTCAGGCCGGCATCAAGGTATCGCTCGACGAACCCCAGTACGCGCAGTATTCGACCGCCACTCAGGGCGGCACGTTCGACGCCGCGATGGGCGGCTTCGGCGGATCGGGCGACCCGTACACCGACTTCAACAACGGGCTCAACAGCTCATTTGCGACTCCGGTGAAGACGCCGACGGTCAACAACTTCGAGCGCTTCAAGGACCCGAGCGTCGATCAGGCACTGAGCACGCTCGCCGGCGCCACCGATCCATCGGCTCAGCAGACCGCGACGTTCGCCCTCGAGAAGGTCATGTACGACCAGGTGCCGGTCGTACTGCTCTACTACGGCGGTAGCTGGGGCCTGTTCCGGGACAACCACTTCACCGGCTGGCCGTCCGCACAGAACCCGTACACGCTGCCGACCAACTACACCAATGCCATGCTCGTCGTGGCCACCCGCCTGCAGTCGGCTTCGTAGGTCTAGCCATGCGCTACGTCCTGCGGAAGGTGGCGCTGTTCGTCATCACGCTCTGGGCCGCGATCACGCTGAACTTCGCACTGCCCAGGCTTATGCCCGGCTCCCCGGTCGACGCGGCTCTTGCCAAGATCGCGTCGACCGGGCAAGCCATCACGAACGCGCAGCGCCACGCGATCGAGGTGCAACTCGGCGTCCCGCACTCCAATGTGTTCAGCCAGTACGGGCAGTACTGGAAGAACATCTTCACGCTCAACTTCGGCCGGTCCTATTCGTTCCCGACCGAGACCGTCACCCACACGATCGGCAAGGCGCTGCCGTGGACGATCCTGTTGGTCGGCAGCACAACGATCATCGCGTTCATCATCGGTACGTTGCTCGGCGTGTACGCCGGTTGGCGGCGCGGCACAGCGGCCGACTCGACCGTAACGATCGGCGCAACGTTCTTCGCCGCGTTCCCGCCGTTCTGGCTTGGCCTGCTGCTGCTGTATCTGCTGGCGTTCAGGTTCGGCGTATTCCCGCTCAAGGGCGGCTACAACGAGGGCGCGACACCGTCGTTCACGTGGCCGTTCCTGCGGGACGCGATCGTGCACAGCATCTTGCCGGCCGCGACACTCGCGATCACGACCTTGTCCGGCTGGGTGTTCGGCATGCGGAACAACATGATCAACACGCTCGGCGAGGACTACGTGACCTTCGCGGAAGCCAACGGGTTGCGTTCGCGTACCGTCGCGCTGCTCTACGCCGCCCGCAATGCGTTGCTGCCTAACGTCACCGCGTTCGGTCTCTCGCTCGGCGCGGTGGTCGGCGGCTCGGTCCTGGTCGAGGGCGTGTTCAGCTATCCGGGCCTCGGGAACCTGCTCTACATCGCGGTGTCCAACCACGATTTCCCGTTGATGCAGGCCCTGTTCCTCGTCATCACGGTGAGCATGCTCGTCGCGATCTTCATCGTCGATCTGCTCTACGTGCGACTCGATCCGAGGGTGCGCCGATGAGCATTCTGACTACAACTTCGACCCCACCACCGGAGGTGCCCGGCGCGGCCGCGGCGCTCACGGTCGGCGGCGAGAGCCGCGTACCCGGCCCGTTGCGTTTTGTCGGGCGCGCGTTTCGAACTCTGTGGAGCAATGGCAAGGCCCGCATCGGGTTGACCATCATCGCGCTGATGGTTTTGATCGCTATCTTCGCTCCGCTGATCGCCAATCACTCACCGACCGCCACGACGTTCCAGCCGTACCTCAACCCGAATGCGTCGAACTGGTTCGGCACGACTGGCAACGGTCAGGACGTCTTCTCACAGATGGTGTACGGCGCTCGGGTCTCCCTGCTCGTCGGACTGGTGTCCGGGGCGGTCGCGACGCTCGTCGCTGTCACGCTCGGGCTCATCGCCGGCTACCGGCCGGGACCGGTCGACGAAGGCCTCAGCTTCCTCACGAACCTGGTGCTCGTCATCCCCGGTCTGCCGCTCATGATCATTCTGGCGGCGTACCTGCAAAGCCGTTCGGTTTGGACAATCATCCTCGTCGTCGCGTTCACCAGTTGGGCGACCGGCGCTCGGGTCATCCGCAGCCAGGCCGCCACTCTGCGCACGCGCGACTTCATTACGTCGGCGCAGTTCTCCGGCGAGCGCCTTTACCGCGTGGTGTTCCGGGAAATCCTGCCGAACATGACGTCGCTCGTCGCCGCCAGTTTCTTCGCCGCCGCTACGGCGGCCGTGATGGCCGAGGCGAGCCTCGAGTTCCTCGGCCTCGGCGATCCCAACACGGTGAGCTGGGGCACCATCCTCTACTACGCCCAGCAACAGAATTCGCTGCTGACCGGCCAGTGGCTGTTGGTGTTCGCGCCCGGTCTCGCGATCGCGCTGCTCGCCACGGCCTTCACTCTCGTCAATTTCGGCGTCGACGCGCTGTCCAACCCGAGACTCAGGGAGAAGTGATGGCGACATCGCAACATTCCCACGGGCCAGGCGGCCCACCGCCGCAACCGACGGCAAGCGACTCCCCGCTGCTGGCGGCGAAAGGCGTCAACGTCGTCTACGAGCCGGCGCGAGGCGTACGCATCTGGTCGGTGCGCGACGTCAACGTGACACTGCGACCGGGAGAGTTCGTCGGTCTGGTCGGCGAATCGGGATGTGGCAAGTCGACGCTCGGCTTCGCACTCACCCGGATGCTGCGCCCACCCGCCCGCCTGCGGTCCGGCGAGATCCTCTTCGACGGCAACGACATTTCCCTGCTGGACGGTGAAGACCTGCGGCGACAGCGGCGTGGCGGATTCGCGCTCGTGCTGCAGAGCGGCATGAACGCGCTCAATCCGGTCCGGACCGTGGCCCACCATTTTGGCGACATCCTCAAGGCGCACAAGGTCGAGGGCGAGCACTGGGGCCGCGCTGAGATCCGCCATCGCGGCGGCGAATTGCTCGACAAGGTGCAACTGGACGCGTCGCTGCTCGATCGCTATCCGCACGAACTCTCCGGCGGGATGCGGCAACGAGTGTCGATCGCCCTCGCGCTGTCCCTCCAACCTCGGATGATCATTTTCGACGAACCAACAACCGCGCTCGACGTCATCGTGCAGAAGGCGGTCATGCAGACCATCAAGGATCTGCAGCGCGAAGACGGCTTCACCGCGATCCTGATCAGCCACGATCTCGGCGTTGTGCTCGAGGCAACCGACCGCGTGATGGTGATGTACGCCGGCGAAATCGTCGAGGATCAACCGTCGCGCTCGCTCGTCGGCGGCGCACATCATCCGTACACCGAAGCGCTTCTTCGTTGTTATGCCGATCCGCGGGCCGAAGAAATCCACCTCGGTGGCATACCCGGCGCGCCGCCCGACCTCTCGCTGTCGCTCGCCGGCTGCCCGTTCACGCCCCGCTGCCCACTCGCGGAAGACATCTGCCGCGAGGAGGATCCACCACTTACGGCCCTGGGCAACGGCTTGGCCGCCTGCCATGTGCGGGCTCGCGAGGCCGGAACCCGGACCGATGGTGAAACCCCGGCCACGGTACGGCAACCAACGGCGCAGACATCACCGGACGCCGACGCGCCGACCAAACCGACCACAGCCCGGCACGCGGCGTCCGACACCGACGCATCGGAGGTGCGCGATGTCCACTGACGCGACCGGCTCGGCGACGTCCGTGCCAGATTCGCCGCCAACCCGCCACTCGAACGTGCCGGCACTGACCATCGCGCACGCGACGAAGATCTACAAAGCGCGCGGTCAGGGACGGGGTGCGACGGTCACCGCGGTCGACGACGTCTCGTTCGTGATCGAACCGGGTGCCGCCATCGGTCTCGTCGGCGCCAGCGGCAGCGGAAAGAGCACGCTGGCCAAGCTCATCACCGGATCGGAGCGGCCGACGAACGGGACGATCCGCTTCGGCGATATCGAGGTCAACGCGCTGCGCTCCGGCGGGCTTCGCGACTACCACCGTCGCGTGCAGATGGTGTTCCAGGATCCGTACGGCGCGCTTAATCCCTTGCACACGGTCGAGTACACGGTCATGCGGCCGTGTCAGAACATCCTCGGCCTATCGGCGCGGGCTGCGGTGCGGCGGGTGCACGAACTCTTGGAGATCGTCGGCCTCACGCCGGCGACGCAGTACGCAACGAAGCTGCCCCATCAGTTGTCCGGCGGACAGCGTCAACGTGTGGTGATTGCGCGAGCACTGGCCTGCGACCCCGACGTCATCGTGGCCGACGAACCGGTGTCGATGCTCGACGTGTCGCTCCGCGCCGGTGTGCTGTCGCTGCTGCGGCGGCTCCGCGAAGAGCGCGGGCTCAGCCTGCTCTACATCACGCACGACCTGTTGAGTGCGCGCGTGGTGACGGATCACATCCTCGTGCTCAACCGCGGTCGAGTCGTCGAGCGCGGCGAGACGAAATACGTCCTCCAACATCCCGAGGACGACTACACCAAGCGGCTGCTCGATGCCGTGGCGACACCGTTCGTCCGGGAACCACCTGCCGACGCGGTCGGTGCGTCGGCAGCTACGACCGCGGCCTGAGGGCTGTGTTTTCGGGCGGTGTCAGCCGACGCCGCCCACCGTCGCAGGGGGTCGGGTCGCGTTGTCGCGGCCAGAAAGGAACTCCGTCGTCAACCGGCGCCGGCGCATAGCGCAGCCGCGCGGCGTCATGTCACCAGACACGAAGGAGAGGCTCAGGAATGACAAGAAAGCAGTCGACGATCGCGCGCCGAGCGTGTGCATTCGCCGGCGTACTCGCGCTCGCTGTGTTCGGAGTGGCTCAGCCAGGAGTGGCTCAGCCGGCGTCGGCCAGCGGCACAGTCGGCCGGGTCGCAATCGGTCAAGACGTACACCGGTCTGACCGGTGCGCAGCAGGCGAATCTCATGGGCATCGCCCGCGACACCTGGAAGTTCTTCGCCGACGATGTTGACCCGACAACACATCTGCCGATGGACAACGTCACCTATGCCGGCGGGTCGGCCACGCCGACGTCGACCGGGCAGTACACGGGTGCCTCGAATATCGGGGTCTACCTGTGGTCGGTCGTCTCGGCCGAGGACCTCGGCCTCGTGTCGCGGTCGAAGGCACGGTCGCTGATCTCGGCGACGCTCACCGAAATCAGCCACCTCGACCGGTCGAACGGATTCCTCTACCAGTGGTATGACACAGCGAACGGCAAGGTGCTGCTTAACCCGGGGCAAGGCGACTGCCCGAGTGTCGGCAACACCTTCGACAACTGTTCGTTCCTGTCCAACGTCGACAATGGTTGGTACGCCTCGGGTCTGATCGTCGTACGCCAGGCGATGCCCGAGCTGGCCCCGCAAGCCAGCGCTTTGTTGAATCAGATGAACTTCGGCATCTTCTACGACAATCGCGCGGAGACGCACTGCAACGTGAATCCCGCGATCGCGGGCAATCAGCCCACCGGCCAGATGTATGGCGGCTACTACGTCGGGTCTCCCCCGGACGTCGGCGACAACTGGACGCACTACTACCACAACGGCGCGATCTACAGCGATCCGCGGATCTCGGCCTACATCGGCATGGGCCTGCACCAGATGCCCGGTAACGTGTGGTGGCGGAGCTGGCGTGAGTTGCCACCGCCGGCACCGTTCGCCGACTGCGCCACGACCGACCCGGACTTCTCGTGGCAGGGCCAATGGCCGATGAGCGGGCAGTGGCAGACCATCACCGACCCGGTATCGCATCAGAAGTTCCCGGTCTGGGAGGGGCACTACACATACCCGAACTCGGACCTGACGTACATGCCGACGTGGGCCGGTGGGATGTTCGAGGGCCTGATGGCCAACGAGGTCGTACCGGAGACGAGCTGGGGTCCGTCCAGTTTCGGTCTGGCCGATGCTCGGACCGCTCAAGTCCAGATCAAGTACGCCACGCAGGAACTCGGCTACTCGGTCTGGGGGATGTCGCCGTCGTCGACCGCCGATGACACCGGCAACTATGGCGGCTTCGGCGTCGAGGGGTTGAAATTCCCGTACCACGGTGGCGGAGCGACCACGGACGACCCGAACCTCGCGCTGTCGCAGTGCTACGCCTGCGCCACCGAGGACACCGTGACACCACACGCGTCGTTCCTCGCGCTCGATGTCGCACCGCAGCAGGCGTACGCGAACATCCAGAAGCTGCGTACGCAGTTCCCCGGCGTGTACGGCGCCAACGGATTCTTCGACGCGGTGAACCCGACGACAGGTTCGGTGGGCCACCGGATCCTCGTCCTCGACCAGTCCATGATCATGGCATCGCTGGACAACGCGCTGCACAACCGTGCGGTGCAACGCGATTTCGCGAACGACCCGGTGTCTTGGGCCGCTCAGACGTACCTCGGCGCCGAGCACATGACGCTCGGCGAGTAACACTGTCCGATCCAGCGGGCCTGCGGCGCGATATGCGCCGCAGGCCCGCTGCGTTGCAGATAGCCGGGCGCTTGAGCGCCGGCAGCCGTGCGCTCACGTATGTGACGTAATCGTCGTCTGTCCCGCGATCCGCCATGTCCACCTCCCCGTTGCCTGCCTAAGACGAATGGGCGCGTGTGTCCGGTTGTACGACGCGACCCTCGACCATCGCGGAGCGGTGTGGCGACCCGCGATGGCCGAGCCACGTGATCGAGGAGCGATGCCGGGAACAGCCGCGCGGGCCGCGGCGGTCGCCGTACGGTGGACCGATCGGCAAGTGGCTCTGACCTGCGTTAACGCCGTCGCCGGCCCGGCGGCGCGACCGATCATCGGTGCGGGGCTATTGCGACATGACGTCGCGCCTTGCCGACTTGTCGCGCACTGGCCGGCCTGTATTGCAGCGTTCGACGGCACTGGCGCCTTGATCCGATGACCAGATTCCGACGCAATCCAGGAACGTGAGGGCGGATATCCATGCAGGTGACCGACACCCGACGACCGGTGCCGATCCACCGTACGACCGACCTACATGCACCGTGGTGGGTCGTGTGTGCCGCGGCACTCGCACCCATCCTCCTGATCGGTGGCTGCACCATCGCCACTACCTTCCAGCCGCCGACTTACCTCTGGACACGGGACACGATCAGCGCGCTGGCGAGAATAGGCGCGCCGGAGCGATGGTTCATGACCACGGCGTTCGCCGGCCTCGGGGTCTGCTACGTCCTCATCGCGTTCGGGTTGCGTGCGGCAGGACCGCTGGGTCGGACGGTCCTCTTTATCGGCGGAGGTACGACCATCCTGGTGAGCGCGTTGCCCTTGCCACCGACCGGCACGTCGCAGGCGCACGGGCTGGTCGCTCTCGTCGGCTTTCTGGCCATGGCGCTGTGGCCGCTGGCCGCGGCGCGCTGGAGCGGGGCCATCGAGACCACGCCGTGGGCGTTTCGAGTACCCGTTGCCGTCACGGCGACCGTGGCGCTCCTGGCCATCAACGGCTGGTTTGGATTGAGCTTGCTGCCGCATGAATTGGTCGGCGTCTCGGAACGCGCCAGCGCCGCGGCCGAGGCGTTGTGGCCGCTGGTGGTGGTGCTGAGCACGCGAATCGGCGCGTTGAGCGTGACGGCGGCCGAGCGCGCGCCGACGGGTTGAGCGCGGCCGCACGGCACATGCCGATTAAGCCTGGCGACGCGCCTACCGATTGAGCGCCGCGCGGACCGCCGCGTCGAGGGCGGCGGCACTGAACGGCTTCGCGACGAACATATCGCCCGCCCGGATAAGGCCTCGATTTTCGGCCACGGGTCGGCTGATCCCGCTGACGTACACGACGGTGAGTCCGGGTCGGGCCGATGCCACCCGCATACCGAACTCGGCCCCGGCCGCGCCGACATCGGCGATCACGAGGGAAATCCAGCCCTCCACACCGGCCGTGTTGCTGGCTTCGCACAAGTCGATGGCATCGGCCGCCGTCGCAGCCGTCGCGACTGTGTGGCCATGCGACTCGAGGATCCGGCGCATGGCCCCACGCATCAAATCATCGTCGTCGAGCACGAGGACCATCCCCGGAGGCTCGGGTCGACTATCGGATTGTTCTTCGACCGACATGCTCGTGACCCTCCGCGCTCGTGCGTACCCTCGGTTAATAGTGGCATTTGCCGTGTACGCACCGTTATGGGGCTACCGATGACGCCGAGCCGGCGGTTCCTGCCGCGGCGCACCCGCGCCGCCGGCCGCGTGCGCTACTCGCCACGCCGGGTTCCGTTTCGCACCGGTCGCAGTGCCTCGGCACTCGTGTCGGCGGTCGGACACGACGTGTCCCGACCGCTCTCGACCGTCACCAGTCTGGCCGATCTGCTGGCGCAGGATTGGACGGCTCTGCCCGACGACGTGCGGCAAGATCTGGCCCGGCACATCGACAATGGCGCCCGTAGCCTAGCGACCCGCATCGGTCACGTCATCGTGGTGATGGACATGCTTGCTGGCAAGGTACGTCCGGGCAACGCCGTACCGGTTCGTGGCTCAGTCGACGCGGTCATCGCGACCTTGCCGTCTACGGCCGGTGTCGGTGTCTCCGGGCCGCCGGCGCCCGCTCTGATGGATCGTGGACACCTCGAGCACGTGCTCGCGACGCTGATCGGCGACGCACTCACGTACGGCGCACCGCCCGTGCGGGTACGCATCGTGCCCCAGCCCGGCAGCGTACGGATCGAGGTTGTCGACCACGGCCAGTTGGCCGCCCGGCGGATGCGCGCTCGCGCGCTGCAGCCATCGACCGGGCGCTGGGCTCTCGTCGGGCGGGAATCCATGGGTCCACGGTCGGTGGGGCTCGCCGTCGCGGCCCGGTTGGTCGCCAGTGACGGCGGCACGGTCTGGCAGCGGCCGATGCGTCGACATCGCGGTGCGCGCGTTCTCATTCGGTTGGCGGCACCCGTCTCCGGCCCTGCGTTGCGGTAAACGTCGCTATCCGATCAGGTCGCGTACGGCGCCGTAGCGTGCTCGGATGTCCGGCCGTGGATCCGCCTCGTAGGTCACCAGACCGGCCGGCGTCCACGCGGGCGGTTGCACGGCACCCGAGAGCATCCAGGCCGCCTGGCGGGCGGCGCCGTCGGCCACGTACTCGCCCGGTTCCGGTACGGCCACCGGTGCACCGAAAATGGCTGGAGCGATCGCGCGTACCGCCTCGGATCGCGCACCGCCGCCGATCAGCAGCACGCGGCGCACGGCCATCCCGGTGTCCCGCAAGGCATCCAGCCCGTCGGCAAGCCCACACAACATGCCCTCGATGGCGGCCCGGGCCAGGTTGTTTGGTGTCGCATTCGCGACCGTGAGGCCGTGCAGCGAACCGGTTGCGTCGGGCCGATTCGGAGTGCGCTCCCCGTCGAGGTACGGCACCATCGTCACGCCACCGGCGCCCGGTGCGGCCGACATCGCGAGCGTATTCAGAGCATCGACGGACACGCCCAGCATGGCCGCCGCCGCCGACAGCACCCGGGCCGCGTTCAGCGTGCAGACCAGCGGCAGGAACAGTCCGCTGGCATCGGCGAAGCCGGCGATGATGCCGGTCGGATCGGCGGTTGGATTGCGGGCGACGCCGAACACCGTGCCCGATGTGCCGATCGAGACGACGACGTCGCCTGGCCCGGCCCCTACGCCCAGGGCCGCCGCGGCGTTGTCCCCGGTGCCCGCGCCGAGCGCGATCCCAGGCGGGATGGCCGCTGATGGAATGGCCGATGAGTGGTAAGCCGTCCGGGCTTGCGACGCGGCAGCCACGGGTGACGCGGCGGCTATGGGCGACGTGGCCGACGATCCCGCCGAGTCGGCCGGCCCGAGCACGGCCGGCACCACAAGGTCCTTGCCACCGGCACGATGCAGCAGATCGAGTCGATAGTCGCCGGTCGCTGGCGACCAGTAGCCGGTGCCGCTGGCGTCGCCCCGATCCGTGCGCAGTGCAGTGATGTCGCCGGTCCCGCCGATCTGCCACGTCAGCCAGTCATGCGGCAGGCAGACCGCCGCGGCCCGCCGCATGGACGCCGGCTCGTGCGCAGCCAGCCACCGCACCTTCGCGACGGTGAACGACGCCACCGGCACGCTGCCGACTGCGTCCGCCCAGGCACGAGCGCCGCGATCGGATCGGCCGTCACCGAGTTCGGCGACCAGTTCGGCGGCATCCGGGGCCGAACGCGTGTCGTTCCACAACAATGCCGGCCGGACCACGACGCCGTCGTCATCCAGGCAGACCATCCCATGCTGTTGTGCGGCAACGGATAGAGCGGCCACGTCCGCCAATCCCCCGGCGCTCGCCACCGCCGCATCCAGCGCCCGGGACCACGAGGTCGGATCGACCTCGGTTCCGTCGGGATGCGACGCGCGACCCGTGCGGATGAGTTCCCCGGTCTCGGCATCACGGATCACCACCTTGCACGCCTGCGTCGATGAGTCCACGCCGGCGACCAGTGTCCGCCGCTCGGCTGCCTGACTCATCGCGCGTGCAGGAGATGTTCGAGAGCAAGCTGGTTCAACCGAACGAAGCCGTATCCAGGCGCACCGACGGCATCGGCGTCGAAGTCCTCAAAAGCGGTGCGGTCGGCCAGCAGATCATTGTACGTCTCGCCGGGGGCGAGGGTCGGCTCGCGCAACTCGCCGACGCGGCTGGCCGCCATCGCCTCGGCGACCTCCGGATCGGCGCGGAACGTAGCCGCGCGCTCCTTGAGGAGCAGGTACGTCCGCATGTTCGCGGCCGCCGACGCCCATACGCCGGTCATGTCCTCGGTACGGGACGGCTTGTAGTCGAAATGCCGCGGCCCGTCGTAGCTCGGACCACCACCCGCGCCACCGAATTCGAGGAGGTCGACGAGGGCAAACGCATTCATGAGGTCGCCGTGACCGAAAACCAGGTCCTGATCGAATTTGATGCCACGTTGACCGTTCAGGTCGATATGGAAGAGCTTTCCGTGCCACAGGGCCTGCGCGATGCCGTGCGCGTAGTTGAGTCCGGCCATCTGCTCGTGGCCCACTTCGGGGTTGAGACCGACCATCTCGTGATGGTCGAGGCTCGCGATGAAGGCGAGTGCGTGCCCGACTGTCGGCAAGAGGATGTCGCCGCGCGGCTCGTTCGGCTTTGGCTCCAAGGCGAAGCGCAGGCCGTACCCGCGCGCGAGCACGTAATCGGCGAGTGTGTCCACCGCCTCGCGATAGCGGTCGAGTGCGGCCCGGACATCCTTTGCCGAGTCGTATTCGCTTCCCTCGCGACCGCCCCACATCACGTAGGTCTGCGCGCCCAGTCGAGCCGCGAGGTCGATGTTGCGCATGACTTTGCGCAGCGCGAAGCGTCGCACCCGACGGTCGTTGCTGGTGAACCCGCCATCCTTGAACACCGGATGGGTGAACAGATTCGTGGTCGCCATCGGCACGACAAGGCCGGTTTCCTTGAGGGCGGCGGTGAATCGCTCGATCTGCCGCTCTCGTTCGGCGTCGTCGCTGCCGAATGGGATCAGATCGTCGTCATGGAAGGTGAGCCCGTAGGCGCCAAGGGCGGCCAACTGATGAACGGCTTCCACCGGATCGAGCGGCGGCCGGGTGGCGTCGCCGAACGGATCGCGGGCCGGCCATCCGACCGTCCACAGCCCGAACGTGAAGCGGTCAGCCGGTGTTGGTGTCGGCGCCATCGTGACCTCCCGGATCGGCTGGACGGCAGGGCCATCCCGCGTTGAAGGCAATTTGTTTAGTGGATGAATTATTCAGATCAGGGTGCAACAATGTCAACCCATGAAGCTGCCGCGCGCGACCGGTCCGGCTCGGCAGGCCACCATCCGGGAGCACAACCTGAGTGTCGTGCTGGACGCGGTGCTCCACGCCGGATCACCGATATCTCGGGCCGGCCTCGCTACCGCCACCGGACTTACCCGCGCGACGGTCTCCGCCCTCGTCGATGACTTGATCGGGGCCGAACTGGTAGCCGAAGTGGGACAGTCGCGCTCAGGCTCCGCCGGTCGTCCAGCGACCGGTCTCGTCGCGGACCCGCGCGGACCGGTCGGCATCGGGCTCGAAATCAACGTGGACCATCTTGCGGTCAGCGCAGTCGACCTCGCCGGCGTCGTCTGCTACGAGGTTGTGGCTCCGGCCGACCAGCGCGGCGTGCCGGCGGCCGAGGCGCTGACCCGCGCGGCAACGCTCGCTGCGGACGCCCAGCTAGCACTGTCAACCGCCGGACGGTCAGCGGTCGGCGCGGCGCTCGCGGTGGCCGGTCTGGTTCAGGGCCATCTGGTACGGGTCGCTCCGAACCTCGCGTGGCACGACGTGTCCGTGCCGGACTGCCTCAATGGCCTTCCGCTGCTCGTCGACAATGAAGCCAACTTCGCCGCGCTGGGCGAACTGGCCGCCATGAGCGCCGCGGCCACCGATCGGTCGCACAGCTTCCTCTATGTGTCCGGTGAAGTCGGCATCGGCGCGGGGCTGGTGATGGACGGTGCACTCGTACGCGGTACGAACGGCTTTGCCGGCGAACTCGGCCATGTCTGCGTACGACCCGACGGTCCGCGCTGCGGATGCGGAGCGTACGGCTGCCTGGAGCAGTACGCGGGCCAGGACGCGATCGTGCGGGCCGCGCTGCCGCATCCGGGCACCATCGCCGATGTGGCCGCTCGGGCGCGCCGGGGTGACGCGCGCGCAACCGCTGCGCTCGACGTCGCCGGGGGCGCGCTCGGCATCGCTCTCGCCGGCGCCGTCAACCTCCTCGATGTCACCGATGTCGCCCTGGGCGGCGTCTTCGCATCGTTGGCGCCGTGGCTCGTCCCGGCCGTGGCGGCCGAGCTCGACAGTCGGGTACTGGCCTCGCGATGGTCGACACCGCACGTGCGGTCGAGCGCGCTTGGCGGTCGGGCCGCGGTCCGCGGGGCGGCCGAGGCGGCACTCGATGCCGTACGCGAGCATCCGGCCCGTTTCGTCATGCAGCGGTGAACCGTCAGTGGCCGGACCTACGCTGGCGGCGGATAACCCTGGTCGACGAGGGGATCGAGACGATGAGCGGGAAGACGCGGATGACCCCGGAGGAGCGATTCGAGCGACTGGTGGACGAAATGTCGACTGAGGCGGACGTGTCGCCGCCGACCGGCGGACGGGGCTTCGGCGGCAGCGCGCTGACCTGTCGGGGCAAAATATTCGCGATGCTGGTGCGCGGGCAGCTGGTCGTCAAGTTGCCGAGGGCGCGCGTGGACGCGCTCATCGCCGAGGGCACCGGCACGCCGTTTGACGCGAATAAGGGCCGGCCGATGAAGGAATGGGTCGGGCTCGCACCGACGTCAGGCCTTGACTGGTCAGCTGTCGCCACCGAGGCGTTGGCATTCGTACGGAAATGACGCGCGACTGTAGGGGCACGGTCGCGAGGGGCCGATGGTCACGGCCGCTCTAGTCGAAAGCGCTGTAGAAGCCTTCGATGTGTGCCTCGATCCGATTCGCGGCCAGATCGCCGTCGCCACCGCCGATCGCGTCGTGGATGCCGTGGTGCTCGACGGCCAGCCGGGCGGCGACCGTCGGAAAATCCGGACCCGCGCGCAAGGCTCGGAGTTGGGTCGGTCGCATCGCCACCCGCAATGCGGTCGTCAGCTCGGTGAGCAGAACGTTCCCGCTCGCGCGCGCAATCGCGAGGTGGAATGCGGTGTCGCGATCGTTGTACTCCTCGGGTGTGATGTCGAGTCGGTCCATCGCTGTCAGCTCATCGGCCATCGCCGTGTGGTCGTCGAGCGTCGCATGCTTCGCGGCGAGGCGGGCCGACTCCCGTTCGAGCGCGATGCGCGCCCGTGCCACGTCGGCCGTCTCGAAGCTCGAGAGCATCACGTGCAATGTGACGAGATGGGTGAGCGCATCGCCTGGTACGGCCGCCGCCAATGTCGCCGAGTCCGATCCAGCGGTGCCGGGCACGACCGTGCCCATCGCCTCCAGCACACGGATCGCTTCGCGGACGGCTGGCCGGCCGACCCCCAGCGATGCGGCCAGGTCGCGTTCGGACGGCAATCGATCGCCGACCTTGAGCCGGCCGCTCGCGATCTGTTCCTCGATCCGCCATAACACGATCTCGTGAATCCGCCGATGAGTGGAACCGTCGCCGACGATGTCCGGCCGCGAAGAAAAGCCAAACACCCTCAGCCCTCCGGATCTTCTGGTATGGCGAGAACAGTTGCAAATACATTTCTCGCAAGTTTATCGCGAGGTCAGCGCGTAGATGAGCCAACACTAAGATCGTTTGCCGCGTAGAGCGAGATATCGCCACAACGCGATTCGCGGGTGGCCATTTGCCCGTCTCCCAGGCAATGCGTCCCAAGTTAATTGGCAGATGGCCATCAAAAGTGGACGGTAAATCCGCGAATTCGATTTCATTCGATCTGGGAGGGCATCGAGACCGTCGTGCTAACGGCTTTCTGACCAACTGTTGTGTCGAATCGGCAATGCGATACCCGTCCGCATCGCGCTGTCTACTGTGGCGGCAGCGTCAACCCCAACCGAGTTCGTGGAGCCGAGCGTCGTCGATGCCGAAGTGGTGTGCGATTTCGTGAACCACGGTCACGCGAACCTCGCGAACGACATCCGCCTCCGAGGAGCACATCCGCAGTATCGGATTCCGGTAAATCATGATCCGGTCCGGGAGGACGCCTCCATAGTCGGTGCCGCGTGACGTGAGCGCGTAACCCTCGTACAAGCCGAGCAACTCAGGCCCGCCCGGCGGCGACTCGTCGGCGACCAGGATCACCACATTGTCGAGCAACCTGATGAGCCCGTCGGGCACCGTATCAAGGGCATCCGACACCAGTTCCTCGAAGCGCTCCACGGACATGGCGACGGGCATACGACGTTTATACGGCGCATCGCAGCGCGGCGCCGAGTTTCGCGCGAACAGTCGGAGCCGGCCGGCGTTCGTGACCGGGTCGTGATCGACCGGGGTGGCGCGCACGTGACCCGAGGCCGTAGATTGCGGCGGTTGCACCGATATCGCCGCGCGTCCACAAACGCGACGCGACACGACGCGGCGGGACGGTTTGTCGCCGACCGAAAGGCACCAAGTGACGAGATTCGCGACGGGCCGGGTCACGTCGATCGGCATTGTCGGGGTGGTCGCCGCCCTTGTGTCGGTCGTACTCATCAACAGCGCGAACGCTACTGCGCCGAAGACGCCGAAGAACAAGACTGCGACGACCGTGCCGACGACCGGTGCGGGCGGCGTGGCCAACGCCGGGTTCGGGGCGCGCGGCTCGACGGCGACCGGCAACACGATGTCGCCGGCGTCAACGCCGCCCGTCGGCTACCCGATCACCGGAATCGACGTCTCGTCCTGGCAGGGCACGGTCGATTGGGCCACGGTCGCAAAGACTGCGACGTTCGCGTACGTGAAGGCAACCGAGGGCACTACGTATCTGAGCGCGACGTTCGCCACGCAATACTCGGGCGCTAAGGCGGCCGGGCTCTACACCGGCGCGTACGCGTTCGCGCGACCGGACGCACCGGCGCTCGCCCAGGCGGACTACTTCATCGACCACGCCAACGTCGCCCGGGATGGCAAGACGCTGCCGCTGATGCTGGACCTGGAGTGGCCGTACAAATTGAGCGGAGCGTACGTCGCTCCGTACCCGTGTTATGGCCTTAGTACGACGGCGATGGTGGCCTGGATCCGGGTGTTTGTTGACGAGGTCAGGCGTCGCACCGGGGCTCCGGCCGTGATTTACACCGCGGCGAACTGGTGGAACCCATGCACCGGCGGCACCACAGCGTTCAGCGATCAGCTCCTTTCGGTCGCGTCGTTTTCGTCGACACCACCCACGGCGTTGCCGACGAGTTGGTCATCCTGGTCGTTGTGGCAGTATGCGGCCAGCGGGGCGCTCCCCGGTGACCAGGACGTGTTCAACGGCACCCTCGCCCAGCTCAAGCGGACGACGATCGGAAATTGCTTCACGTACGGGCGAACGGCAATCGGTTGGTGTCCAGGTTCTTACCAGCTGCCACCGTCGTGGCGCCGACTCCCGGGGTAGAGCGGGCCCGATGACGTTGCACTACTCGCCGGCACGCCATCGGTAGCGGATGTCCGGCTCCCGCTCCTCGTTGCCGCTGCCGTCGGTACGGTCGACGGCGAGGAACCCATGCCGCTCGTAGAAGCGTTGCGCCGTCGCGTTGATCTGGAACGTCCAGAGCCCGAGTCCGACGAGATAGCGCCGCTTCGCAACGTCGACAAGCCGACTGCCAAGGCCATAACCCTGCGCTGACGGATCGACGTAAAGCTGGTCGATCTCGCCAACGCCGCTACCGCCTCCGCCATCCGATTCCGCGCTATCGCCAGCGGCATCGAGCACCATCATGGCCCTGACCGCGCCGTCGACGGTCGCCACCCAGGTCTCGCGGCTAGGCACGACGACGTCACGGATCCACGACCGAATTTCGTCGTCGCTATGCGCCCTTCGTACGGTCGGCAGCGCGCCGGCAAAGGAGCGCAACCATACGTCGGCCACCATCTCCGCATCGGCAGCGGTGGCGCGGCGCACCTCGGCTTCACGCGATCCCATGGCCACAGGATCGCAGACGGTCGCCGCCCCGTCCGTCGGGCCAGCCTGGCGGATCGAGGGTCACGCACATTCGCGCGTACGTCTCTGCAGGCGTTGATGCGTGCAGAGACGTACGCGCTCGCTCGACAAATCCCATGGCCGGCGACGGCCACTAAACCGCAGCTCAGCGCAGCGGACCGTCGCCCTCGCCATTCGGATCATCGGACAGATGGACGGCCGCTTCCTCGGCGCTGGCGCCACCGGCGTCGACGCCCGCATCGAACGCAACCGCATCGGTTTCTTCGTCCGGGCCAAGTCCCTCGTCCTCGGCGAACAGCCGGCCGGCCCGCGGGTCGACGTCATACCCGCGCCGTGTCAGCTCGTCTTCGTCGTCGTCATCGTCGCCCTCGCCGTCATCGAGCGGAATGTCGGGCTCCTCCTCGGCCAGGCGCGCGTCCAGCGATTCGCCCTCGCGCTCCTCTTCCGGCGTCGTGCCGAAACGGTTCGCCCCGGCCCACTTGTCGGCTGGGACGATGCCGGCATCGAGTGCATCCTCAACGGGATCGTCGCTGAGCGTGTCGGAGGTGCTGAGCGATCCCTCGTCCTCGATTTGCTCCCAGTCGCCGAGATCGCGATCTGTGGCGTCGTACTCGTCTTCCCTGTCCATCGGCTCCTCCGGTCGGTGCGTAGCATCGGCAGGCGGCGCACGCCCGCGTCCCAGCCTCTCATCGAACCATCAGCGATACCGCCGCGCGCACGGACTCCCGGAAGTGGCGGGGCCGGACCGTCGTGAGCGTCACACCGGCCACACCAACCACGGCAAACGACCGGGCCAAGTCGAGTCGTGAGGCTCAGGCACCGATGTTGTGCCATGTCCTCGCATCGACGACGCCGGTGACCGGGATCCCGCGCATGTCCTGATACCACCGGACTCCGGCGACGGTGTCCTTGCCGTAGAAGCCGTCAGCCTTGCCGCATTTAGCCTTGCCGATGAACCGCTGCACGAACAGGATGTCGGTGCCGGACATGTGCGGCGACACGAGCTGGAGCGTCCGCGATCCGGGCTTGTGCACGGGAAGGGTCGAGGCCTTCTTCGGAGTCGGGCCGGGGCCGGGGCCGGGCTTGGGACCCGGTACGGGGATTTTGGTGGGCGTCCCGGCCGGCGTCGACTGCTCGCTTGCCGTGTTGTAGCCCGTTCCCGTGGCTCGATTCTCGCCGGTCGGTCCGTGCCGTCCGGAGATGTGTACGTGATTCGTGTGCGGATCCGTGCCGGTGTATTTCTTCGGCCGGAAGTCGTGCCGACGCGTCCAGATCGTACGGTTGTGGATGACGTACTCAAGGTCGTCGGGGTGGGCGAGAGCCCACGTAACAACAGCTGCGGCGCGAGCCTTGATGACCATCACGTCGATCGCGTGCACGAGACCGCGGGCATCGGGATTGTGATCGGACTGCTCGGCCTGATGCGCCGCATTTCCGATCCAGCCGACTTCTATACGGGGAAAGGACTCGAGGCAGGCCGCTCGACGGATGCCGAGGTTGTGCGCAATTTTGGCCATCAGTCGTCTCCCCCGCCGGGTGGATAGTCGGTGAACGGATCGTGGTCGGAGTCCTCGTCGCTGGCGAACTGCAACGGGTCGCCGTCCTCGGCGCTCGTGGCAACGGCGTCGGGATCGAGGTGGTCGTCGGATGGCTGCACGGGTGTTCCCCTCAGATCGTCACGCAGCGCGC
Organism: uncultured Actinomycetota bacterium; assembly: GCA_963724705.1. GTDB lineage: Bacteria > Actinomycetota > Actinomycetes > Mycobacteriales > Micromonosporaceae > DASQPR01. The sequence goes on from CAVRVS010000007.1 coordinate 207,047, forward strand.
CGGCACAGTTAGTGCACAGCACCGCACTCCATGCTCTGATGCCGGCCGACGATCAGACAGCCTCAGCGGGCGATTGGCATGGTCGTAAATCCGACTAAGGCGATGGTCGGCGCTCGAGCCGGATGCCGTACCGACGAATCAGTTGGGTTATTCGGCGCGGCGTGCGCGGGCGCGGCGCTTACCTTCGTGCATGGCCTGGACCCGCGCAACAGGGATCGCGTTGCCTTCCTCGATGAGGTCGGCGTCAAGCCGTTGCGGCGCCGGCATTGCGTCCGCCCACGGATCGGCACCGCCCAGCAAATCCAGCGCCGTATGCACGGTGAAGTCGGATGGCGCTATTCGATCGAGGTCGTCCCAGGCCAGCGGGAACGACACGGGTGCGCCCGGCCGCACCCGCGGGCTGTACGCAGACGCGACGGTCGCACCCCCGGCGCGCGTCGAGTCGAGGAAGACCTTGCCCCCACGATCGTCGCGGATGAACGCGGTGGTCGCGAGCGCCGGGTCCAACCGTTCCGCTCGCGCCGCGATCGCCCGGGTCGCGGCGGCCATCTGCTCCGCGGTTGTGTCGCCATCCACAGGTACGAACACATGCAGGCCCTTGGCCCCACTGGTTTTGACCGCACCGGCCAAGCCGAGATCGGTGAGCGTCGTGCGGATGAGGTAGGCCGCTTGCACCGCCAGGCGGAAAGCGTCCGGCGACGGTGGATCGAGATCGAGCACGAGATGCGTCGGGCTGTGCCACTGCCCGGCGCGCACCAGCGTTGGGTGGTATTCAACGGCCCGCTGATTGGCAAACCACAGCAGCGTCCGGCGATCGTTGCACAGCGCGTAGCCAACGTTGCGCTGCGAGCTCTCGGCCCACATCGTGACTGTCTGCACCCAGTCCGGCGTGTACTTCGGTACGTTTTTCTGCATGAACGACGGCTGACCGGGCCGGACCCGGATCACGGACAACGGCCGGTCCCGCAGCACCGGGATGATCCGATCGGCGACGGCGTCGAGGTAATCGACAAGATCACGCTTCGTCGCGCCGGCGTCGTCGAACAGCGGCTGATCGAGATTCGTGAGCGTTACTCCGTCGCGCTCCTCGCTGCTCGCCGCCATCTCGCCCCCGCCGCGTCGAAATCGTCGAATGCCGAGCCCTCAAATCGAGGCTATCGGTAGGTGCCGATCGCCGCACACCGAAGTGTGCGGCGACCGGACGCCGGCTCAGTAGCGGTAGTGGTCGGGCTTGTACGGCCCCGCGACGTCCACGCCGATGTAGTCCGCCTGCTCCGGGCGGAGTTCGGTCAGCCGTACGCCGAGGGCATCCAGATGCAATCGCGCGACCTTCTCGTCCAGGTGCTTGGGCAGCCGGTGTACCTGGCGGTCGAACGCTTCCGGCTTCGTGAACAGCTCGATCTGAGCGATCGTCTGGTTCGTGAACGAGTTCGACATGACGAAACTCGGGTGCCCGGTCGCGTTGCCGAGATTGAGCAGTCGACCCTCGGACAGGACGATGATGGCGTGCCCATCGGGGAACGTCCACGCGTCGACCTGCGGCTTGATCTGGGTGCGCCGGATGCCCGGCACGCGGGCCAGACCGGCCATGTCGATCTCGTCGTCGAAGTGGCCGACGTTGCCGAGAATCGCGTTGTGCTTCATGCGCTCCATGTGCGATGCCAGCACGATTCCCGTGTTTCCGGTCGTCGTGATGATCACATCGGCCTGGTCGATCACGTCGTCCAGACGTACCACCGCAAGCCCGTCCATCGCCGCCTGCAACGCGCAAATGGGGTCGATCTCGGTGACGACGACACGCGCGCCCTGCCCCCGCAACGCTTCCGCGCTTCCCTTGCCGACGTCGCCGTAGCCGCAGACGACGACGAGCTTGCCGGCGAGCATGACGTCGGTGGCCCGATTGATGCCGTCGACGAGCGAGTGGCGGATGCCGTACTTGTTGTCGAACTTCGACTTCGTCACCGAGTCGTTGACGTTGATCGCCGGGAACAGCAAATCACCGTCGCGGGCGAGCCGGTAGAGCCGGTCGACGCCGGTCGTCGTCTCCTCGCTGACGCCGCGAATGTCGGGCGCCATCCGGGTGAATCGCTGGTCGTCCTCGGCGAGGCTGCGGGCCAGCGTCGCCAGCAGAGTGCGGTAGTCCTCGGAATCGTCGGCCGCCGCGGGCGGCACCTCACCCTTCGCTTCGAACTGCACGCCGTAATGCACGAGCAGCGTGGCGTCACCGCCGTCGTCGACGATCATGTTGGGGCCGAGGCCGCCCGGGAACCGGAACAGCTGGTCGGTGCACCACCAGTAGTCCTCGATCGACTCGCCCTTCCAGGCGAACACGGGTGTGCCGGCAGGTGCATCGACGGTGCCGTTCGGTCCGACGACAACGGCCGCCGCGGCCTCGTCCTGGGTGGAAAAGATGTTGCAGGACACCCACCGCACGTCGGCGCCGAGTTCGACCAGGGTCTCAATCAACACCGCCGTTTGTACGGTCATGTGCAGCGACCCGGCGATCCGCGCGCCGCGAAGTGGCTTCGTGGCAGCGAATTCACGCCGGGTGGCCATGAGCCCGGGCATTTCGTGTTCGGCCAGGCGGATCTGGGTCCGGCCGTACGCCGCGAGGGCCAGGTCCGCGACCGCGAACTCGACCCCGTTGACGTTGTGGAGCTTGGCGTTCATGCGTCTTCCTCACTTCCCGGATCGGGTTCGGCGAGGTCCACTGACACCGTCGTACGGGCGCGATTCATCGCGCGCTGACACAGTCAGAGCGGTCGGCGGTGCCGACAACGACATGCGTACAGCGCGACGAAGGATCGCTCGTCAACGATGATCAGGAAGCTCGCCTCCGAATAGACAGGAGGCGCCCTTAACGGGTTAGTCAGGAATCGAGCGTGGCGGACCTGGTCCGTCGCAGCGCCCCTCGACCCTGACCGCGGCGTCATACCGCGATGTGCTGACGGTACCGTCGCCGCGGTCGCGATCGCAACCGAATCGCCAGCAAGCGCCACTGTGGCGGAAATCGGTCAAGGCCATACGCAACCATGATCGCCATTCCAGATGTCGGCCACAACGAACTTGTCGCTCAAGCTTCGTCCGACCATCAGCTGACCGTCGTCTGCCCGAGATGCCCCAATCGTACGGTGCGGTCATGCGCATCGCGATCGTCACGGAGTCGTTCGCGCCCGACGTAAACGGCGTGGCGAACTCCGTCATGCGTACCGCCGAATATCTGTTGTCGCACGGCCATGCCGTCTTAGTCGTGGCGCCACGACCGGCACGCCGCACCGTTCGCGACGACGCCGTTGCTACGCATCTCGGGTATCCGGTAATTCGGCTCATGTCGCTACCGATGCCGGGCTATCCACAAGTTCGGCTTACGCCGCCATCGCAGCGACTGCGCCAGGCGCTGGCGGCGTTTCGGCCCGACGTCGTACACCTTGCAAGCCCTTTCATCCTTGGCAAGTGGGGCGCCGATGTTGCCCGCGAGCTTGGCGTGCCCATCGTGGCCGTCTATCAGACAGACGTCGCCGGGTATACGCACGACTATCGGCTCGCCCCGCTCGAGGATTTGGCTTGGCGGCGGATCGCGAACATCCACGCCAAGGCAAATCTCACGCTCGCGCCGTCCGACGTGACCGCCGAGCAACTGCGGCAACGTGGAGTGCCCAATCTGCGATGCTGGGGCCGAGGCGTGGACACCGTCATGTTCGATCCGGCGAAGCGAAGCGATGAGCTTCGACAGGCGTGGGGAGTTGGTAGGCAGCTCGTCGTTGGCTACGTGGGCCGCTTGGCTCCGGAGAAGAGCGTCCATCTGCTCTCCGCCGTCACCGCGTTGGACGGCGTACGGGTGATCGTGGTCGGCGATGGTCCGGCCCGGCGCCATCTCGAACGGGTCTTGCCGCACGCGACCTTCCTCGGGGTTCGCCGAGGGTTCGAGCTAGCGCAGACGTACGCCAGCTTCGACGTCTTCGTGCACACGGGAGCGTTGGAAACGTTCGGGCAGACGATTCAGGAGGCGCAAGCCAGTGGCTTGCCGGTGGTGGCGCCGGCACGCGGCGGCCCGATGAACCTCGTCCGCCCCGGCGTCAACGGCTTCCTGGTCACCCCCGGCGATCCGGCGGCGTTCGCCGGGGCGGTCGCGGCGCTGAACGCCAATCCGGCGATGCGGTGCAGATTGGGGATCGCGGGGCGCCGCGAGGTGTTGGGCCGCACATGGGCCCACCTCGGTGCCGAGCTGATGAACCACTACGCCGAGGTGGTGAGCGGTCAGTTGGTTTTCCCGGCGCCTGCTCCGTCGGCGGTGGGTTAAGCGATGAGCGCGGGGCCGGCCGATCCGGGTCGACGGGTCGGAGGCGCTGTTGGATCGGACGGCAGAGCGGCCGATCGAGTGTGGGCACTCGATCGGCCGCCTGCCGCATTACCCGATCTGAGGAACTACGGCTGGACCCACGGAGACGGCGGCGGCGGCACTACGACGGGCGGCCGGTCGTCGCACGTAATGGTGTTCGGCAACTCCCACGAGGCCATCCATGGGCCGGTGGTGCCGCCACCGTCGTTGCCGCCGAGGTCGACCGGCGTGAACTCCGAGCCGGCCGGCGTGAAGTTGAACGAACCGCAGTTGTTGATGCCGACCGCGCCGACGTTGCGGGCATCGACGTTCTCGAACGTCGCCGAACCCTTGACGCGGGCGCTGAGTACCGAGGTGCCGGTGCCGTCGACCTTGATGTCCTTGAAGTGGACGTTCGTGATCGAGTAGAGGTCCTTCACCGGGAAGTCGGACACCAACATGATCGCGTTGTACGTGCTGTCGAGGAAGTTGTCGCCGGCCACCTCGATATCGGCGTTGATGTCCTTCTCCAACGCGTAGATCCAGATGGCGCCGAGACCGATGTTCCAGTTCAGCTCGAACGTGCCGGCCCGGACGGTGGTGTTGTTGGTGATCCAGGCGTGCCCGGTAAACGCCTCGGAGCCGAACCGCGAGCCGAGCTGGATCCCGCTGCCCTCTCGGATGGGGTCGGCGATGAGGTTGTTCGACACCGTGTTGTCGGTGCCGCCGTAGAGCGCGATCCCGTTGGCGAGCACCGGCGTCTGGACCGTGTTGTGGTCGAACGTGTCGTTCGCGTCCTCGGTCGTCTGCGACCACATGGCCATCGCGTCATCGCCGGTGTTGCGGATGAAGTTGTTGGCGGCGATCGAGTTCGTGACGCCGGTGTGGAAGTTGATGCCATCGGCGATCTGGTCGACGATCACGTTGTTGGTGATCTTCAGGTTGTTCATCGGGCCGTCGAGCCAGATGCCGACCTTCGTGTGCTGGATGTAGAGGTCACTGATCGTTGAGTTGGACAGCGCGCCACCGATGCCGTTCACCTGGTCGGTGTCGACGCGCTCGCGGACGTCACCCTCGATGGCGAAGCCGGAGAGGTGCACGTTCGTGCTGCCGCCATCGGCGACGTACTTGCCGTAGAAACCGACCCCGGTGTGTACGGATCCGTCGGGCGCCGGAGTGGACAGGGTGACCTGGTGTCCTTTGAAGATCGTGTACCAGCTGCCGGCGCCGTCGATCGTCACGTTGTCCACGATGATGTGGCGGTTCACCTGGTACGTACCCGGCGGGACGTACACCTTGCGGTGGGACTTCTGCGCGACGGCGATCGCCTTGTCGACGGCGTTGGCCGAGTCATGGCGACCGGACGGGTCGGCCCCGAACGCCAGCACGTTCAGCGGCGGTGAGGTCGACCTTCGGCGGCGCGACCAACTCGGAGTCCATCAGGTCGATGACGGTGGCCGACGCGTTGCTACCAGCCGGCGCGGTGAGCCGTACGGTGTCGCCCGCCTTGTACGTCTTGCCGAGCAGTAGGCGCTGCTCGTCGTAGAAATGGTTCGGGCGGAACGGCGCCGGGAATGTGACCGTCGTGCCAGGTACGCAGGCGCACTCGGTCGTCCACCAGTCCGGCTCGATCGAGGTCGTCAAGGTCGGGTCGTTGGAGAACGGGTAGGCGTTGTAGAGCCAGGCGTACTGCGACGTGAGTGTCATGGTCTTGGCGTGATGGCCGTTGAGGCTGACGTCGAGCGGCGCGGTGATGCCGCCACCGGTCGGCGCATCCGGAATGCTGTAGCGCACCGTGATGGCGTTGGCCGCCTTCGGCAGCGTGAAGTCGACGTGTTGCCCGGGTGCGAGACTGACCGCGGACCGGCCGGAAGCCTCCGCCGGCAAGGTATAGGCGGTCGTGCTCGGACCAATGACCGTGCCGTTGGTGGCGGCCGTCTCGGCCTCCTGCTCGACGAACGGGACGGTGGCTCCGCGACCCGCGACGAGCGACGGATCGATGGCGGCGCGAGTGGCCGGCGGCACCGGCACGGAATGGGGGCTGACGCCGGCAAAGGCCGTGCCGCCGAGGCTCACCATGGCAACGGTCGCGGTCGCCACGCCCGCCACGATCCAGCGCGATCGACTCCGTCTCGCGGCACTTCGGATGATGATTCCTGACATCAAACGACTCGTTTCTCTCCGGGATGGGCAACGCCTTTCCGAGGCTCGTGGCGGAGCGGGCGCCAAGAGAGTCGAGGTGACAGTAGGACCCGTGCCGGTCATTGCACAAGGTCTATGAAACAGTTTTGTCATCTTCTCGTCGAATTCTTGCGCTGTTTCTGAGACTCGTTGCTAGCAGATCGCAATCGCGGCGTTTCCGCGACCTGCGCCGGCACGTGCGCACAACACCACTCGGCCCGATCCGTCCGGGTCGCGGGCGCACAACACGACTCGGCCCGATCCGTCCCGGCCGGCGGGTTCCAGCACGAGCGGTCGTCAATAGAGCGCGATGAATCGGCAAGGCGGCGTTCGGAAGATCGTCATGCCTCCGTTCCACATTGGTCAGACGCGTCAGCGCGACGTTCCGTTCGAGCGCTAAGCGTGTCGGCGCGTCGACCGATCTCGACCGGCCGGCTTTGTCCACTCGACCCGCGTCGCTACGGCACGACTCAGCCCGCGACGAAGCTCGCGAGGTGCGCTGCGTCGGCCGCTCTCGCGCCGTCGTTCACGCAAATCAACCGCTGGATAACGGGTACGTTCGAGACATGGCTAACGTGGACGACATCCTGACGCAGGTTTTCGACGACCAGCCGCGCCTGACCGGCGACGAGATCTTTCGGCGGGTGACCGCCGCCGGAGCCGATCCGGACGTCATCGACCGGTTCCGCCTCTTCCCGCAGGGCGAATACTCGCCGGAAGAGGCCGCGTACACGTTCTCCGAACTGTCCGGACCAAGTTCGGACCTCGCCGCCGCGGCCGCCGCGGACGCCGAAGCACGGACCGGCGCCGATCAACCGTGGGATGCGGAGGACCTCGCCGTGGCCGAGGGCCGTGACCCGACCCCGGCCAACGTCGAACGAGCGCGAAAGGAACTGGCCGAGGACGGCCCGTCCGCCATCGAGCGCACGGTGCCGTGACTGCGGCGATCGACGGACGCTAGCTGCAGGTCGCTGGCGTACTGAAGTCGGTCTTGAACCCGCCGGCGCTGGTGATCTCGACTTTGGCCGCGACCCCGCCGGGGACGCCGGTCGTCACCTGATGGAAGGTGAAGATCGATGTCTGCACAGGGGCATCAACCGGATTTGTGGGATCGGTGAGCTGCACGCTCTGCGTTTGCGACGTGGTGCCGTCGCTGAAGATCCACTGGTAGGTCACGGTCTGCGATGCGGCCACATAGATGTTGGTCGAATACATGGCATTGAACGGACAGGTGCCGGTCGCCGGGCTGACCAAAACCGGCTGGACCGTCGCGCCACACACCAGTTCGAAGGACGTCGATGCCGTCGGCGCCGGCTTGGCATTGTGTCCGATGACGACGAGCTCGATCGTGGTCGTACGCATGTAGCCGGAGATCGAGTAGTCGAGGCTCACATTGCGCGACTGTGAGCCGTGGCCGGAGAACTGCACCGTGTGCTGATGCGTGGGCGCGGCGCCGTCGATCTTCCACCCGTACGTCAACGTCACCGGGCCTTTGTTCACCGACACCACACCGTTGATCGTGTACGCGTGCGGACACTGAGTGATCGTCAAGTCGCCAACGGGCGCCACGTCCACACTCACCTGCAGCGGACTGGAACCCGTACCCGATCCCCCATTCGCACCACCTGTCGTTCCGGCGCCCGACCCCGTGTCGGAGCCGGCTTGCGACGGGGGTGCCGATTCAGCCCCGATCGGGCCGACCGTCCCCACACCGACGGAATCGGGCGGCGCTGCTTGCAGACCACCAGCGTTTTTCGCGGATGAGCCGCACGCCGCGACGGCCATACACATGGTGAGACCGACGGCCAAGACAACGCGGTGACTTCGCATGACGCCCTCCTCGGAAATTTCCCGGCAGGGTATTCGTCGAGGTCCGTCGATCGCCCCCGAGAGTCGTACATCGGACTCAGACGGGTACGGACCGCCCGAGTGTGAGCTGCGACGCCATCCGGGCTGCGCGGTTGACACCGTACCCTAATGGCATTAGGTTTTTGCCTATGGAGCGTAGACATGCCTAGGGCCGGCCTGAACGGGGACGCCGTCGTCGACGCGGCGCTCGCCGTGGTGGACGAGAACGGCCCGCAGGCGTTGACCCTGGCGACGGTCGCGGCGCGCGTCGGCGTCGCGACGCCGTCGCTGTATCAGCACGTCGCCGGGCTGGCTCAACTCCGGGCTCGAGTGGCGGCCCGGGTGCTCACGGAGATGACCGAGGTCGCCACCGACGCTGTCGTCGGCCGCAGCGGCGACGATGCGGTGGCCACACTGATGCGTCGCATGCGTGAGTACGCGGTCGCGCATCCTTACCGGTATGCGGCCGTGCCAGCCGATCCGATGCATGAGGAGGCGCTGGCTGAGCCCGCGGAGAAGTTCCTGCGCGTGTTCCTGGCGGTATTACGCGGGTACGACCTGAGCGGACCGGCCGCCGTGCACGCCACGCGGTGCCTCCGGGTGATCGTCTACGGCTTCGCCGCGATCGAGTCGTCGGGCGGATTCGGCCTCGCGGAAGACCCGGCGGAAACGTATGAGCACCTCATCGATATGTACCTCACATCCCTGCATTGACGTATTGACTTCTCGGGAGGACCACATCATGTTCGCTTCACCCGCTCGCGCGCGCGCCGGCGCGGTTGCACTCGCCGCCGCCGGTGTGCTGTTTCTTGCTTATCCAGCCATGCGCCCATATCACGACGAGTCGACGGCGGCCGGTGCGACCGCATCGATGGGCTCCAACGCATGGGTCGCCGCGCACTTCTTCGCCATGATCGGCTTCGTACTGCTGCCACTCGGGCTGCTCGCCATCACTGGCGTCGTCGCGCGCACACGGGCGGCCGGACTCGCGCTTGCCGCGACGGTGGCGGTGTGGATCGGGGCTGGCCTGTCGCTTCCTTACTACGGTTCCGAGGATTTCGGCCTGCACGCGATCGCCGGGCCGCACGGCAGCCAGTCGAATGTTGTCGGGCTCGTCGACGCCGTACGAACCCAGCCTGTCGCGCTGAGCACGTTCGGGACCGGCCTGGTCTTGCTGGCGATCGGCGCCGTGCTTGCCTCCGTTGCTCTGTGGCGCTGCGCGGTCCTCCCGCGGTGGATCGGGATCCCATTCGCGGCCGCTATGGTGTTGTTCCTGCCGCAGTTCTACGCATCCCCTTCGGTACGCATCGCACACGGCGCCCTGATGCTCGTCAGTCTGGTTCTGTTGGCTGGCGCTCTGTGGCGGGCCGCCGCACAGGTTGGCGATGTGAACACGACGGCGGCGACCGAGGACCGCGTCCCGGTGGCGGCATAACCCTTTGCCGATCTGGTCAGGCACCGACCCACTCACGCACCGATCTCGCCAAGGAGGAGACATGTCGGCACCCGCGGCATATCAGGTAGCGCCGAACGTCTGGCGCATTCCGGCGGCGCCGTTTGACTTCGTGAACATCTACGCGTTCGTCGACGACGATGGACAGGTCACACTCGTGGACACCGGCTTGAAGAGCGCGTCGAAGCGGACGCTCGCCGGCCTTGCCACGATGGGACGATCGATCGACGATGTGACGCGCATCGTGCTGACTCACGCGCATGGTGACCATGCGGGCAACGCCGCGAAGATGGCCGAACTGACAAAGGCTCCGGTATCCATTCACGAGATCGACGCTCCCTTCGCCCGCGACGGCGTCGCGCCGCCGCGCGACGGGAGCACATCCGGTGGCCGCCTGATGAATCTACTGGGCAAGCGCGGCAACGGATTCCCGGCGGTGGCGATCGGTGATGAGCTGACGGACGGTCAGCTGCTCCCGATCGCCGGCGGGCTCCGGGTCGTCCACACGCCCGGCCACACCATGGGCCACGTTGCGCTGCTGCACGAGCCGACCGAGGTTCTGGTTACCGGTGACTCGATCTGGAACGTACGGAAGATGGGCTGGGGTGTGAAGGCATTCTGCCAGGACGTCAAGCTGAACCAGCGGACCGCGCACGTACTCGGCGAGCTCGATTACCGGGTTGCCGCTTTCACCCATGGCCCGCATATCGCCGATCGGGCGCGGGAACGGGTCCGCGGCTTCCTAGCCGACGCGGGTCAATAACGCACGACGGCGTCCGTTGCACGGGAAGATTGCGGGTATGGGACAGGTCGCCTACGAGGCCGAGAAAGTGATCGCTGCCAAGGTCGATGAGGACTTCGCCCAGGCGGCCACCATCCCCAGCCTCGCGTCGGCGCGGGCGCGCTTCGGCCGTACCGCCGTCACCCGTCTTGGTGCCTTGCCCGGCCATCCCGCCTACAACAAGGCGCGGGGGTTTAATAGCGACGATGTCGATCATCTGGACGCCATCTGCGCGTTCTTCACGGACGCGGCGCACCAGCCGCTCATCGAGGTCTGGGCCGGTGACGCATCGGCGACGCTCGGGCGGCGACTCGCCCGAGCCGGCTTTTACGCCGCGGAAGTGAACGTCACCTTGCAGATGCCGACCGGCCCACACGCCGCCGCGCCGTCGGATCCGAGCATTGACGTCCGGGAAGTGACAAGCGATGACGACGACGTCTACCTCGACACTCTGTTCCAGGGATATGGGCTGAGCACCGCAGCGTCACCGCACCGGACGATGATGGCGGTCGAACATCGTTCGCCACATCTTCGCCGATACGTCGCCTATGTCGATGGCCAACCCGCGGCCGCCGCCGCCCTCTACGCCACCGAGCAGGGCGCATATTTTGCCGGCGCCGCTACGGTCCCGCCGATGCGCGGCCGGGGCTGCCAAAGTGCCCTGATTCAACGGCGCCGACACGATGCTGCGGCCGATGCCGACAGTGTCGTGGTGACGACCGCGTTCGGCTCGCCGAGCCAGGCCAACTTGCAACGCCTCGGCTTCACCATCGTCCATACCCGCACCTTGTGGCGCCTATTGGACACCGACCGAGCCATCGCTTGAGGGTGCCAGCCCGGCCGCGCCCAGCAGCCGCTGCCCGAGGACTCGCGCGGCATTCTGAAGCTCAGGGCACTTCACAATCCGGTACGGCGCCGGGATCGTCACGAGCTGCTCCGCGTACCACATCGGGTTGCCGGTGCTGCCGGTGAGTCGAGTGGTCCCGTCATCAAGCGGCTCAAGCCGTCCAAGCGCGCGGGGAAGGCGACATCCAATTTTGTCGATCAATGCATCGATGACGACCTCGACCTCGTACTCCCATCCGACGGCGAGATGCTCCTCGAGCATGACGACCGGGTCGAGATCGGCGGGCGGAACGAACGTGTCGTCGAGCATCTCCACGGACCGGACGCGGTCGATCCGGTACGCCCGCGTGGCCGTGCTGTTCGACCGGTAGGTCCGACATAGCAGGTACCACCGACCGTGGCGTACGACGACGGCCCACGGGTCGACGTCTGTGACCCACTCCGATCCGGCCTCGGAGCAGTACGCCAGCCGCACCCGCCGGTGCTTCGAGCAGGCGTGTACGAGGGCGGTAGTCGTACCGGGATCGGGCCGGGCGGCGGCGCGGTCCGGAGCCGGTGCCGTGGTCCGACGGACGGCCTCGGCCTGGGCGGCCACCGGCTCCGGCAGTGCGCGCATGAGCTTGCCGAGCGCGCTGCCGACCGGGTCGGCGGGATCGCTCACGTCATGGTGGCCGTCGAGCACGGCCATGACCAATCCGAGGGCCTCGGCGGCGCTGAACATCAGCGGCGGCAGCCGGAGACCGCGACCCACGCGGTAGCCGCCGTACGGTCCGCGGGTCGACTCGATCGGGATGCCGGCCTCGCGAAGGATGCCGACGTAGCGCCGGGCCGCCCGCTCCGAGACGCCGAGCTTGTCGGCGAGTCGGTCCGCGCCAATGCCGGGACTGCCCTGGACCAGTTCAAGGGCCAGCAGCGCGCGCGCCGTCGGGCTCGCATCGGGCTTCACAAGATCCCAACCATCAGCATTCGAGCATCCACATCCCAGCGATCCGGAAGCAGAACGTCCGGAACGGAACCTAGCACGCGCGGGCTGACCGAAGACACCGCTCTGGACGCGGCAATTCGCCGACCGCCGATCACGGCCGGCGAGGTCGAGATGCTGATCTTCGTGTTGGATCGCCCGGCGCGCAGTCGGCCGGGAAGGGCGGCGGATTGGTCGCGGACCGCGATCGCAGCCGGGCGGGTCGACGGACCGACCGCGGTCCGCACCCGACAGATTCGCCGGGTGCGGACCGCGACTTCAGGTCAGGGCAGTGTCACCGAGACCTTGACGGTTTGCGCCTCATCGGCGCTGCGGTTGTCGTGACTGACAATGAGGAGACCGAGCGCCGGCGTCGTTGCCCACTCCGCCTTGTCGACCGAGACCGTCTCGGTTGCCGAGCCGTTCGGCGCGACGACGTCGAACATGCCCGTGCTGATGGCCGGCGAGAACGCGTTGAACGACGCCGTGCCGTCCACCGTGTCCTGCGTGTTGTCCGTCAGCCCGAACGCCACCGCGTGGTACGTGAACCGCGGGTTGCTGGCGGACAGGCATGGCGAACCGGCCGCGCACAGCTGCGAGATGTTCACCGGCAGCACGATCGTGCTGCTGTCGGTCGGCGCATCCGCGAGGAACTGGATGCTGCCGGCGCCGGTACGCAGGTCGAACACGGCGACGGCCATCTGGCCACTGGACGTGCCCGCGGTGAGCGCACCGAGGTCGGCGCCGACGACGTCGTAGTCGTCGACCCCATCGCCGTTCACGTCCACGTCGATGTCGAACTCGTCCATACCGGCGTTTGACCACCGGTGCTGGGTCGAGATCGCAAACGCGAGGACACCAGGGAACGCCTGCACACCGACGTTACGCACGTCGTCGGAGCCGAGGCCCTTGTCCGTACCGTCGGACAGGCCCCAGGCGTACCAGTCGGCGGTGCCGGTCGTGGCGCCGTTGGTGTTCGTCACCGTGGCGGTCGCCGTACCCGTCTTGCCGAGTGTTCCTGCGTTGATGCTGGTGGAAACGTTCGACGTTGCCTGCGGCACCAGGTAATACGGCACCCGCAGCGTCACGCCGTGGTTTGCACCGCCCGTCGGCGTGAACGTGACCAGGCCGGACACGTCACTGAACGACGCCGCACTGCCGCCGGTGGCGGACGGCACGGAGAGCGTCACGTTCACCGAGACCTCACTCTTGGCCGGTACGGTGACCTGGGACAGGCCCAAGGTGACCGAGTGCGGGTCGCCGGCGTCCAGGCCGTTGGACACGTTGAACGTGACCGCGGTCGTGCCGAAGTTGTGCAGCTTGACGGTCTTCGTCTTGGTGAGATCCTGACCCAGTTCGGCGAAGCCGTAGTTGAGCGTCGCCGTACCCGTGTCACCGAGCGCCACGACCTGCGTTTCCGTTGCGCCCGGGGCCTGGATGAGCCCGGAGCCAGCAACGCGGGTGGTGTAGCCGGTCACCTGCGACGGATCGGCCGTGTTGACGATCGCGGCCTTCCAGTAGTTGACCTTCTTCCACGTCGGGTGGGCCTGGCGGACCAGCGCGGCCATCCCGGCGGTGTGCGGTGACGCCATCGACGTACCGGACATCACCACGAAGTTGTTCCCGGTGCCGCTGCCAGCGGAGGAGATGCTGACACCCGGCGCGGTGACGTCGGGCTTGAGCCAGCTGTCACCGGTACGTGCGCCGCCCGAGGTGAACGACGCCGGCGCCAGGAAGCCCGGGTTGACGATGGCCTTGTTGGTCAATGTGGCCGTACCGCCGTCGGCGTCGCTCCACTTCGTGCCGTCGGTTGACGTCACACCGAGGAACGGGATCGTGACGGTGAACTGCTGGCCGGTGTCGGGGTTGTTGGTGATCGGACCCTCGAACGGCGGCAATGATGTCGCGTTGTTGACCATCACGACCGCGGCCGCGCCGGCCTCCTGACCGAAGATCGCACGCGCGACACGGGCACAGGTGCCCCGGGCCGTCACGACGATGGCGCCGGTGACACCCGCATTCGTGTACTCATTCGGATCGCATCCGAGCGAGATCGAGCCGTTCGGGTTGCGAAGCACCTTCACCGGCAGCGTGGTGCCGTCGGTAAATGGAATGCCGTTCGCGTTGATCGCCGTCGAGCTGGTGCCGGTGGACAACGCGACGGTCGCGCCGGGGAAGCCCGACGTCGGGTCGCTCGCCGCGACGCTGATGACGCCGGTGCCCGAGGCGGGCGAACCGCTCAGGTACGGGTTCTGGCCGTTGTTGCCGGCCGAAGCCACCACGATGACGCCGTCCTTGGCGGCGTTCGACGCGGCGACCGCGCTCGGCTCATCAGGACTGCCGAACGGCGAGCCGAGCGACATGTTGATGACGTCCATGTCGTGGTCGACCGCCCACTCGATGGCGTCGACAGTCACGTCCGTGGAGCCCTCGCAGCCGAAGACGCGCACCGAGTAGAGGTCAGCCTTCGGAGCCACGCCCGGGCCGACGAGCCAGGAGTTGCCGCTGACCGTCGTGTCGTTGTACGGACCGGTGTACGTGTGGCCGTTGGCCAGCACGCCGAAGCCGGTCGCCGTGCCGGCGACGTGAGTGCCGTGTCCGAAGCAGTCCAGCGGGTTCGGGTCCGGATGTGGCACCGGCTGGAAGTCCGGGCTCGCCGGGTCGGCGTTGTAGCTGTCGCCGACGAGGTCCGTGCCGCCCTTGACCTTGGGCGCGTTGGGGCCGAAGAACGCGGGGTCCGCCGGCTCGGTCTCGTGTGCGTGCGCATCGGTGTAGGCCTGTGCGGTGCCGGCACCACCGAAGTCGGCGTGGGTCCAGTCGATGCCGGTGTCGATCACGGCGATCTTCACGCCCTCGCCGTGGAAGCCGTTGAGCCCGTCCCACACGGCCGGTGCGCCGATCAGCGGCACGCCGTGAATGTTGTCCGGCGTCATGAGCTGCACGCGGTGCACGCCGACGACGTTCGGGATCGACCGCAGCGAGTCAACCTTGTTCGCGGCGATCCGTACCTTTATTCCGTTGTACGCCAGTTGATACGTGCCGAGCACCTGGCCACCGTGCGCGCGGATGGTCGGTGCGGCCGACGTCTGCTGCTGGCGTAGCTGCGCGCGGCGGCTGGAACGCTGCGTGCCGGTGAGCGGCGTAGCGGCGTCCGCGTCGGCGACGGTCACCGGATCGCCGGCCATCTGCACCATGACCGTGACCGGCGCGTTACTCACGCCTAGTGGTAGATGTTTAACGGTGGATCCGGCGGGCGCCGGCTGGAAGTGCTTCGGTGTTACCGGGTCTGCTCCAGCCTGTGACGCGCTCGCGACGACGCCAACAGTCGTGATCAGCACGCTTATGCCGGCTAAGCGCATCCCTCTACGCCTGCGTTTACCGTGAATTTGACGGCTATCCGGATTCATTCCCTGTCCCCTCTTGAGGTGCCGGGTTCGCGGGCACGTTTCGCCGAATTGCGCCGCTACCGGTCGCCTTTCGACCACCTGGTGCGGGTAACAATCTCGTCGATGTGCGCCCGGTCACACAGTATGTCCACAGGAGAGTCATGGGAATGCCCGATTTTCGAACGAGGGTCGCTCGCGCTCCACTCGCGCAGCGCGGATTGCACAAATCGCCCACGTCGGAGGCCGGGCAGACTGGTGCCCGTACTGAGCCGACAGCCTGTGGCCGCTGGCTCTCAGAACAGGCGGGCGTACGCCCCGAAACCGGTGCCGATCTGAGTACCGGTGGAGAACGTCCCGTTGCCGCGACCTGGGTACAGGAGCAGCACGCCGGCGGACGTACGCGCCACGAGATCGTTGTGGCCGTCATCGTTCACATCGCCAGCACCGATCACTGCGTTGAACGACGACCAACCCGTGCCGACCTGGGTCCGCGAACCGATGCCGTTGACCCGGCCGGGCATGAACCACAGCTTGCCCGCGGTGTCGATCGCCAACAGATCGCCGAGACCGTCGCCGTTCAGATCACCGGCACCGATGACGGTCTTGTAGCCCGACCAGCCGCTGCCGACGAGCACTCGCGCCGCGAAACTACTCTTGCCGCTCGACTTGTATAGGTACAGATTCCCCGAACTGTCCCGACCGACGAGATCAGCGATCCCGTCGCCGGTCAGGTCACCCGGCGAGAGCAACGTGTTGTACGCGTTCCAGCCACTGCCGATGCGCTGCTTCGTGTTGGCTCCGAAATACGACTGGCCGATTCCGTCGTACGCCCAGAGCACACCCGTACCGTCCCGGACGATCAGGTCGTTGAGACCATCGCCGTTGTAGTCGCCGAACGGAACGAGTGCCGACACCTGCGACGCTCCCGAGGTGCCCCACACCCAGTTTTCGGTGTAGCCGTTGTCGGCCAGTGAACCCGTCGGGGTGGCATTGAACCAGTGGGCCTCGCTGTTGGACTTCACCGCCAACAGAGCGGCCGCGCCGTCGCAGTCGTAGCTCCGGAACGGCGCCTGGCCACACGCCACAACAACCCGGTTCGAACCGGCCGGAATCGGCACCGTTACCGGGCTCGACTCACCGATCGGCGTCACCGACAGCGAGAACGTGTACTGCCCGCTGACCGCCGGCGCGCCGCTGGCGAGGCGGCCATTCCAGAACGGCGTGACGCTGACTCCACTACCGCCGGTCTGCGTGAACACAACCGCCCCCGACGAGACCTTCCGGATCTCGACCGTCCACGACGAAACCGCACGATTCAGGTTGATCACCGGATTCCACGGGAAGCCCGTGCCGGTGTTGCCCACGCCAACGAAGCCTGTTCCGGTTGGCATTTCAACGATAGCCACCGGCGAACGGGGCACACCCGGGTCGATGACATGTACGGAATTCGCCGCGTCGACGTACGCGACATCCCCACCTGTCGGATCGACCGAATACACGATGCCCCGGTCGTCGGCGACGGGGCCGGCCGGCACGTGCGCCAGAGTCACGGACGCACCGAGCGAGTCGCTGTGGAAGTCATTGAGCACCAGGCTGCCATCCGCGAAATGGCGCACGATGTAGCCGTCGCCCAGCATCGCGGCGCCGCTGGGTACTGATATCCGAGCGTTCGTTTGCAGATCAATCACGCCGGAGCGCTGGATGCCGCCACAACTCCAGTAGAGCCAACGCGACGTGGCCTGAAGGTCCTTCAATGGACAGGTCGCACCCGTCGAAATCGTCGGCAACCGGACGCCCGTCGACACGTTCGTCGCCCCGATCAAGCCGTCCGTCGCCCGGATCGCGCCGTTACCGAGCCCAGACCAGAGCGTGCTGAAGGAGATTGCTGCGGGCGTGATCGCGTGGCCGGTCAACGCCTGGTTATCCACGACGATGAACTGCTGTGCCGGGTTCGTTCCGTTGAGGATCAGCCCGTCCGGCGATCCGCCGACGAGCGAAACGCTCGTCGAGGGCACGTTGATGCTCAGTGAGCTGAGGCCGGTAGAGACGAACCCGATCTGCTTCGATCCCGTGACGAATGCCGCTGCTTCTCCGTCGTCGAACAACCGGACACACGACTTGCCCGGCGCACACGTCATGACCGGTGCGGGCAGTTCGATGCCGAACGGCGGGGGCAACGGGTCACCGCTGCCGCTCGGGTTCGCCGGATCGTGGCCGAACACCATGAACTCTCGTCTCACGCCCAGATCGGGCAGGGCGTCGACGTGACGTACCAGACCGTTAGAGATCAGCACGCCGGCGTTGCTCAGACTGTGCAGAGACTGGACCGCGGTCGCGCTGATCGCACCACCCGACCCCGCCGTCAGTCGGTACACGGCCCAGTCCGTGGGCGCGGACCCGCCAGGAACGAGCACAGCACCGTCGGTGGTCGGAACGAAGTTGGCCGTCATTGAAGTGCTGGTCTGTGTGTTGGCGAGAGCCGTACCGGATGTCCCATCCGGGGCGATGTCAGTGACGGGATCCGGCGTCACCAGCGCCGTGCCCCGACGCGCGATGTGGTCGCCAACGAGGGCGACGTTCGACAGCGCGAGAGGCGACGGCATCGTCACGGACGGCGGCGCGGTCGCGGTGCCAGCGACGAGGGCCGAGCGCGAATACAACTGAACGGTCGTGGGAGATATGGCGCTGTACATCGCGACATGATCGGCTGAGATCAATGCCAGGGTGTCCGGCGGCGCGACGCCCGGAATGGGCTTGACAGCACCCGTCGAAAGGTCAACGAGCGCAAACTGAATTCCGGTCACAGACGCGGTTGTGAACTCCAGGACCTGCGACGGAGGATTACCGACCGGCTGGGTCCGCTGGAAGACGGTCTTGAGGTCAGACGGCAGGCCGATCGGCGCGGACGTCATCGAACCGTCCGCCGCGAAGGTCAATACCGACGCCGTCTCCGGCGCGGCCCCAGTCCTGACGAGGACGCGGTTGTCGTCGACGCCCATAACGAGATCGGCCGTGGGTATGGCGAACGTGCGCGATGTGTCATCGGCAAAGTCGATCTCAACGAGGCTGCCGGTCGTCGCGAAGTACGCCATCCGGTCGGCGCCGGCCAAGAACACGTTGATCGACGGAGGAAGGGGATCGGTCACCACCTCGCTGACCCCGGTGCCGTACGTCGTCCAGACGTACGTCGTCGTGCCGTCCGGCTGGTGAAGGTATCCGGTCGTACCCCCGAACACCATCCTGTCGGTGAGCACGCGGTTGCCCTGGTCGGCGGGGTAAACGGCGACCTCGGTCGGGGACGGTGCGGCGCTCGCGGCGAACGGAATCGTGGCAAGTGCGGCAGCCGCCAACAATGCGACCGTAATGATGAGAGCGCGCGAACGGACGGCAGATTTCAAGGTCGCTCCAAGCGCCAAAATGCCAGTGGTCGGGGGAGAGACCGACGTACCCAGCCGAGGGATGAGCGACGGAATGCTATCAACGAGTCGGCGGTCGCGTACGTCCCGAGACGATTTGTCGCGGGTCCGATGTCGACGATCAGCAAAAGCGGACCTCGTCGCACTTCCGGACTGGGATCGTCCGGATATGGAACTAGCATCCGTCAGGCATGCAGCTCGCCGGGCCATAGCTCGGGATCATTCAGGTCGAACATTCGCCACGGAAGGGAGAACAGCGGCCATGGCTGAGGTTTTGTTGTTCCACCACGCGCAGGGATTGACCGACGGGATCATCGGCTTCGCCGATCTATTGCGGGAAGCCGGACACAGCGTCCACGTCCCCGATCTCTACGACGGCCGCACGTTCCAGACCTTGGAGGAAGGAATCGGGTACGCGCAAGAAATCGGCTTCGGCAACGTCCTGGAGCGCGGAGTACGTGCGGCGGACGAGCTTCCCGCCGGCCTCACGTACGCCGGATTCTCGCTCGGAGTGATGCCGGCGCAGAAGCTGGCGCAGACCCGGCCCGGAGCTCGCGGCGCGTTGCTGTTCGAGTCGTGTATTCCCACGTCCGAGTTCGGACCGCGCTGGCCCGATGGCGTACCCGTACAAATCCACGGAATGGACGCCGATCCGTTCTTCGCCGGCGAAGGCGACATCGACGCCGCACGCGCGCTCGTCGAGGAAGCCGAGGACGCGGAACTGTTCGTCTATCACGGCGATCGGCATCTGTTCGCCGATAGCTCGCTGCCGTCGTACGACGCGGATGCCACAGCGCTGTTGACCCAGCGGGTCCTCGACTTCCTGAAGCGGGTCTAACGATCGCGGCGCGGACACGTTTGCGGCCAATGACCACCCTCAACGGGGGCGGTGTACATCGCCCGGCGCTGATCGCCGTCGCCGGCTGTGATTCGCGTCGGCCCGGTCCGGGGCAGCTGACGGGCACGTCAACTACCTGCCGGTGGGGCCCGGCGATGGACTGCAGATATCGCTCAATACCAGTCTGATCGTGCGTAATCCCTCGTATCGTCGGAGGCGGACCCGACCAGACGAGCCATGATGGCGAAGCCGTTCGCTGGCACGATCAACGTCGATATCCGCGACTCAGAGCCCGACTGGACGCCGTTCGAACCTCCGCGGGCGCCGGACGGTGCGCCCAACGTGGTGTACATCGTGCTCGACGATGTGGGCTTCTCGGCGATGAGCTGCTATGGCGGGCCGATTGAGACGCCCAATATCGACCGGATAGCCGCGGATGGCGTGCGCTACACGCAGTGGCATACGACGGCGTTGTGCTCGCCGACGCGCTCGTGCCTGTTGACGGGGCGCAACCACACGCGCAACAGCATGGCTTGCATTACCGAGGCGGCGATCGGTTTCCCGAACGCGAGCGGCACGATCCCGGCCGAGAACGGGATGCTTTCGGAGATCCTCGGCGAGCGCGGCTGGAACACGTACATGGTCGGCAAGTGGCACCTGTGCCCGACCGATGAGATGAACCTCGCGGCGACCCGCCGCAACTGGCCCAGCGGCAGGGGCTTCGAACGCTGGTACGGATTCCTCGGGGCGGAGACGAATCAGTGGTATCCGGATCTCGTCTACGACAACCACCCAGTGGACCAGCCGCGCCTACCGGAGCAGGGCTATCACCTCACCGACGACATCACCGACAAGGCTCTGGAGTTCATCAAGGACGCGAAGGCGGTCGCGCCCGAGAAACCGTTCTTCCTCTACTACGCTCCCGGCGCCTGTCATGCTCCGCACCACGCTCCCCGGGAATGGATCGAGAAGTACAAGGGCCGCTTCGACATGGGCTATGAAGCGATCCGCGAGCAGACGCTAGCCCGGCAAAAGACCATGGGCGTCGTCCCGGCGGGGACCGAGCTTCCTCCGCTCAACCCGATTGGTACGCCACAGACCCGGACCGGACCCGGTGACCTGCCGTTCCCCGAGCTGGACTACACCCGCCCGTGGGACTCCCTCAACGCAGACGAGAAGCGCCTCTTCACGCGAATGGCCGAGGTCTATGCCGGGTTCCTCGCCCACGCCGACCACCACATCGGCCGCCTGCTGGACTACCTAGAGCAGAACGGCGAACGGGAGAACACGGTCGTGGTGGTGGTTTCTGACAACGGCGCAAGCGGCGAGGGCGGTCCGAACGGCTCGGTCAACGAGATGAAATTCGCCAACGGCGTCGCGGACGACCTGGCCGAGAACCTCGCAAAGATCGACGACCTCGGCGGACCCAGGACGTACAACCACTACGCGAACGGCTGGGCGATGGCGTTCAACACGCCATTCAAGATGTGGAAGCGCTACGAATTCAACGGTGGGACTTGCGACCCGTGCATCATCTCCTGGCCCGCCGGAACGAAGGCGCGGGGCGAGATCCGGGAGCAGTACCACCACGCGGTCGACGTCGTCCCGACCATCTTGGACTTCCTCGGTGTCGATGCCCCCGAAACGATCAAAGGCCACACGCAGAGCCCGTTCGACGGCGTCAGCATGCGCGGCGACCTCGACGACCCATCCGCACCATCGGCTCGGAAGACCCAGTTCTATGCGATGCTCGGCTCCCGGTCGATCTGGCACGAGGGCTGGAAGGCCGTCACCACGCATCCGACTCTGGCCGGTTGGGGCCACTTCAACGAGGATCAATGGGAGCTGTACCACACCGATGTAGACCGGTCCGAAATGAACGACCTCGCGGCGCAGCACCCGGACAAGCTCCGAGAACTCGTGAACATCTGGTTCGCCGAGGCCGGCGCAAACGGGGCTTTCCCACTGGACGACCGCTCGGCGGTCGAAATCCTTACCACCACTCGTCCACAGCTCACCGCACCTCGGTCCCGGTACGTGTACTACCCCGGCACCGCCCCGATATCCGAATGGCAGTCGGTCAACACTCGCAACCGCTCGTTCGTGATCGGGGCGCTGGTCGACATCCCGGCGGCGGGAGCCGAAGGCGTGCTCTTCGCGATGGGCTCGCGCTTCGGGGGCCATGCCTTGTACGTCAAGGACAATCGGCTGCACTACGTCAACAATTTCGTCGGCAGCGAGGAGCAAAAGATCGTCGGCTCCGAGGACATCCCAACCGGTCAGAACGTGCTCTTGTCCGCGTCATTCGATAAGGACGGCCGTGAACCTGACCACGCCCGCGGGATCCTGTCGCTCTACCATGCCGACCGCAAGGTAGGAGAGGGACGGATCAAGACCCAATTGGGCGCGTTCGCCATCGCGGGCGCGGGTCTGTACGTAGGCCGAGACCCTGGCGAGGCGATCACCCAGGACTATCCGGGCCAGCCTCCTTACCCGTTCACTGGCGGCACGATCAACCGGATCGCCATCGACGTCAGCGGCGAGCCGTACATGGACCTCGAACGCGAAGCCGCCCTGATGCTCATGCGCGAATGACGCAGACCATCCGGAGTACGCCGCTC
Organism: uncultured Actinomycetota bacterium; assembly: GCA_963724705.1. Taxonomy (GTDB): domain Bacteria; phylum Actinomycetota; class Actinomycetes; order Mycobacteriales; family Micromonosporaceae; genus DASQPR01. The sequence continues at coordinate 229,696 of CAVRVS010000007.1, forward strand.
AGGCTGTCCGCAAGCGGCGCCGGACGTCGAGTACGACGAGCGCAAGCGGTACGAAGACCCAAAGCTGCAGGACGGTATATCGACGCAGCTCCTTGGGCACGTCCACATCGGTCAGTTCGGTCTCCAGAGCACCGGCTGAGCTGAACCTGACGGCGTACACGGCCAGTGGTGCGTAGTTCAACCCGATCGCGACGATGATGGCGCCGATAACGGCGTTCCCGGCGTCACCGATGGAAATAAGCCAGCTGCCGAAGGCCACCGCGGCGATCAGGCCGCCGACGAACTCGAACAGGACGATGCGCCGGCGGCGCAACGTCCCGTGTGTGCCGTACATGTCGACGGCGGCAAGGCGGCGTGGATCCATGCCGGCCATTGTGCTCGCTGGACTCGGGCTCGCTTGGCGACAACGGGTTCATTGTGAGCCGTGACGATCCGCTGATTCAGCCCGGAAGATCCTCCGGGCGCTTTGCGGCGAGCTTGCCGTGCATCAGTCCGGTGGACTGCCCGACCTCAATGAGATATCCGTCCGGATCCCGCATGTAGCAACGGATCTCCGCTCCGCGGTCGATCGGTGGCGTGAGGAACTCCGCGCCCTTCGCCTTCCACTCCTCGTAGCAGGCGTGGATGTCCGCCACCCGCAAGTTCAGAAAGATCGAGGTGGTGTTGTCGGGCTGGTAGTCGACCACCGAAATATCTGGCTTGTCGGGAGTGGGCGGCCCGCCGGGATTCATGATGATCCAGGAATTGGACAGCCTGACCATGCACGGGTTCTCGTCGAGGACGACGGTGCCGCCCAGAACGCGTGAGTAGAAGTCCCTTGACCGAGCCACCTTGCGGACGGTGATGAACAACGTTGCCAGAAAGCCCTCAGTGGGCGAGGGAAGGTTGGCGAAGTCGATATGGGGCTCGGGTTCTGACATGAGATTGCTCCGCTCTGGTGGCAATGGATGACTTCGCCCCTATTGTGCGTCCGTCCCCCGCCCTATGCGGCGGCATCGTCGCCGATGAGGTTTGCCCGCATGAGCCACGTCGGGCCTTCGGCGTCGGGAAGGGTCGGCATTTGAGCTGGCGGGTGACGGACGGCTATACCAGCCGGGCATCCCGATCAGAGCGGAGCAGATCGCGGTCGCGAGTCGCAGCCGAAGCCTGGGCGACGAATGGGCTGTGCACCGCAACACAAGAAGGCCCAGCCTCTTCCGCGAGCGCGGACGGAGCTGGGCCTTTGGTGGTGCGCCGCCAGGGTTTCGGCGGTTGCCTAGACGCATCTGTACCGCGATGAGACGCACGTGCGCGTCACGACGGCATACGACTGCGTCCTGGACCTGCCCGGCGCGTCGGTGGCAACGGTGTCGCTCATTGTCGATGGCCTAGTTCTTGGGCTACGTCGTCGCCGGTCGTAGCCTGGCTCGGCAACGAGGAACACGCCACCTTCACCCTTGCAAGGGCGGCCCGCCGCTGCTACTACCAAGGAGCCACGCCAATGTCGGCCACAGCTGGACAGTTCGTCACCGAGACGTTCGACTACGACGGTGGCCGCCAGGTCACGGTGTACGTCCCGCCGGCCCTCCCGGAGTCCATCGTCTTCGCCGGCGATGGTGGGTGGCATATCTCGCGGTTGGGCGAGGTCCTTGAGGCCGCCAACGTACCGTCCACGATGATCGTCGCTGTCCACGGGCTTGCCGCCGACGACGCGCGGCTCCAGGAGTATTCGCCGGTGTTCGATGCGGAACGTTTCGCGGCACACGAGAAGTTCTTCGTCGAAGATGTTCGCCAGTGGGTGCAGTCGCGTTTCGGAATCGCGCTGGCCGCTGAGCGCACCGCAGTGTGGGGTGCCTCCATTGGGGGAGAACTCGCGCTCGCCATTGGGTTACGCCATCCGGACATCTACGGCGCGGTCTTCTCTGTCTCGCCGGGCGGGGGCTACCGACCGCCTGCGGTGATGCCGAGTCCGCTTCCGCGCGTGTACCTCGTCGCCGGCACTTTGGAGCCGTTCTTTCTCGAGAACGCCACACGCTGGGCCGTCGCCCTTCGCGACGCAGGTGCGGACGTCGTCATGACCGAGCGGGTCGGGTCGCACGGCGACGCGTTCTGGAGAGAAGAGTTCCCGCGGATGGTGGTGTGGGCGTTTGCAGGTTGAGCACACCGCGGGCCGCTAGCAGCCGGTCACTGCGGTCTGCCCCGCGCTCACATACTGCTCATCCGTCCACACCGGCCGGGTCCAGCCGGCGACACCTCCACCAAGCCGGGCCAACACTAGCCACCTACAGACGCCCCGCCACGACTCCGGCGTGGTCAGCATCGACGCCCGCCGCCGCTCTCGTCACAAGCCAAGCAAGTCGCCGTGGGTCGTCCTCTGATGATCTAGACAGAGTGACCCACACAAACCCGAGCAGTCGCACAGGCGTTCGATAGTCTCGGGCGATGGCTCGGGTGGCGTGGTGGTGGAACGGCAAGTGGGGTTGGGCCGCGCTGGCCGCGTTGGCGCACGTCGACCTGGCCGATGAGCCACTGCTGGCTGTCATGATCACCGCATGCCGACGCGGAGTCGTCGGACCGGTGCCTGCGTCGGCCGTGCCGTTGATGCGACAGATCAGCGCGGCGAGCCGCCGAGCGGGTTGGGCCGATTCGGGCGGTCAGTTGCCGGAGACACATATGGCCTGGATGCGGGGGCACGCGATGGACGCCCTACAGGCAGCGGCATGCAATCCCGACCCCGACGACGTCGCGCGGCATCTCTTCGGATGATCAAAAAGAGAATGGCTTTATACCGCCAAACGAAAAGGCCCAGCCTCTACCGCGCGCGCGGTCTGAACTGGGCCTTTGGTGGTGCGCCGCCAGGGACTCGAACCCCGAACCCGCGGATTAAGAGTCCGCTGCTCTGCCAGTTGAGCTAGCGGCGCTCACTGGAACGTCGATGACCTTAGCACGCCAGCCGAACGCCCTCCCACTCGAATGCACGCACCCGGTCAGCACCCGCGAGCACGACGGGCACGGTGGTGGCAAGGCGCGCTCCGTGGCCGAGTACGCCGCCCAGCGGCAATGATCCGCCCCGCAGCCGAGGACCGGCCGACGCGCACCCGACGACGGCCAGCAAACCCACACGGACGTCCGCAGGGCGCCTGCGAGTACGGCCGCCGAAGCCGCCCCTACAAACTCCGCAATTTGCATCCGCGCAGGTAGGGGGTCATGCACCATAAACCTGCAAAGTTCACATTCGGGGGCGAAGGACGGGAACTATGGCAGGCAGAGGTACGGGACTCAAGCTGACCGCAACGGGACTGGCCCTGTCCGTACCCCTCGTCTTAGGAGCCTGCTCGGGCGCGCCGGCCACGAAAACCGCAACCACCGCGGCGAAGGGCCCGGCAGCGGCACCAACGCCCACCATCGCCGTCTCACCCAAGGTCAACACGACTATGGTGCCGGTCTCGGTCGAGATCGGTACCACCGCCAACAACGGTGTCGTGAGCGCGGTCAGCCTGGTCAGCGCATCGGGGCAGCAGGTGGCCGGTGCGATGCGGCGCGACGGATCGTCCTGGGTGCCGAGCGCACCGCTCGCGTTCGGGCAGCACTACACGGCGACAGTGACGGTGACGGGCGCCGGCGGCCGGAGCACGCAGACCTCGACGTCGTTCCTGACCATGCCGAAACCGGCCACCAAACCGATCTCTACGAGTCTCAACCTGGCCGGCGGCGCGACGTACGGCGTCGCCATGCCGATCGTGATCGACTTCGGTACGTCGATCCCGAAGGCAAGCCGCTCGGCCGTGCAGAGCCGGCTGTTCGTGACCAGCTCGCCGGCGCAGGTCGGAGCGTGGCGTTGGATCTCCGACCGCGAGGTGGTCTACCGGTCGCAGTCCTATTGGAAGACCGGCACCACGTTGGCCGTGCGGGCGGCGCTCGGCGGTCTGCCGATCGGCGGCCGGGTGCTGGACAAGGATCGCGCGGCGACCGTGACCATCGGCCGCGACATGGAAATGTCGGTCACCAACAAGAACCACATGATGACCGTCACCAGCAATGGCAAGGTCATCAAGCGCTACCCGATCAGCATGGGCAAGGCGAGCACGCCGTCGTGGTCGGGGCAGTTCGTCATCATGGATCGGCTGCCGGCGACCGTGTTCGACACGCTCGACGAGGGACCGGGCGGATACCGCGTCGCGGTGCAGTATGCCGAGCGGCTGACCTGGAGCGGAACGTTCCTGCACTCGGCGCCGTGGTCCGTCTACGCCCAGGGCCACATGAACGTCAGCCACGGCTGCGTCAACATCGGCCCGTCGAACGCAAAGTGGATCTACCAGAACAGCATGGTCGGCGACCCGGTGAGCATCAGCGGCACGCCACGCCACGTCGCCGAGGGCAACGGATGGACCGCCTGGGACCTGTCCTGGGCCGACTTCATCAAGGGCAGCGCGGTACCGGTCACGGTGAGTGTGCCGAGTACCTACGTGCCGTCGTTCTGATCCGACCAGGCTGCGGCCTGCATCGCGCGTGGTTGGCGGCGCGCCCGGCGAGACATCCGTCACGACCAGATCCCACGGGTACGGGTTGGTTTGCCGCCTTGCCAAAAGCGGGCACCATGGGTGGATGCTGACGACAAGCACCCGGATCCGACGGGTCATCGCCCCCCTGGCGTTGGCCGGTGTGCTCGGTCTGGCCAGTGTGCTCGCCCTGGCCGCGTGCTCGTCGTCGCCGGCGGCGACCTGGAACGGCCGCGGAGCCTCCGGGTCCACCAGCGGGACCGGTGCACGGATCACGTCGCCCGCCAACGGTGCCACCGACGTCCCGGCCGGCACGACGATCGCGTACGCGCACGGCAATGCGACGACGAAGGTGACGCTGACCGATAGCGCCGGAAACGTGGTGCCTGGTTCGGCCGGCTATGACCCGTCGACGTGGGTGCCGTCAAAGCAACTGGCGTACGGCACGCACTACACGGCGACGGTCGAGTCGACCGGATCGAACGGCAAGCCGACCACGTCGACCACATCGTTCACCACGATGGCCGCGCCACAGAATCTCGTACGGGTGCAGAGCGCGCTTGGCGACGGTCTGACGTACGGCATCGGTATGCCGATCGTCATCACGCTCGGCCGCGGCGTCAGTAAGGACGACGAAGCGAAGATCCAGAAGCGACTGACCGTGGTGTCCACGCCGGAGCAGACCGGCTCCTGGTACTGGATGTCCAACAAGGAGATCCACTACCGGCCGAAGACGTACTGGCAGCCGGGTACGAAGCTGCACATCGCCGTACAGACCGGTGGCGTCCCGTTCGGTGACGGCTATTACGGCAAGAACGACTTGACCGTCGACGCGGATATCACGACGAACCCGTTGCAGGTCACCGTCGACGACAAGACCCACCAGGTGACGGTCGAGCAGAACGGCAAGGTCGTCAAGACCATGCCGGCGAGCCTCGGCAAGGCGAGCACGCCGTCGTCGTCCGGTGCGATGGTCATCATGACCCGCAAGCCGAAGGAGCTGTTCGACTCGTCGCTCGGCACCGGCGGCATCCCGGTCAACTCGCCCGACGGCTATCGGGAACTCGTGTACTACACGATGCGGCTGACGTGGGGCGGCCAGTTCATCCACGCGGCACCGTGGTCGGTGGCGTCCCAGGGTCACACCGACGTCTCACACGGGTGCACGAATGTGTCGACGGCGAACGCGAAGTGGATGTACGAGAACTCGCACGTCGGCGACCCGGTAACGGTCAAGAACACGAAACGCAAGCTGGCTTGGGGCGACGGCTGGACCGACTGGAACGTCAACTGGGACTCGTACCTCAAGGGCAGCGCGCTCTAGGCTCCCCGGTCGGCCGAGAGCCGAGCGATCCGTCAGGTCGGCGGATACTCGGACGGCTCGATCGATTCCGCCGCCGGCATGACGATCAGCGGATCGGGCGTACCCACGATGTCGTAGTCCTTGCCGGTGTAGCTGAAATGCGACAGGACCCACCGCATGGCCTCGACGCGGGCCCGTTTCTTGTCGTTGCTCTTCACCATCGCCCACGGCGCCTCGTCGCTGTCGGTCTGGGCGAACATCGCTTCCTTCGCCGCCGTGTACGCATCCCAGAGATCCAGCGCGGCGATGTCGGTCGGCGACAGCTTCCATTGACGCACCGGGTCGAGCTGCCGGATGGCAAACCGGGTCCGCTGCTCGCTGCGCGCCACCGAGAACCAGAACTTGATCAGATGCAGGCCCGAACCGACCAGCATGCGTTCGAGCTCTGGAACGTCGCGCATGAACTCGACGTATTGCTCCTCGGTGCAATAGCCCATGACTCGCTCCACGCCGGCCCGGTTGTACCAGGACCGGTCGAACAGCGCGATCTCGCCGGCCGACGGCAGGTGCTGGACATAGCGTTGGAAGTACCACTGCGACTGCTCGCGCGCAGTGGGCTTGTCCAGTGCGATGACTTTCGTGCCGCGCGGATTCAGATGCTGAATGAAGCGCTTGATCGTGCCGCCCTTGCCAGCCGCGTCGCGTCCCTCGAAGATGATCATCACGCGGGCGCCGGTTCGTTTCACCCAGTCCTGGAGCTTGAGCAGTTCGATCTGCTGCTCGCGCTTGAGCCGGTCGTATTCGGGCCGGGTCATCCGCATGGGATAGGGGAAGTCCTCGCGCCACGTTTCGAGACGATGACCGTCCGGCCCGACGAGGTCGGGCTCGCCGTCCAGGTCGTACTCGACGCTATAGTCCCCGAGCTGGTCGAATAGATCAGCGGTGGTATTCGGCAAACGCATCTGCCCATCATCTCTTGATCAAGAGGCGGGTGTTCGGCGTTCGCCGATGGTTCGTCTTGAGCGCCGGCCAACTGGCCGTTTCAGGATGCGACGAAGCGCAGGCGCTCGTGCGCCTGCGCTTCGAATTCGACGGGTGGCTGACGGGACTTGAACCCGCGGCCCCCGGGACCACAACCCGGTGCTCTACCAGCTGAGCTACAACCACCATCGCAACAATGCCGAACGGTCGACCGCGCGCAGGCGCGAGCTTACCGAACGGCGTGCCCGACCATGATAGCCGAGCGTGGCCCCGATTCGTCGAGGGGGTTGCGACGCGGCCGCGGTGGCGTGGCGGCCCGCCGGCGGGTGCATCGCGAGCCAGATCGCGTTCTCCCCGGCGGCCGCTTGCTTCAGTCGATCGGGCGTGCGGCGGAGACCTCGGCTGCGATTGCCTTGGCCTGATCCACGTCCGGACCCGGACCGGCCACGAACACCGTGTGGCGGTAGTAGTCCAGCTCGCGAATGCTTTCCTTGATGTCGGCCAGTGCTCGGTGCGCGAGTCCCTTCGGCGGCTGGCCGTAGTAGGTCCGCGGATACCAGCGGCGGCTCAGCTCCTTGATCGACGAGACATCGATCATGCGGTAGTGCAGGTGACCGTCGAGGCGGGGCATGTCGCGCGCCAGGAAACCACGGTCGGTCGCGATCGAGTTGCCACACAGCGGTGCGGTGCCCGGCGCGGGAGCGAACTGCTTCACGTACGCAAGGATCTGGTCTTCGGCCTCGGCCATCGTGATCGGCGACTTCCGGACCTCGTCGGTCAGCCCCGATTTCGCATGCATGTCGCGAACGACGTCGCCCATCGTGTCGAGGACCTCGTCCGACGCGTGGATCACGACGTCGACGCCTTCGCCGAGGATATTCAGGTCCGGGTCGGTGACGAGTGCGGCGACCTCGATCAACGCGTCTCGGCTCAGATCGAGCCCGGTCATCTCACAATCGATCCACACTAAGGCGTCGGTCACGTTCGTTACTCTATGCGCTCACCGGTGGGCGGTCCCAACCGAATCCGCAGCCTTGGGGATACCCATCGGATCCGGCTCCGGGCACCCAGCTAGATCGCCAGACCGCGGCGCCGGTTAGATCGCCAGACCGCGGCGCCGGGCGATCTCGGCCAGCGTCACCGCGGCGGCCACGGACGCATTCAACGACTCGACCTCGGACGACATCGGGATCGCAACGCGGAAGTCACAGGCCTCGCCGACCAGCCGGGACAGGCCGCGACCCTCGGAACCGACCACGACCACCAGCGGGCCGACGGCCGCCTCCAGGCCGTAGAGCGGCGTCGAGCCATCCGCGTCGAGTCCGACGACAGTGAACCCCTCGTCCTGGCAACGCCGCAGCGAACGAGTCAGATTGGTGACCTGGGCGATCGGCACGCGAGCCGCTGCGCCGGCGCTTGTCCGCCATGCGGTCGCGGTGATTCCGGCGGCTCGGCGTTCGGTCATGAACACGCCGTGCGCGCCGAACGCGGCGGCCGACCGTACGACGGCGCCCAGGTTGCGGGGATCGGTGACACCGTCGAGCGCCACAAGCAGTGGTGTGGGCTGCTCCAGCGCATTGGCCACGATGTCGTCGAACGGCTCATAGGCGTACGGCGGCACCGACAACCCGATGCCCTGGTGCAGGATGCCACCGGTCATCCGGTCGAGCTCGGTCCGGGTGACCTCTAGTAACGCGATACCGCGGTCGGTCGCCGTACGGACGGCCTCGGTCACGCGGTCATCAATGTCGATGCCGAGCGCCACGTACAGCGCGGTAGCCGGGATGCGGGCCCGTAGTGCTTCGACCACCGGATTGCGGCCGACCAGCAGCTCGGGCGCGTCCTTCGGGGTGGCCGACCTGCGCCCGGGAGCGACCCGGGGACCCGACCGCGTCGGCGCGCCACGGCCGGCCGCGCCCCGACCGCCGGATGACCGGCCACCAGCGGCACCACGGCCGGCGGACGCGCCGCGTGCCGTCGATCCGCCCGTCGGCACCGCCTTGCGGCCCTTGGTGCCCTTGCCCCACGTGGTGTCGACGGTGCCGGGCTGGCCGGCCTTCGGCGCCCGCCCCTCGGCGGCGGCGGCACGCCGTTCCTTGTCCTGCTTCCACGCCGTCCGCTGCGGGACGTCTTCGGTGCCCGAATACGCCTTGTGCCACGGCCGTTCCTCGGCCGGCAGCGTCCGACCCCGGCCGGCGAGCGCGCCGCGACCCTTACCGCCCGAGCCGGCGGCCGAGCCCTTCTTTGGCGTCGTACGACGGCCACGCCGCTCCGAATTCCCTGGCATCAGGCGCCTTCCCCGGTTCCGACGGTCCAGCGCGGACCGTTCGGTGTGTCTTCGACCACGATGCCGGCCTTGTTCAGCTGTTCGCGAATGGCGTCGGCGGCGGCCCAATCCTTGCGGGACCGCGCCGCGCTGCGCTGCTCCAGCGCGAGCGAGACCAGGTCATCCACGGTCGTGCGCAGGTTGTCGACGGCCCCGGCGCCGGACCAGTGCGCGTCGACCGGATCCAGGCCGAGCACGCCGAGCATCGCGCGCAGGTCACCCAGCGCGGCCATCACGCCCGCATCGTCGCCGCCGGCCAGCGCCGCGTTGCCGTCGCGCATGACAGCGTGTACGTGCGCGAGCGCTCGCGACGTGTTCAGGTCGTCGTCCATCGCCGCCGCGAACTCCGCCGGCATCGCCGATGGCGGGACCGCGCCGACCCGTTCGACCGCGCGCGTTACAAAACCTTCAATCCGTTGGTACGCAACGGAAGCCTCCCGTAGCGACGGCTCGGAGTAGTCGATCCGCGAGCGGTAGTGCGGCGCCGCCAGGTAGTAGCGCAACTCGACCGGCCGGATGCCGAGCGAGATGACCTCGTCCAGATCGATCACGTTGCCGAGCGACTTCGACATCTTCGCCTCGCCGAGGTTCAGCAGTGCGTGATGCACCCAGTAGCGCGCGAATCCGAGGCCGGCCGCCCGGGACTGGGCGATCTCGTTCTCGTGGTGCGGGAACATCAGATCGAGCCCGCCGCCGTGGATATCGAACTCCGGCCCGAGATAGCGCAGGCACATCGCCGAGCACTCGATGTGCCAGCCGGGGCGGCCCCGACCCCACGGCGACGTCCAGTAGGCATCGTCCGGCTCGCCCGGCTTGACGCCCTTCCACAGCGCGAAATCCTGCGGGTTGCGCTTCGCACGTTCCGGCCCGTCTTCGGCCGCCTGCATCGCGTCCGGCTTCTGACCCGACAATTGGCCGTACGCCGGGTAGGAGTGCACGTCGAAGTACACGTCGCCGGAGTTGTCCTTCGCGACGTACGCGTGGCCGTCGTCGATCAGTGTCGCGATCAGCGAGTGCATCTCGGTGATGTGACCCGTCGCCCGGGGCTCGTACGTCGGCGGCAACACGTTCAGCGCACGGTAGGCGGCCTCGAGGATGCGCTCGTTACCGTACGCGATCGACCAGAACGGATCCCCCGACTCGATGGCCTTCGCCAGCACCTTGTCATCGATGTCGGTGATATTGCGGATGAACGTGACGTCATAGCCGCTGTGCATGAACCAGCGCCGCAGCACGTCGTAGTTGACACCGCTGCGCAAGTGGCCGATGTGCGGACCGGACTGGACGGTGAGCCCACACAGGTACACGCCGACCTTGCCGGGCTCGCGCGGGACGAAATCCCGCACCGATCGGGTCAGCGTGTCATAAAGGCGAAGCGTCACCGTAAAAGGATAGCCGTGCTAGCCCTAAGCGCCTGGACCGACTGGTCGGCGCACCTCGGAGTGGCCGTGATACGGCGGGCCAGAGGCCTGAGGAATCGGGTGGCCGTGACACGGTCGGTGGGCGTCTCCGGTCCTAAGGACGTCGGTCGCACTACCCTCGCGATGTGGCGGAACGCACAACGGAGATCGCGCAGACGCTGGACCGCGGCCTACGCCTGCTGCACCTGGTGGCAGACACACCCGGCGGGCTGACGGTGACCGAGGCGGCCGCGCAGCTCGGGGTCGGGCGGGCGGTCGTCTATCGCCTGGCCGCGACGCTCGCGGAGCACTCGATGATCCGGCGGGACACGGCCGGACGGCTTCGACTGGGCATCGGTGTGCTGCATCTGGCGCATCGGTCGCAGCCGCTGATCGCGGACGTCGCGCGGCCGGTGCTTCGCCGGCTGGCCGAGTCGGTCGGCGCCACGGCTCACTTCACGGTCGCGGACGGCACCGAGGCCGTCGCGCTGGCCGTTGTCGAACCGTCCTGGACCGAGCTGCATGTCGCCTACCGCGCGGGCACGCGGCACGCGATGGACCGCGGCGCCGCCGGCCGCGCGATCACGGGCGGTCGAGCCGGCGATCCAACGTGGGTGGCCACGAGCGGCGAATTGCAGCCGGGCGCGCACGGCATCGCGGCCCCCGTGACCGGGGTCGAGGGTTTGGAGGCCAGCGTGGGAGTGATCTCGCTCGCGCCGCTTGACCCGGCCGTCGTCGGTCCGGCCGTCATGACCGCCGCAGCCACTCTCGCCGCCGCCCTGAGCTGACACTCCCCCGGTCGGTCGGCTTGCCGCCACACCTACGGCGCAGTCATCCCGAGAACGTCGAGCGCCCGATCGAGATCCGCCTCGGAGATCCGGCCGGCCGACACGTGTCCGCGATCGATGACTACCTCGCGGATCGTTCGCCCGGACGCGAGCGCCTGCTTGGCGACCGCCGCCGCCTCCTCGTACCCGAGGTAGCGGTTCAGCGGCGTCACAATCGCCGGCGACGCCTCCGCGTAGTAGCGCGTGACCTCTTCGTCGGCCTCAAGCCCGGCGATACACCGGTCGGCGAAGATGCGCGCGACGTTCGCGATGAGCCGGATCGATTCCAGCAGGTTGCGAGCCATCACCGGCATCATCACGTTCAGCTCGAAGTCGCCCTGCGAACCGGCGAACGCGACCGCCGCGTCGTTGCCGTACACCTGGGCGCAGACCTGGCGCACGGCTTCACAGACCACCGGGTTCACCTTGCCGGGCATGATCGACGAACCCGGCTGCAGGTCGGGGATGCGCAGCTCGCGAAGCCCGGCCCGGGGCCCAGAGCCCATCCACCGGATGTCGCTCGCGATCTTGTAGAGACCGGCCGCGACGACGCGCAACTGTCCGGACGCCTCGACCAGCGCATCGCGGGCACCTTGCGCTTCGAAGTGGTTGCGCGCCTCGGTCAACGGCAATCCGGTACGGGCGGCCAGACTCCCGATCACGGCGGCGGCGAAACCGGGCGGCGTGTTCACGCCGGTGCCGACCGCGGTGCCACCGAGCGGCAGTTCCGCGACCCTGGGAAGCACCGCCGCAACCCGTTCGATGCCGTAGCGGACCTGCGCCGCGTAGCCGGAGAACTCCTGCCCGAGCGTGACCGGAGTGGCATCCATCAGATGCGTACGCCCGGCCTTCACGACCTCCGACCAGCCGGTCGCCTTCGCGTCCAGCGTGGACGCGAGGTGGCTCAGCGCCGGCACGAGATCCTGCGCCAACGCGGCCGTCGCGGCGAGGTGGATAGACGTCGGGAACACGTCGTTCGAGGACTGCGAGGCGTTGACCACATCGTTCGGGTGCACCGGCTCACCGAGTTCGCGTTCGGCCAGCGACGCGAGCACCTCGTTCATGTTCATGTTCGAGGACGTGCCCGAGCCGGTCTGGAACACATCGATCGGGAACTGGTCGTCGTACGCGCCGGAGACGACGGCGGTGGCGGCGGCGATGATCGCGTCGGCCTGCGCCCGCGTGATGACACCGAGATCGGCGTTCACATTCGCCGCCGCCGCCTTGATTTCGGCCAGGGCAGCGATGTGTACGCGTTCCAGTCCGGTCCCGGAAATCGGAAAGTTCTCGACTGCCCGCTGGGTCTGCGCTCGCCACAAGGCGGTCGCCGGCACCCGCACGTCGCCCATCGTGTCGTGCTCGATCCGATAGTCCGCATCGCTGCCCTCGCGGAATTCGCCGTCCATCTGACCATCCTGCCTCGCGTCGGGCTGTCTCGGCTTCGGCGTTGCCGGCCGACCGGCGCCGGGGTCGGGTTCGGAAGGGCTGCGGTGTCGTCCCATGAGCTAGCGGCGGCCGATCGTCAACACGGGTTTCGTGACCTCCGCGAAGAAGTCGTTGCCCTTGTCGTCGACGACGATGAAGGCCGGGAAGTCCTCGACCTCGATCTTCCAGATCGCTTCCATGCCGAGCTCAGGGTATTCGAGCACTTCGACGTGCTTGATGCAGTCCTGGGCGAGTCGAGCGGCCGGGCCGCCGATCGAACCGAGGTAGAACCCGCCGAACTTCGCGCAGGCGTCGGTGACCTGCTTCGACCGGTTGCCCTTGGCCAGCATGACCAGCGATCCGCCGGCGTCCTGGAACCGTTGCACGTACGCGTCCATGCGCCCGGCGGTGGTCGGGCCGAACGATCCGGAGGCGTACCCCTCCGGTGTCTTCGCCGGGCCGGCGTAGTAGACCGCGTGGTCGCGAAGGTAGTCCGGCATCCCTTCACCGGCGTCGAGACGCTCGGCGATCTTGGCGTGCGCGATGTCTCGGGCGACGACGAGTGGGCCGGACAGCGACAGCCGGGTCTTCACCGGGTATTTCGACAGCTCGGCCCGGATCTCGGTCATCGGCCGGTTGAGGTCGACGCGGACGACCTCGTCGGTCGAGCCGAGCGCGTCCGCGGTGATCTCGGGAAGGAATCGGGCTGGGTCGCGCTCGAGCTGCTCCAGGAACACACCCTCCGGGGTGATCTTGGCGAGTGCTTGCCGGTCGGCCGAACACGACACGGCGATCGCGACCGGACAGGACGCGCCGTGTCGAGGCAGCCGGATCACCCGTACGTCGTGGCAGAAGTAACGCCCACCGAACTGCGCGCCGATGCCGAACTGTCGCGTCAGCTCCAGAACCTCGGCCTCCAGTTCGACGTCCCGGAAGCCGTGCGCCGTCATGTCTCCGCTGGTCGGCAACGCGTCGAGGTACTTGGCCGACGCATACTTCGCGGTCTTGAGTGCGAATTCGGCCGACGTACCGCCGATGACGATGGCAAGGTGGTAGGGCGGGCAGGCGGCCGTACCGATCAATCGCAGTTTCTCTTCCAGGAACTGCATCATCCGGGTCGGGTTCAGCAGCGCCTTGGTCTCCTGGTAGAGGTAGCTCTTGTTGGCCGAGCCGCCGCCTTTGGCCATGAATAGGAACTTGTAGGCGTCCGGGTGACCGTCCGGGTCGTCGGCGTAGATCTCGACCTGCGCCGGAAGGTTCGAGCCGGTGTTGCGCTCCTCCCACATCGTGATCGGCGCGAGTTGGGAGTAGCGGAGGTTGAGCTTCGTGTACGCATCGAAGACGCCACGCGCGATGGCCGATTCGTCCGAGCCGTCGGTCAGCACGTGGCGACCGCGCTTGCCCATCACGATGGCCGTACCGGTGTCCTGACACATCGGCAGCACGCCCCCGGCCGCGATGTTCGCGTTGCGCAGCAGGTCGAGCGCGACGAATCGGTCGTTCGGCGAGGCGGCCGGATCGTCGATGATGTTCCGCAGCTGCTGCAGGTGGGCCGGCCGCAGGAAGTGCGCGATGTCGTGCATCGCCTCGGCGGTAAGCGCGGTCAGCGCGGCTGGCTCGACGGTCAGGAACCGCCGACCGCCCGGCCCGTCAGCGACGCCAACGCCGTCGGTCGTGATCAGCCGATACTCGGTGGTGTCGGCGCCGATCGGCAGCAGCGGCGCGTAGGCAAACTCCGGCATGGTTCGCAGCGTATCCACGCCGGCCGCGACCACCACACTGGCCCTGGTCGATCATGGCGTGGGCCGCACCCGCTCGATCGGCCCGGGATCGGCGGGCGCCTGGTGCGTCCGGGTCACGGATGAACGTCGGCGGCCGTCCGGACGAGGATCGGCCCGAACGACCGTCCGATGTTCACGATCAACGCCCGCTGGCCGACGCCGAGGATGGTCGCGCCGCTCTCGACGTTGACGAGGACCGCCCCGGTCTGTGGTGTCGTCACGACGAGCCGGCTGTTGCCCGGGTCGACGATCATCACGCCGTCCGGTCCGATGCCGACCAGGGCGGCCGGCGCCGCCGCCCGGGACCACAGCGACGCGCCGGAGTTCGCGCTGACCGTCGTGAGCGTCTTGCCATCGGCCGACCGCACCACGGCCACGTTTCCGTCCGTCGCGACGATGTGAGCGTCGGTCGGGGCGCGATACGTGACTTGTCCCGTACCCATGCTCAACAGGACGTCGCGACCGCTCGGGTCGGTCGCGAGAACGACCCCGCCGGCGCCCTTGGGGTCGTTGCGCTGGTCGCAGCCGAGACCGGTGGAGGTGTGGGCGTTGTAGCCGGATCGGCTCCACAGCGTGTTGTTGGTGGCCGGGTCGCGAGCGGACAGCGTGTAGGTGCAGCCGTCGCCGTGCACGGTCGAGGTCGCGACCAGTACGTCATTGCCGGCGACGACGACGCGCTGAGTCGGCTTCGCCTTATATACACGCAACTCGTGTCCGTGCGCGGTAGAGACCACATGGATATCGCCGTCGAGGTTCAGGCCGATCAGCGACGGTACGTCGACCGGAACGGCCCCGAGCGGCTTGGTGTAGTCGTCGGTGATCGGCTGCAGCGTCGCCAGTGGTTTGCCGAGTCCGTGGGTAGAGGATCCAGCCGCCGATATCGGCAGCGACCACATGTGGCTGCCGGTGGTGGGGTCGTCGGCGTACAACGTGCAGTCGAAGTCGTGGGCACAGTGCAGGACGAGGATCACGTCGCGGTACGGCCACACCGCGTCACGGCTGCCGTCCGACCACAGGCGTACGCCGGAACTGGCGTCATGGACGTCGAACCCGCCGCCGACCGGCCGACCGACCATGACAACCGGTCGATTGCCGCCGCCCACGGCGGCCCACGAGTCCGTGTACGTCCACAGGAGCTTTCCGTCGCCTGGATTGCGAGCCTCGACCGAGCCTTCGGCCGTCACGACGATCGCGTTCGGCAGGACGGTCGCCGTGTCGGGCGTATCCCCAGCCCGCACTACCCACGGTGGTGCCGGCTTCGACAACGTCGTGGACGTGACACCGGCCAGCCACGACTGAACTTTCGGCAACGGGTTCCAGTGGGTCAGGATGCTGTACGTGACGACGAGCGCGATGATGCCGATCAGTCCGAGGAACGCCTCGATGCGTCCGACCAGCCGCCCCTGCGCCATGCGCCGACCGTAGCCGGCCTGGGGGTTTGTCCCAAGCGTGCCCGATCTGCCCGTGTCGGTCGGTTTCGTCGCATGATCGGATAGCGCGGGCGCTTGAGATCTTGGGCTTGTCCACGTTATTTCGACGTCCGATAGGTGGATATCCCCAAGATCTTCTGAGATGCCGACTGTCCACAAGCACCCGCGCAATCCACCGGCAGCGAGGTCGCCGGTCGCGCCGGTGGCGCGCAACGTCAACGCTCCTCACGTGGCAAGACCTCCGATGCGACCCAGCGCGCTACGCGGCACGGTGTTCCGTGGCAGCGCTGCCGTCGCCGACGGCGTTCTGACACCACGACAGCTCGACGGAAAGGCGTGGCGTCGGCTCTATCGCGACGTATACGTGGATGCTGCGATCCCGCTCAGCCATCACCTCGCCGTGCGAGGCGCCGTGCTCGTGATCCGGGACGGCGCAGTCATTTCTGGGTGCTCGGCCGCCTATCTCTGGGGCGCGGCGATGTCCGAACCAACGGGACCTGTGGCGATCTGGTCATCCCGCGCGTTCGGTCCGATCCGCGGGATGGCGATCCGGGTTTCGCCAATGCCCTCAGGTTGCGTGACCACACATCGCGGCATTCCCATCTGCACGCCTGAGCACGCCGCTTGGGAGATGGCCTGGAGCCTTCCGCTATTCGAGGCGATGGGATGGATCGATGCGCTTGCTCGCCGTCGACGTCTGCCACGTGCACAGTTGGTCGACCATTGCGACGCACACCCCAGCGCCCGCGGTCGCCAGCTGGCTCGAACGCGATTGAGCCTCGCCGATGCACGATCGGAGTCACCGACCGAATCGACCGTCCGGGTGGCATTGGTGATCGCTGGCGTCGAGCCGCCCACACCTCAGTACTCGGTTATGCGGCACGGCTACTTCGTCGCGCGGGTCGACCTTGCCTGGCCAGAAATTCGCTTCGCAGTCGAATACGACGGCCAATGGCACGCCGATCGAGATCAGTTGACTCGCGACCGCAGGCGGCTTCGCGAGCTGACCGCGATCGGTTGGCAGGTCTATCACGTCACTCGCGACGACCTCACCGACATCGACCAGCTCGTTCGAACCGTTCGGGCCGCGATCAAGGCGAGGCGGATCGACCTGTCGCGGGTGTGACGGCGGAGGTGACCAGGGGCATCACCCGGTACGGGATCTGTTCCGCGAGCGCGATGATCGTCGACGAGCGGACGATCTCGTTGTACGACACGATCAGGTCGATGACCCGTTGCAGGTCAGCATTCGAGCGCGCAACGATGCGGCACAGCAGGTCTCCCGTACCCGTGATGGTGTGGACCTCGAGAACCTCGGGGATGGCCGCGAGATGGGCTGTGACCGGGTCGTGGCCACGGCTCTGGCGGATCTCGAGCGTGACGAACGCCATCACGCCGAAGCCAAGCGCGGCAGGAGAAATTTCCGGACCAAACCCACGGATCACGCCGCGCGCGGTGAGTTTGTCGAGCCGGGCTTGGGCGGTGCCGCGAGCGACGTTGAGGCGCCGCGCGGATTCGACGACGCCGATGCGCGGCTCGGCCGCCAGCAGCGTCAGGAGGCGGGCATCAAGATCGTCAATCGCGGGTACGGAACGGTCCGGTTGCATACACGACGAGTATCACAGGCTGGACATAATGACCAGCCTGTCACCGTGCTCGCGGGTCAGATTGCACAGGTTGACCATCATTGAATCGTCGAATTGACCAGTCGCGAGCGGGCGATGACGCTGGAGGCACACCCATCACGAATGGAGCCGTGCAATGACGCAGGCCATGGACCGCGCGACCCGCCACGACATGGATACCGTCGACTCCGCAGACACGCTCGATGCCTCCGTTGACATCGATGCGCTGATCGGTGCCGTCGCACATGACATCGCCGCCGACCCGTTCCCGGTCAAGGGACTCGACCACATCCGTTTCTACGTTGGCAACGCCAAGCAGGCGGCGCACTTCTATTCCAGCGGCTTCGGCATGACCGCGGTGGCGTATCGAGGCCCTGAACAGGGCTACCGTGACCACGCCGAGTACGTCCTCACCAGCGGATCGGCGCGCTTCGTCTTCGCCGGTCCGGTGCACGCGGACGCGCCGGCGGCCATCCACCACGCGAAGCACGGCGACGGCATCGTCGACATCGCGCTCGAGGTGCCGGACGTCGACAAGGCGTACGCCCACGCGATCAAGCAGGGCGCGACCGGCATCGAGGAGCCGCACGACGAGACGGACGAGCACGGCACCGTACGCGTCGCGGCCATCGCGACGTACGGCGAGACACGCCACAGCCTGATCGACCGCTCGAATTACCACGGCCCGTTCCGGCCGGGCTTCGTCGCGCGCAGCCCGATCATCGATCGCAGTGCCGCCGTCGAGGCGGGCCTCCAGCCCAAGCGCTTCTTCCAGGCCGTCGACCACGTCGTCGGCAACGTCGAACTGGGGAAGATGGACGAGTGGGTCGAGTTCTACAAGCGCGTGATGGGCTTCACGAACATGGCTGAATTCGTCGGCGACGACATCGCCACCGACTACTCAGCGCTGATGAGCAAGGTCGTCGCCAGTGGTACGCGCAAGGTCAAGTTCCCGCTCAACGAGCCGGCCGTATCCCAGCGCAAATCCCAGATCGACGAGTATCTGCAGTTCTACCAAGGTCCGGGCGCGCAGCACATCGCGATCGCCACGAACGACATCATCCGTAGCGTCGACGTCATGCGGGCGGCCGGCGTCGAGTTCCTGGACACGCCGGACAGCTACTACGAGGATGCCGAGTTGCGTGAGCGGATCGGCACCGTACGAGTGCCGATCGACGAACTGCAGTCGCGCAAGATCCTGGTCGACCGGGACGAGGATGGCTACCTACTGCAGATCTTCACGAAGCCGGTGCAGGACCGGCCAACCGTGTTCTTCGAATTGATCGAGCGGCATGGCTCACTCGGCTTCGGCAAGGGCAACTTCAAGGCGTTGTTCGAAGCGATCGAACGTGAGCAGGAGCGGCGCGGCAACCTCTGACACTCGGCCGACGGACGCGCCGGCGAACCGCGTTACGCGCCGCCCGACGAAGCCCCGCGGCTGGAGGCGCAGGCCGTCGGGCGCCGCCCAACGCTCCGGCGGGCAACGCTCGGGCGGCCGGCGCGTAGATCGTGACACTGGAATCGAGACCTGGTCGGACTACTGTGTTGAGGACCGTGTCAAGGCGACGCACGTTGGCGGCGCCCGCGCGGCACCGGTGGGCAAGACCGCAGCCGGTACGCTTGATCGCGCTGCACCCGACAGCGCGGCGGAAGGCAACGAGTGAGCGAAATCGCGCCCGGCTGGTACAAGGATCCGGCCGACCCAACCACCCAGCGTTACTGGGACGGCGAGGTCTGGATCGGAGATCCGCTGCCCGCCGATGCGACCCCGCCGGACGGGCCACCCGCCGGCGCCGCGTCCGTGCCGCCGCGTGAGCCGGACAAGCCTCGCGTTGACGCCGCTTCGGGCGCGCCGTCCGGACCAACCGGGGGTACGCCGTCGCCCACTCCCGGAGGCGCGAGCGATCGGCCGGGCGAGCCGGCGACCGGCTGGCCGCCGCCACCCGAGAGTTCGCCCAATTGGACGCCGCCGGCCGGGTGGCCGACACCGCCGGCCTCGGCCCAGCCTGGGCCGCCACCGCAGTGGGCGCCCCCGAGCCATGGACAACACGGTGCCGGTCGGCCCGGTGCCGGTCAGCCCGGTGCCGGTCAGCCGAACGGCGATCAACCCGGTGCAGGCCAACCCGGCGCCGGGCACCCGTCCGGGTGGCCGCCGGCTGGCTCTCCGCCGCCGAATTGGCCACCAGCCGGCTCCCCGCCGCAGAACTGGCCGCCCGCTGGCTCGCCGGCCCCGAACTGGCCGCCGCAGGGGCGCCCACCGCAGGGGTGGCCACCCGGTATGCGTCTTCCACCCGGCGTGCAACTCCCGCCGAACGGTCAGATCGACAACCCGCCGCCGGGGTGGCCGGCCGGGGCGGGCTACCCGTACGTCGTGGTGGTCCCCCGTCCGCACGGCATGGCTCTGGCGTCGCTCGGACGTCGGTTCGCCGCGCGTCTCATCGACATCGTCGCGGTTGCCCTGCTATCGGCGATCCTCACCGGATACCTGGTCTACCAGTGGTGGCAAGAGACATCCGGCTACTGGCATCAGACGTGGCAGATCATGGACGCCGCGTTCAAGGGTGCCTCGGTGCCGAATGTCTCGCCGACCATGACCAGCCGAGGCAACTGGCTGTCGCTGGCAATTCTGTTGCTGGTGATGGGCATATGGCTCGCGTACGAGGTGCCGAATATCGCGTCGAGCGGGCAGACGCCGGGCAAACGGCTGATGGGCATCCGCGTCGTCGGGCTGGAGGCGACAACTCCCATCGGCGTACGCCGGGCCATCCGCCGGTGGATGCCGCTGGGACTGCCGATGATCGTGTGGACCTGCGGCCCGCTCGGCTTCCTCTTCGGTGGTGTACTGCAGCTCATCAATTGCGTCTCCCCGACGATTAACCGGCCGTTGCGCCTTGCCCTACACGATCGACGCGCGTTCACCGTGGTCGTCCAGACCGGGACCGGATCAGAGGGCGACCACCCCGAGTCGGGGTCGATGGCGCATTCGACGGCAGTTGGACCGCCCGGCGGCGATGAACGCGACGACACCCCCCACGGAGGATCACGATGACCCAGCTGACCCGACCGGACCTGGACCGGCTGCCGGCCTATGTGGCCGGTCGCACGGTGCCCGGCGCGATCAAGCTGGCGAGCAACGAGGTGCCCTACGGTCCGCTGCCCGGCGTCGTCGAGGCGATCACCCGGGCCGCGGAGCAGTCGCACCGATATCCCGACATGGGCGTCGTCGCGCTCCGCGACAAGATCGCCGAGCGATACGGCGTGGCCGCGGAACGGGTCGGCACCGGCTGCGGTTCGGTAGCGATGGCCGAACACCTCGCCCGCGCGACATGTGGCGTCGGCGACGAGATCGTGTATTCGTGGCGCTCGTTCGAGGCGTACCCGATCATCGCGGCAACCACCGGGGCGACGAGCGTGCCGGTGCCAAACACCGCGACACATGGTCATGACCTCGACGCGATGCTGGCGGCGGTCACCGACCGCACGCGGATGATCCTGGTCTGCAATCCGAACAACCCCACGGGTACGGCGTTGCGCCGGCCCGAACTCGACGCGTTCCTCGATGCGGTACCGGCGAATGTGCTGGTCGTGTTGGACGAGGCCTACCGCGAGTTCGTCACCGACCCGACCGTGCCCGATGCCATGACGGCCTACGCGGACCGCCCGAACGTGGTGGTGCTGCGGACGCTGTCGAAGGCCTGGGGCATGGCCGGACTTCGGGTCGGATTCATCGTCGGGTCGCCCGAGGTCGCCACCACGGTGCGCAAGGTGATCACACCGTTCTCGACCTCGAGCGTCGCGCAGGCGGCCGCGATGGCCGCGCTCGACCAGGTGCCGGAGATGGAACGCCGGGCGTCACTGGTGATCGCCGAACGCGAACGCGTACTGGCCGCTATTCGCCAGCTCGTCCCGGACGTACCGGAGAGTCAGGCGAACTTCGTCTGGCTACCGCTCGGCGACGGGTCGGCCGCGTTCGCGGGCGCCTGCGAGGCCGAAGGCGTGATCGTACGACCGTTCCAGGGTGACGGCGTACGCGTCACGATCGGCACCGCCGAGGAGAACGACGCGTTCCTGGCCGCGGCGCAGAAGGCGCTCAGCCGCTAGCCGGTGTCCGTGCGCGGAGCTGACGATCCGCGGGCGCCTCGTCGCGCCGCCGGCCGGCGTAAAGCAGAAGCGCCCCGGCCACGATGAACGCCGCGGCGATCGCGGCCATGAGTCGGATCGGATGCTCGAACCCGGTGAGCGGCAACGTCGGCGCTGTCGACGAGGTGGCGGACGCGCCGGTCGACGCCGCCGACGATGGCGCGGTCGCGGACAGGGAAGGTGACGGCGGAACCTGTGCGCTGGTGGGTGTCCCACCGATCGGCGGCACGCCGGCCGATGCCGGTACGGACAACGACGGCGCGGGGGTCGGCGAGGTCGCCGCGCCGACTGAGCGACTCGATGCGGCCGCCGGACGCGTGCCCGAGCCGGTCAGGCCGACCCCGGCCCAGGCCAACAGACCGGCCACGACAAGCACGGCCGCGGCCGCACTGGCCACGAGCCACCCGGGGCGGCGGCCAGCGGTTCGGGTCACGGAACCGGCCGATACCGGAGCCGCATCGGGCTTCGAAACATGAGACCCAGTCGTGGCGGCGTCGGCTCCCGAAGGTGACGGACTCGGTTGGGCTGCCGCGGAATTCTCGGCGCGCGGCGTTTGCGGGGGCGGCATGCTCGGCTGCCGCGGTGGCGGCGATCACCTCGGCGGCAGCGAGCGACTCCGCGGCCGCAACTGACTCGGCCGACGCCGCTGGCGTCGGAATCCGTTGCGAGCCGGCCTCGGACGGCGTCCGATCGGCGTCGGACTGCACCGGAGCCCGATCGGCATCGGATTCGGCCGGAGCCCGTTCTGCGCCCGGCGGCTGGGTCGGGACACGATCCGGGTTGGCCGCCAGTGCACCCGCTCCGGCTGCCGCGTTCGCCTCGACGTCCACGCCGGCTGGGCTATCCGGTCCCATGTCCGCGCCAGCCGGGGCATCCGCCTCATGCTCGATGCTCGATGGGGCATCGGCCTCGGGGGCGGCGTCGGCGCCAGGAATCTCGACGCCCGTCGCATCGTTCGCGGACGCCTGATCTGCCGCAGCCGACGGCTCGTCGGGGAACAGGAGCCGCTCGATTTCAGCGACAGCGCTTTCTTCTTCGGCGGTGAGTTCCTCGTCGGCCGCGGCGGCGAGTATCGCATCGGCCTCGGCCGCGTCGCGTAGCTGCGCGAACGCGACGATGTCCGCTGCGGCCGCCATGACCGCGTCGGCCGCGGTCGCATCGCGCGACGCGGATCCGGACGGCGACTCGGCGGAAGGGGTTGAAGCGGCGTCGCCGTCAGCGTTTCCGTCCGCCGGCGAGACATCGCTGTAGTAATCGTCGTTTGCGACATCTTCGGTGTCGCGTACGTCGCCGCCAGCCTCCGTCGTCGGTGCCGCGCCGAGCGGTAGCGACCCGGACCGGACACGTTGGATCACGCCGTCGCGCCCTCGGTCCTGCCAATCGCGGCCGTACCCGGCTATAGCGGCCGTCTCCACCAGATCCAGGAGGGCCGCCGCCGAGCGCGAGTCGGCGCTCTTCGCCATTCCGGCGCGGACAACGTCGTGCAACGCGGCCGGTACGCCGCTCACATCGATGTCCTCGGACTCGTGCCGGCGGCGCAGCCGTTCGAGATCGGTGTCCTCCCAGTACGGCGGCTCACCGGTGAGCGACTCGACGAAGCCGACCGTGGCTGCGTACACATCGGCCGCAGCCGTCGGCGGCCCACCGCTCCATCGCTCCGGCGCGAGATAGACGCCGCTGGACAACCCCGGCTCACGCGGATCCCACGTCGCCGCCCCGACGTTCAGCATGACCGGGCGGCCGTCCGCGTTGATCATCACGTTCTCCGGAGAGACGTCACCGTGAACGATGTCCAGCGCATGGGCGTACGTCAGCCCGGTGAGAATGTCGCGGAAGACGATGAGTGCCGACTCCGGCTCGAACGCACCGCCGTCACGGATCAGCGCACGCATCGTTGTGCCATTCACCGGATCCATGACAATCGCGTTATGCCCGGACTCCTGGACTAATTCACGAATTCGTACGAAATAGTCGTCAGGAAGCGCCTCGATATCGTCGATTGCCGCGCGTAAATCGTCCGATGTATGCGAAGAGTCAGGATTGAGATACTTAATGACAACAAGTTCGCCGGTGGCGTCATCGGCCGCGAGCACCACTCGGCCGGTGCCGCCGGCCAGGTCTTCTCGCGGCCGGTAGCCGGGAACTTGCCAGGGCATGCATTCCTCCGCGACGGACGGACTCGATATTTGCAAGCGGTTGAGAAGCGTCCGCCACAACGATGCGACGCCCGAACAGAATACGCACGATCGACTGGGTAATTACCTGCCGTATCGGTCGGGAGGTTGGGTGCGTATGGACTATCGGCGAAAGACCGCCGAATCACCCGTTAATCAGTAATCATTTGCGATTTATCCGGCGAAGTCACGTTTGGAATCGGTGAGTGCCCGTGACCGGCAGTCGCGGTACCGCGAGACCCGTGCCGTGATCCACTGTGGTGGACGATTCGGGTCGTTGCAGCGACGCTGATCGTCCACCGTGGTGGATCATGAAGCGGCGGCGCGGGCGGCCTCGGCCGGGGCGGGCGAGAGGCTGGCGCGGGCGCGGCCGAGGCTGGCGCGGGCGAGAGGCTGGCGCGACTAGCGTGCCGGACGGATCACGCCGGTCACATCGCCGAGCGCGACCACTGTCTCGTCCGGTCCGGGCGCCGTCGCAGTGATGGTCACGCGATCGCCATCGAGCAGGAAACCGCGCCTCGATCCGTCGTCGAGCGTCACCGGCTCGGCGCCGTTCCACGTACGTTCCAGGAACGATCCGCTGTTCTCGCGATCCGGCCCGGACACGGTGCCCGAGCCGTAGAGATCGCCGGTCCGCAGCGATGCACCGTTGCACGTCAGGTGGGCCAGCTGTTGGGCCGGCGTCCAGTACATCGTCTGGAACGGTGGCCGCGACACCACGGTGCCGTTCCATGCCACGGACAACGAGAGGTCATAGCCGAATCGCTGCGTCTCGCGGAGATATCGCGCCACCGGCGGATCTTGTGTCGGTGCCGGCACCCGTGCGGCGGCGAGCGCCGCCAGTGGCGTCACCCAGGCCGAGATGGACGTCGCGAACGACTTGCCGAGGAATGGTCCGAGCGGCACGGTCTCGTACGACTGCAGATCGCGCGCCGACCAGTCGTTGAGCAACACGACGCCGAACACGTGATCCGCGAAGGCATCTGCGCTCACCGAATCGCCGAGTGTCGACGGCACACCGACGACGAATCCGACCTCGGCCTCGATGTCCAGCCGCACGGATGGCCCGTACCGCAGATCCTCACCCGGCTCGCGACGTTGCCCACGCGGGCGGACGACGTCGGTGCCGGTGACGACGACCGTGCCGGCACGTCCGTGATAGCCGACCGGGAGGTGTTTCCAGTTCGGCTGCAGCGACGGCTGGCCCGGACGGAAGATCTGCCCGACGTTGATCGCGTGCGCCTCCGACGAGTAGAAATCCACGTAGTCCGCGACCTCGAACGGCAGCACCAGCGTGCACTCGGCTAGTGGCACCAGAAGCGGTTCGACGGCGGGTCGGGCGGCCGGATCGGTGAGCAGGTCGACGAGCTGTCCGCGCACCCGATCCCAGGCGGTCGGCCCGAGCGCCATGAACGCGTTCAACGTCGACGCGAAGAACGCCCCGCTGGCATCGACCAGGTCGGCCCGCTCGGCCGCCGCGAGATCAAGGACAAAATCCGCCACGCGTACGCCGACGGTCGGCACCTGCCGACCACGAAGGAACACGCCGTACGGCAGGGTCTGCACACCGTACGGCGAGCCGTCGGCACCCGGAACCCAGCTCGCGGCGGTCATGCGGCCGCTCCGTGGAGCAGCCGTAGAGTGGGCGAGATCGGCTAGCGGCTCATCGATGCTGCAGCTGCCGTAGCCGACCCACAGTGGACGCGGCCGATCGAGACCGCGCCGCACCGCCTCGACGACCGGCAGCGGATCCGTCGCGGCGAGCAGCTCGGCGACTTCGGAGACCTCGGCATCGTCGGCGGCGGCGAGCACGCCGGCCAGGATGCCGAGGAAGCCGTGGTGCACGAATCCGGTCTCGGGATCGGCGCGCCGGATCGCGTGATGGAGACCGGCGGTGAGCTTGAACGGCACGTCGAGATCGCGGCACGCGCAGATGACGGCGGCCAGCTCGATCGGCGTGGGAAAGAGTTCGGCCGCAAGCCCGCCGGTCCGGAACTTCGCGGCGATCCGTGCTCCGGTGGCGCGCGCCGACGCGATCGTGGCGAGCGCTTCGTGCAGGCCGACGCTGAGCGGCACCTCGGCGTACCCGATGAATCGAGGCCAACCGGCGAGGCGGCCGAGCAGATAGTCGAGGCCCGGCTGCGGGTCCTCCCGTCGCTTCGCGACGGCGACCTCGATCTGGCGGATATCGATGCGTTCGTCGACGGCGGCGACCGCCTCGGCCAGGCCGGCCAATCCGGTGTCGCCGATGACGCCGACGGCGATCCGCTCATCCGCCGCGAGCAGCGCCGGGAGCGAACGCAGCATCGACGCGGGGACCAGCAGCGGTCCGACCATGTCGGCATACCACGCGCTGCGGTGCCCACGATGCGCCGCGACGGCTTCGGGCAGCGGCGCGCTGCCGGGCGGGAACACCGCAGCGTCGTCGATCAGGCCGCGCAGCAGCGGAGGCACCTGTGTTGACACGGCTACAGAACCTAGCGGACGCTACATATGCCGGACAACAGTGTCCGATTATCGGACGATGCCGTCCGGCAAACGGCTGAACGGTCACCAACGCTCCGATTACCGTTGAAGTCGGGCAAGACGACCGGTATGGCGAACGTCGTGGCCGACGCCCGGAACCGCACAGCAGACGCTCGGAACCGCACAGCAAAGGAGCTGCGATGCCCTACTACCGCCGGGTCGGCGAGCTGCCACCCAAGCGCCACACGCAGTTCCGCCAGCCGAACGGCACGCTCTACGCCGAGGAGCTGATGGGCCAGGAAGGGTTCTCGTCCGATTCCTCGTTGCTGTATCACCGCTTCCTGCCCACGGCGATCGTGGCCGCCGAGGAGTACGAGCCACTGACGTGGACCCGCACGGCGAACCGGCCGCTCAAACCACGGCACTTCCAGACGCACAAGCTCGACAGCTCCGGCGCCGATCCGATTCTCGAGCCGACAGCATCTGATGGCCAACGACGACTGCCGCATCTCGTACGTCGTCGCCGACCAACCGTCGCCGCTCTACCGCAACGCCATCGGTGACGAGTGCGTGTACGTCGAGGCCGGCAGCGCCCTGATCGAGTCGACGTTCGGTGTGCTGGAGGTCGCCGCGGGCGACTACGTCGTCATCCCGACATCGGTGATCCACCGCATCGTCCCGACCGGCGATCGGCCGCTGCGAACCCTGGTGATCGAGGCGACCGGCCACATCGGGCCGCCGAAGCGTTACCTGTCCGTACGCGGCCAGTTCCTGGAGAGCTCCCCGTACTGCGAGCGGGATCTGCGCGGACCGGTCGAACCGGTCATGGTCGACGCGACCGACGTCGACGTGTACGTCCAGCACCGGTCGCGCGGCACTGGTCCCACCGGTACGGCCTGGACGAAGTTCACGTACGCCAACCACCCGTTCGACGTCGTCGGGTGGGACGGTTGCCTCTATCCGTGGGCGTTCTCGATCCACGACTTCGAGCCGATCACCGGTCGCGTGCACCAGCCGCCGCCCGTACACCAGACGTTCGAGGGCCCAAACTTCGTGATCTGCTCGTTCGTCCCGCGCAAGGTCGACTACCACCCGCTGTCGATCCCGATCCCGTACAACCACCACAACGTCGACTCGGACGAGATGTTGTTCTACACGGGCGGCAACTACGAGGCGCGCCGCGGTTCGGGCATCGAGCAGGGTTCGATCTCGTTGCACCCGAGCGGTTTCACGCACGGCCCGCAGCCCGGCGCGGTCGAGCGCGCGATCGGCGTCGAATACTTCGACGAGCTCGCTGTCATGGTCGACACGTTCCGGCCGCTCGATCTGTGCGAGCCGGCGCTCGCCGTGGAGGACGCCGGCTACGCCTGGACGTGGGCCCGCCGGTCAGGTTCGCCGGCGGCGACCGACGCCACCGCCGATCCGGACACGTCGACCGGCTGAGGCTCGCGGCGGTCGTTCTCGACACGACGGGTACGTCGTCCCGACGCGTTAGTGGTGCGTCAGCGCCTGGTCGGCGATGACACGGCACACGACGCGGATGACCTCGGGCGGCTCAATCCGGAAGTCGACTCCGTCGTAGCGCTGCGATAGTTCCTGGATGAGCTCGCGGCCGTTCTCCTCGGTCAGCTCGACGTGACCGCGGATCTCGACGTACTCGTACGGGTCCTCGGGGTCGAACAGGCAGATCGCCACGCGGGGATCGCGCTCCATGTTCCTCGTCTTGCGCCGCCCGCGGATCGTCGAGAACAGCACGTCGTCGCCGTCCCGCTTCAGCCAGATGACGGTGGCCTGTGGCGCGCCGTCGGGATTGATGGTGGAGAGGGTCGCAAACGTGTTCGCGTCGATCAGCCGCTTGGCGAGGTCGGGCAACGGTACGGACATGCGCCGATCATGCCACGGCGCCCTACAGTGGACTGCGTGCAGAGGTCGCGCCGAAGCCGGCAGAGGTCGTACCGAAACCGGGACACCGCACCGATACCCGTGCGCGAGTCGCACCCGTACCGGCGACCGATAATCGCGGCGGCAGTGTTTGCGCTCGTACCGTGGATCACTCTGGGGTTCGGCTCGGCGCTTGCCTTCGCTTTCGCCGCAGTGTTTCTCCGCGGCCTCAGCCGCCTCGCCTCCGCCGGCCTCTGGGCGTCCGCGGCGCTATACGCGGCCGCGCTCGGGTTGTTCTTCGCCACCGTCGACGACGCTCCGGACGACTCGCTCACGCCGACCGCGTCCGCCGCGCTGATAGTTATGTTGGTCGTCGCTGGCATCGAGGCTCTGGCGCTTTCACCGTGGGTCGCCCGGACAATGCGTCGATCGGATGCGGCTCTGGGTCGCGGTGACGTGATCGCCCAGATGGCAATGGCCGAACGCAACAAACTCGAGCACGACCCGGCCATCCATGAGGCCATAGAACAGCGCGAGCGCCGCAGGCTGGCCCGCGAGATCCTCGCCAATGACCGGACCCTAGCCAAGACGCTCTGCATAGGACGCCCTGACCTGCATCGCGACTTCGCCGACGGCGGGCTCATCGACGTCAATCACGTGCCCGACCGAGTGTTGTGCTCGTTGCCCGGGGTCAACGCTGATATGGCCGACCGCATCGTGAGTGCTCGCGAGCGCCTGGACGGGCTCCGGTCGCCGGCCGACCTCGTGGTCGAGGCCAACATCCCGAGCGACGTCGTCGACGCGCTGACCGACGTGCTGGTGTTTCCGATCGACGAGTCCTAACGCCTGGTGAGATCTTGGAATCGCGTCCTGGTCAGACGCGGGTCCTGTTCCTAGATCCGCAGATCAGTTCGCGCGATCGTCGCGGCTCGGCGGAATCACCAGCGCCACGGCGATCGCCGCGACGCCCTCGCCGCGACCGGTCAGACCGAGACCGTCGGCCGTCGTCCCGGCCACGGTGACCGGGGCACCGATCGCCTCGGACAGCGTGGCCTGTGCCTCGGTCCGGCGTGGTCCGATCTTGGGGGCATTCCCGATCACCTGTACGGAGACGTTGCCGATCTCGCAACCGACGGCCCGGACCCGCCGAGCGGTCTCGGCCAGCATGACGACGCCCGAGGCGCCCGCCCACTCCGGCTCGGCGACGCCGTAGTTCGAGCCGAGGTCACCAAGCCCGGCCGCGGACAGTAGCGCGTCACAGGCGGCGTGGGCGGCCACGTCCCCGTCGGAGTGACCGTCGAGCCCGGGGGCGTCCGGCCACAACAGACCGGCCAACCAACAGGGCCGGCCCTCGCCGTACGCGTGGATGTCCGTACCGACGCCGACCTGGGGAACCGTCACGGCGCCGAGCGTAGCTTGCGACCCGGCTCAGATCTCGCGGAGGTCGATCTCCACGGTGAACGGGGCGATCGCCTTGACGATCCCGGTGAAGACCTCAGTCGGGCGATAGACCTGCGCCGCCGCATCGAGCACGTACGTGTGCACGACCGGAATCCCGATGCCGACCTGCTCGACGCGCCAGTAATACTCGATGCCCGCCGCCGCGTTACTCGTCCGGCTTGATCTTTCGATCGACAGTCTCCGACCCCGGCGAGACGATCTCTACGACAATCAACACGTGCTCCGGCCGCATTGGGGTGAGGTCAATCGCGTCCGCACGGTATAGCGCCACATCCGGACAACGGTTGAGCAACGGAATATCCCGAAGTCGAAGGTCGAAATCCGTGGCCGCCTGCCATTGGGGTGACGCGACTGCCTCGAGACCAACGGCCAGTTTGGTGGCAATCCGGTTGTGCCGAATTGTTGCCCTCGGACTCATGACGACCATCCCGTCCATGATCTCGATGCCGTCGCACTGGTCCTCCGGCCACGAGTCGTATTGCTCGGCGGTTACCAATTCGTGCATCCAGAACGGCGGGGTCGTCATCGTCACCCCTCTCGCGTCGCATCGATGGCACTCACGCTACCGGCCGCCGTGTCGGTCGCACGGGATGCGAGCAGCGCCTCGGCCACGGCCAGATCGAACGGCCGGGTGATCTTGAAGGCGAGATCGTCGCCGGGCACGGTATCCACCCGTACCCCCGCTTGTTCGGCCAAGCCGGCATCGTCGGTGTGGTCGTCGGCCGCGCTGGCGTGCGCCGCAGCCAGCGTCGCCCGCCGAAAGCCCTGTGGCGTCTGCACCGCGCGCAACACCGAGCGGTCGACGGTTGCCACCACCTCGCCGTCAGCGCCGACGCGCTTGATGGTGTCCGCGACCGGGAGCGCCGGGACCACGGCGGAAGAACCGGCACGCAGCTTGGCTGCGACCGACTCGATCAGCGAGGGCGGCGTCAACGCGCGGGCAGCGTCGTGCACGAGCACAAGATCAAATTCCGTCGGTACGGCCGCGAGCGCGCTCGCCACCGACGCCTGCCGCGTCGCACCGCCTGGGACGACGCGCACGGGCCGGCCGATGGTCGAAAGCATTGCCGCGACCGTGTCGACGTCCGCCGCCGGAGCGGCCACGACGATCAGGCCAACCGAGGCCGCTGCCGCGACGCCTCGAGCGGCGTGCAGCAGGAGCGGTTCGCCGGCGAGCAGGCGCAGCGACTTCGGTCCGCCCGGCCCCAGCCGGACACCCATACCGGCGGCCGGAACGAGGATCGCGACGTCACCGCGCGCATCGGTCTGCGCGGTCACGTCGCGATCCTCAGTGAGGGATGTGGATCTCGGCCCGGTCAGGCCTGGGTGAGAACCTTGTCGAGAAGCATCTCGGCCTCGTCCTTAGTGCTCTTCTCCGCGAGCGCCACCTCGCCGACGAGGATGTCGCGCGCCTTGGCCAGCATGCGCTTCTCGCCAGCCGACAGGCCACGCTCACGCTCACGGCGCCACAGGTCACGAACGACCTCGGCGACCTTGAGCGGGTTGCCCGACGCGAGCTTCTCCAGGTTTGCCTTGTAGCGCCGCGACCAGTTGGTCGGCTCCTCGGTGTGGGGTGCGCGCAGCACGTCGAAGACCTTGCTCAGGCCCTCCTCGTTTACGACGTCACGGACACCGACGATCTCGGCGTTCTCGGCAGGTACACGCACCGTAAGGTCACCCTGAGCCACGCGCAGGACGAGATACTGCTTTTCCTCGCCCTTGATGACCCGGGTCTCGATCGCCTCGATGAGTGCGGCCCCGTGGTGGGGGTAAACAACGGTCTCGCCGACACTGAAAACCATAGGTTCGAAGCCCCTTTCGCTGTGTCTAGGGTAACACGTCGGCGGTCCTGGATCCCACTTGAGAGGGTGCCGTTAGCGCTGCTCACGACATGTCCGATGACACTGCGCCGGACTTGACAACGGGTCTACCTCATGCATCTACGCCGATGACAACGGTGCCGTGGCCTGGGCAGATGGGTTTTGACGGATATGTACGACCGATGGCTTTCGCCCGATAGATCCGCGCGCAGCGGCGGCCCATGCATTTCGTCACACAGAGTGTGGGCGAATGCCTCCGGCCTCTTTCCCGACCCCACGGCGCGGTCGGCCGAATACCTGAACGATCATCGATATGGGCATGAAAATGAGGGTACGGGGCTGGTCGCCGCCAGCCAGCGAAGCGATCATCCACGGGCCCGCCACGACACCCAACCAGCGACAAACTTAGCGGCCGAGTCTGGCATCCCCCGCTCGTATGAGCGACAGTTAGGGGAGGGCGAGGAGAGCGCACTATGGGTTCGTTTCGCGAGGGCGAAGGCACACCCCCTTCGGACAATGGTGGCGTGCCAGATCTGCCACCGGAGTGGGGCGTCGTCGTCATCCCGGATGACCCCTCGGAGCTGGATCGGGAGAGCTCAGCCCTGCGGCGCCAACGTCGCCGCTCGATGCGCAGGGCGAAGTGGCGCCGCCGG
Source organism: uncultured Actinomycetota bacterium (assembly GCA_963724705.1). Classification (GTDB taxonomy): domain Bacteria; phylum Actinomycetota; class Actinomycetes; order Mycobacteriales; family Micromonosporaceae; genus DASQPR01. The sequence goes on from CAVRVS010000007.1 coordinate 261,867, forward strand.
CTCGGTCTGCCGGCCCGGACCGGGGCCGAAGACGAGAACCCGCCGGTCGGAACACCGCTTTTGATCATGGCCATAGCGATTGTCGCCGCCCTCACGAGCCTGTTCGCGATCACACTCTCCACCCGAACCGGTTCCGGAACCACGACGACCGCACAGCGGCCGGCTGCATCCCCGGTTACGCCGCAGATGATGAGCCTGTCGCTCCCGGACGCCCGCGGTGATCAGGTAAACCTCCAAAAGCAGGTGCCGGCCGTGATCTTGGTGCTCGACGGCTGCCCGTGCGAGCAACTGATCCGGGACACGGTCAAGGCCGCTCCGACCAAGGTCCATGTGCTCGTCGTCGACAGGACCGCTCCGGCCCTGCCGACCGGCGTGACGGCGGACGCGCTGGCCGACAGTCAGCAGGCACTGCGGGCAACGTACGGAGCCGGACCCGATCGCAACGCTCGCCCGGCCGGCCAGGTCACGGCCATGCTCGTGGACACGTCGGGCGGCGTGATCCGTACGTTCAACAATGCCAAAACGATCGACGATTTCCGCGACGCGCTCACTGCGCTCGGCTAGCACCGTTTCACGGCCGCCTCGAAACCCTGCCGTTTCACGACCGCCCCGCACCCTGCCGTTCCACTGCGGCATCGAAGTGCGCCGACCGGTCGGTCCAGGCGCTTAGGACAACTCGGTCCAGGCGCTTCTAAGACCGGAGCAGGGCGGCGTAAAGCGTGAGGCCGGGCCCGAACGCGAGCGCGACGGTCCAGCGCGGCGGTTGCGGTCGCTGCATGATCTCGTTCAGCACCATGAGCACCGTTGGGGACGAGCAGTTGCCATGCTCGGCGAGCACGGCACGGGATGCGTCGAGAGCATCCGCCGGCAACGCGAGTTCGGCCGCGATCACATCGAGGATGCGAGGCCCACCGGGATGTACGGCCCATCCGCCGATGTCGCTCCGGTCCAGCCCGTGGCGCCCAAGGAGACCGTCGACCATCCCGGCGACATGGACCGCGAGCACGTCCGGGACACGCGCGGACAGGCCCATCCGGAAGCCTAGATCCGTGACGTCCCAGGTCATGTGATCGGCCGTCGCCGTGTCGGTCACTGCGGCGACCTCCACCACTTCGTACCCGCTGGATTCGGGCGTGACCACGACGGCGGCCGCGCCGTCGGCGAATAGCGCGTGCGCGACGATCTGTTCCGCGTCGGCTGACGCCGGCTGCACATGCAGGCTGGTCAATTCGAGGCAGAGCAGTACGGCCGGGCGCTCGTTGGCGCGGACATAGTCGCGAACGGCACCAAGGCCAGGCAGCGCCGCGTAGCAGCCCATGTGTCCGATGTTGAGCCGCTGAGTCGATGCCGCCATGCCGAGGTCGCGGGCGAGCAGGATGTCGAGACCGGGGGTGACGTATCCGGTGCAGGAGCACACCGCGAACAGGCCAACTTCGGTGGCGGCCATCCCAGCGGCGGCGAGCGCGTCGGCCACGGCTGACTTGCCCAACGGCATCGCCTCGACAAGATAGCGCTGCATGCGGCGGCCGGTTGTCCAGGATGACACGTCCTCGACGATCGGGTTGACCACGGCGTGCCGGGCGCGAACGCCGGAGTTTGCGAAGATCCGCTTCGCCAACGCGCGCTGCACCCCGCTGTAGTGCTCGGCGAAGAAGCCTTCCCAGAGATCATCCTGAGTTGTCACGGCTGGGTGGGCGAGCGCGATCCCGGTGATCGCCGCGCCGGTCACCATCGCGGTGCCGAACCGTCGGAATCCGGGTCGCCGCCGATCGCGGCAATGCCAAGCCAGTCGGCGCACACGTCCGAGGTCGCCGGCTGCAGGGCTCCGCATCTCGCGTCGCGGAACAGTCGCTCCAACGGATGGCCGCGGCGGCTGGCCGACGTCCCAGCGGCCGCGAGCATCGACGCCGCCACGTCCGCCGCGGTATCGCCGGCCAGTAGCTTCGCTCGCCAGACCCACCGGTTCGTCTCCGTGTCCCCCGGCGCCGCGTCCACGCGGCGGGCCGCCTCTTGGACAGCAAGGCGTGCGGCCGCGACCGCGGCATCGGCTCGGCCGACGCGTGCGCGGACCGCTGGCAGCTTGCCAAGACCACGTTCGGCCAGGTGCACGCGGCTGCGTCGATCGCGGCCTGCGCGACGCCGACGTACACGGCGGCATAGCTCGCCACCATCCAGTGCGGCATCAGCTGGGCAAACCACAGTGCAAGGCCTTCGACACCGCCGAGCAGCGACGTCGACGGTACGGACACGTCGAGGTGCAGATCGTTCGAACCGGTGGCGCGCATGCCGAGCGAGTCCCAGGTCTCCTCGACGCGTAGCCCGTCGCTCGTGGCCGGTACGAGGAACTGCGACACGACCTGTGGGTCGTCCTCGCGACGAGCGGCGACCAGGTATCCGTCCGCGATAACCGGCACCCGAGACGAAGGTCTTCGCACCGGTGATCCGGAAGCCGTCTCCGTCCGGGGTGTAGCTCGTGGTGAGTGCGGACAATCGGGATCCGGCGCCGCGCTCACTCATCGCGACGGCGTAGAACGCGCCCTTGGCCGCGGCGCGCAGGATCTCGTCGCGCGCGACGAAGAAGTCGGCCGGGATGCCGATGGTGTCGGCCAGTTCCACCGGAATGCCGGCCAGGGCTCCGGTGACCGAGGCGTGCATGTTGAACACGAGGGCGGTCGCACCATTGCCGCGGGCCAACTCGAAGGCGACATCGACGTACTGGCCGAAGCCGAGTCCGAGACCGCCGAGCGCCGCGGGCACCATCAGCCCGAAGAGCTGCGCTTCGCGGAGGTCGGCGAAGTCGTCGACGGGGAACGTACCGGCTCGGTCATGCTCGGCCGCCCGGGCGGCGAACCGTGGCGCCAGCCGCTGTGCGGCCGCGACAGCCTCGCTCATCGGCGCTCCTCCCCTGGTTAGTGCCGGTCGCGCCGGCAATGGTGCCGCGGCGTTATGCCGTGGCCGATGAGCTAGGGGGCGGCCAGGGTCCGGGGCCGCAATACACCAACACCACGGTAACCGGATGCCGTTACGAACCGGGTGCCTTCACGCTCAGCCACCTGATCCTTCACGCCGACCGCTTGATACAGGACGGCGACCGAACGAGTCGGTACGATCGGCACCGCTCCGCGCTTGGTGACCACAAACCGCAACAGCTTCGGCACCGCTGGTCGAATACCCCGGATACGCAGTTGCACACCATGGCGCGAGCACTCGTCGAGCAATACGCGCGGCGAGACGAACAGGTTCGGATCGTGGATACCGCGCGGTGCTCCGCCGTAGAAGCGTTCCGCGAGCGTTACGGCGAAAAACCTGCTGGCCGCGGTCGCGTTGAGCGTGTCGGCGACGAACAGTCCACCCGGCCGCAAAAGCCGGCACGCCTCGGCGATGACGGCACGTACGTCGGCCACGTGTTCCAACAGTTCGCCGGCGGTCACGACATCGGCGCAGCCGTCGGCCAGTGGCAAGTGGACAACGTCGGCCTGCACCGCCGTCACGCCGTGGTCGGCCGCCTGCTCCAGGGCCGACCGGGTCAGGTCGACGCCGACGTGGCGATAGCCCTTGCCGGCGACGTACGGGGACAGCAGGCCGGCTCCGCAGCCGAGGTCGACCAGCACGGCGCCGGGCCGCTCGGCCGGCGGTACCAATCGTCCCCGAGCCTCGGCCAGCCAGTGCAGCATGGAGAAAATGCCGTTGGGGCGCCACCACTCACCGGCAAGATCGTCATACTGGCGAGGATCGTTGCGGGCCCGGCCGCCCGCCACCGGTGTGCGCGTCGCCACAACATCAGCGTGACACGCGCGGGACCATTGCGACAGGCTTGTACAAAGGTTCGCCCGGCGGGGACCGGCGGCGCTCGGGAGGCGGCATGGTGACTGGAGTCACCCGACGCGACGGCGCGGTCTGACCAGGTCGGATCACCGAGCCGCGTCGGCCCGGGCAATCCGGGCGACCGGTGGTCTGATCCAGGCCTGTCACCCCGAGCCGACGGCCGCGGTGACAGTTGTCTCAGTTTTGCTCGCGCTGGCCGCCGGTCGCGGCGCGAGCGGCGCCGTGGTTGTCGGGACGACCGTACTCGCCACGCAACTGTCGATCGGCTGGGCGAACGACTGGCTCGACGCCGCCCGGGACATCGCGATCGGGCGGGTCGACAAACCGATCGTGAACGGCCGAGTCAGCCGCCGTACGGTCGGGATCGGTGCGATCGTCGCCGGGCTCGCGGTGGTGCCGCTGGCGCTCCTGTCCGGACCGGCCGCGGCGCTGGTCATCACGATCGCGTACGTCTCCGGCCTGCTCTACGACTGGCCGCTCAAGGCGACGGTGCTGTCGGTGCTGCCGTACGTCGTCTCGTTCGGGTTACTCGTCGCGTTTCCCGTGGTCGGTCGGCCGGATGACAACGTACCGCCGTGGTGGCTCGTGACGGCCGGTGCGCTACTGGGCGGCGGCGCCCACTTTGCCAACGTGCTGCCCGACCTGGATGACGATGTGCGCACCGGCGTGCGCGGACTACCTCACCGCATCGGCCGCGGTCCGTCCACGGTCGTCGCCGCCATCGCGCTCCTGACGGCGACCGGCGTGCTGGCCTTCGGTCCATCTCGATCGCCGTCGTGGTTTGCGGTCGGTGCGTTCGTCGCGGCCGCCGTGGTCCTGCCGATCGGCTGGTACGTCGGCCGGGCGCCGGGCTCCCGAGCGCCGTTCCGCGCGGTGCTGGTTGTGGCCATGATCGACATTGTGTTGCTGCTGACGAACGGCCATCTGTCCTGACGTCGCCGGCCACGAAGCGATTCTGCCGGGTCTCCCGCTAGGGCGAAGTCGTCGCACATTACTCTGTAGCCCGGTTGGACCTTGTGACCCTCGAGGAGGATCGACGTGACGCGCTCGATCGCTGGTAGGCAGCGCCATGCGCGGCTCGTTGCCGCGTCGGCCGGGATCATCGCGGTGATCGCCGCCGGTGCGCTGGCCGGATGTGGCGCGGGGCAGATCGCGGAGACGTCGAAGATCGTATCGGCGGTGCCCGGTGGCTCGACGTCGGTTCTGGTCCCCACCGAGGACAATCCGAACGGCGCGCTGCTCATCAAGAACGTGACCGTCGACTACAACGACGTGAACGGCTATGCCGCCGGCGCCACCGCCCCGCTGTCAATGTGGATCATCAATCAGAGCACCGATCCGGTGACCGTGACGGCCGGCGACGCGCAACTCGTCGACCCGACCAAGGCCACCACCCTCACCCCGCTCGGCTCGATGAGCCTGTCCGGTGGAACTCCGGTCGTCCAGGACGTCCAGGGTGTGGCCGGGAACCCGTCGACGCCGCCGGCCGCGACACCGCCGGCCGGCGCCGCCGTCGAGCCCGAGCGAGTCCGGTGCGCCGAGCACCGCACCGGCGGCCGCGGCGAGCGTCACCATTGAGCCCGGCACGATGATGGTGCTGTCCACGTCGGCCGGGTCCGACGTCCAGCATCTGCAGGTCGCGGACCTCAAGGGAGCGGTCGTGCCCGGCAATACGGTGCAACTCACCTTCAACGTGACCATGACCGACGGAACGCCACTACAGTCGACGCAGATCGTCGCGCCGGTGTCGCCGCCGTCGGCACCGGCACCGCGCGTATCCGACTCCGGCTTCCCGCCGAGCGCGAGTCCCACGTCCTGACGTCGGCGTCACGAGACCTCCCGAGCCTTGTCGGCCAGGGAGGTCTCTTTCGTCGTACGGCTCGGATACCGTGCGCGGGTGACTGAGACATCGGGTCGGCCGGATCTGCAACGCACGCGCTCGTCCCGATCGTCGGCGCCAGCCAAGGCGGCCCGCATCGCGTACGAGTGCGATGTCTGCGGCCATCGACCGCCGAAGTGGCTCGGACGGTGTCCGGACTGCGGCGAGTGGGGCTCCATTATCGACTCGACCGGCGGTGCGTCGCTGCCGGCAGCGTTGCGGACAGTTTCCGCGCGCACGCCGCTGGAGCCGGCTCGGCCGATCGCCACGATCAGCGTCGAACCGGCGCGGGCGAAACCGACGGGGGTGCCCGAGCTCGACCGTGTGCTCGGCGGTGGGATCGTCCCCGGTGCCGTCGTCCTGCTGGCCGGCGAGCCCGGGGTCGGCAAGTCGACGTTGCTTCTCGACGTCGCGCAACAGTGGGCGGTGACCGGCGACTCACCGAGTCTCGTGATCTCCGGTGAGGAGTCGACCAGCCAGGTCCGCCTGCGGGCCGAGCGGCTGGGCGCGCTCCATGAGCGCCTCTATCTCGCCGCCGAGACCGACCTCGAAGCCGTGCTCGGGCACATCGACGCGGTGAAGCCCGGTCTGCTCGTGATCGACTCGGTGCAGACGGTCTCGGCGCCCGGCACCGAGGGCGTGGCCGGCGGCGTCACCCAGGTTCGAGCGGTCACCGCGGCGCTGGTCGCGGTGGCCAAGGACCGCGGGATGGCGACCGTGCTCGTGGGCCATGTGACCAAGGACGGCAATGTCGCCGGGCCCCGCGTGCTCGAGCACCTGGTCGACGTCGTGCTGCAGTTCGAGGGAGACAAGCATTCGTCGCTCCGGATGGTGCGCGGCCTGAAGAACCGGTTCGGCGCGGCGGACGAGGTCGGGTGCTTCGAGATGCACGAGGGGGGCATCTCGAGCCTGCCCGACCCGTCGGGGTTGTTCATCACGCGATACGCGTCGCCGGTCGCGGGCACCTGCGTGACGGTCACCATGGAAGGTCGCCGCGCCCTCGTGACGGAGGTGCAGGCGCTGCTTGGCGCGACTGTGGCCGGGTCGCCGCGGCGTACGGTCAGCGGGCTGGACGGCGTCCCGGTTGGCGATGGTGCTCGCCGTGCTCCAGCGGCGCACCGAGGCACGCCTGCACGATCGGGAAGTGTTCGCGGCGACGGTCGGCGGGATTCGCATCGTTGAACCCGCCGCGGATCTCGGCGTTGCGCTCGCGGTCGCATCCGCTGCGCATGATCTGCCACTCGCGGCCGAGCTGGTGGCCATCGGCGAGGTTGGACTGACCGGCGAGATCCGGCGGGTCGGTGCCGTCTCGCGTCGCCTGGCCGAAGCGGCTCGACTCGGCTATCGCTTGGCGCTGGTCCCGCCCGGGTGCGGTCCGGCGGCCGGCCAATCTCCGCCATCCATGGAGGTGCTCGAGGTCGCCGATCTCGGATCGGCGGTGCGATTTGCCGCCAGTGCATCGGCCTAGATTGCCTGGCCACTGGACTGTCGGCGGGTCGCGTGTCGGTGCCGCGCGTGTGTAGGGCGGACCGCGTCGGATTCGCGTGAACTGGCTCAGCGGAATATTGTGCTCACTCTGTGCTGATATGAAGGCGACTGGGACGGCTGCGGCGAGCGTCTCATCAGTAGACTGGACGGGTGCCGATGGATCGGGAGGCCGCGAGGCCGGGAGCAGCGGATTCGCTGCGCCCGATTTTGGCGTTGATGGCGCCCGGCACATCGCTTCGTGATGGCTTGGAACGCATTCTCCGCGGCCGCACCGGCGCGCTGATCGTGCTGGGTTACGACCAGATCGTCGAGTCGATCTGCACCGGCGGGTTTTCCCTGGACGTTGAGTTCTCCTCCACTCGGCTGCGCGAATTGTGCAAGATGGACGGTGCGGTGGTGATGTCGAGCGACGGCACGCGGATCGTCCGGGCCGCCGTACATCTCATGCCCGATCCGACAATCCCATCGGACGAATCCGGCACACGCCACCGGACGGCCGAGCGAGTCGCGAAGCAGACCGGTTTCCCTGTCATCTCGGTGTCCCAGTCGATGCGGATCATCGGGCTCTACGCCGGCGGGCAGCGCCACGTGCTCGACGACTCGGGAGCGATCCTGTCGCGGGCCAACCAGGCCCTGGCCACCCTGGAGCGTTACAAATTGCGGCTGGACGAGGTGTCCGGCGCGCTGTCGGCGCTGGAGATCGAGGATCTCGTCACCGTCCGGGATGCGATCGCCGTCGTCCAACGCCTCGAGATGGTGCGGCGGATCGCCGATGAGATCGCCGGTTACGTCGTCGAGCTCGGCACCGACGGTCGCCTGCTCGCGCTGCAACTTGAAGAGCTCATGGTCGGCGTCGACGCCGACCGGGCGCTCGTCATCCGTGACTACCTGCCGAGCGGCCGCAAGGCTCGCACGTTCGACGAGGCCGTCTTCGAACTCGACCTGCTGTCCGCGACCGATCTGATCGACCTCGTGCTCGTCGGGAAGGCGATGGGATATCCCGGCTCGTCCGACGCGCTCGACGCCGCGATCTCACCGCGTGGCTTCCGGCTGCTCGCGAAGGTGCCGCGCCTGCCGGGCACGGTCGTCGACCGGCTCATCGACCACTTCGGCAGCCTGCAGCGGCTGCTCGGCGCGACCGTCGAGGATCTACAGGCGGTCGAGGGCGTAGGCGACGCACGCGCGCGCGGCGTCCGGGAAGGCCTGTCCCGGCTCGCCGAGGCGTCCATTCTGGAGCGGTACGTCTGACGTCGGCGCCCGCCGTTCACCGCTGAATCTCGAACGCCTTCGGGCTGCTCGTCTTCGTGCCGACGCGACCGATCAAGTCGTACGAGCCGGGCGGGGCCGGCGTGGACGACGCTTTGCAACTGCTGGTCGTGATGTCATAACTCGACCACTGGATCGTCGCCGAGACCGCGTCGCCCGGATGGAACGTACGGACATCGTGCGGCTTCGGTCCGCCGGACGAGCAGTCGTCGGAGGACCAGATCTTCGTCGAGCCGTGCTTGATCATCAGTTCTTCGGCCACCGAGCCGACATCCCGCGTACACGTCCGCGACGACGTGTTCTGGATCTGCAGCTTGAGGATGAACGTACCGCCGTATTGCAGTTTGCCCGCGCCGGGCGATGTCGGCACGATCGACGTGGTCACCAGCACCTCGGAGTCGACGCAGCCGGCGCCCAATGTGGACGGTTTCGGCGATGCCGCGGCGGTGGGTGGAGCCGTGGATGCGGTCGGCAGTCGCCGTCGCCGAAGCGGACGCCGACACCGACGGACCGGACGGCAGTGACGATGTGGACGGTGCCGGTGCGATCGGCGCCGACGAGGAGGCATCGGGACTCGCGTGCGCGCCTCGAGGGCCGCCGGCATCGGACGGGTTGGATCCGCACGAGTACACGATCAGCAGGATGATCAGGAGCAACCCGCCGAGTACGATCGCGCGACGCCGCCAGTAGACGGCGGGAGGCAGCGGACCAACCGTCAGTTTCATGATTGTCAACACGGTAGTACGTCGCCCGAATCGACAAACGCCGACGCGCCGCCGTCCATGAACGACTCCCCACGGCCAGACCGGACGCGGTGCGCGGAGGTCGTTGGCGTGCCCGCGCATTGTCGCGCAGCACCCCGACCCCGGCCGGCGATGGCGGCACGTGCCAGGCTGAGGGCATCATGAGCGACCAGGTCACCTCCCCCACATCGCCCTCGCCCGCGGAATGCGGGTCGGCTGGCAACACGGCCCCGGTGCGTGCCGGCGCGGGCTCTGGTGTCGGCGGTCCCGCCGGCATCGAACCAGTGATCGCCACGGAGGCCATCGAATGGTTCGACCGCAACGCGCGTGACCTGCCGTGGCGAAGGCCGGAGGCCGGTGCGTGGGGCGTCCTCGTCTCCGAGATCATGCTGCAGCAGACACCCGTCAGTCGCGTGCTGCCGGCCTATGAGGCATGGCTGGCGCGCTGGCCGACGCCGGCGCGCACTGGCCGCGGACGAGCCGGCCGAGGCGATCCGGGCCTGGGGTCGGCTCGGCTACCCGCGACGGGCGCTTCGACTCCACGCGTGCGCGAGCGTGATCGTCGAGCGCCACGACGGGATCGTCCCCGATGACGTGGCGTTGCTCGCGGCGCTGCCGGGCATCGGCACGTACACCGCGCACGCGGTCGCGACGTTCGCTTACCGGCAACGGCATCCCGTCGTGGACACGAACGTCCGCCGTTTCGTCGCGCGTGTCGTCGCCGGCGAGGCCGACGGCGGCGCCGGCGACGACACCGGCCGACCTCCGGGCCACCGAAGCATTGCTGCCGCTCACGCCGACGCGCGCCGCGCGCGCGTCGGCGGCTTTCATGGAGATCGGCGCACTGATCTGTACCGTCCGAGCGCCGCGATGTGTGGCGTGTCCGGTGCGGCGATCGGTGCCAGTGGCGCGCGGCCGGAAGCCCACCGTCCACCGGACCGACGCGGCGCCCGCAGACCTACGCCGGCACCGATCGGCAGATCCGGGGCCGGCTGCTCGCGATCCTGCGCGACGCGACCGACCCGGTGCCGACAGCCGCGCTCGACGCCGCGTGGCCGGACCCGGAGCGACGCGCCGGCGCACTGGCCAGCCTGCTCGACGACGGGCTCGCGGTCGAGATCGACGCCGGGCACTACGCGCTCGGTGGCACCCGGTGGCCCATGTCGGATCGGTCTCAGTCGAACGGATAGGGCGCCGGCTCGCGGCCGCGCGAGCGCATGCGTTCCGTGTACATCAGATAACGGGTACGAGCCTCGGTGTGCCGGCCGGCGCGGACCAAGGTGGTGACCACGCCGAGATGGCCGTTCTCGTCGTACGGGGCGTCTTCGAGCACCCGAAGGTGCCACGCGAGAGCGGCGTCCACGTCGCCGGTCACCTCGCAGGCGCGGGCCAACGTAGCCACCGCGACGAGATAGAGCTCGCGGAGATCGTTGTCCGTCGGCGGACCGGGCAGCTGACCGATGAGGTCGCTCAACGTCTGGCGGGCGCGGTTCGCGTCGCCGTCGGCCCGGAACCGCGCCACCGCCTCGGCCGCGGCGCGTACGAGCCGGGCCTGGTCGGACTCGGTGGGCGCGTTCCGGAACGCGCCGACTACCCGGAGCGGCCCGGCCGCCGCGGCCGCCGCCGGGCGGACGCCGACGGCGCGTAGGCGGGCCTCGGCGGCGGCGATGTTCACGCCGGACCGGTGGGCCAACATGACCGCGTTCCGGTTGACGAACACCGGATTCCCCAGCATGGCCCACTGCCGCTGCGCATCGGCCAGCATGCGGATCGCGGCGGTGTCATCGTCTGACGCCAGCGCATGCAGCTCGGCCGCTTCGGCGATCGCGCACGGATCGGAGTAGCGCTCGGCGTTCGTGAGCGTCGCCTCGACCTGCGCGATGGCGAGCGCGCGGTCACCCTCCTCCAGCGCGAACCAGCCCACGGACAGCAGGGCCCAGCTGCGCCACAAGCCGGGCACGGTCGCGAGCGCCCGTTCGTTGAGCTCCCGGGCCGCGGCCTTGTCGGTGGCCCACCGCGCCCTCGACACGGTCACCAGGCCGGTGAGGGCCTGGTGATCGCCGGAGCGGTCACCGATCGCGATCGACTCCGTCAACTCGGCGTCGGCCTGCTCGACATCGCCCCGATCCAGGTGGGTAGCGCCCAGCCCGATCAGCGCGTACGCCACCAGATCGCTGCCGCCCGATCGCCAGCGTTCCCGGGCGGTGTTGAATTCGGCGATCGCCTCGTCGTATCGGCCGAGACCGCGGAATGCCCAGCCACGGTTGGTCCGCGCCACAGCGCCGAACCAGCCGTCGGTGCCGGTCATGTGGGTCAGCCGGATCGCTTCGTCGAGTTCGACCAGCGCGTTGCCGTAGTGTCCGTGCCCGATGAGTCGTTGACTGCGGTTTATCCGGATGCGCGTCAGCTGGACGAGATCGCCGCTCGCCGTGGCCGCCTCGGCGGCGCGTGCCGTGTAGGCCTCGTTGGCCGCGAAGTCGCCGTCGCGCTCGGCGATCATCGCGGCGGTCGCGTACGCACCGGCCAGCGCCTGCGGATCACCGCACTTCTCCGCCATCGCGATCGCCTCGGTGACGACCGTACGGGCGGGCACCGATTCGCCGCGCAGCCAGTGGACGGTGGCCTGCTGTCCGACCAGGATCGCCTCGTCGACGGGTTGGCTGCCGTCCCGTACGACGCGTCCGTAGACGTCCGCGGCGCCGGAGATGTCGCCGGCCAGCTGGCGGATCTTGCCCACCCGTCGCGCCACCGCCGCCGTGGACGCCGTGCCGCTCGCCTCGACATCGGCCAGACATGCGAGGGCGGCCGGTACATCGCCGAGACTGTGCCGGGCCTCCGCCTCGACCAGCCGTACGGCCGGCGTACGCGCCGCCGGCGGGATCGCCGTCACCGCCGCCATAACGTCGCTGATGCGGCCGGTCGTGATCAGGTCGCCACCGTACCGGTTGAGGACGTCCACGAGCATGGCCGGTTCTTCGAGGTCGACGCCCGCGGTGATCGCACTCGGCACATCGCCGCGACGCAGATACGACCGCATCGCCGACGCCAGCAGAAGGCGGCGCCGGCCATCCGGCAACGGATCCTTGGCCAACACGCCCGAGCGGGCGGCGGCGCTCACCTGATACCAGCCCGGTCGGCCCGACTCCGGCATGAGCAACGGAGCTGCGCGTACGAGCAGGGCCTCCGCGGCTACGACATCGGCGGTGCTGGGCAACGTTGTGGCATCGCCCGGAGTGTCGTCCTGACCGACGTCGACCATGAGCTTCGCGTCAACCCGAGGCAGATAGGCCGCGGCCCGTACGAGCGATCTGGTCGGCGGATCGGCGCCGGCCAGCACCGCGTCGGACAGTTCCGCGTCGAATCCGGCGAAGGCGGCCAGGCGCGCACGCCGTACGCTGGCCGGCTGTTGGGCCAGCCAGGCGGCGCCGAGGCTCACCTGTCCCGGCCAGCCGGACGTGAGCGTGTGCAGGTCAGCCGCGACCTCGTCGGCGGCCGCGGCATCGCCGAGCGCGACCGTGAGGAGCTGGAACGTCTCGTCGACATCGAAGACGAGATCAGCCGCGCCGAGCTCGGTCAGGCGGCCGGTCTCCCGAAGCCGGTCGACCGCGAACGGCATCGCGTCCCGCGACGCCACGACCAGACGTAGCCCCGGCGGCGCGTGCCGGGCGAGCGCCTCGACAAACCGTACGGTCGGGCTCGTCGGCCGGCAGCACCTCGAAGCCGTCCAGAACGACCGTGACCGGGCGCACGCCACCGGTCGGCTGCGCGTGGTCGACGGCGATCGCAAGGAGACTGGCTAACGCGTCGGCGCGTGCCTGCTCGGCGGTATCCCCGCCGGCGGCCACCGGCAGCTCGGCGGGCAGCGCGTCACTCCAACCCGGAATGCGTGCCGCATCTGCCAGCCAGGAGAGCATCGCCGACAAGTCAGCGTCGTCAGGCCGCAGTGAATACCAGCGTGCGCGGCGCTCGGTGGCCCAGGCGCCGAGAGCCGTCGTCTTGCCGGCGCCGGCACCGGCGACGACCGTGACGAGCCACGCGGCGCCACCGGCTGTCGCGTCCAAGGCCATAGAAATGCCGGCCCGGCCCACGTACCACGTGGGCCGGGCCGGCAAGGCTCCTGGCGCGGTCACTTACTCGTCGGATGCCGAAGTGGCGGCCGCGTCGTCCAGCTCGGCCGGCACCGCGTCGGGCACCTCGTCCGGCCGGTCCGCACCGCGGAACACCAGCTTCGATTCCTCCACGTTGTCGAGGTCGCCCTCGGCATCGACGACCACGATCTGTCCGGGTCGCAGCTCGTTGAACAGGATCTGCTCGGACAGCGCGTCCTCGATCTCGCGCTGGATGGTCCGGCGCAGCGGTCGGGCGCCCATGACCGGGTCCCAGCCCTTCTTCGACAGCCACTTCTTCGCGTTCTCGGTCAGCTCGAGACCCATGTCCTTGTTGCGGAGCTGCGTCTCGATCCGGACGATCATCATGTCCACGATGCGGCGGATCTGCTCCGGCTGCAGCTGGTGGAACACGATGGTGTCGTCGATGCGGTTGAGGAACTCAGGCCGGAAGTGCTGCTTGAGCTCGTCGTTGACCTTCTGCTTCATCCGTTCGTAGTTCGACTCCACGTCACCCGCGCCGGCGAAGCCGAGCGAGACCGACTTGGCCACGTCACGCGTGCCGAGGTTGGTGGTCAGGATGATCACCGTGTTCTTGAAGTCCACGATGCGTCCCTGACCATCGGTCAGGCGCCCGTCCTCCAGGATCTGCAGCAGCGTGTTGAACACGTCCGGGTGGGCCTTCTCGATCTCGTCGAACAGCACGACGGAGAACGGACGGCGGCGAACCTTCTCGGTCAGCTGACCGCCCTCGTCGTATCCGACGTATCCGGGCGGCGCACCGACGAGGCGGGACACCGTGTAGCGGTCGTGGAACTCGCTCATGTCCAGCTGGATGAGCGCGTCCTCGGTGCCGAACAGGAACTCGGCCAGCGCCTCGCGACAGCTCGGTCTTACCGACGCCGGACGGGCCGGCGAAGATGAACGAGCCGGACGGCCGCTTCGGGTCCTTGAGGCCGGCCCGGGTCCGCCGGATCGCCTGCGACACGGCCTTGACCGCGTCGTCCTGGCCGACGATGCGCTTGTGCAGCTCGTCCTCCATGCGGAGCAGTCGAGCGGTCTCCTCCTCGGTCAGCTTGTAGACCGGGATGCCGGTCCAGTTCGCCAGGACCTCGGCGATCTGCTCGTCGTCGACCTCGCTCACGACGTCGAGGTCGCCCGCCTTCCACTCCTTCTCCCGCTGCGCCTTCTGGCCGAGCAGCTGCTTCTCCTTGTCGCGCAGCTGCGCGGCTCGCTCGAAGTCCTGCGCGTCGATCGCGGACTCCTTGTCCCGGCGCACCTGGGCGATCCGCTCGTCGAAGTCACGCAGGTCTGGCGGAGCGGTCATCCGGCGGATGCGCATGCGGGCACCGGCCTCGTCGATGAGGTCGATCGCCTTGTCCGGCAGGAAGCGGTCGGAGATGTACCGATCGGCCAGCGTGGCCGCGGCGACCAGCGCCGCGTCGGTGATCGACACGCGGTGGTGCGCCTCGTAGCGGTCGCGCAGTCCCTTGAGGATCTCGATGGTGTGCGCCAGCGACGGCTCGCCGACCTGGATCGGCTGGAACCGGCGCTCGAGCGCGGCGTCCTTCTCCAGGTGCTTGCGGTACTCGTCGAGCGTGGTCGCGCCGATCGTCTGCAGCTCACCCCGGGCCAGCATCGGCTTCAGGATGCTCGCCGCGTCGATCGCGCCCTCGGCGGCACCCGCGCCGACCAAGCGTGTGGATCTCGTCGATGAACAGGATGATGTCGCCCCGGGTACGGATCTCCTTGAGCACCTTCTTCAGCCGCTCCTCGAAGTCACCGCGGTAGCGCGAGCCGGCCACCAGCGCGCCCAGGTCAAGCGTGTAGAGCTGCTTGTCCTTGAGCGTCTCGGGCACCTCGCCCTTGACGATCTGCTGGGCCAGGCCCTCGACGACGGCGGTCTTGCCGACGCCGGGCTCGCCGATCAGCACCGGGTTGTTCTTGGTCCGGCGGGACAGCACCTGCATGACCCGCTCGATTTCCTTCTGCCGGCCGATGACCGGATCGAGCTTGCCCTCGCGGGCGGCCTGGGTCAGGTTGCGGCCGAACTGGTCGAGCACGAGGCTCGTCGACGGTGCGGCCTCGCCCGCCGCGCCGCTGCCCGCCGCGGTCGGCTCCTTGCCGGTCTGGTAACCGGACAGCAGCTGGATGACCTGCTGGCGAACCCGGTTGAGGTCGGCGCCGAGCTTGACCAGGACCTGGGCCGCAACGCCCTCGCCCTCGCGGATCAGGCCGAGCAGGATGTGCTCGGTGCCGATGTAGTTGTGGCCGAGCTGCAGCGCTTCGCGCAGCGACAGCTCCAGCACCTTCTTGGCCCGCGGCGTGAACGGGATGTGCCCGCTCGGCGCCTGCTGGCCCTGGCCGATGATCTCCTCGACCTGCTGGCGGACACCCTCCAGGGAGATCCCGAGGCTCTCCAGCGCCTTCGCGGCGACGCCCTCACCCTCGTGGATCAGACCGAGCAGGATGTGCTCGGTGCCGATGTAGTTGTGGTTGAGCATCCTGGCCTCTTCTTGCGCCAGAACCACCACACGCCGCGCTCGGTCGGTGAACCGCTCGAACATGCCCTGTGCTCCTCACCTGTCAGCCAGTGCCTCGCTGGGACGGCACCTTGAGACAATGCGACGTCCCCTTGCGGGAACGCCTCGACACCACGCGGAACCTGTTGGGAACCCGTGCCCTTACTCTATCGCCGCGGGCCGACGACCCGCCTTTGGCGAAACCCTTCGCAACCGTGCCGCGTACCTTCGCAAACGCTGCGAAACCACCACGGAACCGACGGTCAGCGACTATCTCTGCCCAACGATGCGCCTCTCGGCCATGTTCCGGTGAGCGTATGACTACGCGGAAAGCGAAAAACCGGGTCCCGCCCACCGAGACGCACGTCAGCCAGCCGGTGCCACCGACCTCGCGACCTCGATCAACTACGGTCGCGCTTCGATCGGATCGCCACAGGCCAGGCACAACGGCGACGGCGGGTTCGCTATTCCGGGACACCGGCGGCGCCCGCGCCGCCGAGATCAACTGGTCCCGTCCGGGGCGACCGGATCGCAGAGATCGCTACCGACAAAGCAGGGCGGGCGGCCGCTCACCGAAGTGAGTGGCCGCCCGTCGCCAACCGATACGTCACGCGGTTGCGCTATGCATCGGCGGGCCCAGCAACGAGTCGCGACGCGATGGTCAGCGGCCCGCCGCGGCGTGGTATTCGTCCACGATTCCCTGCGGGATACGACCGCGCCCGGAAATGTTTTTGCCCTTACGCTTCGCCCAGGCCCGAATGGCCTTGTTCTGCTCGCGATCGGCGGCCGCACTGCCACGCACCGCACCACGCCCACCTACCACTACACCGCCGCGACCGGACTTTCGCGCACCCGCGATATACGGGGCAAGCGCCTCACGCATCGTCGCGGCATTATCTTTCGACAGATCGATCTCGTACGCAGTCCCGTCGAGACCGAACTTCACGGTCTCGTCGGCTTTGCCGCCGTCCAGGTCGTCCTCGAGGACGACAATTTCGCGTCTAGCCACCAAATGTCCTTTCGCATAACCGCACATCCGCGCGGATATACTCGCACCGACATCGCAGTGCTCGCGCACCGATGTCGAAAGAATAGCGGGTCCACACCGGTAATGGTCAACTGGACCGCGTTTTGCTGGCACAAATTGTTATTCTCACGCTAGCGACAATCTGTCGCGGCCGCCATGCTCTTTGCACACCGTACGCGTCGTTCGGGATAGGTGTGGCGCGAACGTCGATCGACACGAGTCGACGCAGGCTGCACCGCCCACCGCCCGAATACGTGAGTCCTTCTGGATATTCGCACGAGAATCGAGCGGGCTCGCGAGGTAGGCGGTCAGTCGGCGACATCAATAGCGGCCGGCGTGACGACCTCGTGCGCACCTTGATGCGAATACCAACGCGGCCGGCAGCTCGACAAACGACCTCCGACCGCCCAACCCGAAAGAGAACGGATCGCGTCACCGATCAGTGACCCGCACAGTCGTGAGGACAAACGGATGTCGCGTAGCGGGTAGCCACAAACCAGTCACCGAGCGATACAAGCGCAGCCCATTTCGCTTCGACCAATACTCCGTCGCCGGAGTGCGGCCGGATGTTTGCCATTTGAAACCTTCATAACGAGATATCGATCTGCGCTCGTGCGCGTTGGCAAAGGTCACGCGGCTAGGCTCGTCGACCATGACCGATCGCGAGCAGGCGCTGTCCTTCGGTAAGGCCGCGGCTTTGTACGAGTCCATCCGGCCCGGCTATCCGGCCGAGGCCGCGCGTTGGGCGCTCGGCCCGGGCTTCGCGATTAGCCGGGGCACGGTGATCGATCTCGGCGCCGGCACCGGGCTGCTGACCCGGATTCTGGTGCCCATGGCCGGACGCGTGATCCCGATCGAGCCCGACGCGCAGATGCGCGCTCAGCTGACCGCGGCGGTGCCAGACGTGGTCGCGGTCGCGGGAACCGCCGAATCGATCCCGTATCCCGACGCCTCGGCCGACTCGATCCTGACCGCACAGGCCTATCACTGGTTCGATCCGGAACGGGCTCACCCGGAGATCACCCGGGTCGTCCGAACCGGCGGCACGTTCGCCGCGATCTGGAACCTGCGCGACAGCACGGTCGGATGGGTAGCGGCGCTCGAAGAGGCCGCCGGGCCGGCGCCGACCGGACACGTACGCGATCCGGAGCTCGACGTGACCTTCGACTTCGGACCCGGCTTTGAGCCGCCGGAGCGGAGCGAATTCCGGCACGACATCCCGATGACGGCCGACCGCGTTCACGCATTGGTGGCGTCGCGCTCGACCTATCTCGTCGCTCCGGCCGAGGAACGCGCCGAGATCGACGAGCGGATTGCCGCCGTCACGGCCCAGCTGCCGGCGACGTTCACCATGCCCTACGTGACCGTGTGCTACCGCGCGACCCGGCGCTGACCCGAGCCGGCCTGCGTTCCACACCGCCACCGCCATCGGCCGACGACGCCGGCCGGCCATCTAAGCTGGCGCTCGTGCTGCTCTGCATCGACATTGGAAACACCAACACCGTCCTCGCCACGTTCGAGGGCGCCGAGATCGTACATTCCTGGCGCGTCAAGACCGACTCTCGGACCACCGCGGACGAGCTGGGTCTGATGTTCCGCGGCCTGCTGGCGTCGGACAACGTGGAGATCACCGGGGTGGCCGCGTGCTCGACGGTGCCGATGGCGCTACGTGCGCTGCGGACGATGCTGACGCGCTACTACGGCGCGCTGCCCACGGTGATCCTCGAGGCGGGCGTCAAGACCGGCGTCCAGCTCGCGATCGACAACCCGAAGGAAGTCGGTTCCGATCGGGTGGCGAACACGCTGGCCGCGTACACCCTCTTCGGTGGGCCGAGCATCGTCGTCGACTTCGGCACGTCGACGAACTTCGATGTGGTGTCGGCTCGCGGCGAATACCTCGGCGGCCCGCTGGCGCCGGGCATCGAGATCTCCGTCGATGCGCTGGCCTCCCGCGCCGCTCAGTTGCGCAAGGTGGAACTCGTCCGACCGCCGCGGGTCATCGGCAAAAACACCGTCGAATGTTTGCAGTCCGGTGTGGTGTTCGGGTTTGCCGGGCAGGTGGACGGGCTGGTGCAGCGGATCACCGCCGAACTCGGACGGCCGGTCGTCGCCGTCGTCGCCACCGGTGGACTGGCTCCGGTCGTACTCGATGAATGCACGACCGTGACCCACCACGAGCCGATGCTTACGCTCAAAGGCCTGCGCTTGGTGTTTGAGCGCAACCTTCTCTAAGCCGCGCGCAAACCCTTTACGGGGTACGGCGAACCACCCGTTACGACCGCCATCAGTCGCGCGAGTGCAGGTCCATCGCGATGTCGAGAATCGGCGAAGAATGCGTCAGGCCACCGACCGATAGGTAGTTCACGCCGGTCTCGCCGTAGGCCTGCGCGCGCTCCAGGGTCAGGCCACCGGTTGCCTCGAGTTCGGCCCGACCGGCCACGGCTTTCACGACCTCACGCAATTCATCCGGGGTCATGTTGTCGCAGAGCAAGAAGTCGGCCCCGGCATCCAGCGCTTCCAGCGCCTCCGCGACGGTCTCGACTTCGACCTGGATCGTGACGTCCGGGAACGTTTCCCGCACGCGCCGGTATGCTTCGGCGATCGAGCCGGCCGCGAGCTTGTGGTTGTCCTTGATCATCGCGACGTCGTAGAGACCCATGCGCTTGTTCGTGCCACCGCCGGCGCGCACCGCATATTTCTCGAGCATCCGCAGGCCGGGAGTCGTTTTACGGGTGTCGAGCACCGTCGCCCCAGTGCCCGACAGTGCATCGGCCCAGCGGCGGGTATGGGTCGCGACACCGGACATCCGACTGAGGAGATTGATCGCCGTCCGCTCGGCGGTCAGCAGCGAACGCGTCGGGCCGGACACCGTCATGAGGATGTCATCGCGTTTGACCCGCGAGCCGTCGCCGACGCGGATGTCCACCTGGACCCGGCTGTCGACGCGGGAAAACACGGCGGCGGCGACGGCGAGCCCGGCGACCACGCCGTCGGCCCGAGCGACCACATCGGCCGCGTCCATCTGATCAGCTGGAATGGTGGCCACGCTGGTCACGTCGACCCCGTCGGCTCCGCCGAGATCCTCGTCGAGCGCCATCGATACGATCCGGTCGACCCCGGCCGGGTCGAGCCCCACCGCCTCGAAAGCATCGGTAATCGTGCTCGGCATAATGCTGATTGTCGCAGTGTCCGGCGTCATTGTGTCGCCCCTTTCCGACGGCATTGGCGCCAATCGCGCGACCCGGACCCGACGCCGTGTCGGCCGTCGTCCGCCGGCGCTGGGGGCGCAACAATCGGCGGCACAATCGTGAACGAAGAGAACGCCGGAGCACCCAATTGCGCATCCCCGATCACGGCAGCGGCTCCCACGCGTCCGCGATCGAGCCATCTGGGCCGATTCCGGCCAGTAGATGGCCGAGCCAGGCCGGGTCGGCGGCCGGAAAGTCCTCCCGCCAATGGCAGCCGCGGGTCTCGGCCCGGCGCGATGCCGCGGCGAGCAGCGCAGAAGCCACCGTCAGCAGATTCGCCGCCTCCCAACTCGCCGTATTCGCCGGAGCACGGCGAGTGCCAAGTGAGGCCAGGTCCCTAGTCGTCGCGGTCAGTGACTCCTCGGAACGCAGCACGCCGGCTCCGCGAGTCATGGCCCGTTGGAGTGCCGGACGGATGGCATTGTCGATCGCCCAGCCTTCGGTGGCGTCGGACCCGACCGAGGCCTCCGAGTCCATGGTCGGCCGATTGGCCGCGGCGGCCGGATCGGACTGGGCCGGCAGATGCCGCGCGATGTCGGCGGCGATCCGGCGGGCGAAGACGAGCCCTTCGAGCAACGAGTTGGAGGCCAGCCGGTTGGCACCGTGTACGCCGGTGCACGCGACCTCGCCGCAGGCGTACAGGCCGTCGATCGACGTACGGCCGTCCAGATTCGTACGGACGCCGCCGCTGGCATAGTGGGCGGCCGGCGCCACCGGGATCAGCTCGGTTTCCGGATCGATGCCGGCGGCCCGGCACGAGGCGGTGATCGTGGGGAATCGGCGGGCGAGATCGGGGATGTGCCGGGCGTCGAGGAAGACATGGTCGGCGCCAGTGGACAGCTGCACTCGATGGATGCCCTTGGCGACCACGTCCCGCGGTGCCAGCTCGGCCAACTCGTGCTGGCCGACCATGAACCGCTTGCCATCCGCGTCGACGAGATGCGCGCCCTCGCCGCGCATCGCCTCCGATACCAGCGGCTGTTGCGCGCTGCGCTCGCCGCCCGGGGACGACGGCACCATGAGCGCGGTCGGATGGAATTGGACGAATTCAATGTCCGTCACGGTCGCGCCGGCGCGCAGGGCCAGCGCGACACCGTCGCCGGTGGACACCACGGGATTCGTGGTCGTTGCGTAGATCTGGCCCATGCCGCCGGTGGCCAGCACGACCGCGCGGGCGAGGATCGCCCCGACGCCGTCCTCGGAGCCCTCGCCGAGCACGTGCAGCGTGACACCGCAGGCTCGGCCGGTCGCGTCGCGCAACAGGTCGAGCACCAGTGCGTGCTCAACCAGCCGGATCCATGGGTCGCGGAGAACTGCGGCGTGGAGCGCACGTTGGACCTCGGCCCCGGTGGCGTCGCCGCCGGCATGCACGATGCGGTTGGCGTGGTGGCCGCCTTCCCGGGTGAGCATCAGTGCACCGTCGGGATGCCGATCGAATTCGGCGCCCCAGCGCATCAGCTCCCGTACGCGGGCCGGACCCTCGGTCACGAGTACGTCGACCGCGGCCTTGTCGCAGAGACCGACGCCGGCGACCAGTGTGTCGGCGGCGTGTTCGGCCGGCGTGTCGTACGGGTCGAGCACGGCCGCGATCCCGCCCTGAGCCCAGCGGGTCGAGCCGTCGTCAATATTGACCTTCGTCACGACGGTCACGTGCAATCCGGCCTCGCGCAGGTGTAACGCGGCCGTCAGACCGGCCACGCCGGAGCCGACGACGACGACGTCGGTGTTCTCCGACCAACCTGGAGCCGGTGCAAGCAATCGGGGCGGCAACTGCGGGAGGCTCATGCTCTCAGTCTTGGCTACCGCATCAGCGCTGCAACGCCCGGGTCCCGATTCCCTTGAGCGAGCCGGACCACGGTGTGGACGCCGACGCGTAACACGCGAATGTCTGGTCGCTGCCCGCCCACAGGTTCGCCGAGTCCGGGCCGACTTCGGATACCCGCAGGTCGGAGCGCTTCTGGCCGGCCGCGACGCCGACGAACGAATCGACGAGTTGCTGGCATCCCGCGCTGACCGCCTTCTGGATCTCCGGCCCGTTGTACGGCGCATTGGCCGGGGTGACCGTGTAGAGGCCGACAAATTCCGATGTGTGGGGCTGCCCACATTCGACGAAGCTCAGCCCGGCGGCGGCCGTCGAGCCGCCGGACGTCGAGTCACCAGCGGCCGTCGAGTCACCGACGCAGTCGATGCCGAGCGACGCGGCACCCGGACCGCTTAGCGCACCCGCGAGGCTCGCCGTACGGGGGACCAACCGCTGGCCGCCCGGGTCGGCGACTTGGGCAATGACGCAGGCGAAGAAGCCGTCCTTGGCCGGCGCCACAAAGTCGGGGTAGACGGTGAGCTGGGCGCCACGCCAGGCTCCGCCCACGTACGAACCGACCTTGTCGAGGCACGCGGCCCGGGCACTGGTCGCCATCACGAACGAGTTGACGGTCGCGTCCTGCCCCTTGGCCTTTTGCGCGGTCCGTACGAGCCGCTGGTCGACCTGCCCGACCGAGACGATTTCGGCGGTGTGCGCTGCCGTGCAGGCGACCGGCGAGCCGGACCACGGGAGCTGATGGCCGATCGTCGCCGCGTCGACGTTCCAGCACGACCGTACGGCCGGTGCGGTCTTCGGCGTCGTCGTCGGGATCGGCGCGGATCGGTTGGCCAGCCACAACACCGTACCGACGACGGCTATCACCAGCACCGCGATCGCGGGCGGCAAGAGACGGCGGGTCGACATTCACGAGCTCCCGGGGGTCGGCAGAGTGGGGAGCATACTACCGTTCGGTAACTCCCGACTGCCCGCGCCGCCTCAGGCCAGCGCGACCGGTCCGTTGTCGATGAGGCGCGTGCCCGGCACGCCGGCGGCGGTATCGCGTCCGACCCACGCCGCCACGATCAGACGCGCTGGTCCCGTGCGGGGCGCGTCGCCCAGGTCGGGCGCCGTCAGCACGAGATAGTCGAGTTCGACCCGCTCGGCCGCGGCATTGGCCGTACCCGTGAATGCCTCCGTTGCGGCGGCGAGCGTCGCCTCAGGCCCGGCACCGGCGGAGGCCGAGTCTGCGCCGGCCCGCAGCGACCGGGACAGGGCAAGCGCGGCTTCACGACCGGCCGGGGACAGGTAGCGGTTCCGGCTGGATCGTGCGAGACCGTCTGGATCGCGGTCGGTCGGCACGCCGACGACCTCGACCGGCACCTCGAGATCGCTGACCATTTGCCGGACGAGGGCCAGCTGCTGATAGTCCTTCTCGCCGAAGAACGTGAAGTCGGGCCGCGTCAACTGGAGCAGCTTCATGACAACGGTGAGCACGCCATGGAAGAAGCCCGGTCGGCTCGCGCCTTCCAGGATCTCGCCGCGGACGCCGGGATTCACCCGCACCTGTGGTACGCCGTCCGGATACATCTCGTCGACCGACGGCGCGAAGACGACGTCAACACCGAGCGATTCGCAGCGGGCGATATCGGCCTCGAACGTGCGTGGATAGCGGTCGAAATCCTCGTTCGGCCCGAACTGCAGTGGGTTGACGAAGATCGTGACAAGCACGTGCTCGGAGCGAGCCTTAGCCGCGCGGATCAACACGTCATGGCCCTCGTGCAGGGCTCCCATCGTCATCACGACGCCGACCGAACCGTCGAGCTTGGTGCGTGCGATGGCAAGCTCGGCTCGGGTGCGGGCGATCACCGGGGCGGACATCTCAGAAGTCCTCGTCCGGCCGGGTCGCGAGCACGCCGAGCAGGGGCTCGGCAGAGGTCGGGGTGATCCGGCCCGCGGCGATCGCGCGGTCCGCCGTGCGTCGGGCCAGAGCGAGATACATGGGTACGGACTCGCGTGCGTTCTCGGTCAGCGTTTCGAGGTGGGACGCGACCGTGTTGGCGTCGCCGCGCGACACCGGTCCGGTGAGGGCTGCGTCACCCATGGCCAGCGAGTTGTCCAGCGCGGCGTGCAGCAGCGGGCTGAGCACCCGCTCCGGGTGTACGACACCAGCGTCGCGGAGCCGATCCATCGCTTCGTTGACGAGCGTGACCAAATGGTTTGCGCCGTGGGCGAGTGCGGCGTGGTAGAGCGCCCGCCGCTCGTCCGGGATCCACTCGACGGCGCCGCCCAGCTCGCCGACGAGTTCCACGGCGGTCTGGCGCAAATCCTCGCGCGCGGTCACCCCGAACGTGATCCCGCTCGTCAGCCGGTCGACGTCGTCGACAGCGCCGGTGAACGTCATCGCCGGATGCAGCGCCATGGGCAGCGCACCCCGCGCGGTCGCCGGGTGCAGGATGCCGATGCCGTGCGCGCCGGACGTGTGCGCGACGATGACGCCCGGGCGGAACGCCCCCGATTCGCCGAGGTGGGCGACCAGGGGTGCGAGCACGTCGTCGGGTACGGCGAAGATCACCAGATCGGCGTGGCGTACGACATCCTCGGCTCGCCGGTGCACCGCGTCCGGTAGTCGGCTTGCGATGCGAGCACGGGCGGCGTCCGACCGTCCGGACGCGCCGGTCACCTGGTGGCCGGCGCGGGCCAGAGCGACGCCCAGCGCCGTTCCCACGCGTCCGGCACCAACGATGCCAACGGTGAGGGACTTGATATCGACGATCGCGGGTGCGACGCGAGGAATGCCCGCGGACCCGTCAAGCCGTCGTTGCCGCTTCTCGCCCTGCGCGGTGCGCGCGGCAGCATTCATTGCCATGATCCAGTCCTCTTCGCTGGGGTACCGGTCCAGGCAAGTATGGCGCCGGCAAGTGCGCGCCATAAAGCGCGTGTGAAGACATTCACTCGCGGCTAATCGGTGACCTCGCGGCGGATCCGGCCGTGTTCCCGCCGTGTTTCCGCCACCGCCACCGCCGGCGGCGGCGGGAGGCGGGCGGCGGCCGGCGGGAGGCGGCGGGAGGCGGCGGCGAGACGCAGCCGACGAGACGCGGCCGGCGGGAGGCGGCCGGCGAATGAGCTTTAGACCTGCTCGGGACCGGCCGGGCGGACCGTACCGAACGTTGCCGTCGGCCCCACCGCTCGTCGGCCGCCGAGGAAGGCACGGAGTTCGGCCGCCTGGGCCATGGACATGTCGGTCATCGAGATCGCCAGCACCGGGGCATCGCCGCATCTCCCTAGCACGACTTCGCCCAGATCGATGATCGTGTCGATGGCCGACCAGGCCCACGCGATGTGCTGAAAGGGCGACGTGAACGACACGTCGGTATCGGTGATCGTGACTCGCTTCGGCACGCTGTTGACCTTCGCGAACCGCCGTACGAAGCGATCGCCGCTACGGCGGAAACTGACCAGTACGAGCAGCGGATACAGCGCGCCGAACGCGAGCAGGGCGGCACCGAACACCGCCGAGTCGGCCGCGATGAGCACGACGCCGAGCAGAACCATCAGGATGGCGAGCACGATCATCAGGACTCGGCGGCCGCGGAACTGGTGGGCGAGCAGGAGCCGCATGTGTCGGCGTTCACGGTCCGGGTCGGGAAGTTGCGTGAACTCGATGTGCACGGCGCGCTCCACGGCTAGGGGTTCGGGCGCAGCATATGGAGGACGGGCCGGCGGAAGCGAGCCCGGAACCGGGCGAAGGGCGGGCAACGCGGTGCGTCGCTGGCGGGATGCGATGGCCGAGGCGCTCTACCGGCCAGGCGATGGTTTCTTCACCGGCCCGGGTCCGGGCCCGGCCGGCCACTTCCGGACCAGTGCCCACACCGGTCCGACGTTCGCCCGCGCCATCGGCGCGCTCGTCGCCGACGTCGACGCTGCGCTCGGGCATCCCGAACGGCTGGACGTCGTGGACGTGGGCGCCGGTCGTGGCGAGTTGCTCACGCTGCTACTGGATCAGCCACAGGTCCGCGAACGCTGTCGACTGACGGCGGTCGAACGCGGTCCGCGTCCGGCCGGCCTGGACGACGCTATCGCCTGGCGGGATGGCATCCCGCCGCACATCACCGGCGTGCTTCTTGCTACGGAGTGGCTGGACAACGTTCCGCTCGACATCGCGGCTTATGACGTCGACGGGTGGCGGTACGTGCTGGTCAATGACGTCGGCGACGAATCGCCCGGACCGCCGGTCGAGGCCAACGACGAAGCGTGGATCGCGAGGTGGTGGCCGGCCGGCGAGCGCGTCGAAATCGGGGACCCGCGCGACCGGGCCTGGGCCGACGCGATCGCTCACATCGACCGCGGGCTCGCATTGGCCATCGACTACGGACATACGAGCGCCGCCCGTCCGCCGCTAGGCACGCTGACCGGCTTCGCTGACGGGCGCGAGAGGCGGCCCGTACCGGATGGGGCTTGTGATCTGACCGCACACATCGCCGCGGACGCCGTCGCCACCGCCGGGTCCGTCGCGGCTGGGCTCGATCCTTTGCTGGTACGGCAATCTGCCGCCCTCGCCGCCCTCGGCGTGCATGGACACCGGCCGCCGATCGAGATGGCGCACCAGGATCCGGCGGCCTACGTGCGGGCGCTCGCCGACGCGTCGACCGCCGCCGAGTTGACCGATCCGGCCGGGCTCGGTGGCCACTATTGGCTGCTGCAACCGGTCGGCATCGAGCTGCCGCCTACGATGACCATGTGACGGATGGCCCTGTGACCGATGAGCCGGCGACGGCGGACACGGGAGCGCCACGAGAAGTTACCGTCGGCACCGGAACCGGCCTCGAGGCCACCGACATCGTGCTCAACATCGGCCCGCAGCACCCCTCGACGCATGGTGTCCTGCGCCTGCGGCTCGCCCTCGACGGCGACCGCATCGTCCGCGCCGAACCGATCATCGGGTACATGCACCGCGGCGCGGAGAAGCTTTTCGAGGTGCGCGACTATCGCCAGATCATCGTGCTCGCCAACCGGCACGACTGGCTCTCCGCCTTCGCGAACGAGCTGGGCGTCGCTCTGGCCGTCGAGCGTCTGATGGGTATGGAGGTGCCGGAACGGGCGGTCTGGCTGCGTACGGCGCTCGCCGAACTCAACCGCGTGCTGAACCACCTGATGTTCCTCGGCTCCTATCCGATCGAGATCGGCGAGATCGACCCGGCGGCGCTTGCGTTCGCGGAGCGCGAGACGCTGCAGGCGGTCCTTGAGGAAGCGTCTGGCGGGCGGATCCATTACATGTTCAATCGCGTCGGCGGCCTCAAGGAAGAGGTTCCGGCCGGGTGGACCGGACGGGCCCGAGCCGCGGTCGACGACGTACGCCGGCGGATGCCCGAGTTGGATCGGCTCATCCGGGGCAACGAGACATTCCTGGCCCGGACGGTCGGTGTCGGGGTGTTGTCTGCCGAGACGGCCGCGGCGTACGGCGCCTCCGGTCCTGTCGCTCGCGCCTCGGGACTCGATATCGACCTGCGACGGGACGAGCCTTATCTCGCGTACGGGCAACTCGACGTGCCAGTGGTCACGCGTAGCGCCGGCGACGCGCACGCCCGCTTCGAGGTGCTGCTGGAGCAGGTGTACGTGTCGTTGGACCTCGCGACGGCGTGCCTCGATCGGGTCGATCGGATATCCGGTCCGGTGAATGTTCGACTGCCGAAAGTGGTCAAGGCGCCGGAAGGTCACACGTACGCGTGGACCGAGAGCCCGCTCGGCATCAACGGCTACTACCTCGTGTCCCGAGGCGAGAAGACGCCGTGGCGGATGAAGCTGCGGACGGCGTCGTTCGCCAATGTGCAGGCGCTGTCGGCGATTTTGCCGGGGGCTCGAGTCGCCGATCTCGTACCGATCCTCGGTTCGATGTTCTTCGTCGTCGGCGACATCGATAAGTAGCGTGTCCGGTCGGACCGGTCGGACCGGTCGGGCCGGTCGGGGCCGGCTTGGGCCGGCCGGCCATGATCCGCTGCGATGGACGATTGGCGTCGCTATTACGCCGTAATCGTCCACGCTGGTGGATCACCACGAGGTTCGGTGGCCTAATTCCAGCGGTCGTCCGTGACTTCGAAATCGAGCTGCGGCCGACGGCCGCCTGACCGCTGGCCCGGCTCCCGAACCCATCGGTCGTCGCGCTCCTCGAACGCAGCCGACTCGGCTCGGCGGGCCGGCGGGAAGTCGCCGCTGTCCCGACTGCGCGCGGGCGGGAAATCGCCGCTATCGGGATTCCGCCGCGCGGGCGGGAATTCGCCGCTGTCCCGACTGCGCGCCGGCGGGAAATCCGCGCGGCTCCGGCGCCGGTCCCGTGGCCCGGTCATCGACCCAACCGCTGGCGTACGGATCGTCGGACCGTTCATCGGGCGCTGGGCGGTCGGACGCCGATCGGTCATCGGACCGACGTCGGTAGATGCCCACATCATCATGCGAATGCGGGTCGCGCGCAGGTGACTCCGGCGGGCGGCGGTCGCGGGCGGGCATGTCGCGAGAAGGCCGATCCCGGGACGGGTCTTCGTAACGGGAAGTCTCGTAGCGATCCGAGTGATCCGGCTCGATCACGCCGCTGCGCACGTCACGCCAGCCACGACCGACCTCGCCGCTCGGTCGCTCGGCGCGGTCCTCCGGCGAGGGGCGCGGGCGTGGCAGTTCTGCGCGCGGGGCAGCCGCCGGATACATTCCGTCGCTTTCGTCGTGTTCTGCGCGCCGGCGACGCTCTGCGCGGGTCTCGCGAGGCGGAGCGTGATCGGCTGCCGGCGGGATCCGCTCCTCCCGTACGGAGGACCATCGGTCGACGATGCGCAGTTGGGTGCCGGTCTCGTCGACGTGCCGCTCCTCGCGGCGCTCGGCCATCCGCAACTCACGGCCGCGGTCGTCGGAGCGCACTTCCGCCCACCGATCGCCGTCGCGCATCTGCGACCAGCGCGCATCGTTGGCCAGGTCCCCACTCGACTCCGACTGCTCATTAAGGCCACCGGACCGATAGCCGGGCGACTCCCTCATCTGCGGTAAGTAGGCCCGCAGCCGCTGCTCGGTCCACGACTCATGCGAATCATCGCGGTCGCGGTTGACGGCATCGTCGCGGTCGCGGTTGACGGCATCGTCGCGGTCGCGGCCATAAGCATCGTCGCGGTCGCGGCCATAAGCGTCGTCGCGGTCGCCGCCATAAGCGTCCTCGCGATCGGACGAAGCCTCCCGCCGCGACGGCGTACGCGACGGCTCATTCCATGGCTGATCGTTCTGGCGCGGATCTTTGTGGCGTCGCGGCGTCTCGCGCAGCTCATCTCGGCGCGCATCCCCCCGCCAATCCCGCTCGCGGGGCGCGGGAGCGTCGACGTCGATCCAACGGGCACCGCCGCGACCGGCATCGTGCCGCCCGGCATCGTGGCGGCCATCGCCGTGTCGACCCGAGTCATGGCGAGCCGCATCGTCATCGTCATGGCCGGCCGAGCCGTCGGGTCGCCGCGTCGCCGAGCCGTACGTCGTGGATCCGTTGACGACGCCACCGATTGCGGCCCGACCGGACGCCGAGCGAGCGGCCGAACCGTAAACGGTCGAACCCGAGGGCCGCTCGAAGCCGTCGGCCGGGCGGTCCACGTACATCGAGCGAGTAACGACGGTTTCGGTGTGGCGTACGACGCCGGGCACCGACCCGACCACGGCGACCGGGTGACCGGCCGGCGCCATCGGCAGCTCACGTGGCTTGTCGACGGCTGCGCGGGCCTCGATCGCCACCGCTCGGGCGGCCTCGACTTCTCGCTGGACGCCGGCGATGGCGTCTTCGAGTCGCTGGATCCCGGCGAATGACTCGGCTAGCCGTTGTACGCCGGCGACGGACTCTTCCAGCCGCGACATCTTCTCCGACAGCGCCCGATGCGTCGCCCGGGCCGCCGTCGTGATGTCGGCCCGTACGTCCTCGCGGAGTGCAAACATTTCGTCAGCGGTGACGCTGTTCGCCGGCGTTGGCGCCGGCGAAGAGGAATCCGAGCGCAACATCACCGACAACGCGAGCACGACGACCGCGATGATGGCGATGACCGCGGCCGCGGCCGTACCGCCAAAAATCAACAGCAATGCCGCGAGCGGCGCCAGCGCGATGCCGACCCAGAACTGCACCGTTAGCAGGCGCGACCGAAGGTCGGCCCGATCAGGCGAGGTCACAACGGTCGGAGCAGGCATGGGAGTAGAGGTTACCGAGATCGCCCCGCGTTCTCTACCGGCCCAAGCCACCACGCTCCGCGGCGCGCAACGCCGCGCAACGAGTCTCCCCACCAGCGCAAATAGGCCGTGCACCGGGAGCCAACCCGGCGCACGGCCCATTGCCGCGGTGCGGTACCTACTGCGTGGTGAGCGAACTGTCGGATGAGAAGACCAGGCCGATGGTCGCGTTGCCGGACTGGATCGTCTTCTTCGTGACCGGTCCGCCGGTGTCCTGACCCTGGCTCAGGAACTGGCCGAACTGGATGCCGTACGTCTTCTGCAGCCCCAACTGGCAGAACGGACGCTGCGGGCACTCGGCCGGCCCGGCGAGTGTCGTCGCCTTGCCCGAGCACTTCGCCGCAAAGTCGGACAGCGTCTTGAGCCCGTACTTGTCGGCTGTCGCCTTTGTCACTGCGAACGCGTTGGTGTCGAGCGCGGTCGACGGCTTACCGAACACCAGGTTCTTCTGCGCGCCAAGGGCGGTCAACCGCGGCATCGTCTCGTTGATGTCGCTCGTCGGTGCCTGCGACGGGTCGTTGGTGGTGTTGAGCGCGGTGAGCAGCGACGCCGCGTATTCGGGCACGATCTGGATCTTGTTCTGCTCGAGTTGCGGCAGGTAGAGCTCGCGGTTGCCGATCGTCTGGACGGTTGTCGTGTAGCCGATCGAGTCCAGAACAATCTTGTAGACGTTGGCGATCTCTTCGTTCTCGCTGAAGTCGGCGGCACCGATCTTCAGGTTTCCACCCGGGCCCTTGGCCAGGCCCTGCTGCGGGTTGTTCTGCTGCACGAAGGTTTGTGCCGCCGCAGCCGGCGTCTGTCCGCCGGAGTCGACCAGCTTGTTCATTGCGATGAGCTTGTCCGTGTCCAGGTCGGCCGAGACCGCATCCAGCGCGGCGATGAGCTGGGTGTTCGCGACCGCCTTGTTGATGGCCGGCACGACGACGTCCGACTGTTGGAGGTGCTTGTCGTCGGTCAGCACGACGAGATCCGTCCCGGGGACTCCGGCACAGCCCGCCCCGGTGGCCGCACTCGGCTTCGCCGTACCGGATGAACCGGCACTACCGCACGCGGCGGCAAAGCCGGCGACGAGGAGAAGACCTGCCGCAAGCGCGAGAGGTCGTTTGAACGAACGCATAGAAGAGGAGCCCGCCTTCCGTGTCCCGGCGCGACCATGGTCTGGTCGGCCGCGTGTCCGACGGGCGGCACTGGGTGCAGTGGGTCCGCAACCATTCGCGAACGTACCGCCCGATGAGATCAGCCAACCCTGAGTGGAGAGTCGCGGCAACCGGAAAAGGGAAATGTCATTGGCCCGTGACAAGTCATGCCACGTGCACATCGTCCCGCTTTGACCGTTTGCCTTTTTACCGGTACGTCCGCGGTCGAGTGGCTCTAGCTGCGGCTATGCAGTTTCGACGGCCACCTGGCGCGCGCGGCGCCGCGACCGGCGCTGCGTCCGGAGCGGCTTGGGCGTGACGTAATGCACCACGATGCCGAGCACTCCGTTGACAACAAGCGCGAGGATGGCCACCAGGATCCCGCCGGCGAGGATCTGCCCGCCACCGACGGCGATGGTGAGACCGAAGCCGGCGTAGATGATGTTGCCGAGCCCGCCGCCAGCGACGAGTGCGGCCAGCGTGGCCGTCGCCACGATCTGTACGGCCGCCGTCCGGATCCCCGCCGCGATGTACGGCACCGCCAGCGGCAACTCGACGCGACCGAGCATCTGCAGGCCGGACATGCCCATCCCGCGGGCCGCGTCGCGCACCTCCGGGTCGACCTGCCGGATGCCGGTGTAGGCATTGGCCAGGATCGGCGGGATCCCGAAGATCGCGAGAGCCGGAACCGCCGACGCCGCACCGATTCCGGCGATGCCGGCCACGTAGATCACCGCGAGGAGGGCGTACGTCGGGATGGCCCGGGTCGTATTGGAGAACGCAACGACCGAACCGCCGCCGCGGCCCCAATGGCCGAACCAGATGCCCAGCGGCAGACCGATCAGGCAGGCGAAGAGCAGCGCCAGCCCGGTGATGACCAGATGCTGCCGCAGGTCGTCGATGATCCCGCCGGGGTTCGTCCAGTTCAGCGGGTCGTTGAGCCACAGGATGGCCTGGTGGATGAAGTTCACGCCGCCACCCCTCGCCGCGCCCACGGAGTGATCAGGCGGCCGATGCCGGCGATCACCAGATCGAGCGCCAGTCCAAGCGCGACGCAGAGGATCGTGCCGGTGAAGATGGGTGCTTTGCCGAAGTTCGTGTGCAGCCCGCTGAAGATCAGCTGGCCGAGGCCGCCCTGGCCGACGATCACGCCGACGGTCAGCAGCGCGACGGTCGAGACGGTCGCCAGCCGGATGCCGGTGATAATCCCGGGCAGTGCCAGCGGCAACTCCACACGGAGCAGCATGCCGAACCGGCTATAGCCCATCCCGCGGGCCGCGTCACGGACCTCCTCCGGCACTTGTCGCAGGCCGGTGAGAGTGTTCTGAATCATCAGCAGTAGGGCATAGAGCACAAGCCCGATGAGAATCGTGGTGACGCCGATCCCGATGAACGGGGCGAGGAAGGCGAACAGCGCCAGGGATGGGATCGTGTAGAGCACGCCGGAGAGTGCAAGAATCGGCGCGGCGAGAGGCTTGACCCAGTAGCACAGCACCGCGAGCGGGATCGCAACGATCATCGCGGCGATCACTGCCTCGATCGTCGTGACGAAATGAAACTGCAGGTCGCTCAGGATCTGATCGGCGTTCTGCTGGATGTAGTGCCAGGAGAACCAGGAGTTGGCCACCTCGGCCGGCGGCGCCGCGGTCGGCGAGCCCCACGGCGACGCTCCCGACAGGGCACCAGGGAAGGACATACGTGGACCGTACCCCGCCGGCCCCGAACGCCGCGACGATCACCTTGGAGGGCGTCGGCAAGCGTTATGACGACGGCACGGTCGCCGTTCGATCACTCTCACTCGAGGTGCCGGCGGGCGAACTCGTGGCGCTGATCGGACCGTCCGGCTGCGGCAAGTCGACGATTCTCCGCATGATCAACCGGCTCATCGAGCCGACCAGCGGCAAGATCCTGCTCGACGGCGACGACATCCTGTCGGCCGACGCGGTGGAGCTCCGGCGCAAAATCGGGTACGTCATCCAGCACGTCGGGCTGTTTCCACACCAGACGATCGCGGCGAACGTCGCGACCGTGCCGAGACTGCTCGGCTGGCCGAAGGAGCGCACCCGACAACGCGTCAACGAGCTGCTGGAACTCGTCGGGCTCGATCCGGCCCGCTACGGGAAGCGCTACCCGAGTGAGCTGTCCGGTGGCCAGAACCAGCGCGTCGGCGTCGCTCGGGCGCTGGCCGCCGATCCGACCGCCCTGCTCATGGACGAGCCGTTCTCGGCGGTCGACCCGATCGTGCGAGTCCGGCTCCAGGACGAGTTCCTGCGACTGCAGCGCACCGTACGCAAGACGATCGTGTTCGTGACCCACGATCTGGACGAGGCCGTACGACTGGCCGACCGCGTTGTCGTCTTGTCCGAGCACGGGACGCTCGAGCAGTTCGCCACACCGGCCGAGCTGCTGAGCCAGCCCGCAAACGCGTTCGTTCGGGAGTTCATCGGTACGGACCGGGGCATTAAGCGCCTCCGCGTCACACCGATCGAGCCGAAGCACTTGGCCCCGGTGAGTTCGGTCGACGATGTCGCAGCCGGACCGAGCGTGCCCGCCGACAGCATGCTGGCCGACGCCCTGGCCGCCCTGCTCGACGGCGGCCACGGTTGGGTCGCCGTGACCGACGTCACGAACGGCAAGCCCATCGGTGTCCTGACCGCGACGGCGATCGCCGAATCCGGCGCCGTCGAGAGCTCAGGAGGCTCGGAGGACCGCGCTACCTCGGAGCGTGCTTCATCAGATAGTCGATGAACTCGGCCCGGAGGGCCGGTTCGGCGCTGCCCAGACCGTGACCGGTGAACTCCCGCCAGGCACCAACGAGATCGGTGATCGACTCGCCGATTGAGCCGAGCGAACCGTCGATGTTCTCCCCGGCGTCCTCGGACGCCGGCAAGAGCCGGATGACCTGCACGAAGAACTTCACGTCGTGACGCTCACGCGCCACGTGGAACGCGCGTTCGCGCAACTCCTCGGTGGTGAGCGCGTCGAGTTCGTCAAGGGTCGGCGGCGGCGCGTCAGTGCTCATGGTTGCCAGCGTATCCGTACCCCGGCCGGCGCAAACACGGCCCAGCGCGGAGCGGGTCGACTAGCGACCCGGCCATGGGTCGCCCCCGGAATCCACCCAGTCGGCGTGCGGCCGCTCCGGCTCGGTGGCCGGTGTCGCCACCGTCCGGGTTGACTCGTCATCGCCCGGCCACCCCGACGCGGAACCGGCGAGCCAACGATTCGTGGCTGCGTCGTCGTAGGCCCGATGGGGCCGCCCGTACGTTTCGACGAGCCGCGTGGCGAGCAGCCCGATGATCAGCGCGCTGCCGATCAACACCCGCGGGTCGATCCGGTAGTTGGCCAGGTCGGAGTAGCGGCCGACCAGGACGAACACGATCGCCGCCAGGACGGTGCCGAAGATGCCGCCTCGGCGGCCGTACGCGCTGGTGCCGCCGACGAGGGCGATTGCCACGGCCACGGCCGTCCAGGTGATGCCGGTGTCGGTTACGGCGCCACCGGTCGTCATGCTGTAGAGGATTCCGGCCAGCGCGGCGAGAACCGACGATACGACCATCGCGATGCCGACCATCCAGGCCGCGCCGGCACCGCGCCGGTCGGCCGGATCGCTGACCGGACGGAAGCGCCCGACACCGCGACGGACCGCGCGGATGGCTCCGATCATCGCGCCGACCACGGCAACGATGGCGAACGCGCCAAAGATCTCGTACGCGTGCGTGACCGGATCCGGCGCGTCGACGAGGCGGACGCCGGTCGGGAGATGACTGATCCACACGCTCACTCCGACGAACGCCGCCAGACTGACCGCCCATCCGGGCACCTGAAGGATCGCCACGACCAGCGCGATGAGGGCCCCGATACCGGCCGCGATAGCGAGCGCGAGCCCACCGGCGACGTACCAGTTGTGGTGTGCACGCTGCTGGCCGAAGTACAGCGCGGACGCGACCATGATCGGCCCCATCGCGAGATTCACCGCACCGGCCCGCAACGACAGACCGGCGCCGACGCCCAGCAGTCCGTACACGGTGACCAAAGCCAGGAGTCCGCGGATGGCGAAGCTGTCGAGATGCGGATTCGACTTCTGGTTCACCGCCACGACCAGACCGGCCGCGGCGAGCAGCAGGACGATCTCGATGATCGCGTGCACGCCGAAGCGGTCGCGGCCGGGCTCGCCGTGTTGTGGATCGTCGAACGCGTTGTTCAACTCGACTGGCGTCGGCGCGAACGGCACGTCCGGCGTCGCGGGCAAGGCAAGTGGCGCGCGCGGCGGCAGCCCGGGCCGGACCTCGCCGGCATCACCGGTCGCTGATTCGGCCGGCCCGACATCAGTGCCGGCCACCGGTACGGTCGATGCGTCGTACACGCTTGCCCCCGATTCGGTCCGATAATCCGGTTCCACGCGAAAGTCGGGCTCAACGCGAAATCCCTCGCCGAGGAACCGGTTCTTCGACGAATTGCGCTCGGGTGGGTACGACATGTCGCACCTTTCTCGCTGGCGTCCGGCCTGCCTCGCACGTCATGGGACGGCACATCGGCTGATGTGTTGACGACAAGCGCACATCAGCCGCGCAGGCCTGCGCGTAGTCCGGTGCACGACCGTACCCGTCGCGCCGGTTTCGGGGAAGTCCTGCCGATTCCGGAGCGATGAAATCGGCCTTTCCCGCCGATCAGCTGCTGGATTCGCCGGATTCTTCCTCGTCATCCGGTGGCGGCGGCACGCGGCACGCGTGCTCCAGGAGCAGCGCGCCGACGAGCAGCACGATCGCGCCGCCGACGCCGCCGAGCGACGGCGGCAAATCGCGACCCGGTGCCGACTGCGCACCGTGTGGCTGCCCGAACAGCCAGACCGCAACCGCCAGGAAGAACCCGCCGAACAGCGCACCCACGATCGACGAAGACTTGGCGAGCACGACATATCGGACGACGGTCAACGGTTCAACCGGCGCCGCGCCGGGCTTACGGTCTATTCGCGACTTCGTGTTGATCGCCGCGAAGATCTGCAGAACGCCGAGGGCGGCCAGTATCACCCCCGGAAGCCAGGTCACGGTCGGGAAGCTGCTGTAGTCGTTCGCGATGATCAGCCAACCGATCGCCGCGGCGGCCAACGCGGCGACAACCAGCGTCGCTGGCTTCGTCGGGCGAAGTCGGGGCCGGTTGGCAGGGCCCTGGGAATTCTGTCGGGTCCTGCCCGGTGGCTCGGCACTCATTTTCACGGCTCCAACGACAAATCGACTCGGGGCGACAGGGCGGGCAGGTCGGCGGCGACCTCCGGGGTGCGCATCAGATCGGTCAGCCATCCGTGGTCGGGTAACTGAGCGTACGGCTGGATGTCCAACCAGGGGCGCAGGACGAACGCACGCAGATGGGCCCGGGGATGCGGAAGCGTCAGCACCGGATCGCTGGACACGACTGGCAGCCCGTCCTCGGTCCACACCATGATCACGTCTACGTCCAGGGTACGCGGGCCGTACGGCCGGGCCGGATCACGTTCGCGACCGGCGCGCCGTTCGAGTTCGTGGGCCCGGGCGAGCCAGTCGTCGGCCGTCACCCCGTCGCCCATCACGAGGACGGCTGCATTGAGGTAAGGCGGCTGGTCCGGGTCACCCCACGGGGGCGTCTCGTAGACGCCGGATGTCACGACCAGCACGTCGGCCAGCCCGGCGACGGCGCCGCGGAGGTTGCCCAACCGGTCGCCGAGATTGCTGCCGAGCGACAGCATCGCGCGGGTCATGACCGCGCCTCGTTGATGTCGGAGCGGGTACGGCGGATCGTGACGGCAACGTCGGTGAACGAGTGGGCGATCGGCGCCTGCGGCTTGTGTACGGTGACGGTCGCCGCCACCACGCGTACGTCCTCCAGGCAGGCCGACGCGAGACGGTCGGCGAGCGTTTCGATCAGCGCGACCGGTGGCCCGGCGACGATCGCGACCAACTGATCCGCGAGCTCGCCGTAGTGCACCGTCTCGGTGACGTCGTCCATCGCGGCCGCCGGCGCGAGGTCGAGTTCCAGTGTCACGTCGACGACGAAGTCCTGCCCGTCGGCGCGCTCGAAGTCGTACACGCCGTGACGACCGTACGCGCGCAGGCCGGTCAACGTGATCCGATCGGACGGCGGCGCCGAGGCGGAGGAGACTCCCCGCGCGGGCTCCGAAACGGGCGAAGTCACCGGTATGCCTCCATTTCCTGGCAGACCCGGATGGCGTCCACGGTCGCGGCGACGTCATGCACCCGGATGCCCCACACGCCAGCCAATACCGCCAGGACGGTGGTGGCCAACGTCGCCGCGTCGCGCTGATCCACCGGGCGCGGCGTGCCGTCCGGCCCGGCCAGCAGCCGGCCGAGATACGACTTGCGGCTCGACGCGAACAGCACCGGGTAACCGAGCGCCAGCACGGCATCGAGGTGCGCGGACAGTTGCCAGTTGTGCTCGGCGGTCTTGGCGAAGCCAAGTCCCGGATCCACGATGATGCGATCCTCCGCCACGCCCGCGGCCAGCGCGGCGTCGACCCGTGCGCGCAGCTCCGCACATACCTCGGCGACCACATCGTGATATGCGGCGAGCCGCGCCATGTCCCTGGAGTGCCCGCGCCAGTGCATCAGGATCCATGGCACTCCGGCGTCGGCCACGACCCGGGCCATGTCCGGATCGGCCAGGCCACCGGAGACGTCATTGACCACTGCCGCGCCCGCCTCGAGTGCGGCCGCGGCAACGCTGGCACGCGTTGTATCGATGCTGGTCGGGACGCCGTCGGCGGCGAGTTGACGGATCACCGGCAAGACGCGTTCGCATTCGATCGCCGCGTCGATACGCTCGGCCCCCGGGCGCGTTGATTCCCCGCCGACATCGACGAGGGCCGCACCCTGGGCGTGCATCCGTCGGGCGTGCTGCAGCGCGTCCGTAAGACGCGTGTACCGCCCGCCGTCGGAAAACGAGTCCGGCGTGACGTTCAGGACGCCTATCACGATCGGGTGACCCGGGCCGCCACCGAGCGGTCCGTCAACGCCGCCGTTGCGCCGTGAACTGGTCACAGCCGCCACCCTAGTGGCTTGCGGGCCGACCATCCGCTGCGCCATCCACGAGTGGCCCAGCCGATCGACTTAGATCGCTTTAACGCCATAAAACATGATGGCGGGACCGGCTCGGTCAGTACGACCGTCGGAACATCCGTGCCGATTCGTCAGTACCGTCGTGGCCAGGCGATTCACCCGTACGGGCACGGTCGTCGCAGGTCGACAGGAGCCGGCAGAGTCATGCCGTGAGCACGCTTCTTGTTCGATACGTGAGGGCAACGTAGGCTCTCTCCTATTCCCGACTGGGCGGCCTACCCCCACCACCCGGTGTCACAGTCACCTCGGTAGGCCATATCCGCCCAGAGGGGACGAAGGCTCACGGGAGCGCGAGACGCGGCCGGCCCGCGCGGACGGTGTGCGGGAGGGCAAGATGATCATCGTCGCCACGATTCAAGCCGTGCACACGACCGTCGTCCACACCGAGTATTTCGTCTCCGCGCCCGCTCCGAAGGAGATCAACACCCAGGGCATCGTCTCATTCTTCGCGAGCAAGATCGCTCCGATTCTGCTCGCCGTCCTCGGCGTGATCTTCATCGGCCGAGCCGGCAAGGGCGAGATCTCCAAGGTGCTGACCAGTTCCGCGATCGCCGTTATCGGTCTTGCCTTCATCGCCGGCGCCGTGTCGCTCTTCTTCGTCGGCGACTACCTCATCGGTCTGGCCTTCAAGTAAGTCCATCATGCGGTTACGCACAGACGACGACATATACCGAGCGAGACTCGTCTACCTCGGGCCGCCCGGTTACACCTTGCCGATCCAGCTCTCCTACGCCCAGTACGGCGTGTTTGCCCTGCTCGTGCCGCTCTTCATGCTGATCCATTACCTCTTCACGTTCCACATCGACATCATTCCGGCGTGGGAGATCGCGCTATCGATCGTCACGACGTCGTATATATTTAGACATGTCGATCCCGATCGGCCGGCCCGCAAGGTGGTCCGCACGGCCCTCACCGACTGGCGCCGATCCCGCGAGCCGGTGGCCGAGCGTCGCGAGCCGCGTCTGGTCGCAACCCGGGTGCGCATCCGGGAGGAGCTGACGTGACGCAACCGCCGCGCTCCCCCGAGTCAGACGAGCCGCCGGCTCGCGACGCGGATCGCGCGCCGGACCCGGGCGCATATACATCGCCGGACCCGGGCGCATGTACATCGCCGGACCCGGGCGCTCCCCAGGCCGACCCGCTCGACGTCGACGCGACCGAGGTGACCATGGTGCCGCGCGCCGCGGTCGCGGTTTTCCGCGGTCCACACCCGACAGTGCCGGCGCAGCCGTCACCCACCGACGGTGGATTGCCCTGGTCCGGTGCCGCACCGAACGGTCAGCGGGCGTCCCGGCCGCCGTCGACATGGCCGCTCTCGGCGGCGCACAACGCGCCCGCGAGCGGATCGACTGGCGGTGGAGTGGCGGTCGCCGGCGACGCGGACGAACCGCCGGACGGAGACGTCGACGAGTTCGACCTGTCGCCCTTCGAGCACCTCGTCAAGCCGGCCGAACCGCCGGCTCCGGCGCAGCGCCCGGCATTCGACGAGACTGCGAACCTCCCCGAATCGGTCGGTGGGACGCCGTTCGCCGGACATCCACCGACGGCGGCCGACGTCGATGGTTCCGCACGCGGCGACGCCGCCATCCCATCCCAACCCCACGGGTACGCCGACGGCCCGGTCGCTGCCCGCGTGGTCGATCACATCGACTACGCGTACGAAGTCGACAGTGGCGGGCCGGTGGGCACGATCAACGACGAAGAACACGACGAAGCACTCGTGTCGGACGACGCCTGGTTTGCCGGCGTGGACGCGCCGCCCGCCGTACCGATGAATCGTCGGGCACGGACCGCGACACCCGCTCTGCCGCCGGCGCCCAACGCGACGCCGGCATCGTCCGGTCGGGAACTCGTCCCGGCGGACCTGGCGCCGCCGTCGCCGCCATCGGGCAAGATAGCCGCGCCGAAGACCAAGGACCGCGACCCCGCCGTCGAGCTAGCGATCAGCGAGGTGGCCGGGCATCTGACGTTCACGCCGTCCAGCGTCACCGCGTGGTACGCGCTACCCGAAGTGCGATGGGCGTTCCGTCCGGACGCCGAGCGCGAAGCGTTGATCTCGGCGATCGCCGAGCAGTACGCGAGCCTCGCCGGCTTCCGGCTGCACCTGCGGCGCACGACGCGGCCGTTCCCGATCGAGGACTGGGCCCGTACGGTCGACCGGCTCACGCCAGCGCCGCTGCCGGACGTGCCGGGCGCCGGCACCTGGGCCGATCATCTCGTCGCAGCCCAGCACCACCTGCACGCGATCGGACATTCCGAGGGACAGACCTATCTCGGCGTCACGTTCGCCCGGCGCTCGTTCGGCGCCACCTTCAGCGAGCGGATCTCGCACCTGTTCGGCAAAGGCGTGCCGGAGGGCGAGCGCAAGCGGATGGCTCGTACGGTCGTGCAGTTCGACGAGGTGCTCGGCGCGTTCGGGATGCGCGGCCGGCGAGCGACCGCCCACGAGTTGGAGTGGCTGCTCTACCGGTCGGTGGCGCTCGGAATGGCCGCGCCGGACGCGCTCTCGCCCGTCGAACACGGTGACTGGGAGCAGGGCGACCTGCTCGCGTTGACCGAACAGATCGAACGCTACCGGACGCCGTACGGCACGACGGTCAAGCTCGTCAACCGCCTGACCGGCGAGGAGCGCCACGTCGCGGTGCTCTCGGTCGGGCGGATGGAACCGCTGGAGATCCCCGAGCGCCACGAGCCGTGGCTGCACTTCCACGAGCGGTTGCCGTGGCCGACCGAGATCTCGTCGCGGGTCGACATCCTCGGACCGGGCGACTCGTTCCGCAATCTCGAACACCGCCTGCGGATGATCCGGTCACAGCAACTCGACTATGCCGAGCACGGCATGGACGCGCCACCCGAGTTGGAGCGCCTCGCCCAGCGTGCGCTGCGGATCGGCGACGAGATGACGACGGGCCTGCCGGTCGACTCGTCGCGCGCGCACGGCTGGCACCGCATCGCAATCAGCGGCGCGACCCGCGAGGAATGCCTGGAACGCGCGCGCCGCCTGACCACGCTTTACGCTCGCGAGCTTCGGATCGCCCTACAACACCCGAAGAACCAGGACTGGCTCGCGCGCGAATTCATCCCGGGCGAGCCGATCGCCAATACCGGGTACGTACGTCGCATGCCGGCCAAGCTGCTGGCCGCGGCGCTCCCACAAGCGGCGTCCAACGTGGGCGACCGTCGGGGCGATCTGATCGGGCGGACCGCCGGCACGTCCCGCCGTCCGGTCTTCGTCGACCTCCACTTCCCGATGGAGATCCGGG
The DNA here is from genome assembly GCA_963724705.1 of uncultured Actinomycetota bacterium. Lineage (GTDB taxonomy): Bacteria > Actinomycetota > Actinomycetes > Mycobacteriales > Micromonosporaceae > DASQPR01. The sequence continues at coordinate 303,512 of CAVRVS010000007.1, forward strand.
AACGCTCCGGTCTCGCGGTCTTCGTCGCCGAACCGGGCGGCGGCAAGTCGACGCTTCTCGGCGCCCTCGGATATCTCGCCGCGCGGCGGGGCGTACAGGTGACGCTGCTCGACCCGTCCGGTCCACTGGCGCGACTGGCGGCCATGCCGGAGTTGGCGCCGTACGCCCGAGTGCTCAACCTGACCGGTTCCGACCAGGGGACGCTCGCGCCGTACGCGCTAATCCCGACGCCGTTGCGGCAGCATTTCGACGCCGGCCCGACCGGCGATCGCGAGTACGAGATCGGTCTGTCCAACGCGCGGGCCGAACGCCGCATGCTCGTCCAGGACATCTGCGCGATGCTCGTCCCACCGCAGGTCGCGCGCGAGGCGTCGACGGCGACGTTGCTGCGGCACGCCGTACGGTCGGTGCCGCGCCGAGGAGACGTCCACGCTGGACGACATCGTGCGGTGCCTGGCCGCGATGGGCGACGACGCGGCCACCGAACTCGCGCACCTGCTCCTCGACACGGCCGAGATGCCGCTCGCGATGCTGTTCTTCGGCTCGCCGCCGCCCGGTCTGCTCGGTGCCGACGCCGCGCTTACCGTGATCACCATGGCCGGTCTGCGGCTGCCGGATCTCAAGATCGAGCGGGAGTACTGGTCGGCCGAGGAAGCGCTCGCGCTGCCGATGCTGCACACCGCGCACCGGCTGGCCGTGCGTCGGTGCTACGGCGGTTCGATGCATACCCGCAAGCTCGTCGGGCTCGACGAGGGCCACTTCATGGAGGGCTGGCGCTCGGGGCGGTCGTTCCTCGTACGTCTGGCCCGCGACAGTCGCAAGTGGAACCTCGCGGCTCTCGTGGCGTCGCAGAATCCGCGTGACATTCTCGGCCTCGACGTACAGAACCTGGTGTCGACGGTGTTCGTCGGGCGGATTGCCTCCGATCCGGAGGTCGCCGCCGAAGCGTTGCGGATGCTGCGCGTACCGACCGACGTCGGGTACGAGGAGACGCTCGCGTCCCTGTCCGCCAACGACGGCGGAACGTCGGATCGCCTCGGCTTCCGCGAATTCGTCATGCGCGACGTGGACGGTCGGGTCCAGAAGATCCGGGTCGACATGTCGTACGTCCCGGACCTGCTTGGTTACCTGGACACCACGCCGACGGCGAGCCTTGCCGGCGTCGTACGCCGAGGCGCGGAGCCCGCATGACCGTACCCACGCCGCGCCTCGGGCACGGCGTTGCCGGAACGCGCCGTCATCGCCTGGCCGCGCTGGTTGTTGCGGGTTTGATCGGGGCGCTGGCGGTCCTGGCCGGCTCGTCGTCGGCCAGCGCCGCACCACCGACGCAAGGTCCGGCCCAGCAGGCTCCGGCATCCGGCCAGTGTTCGGTGGCCCAGTGGCAGGATCCGGGCGACTTCTCGGCCTGCGTCGGCAAGCTGACGAACCTCAGCTCGTCGCGGCTGCAGTGTCTGTCCCCACCGACCCCGGAGACACCGGATTCGGGGCTGGCCGGCTGGTTCGCGTCCGAGCCGGCATCGTCCAAGCTCAACGGGCCGAAGGGCCTCTACAGCCGGTACGGATACGCCGGCTACGACTACACGACCTACGACGTCGGCTGCGTCTCGCCGCTGACTCACCCGATCGCGACGTTCGACGACACCGTCGCGAATGGCGAGCTCATGGCCGCGACGTCGATCGTCGGCGCCTCGGACGCATTGCGCGAGAAGGCCTGGGATCCGGGCAGCATGTGGGGCTGGGCCGACAGTCTCGTCCGGAACGCCACACGTTCGATCTACACGCAGGTGTTCACCGTCTTCGGTGCGATCACGCTGGCGATCGTCGGGCTCTACCTATTGTGGCGCGCGCGCCAGGCGGACATGAGTGCCGCGCTCACGACGGCCGGCTGGGCGATCCTGGTGATGGTCGCGATCACGGCGATCGCGGCGTGGCCGGTGCGATCGGCGCACCTGGCCGACACGGGGCTCGTGCGCGGGCTCGACGTCGTACACAGTGCGATCAGCGCACCCGAGGACCAGACCGGATCGGCGCCGTGCGCGCTGCCGGATGCCGACGCGTGCGTCGATCACCGCCCGCCGGCCGTACGGGCAAGCGATACGGCGACCGAGACGCTGCTCTATCGCAACTGGCTGCGCGGACTGCTCGGCTCGGCCGACAGCCCGACCGCAATCAAGTACGGACCCGTCCTCTACGACTCGCGATCGCTCACCTGGGATCAGGCCCAGCAGATCGCGGCCCACCCGGACACGCGCTCGGCCGTCTTGCAGGCCAAGCAGGAGGAGTGGCAGAAGGTCGCCGAGCAGATCAAGACCGAGGACCCGCAGGCGTACGACTATCTGCAAGGCAACGAAGGCATGGATCGCATCGGCGCAGGCTTCATCGCGATCCTGTCCGCGCTGTTCTTCGCGTTGTTCGACATCACCGCATCGATCCTGGTCCTGATCGGCTTCCTCATCGTGCGCTGGGCTGTCGTGGCGGCACCGGTGCTCGGCACGATCGGGCTGCTGCGCCCGGCCTCGGGCGGCCTGCGACGGCTGGCCAACGCGGTCGTCGCGGCGGTGTTCAACGTCGTCATCTTTGGCACCGGCGCGGCCATCTACCTCTACGCGGTCGACCTCATCATGAACACGTCGACCCTGCCCGGCTGGCTGCAGGTCGTGCTCGTCCTGCTCATCGGCGTGGTCGGGTGGCTGCTGCTCCGGCCGTACCGCCGGCTCACCCAGCTCGGCGGTAAGGACCATACGAGGACATTGTCCGATGGATCCTGGCATCGACGGTTCTTCCGCGATGCCCGCGCCGCAGCACGCCTCGACGTCGCCGAGGAAGAGCTGGAGAACAGACGTTCATCGGTACGGCGTGAGCTGGAACCACGAGCGGTGCGGCCGGAAGGGCGTACCGAAGACGTGACGGTGACCCGCCCGGGGAGCCTGGATGGTGCGCCGATCGAGCTGGAACCGCGTCGCACACCACCCCGGCAACGCCGACCGGAGTCCGGACGCCCGGCCGGGGACTGGACCGAACCCGACGTGCCGACCGCGCCCGCGAACTACAGCATCTACCGGCCGGCGTCGACGTCGCCGAGCTCGGCCGAGACGGACCCGCGCCCGGCGCGCCGGCCGGAGTCGAGCCCGGTCGGCGGCTAGCGGTGCGTACGTTTTTGCGCCGTCTCGGCCTCCGGTACGGCATCAGCCTCGGGCTGGTTGTCGTCCTCGTTGTGGTGATCGTGGTCGCCCGGTCCGGCGATCATTCGACCGGCTCGCTGGTGACCGGCAACGCGGACAACGGCTTGGTCCCGTCGACGAGCCCGATCCCGGACGACGGCGTCGCGAGCGTTCCGGTGCCACAGCCGCCGAGCACGAGCCCCGGCAGCGCGACGCCGCAAACGGTCGCGACCACGTTCGCGACGGACTGGCTGCGACACGCTGGCGTGACCGCGGCCGGTTGGCGGGCCACGCTGGCCGCACTGTCGACCGACCGCCTCGACGGCGAGCTGACCGACGCCGATCCGCAGACCGTACCGGCCGATCGGATCACCGGTCCGATCACGCTGATCAATCACGCTGCCAGCTTTGTCGAGGCCGACGTTCCGACCGATTCGGGCAGGCTCACCCTGTCGTTGCTCGCCACCGGCGGACGTTGGCAGGTGGATGCGATCGACTGGGCGCCGGCGTGAGCGGCGCGACCGATCGGCCGGCGCGGATCGAGGTTCTGGCGGCGGACGGCCCACCCGGAGCCGGCGGCGGCGCGGCGCGCGGCTGGCCGCGCCGCGCGATCCTGGCGCTGGCCGGAACGGTCGTGTTGTCGCTGCTCTGCTGCGGCGGTGTCGTGTCGGCCTACTTCTTCGGCGGGTTCGCCGGCGCCGGTAACAACGGCGCCGACGCCGCCAACGCCAACCTCACCGCATGCGGCCAGCATGCCGACGTGGCCCCGGACGGCACGCTGCCCACCGTCGCATCGCTCGACTCGGAGCAGGTGCGCGACGCCGCGATCGTCATCAAGGTCGGCCAGGATCGCAAGATCCCGCCGCGGGGCTGGGTCATCGCCATCGCTACGGCGCTGCAGGAGTCGCGGCTGCACAACCTGCCGGACCTGGGCGCCCGCAACGATCACGACTCGATCGGCCTGTTCCAGCAGCGGCCGAGCATGGGATGGGGCACGTCGGAGCAGGTCGCCGATCCCGTGTACGCCACCGGAAAGTTCTACGACAAGCTCGTCACAGTTGCCGGCTGGCAGTCGATGCCGCTGACCCAGGCCGCACAGGACGTGCAGCGCAGCGCCTATCCGGATGCGTACGCGAAGCATGAGGCGTTCGCGACCGAGATCGTCAACGAGCTGGCCGACGGGGCCGCCCGAGCCGCTGGGTCGCTGGTCGCTCTGCAGTGCACGGATCCGGGCCAGGTCGCCGCGTCCGGCTGGACCGTGCCGTTGGTCGCCCGGATCACGTCCGGATTCCGTACGCCGTCCCGGCCGACCCACAACGGCACCGATCTCGCGGCGCCGAAGGGCACGGTCATCCGCGCGGCCGCCGACGGCGTCGTGACGATCGTCGCGTGCCAGGCCCACACGGCGAGCGGTGCGCCCTACAGCTGCGATCGGGACGGCTCGTTAGCCATCTCGGGCTGTGGCTGGTGGGTGGAGATCCAACATGCGGGCAACATCATCACGCGCTACTGCCACATGGTGTCGCAGCCGCTCGTCGTGGTCGGGCAGCGGGTGACAGCCGGCCAACCGATCGGACACGTCGGCATGAGTGGACACGCCGACGGCCCACACTGCCATTTCGAGGTACACACAAATGGCGATGACAGTGCGGCCGGCGCGATCGATCCCGTACCGTTCATGAACCAGCAGGGTGCACCGCTCGGAGTCCAACCATGACGGCACAACCATGACGGCACAACCATGACGGCGGGGCGATGACGCAGCCGGGTGGCGGCTGGCCGCCGACGCAACCGGCGACGCCACCGCCGATCGTCCCCGTTCCCGCGGCCGGCCGCACCGATCTGCGGGGCGCCCGCCTGCTCATCGGCGTACCGGGGCTGGGTTGGCGGGGTGATCTGCGCGGCGATGCCGCCGTCGTCCAGGCCAGCCGGACGTACGTGCCGGTGCTGCCGGAGCAGGAGTGGTATCGAGCCGAGGCGGAGCAGATCGAGGTGTTCGCACCGCTGGTGCCGATCGACCGGGTCTGGGTCGAGACCGTCGGCGCGGCCGATCCGACGAGTCCGAGCGCGTCGGTGGGCGACGTGTTCAGCCGACTCGTCTCGCTCGACGGGCCACCGCGTCGGCCGCCGGTGGCCGTGCGGGACATGCCGATCGTGACCGGACGCCGCGTCGTTCTCGCTGACGTGTCCCGCGCGCAGCGCGATCTTCGCGCCGTCACCGAGGTCTACCAGAGCAGCGATGGCGACGTCTGCGTACGCGTCTGCTCGGAGCTGGAGTGGTATCGCTGGGCCTGGAACGGCCAGTTGCCACGCACTCGCGAGGTGCCGATCTACCTGCTCTGGGCGGAGTAGCGAGTCAGTGCGTCCGGGTCGCGCCGCAGACGCGCCAGTCAGGCGAGCGCACTACCCGGAAGTCCCACGTCTCGTGCTGCTCGCCCTGCGACGTCACGCCGTTTGAGCGGCTGCTCTGAGCGATGGACAAGTCAGCGGTCACGGACGCGGCGTCGCTACCTTCCGGCACGACATCAAGCGAACCCCAACCGAACGAGAAGGTGACGCCGAATCGCTTTTCGCGTGACCGGAGATCGGCCCGGAATGCTTGGAAATCAGCCAGGCTTGCTGGGGCCGTACAGACGAACTGACTAGCGACCGCATCGTCCGGAACGACGAGGAACGACTGCAGATATTCTTGTACGACCACATCCGGCGCACTGCGATCCGGTCGGGTCGCGGTGTCGTACGAGTGAAAAGCCAGCGGTATGACGCCGACGCACAGCAACGGGATCGCGGCCAACACCACCGCAAAGACCACCCGCCACCGCGATCGCCGCTGCGGCCGGATCGGCGGACCGGTCGGGACGAGCGGCGCTAGCGCGTCGTCGCGATCGGATGGCGCAGCGGGTGTGGCGGGATCACCGAGCTGAGTCGTGCCTGCTCTCGGCTCCGGCATCGACCCCGGCGGCTGCACGTCCACATCGGCGAGCGTAGTCGAGCGGCGATGGCGTGTCCTCGTGTGGCGAGTGCACGGTGAAAGACCTCAACCGGCTTGGCACGGCACGCGCCCCCGCACCCCAGTGCCGATTTCGCGAGATAGCAACGGTCGCGCCGCGAGCTTGCGCACGGCTCCTGCGTTAAGTTCGATAAAGCTTCACGGTCTTGCCCGGAGCGCCCCCGGACGTCCGCCCACCCCCCGCTCCTGTCCCGGGCGCGGCAGTGCAAGGGAGGTCGAGATTGGCACGGGTCCGCTCCAGTGTCGAACGTGCGGCCACGCTGCACCGCCAAGCGGTGGCGACGGCCGATGCCGCTGCGCGTGTGCTCGACGAGATGAGGCCGGATGAGGCGCCGCCGGCGATCGACGCGACGCAGCGTTCCCTCGCTGCGACGCTGACCGGGCTCACCGCCGACGTCGCGCCGGGATGGCTGTCCGTGTCGTGGGATGCGACAGCGGCCTCGCCGCCGGTCGGCACGGAAGCCGGCTCCGAGCTGGCCGTCCGTGTCGGCGTCGCATCGCCGCTGCCCGGCGTGTCCTTTCCGGTGCTGATCCCGCTCCTCGGGGTCGGCCATCTCGCGATCGACGCAGCACCACACGATACGGTCGCGTTCGGTCTGATGCGCAGCGTCGTGCTGCGGCTGCTGGCCACCGCCACGCCCGGCACACTGCGGGTGCGCGGCATCGATCCGACCGGCGTCGCGTTCGCGCCATTCCAATCGCTGTTCGACGGCCGATTGATGCCACCGCCGGCGGCCGAACTCGGCGGGATGCGCACGCTTCTGGCCGAGGCCGAACAATGGGTACGCACGCCCGCCCCGGCCGGACGCCACTTGCTGTTCGTCATCGCCGGACTGCCGACGGGCGCCGAGCCCTCCGACGTGGCCCGCGTGAACGCGCTCGCCGCCGCGGCACCGGCGGCTCGGCTAACCATGATCGTCGCGGGGTTGCCGCCGGCACGCGACGCGGGTATCCGCGCCGCCACCGAGGCCCGCGATGCCGGCATGGCGCCAGTGTCCAACGCGACAACGATCGTCATACGCGGCGATGCGGTGACCGTCGCCGGCCCGTACGGTTCCGGTGGAGTGCTCAGCTCGCCGGTCGAACTCGACGGCGACCCGCCGCCCCATCTGCTCGACGCGGTCTGCGCGACCGTGGCCGAGCAGGCCCGCATTGTCGCCACGTTGCGGATGACCGACCTTTTGCCGAGCGAGACGTGGCAGGAGAGTTCGGCCGAGGGCCTGGCGACTACGGTTGGACTCACCGGCCATGCAGCACTGTCGCTACGGTTGGCCGACCTGACTCCGCATTGGCTCATCGGCGGGCGGTCCGGCGCCGGCAAGACGGCGCTGCTCATCAACATCCTGTATGGATTGTGCAGCCGCTACTCGCCGGCCGAGTTGACGCTCTATCTGCTCGACTTCAAGGAAGGCGTGTCGTTCCGCGAGTTCACCCCGACCGAGCGCGATCCGTCCTGGATCCCGCATGCGCGCGCGGTGGGCGTCGAGTCGGACCGCGCGTACGGCCTGGCCGTGCTGCGCGAACTCGACGACGAGATGACCCGCCGGTCGGTGCTCTACAAGGATGCCGGCGTCACCCGCTTCGCGGACCTGCGGGAGACCGACACGTTGCCACGGATCCTGTGTGTCATCGACGAATTCCAGGTGCTGCTGGCCGGCGACGACCGGATCGCTCGGCAGGCCGTCGCGTTGCTGGAGTCGGTCGCGCGCAAGGGCCGCTCCTATGGCATCCACCTGATTCTCGCGAGCCAGACCATGCGCGGCGTCGAATCGCTCTACTCCAAGCGGGACTCGATCTTCGGTCAGTTCCCGGTTCGGATTGCACTGCCCGGCGGCGGCGACGTCCTGGACGTACGGAACGCGGCGGCAGCCGCCCTCCGGCTCGGTACGGCGGTGGTGAACACGGCCGGCGGCCTGGGCGGACCGAGTGGCGCGGCCCGGGCCCACGAGCGCCTGATCGACTTTCCGGACCCGCACGCGGAACCGCGGACGCTCTCGACGCTCCGCCGCCGGCTGTGGCTGGCCCGGTCGGCTGGCGCTCGGCCGCCGTATGTGTTCGAGGGGTATGCGCCGCAGTACCTGCCGAATTCACTGCCGTCGTCTCGACGTGCGATCGCGTACCTCGGTCGAAACATTGACGTGCCGCTGTCGCTCGCCGCGTTCACACTCGACGGCACTCCCGGCCGGCATCTCGCCGTGATCGGTCCGAGCGAAATGGGCGCCGGGTTGCTGGACGCGGCCGTTCGATCGCTGGCGGCCCAGGTCGAGCCCGGGTCGGTCCGGTTCGTGCTCGCGCCCCTCGTGGCCGCATCCGACGCCGTCGGGGCCGATCTGGCCACGGCGCTCGCCGACGCCGGTCACATCTGCGATGTCGTGGACGCGAAAGCGCTGCGCGGCATTGTCGAGGATCCGGCCATCGAGGACACCTATGTGTTCGGGTTCGGACTCGACGGCGCGGCCGATCTGCGCCCCTTGCTCCGCAACGGCCCGGGCCGCAACGCGCACGTGTTCGGTTGGTGGCGGGGGCTGCGACGGTTCGGCGAGGACACCGGCGGTTCGGCCGGGCGCGAGGACGTCGCCGGGGTCGTACTGCTCAACGTTCCAGCCACCGACGCCGCGATCTTCCTTGGTGAACTCGACCTCGATTGGCAGCCGCGACCGAATCGGGCGCTGTTCCACGATCGGCACGCGGCCCGTACGGAGGTCATCGTTCCGTTCGCCCGCCGTCCGGCTGATCGAGGCGAAGCCGCGGCCGAACTCGGCATGGGTTCCCAACGCCCGACGGCCGACTCCGGTGGGGCCGACGGCGATGCCGGACGCGCCGACACCGCGCTTCCGGATCCGGACAGCGCTGGAGTCGGCCGATGAACCGCTGGGATGAGTATCTGGCCGCGGTCGTACGCCTCGACGAGGTGCGCCGCGAGTCGGCCGCGACGGTCGCGGCTCAGCAGGCCACCGTTGGCGCGACGACGGCGGAGTTGACGGCGGTCCGCCAGCGCATCTCGCTGCAGCGAACACGCCTCGTCGAGGTCGCCACGAGCGTCGGACGCGCCGTGCCGCCGCTCGAACCGCTCGACGCCGACCTTGGCGTCGTGGCGGCGCCGATCATCTCACCATCGACCGGCGAGGACGCTGTCCTCACCGCGGCGGCGCCGCAGGCCCGCCGATCGATCGCGGACGCGACGGCTGACATCGCGGTGGCGTTGCAGCGGGTGCGCACCACACTGGACGCGGCCGACGCGACACTGTCATCGGCCACCAGCACTCCGGCTCAGCGCGGCATACTCGCGAGCCGTCCGCCGGGCGTACGCAACGCGATCGTGTATGGATGGTTCGCGCTTCTCGCCCTCGTCGCCATCATCGAGATCAACTCGATCGTGGGCGACTCGCTACAGGCAAGTGTCGTCGTCGCGGTGTTCTCCCTGATCATTCCGGCCGGCGCCTGGATCCTCGGCTGGATCACGCTCCGGCTCCTGTTCGGTCGAGCGGCCGCCATAGAGACGGTGGTCGTCGGGCGGCACCTCGGCGACACGGCGCGCCGACCATCGGGCGGCGTCGTCGGCGGCGTGCTCTGTGCCGTACCAGTGGTCGTCGGGTTGATCCTTTCGATCATCTGACGCCCACGCGACGACGCCGCCGGCGTCGACCCACCACCATTCGCCCGAGGAGGCCGCATGCCCGGCGTTGAAGAGGTCAAGCTCCACATCGCGGCGTCGGTCGACGACGCCGAGCACGCCGTCGTCGGTATGCGCGCCGTCGTCGAGCGGCTCGAAGAGACACTCAGCCGCCTTCGGATCGCGACAGCGGGCAGCGTCCACCCGCGGGTCGCCGATGCGATCGGCCAGGTCGAGCAGGCGAAGCAGAAACTCGAAGAGGCGCAGACCCTGACGCTCGCGGGCATTGCGGCCGCCCAGTCGTATCACGCGGTCATCTGACGTTCGCCCACTGGCGTTGTGGACGACGGCCGAGGCATTTGCCGGACCTTTTCCACAGCATCGCCGCCACCGTTGCCCCTGCGGTCGGCCGACTCGTTCCATGGACGGGCCGGCCCGGTGGTCGGGGCGGATCGATGCGACGGAGGCGACCGTGACGTTCCAAGTCGACATACCGGCCCTGCGAGGACTGCCGCAATTTCTCGACCGGCGCGACAGCGACTTCCACGCCGCGTTGCACTACCTCACGACCGGGGCAGTGATCGAGGACGTCGCGCCGCTCTACCACCCGATGTATGTCCGGCATCAGGCGAACGTACGGGCGATTGCCCGATTTCTCGCCGATGCCGCGACGTACGTGTGGACCGACGCAACCCGGGTGCGCTCGGCCGCCGACGCCTACGCGGTGGCGGACCATCGGGCCGCAATGCGCCACATCGCAGTACAGGACGCGGCTCTGCCGGACTTTCCCACGCGGGCTGACCGGACCGCCGACAGCGTTTGCCACGACGGGCGCCCCGAACGCGTTCGCCGACCGCTCGACCCCGACGCGCCGCCTGGCCGGTGCCGCCGATCCTTCGGCGTATCTGCCGATGCGACCGGCGTGGTCGACGGACATCGGGGCCGCTGGCCTCGTCCGCGACGCGATCTGGACCGCGACCCGGATCGCGGCGGCCGGTGGTCTCCTCGATCGCGCCTACGACCCGGTTGAGGTGCTGGTGACCCCGTTCGTCGGCGACTGGCCCGGCGTGCTGCGGTCGGCCGACGTGCTGGCCGACATCGCCGGGCTGGTACGCGACGAGTCGATGTCGATCGACGGCGCACACCATGCCGTCCCAACGGTCTGGATCGGCCACGCCGCCGACGCCTGCCAATGCAACCTCGGCAATCTCGCGGCCGCACTCGCCGCCGCGGCCGGCGACCTGACGACGCTAGCCGCCGCCTACCGCACCGTCGGCGATCTCCTGCACTCGATCATGGAGACGGCGGCGGACACGGTCGGGACACTGATCGACTGCGCGATCGATGTCGTCGCGGACGGGCTGAGCGACGGCTTGTTGCTTCCGTTGACCGTGCCCGGGACATTGGCCGAGTTCGCCGATGCGGTCACCGCCCTCATCGGGCTCGGACGCGATGTCGGTCGCGTCGTCGACGGCGGCTTTCCACCCGGCGACCCGCTCGCCCCAATGCTCAGTCTCCTGCCGGGCACAGCCTCCGTCGACCGGCCACTGGTGCTGCCTGACCTGACCGCGATCGCGGGCCAGGCCGACATCCCGTCACTGGCCGCGCCGCGTCCGCAGCCAGCGACGGTACGGACGGCCCAAGCGGCCTGAAATGCTGCACGCGCTGGGCGGTCAGCCGCGCATGATGAGGCTCATCGCCTCGGACCGTGACTTCGGATCGACTTGGAGCAGGCCGCGTACCGCCGAAGTGACCGTCCGGGCGCCGGTCTTCTGGATGCCGCGCATCGCCATGCACATGTGCTCGCAGTCGAGCACGACGATCACGCCACGGGCGTCCAACGATTTCAACAACAGATCCGCCACCTGCGACGTAAGTCGCTCCTGCACCTGCGGCCGGCGACTGTAGACCTCGACGAGTCGCGCCAGCTTCGACAGACCCGTGATGCGGCCGCTCGTGCCGGGGATGTAGCCGATGTGTGCCACACCGTGGAACGGCAGCAGGTGGTGCTCGCAGAGGGAGAAGACCTGGATGTCGCGGACGAGCACGAGTTCCTCGTGGCATGACTCGAACGTCGTGGTCAGCACCTCGGCCGGATCGACACGCAGACCGGCGAAGAGTTCCGCGTACGCTCGGGCCACCCGGGCCGGCGTACGCTGCAAGCCGTCGCGGTCGGGGTCCTCGCCGAGCGCGATCAGGATCTCGCGTACGGCCCGCTCGATGCGGTCAAGGTCGACCGCGTCGGCGACGGGTCGGCCGGTGAGTTCGCCGTTGATCAGGCGCGCTGCCAGCTGATCCAGGTCGTTGCCGTGGCGGTGATTCGGTTCATGCAGGCGCGGTTCCGCGTCGAGGTCGGCCCGACTCGCGTGGCCATCCGCCGAGTAGGCCTCCGCTTCGGCGACCTCGATCGCCTCGGCGTCGGGTCGGGTTGCGAAGTCGTTGCTCGTACGAACCTCGTCGGCGGGTGTGAACGGTGACACGGCCGACCGGGCCACCCCGTCGGGGTTCCGATCGGCCGCGTCACCGTTAACGCTCACGCTGGCGTCCACCGTCTTCGAAGTTCGAGGAACCGAGCACCGCCTGGGCCCCGTCGGCCTCGGCCTGGTTCTTCAACGCCTCGATCTCACTCGGCGTCATAACCGGAGGCTGGTCGGAAGCCTTGCGCTTGCCGAAGGTGTGGAACGGCGCGATCGGCGGGCGCTTGATGACGCGGGCACAGATCCGGGCCATGTCGGCCTGCGTGACCGTCTCCTTCTCGATTAGTTCGAGAACGAGGTTGTCGAGCACGTCGCGGTACTCGACCAGGATCTCCCAGGCCTCGTCGTGTGCCAGCTCGATCAGGCCGCGCACCTCGGCATCGATCTCGGACGAGACCGACTCGGAGTAGTCGCGCTGGTGGCCCATCGTCCGGCCGAGGAACGGTTCGCCGTCGTTCTGGCCGTACTTCACCGCGCCGAGCTTGGCGCTCATGCCGTACTCGGTGATCATCGCGCGCGCGATCGCGGTCGCCTTCTCGATGTCGTTGCCCGCGCCGGTGGTCGGCTCGTGATAGACGAGCTCCTCCGCCGCGCGACCGCCGAGCGCGTACGCCAGCGTGTCGATGAGCTCGGCCCGCGTCTGCGTGTACTTGTCTTCGGTCGGTAGCACCAGCGTGTGACCGAGTGATCGGGCACGCGACAGGATCGTCACCTTGTGCACCGGGGCCGAGTGCGGCAGAGCCCACGCGACCAGGGCGTGACCACCCTCGTGGTACGCCGTGATCTTCTTCTCGCGATCGCTCATCACGCGGGTCCGCCGGGCCGGGCCGGCAACGACACGGTCGATCGATTCCTCGAGGAACTCGTTCGTGATCGCCCGCTTCTCGCTGCGCGCGGTGAGCAGTGCCGCCTCGTTGATCACGTTGGCCAGATCCGCACCGGTGAAGCCGGGCGTCCGGCGCGCGACCGCGTCGAGATCGACATCGGGCTGGAACGGCTTGCCCTTCGCGTGGACACGCAGGATGGCCTTGCGGCCTTCCATGTCCGGCGTGTCGACGGCGATCTGGCGGTCGAAGCGGCCGGGCCGAAGCAGCGCCGGGTCGAGGATGTCCGGCCGGTTGGTCGCGGCGATCAGGATGACGCCGCCCTTGGTGTCGAAGCCGTCCATCTCGACGAGCAGCTGGTTCAACGTCTGCTCGCGCTCGTCGTGGCCACCGCCGAGGCCCGCGCCACGGTGCCGACCGACAGCGTCGATCTCGTCCACGAACACGATGGCGGGCGCGTTCTCCTTGGCCTGCTGGAACAGGTCACGCACGCGGGACGCACCGACACCGACGAACATCTCGACGAAGTCCGAGCCGGAGATCGTGTAGAACGGCACGCCTGCCTCACCGGCGACAGCGCGAGCGAGCAGCGTCTTTCCGGTGCCGGGCGGGCCGAACAGCAGCACACCCTTCGGGATCTTGGCGCCGAGCGCCTGGTATTTGGCCGGGTTCTGCAGGAAGTCCTTGATCTCCTGGAGTTCCTCGACGGCTTCGGCCGAACCGGCGACATCGGCGAAGGTTGTCTTCGGCGTGTCCTTGGAGATCAACTTCGCCTTGGACTTGCCGAAGTTCAGCACGCGCGAGCCGCCGCCCTGGGCCTGCGACATGAAGAACAAGCAGGAGCACGACGATGGCGGCGATCGGCAGGAAGTTGACCAGCACGCTCAGCAGGAGGCTGCTCTTGCTGACCTTCGTGTCCACGGTCGCGTTCGCGTGCAACTGGCCGTTCTGGTCAGCCGTCGTGAGCAGGCCGTACACGCTGTCGATCGAGAGCGCCGGGAACTGTGCCTGGATCTTGTCGGACTGGGTGCCGTCGGCGAGCTTGACCTTGTTGGCCAAGTCGAGGTCGACGGTCTGCTCCTTGTCCTCGATCGTCGCTTTCTCGATGTTGCTCGGGTTGGTGTGGATGACCGACAGGACGTCGGACGTCGCGGCCTGCGTGTAGCTCGGCGAGCCGGACAGCGCCCAGCTGACGAGCACGACGATGCCCACGGCGACCGCGACCCAGAGAAACAGCGGCCGGCGATAGAAACGACTACGTTCCATGCGTGTTATTGAGCGCTGGAGCGCCCAGTTCCTCCAGATCAACGAGTCCTGTTTGCCGGTCTCAACGACAAGAGCCCCACGCGTCACGACACTTGCCGGCGATGGCCGGCGGTTTGCCGCAATACGAGGGAAGCCTCGGCTATTCGAAGGTACACCGTGACTCTGCGTACCGTCGCCAAGGCATTACCCACCCATGGTACGAAATGGGCGGTTCAAAGGTTCGCTTCACGAGGAATCTGTGCCTGGTCAAGCACTGTTTGCGTACTTTAGGGCCGACCGTACGACCATGTCGACCCAACCGCACCGGCGGCGTGTTTGGCCAGTACTTGCCACCGGCTACGCCGACCGCGAACGCGAGTCGGTCGGTGCCGCTCGCGTGATCACACCCGGGCGTACACCTCGGGCTTGAGGATGCCGACGTACGGCAACTCGCGATAGCGCTCGGCAAAGTCCAAGCCGTAGCCGACTACGAACTCGTTCGGGATGTCAAAGCCGACGTACTTCACCGGCACCTGGACCTTGATCGCGTCGGGCTTACGGAGCAGCGCGACGACCTCCACCGAGGCGGCCGATCGGCTCTCGACGTACTTCAACAGCCACGACAGCGTGAGCCCGGAGTCGACGATGTCCTCGACCACGATCACGTGCCGGCCGGCGATGTCGCGATCGAGGTCCTTCAGGATGCGAACCACACCCGAGGACGTTGCGTGCTGGCCGTACGACGAGATCGCCATGAACTCGAGCTCGACCGCCTGCCCCTCCTGGCCGAGTGCGCGGGCGAAGTCGGCCATGAACATAACGGCGCCCTTGAGAATGCACACCAGCAGCACGGTAGGCACATGTCCGTAGTCTGCGGCGATCTTGCGCGCCAGCTCGTCGATCTTCTCCCGGATCTGGTCCTCCGTCACGATGACGCGTTCGATGTCGTCGGTGAACCACGTGTCGCCCACTTCGCCCATGGCACAAGACTGCCGGATCGCTCGCCGCCGATCGACGACGGGTCACCCTTGAGTCGGCGACGCCACCCAATCTCGCCGAGCCCGCGCTGACCCCGCCCCGATCGGCGAATCGATCGGGTTCCGCGTACGCCAGGCCATTGCCCGAACGTATAGATACTGATATACGTCTATCTATCTAACTGACAAGAAACTTTCTTGATGGTTAGCCCGCCGGGTGCGTAGAGGCGTAGGGGGTTACGCCGATACGTCCCATTCGCCGTACACAAGGAGGACATGCATGCGACATCGAACGATCGCGCTGGCGAGTGCCGCCGCGATCACCGTCGGCACCGCCGCCGTCGCGGCCACGCTGCTGGGCACCCCCGCCAGCGGCGCGACGCTCACGAGCAACTGGTACGGCTCCGCGCCGTACGTGATGCCGCTCGACAACAACCCACCCGACCTCGGTCAGGTGATGGCCGCAAGCGGGCAGAAGGCCTTCGAGCTGGCGTTCATTCTGGCGCCCAACGCCGGCGGATGCAGCGCTACGTGGGACGGCACCGCTCCCGTCTCGTCGGACACGACCGTCGCCGCCACCATCAATTCGGTACGCGCCGCCGGTGGCGATGTGTCTGTGTCGATCGGCGGTTTCGGCGGTACGAAACTCGGCCAGACGTGCGGCACGCCGGCCGCGACAGCCGCCGCTTACCAGGCGGTCATCTCGAAGTACTCGCTCAAGGCGATGGACTTCGACCTGGAGGAACCCGAATACGAGAACACCACGGCGGTGAACAACGAGCTTGGCGCCGCGCAGATCCTGCAGCGCAACAACCCGGGCCTGTACGTCTCGATCACCGTCCCCGGCACCACCAGCGGCACCGGCTTCTTCGGCCAGAACGTGCTGACGACGTCGAAGAACCTCGGCTTCACGCCGGCGAACTTCGCCATCATGCCCTTCGACGGCGGCTTCAACGGATCGGCGTCACAGATCTCGGCACTCGAGGCCTTCCACACGTTGCTCGTCAACACGTACGGCTGGTCGAGCGCGACCGCGTACAACCACGAGGGCGTTTCCCAGATGAACGGCCGCTCCGACACCGGTGAGATTTTCACCCAGACCGACTTCCAGAACGTGCTGAACTACGCGACGAGCCACGGCCTCACGCGCTATACGTTCTGGGCGGTCAACCGCGACCGGCAGTGCAGCCCGCCGGACAACAACGGCACGACCTCGGGTACGTGCAGCAGCGTGGCCCAGGCCGCGTGGGACTTTACGAAGTTCACCACCCAGTTCGCCGGCGCGACGCCGCCCACCACGCCGCCGACCGTACCCCCGACGACCCCGCCGCCCGGCGCATGTACGGCACCGGCCTGGACCGCAACCGCGATCTTCACCGGCGGCCAGAAAGCCTCCGAAAACGGCCACCAATACACCGCGAAATGGTGGACCCAAGGCGACGACCCCGCCACCCACCACGGCACCGACGACGTCTGGATCGACAACGGCACCTGCACCGGCGGCACCACCACACCACCACCGACCACCGCCCCACCCACCACCCAACCACCCACCACGCCACCACCCACCACCGCACCGCCGACCACACCACCACCCACCGGCACCCAACCCTGGGCCGCCAACCACGCCTACACCGTCGGCACCCTGGTCACCTACGCCGGCCACACCTACAAATGCCTGCAATCACACACCTCACAGGTCGGCTGGGAACCACCCAACGTCCCCGCCCTCTGGCAACTCGTGAGCTGACAGGACGTCCACAAACCGCGGCGGCGCCGGGACTTGATCCTGGCGCCGCCGCCATTTTGCGAGGCTGAGGGCACTGTGGGTCGGCGCGGGGGCACGATCGCTGCCACCGTCCGATATGGGCCCGAAAGGAGGTGGCCGCACATGCCCGTACCGTGCAAACTCGGTGACCACCACGAAGGGAAAGTGTCATGTCACCGCAATCAAGCGACTCGCGGCCCCGCGCCTCGGCGTCGCGCATTCGACACATCACCATCGACTGCGCCGAGCCGTACGCCCTAGCGAAGTTCTGGGCGACCGTCACCGGATGGTCGCTGGGGCCAGACGACAAACCCGACGATGACGAGGTCGCCGTCGTCGGGCCGGACCCTGATACCGCGCCGATCCTGTTGTTCATCCGCGTGCCGGAAAGCAAGACGGTGAAGAACCGGCTGCACCTCGATCTCGGGCCGGCGGAGACACCGCGCGATGAAGAGGTCGAGCGTCTGATCGCCGCCGGCGCGACTCGCGTGGCCGATCACATTTGGCCCGACGGTCGGGGCTGGGTCGTGCTCGCTGATCCCGAGGGCAACGAATTCTGCATCGAGAGCAGCGACGCGGAGATCGCGGCGCGGCGGGCACAGGCCGCAGCGACCCAGGCCGCCGCATCGCACGGCGAGCAAACGGGCGGCTGAGCGGCCGAGCCGAGCCCGGCGGAGTTGCGTCGATCCCGGCAAGTGAAGGCTGTCGGCGGTGGAGGCCCGGTATCGGACCGCCTCGCCGACGTGAGCCTCCACTCGCCGGGATCTTGCTTGCTGCGGGCCGGGTATTCCCGCAGCTCGCGGCGCCGGCGCCCTCCCCCGAGTCGGGCGCCGGGCTCGCGGCTTGGACGGTTAGTGCAGGATCGGGCCGAGTGCCGAGATCAGCGCGTGTGAGTCCGAGTCCTGGCTGATTTCCCAGGCCATCGCACCGCGCAGGTGCAGTGCTTTGACGAGGACCGTACGTTCGCCGATCGAGGCCGGTGTCGAAGTGGTGATGACGGTCGGCGTGGTGATCGTGCCGCTGGCCAGTGCGTGGGTCGCGTTCGGACTCGCCAGGTACGTCTCGCCGGCGGCACGGTCCCAGTAGGCCGTGTAGCCGTTGCCGCCCTTGCCGCTGGCCGTCAGGTCGCCGGCCACGTCGACCAGATCGTGATAGGTCGGCTGCGGCATTTGATCCGGCTGCAAGCTGTTCGGGTCGAGACCGGTGTTGTCGAACGTGCCATAGAGACCGTGCTGACTCGTCGACGACACGTTGATGTACTGGTTGCCGTAGAACGGAACGCCGACCACGATCTTCGACGCCGGTACGCCCTGCAGGAGATAGTTCGCGACCGTACCGGTGGTGTTCCAGGTCCAGTCGCTCGCGTTCGGGTCACGCGGATCGTGGCCGAACAGGGTGTCCAGCGCGGCCGACGAGCCACCGGGGACGTTGTAGTCGTAGGTCATGACGTTGTCCCAGTCGAGATAGTGCGAGAACTGGGCCAGCTCGTAGTACTTCGTGGCGCTCGTCGCGGCCGGCATCGCGGCGGTGAGCAGGTAGTGCTTGCCGGTCTGAGCGCCGTACGCGTCGAGTTGCTTGCGGAATTCGGCCGCCAACAGTGTCGCGTTGTGACGATCGGCCGCGCTGTAGCCGACGTTGCCGCCAGCGAGCTGGGTCGGATACTCCCAGTCGAGATCGATGCCGTCGAAGAGACCAGCCGCCGCTCCGACACCGCCCGCGCTCGGCGGCCAGCTGTCGCCGGGCAGGTTGCCCTTGATGAACGTGTCGATGCAGGACGAGACGAACGCCTGCCGGCGTTCCGGCGTCGCGGCGAGGTCAGCGAACCACGTCGAGAGCGTCCAGCCGCCGAGCGAGATCTCCACCTTCAGGTTCGGATTCGCCGCCTTCAGCTCCATCAGCTGGTTGAAGCTGCCGTACAGGTGCTGGTTCGCATTCGTGGAGTCGTCGGCGACTCCGTTGACCGCGATGTCCGCCGTGTAGGGCTGCTGATAGTCGGCCCACGGATCGATGACGTTGCAGCTCACCGCACCCGTCGACGGGTCGAACGTCGGCTTGCCGAACGCGTACTGGATGACGTTGAGTTTGTTGGCCGGGATGTCCTTGACGTGATAGTTGCGGCCGTAGACGTCCCAGTCGGCGAAATAGGCCGTGACCACATGCGACGGTGCGCCATTGGCCGATGAGCGGGCGGACGCCGATGTTTGGGCTGAGGCGCCGGTCGCGGGCAGCACGGTAAGACCCGCGCCCGCGACGATCGCCGTCACCATGGCAAGACGTTTCTTGACAGAACCCATGACGCTCCTCGTGTCCGGGTCGATATCCGGGATTGGGCCCACGATGGACGTCTCGGAGCTATCTGTCAATACTCCTAACTATAGAACCAGGTTTCCTTAGAGCAGCGACGGCATCGGGCCTTGCGTTGGGCCTTGCACTTGTTCGGAACGTGAGTGCCTCAGGCCGCCGCGAGGCCCCTACTCCCGTACAACTGCACACGGCGCGCCGATCCAGTCGCCCCGATCACGTCAGCACGAAGTGCGCCGACCGTAGGTCCAGGCGCTTTCGAAAGCACACACGGCGCGCCGATCCAGTCGCCCAGATCACGTCAGCACGAAGTGCGCCGACCGTAGGTCCAGGCGCTTTCGAAAGCTCAGTACCCGACCGCGTTGCCGTCGGCTCGGCCTTCGGAGCCGGCCACGTATCCGGCGCCGTCCGGCAGCTTCCAGATCGCTTGGCCGTACCCGTAGGCGCCGTGATCCGCGACGCTGATGTCGTGACCGCGCGCCGCCATTGCCGACACGAGCCCGGGGTCCATTTCGGATTCGACCTGTACGGACCGGCCGGCGTGCCAATACCAGCGCGGCCGGTCGAGCGCGGCCTGCGGATCGAGGCCGTCATCGATCGTCGCCGAAACGAGTTGGACGTGGCCCTGAGGCTGCATGTGGCCGCCCATCACACCGAACGGTCCGACCGCGGCGCCGTCGCGAGTGAGGAAGCCGGGGATGATCGTGTGGAACGGACGTTTGCCGCCCGCGACGACATTCGGGTGCGCGGGATCCAGCGAGAAGCCGGCGCCGCGGTTCTGCAGACCGAAACCGAAGCCCGGCACCGCGACGAACGAGCCGAAGCCCATGTAGTTGGACTGGATCAGGCTGACCATCATCCCGTCCGAGTCCGCGGTGCACAGGTAGACGGTTCCGCCCCGAGCCGGATCCCCGGCTGCGGGGTCGCCGGCGGTGTCGGTGATGAGATCGCGCCGCCGGGTCAGATAGGCCGGGTCCAGCATTGCCTCGGGCGTGACCGACGGCGTTTCCGGATCGGCGACGTACGCGTGCGCATCGGCGAAGCCGAGCTTCATGGCCTCGATCTGAAGGTGCAGTCGCTGCTCCGCCGTAGCCGTGGCGAAGTTGAATCCGTCCAGGATGCCGAGTGCGCTGAGCGCAGCGATCCCCTGACCGTTAGGCGGAATCTCCCAGACGTCGTAACCGCGGTATCGCATGCTGATCGGATCGACCCAGGTCGACGCGTGCTTGGCGAGATCATCGAGCGTCATCCGTCCGCCGGTCGTGGCCGCGTATGCGACCATCGCTTGCGCGATCTGGCCCGAATAGAACGCGTCGGCGCGGCTGTCGGCGATGAGGCGCAGCGCCTTCGCCGCGTCCGCGTTGACGAATCGTTCGCCGGCCCGTGGGGCGCGTCCGTCGCGCAGGTAAATGCGCTTCCATTCGGCGAATTCGGGCCCATCGAGATGTGTATGGGCGTAATCGGCGGTGCGCGCCCAGCCACTGGCTACTCGTTGCGATACCGGATAGCCGCGCTCGGCGAACGCGATCGCGTCGTCGAAGAGGCTCGCGAATGGGCGCGAGCCGAACCGCTCGTGCAGGTCGCGCCAGCCGGCCGGCGCGCCCGGAACCGTGACCGGCAGCCAGCCGCGCGACGGCATGATGTCCACGGCCGAACCCTGCGCGCCGCCGAGCGAGTCGTTCGCATGCTCCGCCGCGGCGTTCGCCATCTCCCAGGTCAGGGCGGCCGGAGATCGGCCCGACGCGTTCAGGCCATGCAGCCGGGTTCCATCCCACACGATGGCGAACAGGTCCGCCCCGATGTCGTTGGAGCCGGGCTGGACGATGGTGAGCGCGGTGGCGGTCGCGATCGCGGCATCGACGGCATTGCCGCCGGCACGCAAAACGGCGAGACCGGCCGACGCGGCGAGCGGTTGGCTTGTGGCCACCGCGCCACGTGGCGCGTATAACGGCTTACGGGTGAGGCTTGTATTCGGCACGATGCCTATTCCATCGTATGCAATGCCGTGGAATCTAGCCGTCTGTGCCAACCGTTACCGAAGGCGTTGTGCATATCACAACACAACATGGCGTCACGGCCTCCCGCTGGGGATCTGGCACTGACCACATTGACAAAGATCATTGTCGACTTTGCTGCAGCGAGACAGTCGCTTTCGGTTATTCCACATCACGGTCCGCCGATAGTCCTGTTGCCATTTCCGGTACGGAGGAAGAACTCGCGGCGTTCTCATGGCTAAATGTCGGTGCATCATTACCGTGCGCAATGCGCAGGCGACCCGCTTGCCCGTCCAACGAGGATCGCGCCGGGCAACGCGACAGGTCCTTGGCCGTGCCACGCCATCACCAGCGCGTCGAGGGCGTCGATGTGCGTGGCGGCGAGGGCGCCGGCCGGCGCACCGAGCCGCAGCGCGAACCTGCGCAGCACCCGAGTCCGGATCGCGGCTCGGCATCGCGGCGATCGTGGCGATATCGAGTGAGCCGTCGTCGTCCCGAGCCGTCGCCTCCGCGGCCGCGGCCCAGCCATCGAGCGCGGCCGTGTCCGCGGCCGCCAATCGCGCCGTACGGGCGAGGTTGGCGACCACCCCGGGACCGAGCAGTTCGGACAGGAGCGGGAGGGCCGACCGTACGCGCGAGCGGGCGAACCGCGCGTCGTCGTTGTGTGGATCGGTCCACGGCACGAGCCCGAGTTCGACGCAGGCATCGGCGGTGTCGGCGCGGGCCACGTCGAGCAGCGGACGGAGAAACGCGACGCCATCGGCGTCCCGCCGTACCGGCATCCCGGACAAGCCACGCACGCCCGCACCGCGCGCCAGCGCGAGCAGCACGGTCTCGGCCTGGTCCTCGCGCGTATGCCCGAGCAGGACGACCGGGGCATGTTCGCGGCGGGCCGCGTCGGCAAGCGCGGCATAGCGGGCGGAGCGGGCCGCCGCTTCCGGGCCGTCGCCGTGCGGTGTCGCGTCGACCTCGACCGTGAACGCCGGCGACAAGTCCGCGTCCTTCGCCCACGCCACGACGTCCGCGGCCCGCTCGGCCGAGCCGGCCTGCAGCCCGTGGTCGACGGTGACGAGACCGGCCCGCAAGCCCAGCCGCGGCGCGACGAACGCCGTCGCGGCCGCGAGGGCCAACGAGTCCGGGCCACCGGAGCAGGCGACCATCACGAGCGCCTGCGGGCGCGAGGTCAGCCGATCGCAACGCCAGGCGTACGGCGTTGCGGACGGCGGCGACCGGTGCGGCCAGCTCGCTCATGCCGCCCTCGGTCGTCAGGCCGGTGACGAGCCGACGACGCGGGTGATCCACGCGTCCGGGTCGGCGATGTCGTCGGTGGTCGGCAGTGTCTCGGGTGACGTCCAGATGCGGTTGAAGTCATCGATACCGACGCGCTCGACGACGGTCTGCACGAACTTGTGACCCTCGGCGTATTGCCGCATCTTCATCTCGATGCCGAGCAGCCGGCGAACCACCCGTTCGATCGGGTTGTGCGACTCGCGTCGCTTGTTGAAGCGTGCGCGGATCTCCTCGACCGAGGGGACGACCTCGGGCCCGACGCCGTCCATGACGAATTCGGCGTGCCCCTCCAGCAACGTCATCAACGCGGTGAGCCGCTCGATGATCACCTTCTGCGCCGGCGTCTGCACGATGTCCAGCACGGAGGTGCGCGACTCCGGGTTCCGTACGGAATCGGCCAACGCACTGAGCGCCGCGCGCAACCGGTCGGCCAACTGGTCGTTGCCGGCCTGAGCCGCGTCGGCGAACGCCTGCACCTGGGAGAGGAAGTAGCCACGCATCCACGGCACGGCGGTGAACTGCGAACGGTGCGTCACCTCGTGGAGGCAGACCCAGAGACGGAAGTCGCGCGGCACGACATCGAGCTTGCGTTCGGTCTCGACGATGTTCGGCGCGACGAGCATCAGTTCGCCGGGCTCGGACGAGAACACCTCGAACTGCCCGAGCACCCGGCCGGACAGATAGGCGAGGACCGTGCCGGCCTGTACGCCCGTCAGGCGGGGGCCGATCATCGCGGACAGCCCGTTCATCTCCCGACCGCCCGACAACTTGTCGGCCAGCGGCGTGATGACCTTTTGCAGTCCGTCGATGTTGACGCCGGCCCAGTCACCTCGGTCGACTACCTTCACCGGATGGTGCGCGACCTGCGGCGTCAGCTTCGCGAACGCGTTGACGTGCCCGGCCGCCTCGTCGGTGAGACTCCGCAACTCCTCGACGACCTCGGTCGCCTCCGCCAGGCTGATTTCCGGGCCACCCTTGCCGAGAGTCTTCGCGGTGGCGGCCGCGAGATCCCAATCTACGAACTGCGCCATGCGGTCAACCGTACCCGCCACGCGCTCGGGTAGTCCTAAACCGGACAGCGACGTACCCACCTGGCGTTTTCGATCTCCCCAAGCCGCGCGCGGCCCGCGGCGCTCAGCCGCCGCAACCGCATCGATAAAGCGCAACGCCGATCGCGTCCTCGGCCGCGGGTGCGTCGAGACCGATCGGCACCTTGTCGACCATCACGGCAAACGCGAGAGATCGCCCGGAGGCGTCGACGACAACGCCGGCGAGCGCGCTGACTCCGTCGAGCGTGCCGGTTTTCGCCCGCAGCACGCCCGCGGCCGAGTTCGTCGTCGGTGTGATGAAGCGACCGGCCAGGGTGCCGCTCCAGCCCGCGATCGGCAGGCCGGAAAAGATCGGATGGAACTGGCCGTGCTCGGGCTGAGCGTCGTAGCTGAGCAGAGCGGTGAGCAGCGCCGGCGTCAGCCGGTCCTGGTGGGAGACGCCGCTGCCGTCGAGGATGTGCGTGCCGGCGGTCGGGAGGCCGAGCTTGGCCAGTTCGGCGGTGACCGCGGCGGCCGCACCGGCGAAGCTCGCGGGCCGATGAGCGGCGATCGCGACCTGACGCGCCATGAACTCGGCCAGAACGTTGTCGCTGTTGGTCAGCATCGTGTCGAGAATGCGCACGAGCGGTGCCGACTGCACCGACGCCAACACCGCGCCGGGCGCCGTGCCCGACGCTCCGGACGCGGCCCGCGGCGCCCGACCGTTCGCGACCGCGGTGGCCGGCAGGCCGAGCAGCTTCGCGAAGATCTGTCCCGCCGCCAACGCGCTGTTCGGATAGCGTTCCGAGTTGCCGGTCTTGCTGGGATTGATGCGGCCGCCATCGGTGGTCAGCGCGTAGATCGGGTGCACGTACGTGCTGTCCGCGTCGCTGTCCTCCCACCCCGTACTGGTCGCCGGTCCGCTGAACAGCGTGGTGTCGATGATGACCCGGGTCGGCTTGACGCCGCCGAGGGCACGCTTGACCTCGTCCGCCAGCACGTCGAGGCGGCCCGATTCGGGATAGGTCGACCGCGGGCCGGCGGCCAACGTCGGGTCGCCCGCTCCGACCAGCACAACCTCGCCCGGCCGAGCACCGGCGACCACGCGCGTCGTGATCCGGTAGTTCGGTCCACGGAGCGCGAGGACGGCCGTGGCCGTGGCCAGCTTCATCGACGAGGCGGGCGTGGTCGGACTCGATGCGCCGTGGCCGTAGAGCAGCCGCCCAGTCGCGACATCACGTACGGCGACGGTGACGTGCGAACCCAAGCCGCTTGTCCGCCATCGGTCGGGCCAGCGCCGCAGTGAGCCCGGCGGCCGTGGGCATCGGCGCCGACGTGTTGAACCCGTCCAGCACCGGCCCCGGCTGGATCGATCTTGGGCGCCGGAGCGATCGGCGGCGCGGCCGAGTAGCTGTTCGCCTTGACGATCACGACGGTCGCCACGATGGCGATCGCGATCACCGCGACCACCGCGCTCGTCACGGTCGCGATGCGGCGGCGGCGACGGCGGTCAGACTCACTTCCGCGGGTACGCCCATCCGCCGGCCCGGAGTCGAGGCGGTCGGCAGCCGTACGGTCCGGGACGTTGGTGGTCTCGCCGGATTCGGCCGTCTCCGTGGTTTTGGTGATCTCGTCGAGCCCCGGCGTCGCAGCGGCTCGCACGTCGTGGGTCCGCGTCTCCGCCGACTCAGCGGGTTGACGATCGCTCGCCGGCGCTGCCTCGACGCTTATCGGTTCGGTCCGCGACTCTTCGGCCCAGGTGGCCGCTCGCGCGGCGTCACGGGCGCGCTGCTCCTGCCGTGCACGTTCGCGCCGTTGGCGGTCGACTCGTTCTTGGGCGACGCGCTGCTCGCGTGCGCGCTCGGCGGCCTCCTGGGCGCTCCTCTCGGCCGCTACCCGCGCCGCTTCTGGCACCGGCGGTCTCCCGGACCACGGCATCGGCCTGGGCGCGACCCACCGCCGCATCCGTTCGCCGCGTCGCGGCGACGCGGGCTCGTCCGACGGCCCCGGGGCGCTCCGGCGTCGGGGCGGTCGAATCATCGGCGGCTTCGCCCGTCGCGTCGCGGGTCGTCCCGTGGGCATCGACTGCGCCGCGGACGGCCGACCCCCGAGCCGTCGACGTCGGGCGCCGGAGGGCTGGCGGCCGGAGCGGCCGGAGCAGTTGCGGCAGCGGCCGGAGCGTTGGGGGCCGGAGCGTTGGGGGCCGGAGCGTTGGGGGCCGGAGCGTTGGGGGCCGACCTTCCGTGGGTCGCGGCGTCGCTGGTGGCGGCATCGCCGCCGGCCGGCACGCCTTCGTGCGGACGCTTGACTCCCTCGCGATCGACCGAGGTTGGCCGGCGCACGGTGACCTTCGCTCGACCGGAAACCCCTGGCACGGATGTCACCGGCCGCAGCGGCGTCGCTTTCGGGCTCGTCGTTTCCGGCGCTGGCGGTCGGACGGCAGCCTTGGTGATCTGCGCACCATCGGGCGCCGCGGGCGGTCCGGATTCGGGCGTCGCGATCGGCGAAGGTGTGACGGCGGCCGGTGCCGAGGCGGCGGCATGAGGCGCCGGCGAAGCCGGCGGCGGGGCGGCCGGCGCCGAGGCGGCTGCCTGAGGAGCCGGCGAAGCTCGACGGCGGGGCGGCCGGCGCCGGGGCAGCTGGCGGTAGCGGCGGCCGCGCTCGGGGCGGCCGAGGCTGCTGCCGGCGACGTCGAAGCGGACGGTTGACGCGTCGCTGCGTCAGTCGTGGTCGGCGTCGGCTCGTCCAGCTCGCTGGCCCGACGCTCCTCTGTCGGTCTCTCGTGAGCTTGACGCGGACTCCGTATCACTATCCGGCGCATCCGGACGTACGGCCCGCACGGCAACGGTGGCTCGGCCGGTGTGCACCGCCGGCTTCTGCGGTTGCAATCGTGGTCCGCCCGGCTTCGGTCGCTCGGGCGCAGCCGTCGACCGATTCGTCACCTCCTCCGGAGCACCGGCCGGATCCTTCGCGCCGGACGCGACCGTGGCCGCCGCGCCACCTGTTGTGCCGACGCCGTCCGACACGGCCGGTTCGGCCCGGCTAGGCCCGGCCACCGACCCCATGGCGTGAGCGTCCGGCGCCACACCGTTCGACGGTGGCGTCCGGGTCGGTCGTACCAGTGGATATGCCGGATTCGACGCGTACGCGAGTCGTCGGCACGGAGCCGTCGACGGCGACTGTCTCGTCGCTCGCGACGTCCTTGACCTGCGCTGATTCGTCTGCCCCCGTCGAGTCGGCCGGCCCGGCCGAATCGGTTCCTTGATCAGACACGCATGGAACCCCAGACTTGATCTTCTCGAGCGCCGTAGTGTGAAGCGTGCCTCGCCACGGCGCCCTCCTCCGACGCAGTTCAAGTTGCTACGCGACACTAGCCGACGCAGGTCGGAGCTTGGCCAACTCGACAATGAGGAGCGGTGAGAAATGGATTTCGACGTCACGGTTGAGATCCCGAAGGGCAACCGCAACAAGTACGAAGTGGATCATGCAACAGGACGGATCCGTCTCGATCGGACTCTGTTCACGTCGACCCAGTACCCAGCGGACTACGGGTTCATCGAGGGCACGCTCGGCGAAGACGGTGATCCGCTCGACGCACTGGTCCTCGTGCAGGAGCCCACGTTTCCGGGTTGTCTGATCCGTTGCCGCCCGATCGGAATGTTCCGGATGACCGACGAAAAGGGTGGCGACGACAAGGTGCTGTGCGTGCCCGCGTACGACCCGCGCCTCGAGCATCTGAACGACATTTACAACGTCGGTGAATTCGATCGCCTGGAGATCCAGCACTTCTTCGAGGTGTACAAGGATCTTGAACCAGGCAAGAGTGTCGAGGGCGCGAGCTGGGTCGGTCGGGTTGACGCAGAGGCCGAGGTGAAGCGGTCGCGGCGGCGGTACGTGGATGCGATAGCCGCCGGCACCTACTCCGATCCGGGCGTCGCGCCGACAGCATGGCCCATGACAGATCCGACTGCCGAACCACACGACTGAGGTCCCGGCGGCGTCGACACCCGCGGACGCCCGACGGCGGCGCTCAGACGGCGGGGTCACAGATGCAGGCCGCGCAGCCGGCTGTAAAGGCCGAGCACGACACAGACCAGCGGCACGATCGCGGCAAGCGACACGACCTCGGCCAGGTCCGCGAGCCGGCCAAGATACGGCGACACCGGCCCACCCGCCCGCTCGCCGGCGCCGAGGCCAATCGTGATAAGTCCGGCGATGCCGAAAACGGCCGCCACGAGCAGCGCGGCCGATCCAGCGAATACGCCCACGCCGATCAGGGGCGTCGCCGCCAGACCGGCCGTGACGAGCGCCGCGGCGCGGTGCCGTACCGCCGCATACATCCGCGCACGAAGGCCGATGGCGCCGGCGGCGGCCAGAAGGAGCCATCGACCTGGCCAGCCGCCACCGACGGCAATCACCGCCGCCGACGCCGCGGTGGCGATGGCGACGCCGACCAGGAGTCCGGCCAACATGTCGTCGGTGCGCGACACGACGGCGAATAGCCGGTCGGTGTCGACGGGACCGGATCCCGAGCCCGCATCTCCGGCTCGGCCCAGTTGCCCCCGGTCGAGCGCCACCGGCGACCCTGCGTACGGCGTACCGGTGGATTGCACGCTCGTGCCAGCCGGACGCGGAAGCCCGCCGATGCGCGCCGCGACCGCGGGTGCGACGCCGGCGAAGAGGACGACGAGGCCCAGCGTCACCGAAGCGGCCCGAACGGGCGTCGCGGACAAGGCGACGATGGAATAGACGAGGCCGGACACACCCGCGACGATCGCGGCGACGAACACCGGTCGGACACGACCGACCCCGACGGCGCCGGCGATGGCGAACGCGACGACCGCCAAAGCGCCCGCGGCAATCTGGCCGGGCATGGTGGCGAGCGTATGGATCGGCGACCGTCCGGCCGGTGCCGAACGAGCCGCCGGCGAGCACCCCACCGAGCAGCGCGTACGGCAGGGCCAACGCCCCAAGAAGCGTGCCGACCCGGACGTCCCGATAGGCCCGCGCGGCGACAACCGCGGCCGCGACAAGCAACGCACCGAACGCGAGAGCGCTGACGCTCACCAACGTCCAGGGTGGTCCGGCGCTCGCGACGGCGATCAGCGCACCGGCATAGAGCGCAACCCCGGCGACGATCGACGCGACTCGGCTGGCACGCGCATCCCACCGGCGGCCCCGTCGACCGGCGCCGATGGCAATCGCCTCGACCGCGTCGTCGTAGTCAAGCTCCGGCCAGTTCTCATCGGCGAACCCGAGGCACAACACGTCGCCGTCCCGGACGCCCTGGTCGACCAGACCTTGGCCGGTGTCGAACGCACGACCGGACACGCGCCGCAGCACCCATCCGGCATGCAGCGCGCCGCGATCGGCCAACTCCTCGCCGCCGGCCGCAAGGAGTGCCGGCAGCAGCGTCGCCACCGGGACGCGCTCGGGCAGCGCGACGTCGACGCGTCGGTCCGGCGTCTGCACACTGACGCGGACGAGATCGGTCCCGGTGGTTGCCACCGCACTTACCTATCACGCCCCGGCGACGGCGGGAAGCCCGTACCTCCGCTTATCCACAACGGACAATGGGGGTACGCGACCGGTCGGCCCAGCGCCTAGCATCGTCGGGGTGAGTGGCGGCATGAGCACGGTCACGGTTCGCCGCGGTGCGCGCCGTCCGGCACCGCCGCTGCCGACGGGTGATCTGCTCGTGCCGACGCCGCCCGCGCTTCCGCCGCCGCCCGCCTCCCGATGGGGTCAGATCGCGATGGCGGTGCCGATGCTCATGGGCACGCTCGCGACCGCGCTGTTGTTTGCGGGCCGGCAGGGCGGCACATACTCGTATGTCATTGGCGGCGTCTTCGGCATCTCGTCGCTCGGCATGCTCGCGACATCGTTCGGCGGCGGGGTCAGCGGCCGCCAGAAGCGGGTCGATCTCGCCGTCGCGCGCGGCGACTACCTGCGCCAACTCGGCAGCATGCGAGACCGCGTCCGGGACAACGCGCGCCAGCAGCGCACCGCGCTGAGCTATCGGCATCCGGCGCCGGCCGACCTCTGGTCGATCGTGGACAGTTTCCGGCTGTGGGAGCGCCGCGCATCCGACGGCGACTTCGGTGTCGTACGGGTTGGTGCCGGCATGCAAAACCTGGCCACGCCACTGATCCCACCGGCGTCCGGTGTCACCGATGAACTGGAGCCGATCAGCTCCGCCGCGCTCCGTAGTTTCCTCGCGACGTACGCGACCGTGCCGGATCTGCCGGTGTCCATCGCACTCGGCGGCTTCTCCCGGGTCTACGTACCGGAGGCGACCGAAACCGGACGGGCCATGGTGCGCGCGATGATCGCCCAACTGGCCGTGTTCCACGCGCCTCACGATCTGATCGTCGCCGCTTGTGTCGCCCCGCATCGCCGCCCGCAGTGGGACTACCTCAAGTGGCTGCCGCATGCCCGTCACCCGACCCGCACCGATGCCCTCGGGCCGGTTCGCCTGGTCGCTGATCGGCTGACCGAGCTGGAGACGATGCTTGGTCCACTGGTCACGCGCCGGTCTCGGCCGGGCACGGGTGACGAGGCGTTGCCGGCCGCCGTCGGCGCGGCGTTCGCCACGAGCGCGTTCGGTGCAACTGGCGTCGGATCCGGTGGACTCGGCGCCGGCGGGCTCGGCGGTTTCGTTGCCGGTTCTCGGCCCGGCGCATCTGCCGCAAGCAATCCGTTCGGAACATCCTCGGCCGGCATCGGCCCGGGCGGCGCGCTCGCCGGTCCGATGCTCGTCGTGGTCTTGGACGGCGCCGATCCGACGGGCAGCGAGCACCTGCTCACGCCGGGCGGACTCGCCGGCGTGTGCATCATCGATCTCGACAATCCACCACCGCGGCTGCCGAACCGATCCTCGATCGTGCTGAACATCGACGACCGCGGCGCCCTGCGCACCGGCGATGGCGATGTCGGCACGGCCGACGCGCTGAGCCTTCCGGCCGCGGAGGCGCTGGCGCGGCAACTGTCACCACGCCGGCTCGACGGCGCTGCGGCCGCCACCGACGGCTCGCCCGATGCCGATGCGGCTCCGACGATGCTCGACATCAATCTCGCCGACCTGCTCGGCATCGGGGAATCCGTCCACCATGGATCTGGCGAAGGCCTGGGCCCCGCGGTCGCCGCGGGACCGGCTGCGAGTGCCGATCGGCATCGGCGCCGGCGGCGCTCCTGTTGTGCTCGACCTCAAGGAGGCCGCGCAGGACGGCATGGGCCCGCACGGTCTGCTCATCGGAGCCACCGGCGCCGGCAAGTCGGAACTGTTGCGTACGCTCGTGCTCGGCCTGGCCGCGACGCACGACTCCGAGACGCTGAACTTCGTCCTCATCGACTTCAAGGGCGGTGCGACGTTTGCGTCGCTCGATCGCCTGCCCCACACGGCCGCAGTGATCACCAACCTCGCCGACGAACTCGTGCTGGTCGACCGGATGACCGACGCGCTGAACGGCGAGCTGGTACGTCGCCAGAACCTGCTGCGGACGGCCGGCAACCTGGCATCGTTGCGTGACTACGAGCGAGCGCGGGCCAACGGTGCGCCGTTGCCGCCGCTGCCGGTCCTGCTGATCGTCTGCGACGAATTCTCCGAGTTGCTGTCCGCGAAGCCCGAGTTCATCGACCTGTTCGTCGCGATCGGTCGACTCGGCCGCTCCCTCGGCGTGCACTTGCTCCTCGCCTCACAGCGCTTGGAAGAAGGTCGGCTACGCGGGCTCGACACGCACCTGTCGTACCGCATCGGCCTGCGTACGTTCTCGGCCATGGAGTCGCGCACGGTGCTCGGCGTGCCGGACGCGTACGAGTTGCCGAGGGCACCGGGGCACGGCTACCTGAAGTTCGCCACCGACCCGCTCGTCCGGTTCAAGGCGGCGTACGTATCGGGGCCGTACGAGTCGGCCGACGGCGCGCAGACGCCCGAGGCGACGTCGAACCAGCCGTGGCAGGTGCTGCCGTTCACCACCACCTCGCTTACTGTCCCGTCGCCGCGGCACGCCGAGTCCGAGCCGAGCCGGCTCAACAGCGGCCCTCGCGCCAGCGGTTTGGCCGGCGGCACGGCCGGTTTGGCCACCGGCCCAGCCGGTTCGCCCAGCGCCTCTGCTGGTCTGTCTGGCGGCCCGGCAACGACAGGCACGTCAAGCCCGGCCGGGCCGAGCGGCCCGAGTCTGCTGGACCTGGTGGCCGACGCCCTGCACGGCGCCGGGACGCCGGCGCACCAGGTGTGGCTTCCGCCGTTGTCGGAGCACGCGCACCTCGACGAACTGCTCGGCCCGGTCAGCGTCGATCCGCACCGCGGCCTCGCGGTCGTCGAGCCGGCCCGGCGGGCGACGCTCCGCGTCCCGGTCGCGTTGACCGACCGACCCTTCGACCAGCGGCGCGACCTGCTCACACTCGACCTCGGATCGGCCGCCGGCCACGTCGCGATCGTCGGCGGACCGCAGTCGGGCAAGTCGACACTCCTGCGTACGCTCCTGGCCAGCCTCGCGCTCACCCACACACCCCGCGAGGTGACCTGTTACTGCCTGGACTTCGGCGGTGGAGCGCTGGGCGCGATGCGCGGCCTCCCGCACGTCGGCGCCGTCGTCAGTCGGCTCGCGGCCGACGCGGTCCGGCGGACGGTCGGCGAGGTCGCGACGGTGTTGTCGGACCGCGAGCGCGCGTTCGCGGCCGCCGGCGTCGAGTCTTACGCGCAGCTACGACAGCGCGCCGCCACCGTCGAAGAAGGCAGTAGACCGGTGACCGGCGTCGACGCGTACGGCGACGTCTTCCTCATCATCGACGGCTGGACCACCATCCGGTCCGAGTACGACGACCTGGAACCGGTGATCACCGACATCGCGACACGCGGTCTGTCCTATGGCGTACACGTCGTCATCACCGCGGGTCGCTGGACCGACATCCGGCCAGCGCTGCGGGATCTGCTCGGATCGCGTCTCGAGCTGCGGCTCGGCGATCCGACGGACTCGCAGATCTCCCGGAAGATCGCCGGCGACGTCCCGGAACGGGCACCGGGTCGAGGGATCACCAGCGACGGTCTGCACTTCCTCGCCGCGTCGCCGACGATCGCCGGGCTGAGCACCGAGGAGCTCGTCGCGTCCGTACGGTCGGAGTGGCGCGGATCGGGCGCGCCGGCCGTACGCGAACTGCCGGCGATCGTGCCGTACGACCAGATCGCGACCGGACTCGTGGCCGACGGCCCGGTGCCGGCCAGTGCGTTGACGCTCCCGATCGGGATCAGCGAAACCGATCTCCGGCCGGTCGGCATCGACTTCGCCGCCGATCCGCATTTCCTGGTGTTCGGCGACAGCGGCGCGGGCAAGTCCGCGTTCCTGCGTACGCTCGCCGTCTCGATCACCCAACGGTTCCGGCCCGAACAGGCGCGCTTCCTGGTGCTCGACTACCGCCGAAGCATGCTCGGCGAGATCGAGACCGAACACCTGATCGGGTACGCCACCGTCCAGCGGTCAGGCGACCGAGCTGATGGAATCGGTCGCCGCGTACATGGCCGACCGGTTGCCTGGTCCGGACGTGACGCCGGCACAACTGCGTACCCGATCGTGGTGGTCCGGTCCGGAATGCTTCGTCCTGGTCGATGACTACGACCTCATCACGTCGAGTGCGTCGAACCCGCTGGCGCCGCTGCTTGATTACCTGCCGCAGGCCCGCGACGTCGGCCTTCACCTCGTCATCGCCCGCCGCTGCGGTGGCGCCGTGCGCGCGATGTTCGAGCCGACGCTCGCGCGACTCAAGGAGCTGGCCACGCCCGGCTTGATCATGTCGGGAGACCGCGAAGAAGGCGCGGTGCTCGCACAGGTGCGCCCGCAGCCGATGCCGCCCGGCCGCGGCACGATGGTCAACCGCCGCGACGGCGCCCGACTGATCCAGGTCGCGTTCAAGCCACCGACCGACTAGCGGCCGGCGCCGGAATCCCCAGCTCCTCGACTTGTGACCCGCCTCCGGGTGGCGCCGCCGCCCTGGAATGATGCCCGTCGTGGTGTTCGATCCGAATCAGCAGGCGGTACAGATCCGACAGGTGAAGGAAGAGGCACGGCGGCAAGCGGCATGGCTCCAAGCGGCGGCAGAGGAGCCCGAGCAGCAGCGCGAGTGGATCCGGCAGAACAACCTGATCTACGGCGGGCTGATCGCGATCGGCCTGGTCCTGGTACAACCGTTCCTCACCGCGACGACCCTCAATTGGTCGGCGAAGATCTGTGTGATCGCCTTCTCGGCGGCGATCCCGCTACTGGCCGCCCTGGTCCTGGTCAACCACCAGGAGAGCTTCCGGCGCCGGGTGACCGACTCATTTCTGGTGCGGGTGACCCAGTCGGTCGCGCAGCTGCTCGCGTTCGTCGGCGTGGTCGCCGGTTTCTGGCACATCATGTGGCTGGCCGGAGTGGGGGTCCTGGTCAGTGGCTTCGCGGCGATGATGGTCCATTCGGCGGGCTACTTCCGCCTGGAACGCGCCGCTAAGGCCGTCGCGCCGGCCGAACCTGCCGCGCCGCCGCCCCCAGTGGACGCCGAGGAATAGGTCACCGCACCGTCTGAACCATCTACGAACCAGGAGCTAGTCGCTGTGGGACCCGACTAATCGGTGCAGGAACCGGTGGCGACCCGGGCGGTCGCACCGCGGCTCTCGTCGATCACCGGCGCGGCCTCCTTGGCGGTCAGCGCGAACCCGGTCTGTGGATCGTCGGCGGCGGCCGCGAAGACCACACCGAGCACGGCACCGGATGAGGTCACGAGCGGACCGCCGGAGTTGCCGGAGCGTACGAGCCCGCGGATCGTGTAGATATCACGGATCACGGTCTGGTCGTTGTAGATGTCCGGGCCCTTGATCGGTCCCACGTCACGGACCCGGGCGGGCTCGGCGTCGTACGGCCCGTCCAGCGGGTAGCCAAGCACGATCGCATCCGCGTCCGCGGCGGCCCGCGCCGACGCAAAGTGCATCACCGGGGCATTGAGATCGGGCACGTCGATCACGGCCAGATCCCGTTCCGGGTCGTAGACCACGACCGTGCCGGACATCGCCTGGCCGTCGCCTTCGGGCCGCACCTGCACGCGGCGGGTCCCGGCCACGACGTGAGCGTTTGTGAGCACCTGGCCGGCGGCGAAGACGAAGCCGGAACCCTCAATGCGCCGGCTGCAACTCGGTGCCGTGCCCTCGACTTTCACGACCGACCGTTCGGCGTTGCGGACGACCGCCGAGTCGCGGAGCGCGGGATTCGGCGCCGGCACCTGCCGCACCGTCGTCGGGACCAAACCGCCGAACACATCGGGGAAGCCGCTCGTGTCGACGGTGCTCCGCAGTTCATCCGACAGCGCCTGTGCCTCCTGAGGCATCACGCTGTTCACACCATGAAGCACCGAACTCGTCCGAACAGCACGGGAAAGACCCGTTATCGACGACGACCCGAGCGGTGCCGCGACGAGCCAGGCGACGATCAGCAGCGCGATGACGGAGACAAACGAGCCACCGATGTCATCGAGTGTCCGCCCGGCGCGGTTGTGGATGCTGCGGCGGATCTTCAGGCCGAGCCAGTTCGCGACGCCCTGCCCGGCCAGAGCGATGCCGAAGACCACGACGAGCGTGACGATGAGCCGTCCCGGCTCGCCGGTGAACAGATCGCCGAGCAGCGGGCCGAGTTGCAGGCCGATGGCCGCCCCGCCGAAGAACCCGACGAAGGACAGCAGCCCGACCACGAATCCCTGCCGGTAACCATTGATCGCAAAGATGATCATAAGCAGGATCAACACAAGGTCGAGCACGGTCCCGGACACGGATCCAGGGTACGGGGCCTTGCCCACAACGGCTTCCGAGCCGACACCGTATCGACGTCGAGCGGGCTCGTGAGCAGCGAAAACTGGCTGAG
Organism: uncultured Actinomycetota bacterium; assembly: GCA_963724705.1. Lineage (GTDB taxonomy): Bacteria > Actinomycetota > Actinomycetes > Mycobacteriales > Micromonosporaceae > DASQPR01. Next base: position 339,082 of record CAVRVS010000007.1, read on the forward strand.
ACGGCGGAAGCAGTCGCCGAACGATCGGCCAACGAGCGGAGGCGGACTTGTCCAAGCGTGGGGGAAAGGTCGCTCATCGGACGATCAGCGCGGCAGATCGACCGGCCGACTCCGGGTGTCCCACGGACGCGCCCAACCGCCCAGGTCGAGCAACTTCGACAGGATCCCGCCGGTAAACCCCCAGACCAGCATGTTTTCCGTACGGAAGGCCGGCCCAATCAGCCCACTCCGGTGACGTACGCGTAACCGGTTCGCCGGGTCGGCGAGATGGGCGATCGGCACCCGGGCGACGAGGTCAACCTCCCGAGGATCGACGGCGGCGACGGGATGCGGCTCGCGCCACCACGCCAACACCGGCGTCACCACGAAGTTGCTGACCGGGATCCACAGCGAGGGCAACATGGCCTGCACCTCGACCGTACGAGGATCGAGGCCGACCTCCTCGTGCGCTTCGCGGAGGGCGGTCGCGACGATGTCGGCGTCGGTCGAATCGGCGGCGCCGCCGGGAAAGGCGGGCTGGCCAGCATGGGTACGCATGTCGGCCGCGCGCTGCAACAGCAGAACGTCGGGACCCTCGGGCCGGTCATCGGCCAACAGGACGAGCACCGCGCTGGGGCGGCCGCCTTCGACCGGGGCGGCCAACCGACTGAAGTCCTCTACGCGCGCCGACGCGACCCGATCGAGCAGCGGACCCCACCATTCGGGCAGGGCATCGGTCGCCACACGCTCGGTCATCGGTGGACCGTCACGCCGAGGTACGTCGCCGCCAGCGCGTCGAGATGGGCGGAGTCGAGCGCGGTCCCGCTGTTGTACACGTAACGGATGTCGCCGCCCGGCGCGACGAACAGTGTCGCCGGCAAGCCCTGGGCACCGACCGAATGAAGAATGTGCTGGTCAGGATCCGACACCATCGGGTACGTCAAGGCGAAGTCACTCATCGTCGACTGCGCTGGAGAACGCTCGTCGGCCGTGTCGACGCCGATCACGTCGATCGATGGCCCGGCCGCCTTCGCAAACGCCTCGACCGCCGGCAGCTCGGCGCGGCACGGCTCGCACCAGGACGCCCACAAGTTGATCACGGCCGGCCGGGCAAGAGTGTCAAGCCGGACGTCGCCACTCCCGTCCAGACACGCGAGCGGTTGCGCCGGAACGTGACCGGCCGACTTGCCGGCGCCCGCGGATCCGCTCGACGGTGTCGCCGAACCGGTGCCGGATGGCTTCGCAGCGGTCAGACACGTGCCCGGTCGTTCGGCGGACACCTTGCTCGGATGCGACGAAGCACAGGCCGTCGCGGCCGCAAGCACCACGGCAGCAGCGAGCACTGCGAGACACGTGGCGCCGACCCGGGTGCGACCAGTCACGCCTCGACACCCGCACGCTCGGCAAGTTCGGCGACGCGCGGGCCCTTCAGCAGCTTCACCGCCACCGCGGGATCGGTCGGACCGGTGCCATATGAGGGGCACATCTTCGCCAGCGTGCACGCCCCGCATGCCGGCTTCTTCGCGTGGCAGACCCGGCGGCCATGGAAGATCACCCGATGCGACAGCATGGTCCAGTCACGCTTGTCGATCAGCGCGCCGATCGCATACTCGATCTTGACCGGGTCGACCTCGGTCGTCCACGCCCACCGGCGAACCAGACGCTGGAAATGCGTGTCGACGGTGATGCCCGGCACCCCAAAGGCGTTGCCCAGCACGACGTTGGCCGTCTTACGCCCGACCCCCGGCAGCGTGACCAGGTCGTCGAGGTTGCCCGGCACCTCGCCGTCGAACCGGGCCACGAGCGCCTCGCCGAGACCGATCAGGGACGTGGTCTTGTTCCGGAAGAAGCCGGTCGGCTTGAGTAGCTCCTCGAGCTCGGCCCGGTCGGCGGCGGCATACGCTGCCGCATCCGGATAGCGCGCGAAGACTTTCGGCGTCGTTTCGTTGATCTTTTTGTCCGTGCTCTGGGCGGACAAGATCGTCGCGACGATCAGCTCGAGCGGCGTCGTGAAGTTGAGCTCGGTGTGGGCGTCCGGGTGGGTCAGCGCAAGCTCGCGGGCCATCTTCCGCGCGCGACGCTTCCGACTCAGAGCTGTTTCCGTGTCCGCAAAGCGCGAGGCCAGCACCGTCGTTGTCACGCTCGCGAGCCTACGTCGCCAGTACGACGTCTGCGCTCGGCGGGCCGTCGCTTAGATACTCGGCGGGCCGTCGGTTAGATAGCGGACGGGAACGCGCCGGCCGAGGTCTAGTCGACCTCGTCCCGCCGATCCGACCACGAGCGGCCGCCGGCGAGCCAGTCGCGACCGCCCTCCCGGACCGCCACGTGCACAGCGCGTGCGATCCGGGCACCCCACGTCGAACGCGGCCCACCGAACGTCTCGACCGGCCCGCCCGGCGCGCACAGCACCGCGGTGGCGTCACTCGCCGTACCGGTCGCTTCGACCCCGATCTCCCAGAGTGCCTGAGCCTTCGCCTCGGCCACCGTCGTGACGGCGTTCACCAGCGCGGCGTCACTGAGGCGGACCGGCACCCGTACCAACGTATTGATCGTGCCCACCGCATGTCGGCGGAGATGGCCATCCGGCGCCGCGGCCCAGGCCGGCGCGCCGAGGCCGACCGTCACCACCGCGTCGACACCGTCGTCGTGGATCCGCCGGTGTCCGCGGACATCGACGCCCGTCATCAGCCCGATCCCGTCGCCACGCAAGCCCAGGTCCGCCGCGATCCGGGTCAGGTGCACGTCCGGGTCCGCGCGTCCATAATCCATGGGTACGGTGGCATTGAGTGCCCAGCCCCGCAGACCGATCCCGCCACCGAGCGGCCCGGAACAGATCGCCAACTCGGGCGCGGCCAGCCGCCAGACCAGCACCGGAATGGCCACGCCGTCATCGAACCGGTCCACGATTGTCAGATCCACGACCGATATCGTGCCCGGTCCACAGCGTACGGTCCGTAGCAGGGCGCGAAGCCCACGTGTCGGGTGGTTATCCGGGTGGTCGCCCGGTTGTGAACACCGTGTGCCTAGACTGACCTTGCGGCAATATACGTCCAGTGGGCGAACGAGAGGGTGCGCGATGGAAGAAACGCTGGCCCGGAGCGGCATTTTCCAGGGTGTCGACCCCGACGCGGCGGATGCGCTCGCCAAGGACATGGAGATCATCGAGGTCCGCAAGGGCGACGTGGTCTTCAACGAGGGCGAGCCCGGCGACAGCCTCTACATCGTTCTCAGCGGGAAGATCAAGCTGGGGCGGCGGGCGGCCGACGGCCGGCAGAACCTCATCGCGCTGATGGGTCCATCCGACATGCTCGGCGAATTGTCGCTATTCGACCCCGGTCCGCGTACGGCCACCGCGACCGCCGTGACCGATACGCGTGTGGCGCGCCTTCGCAAGCAGGCCCTGCGGCCATGGCTCAGCAACCGGCCGGAAATCGCCGAGCAACTGCTGCGCGTGCTCGCCCGCCGGCTGCGCCGGACGAATGACGCACTCGCCGATCTGATCTTCACGGACGTGCCCGGCCGGGTGGCCAAGAACCTGCTGCAGATGGCCGGTCGGTTCGGCTCCCGCGACGGCGGCGTACTGCGCGTGACCCACGACCTCACCCAGGAAGAGCTGGCGCAGCTGGTCGGCGCTTCACGCGAGACCGTGAACAAGGCGCTGGCCGACTTCGCGTCGCGCGGTTGGCTGCGGCTGGACGGCAAGAGCGTGATCGTGCTCGACCCGGAGCGCCTCGCCCGCCGCGCCCGCGTCTGACCATTTCGCCGCCTGCGGGTGCGCTGCCGCGCCCGTCGCTGCGCTGGGTGAGCCGGCGCCTTTCGCGATCTTGGAATCGTGACCCGGCTATAGGCGGTTGAGACTTCCTAGATCCCGGTGGCGGCCGGTCCGCGCTGCGATCTTGGTGCGAAAACGGCGTACCGGCACCGCATTGGCACCAAGATCCGCCAGTGGCGGCTGAGCGCCCGACGACAAAACAAGCAGGCTTGACTGTTTGTTTCGACGGCCGCACGCTGGAGTCGTGACGATGTCCGGGCTGACGACCAGGTCGCAGCAGGAGCGGAGCCGGCTGACGCAGCAGCGGCTGCTGGACGCGACCGTGACGTGCCTGATCCGGTACGGCTGGTCCGGTACGACAACGACAGTCGTCGCCGAGACGGCCGGTGTGTCGCGTGGCGCCCAATTGCACCACTTCCCCACGAAGACCGCCCTGGTTCTCGCGGCCGTCGAATACCTGACCGACCGCCGCGCGGGCGAGATCCGTGCCCAAACGCACACGCTGCCGACGAGTGTCGATGAACGGGTGGAAACCGTCGTCGACCTGCTCGGGGCGTCGTTCACCGGCCCTCTCTACCACGCGGCCCTCGAAGTCTGGGTCGCCGCGCGTACGGACGAGGCACTCCGGTCGGCGCTCGTACCTCTGGAGGCGAAGATCGGGCGCGAACTGTTCCGGCTGACGGCGGCCCTGCTCGGCGCGGACGTGTCGCGACCCGATGTCCGCGATGCGATCCAGGCGACCCTCGAACTGCTGCGCGGTCTCGGCGTGGCGAACCTGCTCGGCACGGATGCGCATCGCAGCCAGGACGTCCTGCGCGGATGGAGCCGACATCTGACCGAAGTGCTCGCCAACCCAGTGGGCATCGCACAGTGACCGCGCCGCGGGTCGCGCCCCAGTCGCCACTGCGCATCGGCAACGCGTCCGGGTTCTACGGCGACCGGTTCGAGGCGGTCCGGGAGATGCTCGACGGCGGGCCGCTCGACGTGCTGACCGGCGACTATCTGGCCGAACTCACCATGGGCATCCTCGCGCGCGACCGGCTGCGCGACCCGAGCACGGGCTATGCGAAGACGTTCCTGCGCCAGATGGAGACCTGCCTCGGCCTGGCCCTCGACAAGAACGTCACGATCGTCGTGAACGCCGGCGGCCTCAATCCCGAAGGTCTCGCCGCTGCAGCTTCGACAGACCGCCGACCGCCTCGGGCTCGCCGACCGCGCGCGCATCGGATACGTCACCGGCGACGCGTTGGACCGCGACGACGCGATCGCGGCGAACGCGTACCTGGGCGCGTTCGGGATCGCCGAATGTCTGCGTGGCGGCGCGAATGTCGTGGTGACCGGCCGCGTCACCGATGCCTCGCTCGTCATCGGTCCAGCCATCGCGCACTTCGGCTGGGGCCGTGACGACCTCGACCCGCTCGCCGGCGCTACCGTCGCCGGCCACGTCATCGAGTGCGGACCGCAGGCGACCGGCGGCAACTATGCGTTCTTCCACGAGATCGCCGATCTGCGCCATCCCGGTTTCCCGATCGCGGAGATTTCCGCCGACGGGTCCGCGGTCATCACGAAACATCCGGGTACGGGCGGAGCCGTGACCGTCGGCACCGTCACCGCTCAGTTGCTGTACGAGATCGGATCGCCGGCGTATCTCGGTCCCGACGTCGTCACGCATCTCGACACGGTCATGCTGACCCACGAGGACGCCGATCGCGTACGGATTGCCGGCGCCCGAGGTACGCCGCCGCCGCCCACCCTCAAGGTCGGCGTCACGAGACTCGGCGGCTACCGGAACACGATGACGTTCGTCCTGTGTGGACTCGACATTGAAGCCAAGGCGGCACTCGTCCGGGCACAACTCACCGACGCGATCGGCACCGAAGACGTCATCTTCGACCTGGTACGTACGGATCACGCGAACGCGACGCGCACCGAGGAAGCGAGCGCGCTGCTACACGTACACGTCAAGGATCGGGACGGCAAGCGAGCGGGACGCGCGTTCTCCCAGGCCGCGGTGGAATTGGCGCTCGCGTCCTACCCAGGTGCGACGCTGACCACGCCGCCCGGCGATGCCAGTCCGTTCGCGACGTTCACCGCCGACGCCGTCGCGCAGGGCGCGGTCGCGCACACCGCGGTCCTGCCGTCCGGCGAGCGCGTCCGCATCGCGCCGCCGCCGGTCACCGACCCCGACGCCGGCACGCCACCGAGCACCGCAACAACGGCGACGAGTCCAGCCGCCGACCGTCCCACCGCCCGGCGCCGACTTGGCGAGATCGTCGGTGCCCGGGCCGGCGACAAGGGCCCGGACGCGAACCTGGGGCTGTGGGTACGCAACGACGAAGCGTACGAGTGGCTGCGCGCGACGATCACCATCGATCGGCTGCGCGAGTTGCTGCCCGAGACGGCGGAACTGGCGATCGACCGGTACGAGCTGCCGAACCTCCGTGCGGTGAATTTCGTGCTCCACGGCCTGCTCGGCGACGGTGTCGGCGGGTCAACCCGCTTCGATCCACAAGCCAAGGCGCTCGGCGAGCTTTTCCGCGCACGCGTCATCGATATGCCGGTGGAGCTGCGATGACCAAACCGAACCGAAAGCCGTTCGATCGCTCGCGTGTCGGTCCCGATGCCGACTCGTTACGCCTGGTGGCAGCAGCAATTCCTGGACCAACCCCCCGCGTCCCCGCAGTCCCAAGGCCGCCGCGCGCCGCCGCGACGACCGGTGAAGGGCGAGAACCATGCCGATCTTGAGCACGACTGTCGACGTCGCCGCGCCGTCGTTTGTCGACAACCGGGCCGCGATGCTCGACCGGCTGAACGAGCTCGAACAGGCGCTGGACGCAACGCGGGCCGGCGGCGGCGAGAAGTACGTGACCCGGCACCACGCGCGCGGCCGGATGCTGCCGCGCGAGCGCATCGAGCTGCTCGTCGACCGTGACACCCCGTTCCTGGAGCTGTGCGCGGTCGCCGCGTTCGCGACCGACTTCCCGGTCGGCGCGAGCATCGTCGGCGGCATCGGCGTTGTCGAAGGCGTCGAGTGCCTGATCGTCGCGAACGACCCGACCGTACGCGGTGGTGCTATCAACCCGTACTCGCTGCGCAAGAGCAACCGGCTCGGCGAGATCGCGGCCGCGAACCGGCTGCCGCTCATCAACCTGGTCGAGTCCGGCGGCGCCGACCTGCCGACGCAGGCGGAGATCTTCATTCCCGGCGGTCGAGCGTTTCGCGACCTGACCCGGTCCAGCGCGGCCAAGCTGCCGACGATCGCGGTCGTCTTCGGCAACGCGACGGCCGGCGGTGCCTATCTGCCGGGCATGTCGGACTACACGATCTTCGTGAAGGACCAGGCCAGCGTGTATCTGGCCGGCCCGCCGCTGGTGAAGATGGCGACCGGAGAGGACACCGATGACGAGTCGCTCGGCGGCGCGCAGATGCACGCGACAACGTCAGGCCTGGCCGACTTCCTGGCCGCCGACGAGCGCGACGCGATCCGCCTCGCCCGCCGCGTCGTGGCCCGGCTCAACTGGGTCAAAGGCGGTCCGGGTCCGCGACGCTTCATCGTGAGCGAGCCGAAGTACGACGTGGAGGAACTGCTCGGCATCGCGTCGGCGGATCTGCGTGTGCCGTTCGATCCGCGCGAGGTGCTGGCCCGCGTCGTCGACGGTAGCGACTTCGATGAGTTCAAACCGCTCTACGGCACGTCACTGGTGACCGGGTGGGCCGAAGTGCACGGCTATCCGATCGGCGTGCTCGCCAACGCGCGCGGCGTGCTGTTCAGCGAGGAGTCACAGAAGGCGGCGCAATTCATCCAGCTCGCCAACGCATCCGACACGCCGTTGCTGTTCCTGCAGAACACGACCGGATACATGGTCGGCGCGACGTACGAGCAGAACGGCATCATCAAGCACGGCGCCCAGATGATCAACGCGGTGGCGAACTCGACCGTCCCGCACATCACGATGAACCTCGGAGCGTCGTACGGTGCCGGGAACTACGGCATGTGCGGCCGGGCGTACGAGCCGCGGTTCCTGTTCGCCTGGCCCAACGCGCGCTCGGCCGTGATGGGGGCACAGCAGCTCGCCGGCGTCATGTCGATCATCGGGCGACAGACCGCGAAGGCGGCCGGCCGCGACTTCGACACCGACGCCGATGACGCCCGCCGCCAGGCCGTCGAGGCTCAGATCGAGGAACAGTCGGCGGCACTCTTCCTGTCCGGCCGGGTGTACGACGACGGTGTGATCGACCCGCGGGACACCCGTACGGTCCTCGGGATCTGCCTGTCCGCCATCCACAGCGCTCCGGTCGAGGGCGCCCACTCGTTCGGTGTCTTCAGGTTCTAGTGCCCCTAAAGCGCCTGGACCGACGGTCGGCGCACTGAGTTTTCAATGCGCCTGGACCGACGGTCGGCGCACTGAGTTTTCAATGCGCCTGGACCGACGGTCGGCGCACCTGATGTTGACGTGGCAAGGTGAGTTGAGGAGAGTCAGATGATTCGCCGGCTACTGGTCGCCAACCGCGGGGAGATCGCCCGCCGGATCTTCGCGACCTGTCGTGCCATGGGCATCGAGACCGTCGCGGTCTACTCCGACGCCGATGCCGCCGCGGCCTACGTGGCGGAGGCCGACTACGCCGTACGCCTGCCCGGCAGCAGTCCGTCGGCGACGTACCTGCGCAGCGATCTTCTCGTGAACGCGGCCCGCAAGGCCGGTGCGGATGCCATCCACCCGGGTTACGGCTTCCTCTCCGAGCGCGCCGAATTCGCCGAGGCGGTCAGCGGCGCGGGCCTGACCTGGATCGGTCCGCCGGCGAAGGTGATCGCCATGATGGGGTCCAAGCTCGAGGCCAAGGTACGGATGGCCGAGGCCAACGTGCCGACGCTCCCGACCTGGACCGACCCGGCTGACGTCACGACGTTCCCGGTCATGGTCAAGGCGTCGGCCGGCGGCGGCGGTCGGGGCATGCGCATCGTGCGTGACGCCGCCGCATTGACGGAGGCCATGGAGTCGGCCCGGCGCGAAGCGGCCAACGCGTTTGCCGACGGATCGGTGTTCTGCGAGCCCTATCTCGATCGTGCGCGCCACATCGAAGTGCAGGTCATGGCCGACGACGACGGGAACGTTGTCACGTTCGGCGAACGCGAGTGCTCGATACAGCGCCGGCACCAGAAGATCATCGAAGAGACGCCGTCGCCGATGGTGTCGCAGAAACTGCGCGGCCAACTCTGCGACGCGGCGATCGCGGTCGCGCGCGCGATCGGTTACGTCGGCGCCGGCACGGTCGAATTCGTGGTCGGGCCGAGCGGCGACTATTACTTCCTCGAGATGAACACCCGGCTGCAGGTCGAGCACGGCATCACCGAGTGTGTCGTCGGCATGCTCGATCTCGTACGCCTGCAGTTGCTCGTGGCCGAGGGCGCCGTACTGCCGTACGACGGTGCTCCGCCGCTGCGCGGGCACGCGATCGAGGCCCGCCTCTACGCCGAAGACCCGTCCAACGCGTGGCTACCGTCGACCGGCACGCTGCACCGCTTCCGCATTCCGGGGGTCGCCGGCGAGTTCCGCCCGCTGATCGCGCCGGGGCTGCGCCTCGACTCCGGCGTCGTGGACGGCGACACGATCGGTGTGCACTACGACCCGCTGCTCGCCAAGGTGATCGCCTGGGCACCGACCCGGGCCGAGGCCGGCCGGCTGCTCGCCGCGACGCTGGCCCGTGCTCAGATCCACGGCGTGATCACGAACCGCGATCTGCTCGTCCGCGTGCTGCGCCATCAGGCGTTCCGGTCTGGACAGTTCGACACCGGCTTCCTCGACCAGCACCCCGAGGTGTTCGCGCCGCTCGTGTCGTCGATGGAGACGGCCAAGCTGTCCTGCCTCGCGGCCGCCCTGGCCGGTGCGGCCGGTCGCCACGCCAGCGCGTCCGGTCCGGACGTACCGATCGGCTGGCGCAACGTGGGCGGTATGCCGCAGGTCATCGCCTACGACGGGCCGGCCGGGCCGATCGAAGTGTCCTACCAGTTCGACCGCGCCGGCGGGTTGGCCGCCTGGTCGGTTCGCGGCGTGGAGCGCGAGGATGCCGGCGTACCCGGGATTCTCGATCTTGATCGTCCCGAGGCACATCCGGCCGTGAGCATCGTGACCGCCTCGGCCGACCATGTGAGCCTGGACGTGACCGGAATCCGCGTCGAATTCGAAGTGCACGCGGTCGGCGCGGTGTCCTACGTCGACTCCGCCGAGGGCTCCGTGACGCTCATCGAGCTGCCACGCTTCCCGGACCCGCAGCCGGACATCGCCGAAGGCTCCCTCATCGCGCCGCTGCCCGGCGCCGTCGGGCGGGTGCTGGTCACACCCGGCCAGCGGGTCGCGACCGGCGAATTGCTGCTGACGCTCGAAGCGATGAAGCTGGAACACCCTGTCCATGCGCCGGCCCCGGGCGTAATCACAGAACTCCCGGTCGCCGCCGGCGCCCAGGTCGACACGGGCGCCATCCTCGCCGTCATCACACCCGATGACGGGGTACGCGTCGCGACCAGCACCCGACGTGGTCGCCGCCCGAGCAAGCCGTCCGGGCCGTAGACCTCGCGGCGCCCTCGCCGCTTGTTGCCTGTTCCCACCACACGGAAGGTCACCCCTCATGACCTCGATCGATGAAACCGCCGAGCAGACGGCACTACGTGCCGCGGTTGCCGCGCTCGGCGCGAAATACGGCCACGGCTATTACGTCGCGAAGGCAAAGTCCGGCGAGCACACGACCGAGTTGTGGTCGGAGGCCGGCAAGCTCGGCTATCTCGGGGTCAACGTGCCGACCGAGTACGGCGGCGGTGGCGGCGGCATCACCGAACTCACGATCGTATGCGAGGAACTCGCCGCGGCCGGCTGCCCGCTGCTGTTACTCGTGGTCTCGCCGGCGATCGCCGGGACGATCCTGGCCAAGCACGGGACGCCGGCGCAACGCTCGACATTCCTGCCCGGCCTGGCCGACGGATCGCTGAAGATCGTGTTCGCGATCACCGAGCCGGAGGCCGGTTCGAACTTTCACCGTCTCGGCACCATGGCGCGACGCGACGGATCCGATTGGGTGCTGTCGGGCCGCAAATGCTTCATCTCCGGCGTCGACGAGGCCGACTACATCCTGGTCGTGGCCCGGCTCGCCGACTCCACCGGTCGTCTTGCGCCGGCGCTGTTCCTGGTGCCGGTGGACACGCCCGGTCTCAGCTCGTCGAAGCTCGACATGGAGATCGTGTCGCCGGAGAACCAGTGGCTGCTCTACCTCGACGACGTACGCGCTGCCGGCCGACGCCCTGATCGGTGACGTCGGCACGGGTCTGCCGGCCTTGTTCTCCGGCCTGAACCCGGAACGGATCACGGTCGCCGCGATGGGCATGGGCACCGGCCGGTACGCGTTGGCTCGGGCCGCCTCCTATGTGGGCTCGCGTTCCGTCTGGGGCCGGCCGATCGGCAGCCACCAGGGCGTTGCGCATCCGCTCGCCCACGCGCAGATCCAGATCGAGCTCGCGAAGCTGGCGGTGTATCGCGCCGCCGCGCTCTACGACGCCGGCCGTGATGTCGAGGCGGGTGTCGCCGCGAACATGGCCAAGTACGCGTCGTCCGAGGCGGCGTCGCTGGCGGTCGACACCGCGATCCAGGTGCACGGTGGGAACGGCATGACGACGGAGTACGGCGTGGCGACGCTACTCGGCGGCGTACGGGCCGGACGGATCGCGCCGGTGTCCCGGGAAATGATCCTGAACTTCGTAGCGCAGCACGTGCTCGGTCAGGAAAAGTCCTACTGAGTTGTCAGAAGCGCCTGGACCGATGGTCGGCGCACCTCGGCGCGGCCGTGGAACGTCGGCGCACCTCGGCGCGGCCGTGGAACGTCGGCGCACCTCGGCGCGGCCGTGGAACGTCGGCGCACCTCGGCGCGGCCGTGGAACGTCGGCGCACCTCGGGGCGGCCGTGGGACGTCGGCGCACCTCGGCGCGGCCGTGGAACGTCGGCGCGGAGCGCCCCCGTCGGCGGTGGTCGGCCGGCCGCGTTTGTACGGAACTTGGGCGGTCGCCGGTCGGGATCGCGGCCACCTTCCGTACAAATGCGGCTGGGGAAAGCGAGGAGCGGCCTACGACTCGGTGGGGCTGGACCAGTTCACGGTCGGCGACTCGTCGTCGACCGCACGCTGGCTCACGGCGAACACCGAGGTTGTCGCGACGCCTAGGTCAGCGACCGGTATCGCGGCCAACGTGTCGCGCACCCAGGCTGCGGTCGGGCGCTCGCTCGGAACATTGCGCATTCCCGCCCGCAATACGTCAAGCAGCGGCAAGCCGACGCCCGGCAGGTCGGGAATCGGCTGATCGAAGAGTTCGATAAGCGTCCGTACGCTCGGCATGCTGTCCTCCGACCAGCGCGGCGGGCGACCGCGCAGCATGGCATAGAGCGACGCGCACAGCGAGTAGACATCGGCCGCGGCCGACGGCTTGATGTCGTACTGGAACATCTCCGGCGCGGCGTAGGCGGGCGTCAACACGTCCATCGCGAGTGACGTTTCGCGGGTCTCGGACAGCACGGCCAGACCGAAATCGGCGAGCGCCGGTTCACCAAACCGCGAACAGAGCAGGTTCGCCGGCTTCACGTCGCGGTGCAGCACACCGCGCGCGTGCGCATCGTCGAGCGCGTCCGCGATCTTCACACCGACGTCGCGCACCTCGGCCGGCGGCAGCGGCGCTCGCAGCATCCGCTCCGCATACGTTCCGGCGCACAACTCCATGATCAGGTACGGGTGGCCGTCCTCGGTGACACCGACGTCGAAGAGATCCACCACATGCGGATGGCCCGACATTTCCCCGGCCGCCTGCGCCTCGCGAAGGAAGCGCCGTTGGTCCCGCTCGTCGTCCAGCGCCCGGTGCTCGACTTTGACCGCGACCGGCCGACCGACCGACTCCTGCCGCGCCCGGTAGACCGTCGCGTAGCCGCCGTGCGCGAGCACCGTCAGCCCGGTTAAACCAGGCACAACGGGCACGCGAGGCGTTGCCGCCGACAGATCCACGGGTACGAAACTAACTCAGCCCGGTCACGCTTGGGTGACCCGGTCAGCCTTGGGACAAAAGCTATGACGGCAACGAGCGCCGATCACCGGACGGTGGTCCAATGCAAGGCTTCGTGAGGCGCCGACCGGTCGCGACACCCGGGCGTCGCGAGCGAGCCGCACTATCCCGCGTCGTCGAGGGCAGCCAGGAGGTCGTCGCTGGCCGCACGCTCGCTGCGCTGTTCCGTGGCGTACGCCGATGTGACCGCCTCCCCCGCCGACATCCGGGCCAAGTCGAGTTCGCCGTCGCTGGCGAGGGCCCGGGCCAGCACACGCTGGGCCAAGCAGGCACTACGGGCATCCTCGCCGGGCGCGATGATGGCGCGGCTCGCCCATTCGATCGCCTCCGGCAGCCGGCCGGCGACAATCAACGCCTCGGCGTACCCGGCCACGGCCTGCCTCCGGGTGATGAGCAGCGACGGTGCTTCGTGCGCGACCGCGACCGGCTCCAGATGTCCTAACGCGGCGTCGATGTCACCGACCGCCAGCCGCGCCATGCCCAGGAGCACTCGTGGCCCGACCTGCGCGGCTTCGAGAACGTTGTGCGGCTCGACGGCTGCGAGGACCGCGTGTGCGTCGGCTTCGGCCGCAGCCGGTTCGCCCCGGTCCAGGTGTACGAAGCCGCGGATCGTGCGCGACATGCCGATGAGCAGCGGGTGACCGGTCCGGTCGCCGTACTCCAACGACTCGGAGAGCAGGTCCAGTGCATGGTCCGGCTCGGCCAGCCCGCGGGCGATGATCCCGCGTACGACCAAGGCGAACCCGCGCCCCCAGTCGTCCGATGTGGCGGCGAACTCGCCGTACGCTCGCCGGGCCGACCGGTCGGCATTCGCGAGCTCGCCCAGTTCGGCCGCGGCGTACGCGTCGATCGCCCGCAGCGTCGCGACCGCCCACTGGTCGCCGACCCGTTCGCCGAACGGCAGGAACACCTGGGCGAGCCGCCGCGCCTCGCTGAGCCGACCGGCGAGCAGTCGCGCGAACGCGGTCGTGCCCCGCAGCCACGCCCGACCGACCGGGTCGTGCTGCTGCGCGAAGAGTCGAGCGGCGACCGCGAGTGTCGCGTCCGCTCCGGCAAAATCGCCGCGCGTGGTCGCGACCCAGGCCAGGTTCTGCAGTGACCAGGCCTGGCTGCGCGCATCGCCGTCGTCCAGCGCCACGCGGTACGCCCGCGCCAGCCAGGTGCCGGCCTCGGTCAGGTGGCCGTTCAGAAAATCGGCCATGCCCAGCCGGCGCATCGCCTCGGCCCGTACGTTCGCGTATCCACTGGCCGTGCCGACCTCGAGCGCCTCCTGCCAGTGAGCGATCGCACGGGCACCGTCGCCCTTCAACCGGTAGGCACGACCGGCGAGAAGCAACGCACAGGCGCGGTGGTAGTCGTCGTCGCCCGCATCGGCGATGAGCTTCTCCGCCTGCTCGAGCGCGCCGTCCGGCTTGCCGAGCTGAAGCAGCGCCCGCGCGTAGACGAGCCGATCGGCCAGCGGCAGCACGCCCGCGGTCAGCCGGCCGGCTCGTTCGCCGTACCGAGCGGCCTGCGCCGGCTCACCCGAGCCAATCGCACGCTGTGCGGCACGACCGAGCGCTGCGACGCCGAGCGGGGCGACCGAGCGAGCCGGTGCGTCCGGGCGGAGACCGACGGCATCGGCGAGCGACTCGGCGCGTTCGACGTGATCGGCGATGAAAGCATCGGCGGTCGCTGGCGGCATGCGGTCCGGCGCCGGGTCCGATCCGGCCCAGCGGGCCAGGTCGCCATGGCGTTCGGCGAGGTCTGCTTTGCCGATGCCGGCATAGGTCGCCTCGCGCAGCAGCGGCGTCACGAAGGCGTACCCACCTCGCATGCGGCGCAGCATGCGACGCGACAGCAACTCGTCGACGGCGCGCTCGAATTCGGCGTCGTCGGCCGCGGATGCACGCGTTGGTCGGCCGGTGCGGCGTTCGCGCAATGCTTCCAAAGCCCCCGCCGGTACGGTTTCACCGACGACCGCCGCGTCGCGCAGCACCGAGCGCGCGTCGTTCGGGAGGGCGTCGATGCGCGCGGCCAACACGGCGGCGAGATCGCGCGACAGGAGCCGGCCGCCGAGCGAACCGGCGGCGAGGCGCCAGCCACCGGTCGCCGAGTCGGTGTCGACCGCGGTCAGAGCTCCGCGCTCCATCAGGAGGGTGACGAGTTCGGCCAGGTAGAACGGATTGCCCTGCGCGGTCGCGAGCAGCCGGTCGGTGTCGGCCTGCGGCAACCGGCCGCCGCCCAGATAGGTCGAGAGCAGCCGCGTCGCGTCGGCGCCACGCAGCGCCGGCAGGTTCGCCACCTCGGCGTCGGCGACGCGCGTCAGCGCGCCGGCGGTACGGACGAGTTCCGGGCGCCCGAGCAGCACGACGAGGACGGAACCCTCCAACCGGGACAGCATGGCGCCGAGCGCGTCGACCGTCTCCGGCGTCGCGTCGTGCAGGTCGTCCACGGTCACGACCAGCGGACTCTCGCGGGCGAGCCCGGTCAGCAGCGTCGCGACCGCGGCCGGAACCGCCTCGAAGTCGACGCTCTCCGTACGCGACGCCGCACCCCACGGCGCTTGCACCGAGACTGCGTCGTCCGGATCGGCCGCCGGATCGGGCGCGCCGACCGCGGCCGTGAGCAGGTCGATCGTCGCGCGCAGCGGTCCGGTCGTGGGCCAACCGAGGCGTCCGGCGAGCCGGTTCAGCCGATCCTCGACCTGCGCTCGGGTGACCGGTGCGCCGGGATCCGTCCCGACGCCGATCGCCGCGCGGACGAGGTCGGTCAGTGGAGCGAGCCGGCGTAGATCGCCGTACGCCGCGCAGGCCACCGCCAGCACCTGCGTCCGAGCGCCGGCCGTGAACCGGGGCGACGTCACGTCGTACGCCGCCGCCATCCGCTCGATCTGCGCGGCGAAGCGGGTCTTGCCGAGCCCGGCCTCGCCGGTGACGACGAGAACCCGCGGCTCGCCCCGGTCGTCGACCTCGGCGAGCCGGCTCGCGACCCATGCCAACTCGGTCTCCCGGCCGACGAACGGCGCCTCGTCACCCATCCCGGCCCGCGTACCCGGCGCGTCCAGCATGCCGAGCAGTTCATAGCTCTCCACCGGCGCGCGCTTGCCCTTGAGCCGTAACGGCCGGAGCTGGCGCCACGATGCGACCCGGCGGGAGGCCGATGCGGTGCTCTCGCCGGCGTACACAGTTCCGATCGCGGCCGCGTCGGCCAGCCGGGCGGCGGTGTTCACCGCGTCGCCGATCACCGTGTACTCGAGCCCGGCCTGGATGCCGGCGACCACCTCGCCGGTGTTCAAGCCGACCCGCAGCCCGGATGGCGCGCCACCGCCGCGTTCGTCGTCGAGAACCCTCCGCACTGCGCGCTGCATGGACAGCGATGCCCGGACGGCCCGCTCGGCGTCGTCTTCGTGCGCGACCGGTGCGCCGAACACGGCCATGATCCCGTCGCCGGTCAGCTTGTCGACGTGGCCGCCGAACGTCTTCACCGCACCGGCCAGGGCGGCCATGACGCGGTCGGTGACGGCGCCGACGCGCTCCGGATCAAGATCCTCGGCCCATGCGGTGAAGTCCGACAGGTCACCGAAGAGGACGGTCACGACCCGTCGCTCGGCGGCCGGGAGCGGTGCTGTGGTGCCGAGTGGCGTGCCGCAGTTGTGGCAGAAGTGTGCGCCCGCGACCGCAACCGTCCCGCAGACCGGGCAGGTCACGTCGGATCCAAGGTCTGATACAGGCCCGGGCCACGGCTCGGATCGCCGCTCGCGTCAGTCTCCGGGCGCAGATAGGCGAGCGCCGAGCGCACGGTCGACTCGGCCGCCGGCCGGAGCACCGCCTCAAGATCCGGGTACACGTGGGCGACGATGTCGGCCGGGGTCTGCGCGCCGGCGGCCAGCGCCGCGCGCACCTGCACGAGGCGTTCGTCGCGATGCGCACGATATTCGCGCGCGATCTCCCCACAATCCGGGCGTACGGGTCCATGGCCCGTCAAAACCGGCACACCGTCCAACGTGCTGAGCTTGTCGAGCGTGCCCAGGTAGTCCGCGAGGTTCCCGTCCGGCCAGGACACCACGGTCGTACCGCGGCCGAGGATCGTGTCGCCGCTGCACAGGCAGCGCTGGGAGCCACTCGTGACGAGGAAGCAGACCGAATCGGCGGTATGTCCGGGTGCCCCGATGATCTCGATCGTCACGCCAGCGGCGGTGATCCGGTCGCCGTCGCGGAGTGGTCCGATCCCGCGGCACAGTGCCGGATCGGCCGCCGTGACCGGTACGTCGCCGACGAGCTCCAGCAGCCGTCCGACACCTTCGGTGTGATCATGGTGAAAGTGGCTCAGCATGATCATCTCGATCGGGCCGGCGGCCGCGATCGACGCGAGGTGTCCCTCATCCGACGGCCCGGGGTCGACCACGACCGCACTCGTCGATCCGGGGCCGCGCAGGAGCCAGGAGTTCGTGCCGTCGAGCGTCATCGGTCCCGGGTTGGGCGCCTGCCGGAGCGAGGCGAACGTGAGGCTCGACATAGCGCCCATCTTGACACCGCCGTGCGACCACGGCGAGCGCCTATCCCGGTCCGTCCGCTGGTTAGGCCGGTTCGTCGGCCCGATCGGTGACCTCGACGATGACCTCGACCTCGACCGGGGTACCCAGCGGCAGCTCGGCCACCCCGATCGCGCTGCGGGCGTGCCGACCGGCGTCACCGAAGACGGCTCCGAACAGCTCGGATGCTCCGTTGATCACCGTCGGCTGGCCGGTGAACCCGGACGCCGATGCGACGAAACCGACCACCTTGACCACCCGTACGACCCGGTCGAGCCCGACGAGCGCGTCGATGGCGGCGAGTGCGTTGAGGGCACAACGGCCGGCCAGTTCCTTCGCCTCCTCGGCGGTCACCTCGGCGCCGACCTTCCCGACCACCGGCAACTTCCCGTCGAACATCGGCAGCTGTCCGGAGACGTACACGTGATTTCCGGTCTGCACGGCCGGGACGTACGCGGCCACCGGTGGCACGACGGTCGGCAGTTCGAGGCCGAGGTCGGCCAGGCGGGCGTACGGGTCCGTGGTCACGACGACTCCTTCGGACGCTTCAAGTAAGCGACGAGCTGCTCGCTGTTCGGACCGGGCACGAGCGCGACGAGTTCCCAGCCGTCTTCGCCCCAGTTGTCAAGGATCTGCTTCGTCGCGTGAACGAGCAGCGGGACCGTCGCGTACTCCCATTTCTGCATGTGCGCACGATATCCCGCGGCGGTCGGGCTTGCCTCACGGCGGTAAACCCGGCAGGTTGCGCGCGGCATGACGGCGGCCGGATTTGCGGCGGATACCTCGACCGACCGTGACGCCGACCGACCCGGATGCCTCGAGTGGCCGTGGTGTCGACCGACCCGTATACCCTCGCATCGTGGACGATCGGTGGCCGGCGCGACTGCACATCGTGACCGGTAAGGGTGGCACCGGCAAGACGACTGTCGCCGGCGCGCTCGCTCTGGCGCTGGCCGGCAAGGGACGTCGTACGTTGCTGGTCGAGGTCGAGGGTCGGCAGGGAATCGCCCCGCTGTTCAACCTCGGCCCGTTGCCGTACGCGGAGCGGCGTGTCGCCACGACCGCGGCCGGTGGCGAGGTACACGCGCTCGCCGTCGACGCCGAAGAGGCGCTGCTCGAATACCTCGACATGTTCTACAAGCTCGGCCTGGCCGGCCGGGCCCTGCAGCGGTTCGGGGCGATCGACTTCGCGACCACGATCGCGCCCGGCATGCGTGACGTGCTGCTCACCGGCAAGGTGAAGGAAGCCACGTCCCGTCGCCGCGACGGCAAGCGGATCTACGACGCCGTCATCTTGGACGCGCCGCCGACGGGCCGGATCGGCCGTTTTCTCAACGTGACGGCCGAGGCGGCCAAGTTGGCCAAGGTCGGCCCGATCAAGACGCAGAGCGATGGCGTGACCGCGATCCTGCGTTCGCCCATGACCGCCGTACACATCGTCACCCTGCTCGAAGAGATGCCGATCCAGGAGACAGCCGACGCGATCGTCGAACTCGGCGGCCTCGGCATCCCGGTCGGCCGCATCATCATCAACGCGACACGCCCGACGCTCTTCGACGGTCACAAGCCGTCCGCCGCCGAGATCAAGCGCGGTCTCGTCGCCGCCGGCGTGCCGGCGGCCCGGGCGACGGTCTCCGGGCTCGCCGGCGAGGCCAAGAATTATCTGGTACGGCAAGGCATCGAGGCGTCGCTCCGCGCCGATGTCGCCGATCTGGGCTACCCGGTGATCGAGATCCCGTTCCTGCCGACCGGCGTCGACCGCGCGGGGCTGAACGAACTCGCCGCCGCGCTGCGCTGACGCCCCGGATACGCTCTTGAGTGTGGCGGCAGACAGGGCTGCGCCGGGTCGTGATCATAGGTCAGCCGGCGCCAACCGATCGGGCGCGAGTCGATCGGAGGAGACCGGGAGCAACAGCCCGGTGTCGGACGCGCCCTCGCTCGATGTCGACGCCATTCTCGCCGACCCCGGCGTCCGCATCGTGGTGTGCTGCGGCTCGGGCGGTGTCGGCAAGACCACCACCGCCGCCGCGCTCGGGCTGCGGGCGGCCGAGGTGCATGGCCGCCGTACGGTCGTGCTGACCATCGATCCGGCTCGACGACTCGCGCAGTCACTCGGCCTGACCGAGTTGGACAACACGCCGCGCCAGGTCAAGGGCGTGAGCACGGCGAGCGGTGGCGAGCTACACGCGATGATGCTCGACATGAAGCGCACCTTCGATGAGGTGGTGCTCACCCACACCGACGCGGCTCGGGCCGAGGAGATCTTCGGCAATCCGTTCTATCAAGCGATGAGCTCGACGTTCTCCGGCACGCAGGAGTACATGGCCATGGAGAAACTGGGCCAGCTCCACGCCAAGGACGAGTGGGACATGATCGTGGTCGACACGCCGCCGTCACGGTCGGCGCTCGACTTTCTCGACGCGCCGCAGCGGCTGTCCCGCTTTCTCGACGGCCGCATGTTGAGGCTGCTGCTCGCGCCGGCCCGAGCCGGCGGACGCAGCATGTTCAATCTGGTGAGCGCATCGTTCGGGGTCTTCTCCAAGGCCGTGCAGAAGGTGCTCGGTGGCCAGTTGCTGGCTGATATGTCGGGCTTTGTCGCGGCGCTGGACTCGACGTTTGGCGGGTTCCGCGATCGGGCCGAGGCGACGTACAAGATCCTGCAAGCACCGGAGACGGCATTCCTCGTGCTGGCCGCGCCCGAGCCCGACGCCGTACGCGAAGCCAGCTATTTCGCCGGCCGGCTGGCGCGGGATCGCATGCCGCTGCAGGGCATGATCCTCAACCGTACGCACCAGGTGTCAGCACCCGACCTGGCCGTCGACGAGGCCTTGGCCGCGGCGGATGCCCTCGACGCAAGCGGCGAGTCGCCCGCGACCGCCGACGCGCTGCGCATCCATGCGGCGTTGTGCCGGCAGGTGGAGCGAGAGGCCGCCGTCGCGACCACGTTCACGGCGGCCCATCCGCGGGTGCCGGTGACAGCGATCGCAGCGCAGCCCGCCGATGTCCACGACATCGACGGGCTGCGCGAAATAGGTATTGCACTCGCCGGTACGGCACACCCGAAGGGCGACGACCGGCCAGCAGAAGTCGATTAACCGGTAGGAACGAGATCGCGGTTCTTGGCGCCCTCGCGGAGCAGAGCCGCTTCGAACGTCTTCTTCCAACTGGCCACTTGCGGATGACGCCGCAGTAGCGCGCGACGCTCCCGCTCGGTCATGCCGCCCCACACCCCGAATTCGATCCGGTTGTCCAACGCGTCGGCCAGGCACTCATACCTGACCGGGCAGCTGCGGCAGATCCGTTTCGCCACATTCTGCTCCGCGCCTTGGACAAATAGTGCGTCCGGATCGCCATTGCGACAGGCAGCCGAGCTTGGCCAGTCTGCGATCATCCCCATGTGTCCACCGTCCCCCCTTCTTCTCAAACCGCGTCTGCGCGGTTTGTCATCCTGGCCGCCGGATCCCGCGACATCCTCCCGATGCGGCGCCCGAGTGACCGGTGCCCCGCCTCTCGCCGGTTCGCGACGGCGACTGCGGAAACCACGTTGCCGGCCCGCGATGGGGACTGACGTGCGGTAATCCGCCGACCCATCATGCTCCGTAGTCAAGCGATTACGCAACGTTGAAGGCAAAAATCATTAAACCGGACAGTGGCCGTTAAACCGGTCAGACGTGAATTCACGTACGCCCCGAACCACGCGCGCAATCCGCCTCGTCGGCCGATGACGTCTTCCGCCGGCTCGGCGCACGCTTTCAGCAGGCGTGAATGCGACTCACGGCCGCCGCGGCGGCGCCGGTGCCACTGATCCGCGCGCCACGCCCGAAACGAGGGTGAGCGGAATGTGGCACTTGAAGCCCACCGGCACCATGGTTAACAGCGGACTATGAGGGGACGTCAAGTTCGGCCGGACGTGCGCTCAAAGCTGCGTCCTTTACCCTGGGCCGGTGATACGGATGCGTAGAGGCGATCGAAGCGTCTTGGCCAACGGCGTTTCGCTGGTGATCTGTGGGCTGTTGGCGGGCGTCGTCGTCGCCGCGGCAGCCTTCCCGGCCGTTGCGCTGACCGGGCTCGCGGCCAAGGCCGGAGCCGACAACTTCGACAGCCTGCCGTCGACGCTGCAAGTGCCGCAGGCGCCCCAGGTCACCAACGTGTACGCCTCAGACGGCAAGACGCTCATCACGTCGCTGTTCGACGAGAACCGCCGCAACGTGCCCATCGACCAGATCTCCCAGGTCATGCAGGACGCCGTCGTCGCCTCCGAGGACAAGCGGTTCTTCATCCACAACGGCGTAGACGTCCGAGGCATCGCCCGGGCGTTCGTCGCCGACCAGAACAACCAGGGTCAGCAAGGCGCGTCGACGCTCACGATGCAGTACGTGCGCCTCGCGACGTCATATTCGGCGACGACGCCGCAGCAGGTGCTGGACGCGACCGAGGAGACGCCGGCTCGGAAGATCCGCGAAGCGCACCTCGCGATCGCGCTGGAGAAGCAACTCACGGAGCAGCACGGCGGCGACAAGCACGCGGCCAAGCTCGACATCCTCGACCGCTACCTGAACATCGCTCCGTTCGGCCACGGTGCGTACGGCATCTACGCCGCCGCCGAGGTCTACTACAACGAACCCCCGAAGGCGTTGACGATCCCGCAGGCCGCGCTCATCGCTGGTCTGCTGCAAGGCACGACCGAGTTCGACCCCACCACGACGCAGGGCCTCAAAAACGCGGTCGATCGCCGCAACAACCACGTGCTGCCCGAGATGTTGTCGATGCACTTCATCACGCAGGCGCAGTATGACGCCGCGATCAAGGCGCCGGCTGCGCTGAACCTGCACCCGACGCCGAATGGCTGCATTTCCTCCAAGGCGTCATACGGCTTTTTCTGTGATTACCTCTATCGCTGGTGGCTGGATCAGCCGGCGTTCGGCGCCGACGCGTTCGAGCGCGAAAACCAACTCGAAACGGGCGGCTACAAGATCGTCACGACGTTGAACGTCAACGACCAGACCGCAGCGGTCAAGCGCATCAAGGACGAGATCGGCACGGGCAACAAGAAATCGGACTCGCCGGCGATGATGATTGCCGCGGTCGAGCCGAAGACCGGCTACGTCGATGCCGTCGCGGTCAACCGGAATTACAACAACGACGAGTCGAACAACGGCCCGGATACAAATCCGAAGGCTCCGAAGGGATCGCTCGGCAGCTATCCGAATACCACGATTCCGCTCGTCACCGGCAGCCCGAACAACCTCGGCTACCAGTTCGGCTCCACGTTCAAGATGTTCACGATGCTCGCCGCGCTCGAGTCGGGCCTGCCTCTGTCGTACAAGATCAATACGACGTTCCAGTACAAGTCGAACTTCCCCGATCCCGGCGATCCGAACGCCTGTGGCGGGTTCTACTGTCCGACAAACGCCAGCCCGAACGAAAAGGGCCCGTACAACATGTGGACGGGCTACGGCCACTCGGTCAACACGTACTTCGTGCCGCTCGAAGACCGGATCGGCACGACCGGTCCGATCGACGTGGCGCGCCGCCTCGGCATCACGATCCCCGCGTCGCTGCACATCAATCCGGCGACCTTCGGCGCGTTCACGCTGGGCGTCATTCCGGTCACGCCGTTGCAGATGGCCTCGGCGTACGGCGCGGTCGCTAACAACGGCATGTACTGCAAGCCTCTGCCGGTCAAGTCGATCACCGATTCGAGCGGCCACCAGTTGGACGTAGCCAAGCCGCAGTGCACCCAGGCCATCGAGCCGGACATCGCTCACCTCGCCCTGGACGCGGCTCGTTGTCCGGTCGGCAACCAGTCCCAAGTGGGCAACAATTGCGCCGGCGCAACGGCGTCCGCCGTAGCTGGTCTGGTCGATCGTCCGGTCGCCGGCAAGACCGGCACGACCGACAACAACCAGACCTACTCGCTCATCGCGATGACACCGCAACTAGCGGTCGCCGGCGTGCTCGCCGATCCGGACTATGCCACGCATCGGCAGACGCTACCCCGTCCGGCGGTTAACACCGCGGTCGCATTGACCCTCAAAGACTCGCTGAAGGGCCAGCCGAAGGTCGGCTTCCCGGCGCCCATTCGCAGCCTTGCGTTCGGCAGCACAGTGAGCATCCCCAACGTGCAGTGCCAGTCCGTCTCCTCGGCCCGATCCGAGCTGGAAAACGCTGGCTTCCACGTGATCGTCCAGCAGTCCGAAATCCCCTCCACGTGCAAGCAAGGCTCGGTCGCCACGACCGACCCGACCGGCTCGACGGTCAGGGGTGGCCCGGTCGCTATCTATCTGAGCAACGGCAAGGCGCCGACACCGCCACCCGGCACCCCACCGTCCACGCCGCCGGGTCGTGGCGGCGGCGGTGGAGGCGGCGGCGGCGGCGGCGGCGGCGGTGGCGGAGGTATCCCAATACCGCCGATACCTCCGGGTGGCCATTGACGCCGTTGACGGCGAACCGAAACGCCGGCCCAGAGATACGAGGTGCGCCCGGACCGATGATCGGTCCGGGCGCTCGCCCGTTCGGCGACGACTAGCTTCCTAGATGGCGACGCACCTCGGCGGCGATGCGACCGCCCTCGGCGCGGCCGGCCACTTCGGCCTGGGCCGCCTTCATCGCAGGCCCCATCGCCTGCTTGCCCGACAGGTCGAGACCGTCGAGCGCCTTGGCCACCGCGGCCGCGAGATCCGCATCCGACATCTGCTGCGGCAGGTAGGCCTCGAGCACGCGCTCTTCAGCGCGCTCACGCTCAGCTTGCTCGGGTCGACCCGCATCGGCGAACGCCGCCGCGGCGTCTCGACGCTTCTTCATCTCGCGGGTGAGCACGGCCTGCACCTCCTCATCGGAGAGCGTCCGCGCCGCGTCTCCGGCCACCTCCTCGTTGCGCACGGCCGAGATGGCCAATCGCAGCGTCGACACGACGAGTTCGTCGCGTCCCTTGATCGCGGCCCGGAGGTCGGCTTCGAGGCGGTCCTTGAACGTGGTCATGCTTCGAGAAACTACTCTGAGCGGCATGCGTACGCGTTCAGTTTTGCGGTCGACGGCCGCCGCAACGGCCACGCTCGGCGCCGCGACCTTGGCTTATGCTTCGCTCATCGAGCGCAACATGTTCACGCTGCGCCGTGTCGACGTGCCGGTGCTCGCGCCCGAGGCCGAGCCGCTGCGCGTGCTGCACGTGTCCGACCTGCACCTGACGCCGGGTCAACGGCACAAACAATCATGGGTACGGGAACTCGTCGGCACCGACCCCGACCTGATCATCGTCACGGGTGACAACATCGCGCACCCCGACGCGGTGACCGCTGTGGCGAACGCGCTCGGGCCCGTTCTCGACCGCCCGGGCGCGTTCGTGTTCGGCTCCAACGACTATCGCGGTCCGGTCATGAAGAACCCGTTCGGTTACTTCGACCGCGACCGTGAATACGTGCAGGGCGTCGAGCTGCCGACGGAGGAACTGCGTGAGCTGTTCCGTACCGCCGGGTGGGCCGACCTGAACAACGCCCGGACGATGCTCAAGGCCGGCGGCCGTACGGTCGAGCTGGTCGGCGTTGATGATCCACACGTCGAGCGTGACGACTACCCGTCCGTGGCCGGTCCGGCCGCACCGGAAGCCGATCTACGCCTGGGGCTCACGCACACCCCCGAGCCGTACGTGCTCGACGCGATGGCCGCGGACGGTTTTGACCTGCTCCTCGCCGGGCACACCCACGGCGGCCAGGTCCGCGTACCCGGCATTGGAGCCTTGGTCACGAATTGCGGCCTGGACCGGCACATGGCGCGTGGCCTGCATCGGTGGCCGGCCGGCGACCGCCGGACCTGGCTTCATGTATCGGCCGGCCTGGGTACGCACCCGACAGCGCCGATCCGGTTCGCCTGCCCGCCCGAGGCGACGTTGCTGACGTTGATCCCGCGATAAGTGTGATCGCCACCGCCGCCGTGCCGGTTTGGGGCCGGATCGCGGTAACCCAGATTTGCCAACCCAGGGGCGTCGGTTAGTATTGCCCGGCACCTCGGGGTGTGGCGCAGCTTGGTAGCGCGCTTCGTTCGGGACGAAGAGGCCGTGGGTTCAAATCCCGCCACCCCGACAGAGGTAATGGAAGGTCAGGGCGAGTCTCCCGACGCGGGAGACCCGCCCTGAGTCGTCTCGTGCGGCATTCCCGAGTTGACGTTGGACGCCCTAGGTCCAGCGCGTGGCAGCACCACCTCGCCACGGCCGTAGCGCGCATCCAGCACCGCCTCGAACCGGCGCGCGATCTCCTCGAGCCGCCATTCGCCGGCGTCTGGCCTGAGGGCGACCGACACCGGACTGGTAGGCAGGCTGCGGGTGACACGCGGTCTTTCACGCTTGATGTCCCGAGCCGACTGGTCGCTGGGTGGGCGGAAGCTTCGTGTCGATGCTGCAGCCGCAGCGGTGCCGTGCCGAACCACGGACGGGGTGGCGTGACAACGCGTCAGGCCCTTACAGTGTCGCCGGCCGACCCGCCGTATCGCCGGCGATGGCCGATCCCTGCAGACTCCCCAGAACGGGGACCTCG
The DNA here is from genome assembly GCA_963724705.1 of uncultured Actinomycetota bacterium. GTDB lineage: Bacteria > Actinomycetota > Actinomycetes > Mycobacteriales > Micromonosporaceae > DASQPR01. Next base: position 364,962 of record CAVRVS010000007.1, read on the forward strand.
TGCGCAGCCGCGGGCGCTCGAAAGCTCAACAAGACGCACTGACGCAACGCCCTTGCGGCCGGCCGTACGCGGGATCTCCCGCGGGCGGCCGGCCGTTCGGCGTGTTGCCCGTGCGAACGATCACTGGTCGTCAAGGTCGAGGTGACCAAGCACCTACTCGGGCTTGTGCGCCTCGAACAGAAAGCGAACGCTCGTGGCGATGAACGGGCCGTTCGCAACGATCTGCTCGTGCAGGTCACGAAGCTGGTCGCGATACTGGTCGACGGTGAAGCCGGGAACGATCCAGATCACCTTGCGTAGGAAGTGCACGACGGCGGCAATGTCGTAAAACTCCATCCGGCCCCGGAAATCCTGGACATCGTCGACGACGAGCCCAGCCTCTTCGGCGGCGAGCACGCTCCACTTTGGGTCCCGGTTCGGGCCGTCCTCGATCGGCTGGATGCCCATCATGAACTCGGTCAGCTCGGCCACCGAGCCATGACCGACATCCTGCGAAAGGTAGCGTCCGCCCGGCTTCAGGACACGCGCGACCTCGTCCCACCGGATGCCCACCGGGTGCCGGCTGACGACGAGGTCGAAGTTGCCGTCGCCAAACGGCAGATCGTCCAGCTCGTCGTCCATTGCGACGACGCGGCCACCCATGCCGGCGAGATTTCGCCGAGCAACCTCGATGTTGGGCGGCCACGATTCGGTCGCGACCAATGTCGCTGGCGCGGCCGGGACGGTGGCCAACACCTCGCCGCCGCCGGTCTGCAGGTCCAGCGCGGCTGCGCCCGGTATCTCGGCGAGGGCGGACATTCGCTCACCGAGCAGTCGCGCATAGCCCCAGGGCGGCCGCTCCTCGGTCGCCCGGCCATCGAACCAGGAGAAATCCCAGCCCTCAACGCGTACGGACGAACCTTCCGCAATCAGATCATCGAAGCTGCGCACGCGGCCGAGTCTGCGGCGTGGCGATCCGACCGGCAACCAGATTTCAGTCCACGCCCACCGCCTGCCGGTCAGCCTCGACGACGGCTCCGATCGGTGCCCGGCGGCGCGGATGCCGAACGTCGCGGTCGTGACGCCATCCGCGGCGGGCTCGCGGACGCGATGTCGAGCCATCTCGCGCCGGCGACCAGTGCGCCGGCCGCCGAAGCGTGCCGTCGATCCTCGTCGCGGCGTCGCCGATCGCCGCGTCCAGCTGCGCCTGGATCAGGAAGATCGCGCCGGACAGATCGGCACCCCGCAGATCCGCGCCGCGCAAGTCCGCCCCGATGACGTCGGCCCGGGACAGATCGGCGCGACGAAGGTCAGCACCGATCAGGAGCGCGCCGCGCAGCATCGCACCGGACCAGTCGACCGCACGAAGATTTCGGCCGATCAGGTCGGCACCTCGTCGATCGAGATCGGGATGCCGAGTGCCGGCGCGGGCGAGCCGACTCGCCTGGTCGAGCAACGCGTTGACCGCGCCCGCGTGGTCGGTGAGATCGAGTCGTACGAGCTGATCGGCGCTCAGCCGAGTGAGCCGCTCCGTTTCGTCGTACGCCTCCGCCAGATCAGCGCGAACCGACGTCGGCACCGGGCAATGCCAGCGCATCGCTCAGGTACCAGAGGAGTTCGTGGAGCCGTCGCATGATCGGAAATGCGGCGAACATCTGGGCGGCGACATCTGGCGCGACCCGCCAGTCGGCGCCGCCGAAGGTCACTTGCGCGACCTTCTGCCCGGCTCCGAAGCAGTCGTACACCGTACAGCCGGGAAAGCCTTTTGCTCTGAGCCGATCGTGAATGCCGCAGCCGAAGTCGGTGCGAAGGTGGCTGGCACGGCGTTCCCGGCGGTTTGCTGATCGCGAAGTCGGCCGAGGCCGAAAACCCCGGCACGACGCAGCAGAGCCCGACGCAGCGTGCGCAGTCGGCGCGCAAATCGGCACGGTGCGAGTCCGGACCGGCCATATACACGACCTCCTTACAGCCGGACCAGCCTACGACCGTCGCCTTCCCCGACCGTCATGCGACGGTCCGGACGGGGACGAGCGGACCGGCTGTGGTCATCGGCCGAACCGCGGACGGGTCGAGCCGTCACCCGGCTAAGCTCGGTGCGTGCCCGGTGCGCCCCGAACCGTCAGCGTCGTGACCGCCGTGCACGCACCGAGCGTCGGCTATCTGCCGGCCGCCTACCAATCGCTGCTCGATCAGGTCATGCCGGCCGGGTGGGCCTGGGAGTGGCTCGTTCAGGAGGACGGCACGTCGGGTAGCGCGCGGGCCGTGCTTCCGGACGACGACCGCATCAGTATCGGCACCGGGCGGCCGCTCGGACCGGGTGTGGCCCGGACGTACGCGCTCGGACGGTGCAACGGCGAGCTCGTCAAGGTGCTCGACGCCGATGACCTGCTGACGCCCGGTGCACTCGCTCGGGAGATCGCCGTATTCGCGGCGCACGCCGACATCGGCTGGACAACATGCCGAGCGCTTGATCTGCTGCCCGACGGAACGACCGTCGAGCATCCGAACATCTTGTTCCAGCAACGAACCGAACGCGGCCGGGCCTTCACGCATTGGCTGCGTCACGAATACCGGCTTCCCGTGCATCCGGCAACGTTGTGCATCCGCCGGCCGTTGTTGCTGAGCCTCGGTGGCTGGATGGCGTTGCCGGCCGGCGAGGACACCGGGCTGCTGTTGGCGGCCGACGCCGTCGCACCCGGATATCACATCGACGAATTGGGCCTCTACTACCGCAAATGGCCCGGTCAAGCGACCGCCGCTGAGCAACACTGGAATCCAGCGGAGCGGCAGCACCGCAACGCGGTGATCGAGGCGCGTGCGCGCACGTTGGCTGCAACATTCGCAGGTGCGTAGTCACCGCGCGTCACCTTGACCGTACGTAGGACGAGCGAGACGAGGCTCACACCGACACTCGCTCAACCGGCAATCTCAGGTTCAAGGCGGCCGGTCGATCACGTTAGGCCGCCGTCGGATCCGGACTAGTCATCGCACGAGCGTCAAGTCGGTATCAGCCGTACGGCTACACAATACGAATTGATCTCATGACGTACAGTATTCGTCGAGCGCGGCCCGGTAACCTGGAACGGCTGCTGGTACGGGGCCGGCGCGTGAAGGAGCTCTGATATAGCGCCTGTGCCACTGCAACGAGTGATCGCCGACGTCAGGGACGCAGTACGCGACGAGAGCACAGTGGTGGCGGCAAGCAAGGCTTGTCTGGACGTGATCGCGAACCATTCGGACGCGATGTGTGCCGTCCTGCTACCTGTGCATCAACATCTCCGCTGCGTCGCGGCTACCGGCGCATGGCATGTCTACTCCAGCGTCGCCCCGGGTCGAGGCGTCGCGGGACGCGTGTACGCCAAGGGCGAAACAGCGGTCATCCCCGACCCCGACCACGACGTTGACTACATCCCGCTGAGCACGAACTCGGCGGTGGAAATTTGTGTACCGATCGTCGACGGCGACGGCCAGGTGATCGGCGCGTTCAATTCGGAATGGAAACACGAGATAGACATCGACGACGCGACGAAATCTCTCGAGGAAGTCGCACGCCTGCTCGGTGACCGCATCGGTGAGCTCGGCGGCCCGCCCCCGGAGTCGCGCAGCGAACGGCTGTTGCGATATGCGCTGGGATTCGCGAGCGCGAGCTCCGACGACGAGCTGCTCGCCCTGTCGCTGGACGCGGCTCGGCAGGTGTCCGGTCTCGCCACCCAGGTGATCGTCCTGGTCAACGGCGACGGGCTTGATGTGCACATCGACGACGCGAACGCGACCCCGCTCGGGGAACGGATCGCCTCGCTCGACCCCGAACAGCTACGTCGACTCATCAGCCGAGCCGAACGCTTCGGTGCGTCCTACACATTCGGCGACCCGGACAAGCTCGATGCATCCGGGTGGGAGATGCTGACCAACCTTGGTGTCCGTACGTTGATCTCGATCCCGGTCGGCGTCAAGCACAATCGAGACCGCATCGCCGGCGTGCTGCTGTCGGTCGACGACGCCGTCGGATGTCCGGATGCCGAGATCGCGAATCTGCTGTCGCTGCTCGCCGCCCAGGCGTGGGGCAGCCTCGAACGACTCCGGACGCTCTCGAACCTGCGCGACCTTGCGACATCCGACCCACTGACCGGGCTGCGCCACCAGGGTCCGTTCGGCGAGCGGCTGGCGACGTCACGGCCGGGGCACACGGCCATGCTGGCGATCGACATCGACGGCTTCAAGGCGATCAACGACACGTACGGTCACCAGGCCGGCGACGCCGCCCTCGTGGATCTCGCGCGGGCGCTGTCGGGTGCCCTGCGCACCGGCGACGAGTTGTTCCGGGTCGGCGGCGACGAATTCGCGGTCGTGGTCGACGTCCAGCGCCTGGAAGAGGCCATGGGCGTGGCCGAACGGCTGGTCTCGGCGGCCCGGCGGGTCGGCCAGTCGATCAGTGTCGGAGTCGCGCTGCAGGAGACGACCGAGACGCCCGGGCAAACGTTCCGGCGGGCCGACACGGCGTTGTACGACGCGAAGCGCGGTGGCCGCGACGGCGTACGGATGGCCGCGTAGCCGCTTTCCGCCGTACCCGTTCCAAGCTGCGGCTCTGGGCCGAACGTGACCCGCGGACCGCACCATCGGCGGGCTCAGCGCACGATCAAACGACGACGGGCCGCTCCGGAAACCGGAGCGGCCCGTTGTGCGATCTGGCTAGTGGCGTTCGTTCAGCAGGAATCGCAGCCCGGCCGGCGTGCCGAGGCCGGTCGTGTTGTCGAATCCCTTGACACCCTTGAGCGAGGTGTCCTGGCCGAGCACTACAACGTTCAGACCGGACTGCGTGCTGAACGCGATGGGCGTGGCCGGGTTGACGATGTCGGTGAACGCCGTCGAACGACCCTGGTAGAGCACCGGGTTGGCGAAACCGAGCGCCACGTGCCGACCCTGGCTGGCCAGCGCCTGGAAGCCCGCGAACAGCGGACTGGAGAGGCTGGTGCCGCCGATCACGAACGACGTGTACGTCTCGACGTTGTTCGCGTCCGGCTCGGTCAGGGCGATCTCATAGCCGGTCTCCGGATCCGCGTCGAGCGCGACGTCCGGCGTGACGCGCATCCGCGTGCCGCTCTTCAGCGCGAACCCGTCCGGCACGACGCCCTTCTGATAGCTCGGTTGCCCGAACAGCTTGCTCGTGCCGCCACCGGTGCCGAAGATGAACTCGCCGGGCAGCGGCTCGGAGAGCGTCGCCGGAGTCGTGGTGTAGTCGACCGGGTCCACCGTGTCGCCCCACGACGTCTGGAAGAGCGTGGAACCCGTATTCGTGACCGCGAGGCTCGTGCCGCCGACGGCGGTGACGTTCGGGTCGGTGCTCGGGTAGTCCGCCTCCGGATGCGCCAGGCCGTCGATCGTGTCGTCACCGTCGTCGCCGGCCGAGAAGTAGAAGCCGATGCCCTCGGCCGCCGCCTGCATGAAGATCGAGTGCTCAAGCGTCTCCGACGAACCCAGGTTGTCCTCGCCGAGGGCGCCCCACGAGTTGCTGACGATATCGGCCGAGTGCGTCTGGACGATGTAGTTGATCGCGGTGTCGAGACCGGTGTCGCAGTCCTTGCCGCCGACGTAGTGGATCGTCGCGTCGGGTGCCATGCCGTGGACGGCCTCGACGTCGAGCGCCTCCTCTTCGTTCCACCCGACCTCGCCGCCGCAATCGCTCTGCAGGTCGAAGGTCGACGGGTCGGCGGTGCCAGCCTCGGTGTACTGGCCGGACTTCATCTTCGGTAGGCCGTGATCGGTCGACCAGTGGTTCAGGTCGGCGAGCATGGTCGGCTGCGCGTACGCGTCGGTGATCGCGACGACCACACCTCGACCGGTGACGCCGGCGCGGATAGCACCGTCGATGCCGTACGCCTTACGGATGTCCTGTGGACCGTACCCGCACGGGGTGGTCGGCAGTTTCGTCTTGCCGTACGTGCTCGGGACGGTCTGGGTGAACTGACCCCAGAAGGTCGAGCACGGTTGGCTCGGAGGCTGCGTCGCGGCCGGTGTGACCTTCGCCTGCGGCGCGGCTTTCGCGGTTGGCGTCTTGGCAATTGCTGCCTTGGCGGCCTGCGCGGCGTTCGCGACGGGCTTCACGTGATTGGTGTTGTGCTTGCTCGAGATGCTGTCGATGCCGGTGACACCCGCAATGAGCGGCGCAATCGACGACGGGACCGTCAGGTTCGCCGTCGGCGCTAGCGACGTCTGGCCGTGATAACGATAGGTCCGAAGCGTCGCGCCGAACGCCTTGCTCAGCTTCGCGACCGTGCCGCTCGCGGTCACCCATCGGTTGCCCTGCGCGACACTGGTCACCGAGAGACCCTGGCCGGCGAGGTAACTACGGACCTGCTTCACCTGCGCCGCGGTCGGCCCGAACCGCGCGTTGAACTGCGCCGGTGTCAGGTATTTGCCGTAGGACGGGCTCTTCGGGTCCGACACCGCCGTCACGAAGTTCTGGATCGCCGCGGCGTTGCGCATGGGCAGGATGACGTTGACGGACAACCTCTTCGACGCCGACGGTGAGCCGGTCTGCGTGGCCGAGGCCACCCACCCCGGTTTGGTCCCGGCGACGGTCACGCGACTCTGCGCAGCAAAACCCGCGGTGGTGGATACCGCCACCGCGAGCGTGCCAACACCGAGAACCGCGACCGTCTTGAGGGTGAGACGTGGCCGCATGGAACTCCTTATCCAGCTGTGAGCGGGGGAATGCGGCGGCGTCACCGTCCGGTTCTTTCCGGGGACCGGCGGGCGCCGCGGCAAAGCCTGCGCAAGGGGAAATCGAATGCTGCCCGCATATCAGATCGGTCCGCACATTCACATGTCAAGCACAGCGCGGACATCAAACAGACGCGAAAGGGTGGCCATCCGCGTCGAAATTCAAAACCGCCGCTGGACCGACATCACGCCCCGTTGATGGCGCCGACGCCGCCCATTCGTTTCGCCGAAGTGCGGTGGGTACGGAATGCCGAATGCGCGACGCGCACGCGTTTGTCGTCGGGCAGTCCGAACCGATCGGGCGGGGTCCGCCGCCGAGCATCCTCGGAGTCTTGTCGGTGCGGGCGGATACGGTCGACGAATGACCACGCCAGTGCTGCTGATGATCGACGTACAGCGGAACATGCTCGAGCCGCCGACCCCGGTGCCCAATGCGACGGCGGTCGGCACCGCCATCGCCGGCGTCCTGGCCGCGGCCCACGATGCCGGGGCGAGGGTGATCCACGTGCGCAACAACGGCAGCGACGGCGATCCGGACGAGCCGGGCACCGACGGATGGCAGCTGATCCATCCGGTGCGTGCCGGCGAGCCGGTTGTGGATAAGACGACACCGGATTCGTTCGTCGGCACCGACCTCGCCGATGTCGTGCCCGACCGTGCGCCGATCGTCGTCGTCGGGATGCAGAGTGATTACTGCGTGCGAGCAACAACGTTGGCCGCGTTGGAGCGCGACCATCCCGTCACCGTGGTCAGCGGCGCTCACGCGACGTACGACGATGACAAGCCGGCCGCCGACATCTCAAAGGACATCGAGGACCAGTTGCGCGCCGCCGGCGCGACGATCGGTTCGGTCGACGACAAGCTGTTCTGAGCCGGCATTCCGAGCCGGCATGTCCGGCCCTGGCGAGGGCTCAGACGTTCGCCGGCTCGGGTTCTTCGACGGCTCAGCTTCGAGGGCTCAGCTTCGACGGCTCAGCTCTTGACGAGTTCCATCGACAGCAATTCGGCGATCTGCGCCGTGTTCAGGGCAGCACCTTTACGGAGGTTGTCGCCGGTCACGAAGAGATCCAGGGCGCGGGGGTCGTCGGTCGACCGCCGGATCCGGCCGACCCAACTCGGGTCGGTGCCGACCGCGTCGATCGGCATCGGGAATTCGCCGGCCGCCGGGTCATCGACGAGGATCACTCCGGGCGCGTGCCGAAGTGCCTCGCGAGCCCCCTCCGCGTCGACCTCGGAGCCGAACACGGCGTGTACGGCGACCGAGTGCCCGGTCACCACCGGCACGCGTACGCACGTCGCCGACACCTTCAGATCCGGCAGCCCGAGAATCTTGCGCGACTCGTTGCGCATCTTCATCTCCTCGGACGACCAGCCACCATCGCGCAGCGAGCCGGCCCACGGCACGACATTGAGCGCGAGCGGTGCCGGGAACGGTCCGAGATCGTCGCCGACCGCCTGCCGTACGTTGCCCGAGCGCGAGCCGAGGTTGGGTTGGCCGGCGACCTTGTCGAGCTGACTGAGCAGCGTGTCGACGCCGACCTTTCCAGCGCCCGAAACCGCCTGGTAGGAAGCGAGGACCAGCTCGCGAAGGCCGTATTCGCGATGCAGCGGCGCGATCGCGACGATCATCGTCAGCGTCGTGCAGTTCGCGTTCGCGATGATGCCCTTCGGCCGGTTGCGAACCTGCTCCGGGTTGATCTCGGGCACCACAAGCGGCACGTCCGGGTCCATCCGGAACGCGCCGGAGTTGTCGACCGCGACCGCGCCGTGGGCGGCGGCGATCGGCGCCCACTCGGCCGAGAGTTCGTCGGGAACGTCGAACATTGCCACATCCACGCCGTCGAACGCCTCCGGCGTCAGGGCCTGAACCGTCAACTCGTCGCCACGCACCACGATCGTCTTGCCGGCCGATTTTGCCGATGCGATCAGGCGAATCTCGCCCCACACGTTCTTGCGCGAACTGAGCAGCTCGCACATCACCGTGCCGACCGCACCCGTGGCTCCCACGACCGCGAGCGTTGGCAGTTCAGACATGCCTCGACCTTCCTTCGTCGCCGCTGATATCGCGGCTGTCGCCACCACGCTGTTGCCGCGCGGCATCTTGGTTGACCGTGCCCGACCGCGGCCACTCGCCCAAGGTCGTACGGCGTCGATCAGCGGCCGGTCCCGCCGTAGACCACCGCCTCCTCGTCGCTGCCGAGTCCAAAAGCAGCATGAACCGCCCGAACCGCAGAGTCCAGGTCGCTGTCCCGGCAGACGACCGACACCCGGATCTCCGAGGTCGAAATCATTTCGATGTTGACCCCCGCTTCGGCCAGCGCGCCGAAGAACTTGGCCGCGACGCCGGGGTGCGACCGCATGCCGGCGCCGACCAGGGACAGCTTGCCGATGTGGTCATCGAACAACAGCGTCTTGAAGCCGAGCTTGTCCTGCACCTTGTTGAGCGCCGCCATCGCCGCTGGGCCGTCGCTGATCGGCAAGGTGAACGAGATGTCCGCGCGGCCGGAGCCCTCGGTCGACACGTTCTGCACGATCATGTCGAGGTTCGTCTCGGCCGCCGCGACGGTCTCGAACAGCAGCGCCGCCTCGCCGGGCTCGTCCGGCACGCCGACGACGGTGATCTTGGCCTCGCTGCGATCGTGCGCGACGCCGGTGATGAGTGCTTGCTCCACGGAAAGATCCTCCATCGAACCGGTCACAATCGTGCCCGGCTTCTGCGAGTACGACGAACGAACGTGAATGGGCAGGTTGAATCGGCGGGCGTACTCGACGCAGCGCAGCATGAGCACCTTGGCGCCACACGCCGCCAGTTCGAGCATTTCCTCGTAGGTGATCTGCTCGATACGTCGGGCGTTGGGCACGATGCGCGGATCGGCGGTGAACACGCCGTCGACATCGGTGTAGATCTCACAGATCTCGGCATTCAGTGCGGCGGCGACCGCGACCGCTGTCGTGTCGGATGCGCCACGGCCGAGTGTCGTGATGTCCTTGGTGTCCTGCGCAACGCCCTGGAAGCCGGCCACGATGACGATCGCGCCTTCGTCCAGAGCCGTACGCAGCCGTCCGGGGGTGACGTCGATGATGCGTGCATTGCCGTGCGCGGACGTTGTGATCACGCCGGCCTGCGATCCCGTGTACGAGCGGGCCTCGTACCCAAGGTTGTGGATCGCCATGGCGAGCAAGGCCATCGAGATGCGCTCGCCCGCCGTGAGCAACATGTCGAGTTCCCGGCCCGGCGGCAGCGGACTCACCTGATGCGCAAGATCGCGCAGCTCGTCCGTGGTGTCGCCCATCGCCGAGACGACCACGACCACGTCATGGCCGCTCTTGCGCGCTACGACGATCCGTTCCGCGACCCGCTTGATCCGTTCGGCGTCCGCGACCGAGGAACCACCGTACTTTTGCACCACGACCGCCACGGCCGAGCCTCCTGATGTTCGACAGCTGGAGAAGCGCCGGCAGCCCTGCCGTACGAAAGCCGACATTCAGCGTACCGGTGCGGCGCTGCTGGCCGGAGCGTCGATCCCACGATCCGGCCGGGCGATGGTCAACAATGGCTGGATGCCCCGCCGCCCCGCCGCCCGTGTGCTGCACCGATGCACTATCGCGCTGACGGTGCTCACCGCTGCCGTGACCCTAACGGGTTGCGAGGCAGGTCACCCACCATCCCTGACCGATCCGACGCCGAGTTCCGCGATTCCGACCGGACCGGTCGATGCGGTTGGCCAGCTGGCCGGGCTCGCCGCCGCCGCACACGACCGGCGATACGTCGCCGCCTACACGCTCAGCGGCACCGCCACGTCGGGCCGCAGTCTGCTGACTTCGTTGGCGACCGACGGCACCTGGCAGGTGGACATCGAGGGCGGCGCGCTCGGCGGCGGTGGCAACGTCGCGATCGTCGGTCTCAAGACCGGGACGTACCAGTGTCTGTTGAGTGGGCCGGCCACGACGGCGGCGACGCCGACGCCACCGCCGGCCGCTCCGCCCAGCCCCTCGGCGTCGGCAGGCGCCTCGGCGAAGCCGTCGACCTCGGCCTCGAGCTCCGCGTCGCCATCTCCGTCACCGACTCCGGTGCGCTATCCGGCGCCCGTCTGCGTCAAGGTCGCCGCCGCCGGCAAGGCGGTCCCGAAGAAGTACGACCCGGTGTTCGAGCACATCTTCACCGATTGGCTCGCCGTCATGCTCGACCGTACGGCGCCGATCTCGGTCTTTCCGGCATCGCAATTGGCGCACTCCACCGGAGCCTGCTATTCGGTCGAGTCGAGTTCGGCGTCGCTCGCACCGGTGATCGACTCGGGCATCTTCTGTTTCACGCCGGACGGCACTCTGACCGCCGCCAAGATCGGGGCTGGGACGCTGACGATGTCCGGCCCCGCCGTCGCGGCGCCGCCGACGACAACGCTGCCGGCGCCGATCACCGCCGGGCCGGCTGCGCCGACCAAAGCGCCGGTGTCGACCCCGTAGGTCGTCCGGTCGCGCAGATCCCGCCTCGTGGTCTGCCCGGGCCGCGCATGTGCACGGGACTTGGCCGCCAAGCGGCGCGGCGAGCGCACATGTTCCGTCCAGCGCGCTCCCCGGCTCGGTCACATCGCGAGACGGAGAGTCCCAATCAGCGGGAGCCCTGGCCAAGTCGCGGCTCGATCACGTAGCGTTGAGCCGTTATGTGGCAGGCGCTCCTCCTTCGCCGCCGCGACGAGGCCCCATCTGGGCGGCACCTCGTCGCGGTGTGTGTGCTGGCTGCCTGAGCCTTGCCTCGTCGTCGCGGCTCCCCACTGGTGAGCCCGGCCGGAATTCCCGTCGATCCCGCACGACATCGTCGTCGTCCATCCGGGACCACCGCCTACGCCACATGACCGCACGAGATCGTTAGCAGGTAGCCATGTCTGTGAGAGCCGAACACGCCGCCACGAACGCCACCGAAGACACGCCACCACAACTGCCGCCGGACGTGCCAATGCCAATAATCAGGCGGACACCGATCCGGTCGTAACACGCGACTCCGTGGCCGTTATCCCGGCCGATCCGATCGCCCGACAACGATCGAGCCGGATGCCGTATCAGCGCTACACGCCGTACCTGTCGGAGTTTGTCGTTGATCTTCCCGACCGGCAGTGGCCGTCGCGGCGCATGGAGCGCGCGCCTCGCTGGGGTGCCGTTGATCTCCGGGACGGCAACCAGGCGCTGATCGATCCGATGTCACCCGAACGCAAGCGCCGCATGTTCAACCTGCTCGTCGGGATGGGCTACAAGGAGATCGAGGTCGGCTTCCCGGCCGCGAGCCAGACCGACTTCGACTTCATCCGCCAGCTGATCGAGCAGGATCTGATTCCCGAGGACGTCACGATCCAGGTGCTGGTGCAGTGTCGCGAGTCGCTGATCGAGCGCACGTTCGAGTCCATCCGCGGCGCCCGGCGCGCGATCGTTCACTTCTACAATTCGACGTCGATCCTGCAGCGCCGGGTCGTGTTCGGCCTCGACCGCGACGGCATCACCGATATCGCGACGCAGGGTGCCCGGCTGTGCATGAAGTACGCCGAGATGATCACGCCGGACACCGAAATCTTCTACGAGTACTCGCCGGAGAGCTACACCGGCACCGAGCTGGACTACGCGCTCGAGGTCTGCTCGAAGGTCATCGACGTGATCGACCCGACGCCGGACCGCCCGCTGATCATCAACCTGCCCGGCGACGGTCGAGATGGCGACCCCGAACGTGTACGCCGACTCGATCGAGTGGATGCACCGCAACCTGCCCCGCCGCGAGTCGGTCGTGCTGAGCCTGCACCCGCACAACGATCGCGGCACCGCGGTCGCCGCGGCCGAGCTGGGCGTGCTGGCCGGTGCCGACCGCGTCGAGGGCTGCCTGTTCGGCAACGGCGAGCGCACCGGCAACGTCGATCTGGTGACGCTCGGCCTGAACCTGTTCAGCCAGGGCATCGACCCGCAGATCAACTTCATGCCGATCGACGAGATCCGGCGCACCGTCGAATACTGCAACCAGCTGCCGGTACACGAGCGGCACCCGTACGCCGGCGACCTCGTCTTCACCGCGTTCTCCGGCTCGCACCAGGATGCGATCAACAAGGGCTTTGACGCGCTGCACAAGGACGCCGCGGCGGCCGCGACCGAGGTCGACGAGTTCGCGTGGGCCGTGCCGTACCTGCCGGTCGATCCGAAGGACCTCGGCCGCAGCTACGAGGCGGTCATCCGGGTCAACTCGCAGTCCGGCAAGGGCGGCGTCGCCTACATCATGAAGACCGAGCACTCGCTGGATCTGCCGCGGCGGCTGCAGATCGAGTTCTCCGGCGTCGTGCAGCGCTACACCGACGGCGAGGGCGGCGAGGTCGACCCGCGCACGATGTGGAACATCTTCGCCCGGGAGTACCTCGTCGACCACCAGCCGTCGCCACGCGTCGTGATCGACACATATGCGACGGCCACCGTCGACGGCAAGGTCGAGATCAATGCCACGGGTACGGTGAACGGCCAGCCGGCGACGTTGTCCGGCGTCGGCAACGGACCGATCGACGCGCTCAGCAACGCATTGGCGAGCGTGGACGTGCGCGTCCGCGTGCTCGACTATGCCGAGCACGCGCTGTCGTCCGGTGGCGATGCGCAGGCCGCCGCGTACGTCGAGGCGGAGGTGGACGGCGAGGTGCGCTGGGGCATCGGTGTCGACCAGAACATCGTCACCGCGTCGCTGCGCGCCGTCGCGAGCGCGGTCAACCGCCGCTGACCCTCGCTGCTCGCAGATCTTGGTGCGATTCCGGTGCCTGCGGGCACCGGATTCGCACCAAGATCGCGAAGACGGTCAGGCTTCGCGGCCGGCGGCGCGCCCTTGAGGTTCTCGTTGTCGGTCGACCGGGTAGTGGCACGCGACCTCGTGCGCCGATCCGAAAAGCGACAGCGGCGGCACGACGTTGACGCACTTCTCCCGATCCGATTCAGTGAGCTCGTTGGCGAACTTCGGGCAACGCGTACGGAAGCGGCACCCGGACGGCGGGTTGACCGGGCTCGGCACGTCACCGGTCAGCAGTACCCGTTCGCGCTGCGCCTTGTCGCGCCGGTCCGGATCGGGCACCGGGACGGCCGAGAGCAACGCCACCGTGTACGGGTGCCGCGGGTGGGCGTAGAGCTCGTCCCGCGTCGCGACCTCCATGATCTTGCCGAGGTACATGACCGCGACCCGATCGCTGATGTGCCGTACGACCGACAGATCGTGCGCGATGAACAGGTACGTCAGCGCCGAGTTCCCGCTGCAGGTCGTCGAGCAGGTTCACGACCTGGGCCTGGATCGACACGTCGAGCGCGGACACCGGCTCGTCCAGCGACGATCATCTTCGGCCGTAGCGCGAGCGCTCGGGCGATGCCGATGCGTTGGCGTTGGCCGCCGGAGAACTCGTGCGGATAGCGGTTGTAGTGCTCCGGGTTCAGGCCGACGAGTTGCAAGCAGATCCTGTACGGCGCGCTTGATGCCGTGCGGCGTCTTGACGTCCTGGATGCGGAACGGCGACCCGACGATCGCGCCGACCGTGTGCCGCGGGTTCAGCGACGAGTACGGATCCTGGAAAATGATCTGGATGTCTCGGCGGACCGGCCGCATCTTGCCGACCGACAGGTGACTGATGTCGCGGCCGTTGAAGACGATCTTCCCGCCGGTCGGTTCGAGGATCCGGTTGACGAGCCGGCCGGTCGTCGACTTACCGCATCCCGATTCGCCGACCAGGCCGAGCGTCTCCCCCGTACGCACGAAAAGGTCGATGCCATCGACGGCGCGCACCGCGCCGATCTTGCGTTGCAGGATGATGCCGCGCGTGATCGGGAAATGCTTCTCCAGACCGGTGACCTCGAGCAGCTTGTCGGCGGGCTCGATGCCCGGGCCCGAAGGCTGCTCGGGGACGGTTCGGGTCGACACGGTTTCTCCTTCGTTCACGCAGGTGCTACCGGCTCGGCTGCTACAGGCTGGGCGCGATGACGTCGGTGAAGATCTGCCCGGCGTTCCGCCACCGGCAGGTGGCACGCCACCGGATGATCGCCGTCGCCGACGACGAGTTGTGGCTCGACGGTCATGCACGGGATCCCGTTCGTGCCGGCGAACGCGCATCGGGGGTGGAACGAGCAGCCGGACGGCAGGTTGATCAGGCTCGGCGGCGTGCCCTTGATCGGCAGGAGGCGCTCGCGAACCTCCCGGTCGAGGCGGGGCATCGAGCCGAGCAGGCCCCACGCGTACGGGTGCTCGGGCGCCCGGAACACCGTGCGGGCCGAACCGTATTCGACCGCCTTGCCGCCGTACATGACGAGGATGTCGTCGGCTAGCTCGGCCACCACGCCGAGATCGTGAGTGATCATGATGACGGCCGAGCCGAACTCGTTCTGCAGGTCACGGATCAGGTCGAGGATCTGCGCCTGCACGGTCACGTCGAGCGCCGTCGTCGGCTCGTCCGCGATGAGCAGGTCCGGGTTGCACACGAGCGCCATCGCGATCATCGCGCGCTGCCGCATGCCGCCGGAGAACTGGTGCGGGTAGTCGTCGATGCGCTTGTCCGGCTGCGGAATGCCGACGCGGTCGAGCATGTCGATGGCCCGCGCGCGCGCGGCCTTCTTGCTCACGTCGTTGTGCACCCGGTAGGCCTCGACGATCTGGTGACCGATCTTGTAGAACGGGTGCATCGAGCTCAGCGGATCCTGGAAGATCATCGCCATCTTGTTGCCGCGGAGCTTGCGCACCTCGTCCGGCGGCGCGGAGATGAGCTCTTGCCCGTCCAAGTAGACCTTGCCGCCGACCCGCGCGCCGCCGCGGCCGCCGTGCAGACCGAGAATCCCGAGGCTGGTCACCGACTTTCCGGAGCCGGACTCGCCGACAATGCCGAGCGTCCGCCCGCGTTCCAGCGCGAACGACACGCCGTCGACCGCCTTGACCACACCGTCGTCGGTCGGGAAATGTACCGACAGATCCCGCACGTCAAGGAACGCCGTCTGCTCCCGGTTGGCGGCCAGGTTGCGGTTGTCTGTCACGTCGGTCCATTCATCCGTACGGCCTGGATCCGTGCGGCTCGGATCGTTGCGGCGGCTCATCCGATCCGTACCCGTGGGTCGACGACTGCGTACGCGAGGTCAACCAGCAGATTCGCGATCACGACGAAGAACGCACCGAACAACGTGACGCCGAGGAGCTGCGGCAGGTCCTGGTTGGTCAGTGCGATGCGCGCGTAGAGGCCGAGGCCGGGCAGCGAGAACGTGCTCTCGGTGAGGATCGCGCCACCGAGCAGCAGTCCCACGTCGAGGCCGAAGATCGTGACGATCGGCGTCAGGGCGGATCGCAGGCCGTGCTTGATGACAACGTCGCGTTCACGTAGCCCTTTCGCGCGGGCCGTGCGGATGTAGTCCTCGTTCATCGTCTCGAGCATGCCGGCGCGGGTGAGCCGCGCATAGCCGGCGGCGTAAAGGAATGCGAGCGTGATCCACGGCAGGATCAGGTCGTACGCCCATCTCGCCGGATTCTGCGTGAAAGGCGTGAACGTGCTCCCTGGCGCCGTCCAATGCAGCGTGTACGAGAAGATGACCAGCGAGATCAGGCCGGTGAAGAAGATCGGCAGCGACACGCCGGCGAGCGCGGTGCCCATGGCCGCACGGTCGAAGATGCTGCCCTTGCGCAACGCCGACAGCACACCGGTGGCGGTGCCGGCGATTAGCCAGATGATCGCTGCGCCGACCGCGAGCGACAGTGTCACCGGGAGCCGGTTGACGAGATCGGGCCAGACCGGGTTCTGGTTGATGAACGAGTAGCCGAAACACGGCGCCGGACAATGCACCGTCGTCGGACCGGTGTTGTAGTTCGAACCGACGAACAGACCGCGCGCGAAGCGTCCGTACTGCACGTAAAGCGGCTCGGTGAAGCCGAGTTTGACCGCGATCGCATGGATCTCCGCGGCGTTTGCCGATTTGCCGACGTAGCGCGACGCGAGGTCGTCCGCGGTCGCGCCACCAAGCCGCGGAACCAGGAAGAAGATTGCGAACGTCACGACGCTGACCACGAAGAGCATCAGCACTGCGCCGATGAGGCGACGAATGATGTATCGGATCACTGATTCGGCTCAGGTGGCCGACGGGCGTGACGCCCGTCGGCCACCGTGCCTTCACCTGCCTTCAGTATCTTCGCGCGGCAACTGACCTGGAGGTCAGCTGGCGTTTACGCCGAGCGTCATGTAGTCGTAATAGCCACCGAGGCCGTTGTTGACGAACACGTTCGTCAGCCCCTTCGGGCGGTAGAGCAGGGTGCTCGCCCACACGCCCGGAAGGACGAAGGCGTCGTCCATGACCTGCGCGTCGATCTGGCCCCAGATTTTCTCGCGGGCCGCCAACGTCGGTGGTGCTGAGCGCCTGGTCGAGCATGGAGTCGACCTTCGGGTCCTTGACCGAGAGGTTCGACGCTCCGCCGGTCGCACGGATGACGCGGCTGTCCACGATCTGCGACAGGAAGCCGAAGCCGTCCGGCCAGTCGGCACCCCACCCGTTGGCCGACAGACCCAGGTCGTTCGCCTTGGCGTAGTCCGGCTTGCCGGCGTAGAGCTTGAAGTAGTCACCCTCCGGGTACGGCTTCAAGTTGACCTTGATGCCGACCTTCGCGAGCGACTGCTGCAGCGCCTCGCCTTCGGCCTTCTCCTTCGGCCGCTCGGCGCGGTAGGCCATGTTCGTCGTGAAGCCGTTCGGCTGACCGCACTTGACGAGTTCGGCCTTGGCCCCGTTGACGTCCCCGTTCTTGTTGGCGAGGAAGTTGTACGGGTCGGCCTTTGTGGCGCCCGGCACGCTCGGTGGCATCATGCTCGTCGCGATCTCGCCACCGTACGTGCCGCCGAACCCACGCAGGAAGCCGTCGTGGTCGGCGGCGAGTTCCACGGCCTTGCGACAATCAATGTTATTGAACGGCGCAACGTCACCGTTGATCGACGTGTACCAGAGCCGGGCTTGCGGCGCGAGATCCGCGTTCGCCTTGAGCGGTCGGATTGTTGACGATCTGGGCCTGGGTGTCACTCTGCACGCCGGTCCCCTCGACGTCGACGTCGAGCGTGCCGTTAAGCAGCTGCTTGTCGATGTCCTCGGGGTTGACGTGCAGCTTGACCGAGATGTTGTCCGGCAACGCGGGACGGTTCGGGTCGCTCGCCGCACTCCAGTTCGGGTTCCGCTTGAGCGAGAAGCTCTTGCCGGCAACGTACGAGTCGAACATGTACGGGCCGCTGGACACGATGTGCGTCTTGTAGGTCGCGCCCGTGTCGGCCTTCTGCGGCACCGGGATGGTCGCCGGCAGCATCGCGAAGTAGTCGAAGTCGGAGAACGACTGCTTCAAGTGGAACACGATCGTGTTGTCGTCCGGTGTGTCGATCGCCTTGAGGCCGAGCTTGTCCGGCGTGTTGTCGTTGTAGGGGCTGGTGTAGCCCTGCAGGTCCAGGAAGTCGTTGAAGTAGGTCGGACCGTTCGGGAACACCGTCTTGTCAAGCGAGCGCTCGACGCCGTACTTGATGTCCTTCGTGGTGATCGTGGTGCCGTCGGAGTACTTGAGGCCCGGCCGGATGTGGTAGGTCCAGGTCTTCGCGTTGTCGCTCGGCACACCGAGGGACGTCGCGAGGTCCGGCACCAGCTGCGTGCCGGCGTCGCCGGGGGCGGGCTTGAACATGACGAGCGAACGGCCGTAGTACCGGATGAAGTCCCAGGAGTAGCCGTAGTACGTGTCCGCCGGGTCAAGGTTGTCCCAGTCGCCGGAGTTCGCGTACGTGATGGTTCCGCCCTTTTTGGTGGACGGGTTGAAGATGGCGCCATTGGCCGCGTTGAACTTCGGCGTCGCCGCCTTCGTAGAACCGGACGGGGACGATGAGTTGCTCGAGCCGCAGCCGGTCAGCACGAGCGCGAACGCTGTCGCGGCAGCCAACGCCGCGATAGCTGGTCGTCTCTTCATGGAGGTAACACCCTTCCTTTACGTGAGCCGGACCGCGCGTGCGGGCCAGGGGTGGAGCTAACGCGATCGGGGATCGAACGCGTCACGAAGTCCGTCACCGAACAGGTTGAAGGCCAGCACGGTGATGAAGATTGCCAAGCCGGGGAAGAGCATGAACCACGGATCGACCGTGGCCCATTGGACAGAGTCGGAAAGCATGCCGCCCCACGAGGCGGTGGGCGGGGGGACGCCGACGCCGAGGAAGGACAACGCGGCCTCGAAGAGGATGTTCGTCGGAATCAGCAGCGTCGTGTAGACGAGGATCGGCGCGACCAGGTTCGGCAGCACCTCGCGGAAGATGATGAACATCGGCCTGGCGCCAAGGCTCCGCGAAGCGTCGACATACTCACGCTCACGGATGGACAGCGTCTGGCCGCGAATGATGCGTCCGACGTAGGGCCAGCTGAAGAAGCCGATGATGAAGATCAGGATGACGACGCGCAACGTATCGCCGGACAGACCGAACGAATGGTCCGGGATAACACCGGCCAGCACGAACGCGAACAGCAGCAGCGGGAAGGCCAGGAACGCGTCCATCGCCCGGCTGATGATCGTGTCGATCCAGCCGCCGAAGTAGCCGGCGACGACGCCGAAGAACACCCCGATGACCACGGACAGCACGGTCGCGAAGAACCCGATGATCAGCGAAATGCGCGAGCCGTAGACGACGCGGCTGAATAGGTCGCGGCCATTGACCGGCTCGAGGCCGAAGAGGAAATGCCGGTTGATGCCGCCGAAGCCGCTAAGCGGGAGGCTGTCGTTCTCTGAGACGAGATTGCTGTGGTACTCGTTCGGCGGGTGGCCAAGCAGCTTGACGATCAACGGCGCAAGGATGGCGACCAGCACCAGGAACACGATGATGCCGGCCGAGATCATCGCGACGCGGTCGCGCTTCAGGCGGGTCCACGCAATCCGGCCGAGCGACCGTCCTTCGACCGCGGTGACGCTGCCGTCCAGGGCGGATACGGGCTCATCGACGAGATCCGTCGCCGTCGTTGACGGTTCTGGTCCCATGACCATGCCAGGCCCCTGCCCTTCACTGCCTGCCGGCAGCCCACACCGTCGGATCGCCTCGTGATCGGCGACGTCGAGCTGCCTGCTCGACAGCCGAGGACCATGCTGTTGTCGACGTGGTGCGAGCCGGGCTGCCCCGGAACGTTGTGCTTATACGCGAGCGGACGGGCAGGTGCCCGACCGCTATGTGGGAGAGAGTCGTCGCAGGTAGCCGTCGCGGTCAAGGGGCCGGAGGTCTCGTAACCAACTCCACGCCCAGCCGTTATGGTCTCGTGACCTAGTTTTCGGGTTGTTCCGACCCTGTGGGCGTCCGATGTGGCAGCTCAAAGTGCCAGCTAGCACACGCCGACGTAACGTTCAGGTTGCGGAAACGGTCGCTCGTGGACAGATCGACGTCGCGACCGGTTCGTCGGATCAGCCCCGGTGTGCCGGGTCCGGCAGGGTCCGGCACGGGTCCGGCCGGGTCCGGCCGGATCTGACCGAGACGATGGCTGATTCGGCACCAAAAGCGCCCAGCGGTCCGGAAAGTCCAGCCGACCGTCTGATCCAGTGAGGCCACGACCGCAGCGTGCGACCTACAGTGCCCGGCGACCCTTCGAACGCGCGGCCGAGCGTGATCTCGTCGGCGTACTCGAGGTCGCCACCGACCGGCAGCCCACTCGCAAGCCGCGTCACCGCAATGCCCATCGGCTTGACGAGAAGGGCGAGATAGGTCGCCGTCGCCTCACCCTCGGTGTTCGGGTTGGTCGCGAGGATCAGTTCCTTGACCTCGCCGTCGGCGAGCCGCGTCATCAGCTCGCGGATCCGCAGGTTGTCCGGGCCGATGCCTTCGCGCGGATTGATCGCGCCGCCGAGCACGTGATAGCGGCCGCGGAACTCGCCGGTACGTTCGACCGCCACCACGTCCTTGGGCTCCTCGACGACGCACAGCACCTCGCCGGAGCGCCGCGGATTGCGGCAGATCTGGCACTGCTCGCCCTCGGCGACGTTGAAGCAGGTCGCGCAGAAGCGCACCTCGTCCTTGACCCGGATGAGGGACGCCGCGAGGCGTTTCACGTCGACCTGGTCCGCCGCGAGCAGGTAGAACGCGATGCGCTGAGCGCTTTTCGGTCCGACACCGGGCAGCCGACCGAGCTCGTCGATCAGATCTTGCAGAGCACCTTCGTACACGTCAGAAGCCGGGCAATCCCATGCCGCCGAGGCCACCCGCGAGCGGGCCCATCTTCTCCTCGGTCAGAGCACGCGCGGCGTCGGTCGCCTCGCGGAAGGCGAGCATCACAAGATCTTCCAGCGTCTCTACGTCGTCCGGATCGACGATCGATCGATCGATCTTGACCGCCGTGACCTCGCCGCCGCCGTTGCAAGTGACCGTGACGAGACCGCCGCCGGCCGTGCCGGTGACCTCGGCCTCGGCCAGCTCTTGCTGCGCGGCGACCATCTGCTGCTGCATTTGCTGCGCCTGCTTCATCAGCTGCTGCATGTTGGGCTGTCCACCGGGCCGCACGACTGTCTCCACTCTGCTGAACATCGCTTCGGTTTGACACGACTTAGCTCCTGCCAGCGTATCCGGCGGCGTCCGGTGATGTCGGCGGCACGCCCGGCCGCCGGCATCGACCCGGATCTTGGCGCTACGACCCGACCGCTGACCCGCCGACCACGGAGGCGATGGGCAACGGCGCCACGACGGTGACATCGGACACGAACGGTCCGATGTCCGATCCATCGCCGCCGGGCTCGGCCGGCATCCGCATGTTCCGGACACCCGGCGACAAGAGCGCCAAAGCCGTGGGTACGACGACGGACGCGGCCACGACGAACAGCGCGTGGCGGGTGCCGAGCCAGCCGGCCAGCGGTCCGGCGACCACGACGCCGACCGGGCCGAACAGCAACGAGCCGAGCGCGTCGTAGGAACTCACCCGGGACAGCGCCGCCTCGGGCACGCTGCGCTGCATCGTCGTCTCCCACAGAACGGCGAATATGTCGATGCACAGGCCGCCGACCAGAGCACCGGCCGCCACCACGAGCACCGGGGCGCCGAGTCCGAGCAGCAGCGGCGCCAGGGCGAGCGGGAACGTCAGCAGCACGCCCGCGAGGATCGGCCGGCGGGGCCGGATCCGGATCGCGATCACGACACCGACGAGCATGCCGATGGACTCGCCCGCGAGCACGATCGACCAGCTCGGCGCGCCGTTGAGCTCGCGCTTCGCGACGACCGGACCCAGGACGCCGTAGAACGCCTCGAGTCCGCCCACGAGGATCGAGAATTGGGCGACGACGACCCAGAGCCACTGCTTGGACGTGAACTCCTGCCAGCCCTCGCGAAGGTCGGCGATGATGTTGCTGGCTTCGATCGTGCCGGTCCGCGGCAACCGCAGCCGGGTCAGCAGTAGCGCCGAGATGGCGAAGCCGGCCGCGTTGATCAGCATCGCCCAGCCGGCGCCGACCAGCGCGACCATCGCACCGGCGATCGCGACGCCGAGGATGCGCGAGCCGTTCTCACCGAGCCGGAGAAATCCGTTCGCCGCCTGCAGTTGCGCCGGCGGAGAGACCTCCGGGATGACGCCGGTCATGGCCGGCCAGAACAGTCCGGTACCGGCGCCGGCCAGCACCGCGACGGCCGCCATCACGCCGATCGGCGCCCAGCCGGTCAGCAGCATGACGCCGATGGTCGCCCACGCGACCGCGGACAACCCATCGGAGGCGTACATCACCTGATAACGCGGCAGCCGATCGGCGATCACGCCACCGATCAACAGCGTCAGCAGGATCGCGACCGACTCGGCTGCCAGCACGATCGACAAGCGCGTCGGCGTGCCGGACGGGAGGCCGAGAATGCCGAAGGCGAGCGCGACCGGACCGATGGATGCGCCCAGCACCGCACTGGTCCGCGCCGCGAACAGCAGCGCGAACCGGCGGTGACGAAAGATGCTGAGGTCCCGGCGCACGGGCTGACGGTACCGGTGGCAATCCGATGCTTACGCACGTGAGTTTTGCCCGCTCAGGTACGTGCCGAGCGCCACTGGCGGTAAGGCCCAGATGAGCCGAGAGGTCATTACCGGCGACGTCGACCTGCGGCGAGTTCGATCAGCGGTTGTCGATCTCGGCGATCTTCTCCGCACCCAATGCGTCGCGCAGCAGGTCCAGGGCCTGCTGTTCGCTGGTCTGGCGTACGGTCTCGGCGTCCGCGTCGTCGTCCGGCTCGTCGCCGGGATCGAATCCGACGTGCCCGGCCGACGCGATCGGTCCGTCGAACTCGGGATCGTACGGCGGCTCTTCGTTGCTGTCGGGCCACGCCTCGTCCGTCGAACCCGATCGGCTCCGACCGGTGCGGGACGCTGGTGTCCGCCCCGTGCCGGACGTCGACGCCGTACGCCGTCCATTCGCCGGGCCACCGCCTCGAGCGCCGGAGGCACCGCCCGCCGCGGCAGCTCGGGCGGCCGCGATCCCGGTACGTGGAGCGTCGCCTCGCCCCGAGGCGGCCGCGGGTGACGCCGCCGGGGCGGTTACCTGAGGTCGGTCGACGTTGGCCGGCGGCGATGGAGCGGGTTCAGGTCCGTCGGCCTCCGGCGGTCCGCCGAGGGTGGCCGGCGTCGGCCAATCATCGTCGCCGATCGCGCTGGCGGCGGCGGGCGTCGCGTCGCCGCTGGTCGCGACGCCGGGCGTCGCACTGCCGGCCGTAGCTCTGCCGGTCGGTGAAACGCCGGTTGAGGCACCCTCCGATGCGGTGGCATCCGAACCGCGCTGCCGCGCGCCACCGGCCTCGGATCGGCCGTTACGTCGGCCGGTGGTCGGCGGCGCGGTAGTAGCGGCCGGCGTGGCCTCGATCGGGCCGGGCGTGCTCGACCGAACCGGACCGGTCGTGCTCGCACTCGCCGGCGCGACAACTCCCGACTGCCCCGCGACCTCGCACTGCACCTGCCAGCGGCCGCCAAGGATCTCGTAGAGCGCGTCGAGCAACAACTCCGGCGCGGTCGCCAGCGCCTGCGCGTGGAACTGATGCTTGAACAGCAGGACGAGCACGTCGCCGCGCACATCTCGTACGGTTGCCTCCCGTACGACGGCGGCGGCCCGCGGACTCTTGCGCCGAACCATCGTCAGCACTTCGTCCCAGATGCGCCGAACGGCGGCCGCGTCCAGGGCCGCAGTGGGCGCCGATGCCGGTCGGCCGGCAGAGGTGGCCGACGTCTCGTTCTTCGCCTTCGTCGCCGGTTCGGCGGCCGTCACCGATGGTGGGACCACCGGCTTCAGTGCTGCCTTCGGCGCTGGCGCCGATGCGGGAGTCGGCACCGAGCGCGCCACCACGGGTGCGGAGTCTGCCCGTACCGGCGGGTCGGTTTCGTCGCCGGCGAGCGTGAGTCGGCGCTCCATGCGTTCCATGCGCTGTAGTAACGCCGCCGCCGAATCGTCCGCGCTCGGCAGAAGCATGCGCGCCGTGACGAGCTCGAGGACGAGCCGCGGCGCGGTCGTGCCACGCATATCGACGAGACCGGTGTGCACGATGTCGGCCATCCGCGACAGCGTGGCCGGCCCGAAGCGCTCGGCCTGGGCCGTCATCCGCTCAAGTTCGTCGTCGGCCCCGCCGAGCAGGCCTTTGGTCGCCGCGTCCGGCACCTGCTGGAGCACGATCAGATCCCGGAGGCGTTCGAGCAGGTCGCCGGCGAACCGGCGGGGATCGTGGCCGGCCTCGGCGACGCGGTCGATCGTCGCGTACGCCGCGGCGCCGTCGCCGGCGGCCAACGCGTCGCACATCTCGTCGATCAGTGCGACGTCGGTGACGCCGAGCAGGGCGACCGCTCGGGCATAGGTCACACCCTCGGCACCGGCACCCGCGATGAGCTGGTCCAGCACCGAGAGCGTGTCGCGAGCCGAGCCGCCGCCGGAGCGGACGACCAGCGGAAACACGGCCGGTTGCACGGTCACGCCCTCGGCCGCGCAGAGCTGCTCCAGGTATGGCCGCAGGATGCCGGGCGGGATGAGCCGGAACGGGTAGTGGTGCGTACGCGACTTGATCGTCCCGAGGACCTTCTCCGGCTCGGTCGTCGCGAAGACGAACTTGACGTAATCCGGCGGCTCCTCGACCAGCTTCAGCAAGGCGTTGAAGCCGGCCGGCGAGACCATGTGGGCCTCGTCGATCACGTACACCTTGAAGCGGCTCGCCACCGGCGCGAAGAATGCACGCTCCCGCAGGTCACGGGCATCGTCGACGCCGCCGTGACTGGCCGCGTCGATCTCGATCACGTCGATCGAACCGGGACCATCGGGCGCGAGGGCGATGCACGACTCACACTCGCCGCACGGGTCCGGTGTCGGGCCCTTCACGCAGTTCAGTGAACGGGCCAGGATCCGCGCGCTGCTGGTCTTGCCGCAGCCGCGGGGGCCGGAGAACAGGTATGCGTGGTGCAGACGGCCGGTGCGCAGCGCCTGGCTGAGCGGCTCGGTGACGTGGTCCTGACCGATGATCTCGGCGAACGTCCGCGGCCGATATTTGCGATAAAGCGCCAGCGCCATCGGGTCGCGTCCCTCCAACCGCCTCCGGAGTCATGCCGTCCGCTACGGCGGGACAAGCCTCTCACGCCGATCCGACATCGCACACCACGCAACGGGTGGGACTGGTGGGATGGCCCGCCCTCGTGATCGGCGGGCGATCGCAGCCAGGTCGCCGCCTGGGTCCGGGCATGAAAGGCCCCCCGTGCACCCGTCAGAGCCCGCTTATCCTTGCTGCCTTCCGGCCCTGGGGAGGTTCACAGGTTGTACGCCGCACGAGGGGTGCTGTAACTCTACCCGACCGGGCGTACCAGCCGCCGGTCCACGTCCGCTCGGGCCTTCGGCCAAGATCGAAACGGCCGGTGTACCCGCGGCGTACCCGTGCCAGATTTTGATCTTGGCCCGTCGTGTATCCCCGCTGGCGCGGTGCCGGCTGTTCTGTATCCTTCTCGGCGGAGGATTCGCCTAGAGGCCTAGGGCGCACGCTTGGAAAGCGTGTTGGGTTTACACCCTCACGAGTTCGAATCTCGTATCCTCCGCCACCTTTTCGTACTAGATCGTGGTCCGGCGATGTGGTTGGTTCGTCGACCGCCCCGGAACAAGCGGATACGAAAACGCCCTGGCCGGCGGATCATCGGCCAGGGCGTTTGTCGTGTTCGAGCGCGGTATCGCAACCGGCTCAGGAGTGGTACCCGACCAGGTGCGTTGCGTCGACGCCCTGCTCCTGCGTGTCGGGAATGGTGGCGATCGTGGCGCCGCCACGGCTTATCAGCAGGAAGGTCCACTTGTTGTTGTCGGTGACGGTACGCACGAGCAGGCCGCCGTCCGGCCGGAAGTAGATCTTGCCGACGTTCCCGTTGGGCAGGGTAACGACCTTGCCGGTCTGCATGTCCAGCACGATATGTGCCTCGCTGACGTGGCTGGGATCGCTATTCATGTGGCCGAGGGCAACATATCGCCCGTCATTGGAGACCGCCTGCACCGAGGTTGGGCAGCCCGCCGTTTGCTGGCATTCAGAAAGGAACGCCACCGACTTGCTGACCTCGCCACTGCCGTCCGCCGCGGTCACGACAACCTGGGTGCCATTGCCGTAGGCGCGCCACTGTCCGTTGGCCGACCACGTCAGATAGTTCTCGTTGCCGGTGGCCGGCTGCGCCGCTGTCGCGTGACCGGTGCCCACGTCGATGATCGAGGAACGATCGCCGATTGTCGCGATGATGTGCTGGCCGTCCGGCGTCCAGACCGGTGCATTCCCGCCACCCCAACGAATCCCGGTTGCGATCGTGTGTCGGGCGCCGCCGGTCCCGATGACCACCAGGTCGCCCGGCGCGATGCTGCCCGGATCGGGCGACTCGACCGCCGCCAACCTGGTCGCGTCCGGCGACGGCACCAACACGTACTCGTCGGCCGCGGTCGCCTTCCCGAACGTGCTCTGGTGCGCGACACCTTCGGTCACCGTTGTCATGACGATCGGCTGACCCGCCTTCACGTTCAGATACACCAGCGTCCCAGGAACCGCGGTAGGGGTCGCGGCCGCGCCTGAGCTTGTCGTAGCCGTGGTCGAGCTTGTCGTGGGTGTTGATTGACCCGACGCGGCTCGCGACGACGACGTGCACCCTCCCACGGCCATAGCCACAATCGCCGCGAGGCCAGCGACCCCGACGGCCATCGTGTGGCGTCGGCCGATCCGGCGCGCGGTGGCCTCCACCCGCTCGCGGAGGTCGGTGCAGTTCGTGTCGGTCATCTCTAATCCGCCCATCGTGAAGAAACTTCGGTGAGGTCGCTGCCCACCGGGTTGCGGGATGCACCGGCTATGACGCGACATCGAACGCCGAAGGTTGTCGTGTCCGAACAGCCATATTCGAAATGAACTGCCGGCCGTGCCATCGTGGGTTCGCCTCGGACCCATGTGGACTCGGCGCTACCGCGTTGCCGCGTGTTGACAGGTCAGCGCCGGGTCGGGCCCGTCGTGCCTCATCCGGGCCATCACGGCACGCCTGGACCTGGTGAATCACGGTTAGCGACGCAGCGACGCCATTGACGGCTGCAAGGTCGTGGGCGTCGTTACGCGCCATCCTCGATCGCACGTCTCGCGACGTTGTCGTCGAGTCGGGCAATGTCAGCGAGTCGCGGACGTCACATGCGATATCCGGGGCTCGTACTCAGCCGGTTGCCGATGGAATCTTCGACGGCCATGCCGGGGGGTCCGCGCCGTAGGGCACCAGACGGTCGTTGATGGGCAGGGTCATGTTGCTGAACGTGACCGGCGGCGCCAGGAACGTCACGGCGCCGTACGTGGTGTCGATCGAAACCGTCTCCGCCGGGTAGGTATC
Organism: uncultured Actinomycetota bacterium; assembly: GCA_963724705.1. Taxonomy (GTDB): domain Bacteria; phylum Actinomycetota; class Actinomycetes; order Mycobacteriales; family Micromonosporaceae; genus DASQPR01. Next base: position 392,481 of record CAVRVS010000007.1, read on the forward strand.
GGTTTCGGGCACCTGGCTCTGGGCCGCGACGTCGAGCAGGCCGAGTCCCTGGACCCACATCACGCTGCGGGTCAGCGACAGATTCACCTGGTACGAACCGCCTTCGGTGGCCCGCCGGAGCAGCGCGGCCATCATCCCGGCCGCCGCGCAATACCCGGTGACCAGATCGGCCACGTAAAACACCGGGGAGAACTTCGGCGCGCCGCCCTGGCCTTCTTCCAGCGCAAACCCGGACGTCACCTGCCCGTTCTGGTCAAATCCGGGCCGGTGCATCCACGGGCCGGAGTGCCCGTACGCGTTGGCCGACATGTAAACGATGCCGCGTTCGCTAGCGGCGGCAAGCGCTTCGGGCTGCAGGCCAAAACGGTCGATCACGGCGGGCGGTAGGTGCAGGCGAATACGTCGGCCGTGGCGGCCAGCCGCCGCATCGTCGCCACGTCGTTTTCGTACCGGAGGTCGAGGTACGCGTCGTACTTGCCGGCGTCGACGCCGAGATGCTGAGCGAGGGTGTCGGCGAACCACGGCGAGCTGATGTGGAGCACCTCGGCGCCGTACTCTGCGAGCGTTCGGGCGCTGCGCGGGCCGGCGAGCACATGCGTGAAGTCGAGCACCCGGACGCCGTCCAGGGGTGAGTCTGCGTCGTCGGCGAACGGAACCGGGTCGCCGTCGGCGATCTTGACGATCTCGATCTGCGGTACCGCCGCGAGTGCCTGCCCCTGGGGATGGGCAAGCCACTCCTCGCGCGTCCTCGCCCGGCAGGCCGGGAGACCCGCGTCCGACAACGCTTGTACCAGATCCTCGGCGTCCCACTTGGCGACCTCGCGGGCGAAAGACCGCTTCTTGTTGCCGCAGTCGAAAAAGTTGAGGTAGCCGTTGAGCAGCTTCCGGTACGGCGGCCCGGCTTCGAGCATCACGTAGTGGCCGTCACGGCTCGGGAAGACACCGTTGACCTCGACGAATTCGGCTCCGACGTTGCTGGAGTAGCCGGCCTGCTCGACGAAGTGGGTCGGGTGCAGGTGGTGCAGCCCGTGGATGATGTCCATGGAGATGTCGGTACGCCCGCCGCCGCGGGCTTCCCATATCGCCGCGCCCGCGGCCGCGATCAGCAGGTGCGCGGTGCAGGACGCCTCGGCGAGGCGATGCGGCGAGCGGATGACCGGGTCGGACCCGAAGATGGTGGCCTCGCCGGTGAACCGCCCGGCCAGTCCGACCTGCTCCATGAGGTCCGCCAGAGGCTTCAGCTCGCCGCGCCGAAGACTGCGCGCATCCTGTACGTTCATGATCGATCCCCCTCACCCTGGTCGCCATCATTCGCTACCAGTGGCGGATCCGGCGGTGGATCAGCAATCACGGCCGAGCCGGTGATGATGCCGTTCCCGGTGAGGAATGTGCGGCAGCCCCGAGGTCCGTTCACGGCGGCGATGGCGCACGGAAAGCCGATGTGGTTACCGCTCGACGCAGTCGACGTCAATCTCCGCCGGCGCCGGCCCATCGGCGGCGACCGTCACCACCGACTGGGCGCGACAGGTGACCGCGCCGTCGCTGTACTGCGGACTCGTGCCGATCACGACGTACCGCCCTACTGGAACGCGAATCGTGAACCGCCCGTCCGAGTCGGTCCGAGTGCTACCAACCTTGGCGCCGCGGTTAAGGAACACCACCGTTCCCGACAATCCGCGTGGACCGACGCCGGCCGGGCCGCCCACCGCGCGGAGGATGCCGGTTGCGTAGATCATCACCGAGCCGCCCTGGCCGGCCGGAGGTCGATCGGTGTCGCCCGACCATGCCCGGATGCCGCCGATGCCACCCAGCACCACGGCGACGATCGCGGCCACGATGCCCCCAACCAGGTGCCGGCGACGCGACCGGTGCCGCACGAGGTCGTGGACCTGATCGGGCCGCGGCGTGACGGTTTCTGGATCGATGCTCACGTCAGCTGTGACGCTTGACATCGTTGCGCGGTTCCATGCGGATTCCGTACCCGGCACATCAAACGAAGCACCGGGCCGGCCCGTTTGGGGTCGACCCGGTGCCGTTGGAGGTTGGTTTACTCGGTCAGTGCGTTCGGGCAGTATTTCTCGAGCGCGGTCAAGCCCTGGAAGTCAGTGCCGAGGCTTTCCAGGTCGCTGATCGAGTTGACCTTGTTGATCTCGGCATTGAGTGCGTCCGCCGAGTCGTTCAGCGCCTTGGCGAGACCGGAGTCACTGGCCTTGCCGGCGTCCGCACGCAGCACGCCGACGAGTTGCGTCAGCGCCGTCTTGGCGGCCGTCAGAGCCTGCGACTCAATCGTGCTCGGGTCGGTGCCGGCGCTCCCGTTGGCGAGCCCGCTCATCGAACCCACAATGCTCGACTCCAGGGCTTTGCCCTGGTTCGTCAGGTCGGTGCAGATCTGTGACGTGCTTTCTTTCCCGCCACCGCCGGCCGCGCCGGGGTTTCCGGATGCCGGATTGCCGTTGCTACCGCATGCGCTGACGGCTCCGACGAGAGCGAGTCCGAGGGCGGCTGCCGGCACAGATCTCGAGACCCAGCGTGGAGTGTGGAACGTCATGCTCATATCCCCCTGACCTTTCGGGTTGAGCCCGCTCCGGGGTGGTCGCGGACCTCGCACAGTAGACGGATCGCACAAACGTCATTCATTTGCCGGTCGCGGCCGTCATACCCTCGTTGCGGCGACCAGAAACCGTCGCGGCGTAACGCAGAATCACCCGGCGCGCCGCACATCGGACGCACAGGACATCAAACTCGCCGGTCGACCGCCTGGCAACCGCTTGTCCGGACCACGACAGCCGCCGAGCCGTGACGACGTCCGCAGATTCAAAATCTTGACCGGTGTACGGACGGCACCGGCGCCGTGGACCATCGTCCGGTGTTGCTTGTCGCATTGCCCTCCGTCAATGCGCAACCATTGATTGCATAATCCCTGAGCCATGGGTCCGTAGCCGGTTGGCCCGCGCGGCGGATCGAATAGGCTCGACATCGTGCACGTACGCCTCGTTGTCCTCGTCGCCCTGGCCGTTGCCGCGGGACTTGGCGCGTCGGCGTGCACATCCGCCGCCGGAACCGAGACGGCCGGCCGGCCGGCGTCGGCTCACCCGTCAAGTTCGGTATCGGCGTCGCCATCAGCCACCGCCGCCGAAGGTCTATCTGGCCGCCAACGGGTGGTCGGCGGCATCGCCGGTATTCGAGCCGAAAAGCGTCGCAGTGTCGGCTGACTCGTCCTTCTATCTGGAGTCGATGACCTGGACGTGGTCGAGTACGCAGGCGATCGGCACTGGAACCGGCACGGTCAACACCTGCCAGCCGGACTGCGTTCACGGCAAGCACATCTCCGCGCCCATCAAGGTCGCGCTGAGCAAGCCGCAGCAGGTATGCGGACACGACTTCTTCACCAAAATGGTGATCACCTGGGTCGCCCGCAACCCCGACCCAACCGAGCCGCGCACGTCGACTCTCGCGTCTGGCGCCCCGCTCTGCTGACTGCCCCGCTCTGCTCTGCTGACCGCCGCGCTCCGCACGACTTCCCCTGCGCTGACGCGTCGCGGACCACCAGACGCTCGCGATCGACTCGACCGTTGCGGTCGTCCACCTGCGACAACGCGACCCCTCGACCCCGGTTGTGTGGAACGCTCGGAGGACACGGCTGTTCTGGGGGTGCTGATGGACGGGGAGCAGGAAACGCCTCTCCGCAGTCCAGGCGAGCCAGCGATCACCGGTTCCCGGCGTTGGACCGCTCGCCTCGCCCTGCTCATCACGGCCGGGGCGCTGATTACGCCGTTGATCTTCGAAGGCTTCCGTAGCCTGATCCTTCTGGCGATCGGCGCGGTTGGGATCGGCGTCATCGCGATCGGACTGTGGTGGGCGCTGAGCCATCGAGGCGCGGTGCGTGTCGCCGGCCTAACGGTGGCCGTGCTCGCGGTCGCGGCGATTGTGGCGATCTTCATCCTCGCGAACTTCTGGTGGATCATCGCGCTCTCGGCCGCGCTGTGGTTGGTCGCCGGGGTCGTCGCCCGCATCGCGCTGCGCGGGACCGAACCGCATATGCACGAGTACGTCGCGCCGCCGGTTCGCCAGCCGTTCATGATCATGAACCCGCGTTCGGGCGATGGAAAGGTCGCTCGATTCGGGCTGGTCGCGAAGGCGGAAGCACTCGGCGCGCAGGTTGCGTTGCTGGACGGGCCGGAATACGTCGACGTCGCCGCACTGGCCCGCGATGCCGTCGCCGCGGGAGCCGACGTGCTCGGCGTGGCCGGCGGTGACGGCACGCAGGCCCAGGTTGCCGGCGTCGCCGCCGAGCATGGCGTGGCGCTGCTGGTGATTTCGGCCGGGACCCGCAATCACTTCGCCCTCGATCTTGGTCTCGATCGCGACGACCCGTCGCACTGCCTGGACGCCCTGACCGACGGGGTGGAACTCCACATCGACCTGGGCAGCGTGAACGACCGCCCATTCGTCAACAACGCCTCCTTCGGCGCCTACGCGGAAGTCGTACAGAGCCCCGAATACCGAGCCGACAAGACGCAGACGACGCTGCGCCAGTTGCCGGACCTCCTCGTCGGCCACGCGGGTGCGCGGCTTTCGGCCGAGGCCGGCCGCGGTACGGATCGAGGCGCCGCAGGCCGTGCTCGTCAGCAACAACCCGTACGGCACGGGCGACCCGTCCGGCCTCGGCCGCCGACCGCGGCTAGACCTCGGGACGCTCGGGCTGGTGGGCGTACGGGTGGACAACGCCCGCCAGGCCGCCGGCCTGCTCCGGGGCGCGGCATCTGGTCAAGTGACCGTCACGGCGGCCAAGGACGTGACCGTGGTCGCCGACACGCCAACAATTCCGGTCGGTGTGGACGGCGAGGCGCTGATGCTCACCAGCCCGGTGCGGTGCAGCATCCGTCCCGGCGTGCTCCGCGTACGGGTCCCCCGCAACCGTCCCGGGCGTACGCCTCGGCCGACGCTCGACTGGCGACGTGTACGCGACCTGGCCGGGCGGCTGTTCGTACGTGCTGGCCGGTCGCCGGGAGCCGGGGCCTCGTCGGGAGCCGGGGGCTCGTCGGGAGCCGGGGCCGAAGGCACGGACGAAACGCCCGCCGGGCGGGCACCTTGATGGCCGGCCCCTCGCCGCCCCGCGTTCGTGCACGAACTCGACGCCTTGGATCAGGCGGTGTACGAGGCGATCGCCGCCGTTCCTACGCCGTCGCTGGATCGCATGTTGGCGCGGCTGTCGGACGCGGCCGACCACTCGAAGCTTTGGCTGACAAGCGCCGGAGTGCTCGCCGTGGTTGGCGGGCCGAGCGGCCGGCGCGCGGCCGGTGTGGGGCTGGCCAGCGTCGGCATCTCGTCATTGATCAGCAATCTTGGAGTCAAATGGCTGGTCCGCCGGCGGCGCCCGGACCGCGCCGGCGCGATCGTCCCCGAGGAACGGTGGGTCCACATGCCGGCGTCCCGGTCGTTCCCGTCCGGGCACAGCGCGTCGGCGTTCGCATTCGCGTCCGCGGTCGGAAATGCGTTGCCGCCGCTATCGCTTCCGTTACACCTGGCCGCCGCGGCCGTGGCCTACTCGCGCGTGCACACCGGCGTGCACTATCCCGGCGACACGATCGCCGGTGCGCTGATCGGCACCACGTCGGCCGCGCTCGTCCGTCAGGCGTTGACTCGGTGGGAGCGCCGGCACGATCGGCCGGGCTATCGCTGACCGGAGGCGTCGCCGATCGGTTGCCCGTGCCCTAGCCCAACCTGGCCGCCGCGGCTACGACGAATTCGTCGAGGGCCGGGTCGGGTTCTTCGGACACCATGGATACGACGTTGGTCAGGTCCCAGTACGGGTGGTAGTCCCGCCGGCCGGTGATGTCCTGCCAGCACGCAAGGAAGCGGTCGGCCTCGGTCTGGCCGTGGTGCTGGGCGAGGTTCACTCGGCAGTGCGACACGTCCTCCTCGGGCGGCCCAACGCAGGACGAGACCCAATCGACCACGCCGGTGATCCGCCCGTCGACCCACAGCACGTTGCCGGGATGAAAGTCGCGATGGACGAACACCCGGTCGCTCGGCGGCGGCGGTCCCGCGTACGCCTCCAACGCCCGCTCCCAGGCCCACCGATGTTTCGTCCAGGGCGGCGGCACGAGACCGGGCTCAGGTGGGTACGGCGCCCAGTCGCTTAACTCGGGCGAGACGGCGACGGCATGGATCGCCGGAAGGACTTCGGCCAGGCGGCGCAACCATGTCTCCACACTGGCCGGCTCCCAGACGACATCGCCGGGCAGCGCGGACATCACGACCATGGGTGTGCCGTCGGTGCGGCCATCGAGATCGGCGGCCAGTAGGCGGGGCGCCGGCACCGCCGGCGCCGTCGCGTTCAACAAAGCCAAGACGGTCGTCTCGTTGCCCGGCGCCCACGGCTCTTCCGCGACCCAGTCCAGGACGTAGCGTCGCAGCACTACGTCCAGCCGCGTTCGTGTCGGCGTCTCCAGGGACAGCGCATGCACGGCCGACGACGTGCCACCGTCGAGCGCCCGAATCGTGACAGCCCGTGCGCCCAATTGGGATTCAACCCAGGCCACGGCGGATTCGGGCGGCCGACTGCGCAGCCGGCGATGCAGCTGGTCGTCGAGGCCAAATCCGTATGCGGCGGGAAGCCGATCACTCACGCCGCCAGGCTGACGCGCGAGTTGGCTGGCCGCAACCCGTTTGCCGGCCGGGTCGTGCGCGACATCGCTCGCTCGACGTCATCGGACCGACAGTCGCACGCGACAAATCTCAGTGACGCCGGTAGTCATCCCCGCGATAATGCGCGACGTGGAAGAGGTCAAGGTCGTCGTCGCCCATCAGGAACGCGCAACCCTTCGCGTCGGCGACGTGTTCCTGAAGATCGACACTGATCAGACACGCATCGACGTTGAGGTCGAGGCGATGGCCATGGCGCCGATCCCGACTCCGGAGGTCTTGTGGCGCAAGCCGCCCGTGCTGGCGCTCGCCGCAGTCCCAGGGACGGCACTCGGCCGCCTGGGCAAGCCGTCGACGGCGTCGCCAGCGGCGTGGGCCGCAGCCGGTGCCGCCGTACGAACGCTGCACGACGCGCCGCTGCCGCCATGGCCTGGTCGGAGCCTCGACGAGCTCGCGTCGTGCCTCGCCGGCGAGTGCGAGTGGCTCGTCGCCAACGGCGTCCTTCCCGCCGACGTGGTCACGCGCAATCGCCGGCTCGCCGAGACTGCGCTCCGGCCGTGGACACCGGTGTTCATCCACGGCGACCTGCAAGTCGACCACGTGTTCGTCGACAGTGACGCGGTCACCGGCGTCGTCGACTGGTCCGAGGCGGCCCAGGGCGACGCGCTCTTCGACCTCGCCATCCTCACGCTCGGACACACGGAGCACCTTGGCGACGTCGTCGCCGGCTACGGCACCGCCGTCGATCGCGACCTCATCCGTGCATGGTGGTCGTTGCGATGCCTGACTAACGTGCGCTGGCTGGCCGAACACGGCTACGGCTCGCCGGACGAGTTCCCCGAGGTCGCCGTGCTGCGATCCGGGCGGTGAGCCCGCAGAGATCAGCAAGCGGGCCACCCAGACCGGGGCGGCCCGCTGCTGGTCAGGAGCGGTGGCGGCGGGATTTGAACCCGCGGAGGGCGTAAACCCTCACACGCTTTCGAGGCGTGCTCCTTAGGCCACTCGGACACGCCACCGCCGAGAAGGGTACCTGACCGCCGGCCGTACGCGCTCGTCGGTAGGCGCGCACCGCAGCTCATCGCGAAACCTGGCAGGATCAGGCCCATGAGTACGCACATCGGCGCCAAGCCCGGCGAGATCGCCCCGCGGGTCCTGATGCCGGGCGACCCACTGCGGGCGAAGTGGATCGCCGAGACCTACCTCGACGACGCGAAGTGCTACTCGACCGTCCGCAACATGCTCGGCTTCACCGGCACGCTACCAGGGCGTCGACGTGTCGATCCAGGGCTCCGGCATGGGCATGCCGTCGGCGTCGATCTACACCCACGAGCTGATCGCCGAGTACGACGTCGACGACCTTGATCCGGGTCGGCAGCTGCGGTGCGATCACCGACGATCTGCAGCTCCGCGACGTGATCGCGGCGAGCTCGTCGTGCACCGACTCGGCGATGAACCGCGTCCGCTTCGACGGGCTGATCGACTTCGCGCCGGTCGCCGACTTCGGGCTGCTCCGCAACGCCGTCGACGCGGCCGCCGAGCGCGGCATCTCGATGCGCGTCGGCCCGGTCCTCGCCGCCGACGCGTTCTACACCGACCGGCCCGACCTGTTCGACAAGCTGGCGATGTACGGCGTGCTCGCGGTCGAGATGGAGTCGGCCGCGCTCTACACGATCGCCGCGCGGTTCCGGGCCCGCGCGCTGACGATCCTGACGGTCAGCGATCACATCAAGACCGGCGCGCAGACCACGTCGGAGGAGCGCGAGCAGACGTTCGGCCAGATGGTGGAGATCGCGCTCAGCCGCGATCATCAAAGACCAGACCCCTTAGCGGTACGGCTGGAAGAACGCTCGCATCATCGCCGCGCTCTCCTCGGCGAGCACGCCGCCGTACACCTCGGGACGGTGGTTGAGCCGGCGGTCCCGTACGACGTCCCACAGTGACCCGACGGCGCCCGTCTTCGGCTCCCAGGCACCGAAGACGAGCGTCGAGACCCGCGCCAGAACGAGGGCGCCCGCACACATCGTGCACGGTTCGAGCGTCACGACGAGGGTGCAGCCGTCCAGCCGCCACTCTCCGACGGCCGATGCGGCCAGCCGGAGCGCCAGGATCTCGGCATGGGCGGTCGGATCGCCCGTCCGCTCCCGCGCGTTGCGGGCGTGGGCCAGCTCCGTACCGTCGGGCGCGAACACCACCGCACCGACCGGGATGTCCTCGGCCTCGGCCGCGCTGGGGTGGGGCGGCACGGCGACATCGATCGCCCGCCGCATCCACGCCTCGAAGTCGCTCGGCTCGCCCGGACGCACCGCGCTCACGCCTCGCGCAGTTCCTCGATCTCGTCGGCGCAACCCATGACGGCGCAGATCTCGGCGGTGATGTCGGCCGGCATCATGCCCTCGTGCGCGCACAGTTCGAGCAGATGGTGGGCTGGCACCCCGAGATCGGCCAACAGGTCGGCGTCGCCGACGGGGTCGGCGTCCGGCTCGACGGCCGACCGCGGCTGCGGGTCCTCGTCGATCTCGACCTCGCTGCCCTCGGTCACGTCCTCGATCTCGAGCACCGGCTCCTCGATGTCTCCGAGCAGCAGCGCACCGAGGCGGCTCTCCTGGCCGAAGACCTTGTCGGAGCCGAAGACGCGCAGATCCTCGCCATCGTCGAGGCGGAGGATGACGAGGTAGACGTCGTCGGATTCGACGAACATGATCGACACGTCGGCATCGTTGTCAACGTCTCGCAGGCGGTCGGCGACCTCTTCGATGTCGGCGGCACCGTGAGATCCACCTCAGCCGATGACCAGCCCTTGGGACCGCGAACCACAGCGGCGGCGAAATAGGACACGGTTCCCCCGGTCGGTGCGACAGTGACATGGCGCCTCGCGGCTGCGCTACGCGTCGGCGCCGGTTACGCGTGACGCTATCCAATTGGACGTCATGTTGCTGTCCAACGCGAGCGTTGTGTCCGAACGATCACACGCTCGGTGCGTCAACTGGCGAGACGTCGCCGATTGTCGACCAGTTCGCGGATGCGGACCATGCGTGCCCGCTGAGGCTGCATGCGAATTCGCTGCGCGGCTGAGTCGGCGTATTCGGCCAGAACGTATAGGCGACGACGACGACGATCGGGGTCGAGCCGGGGAAGCGGAGTCGACATAGAAATGAGACTGACCAATGTCTTCTCGCACGTCAAGGCCGACCTCGGCGCGCAACCAGGCGACTACGTGACGTGAATTCACGTTCACGACAGGTCATCTCACCACAGCAGCCAGTGACCGCCGACCCAGTGCGTGACGACCACGCTCATCGCAATCGCGAGCCCGACTCCGGTCGACATTGCCGCGCCCGCGGCGACGCCCCGGTCCCCCGAACGGGCGAGCACGGCGGCGGCGGCCCAACCGGCCAGCGCCGCCCCGATCGTCCACCAGCAGTAGCTTCGAGCGCTGTGGCCGAGGAGGCCGAACAGCAGCATCCACACGACGCCGGCAACCGCACCAACCACGACCGAGCCGGGTCGGGCCGGGAGCGGTTCCCGGTAGATCGGCCGCAGCGAACGCGTACGGCGTCCATCCCTTGTTCGACCCGGATTCGAGCCGACCGATCCCGAGCCGGGTGCCCCCGGGCCGAATGCGGCCGGACCGAACGACGCCGGACCGTGCGCCGACGATGTCGGCGCGAGCGCCCGCCACGGCGCTCCGGATGACGGCGGCGCCGAAGACGGCGGCGCCGAGGCTGGTAGCGGCGAGGACGGTGGCGCCGAAGCCGGTGCCTGCCACGCCGACGGGACTTGCGGCCAGCCGGGTGGCGGCGCGGGCGGGCCGGCATATGGCGGACCATCGCGACCAGCATCGGCGGCCGGTCGGCCGTCGCCGGCGTACGGCGCCGGACCCGGGCTCGGCGACGCGGCGACCATCGGGTATCCGCCCGGGGACAGCGGTGATCCGGGCGCCCGCGGGGCGGCCGCGGGTCGCGGACGACCAGGCTCCGGAACGGGTACGTCGGTCACTCGCCACCTCCACCCAAAGCGTAACGAGCCCACCGCCCCGGCGGACCGGCAACGGCACACGGAACCGACCGACGTAGATTGTGATCGCGCCGGGCCGGCCGCAACCCGTGCACCAGCGGCCGGGCGCAGGGTGGAGGTGGAGCAGCCATGCGTATTGCCGTGATCGGCCTGGGCCTCATCGGCGGATCGGTGCTGCGAGCCATCGCCGCCGCCGGCCACGAAACGTACGGCTACGACGCCGATCCGGCCACGCGGGCGATGGCACGTACGGCCGCCGGGGCGGCCCGACCCGCCCACCGCTGGCACATTTCGGCGTCGATCGCGGAGAGTGTCGCCGATGTCGAACTCGTTGTGCTGGCCGTACCGTGGCCGGCCGTAACCGGAGTGGTCGACGAGTTGGCCAACTGCGGCTACAGCGGCCTGATCACCGACGTCACGTCGGTGAAGGGACCGGTACGCGACGTCATCGTCGACCGCTGGCGGAGCTCGGGCATCGCGCTGGCCGGTTTCGTCGGCGGCCATCCGATGGCCGGCCGCGAGACATCCGGCTTCGCCGCGAGCGATCCGAAGCTGTTTCGCGGTGCGGCCTGGGCGCTGTGTCTGGAACCGGACGAGACACGGCTCGCCGACTGGCTCGAGGTGGCGACGCTGGCCACCTCGCTCGGCGCACGCGTGGTGCCGACGACCGCCGCCGAACACGACCGCGCGGTCGCCGCGATCTCCCATGTTCCGCATGTGTTGGCGGCGGCGCTGATGCGGGTCGCCGCGGACAACCCGCTCGCGCTCTCGTTGGGCGCCGGCTCGTTTCATGACGGTACGCGGGTGGCCGCGAGCCCAGCGGAACTCAGCGCGGCCATGTGCGGCGCGAATTCGGCCGCGGTGACGGCGTCGCTCGCGTCGATCGCGGAAGAGTTGGACGCGGCCGCCGATGCGCTGCACAGTGGTGACCCGATTGCCGCCCTCCGCAAGTGGTTCGCACCGGCCACGGCCGCCCGGCGGGCCTGGCCGCCGCCGCCGAGTCTGCCGGCCGAGTTGCCGGCCACCCCGGACGTGCTCGCGCGGCTCGGCCGGGCCGGCGGCTGGATTACCGACATCGCACGGGACCGGCGAACGGTCACGGCGGTCCGACCGGCCGAGTGATCGGCCGACCGAACCGTCGGCGCGGCCCGGGCGGCGCGCCGGTCCAGCGCGCCTCAAGTAAGTTCGGTGGTATGCACTTCGTTGGTGTGATGTGGCTCGGTCGAGCGACCGCCAGCACGGAGTCCACCGTGTCCCCGGCCTTGATACTGCCGCTTGTCGTGACGCTGCTCGTCATCGCGATGGTTGTCGCGATGGTCTACAGCAAAGCGCACGTCGACGTGATCGTCGACGGCACGACAATCCACGTCCGACCCCGTGGCCTCGACGTGCTGTGGTGCCTGTCCTCCGGCGTGAGTGTCCCGGTCGGCGACGTCCTGAGCGCTCGGGCCGTGTCCCGGTCGACGCTGCCACGTCGCGGCTTGAAGCTGCCCGGCTCCAACATTCCCGGCATCATCACGGCCGGTTCGTACGGCACCGGCGACACCCGTACGTTCTGGGACGTACGGCGGGCCGACACTGTCGTCGCGATCACGTGCGCGGAAGGTTCGCCGTACCGGCAGATTGTGATCGAGGTCGACGACCCGCAGGCGACCGCGGACCGGCTACGCAGCCAGCTGGTGTCGCGATGAGCGACGCGCAAGCGGCCCCGGCCCGGGACGCCGCCGCGGACCTGCGGTCCATTGCCTTCCTGCTCGAACGGGCCAACGAGTCCACCTATCGCGTGCGGTCATTCCGCGCCGCCGCGAAGACCGTCGCCGCGCTGCGTCCCGACGATCTGGCCGCTCGCGCCGCTGCCGGCACACTGGCCGAATTGCCCGGCGTCGGCGACGTCACGGCCCGATGCATCATCGAATCGCTGGCCGGCGAGGTGCCGGTCTATCTCCGCCGATTGCAGGCGACCGAAGGCAGCGACGTCGGCGAGGCCGCCCAAGCCCTGCGCGCCGCGCTGCGTGGCGACTGCCATCTGCATTCGGACTGGTCCGACGGCGGCTCGCCGATCGAGGAGATGGCGTTGGCCGCCGTGCACCTCGGCCACGAGTACATGGTGCTGACCGACCACTCGCCGCGGTTGACCGTCGCGCGCGGCCTCACCGCCGATCGGCTGCGCCAGCAGCTCGATCTCGTCGAAGCGATCAACGAGGAGCTGCCGGACGGATTCCGCATCCTGACCGGTATCGAGGTCGACATCAACGCCGACGGCTCGCTCGACCAGACCGACGAGCTGCTCGGCCGGCTCGACGTGGTGGTCGGCTCGGTGCACAGCGGCCTGCGCGACGACGCGGACGTCATGACGCGCCGGATGCTCGCCGCTGTCACCAATCCGCACCTGGACATCCTCGGGCACTGTACGGGCCGGAAGGTCGCTGCCGCCGGAGCCGGCGACAAGGGGCATCGGGCCGGGCGTACGCGCCCGGAGAGCGCGTTCGACGCGGCCGCGGTGTTCGCCGCTTGCGTCGAGCACGACAAGGCAGTCGAGATCAACTCACGTCCGGATCGGTTGGACCCCCCGAAGCGCCTGTTGCGACAGGCACTCGAGGCGGGCTGCCGGTTCACGATCGACACCGATGCCCACGCGCCGGGCCAACTCGATTGGCTTGACAACGGGTGCACGCGCGCGGCGCTGTGCGGGGTGCCGGCCGATCGGATCGTGAACACCTGGTCGGCCGATGACGTCGTCGCGTGGGCCCGCGGCCACGACTAGGGTTGGCGGCCGTTTGCGCTGGTCCGGCCGCCTCACGGCACAGTGATTCGCAATTCGGGGTGGACTGCGCCCGTTACCGGTCACGTAGGGTCTGACCTCGTGGGACATATTGATGACATCGCCAACGACTACGTCGACGAGTGGGCGCCGCTCGACCCGCTCGGCGCGACCTACGTCGGCATCAGCGGGTACGACGACCTGCTGACCGACATGTCGCCGGCCGGCTTCGCCGCCCTCGCCGACCTCGACCGCCGCACGCTCGCCGCGCTCGACCGCCGCGACGCCGGCCACCGAGCGCGAACGCGTCGCGAAGGAGGCGATGCAGGAGCGGCTCGGCGCTGGCCGTGGCGCGCTACGACGCCGGCGAGACCACCAGCGAGCTGAACGTGATCTCCAGCGGCGCTGCACAACATCCGCGGCGTCTTCGACCTGATGCCGCTGGCCGGCGACGAGGCCGCGGCGAACATCGCCGCCCGGCTGACGGCCATGCCGCACGCGCTCGAGCAGTATCAAGCAGACGCTGCGCGAGGCGGCCGACGCCGGGCACGTCTCGTCCCGGCACCAGATGCTCGAGATCGCCAAGCAGTGCGACGTCTGGTCCGACCCGACCGGCGACAACTTCTATCCCGGCCTCGTCGAGCGGCGATCGCGGCCGGACCGAGTCGTCCGACGCGCTGGCCGCCGATCTCGACCGCGGTGCCGTCGCCGGCCGCGACGCCACGCTCGACTTCGCGGCGTTCCTCCGCGACGAGCTGGCCGCCAAGGGCGCCGACAAGGAGGCCGTCGGCCGGGAGCGCTACGCGCTGGCGTCGCAGTTCTTCCTCGGCGCCAAGATCGACCTCGACGAGACGTACGCCTGGGGCTTCGCCGAGCTGGCCCGGCTCGAATCCGAGATGCGTAACGGTCGCGAACCAGATCGTGCCCGGCGGCACGGTCGACGACGCGGTCGCCGCGCTCGACGCCGAGCCGGCCCGCAACATCGCCGGCAAGGAGGCGTTCCGCGACTGGATGCAGGAGCTGGCCGACCAGGCGATCGCCGAGCTCAACGGCACCCACTTCGACATCCCGGAGCAGGTACGCCGGATCGAGTGCATGCTCGCGCCGACCTCGGACGGCGGCATCTACTACACCGGCCCGAGCGAGGACTTCACGCCGACCGGGCCGGATGTGGTGGGCGGTGCCGGCCGGCATCAACGAGTTCTCCACGTGGCGCGAGGTGACGACCGTCTACCACGAGGGCGCACCGGGTCATCACCTGCAGGTCGGGCAGACGGCCGTCCGGGCCGAGCTGCTCAACCGGTGGCAGCGACTGCTGTGCTGGGTGCTCCGGCCACGGCGAGGGCTGGGCGCTCTACTCCGAGCGCCTGATGGACGAGCTGGGCTACCTCGACGATCCGGGCAACAAGCTCGGCATGCTCGACGGCCAGGCGTTCCGGGCCGCGCGCGTCGATCGTCGACATCGGCATGCACCTGGAGCTGGAGATCCCGAAGGACAACCCGTTCGGCTTCCACCCGGGCGAGCGCTGGACGCCGGAACTCGGCTGGGAGTTCCTGCGGGCGCACTGCCGCATCCCGGACGAGAACCTGCGCTTCGAGCTCAACCGCTACCTCGGCTGGCCCGGGCAGGCGCCGTCGTACAAGGTCGGCGAGCGGATCTGGCTGCAGGCGCGCGACGACGCGAAGGCCCGCAAGGGCGCCGACTTCGATCTCAAGGCGTTCCACCGGGACGCGCTGAATCTCGGCTCGCTCGGCCTCGACCCGTTGAAGGCGGCGCTGGACCGGCTGTAGGACCGCGGATCGGCTGTCGGTCCTCGGATAGGCTCAACGGGAGGCGTGCGGCGCGTACGCCTCCCGTGCCGACCGCGGCTGCCCCCACGCGTGGGCCAGACCGGTGTTCAATGACCGGATGCAGCCTGACGACGCGCCCGAACCACCGGCGGTGTACGGCCGGCCGCACGACAACCGTGGCTATCCGGTTCCGGCGATCACGCCCTGGCGCGATGGTGTCCCGATGTTCGCCGCGACGAGTTCGGCCCGCACCCTGATCTGTGCGGTCGAACGGCGCTGCTCGATCTGCGGCACGCCATTCGGCACCGACACCGTGTGGCGCGTCGTGGCGGCCGAGGAGGCGACCGCGATGATCACGGCGCTTGCCACCGACCAGACGTACGGCAACCGGGCCGGCACGGCCGAGGCCCCGGGCCACCTCGCGTGCATGCTGTACGCCGCGATGGTGTGCCCGTATCTCGCCCGCCCGAACGCCCGCCGCGGCGCCGACGTACGGATCGGGGACTTCACGGCCGCCCGAGGATCCGCACGGGGTGTACTCGACGGGATCGGTGGTGCCGTCGCCGGCTTCGAGACGTACGAGTTCGAGGTCAGCGACCAGGTCACGTTCCGGTTCTCCGGGCTCGTGGCAGTGCGGCCACACCGCCTCGGCGCCGAACACCTTGCGGCGCTGCGGGATCTGCTCCGGGCCGCTGACAACCGCGTTGCGACGCCGAACGACTATCCGCCGTACCTGATGGCCGATGAGGTCGCGGCCGAGCGCCGGGCCGCGCAGTACCGCTGAGTGCACCCGCCCGCACCGCGCCCGCGCGCCGCACCCCCGCTCCGGCGACTCCCACCCGCACCAGACACGGAACGGCGCTGGCGACGAACGGTTACCGTTCGTCGCCAGCGCTTGTTGCGTTGCCTTTCGAAGCGGCGCTTATTTCAGAGTCGGAAGGGTGCGCGACACTGCACCGGCCGGCCCGCTGACGGCGGCGGCCGCCGTGCTCAGCGTGGCGTCCGATACCGAGGCGGGATCGCCGAAGGCGTAGACGCTGGCGATCGAGCCGGCCGACGTCGTGAGCCACTGCGCAGCCGCGGCACTGAGTCCGTGCTTCGGGTCGACCAACAGGACCGGCGACCAGCTCTCCGCAGCGACCAATTGCATCTGCCACGAAGCGCTCGACACCAGCGCGACCGTCGTCGGACCACTTGAGTAGCTGCGAAGCGTCTGCAGCGACTCGGTTGCCGGATCGCTCGCGGACAGCTTCACAACTTTCACCGAGGGCCGGCCGGGCCACGATGCACCCACCGCGGCGGCCGCATCGGCGCCGAGCGCGTACACCGTCGGCGTACCGTGCGCACCGCGCGCCATCGCGTTGAACGCCGTTCGCTGGGCGGCCGAGAGCGCCGGCCCGGGCACGAATAGCACCGGTGAATTCGTCGCCCGCACGACGTTCAAGTAGTCGGCGACGGCGGCCCGATCCCGCTCGGATACGACCAGTAGGTTCGGTGATCCGGCCAGACCATCGGGCGTCATGACGATTGGCGCGGACATGCGCTGCACGTCGTAGCCCATTGACAGAGACGGTAGTGGCGATCGACGCCGACACGTCGCCCACAAGCGTGACCGTGGTCTCTGGGGCCGGTCGAAGCACACGGGAGATCTCGGCCCGGACCCGCGGATCGAGCGTGCGTCCATGGACGAACAGCACCGGACCGGCCATTCCGGTCACGTCCAGAGCCGTAACCGCCGCGCCCGGGTCGTCGGTGTCGATGAGCGTTACGACGCCGGCGCCCGACTCCGGCCGACCAACCTGGTGAGCGGCGTCGATCCAGCGCGAACGCGAAAGGATGACCGCGGCGGCGATCGGGTCAGACGCGCCGAGGCGGAATGTCGTTGTCGCCGCGACCGGCCGATATGCCGGGGTGCCCGGCGTCTTCGACTCCACGCGCACCGGGTTTTTCGTTGCCGACTTCGGCTTCGCTGACACCGACTCGACGTCCTTGGCCGACCGGTACGCGATCCGGGTGCCATCTGGCGACCACGCCGGCGATGAGATGCCCTTGATGCCGAACGTGATCTGCACGGTGGCGCCGCCCTTGCCATTCACGATCGCCTCGACGAACAACTGCCCGCCGCGCCCGATGAATGCGACACGCTTACCGTCGGGAGCCAACGCGGGCTGACTGCCTGCGCCGACCTTGACAGGAGACGGCTCACGCTGGTTGCCGTCGAGGATCCAGACCTCGGATCCCTTGGGCCCCGCGTGTTGGTAAGCCAGGAGATCCAGCGCCAGGTCGCCGGGGGTAGCGCCCACCGTGGCGACCGCGCTCGGCGCGGTGTCGCCGTGCGACTCGATGCCGCCGAGCCAGTCGACCTGCTCCGTATCGGAGGCGATGCCGTTGCTGGACACGGTGACGAGGCGCCACACGCCGTCATGACCCCGTTCAGTGAATTCGATGGTGCTTCCGGCGGCGGCCCACGTCGGGTGGGCGCGCTTGACGCCCTTGTCGGTGCGGGTCAGGACGTGGACGTCGCCGCCGTCCGGCCGCGCCGTCGCGATGTTGCCGTTGCCGTCGACGTACGCCAATCGCGACCCGTCCGGCGCCCACGCGGCGTCGGTGACGGTTGACCCGAATCGCGCCGACTGTCCGGCGATCGTGACCGTCGCGGTGCCGTTTGTGATCGACGGTGCGCTGGCGTTCGCGTCGCCGTTGGCGTTGCCCGGAGCGGGTGCGTGCGCCGGCGTCGCGGACTGCGCGACCGGCTGAGCCGGCTCCGCCTTCTCCGTCGAAGGCGCGTCGCCGTGCCGGGCCGCCGACGCGCAACCAGTGGCCGCGGCGAGTGTGGTGACCATGACGGCGGAAAGGATGTGGTGGCGGCGAAGCTTGCGGTTCATGACGTGTCCCCCGAGGTGTTGGCCAGATCATCCAGCCGTCTGCCCACAAGGACGCCGCCCCGGCGAGGCAAGGTTGCCGGAGCGCCGGAGAATTCTTAGAGCCGCTCCGGCGCCGCGATGCCTAGCAGATCGAGTCCAGTCCGCAGTGTCCGCGCGGTCAGATCACAGAGCACAAGGCGATTCGCCCGTACGGAATCCGACGGCGCGCCGAGCACCGGACACGCGTTCCAGAACGAGGCGAGCGCCTGCGCGACGTCGAACAGGTAACCGCACAGGCGATGTGGCTCGGCATGCTCGACGGTCGCCGTAAGCGCGGCGTCGAACTCGTCGAGCCGCAGCGCGAGACGACGCTCGGCCGGTTCCATCGCCGCGTCCACGTCCACGGTTAGCGGCACGCCATTGGCCTTGCGAAGGATCGAACACGTACGGGCGTGGGCATATTGGAGGTAGACCGCCGTGTTCCCGTCGAGGGCCAGCATCCGGTCCAGGTCGAACACGTAGTCGCGGGTGCGGCCGGTGGACAGGTCCGCGTACTTCACTGCGCCGATGCCGACCTCCCGGGCTCGACGCGCGGCGGTATCGGCGTCAAGGTCGGGACTCCGGTCGGCGAGCACCGCCGCGGCGCGGTCGACCGCGGCGGTGAGCAGCGAAACCAACTTCGGGGTGTCGCCCTCGCGCGTCTTGATCGGTAAGCCGTCCACGCCGAGCACCGAACCGAACGCGACGTGTTCGGCGCTGACCCGATCGGGCAGCCAGCCCGCCCGCCGGGCGGTGTCGAAGACCATCCGAAAATGCAGCGCCTGCCGGATGTCGACCACGTAACAGATCCGATCGGCCCGCAGATCGTCGACACGGCGGCGGACGGCGGCCAGATCCGTTGCCGCGTAACCGAATCCACCGTCCGACTTCCGCACGATGAGTGGCACCAATGCACCGTCGCGTCCCTGGACGTCGGGGCTGAAGACGCACAGCGCGCCATTGCTTTCGACGGCGATCCCGCGCTCGACGAGCGCCGTGGCGACGTCGATCAGTACGTCGTTGTACGAGCTCTCGCCGTCCGTGTCGGCCGCCGTCAACTCCACGTCAAGCAGCTCGTAGATCTCGGCAAGATAGCGCTCGGACTCGGCGACGATCGTGCGCCACTGCGCCCGTACCCAAGGATCTCCAGCCTGAAGATCGACGACGCGCGACCGGGCCCGCTCGGCGAAGGTTTCGTCACGCTCGAATTCGGCCCGGGCCGCGCCGTAGAGCGCGGACAGCCGGGACATCGTCTCGACTCCGGAACGCGCCACGACCGTGGGTTCGGGATGCTCGTCGAGATAGGCGATGAGCATGCCAAACGGCGTCCCCCAGTCGCCGACGTGGTTCTGCCGGATCACGTCCGCGCCGGCATACCGGAACAGCCGGACGAGCGCATCCCCGATGACCGTCGACCGCAGATGCCCGACGTGCAGCTCCTTGGCGATGTTTGGGCCGGAGTATTCGACGACGATGCGCTGGCCGGCCAGCGGCGTGGCGACACCGAGACGCGGGTCGGCGTGGCGCCGAGCGATCTGCGTCCAGATCGCCGACGGGGCGACAGTCAGATTGACGAAACCGGGTCCGGCCACCTCGGCGCGGGCGATCAGGTCATCGCCGGCGACAGCGCCCGCGATCGTGGCGGCCAGTTCACGCGGCGCGGTCCGTCGCTCACGGGCCGTCGCCAGAGCGCCGTTCGCCTGGAAGTCGGCGTGGTCAGAGGCCCGGATCAACGGATCGGCACCGAGGTGCAGGCCGACCCGCTGCGACAGCTGCTGTGCGAGCGAGTCCATGACTCACCGTACGGACGCGTTAGTCGGACGTGATAGTGAATTTGTCGGCGGTCAACGTGTCCGACTGCACGAATGCCAGGGTCAGCGTCGCGTCGGTGAAGAACAGATCGGGGACGGGGGCGACGAGCGGTGGCGGCGAGTCCGGCGTGAAATCCACCGGTACGACGCCACCAAGATTGCCCTTGATCTCGGTCGCGAAGATCTTCACATTATCGGTGAGCGTGAGCTGGGAGCTCTTGGATATGCATTGGCGATCGCCAACCGGCACATCCAGCTCGAATGGGGTGGACGTCGTCGAGCTCATCGAAAACTGCATCGCGACGATGCTGCCCCTAGCCGTCGGCAACGACACGTTGCCGTCGTAGGACAGGTTGGTCATCGTCAGTAGCCGCGTTTTCTGCGTGGCTGGCCGCTCGCCGACGATGGGTTGGCCGCCAGCGCGGGCCAATACCTTCGGGGTCGTGGTGCAGAGCGGGGGGCTCGACGAGGTCGACGGCCTCGGCGCCGTCGTCGGCGACTTTGACGGTCGCGGCGACGACGGCTTTGTGAGGGTCGGTCGTGGCTTGGCTGTGGGCGTCGAGGTCGGGGTCGGCCCGGACGTTGCGGTCGGCGTCGGGGTCGCGGTCGGCGTCTGCGCCGGGCTGGACGGATCCGCGGATGGCGTGTCGGCCGGCGTCGGATCGGAGGACGCCAACGCCGCGCCAGCGGCCGGCGCGGTGCCACCCGCCGGCGATCCGAGCCCGAGCCCGCCGATCACGCCGATCACGCCGCCGACGATCGACGCGACCGGCTGCGGCTGATCGCCGGCGATCGGCGCGAGTGCGGCCTCGCCGTTGTGTTTCGGCGTCGCTACGGCCGTCTTCGGTGCGGGAGCCTTCGTCTTCGTACCCGCGGGCTTGTGTACGCCAGCCTTGGCGATCGCACTCTGGATCGCCGACTGCATGGGCGTCGGCGTGCATGTGTCGGCGGCGGCCGGTGCGGCGTTGTGGATCGCGAACGCCGCCAGGGCGCCGAGAGTCAGCGCGACGACGGTGATCGCGAGAGCGCGCGGGGTAGCGTGCCCGTCGCCGCGCTCGGTTGGCTGTTCGCTCGCGGATGCGTCGTCCCCCGCCGCCTCGGCGGGGCCGCGGACGTTGGGTACGTCCGGGATGCTGCGCATGCGCGACATCGGCGCGGTCGTTTCGTTCGGATCGTCCGCGTGGGCGACCTCTTGCGTGTTGCCGCCCGAGACGGTCGCCGGGCCGGTCGTGTCCGGTGACGCGGTCGTGTCCGGTGACGCGGCCGTGTCCGGTGCCGTACGCGCCGCCGGGACTACGGGCTCGGGCTCATCGTCGGCTGCATGGCGGGGATGGCGAAACGGCTCGCGCTGCTCACCCTCCTGCTCTTCCGACGCCTCGCTTTCCGGGTCGCGCCACTGTTCGTCGTCCTCGCCGACGTACGCCGGGACCGATGCGCCGATTTCCGCGGTGTCGTCCTCGTCGGGCTCGGCGTGGTCGACGCCATCGGCGAGCACGCGCTTGTCCGGCACCCAGGCAATCGAGAGCGCGCCGCCGAAGATGCCCAGCAACAGTCCGACGATGAAGCCGCCCAGATTCACCGACACGACGGAGTAGACGGCCGCGGCCGTGCCGATGACGCCATAAAAAATGCGCTGGGCCGGCGTCGCCCAGATCAGTGCGCCGCACAGCACAACGACGAGCGGGATGATGTACGACTTGAAGCCGTTGAGTCCAAGGTGGATCTGGATGTTGCCGAGGTTCAGGTTGCCGCTGTAGAAGATCTCGACGCCGGCCAAGATGAGCAACAGACCGCCCCAGAACGGGCGAGATTTACGCCATCGTCGAAACGCTCGACGCGCGCGTGTCATCCGACTCTCGTCGGGCGTCGCAACGTCCACGGTCATCTGCGTTCCTTCCGATTGCTGCTGGTGCCAAATGCCTCGCCGGCCCACCTGCCGGTGCGCGCACGCGCGCGGTGTAGCTGCCGGCGCGCACGCGCGCATGGCCACGCGAAGCGGGCCCCGCGGTCGCGATCCGCGGGACCCGCTGTGGCGCGAACTAGCAGCCGGTGCTACCGAGGCCCAGGTTGAGGCCCGGCAACGTGAACGTCCCGGCGGTGGTTGCCCACGCCGTCTGCGACAGGTTCTTGATGACGACCTTGTCGGCACCCTGACCGAAGCCACCGGCCTGTCCCTTGCGAGACAGTGTCGAGGCGTCCTGGCCGATGTTGATGTTGGTGAAGGTGGCGTCGCCGCTCAACTGGGTCATGTCGATCAGCAGGTTGTCGGCGTGCGCCGGCGTGTCGCCGCCACCCGCGGTCAGCTTGAGGACGACCGTGCCGATCGGCGTCGGCTGCGCGACGGACTGGCAGAGGTTCGTGAGGTCGGCACTGCCGATCTCCGAGACGGCGACCGCGTGCGGTGTGCCGTCCTTCTGCTGCACGATCGAGCCGTACTGGACGAAGTCGGTGCCGGACAGCTGGTCCGCCGTGACCTTGAACTGAACGCCGGACACCGCGAAGCTCACCGGCACCGCGCCGTTGGCGATACCAGCGCCAAGGGCGCCCACGATCACCACCGTCGGGACGATGGCGAGCGCAAACCGACGCCAGCGTGTGCCGCCCTCGGTTGCTACTTTCTGGTCTTTCACGGGGGTCCTCCTTGACGAGTGCGGTCACCGCACGTACCACGTCGTCGTGCGGCCCCATGAGGACGCTTGGTACGGCGATGCGCTGAGGTACGTGAGCCCGCCGGTCGCGCTGGACCCGCTACGGCGTTGGCTGCCGGAGATCGTGCCGCACCCTGAGAGCGCAAACAAGACCGGTTGCTACTCGTCGGTAACCCCCAATCACCAGTCGCGTCACGCTCAGCAACGTGACCGTCGCCACATAGCGAAGGAGGAGCCGGGCTTTTCCCTTGAAATCCGGCGAATAGCGCGCCTCAGCGCTACCGCACGTCACTCGAACGCTCAAACGTCACGATTCAATAACAGGATGGCAACCTGTTCGGAACGTTGTCGTCCACCGCCACACCAATCTTTCGTTCTCGCAGCTCAGCGGCTGTTTCGACGGGCGCCGACGGTCTCGTCCGATCGACGCCCGCATGGCGAGAAGTTCGTACCAACTATTGAGCACGGGTCGAACGGCCGTCGATACGGCGGCTCAGTCCGTGTGCCCACGCAGACCGTCCGGATAGACCGCGACGGCGATCGCGTCGATGCTGATGCGACGCCCACCGGGCAGCCCGACCAGTGCCGACGAGCGCGCCGGGCGCGGCGCCGGAAAGACGTCGGCGAAGGCGGCGTTGATCGCCGGCATATCGGCGAGGTCGGTGTAGAAGACAGTCGTGCGTACGACGTGCCGGAGATCCGAGCCAGCCCGCTCCAGTACGCGGCCCAGGTTCGTCAACGCCTGGCGGCACTCCGCCTCGAAGCCACCGGTCGCCGGCGCGTCACCGGTCAGTGGGTCGATCCCGGCCTGCGCCGATACGAACACGAGTCCGGCGGCGCGGACGGCGGGCGAGTACGGCCCGAGGACGGGTAGGTCGTCGCCGCTGATGACGTCGTACACGCGGATCGCCTCCGTTACGTGGACAGCCGTTGTCGGTGAGGGCTTCTACGCTACGGCGATGTCGACCAACATTGTGCAGCCGATGCCGCGGACGCGGCCGCCCGAGTCCGGGACCGAATGGGAGTCGCTGACGGGGATGCTCGACTTCTTTCGGGCCACCGTCGTCAACAAGGTCGCCGGTCTGACCGACGAGCAGGCGTTCAGCGCGGTCGTTCCACCATCGACGCTCACGCCGGGCGGGCTCGTCAAGCATCTGACCGGCACCGAGCGGTTCTGGTTCAGCATCGATTTCGCCGGCGCGGACCTGCCGTATCCGTGGCCGGATGACGACATGCATGGAGCGTTCGCGATCGACGACGACGACACGCTTGCCCGGGCTCGTCGCGGCGTACGTCGCGGAGTGCCAGCGGTCCCGCGAAGCGATCGACGGCGCCGACCTGGACGACAAGGCACGCGGCAAGGACATGCACTTCTCGCTGCGCTATGGGTTGCTGCACATGATCGAGGAGACCGCACGCCACTGCGGCCACCTCGATCTTCTCCGCGAACGCATCGACGGCTCGACCGGCCAGTGACCGGCGCCGCCGATGCCGGCACTCGCAGCGGCACCGGCACCGGCACCGGCACCGGCACCGGTCGAACGAGCTAGGCGGCCGACGCCTGCTGCGGAATCACGGTCGAGTCGAGACTCCACACGCTGTGGCCGGCCGAGCGGAGCTTGAGCCAGACCGGGCTGCCGTCGGTGACGATCTCGTGGCGGTCACCCTTGAGGACGACGGTGCCCTGGCCGACGACATCGACCTGATACTCGACGTGCTCGCCCGAGAACAGCGCCGTCAACACTTTCGCGTCGATCGCCCGCGGCGGCAGGTCGCCCACGGTCCGCGGCACGATCTGTACGTCTTCCGGGCGGACCGCGACCTTGACCGACTGGCCGGCCGTGACCGGCGTGCCGTTGAACTGACGAGCCGACACGACGCAATCCGATGATCCGTCGATCAGGACACGGACGCCGCCAGCCTTGTCAATGGTCGGGTCAGCGCCGCCGGCCTGGCCCTCGAAGCCGGCGGCCTCGGTGACCTTCCCGGTCAGCAACAACGTCTGACCCACGAAGTCGCGGACGAACTCGTTGACCGGCTCCTCGTACAGTTCCCGTGGTGTTCCTTGTTGCTGTACGACGCCGTTGCGCATCAGCGTGACGGTGTCCGAGAGGCTCAGCGCCTCGATCTGGTCGTGCGTCACGAAGAGCGCGGCGATGTTCAACCGGCGCTGCAGTTGCTTGACCTCCATGCGCATCTGCTCGCGGAGCGCCGCGTCGAGGTTGCTGAACGGCTCGTCGAGCAGCAACACCTTGGGCTCGGTGACGAGCGCGCGGGCCAGCGCGACGCGCTGCTGCTGTCCGCCGCTGAGCAGCGGTGCCGGCCGCTTCTCGAACGCAGCCATGCCGACGAGTTCCAGGGCCTCGCGTACCCGTGGCTTGATGAGATTGCGTTGATACTTACGCGCCTTCAGCGGGAGCGCGACGTTCTCGGCCACGGTCATGTGCGGCCAGATCGCGTACGACTGGAAGACCATGCCGAGGTCGCGCCGGTTCGGCGACAGGTTGATGCGCCGGCCCGTGTCGACGATGGCAACGTCACCGAAGTGGATGGATCCGGCGTCGGCCTTCTCCAGACCGGCGACCATCCGTAGCGTCGTCGTCTTGCCGCAGCCGCTCGGGCCGAGCAGCGTGACCAGCGCTCCCTGGGGAACGTCGAGACACAGGTCGTCGACCGCCCGCACCTTCTGACCGTCGTAGGTCTTGCACAGCCCGGCGATGCGGACTGCCATTTCGGTCTTCATGTCATTTCCCATCGGGATAGGCACCTGGAGTAGGAGCGACTTCCGCGCCGCCGGTGGATTGGATGCCCATCTTGGCCGACAGCCACCGGATCGGCAGCGCGACAGCCAAGGTCAGGGCGGTGATCACGAGGCTGATGATGCCGGCCGACTCGACGCCACCGGCGCCGGCCACGCCGGATCCGTATTGCAGGCCGAGGATCGACAACGTTCGCGTGTCGTTGGACGCCAGCAGGATGACGCTGGACGTGGTGCCCGCGGCCGCAACGAAGTTGATCATTCCAATCAGGACCATCGTCGGCAGCAAGAGCGGAACAACAATCCGCCGGTACGTCCGGAACCAGCCCATGCCGCCGACGCGGCCGGCCTCCTCGAGTTCCGGCCCGAGTTGGACCAGCACGCCCTTGAACACGTTCACACCCGTGGTGATGCCGGCGAACACGACGACGAGCATCAGCGCCCAGATCGAGCCGAACAGTGACTTCAGGCCCGGGGTTTCGAGGAACATCAGCAGCAGGCCAACGCCCAACAGGATGCCCGGCATCGCGGCGGAGAACCAGATGATGGAGTCGAGCAACGATCGCCCCCGCCATCGCGTACGCACGAGGACGTACGCGATCAACGAGAAGATGATCGGTCCCAGGACTCCGGCGGCGCACGAAATGATCAGCGTTGTCTTGACCGCGCTCCAGAAGTCCAACGACGTGAAGACCGTATGCCAGTGGACCGTGGTCCATACCGGTATCGCATCGAAGAACCCGACGCGGGTCATAAAGCTACCCAGAATCAGCACCGCGGCCGGCAGGAACGTCGCGAACAACAGCAGCAGTGAGATCGCGCTGAAGGTGACCCACCGCCACGGACCGAGGTCGATCAGCGAGGGCCGGTACGAGCTCACGACGGTCGTGTAGTTGCGCCGACGCAGCATCCACCGTTGGAACGGGATGATGGCCGCGACGATCAGACCGACCAGCGTGGCGAGCACGATCGCCTGCGAATAGAGCGGGATCGGCTGCAATTGGATCATCTTGTAGATCAGCGTCGAGAACGTGTAGAAGCCGAAGCGCGAGCCGAGCAGGTATTCGGCCTCGAATCCTTGGAACACCTTGATCAGCTGCAGGGCGAGAACGAGCGTGATCGGCGCCGCCATGACCGGCACCGTTACCCGCAGCAGCGTCCGTATCCCGGATAGGCCACTGACCCGGCCGGCCTCCTCCAACGCGCCGTTCATGTTGCGGAACGCCGGCGTCAGCAGGATGACCTTGAAAGCGATCGAGTCGCCCATCAGCCGGGCGAAGACGATCCCGGGCACGCTGAAGATGTTGAAGGGTCCGTTCCCGGTGGGATCTCCCCAGGGAAGGTGCATCCACAACTCGTTCAGGAAGCCCGTACCCGGCGACGCCAGCATGATCCAGCCGTACGTGGACGCCAGAGGCGGGACGATGAAGGCGATCCAGAACATGAACTCGAGCGCGCGTGAGAACGGAAGCCGGGTGCGCGCCAGCAGGAGTGAGATGCCGATCGCGATCGGGAAACCGATCAGCGTGACGAGGCCCCAGATGAGCAGCGAGTGCCCGAGGGCGCCGAGCAGTCCCGGTGTGTGCACCGCGGTCGTCCAGGCCGAGAAACCCCATCGCGTCGGACCGACGAAGATGTCCGGGGCGGTGTTGAAGCTCAGGATGAGCAGCAGGATGAGCGGCAGGATCAGATACGCGCCCAGGACGAGGATGATCAGCGCCATGATGAACGTGGTGAGCTGGATAGGGCGCCGTTTCGGCTTCGCGGCCGGTCTCGCGCCGACCTCCGGCGCGGGCGGAACCGCCTCGTGCTCAAGGACTTCGGGTGGACTGACCATCAACAACCACGCTTCCTACTTCGAACAACTTTGTCGGCTCCGGTCGGCCGGTTAGGACCCGCTCGCCGCGGCGGCGAGCAGTTGCCGCTTCGTTTTCGTCCCGAACAGCCGCCTCACCTCTACTCCGTCGCGGAAGACGACAACCGTCGGCAAACTCTTGATGTCGAAGCGATCCCCGATCTCCGGATACTCCGTCACGTCCAGCTTGCCGACGTTGATCGTGTCGGCCTCCGCCGCGACTTCGTCCAGGACCGGGGCGAGGGCATGGCACGGCGCACACCAGTCGGCCCAGAAGTCGACGATCCACGTGCCGGCCGAGGTGGAAATCGCCGACTCGAATGCCTCCGCGGTCAGCGTCGTCACTGCCTTAGCCATGGATGCGCTCGGGTAGCGGCAGGCCGGCGAGCTCGGCATCGGTCAACGGACCGTCCGGCTCCACACCTAGCTCGCCCAGCACGAACTCAAACTGGCGCAGGTGCTGCGCGGTGTGCCAGGTCTCGCGTTCGAGCACCTCGTGCAACGTCGGCATGCCCCAGTAGGCGGTGACGATGCGGTCGAGCGGGTCGTCGAAGCCGTCCTCGGCCCACCATTTCTCGAACGAGGCCAACGTCTCGTCGGCGCGGCGGCCGATGTCGTCGACCGTCTGGATCTCATCGGGCTTGCGGTAACACGACGTGTCGTAGTCGTCCTTGTAATAGGCGGACAGGAATGCCCGCATGACCGACGCGATCTGATTGATCATGTTGCGCATCGGACGCTTGCGGTTCGGCAGGCGGTAATCGAGGCCGCCCTCGGGCAGCTGCCGCAGGTAGCGGTGCAGCGCCTGGATCAGCAGCCGGTATCGCTCGACGAGCACGTCGGCCGGCAGTGGCGGAATGACGGTGTATTCCACACCCATCAGGTCCGCCACCGCCGCGAGGTCGACGCCGGTGATGCAACGATCGCCGATGCACACCGCCGGTACGTTGTTGATGCCGTGGTCGTAGAGCTTGGTGCGGCGCTCAGGCTCCGCATCGATGTTGTAGGACTCGTACTCGACGCCGGTTTTCTCGATGAATTCCTTCATCCGCAGGCATGAGCTGCAGCCGGGCATCCAGTAGACCTCAAGAGTCGAAGCTGGGCTTGTCATCGCACCACCAATCGCAGTTATTCAGTTGCTCCGTACGCTTCGGCCTTGCGGCGACTACGCCGCGGCCGGGGAGATCTTCAGCGTCTTGAACTCGCCTTGCAACCACGACACGGAATCGTGTACGGCCTGATTGAAGGCGGGCGTGCCCTGGTCCTGGATCGCGTCGCTGGTCAGCTCCTGGGCCCGCTGCCACAGCTGGTTGTCGAGCGCACCCTGGGGGACGTCGGAGCGCAGGTGGACGACGGGCTTGGTGGTGAGCGCGTTGTAGACCGTGCCGCCCTCCTTCGACAGGATCCAGTTCACGTAGAGCCGGGCGGCGTTCGGGTGCGGCGCGTTTGCGAAGATCGACAGCGCGCCCTGGAAGCCGGCGGCCGGACCTTCCTTCAGCGTGTTCGGCCACTCGGCGATCGGGAGGCCCTGGCTCGCCGCGTCGAGCAGCGCGCCTTCGGCGCCGCCGACAATGAGAGCGACCGTCTGGTCGCCGCGCGCGATCGCGTTGGCGTAGTTCTCATCGGCGCCGACCGCCCACACCTTGACGTCCTGCGTACGCAGAAGCTTGTCAAGGTAATCCTTGCCGAGCGCGTTCCACATGTAGACGAGCGTGGTCTGCGACTGCTGGGACACGTCGTAGATGGCGAGCTTGCCCTTCCACTTCGGGTCGAGGAAGTCCTGCCACGACTTGACCGCGTTGACGTCGGCGTCGGAGACCTTGCTCTTGTTGTAGTAGATGCGCGAGACGTTCGACGTCACGTTCAATCCGTAGAACGTGCAGTAGAGGTGCTTGGTGTCGTCGGCCTCCCACGGGATGTAGGACGCGTGCCAGTTCTTCGACCGGTCGGTGACCTCGGGCAGGATCAGCTCGGGCATCGAGGGGGGTGAGCGCGTTCGCCTTGACGACGCGGGCGATGCCGCTCGGGCCGGTGGCGGCGAGGTCGGTCTCGTTGCGACCCTGGCTGATCTCGGCCAGCGCGCGGTTCGTGATGTCGGTCGTACTGCCCTGGACGACGGTGACCTTCACGCCGTAGCGCTTCGTGAACTCGTCGCGGATCTTGCCTTCGCCGGCGACGGTCGCCGGTCCGAAGAGCGCGACAACCTCGCCCTCCTTGGCGGCGGCCTCGATCGTCTGCTCGTACTTGGTCTCCCAGTCGGCCGGGTTCGCGGGCAGCGTGAACTTTGGCGGAAGGGCGCCGGCCTTGGCCGTCGAGCCGCCGCTGCCACTTGCGGTGCTGCCGCACGCGGCGAGTCCGGCGAGAGCCGCACCACCGGCGATGCCGCCAAGCAGTCGACGTCTGGTGACGGAACCGCCCAGCGACCGGATGTATTCAGATTCTCTAGACACGTTGCATCGGCTCCTTGGTGGTCGTTACAAGGCATCTGGCACGGAAGTGCCGCACGGTTAGCGCAGGTGGCGCGGGCTGTCATGACGAAGCAGCGAGGTGTTGCATCCTATGCGCATACAATCGGCGTTGAGGGCGCCGGTTGTCAATAGCCCGGTGGTCCGCTCTTACTCCCCGCGAGGTCCTCGGAGGTAACGCGGAGTCGCCTGCTGCGTTAAAAATCCGTCGCTTGGCGGCGAAGCCGATCGGTGCGTCGACCGACCTCGATCGGCCAAACCCGGACTCGGTACGAGGTCGACTCACGGCTCCCGAGGACGAGCCACTCCGACACCTTGTCGCCGATATGTGCGTACGCGACCGGACAAATGCCATGCGTCCACGGCTCAACTACCTGAGTGAACCCTGATGCGGATGGCATGCTCGACCGGACGGAATCCGGGCCGCCCGACGGAGCCGACGCAACCTTCGCCCCGACCAACGGGCATGACGGTCGCGCCTCGCCCCGGTCCAGCCGGACGGGCGAAGCCGGTCGAGCGGTCGCATGCAATCGGTTGAGAACATCGCGCGGCGGGGTTCTCCGGCCGTCGGCCGTTCGGCCTGCCTCACCACAGCCGCAGTGGACGGCCTGCTATCCCGTCGTACCGATCAAGGCTGTTTGATCGCCTTGGTGACCCGCGCACCCTGCACGTGGTTTCCGATGAACGCCCGCGAGTGATTGCGGCCCGGGTTGCCGACCGCCGTGATCGCCATCTTCTCGACGCTCACCAGGGTCGGGAAGTCGATTTGCGACACGTCGACGGTGGCGGGATCGAGACCCTGCCGGCGGAGGAAGTCGATGCCGAACGGCGTGCGCTCGATGGCGAACTTGTGGCCGCCGGACCCGCCGAAGGCACGCTCGTTGACGAGTCCCCCGTTGGTCGTCATATGGTCGCCGAGATAACGGCGTACGTCGTCCTTGGACCAGCCATCCTTCGCGATGGTACGGGCGATCGGCGGACACATCGCCAGCACCGTGTAGAGGATGCTGTGGTTGTACTGCGCGAAGACGCCGCCGACCGCGATCGCCTGGTTGAGCGCGGGCGCGATGTAGTAGAGGTTCTCCTCGGCGGTCGAGCCGGAACTCGGCAACGAACTGCTGATCGTCACGACGCTTTGGATCGTCACGGTGCTCGTGCCGGCCGCGAATCCCTCGTCCTCGGCGACCGTGGGCCAACCGATCTCGCTCAGCGCGGCGCCGTTTTCGGCCAGCGCGATGTTGAAGTTGAACCCGAACGAACCCTGGTCGGTCGCGCCCGGTAGCAGGCCCGGGATGTTGCGCAGGTACAACCGGGTGAAGCGCCCGATGCTCGAATTGGCCTGGTTGCCGATCCGGAGTGCACCGGCGCCCGTGTTGAAGCCGAGCTGCTCGACCACCGGTCCGCTGACGATGACGAGCGGTTCCCAGCCGGGGGTGCCGCCGGCGTCCTGCACGCGGAAGTACGGGTCGCACAGACCCTCGACGAGCGCGACGAGCAGCGGCATGTATTCGGCCCGGCAACCGGCCATCACGGCGTTGGTGGCGATGCTCCAGATGGTCGCTTCGCGATTCGACGGCTGCATGAGACCAAGAACGTCCGAGCCGGCGCGGCCGGACGCGGCGACGAACGCCTCGACCCGTTGCCGGGTGGGCGGAATGATCGGCAACCCGTCGGACCACTGACGAGCGATGAACTCGTCCTGCACGTCCTGCAGCGAGCCGCGATAGACGATCTCGTCGGCGCGATGCTCCGACTCGACCGCATCCGACGCGGCCGCTGCCTTCGCGGACACCACGGGCGCCGCCGCCACGGTGGCGTCGGCGGCGTGGCGTCGGCGGCTGTGGCGTCGGCGGCGCCCGCGCTTGATGACGTCTCGGTGCCCAACCCCGTCAGGCCATCGAGAACGAATGGAAAGACATGCTGCATGGTGTTCGAGGCGAACGTCTCGTCGTCGTCGACCAGGATCGTGCCGGGATAGACAGCGATCGTGCACGAGTCGAGACCTTGGGCCCGCGCGATCATCCGCGCCTGACGCTGGAACTGGTTGGCCACGATCGCCACGCTGGGCAGACCGGCCTCGGCGACCTTGGCCACCGCGCGCATGACCGCTGGCGTACAGCTGCCGCAGGCGCCGACTCCCACGACCGCGGCATCGACCTCGAGGCGCTTGAGCTTCTCGGGCAGCGCGGCGACGAGTTCCACCTCTTCGTCACCGTGGATGTTGCCGAACTCGCCATAGTCGACGAATTCGACGCCGGGGTAGCGCTTCGCGAGCTCCTCGCTGAGGTAGCCCCACATGGTCGGGCCCTTGAACAAGAAGTTCCAGATGAAGGCGACCCGCTTGCCGTCGAGAGCCGCCGACGGCCTCCACCGCCGCGATGCGGTCGACGCGCCGCGGACTCAGCGGCCAGACGACATCGAACTGCTGCTCGACGGCCGGCTCGTGGACTTCGGTCATAGTGGTCAAGGCCTCCGCTCGACGACGACGGCGGGCTGACCCGACGTGTCCGATCACCGCCGTGGTGGCCAGCAAGGACCGTGGCCGCGACATTGCCCTAATTCCATACCGACCGTATGCTATCCCGTAACGTCAGTCAAGGATCTTGGTCCGTGCCGGCCGGACGGCCACCAGAACGGGTCACGGCCCGGTTCGACTGGACGACCCGTTGACCATCACACGCTCGCATGACGTAGCCGCGGACGCCGATCCGCGAAGCATCCCCGACCGCGAAGGATGACCCGCCGAATGGATACAACCACCGCCCGTCTCGTCGACTATGCCGCTTCGTTTTCGTACGCCGACATCACCCCGACCGCGCGGGACGCGACGCTGCGGCATCTTTTCGACGCCATCGCCTGCGCTGTCGCCGGCTCCGTCACCGAGCCGGCCGAGATCGCGGTGCGGATCGCTCGGACGGTCCGCGGCGACGAGTCCGCGACGGTGTGGGGTGCCAACGTCAGCTCGATCCCGTCGTACGCGACGTTCGCCAACACCATCATGGTGCGCAGCCTCGACTGGAACGACGGCATGTTCGCCAAGGGCGGTGGCCACCCGAGCGACATGATTCCGCCGCTGCTGGCCGCCGGCGAGGTCACCGGAGCCTCCGGCTATCAGGTGCTTGAGGCGATCGCGCTGGCGTACGAGGTCCTGGGCTCGCTCGGCAACCAGGCCATCGGCAACTACCGCGGCTGGGACCAGGGTCTCTACATGACCGTGGCGACGGCGCTCGGCATCGGCAAGCTGCGCGGGCTCGATCGGGACCGGATGGCCAACGCCGTGTCGCTGTCGATCGTGCCGGCCATCCCGCTCATGGTGACCCGCCGCGGCGCGCTGTCGATGTGGAAGGGTGCGGCGACCGCGGCGGCGGTCATGCACGCGACCACCGCGACGAAGTGGGCCGAGGAAGGCATGACCGGCCCGGCCGAGCCGTTCGCCGGTCGCTGCGGCATTTTCGACCAGATCAGCGGCCCGTTCGAACTCGACCTGCCGGCCTACCCGGACGGGCAGTTCATCACCGAGATCTCGCACCAGAAGATGTTCCCGGCCGAGTCGCACTCGCAGGCGCTCCTCGGGTTCATGCCGAAGGTGCGCGAGTGGGCCTCCGTCGATGACATCGAGTCCATCGACATCGACGCCTACCAGCGGCTGTTCGTCGCGATCGGCTCCGACCCGTCGGTGTGGGATCCGCAGAACCGCGAGACCGCCGACCACAGCCTGGCGTACCTCCTTGCGGTCTCTCTGGTGGACGGCGACGTCACGGTCGACTCGTTCACCGACGAGCGCATCGCCGATCCGGCCCTCCGCCCGGTCATGGCCAAGATCCGGATCACCGAGAACGACGAGTACACCGCGGGCTACCGGCCGCCGGGCCAGGAAGTCGCCGGCTGCCCACGCGTACGGATCGTGATCCGGCGCAAGGACGGCGCGGTGATCGACGAGGAGGTCACCTATCCCAAGGGCCACCAGCGCAATCCGATGACCGCGGCCGACCTCGACGCCAAGCTCGACCGGGCCAGCGGCGGCATCTTGAAGGACGCGAAGCGCGAAGAGATTCGCGAGGCCTGGTGGGCCTTTGAGAAAGCGCCGAGCGTCGCTGACGTCGTCGCGACACTGGCCAGCTTCGAGTAAACGCCAACGCTCGCTCGGCATACTGATTGCATACATTCACGATCGTTCCGAGTCTGTTTCGGCACGGCGCTTGGTGCCCGGTGGGCACGGATGGGATGACGATGAGGTTCTACGACGCGTTGGCCAACGCTTTTGCCGCCGAAGGCACCACCGACGTCTTCGGCATGACCGGCGAGGCGAACATCTACTGGCTCACCTCGATGGAAGAGCGCGGCGTCCGGATGTATCAGGTGCGCCACGAAGGCGCCGGCCTCGCGATGGCCGATGGTTGGGCCCGCGTGACCGGCAACCCGGGTGTGTGTACGACGACCGGCGGCCCTGGTGCGGCACAACTCGCCACCACCATGATCGTCGCGAGTCGGGCCCGTACCCCGCTCGTCGCGCTCACCGGTGACACGCCCCGCGGCGACCTGGACAACGCGCAGTACCTGGAACGGCCGCGCTACGCGGCCAGCATCGAGGCCGGCTTCGTCCAGATCCACACCCCCGATGAGGCGTACGCAGCGGTGCAGCGCGCGTTCTACCTGGCCCGCCGGGAATCCCGGCCGATCATGCTGAACGTCCCGGCCGAGTTCACCCACACGCAGTTCGACGAGTTCGACGACTACGTCCCCTCGACGGCCTTGCTCGGCAAGACCCGTCCGGCGTACCCGCACCCGGACGCGATCGAGGAGGCGGCCGAAATTATCGCGCGGAGCGAGCGGCCGGTCATCATCGTCGGGCGGGGTGCCATCGCCGCACAGGCCGGCGACGCGATCCGCAAGCTCGCCGATCGGACGGGAGCGGTGATCGCGACGACGTTGATGGCGAAGAACTGGCTCAACGATTACCCGTACCACGCAGGTCTCACCGGGCTCTTCGCGACGAAGAACGCCATCCAGCTCTTCCAGCAGGCCGATTGCGTCGTCGCGTTCGGTGCCTCGCTGAACCGCTACACCACGGAGCACGGTTACCTCTACCCGAACGCGACGTACATCCAGGTCGACTCGCAGCCGCACGTCGTCATGGGCAACGGGCAGGCCGCCGACTGCTACGTCCACGCCGACGCCGGTCTCGCGCTCGCCGCGCTGGATCAGGCGCTCGAAGGTCATGCGCCGAGCGCGAATAGCTACCACTCGCAGGAGACGCTCGATCTGCTGGGCAGCGCGTTGGCCGATCCCCGTACGTTCGATATCGCCCCCGGCACGCTCGACACCCGCGACGCGGCACGCACCCTCGATGAGACGATCCCCGGCAACATCGGCATGGTGCTCGGCGGCGGCCAGCAGAACCATTTCGGAATCATGCTGTGCAACCGGCAACGCGACTACCTCGTACCCAATTTGCATTTCGCGTCGATCGGGCAGGGACTGACGACGGCGATGGGCGCGGTCATCGCCAAGCGCAACCAACCGGCGTTCCTGATGGAAGGCGATGCCGGGTTCATGATGCACCTGGCCGAGTTCGAGACCGCGGTCCGCTACAACATCCCGCTGCTCGTGTGCGTCTTCAACGACCAGGGGTTCGCGGCCGAATACCACCACTACCGCAAGAACCTTGGCGGTCACATCGACGTCGTCCAGATCCCGACGCCCGATCTCGGCAAGGTCGCCGTCGCGCTCGGCGGCCGAGGCGCGCTGGCCACGTCGACCGATGAGCTGCGCCGCGCGGCCGCCGACTTCGTCGCCAATCCGGGTCCGATGATCATCGACGTCCGCGTGTCGCGTGAGGTCGCGAGCATCCCGAACCGACGGCGGTACCTGGGCGAAGAGGACCAGTAGTGGTGCGGCGGGATCTCGTCGTCGTCGGCGGCGGGCCGGCGGGCTTATCCGCCGCCACGGTCGCGGCGGCCGACGGCTGGCAGGTCAGCGTGGTCGACGCCGAGGGCGGCGGCGGGCGCCTCTACAAACTCGACGCCGTGTACGAATATCCGCGCGTCGGCGCCACGGCAGCCGGACCGGAGTTGGCCGGCGACCTCGTTGACGCGGCGGTGGCGGCCGGCGTCGACGTCGTCTTCGACCGGGTGCGTTCGGTCGGGCCGAGTGCGGTCGCATCGCCGTGGATCGTTGAATGTGACGGCGAGCGGCTGCTGGCCGGGGCCGTTGTGTTCGCGACTGGCCACGCGGACGCGGTGCTGGGTCTGCCGCATGAGGATGAGTTGCGCGGCCGCGGCCTGTCCTACTGTGCCAGCTGCGACGGGATGCTCTTCTCGGCCAAGCGGGTCGCGGTCATTGGCACCGGAAACTGGTCGGTCGACGAGGCCGTGCAGCTGTCGCAGCATGCGGCCCACACGACCCTGCTCTGCCCGGAACCGGTCCTGGCATCGACGAAAGCGCGACGGTTGCGCCTTGCTTCGGCCGGCGTCGAGATCATCGAGGGCGCGATGGCGACGGCTTTAGACCGCCAGGACGGCAAGTTCGTCGGCGTCGAGATCAGCAGCGCCGCCGGGCCGTCACGGCTCGACGTCGAAGGGCTATTTCCCTTGTACGGCATGGCTCCCGCACTCGACGCCGCCCCGGAGGCGGTGGTCGGCGGCGACGTACGGCGGATCGTCGTCGACGGCGACGGCGCAACTGCGGCGCCCGGTCTGTTCGCCGCCGGGGACGTCACGCACACCCGCGACGGTTTCGTGTCCGAGGCGATCGCCGAAGGCTTCCGCGCCGGTACGGCGGCAAGTGTCTTCCTGCAGCGCCGGGCCTCGAGCTAACGCGAGCGGCTCAACCCCAGATCGCCAGGTCGGCTTCGTTGCCCTCGGGATCGGCGAGAGTCCACCAGAGGGGTGCGTGGGAGTCGCTGACGACCCGGCCGCCGGCCGCGAGCGCGGCGTCAATTCGCGCCTGCACCTGGTCGTGCGGCACGTAGATGTCGATATGGAACCGGTTGCGTTCGGTCCTCGGCGACTCCATCTGCTGGAACCAGAACGACGGGCCCTGGCGGTGTACGTCAAGCAGGTCCTCGTCGCCGAATGTGGCGTAGCCGAGCACCGCTTGCCAGAACGGCCGGACTTTGGCGATGTCCAGTGCGTCGATCGCAACCTGTACGTGCTGGACGTCCGTCGGGTCGGGCGGCGCCTGCAGCCGAGCGGCGGCGGCCGAGATCTCGCTGGCCAGACCGGCATCTCGGCTGGTGAGGCCCATGACCTCGACCGTACGCAGGCGGACGGTCACGCTCTCCGGCCGTACGTCGACGTCCGGGTCGTGGCCGGAAGCGGCTGCCAGCTCGCCGATGGCGTGCGACCAGGGCCGACCCGGCCGCGAACGAGCCGGTCAGGAAGCGGGCCGACGCATACCCGGCACCCCACAGCACCCGCCAGTCATCGACGCCAGGAAAGGCGAAGAATTGCGCGGCCGTCAGCCGGCCGGCCGTATTTCCATTCGCAGAGCCCTCGGTATCGGTCATGCTGCCACGCTAATGTCCATAGCGGACGATCGGCGGCCGGAACCGACCGACGTGTGGAAATCCCTAGTCAGGTACCGGAGGCCGGCGCTCCGGTCACCTCGCCGCCGGTCCATACGCGTGGAGGATTGGTTCTGCCCCCAACTCTAGTAATGCCGGCGCTGTCGGCGCCTCGGGCGTAGCGTGGCAGTCAGGGCGCTACGGGGTTGGCCTGCATCGCGGATCGGCGGTCGCGCTTTTGTGCCGACCTCATGTCGCGTGGCTGGGTGCCGACCTTATGTCGCGTGGCCGGGCTGCTGATTCGAGGGGACCTGCTCGCCACAAGAGCGATCGTGCTGCAGTCCGTCACCCGGCACCGGGATCCTGGCCTGGACTCACTCTGGTAGGCGCCGTAATCCTGGCCACGGGCCTCGCGCCCGTCATGACCTGGGGGCGGATATGAGCACACGACACACACCGGCGAGCGACCTCGCGTTAGCAGGGTCTTCGGTCATGCGGGGCGGCCTGGCCACGACCCTGTTGTGGATCGGGGCGCTCAAGTTCACTGACGACGAGGTCCGCAACGCTGAGGTTCTGGTCACGGCAAGCCCGCTGACGTCGCGGCTGCGGGAGAAGCTAGGTGCACGGAAGCTCGGAGCGGTTCTCGGCGTGACGCAGATAGTCCTGGGATCTTTGATCGCGGCGAAGCCAGTCGCTCCGCGCGCGTCGGCGGCAGGCAGCTTCGGGGCCGCGGCCATGATGCTCAGCACGCTCAGCTTCCTGGTCACGACGCCCGAAGCGTGGCAGGAAGGGCGGGGGATGCCGCGGCTGTCGACGCTGGGTGAGGCCCTGCTGAAGGACACCGTGCTTCTCGGTGCGGCTCTTCTCACGGCGGCCGAGTCGATGCGCGCCGCTCGCAGACGTACTCGCTTATAGGAGCGGGGGTGACGTCACGACCGACGGGCGCTGCACCGCACGAGTGACGCATGCTCACGTTCGTAGTCGAGGAAGAGCTTGCCCGCCGCAAGAACCGCCGGGTCTGCGCGCGCAACCAATCGCGAACCGAGCTTTCGCCTCTGCGCCTTCAACACCCGGACCTCATCTCCGAGCGCAAGGGAGAACCAGAGAAATGAAGATCGCTGTCATCGGCGGGACTGGGCTCATCGGATCGCAGGTAGTTGCGATCCTGAACGGCGCGGACATGAGGCCGTGCGCACGCCGTCCACGGTCTGGACCTGCTCGGCGACTGCCTACCTTCGAACCTGACGCCTCGATGCGCTGCGTTCTTCCAGCAGACGATGGACAACCTGCTGGCGGCCGGCAGCGTCGCCGGCGTCGGCCACGCCGTCATCCTCTCGATCGTGGGCGCCGAGAAGGTACCGGCCCTCGTCTACTACCGCGCGAAGGTGTTACAGGAAGACATCCTCAAGGCCGGCCCGCTGCCGTACTCGATCGTCCGCGCTACGCAGTTCTTCGAGTTCCTGGACGCGACCATGTCGTCGACAGCAGACGAGAACACCGTCCGCCTGCCCGCCACCAAGGTTCAGCCGATCGCCTCAGCCGACGTCGCACAAGCCGTGGCCGACGTCAGCGTCGGCGCGCCGCTGCACGGCACCCGCAACATCGCCGGCCCCGAAGTATTCGCGCTCGATGAACTCGGCAAGATCGCCCTCGCGGCGCACGATGACTACCGCACGGTCGTGACCGACAACACCGCCGGCATGTTTGGCGCCGCCTCGGGCGACGCCTTGATCGCCGAGGACGGCGCGGTCATCGGCAAGACGACATACCGCGAGTGGCTCGCGCGTTTGACGTAGACCGACGTGAATTCTCGTTCGCGGAGTAGCCACCGGTGGCCGCCGGCTGGGTCAGGGAGATCCAAAAAAACCGGCTCCCCGTTGCGGGAAACCGGCTTTGATGTGCTGCGCGCCCGAAGGGATTCGAACCCCCAACCTTCTGATCCGTAGTCAGATGCTCTATCCGTTGAGCTACGGGCGCTTGTGCCCAGCCAGTGTACATACCCGACCAGACGCGGAGGCTCCGGGATTCGAACCCGGGAGGGGCGATAAACCCCAACCGCATTAGCAGTGCGGCGCCATAGACCGGACTAGGCGAAGCCTCCCCGATGGTCCACGTGACCACCGCCGGTCGAGAATACAGGCCGCCGGGCAGCCGGGCAAAGCGACTACCAGCAGCCTAGCCGCGACATGTCGACGACCGATATGCGGAATCGCCGCGTCGCGGGCAGCGACCATGAAGAACGAATACTAGGCTCACCCACCATGGGGCAGGACACGGCTGATTCGGCGCGCGAAAGTGAGCCGAACGCCACATCGCGTCGACGCCCGCCGGCCTCACCGCCCGCGGCGCTGTTCCTGCCGCCGGTCATCACGCCCCAATCCGACGGTACGGACGACCCGA
This sequence comes from uncultured Actinomycetota bacterium, assembly GCA_963724705.1. Taxonomy (GTDB): domain Bacteria; phylum Actinomycetota; class Actinomycetes; order Mycobacteriales; family Micromonosporaceae; genus DASQPR01. The sequence continues at coordinate 432,039 of CAVRVS010000007.1, forward strand.
CGCCCCCACCGACGCAGCGATCGTCCGGTGGTCCGGAGGTCGTGAAGCCGGCCACCCGTTCGGCCGCACCGATGGCCGCATTCCAAGCACCACCCACGCCACGGTCATCGGCCGACGAACCGCCGAGCCCACCCGCGCATCGGGAGAGGCCGTCGACGACGGTGTTCACGCCGCGTCCGATCGAGCCGACCCCCGCGCCCTCGAACGGTTCGGAGCGGGGAGCGGTCGCTCCGCGCAAGGCGAACGGCGCTGCGGTCCGCCGGCCGGCCGACACTGACCGGCTCGAAACGCAGCCGGCCGAATCGCGGCCCGCCGAAGCCCAGCCAGCCGAGTCGGTGCCGACCGAAGTCCAGCCCGTCGAGTCCCGGCCCGCCGAAGTCCGACGCCGCCAGGCCCGGACCGCCGATGGCAGCCCTGCGGCGCCGCGGCGTCGCGCCGATCGAACTCCGCGCGCCGATCCGTTGGGGTGACACCGGCCGACGAACCCCCAAACGAGGCGGCCCAGTCCCGAGCCGAGGCCGAGAACACGGTCACCGCCGCGCCCATCCGCCGGGCTCCGCGGAAGACCGTGCGCCCCGCGGTTACCCCGGTCGACCCGCCGGGCGCCGGGTCAGACGGGACGACTTCGGTCGCGCACCCAGCCGATCCTCCGTCCCCGGCCGCCTCGCCAACCCGCCGGGCCCGCAAGGCACCGGCCGATCAATCGGCGGTCCCAGCACGTCGAGCAGCGCGCAAGACGACTGCAGCGGCACCAGCCGATCCAGCCGCCGAGCCGGCGCAGACCGCCGAGCCGCAGCCGACCGAGCCGCCTTCAGTCGAGCCGGCCGCGACACCGACGCAGGTGCCACGCAGGCGCGCAGTAACCGTGGCCAAGGACCCGACGGCTACGGCGAAGCCTCAACCTGCCGCATCGGTTCCGCCCGACGGCGTCATCGTTGCGACGACGCCGACGAAGTCGGCCAGACCGCGAAAGCGGACCACCGCGAGCGCAGTCGCAGTCGCAGAGCCCGCGGCAACCGAGCCCGCGACCGTACCGAGTTACGGCGAGATGTGGGCTGCCGTACGAGATCGGCCACACCGTACGCCGGCCGCGCTGGCCCTGGCGGCTGTGGCGCATTACGGCACCGCGGCCGGGGATCAGGCAGCTTGGCTTCGCGAGACGTATCCGAGCGTGGGCATCGATCGGCTCACCCGGGTCGCGATCCGCGACGCGCAGCGGCGCGCCCGCGTCGCTACGGCCGCCGCCGTCCTGCCACTCGGCGGGCTCGCTTCGATCGCGACCCAGTTGTGGACGCATGCGCGGCTCGTACTCGAGGTCGCCGCCCTCCACGGGGTCGATCCCCGAGAGCCGGCCCGTGCGGCCGAGATTCTCGCCCTGCTGGAGATCTATCCGGACCTTGGCGCGGCGGCCGCCGCCGTACGTGGTGTGACCGACGATGCGGACGCATCGACCGATAGCAGCCGGAACGTTCCCGCCTTGCCGAAGCTCGGCGCGGTCGCGGCGACGTTGGTCCGCAGCGGCGTGTCCCGTGCCGTACCCGGGGGTGGTGTTGTCCTTGCCGGCCTGGCCGGCGCGGCGGACGTCGCCGAGGTCGCCGCCCGCGCGACCCGCTTCTACCGGGCTTTCCGCGAAGACCGGGCCGCCCGCTAGGACCGGCGCCCGAGCCGGCGCAGGACGCCCTGGTCGCGGCGGATCTGGCCCACCACGTTGCGGCCCGGCACGCCGGTCACGCCGCCGCCGCCGTGGGTCGCGGAGCCGGCCTGGTACAGGCCCTTGATCGGGGTACGGAGATCGGCATAACCGGCCGCCGGACGCATGTGGAACATCTGGCCGGGCGTCAGCTCGCCGTGGAAGATATTGCCGCCGACCAGGCCGTATTCGGTCTGCATCTCGTACGGTCCGATCACCTGGCGCCCGACGATCGAGTCGATGAATCCGGGCGCGACCGCGTCCATTCGTGCGGTCAGCCGGTCGGCGTACGCGGTCAGCGCCTCGGGATGCGGCGCATCGGCGAACGACGCAGGCACCCACTGCGTGAACATCGAGACGATGTGGTGGCCCTCGGGCGCCAACGAGTCGTCGAAGACCGACGGGATGCAGATGTCGGCGAACGGCAGTTCGGCGGCGCGACCGGCCGACGCGTCCTGGAACGCCCGCTCGACGTCGTCCAGCGATTCGGACAGCACGATCGTGCCGCCGTGGATCTGCGGGTCGTACGTCGGGTGCGAGGTGAACGTCGGCAGCTTGTCCACCGCAAAGTTGACCTTCACCGTGCCGGACCGGGTCTGGTACGAGGAGATGTCGGCCACGAAGTCATCGGGCAGTTCGCTGCGATCGACCAGATCGAGGAACGCGATCTTCGGATGGACCGTCGCAACGACCACCGGCGCGGTGATCTCCTCGCCGGACTCGAGTACGACGCCGCGTACCCGCCCGCCGGCCGTGATGATCCGGGACACCGCCGCCGACGTACGGATCTCGGCCCCGGCCGCCCGCGCCGACGACGCGATCGCGTTGGAGATCGCACCCATGCCACCCCGGGCGAAACCCCACGCGCCGGTCTGACCCTCGACGGCGTCGCCGACATGGTGGTGCAGCATGACGTACGCCGTGCCGGCGCTCCGCGGCCCGGCCCACATGCCGATGACACCGGACACCGACAGCACGCCCCGCATCGCGTCCGACTCGAAGCGCTCCTCGACGACATCGGCCAGACTCGCCGTGAACAGTCGCGTCAGGTCGTACGCGGCCCGGACGTCCACGCCCCGCAGTTGCTTGACCAGCGCCGCCTGGGCGAGCAGATCGGCCGGCCGTTTCGAGCCGAGCTTCGGCGGGATCTGTTGCAGCAGCGGGCCGACGAGTTTGCCGAGCCCGGCGAACCAGTGCTCCCAGCCAACGTAGGCGTCGGCGTCCTTCTTGGAGAACTTCGCGATCTCGCCATGGCGGGCCGCCGGATCGTCCGGCAGCGCGAGGTAGCGGCCGTCCCGGCGCGGCGCGAAGTACGGACCCTGCGGGTAGACGTGGTAGCCGTACCGAACCAGGTCAAGATCGCGCACCATCTGCGGCGAGAGCCAGCTCACGACGTACGACAGCGAGGTCACCGTGTAGTCGGGGCCGAACGGATGCTCGGAGACGGCGGCACCGCCGACGATCGGGCGCCGTTCGAGCACGAGCACGCGCTGCCCGGCCCGAGCCAGATACGCCGCCGCGACCAGGCCGTTGTGGCCACCGCCGATGATCACCGCGTCGTAGTTGTTGCTGGTCACGCCATGCCTCCCCGAGCGCCGCGACGCCACCCGGCGCCACCGCGTGACTGACAGCATTACTGATGATCCGCTCAGGCAAAAGCCCCTGCTGGCCCGTGCTGGCCCCTGCTGGGATCTCAGCTGTGTTGCTGCCGATTGCCGACGCTACGGGACGAGACCGGGGAACCAGCGGTGCAGATACGGCCGGAGCAACGCGTACCCGACGAAGGACACGATGTCGAGGATCGAGTGGGCGACGATGAGCGGCGTCACCCGGCCGTACCGGCGGTAGAACGACGCGAAGATCACGCCCATGACGGCGTTGCCGATGAACGCGCCGAAGCCCTGATAAAGGTGGTAGGAGCCGCGGATCACCGCCGACAGCGCGATCGCGGCCGGCGTCCGCCAGCGCAGGTCGCGGAGCCGGGTGAGTAGATAGCCGACGACGATGACCTCTTCGTTCACCGCGTTCTGGATCGCCGACAGGATCAGCACCGGGATCGCCCACCAGATGTGCGGCAACGACGCCGGCACCACGTTCGCGCTGATGCCGAGCGCCCGGGCCGCGACATACAACCCGATTCCGGGTACGCCGATGAGCGCGGCCAGACCGACGCCGATGCCGGCGTCGCGTCCGGGCCGTCGGGCGTCCAGGCCCAGCACGCGGAACGGGTTGCCGTGGTCGCGGCGCAGCAGGTGGATCACGAGCGCAACGGGGACGAGCGCGAAGAAGATGCCGAGCAGCTGGTACGTCAGATCGAGGTACGGCCGGCCGGGCGCCTGCGAGGTGTTCAGTGACGCCGTGGCTTTCGACAGGCCACCTTGCGCGGTGATGTCGGCCAGGAGTTGGACAACGGCGTAGACGGCACTGGCACCAAGCGACAGCAGGAAGACGATGATGACTTCGCTGCGGAGCACGCTTCGGGGCAGGTCGGACCGGGGCGAGCCGGTCACCCAATCCGGTTCGTCGTGCCAGATCGCGCGCGTGGTCGCCCGTACCTGGGACGATTTCTCACGAAGCGTGGCCCGTGCGCGGCCGACGCGCGCGGCGAGCCGTGACCGGACGGGGCGATCCTCGGCCGGCACCTGGTCGCTTTCGGACGGGGCGAACGGCGATCGGGCGCGCCGGAGGGCGGCGGCGAACGGTGACCGCGCTCGGCGGCCCTCGGCCGGCGCGCGGTCGCCCACCTGCGGCTGCATCGACGTCCCTCCGACCGTGACAATTGCACGGAACATGCGTGTTCCGGCGGCAATTCACCGCCCAAGTCCCGTGCAATTCTGCACGCTCCGGCTGAGCGCCGCCTTCTTGCCGTGGACGGACGCGGCTCGGCGGCTAGGCGCCAGCGCCGGGCACCCGCCACTCGATCCGGTAGCGCGCCTGCAGCGCCGGCGAGCGCACCAGCCAATAGAACACCGTGCGCTCGCCGGGTCGGCGGCTCGTTTCGGCCGGCCCGAGCGGGACGCCCTCGCTGGTGAGCGAGCTGACCGTGCCCCAGACGGCTGGCTCGATCGCGGTCGGAAAGTCGAGTTCGATGGCGAGTTCCCGGGTCGGCAGGCGGATCGCCCGCTGGAACCATGGTCCCCACTTGAGCTCGGGCACGCGGTAGCCGTATTCGATCGTGGCCCGGCGGCCGGCGTACAGGGGGAACCGGCGCTCGCCGCTTTCGAACTTCAGCCACAGTTCCTTCGTGGTGTCCGAGTCGTGCGTCGGCTGCCACGCCATCGGCTCACCGTCGGGACCGTACGCGGCGAAGCCCAACTCGGACCACGTCAGCGGCGCGCCATGATGCAGGCGTGCGGAGCGGCGCGGGTGGCCGGGGTAGCGGTCGACGCGAATCCGTACCGGGTAGCGCACCACCGCCTCCGGGCCGGCGTTGTAAAGGTGCCGTCGGACGCGGGTATGGAAGATTCCGCTGCGGAAGCTGAGGCCGGCGTATTCACGCTCGACGATGAGACCACTGCCGGGCGGCACCCACACTTCCTGCTCCGGCGGCGCGGCCGGCGCGGGGATCGACCGCCGCAGCGTGTTGTAGGCGGCGAAGCTCTGCCAGATCTCGCCACCGGTTCGCAGGACGACCTCGGCCCGGCGCGCGAAATCCTCGGTCGGCCGATGCCGGCCACCTTCGATATGGCTCACGTACGACGGGTCAAACCCCATCTCGCTCGCGAGGGCACGCTTCGACAGCCCCCGCTGCATACGCCATCGGGTGAGCTGCTGGGCAAACTCCTCCGATGCCTCCTGCAGCGGTGAAAACGTCATCGTGGTGCCTCGCCGGCGGTGTCTCGAGCCTCGTCCAACGGCTGCCACATTCCCTGTCACAGCCGAGCACAGTCTCTCACGTACAAACCGGTCGGTCCGGCCCGCGACGCGCCCAAGCTAGGGCGAACCCTGGCAAATTGCCGCCTCGACGTCCGTCCTACTCGCGGCAACGGAAGTTGCCGTCACAACCGGCGGCGCCGCGCTACTTCGACGAGGACGAGCAGGTCACCGGCGCATTCCACGTCCACCGGACATCCCAGACGACGACATCGTCGACGTCCTTGCCGGTGCCGATGAGTCGATCGACCGACGACCGGGTCGCCGCGGCGCGCTGCTCCGCCTTGTCCAGGACGATGATCGCGGTGTGCCAGTAGCGTAGGTCGCAGATCGCCTGCGTCGTGTAGCCGGCCGCGTCCGTCGGCAGGTTCCAGATGCCGGCGCCGACCCCGCCCAGCACCATCTCTGTCTGGCGCATCTGTGGCCCGTACTGCCCGCGTTCTTGCGACGGGTCGCCGTTCTTCGGCTGGCCGTCCGGCCCGAGGAAGTAGCCACCGGGAACCGAGAAGTCCAGGCCGGCCGCAATCGCCCACCGCATGTACGGGATGGACGTGTCGTCGTACGGCGTCGCCGACATCACGCTCGCACCGGCCGGGACGTACGGTTTCCACTCGCCGCTGCTGAAGAACCGTGGCACGGTCGGCAGCGTTGCGACTGGAACCGATCGCGGGACGATCGCCACGATCGCCGCGACGACGGCCGTGACCGCGCCGACCGTCGCACCGACGCGCCAGAGCGGCTCGCCGTCGAATCCGGCTAGCAGAGGCAGGCATTCGCGGATGGCAAACGCGACGAGCAGCCCCACGATCGGGAGCACCACCATGGCGAGTCGGCTGGGCAGCACGCTGTCGAACAGCGGCAATTGGCTGATGTGCCGCCACAGTGACAGGGACGGGTGGGCGTGGTTCGGATCGCGGAAGACGACGGCGTTGCCGAGCGAGGCCCACGCGAACAGCACGCCGACGATGCCAAGTGCCCGGACCGCGGGCCGCCGGCGCCAGAGCATCGCGACGGTGACGATCGCGACGATGACCAGCGGCCAGCCGAGGAACGAATTCTCCTCGGTCTGCGTGCTGATGAGCTTCCAGTTCGTCGCCGCGTCGCCCCAATGCGACAGCCCCGGCAGCGTCACCCACGTCTGCAACGGCAGCCGGTAGGGCCAATCTTCGAGCCACACCGGCAGGCCGCTGAAATGCTGCGGGCCGTAGAACTGGAAATACAACGGGTACGCCACGAGAGCAGCGCCGAGAAGCCCGGCCGTGCCGAGCCCGGTAAGGACCGGACGCACGGCGTTGCGTGCTTCGGCCGGTCGGAACGCCAGGTAGATCAGCACGAACATGGTGCCGGCCAGTGCCGTCAGGAACAGCACTTCCTCGTTGATGAACACCTGATACGTGGCGAGCAGGCCGAGGATGATCCCATCGCGTACGGGCCGTCGCGAGTTTCGCAGCGCCAGCGCCCGCCACAGGATCAATGGCACGACGAAGCCGGCCGTGAGGTTCGGGTGCGAATTCGCATGCGTGATGATGCCAGGGCCGAAGCCGCAGACCAGGCCGCCGAAGAAGGCCGCGAACCGGTTGCCGATGAAGTGCCGCGACATCACGTAATACCAGGCGAACGCCGTGCCGGCGAGGCCGAGCATGATGATGAGCACGAACGTCGCCGCCGGCCCGATCAGCGCGGTGACCGGAGCGAACGGCAGCGACAGCCCGAGCAGCCCGGTGTTCGACATCAGGTTCACGCCGAGCGGAGCGTTCAGCTGCTGGGTAAAGAACGGATTGTCACCGTGGCTGAAGACGCGGACGCCGTGCGTCAGCATCCATTCGAAGAACGTCTGGTCGGTCGAGTTCGCGGCGGTCGTGTGACCGCTCGGGTTCTGCCACATCTGCGACGTGACCAGGTAGCCGCCGAGCAGGAACACGAATGCGACGATCGCGTCGACCCTGTTCCACCGCATACGTGGCGGTCGGGTCGGCGTACCGTCCGCGGCCAACGGCGTGAGGTGTCGAACGGACCGTCGCCGTACCACTGCTGTCTTTGTGGCGGCACCCAGCCTGGACTCATCGACGGACCGCTCGCCCGGTGGCGCTGGGCGGTCCTGGACCGGTCGGGTCGTGCTCAGCCGCTCCCAGGTCGACGGCGCATCGTCGGCCGTCGACTCAGGGATCGGCAGATCGCGTCGAGTCATCGGCACCGCCGGGGGCCGCCGTGTCCCTGCGTGTGCAGCAGGCCAGCCGGTCGGCCGGGTAGTGACCCGGCCAACGTGGCGGCATCCCGAAAGCAGCGGCACATGCGCGCGATGCTACCCGAGCAAGCTGGTCGAGCCGCCCCCTCAAGACCGCCGAAAATGATCGGCGACCTGCCGGCGGTTTCGCACAAGCGTGCGTAAATGTGGCAACCTCTCGCGGCGCCAGACCGGCTAGGCCTTGGCTGGCACCCGTGCGACGGCGAACACCGACTGCCCGAAGGGCGGCCGAACAATCGACTCCGCGGCCTTGGTGGCCGGCAGCACGAGACGGTCGTAGACCTTGACCATCGCGCCTTCCTTCGGCGTCAGCTTGAACACACTCGTCGCGACGTAGTAGCCGATCAGACCGAGGGCGTTCGCGTAATGCACACGCTCGACCTCGAGTCCGGCCTCGGTGAGTGCGGCCCGCATCGTCTTCTTGGTGTAACGGCGGACGTGGCCGGTGGCAATGTCGACCGGGCTCATCGCGAACATGAACGCCGGGACGATCAGCACGATCGCACCGCCCGGACGCACCAGGCGAGCGATGCTCCGTAGGGCGCCGACGTGATCGTCGATGTGCTCCAGCACGTTGTACGACACCGCAGCGCTGTAGTGGCCGGTGTCTTCGGACGGCAGAAGCATCTCGCGCACCGAAACGCCCGGGTGGTCGACCATCCGCTCCTTGAGCTTGACGAGTCGCTCCGGATCGGCCTCGGTCGCGGTCAGTCGGGGAATCCGGTCGGCCCATTCGATGGCGTAATCACCCAGCCCGCTGCCGATCTCGATCGGATCATCCCCGAGATAGGGAACCGCGAGTTCGACAAACCAACGGCGGTGATTCACGGCCGTCGCCAAGCCTTCGAGGACCTCCGACTGGACCTGCTGGTCGCCGGCGATCTCCGCCATGCGCGTCCTCCTGGTGTCGGCCGGCGGCTGAGCACGCGAGCACCGCCGGCGGGTGTAATCCGAACGTCAGTTCTGAATGAGCAAGCTGTCGTTCGTGCATACCCAGTTGGTTGGAAGTCTTACACCTGAACCGCGAATACGGCTCAGACTTGAGCAAGCATAGACGGTGACCGGGTGAGTGGGGCCGCCGATGGACGTCCGATGGGCCCTACGCAGGGGATTCAGCGCTTTCGGGTGGCACAGATTCAGTTGGCGTTAAGGATCCGGATGCCTGCTGCGGCGGGTGATGTGCCGGATATGGCGGGGGGCCGGCCGAGCGGCCGGACGAGTCGCCGACGGATGCGGTCCCGCGGGCGACGGATGGCGGCGGCTCGGTGCTGGTCTGGCTGTCGGTTTGGTCGGCTCGGTCGAAGCTGTCGGCTCGGTCGGCGCTGTCAGTGCCGTCGAGGCTGTCAGAGTCGTCGTAGCTTTCGGGGGTTTCGGGTGTCGGCGCCGCGGTCGTCGGCGCCGCCTCGGGAGCCGGCGGGACGGCGTCGCCGAACGGCACTCGGCCGACGGCTGACGCCGGCGCGTCTCGCTGACCGGCCCTGTCTCGCCGACCCATGCTGTTGCGGTGGCCGACCCTGTTGCCGGGACCGACGCTGTCGCGGTGAGCGGCGCCGTCTCGGCGAACGCGGCTGTTTCGGCGGACGGCCCTGTCTCGGTGAGCGGTCCCGTCTCGGTGAGCGGTCCCGTCTCGGTCGTCCGGCGCGGTCCCGTCTCGGTGCGAGGTCCGTCTCGGCGCGCGGTCTCGCTCGGTGTCCGGCCCCGTCTCAGTGACCGGCAGGGCGGCCTCGGTGAACGGAGCGGTCCCGCCCAGCGGGCGCGGCTCGGTGACCAGCAGTATCTTCCCGATGTGGTCGCTATCGGCCATGATCTCGTGTGCGGTCGCGGCCTGCGACATCGGCACGGTGCGGTCGACGACCGCCAGGATCTTCTTCGCTTCGATCAGCGGCCAGACCTCCGCGCGGACTCCGGCGACGATCGACGCCTTGTCCGAGGTGGTGCGCGATCGCAGCGTCGTCGCGGCCACCGTCGCGCGCTTGGCCAGCATTGCGCCAAGGTCAATTTCGCCGGTACGGCCGCCCTGCAGCCCGATGATCACGACGCAGCCGCCGTCAGCCAGCGCCTCGATGTTGCGCTTCAGGTATGCGGCGCCCTGGATGTCGAGGATCAACTCGACGCCGTGGTTGCTCGTGGCCGCCATGACCTCGGCCACGAAGTCCTGCTCGGTGTAGTCGATCGTGACGTCGGCGCCGAGCGCCTTCAGGACTTCGTGTTTCGCCTTGCGGGCCGTCGTCAGGACACGTACGCCCAGTGCGGAGGCGTACTGGAGGGCGAACGTACCGATGCCGCTCCCGCCGCCGTGGACGAGAAGCGTCTGCCAGTGCGACATGTGTGCGACCCGGGTCAGGTTCGACCAGACCGTACAGGCGACCTCCGGAAACGCGGCCGCGTCAACCAGGTCGACTCCGTCCGGTACGGGCAGCACCTGCCCGAACGGGACCGCGACCTTCTCCGCGTACCCGCCGCCGGTCAGCAGCGCACAGACCTCGTCGCCGACTCGCCACCGGGGCACGCCGTCGCCGACGGCCGAGATCCGCCCGGAGCACTCCATGCCTGGGTACGGTGACGCGCCCGGCGGCGGGTTGTAGAACCCGGCCCGCTGCAGCAGGTCGGCCCGATTGACGCCGGCCGCGACAACGTCGATCAATACCTCGCCCGGCCCCGGCTCCGGATCGGGCACTTCGGCCCAGGTCATGACCTCGGGTCCGCCGTACGTTGGCAAAGTCACCGCGAACATGCCGGCCATTCTGCTAGATATGACGCCGCATGACACCCTGGCGCTTTGTCGGCTTGTCGCTCTCGCGGTGCGGGCGCGTTGCGGGCCAAGGTCACCAGCGGCGACTCGCTATCCCGATCTGGCACACTGGTGCCGCTGGAACCGGGCTTGCCCGGGCCAGCGTGGGAGGGCTCGCCTAGTGGCCGATGGCGGCGGTCTTGAAAACCGCTAGGGGCAGGAATGCTCCTCCAGGGTTCGAATCCCTGGCCCTCCGCTTCCAGCAGGATCTATGCGCTCTGAGCTGCGATTTTGACCGTAGGCGGTCATAACATTCGATTCCTCGCCTGTCCAGTGGTGTCCCGCCGTCGTCCAGGAATTTGGGGGCGTATCGGGGGAAGATCATTTCGCTTCCTGCCATGATCGTTCGAATCCTGCCAAACGAACTTGCTCCCGACCACGAGACGCTCGCACGCGACTTCTGCCCACCGATATGAGGCCGTTCGCGGTCGACCAGATCCCGTCGGAGCCATCGCTCGTGTGCCGGGGTAGGCGTTGGGTCTCCCGGCCTGATTGTCGGGGGCTGCGCGCTATCACCGCGGCGTCGGGGTGGCTGGGGTAGCAGTTATAGGGCCGGAGTCCGTGTGCTCGCCTGCTGGGCAGCGGCTTCGTTGAGCGTCGCCGCGGGGAGCTCCCCAGCTAGCTGTGACCATGGGCTCGCACCCGGTTGGACCGCACGGTACGTCGCCGCGAGAAAGTCGCGGACGTCCGGATCGGCGAGGTCCGCACTACGGAGTCGTAATGTGATCGGATTCGCACCGGCGTTATAGGTTGTTTGCCAGCTGAGATTGAAACCACGCTCGCCGAGCAGTTCGCGGAAGTTGGCGAACGCGGGCGACTCTTCGTTGCGGGATTGGTCCGGATCGGGCAGGTAGACCTGTGCACCATCTCTTCGCGGCCACAGCGGCGCCCAGACGCGACGACCTACCCGGATTCCGATGTAGGACTTCGGCGAGTAATCGACCACGATAGGACCGAACGCGTCTTTTGCAAGTTTCGCGAACTGCTCGTGGAAGCGCCAAGCGTCGGCGGTGATTGCCTGCCTCCATTCGTCCGCAGTGCGCGCCTCACCAGTGGTGGCAGCGAGAGGAGTGCCGCTTACGTCCACACTGTCGTTGCGAATGACTAACTCCGGAACGAGGACGGCTTCTTGGGCACCCCGCCAGGACCGCAGTTCAACCACCAGCAATGGCGCGATCGCGGAAAGTTCCTCCAGCGCAACTCGGTACCGACCTATGGTGCTTTCTGCAACCAGCACGGCGACGTGCGTCTTGCTTGGGAACCGGCGACGGTTCCGCGCCCAATAGTCGAAGACCCGAAATCCGTGGGAAGCGTCGACCTCGCCGAGCTGTACCTCGATGCTGTAGTAGGTGTCGGCGGCAGCCGCGAGAATGTCCAGGGATCCGCCGCCCGCCTGAGTCTGCTCCTGGTGCAGGATACTCGGAGGCCCAAGACCTAGCCGCGTTAGGTCTTTGACCAGCCAATCCTGAAGCCAATGCTCGTTAAGTCCAAGTTCTCGCAGACTGACAAGTTGTCCTGAGTGGACCGGCATCGCTTGTGGTTGCTGCCGTTGTGACGTCACTCCAACACGATACGGCCTACGAGTCGACCGCTATCTTTGGCTCACAGCGGCTGCCCGCGAACGCGCAGCCTCCCAACAGCTTGGCGAGCCGTATTGTCGGTTACCGCAGATCCGCGCTACGGGGGCTTAATGACAACGTCTCTCAAAGGCCGCCTCCAACGCGCTGACCTGGTACCTCTCGCGACGTGTAGCCTTCGTGGCCGCAGTGCCGCTATCCCGCTGCGACGTGTGCTGTGTGGAATACGTCGGCTGGCAGCGGGTGGTCGAGCCGCCACTTGATTCGCATTGGGCGTTCGCCGACGTGACTGATGTACTGCATCGTTCCTGCGTACAGATACGGCGGGGCGCCGAGAGCTCCGTCGGCTTCTTTGTTCTCTCGAAGGAACAGATGCACTGTCGAGCCGTTTGCGACGTGGTGGATGTACCGCTGGCCGGTTGGTGAGCGCTCGCGCGTCGTGTTCTGTGACTCCCACTGGAAGATCTCGGGCGTGATGGCACGGTCTGCGTACATGGTTGTCGGTGAGTAGTGACGTTCGTTCTTGGTGAGTGTGACGAAGAAGAGGTCGGCTTGCTCGGTGTCGACCCATCGAACGCCGCCCTGCACCGATGACGGGTCGGCGATACCGAACGCTGCGCACGCCTCGTCGCGGCTATATCGGGCGTGCAACCACAGCGGCGCGTTTGGGACGGTCTGCAGCGGTCTGGTGACGCGGTGGATGCGATCGCGCAGCGCAGCGGCGACTTCCCGTAGTTCGTTGCGGCTCTCGTCGTTGGCGTGTAGCTCAGCGAAGCGCTGGTCGATCTCGACTCGTGGAATCCTCGGGCCCCAGAGGTCGAGTCGGAGCATGTCGAGTAACCGGCTGTCAGGCTGGCCGCTCACCGGCCGCGAGCTGCTGGAGCTGTTCGATGCGAGCCGGGTCATCGATGTGCAACATGCGACCGATGGCGCGAGAGAGCCTTGTCAACCGGTGACGTGTTCGTGAGCCCGGCACGTTTGCGCAGTCCTGACCAGCCACCGAGCGATTCGCTGCGGTAGAGGTCCTCGAGTTCGAGCCCAGTATCGGCCAGGAAGTCGGACAGCCTCACGTTTCCGAGTCGCGCGAGCTCGCTGGCCAGGTCGGCTGTTCGCAGACGCAGCGACCGCTTGAGGTTGTCGAGTACGAGCTGTTTGGAGACTCGGTCGAAGCTGATGTGGCAGCCGGGCGGCAGGGTCGGGAAGTCGGCCTCGGCCTCGCGAGCGAGCGCCCGACGGCTCGTACCCGTCAAGGCTCGATAGCGCAGGTCGAATCGGAACTCGGCGTGCTGAGCGCCGATGAAGTCGAGCACGGTCAGGTACGCCTTGCCGTCGGCCAGGCGCAGGCCACGGCCGAGCTGTTGCAGGAACACGGTCGCGCTCTGCGTCGGCCGCAGCAGGAGGATGGTGTCGACTCGCGGTAGATCGACGCCTTCGTTGAACAGGTCGACCGTGAAGAGGATCCGCAGCGAGCCGGTCGCGAGCTCGGCCATCGCCGCCTTGCGAGCCGGGCGTCATCGCGTGAGGTGACGGCACGCGCTGGGACCCCATGCTTGTTGAAGAAGCGGGCCATGAACTCGGCGTGGTCGATGCTCACGCAGAACCCGATGCGCTTGCATCGAGTCGACGTCGGCCTTGTCCTGCAGCGCCTGAAGGACGATCCGTGCTCGCGCGTCGTGCCCGGTGTAGACGTTGCTGAGCTCCGCCGGCTGGTATCCCTGGCCGCGCTTCCACTGCAGGTGAGAGAGGTCGACGTCGTCGTGGATGCCGAAGTACTGGAACGGTGCCAGTAGTTGCCGCTCAAGTGCTTCCCAGAGCCGAAGCTCGACCGACGGGCGTCCACCGAACCAGTGCAGGATGTCCTGGCCGTCGGCGCGTTCCGGGGTCGCGGTCAGCCCAACCAGCGCCTTGGGCTGTAGGTGCTTGAGGAGCCGCTCGTAGGTGGGTGCCTCGGAGTGGTGGAACTCGTCCACGATGACCATGTCGAAACGATCAGGCGGTAGCTGATCCAGGTCCATACGGCCAAGCGACTGGACGGACGCGAACACGTGGCGCCAGTTTGTCGGGCGCTGGCCACCGACGAACCGTTCGCCAAACGACCCATCGCGCAGCACATGCCGAAACACCGACTGACTCTGCTCGAGGATCTGATCCTGATGAGCGACGAATAGCAGCGAGTCGACGGTCTTCGCAGCTCGAAGCTGCCGGTAGTCGATCGCGGCGACGATCGTCTTGCCGGTGCCGGTGGCCATCACGACCAGGTTGCGCCACTCGCCGTGAACCTCGACGTCGGGCGGCCAGCTCTTCGAGAATCTCCTGCTGGTAGGGGTATGGCCGCACATCCAGATTGGTGATCTCCAGCGCCAGATCGGTGGGCGAATGTCCCTCGCTCCTGGGCGAGCGCAGTCCGCAGCCGGTCGCCGTCCCGGGCCGAGTCGTAGTCCTCGAAGGCCGGATCTGCCCAGTACTGCTCGAACATCGCCTCGAACGTCTCCAGCACATACGGCTGCTCAAGGCCGGAGATGCGTACGTTCCATTCGAGGCCATCGACCATGGCGGAACGGGACAGGTTCGACGATCCGACGTACGCGGTGCTCGCTCCGGACGCTCTGTGAAAGCGCCACGCCTTCGCGTGCAGACGGGTTGTCCGCACCTCGTAGGACACCTTGATCTGAACGCCTAGCCGCGCCAGCCGGTCTACGGCGGCCTGGTCGGTCGCGCCGATGTACGTGGTCGTGATGAGCCGCATTCGGCCACCACGGCCGATCAGCGCGCGTACGGCCTCCTCGATGAGGCGGACGCCCTGCAGCTTGATGAACGCGCAAAGCAGGTCGACGCAATCTGCCGACGCCATCTCCGCCGCAACCTCGTGGCCGATATGTGGCTGTCCGCGCCCATTGACCAGAAGCGCGCCTGTGCTGAGGCCGGTGAGCGGCCGCCGGGGAAATGTGACCACCTCCGGAGCCGGCGGGCGGGTTGTGACTGCCAGCAGAAGCTCACGTGCGTCTGCGACGAGATCGGTGGGAAGTACCGCGCCGCTAGGGGCCGATTTCGCTAGTTCAGCGAGCAGCTGATTTGTGAGCCCGACCTGGCGGGCGACGCGTTCCGGGCCATCACCTGGCATCGCCTTAAGGGCCCGTCTTGTTAGGGCCTCGACATGGCGAGCAAGCACCTCGTGAGCGTCGGCCGTGTCCAACGAGCGGCGCTGGACGAGATCCTGCGGCACTTCGGCGAGTCGCGTGTCCAGATCGGCGGTCACAAGGTGCTCATAGACACCGGGCGGAGTTTCGTGCACGGAGCGAAGGTACCCGCTTGCACCGACCCGAACGCGCCACCGATCGACCGACTGCTGGCGCCGAAGTGAGCGCAACCATGAGCGCGCTCAGGATCCGGAATCCCTGCTGCTCCGCATCCCAGTGTCTTCGGGCCCTGATGACGTTGGAGCGGTACTTCACCAACCCGTACACGCCGAGAGCGGTGCCACGACATGCGTGGCACCGCTCTGGCTCGTACGGGCAAATGTGTTCGTCAGGAACGCGAGTCGGCGGTTGCCGCCGAGTGCTCGCCCGCGTCGGCGCCGGACAATGACGCGGCGCGGGCCCAGATCCCGAGGGTACGGGTGACGAGCATCGCGATCGCCATGAACACGAGCGCGTCGGTGAGCGCATCGGCGGTCACCTGGTGCGCGATGCCCCAGTGCACGAGCTGCGTCGGCCACCAGTGAACCGAGCCGTACGAGAACAGTGCGCGGGCACCGATGACGACGGTCCACAGTGTTGCGTAGCCCCATCCCGCGCGGCTGACCGGCTTTCCGGTCTCCGGACTGCGGTACACGCGCATCAGCGCGATCGCAGCCAGTCCGCATAGCGCGCCGGCGATGATGCCGGCTATCTCGAGTACCAGGCTCATGCCGTGCGTCGCGGGCTTCGCGACGAACAGCGGGACGATGACCGCGGCCACGACGAGCGGTCGGACGATGCGCATGACGCCGACCTTTCGGGCCGGGCCGAGGTCGGTGGCCAGCACCGCGCCCCACACGGCACCGTTGACGATCATCGCCTGCGACAGTTCAGACAACATTTCCGGCTCCCTTTGATCGGTCCTCTTGGTCGGTCCTCCGAAACACACCGCGATCGGTCTGCATCGCGGTGTGTTGCGGACACGTCTCACTCTCGGCGCGGCGACGATTTGCCGAATCGGAGCGCGAGCCGATCTTGGGTATGACCCGCACGGCCGCCTGCGACCTCGCGGTATGAGGCGTGGTACTACGTGCGGTACCAGGCGCGGTACCAGACGCTCGCGCCGACATCAGCCCAGGCGGCGACGCGGTCGATGAGCGACCGCTCGTAAGGTCGTCGGAGACGACCGGGTCAGCGCCGTCGAGGACGATGGCGTGGAACCCTCGAGATCTGCGAGGTGGAAGGGATGGCGGCCATGTCGACCGGTGCCGAGCGCGACGCCACGGCGAGGAGTGCCTCGCCGGCGGGTCGGATGCGGCGCTGGGCATTGCGCGACGCCGGGGCAACGCCGCGCTCGATCATCTGGGCCGCCCGCGCATTCGGCTTCATCTGGATCGGGTTGCTCACGTTCATCGCCCAAGCGCAGGCGGACAACCGGAGCGACCTCGGCCTACAGATCGGCGGGTACGCGATCATCGGCGTCGCGATGCTCGTGTGGAGCCTGATGGACTGGCGGTCACCGGCGGGCGTCTCGCGCGACTGGTGGCTGCCACTGACGCTGGGCGTCATCGCCGCGGT
The DNA here is from genome assembly GCA_963724705.1 of uncultured Actinomycetota bacterium. GTDB lineage: Bacteria > Actinomycetota > Actinomycetes > Mycobacteriales > Micromonosporaceae > DASQPR01. The sequence continues at coordinate 448,969 of CAVRVS010000007.1, forward strand.
ATCCGGCGTGCTCTCCATGTCGCACAACGGCGCGCTGTTCGTGCTGTTCGCTGCCATCGCCGCGCTGGTGGCCGGCGCCGACACCGCGCTCGGGGCGGCGCTCGCTGTGGTCGGGGTCGGGATCCTGGGCGCGCTCGTCGGTGCGCTCGCGTTCGGCGCGAACGCCGCCGAGTTGATCGGGTACCCGGTGACGATCGCGAGCGGCCTGCTGATCGGGCGGCAGCGGCGCACGTACCGCATGCAGGCCGAGCAGGCCGCTGAATTGCTGGTACGGACACGACAGCTGCAAGTACAACAGCGGCGCGCGGATGTGCTCGACGAGCGCACCCGGATCGCGCGCGAGATCCACGACGTGCTCGCCCATTCGCTCGGCGGTCTCGGCATCCAGATCCAGGCCGCGCGCGCCGTGCTGACCGACAGCGGCGACGTCGACAAGGCACTCGACGTGCTCGCGACGGCGCAGCGGATGGCCTCCGACGGCCTGGTCGAGACGCGGCGTGCGGTGCACGCGCTGCGCACCGACACGCTGCCGCTCGACCAGGAACTGCGCAACATCGCCGGCTCGCATACCAGCCAGCACCGCTCGACCGTCGAGGTGACGGTGGACGGCACGCCTCGCGATCTGCCGCCGACCGCCACGATGGCGCTGCTGCGGGTCGCGCAGGAAGCATTGGTCAATGCCGCCAAGCACGCGCCGCGCCAACGCGTCGAGGTTCGCCTGGCGTACGAGCCGGATCGCGTACGCCTCACGGTCTCCAACCCGGTCGGCGACGGTACAGTGGTCGACCCGGCACTCGAGACGGCGGACAGCGGCTACGGGCTGACCGGCATGAAGGAACGCCTTCTGCTGATCGGCGGCACGCTCTCCGTCGGGCGTCGCGGCGACACGTGGACGGTCGATGCCGAGGTGCCGGACAAGCTGTTGCCGCGTTGAGGCGACGCCAGTCGACGACCGGCCGGAGGAGGACTAGTTGAGCGGGGCCGATTCTGCCAGCGCGCGGCTGCGCATCGTCATCGCCGACGACCAGGCGAGCGTGCGGCAGGGGTTGGAGCTGTTGCTCGGTGGACTGCCCGACATCGAGGTACTCGGTACCGCCGCGAACGGACAAGAGGCACTCGACCTCGTCGAACACCAACGACCGGACGCGATCCTGCTCGACCTGCACATGCCCGTACTGGACGGGATCGAGACGACGCGTCGGCTCACCGCCGAACATCCGGAGGTCGCGATCGTCATCCTGACCACGTACGCGGACGACCAATCGGTGCTCGACGCGCTGCGCGCCGGCGCTCGCAGCTACCTGACGAAGGACGCCGACCGCTCCGACATCGCCGGCGCGCTACACGCCGCCGCGCGCGGGCTGGCCGTACTCGATCCGGGCGTACAGGCGCGGCTGCTCGCCGCCACGTCGGGCGCCGCGACGCCGGCCGATGAGGCGCCGAGCAGCCGGCAAGGCATCCCGGTACGGCGCGATTTGCCCGACGGACTCACCCAACGCGAGGCGGAGATCCTCGGCATGATCGCGCGCGGCATGACGAACTCCGAGATCGCCGCCGCGCTGGTCCTGAGCGGCCACACGGTCAAGACACACATCAACCGCATCTTCGCGAAGACCGGTTCGCGCGATCGCATGGCGGTCGCACGCTACGCACGCGAGCACAATCTCGATTCGGCCTGAGTCGCTCTGCGTAATCGGCTGGTGAGGCGTCTTGTCGCAATCCCGTCGTTGTGCGACGTCATCGTGAGCGACTCGCGGTGATCAAAAGCCCTGCTCAACGGCCGACGGGTCCACTGACAGTGACATCGGTATGGTGAACGCCATGACAACCCGACGTCCCCTCGTCGCGGCGCTCGTCACGCTCTGCGGCCTTGCAATAACGGCCGGCGCAGCGCTGCCCTGGATCGATGCCCGAGGCACCCGACCAGCCTCCGGCATCGCCCACACCTCGTTTTTCGGACTACGCCACCTTCACTACGCGCACTCGGCCACAACCACGTCGTTCGCCGTCGTGGTCGCCGCCGCCGGCATCCTCGTCGTTGTCGGCGGACTCATCGCATCGCGCCTGCTCACGGGCGCGTTTTCGGTGATTGCACTGGCCGCCGCCGCGCTCTGGATCTGGCTCAACGCCCGCCACTACAACCCGACCGACCTGCGATACAACGACCTGCGCGCTGGAGCCTGGCTAACGATCGCTGGCAGCCTCATCACCGTGCTGGCCATCATCCCGATCCGGCGAAAAGACGAATCCGCCGATGTTGCACCTTGGGCGTCCTTCGCCGCGCTCGGCCGAGATGGTCAGTAGCGGGTCCTCTGGCTCAAGGTGACGCCGGCGCGCGAAGCGACTTTCATCGCGCGCAAGTGTCGTTCGGTGCATTGACCACTGTGGAGTGTTGGCCAACGTAGCCGTTCGGGTGAATACACAGCGTACCGGCCTGGTTGCCAAGCGATTTTAGGGTCGGCGTCGCTTGCTTGCCGAAGGAACAACTCCCTAAGGTGAAGTCGGTCTGCGTCCGATGTTGGCAGCCATCAGGGTCGCCGCGGGCGCGACACCGCTTAATCGCATCGTGGCCAATCGCGACGTGCGAGCCGGGGAACCACGTTCCATCCGGGGTGAATCGCGCCGACCGTGGCGCGTAGGGCGCACTTCCCGCCCGAACCCGTCAGCTAACCCGGTCAGCGGAGCGGAAGAAGGAGCGGCAGCTCGTGGCCTTCCCCCCGGTCATTGCTGAACCACGTCCACCATCGGATCCTCCAAGCGGCAAGACCCGCCGCACCATGGCGCTCGGCTTCGCCCTCGCTATCGTCGCGGCCGGTCTCACCGTCCTGATGCCGGCCACCGCGGCGCACGCGGCACCGACTATCGCGCAGCAGGTCACCGATCTCAACAACCAGATCGAGACGGTCGTCGAGCAGTACAACGGCATCACGACGAAACTGGCCGCCGACCAGAAGAAATCGGCGCAGATCGGCGCGGCGTTGGCGCCGGCACGGCTCGTGTCGGCGCTGGCCCAACAACGCGTCGCGTCGGTCGTCCGTGACCTCTACATTGCCGGCCCGGGCAGCGGTCTCGTCGCGCTGATGGACGCGCCGTCAACGAACGATTTGGCCGACGAGCTGGGCATGCTGACCGTGGTCGGAAAGAACCAGCGTGCGACCGTCTCAAACGCGAAGGTGCTCGTCGATAAGTACCAGGCCCAGAAGAAGGCCCTCGACGCGCTCATCAAAACAGAGGCAGTGCAGAAGGCTCAGCTTGCCGCGACGAAGAACGGACATCCTGGCGAAGCTCGCGCACCTGCGCACCCTTCAAGCCGCCCAGGCGGCCGCGGCCAAAGCAGCCGCTGCCAAAGCGGCAGCTGCGAAGGCGGCGGCAAGCAGCAGCAGTACGAGCAGCGGCAGTAGTGCCGGCTGCAGCGGTAGTACCACGTCAAAGACGAGCGAGTGTTACGTGAAGCCGGTCGCCTGCCCGCAGGTCTCCAGCGGCGGCGCGGGCTACACGGCCGCGAAGAAGGCGTGTTCGCTGGTCTGGCCGATCCATTGGTACGGCTGGGCTCAGGCCGGACCCAGCGAGTACGACTGCTCCGGGCTCACGATGGTCGCCTGGAAGGCGGCCGGCGTCACCTTGGCGCACTACACCGGGTCACAGTGGGACGAGTCGCATGCCATCAGCAAGAGCGACCTCCGGGTCGGTGACCTGGTCTTCTACAACAGCGGCCACCACGTGGCGATCTACATTGGCAACAATTGGATCGTGCAGGCCGAACAAACCGGCGAGCCGTTGAAGGAGTCGCCGATTACCTTCATGGCGGTGGTCAGTAACGGCTATCGGCGCGTGAACGGCACCTGAGGTCAGTCGCGAACGGCGACATCCGGCGGCGATTCCGCGACGGCTCGGCCGGATGGCCGACACCGCTCAACGTCACTGCGCCGAGTACGCGCCCGCGTCGATGTCCTTGATGAGGGTCGGTCCGTTGGGCGTCCAGCCGAGGAGCTCGCGCGTCACGGTGCTGGTCGCTGAGAGGTCCATCGCGAAGAAGGCGCCGATCCAGCCGAAGTGCTCTTGGACCTCATCGGAAGCGACAGAGGCCACGGGCAGGTCGAACGCGCGCCCGATCGCCGCTGCGATCTCGCGCGTCGGAACGCCTTCTTCGGCGACGGCGTGCAGGCGTGCGCCGGCCGGCGCCTTTTCGAGACCGAGGGCGACGAGACGCGCCGCGTCGGACCGATGTACGGCCGCCCACCGATTGGTTCCGTCACCGGGGTAACCGGAGACGCCTTTCTCGCGGGCGACTGCGGCAATGGCCGCGATGAACCCGTGGTCGCCGGTGCCGTGCACGGTCGGCGCGAAGCGCAGGCTCACCGTGTGTACGCCCCGTTCGACGAACTCGAATGCGAGATTCTCGCTCCCGCCGCGCGGCGCCTCCGGGCCGTGGAACGGCGACGCATCGTCCTCGGTTGCGGGCCGACCATCGGCGAGGGCGGCGACACCCGATGCGAGCAGGAATCGACGGTCCGTGCCAGCGAGCACGTCGCCGATGGTCTGGACGGCGGCCCGCTCGGCCGCGTTCGACACCGCCGGGTTCGAGAAGTCGTGCTTGTTCGCGAGATGGATGACCGCTTCGGCGTCCTTGGCGCCGACACGGATGCTGTCGAGGTCGTCGAGGTCGCCGCGCTGGACCTGGGCGCCCCTCGCCTCGAGCGCCGCGGCGGAGGCGTCGGACCGGGCCAGCCCGGTGACCTCGTGGCCGGCGGCGAGCAGTTCGTCGACGACGGCGGAGCCGATCCATCCGGATGCTCCGGTAACGAAAACGCGCATGACGTGATCTCCTTCGATCCTGTGCCTCGGCGGGGCGACTAGATCCGGCCGCCTGATGTCTGTGACTGACGTCAGTCACAGACATCACCGTACACCTTCACGTCAGTCGCTGTCATCACTAGACTTCGCCGCATGGTGCGTTGGGAACCGGGGGCCCCGGAGCGGCTGCAGAAGGCCGCGCTTGAGCTGTTCGCGACCCACGGGTACGAGCAGACAACGGCCACCGAGATCGCCCAGTCGGTCGGGCTGACCGAGCGCACGTTCTTCCGCCACTTCAGCGACAAGCGCGAGGTGCTGTTCTACGGGCAGAACCAGTTCGCCCAGGCATTCCTCACCGGCGTAGACGCCGCGCCGCCGGACGCATCGCCGTTCGAGATCGTCGCCTCCGCCCTGGAGTCCGCGGCGGCCTTCTTCCCGGACGACCGCCGGCCCTACTCCCGACTGCGTCAATCGGTGATCGACCAGAACCCCGCGCTGCAGGAACGCGAGCGGCACAAGCTCGCCAGCCTCGCCACAACGATCGCCGACGCCCTGCGCGCGCGGGGCGTCGAGGATCTCGCGGCCACGCTGGCCGCCGAGTCAGGCGCGACCGTGTTCGGGATCGCGTTCACACAATGGATTCGCGAGGGCGAGGAGCGATCTCTCGCCGACATCGCGGCGGCCGTGCTCCACGAACTGCAGACCCTGACCGGAAAGGCGTCGGCGTCACAAACGACCGCGTGATCACGCCGCCAGGTGGGTGCAGATCTCGCGCCCCCCACCGCGGACCGGACTACGGGTACGGGGGAGCTGGCGGAAATCGGACATTCGTGCGCGGCGATCCTGCCCCCGTGCACCTACCTCTCTGCTGGCGTTGATGCGCGCAGAGTCGTAGGCAGTCGAACGACGGTCCAGTGCTCGAACCGGTTTTCCACAGGTTGGTTATCCCCAGTTCGGTGCGCAGGTAGCTGCCGGCAGTCGATCGGCCGCGTTGGCTCGGTGCGCGTCATCGACGCGCATGTCCTCCACGACGGGGCATGCGAGAGACGGCCGCAGGCTCGGAGATTAATCACCGCTTCATGCAGCGGGATTAGGCTCAAACGGTGGCCGACGCCCACCGGGCGACGTCGGCGCGATCTTGGTGGTGTACCCATGCGGATTCTTGTCGTGGAGGACATCGAGAAGATGGCCGCGCTCATACAGCGCGGCCTCACCGAGCAGGGTTATGCCGTCGACGTCGCCACGACCGGCGAGGATGCGTTGTGGCTGGCGTCCGAGACGTCATACGCCGCGATCGTGCTCGACATCGTGCTGGACGGCGGACCGGACGGGTTCGAGGTCTGTCGACGCCTTCGCGAGGCGGGCGACTGGACGCCAGTGCTGATGTTGACCGCTCGGGACGGCGTACCCGATCGCGTTCGTGGTCTTGATCTTGGTGCCGACGACTACCTCACCAAGCCGTTCGCGTTCCCGGAGCTGATCGCCCGGGTACGCGCGGCCGTCCGCCGTGGCGCTCGACCGCGACCAACGGTGCTCACCGTGGGCGACCTACGGCTGGACCCAGCCACCCACGAGGCATGGCGAGGCGCGACGAGCCTCGATCTGACGGCCAAGGAATTCTCCCTGCTCGAATGCTTCATGCGGAACTCGGGCGAGGTGCTCACCCGCGGCATGTTGATCGAACGTACGTGGGACTTCGCGTACGCGTCCGACACGAACGTCGTCGACGTGCACGTCTGCAACCTTCGGAACAAGATCGATCGGCCGTTCGGCACGGCATCGCTGGAGACCGTGCGGGGCGTCGGCTACCGGCTCTGCGATGCGGTTACTGCGCAACTGGCGTAACCGCCGGAGGTTGCGCCTACGGCTCACGATCGGCTTCGCGATCGCGCTGGGCGCCGTACTCGCCGCGGTTGGTGTGTTTGTCTATGCGCGAGCGGCGGCGGACCTGCTGGCCGTCAATGATGCGGGCCTGCGATCGCGGGCCGAGGTGATCGTCGCTGAGTTTCGAGCTGGCGGCACCGTCCCGCTCAACGTCGGCGCGACCCTCATCGAATCGGATGAGGCGTTCGCGCAGGTTGTCGACCCGGACGGACACGTCCTCGAATCCAGCCCGAATGTGGCCTCGGCTCCGCTCATTCCGGCGGCGGACGTGCGCGACGTGACCGACGCGGGCTTCTACGATCGTCACGTCGCCGGCATCGACAACCTGAGTCGCGTTCTGGCCGTACCGGTCACCACAGCGGACGGACCCTATGTCGTCCTGGTCGGCTCGTCGCTACAGGATCGCGCGGATCAGCTCGCCGGCCTGATGAAGTCGCTGGTCATCGGCATGCCGATTGCGCTCGCGCTCGCCTCGGCGGTGGCGTGGCTCTTTATTGGCGGTGCGCTCCGCCCGGTCGAACGGATACGCCGCGAGGCGGCCGCGATTGCCGGATCAAACATGTCGTCGCGACTGTCGGCCGCCCACGCCGAGGACGAACTGGGCCGGCTCGCAACGACGCTCAACGCGATGCTGGACCGCATCGCGGCGGCGTTCGACACGGAGCGCAGCTTCGTCGACAACGCCAGCCATGAACTGCGTACGCCGCTGGCCATCTTGCGCGCGGAGATCGACCTGGCCCTGGCCGGGCGCCGGAGCGTCGACGAGCTGACTGCCACGGTCCGCAGCGCGTCCGAGGAGGTCGACCACCTGACGCGGCTCACCGAGAACCTGTTGGCGATGTCGCGCGCGCACGGCGGGCGCATCTCCGTCGACGGCGCTCCGATCCGGCTCCGCGCGATGCTCGACGACCTCGCACGCCGGCACCGGTACGTTGCCGAAGCCGCCGGCGTGACCGTGACCGTTGACGCGCCCGACGACGAGGTGTGCATCGACGCGACCCGCATTCGCGAGGCGCTCGACGATGTGGTCGACAACGCCGTTCGTCATTCACCGGCGGGCGGGGTGATCGTGTTGCACGCCGGGCTCGATGAGGGCGCGGTGACGTTCACCGTTTCGGACGACGGACCAGGCTTTCGCGCGGACATCCTGCCGCGCGCGTTCGAGCCGTTCGTCGGCTCCGACACGAACGCGGGCGGCGGCGCCGGCCTGGGGCTCGCCATCGCCCGGTTCATCGCCGCCGCGCATGGCGGCGACGCCACGGCCGCGAATCGCGCCGGCGGCGGAGCGAGCGTCGCACTGCGGGTCCGCACGCTCGACTGAGCGTTCATGTGCGCTTAATGCGATCCAGCGCATGCTCGGTACGAGATCGTGAGGAGGTCCGTATGTTCAGCAGAGCTTCCACCTCATTGCGTGTCGTCAGTGCGCTGGCGTTGGCCGGATCGCTCATCTCGTGCTCGAGCGGCACCGGCTCGTCCGCCCCGACCGACACGCATTCGGATCGAGCATCCGTATCAGCGGCATCGGTCGGCGCCGGCCGGCCCACTCGACCCGTCGAACTTCGTCACCACCGTCGACAACCCGTACTACCCGTTGCCGGTCGGCCGGGTCATGGTCTACCAGGGCATACGGGATGGCGTGGCGCAGACCGACACCGTGACCGTGACCAGCGCATCCAAAATGATCGAGGGCGTCCGAGCCGTCGTGGTCCGGGACGTCGCGACCGACACCCACAATCGCACGCTCGAAGCGACGCTGGACTGGTTCGCCCAGGATAAGCAGGGCAACGTCTGGTATCTCGGCGAGGACACGAAGGCGTACAACCCGGATGGCTCCGTCGACACGTCCGGCTCGTGGTTGGCTGGCGTCAAGGGCGCCACACCCGGTCTCATCATGGAGGCCCATCCGAAGATCCCCGACGCCTATCGGCAGGAATACCTCAAGGGACAGGCCGAGGACGTCGCATGGATCGTCGGTACGGGTGGCACCGCAAAGGTCCCGTACGGCACCGTCCACAACACAGTCCGGTCGCTCGAGATGACCGTCTTGGAGCCGAACGTCGTCGACGAAAAGATCTACGCACCCGGCCTCGGCATCGTGTCCGAACGGTCGCTCGCCGGATCCCAGGAGGTCGCAAAGCTCGTGTCCGTGAAAGGCTGAGCGCGACTGAAAGGCCAGCGACCGAATCCCATACGCGCCGAAAACGGGACGGTGACGGTGGCCTCTGGCAGGCTCGGCGGCATGGACACCAAGGACGTGGCGCAATGGGTCGCGGGCTACGAGCGGGCCTGGCGATCCCCGGGCACCGGGGCACTGGACGGGCTGTTCACGACCGACGCGGTCTATTCACCGGGCCCGTACGAGGAGCCGGTCGTCGGTCTGCCCGCGATCGGCATCATGTGGGAGCGCGAACGTTCCGGACCTGACGAGGAATTCACGATGACCAGCGAAGTGGTCGCCGTCGATGCGGACACGGCGGTCGTACGTGTCGAGGTCCACTATGGCGGCCCGACGAAGCAGGAGTTTCGCGATCTGTGGGTGATGCGATTCGCGGTCGACGGCCGCTGCCGAGCATTCGAGGAATGGCCATTCGCACCTCGGCCGCGCGCCGCCGCCCAAGCGTCGTGAACGGATGATCATTCGCGAGGCGGTCCGAGCCGACCTCGATGCCATCGTGGCACTCCTCGTTGACGACGTGCTCGGAAAGAATCGCGACTACCCGGTCGTCGACGAGCAGTACGAGGCGGCCTTCGCGGTTATCGACGGCGACCCCCGGAACCTGCTCATCGTGGGCGACGAGGATGGCGAGGTCGTCGCCTGCATGCAGATCACGTACATCACGAGTCTGGGGCGGCACGGCGGCGAGCGTTCCCACATCGAGGCGGTCCGGGTTCGCGGCGATCGGCGCGGGAGCGGGCTCGGCGGCGAGCTGATGATGTGGGCGATCGCTCAGGCCCGCGAGCGCGGCTGCCGGCTCGTGGAACTTACCTCGGACAAACGACGGCCGGACGCACACCGCTTCTACGAGCGGCTGGGCTTCACCGCGAGCCATGAGGGCATGAAACTCATGATCTGAGCACGTCAGGAGCCGGCGGTGATCGACGTCGCGGTGACGTTGCCGGACGAGTCGGTCGGGCCGGTCACCGTCACCGACTGGCCGGCCTTCAGCCCGCTCACCTTCGTGACCGAGCCGACCGAAACCTTGGTTGCCGACGTCGTCTTGACCGTCAACACGTCGTTGCTGGCCAGCGTCACGTAGATCGTGGTCCCGTCGACCAAGGTGATCTTGCCGGTGTTCGTCTGCGCCGACGTACCGCCGGAGCCCGTCGACGGAGCGGCCGACGCGGTGCCGCCGCCCGTGCCCGTACCCCCGGTTGCGCCGCCGCGGCCGAAACCGCCGGTCCCACCGGCACCACCGCGGGCATTGGCAAACTGCGAAAGCGCCGCACGCGCGTTCGCCGCCGTCGTGGTCTTTCCATAGTGCTTTTCCACCTGTACGCCGCCGAGAAAACCGCCCACGATCAGCACCAACGCACCGAGCACGACGGTCGCCCGGTTGTGCCAGGGCTTCGGGGCGGCCGCTTCGAGTTCGGCGGTGAGGTCGTCGGCGAACGGGTCGGCACTCAGGTCGACGGCCTCGCGCGCGTTGTTGCCGCTGGCGAATCCGTCGGCGAACTCGACGTCGTCGATCGCATGCGCGCCGCGCGGTGCGGTCGCGACCGTGGTCGGCGGAGCCTGGTTGGGGATCTCGCCCCGGGCCATCTCACTCATAACGCAGTGCCTCAATCGGACGCAGGGACGCGGCGCGGCTGGCCGGATAGCTGCCGAAGAACAGCCCGACGGCGACGGACACACCGATCGCGAGGAGCACCGAACTCGGAACGATGGACGGTGTGATGCCGGCGATCGTGAACTGGGCACCGATCAGCGCGGCGATGACGCCGAGGCCGCCGCCGAGCACCGACAGCACGGTCGCCTCGACCAGGAACTGGGTGAGAATCGTGCGGCGCCGGGCACCGAGTGCCTTGCGGATGCCGATCTCGCGGGTCCGCTCGGTGACCGTCACCATCATGATGTTGGTGATGCCGATGCCGCCGACCAGCAGGCTGATGCCGGCGACCGCGGCGAGCAGGACGGTGAATGTCTTCAACGTGTCGGTACGGGTGGACAGCAGCTGCGCCTGATTCAGCACCCGGAACGGCTCGTTCGCCGTGTTGGTCACCTTGAGTTGGGTGTTGAGGATCCCGGTGACCTCGTTCTGCGCCGCGTCGACGCGGTCGGCGTTGGCCGCTTCGACCAATATCTGGCTCACCGAGCCGTAGCCGGTCAGCGACGCGCGGACGGCACTGATCGGCGCGATCGCCACGTCGTTCGGGTCGGCGAATCCGGCCGATCCCTTGTCGGCCAACACTCCGACGACGGTGAAGAGCGTCCCGTTGACGGTGATCTGCTTCCCGACCGCGCCGCCGTCCGGGAACAGGTCGGTGTTCACGGTCTGCCCGATCAGCACGACCTTCCGTCCGGAGTCGACGTCCGACGTCGTAAACGGCGTCCCGGCCGACACCGAGTAGCTCTCGGCCGGCAGGTAGCCCGGCACCGTACCGATGAATTGGCTGATCGTCGTGTCGCTGCCGTTGTAGGTCGCATCCTCGGACGTGGTGACGACCGGCGACGCGCTCATCACGTCCGGCGCCAGGTTCTTGTCCACCAGCGACGTCGCAATCTCCGGCGTGAGCTCGGTGCTGCGGCTCGTCGCGCCGGACGCGCGCCCGCCGCCGGAGGAGATCGTGAGCGTATTCGTACCCAGCGACTCGATGCTCTTCTGGATCGCAACCTGCGCACCGTTGCCGACCGCGACGAGGAGGATGACCGCGCCGACACCGATCAGGATGCCGAGCACGGTGAGGCTCGACCGCAGCTTGTTCGCGGTGACGCCGCGCAGTGCGAAGCGGACTGTCTCGTACGGGTTCATGACGCCGTCACCGACCGCTCCAGGTACGGCAGCGGCCGGTGCCGCTGATCGGTCACGATGTGGCCGTCCACCAAACGGATCAGCCGGCGCGCGTGGTCGGCGACGTCCGGCTCGTGAGTGATGAGCACGATCGTGCGGCCGGACTGATTCAGCCGGTCGAGCACACCGAGGACCTCGGCGGTCGAGTGGCTGTCCAGGTTGCCGGTCGGCTCGTCGGCGAGCACGAGCGCCGGCGCGGTGACGAGCGCTCGGGCCACGGCCACCCGCTGCTGCTGGCCACCGGACAGTTGACTCGGCTCGTGACCGCCGCGATCGCCGAGCCCGACCAGGTCAAGCGCGGCGCGGGCGCGGCGGTGCCGTTCGGCCGCCTTGATCCCGGCGTACGCCAGCGGCAGCTCGACGTTGGCCTGCGCCGTCGTACGTGGAATGAGGTTGAACGACTGGAACACGAAGCCGATCCGGCGGTTGCGGACGAGCGCGAGCCGCCGGTCGTCGAGGTTCGCTACGTCGACGCCGTCGAGCAGGTAGCGGCCGGAGGTCGGGATGTCGAGGCAGCCGAGGATGTTCATCAACGTCGACTTGCCGGATCCGGACGAGCCCATGATCGCGACGTAGTCGCCGCGCTGCACCGACATCGACACTCCGCGCAGCGCGTGTACGGCGGTGTCGCCCATTCCGTACGTCTTGACGAGGTTTTCCACGTGGAGCACCGGGCGGATCGTCTGCCGCGTGGCGGTCGCCGCGGTCATCCGCCGCCTCCGGCGCCCGTGCCGCCGCCCGCACCCGTCCCGCCGCCACGACCGGCGCCACCGCCACCGCCCCGGGTGAAGGTGCCGCCACCGAAGCCACCGCCCAGACCGCCACCGCCTAGACCGCCACCGAAGCCGCCTCCGCCGAAGGGGTTCGTCGTCGTGCCGTTGCTCGTGACCGTCGGCAACACGACCTCATCGCCGGCCTGGAGCCCGGACGTGATCTCGGTCAACGTGTCTCCGACGAGACCGATGCCGACCGGCTGGCGGTGCGTCGTTCCGTTGGCGTACACGGTCACGATGCCATTCGCGCCGACCCCGGTCACCGCCGTCGACGGTACGGCCAGCACGTTGTCCTTGGTTGCCGTCGTCACCACGACGTTCGTCGACTGACCGATCCGGATGCCCTTCGGCAACGTGGTGAGGTCGACGACGACGCCGTAGCTCACCACGTTGTTGCTCGTCGTGGCGGTCGGGTCGATCGAGGTCACCTTGCCGGTCGCGGTCGCACCGGTCAGCGCGTTCCACGTCACGCGGGCCGGCATGCCGGTCGTCAACTTCGTCGCGTCCGCCTCGGCGAAGTCGGCGTCCACCTCCATCTTGCCGAGGTTGGCGATCTGCATAAAGCCGCTGCCCGACGACGTCGAGGAGCTTGACGCACCGCCGGTGCCGCTCGCTCCGCCGGCGCCGGAGCCGCCGCCGGTGGAGCCCGATCCAGTCCCCGAGCCGCTACCGCCCGAGGACCCGGAGCTGCCGTTCGAGGCGCCGACCGTTCCGTTCTGGGCGATGATCGTGCCGCTGATTGGCGCCTTCAGCACGACCCCGTCGACCGCGGCCTGCGCCGACGTCACGGCATCTTGCGCGGAGTCGACCTGCAGCTGAGCCGAGTCGATCGCGGTCGTGTCGTTGCTGTCCTGCGCGCGGGTCAAGCTGTCCTCGGCCGCGGTGAGATTGTCTTTCGCCGTGGTGAGCTGCTCGTCGGCGGCGGTTGCGTCGATGCGCGCGAGCTCCTGGCCCTTGGTCACCGCCTGTCCGAGCTTCACGTAGATCGCGGTCACCGTGCCGCTGGTGGTGAAGTTCGCCGTCACCACGTCCGAACTCGCGACCGTCCCGGCCGCCGACGCGGTCTGGGTCACCGTCTGCGCTCGTACCGGGACGCGGATGCCCGAGCTCGTGGTGTTGGCCGTGTTCGTCGTGCCGCTGTCGGCCACCGACGCGTAGGCAAATCCGCCACCGGCCAGGATCAGCGCGCCCAGCACGAGATTGACCAGCAATACGGGCCGCCGCGCCTGCGTGCGGAATCGTTGGAGCACACCCGGTTTGGACGTGTCGCGATGGTCGATGACGTCGCCCGGCGCCGGCAGCCCCGGTTCGCCCGACGTAGCCGCCATGTCATCGCCGAAGAACCCGGACCTGGGATCCTCTCCGCCAAAGCTTCCGGGCTGTGGGTCGCGACCGTTGTAAGCGACACCGCCGAGACCCAGGTCCGCGGTCGAAGCATCGGCCAGCGCGGCCGCTCCCCCGGCCGCCGTCGGTGATCCATCGGCGGCTCCGTCCCTGGCCCACACGTCGACCGGCCAGGTGTGCTCGGCCGCCAACCCGTGCGCGCCACCCGACGCATCCGCGCTGTCACGCGGCACATCCGCGCCGTCATCCGGCACATCCGCGCGGTCATCAGGCACGTCCGGGTCGCCCGAGGGCACGGAGTCTTGCCTCGATTGCATGGCGGACATCCTTATCGGACCTGCTCGGCGCGAACCTAGGGATCGCTGGGAGCGAGCTGGGAATCCACGTCGTCGGCCTCATCGAGTTCGCCGACCAAGAGGTCGTCACCGGGGTCGGTGGCCTCTGCCGGCAGCAGCACACGGAATCGGCTGCCGGCACCGGGCGCGGTGATCAGCTCGACGCGACCGCCGTGCGCCTGGACGATGGCCGCGACGATGGCCAGGCCGAGGCCGGCCCCACCATGTCGCCGGTCGCGGCTGCGTTCCGTACGGAAAAGTCGTTCGAACACCCGCTCGGCGTCGGCCCGCTCCATCCCCGGCCCGGTGTCGGTGACTTCGAGCACCGCGACCGGCATGTCCGGCGGCAGATCGCGACCCATGAACGCGGCCGGCGCCGACCGGTCGCCGGCCATGGGATCACCGTCCTGAGGATCGGCGGCCAGAGCATCGCCGGTCGGAGGGGCACCGACGAGGGAACCGCCGAGCATGCGGCCGGATCCGTTCTGCCCAACGGCGGCGCGCGGACGCCCGACCCGTACGACGATCTGGGTGTTGTCGCCGGTGTGCTGCAGGGCATTGCTCACGAGATTCGTGGCGACCTGACGAAGGCGGTCGGCGTCTCCGATCACGGTCACCGGCTCGAACGTGTCCGAGGCGTCATCGAGCGCGGCCAGCTGCACGAACCTCGTCGGGACGCGGACGTGCGCGTCCCGTACGGTCTCGGCCGCGACGCCGAGGAGGTCGACCGGATGCCGGGCCAGCGGCCGCTCCTCGTCGAGCCGGGCCAGCAGGAGCAGGTCGTTGACGAGCAGCCGCATCCGCCCGACCTCGCTCTCGATGCGCCCCATCGCCTCATCCAGCTCCGGGCCGGGCGGGGTGCCGCCGCGGCGGTACAGCTCGGCGAACCCCTGTATCGACGTCAACGGCGTACGCAGTTCGTGGGACGCGTCCGCGAGGAACTGCCGCAGGCGTTGCTCCGATGCCGTACGGGCATGCACGGCGGCCTCGACCCGGCTGAGCATCGCGTTGAGCGCCGAGCCGAGCCGGCCGGGTTCCGTGTGCGGGTCCACGTCCGTAACGCGACGGGCGAGGTCGTCGGTGTCGACGATCTCGGCCGCGGTGTCTTCCATCCGCGTCAGCGGACGCAGTCCGATGCGAACCACGCTGGACGCGGCGAGGCCGAGCATCAACAGCAGCAGCCCGGCGACCGCGCTGTCGATCGCGATGAGATTGGTCGACGTGCTCTCCACGTCGCGCAGCGATACGGCGGATACGCCGGTCAGACCGGTGCGGCCGAGCGAATAGACCATCACCCGCCACGGCGTGCCGTCGTAGCCGGCAACGGTGTAGGCGCCGCGGTCACGGTGGCCGCGCAGGTCATCCCAGCTACCGAGGTTCGGCCCCGTGGTGTCGGTGGTGTTGCCGGCCACGCTTAACCCGGTGTCCATCGCGAACTGCGTGCCGTCGGACCCGAACGCCAACACCCGAAAATCCTGGCCTAGGCCATTGCGCGGACGCGGTAACTGGTTGAACAAGAACGTGCCCGATGCCACCCGGGCCTGGTCGGCCCGCGCCTGCAGCGAGATCTGACGGTCCACCCGATTGATCAGGTACGACCGGAGAAACAGCACGCCGACGGTGTTGGACGCGACCAGCGCGACCGCGGTGAGCACGGCCATCGAGACGACGAGGCGGGTGCGCAGGGTCCATTCGCGCCACGGCCGCAGCCGACGCGCCGGCTGGAGTCCACGCACGAGCGGCGGCCGGAGCCGGCTCGCGGCGGCTCGCAGCCGGGACATCACTCGTCGCCACCTCGCGGCAATCGCAGGGCATACCCCACGCCGCGTACGGTGTGGATCAGCGCCGGGGCGTTCTTGTCGATCTTGCGGCGAAGGTAGTAGACGTACGACTCGACGATCCGACCATCGCCACCGAAGTCGTAGCTCCACACACGGTCGAGGATCTGCGCCTTGCTGACCACGCGACCGGCGTTGGTCATCAGGTAGCGGAGCAGATTGAACTCGGTCGGGGACAGGTCGATGAGCTTGCCGCCCCGGCGCACCTCGTGGGCGTCCTCGTCCATCTGCAGGTCGGCGTAGGTCAGCACGGCGGCGTCGGGCACGTCCCGCTCGAACTGGCTGCGGCGCAGAATGGCCCGGATCCGCAGCACCACCTCTTCGAGACTGAACGGCTTGGTCACATAGTCGTCGGCACCGACGGTGAGGCCGGAGATCCGGTCCTCCACGGCGTCACGCGCGGTCAGGAACAGAACCGGGACCGGCCGGCTGGCGCGGAGGCGCCGCGCGACCTGGAAACCGTCGAGATCCGGCAGCATCACGTCGAGGACCACGAGGTCGGGCTCGAACTCCTCGGCCGCGATCAACGCATCGGTGCCGTTCACCGACGTACGCACGTCGAAGTCGGTCAACCGCAGCGTCGCCGACAGCAATGCGCAGATATTGGGCTCGTCATCGACGACGAGGACCCGCGTGAGCCGGGCCGCCTGTTCGTTCGGTCGCACACCGCACCCTTTCACCCTGCCGTCGCCATCGCCGGTTCCATCCGCGCCACCAGCGGCAACGATGCGTCGAACGACGCCGAGACCAATGGCCGGAACCCTCGAAAGTCATGCGGACATGTGACATAAACAGCAAAGGTGTATCACTGGTGCCTGGACCGCATCTGGGGACAACCTCGGAGTTCGCTGGGTATGATCGCGCGTTTTCGACCGGTTCGCTCGCGCCACGACCAGGCGTAATTCCGCTACGGACACGCCGATTGCCAGTGGCGGCGCCCCATCGCGCGGTCGCGTCGGTTAGCGTGACGTTTCATGGCCCCCCGCTACGACGTACGCCCCCAGCCGATCCGGGGGCGCCGCATCCGTGACGCCGCCGCCGTTGCTTGGATCGGCCTCGTCGCAACGATCGCACTGGCCGGCTGCCTGCCTTTCACGAAGGCGTCGGACGCCCACATCGTCGGCGGGTCGGGACAAAGTTCGGGCACCACGGACGGCCAGACCGCGTCGCCCGAGAGCATCGGCTTCGACGTGAATCGCGTCGTCAACGCCGCGTTGCCGGCCCAGCTCACCACCTACATCAAGGGCCGGGGTGGAAACGCGGGCGTCGCCGTGGTGGACCGTACGAGCGGAACGAACATCTCGATCAACGGCAACCGTACGTTCCAGACCGCGAGCATCGTCAAGTTCGACATCCTCGCCACGAGGCTCTACCAGCACCAACGCTCGAACACCTCGATGTCGTCGAGCGAGAAGAGCCTCGCGTTCAAGATGATCACGCAGAGTGACAACAACGCGGCCTCGGCGCTATTCGCCATGGATGGTCGCGCGAGCGGCCTGACCGCAGCCAACCAGGTGTTCGGCCTCAAGGCCACGCGTGTCGCGTCCGCATGGGGGCTGACCCACACGACGGCGGCCGACCAGCTCCGGCTGCTGACTTCCGTCATGGATCCGAAGGGCCCGATCACCGAGTCGAACCGCAACTATCTGCTGTCCCTCATGGCGCGGGTGGAGCCCGATCAGCGATGGGGCGTCCCCGCCGCCGCAACCTCGGCCGCGACCGGCGTCTACAACAAGAACGGCTGGGACACCATGACGGCGTACGGCGGCCAGTGGGGCGACAACAGCATCGGCCGCATCATCGAGCCGCAGCACGACTGGCTCGTCGCCGTGATGTCGAACTACAACCGGACCGACAGCGCCGGCCACGCGCTCGACGGGCAGATCGCGACGCTGGCGGTCGGCGGCCTACGGTTCCAGGCGACGCTCGCGCCTGCGCACTAGCCCGCAGTCGATTCCAGGCCCCCGGCACGCTCAGCCGGTCGGCACCACGACAATGTCGCCGGCCACCAGCCCGGACTTGATCTCCGTACCCTGGTCACCGGCCAGCCCGACGGTGACCGTACGGGTGACGTCGCCACCGACCGCCTTCACCTTGACCGTTGCGGTGTCGCCGGTCAGATTCGACAGCGACGCGTTGGGCACGTAGATGACGTTTGGCGCGGACGCTGTCACGACGGCGGCCACGGCACTCTGGCCGAGCAGAAGATCCGACGGCGGCTTAGTGAACTCGAGCTGGACGCCGTATCGGACGAGCTGACCCGACGCCGTTCCGGCCGGATCGACCTCGGTCACTTTTGCCTCGTAGGTGACGCCCGGATGATCGGCGAGCGTCACCGTCGCCGATTGCCCCACCGCCACGGCCGCGACATCGGCCTCGGAGAACTGCGCCTCGACGGCGAGCGAGTCCACGCCGGCCAGGACGATGAAGCCGGAGCCGCCGGCCGATGCGGTCTGACCGACGGCACCGGCGACCGACAGGACGCGGCCCGCGCTCGGCGCGACGATCGTCGTGCCGGCGAGCTTCGCCTCGGCCTGTTCCAGGGTCAGCTCCGCATTGTTGACCGCTTGCTGGGCTCGCAGGAGCGAGTCCGTACCCGTGCCTTGATTCGAGCCGCCCGCGGACCCGGAGCCGCCCGATCCGGAGCGACCACTGCCGGAGCCGCAGCCGGCGCTGTTCGTCGGCGACGCGCTCGGCCGGTGCGACTGTGTCGGTTGCGGTGACGCGCTCACGGACGGACGTGGCGACGGGCTCGCCGAGGGCGATGGTGTAGCCGCCGGGGTTGTCAGCACGAACGCCGCGCCGGCGACACATCCGGTCTGACTCGGTGTGGTGGTGGCGGTTGCCTGCTCCTCGGCCAGCGACAGGTTGGTATTGGCCGCATCGAGCGCCGATTGCGCCGACGACACCGCCGACTGCGCATCGGCCGGATCGAGGGTCGCCAGCGTTTCGCCCGCGGTGACCTGATCGCCGGCCTTGACCTTGAGGGTGCTGACCGTGCCGCTCGTGCCGAACGTCAACGCGCGCGAGTCGATCGGCTGCACGGTCCCCGACGCCGACGCAGTCACTGTGACCGTGCCGCTGCGTACCGTGAACGTGGTCGTCTTAGCCGCGACCGGCTTTCCCCCGCCGGTCATCGCCGACGCGGCGACGGCGCCACCGGCCACCACGACCACCGCGACCGCCGCGACAATCGCCATCTGGCGGCGGGAAACCCTGCGTCTCATGGTGTGGCAGTGTGCGGTTCGCGGCTCCTCGTTGGCTAGGTCCCACCTGGGAGGCAGCTTAAAGAACGGGAGTCCCAGGTGATTCCGAGGTTCGCCTGACGTCGTATCCAGGTGCGTGCGGTCTGATCTCCCACGGCGTCATCCGGCGCGCCGCGAGGAGGAACCGTGAAACTGCCGCTGGCGGGACGCATCGCCGGCCTCGTGCTGACCGGCTTGACGGCCGCCGCTGTCCTCGCCGGATGTGGCGGCGGATCGTCACCCACCGCCACCCCGAGCGGCGACGCGTCCGGCACTACGTCCGGCGCCACTGGAATCCAGGCCTACCTGTCCTGTCTTACTCAGCACGGCGTGGCGCTCCCATCGCGGGCCCCCGGCGCACGCGGAACCCGCTCGCCGGGCGCGCGCCCATCGTTCAGCCGTGGTCCGCGCCCGTCCGGTTCGGCCGGCGCGGGGCGCTTCGGCGGTGGGTTCGGCGGGGGTGGCTTCGGCGGCCTGTTCAACGACCCGAGCAACCCACCGGCCGGAGTGTCCGCCGCGACCTGGACGGCCGCGCTGACCGCGTGCAAGTCATTGCAGCCGACCGCGGCCAACCGCGGAAACGGCGGCTTCAACAACAGTCAGTTCACCGCGTACGCCAATTGCCTGCGCTCGCATGGCGTGACGTTCTCGGCCGGCCCGAACGGACTGTCCACCAGCGACCCGAAGGTTGCCGCGGCGCTCAAGACATGCGCACCGCTGCGACCGACCGGTGGCGCACGACCGTCCGGCGCGCCGACGCCGGCACCAAGTGCCACCGGCTGATCAGCACCACCCCTGATCACCGCTGGGGCGCTGCGCGGTCCACCCTGACCCACCGCGTGGCGCCCCGGCGGTCTGTCCCTGCCGCATCGCGGTCCGCCGATCTTGGTGCGAACGCGCCACGCGAACACCGTTGCGGCACCATGATCCGGTGAGCGGCGGCGGCGGTCAGTCTCGGCGCGGCCCTAGCACAGCGTGTCGATTGCCCCGCTGACCTGCGGCCACGCCGAGGACTGTGGATCGATGAGCGCGTAGTGCTCGACGCCCGACAGTCGCAACATGCGAGTGTCATCACCGGCCGATAGCGACGCGGCGGCGAAGTCGACGCCGATCTCGATCGGCACCTGTGCATCGAGTTCGCCGTGCACGATGACCGCGGGCACGGTGAGCGGAAGGTTCGCCGACGGGTCGGCCGCGGCGTACAACTCCGGTACGTCCAACGGGCCACCACCGAGCAGTTTCGCCACCGCCCCGTCGCCCAACCCCAACTCGTACGCCGTCGCGAGGTTCGCCACCGGTGCGAGCGCGACGACGCCACGCGTACCCGACGGCCCGAGTCGACGCGCCACCCAGAGCGCGAGATGACCGCCGGCCGAGTGCCCGACCAGAATCGGCCGCGTCGTGTCCGGTGCGACTCCGCCCCGTTCGGCCACCGCGACCGCCACCAGTTCGGGCAACTCGGCGACACCGGTCGCGACGTCGTTGAACGTGCCGGGCCACCCGCCACCGGGTTGGCCGACCCGGCGGAACTCGAGGCTCGCGACCGGGTAGCCGAGCGCAGCGAGCGCGGTCGCGAGCGGCGCGGCGTGTACGCGGTCCCACTCCGACATCCAGAACCCGCCGTGCACGTAGACGACCAACGGGCGCACCTCGACACCGCGCGGCGGCATCCGTACGTCGGCGACCTGCTCGGGATCGTCTCCGTACGCCACGGTGAAATCGGGCGGGGAGCCGGGTCGACTCAACACCTCGCGCGGGTCAACGGCCACGTCCGCGACGTTACCGGGCTCGACGGTCCGATGACGGCGCAGGCGTGGATAGGGTGGCATCGCCGGGCGCCGGCGATCGCCGGCGGCCAGCCGGGCCGAGAGGACGGGACATGCGCATCGACGAGTTCACCGACGTCCGCTACGAGGTCGTCGACGGCGGAGTCGCGGTGATCACGATCAATCGACCGGACCGGATGAACTCGTTCCGTGGCCGTACCGTCGATGAATTGATCTTCGCGTTCAAGACCGCGTGGGCCGAGTGCGGACGTCGCGGCCGTCGTCCTCACCGGCGCCGGCGAGCGGGCGTTCTGCGCCGGCGGCGACGTCAAGGAGCGCGCCGCGACCGGCGGTTACGGCCAGACCGAGTGGGGCACGTTCGAGATCGAACGGCTGCACCGGATCATCCGGGACGTGCCGAAGCCGGTGATTGCCGCGGTCAACGGCATCGCGATCGGCGGCGGTCACGTGCTGCACGTGATCTGCGATCTGTCGATCGCCGCCGAGGGCGCGCGATTCGCGCAGGCCGGGCCGCGCGTCGGCTCGTTCGATGGCGGGTACGGCAGCGCCTACCTCGCCCGGGTGATCGGCGAGAAGCGGGCGCGCCAGATGTGGTTCCTGCTCGACCAGATCGACGCGGCGACCGCGGAGCGCTGGGGACTGGTCAACGCGGTCGTGCCGGCGGACGAATTGCTGCCGACCGCGCTTGCCTGGGGTCGCAAGATCGCGAGCTACTCACCGACCGCACTGCGCTTCCTCAAGCACTCGTTCAACGCCGACACCGATCACATCGCCGGCATCTCCAGCCTCGCGTTCGACGGGCTGGATCTGTTCGTCGAGACGCCCGAGGCCGCCGAAGGCGCCGCCGCGTTCGCGGAGAAGCGGCCCCCGAATTTCGATCCGTATCGGTGAGCTCGACCGAGCGCCGGCCGAACGATCGACGGTTTCGCGGATCGGCGTGGTAGCGGCGGTGACGGTGCACCGAACCGGCCACCCCCCGACGAACCGTCGCCGGCATGCGAGAGGATGGATCAATGGCTGAGGAACCGAACACGAAACCGGATACGGACTCCGACGGCGACGGACGCACCGTCGTGGTGGTCGGCCCGGACGGCGCACCGATCGGCACCATGTCGGTCGGTTCGAACGGTGCGGGCGAGTCGAACGAGGATCCGTCGCAGCTCGTGGCGCAGCCGGCCAAGGTCATGCGCATCGGAAGCATGATCAAACAACTGCTGGAAGAGGTCCGCTCGTCGCCGCTGGACGAGGCGGGGCGGCAGCGGCTGACCGAGATTCACCGCCGCTCGATCGTCGAGCTGGAGGACGGTCTCGCGCCGGAACTGGTCGAGGAGCTCGAACGCCTGTCGCTGCCGTTCGAGCCCGGCCACGTGCCGAGCGAGGCTGAGTTGCGCATCGCACAGGCGCAGCTCGTCGGCTGGCTCGAAGGTCTCTTCCACGGCATCCAGGCGGCGTTGGTCGCGCAGCAGATGGCCGCGCGCGTCCAGCTCGAACAGATGCGTGGCCGCCCGGCACTGCCGATGGGTCCCGGTCGCCCGGGCTCCCTCGACGGTGAGCAGCAGATCCCGGTCACTGGGACCGGTCAGTACCTCTGAGCGGACGACCGGCGAAACAGCGGGGTCGCGGGGACCGGTAGGACATTCGTCCCGCCGGAAGCGGTAGTGGCGAATCTGCCGCCGGATCCGGGGATTCCCTACCGTCGGATACATGCCATCCGATACCCCCGCGGTCTGTCTCACCGCGATCCACAAACGCTTCGGCGATCTCGTCGCCGTACGCGACCTTGACCTGTCGATCGAGCCAGGCGAGACCGTCGCACTGCTCGGGCCGAACGGCGCCGGGAAGACCACGACCATCAACATGATGCTCGGGTTGGTCGCGCCCGACCGCGGGACGGCTCGCCTGTTCGGCGGCCCGCCGGCGCGCGCCATCGAAACCGGCCGGGTCGGCACCGTCCTCCAGGATGCGATGTTCCTGCCGAGCGCGACCGTACGCGAGTTCGTCGAACTGGCCCGGGCGCTCTACCCGAAGCGCTCCACACTGGACGAGATCCTGACGCTCGCCGGCCTGACCGATCGCGCTGGCGCGCGGCTCGACAAGCTGTCCGGCGGGGAGGCGAAGCGCGCTCGATTCGCGTTCGCGCTCGCCGGCGACCCGGAGCTGTTGGTATTGGACGAGCCGACGGCCGCGATGGATGTCGCCGGGCGGCAGGCGTTCTGGGCGGCGATGCACCGCCTTGCCGACCGCGGCCGTACGGTGCTGTTCGCGACCCATTACCTCGAAGAGGCCGACGACTTCGCCGATCGGGTGGTCGTCGTCGCGGGCGGCCGGATCGTCGCGGACGGTCCGACGGCGCAGATCCGCGCGCTGGCCAGCGGCCGTACGGTCGCGTTCGATCTGGCCGGCGAGACCGCCGACGGTCTGTCCCGCCTGCCCGGCGCACGCTCCGTGGAGGTGCGGGGTGACCGTGTCCGCATCGAGTCGACCGATGCCGACGCCACGGTGATCGCGCTCGTACGTAGCGGCCGCGCGTTCGCCAACCTCGAAATCAGCAGCGCCGGGCTGGAGGCCGCGTTCCTCGCCCTCACCGCCGACGTCACGCCGCCACCGCGAGAACCGGAACCCCTATTCGCCGCCGCACGATCGGAGCACTGACATGTGGGCTTATCTGAAATTCGAACTGCGGCGGATGCTCCGCGAACCGGGGATCCTCGTCTTCACCGTGCTCATGCCGGTCGCTTCCTATGTCGTGTTCACCGGCTTCGGAGGTCTCAACTCGCAGGCCGAAGGGATCCCGGTCGCGGCGACGATCATGGTCGGCATCGCGGGTTACGGCGCGATCATCGGAGTGCTGTCGCTCGGCGGCTCCGTCGCGGTCGAACGCACCCAGGGCTGGCTGCGGCAATTGCGCGTGACGCCGCTGCGGCCACGTGCCGTGGTCACCGTCAAGGCCTTCACCAGTACGTTGATCGCGATTCCGTCCATCATCTCGGTCGGCATCGCCGGTGCGCTCGAACACCACATCCACCTACCGGTCTCGCGCTGGCTGCTGATCCTTGGCGTGATGTGGCTCGGCACGGTTCCGTTCGCGCTACTCGGCCTCGCGCTCGGCTATGCCCTGTCGCCGAAGGTCGCCTCGACCGCCAGCTTCGTGCTGTTCTTCTCACTGTCGGTGCTGGGCGGTCTGCTCGTGCCGACCGTCGCGTTCCCGAGCGGGCTGCAACACTTCGCCCGTACGTTGCCCAGCAACCGCTACGCGGAACTCGGCTGGCGGGCGGTCGCCGGACACGCCCCGACCGGGCTCGGGCTGCTGGTACTCGGCGCGTGGGGGCTGCTGTTCGCGTTACTCGCCGCGGTCGCCTACCGGCGGTCGGCGGCGACCAGATAGACACGCGGGCTGGGCCGCCTGGTCAGGGAACCGTCTAGTCGAGCCAACGGCGAATGAGTGAGGATGGAACGCATGCCAATCCCCCGGGCGGTGAAGGAGCGCGCCACCGGCGTGATCTGGGCCGGTGCCTGGATGTGGCCGCTGATCGCGCCGGTCATCGCGTGCCTGCGCGGCCAGGTGCCGCACCCGGTGTGGGCGGGCGTCGGCATCGTCACATTCATCATTCTCTATTTGATCGTGGTAACGCACGCCTTCGACGAGGACCGGCGGCGGCGCTTCGGCAGCCTGCCTCGGCTCGATGTGATGCTGCTGTTCGTGCTGGCCGCACTCGGTCTCACTCTGTTCATCGCCTATCGCGACGATCCGTCCGGTTGGTGGAACCTCATGCTCTACGTCGCTGTGGTCGGCGCGGCGTTACTGCCGCCGAAGCTGGCCGGCAGTTGGACGCTCAGCGTCATCGGCGTGACCATCGGCTGGGCGCTCGGCGCCCGCGGTCCGGGCGCACCGAGTGGCGGCGACCTGGCCGAGATCGTCTTCGGCACGCTGATGGCCAGTGCGCTCGTGCAAGTCATCAAGCAGATGCAGCGATACATCCGGATCCTGCGCGACACCCGCGCCGAACTCGCGCAGAACGCGGTCGCGGAGGAACGGCTGCGCTTCGCCCGGGACCTGCACGACCTCCTCGGGCACACGATGTCGGTCATCGTGGTGAAGGCCGAAGTGGTCCGCCGGTTGGTCGAACGCGAACCGGCGCTCGCCGCGGAGGCGGCCGCCGACATCGAGCAAATCGGACGACGAGCGCTGACGGAGGTACGGGAGGCGGTGAATGGATATCGCGCGCCGGAGTTCGCGGTCGAGCTCGACAGCGTACGGACGGCGTTGGCCGACGCTGGTGTCTCCGTACGCGTCCGCCACGACGGGCCGCCGGTGCCGCCGGCCGCGTCCCAGGTGTTCGGCTGGGTGATCCGCGAGGCAGCGACAAACGTGATCCGGCACAGCGGAGCCAAGATCTGCGAGATCACCGTGACCGTCGATACAACGGCCGCGACGCTTGGAGGTTCGCGACACCGGGTACGGCTACCGGCACCACGCGCCCGGCTCGGGTGATCGCGCCGCACATACGGGCGTCGGGTTGGTCGGCCTCGCCGAGCGGGTGACCGCGGCCGGCGGAACGCTCACCACCGGCAACGCATCGCGCGGCGGTTTTCGGGTGTTGGTGACGATGCCGGCTACTCCCGCGCTGTCGTGCGTTGACGGACCGGATCCGTCGATGTGGGCCGTACTCGGAGACGCCCAACACAGTGAGCGCGCGGCCGCGGCACGTGTCGAGCCGCCGAGTACACCAGCGCAGCCGACACCGGCGGCCGGTTCGATCGCCTTCGCCGTCCGGGGCAAATCGTCGTGATTCGCGTACTGCTCGCCGAGGATCAGGGCATGATGCGCGGCGCGCTCGCGCTCCTGCTCGGCCTCGAGCCCGACATCGAAATCGTCGCCGAGGTCGGCTCGGGCGACGCCGTTGTTCCGGCGGCGGTCGAGACGAAACCCGACGTCGCGTTGCTCGATATCGAGATGCCGGGCATGTCCGGGCTGGACGCGGCGGCGGCGCTGCGCGAGGCCGTACCCGATTGTCGGGTGTTGATCCTCACGACGTTCGGCCGACCGGGCTATCTGCGGCGGGCGATGGACGCCGGCGCGCGAGGATTCCTGGTCAAGGACGCGCCGGTCGAGGATCTGGCCGCCGCGATCCGTCGGGTGCTCGCGGGCGAGAGCGTCGTGGACCCGATGCTCGCCGCCGCGGCGCTGTCGGCCGGCCCGAATCCGCTGACGGATCGAGAACGCGAGGTGCTTGCGGCCGCCGTCGACGGCTCCACCATCGCCGACATCGCCGGCCGCCTGTTCCTGTCGGAGAGCACGGTGCGCAACTACCTGTCCGCCGCAATCGGCAAGACCGGCACCCGCAACCGCATGGAAGCCGTCGCCGCCGCGCGCTCGCAGGGCTGGCTCTAGCGCGGGCAACTGGTGCGTCGCGCCGCGATCACGCGTCGAGAAGTCGTTCCAGGTACGCCGCGACGCCGTCTTCGGTGTTGGCCGCGGTCACATCGCCCGCCGCCGCGAGCACGGCCGGATGCGCGTTCGCAACGGCCACCGCCCGCCCATCGGCCCACGCGAACATCGGCAGGTCGTTGGGCATGTCACCGAACACCAGCACATCCGCCGGACCCAGACCGAGACCGGCGGCGTACGCCGCGAGTCCGGTCGCTTTCGTGACTCCCGCCGCCGACAACTCGACAAGGCCGCTGCGTGACGAATGAGTCGCCTCCAGCCCGTCGCCGACGACGCCACGAACGGCCGCGGTCAACTCATCCGGATCCCAACCGTTCGCGCGAACGAGAAGCTTCACCGCCGCTACGGAGCAGATCTCGGCCAGCGTCGCGATGGCGATGTTCGGGTCGTCCGGATCGAACAGGACCGGATACGCCGCTTCGTGCAGCATCCGGCGGCCACCGTCGGTTTCCGCCGCGAAGCTGATGTCGGGCAGCTCGGCCCGCAGCGCATCGGCCGACCGGCGGAGATCGTCGGCCGGAATGACGTGAGCCGACAGGATTGCGTCGGCGACCGGGTCGAAGAGCACGGCACCGTTCGCACACACCGCCGGGTACGGCTCGGGCAGGTAGGCGTACACCCGCGTGAGCCATCGGACCGGACGGCCGGTGACAAGCAACACCCGCGAACCGGCCGCCGACACCGCTGCGAGAGCCTGCGCGGATCGGGCCGAAACCGAGCCGTCGGGTCGGGTCAGTGTGCCGTCCAGATCCGTGGCGATGAGTCGGGGCAACCTCGACCCGCCGGGCCACCGGAGCGGCGCGGAAAACTGGACGGCCGGACGCGACGGTTGACTCACCGGTCCGACAGTAGTCGTTCCAGGTAGATGGCCACGCCGTCGTCGTCGTTCGACAAGGTGATCTCGTCGGCGGCGGCCAACACCTCGGTGTGCGCGTTGGCGACCGCGACGCGACTCCAGCCGGCCCAGCCGAAGGCCGGCAGGTCGTTGGGCATGTCGCCGAAGACGAGCACGTCCTCGGCCGGGACGCCGAGATGATTCGCGACGACGGCGAGACCGGTCGCCTTGGTGACGCCGCGTGGGCAGATCTCGATGTAACCGAGGCCGGCCTGGGTGATCTCGACGATGTCCGGCCCGACCACGCTTCGCGCGAGGGCGAGCAACTCGTCGGTGTCGTACGTATCCGAGTGGGCGAACGCTTTCACGGCCGGGGTCGACATGGCCTCGGCACGAGTGCACGGATGGATCGCGTCGGCGAACCGCCAAGCGGGATGCCGCTCGCCCCAGAGAAACGGGTCCGGCGCGTCGACCGGCTCAACGAGCACCGACAGCGGGCCGACAAACGCCTCGATCCGGTCGATGACCTCGGCAACCGTGTCGCACGGCATGGAATCGGCGAACAGCGTCACCGGATTGGGCCCGGCGCTCAGGTCGACCACATAGCCGCCCTGGGCCATCACAAGAAAGTCGGCCACCGGCAGATCGCGACGCGTCAACTCGAGCAGGCGCGGTCCGCGCCCGGTGACGCCGACGATCGGAACGCCGGCCGCCTTCATCCGAGCGAACGCGGCAAACGTACGCCCGGAAACCGTGTCGTCGGAGCGTACGACCGTGCCGTCGAGGTCGGTGGCGACGAGTCCGGGCAGCCCGACCCGCCGGCGGTCGCCCGGTTCGCCGGCTCGCGCGGTGCCGGTCGGACCACGGTCGACAACGTCGCGTGCAAGTCGATGGGCGGCTCGCGAGCGGCCCGTGTTTGTCGGTGCCGCCGCGTGCCGATGAGTCGTGGACCGGGGAGCGGTTTGTCCCAGATCCGGGGGAACAGTTACGTCCGTCACCTCGTACCTCCAAGGTCGGAGCGACAACGCTACTCCGAGCTGGGCAAATGCCGGGGGTTCTCGGGCAACGCACGTGCGAACACTCGCGGAAGCGAGCGTTATTCGGTGCGATTCGGTGACATTTGTCGGCGTAGCCAGCCCGACACCCGGACGCCCTACACGGGCTCCAACACGTCCCGACCGCCGAGGAACTGCTGCAGCGCCTTCGGAACTCGTACCGAGCCATCGGGCTGCTGGTGGTTTTCCATGATCGCCACGAGCCAGCGGGTGGTCGCCAGCGTCCCATTCAGCGTCGCCGCGATCTGGGGCCGACCGCTGTCGTCCCGATACCGTACGTTCAACCGCCGCGCCTGGAACGTCGTGCAGTTCGACGTGGACGTGAGCTCGCGGTATTGGCCCTGAGAAGGCACCCATGCCTCGCAGTCGAACTTGCGCGCGGCCGACGTGCCGAGATCGCCGGCGGCGACATCGATTACCCGGTAGGGCACCTCGACCTTCGCGAGCATTTCCTCTTCCCACGCGAGTAAGCGCAGATGCTCGTCGGCGGCGTCCTCCGGCCGGCAATAGGAGAACATCTCGACCTTGTCGAACTGGTGCACACGGATGATGCCGCGAGTGTCCTTGCCGTAGCTGCCGGCCTCCCGGCGGAAGCACGTCGACCAGCCGACGTAACGTCGCGGCCCGTCGAGGTCGATGATCTCGTTCGCGTGGTATGCCGCCATCGGCACTTCGCTGGTGCCGACGAGATACAGATCGTCGGCCTCCAGGCGGTAGATCTCGGACGCGTGTGCGCCGAGAAAGCCGGTGCCCTCCATCGACTCGGGCTTGACCAGCACCGGAACAATCATCGGCGTGAACCCGGCCTCGACCGCCTGTGCCAGGCCGAGCTGCAGCAGGGCGAGTTCGAGCAGCGCACCGACGCCGGTCAGGAAGTAGAAGCGGCTGCCGGACACCTTCGCGCCGCGCTCCATGTCGATCGCGCCGAGCAGCTCGCCGAGCGCCAGGTGATCGCGCGGGTCGTCGAGCTGCGGACGGTCGCCGACCTCGCGCAGGACGACGTAGTCGTCCTCGCCGCCGGGTGGCGCGCCCTCCTGGATCACGTTCGGGATCGCATACTGCGCCGCCCGCAGCGCGGCCTCGGCGCCGGTGACGGCCGCTTCGGCCGTCTTGACCTGCGCCGACAATTCCTTGGTACGGGCGAGGAGTGCCTCCCGCTCGGCGCCCTTGGCCGTGGGCATCTGCTTTCCCAGCTGCTTCTGCTCGGCTCGCAGCGACTCGAACGACGCGATCGTCGCGCGGCGGCTTTCATCGGCGGCGAGCAGCGTGTCGACGACCGCCTCGGACTCGCCCCGGGCGCGTTGGCTCGCACGGACCAGGTCGGGGTCGTCTCGCAGCAGCCGCAGGTCAATCACGATTTGTGAGCGTACCGGTTGGGTGCCGGACGTTCACATCGATATCGCCCAACCGTGATATCGCTCGACATCTCCCAAACCGGGCCGGCGGCCCATCGGGCGCGCGCGTGTCTAACGCCGGTACTTGTCGTTGCCGAGCGGCCGCGCATAGGCGCTGTGGTCGGTCACCGGCGGTAGCGGCGGCACGTCCGGATGTTCCGGAAGGCC
This sequence comes from uncultured Actinomycetota bacterium, assembly GCA_963724705.1. Classification (GTDB taxonomy): domain Bacteria; phylum Actinomycetota; class Actinomycetes; order Mycobacteriales; family Micromonosporaceae; genus DASQPR01. The sequence goes on from CAVRVS010000007.1 coordinate 478,879, forward strand.
CTCGACGGCCTCGACGGTGAACGCGACGACATCCGGTTTGCCGTGCGGCTCGGGTGCGGTGTCGATGGCCGGCGGCGCCGAGTGGCGTCCGTCCGATGTCGCGGATTCCTCGGGCAGCACTTCGATGTCGATGTCGAGCTCGCCATCGGGGAGGTCTGGCTGGAATTCGGGCGTACCGGCGAATGGTTCCGCGTCTTGGCTATCGGCGTCCAGTGACGGCAGGACATTGCCTTGGACGGCGAAGACCATCGACCCGGCCAGCACGATGAGCGCCGCTACCGCGCAGAACATCCCCGCTCCCCGAGTCACGATCAGCTCGGTGGCGCCGCTACCAGCGCCGATGTCGGAGAGCGCGTTGATGATGAGACCCTTCGGGTGCCGCAGCAGCGGGACGATCGCGACGAATTGCACGACGATCGCACCGATCGTGGCGCCGAACAGCGGTTGGCGCGACCGCCGGGACGCGAACACGGTCGCACCGGCCAACGCCAGCACGATGACCCACATCAGGTGGTACGTCAGTGTCATGGCCGTGTTGGCATCGTTGATGCCGACGTCGTATGCGCCGCTCAGGTTGAATTCGACGCTCTGGGCAGGATTGCCGTTGGAGTCGAACGTGCTGGTCTGGGCCGACTGTGCGGCGACGCTGGCCCACGGCATCCACTGCGAGGCGAGCAGGAGCACGAAGGTAATGCCGAGTCCGATCACCGAACCCCGGCGACCGTGTCGAGTGAGGTAACTGCGCCACTGGTGCCGGGCCAACGCCAGACGTGACGGCCGCGGGTGGTCGTCCTCATCGATGTCGGTTACGGCCGCCGGCTCGTCAAACCGGCGCCATTCCCCAGTGTCCATGGCGGAATCATGGCATACGCAATAGCGCCACGTCAGGAACGCGGACGGTGATCACCGCAGATCGTAGGGTGTCGGCGGACCGTTTCGTTACGCGATTTCGCCGGCCCGTACGCGCGTGAGCCAGGCTTCCGCGTCGGCGAAGTCGGCCTCGGCGGTGCCCGGCGGCCGGACGGTCGGCGGCGCTCCATCGGCATCGGCGGGCACCCGGGGGTAGGAGCCGAGGAACCGTACGTCGGCGCAGATGCGACGCAGTCCGCGCAGCGCCTCGCCGAGGCGTACGTCGGCGACGTGACCGGTGCAGTCGAGGAAGAACAGGTAGCGGCCGAGTCGCTCACCAGTCGGGCGCGACTCGATGCGGGTGAGGTTCACGCCGCGTACGGCCAGCTCGGTCAGTACGGCGAGCAAGGCACCGACCCGGTCGTGTGCGATGTAGACGGCCAGCGAGGTGATGTCGTCGCCGGTCGGCATCGGTGGCGGGCCGGGTCGGCTGACCAAAGCGAACCGCGTGACGGCGTCCGGGTGGTCGCCGATCTGCTCGGCCAGCACGTGCAACCGGTGTCGCTGCGCACCGACCGGTGCGCACACGGCCGCCGGAAACTGCCCGTCCGCGACGGCCTGGGCCGCGGCCGCGTTGGACAAGGCATCGACCACTGCGGCATCCGGCAGGTTGCGCGCGAGCCAGCCGCGGCATTGCGTCGCAGCCTGCGGGTGGGCGGCGACGGCGGTGATGTCGTCGGTCTTGGTGCCCTCTCGGGTGGCCAGCACGAAATTCACCGGCAGCACGACCTCGCGCGTGATGACGAGCGGCTCACCCTCGGCGAGTTCGTCCAGGGTCACGCCGACCTGGCCGCCGATCGAATTCTCCAACGGCACCAGGGCCGCGTCGGCGTCGCCCGAGCGCACGGCCTCGAATGCCTCGGGCACGCTGCGCATCGGCGTACGTATTCCGCGCTCGGCCGCCGCGATGGTCCGCAGCGCCTGCTCGGCGAACGTACCCTCGGGTCCGAGAAAGACGAAGCGCGTCGGTGGCACACCTGGCATGCCCACAGCGTACGGCCGGCCCACCGACCGCGGCCGCGCAACCAGAAACGGCGTGCGGACCGAGTCCTCAGACCGTGCAGAAGAACGTCAGCGAGCCGACGACCTCGTCACCTTCGAGCAGCGGCGTGGCTACCGCGTCGATCGTGACAACGTCGCCGCGCAGGCGCACCCGCAGCAGCCCGCGCGCGAGACGCTCGGACAACAGCGCCTGCATCGGCGGGATCTTGGCCAGCTCGGTGTCCGGGAGCGGATTCGCAGTCGCCGCGAAGTCGATCAGCGGAAGCACGCCGTCGTGCAGGCACGCTCCGACCGCGGCCGAGGGGCCGGCGAATCCGAGCAGGCGGCATGCCGCCGGCGAGGCCGCGGCGACAACGGCCTTGGCGTCGATCACGATGCACGGCTCGGTGGCATGATCGACCGCGTCGGCCCACCGGTCCACTGTGCTCGGGATGAGGTCGTCCGAGCAGTCGTCGGCCAGCTCGGACGCGGGGACGGCGGACGGCTCGGTCAGCGACATCTCGAGATGAGCCACGTGCACCTTCCTTCCGCCGCACGCTCGCGTCGTGGTCCCGTCACGGCGCTCGTTGTCGGCTTCCCCGGGACGTTACCGAGAACGGCCCAGCTTGTCAGCCGGTGCAACACCCGATTGCCACGTGTACGACGAGACGAGTTCATTGCCGGTTACGTCGATGGCGGTCGTTGGATGCCGCGCGATCGACGCGAGCTTGTCCACCGTACGCGGAGCTATCCGTTCGCCATACGCCCGCAGGAGGTTGTCGAGCTCCCGGTAGGGCATGACGACACAGCTGCGCGGTAGACCATAGACGCTGATCAGCCCGGACCCCGCCAGCGCGAGCACCGGCGTCACCGGAACGCGTACGCGGGCGGACCGGCTCAACGCTGTGGACATCGCCGCGGCCAGCCGGCGGGCCTCACCGAGATAGTCCGGCCGCCGACCGGCGATCTGGACGGTGTCGCCGGAGAGGAGAACGCGGTTGCGACCCTGCGACTTGACGGTCACGGCGAAGACGCCGCCCGGCCCGATGGCGAGGAATGACTCGTGCGAGGGCAGGCCCAGCGTGGCCGAGTCGATCAGCACCCACTCGTCGCCGAGGCGGTTCAGGCGACCCTTCGTCCGTTCGCGGGCCGCCTCGACCCGGCGTCCCTGCTTCTCGATACGACGGCGCCGCGCCCACTCGCGAGGAGTCGAACGCGGCGCACCGGCAGCTTCGAGGTCACCGGCCCGGCCCGAGGTCGGATCGGGCGGCCGGACCACGAAATCCTGACTATGGACAAAGCCGGTCACAGCACGCCTCCCCGGTCCCATGGCTCAGCTAGTTCTCACTACGTTACGTGTCGCCCTAGGTACGGATACAGATCAAGTGGCGCGAATGACAAGGGATGAATGCCGTATTCATTGACGTATTCGTCGGATGATCATTGCCTCCGCAAACTTTCCCAGGTCAGGCATCTTGGTGGAATCGGACCGGCAACGGCCCGGAATTTTCGCCGCCCACCGCCCGCCACCGCACAGGTCGGCCGGCGGTGGATACGCTGCCTCGTGTGACCCGATACGTCGACAGTGAGGTCGGCCGGCTCGACACCGTGCTGCTCCACCGCCCCGGACCAGAGCTCGCCCGCCTGACCCCTCGCAACAACGACTCGCTGCTGTTCGACGGCATCCCGTGGGTCGGCCGGGCGCAGGAGGAGCACGACATCTTCGCCGAGGCACTGCGTGCCCGTGGCACCACCGTCCTCTACCTCGGCGATCTGCTCGTCGACGTGCTCGCGATCGAGCCGGCCCGCAAGGAGCTGACCGAGGCGGTGCTCGCCGACGTACGCCTCGGAGACAGCCTGCGGCGGCGTGTCGCGGACCACCTCGCCGGCCTCGACCCGGCCGACCTCGCGACCGCGCTGACCGCCGGCATCGCCCACGACGAGCTGCGATCCGGCGGCGGTCTCGTCTACCGGATGATGGACCGGCACGACTTCGTCATCGATCCGCTGCCCAACCTCCTGTTCACCCGCGACTCCAGCCTCTGGATCCGTGACCAGGCCGCGGTCACCAGCCTGGCGATGCCGGCGCGCGCTCGCGAGACCACGCTGACGCAGGCGATTTATCGTCACCATCCGAGGTTCGCCGGCACGTCCGTGCTCTACCAGCCCGGCCTCGAGCACGTCGAAGGCGGCGACGTGCTGCTGCTCGCGCCGGGCGTGATCGCGGTCGGCGTCGGCGAACGTACGACTCCGGCCGGCGCCGAACGGCTGGCCCGACGGGCCTTCGCGGCCAATCTGGCCCACACGGTGCTCGCGGTGCCGATCGCCCAGGAGCGCGCCACGATGCATCTCGACACTGTCTGCACGATGGTGGATGTCGACGCCGTCGTGATGTATCCGAACGTCGCCGACTCCCTCGTGGCGTACACGATTACCGCCGGTCCGACGCCGGCGCCGCGCGGCGAGGTCAATGAGCTGAGCGTGACCGGACCGGCGCCGTTCCTGACCGCGGCCGCGGCGGCAATGGGGCTGGATACATTGCGGGTCATCGACACCGGCCTCGATCCGGTCACGGCCGAACGCGAGCAGTGGGACGACGGGAACAACACGCTCGCGTTGGCACCGCGCCTGTGCATCGCGTACGAGCGAAACGTCGAGACCAACGCGCAGCTGGAACGCGCCGGCATCGAGGTAATCCGGATCCCCGGTTCGGAACTCGGTTCCGGACGCGGTGGCCCGCGGTGCATGTCGTGCCCGGTCGCGCGCGATCCGCTGCCGGTCGTCGGCGCCTGACCGACGCAACTCGCTGTTCGGCGGGCGATCCGCCGCCGTGGGACGACGAGGTCAGCGCAGCGTGACCTGCCGGCCGATCAGGCCCTGGCGAGCGCGACGTTCCTCGGCGGTGAGCGCGGCACCGTCGCCGTACGCCTCGGCATAGCGCTTCGTGAACGCGCCGAACGGTTCCTCCCACTGCTCTGCCGGTGGCTCCTCGGGCAGATCCCAGACCGGCACGAGCCGGCCGAACGCCCGGAACATCCCGGCAAACTTCGTCTTGGCGCCGAGTGTCAGCTCGCCGGCGGCCTGCAGCCGGGCCAACGCGTTCAGCGCGGCATCCTCGTCGTCGGGCAGCACCCACCGCACGTGCGACCGGTCCGGCACGCGGCACCAGTAGGCCGCCGGGGCGGCAGTCATCCGTACGGTCGGGTAGACCGACGCGTTGGCGCGCTCCAGCGACGCGCGCACCTCCGGATCCTCGGTCGCCTCGTCGTCGAGCCAGAACTCAAAGCCATCGCGGACCGTGACCTCAAGCGGCGCATCGGTCAGGATGTCCTGCAACCGCTCGCCGGGCCCGGGCGTCGCCGGCATCGTCACGGCCTCCCCCGGCTCGCCTTCGAGCGCCAGCAGGATCGCGAGGGCTACATCGCGTGAGGCGTCGCCGGACTGGGTGTTGCGCTGCAAGCCGACGAGCACGCGACCGTCCGGCTTGGTAAGCGCCGGCCACGCCATCGGAAGCACCGTGGCCACGGTGACCGAGCGGTCGCCGAACCGCTCGACCAGCGCCGGAGCGAGCGACAGCGGCGCGGTCGCGGCCGGAACGAGCTCCCGCAGCGCGATCCATTCGACCTCGTCGGTCAAGCCTTCGAACGGGCGCGGCACGTACACATCGCGCACCTTCGCCGGCTTCGATGTGGATCGGGGAGCCGCGCTCTTGCCTCGCTTGGTCACGACGGATCACTCTAGTCGTCGCCGGCGCCGTGTCCGTTCGAAGGGCGTGTTCCGGTCAGTCGCCGCCCGACACAGCCGGGGTCGCCGCTCGACGCCGCCGGGTCAGTCGCCGGCCGACGTGGCGGTCGCGGTCGATCGGATCGCGGCGGTGGCGCGATCGCGGCTCGGGTGAGTGATCCGCGCCCACACGCTCTGGCCGAGCCCGTCCCGCTCGAATCCCCAGTGCTCGGCGAGCGCGGCCACGATCGACAGGCCGCGGCCGTCGGTCGAGTCGGAGTCGTATTGGCGCACCCGCGGCTCGGTGCTGGCGCCTCCGTCGGTCACACGGATTTCGACGGTCTGCGTGTCGGCGGTCAGCCGCACCAGCCATGCCACCCGAATCACGCCACCCGGCAGCGGAGTCGCGTGGCGGACGGCGTTGCCGACAAGTTCGGCCGCGACACACACGACGTCGGCGAGCAACTCCGGGCGAACGACTCGGCCGATTTCAGCCGCGAGGCGGGTGCGCGCCTGTCCGGCGCCGCGCGGGTGATGCGTCACCACCACGCACCACGCGCGCTCCGCAGCCGTCAATGCCACCGGCTAAGCCTCCCCAGACTGTCGCAGCGCCGCCCGCCCAAGATCGCCGCGCGGAAGACGCACTTCTGCGACCGTACCGCCGGAATCGCGCGGACGTAAGGAGACCCATCCGTTTTGCCGCTCTACGATTCTTCGGACCAGATACAGCCCCAGACCGACGCCACCATATCGACGGTGGTCGCCGGTATCGGCCTGCCAGAAGCGTTCGAACGCACTCTCCACATGCTCCGGTCGTACGCCGATACCCCGGTCGGAAACCCGAATGCCGACCGTACGGGCATCGCAAACACCGTCGACCTCGATGTCGCCGGAGTCCGGCGGGGCGTACTTGCCGGCGTTCGTCACCAGCTCCGACACGATGCTGGCGATGCTGGCCGGCTCACCGAACACGATCGGCAGATCGGTCGGTGTCCGATATCGGACACGAGTCCGCAACTCGGCCGGCATTTCGGCGATCGCCGCCCCGACCGCGTCGGCCAGGTTGAAGCGTTCGACGACCGGCGGGACGCCCGGCTCGCCGACCGCCGTCAAGAGGCGGTCGAGGAGCCGCGCGAGTTCGGCCGCACGCAGGCCGAGGACCCGAGCGGCGTCGCGCCGGCTCGCCTCGTCGAGCACGTCCCACCGCCCGATCAGGGTGTCCGCGTACCCCTTGATCACGGTGACCGGTGTCCGCAACTCGTGGCTGGTGAGGGCGACGAACAATTCCCGACTCTGCTCCCAGCGCCGCGCCTCGGTGATGTCGCGGATGGTGAGCGATACGTCGGCCCGGTCCGGCCACGACTTCGCGGTGAGCGTGAACGTGCCGCCGCCCGGAAGGCTGTGTTCGAGAACCTGGCCCGGCCCGGGCATCGGCAACGGGAGGGTCTCGCCGACCTGGACGCCGGTCGCCTCGACCAAGTGTCTGCTCGCCGGGTTTGTCCACCGTACGATCCCGGCCCGGTCCACGACGGCGGTGGTGTCCGGGCGGATGCGCAGCGTCGGATCGGGGTGCAGCGGCAGGCCGGGACTCTCCCGATAGAGCCGGGCCGCCAAGGCGACGAGATATCGCACCAGGCGCGCGCGCATCGGGTCTTCCGGGTCGACGCCCTCGGGCAGCATCGCCACAAACGCGCCGACGGTCCCGCTTCCTCGAGTGATGCGTCCGATCACCGCGCACGCCGACCGGCGCGACATGTCGCGGAGGTCCGACGGCAGATCCTTCGCGTCCGCCACGACGTACGGTTCGCCGCCCATGAGCCGCCGGAGCGTGTCGTCGCCGGAGTCGACTCGCCGGCCGAGTACCGCTGCCGCCGCGCCGCTGGCGGCCACGATGCGCCCACTGATCGGGCCGAATTCGATGATCGCCACACCATCGGCGTCGAGCGCCCAGGCACCGATCGAGACCACGCGTCGCAATCCCAGCAGACCGGACTCACCGCGGGTCAGCTGGTTGACGAGATCGGTCGCCTCATCCAGGAAGCGACCGGTGTCGAACGCCTCGGTCATGTCGCGAGTCTGCCTCTTGATGAGCGGCTCGTCACGTCACCGGCCGATGCGTTCGAGCACCATGCGCGGTCGATCCGTGATGATCGCGTCGACGCCGAGTTCCATCATGAGGTCGACATCGCGCGGCTCGTTGACGGTCCAGACGAAGACGCGGTGGCCGCGGCGATGCCATGCGGCGACCAGGCCCGGGTTGGCCTTGACCACGCGGATGCCCGGCCCGGCGACGTTCACGCCTATCGGCAGCCGGCCCTCGCGCCGATCCGGCCGTACGAATTCGGTCAGCAGCACCGTATCGAGATCGGGCGCGAGCGGGCGGATGCGCCGCATGGCGAGCTCGGAGAATGACATCAGGGTCACTCGAACGCCGGTGTGGTCGTTCGGCTTGTCGAGCCCGTACCACCGGAGCATGGCCACGAGGCGGTCCTCGACCTCGGCGCCATAACGTGTCGGGTGTTTGGTTTCGATCAAGAGCTGTAGCGGACGCCCGGCGCCGACCGCCGCGTCGAGAAGCCTTTCCAAGGTCAATACACGGGTACGGGGGTCATCCGCCGCGCTGCCGCCCGGGTCCACGTCGAAGGGATCCACATCGACCGGTCGCGGGTGCCAGGAGCCGAAATCGAGCTCGTCAAGTTCGGCCAGCACGTGCCGGCTGACCCGGCCGGTGCCGTTGCTGACGCGATTGAGCCGCCCGTCATGGATGCAGACGAGGTGGCCGTCGCGGGTCAGCCGGACGTCGCACTCAAGGCCATCGGCGCCTTCGGCGATCGCCCGCATGTACGCACCGATCGTGTGCTCCGGCAACGCGGCCGACGAGCCACGATGGGCGACGACGATCGGACGCGGCCGGTGACCGTGGCGCGACTGCCGTTCACGGTGGCGCTGCCACTTGTTTCGGTCGCGTTTGCTGTGAAGGCCCGCCGCTTGGCGTCTTCGGCCCCGGTCGGTTCCGCCCCGGGCTCAGGCGATGTAGGGGTCACGTCCGTCATCGGTGACGATCGGCCGCCCGGCCGCGACCCACTCGACGATCCCGCCATCGAGGTTCACCACATTGTCCCGACCACGAGTCGCGAGAAACCCGACCACCTGTGCCGAGCGATGGCCGTGCCGGCACAGCACGACGACCTGCTCTTCGGCCGGAACGTCGGCCAATCGGGTCGGGATCGCCATCATCGGCAGGTGATGGGCGCCCGGCGGGTGACCGGCGTCCCACTCGTCATCCTCACGGACGTCGAGGATGTACGCACCCTCAGGTACGTCGGCGGCATTGATGCTGGGTAGTGGCACGATTCGAGTCTAGAGCCACGCAGGCGCGCCGCTCAGCTACGCGCCGCCATGTTGGTGCGGTTGGCGGCGAAATCTTGCCGGCGTGGCGCCGATTGCCACTGCGAACCGCCGCGATCGCGGACCGCACAACACACATCCGCCGGCTACAGCGCGTTGACCCACGTCGGATTCTCGCTGGCCCAGCGTCCGAGCGTGTCGTCGTAGACCGAATCGAACAATGACTGGGCCTGATCTTGGGCGACGACGTAGCTCACACCGTCGATTGTCTGCGTGACGGACGGCACCCGGACTCCGATAAGGGACGACGGGTTGATATTGCGCAGCGTGAACACCAGCTGATCCAGCGGAACTCCATTCGTATCAATGGTTAGCGACGAGCCGACGGCGCGGATGACCTGGTCAAGCCTGATGGGGTTTTGTGCGAGGCCGTTCGCGAACGTCTTGGCGAAGATCGCCTTGAGGAACTGTTGCTGGTGGCGCTGGCGGTCGAAATCGCCGTTCTTCAGCGTCTCGCGTTGCCGAAGATAATCGAGCGTCTCCTTCGCTGTCAGATCCTGGCAGCCGACGGTGAAGAGGTGGCCGGTGTGAATCGACCGGACCTGCTCGTCGATGCACATGTGCACGCCGCCGAGTTCCTGGACAACCTTGTCGAAGCCGCTGAAGTCGATCACGGCGGCACCGTCAAAGTGGATGCCGGTCAGTTTGGTGAGCGTCGCCGACAAGAGCTGGACGCCACCGCTGCCTTCGCCGCCGTACTGGAACGACGCGTTGATCTTGTTAAAGCCACCACCGAAGTTGCGATCCGGATCGGGCGGGATATCTACCCGCAGATCCCGCGGTATCGAGATCATGTAGGCGCGATCGAGCGTCGACGGGATGTGGACGACGATGATCGTGTCGGACCGCGCACCCATGCCGGGGTTCTTCGCACGGGCGTCCGATCCGATGAGCAGATAGTTGAGCGGGCCGTGCAGCGTCGTCAACTGTGTGCCATCGGCTCCACTGCGCGAATGCGGCGCCAGAAGGTCGCTCTTGTGCACGGCGCTCGCAAAGCGCGCGGTAAGGACCTTCTCCGCCCCGATCAGGCCGAGCGGCACCACGAACATGATCGAACCGATGATCACCAGTATCTTGGCCCACAACGGTGACCGCTTCCGGACGGTAGCCGTGGCGCACCTCCCGGACGCTCGCGATTTGCCCAAGTTTATGGCGATCATCGCGTCGAGGAGGCGCAAACGGCGGCTCTCACGCAACGGCCGCCCGGCAATCTCAGCCGGGCGGCCGCCGTGGTTCAGCGCCGTCGGGGGATCAGCTCGTCGTGACCCAATCCGGGTGTACGGCGAGGAAGTTGTTCACTGTGTCGGTACGGACATCGTTCAGCAGCTGAAGGCTGTCCGCCGACATCTGCTGAGTGCTGATATTGCCGACCATGACGGTGTTGTACGTACCATTGTTGATCTTGATCGTACGGATCGCGCCGGGACTGATGCCCTTCAACGTGAAGATCCAGTCGCTCGTGTTGTGACCGCCGCCGTCGAACTGGAACGCCTTGCCCAGCGACTTCAGGAACGAACTGATCTGCAACGGGTCGGAGATGCCCTTCGAATACGCCTGCTGCATCAATGCCTTGATGAACTGCTGCTGGTGGCGCTGGCGGTCGTAGTCGGAGTTCGGCAGGAAGTCACGGCAGCGGACGTAGTCCAGCGCGTCGTACGCGTTGAAGGTGTGCCAGCCCTTCTTGTAGATCACCGGCGTGGTGCCCGGGATGCGGTGCCCCGGCGTGCCGTCGGTGTGGATCGTCCAGGCCGGAGTGTGCTCGTTCGGATGTCCGGTCACGTAGCCGTGGTGCAGCGACTGGGTGGTCTCGTCGACGTACATCTTGACGCCGCCGATCTTGTTGACGATGTCGGAGAAGCCGTCGAAATTCACGATGAGGGCCGCCTGGAACGTGATGTGCCAGTTTTGCTCGATCGTCTTCTGTAGAAGCTGTACGCCGCCGGCGTTGCCGACACCGTTCTGGCTGCCGTCCTGGAACGCCGCGTTGATCTTGTCTTTCCATCCGGTGAAGTGTGAGGGCTTGTAGGCCGGAATCGGAACGTACGTATCGCGCGGGATCGAGATCAGATCGACCTGATCGTGCGTGGCCGGGATGTGGCCGATGATGATCGAGTCCGCGCGCGATCCCATTCCCGGGTTGTTGTCGCGGGTGTCCAGACCCACCATCAACAGGTTGATCGAGCCGTCGATCGATGTCGCCTTCGCGCCGGCGCTACCGTCCGGGGCCAGGAGAGAGACCTGGCTGATCGCGCTATTGACCTGACCCGTGACGAGTTTGGTGAACGCCATCCCGGTCAACGCACCCAGCATCACCACGATGCCGAGGATCAGTGAGACCTTGGCCCACCACGGACTGCGCCGCTTCGTGCCGCGTGCGCCGCCCGCCCCGCCCTGAGCGCGCCCGCCCGGTCGGCCGCCGCGTCCACCACCTCGACCGCCACCCGAACTCGCACCGCCGGGGTGCATGCCGTCCGGGTGCGACCCGTTTCGGTAGCCCTCGGTGCTCGTACGCATGCGCGGGGGCCGCGCTGTGCCACGATCCGACACGGCGCGCCCGCCAACGCCGGCTCGGCCCGAACTCGGTGTGCCGAACGTGCCGGCTGAACCAGGCGTGCCGTACGTGCCAGCGGCGCCTTGACCGCCCCCGTACACACCGGGGCCGGCGCTCGCGCCACCGTACACACCAGACGATCCGGCGCCTCGGTAGACGGTCGGCGGCTGGCCGTCCGGTCCCGCGGTGCGCCGCGGGTCGGACTCGGGGCGCGGCGATCCGTAACTTGTCACACCAACTCCTGTCGGTCCTGCCTCAAGTCGACACGCCGACGTCGACTGCGCGGTTCGCAGGGCGGGACGAAGAGCCGCGACGTGTCCGGGTGGGGAAGCACTGGCTACTTCGCCAGGGCCACCGGTGCCACGCCGTCGCTCACCGGTTCCGTAGCTTACGGGATGTGCGCAACCGTCGTCACGACCGCGAGCGTCACTGCTCAGCGCAGACACAGTGTCCGCGGGTCGTGCCTGGTGCTCGTGCCTCTGAGCAGGCCGCGACATCCCGACTTCGGCTTCTGGGTCGCCACTGTACGTAACGAGAGGCTCTCCGACGAGCCTCACTTATCCGGAATATGCCAACGGATCGGACGCCACGCCTAAGACGTCTTGTTTCCCTTGACCCAGGCGCCGACCGTGTCGTTGCGTACGGCCGCGTAGAGGGTGGCCGCCTTCGCCTTGTCGACCACGACCGCGCTCTCACCGTCCGACTCGGTGGCGAACCCACTGGTCGGCGACGTCAGGAACGTCATGTCGGAGCTGCGCAGGCTGTGTAGCTGCCAGGCCATCGAGCCGAGGTCGAAGCCCTTGTCCACCAGTACGGCCTTGGACAACGCACCGAGGAACGAGTTCAGCTTGCCGATGCTCGTCAGAGTGCCGGTGCTGGTCGCCTTATCCATGATCGCCTTGAGGAACTCCTGCTGGTGCTTCACCCGGGTCAGGTCGCCGTTACCGAATTGCTCCCGTTGCCGCACGTAGTCGAGTGCCTCCGCTCCGTTGAAGTGGTGCGTTCCCTTGGTGTAGACGCGGTGCGGCTTGTGGATCGACGTGATGGTCTGGTCGACGTACATGTCGACGCCGCCCAGCGCATCGGTGACCTCTTTGAACCCGCCGAAGTTGATCAGCACGACGTGGTCGATGTAGACGTTGGTGAACTGCTCGACCGTCTCCACCGTGAGCGGCACTCCGCCCCAGGAGAAGGCCGCGTTGATCTTCGCGTTGGTGTTCCCATGATTCGGTTGCGACATGCTCTGCGGGACGTGCAGCCACGAGTCACGGGGAATCGAGATGACGTAGGCGTGTTTGTGGTCACCGGTGACGTGCATGAGCATGATCGTGTCCGTACGCCAACCGGACAGGTCGGCGCTCGCCGCGGTGCTCCGTGAATCGCTGCCGAGCAACAGGATGTTCTGCGATCCGTCGTTCGCCTTCGCGGGACGCTGTCCGGGGATCGTCGAGAACGCGTCGATGTGCTGGAATTTCGCGTCCAGATGCTTGACGAAGACGTACCCACTGAGGGCGATGCCGCCGGCAACCAGCGCAAGCACGACGCCCACGACGAGCGCGATGCGGCCCCAACGCGGCCGGATGCGCCGGCGCGGGGATCCACCAGGCCCACCGGGGCCGCCAGGCCCCTCGCCCGGGCCGCCAGGTCCGCGCCCGCCGGGTCCGGCGGCGTCGCGTGCTGGGCCGCGGCCACCTCGCGCCGGACGGCCGTAGAGCCCGCCGGCCGCCGTGTCGGCACCCACGCCGACGGCTGCTCGCCCGGCCACGCGAGGCGGGTCGAGGTCGTCGTCCGCCGGCCGAGCCGACGTCGATGCGGGCGGTCGTGCGCGTCCGGTCGAAGGTGAAGACATGCAACCAGGGTACGGATGGACGCACACCCTCCCCCGGTAGCGACGCGGCGGGTCGCTCTCCGTGTCGCATCAGGAGCCGTCTGTGACCGATGCGGCGGGACGTCCCCCTACTCGAGGGGAATATCCCGATATCGTCCGCTGAGGTGGCTCAAGGCGTCGGCCGCGGGCGCGAACGTGATCGCCTCGATGCTCGCCTCCACCAGCAGGCCCCAGCCGTACGGCCGGGCGTCGTCAAAACGACATCCCGCCCACGTGCGTGCCACCGGGACCGGGCCATAGTCGGTCTGCTCCCACTCCCCAACACGAAACGGTCCACCCGGCGCCGGCAGCAGACCGGCGAAACGGTCGGCGACCTGACGATCGTCCGTTTCGAGCTGGATGAGCGCGAATCGGCGGGTCGCCTGTACGGTCTCCCACAGGTCCGCCTCGTCGCCGATGATGCCCAGTACGCGGCCCGGATCGCCGTCAACGATCAGCGCGGACGACACGGTGAGCCCGGTCCGGCTCCGATCCGACCCGGCCGTCCACAACGTGACGGGCGACGGCAGCCGCCCGCGCAGGCGACGCACCGATGAGCGCTGGTCGTCCGGAGTGGCGAACGGGTCCGATGCGTGAATCGTCACAGTCCTTATCTAAGCGCCTGGACCGACGGTCGGCGCACTTCCACCTGGCCGTGACCTCACGCAGTCCCCCGGCCGTTGCCTCGGGTGGCGGCTCAAGCGCCCGGACCGACCGCGGGTGCGACGCTGTCACCCAGCCGGCGCGGCGGAACGATCCGGGCGGGCACGCGGAAGCGGATGCGGCAGCCGGCGCGACCGGGTTCCGGATCGACGACCGCGATCGTGCCGCCGTGCAACTCGACGACCCACCGTGCGATCGCCAGTCCGAGGCCGGTCCCGCCGTTGTCGGCGACGCCACCCCGGCTGAATCGCTCGAACACCCGCGTACGTTCGCCGGGTGGAATCCCGGGCCCGTCGTCGGTGACCTCCACGACGAGGGTCTCGGCGTCGATTCGCGCGGACGCCGTGATCCGGCCGCCGGGCGGGCTGTGCCGGGCGGCGTTGTCGAGAAGGTTCGCGACCACCTGATGCAGCCGATGCGGATCGGCGACGACTATCGCCGGCGGCGCGTACGACGCGAAAATCACGTCCCGACCGGCGGCGCGGGCGGTGACCTCGGCTTCGCGTACGGCGGTTTCGAGAAAGTCGTCGACGGCGAACTCGTCCGCCTGCAACGGCACGGCACCGGCTTCGAGCCGCGACACGTCGAGCAGATCCGTGACGAGCCGACCGAGCCGTTCGGTTTGGGCGAGGGCGGTCTGCAGTGTCGCGGCGTCCGGCACCTCGACACCGTCCACGACGTTCTCCAGCACGGCCTGTAGCGCGAAGATCGGCGTACGCAACTCGTGCGACACATTGGCGATCAACTCCCGCCGCTGCTGATCGGCCTCCGCGAGATCCGTTGCCATCTGGTTGAACGCGTCGGCCAGTTGACCCACTTCATCGCGAGCGGTGGCCCGGACCCGCCGGGTGTAGTCGCCCCGGGCCATCGCCCGCGACGCCGCGGTCATCTCGCGCAGCGGCCGGGTCATGCCGTGCGCCAGGATCTGCGAGGTGACCAGCGCGACCGCGATCGCGGTGACCGACAGCGACACCGGCACCCAACCGATGCCGATGTAGAACACGAACAGGCTGGCAAGACCGCCGCCCACCAGCGCGAGCCCGAGCTTCAGCTTGATCCACGGAAGCACATCGAGCGGTCGAGGCAGCATGTCCATGATCCATGCACCGGCCATCCGCGCACGCCGTATGCCCGGCGTGCTGTCGGCCGCCCGGCCGACCGAACCGGCCAGATCACGGGTGGCATCGGCGAGGTCGCCGGTCCAGCCGCTCACCGAGCCACGCCGAGGTCAGGCGCCGAGCCAATCTCGAGCGAGTAGCCGACGCCATGGACGGTACGGATCACGTCCGCGCCGAGCTTGCGGCGCAAGGCTTTGACGTGGCTGTCGACGGTACGGGTGCCGGACGCTCCCGCCGATGCGTAGCGATTGCCCCGTGGCGCTGTTGACTCCGACCAACCCCAGACCTGGGCCAACAGGCGCTGTCGGGGAAGGACGGTCCGCGGGCGGCGGGCCAGGTGGCTCAACAGGTCGAACTCGATCGGTGTCAGATGGATCTCGACTCCGGCTCGCCGTACCCGTCGTTCGGCGGGGTTGATTTCGAGATCGCCCACGACGATGGCCGCACCGGCCGGAGTGGCCTCGGCGGCGAGCTGGGCCGATCGCTCCTCGCGGCGGAGCAGTGCGTGCACGCGGGCGGCCAGTTCGCGCAACGAGAACGGCTTGGTGAGGTAGTCATCGGCGCCCATCGCGAGGCCGACGAGCAAGTCGTTCTCGTCGTCCCGAGCGGTCAGCATGATGACCGGCACCGGCCGTTCGGCCTGGATGCGGCGGCAGACCTCGAGTCCGTCGAAGCCGGGCAACATGATGTCCAGCACGACGAGGTCGGGGCGCCAGACCGCGGCTCGCGCGACGGCGTCCGGGCCGTTGGCGGCGAGCGCGACCTCGAACTCCTCGGCCCGCAGTCGCGCCGCGATCGCATCCGCGATCGCTCGCTCGTCCTCGACGATCAGAACCTTGCGGTTGCTCATGGACACCAACGTACGGCCAGCCCACCACCGCTGTGTGCCCAAGATGTGCCCATCCTGTGCGCATCGGACCATCGAGTCGCCTCGGACCGGCCCGCCGCCGCGGGCAGGACTTTAGTAGGCGCCCTTCGTCCGCAAGACCACGCCGACGGTACGCCACAAGATCGTCAAGTCGAACGCCAGCGACCAGTTGTCGACGTAGTACAGATCGAGCCGCACCGCGTCGTCCCAGGACAGTTCCGAGCGACCGGACACTTGCCAGAGTCCCGTCATGCCCGGGCGGACCAGCAGCCGCCGGCGTACGTCGCCCAGGAAGTCGCCGTCCTCGGCCGGCAGTGGTCGTGGGCCGACGAGCGACATGTCGCCCCGCAGTACGTTGATGAGCTGTGGCAATTCGTCGAGCGAACTCGCCCGCAGCCACCGACCGACCTTGAAGACGCGCGGGTCCTTGCGCATCTTGAAGAGCATGCCGTCCTTCTCGTTCTGCTCGACGAGCATGGCCCGGCGCTCTTCGGCATCGACGTACATGGTGCGGAATTTCCACACCGAGAAGATCTTGCCTTCGCGGCCCGTCCGGCGCTGGCGGAAGAAGATCGGCCCGTTGTCGGACACCTTGATGCTGATCGCGATCGCGACGAAGAGAGGCGTCAGAAGCAGCAGACCGACCGCCGCGGCCAGCCGGTCCAGCGCGTTCTTGACGAGCCACGAAAGGCCGGCGAGCTTGGGCTCCTCGACGTAGAGCAGCGGAAGGCCCTCGACCGGCCGGATGTGTACGCGCGGGCCGGCGATGTCGGTCAACTGGGGCGCGACGACGAGTTCGACGCCGGTGCCTTCGAGTTGCCAGGCGAGCCGGCGGAGGTCGGCGCGGTCGCCGGATGCCGACCCGCACACGGCGACCGTGTCCGCGCCGATCTCGTTGACGAGCGCGACCAGATCGCGGTTGACGTGCACCGGGACCGGCGCCTTCCGGCGCGGCTGGGCGGCCCGCCCGTCGGTGAGCAGGATGCCGATCGGCAGCATCCCGGCGTGGCGGGTCCGAGTGACGGCGGTGTAGACCTCGACCGCCTCGGACAACGTGCCGACGAGAAGCAGGCGGTGGCTGGCGCCGCCGCGGCCGCGTACGAGGTGCAGGACGCGTCGGGCGACGAACCGGAAGATGCATACGTAGACGAGGGCGCCGACGAGGGCCACCGCCACCGACAGACGCGACAGCAGCACGGTCGTGGCGAAGGCGACGAAGGAGACGGTGGCCGCGACCGTGATCGCCGCTCGCACGACCCGTTTGAACTCGTCCGTGCCGATGCCGAGGTAGCGCCGGTCGTAGGCACCGTGCGCCCACAAAACGATGATCCACGTCAGGGGCAGCAACACGTACGCGATCACCCGGAAGAGGCCGGGCTGGTCGCGGAAACCACTCGCTGCCTTGCTGAGTTGCGACGTGGCGGTCAGGCTCGCCAGGCCCACGGCAATGAGGTCGCCCACGACGAGCACGGCCGCGTACGGCCGGTGCCACGTGGACAGCCGACGATGCCGGAGCCATGAGGACGCCCGGGTTACCCCGTTGCTCGGTGATGGCTCGTGCGGGTCATCAGGCACGCCGTTGCTCGACCTCCAACCGGACGGCGCTGCCGCCGGGGCGGACGGAGCCGTCGGATGGGCCGGGGGTGCCATGGGGGTGGTTGACGGCGACTGGAGACTCGACGTCGCCATCCGTGTGTCCTCCCGGGCCTTACGCGTTGGGTCTGGATTCACACTGCCGGGATGTTCCGGTGGCGTGAAGACAGGCTCAGCCCGACCGGCCATGCTGATGCCGGTCGGTCCGTCCAATGGTGGTCTGCGCAAGCCGACGTCGGCGCGCGAGGACCTGCCCACACCAGGCGCCCTGTCTGTCACGGTGCCTTCAGTGTGCCATGTCACATCACGTGACGATGTCGACCGCCCGACCTTAGTTCGCCAGGATCGGCATGTCGAGACATGAACCCCTTTGCGGTTTACCGATTTCGTCGCCCCAATTGCGCGCCACGCCGATTGTCGGCGGAGCGTGACCGACGCCTTCCGGAGAGCGTACGGCCGCACCGAAATTCAACGCTCAGTGAGCGCTGCCGGTGAGCAAAGTCATCCGCGGTTGTACGGAACTTCATCGCCGACCGCGCCGATTCGACGCCGACTTCCGTAGAACCTGCAGCGGGCGCCGCGCTCACCGGATCAGGCGCGACAACCTTCGGTCGGCCAGCGGCTTACCGCCGGTCTGGCAGCCCGGGCAGTACTGGAAACTCGAATCGGCGTACGACACTTCGCGGATCGTCTCGCCGCAGACCGGACAGGGCAGACCGTTGCGAGCGTGCACGTTCAGGCCGGCCCGCTTCTCGCCCTTCAGTTCGGCGGCGCGCTGCCCGACCGACCGCTCCACCGCCCGCGTCAGGACCTCGCGGGTCGCTGCGTAGAGCCGATCCATGGCCTCGTCCGGGATTCGATCGGTGATCGCAAACGGCGAGAGCTTCGCCGCGTGCAGGATCTCATCGGAGTATGCGTTGCCGATCCCGGCCAGCACCTCCTGCTCCTTGATCACGCCCTTCACCTGCCCGCGACGGCTCTTGAGGGCGGCCGCGAACTCGTCGCGGGACACGTCGAGGGCGTCCGGGCCGAGCCGGGACACACCTGGGACTGCCTTCGGATCGGTCACCAGATAGGCGGCGAGCTTCTTCTGCGTACCCGCCTCGGTCAGGTCGAAGCCGGAACCGTCGTCCAGGCGCACTCGCAGCGCGATCGGGCCCTTGCCCGGCCGCAGCGGCGCCGGGGCGAGAGCGTCCCGGTAGTGCAGCCAGCCGGCACGGGCCAGATGTGTGACGAGATGCAGCTCGCCGCCATCGAGCTCGATGTCGAGGAACTTGCCGTGCCGGGTGGCGCCGGTAATCGTCCGCCCATTGGCCGCCGACAGCGGCGGATCGAACGTCTTCAGGGCGCTGATCGCCGCCAGGTCGATCCGCTCGATGCGGTGACCGGCGGCCCGGTCGCGGAGATAGGCGGCCAGCGCCTCAACTTCGGGCAGCTCAGGCATGGGTCACCCAACCTTCGGACTGGTGCCGCACGCCGAATCGAGATAGCAGCGGTGACATGCGCCTCGCGGCTGCGCTACGCATCGGCGTTGACATGCGCCTCGCGGCTGCGCTACGCATCGGCGGTCGACAGACGAACAACATGCGACTAGTGTGCCGCAACGCTCCCGTAGGGTGGTGGCGGTCATGAAGGTGGTCATCGCACACAATCGATACTCCTCGGCTCAGCCATCCGGTGAGAACGTCATGGTGGACGAGGAGATTTCCCAGCTGTCCGCGGCCGGGATCACGGTGCTCCCGTTCCTGCGAAGCTCCGACGAGATCGAGCACATGTCGCCGGCCGGTCGGGCGCTGCTGCCGCTGTCGCCGATCTGGGCGCCGGGCACGCAACGAGAACTCCGGGAAATGCTCGCCGTCGAGCGGCCTGATGTCTTCCACCTGCACAATCCGTACCCGTTACTGTCGCCGTGGGTGGTTCGGACGGCCCACGACGCGGGCGTTCCGGTCGTGCAGACGATCCACAACTACCGGCACGTGTGCATCGCGGCGACGTTCCTGCGCGACGGCAAGATCTGCCGCGACTGCGTCGGCAAGCGCATCGCGACCCCCGGCATCCGCCATGCCTGCTATCGCGGATCGAGGGCGCAGAGCACGATCATGGCTACGACCTTGGCCGTACACCGCGGCACATGGCATTCCGTCGACCGGTTTATCGCGCTCACCGAAGGCATCGCCGACTACCTGCGCGAATACGGAATCGCCGACGAACGGATCACTATCAAGCCGAACGCCGTGTCCGATCCCGGCCCGCCGCCGTCCGATCCCGGTTCGGGCGCGCTCTTCATCGGGCGGTTGAGCGCCGAAAAGGGACTCGAACTTCTACTGTCGGCGTGGCAGCGCCACCCGGACCAGTCGCTGGGCACGCTGCGGATCATCGGCGACGGCCCGCTCCGCGACATGGCCAGCGCCGCCGCCGCGTCGCGCTCCGACGTTGAATACCTCGGGGGTACGGACAATGCCGGCGTCCAGCGAGCGATCCGGACGGCGGCGCTCGTGATCGTTCCGTCGACGTGGGAGGAGGTCCTACCGACAGTGATCATCGAAGCGCTTGCGAACGGGCGGCCGGTCCTCGGGTCTGCCGTCGGAGGCATCCCGTACCTGGTGGGTGCCCGTACCGACGAACCTGCGGGTTGGGTCGTGGAGCCGACGGCCGACGCGTTCGCCGCGGCCCTGCCCACCGCGCTGGCCGACGCGCCCAGCCGTGGCGCCGCCGCCCGCGCGCGCTATCTGTCCACGTTCTCGCCCGCCGTCGTCGTCGGTCAGCTCATCGACGTGTATGCCGAACTGTCGGCGAGGAAGCAGTAGCGTCGTAACGCTCCGGCAACCTGACGTATCACTCCCGGACCGAAGGATCTAACCTCTCGTGGTACGCCGTGCCGATCGGACGGCCGACCAAATCATCGTGGATCGTTGACCGAGGGAGCGCCGGTGTCCGTGATCGCCCCGACGAAATCCGAGCCGACAGCCGCCGACTTCCTGGCGACGAACCGCGGTGGCGGGCTGCTCTCGGAGGCGATCGACCAGCCGGTCGGCGCACGGATCGCGCGCGCCGCATATCGGCTGGGCCTCGCGCCGTCTGTTCTCACGATCGTCAATCTGGTCATCGGCGTCGGAACGTCGGCTGCGGTGATTGCACTCGCCGCTGCGATGCGCCGCGGCGACGTGCCGGCGCTGGCCGTTGGTCTCGGTGCCCTCGTGCTGTGGCATATCGCCTACCAGTTCGACTGCGCGGACGGGCAGTTGGCGCGGGTTGCGCACAAGGCGAGCGCGGCCGGCGGGCGGCTCGACATTCTGTGCGACGTCGCGGTGCAGATCGCGCTCGTGTCGGCGGTTTCCGCCGTGGCGGTGCATTACCAACCGCGTACGCCCACATGGCTGGTCGCCGCGTTCGCCGCCGGCTGGATGATCAATCTTGTGACGTCGGTTCTGGCCGGCGGCACGCAGGCGCAGAGCCTCGTGACGTCGCGATCGCTGCCCGTACGGCTCGTCAAGCTGTCTCGCGACTATGGCGCGATGATCACCTTGATGGGTCTCGGCATCGCGTTGATTCCGCGCTTCCTGGTCTGGATCATGGTTGCGTTCACCGTCGTCAACGCGGTCTTCCTGGCCGCGAGCATCGCTGCCGCGACAGCCAAGAGCCTCCGGCCCTCGGGCGAGTAGCTTCGGCCGGGCGGTCGCGTCACGGCCCGATCCTGTCCCGGAGCCCGCGTGTGTCCAGGAGCCTGACTCTGTCCCGGAAGCTGACTCTGTTCATGAACCTGACTCTGTTCCGGAGCCTGCCTATCTCTAGGAGCTCTCCGGGAGCTGACTCTCTTTCCTGGAGCCTGACCCTCCAGGAGCCTGACTCTGTCGAGGAGGACGTGTGCCCGAGCCTGAGCCCCCGGCGGGCAAAGCGGCGACCGCCGGCGTCGCCCCGGGTGCGGCCCCTGGCAGCGCCCAGGTCGATGCCAGGCTGGTCGGCTTTGTCGCTGCCGCCGGCGCGGAGATAGACCGGCTGTTCCGGGCAGCCATGGGAGCCTGCGCCCGATCCGGCGGCGCCGCCCTGCGCGATCGCTATGGAGCCGGCTACGGCGAACTTCTCATCGACTTCCGGACCGTCCTCGCGGCTCCGGACGGCAGCGTGACCGCTGCCGCGTTCGCCGAGGTCATGCGCTATCACGACCCCGCCGACATCGAGTCTTCGATCCGGCGGGCGGAGGAACGCGGAGCGGTGATCCGCGACGACGACGGCCAGATCCGGGCCACACCCACTGCTCACGACTTTCTCGACGACTTGTACGCCGCTCAGGCCGACACGCTGGGCTCGTTGTGGGCCGCCGCCTACAGACCCCTCGCCCGGCTGACGGCTATCACTGGCGAGATCGTCGACGCCGCTTCGCGGCACCCGCTATTGCCCGTCGGCGCATTCACAGCGATGACACCGAATTACGAACCGGTCGGAACGCCCGCCACCGTCCTTCTGCTGAATCGATTGAGTGCCTTGCGATATCACCGGTCAGATGCGCACGCGATCGCGTGGCGATCGGCGGGATTGAGCGCCACTGAGATGGTGGCGATCCAGGAATCGGGCGGCTCGCACCGCGATGCGATCGAGGCACGGACGAACGAGATCGCCGCGGCGCCGTTCCGGATTCTGGCCGAGGACCGTCGCGCGAGCTTCCTCGCCGACCTGCGTTCGATGCCCGTATCCGATTGAGTCGCGGTTGGTCTGACCGTAAGGCCGCTCGATGATCCCGACCTCGGAACGAGCTGTGTTATGTCGCGAATAGCGACAGACTGGGTTCAAGTAGGCGCACAGGTCTTGAGATGTGCTCGTGGACGGGCGACCATATCCGTACTCGTCCATAGCTGCGCGAGGGGTGATGCGGCAATGCGTGTACGCGATGCGATGACCAAGCCCGTCCTCACGGTGGGTCCCGAGCACACGATCCGCCAGGTTGCCCAGCTCATGACGGCGCGCCGGATGGGTTCGGCGGTCGTTCACGATCCCGAGTCGGCGGGCGTTGGGATCATGACCGAACGCGACGTCCTGTACGCAATCGGGCGCGGACTCGATCCCGATGTCGAGCGGGCCACCAACCACCTGACCCGCGATGTTGTCTATGCCGGACCAGACTGGACGCTCGAGGACGCCGCTTCCGCGATGATCCGCGGCGGATTCCGGCACCTCGTCGTGATCGAGGCCGACGACGTACTCGGTGTGATCTCCGTACGCGACATCATTCGTGTCTGGGCCGAGCAGCGGGTGGCGGCCAAGGCCGGATAGCCGCATTTGGCAGGCGCGTCCGTTGGCGGTCGTCGACGGCGACCCGACCGGTCCAGTTCGCGGATCGTTTGTGCCACAACGGTTTCCGCGTCGTCGCTCGTCGATCTGCCGGCGCCATGAATTGTCGTACACGTGTGCGATTCTGTTCGCATGGACGGGACGTTGGAGCGGGCTGCGGCCGAGATCGCGTCGTTCACGTCTATCCCCGTCTACGGCTTGTCCGACATCGCGTTGTGTGAGTCGGCCGTGGATCTGCAGCGGATCGTGTCCGTAGCCACGGCCGCGTTGTCGACGGTCACACACGAGTCGCACGCCCGCGATCTGCCTGGCCGGGACGGAGCGACGTCGACCGTCGCCTGGCTCCGGGACCTGCTTCGAGTGACCGCGGCCGAAGCCCGGTCGCTCATCGCCGTCGGCGAGATTCTGGACGCCCGCATTACTCTCGCCAACGCGGTGAGCGCCGGCGTGGTCAACGTTGGCCAAGTTCTTGCCATCGGTCATGTGCTGGACGACGTCCCGGCTGACGAACCGGCGTTGGTGGACAAGGTCGAAGCGCGTCCTCGTGGAACACGCGCAGCAGTTCGAACGCCACGATCTTGCGACGCCTGGGCCAGCGGGTGCTCGCCCACGTCAACCCGGAACTCGCCGACCAACGGCTCCGCGACCGGCTCGAGCGTGAAGAGAAGCACGCACGCCAGCGCCGCGGGCTCACAATGTCGCCCGACGGGCTGGGCGGCGTTCGTTTGTGGGGCGTGCTCGACAGCGAAGGAGCGGCGATCATCCGCGCCGCCATCGAACCGCTGACGGCGCCTCTTCGCGACAGTGGTGGACCGGATCCGCGAACGGCCGCCGCACGGCGCGCTGACGCGCTCGTCGAGGTGTGCCGCTTGGCGCTGCGCGCCGGTGATCTGCCGGACAGCGGTGGCCAGGTGGCGCAGGTCATCGTCACGATCGACTACGAAGCACTTCGACGCGACGTCGCCGTCGGGCACCTTGACACCGGCCAGCTGCTGTCGCCGGCGACCACTCGACGGATCGCGTGCGACGCGGGGATCCTGCCCGTAACGCTCAATGGTTCGGGCGTCCCGATCGACGTCGGCCGAAGTCGCCGCCCGTTCACCGGCGCGGCTCGCATGGCGGTGCTGCTCCGGGATGGCGGCTGCGCGTTCCCCGGCTGTGATCGGCCGCCGCGCTGGTGCGACGTCCATCACGTCGTCTTTTGGGCAGACGGCGGCTCGACCGATCGCAACAACGGAGTCGCTCTGTGCGGTTACCACCATCGGGTGATCCACCTCGAGGCATGGCGGGTGCGGATCGGCTCCGACGGTCGGCCCGAGTTCACCCCGCCGCCACATATCGATCCCGACCAACGCCCGCGGCGCAACGCTTATCACGTTCGGGAGTAACGGAAATGATCGACCTTCGGTCGACGCGCGGTGCCGGCGTGAACCCGAAGTGCTGGCCACAACTCGCCAGCTCCACGACCATCCGCGGCCGAACCAGGGCCGGGACACCCGATCGCGTCCGCAGCTCCACGCTGACGCACCGGGTGCCCGAATGGTGGACATTTCACGCGGGCGGCGGCAACCTGGCGCGGCGACTTCCGTACGCTGGTCGCATGACCGCCGAGCAACTCATCTCGTTCGCCCGAGGGGCGCCGTCCATCGACATCGTCGACGTGGCCGGTCTCAAGGCCGCCGCCGCGCGCGCATTCGACACCGACCCGGCCGGCATCACGGCCTACGGCACGTCGGTTGGATACTTGCCGCTGCGCAAGTGGATCGCGGACAAGCACAACGTCGCGCCGGAGAACGTCATCGTGACGAACGGTTCGCTCGAGGCGGACGCGTTCGTGTTCGGTCATTTCGTCAAGCCTGGCGACGCGGTGATCGTCGAGAAGCCGACCTACGACCGGACGCTCGCGAACCTGCGCGCCCTCGGCGCCGAGGTGCACCAGGTCACGATCGATGCCGACGGGATCGACGTCGAAGAACTCCGCGACCTCCTCTCCTCCGGTGTCCGGCCGACGCTGGCGCACATCATCCCGAACTTTCAGAACCCGGCCGGCGTCACGCTGTCGGCGGCCCGGCGCGCGACGCTTCTCGACCTCGCGGCCGAGTACGGCTTCACGATCTTCGAAGACGACCCGTACGCCGACATCCGCTTCCGCGGCGAGCGGCTCGCCGAGCCTGCTCAGCCGGGACACCCGCGATGTCGTCGTGCACGCGAGCTCGTTCACCAAGACCGTGTGCCCCGGCGTGCGGGTCGGTTATCTCGTCGGCCCGAAGGACTTCATCGCCACGATCGCCAAGCGCGCCACCAGCCAGTACATCTCGCCGGTCATGGTGACCGAGGCGATCGTCTACCAGTTCTGCGTGTCCGGCGACATCGACGCTTCGATCAAGACGGTGTGCGCGGCGCTCGGCGAGCGCGCCAGCCTGCTGGCCGAATCGTTGCGCGCGCGCGTCCCCGGCGTGCGGTTCACCGAACCGGACGGTGGCTACTTCCTGTGGATCGAGTTGCCGGAGGACGTTGACGTCGACAAGGTCGTGCCGGCGGCGGCCGAACGTGGTGTCGCCGTGGTCAAGGGCAGCGACTTCCTGCTGGAGGGCGGCCGCCACGCGTTGCGGCTCGCGTACTCAGGTGTGACCTCGGATCTGATCGACGAAGGCGTGCGCCGTCTCGCCGACGCCATCGACGCGGTCCGCTCACCTGCCTAGTCAAGATCCAAACCTAAACTCCTTTACCGGTACGCGGCCCGCGGCGCCGTTCGCGCCGACCTGCCTCCAACACCGGCAAATGCCCTGCGAGCGGGTAACCTCTGCCCCGGGACGCCGACACCGCACTCGGCCCGCGGCGATCCCTTGACCGGCCAGTTTGCCGGTCGTACGTGACGGCGAACCTCCGCCCCGGTGCGCACTCTGTGTGCCTATCCGGACGCGGAGGTTGAGGCGCGAGCGGAGGTGATGAGCATGACGCGCGAACGGGACCAGAGGGATCATCGGGGAATCACCCGGGCGCTCAGCGCGATGACGCGAATTCTCGGGACGACACCGACCCGCCATCCGAGCGATAGCAGCGGCTCGATGCACAGCTCGATCGTGGACTGCGCGATCTACGTACACGGTCGGCGAAAGCCTGGGACGTGGAACTATGCCGAGGCGCTCGACATGGTTCGCCGCGACCCGGACGCGTTCATGTGGCTCGGCCTCCATCAGCCGAGCGCCGATGAGCTGGAGGCCATCGCCGAAACGTTCGGGCTGCACGAACTTCCGGTCGAGGACGCCTTGCAGGGCTATCAGCGCCCGAAGATCGAGCGCTACCCGGCGATGACGTTCGCCGCTCTGCGTACGACGCGATACGTCGAGCATGGAGAGCTGACCGACACGTCCGAGATCGTGGAGACCGGTCACGTGATGCTGTTCATCGGTCGCGACTTCGTGATCACCGTACGGCACGGCGCGCCGAGCGAACTCCGGTCGCTACGAGCCGATCTGGAGAGCGACCCGGAGCAGCTCGCCGAGGGCCCGTGGGCTGTCGCGCACCGAATCTACGACCGAATTGTCGACTCGTACGTTGCGACGGCGGCCCAGATCGAACTCGACATCGACCAACTCGAGGACAGCGTGTTCGCCACGGATCGCCAGGGTTCGATCCAGCGCATCTACCAGTTCAAACGCGAGCTCGTGGAGTTCAAGCGTGCGGTGTTGCCACTGCAGCGACCCGTCGCCGAGATCGCGGGTGGCCACATCGCCGACGTACCGGTGGAGTTGAAGCTCTACTTCCGCGACGTCAACGACAACCTGAGCCGCACGGTCGACCAGGTGACGTCCTTCGACGATCTGCTCAACTCGATCCTGCAGGCCCGGCTCGCGCAGGTCACCGTCGACCAGAACGACGACATGCGCAAGATCGCGGCGTGGGCCGGTATCGCCGCGGTCTGGACCGCGGTCGCCGGCATCTACGGTATGAACTTCGAGTTCATGCCGGAATTGCACTGGCGGTACGGCTATCCAGCGGTGCTTGCGATTAGCCTGGTCGCGTCGATCATTCTCTACCGCCAGTTCCGCAAGTCGGGCTGGCTCTAAAGGATCCGCCGCCGCAGCGGCGGCGGCGGCGGCGGCAGGACGATCCATGTGCCAACGAAAACGGGCCGGAGCAGATGCTCCGGCCCGTTTCTCGGTTCCCGCTGCCACGAGTGGCGGGATGCTACTGCTGCTGACGACCGTCCTTGTTCGGCGGCGTCGCGTTCGGCGACATGGTGTCGTCGGTGCCGTCCGTCGGATCGGTCGACTTCGCCGACGGCTTGCCGCCACGGCGCGGCGCGGCGTCGTTCATTTTCGCGTCCGCCTTGTCGGCCATGTGATGCGCGCTATCGCCCGCCCGCTCGGCCGCGTCGGGTACTTTGCCGGGCATCGGTTCGGGCATGTTGTCGCCCATGCCGGGTCGGGACGTCATCTCGTCCATGCGGCTGCCGGCGCTCGTCGTCGATGAGTCATGCATCTTCCCGCGTACGCCGTCCACCGCCGACCGGCTGTGCTCCTTCGCCCACCCGGCCATCTTCGACGCGGTACGGGGACCGTCAGCGGCGCCACGGCCGGACGAGCGCGTCTGGTCGACGAACGCCTGCGCGTCGTCCTGCAGCGCGGACGGCTCGTACTCGGCCCATTTCGAGCGATTGCGCCGGCGGGCGACGAGCGCTCCGGTCGCGCCGAGCGCGGCACCGGCCGCCATGATCGACACCATGGCAGTGGCCATGTGTCCGCCTGACGGCTCGGTCGCTGCGACCTTCTTGTTGATCACCACCGGCTTCATGATCTGCACTCGGGCCGCTTGCGACTTCATACTCTCCGGGAGCGCCCCCGCCCGGATGGAGCCGGAACGTGCCGCGTCGGCGAGTGGCATGACGAACGCGATTGTCGAGTCCCACCCTCGGGAGGCGGCCCGCGAAATCTTCGCTGTCCCTGGAACGACGTACGCTCGCGCTGTGCCGACGTAGCCACGCGCGGAACCCATCCGGTCGCGGGCCATGTCCATGCCGAGACCGACCTTCGGGCCGACGGAGGCGCCCAGGCCTCCCGCGGCGTGCGTGGCGGCCTGCCGGAAGTGATCCATACTCTCGACGAACTCGGCGCGTGCGAGGTCCTGCCGGGTCGTCTCTTGACCGCGTCCAAACACGTGCACCCCACCCCCTCCAGTGGTGCCCCACAGATCGCGTACTGCTCCTCGAACATCCTGCCTGTTCAGGACCCTTCGTAGGGGCAGAACGGACAGATGGCAGGATTGCAACCCGCGAGACACCTAACTGAGGAGTGATCGTGGCTGAGAAGACATTCGCCATCATTTACACCAACGCCGGACCGATCCGGGTTGAGTTGTTCAGCAATCACGCGCCCAAGACCGTACGGAACTTCATCGGTCTGGCCGAAGGCACGCAGGAGTACCGCGACCCGACCACGGGCGCCCCGGGCTCCGGGCCGTACTACGACGGGACGATCTTCCACCGGGTCATCAGCGGCTTCATGATCCAGGGCGGCGATCCGACCGGTACGGGTCGTGGCGGCCCGGGCTACCAGTTCGGCGACGAGTTCCACTCGGAGCTGCGCTTCGACCGGCCGTACCTGCTCGCGATGGCGAACGCCGGCCCGGGCACGAACGGCTCACAGTTCTTCATCACGGTAGGCCCGACGCCGCACCTGAACATGCGCCACACGATCTTCGGCGAGGTCGCAGACGCCGAATCCCGCAAGATCGTGGACACGATCGCGACCACCCGTACGGGGGCGGGCGACCGCCCTGTCCAGGACGTTGTGATCGAGCGCATCGCGGTCGAACGGGTGGACGACTAAGAGCTACCCTTCCGAGCATGAGTCAGGCTCCGCCGCCCCCGGTGAGTGCCCCGGTCTGCTATCGGCACCCATCACGACAGACTTATGTTCGGTGCACGAGGTGTGACCGACCGATCTGCCCCGATTGCATGAAGGAGGCATCGGTCGGGCACCAGTGTCCGGAGTGCATCGCCGAGGGTCGCCGGACGCAGCGCCCGGTGCGTACGGCGTTCGGCGCAACCCGCAGCGGCGTGCCCGGGTACGCCACGATCAGCCTCATCGCGCTGAACGTGATCTTGTTCCTTGCCTCGATCATCTCGGCGAAGAACAAGGGCGCGGCGGTCGGCGGCAGCAGCATCGGTGGCCTGCTCGGATCGACGACACCGTTGACCGACCGGCTCAGCGTCTTCGGCGAGGTCGGCTGCCAGCGAACCCAGGGCGGCGTCGGGATCGGCCCCGTGATGCACTGCGTGGCCGGAGTGTCCGACGGCGAGTACTACCGCCTCTTCACCGCCATGTTCATGCACTACGGTCTGCTGCACATCGCGCTGAACATGTGGGCGCTGTGGGTGCTCGGCCGGCCACTGGAGGCCATGTTCGGTCCCTGGCGCTTTCTCGCCGTTTATCTCGTGTGTGGGCTCGGCGGCAACGTCGCGGTCTACGTCTTCTCACCGGGCTCGCCGAGCGCCGGCGCGTCGACCGCGATATTCGGGCTGTTCGGCGTGTTCTTCTTCGTCCTGAGAAAGCTGAATCTGAGCGTCCGGTCGCTTGTCCCGATATTGATCATCAACCTGGTGATCACCTTCGGCGGCTCGGCCTTCATCTCCGTCGCCGGACACATCGGCGGTCTGATCACCGGTGGCCTGATCGGCTACGGCTTCGCCCACGTGCCGCAGCAGCGGCGCACTCAGTTCCAGGCCGCGATCCTGGTCGGCCTGGTCGTCATCCTCGGCGTCGCGACGGCGCTACAGACGTATCACCTGACGACGACGCTCCAACGCCTGGGTTGACCCCCCAACGCCTAGATTGACGCGGGGACCCGTCCGGACGATCGTCCTCAGCCGTCCTCACGACCGCGCATCACGCACCTCGAGCACAAGATCCAGTGCCTCGGTCGGCGGCATGCCGAGGTCGTAGCGGCTGAAGAAGTGCAACGTATCGCCCTCGTCGATTTCGAGCAGCGCCTGTCGACCGCCGTAGCGGGACCGTTCGTCCAGACGTACCCGTTCAATGTTGTCCCAGGCGAGCCGGCGCTGGCCGGCGAAGCCACTCACGACGGTGACCCCGTCCGAGTCGGCCGCGAGCCGCACGGGAGCGAGCACGTCACGCAGCCCGTAGATCGCCAAGCCAACGGCGACGATCAGGCCGATCACGATGCCGGTCACCGACGAACCCGCGACGAGCGGCGTGGCGACGAAGATCGCGGCAACCACGAACTTCACCCACATGAAGCGCCGGTCGGCATGGAAACGCACCTCGGTGACCGGCGTCCGCGGCATCTCGATCTCGCCGTCCCAGTTGGGCGACCATGGCTCGGCGTCGGCACCAGGGCGGTCATTGGTGCGATCGTCACGGTCGTCGTCGCCTTCGGACGGTACGGACGGACGGATGGGCACAGCCCCTCCTGATCGATCGCGGTGCGCTGTCCGGACAACTGTAATCAGGATCTGACGGCCGATAACCGGCCGGGTAGCATCGAGGCCAGGACGACCTACCGGGGAGTAACCATGCGTGACGCGGTGATTGTCGGAGCGGCCCGAACCCCCGTCGGCCGTCGCGGTGGCGGACTGTCCGGTGTGCATCCCGTCGATCTGTCCGGCCAGCTGCTCGCCGCCTTCGCGGAGCGAGCAGGCTTCGATCCGGCCGACGTCGACGACGTGGTGTGGGGTTGCGTCTCCCAGGTCGGCGAGCAGTCCTGGAACGTCGGCCGCAACGCGGCGCTTGCCGCCGGCTGGCCCGAGTCGGTGCCGGGCACGACGCTCGACCGCCAGTGCGGGTCGAGCCAGCAGGCGGTGCACTTCGCCGCCGCGGCGGTGATTTCCGGCCAATGCGACTTCGTGATCGCCGGCGGCGTCGAGTCGATGTCCCGGGTCCCCATGGGGTCGAGCGTGGTGAGCGGTCCCGGTTTGCCGTTCGGCGACGCGGTTCGCGAGCGCTACGCCGGCGTAGATGGCTTCGCCGACGCGAACGCGGCCGACGCTTCGCCGGCGCCGTTCAACCAGGGTGTCGGCGCCGAGATGATGGCGGCTCGCTGGGGCTTCTCCCGCGCGCAGCTCGATGACTTCGCCCTGGCCAGCCACGCGCGGGCCGCGGCGGCGCAGGACGCGGGTGAGTTCGACGACGAGATCGTGCCGATCGCCGGCCTCAAGGCCGACGAGGGCATACGCCGTGACACCACTCTGGAGAAACTCGCGACGTTGAAGACGCCGTTCAAGCCCGACGGCGTCGTGACCGCGGGATCGGCGTCCCAGATTTCCGACGGTGCGGCCGCGCTGGCCATCACCACCTCGGAATGGGCTGCCGCCCACGGCATGACTCCCCTGGTACGCATACACACGGCCGTCGTTGCGGCGGACGACCCGGTCATCATGTTGACCGCTCCGATCCCCGCGACGGCGAAGGTGCTTCGGCGCGCCGGCATCCCTATTGAGCAAATTGGGGTGTATGAAGTGAACGAGGCATTTGCGCCAGTACCTCTCGCTTGGCTGGCGGAAACCGGTGCCTCGCCGGAGCGCTTGAATGCCCGTGGGGGCGCGATCGCGCTCGGGCATCCGCTCGGTGGTTCCGGAGCCCGGATCATGACGACCATGGTGGCCCGGATGCGTGACACGAGGGAGCGCTATGGGCTGCAAACGATGTGCGAAGGCGGAGGGATGGCCAACGCGACGATCCTTGAGCTCCTGTAAGGGGCACGAGGACGATCCGGGCCACGACGATGCTCTGACGGTCGAGACCGGTCGCGGCGCATCGGCGGCGAGCGACGCCGATGCGAGTTTCGTCAAGCGAATCGCACCCACGCGGCCGGTGCACGCCGCAGGTCGCCATGACGCCCGCGTGATCGGTGCCGGTGCGATCGGTGCCGGTGCGATCGGTGCCGGTGTGATCGGTGTCGGTATCGGTGGTGGCTCCGGAAACGTCACAACCCTTGGCGTCGGGGCGGGCGTCGACGCACCCGGCACGGGCTCGACCGGACACCACCGCGCGGCCAGCTCGGACTACGCGCTCGGCGGCGCCGACGTGTTCGACCGTACGTTCCAGATCGCGTCGACCGAGGCCGGTCTGCCGGTGGAGGCACTGGCTCGGCACCTGCCGATCTTCCGGCGGACCGTCGGCGCTGGCCAGACGGTGCTGCTGGTCGCCCGCTGCGGGCGGCTCGACCAGCCGAACTCCGCCGACCACCTCATCGTGGTTACGCGCGATCGGGTCGTCATCACCTCTGAGTCGCGCTCCCTGCACCGGGCGCGCCTGCATCTGAACGCCGCCGTTGCCGCCCTGATGAACGTGCGCTGGCAGCCGGACGCCGGCTTGACCGCGGTCGAGTTCGCGGCGACCGCGCTGGACGGCGTACGGGAGAGATTCCTGATCGAGGCACCCGATGCCGCCGGCGTCTCGCATATCGACGCCGTCCTCGGCTACGTGTTCCGGCCGGCCGGATCCCGCCGGTTGAACCCGGTCGACCCGGTGATGCCGTCCTGGATGAACCCGGCCGGAGCGTTCTGATCCAACACTGAGCGTCGCTGTAACGTCGCCCAAACGCATCTGGACCGCAGCCGCGCGCCGCCTACCAGCGATCCGTACACAATCCGAACGTCGCCGATGACCGCCTCGTGGTCGCGATCGGCCATCATGAGCGGGTGACCGAACGCCCGGGCAAGGGTCTCGTGCTCGTCGTGGAGGACGAACGGCCCATCGCTGATCTCGTACGCATGTATCTCGCGCGGGACAACTTCGGCGTGCACACCGAGGCCGACGGCAGTCGCCGGCCTCGCCGCCGCTCGCCGGTTGCGCCCGGTCGCCTGCGTACTCGACATCGGCCTGCCCGGGCTGGACGGTCTCGAGATCTGCCGCCGGCTCCGCGACGACGGTGACTGGACACCGGTGGTCTTCCTCACGGCGCGCGACGACGAAGTCGACCGCATCCTCGGCCTCGAGCTCGGTGCCGACGACTACCTGACCAAGCCGTTCAGCCCGCGCGAGCTGGTCGCCCGCGTCAAGGCGGTCCTCCGCCGCACGGCCGGTACGCCGGACGGCGAGCGGGTGCGGCAAGTCGGCTCGGTCCTCATCGACCCGAACCGTCGGCTCGTGCTCGTCGACGGTGCATCCGTCCCGATGACACCGACCGAGTTCGATCTGCTCGGACACCTCATGAACCGACCCGGCCGGGTGTTCTCCCGGGAGGAGCTGCTCGCGTCGGTCTGGGGTTATGCCGCGCACGGCGGCACCCGGACGGTCGACGTACACGTGGCCCAGGTCCGCGCCAAGCTTGGCGTGGCTGGATCGATCATCCGAACCATCCGCGGAGTCGGCTATGCCGCCGATGCGTGAGTCGGGCCAACCTGAGCCGGGCCAGCCTGCGCCGGGCGGACCTGGTCCGAGCCAGACCGAGTGGCCACTATCGGTGGACTGGCAGACGGCCGGCGGCTCGCCGATCCCGCCGGCCAAGACTGTCGAACAGGCCGCTCCCGAACGGACCCAGCAGGTGCCGGCCACTCCGGCACGCGGTCCTGGATACGCCGGCGTGCCGAGCCAGCCGCCGGCTGCGCCATCGGGTCCGCCGCCGGCTCCGTTGTGGCCGCCCGCCCCGGTCCGCACCGGTCCGGCGCCGTGGTTGGCTCGCCGCCCGCGGTCTCGATTTACGCGTACGTTGACGGCCCGCGCCGTGTTGTCGACGTGCCTGGCCGCGCTGATCTCCGTCCTCGTCACGGCCGCCGTGGCATTTCCGCTTGCACTGCGGTCGGCCAACGACGCCGTCCGGACCGGTCTCGCCGACAAGTCGTCTCTC
Organism: uncultured Actinomycetota bacterium; assembly: GCA_963724705.1. Classification (GTDB taxonomy): domain Bacteria; phylum Actinomycetota; class Actinomycetes; order Mycobacteriales; family Micromonosporaceae; genus DASQPR01. Next base: position 512,658 of record CAVRVS010000007.1, read on the forward strand.
GCCGCCTCGCTGATCAATCCGCCGGTCGGCACCGGCGCGGGCGCACCGATACGGGCCGCGGTCGTGGTGCGCCAACTTCGACGCCAGGATGTCAACGCGTACCTCGTCCACAACGGGCGGTCCGACCCGGCCGGCCTACCCCCGCGGGTCATCAGCCAGATCACCGCCGGACGCAACATCGTCGGCGGCACCGCTCTGATCGGTGGCCGGCGCAACCTGGTCGAAGGGCGCTCGACGGGTGGCGGCGACGGCATCGTTCTCGTGGCGCGGGCGGTGCCGGTCACCGCGCCGAACGTCGTCGCCCGCATCGGGATCGCGCTCCTCGCCGGGCTCCTCGCGGGCATCATCGTCGGCGCGTTGTTGGCTCGCCGCCTCGCCCGGCCCATCCGCAACGCGGCGACGGTCGCGGCGCGGCTGTCGGCCGGCGACCGGTCCGTACGCCTCCGTCCGGAACCACCGGCCGAAGCCGAGGACCTGGCGCACGCGATCAACGGCCTGGCCGCGGCATTGAAGGCGAGCGAGGGTCGGCAGCGCGACTTCCTGCTGTCCATTTCGCACGAACTGCGCACGCCGCTGACTTCACTCAAGGGATATGCCGAGGCACTGTCGGACGGAGTCATCGGCGCCGATGGTGCGCAGCGGGCCGGGCAAACGATGCTGGCCGAGGCCGGCAACCTGGAGCGTTTGGTGACCGACCTGCTCGCTCTGGCCCGGCTCGAGGCGGCCGACTTTCCGGTGGAGAGCGTGCCGGTGGAACTGATCCAGCTGATCCGCGCCACCGCGGAGGGCTGGGCCGCCCGGTTCACCGCCGCCGGCATCGTCCTGCGTACGGAGTTGCCGCCCGTACCCGTGATCGTCTACACCGACCCCGGCCGGATCCGTCAGGTCATCGACGGCTTGCTGGAGAACGCGTTGCGGGTGCTGCCCGCCGGCGCGCCGATCGTGCTGGCCGTACGCGGACCGGCGGCGGCCGCACCAGGCTACGGCTATGTCGAGGTCCGCGACGGCGGCCCGGGATTCACCGATGCCGATCTCGCCGTGGTCTTCGAACGTGGCGCTCTCTACGAGCGATACCGAGGCGTACGCAAGGTGGGATCCGGACTCGGCCTGGCGCTCGCGGCCGGCCTCGTACGGCGGCTCGGCGGACACATCGAGGCCGGTCACGCCCCCGAAGGCGGAGCGCGGTTCACCGTCGCTCTACCGACTCTCGCCGCCACGCGTGCCCGGTGACCCGTGGCCACGCCGTGACGAACCTTTACCAATCCCGTACACGTCACTGATGGGTCGGTTTCAAACGCCGCGCATCGTGGAGCATGTCGACGTGGCGCTCGGCCGCGTCTGCCCCGACGGGCACGAACAACGCACGCACCAACAACGAAAGCGAGTTTGGCCATGAAACTGCGTTCCCGGTTCGGCGTAATGATCGCGACGGCCACCATCGGCGCGATCGGCCTGCTGGGCGTCGCGGCATGCGGCGCATCCCCGTCACCGCAGGCATCGCTCGCGACGATGACGCCCGAGGCGACGGCGCTGACCGCCCTCGGCTTCGCGGATTCCGATGTGGCGGGTGACGCTGGCGCCGCGGCGGACGCTCCCGGCCAGGCCAACGCTCCGGCCGACGTCACCGCGACCGGGAGTCCGGCGCCGAATGCCTCCGCCGCGCCGAACAAGGGCAACCGGCGGCACCCGGGTCTGCGACGGCTGTTGATCCGCCGCGCGGCGATCGCGAAGCACCTAGAGCACGGTTCGGTGACCATAGAGACGCGCAACGGCGAAGAGACGATCGATGTGCAGCGCGGCACGATCACCGCGATCAGCTCGACGTCGATGACCGTAAAGTCAGCCGACGGATTTACCTTGACCTGGACGTTCGGCGACAAGATGCGGGTGTTGGAAAACCGGTCGACGATTCAGCCGACCGACGTCAAGGTGGGCGAGACCGTCGGCGTCGCGGGCGAGAAGAGCGGCTCGACCGAGACCGCACGCCTGGTTGTCATCCCGAAGCAGGGTGCGTCCAAGTAGACGCCGGACAGGCTACTGCCGCAGCAGGCCGGGTGAGGCCAACGTGCCTAGGCGCGCATTGGCCTCACGCGGGCAGTGGTCGATGCGGACGCCACTCTAGGCGCGCAGCTCCGCCATGACGCACTTGATGCTGCCGCCGCCCTTCTTCAACTCACCGAGGTCGACCAGGATGGGCCGGTAGCCGAGCGCCTCGAGCCGTCGGGCCAGCGCGGAGCACTCCGCGTTCAGCAGCACGTTGTGGCCGTCGCTGACCAAGTTCAGACCGAACCCCACGGCATCGGTCTCGGTCGCGATGATCGCATCCGGGAACAGCTGTCGCAGAATCGCCTGCGAAGAGACCGAGAACGCGGCCGGGTAGTAGATGACGTTCTCGTCGTCGAGGGCAGCCAGCGCCGTGTCCAGGTGGTAGAAGCGCGGATCCACCAGGTGCAGCGAGATCACCGGGCGGCTCAACACCTCCTGGGCCTCGGTGTGCGCGGCCGGCTCCGTACGGAAGCCGTGGCCGGCCAGGATCAGGCCACCGTACGCACCGGGCACGTACGCGAAGTCGCCCTCGCCCTCGTTGATCATGGTGGGCGGCACGAATCGCCACTCGCCCGGCCGGGCGTCGTAGAAGGCGCGATGGGCGGCCGCCTCGGCCGACCGTTGCGGATAGCGGAACTGCGCGCCGTAGACGACGCCGTCGACCGAGAACGCGCCGTTCGCGGCGAAGACCATGTCCGGCAGGCCGTCGAGTGGATCAAGGAAGTGCACCTGGTGGCCGAGATCGGTGACGGTGTCACGGAGCACGTGCCACTGCTTGACGGCCAGATCGGTGTCTACCGGAACGGTCGTGTCCATCCACGCGTTGATCGCGTACTCCACGACGAAATTCTTCGGTGGGCACATCAGGTATGTCCGCCTACGCGGCGAGCGCACAAGTCCCGTCACGATCACTAAGAGTAGGTAGGCTGCGAGGTGCATGACAGGCGGAATCCTTGCGTCCCAGGAGCGGAACGTTGCAGATCGATGATGTGGATCAGCAAATCGTTGCGTCGTTGGTGGCCGACGCGCGCGCTTCGTACGCCGAGATCGGCCTCAAGGTCTCACTGTCCGCGCCGGCCGTGAAACGACGCGTCGACCGGCTTCGATCAGCCGGCGTGATCAGGAACTTTACCGCCGTCATCGATCCGTCCGCGGTTGGCTGGACGACCGAGGCGTTCGTCGAACTCTTCTGCACGGGGCGCACGACGCCGGCCCAGATCGCGGTCGCGACGCGACGCCATCCCGAGGTGATCGGCGCCTACACGGTCTCAGGCGAGGCCGATGCACTCGTCCATCTGCGGGCCGCTGACATCGCCCACCTCGAACGCGCACTGGAACGCCTTCGGGCCGAACCGTTCATCACGTCGACCCGCAGCATGATCGTCCTGTCGCGGCTGGTCGACTCCCCTGGCACCGTCGTCAGCGTGACGGGATCGACGGCCGACCCGAACCCCGGCTCGGCCGTCGACTGACGCCGCGCCAAGGCCGGACCGCCGCGTGTCTCGAACTGACGCAGGCGTGACTAGAGATACATGCCCGTGTTGGCTTCGGGCGATTCGACTGGCGCATCGCCCTCGCCGAAGAACCGCTTGCCGCCGAACTCGCCGTGCAGCCGATCGTCGAGTTCGTCGGCCAGACCCGTCATGACCTGCACGGCAAGCATCAGGTGCGTTGGCTGGAAATCACGACCGAACACCGGCACCGAGGCCCAGACCGTCTTGTTGGCCTGGTAAAGCCGGCCGATCGGCATCTTCGTGGTCAACTCGGAGAGCTTTGCGTAAAGCTTCTCCGACGCCTCCACGTCGGTCAGGATCGGCGAGAACACGTCGATCAACGGCGGGTTGTCCCGGACCCGTACGAAGACCATCGCCGACCCGGAGCGGATCCCGATGTCGCCGTCGCTGTCGACCTGCAGCGCTTCCGGCTCGGTGCGCTGGAGGCCGGCGACGACAATCTTGACTCGTTCAAGAAGAGTCATCGACGGGTCCTCGAGGGCCGCGAATCCCTCCGCCGATAGCCGCAGGACGTCGAGCTTCGGGTCGCCGGTCGACACGCGGGCCGCGCCCAGCGGGTCGATCGTGATCGCCGCGCCGTTCGCATCGTGGGCCGCATACCTGAGGAAGGCCGGATGTGGTGATCCGTACACGTCTCGCAAGGTCTTGGTGACGATCACCGCGATCCGCGCCACGTCGGCCGCACTGGCGATCAGGCCGAAGTCCTTGTCCGAACCCGCGACGACGCCGGGCGGTGACCAACCGATGACGATCATCTGCGCGACGGCGTCGCGGCTGAGTCGCGAGCCCTCCGGCAGCGTCGCGTTGCCGACCGCGAGGCCGCCGAGCCGATCGTCCGCGTGGTGTTGCACGCTGACTTCGTAGATGGCGGTGCCGGTGCCCGTTGCCGTCGGATCAAGTGTGATGTCGAGATGAGCAGCGCGCGGCAGGGCCGAAATGGCCGCGGCCAATGCTCGCGCGAAGTCGTGCCAGGCCTCGCCGACCTTTGCCGGCAGGTCCGAGCTGTGCATGACGTCGTCGACCAACATGCTGTCGATCGCCGGATGTCGATTATCCGACGTATCCGCCGCACGTTCGTCGGCGGCGCCCTCGGTCGATGCCTCCGTCGAACTCTCCTCCGAGACGCGCGTGTCGGCGGCGGTGGAGATCATCGGTGTCGAGGTCGGAATCGGTGCCTGCTGCATCGACCCCGGCGACACGGGTGCGTCCGCCGCAGGCTCGCGACGCGGCGAAACGACGGGTCGGGTGGCCGCGCCGGTCTCATCACTGACCGCGGCCGAGCCGGCCACCGAAGCTGGTGGCGGGACCTCACGCTGCTCTTCCGGCCGGTCCCGAGGAGTGCGGTCGTCGGGATTGTTGCCCTGGGATGCTGCGTCCGGCATGCGATGCTCCTCCCGTCGACTGCCCACCCTACCCGCGGGCCGCCGCTCGAGATTTGCCGATCGGTCGGCCCGGGAGCAAGATCACGATCCGCGGACAGCGTCGCCGGCGTCGCCATGGTGCACGTGGGGAAGGCCGGGAAGATGAGGCGTCGACACCGAGGGCCCGAACATCAACCCCACCACCAGCGCGGTACGCCGGGACGGACCCTCAGCCGTCGAGCAGTGATACGGCCCGGGCCAGCAGGTCCTTCTTCTGGGCGTTCGTGAGCCCGGAGTGGTCGTCGAACGTCACCGCGACCGCGTGCACTTCGTCGAGTTCCAGAAGCATGTCGATCACGCCGCCAGTCGTGGTGGCGTACCCGCCAACGAACGGTTTGGCGCCGCATTTACGCGCCAACCGCACCACGTCCGATCCGGCGTTGCCGTTCAGGTCGAGGACGGTCTCATGCACGGCGGAGATGACGACTCCATCGTCGCCGACCTTCAACTCCTGCGCCGTGTGGATGCCGACAATGTTGATGCGGGCGAGTTCGGTGACCTTCTCGTTGTCCGGGTAGTACGGGAAGTTCAGGTTGCACGCGATCGGCTCGGGATTCGGCGTCGCGGCCAGGGTGGCGGTGCACGCGGCCGGATCGAGCGTGTAGTTGGCGAAGCCCTGTGCGACCGAAGCCACGTCGGGCCAGATGTCGACGCTCGTCAACATGAATCGGTCGGCTTTACTCGACGCGTCCGGGCCGCAGACGGTGTGCGGATCGGCGGCCGAGGCCTCGACCGGCTGCGGGTGTGCGCCGGCCACTGGGACGACATCGGCGGTGCAGGCGGTAAGGCCGGCGGTCACCATCGCGGCCAGCGCCGCCGCGATGGCCGTCCGCCGCATCGCGCTCACTCCGACCTGCGGTGGCCGTACATTGCGCATCGTGACTGCCTAACCACTACGTGCATCGTGTGCATGCATGGTGGCACATGGTTCGGTTTCGTCACGCGATCGGAATGACTCAACCGGTCCGGTCAACCGGTCGGGGACGCTCGCGATGCGAGTTCCGCCGCCTTGTTGAGCAGCGCGAGCTTGGTCGCGTCGTTGAGACCCGCGCCGGTGTACGTGAGCCCGACCGCGGTGTCGTAGCCGACGCGTACGGCAACGGTGATCCCGTTGAGGTCATCACGGATCGTGTAAACGGGCGGCTGAGCATCGCGCGCCTGTACGCCGTCGCAGGTGACCGCCGCCTGTTCGATCTGCGCCGCGGCCGAGCCACTAAGCGTCAACACATATTCGCTGACCTGCGCGGACACCGATCGATCCGGGCGCACCCGCAGAAATTCGGCTTCTCGGACCCGGGTGACACCCAAACGCGCCAAGGCGATCGGCAAAGCGTCCGAGGCGTACCAGGGGAAACCGAGTTCGCAACTGATCCGCTCCGGCTCCGGCGCCACGGCGACCGCGGCGCGGCAGGCGGCGTCATCCAGTGACATGTCGGAGGCGATTTTGCCGATGTCATCGACCGCCGGCCAGATGTCGTGTGCGGTCAGCAGCAGGCCCGGTTCGGCGGCGGTCTGCCGATCGCCACAGATGCCAATGGCCGCGCGTCCGCTCGGATCGATCGGATCGGATGCGCTCGCGGCGTCCACCGAGACCACGTCGGGTGTGCACGCGGCCACCGTGGCGATAGCGAGCAGGCCGCAGGCGACCGCACGCGTCAACCGTCGCGCCCGTCGCATCGCCCGCGCCTCCCCCGGCGGCGGTGGCGCGGCATTTCCGCTGGTCCGACCGACTGCCGTGTCGGCATCCTGACATGGCGACGCGGCGGTGTCAGCCCCCGGCTCGGCTTATCGGCACACCGGCTCACGCTGTTATGCAGAATCCCGGTTTATGCAGAATCCCGGTTTATGCGGACTCCCGGCTTAGCAGACTCACCTTCATGCTGACTCGGTTCATGCGGACTCCGGCCGATGGGCGCGCAATGGCGACTTGTCGCCGACGAGCCACAGGTGGCCGTACGGATCGATGAAGCCGCCCTGGCGGTGAATGCCCCATGGCATCTCGTGATCCCGGATCGCGTCCACCGTGCCGTCCGCCCCGGCGGCTACCGCACGCGCGATGAAACTGTCCGGGTCGGCGACGAACACCTCGATGCGTACGGTTCTCGTGCCGACCGTGTGCGGCGTGTCCCAGCGATTGTTCGCCGGCTCGCCGAGAAAGAACGGAGCACCTTCGACCGTGAGCCCGATGACACTGCCGAGATTCCACAGCTCGGTCGCTCCCAGCGCCGTCGCATACCAGGCCGCGGCCTCAGGGGCATCGGACACGGCCAGCATTACCGAGATGACCGGACCGTCCGGATCGGATTGCACCTTCAGTCTCCTCAACGGTTATCGCGCAGCGCGGTCGGCGGATTCTCAATCAATGTGATGGCCGCCATCCGGTTCTTCGGATCGCGTCGGGGTCCACGTTGCGATCAGTTCCTGGACGGCAGCGGCCGCCGCCTGCGGCTCGGCGCCGCGGCCGACGGCGATGCCGACGAGATATGCGGTCAGCGGTGCCGCCGGGCGGAGCACGCCGTGCGCGACATCGCGAGCGAGGTCCAGCACCGGCTTCGGTTCGATCGGATCGAGCCGCAAAGCGACGCGTACGGTTTCGGTCCACTCGTCGAGCGCATTCATCCCGTTAACCACTCCTCGGCCCGGCGGATATCGTCTTCGGTGTCACAGTCGAACCACGGCGGCGGATCAAGGGCGCTGACGACCTCGGCCACGGCAAGCGCACCGAAGAGCTCACGAAGTGCCGCGCCGTCAAGGCTCCCACGGCTGCCGGAGAGCGCCGCAAGCCGACACGCGACGGACGCCACGCGCCACGCCCCGCACAGCCACTGCCGGCGACCACCGGTGTCGACATAGACCGCGCCGTCCACGCGCCCGCGCGCCGCAACGCTACGCAATTCGGCGATCGCGCCCGCGGTCAGCAGCGGCAGGTCGCCGCCAAGGATCGCGACCACGTCGTCCACGTCGGCCTCGACCGTGGCGAACGCCGCCCCGATCGCGGCGACCGGACCGCCGCCCGGCGGTGATTCCTGGATCGTGGGTACGCCGAGCGGTCCGCTCGCGGCCCCGACGACGATGGTCCGGCCGGACGGTCCGGCGGCGGCCAACACTCGTTCGATCATGGAAACGCCGCCCACCGAGACCGATGGTTTGTCGATGCCGCCGAGGCGGCGGCCGGCACCGCCGGCGAGCACGATCGAAGTGAACGGAAGATCGGACATCGAGACCGAGCTTGCCATCGGTTTCCCCCGACGTCGCGCCGACAGAGCAAGATGGCAGGTATGGGACGGGTAACGGCACGACGTGGCGTAGTGCGCATCGACGTCGGCGAATCGTCGACGACGCACCGACCGGACACGCTGACGGCCGAGGAGCCGCTGGAAATCCGGGTCGGACCGGCCGGTCAGGCGAGGCCGCCGCTCGCCGTGACCATGCGTACGCCCGGGCACGACATCGACCTCGCGATCGGATTCCTGCTCACCGAGGGGATCATCGCGCGCGACGAGGACGTCTTCACCGCTCAGCTATGCGCCGGCGACAACGAGCCGAACACGTACAACGTGGTGGACGTGGCGTTGGGCGCGCACGTGGCGGCGCCACAGGTCGATCCGACCCGGAACTTCTACACCACCAGTTCCTGCGGCGTGTGCGGCAAGGCCAGCATCGACGCCGTACGCACCAAGTCGGCGTACGACGTCGCCGCCGACGCGACGACCGTGGACGCGAAGACACTCGCGAGGCTGCCGGATGTACTTCGCGATGCGCAACGTACGTTCGCCGCGACCGGTGGCCTGCACGCGGCCGGCCTGTTCACGCGCGCCGGTGACCTCCTCGTGGCGCGCGAAGACGTCGGCCGGCACAACGCCGTCGACAAGGTGATCGGCTGGGCGGTACGGGACCGGCGCCTGCCACTGGCCGGACACATCCTGCTCGTATCGGGTCGGGCGAGCTTCGAGCTGACGCAGAAGGCCTCCATGGCGGGGATCCCGGTGCTCGCGGCCGTGTCGGCACCGAGCACGCTTGCGGCCGATCTGGCCGAGGAGGCCGGGATGACGCTCGTCGGCTTTCTGCGGGGCTCGACGATGAACGTCTACACCAGACCGGATCGCGTCGTCGTCTAGGCGCGTCGTGCCCCTCGTGTGCCTCGCCCGCACCGTCGACCCCGCGCCACCACCGCCGACCTGGCGCCGTGGATCAGCGGTGGCGCTGCGCGATCGTTGTCGCGTTGCGCCTGGTCGGCCATCCCCGGGCGTCAGCGGATCGTCCGGCCTGGTGGGACAACGCGAGCGACACCCGATCGCTGCCCGCGCCGTGCTTGCCGTCGCCGCCGGACTGGTCGCGGCGATCCTGGTGCCGGCACGTCGAGCCACGCGCTCGGCGCGAGGCCGTTGTCAATCGCGTCGAGGAGCAGGCGAGCCATCGGATAGGCCGGATCGGCATCGAGGGCGCGGTCCAGTGCGATAGATGCGATCGCGCCGCCGCCGTTGCGCCAGGCCGCGAACGCGAGCAGCGTCGCGGGTGCGGCGACCAGATCCGGTTCGACGCGACGGACGATGTCCGTCCACAGCTCGACGCTGCCCTCGACGTCACGGTCGACCCGCTCCCAGGCGTAGTCGCGCACCGGCACGCTGACCAGGAGCAGAGCCAGCCAGGCCAGGGCATCGTCATCGAGCGGCGCGATCGCACCGATGTGGGCATTCGCGTCGTCGACGGCTCGAACCCCGGCGTCGTACACCGCCGCACGGGCGAGGTTGGCGCTCTCCACGTCGGTGGTGCGATCGTCGGCGGATTTCGGGCTCCCAGCGGCCGACGCCCTCTGGCCGACGTCGTCGATCAGGGCACTCAGGCGATGCTCGGCCCGCTCGAACGCAGCCCGCATGGCAATACGCGCCAAGCCTCCGACCGGAGCCAACCGCGCCTCCAATTCACGGCGGGACGCGGCCGGGCTCAACCCCGCGTATGTCGCCTCGGCAGCCAGCGCTGTGCTCGCGACGTCGTACGGCGTGCCGTCCGGCGGGCAGCAGTCCGGCCGCCGGCAGACGTAGGACCAGTACCGGCCGCCCTCGGCTCGAAGCGCATCGGACACGGTGACCCGCCGCTGCTCGAGCGCCTCCCGGAGCACCTCGACGGTCGGCCTCACCTCGGCATCAGCGCCATACGCCACGATCAGCGCCGAGTCGACCCGTTGCCGAGCGACGACCGTTGCGAGATGACCCGCCGCCGACGCGATCTCGTTTGCCGCGGGAAGATCGGCCCGGGCCTGGAACACCACGCGTCGGTCACGCATCGCGATGACGACGATGCTCCGCTCGGGAGTGAACCCGAGGAGATACGGAACCACGGCGAGCACGTCGGTCGGCGTCTTCACGGCCGGCAGTGAGATATCCATGCCGGCCAGCGTGCAGCGACGGCCGCTCGGACGGAATGCCGGGCGTAGCAGCCTGTGGACGACACGCCGCCATCCACCGCCCCAGCGCCACCGAACAGCGGAATCGACCCTGGCCACGGCGATGCTGGGACTCCGTACACCGGTTCACGTTCGTAGCCGGTCAGACGCGCCTCTGCTCCCCGCTCCGGCTCGGACCGACTAGCGTGCGCAGCGTGGACCTCGCCTATTTGCGTGCACACCCGGAACACCTGCCGACGTTCCTGACGCATCAACGCATCCGCGAGACACCCGTGCACGGCGGCTCGATCAGCAATGCGGCCCGGCTCACTCTCGACGATGGCGCATCGGTCTTCGCCAAGCGCTGGCCGGAGCCGGCCACGCCGGCCGATCGCACGAGCACGGGCGACGACCACGTGACGACCCGGCCGGACGGATTCTTCGAGGCCGAGGCGGCCGGCATCGATTGGCTCCGGGTCGACGGCGGTGCACCGCTGCCGGACGTCATCGCCGCGCTGCCGGACATACTCGCGCTGGAGTGGCTTGACGAGGGCAGCCCGTCGGCATCGGCCGCCCGCGCCTTCGGCGCGTCGCTCGCCCGTACCCACCGCGCCGGGGCGCCCCACTTCGGAGCAGCGTGGCCCGGGTACATTGGCGCGCTGCCGCTCGACAACACGCCGGACGCCGGGCCCTGGTCGCGGTGGTTCGGGGAACGCCGACTCCTGCCGTACCTGCGCATGAGTGTGGGCCGCGGCGCGTTGGGCCCGTCGGACACGGCTGCGATCGAAGCTCTGGTCAGGGACATCGGGGAGTACGCCGCGGAGGCGGATGCCGAGCCGCCGGCCCGAATCCACGGCGATCTGTGGCCCGGCAATCTGCTGTGGTCGACCGGCGGATCGGTCTATCTCATCGATCCGGCGGCCCACGGCGGGCACCGGGAGAGCGATCTCGCGCAGCTCAGCCTATTCGGCGGCGCCCCCTACCTGAGCGACATCATCGCCGGCTATCAACGCGAATGGCCGCTATCGCCCGGATGGTCGTCTCGGATACCACTGCACCAATTGCATCTCCTCCTCGTCCATACGGCGCTCTTCGGGGCGGGCTATCGGGATGTTGTGATGGCGGCCGTACGCGCTACCGTCGAACAATGAGCAGCGGCGCACTGATCGACTCGTACGGCCGGACCGCCGTCGACCTGCGCGTTTCGCTGACCGACAAGTGCAATCTCCGCTGCACCTACTGCATGCCGGCCGAGGGTCTCGACTGGCTGCCGCGCGCCGACGTGCTCACCGACGACGAGGTGGTGCGGCTGGTCCGGCTCGCGGTGGAGCGGCTCGGCGTCCGCGAGGTCCGTTTCACCGGGGGCGAACCGCTCCTGCGCAAGGGCATCGTCGACATCGTGGCCGCCACGGCCCGCCTCCGGCCCCGGCCGAGCATCTCGCTGACCACGAACGGCCTGGGGCTGACCCGACTCGCCGGCCCATTGGCCGCCGCCGGTCTCGATCGCGTCAATGTCTCGGTCGACACGCTCGATCCGGGCCGTTTCGAGGCGCTGACCCGCCGCGACCGGCTCGCCGACGTCCTGGACGGGCTGACCGCGGCGGCCGACGCCGGACTGCTCCCGGTAAAGATCAACTCAGTTCTCATGCGCGGCATCAACGACGACGAGGCCGCCGATCTGCTGCGGTTCGCGCTCAAGAACCGCTACGAGCTGCGCTTTATCGAGCAGATGCCGCTCGACGCCGGCCATATCTGGGATCGTCACACCATGGTCACCGCCGAGCAGATCCTCGCCCAGCTGTCGGCCGAGTTCTCGCTGCTGCCCGACCCGTCGCACCGCGGCGCCGCGCCGGCCGAGACGTGGCTCATCGACGGATATCCGGATGCGAAGGTCGGCATCATCGCGAGCGTCACCCGACCGTTCTGCGGTGACTGCGACCGGACCCGGCTCACCGCCGACGGCCAGGTGCGCAACTGCCTCTTCGGCCGGGACGAGTCGGATCTGCGAGCCGCACTGCGCGACGGCCGCGACGACGAGGAGATCGCCGATATGTGGCGGCGGGCGATGTTCGGCAAGCTGCCCGGGCATGCGATCGACGATCCGAGCTTCCTGCAGCCGAGCCGGCCGATGTCCGCGATCGGCGGCTGAACCGTCGATGGCGGACGATCCGATGATTCTGGTGCGCTACTTCGCGGGCGCTCGCGCCGCCGCCGGCTGCCCGGAGGAGAAGGTGACGGCACCGACGCTGGAGTCGGTCATCGCCACGATCTCGCAGCGTCACGGGGATCGGCTTGCGACCGTACTGGCCGCCTCGACCTTCCTCGTCGACGGCCTGGCCAATCACGACCGGTCGGCCACGCTGCCGGCCGGTACCACGGTCGACGTCCTGCCACCGTTCGCCGGCGGCTGACACCCCGTCGGGCCCTCGACGCACCACGCGATCACGATCACGCTCGGTGTCACTCGACAACGAGAGATCTCTAAGTCCGACACGCGCCGCTGCGCGGGACCACCGCTGGTCTGGGGGCAGGCCGACCCGCGCAGACCTAAAGACGCCCCACCAGTCAAGCGGGTCGGCCTGCCCCCAGACCTAAGCGGAACCACAACGCAAGCAGCGTGGTGCGGTGCGTTCATACGGCACGGCATGCCAGGATGCGACGTGCCCTCCAACTGGATCGCCGACCTGCACATCCACTCGAAGTATTCGCGGGCGTGCAGCCGTGATCTCACCATCGCGACGCTCACCGCGGGCGCGATGACGAAGGGCATCACGCTGCTCGGCACCGGCGACTTCACGCATCCGGCCTGGTTCGAGCATCTGCGAACCGATCTGGTGCCGGCCGAGCCCGGGCTCTATCGACCAGGCCCGGAGCTCACGGCACACATCCGTTCGACGGTGCCACCGAGCGTGGCCGGCCGGGACGTACGGTTCATGTTCTCGGTTGAGATCTCGACGATCTACAAGCGCGACGACCGGACGAGGAAGGTCCATCACCTCGTCTACCTGCCCGACGTCGACGCGGTCGAACGCTTCAACACCAAGCTCGGACGGATCGGCAATCTGGGATCTGATGGCCGCCCGATCCTTGGCCTCGACTCGCGTGACCTCCTGGAGATCGTGCTCGAGTCGAGCGCCGACGGCTATTTGGTGCCGGCGCACATCTGGACGCCGTGGTTCTCGGCGTTGGGCTCCAAATCCGGATTCGACCGGATTGCCGACTGCTACGCCGATCTCGCCGACCACATCTTCGCGGTCGAGACCGGCCTGTCGAGCGACCCGGCGATGAACTGGCGCGTGTCGAGCCTCGATCAATACCGCGTGGTGTCCAATTCGGACGCCCACTCGCTGCCCGCGCTCGGTCGGGAGGCGACGGTCCTCGCGACTGGGCTGGACTACTTCGCCGTACGCGACGCCCTGCGTACCGGTAACGGATTGGCCGGGACGCTGGAGTTCTTCCCCGAAGAAGGCAAATACCACGCGGACGGTCACCGCACCTGCGGCGTGAGCTGGACGCCCGCCGAGACGGCGGAGCAGAACGGACTGTGCATCAAGTGCGGCAAGCCGGTGACGGTGGGCGTCCTCAGCCGGGTCGAGGACCTCGCCGACGAGCCGGACGGTCGACGGTCGCCATCGGCCAAAGCTATGAACGTCGAACACCTCGTCCAACTGGCCGAGATCCTGGGCGAGATCCACGGTGTCGGGGCGCGTAGCCGGTCTGTCGGTCGACGGCTCGACGCCCTCGTCGCCACGCTCGGCCCGGAGCTGTACGTGCTCCGCGAGGCACCCCTGGACGACGTCACGCGGGTCGGCGGCGAGTTGCTCGGTGAGGCGATCCGGCGGCTGCGGGCCGGTGACGTACGGCGGACGCCGGGCTTCGACGGTGAGTACGGCATCATCCGGCTGTTCGACCCGGGCGAGATCGGCTCGGTCACCTCCGACGCGCTGTTCGACCTGCCGGCGGCGAGCCGACCCGGCCCAGGCGGACCGCCACGCCGCCCGACGGCGCGGCACGATGACGCCGGCGTTGCCAATCCCGTACCCGGGGAGGACCAGCCGCGGACGCCGAGGCAACGGGCGGCCCGAGGCTCGACGGAGCCACCGCTCGCGGCGCCGGTTTCGCCGCACGAGCCGTTCGAACCGATGCTGGCCGGGATGGAGGAGGTTGGCACGGGCCTCCTCGACCGCCTCGACGCGATGCAGCGGGTGGCCGCATCCGCGCCGGGCGGACCGATGCTGATCGTGGCCGGCCCGGGCACCGGCAAGACGCGCACGCTCACTCATCGCATCGCCTATCTGTGCGCGGAGCTGGGCGTCCGCCCCGATCAGTGCCTGGCGATCACGTTCACCCGACGTGCCGCCGAGGAGGTCGGCGATCGTCTTCGCTCGCTGCTCGGACCGGTGGCCAGCGACGTGACCGTCGCGACGTTCCACGCCCTCGCCCTAGCGATCCTGCGCGAGCACCCGGGCCGCGCCGGTCTCGGCGACGGCTTCCGGGTGGCCGACGACGCGGACCGGGCGGCCGCTATCGACGAGGCGACGACTCGCGACGGCGTGGCCACGATGTCAGCGGCGCAGGCGCGACGGGCGCTGGCGGCGATGACGGACGACGGCCTGCGCGAGCGTTATCTCGCCGCGCTGCGTCGCAACGACCTGGTCGATGTCGACGAACTCGTGACGCTCGCCGTAGACCTGTTGCGCGGCGCACCGGACCTGGTCGCCGCGTACCGCCGCCGCTGGTCGTGGACGTTCGTCGACGAATACCAGGACGTCGACCCTGCGCAGTTCGACCTGCTACGGCTGCTGTGCCCGGCGGACGGCAACCTCTGCGCAATCGGCGATCCGGATCAGGCGATCTATGCCTTCCGCGGCGCGGATGTTTCGCACTTCCAGCGCTTCGCGGCCGACTATGTCGACGCACGGGTGGTTCGGCTCGCCCGCAACTACCGATCATCGGCGCCGATCCTGGCCACGGCCGTGCAGGCGATCGCGCCGACCACGCTCGTGCCCGGTCGCCGCATCGACCCGGCGCGGTCCGACCCGGAAGCACCCCAGGTCGGTCGGTATCCGGCGGCAAGCGCCGCCGATGAGGCCGATTTCGTGGTACGGACAATCGACGCGCTCGTCGGCGGCCTGTCCCATCGATCTCTCGACTCGGGTCGGGTGGACGGACGTACCGAAGCGGCCGAAGGCCTGTCCTTCGCGGACATCGCAGTGCTCTACCGGACCGACGCACAGGCCGGGCCGATCCTCGAAGCACTCTCGCGGGCCGGCGTACCCGTGCAGAAGCGATCGCACGACCGGCTGCGTGACCGGCCAGGGGTCGGCGCCATCGCGCGGGAGCTGCGTTTCGCGTCCGGAGTGCCCGCAGAGCCTCGAGCGTCCGGAGAGCCCCGAGCGCCGGGAGGGTCCGGAGCCGGTTCGGTTCTCGTGAGAGTCCGGCAGGCTGGCGTCGCGGTCATCGATCGGCTGCGTACGCCCACGCTCGATACCGACCTCGATGTGTCGCACGCGCTCACCGAGGCGGACGTACACCTGGCCGTCGAGGTATTGACGCCCCTCGCGACACGATGCGGCGACGACCTGGCGGGCTTTCTGACCGAGATCGCGACCGACGCCGACGTGGACGCGCTCGACCCGCGCGCGCAGGCGGTGACGCTGCTGACGTTGCACGCGGCCAAGGGACTCGAGTTCCCGGTCGTGTTCATCGTTGGCTGCGAAGACGGCTTGCTGCCGCTGCGGATGCCGGGACGCGACGGCGGGCCGGCCGACGAGGCCGCGGAGGCGGCCGCTATCGCCGAGGAACGCCGGCTGTTCTTCGTCGGGCTCACGCGCGCCCAGGATCGACTGTACGTAAGCCACGTACAGCGCCGGTTCTGGCGAGGCGCCGAGCGGCACATGGTGCCGTCGCGGTTCTTCGACGCGATCGATCCGCGACTCTTCGACAACCGAGGGGACCTCGGCCCCAGGCGACCACGTGACCAGCAACTGCGTCTGCTGTAATGGCGCGTCGTACGTCGTCGGGAACCCGACAGTGCGCAGATCAGCCCCTCCGCCGGTCGGGATTGGCGCCCTGCCATTCATAGTCAGCCGTGACCGGTAGCGGTACGGTGACGGCACCCGCTGGCCTGGTCCTCGCTCGGAGGTAGCAAATGTCAACGTACGGCCCCACGGGGCCGGTCGATCCGGAGCACGGTGGATCGACCCCGCCGGCGCCCGTGGACCCGGCGCCGCCGAGTGACCCCACCAGCACGGGCGACGACGACGTCCGCACGGTGGCCAACCCCGCGCCAGCGAGCCCTTGGCAGGACGAAACGGTTCGCGTGTCCAACCCGCCCTCATCTGTACCGCCGGTCTCGTCGGCGCCTCCGGTTCCGTCCGGCCAACCCAGCTACGGTGCGGGCGGCTATCCACCGCCCGCGTACGGTCAGCAGCCTTCCGCGTACGCGCCGCCGAGCTACCAGCAGCCGGCGTACCAACCGCCGGACTACCAACAATCGACGCAGCCGCCGCAGCCAGGTCAGCCGCAACCGGCCGGGTTCAGCGCACCGACGTCGCCGTTCCCCTCGGTCGCGCCGACATCCCAGCCGCCGGAACACCAGCCACCTCAGCCGCCGTACGACTACGGCACCCAGCAGGCGTATTACCAGCCGGGTTCGGCTGCGCCGGTCAGCTACCAGCCTGGTTCCGCGCCACCGGCCGGCTACCACCCGGGTTCGGCGCCGCCGGCCGCATATCAACCGGGTTACCAACAACCGGGTTACCAACAACCGGGTTACCAACAGCCCGGTTATCCGCCGGTCGGCTACGACCCGAACGCGTACCAACAGGCCGGATATCCACAACAGGGCTATCCACCGCCGGGGTACCCCCAACAGGGCTACGCACAACAGGGCTATCCCCAGGGCTATCCGCCGCCGGGGTACCCGCAAGCCCCGGGCGGCTACGGCCCGGGACTAGAGCCGAAGAAGCGACCGAAGACCGTGGTGGTGCTCGCACTCATCCTCGTCGCCGTCGTTCTCACCGGTGTCAGCCTCTGGCTGACAACGAAAGACATCGGGACGACCGCGGCACCGAAGCCGCCCAGCGCGAACTCCTGCGTGAACAGTTCCGGCAACTCCCCGGTGACGATGGTGCGCGCCGACTGCTCGCAGGCGTCGTTCCAGGTGGTCAAGGTCGTAACCGGCACGAACAACACGTCGGCGTGCAGCGGCGTGGCCGGCGTGACGAACTACTACACGTTCACCTGGCCGCCCGATGGCACGCAGGACTATGTGCTCTGCCTGCGCAAGCAGCAGTAACGACGGCGGTGCGGGCCGGCATTAGGTGACGTCCCTGATGCCGGCGTAGGCACGGATCGAGCACAGTCCACGCGTGTTCACCGAGTCGACTCCGGACCGCCGAACGTCCACGATCTCGCTCACCAGGTGGTCGCCGGCGATCGCCGTACTCGGTGGCATCGCCCTCGGCACGCTCACCCTCGGCGGGCAACGTGTGCTTCCCGGGACATACAACCAACTGGCCAACTCGGGCGCGGTGTGGTCGGTCGCGGCCTTCGCGGCCGCGCGCTTCTTGCCGGTACGGACACATCGCGCGGCCGTCGTTGGCGCGCTCTGTCTGCTCAGCGCCGTGGTGGGCTACTACGCGTCGACCACGCTGGTCCTCCATGACGATGTGGACGCCGCGACGATGCGCGCACCGCTGGCCTGGTTGGCCGTCGCCGTGATCGCGGGACCGCTGCTCGGCATCGCCGGCATGCTCGCCCGGGTTGACGACCGGGCCTGGGTCCGGGCCGTCGCCCTCGTTCTCCCCGGCGCGGTGTTCGTCGGCGAAGCCGTCTACCAGGCCACCATCAATCACGACGGCGCGGTCGCCGGGCTGCTCGTCGTCATCGGGATCCTGCTGACGCCGCTGCTCGCCCGGTCCGGAGCGGATCGCGTACGCGCCGCCATCGCGTTCGTGCCGGTCAGCGTCGTAGGTGTCGGCGCGGTGGGCGGTGCCTACGCTGCCGTCACCGCGGTGTTGAGCTGACCGCTGCGTGTCACGCGTTCGGGATGTTGCGTTGTGCCGGATGTAGCCGGAACCGTACAGGTGTGCTAACGTGACGATCGCGCCGGTTGAGCCCTATGGAAGCCGCCGCTTGGTCGATCTAACGCTGTCTAGTGATCTTTCTAGATTGCGGTAGATCGTTGTCGACATGCCGAGTCGTCGCGACACGACTGGGCTTTTCTATGCGGTTCTAGCAATTGCGCTAGACAGACCGATACGGTGCGAGACGTGGATCCCGTACGCAATCCGTACGCTCCCGGCGCTGGTCAACGCCCACCCGAGCTGGCCGGGCGCGATCGGGAGCTGGGCATCTTCGACGTCGTGCTGGAGCGCATCGCTCGCGGGCGGCCGGAACGCAGCGTCATCCTGACCGGCCTGCGCGGCGTCGGAAAGACCGTGCTGTTGAACACGCTGCGATCGCAGGCCATCAGCCGGCTGTGGGGCACCGGGAAGATCGAGGCTCGACCCGACCAGCCGCTCCGGCGGCCATTGTCGGCCGCCCTGCACATGGCCGTACGCGAGATCGCTCCGCACCATCGCGCACCGGATCGCATCGACGACTTCCTGTCGGTGCTCAAGGCGTTCGCCGTGCGCAGCGAAATCGGGGAACCGCCGGCAAAGATGCGCGACCGGTGGCAGCCGGGCATCGACGTGGCCGCGTCGAGCGGCCGGGCCGACTCCGGCGACATCGAGATCGACCTCGTCGAGTTGCTGGCCGACGCTGCGAGCATCGCGACCGACGTCGGCACCGGGATCGCCCTGTTCATCGACGAGATGCAGGACCTGTCGCCCCGAGACGTGTCCGCCCTGTGCGCGGCCTGCCACGAGTTGTCGCAGACCGGCGCACCTCTGATTGTTGTCGGCGCGGGTCTGCCGCATCTGCCGGCCGTACTGTCGGCCGCGAAGTCCTACTCCGAGCGCCTATTTCGCTACCTGCGCATCGATCGGCTCGACCGGCTGTCGGCGGACCAGGCGCTGTGCGCGCCGGCCGCCCGCGAGCACGTCGACTTCGAGCCGAAGGCGCTCGACGTGCTCTATGACGCGTCGGGTGGCTACCCCTATTTCGTCCAGGCGTACGGCAAGGCAACCTGGGACCACGCGCCACAGACACCGATCACCGCCGAGGACGTCCGGGTCGCCGCTCCGGATGCGGAGGCCGAGCTGGCGGTGGGTTTCTTCGGCTCGCGGTTCGAGCGCGCGACTCCGGCCGAACGCGACTACATGCGCGCGATGGCGGCGCTCGCCGGCACCGACTCCGACGCGGACGCCGCGGTGCCGACCGCCGAGATCGCCCGCTCGCTCGTACGGAAGCCGGCTAGCCTCTCGCCGGCCCGCGACGCGCTCATCAAGAAGGGCCTCATCTACTGCGGCGAGCGCGGCACCGTCGCGTTTACCGTCCCGCATTTCGCGCGCTATCTGCGGACGCAGCCGACGCCCGAGGGGTGATCGGGCGAGAAAATAAATTTCGGATCTATCAGTCAACCGGGGAGATACTCCGGCTCCCGGAGGGTATGAACAAGGCATGACCCCAATGCGTACGGCCGCGCGCGCCATGCTCGCCTCGGTGTTCGTGGTGAGCGGCGTCAACACGGTGCGGAATCCCGCCAAGTTCGCCGCGCGCGCCAAGAAGGTGACCGATCAGGTCGGCCCGACGCTGCAGCAGATCCACCCGAAGATCCCGACCGACGTGGAGACACTGGTCCGCGTCAACGGCGCGGTGCACATCGTCGGCGGTTTGGCGATGCTGACGCCGGCCCGGCGACTCGGCGCGGCCGCGCTCGCCGCGTCGCTCGTACCGACCACGCTGGCCGGCCACGCGTACTGGGAGTTCGAAGATCCGGCCGACCGCGGCCAGCAGCGTACGCACTTCCTGAAGAACCTCGGCCTCATGGGTGGCCTGATTCTGGCCGTGCTCGACAACGACGGCAAACCCGGTCTGCCGTGGCGCGCCCGGCACGCCGCCGGTGCCGCCGAGCGATCCGTCCGACGCGCCGCGTACAACACGAAGTCAAAGGCGAGAGTCGCCCGCAAGTCCGCCGCCGTCGCCCGCCGCCTCCCCAGCTAACCCGCAGCTAGGGGCAGTTCACCCATTCCTCCGACCCGTCGTCGAACACCTGCCGCTTCCAGATCGGCAGCCGCGCCTTGGCCTCGTTGACGAGTCGCGCGCACGCCGCGAACGCGTCGCCCCGGTGTGCGGTCGATACGGCCGCGACGATCGCGACGTCACCGACGGCCAGGCGGCCGACCCTATGCGACACGGCGACCGCGATGATGCCCGGCTCCCGTTCGATGACTTCGGTCGCGACCTCGCGCAGCACATCGACGGCGCTCGGATGCCCCTCGTAATCGAGTTCCGTGACAACGCGGCCGTGATCGTGATCGCGGACGACCCCTCGGAACATCACGACCGCACCCGCCGCCGGATGGGCCACCGCACGTTCGTGCGCCTCGGCGTCGAGCGGTTCGTCGCTGATCGCGGCGATCGCGATGCGCGGCGTGGTTGGTGCTGTCACAGTGTCTCCCCGGCAAACAGCGGCAGCGGTACGAGTGGGACGACGTCTCCGGCCGCCGCGTCGGTTCCGGGCGCGATGACGGCGAAGCCGACCGCTTGGGCAAGTCCGCGCAGCATCGAGGACGCCACGTGGCTGACCGGCTGCCCGTCACCGGTGCCATCCCGCCGTACGAGGGCGAGGTGCGTGTACTCGCCCCGGCCCCGGACCGGCGCGCCGAGCCGGATCGTCGGCAACGCCGGCTGCGACCGGCCGGTCAACCCGGCCAGGGCGGGAACGACCAGGGATACGAGCGCGACGATGGCCGACTGCGGATTGCCGGGCAGCCCGGCGAAGAGAGTGCTACCGCCGTTCGGGTTCGGCAGCGTGGCCAGCAACATCGGAAAGCCGGGGCGCACCTCGACCGTGTTCACCGCATAGCGGGCGTCGAGAGCGGCGAGCGCCGGATGCAGGTGGTCGACCGGGCCGTGCATCGTGCCGCCGGTCGTCACGATCAGGTCGACACCGGTCGCTAGCAGGTCACGAATGGCGCCGATGTGCGCATCGAGGGTGTCTTCGATCGGCCCGGAAACGGCGGGATCCAGGCATGTGACCCCGAGCCGGTCGAGCCAACCGGGCACCTGCGGTCCGAGCGAGTCCCTGACCCGACCATCGCCCGGCCTTCCGCTGGTGAGCAACTCGTCGCCGAACACCAGCATCGCCGCGGTCGGCCTCGGCCGTACCAGCAATTCGTCGAGGCCGCTCGACGCGGCGAGGCCGATGACGCCCGGCGTGACCGGCGTGCCGGCCGGCAACAACACGTCGCCGCGATGCGCCTCGTCGCCCGGCTCGCGCCATTCGCGCTCCGGGCGCGGCTCGCCACGGACGAGGTCGCCGTCCACGGTGGAGTCCTCGATGCGGACGATCGACTCCGCGCCAGCCGGCACCATGGCGCCGGTTGCGATGCTGACGCACGTGCCGTCGGCCTCGAGCGGCGGCGCGGTCGCGCCGGCCAGCACCTGCCCCAGAATCCGCCAGGGCTCGGCGCCGCGGACGGCCCAGCCGTCGACGGTCGAGGTGGGAAACGCGGGCAGGTCAGTGAGCGGACTGAGATCGGCGGCAAGCGTCGCGCCATCGCACACGGCCAGCGGCAGTGCGACCGGCGGCCGGGCCGCATTTTGGCCGGCGCGGTAGCAGATCTCTCGCGCTCGCGCCCACGGCACAGCGACGGTTTGGACGGCTGTCTGCGGCTCCAGTGCCGGCGGCAAGCTCACGCGGCCAGCCTATCGCGGGCCGAGCCGGCACCGATTGAGGTCGGGGCCCTACGAGGGCGGCCACCGTACGGTCAGTGGTCCCCGCCGCGGAGTTGGTCCACCGCGTGCGTCAAAATCGGCCCGAGGACGGCCAGGCCGTCGCGCGCGCCACCGGTCGAGCCAGGCAGGTTCACGATCAACGTACGTCCGGCGACCCCGGCCAACCCGCGGGAGAGTACGGACGTCGGCACCGCGTCCCGCGACACGGCACGCAGCGCCTCGGCGATCCCCGGCACCTCGTAGTCGAGAAGCTCCCGGGTCACGTCCGGCGTCTGGTCGGTCGGCGTAATGCCCGTACCGCCGCTCGTCACGACGGCATCGAATCCGTCGTCGACCGCGGCACGTAAAGCGTGCGCGACCGGCGGCCCATCGGCAACAACGACCGGGTCGTCCACCTCGCAGCCCAGTGCACGTAGCCCGTCGACGAGGATCGGGCCGCTCCGGTCGGCGTACACACCGGCCGATGCCCGGTTCGAGGCGACGATGACCCGGGCGCGGATCGGCCGGCGAGCCGGCGGGCCGGCGGCTGTTTCAGTCACGGTCGCGCTCCCACGTGCCCGTCTTGCCGCCGAGCTTACGGATCACCCGTACCCGCTCGATCGAAGCCGACGGGTCGACGGCCTTGACCATGTCGACCAGCGCAAGCCCGGCCGCGGCCACCGCCGTCAACGCCTCCATCTCGACGCCGGTCCGGTCGGCCGTCTTGGTGGCGACAGTGATCTCGACCGTATCGACGCCCAGGGCCAGGTCGACGGTCACGCCGTGCAGGGCGATGGGATGACAGAGCGGCACGATGTCCGGCGTCCGCTTGGCGCCCATGATCGCGGCGACGCGGGCCACCGCGAGCGCGTCACCCTTGGGCAGGGCGTCGCGGCGCAACAGATCGACAACCTCGGCCGTGGTACGCACCTGCCCGGCGGCAACGGCCTCTCGAGTCGAGACGTCTTTGGCCGACACATCGACCATGCGGGCGGCACCGCTCGCGTCGACGTGCGTGAGATGTTCGGACACGTGGCCGAGCGTAGTCGTCGCCCGGCCGCGCCGTGACGGGCGTCGCTGTCCAGTGACGGTGCCTGGCCACACAATGTGGGCGTGCCCGTCACGCTGATCGCGACCTTCGTCATCGTCGCGACCGCCGCCGCCGCCCAGGCGGTCACCGGGTTCGGGTTCGCGCTACTGGCCGTTCCCCTGCTAGCCCTCGTGATGCCGGTCAACACCGCGGTCGTCGTGGGATCGATCGCGTCCCTGGCCATGTCGGTCGTCACCGCCACACTCGATCGTGCGCACGTGCAGTGGCGCACCGCCACGGTCATCGTGGCGGTCGCCGTCGTGGCCATGCCCCTGGGCCTCTATTTGCTGGTCGCGCTGCCCGCTTCCGCGCTGACCGCGCTGGTCGGTGTAGCGGTGCTGGTCAGCACGTTCCTGGTCTGGCGCCGACCGGCGCTGCCCGAGGGGCGAGGCACGTTGACGTCCATTGGCTTGCTGGTTGGCGTGCTGACCACCGCGACCGGCACGAACGGTCCGCCGCTGGTCGCTGCCTTTCAATCCCTCGGGTACGGCAAGGAGGCGTTCCGTGCCACCATCGCGGCCGTCTTCGTCGGCTGCGGCATCGTCAGCATCGGGTTCTTCGCCTACGGACACGAGCTTACGGCGGCGGCCGTGCAAGCCTGTCTCATCGGCATTCCCGGCGGGTTCATCGGCTGGTGGGCCGGCGACCACCTCTTCCGCCGTCTTGATACGCCCACGTTTCGGGTCGTCGTGCTGGTCGCGCTCGTGGCCGCGTCGGTAATAACACTCGTCCGCGCCCTCGCTCATTGAGCGGTCCGATCGTCGTTCGTTGACTGGTCCGGACCGTCATTCGCTGACCGATCTGGGCGGTTGCCGACTGACCGGTCTGGACGGTCACCGGCTGACCGGCCATCGCGCTCGGCACTGATCGACAATTTTCGACCAGCGACATAGCCGAAACCCGCTTCGATCGCGGAGAATGATCCGGCCATCCTGGTTTGGAGCCCGCACGGGGAACCGGAACCGCCACGGACGGCGCCGTTGACGTCACGGAAGCTGGTTCTTCCAGGGGTCGGCGGCAACCCGCTGGCCCCGGCCGGCCGACGAAGGACATCGCGCTGATCCGACGCGCCACCGATTCAGCGAGCCGCCGTCTCACCGTTGTGTACGGCGTCGCGATCGCGGCCGCCCTCCTCGTGATCGTCGGGTCGATCCTGATGATCACCCTGGGTCGCATCGCCCGCGTCGATCCTCTACAGATGATCGCGATCCTCGTGCTCGCGGTCTTCTCGAGCTGGTTTATGCCGCAACTGCGCATCGGCCGTTCGCGGCACGGTCAGTCGCTCACCGACTTCACCATCATCTTCGGACTGACCCTGCTGCCGGGGCCGTGGTTGATCCTGACGATCGCAGTCGCGTCGGTGATCGGCAAGAAGGTGGCCCGGCTCCCGGCCGGCCGCGTGGTGTTCAACACCGCGAAGGACGTCATCACGGTGTTCGTCGCGGCGACCGCGGGCTGGCTGTGCGAGATCGGTTCGCCGTTCGAGACCACCGGTGCGACGTTCGGCCGCATCGTCATCGTGGCACTGATCGCGCTGGCGACCGACGAAGCGATCTCAGTGCCCGTTATCGCACTGACCAACGGTCAGCGGGCCCGCGACGTGTGGGCCTTGTACGCACCGGTTCGGCTGGTCATGGCGATGATCAGGTTGGGCTGCGGCATCGCCGCCGGCTATCTCGTCAACCCCGATCCGCGCATGGCGCTCGCGCTGCCGGTGCTTGCTATCGCGCTTCACCTCGCCTATGCCAACCGCTTGCAGCAGCGGGTCGATCGGCTCGCCTGGGCGCGTCTGTCGCAACTCGTGGACGCCATCAGCACCGGCGAGCCGCAGACCGTACGTCTGGCCGCGGTGCACGGGACGGCCGAACTGTTCGCGTGCGCCGAGGTCGATCTCGTGCTGCGCACCCGCTCGAGCGCCGACGTGATGCTGCGCGGCGACTCCCGCATCATCACCTACGTCGGGCCGGCGGCGTCCGCACCCGAACGATCGGGGGTGGTGATCGTCGCTCCGCTCGGCCCGACGCATCTCCGGACGACGCAGCCGGCCGACGGCGACTCGGTCGGGGAGCTGCGGCTACGGTTTCTCGCGCCGATCACGCTCACCGAGCAGGAACGGCACACCCTGCAGGCATTGGCGGCGGCGCTGGCCACCGCCGTACGCAAGTCGGTCGCCGTTTCGGCCGCCGAACGCATGGCAACGACCCACGCCCGGGCCGCGACCCACGATCGATTGACCGGCCTCGCCAATCGCAGTTACCTGCTCGCGCACGGCCTGGCCGAGGTCGGCCGCCAGGTCGCGGCGGCACCGGGCACCGCCGCTCCGGGCACCGCCGCTCCGGGCGTCGCTGCGTCGGGCGTCGGGGCGCCGACGCCGGATGGAAAGGCCGAATCCGTCCGCATTGCCCACATAGTGCCGACTCAGCGCGACAGCACCGATCCGGTGGATCCGGCCGAGCGCCACGACGCTTCGAAGCCGGCCGCACCGGATCCGGCCGACCCGGTCGAGTCGTCCTCCCGGGTGCAGCGGGCCGGCCTCGCGGTCATCGATTTGATCGGATTCATGCAGATCAACGACGCACTCGGGCAGAGCGTCGGCGACCAGGTCCTGATCAGCGTCGGCGAACGCCTGGCCGACCTGGCCGGCCCAAGTGAACTCGTGGCTCGAGTGAGCGGCGGTGAGTTCGCCGTTCTCTTTACCTCGATCGACTCGACCGCGGATGCTATCGCCCGCACACGCGACCTGCTGGCCGCGATCGCGCAACCGCTCACCGTTGACGGCGTACGCCTCGACATCGCGGCCACGGCCGGCGTCGCCGTAAACATCGTCGATGGCGACCTCGGCGAGCTGTTACGGCGGGCGGACGTCGCCGCACAGCAAGCCAAACTCGACGGTCTCGCGGTGGCCGCGTACGCACCGACCCGGGACACCGCCGACGTCGGTCGGCTCGCACTCGGCGCCGACCTCACCCGCGCCGTCGCCCATCGCGAATTCACCATCGCGTTCCAGCCGGTTGTTGACCTGGAGACCGGCATGATGCGGTCCGCCGAAGCGTTGGCCCGCTGGCCCCACCCGCGCCTCGGCCAGCTATCGCCGCATCAATTTCTCGACGGCATCGAGCGATCCGGACTGCTCACCGGCTTCACCGAGCACATCCTCGATCAGGCGTTGGCCGGTGCCCGCATGTGGACGGACGCGGGCTTCGAGGCCCCGGTCGCGGTCAATGTCTCGCCGCGAAGTCTGCTCGATGCCGGCTTCCCGCATCTGATCTCGGTCGCACTCGACCGATACCACCTGCCGCCGAGCGCGCTGATCATCGAACTGACCGAGACGCTCACCCTCAGCAGTCTCGGCGTCGTCGACGAGGTGCTCCACACGCTGCGGGAACTCGGCGTGATGCTGGCGCTGGACGACTTCGGCACCGGGTATTCGTCTCTCGCGACCGTCGCCCGCGTGCCGATCGACGAGCTAAAGATCGATCGATCGTTCGTGGCGGGCATCGCCGGCGCGACCGAGAACGCGATCGTCCGTACCACGATCGAGCTAGGCCGCAGCCTCGGCATCCTGGTGGTCGCCGAGGGCATCGAGAGTGCCGAACAGCGCGAGCGGCTCTGGAGCCTCGGGTGCGACGCCGGCCAGGGTCACCTGTTCTCACGCCCGGTCCCGGCGCAGCGCCTGATCTCGCGCCTCCGTCGCGGCCACGAGGGCGTGCCTGGCCGCTTCGTGGCGCCAATGCACGGCGGTGAGGTGATCCGTCTGCCGTCGAGTCGGCGGGCCGCCGACGTCTGGCGCAACGAACTCAACTAACCGCGGGATCGGCCGCCACCACCCCGGCCTCCGTCGGATGTCGGCCCGTCACCACCGTCGCGGTCGGCCGTCGCAACGCCGGAACCCAACACGCGTACGCCACCGGATACAACAGGTAGCCGAATCGCGTCGATGGAATCAGGACGATCGCGGCAACCAGGCTCCAGGCGGCGATCGCGGCCGCCGCCCCGGCGTCGGTCGGCGGCCGCCACACGAGCCAACCGGCAATCGTCAACGCCGCGAGCACGAGCAGCGCGGTGGCGATCGTCGCACCGCCCGCGACGTTGTCGGCGATCAGATGCCCGGGGAACGGAGAGGCGGCCGGACTTTTGACGATGCCCTGTCCGAGCGGGAATCGGATCACGTTTTCGATCGCCGCGCCCCGGTTGACGATGAATGGCGGGATCAGCACAAGGACCGGGATGCCGATCGCGCCGGCCGCGCACCGCAGCGCCGTACGCCAGTCGGCCGCGCGGAACAACAATCGGGGCCGCTCGGCCGGCCCCGAGGCCGGAGCGCGCCCGCGGCGCCATCCATCCGCCGCGGCGAGGACGATCAGGATCACCGCGACCGGCCAGGCGAAGAGCTTTAGCGCGCCGGCGACACCGATCGTGACGCCGGCGGCGGTGTGCCGGCCGCGCGCGGCAAACGCGAGCGCCAGCAGCGTCAGGCCGAGCACCGGCAGGTCGTCGCCGCCGGTCGCGATCGTCAGTGCGCAAATCGGAAACACCGTCGCCGCCTGTACGGCGCGGACCAGCGCGGCGTCCCGTACGTCGCTGGCGGGGTCGTGGCCGTCGGTCGTCGACTCGCGACCGGAGCCGTGCCCGCGGTCCCGTCGGAGCAGGCTCACCGCCCACGCGAGCGTGACGACCAGAGTGATCGTGAACCAGACCCGCGCGTCGGTCCACCAGCCCGCGTGCCCGATCGCCCGGGGTAGCCCGAACAGAGCCATGACCGGCTGGTACGGCAGGTAGGCGTCCAGCCGCAGACCCGGCGGCAGCGCGGCGATCGCGTCATGTGACAGGTACGGCGTGCCGGTGTGCCACAGACGTACGCCACCGGACTCGACGACCCCGACCTCTTCCTGTGCCCGGTCGAGCCGGCCACCCGCCCGCTGCACGGCCTCCACCAGCATCGGCAGCACCGCGGTCGCCGCGAACGTGACCGCGGTGACGAGCGCGCGGGGCGACGTACCGGCGAATCGGCGACGGCGGACAGCGACGGCCTGTGCCACCGCGACCAGCGTGGCGGCCGCGTAGCCCCACACGGCGATGTGGCCCCAGGCCCGATGCGGGGGCAGGCTCGCGTTGGCCGCCGTAAGGCCGGCGAAGAGCGCTCCGGCGCCGTAGAGCACGACATCGACGACGAGGCCGCCGCGAGCATGGTTGAGGGTGGCCACGACCCGGCCGACTCGACCGGATGCCGCGCCCGCGACCGTCGACGCCGGGCCAATCATGCGGGCCAGTCTTGCAGCCGCTGGCCGGCGGCGTATCAAGGAGGGGTGCGATACATCGATCGGGCCGATGCTGGCCTGGCCGTCGCCCGGCTCCTCACCGGGTACCGGACGGGGCCGCCGGTCCGCGTGCTCGGCATCGCGCGTGGTGGTGTCGCGGTCGCCGCACCGATCGCGCGCGAGCTGCACCGACCTCTCGACGTGCTCGTGATCCGCAAGCTCGGGCTGCCCTGGGCGCCGGAGGTGGCGTTCGGTGCGATCGGCCCGTACGGCGTCGACATCCGGGCCGTCGAGGCGGAGGCACACCTGAGCGTGGCCGAGGCCGACGGTGTCGCTTCGTCCGCACGACTGGAAGTCGATCGGCAGGTCGAGGCGTACCGGCACGGACGGCCACCGCTCGATCTCACCGGCGAAGTCGCAATCTTGGTGGATGACGGCCTCGCAACCGGCGCCACGGCCCAGGCGGCGGTCGCCTTGGCGAGAGAGTTGCGGGCGGCGCGGGCCGTGGTCGCCGTACCCGTCGGCGCCCAGCGCGCGGTGAGCGATCTTCGGCTCGTCGCGGATGAGGTCGTGTGCCCTATCGTGCCGCGCTTGTTCGACGCCGTCAGCCGGTACTACGACCGCTTCGGCCAGGTGGATGACGACGAGGTGATCACGCTGCTGGCCGCGGCGCGGGATCGCGCCTGATCCGCCCGGCAGCGGCGCGACTGCGCTGGCGGCGTGCCCCGGCGCGTCACCGCCTCGGATACCGGTTAGACGATCGCCATATCGACGAACCGCGACAGGTGGAGCTGTGCCGCCACCGTCACCGTGTCGGTCGGGCCGTTGCGGTGCTTGGCGACGATGAAGTCCGCCTCGCCTGCGCGGGGGGATTCCTTGTCGTAGTAATCGTCGCGGTGCAGCAGGATGACCACGTCTGCGTCCTGCTCGATCGAGCCGCTCTCCCGCAGATCCGACAGTTGGGGTCGCTTGTCCGTCCGCTGCTCCGGACCCCGGTTCAGCTGGCTGACCGCGATGACCGGGCATTCGATTTCCTTCGCCAGCAGCTTCAGCCCGCGGGACAGCTCGGCGACTTCCTGCTGGCGGCTTTCGACACGCTTGGGCGACGTCATCAGCTGCAGGTAGTCGACGATGACCAGCTTGAGATCGTGTCGCTGCCGCAGGCGGCGCGCCTTGGCGCGAATCTCCATCAGGTTCATGTTCGGCGTGTCGTCCACATAGAGCGGCGCCTCGCTGATCTCTCCCATCCGACGGGCGAGCTTTGTCCAATCGTCATCGGACAGCTGACCGGATCGAAGCGTATGCAGCGGAACACGCGCTTCGGCCGACAGCAGCCGGGTAACGATCTCGACCTTGCTCATTTCGAGCGAGAAGATCGCGCTGGCCAGGTTGTGCCGGACCGAGGCGTTGCGGGCGAAATCCATCGCCGCGGTCGACTTGCCGAGACCCGGTCGGCCGGCAACGATGATCAACTGCCCAGAGTGCAGGCCATTCAACAAGCGATCGAGATCGGTGAAGCCGGTTGGCACCCCGGTCATCGCGTCGCCCTGCGAGCCAACGGTTTCGATCTCGTCGAGCGTCGGCTGCAGCAGCTCGGACAGGCGGGCGAAATCCTCGCTGACGCGCCGTTCGGTCACGTCATAGACCGCCTGCTGCGCGAGGTCGACGATGTCGTCGGTGTCCCGCCCGCCGCCGGCGGCGCTGCCGTAGCCCAGTTGCACGATGCGGGTGCCGGCCTCGATCAGCCGGCGCAGCACCGCACGTTCGCTGACGATCCGCGCGTAGTAGGAAGCGTTGGCCGCCGTCGGCACGCTGGCGATGAGGGTGTGTAGATAGGCGACACCCCCGATGCGTCCGATGTCGCCCGCATCGACCAGCGCGGCCGCGACCGTGATGGAGTCGGCCGGCTCGCCGCGACCGTACAGGTCGAGGATGGTGTCGAAAATGCTGGCGTGGCGCGGTTGGTAGAAGTCGCCGGTGCGGAGGATCTCGACGACGTCGGCGATCGCGTCCTTGGACAGCAACATGCCGCCGAGCACACACTGCTCGGCCGCGACGTCCTGGGGTGGCGTCCGGTCGAACTGGTTGTCGCCCGGCTGGCTACGGCTGTCGGCTGGCCGGGCCTGGTCGCCGTGTCGGCCCTGATCGGACGCGCGCGGTTGGTCCGGGCCGCGTGTTGGATCGGCCAGGCGCGACGGCTCGGCAAGACGAGGCGGCTCCTGGGCGCGCGGCGGCTCGTCGGGTCGCGCCGGCTCAGGCGGGCGCGGCGGCTCAGCGGAACGCACGGCGTCGGCGCCGTACCCATCCGCTGGCCGCACGCCGTCCGTGATCGACACAGGATCCTCCGCCCCACCGCATGCATGGCTTACCGCGGAGGTACGACAACTTCCCCCACGCGCCCTCCACGGCAACCGCTTGATCAGGCTATGGACGTGATGGCCGGAGGACAAACACCACCGGTGGACGAGCCTGGGCACAACACTGTGGATAGTGGCGGAACGCTTGTGCAGATGGTGTGCACAGCTTGTGGACGATCACTGGGGACGGTGCACCCGTACGGCGATGACCTCCAGGTTCGCCGCGCACAGCCTGTGGGGCGAAGAAAAGTCGGGCCAACTTGTGCCACGTACGACCGCGGTGTCATGCAACCGACACGCCGTCGTGGTGCCGATCCGTCTCTGCGGCCTCGCGCCATCCATGTGTGCACCGCCTGGGGTGCCGACATCGGGGTCCGTGCCCGGGCTGTCGCGGCGGTGCCAGATACGGTCGGCGGAAACCGTCGTTCGCCGGCCGACCCAACGACCCGCTGGCGTAGCGTGGGCGCGTTAACCCGGACCCCGACGCGAGGAACGCTTCGATCATGACCATTGCCGTGTTCACTCTCGGCGGCACCATCGCCATGTACGAGCGCGACGGCGTGGTCACACGCCTGACCGGAGCCGACCTGACCAGCGCCATCCCGGGACTCGCCGACATCGGCGCCGGCCTCGACGTACGCGACGTCGTTGCCGTACCGAGCGCCGACCTCACGTTCGCCGGGATGCTCGAGGTCATCGCGGCGGCCGAGCGGGCGGTCGCCGACGGCGCCACCGGGGTGGTGGTCATCCAAGGCACGGACACGCTGGAGGAGACGGCATTCCTCGCCGATCTCGTGTGGCCGCACACGGAACCGTTCGTGGTCACCGGCGCCATGCGGAACCCGAAGCTGGCCGGGCCGGACGGAGCCGCCAACGTACTCGCCGCGGCTCGAGTCGCGGTCGCGGGTGCGGCTCGCGGTCATGGCGCGCTCGTGGTGATCGCCGATCAGATCCACGCGGCCCGATGGGTACGCAAGACACACAGCACCAGCATCACGACGTTCGCGTCACCGGATGCCGGGCCGATCGGTCACGTGATCGAGGGCGACGTACGGATCCTCGCCACTCCGCTCGACCGGGCGCCGCTCGGCCTGCCGGCGAGTCCCATCGACATTGACGAGACCCGCGTCGGCCTCTACACGATCTCGTTCGACGACGACGGTGCGCTGCTCGCACACATTGCGGGTGCTTATCAGGGGCTCGTGGTCGCTGGCTTCGGCGTCGGGCATGTTCCGTCGTGGATCGCGCCGGTGCTCGGTGATCTCGCCGAGCAGATGCCGGTCGTGCTGACCTCGCGCACGGGCGGCGGCTCCGTACTCGCCGGCACGTATCACGCTGTCGGATCGGAGACGGATCTCGCGCGCCGCGGGCTGATCAACGGCGGTCTGCTCCACCCGTACAAGGCGCGCGTACTCCTGCGACTTCTCCTCGCCGGTGGCCTGCATCCACATGAGATCGCGCAGTCGTTCGCCCTCTACTCCTGAGCGCGCCCGCGCCGGGCCGACCGGGTCGACAAGACTCGCCGAAATAGCTGCGATGATCCGCTCCGATGGACGATTTCGGCGGCATGGCAACGCGAATCGTCCAAACCAGTGGATCATGGGCGCGTATGTTCTCAACGCGCGCGCCCGGCACGGATCCGGAACCGGCACGGTCCCGGAACTGGCACGGTCCCGGAACTGGCACGGTCCCGGAGCCGGCACGGGATCCCGGAACGCGCCGAGTCCCGGAACGCGACAACGGCGCGCCCAGCCGAAGCTGGACGCGCCGCTGACGTGTGCGAGCTACTTGGCTCCGACCACGTTCACGTCGAAATTCGCCGTGACCTCCGGGTGCAGCTTGAGCTGAACCCGGTACGTCCCGGTCGACTTGATGTGGCCGGGTAGTTCCAGGCGACGCCGGTCGATTTCCGGTCCGCCCGCGGACTTGACGGCCGCCGCAACCTCGGTCGGCGTGATCGAGCCGAACAGACGGCCACCGTCGCCGGCGCGCGCCTTCAGCGTGATCTGCAGACCCTCGAGCTGGGCCTTGACCTCGGTCGCGTGGCCGAGGTCACGGATCTCACGAGCCGACCGGGCCCGCTTGATCACCGCGATCTGCTTCTCCGCACCCTTGGTCCACGCGATCGCGAAGCCCTCCGGGAGCAGGTAGTTACGGCCGTATCCGGGCTTGACGTCCACGACGTCGCCGGGCGTGCCGAGCTTGGACACTTCCTGAGTGAGGATGATCTTCACAGCGATCCCCTTCCTCAGCGTGCCGTCGTCGTGTACGGCAGGAGCGCCATCTCGCGCGCGTTCTTCACCGCGCTGGCGATCTGCCGCTGCTGCTGCGAGCTCACTCCGGTGACCCGGCGGGCGCGGATCTTGCCCCGGTCGGAGATGAACTTGCGCAGGAGCGCGACGTCCTTGTAGTCGATGTAGGCGATCCCCTCCTTGTCGAGAGGATTCACCTTCTTCTTCGGTTTGCGCAGGGCCGCAGCCTTCGCCATGTCTCTAACTCCAGATGTGCTTTAGAACGGTGGCTCGTCGTCGAAGTTGCCCCCACCGCTCGAGGACGCAGCGGCCGGCGCGGCGGTCGCCCACGGATCGTCGGCGGCGAAGCCGCCACCGCCCGAGTTGTTCCCGCCGGACGCACCGTAACCACCGCCGCCGGACCTCGACATCCTCTGCACCTTCGCTGTCGCATAGCGCAGCGAGGGGCCGATCTCGTCGACTTCCAGCTCGATGACGGTGCGCTTCTCGCCTTCCTTCGTCTCGTACGACCGCATGCGCAGCCGTCCGGAGACGATGACCCGGGAGCCCCGTTGCAGCGACTCGGCCACGTTTTCCGCGACCTGACGCCACACGTTGCAGGAGAGGAAGAGCGGCTCGCCGTCCTTCCATTCGCCGGACGCCTTGTCCAAGAACCGCGGCGTCGATGCGATGCGGAACTTGGCCACGGCCGCACCCGACGGGGTGAAGCGCAGCTCAGGGTCGTCGGTCAGGTTGCCGATGACCGTGATGGTGGTGTCCCCTGCCATGTCACTCCTCGACTGTTAACGCCGGAAACGGGTTAACCCTGCAAATCCCAGGTCACTCCTCGAACACTTCAGCTCGTCGAGAAACGCTGTCACACGGGTGCGACAGAGCGCCGTCGAGCCGATGGGGAGCCGGGTGGGTAGCCGCTATGGCTGCCCTGTATCCGCTGCTTAGCGGACTTCCGGCCGGATGACCTTGGTGCGCAGCACGGACTCGTTGAGTCGTAGCTGCCGGTCAAGTTCGGCCACCGCCGCAGGCGTCGCCTGCAGGTCGATGACGGCGTAGATTCCCTCGGTGTTCTTCAAGATCTCGTACGCGAGGCGCCGGCGGCCCCACACGTCGAGCTTCTCCACCGAGCCACCCGCGGTGCGGATCACGTTCAGATACGTGTCGAGAGACGGGGCGACCGTGCGCTCCTCGAGACTGGGGTCGAGGATCACCATGATCTCGTAATGACGCAAGACTTGCTCACCTCCTCTGGGCTAAGCGGCCACGGTCGGTCCGTGGCAGGAGGTCTGGCGTCGCCTGTCCGCTCGGGCGCCGTGTGAAACACGGCGTCGGGAGGACAAGCCCAGCCAGGATACCGGTTTTTCACAGTCCGGCCCAATCGGTCCACGCCGGGTCGCGGTCAGTGCCCTTTTCCGGGTACGGACGACCAGACGCTCGGCCATCGGCCGGTGCCGGGCGGGCCGTACTAACCCATCAATGATCTGGTGGCGCGATGGGCGACGATCGCCCGAATGACCGCCGCGGTCACGCCACCGACCGAAACGGTCGCGATCAGCGTGAGCAGCCCACTGGCGCCGCCGGACGTCGGCGTCGCGCTGATCGGGTCGCCGAAGTGCACGGCGCCGGACGGCTCGGGATCGGTCGACGGACCAGCCGGGTCCGCATCGCCGCCATTGCCCGCGCCGGAGACCAACGGCGACCGGCTCGGCGTAACCCGATGCTTCGGCGTGTGTTTTGTCGATCCGGGGGCTGAGTCGGGGTCGGTGAATGACTTCGACCCGGGCTCGCCGACGGCGCCGGTCCCGCCGCCGGCACCGACGCACTCGCGCTCGCGGATGTCGACGGGTCGGGAGCCGGGGCCAGAACCGTCACGCTGAGCACGTCGTGTACGCCAACGTCCAGCGGGCAGTGCGGCAGCATCTCGATCAAGATCGGCGCGGACGACGCTGCGAACGTGACCGGGACCATTTGTCCGTTGCCGAGATTCTGATGACCGGTACTCGACGTCAACGTGGCGCCGACGCCGAGCTGGTTGACGAAGTCGACCGTCTCGCCGGGGTTGACCTGCAGCGTCGGCCGATCCGGCGTCGACGGGCACGACACCGTCGACGCTGTAAAGTCCGGCGTGCCGTGGAATGTCACTACTTGATCGGCCGCATGCGCCGCCACCGCGAGCCACAGCGGCGCGGTCGCGACAACACCGGCCAGCACCAGGGCAGACCTGCGTCGCAGCGACAACGTCATGTCATGGCCTCCGTCGCGGCCGCCCACTCGCGGCGCGGGCGTCCATGCGTGCAACGATTCGTTCGCGACACGAGTGACGCGGTCGTACCGGATTGTGCATCAAGGCATTACACTGCGCGACCACTTCCCCATGGGGTCGGGGTTGACCAGTACGCATGGAGTAGCGGCACCGTCACCGAACGTTTGATGTCACCCTCAGGGCGTACGGTCGACTCATGCGTATTGGTGCCCACGTCGACTCGGCCGATCCGATCGCCGAGGCGGCCGCCCGCGATGCCGAGGTCGTCCAGTTCTTCCTGACCGACCCGCAGGGCTACGACAATCCTGTGCCGCGCCCCGATGCCGACACACTGCGGGCCGCTGAAGTCGACATTTACATCCACGCGCCCTATCTGATCAATGTCGCCACGCTGAACAACCGCATCCGCATCCCGAGCCGGAAACTGCTCGCGTCACATGCTGATGGCGCCGCGGCCCTCGGCGCGAAGGGACTGATCGTGCACGGCGGGTTCGTCGGTAAGGGCAATGATCCGGCGGCCGGGTTCGCCAACTGGCGGAAGGTGTTCAGCACGGCGGCCGAGTCGGGCGGCTTCCCGCTGCCGATCCTGATCGAGAACACCGCGGGCGGCGACAACGCGTGCGCGCGCCACCTCGACGAGATCGCCCGGCTGTGGGACGAGGTCGGCGAGTTCGGTGCCGGGTTCTGCCTCGACACCTGTCATGCCCACGCCGGCGGCGAGGAGTTGGTCGATCTCGTTGACCGGGTCAAGGCGATCACCGGGCGGATCGACCTCGTACACGCGAATGACTCGAAGGACCCGTTCGACTCCGGCCGTGACCGGCACGACAATTTCGGCCAAGGCAAGATCGATCCGAAGCTGATCAGCGCGGTGGTCCGCGCGGCGAACGCTCCGGTCGTGGTCGAGACTCCGGGCGGCGCCGACGGACAAGGCGCGGACATTGCCATGCTCCGCGAGCACCTGGGCTGACGAGCGCGACGGACGACTTTGCGACGCGCAACGGTGCGGCCCGCTACCACCTGACGGGCAACCGGACCAAGCCAGCCCTGCGCCCGGAGGTCGGTGGCCCGATCACCCCGTTGGATAGAACGTGACCTCCTGCGCCGGCTCTCGATCCGGCTCGTCGTTGAACACCCCACCGTCCGGATCGTCGTCGTAGGTCTGCCGGACCACGTCGTGCTCGGGCCGCATGATGTCGCGCACGATGAAGCCACACATCACGCATACCGCGATGAGGCGGAGCAGCGCGGCGATGATGAAAACAACCTCCGGGAAGATCGGCTTTCCCGACGCCCGCATCAGCTCACCGTTGAACGCGAAGAAGTAGCAGATCTCGGCGAGTTGCCACGCGACGAACGCACCCCAACGTGGCCGGGCCAGCACCGCCAGCGGCAGCAGCCACAGCACGTACTGCTGGGACCATACCTTCGAGAAGATCAGGAAGGCTGCGACGGTCAGGAAGGCAAGCTGGCCGAGTCGCGGGCGGCGGGGCGCATAGTGCACCACGAACGCGATCGCCACCACAGCCAGACCGAACAGCAGGTAGCTGACGATGTCGACCGCGTTGATGTGTTCGCTCAGCCAGCGGAAACCAGGAATGCCGACGCCGGTGCCGAAAACGTGCGGCACGTTCGTCCCGATGTACCAGGACGTGCCCCAGTCGACCGCGCGTGTGGTGTTGAGCCGGAAGAACTGGCTCCAATTGTGCGGATATAGCAGGATGAACGGCAGGTTGACGACAACCCAGACAAGCAGGGCGACGCCCGCGGTGTAGATGGCATCCCCGAGTCGTCGAGCGCGCCAGCCCAACAGCAACAACGGGATGAGCAGGAATGCCGGCCACAGTTTGGCGGCCGCTCCAAGAGCGATCAGTGCGGCCGCGAGTGTCGGCCGTCGTCGCGACCACGCCAGCAGGCCGAAGACCGCAAACGCTACCGCCAGGAGATCCCAGTTCACGGTCGCGGTGAGCAGCAACGCCGGCGACGCCGCGAACATCGCGGCATCCCAGGGTCGTTTTCGTCGGAGCAGGAGCAGCGCGATCGCGGACGCAACCGCACAAGCACCCAGAGCCAAAGCGGTCAGGTTGTAATACCACTCGTACGGATTCGTGCCGGGGTTCGAGGCGGCATATGCGTGTACGGGTAGACCGATGAGTCCCATGAACGCGCCGGTCAGCACCGGATACTCGACGGGCGACTGGACGTACGGGATCTTGCCCTGGGACAGACCCTCGCTGTTGTAGAGCGCGACGACGTCGGTGTAGCAGGCGTGCCGATACTGGCTGAGATTGACCCAGTTGCCGTCGCTGCAGTCGGACTTTTCGGCCCAATGCAGCATCAGCGTGAAGCACGTGAGCGCGATGATGATGCGGGCGACGGTCCAAAAGCGGCGGCCGGAGCGAGCCGCGTGAACGCCGAGCGGGCCGCCGATCGACTCGGACACGCCGCGCACGAAATTGTCGTCACGCGTTGGCGCGTCAATCTGCGCGACGACACCAGCGCCTCGGGAACCGCCAGCGTGCTGACCGCCGGTGCCGGAATTGCCGGCCGACGCGGGATCGGAAGTCGTCACCGCTACATCCTGCCGCTACCGGCACTCCCGCCCAAGCCCGGTCGGCCAACCCGAGTGGTGGTCGGCCGACCGGTAGGCGTGGTTCGTGGCTCCCGGCGCGGGATCAGCCACCGCCGGGGCCGCCTCCGCCGCCCTTCTGGCTCGGTGTCGGTGTTGGGACTCCGGTGGGTGGTGGTGTCGTCGGTGGCTGGGTCCCACCGCCGCCACCGCCACCGCCGCCACCGCCACCGCCGCCACCGCCGCCACCGCCGCCGCCGCCGCCACCGCCGCCGGGCTGGCAGATTTGCGGGAAGTTGCAGGGGTTCTGCGTGGGTGGAGGAGGCGGTGCCGGGGACGACGTCTCGCCGAGCTCCGGATCGCCGGTGTTCTGGAGACCGGCGAACTGCGCGATCGGGAAGGGGCGCCCGCCCGGGCCCTGGTTCAGGTATGCGTTCATGTACGACGCCCAGACGGCGGCCGGGGTTCCGGCGCCGCTGATGTTGTGGCCATTCTGGTCAACGACGGCCATCGGCGTACCCGTGAAGCCGACCCAGACCGAGGTCGCGATCACACCATTCTTCGCGTCGCCGGCGGTGTATCCGTTGAAGAAGCCACTCGAGTTCTGGCTCGGCGTCGCGCCCTTGCCGTCGTACTCCCAGGTGCCGGTCTTGACCGCGGCCTCGCGACCGTCGTCGAGCTTATTGTCGTTCTCGTCGTTGTTCTTGTAGACCTGCTGCATGGCCCACTGCTCGTCGTTGGCCATCTGGCTCGTGTATCCCGGCACCGGCGTCACGTGGATCGCGGTCTGGTAGACCTTTTTCGCGTCATTGGCGTAGCCCTGATTCACGTAGTTCACGAAATGCTCATCGGCCCGAACGCCGTTGTTGGCGAAGGTGGCCATGACGTTCGCCAGGTCCTGGACGGTGATGTTGTAGGCGCCGAAGCTGACGTCGCCACCGACGCAATGCGGCCAGATCGTGTTGCCGTTCGAGCCGTTGAGTGGCAGGCGCTTGCCGCCACAAGCGGCGCCGGCCCAGATCTGCTTGATGCCCAGGTCGTAGGCCATGTCGATCACCTTGGCCGGTGACATCCCGGCCTTCTTGTCTTCGCCCACGGCGTAGTAGACGGTGTTAAGCGACTCTTGCAACGCCTTTCCACAGGGTGCACACATGCGCCGCGCCCGGGCAGGCCTCGGTCAAGCCGGAGTTCTTCACCGGCTTTATCCGGTCCTTGAACGTACGCGAGTGCGGGCCGTACCAGTAGGAGTTCAGCGAGATGCCCTGCCGGAGCGCCGTAGCCAGCGTGACGGTCTTGAAGGACGAGCCCGGCGTGACCGATTCGTTGGTCAGCGTCCCGTCGCCATAGACGGGGTCGTTGTAGATGCCGGCGAAGTCGATGTTGGCCCCGTTGTAGCCGCCGTAGTAGGCAACCACCGCGCCGGTGCCGGGCTTCACCGAGACCAATGCCGCGCCTTCACCCTTTTTGATGCCGTACATCGGAGTGCCCTTGACCTTGCCGCTGGCCGCCTTGACCGCCGCCGCCTGGGCCTTTGCGTCGATGGTCGTGACGATCTGATAGCCGCCGTATTTCAGGCTGTTCGGCCCGGCGGTCGGGAAGTAGAGCGAGCCGTCGGCCTTCTTGGCGTGGCTGAGTTCGTCCATGACGTGGTGGACGATGAAGCCTTCCGGCGAGGCGAGCGCGTTGACGGCGTCGTTGTTCTGCTCCTTGATGGCGTTCGTCGGGTAGGTCAGCTGCGCGATGGCTGTCGCGTCGGCATAGCCCGGGCGGGCGGCCACCCTCGGCAGCTGCGATTTGACGTAGTTGAAGCGGTCGACCGCGGTCTGACATGGTCCCTTGCCGCCGGCGCCACAGGTCGGGTCGTAGACGCCGCCGTTCGGATTCTTGATCAAACCGGCGAGCACCATGGCTTGGTTCAGCTTCAGGCTCGAGGCCGGGACGCCGAAGTACGCTTCCGCCGCGGCCTGGATGCCGTACGCGCCGCGGCCGAAGCGCACGATGTTCAGGTAGTTGTCGAGGATCTGGTCCTTCGACATCTCCTTCGTCATCTTCATCGCGATCGCGATCTCTTTGATCTTGCGGGTGTACGACGCCGAATACGTCAATCCGGCCACGTTGCGGGCGTACTGCTGCGTGATCGTCGAGGCGCCTTGGGTGTCGCCACCGGTGACGTTGTTGATGAACGCGCGGGCGATGCCCTTGAAGTCGACGCCCTCGTTGGTATAGAACGTCGCGTCCTCGGCCGCCGTGACCGCCTGCTTCACCACCGGCGGGATCTGGTTGTCCTGCAGGATCTGCCGGTTCTGCTCACCGAGCTTGGCCAGGACGGTCTTGCCGTCGGAGTAGTAGATCGTGGTCGATTGTTGGATCGGCACGTCCGCGGGCAGCGTCACCGAGGATGTGTAGTACACGCCAGTGATGACGCCGATGCCGGTCAACATGATGAGGACCGCCAGCGACGCGATGATCCGCCGGCGCCGGCGCTTCTTCTTGTTGATCGGCGCCTTGCCGGCCGGTCCGCCGGGACCCGTCCCCGCAGGGCCATCCGGACCACCAGGGCCGCCCGGTGCGACCGGAGCGTCCGGGTCCGCCGGGGCCAGGACCGCGGCGCGCCCAACGGTCGCGCGCCCATTTGACAGCGGTACGGAGGCTCGCCCGGCCGCCGCCCCGTCGGGTGTTCCGTCCGCGCCGAACGGATCAAAGCCCTCGGACAACCCGACACCAGCGGCCTCGAATTCGCCCGGCCGGACACTCGCGCGTCCGACCGTCGCGCGCCCGCCAGCGGCCGGCGGACTGACCGAGGCGGCCGGCACCGAAGCCGAGCCCACCGACGCCGAACCGACGCCGAACCGACCGACGCCGAACCGACCGAGGCACGACCGCCGGCTCGTGGCGCAGCGGCCGAGATCGGTCCATCGCCCGGACGCCGAGGTGGCGGGCCGGCATAGCCCTGGTTCGCCGAGCCCGGGCGGACCGGCCCGTCGTATCCGGGCGGGCCGCCGGGCGGATACCCACCGTCTGATGGATACCCGCTTCGCGGCGGCGCGTACAGGTCGTCGTCGTCGTACGAAGTCATTTGTCACCTTGCCGGTTGGGGGCCGCGCTGAAGTCAGTCGCCACCGGGATTGCCTATGTCAAACGCCGGTTGCCGCCTCCGGGATACGTCACCTCGGGTCGCCGCGACGTCGGTCGCGAGACCCGGTTGGATCGGCGCCGGGGGACGGCGCCGATGACGTGACCCGAGACGACGCACCGGTCGGCGGGGGTGCCGCCCGGTGTGACGCCGTTGCCGGAGCCGAGGACGCCGCGGCGGCTGCCGCGTCCTCATCGGCATCCGCTAAACCATCCCGACCCAGCACGTATTGCTCGATGAGGTGGTTCCACCCACAGCCACGGCAGACCTCGACAACGTAGACGGTGAACTCACGCAGCGTCATCGCCAGTGACGGCAACTCCGCTTGGGATCGCGCTTGTCCGGCCGACGTCTTGAGCTCGTCGCCGTAGATGTAGTTGACGTGGGTGAGATTCTCCCGCCGGCAGATCGGGCACCGATCCTCGGTCTGGTCGCCGTGGAAACGAGCTGCGCTCTTCAGGTACGGCGAGGCATCACACACCTCGTACGTACCGACCCGGTTGGAGTACACCTCACGCAGCAGAGCCCGCCGTTGGAGCGAGTAGTCGACAGACTGCCGCTGCGTTCGCATGGGCAAGAGGGTACGCGGTCAATGCCCGTACGGCGACTTCGGTCACCCTCGGTGATCGAGGTCTCCCGCACTGTGGATTGCGCTGGAGTATCGTTACGTTCTATCGTGCGATGTATCGCCGCGATACATCGGCGGAACAACAGCAGTTGAACAACGTGGCGTAGGAACGGACCAACGGCTCGGGGAGGAGTGCCGCATGCTCGAGCTTGCCATCCTCGGCCTCCTGCATGAATCCCCGATGCACGGGTATGAGCTGCGTAAGCAGCTGAACGCCAAGCTCGGCGCGATCCGCGCGGCGATCTCCTACGGCTCGCTCTATCCGACCCTGCGCCGGTTGCAGACCGACGGCTGGATCACCGAAGAGCCGGGGGCCGAGAGTTCCGATCCGGGTGTCCCGCCGCTGACCACCCGCCGTGGTCGCGTCGTTTACAAGATCACCGCCGAGGGCAAGGAGCGTTTCCAGACGCTGCTGGCCGAGCTGGGCCCAGAGACGTTCGAAGATCTCGGGTTCGGCGTGCATTTCGCCTTCTTCGCCCGCACCGACGCCGACACGCGCCTGCGGATCCTGGAGGGTCGCCGCCGCCGGATCGAGGAGCGACGGGAAGGCATGCGGCAGTCACTCAGTCGCGCTGCCGAACGCCTGGATGCGTACACCCTGGAATTGCAGAGACATGGACTGGACGCCTGCGAGCGCGAGGTCCGCTGGCTGGAGGAGCTCATCGCCACCGAGCGCTCCGGCCGCCAGCCCGGCGACGGGCAACCGCCCGGCCAACCGGGCCGATCGCCCGCCGATACCGGGCATTAACCCGGCTGATCCGGGTCGCCGGTCGGACACCCATACCTCCGATCGACGTGATTCGCACTATCCCGCTTCCGGACACGCCGGAGCGGCCGTGATGATTGAAGGAGGCACTGCGATGGGCTCCGTTCGCGTCGCCATCGTCGGTGTCGGTAACTGCGCCTCGTCCCTGATCCAGGGCGTGGAGTACTACCGCAACGCCGATCCCAACTCGCGCGTACCGGGTCTCATGCACGTCACCTTCGGCGGCTACCACGTCTCCGACGTGGAGTTCGTCGCGGCGTTCGACGTGGACGCCAAGAAGGTGGGGCATGACCTGTCCGAGGCGATCTTTGCCAGCGAGAACAACACCATCAAGCTCTGTGACGTCCCGCCGACCGGGGTAAATGTCCAGCGCGGCCCGACGCTCGACG
This sequence comes from uncultured Actinomycetota bacterium, assembly GCA_963724705.1. Taxonomy (GTDB): domain Bacteria; phylum Actinomycetota; class Actinomycetes; order Mycobacteriales; family Micromonosporaceae; genus DASQPR01. The sequence continues at coordinate 555,550 of CAVRVS010000007.1, forward strand.
GTCTGGGCCAGTACTACAAGGAAATGGTCGACGAGTCCGACGACCAGGTCGTCGACGTGGTCGCCGCGCTGCGCGAGGCCAACGTCGACGTCGTCGTTTCGTACCTGCCGGTCGGCTCCGAGCAGGCCGACAAGTTCTACGCGCAGGCCGCGATCGACGCCGGCTGCGGCTTCGTCAACGCGCTGCCGGTCTTCATCGCCTCCGACCCGGTCTGGGCCCAGAAGTTCGAGGACGCTGGCCTGCCGATCGTCGGCGACGACATCAAGTCGCAGGTCGGTGCCACGATCGTCCACCGGGCGCTGGCGAAGCTCTTCGAGGACCGCGGCGTCGAGCTGCTGCGCACGTACCAGCTCAACTTCGGCGGCAACATGGACTTCATGAACATGTTGGAGCGCACCCGCCTCGTCTCGAAGAAGATCTCGAAGACCCAGTCGGTCACCTCGCAGATCCCGCACGAGATGGCCAAGAGCGACGTGCACATCGGCCCGTCGGACCACGTGCCGTGGCTCGACGACCGCAAGTGGGCGTACATCCGCATGGAGGGTCGCGCGTTCGGTGACGTACCACTGAATGCCGAACTCAAGCTCGAGGTGCACGACTCGCCCAACTCGGCGGGCGTCATCATCGACGCGCTCCGCGCGTGCAAGATCGCGATGGACCGCAAGATCGCCGGACCGATCCTGTCCGCGTCGAGCTACTTCATGAAGTCGCCGCCGGTGCAGTATGCCGACCACGACGCGCATGCCTCGGTTGAGGCGTTCATCAAGGGCGAGATCGAGCGCTAGGCGTTCGTCCTCGTTTGACACATACGAAGGGCACCTCCGCTGGCCGGGCGGACGTGCCCTTCGTCATGTCTTGGCTATCGGAAATCTTGGCTATTGGAAATCCCGCTCGACGCGTACCCGTGCCTCCAACTGCAGCAGGAAGCGCTTGCGATCGAGGCCGCCGCCGAAGCCGACGAGCTTGCCGCCCGCGCCGACGACGCGGTGGCACGGCACGATGATCGGGACCGGGTTGCGGTTGCAGGCCACGCCGACGGCGCGGGCCGCGTCTTTGTCGCCCACCGTCTTCGCTATGTCGCCGTACGTCGCCATGTCCGCGTAGCCGATCTCGGCGATCGCCTTCCACACCGCTTGCTCGAAATCAGAACCGCCGGGTACGGCCATCGGCAGGTCGAAGTCGGTCAGCTCGCCGGCGAAGTACGCCTCGAACTGCTCGCGGGCCGCCCGGAGGACGGGCGCCGGATCGGTCGTGATCGGGTGGCGCCCAACGCCGCCGAAGTGAACCGCGGTGATCTCACCGGCATCGGCGGCGACACCAAGGTCACCGATCGGAGACGGTACGGATATCCAAGCTGCGCGACGTTCCATGCGACAAGTCTGCCGCTGGCCACCGACAGTTTGCTGGCGGCTTTCGGACATGGAGATGGCGGCGGGACGCGATCCGGCCATGCGCCGCCCACGATCGCGCCCATGATCCGTCGACGATCCGCCTACGACCGCCCATGATCCACCAGCCTGGACGATTGCGGTCGCTACAACGACTCGAATCGTCCAGGCTGGTGGATCTTGCGGCAGCATGGTGCAGCCGCATCGCGGTGTGGGCGGCGCTGCCGGCGCCGACCAGTCCGATCACGGTCGGAGTCTAGCGGCCGCCGGCGACCCACCGACGTCGTGCAGGTGGTGGATCGGATCGTGGATCAGATAGCGAGCGAACGACTCGACGGTGAACCGAGCGCCGTCGGTACGGTTTCCCGTCCGCTCCCACCGATCACCGGCGACGGCGTCGAAGTCGTCGGCGAGCTTGCCCGCGGCCTCGCCGAGTTCACCCGCGACGACCGCCGGATCCTGCTCGGCGTAGCGCTCCTCGACCGCGGTCGCGTCCTGGTCCCAGTTCTCGTAGAGCGGGTCGTCGAGCGTCAGCATCAGGTCGAGCCGTACGGCGAATACCCGGAAGACGTCCCGCACGTGGCAGCCGTATTCGAGCGGCGACCAGATCGTCGGGCCGTGGCCGCTCCCGTACGTCCGGCCGGGCCACCAGTAGCTCTCGCCAGGCGGACGCGTTGGCGCGGATCATCGCGCCGACCTCCTCGCGAGCGAACGACTGCGCGTCGAATCCACACTCGGGGCACGGCTTGCCGAGCACCCACGTCCAGTCCTTGGTGTCCGGAATGATCGTCACCGGGTCAATCTACCGACGATGCCCGGACCCCGGGACCCAGCGACGCCCAGCAGACGACACCCGAGCGAGACCCGAGAGCGCCGCGCCCCAGGCACAACCGCCCTGGCTGCGCCGTACGCTGGCCGGGTGCCACCACCCGTCGACCTCCACCGACATGTCCTAGCGCTCGCCCGCCTGAGCGGCTTCCGCCGGCTACTCAGCGTACGGCTGACGAGCCAGTACGGTGACGGGCTCTTCCAGGCCGCCCTCGCCGGTTCGGTGCTGTTCAATCCGGCTCAGGAGACGAACCCGGTCAAGATCGCGGTGGGCTTCGCCGTGCTGCTCGTCCCGTATTCGGTCCTCGGGCCGTACGTCGGCGTGTTCCTCGACCGCTGGAGCCGGCGGGACATCATCTACCTGGCCAACCTCGTTCGCGGGACGCTGGCCGTCATCGCGGCCGCCCTGGTCGCGATCGGCGGGCTCAGCCTCGAGTTCTTCGCCTGCGCGCTGTTGATCACGGCGATCAACCGATTCTTCCTGTCCGGCCTGTCCGCGGCCGCGCCGCACGTCGTGCCCGAACCGCTACTCGTGACGAACAACGCGGTCGCCTCGACGCTCGGGACGGTCGCCTACTCGATTGGACTCGCCACGACGGCCGTCGTTCTGCACACGGCACTGGAGACCAATGATCACGGGTACGCCGCGCTCGCCGGCGCCGGAGCCGCCTGCTACCTGGCCGCCTCCATGTTCGCGCGGACGTCCTTCGGCCGCAAGGAACTCGGCCCCGACGTGGCCGTACCTCGTACGGTGTCGATCCCGCAGGAGGTCGCGGCGGCGGCCCGAGGCATGGTGGCCGGCGCACGCCATCTGATCGAACGGCCGCCGGTCGCCTACGCGATGGCGGTCCAGGCACTATGCCGCACCCTGTTCGGCGTCCTGACGCTCGCGATCCTCCTGCTCTACTCGCACTACTTCTACTCGAACTACTCGTCCGCCATCGGTGGCCTCGGGCAGATCGTCGTAGTCGGCAGCATCGGCGCGATCGCGGCCGCCGCTATCACTCCGTACGCGACGCGGCATTTCGGCGGGCGGCTCTGGGTGTTCGCGATGACATTGCTGATAGCTTTCACGCTGCCGCCGCTCGCCCTGCCGTTCGTTCCGGTGCTGCTCGTGCTCTCGACGTTCCTCGCGAACATCTCCTCACAGGGCATCAAGATCGTCGTGGACACGAACGTCCAGGTGCACTGCGACGAAGACTTCCACGGCCGCGTGTTCAGCCTGGAGGACACGCTGTTCAACTTCATGTTCGTCGTCGGCCTGTTCATCGGCGCGCTCACGCTGCCGGACGACGGCCACTCGGTCGGCGCCGTCGTCGCCGTGTCGGCCGGCTATCTGGTGCTGGCGCTGTCGTACGCGTGGCTAACCCGTCGCCAGCCACCGCTGGAGGTCGCGCCGACCGCGGAGGCCGTCGCGTCGTCCGCCGCGTGACCGGCGTTCATCGCTGGGCCGCCGCGTCGAGCGCCGCCTGCAGCGACTGCGCATAGGCATAACTCGTGTACGTCGCGCCGGACACCACATCGACATCGGCGCTCTGGGCCTGGAGCACCTCTTTGTGTAGGAGCGGCGTCGCGTGATCGTTGATCTCGGTGGACCGGCCGCGATCGCTGGGGACCTGCAGGATCGTCACGTCCGAGATCCGGCTGCCGGCGGCGTGCAGTCGCACCTGGATCGGCCCGAACGGCGTCGAGACCACCGAGCCGTCGGCCGTGTAGGTCCCGCTCGGCAACGTCGCTCGGCCGGTCTTGACCGGAATGCCGCCGCTACCCTCGCCGCCGACCGGGTTGTCGCCGGTGGTGCCGCCCGCCTGCGTACCCGCGGGGCCCTGAGTGCCCTTGAAACCGATCAGCATCAGCGCGCCGACGGCGCTGCCGGCGACGGCGAAGGTGACGCGGCGGACGGCGGCGTTCACAGCTCGAACTGATCCACGTGAATCTGGCGTGCCGGCACGTCCAGCTCTCCGAGTGTGCGAACGACGAGATCGCCCAGGCCTTCCGGGCCGCACACGTAGACGTCGCGATCGCGCACGTCGGGCACTAGCTCGAGCAGTCCGGCCGCGGTGAACACGTGCGCTGGATCGGGGTCGTCGCGCCGGCCGAGCACGTACCAGACCTGCATGTCACGCTCGATCGCGAGCCGATCGAGTTCGTCCTTAAAGATCAAATCTTCGAGGGTACGGGCTCGGCACAGCACCACCGTGCCCGACGGAAAGGTCTCCATCAGTGCCCGTACCGGCGCGATGCCACTGCCGGCACCGATCAGCAACGCCCCCGGTCGGTACGCCTGGTCGGCGGTGAACTCTCCGGTCGGGTTGTCGATCCACACTCGCGTGCCGACCGTCAGTGCGGCCATCGCCCGGGACTGGTCGCCGACCGCCTTCACGGTCAGCCGGAGCCCGTCGACGCTCGGCCCGGCCGACAACGAGTACGGATGCGAGCGCCACCATCCGTCGCGGGTGAGGAAGCGCCAGTGGGCGTACTGGCCAGCGGTCGCCTTGAGCCGGTCGAGGTGTCGACCGGTCACGTAGACCGACACGACGCCGGCGACCTCGGTCACGACCGATTTCACGCGCAGTTGGTGACGTGCGTTCAACCACAGCGGGACGACGATGCGGCCGTAGGCCAGAGCGGCGATCACGATGACGTAGGCGGCCACCCAGAACGTGTGTGCCGCGTGGTTCAGCACGAACTCCTGACCATCGGCGAACTGGTGCCCGTACGCGAGGAGCAGGATCACGTACGCGCTCGCGTGGACGAGGTGCCACAGGCCGTACGGCATCCGGCGGCGGATCGCCCGGATCGCGAGCAGGCTGATCGTGACGAGGATGCCGAACGCGATCGTGGCCGAGATCAGATCCTGGTACGTCGTCAGCAACGTCCACGCCTCGTGCCAGACGCCCACCTTGGAACTCGCGGCGTAGCCGAGCGTGATGAGGACAACGTGCGTCGCGATGACGATCACGACGTACGCACCGAGGTCCCGGTGCCAGCGGGACTGCCGGGCGCCACTGGACGCGCGGTCGATGATCGGGACGCGGCTCATCAGGAGCACCTGGACAAGCAGCAGATATCCGCCGATCAGACCGGCCAGGCGTCCGCCGGCCGTCAACTCGCCGGCGGTGTCGCCGACCTCGGACGCGCTCGTCTGGTGCCACCAGAACCCGATGAGGACGACCACGCCGATCGCGATGATGGACACGAGCACGCGACGACGTACGGCGGGGTTGGCCACGGTCACGGAATGTTGCTGTCGACCTCGATCGGGAACCTCGGGCTGGGCCGGCCCCTCGTCCGGCCACGCCGTGCTGCTCGGCGCACTCACGTTGCTACTGTCGCGCACGAACCTGGGACCAGACCCCGATGCCTCTTACCAACCCGTGACGTTTCGCCCGCCGGACCGCCGTGATCCACCCCCGTGGACGATCCGCGTCGCTGCAACGGCCTCAATCGTCCGCGGTGGCGGATCATGACAACGGATGCCGTTCGGACCTCGCCCGGACGACCGGCCGCTGCCGCCGTGCACAAGGACCCTCGCGATCCACAGCACGGATTCATGGTCGGCCGTCGGATGGCGGCCGGCGAGGGAAGCTCCGTCACGTGCCGACGATGCCCGCCGATGATGCCGACGACCTTGATTGGCTGCTGTTTCGGCAGGACAGCGTGATCAGCCGTCGGCAGGCGATGCGATTCATGTCCGTGTCACGTCTTCGGCATCAGGTGGCCTGCGGTCGCTGGTCGCTACCGCACCGCGGCGTGTACGTAGCGCACAACGCCACCCTGAGCTCCGGCCAACGAACGTGGGTTGGGGCCTTCGCCGCCGGAAACGGTCGAGCCGCACCGCTCGCCGGTGCTGCGGCTCTGACGTCGTACGGCCTGCGCGGCTACGAGTCGAACGTGGTCCATGTGTACGTCCCGCCGCGCCTACGACCTCGAAGCCTTCCGCACTACGTGGTCGTCCACCGATCGGCGCTAGCACTGGTAGATCTGAGTCGTGGGTTTCCGCCACGGACGATGCCCGCCCGCTCTGTGATAGATGCCGCAGAGTGGGCTTCGTCCGACGATCGGGCCCGCGCGATCATCACCGCGGCGTTCCAGCAGCGACTCGTCGACCACGCGGCGATGATGCTCGCGCTGAGCCGGTTCGCGCGCCTCCGCCGACGTGAGTTGATCACCTCGACGATTCACGACGCGGCCGGCGGCTCCGAGTCGATCGCGGAACATGACTTTCTCCTCCTCTGCCGTCGCGGGCGGCTACCCGAGCCCACCCGCCAAGTGGTGACCAGGGACGCGAATGGTCGGCACCGCTATCGCGACGCGTACTTCGAGGAGTTCGCCGTTCACGTCGAGATCGACGGTGGTCAGCACACCGAGGTTCGCCAGTGGTGGGCCGACATGCAGCGGCAGAACGCGATGGGCATCAACGGCGACCGCGTACTCCGATTCCCGGCGTGGGCGCTCCGCAACGACCCGGATCGCGTACTCGAACAGGTCCGGGCCGCGTTGATCGCGGGCGGCTGGCGTCCGTGATCCATTGCGGTGGACGATTAGCGTCGTTGCAGCGGCACTAATCGTCCACCGTGGTGGATCATGCCCGCGAGGGCGGCGAGAGATCGCTAGGACGGCGGAGGTCGATCGATCCCGCGCGCGTCGGCCCACGCGAACAGCGCCGCCTCGGCCTCGTCCCGGGACAACGGACCCCGATCGAGGCGCAGCTCCTTGAGGAACTGCCACGCCTCGCCGACCAGCGGGCCCGGCTTGAGCCCCAGCAGTTGCATGATGGCGTTGCCGTCGAGGTCCGGGCGTACGCGGGCGAGATCCTCTTCGGCGGCGATCCGATCGATCCGGTCTTCGAGCGCGCTGTAGTCGGCCGCCAACTTCTCCGCCTTGCGCCGGTTGCGCGTGGTGCAGTCGGAGCGCGTCAGTTTGTGCAGCCGGGGTAGCAGATCACCCGCGTCGGTGACGTAGCGACGCACCGCCGAGTCGGTCCACTCGCCGTGGCCGTACCCGTAGAAGCGCAGGTGTAGCGCAACAAGCGCACCGACCTCGGACACGATGTCCTTCCGGAAACGCAGCGCCCGCAGCCGCGCCTTGGCCATCCGCGCGCCGACGATCTCGTGGTGGTGGAACGACACGCGGCCGTCCGGGCCGACCGCCTTCGTCGCCGGCTTGCCGATGTCGTGCAGGAGCGCGGCGAGCCGCAGCACGAGATCCGGCCCGTCGTCCTCGAGGTTGATCGCGTTGCGCACCACCGTCAGCGTGTGCTCGTAGACGTCCTTGTGTTGTGCGTGTTCGTCGATCTCCAGCTTGAGGCCGGAGAGTTCGGGCAGGAACACCTCGGCGAGCCCGGTGTCAACGAGCAGCCGCAGCCCGGTCACCGGATCAGGCGCCACCATCAGCTTCGCGAATTCGTCTCCGATCCGCTCGGGCGTGATCCGCCCAAGGTCGGCCGACATCGCGGTCATCGCGGCGCGTACGTCGTCGGCGACGGCGAAACGCAGCCGGGCGGCGAAGCGGGCGGCCCGGAGCATGCGCAACGGATCGTCGGCGAAGCTGGACTCGGCCGTGCCGGGCGTACGGATGACTCGTGCCGCGAGATCGTCCCGGCCGCCGAAGGGATCGCTGAACTCGTGCCCCGGCACCGACACGGCCATCGCGTTGATGGTGAAGTCACGGCGCCGCAGGTCGTCGACGAGGTTGTCGCCGTACGCGACGATCGGGTTACGGCTGACCCGGTCGTACGACTCGGCGCGGAACGTGGTGATCTCCAGCCGGAGTCCGCGCCGGGCCGCCCCGATCGTGCCGAACTCCTGCCCGGTGGTCCAGGTCGTGTCGGCCCAGCCGGAGAGGATCTCGAGCGTCTGCTCGGGCCGGGCGTCGGTCGCGAAGTCAAGATCATCGCCGAGCTGCCCCAGCAGGGCATCGCGCACCGAACCTCCGACCAGGTGCAACTCGAAGCCGGCGGCGGCGAAGCGCGCACCGATCTCGTCGGCGACCGGCCAAACTCGGATGAGTTCGGCGACGGCGCGACGCTGCGCGGTGGTCAGGGCGGATGCGGCCGGTTGGGCGCGTGGTGTCTCGGACATGGCGTCGGCCAGCGTATCGGGGTCGCGGGGACATCCGCCTCGCGGCTGCGCTACCCATCGGCGCTGCCACTGCCGCCGCCAGTCGCCGGCCGCTACGTCACCACGGGCCGACGTACCCGATATGAAAGTGTGTCAACAGGCGCAACGGCCTGCTCAGTGCCATGCCACGACCGTGCCTGCACCGGTTAAGGTCGGCGCATGGCATCGACGGACCGGCGGGGGGAGCGCGACCGGTATGACCCGGACGCGACCATGATGCTGCCGATCGTGCCGCACGATGGCCCCGGTCGGGCCGATGTCACGATGGTCATTCCGGTGTATGGGCGCGGCGGGGATCTGACCTACCAGCTCTATACCGAGGACCGGACGCAACTGCTACCGCCGGTCTATCCGCCCACCGATCCGAACCAGCCGTTCGGCAACGGTCAGCCCGGCTGGCCGGCGCGACCGGCGCGCGCGATCGGTGTCGCCTCGCCCGTCGTCATACCGGGCGCTCCGGGTGGGCCACCGACGGGGCCGCCCGGCGCACCGGCACCGCTGCCGGACGAGCAGCCGTCGATCGCTCGCAGCAGCGCCATCATGGCCGCCGGCAGCATGGTGAGTCGCGTCACTGGCCTGATTCGGACGGTCGCTCTCGGCGCGGCGATTGGCGCGGCGACGGTCGGCAACGCCTACAACCTGTCCAACACGCTGCCCAACATGGTGTACGAGCTGCTGCTCGGTGGCGTGCTGTCCAGCGTCGTCGTGCCGCTGCTGATGAAGGCGCGCACGCAGGACAACGATCGCGGCGAGGCGTACACGCAGCGGCTGCTCACGCTGGCCACGATCTTCCTGGCCGGCGCGACCGTGCTCGCGGTGGCGGCGGCGCCGCTGCTCACGCAGCTCGTCGCCGGTCATTCGCCCGCCGCCGACAAGCACCTGATCACGACGCTGTCGTACCTGATCCTGCCGGAGATCTTCTTCTACGGCATCGCGGCGCTGCTCGCCGGCGTGCTCAACACGCGCGGCCACTTCATGGCGCCGATGTGGTCGCCGATCCTCAACAACCTCGTGGTGATCGCGACCGCGCTGGTGTTCTGGGTGATGCCCGGCCCGAAGACCCTGAACGCGACGACCATCACCACGCCGCAGGTGTTGGTGCTCGGCATCGGTACGACACTCGGCATCGTCGTCCAGGCCAGTGGACTGATCCCGGCGCTGCGTCGCGTGCAGTTCCGCTGGAAGTGGCGCTTCGACTTCGGCAAGCTCGGGCTGCGCCAGATCGGGCGGACGAGCGCCTGGATGCTGACGTACGTGATCATGACCCAGATCGGGCTCACGGTCATCCTGAGGCTGTCACAGAGCGCCGCGAGCCGCGGTCACACACGCGCCCGGGCCGGCGATCTTCAACAACGCCTTTCTGATCTTTATGATGGCGCACGGCATCGTCGCGGTGTCGATCCTCACTGCGCTCATGCCCCGGCTCGCGCGGGCCGCGGCCGAGAGCCGCTTCGCCGACATGGGCCACAACCTGACCATGGGTACGCGACTGTCGGCGGTCATCCTGATCCCGGTGACGGCGGCGTACATCGTGCTCGGCCGGCCACTAGCGGTCGCGCTGTTCCAATGGGGTAACTACACGCACACGGAGGCGATGCAGACCGGCACGGTGATCGCGGTCGCGGCGATCGGCCTCGTGCCGTACGCGATCACCCAGATGCAGTTGTTCGCGTTCTATGCGATGCCCGACACCAAGACGCCGGCCCTGGTCAACATGCCGGTCGTCGGCGTACGCATCGCGCTCGACGTCATCCTCTACTTCGCCCTGCCGCTCGCGCTCGTCGACGCCGGCCTCATGCTCGGCAACGCGATCTCGTACGTGATTGCCGCGGTCATCGGCTACCAGTTGCTGCGTCGTCGGATCGGCCTGCGTGCGATCGGCGACACGATGCGTGCGCTCGGCAAACTCGCGGTGGCGGCCCTCATCGCGGCGATCCCGGCGTGGCTGCTCTCGCTGCTGATCCAGCACGAGTTGGGCAACGGCAAGGTCGGTGCGGTCGCCGCGCTGATCGTCGGTGCGATCGTGTTGGGTCGTTGCCTATGTCGGTGCTGGCCTCCTGTTGAAAGCGCGAGACATCACGGACGTGGCCGGCATGGTTCGGGCGCGCTTCGGCCGCTGGTCGTGGTTGCGCTTGAGGGCCTGGGGCGACCCGATCCACTTGACTGGGGTGGGGCCTTTTAGGTCTGCGTGGGTCGGGTTGCCCCAGGCCCGACGGTGGGCGCGGTGCGTCGCCCAGGCTTAAAGAGCTTTCGTGGGTACGTGGTACCGAGAAGGTTGACGTGGTTCCGAGGGCGGCGGTGTTCGTGGAAGCGCGCCATTCGTCCAGATTGGGGAGTATTTGTGGGGGGTTGCTAGTGTGTGGTGGTCACGAACGGACAACGAGTTAGGCATCGTGACGAAGTCGTCTACGTCAGCGTTCAGTTAAGCCGGGTAGGGTTCCCTCGCCGACACGTGCATTCGACGCCTAGGCTCTTACTAGCCTGGGGCGCATCATCGCCCCGTGACGGCGTGCATCGGAGGGGAGGACGGGTGACCGAGAGCGGCCACGGCCCGGACTCGCCCGCAGCGCACGTCGTGATGACCGTCGGCACTTCCGTCGCCGGCGAGATCCTAGCCGGCCGCTACCAGCTCGAAGAACACATCAGCGACGACTCGAACGGCCGCCAGGTGTGGCGCGGTCTCGACGTCGTGCTGCGTCGGCCGATTGCTGTCGTCCTGCGGCATCCGGGCGGCCACGCCGCGTCCGAGATGATGTCGGCCGCCGTCGCCGCGAGCCGGATCACCCATCCTCACCTGGTCGATGTGTACGACGCGATCGACGAGGACGCCCGGGCGTACGTCGTCCGGGAGTGGGTCGACGGAGCGTCGCTGCGCGAGCTTGTCGCCGACGGTCCACTGGACTCGGGGCGCGCGACCGCGGTCGCGCACGCCGTGGCGAGCGCCGTCGCCGCCGCGCACGCGACCAGCATGGCGCACGGCAACGTGCACCCGGGGACCGTCCTGATCGCCGACGACGGTCGGGTGGTGCTGGCCGACGCACGAGCCGACGACTTGGCCACCATGGAGCAGGACGTCCGCTCCGTCGGCGGCATCCTCTACACGGCGTTGACCGGCCACTGGCCGCACGCCGAGCTGGGCCGGGATCGCCTCCCGGACGGCATGCGCGACGCTGCCGGCAATCTCGCCAGCCCGCGGCAGGTCCGCGGCGGTCTGCCGGCCTACCTCAGCGAGCTGTCCATGGATCTGCTCGATCCGTCGATCACGCCGCCGAGCGGAGAGGATCTCGCCAACGATCTCGGCCGGCTCGACACGGACAACGGCGATGAGTTCTTCGGCGACGGTGGCCCGCTCGGCTTCGTTACGCCGCTGCGGCCGTCCGAGCCCGACGTACCCCGGCGTAGCGGCCGGAAGCTCGCCATCGGCGTGGCCGCACTGCTGATCATTTCCGCCGCCGCGCTCGTCGTCAGCCTGCGGCTCACCGGTGGTTCGAGCCCAGCCGTCCGCCGGGTCGCCGACCGAGTCGACCAGCCCGTCCGCGCGGCCGAGCACGAGCGCGAGCGCGGCCGGCGGCCCGATCGCCCTCTCGGCCAGCCAGGTGCGCATCGTCGATCCACCCAACGGCACCCGCGACAACCTGGCCGACGCCGACAAGGCGGTCGACGGCGACGACAACACCGGTTGGCAGACGAATTGGTATAAGAGCGCCGCGTTCGGCAACCTCAAGCCGGGCATGGGCATACTCATCGACCTTGGCAAGCCGGTCGAGGTGGCCAACGTCAAGGTCGACTTCGACTCGCCCGGCGCAACCGTGTCCGCCCGGGTCGGCGACACCGATCCCGGCAACACGTCCAGCGGCGACGATCAGATCAACAAGACGTACAAGACCGTGGCCGGCCCGATCAAGGCGGGTCCGTCGCAGGTGCTGCCCCTCGGGGTCACCACCCGTTACGTGCTCGTGTGGATCACCAAACTGCCCTCTGTCGGCGACGGAAAATACCAGGTGTCCGTCGACGAGATCACGGTCAACGGAGCCTGATCGGTCGTGGGCGGGACTCGTCGGCGACGCTCGCGCGGGTGAGCCGACCGGACGAACTAGCCGCATAATACGGCGGTGGACGACGATGGATCGACGAGCGATGTGGCGCTGTTGCGCGCCCATGTTGCCGGCGATCCGGACGCCTTTGCCACGCTCGTCCGACGGCACCGCGATCGGCTGTGGGCGGTCGCGCTCCGTACCCTCGGCGATCGCGAGGAGGCGGCCGACGCCGTACAGGATGCGCTGATCTCGGCGTTCCGGGCCGCCGACCGATTCCGGGGCGATTCAGCCGTCACCACCTGGCTACACCGGATCGTCGTCAACGCATGCCTCGATCGCGTACGGCGGGCCCAGGCACGACCGACCACCGAGCTACCGGACGCGGAGATCGCCGCACCGGAGATCGACACCGACATGGCCCTCGACGTCACCGCCGCACTCGGCCGCCTCCCGGCCGACCAACGTGTCGCGCTGGTGTTGGTCGACATGCAGGGCCTTGCCGTGGCCGATGCCGCCGACATTCTCGGCGTCCCTATTGGCACCGTGAAGAGCCGCTGCGCGCGGGGTCGGGCACGCTTGGCTGTGATGCTCGGCTATCTGCGGAACCCAGACGCACCGAGTGGAGTCTCATCGGAAAGCGGTATCTCATCGGAGGGCGGACCAAACCCGCCGACCGCGAGCGAGAGGGGAGACCGGCCGTGACATCGAACGACGGTGCGATCCCCCCGGTCGACCTGGACTTGCTGGCCGACTATCTCGACGATGTGCTGCCGGCCGGGCCGGCCGCGATGGTGGCCCACCGGATCGATGCCGACGCGCGGTGGGCGAACGCGGCCGCTCGGCTTCGCGCCGCGACGCCGGCCGTCACGGACATGCTGCGTACGACGAATACCGAGGCGATGCCGGAGGCGATGCTCGATCGGTTCCTGGCGGCATTGCCCGACTCGACGCCCGTCGCGGCCAACCTCAGCGATGCATCCGGCGCGCGTACCGCCGACGCCGACCGCCGGACGAGCGACAGTCGGGAGGCCCCACCGGCGCGAGTGATCTCACTTGACGATCGACGCCGGCGACCGCGCTGGTCCGGCCTGGCCAAGGTCGCAGCGGCGCTCATCGTGCTGGCCGGCGTCGGCACGGGCGTCGGTCTGGGTCTGAATGCCACCACCGGCACCACCAGCAGTTCAGGCACCGCTGCCAGCAACGCCGAGGGCGCGCCCAAACGTGCCGCCGGCGGCGTGGTTGCGCAGGTCACCGCGAGCGGACACGACTACGGCCCGGGACTCTTGGCAGCCCCCCGGGCTCCACAACAACCGCACGTTCAGAGCCCCGCCGCACCGACACCGAATGCCGCCAGTGGTGGTGGCGGGCCCGGTTCGGATTCGGCGTCCGTTCCGGGTGCGCCCAGTGCTTTGCAACGCCTGGCCAGCGGTGGGCTCTCGGCTTGCCTGGACCAGGTGCAAGATCAGTTCAGCGCGGTACCGCTCAAGGCGGATTTCGCCTTCTACTCCGGCACGCCCGCGGTCGTCATCACGCTGTCCAACGCAACCGTCGTGGCGGTCGGCGCCGACTGTGGCCTGCCCGGCCGGGGCACCGATGTCCTCGCCACCGGTCACTAGCGCTGCCTGACCCGTACCGTCGAAATGGTTGGGCCGGGCGGCTATCGACGGACCTCGACCATCCGGCGTGGTGACCTGTGGCACGGCGCACCCGCACGGGAATCCTGGCTCCCTAGAATGGGTTCTATCGCGTGGACGGGCCGCCATGCGACCCGCCGATCGGCGTCCGTCCGCCGGACGTCGACACGAACCTCATGAGGAGCGCTGGAAAGTGTCCGAGGTACGCAACCTGATCATCGTCGGTTCCGGCCCGGCCGGCTATACCGCAGCCGTCTACGCGGCGCGCGCGAACCTTCGCCCGTTGATCATCGAGGGTGTCTCCTCCGGTGGTGCCCTGATGACCACGACCGAGGTCGAAAACTTCCCCGGCTTCCCGGACGGGGTCATGGGCCCCGAGTTGATGGACAACATGCGCAAGCAGGCCGAGCATTTCGGCGCCGAGTTCATCACCGACGACGTCACCCGGGTCGAACTCAACGGCGGCATCAAGATCGTGTACGTCGGCGAGACCGCTTATCGGGCACGCGCCGTGATCCTCTCCACCGGTTCGGCGTGGCGTCCTCTCAATGTGCCCGGCGAGCAGGAGCTGCTCGGCCACGGCGTGTCCTCGTGTGCGACGTGTGACGGCTTCTTCTTCCGCGGCAAGGACATCGTGGTGGTCGGTGGCGGCGACTCGGCGATGGAGGAGGCGACGTTCCTCACCCGGTTCGCGTCGTCGGTGACGATCATCCACCGGCGGGACGAGTTCCGCGCCAGCAAGATCATGGCCGAACGTGCGCTGAGCAACGAAAAGATCAAGGTGCTGTGGAACAGCGTGGTCACTGAGGTTCTCGGCGACAACGGCCAGGTCTCCGGCGTCCGCGTCCGCGACGTCGTCAGCGGCGAGCAGAACGTAGTGGACGTCGCCGGCGTTTTCGTCGCGATCGGGCACGACCCGCGCAGCGAACTGTTCGAAGAGGTGACGCGGGACGAGTCCGGATACGTCATCGTGGACGCACCGAGCACCCAGACGAACCTCAACGGCGTCTTTGCCGCCGGCGACCTCGTTGACCACACGTACCGGCAGGCGGTCACCGCAGCCGGCACCGGCTGCGCCGCGGCACTCGACGCGGAGCGTTTCATCGCCTCGCTCGAGACGCCGGAGGGGTAGCGTCGATCGGCCACCCCGGCCGTTGTCACCTCCGAACAACCCGGCGTCTTGCTCGCCGACCCGCCGCACGCACTCGATTTCCGGAAAGGCTGACCATGAACGAAGTCACCGATGCAACGTTCGTCGACGAGGTGCTGATGTCACAGACGCCCGTCCTCGTCGACTTCTGGGCCGAGTGGTGCGGGCCATGTCTTCGAGTCGAGCCGGTCCTCAAGGAGATCGCCAGCGAGATGGGCGACAAGGTGAAGATCGTCAAGATGGACATCGACTCGAACCCGAACACCGCGCGCGACTATCGCGTGATGTCCGTACCGACGCTCACGGTGTTCAAGGGCGGCGAGCCGGTGACGTCGGTCGCTGGTGCCCACCCCAAGAGCACGCTGGTACGGCTGATCGAAGGCGTGCTGTAGTCGGCGCTGCCGCGCATCGGCGACACGGACGAAGGGCCACCGGATATCAACGCCGGTGGCCCTTGTCGTGCGCAGGATCCCACGGCGTCTGGGATGGGATCGACCCGGGCGCGTACCACACAAGGTGATATTTAGGATGTTGTGTCGGCAACCATGCGCCGGCGGTCGAAGCGGAACCAGGGCGGCTTTTCTGGCGTCCCGCCAATCTGGGTACGGTGGCCTCGGAGATCGTTCCGATGCGCCACCGAAGATCGATCGAACGGTTTGACCAGATCTGCGAGCGGGCACCGCATGGGACGACCGGAGGCGGGACACTACGGTGCAGGAGGCGTGCGAAAAGCGCCCCGAACTCCGCGCCTGGTGGTTGGCCCTAATCGGGTCTCGGCCACAAACACGGCACCACCGCACCAGCTCTAGGAGACCAGATGCACTCGTATCGCCAGGGCGAACGTGGCCCCGCGATCGTCGAGATCCGCGCCATCCTGGCGCATCTCGGCCTCCTCGACGCGAGCGCGTCCGGCGGCGCCGACGCAGAGTTCGACTACGCGACTGACGTCGCCGTCCGCACGTTCCAGCAGAGCCGTGGGCTGAATATTGACGGCAAGGTGGGCGACGAGACGTGGCGGGCGCTCGATGCGGCACGGTGGACGCTAGGCGACCGCATGCTCTTCCATGCCATGCCCGACGCGATGATCGGCGACGATGTCCGGCAACTCCAGGAGCGCCTGCTCGAGATGGGCTTCGACGTCGGCCGCGCGGATGGCGTGTTCGGCCAACGTACGGCCAAGGCCGTCGCCCGCTTCCAGCGCGAGGTCGGCCTGGCGCCGGACGGGGCGTACGGCCCGCAGACGATGACCGCACTCCGCCGTCTCGGTCGCAAGGTCGTGGGCGGACACGCACAGGCGTTGCGTGAAGCCGAGCGGTTCCGGCACGCCGGACCGACCCTCGTGGGCAAGACGATCGTCATTGATCCCGGCCACGGTGGCCGCGATCCCGGTGTGGTCGTGGCCGATGGGCTGCTGCGATGGACCGAGGCCGACCTCGCCTTCGACATCGCCACGCGGCTCGAAGGTCGGTTGGCGGCCGCCGGCATGCGGGTGTTCCTGACCCGCGGCCCACGCCCGGTCGATGCGATCGACGACCGTACGCGGGCGAAGCTCGCCAACGATCTCGGCGCCGACTTGCTGCTCTCGATCCATCTGGACGGAAACTCGAGCGCGGCGGCCAACGGTGTCGCGACCTATCACTACGGCACCGAAAACGGCGAGGTGTCCACGGTCGGAGAGCGGCTGGCCGGTCTCGTACAGCGCGAAATCCTTGCCCGTACGGGACTTCAGGATTGCCGTACGCATCCGAAGTCCTGGGATCTGCTGCGGTTGACGCGCATGCCCGCCGTACGGGTCGATCTGGCCTACCTGACGTCGCCGAGCGATCGCGAACTCGTCGTGCAGGCGCCCTTCCGCAATCGCACCGTCGAGGCGATGATCGCGGCGGTGCAACGCATGTACTTCCCGGTCGAGCAGGACGTCAAGACCGGCTCGATCGACGTGTCGACGCTGCGGGCGGCGTTGCCGACGGCCGTGCACTGAGCGATCCGCTCAAGCGGATCCGGTCATGATCCCGTCGGTCGATCGCGTCGCCGGCCGCACCGGTCGCAGGATCGACTCCGGGCTCATCGAGCCCAGCAGCTTCTCCAGGGCGTATTCCACGTCCGACTTCCACGACAATGCGGTGCGCAGCTCCAAGCGCAGCCGGGGATAGCTCCGGTGCGGTCGGATCGTCTTGAAGCCGACGGCGAGGAAAAAGTCGGCCGGCGCCAGGCAGCGTCCGGACGCGCCGAGGGAACCGGGAGTGTCGCGCCGGCCGTCCTCGTCGAGCTCGCTGTGCTTCGCATCGCCGAAGGCCTCGATGGCGCGGATGCCGCGCTTAGTCAGGTCGCGCGCGACTCCCTGGATCAGCATCCGGCCGAGCCCGCCGCCAGCGAACGCTCCCACCACGTGCGCCGTCATCAGCAACGCGGCATCGGCCGAGACCGGCGATGTCGGAAACGCCATCGACCTCGGGACGTACGCCGGCGGCGCGTACATCGCGAACCCAGCAGCCATCCCGTCGACGTAGATGAGCTTTCCGCAGGAACCCCACTCGAGCAGCGTCTGCGAAACCCAGGCCTCTTTCTCCAGGTCTGGAGCCCCCGCGGCGCACGCGCGTTGAGCCGCGACCGGGTCGAGTTCCCAATAGACGCACTGCCGGCACGGCTGGGGAATGTCCTCCAGCGTGTCGAGCGTGAGATTCACAAGGCGCCGAGACACGTGACCGACTCCTGGGACAGGTAGGGGGCGAATCTCGGTCGCGCCCCTCAACAAGGGAAGATCGTACCCGGCAAATGGCTCGATGGTCGTCGAGATAGCAGGTTAAGCTCGGCGAACCGTGACGCTCGGGAGCCCTGCGACTCCCGAGTGTTGCGTGAATACAGGCGACGCGTCATGAGACGACGCGCCGAGGCAGGGCACGCGAGGAGGACCGGCGCATGACGACCGGCACAACGCTCGACGACTACACCGATCGGTACGCCCGGCGCATGCGCGGCATGACCGCATCGGAGATCCGGGCGCTGTTCTCGGTGGCAAACCGTCCCGAGGTCGTCTCGCTTGCCGGTGGCTCCCCCTACGTTGCCGCGCTGCCGCTCGACGCGGTCGGCGCGATGCTGGCCGAACTCGGATCGACCTACGGCGCAACCACGCTGCAGTACGGCATTGGCCAAGGCGACCCGATGTTGCGCGAGCGCATCTGCGACGTCATGACATTGTCGGGCATCGATGTCGTGAACGGCGCGTCGCCGGACGACGTCGTGGTCACCGTGGGCGGCCAGCAGGCTATCGACCTGATCAGCCGCGTCTTCCTCGATCCCGGCGACGTCGTTCTGGCCGAGGGACCGAGCTACGTCGGCGCGCTCGGCGTCTTCCAGGCGGCCGAGGCCGACGTCGTACACGTGCCAATGGACGACGACGGCCTGATCCCGGCCGCGCTCAACGAGGCGATCACGGCCGTCACGAAGGCCGGCAAGCGCGCGAAATTCCTCTACACCGTGCCGGCGCACCAGAACCCGGCCGGCGTGACGTTGCCGGATGGCCGCCGCGACGAGATCCTCGCGATCTGCCAGGCGGCTGGGCTGCTGATCGTCGAGGACGACCCGTACGGCCTGCTCGGCTTCGATGGCGAGACGGTGCCCGCGTTCCGGTCCCGCACGCGCGACGGCGTCATCTACGTCAGCACGTTCTCCAAGACGTTCGCACCCGGCCTGCGCGTGGGGTGGATTCTGGCACCACATGCGGTCCGGGAGAAGCTCGTGATCGCCTCGGAGGCGCAGATCCTGTGCCCGAGCGCGTTCGCGCAGGCGACCGTCGCGACGTACTTCGAGACGATGCCGTGGCAGCAGCAGCTCAAAACGTTCCGCGAGGTGTACCGAGAGCGACGAGATGTCGCTCTGACGGCCCTGCATGACCTGATGCCGGCCGGCACGCGCTGGACGGTGCCGTCCGGCGGCTTCTACATCTGGCTCACGCTGCCCGACGGCCTGCATTCGAAGGACATGCTGCCGCGGGCGATCGCCGAACGTGTGGCCTATGTCCCCGGGACCGGCTTCTATGCGGACGGCACCGGCGGCGCGCATCTGCGGCTGTGCTACTCGTTCCCACCGCCCGATCGCATCCGCGAGGGTGTGCGACGACTCGCCGCGGTGATCGAGCAGGAGTCGGCCCTGCGATCCGCGTTCGGCGTCAGCGCCGGAGCGTCCGGTCCGGCCGCGGTCACCTGGACCAGTGCAAACGGAGGTCCGCGGTCGTCACGCACCGCCGACGCTCCCGGTCCGGAGACGACATGACCACGGGTACGGGCGGAGCCAACGAACCGCGCGTGCTGGTGCTCGCGGGTGGCCTGTCCTATGAGCGGGACGTGTCCCTTCGATCCGGCCGGCGTGTCCTCGACTCCCTTCATGCGGCCGGCGTCGACGCCACCGTGTGCGACGTCGACGCAGCACTTCTGCCGTCGCTCGCGGCCGATCCACCCGACGCCGTCGTCATCGCGCTGCACGGCGCCGCCGGTGAGGACGGGTCGTTGCAGGCGATCCTCGACTTGTGCGGGATCCCGTACGTCGGCGGTGACGCTCAAGCGGCCCGGCTGGCGTGGGACAAGCCGACGGCGAAATCGGTGCTGCGCGACGCCGGGATAGCGACGCCGGACTGGGTCGCGCTGCCGCAGGAGCGCTTCACCGAGCTCGGCGCCGGCGCGGTGCTCGATCTCCTGCTGTCCCGTTTTGGTCTGCCGCTGATGGTGAAGCCCGCGCAGGGCGGTTCGGGGCTCGGCACCTCCGTTGTCCGGGACGCGACGGCGCTCGCGACCGCGATGGTGGGCTGCTTCGCGTACTACTCGACCGCGCTGATCGAGCCGTACGTGTCTGGAATGGACATCGCGGTGAGCGTGGTGGACACCGGTGACGGACCGGTCGCGTTGCCGGCCGTGGAAATCGTTGCCCGCGACGGTGTGTACGACTACGCCGCCCGCTACACCGCCGGGCTGACCACCTGGCACACTCCGGCCCGGCTCGACGCGTCCGTGGCCCGCCGGGTGAGCGAGGTCGCGTTGGACGCACATCGCGCACTCGGGCTTCGTGATCTGTCGCGGATCGACCTCATCGTCGACGAGTCCGGCACTCCGTACGTCATCGAGGCCAGCGTGGCCCCCGGCATGACCGACACGTCACTGCTGCCAATGTCGGTGACGGCGGCCGGCCTGGACCTTGGCAAGACTCTCGCCACGCTCGTCGACCGGGCGGTCCGGCGGGGCTGAGCATCGCCCATTTCGTCTGACTCGTGTTCGGTGAGCGGCCGGCCACAACCCTGACCCGCGAGCGGCGTTGTGAAGGTGTGACTGTCGACGGCGCGGGTCCTTCCGAGATGTCGACAGCACCGTCGGCGCCTACCGCCCGACGCGCTCCTCCCGGGGCCGCTTCGCCTGCGATGGGATCCGCACCGAGACGGTTTCACTGTCATCCGATGCGAGATCGGGGTTCGGTTCGCGCTCGATCACCTCGGCTGACGCTTTGGCGTCTTCGGACTCGTCGTAGTCGACCGTCGTCCAATCGGGACCCTCGGCTTCGTTCACCGTATTGACGTGGCCGTCGACGCTGGCGTCGGCGGTGCCGGCGTCCGAGGCGCTGCTCGCGTCGCCTGCTGGCGCGGCCGCGGCGGGTGTCGATGGTGCCGCCGTATCTGTCGCTCCGGTATCAGCCGCGTCCGAGGATGCACCGTCCACCGCCAACCCCGCGCCGAGGGTCGCGTCGACGGCCGGATCCTCGATGGCGGCTATTCCGGCGAACGTGCTCGGCGCGTGCCACTCGATCCGCGGTGGAGCGACCTGGGCCGTCCCACCGAACGCCTCCAGCCAGGCGGCGATATGAGCGAGGTTGCTACGCCACTGCGCCTCCGGCACTGGATCCAGGATCTCGTCCCACATGGCAAGGAACGGACCACGAAGCTGCAATTGACCCGCGGGCCGTCCGAGGAACCAGAGATGCAGATGGGCCGCGCCATCACCCCAGCGATTGACGTGCACCTGCGCGACCTCGTCCAGCGACCGGATAGCTCGTTCCAGCCGTACGGTCATGACCCCCAGTTCGGCCGCGAGCAGATTCGGCAGGTCGCCCAGGTCCAAATGCGACCGTGCCTCAAGGATGAGCACCATCGGGAGCCCGGTCGGGCCGTCTGTGGCACGCACTCGCCATCGTTCGCTGACCCAGATGTACGCGTCGTCGGTCGCGGAACACGCAACGCATGAGGACGGATCCTCGCCGTCTCGTGGCGGTTCGGATGCGACGGGCGGGTCCAATCGCTTGACCCGAAGTTGGCCCTCGAGCGGGAAGCTCGGCGACTGCGTGAACAATGGAAGTGAGCTGGGGGTGTCGACCACAAGGAGACGATAGTCCCGCTTGCGGCGACTGTCGCCCCTCCTTCGGTTTCACGTGAAACGACACACGACCCGACATTGCTCGATGCGTCCCCGGCGGACGAAACCGTTGTGATTAACCAGAGTCGACGGGTCGACCGTCGGGGCCTTACGCACCCCGAGTCGCGCACTCAACGCCGGTCAGGCCGGTGCGCGGCACCACCTGATGACGATGTACGGCGGGCAACGATCCGCGCTACGTCGACCGCCCTCCCGCGTGCCGGCAACATGCTGCGGTCCTGCACAACACGTCCAACCCGCGCAACTCGACGCCGCTCGTCCCTGTCACGCGAGCCTGCCCGTAGCGCGCGTGGTCACTCGCACGGCCGCCGGGCACGGCCGGACGGCCAGCGCCCGACAACCCGGCGCATCGCACCCGCAGCGGCACGATCGCATTCAAGAGACTGTGCGCCCACGACCGCACAGCCACACGAGCGATGACGCGTGCGACCCAGCGCGCTCCACGACCGCACGTTCGGACAACCCCGCCGCGATGCGGCCACGCGATGCGGCGCCCCATGACCCACCGCTCGCGCAACCGACCCTGCACACAACCGACCCTGCACGCGACCGACCACCCCACGACCCACGGTCGCTCGGTGGAGACACGGTCGATGCGGCGCCGTGAGCTTCGATGTGAACGAACGGGCGTGAGTCGCCGGAGACGGAACGTAGGGCACGCCACCATGCAGTGCGCGCCGCTCGGCACAAGCTCGTCGCACGAGGAACAACGGAGTCGGGAGGCGGGCCTATTTTGTGTGAGACGCCGGACCGGACTGGCTGACTGGGACCGGATGTGTCGCGGCGCGAGAGGTGAGCGATCCGTTCGGCGCGTCGCCTTCGCCGATCCGGATCCGAAATGGACCCGCGCGGCGACAACCAAGCCAGTCGACGGTACAAGATCCACGGTTTGGACCGGTCCCACCGGTCGCCGACGGACCGGCAATGACCACAGTCATCCACAGGGCGGCAATGGCTCTGACCGCGTGTGGAGGCACAGCCGGCGAGGCCCTGTGGATAACTTCTGTGGATTCTCGCGGGTCGCCCGTAACCCATTTTCCGGCCCGTAGTTAACCGGAGCCGCCACCGTGCGCCGCCGGCCGTTCATGTTCGCGCGCTCGCCATCGAGAGTGATCACATCGACGTGCCGACGACGCGTCGCGACCGGTCCAACCAACGCCGAGCCGGAACCGCGCACCGGCACGAACGCTCGGTCCGGGCGTGATTCACGGTTCGCCGGCGCCCGCCCGTACCGACCCAAGGGTCCAGGAAAGGAATGTCGGCCCGAGCCGCGACGCGGCCGGGCCCACGACGACGGTCGCGACTACTCGCCCTCGACGCCGAAGATGCCCACGATCCGTTCAAGGTCGTCGACACTGCCGAATTCGATGACGATCTTCCCCTTGCTGCGGCCAACATCGATCTTCACGCGCGTATCGAAGCGGTCGGACAGGCGATCGGCGAGATCGGACATCGCGCGAGGAACGGCGGTCTGCCGCCGCCGGGCAGCGGCCGGGCGGCTCGTATCGCCGGACGCGGCGAGTTGCACCAGTTCTTCAGTCGCGCGTACCGACAGCCCCTCCGCCACGATGCGGGTCGCGAGCGCCTCCTGCTCGATCGCGTCATCGAGCGACAGCAGTGCTCGGGCGTGACCGGCCGAGAGCACGCCAGCGGCGACGCGGCGTTGGACCGCAGCGGGCAGGTTCAACAGTCGGATGGTGTTCGAGATTTGCGGGCGGCTCCGACCTATCCGCCGTGCGAGCTCGTCGTGGGTGGCACCGAACTCGGTCAACAGCTGCTGATAGGCGGCCGCTTCTTCGAGTGGATTCAGGTTCGCGCGATGGATGTTTTCGAGCAACGCGTCGCGCAACATCGCATCGTCGCGCGTCTCTCGGACGATCGCTGGGATGAGTTCACGGCCGATCGCTTGCGCGGCGCGCCATCGGCGCTCGCCCATAACCAGCTCGAATTTGTCGATGCCGGTCTCGCGGACCACGATCGGCTGCAGAAAGCCGACCGCGTCGATCGACTGCTTGAGTTCCTCGAACGCGCCCTCGTCAAATATCTGACGCGGCTGCTTCGGGTTCGGCACGATCGAGTCGACCGGGATCTCGGCGAAGCGAGCACCGGGCACCGGTGCCAACTGGTCGGCGTGCGCGTCGGCAACAGCCGTACCAATATTCGCGGTGGCCCCACCGGTCTCGGCGGTCGCGGCCGACGGCGGCGGTGCGGTCGGGATCAGCGCGCCGAGGCCGCGGCCAAGGCCACCCCGTGGCTTGCTCATGTGCCCACGCCTTCCATTCGCGCGCCACGTACGGCAATCTCCTGGGCCGCCTCGAAGTAACTCATCGCGCCACGCGACCCGGGGTCGTACGTCATCACGGACTGGCTATAACTCGGTGCCTCCGACACGCGTACGTTGCGGGGGATCACGGCGTGCAGAACCTTGTCGCCGAAGTGAGCCCGCACGTCCTGTTCGACCAAGTCGGCCAGGCGGGTCCGGCGGTCGTACATGGTCAGCAGGACGGTCGAGATGTCGAGCGTCGGATTGAGGTGCGACTTGACCAACGCGATGTTGCTCGTGAGCGCTTGCACGCCTTCGAGTGCGTAGTACTCGCACTGGATCGGGATAAGCACTTCTTGTGCGGCCACGAGCGCGTTCACGGTCAGAAGCCCGAGCGACGGCGGGCAGTCGATGAAGATGTAGTCGAACTCGGCGCTCGAAGCCTGGATCGCCCGCGACAGTCGGGATTCCCGAGCGACAACAGAGACGAGTTCGATCTCCGCACCAGCGAGATCGATTGTCGCCGGCACGCACGCGAGGTTCGGAATGCCATCGACCGATTGAGTCACGGACTCCAAGGCGGCGCCCTCGATCAGACAGTCGTAGACGTCGGGAACGCCGGCATGGTGGGGCACGTTCATTCCGGTCGAGGCATTGCCCTGCGGATCAAGGTCGATGACCAGGACGCGATTGCCGTGCAGGGCGAGGGCTACGGCGATGTTCACGGCGCTGGTGGTCTTTCCGACGCCACCCTTCTGGTTCGCGACGCAGATGACGCGGCGTCGGGTCGGACGCGGCATCGTGATCTCCCCGCTCGGATTGAGGATTTCCACGGCCCGCCTCGCCTCCTGCGCCAGGGGTGGATCTTCGGTTTCACGTGAAACATCAGCGTCGGTCATCCTGACCCCTGTCTCGTAACTCGACACCGCGCCCGTCCGTGGCGACGGCACACTCGAGGGTGTCTCGCCCGACAACACGGAATCGTCACCATACAACGCGACCGACTCGTCGAGACGGTGGGAGGCGGGCACAGATCGCCCACCCGACGCCGCCGAGATGGCGCTCTTCGCGTCGGTCGACGACGATCTCGTCGGCGCATCGAAGCCCACCTCGGTCGCGACTGCTATCGTGCGCCGGCTGACCACCGGAGCGCGACCCACCGCTACCACATCCCGCCAAAACAGACCCCCGACTCCGCCGGTCGGATCGCCATGATCCGCCGTCATGTGCCGGCCAGAAGATCCGCCGCGTCCAAACGCACGCACGTTGCGTCGACGGAGATCCCCGCCAAGTCGGCGGGGCGCCGACTCGTCGCCACGAGCAACCCCGCGGTCTACGCCGGACCGCCCGTTGACGCCGCCGTCGTACGCGCGGCGTCTCGGGTCGCCTGGCCAGCCCATCCACCGGCACGCTGCCCCGTGACCGAAACACGTCGGACCATCTCCGGGATCCACGCGCATCCCCAAACACCCTCGCGCTCGAGACGACCAGCGGATCGCTCAGCACCGCCGGATCACCCCGGTCCGATGTACCCGGAGCGAACGCCTGGCCGGACGCCAGCGACGGCTCGGACGCTATCGGCGGCTCGGAGGCTAGCGCCCGGGCGGCAGCGACCGCCGCGGCGGGGGCCACCACCGGCGCGGGGACTGGCACCGGCCCGGGGGTTGGCACCGGGCCGGAAGGGACGGCTGGCTCGGAGGCCACCACCGGCGGAGACGCCGCCACGCCGATCACTAGCGGTGTGTTCCCAGAGCCGGAATCCCGGTCCGTCGCCGGACCACTCGCCGACGCCCCGAGACTCCTCGACGCAACACCTAGCCCACGCACCACAGGCGGCGCGGGCTGGTTGCCGGACGAGTTCGACGATCGCACCACTCCGAGACGCGCGGGCGGGCCTACCGGAACGATCGGCTCCCAGTGGCCACTTCCGTCATGCACCGCCGTCATCTCCGCCACATTCGGATCGGTCACCGTCGTACGTCGCGGCGCCCGGACACATGGAGACGTCGCTCAATGCGCGCATCGGGTCGCCGGTCCCAGCCATTCGTCGCCGCCGGCCGTGCTCTGCGCCGGCAAACGTAGCGTTGCCAACGGGTTCACGGTCGTACCGCAGGGTTAATAGTCTCGCGACTTACCGCTTTCATGCATACCGACGTTCGGCCTAACTAGTCCACCGTCGTCGACGATGGTTCAACGAGCGCGGTACGGGGAGGACGTCGGGCGCTCTCACCGACAAATCTCACATCGACTTTCACATCGACGGAGATTCGATCCGGGCGTGAACCGACACTCACGCCGTTGGTGTCGAGCCTCACGCAAGACGACACCCATGAACGTCGCGACGTATTCGCATTCACGACCCGCGCGCGACGCCCGAGACACCACGCCGGACTGTGGGCACGGCCGGGTGGACACGGCGGCTGGACCGGCCGTCAGCGGCGCGGGCGGCCCCGAGCGCGGGCCGACGTTTCGGTCTGCCGTCGGTCCACGGCCCGTTCGCGTACGACTTCTACGACCGTGGTCGGCTCCGGCAACAGATCGGTTCCGTACTCCCGAATGATCGGGGCGCTACCGCCGAGCCGCGCGACCGCACCCCCATGGGCGGCCACCTCCTCGCTCGCGGTCGTCCCCTTCACCGCCATGAGTCGCCCGCCGACGCGCGCCAACGGTAGGCACCATCCGGCGAGCCGGTCGAGTGGAGCTACCGCGCGCGACGTCACGACGTCAGCCGGTTTCACGTGAAACATCGACGCGTTTTCGGCGATCTCCTCGGCGCGGGCCCGCACGACGGTGACTCTGTCGGCCAGATCCAACGACGCAACGATCTCATCGAGATACGCCGTACGCCGCGCCAACGACTCGACGAGTGTCACGTGCAGATCCGGCCGCGCGATCGCCAGAACCACACCGGGCAGTCCGGCGCCCGAACCGACGTCAATGACGCGCGCCCCAGACGGCACGGCCGGAGCGATCGCCGCACAATTCAGGATGTGCCGATCCCACAATCGGTCGGCTTCCCGTGGGCCGATCAAGCCGCGCACGACGGCGTCGGTCGCTAGCGACTGCGCGTAACGCCCGGCGAGGCGCAATCGTGGACCGAAGTACGCCTCGGCCGCGGCCACTAGCTCGGACGGGGGTTCGCTCACGTTGTGGGGGCGGTCAGCGCCGTCCATGATCTCCACCTGAGTATCGGGGGACCGGCGTGAAAAAGCCCGCCGCGACTTGCGGTCGCGGCGGGCAATTCCCTTGCTCGGTACGGATCACGCCGGGTGTACGACGATCCGCCGGTGCGGTTCGACGCCTTCGGACTCGCTCTCCACGCCGGTCGTCGAGTTGATGACGTCGTGCACACACTTCCGCTCGAATGCGTTCATCGCCTCGAGGCGGACCGGCTCGCCGTGCTGCTTCACCCGCTCGGCGGCGTTCTTCGCGATCGCGACCAGCTCCTTGCGGCGGCTCTCCCGATAGCCGCCGACGTCGAGCAACAGGCGGGACGGCGATCCGGTCTGCCGATAGATCGCCAGGCGCGTGAGTTCCTGCAACGCTTCCAAGGTCGCACCACGCTGGCCGACCAGACTGTCGAGGCGGTCGCCAACGATCTCGACGACCGGCCGACCGGCCTGGACTACCTCGTCGATGTCGCCGTCATAGTCGAGGATGTCGAGCAGTCCCTCGACGTAGTCCGCGGCCACCTCGCTCTGCGCGAACAGATCGCTGTCGGTGCTGGCTTTGGGTTCTTCGGTGTCGGTGTCGGCCTCCGCGACCGGGGGCGTACTCGTTTCCGTCACGATGTCATCTCCGTTGTGCTTGAGACTTCGGTACCCCCGGGTCCTCGGATGGCTTGCACCATCCGACCGGGGAGGTCTGTGGCCCCGCGCGTGAGCGCTGCCCAGGCGCGCCGCCGCCCGTACCAATCGCTACCGGTCGGCCACCGGTGCGCTTCGTACGGGCGAGCGTCGCGTCAACTCGACAGCCGCTTGGCGGCGTTGCCCTTCTTCGGGTTGATCGGCTTGGCGCCGACCTTCGGCGCAGCGACGGTCGGCTTGGCGACCGGGGCACCGTTGGTGATCGGCTTGCCGTTCTTCACATTACGGGCACCGGCCTTGGTCGGCGGCCCATTCTTGCTAGGTGCCGGCGTCTTCGACCCACCACCGAACATGCCGCCGAGCCCCAGACCGGTATCCACGTTCACTGGCGGCGGGAACTTCCGCAGCACGTAGAACTGCTGACCAAGCGAGAAAACGTTCGTCGTAACCCAGTAGATGACGACACCGATCGGGAACACCGTGCCGGAGAAGAGCAGGCCGATCGGGACACCGAAGAGCATCAACCGCTGGATCATCTTCTGGTTCGGATCGGTCGCCCAGCCGGTCTTCTTGATCATCTGATACTGCGTGAGGAATGTCGTGGCGATCATGATCGCCATCAACACACCCGCAACGATTCGCACGTTCGTTGTGGTCGAGCCGAGGAGGGTGACGTCGGCACTCGACGACTTGAACGCGGAGGCGATCGGCGCGCCGAACAAGGTCGCGTGTGACGCGCTCTCGAACTGCGTCGTCGACCAGCCATAGAGCTGCTGACCGGCGACCGACATGCTCGGCTTCAGGTGACGCAGGACGTGGAAGAGGCCGATGAAGACCGGGATCTGAACGAGAAGCGGCAGGCACCCCATGAGCGGATTGGCGTTCTCGGAACGCATCAGCTCCATCTGTGCCTTTTGCAGGCCCTGCTTGTCGTTCTTGTACTGTTCGCGCAGTTTCGCGATCTGTGGCTGAAGGGCCTGCATCGCCCGCTGCGACTTGATCTGCTTCACAAAGACCGGGAACAGAACGGCGCGGATGGTAATGACCAGGAAGACGGTGGCGAGGATCCAGTCCCAGTTCGTGCCCAGCCAGTCACCGACACCGATGAAGTGCCAGAACGCGTGCCATTTCAGCAGGATCCAGGAGATCCCTGTGTAGATCCATCCCATGGCGCTATCTGACTCCGTTTTCCGTCGGTCGCGGCGGTGGGACGGGGTCATACCCGCCCCGGTTAAAGGGTTGGCAGCGCAACAGCCGCCAGGTCGCCAGCCCGATGCCCCGGAACACACCGTGCGTGGAAATCGCCTCGACGGCGTACGCACTGCATGACGGGTAGAACCGGCAACGCGCCGGCAACGCCGGGCTTACCCAACGACGGTACGCGACGATGGGTACTAACAGCATGCGGGCGGCGGCGCTCATGACCGGACGCACATCTGTTTCCGGGCCGTCGGCGTGTGGTCCGCGGCCGGAGGTGCCCGGCGACGTTGCTCGCGGCGGTGACACGTTTGTCGTCTTCGTCATCGCGATCACCCACGCCGCCGCGGCCGCGCCGGACGGATAGTGTCCTTGGTAATTGTTGACAACGCTCCGTCCAGATCGGCGGCGAGTGCCGCGTATGTCCGGTTCGCCGAGCCCGGCAACGCGCGCACCACGACGTCGGTGCGGTCTGGCAATCGGTCCAGCCGGGAGCGCATCAAGTGCCGCAAGCGTCGACGCACTCGGTTTCGAACAACCGCGCCGCCAACGGCCTTGGACACGACGAATCCGGCACGCACCGACGGCCTCGCCGAGGTTCGTACCGGATTAGACGTGCTTGACATCATCTGGGGAGTTTGCTCGACTCGGCCTTCGGACGCCGCGGCGCCGATCGGCTCGACCGCGATCGGTGGCCGACTCGCTGCGTGGACGACCACAGCTCCACGTGCGGCGCGACGCCCACCGGCGACCGTGGCCGAAAACTCGTCACGTCGCCGCAGTCGGTCGGTCGCCGCCAGCATGCCTACCCGAATCTGATCAAGCTGATAGGTGAGCGCGACCCTTGGCCCGACGGGCCGACAGGATCGCGCGACCGGCACGGGTACGCATACGCAGCCGGAAACCGTGGGTCTTCGAGCGCCGACGGTTGTTCGGCTGGAAGGTGCGCTTGCTCACGTCAGGCACTCCGTCTTCATCGTGCTCGCCGCACGTTGCGACGATGTGTCAGCTCATCTGGGTGAATCCGGGGCCGGCATTGCGACACCGCGATCGCGGTTGCCACCACGATTCGGCGGGCGGGGAACTACCACGATCGCGGCTAACGGAACTGCCGGCCACCAGTCGTCATCAACTCTACCAGCGTGGATAGAGCAACCGGTCGAGCGTACGCGGCGGGACGGGCAGCGTCAAAACCGGCATTGAGTCGTTGTTCTGATGGCACGGTCGTGACCTGCAACAATGCCGCCGGAGAGGCCTATTGGTCGAGTCGACAGACCGGCCGGGTTGCGACAGTCGACTTGTGGACAACGGTTGAGTCGCTGTGGACAACGCTGTTACGGTGCCCGTCTGACCTCCATCGGGCAGCGCCGTCATAAGGTTCGGAACCGGACGAATCACCGCACCACCACCGGACCAGGCGATGGCTCGACGCGGCGGCGCGCCGGGCGCCGAGCGTCGGGGCGGAGGACGGTCATATGCCGAGATCACGCCGATACACAGGTTGTGGATAACTTGTGGACGGATCATGGTCAGGCAGTAGAAACATCGGTGCGCCCCCAACGGGTGAGCAACCGACCGGCAGACGACGTGAGGCGTGCTAGATGACAGACATGGTCGACCTGCCGGCAATTTGGATCTCCGCGACCGACGAGGTGGCGGAGGGGATCGCCTCCGCGCAACAGCGCGCCTACCTTCGCCTCACCCGGCTCTTCGCGCTCGTCGAGGACACCGCGCTCGTGTCGGTGCCGGATGCGTTTACTCGAGATGTCATCGAGACCCGCATGCGTCCGGCGATCACCGAGGCGCTGTCCCGGCGGCTCGGACGGCCGGTGCAAGTGGCCGTCACCGTACGACCACCGGACGACGGCAGTGCACCGAGTTCCCCGGCGCCGGCCGGCGCGACCGGTCTCGCGGTCGACAACACCGGCACATCGCAGCAACCGGACGCACTGTTCGACGCGGCCGCTTTCAACGCGCCGGCCAATCCGGCGAGCCGGCCAGACAACGGGTGGCGGTTCGAGCGGAGCGGCAGTGCCGTCGCCGAACATCCGGTCGACCCGAGCGATCGCGCGTCGGCCCATCACCGTGGCGCCGACCACCACGTACCCATGGAAACGGACCACGACCGTGCCGGGCACGCGGACGCCGACCCGGGCTACCGCCCACCGGCCTATCCGGCGTATCCCACCGGGACCGTCGGCGCTGGGAACCTCGGGGCAGCCGGCATTGCGCCGCCGCAGCGCGCCGGCGCCGGCACCGGCCGCGACGACCGCCGCCCGCAGCCGAACAGCGAGGGCAATCGGCTCAATCCGAAGTACATGTTCGAGACATTTGTCATCGGATCGTCGAATCGATTTGCGCACGCCGCCGCGGTGGCCGTCGCGGAGTCGCCGGCGAAGGCCTACAACCCGCTGTTTATCTATGGCGGATCAGGCCTTGGCAAGACGCACCTGTTGCACGCGATCGGTCACTACGCGACGAGTCTCGGCAACGCGCGGTCGGTGCGCTACGTATCGACCGAGGAATTCACCAATGACTTCATCAACTCGCTCCGCGATGACAAGACGCAAGCGTTTCAGCGACGCTACCGCGATGTGGACATCCTCCTGATCGACGACATTCAGTTCCTGGAAAGCCGCGAACGCACGCAGGAGGAGTTCTTTCACACGTTCAACACGCTGCACAACGCGAACAAGCAACTGGTCATCACCTCGGACCGGTCGCCCAAGCAACTGTCGACGCTCGAGGACCGTCTGCGTACGCGATTCGAGTGGGGACTTCTCGCCGACATCCAGCCGCCGGACCTGGAGACGCGGATCGCGATCCTGCAGAAGAAGGCCGCGCAGGAGCGGCTGTCCGCACCACCCGACGTCCTTGAGTTCATTGCATCGCGGATCGCGAACTCGATCCGCGAACTCGAAGGTGCACTCATCCGCGTGACGGCATTTGCCAGCCTGACCCGCGCACCCGTCGCCCTCGCTCTGGCTGAAGAGGTGCTCCGCGACTTCATCCCGGACGGATCCGGCCCGGACATCACGGCCGACCAGATCATGGCATCGACCTCGGACTACTTCGGCGTCAGCCTCGATGATCTGCGCGGTCATTCACGATCCCGCGTGCTCGTCAACGCCCGCCAGGTCGCGATGTACCTGTGCCGCGAGTTGACCGATCTGTCGCTGCCGCGGATCGGGCAGGCCTTCGGTGGGCGGGACCACACCACGGTCATGCACGCCGACCGGAAGATACGCCAGCAGATGGCCGAACGGCGGTCGCTCTATAACCAGATAGCCGAACTCACCAACCGGATCAAACAAACTCAGTAGAGGCACTCGTCCACAGATTGTGGATGACGCATGAGGACAACCTGTGCACGACGCCGGAAAGCGGTGGACGACGTGTGGACCTCGATGGCGATCATCACGGCGCGAGCCCGCGTCGGGTTCGCGCCGCGGTGCACAGCGCGGGGGAAAACCTGGGGGTAACTGGTGGACACGCGGTGGATTCGACGGGGACGACGGAGCCGGACCGTCCTCGTTGTGGACGACGACACCGGTTGTCCCACGCCCGTCCACAACGAGGGAAGTGAGCGCGGACGGGCTGAACTGCGCCGATAACTGTCGTCCACAGAAGACACAATGCCTACTAAGACGAAGAGAAGTTTTTCTAAAGAACACAACAAGCAATCATCAGCTGGAGATCCACTTGTGCAGTCGTGTCACCGCACCGGGCCGCACTCGCGCAACCTCAGCTCGCGCCATACAGTTCGTTGGGCGCGCCCCGCACCGAATCGGGCGGGCCGCCCGTTGACACCTCGTGGAGGCCACCATGAAGTTCCGCGTTGAGCGCGACGTGCTCGCCGATGCGGTCGCGTGGACAGCGAAAGCGCTGCCGTCGCGACCCTCGGTTCCGGTGCTCGCCGGCGTGATGCTGCGAGTGACAGCCGGTCAGCTCCGGGTGTCCGGCTTCGATTACGAGGTGTCCAGCCAGGTGACGGTCGATGTCCACGGTGACGCCGACGGGGCGGCGCTCGTGTCGGGACGGCTCCTGGCCGAGATCACCAAGGCGCTACCGCCCAAGCCTGTGGAGATCGCCGCGGTCGGCAGCCATCTCGAGCTCGTCTGCGCTAGCGCCCGGTTCACGCTCCCGACGATGCCGGTCGAGGACTATCCCACGCTCCCGGACATGCCGGAGACGGCGGGCACCGTCGATGCCGCGAC
The DNA here is from genome assembly GCA_963724705.1 of uncultured Actinomycetota bacterium. Lineage (GTDB taxonomy): Bacteria > Actinomycetota > Actinomycetes > Mycobacteriales > Micromonosporaceae > DASQPR01. The sequence goes on from CAVRVS010000007.1 coordinate 588,605, forward strand.
GTTCGCGAGCGCGGTCAGTCAGGTCGCGATCGCGGCCGGCCGCGACGAGACGCTTCCGCTGATGACCGGCGTCCGGATGGAGATCGAGGGCGAAACCCTTGCGCTCCTGGCCACCGACCGGTATCGCCTCGCGCTGCGCGAGATCTCGTGGCGCCCCGACGACGTCGCGGCCCACCTGCAGGCCCTTGTGCCGGCGCGGACCCTCGCCGACACGGCCAAGACGCTCGGGGCGCTCGGCGGCGACGTGACGGTCGCGATCTCGCGCGGCGGCATCGGCGAGGGCATGATCGGCTTCGCCGGCGGCACGCGCCGCAGCACCAGCCGCCTGCTCGACGGCGATTATCCGAAGGTGCGATCACTGTTCCCCGACCACCATGTGGCGCAGGCCCGTGTCCCGGTGGCGGCGCTGACCGAAGTGATCAAGCGGGTGTCGCTGGTCGCCGAGCGGAACACGCCGGTGCGCCTGGCCTTCAGCGAGGACGGCCTGATCGTCGAGGCCGGCGGCTCCGACGACGCGCGGGCCAGCGAAGCCATGGACGCCCGGTACGACGGCGAGCCGATGCAGGTCGCGTTCAACCCGCAGTATCTGCTCGACGGTCTGGGAGCTCTGGACAGCCCGGTCGCCGTACTGTCGTTCACGGACCCGAAGAAGCCGGCATTGATCGTGCCCGGCGACGCGGAGGGTGAAATCATTTCGGGGTACCGCTACCTGATGATGCCGATCCGTATCGGATCCTGAGCAACGGCGGAATTAGGCGTCGGTGACGTCGTCGTGCCGCCGGCCGGGCATCGTCGCCCGCCGGCGTGGTACGTCGGCGACGATGGGCCTGTCGGCCCGAGCGAACCCCATGAGGGAGACACCATGCAGCTGGGAATCATCGGCCTTGGCCGGATGGGTGGCAACATGCGCGAGCGGCTGCGCCGCGCCGGCCACGACATCGTCGGGTTCGACCACAATCCGGAGCTGAGCGACGCGGTCGACCTCGCCGACTTCGTCAGCAAGCTGGCCGCGCCGCGGGTGGTGTGGTCGATGGTTCCGGTCGAGGTCACCGAGCAGACGATCGATGATGTGGCCGCTCTGTTGAGCGAAGGGGACCTGATCATCGACGGTGGCAACTCCAAGTTCACCGATGACGCCCCGCGAGCCGAACGGCTCGGCAAGCGCGGCATCGGCTACGTCGATTGCGGCGTGTCCGGCGGCGTCTGGGGCATCAAAGACGGGTACGGCTTGATGGTCGGCGGCACGGCTGACAACGTGGCCAAGGCCCAGCCGATCTTCGATGCGCTGAAGCCGGCCGGCGATTTCGGCTTCGCACACGCGGGCGGCGTCGGTGCGGGCCACTACGCGAAGATGGTCCACAACGGCATCGAGTACGGCCTGATGCAGGCGTACGCCGAGGGGTTCGAGTTGCTGAGCGCGTCGGAGTACGTAACCGACGTACCGGCCGTGATCAAGTCGTGGCGGGACGGCACCGTCGTGCGGTCATGGCTGCTCGACCTGCTCGACCGCGCACTCGACGAAGATCCAGAGCTCGCGAAGATCAAGGGGTACGCGGACGATACCGGCGAAGGCCGATGGACGGTCGACGAGGCCGTCCGCCTGGCCGTGCCGTTGAATGCGATCGCCGCCTCGCTGTTTGCCCGCTTCAACTCGCGACAGGATGACTCGCCGGCGATGAAGGCGGTGGCGGCCCTGCGTAATCAGTTCGGCGGGCACGCCGTCCACACCTGACAGCGACGCGGTCCATGTATGTTGCCCGGCTCGAACTCGTCGACTTCCGCTCTTATCCGCAGGTCGTGGTCGAGTTCGAGCCGGGTGCGAACGTGCTGGTCGGTCCGAACGGTGTCGGCAAGACGAACATCGTCGAGGCCATGGCCTATCTCGCGACGCTGTCTTCGCATCGCGTCGCGGTCGATGGGCCGCTCGTACGGGCCGGGGCGGCCACAGCGATCATCCGCGCGTCGGTCGTGCAAGGCGCCCGTGAGCTGAACGTCGACGTCTCGATCGAGCCGGGTAAGGCCAACCGCGCCCGGCTCGGTGGTTCCCCGACGCGTCGCGCTCGCGACATCATCGGGGCACTGCGGATGGTGATGTTCGCGCCGGAGGATCTCGCCCTGGTGCGTGGCGAGCCGACCGAACGGCGCCGCTATCTCGATGATCTCCTCGTCGCGCGGCGACCGCGGTTCGCCGGCGTCCGGGCCGACTATGACCGCGTGCTGAAGCAGCGCAATGCCTTGCTGCGGACGGCGTACCTGGCGCGCAAGACGGGCGCTGGCAGTCGCGATCTGTCCACGTTGGAGGTGTGGGACACCCATCTGGCCGAGCACGGCGCCGAACTGCTCGGCGCGCGCGTCGAACTGTGCGCCGAACTCGCACCGTACGTCGCCAAGGCGTACGAGGCGGTGAGCGCCGGTCTCGGCGCGGCGACGATGGCGTACCGCTCGACACTGGCGGACGGTGGCGCACTGACGGCGGATCGCTCAGCACTCGCGCAGCGGCTGACCGACGCGTTGTTGACCGCGCGGAAGGATGAGATCGACCGCGGTACGACGCTGGTCGGACCGCATCGCGATGATGTCGTGCTGACGCTGGGCGAGCTGCCGGCCAAGGGGTACGCGAGCCACGGGGAATCCTGGTCGTTTGCGCTTGCTCTGCGGCTGGCCGGATATGACCTGCTCCGGGCCGACGGCATCGAGCCGGTGCTTGCGCTCGACGATGTGTTCGCCGAACTCGACGCGGGTCGGCGCGACCGGTTGGCCGAATTGGTTGGTGGCGCGAGCCAGCTCATCGTCACCTGTGCCGTTGCGGCCGACGTGCCATCGGCGCTGCGCGGCGTACGGTTCGATGTGGTCGAAGGGGGTGTCCGGCGTGCCGGATGACGAGCGGGAAACACCCCGCGAAGACGCGACCGGGCCGGCTGGACCGGTGACACCGGACGGCCCCCGGGGCCCGGAGCTCGCCCGCGCAGTGCTCGACGCGGCCAAGGTTCGCCGCGATTCGGCCGGGTCGAGCCGGTCGAGCACACGTGCCGGCGGCATGCGGCGCGGCTCGGGTAAACGCGCGCGGGGCTACTCCGGCCCCGGGCCGGACGCCCGTGATCCGCAACTCTTCGGCACCGTCCTGGCCCGGTTGATCAAGACCCGAGGATGGCAGCAACCCGCCGCCGAGGGGCAGGTTTTCGGCGCGTGGGAGCGCGTGGTCGGGCCCGACCTGGCGGCGCACTGCCGGCCGATCAAGCTGGTGGACGGGGAGCTCACTGTCGAGGCGGAGTCGACGGCCTGGGCGACACAATTGCGCCTGCTCGCCGGCCGCCTGCTCGGGCAGATCGCTAAGCAGGTCGGTCCGAACGTGGTGACCCGCCTGCACATCCACGGTCCGTCCGCGCCAACCTGGTCGCGCGGTCCGCGGCGAGTGCCCGGTCGGGGACCACGCGACACCTACGGCTGACGTCGGCTCACGGTTGGCTTACCGCTTGCGGCAGTCCGCGTTGCGCGATGACGCGTACGCTCCCGTCGGCCAGTTGATACGACAGCCCAACGACGGCACAGCGCCCGGCGGACAGCCGACGGGCGATCGTCGCCGATTCGTTGGCCAGCAAATCCACGGTGTAGCGGACATGTTCTTCGCCGGCGACGTCCGGATCGGTGCCGCTTCCGCCGGCCGCCAAGACGCTCGGCAACACACGTTCGACGACGCTGCCGATCGCGCCGGGAGGCATTTCTCCGTCCCGGGCGACCTGGAGCGCGGCCGCGACCGCACCACACGAGTCGTGGCCGAGCACCGCGATCAGCGGTACGTCGAGAACCGCGACGCCGTATTCGATGCTGCCGAGCACCTCCGGCCCGACGACGTGTCCGGCCGTACGCACGACAAACAGGTCACCGAGACCGCGGTCAAAGATGATCTCGGCCGCCAATCGTGAATCCGAGCATCCGAAGAGCACCGCGAACGGGCGCTGCCCGGGAGCGACCGCCGTACGCCGGTCAGCGTCCTGATTCGGGTGTTCGCGCCGGCCGAGGACGAAGCGACGGTTGCCGGCGAGCAGAAATCGCAGCGCCTGATCAGGGTCGGTCGGCACACCGTCAGCCATGATCTACATTGTGCGGTGCGCACGCGCCGCTGGCCATCGCTTGTCCGTATATTCACAGGTCCGCGGTCGGATGCGGTCAGCCGGCCATCGTCAGTGCCGAGACGTCCCGGCCGGCGCCGGCGGTCCGGACCGGGTCAGAAGTCGGCGTAGATGGCGAACCCGCGATCCGCGCACCGGCGGTAGAACCGCGCCAGGACGATCAACTCGATTCGGGAGAAGTTCCAGGCCGGTGCCGAGCCGTTGTCGTCCTTGAGCGCGGCGAGGCGCCCATCGAGCCACCGCATCTGCTGCTCAGCGAGGCGTCCGCCGGCGATTGCCGTGCGCATCACGTCCGCGACCGACTCGAACGTCACGTCCTCGCCAAACTGCTCGTGGTTGGCGACGAACCGTTCGAGCCCGCCGGCGATCCAGGCACATCCGTCCGGATCGATCACCGGATCTTCGTCTTCGGCGGCCGCGTCGGTCGCGTACAGGACTCCATCGAGTCCGAGAAGCAGGTCAACAAGTTCGGTGAACGCGCTGACCGGAGCGGTTCCGGTCTCGGCGATGTGGTCGGCGAGGGCCACGGCCGGTCGCGGCACGTCGGGCACGCGGTCGCCGATGCCGGCGAAGTCAACGAACTCCGCCGGCGCCACCGGGTCGTAGAAACGGCCGGTGCGCGGCCACTTCACGGCGACGTTGTCGAGCCCCATGTGAGATTCAACCTTTCCGTGTGGAGAGGCAAGATCGGCGTCGAGGGACATTACGGCACCCGAGCCACGCCACGCGACCCCCAAAACGTCAGATCCACGACCTCAACGCGCGAAATGTCGGTATTGGCCGGGCTCCGTCGTGGGCAAGGTTGTCCACATCCGCCGGTACGGGCGCCAGCAAGCCCCGTACCAGCGGATTTAGGTCTTGATCCGGCATTTCATGGTCCGACCCGCCACGCATTTGGACGAAACGGCCACGACCAAGCCATCGCGCACGAGGCCGGAAGTTGCCCCCGTCGCGCATGGGGGGATGTGCAGGCGGGGAATTTCGCGCGGCTACGGCAACTACAGGGCCGCGTGTGCGTGTTCTGACGGCCGGACACAGTAAGATTGACGGGGAAGCTTCCGGAGGTCGAACCTGCAGCCCCCCGAGACCGGCGCTGACCGGAAACGGACGCTCGGCGTCGACGACCCACTGTAGCGACCCGCACATGATCACCGCGGGTGCCCCGGCTCTCCTGCCGCCGGTCCGTGCCCGCGCTAACCCCGCATGGGGACGCCCCGGCGTGCCGCCATGTGAGAAAGCGACCAAGCGTGGCATCGCCCAAGCGCCCCGACGATTACAACGCCAGTTCCCTCACCGCTCTCGAAGGGCTCGAGGCCGTCCGCAAGCGGCCCAGTATGTACATCGGCTCGACCGGTGAGCGCGGGCTGCACCACCTCGTCCAAGAAGTGGTGGACAACTCGGTCGACGAGGCGCTGGCTGGATTCTGCGACACCATCAAGGTGACTTTGCTGGCCGACGGTGGCGTGCGCGTTGTGGACAACGGCCGTGGCATCCCGGTCGACATCAATCCGAAGACGAAGATGCCCGGTGTCCAGATGGCGCTGACCATGCTGCACGCCGGTGGCAAGTTCGACGGCAAAGCGTATGCCGTCTCGGGCGGTCTACACGGTGTCGGCATCTCCGTGGTGAACGCCCTGTCGGTGCGGGTCGATGTGGAAATCCGCAAGGACGGCCACGTGTGGACGCAGCAATACACCAACAGCAAGCCCGGCCCGCTCGTCAAGGGCGCGCCGGTCAAGGACACCGGCACGACCGTGACGTTCTGGCCGGATGGCCGGATTTTCGAAAGCACGACGTTCAGCTTCGAGACGATTTACCGGCGTCTGCAGGAGATGGCGTTCCTGAACCGCGGGCTGTCGATCACGCTCACCGACGAACGCCCGAGCGACACGGAGGAGACCGAGCCGCGGTCGGTGACGTTCATGTACAAGGGCGGCATCGCCGACTTTGTCCGCCACCTCAACCAGACGAAGACGCCGATCCACAAGTCGGTCGTTGAGTTCAGCGCCGAGGGCGAAGGCATGGCGGCCGAGGTCGCGATGCAGTGGAACGAGTCGTACGGCGAGAGTGTCTACACGTTCGCGAACACCATCAACACCCACGAGGGCGGCACCCATGAGGAGGGCTTCCGGGCCGCGTTGACGACCGTCGTCAACCGCTACGGCATCGAGAAGAAGTTCCTCAAGGGCGACGACAAGCTCAGTGGTGAGGACATCCGCGAGGGTCTCGCCGCGATCATCTCGGTGAAGCTCACAAACCCCCAGTTCGAAGGCCAGACGAAGACGAAGCTCGGCAACACCGACATGAAGAGTTTCGTCCAGAAGGCCTGCAACGAGTGGCTCGTCGACTGGTTCGACCGGAACCCGGCCGAGGCGCGCATCATCATCACGAAGGCGACTCAGGCGGCCCGCGCTCGGCTGGCGGCCGCCCAGGCCCGCCGGCTCGCCCGCCGCAAGTCGCTGCTGGAGTCGGGAACGATGCCCGGCAAGCTCGCCGATTGCCAGTCGACCGATCCGACGGTGAGTGAGATCTTCATCGTCGAGGGCGACTCGGCCGGCGGTTCGGCGAAGCAGGGGCGCGATCCGCGCGTGCAGGCGATCCTGCCGATCCGCGGCAAGATCCTCAACGTCGAGAAGGCACGCATCGACAGAGTCCTCAAGAACAACGAGGTCCAGGCGCTCATCACGGCGCTCGGCACCGGCATCCACGACGAGTTCGACATCGACAAGTTGCGCTATCACAAGATCGTGCTGATGGCCGATGCGGACGTCGACGGGCAGCACATCACGACGCTGTTGCTGACGCTGCTGTTCCGCTTCATGCGGCCGCTGGTCGAACTCGGCCACGTGTACCTCGCGCAACCGCCGCTGTACAAGATCAAATGGAACCGCAAGGGCGACGACCTGCAGTATGCGTACTCCGACCGCGAGCGCGACGGCCTGATCGCACTGCGGCAGGAACGCAACCCACGTGCGGTGCCTGACATCCAGCGCAACAAGGGTCTCGGCGAGATGAATTACCCGGAGCTGTGGGAGACCACGATGAACCCGGCGACCCGCACCCTTCTGCAGGTGACGCTCGACGACGCGGCCACGGCCGATGAGCTGTTCAGCGTGCTCATGGGCGAGGACGTCGAGGCCCGTCGCACGTTCATCCGGCGCAACGCCAAGGACGTCCGGTTCCTGGACATCTGAGGTGGATGGCTCGGCGGTCGGCATCCTGTCGATCGCCGGCCAGTGCGTCGGGCCGAGCCCGACCGGGCGCCCGTGACGCGCCCACAGGAATTACCCGATCTGTCCACAGCTGGACGACGTAAGTAGAGGAAGACCGTGACTGACAACGACGACACCTACCCGGGCGACAACGGCTTCCCGGACGACGAGCCCACCGGCGACGACGTCATCGGCGACGCGCTCGGCGAGTCGTCCGATCCCGACGACGACGATGACGACGACATCGGCGAGCCGATCGACCCGTCACAGGTAGAGGGCGGCCACGTCGGCGGTGGCGTCGAGCCGGTCGGCCTCGAGGTCGAGATGCAGCGGTCGTTCCTCGACTACGCGATGAGCGTCATTGTCGGCCGCGCCCTGCCGGACGTACGGGACGGTCTCAAGCCCGTACACCGGAAGATCCTCTACGCGATGTACGACGGCGGCTACCGTCCCGACCGCGGCTACGTGAAGTGTGCCCGCGTCGTCGGCGACGTCATGAGCAACTACCACCCGCACGGCGACAGCGCGATCTACGACACCCTCGTCCGGATGGCCCAGCCGTGGTCGCTGCGGTATCCGGTGATCGACGGCAGCGGCAACTTCGGCTCGCCCGGCAACGACCCGGCCGCCGCGATGCGCTACACCGAGTGCCGGCTCGCCCCGCTCGCGATGGAGATGCTGCGGGACATCCACGAGGACACCGTCAACTTCAACCCGAACTACGACGGTCGGTCGAAGGAGCCGGACATCCTGCCGGCCCGGTTCCCGAACCTGCTCGTCAACGGATCCGAAGGCATCGCGGTCGGCATGGCCACCCGCATCCCGCCGCACAACCTGCGGGAGATCGCCCAGGGCGTGCAGTGGTGTCTGGACAACCCGGAGGCCGACGAGGAGACGACGCTCGAAGCCCTGCTCGACATCGTCAAGGGACCAGACTTCCCGACCGCCGGCCTGATCGTCGGTACGACGGCGATCAAGGAGGCGTACCGGACCGGCCACGGCTCGATCCGCATGCGCGCGGTGATCGAGGTCGAGGAGGACAAGCGCGGCCGGCCGTGCCTGGTCGCCACCGAGCTGCCGTATCAGGTCAACCCCGACAATCTCGCCGAGCGGGTCGCCGAGCTTGTCCGGGAGGGCAAGCTGACCGGCATCGCCGACATCCGGGACGAGTCTTCCGGCCGTACCGGCATGCGCCTGGTTCTGGTCTTGAAGCGCGACGCGGTCGCCAAGGTCGTGCTGAACAACCTCTACAAGCACACACAGCTGCAGGAGACCTTCGGCGCGAACATGCTCGCGCTGGTTGACGGTGTGCCCCGCACGCTCAACCTCGCGCAGTTCCTTCGGCTCTACGTGGCGCACCAGATCGAGGTCATCCAGCGGCGGACCGCCTACCGGCTGCGGAAGGCCGAGGAGCGCGCGCACATCCTGCGCGGCCTGGTCAAGGCACTCGACCTGCTCGACGAGGTCATCTCGTTGATCCGACGCTCTCCCAACGCGGACGAGGCCAAGACCGGCCTGATGGCGCTGCTCGACGTCGACGACACGCAGGCACTCGCGATCCTCGACATGCAGCTGCGCCGGCTCGCGGCACTCGAGCGTCAGCGGATCATCGATGAGCTCGCTTCGATCGAGATCGAGATCGCTGAGTTCCAGGACATCCTGGCCAAGCCCGAGCGCCAGCGCAAGATCGTCGGCGACGAGCTCGCCGCGGTGGTCGAGCGGTACGGCGACGACCGGCGCACCAAGATCGTCCCGTTCGACGGCGAGGTCTCGATGGAGGACCTCATCGCCCGCGAGGACGTCGTCGTCACCATCACGCGGACCGGCTACGCGAAGCGGACCAAGGCCGATCTTTACCGGTCGCAGAAGCGTGGCGGCAAGGGCATCAGCGGTGCGACACTGCGCCAGGACGACATCGTCAGCCATTTCTTCGTCTCGTCCACCCACGACTGGATCCTGTTCTTCACGAACAAGGGTCGGGTCTACCGGGCGAAGGCCTACGAGCTGCCGGAGGCGAGCCGGATCGCGCGCGGCCAGCATGTGGCGAACCTGCTGGCGTTCCAGCCGGACGAGCAGATCGCTCAGGTCATCCAGATCAAGGACTACAACGCGGCGCCCTATCTCGTCCTCGCGACGAAGGAGGGTCTGGTCAAGAAGACCCGCCTCGTCGAGTTCGACTCCAATCGGAGCGGTGGAATCATCGCCATCAATCTGCGTGGCGAGGACGAACTCGTTGGCGCGGCCCTGATCGCGGCTGAGGACGACCTGTTGCTGGTCTCAAAGAATGCTCAGGCAATCCGCTTCAACGCCACCGACGATGCGCTGCGGCCGATGGGTCGGGCCACGTCCGGAGTCATCGGCATGCGCTTCACCGGCGCGGACGTTCTGCTGGCCATGGAGGTCGTCCGGGAGGGCATGGACGTTCTGGTTGCAACTGGGGGCGGATACGCCAAACGGACGCCCATTGACGAGTACCCTGTGCAGGGGCGCGGCGGCAAGGGCGTCCTGACGGCGAAGATCACTGAGCGTCGGGGTGGATTGGTCGGCGCCGTTGTTATCAACCCGGATGACGAGCTTTTCGCGATAACTTCCAATGGCGGCGTGATCCGGACTCCGGTGAAGCCGGTGCGGCGGACACGAGACCGGAACACAATGGGGGTCAAGCTCATGGACCTTCCGGAGGGCGTATCCCTCGTCGCTATTGCGCGCAATGCCGACGAGCCTGACGAACAGGACAGTTAATGACGGAGACACAGGCGACATCGGGGGCTGCGGGGACTTCGATGGACCGGGCGGAGCGTGACGAGGCAGCCGACAAGGCTGCCGCCGAACACGCCGCCGTTGGCCGAGCCGCTGTTCCCGCCGAGAAGGGCAAGCCCGCCGGTGACGGGCCCGACGCCAACGAGAACGGTCGCGGCGATCGCCCGCCGGTCACGGCGTCGGCCCGCGTTGGTGCCGGTGCTTCGGGCCGGGCCGGGGTTCTGACCTCGCCGGCGCCGGCCGCACCGGGTGCGCCCGGATCGACTGGTCCGGGTGGGCCTGGATCGACTGGTCCGGGTACGCCGAATTCGCCGGGCTCTTCCGGCTCGCCTAGCTCAGGCCCGGCCGCGCCGACGACGACTCGGCCGGGTGCGGCGCCGAACCGGCCGCAGCGCCCGGCCGGCCTGGCCACGGTCGGTGGCGCGGCCGCACCGGTCAACGGTGCACCGGCCTCGAGCGCCGGTCGGGTTGCCGAAGCCGTACGGTCCGCCCGGACCACCGTCTCGGCGGCCGCGGCCCGTGGCCCACGCCGGGCCCGGCTGTTCGTCAAGCGCGTCGATCCGTGGTCGGTGATGAAGTTCTCGTTCGCCGTCTCGTTTGTGATGTTCTTCGTGCTGATCGTCGCGACCGCCGTGCTCTACCTGGCGCTCGACCAGATGGACGTGTTCTCGCACGTCAACAGTGCGCTGGCGACGATCACGTCGAACAGCAAGGACATCAAAGTCACAGCGCCGGTGATCATCGGTGGCGCGGGCGGCATCGGTCTCGTCGGCGTCGTGCTGTTCACCGCGCTGTCGACCCTCGGCGCATTCGTCTACAACGTGTGCGCCGACCTCGTCGGTGGCGTCGAGGTCACCCTCTCCGAGAAGGAGTGACCAGCGGTTTCCCGTCTACGCCCGGTGTCGCGAGCAGCGGCGCCGGGCGTACGACTGGTAATCGAGGGGCGCGTACCCCCGGTTAGGCCTAACCTCGGGCGTACGGTAATCTTGCTCGTCGCGCACGGGGCTATAGCTCAGTCGGTTAGAGCGCAGAGCTGATAACTCTGAGGTCGATGGTTCGATTCCATCTAGCCCCACCCACCAACCATCCGGGCGTCTCGCTGTGTGCACCGGATGCATCGTTCGAGTCGAAAGGACCGCGTCGTGTTGAAGAAACTGCTGGTGATGGCCGGCATTCTCGGCGGTGCGGCATTCGTCGCGCGCAAGGTAAAGACCGCCAAGGACGAGCGCGCTTTGTGGCACGAGGCCACCACGTCACCCGACTTGCGATAGCGGCTCTTCGCGGCGCCGCGGGGACGTAGCTCAATTGGCAGAGCACCGCCTTTGCAAGGCGGGGGTTAGGGGTTCGATTCCCCTCGTCTCCACCAGCTCTTTCTTCTGTTGACCTTGGCCGGAGCACAGCCACTTGTACAGCCAAGACGCTTATGCGCTCTCCTCGCCGAGGATCCGATCGATCGCCACGTCATTCGACATCCTCGACTGGCAGCAAACGTTCGACCTCCTCGCGCGCACCGGGCCAACCGAGCTGATCCGCCGCGCGCGCTGCCGAATCCGCCGACCCCGACGGCACACGGTGGCCACGGAACAAGGTCAGCGACGACGCAACGGTCGTCTATTTCGGTTAGCTGCTGCCTCTAGTACGGACTTTCGCTCCGTTGATTCGGGACTTGCCTCGTACCCATAACGCTTGAGCGTAAGGGAAGCAGTACGCGCCGAAGTACCGAAGCCAGCTGAGGAACCAACGAGAAAGCCGCGCCGCAGGGACGGCCGGTTCCGTTCGCCTTCTATACGCTCGTGACTGCTCGGTTCCAAAGTGGAGCGAGCGTCAACGGGGAGGATGACCTTGTCCATAAGAACATCGCACCGGATCGTGGCCGCCGCGGCCGCCACATTCGTCGCCACGCTGGGCCTCGCAGCCCCGGCGGCCGCGGCCGGTGCGGGCAACCTACCGTCCATTGGATCGTTCGCGTTCGCGCAGGCGCACGTCGACGCGACCGCTGGCAACGCCACGAACACCATGACCTGGAATGTCCGGGACAAGGCGTCGGGTGTGTCTACCCTCTGGGGCGACCTGTCGATCCGTCAACAGAGCACCCGGTCCGGCACGTACGTGGGTCCGACGTACCACGTGACGTTCGGAACATCCTGGGACGGCACGATCCAGGTGCTGGCGTCCAGCGGCGACGCGCACGACTCGTCGTACACCTACGCGTTGCCCGTCCCGCAATATACCGGCGCCGCCGAGGTGACGTGGGTGATCACCGAGGTCAGCCTGCGCGACAACCTCGGCCAGACGCATAACACCGGTACCCCGCACGGCGGCTCGTTCACGGCCACCGACCTGGTGGATAGCAACCCACCGTCGTATGACCAGCTCGGCCTCGACTTCAACCAGGCCGATACCGTGTACACCGGCGCCGGCGCGGCCCCGGTTACATTCTTCTTCTTCGTCACCGACCTGGAGTCTGGCCTGGCCGGCGGCACGCTCAACCTGACCGGGCCAGGCGGCGCGACAGTGACCCAGCCGTTCGAGATTGTCACCCAGGACGGGCTGCCGACCTGCGGCAGCGACGAGAACGGCGACAACCACAACGTGCTGTGTGAGGTCACGGCAACCATCCCCGCCGACGCTGCCACTGGGCCGTGGTCGCTCACGCGGCTCGACCTGACGGACGTGGTGGGCAACACCCTGCACGGCACCGACCTCACGCCGGTTGACTTCCAGGTCACCCGAGACGCCGACATCCAAGCCAGCAACTTCGCGATCACCCCGACCGTGGCCGATAACTGGCAGCAGTCGGCGCCGCTCACCCTCACCATGGACACCGCTGGAGCCTCCGGCGGCATCACCGGGGTCGACCTGCAGACCACCTGCAACCCCGACTCGACGGTGCCGACTGACCTGGGCGGTGGCAAGATCTCCGTGCCGCTCATGCTGTTCGAGCGCTCGCAAGGCTGTGACGTGACCGGGATCAAGCTGACCGATGGTGCCGGGCACATCTCCGTCTACGGCGCAGACTATGGCACCGACGCGCTCGCGCTGCACGTCAGCGAGCAGCCGGACACGGTCGCGCCGATCGCCACGTCGGCCCACCTCAACCAGACAGCGTTCCAGGTCGGCGGCGGGACCAATCTCCTGGTGTTCGCGGACGTCGTGTCGCATGTCGGCGTGGTCGGGATGGACGCGACCGTTTACGACGTCAACGGCAACGCGGTTGACGGTGGCTTCGGCGGCGTTGGCGACACCACCGACGGCGAGGTCAACATGCTCGTCCAGATCGCCACACTGCCGGCCGGCACCTACACGGTCGGCTTCAGCCTCCAGGACGCCGGCAACCTGAGCGCGGCCTATGGCGCTCCGAACCAGCCCATACCGGCCTGGGGCACGCTCACCTTCACCATCAGCGGCTGACACCGACTGACCGGGTCGCACCCGCTGCGGCCCGGTCAGCCGAACTCCCGCTCCACCCGCACCCCGGCCTCCAGGGCCAGAGTCCTCGGCTGGCGACGGTTCGGTTCAAGGCGCCCAACAGCAGCGACGAACCAGACGTCGGGACGGCCGCGACGGTCTCGTACGATCCTCGCAATCCGCACGACGCCCACGACCTGTCGGAGGCCGGCGCCACCTGGCAGGGCCCGATGTTCCTCGGCGTAGGCCTCGCCGGCTTCATCGTCCTCGCCACACCTATCGCGATATGGGTCCGGCACTTCACCCGCAAAGCCTTCCAACCGGACCCACGTCCCGACGACATTGCGCGGCGTCGTTGAGGCATGAGGCAAGCACATGGCTCCAAACTGAGGTTCACCGTCGACCCCACTAGTCTCGAGGTCACTTGCGGCGTCGGCCGAGCCGACCACTCGACTCCGACGGTCGCTTGGCGTCAGGAGACCGACGGCGGCCAGCGGTGTCTGCGCCACTCGTACCATGTCGCGAATCCAGCCGGTGGGTCATCAATAGGTTCACTGCCGTCGAGTTCACCCGGCGTTGGGATGTCGATGTTGGCGGCCCACTCGGCGAGTTCATCGTCGGACATAGGCCAAGTCGTGTGCGGCGCTTCCGCTTGACGCTGATCAAGCCGTCTCCGCTGCTCGGCTGGGGCGAGTTCGAAGTAGCGCATCTCCACCATCGCACCGAGGTCCGCTGCTGCCTGCCGTAGAGCGGAGCGCTCGTCTCGACCCCACAGGCCGTAGTCGATCACGACGTTGTTGCCGAGTTCGAGGGCGCGCAGCCCGATCTGAATGAGCCGTCCTTCGATCACGTCCTGAGCCGATGGCGGATTCTCGTGCCCGTAGAGAGCCTTCACCCATTCGTCCTTTGTGAGACGAAGTGCTTTGTGCTCGATCTCGATGCACCGAGCAGCAGTGGTCTTCCCGGTGCATGGGAGTCCCACGGTCAGGAACAGTGTTGGTTGCCTCATCGTCACCCCCAATCCGAGCGGAAGCCCCATCATTGCTGACATCCCCTCATGCCACCGAACCCATCCGCATCTGCCGCTCGCCGCACCGATCTTGTTACACGCCACGCGAGACAGCGATGTGAACCGTCAGCCGAAGTACGACAGGCTGCCTAGACCGTATGTGTCAGCCGTGGTCGGATCGTGGAGTGACCGAACAACTCCATGACGGTGCGCAGCTCTTCGCCTTGATCGACGAGGTACGTCGCGAATGCATGGCGCAGATCGTGAAGGCGAAGCGACGGTAAGCCGGCATCAGATCGCATCCTGGAAACGCTCGATTGACGTCGCGTGGCTCGAGTGCGGGGGCTTGAGGGTCAAAACAGGCGATGAGTTTCGGTACGCTGCTCAGTCTGTCGTCGATGCACCCGCTCTCGACTCGAGGAGAGCGTCATGACCGTTACTGCAGGAGGCAAGCGTGCGGCTTCTTCTCACATCCGGCGGTGTCACGAACCCGAGTATCCGCGATGCGCTGGTCGACCTGCTGGGCAAGCCGATCGCTGACTCCAACGCCCTCTGCATCCCCTCGGCGCAGTACGGCCACCCCATGTGCACGCCCGTCACGGCCTGGGAATTCATCGCCGGCCAGGACCCCAGCTCTTCCATGACCAACCTGGGTTGGAAGTCGGTCGGCGTCCTCGAACTCACAGCACTGCCCAGCATCGACAAGGAGCGGTGGGTCCCCTGGGTCCGGGAGGCCGACGTGCTGCTGGTCGACGGCGGCGACGCGACATACCTCTGCCACTGGATGCGAGAGTCCGGCCTGGCGGACCTCCTGCCGTCCCTGCCCGATACGGTCTGGGTCGGAGTGAGCGCCGGAAGCATGGTGATGACTCCCCGGATCGGTAACGACTTCGTCGAGTGGACGCCACCCAGCGGGGACGACAGAACCCTCGGCGTCGTCGATTTCTCGATCTTCCCGCACCTTGGTCACGAGTTCATGCCGTGGAACACCCTCGCTCAGGCGCAGCGATGGGCCGCTGAGATCGCGGGTCCGGCGTACGCCATCGACGACCAGACGGCCATTAAGGTGACCGACGGTACGGTCGAGATCGTCTCCGAGGGGCAGTGGAAGCTGCTCCCCTGAATAGCAGCGGCCAATTCGCGATCAGGCGTAGTGCACCGCCCGCTGAGCTCAATCGTTCGTCAGTCCGCTAGCACGTCGAGGTCGTCGGCGGCCTGCATCACCTCGCCGAGCAGCCCGAGCCATTCATCTACGTCGGCGGCGCTGAGGCCGATGCCGACCCCGAGCCCCTGACCGGCCGCGAAATACACCTGGCTATTCCCGGGGCGTCGCTACGCCGGCCACCAGGTGATCTATGCGGTCCAGGTGTACGAGACGCTGGAACCGACTTCACTCACGCAGGTACGGGCGATGTTCGACTGGTCGCAGCGGCGGACCTACGACCTGAACAACGCTGGCGGCAACCACGGGCTCCTGCTCGGCACCACGGGCTTGCGGCCGCCCGACATCCCGAGCTGACGGCGACCGCCGATCCGCGACGAGCCGGCCAATGCCGTTGCAGGTGCTTAGATCCTGAGGTTTTCCGGCAGCGGCTTGCTGTGCAGGACGACCAGCTCCGCGACGGCGCGGGACAGGGCGACATAGAGCCGATTCATGCCACGAGGCTCGGCGGCGACGATGTCGGCTGGCTCGACCAGGACGACCCGGTCGTACTCCAGGCCCTTGATCTGGCTGACCGGCATCGCGTTGAGCTCGGCGGCCAGGTTATCCGGTGCGATGACCGTGCCTTCGATGTCGCGTACCGCCGCGGCCAGGTCGTCCACGTGGCGAATCTCCAGAATTCCGCCGGGCCGGAAGGAGCGGGTCGGCTCGATGCCCGGCGCCAGGGCGCGGGCGGCGAAGTCGGCGATGACCTGCGGCACCCGATAGCCGGTGGGCAGGTCGAGCATCCGGACCTCGCGCTTGCCCAGCCGCTGCACCAACTCCGGCCAGGACTCGACGGCCAACGGATGGGTGGCCTGCCCGAGGTCGCCGACGATGGTCATCGACGCGTGGGCGGCGCGGCGGGCGATCATCCGACACTCCATCGGCGACAGATCCTGCGCCTCGTCGAGGATGACGTGCAGATATACGTCGTCGACGTGTTCTTCGGGCTCGGCGACCGGCAGCGGCTCGGCCAGCACCGGCACGTAGCCCTCCTCGCCGTACGGGTCGAAGCCGTCGATCCAGCTCACTACCTTGTGGCCCTCGCGCAGGATGATCGCGGCCGCCCAGCGCTGCGCGGCCCAGTAGCCGTTGTTGTCGATGGACTGACCGGATACGGCGATCGGCGTGGCAAGTCCGGGCGCGAACAGCTGCCAACCATCGTTGAGGCTCCAGCTCACCACGAAGGTCTCGGCCAGACGGGCGCCGCTCTTCAGCTCGCGCAGTTGCCACTCGGGCACCTTCTTGGCTGCGACCTCCGGCTTCCCCAAAATCTCGTCGAGTTCGTCGAGCAGCGGGACGTCGTCGACCGACCACTGGCCGTTCTGGGCGGGAAGGACATCCTGCGGGGTCAGCGTCGGCCACCAGGAGTGCAGGAAACCGTCCGGGACCTCCTTGCCGCCGAGCATTTCGGAGAGCACTCTCGCCGCGATCGCACGCGCGCCGTTGGGCTTGATGCCCCTGGCCTCGCAGCGTTTCCTGATTTCGAGCGCGGGCCTTGGTCAGGTCGTCGGCTTGGAGTGTGCGCAGCTGGTCCGGTGCGTTCGGCGGGGTGTCCCACGCCAGGTCGGTCAGCACCCGCACCATCTTCAGGTCGCCCTTGACCTTCGCCACGTTGGCGGGGTCACGTCGGGTCGCCGTGACACCCTCGAATAGCTCGCCGATCGCTCGCAGGTGGACACTGTCCTCGCCGAGCCCGGGCAACACTCGACCGATGTATTCGGTGAACACCGTCGACGGCCCGACCACCAGCACACGGCCGTCGGCGAACTTGCCCCGGTCGGTGTAGAGCAGGTAGGCGGCGCGGTGCAGGGCCACCTGCGTCTTGCCGGTGCCGGGACCGCCGGTGATGAGGGTGACACCGTGGGCGGGCGCGCGGATCGCCTCGTCCTGCTCGCGCTGGATGGTGGTGACGATGTCGCGCATGTGCTCGCCGCGTTCCCGGGTCAACGATCTGAGCAGCGCGCCCTCACCGACCACGCCATCGACATCCTTCTGGGACAGGACCTCGTCATCGAGCGCGACCACCTTGGGACCTTCGCAGGTGATGACGCGTCGACGATCCACGCCGAGCGGTTCGCCGGGGGTGGCGCGGTAGAACGGCGCGGCAGCAGGCGCACGCCAGTCCACCACCAGCGGCTCCCGGTCCTCGTCGCGAACACCGAGCCGGCCGATGCGGTAGGTGTCGCCGTCGTCGAAGTCCAGCCGGCCGAAGACGATGCCCTCCTCCTGACTGTCCAGATCGGACATCTTGGCGGCAGCGCCCAGGACCATGGCGTCGCGTTCGACCAGGCCGGTCAGCGGGCCGGAGGCGGCGCGCCGGTGTCCCTCTACCGTCAGTTCCCTCGTTTGCGCGCGCATGACCTCCAGGCGGGCGTAGACCTTGTCGACGACCTGCTGTTCGATGGCAATCTGCTGTGCTGTCACTTCGGACACGACGCTCCCCGACTGGTGGCTTGGTGACTCCGCTTGTGCAGTGCATGCGGATGGCGGCCTCGCACGCTGACAGCGCACTCGACTGCTTGACTCGTCGAGGATATGTCCTGGTCAGTGGCACAAAAATCAGCATCCGGGGTGATTCGGGCGGGTTGACGGACCCATATACTGGAGATGGCGGAGGAAACGAACTGCCATGCCGGCCGGCGTGCACCGACCGTCCCCCAGCCGTCGGGAAGCGACGGGTTAAGGCTCGAATCCCCTCGTCTCGACCAGTCGAAACGATCGTTGATCAGGCTCGGCCCGTAGCCAAGTCGCGCGCTACGTTCGACAACTCCTGCTGCCACCGGGCTGCGTGACGCGGCGGGCGACGACAAAACGGCGGGCGCGACGGCAGATGTCGGCTCGTGCGGCCATACCGATGGCCAACCGGTCAGGAATCGAGAAGCGCGGGTTTCGCGGTCGCACCTAGCCTGATGGCGTGGAAATAACGATCTACTCGAGATCGACGCGCTGCTGCGGGACCCCGGTGAACGGTTCAAAGGGCGTCGTTGGCGGGTCTGACGGCCCGGCTCCGGCCCGCCGCCTCGCGCGAGCACAACGGCTCACGAAGCCGTAGCAATGGGAACCAAACGCGCTGTGCGAGGCTGGTCAGATCGAGCCAGGCGACGCCTAGGTAGTCCCGTGCGGCCCGCCGCCCCGAATTACATGGAGACACGATGAGCATGGCGACGAGGACGGACACGCGGCTACCTTCACTGGACGTCGCCGACAGCCACGACCTCATCCGCGTGCACGGCGCGCGCGTGAACAACCTGAAGGACGTCAGCGTCACCATCCCGAAGCGCCGGCTGACGGTGTTCACGGGCGTCTCCGGCTCGGGCAAGAGCTCACTGGTGTTCGGCACGATCGCAGCGGAGTCGCAGCGGCTGATCAACGAGACCTACAGCGCCTTCGTGCAGGGCTTCATGCCGACGCTGGCGCGGCCCGATGTCGACGTACTCGACGGGCTGACGACAGCGATCATCGTCGACCAGGAGCGGATGGGTGCCAACGTACGCTCCACCGTCGGTACCGCGACCGACGCCAACGCGATGTTACGCATCCTCTTCAGCCGACTCGGGCAGCCGCACATCGGATCGCCCCAGGCGTTCTCCTTCAACGTCGCTTCGATCAGCGGTGCGGGTGCGGTCACGCTCGAGCGCGGCGGGCAGACGGTAAAGGAGAGGCGCAGCTTCAGCATTACCGGTGGCATGTGTCCGCGCTGCGAAGGCATGGGCAACGTAACCGACTTCGACCTGTCGGCGCTCTACGACGACAGCAAATCGCTCAACGAGGGTGCGCTCACCATCCCCGGCTACTCCATGGACGGCTGGTACGGCCGCATCTTCATCGGCTCCGGCTTCTTCGACCCGGATAAGACGATCCGCAAGTACACCAAGAAAGAGCTGCATGACCTGCTCTATCGGGAGCCAACCAAGATCAAGGTCGAAGGCATCAACCTGACGTACGAGGGCCTGATCCCGAAGATCCAGAAGTCGATGCTCTCCAAGGACCCGGACGCGATGCAGCCGCATATCCGGGCCTTCGTGGAGCGGGCAATAACCTTCACCACCTGCCCCGAGTGCGGCGGAACGCGACTCAGCGAGGCGGCTCGATCGTCGAAGATCAACGGCGTCAGCATCGCGGACGCCTGTTCCATGCAGATCAGCGACCTCGCCGAGTGGGTGCGAGCTGTGGACGAACCGTCCGTCGCGCCGCTGTTGGCGACGCTGCAGCACACACTCGACTCGTTCGTCGAGATCGGGCTCGGCTACCTCAGCCTCGACCGCACGTCGGGCACGCTCTCGGGCGGCGAGTCGCAGCGCACGAAGATGATCCGCCACCTCGGGTCGTCGCTCACCGACATCACCTACGTGTTCGATGAGCCGACGATCGGGCTGCACCCCCACGACATCCAGCGGATGAACAATCTGCTGCTGCAACTGCGCGACAAAGGCAACACCGTACTGGTCGTCGAGCACAAGCCGGAGGCAATCGCGATCGCCGACCATGTCATCGATCTCGGCCCTGGTGCAGGCACCGCCGGTGGCGAGGTGGTGTTCGAGGGCACCGTCGATGGGCTGCGGGCCGGCGGCACACTGACCGGGCGGCACCTGGACGACCGGGCATCGGTGAAGCCGTCGGTGCGGACGCCGTTGGGCGTCCACGAGGTACGCGGCGCCAGTACCCACAATTTGCGCGATGTCGACGTCGACATACCGCTCGGCGTGCTCGTCGTGGTCACCGGTGTGGCTGGGTCAGGAAAGAGCTCCCTGATCCACGGCTCGGTCTCGGGCCGGGACGGGGTGGTGTCGGTCGACCAGGCAGCGATCAAGGGCTCGCGCCGAAGCAACCCGGCGACGTACACGGGACTGCTCGACCCGATCCGCAAGGCGTTCGCAAAGACCAATGGAGTGAAGCCGGCGCTGTTCAGTGCCAACTCCGAGGGTGCCTGCCCCAACTGCAACGGCGCCGGCGTCATCTACACCGACCTGGCGATGATGGCCGGCGTCGCCACCACATGCGAGGAGTGCGAGGGCAAGCGCTTCGACGCGTCGGTGCTCGATTATCACCTCGGCGGCCGCGACATCAGCGAGGTGCTCGCGATGTCGGTGGCCGAGGCCGGAGGCTTCTTCGGCGCCGGTGAAGCGAAGACGCCCGCGGCCGAGAAGATCCTGACCCACCTGGCCGACGTCGGACTCGGCTACCTCAGCCTCGGCCAGCCACTCACGACGCTGTCCGGCGGCGAGCGGCAGCGGCTCAAACTAGCCACTCACATGGCCGAAAAGGGTGGCGTCTACGTCCTCGACGAGCCGACCACCGGCCTCCACCTCGCCGACGTCGAGCAATTGCTCGGCCTCCTCGATCGGCTCGTCGATTCCGGCAAGTCGGTCATCGTGATCGAGCACCACCAGGCGGTCATGGCGCACGCCGACTGGATCATCGATCTCGGGCCCGGCGCCGGACATGACGGCGGCCGGATCGTATTCGAGGGCACACCGGCCGACCTTGTAGCCGCACGCCCCACCCTCACCGGCGAGCACCTCGCGGCCTATGTCGCCGCCCGACCCGGGATCTAGCGGACCTCATGAAATGAGCCCTGCCATGTGTTTCCACCATGATCGACCTCGTCGAGTCGGTATTCGTCCCGCTCCACTTCGTAGTCGGATGTGGCACGATTTCAGGGGTGACGAGTAGTCCTGCCCCGCAACGCTTGGATGATCTTGTACGTCTGCGGCGGGTTCGTGACCGGATCGACCGGGATTACGCGCAACCGTTGGATGTCGAGGCGCTTGCCCGTGGCGTGAACATGTCGGCCGGGCATCTCAGCCGCCAGTTCCGGCTGGCGTACGGCGAGTCGCCGTACAGCTATTTGATGACGCGGCGTATCGAACGCGCGATGGCGTTGCTGCGTCGTGGCGACCTGAGTGTCACCGACGTGTGTTTCACGGTGGGTTGCGCGTCGCTGGGCACGTTCAGTAGTCGTTTTACGGAGTTGGTCGGCGTGCCGCCGAGCACCTATCGGCGTGAGGCAGCGGGTGGGACGGCCGGGTTACCTGCGTGTGTGGCCAAACAGGTCACCAGACCAGTCAGGAATCGAGAAGCGCATCTCACGCAGCCGCACCTAGCCTGACTGGTATGGATATCACGATCTACTCGAGTTTCCTTCCGCTTGACGACCCGGACGCGGCCCTGACCTTCTACCGCGACACCCTCGGCTTCGAGGTCCGCAACGATGTCGGCAAGGGCGCCATGCGCTGGATCACCGTCGGCCCCGCCGGGCAGCCCGACACCTCCATCGTCTTGTACCCGCCGGGCGCCAACCCCGGCATCACCGACACCGAACGCCGCACCATCGCCGAGATGATGGCCAAGGGCACGTACGCCACCCTGCTGCTGGCCACCAAAGACCTCGACGGCACCTTCGAGCGGCTGCAGGCCAACGACGCCGACGTCGTCCAGGAACCGACCGAACAGCCCTACGGCGTTCGCGACTGCGCCGTCCGCGACCCTGCCGGCAATCTGATCCGCGTCCAGGAAGTGCGTTGAGCCATGACCCGCGGCGAAGTCCGCCCAGGCATCGGACGGTGCGGCAGTTTGCCTGCTCAGCGACGTCCTGACGCCGGGTCCACCTGGCCGACCGCCACCATCTTTTGAATCGCCTGCCGGGTTACACCGAGCTCGCGGGCAAGGTCCGACTGGTTGAAGCCCTCGGCCAGCAGTTGTTCGATGATCAGCCGACGCTCACGGGCGAGCGACTGCGCGATCTTGTAGTGCTCGATCGCCGCCGAACGGACCTCGGTCAAGCGTGCGAATAGCTCGGCGTGATCCTGCGTCTCGATGCGCTTCACCATGAACAGATTGTGACAACCCCTAGTTGTCAGTGTCAACCCCCGGTTGTCAAGCTTCTCGTGGCTCTGGACGTCTGGCCGACGACATGCTGACTGCGGACGGCGCGATGACTGTGTACCGCCGTCAGTAGCGAGCGATCACAGGGTGACGGTTAGGCGGACCGTCAGAATGTCGCCGACCGCCAGCCGCTCGGCCGTGCGGACCGATGTCTTGACGGGAACGACGTACTGGCCGTCCTTCGGGAAGAGCGACGTCTTCCATTGGGTTCCGCCGATGCGCGCGGCGACGGGAATCATTCCCCAGCCGTAGGTCACGAACGCCGAAACCGCCTCCAATTCGCCGCACTGCTGGTCGGGAACCGTGATGAAGTGCCACGGCGCCGGGCCTTTCCAGAACCACATCTCGCCGGTGAACTCCAGATTCATTCGACCAGGATAGGAGCGCGTCGGATCCATCGGCAGTGTCGCCGGCTCCGGTCGGTGGTTGCTCACGGGCAGGTCCACCGTCTACTCGCGCCCGCCAGTCACGGTCAGACGGCCGGAGGCGCGCGATGACGCGGCACGGCAAAGGCTCGATTCGGTGGAACCGGGTACGCGTGCGATTAGCCGTCGTCGCGGCACAGGCAGAACGGGTGTCCGACCGGGTCGAGGAGCACGCGTACGTGTTCCTGCGGTTGATGCTCGGCCAGTGTCGCTCCGAGCGCAACCGCCTCAGCGACCGCGGATTCGAGGTCGCCGACCTGGAAGTCGAAGTGCATCATCGGGCGCTGCTTGCCGTCTACGGGCGGCCAGACGGGGACCTGGTAATCCGTTGCCTGCTGGAACACGACATAGATGGATCCCTCGGGAGCGGCGAGGATGGCCGTTCCCGGCTCCTCGTGTCCGATGGGCCAGCCGAGCAGCTCGGAGTAGAACCGCGCCAATGCGCCGGGGTCGGGCGCTTCGATAGCAGTTCCCCACCACATGCCGTTCGTTCGCGATCGCACGGTTGCAGTCTGTCGGTGGCGTATGACGATGTCCAGCGGACCTCGCTCGGCTCTTGTTTGACTGCCGCGGCCAGAGCAATGTGCGGCGCCCGGAACGGCGTCGACGCGTTGTCGTATGGTCGCTGAGGGCCGCGACCGCATCGCCGCGGCAAGACACGTTAGGAGGTTCCGATGAGCGACGCGCGACCAAGTGGGTCGTTCACCGCATCGGCCTGGCGGGAGATCGCCGGATGGCGTGACGCCGTTGCCGGCATGCCGTTCATCCGCGCCTTGGCCGACGGGTCGCTGGCAGCGGACGCCTTCGGGTTCTACCTCGCCCAGGATGCCGCGTACCTGGTGGAGTTTGCCCGCGCCTTGTCGGTCGCTAGTCACCTGGCGCCGACACGGGCCGGCCAGACGTTCTTTGCCGGTTCCGCGCATCAGGCCTTAGAGGTCGAATCGGTGCTGCATCGCGACTGGCTGGGCCGGCATGGGGCGGCTCAGAACGTTCCAGTGTCGCCGGTGACCGCGGCCTACACCGACCACCTCCTGGCGGTCGGATCCCGAGACGGATATCCGGTGCTGGTGGCCGCGCTGTTGCCTTGCTATTGGCTGTACGCCCACATCGGAACCATCGTGTTGGCGGAGGCCGGCGACTTAGACGCCCACCCGTACGGGCAATGGATCAAGACGTACGCCGACGCCGCGTTCCAGGACGCCGCTCGAACGGCATGCGACCTGGCCGACGAGGCCGCCGACGACGCCGACGCGACCACTCGCGATCGGATGTTGACGATGTTCGCCCGCTCGTCCATGCACGAATACCTGTTCTTCGACCAAGGCATGTCCCAGCCGGACTGGCCAACACCGCCGGCAGCAGGCTGACCGACCGGGCATAGGCCGCCGAGACAGGTTGCGCTCGCGCTCGCGATCGAGTCCTCGATCACGGGTGAGCAGGACCCCTCGCGACGGGTTCGCGCGAAACGCGACAGGGTGACTCACGGCTACGAGGTGGGGGATGGTCGGACGTTGTGGTGCTGAAACTGTTGGCGTTCGTCTTGCCACTGGGTGTCGATTCGTTCGCGATGGCGGCCGCGCTCGGCACTCAGCGTCCGACGCGGTGGCAACGCTGGCGGCTGTCGCTGTTATTCGTGGCGTTCGAGGGTGGAATGCCGTTGATCGGCCTGGCAATCGGCGCACCGGTAGCAACGCGCGATCGGTCCGACCGCCGATTACATAGCCGGTGGTGTCCTGGTCGCCGTCGGTCTGTGGATGGTCTTCGCGGATGAAGACGAGGATGAGACCAGCAGCCGGATCGTGGGCGCCGGCGTGTGGTCGGCGCTGGCGCTCGGGGCGGCGATCAGCCTGGACGAGCTGGCGATCGGCTTCACGCTAGGTCTCGCCCGACTGCCCGTGGTCCCAGTCATTGTGGCGATCGCGGTGCAGGCGCTGGTGGCATCACAGCTCGGGTTTCGACTTGGTGCATTTGTGAGTGAGGCCTGGCGGGAATGGGCCGAACGGTTGGCCGGTATCGTGCTCGCCGCGCTCGGTGTGTATCTGGTGATTCAACGCGTACGGCAGCATTAGCTCTGCCGACATCGAAAGCGAGGGTTCAGTGACCGGTGGGCAGTCAGTCGTCGATGACGGCCATGCCGGGCTGGTCCGGCGAGGGCTTCTGCTCGAGTACATGACCCTGGGCTGGAACGCCGTCGGCATTGTGGTCCTCGCGTCGACCGCGATCGCCGCGCGATCGGTGGCGTTGGCCGGCTTCGGTCTGGACTCGCTGATCGAGATTGGCGCGTCGATTGTCGTTGTGTGGGAGCTGTCCGGTGCCGATAGACGACGTCAACATCGAGCGCTGCGGTTGATCGCGATCGCCTTCGCGCTGTTGGCCGCGTACCTGGCGGTCCAGTCGACCGTCGTCCTGATCGTCGGCTATGAGCCTCGGCACAGCCCGATCGGCATTGTGTGGACCGCGGCGACCGGCGCGGCCATGTTCGCGCTGGCCGCGGGAAAGGCCAGGACCGGGCGAGCGCTGAACAATCCGGTGCTAACGGCCGAAGGGCGGGTCACCGTCGTTGATGGTGTGCTGGCCATCGCGGTGCTGGTCGGTCTTGTTCTCAACGCGGCGTACGGCCTGTGGTGGGCCGACCCGGCGGCCGGGTACGTCCTGGTTTTTTACGCAGTCCGGGAAGTCCGCACGATCATCGGCAGCACGGTAGGGCCGACACCGACCTCGTGATCGAGTACGGTCGCCGCATGCGTACGCCGCCACTTCCCGGCGCGTTGGCGCCAGTGACCGCCGCTCGGCTCGCATCCCGCGCCGTCGGCGGCCGACCGGCACAGGTAGCTCGGCCGATCACGATCGACGACTACGACCCGGCGTGGCCGGCGATGTTCGCTCGCGAGGAGGCTCGCATTCGACAAACGCTCGGGCCGCTCGTGATCGCGGTCGACCACGTCGGATCGACGGCGGTGCCGGGCCTCGCGGCGAAGAACCGTCTCGACATCGACCTGATCGTCGCCGATCCGGCGGAGGAATCCGCCTACGTTCCGGCGCTCGAGCCGGCGGGCTATATGCTGCGGACCCGCGAGCCCGACTGGTACGAACATCGCTGCCTATGGACGCATGATCACGGCGTCAATCTTCACGTCTTCGGGCCCGACTGTGACGAGCACCTACGCCATCTGATCTTCCGTGACTGGCTCCGGGATCACCCGGACGATCGCGACCGGTACGCCGTCGAGAAGCGCCGGATCGCGGCGGCCCACTCGTGGGACATCGCCGAATACGTGAACCAGAAGGCGGCGTTCGTCGTCGAGGTCCTTCGGCGGGCCGGTTGCTCGGATCCACGCGATGCCGAATCGGCGATTGGCTCGTAGCGCACGATTCACAGCGGTGTACGAGCATTGCGCAGCCGGATCCCGGAGAACTGTACGGTCGAGGCGATCACCGCTCGCCACCACGGCGCCAGGTCGTCGACCAGTCGCAATTCAATGCCGGCCGCTTCATGCAACGCGAGCAGATCACCGACAGGCTCGGCCGGCCCGAGTGGGTGGATCGGCCGCGAACTCACCCAGGCCGCGTCGCCGAACCGTTGAAACGACTCCGCGGCAAATCGGTAGGCGAATATCTGCGCTGTTTGCATCGCGGCGAGCCAGCCGTACTCGATCATGTGTACCCGAGTCGCCGACGGACCAAGGATGGCGGCCTTGTCGGCGGCCGTTGTCGATGGGACCGACCATGCCATCGCGCGCGGGCATTGCCGCGGAAACCAGTACGCCGGCGCCTGGTCGGCGTCAACCGCCCAGACGTACGCCTCGGGCTGCCGAGCCGTGGCGGCCACATGCGGCTCGAACGACCGGATCGTCGGATCTTCGGAGAAGTGCAGCAACTCGCCGACGTTCGGTCGCATCGCATCACTTTGGCCGAGGCTCGACCATCCGGCAAACGCGAATACGGCAGGATGCGTCGTGTGATCGGAAAACTCGAAACCGCACCGGCCCGCTCCCGCACCGACCTCCTGGCCGCACCGGTCGCGGCGGCCCTCGCGTCGTGGACTGGAGCGACGAACGTCGACGATATCGAGGTCGCCGCGATCGACCCTGATCTCGCCGATACGGCCGCGTTCTGCGCCGCGTACGACGTCGGGCTGGACGTGAGCGCGAACTGCGTCGTGGTGGCCGGCAAACGCGAAGGCCTGCAGCGTTTCGCCGCCTGTATGGTCCTCGCGACCACCCGCGCCGACGTGAACAACGTCGTGCGCCGACTGTTGGACGTACGGAAGCTGAGCTTCGCCCCGATGGACACCGCGGTCAATGAGACGGGCATGGAGTACGGCGGGATTACTCCGATCGGGCTCCCGGCCGCGTGGCCCATTTACGTCGACGCCGCCGTCGCCGCGACGCCACTGGTCGTCATCGGGTCCGGCGTGCGGCGGAGCAAGATCGTGCTACCCGGGGCAACCCTCGCCGAACTGCCGAACGCGCAGGTCGTCGACGGCCTGGCCAACCCGATCTAGCGCGCCACGACAGACGGTCCGAGCGGGCGCGAGCGACCGAGAATCAGACCTCGCACACGTCGTCGTCACATGCCGGCCCGGCCGGGCCGACCGGCTGCAGCTTGACCGGCTCGCCTTCGCGTCGCTGCACCTCGCGAAGCGTGGCCAGCAGCGTTGCCGGGTCCTGGGCACCGGAGACCGCATACTTGCCGGCGAACACGAACGTCGGCACGCTGGAAATCCCGAGCGCGTACGCCTCCTGGATCTCGGCGGTCACCTCGGCCACGCCCGCGTCAGAGTCGAGGAACTCCCGTACCGCTGCTTCGTCGAGCCCGGCCTCGACGGCGACGGCGGTGAGGTCATCGACGGAGCCGATGTTGCGGCCCTCGGTGAAATGCGCCCGGTGCAGGGCCTCGACGACTGCCGGACCGATACCCGCGCGGGTAGCGAACCAGGCGAGCCGGTGCGCGGTGAAGGTGTTGGCGATCAGCGCCGTGTCGTAGTGCAACTCGATGCCGTCGGCCGCGGCGACCTCGGTCGTGTGGCTGGTCAGTTGGCGTGCCCGCTCGGGACCGCCGAACTTGGGGGCGAGCCAGTCAAGCAGGGGATGCGCGTCCTTCGGCGTTGACGGATCGAGCTGGAACGGCTTGAAGGTCAGGTTCACGTCGCCGTCGAAGTCAGCGAGCGCGGCCTCGAGCCGGCGCTTGCCGATGTAGCACCACGGGCAGACGACGTCGGAATAAATGTCGATGTCCACGTCAGGATGCAACTCCGCGACCGCGGCCGGCATTTCACTCTGGACCCTCGAATCAGCCCCGTCGTGGCCAGGGTCACGCGCCGAGCGCGGCAGCCAGCCGATCCACGACCTCTTCCAGGAGTACGTCCTCCCGCGCGCCGCTGCGCCGGTCACGCAATTCCACGTACCCGTGGGCGAGCCGGCGCCCGACCACGACCGACCACGGCACGCCGAGGAGTTCGGCGTCGGTGAACTTGACGCCGGCCGAGACACCGGCCCGATCGTCGACGATCGCGCGCAGTCCGGCGGCGGCGAGGTCGTCACCGAGTCCAAGCGCCGCCTCGATCTGAGCGTTGCCGGTCGCGACCACCTGCACGTCGGCCGGCGCGACGGCCACCGGCCACACCAGGCCGCGCTCGTCGTAATGCTGCTCGACGATCGTCGCCATCGCCCGGGTGATGCCGATGCCGTACGAACCCATGGTGATGCGGATCGGTTGACCGTCGGCACCGAGTGCGTCGAGGCCGAACACGTCGGCGTAGCGGCGGCCGAGCGCGAAGATGTGACCGATCTCGATGCCCCGACGGATCTCCAGCGGGCCGCCGCACGTCGGGCAGGCGTCGCCGGCGCGGATCTCGACGGCCTCGATGGTGCCGTCGGGCGTGAAGTCGCGGCCGGCCACGACGTTGATTGCGTGCCGGTCCGGTTCGTTGGCGCCGGTCACCCAGGCCGTCCCGCTGACCACGCGAGGATCGACCAGGTAGCGAAACTTGGCCGGACCCTGCGGGCCGATGTATCCACGAACGAGATCCGGCCGAGCGGCGAAGTCGTCAAACATGGCGACCGTGGCCGGATAGAGCAGCGCGCCGACGCGCTTCAGATCGACCTCCCGGTTGCCCGGCACACCGATCACCAGGACTTCGGCCGTACCGTCCGGGTCGGTGACCTGGAGTACGACGTTTTTCAACGTATCCGCAGACCGCCAGTCGTCCCGGCCGCCAGCCCGCTGCGCGTTGACCTCCGAGACGAGCGATTCGATCGTCGGGGTGTCTGGCGTGTCGAGCACCTGGATCTCGGGATGGCGCAACGGATCCGATGCCGGCGGCGCGGGCGTCGTCACGGCTTCGGTGTTCGCCGAGTAGCCGCACGTCGGGCAGGCCACGTAGGTGTCCTCACCGACCTCTGCCTCGGCCAGGAACTCCTCGGAGGCGGACCCGCCCATGGCGCCGGACATGGCCGACACGATCGTGTAGCGCAGCCCGAGCCGGTCGAAGATCCGCTGGTACGCCCCGCGATGGGCGAGATAGGAGGCACGCTGGCCCGCGTCGTCGAGGTCGAATGAATATGCGTCTTTCATGATGAACTCACGCGTGCGCAGCAACCCGGCGCGCGGGCGCGGCTCGTCCCGGAACTTCGTCTGCATCTGGTAGAGGATCACCGGATAGTCCCGATAGCTGGCACAGATGTCCTTCACCAGCAGCGTGAACAGCTCCTCGTGCGTTGGCGCGAGCAGATGGTCGGCGCCCCGCCGATCCTTGAGCCGGAAGATCTCCTGGCCGTATTCGGTCCAGCGACCACTCGCCTCGTACGGCTCCCGGGGCAGCAGCGACGGGAACTGCACCTGTTGGCCGCCGATGGCTCGCATCTCGTCGTGAATCACGTCGGCGATGCGGTCCACGACGAGCTTGCCGAGCGGCATCAGCGTGTATCCGCCGCTGGCCGCGCGACGGATGTAACCGGCCCGCACCAGCAGGCGGTGGCTCGGCACGTCGGCTTCGGCCGGATCCTCGCGCAGCGTACGGAGGAACATCGTCGACATCCGCAGGACGGGCTTCCGGTCGGGCATGGCGGCAGCGTACGCGTCCGCGGGCGGGTGCCTCGCTGTATTTCGGGCCCGACCACACCGGATTTCAAGGCCGACCACACCGGATTTCAGGCCCGACCACACCGGATTTCAGGCCCGACCACACCGGATTTCGAGACCGCTCGCACAGTGCTTTTCGGGCGTGCGCCACGTCACGGTGGCCGGCCGTTCGCCCATCCGCCGGGCGCTGGCAAACTCAGGAACACGAGGTAACTTGCGACGGGTAGCGACGGCCGAGGGGGAGTGCGGCGGGGATGGCGTGGCGGAGTTTCGTTGCGGTCGGCGACAGTTTCACCGAGGGGATCGATGACCCCGACCCGGAAACGGGCATCTTCCGGGGATGGGCCGACCTCGTCGCGACCCGGCTCGCCGTCGAGGCGTCTGACTTCCAATACGCCAACCTCGCCGTACGCGGCCGTCTGTTCGACAGCGTCGTCGACGAGCAGGTGCCGCCGACACTGCGTATGGCCCCCGATCTGGTGAGCTTCGCGGCCGGCGGCAACGACGCGTTGCGTCGCGGATTCCAGCCCGATCTTTTGCTGCCCCGCTTCCAGCACGTCGTCGGCACGCTTCGCGCGGCCGGATCCGAAGTCATCGTGTTCCGGTTCGCCGACGTGACCCGCCGGCTGCCCGGTCAACGCTTGATCTTGCCGCGCATGACCATGATGAACGACGCGGTCAGCCAGGCCCGCGACCGGCACGGCGCGCTCGTCGTCGATCTCTGGGGGGACGACGAATTCCTCAATCCGGCGCTCTGGAGCCTGGATCGCTTGCACATGAACGCGATCGGGCATCGCCGAGTCGCCGCCCACGTGCTCGCCGCCCTCGGGATCGATCCGGACACCACGTGGCTCGACGCTCCGGCGTACCCGGCTCGCCTGTCCTGGACCGCGGCGCGAGCGGCCGACGCTCGCTGGACCCGGGACCATCTCGCGCCGTGGGTAAAGCGGCGCCTGA
Source organism: uncultured Actinomycetota bacterium (assembly GCA_963724705.1). Lineage (GTDB taxonomy): Bacteria > Actinomycetota > Actinomycetes > Mycobacteriales > Micromonosporaceae > DASQPR01. Next base: position 619,681 of record CAVRVS010000007.1, read on the forward strand.
CCGGACGCTCGTCCGGCGACCACGTGATGCCGAAGCGGCCGACGCTGACCCCGTTCGCGGCCCGATAGCCGTGGCGCGGCGGATCGCCGGCCGCCGCTAAGCCGCGCAGGTTACTGTTCGCGGATGGTGATGAACTGGGCGGATTCGCCGGTCGTCGGCGCGCGGTCGTCGTGGACTCCGGTCGTGCTCGCCGTGTTCGTTGCCATCCCTGCGGCGGTTGGCCTCGCGGCGTGGCTCACCCGACGGCGTCGCCGCGCCGGTTGGGGTCATGACTGGGCCGCCCGCTCGGCCTGGGCCGAGGTTTTCATGACCGTGGGTACGTTGCCGTGGCTCTGCCTCACGCTGCTGCCATCGGACCAGCCGCGCGACGCCAATCTCGTACTGTTTCGCGACCTTTCGCAGCAGGTGCAGACCGGCTACGCGTACGCGATCGTCCAGATCGGCGGGAATCTCCTGGTTTTCGCCGCTCTCGGGTTCGGTATGCCGGTGCGATGGCGGGTGGGGCCACTCGCGGCGTTGCTGGTCGGCGCATTGGGGTCGACCGCGATCGAGTCTTTGCAGTGGGTCCTGGATCTCGGTCGCTATTCGTCGGTCGACGACGTGTTGGTCAACGCCGCCGGTGCCACGATCGCGGCATTCCTATCCCGGCCCTGGTGGCGCCGTCGCATCGGACCCGACGCGGGTCGGCCGGTCACGGGCCGGCGCGGCTCATCGAAGTCGGCACGCTCATCGAAGTCGGCACGCTCATCGGACCAGGACGCGACCGTATCTGTCTGATCTGCACCGTTATGCGGGGCTGACTCTGCCGGGCATGCACCGATACGGTGGGTCCGGCGACGAGTTCTATCGAGATGATCGGCCGCGATCACAGGTTCGGGCCGGCCGGTGAGCCCATGAGCGTTGTCCGGGAGGCGTGCGGGATGTCCTACACGGAGGATGAGCTCTGGGACATGTTGCGCGAATCGGCCGAGATGCCGTACGGCGCGGCTCGGACCGCTCTCACCGAGCAGGTGATGCGTCACGCCGACGCGCTCCGGGCGAGCGAACTCCGGTTCAAGGCGCGACTCCTGGCCACGAACGCGTACGTCTACGGCGGCCAGCCGGCGAAATCGTTCGTGACCTTCGCGTGGTGCCTGGCCGAATACGATCGCGATCCGCGCGCCTACCGAGCATCGACACATACGCTCCTGTGGAAGTTCAAGGCGACCATCTCCGGACTCGTACGGTTCCCGGACATCTCGCTCGACCGGACGTACGAAGTGCTGGACGACATGGCCCGCCGCTGGCGCGAGGGTGGCCACAGCCCACACGCGGTTTACCAACTCCGGCACATGATCGCCCGACACCTCGGTGACCACGCGGCCGCGACGGAATGGTTCGACAAATGGTGCGCGGCACCGCGCGATGAGCTGTCTGACTGCGTCGGCTGCGACCCGACCGAGAAGGCCACGTGGCTCGCCGAGATCGGGCGTGATGCCGACGCGATCGCGGTTGCCGAGCCGCTGCTGGATGGTGACCTCGACTGCTCCGAGCAGCCCCGGTCGATCCTCACCGCGCTGATGGTGCCGTTCCTGCGCACCGGCCGGCTGGATGAGGCGCGGGACGCCCATCGCCGGGCCTACCGGGCCCATCGGCCGATCGTCGCCGACCTGGCCGAGATCGGTCAGCACGTCGCGTTCTGCGCGGTCACCGGCAACGAAGCGCGTGGGCTGGAGATCGTCGAACGGCACCTCGGGTGGCTCGACAGCGCACCATCGCCCTACGCGGCGATGACGTTCGCCGGGCACGCGGCGCACCTGTTGCGGCGGGCGGCCACGACCGGCGCCGGCACTGGGCGCGTGCACCGCCCGGCGTTCGGGGACCGGCCGGCCGCCGATGTCGAGATCAAGGAGCTCGCCGACGAATTGGTCGCGCTGGCGACGTCTATCGCCGTCAAGTTCGACGAGCGTAACGGGAACGACGCCCGCTCCGATGCGCTCGCGACGATTCTCGCGGCCGAGCCGGTCATCGACTACCTGCCGATCTCGCCCACGGCGGGATCACGTACGCACATCGGAGTGGCTCGGGTGACCCCCGGTGGCCCGGTCCGACCGTCACCGTTGGGCGACATCACGATCGCCGACGACCTCGGGCCGGACACGCTCCTCGACCTGGCCGAGACGTGGTATCGCGAGGAGCACATCGCCAACGCCGAAGCAGCCTGCGAAGCGTTTGACGCGCGCTACGGCACCACGGAGTTGACGCCACGGCAGCGCGGCCGCCGGGCCGAGCTCTATGGCCTCGCGTCGGCCAACAACGGCGAGCTCGCGATTGCCGAGCTGGCGTGGATGTCGGCGCTCGACCTGTTCGCCGCGGCCGGCGACGAGGTGAATCGGCAGATCACCCGATCGCGGATCGCCCAACTGATGTGCCGCACCGATCGTGCCGGTTTCGGGCTGCCGATCGCCGAAGACGCGACCGACTACGTCATCACGCACGGCCCGGTCGGCCGCCGGGCCAGCGCCTACCGTCGGCTCGCGTTCTGTTACATGCTCGGTGGCCGCGTCGAGGACGCGTTGAACACACTCGACGAGGCCGAGCCGTACGCGGCGGTCAGCGACGACACCCGTACGCCGATGTGGCTGCTCGTCGACCGGGCCGGCATCCTCGGCGAGACCGGCCAGATCGATGCCGCACACGCCGCCGCCGAGCACGCACGCAATGCCTGTCGCAGTGCCGGATTCCGCACCGGTCTCGCCGCGGCCAGCTGGATCAGCGGACGTGCCCACGAGATCGGCGGCCGGCTGAGCGATGCATTGGCCGCCTATGACGAGGCGCTCGGCGTCTGCGACGACCTGGAGATGCGGCGCCAACTCCGCCGTCAGCGCGGCACCATGCTGGCCGGAACGGCCCGCGCCGCCGAGGCGATCGACGATCTGGTGGCCGCCGTCGCCGATGCGGTGGCGGCTGGCGATCAGGAATCGGCGACGACGCTGCGCCAGCAACTCGCGACGGCGTACCTGAACAGCGGCCGGCCGCTGGACAGCGCCGACGTTGCCGAGGAGGCCGTCGCGGCGTTCGACCCGTACGACCCGAGTGCCGAGGCCGTCCGCCATCTGCTCGCCCAGGCGTACCGGGCCCTCGACCAGCCGGATCAAGCGATCGAGCAACTCGAACTGGTCGCGGCGAGTGGGGCACACCGGGACTGCCCGGAACTCGTCGGCGAGATGAACGAGCAGATCGGCGATCTCCTCGACGCACTCGACCGGGACGCCGCGGCCGCGTTGCGCTACGCCGTTGCCGCCGACGCGTACCGGCGGGCCGATCTCATGCTCGAGCACGTACGCGCGAGCCGGCGCAACGCGACGTCGCTGATGTGGGCGAACCAGTTCGACGCGGCCGTCGAGGCGCTGGCCGAAGCCGATCTCGCCGCTCTGTCGCTCGCCGGCGATGACCCGGACGTGGTCTGGGAGCGGGCAATCCTGGCCTGCGACGGCGGTCGGGTGATCGCCGCCCAGGGTGATCTCTCTGGCGGGATTCTGCGGATGGGCCCGGCGATCGGCGTACTGCGATCGGTGGGCGATACCGGCGCCGCGACGTTTGCCGCCGGCATCTACGCCGATCTGCTCCTCAAAGCGGACCGACCGGAAGAGGTCGAACCGGTGATAAACACGGCATTGTGCGACGTCAGCGACGACGGCACCCGCCAGCACCTTGCATCGATGCTCGTCCGTGCGCTGGAGGCGCAGCACCGGGATGCCGACGCCGCCGCCGTCCGGGACGCGTACCAGCTTGGCGCCTGATCTCGACCGATCCACGTCCGGGCCGGCCTGCTCGGCACGTGGGAGGATCGCGTCTTGGCCTGGGCTGGCCACAGGCGACGTCGCTACTCTGGCGATGTGAATCCCACCGACCAGCGGATCAAGACCGGCGGCCACGCGAAGCGCAGCCGCCGCGACGAGATCTTGGAGATCGCGGTCGGCCTCATCGCGGCCCGTGGATATCACGGTGTGTCGATGGACGATATCGGTGCCGCCGCGGGTGTCACCGGACCGGCGCTCTACCACCACTTCGCCGGCAAGGAAGCGATGGTGGTCGCCGCGCTCATCCCGGTCAGCGAGGGCTTGCTCTCCGGCGGCATGGCGTTGGCCGACGAGCACAAGGGCGACCCTCGCGCTCTCCTCGATTCGCTGCTCGACTTCCACGTCGCCTTCGCGCTGGAGAATCCGGCCGCGATCGCGCTGCACCTGCACGAGCTCGATCGCCTGCCGGAGGAACCACGCCGCGCGATCCGGCGTCTACAGCGCCTGTACGTGGAGATCTGGGTCCAGACGCTCATCCTGCTGCGGCCGGAGTTGGCCGACGAGGAGGCCCGGGTGCTCGCGCACGCGGCGTTCGGTCTGATGAACTCGACGCCGTTCATCGCGGCTGATGTGGACCGGGACCGCCGCGCAGAGTTGCTGCGGGCGGCGACGTTGTCGGCTCTTGACTGGTTGAGCTTGGGGACCGGCCGTGCCCACTCGCGGCGCAGCGGTCAGGCTTGATCTACGCCGCGAGCGGGCACGGCCGGTCGTTAGTAGGCTCAGCCGCGTCGACGGCTTAAGAGCTATACGGGTGTACGTGGAACCGAGAACGGTCGCGGGGTTGTCGCGTGGGACACGTGACTCGCGAGTAGTGGGCGGGCGACGGTAGATTAACGATCGTTCAGGGCAGTCGGATGGCGGAGAGGATTTGTTGAGGATGATCGGCTCGTTGCTGGTGGCGAACCGGGGGGAAATCGCGCGTCGGATCATCCGGACCGCGAAGCGGCTGGGCATCCGTACCGTTGCCGTCTACAGCGAGGCCGACGCCGGCCTGCCGTTCGTGACGGAGGCCGACGAGGCCGTGTTGATCGGCCCGGCGAACCCGGCGCAGTCCTACCGCAACACCGAGGCGATCCTGGCCGCGGCCAAGGCGACCGGCGCCGAGGCGATCCACCCGGGCTATGGGTTCCTGTCGGAGAACGCCGACTTCGCCCGCGCGGTCGGCGAGCACGGCCTCATCTGGGTCGGCCCGAGCCCCGAAGCGATCACCGCGATGGGCGACAAGATCAATGCCCGCAATCTCATGGCGGCCGCGGGCGTGCCGGTCGCGCCGGGCACCACCGACCCGGCAGCGACCGTCGAGGATGCGATCGCCGAGGCGAACCGCATCGGATATCCGGTCATGGTCAAGGCCGCGGCCGGTGGCGGTGGCATGGGCATGGCCGCCGCCGGCGACGAAGCGACGCTGCGCACCGAATACGACAAGGTCCGCGCGTTCGCCGAGCGGATGTTCGGCGACGGCTCGGTGCTCATCGAGCGCTATTTCCCGCGCGTACGCCATATTGAAGTGCAGATCCTCGGCCTGGCCGACGGTCGGGTGGTCGCACTCGGCGAACGCGAATGCTCGGTGCAGCGCCGCAACCAGAAGGTCCTGGAAGAGACGCCGTCGCCCGCGGTCGACAGCGATCTGCGTGAGCGGTTGCAGGCCGCTGCGATCCGCGCCGGCCAGGCCGTGGGTTACACCAACGCCGGTACGGTTGAATGCCTGCTGGATCCGACGACGGGCGAGTTCTTCTTCCTCGAAATGAACACGCGGCTGCAGGTCGAGCACCCGATCACGGAGGCGGTCTACCGCGTTGACCTGGTCGAGGAGCAACTCCGCGTCGCGAGTGGCATGGAGCCAGGCTTTGACATCGACACGGTGTTCCCGCGTGGCCACGCGATCGAGATGCGCGTGAACGCCGAGGATCCGAAGCGGTTCCTGCCCGGTCCCGGTGCCGTGACGACGTGGGTCGAGCCGGTCGGCGAGGGCGTACGGGTCGACTCGGGTTACGCCGCCGGGACGACCGTCACACCGAACTACGACTCGCTGATGGCCAAGCTGATCGTGTTCGCCGACGATCGTGAGACGGCAATCGCGAGAGCTCGGGAGGCGGCCGCCGCGTTCGACATTGTCGGCCCGAAGTCGAACCTGCCGTTTTTCACCGAGCTGTTCGACAATCCTGAGTTCATCGGCGGCGACTACGACACCGGGATCATCGGTCGGATGCGGCCGGCGAAGGTCAAGCAGTAACCGCCGCCGTTCGTGGTTGCCCCGGTGGCCACGGACGGACTGGGCGAGATGAGGAGTGCGTGATGGCGACGATGCCCGATCACGTGTCGATCCGCGAGGTCGGACCGCGCGACGGCCTGCAGAACGAGGATCCGGTCCCGGTCGCGGCGAAGGTCGAGTTGCTCGACGCGCTGTCCCGCACCGGTGTGCGGCGCATCGAGGCGGTGTCGTTCGTCCACCCGAGGGCGATACCGCAGATGGCCGACGCAGACGAGGTGTGGGCCAAGGCGAGTCCCGTCGACGGCGTGCACTACTCGGCGCTGGTGCCGAACATCCGGGGCGCCGAGCGCGCTCTCGCCGCGGGGTTCGCCGAGGTCGAGGTCGTAGTCTCGGCAAGTGACACCCACAACCGGCGCAACATCAACCGTTCGACGGAGGAGTCACTCGACGACATCGCGGCGCTGATCGACCGGTTGCACGGCGCCGGCGCTAGCGCCGAGGTGATCATCGCGACGTCGTTCGGGTGCCCGTTCGAGGGCGATATCGACCCGAGGCGGGTCGCCGGAATCGTCACGCGAGTGCTCGGCGACGGCGCGGACAAGATTTCGTTCGGGGATACGACGGGGATGGCAACGCCCCGACGCGTCCGCGATGTGCTCGACGCCGTCCGGGACGTGGCTCCGGACCAGCCGGTGTTACTGCATTTCCACAACACACGAGGCACCGGACTCGCCAACATCCTGACGGCGCTCGAATACGGCGTCACCGACTTCGACGCGAGCGTCGGCGGCCTGGGTGGCTGCCCGTACGCCCCCGGCGCGACCGGCAACGTGGCGACCGAGGAAGTCGTACACATGCTGCACGACATGGGCATCGAGACCGGTATCGACCTGGACAAGTTGATCGAGGTGGCCGAACTCGCTCAGCGCATCGTCGGGCGGGAGTTGCCCTCGGGCGTGCTGCGCGCCGGCCCTCGTACCAGGCTCGTCGCACAGTCCTAGCGGAGCCCGCCGACGGGCACGCGTCGCAGGTCCTCTTTCGGGACTGAGCTGTGCGTCCGAAAGCACACATCCTGGCTGCCCTAGGGTCGATTTCACCGGCCGTCGTGCTAACCTAACGATCGTTCAGGTTGCGTGGTCGGTGGCGATGGACAGGGGTGCACGTGTCGCTCGACGACGAAGCGTTGGAGCAGCTGAGCAAGCAGGTCCAGGCCGGCGGCGCGCAGCGCTACCACGCGGCCAACGCCAGCCGGGGCAAGCTCTTCGCGCGCGAACGCATCGCATTGCTCGTCGACGCCGATTCGTTCGTCGAGGACGGCCGGTATGCCAACGTGCTCGCCGACGGTCTGCCGGCCGATGGCGTGATCACCGGCACCGCGACCGTCGACGGCCGGCCGGTGTGTCTCATGGCCAACGACTCCACCGTTAAGGCCGGTTCGTGGGGCGCCCGTACGGTGGAAAAGATCGTACGGATCATCGAGCGGGCGTACACGACGTCGGTGCCGATGATCTATCTCGTGGACAGCGCCGGCGCGCGGATCACCGATCAGGTGGACCTGTTCCCCGGTCGCCGCGGCGCCGGCAACATCTTCTACAACCAGGTGCGCGCGTCCGGCAGCGTTCCACAGGTCTGCGCGCTGTTCGGCCCGTCGGCGGCCGGTGGCGCGTACATTCCGGCGTTCTGCGACGTCGTCGCGATGGTGGACGGCAACGCGTCGATGTATCTCGGCAGCGATCGCATGGTCGAGATGGTCACGGGTGAGAAGACAACGCTGGAAGCGATGGGCGGAGCGAAGGTCCACACCACCGAATCGGGTGTCGGTCACTTCCTGTGCAAGGACGAGCCGGAGGCGCTCGCGGTCGTCAAGCGCTATCTGTCGTACCTGCCGTCGAATTACACCCAGGCGGCGCCGGCGGCCGAGCCCACAGCCTCGACCGGCGCGGATCTCGCCGCCCTCGTGCCGGCGAGCGAGCGGCAGGCCTTCGACATGCGCCGCTACGTCAAGGGGCTGGTCGACGCGGACAGTTTCTTCGAGATCCACGCACTGTGGGCACGCGAGCTGACCGTCGGCTTCGCCCGCCTTTCCGGCGAGGTCATCGGCATTGTCGGCAACAACTCGATGTTCAAGGGCGGCGTGCTTTTCGTCGACTCCGCCGATAAGGCGAGTCGCTTTGTGCAGCTCTGCGACGCGTTCAACGTGCCACTGCTGTTCCTGGCCGACGTACCCGGCTTCATGGTCGGGACGGCAGTGGAGAAGCAGGGCATCATCCGCCACGGCGCAAAGATGGTCACCGCGATCAGCGAGGCGACCGTACCCAAGATTTGTGTGGTCGTGCGCAAGGCCTACGGCGCCGGCCTCTACGCGATGGCCGGCCCCGGGTTTGCGCCCGACGCGACGATCGCCCTACCCACCGCCAAGATCGCCGTGATGGGTGCGGAGGCCGCGGTCAACGCCGTCTACGCGAACAAGATCGCGGCGATCGAGGACGAGGGCGAGCGCGCCGCGTTCGTGGCCGCGAAGCGAGCTGAATACGAGGAAGACATTGACATCGTGCGGTTGGCGAGCGAGCTCGTCGTCGACGCGATCGTCGAACCGCACGAGCTGCGCGACGAATTGATCGCGCGCTTCGCCGCCGCCCGACACAAGGACCGTCACTTCTCCCGTCGCCGGCACGGCGTCACACCTGTCTGATTCCCGAGCACCGACCAGGGCTCCGCCCTGCATCGCAAATCAACGAGGAGCACCGATGCCCGACTTCCAGCTCAACGACGAGCACGAAGCCCTCCGGGCGACCGTCCGCGAATTCGCGCAGGATGTGGTCGCGCCGGTGATCGCGGAGCATTACGAGAACCACACCTTCCCGTACGAGATCGTCCGCCAGATGGGCAAGATGGGCCTGTTCGGCCTGCCGTTCCCGGAGTCGGTCGGTGGCATGGGCGGCGATTACTTCGCGCTGTGCATCGCGCTCGAGGAGTTGGCGCGCGTCGACTCCAGCGTCGCGATCACACTCGAGGCGGCGATCTCGCTCGGTGCGATGCCGATCTACCGCTTCGGCACCGAGGAGCAGAAGGCGACGTGGTTGCCGAGCCTTGTTGCCGGTGAGGCGCTGGCCGGATTCGGCCTGACCGAGCCGGGCTTCGGGTCGGACGCGGGTGGCACGGCCACCCGGGCGGTGCTGGACGAGGCGACAAACGAGTGGGTCATCAACGGCGCCAAGGCGTTCATCACCAACTCCGGCACCGATATCACCGCGCTGGTCACGGTCACGGCGGTCACGGGTACGAACCCGGATGGCTCGAAGGAACTTTCGGCGATCATGGTGCCGTCCGGTACGCCGGGCTTCACCGTGGCACCGGGCTATTCGAAGGTCGGCTGGTGCGCCTCGGACACGCACGAGTTGCACTTCGACGACTGTCGGGTTCCCGCCGGCAACCTGCTCGGCGAGCGGGGCCGGGGCTTCGCACAGTTCCTCCGTACGCTCGACGAGGGTCGCGTCGCGATTGCCGCGCTGTCCGTCGGACTCGCGCAGGGTTGTGTCGACGAGTCGCTGGCGTACGCGCACCAGCGCCACGCGTTCGGCCACCCGATCGGTGACTATCAGGCGATCAAGTTCAAGATTGCCGACATGGAAATGCGGGCGCACACGGCCCGGCTCTCGTACTACGACGCGGCCGCCCGGATGCTCGCCGGCAAGGACTTCAAGCGGCAGGCCGCGATCGCCAAGCTCTACGCGAGTGAGATCGCCGTCACGAATGCCCGTGAGGCGACCCAGGTGCACGGCGGCTACGGGTTCATGAATGAGACGCCGGTCGCGCGGATGTGGCGGGACTCGAAGGTGCTGGAGATCGGCGAGGGTACGTCCGAGGTCCAGCGCTTGATCATCGCCCGCGACATGGGGCTGTAGTCCGACCGCGTGGCCTGTAACGGTCTCGCTATGGTGCATCGCTTCGGGATCTTGGGTTCGTCCACGTTATTTGCCGCGCCGATACGTGGATAAGCCCAAGATCCCGCGCGCTTCCGGGGCGCCCGAGGCCGATCAGTGAATCTGGACGGCGGACTTGACGCCGGCCTCGGCGCCGGGTCGGACGGCGTCCCGGACCGTACGCAGGCCGGACAGCAGCCCGTCCAGCGCCTCCGGCGGCAGCAGCCCCGTGAACCACTCCTCGATCAGCCGTAGGTGCTCGGGCAGCGCCGCATTCAACTTCTGTTGACCGGACTGGGTGATCACGGTGTAGAGGCTTCGACGGTCGGACGGGCACGCCGTACGTTTCACGAGTGAGTCGCGTTCCAGCCGATCGACGACGCGCGTCACACCGCTCGCCGTCAGGGATGTCTGCGCGGCCAGATCGGTCATCCGGAGCTGGCCGTTGGGTGAGCGGCCGAGCCGAAGCAGCACCTCGAACTCGATCGGCGACAGTCCGAATTGAGCGATCTGACACGCGAGTTTTGCCGTGAGACCAAGATAGGCCTCGTTGAGCAGACCGACCGCTGTGATGCGGGGGTCGTCGATGATCTCGTGTGCCATACCAACTAGTATAGCAATAGTTGACAGAGCAACATGTGTCAGGTATATAGTTGCCGGCGCAACGAATGTCATCCAGAGGAGAAACCATCATGGCTGAGAGCACCACCCGCGAGTACCAGGGCCTCAAGATCCCGGCTCCGGGCACATTTTCCCTTGACCCTGCCCACACTCGGGTGGGCTTCGTGGCCCGCCACTTGATGGTGAGCAAGGTACGCGGCTCGTTCCAGGAAGTTAGCGGCAAGATCACCGTAGGCGACGACCCGACCCAGTCGCGTGTCGAGGCGAGCATCGTCGTGGAGAGCGTCTCGACCGGTGTCGAGGCCCGCGACAACCACCTGCGCAGCGCCGACTTCTTCGAGGCGAAGGCGCACCCGACCATCGAGTTCGTCAGCACGAGCCTCACGCCGAAGGGCGGCAACAAGTTCACCCTGCGTGGCGACCTGACGATCAAGACCACGACCGTCCCGGTTGAGCTCGACGTCGAGTTCGAGGGCGTGACCGTGAGCCCCTATGGCCAGGAGGTCCTCGGCTACTCGGCGACTGGCGAGATCAACCGCGAGGACTTCGGCATCACGTACAACATGGTGCTGGAGGCCGGCGGTGTGATGATCAGCAACACGATCAAGATCGAGATCGAGGGCGAGGCCATCCGCGACTAACCATCGCAAATCGGTCCCTCGGGGTCTGCCCAATAAGGACAGAGAACGGCGATTGCGTACGGCGAAATAATGGCCGTACGCAATCGCCGTCTTACTGACAGGTGAGAACTGTCCAATTCGTCCCTCGACCGATTACCCACCGTGCTCGTAACGTTGACGCACATTGTCAAACTCGGGAGCCACGGCATGGGTCAGGACGTCACGTCGGTGGCGTTTACGCGTGAAGACCGCACGCGGTACCGGCGTAAAGTCCGCCGCTGCCTCGACGTCTTCTCGCTGATGCTGAACGAGTTTCCGTTCGACGCCGAGCGCACGATGACCGGCCTCGAACTCGAACTCAATTTGATCGACGCGGCCGCCGAGCCGGCCATGCGCAACCAGCAGGTGCTGAGTTCGCTGGCCGACCCCGCATTCCAGACCGAGCTCGGCTTGTTCAACCTCGAACTCAATGCCCGTCCGAGGATGATCGCCGGGCGCGGTTTCGACGACTATGAAGAGGATCTGCGTACGGCCGTGTCGAAGGCCGATGACCGGGCCCGCAAATTCGATGCCAATCTCGTCGTGATCGGAATCCTTCCGACACTGACCCTCCGTCACACGATTCCGGACAACTTGTCCGGCAACCCGCGATATCAGTTGTTGAACGAGCAGATCATGGAATCGCGCGGCGGGGACATGCCGATCGACATCCGTGGCGTGGAGCGGCTGCAGATCGAGGTCGACTCGATCGCGCCGGAGGCGGCCTGCACAAGCACCCAGTTTCACCTCCAGGTCGCACCGGAGACGTTCGCCAGCTACTGGAATGCGTCCCAGGCGATCGCCGGCGTCCAACTCGCCCTCGGAGCCAACTCGCCCTTCCTCTATGGTCGCCACTTATGGGCAGAGACCCGCATCGCGCTGTTCGAGCAGGCGACCGAGACGCGTCCGGATGAGATGAAAGCACAGGGCGTACGCCCGCGCGTGTGGTTCGGCGAGCGGTGGATCACGTCCATCTTCGATCTCTTCGAAGAGAACGTCCGTTACTTCCCGGCACTGCTGCCGATCTGCGACAGCGAGGATCCGGTGGAGATCCTCTCGGGCGGCGGCGTGCCGCGGCTGGCCGAGTTGCGCCTGCATAACGGCACGGTCTACCGATGGAATCGGCCGGTGTACGACATCATGGACGGTCGGCCGCATCTGCGCGTAGAGAACCGAGTGCTGCCGGCCGGACCGACCGTGGTCGACCTGCTGGCCAACGCGGCGTTCTACTTCGGGCTGGTCCGCGAATTGGTCGAGGCGGCCACGCCGCTCTGGCACACACTGACGTTCAGACAAGCCGAAACGAATTTCTATCTGGCCGCACGAGACGGCATCGCGGCGACCCAACTGTGGCCACGGTTCGGCGAGGTGGACGCGACCGAGCTCGTGCTGACCGAGCTGCTGCCGATGGCGTACGCCGGCTTGGATCGCTTCGGCGTGAGTCCGGACATTCGCGACCGGCTGCTCGGCATCATCGAGGCTCGCTGCCGTACTCGACGCAACGGCGCGACCTGGCAGGTCGAGACCGTCCGGCACATCGAGGCGACGACAGGCGTGTCACGGTCGTCGGCGCTCCGGGAAATGCTGCGTCGGTATGCCGACCGCTTAGCCGCGAACGAGCCGGTGCACACCTGGACCTTCGACTAGCGTTCGCGCGGGCGCGTCAGCGCCGGCCCGGCTTACGGCGAGCGCCGGCGCCCGCTCGGCTTACGGCGGGAGTCAGCGCCGGCCCGGTTTGCGGCCCGGACGCGGCGACGGGCGGGCAGAACTGTCCGAACTCGTACCCGTGGTCGCGTCTGCGCTAGTGGCTGTCGCGACCGCACCGCCGTCTTTGGACTTCGTCGCGGGGTCGGGATCCGACGTGGCCGGCACGGGTAGCCGGCCCGGTACGTCGGATCCAACCCCTTTGAGCTGCATCGTTTCCTCTTCACCCGGCCCGGACGAAGCGGAGGCGGAGCTGGCATCGCTAGCCGAGCGCTGCATCGGCGCCGTCACGATCGACGATGTCCACGATGCGGCTTCGATTTCGTCGGCGGCGCGTCGAGCGCGGCGATTGTCCCGGTTGGCGTGCAGCACGACGACCAGCACCGAACCGGCGAGGCCGGCGATCACCGCGTACGGCGCCGTGAGGTAGGCCGAGATTTGGGCGTTGGCCCGCACTCCGACGAGGCGTGGTGCGGTGAGCAGGTAGGCCGCCGCGACCATGAGTGGTCCGATCGCGCCGGACAGCGCGATGCCGACCGCGTTGTCCCCGCGCCGGGTCGCGATCCACGCCACGCCGGCGCCGATCAGGAGCGCCGCGCCGAACATCAGCGCCATACCGGCCACCGACCAGGTGGTACGGAAATAGGTGCCCGGCCCGAATGGCCAGACGGCGAGCGGCGCCACGCGTACGCCGTCATCGGCCGCCACCCCGTCGATGGCGGCGGCAATGGCGAGCAGCCACAGCCAGACCGCACTGGCCAGGACGTTGAGGGTGATCGCCCGGGCCGCGAGCGCGCACACCGCGACGAGGACGCCGATCACGACGCCGACCACCGCGTATCCGACCGCGATCAACTCCGGAGACAAGGTCTCGGCCCGTACGGCTGCCCGCGCCGGCACCAGGACCAGGGCGACCGACAGCAGCGCTCCGACCGCTGCACAGAACGCGATAAGGGTCCGCCATGTCGCGGTCGCCATCGCTCCGGGCGGCGTCGAGCGACCGTCGGTAGCGGGCCGCCGCGGCGGGGCGCCGATCTCACCGGCGCTGCGCCGATCGGCCCAGACCGCGCCGGTCACGGTGGATGTCGCCGCGATGAACGTGGTCCATGCGAGGCTCGCCAGCCACACCTCATCCGAGGTCCCGGACTGGCCCGGCATCCAGGAGATGATGCCCAGGCCGTACCCGAGCCCGAACTGAGCTGCAGCCGCTCCAGCGGCCGTGCCGACAGCGAGCCCGACGGACGATGTCCAGCCGAGTTTGGCCATGCCGGGGAGCGTACTGGCAAGCGGGAGGGAAGGCGAGCCGACGAATTCGCCGCGATGGGGCACACTCGTGGGGTGAGTTCGCCACCGCCGACGTCTGCCAACCATCCGCCCGCCGGCCCGCCATCGCCTCGTTCCGGGACGTCCGCGGGCCACGTCCTCGGCGTCATCGCTGCCTTTCTGGTGCTGGCGGCGGTCGGTGCGACGCTGGGTTGGACGTTGACCGACGTGCCGCCGGCAGCGGCGGCCCCGCCATCGACGTCGTCGTCGACACCGGCTGGACCGTCGGCGTCACCGGCGCCGCAGCCCACGCAAGCCCCGCCCTCGACGCCTACGACGACACCGGGCAACGACGGGTCCGGGATCCCGGACTACGCGGCGGCGGGCACGCTCTTTACGGCCGCCCGTGACGAACTGCGCGGACGCGGCGTCGCCGTGGTTCTGATCTTTGCCAGTAGCGGCAACGCACAAACCGTCAATCGCACTGATCCGCCCGCCGGCTCGCCTGTGTCGCGCGGCATGACAGTCAAGATCTATGTCAACGGCGTGGCGCCGCCGCTGGCCGTCCCACCCATCCCGAACAACACGAAATGCTCGGATTGGGGCCGTCAACTCGTGAGCATCGGCTTCCTGATCGCTGGCTACCACGGCGGTAGGTCGAACCCGGTGAGCGCGGAGTCGCCCGACCAGAACGACCCCAACACGGTCTGGAATCAGCAGATCACGCTGACGTGTGGCGATGACAAGCCGCAGCCGTCGTCGTCGCCCTCGACCCCGGACACGAACCCACCGGGCGGATCACCGTCACCCAGCGCCGGGCCGTAGCAGACCAAAGATCTTTCGCGGGTACGGGCGGCAGCCGGTCCCAACCCGGTGCGGTCGGTGCGATGCTTCGCGCCCCCTCCGGTCGGCGTCGCGCCCCGCACCCGATCGGGTGGAGTCGGATCGGGTGGAGTCGGGCAACTATCGTCAAGGGGTGGAAGATCAGCCACGGTCGAGCGGCGAGCCGGACGACCGGGACAAAGGCACGCCGCCCAGTACGCCCGGCGGTGCCGACCCCGATGCCACCCAGGGCTTCGACGCGGCGGCCGCCGCAGCCGAGCCGTCCGAGGGTGGAAACGCGGATGGCAGGAGCGTCGCGCCTGACGGCAGCGGAAGCCAGAGCCCGGGTGACGGCGCTCACGACGGCGAGAGCACCCGTCCCGAAGGAGCGCCGTCCGACAACGGGCTCGATGCCACGGAGGTCGGTCCGCCGCCCGACCCGGACGCCACGCAGATCGCGCCGCCGCTCGACCTTGATGCGACGCAGGTGCGGCCGCCGCTGGACCTTGACGCCACCCACGAAGCACCACGGGTCGATCCCGACGCGACTCGCTCCATGCCGACCGTCGACGACTCGACTGCGGTGCTGCCATCGACGGCACCGGACCAGACCGCTGTCGGTCCGACGGTCCCGGAAGGCTGGCAGGGTCGGGCGACCGTACGGCCCGGTGGACCGCCGCCCACGCGGCCGCCCGACGACGGTCAGCCTGGCCAATCGGGACGCGCCTGGTGGCTGCCGATCCTGCTCGGCGTCATCGGCCTATTGCTGATCGTCGGCCTCGCGTACGGCCTGGTTCTCGCTACCCGGCACAACGACAACACGCCGACGCCGGCACCGACGCCAACGGCCGTGCCGACGACGGTGGCGCCGTCGACTACGCCGCCGTCGACACCGCCAAGCACGCCGCCGTCGACGACCGCGCTGACGACCGTACCCGGCGGCCTGACGACTCTTGATCTTCAAGGGGCGGAGGACGCACTGACGCAGTCCGGCTTGAAGTTCAGGACGGTGCCACAGACCACAACCGATCCCGGCCAGGTTGGCCGGGTGCTATCGACCGACCCGGCATCGGGGACGCAGGTCGCTCCGGGATCGACGGTCACCTTGACCTATGGCGTGGCGCCCTCAGCGTCGCCGTCCGCCGCTCCGTCCAGCGCCGGTGCCGCACCGTCGCCCAGTTCGTCCTGACGTTTGTGCGTGGCCCGGCCGTGCCTCTATCTCGGTGCGCAACGCCCCCATAGGCCACGCTGGGCCGCGATCGCACCGGCGACGGCCTCCGTTATCGCGCCTTGACGGGCCACATTCGGTTTCATAGTGTCCGCTCGCACGTAGCCGCCGTCGGCCAGGGCGAGATTGACGAACGTTCCGGTGCTGTTCCAGACGTAGAGCAGATAGCGCCCGTCAAGATCGCGGAGTTGGGCATCGGCGATCACCCATACTCGACTCGCGATCGGCGTGAGGCGCAGCAATGCGCGGAACGAATCCTCGGCAAAGCACTCGGTCCCGCCGCCGGCCCCGTGCCGTGCGGGCGCCGCGACTCCGATCAAGCGCACGACAACAGCCGACGTCGTAGCGATCGGCGATCCGGCGGCGGTGGGTTGGGCTCGAATGGTGTCACCGCCGGTGGCGCCGACGACGGTGAGAGCTTGAGCGTTCGCGGGGACGCCGACGGGCCGCGGCGTTACCGTGCGCTGGGACGGTAACGACCCGTGGACGACGGTGGTGTGCCGCGATCTGTGGCCGCCGAGTTGGCCGTTCGTCGCCCACAGGATGCCCAGGCCGGCGACCACGAGCACGGCCAGGCCGACCAGCGTACCGACGAACTGACGGATCCGGTGCCGATCGTCGGGCGAGGATGGCGTCACCACAGCCTGCGGCAGGCACGGATGAGAAGCAGCGCCGACCCGGTGACGACAACTGCGGCGGCGCGGGCATAGCGCAGCCTTCGTCGCTGGCGAAGCGTATCGACGCGGAGATTGGCCGGAGCGCCGTCGAGGTTGTCGCGGTCACCGTTGCTGGTATCGACCCGGTGGCCGGCGGTCGTATGTGGATGGCCGCCACCGGCCGGCGAGCCGTCGGGTCGCTCGGCCCCGGGTGGGCACGAGCCGGTGCCGCGGCGCCGGAGTGTTGTCTGCGCCATGACGGCCCCCAGAACGATCGCGGAGTCCGAGTGACGCGGGTGAAACCAAGTGGGTCAGTCGATCGTATAAGTGCCAGGCGATCGCGGGCTTCGCTTGCCGAATACGCATGAAGATCAAATAACGGTCGGCGCGAACAAAGCGTCGGGCGCGGTGATGCGCCGGGACACAACGAGCGGGCGGACTACGGCGCAGCCGTGCTGGCTGACTACGGCCGAAGCGCGGCGGCCTGGTTGACAACGCCTCCGATGGCGCCACTGGAACCGCGACGCGCGCCGACGAACCGCGACGTGATGGCCGGGTTGGCGGCCTGTAGCCCGCCGACTTGGACGAAGATCGACCGACGGTCGACCGCCTCACCGACCGCGTTCAGCTCATATCCATCGAGCCAGGCCCATCCGTCGTACGTGGACCAGTCATGGACGCGGATCACTCGGAACAACAGCGGCGTGGCCGCGAACTGGACACTTGCTGCGCGGGTCACTCGGATGACCTCGCCAGACCGGGGTATCAACCTGAACTCCCTCGCGGTGGGCATGCTCGGTAGATCCGGCGTCCGCCTCCGCCGTTCGGGCGGTCGCCGGGCCCTTTATGGTTCGAGCTGATGCGGTGGCCGTTCCGCACCATGTAGTGCTTCGTTTACCCGTCGAACGCGAGCGATCGTTGGGTTTTGATCGCCAGCGGAGCCGGGCTCGCGACGTCGGTTGAAACGCCTGAGAACAGCGTGCATCAGGAATGTGATCAATGCAAGTTGCAGATTTGGACTTGGCACACCCTGATTTTTGTCACCAATTGCGGGTCTTCATCCGCATCCGCGTCGTCCGTTCGTGTGACGCGTTGATGAATCACAACTGCCAAGATCTCGATAGGCCGGTGTAGTCTCACCGATTCGCGTCGAAGCGACGGTGGCGATGCACCGGCGCAGTGCGCCGTCCGTCGTGCGGTCGGCTCCAGAGTGTTCGATAGTAAGACGTGCCATCGCCGTGTACCAGGTCCGGAGGCGCCGCGTGACCGGTCGTACGAGCCCGACGGTTCGCCGCCGGCGTCTCGGCATGGAACTGCGCCGGTTTCGCGAACAGGCCGGCGTGACCATCGACGGCGTCGCCGAACGGCTGGAGTTCTCCGCATCGAAGGTGTCCAGGATCGAGACTGGCCAGACCGGGGCGTCCGCCGCCGATGTACAGAGCATGTTGACGCTGTACGGCGTCGGCGGGGCCCAGGCCGACGACCTCGTACAGGTCGCGCGGGAGGCACGCCAGCGTGGCTGGTGGCTGCGCTACGGGCACGTCCTCACCGGCGCGTACGTCGGGCTCGAGGCGGGAGCGACGTCCATCTGTGCGTACGAGGCCCAGTTGGTGCCGGGTCTCATGCAGACCGAGGACTATGCCCGCAACGTCATCCGGGCGACCCGTCCGACGATCAGCGACGATGAACTGGATCGCCGGATCTACGTCCGTACGGTGCGGCAATCGCTGCTCGACCAGAACGAACCGATCGACTTCTGGGCGGTTCTCGACGAGGCGGTGTTCCACCGTATGGTGGGCAGCGCGCCGATCATGCGTACGCAACTCGAGAAGTTGGTCGCCATCAGCGACCGGCCGAACGTCACGATCCAGGTGCTCCCGTTTGGCGTGGGGGCACACGTCGGGATGGATGGCACGTTCGCAATCCTCGAATACGAGGAGATCGCGGACCCGGACGTGGTCTTTGCGGAGAACGCGGCCGGTGGACTGTTTCTGGAGAAGGACGACGAGTTGCAGCGATACAAGTTCATCTTCGATCGTTTGCAGGCGACCGCACTTCCGCCGGCCGAGTCGGTGGATTTCATCGCCGCCCGAGCAAGGGAGCTCACGTGATAGTCGAAGCCAAGGGCCTCCGCGTCGACCTGAGTAAGGCGACGTGGAAGAAGTCCAGCCACTCCGAGGCATCCGGATGCGTGGAAGTGGCGTTTGTGGACGGTGCGATCGCCGTTCGCGATTCGAAGGATCGCAGTGGACCCACACTGATCTACACGCCGACCGAGTGGGAAGCCTTCATCGGCGGCGTACGCGACGGCGAGTTCGACTAGCCGGGACGTTCATCCGCGATTGGATCTGCTCAGTGGGGGCGCCGTGTCGACGGCGCCCCCACTGACGTTTCCGAAGAGTTCGGCATATCTGGATATGTAGGTAAAGGCGTCGCCTGCCGCGATGAGCCTCGTTGTATCAGACGTACCGTCCCGGGCCGCCGATCCGCCGTCCGGGAGGGCCAGACACCCTCCGCTTTCGTGCTGGACAACGGCTTCTGGACAACCGTCTCGCTGGACAACTCGGTCCGGCTCATGAGGTAGGTAGGCGACACATGATCAAAAACAGCTCCGAAGTTATCGGCAACAACGGATCCGGACCCGACGACCGGTTCGCCGGCCAGGCCTCGACCTACCGCAGTAATCAGCGCCGCGACACCCACGCGCTGCCGGAGCAGGGTGGCGAGCCGGACCGCAAGAACCCTCCTCCGCTCGACGACATGGCGAGCATGCCGACGATGCTCGAGCCGCCGCCGGTCGCCGCCCCGACCATCTCGATCAACGACCTCGACTCGCTGTCCGAGCCGGTGTTCGGATCGCCGTCCTGGTTCGACGACTCGCCGACCGGCACGATGGCCGATCACCCGTTGCTGCGGGGTCTCCTGATGGAACTGCCGGCGAAGGGCTCCGTGCCGGACGATCAGTGGCTCGACCGCTGGTTCGACGCCGCCCGGTCCATCTTGGACTTGCTCTACGCCCAGCACGCCAATCGGTCGCAGCAACGCTGAGCGGTCGCCGTACCCTGGGGCGATGACCGACCCCGCCGCGAAGATCGAATTGCACGTCCACCTGGAAGGAACGATCCGCGCCGCGACGCTGCTCGATATCGCCCGCCGCAATGACCTGCCGCTGCCGGCCGACACGGTCGACGGCCTGCGCTCGCTCTACGAATTCACCGACTTCAAGCACTTCATCGACACGTGGATCCTGACCACGAACTGCTTGCGGACCGCGGACGACTTCCGGCAGGTGGTCGTCGACTACGCGGCGGAGGCGGCGTCGTTTGGCGCGGTCTACATCGAAGGCATCTTTTCGCCGGTCGAGCGCGTCGCGCGCGGCGTGCGGTGGGAGGACCTTTTCCACGGGTACGGCGACGGTGCGGTTGAAGCCTTCGAGCGCTACGGCGTCACGGTGCGGTTCACGCCCGACATCTACCGCGAGGGACCGATCGACCTGTCGGAGGAGGCCGCGCGAATGTGCGTGCGCTTCGCCGACCGTGGCGTCGTCGGGTTCGGCATCGGCGGCTATGAGCCGGGGCATCCGATCGCCCCGTACGTCAAGGCATTCGACATCGCGCGCGACGGCGGTCTCGGACTGGTCCCGCATGCCGGCGAGGCCGCCGGGCCGGACTCGATTCGTGAGGCGCTCGACCTCAGTCCGCGCCGGATCCGCCATGGCATCCGCGCTGTCGACGATCCGGAGCTACTGGCCGAGATCGTCGAGCGTGGCATTGTGCTGGACGTGGCCCCGGTGTCGAATCTTCGTACGGCCGTCGTCGCCACCGTCGGCGAGCACCCGCTTCCCCGGCTGCGCGCCGCCGGTGCGATGTGCAGCATCAGTACGGACGACCCGGCGATGTTCGATACCGACCTCGCTCGCGATTACGCGGTCGCCGCGTCGCTCGGCGTCACCGCGGCCGACGCGTTCACCGCCGGACTCGCCGGGATGCTTGCCGACGAGTCCACTCGTGCCCGCGTCGCCGCCCTCGCACCCTGAGCCGCACCCGGGGCGGCTGGACCGCCGCCGTCATGATCCGCGATCTTGTAACAAAAACGGGCCTACAGCCGAGTCATAAGCCCACTTTTGTTCCAAGATCGCGGATCTAGCATGCGGCGCCCACGCACGACGGCGCAGTGCGACAGGTGGGGTGGGGCGACCTTGCCCACGTCGGGATCAAGCCTGACCGCCCAGAGTGGGCAAGGTCGCCCCACCCCTAAGACAGGTCACACCGCGAACGTCGACGGCCGATCCGTAGCCGGAGCCGGCGCAACCGCCCGCCACAACCCAACCCGCTGCGCAAACAACCGAGCGAGATAAGCCGGATTCAGGATCAGATACCGGCGCCACAACCGCGCCGGCTCCAAACCGAGTCGCCACAACCATTCCAACGCGTAGCGCTGCATCCACGCCGGCGGCTTGCGCAGCAGTCCGGCGTGATAGTCGAAGGCTGCCCCGACGGCGAGCATCGGCATGTCCAGCAACGGACGCATCGCGTACGCGAAGACCTCCTGCCGGGGGCAGCCGAGGCCGACGAGGAGAACGCGGGCGCCGGAGGCGCGGACGCGTTCGGCGATCTCGTGATCCTCACCGGGCGCCGCCATACGGAACTTAGAGGGTTCCGTACCCGCGATTTTGAGGGCTGGGAATTTGACCTGCAGCTCGGCGACGAGTCTGCCGAGTGTTTCGTCGGTCGACCCGTAAAGGTAGACCGGCAGGCCCTCGGCCGCACATCTCTCGAGCACGTGCAGCGTGAGGGTCGGGCCGTAGACGCGGTCGGCCAGCGCGATGCCGTGCAGTGCCTTGAGGCCCCAACGCACCGGCTGGCCGTCCGGCGTCACGGCGTCGAAGCTGTTCAGCCGCGCGTTGTGCGCCGGGTCGGCGACGCCGGTCATGACACCGTGTACGGCGAGCGCGGTCAGCGCGAACGGTCGCTGCTCTCGCGCGGCGAGGAGCACCTTGTCGGTGGCCGCCGCGTAGTCGATCGCGTCGACCATCACGCCCAGGACGTTGTACTTGCCTTTGTCGATCATCTTTGGGTCGCCGGGCCTCAGTTCGCCGGACGCCATTTGTCGACGTTGGCCTCGTAGATCTCGCGCAGGATCATCGGCACGTCGTACACCTGCTTCCAGTCCGGATAGTCGGCCTCGAACGTTGCGTTCGACCCGATCCACCATTGGTGGTCGCCGACCCGGTTCGCCTCATGGTATTCGGTGACCATCGCCTTGCCGCTGATCTCCTCGGCGAGCGCGAACGCCTCCAAATGCGACGCGTTGGAGTGTCGGCCACCACCGAGGTTGTAGACGGCGGCCGAGCGGGGATTGCGGAAGAACGACTCGAACGCGTTGACCACGTCATGGCTGTGGATCGCGTCGCGGACCATCTTGCCCTTATAACCGAAGATCTTGTACGTCCGGCGCTCCATGTTGCAGCGCATGACGTAGCCGAGGTAACCGTGGAGCTCCGTTGCCGAGTGGGCCGGGCCGGTGAGCGTCCCGCCACGGAACACCGCCGTCTTCATGCCGAAGTAGCGGCCGTACTCCTGGACCATCACGTCCGCGGCTACCTTCGACGCGCCGAACACCGAGTGCAGGCACTGGTCGATGGACATGTCCTCGCGGATGCCGTCGGCGTACGGGTGCGACGGGTCGATCTCCCACCGGGTGGGAAGCTCCGTCAACGGCAGCGTGTTGGGCCGGTCGCCGTAGACCTTGTTGGTGGAGCAGTGGATCACCGGGGCCTCGATGCAGTGCTCCCGTACGTTCTGCAGGACGTTGAGCGTGCCGCCGGCGTTGACGTCGAAATCCGTGTACGGATCCCGGACGGCCCAGTCGTGCGACGGCTGGGCGGCGGTGTGTACGACGACGGCGATGTCCTTGCCGTAGGTGCGGAAGATCTTGGCGAGCGCGTCGCGGTCCCGGATGTCCGTGTCGTGATGGGTGTACGTGTCCGACAGCTCGGATGTGAGGCGAAGCACGTTCCAGGCGGTGGACGCCTCCGGCCCGAAGAACTGGGCGCGCATGTCGTTGTCGATGCCGACCACGTCGAGGCCCAGGCCGGCGAAGTGGCGGACCGCCTCCGACCCGATCAGGCCGGCCGAGCCGGTTACGAGTGCAACGCTCACAGTTACCTCCGGTTCTTCCACCCGTTGATCCGGGGGAGCATAGCCGCCGGGCCACCTATCCCAACGAGTGAAGGCCCCGACTCGACGTCGAGGCCTTCATGGACCGCGCTGGTGGGGAAGGAGGGAGTTGAACCCTCACGCCCTTTCGGGCACACGGACCTGAACCGTGCGCGTCTGCCATTCCGCCACTCCCCCAGGGGTGTCCACGTTCATAGGAGCCGAAAATACCTATCTCGACATATCCCACGATTGCGGACCTGGACGGACAAACGAACTCCGTCCCGGCGACGGCTCGAAGAGTATCATGCCCGCGACGTCGCCGTGTATACGCGCCAGTGCGTTCACCCGATACCATCAGATCCTCTCCCTTGGTGCGAGGAGGAAACCGGTGAGTGTGCTGCAACGCTTCGAGAAGCGGCTGGAAGGCCTGGTCGAGGGCGCTTTCGCGAAGGTATTCAAGGGTGTCGTACACCCAGTGGAGATCCTCAACGCGATGCAGCGTGAGGCGGAGGCCCACAAGGCGATCTTGGCCGGTGGACGGACCCTCGTGCCGAACCGCTACGTCATCGATCTCTCGCCGTACGACCACTCCCGCCTCGCGCCGTACGCGGCCGCGCTGGCGCAGGAGCTGGCCCAGTCGCAGGCCGAGTTCATCGGTGAGCAGGGCTGGACGGTCTACGGCGACGTGATCGTGGAGATCGAGCGCGGGGACGGGCTGGATACCGGCATGTTCCGGGTGACGGCCGAGGTCTACACGGGCGGTGACGTCGCGCCGCAGAGCGCGCCGCCGCCGTACGACCCCGGTCCGCCGATGGGCCAGGGCTACGACCAGGGGTACGGCCAGCCGCAGGGCTATCAGCAGCAGCCGCCGGCGTACGGGCAGCAGCCCGGCCGGGGTGTGCGGCTGATCGCCAACGACGGCCGCACGTATCCGCTGTCGATCGGCTCGACCGTGATCGGCCGCGGCGACCAGGCCAACCTGCGCCTGCCCGACGTCGGCATCTCGCGTCGGCACGCACGTCTCGACTACGACGGCGCCCAGGTCGTGCTGACCGACCTTGGCTCGACCAACGGTTCCATGGTCAACGGGCAGCGGATCTCCGCGGTGGCGTTGAACCCGGGCGACATGATCCAGATCGGGACGACAACGCTGACCTTCCGCGTGGACGGCTGAAACTTTGTCGGAACAGCTGGTCGTCGCGGTCGCGCGAATCGGTCTGCTCGTCCTGCTGTGGATCTTCGTATTCACGGTGGTCGGCGTGATCCGGCGCGACCTGTTCAGCGGCGGGCGGGCAAACCGCCTGGTGGCGATGCCACGGGGAATCGCCACCTCGCCCGTCGCTGGTCGACCAGCCAAGGTCCGGAAGGGCCGGGCCGCGCACCAACTGATCGTCACGGCCGGTGCGCTAGCTGGGACAAAGATCACGTTGGGAGAGGCACCGATCACGATCGGTCGAGCTGAGGACTCGACCCTCGTGATCACCGATGACTATTCTTCGGCTCGCCACGCTCGACTTGTGGCCCGGGGCGGTCAGTGGTTCATTGAGGATCTAGGTTCTACGAACGGGACCTATCTTGACCGTGCGCGCGTCAGTGGCCCCACCCCCGTCCCCCTCGGCGTGCCGATCCGCATCGGGCGCACCTCACTCGAATTACGGCCATGACTCTTACCTTGCGTTATGCAGCCCGCAGTGATCGCGGACTGATCCGGGAAGGCAACCAGGACTCGGTCTACGCGGGTCCGCGGCTGCTTGCTGTCGCCGACGGCATGGGTGGCATGGCCGCCGGCGACGTGGCCAGCAACCTCGCTATCGCGGCGATGGCCCAGCTCGACGAAGACGTTCCCGGCGACGCGCTGGTCGATGCGTTGCGGGGCGCAGTCGACACGGCAAACCAGAATCTGCGCGACGCCGTCGATGCGAATCCGGCGCTCGAAGGCATGGGCACCACGCTCACCGGCATCCTGTTCTCGGGCTCCAAGCTCGCCATGGTGCATGTCGGCGACTCTCGGGCGTATCTGCTGCGCGGCGACGAGTTCGTCCAGGTCACCAAGGACGACACGTACGTGCAGATGCTCGTCGACGAGGGGCGCATCACCGAAGAGGAGGCGAGCGTCCACCCGCAGCGCTCGCTGCTGATCCGCGCGTTGCAGGGATCCGACGTCGACCCGACCTATTCGGTGCGCCCGGCGGTAGCCGGGGACCGGTATCTGATCTGCAGCGACGGTCTGTCCGGTCCGGTCAGCGACGACAGCATCGCGGCGACGCTGCGCGACTATCCGGATCCCGACGAGTGCGCCGAGCGCCTCCTCCAGCTCGCGCTGCGCGGCGGCGGACCCGACAACATCACCGTCATCGTGGCCGACATCACCGACCAGGACATTATCGAGGGCCGTCCCGTGGTCGGCGGCGCCGCGTCCAATGACCGCTCGATCAAGGAACGGATCGAGTCGACCCCGGCGACCCGCGCGTCAGCGCTCACGCCGCGGCCGGCGTCCGCCGACTCCGATGATGAGGACGATCCGTCGGACGATCCGAAGCGGCACCACGGTCGGACACTGCTGCTGCTCGGGATCCTCGTGCTGCTGCTCGCCGGCGGGCTCTTCTACGGGTGGTCGTATACGCAGTCCCGCTACTACGTTGGTGTGGACGACGCGAATCAGGTCGCCATCTACCAGGGCGTACCCGGAAAGATCGTGGGTCTGCACCTGAGCAGCGTCTACCGCACGACCGACCTGCACCTGGGCGAGCTGACCTCGTCGGATCAGGAGCTGGTCAAGCAGACGATCCCGGTGGGATCCCTCGGTGACGCGAATCAGGCGGTGGACAAACTGCGTATCGATCAGGTGAGCGGACCCGGTGCGCCGGTCGGCTGCCAGCCGTCGCCGACCCCATCGGTCGGCCCGCTCCCGAGCGGTGCGCCCACACCGCTGCCGTCGGCCGGCTCGACGACGGCGACTCCGACCACTCCGACCGGCAAGCCTTCCGGCACCGGCACCGCTGCCGTCGTGCCGACGCCCCGCGGCACCGGCCGTACGCCGGCCACGCCGACGCCGAGCACGGCGTCGTCGTCCCCGTCGCTGCCGGCCACGCCTAGCCCGTCGCCAAGCTGTTAGGTAGCTGTCTCCCGTCGTGAGCGCTCCCGCCGCGCCAGTCACACCGCCGCGTCCCATGCCGGCGGTCGAACGGCGTGTGCCCACCAAGCGCACCACCGAACTTGGTCTGCTGCTGTTCGGCATGGTGGTGGTGTTGGCGTACGCGGTGGCCGCCGAGGGCGGGCTGAACAATCACGTACGGCCCGATGTCTGGGTCCAACCCGCGCTTCTCACGTTGATCTTCGTCGCATTCCACTTCGTCGTCCGGATCACGGCGCCGTACGCGGATCCGGTGTTCCTGCCGGCGGTGGCGACGTTGAACGGCATCGGCGTCGCATTCCTGCGCCGCCTCGACCTGGGCGCGGCCAAGGACGGTAACGCCAGCGCGTCACCCTTCACCGGGGACAGCATCCGCCAACTCGCCTGGACGGTCGCCGCGCTGGTGGTGGCGACGATCGCGCTGTTCATCATCCGGGACCATCGGGCGCTGTCCCGGTACGCGTACACGTTGTGCTTGATCTCGATCGGGCTGGTCCTGCTTCCGGCCATCCTCCCGGCGCGCTTCTCGCAGGTGAACGGGGCCAAGCTGTGGATCAAGTTCGGCAGCGTCTTCCAGATCCAGCCGGGTGAATTCGCGAAGCTGGGCTTGCTGGTCTTCTTCGCCTACTACCTCGTGCGCAAGCGGGAGGTGCTGTCGCTCGCGAGCCGGCGGTTCCTCGGCATCGACTTCCCGCGTGGCCGCGACGTCGGCCCGGTCGTCCTGGTCTGGCTGCTCAGCCTCCTGGTGCTCGTGTTCGAGAAGGATCTCGGCACGTCGCTTCTCTACTTCGGCATGTTCATCGTCACGCTCTACATCGCGACCGAACGGGTCAGCTGGCTGATCATCGGTCTGCTGATGTTCTTTGGTGGTGCGGTAACGGCGTACTTCCTGGGTTCGGTGCTCGGCCCGTTCGCGAACTTCCATGAGCGCGTGGGCGTCTGGCTGCATCCGTTCGCCGACGCCAACAACACCGGGTACCAGCTGGTCCAATCGCTGCTTGGGCTCGGCACCGGCGGGCTGTTCGGCGCCGGACCGGGCGCGGGCCAGCCGACGCTGGTGCCGGAGGTCCGCAACGACTTCATCTTTGCCGGCATCGGCGAGGAGATCGGCTTGTTCGGCCTCACCGCACTGCTGATCATTTACCTGATCATCGTCCAGCGCGGTCTGCGGGCCGCGATCGCCGTACGCGACTCGTTCGGCAAGCTCCTGGCCGGCGGGCTCGCGTTCACGCTCGGGTTGCAGGTCTTCGTTATCGTCGGCGGCATTACGAAACTCATTCCGCTGACCGGCCAGACCACACCATTCATGTCCGCCGGCGGGTCGTCGCTGATGGCCAACTGGTTATTGATCGCGATGTTGCTGCGCATCTCCGACGCCGCGCGCCGGCCGGTCGTGCAGCCGGCACAACCGGGCGGACCGACAGCCGGACCGCCACAGCTAGCCGGACTCGCGACGGAGGTGATCTGACGTGAATGCTCCACTGCGTCGGGTCGGCGTCGTCGTGCTCGTCCTTTTTGCCCTCCTGTTCGTGAACCTGAACTGGGTGCAGGGCTACAAGGCCAACGACTATCGGACGAGCCGGTATAACGGCCGGGTTCAGCTCACCGACTACGAGCGCCAGCGTGGCACGATCTACGACGCGAACGGCGCCGCGCTCGCCACCAGCGTCGCGACCAGCGACCAGCTCAAATACCTGCGGACGTATCCGGGTGGTCCGGCCTTCGAGCCGATCCTCGGCTACAAGCCGGTGAATCTCGGCAGCACCGGTATTGAGGACGCGATGGACGTTTACCTCGCCGGCAACGCGAGCTCGGATGAGCGGATCAGCGATCTGTTCTCCAATCGCCGTAACCCCGGCGACAACGTGTTCCTCACGCTCGACAAGAAGGTGCAGACCACCGCGTACGACGCGCTGACGAACAACGGTTCGCCCGGTGACGTGGGCGCCGTCGTCGCCATGGATCCGAACACCGGCAAGATCCTCGCGATGGCGTCCACCCCGAGCTTCACCGCCACCAACCTCGCCAGTCACAAAACGTCCACGGCGGCGGCGACGTACAAGAGGCTCAATACCGATCCGGATCAGCCGCTGCTGAACCGAGCGATGTCCACGACGGCGCCGCCCGGATCGACGTTCAAGGTCGTCGTCTCGGCGGCGGCGCTGGCGAGCGGCCGCTACACGCCCGACTCGGTGATTCCGGCCGGGTCGACGTACCAGCCGGTCAAGGGCAGTTCGTATGTGATGCGCAACGCCGAGGCGGGCACGTGCCCGCAGAGCCAGATCACGCTGATCCGGGCTTTGACGGTCTCCTGCAACACGGCATTCGGCCAGCTCGGCGTCGCGATCGGCTCGCAGGCGATCACACGCCAGGCCGAGGCGTTCGGCTTCGGTGACGACTCGCTGTCCATCGCCGGCGCCGGCGACCGCCAACTGAAGGTCGCCGCGAGCGAGGTCGGCGACATGACCAACGCCGGCCAGGATGACCCGAATCTCGTCGCCCAGTCGAGCATCGGGCAGTTCGACGATCGCATGACGCCGCTGATGGGCGCGATGATCGCGTCCTCGGTCGCGACCGGCGGAACGGAGATGCGGCCGTACATCGTGGATCACGTACAGTCGCCGGATCTTCGCGTCACCCAGATCGGTGAGCCGCAGGTCTACAAGCATCCGATGACGCCGCAGGTCGCGGCGCAGATGCAGCAGATGATGTTCAGCGTCGTGCAGAGCGGCACCGCGACCAGCGCGCAGATTTCCGGATTCCAGGTCGGCGGTAAGACCGGCACCGCGCAGAACGGCAACGACGCGAACGGTCAGGCCCTGCTCGACCACCGATGGTTCATCGGATATGCCATGAAGGACGGAAAGCCCATCGCCGCTGTCTGTGTGTTCCTGAAGAACGCGGGCGACAAGGGTCGGCGAAGTGCACCCGCCATCGGTGGCGACGTGCTGCAGGCCGCCGTCGATGCTCTCGGGGGTAAGTGATGGACCGGGTAGGACCGGGGACCGTGCTCGCCGGCCGGTATCGGCTGACCGAGCACATCGCTGGCGGCGGTATGGGTGACGTCTGGCGTGGCGTCGACGACGTGCTGGCCCGTACGGTCGCGGTCAAGATCTTGCTCCCATCGCTGGTCGCCGAGCCCGGGTTCGCGGCACGCTTCCGGGACGAGGCGCGCACGATGGCGACGATCAATCACCCCGGCGTCGTCAACGTCTACGACTACGGCGCGGACGCCGGCGTGACGTATCTGGTGATGGAGTACGTCGAGGGCGACGCGCTGTCCAAGACGCTCTCGCAGGTCGGCCGGCTGACCCCACAGCGCACGATGTCGTTGATCGCCCAGGCCGCCGACGCGCTCCAGGCCGCCCACGACAAGGGCATCGTGCACCGCGACGTGAAGCCCGCGAATCTGCTCGTCCGCCCGAACGGCACACTCGTGCTCACCGACTTCGGCATCGCCCGGCGAGAAGCGGCCGCGAGCAACCTCACCGCGGTCGGATCGGTGCTCGGCACGGCGTCGTACATCTCGCCGGAGCAGGCTTCCGGCCACGGCGCCTCGCCCCTGTCCGACGTGTACGCCCTCGGCGTCGTCGCATACCAGTGCCTGGCCGGCCGCCGGCCGTTCGAGGGCGGCAGCCCGATCGAGATCGCCGTTCAACACGTCGAAGCCATTCCGCCGCCGTTGCCGCCCGACGTTCCACCGGCCGTACGGGCACTGGTCGAGCGCTGTCTGGCGAAGGCTCCGGCCGCCCGCTTCCCGAGCGCCGCCGCGCTCGCGTCGGCCGCCCGCGCCGCCGGGGGAGGGCCGGGCCTGGCGACCCAGCCGATCCAGCACGCCCCAGTGACGCAACCGATCTCACCCGGACCAACGGCCACGGCCACCCGTCCGATGTCACGTACGCAGATCATGACGCCGCAGACGGGTACGCAGCAGCAGCCGTACCCGCAATATCGTCCGGTCCCGCAGCCGCAAGCGTCGCAGCCGGAGCGCAACCGCGCGGCGGTGATCGTGCTCGCTATCGTCCTCGGATTGTTGGTCATGCTGGTGTCGGCGTTGATCGCATCGGCGGTAAAGCGCCACCACTACGCCAACCGTTCGATGCCGGCGGTCGCGACCGCGACCGCCGTCACATCGCCACGCATCGCGACCGCGACCGGCGTCACATCGCCACGCATCGCGACCGCGACCGCCGTCACATCGCCGGGCGTGCCGGCGGGTGGGGGCGGGTCTGGCGTCTCCTGGGCGGCTACTGTTAGGTCGACGAATTCTGACGATCATGCGATGACCGAGGGACTGACCAGATGAACGCGGGCCGTGTGCTCGGGGCCAGGTACGAGGTCGGCGAAGTGCTCGGGTACGGCGGCATGGCCGAGGTCCATCACGGCCTCGACACCCGGCTCGGGCGCGAAGTGGCGATCAAGATGCTGCGCGCCGATCTGGCCCGTGACGCCACGTTCCAGATGCGCTTCAGTCGCGAGGCACAGAACGCGGCGGCGCTGAACCATCCCGCAATCGTCGCCGTCTACGACACCGGTGAAGAGCGCGGCGCACTTGGCGAGGCGTTGCCCTACATCGTCATGGAATTCGTCAACGGTCGAACCCTCAAAGAGGTGCTGACCGCCGAGGGGCCACTGCAGCCGCGACGCGCGCTGGAGATCAGCGCCGACATCTGCGGAGCGCTCGAATTCAGCCACCGCCATGGGATCATTCACCGGGACATCAAGCCGGGCAACGTGATGCTGACCCGGACCGGCCAGGTCAAGGTCATGGACTTCGGCATCGCGCGCGCGTTGGCCAGCGGCGCCAGCACCATGACGCAGACCAGCGCGGTGATCGGGACGGCGCAGTATCTCTCGCCGGAGCAGGCCCGCGGCGAGCAGGTCGACGCCCGATCCGATGTCTACGCCACCGGCTGCGTCGTCTACGAGTTGCTGACCGGCCGGCCCCCGTTCGTCGGCGACAACCCGGTCAGCGTCGCCTACCAGCACGTACGGGAGGACGCGAAGCCGCCGTCGACGGTGAACCGGGATGTGACGCCGGATGTCGACGCGATCGTGCTGAAGGCCCTGGCAAAGAATCCGCTCAACCGGTACCAGAGCGCGGCCGAGATGCGGGCCGACCTGCTGCGTGCCGCGGCCGGGCGGCCGGTGATGGCGACGCCGATCATGCGCGATATTCCGACCGCGGTCGTGAACACGCCGCCGCGCGTCGGTCCGTACGGCTCCCGCCCGACGACACCGGCCCGAGTCGGCCCCCCGTCACGGCGCCGTACGTCGACCTGGGTCGTGGTCACCCTGACCGTTCTCGGTCTGGCCGCTCTCATCGCGCTCGGCACCGGGCTCTATCTCACCAACCGCACCCAGAACACAACGGTGCCCAACTTGGTCGGCCGCAACATCACGGATGCTGCCGCGCTCTTGCAGCAGAAACAGCTCGCGCTCGGCACCCAGACGCAGGTGCACAACACCACGTGCACGCTCGGCAACGTCATCTCGACCGATCCGGGCCCCGGGCATTCGGTTGCGGAGAACAGCACGGTCGCAGTGTCGTTCTGCGCCGGACCCGGTTCGGTCCAGGGCGGCGTGCCGGTCGTGACGGGGCTCTCCGAGGACCAGGCAGTCAGTCAGCTCAAGGGCGTCGGGCTTGTGGCGGTCGTCCAGCAGGTCGACAGCACCGCGGATGAGGGCACGGTGGTCGGCGTCAAGCCGGATGAACACTCGCCGGTGAGTGTCGGCGACAAGGTCCAGTTGCAGGTGTCCAAGGGCAATCAGGCGAAGCTCAAAAACCTCGTCGGCCTGACCCGGGACGAGGCCAAGAGCCAGCTCAACGACCTGGGCTTCACCAACGTGCAGGTCATACCGAACACGGTCGCCGATCCGAGCAAGGACGGCATCGTCACCGGCCAGGCGCAGACCGCGGGCAAGACCTACTTCAAGAACACAAAGATCATCATTTACGTCGGCCAGCCGCCGAGCGCGCCGCCGTCCACTCCGCCATCGTCGCCTTCGCCGAGCCCCTCGAACTGACGCCCGGTTCGAGTCGGGCTTGGTTGGCGCCGCACCGGGCCGGCTTCGTGGTGCGCCTTGCGGTGTTCATCCGGTGTGATCTGGTACGGACGACCGGAGGAACTCGGTCAGGCGGCGAACGCTCCGAGCCGCCGTGCCTCGACCTCGGCCGCCAATGCCGGCGCGCGATCGGCCGCCTCGGCGAATCCGTACGCGGCGAGCCAGTTCGCGAGCATCACGTGACCGCCTTGGGTCAACACCGACTCCGGGTGGAACTGGACGCCCTCGATCGGCAACGTACGGTGCCGCATCGCCATCACGACGCCGGACTCGGTGCGGCCGGTGACCTCGATCTCGGGCGGCAATGTCGACTCGACCACGGCGAGCGAGTGGTAGCGCGTCGCGATGAACGGATCGGGCTGACCCGCGAGCACGCCGAGGCCGGTGTGATGCACCTCGGACACCTTCCCGTGCAGCAACTCGGGCGCGCGTTGCACGGTCGCACCGTACGCGGCGCCGAACGCCTGATGGCCGAGGCACACACCGAAGATCGGCAGGTCGTCGGCGCAGCGGCGGATCACGTCGAGGCAGATTCCGGCGCGCTGCGGAGTGCCCGGCCCGGGCGACAGCAGGATCGCATCGGCGCCGATGCCCGGGATGTCGTCGACGGCGATTTCGTCGTTGCGGCGTACGACGCTGTCGGCGCCCAACTGCCCGAGGTACTGGACCAGGTTGTAGACGAACGAGTCGTAGTTGTCGATCACTAGCACGCGCATGTGTCGCTCCTGGTCGTTGCCGTCATGAAGGCAGGCTCGTGGGCGTCGGGAATGGTGTGCGGTCCGGCGCCGACGATCCGGCTGTCGGGGCCGGGTGCTGTGTCGGTGTCGGGACGACGGTGGCGTAGTCAGTTGGGCTCCCGTTCGGCCCCGTCACCTGGACGTTGTTGAACGGTAGCAGCGCATCGGCGGCCGGGAAAACGACAAACCAGAGCACAGCGACGACACCGACGAGCAGAACGGCGAGGCCGGCAATCTTGCCCGGCCGCCCCAACGGCATCCGGCCCATCCGGTCCCAGAGGAAGCGATACACGTCAGCTCCCCAACGCCATCGGCGGGCCGTCGCCGGACGGCGTCGTCGTCACCAGCTCGGCGTGGACGACCATCCGCTGGTAGTCGTTCCATTTCGGGTTGCATGTGGTGAGCGTCAACATGGCGGTGGCCGGCGCGACTCCGATCCGGTCCGGCGTCGGCGCGACGACCTCGATCGCGTGGGGCGTGACGATCTCGTTGGCGGTCACGCGGTAGACGTACCAGTAGTCCTCGGTCTGTACGACGACTTGATCGCCCGGCCGCACCTCCTGGAGGTTCCAGAACAGCGGAGGAACGCGGTGCCCGGCGACGCTGAAGTTGCCGATCTGGCCAGGCATCGCGGTGCCGGGGTAGTGGCCGGGTGCGAATCGGATGTCGCCGACGTCGACGCCCTCGACGACGACCCAGTGCAGCTTCATCACCGGGATGTAGAGGCGGGCGATCGCGCTGCCGGGCGAGATGCGCGAGCCGGCCGGCGTCGCGGCGGCCGCGGCGGGCTTCGCCCAGGCCTGATCGAGTTGGTGGGAAAGAACCTTCTGATGTGACTCGATCGCGGACGCCTTGCCATAGACCTCGTACGCCGCGAACAGCAGGATGACGAGGCCGAACGTGATCAGGATCTCGCCGCTGAACCGCATGATCCGCCGGCCGCGGCCGACGCTCGTCACGTCCCGCGCCTCATGGCCCTACCTCGTGGCCTGGGCGTATTGCAGGTCGGTCGAGCCGGTGAACGCGGGCAGCGTGACGTTGGGCTGGTTGCGCACCTGGTAGCCCAGGCCCCACGCGGCGACCGCCTGGCGGTACGCCGTGACCTGCGGCGACGAGTTGAGCGCCGACATCATCCGGGGTACGTCGCCGATCGCGGTGATGATGAACGGCGGCGAGTAGAGGACGCCCTGGAGCAGCAGGGTGTTACCCACACAGCGGACGGCGCTCGTCGAAATGACACGAATGCCCATGATCGTCATGGCCTCGCCGCCGCCGGCCCAGAGGGCATTGACCACGGCTTGGACATCTTGCTGGTGCACCACGATGTCATCGGCGGTCGCGCCCTTCGGCAACGATCCGTCGGCCGAGGTCGGCGCATCGTTCAGTGTCACCGTCAGCGCCGGGCCGCGTACGGCGACGAGCCCGGCCGACCCGAGCAGCGCGTTGGCCCGCTGTTGTTGCGCGGCGACTCCGGAATCGGAGCCGGCGATCTGATTCGTCTGCGACAGCACGCTCGCCTGAAGCGCCGACTGCTGTGCGAGCGCCGCGCTGATCTGGCGCTGCCGGTCGCCGATGAGGTTGACGAGCTGCGGTGTGCGGTCCTCCCGCAGGTTCGTGCCGTGCGCGGTGGTAGCGGACGTCGTGAACAGCAGGCCGGCTAGGAGTGCGACAACGGGGACGAGCACCGTCCAGACGGATCCGCGCCGCGGACCGGCAGACTTTCCCACACCGAGCCGATCGGCGACCGCCTTCCACGGCGCCGCTCGACCTGTGTTTACCATCACGCCCCGTTCTCCCGCTCGGCCTGCGACTTGTCTACGCTAATGGCGAGCAACACTATTGAACACCGTCCCGCTCGACCCCTCATTCCCGAACGAGTGGCGGTCGAGCGGTCGCATGCCGGCCTGAGAAGAGAAAAGCGATGCCTAAGTCCTCCGTACGCAAGAAGAAGGTCTATACCCCGCCGGCCGACATGCGGTCGACGTCGGCAGCGGCAAGCCGGCAACCGAGCCCGTCTTGGGTGGGTCTCACGGCAATCTTGCTGATCTTGTTTGGGCTGGCCTGGCTGGTCACCTTCTACTTGTCCGACCAGAACTACCCCGTCGCGAGCTGGGGTTACTGGAACCTCGGCATCGGCTTCGCCAGCCTGGTGGCATCGCTGATCGTCCTATCTCGCTGGCGCTGATCCGCGGCGTGTGAAGCCCGGCATTTCCTGGTCGTGGCGGCTTCTGGTGGTGGCGGCTTCTCGTGGCGGCGGTCGATGCGGCATGACGTGTTTCGTCCGCTTTGGCGGGCTTAGATGACACCCATGTAGTTTTCCCCAAACATTTCCACAGCTGTGGAGAACTGCAGGTTATGTCTCGGTAGCCCCGCTCGGTTACTCGCGGGTAACTACGGTGGGTTAGGCTGCGCGACTACAAGCCCGGCCATCAGAAAGAGGAGTACGGATGGGTGTCGCGCAGATCATCGCTGGTGTGGTGTCCCTGGCGATCACGGCCGTAGCGGCCGTCCTCGTCGTGCGCGCCGTCCGGCAGATGTTCGCGGTCGTACGCCTGGGGCAGCCGGATCAGAGCCGCTCGGATCGGCGCCGTGCGCGTACGGCGAACATGCTCCGCGAGACCCTGGGCCACACGAAGATGCTCACGTGGGGCGTGGTCGGTGCCGCCCACTGGTTCGTGATGATCAGCTTCATCCTGCTGTCGTCGCTGGTGCTTCAGGCTTACTTCGAGGCGTTCTCGCCGTCGTCCGGCATTCCCTGGCTCGACCACTGGATCGTCTTCGGATTTGTCACCGAGTGGCTTTCCGTCCTGGGCATCGTCGCGATCCTCATCCTGATCGCGATCCGCCTGGCCAAGCGTCCCAACCGCGGCACCCGGTCGAGGTTCAGCGGCTCGACCATGTGGCAGGGCTATTTCGTCGAGTGGGTCGTGCTGACCGTCCTGATTTGCGGACTGTTCATCCGCGGCTTCAGCGTCGCCGGTGGCTACTTCCCGTTCCCGACCTGGGCCGCGCCCGTGTCGCACGCGCTCGGCAACGGACTCACGAAAAGCGACGTCGCGGTATCCCTCGTCGCTCTGGTAAAGATCATCATCTCGATGACCTGGGCGATCGTGATCGCCCTGAACGTCACGATGGGCGTGGCCTGGCACCGGTTCCTGGCTTTCCCGAACATCTTCTTCAAGCGTTCCGGCGGCACCCGCCCGGCGTTGGGCGCGCTGCGGCCGATGATGTCGAACGGCGCGCCGCTCGACTTTGAGCAGGCCGATCCCGAGAAGGACCTGTTCGGTGTCGCGTCGGTCGAGCAGTTCACGTGGAAAGGTCTGCTCGACTTCACCACCTGCACCGAGTGCGGCCGCTGCCAGTCGCAGTGCCCGGCCTGGAATACCGGCAAGCCGCTATCCCCGAAGCTGCTCGTGCTGTCGCTGCGCGATCATGCGTACGCCAAGGCGCCGTACCTGATGGCCGGCGGCGGTCTGACCATGACCGGCGAGGAGAAGGCGAGCGCTGAGCAACTTGCCGGCGTGAACGTCCTGGCCATGGCCGAGTCGCAGCGCCCGCTCATCGGCGATGCGGCGGCCGGTGGGGTGATCGACCCCGACGTGCTGTGGTCGTGCACGACCTGCGGCGCCTGCGTCGAGCAATGCCCGGTCGACATCGAACACGTCGACCACATCGTCGACATGCGCCGCTACCAGGTGATGATCGAGTCCAATTTCCCATCCGAAGCCGGCGTCATGCTGCGCAACCTCGAGTCGAAGGGCAACCCGTGGGGTGCGCCGCCGAACACGCGCGAGGACTGGACCAAGGGTCTCGAT
Source organism: uncultured Actinomycetota bacterium (assembly GCA_963724705.1). Lineage (GTDB taxonomy): Bacteria > Actinomycetota > Actinomycetes > Mycobacteriales > Micromonosporaceae > DASQPR01. The sequence goes on from CAVRVS010000007.1 coordinate 656,523, forward strand.
TTTGACGTCCCGCGCGCGAGTGAGGGCGGCGACTACGACTACCTGTTCTGGGTCGGCTGCGCGGGCGCGTTCGAAGACCGCGCCAAGAAAACCACCCGCGCCGTAGCCACCTTGCTGCACGACGCGGGCGTCAGCTTCGCGATCCTCGGCAACGGCGAAACGTGTACGGGTGACCCGGCCCGCCGCATCGGCAACGAGTTCGTCTTCCAGATGATGGCCCAGCAGAACGTCGAGACGTTGAACAGCGCCGGCGTCAAGAAGATCGTCGCGAGCTGCCCACATTGCTTCAATACGCTCGCCAACGAGTACGGCCAGCTCGGCGGCGCGTACGAGGTCGTACACCACACGCAACTACTCGCCGATCTGGTGAAGTCGGGCAAGCTGACACCGGTCCAGCCGGTCGATGGCGGCGTGACGTACCACGACCCGTGCTACCTCGGCCGCCACAACCGTGTGTTCACCCCGCCACGCGAGGTGTTGGGGGCGACGGTCGGCGATGCGTCGTTGACCGAGATGCCGCGCAACTCGGAGCGGTCGTTCTGCTGCGGCGCCGGCGGTGCGCGGATGTGGATGGAAGAGAAGATCGGCAAGCGGATCAACATCGAACGCGTCGAGGAAGCGATCGCGACCGGCGCCAAGACGATCGCGGTCGGTTGCCCGTTCTGCTCGACGATGATCGGCGACGGAGTGACGTCGAAGAAGTCGTCGGGGGCGGCGTCCGAGGATGTCGAGGTCGTTGACGTCGCGACCGTTCTGCTGCGGTCGGTTCGTCCGGGGGCTTGAGGTCCTTCGTCGTTGCGCTTCGGGTTTGGGGCGGGCTTGTCCACGGCGACGGCAGAGCGTTTTAGGTCGTCGTAGACAAGCCCGCCCCAAACCCAGAATCCGACTGTCGGCGCCGCACCGCTGGGGTTGGGCTCTCGGGGTGGCCGTGATACCGAGCGGTTGCGTGGTTCGTCGCCGCGGCCCCGCCGCGGTCGGACGTGGCCGTCCCCCGCGATCTAGGAGACTTTGACCGGCCATGGGCCGGTCGGGATTCCTAGATCTTGGTGCGGTTGCGGGGTCAGGGCGCCGGAAGTGCACCAAGATCTGGTGCTGGCGCATCGAGGCGGCGCGACAAATCGCCTATGTCGCCCGGGAGCGCGTCGCATTGAGGCGGCGCGACAAATCGCCGCTGCGTGGGGGCGGTGGCGAAGACGCTGGCCGGGTGAGGGGATCATTGATCGGGCACAATAAAGCGCGAAGGGGGCTGACATCGACTCCGCGCTTGTGACCGTGCTCCTGCCGCTGCTCGCGTTCGTGCTGTTGACCCTGCTCAACGCGTTCTTCGTGGTGGGCGAATTCTCGCTCGTGACGGTTGACCGGGCGACCATCGATCGTGACGCGAAGGCCGGCGATCGGACCGCTCGTACGGTGTCCAAGTCCCTGCGCGAGCTGTCCTTCCAGCTATCCGCGGCCCAACTCGGCATCACCCTGGCCGCGTTGCTGAGCGGCTACTTGGCCGAGCCGGCATTCGCGCACTTGCTGCGACCCGTGTTCCGTCCGTGGACCGGCGAGCACTTCGAGGGCTTCACCCATTTTGGCGCGCTCGTCGTTGCCACGTTGTTGTCCATGCTGTTCGGGGAGCTCGTACCCAAGAATGCGGCCCTGGCTCGTCCCATGCCGCTCGTGCGGGCCAGCGCAGGACCGCTGCGGACCTTCGCCACGATGTTCAGCTGGCTGATCCGCGCGCTCAACGGCTCGGCGAACTTCCTGGTACGTCGGCTCGGCGTCGAGCCACAGGAGGAGCTCGCGAGCGCGCGTTCGCCCGAGGAGTTGGGGCTGCTCGCGGCCATCTCGGCGCGGGCCGGCGCGATTCCCGCCGAGACGGCCGTGTTGCTGCGGCGGACGATCCGCTTCGGCGAGAAGCGCGCCGCCGAGGCGATGACGCCCCGGGTCGACGTCGTGGCGCTGCGCATCGATGCGACCGTCGCTGACCTGCTGGCCGCCGTACGCGACACGGGACACAGCCGCTTCCCGATCTTCGACGACACGCTTGACCATGTCACCGGCGTCGCCGGGGTGACCGACGCGCTCAGCGTGCCACCGGCCCGGCGGGCTTCGACCTTGGTCGCAGCGATCGCGTCCGAACCAGTTCTGGTGCCAGAAAGCCTCGATCTCGACGGCGTGCTCGAAGCGCTGACCCAGACAGGTGCGGCCCTTGCGATCGTGGTCGACGAGTACGGCGGCACGGACGGTGTCGTCACCGTCGAAGACCTGGTCGAGGAGCTGGTCGGCGAGATCGCCGACGAGCACGACCCACGGACCGCGGATGAAGCTGTCGTAGTCGACCATCTCGCCGAGCCCGGCGACCACGGGTCGATGTTGGTCGACGGCGTCCTGCGCGAGGACGAGCTGGCCGAACAGACGGGCTTCACGCTGCCGCCCGGCCCGTACGAGACGCTGGCCGGCTTCCTCCTGGCCGAGCTGGGTCACATACCGGTCGCCGGCGAGACACTGGCCGTGCCGGGCTGGGAGTTCACCGTGGTCGAGGTGGACAAGCGCCGCATCGAGCAGGTGCGGGTCGCGCGGACGGAGCCGGCCGAATGACCGAGGTTCTGGTCGTGCTGTTGCTGCTCGCCGGCAATGCGTTCTTCGTCGCCGCCGAGTTCTCGCTGATCTCGGCTCGACGGACGGTCCTCGAGCCGATGGCGGCGACATCCCGGCGCGCGCAGCTCGCGTTGCGTGCGATGAGTCAGATCCCGCTGGCCATAGCCGGTGCGCAGCTGGGCGTGACAATCTGCTCGCTCGGGCTGGGCGCGATCGCCGAGCCGGCGCTGGCTCACCTGCTGGTCACGCCGTTCGACGCCCTCGGCCTCCCGAGCGGCGCCGTGCATCCCGTCGCGTTCATCATCGGTCTGGGCATCGTGGTGTTCGGACACACGGTCATCGGCGAAATGGTGCCCAAGAACCTCACGCTGGCCAGCCCGGAAACTGCCGTCGTGTGGTTGGGGCCGCCGATGCTGGGCTTCTGCATCGCAACCAAACCCCTACTGGTGACGATGAAGTGGCTGTCCCGTCAGGTGCTGCGTATCTGGCGGGTCGAGGCGACCGACTCGGTGAAGACCGTCTACACGACGGAGGAGCTCGCGACGCTGGTGGCCGAGTCGCGCGTCGAGGGCCTACTCGATCCGGAAGAACACGCTCGCATCACCGGTGCGCTGGCCCTGCACGATCGCAAGGTGGCCGACGCGGTCGTGCCGTGGGTTGATGTCACCACCGTTGGTGATGACGTGTCGCCGGCCGAGCTCGAGGTGCTCGCCAGCCGGACCGGTCGGTCGCGTTTCCCGATGGTGGAGCGTGGCACCCGTCGCATCCTGGGGTTCGTCCATGTGAAGGACGTGCTCGGGGTGATCGGCCCCGCGCGGCGTGCGCCGATCGCCCGATCGCTCGTACGGCCGCTGCTCGTGCTCGCTCCGGACCGCCCGCTCGACGAGGCGTTGCTTGCCATGCGCCGCGGTCGACGACACATTGTCCTGGTCAGCGATGGTCGAGTCGTGTTCGGTGTGCTCACTCTCGGCGACGTACTCGCTGCGGTCGTCGGAGCGACGCGGCCACTGTAGACGGACTCCCGTTCACCTGAACCGGTGAATACGCAGCGTAGGCGTTTGGTAGCCGTACGATTTAGGGGTTTCGGTCCTTGCCTGTGACCAAACCGTATCCCTAAGGTGAGATCGGTCTGCGACTGATGTTGGTTGCCAACCAGGCGACCACGGGCGCGACACCGCTCAATCGCATATGTGTTGACCGCGTAGGTGGTCATCGCACGTCTGCGAGCCGGGGAACCATGCATACCCGGGGTGCATCGCGCCGAACGGCGCGTAGGGCGAACTTCCCGCCCGAACCCGTCAGCTAACCCGGTCGGCGGCGCGGAAGAAGGACGGTAGCTCGTGGCCTGGCGCCCGGTCGATCCGGAGAAACCCCGTTCACGTTCTGTTTCGCTGCGACGCGTACGTCTTCGCGCCACCGCAGTAGCGTCGGCGCTCGCCGTCGTCGCGGCCGGCCTCACGGTGTTGGTGCCGGCCACGGCGGTGCAGGCGGCGCCGAGTACGACGGCGCAGATCGACGATCTGAACAATCAGATCGAGGCGATCGTGGAGCAGTACAACGGCATCAGCACGAAGCTGGCGGCCGATCAGAAGTCGTCGGCCAAGGTTTCGCAGGCGCTCGCTCCGGCCCAACTGCAGTCGGCGGTGGCCCAGCAACGCATTGCCGCCGTCGTCCGCGACCTCTACATCGCGGGGCCGAACAGCAGTCTCGTTGCCCTGATGGACATGCCGTCCACGACGCAACTGGTCGACGCGATGGGCGTCTTGTCCATGGTCGCGAAGTCGCAGCATGAGACGGTGTCGACCGCGAGCGTGCTGGTAGGCAAGTACCAAACGCAGAAGAAGTCGCTCGACGCGCTGATCGCGACCGAGACGAAGCAGAAAGCCCAGCTTGCCGCGAAGAAAAAGGACATCCTGGCCAAGCTTGCGAACCTCAAGGCTCTGCAGGCGGCTGATGACCAGACCGGTGGAACAAACATCAACTCAGGCGCGAAGACGAGCAAGAGCTACGTGATGCCGGTGGCGTGCCCGCAGGTCAGCACCGGCGGCAAGGGACTGATTGCCGCAAAGAAGGCATGCTCGCTGATCTGGCCGATCCACTGGTACGGCTGGGCGCAGGCCGGCCCGAGCCGCTACGACTGTTCCGGCCTCACCATGACGGCCTGGAAGGCCGCCGGCGTGACGTTGGCCCACTTCACCGGCGATCAGTGGAATGAGTCCCACGCGATCAGCAAGAGCGAGCTGCGTGTCGGTGACCTCGTCTTCTACAACGGCGGCAACCACGTGGCGCTCTACATCGGCAACGGCTTCGTCGCCCAGGCCGAACACACCGGAGAGCCGCTGAAAGAGTCGGTGCTCAATTTCGAACCGGTCGTGAGCAACGGCTACCGGCGAGTCAACGGCACCTGACGCATTTCATCGCGAGCAATGGCGGGGCCGAATCGGCTCCGCCATTTGCACGTAACGGCAGTCCGGATGGCGTACGTCGGACGGTTTGCGAGCGATCCCGCGGCGATAATGCGTAATCGCCCGGCTGCTCGCCGTGATATGGCCGTGATCCGCACGATCGGCGTGGGCACTGTAGACATACAACGCCTGGCGAGCCCGTTGGTGACGGTCCGTGACCTGTCATTCTCTATACGTACAAGAGGGTGCGTCGGACTTGCGATGACAACCGCGAATCCATACGGTAAGCAAGCAATCCGCCGTCTGGACGTTGGTGTTTCCATGAGGGAAAGACACGGACGGCACGCCGAATCGTGAATTCGAACCGGGGAACCACTGCACCATTGGGGTGAATCCGCAGGACTCCCAGCACATTGGAGTCATGTGGTAGGGCGTACTTCCCGACCCGAACCCGTCAGCTAACCCGGTAGGCGTTGGGGAAGAAGGAGTTCGCCACCCGTGGTACCGGATGCGCCGCGTGCCGTACGACTTCGTGCGGCACGTCCCTTGCGTACGGCTCTCAGCGTGCTCGTCGTCGCGGCCACTGTCATCGTCGGCGTCGGCCTGAAGGCGCCCGCGGTCCATGCGTCGCCCGCGCCCAACCCGTCGGACCAGAGCGTCAGCGCTCTCGAAAGCCAGATCAACAAGCAGTGGAATTCGCTCGAACCGACCATCGAGAGCTTCGACGCCGTGTCGGCCAAGCTGGCCGCACAGCAGGCGAAGGCCACCAAGCTTGAGGCAGCGATCCAGCCGCTGGAACTCCAGGTGCAGGTCGCCCGGTCGCTGCTCGTGCCGGTAGCGGCGAGCCTCTACGAAGCGGGTCCAACCAGCACCTTGACGGTGCTGCTGAATTCATCGTCGGCCGGTGCCGCCTTGGACATGGTCGCCACCGTCGACCGGATGGCGGCACACCGCCAGCAGCAGATCGCCGGTACGGTCGCGCTCGAGAAGAAGTACCAGGCGCAGAAGCAGCCGATCGACGAACTCGTCGCGTCCCTGGCTCAACAGCGCACGACGCTCGCCGCCCAGAAGGCGAAGATCAACTCCAGCATCCAGAGTCTGGACGCACTGCGCGTGAAGGCGTACGGCAAGACAGTCTCGCCCGGGCCGTTGCGCCTGGCGGCGTGCCCCGCCGTTTACACCGGTGACCCGGGCAGCCGCGCCGCTCAGTGGGCGTGCAACCAGATCGGCAAGCGGTACGTTTTCGGCGCGGCCGGTCCCAACACGTTCGACTGTTCCGGCCTCACGATGCGGGCCTGGGATTCGGTGGGCGTGAGTTTGCCGCACAATGCCTACCAGCAGAAGCACTCGATCCCGGCCGTCAGTTTCCAGAACCTGAAGCCTGGCGACCTGGTCTTCTACTTCCCGGGCATCTCACACGTGACGATTTACGTCGGCAAGGGTTATGTCGTCAGCGCTCCCCAGACCGGCGACGTCGTTCGCATGAAGCGGTACAACGAGATCACGCCGGTCGGCTACGGCAGACCCTGACGGCGACCGGACAATGGCGCTGAGCCGTCCGGACGCGGTTACGAGTGTGAAAGCGGCGGTGCCTTCGGGCATCGCCGCTTCTGCTCGTCCCGCAGGCTTGCCGCTTGGTTGCCCGCTCGCCCGTTTGCCCGTCCGCGCGGTCGTGGACCGCTTTAGTCCGCGACATCTGCGCCCGTCGGTTAGTGCTCGCCGGTAGGCCAGGTCCGCCAGTTCTGGTACGACCGGCTCGGCGTCGGCCCGCGCTGTCCCTGGTAGCGGGAGCCATACACGGCCGAGCCGTACGGATGCTCGGCCGGCGAGGACAGCCGGAAGATGCAGAGCTGTCCGATCTTCATGCCGGGCCAGAGCTTGATCGGCAGGTTGGCGACGTTGGACAGTTCCAGCGTCACGTGCCCCGAGAAGCCCGCGTCGATCCAGCCGGCGGTCGAGTGCGTGAGGAGGCCAAGCCGCCCGAGGCTCGACTTGCCTTCGAGGCGGCCGGCGAGCTGATCGCCCAACGTGATGACTTCAAGCGTCGACGCGAGGACGAACTCACCCGGGTGCAGCACGAACGGCTGCCCGTCGGCCACCTCGACCAACGAGGTCAGGTCGTCCTGCTGGATCGACGGGTCGATGTGCGTGTAGAGGTGGTTGTTGAACACGCGGAACAATCGGTCCAGCCGCACGTCGACGCTGGACGGTTGAACCAGCGCCGGCTCGAACGGCTCAAGGTGCATGGCACCTGACTTGAGTTCGGCGATGAGGTCGCGGTCCGAGAGCAACACCCGGGCAGCCTACCGCCGCCGGATCGGTCGCGAGAACCACCGGCGCCCGCGCCGTGCCAGCGCTCACCCGCGCCAGTTCCCGACCGCGCCAGTTTCCGCCCGCGTCAACGCGGGCCCGACCAACGGCTGGTACAGGTCGCCTGTTCCAATTCGAACGTACGTTCGATAAACTGGACACCATGGCCACCTGGTCCGAATTCGCCCACGCCGCGCCGTCACTCGCCGCCGGCGTCCGTGGCGTGTTCCACCAGTACGGTCCCGGTCTCGGCTACCTCGCCACCATCCGACCGGACGGAGGCCCGCGCCTGCATCCGGTCGCTCCGGTTGTCACCGACGACGGACTGTTCTGCTGCTTGCTCGACACTCCGAAGCGGCGCGATCTGGAGCGCGACGGGCGATACGCACTGCACGCTTATCCGCCGGACGACTCCGACGACGAGGCCTGCGTTCGCGGCCGAGCCCGGCGGATCACCGACGAGTCAATCGTGCGACGTGTGGCTCGGCTCACGCGGGCCACACCGCAGGTGGCGTGGCAACTGTTCGCCCTCGATGTCGATGCGGCATTCCTGGTGCGCCGGCCGGTCGGTCGCGGCGCCGCCATGGCTCAGGTGTGGCACGCTCCGCCGGCCGACGGGCGCGAGTCGCGGCTCCAGTTCACCATCCGCCCGAGTTGAGCGCGGGGCGGGCGCGCCGCGGGCCGGTCAAGCGCGAGAGGCCGCGGGCCGGCGAAGCGCCGAGGGCTTAAGGAGCGGCTGGCGCCGGTACGCGTGACCAGATGTCGTTGCACTCGGCGCAGACTTCTTCGGGGATCACGCCGACTCGCATGAGCACCGCGAATACCTTGCAACCGAGGCACAGGGCGAAGACCGATTCCAACGTCGCCGCGACGATCAGCAGGCCGAGCAGCACGTACGCGATGGTGCTCTGACCGAATCCGAGAGCCAGGACGGCGGCGGTCACCGAGAACACAGCGCCGATGCCCTGAGCGAATCGTTTCGGTGGTCCGGCGACGAGCTTCGGCGACACGGGCAGGCGCGGCGAGACGATCCGGGTGACCAACTGGCCCAGCGGGCTAGCGGTGGGACCGGTGAGCACGCGGGCGAGGAAGCCGTACGCGATGACGGCGGTGAGCCACGGCTGATCGAAGATGATTGTCGCGGCGGCCATCAGCACGACACCACCGGCGACGAGACGCGCCGAAACCTCGTTTACCGGATTCGGGAACGAGAAAAACTGCCGTACGCCATATCGCATTGTTCCGACCTCCGCACCGGGCTGCGACTCGTCGCCGCCGCGGCCGCACATCACTGCCGCGACTCTTCGCTACCCCATCAGCGCCAACCGGGTCGCTCGTACCCGTATTCCCTAGCGGACCTCTAGACAATCTTGGCCGCAGACATCGGAGCTGGGCAAATGTGTCCCACATGCTGACTGTGACGGAACCGACGCAAGCGGGGCGTCAGCTGTGCCGACGGCCGCGGGCGGGTCGGGTCGGCTCGGGTGGCGTCGCCTTTCGCCGGCGGCCGACCGAGATGAACGCGAATATCCCAGCAATGATCAACGAGAAGAACACCGCGATCGACGTCGGCATGGTCGTCAGGAACAACAAGCCGAAGAGGAGCACGCCAAACGCGAGGATCGGGGCGAACAGCGCCTGCTCGCGCGACCACCTCTGTAAAACGGTCGGAAACACCGCGACCAGCACGCCGAGGCCGCCCCAGAACACTCCGAGCAGTGCGCCGACGACCACTCCCCGTGGTCCGGCGAGGCTCCCGCCCATGACGAAGGCCGGCACGGCGACGATCACGGCGGCCACGATTCGAGCCGCGAGCGGCGCGTGTGCCCACGGCAGGTCCGCCTGCCTCCGATCGTCCATGACGCCCAGCATGGCACGCCGATCGCGAAAATCCGCATGCCGGTTGGGTGCGCGGCCCGGTCGATGCCGAGACGTAATCGCGGACACGATTCGGCGTGACTACGTATCACGGCCGGCCACCGCGGCGGGCGACGACATGGCCGGCACGCCGGGTCACCTGACCGCCGACCGACCGGCCGGTGCGGCAGACTGAGCGGCGTGAATCCGGTGCAGCTGACTCCGCTCCGGCTGGCTGGGCTCGCCGACGTCCCACACGCTTTGCCGTATCAGGGGAGCAAACGGCGGCTTGCGCATGCGATCGTGCGCCTGCTGCCCGGCGACACCGACCGGCTACTCGAGCCGTTTGCCGGGTCTGCGGCGGTGTCACTCGCCGCGCGCCACCTGAAAATCGGGGGTACGGCCTGGTTCAGCGATATCAACGCGCCGTTGATCGGTCTGTGGCAACGGATCCTCGACGATCCGTACGAGCTCGCGGACGCGTACGCGCGAATGTGGGTTGAGCAGCGTGCCGACCCGTCGGCCTACTTCCTTTCGGTCCGTACGGAGTTCAATGAGCGGCACGCGCCGCACCACCTTCTTTATCTGCTGGCCCGCTGCGTCAAGGCGGCCGTCCGTTATAACAGCGATGGCGACTTCAACCAAGGTGTGGATCATCGGCGCCTCGGAGTCCGGCCCGATCTGATGCGCTCGCGGCTCGTGCGGGCGTCGGCGACCCTCGCCGGCTCCCGGGCCTCGGTGGTCGACTATCGCGATGTGCTCGACCGGGCCACCGAGCGTGATGTCGCTTACCTCGACCCGCCGTACGAGGGCGTGAGCGCGGCCCGCGATCATCGCTACGTGGCCCGCCTGCCCCGATCCGAATTCGTCTCGGCGATGATCGCCGCGGTCGCGAGCGGTACATCGTTCCTCGCCTCGTACGACGGCCGCAGTGGTGACCGCGTCTACGGCGAGCCGCTCCCGGCCGACCTCGGGCTCCTGCACCTGCACCTTGATGCCGGCGTTTCGTCCCAGGCCACGCTCAACGGGGAATCCGCCGCGACGGTCGAGTCGCTCTACGTGTCGCCGGCACTCGTACGTCGCCTCGGTGGCGTCGACGAGGTGATCGGTCGGCTCGCGGCGCCGGGTGACGCGGCGTGTGGCTTCGGCGAGTCAGTCGCTCGGCGGCCGCGGCGCGGGGACGTCGAACACGCGTCCCCGGATGTCGCCGCCGCGCGCCGCGAGTTCGCCGATCTCCCATAGGAAGTCGAGGACTCGACGATCGGGCGCACCGAACTCGCTCGTCGCCCGGAAGCGACCCTCATGCGTTGCGGTGCCGAGGTCGAACAGTCGGGCCAGCAGATCGTTGCTCGCCTCCTGCATGGTCGCGCCGTTGCCGTACGTCACGCCGACAAGATGGAGCCGACAACGGTCGGCATCGGCATGAAGTCGCAGCTCAGGGGTCCATCCGGCGGTCACGTGGCCAGTCTGCGGCGCACCGATGCGGGCGACAACAAATCGGGCGAGTGTTCGCGAAAGTGTTACGTTGCGTGACGCGACGAATATGGGGATGCTCGCGGGTCAGGTGATTGGCTACGTTCCGGGGCATGCCACTGATCCGAGCCGCGGGGCTGTCCGACGTTGCCGAATATGCGTACGCCGCCACGGTCGACGTGCCATCCCGTCTGGTGTTCACCGCTGGCGCCTGCCCGCTGGACGCAAACGGTGCGACGGTCTGCCCGGGAGACTATGTCGGCCAGGCACGCCAGGTGATGGCGAACTTGGCGGTTGCCCTCGAATCGGCGCACGTCGCCCTGCGCGACGTGATCAAGACCACGATCTACGTCGCCAGTTCCGATCAGTCGGATCTCGGCGCGGTGTGGCACGTCGTACGCGATGCGTTCGGCGACCACGATCCGCCGAGCACTCTCCTCGGCGTGACTGTGCTCGGTTACGACGACCAGCTGGTCGAGGTCGAGGCCGTCGCGGCGGTCCCCGCAAACCGGGACGGCCCGGCGCGCAGGGACGGTGACAGCGACGGTCAGTCGGCGGATCTGGGCGGCGTCGGTCGGTAGCGCAGTCCGTCCATGATCAGGTCGAGCAGCCGGCCGGCCTGCGCGCGCTGCGCTGGCTCACCGGCAGCCAGTGAAACCCCGCTCAAGCTGGCGAGTACGTCGGCCGGCGCGATGTCGGAGCGCACGACTCCGGCCTTCGCGCACGCGGTGAGCAACGTTGTGATCGCGGCGAGCAGGCGGTCGCGGCTCTGTGCGAACGGGTTGCCGCCCGACGCGATGACCGCGCGGAGCGCCTCGGCCATGCCTCGCTTGGTCGTCATGTAGTCGACGAAGTGGTCCATCCAGCTGCGCAACGCCGCTTCTGGCCGCTGGGTGGCGAGGAGTTCGTCGGCGGCGTCGCATAGTCGCGCCAGCTCATTTCGGTAGGTGGCCTCGACCAGTGCCTCGCGGGTGGGAAAGTGGCGATAGAGCGTGCCGATGCCGACGCCGGCTTGTTTGGCGATCGCGTCCAGCGTGACGTCTGCACCGCCATCGGAGAAGGCACGGACGGCGACCTCGAGTAGCCGATCACGGTTGCGCTGGGCATCGGCCCGTAGCGGGCGGGCTCCGGTGGACATGTCGGATCCCTTCTCCCGAGCTCGACCCGTTCCGTGGTCATTGAATGTCAACACGCACGCAATCGACGCTCTGCGGCGCGGGCTAACTGTGTCGCGGCTAACTGTGCGGTAAGCGGGGTTACGGTTGCAAGCGGAGGTTGCTCCGCTTAGAGTCGTAGGCGTACTGGAGGTTCCTCCGGTTGCCATCGTACCGGGTTCCGCCGGCCACGACATCCGACCAAGACAGGAAGATCATGTCGAGTCTCATCAGCACACCGTTCTCCGCCGCATCCACCGCCGCCGACGTCATCGCCGGAATCGACCTCACCGGACGGCGCACGATCGTGACCGGTGGCGCTTCCGGCATCGGCGTCGAGACGGCCCGCGCGCTGGCCAGTGCCGGTGCCGAGGTGACGCTGGCCGTCCGCAACACCGCCGCTGGCGATGAAACGGCGCAGGACATCATTGCGACGACCGGCAACAAGCAGGTGTACGTCGCGCCGCTCGATCTCGCCGACCGGGCTTCCGTCGCGGCGTTCGTCACGGCGTGGGACGGTCCGCTGCACATCCTGATCAACAACGCCGGTGTCATGGCGTCGCCGTTGATGCGCACGCCGGAGCGCTGGGAGATGCAGTTTGCGACGAACCACCTGGGCCACTTCGGCCTCGCCACCGGTCTGCACCGAGCACTCGCGGCAGCCGGCGGCGCGCGCATCGTGTCGGTCAGCTCGAGCGCGCACCTGCGGTCGCCCGTCGTCTTCGAGGACATCCACTTCCTGGAGCGCGACTACGAGCCGTGGGCGGCGTACGGCCAGTCGAAGACGGCCAACGTCCTGTTCGCGGTCGAGGCGTCGAAGCGCTGGGCCGCCGACGGCATCACGGCGAACGCTCTGCACCCGGGCGGGATCCGGACGAACCTGCAACGGTACGTCTCCGACGAGGAGCTCGACCGCATGCGCCGGGCCGCCGGCAGCAGCGGCGTCAACTGGAAGACACCGGAGCAGGGCGCTGCGACGTCGATCCTGGTCGCAACGTCACCACTCTTGGATGGCGTCGGCGGCCACTACTTCGAGGACTGCAACGAGGCGGCACCCAACCAGCCCGGCACGCCCCGCGGAGTGGCGCCGTACGCGCTCGATCCGGCGGCCGCACAACGGCTCTGGGACGTGTCGGTCGAGACCCTCGCGGTCTGAGCCCACCCGGGCACCGGAGCGCATCGAGCACGACGTCGACGACAAGGGAGCGCCCACCGTGGCAAAGACATGGCTCATCACCGGTAGCACGCGCGGCTTCGGCCTCGAGTTGGCCAAGGCGGCACTCGACGGCGGCGACAACGTCGTCGCGACCGCCCGCCGGCCCGAGCTGCTCGACGAGCTCGCGACCAAGTACGGCGACCGGGTACGTACGGTCGCGCTCGACGTGACCGACCCGGCCGCGGCACGGGCCGCGGTGCAAACGGCGGTCGACGCGTTCGGCACGTTGGACGTCGTCGTCAACAACGCCGGCTATGCCAACACCGCACCGATCGAGGAGATGGCTGACGACGACTTCCGCGCACAGATCGAGACGAACCTGTTCGGCGTCGTCAACGTGACGAAGGCGGCGTTGCCGGTGTTGCACCGGCAACGTTCCGGTCACTTCATCCAGTTCTCGTCGATCGGTGGGCGGGTCGGCGGGTCGCCCGGCCTCGCCGCCTACCAAACCGCCAAATACGGCGTCGAGGGCTTCTCCGAAGTGCTGAATAACGAGGTGAAGCCGTTCGGCGTCAAGGTCACCATCATCGAGCCCGGCGGCTTCCGGACCGACTGGGGCGGGTCGTCCATGCGGACCGCCCCGGTCGGCCCGGACTATGACCAGACGGTCGGTGAGATGAACCGATATCGGGAGTCGACCGTCGCGACATGGCGCGGTGATCCGGTGCGCGCGGCGAAGATCATCTTCGACATCGTGCGCCTCGACGAACCGCCATTGCGGCTCCTCCTCGGTGGCGCCGCAGTCGAGTCCGCGGCCGCCTCGTCGGCCAACCGTGCCGCCGAGGCGGAGAGGTGGGCCGAGGTGAGCCGGTCGGCGGATTTCCCGGTCGGGGAGTAGCGCCCCGGCCGCGACCAAACCGGTCGTAGAACAGCGCCCGGCCCGCGAACAAACTAGGCCCGGATCGTCATCCTTGCGACGCGGTCGCCGTCCAGGTCGAACGCGAACGTGCTCGGACCGTTGAAGCCGTCGCCGCCGACGTCCGCGATTATCTCGGTGTGAGTCTCACGCACGGTCACGTTGCGCACGGTGAGGCTCACGCGCTTGCCGATGAATTCCGCGTCACTCCACGATCGGATGCGTTCGGTTCCGTCGAACTCACGCCCCCAGTCGTCGACAACGCCATCCGTCGTGAAGCCGGCCAGGAACGCGTCGATGTCGCCCGCGTTCGCGGCGTCGATCAGCGTACGGACGCCTGGTTGCAGGTCTTCCGCCATGTTCGCTCCTCCGCCGGTCAACCCGATCACCATGCTCTAGCGAGCGGCCTCTCCCGACGTACCCATCAAGGGGTTTCGGCCAGCGCCGCGCCGAGCCGCCGCGCGGCCTCTTCGAGTTCGGTCGTCGCCAGCAGGGAGAACGACAAGCGGATGTGGCCGTCGTCGGCCGCGTCGACGTGGAAGGTCGAGCCCGGCATGAAGGAGACGCCGTGCCGTTCGGCCGTCGCGAGCACCTCGGCCGCCGGTCGGTCATCTGGCAGCGGAAGCCAGATGAACCAGCCACCGGCCGGCGACGGTACGTCCAGCTGAACGGGTGACCGCCGCAGCGCGGCGACGAGCGCGTCCCGCCGGTCCGCATACTCACGCCGGATCATGGTCAGATGTTCGCGGTAGGCCCCCGAGGCGCCGAACGCGGCCATGGCCAGCGCGGACGTGTGGTTGACACCGCCGCCGCTGTACACATAACCCAGCTGCGCGAGCCGGGCGATCAGATCGGGCGGACCCTGGATCCATCCGAGTCGCACGCCCGGCGCGACCGTCTTCGCGAACGATCCGATGCGAACGACGGCGTGCCCATCGCTCAGGCGCCACAACGATGGTGGTGCGGCGCCGTCGTAAACCATGTCGCGATACGTGTCATCCTCGACGATCGTCAGGTCCGCCCGCCGGGCGACGGCCACAAGCTCGCGGCGGCGATCGTCGGGCAGGCTCCGGCCGGTCGGATTGCCGAACGTCGGAACGATGTAGAGCAGCGGGACCCGCCGGCCCTGGCGTCGCAGGGCGGCGACCTGCTCGTCGAGCGCGCGCGGATCGAGTCCGCCGTCGTCGACCGGCGCCGCGATCAGCTCGACGCCCTGATCGCGCAAGATCCCAAACGCCAGGTGGTACGTCGGCGAGTCGACCAGCACCACATCGCCGGGCCGGGCCAGCGTGGCGCACACGAGGGTCAGCGCATGCGACGCGCCGGCGGTCACGAAGACCTCGTCCGGTTCACCGCCGCCGTCGGTCTCGGCGAGGTGTTCGGCGATCCACTCGCGCAGTGGTCCGGGGCCGGGTTCGTAGCCGTACGCCAATGCCTGCCAGCCGTACGTGTCGAGCGCATTGGCCGTGGCGGCGGCCCAGGCCTCGGTCGGCAATAGCGACGGATGTGGGTGACCCCAGCTGAGGTCGAGTAGGCCGGGTCGGTCGACGTACTGGAGAATCGGTCGGCCCGTACGCATGCGACGACCATAGCCGCTGCCGAAGGCTGGCGTTCGGCCCGTTATCAGGGCACGTCCACCGACGCGGGCTCAACGTGGTGCACCTGGGATTCCATGACGCGCGGCGGCCGTGACTGGACGGGCAGAGCGGGCGGCGCGAGGTCGGCCGACCACCGCTGCTCGATGTTGCCCAAGCGCCAGATCGCGATCGCGGCGATCCACGAAACGAAGAACAACCCGACGATGCCGTATCCGGCGTAGTCCAGCGGGATGTTGCCAATGGCCGCGATCGGTCCGGATGTGATGTTGGCCTGGTCGGCGAGCACGCCGACGAGCTCGATTGTTCCGATGATCAGGGCGACCGCCACCGAGATGGCGGTGATCGTGATGTTGTAGAAGACCTTGCGGACCGGCTTGGCGAACGCCCAGCCGTACGCCGCGTTCATGAATACGCCATCAACCGTGTCCATCAGGCACATTGCCCCGGCGAACAGGATCGGCAGAATCAGGATCGAATACCACGGCAGGTTGAACGCCGCCGCGCCGCCGGCCAGGACGAGCAAGCCGACTTCGGTCGCGGTATCGAAGCCGAGACCGAAAAGGACACCAATCGGGTAGATGTGCCAGGGCTTGCGGACGGACTTCGTCAGACCGTTCAGGAAGCGGTTCATGAACCCACGCTTGTTGAGCTGCTCTTCGAGCGCCTTCTCGTCGTAGATGCCGCGTCGCATCTCCCGGAACACCTTGATGATGCCGAGCAGCACCACGAAGTTCAGGATGCCGAGGATCCACAGGAACACGCCCGACACCGAGGCACCGACGATGCCGGTGACCGAGTGCAAGCCGGAGTTGTCGTTCTCGACCTGACCGGCCAAAGCCTTCACGCCGATCGACAGCAGGAACGTCAGCAGGAACACGATCGTGGAGTGCCCGAGCGAGAACCAGAAGCCGAGTGAGAGTGGCTTGCGTGGGTTGGTCCGTCCGGTGTTGTCGGCCAGCAGCTTTCGAGTCGCATTGTCGATGGCGGCGATGTGGTCGGCGTCGAAGGCGTGCCGCAGACCGAATGTGTAGGCGAGCACGCCCACGCCGACCGTGAAGACCGGATGGTCGCCACCGAGGTGGAGATGCTTCGGCACGACGACGCCGAACAGCACGCCGAATCCAATGACGTGCAGCAACACGATGAAGCCGAACATGCCACCGAGCGAGCGCCGGTCGCGCGCGGTCAGGCTCTGCCGGAACTGGGTGAACCGGGATCCATCAAGCGCAGTGGTCGTGTCGGTCACGTCGGTCCTCTTCCTGGTGACAAAGAGTTCGCAGCCAACCGCAAATTACCCTGACCGGTGCCTTATCGCAACTAGGTTGCAACAGCGACTAAGTAGTTAGAGGTCGGGGCCGACGTGAGGGCCCTCGCACGCACCATGCCGAATCGTGCGGGCATGTACTACCGCAGTGTATACGTCGGGTGTATGGTCTCCGGCATGAGCGTTCCCCTCGCATTTCTTGGGCTGCTCGAGCGTCAGCCGAGTCACGGATATGACCTCAAGCGCGACTACGACATGTTCTTCGGGCGCGGGCGTCCGCTGCCGTTCGGCCAGGTCTACGCGACGCTGAGCCGGCTCGCACGGGACGGCAAGGTGGTGGCGGCCGAGGCGGAGCCCGGTGCCGGCCCTGACCGAAAGCGGTACGTGATAACCGAAGCCGGCGTCGACGAGTTTGAAACCTGGCTGGCCGAGCCGGTCGAGGCGCAGCCTCACCTTCAGACAGTGCTGTTCGTCAAGGTCGTGCTTGCGCTGATGTTGGGACGCTCGGCCGAGGCGTACCTCGACATCCAGCGCGCTGCCCACCTGCAGCGCATGCGTCAGTTGACCGAGATTAAGCGGAGCGGCGACACCGTCGACGCGTTGTTGGCCGACCACGGCCTGTTCCATCTGGAGGCGGACTTGCGCTGGATCGACCTGACCGCGGCTCGGCTCGGCCCGCTCGCCGAGGCGGTGCGCCATGACCACTGATATCGAACGCCGCCCGTCGGGGCGTGTGATCGAGGCTAGGGACGTTCGACTGTCCTTTGGCGAGACCCCCGCGCTCCGCGGTGCCACTGTCTCCGTCGCCGCCGGCGAGATGCTCGCCATCATGGGGCCGAGCGGCTCGGGCAAGTCGACGTTGCTGCACTGCCTGGCCGGCATTCTGGTGCCGGACGGCGGCGAGGTCCACTTCGCCGGGCGGCGGATTGACACCATGTCCGAGGGTGACCGCAGTGCCCTGCGGCGAGACCGCTTCGGATTCGTGTTCCAGTTCGGTCAGCTCGTGCCCGAACTGACCGCGGCCGAGAATGTTGCTCTGCCGCTGATGCTGGCCGGAACCCGGCGCGCCGCGGCCCTCGCGGCCGCTGCGACCTGGTTCGAGCGGCTCGACCTCCATGGACTGGCCGGTCGGCGTTCGGGCGAGCTGTCCGGCGGCCAAGCGCAGCGGGTTGCGCTCGCGCGGGCACTCGTCACCGAGCCCGAGGTGCTGTTTGCGGACGAGCCGACCGGCGCGCTCGACTCGCTGGCGGGCGAACACGTCATGAACCTCCTGACCGCCGCCGCGCGTGAACAGGGCACGAGCGTCGTGCTGGTCACCCACGAAGCCCGCGTGGCTGCGTACGCCGACCGGGAAGTCATGGTCCGCGACGGCAAGGTCAATGCGTTGATGCCCCAGGCCATGGCATGATCAAACTTGGTCTTCGACTGACGTTCAACGGTGGCCGAGAGGCTCTCAGCCGTCTGATCATCATCGCGCTCGCGGTGATGGTCGGCGTCGGCATGTTGCTGGCCACGGTGGCCGGCATCAACGCGGTCAACGCGCAAAACGCCCGCTACGCATGGCTGGCGACCGGCTCCGTCTCAAGCGGATCGCAGGCGTCCGCCGATCCGTTGTGGGGGATGCTCAGCTCGGACTACTTCGACGGACAGATCATCACGCGCGCCGATCTCGCGCCGACCGGGCCGACGTCGCCCGTGCCGCCGGGCATCGGCCACCTGCCCGGTCCGGGCCAGTTCTACGCGTCACCAGCGATGTCTCGGCTGCTCGCCGCGACTCCGGCCGCCGAGCTCGGCGCGCGCTACCCGGGACGACAGATCGGCACGATCGGATCCGCGGCCTTGCCGGCGCCGGACTCACTGATCATCATCGTCGGTCACGACCCGAGCCAGCTCTCGCACGTGCCCGGAGCGGTGGCGGTGCGCAGCATCAACACGAAACCGCCCAACGATTGTGGCGACTGCGCGATCGGTGTGGGTATCAACGCCAACGGCGTCGACCTCATTCTCGGTGTCGTGGCCCTCGCGCTCCTATTTCCACTGCTCATCTTCGTGACGTCCGCGACCCGGCTGTCGGCCGCGCGTCGGGAGCAACGGTTTGCCGCCATGCGATTGATCGGCGCGACACCGCGGCAGATCGCCGTGATCGCCGCGGTCGAAGCCGGCGTCGCTGCCGTGTGCGGCATGGGTGCCGGCTTCGGTCTCTTCTATGCACTACGGACGGAGATCGCGAAGATCTCGTTCACCGGTGCGCCGTTCTTCCCCAGCGACCTGTCGCTCAATCTGGCCGACGCGCTGCTGATCGCCGTCGGTGTGCCGGTCGCGGCGATGCTGGCGGCACGCCTTGCGCTGCGGCGGGTGCAGATCTCGCCGCTCGGCGTCAGTCGCCGGGTCACGCCGAAAGCGCCGCGGGCTTATCGGCTGATTCCTCTTGCGCTGGGCGTCGTCGAACTCTGGTACTTCGCACCGCGCTTGCTTCGCGTTGGCGTCCACCCGCGGACCGGGGCCGAGCAGGTGGCGGTCTATCTGCCGGGGTTTTTGGTGGTCATGGCCGGTCTCGTCATCGCCGGACCGTGGTTGACGATGGTCGGCTCCAAAGTGATTCTCCGGTGGACCCGGAGACCCGCCATGCTGATCGCCGGGCGGCGCCTGGCCGACAATCCGCAGGCCGGCTTCCGGGCGATCAGTGGCCTTGTGCTCGCGCTGTTCGTGACGAGCGTCGCCGTCGGGGTCATCACGACATTCGTCGCGAACCGTGGTGCGCCGACGGGTGGGTCGACCGCTTCCAGCACGTTGGTCAAGGACTTCCACAACGACCGTACGGCGTCGGGTCGGATCGGAACGACAACGAAGCCGTCGATTCCAACCAGCGTCATGACGGATCTGAACGCGGTCCGGGGCGTCGACGCCGTCGCCGTCGTACACACCGATCCCGACGTGCTGCAGCAGGACCGGTTCTTCCCGACGAGTCTGGTGTCATGTGCGCAGTGGGCCGGCATCTCCGGCCTAGGCCACTGCACGCCCGGGGCTGATGTCGCGACCGTCGAGGGCGGAATCGACAGCGGATTCATTCCGGCCCAGACAGTGTGGCCGGCTGCAAACATCCCCATCGACCGGCTGGATTCTCTTCCGGTCCAAGCCATCGTCGTCGCCACCAACGGTTCGACCGCGGCGATCGAACAGGCACGGACGATCCTCGAGGCAGCCGATCCCTATCAGTGGCCGCCGAACACGATCAACGAGTTCAACGCGGACAACACGAAGCTGATCACGGAATATCAGCAGTTGGCGAACGTGGTCATCCTGACCAGTCTGCCCATCGCCGGCTGTAGCCTGGCGGCGAGCATCGCCGCTGGACTGAGCGAACGCCGCCGGCCCTTCAGCCTGCTACGGCTGACCGGTGTCCCGATCGCCGTGCTGCGCCGTGTGGTCGCGTTGGAGAGCGCGGTGCCGCTGTTGATCGCGGCGCTCGTGTCGATCGCGATGGGATTCCTGGCCGCGCAATTGTTCCTCAGGTCGCAGCTTGGTTACACGCTGCGGCCGCCGGGGCTCGGATACTACGTGATCGTCCTCGCTGGACTCGCCGCATCGTTGGGCATCATCGCTTCGACGCTTCCCTTGCTGAAACGGATGACCGGCCCCGAGGTCGTCCGCAACGAGTGACGTGTGTTCCGTGGGCCGTCGGCATGCCGTACCGACGAATGGTTTTGATCGTGACCCAAAGTTGGCGACCGGGGCGGCCGAGCGCGGCCACCCCGGTCGGTGGCGCTACCTGGACTCGTCCTGCAGATGCGCTCGGCCAAACGCGGCCATGCCGGCGCCCGGCGACCGCGGCACCAACGGCGTGGCCGCGTGTGGAAGCGGCTTGCCCCGGTGCGTCGGCTGCGGCGATACGGATTGCACGCTGTTGGCGTTGCAGACCGCCGCCGCGTCGTTTGCCGGACCGGACACCTGGCTGCTGGTCGGGATCGTGCCGTGGTTCACGGCGGGACGGGGCGTGCGCTCGAGCACCTGACCGAGGTTCTCCGCGTTGGCGTCGCGCGCGGTGAGCGGCGTGAGGCCAAACGTCGTCTCGATCAGCTTGAGCGTCGACGCGTGTTCGAACGGCCCGTGGTGGACCACCCGTGCGGGCGCCAGATTGGACACGACGATGGTCGGCACCCGGAAGCCCAGTTGGCGGTAGTCCGGGATCAGCTGACCATCGGTCGGCGTCGTGTCATCACCGGTGTGGTCGACCGTCGACGGATCGGTGTTGTCGATGACGCGCGGTGGCGGAACGTGGTCGTAGAAGCCACCCCACTCGTCGTAGGTCACGATGAACACGGTGTTGTCGAGATACCCGTTGTCGGCGAGGGCGTGGTACGCATCGGCGATGAACCGCTGGCCGAGACGGACGTCGGCCAACGGGTGATCGTCCGCCGAGGTTCCGTTGCCTTCGGTGTCGAACGCCGGATCGATGAAGCTCACGTTGGGCAGCAGGCCCTGGGCGCACGTGTCGACGAACGACAGCGTGTTGAGCGGAATGCCGACCGCATCGGTGTCGCCGGCCTCGAAGGGGTGCCAGAACGGCAGGTACTTAGTGCCCCAGAGTGCGAGGAAGGGCAGGTCGCGGAAGAAGTAACCGCCGGTCGGGATGCCCTGGTCGTTCGGGATCGGGGAGAGCTGGTCCCAGATCGTCGCGAGGGCCGAGATCGTGCCGGAGTTGTGGTCCCGGTCCGTACGGCCGGCGTGCTGGTAAAAGCGGTTCGGGAAGGTTTCTCCCGCGAACGAGCAGAAGTAGCGGTCGAGAACCGTGTAGTTCTCGGCCAGCGCGCCGGTGACCGGCAGGTCGGGCGTGATCTTGTGGCGACCGTCGTGGTGGCGGTTGGTGTAGTAGCCGATCGGGAACGTGTTGGCCGCGGCCAGCGTGACGCCGGGGTTATTCGCGGGCGCGGTCGGCCGTTGCAGGAAGCCGTCCATCTTGCCGTCGTTGTGCTGGACGAGGAAGCCTTCCCAACTGTGGTCGGGGTCGCTGTAGCCGCAGCCCTGGAAGTCGGGGGCGAGCGGATAGTTCGGGTAGGTGTTGCCGTCGGGCGACCGGAACGTCAGGTCGGTCCGGCCGTCGGCCCCCGGCAGCCAGCCGAGGAAGTGATCGAACGACCGATTCTCCATCATCAGGACCACGACGTGCTCGATGCCGTTCGAGCCGTGCGGTAGTAGGGCTGGGCTGGCGTTCGCCGCTGCCTGGGTCAGCAGCTCAGTGCCAGTGACTGCGACACCGGCGGAGGCGCCCATGAGCCGCAGAAGCATTCGACGTGTGAGCATGAACGCGAGTATTTGCCACGACAATGAACGCTGCCCCCGCTCTGCGTGGCGCCTTGCCGACATCGATGTGACCACAAAGGACTTGTCCGGGGAACGAGACGTTACGTACCCGGCCCGACCTGGTCACGTTGTCGGCGTAGATCGGTCGCGGTCCGATGCAACGGATGGCGACCCATCGGCGTACCTGAGAGTGACACGGAAGGAGGCGCCGGTGATCGACAGCTCTTTCGATGAGTTCGTTCATGGTCATATCGCATCGCTCGAGCGGTACGCCTACGCGCTCACGAGCGATCGGCACGCGGCGGACGACCTTGTCCAGGAGACGCTTATCCGGGTCGCCGGTGCCTGGCGCCGGATCCGCGAAGACGGGAACCCGGCCGGCTACGCCACCACCGTGATGTTTCGGACGTACGTCTCGTTCTGGCGGACGCGCCGTCGTCGACCGCAGACCGTCGAAATGACCATCGAGCCGCGCTCCGGCGACGACGACTTTGCCACCGTCGACACACGGCTGCAGCTACGGCAGGTCCTGGGGACGTTGCCCAAGATGCAGCGGGCCGTTCTGGTGGCGACCTATCTGCAGGACTTCACCGATGACGAGATCGCCAACATGCTCGGTCGGGCCGCCTCCACAGTGCGGTCGCTGCGTCATCGCGGACTCAAGACGTTATCGGCGGCGCTCGGATATGACGAAGCGTCCGCGCAGGCTGAAACCGTGCGAGTGACCGGCAAGGAGGTGAACCGTGGAGAGTCTGGAGTCTCTGCTGCGTGACGAATTCCGTGCGCCGCTGCCGTATGCGCCGGCACCGGTCCTGGACGTGCTCGACGCGACGTTCCGCGCCCGCCGCCGCCGCGTCGTCGCGATCAGGGCGACCGGCTGCGCGGCATTGGCGGCGATCGTCGCGGTCGGAGTGACGATCGCGGCGGGACCGTCGTTATCGGGCGACCAGGCGGCCGAATACGCCGCGGAGCAGGCGGTCGTGGCGCGATTGGTGCAATTCGGTCAGCCCGTCGGCGGTGGCTTCATCGACCGTACCCATGGAGTGGTTGAACTGGAGCGGTGCGGACCGGTTGACCCGAAGACGCAGCAGGAGACGTGCCAGGACGTCATCGAGGTGACCTCGGACGGCGGTGTCACGTTCCACGAGCACGTCCTTCCATCAAAGCTGCCGAGCACGTCAACGCACCTGTACGTGTTTGACGCCAAGCACCTGGTGCTCGCGCAGTCTCTGGGCGGGAGCTTCTCGTCGGCGGCGCCATTTCCGTCGAAGGTGCCGGGCATGGTCGAGCGCGCGCGGTGGGCCAGTTCCGACGGCGGCGTGACCTGGAAGTCGGTCAGCCTCGATCCCGGCAGCCCGGTCGCCCAGATACCGAAAGGCGCGCAGATCCTGGTCGACGGTCAGGGTGCCCGCCCGACGGCCGTGGTGACCCGGGACGGCGTATCACATGAACTGACGCCGGCCGCGGCCATGATGACGCCCGACTTCTATGTGTCGGCGGACTACGCCCCGATGGGCGACGTCAGCGGCTCGTATTTCATCTACGACGGCACCGTCGACACGAACATCGTCGGCCCGGAGCCAGCCGACAATGGCCTGCGGGTCAGCCTCGACATGGGACGCACGTGGAGTCCGGTGCATCTACCGAAAGGAGCCAGCGGTCCCACGGTGGTCGGTTCGGACGATAATTGGTGGTACGCAACCGCGTTCGGCGGGCGAATGAGCGATCCGTACATGGTGCTCGCTTCCAGCGATGGCGGCTTGACCTGGCTACCAATGACCGTCCCGCCGCTGTCGCCGGACGGTTACCTCCCCGGCGGTTACGCGACGTTGCCCGACGGCGGCGGCATCTTGTACGGCGATGGGACCGACCTCTGGCACGCCGTCGGCGCCGGTGAATTCACCCGCATTCCCGACGAGGTCAAGACGGAGTTCATCGTCGGCCTCGGTCCGGTCGTTGCGGCGCTGCGGATGACTCCGAACGGGACCATCACGCTCGCCACGACGACGGACGGGGCGCATTGGCAGAACGGCACCATCAAGTAGACGCCGATGTCCCGCTGGATCCGGCGTGGGACCCAGCGGGCACGTCGGCGAGAATCCAGATATGACCTCTGGCATGACCTCATGGCAGGACCGGGCAAAGTCGTTCGGCGGCGCGGCGGACGAATATGACCGGATGCGGCCGGGGTATCCGCCCGAGCTCGTCGACGACGTGGTTCGATTCGCATCGAACGGAGCGGGCGAAGCGTTGGAAGTCGGCGCCGGCACCGGCAAAGCCACGCTGGCGTTTGCCGACCGGGGCATTGCGGTCACCGCCGTCGAGCCCGATGCCGCGATGGCTGCTGTTCTTACGAGCCGCCTGGCCGGCCGGGCCAACGTGACCGTGATCGTCTCGTCGTTCGAGGAGTACGTGCCGCGCAAGCCAGTCGGTCTGCTGTTCAGCGCGCAGGCCTGGCATTGGACCGATCCCGCGTCCCGATGGCAGCGCGCCGTGGCCGCCGTGTCCGAGGGCGGTGCGCTTGCGCTCTTCTGGAACAGGGATCACCTGGCCGATCCGTACGTCGCCGGCCTCATTGGCTCCGCCCTCGCGACGTACGCGCCGCAGATTGCCGTCGACGAGTCCATCGACGAGGCTTCATTGACGATGTCGTGGCCGTGGGGCGACCTGAAGGCGCGGCCAGAGTTCACCGATCTGGACGTTCGCATGTACCGCCGGGAGCGGAACATTTCGTCCGCAGACTACGTGTCCACGCTGTCGACCCGTTCGGCCTTCCGCATCCTGGATCCGCTCGTGCGCGAGCGGTTGTTCGGCGAACTCCGGACGCAGCTCCCCGAACAGATCGACCTGCACATCGCGACCGTGCTCTATCTCGCCCGTCGAGCAGGCAGCGGTTCGCAGGTGACGTTCGACCGTCCGGGTGCCTAGCCTTCAGCAACTCGCGTACGAAGCATGTCGGCGCGTGCCCGCGGGCGGGCGGACCTCGGTCAATCCAGCGTCGGGATGACCTTCTGCTTCAATCGACGCGCCAATCGTGCCACCGGACGATGCTGTCGCAGAGCGATGTGTTCGCCGCGTTGGACCAGTGACGGGGCACGTACCGGCCGGTCGAGCACGCCGAAGATGGTGCTGGCGCCCTCGCCGGTGACCACTGCCTCGGGCGGAAACAGCACGAGGGTCTGACCGCATTCGCGTTCGCCTTCGACGAGCAGATGGCAGGTCGGCGTCACGCGTACGTTGACCTCGAGCAGTTGCGCCTCGCCGCCCTCGGTGACGATGAAGTCGAGGCCACAGAATCCGCTCAACCCGAACCGGTCCACCAGGCGATGCGCGGCTTCGGCCATCCCGGGATGATCGATGATCCGTACGGCGGCGGCGTGTCCCCTGGGTTGCGCAGCCTGAACGACATCGAGGCAGACGAGCGATTGAACCTTCCCGTCGATGCATGTCACCGTGACGATCGCTTCGCGCCCCGCCACGAATTGCTGGGCATTCACCACCGGTCGCGTGCGCCGTACCCATGCTGCTAGCGAAGCCGTCTCGCGATTGACCACCACGCGCTTGAGGGCGCGCGGCAGCGCCGGCGGGTTCGAAATCCGTCGCCACGCGTCGCGAACGTGCGATGGCTCGCGAATGATGACGACTCCCTTGCCGCCCCAGCTTCCGTCGGTCTTCAAGACGACCGGCAGTCCGTGTTCGGCGACCCATGCGTTGAGCGCGTCGAGAGTGTCGATCACCTCGGTCGACGGAGTCGGGATGTCCAGGGTCCGAGCCTCGGTCATCAACGCCGTTCGTGAGGTGATCGACGTCCAGTCCTCGACGTTGCCGAGCGACCGGGCGATCAGTGCCGCCATCACAGGATCGGCTGTCCGCACGCGCTCGTGGAGGCGGCGCAACAGAGCGAGAGAACGTTCGTCATCGGGGAGGATGATGTCGGGCTCGCATTGCCGGATCGCTGCGATCAGCGAACGCACGCGCCGAAGCCGGGTGAGGCGGCAATCGTTCGCCAGCCCCTCAACCACATCGAGCACGTGCGCCTTTGGACGGCAGGCCGAGACCGAAAAACCGGCTTCGATCAATGCATGCGCCAGCCGCGCCACTGAGAACCACCGCATGGTCGTCAGGATCATCGGACGCTCAAAGACGGGCGTCGGCCGCAGTCCGGTCCAGTCGGTCCGCGCCGCGGCCAGCTGGTGATCAATGACGTTGGCCACCGCCGCCGCTCCCGCCGGCTCATGCATGATCGTGACGTGATCACCGGCGACGCGCTCGATCTGCAAACGATCGGCGAACCCCGTCCAAAGCTGGGCCGTGTCACACCCGAAATGGCGGTCGATCGATGACGCGACCAGAGTGACCCGGCCATCGTAGAAACGCGGACGATAGCCGCTGATTGCTGCCCGCGCGCGGCTGCCCAACGTGACGCCGTCGGTCGTCCTTGCCTGCAACGGATCGGGAGCTTCGACGTTGCGGCGCATTACGCGCTGGATCAGATGTGTGCCGCGCAAACGAAGTTCGGCCAGCGCGCTCGTCGGGCGCATGCGGCCAATCCGGCGCAGATGCCGGTACGTGCGCCGAGCCAGCGCTCGCAGCCAGATCCCGCGCGGCCAATAGCGTTCGTCGTAGACGGCCTCGATCAAGAACAGTGACTCCACCCGTTCACCGTCGGACCGAAGCTGCTGCGCCATTTCGAGGGCTATCAAACCCCCGAACGAAAAGCCGCCCAATCGGTACGGACCGGACGGCTGGTGCTCACGGACCGCCTGGACCATCAGGTGCGCTATGCGTTCCATGCCCACCAGCGGTCGATGCTCCGCGTCCGTCAGCAGCGGTGCGACGGCATAAACCGCCTGCGGGCCGGCAAGTGCCGAAACGAGGCCGGTCAGCTCGGTCGGATTGCCTTCGAGGCCGGGCACGATGAATAGCTTCTCGTCGATTCGACCGGCGCGAAGGAGCTCGCAGTGCACACCGTCGCGCGCGACCGTACGAGGGTGATCGGCAACCGCCGCGGTCGTGTGGGCGTCGCCCGCGGCTGAGATCGACGCGGTCACGCCGGCGCCATCGCGCGCCGAGACTCCGTCCGCTGCGCTTTGCGGGCAAGGCGGCGAGCGACCACCGGCGCGACGTACTCCGCGCCGACCATGAAACGCATCAGCGGTCCGAAGCTGTTCACCCCGGGCGGCCCAACGAAGTAAAGACCCGGCACCGAGCTTTCAAAGGTCCCGGACAGCACCGGCATGCGGGCGTGCGTACGAATCTCCGACCGAAGGCCGTCGCTCAGGAAGTCCAGCCGTTGCACGTCGGGCGAATAACCGGTCGCGGCCACGACGTGATCGGTCAGTACCTCATGCTGAGTGCCATCGGCGGCCCGCAGGACCAGCCGGACGCGACCGCCGTCTTCGCTGGCACGCTCGACGGTCGTGCCGAGCCGCACTGACACTCCGGCTTCGAGACGGGCCTTCATCGCCCAGGCCGACTTCGGCCCGAGGTGCCGCCGGATGATCGTCAGTCGAGCGTCGCCCGGCAAAAAGCGGAACAGGCTGGGCGCGTTCTGACACAACCACGATCGCCAACCCGGCCCGAGACCGGACGACGGGTGGCGGAGGCGTTGCCACCGGCCGCGAGGACCCGGACTGGGCGGCGAAAAGAATCGCAGACTGTCGCATCGCGCAACGAGAGACGTGGTCGCGCCCGCCTCGTATAGGAGCGCCGCGATGTCGACCGCGGACGAGCCGCCGCCGATGACGGTGACATCACGCCCGGCGAAGGCGGACAGGTCATGGTGGGCCGAACTGTGCGATGCGAGGGCGGGCGACAGATCGGCGAGTTCGGTCGGCATCTGCGCGAAATGCGTGATGCCGACCGCGCCGACGACGAGATCGGCCCGCAGGCTGTCGCCGTCGTCCAGCTTCAACTCGAAGCCGCTGCCCGACTTCTCTACCGACACGACCTCACGATCTTCGAGATCGGGTACGAATCGTCGCTGAAAGTCCTGCGCGTAGGCGTTGAACGTATCCAGGCTCACCGGAAGCTCAGTGTCGTGGTACGCAATGCCGCGGTCCGCGCAGTAGGCCGCCAGCGTCCCGAGGCCGTCGGGATCGCTCAAATTGGATGCGAAGCCGTCCGATTTCAAGGTCATGCCCGCGGGCATGTGCTGCCGCCAGGTATCGACCGGCCTCCCAAAGATGCGGTACGGGACGCCCAGTGACCGCAGATGCGCCGCGATCGAAAGGCCGTACGGTCCTGCCCCAATGATGGCTACGTTCGTCACCACTACAACAACACCCCAATACAGGACCAGGCCAACGTCATCGACTAGCAGAGGATTCTCGTACCCATACGTCGACACGCTGGTATAGGCGCTCATTGATCTGCATGACATACCGCCGCGACGACCGTCACCATACGGGAACGGCGCCCGTGTCGTGGGTAACCGAACGGCTGTGTGTTGGTAACCAATACGTCGTTCGCGGTCGATCCGTTCCGGCTGGTATCCGGGTCATCTGCGTGCCGCCGACGTGACCGGCCGGACATTTCCGATCGTCAGTGGTCGACGACGTACGACGACGGGCGTAACAGCCCGTTCGACTACGCGGCTCGGTTAGCTGCCGGCCTTGATCGCAGGGATCACGCCGCGGAACGTTCGACGGAGATCGTCGACCCATTCGTGCGGGATTTCCCAGGGGATGAAGTGCCCGCCGTGGTCGTGCGCGGTGATGTTGACGTGGTTGTACCAGGAGGCGCGATCGCTGGCGAGGAATTGCTGGACGCGCTCGTCGCTCGTGGTGATGCCGGGCGGGTTCTCGTAGCCGACGAAGGTGATCCCGGTAGGCGCCTCGACGACCGGCCAACGGTCATGCGCAGGCTGCCACGGGTATCGGTTGTTGTTGGCGTACGTACGGATCGAGCTGGCGATTCCTTGCCCGGCCCAGAAGATCGTGGCGTGCGTCAGCAGGTCGTCTTTGCTGAAGACGGTTTCGATGTCGCCGTGGTTGTCTGACCAGCTCGCCCAGCGTTGGAGGATCCAGGCGAGCATGCCGACGGGTGAATCGCTGAGCCCGTAGGCCAGCGTGCTCGGGTCAAGCACGTGTGCGGCGAGGTGGACCGCGAACCTCTTGTCCAACGTCACGATCCGCTCATGGATCGCCGGCGGGAGGTCGTCGGGGATGGGCTGGCCGCCGGAGAAATCCCAGGCACGATCGCCGTTGAAGAACGTGAGCTTCAGGGCCGAACCGATGTGGATGGCGTAGAGCTCGTCGGCGTACTTGTGGCCGAGTTGTCCGGTGACCAGTGCGCCGACGTCGCAGCCAGCAGCGGCGTACTTCGGATAGCCGAGGACTCCGGTCATCAACTCGTGCCAGACGTCGGCGATCTTCCAAAAGTTCATGTCCGGTCGGTCGGTCAAGGGAGTGGAGAACCCGAAGCCGGGCAGGGAAGGCACGATGACATCGAAGGCCTCGGCCGGGTCGGCGCCGAACGCGCCCGGATCGGCGAGCGGGTCGATGACCTTGGACCAGTGCCAGAACGTCCACGGCCAACCGTGCGACAGGATCAGCGGCGTCGGATGAGGGCCCGTTCCCGGTTTGCGCATGAAGTGCACCGGTACACCGCCGACCTCGACGTGGTAGTGCTCGTACCCGTTGATCGCGGCTTCCACCGCGCGCCAGTCGTACTCGTTGATCCAGTAGTCGACGAGATCCTGCAGGTATGTGCGTCGTACGCCGTAGTAGCCGTCGTCGTTGGCGTTGTCCGGCGGCCATTTCGTCGCCTTGAGTCGGGCGGCGAGGTCGTCGAGGACCTCATCCGAGACGTGGATCGGAGTTGGCCGCAACGGGAACGATGTCTCTGCCATGGTCCGACCTCGCTTAGCTCTTCGCCGCCATCATGCTCAGTAGTCCCGGCCCAGCCACGTCGCCACATCGGCTTCATTGCCCTCGGCGTCGGCCAGCGTCCACCACGCCGGTGCTTGCTCGCGCCAATCCTCGATGTCGGCGGATCCGTGGATCTGCGGGGCCGTGATCCGGTCTCTGATGCCGCCAACGTAACCCGGCCGTCCGTCATTTCACCGGCCGGCGGGTACCGGCGGAGACTGACCGGGGCACGGCGCTCCGATGCCGATCGGGACGGATTGCTGACGGCTGCCGTTGACGCTGATCTGTAGATCGAAGCAGCCGGGGGTCCGCGCCCAATAGCCGCCGACGAAGGCCAACCACCGCTGGGATCCCGGGCATCGATCGACGACGAACCGGTCGGACGGCACTGCCCCGTTTCCCCAGCCGATCCACAATCGTCCTGCGGTACTCGGCGGAACGCTCAGCTCGACATGCGAGTCGCGACGCACTTGGAGGCCCCATTTGGCGAAGTACGCGACGCCGGTCTCCACGGTCGTTACGCGGGTCGCTTGCAGCGCCTCCGGCATCGCGGTGCTCGCGGGCAACGCCACCGCGCCGAGCACGACGGTCATTGACTCGGCCGGTGTGTCGGCTTCATCGATGACCTGATCGCAGATCGGCGCCGCAGCGGCCGTGCCTTCCGCGGCCCGGGTCGGCGCGTGCATTGATGGCGTTGGTTGGATGCTTCGATCGTTCCGGATCGCGACCCGGTCGGAGGTGCATGCCGAGACCAACGCCGCCGCCGCGAGTGTCGCCACGAGGCGAAGCATGACTCACGCTACGTCGAACGCGATAGCACCTCCACGCAATCCGCAGCGATCGTCCGGACCTCGGGGGCCATGTCCTGGCGCTCGTGCGTTGGGGTTACAGGCACGGTCGTTCGCCCGCTAGTGTCCACGAATACGCACGGTGAGCTGCGACACCGGCCCAAGGGTTGGAGACCTGTAATGGCGAATGGCAATAGCCGCAGCGGAAGGCAGGCACGCAACGCCGGGACTCTGCTGATCGTGATTGGCTGCGTATCCGTCTTGTTTAACAACCCATGGGCGTACGCGATTGCGGGTGTGTTCGCGTTTGTGGGTGTCGGCCTGCGGGTCGAAGCGGCAATTACGGACCTGGCCCCCCGATCTGTCGAAGATCGGACGCGAGCCGGCACGCGGCTCCACAGCTAGACGGACCCGCCGCGATGTCGACTGCCAGGTCGTGCTCCCGGACGCGGGGCTCTCACGAATTGACCTAGCCTGGCGAACGTGACCGTTCACGAGCTTTCCCGCGTCGAGGCACGCCGCATCGCGGTGCGGGCCCAGTTGCTCGACCGGAATCGGCCCGACGGCCTCCTCGATCTCGTACGGCAGCTGACCCTTCTGCAGGTCGACCTCACTGCATCGGTCGCGCCGAGCGCCGACCTGATCGTGTGGAGCCGGCTCGGTTCGTCGTACGCGCCGTCCGAGATGGAACTCGCGCTGGCCAATCAGACGCTGATTGAGCTGCGCGGGATGATCCGGCCTGGCGAAGACCTGGCGCTCTATCGAGCGGAGATGGCCAACTGGTCAGAACTTGGTGGCCTGAGCCCGTGGGAGGAGAACCTGCGCGACTGGGTCGCGGCCAACGACACGTGCCGACTCGACGTCCTCGACCGATTGCGGGCGGACGGTCCGCTGCCGGCACGTGCGATCCCGGACGCCTGCGACGTTCCGTGGCGGTCAACGGGCTGGAACAACAATCGCAATGTGATCATGTTGCTGGAACTGATGGGTCAGCGCGGCGAGGTCGCGGTCGCCGGCCGGGATGGTCGCGATCGCCTGTGGGATCTGGCCGAACGTCTGTTCCCGAACACGCCGGTCGTCCCCGTCGCCAAGGCCCGCCGGATGCGGGACGAGCGAAGGCTGCGGTCGCTGGGCATCGCACGGGCAAGTGCCGTCGAAACCCAAATCGAACCGTTGGACGTCAACGAGGTCGGTGAGCCTGCCGTCATTGACGGCGTACGCGGCACCTGGCGCGTCGACCCCGCGCAGCTGGGTCAGCCATTCTCCGGCCGGGCGGCTCTGCTGTCCCCGCTCGATCGCCTGATCTATGACCGCAAGCGGATGACCGAGATCTTCGAGTACGACTACCAGTTGGAGATGTACAAGCCCGCGGCCAAACGTCGGTGGGGCTACTGGGCACTGCCCATCCTCTACGGCGACCGGTTCGTCGGAAAACTCGACGCCACGGCCGATCGAAAGGTTGGCGTGCTCCGCGTCGACGCGATTCACCAGGACGTACCGTTCAGCAAGGCCATGAGCACCGCAATCCGTCGCGAGATCGATGGCCTGGCGAGCTGGCTCAACCTGGCGCTGGTCCTTCCCAAGACGTAGCCGACACTTCGTCGATCTCGGCGAGCAGCCGGTGTTTGGCGATCGGGTCGAGGAATGACGCCGATACGGCGTTGGCGGCCAGTCGCGCGACGCCTGCCTCGTCGAGGTCGGCAAGCCGCGCGACGGTGAGGTATTCGGCGGTCAGATCGGTGCCGAGTATCGGCGGATCGTCGGTATTGACGGTGACGATCAGACCGGCGTGCCGACGTACGAGGTCGTTGAGGTGTGATTGCAACGCATCCAGTGTGACCGAGCCATCGGCGGCCGGCAGGAACGTGACGTGCAGACCCATCCCTCGGCTTGAACATCGGGGGCGTGTGCTAGGCACAACCTATGCCGGAAAGCGAAGTGGTCGTGGTCCCCGCCAACGAAGCGAGCTGGGACGACCTGCAGGCGGTGTTCGGGCGCGGCGCCGCGGCGAAGTGCCAGTGCCAGCGGATCAAGCTGGGCGACAGGGCGTGGTTCAACATGCCGGTGGAGGAGCGCGCGCACCGACTGCGCGAGGAAACGGACTGCGGCCACCCGGAGGCAGACGGCACCAGCGGCATGGTCGCTTACATGGACGGCGAGCCGGTTGGTTGGGTCGCGGTCGAACCGCGCGCAAACTTCCGGCGGCTGCGCGGGTCGTCGGTGCCGTGGGCCGGCCGGACCGAGGACCCCGACGACCCCGACGTCTGGGCGATCGTCTGTTTCGCGATCCGCCCGGGGTACCGAGGACAAGGACTCACCCGGCCATTGACCAAGGCAGCCGTGCAGTTTGCGCAAGAGCACGGTGCAAAGGCTGTCGAGGGATACCCAATGATCCCGAAGCCCGGGCAGACCGTGTCCTGGGGCGAGATGAACGTCGGGTCCCGCAACACGTTCGTAGCGGCCGGATTCCGCGAAGTCAGTCACCCGACTACCCGCCGCGTCGTGGTGCGACTCGACTTGGATTAACGCCAACGGCTGAACCCGGTCGGAGTTCTTGCGCTTTGCCGGTGGCTTTGCGGGATCCAGTCCTGCGTGTCATCGCCCCTGCGCGGTTCGCGCGGCACTCCGTTCACCGTCTGCGCTTTGCCAGCGACGTCAGGGCGTGGCGAGCGGATCGGGTTCGCCGATGCGGGCACCGACCTTGGCCAGCAGGCGCAGGAGGTGTGTCCGTTCCTCTTCGGAGAGTTCGGCAAACGATTTGGCCAGCAGTTCGGTCGCGACGTCCTGGCCGGCTCGTACGATCGCCTCGCCTGAAGGGGTGAGGCGGTGCTCGATGCGTCGGCCTCGCCCGGGTCGGCGCGCGATGAGCCCTTGGACTTCCAGGCGGTTGGCGAGTGTGCCGAAGGATTGATCGCTTTGAAACGTCGCGAGGGCCAGATCGTGGGCCGACGCACCGGGCAGGTTGCCGATCGCCCGGAGCGCATCCCACTGGGTCAGCGTCGATCCGATCGACCGCAGGCCGGTATCGAGGGCTCGGTGGTGGCGAGCCTGCGTGGCCTTGATAGCTCGTCCCAGCCGTTCGAGGTCGCTCAACATGCCGCCAAGCTATCACAGGTTGCTTATATAAGGATGTTGAGTTACGTTACGACGTGACGCGACCGCCCGTCCCGGCGGAATCGAGGAGTACTGACGTGACCACCGCCGCTACTTACACCGTTGCCGTCGACGAGATTGGCCCGGTCGAGGTGACCGTCGCCGAGTACGGCTCCGGGCAACCGTTCCTGTTGCTGCACGGCGGCGCCGGACCGCAGTCGGTGAGCGGATTCGCCGAGCTGTTTGCCGCCACTCACAACGTTCGGGTGCTGGCGCCGATCCACCCGGGCTTCGGTGGCACCCCACGCCCCGAGGCCTGCGCCAGCATCCCCAGCCTCGCCGCGCTGTACCAGGCGCTGCTCGACGAACTGAACCTGACGAACGTCACCGTGATCGGCAACTCGGTTGGCGGCTGGATCACCGCCGAGATCGCGCTGCTCAAATCATCGCGGGTCAGCGGCATCGTCCTGATCGACGCGGTCGGTATCGACGTGCCGGGCCACCCGGTCGCCGACTTCTTCGCCCTGACCATGGACGAGGTCTTCGCGCTCAGCTTCCACGACCCGGAGCGGTTCCGCATCGACCCGACCAGCCTTCCGCCGCCGGCACAGGCAGTCGCCGCCGGAAACCGGGCCGCGCTCGCTGCGTACGCCGGGACGTCGATGAGCGACCCGACGCTGACCGGACGCCTGGCGACCGTCGAACTCCCGACGCTGGTGTTGTGGGGCGACAGCGATCGAATCGTCGATGCCGTCTACGGACGCGCCTACGCCGCAGCGATCCCCTTGGCCAGGTTCCTACTACTACCCGACACCGGGCACTCCCCGCAGCTCGAGACCCCCGACCAGGTCCTGCATGCGATCTGGGACAGCGCCGGCACCGATGCCTGCGCCGGCTGAACGCGCGGTGGTCTACGCCCGGGCGGGCGCCAGGAGGCGAGCGGACAGCTCGGTGGCGCCATCGCCGGACAACTGTGCGACAGCGGCGAGACGTCCGCAGCACAGCAGTAGAAGCGCGACCATCGGACCCTTGACCTCCGGCCCCTCGCCGGCGGTCCAGCACGTGTCGGTGGCGGTCAACCGGAACCCCGCCACCTTGCGCGCCGAGGGAAGCGGCGGTGGCCAACGCATCGACAACACTCGACTGGCTGCCGTGGCCGCGGCGTCCTGCGGTGTGTCGAGACAGCGGCCGAGCGGGATGGCGATGTCCTGCGCGTGGACGAGGATGTCGGTGAGCGTTTCCAGGTACGTGACCCCGACGTTGTGCCGCCGTGAGCCGACCATTCCGCGGATCTCGGCAATGATTTGCCTGGTGGTCAACGCGGCGGCGCGCCGGCAGGCGACGTACTGGATGGTCCGGTCAAGACTGCCCCGCCATTTGACCGTCATCGCGATCATGCCGCCGAGACCGATCTGCTGGAGGGTCAGGTGCGCGGCGACGTCCCGGACGGTCCAGCCCGCGCACAGTGACGGCTGGCGCCAGTCGTCGTCGGACAGGTCTTCGAGCAGGTCGGCCAGGCTGGTCCGCTGCGCGTCGATCAGTTGCCAGACCTGCTCATGGTCCAGAGTGGCCGGAGTCGGGTCGTGGCTCGGCGTTCATGCCCCCACCTCCGCTGGACGTGGACGGATGACGCTCGTAACGAGCGCCATGATCTGTTCGGACGGATCGAACGCCGGATCCGGAATGGCCAACTCGTGCAGGACGAGGCCGGTCCAGTGGTTCATGATGATCGGTGCGTCGCGTTCGGGTTCGGCCGAGCCTGCGACGCGCAGCCAGTGGATGACCCAAGCGTTGACGCGCGCGCCAGTAGCCATCAGCTGGGCCCGCAGCGAAGGATGGATGCCGGACTCGACGAGGATCGCGTACCGGGCCAGGGTCAGCGTCCGCTGTGGACCGGTCGCGTCCTGCGCGAATCTGGCGAGCGCCCGAGCCAGTTCCCGCGGCGTAGTTGGGTACACCTGCATCGCGATCTCCTCCCAATTGGCGCGCTCGCGGGCGGCAAACCGCTCCACCACCGCGTCGAGCAGCGCATCCCGGGAGCGGAAGAGATTGGAAGTCGAGCCGGCCGGCAGCTCAGCGGCGGCATCAACGCCTCGGTGGGTGAGCGCGTGGATCCCGCGCTCGCCGAGGACGCAGATAGCGGCGTCGAGCAGCTGCTCGCGTCTGTTCGCCATGGTGCGATACTACGATAGTAGTCACCGGGACTACAATAGCTGCAGCTCGTCGACGTGGTGTGATGGCATGTTGACGGGGGACGTCCACTGCCAACACACGCCACCACGCCGTTGGGCGCTCTAATAAGGACACTGATGACCGTCGACATTGTGGGCGAAATGGCAGCCGAGATCCTCCGCCGGCAGCCCATCAACGGCATCCGGATCGTCGGCATCGACGGCCGCAGCGGCTCCGGTAAGAGTGTCCTCGCCGCGCAGCTGTCCGTGCGGTTGAACGCACCGATCATCGAAATCGACGACTTCGTCTCGTGGGATTGTTTCGCCGACTGGTGGGCACGCTTCGACGCCCAGGTCCTCACACCGCTCCTGTCCGGCCAGGACGCGACCTTCCAGGCTAGAGACTGGGCCGACTGGTACGGATCATCGCTAGGCGAATGGAAGACCGAACCGTGGGCGCCGACGGTCATTGTGGAGGGCGTGACCTGCACCCGCCGCGCGACGATTGGTCGGATCGTGTACGCCGCCTGGGTGGAGGCGCCAGCAGAGCTTCGACTCGCCCGAGGGCTGGCGCGAGACTCCGATTTCGCCGGCAAAGAGCAACTGTGGGACCGGTGGATGGCCGAGGAAGACGAGTTCTTCGCCGCCGACGGAACCCGCAACCGGGCCGACATCGTCATCGACGCCGCAGCCCATGGCGTCGCGGCCAGTCAACAACCGCAGCGGTCGCACGGGCTCAAGAGCTGACGCCGATGGGTGGCAAATTAGTTGCCGGGATCAGGCGTGCGATGCCGGGGTGCAGTGATGTCGTGGCTCATTTACGGCGGCCAGGCAACCCGCGGTCGCGCCCGAACGTTCTTCGGGTATGAGATCAGATCGGTCAGACTTTCACGATTTCATCGCGCCACGACTCGACTCGCTACGGCGGCTGGCGTACGTGCTGTCCCACGACTGGCACCGCGCGGATGACCTCGTGTCCGACTGCATCATCAAGGTGCTGCGGAGCTGGCCGCGGATCGACGCGATGGAGGACCCGAACGCGTACCTGCATCGGGTTCTGATTAACACCTGGCTCGACGAGCGCCGCACGTTTCGGCGGCGGCGCGAGTCACCGTCGGACGCGCTGCCCGACACGGTCCGCACTGACCATCAACGCGCCATCGTCGAGCGAGTCACGATTCTCGCGCAGATTTCGAAGCTGCCGAAGCGACGTCGCGCCGTGGTAGTGCTGCGCTTTTACTGCGACATGTCGGTCGAGCAGACGGCACAGATTCTGGGTTGTTCGACCGGGACGGTCAAGAGCCAGACTGCCCGGGCCCTGGACACGCTACGGACGGCCATCGGCGACATCTCAGATACGCATCAGGGGGTATGACATGAATCTGATCGACGCCATTGATACCGAGATCGGAACCCTGCCGCAACCATCGTTCGACCTCGACACACTCATTCAGCACGAACTGCATCGCCGCACCCGGGTCCGACGAATCGCTATCGGCGCAGGAGCCGTCGTGTCGGCGGCACTTGCCGCCACGGTCGTCTTCGCCTCGTTGGCAACTCACTCCACTGCTGAGCCGACTGTGTCGACCCCCGTGACCCCCAGTGCCACACCGATTCCGCTACCCACTCAGTCGTGGCAGGTACTTCCGCTCCCGACTGGTGTTCCGCCCTCGCTCGACGTCACCCTGGCCAGGATCGGTCCGAGCCTCGGCATGCCCGCCGGCACGCGTTTCCATTTCGTTGACGCGGGGGGAGCGTACAAAGGCATCGAGACGCATTGGGGCTCACATGCGTGGGGGCAAATCAGCATTGACGGCGCGGCAAGAGTAGATAAGTTCGACTACAGCTGCGCTATGTGGACGCCCTGCACGGAGGTAACCGGTGCCGACGGGTCGATGACTTATGTCGCCGGACCGATCTTGGGGCCCGAGCCGTCGGAATCCCCATCGGCGGGCGCCTCGAATCTGAAGCCAGGATCCGAGCCATCGCAAACCCCGTCGTCGCGCGCCCCGGTTCAGCCGGGAGTTGAGCAACCAGGACCGGTCGCATCTGCCATTATCGACATGGTGTTCTCGTACCATCCGGATGGCACGTTTGTGATGATCACCATTGATCCGGAGTATGCGCCGGCGGGCCTCACCATCGCGCAGCTGGTCGCCGCCGGGCAGGCGTTCTCCGTGGCCGCTCCGTATCAACCCGGCTCCTGACCCGAACATCAGGCGGAGGCCTCCGACCGCCTGGTATCTGGACCTCCAAGCGAACGCTTCACCTCGTTTACGTCGCGAGCACGCGCAGGACCGGACAGCCATGAACGAGAGTAGCGGCCGCTCGTTTTGAAGCGCGGCGTCGCAGGTTGTCTCTGAGTGCGCAGCTGCCGTCACGGATGTGCGCGCCGTGACCTAGCGTTTGGAGCTTTGCGACGCACCGATCGGCTCATAGACGTTGACGAGCGTGCCGCTGGGAAAGGTCTTGGACTCGGACAACTTCAACCGCAGCGGCGTGTCGAGGTTCTTGAACAGCTGCGGTCCGTTGCCGAGAGCAACCGGGAATATCACCAAGCGGTATTCGTCGATCAAGCCGTGACGAGACAGCGCCTGCACGAAGGTAGCCCCTCCGTGGGCCATGATGTCGCCGCCGGGATCGCTCTTGAGTGCCGCGATCTCCTCGTCCAAGTCGCCCCGGGCGATCCGCACCTTGCTGCTAGTCGCTGGGCCATCTCAGCGCTCGCGCGGATCATGACAGCGGCATAGACCGGAGCATGGACGGTTAGCCATTGCTCGGGAGATTTCCAGCCTGAGAGTGTCGGATCTGCCGGACGCCGTTCGTAGCGTAGGTGGAGGCGGACACCGGGTCCGGCCGAGCAGAGGGAGCAAACATGCCCGAGTACCTCATCTACTTCAACCAACAGTGGGTGGGTGACCACACCGAGGAGTGGTTCCGCGGGCGCGGGCCACTCGCGAGCGCGGTCGTTGACGAGATAAAGGCGGCCGGGGCGTACGTCTTCGCCGGGGGTCTGGAGGAGGAGGACGGCCCGGTATTCAGTGCCGACGCCACGAGCGGCACATTGTTGTTCACCGACGGGCCCTTCGTCGAGAGCAAGGAGTTCCTGGGCGGATTGACTGTGGTGGACGTGGCCGACGAGGAGGCGGCCAGGATGTGGGCCGGCAAGATCGCGGAAGCGTGCGGCTGGCCGCAAGAGGTTCGCCGATTCAAGCCGCAGTTCAAGGTCCAGTGATGAGGTCGCCACTTATCAAGCGAGGGTTGAGCCAAGGAGTGGCCGATGCTTGGGCAGCGATGCCGCTGCGATATCGGCCCCCACCGGGATGACCTGTCTCGTCGGCGTCGCGAAGTTCGGCGACTAGTCACGGCTCTGGGCGCGGCGAGAACGGCCGTGCCCAGAGCAAGCCAATGGGGCGCTTTCGCCGATCGAACGGTGCGATGTCGAAGCCCCATGACCCGCGCCCGTCAATGGCTATGGGCACGTTCGTGGCACGTGAGGACAAAACGATCACGGCGTCCGAGCACCCAAAGGCTGATCTTGGGCGTGGCCTGCGGGGGATTGGTGGAGCGGGTGACGGGAATCGAACCCGCACTGTCAGCTTGGGAAGCTGATGTTCTGCCATTGAACTACACCCGCGAGCGCCATCACTCTACCTAATGTCGTTGGCGCCTGCACGGGCCGTAGGCGCGGGTCACGACGGGGGTCGGCGGCCTGCCCAAGGTCACGTCCCACCACTAGGCTCGGGTGCCATGACCGACGAGAAGACCCCTGGTCCTGGTGCCGACAAGCCATCGAACGACCGGGAGAAAGCGGCACCCGACGCC
Organism: uncultured Actinomycetota bacterium; assembly: GCA_963724705.1. Classification (GTDB taxonomy): domain Bacteria; phylum Actinomycetota; class Actinomycetes; order Mycobacteriales; family Micromonosporaceae; genus DASQPR01. The sequence continues at coordinate 696,291 of CAVRVS010000007.1, forward strand.
ACTCCGGAGCCCCAAGACGATCTTGTCACGACTCACCATTCGATCACCATCGATGGCGAGTCGCTTGCCTACACCGTGACAGCGGGGCGCGTCGTCCTGCGTACCGAGGAATCCAAGGACGACAAGTTCGACGGCGCGCAACCGAAGGCCGAGGTCTTCGTCGTCGCCTACACCCTCGACGGCGCGGACGCGGCGTCGAGGCCGGTGACGTTCGCGTTCAACGGCGGCCCCGGCTCGTCGAGCGTGTGGCTGCATCTCGGGCTGCTGGGTCCGCGTCGAGTCAACATGGGCGATGCCGGCGCCTTGCTGCCGCCGCCCTACGGTCTGGTGGACAACGAGCAAACGCTGCTCAGGCACTCCGACCTGGTCTTCATCGACCCGGTTTCGACCGGATACTCGCGCGCCGTCAAGGGCGGCCAGGCCAAAGACTTCCACGGGTACGAGGGTGATGTCGCCTCCGTCGGCGAAATGATCCGGCTGTGGACGTCACGAAACGGACGGTGGCTGTCTCCGAAGTATCTGTGCGGTGAGTCGTACGGCACGACGCGAGCGGCCGCGTTGTCGCGCTATCTGCAGGAGCGCAGCGCCATGTATCTCAATGGCCTGATGCTGATCTCGACCGTCCTGGACTGGGGCAGCTCGCACTTTTCCGGCAACAACGACGACGCGTACGTGATGTACCTGCCGACGTACGCGGCGATCGCCCACTACCACGGCAAGCACGGCGACCGGCCGCTGCGCGATGTCCTCGACGAGGCAGAAGCGTTCGCCGAGCGGGACTACCCGTGGGCGCTGCAGCGGGGCGTACGGCTGACCGACTCCGAGCGTGCCCAGGCGGTCGCGAAGATCGCGGCGCTCACCGGCCTGACCGAGGACTACGTCGACCGGGTCGACCTGCGGCCGGAGCATGTCCGGTTCTTCACCGAGGTGCTCCGGGACCGGCGCCGTACGGTCGGTCGACTCGACGGCCGGTTCCTCGGCTGGATGGCCGACTATGGGCGGGAGCGGTACGAGAACGATCCGTCGATGGACGCGATCATGGGGCCGTACAGCGCGGCGTTCAACCACTACGTACGGGCTGAGCTTGAATACGCCAGCGACTTGACCTACGAGGTGCTGACCGATCGGGTGCGGCCGTGGTCGTTCAAGGAATTCGAGGGCGAGCACATCTTCGTGGCCGACAAGCTCGCCGCGGCGATGCGGACGAATCCGGCCATGCGCGTACACGTGGCGTGTGGTTTCCACGACGGGGCGACGCCCTACTACGCGGCCGAGCACACGTTCGCGCATTTGGAGATCCCGGCCGAGCTGCACGACAACATCGAGTTCGCCTACCACGAGGCCGGCCACATGATGTACGTCCACGAGCCGAGCCGGCTCGCACAGTCGCAGCAGCTCGCATCGTTCGTCTTGGCCGACTGAGCGGCCGGCGAGCGATGAGGCGCACCGAAGGACCGGTGCATCCGCTCGCAAACCGGTCGAACCGTGAGGTCGACGAGGTGTCGCGCGCCCGAACCAACCGCACGGCCTATGAGTCCGCACGTGCACAATCCGGCATGCTGGACGTCGGGTGGCCATGAAGATTCGCGTGTCGGGTAGACGCCCGATGAGCTCCGAGTCCCGTGCCGGCATCGGCGCGGCCATTGCGCTGCTCGTGGTGATCGCCGCGGTAGAGGTGGCCGACGGCTCGGACGCGCACTACATCGGCCTCTACGCCGCGGTGCCGTTCCTCGCGGCCGCCTTCGCGACCTGGCCCGCGATCGTCGCGGTCGGCGCGCTGGCCGCGGTGGTCGGCGCGGTCTTCGGCATGTACGGCACGGAGCCCACCGGACCGACCGTGGTGAACGTCGTCGGGATCGTGTTGGCCACCGGCATCGCGGCCGCGATTGGCACGGTGCGCGCGCGCCAGGCCGAGCGAATGGTCGAGTTGTCGCGTTTGGCGAGCGTGGCCCAGGCGGCCGTGCTGACTCCGCTCGGTCCACGGGTCGGGCCGCTGGCCGTGGCCGGCCGCTACATCTCGGCGAGTGCCGCGGCCGACATCGGTGGCGACCTGTACGAGGCGGTCGACACCCCGTACGGCGTCCGGATGATCATCGGCGACGTACGGGGCAAGGGACTCGACGCCGTACGTGTGGCCAGCATCGTGCTCGGCTCCTACCGGCACGTGGCGTTCGAGCGGCCGGACCTCGCGACGATCGTCTCCGACCTCGACCGGGCCGTGGCTCGCTCGGTCGGTGACGAGGATTTCGTGACTGTCGCGCTGGCCGAAGAGCGCGGTGGCACCCTGACGATCGTCAACTGCGGCCATCCGCCGCCGCTACTGCTCCGCCGCGGCGAAGTGATCCCGCTGGAACCGCCGACGAACGCGCCACCGCTCGGCTTCATGCCGGTCGTGAAGCCGCGGGTCGATCGGCTGGAACCAGGCGACCGGATCCTGCTCTACACCGATGGTCTCGCCGAGGCTCGCCGGGAGGGCGACTTCTTCCCGATCGGCGACCGGGCCTGGGGGCTCCTCGGCCACGGCACTGTCGCCGATGGCCTGGCCTCGCTGGAAAGCGCGTTGATGCAGTGGGTCGAGGGTCGGCTGGACGACGACATCGCGCTCGTGCTGATGGAGTATGCGGGCGCGCCGCCGGTCAAGTCCGTACCCAGTTGGGAAGTCGGCACCGAAGTCCGGCAGTGAGCGGCGCGCGACGGACCACCGGACAAGCCAACACGGCAGAAGCCCGCACGAATCGTGCGGGCTTCCGTGGTCACTGCCTCCAGCCGATCGCGATCAGCCCTGCGGGCCGCCCACGATCGTGACCGCCGACGCGGTCGTTGGCCCCGACCGGGCCGACGTGTCGGTGGCGCGGTGCCGACCGGTATACCCCCGCGGGTATTTCGGTGTGAACACCGCCCCGAACAGCCTTGAGATCACTGAGATCCTCCCCGGATATACGTGCCGGGAACGGTCATATACCCGCCCCGCGAATGACCTCTCAACGACGATCGACCGAGTTGGTTACGCGGGTCGGACAGATATTTTCGTCGTATTTATGACGGTGGCGGGTTTGTGAGCGTCACCACAGCGGGCGGGTGCCGCGTGCTCATATTCTTGCCCAAGTTACTGGCGGGTAATACAGTCGAATCTACTCGTCAGTAACCTGACGACAGATCGTCCGCGACCTTCCGGGGGCACCTGAAAGATGAGCCACTACAAGACCAACCTGCGCGATCTCGAGTTCAATCTGTTCGAAGTCTTCGGCGTCGACAAGCTGCTGGGCAGCGAGGCGTACCCGGATATCGACGTGGACACGGCCCGCAGCGTGCTCGCGGAGACCGCGCGGATGGCACGCGACGACCTCGGCGCGAGCTACCTGTCCACCGACCGCGAGCCGCCGGTCTTCGACCCGGCGACCCACTCGGTCGTCATGCCGGACGCGTTCAAGAAGTCGTTCGAGTCCTTCATGGACGCTGAGTTCTGGCGGATGGATCTGCCCAGCGGCCTCGGCGGCACGCCGGCGCCACGCGCGTTGTGGTGGGCCTTCGCCGAGATGGTGCTCGGTTCGAACGCACCGATCTGGATGTACGCCTCGGGCCCGTCGTTCGCCACCACGCTGTGGCGTGAGGGCACGGACGAGCAGAAGGGATGGGCGAAGCTCTTCGCCGAGAAGCGGTGGGGTTCGACGATGGTGCTCACTGAGCCGGATGCCGGCTCCGACGTGGGTGCCGGGCGGACGAAGGCCATCCCGCAGCCGGACGGCACCTGGCACATCGAGGGCGTGAAGCGCTTCATCACCAGTGCCGAGCACGATCTGTCCGACAACATCATCCACTACGTGCTGGCTCGCCCGGTGAACACGCCCGGTGCCGGTGGACCGGGCACCAAAGGGCTCTCGCTGTTCGTCGTGCCGAAGTTCCACTTCGACGCGCAGACCGGCGAGCTGGGCGAACGCAACGGCGTCTTCGTCACGAACGTCGAGCACAAGATGGGCCTCAAGGCATCGACCACGTGTGAGTTGACGTTCGGCGAGCATGGCGTGCCGGCGAAGGGCTGGCTGCTCGGCGACGTGCACGAGGGCATCCGGCAGATGTTCCTCATTATCGAGTACGCCCGGATGATGGTCGGCACGAAGGCGATCGGCACGCTGTCCACCGGCTACCTGAATGCGCTGGAGTATGCGAAGGCCCGCGTACAGGGAGCCGATCTCGCCCACCAGAGCGATAAGACCGCGCCACGGGTGACGATCACCCACCACCCCGATGTCCGTCGATCGCTGATGCTGCAGAAGTCGTACGCCGAGGGCCTGCGCGCGCTGGTCTGCTACACGGCGTCCTGGCAGGACGGTCTCAAGGTGGCCGAACTGGCCGGCGACTCCGCTGCGGCCGAGACGGCGAAGCGGGTCAACGATTTCCTGCTGCCGATCGTCAAGGGAGCCGGTTCCGAGCGGGCCTATGAACTGCTCGGCCACGAGTCGCTGCAGACGTTCGGCGGCTCCGGGTTCCTGCAGGACTATCCGCTCGAGCAGTACGTCCGGGACGCAAAGATCGACACGCTCTACGAAGGAACGACCGCGATCCAGAGCCTCGACCTCATCTTCCGGAAGATCGTACGGGACCGTGGTGTCGGCCTCGGAACCGTCGCCGCCGAGATCCAGGCGTTCGTCGAGGCCGGCGACGAATACACCGAGCCGGCGGCTTCGGGCGAGGGCGGCATCGACGGCCGGCTCAAGGAGGAGCGGATCGCGCTGGGCAAGGCGCTCGGCGAGGCGTCCCAGATGGTCGGCACGCTGACGAACTGGATCATGGCGTCGCAGACCGACCCGCGCGAGCTGTACAAGGTCGGCCTGACCTCGCGTCGCGTGCTCCTCGCGCTCGGTGATCTGCTGGTCGGCTGGCTTCTGCAGCGACAGGCTTCGGTCGCGCTGACGGCACTGGCCGGCGCCGGCGTGACGGACGCCGACCGCGCCTTCTACCTGGGCAAGGTAGCAGCGGCCAAGTTCTTCGCGCACGAGGTGTTGCCACGCCTCGGTGCCGACCGTCGCATCGTCGAGTCGACGACCCTCGACCTGATGGACGCCGACGAGGACGTTTTCTGATCGCTGCACCAGACGCAAGACGAACGGCGCGACCGGGTTCCGATCGCGCCGTTCGTTGTCCGGTCGCCGGGCCTCTGCGTCAGCCGGGCACCTGCGTCAGCTGGGTCTCTGCGTCAGGGGGTCTCTGCGTCAGCCGCAAGGCACCGGGGTCAACAGATCGGCGGTCGGTTGATTCGCGGGGAACTTCAACGTCACCGACGCCGTGTTGTCGGTGCCCAGTGAGTCGGTCCCAGTCGGCGCAATCATCATCGTGAACTTCACGTCGTGGCCGGGCCACGCACTGGCGCTGAAGTCCTGCCCACCCGTACGGACGGTAAAGGTCTTCGGCAGCGTTGCCGCCGTCCCGGTCGTGTTATAGCTGTTGGCGGCGTTGCTCATGCCCCACGGCACCGGATCGGCCGCGTCCGGGCCGGTGTGGTCGATGGTGAACTCGACATTGACGAAGAGATGGCCGACCTGGTCGGTGTCCCAGGCGCAGCTTCCGGTCGCCGTCACGTGATAGTCGTTGGGCGGATAGGTGAACGAGCTCTGGCTCGCCGAGGGCGATGCCGATGGGCTGGTCGTGGTGGATCCGCCGTGGCTGCCGCTGCCATGGGTCGACCCGTGGCTCGTGCCGGCGCTCGGCGCCGGGCTGAGACCAGGCGCGGATCCGAAGCCGGCACTGCCCGACGCGTTCACGCCGTCGCTCAAGCTGCCCTGGCCAGCGACGGCGTTGTGCGAACACGCGGCGAGCACGGTGGCGGCGAGGGCGCACGCAGCGGCGGTGCCGAAGCCTCGTCGGAAATTCATGCGCGGACCGTATCGGTCGGCATCGTTGCCGTCGACGGACTGACGCATGCCCGACAGTGCCGGCCGTGCGTCGCTATGTCACGGATGTCGGTGACCGGCCGCCCCGGCTGCGAGCCCGTGCCCGAGTATCCCGGGACCATGATCCGCCGCCGTGGACGATTACTGCCGCTATCCCGCATCAATCGTCCACCGCAGTGGATCACGGCCGCGATGACGCCGACCTAGCCGCGGGCTACGTACGTCTCCATCAGAGTCGCCGCGCGGAGGTCGGCCCACTGTCCCGAGACGTCATGGACGGCGATGCCGGCCGTCTTCAAGCCGGCGTCTACGCGCTTGGTCCGATCATCCAACCGTGTGGACAGTGCCGACACCGTCGGGTTATGGCCGATGACCAGCGCCGTATCGACGTCCTCGGTCAAACCGCGAATCACATCGAGGGCCGCGTTCACGCCACCGTAGATCAGGTCGTCCTCGTATCGGACGGTCGGCGCGACCGTGGTGCCGGAGTCGGCCAGCCCGATCGCGACACCGTGCCAGGTTCCCCGCGTACGCACCGCCGGCGAGCACAGAACCACGCTCGGGACGAGGTCATGCGATGCCAACCATCGGCCGGCCGCCTCGGCGTCGTCGCGACCACGCGGCAACAAGGCGCGTTCGATGTCGGGCAGCGTCTCCGACTGCTCCGCCTTGGCATGACGCATGATCACGAGGCGGCGCGCGGTCCGAGCTCCCGATGTCATGGATTCAGCCTAGATGCCCGGCGGCGCCAAGGCGTGCGGCGCGGCGGACCCAGGGGAAAGCGCGGCGCCCGCGCAAGAGCGCAGAGCCGCGTAAGAGCGCGAGCCAGGCAAGAGCGCCGAGCCAGGCAAGAGCGCCGAGCCGGGCAAGAGCGCCGCAACAACCTAGTGGAAGAGCGCGAAGTAGATCGCGACGTGATGGCAGAGCGCGGCCAGCAATGTGCACGCGTGGAAGAACTCGTGATGCCCGAACGTCTTCGGCCAGGGATTCGGCCGGCGCAGAGCGTAGAACACGGCGCCGATCGTGTAGAGAACACCGCCGACCAGCATGAGCACCAGTGCCGTCGTGCCGCCATGCCGGGCGATATCCGGCAGTACGAAGATCGCGACCCAGCCCAGCGCGATGTAGATCGGCGCCGACAGCCATCGGTGTCCGTACGGCGAGACGAATTTCGCGGCGACACCGATGATCGCGCCGCCCCAGACGACCGACAAGATGACGATCGCGGTCGTGTGCGGCAGGAGGAGGACGGAGAACGGCGTGTACGTACCGGCGATGAAGATGAAGATCATCGAATGGTCGAGCCGCCGCATGATCTGGTAGGCCGGCGGGGACCAGAGTCGGCGGTGGTAGAGCGCGCTCGTGCCGAACAGCAGACACACGGTCAGGCTGTAGATCGCGCACGAGCGTTGCCGGCCGTACGCCGCCGCCGACCGTCGCGGCCAGGGTCACCAGCACGATGCCGGCGACGATCGCGACGAAGAACGCGTACACGTGGAGCCAGCCCCGCATCCGCGGCTTGTTGATCTCCGCGATCCGATCGGTCCGAGTCAGCGACAAGGGCGGCGCCGTGGCGTCGGTTGGCTGGCTCACGACCAACAGGCTACGGCACCGTAAGTTACTGATAAGTAGCGAGACGCTCACCAGGTGGTCTGCCACACTCTGCAGGCATGGAGATCCGACCGGTCGGCGCGTCGGCGCTCCTCATCGACCTCGGCGAGGACGCCCATCGGGGCAGCGGCGTGGTCGATCCGGCGCTCGTCGAGGCGTGGCGGGCAACACTGTGGCAGCGTCGCGCGGTCGGCGACTTCAGCGCCGTCGACATCGTGCCCGGCGCTCGGACGATTCTGGTCGACGGCGTCGCGGACCAGGCCGGGCTCGCCGTGAGGCTGCCCGGTTGGGCGCCGTCCGGCGGCGAGGCGTCCGCGCCGGGTCCGATCGTCGAGATCCCCATCTGGTACGACGGACCGGACGTTGCCGTCGTCGCGCGGCACTGGGGCGTCGTCCGAGGAATCGGTCGTCGCGCGGCACCAGGCGACCGAATTCCACGTCGCGTTCGGCGGCTTTGCGCCCGGCTTCGCCTACCTGACCGGCCTGCCACTCGCGCTCGCCGTGCCGCGGCTCGACACACCCCGTACGAGAGTGCCGGCCGGAAGCGTCGGGCTGGCCGACATCTACTGCGGGATCTACCCGACCGCGTCGCCCGGCGGTTGGCTGCTGATCGGCCGTACCGACGCGGTGCTCTTCGATCCGGAGCGTGACCCGCCGGCGTTGCTTTCGCCGGGCGCGCGCGTGCGCTTCGTCATGGCCGCCGATGTGAGGTCGTGACGTGACCGGCGCGCTCGACATCCGGTTGGCCGGGCCGCTCACGACGATCCAGGACCTCGGCCGGCCCGGGCTGGCCCACCTCGGCGTCCCCCGGTCGGGCGCGCTGGACGCGCCGGCGCTGGCGCTCGCCAATCGGCTCGTCGGCAATCCGGTCGACGCGGCGGGCCTGGAAGTCACGATGTCCGGCTGCTCGTTCCGCGTCACTACGCCGACGACCATCGCGGTCACCGGGGCGTCCGCGCCCGTCACGGTCGAGGGTCGCAACCATGGGTACGGCGAACCCGTGGCCCTTCGCGCCGGCGCGCTCGTGACGATCGGACCGCCGATCACCGGCGTCCGGACCTACGTGGCCGTGGCCGGTGGGATCGACGTCGCGCCGGTGCTCGGCAGCCGGTCGACCGACACGCTGTCCGGACTCGGACCGCCGCGTGTGCGGGACGGTGACGTGCTACCGATCGGCAGCGCCGTCGGCTGAGCCGGTGACGGTCGACTTCGTCCCGCCGCCGACGGCCGGGCCACTGCGGCTGCGCATCCGGTACGGTCCGCGCGACGACTGGTTCACGCGCGCAGCGCGCGAGCTGTTGGAAACCCCGTACACGATGAGTGTGGACAGCAACCGGGTCGGCGCGCGACTGGCCGGTCCGGCGCTGGAGCGCATGGACGCCGGCCGGCAGCTGCCCAGCGAGGGGATCGTGCCGGCGCCGTGCAGGTGACCGCCGACGGCCAGCCGCTGGTGTTCCTGGCCGATCATCCGACGACCGGCGGCTATCCGGTGATCGCGGTCGTCGACGCGGCCGACCTGCCGCGGCTGGCTCAGGCGCGTCCGGCGATACCGTGACGATGCAGACTTTCCGGGAGGGTCATGGACCTCAACGCGGATCTCGGCGAAGGCTTCGGCGTCTGGCGGCTCGGCGACGACGACGCGCTGCTGCGACGTCGTCACGTCGCCAACGTGGCCTGCGGCTTCCACGCCGGCGACGCCGTGACGATGCGCCGGGTGTGCGTCGGCCGCCGCGGCGCGCGGCGTCGCCGTCGGCGCCCAGGTCGGCTACCGCGACCTGGCCGGGTTCGGCCGGCGGCGCATCGACTACGACCCGGGCGAGCTGCGCGACGAGGTGCTCTACCAGATCGCCGCGCTGGACGGGTTCGCGCGGGTGGCCGGCACCCGGGTCAGCTACGTCAAGCCGCACGGCGCGCTCTACAACACCGCGGCCGACGACGACGGGCAGGCGACGGCCGTCGTGCCGCCGTCGCCGACTACGACCCGGACCTCGCCGTGCTCTGCCTGCCCGCGTCGGCCTTGCTGCGCGCGGCCGACGCCGCCGGCCTCCGCTCGGTCACCGAGGGCTTCGCCGACCGCGGCTACCTCGGCCGGCCGGCTGGTGCCGCGCACGCGGCCGGATGCGCTGGTCGTCGATCCGGACGCGGTCGCCGCCCGGGCGGTCGCGATGGCCGCCGGGGAGATCGTGGCCGTCGACGGAACCGTGGTGCGGCAACCGGTCGAGTCGATCTGCGTACACGGCGACACGCCCGGCGCGGTTGCGCTGGCGACCTCGGTCCGGCGGGCGTTGAGCGACGCCGGCATCTCCGTCGGGTTGACGCCGTTTCGTGGCCGACCGTAAATCGAGTGTGAACCTACCGTACATACCCTCGGTGGATGGGGAGCGCATCAGCCCTGGTCGAGGCCGCGCAGGATCAGCGGCAGCCGCGCGGCGCCGTCCGGGCCGACCAGGATCGGGACGCCCCAGTCCTGCCGGGTCAGGTGGCAGGCCGCGTACTCGACGTCCGCGTCGCAGGTCGCCGCCTGCGCCACGACCTGCAGCACGCCCCCGGCCACGCCGGCGGCGATGACCAGCCGCCGCGACAGCTCGGTGGTCGTGCCCGCGCCGTCGACGCAGCAGCTCCGGCGGCGACGCGGAGACCTCCAGCCGGGTCGACGGGCCGAACGACTCGTCCAGCTTCTGCCCGGGCGCCGGCGTGAAGATGACGTCGAGCGTCACCTCGCCGGGCGCGAGCCAGGTCGGCGGGCGCTCGGTGCGATGCCGGACGCCGTCGGCGGTGAGCCGGCCGAGGCCAGCGCGCCGGGCGCCAGCCGGGTCAGCCGGTGCGCGGCCGACTCGACGACGAGGATCCCGCCGTCCGGCGTACGGACGATGTCGCTCGGCTCGGCCAGCCCGGTGGCGACCGTCGACACCGTCCGGTGTCCGTCGGCGTCGCGGGCGAGATCAGCCGGACCGCGCCGTTGTACGTGTCGGCGACCAGCACCGATCCGTCCGGCAGCGCGCACAGACGCCGAGCGGGTGCTGGAACAGCGCCGTCTCGGCCGGGCCGTCCATCAGGCCCGAAGTCGAACAGGCCCTGGCCGACCGCGGTGTGCATCTCGCCGTCGCGGACGCAGCGCAGCGCCGACGACTCGCTGTCGGCGATCCACAGCCGGCCGCCGCGCGGCCGACAGGCCGGACGGCTGGGCCATCCACACCTCGGCCAGCGGACCGTCCCGCAGCGCCTCGACGGTCGTGCCGGCGTAGACGCCCGGCGGTCCGCTTGACCGGGTCGAACCACCAGAGCTGGTGGATGCCGGCCATCGCGATGATGACCTTGTCGTCGTACCAGGCGACGTCCCACGGCGAGGACAGGTCGACCGAGTCGCGTCGTGCGCGCCGGCGCCCGGGTCGGAGCGCCACGGGCTGCCGGTGCCGGCGACCGTCGTGACCGAGCCGTCGGCCAGGCTCAGGCCCGCGCAGCAGGTGGTTGACGGTGTCGGCGACGACGACGTCGTAGCCGGCGACCTCGGCCACGTGCGGCGGCAGCAGCGCACAGCCCCTGCGGCTCGGTGAACTGGGCCTGCTCGGGCCCGCCGTCGGCCGACCGCGCTGCCCGGTGCCGATCCGGCGCCGCACGGTCTCGGCGTCCGCCTCGAGCTCGACGAGCTGTGCTGCGGCCGAGGACGAGACCAGCAGCGTGCCGTCCGCGCGTGACCATCGCCTTGCCGGGGAAGCGCAGGTCGGGTGTCCGGCCGGCGGCGACGTACGGGCCGTCGCCGCGGTGCAGGGTGCCGTCGGCGTCGTGCTCGGCGATCAGCTCGTCGATCAGCCGGGCCAGCCCCTCGGCGTGACCCTCGCCGGCCATGCGTCGCGACCAGGTAGCCGTCCGGGTCGACGACGGCCAGCGTCGGCCACGCCTTCGCCGCGTACTGCGTCCCAGGTGATCAGCTCCGGGTCGTCCAGCACCGGGTGGGCGACGCCGTACCGCTCGACCGCGGCGGCCAGCGCGACCGGGTCCTTCTCGTGCTCGAACTTCGGCGAGTGCACGCCGACGACGACCAGCACGTCGCCGTACTTCTCCTCGAGCGGCCCGCAGCTCGTCGAGCACGTGCAGGCAGTTGATGCAGCAGAACGTCCAGAAGTCGAGCAGGACGATCTTGCCGCGCAGGTCGGCCAGCGTGAGGTCCCGGCCGCCGGTGTTCAGCCAGCCCCGCCCGCGCAGCTCCGGTGCCCGTACGCGTGCGCTCTGCATGGTGACCATCGTGCCGTACACAACGGGCGGACCGCACCGGGTGCCCTATCTGGGCCGTTCTGCCCGCATAGATACCGGTTAAGGGGCAAGATTCGGTTCAAGCCACCGTGCGTGCGGGGTGCGATAGGGGGTGGCGGAGATGGCGCGCTTCCTCCTTCGCCGGATCGTCTATCTGGTGCTCCTCGTCGCCGTGGCCACGACGCTCGCGTATCTCCTCGCCGGAACGCAACTCAACCCGCGACTCCGCTTCGAGGGCCGCAACCCGCCACCGTCCGAGGCATCGATTACGGCGACCCTCGATGAGCTGAACATGAACCCGGACACGCCGGTGTTGAAGCGCTACGCGACATGGGTCAACGGGGTATTTCACGGCGACCTCGGCGAGACCATTCTCGGCCAGTCGGTAAACCAGCAGATCAGCACGCGGATGTGGGTGAGCCTGCGACTCGTCCTGATCGGGTCGATCGTCGGTGCGATCGTCGGCTGCGCCATCGGCGCGTACGGCGCGGTGAAGCAGTACCGATTATCCGATCACGTCGCCACGATCTGTCGTTTGTCGTGCTGTCGATCCCGACTGTCGTGCTGTGCAAGCTCGTCCAGCTCCTCGGGACGAGCATCAACAGGCGATCGGCGAGACCGCGAACGGCACGCAGATCTTCTACACGGTCGGCGAGTACTCGCCGGGCCAGGGCGGGTGGACGTCGTTCCCGGACCTGGTCGACCGCCTCCAGCATGGCTTCCTGCCGACGCTCGTGCTCGTCATCGCGGCGGCCGCGTTCTACAGCCGCTATCAGCGAAGCTCGATGCTCGACGTGCTCGGCCAGGACTTCCTGCGTACGGCGCAGGCGAAAGGGCTGACCCGGACGCGAGCGCTGATCAAGCACGGCCTGCGGACGGCGCTCATCCCGCTCACCACGTTCTTCGCTACAACCTCGCGTTGCTGTTCATCGGCTCGACGTTCGTGGAGATCATCTTCACCTGGCACGGCATGGGTGAGTACCTGGTCACGTCGGTCACGACGCAGGACATCAATTCGACCGCCGCCACGACGCTGTTCGTCGCCGTACTCGTGCTGCTGGCGGGTTTCCTGTCCGACATCGCGTACGCGGCCCTCGATCCGCGCGTGCGCGTCTCCTGAAGGGCGGCGACGATGGCGACGCCGTCCGAGCCGGTTCTCCTCGGCGAGGAGGAGAACACGCGGTCGACATGACGTCGGTGTCCCGCGGTCGGCTCGTGCTGCGTCGCTTCTTCCGCCGTCGGATGGCCGTCCTCGGCCTTGTCATCGTGGCACTGCTGGTGTTCCTTGCCTTCGTCGGGCCGCATCTGACCCAGTGGAGCTACACCGAGTTTGACGTCAACAACGTCTATTCCCCGCCGTCCAGCTCACACTGGTTCGGCACCAACGATCTCGGCCAGGACATGTTCGCCCGGACCATGCGCGGCCTGCAGAAGTCGCTGTTCATCGGCCTGATCGGCGCCGTGATCTCGACCGGCGTCGCCGCCGTGCTCGGTGCGATCGCCGGGCTATTTCGGCCGGGCGACCGACCGCGCCGTCGTCGTGCTCATCGACCTGCTGCTGATCCTGCCGTCGTTCCTGATCATCGCGATCACGTCACCGCTTTTCGTCGGCAAGACGTGGCTGATCTTCGTCGTGCTGCTGGCGGCGTTCCAGTGGATGCTCACCGCCCGAGTCGTACGCGGCCTGACGCAGTCGCTGAAGGAGCGCGAGTTCGTGTCGGCGGCCCGATTCATGGGCGTACCGGCTCGGAAGATCATTTCTCGGCACATCCTGCCGAACATGGCGTCGTTCCTGATCATCGACGCCACGGTGAACGTGAGCAGCCTGATCCTCGCCGAGGTGGCGCTGTCCTTCTTCGGCTTCGGCATCCGCCACCGGACGTCTCACTCGGCACGCTCATCGGGCAGTACGCGACCAACGCGGACACGTACCCGTGGTTGTTCTGGATTCCCTCGACGGTCCTCGTGGTGCTCGTCCTCGCGGTGAATCTGGTCGGCGACGGCTTGCGCGACGCGCTCGACCCGAATTCGGCGATCAGCTGATGCGCGCCGTGAGCGCAAGGCAGGAGGCCGGCGTGACGGTGACCACCAGCGTGGCGAGCGTCGCCAGCACGGTCGATGACCGTGCGCCGTTGCTCGACGTGAACGACCTGCAGGTCACGTTCGGCAGCGAGGCCGGCGCGGTGACCGCCGTCCGCGGCTTGTCACTACGTCGTCAACGCGCGCGAGGTGCTGGCGATCGTCGGCGAGTCGGGCTCCGGCAAGTCGGTCTCGTCGCTGGCGATGATGGGCCTGCTGCCGGCGAAGGCGCGGATCACCGGCTCGGTGCGGTTCCAGGGTCGCGAGCTGCTCGGCCTGTCCGACAAGGAGCTGTCCAAGATCCGCGGCGACAAGATCTCGATGATCTTCCAGGATCCGCTGTCCGCGCTCACGCCGGTCTACACCGTCGGCGACCAGGTCGTCGAGGCGATCCGGATCCACAACGACGTGAGCACGAAGGTCGCGCCGCAAGCGTGCGGTCGAGCTGCTCGATCTCGTCGGCATCCCGAACCCGTCGCAGCGCGTCACGTCCTTCCCGCACGAGTTCTCGGGCGGCATGCGGCAGCGCGCGATGATCGCGATCGCGATCGCGAACGACCCGGATCTGATCATCGCGGACGAGCCGACGACGGCGCTCGACGTGACGATCCAGGCGCAGATGCTCGAGGTGCTGCGTACGGCTCGCGAAGTCACGGGCGCCGCGATCATCATGATCACTCACGATCTCGGGGTCGTCGCCGGCTTCGCCGACCGGGTCGCGGTCATGTACGCCGGCAAGCCGGTCGAGACGGGTCTCGTCGACGACGTCTACTACCGGCCGCGGATGCCGTACACGCTCGGACTGCTCGGCTCGATCCCGCGGCTCGACCAGGGTGAACGGTCCCGACTGACGCCGATCGAGGGCACCCCGCCGTCGCTGGTTGCGTTACCGGCCGGCTGTCCGTTCGTGCCGCGCTGCCCGATGCGCGATCGCAGATCTGCGAGGAGATCGAGCCGGGTCTCGATCCGGTGCCGGCGTCGGGCGCCGGACACCGTTCGGCCTGCCACCGATCCGACGTGATCGAGCGGGACAACCTGAGCGGCGCCGACATCTTCCGAACCGAGCAGCATGGTCGACCCGCGGTCGCCGAACGCCCCGCCACGCAACGCGAGACGGTGCTCGAGGTGCGACGGCCTCGTTAAGCAGTATCCGTTGACGAAGGGTGTGGCGTTGCGCCGTCGCGTCGGCACGGTCTACGCCGTCGACGGCATCGACTTCGACATCCGCGAGGGCGAGACGCTCGGGCTCGTCGGCGAGTCGGGCTGCGGCAAGACCACGACGATCATGGAGATCCTCAACCTGGTCAAGCCGATGGGGGGCCGGATCCTCGTACTCGGGAACGACACGGCACGGCTGTCGTCCGCGGAGAAGTTCGCCGTACGCCGGCAGATGCAGGTCGTGTTCCAGGACCCGATGGCGTCGCTCGATCCGCGGTTGCCGATCTCCGACATCCTCGCCGAACCGATGCGGGCCCACCGGATCCCGCCCGACGAGCAGCGGCGACGCATCTCGGAACTGCTGGAGACGGTCGGTCTACGCCAGGAGCACGCGAACCGGTATCCGTCGGAATTCTCCGGCGGCCAGCGCCAGCGCATCGGCATCGCGCGAGCGCTGACGCTCCGCCCGAAGCTGGTGGTCCTGGACGAACCGGTTTCCGCGCTCGACGTATCGGTCCGCGCCGGCGTCATCAACCTGCTCGAGCAACTCAAGGAGGAGCAAGGCTGTCGTATCTGTTCGTGGCCCACGATCTTTCGGTGGTACGGCATATCGCCGACCGCGTGGCGGTCATGTATCTCGGGCGTATCTCCGAGATCGGCGACGTCGACGAGGTCTTCGAGCGGCCGTCCCACCCGTACACGCAGGCGCTGCTGTCCGCGATCCCGCTGCCCGATCCAATCAAGGAGCGGCAGCGGGAACGGATCGTGCTGACGGGAGATCTGCCGAGTCCCGCCAACCCGCCATCCGGCTGCCGGTTCCGTACACGGTGCCAGAAGTTCGCCAACGAACTCACCGACGACGAGCGATCCAAATGCATCGACGTCGAGCCGCCGCTGATCCAGATCGGTGCGGCCGATCATGATCATCAGGCGTCCTGTCATTACGCCCAAGCCCGCGCAGTCCTCTGATCAGGCCTTTTACGGTGATTTACGTAGTTAGGATGATATGCGCACCGATAGCCGACGCGCCCCGCCCCACCCGCGGGACTGCCTTCCTGGGAGGCACCATGACACGAAAGCGGGCGGTGGGCGCCGGAATGGCTGCCCTGGTCGTTGCGGCCTTGGTCGTCGCCGGTTGCAGCAGCGGCAGCTCGAACGCACCACACGCACAGACGACGGCGAACGCGGGCCAGAACCAGATCAACACGCTGCCGTACGCCCAGGTCAAGCAGGGCGGCAACCTGAACTGGCCGATCGACTCGACTGTCGTCAACTTCAACACGAACGAGCTCGACGGCAACGACCTCAACACCGTCCAGTTGATGGACGCGACGATGCCGCAGCTGTACCTGGCCGACGCGAAGAACAACTTGCCGTTCAACCCGAACTACCTGACCGGTGAGCCGAAGGTGGTGATCTCCGGTGGCCACCAGACGGTGACGTACGAGATCAACCCGAAGGCGAAGTGGTCGGACGGCACGCCGATCACGGCGGCCGACTTCATCGCCCAGTGGAAGGCGATCAACGGGAAGAACGCGGCGTACAAGGTCGTCACCACGACCGGCTACGACGACATGACCTCGGTGACGCAGGGTTCGAGCCCACAAGAGGTCATCGCCCACTTCAATACGCCGTTCAGCGAGTGGTGGACGGTGTTCAGCCTGCTCTACCCGGCGTCGACTAACAACAACCCGGCCACCTTCAACACCGGCTGGGTGAAGCAGCCGCTGGCTCGTGCCGGACCGTTCATGTTCGCGACCCAGGACACGAGCGCGCAGACGTACACGCTCAAGCCGAACCCGAACTGGTGGGGGCAGAAGCCGAAGCTGAGCTCGATCACGTTCCGTGTGGTGGATGACAGCGCCCAGGCCGCGGCATTGCAGAACAAGGAGATCGACTTCCTGGATGTCGGGCCGAACGCGACGACGTACAAGCAGGTCCAGGGGTTCCCGGGGGTTGATCTGCGGATCGCCGGCGGCCCGAACTTCCGGCACATCACGATCAACGGCTCCGCGCCGGAGCTGGCCGATCTGCAGACGCGGCAGGCGATGTCGATGGGTATCGACCGGGCCGCGATCGCGCACGCACTGCTCGGACCGCTGGGCGTGAAGAACCCGCCGCCGCTGAACAACCACTTCTACATGGAGAACCAGATCGGCTATCAGGACAACGCCCGCCGATCGGCTCGTACAACCCGACGCAGGCGGCGCAGGTGCTGACCCAGCAGGGCTGGGTGGTCAGGGCGCCAACCGCGTCAACAACGGCCAGGTGCCGGCGACGGCGGCGCTCAAGGGCAAGACGCTGAAGATCAACCTCGTCATCCCGACCACGGTCGCCGTGTCGCTGTCCGAGGCTCAGCTGATCCAGCCGCAGCTCAAGCAGATCCAGGTCGAGGTCGACATCAACTCCGTCGACGTCAACCACTTCTTCGACCAGTTCATCGCGACCGGCGCGTTCGACATGACGGTGTTCTCCTACATCGGGACAAGCCTTCCCGATCACCGGCTCCATCGGCATCTACCAGAACAAGCAGGGCGACAGCTGGAACGCGAACTTCTCGCGGGTCGGCACCGCCCAGATCGACAATCTGATGAACACGGCCGTGCAGGCGACGAACTCGACCGAAGCAATCAACAACGCCAACGCGGCCGACAAGGCGATCTGGAAGGAGGTCATGGTGCTGCCGACCTACCAGCGGCCGGACATCTGGGCCTGCAACGAACCTGGTCAACTTCGGTGCCTTCGGCTTCCAGACGATCGACTACACGTCGATCGGGTTCAAGCAGTAGCTGGTCGCGACCAGCCCGTGCCGGGCAGGGCCCCGATGGCGTCGGTCATCGGGGCCCTGCCCGTAGCCGCTAATTCGGCGCCAGGCAGTAGACCGTGGATTTGTCGTTGCCCAGGTAGAGGTACGGATCGTTGGCATTGGGGCAGGCGCTCGGATCGGAGACCTTCGAGACGATCTTGAACGAGTTCGGCGCCGTACACGCCGAGCCGTTGACCTTCTCGCCGCTGTGCTGCACGCACGATCCGATCTGGTACGACGGTGCGTTCGGCCGCGACGTGTAATAGAGCGCACCAGCCGCGAGCCCGATCACGATCACGACAATCGCCACGATTCCGGCCGTACGCGTCCGACGCCGGGGTGCCGGCGCAGGCCGGATATCGGCTGCCGGCGCAGCCCCGTCGCCGCCGACGGATCCGGGCGACGTGAACGACGAGGTGCCGGTCGGAATCCGTACGCCGTCGCCGGGCGCAAACGGACTTTCGAATCGGGCCGGGTTGTCCTGCTCCGGGACGTTCCAGTCGATGGGTGGCCGGCTCGAGCCGTACGTCTGGCCGAGCCGCGGCGCCGAGGGCGAGGTCGGGGCCTCGGGCGTCACCGCGTTGAACTCCGGACGTGGCGGGTCCGGCCACGCCGACACTGGGCGGCCGAGGGCCGTGGGCGGCATCGCGTCGTCGGCGCGGCCGCGATCCAATGCCTCACCCGGACCGCCGATTCCGGCGGCCGATCGGCGCGGCATGTCGGCCACAGCCCGGCCGGGTACGTCGCCGAACGGTCGCGGCGGTAGGTCACCGATTGATCCGGGTCGGTCGGCGACGCCGTTAGGCTCGGGCCGATCGTCGAAGCGGTTGGAGTCGGGCCGGTCATCGAGGCGATTCCGCTCGGCCCGAGGGTCGAATCCGGCCGGCGAGTCGCCGCTATCGTCGTCCGTTGGCGCTGGCCGCGGCGAACCGTAGACCCGCGGCGTGCCGTAGACCACGCCGCCCGGTCGTGCGGGAGCAGCGTCCGGAGTGGGACCGCTGTTCGCCGGGTTGCCGTTCGCCAAGTTGCCATTGGCTGGGTTGCCACTGACCGGATTGCTACTGACCGGATTGCTACCGACCGGATTGCTACTGATCCAGCCGCCGTTAACCTGATTGTCGTTGACCCGGCGGCCATTGATCTCGTTGTCGTGATCGCCGGGGGCGCCCGGCGATGACGCTGGCGCCGCCGGCCGGGCCAGTCCGTGCCGAGCCTCGCCTGGATCGACAAATCCGTTGCGAGCCGGCTGCGGGTCAATGCCGTGGCGCGACGACACGGAGTCGTCTCCGCTGTTGGCGTCTTCGCCGCCGACATCGCGAGGCGTGCCGTAGGTCGCGGCGCCGTAGACGCCGGCGCCGTACACGCCCGGTCCGAAGGCGTTGGCCGCCGGGCCGTTCGCGCCCGGCACGCCAGCCGGGCGGCCGTTGGCGGCCGCGTCGGCTGCTGCCGCGGGCCTCGGCGGAAGACCGTTGCCGTTGGCGTCGGCCGGTCCGGGCCGGCTCGCTAGGCCGGTGCTGTTGGCGTCGGCCGGTCCCGGCTGGCTCACAACGCGATTGCTGCTGGCATCGGCGGGCGGGGGCGGCACGGGTGGCGCGCCGCCGTAGAGCGGCTGCGGTGCCGGTGACGATGTCGCGGCGGCATGTCCGTAAAGGCCGGGAGTGCGTTCGGCCGGATCCGGATCCGGAGCCGGCGCGCGGTCGCTGCTCGACTGCCAGGGCGGTGCGCCGTTGTCGTGTTGCCACGACGGCGCCTCGGCGCCCCGCTCCCACGGGCGCGCCTCGGCGCCTTGGTCCCACGACCGCGGATTGTTGCTCTGCTGCCACGATGGCGGGTCTTGACGCTCGTCGTCCCATGACTCCGGCTGCCGATAGTCAGACTGACCCGGCACAGCCGGCCGAGCGCCGCGACGTGCATCGAACTCGTACGGCTGATCCTCGCCTTCGATCGGGCGCGGTCGCGGCGGCTGTCCGTACACCCGAGGTTGCCCCGGACTCGCGAAATCGCGCGCGTCGGCTTGATGAGCCCGAGGTTCGGAATCCCCGACCGGAGCCGGCGACGCCGGGCGGCCGTAGGTGGTCGGGCTCGGCCGGCCGTACACCTGCCCGGCCGCGGCCGGACCGGCCTGCCCCTCGGCCGGTGGTTCAACCCGGAGACCGGGCATGCTGATCGCCGCCCGGGCCACGGCCGGCGGTGCCGCGGGTGAACCCGAGTTGGGCGCGGCCGAAGCGGACGATCCGGGCTCGGCGTCGCGCTCGGACGGCTGCGGACCGTACGCGGCGTGGTCGTCGCGCCGACGTTGCTCGCTGCTGTCGTCACCTTCCGGTGGGTAGCCGTACGACCCTGGGTACGGGCCGGGCGGGTAGTTGCCTCCGGACGTCACGCCTGCCTCCTTCGTTCCGGCCACGGCGCGGCTCACCTGCGAATTCATCGTGAGGCGGCGCATTCCGCGGCCTCGCGCGGCTCGCCCAACCGTACCGGGCGTCGCAGTGAGCGCATAGTCCTGCCGGGGCAAAGTGACGCGACTCAGGTGGCGGTCGGCGGATCCTTGGGGTCCGGAACCGGCGTCGGGTCGGTCTGGAGGGCGCGCGCGATCGCGTCCGCACGCCGCGCGGCATTGCGGCGGTTGCGGAGCCGTTCGATCAGCGTGGTCACGGGCCAGACTCTCCGGAGGTCCGCGCCGATAGGGCGCGATTCGTCGTACGTGCGATTGCGATCAACCGTAGCCAGCACGAGGCGGGAGACGCACGTGACGTTACGATCCGAAGCGTTCTCGTTATCCGATGGTGACTCAGGTGTCCATCCGGGAAACGCGCAGTCCAGTCGCTGACATGCGTACGGCCCCGCCCGGCAATGCCGAGCGGGGCCGCGAGAGCAGACCGGATCAACCCCAGGCGAGCAGCGTTGCCTCCGGATCGGTGAGGAAGTCGCTCACGTCACGCATGAACTTCGAGCCCAGCTCGCCGTCGATGATCCGATGGTCGAACGACAGGCCGAGCGTGGTGACCTGGCGCACCTTGATCTTGCCCTTGTGCACCCACGGCCGTTCGCGTACGGCACCGAACGCGAGAATCGCCGCCTCGCCCGGCGGCAGGATCGGCGTGCCGGTGTCGACGCCGAACACGCCGACGTTCGTGATGCTGAACGTGCCACCGCTCATGTCGGCCGGCGGCGTCTTGCCGGTCTTCGCGGTCTGCACAAGGGCAGTCATTTCGTCGGCCAGCTCACGCAGCGACAATCGGCCGGCGTCCTTGATGTTCGGCACGATCAGACCACGCTCGGTGGCTGCGGCGATGCCGAGATTCACGTACTGCTTGACGACGATCTCGTTCGTCCCGGCCGACCAGGTGGAGTTCATCATCGGATACCGCCCGATGGCCATCAACGCAGCCTTCGCGACCAGCAGTAGCGGTGACACACGCACGTCACGCCACTCGCGCTGCGCCTTCAGCCGATCGAGCACGCGCATCGACCGCGTCACGTCGACCGTGTTGAACATCGTGACGTGCGGCGCGGTGAACGCACTCGCGACCATGTTCTCCGCGGTCAGCTTGCGTACACCCTTGACCGGGATGCGCTGCTCACGATCCGCGCCGAACGACGGCGCCGCGACGGACGGGCGTCCGGTCGAGGCCGGAGCCTCCGCTTCGGTTGCCGTCGCCGCGTGCACGTCCTCGCGGGTGATCGAGCCCTGCGGCCCGGTTCCGACCAGCGAGTAGAGATCGACGCCGAGGTCGCGGGCCAGCTTGCGGACGGGTGGCTTGGCTAATGCCGTACCCCCATTGGCCGAAGTGGACGGTGCCGTGACGGCCGGCTCGGGCGCGACCGGCTCGGGCGCCGGCTCGACCTCGGGAGCAACCGGCGTCGCGGTGGCCGAGGCCCGGGGGCGGCGCTTGGCCACCGCCGTTTTCGGGCCATAACCGACCAATACGGCGGTACGGCCACCCGGCGCCGGGCCACCGATCAGGCCCGGCTCGACCGCGCCCTCGGCCGGTGCGATCTCGACCGCGGCCAACGACTCCGCCGACGGTTCCGGGGTGCCGTCGGGCAGATCGCCCGCCGTCGGGTCGGTGTCGATCGCGATGATCGGCGCGCCGACCTCGACCGTGGTGCCGGCATCGTAGAAGATCTTGGTGACCTTGCCGGCCCACTTCGCCGGGATCTCCACGGCCGCCTTAGCCGTCTCGACCTCGACGATCGGCTGGTTCTGCGTGATCGTGTCACCGACATCGACCAGCCACTGCAGGATCTCGCCCTCGGTGAGTCCCTCGCCGAGGTCGGGCAGATTGAATTCCTTGACTCTGGACACGCGCCGGACCTCCTAGAAACCGAACGAGCGGTCGACGGCGTCGAGCACTCGATCGAGGTCGGGCAGGAAGTCTTCTTCCAGACGCGAGGCCGGGTAGGGCGTGTCGAAGCCGGTAACCCGCAGCACCGGTGCCTCGAGCGAGTAGAAGCACCGCTCGGTCACTCGTGCCGCGATCTCGGCGCCCACGCCGATGTTGCTCGGCGCTTCGTGTACGACGATCAGCCGGCCCGTCTTGCGGACCGAGTCGTAGACCGGATCCATGTCGAGCGGCGAGATCGAACGTAGGTCGATGACCTCCAGCGACCGGCCGTCCTCCTCGGCCGCCGTGGCGGCGTCCATCGCGACGCGGACCATCGGGCCGTACGCCACGATCGTCGCGTCGTCGCCCGTACGCAGCAGCCTCGCGTCGTGCAGCGGGATCTGGTCAGCCAGCGACGAGGACGTGTCGACGTCGCCCTTCTCCCAGTAGCGGCGCTTCGGCTCCAGGAAAACGATCGGGTCGTCGGACGCGATGGCCTGCTGGATCATCCAGTGCGCGTCGTTCGGGTTCGAGCACGACACGACCTTGAGACCGGCCGTGTGCGCGAAGTACGCCTCCGGCGACTCCGAGTGGTGCTCGACCGCGCCGATGCCGCCGCCGAACGGTATGCGGATCACCATCGGGATCCGGACCTTGCCCTGCGACCGGTAGTGCATCTTGGCGACCTGGCAGACGATCTGGTCGTACGCCGGGTAAACGAAGCCGTCGAACTGGATCTCGCAGACCGGGCGGTAGCCACGGATCGCGAGCCCGACCGCGGTGCCGACGATGCCGGCCTCGGCCAGCGGCGTGTCGATCACGCGGTCCTCGCCGAAGTCCTTCTGCAGGCCGTCGGTGATGCGGAAGACACCGCCGAGCTTGCCGATGTCCTCGCCCATCAGGACGACCTTGGGGTCGGCCTCCATGGCCTTGCGCAAGCCGGTATTGAGTGCCTTGCCGATGGTGAGCGTCTCGGTGGCCATCAGTGCGCCTCCCCAGCAAACGAATCCAGGTAGCGGGAGAACTCCTCGCGCTGCTCGTCGAGCAGCGGCGATCCGTTCGGGTAGACGTTGTCGAACATCTGCACCGGCTTGGGATCCGGCAGGCTCAGCACGCGCTCGCGCAGGTGGGTGGCCTGCTGCGCCGCGTCGGCGTCGACCTCATCGAAGAAGGTGTCGTCGGCGATCTCGTGCTTGGCGAGGAACGTCCGGACCCGCATGATCGGGTCGCGGGCCTTCCACGACTCGAGTTCGCCGGCGATGCGGTAGCGCGTCGGGTCGTCCGAGGTCGTGTGCGCGCCCATCCGGTAGGTGTAGGCCTCGATGAGCGTCGGTCCGTTGCCGTGGCGCGCGTTGTCCAGCGCCGACCGGGTGACCGCATAGGTCGCGAGCACGTCATTGCCGTCGACCCGTACGCCCGGGAAGCCGAAGCCGGCGGCCCGGTGGTAGAGCGGCACGCGGGTCTGGCGCTCGAGCGGCTCGGAGATGGCGTACTGGTTGTTCTGGCAGAAGAAGACGAGCGGTGCGTTGAAGACGCCGGCCCAGACGAAGGCCTCGTTCACGTCGCCCTGCGAGGTGGCGCCGTCGCCGAAGTAGGCGATCACCGCCTCGCCGTCGTCGCCGCCGACCTTGCCGTCCATGTTGATGCCCATGGCGTAGCCGGTCGCGTGCAGCGTCTGGGCGCCGATGACGATCGTGTACATGTTGAACTTGAACTCGTTGGGGTCCCAGCCGCCCTGGTCGACGCCGCGGAACAAGCCCAGCGGCATGATCGGGTCGATGCCGCGGCAGTAGAGAACGCCATGCTCGCGGTAGGTGGGGAACGCCATGTCCTGGGTACGCAGCGCGCGGCCGGAACCGACCTGAGCGGCTTCCTGGCCGAGCAGACTCGCCCAGATGCCCAGCTCGCCCTGGCGCTGCAGCGCGGTTGATTCGGCGTCCAGCCGACGTACGACGACGAGATCGCGATACAGGTCGCGGTATTCCTCGTCGCTGAAATCGACCGAATAGTCGGGGTGTTCGACACGTTCCCCATCGGGGGTGAGCAGCTGCACGAACTCCGGCTCGGCGACGGCGAGATCGCCGTCGTCCCGGGTTCGGGCTTCGTTGCCCTTGGCCATCGTCTCTCCCTGTCGTGTGCCTCGGCAGCGGGGTGACCCTGCCGGGGCGCGGCGTTGTGCGGACCGCGCTCGCCTGGTCGGCGCTCGTGCGCGGAGGAGTCGGGCATCGCAACCTGCGACGCCGTATCCGGGGAGCGGTGGCATCGGGGCTGCCCAACCGCAGGGTAAGCGGCGCAGCGGCCCCGTCGCCGCCGGCTCAAGCATCTCAGAACTAGGCCGGACGGCCACAGTCCGGTCCGGTTATTTCTGCCCGGCCGGCCGCCGGTTGAATCCTCCATGATCCATTCTGGCGGACGATTGCCGTCGTGATTTCGCCGCAATCATCCATTCCGGTGGATCATCGGAGCGCTCGCCTACGGATCAACGGTCGGCTTGGTCGGGCAACCGTGTTGGTGGTGCCAGGCGGTGATTTCCGCGACCGGCGACTTATCGCCGCCCTTGCGCCAGGAGTCGAGATAGGGCCACGGCCAGATCACGCCGCGCTGGTTCCACCAGTCACCGGTGCCCGCGCAGATCGGTGACAAGCCGAAGTGCAGATGGCACGCGCTCGCGTCGCCGGTCTCGCCCACCTTGCCGAGCGGTTGGCCGGCGCGGACCCGGACACCCGGCCGGATGTTGGAGTTGATCGCTTCGAAGTGGGAGCCGTAATAGCGGACGCCGTCGTCGCCCCGGATCGACACCGAGAGCCCACCCCGCGTCGGCCCCGCGTCGACCGAGCGCTTCCATTTGTCGACCCGGCTCACCTCGAGGACGATGCCGCTGGTCGCGGCGACGACCTTGGACCCGCATGGCGCGAGGATGTCGGTGGCCGGGTAGTCGTGATGTACGTGGCCGTAGCTGTAGTGGCCGATGACTGGGAAGACAAACACGCCCGGCGTACCGGCGGCCGGGCTGCGCGACGGTGCCGGACTGCGCGACGGCGCGGGCGCGGCGCGGTTGGCGTTCGGAGTGTCGACCGGGGTGGGAGAACTGGTCGATCCCAGCGGCGCCGATAGCAACGACGGCGCGGCCCCGGCCGGTGGCGCCGTCGCGGTGCCGCAACCGGCGACCGCAAAGACAGCAACGATCAGGGCAGCTGCGATCGTTGAGGTCGTCGCACGGCGTCGGGTCGAAGACATCGCGGGAACGCTACCAGGCCGAGCTTTGACGGCGCGGAACGACTACGCAGCGTGCCGAATCCCGTTCGGAGCCCTACCGAGCGGCGTCCAGCAATGCCGATCGCGCGTCGGCATAGTCGTGCAGCACAATCCGTACGGGCTCGATGACGTACGCGGTCGACACCTCGACGATTTGCGTACGCAGCCGTCGCGCGGCCCGGGCTCGGGCCCGCCGAGCGCCGAGCGCGATCAGGGGCTTGACGAGCAGCGCCAGCAGGATTCCGGCGAGCACACCGCCGACGAGTACGAGCGTCGCGAGCGGTACGCGGCCCACGTGCAGCACGTCGTACGTCGGGAGACCCAGCGCGATGAGCCCGACGCGGGCGAGCAGCCAGACGACACCGACAAGCGCGGCGACTGTAACTAGCCACTGCAGAGCGTTGACCGCCCGCCACCAGAACGGCTTGCGATCGATACCAAGATCGGTGCCGACGACGGCCCGATCGAGCGCGTCGCCGAGGTCGGCACTGCGGGACCGGGCCGCAGCCGCTACCGCGGCCGCCCAGGGAGCCGGCAGATCGTGACCGGCGCGCTCGCCGACGGCCCGGATGGCAAGCGTGGCCGTGGACCGCTCGGCGGGGTTGGGGCCGGGCAACGACGACGCGCTCGCCGCCGCTGCATTCGCCCGACCCAGGCGCAGGCGGGCCAGCGGGTCGGCTTTGAGGTGTCGCACCCACCGGGTCAGCGGCCAGCCCATGGACTTGCCGGCCCGGAAGCGGTAGGCCCGGGCGGTGGCCTCGGTGACGGCCGGTACGCCGGCGCTGACCGCGAGCGCATCGGACAGGTCCCGGGTCACGCCACGGTCGAGCGTGTCGGCGCCGATCGCCGGCCCCACGAGCGGCTTCAGATCGTCGACCGCCCCGTCCACGTCCGCGCTGAGGCGGCGCAGCGCCGCGACCCGTTCCGCGACGGCGTGTTCCAACGCGCCGCGCAACTCGACGATGCCCGGGCGCGGACCGGTCGCGGATGTGGCCAGCAGCGGCACCCGGCCAAGGCCGTCCGCGCCGAGCAGGCGGCGCAGATCGGTCAGGCACCGTGTGACATCGGCATCGGGCAACCGATCGGCCTGATTCAGGACGACGACCATATTCGGCGCCTGCCGGTGGAACATCTGCAGGTACTGCTCATGGATCACCTGGTCGGCGTACTTCTGTGGATCGGTGACCCAGACGACGAGGTCGACCAGGCCCAGTAGCCGGTCGACCTCGGTCCGGTGCGCGGCCTCGATCGAGTCGAAGTCGGGCAGGTCGAGCAGGACCAGACCGCGCAGTGTCGCCTGGTCGTCGGCGTCGAGCGCACTCTCCCGCGCGAAGCGCTGCGGCTTCGGGACCTCGAGCCAGTCGAGCAGGTCCGCGGTGCCCTCCGCCTGCCACACGCACGCGTGCGCGACGCCGGTGGTCGGGCGGCGGAAGCCGACGGTCGACAGCTCCAGGCCGGCAAGCGCGTTGAAGAGGCTGGACTTGCCGCTGCCGGTGGCGCCCGCGAGTGCCACGACGGTGTGATCGCGGGATAGCGCCAGCCGGTCGCCGGCTTGTGCGATCACCGCCTCGGCCGGCCGGAGCCGATCCGCCGGCAGGTGCGATCGGGACGCTCTCGTGAAGCGTCCCAACGCGTCGATGCGCGCGATCAGCGTGTCCGCGTCCACGCCGGGTTCGCCGCGGAGCAGGACGTCCCGGAGCCGTCCGGTCATGCTCATCGGCGCGCTCCCGACCGGGCCGAGCTGCGCGATCGCGTGCGAGCTGCGGCGCAGGCGTTCGGGCAAGGTCGGATCGAGCGAGATCGCCGCGCGCACGTCACCGAATCGAGCGGCTTCGACTTCAAGCAGCGCGCGTACGCGGAGCAACAGGTCGTCGCGAGCGTTGCGGGCAAGGCGGCGCAGCGCCTCGTCGCCGAACACCGCTTCGAGCAACTTTTGCGCCGCCAACGTCGTGCCGCCGGCGACCGCGATCTCGGCGCCGGTCGGGATGAAGGCGGTCGAGGCGAACACGGCGATCATGACCAGAAGACCGGTGGCGTTGACCGAATATGCGGTGATGCGGGCCCGACGACGCTTCTGCGCGCCCTCGTGAGCGACGAGATCGAGGACGCCGCGCTGCCATTCGCGGACGAGTCGTTCGCATCGCTCGCGGAGATCGGGCCGTGGCCGTGCGAGCGTCGGCGTCGCGAGGGACGCCCCGGCGGCGGTCGCGGCCCAGGCTGCCGCGGCGCGTTCACCAGCCTCGGTGGCCTGCGCCTCGATGAGCGTTGCGACGCCGGACGTGAGGGCATCCTGGAGATGCCGCCCGGGCGGCGGTCGGCCGGTGACACCAGTGATCACCCGATCCCGCAGCCGACCGATGCTCGCCTGGAGCGCGCGCATCAGGTCACCCGTACCGACGAATTCCTGCCAGCGTGCGAGCACCTCACCGCGCAGCAACGCGCCGTCGGCGAGCGCCTCGGCAATTTCATCGTCGGCCTCGGCGTACGCCTTCGTGACCGTCTCGTCGAGCACGTCCCAGGCCCGGCCCTGTTCCTCGGCCGCGAGCGCGAGCGTGTCGAGGTCGCTCACCAGCGAGCGGATCGCACCGTCGAGGGTGGTGCGGATGACCTCGGAGCGGGCGGCGACGTCGCCCGCGAGGCGATCGAGGTAGCCGCGCAGCGGCGCGACGAGCAACTCCGGGATCAGGCCCGATCCGCCGAGTTCGACCTCGGGAAGGATGAACAACTCGACCTCGCCCAGCCGTTGGGCGGCGAGCATCTCGCGCAGGTGGGCGGCGACTTCCTCGTCCGCGCCGAGCGGTACGCGATCGAGCACCAGCGATAGCACCGTCCCGCGGTCCCGAGCCGTACGGAGAACCTGCCACGGCACCGCGTCGGCATATCGTGCCGCGGTCGTAACGAACAGCCACAGGTCAGCGGCGGCGAGGAGTTGGGCGGCGAGTTCCCGGTTCTCGTCCACCACCGAGTCGATGTCGGGTGCGTCCAGCAGCGCGAGACCCGGTGCCAGACCCGGCGCCGCGATCACCCGCAGGCTGCCCTGCTCCGTACGCGCGGCGTTGGTCCTGGTCAGACCGGGCAGCACGCGCCGTTCGGCGAACCACGCGACGTCATTCGGATGGCTGACGAGCACCGGGGCGCGGGTGGTCGGCCGGAGTACGCCGGCGGTGCTGACCGGTGCCCGTACGATGCTGTTGACCAGCGTCGATTTGCCGGCACCGGTCGAGCCTCCGACGACGACGAGCAGCGGTGCGTCCAACCGACCGAGCCGGGGCAGCAGATAGTCGTCGAGTTGTTTCGTCAGCCGCTCCGCGGCCGCCTCGGCCTCCCGGCCGGACGGTACGGCCAGCGGAAACCGCGCGCCGGAGATGACCGTACGCATCTCGGTCAGCGCGTCGAGGAGCTGGCTGGCGGTGTCGCCCACAGTGATAGCGTGCCCGATCTATCCAGGTATCGTGCCAAAGTTCCGGCATGCCGGCCGCCGGCGGCGTCTCTGCTATACCCGGGCCGTTGGCCTGACATGCGCTGCGTCGCTGACGGTCCGCCGACGCGGCCGTTGATCGCCCACAGGTGGCCCGCGTCACCTTGCGCCGGCCGGACTCAACTTCAAGTTGACATCTGGCGGCCGCGTGGCACTATTGAGTCCGGTCCGCTCAACTTTGGCGGACGAAATCTTGTATATGCAGCTTGACCTGGAGGAATACACCATGGCTCGTGCGGTCGGTATCGACCTGGGCACCACGAACTCGTGTGTCAGTGTCCTGGAGGGCGGAGAGCCCACCGTTATCGCGAACGCCGAAGGCTCACGTACCACCCCGTCAATTGTCGCGTTCGCACGCAACGGCGAGGTGCTGGTCGGTGAGGTCGCCAAGCGCCAGGCGGTGACGAACCCGGACCGGACGATCCGGTCCGTGAAGCGCGAGATGGGCACGAACTGGTCCGTCGACATCGACGCCAAGAAGTACACCGCGCAGGAGATCTCGGCCCGGGTGCTGATGAAGCTCAAGCGCGACGCTGAGGCATACCTCGGCGAGTCGATCACCGACGCCGTGATCACCGTGCCGGCGTACTTCAACGACGCGCAGCGGCAGGCCACGAAGGAGGCCGGCGAGATCGCGGGCTTCAACGTGCTGCGCATCGTCAACGAGCCGACCGCGGCCGCGCTGGCCTACGGCCTCGACAAGGGCTCCAAGGAGCAGACCGTGCTCGTGTTCGACCTCGGTGGTGGCACGTTCGACGTGTCGCTGCTCGAGCTCGGCGAGGGCGTGATCGAGGTCAAGTCGACCAGCGGCGACAACCACCTCGGTGGTGACGACTGGGACCAGCGGATCATCGATCACCTGGTCAAGACGTTCCGCGGTCAGAACGGCATCGACCTGTCGCAGGACAAGATGGCGATGCAGCGCCTCCGTGAGGCGGCCGAGAAGGCGAAGATCGAGCTGTCCGCCGCGACCACCACGAACATCAACCTGCCGTACATCACGGCCGGTAGCTCGGGCCCGCTGCACCTGGACATCTCGCTGTCCCGCTCGGAGTTCCAGCGCATGTCGCAGGACCTGCTGGACCGTACGAAGGGCCCGTTCGAGCAGGCGATCAAGGACGCCAACATCAAGATCGCCGACATCGACCACGTCATCCTCGTCGGCGGCTCGACCCGCATGCCGGCCGTGACCGACCTGGTCAAGGAGCTGCTCGGCGGCAAGGAGCCGAACAAGGGCGTCAACCCGGACGAGGTCGTCGCCGTCGGTGCCGCGTTGCAGGCCGGTGTGCTCAAGGGCGAGGTCAAGGACGTTCTGCTGCTCGACGTCACCCCGCTGTCACTTGGCATCGAGACCAAGGGCGGCATCATGCACAAGCTGGTCGAGCGCAACACCACGATCCCGACCAAGCGCTCCGAGGTCTACACGACCGCCGAGGACAACCAGTCGTCCGTCCTCATCCAGGTCTTCCAGGGTGAGCGCGACATGGCGCAGTACAACAAGCGCCTCGGCACGTTCGAGCTGACCGGCATCCCGCCGGCACCGCGCAACGTCCCGCAGATCGAGGTCACCTTCGACATCGACGCGAACGGCATCGTCCACGTCAACGCGAAGGACCTCGGCACCGGCAAGGAGCAGTCGATGACCATCACCGGCGGCTCGGCCCTGCCGAAGGATGACATCGAGCGGATGATGCGCGACGCGCAGGACCACGCCGACGAGGACAAGCGCCGTCGCGAAGAGGCGGAGACGCGCAACCTCGCCGAGGCCCTGCAGTGGCAGACCGAGAAGTTCCTCGCCGAGAACGGCGACAAGATCCCGGCCGACTCCAAGGACGAGATCAACGAGGCGCTCGGTGACCTGCGGTCCGCGCTCGGCGGCACCGAGATCGAGAAGATCAAGGACGCCCACGAGAAGTTGATGGCCGCGTCGCAGAAGGCCGGCTCGGCGCTGTACAGCCAGGCCTCCGCGAGTGCGGCGGCCGGCGCTGGTGAGCAGCCGGGCGAGCCCGGCGCTGCTGGCGGAGCGCCAGGCGGTGCCGCGGCGGGTGACGAGGATGTCGTCGACGCCGAGGTCATCGACGAGGACGGGGAGAAGTGACGTCGAAGGGCGCCGCACACCCGAATCGACCCGAGACCGCGCCGCCGTCTGACGGCGGGGCGGTCTCGGCCGGTGCGGCGGCCGATGCGCCGGAGGCCGGCGCGACGGCCACACCGACCGGTGATGCGGTGAACGACCAGGCTGACCACGACAAGGCTGACAAGGATGCGGCGGACACGTCCGCGAGTCGCACGCGACGACGCGACGGACGCCACAGACGACGGCGACTCGACCATCGACCTCGAGGTGACGCTTGCCTCGACCGACGGAAAGGCCGCGGCCGAGACGACCGCGGGCGACGAGGCGAAGGATGCGGGGACGGACGCCGGCAAGGCGACCGACACCGCAGCCGAGTCGGCCGAGGCCGGTGCGACCACAAATGGCAAGGAAACTGACGTGCACAACGGCAAGACCGCTGAGGACATCGAGGCGGAGGGCGGCGATCGGCCCGGCGACGACGGGCAGCCGTTCGACAAGGAGCTTGAGACTTTGCGGGGCGACCTGGGCGAACTCACTCGCGATCTGCAACGGATCACGGCCGAATACGCCAACTACCGAAAGCGGGTCGACCGGGACCGCACGCTGGCCGCCGACTACGCCACCGGTGCGGTGCTGACTCAGCTTCTTCCGGTGCTCGACGACCTCGACCGGGCTCGCGACCATGGCGACCTCGTCGGTCCGTTCGGCTCGGTCGCAGAGCAGCTTGTCACGGCGCTCACGAAGTTCGGCCTGACGGCATTCGGTGCGCCGGGCGACCCGTTCGACCCGACATTGCACGAGGCGGTGTCGCACACGAGCTCGCCGGACGTGACGGAGACGACCTGCGTCGAGATCATGCGGCGCGGCTATCAGCTGGGCGAGCGGATGTTGCGTCCGGCGCTCGTCGGTGTCGCGGATCCGGAGTGACGCCGTGGTCAGCCGATGCGTAGCGCAGCCGCGAGGCGCAGTGTGTCGAGTGTTTCCCCCACGGCCGTGAGCGAAAGGTAGCTCATTGAGTTCCAAGGACTGGATCGAGAAGGACTTCTACGCCGTACTCGGCGTCAGCAAGTCCGCGTCGGCCGACGACGTGAAGAAGGCCTATCGCAAGCTCGCCCGCGAGCTGCACCCCGACCGCAACCCCGGCAATCGCGACGCCGAGGAACGGTTCAAGGCCGTGTCCGAGGCCAATGACGTGCTGTCCGATCCACGCAAGCGGGCCGAGTACGACGAGATGCGGCAGTTGTTCGGGTCGGGCGCGTTCCGGCGGTCGACGCGTGCCGGCGCACCGACCGGCGGCTTCGACATGGGCGACATCTTCGGCGACGCGACGGCAACGGCCAGCGACCGTCGGTTCGGCGGGGCGGGCTTCTCCGACCTGTTCGGCTCGATCTTTTCGGGCGGTGCCACCCGCACCGCGCGCCGGCCGGGTATGACCCGAG
The DNA here is from genome assembly GCA_963724705.1 of uncultured Actinomycetota bacterium. Lineage (GTDB taxonomy): Bacteria > Actinomycetota > Actinomycetes > Mycobacteriales > Micromonosporaceae > DASQPR01. The sequence continues at coordinate 728,658 of CAVRVS010000007.1, forward strand.
GTCGAGACGTCGAGGCCGAGGTGACACTCGACTTCGGCGATGCGGTACGCGGCGTGACCATGCCGATCACGTTGCGCGCCCCGGGCGTCTGCGACACGTGCCACGGCAGTGGCGCGAAGCCTGGTACGTCACCACGCACCTGTCCGGTGTGCCAAGGCTCCGGCCTCGTCACGAACAATCAGGGCGCGTTCAGCCTGTCCGAGCCGTGTCGCAACTGCCAGGGCGTCGGCACCGTCGTCGACGAAAAGTGCCCGGAGTGCCACGGCACCGGCGGCGTCACGAAGACCCGAACGATGACGATCCGCATTCCGGCCGGTGTCGCCGACGGGCAGCGCATCCGCATCGCGGGCCGCGGCGAACCGGGTGAGCGCGGTGGCCCACCCGGCGACCTGTACGTCCTGATCAAGGTACGAGACGACGCACTGTTCGGCCGGTACGGCGACGACCTGACACTGGCCGTGCCGATCACGTTCGTGGAAGCGGTCACCGGCGTGGACCTCCGGGTCCCGACTCTCGACGGTTCGGTGACCCTCCGCGTGCCGCCGGGGACCCCCAGCGGCCGTACGCTCCGCGTCCGCGGCAAGGGCATCGTCCGTCGTGACAAGACGGTCGGCGACCTGCTGGTCACCGTCGACGTGGTGGTGCCGAAGGATGTTTCGGCCGAGGCCCGCAAGGCGCTCGACGAGTTCGCCGCCGCGACTCCGCCGGCGCCGCGGCAACAGCTGGAGAGCCGGTTGAACCATGTCTGAACGAGACAAACGAGTGGTCGCGTCGGTTGATCATGCTTCCGACGCGAAGGTGCTGATCATCTCGGTGGCCGCCCGCCTGGCCGGAATGCATCCGCAGACGTTGCGGCAGTATGACCGGCTGGGTCTCGTGTCGCCGGCCCGGACGCCGGGCGGCGGCCGCCGCTACAGCGAGCGGGACGTCGTGCTGCTGCGCGAGATCCAGCGACTGAGTCAGGACAGCGGCGTGAGCCTCGAAGGCGTACGCCGGATCATCGACCTCGAGAAGCTCGTGGTCGATCTGCAGCGCCGGATCATGGATCTGGAAGCCGACCTGTCGGAGGCACACCAACGGCTGGCCCAGGTGCAGTCGATGGCCGCGTATCCGACCCGCGATCTGACGCCGGTCTACGAACGTACGACCGCGCTCGTCGTGTGGCGGCCACGTCGACCGGCCACCGGCCGGCTGACACAAACGCCGCCAACCAGACACAAGCAAGCAGGCGCCGCGACGGTGATCCGTCGCGGCGCCTCTTTCTGCCCGGACAAAGCCGCCCGCGGCGACCGGAAACCCAGCCCGGCCGGCGGAGCGGCGTAGCTAGTCGATGGGTGATCTTCGCGGAACCTTCTAGGCGTCGTCGCCGAACTTGTCCATCGCGTCCTTGCTCTTGTCGGCGGCCATGTCGCGACCCTTGTCGATCTGGTCCGAGTGCTTGCCACCGCTCATGTCGTCGGCCTTGTTAGCGGCCATGTCCGCGCCCTTGTCGATACCTTGGTCAGCCTTGTCGGAGTGGCCCCTGAGCGCGTCCTTGGCCTTGGCGACCATGTCGCTCATACCCATGACATCTCCGTTCTAGAGGGCGTTTCCGACTTGCCGGAATCGCTCTATCTAGGACGCTAGCCGCCTCCGGCGCTCGCTTCAGGCCGTCCGTGGTTCGTACCCACTAATCATGTCTAGTGTTAAATGCCCGACATGTCGCGGCCGTCGGCCCGGAGTGCGACCATGCACGCCACGAACGTCGCGGCGGCGACGGCTCAGCCGAGCCGGCGGCGCGATCGGACCAGGCCGCCCTCGCACCAATCCCGGAAATCGAAGATCTGCGGGCGCGCGAGCAGCACCCGCACGTTGTAGGCCCACGTGTGCATCGACTCATCACCCTCGGCCTCGGCGCGCTTCACGAGTTTGTGCAGGCGGCGCTTCGGGTGGGCGCTGAAGTCGGTGCGGATGCCGTCGGCGGCATAGATGTAGAGGCAGTGGATCGCGAACCGGCGGGCCGGGCAGTCGGGGTCCATGGCCAGCGCAAAGATCGTCGGGATCAGGCGGTCGCCGGCGACCAGCAGATCCCAGTAGGGCGGCATGTCCTCGAGCGCGACGGAATCCGGGTAGTAGGCCCATGTACGCAGCTCCGCCGCGGTCGGGTCGACCGGATTCGCGAAACCGCGAAATGTCGTCGGTTGCACGCTCACCTGTGGCTCCTGTTGCCGTGCCGGTGCCGTTCGGCTACGGAATGTGTTGTCAGAATCGGGATAACTAGAGCAAGTCGCCCGATCTGGCCGCGTTCGCGCCTTATCGGGGGTGGCGTAAACCTAACGTCCGATGCCGGGTCAGCGGAAGAGTCGTCGCACGCATTGGGCCAACCTGTTATCCGTCGGGGCTGGCCTCGCCGGTCTGCCGGCGGTGCCTGCCGGCGTCTGGGGCGTCGGGGCCGCGAGCGCCGCCGGCCGCCAGCGGCCGTGGCGGGTCGCGCCGGCGAGCGGATCGCGAACGAGATCGAGGCGCGGCTTCGGGCCGTCGCTCCGGCCGGTCTGCGGGCGGCGGCTACCGGCCGCGAACGGCTTCGGCCAGGCGATCGGATAGCCCTGCTCCGCGGCCGCGTGCAGCGTCCACTGCGGGTCATAGAGGTGGGTACGGCCGAGCGCGCACAAGTCCGCGCGGCCGGCGAGCAGCAGCGAATTCACATCGTCGTACGAGGAGATCGCGCCGACCGCGATCACGGCGACGTTCGGATGCGACCGGGCCAGCGCGTTGCGGATCGCGTCGGCGTACGGCACCTGATACGAGCGACCGAACGCCGGCCGCTCCTCGGACACGACCTGACCGGTGGACACGTCGATGGCGTCCACGCCGTGGTCGGCGAACGTCCGGGCGATCTCGATCGCCTCGTCGACGCCGACGCCGCCCGCGTGCCCAGTCGGTGGCCGAGATCCGTACGCTCATCGGCCGATCGTCCGGCCACACCGCGCGGATCGCGTCGAACACCTCGATCGGATAGCGCAGCCGGCCGGCGAGTCGAGCCGCCGTAGGAGTCGGTGCGCCGGTTCGTGAGCGGCGACAGGAACGACGAGAGCAGGTAGCCGTGCGCGCAGTGCAGTTCGAGCAGGTCGAACCCGGCGTCGGCGGCCCGGCGCGCGGCCGCGACGAACTCGTCGCGGATCGCGCCATCTCGGCCACGGACAGCGCGCGGGGGATCTGGTTCACCGGCCGGTACGGCACCGCGCGACGGCCCGACCACCGGCCAGTTGCCGGCCGGCAGCGGTTCGTCCATGCCCTCCCACATCAGCCGGGTCGAGCCCTTGCGGCCGGAGTGGCCGAGCTGGATGCCGATCTTGGCGGCGTCGATCTCGGCGTGCACGAAGGACACGATGCGCGCGCCAGCCGTCGCGCTGCTCGCGCGTCCACAGGCCGGTGCAGCCCGGCGTGATCCGGCCGGTCGGCGAGACGCAGACCATCTCCGTCATCACCAGCCCGGCGCCGCCGAGCGCCTTGCTGCCCGAGGTGTACGAGGTGGAAGTCGCCCGGGTAGCCGTCGGTCGAGGAGTACATGTCCATCGGCCGAGACGACGACGCGGTTGTCGCAGCGTGAGGTCGCGCAGCCGGATCGGAGTGGAACATCGGCGGCGGCGGCACCGGGCGACGCTGGCCGCCGAGCGCCGGTGACAGCGACGCGGCGAACCACTCGTCGACGGCGGCGACGAACTCCGGGTCGCGGAGCCGCAGATTCTCGTAGGTGACGCGGCGGACCGGGTCAGCAGGTTGAACGCGAACCGCAGCGGCGGCTGGTCGACGTACTGGTCGAGGTTCTCGAACCAGTCCAGGCTCGCCAGGGCCGCGCGCTGGGTCGAGACCGACGACCGGCGGCGCTCGGCTGGTAGGCGGCGAGGGCGTCCCGGGCAGGATCGCCGGCGACTCGGCCAGGCAGGCGACCAGCGCGAGGGCGTCCTCCATCGCGAGCTTGGTGCCCGAGCCGATGGAGAAGTGCGCGGTGTGGGCGGCGTCGCCGAGCAGCACGACGTTGCCGTCGTACCAGCGCTGCGCAGCGCACGGTGGTGAAGTTGATCCAGCGGCAGTGGTTGCCGGGCGCAGGCTGTGGCCGTGCCGAGCACGTCGCCGAAGATCTTCTCGCACTGCTCGATGGCGTACGTGTCCGAGTCGCCGGCGACATGTCTCCGGCGTGACCAGGGCGACGCGGCGAAGCCGGCCCTGCTGCCAGACCTCCTCGGTGCATCTCGACGATCAGCGTGCGGGCCGCCGCGTCGTACGGGTAGCCGTGCACCTGCATCACCCCGTGCGGGGTCGCCCGGATCTCGAACGGAAGGCGTCGAACACCATGTCGGTGCCGAACCAGATGTAGCGGCAGCCGCCGGTTCCAGCAGGCTCGGCCGAACGTCTCATCGGCCGGCGTCCGGATCGTGGAGCTGACGCCGTCGGCGGCGACCACGAGGTCGTGGTCGGGCCAGTTCGGCGACGGCGGGCGCGGCCTCGGCCGAACCGTAGGTCCACGCCGAGCTCGCGGCCCGGTCGCGCAGGATGCCGAGCAGCTGGCGGCGGCTCGTCGCGGCGAAGCCGTGGCCGCCGAGGTGAGCACCTGCCCGGCGACATGCACGTCGATGTCGTCCCAGCGGGCGAATCTGCCGCGACGGCTCGTGGATCAGCCGGGTCGGCGTGCTCGATGCCGCCGAGCGTCTCGTCGGAGAAGACGACGCCGAAGCCGTACGTGTCGTCGGGCGGGTTGCGCTCCCAGACCGTGATCTCGCGGTGCGGGTCGAGCTGTTTGACCAGACAGGCGAAGTAGAGCCCGCCCGGCCCGCCGCCGACGACCGCGATCCGCATCGCTCGAGGATCCCCAGCCATCAGCGCGCGACCATCTCCCGCAGCCGGTAGCGCTGCACCTTGCCGGTCGTGGTCCGCGGCAGCGCCTCGATGAACTCGACGACCCGCGGCATCTTGTACGGCGCGATCGTGCGTCGGCAATGCTCCTGCAGCGCGGCCGCGTCGATCGTGGCACCGGGTCGGACGACGACGAACGCGTGCACGATCATCGTGCGCTGTTCGTCCGGTGCGCCGACGACCGCGCACTCCATCACGTCGGGGTGCGTCAACAGCGCCGCCTCGACCTCCGGCCCGGCGATGTTGAACCCGGCCGAGATGATCATGTCGTCATTGCGCGCCTGATACCAGAAGTAGCCGTCGGCGTCGCGCAGGTACGTGTCGCCGGTGAG